>NZ_CP087134.1 GCF_020911925.1 Flavobacterium cupriresistens | reverse complement strand
ATATTCGAATAAATTTTTATATTATTGATAAAGATTCTCCTAATAAAAAAGGAGCAATTTTATTCCGTATTTCGGGATAACAAATATGTGAACAAATTTCTTTAAAAAAAAATAATTTGAAGTCTAATTTTATAAAAAAATGTTGTAAGGGGACTTTTAGGAACTAAAATTTTTTAATCTATAAATAATGAAAAATCATCAAACTCAAGTACGAGTTCGTTACTCTGAAACTGACCAAATGGGGGTCGTTTACCACGGAAATTATGTTCCTTATTTTGAGATAGGACGCGTGGAATGGCTTAGAGATAAAGGGGTTTCGTATAAAAGCATGGAAGAAAGCGGTATTGGATTGCCGATTGTTTCGATGCAAATAAATTATAAAAAATCGGCACGCTATGATGAGCTGTTAACCATCCATACCACGTTCAAAAGTCAATCCTCTGTAAAGATCGAATTCGATTGCGAGATCTACAATGAAGCAAATGAGTTATTAACAACTGCAGTGTTTATTTTGGTATTTATTTCGTTAAAAACAGGTCGCCCGACAGCTCCTCCAAAATACATTTTAGAGTTGTTTGAAACTCTGGTATAATTGTTAAAATGAGGGGTATTTTTATTAGAATTTATAAAGTTTTAATATCGATTTCAAACATTAAATCAAAAATGTCGAATATTATTTCGGCATTTTTTTTTCTCGTTTTGGTCTCAATTTTGCCAATTGGCAGTCCGGAATCTTCATCCATTTCCATTTCCTGAGAAACGATATCCAGTTTTTTTTCTTTGATAACCCGCATCACTTTATTCATGTTTTTGTAATCAAAAGAGATTAAAAAATGCACGTCGATCGTTTTTTCGATGATCTCGCAACTTTCAAGTGTCATTTGGGCTGTTGTTTTATAAGCAGCAATCAATCCGCCGACTCCCAGTTTGACACCGCCAAAAATTCGAACTACGACTATAAGAACGTTTGTTACCCCAAAAGATTGTATTTGTCCGTATATAGGTGCGCCGGCTGTATTGCTCGGCTCTCCGTCATCATTGGCGCGATAGCTGATGTTGGGCGCGGTACCTAATTGATAGGCGTAACAAAAATGAACCGCATGTGGATGTTGTTTTTTTAAAGTCTCGATGATGGGTTTTACTTCTTCTTCGTTTTCGATAGGGAAAGCATAACCAAAGAATTTGCTGCCTTTTTCTTTTAATAAAATCTCTTCTGATTCAAAGGCAATGGTTTGATAGGTGTCGTTGTAGTCCAAGAGTTAAGAGTGAGAAGTTAAAGGTGAGAGGTGAAATGTAAAAAAATTAAAGTATGTTTTTTTCAAACAAATCAACTACGTCTTCCTGTCCAACTTGTAAATTCCATACATTAAAACCCAAAGAAGCAGCACCGTCTGTGTTTTCTTTTTTGTCGTCTATAAATAAGGTACGTTTGGGAGACAGCTCGTGTTTGTTGATCAGGTATTGAAAAACATCTGCATTGGGTTTGCGCATTCCAATTTCAAATGAAAAATAAACTTTTTCAAAACATTGATAGAAATCGCTGTAAAAGGAAATGCCGCTTTTGTTTTCGAAAGTTTCAATATGAATAGAATCGGTATTGCTCAATAAAAACAAACGGTATCTGTTGGAAAGCATTTGCAGAAACTCTAAACGATACAAAGGAAAATCTGCCAGAATAGCATTCCATGCCTCAAGAATTTCTTCTTTTGATGCGTTTGGAAGTTCTTTTTGAAAACCACCAATAAATTCCTCGGGCGAAATATCACCGGTTTCAAACAACAGGTTTAAACGATCCAATTCAGAACTCCATTCTGTCATGCCTAATTGCTGCAATTTAGAAATGGTAGCTTGTTTATCTAAATTGATAAAAATGTCTCCGAAGTCAAAAATTATAGTATCAATCATGATTTCTAATGTGTATTAATTCATCAGTTATAAGGTGCGTTGTAGCTGTTTTATTTCGTGTTATTGTCGGTGCCTTTATTCCTTTTTCGAAAGTAGATTTTCCGATAAAAATACAAGCTTCGTCCCAGATATTCTGATCAATAAAAGTTTGTAATGTCTGTAGTCCACCTTCAATTATAATAGATTGTATCTGGTTTTGATACAAAATCGTTAAGAGTTGTGGTATTATATTTTGATTAAAATCAATTACTTCAAAGGTAGTGTTTTCTTTTTCGCTGGCAATTTTTGAGCCTGTTAATACGATCGTTTTAACACTATCGTCGAAAATAAAACTGTCTTTTTCGATTCGATTGTGCTGATCTAAAACAACTCTTGTCGGATTATTTCCGCTCCAGTCCCGAACGTTTAATTTTGGATTATCATCTACCACGGTTTGTGTTCCTACAAGGATAGCTTGTTCTTCACTGCGCCATTTGTGAACCAATTGTCTCGAATAAGCATTGGTAATCCAAACAGGTTTTCTGCTTGGGTTGTTTTCTTTTTCTGGTGCCAAAAAACCATCCTGACTTTCTGCCCATTTCAGAATAATATAAGGTCTTTGCTTTTGGTGAAATGTAAAAAAACGTTTGTTGAGTTCGTTGCATTCGTCTTCTAAAACGCCAACAACAACAGTAGCGCCCGATTCGATTATTTTTTTGATTCCTCTTCCGGCGACTTTTTCATTTGGATCGACGGTGCCTACTACTACATTTGGAATTTTATGTTCTATAATTAAATCGCAGCAGGGTGGTGTTTTACCAAAATGACTGCAAGGTTCCAAGCTTACATAAATGGTAGCTTTTTTTAATAACGATTTGTCTTTTACGGATCGAATCGCATTTACTTCTGCATGCGGTTCTCCTGCTTTTTTGTGCCAGCCTTCACCAATAATCCGGTCTTCATAAACGATCACGCTTCCTACCATTGGGTTCGGATAAGTCGTTCCCAGACCATTTTTGGCCAATTCGATGCAACGTTTGATATATTTCTCCTGTATATTCACACTACAAAAGTAGTTATTTTTCAGTTTACGATTTCGTTAAGAAAACTATCGGAAAACTATTTTTACTTTTGTAATTATAAGCTGAATAAAGTAAAATGGAAAATTGGAGTATTAGAATAATTCAAAAACAAGACAATCAAGAAGTTGCAAAATTAATACGATCCGTTTTTGATGAAATGGAAATTCCAAAAGTCGGAACTGCTTATGAGGATCCTTATTTAGATTTGATGTTTGAAGAATATCAAAAACCAAAATCGGCTTATTTTGTAGTTGAATCTGAGGGTAAAGTTTTGGGTTGTGCCGGAATTGCGCCTTTAGAGAATGGGGATTCTAAAATTTGCGAATTACAAAAAATGTACTTTTTGCCTGAAACAAGAGGTTTGGGAATTGGCAGCGAAATGATGGAGATGTGTTTGCAACAAGCACGGGATTTTGGTTTTGAAAAATGTTATATCGAAACAATGCCTTTTATGCATGCAGCCCAAAAATTATACAAAAAATCGGGTTTTGAGTATCTCGATGCTCCGATGGGAAATACTGGGCACAGTTCTTGCCCTGTTTGGATGTTGAAAGATTTGCGAAGCGAATTGTAACATATTTTACTTTTCATTACTTATTATCCTGAAATGCTGCCGGTTTTAATCGAAAATTAATGCTCAAATACCCAAAATGAAAATCAAACAATACCGTACCCAATTTATAAAAGAGCTGTCGTCTTTTTATGATGCTTATGAAGCAGAAAGTTTTTTCTATTTAATTTTAGAAAACAAACATAAACTACGACAAATTGATTTGGCTTTAAATCATGAATTGGTTTTTAATCCATCTGATTTTGCGTTTTGGGATGTCATTTTGCAGGAGTTAAAAAAAGAAGTTCCGATTCAGTATTTACTGGGGAAAACGAATTTTTACGGTTTGGATTTTGAAGTCAATGAGAATGTTCTGATTCCGAGACCGGAGACCGAAGAACTGGTTGAATGGATTGTAAAAGAAAACGCAAAAACGGATAAAACTAAGACTTTAAAAATTTTAGATATCGGTACAGGAAGCGGTTGCATTGCGGTTTCATTGGCTAAAAATTTACCAAACGCAAAGGTTTATGCCATTGATGTGTCGAAAAAAGCATTGGAGACAGCGAAACGAAATGCGATAAATAATAAAGTTGAAGTTACTTTTTTACTAAATGATGTACTGGAATTAGAGGAGCTGCCGTATGATTTTGATATCATAGTTTCGAATCCGCCTTATGTTCGCCATCTGGAAAAAGAAGAAATCAAAAAAAATGTACTGGACTATGAACCGCATTTAGCACTTTTTGTAGAAGATCACGATGCCTTGATTTTTTACAAAAAAATTGCTACTCTGGCTCAGGATAATCTATTCAAAAATGGACAGTTGTATTTTGAAATTAATCAATACCTGGGCAAGGAAATGATTGATTTACTTGAAGAAATGGAATTTAAAAACATCGAATTACGTAAGGATATTTATGATAATGACAGGATGCTGAGGGGGTCTTTTTAGTCTCAGTCTCAGTTTTCAGTCTCAGTTTTTAGTCTCAGTCTCAGTTTTCGATCTCTGTTTTACTGTAAACTGCGACCGCGACTGAAAACTATTCGTATCGCAACGCTTCAATAGGGTCTAGTTTAGATGCTTTTATTGCAGGGTACAAACCGGAGGCCAACGCAACAAGGAAACTGGTTATAAAAGCAGCGATAATCGCTACCCATGGAATGACAAAAACAAAATCCATGGCGGTGGCGATACCATAACCCAACAGTATTCCCCATATAATCCCAACTAAACCGCCAATTTGTCCAATCAATAAAGTTTCGATAAAAAACTGAACAGCAATCGTTGATTTTTTTGCTCCTAATGCTTTTCGTACCCCGATTTCTCGAGTGCGTTCCGTAACCGAGACAATCATGATGTTCATTAAGGCAATTGAAGAACCTAATATGGTGATGACACTTATAATCACGGAAGCCCAGCGTAAGTAGACCGTGATACTTAAAATTCGGTTGATTAAGTCGTCACTTCGGCCGATACCAAAATTGGAATCGCGAACGGGGCTTAATTTTCGCACTCTTCGCATCGTACTGGTGGCATTATCAACAGCCTCGTCCAAAAATTCTTTTTTTGAAACCATGGCGCTTATGGTGTAATTAATGTTAGGAGTGGTAAATAAGGAACGTGCCACCTGAATTGGGATTAAAACCCTTAAATCCTGACTGTTCCCAAACGTTGATCCTTTTTCTTTTAAAACGCCAATAACTTTAAATCGGGCACCTCGTATTGAGATTATTTTATCAATTGGATTCACATCTTTTAAAAGCCCTTTCTCAAAATCGGATCCCACAACACAAGAATAGGTATTATTGTCAATGTCAAACTGATTAAAACTACGACCTGAACTTACCTCTAAACCCGAGTTGGTTATAAAGTGTTCGTCGACACCAAGGATTGTAATTTCCGGATCGGTTTTTTGGTCTAAGTATTTTACTTCCGCTTTTGAAGTCGCTGTAAACGAAAGCGAAGTCTCGGTAAAAGGATATTTGTATTTGTTTTTAAAAGCGACTGCTTCCGGATAAGAGATGATCGGATTTACGATTTCACGCTCATTGCCACCTCTGTTTTTAAGATTATTCTCGTACTGGTTAATGTTGAAAGTGTTAGCGCCCATAGACGCAAAATTGGTAGAAATGGTGTTTTCTAATGCCGTTACAACGGTAAGAATTCCAACCAAAGCCGTAATTCCAATAGCAATAATTAATACGGTAAGAATGGTACGGAGTAATTGTGTTTTGATAGAACCAAACGCAATTCGAATATTTTCTCTGAATAATTTTAGCATCATGACCAATTTGTCACGAAAATACGTTTTTTGTTACAAGTTTGTTTTCGATCGGGCATTATTTATTTTAAAAAATAAGATATTTGCAAACGATTTAAGACTTGAATAAAATTCTAAAATCAGGAATAAATTAACTTAAAGATTTTTAATTTATAGGTTTCAAAGAAAATCTAAAATCTAGAATCGACAATCTAAAATATTAAAGATGGCTTCTAAACCAAGTATACCAAAAGGAACGAGAGATTTTTCACCTGCAGAGGTGTCAAAACGTCAATATATTATTCAAACCATAAAAAGTAATTTTGAGAAATTTGGTTTTCAGCCTATTGAAACACCTTCGTTTGAAAATTCTGAAACCTTAATGGGGAAATATGGAGAAGAAGGAGATCGTTTGATTTTTAAAATATTAAACTCAGGTAATTTTTTCTACAATAAAAAGAACAAAATCGAATTGCCGGAAGCGATAGAAGAGTTGCAAATAAATTCTGCTGAAACAATTGATACGAATCAAAGAATTCAGTTGAATAAATTTACCGGAACGATTTCAGAAAAAGCATTGCGTTACGATTTAACCGTTCCGTTTGCCAGATACGTGGTACAACACCAAAATGAAATTGAATTTCCTTTCAAAAGATATCAGATCCAACCGGTTTGGAGAGCAGATAATCCACAAAAAGGGCGTTTCAGAGAGTTTTTCCAATGTGATGCCGATGTTGTAGGTTCAAAATCATTGTGGCAGGAAGTAGAATTGGTTCAATTGTATGATACTGTTTTTACAGCTTTAGGTTTAGAAGGTGTAACTATTAAAATCAATAACAGAAAAATTTTATCCGGAATTGCAGAAGTAATCGGAGCTTCGGATAAATTGATTGATTTTACGGTTGCCTTGGATAAATTGGATAAAATCGGTGAAGAAGGTGTAAAAAAAGAAATGATCGAAAAAGGAATTTCTGAAGAAGCCTTAGTTAAAGTACAACCGCTTTTTGGTTTTAATGGAACTTTTGCAGATAAAATCGCTCAGCTTTCTAGTTTATTGACTTCGTCTGAGGAAGGCATGAAAGGAGTAGAAGAGTTGCGTTTTATTTGTGATCATGTGGCTACTTTAGGTTTGTCAACAGCAACCTTAGATCTTGATGTGACTTTAGCACGTGGTTTGAATTATTATACCGGAGCCATTTTTGAAGTAGCAGCGCCAAAAACAGTTGCGATGGGTTCTATCGGAGGTGGTGGAAGATACGATGACTTAACGGGTATTTTTGGTTTGAAAAATATGAGTGGGGTAGGAATCTCTTTCGGACTGGATAGAATTTATCTGGTTCTCGAAGAGCTTCAGTTGTTTCCTGAAACCGTTGCAGCAACTACCAAAGCGATATTCATAAATTACGGAGATACAGAGGCGTTATATGCTTCACAAGCCATTCAGAAATTAAGAAAAGAAAATATAAAGGTGGAACTTTATCCTGATAATGTAAAAGTGGGGAAACAATTTCAATACGCAGATAAACGATTAATTCCTTTTGCGGTAATCGCAGGTGAGCAGGAAATAGCTTCCAATTCTTATTCGCTTAAAAATTTAGTAAGTGGAGAGCAAATTTCTGTTGATTTCGAAGGATTGAAAAAAGCATTGCTTTAAGGAATAATTTGGTAAGGTTTTGTGTCACATGACTTTAGCGAATTTCAGTTAGTTTTAGTTGATTTCTAATTAAAAAAATCAGCTAAAATCTTTCTAAAACTGTCTAAAATAATTGCAGGAACAGAAAAAAACCTTTTAATTTGCGGCACTAAGTTACGGGCGTAGTTCAAGGGTAGAATAGCGGTCTCCAAAACCGTTGATGGGGGTTCGAATCCCTCCGCCCGTGCAATAAAACCGTATCCAACATAAAATAGTTACTAATTATTTTTTGAGAGGTTTTCGAAAGAAATGTATAAAAAAAGCTTCGTCTGAATGTAGACGAAGCTTTTTTTTAATATAAGGTAAACTTGAATTAATAATTATTTATAAAGCCGAGGCTAAACCCTTAAATTCAATTTTAATTTGGTAATACTTTTGTATTTGTTTGATGCTCAAATATACCATATACTAAAACGTAATAGTCTTAAAATTATACTAAATTTTTAAAGTGAAAAACGAACGATTGGCTACTTTTTTTAAAGTGCAATTAATTGTTTTTGAAGGTAATCAATTCTGTTGGGTGCGCAAAAGCATTTTGGTCAGATTGGATTTGCAGGAGTGTTTGTAAATTATGGTATAGTCACCAAATTCGATATTTTTTAGTTCCTCGTCAATTACTTTTTTTGCAAGATTATAATCGGTAACGATACACCCAATTTCTAAGCTATCACATTTGGTAGCAATGCTGTTGCAATGGCCAAGACTTCTTAATTCGAGTATATGAGTGATTCGTTCTTCAAGATTGTATCGTTTTTCTAAGTCTTTTTCTTTCTCGAAAGTTTGATTTTTATATGCAATCTCCAGATATAGAAATTGCTTTTCATCAAGCTCTGTGTATCCTTCTTTTCGTTTTGTATTAATTCTGCTTCTAAGTGTTCTTGGTAAATTGATGAAAATACCGCTTTTAATTTCTTTGTATTGCCCCAATTTTCCAACAATACCCCAATAGACGATGGCTGTTTTTTCATCCACTTGCCAGATCTCCCAATAATGGAGTTGGTTTTGGATTGTTTTATAAAGTTTAATCATTTTGTTTTAGTATTACGTTACGATATAAAAGTTTTGCAAAATCAGATTTGTTTACGTTATAGCACATTACAAATATAGTAATATTCTTACTTTTTATTTGTTTTTTTAGTAGTTTAACAAGTCAGGAGGTGAATTATAAATTACTTGATTGTTAATTTGTTGATATGTAGTTGTTTGTAGCTGTATGTTGCCCTTTGTTTTTGTGAATGCATTTTGAGGACTACTTCTTTGAGGGACTGCTACTATTCTTGACAAAGTGACAATTTGACATTTTAGAAGATTTGGCAGTACTTTTGCAGTCCAACAGAAAGAATAAAAAATGAAGTTTAAAAATATTTTTAAAAATAATAGTAATATGACTACGGAAAATACAGAATTCGATCAGGAATTAGATGATGTAACGTTAGAGAACAATGCCAACGGTGAGCAGTTAATTGTTGAAGAATTAAGTGTTGAAGAGCAATTAGCTCAAGACTTGGCAAAAGAAAAAGATAAGTTTCTGAGATTATTTGCCGAATTCGAAAATTACAAAAGAAGAACTTCAAAAGAGCGTATCGATTTATTTAAATCGGCAAATCAAGAGGTTTTGTTAGCAATGCTTCCTGTTTTAGATGATTTTGACAGAGCAATTGTAGAAATTAACAAATCTGAAGATGAAACTTTGACAAAAGGAGTGGAGTTAATTCATGAAAAACTAAAAAGCACTTTAGTAGGTAAAGGTTTAGAGCAGGTTGAAGTTAGAGCAGGTGATGCTTTTGATGCCGATTTTGCTGAAGCAATTACTCAAATTCCTGCACCTTCTGATAAAATGAAGGGTAAAATTGTTGATGTTATAGAAAAAGGATACAAATTAGGAGACAAAATTATCCGTTTCCCTAAAGTAGTTATCGGTAACTAAAATGCAAATAAAATTCTGAAAGTCAATTTTTTAAGCATTGGAATTTAGAGTTTAAGATTTGGAATTTAACTTAGATTATGAAAAAAGATTTTTACGAAATACTTGGCATTTCAAAAGGTGCCGATGCTGCTGAAATTAAAAAAGCGTACCGAAAAAGTGCACTAAAATATCACCCGGATAAAAACCCGGGCGACAAAGAGGCAGAAGAAAACTTCAAATTGGCAGCAGAAGCTTATGAAGTTTTAAGTGATCCGAGCAAAAAAGCGAAATACGACCAATACGGACATCAAGCATTTGATGGTTCCGGCGGATTTGGCGGTGGTGGCCATGGCGGGATGAATATGGATGACATTTTCAGCCAGTTTGGTGATATTTTTGGTGGCGGATTTGGCGGATTCGGTGGTGGCGGAGGCGGAGGCCCTCGTCGCTCTAAAGGAAGTAATCTTAGAATTAAAGTTAAATTGACTTTAGAAGAGATTGCCAATGGAGTAGAGAAAAAAGTAAAAGTAAAACGTAAAGTTCAAGCCAAAGGAGCTACCTACAAAACCTGTACGACTTGTAACGGTCAAGGTCAGGTGATGCGTGTTACCAACACTATTTTAGGAAGAATGCAATCCGCATCTACCTGTCCTGCTTGTGGTGGTTCCGGACAAATTTTAGATAAAAAACCTTCTGAAGCAGATTCTCAAGGGATGGTTTTGGAAGACGAAACCGTATCAATAAAAATTCCAGCAGGTGTTGTTGACGGGATGCAGCTTAAAGTTTCCGGAAAAGGAAATGATGCTCCGGGAAATAGTATTCCAGGTGATTTGATTGTTGCTATCGAAGAGTTAGAACATGAGTTTTTGAAACGCGAAGGAGAGAATATTCATTTTGATTTATATATCAGTTTCCCGGAAGCCGTTTTAGGAATTTCTAAGGATATCGAAGCCATCAACGGAAAAGTTCGTATCAAATTAGAAGAAGGTATTCAATCCGGAAAAATCTTAAGATTAAAAGGAAAAGGAATTCCAAGTATAAATGGTTACGGAAGCGGAGATTTGTTAGTGCACGTAAATGTTTGGACGCCAAAAACGTTAAATAAAGAGCAAAAACAATTTTTTGAAAATGCGTTAAACGACGATCATTTTATTCCAAGTCCTGAAAAGTCAGAAAAATCATTTTTTGAGAAAGTAAAAGACATGTTTTCATAGCGCAAACTCTTTTTAAAAAATTGAAATAAATACTAAAACCCATTCTAATAGAAACATTAGGATGGGTTTTTTGCGTATTGTAACGCAGATTCGCTTCGAATTATTTACTTTTACAACCCCGTGATAGCACAATGATCAAACTGACGCAGAAAATTCTAATAACAGCATGAGCAACTTACTCGAAGTACATAAAGTCGTAAAACAATACGGTGATTATGTAGCGCTTAACGAAGTTTCATTAAATGTACCAAAAGGTAGTATTTATGGACTATTAGGTCCCAATGGAGCCGGAAAAACATCTCTAATTCGTATTATAAACCAGATTACTTTGCCCGATAGCGGTGAAATAATTCTGGACGGAGAGAAATTACAACCCAAACATGTACAAACAATAGGGTATTTACCTGAAGAAAGAGGTTTGTATACTTCAATGAAAGTAGGCGAGCAATGTTTGTATCTGGCACAAATGAAAGGGCTTTCTAAGGCCGAAGCCAAACAACAGTTAGAATACTGGTTTGACCGTCTGGGAATTCAGGGTTGGTGGAACAAGAAAATTCAGGAACTTTCTAAAGGAATGGCACAGAAAATACAGTTTGTAGTTTGTGTCTTGCATAAGCCTAAATTACTGATTTTCGATGAACCTTTTTCGGGTTTTGACCCCGTAAACGCCAATGTCATAAAAGATGAAATTTTGGCATTAAAAGAGCAAGGCGCAACAATTATTTTCTCTACGCATCGTATGGAAAGTGTAGAAGAACTTTGCGACCATATTGCACTGATTCATAAATCAAATAAATTAATCGAAGGAAAGGTTAGCGATGTAAAACGCCAGTTCAGAACCAATAGTTTTGAAGTGGGTATCCTGACCGATAATGTAGAAGGTCTGATGTATGATATTACACAGAAGTTTACCGTTGCCCCGGCACAGTTTAAATCCTTAAATGAAGATCTGAAGTTAGAGATCCAAATCGGAAATGCAACTCCAAACGAACTATTGCATCTTTTGACACAGCGTGGACAAGTCACCCATTTTGTGGAAAAGATTCCAAGTATCAATGATATTTTTATTAAAACCGTAACGGAAAACAAAAACTAGATTTTGGATTTTAGATTTTAGAGTGAAACCCTAAGATCTGAAAATCTAAAGTCAGCAATCTAAAATCTAAAATAAAAAATGAGCATTATATCATTAATTATAAAAAGAGAATTTATAGCAAAAGTTCGTAACAAGTCTTTTGTTGTCATGACATTTTTGAGTCCGTTGTTGTTTGTTGCCATTACCGTATTTATTGGTTATTTAGCTTCAATGAAAGCAGATACAAAGCGTATTGCAATTCATGATGAAACGGGTTTGCTTGCAGACGATTTTCTGAAAGAGAATAAAAAAGAGGCCGAATACCATTACCTGAATTTATCGGAGATAAGTGTTAAGGACTTAAAGGATAGTATTACCAATGAAAATTTTAGTGGTCTAATTGTGATTCCTAAAACCGGTAATTTAAAAGATCTGGAAAGTAAAGTAGAATTGATATCCGGCGAAAGTCTTCCGGGGCCTTTCATAAAAGATGTACAAAATTTAGTAGAGAAAAAGCTTACCGCATTCAACCTGCAAAAAGCAAACATAGATACTTTGCAAATTAAAAAAGCACAAGCTAAAGTAGATGTGGTTTTGAAAAATACAAAGGGCGAAAAGAGATTCAAAGGGTTGAATTGGATGAAAATTGTAATCGGTGGCGGATTCGGTTACTTAATTATGATGTTTATTATCATTTATGGCAATATGGTAATGCGCAGCGTGATCGAAGAAAAAACGAATCGTATTATTGAAATTATTATTTCGTCCGTGAAACCTTTTCAGTTGATGATCGGTAAAATTGTCGGGACCTCACTTGCAGGATTGTTACAGTTTTTGATCTGGGTGGTCATTGGTCTCGGATTAATGTTTGTGGCTTCTGCTTTTTTTGGCGTGAATGTAGGACCGGAAGGAAGAATTCCTCCCGAAGTAATGCAGTCCGCGCAACAGGAATTTTCAGGAACAGCACAAATGTACATTGCCGAATTATGGAATTTGCCTATTGCCAGTATTGTAATTGGTTTTGTTATTTATTTTATTGGAGGGTATTTTTTATATAGTTCGTTTTATGCCGCAATTGGGGCTGCTGTTGATAATCAAACCGATTCACAACAATTTCTTTTGCCAATTATTATGCCTCTAATTCTGAGTGTTTATATCGGATTTTTTACCGTTGTGAATGATCCGCATGGAACTATTGCCGTGGTGTTTTCGATGATTCCGTTAACATCACCGATTGTAATGTTAATGCGACTTCCGTTCGGTGTGCCTTGGTGGCAAATTGCAATTTCAGTATCTTTATTGTTTGCGACCTTTTTGCTTGTTGTTTGGTTCGCTGCGAAAATTTATCGTGTCGGTATTTTAATGTACGGAAAGAAACCAACCTGGAAAGAGTTATACAAATGGCTTAAATATTAAAAATTATGTGGAAGGATATTATTGAATTTATTAATTACAATTTTATTAATGGCGAAAATGTAAAAATCTCGCTACTTGATTTGATGCTGCTTTTTCTTGCTATAACGGCAACATCGATCGTATTAAAGTTAATTCAGAAGTTGTTTAGTAAAAAACTTCCTGTCGCAGACAAAAAGAAGTTCAATAGTGTTTTTCAGGTCGTTAAGTATATCGTTTACCTTTTTGTAATTGTATTAATGCTAAACGCAACCGGAGTAAATGTTAATGTGTTTTTAACCGCCTCTGCAGCCTTGTTTGTAGGTTTAGGGTTTGCATTACAAACATTTTTTCAGGATATTATTTCGGGAGTTCTAATCATTTTGGATCAGTCTTTGCATGTGGGTGATATCATTGAAGTCGACGGTCGTGTTGGATTGGTACAAGAGATCAAATTAAGAACCACCATTGTTGTGACCAGAAATGATCGTGTGATGATCATTCCGAATCATAAATTTATGGACGACACACTTTTTAATTGGACTCAGAATAATTCGAGTAACCGGGAAAGTGTTTCCGTTGGAGTAGCGTATGGAAGCGATGTTCGTTTAGTCGAAAAATTATTGCATCAGGCAGTAGATTCAGTTGAAGGAATTGTCAAAGGAGGAACGGTTAAAGTTACTTTTGATGACTTTGCAGATTCTTCGCTAAACTTCTCAGTTCACTTTTATGTTATTCATGGTATGCAGACGCCGGGGATTCAAAGCGAAATTAGGTTCCGAATAAATGATCTGTTTGCAGAAAACAATATTTCAATTCCGTTCCCGCAAAGGGACTTAAACGTAATAAGCGTGCCGGTAAATTTGGCTTCAAAAAAAGAGAAAGAATAAGTACTGGTTTCAAATTTAATAAAGATGAGTAAAATATTAATTATAGAAGACGAAGCAGCGATCAGAAGAGTTTTGGTAAAAATCTTATCAGAAGAAAATGATACCTATCAGGTGGAAGAAGCCGAGGATGGTGCTGTGGGTCTCGAAAAAATAAAAAACAACGACTACGATTTGGTTTTGTGCGATATCAAAATGCCAAAAATGGATGGCGTTGAGGTTTTAGAAGCAGCCAAAAAAATAAAACCGGAAATCCCGATGGTGATGATTTCAGGTCACGGGGATATGGAAACGGCGATTCATACCATGCGATTAGGCGCTTTTGATTATATTTCAAAACCACCCGATTTAAATCGTTTGTTAAATACCGTTCGTAATGCTTTAGATAAAAAACAACTGGTAGTTGAGAATAAAATTCTGAAGAAAAAAGTCAGTAAAAATTACGAAATGGTTGGCGAAAGTGAAGCAATCTCTCATATCAAAGTGATGATTGATAAAGTAGCACAAACAGAAGCCAGGGTTTTAATTACAGGACCAAACGGAACCGGGAAAGAGCTAGTAGCACATCAATTACACGAAAAAAGTGAACGTGCTAATTTCCCTTTGATTGAGGTCAATTGTGCTGCAATTCCAAGTGAGTTGATCGAGAGTGAATTGTTCGGACACGTAAAAGGTGCTTTTACATCTGCAGTGAAAGATCGCGCCGGAAAGTTTGAAGCAGCAGACAAAGGAACTATTTTCTTAGATGAAATTGGTGATATGAGTCTTTCCGCGCAAGCAAAGGTATTGCGTGCGTTGCAAGAAAGTATGATCACAAGAGTCGGTGCCGAAAAAGATATAAAAGTTGACGTTCGTGTTGTAGCAGCAACCAACAAAGATTTAAAAACGGAAATTGCCGAAGGTCGTTTCCGTGAAGATTTGTACCACAGGCTGGCTGTTATTTTGATTAAAGTACCGCCTTTAAACGAAAGACGTGACGATATTCCGGCTTTGATTACCCATTTTACAGAGAAAATTGCTTCCGAGCAAGGAAATGCCATCAAAGTATTTTCAACACAAGCCATAAAACTATTACAGGAATACGATTGGACAGGTAATATCCGTGAACTTCGAAATGTAGTAGAAAGATTGATTATCTTAGGAGGAAACGAAATCTCAGAAACGGACGTAAAAATGTTCGCGAGCAAATAGTGGACTATAAGCGATAGGCTTTAGTCCTTAAGCTTTGGACTTCGTTAAATAATATAAATAATTTTTGCTTAGAGCATAAAGCTTAAAGCATAAAGCATAAAAAAAATGAAACTAAAAAAAATAAAAGAACAATTACAAGACGCTTTAATCGAAAATGGTTTAACAGAGGCAAATGTATTGCAACAAGAGACTTTTTCGACTATTAAAAGTGGTGCTGACTGTATCATTCTTTCTCCGGAAAAAAGTGGAAAATCGACTACCATTGTAATCAATGTAATTCAGCAATTGGCAGGTTCAGTCGAAGAATCTCCAAGAGCCTTGATTATTGTAGAAGACAAAACTAAAGTTTTGGAAATGGTAGAGCTTTTTGCAAAATACGGAAAGTATACCGATCTTGAAGTGTACGGAGTGCATGACAAAGGAGATATGGATTACGATAAAAACTATATTTCAACAGGAATTGATGTTTTAATCGGAACACCAAATAAATTAAGCGACATGTTTACAACGGCAGGTTATAATGTAAACCGTTTGAAAATGTTTGTTTTAGATGATGCAGATCCAATTTTGAAGTTACGTCATGAAACTAAAATCATGCGTATCTCGAATAGTATTGCAAAAACACAAAGAATTATTTTTGCCGAGCAATTAACGGAACGTATCGAAATTTTGGCAGAGAAATTTTTACTGGAGCCTTATATTTTTGATATGGAGGAAGAAGAAGAGGATGAAGAATTTGATGAGGAAGAAGAACTTGACGAAGAAGAAGAAGATCAAACTGAAGAGGAATAAGGTAGTGAAGCGATAAATTTTATGGAGATATTTAAAACGCTTAAATTTTTATCGATTGTAATTTTAGCTCTTTTTATCCATTAAAAAAGCAAGGTCACATTGGAATGAATGAAAATGAAGATTTTCAAAATCATTTAAAGACAATATTAGAATAGAAAATAAAAAATAATAATAAAAAACAATGTTATGGGATTAATGAAGGTATTTTCAGGAAGTGAAGTATTAGCAATTGCTTTAAAAGAAAGATTAGAAGAAGCCGGAGTAGAAACGGTAAAAAAAGACAACATTCAATCGGCAAGACTAGGTGGTTTTGGAGGTTCAGATTTAGCAGTTGAAGTTTTTATTCAGGAAACTGACTTTGCAAAAGCAAATCCCGTTATTGAGGATTTTAGAATGAATATTTAATAGCTCTCAGTCTCAGTATTCAGTCTCAGTTTACAGTTTCAGTTTACAGTCTCAGTCTTCTGTAAAATGCGAGAATGTGAAATGCGATTGAGTACTACAATTGAAATTTGAGGCCTGGATTCAGACTGCAAACTGCGACTGCGACTGCGACTGAGACCGCGACTGCAAACTGCGACTGAGAATTGAGAAAAGTAAACTAATAAAAAATGCAATACAAAATGCTGGTGCTCGACATGGATGATACCTTGTTGACAGACGATCATAAAATTTCTGATTTAAATAAAAAAGTACTTCTTGAAGCGCAGGCCAAGGGAGTTTATGTGGTTTTGGCTTCAGGTCGGCCAACCTCTGCTATGACGGCTTATGCTAAAGAGTTGGAATTGGATTTGAATAATTCGTATATCATTTCGTTTAATGGTGCTATTATTAGTACGGTTAAAGACGATGTTATTTTGTTTGAGCAAACGCTGACACAAAAGCAGATTCACGAACTGTACGATTACAGCGTGAAGATGAAAACACATATCATTACCTATCTTGACGGAGAAATTATAAGCGAAACAGATTCAGAGTTTATTGAAATTGAAAAAGTAATTACCGGAATGCCACATCGCAAAGTACCAAGTTTTAAAGAGGCTGTTGACAGGTCTGCGGTAAAATGTATTTTGTTGGCAGAACCTTCTTATTTGAAAGAAGTAGAGCAGGATCTGAAAGAGGCAATGCCACATTTAAGTATTTCAATGTCTAAACCGTTTTTTTTAGAAGCCGCTCAATATGGAATCGATAAAGCCGCAAGCATAAAAATTTTGGCTGAAAAGCTAAAGATCCAACAGAGCGAGATTATTGCAGTAGGAAATGCCGGAAATGATCTAAGTATGATTGAATATGCCGGATTGGGTGTTTGGGTAGATAATGTGACGCCTGAATTGCGCGACAGAGCTGATATAATTGTGGCTTCAAATAATAATGATGGAGTGGCAGAAGTAGTACAACGTTATATTTTAAATTAAAACTAAAACCGGATGAGAAAACCAATTGAAACAGAACGACTGATTTTAAGAGAAGTGATTTCTGCTGATGCAGAAGGAATGTTTGAATTGGATTCGAATCCCAATGTGCATCTTTTTGTGGGAAAGAAACCTGTTACCACCATTGCCGAAAGCATTGCTTATATTGAAAATTTGCAACAGCAATACAAAACTTTTGGCACTGGCCGCTGGGCTGTTGTTTTAAAAGAAACCAATGAGTTTTTGGGTTGGTCCGGAATAAAGTTTATCACAGACGAAATCAATAACCATAAAGATTTTTATGAAATCGGATACCGTTTTATTGAAAAACACTGGGGAAAAGGCTATTCTACCGAAGCCGGAAAAGCTTTTGTGGATTATGCGTTTAATGAAATGAAAGTAAAGGCACTCTATGCTTATGCAGATGAAGGAAACGAAAACTCAAGAAAGGTTTTAGAAAAACTGGGTTTCCGTTATGTGAATTCGTTTGATTACGAAGACGAAAGAGAAGTTTGGTATGAATATAAGAATCCAAACCTGATATAATACCCTAAGAAATGCATCCCAAATCTTTTCAAATGTACTTCTTACAGATTAAAAAGATTTGGAAAACAGCTCGTAGTTTAGGTTTCCGAAATGTTTCGAATTATTTTTTAGCTACAGAAACAAAATATTTATTTCCGTCACCCATAGTTAGCTTAACACGCTCGTCGCAAAGATCGATTGCAAAATTCACGCTTTCGTAACAAGCACAAGTAGTGTTTTTGTCCTTAGACATTTCTGTTTTACAATTGTTGTTTTTGAAAGTTGACAATTGTGGAGTGTACAGACTAACTAAATCAGTAGAAGCAGTTACTAAAGAGATAATACTTGCAGAATTATTATTTGTAATTCTGTAAACAATTCTATCCGTATAGTTTACTTCATTTACCGTTACCTTACGGATGTAAGTGTAAGCTGTAGATCCTTCACTTGGTTCTTTTACTTCAAATTTAAACCCAACGGCACGGATTGCAATATCAAATTGTGATTGATTGTTTAAACTGGCCCAACCTGTTAAAGTGCTAATTGACGGGAATGGATTAGTTGCAGGAGCAGCTGCAGTTTGCGCTTGCGAACTGAAAAGGGTTAAGAACATCAAGCAGATTGTGGGTAAAAATGCTTTCATAGTAAGTCTGGAATTTTTAATTGTTGCCTACTCTTTATGGTTTTCGGCTTTCCCCATTATTTTTATTAAACAAAACAACAACATAACGACAGAATATCAAAATTGTTATGGTAAAATCTGTCGAGAGATCAATTAATTTATTAATTGCTTAACTTTTTTAGCCGAAAGCATTATTTTGAACAGTTAAATGTAAGAAAATTTTAATCTAATTTTTTAAAAAATGTATTTAATCGATATTATTTGCATTTAATCGATGTTTTTGTCATTTTATTCCTATTGAAAGGACATTTAAGATCTTTTAAATATAAAACTTATTTTAGTCATTAGCAGGTTCAATTTATAGTTTTTAAGCCAAACTTAATTGTCTGGATAATGCAAAATGTTGATATATAGTGTATTATTGATTTTATTTTAAAGAATATTGTATGTAAATTTGCAAACTCTTCAATTGAGAATGTAAATATAATATCTTACTACTTAAAACGTAGTGTATTCCTATGGAAAATAGAAAAAAAGTTGCCTTTTATACGCTTGGTTGCAAACTGAATTTTTCAGAGACTTCCACAATCGCCCGAAATTTTAACGACGAAGGATTTGATCGTGTTGATTTTGAAGAAATAGCAGACATTTATGTCATCAATACCTGTTCTGTTACAGAGAATGCTGATAAGCAATTTAAGCAGGTCGTAAAAAAAGCAATGAAACTCAACGAAAAAGCCTTTGTAGCTGCCGTTGGGTGTTACGCGCAATTAAAACCGGAAGAATTGGCAGCCGTTGATGGAGTTGATTTGGTTTTGGGTGCTACCGAAAAATTTAAAATCACCGATTATATTCACGACTTAAGCAAAAATGACATGGGGGAAGTACACTCCTGCGAAATTGCTGAGGCCGATTTTTATGTGGGAAGTTACTCTATTGGTGACCGAACCCGTGCCTTTCTGAAAGTTCAGGATGGTTGTGATTATAAATGTACGTATTGTACCATTCCATTAGCAAGAGGAATTTCAAGAAGTGATGCGTTGGAGAACGTTTTGCAAAACGCAAAAGAAATTTCAGCACAAAACATAAAAGAAATTGTTTTAACCGGAGTAAATATCGGGGATTACGGAAAAGGGGAATTCGGAAATAAAAAACACGAACATACTTTTCTCGATTTGGTTCAGGCTTTAGACAAAGTAGAGGGAATTGAGCGTTTGCGTATTTCTTCGATTGAGCCTAATTTATTGAAAAATGAAACCATTGATTTTGTTTCTAAAAGCAGAACTTTTGTACCGCATTTTCATATCCCGTTACAATCGGGAAGTAATGATATCTTAAAATTAATGAAACGTCGTTACTTACGTGAAGTTTATACAGAACGTGTCAATAAAATTCGCGAAGTAATGCCACATGCTTGTATTGGTGTTGATGTTATTGTTGGTTTTCCGGGTGAGACAGACGATCATTTTCTGGAAACCTATCATTTTCTGAATGAAATGGATATTTCGTATTTGCACGTATTCACGTATTCGGAAAGAGACAATACCGAGGCAGCAAATATGGCGGGAGCTGTTCCTGCAAACGTAAGAGCAAAACGCAGCAAAATGTTACGTGGATTGTCGGTTAAGAAACGTCGTGCTTTTTACGAAGGTCAATTAGGAACAAACAGAACTGTTTTGTTTGAAGGAGAAAATAAAGAAGGTTATATTCACGGTTTTACAGAAAACTACGTAAAAGTAAAAACACCTTGGAATCCCGAATTAATCAATACATTACAAGAAATTAACCTGACCAAAATAGACGAAGACGGAAGCGTTCGTTTAGAGTTTTTGAATAAATTGGCAGAGGTGTAAAATGTTTCTTTGTGAAATGTTATTTGTGAGATGTGAAATGTATGATGAGGTTGGAAATTTGAGATTTCAGAGCCTTTTATATAATTAGAGTTTAGAATAGAGTTACATACAGTCTGTCATTTCGAGCGAAGTCGAGAAATCACACCAGGTATTCCATTTCTATTTTTCGCAATTTTGTCATACTGAGGAACGAAGTATCTTCACAAGTAATTCCGTAAAGTGAAGTTCAACAGTATCGATTCAGCAAACGTAGATCCTTCGTTCCTCAGGATGACAAACTGTACGGAGTCTCTAGTGTGATTTCTCGACTTCGCTCGAAATGACAATGTAAAACAGAAAAGTCCTTTATTACAAAGGACTTTTCTGTTTTATAAAGCGAAATATTACTTCACATCTTCTGCGACAACTAATTTCAAGGAATTGATATAATCGGTGTCGAACTCGATCACTCTTATTTTTTTGAATTTAAAATGAAAATCTCATAACTTCTTTATGGTTTTTGGTTTAGAGAGTGTTACATACAGTCTGTCATTTCGAGCGAAGTCGAGAAATCACACCAGGTATTCCATTTCTATTTTTCGCAATTTTGTCATACTGAGGAACGAAGAATCTTCACAAGTAATTCCGTAAAGTGAACTTCAACGGTATCGATTCAGCAAACGAAGATCCTTCGTTCCTCTGGATGATAAAGTCTCTTGTGTGATTTCTCGACTTCGCTCGAAATGACAATGTAAAACAGAAAAGTCCTTTATTACAAAGAACTTTTCTGTTTTATAAAGCGAAATATTACTTCACATCTTCTGCGACAACTAATTTCAAGGAATTGATATAATCGGTGTCAAACTCGATCACTCTTATTTTTTTGAATTTAAAATGAAAATCTCATAACTTCTTTATAGTTTTTGGTTTAAAGAGTGTTACATACGGTCTGTCATTTCGAGCGAAGTCGAGAAATCACACCAGGTATTCCGTTTCTATTTCAGCAGTTTTGTGATACAGAGGAACGAAGTATCTTCACAAGTAATTCCGTAAATTGAAGTTCAACGGTATCGGTTCAGCAAACGAAGATCCTTCGTTCCTCTGGATGATAAACTGTACGGAGTCTCTTGTGCGATTTCTCGACTTCGCTCGAAATGACAATGTAAAACAGAAAAGTCCTTTATTACAAAGGACTTTTCTGTTTTATAAAGTAAAATATTAGTTCACATCTTCTGCGACAACTAATTTCAAGGAATTGATATAATCGGTGTCAAACTCAATGACTCTAATTTTTTGCGGATTAAAGCTCAATTCGCCTCCAAATTTACCTCTTGTGTCTAAGAAGTCGATGGTGAGTTCTTCTTCTGTTAATTCGATTAGTTTGCCTAAATAAGCAGATTTGGCTGATTTTTTTGAAATCTGAAAAATCTCGTATTTATTCGTTAAGAAGTTTATGATAGCCGCAAGGTCTCTAATCGGAATAATATCTTCGGCATTTGTTTTCAGGCCCTTCATTCGGATTACTTTTTCGGTAAAAGCAAGATCCTGGTCTCTGTGAACGGCTTCGATATTTTTGTTTCTCAAAATCACAAAACCATCAAGGATGTAATCAACCGGATTATTTCTCAATAAAATCCAGTCATCAGAATAATCGATAAGAAATCCGGTAAAAATTTCTTTTTTATCGGTAAATTCTATTGCAATTAATTGTCTTAAATACTGTTCCATAATATTATTTTTTTAAATTCCAAATCCGAAAATTCCAAATTCCAATCAATGCGATTGAAATTTCAAAGAAACAAATTCAATCCAAAGAAAAATTGGAATTTTAAAATTTGAAATTTACTGTAAGTTTAAGGGTTTGTAGACCAGATACTGCTGTTTTTAATAAAGACTCTGCGGTTTAATTTAAGTTGAGCAATAATCAATTCTGCAATATCTTCCGATTGCATTACTTTTTCAGGATTGCCATCCGTCAGATTCAGGTCTTTTGCCATGTCGGTTGCAACGGTACTTGGCGTTAGAGCGGTAACACGTATGTTGTGTTTTCTCATTTCCTGCATCAAGGAATCTGTTAGGCCTAAAACAGCAAATTTAGAAGCGCTGTAAGCACTGGTCAAAGCATTTCCGTTTAATCCGGCTGTAGAGGAGATGTTAATAATATCTCCGGTTTGTCTTTCGATCATATTAGGTAAAACAGCACGGGTAGCGTAGTACGTTCCCATAAGATTCACCTGAATGATTTTTTCCCAGGCTGCTGGTTCTAAGTCAAGGAATTTACCAAAAGCGGCGATACCGGCATTGTTGATCAGAATATCGATAGTTTTAAATTCAGCTAAAGCTTTTTCTACCGCTGTATTTATGGAATTAATGTCCGAAACGTCAGCACTCAATGCCAAAGTTTTTACACCAAAAGCAGAGATTTCAGTACTTAATTGATCTACATCAGATTGGGTTCTAGCAACTAAAATTACATTTACGCCTTCTTTGGCTAAAGCAATTGCAATGGCTTTTCCGATTCCTTTTCCAGCTCCGGTAATAAGAGCATTTTTATTTTTTAAATCTGTCATGATAGTATTTTTGAAATGCAGAAAGCATCATTTTAGTCATACAAAAATAATTCATTTGCGTACTAAAATGATGCTCTCCGCCGTTTTCTTAATCTAAGTTTAACAACTTTGTTATTCTTTAAGAACCATATCAATGCACATTACCGCGCCAAGGATTAATTGTCTAAGTGGACTGTCTGACGCTACACTTTCTTCGATTTGAAGGACATAATTGTCAGCACTTGTGAAAAACTCTTTCCCCAATCCTGCCCATTTTTTACTTACCTGAGCCAATGGTTTGTTTTCATGCGAAAATTTAAAATCCCAACCCGTCCATTTTCCTTGAAGGGTAGCACATGGTCTTTCGTTTTTATCCAGAATTTCGAATCTGCCTCCAAAAGAAAAGAATTTTTGTTTGAAAGTTCCGATCAAACGGTCTTTTTCATCTAAAACCTCTACTGTTGAACGAAAAACAGCGATGCCACGTCTCACGGTTACTAATTTTTCTCCTGAGGCAGTTGTAATTTCAACATTAAAAGGAGTCATTCTTTTATAATCAGTAAAACGCAATACTTTTGTGAAAAAGCCAAGATTATTTTCACGGCAATTCATAACAATCTGATTGGTTTCCGGATTGTAAATGTCGTAATTGTTAGCTGCTTTAAACATCCCAACATGCTCTTTTACAAGAAATAAATTCTGGTTTAAAATAGGGTTCATTTTAATTTTTTAAAATTAGGTTATAAATGGAAATCTTCAATTTTGAAGCGAGACCAAATGTAATAAAACCGCTATTAATAAGCTAGCTTTGCTCCTTCAATAAGACGAATAAATTCTGCTTTATATCCGTCAGTATCGTTCGCTACTCCTTGTTTCGCCAATTTTAAAATAGCATCAGAAGATTTGTTCGTTATTAGTTTTGAATCTCTCAATTTTAATCCGAACCAGGCAACGGCTGTGCTGAATTTAAAATCGGTACTTGAGCTCTCTAGGGAGATGGTTTTATTTTCAATTATAGCTACCATTTCGATACTTTTGTCTCCGTCGGGTTTTTTGTAACGGAATTTTATCGTCGCCAATTCCGTGCTGTATTTAGTTGTGTTTTCTTCAACGGGAGTATATTTTAAGGCATCCGGCTGATGGTTTAAATAATCACTTTTAACTCCGGCCGGAATAATTTCATACAAAGCCGTAACTGTATGATTACTTCCTAGTTCGCCGGCATCGATAGCGTCATTTTTAAAATCTTCTGCGCGAAGTTTTCTGTTTTCATACCCAATCAATCGATACGCCTGAACTTGTTTGGGGTTAAATTCAATCTGGATTTTTACATCTTTCGCGATAGCAAACATAGAACCTTTAAATTCCTTGCTTAAAAAACGATTCGCTTCCTGAATGTTATCAATATAGGCATAGTTTCCGTTTCCTTTATCAGCCAGTGTTTCCATTTTGCTGTCTTTGTAATTTCCCATGCCGTAACCAAGACAAGTTAAGAAAACACCCGTTTTTCTTTTTTGTTCAATTAAAGTTTCCATATCAGCGTTAGATGAACTGCCCACATTAAAATCACCGTCTGTTGCTAAGACCACTCTGTTATTTCCGCCTTTAATAAAATTTTCGACCGCAACTTTATAAGCCAATTCAATTCCCGCACCTCCGGCTGTACTTCCTCCGGCGCTAAGATGGTCTAACGCTTTAATAATAGTTTCTTTTTCGTCTCCAGAAGTTGGAGGTAAAACCAATCCGGCTGCACCGGCATAAACTACAATAGCTACCTTGTCTTTTGAGCGAAGTTCGTTTACCAATATTTTCATAGATTGTTTCAATAAAGGCAATTTATTAGTGCTATTCATAGAACCTGAAACATCTACTAAGAAAACAAGATTTGATGCCGGTAGATTTTCGGTTGGAATATTTTTGCCTTGCAAACCAATTCTTAGAATTTTGTTTTCAGGATTCCATGGAGATTCGCTTAACTCGGTATTGATAGAAAACGGATCTTTATCTTTTGGCTGCGGATAGGTATATTTAAAGAAATTGATCATTTCCTCCACACGAACGGCATCTTTTGGAACCGCCTGTCCATTGTTTATAAAACGTCTGATATTCGTATAAGAAGCATTATCAAAATCTATTGAGAAAGTAGACAAAGGCGCTGCTTTTGGGCTCTCGAATGCATTTTCTGTAAACGTATCATAATCTTCATTAGTTACTTCTGGCTGAACAGGAACGGTTATGTTTAGTTTTTTGTTAATTTCCTGCTCCGTAAGATTTTTGTAAATGTTGTTTTTAGTAGCAATTATGATAGCACCGTTTGCTGCTCTGCTTCCATAAATTGAAGTAGCCGATGTTTCTTTTAAGACTTTCATGTCCTGAATGTCATTTGGATTTATTCTCGCTATTTGCTGCGATTTTACAGGAACTCCATCTAGAACATACAAAGGCTCATTTTGTGATGGAAGAGACTGGGAGCCATGAATTTTGATGTTCGAAGGAGCGACATATTGCGTGTTAGTTTGAACTTGCAAACCAGAAGTTCTCCCCTGAAGCATTTCGGTAACTGATTTTTTATCTTTTTTTCTTTCCGAGCGGGTGTAGTTTTGAGTTGTATATTCGGAATTACTTGTTCCGTATCCTACAACGACAACCTCATTTAGATTTTGTGAAGCTTCTTTCATCTTTACATTGATAAGGTCTTTGTCATTTACAACAACGGTTTCCGTATTAAATCCGATATAACTAAAAATAAGAATATCTCCTTTTTGAGCTCGAATAGAATATTTCCCGTCAAAGTCTGTTGAAGTACCCGTTTTTGTTTTTTTAATGGTGACACTAACCCCCGGAAGTGCGACAGAACTATTATCTGAAACCGTTCCTTTAATTGTTCTTTCCTGCGCCATAGATACGAAACATATAAGCATAGTAATGGCTGATGAAATAAGTTTTAGACTTTTCATGATAGTAAATTTTAAGATTGAATTTTAGGTTTTAACTAGTGCTGCGAAGCTGGTTTCCCCGTTTTGGTAGTGATGATTATGACTCCTTTTTTTCCTTTTTCGCCATATTTTGAAGTGGCTTCAAGATCCTGAAGGATGGTGATGGTTTTAATTTCCTGTTTGTTTAAAGGAGCGTAAGGACTTGTCGGATTCTTTCCGAATAAATCATTTTCAGAATAGTAGTTTCCATCAATGATATACAAAGGTTCTGCTAGTACTACCAAAGATTCTACATTTTCAGGACTCAGATTCGAAAGCTCGGCTTGCATCATTTTGTCTCTTTTAACATCGTCATTGTGAGAAAGTGCTTTTCCGTTCATGATGACTAGTGGAGCGCTTTTTTTAGCCATTTGCGGGGACGCCTCAGCATCAGCAATTCGGTAAGATTCGCTTTTTGCCGATTTTGATAATTCTTCAGCTGCAAGAGCTTTGTCTTTTAGATAAGATCTTTCTTCTGTTGCATAAGCGGGCGCCATTACCGGAGGCGGAATGTAAGCTTTAGCAGAAGCTTCAGCCTTTACTGTTTCATAAGCAATTACCGCTGCAGGATTTGGACTTTGTATGTCGTTTTGTACAATCTCTTTTTGTTGCTTAATTTGGTTGTCTATGATTTTTTCAGCCTCTTTTTGGGAAACTATTTTTGAGTTTTCTGATACAGCGACTTTACTTTCTTCTAAAATTGGTTTCTGAATAGGCTCTGTTTTAGTTTCGGTTGTGACTACTTTATTGGTGTTTTGAATAGTTTGACTGTTGTCTGTTTTTAGAAACTGAGATCCTAAAGAAATCACGAGTAAAAGAGAAGCAGCAATTGCAATCTTTTTCCATAACGCGATTGTTTTTTTAGCTTCTTTTTTGTCAAGCTTCTCTTCAACACGCGACCAGACTTTTTCCATTGCCGGAAAATCTTTGCTTTCGGCGTTATGCGAAGCTTGTTTTATTTTTTCGAATAATTTATCTTGATTGTCCATGACTATTTTGCTTTTTGATAATACAACTTATTTACTAAATCCTTTAGCTTGGTTTTAGAGGCATTCAATTGTGATTTGGAAGTGCCTTCCGAAATGTTTAGCATGCTGGCTATTTCTTTATGTCCGTAACCTTCAATTACAAAAAGGTTAAAGACCGTTTTACAGCCGTCTGGAATATGGTTTAATAAATTGAGTAAATCTTCTTCTTCTAAGTGATTGATTTCGTCTGTAAAAGGCTGAGATTGCAATTTGACATCATCAAGATACATATTGAAATTAGTATGTTTTCTGATGGTTGCCAAACAATGATTCACTGTTATTTTTCTGGCCCAGGCCTCAAAAGCATGAACTTCTTTAAGCTGATCCATTTTTGTAAAGATGGTATAGAAAGCGTCGGCCATAGCCTCTTCGATTTCTTCCTCCTTTTTTAGATAGCGCTTGCAGAGGCGATACAGCTTTGGAGCCATATACTCATAAACCTGACGCTGTGCATCGCGGTTCATTTTTTTACAGTTAGAAATTTGAGTTTCGTTTATCACAATTGTTGTCTTTATACTAAAGAGAGATAAAAAGATAAAAAGGTTGGGACGATTATTAAAAAAAAGTAAAAATAATTTATGATTGGTTGTAAGTAGTTGATTTTATGTCTCTTATTGCTCGTAACAAATGTAGTTGTAATATTCGACGATTTCTTTAATTTGAATAGAATTAAACGTCTTGTCTTTTATTTTTCTAATAAGAATATCGCAATCGGAAAAGTAATTAGTAGCCGTTTTTTTCCAATTAGAAAGAATTCCAAGATTGATATAAGTTGGGTATTGCTCTTTTTTTCGTTTCAAATAGTAAAGCTCCGTAAATTGTTCTGTAGTCTCCGAATAGCGTACACCACCTTTCGCTATGGCTGTTGGTTTTAAATCCGGCATTGTAAAGTATTGCAGTTTTGTCATTCGATACAAATGGACTTCTCCATCAAGAACAAGTTCCAGTAGTTTCGGTTTGTCAGACGAATTTATTTTTACATATTCATAGGTTTCCACAAAATCAAGTCCAACGAATTTAATTTTGGAAATAGTCTCGAAATCCCAGGAATCAGCCTTGCTGTCGGGAGTAATTTTAAATTTTACTTTATTATTTTTAATTTGGCCAACACCTTCAATAGAATCTCCTTCGTGAAAAAAAATGATACATTCCCGATCTTGTGCATAAATTGAAGTACTAAGAAAGAGCAAGAAGATAAGTAAGCTTTTGATGGTTTGTTTCATTATTTTAAAAAGTGCAATCCGATACTGGATTGGGAGTGAATTATTTTTTATTTTTTTGCCACG
Source organism: Flavobacterium cupriresistens (assembly GCF_020911925.1). Classification (NCBI taxonomy): domain Bacteria; kingdom Pseudomonadati; phylum Bacteroidota; class Flavobacteriia; order Flavobacteriales; family Flavobacteriaceae; genus Flavobacterium; species Flavobacterium cupriresistens. The sequence continues at coordinate 5,712,454 of NZ_CP087134.1, read as the reverse complement.
AATTTCGCGAATTTTCACGGATTGTTTTTGTGCGACCGGATAGGAAAGCTCTGGGCCTTTGTTTCTTTTCCCCTCTGTACTTTTACCTCACAAGAAAACTAGTTTTTTAGAGGCAAACTAAGTTTAAAGATTTTCGTTTCCAGAACTTCGGTGTCATTGTCTTCGCACAGTAAAAACTCGATTTTACCGTTTGCTTTTTGGTAGAAGGTCAGGCCTTCAAATTTATTAGTTGACGTTATTTTCTGCGTGAAGTCGATTTTCATAGTTTTAAGATCGATGCGTCCGATAAAGCTTCCGAGGATTTCTCCGTCGTCGTAAGTCGATTTGGTGTCTTCGGCAGTAGAGAGAAAATAAATTTTATCTTCGACTAAAATCGCATCTGTAAAACTGGAACGAACTCCTTTTATTTTGGGCAGTTTATAATTGACAGCGACCAAAGCAAATTCTTCGCCCAGGTTTTTCGCATGGATCGTAAAAATGGTGTTTTTGTTTGAAATTCCATTACCACGATTGAATAAATACCAGTTTTCTCCATCGAAAATAGCCCCTTCCAGATTGAAGTCTTCCGGTTTTATTTCGCCAAAACTTTGCATTAAGCCGTATAAATCAACCAGATTGTTTTTCTGAAGAATGGTTTTCGTTTTGAGATCAAACGAGATCATTTTATTTCGTTTTTCGGTAGAGCCCGAACCAAATACATATAAAGTATCATTGTGATTGGTGATCGATTCGAAATCCGGTTTTATATTTTTTGGAATGTTTTGCGTCGGATTATCGATTAAAGCATGTTGATTTAATTGCTGATTCTGCATGTTGTATTCGTACAAGAATCCACTGTTATCACCAATAACATAAAGAGAATTGTTATTGAAGAATAATCCCGAAGCAGACCCGATTCCGATGATTTGAAATAATATTTCCAGTGTGAATTTTTCCATGAATGTTGTTTTGAAAACTAAAGTTTAACCGTGCTAAAAATGAAAATAACCTATTGAAAAAGTATTACCATAAATAGCAAAAATATGCTTCGTAAAAGTAGTATATTTACTTATATGATAAAACTGATAGTATGAAATCTATAGATCCGAATAATTTTAAAGTTGTAAAAAAAATAAGTTTAAAGCATATTCCGACTTTGTTGGACATAAAAGCAGATGAGGATGAAAAGGAGCATAAGCTCGATAAGGTTCAGGCAAAATTGAGCAATTTGCAGGATGTGATGTATGCCCACAACAAATACGGTGTTCTGATTTGCCTGCAGGGAATGGATACTTCGGGAAAGGACAGTTTGATCCGCGAGGTTTTTAAAGAATTTAATCCGCGTGGCGTAGTGGTGCATAGTTTTAAAACGCCTACTTCGGCTGAATTAGAGCATGATTATTTGTGGAGACATTATATCGCACTACCTGAAAAAGGAAAGTTTGCAATTTTCAACAGAACCCATTACGAGAATGTTTTGGTAACACGAGTGCATCCGGAATATATTTTAGGAGAGAATTTACCCGGAATTAATACGATTGATGATATTACACCCGATTTTTGGGAAAATAGGATGGAACAGATTACGAATTTCGAAAAACACATTGCACAAAACGGAACGATCGTATTAAAGTTTTTTCTGCATTTGAGTAAAGAAGAACAGCGCCAGCGTTTACTGCGTCGTTTGGAGGAAGAAAGACACCACTGGAAATTTTCTCCTGCTGATTTGAAAGAACGGGAGCGTTGGGATGAATATCAGAAATATTATGAAGAAGCAATAAATAAGACTTCAACAGAGCACGCGCCCTGGTATATTGTTCCGGCAGACGATAAAGAAATGGCCCGTTACATTGTAGCCAAAATTATTTGGGAAGAAATGCAAAAACACACCGATATCAAAGAACCCGAACTAGACGATAAAATAAGAGCCAATTTTGAAATGTACAAAAAGGAATTGGGAGCGTAATAAAATTACAAACCCGACAGTCCATGAGAAACTGCCGGGTTTTACCAAAAACAAAAGAATAATAATGAATCCGTTCGGTGCAATTAATTTTAACACATAGAGACATAGCTAACAGGGCCTAAAAAGACGTTTTACTTGAAATAAATTACTTGAGACTATGTGAAAAAAATATGATTTTCTTGAAGCATCTCAAATTGTGAATTAAAAGTCTATGTTTCTATGTGTTAAATAATCCTTTATCTAATTACACCCAACGGATCAATAATGAATGTATTTTTACAAATCGAAACCGTACGCTAAACGAAGCGCCACCTGATTGGTTTTGAATTTGTTGTAATCTTCGTATCGTACACTGATGTCAATGTATTTGTTGGCATAACCGATTCCCGGAGCCCATAAAAAAGTGGTGTCGTTGTATCCGTTTGTTACCGCAAAACCAGCACCAACTTCTCCTAATACATAAAATTGATCCTCCCAGATAAAGGCTTTAAAACCCGCTTTTGCAGGAATAAATCCAAGGTCTTTTACATCATCTCCGATAAATAAATTTGTAAAACCTGTAGTCAGGGTTAGTGAAGTTCTTTTAGATAAATCATATTGCAAACGCACATCTCCTCCAAGTGACCAATCGTAAGCATTGTCTGTCGGGAGACCACCGTTTAAACCAAAACCTAATCTAAAACCTGGCTTGTAAGTTTTGATTTCACCCTCGTTTTTAACTGCTTCAGTCTCTTGGGCAAAAGTTGTATTGGCGAATAAAAATGCCATAACCGCTACGCATAACATTTTTAGATTTTCAGATTTTTTCATGATCCTTTTTTTTGAATTATTAATAAGGTAAAAGTAGATTCTAACCGCTCGGAGGTTGTTATACAATTCGCAGGAATTGTTATATAATCTTAGCGTTATTAAGGATATTCTTAACATTGGCTTATATTTCTGATAATAGGAGAGAATTCAAAGCTTCTGAGTATCTTTGTTCACTTAAAAACATTAAAATTGAATATAAAACAATACACAAAAGAGTTCTCTTATAATTTTAGATTAGCCTACCCAATTATTTTGGGAATGGTTGGACATACTTTAATAGGTATCGTCGATAATATTATGGTTGGGAAATTAGGTAGTACAGAGCTGGCGGCAGTTTCGTTGGGAAACAGTATGATCTTTGTTGCAATGTCATTAGGAATTGGATTTTCGACCGCAATAACCCCAATTGTTGCAGAAGGTGATGCGGAGCAAAATGATACCAAAATTCGTTCTGCATTTCATCACGGTCTATTTTTGTGTACTATTTTAGGATTGGTGATGTTCGGTGTGATTGTTTTAGCAAAACCAATAATGGAAATGTTAGATCAGCCAGCGGAAGTAATTGTACTTGCAAAACCGTATCTGGATTGGGTGGCGTTTTCATTGATTCCTTTAATTATGTATCAGGGATACAAACAATTTGCGGATGGAATGTCGATGACCAAATATTCGATGTATGCGATGGTTATGGCTAATGTCCTGCACGTAGGGATAAATTATCTCTTGATCTACGGTATCTGGATTTTTCCTAAAATGGGAATTATTGGAGCAGCACTCGGAACCGTAATTTCCAGAATCTTTTTGGTGATGTTTATGCATATCATGCTCTCGAGAAGAAACGATCTAAAGCGTTTTTTTAATGGTTTTAGCTTTAATGAAATTAAAAAAGAAACCATAAAAAAGATCGTAAGTATTGGTTTTCCTTCGGCTATGCAAATGCTTTTTGAAGTCGTCTTGTTTACAGCTTCGATCTGGCTTTGCGGTAATATCGGTAAAACAAGTCAGGCAGCAAATCAGGTTGCATTGAGTCTCTCTTCTTTGACTTTTATGTTTGCTATGGGATTAAGCGTAACCTCGATGATTAGAGTTAGTAACCAAAGAGGATTAAATGATTTTAAAAAATTAGTGGTTGTGGCCCGTTCTATATTTTTGCTGGCCATTATATTAGAAACTTTCTTTGCTATTCTGTTTGTTGTTTTTCATAATTATTTGCCTCATCTCTTTTTGAATATGGAAAATGGAGGACAATTGCTGGATAACAACGAAGTGATAAGTATTGCTTCGAAATTGCTTTTAATTGCAGCCGTTTTTCAAATTTCTGACGGAATTCAGGTGGTTGTTTTAGGAGCTTTACGTGGTTTACAAGATGTGAAAATACCTATGTACATTACGTTTGTGGCGTATTGGGTAATTGGTTTCCCGATTTCGTATTATTTGGCAGAATACACGCCCTGGAAAGCACAGGGGGTTTGGATCGGACTTTTGGCAGGTTTAACCACAGCAGCCGTATTCCTGTACATACGTTTTCATTACTTAACCAAAAAATTAATTAATAATTCAGTTGCAAATAACTAAATTTGAAACTTAAAAATAAATAATGCCACAGATTACGCGGATTCAAAGGATTATTTTTAAAATCTTTTTAATCCGTGTAATCTGTGGCAAACTAATAATCGGTTTGATAGATTACTACAAAGACTAAAAAAATAAAATAAATAATATGGAATTACCTAAATTTTTACTCGGAGACAATACTGATTTCCCGGATGATATTTTTATCATTCACCTTGATTATCCAAGATTTATAATCAATTTAAAAGATGATGAGGTGGAGTTTATGGAAGAAGCCGAAGACCTTGATGAAGCAGAATTAAATGCCGAAATGGAAGGTTTGATTGTTTTGGCCAACGACTTTTACGACCGAGAAATAAATCGTTACGAAGAATAGACACACACACATTGGTAGAGACGCACAGCAGTGCGTCTCTACGGTGCGTCTACCCAAAAATTTCACCTTAAATTATCTTTAATGAAAAAAATAAGTTTTTTAAAACCCGTTTTTAATTTTATAGCAATCGGATTGCTAATTAGTACTTTAAGCCGACTATTTTTATTTTTTATCTTTAAAGACAGAGTGGTCGAAACGCCAAATTTCTGGTATATTTTCCCAATCGGTCTGCGAATGGATTTAATATTATTGTGTTATTTGTCTTTTCTTCCGGCTGTTTTAATTACATTTTTGCCCGCTAAATGGATAAAATTCACAAATAACTTTTTGGTGATTTATAGTTTTTTGTTCCTGTTTTTAATTCTTTTCGTAGAATTAGCAACGCCCGATTTTGTAAAACAATACGACACACGTCCTAATAAAATTTTTCTGGACTATCTGATCTACCCAAAAGAAGTGGTGGGAATGTTGTTGAAAAGTTATCTGACGTCTATTATCGTTACGTTTTTAATTTTGGGAGTGGTACTTTATTTTGCTTTCAAAAAAGGAAAACGTTTCTTTCACACCACCAATACTGAGTATAAATTCAAACTGATGCTTTTTCCGTTAGTAGCTTTTTTATTGTTTTTTGGAGCACGTTCCAGTTTGACTTCAAAACGACCAATCAATGCCAGTAATGCAGTATTTTCTACCGATCAATTAACCAATACTTTGGGGTTGAATTCTTTTTATACCGTTGCTTTTGCGGCCTATTCGATTAAAAATGAAGGGAACACCAAAATGTACGGCAAAATGGAGGAAGCAGAAGCTATTGCCCGTGTGAAAAAATACATGATTGCCGGACCAACAGATTTTACTGATGCTGAAATTCCGTTTCTGCATGTGCAACAACCGGATACTGCTGTAGCAAAACCGTATAATCTGGTTATTTTTCTACAAGAAAGTTTAGGCGCAGAATACGTTGGAATCTTAGGAGGAAAACCTTTGACACCGGAATTTGATAAATTAGCAAAAGAGGGATTATTGTTTACCAATTTGTATTGTACAGGAACTCGTAGTGTTCGTGGTATCGAAGCAGTTGTAACAGGATTTTTACCATCACCATCTGAAAGTGTGGTGAAATTAGGAAATTCTCAACAAGGCTTTTTTACATTGGCTGATGCCTTAAAACAAAAAGGTTACGATACCAGTTTTATTTATGGTGGAATGGCGAATTTTGATAATATGGCTTCGTTTTTCAACGGAAATGGTTTTCAGGACATTGTAGATCAGGCAGACTTTGAATCGGATGGAAACAAATATGCGTTCAAAGGAACTTGGGGATATTCAGATGAAGATCTGGTAACAAAAGCAAACAATTATTTTAAAGCTAAAGGCGATAAACCGTTCTTTTCTTTAATGTTTTCGACTTCCAATCACGAGCCTTTTGAGTATCCGGCCGGAAGAATTAAACCTTACGATCAAAAACCGGCAACGGTAAATAACGCCATGAAGTATGCGGATTTTTCAATTGGAAAATTCTTTGAAATGGCTAAAAAAGAAGCGTATTTTAAAAACACCATTTTTATTGTCATCGCAGATCATAATACAAGAACTTACGGAAAGAATTTAGTACCGATCAATAAATTTCATATTCCGGCTTTAATAATGGGGCCTGGAGTACAAAAAGGAAGTGTTTACAGTAAATTGGCAAGTCAGATCGATATTCCTCCAACTTTGTTAGGGTATTTAGGAATTCCGTTTGAGACACCAATGGTAGGTAGAAATTTAAATAAACTCGATGCTAAAGTTCAGGGAAGATCCATCATGCAGTTTAATGATATCAATGCATTCAGAGTAGAGAATCAGGTTGTAATCATGCAGCCCAATTTAAAGCCTCTACAATTTGAGATCAAAAATGATACAACTTTAGTTCCTGTAAAACTAAACGAAGAATTAGCCAAAGATGCTTTGGCACACGTTATTACAGCAGGAAATTTATATAAGGAGAATAAGTATAAGCTTCGAAAAAAATAATTTTTAAGTGGCTGAGGTTCTGAGTTACTGAGATTCTAAGTTTGATTTTCTTAGAAACTTAGAATCTTAGCAACTTCGTTACTTAGTATCTTTTCCAAAATACAACGCTAACAAATTCTGAGCAGCTGCAAAAGGTGATAATTCATCATTTTGCACTGCTTTTTTGTTTTGTTCCAGTTGTGAAATTATTTCCGGTTGGTTGTAGAAGTTCAATCGGAGTTGTTCGTTGATGGTTTCCATCATCCAAAAATGATTCTGATCTTTTCGTTTTTCGTGAAAATAGCCCGTATTGGTTGTCATTTCGAAGTAACTGGAAATGGTCTCCCAGATTTCCGAAATTCCTTCGTGGGTAATGGCACTGCAGGTAGTTACTTTGGGTTGCCAGGTTGATTTTTTTGGTGGAAATAAATGCAAAGCCCGATTAAATTCCAATTTGGCCTGAGTAGCTTTTTTGATGTTATCACCATCAGCTTTATTGATGACAATAGCATCCGCCATTTCCATAATACCACGTTTTATCCCTTGTAGTTCGTCGCCAGCACCGGAGATTTTTAATAAAAGAAAAAAGTCAACCATGCTGTGGACAGCAGTTTCGCTTTGTCCGACACCAACTGTTTCGATTAATATAGTATCAAAGCCAGCGGCTTCACAAAGTATAATTGTTTCCCTTGTTTTTCGGGCCACTCCGCCTAAAGTATCTCCTGATGCGCTGGGTCTTATAAAAGCATTTTCATTTTTTACCAGTTCTTCCATTCGGGTCTTGTCGCCTAGAATACTACCGTGAGAAAGAGAGCTGCTGGGATCAACGGCCAAAACCGCTACGTTTTTACCTAAGCCAGTCAAAAAAGTTCCAAAGGTTTCGATGAAAGTACTTTTTCCAACACCGGGAACCCCTGTGATCCCTATTCGGATCGATTTATTGGCATAAGGAAGACAACCTTTGATAACTTCATTTGCTTTTTCGGCATGTTCGGGATTGGTACTTTCAACCAAAGTAATACCCCGACTTAAGGAAGTTCTGTTGGCGTTAAGAATTCCATCAATCAATTCTTCGGCAGAAGGTTGTTTTTTTCTGTTTTTCTGAATCTGATTAATAGCAGAAATGCTGGTAATTTCAGGAGGTGAAATTCCGGCTTTTTCTTGCAGACTGCTAACTTGTTTTTTTGAACTCGACAAAACATTCTTTTTGGTAGTGTAAAAGTACAGAAAACAAAAACAGTTTCAAAAGGCAATTTAGCTTTTGAAACTGTTGTGGTTGGTTAACACGAATTACACGAATTTTCACGGATTGTTTTTTTGCTTTATGTTGAGAACGAAAAACTTGTGAAAATTCATGACTAAAAAAATAGAAATTTAGCGACTCAGTAAACAAAAACAGTTTCAAAAGGCGATTTAGCTTTTGAAACTGTTGAGTTTGGTTAAGACGAATTACACGAATTTTTACGATTTTTTTTTTTTGCTGTATGGTGAGAACGAAAAACTTGTAAAAATTCATGATTATAAAAAATAGAAACTTAGCGACTCAGTAAACAAAAACAGTTTCAAAAGGCGATTTAGCTTTTGAAACTGTTGAGTTTGGTTAACACGAATTACACGAATTTTCACGAATCGTTTTTTGCTGTAAGTGAGAAAAAAAATTAGCGAAAATTAGTGTAATTCGTGGCTATAAGAAAAACTCAGAACCTTAGAATCTTAGTTCCTCAGCAACTTAAAAAAAAATCAATATGCCGCTGTAAAACGCACTTGATGATGTTTTGGAGTTTCTGCTTCATCAGCAATAACAACCGCTAAATCTTGTACCGATAAGATACTTCTTTGTTCGTCATTAAAAACTGGATTTTCGAGTCCTAAACGGTAGTTACCTGTTCTTCCTGTTGTAATACCTTGGTGCATTTCAAAAGCAGGGCTGAAAAAGGCCCAATCCAATTCTTTTTCTTCTTTGATGAGGTTTAAGTAATCCCTTGCAGCAGTTGCACCTGCATGGTATTCTTTTGGGAAATCTGGAGTGTCCACTGCTTGTAGATTGGGAGCTACAAATAAACTTCCGGCTCCGCCAATAGTAATAAAACGTTTTACTCCCGATTTTTTTACTGCGCCCTGGATGGCTTTTGAACCGGCAATAAAATCATCGTAAATATTTGGGTTGGTCCAACCGGAGTTGTACGCGCTGATTACAAGGTCATTTCCTTTTAAGGCATCAGCCAATGCAGCCGTGTTAAAAATATCCGCAGCAACCCAATTTACATTTGGAGTTTCTTTTGGAGTTCTGGCAATGGCTGTAATTTCATGATTTCGTGAAGCCAGTTCGTTTAAAATAGCGGAACCAACAAATCCGGTAGCTCCAATGATTGCAATTTTCATAATATATCTGTTTTATTAGTAATAAAAAATGTTACAGTTTTGTGTAAAAAAAAGTTTTAGAACTGATTCGAAAAATCTTCTAAGGTGATACCACTCAGTTGCAGACTAACTTTTTCATTCATTTCGGCATATAATTCGGCTAAATTTTGGTTGATTTTTTTTCCAACCGGACAATCGGGATTAGGCTGATTTTTCGCATAACCTAAATTGATTGTGTCCAGCGTCATTTCAAATACTTCTTTCAAAGTAATATTCGAAGCCGCTTTAGACAATTTTGTACCGCCGTTTTTGCCTTCTTTACTTTCTACAATATGATGCGCTTTTAGATTCGCAATTTCCTTTCTAACCAAAACCGGATTAAGGTTAATGCTTCCTGCAATAAATTCGGAAGACAAATAATCATTTGGGAATTTAGTGAGTAAAGTTAAAATGTGAATCGTTATGGCAAACTTACCTGAAATCATACTGTAATAAAATATGTTACAAATGTATGAGGTTTTATTCAATAAAAAAAAGTTTTAACTGAAAATTAATAGTATTCAATGTTTTATAAAACCTTATTTTTGCAATCATTCTGCACTATGAACAATTTTATTCTAATATTCTTCTTTTTGACTTTGGGTTTGCTTTTACAAAGAGTAAAGCAGTTTCCGACTTCTGTTTATAAGCTTTTGAATAAAATAGTCATTTACGTTTGTCTGCCGGCCATTACCTTGTATCACATACCGAAAATTAAATGGAATGCTGATTTACTGTTTCCGATAGGATCTGGATGGATTAGTTTTATACTTGCCTTTGTGTTTTTTCATTTTTTGGGAAAAAAGTTAGGCTGGTCTAATAAATTGATCGGTTGTTTGATTCTGACGGCAGGATTAAGTAACAGTTCCTTTCTTGGCTATCCGATTATTGAGGCTTTATTTGGAAAAAAAGGTTTGGAAACCGCCGTTCTTGTTGATCAGCCAGGAACTTTTGTGGTGGTTTCGACTTTAGGGATTTTTGTGGCTGCTTTTTATTCAAAAGGAAGTCCTGATGCATTAGGGATTTTAAAGAAGGTTGTTCTTTTTCCTCCATTTATTACGTTTGTTGTCGCCTGTCTGCTGAATGTTTTTCAAGTGGAGTTTGACGAAAGCCTGCAAGCCATTTTGTTGAAGATTGGAAGTTTTGTAACTCCTTTAGCCTTGCTTTCTGTAGGGTTGCAACTTACGTTTGACCGTAGAAGCCGACATTGGAAATTCTTGCAATTAGGACTTTTTTACAAACTTATTCTGGCTCCTTTTATCATTCTGGTTTTGTATGTTTTTATTTTAAAACAACATTCAGAAGCGATCAAAATTACCCTTATGGAAATGGCAATGGCACCCATGATAACCGGTGCAATTTTGGCCTCGACTTACGGATTAAAACCGAAGCTCAGCAGCATGATGATTGGTTTTGGAATACCGATTTCCTTCATCACCCTTACCATCTGGTATTTTATAGTTAGTTATATATAATTTTTTTGTTACCATAATATGAATTCATCTACTCAGACTGCTACAATTGATAGTAGTGCTTTAGCTCAAAAAACCGTTTATTCGGTATTATTCTCCATTGCATTTGCCCATTTACTGAATGATCTAATGCAATCTGTAATTCCATCTACTTATCCGATTTTAAAAGAAAACTTCAATCTGAGTTTTACACAGATCGGATTAATTACGTTTGTTTTTCAGTTAACCGCTTCTTTGTTACAGCCTTTTGTTGGATTTTATACCGATAAAAAGCCAAAACCATACTCACTAGTGGCTGCAATGCTTTTTACTATTCTTGGATTAGGCTTATTGTCTATCTCAACGTCCTTTTGGATGATCTTGACTTCGGTGGCCTTGGTAGGAGTTGGTTCTTCTATTTTCCATCCCGAAGCTTCTCGTGTTGCTTTTTTAGGATCAGGAGGGAAGCGTGGTCTGGCGCAATCAATTTTTCAGTTGGGAGGAAATGCCGGTAGTGCCATCGGACCTTTGTTGGTTGCCTTGGTAGTTGCTCCTTATGGACAATCGTATGTGATTTGGTTTGTAATAGCAGGAGTTTTAGGAATCATGATTCTGTCGAGAATTGCACTTTGGTATGAAAATCATATGAGTTTGAGAGCTGCAAAAAAGACAGGTTTAGAGGAAACAGTTCCATTATCCAATAGAAAAATCACTATTTCGATTATTGTTTTATTGTTGTTAATATTCTCTAAGTTCTTTTACATGGCAAGTATGTCCAGTTATTTTACTTTTTATTTAATGAGTAAATTTTCTTTAGACATTCAGGAATCGCAGTACTATCTGTTTATTTTCTTAGCTTCTGTTGCGGCAGGAACTTTAATAGGTGGTCCATTAGGGGATCATTTTGGAAGAAAATATATTATTTGGTTTTCTATTTTAGGAGCGGCGCCATTTACCTTGCTTTTGCCTTATGCTAATTTGTTCTGGACAGGAGTTTTGGCCGTTATTATCGGAATTGTTATCGCTTCTGCATTTTCGGCAATCTTAGTTTATGCTCAGGAATTGAAACCCGGAAAAGTCGGAATGATTTCTGGTTTGTTCTTTGGTTTTGCTTTTGGAATGGGTGGTTTAGGATCGGCTATTTTGGGCTATATTGCAGATAAAACAAGTATCGAATATGTCTATACGATAAGTTCCTATTTGCCTTTAATTGGAGTTTTGGCTTACTTTTTACCGAACATTCAAACGAAAAAGTAGGGGCGTTTTTTAACTTTTTTTGTGAAAATCAATGTTTTCTTTGTTCTTTTTTTGAGTAATTTTAGAGGAACTAAAAAAAGTACAATTATGTCAACATTACGATTAGGCGATATAGCTCCCGATTTTCAGGCTGAAACAACCGAAGGACCAATTCATTTTCATGAGTGGCTTGGAGATTCCTGGGGTGTTTTATTTTCGCATCCATCCGATTTTACTCCGGTTTGTACAACTGAACTAGGAACAGTTGCTAATTATCTTCCGGAATTTACAAAAAGAAATACAAAAGTTATCGCTTTGAGTGTAGATGGTTTAGAATCTCATTTGGAGTGGATAAAAGACATCAACGAGACTCAAAATACAACGGTTAATTTTCCGATCATTGCAGACGAAGATAAAAAAATAGCAACGTTATATGATATGCTTCATCCAAACGCCAGTGATAAATTTACAGTGCGTTCGGTATTTGTAATTGGTGCTGATAAAAAAATAAAATTGACGTTGACTTATCCTGCATCAACAGGAAGAAATTTTGACGAATTGCTACGTGTTATTGATAGCTTGCAATTAACAGCAAATTATAGTGTAGCAACTCCGGCAAATTGGAAAGATGGAGAAGATGTGGTTATTACTCCGGCAGTTCCGGACAGCGATATCCCTGCAAAGTTCCCAAAAGGACACACACCTATAAAACCTTATTTACGTATGACTCCGCAACCGAATAAATAAAGTTGCTGAGGTTCTGAGGTACTAAGTTTCTAAGATAGGAGTTTTTTGCCGGGTGAATTTAACTAGTAATTTATTAAGCCCTTAAGTCCCTAAAATAAAGTTTTAGAGATTTAAGGGCTTTCTTTTTTTTAAAGTATTATACTTAGCCACTTAGAGCCTTAGTAGCTCAGAACCTTAGGATTTCAACAGATCCGACATTCTTTTTTTGTCTCCAACTACCCAAAGAATATCATTTTTTTCTAAGATTAATTGGGATTCGGGATTTAGGATTCTGTTTCCGTTTCGTTCTATACCAACTACCAGACCGTTGGTTTTTACTCGGAATTGTCCAATGCTTTTTTGTATAAATTCGTCTTGTGAAACTTCCAGTTGGCGTAATACAATATCTGTTTCTTCTGCTTTTTTAGGAGCTTCTACCTCATTTTGATTCAGATATTGGGCAAACTCAGTAACCTGGGCATCGGTACCGATGACACAAATTTCATCACTTGGGAATAAACGTTCATTTTTGGTTGGAATTGGAATGGTTACATCGCCACGTTTTATATACGCAATGTTGATTCCTAATTGCTCCCGAATTCTTAATTCTTCGAGTGTTTTACCCACTAAATTGGATTCTTTTCCAATGTCAAAAAACGACATATGTCCGTCCCAAGGCATTAAGTTGGCATATCTTCTGTCGATTTTTTTGTTTTCGCGATCGTTTAAATTCTTCAAAAAGTGATTTTCGATTTTATGATATTGTTCGTTTAACTTTTTAGGGAATATCTGATACGCTCCAATAGCAATAATCAAGGCAATAAAAGCGATTAGGGGCGAAAAGAAGATATTCAACAGAAATCCGACAAAGAACAAACCAAGACTCATTCTGATTAAAATCAACATCAAAAGAGCCCCTCTGTATTTGCGTTCTGCCCATAACTCTTCAACTTCTTCTACTGCCACACGTCGCAAAGAAAGTGCCCATAAAAACGGAGCAATTACGACCAAAGTGATAAGGGCAGCTAAAGTGTTTCCAAATCGCGTATCGGCTACTAGTGGCGCTATAAATTTTGACGACGATAGAATTACAGCTACAATGATAATCGTATGCAGTATAATTTGAATAATATAGGCATGAAGTACTTTTTGCCAAGTGCTGACCGATTTTATAGCTTGTGCGTTGACACTATAACGGTTGATGTTTTTGACCCATTTTTTGGGAAGTTTACGTTCTAAAAGTTCCGAAAAAGGAACTGCGTATTTTACCATAAACGGAGTCGTAAAAGTAGTAACAGCAGAAACCGCTACCACGATTGGATATAAAAAGGAGCTTGTGACATTTAGCGTCATCCCGAGTGTGGCAATAATAAAGGAGAACTCCCCAATTTGCGACAAACTCATTCCGGTTTGTACGGACTGTTTTAAGGGCTGACCGGCCAATAAAGCACCAATAGTAGAACTTACTGATTGTCCTACGATTGTTAAAATCGTTAATATCGCTACGGGAACAGCATGTTCGTAAAGCATTTTAGGATCGATTAACATTCCGACCGATACAAAAAAGATCGCCCCAAATAAGTCTTTTACGGGTTTTATTAAATGTTCGATATGCTCAGCCTGTGTAGTTTCGGCAATAATTGAACCCATTATAAAGGCACCTAATGCCGGAGAGAAACCTACATTTGCTGCAAAACTTACCATCATCAAACATAAAGCTAGGGAGATAATAAGTAACATTTCGTCTGTCAGTAAATGTTTGGCTTTTTTTAGAAGTGTCGGAATAAAAAAGATACCACCGACAAACCAAGCGGTCAGAAAGAAAACTAATTTTAGAACAGACATCATCAATTCGCTACCCGAAAATTGCTGACTGACAGCAATTGTTGAAAGTAAAACCATCATTAAAATAGCTACGAGATCCTGTACAATCAGGGAACCAATAACAATTCCGGCAAATTTTTGCGCTTTTACACCCAGTTCATCAAAAGTTTTCAGGATAATGGTCGTTGACGAAATCGATAAAATTACTCCGAGGAAAATACTGTCCATCTGGGACCAACCCATCCATTGCCCGACGAGATACCCCATGATGACCATAGTGATAATCTGAGTAATAGCCGTAATCGATGCGGTACCGCCAACTTTCATTAATTTCTTGAAACTAAATTCGAGTCCGAGACTAAAAAGGAGAATAATTACACCAATCTCAGCCCAGACCTCAACACTTTTCATCTCTGTAATCGAAGGGAAAAAATCAAAATGATTTCCTGCCAAAAAACCTGCAATTAAATAGCCCAGAACAAGGGGCTGTTTCATTTTTTTAAAAAGGAGCACAGCAATTCCGGCGGTGATCAGGATTAATCCCAAGTCGCTGATTAAAGGTTGTAAGTGGTGTGTAGTTGCTGCTGCGGCGTTTATGGCAATCATATAGGGAATGTTTTTTCAGGAGTTTAATCCAGTTTTCCATTTCAAACTTTTGTGAAAAAAATGTAGTTTTTTGCACAAAGCTTTTTATTTTAAATGAAAATCACTCAACTTTTATAAAATAAAAATTAAGTGAAATAATCTGGGCTAACTTCCAATCGGATTAAATAAAAAAAGCTACCGTTAAAGATAGCTTTTTTTGGTAAAATATTTTAGGTTTTCTTTAAATTCCTGTGTAATTAGCAGGTGTTATTTGCATTAATTCTGCTCTAACTGCATCAGAAACTTCTAAAGTGGCAATAAAATTATGAATAGCCTTTTTATCAATTGCTTCATTGGTTCTTGTTAAACCTTTTAGCGCTTCGTAAGGATTTGGATAAGCTTCACGACGTAAAATCGTTTGGATTGCCTCAGCCACAACTGCCCAGTTTTTTTCTAAATCTTCAGCAAATTTTGCCTCGTTTAAAAGTAATTTGTTTAAACCTTTCAAAGAAGCTTCAAAAGCAATAATGGTGTGTCCGATTGGAACTCCGATATTACGTAAAACAGTACTGTCTGTTAAATCACGTTGAAGTCTTGAAACCGGCAATTTAGCAGCTAAATGTTCAAAAATAGCATTTGCCATTCCTAAGTTTCCTTCCGAATTTTCAAAATCAATCGGATTTACTTTATGTGGCATAGCGGATGATCCAATTTCACCTGCTTTGATTTTTTGTTTGAAATAATCCATCGAAACATACGTCCAGATATCACGATCTAAATCGATTACGATAGTGTTGATTCTTTTTAAAGCATCAAAAAAGGCTGCAAAGTGATCGTAATGTTCAATTTGAGTTGTTGGAAAAGAATGGTGTAAGCCAAGATCTGTTTCAACAAATTTATTTCCAAACTGTTTCCAGTCGATTTGTGGATAAGCTACGTGGTGGGCATTGTAATTTCCGGTTGCTCCGCCAAATTTAGCAGCAAAAGGAATATTAAACAACAAACGCATTTGCTCTTCTAAACGCTCTACGAAAACCAGGATTTCTTTTCCTAAACGGGTAGGAGAAGCCGGTTGTCCGTGTGTACGCGCCAACATCGGGATGTTTGCCCATTCAACACTTAATTCTTTTAATTTAGAAATTAAAGTGATCAAGGAAGGCATATAAACCTGCTCAAAAGCGTCTTTTGTAGAAAGCGGAATAGCAGTATTGTTAATATCCTGTGATGTTAGTCCGAAGTGAATAAACTCTTTGTATTGCGATAAACCTAACTTTTCGAAAGCATCTTTAATAAAATACTCTACTGCTTTTACATCGTGATTGGTTACTTTTTCTGTTTCTTTGATCCAAAGAGCATCTTCAGTAGAAAAGTTTTTGTAAATGTCACGTAAGCTGTCAAATAAATTAGAATTCACGTCTTTTAGTTGTGGCAAAGGCACTTCGCACAAGGCGATAAAGTACTCAACTTCAACTAATACGCGATATTTGATTAAAGCTTCTTCTGAGAAAAAAGGCGCTAATGAAAGGGTTTTATTTCTATATCTTCCATCAATTGGTGATATAGCATTCAATTCGTTTAAAGTAGTCATTGTTATGTTGTTTGTTCGAAAGGAGCAAATATAAACAGAATTTGGGGATAAAAAGTAATCAAAAGGGGCAATTGTGGGATCAAATCTAAAAGTTGTCGTGTCTTTATTTCGTGTTTTTTGATTATTAGGATCTTTTTGCCACGAATTACACAAATTGCCACGAATTATTTTTTTGCCACAGATTAAAAGATTCACCGGATTATCTAATTCTTTAATTCTATCGAACCCTTTTATGCTCTTGGTAAACAGATAGTTTTTATAACGTGTTTTTTGACCATCTTGCTCTTTTTACTACGTATTTCACAAATTAGCGCGAATTAATCTGTGTAATTTGTGCAATTCGTGTCTGTTTTTTTTGCGTCACAAATTATTAATCATTTTAATCCTTTAATCTGTGGCAAAATAAAAAGATAGCCATAGATTTTAAAGATTAAAACGGATTTCTTTTTTCTCTTTAAATTGAGTTTAATCGCTCTCTTAAAATCAGCATCCCTTCTGAAGCAATTTTGGCAATCGTTTCTACTTTATTACTGATATTGGGAATTGCAATTGGTTTTGGATCAATGTAAAAGACCGGCGTTGTGCTGTAGGTATATGAAATTAGTCCGGCAGCTGGATATACCTGTAATGAAGTTCCAATTACAACAAGATAATCTGCTTTCTCCACTATGTCAATAGCTTCTTCAAGGGCAGGAACTTCCTCGCCAAACCAAACAATATGGGGGCGGAGTTGGTGTCCGTTTTCATCAAAGTCACCGGTATATAAATCTTCTGTCCAGTCTAAAATCAGGTTTTTATTTTGAGTGCTTCTTACTTTTAACAATTCGCCATGCAAATGCAGGACTTTTGTGCTTCCGGCACGTTCATGTAAATCGTCAACATTTTGGGTAATAATATGTACCTCAAAATCCTGCTCTAATTCGGCTAAAATCTCATGGCCTAAATTGGGTTTTACTTCTTTGAGTTGTTGGCGTCTTTTATTGTAAAAATCCAGTACCA
The DNA here is from genome assembly GCF_020911925.1 of Flavobacterium cupriresistens. Lineage (NCBI taxonomy): Bacteria > Pseudomonadati > Bacteroidota > Flavobacteriia > Flavobacteriales > Flavobacteriaceae > Flavobacterium > Flavobacterium cupriresistens. Next base: position 5,694,947 of record NZ_CP087134.1, on the reverse strand, counting down.
GTTCCTGATTTTTATACCAGCCTTCCGGTGTAGCCACTTCCATAACATCATGTCCTTCCCATAAACCATCGCTGTCGCGAAAAGTTTTTATTCCGCTTTCGGCACTAATTCCGGCACCGGTTAAAACGACTAGTTTCTTTTTCATTTTGATTTTTTGAATTTCAAATATAAGGAAATTGCTGTATTAGATGTTTTTATTTGTGATATCAATTCTTTACAAAAGTGCTTAAAAGTAAGTAAAATCTTATATATTTGTATTGTGTATTGCTGTAATATATGGCAACTTTGTTTATTTTTTTAAGTCAAATTATAAAAAGAGATGTTAAAGTTCGGTTTTTATCAGAACTTTTTATTTACTTTGTAAAATCATTGCAATGAGAATTATAGGAAAAAAGATAATCTTAAAGATTAAAATTAAAAATATAGGAAATAAAAAGTTATGCAGTGCGATTGATAAACTCATTACTGATCTGGAAAACTTTGATTCTAAAACTGGGAAGTTCAGGGAAGTTTGGACTGATGCAGATTGTGTTCATAAGGATGGATTTTACTTTTTCAATATTCATTTTCATAGAACATTAATTTTAGTTGAGTTAGATGATGAGGGAGAAGCTACAATTGCATGGGCAGGAACGCATCAGGAGTATGAAGTTGTTTTTAAAAATAACAAATCAACTATAGAAAAGTGGTTGAGAAAAAATGGATATATAACACAATGAAAGCAAATTTTGACATTGAAAGTATAATTGATAGTGGGTTCATTTCAAATGAATTAGACTATGAGAGAGCGCTTATTGCTGATAGAAAATTAAGACTTTTGGCAAAAGAGAGTATTCACTTTAAAAATCTGAGATCAAAACTTCGAGATTTAATTGCGAAATATGAAAGTTCGGAATGGAGTGATGTTAATTTAATTGATGAAAGTAAACTTTTAGAGGTTGAAAAGTTTGAGCAAATAGCAGAACTGGAAAGAGTTTTTATCGAAAATCGAAAACAATCTATTCGAAAAAAATTGAAAGAACTTGATTTGACTCAAGAAAATCTGGCTACGCTCCTAGGTCATAAAAGTAAGACTCATATGTCTGAGCTCGTTAATGGAATAAAGCCCTTTACCTTAAAAGATTTGGTAATTATTAATAGAATACTAAAAATTGATGTGAGCTTATTAATTCCGCTTTTTCTTTCTAATGAAGAGCAATTAAGGGTGAAGGAGGCAGTCAAAAAGTTAGATAAGCCAAAAGTGAAATTAAACGTAGAGGATTTACTTTTATCTTAAAATGATTATTCTTCTTTTCGTTTTCTTTTTTTAGTATTTTTACTATAAATAATTGACAAGCTACTGCTCTATATAGCTTTGTTTTTTTTATGTAAAAGCTAAAAATGATACTAATACAATTTACAGGTTTGTCAGGTTCCGGAAAAACTACATTAGCAAAGAATGTTTCGTATTTGCTGGCCGAGCAAGGGCACAAAGTAGAAATAATTGATGGCGATGTTTACAGACAAACACTTTGCAAAGACCTGGGATTCTCGAAAGAGGACCGATGTGAAAACGTCAGACGCTTATTTAAGGTAGGTCAGGATTTTGTGCAGTCAAAAGTAATTGTTTTAATGTCGGTCATCAATCCCTATGAAGAGTTAAGAAACGAAATCGGTCAATTTTCTTTTGTAAGAACCGTATTTCTGGACTGTTCAATAGATAACCTCATAAAAAGAGATCCGAAAGGATTATACAAAAAAGCACTGCTGCCGGATACTGACAGCAACAAGATCAATAATTTTACAGGAATCAGTGCTGTTTACGAAGTCCCCGTAAAAGCTGATTTAATAATAAAAACAGATTCCGAATCTGAAACTGTTTCAACCAATAAACTTTATACTTTTATAGTAGATAACCTAACGGATTCTGTTCAGGAGCAATACCATCTTATAAATAAAATAAATCTTTAAACATGGAAAATAGCGATCATCCCCTTTTACATTGGATTCCGAATAAGTTAATTGAAAAAGAGGGCGAGGTCTATTTTGAGTGGATTTATTTAGGAGATAAAAGATATTTAGATCCCTTTTTTGAAGAAACACTGGTAAAATGTGTAGGATATTCTAATAATTCAACAAGATTTAAACTGGTAAGCACAGTTGAAAATCTTATTGATTGGTCGGAACAGTTAGTTTCTACTGATTTAAAAGCATTTGTTTTTCATGTATCGCGTTGTGGTTCTACAATGTTGGCGCAGTCTTTGGCGGTTTCTCCGCAAAATATTGTAATTGCAGAAGCTCCGATTATTGATGCCATTATAAGAAGTGACCTTTTTGATTTGGATAAAAAAAAGATTCTTATCAAAGCGGTAATTGCTTTGTTGGGACAAAAAAGATTCCCGGAAGAAAAGAATCTGATTGTAAAATTAGATTCCTGGCACATCTTTGAAGCGAATGAATTAAGAGCCATTTTTCCTGAATTGCCTTTTATTCTACTGTATAGAAATCCAACAGAAGTACTAAAATCTCATTCAAAACTAAAAGGAATGCACATGGTTCCGAATTTGCTTCCGTCCAAAATTTTTGGAATTAATGATCAACAGATGAAAGAACTTACTTTTCAGCAGTATGGTGCCGTGGTTCTGGAAAAATATTTTGAGGCGTATTCTAATTTTTATGAAAAGGATCAAAATGTTGCAGTGTATAATTACAAAGAAGGAATGAGGGAAATTCTGGAAAAAGTAATGGATATTATAGATGTGGATTATTATATCGAAGAGGTTGACCAAATGTATGAACGTCTAAAAAAACATTCTAAAAATGAAACAAACGTTTTTAACGGAGATTCTTTTCTAGGTGAAAATTTAGCAATTGACATGGTTAAGGTGAATCATTTATATGAAAAACTGCAAGAGAAATTGACAGCACAACTGGCCGGAAGGAATTAACGGCTCCTTGTTACTAATTCTTTTTTAGTATTTTTGCGGCAAATACAACCAAAATGATTGATTTAGATTACCTCGCATTTCTTGAAAATATACTAACCGACAACCGCAAGGAAAGATTTCTAAAAGTTTTATCTAACCGTACCAAGCATTTTACAATTGCTGTAGAAGATGTTTTTCAGATGCATAATACAAGCGCTGTTATGCGAAGCTGTGAGGTTTTTGGGATTCAGGAACTGAATATTATAGAGCAGCGTTACGGAAAAAGAATTGATAAAGAAATTGCAATGGGTGCCCAGAAATGGGTAGACATCAATCAGTTTGATTCGATTGCAAATTGCGTTTCAACTTTAAAAAATCAAGGGTATCAAATTATCGCTACAACACCGCATGAAAACGACTGTTTGCTGGAAGATTTTGATATTACCAAACCAAGTGCTTTGTTTTTTGGTACAGAACGCGACGGACTTTCTCAGGAAGTATTGGATAAAGCCGATGGTTTCCTAAAAATACCAATGGTTGGTTTTACAGAAAGTCTAAATATTTCTGTTTCTGCAGCAATCATCATTCAAAATCTTACCAATCGATTACGCAATTCAACTATAAACTGGCAATTGTCTGATGAAGAAATTCTTGAAAAACGATTGGCTTGGGCTAAAAGTTCAATCAAAGATATCAAGAGAATTGAAGCCAGATATTTTGAGGAAAATCCACGATAAGAAGGCTTGACGGTTTTGTTTTTTTAACCATATAAGTGATGTAAGTTCATTTAAATTGGAGCTCATACTTTCTTAAATAGCTTAGAATCTTTATGAGTGGAATAGCAAATCATTAGAGATTATTGTTAGTATTTTTAACCATATAAGTAATTTAAGATCATTTAAACTGAAGCTTATATTTTCTTAAATGACTTATATGGTTTAGAAAAATTGTGATTTTTTGATAGCAATAATTAGGCACTTAGAACCTTAATAACTCAGCACCTATTTTCTCAAAAAAAGAACAAACCCTAAGACACTGACAACTAAAATAATCAGTGCGGCTAGTACCATTGTCAGATCGCGAATGTTTTTTCCTGCCCAGTCCATGAATAAAAATTTATGCAAAAAGGCAAAGGAGTACCCTTCTACTTTGTCTGAATTTTTTATGACAGCGGCTAATCTTGAAGTTGCTGTTTCGATAAAATAAGTTGTTTTTTCAGGGGTGTCATAGGCTAGTTTGGTCACTGGCAGTCTTTTGTTGACAAAACCATATTCACGACTTTCAAAATCAGTTAAAACTTTTGATTCCAGTAGTTTTACATCTTCCAGAGTGGGTTGAGGTTCGTCATTTGAACTTTCGGTCATCTCACAGCAAGCGGCTTTTGGGGCGCCATCTGTAAAATAATACGCAAGGAATTCCGCATATTGCAGATCAAGGTTGGGTGTGATGGTATTGGTCGCCATATTGAGGTAAACCACTTCTGATTTGGACTCCTTTTTTTTGCCCCATTTTGAATTTGCGTCCGACTTTGGTTTTTTGAATTTTCCGGTTTCTTTTTCGGTCAACTGACAACGATAGTAAATGCTGTCGTTTAAAGTAATGATTCCAATGTTTTGAAAACGACTCCAATCTAAATTCAGAATGTTGTTTGCAACGCCAATATCTTTGGTTTCAAAAGTAGGCTCGTAAACCATTTGTGATAAAGTGTAAGGCTCCCATTTGGTGGTAGCGTGATATCCACCGCTAAAAGCAAAGGTCAAAGTAAAAAGAGAAACCCAGATTCCGATTTGGCGGTGGTATTTTCGAAGTCCTTTTTTGGGTTGTAAATTATCTGTTTTTTTAAATTGTTTCCACAATAAGCCATAAATTACAATACCACTCAAAGCTGAAAAACTAATAATAGACAAGAGGAGGATCATCGTTATAATCCGGATACTGTTGTTAGAGATGGCATCAATAAACGACCAATTATGAAAAACGTCAAAAAACCAAATAAAAGCTTGCCTTGAATTTGGATTGAAGGTCGCCAGCTTGCCTGAGGAAGTTTCTACATAAATTTCCATTCCATCCGTACGATCGAATGTCAGTTTGTAAACCGGTAAATAACGATTGACATATTTGTATTGTGAAGTAAATTCGGTTACGACTTCACTTTTTTTAACGGCGCTTTTTTGATCCTCCAGAAAGTAACGCGATAGCCATTCGGCATATTTTTGATCTCCGTTTTCCAGTTTTTTGGCAGTGGCGGTGTCAAAATACCATAGCTCACCAAGGATTGTTTTTACTTGGTAATAAGTAGCATTATTAAAAGATACAATTCTAAAATTTTTGAACTGTGTCAATTCGTTTTTTTGTAGAACTTCCTGAATAGAATACTTTAGCTGATTTTTATCGATATGCTGTTGTTCCAGTTTTTCGCGGGCGATTTCAGGTTTAAAAAAATGTGCCATAAAAGGATGCATCAAACCCGATAAGGTCCAGAAAATTACAGGAACAATTGTAATTAATCCAATAACACGATGCCATTTGTACATGTGTTGTTTGATTTTTTTAATGAATTTTGAATCCTTCTTTTTAGCCGTTTTTCTGTTTGTTTCTTTACTCATGGTTATTTTTTTAAGGAAAAATTATACTGAATTCCAAATACAAAAGTTCTCGGTGCTGCCGCTGTATAAGTGGGTTGAGCATTTGCTATATTGGCTCTGGAGACATTGTAGGCATATAATTTATCCGTAAGATTCATTACGTTTCCATAGATTTCAATTTTTCTCCATTGATAACCAATTCGGGCATTAAACAAGTTATACCCGCTGTACTTGAAGGTATTAATCTGATCCTGGTAATAACTGCCAACAAGCTGCCATTCAATTGAAGTTCTTAAATTGGGAAGCCAATTGGGGTAATAACTAACTTCAGAATTTCCGGACCATCTTGGAGCTGCGGGCATTTCTTTACCGTTTAGATTCTGAACAGGATCTGACGGTTTGTCCGAAAGTTTAAAATCAATGTAAGTATGTTGTGCGTAAGTTCCGCCAAGACGAATGTTGAATTGTTTGGAAGGTTTATAAGTAGCACCAAATTCAATTCCTTTGTGGCGGGTTTCTCCAGCCGAGCGATAATCAGTGGTATTATCTGCAAGTTTTACATTTAGTAATTCATTCTTGCCTTCCATATAATAGAATGCATAATCCAAGTTTAGTTTATTTTCTAAGAGAGAAAACCATCCGCCTATTTCGACATTATTGAAAGTAGCCGGTTCCAGATTGTAATAAAACTCGGCAGGAACAGCTGTTGTCCCTCCTGTACCAGGTTTAGTTCTGAAAATGGAGGTGATTCCGGGAGGTGCAAAACCTTGTGAGTAGTTTGCATATATCCCCGCAAATGTAAACGGATTGTAATTGGCTCCGGCTTTATACGTTATTTTATCATAAACCTTACTCCCGGAGGAAAGATCGAGGGCGTTGTTATACTTCACTTTCATATTGTCATAACGACCACCAACGGTAAAGATTAATTTATTTACCGGATTAATACTTAGCTGAGCATATCCGGCGGTGTTGATAATATCGGCGGTATAATCCGCGAGTTTTGAGTCTGGATGTTCGGCAATAATTTCATAAGAATCTACGGTTTGTTTTCCTGCTTCTCCCGGATTTAGATTGGCTTTCAAATCAAGGACATACGACCAATAGGTTACTGGGGAATAATCGTATAAAGCACCCGCTACAATTTTAGTATTCAGGAAATCGAACTTTTGGGTGTGCTGCCCAATTGCCCCGTAACTTTTGAAGTTGTTTGAATTTACTTCGCCCTTGGCTGTGGAAGGATTGACAGTTGGACTCCATCTGATTCCGTAGGATGGATTTTGTCCTAATTTATTATCACGAAAATAGGCTGTAAGATAACTGCTTGAATTGTTATTCCAGTCGTGTTCTAATGTTAGACGGGTTCGCAAAGCTTCCGATTTTCTGTACGTGAAATTAGAAGTGCTTTTGTAGGTTCTGTTGTTAAAAGCATCTTCGTTAACCGTACCGCTCATATCCGAATAGTATTTTCCATACATTGTGTTACTGATCAATCGGGTAGAAGGGGAGATATTGTAATCGATTCTGGCATTGAGATTGTCTTTGTTGTAATCAGAATACGCCATCCAGCCATTTTCTTGTAAATTTGAAATTCCGGCAATATGAAAACCGACTTTTCCAACAGTTGCACCACCGGCAGCCTGAAATCTCCTGTAGCCATAAGTATCTACCTGAACTCCAAACTTAAATTCGGGGTCAACAGGTGGTTTTAGCGAAATTAAATTGATGGTTCCGCCGACAGCCTCCGGTCCGTACAGAGAAGAAACGGGGCCTTTTACGACTTCAATATTTTGAATGTTAAATTGATTAATTTCTAATAACGCATTGTGGTTGAAGATTCCCATGGGGCGAATCGGTAAACCATCTTCCAAATACAAATAATAGGCATTGGTTGTCATAGGTTGACGAATCGACATCATGTGTTGTTCGTTTCCTATATTGACCATCAATACGCCCGGGGTTTTGTTGATGATTTCGTAAACCGCAGTTGCCTTGGTTTCATTGATGGTTTTGGCCGTTATTTTACTAATGGCAACAGGGGTTTCTTTGCGTAAAGTGGCAGTACGATTGGCCGTTACAAAAACATTTTCCAGTTCCTGAGATTTGGTAGAATCTTTCTCTACTTTGTTTTGTGCAAAAACACATTGTCCTATGATCAGTAGGATAAAGTATATTTTTTTCATTTTAAATGCTATAAATTTTTAAGGAGTAACCGATATTCTTTGGCTTTATGCCAAGAAAGATTTTTTCAATTTTCATTGAAAAAAGGACTAAAATTTATAGAAGACAGGAGGGAGGATGAAATACAGTCTTTGAAATCGAAACCGGTTTCTCATTGAGAGAGGCATAAAGTTTTGCTTCAGTTTCGATTGGCAGGAGGAGTTCAAAAGGAGTAATGCCAAGATTTTGAATGTAAACTATTTCTGTTTTTTCTTTCAGATTGTTTTGCATTCTTTTTTCGTTATCCTCATACTTTTTTAAACTCTTTTGAAGTTCACATCGACCATTACAATCATTAAAAAGCATTTTTCGTTGTACACAGATGGTTTTTGAGATTTCTTCCTGATTTAATTTGAAGGTAGTATATACAAAGAAACTGCCAAAAGAGGGGACTAATAGCATGCAAGAAAGCAATAGGATAAGAAAGCGTTTCAAGATAAATTTCGTTGTTTAATGAATTTGTTTTTTAATGTTTAAAGGGTGTAATTCAAATTAATACCCCATCTGTAATTGGCTTCCATTTTTCCGCTGGATAAATTTTGGTTGATAGGCAACATGGCGTTTATACCCAAAGAAAATTTGTCTCTTCCGACCTCAATTCCGAATTTCCCAAACAGTATATCACCTGCCGTATCGGGCAAATCTAAACCATGCTGTTTGTTGGTTTGATAAACTTCTCCGGCTAAACCTAATTGTGGAACCAGTTGAAAGGCCTCCAGATTAAATAAATAAAATAGCGTACTGGCATAGTTAAACTGATCTCCGTACTGATAGTTTTTACTGTTCTCGGTTTTGAAAACATAGTTCAGCATGGTGTTCAACCCTAAATTATTTTTCTTAATTACATATTCTGAAACCAATAAATAATCCCAGCTTCCGGTTCCTAATTGAAAGCTCTGATTGATACTTCCTAAATTATTGGCTTCGGCAAATTTTCCGGTTGGCATTTTTACTCCTGCGCCCAGGTTTATTTTGTGGGTAAAGAGGGTGCTGTCTTTTTTTGTTTCATAAACAGAATATAGTCCCATTACGGTGATGTCCCCCAAACCTGCAATACTTTCGGTACCTGATGTTAATTCACGTTCGTGAAAATGGTACGGAACCAGTGCCGAAATCTGGATTTTTTGCGTAATCGGAATCCTTGCCCAGGCCTGAACAGTATTGAAGTTCTCGTCGATCCACGGAGAATTGTTGAAAATCCCGTCGCGGCTGGTATAACTTTGTTTGAAGTAACGAACTCCGACAAAGTTATTGTTTAACATAGAACTAAATCCCATGCTTCCGCCACTTGCCGAGCACCCGCAAGCGTCACAATCAAAATCTTCGAGCATAGCCAAACGCTGAAAGGTAAAACTTGACAGTGAGTCTTTTTCTGTAAAACTATAGGCCGAAAGCCCAACTAAAAGCACTATTGTTAAGAGTATTCTTTTCATTCTTTTTTATTTTAAAATTCCGAAAATCGCTTATCGGTTAAATATTGTGTATCAGTGAGCGTTTTTAAAAACGCAATAATTTGTTTTTTTTCATTTTCGGAAAGTGGGATCCCGAGATTTCCATTTTGTTTCAAAATAGGGTCTAAAGTTTCAGAGTCCACTACTCCCGAGGCATAATGGTTAAGTACTGCTTGCAGCGTTCCAAATCGTCCGTCGTGCATATAGGGAGCCGAAACTTCTATATTACGGAGACTTTGTACTTTGAATTTATAATAATCAGATACTAATTCAGTGACTCTGTAACGTCCGACATCTTTTACTTTAGGATTTACTGCCAGGCCATTATTGCGAAAGGAATGGTCCGTCATTAAATCTGTTGCATGGCAGGAGGCACATTTTGATTGGAATAAATCGTAACCCGCTTTTTCATCAGCAGTAAAAGTGCCACCAATTTCATTTCGTCTGTATTTATCAAATTTAGAATTAGATGAAACCATCATGACCATAAACTGCGAGAGAGCTTTGAGCATATTCTCAGTGCTGATTGTGCCGTCGTCAAAAGCCTGACCAAATAATTTTCGGTATTCTTTATCTGCTTTCATCATGGCCAGAATAGCGTTCAGATCGCCATTCATTTCAATGATACTTGTCAACGGAATAATGGGTTGTAAGTCCAGATTAGTGGCAGCTCCGTCATACATATAAGCAGACTGGAAGGCCATATTCTGAATTGGTGTTGCGTTACGAGTACCTTGCTCATTATTTACACCATGACTGACTGTGTGACCGTGGTGTGTGAAAGCATTAGCCTGTATGTGGCAAAAACCACAGGAGACCAAGCCATCAGAGGCCAGGCGTCCGTCGTAGAATAATTTTTTTCCTAACTCGAAACCTTTTTCTGTAGGCTTATTTAAAGCAATATTATAGGTCATATCCGGAAAATTGGATGGAACAGTAAACGCTAAAGGAAGATTTACATATTCTTGATCTTCTTCATTATCGGAGCAACCTAAAAATAGTGGAATAAACAGCCAGAGAACAAATTTTATTTTCTGCATGGTATGATGCTTTTTGAAAACAGTATTTTACATTTTCAGTCCATCAGTGTCCTTTTTATTTTTTAAGTTTAGAACAAACTCGAAAAATAAAAAGGCAAAGGATGTATTAGCATTCTGAAAAATAATAAGTACTATATTTTCGGAATTGGACTAATTGTTATGTACGTGATCTATTCTGAACATTTTTGAGATGTTAGTAGTGATTTTAGGTAAGGCTTCACCTCCCATAATCATAGCACCCATTCCGCCTTTGTTGTAATCAGATAGTTTAATGGTGTTTTCTCCGTCCAGAATTTTAGATAAATCTGTTACGATGTGAATAGCCGGTGTGATAGTAGTTCGCACTAAGGCTTTGGTAGGTAAGTCCAGCGTTACTTCTGTATAATTATATGCTGTACCGATTTGCCCTGTATGCACCATAAAAGGGACTGCAGTTTTAACGGTAGAAGAGGTAAAAGTTCCTTCGAAGGCTATAAATTTATAACCTGCAGACCAGCTCCAAATCAGATCCTTGGCTTGTGCCTTGGCTAAAAAATCGCCTTGTCCCGAAGCTCCCAAAAGCCATTGTTCTTTGTCTACTCCAATGCCAAATTTAACTTTGGTATAATCTCCGGCAGGAACATCAGTAAGATTAAATTGGTATCCTGCAGTAGCATCCCCTTCATCGGCAATAAAGTAGCTCTGTGCTTTTGGATAGGTAAAAGTAGTTCCGTCTGCTTTTGTCAGAACAATATTGCTGACAATATAACGAACGAGATTGATTTTTAAAACCTCGTTGTTTTTGGTAGTATTGGGTTGGGTTTCTAAAATTAAGTCATTGTCTCCAAAAGAATTGTCAAATTTCAAACCTAATTTTCCCGTTCCTGTTGTGTTTTTTTCGTTGTTATCATCGCTAGAACAGGCTGTAATAAAAATACTAAGTGTCAGAAGCACTATAGTCTTGTATACTATTTTTTTCATTTTTATGAATTTTATATAATTTTAAATTTAGAATAGGCGTAAGCACTATTTCATTGTTTTTAAGAACAATGAGAAATCATTTCAATAGCAATTGAAATAAATTTTTAAAAATTATATAAAATAGGAGGGAGGGCGGAAAGTAGTTTTTGAAACCGAAATTGGTTTCCCGTCAAAAGAAGCAAAAAGATTTGTTTTTGATTCGATTGGGGCTACTAATTTGAAAGTATTTAGAAGGGTATTCTGAATGTAAACGATTTCTGCTTTTTCCTTCAGATTGTCCTGCATTTTCTTTTCGTTGTCGGCATATTTCTTCAAACTTTTCTGAAGTTCACATCGGCCATTACAATTGTTGAAAAGCATTTTACGCTGTACACAAATGGTTTTTGAAATTTCGTCCTGATTTAATTTGAAGGAGGTATAAACAAAGAAACTGCCAAAAGAGGGAACTAATAGCATGCAGGAAAGCAATATGATGAAAATGCGTTTCAAAGAGTGTTTCGTTGTTTTCAGGTGCAAAAATACAGTTTATTCGTTTTAGATTGACTATTTATTGTCGTTTTTTAATTTTTTTTAAACCTAACAGGTTTTAGAAACCTGTTAGGTCTTATTCGAAGTCCCTAAGGTTAAAAAAAAATCTCCAATTGCCACAAAGCTATTGGAGATTTTATATTTCGCAAACCTAACAGGTTTCTAAAACCTGTTAGGTTTAATTCATTCTTAATGACATATAATTATTTAACAATAACCCATTCGCCATTTGCGATTAAAGTTTCTGCTTTTTTAAATTTCATTGTTTCTGTTTTTCCTGTAGCTACTTCCTGAACAGTTACAGTATCGTTACGATTGATTTTTGGCATATCTCTCACGATAGTTTCTGTAATTTGACGTTCTTGCGTTTGTCCCGCTTCACGATTGATGTCTTCGCTGTTTACAATTTCATCTTTGCTCAATTTGAAATTTTCTTTCTGACGAACTTCTCTTGCTTCTTGAATTTCAGGAACGTTTTGAGCTGGTAAATCACCTTTGAATAAGAATGAAATAACTTCTTTGTTAACGTTGTCTAACATTCCTCTAAACAATTTGAAAGCTTCTAATTTGTAGATAAGCAATGGATCTTTTTGTTCGTGAACGGCTAATTGAACAGATTGTTTCAATTCGTCCATTTTACGTAAATGTTTTTTCCAAGCTTCATCAACAATAGAAAGCGTGATGTTTTTCTCGAAATCAGCAATTAACTGAGCTCCTTCGGTATCGTATGCTTTTTTAAGGTCTGTAACCACATTCAACGTTTTGATTCCATCAGTAAACGGAACTACAATACGCTCAAAATGATTGTTAGGCTCTTCATAAACTCCTTTAATGATTGGGAAAGCTTCTCTGGCACTTCTTTCTGTTTTTTCAGTGTAGAAAGCTAAAGTTTCTTTGTATACTTTTCCGGTGATTTCGATATCAGTTAATTTTGTAAAATCAGCTTCAGAAATTGGAGAAGTGATAGAGAAATAACGGATCAAATCAAATTCGAAAGTTTTGAAATCGTTCATTGCTTTATTATGACTCACTACTACTTCACAAGTATCGTATAGCATGTTGGCAATATCCAGTTTCAAACGCTCACCAAATAAGGCGTGACGACGACGTTTGTAAACTACTTCACGTTGCGAGTTCATTACGTCATCATATTCTAATAAACGTTTACGAACGCCAAAGTTGTTTTCTTCTACTTTTTTCTGAGCACGCTCGATCGATTTAGTCATCATAGAATGTTGAATCACTTCACCTTCCTGTAATCCCATTCTGTCCATTACTTTCGCTACTCTTTCAGAACCAAATAAACGCATTAGGTTGTCTTCAAGAGAAACATAAAACTGTGAACTTCCCGGATCTCCCTGACGTCCTGCACGACCACGTAACTGTCTGTCTACACGACGGGAATCATGACGCTCTGTACCAACAATTGCTAAACCTCCCGCAGCTTTTACTTCCGGAGATAATTTAATATCGGTACCACGACCAGCCATATTGGTTGCAATAGTTACAACTCCGGCTTTACCTGCTTCTTCTACAATTTGTGCTTCTTGCTTGTGCATTTTCGCATTCAAAACGTTATGGGTAACGCCTCTCATTTTTAGCATTCGGCTTAATAATTCTGAAATTTCTACAGAAGTTGTTCCAATTAAAACTGGTCTTCCTGCATTTGATAATTCCGTTACATCTTCAATTACAGCGTTGAATTTCTCACGTGTCGTTTTGTAGATATAATCTTCTTTGTCTTGTCTTGAGATTGGACGGTTGGTTGGAATTTCAACAACATCCAATTTATAAATCTGCCATAACTCGCCAGCTTCTGTAACCGCTGTACCTGTCATACCACCCAATTTGCTGTACATACGGAAATAGTTCTGTAAAGTAACAGTTGCAAAAGTTTGTGTAGCGGCTTCGATTTTCACATTTTCTTTCGCTTCGATCGCTTGGTGTAAACCGTCAGAATAACGACGACCATCCATGATACGACCTGTTTGCTCATCTACAATCATGATTTTGTTTTCCATGATCACATATTCTACATCTTTTTCAAATAAAGCATATGCTTTTAAAAGTTGCGTCAAAGTATGAATACGCTCGCTTTTTACTCCAAAATCCTGGAACAATCTTTCTCTGGCTTCCGCTTCAGAATCTTTGTCTAGTTTTTGTTTTTCGATAGCAGCAATCTCCGTTCCGATATCCGGAAGTACGAAAAAGTCGGGATCAGTATCTCCTGAAAGGTATTGAATACCATTATCAGTCAATTCAACCTGATTGTTTTTTTCTTCAATTACAAAATACAAAGCTTCATCGACTTTGTGCATTTCGCGATTGTTATCCTGCATGTATTGATTTTCGGTTTTTTGAAGCAATTGTTTGATTCCTTCTTCACTCAAAAATTTAATTAATGCTTTATTTTTAGGTAAACTTCTGTACGCTCTTAACAATAAGAATCCACCTTCTTTAGTGTTTCCTTCTTTGATTAATTTTTTAGCCTCAGATAAAAATCCGTTTGCCAGTTGACGTTGTTGTGCAACTAAGTTTTCGATTTTTGGTTTCAATTCATTAAATTCATGACGATCTCCTTGTGGAACCGGTCCTGAAATAATAAGTGGCGTTCTTGCATCATCAATTAATACAGAATCGACCTCATCGACAATGGCATAATTGTGTTTTCTTTGAACTAAATCGCTTGGCGAATGTGCCATATTATCTCTTAAGTAGTCAAAACCAAATTCGTTATTGGTTCCGTAAGTGATATCAGCATCGTATGCTTTTTTTCTTTGTTCTGTACTTGGTTGGTGATTATCGATACAATCAACGGTTAAACCGTGGAATTCGAATAAAGGTGCTTTCCAGGTACTATCACGTTTTGCTAAGTAATCATTTACGGTTACTAGGTGAACACCGTTTCCAGTCAAAGCATTCAGGTATAATGGAAGTGTAGCCACTAATGTTTTACCTTCACCCGTTTGCATTTCGGCAACTTTACCTTCATGCAAAACCATTCCACCAATTAACTGCACATCATAATGAATCATGTCCCAGGTAATTTCCTTACCTGCAGCATTCCATTTATTAGCCCAAACCGCTTTATCGCCATTAATTTCGATATAAGGTTTAGCAGCAGAAAATTCACGGTCTTTTGGAGTAGCCGTAACTTCGATGTGTGTGTTGTCTTTAAAACGACGAGCCGTTTCTTTTACAACAGAAAATGCCTCAGGTAAAATCTCTAATAAAGTTTTTTCTGAGATTTCGTATGCTTCTTTTTCAAGCGTATCAATAGCATCATAAAGATCTTCTCTTTTGTCGATGTCTTCGATGTTTTCAACTTCAGCTTTAAGCGCTGCAATTTTAGCATCTTTGTCTGCTCTTGCTTCTTTAATTGTTTCTTTAAAATACACGGTTCTGGCTCTTAGTTCGTCGTGAGACAAACCCATTAAGCTGGTTTCGAATGTTTTAATTTTGTTTAAATAAGGTTGTAAAGCTTTGACATCTTTCTGTGACTTGTCACCTACAAAGACTTTAATAATACTGTTTATGAAACTCATGATTTAGTGTATTTCTATTATATGTAAATGTGTATTTGAACCAAAAAAAAAGCCTCGGTGATGAGACTTTTTCCTTTGGTTTATTTTTTAATATTCATCCTCATTCCAAAGATAATCTTCGTCTGTTGGATAATCAGGCCAAATTTCTTCCATTGATTCATATATCTCTCCTTCATCTTCGATAGACTGAAGGTTTTCTACTACTTCTAACGGAGCACCAGCTCTAATAGCGTAGTCAATAAGTTCGTCTTTGTTAGCAGGCCATGGCGCATCACTTAAATAAGATGCTAATTCTAATGTCCAATACATCTGTTATCTGTTTAGTTTGTGCAAAAATAAATTTTTTACTGAAAAAGACAAGTAAATTTTGATTTATTTTAAGAAAATTTAAGAACGTCTTGTTTTAAAATTCCAAAAATTAAATTTCAAATTCCAAAAAGGAATCAAAAACCCTATGTTTTCCGGTATCTCCGGTCTGGAATTTGGAATTTAAAAAATTGGAATTTACAGAAAATTTATTTTCTGGGGATCCATTTTACTTCATCCGCTTTTAAGTCTGAGGACAACTTCCGTGCCAAGACAAAAAGGTAGTCAGAAAGTCGGTTTAAGTACTGAATTGCAATTTCGGGAACGTGTTCATTATGGCTTAAATGGACTGCCAAACGCTCTGCACGACGGCATATACAGCGTGCTATATGACAATGTGACACAGTTGGATGACCGCCCGGTAAAACAAAATGAGTCATTTGCGGAAGGCTATCTTCCATTTGATCAATCTCTTTTTCTAATAATTCGATATCCGTATCGATAATTCCAAGATTTTTTAATCGAAGTTCTCCATTTTTCAAAACTTCTTTTTCCGCCGGAGTTGCCAAAATGGCGCCTACTGTAAATAAACGATCCTGAATTTCGATTAAAATCGTTTTATAATGAGCATCCATTTCCTGATCCCGAATAAGTCCTATATAAGAATTCAGTTCATCAACAGTTCCGTAACTGTCAATCCGGATGTGGTCTTTAGGGACACGATCACCGCCAAAAAGGGCAGTAGTGCCTTTGTCTCCTGTTTTTGTATATACTTTCATTTTTATTTTAGATTGTAGATTTCTGATTTTAGATTTGATCGTTGGGTCTAAAATTATTTTGATTTTAATATTTTGGATTACAGTGTGTTAGCTAGTACTGGTAATCTGGAATCCGGAATTGTTTCGGATTTGATATTTTGAGTTTAAAATTATCGTTACTTCAAGGTTTGCGAAATATAAATTAAGACAAATAGTCTAAAATCTAAAATCAGAAATCTAAGATTACTCCTTAGAAGTCACCAGCAACAATCTAAAATCTAAAATCAGAAATCTAAAATTATTTAGTTGTGTCACTTTCAATTATACCATCGCGCAAGCGAATCACACGGTGTGCGTAGGCGGCGATGTCTTCTTCGTGGGTTACCAGAATGACAGTGTTTCCTTGTTCGTGAATATCGCCAAAAAGCTTCATGATCTCTACAGAAGTTTTACTGTCCAGGTTTCCTGTTGGTTCATCGGCGAGAATAATAGAAGGTTTATTGACCAAAGCGCGGGCAATGGCAACACGCTGGCGTTGTCCTCCCGAAAGCTGATTGGGCTGGTGGTCCATCCTGTCGCCAAGATTTACTTGTTTCAGCACTTGTGTAGCGCGTACAACGCGTTCCGATTTAGAATGACCGGCATAAATCATGGGTAACGCTACATTGTCTAAAGCGGTAGTTCTCGGTAATAAATTAAAGGTTTGAAAAACAAAACCAATTTCTTTATTTCTGATTTCTGCCAATTCATCGTCACGCATTTGGCTCACATCTTTACCATTTAATATATAACGTCCCGAAGTAGGCGTATCCAGACAACCTAATAAATTCATTAAAGTCGATTTTCCTGAACCCGATGGTCCCATCAAAGCGACGTACTCTCCTTTTTTTATTTCTAAGTCAATACCTTTTAAAACATAAACGATTTCATTCCCCAGAATAAAGTCTCGTGTTATGTCGGTTATTTTAATTAATGGATTTGCCATTTCGGTTTACAATTTTGGATTTAAAAGTACAAAACGCTTTTCAATAATTGATGAGTAGGTATTATTTGATTTTTGTTACAAAAAAGAATATAGACAAGGACGTATTCAGATCATGATGCTGGTACCAATAAAGTATACTTCAATTATTTATAAACGGGTTATATGATTTTTGGTTATTTTTACATAATTATCACATTTAATTATTTTTACTGAATTATAATTATTTAAAACGCTAAAATTATGATAAATATTTATAATTATTCATTTTTATGGGTATATTTGATATCTATTAATTAAACAATCAAGATTATGAAAAATATACAAATTATATCAGGAATTGCATTGCTTGTTTTAAGTTTTGCATCATGTAAGGATGAAAAACAAGTAAATGCTCAGAAAAAAATCGACTCCTATGTTGCCTATGTCGATTCAGTGAAAAAGGTTGCAGCTGCCGATTTGAAAGAAAATTGGAAAGCAGTTGATGCAGAATACGACAAAAGAGCTCAAGATGCTCAGGTAGCGTTAGCGGACATTAAAGACAATTCGGCCGCGACCGAAAAAATAAATACAAGTAAAATAAAATACGAAGAGTTTAAAAATGAAATGACAGTCCTTTTTACTCCAAAGCCCGGTCCAAAACAACAATTGCGAAATGCCTTGTTTGGTGAAGGGAAAATTGGTGATGATATGAGTTTTGCCTGGGTAAATGCTAAGAATATTCACAGTGTGTACCAACAATTTGTTCATACAGTAGAAAATAACAAGGACAGTTACTCCCGTGAAGACTGGGATGAAATTAAATTGATGTACGAGGCATTGGACAGTCGTAAAAACACGGTTGAAAAAGAAGGACTTACCGGTGAAGATAATAGAAAAATTGCCGGTTTAAAGTTGAAGTTTGCTCCAATGTATACCTTAAATAGAATGGGAGCTAAGTCGGAAGAAACCGCAGAAGCTAAAAAATAAATTAAATTTTGAATTAGTGAAAAAATGACAATCCGTTAGGGTTGTCATTTTTTTATTTTAGTTTTTTGACTTATTTCTTCAAGTTTTTCATCCTGTTGTTTGATTTTTTTATTTAAGTCTATAATATATAAAGTTAGTTCCTCTATCTTTTCTAATAGCTTTGCATTCATCTCTCCTAGATTTACACCATTTTTTAAGACCTCTTTTTCACTTGGAATATTTTGTAAATGCCCATTTTCATTGATATGTTTTTCTACTTCATCTAATGTTGGTAGTACATAGTCTTTTTTGAAAACATAATCAGACCAGCCTATCATGTCAACTTTTACTTCTTTGGAATGAATGGTGCCATTTACATCCAGTTTATTTTGTGGATCCATGTTTCCGATACCAAAATTACCTGAATTAATATAGGAATTACCTGAAGCAGAAAGTAGCACCTTTATCCCATTGTTATTAATAGTTAGTTCTTTGGCTATTAAACGATTTGCATTAAAATCGCTTGTGCTATTGTTTAGGTTTCCGGAGTGGTATATTTTGAACCATTCCGACCAAACAGTTCCGGCAGTATTATTTGATTGGCGAAAATAAAAGTCTTTTTCCGTAGTAAATACTAATTGGGTTCTCCAGTCAGAGCCGCCCTGTCCAGCCCAATATCTCAATCCTAATATTGTACCGTAATTTGTTGATGGAGGTCTGTTGGAAGTGGCTGGTGTGTAAATTCCTAAGTCATTAGGGAATGGATTTAGATCTGTAAGCCCTAAGTTTTGAGTGAAGAATTGGGCTTTTGCAGTTATAGAAAAAAATATTAGAATTATTAAGATGTATTCTTTTCGGATTATTCTTCTCGAAGAGAAAAAGGAATTATAACAAAGAAGATTACTTATAAAATGTAAATGTATTTTTTTTAAAGCAAGATTATTCATGAGGTTTTTTTACAAAAAAATATTATGGCTTCAAATGTAGCTATAATATTTTGTAATCATACTCGTATGATAAAATGTTCTTTTTCCTGCTCGCGTCTAAAAAAGACAAATCCCCATTGAAACGTGTCGATGGTCACTTTTACTTTTGGATGCTTTTTAAGAATTTCCCAGGTTTCTTCCATCTCGGGAGACCAATGAATGTCATCAAAAATCCAAACCGTATCGTTGGTGGTGGTTGGTAATAAAAGATCGAAATAGGCTAAAGTAGCTTTTTTAGAATGATTTCCGTCGAAGTAGATCAAGTCGAAGTTTGAAGTTTCCTGTTTCAAGTTGCTCAAATAGAACTGAAATTCTGAAACGATACTTTCGACATTATTACAGTCGAAATTTTGTAATTGATTTTTTGCGATTGCCATTGTATTTGGACAGCCTTCGAGTGTAATTAGTTTAGCTTTCGTATTCCCTAAAGCCAGAGCAGACGTGGCTAAACCTAATGAAGTTCCAATCTCTAAAATCGTGTTGGGTTGAAAATAGCGTACCACACGAAATAATAATTCGGCGCGTTTTGGAGAAATCCCGGCAGTCTTGGCAATTTTAGCAATCTGTCGGGTATTCGATTTAAAAACTTTTGAGCCCGCACCAAAATCGGTTACTTCAATAAAGTTTTTGTTTTGCAAAAGTGATTTTCGATATTTTTTTAGAATCGAATATTCGGGTTTTGGTTTTCTGTCGTAAAAACATTTCGTCAATAAATGAAATACAAACGGAGAATGAACTGCATGTTCATTTTTGGAATTCCAAAGAAATTGGAGATATGATTTTATTTGAAATAGCATAGAAACAGTTGCAAAGTAGCGGCGAAGATACTAAAGAATTGTGAAATGTGAATTGTAAAACATGAAACATGAAACGTGAAACATGAAACACGAAACATGAAACATGAAACATGAAACACGGAACATGAAACATGAAACATGAAACACGGAACATGAAACATGAAACACGGAACATGAAACATGAAACATGAAATGTGAGAATCGTAATATGAAAAGTCATTAAGCCTGACCAGACCTTTCTGCTTTTCGCATTTAAGGCGCTAAAAAGACTATATTTGCGGCCTTGAAAAAATACACATTTTATGATGTTGAAGGAAGAAATAGAGGATAAGAGTATACTAACTTCGGAGGATATTGAACGTTGCATCGCTGTTTTGGCGCAATTGAATGCAGAAACGAATCAGATCTTTGAGATTCCTAAAGAGCAAAGAATAGCTTTGCTAAAAGAAGCCGGAATGTTTTCCAGACCGGATCGTGGGGAATTTTCCAGACGAGTTAAAGAGGGTAAAGAAGCTGCCAAACGCAAAAAAGAAAAGAAAGACAAAACGGCTCGTAAAGAAACCGGAATTCGTCATGCGCGTGAAGCAAGTGTGTTTGTAGCCCCAAAATTATTGGCTTTTAATGATCTTGCTCATAAAGAACAATTAGAATTAGAGACACCGAGAAACTGTTATGTTTGTAAAACTAGTTTTACCAAAATGCATCATTTTTATGATACGATGTGTACAGATTGTGGTGATTTTAATTATGCCAAACGTTTTCAAACGGCTGATGTAAAAGGGCAGGTTGCCGTTATTACAGGTTCCCGACTAAAAATTGGCTATCATATCACGCTGATGCTTTTGCGAGGAGGAGCGACTGTTATTGCAACAACTCGTTTTCCTGTGGATTCTGCATTGCGTTTTTCTAAAGAAGATGATTTCATGGAATGGGGTCATCGCTTGAAAATTCACGGATTAGATTTAAGACATATCCCAAGTGTGGAGATTTTCTGCAATTTTATAGAGCAAAAATACGAACGATTGGATATACTAATTAATAATGCAGCACAAACGGTAAGACGTCCTGCGGGATTTTATACCCATCTAATGGAAAATGAAGAACGCCAGATAAGTTCTTTACCAAAACAAGCGCAAGAATTATTACTGGATCATACCAATTGTCTGGACGAATTAAAAGTGCTGACTTCTGGAGCTTCTTCCAATCAGAACATGCCGGTCACCTGGCATGGACCGGAACCTGGTATTGGATTACGTGCTTCGGCCAAATTATCTCAAATCCCATATTCTTTTGATAATGCTTTGGTTGCTAATGAAGTTTTTCCGGAAGGAGAATTAGATGCCGATTTACAGCAGGTGGATTTAAGAAAAACAAATAGCTGGCGTTTGCGTTTGGGCCAAATAGAAACGACAGAAATGATTGAAGTTCAATTGGTAAATTCGGTGGCGCCTTTTGTATTGTGTAATCGTCTTTCGGAGGTAATGAAGAAAGACAATACCGGAAAAAAACATATTATTAATGTTTCGGCTATGGAAGGAAAATTCCATCGCTTTTTTAAAGAAGACCGTCATCCGCATACCAATATGGCGAAAGCGGCTTTAAATATGCTGACACATACTTCATCTGGAACATTGGCTAAACATGGTATTTTTATGAATGCGGTAGACACCGGTTGGGTAACCGACGAAGATCCTGCAGAATTGGCCAAAAAGAAACAAGAATTGGAAGATTTTCAACCACCACTGGATATTGTTGATGGAGCCGCAAGAGTTATGGATCCCTTGTTTGATGGTATTAATACAGGAAAACACTGGTGTGGGAAGTTTTTGAAAGATTATAACCCGATTCCGTGGTAGGGTTTTAGTTTCAGTCTCAGTTTTCGGTCTCAGTTTTCAGTCTTAATTTGTACTAGTGTCGTGCTGAGCTTGGTTGAAGGGGTTTAGTTGGGTTTCGACTTTGGTCAGTCTGACACTTTAAGTCTATTGCCTTAGGCTTCGTTTTTCATATAATTGTAGTATTTTTCGTTATTTTTTAGTATTCTTGCAAAAAAATAAATTCATGGATTTTAAAGAACTGCTGGCTTATAAAAAGTCATTTCAGCTTGCGATGGAGATATTTGAACTGTCAAAATCATTTCCTTTGGAAGAAAAATATTCGCTTACAGATCAAATTCGGAG
Source organism: Flavobacterium cupriresistens (assembly GCF_020911925.1). Lineage (NCBI taxonomy): Bacteria > Pseudomonadati > Bacteroidota > Flavobacteriia > Flavobacteriales > Flavobacteriaceae > Flavobacterium > Flavobacterium cupriresistens. The sequence goes on along the minus strand of NZ_CP087134.1, from coordinate 5,672,758 downwards.
ATCATCAAGAAGTGTAAGTGCTAATATTTCTGAGAGTTATAGAAAACGAAGGTATGTAAATCATTTTATAAGTAAGCTAACAGACAGTGATGCTGAAAATTCAGAGACAAACGTGTGGTTAGAATTCTCATTTCAGTGCAACTATATTAATAAAGACGTATTTGATGATTTAAATGTAAAAAGTATCGAAATAGGAAAGTTGATCAATTATATGATACATAACCCCGGTAAATTTGGATGCATAGTTTAGTGTGATTTGTTCAAAGATAATATTGGTCTAATTCTAATTAATAAAGAAATATAAGAACATAAAAAATCCGTAACAAAACTAGTTTCGTTACGGATTTTTTATAGTTAAAGAACTTCGGCAATACAACTGAAAACTGCCACTGCGACTGAAAACTAAAGTTTATCCTTCAATTTTAGCTGAAAGCTCGAACCAGCGTTCTTCTTTCTGGTCGATTTTCTTGATAATGTTTTCAAGCTCTTTTGCTTTCTTTTCGATATCAGCATCGGCAACTTTACCATCGGAGAATAATTGTTCGATTTTAGTTTTGTCAATCTCTAAATCTTTAATTTCTCTTTCCAGTTTTTGATATTCTTTTTGCTCGTTGAAAGTTAAATTTCCGGTTGGATTATTTTGTTTCCAATCTTTCTTTTCTGCTTTGTTTTCTTCTTTTTGGGCCACATCGGCACTGTCTTCGTAAGCTCTAAAGTCAGAATAGTTTCCAGGGAAATTTTCGATTTCTCCGTTTCCTCTGAAAACAAATAAATGATCGACAATTTTATCCATAAAATATCTATCGTGCGATACTACCAGCAAACAACCCGGATAATCCAAAAGGAAGCTTTCTAAAACGTTTAGGGTTACAATATCTAAATCGTTGGTAGGCTCATCCAGAATCAAAAAGTTTGGATTCTGAATCAAAACGGTACATAAATACAAACGTTTTAATTCACCACCACTTAATTTCTCTACAAAGTCGTACTGTTTTTTAGCATCAAAAAGAAAACGCTCCAACAATTGAGAGGCCGAGATCATTCTGCCTTTTGCAAGTGGAATAAATTCACCGTATTCTTTTATAATGTCAATGACACGCTGATTGGGTTTCGGATTGATTCCGGTTTGTGTATAATAACCCACTTTTATCGTATCTCCTTTTACCACACGACCACTGTCTAACGGAAGCGTTCCGGTAAGTAAATTCAGGAAAGTAGATTTTCCTGTTCCGTTTTTACCAATGATTCCGATACGCGCTCCACGTTGGAAATCAAAACTAAAATTATCCAGTATAACATGGTCTTTAAACTTTTTAGAAATTTTGTGAAGCTCGATAATCTTGCTTCCCATACGTTCCATGTTAATTTCAAGTTCCACTTTGTTCTCCTGACGACGGCTTTGTGCTTTTTCTTTGATTAAGTAAAAATCATCCTGACGCGATTTTGATTTTGTCGTTCTCGCTTTGGGCTGACGACGCATCCATTCCAATTCTTTTACGAATAAGTTTTTGGCTTTGTCAACACTCGCATTTTCAGAAGTAATTCGCTCTTCTTTTTTCTCTAAATAGTACGAGTAATTTCCTTTGTATTGGTATAATTTTCCGTTGTCCAATTCGATGATTTCGTTACAAACACGTTCTAAGAAGAAACGGTCGTGCGTTACCATAAACAACGTAATGTTTTCTTTGGCAAAATAACTCTCCAACCATTCGATCATTTCCAAATCCAAGTGGTTGGTTGGCTCATCCAAAATCAATAAATCAGGACGATTGATCAAAATAATAGCCAATGAAAGACGTTTTTTCTGTCCTCCCGAAAGATTTTTTACTTTTAGTTTAAAATCTTCCAGTTTTAATTTGAATAAAATTTGCTTGTATTGCGTCTCAAAATCCCACGCATTGTGTTGATCCATTCCGTCGAAAGCTTTTTGATAGGCTTCTTCATCATTTGGATTTTCTAATGCCTTTTCGTAGGCTTCAATTACCTTAAGGGTTTCATTGTCCGAAGCAAAAATACTTTCTTCGATTGTCAATTCTTCCTGAAGATTATTGTCTTGTGAAAGAAACGCCATTCGGATCCCTTTTCTTAAAACAACCTGACCTGTGTCCGGTTCGTCCAGACCATTAATAATGCTCATAATGGTTGTTTTTCCCGAACCATTTTTGGCAATAAAAGCAATTTTTTGGTCTTTATTGATTCCAAATGAGATGTTGTCAAATAAGGTTCTTTCGCCAAATGATTTGGATATATTCTCGACTGATAAGTAATTCATGAAAATTGGTAACTGAAAGTCAGTTTTTTATTGTTTAAAAATAGGTAACTAATTTAGTCTCTAACTTTTGAGTGCTCTAAAAAAGATGGCGCAAAGATAGCTTTTTGAAGCAAACAAAAAAAGATAGCTTTGCAACTATCTTTTTGCTTTGGAATTTCGATGCTTTGACGGCTTTAAATCTTTTTATGAATTGCCGCTTAGGGGTGATTTTTTAAGGTTGTTTCTTGCAATTCAGTGCGTTTTTTCTTTTCAGTATTATTTTGAATATTTTGTAACGCTGCTTTTTTAGTAATCAAAGAGTTGAGCGAAAGACTGAAATTGATAGTGTTCTGCTGTTATTGGAGAACGATAATTTAGATATAAGGTAGTATTTGAAGGGGTTAGGAAGAGGGCTCTGATTGAAGATTCTTTGTTTTAGGAAGTTTTATAACGTAGAAGGTTTTATTCGTATAATTTTGCCATTTTCCATAACCACCAAATCACTATTCGCTTTCTTTTTAAACTCAATTAAATTTTCATAAACTTTATCCATTCCCTCTAAAACTTTCTCCTGAGTGGGTGTTGTTTTGTGCTCTTTCATATTTGATTATTTTTAAGTTTATAGAATTTTATTGATAATATCAATAGTTGTATCTAATGTTTTTTTGCAATTTCATCTGCATTAACAAACTCTTTACAGTCTAATATTTTTGGAAGAATAGTAAATGAGGCGGTCGTTTTACCCGCACCATTGCAACCTGCAATTATATAAAGATTTCTATTCATCATAACAAAGGTAAATAATTTACACACGGTTGGTATAAATTATTTGTACCAACGTTATAGTACTAAAGGGATCGAAATTATAATTTTTTGAATTAAACCCCAAAAAGTAACTTTTGCAGAAAGTAAATGTTCTAATAAATAATTCGCAGTAAAACAAACTGTAACAAAATCAAAAAAGTTTAGACCTATTAAAAAACATAAATCCTTAAAAATGAGCGAAAATAAAATAAAATCAGGAAATTTGGAGGACTTCAAAATTAATATAAAAATCAAACTCTCGGCAATGTGGGCGTCGGTGATGTTTTGTTATATTTATGGAGATTATTTTTCGCTTTATGTACCCAATAAAGTAGAGGAATTTATAGAAGGAGAAGCAATGTTGGATACTCCTTTTAAATTATTTGCAGCAACACTATTAATGACAGTGCCTGCGCTAATGATTTTTTTGTCAGTGGTACTAAAGCCTAAAATAAATAGAGGGCTGAATATTGTTTTTGGGATTCTGTATACCGCAATTATGCTTTTAATAGCCGTTACTTCAATTGCGCCATGGTGGACTTTTTATGTGTTTCTGGCAGTCGTAGAAAGTTTTATTACGGCACTAATTGTTTGGAATGCCTATAAATGGCCTAGAATAAACAGCTAGAAATAGAGCCTAAAAGAAAGACTAACTAAATAACCACCAAAAAATGAAGAATCAAAGAAAGATGTCCAATAAAAAGAAGGCCAGAATAGCAGGATTATTGTATTTAGTTGTAGTCTTAACCGGTATTTTCAGTCTGGCCTATGTTCCATCGCAATTAATTGTTTGGGACAATGCCTTAGTCACGTTTAATAATATAAAGGGGGCTGAATTTCTTTTCCGCTTAGGTATGGTGAGCAGCTTAATTTGTTATACTTTCTTTTTGTTTTTACCTTTTGCTTTATATCGATTGTTAAAGTCAGTTCAAGCTACGTATGCAAAACTGATGGTTGTTTTGGCAGTAGTCAGTGTGCCGATATCTTTTATAAACATACAGCATAAATATGCGGTTCTATCTATTATAAACGGTTATAATAATGCCAAAGTTTACACTGGCACGCAGCTGCAGGATCAGGTTTTGTTTCATTTGAACCAGTATGATAATGGCAATTTAATTGTTCAGATATTTTGGGGATTATGGCTGTTTCCTTTTGGGTATTTGGTTTTTAAATCAGGTATTATTCCTAAGTTTTTGGGTGTTCTTTTAATGTTGGGTTGCTTTAGTTATCTGATTAATTTTTTAGGCTTTTCTTTAGGGTCTAATTATTCAGATTTAAGGATTTCGTCTTTTATACAACTACCGGCAACTCTTGGAGAAATAGGAACCTGTTTGTGGCTTTTAATAATGGGAGCGAAGGAAAAACAATCCGTAACGCCATTAGAAGCTTTAAATAATTAAATACATAACTATTATTAAACTCTTTGGTTACAATTAATTTTAACACTTAGAGCCATAGTTAACAAAGATTAGAAAAGACGTTTTACTTTAAATAAATCACATAGGGCTATGTGAAGAAATTGTAATTTTCTTGAAATACCTCAAATTGATAATCCTAAATCTATGTGTTAAATAGCATTTAGCTGAATTACAGTTAATGGGTTTGTTATAATTGATTCAGATAAGAATTTAATAAAGTACTCAAATCAAAATAATGCATCTGCTGTGGCACATTCAGAATTGGTTTTCGAGTCAAAGATTCGTTAGTTAAATAATAATGTAGGCCATCTTTCGTAGCGATTCCTTCTATCTGATGAAAAGGGAGTTTAAGTGCTATTTTTCTTTTATTTCCGCTGGAGAAATGATGGTCTTTAAAATCGTATAAAAGGTATAAAAAGGTTTTTCCAGTTTTAGAATAACCACAAAGGACGACCAGTTTTTTGGATTCTAAATAAGTGGCGCCTGTTACTAAACCTTTTGTATCAATACTTTCTTTGTATTGGGCAATATGATTTCCGGGTTGGTTTGGCAATGCATAAATGTGGGTTTTAGAGGAGTCCCATTGTTTAGAAAATATATAAATACTGTCTTTCGATACTATAAAAGCTTCACAGTCAAAATTAGTTGTATTTCCTTTCTGTGGTTTGAAATCATTTTGATCGGAATACGAAAAGGAAATAGTGTCTATAATGGGGTTTTCTTCTGTAAAACCTCTTTTTTCGATTTTCAAAATATGGAGATCGTTTCGGTTTCCGTGCAAGTTATTTCCAAAATCACCCAGATATAAATGGGTACTGTCTTGCGAAATTTCTTCCCAGTCCTGATTAAGTACAGGTTTAAGAATAACTTTTTTTCTGATTTTCCCTAAAGAATCTAATCCATAGACGGTCGTATCGTGATCGTCATTGTGTGTCCATAATAAGTTGTCGAATGCAATTAGTCCTGAGGTTTCTTTTACAGAATCACTTAATCTAATGGAGTATTCCGGTTTTATTTTTAAATTTTGATACAAACAACTTCCGTCATTTAATGTGGCAGACGGATTGTAATTTTTAGAAAGAGGATCTGTACAACCTGAAACTTGACCATATGTTGATGATAGGATTAAGAAAAATAAGGAAAATGTTTTTATCATTGCGCAAACTTTAGGATCAGGTCAGCTAAAAGTAAAAAATAAAAGAACAGTATAAAAATAATTTAAAGGACTGGTTTTGGATTAGGAAGTAAGATAAGAAGCAGCTTTTTTGGACTCCTAATTTAAAATCAATGCTTTAAGAAGCGGAAAGTAGCTCGCTTTTTTTGCCTGATTACGAACAGCAGTTCAGTGATTATTAATTAAAACTATGCGGATATTAACGCATTGTGATTTTAGATGTTTTATTTTGTAATTTCTGGCTAGATTTGTAGTATAAGTTTTAAAGTATGCTTTTAGAGAGAGTAGCTGATTGTTAAATTTTAAAATGACGGTTGCTTTAGAATAGAAGACAGTTGATATAAAGAAAAACAGAAACAATATTCAATGCCGGTGAAAACCTTTTTGCAAGAACCAATCTATGTGATAGCTCTTGCTCGAGTAGTTTTTTAAGTCGTTGCAATACTGTTTCGACTCACATTACAATTAAACAGATTAATATAACGAACATCTTGAATTATATAATTAAAATGGTACTTTGCGTTAGTAAAATTTTATTAAGTTTAGATTCAAAACGATTAAGCTTGATCCCCCAAATATGACAATTTCACAAAAGATCTCCAATTACCGTATTTCCCGTTATTTCAAACTTTTGTTTGTCTTTTTTGATATCTTATTATTAAATGCGGCAATCAATCTTTCAGCCTTGGCGCGATTTGGAAATTTAGAGGAGCTTTCTTCAAAAGAAGAGAGGGCTATTGTTTTGCTGATGAATTTAATCTGGATCGGTTTGTTACTTTATAGAGACTCTTATCGAATGGTACGAATTGAACGCATAGAATCGATATTAAGAAGGACAATAAACAAAATTCTCATTCATGCTGCGATAGTTTCCATTTTTGTTGTCTTCCTGAAATACGAAGATGTTTCAAGACTTCGGCTGTTGTTCTTCTATTTGTTTTTCTTTTTTATCATAATGATCTTCCGCTATATACTGATGAAAATTTTAAAGAAAATCAGAGCCAATGGTTATAACTTTCAAAAAGTGATTATCGTTGGAGCCAATGATACCGGAGAAAGAATGCGTAAAATATTAGCCAAGGATTTAACTTATGGGTATCGATTTTTAGGTTTTTTTGATGATAGAACGGCCGTTTCGTCTACTATTTCAGGCCCTTTTTTAGGAGAGTTTGATAGTATTCAGGATTTTATTGTCAAAGAAAAAGTGGATGAAATGTATGTAGCGCTTCACATCGATAAAGTGGAAATAATCAATAAACTCATCAAAATTTGCGAGCAGAATATGATTCGGATCAAGTTTATTCCCGATTTTCAATTGTACACAAAGTCAAGTAAAGTTGAGGTGGTCTTCTATGAAAACACACCTGTTCTCATGTTTCGCCCGGAGCCTTTAGAATTTGCTTCAAACAGACTTGTTAAAAAAGTATTTGATATTTGTTTCTCTCTAGCCGTTATTGTATTGATTTTTCCATGGCTTTTGCCAATCGTAGCGCTGATTATAAAAATAGAATCGCCCGGACCGGTTTTTTTTAAGCAAGAGCGTTCAGGAAGAGACAATCAAACTTTTATGTGTTTTAAGTTCAGAAGTATGTATGTCAATGATTTGGCACACGATAAACAAGCAGGAAAGGGAGATAGCAGAATTACGAGGTTTGGCGCTTTTATTCGGAAAACAAGTGTTGATGAATTGCCACAGTTTTTTAATGTTTTTTTAGGCGATATGTCCGTTGTTGGTCCAAGACCGCACATGGTAAATCTGGCAAAAGAATACAGTGAACTGATCAATAATTACTTAGTAAGACAATATGCAAAACCCGGAATAACAGGCTGGGCACAAGTTAATGGGTATCGTGGCGAAACAAAAGAACTTATCGATATGGAAAACAGAGTCGAGTATGATATTTGGTATATCGAAAACTGGAGTTTATTATTGGATATGAAAATTATCGTCAGAACGATTATTAATGTTTTTAATGGAGAAGAGAACGCTTATTAATTAGAACCTAAAAAATTGATTGTTCGAGATAACTTCCTTTAGAGCAGTAATGTCTCGCACTTTTACCTTTTTGTAAAATTCCTTAATATGGGTATGGTGATGCACATCAGATCCCACAAAATTATACATTCCTCTTTTTAACAACTCTTCTGTGATTTGGGTAATTTCATTACCATAATAGCCAACAACAGCCAGTAAATTCAGCTGAAACAAACAACCGGTTTTCTTTAGTTTTTCGTATTCTTTGAAGTTTTTATGATAATACAGGTATCTTTCGGGATGTGCTAAAATGGGGGTGTAACCTGCAACTCGTAAGTCAAAAAGTATTTTATGCAATTGTATGGGCGGACTGATATAGGAGATCTCTATCAGCACATAATTGTCTTTTAAAGTAAGTAGTTTTTCAGATTTAAAATGATGCTCAAACCAATCATCAACGAAATATTCTGCCGCAGCCTGAAATGGAATTTTAATGCCGTTTTCTTCTAAGGCAATTGCTGCTTGTTTTTGATTTGTACTAATAGATTGAGACGAATTATCCCAAATATGATGTTTGATATGTGGCGTTGTAATAAATTGAGAAATTCCAATTTCCTGAAACCCTTTGGTAAGTTCGAGCGTTTCGGTTATGGTTTTGGCGCCATCATCGATTCCCGGTAGTAAATGGGAATGAATATCGACGTAGTTTTCCGAAAGAAGATCCTTTAGAAACGGTTTTGATTTTAAAAATGATAACATGCGGCAAAAGTAAAAAAAAAGAGGTGTTTTTAGAGAATTTGTTAAATGGAATTTTAGGCCCCAAAATTAAGGTAATAATCTAAGTTATCATTTTAGATTTATAGTATATTTGGTGGTATTAAAAGTGCAATAATTTATGAAAATAAAAGAAAATTTATACAATCAAAGGATTATTTCGATAGATGCTTTACGTGGAATCACCATTTTTGTGATGATTTTTGTCAATGAACTGGCAAGCGTTAAAAATGTACCGCAATGGATGAAGCACATGCCCGCAGATGCAGATGCTATGACCTTTGTTGATTTAGTTTTTCCGGCATTTTTATTTATCGTCGGAATGTCGATTCCTTTTGCTTTTAATGCGCGATTAGTAAAAGGAGATAGTTCTAAAACGATTTGGACACATACTTTAAAAAGAGCTTTGGCTTTAATCATTATTGGCGTTTTTATGGTCAATGCAAGTGACGGTTACGACGCTGCAAAGATGATTATAACTCCAGCCTTTTGGGGACTTTTAGCGTTTACAATGCCAATTCCGATTTGGAATAAGTACGACAAGAATTTCCCGTTGTGGCTAAAAAACACCTTGCAATATGGTGGAATAGCCGTGTTAGTGACACTCTATTTTCTATACGTTCAAAACACCGGAGCAATAGGGATGACACCACAATGGTGGGGAATTTTAGGCTTAATCGGATGGGCGTATCTGCTAACAGTAGTTTATTATTGGTTGGTTTCAGGAAAATTAGGGGCAATGATTTTGTTTTTGATTGTTTGTGTTGTCGCCAATTCAATTAATCTAATACCCGAATCAGCACTTCATCAGAACTCGTGGTTTAATTTTATTGCAGGACATTTGACGCATGCTTCGCTGGTAGCAGCAGGTGTGGTTATTTCGTTACTGTTTTTTGATCGAAAAGTAGCGCCAAAAGTAAATTGGGCTGTGATTGGTTTTGCGGTTTTGTTTTTTGTAACCGGCTATTTGTTAAGACCCTATTTCGGAATCTCAAAAATAAAAGGAACTCCATCCTGGACTATGTTTTCAGCAACAATTTGCACAGTGCTTTTCTATTTTCTTTATTGGCTAATGGAGATCAAAAAACAAACCAAATGGAGTAATTTCTTTATGCCCGCCGCCGCAAATCCTTTATTGATTTATATTTTACCGGGTGTTATTTACTATTTCAGTAAGGCTTTTAATCTGCATATAATTCCCGACTATTTTCGCGAAGGACTTCCCGGAATTATCTGGTCTTTAGTTTTTTCGACAATTATGTTACTGGTCATGAAAATCTGCAACAGATATAAGATTCAGTTGCATCTGTGAAAGTTTTCAGTCTCAGTTTCCAGTCTCAGTTTTCAGTCCCAGTTTTCAGTCCCAGTTTCCGGCCCCAGTTTTCAGTCCCAGGTTAACCGCGACTGAAAACTGCGACTGCGACTTTTTCACCCCTCAGCATAACTGCGACTGCGACTAAAAAACCCTCACCTCACGCGCTTAAAAGCAATCGCTCCGGTTCTTTTTTTATTGTCTATATAAGTGCCTTCAAGAGTATTGCCGTCTGCAGAAAGAGTCAGGGTATGGGTGCCTTGTGTTGCCCAGCCTTCAATCGGTAGTGTCACATCAACGGTATAGATTATGGTATTTCCGGTTCTTTTTCCGATTCCGCTTTCTGTAAATTTTTGTCCTTTCCATTCTAAATAATGAGAAAAAATGACTTTTCCATTTTGTTCTGTGATAATGGCCACAGCATTCTGAACACCTGAATTGATGTCTTCCCAAACACCGTTTATATTTGTTTTTGCCGGAATAGTTTTTTCTTGGCTGAAGCCGAAATTTGAAAATACCAGAAGGAAGAAAAGAAAGAGCTGAATTTTGTTTTTCATATTGATTTTAGTTTTGAAGGATAACCGATTTTATTTCCAGAACAGATCCTGATGCCGGATTGTAATTCACAAAATTGAATTTGCAAAGATTGTATATGTCTAAAAGTTTTCCGTTCGGCAAACCATCTTGCTTAAAATGGGTCCACGGAATTTTCAAGGTTGTAAATTTATTCGGAGATGCAGGTAAATCAACTCTCGGGTGTGAACCTCCATGTATGCAACCCGTTCCTTCTTTGTTTCCTTCGCGAGCCTGCAATTTAATAAGTTGGGTGGATTTATAGGTAATGCTCACAAATTTTGAATGGTCTGATAAATTAGTCGCGACACCATCATTGGAGTCGGATGCTGTAATCATCACATTCAATTCAATTTCCCCAACCGGACTGTCTTTGGCCGTTACGCGAAGAACCCCTTCTTTCTGCCGAATTTCGTTTAGAGTTGTCTGATTCTCTTTGACCGGCCCCGCTATGTACCAATCATTTTCTTTTACCAGATCCCGAGTATTTCTCTTGTTAGTAAAACCGGAAATAAAAAATAAAACAACAAGAAATGAAACTGGTAAACGAATCATGTTTTTAGTTTATTAGATAATTATTTTTAAAAGAAACAAGGATAATTCAAAAAGCCCAAAAATAAGTGATTTTCGTTAACAGTGATCTTTTCAATTAATACCCAGTTAAATGAACTTAAATAACTTATAGGATTTAAACAATTCCAAATATACTCTTCTGGAAAATATTCTCCCCGAATATATCTAAATTTTATTAAGAAAACTTTAAATTTGTAAGAATCGATTCTTAAATTGCTTTTAATGAATAGTTTGAAAACAAAATCCCTCTTGTTTTTCTTTTTTTTGATGTCGGTTTGTTATTCGCAAAATGACAGTACTGCTGTGGAAAAGAATGACATTCGGGATGTTCTCTATAAGCTCTTCAATAAAAACGATTCTGTTAAAAAAAGTAAAGACAAAAAATTGGCTTTCTCTTTATTACCCGTTCCTGTTGATGCCAATTCAAGTACGGGATTGGTGGTTTCTTTTTTGACGAGTTTTTATCTGGGCGACGATCATGAAAAAACCAAAATGTCACAAGTTACTTTTTCGCCCTATTTCAGTTTCTCCAATCAATATGTTTTTCCGATTCAGACTTATATTTATACCAAAGATGATAAATGGAATTTTATCGGAGATTATCGGTATCTGATTTATCCTCAGCTCACTTATGGTTTAGGAGAGCACAATGCCAAAGAAGAAATGTCAACTTTAGATTATCAGCAGTGGCGTTTTTATCAATTTGCCAACCGCAAGGTCGTTGGTAATTTCCGAATGGGATTAGGGTTGTTATTCGATAATTATCAAAATCTTTCCGAAGAATCTTATATCGAAGAAGAAACGGATTATTTCAAATATATGAAAGGTGATTTTTCTAATGAAACTTCATTCGGATATGCTTTTCAGGGATTGTACGATTCCAGAAAGAATACCATTAATCCCGAGCAGGGTTTGTATGTTGAAGCAGATCTAAGAATCAATACAAGCGGAGTAGAAGGGGATAAGTGGAGATCTTTGTATGTTGATGCCAGAAAGTACCATTCGTTCAGCAAGACCAAGCACAGGGTTTGGGCTTCAAGAGCCTTTTATTGGTCTACTTTTGGAGGAAAACCCCATTATCTCGATTTGCCCAGTATTGGCTGGGATCGTGAAGGAAAAACAGGACGTGGTTTTACCAAAAACAGATACAGAAGTAATGCGCTGCTCTATTTTGAAAGTGAATACAGAACCGATATAACCAAAAACGGATTTATTGGCGCGGTGTTTTTTGCTAATGTTTCTTCCGTTTCGAAATTGGATACCTATCAATTCGCCAAATGGAATCCGGCCGTCGGGACAGGATTGCGGATTAAATGGAACAAACAAAACAGCAGTAATTTAGTTTTAGATTTTGGAGTCAGCAAAAACGATTGGTCATTGCGACTGGGATTGGCTGAAAATTTCTAACTTTCGCAAAAATATATATTTTTTCTTTTCATGCAATTATCAGTTATTATTCTCAATTATAATGTCCGTTATTTTCTGGAACAATGCGTTTTAAGTGTTCAAAATGCCATCTCCACTCTTGATGCAGAAATTATAGTAATAGATAATAATTCCTCTGATGACAGCTGTTTGATGATGAAAGAGCGATTTCCTACTGTGAAATTAATTGAGAACAAAGAGAATTTCGGTTTTCCGAAAGGAAATAATATTGGAGTGGCACAAGCACAGGGAAAATACGTTTGCATTCTTAACCCCGATACAATTGTAGCGGAAGATAGTTTTGTTAAAATTTTGGCTTTCGCCGAAGAACAAACCAATTTAGGAATTGTGGGTTGTAAGTTGATTGACGGAACAGGTAATTTTTTACCTGAAAGTAAACGTGGAATTCCAACACCCTGGGTAGCTTTTACCAAGATTTTTGGTTTGTATAAAGTTTTCCCGCAATGGCGTCTTTTTAATCAATATTACGCACAACATATTTCAGAAAATGAAACCGGAAAAGTAGCTATTCTGGTAGGTGCTTTTATGTTGATGAAAAGAGATCTGTACCTTGATTTGAAAGGTTTCGATGAAGCTTGTTTTATGTACGCAGACGACATTGATCTCTCGTATCGGGCTTTGTTAAAGGAAAAAGAAAACTATTATTTTCACGACACAGCGGTACTGCATTACAAGGGAGAAAGTACCGTGAAAGACGAAAAATACATGAAACGTTTCCAGGAAGCTATGACGTTTTTTTACCAAAAACATTTTAAGAAATCGTTGTTTTTTTCTGTTTTCATAAAAATGGGAATTCTCTTTTTTTCATTTGTTAAAATGTTTCAGGGAAAATCAAAAGTCAAACCGGGACCGGAAAGTTATGTTTTGTATTCTTCAGATATAAATTTGTCTGAAAATTTGTCTGTTATTTTGAAAAATAAAGTCGATATATTCGATTTCAAAAAAGAAAAAATGGTAAATTCGTGGCAGGTTTTGAAGGGTAAAAGAGTGGAGATTATTTTAGATAATCAGCATGTTTCATTTAGAAATTGTATCAAAATCATAGAAACTATTAAAGATAAGCGTATTACTTTTAAGATTTTCCCCAAAAATGCAAATTTTATTATTGGAAGCAATTCCAGAAATGAAAGGGGGCAAATTATAAAAATCAAGTAAAAAATTATATTAAATGTAATTTATATATAAAATATTCAGTAATTTCGCAATCGGAAAATCAAAATCACCCTTGAGGTTAACAATATGGCAAGATTTGAATTAAAGCTTCCTAAAATGGGAGAAAGTGTAGCTGAAGCAACTATTACAAACTGGTTGAAAGAGGTTGGAGACAAAATTGAAGCTGACGAAGCGGTACTGGAAATAGCAACTGACAAGGTTGATAGTGAAGTGCCGAGTGAAGTAACTGGGATTTTAGTCGAAAGATTATTTGGCAAAGATGATTTAGTTCAGGTAGGACAGGTAATTGCAATTATCGAAACTGAAGGTGGTGTTGAAACAGCATCGTCGTTTTTGGTAGATAAAATTGCAGACGAAGAATCAACTCCTGCTGAGGCAACTGAAATCGAAAAAACGATTGAAGGAGCTAAAGAGGCGGTCGCTGCTCCTCAGGATTTTTCGACATCAGAAAAATTCTTTTCCCCACTTGTAAAAAACATTGCAAAAGAAGAAGGTGTTTCTGTTGCTGAGCTGGATAGTATTCAAGGTTCAGGAAAAGACGGACGTGTTACAAAAGAAGATATTCTTAAGTATATAAGTGATCGCAAAGCAGGTGCAGTAGTTGCTCCAAAAGCGGTTGTTGAACCGGTTAAAGAAGTTGCGGCTCCAAAAGGGGCAGAACCAGTGGTTCAGAAAAGTCAACAAGCAGTTCCGGTTTCTGTAAACGGAGGTGATGAAATCATCGAAATGGACAGAATGCGTAAATTGATTTCAGGTTATATGGTGGCTTCCGTGCAGACTTCGGCTCACGTACAATCCTTTATTGAAGTTGATGTAACGAATATCGTGAAATGGAGAGATAAAGTTAAAACCGCTTTTGAGAAAAGAGAAGGCGAGAAACTTACTTTTACTCCAATTATGATGGAAGCGGTTGCGAAAGCATTAAAAGATTTCCCTGGAATGAACATCTCAGTTGATGGTGATTATATCATTAAAAAGAAAAATATAAATTTAGGAATGGCTGCGGCTTTACCAAACGGAAATTTAATTGTACCGGTTATTAAAAATGCGGATCAATTAAATCTTGTTGGAATGGCAAAAGCGGTTAATGATCTTGGTGGTCGTGCAAAAGCAGGAAAATTAAAACCGGACGACACGCAAGGAGGAACTTACACGGTTACAAATGTGGGAACTTTTGGAAGTGTTTTCGGAACGCCAATTATCAATCAACCGCAAGTTGGAATTTTAGCTCTTGGAGCAATTCGTAAAGTACCGGCAGTTATCGAAACTCCTGAAGGAGACTTTATCGGAATCCGTCAAAAAATGTTCTTGTCTCACTCTTACGATCATAGAGTTGTAGATGGTGCTTTAGGTGGAAGTTTTGTAAAAAGAGTGGCAGAATATTTAGAAGCATTTGATGTAAACAGAGATTTCTAAAAGTAGCTGTTTGATATATAAAAAGCCCTTTCGACATTTAAACGTTGAAAGGGTTTTTCTTTGGGCTTTAGTGTTAAAGTCAAAGTGGGAATTGGGAACTTTATGAAAAAAAGAAGTGAAATTCAGCTTTAAAAATTATATTTGTAAACTTATAAAATTCAAAAATGGAACTCAAACTCAATAAACCAATTTGTTTTTTCGATCTTGAAACGACAGGTATTGATATCGGAAAAGACAGAATAGTAGAAATTTCAATATTCAAAGTTTTTCCAAACGGAAATAAAGAAAGTAAAACTTGGTTAGTGAATCCTACAATTCCGATTCCGCCTCAAACTACTGCTGTTCATGGAATAACAGATGAGAAGGTTGCGAATGAGCCTACTTTTAATGAGCTTGCGCAGCAGGTTTATACGATGATTAAAGACAGTGATTTGGGTGGGTTTAATTCAGATCGTTTTGATATTCCGCTTTTGGCTGAAGAGTTGCTTCGTGCCGGAGTTGATTTTGATATGAAAAATAAAGTTTCTGTAGATGTACAGACTATTTTTCACAAGATGGAAGAGCGTACTTTAAGTGCTGCATTGAAGTTTTATTGTGGAAAAAGCTTAGAAAATGCACACTCAGCGGAAGCAGATACCATGGCAACGTACGAAATTTTAAAAGCACAATTAGATCGTTATCCGGAATTGGAGAATGATATGAAAGTGTTGTCGGAATTTACAACCCGAAAAAAAATCGCTGATTTTGCCGGAATGATTGCTTTTGATAAAGACAATGAAGAAGTTTTTACTTTCGGAAAACACAAAGGTGCGAAAGTAGAGAAAGTGTTAGAAACAGAGCCCGGATATTTCAGCTGGATTCAAAATGCGGATTTCCCACTATATACCAAAAAGGTCTTAACAGCTATTAAACTAAGAAGATTAAATACGAAGTAAGGTCCTGAGAGGCTAAGATTCTGAGTTTCTGAGTTTTTTGCGACTTACGTTCTTATTTACTTAGAACCTCAGAGCCTTAGCGACTTAGAGTATGAAAAAAAAGAAATTTATCTGTATAGGTAAAAGTTAGATCATATATTACAAAATAAGATTCTGAGAATCTAAGGTTTTAAAATCCTGAGTTTTTAGGCTCATTTTCTTAGCAACTTAGCAGCTTAGTAAACTTAGTAACTTAAAAAAAGAATGAAAATCATCTGTATCGGTAGAAATTATACCAATCATATTGAAGAGTTAAAAAACGAAAGACCAACAGAGCCTGTTGTTTTTATGAAACCGGATTCGGCTGTTTTGTTAAAGCAACATCCGTTTGTGATTCCGGAATTTTCCGAAGAAATTCATCACGAAATAGAGATAATCGTTAAAATTAATAAAGTTGGAAAGTATATAGAGCCAAAATTTGCTCATAAGTACTATGATGAAATTAGTGTAGGTATTGATTTTACGGCCAGAGATTTACAAGAGAAATTGAAAGCGAAAGGATTGCCTTGGGAGAAAGCAAAAGCGTTTGATGGCTCTGCTGTCATTGGTGATTTTTTGCCTAAAACTGATTTTGTTTCTATGGAAAATCTTACTTTTGAATTAACAAATAATTCTAAGACGGTTCAAAAAGGAAATACAAGCTTTATGCTTTGGAAAATTGATGAACTGGTTGCGTATGTGTCACAGTATTTTACATTAAAAATTGGCGACATTATTTTTACAGGAACGCCCGAAGGTGTTGCTGCTGTAAAATCAAACGACGTTTTAGAAGGCTTTTTGGAAGATAAAAAACTATTTAGAATACAAGTAAAATAATGGCTTTAAAGTATAACCTTTCGAAAGTTTATGCGCTTTCAGACAATGATCCTGAATTCGTAAACGAAATTCTAAAACTATTTGTTACGGAAGTCCCTGAAGATTTGAAACAAATTAAAGAAGGGATTAAAAAGAAAGATCATAAGTACGCTTATTCTTATGCGCATAAGATTAAACCAACATTAGATTTAATGGGGTTGAATATGGCATTTGAAGAAATTCTTCAAGTAGAAGCCTGGACAAAAGCCGAAGGCAAGAAAAAAGAAATCATCGAAACTTTCAAAAGTATCAGAGAACAGGTAAAAGATGCAGTCAAAGAAATTAAAAAAGACTTTGACCTGTAAAATTTTGGCTTGGCCCGAATTTGTTCTTTCTGCGTTTGTAACTTAAAATTAAAAATCAAAGTCGGATTATATGCTGGCTTTTTTTGTTTTTTGGAATTTTGGATTAATCAAGTGTTTCTTTTGTAGTGAAAGAGCACTTTTTCTGCTTCTTACGTTGCTTTATTTCTTTTAATACTAACTGAATCACAATAAATAAAAACAGCATTTATATGAAGGCTACGATTATAACCATTGGGGATGAAATATTAATTGGTCAAATCATTGATACCAATTCGGGGTTTATTGCTAAATCATTAGACAGAATTGGGGTAGAAGTCACAGAAATGATTTCGATAAGTGATGATAAAAAGCATATTTTGGACACCTTTGCACAACTGCAAAACAAAGTCGATGTTGTAATCGTAACAGGTGGTTTGGGGCCAACAAAAGATGATGTAACCAAAAAAACATTTTGCGAATATTTTGATGATGAGCTAGTTGTGAATCCCGAAGTATTGGCTCATGTAACGGAATTGATTGAAGGTTTTTACAAGCGTCCTATTTCGCAATTGAATAAAGATCAGGCTTTGGTGCCTTCAACCTGTACCGTTTTGCCTAATAAAGTGGGTACGGCACCAGGAATGTGGATGAAGAAAGAAAATACGGTATTTATTTCGCTTCCGGGAGTTCCGTATGAGATGAAGTATTTAGTCGAGAATGAAATAGTTCCCAAGATTGTTCGCGAATATAAACGTCCCTATATTATTCATAAGACAATTTTAACCTATGGTCAGGGAGAGAGTTTAGTCGCGGAACGTATTGAAGATTGGGAAAATAATTTACCTGATTTTATTAAACTGGCCTATTTGCCAAATCCCGGGAGAGTGCGTTTGCGTCTTTCGGCACGAGGTACGGATAAAGAGGTTCTTGAAGCGGCATTAGAAGATAATATAAAGGCTTTAGACGCTATAATTCATGATATTATAGTTGGCTATGAAGAAAATGAAACAATAGAGTCTGTAGTCGGTAAATTGCTTAAAAAAGAAAATAAAACCATTGCTACAGCAGAAAGTTTTACCGGAGGGAAAATAGCGTCGATTTTGTCAGCTGTTCCCGGAGCTTCAAAGTATTTTATGGGGAGTGTTGTTTCGTATCATACTGATGTGAAGGTTAATGTTCTTGGTGTCTCACGGGAATTAGTAGAGGAATTTTCGGTAGTAAGTAAAGAGGTGGCATCTGCTATGGCTTTGGGTGTAAAAGAGCTGCTTAAAACAGATTATGCAATTGCGACAACTGGTAACGCCGGACCGTCAAAAGGAGACTCGGATGCTGAAATTGGCACCGTTTTTATCGCTTTGGCTACTCCGGACGATATAATTGTCGAAGAGTTTAACTTTGGGCAACCCCGTGAAAAAGTGATAGATAGGGCGAGTATTAAGAGTTTAGAAATATTACAGAAAGAAATTTTAAAAATTGTGCAATAATTTTTTGCTACAATGGTTTATTTTTCTTTTCTTTGCACCCTGATTTTGAATAACGATAAAAGTAAAGTATAATGTCAAGAGTTTGTGACCTTACAGGTAAAAGAGCGATGGTAGGAAATAACGTTTCTCACGCTATGAACAAAACTAAGAGAAAGTTTTCTGTAAACTTAGTTAAAAAGCGTTTTTATCTTCCAGAAGAAGATAGATGGATTACTCTTAGAGTAGCAGCATCTACGATAAAAACAATTAATAAAAATGGAATCACTGCTGTTTTGAAAAAAGCACAGTCAGAAGGATTTATCAAATAATCTTTTCCTAAATAAATATATAGCAAGATGGCAAAGAAAGGTAATAGAATCCAGGTAATTTTAGAATGCACGGAACACAAGACTTCTGGTGTTTCAGGTACTTCTAGATATATAACAACTAAGAACAAGAAAAATACTCCGGATAGACTTGAGATTAAGAAATTTAATCCAATCTTGAAACGTGTAACTGTTCATAAAGAAATTAAATAATTAAGTCATGGCAAAGAAAACCGTAGCATCGTTACAGACAGCTTCTAAGAGATTATCAAAAGCAATTAAAATGATAAAATCTCCTAAAACTGGTGCATATACATTCGTAGAATCTATTATGGCTCCTGAAGAAGTTGATAATTTCTTGAAAAAGAAATAATAACATACACAGTATATAGAAAAGCTACTTTCATTCGGAAGTAGCTTTTTTATTTTTTATATTTGTCTAAAATTTTATAGAAGTGAGTAGTATTGCACTTTTAAAAAGGTTTCCGATCTCTTCTTTAGTAATGGATGAGGTAGTGGTTAAACCGGTGAATACTAAAATCTCTTCTGTGTATCTTAAGATTATTTAGATCCTCAAAAAATCAGCTAATCTGAAAAACTAACAACAAATAACAAATGAGTTTTTTTAAAAAATTATTCTCTAGTGAAAAGAAAGAGACTTTAGACAAAGGTCTTGAAAAATCAAAAAGTACTTTTTTTTCAAAGTTAAGCAAAGCCGTTGCCGGAAAATCTAAAGTTGATGATGCTGTTTTAGATGATCTGGAGGAAATTCTGGTAGCTTCTGATGTTGGTGTAAATACAACGTTGAAAATAATTTCAAGAATTGAAAAACGAGTTGCTGATGATAAATATTTAGGAACCGAAGAGTTGAATCAAATTCTTCGCGAAGAAATAGGTGGTTTGTTGTCTGAAACCAATAGAGGTGAAGCTACTGAGTTTGAAATTCCAAAGGATAAAAAACCGTACGTTTTGATGGTGGTTGGTGTTAATGGAGTTGGTAAAACAACGACTATTGGTAAATTGGCTTATCAGTTTAAAAAAGCCGGTTACAAAGTTGTTCTAGGAGCTGCAGATACATTTAGAGCCGCTGCTATTGATCAATTGCAGGTATGGGCAGATCGAGTAGATGTGCCAATCGTGAGACAAAACATGGGAAGTGATCCTGCTTCTGTTGCTTTTGATACTTTGCAGTCTGCCGTAGCTCAAAATGCGGATGTTGTTATTATTGATACAGCGGGACGTCTTCATAATAAAGTCAATTTAATGAACGAGCTTACCAAAGTAAAACGTGTCATGCAGAAAGTAGTAGAAGACGCTCCTCATGATGTACTTTTGGTTTTAGATGGTTCAACTGGTCAAAATGCTTTTGAGCAGGCAAAACAGTTTACTGCCGCTACAGAAGTGACTTCACTTGCCGTAACCAAATTAGACGGAACTGCTAAAGGTGGTGTTGTGATTGGTATTTCAGATCAATTTCAGATTCCTGTAAAATACATTGGTGTTGGTGAAGGTATTGAAGATCTTCAGGTCTTTAATAAATATGAATTTGTAGATAGTTTTTTTAAATAATAGCAGAATGAGTTTTTCTTCTTTAAAAAATATAACGCCTGTTGCTTTCTATTTCGCAAGCGTTGTAAGTTTTGTATTAGCGAATGTTTTAAAAGATAAAAGTTTATCGTTTTATTACGTCTTATTGGTTCTTGGTTTAGGATTCTTCTTTATGGGAATGTTAAAAAGAATCCGTACTAAAAAATAGTTAGAGATACAAAGCATTAATTTTCTCCCATAAAGTTTTGTCAAAATCAGATAAGGCTAAGTTGACATTGTCTGCCGCGTCCCCCATTCTGATTACAACCATATTTTTGCTTGGTACGACATATATTTTTTGGTCGTTTTTACCTAAGGCCATAAACATATCATTTGGAGCCGTTGGAATTATACTTCCCGGAAAGGTAAGCTGTGATTGTGGTAAATGGTAATTTGCTTTGCCGTTTAACCACCATAAGTAACCGTATCCTAAATTGATCGCTTGTGAAGTGTTTGTGGCCTCTGTGAAGTAATTTTCATTTAGAATCACATCGTTGTTCCATTTGCCTTTGTTGAGCATTAAAAGTCCAAAGCGTGCCATGCTTCTTGTGGTACTTGTGTAAACACTATTAGCGCCAAGTTGAACCCAGTTGCCATTCATACCGATTTTATCTCTTAATTTACTGTTGAAATAATTTTGCCAGGTTTGACCACTTGCCTGCGCCACAACGTCCTGCAATTTTACATATACATTATGATACGCCCATCGTTTTCCTGCGTCGGCTTTGTAGATTAAACTGGCAGGATCTACATTGTCAGTACTGTCGTCAAGTCCCGATGTCATAGTTAGTAAATGTTTGCAGGTAATCGCGTCTTCCTGCGCGACTGTTTCGCTTGTCCAACCCGTGCCGATGTATTGAGAAACTTTATTGTTAATATTGATCAGCCCCTCTTGTTGTGCGATTCCCGTAATGGTTGCTGTTAATGTCTTTCCTGCGCTTGCCCAATACCAGTTGGTGGTGGCAGTGTGGTCATTGAAGTAGTACTCTAAAACAATTCGCCCATTTACTAAAAGAATAAAAGATTTGGAGTTCTTTAATTCTAAATAATCTAAAAGAGGCTGTACTGCATTTTGATTCCATTTGAGGTCTGAGACCGATTGTGTTTCCCAGATAGTTCCTGTTAATGGAGGAAAATACATATTTTGTGCAGGTGTAGATGCTGTATCGGAGGACTCTTTACTACAACTGATAAAGCTTAAGAATATCAGGAGTTTAAAAATGGCTTTGGTCATGTTTTTAGGTTTTGGTTTAAAGTTTGACTAAAAATTGGTAAAATAGTTTAATGGGTTTTGTGTATTTTTATTTCTTTTGAATCTTTATAAAGTTAACTTTGTAGTTCACGGATTTTCTTTTGAATGCAGGACTGGTGTCGGATTAAAAACAGGCTCTTCTGTTTATTATAGTCCCAAGGCAGCAAGAATGGGAACAATTGAATTTTTTAATTAATTTAGAATATGAAAAACACTTTTATGATTTTGGTTTTGTCTCTTTTGTTTGTTGGATGCAAACAGGATATTAAACCGGCAGATATTGCGAAGTTAAATGGTTATTGGGAAATTACTAAAGTGGTTTTTGATAAAGGTGAAATAAAGGATTTTAAAATGAATGAAACTTTTGATTTCTTTAAAATTGAAAAGAACAACAAAGGAGTACGAACAAAAGTAGCACCGCAACTCGATGGTACTTTTTTGTCTACAGATACATTTGAAAATGTTTCCGTTCGTTTTACCGACGATAAAGTTTATTTGGATTATAAAACAGATTATGCAAAGTGGAGCGAGGAATTACTAACGTTGTCTGATGATGAAATGGTGGTGAAAAATGCTGAGAATAAAGAATATCATTATAAAAAAGCAGGACCAATAAATATCATAAACGATGGCAAAGAGACTAAATAACGAAAGTACGATTGGGGCTGTTTTAAAGCAGATCATTCAGGTAAATAAATTGCAACCCGGAATGGATCAGATTGATGTAAAGGAAGCCTGGAGACAGTTGATGGGGAATGGTGTTAACACCTATACCAGAAACGTCGTTTTAAAAAATGGTACTTTATATGTCGAGCTTGGGTCATCTGTTTTAAGAGATGAATTGAGTCACGGAAAGTCTAAAATCATCAGGATGATTAATGAGGAATTGGGTAGAGACGTGGTTAAAGACGTTATTTTACGTTAGGCTTTTTTGATCTTTAAAAGGAATTAGATTAGTAGACTTCAGTCTTAAAAATAAAAGTAACACTTCTGTTTTGGAAGTGTTTTTTTTATGATACATTTGACCGGTAAGTATTTTTTTAATAAATAAAAAAAAGTGCTTATTTAATTAATCAAAACCTAAAAAAACAAATTCCAAAAAATGAAAAAAGCATTACTTATTTTAACAGTGTTATGCACTTTAAACGGTTATTCACAAAAGAAAAAAGTAGCAGTTGTCGGTTTTTATACTGACAAAACAATTGATCTTTCTAGTCTGGGACTAAATGGTTTAGCCGCAATAGCGGACTTAGGAAGTGACCCGAATTTTAATCTTGCTCCTATTTTAGAGAAATATCACACTGCTTTTTTTGAGGTGTATTCTAAGAAATTTCCGTTTGATTTGATTCCTGAGAATGAAGTGACTCAAAAACAAGAGTATATTGATTTTACACCAAAATTTGCCAGAGAAGGTGATGCAGGAAAAACGATCATCAATTACCCTGGATACAAATATATTTACGAAGGTATGGCAGGTGAAGCCAATGAAGTTGGAACAGCTACCATCTTTAAAGAAGTTGCCGATGGTGTTTTGTTTACAGAAATCCATTTTTCTCTACAAAAAGGATTCGCTGTTGGTGGAACCGGAACAGTTAAAATGAGAGCGAATGTAAGACTTGCTTTGTACGATAAAAACGGTAAAAAAGTATTTGCATTCACCGAAGGAGAAAACTCTAAGAAAACGGGAGTTATTGTAGGCGGAATTCCTGTTTTAACGCCTGAGAAAGTACTACCAATGTGTGAAAGTGCATTAGAAGAACTGCTAAAAGATTTAGATGAAAAAGTGGCTAAAATCGTTAAAAAGACGGCTGATAATCTTTAATATTCTATAAGTTATATAAAAGCAAGAAACCACTCTTAAAAAAAAAGAGTGGTTTTTTTATGTGATTTTTGGATTGCTGTAGTGGGAATTTCTAATTAAATACCTCAAAAAAACAAACCTAACAGGTTTTAAAAACCTGTTAGGTTTAAGGAATTTTGCGACTCTGCGAGATTTTTAGTTCTTCACCTGAATTTGATTATAAAAAAATCCCGTTTCAAATTTGAAACGGGATTTCTTTTTTGTGATTTAAATCTGAAGTCTAACTTCAGAAATCTAAAATCTTTATTTAGAATTGCTCTCTTCCAGCAAAGTGGAATGCACCTTCGATTGCAGCATTTTCATCGCTGTCTGAACCGTGAACTGCATTTTCTCCAATAGAAGTAGCATATGCTTTACGAATAGTTCCTTCAGCAGCTTCAGCTGGATTTGTAGCTCCAATTAAAGTTCTGAAATCTTCTACTGCATTGTCTTTTTCTAAAATAGCAGCAACAATTGGTCCACGAGACATGAATTCAACTAATTCTCCGTAGAAAGGTCTTGCAGCGTGAACAGCATAAAATGCTTGAGCATCAGCTACAGTTAATTGAGTTAATTTTAATGAAACGATTTTGAAACCTCCGTCAGTAATCATTGCTAAAATGTTCCCGATGTGTCCGTTTGCAACAGCATCCGGCTTAATCATTGTAAAAGTTCTATTAGTTGCCATTTTTCTTGCGATTTTTAAATTTTGTGCAAAAATAGACTTTTTTATGAATTGATTTTAATTAATTCATAATTAAAACTTATTTAATTTCTGTAAAACGCTGATTTCATGAAAAGCCTATAAAATCAAAGCATTTTCCTAAACCATATAAGTCATGTCAGTAAATAGATTTGAGCCCCGGTTTAAATGAACTTACATGACTTATATGGTTTAAAAAACACACTAAACCTTAAAAATGAGTTTGTTTTTGTAGAATAGCCATAAAATAAAAGTCCAGATTCCCACATAAACCAAAGCTCCGGCAAAAGAAGCCAGCATCGGATTACTGAAAAAAGGCGCGATTCCGTATTCATATAAATATTTGAGAAGATTGATCTTTTCTCCGGTTTTATGCGGGTTCTCAAACTCCACCATTACCAAAGCCTGTGGAATAATCTGAGAAGTAAAAAACACGATCATCGGATTTACACCCCAGATTAAAAACAATTTAAATCCTTTTTGGTAGGAAGCAATATCTATTACATAATATAAAATGGCCAAAGTAGTGGTAGCCAGTCCTGTTGTGTATAAAACATAACTGCTTGTCCAAAGCGATTTGTTTATCGGGAAAACAAGATTCCAAATCTGACCTGCTATAATTAGTGCTATCCCGGCCAATGCCATTTTTTGTGCAATATCTTTTTTTGCAACCTTCAGTTGTAGTAATTGACCAATTAATAAACCAATAATACCATTTACAATTGATGGAATGGTACTTAACAATCCTTCCGGATCCCAGGTTACAGTACCGCGATACATATGACCTTTAAGAAGAACACCGTCCAGCCAAGAAGCTAGATTGGTTCCTTTTTCCAGATTGGCTTCTCCAATTCCGGGAACAGGAATCAAGGTCATAACGGCCCAATAGCCAAATAAGAGAAGAACTCCTGTTATGATTTGGGTTTTTTGGGTTGTTTTTAAATATAATAGTGAAATAACAAAGTACACCACCGCAATTCGTTGCAGTACTCCCGGAAGACGTGCGTCGTGATAAGCCTCGATTCCGCTATAGGCTAAAAAAAGATAAATAAGCAGGATAGAAAAGGCAAAGATGTTTTTTAGTTTAGAACTAAAATTACCCATTAAAGCATATCCAACGCCAATTGTAATGATCAATCTGCCAATAAGAAGAGGGATACCGGTAAGATCAAAGAGTTGTATTTTTCCAAAATAATTGAAGAAAATCCCTAAACATAACATTCGTAGCGAACGTACGAGAATTTTATTAAAAGTAGTGTCGTCGTATCTTTTGTCCGGCATCGCAAGCGGAACTGCAACTCCCATTATAAAAATAAAAAAGGGAAAAACTAAGTCAGTTAGGGTACAGCCATTCCATTCAGCATGCAAAAGGGGAGGGAAAACATTACCCCAATCTCCGGGGTTGTTGACAATTGTCATTAATAAAATAGTCAGTCCACGAAAGACATCTAGCGAAATTAAGCGTTCTTTTACCATTGGTTTTGGGTAAATTGGATTAGTTAATAAATTTTAAAAGTCGCTATTTGGTTTAGAAACACTAATTTCTGAATCAGGTGGTTATTTTATCCCGAAATTAGTGCCGTATAGTATGAAATTAGATCGTTATGATTGAAAAATCAGTTTCTAAAGGTCTTAATTTTTGAGTTAATAAAGGAATCAATTCGGCTCCTTTTTCTAAATAAAACTCAGAAAAATTGGCCTGACGTTCCTGTAAACTTTTGTTGGGAAATAATTGATATTGTAAATTTTCGATTCGCTCTAATTGGTCGCTTAATTTTCTTTTTTGGGCTTTAAGCAGTCGTTTCTCTAAATTTTCCAAGCCCTTTTTTTGTTTTACTTCCTGAGCTTTTACGGCTCCTGTAAAAGACTGATCTGTTTTTTGAGCTAGTTCAAATAAATATTGAAATTGCTTCTCCAGAATTTCTTTTTGAGGGGTTAAGTCTATCGGGAATTCAGAAATTTTATAGGTGACAGCGTTAACTAAATCGGCTGGTTTGGTAAATAAATCTTTCCAGCTTAAACCTAATTGATCCGCTTTTTTGGATTGTTTTTCGGTAGTTAATAATACAGAATTTCGAACTAAAATTATTGGAAATGTTACGTTTACTGTCTCAAAGAAAGATTTTAATTCTAACCAATACGCAATTTCTCCACCTCCGCCTATGTAGCATAAGTTGGGTAAAATAATTTCCTGATACAAGGGACGCATAATTACATTGGGGCTGAATTTCTCCGGATTACTTTCTGTTAATTTTAGAATTTCTTCTTTCGTAAAGGAGATTTTAGTATTGTTAACGATGTATTTATCGTTTTCAAAAACAATGCGTTCGCGCAAATGATCTTCAATATAGAATAAATTGATTTCACGCGGATTTACCTGAACAGTATACGCTTTCAGTTTTTCTATAGTTTCCTGAACGGCTTTAAAAGAAGTTTGCTTTGTTAATTCTTCTTGAATATAAGGAATAAAGGGACGTTTCAAATCGGCACTATCAGCATCTATAATCACCAGACCTTGATCAGCAAACAGCGCATTGGCTAAAAAACGTGTAGCATCAGCAAGCGTATTGTGTTTTAAATAAGCGTCTTCAAAGAGTTTTTTTAGCGTAGTGGCGTTTGTACTGGAACCTAATTCTAGAGCATAGATTTCGAAAAATTCAGCGAGACCTTCTGTTGAAAGTCTTCCTACCGGACCCGTACTTTCCTTATTCCATCTGAATTTTTTTCCTTTAAAATTAAAATAATTGATCTCTTCAAAATCATGATCTTCGGTCGCCATCCAGTAGATTGGGACGAAGTTATAGGTTGGGTACTT
The DNA here is from genome assembly GCF_020911925.1 of Flavobacterium cupriresistens. Taxonomy (NCBI): domain Bacteria; kingdom Pseudomonadati; phylum Bacteroidota; class Flavobacteriia; order Flavobacteriales; family Flavobacteriaceae; genus Flavobacterium; species Flavobacterium cupriresistens. The sequence goes on along the minus strand of NZ_CP087134.1, from coordinate 5,645,767 downwards.
CGATTGTAATTCTTTGGTGAGATTTATGGCCGAAATAATTTTATACAAAAAGTACAAAGGCCCGCTAAAAAGATTTAATTGATGCCCGGTTGTAACGGTAAACGTATTTTGCTCTGCTAAAAGAGCAATGTTTTGTTTGGTCAGATCAGAAGTCGGAATAGTCGAATATTGTTCTTCTAAAACAGCAACCAAAGGAATTCTATTTTGATTGTTGAAATTCTGTTGTTTTTCAACGATTTGTTTTTCAAAGTTTTCCAGCGTGGGGAAATTATTGTAAAGCGGCTTCAGATCCGGTTTTTGTTCTAAATAATCATGTATCAATGTAGAGAAATATCCTGAGTTTTGGTAGCTGATACAGTCGGTTGGCATAGTTTTAGGTTTATTTTTGATAGCTGTAAATTTAATGAAAATATACAGTTAAAAACGGTTTTAACTATTGCTTAGGATTTGATTTTTTATTTTTGAATTAATGAGCTGTTAATCAGGGCGTTTTGTTTTTTTGTTGCGATCTGAAATTAACTGTTTTAGTAAACAAAATGTTAATAGCGTGAAGAAGTATTGTTTTTAGCATAAACAGCAGAGAAAAATTCGACAAAGCGTTTATTTATTTTTTATAAAGATTGTTGTTTTTCAGAGTTTGATATTGGTTAATAATGGAAAATTGTATTCTTTTTTGAATCTGATTTTGTTAAAACTAGCCATACCAAATTTGTATAGAAACATTTTTCAAAGCAGGAAAATTTGTTAAAATTGGTTCTCTTTTGCACACAATTTTGATTAAAGTTGATTTTTTTAATATTTTTAAATTACTGTAAATCAGTACGTTTTGATTATTTTAAAAAATTTTTGTTAAAATAATTTGTTTATTAAGAAAATATTTCACAAAATTTGCCTCAGAAAATAAATCATTAACTATTAATAACGAAGACAATGTTTGTATTAAACTTTACCTCTCAAAACATCGCATCAGGATTAGATTCTGTTGGCATGTGTCTTCGTGGCTTTTCTCAATCCTAGCAAATCAATTTAAGATATAAGAGCAAGCCCGAAGGAAAATAACTTTCGGGCTTTTTTTTATTCTAGACTCTTCAAAAAATTCCCGATTACCAGAATTTAATTTATCTGTTTCAGATAAAATGCTATTGTCTTGTATTTTTTATACCGGACAGGAAATCTATAATCTATTTTTTTTAATGGACAATTATCTTTTGGACGATTGCATTCAATGCACTCGTTTAAAAACTAAAAGACGAAAAAAAAGATTGGTTAAAGAGGATTTTGAAAAACAACTTGTTCAATTATCAAAACGAAAAAGTGCCCTTTATTTGGCCATTAGAAATTTGCCTTTAATCGAATTGAAAGAGCCTTATCAAAAAGGCTGGGTTCGGTTTTTTGCAGTTCGTGTTGATGTTTTGCGCTCAGCCGAAGGTGTATTTTATGAAAAGATACTAGCGAAAATTAACACTTTTCAGTTTTCTAGTCAAAAGGAATTCACTACGAGGAAAAAGCGTTTTGGGAAGAAAGCCGTCTATCCAAGAGAACAATTTGTGGCTAACATCAGCATCAGCGATTGGAATACTAACAAATTCGAATTAACTGATAAAGAAAAATCCTGTTTTACACTAATCGAAAAATGGTCTGAACTATACAACCGTTTTGTGAGGTATTACAAATTTAATGAACCATGGAGGTTTGTATTTAAAATTGAGGTAAACATAATTACACATAAAAAAGCTGTTGACGCAGGACTTGAAAGTGAATTAAAGCTTATCGAAAATTACATACAGAATCGGAATTTAGGATGGAAGATCTATAAAACGAGGAGCAAAGGAGACTACTATTATTGGAGCTTGGAAAAAGTAAAGCACAATAATGACTTAAAAACAACAAATCTGAATACGATATATGAAATGTATTTAGAAGAAAAACATATATAATGGGAAATAAATTATCCGGAAAAGACCTGATTAAAATAGGCTTTCCAAAAAATAACAGTATCAATATTGCTTTAGGGCAAATCAACCGATACAGAAAAAGAGAAAAAAAAGAAAGTATCCTAACCGAAGCCAAAGAAGTTTTGTTGTTTCCTGAAAAATTTACAGGACACGGAACTTGGGGGAAAGTGGCTGAAGGATTAGTTAATCCGGTGCAAGTAAGAATGCATCAGCTCAATAATACAAGGGCTCCGTTTTCGATATTCGGAGAGAATGAAATCGACGAGCAGGCCAAGTATCAGTTGTATGATGCTTTAAAATTACCGATTTCAGTAGCTGGAGCTCTAATGCCCGATGCGCATTCAGGTTACGGATTGCCAATTGGCGGTGTACTTGCAACAGACAATGCGGTTATTCCGTACGGGGTTGGTGTAGATATCGGCTGCCGAATGAGTTTGTCCATTTTTGATATTCCGGCTAGTTTTTTCAAAGGAAAAGAACATCAGTTACAGGCCATCTTAAAAGATAATACCAAATTTGGAATGTATGAAACACATACGATAAGAGCCGATCATGAATTGTTTAGCCGAAGCGAGTTTCAGGATATTCCACTTCTGAAAAACCTATTGACTAAAGCCTACAAACAATTGGGAACATCAGGTGGCGGAAATCATTTTGTTGAGTTTGGAATCGCAAAGATTACCAATCCGCTTAACGAATGGAAAATAGGTGTTGGGGAATATTTTGCAGTGTTATCGCACAGTGGTTCAAGAGGATTGGGTGCCAATATCGCCAAACATTATACGTATCTGGCTACTAAGCAATGTCCGTTGCCAAAAAATGTACAGCATTTGGCTTGGTTGGATTTGAATACACATGACGGTCAGGAATATTGGCTGGCAATGAATTTGGCCGGTGATTATGCTAAAGCTTGTCATGATGATATTCACCGTCGAATTGCAAAAGCGATAGGAAAACGTGTTGTTGTGACAATCGAAAACCATCACAATTTTGCGTGGAAAGAAATCGTAAATGGCAAAGAAGCCATCGTACACCGTAAGGGAGCGACTCCGGCCAATGTTGGTGAACTGGGAATTATTCCGGGTTCGATGACGGCTCCGGGATTTATTGTTCAAGGCAAAGGAAATGCGGAGAGTTTAAATTCTGCTTCACATGGCGCGGGACGACTTTTTTCTCGTAGAAAATGCAAAGAATCATTCACGCAAAGTGAGATCAATAAAGTCTTGAAAGCAAATGACGTGAGTCTGATTGGTGGAAACATTGATGAAGCTCCAATGGCCTATAAAGACATAAATAAAGTAATGGCAAACCAAAACGAATTGGTTGATGTTCTCGGAACATTCACACCAAAAATCGTGAGAATGGACCGCTAAAAAAAGATAAAAATTATGGAAAAAATAATTCAAATAACATCAGGGCGTGGCCCGGCTGAATGCAGCTGGGTTGTAGCTCAGGTTTTAAAAACTTTTATAGAAGAAGCAAAAGAGAAGAACATAAAAACAACAATGCTTCAGAGAGAAACCGGAATTGAAAATGGAACCGTAGAAACAGCAACAGTTTTACTGGAAAGTAGTAATCTGAATGATTTTGTGAATTCGTGGGTGGGTACAATTCAATGGATTGGACAAAGTCAGTTTAGGAAATTGCACAAGCGTAAAAACTGGTTTATCGGCATCTTTGAAATGGAGAAATCGACGGCAACCGAGATTTCCGAGAATGACATTCAATACCAAGCCATGAGAAGTTCAGGTGCCGGAGGACAGCATGTAAACAAAGTAAGTTCGGCCGTGAGAGCAACTCATATCCCAACCGGAATCAGTGTGGTTTCGATGGACTCCCGTTCACAACATCAGAATAAAAAACTGGCAACGGAAAGGTTATTGCAAAAATTTAAAGAAGAAACGGTAAAACAGTTTAAAGCTGAATTTCAGGCGCAATGGATGAACCAGCTGCAAATTCAGAGAGGAAATCCGATTCGGATTTTTCAGGGTTCGGATTTTAAAAAACAAAAAGAAACAAAAAATTACAAACAGGAACGACAAAGGTTAAAAAGAGAAGATTATTCCGATCGGGAATAATAACAGTACGCTTTGAGTTCCGATACAAAATAATAGATGAAAACAGTAGATAAATATCTTTTTCAGGCGTTAGACAGCTATCCTTATTCGTTGGAAGAAACCATAGAATCATTAGAATATGCCTTGTCTTATGATGATAAAAACACAATGGCTTTATGTTTATATGGTCAGGTTTTGAGCGATCAATTATTTAAATATGAGGAGGCTAAACAGTATTTTCAACAAGCTATTTCGATTAATATTCATGCAATAGAAGTGTATTCGTATTATATTTATACGTTGGTTTTGAATGAAGATTACGAGGAGGCAATGAAGTTAATTGATTTTGCACTTACGATTAAAGGAATCAACAAAGTGGAGATTCTCTTAAAGAAAGTACTGCTTTTAGAAAGCCAGAAAAAATTCAAAAAAGCACAAAAAGTATTAAAAGAGACACAACTTGAAACTCTAAATGCAACTTACGATTGTACTATTGAAGAAACTGAAAAACGATTGACTAAAAAGTTAAACAAGGTTTCTAAAAAAAAGAAACAAGTAAGCAAAAAGAAAAAATAATACGGAAAAATATAACTAAAAAAATGAAATGTACATTTTAGAAAATTATGATATTACCCTAAAAGCCAGCAAAACCAAGCTTTCGCAAGTTGTTTTCAGCATTGGCCTTTAAAAATGAAATGCGCATTTTACAAAAATAACAGATAGCAATTCCTTGATATACGTCTTGTAAAGTGATTTTCTAAACAAATTATCATCAATGGGTTGCCTTATGGGTTGCTTCATGCATTGCCTTAAAAAAATAGCAACAAATTGATATTCAGTAAATTATGAAAAACCAAAATGTACATTTCATTTTATATTTGTGTACATTTCAATTTTTGGCTCATAAAAAGGATGTTGTAAGGACATCCTTTTTTATTTCAGCAAGTTGATAAGGATTAAAAAAAGGCCTGATTAATTTTAAATATCCGCGGCTGTTTTTTTATTCTGCCACAGATTAAAGGATTAAAATGATTTATAAAATCTGTGTAAATCCTTTTAATCGGTGGCAAAAAAATAATTCGTGCCAATTGGCAAAATTCGTGGCAAAATGATGAAGAAGGTCACGAAAACGAGGAATCTAAACAACTTGTTTTTTAATAACTTAAAAAGAGTTAGATAGAATTAAATGGATTTAAATGATTTGATTTTTGCTTTTTATTTTAGAGCGTGTCACACGATCAAATTCAAATATCGTCCTGATCAAATTCGAATGTCATCCTAAGCGAAGTCGAAGCATGCGCATGAAATCCCACAACCTTAAGACCCGATCCCCGGCGTCAGCTCAATTTAATACTATTTTTGTGTTTTCATAATGATCTTTTATTTTAACAGATAAATGTTTGTTGATTTCAGGAATTAGGTTCATTTTTGTGTTCTATTTTCTTAAAAATAAACCTATATCAAAATTGAATGAAAAATAACCCAAATCAGAAGAAGAACTCTTTAAAACACGTTCTCTTTGGAAGCTTAATTGGTACCACGATCGAATTTTTTGACTTTTATATTTATGCTAATGCAGCAGTATTGGTGTTCCCGGAACTATTTTTCCCTGGTTCAGATAAGACGATGGCAACCTTAGAATCATTAGCTACTTTTTCGATTGCTTTTTTATCGCGTCCATTAGGTTCGGCATTTTTTGGACATTTCGGCGACAAGATTGGACGTAAATTTACTTTAGTTGCTGCTTTGCTGACGATGGGTATTTCGACTGTAACCATTGGTTTTTTACCAAGTTATGCCAGTATTGGTGTGGCTGCTCCTTTGTTATTAATGTTGTGCCGATTTGGACAAGGTATCGGATTAGGAGGGGAGTGGGGAGGCGCTGTTCTGCTGGCAATAGAAAATGCACCGCCAAACAAACGCGCCTGGTATGGAATGTTCCCACAGTTAGGAGCTCCAATTGGGTTATTGCTGTCCGGAGGTACTTTTTTATTGTTAACCGATTCAATGAGCAACGAGGATTTTATGGATTATGGTTGGCGAATTCCTTTTATTGCCAGTTCTCTTTTGGTGGTAGTCGGTTTTTATATTCGAACTAAAATCACGGAAACACCTTCTTTCGAAAATTCAAAAAAAGAACAAGAAGAAGTAAAAGTTCCATTTTTAACTTTGATAAAATCATATAAAAATCAATTGATTTTTGGAACTCTGGCAGCCGTTACGACTTTCTTGGTTTTTTATCTGATGACAGTCTTTACACTGAGTTGGGCAACGTCTAATTTAGGTTTTGAAAAAAGAGATGCTTTATTGATACAGTTGTTTTCGGTGTTGTTTTTTGCTCTTTTTATTCCGGTTTCGGCTGTGGTTGCAGATAAAATCGGGCGTCGAAAAATGCTAATTGTTGCTACGGCGGCTATAGCTGTTTTCGGTTTTTTATTTTCCTTCTTTTTGAAATCTGGAAGTATGGCTCTGGTATCGATTTTTACCTGTATCGGAATGACTCTGATGGGATTTACTTATGGTCCTTTAGGAACATTTTTATCGGAATTATTTCCTACCAATGTTCGTTATTCAGGTGCTTCCTTAACCTTTAATCTGGCGGGAATTTTTGGTGCAGCTTTTGCGCCAATGATTGCAATTTGGCTGGCATCTCATTACAGTTTGACCTATGTAGGTTTTTATTTGACAGGTGCAGCCTGTATTTCTTTATTCTCTCTATTGGTCATCAGTAAAAAAGAACATAAGTTTTAAAGAATCAATTCCAAAAGTTGGTGAGTAGTAAAAATTAAACACGAATAGTATTGAATTGATGGAGAAAAAAGAAATCCATTTTAATTATAAAAATCTGTGGCAAAGAAATAATCCATTTAAATTGGTGCAATTCGTGGCAAAAGATCAAAATGATAAAAAGGTTGTCTAAATATAAATTTGGACAACCTTTTTTATTCTTAACGTTTCAAGGTAAAATGGCCTGTAAATGTAGTGCCATTTAAGCGAGTGACACTAAACCAATAATCAGATGTTGGCATGTCCTGTCCCGTATAAGTTCCATCCCAGGAAGTATTGACGGTTAATTCTTTGATGAATTTTCCATAGCGATCAAATATTCGGATTCCGGTGTTGGGCGCTAAGTAATCAAAATCGATGGTCCAGGTATCATGAAAAGTATCATTATTAGGGGTAAAGAATTTTGGGTAAGGAAGTTCATTTATATATTTACTACATGGAGTAGCTGTGGCTTCATCGATTTTTATGGTTATTGGAGTTCGTTCACTTTCGCAATCATTAATGGTCTGAGAAGCAAAATAGGTAACTTCATTTTTAAGTGGAGTTGATTCAGATAAAATTACTCCGGCTGTTATCGCATTGTACCATTTTATGTTTTCACCGTTAATTTCTATTTTGCCAATGGTAGCATTTTCCTGTATACAAAAAGTCTGATTTGCATGGGCAGTTGGGGCTTGTGTATCCTGAATTTTTATAATGATGCCCAATCTTTGACTTTCGCAGTTCGTGTTTGTTTGACTTACATAATAAGTGCGGTTTTCAAGAGTGGTTGTGCTGGTTAAAACACTTCCTGCTGTTTCCGCATCATACCATTTTAGGTTTTGTCCTGTGAGAATTGCAATATCATTTATAGTAGCGTTGTCATCAATACAAAAAGTTTGCGCGGTATTGGCTGTTGGCATAGCGGTATCATGGATCATTACCAATACTGCTATTCTGTCGCTCTCGCACCCAATAAGCTGTGAAACGTAATAAGTAGTATTGTTTTGCAACACTGTAGTATTCGGTAATGGCGCTGCGGAGATCATCGTATTGTACCATTTTAAATTTGACTCATTCAAAACGATATCGCTCAAAGTAGCATTTTCGCTTTTGCAAAACTCAGGACTTAAATCGCCGGTAGGAATTCCGGGTGTATTTTGGACAGAAACTGTAACGGCTAATCTTTTGCTTTCGCAAGAATTCAACGTTTGCGAAACATAATAAGTAATTCCGTTTTGCAGAGTGGCAGTGTTTGATAAGCTGTTTCCATTAGTAAGCGCATCATACCATTTTAGACTTTCTCCGGTAACGACAATATCCTGTAAAGTTGGGTTTTGACCCGTGCAAAAAGGCTGATTGGTATCTCCGGTTGGAGTAGGGGTATCGTAAATTTTTACTGTTACAGCAGTTCTCTCACTCTCGCATCCGCTTATGGTTTGTGAGGCGTAATAAGTTGTGCCCTCTTGGAGTAATGTGGTATTGGATAAAAGGGTTCCGGCTGTGAGTGCATCATACCATTTTATGTTTTGACCAGTTGAAATGCTGATGGCACTTAAAGTCGGCTTATCCTGAATACAGAAGTTCTGAGGGGAAGTTACAGTTGGTAATGGCTGACTGTTTATAACGACTGTTTGATTTTGGGTTGCATGATTTCCATTTCCGTCATTGTAGTCCCACACAATGGTATATGTTCCGGGTAATGTATAGGCTAATGGGCTTATAATTGTTCCTGTAATTGCGCCTGCACAGGCATCGGTAGCAGTTGGAGTTACAGTTATTGTTGTATGGCAGTCTCCGGTAATCGTTGGCAGAGTTGCTAAATCTGGAATTGGAGCTACAAAGTCACCCACAACAACAGTGGTTTTTTTAGTATCGTCACAACCACCTGTTCCTGTAATTGTACAGCTGTATTCGCCACTATTTAAGGCAGCTGCACCAGTTATAATTGGGTTTTGATCTATTGATGTAAAACCATTTGGTCCTGTCCAGGAGTAATTAGTTCCACCAGAGGCTTTAAGTTCTAATGAGCTTCCTATGCAGATTGGAGAGTTACTTTCTATTTTAGGACTACCTAGTATAGTGGTTTCTTGAAATTTCATTAAAAAATAATTATAAAATCCGAGAATGTTAGATTGATAAGAATTAGCATCTGCAATGCCATCATTTTTACTTGAGGTCCCACTGACAAATATGTCATTATTTATGTCTAGTGCTATTTTTGTTTGATTATCGTGACCATCTGCACCCAGGTATGTTCCCCATATAAAATCGGCTTCTTTAGAAAACTTGGCAAGATAGTTTTCAAAATCTTTGTTTGATCGATAGGAGCAAGCAGTAGTTAATTTAGAAAGATCAAATCCAGTATTTGTTGCACCAAGATATAGGGAGTTATTTCTAAAAACAATAGAATAAACATGGGCTTGACCAATATATGTACCCCAGATTCTTTTCCCATTAGTATTTAATTTTGCAAAAAGACCTCGGTAAGAAGAGGTATTGTTACTGTCAAAACGGTTCGGAGTGGTCATATTATTATCACTCGCCGTTTGCCCACCGATATAGATATTATCTTCATCATCAGCTTCAACCGCATATATGTCATCAATTTGTTCCCCTCCGTAATAGGTAGACCATATTCTTTGGCCATTTAATGAAAATTTGAATATAACTCCATCCGGATGAGTAATTGGATCATGTAATTCTTGAAAAACGCCAGGAGTAGAAATATTGTTAAAGCTATATGTCGTACCTCCAATAATTAAGTAATTGTTTTTTACCTTAATGGCATTAAGCTGATCACGATTTTCACCTCCTACATAGGTACTCCAGATTACATTACCCCCAGATTCAAATTTAGTTAAATATCCGTCAATAGTATTAGAGAAATTTGGATCTTGATTTATATGTGTTTGGAAATTACTATTTATAGCAATGCCAGTTGTACTAGTAGTAGTTCCAATCATGTAAATATTATTGTTAGTATCAATATCTAAAGCATGACCCAGATCGTCATATTCTCCACCAAAATAAGTTCCCCATAATCTAACACCTGAACTATTAAATTTTACCAAAAAAGCGTCCTGATATCCTGATAAATTAGGTTTGTAAGAACCAGCTGTACTTATATTTGTCTGATCTTGTGTGGTACCTGTCACAATAACATTATTCTGAAAATCTATTTTTATATCATTTATATCACAGTAATTTTGTCCGCCGTAATAAGTACCCCATAAACGTATTCCATTAGGATTAAATTTTTCTATGAATCCATTTGAAAAGGAAGAAGATTGTGTCGTTTGATGTGCTCCTGCTGTAGCATATGATGAATTTAAGGCGCTTGTACTTCCTGCTACATAGGCATTTCCAAAAGAATCGGTACTAATACTCGATGGTCTAAGAGTAAAATGTACCCCGGTTTGGTCCCCATAAAAAGTTCCCCAAAGTCTTGTTGGCACAGGATCAATAATCACCGTTTTATCAGAAACAGGATCAGAAGTTTCAAAACCGTAAACATCTTTTTTTATTTTTCTATACCCAACAGCTATTTCTTTTTTAGTTGTGCCTTCCTCAGTCCAGCTTGCCGGAAGAGTTTCTTCCATTTCTCCAAAACGAACCTTCATCTGGATTTTGTTATCAACCAGTTCTGTTGCTGCGCCGCTAAATTTTAATTTAATAGCCGAAATGTCTCCTTTTGGGTGAACAACAAAATTGTATTCCACTGTTTTTTTAGGATCTTTTGGAATGGTAAAAACGATATCAATATTGGGGTAAATGTTTTTATAGGTGATTTGTTTGTATTGATACACGCCAACAACGCCTTCAGGTTTGTTTGGGATATTATAATAATTATCAAAATCTTTTGCTTCCTGATCCGTGATGAACTCAACGTTAGCATTTGAGTTTACAAAGTCAATGTCTATTCTGTGAAATTTATACTCTAAACCATATTCCGGTTCTTCCGGGATATCTTCCTTAGGATTTCTGTATGGTAACGTTTTGGATGTTTTTCGACTGACAATCGGTGTCTTTTTTACTTCATGGACATCATAAGAGAAGCCGTTTTTTCTCAATTGAACATTTAATCCTCCCGTGTTTAATAAAAATTTCACAGCCTGGTTCGGCTTACCTTTCTGATCTAAAATCTGACCTTTGTTTTCTTTAAAACCGACAGATTGGTTTTTGTTCTGAGAAAATACAGGAATAAAAATTAGTAACAACAGAAAAAATAAAATTCGCTTCATGGGGAGTTATTAGTGCTAAGCAAATGTAATTAATTATCTACAAAATAAAATCAAAAATCCCAGCTCCTGCCAATCGTAAAACCGTCGAAATCTTTTCCTGAAAAGATTAGAAATATCCCGTATTTTTGCAGAAAATATTTCCTTTTGAAAACTAAGCTTTTTGTAATCACGCCTCCATTTACTCAACTGAATACTCCGTATCCGGCAACCGCCTATATAAAAGGGTTTCTGAACACAAAAAATGTAGCATCAGTTCAGGCAGATTTGGGGATTGATGTGATTCTGGAGTTGTTTTCGAAGAAAGGTCTTGTTGATTTGTTTGAATTTTCAAGTTTCAGGTTTGAGGTTTCAAGTGCTGAGATTTCAGATAATTCTAAACGTATTTTTGCTTTGCAGGACGAATACATCAAAACGATTGATGCTGTAATTCAGTTTTTACAAGGGAAAAATCCAACGTTGGCTTTACAGATTTGTCAGGAGGATTTTCTGCCGGAAGCTTCTCGTTTTGCGCAATTGGAAGAACTCGATTGGGCTTTCGGAACCATGGGAACGCAAGATAAAGCCAAACATTTAGCCACCTTATATCTCGAAGACATTTCGGACTATATCGTAGAATGTGTCGATGAGAATTTTGGTTTTAGCCGATATGCCGAACGTTTAGGCCGCAGTGCGAATTCCTTTGATGAGTTGTATGAAGCCTTGCAACAACAACCAACCTACATTGATTCGATTTTAATTTCACTATTGAAAACTAAGATTGAAGCGGTACAACCAACTTTATTTTTGATTTCTGTTCCCTTTCCGGGGAATTTATATAGTGCATTCAGATGTGCGCAATGGGTAAAAGTAAACCATCCCGAAATTAAAATTTCGATGGGTGGCGGTTTTCCAAACACCGAATTGCGTTCGCTTTCTGATGCACGTGTTTTTGAGTTTTTCGATTTTATTACTTTGGATGATGGCGAAGTGCCAATAGAAGAGTTAATATTCAATTTAGAAAATCCAAATTCCAATTCTTATAAGAGAACTTTTTTGTTGGAAGAGGGAAAAGTTGTTTACAAGAATAATTCGTTGAAACACGATTACAAACAAGCCTACGTAGGAACGCCGGACTATTCAGATTTGCCTTTGGATAAATATATTTCGGTGATCGAAATTGTAAATCCAATGCACCGAATGTGGAGCGACGGTCGTTGGAATAAACTGACTATGGCGCACGGTTGTTATTGGGGAAAATGTACGTTTTGTGATATTTCGCTGGACTACATAAAAGTATATGAGCCCGTTGCAGCCAATCTGCTTTGTGATCGAATGGAAGATTTGATGCAGCAAACTGGTCAGAATGGTTTTCATTTTGTAGATGAAGCCGCACCGCCGGCTTTGATGCGTGCTTTAGCGCTGGAAATTTTGCGAAGAAAACTGGCGGTTACTTGGTGGACCAACATTCGTTTTGAGAAAAGCTTCTCTGCCGATTTATGTTTATTGCTGAAAGCCTCAGGTTGTATCGCCGTTTCGGGTGGTTTAGAAGTAGCTTCCGACCGATTGTTAAAATTAATTGACAAAGGAGTAACCGTAGAACAAGTAGCAAAAGTAACCCGAAATTTTACGGAAGCAGGGATCATGGTGCATGCGTACCTGATGTACGGATATCCGACACAAACCATTCAGGAAACAGTTGACAGTCTGGAAATGGTGCGACAATTATTTGAAGCAGGAATTCTGCAATCCGGATTTTGGCATCAGTTTGCCATGACCGCACACAGTCCCGTTGGATTGTATCCGGAGAAATTTGGCGTAACCAAAGCAACAGAGGTTATTGGAACTTTTGCTAATAATGATATTGACTATACCGATTCTACAGGAATCAATCACGATAAGTTTAGTTTTGGATTAAAAAAATCACTCTTCAATTTCATGCACGGAATCTGTTTTGATTACGAATTGCAGGATTGGTTTGACTTTAAAATTCCGAAAACGAAAATAGATCCCGATTTTATTTTTAATGCTCTTGAAGAAGGAAACGATTTTAATACCAAACCCAATGCAAAAGTAGTCTGGTTAGGCGGGAAGCCGACTGTAGAGCATTTTACAAAATCTAAAAAAGGACAAACCTGGGAAATGGTAGCTTTTGTTTTTCATGACAAAAAAGAAAGTTTTACCATTCAAACCAATAAAAATGAAGGAGAATGGCTTGTCGAGATCCTGAAAAAAATAACCGTTTCAAGTGGTAAAAATTATACTTTTCAAGAGGTGAAAAATGATTTCGAAACGGAATTAGAGGATTTCGAATTGTTTTGGTATTCAAAGCCAATCAATACGTTGCGTGAATTTGGTTTGCTGGTTTTGTAATTAATACTCCACGCATTCACCATCATTAGGAACAGCCGTTTTGGATAAAAGATCACTGTTTCCCAAAGCTAACTTTAACTCCTCTCTTGTCGTAGGACAATGATTTAAAGCTTCTAAATGATTCGCAAAAACATTTCCCGGTGCTAAAGCTGTAAATTTCAAAATGTCGCTCATTCTCATTAATAAGGGTTGTCCGAAATCTAATCTTGCGGTTCCACAGGCAACAGTTGCAATATCAGGTTTTAATTCTGTCAGCACTTTTTCTACGTCTTTTGTAAAAATAGTGTCAGAGCTAATATAAACCGATTTTTCGTTTTCGAGTTCGATATAGAAACCCATTACATTCCCCATTAGTTTGGCAACAAATCCATAGCCGTGTAGGGCTGGTATACCGGTAATTTTTCCGTCCAGGAAATCTTGAGGTTGCCAGTAGTCTAAAGTTTGAACAATAGTTAAGCCTCTTTTTGTCAGGACACTTTCATCTTTGGTATTGCAAATTACCGGAATTGAGTTTCTTCTTAAAAAGACTTCTCCGGCTTTATCAAGATGATCCGGATGCAAATGTGTAATTAAACAATGGGTTACTTTACTAAGGATTTCACGGCTGTTTTTGGGCAATGCCTTAAGCGGATTTCTTTTTGGCTTGTAACGGAAAAGAGTAAAAGGAGCAATGGTTTTCCTTTTGCCCAACATTGGATCAATTAAGATGACGTGCTTTTCTGTTTCAATAACTAAAGTAGCGTTGCGCAAATGGTGTAATTTCATATCGAATAGATTTGATATTAAAAATACAAAATTATATAAATTTAATTTGGTGAATTACATGGTAAAACGAAAACCTATTCCGTGTAGGTTTTCAATTGATATTCCTTTTTCGTTAACCAAAATTTTACGCAGTCGCGAAATAAAAACATCCAAACTACGCCCCATAAAATAATCATCATCTCCCCAAAGTGACGTAAGGATTTGTTGTCTTTTTAAAACTAAGTTTTTATTGTCGACAAAAAGTTTCAGAAGTTCTGCCTCACGTTGTGTCAGACTAATTTTTTCCGTTTCATTAAAAAGAATGAAATTTTCGGTATCAAACTGGTATTTACCAATTTCATAAACAGATTTTTTGATGACATTGTTTTTTTGCGATCGTTTGAGGAAAATTTCAATTTTCAGAAGTAATTCTTCAATACTAAAGGGTTTAACGAGATAATCATCAGCACCCAGACGCAGTCCTTTTATGCGGTCTTCTTTCAATGTTTTCGCAGAAAGAAAAATAATCGGAACATCAGTATCAATTTTTCTGATTTCTGTTGCCAGATCAAAACCATCCATTTTTGGCATCATGATATCAAAAATGCAAATATCAAAATCTTCCTCTTTGAAAGTTTCTAAACTTGATTTTCCGTTAGAGCAATGGGTAACCTCATAGTTGTTTTGCTCTAAATTATCTTTGGTCAGAAACGCTAATGTTTCATCATCTTCGGAGTACAGAATTCTAAAGTTTTTCATTTTTTATATGGAATTGTCAACATTATGGTGATGCCTTTCTCTGAATTATTCGTGGCGTTTATTTTCCAATATTGTAAGGTACAAATTTCTTTCACATAATACAAACCAAGACCAAAACCGTTTACCTCGTTGCTCTTTTCATTTTGTATGCGGTAAAATTTATCAAAGATAGAAGAGATATTTTTAGAAGCAATTCCAATTCCATTGTCAATGAATTCTAATTTTAAAGTTTGATTTTCCTTCGAAATCCGGATCAGAATTTCAGGTTTTTCATTGCAATACTTTACAGCATTATCCAACAGATTATAAATTAAGTTAGAAAAATGAAAGATGTCTGTTTCTATCTGATAATCGGCAGAATCTGTCTCGATTTTAATAACGGCTTCCGGACACTTTAACTGAATATTCGTAATGATCTCCTCTATAACGGGTATAATCAAAACAGATTCCGTTTTTAATTCCAAAGGCGTATGATCCGACTTGGCTACGTTTAAGATCTTCTCGATATGATTGTTCAGTTTGTGACTTTGTTTGATAATGATATCTGTATAAGTGTACAGTTTTTTGTCCTCTTTAATCGGATTTTGTTCGATGAGGTACTTGGATGCAATTAAAATAGAAGATAAAGGTGTTTTAAATTCATGTGTCATATTATTGATGAAATCACGCTGCAATTCAGAATATTTCTTTTGCTGTAAAAGCGTAAAAATCGAATAAACATAAATCAATAATATAAGAATCATGACAGTTGAAAGGACAAACCAAAAACGCATTGAACTGAATAGGTAAGTGGTCTCATTTGGGAAACGAACGGCAAAATAATAAACCAGATTTTTATGTTTCGGAAAATGAACGGTTTGTTTCGTATTTCCCTTTTGAGTTAAAGAGATGTAATTTCCGTAAACCATTTCATCACTTTGACAATTGTACATGGCAAATTCAAAATCAGTTGTGATATTCATTTTTTTGAATTCTGATTTTAAGTAAAACTCTAAAATATCAGGTTCAAAATCATTTTCAACATTTACAATATAATAATCATTCGCAATTTTCTGAACCGGATTTTGAGAAGGCAAGTCGTGACTGGTGCCTTCATAAAGTTTTTTAGCAACTTCCAATAAAGCAATATGCGTTTTTTGGCTCAGTTTTTTTTGTTCCAAGCTAAAAGCTTCTTTTGTCCATAGTAATTGTGCTACCAATATACTGATGATGGCAACTAATCCAAGAAGGATGATACTATTTAGTTTGTTTATTTTCAAGGGAAATGCAATTTACAAGTGTAATATTAATCAAAAATTAAATCAAAAATACCCATTAACAAGTTGTTAACAAAGATTTGAAACCGCTTAACAGCGAATTGTTTTCTTCTAAAGTACTTTTGAAATGTAAAATTGAACCAGTAACCATTAAATAAAAATACTATGAAAATAATTAAAATTTCGATGTTAGTTTTAGCTTTAGGATTAATGTCTTTTTCTGCAATCGCACCGGTTGAATCTTTGACTTCTACTCCAAAAACGGAGGAAGGTACAGCTTCAGTAATTGTTTGGAAAGCAGAAACAATTGATGTTGGTCAAATTCCACAAGGAACTCCAAAAGCAATTGTTTATGAATTTAAAAATACAGGAAAAACTGCAGTAGTTATTACTAATGTTCAGGGATCTTGTGGTTGTACTGCAACAGATTATACTAAAGAGCCAATTTTACCTGGTAAATCGGCAAAAGTAACTGCAACTTATAATGCAGCAAACAAAGGTGGTTTTACAAAAACGGTTACGGTAACTACCAGTGCCGAAACTACACCTAAAGTCCTTACTTTAAAAGGGACTGTTATCTAAGAGTTTTAAATAGATTAGTTATAAAGAGGAAAACTCCGGATATGTAATGTATCCGGAGTTTTTTGCGTTTTTAAAGGTTAATAATGTTGTGGTTAGGTCCTTATTTATTTTTTTAGAAAAGAGCGGTTTTCATGAAAACTTTTTTATTTTTATTAAAAATATCATTATGAAAATTTTGTATCCGCTTGCCGCAGTTATCATTCTTTTTATTGCTGTTTCCTGTAATTCTAAATCAAATGATAAAAAGGAAGAGAAAAAGATCCAAAAAGCAGAAGTGCCCGAACTTAAGATTTCTATTGACAGTATAGACATTGCCCTATTTTATCAAACGTATCCTAAATTAGTTAAATTTCAGGGAGACGTTTCCTCGTTGTACAAGAAAAAAAACGACACTCAATTGTGGTTAGATAATAAAGGAGTAGTAGAGTTTGGAAGTACCTTGTTTAATAAATACAAAAATTTGGGAGACGAAGGATTGAAAACCAATTTTCCGTACAACGAAAAGATAAATCCAATTTTCGAACGTCTGGGTGATAATAAATTATCACAGGTTGATACCGATTTAATGATCACCAATCTGTATTTCTATTATGCAGAAAAAGTATACGGTGGAGTCGATGAAAAGACAACAACTTCTTTAGAATGGCTTCTACCGCGAAAAAAACTGAATTATCAGGTCTTTTCGGATTCTATTTTCAAGCATGCTACCATTAATGATGATAATAAAAGTAAAATGTTCAGTCAGTATTATAAACTGCGTGAAGCACTGAAACAATACAGATCAATTGAGAAAAAAGGGGGATGGAAAACGATTGAAGTCGGCGATGATTTTAAAAGTTTTAAAGTGGGAGATTCAGCAACCGCAATCGCTCAAATTAGAGAAAGACTTGCTATCACCGGAGAATTAAAAGAAAATAATAAAAGTGCGGTATGTGATTCGATTCTAATTTCAGCAATGAAAGATTACCAAATGCATCATGGCAATACACCAAAAAATACAATCGTAAAAGAACATATTGACGAATTAAATCTACCGGTATCAGATCGCATTAAGACGATTATAGTAAACATGGAGCGTTGTAGATGGATTGATCCGGGATTGGAAAAAGGTAAAGAATACATCGAAGTTAATATTCCGGAGTTTAAATTATATCTGATTCGGGATCATGAAATTACTTTTGTTTCAGAGGTGGTAGTTGGAAAAGCAATGACGAAAACCGTTATTTTTAGCGGTATGATGAATAATATTGTTTTTAGTCCTTATTGGAATGTTCCGCAAAGTATTATCAATAAAGAGATTAAACCCGGAATGGCTAAAAACAAGAATTACTTGGCTGAAAAACACTTAGAATGGAATAATGGCGCGGTGCGTCAAGTACCCGGAGTAAATAATTCGCTTGGTTTAGTGAAGTTTTTATTTCCAAATTCAAACAATATTTATTTGCATGACACACCGGCAAAAAGTTTGTTCGAAAGAGAAAACAGAGCTTTCAGTCACGGATGCGTTCGCGTAGCAAAACCCAGAGAATTGGCAATTGAACTTCTGAAAAGCGACCCAAAATGGACACCACAACGAATTGACAAAGCCATGCACGCCGGAAAAGAAAGCTGGTACACCTTAAAAAAGAAAGTTCCGGTTTATATCGGTTATTTTACCGCATGGGTAGATCGAAAAGGACGATTGAATTTCTATAAAGATGTCTATCAAAGAGATGAAAGCCTTCTGAAATTATTAACGGAGGAATAAAGGATTAAACTAACCGTTTATCTAAACCCGACAGGTTTTTGAAACCTGTCGGGTTTGTTTTTTTATTTAAACGGAAATAATTAATAAACTTCCAAAATCATCAATTCGTTATTTAAGATAAATGATTTAATAATTTCTTTTTTTGAAATTAGTAGTTCCGTAATTTCTTTTGTGTTTTTGTTAAAAGTTTTTAAAATTATAACTTTTGGAGGAGCTCCTTTTAAAAGTGATAATTTTTCGAAATCATCGTCAAGAGTGAGAATCGTAAAGTCATTTTATTTAGCAAAATTCCAAATTCAATATCTTTTGCGGGTTGATTTATTTGAATGTCTTTAGAATGTAAACAATTAGAAAAAAAATCATTTTCAATAAGTTAGTTTGATTATTCTCTATGAAATATTTGCATCCAAAAGTAATTTCATTAGGCAGCAATTATTTTTGTTATATTCTCTCTATTGGCCGCAAATGCCAGAGACGCAAGAATATGTTCTTTTTTTAATTCAGGGAAGTCTTCTATAGTATCCTCATAAGACATTCCTGTAGACAACCAAGAAAGGATATCGGAAACGCAAATTCTGGTTCCTGTGATAATAGGTTTACCAAATCGGATATCCGGATCTATAGAAATCAAGTTTTGCCAGTTAGTATTCATAATTTTATGCTTTAAACAAATTTACAAAAATAAAGGACTATTTGCGTTTAAAATAATTGAGATTGTTTCTACCTTTAAAACCTATATACTTTAACCATTAAACCAAAACAATGAAATACAACAGATGTGGGAAAAGCGGACTACTGTTACCTGAAATCTCTTTAGGGTTATGGCATAACTTTGGGTCAGTTGATAACTTTGAAAATGCTGAAAGTATCGCCAAAGAAGCTTTTGATAAAGGGATAACGCATTTTGATTTAGCAAATAATTACGGACCGGTTCCGGGTTCTGCCGAAGAAAATTTTGGTAAAATACTATGGCATAATTTTCAAGGAAATCTACGTGATAAAATCGTGATCGCTACCAAAGCCGGTTATACCATGTGGGATGGGCCTTATGGAGATTGGGGATCCCGTAAATATCTGTTGTCTAGCTTAGATCAGAGTTTAAAACGGATGAATATTGATTATGTAGATATTTTTTATTCACACCGCCCCGATCCTGAAACGCCAATTGAAGAAACCATGATGGCTTTAGATCATGCCGTAAAATGCGGAAAAGCATTGTATGTCGGAATCAGTAATTATTCCGCGGAACAAACCAGAGTTGCCGTTGATGTCCTGCAACAATTGGGAACACCTTGTTTGATTCACCAAGCCAAATATTCAATGTTAGAACGTTGGGTAGAGAATGGTTTGTTGGATGTTTTGGAAGAAAAGGGAGTAGGATGTATTGCATTTTCACCATTAGCGCAAGGGCTTTTAACCGATAAGTATTTAAGCGGAATCCCGGAAAATTCCAGAGCACATAATCCAAACGGACATTTAAAAGAAGATGAGGTGACTCAGGAACGCATTCAGAAATTAGTTCAGTTAAATGAAATTGCTCAAAATAGAGGTCAGTCTTTGGCGCAAATGGCACTGGCCTGGCTGCAAAAAGACAAAAGAATTACTTCCGTTTTAATCGGTGCAAGTTCTGTCAGACAATTGAATAACAATATCGACTGCCTGCAAAAACAAGATTTCTCTTCAGACGAATTAAATGCAATCGAATTGATCCTGAAATAATTCAATAGGTTTTCTATGTTTGATCCTCTTAAGAATGAGTTTGCAAGAGAAGACCATAAGTAGAAATTTATATGGATTGTTTTTGTCGGATTAAGGTCGCTGTAAAAATGATACGCTTAATAATGAAAAAAATGCGGAATTAACTAAGCAATTTTGTAAAACTATAGCAAGTAGAATTTGATTCTTTTTTATACGTTATTCTTCAGCCCGTTCATAAATTGAACGGGCTTTTTTGTTGTTTGTAATTGTAAGAATTTTGACTTCTTATTTGTTTTCGCTTCTAAGTGTTGTAATTGAGTTTTGTTTTTCTTTAGTTTTTCGTAAAATTTAATTGACCCTATTTTTTTAAGGGGTTAGTTGTTTTTGATTTTATTTTAATGTCAATTTTTAATATTTTTTATAAGTAATTTTATAATAACTACTATTTTTTGATGGTTACTTGTGTTTTTTGTGTTGTTGAATTTTTAAAAACAAATCGCTGTAAATATCAAATA
Organism: Flavobacterium cupriresistens; assembly: GCF_020911925.1. NCBI lineage: Bacteria > Pseudomonadati > Bacteroidota > Flavobacteriia > Flavobacteriales > Flavobacteriaceae > Flavobacterium > Flavobacterium cupriresistens. Next base: position 5,625,095 of record NZ_CP087134.1, on the reverse strand, counting down.
GTGATTTTAGAGAAGTAAATTTTTGTAATCCGTAATTCTTGCTTTAAAACATCAAAAAAATAGATTTTGATTCTCCTACTCATACAAAAGTTAATAAATTCGCTAAGGAAAATGAAGAGGTTTGAGGGATAAATTTGAGGTTTTAGAGATGACATATACTAGCAAATAGATATAGAAAAGAATAACTAACCAAAATCAATTAACAACTAAAAACCAATTAAAAACATGAAAAAAACATTTCACATTTTAGCCGCCATGTTAACCAGTTCCTTTGTATTTGCCCAAGATGATAGTGAAAAACAAGTATCTCCTGCAACTACTTTTGCCGGATCTGCAGACGCCTATTATAAATATGATTTTTCGAAACAATTGAATGGCTTAACAAGCTTTACCAACTCTCAAGATTCATTCGAGTTAGGAATGGCCTCTATTGAAGCTTCTCACTCATTCAAAAAAGGATCCGTTTTTGTAGATTTAGGTTTCGGAAAAAGAGCAGGTGAATTTTCATACAATGAAACAACAGATAAAGATATTACGGCTAAATTTTTAATCAAGCAATTGTATTTTACGTATGAGATAACAGATAAATTTAAAGTAGTCGCAGGTAGTTTTGGTACTCATATCGGTTATGAATTGGTAGATGCGGTAGACAATAAAAACTACAGTATGTCTTATGCTTTCTCTTATGGGCCGTTTTTCAATACAGGTGTAAAAGCGCAATATACAACAGGGAAATTTTCGGCTATGTTCGGAATAACAAATCCGACCGATTTTAAATCAGCAATGGATGCAGGGACAAAACAGAAAACGTATATAGGACAATTGGGATATGTAGGCGATACAGGAAGTGCTTATTTGAATTTTACTTCCGGAAGTACTAATCCGGCATCAGACGAAAATAAAACGCAATTTGATTTTGTAGCTTCAAAAACAATAAGCGACAGTTTTGGACTTGGCTTTAATGCTACTTATGCTAAAACAACAAATGATTTTAACAGTACATTAGATGGAGAGTGGTTCTCATTAGTAGGGTATGCCAATTATGCTTTCAAGGAAACTTTAAGCTTGGCTTACCGAATGGAATTTTTTAATGCCAAAGATGCTGCTCCGAGTTTAGGTACACTTACAGGGTCAAATGTATTTGCGAACACGATTTCACTAAACTATAAAGTTGGAAAGTTAACTATTATCCCGGAGTTGAGATATGATGCCGCCTCTGAAGATATTTTTAAAGACACTGACGCTCTTCCAACTGGTGGAATGTTTTTTGCTCTACTTGCTACAACATACTCTTTCTAAGGGATAAAGATTGATATTTTTTTTTTTTTTGGAGCTGTCAAAACGTGCAAATGTTTTGGCAGCTTTTTTATTGAATTTATTTTGGGTGTTGATTAGTTGGACTTGTTTTATAAGACATGATTATAAAATATAGAGCTTTTGCTTCTCTATGAGGCAAGTCGCTTGGTATTACCGGACTAACCGGAGGTATCGGTTTATCTTCTTTGCTTGTAATTTGATTTTTTTAAATTTTTAGTTGTTGATTTTCCAAGCGCTTTACAGACTTACTGTTTAAATGTACTTATTAGCTTTAAATAAATTAGAGGATAGTTTTTTAATAATAAACAAGTATAATTCGATTCAAGGCATTAATAAAGAAGATTATAATTTAATGTAGGAAAATGATGTATTTTGATAACTTAATTCAAGATGGTAGTTCCAAAAGCATAAAAAATACAAGAGAAGTATGGTAAGCTTGTTTTACGAACCAATAAATCTTACCAATGTTTTGTAAAGATGAAATTATATAATTTTTTGTTTAATAGATGATATTTAAAAAAAAGAATTAATCATATACAAAATCATGTAATACAGGTATGTGTGTAGTGAAGTCATCTTGACTGAATTGTTTTTTAGCCAATTTTTATGGTAAGTATTTTTTGGCGATAAAGTTCAGGAAGTAGTATGGATTTAGTGCCAATAGGCTTGATAAAACAGAATTAACAGTTGGCTACATAAAGATGAGTATATTTTAATACTGTTTATTTGAGATTGTAAGTTCAGTTTTAAAGACTTCTGCTATGAAATGCAGTATGTCATCTATTTTTCCCGGTTGCTGTATGCAATTATAGGAAAATCGCACATATAGTTTAGCATAGAAAATGGTGTGGTTATTCAGGTTTTATGAAAAAATAATTTTAGGGTGTTGAGGTGCAGTTCGCGACCAAAAAAAGATGATATAGTAATTAGCTTTTAATTTCACTCCTGGAATAGCAGCCGTTGCAAAAGTTCTTGGAAAATTGATTGATAAGTTACCTCATGAAGCTTTTATTTAGAACAATAGTTTTATTTAGATTACTATTTAGGAGATACTGTTTTTTTAAGAAGATAAGTGTTTTTTTGAGGATTTAATGAAAATCATATTCCAAGAGGACAGAAACAAGTATTAGTGCTATTTAGAAACTTTTTCGAAGAACCATACATGCAGTAATTTCAGAAGTTTTTTTATAAAACTTACTCAGTTTGTATTTGGACTACAATTAAACAAATCAATTAACGAACAATTTTAATTATTTATAGAAATAGCTTTATTAACCTTAAAATTTTTTATTATGAAAATCAAATTACTTGTTTTATTGTTTCCCATACTTGGATTTGGACAAGTGCAAATTGGAGGTGATATTAATGGGAAGGAAATTGCCAGTGAAAGTGGTTCCAGTGTTTCGCTTTCTGCTAATGGAAGAATTTTGGCTATCGGAGCACCGGATAGAGTAGATGCAGCTGGAGACTATACAGGGGTGGTTCGGGTCTATGAAAATAAGGAAGGAGTTTGGACACAGTTAGGGGATTCTTTTTATGGAATTGATGATGATGAAAATAATGGTACTAGTGTTTCTCTATCCGGAGATGGTAGTGTTTTAGCTATTGGAGCGCCAGGTAATGATATAAAAGAGATAAATGCAGGTGCGGTGCGGGTATATAAAAATAATGCAGGAGTCTGGAAGCAGATAGGAAATGTTATTTACGGAAGTGATAATAGTTGGAGTGGTACGAGTATTTCCCTTTCCGCAGATGGTACTATTTTGGCTGTTGGTGCGCCCCATGATGATTATGTTCAGTTTGCTTCGGGGATGGTTCAGGTATATGAAAATAAGGGAGGTGCTTGGGTGTCTCTTGGAAATCCAATCTATGGAAAGGGAAGGTTTGATTTGTGTGGTCAAAGTGTTTCGCTTTCTGCAGATGGTAATACTCTGGCAATCGGGTCGTCTAATAGTAGTGCAAAGGGGAGGAATTCGGGTCAGGTGCGGGTATTTAAAAACAAAGGAAGGGTCTGGACACAGCTTGGAGGTGATATTGATGGGAAAGGAGCTGATGCTCAAAGCGGTTATAGTGTTTCACTTTCTGCAAATGGTACTATTTTGGCTGTCGGATCACCCTATTTTGGTGCAGGTTCTGGTCAGGTTCAAGTGTATAAGTACAGCGGTGCAGGATTCTGGGGACAGATGGGACCGGTTATTACGGAGGGGACATCTTCATTCGGTTCTAGTATTTCGCTTTCTAATAATGGTAACACTTTGGCTGTTGGTGCTCCGGATTTAAATCAAGTTCAGGTGTATAAATACAATTCAGGAACTTCTTGGGGGCGAAAAGGAGTTGTCAACGGAAAAACACCTAGTGATCGAACCGGTCAAAGTGTTTTTATTTCTAGTGATGGTAGTACTTTGGCAATTGGGGCGCCTCATTATAATACTACGACTAAAGAATTATATTTGGTAGGTCAGGTTAGGGCGTTTGATTTATCTGATTTGAAAACCAGTAAATTCACCTATACAGAGGGTAATTCCGAATTGAGAGCAGATGATTTTAATTTAGTTAATCTTAGGTATTATCCAAATCCTGTTAGAGGTGAATTGTTTATTTCTTATGATAGAAAAATTACTAGTATAGCTGTTGTCGATTTGCAGGGTCAGGTCGTTGTTGAGAAATTTATTCATTCAACTCAAGGAAGTATTGATATGTCAAATTTTAAGCCTGGTGTTTATTTTCTAAATGTTACAGTTGCGGGTAAATCAAAAAATATAAAAATAATTAAAAAATAAATTAAACTTTTTAATTCTATTTTAAGATAATGAAAGAAGTCGTTTGTGTTTTTTATCATTTTGCCACGAATTACACCAATTAAGTTTAAAATTATTGACGGAGAAGCATTGCTAAAGATTAAAGGATTAGGATGATTTGACTCCCAATAGCATAGAAACAATTCGCGAAAACTAGTTAATTCATGGCGAAAAAGAAATCATTTTAATCCTATTTGACTCTTTTTTTAAGTTATTGATAATAAGTTGTTATTGTTTTTTGGTTTTTATCATTTCGCCACGAACTACACGAATTAAGATTAAAATTATTGGGGGAGAAGCATTGCTAAAGATTAAAGGATTATTTAACCTCAAAAGCAAAGAAATAATTCATGTAATTTGTGGCGGAAAAGAAACCATTTTAATTCTATCTAACTCTTTTTTAAAGTTCGTGATGAATAAGTCGTTAGTGTTTCTTGTTTTTTAGTATTTTCCACGAATTTTCACGAATTAAGTTTTAAAATTATAGGTAGAGAATCATTGTGAAAGATTAAAGGATTAGGATGATTTACCCCGCAACAACAAAGAAACAATTTGCGAAAATTAGTGTAATTCGTGCGGAAAAGAAATCATTTTGATCCTTTAATCTGTGGCTTTTTTTTACTCATAGGCCTGCGAAGTTAGCAACTCTTTGCCACAAAATCCTAAATGCGCATTCTTGAAATCTGCGGCCAGTTTAAATGATTGATTTATAGGTTGTTGTAATTCAGGCAACTGATTAGATGGCTTAGGAATAGTTTATCTTGATTATTGAGAATTATTCGAAAAGTACAAAGATGAATTATTGAATCTGTTTTTTGTAAATAGAGTAAATAGTATCTATCGTTTTTCTATCCAAAACAGAAGTTGTATCCGTCTGTATATAATGTAATTTAAAAGCCATTATTGCTGCCGAAAGATTTTTGGTATTGTATCCAATAATACGTAAAGCCTGTTCAATCTTAAAATCAAAAGGCGCTTCTTCCAGTATTTGATCCGGCCAGATCCCGAATCCTTTTTCTGCTAATGTTTTCCACGGAAACAAGGCGCTTGGGTCTTGTTTTCTTCCCGGTGCAATATCAGCATGTCCCAGTATATTTTGAGTTGGAATATTGTAATCTTTTTTCAACTTAGTCAAAAGAGCTACCAAACTACCAATTTGCACTTCAGTAAAAGGTTTAAAGCCATTATTGTCAAGTTCAATACCAATTGAACTGGAGTTTAAATCAGTGTTTTTTCCCCAGGTAGAAGATCCGGCATGCCAAGCTCTTAAATAGTCATTCAGCATTTGAACGACTTTTCCGTTTTCCGAAATTATATAATGAGCACTTACCTGTGTTCTTGTCTTCGTAAAAGTGTTAATTGTTTGTTGCAGAGAGTCTTGTGCGGTATGATGTATAACTATAAAACTTGGTTTTCTTAAGTTAAAATTAACCGTGCCAATCCATTCTGTATTGATGCCATTCAGCAAAACTGTAGATCCTGTTTTTGATAAGGTGTCTTTTACAATGCCCAGTTGTTGCGCATATGTGGTGTCAATCACTACCGGGCTAACCGGAGGTATTGGTTTGGCTTCTTTGCTTGTAATTTGATTTTCTAAAGTTTTTAACTGCTGATCGTATGCTTTTTCTGTGTTTTTATATGGATTTGTCGAGCAGGAACAGATAATAAGTGCTAAAAGCAGATAACATAAATGTTTTTTCATCATAATCAATTACATTTTGGAATTAAGTTAAGTTAGTTATTCTTGAACTTTTTCTGTTTCAATACCTTCTTTTGCTTCTTTCTGTTCTTTAGCCTCTTTTTTCTTTTTTGACTTTGATTTTTTAACCTCTTTAAAATCAGTCATAAAAGAGTTGTATTTTTCAATTTGATCAGGATTAAGAAAAGCAGTTATTTTTTTTGTTGTGCTCTCTTTTAATGCTTTCATTTGTTCAATTTTCTGATCTTGACTACTGCTTTCGTTTTTCAGCAATATCCCTTGCTCTCTCAAGCTGTCAGCAAAAACATTTGTAATTGCAATAACCTGAAGTTCATCAAGATTTACAACCGGTTTCATCTGCTCTGTAATTTTAGCTGCAGTTTCTTCGGCAGGAATTTCTTTGGGTTTGCTGGGAGAGCCTTGCGGGCCTGCCTGCATCATGCTTCTGTCCATTCCCATTCCGCCACCTCTTCCATAACCATTACCACCACCACCGTAACCATTGTTGTACCCGTTTCCGTATTGAGCAGAAACAGAAGTAACACATAGTAACGTAAAAACTAAAAGAAATAAAGATTGAATAGATTTCATAAAAGTATTTTTGTCAAAAGTTAGCAAATATATAATGTAAATTTAAGCAGGTTCTCCGTATAAATCAAATTCTGTTGCTTCAATTATCTTGATATTAACAAAATCTCCCGTTTTTACATAATGTTTTGAGGCATCAATTAAAACTTCGTTATCAACATCAGGGCTATCAAACTCAGTTCTTCCAACAAAATGAGCGCCTTCTTTTCTGTCAATGATGCATTTGAAAACTTTTCCAACTTTTTCCTGGTTCAAATCCCATGAAATTTGAGATTGTAATTCCATGATTTCATTTGCTCTGGCTTGTTTTACGTCATCCGGTACATCATCTTCAAGCAAATAGGCATGTGTGTTTTCTTCGTGTGAATATGCAAAACATCCCATTCGGTCAAATTTCATTTCCTGAACGAAATCTTTCAAAATTTCAAAGTCTTCCTGAGTTTCACCAGGATATCCAACAATTAAGGTTGTTCTGATCGCCATTCCCGGAACAGAAGCACGGAATTCTTTTAATAATTGAGTTGTTTTTGCCTGTGTAGTTCCACGACGCATTGATTTCAGAATAGAATCTGAAATGTGTTGTAGCGGAATATCAATATAATTACAGATTTTAGGCTCGCGTTTCATGATTTCCAAAACATCCATCGGGAAACCGGTAGGGAAAGCATAATGTAAACGAATCCATTCAATTCCTTCCACTTTTACTAAGGCTTCCAGAAGTTCACCAAGATTTCTCTTTTTATATAAATCAAGACCATAATACGTTAGATCCTGAGCAATTAAAATCAATTCTTTAACGCCATTTTTTGCCAAACCTTCAGCTTCTTTAACCAATTTTTCAATGGATTGAGAAACGTGTTTACCACGCATAAGCGGAATAGCACAGAAACTGCAAGGTCTGTCGCAACCTTCGGCAATTTTTAAATAAGCGTAATTTTTAGGCGTTGTAGTTAAACGTTCTCCTAACAATTCGTGTTTGTAATCGGCTCCTAAAGCTTTTAATAATTGTGGTAATTCTGTTGTACCAAAATATTGATCTACATTTGGGATTTCTTTTTCTAAATCAGGTCTGTAGCGCTCAGATAAACATCCGGTTACGAAAACTTTATCTACGAGTCCTTTGTCTTTTTTATCTGCATATTCCAAAATCATATTTACTGATTCTGCTTTTGCATTATCAATAAAACCACAAGTGTTAATTACGATGATGTTTCCTTCTCTCTCTGCAGGAGCCTCATGCTCAACTTCTTTTCCGCTTGCACGAAGTTGCCCCATTAAGACTTCACTGTCATATACATTCTTCGAACACCCAAGAGTGATTACGTTAATTTTGTTCTTTTTTAAAGACTTGGTTCTCATACTTTTATAAATTGGAGTGCAAAATTACACTTTTTTATTCAAACACCGCTTGTTTCGGTTTGTTTTAGGTGATTTTTGTGAACCGGATTGCGCTATTTAAATAGGATCTGTATTACTTATAGAGGTTTAAAAAATGATTTTGCTCTAATTTTGAATAAAAAAAACCGTTAAGTATAAACCTAACGGAAATTAAAGCATTCTATTTTATTTCTAATTACAATTCAAATAATAAAGTCAAAGAAACATTATTTAGTTTCGATGTGATGTTGGCTCCGTCAGTAAATCCGGTGGCGAAAAATCCCTGATTTGTTTTTCTTTCTAAATAAGAATAAGCTAAATCTACTTTTGTACTACCGAAATTGTAGCCTAAACCACCTGAGTAGCTGTTTAAGTCGCCAATTGTTGTTTTGTTTTTATAAGGGCTGCCTTCATAGCGGTATCCACCACGGAGACTTAATTGTTTGATTTTGTATTCTGCACCGATTCTTAATTCTGCGGCACTGGTTAAAGTGTTGCTCATTTCGTTGTTTAGACCTCTAAAACCTTGATCACTTTTTGGTTTGTATTTTGTGTTTCCGTAATCTTTAATGGCGTAATCAATACTGATTAAACCGGATTTTCCGAATACATAAGCACCACTAAAAGTTACTTTTCCCGGAGTTTGTAAGGTATAGGGTTTATAAACGTTTACAACATTTGGATTAACAGATTCATATTTTTCTGGTCCTCCCGCTGCTTGTCTGGTAGTGTATAGACTTTGAGATATTTCATCATTAAGTTCGTACCAGGTATTAGATTCGTAAGCAAAACCAAGACGGAACGATTCGGTAACTTTTGCAATAGCTCCAAGTTGAAAAGAGAAACCATTCCCGTAAGTGTACTGATTGTTGTTAAAACGCAGGTCTGATATTGTTTCAACAGGTTGTAGTGCGTTGCGGTTGCTTTCATAAAAACTACTTGATCTTCTGAAGTCCGTAACGTGTACATTTAGATTTGCACCTATATAAAGACGGTCTTTGTATGATGTCGAGATATTGAAACTTGCCTTGCTGTTGTATCCACTGGTGTAAACTTCGTTTTTCTGATTATAATTACCTCCAGATGGTACTCCTGAGGTGTATAGTGTGTTGCTGTTGTTTGGGGTTACGGGATAAATAACTTTACCGTTATATCCGAAAAAAGCTTGTTGTTCGTCATAGAACTGATCGCCGTAGTTGATGTTTGTGATGTCTCCTAAAGGAATACCATTAGCATAAGCTAAAAAATACTTATCAATTGAATTTCTTGGATTTGTTCCGGCAGAGAAAATATTGTTATCAAAATTGTTTGTGTTCTCATAAGTAGCTCCAATTGCTATTTTTTTCCAGTTGTTGTTAGGATTTCTGTCGTGAAAAACAAAAACAGCTCCAGCCTGATTCAGGATGAAAGAGTTTTCGTTGTCACTTGTTTGGGTTCCGAAATAATTGGAGTTGTTCTTTTTACTTTGATTGCTGAAAGTTACTCCAGCTTGATTGTTTAAGAATATTGCTGATCCTGCAGGGTTGACTGTCAAAGAAGACAGATCGCCTCCAACTGCTCCGAAAGCGCCGCTCATTGCTCTGAATCGGGCAGTTCCGGTAATGTTGTCTTGTGCGTAACGCATTGCATCTGAAACTTCTTGAGAATGTGAGACGCTAACAGATAGTCCTGCTATAAATAGGAAGAATATTTTTTTCATTTGGTTTAATTTTAGATGATTTTGAAGGGGTGTTAAAAACAGAAGAGAAATTATCTTCTGCCGCCACCGCCACCGCCGTACGATCTACCGCCACCGCCACCGCCGCCAGAAGATCTCATGCTTCCACCACCACTATTCGTTGAGCGTGATGGACTTGGAGAATAACTTCTCGTTGGAGCGCTGTTGTTGCCGTTATTGTAATTGTAGTTTCGGGTTGTTGTGTTGTTGTTGTTATACGATCTTCTGTTTGAATTATCGTAGCTATTACTCTGACCTTGTGAGTACGTTCTGTTTGTAAAAGTAGGATTCGTTGTTGTTCTTCCGTTTACAGTAGAACTTCTTCTATAGTCGGTATAGTTATTTTGTCTGTTTGTGTTAGAGTAGCTTCTGTCCGTGTTATAGCTTCTGTTTGTAAAATTTCGGCTGCTATTGTCTCTGTTGGTGAAGTTTCTGTTACTGTAGCTTCTGTCAGTATAACTTCTATTGGTGTAGTTTCTATTGCTGTAGCTTCTGTCAGTATAACCTCTGTTGGTGTAATCTCTGTTTACGCCATAATTTCTTCCGCCGTAGTAAGCTGCAGAACCTCTTCTTCCGTAGTTATAAGCATAATTGTTATATCCGTATCCGACGCCCCAGTATCCGGGATAGCCTCCCCATCCGTAACCAGGTCCCCAATATCCAGGGTAGCCCCATCCATATCCGGGATAACCCCAATAACCGCCACCATAGCCCCATCCTAATCCGTAGTAAGGGTAACCCCATCCCATAGAAAGACCCCATGACCATGTAGTGTCAGGGTAATAGTTGATCGCTACTTCTGTGGTGCTGCTTCCCCAGGCTGGGTATGATGTAGCTGCGGTTTGTGTGCTGTCATTTTCAGCATAATTACCATAATTGTCTACGTCTGTAAAAATTTCGGTAGACTGATTGTCGTCTTGCAGCGATTTAAAGTAATCTTTATATTGATTATTCGTATTAGTGGTGGTTGTTTGTGCGTAGGTGCTTCGTGTAGTACCATAAACACCATCATTATCTTGATAAGACGTATTTTGGTAAGAACCACACGATGTTACTAGAAAACTCAATAATCCGATTAGGTAAAAATAACTTGAGTTTTGGCGGAGTGAAAGAGAAGTTTTCATATCTGTGGTGTTTTTTATTGTTGCACATTACAAAAATAGTTAGTTTTGTCAAACTATTTAGTTAAAAAATAATAAAACAAAATTTGTGCCAAACTATTCAATATGAGTAAGAACCTCACTACAAGATCAGAAGATTATTCGAAATGGTATAACGAGCTGGTTGTAAAAGCAGATCTAGCTGAAAACTCAGGAGTTAGAGGATGTATGGTTATCAAACCTTACGGATACGCCATTTGGGAAAAAATGCAGGCTGAGTTAGACAGGATGTTTAAAGAGACAGGGCATCAGAATGCTTATTTTCCTCTATTCGTGCCTAAAAGCATGTTTGAGGCTGAAGAAAAAAATGCAGAAGGATTTGCAAAAGAATGTGCAATCGTAACACATTATAGATTAAAAAATGACCCGGATAAACCCGGAAAACTAATGGTTGACCCAAATGCGAAACTAGAGGAGGAGCTTATCGTTCGTCCAACAAGTGAAGCTATTATTTGGTCTACTTATAAAGGATGGGTGCAATCGTACAGAGATTTGCCTTTGTTGATTAATCAATGGGCTAATGTGGTGCGTTGGGAAATGCGTACGCGTTTGTTTTTGAGAACAGCTGAGTTTTTATGGCAAGAAGGTCATACGGCTCACGCTACAAAAGCAGAAGCTTTAGAAGAGTCTGAAAAAATGATGAATGTTTATGCTGATTTTGCAGAGAACTTCATGGCGATTCCGGTTGTTAAAGGTATAAAAACCGAAACAGAACGTTTTGCCGGTGCAGATGAAACCTATTGTATTGAAGCATTAATGCAAGATGGAAAAGCTTTACAAGCTGGTACGTCACACTTTTTAGGTCAGAATTTCGCAAAAGCATTTGATGTGAAGTTTGCTAACGCCGAAGGGAAACAAGAGCATGTATGGGGGACTTCTTGGGGAGTTTCTACTCGTTTGATGGGGGCGTTGGTTATGACGCACTCTGATGACCAAGGATTGGTTTTGCCTCCTAATTTAGCGCCAATACAAGTGGTTATTGTTCCTATTCATAAAACAGATGAACAGTTAGAGCAAATTACTACTGCTGTAAATGAATTGACAGCTAAGCTTAGAAAATTAAAGATTTCGGTTAAATATGACGACAGAACAACTCAAAAACCAGGATTCAAGTTTGCGGAATGGGAATTGAAAGGAGTTCCGGTTAGAATTGCTGTAGGACCAAAAGATTTGGAAAATGGTACTTTTGAAGTTGCAAGAAGAGATACTTTGACTAAAGAAGTGGTTGCTGCTGAAGGAATCGTGAATTATATAAATGATCTTTTGGAGCAGATTCAAAACGATTTATTCAGTAAAGCTTTAGAATATCGCAATACACATATTACGGAAGTAAATAGCTTTGAGGAGTTTAAAGAAGTTTTAGATGGTAAAGGTGGTTTTGTGTCAGCACATTGGGACGGAACTGCGGCTACTGAAGAGAAAATAAAAGACCTTACAAAAGCGACAATTCGTTGTATTCCTTTGGACGCCGTTGAGGAGCTGGGAATCTGTGTTTTAACAGGAGAGAAATCGGCCCGAAGAGTACTGTTTGCTAAGGCTTATTAAAAAAAAAATAACATTTTTTTGCTTCAGCTATTGTGCAACTTAAAAATAGTTGTATCTTTGCATCCGCATTAGAGAAGCAGGCCCGTTCGTCTATCGGTTAGGACGCATGGTTTTCATCCATGTAAGAGCGGTTCGATTCCGCTACGGGCTACTATTTTTTTTGCGAAATAAGTTATTTAACTTGATGTTATTATGGCCCGTTCGTCTATCGGTTAGGACGCATGGTTTTCATCCATGTAAGAGCGGTTCGATTCCGCTACGGGCTACAAATTTCAATTGATTACAATTGGAGAAAACTTAGAAGAAAGCTGGTCTGTTCGTCTAGGGGTTAGGACTCCAGGCTTTCGTCCTGGTAACAGGGGTTCGATTCCCTTACAGACTACAAAATTAGTTGTAAATTAGTTTTATAAAATAAGAGTTGGTGTCTCGATTTTTATTTTATTAGTTAAAACCAAAGTGATTGTTTTGCAATTGTGGGAGGTTTTTCTTTTTTAACTAGTATTTATAATAATTATTACATCTAAAATTAAAGAAAAAATGGCAAATCATAAGTCAGCATTAAAAAGAATCAGAAGTAACGAAAAAAGAAGAGTTCTTAACAGATACCAACACAAGACTACTCGTAATGCAATTAAAGCATTAAGATTGTCTACTGAGAAATCTGATGCAGCTTCAAAATTATCAACTGTAATCTCTATGATTGATAAATTAGCTAAGAAAAACATCATTCATGATAATAAAGCTTCTAACTTGAAGTCTAAATTAACGAAACATGTTGCTAAATTGTAATTAAATACAATTTTTTAAAAATATAAAAGCCCTCTTCTGGAGGGCTTTTTTTTGTTTGGTGAAATTTGAAAAAAAAGTAAAAATCTCGCAAAGTCGCAAAGTTTTAATGGGTCAGGTGTGAAAATTGAGATTAAGTAAAAGTGTGTCTAAACCATATAAGTGATGTAAGTTCATTTTAGATTTGGTTTGCGCTACATAAATACAATGATTATTGAATTAAATAAAAAAAAGAAATTCATTTTAATCTTAAAAATCTGTGGCAAAGAAATAATGGATCGACACGAAAACCTGTGGAGTATCAAAAATTAAGCTTATATATTCGTTAATCTAAAAAGGACAAATAGATGTGAGAATTTAGTTTATCTAATACACACACACACACACACACATACAGTTTGCCCTTTCGACGAAGGAGAAATCTCCGCAAGAAACTCCGTAAAAACAAGCTCAGCAAAGGCAGACTTATTTGGTTTATTCGCTTTCGTTCGGGTCACCTTCGTGAAAAAAGACAAAGTGAGTGTCTGACTTTTGTAGCCTTAGTGACTCTGTGAGGTTTTATTATTTCCCCGAAACAATGTGTCTTGATCCGAAATAGTTCGTGCGGATTGGTGTAATTCGTGGCAAATGAGTAAAAAATGTCGCAAAGTCGCAAAATCAAAAAGTTTTAATGAAAAAGTAGAAAAACTTTGAGGTTCTGTGATGTTTCGAGAAACACAAGGTGAAAAATCGGAAAACAGAAGGATAGAGCTTAAAAATAAGAAGGGAAAACTTTACGGCTTGGCGTCTTTGCGAAATCGTCAAAGAGAGAAGTTGAGGAATAAGGCCTTAAAAAGCAATGATAGAAAAGTATAAGATCGTCAATAAGTGTTCTGTATTGTATCGTTTTTGAAGAAAGAGCAGAGTAGATAAGAAAAAAAACGACCCTTTCTAAGTTCACCCATATTTACCTTCCCATTGGAATTTGGAATTTAAAAAATTTGGAATTTTAAAAAAAATAAGCCCCTCAAGGCGCAATTTTTTTCTTTAGGTATTCCAGCATCGGTTGTGTGACAGGTTTGGAAAGAAAATCGATGATAATAGGATATTTTTTTGCTTTGGCTAAATCTTCAGGGTCAATTGTGGAAGATAATACGATGACATTGGCTGTGTTGAATTCGGCATAATCCGGAGAGGTAAAGTGGTCCAGAAACTCCCATCCGCTCATAACGGGCATGTTAAGGTCTAAAAAGATCAATTCCGGTTTTTTGTTGACTTTGTTTTTGCAGTTGTTGTATTTTAAGGTGTTAAAGTGGTGTAGTGCTTCTTCGCCATTTTGTGCTGTGATAATTTCATTTGAGAATGAAGATTTTGAAATTACTTTTTTGCATAACATTAACGTGATTGGATCATCGTCAATGCATAAAATTTGCTCAAGCATAATGTTAATTTTTAAATGTTATTGTAAATGTAGTTCCTTTGTTGACTTCGCTTTCGATGCTTATTGTTCCTCCCATGGTTTCTACCTGTGATTTTACGAGATATAAGCCCAGGCCTTTGCTGTCAGGATAATTGTGAAATCTCTGGTATAGCCCGAATACTTTGTCTTTATTTCTTTCCAGATCAATTCCGATTCCATTGTCTTTAAAGGTTAATATAGCTTTGTGGTCAATTTGTTCGGCGATAATAGATATTTTTAACTTTCTATTTTCGGATTTGTATTTGATGGAATTGGTTAACAGGTTGAGTAAAATACTTTCAATATAAGCTTTATTTGTGTTTAATAAAGGAACTCTGTCGAATTTGAGTTTGATAATTGGTTTGTGTAGTTCGATCTGAAAAGACAGTTGACTGAAGACGTTTTCAAAAACTTCTTTCAAAGAAACTTCTTCTTTTTGCATCGAAGGGTTGTCTTTGATGATGATCACTTTTACTAAATCGTTTATCGTTTCGTTTAATAAATGTGTCGATTTGTTGAAACCGGCTAGGATTTCTTCGAGTTCAGGATTTTCAATCGGAATATCCTCGATCAGGTTTAAAAGCCCGATTAGATTAGAGAGTGGTGCCCTTAGGTTATGAGATGTTATATAAGAGAATTGTTTTAAATCTTTGTTGTTTTGTGTTAGTTCACGAATAAGATGTTCTTTCTCTGTTTCTAGTTTTTTCTCATCTGTAATGTCTCTTTGAATGGAGATCCAGTGGGAAATAACGCCTTCGTTATTGAAAATCGGAATCATGGAAAACCGAACCCAATATTCTTCTTTTTGTTTGGTGTAGCCTATCGTTTCGATCAGGCATTCCTCTTCGTTTTTAATCGCTTTTAATAGTTTTTTCAACTCATCTGAGTCTGAATTTGGTCCTTTGTTGAAAATGTTTGTTGATTTTCCTATTATTTCATTGGGTTGGTAACCCGACATTTGTGAGAAGGCAGGGTTGATGTAAACTATTTTAGGAATTCTGCCGCTTGCTGAATTGGCTTCTGTGATTAAGATCGAATCTTTAGATTGTGTAATTACCGTTTCTAAAAGTTTCAATCGTTGTTCTTCTTCTTTCTGTTTTGTAATGTCCTGAATAGCTCCAATCATTCTGATGGCTCTGCCGTTTTCATCTTTCAATAAAAACCCTCGGTCTAAAACATATTTATAAGTTCCGTCTGCGCATCTGAAACGATATTGATCCTGCCATTTTTCGGTTTTTTGTTCAATAAAAGAATAAAGTTTAATAGACATTCTGATACTGTCTTCCGGATGGATTTTATCAAACCACCATTTTGATGTTTTGCCTACCTCTTTATGGTTGTATCCAAAAACGCTTTCTATTCCTTTGTTCCATCCGATGCTGTCTTTCTGAATTTTCCAGTCCCAAATGGTATCACTTGTTGCTTTTGCTACAATGTCATATTTTTCGTTCGATTCTTTAATGTCTTCGTTTGTTTTCTTTAATTTTTCAAAAACGGCAACATTTTTACTTTCGTTTTTTGCTAGTATGTATTTGAAAATAAGACCAGTTATAAGTATGAATAAAATGTCTTTAATGAAAAATAAATAAAAGTTTTCTTTGGAGGAAATGAAGCTGGCGAGTAGTTTATGACAGATTATAGCCATAAATAACGAAATGATAATATAAATTAGAGTAATTTGGAGAGTTTTACTTTTCATCACTCAAATATAGTTAAATTAACCATAATTAAACAATAATTAAAGTTCATTTTGAGGGGTAAATTTACATTGATTTAAACAACTAATTGCTTGTCTGTACGCAAACTATCGCAGAAACGTTTTTTATATCAAAATAAAGTGTACCTTTGCACCCATTAAAAATCACAGATGGAATCTATTAGAAACATTGCAATTATTGCCCACGTCGATCACGGTAAAACCACTTTGGTTGATAAAATTATGTATCACTGTCAATTATTTCGTGACAACGAAAACACAGGTGATTTAATTCTTGATAATAACGATTTAGAGCGCGAGAGAGGTATTACTATTACTTCTAAGAACGTATCAGTTCAATATAAAGGAACAAAGATCAATATTATTGACACTCCTGGCCACGCGGATTTTGGAGGTGAAGTAGAACGTGTTTTGAACATGGCCGATGGTGTATGTTTGCTAGTGGATGCTTTTGAAGGTCCAATGCCACAAACGCGTTTCGTATTACAAAAAGCGATTGACTTAGGTCTTAAGCCTTGTGTAGTTATCAACAAAGTTGATAAAGAGAACTGTACTCCTGAAGAAGTTCACGAAAAAGTTTTTGACTTAATGTTTGAATTAGGTGCTGAAGAATGGCAGTTGGATTTCCCAACCGTTTATGGTTCTGCTAAAAATAACTGGATGTCTGACCATTGGGAAAACGTAACTGATAATGTTGAAGCATTATTGGATATGGTTGTTGAAAATGTACCAGCTCCTAAAGTATCAGAAGGTAATCCTCAAATGTTGATTACATCTTTAGATTTCTCAGCTTTTACAGGACGTATCGCTATCGGTCGTTTAGAAAGAGGTGTCTTGAAAGAAGGAATGCCAATTTCTTTGGTAAAAAGAGATGGTACTGTATCAAAATCAAGAATTAAAGAATTACATACTTTTGAAGGTCTTGGACGTAAAAAAGTAACTGAAGTAATTGCTGGAGATATTTGTGCTATTGTTGGTGTTGAAGGTTTCGAAATTGGAGATACTATTTCTGATTTTGAAAATCCTGAAGGTTTAGCTTCTATTGCTATCGATGAGCCAACAATGAGTATGTTGTTTACTATTAATGACTCTCCTTTCTTTGGTAAAGAAGGTAAATTTGTAACTTCTCGTCATATTAGAGAAAGATTGACAAAAGAATTAGAGAAAAACTTAGCTATGAAGTTAGGTGAAACTGATTCTGCTGATAAATTCATGGTTTTTGGTCGTGGAGTACTTCACTTATCTGTTCTTATTGAAACAATGAGAAGAGAAGGATATGAGTTACAAATCGGACAACCACAAGTTATCATCAAAGAAATTGATGGTAAAAAATGTGAGCCTATCGAGGAATTGACAATCGATTTACCGGAATCACTTTCAGGTAGAGCGGTAGAGTTTGTTACCATGCGTAAAGGTGAAATGTTGAGTATGGAAACTAAAGGGGAACGTATGATTGTTAAATTTAATATTCCATCTCGTGGAATTATTGGATTGCGTAACCAATTACTTACTGCAACAGCTGGTGAGGCTATAATGGCACACCGTTTCATTGGATATGAGCCTTACAAAGGTGAAATTTCAGGACGTAACAAAGGTTCGTTAATTTCTATGGAAAAAGGAAAAGCTATTCCTTATTCTATCGATAAATTACAAGATCGTGGTAAATTCTTCGTTGAGCCAAATGCTGAAATCTATGAAGGTCAGGTAATTGGAGAAAACTCTCGTGGTGATGATATGTGTGTAAACGTAACGAAAGAGAAAAAACAATCTAACGTTCGTTCTTCTGGAAATGATGAAAAAGCGAGAATTATTCCTCCAATCATTTTCTCTTTAGAAGAAGCATTAGAGTACATTCAAAAAGATGAATATGTAGAGGTTACTCCAAAATCTATTCGTTTGAGAAAAATCTACTTGACAGAAACTGATAGAAAAAGATTTAAATTCTAAGTTATTTAAATTTCAATATAAAAATCCCAAATTCCAATCTATGGAGTTTGGGATTTTTTTTACAGCAAATATTGGAATTTGGAATTTAGAAAATTGGATGTTAAAATTCAGTTTGTCCTTTCGACGTAAGAAGAAATCACACAAGAAATTCCGTAAAGAAAAACGCCAATCTTTGTCGAATATTGGATGTGATTTCTCGACTTCGCTCGAAATGACAGAAACATAGGTAGAGGTTTAAAATCCAATATAAAAAATCCCAAATTCCAATTCTGGAGTTTGGGATTCGTTCTTAATAAGTATTGGAATTTGGAATTTAAAAAGATTGGAATTTATTAAAAGTTATCTTTTAAGACTATAATGACCTCTAGAGTTTTGAATTCTTTTTTTACAATAAATATTGGAATTTGGAATTTAAGAAAATTGGAATTTATTAAAAGTTATCTTTTAAGACTATGATGATCTCTAGAATTTGGAATTCTTTTTTTACAATAAATATTGGAATTTGGAATTTAAAAAGATTGGAATTTATTAAAAGTTATCTTTTAAGACTAAAGTGCCCTTTAACATTTTTGCCATTAATGAAGTTTAAATCAAACCAATAATCCGCTGCGGGTAATTGCTGGCCGTTGAATACTCCATTCCAGCCTGAGCTGTTTTGATTCATTTGTTTTAATAATTTTCCGTAGCGATCAAAAATAGAAATGGTGTAGTTGGGAAGTTGATCTAAGTTTTCGATTAGCCATAAATCATTATGACTGTCTCCATTTGGAGTGAAAAATCTTGGGTAGTCTAAAACATAGACCAAAAATAAATTGGAACTACCACAACCGTTTTTGTCTCTCGCAATGGCATTATAGATTCCCGGGCTAACTCTTGTGAATAAAGGGTCGTCTTGAAAAGAAATTCCGTCTAACGAAAATTCATAGTTTCCGACTCCGGTATATTTTAGTAGAACTGAATTATCATTCGCAGAGAAATCTTTAATAATAGCATCGGTAATAACAGCCGGCTCAGATAAGGTTACTTTGTATTTTTTAGTTTTTTCGCAGCCGTTTACATCAGTCACTTTTACCGAATAATCTCCGGGATTAGAAACGGTAATACGATTGCTTGTATCTCCTGTAGACCAAACGTAGCTGCTAAAACCGGGATCTGCTACCAGGTCAACCTGATTTCCTTTGCATAAATAAGCGGTCTCATCTTCAAAATTTGGCGGATCAAAAACATTTACAACCAAAGTAATTGGGGTAATGTCATAACAATCGGCTCCATTGACCACTCTTGCATAAATGGTTTGGGAATACGCCGTAGTGTTTTTAAAGAGATTTGGTAACGCATTTACTTCCGTTATAGCATCAATTGCAGTGAGATAATAATAAGGAGTTAATCCGCTTGGTAAACCTGTGGTAAGTTGTGGGTTCACTTGTGCTTTAAGATCAAATTGATAGAACCCATCAGGATTACCATCATCGTCGCAGGTTTTTATTGGATTTTGATCAGCGATTGTTGTGGTTGCAATTTGTAAAGTGACTTCGACAATTTTATAACATTTGTATTGGTTTTCAATTCTGGCGTAGATAATTTGATTGGGGCTTTTATTGATATAGTTTCCCGGATTTGCAATGGCGTTTGTTTTAGCTTGTGCATTAGCCAGGGATTCGTAATACCCATTGTTTGTAATGGTCGAAACATTGTTTTTTATAATATTATCTACTTTGGTCAAATTGAAGATTGAAAAACCGTCGGTATCATCATCACATTGTAAAAGAAGAGTATTTGTTGAAAGTATTTCGGGAGCATAATCAATTTTGATTTCTCCATAGGCTGTACAGCCTGTTGTTTTAAGTGAAGCTTCAATTTTATAAGTTCCGGCATCAGTCACTTCAAAAGTTGCGTTTGTGCCCAGAATAGTGGCTGGGTCTTCTTTTTTATACCATTTAAAATTATAGTCTGCGATGTCCAGTTTGGAGTCTAAGAGTACTTTCTCTCCAAAACAGGCAGGATTATTGGCTGCAATCGTACGATCCTCGCCTAAGTCAATTTTCGAAAGAAAACTTCCGGCTTCCAGAAAAATGGCTGACTCGAGATTTTTATTTTGATCATCGGCTATGACTAATTTTACATGGTATGTTTTTCCTGAGACTACAGTAGACTGAGCGGTCATAACTACCGTTTGTCCTGCGTAATTTACCGGACTGGTATTGGTATTTAAACCATTAAAAAAGTTTAGATTTGAAGCAGGGCAACCCGTATAGGCAATCCCTCCTGGTCGCACTCCGGGACCAATTGCCGGACGAATGTTTACAGAAGAAACGGGTGTAGTAGTTTTGGGTAATACCGCCAGATTTGTGTAGGGATCGCTTGTTCCGGCTTCTCTAATTAAAAAAGCAAACCCATCCGAATATTGACACGGATAATCGTATTGGTATTCGTTTGAAGCAAAAATATAATTAAAACTCAATGAATTTGCGGTAGCAACAAAATCAAATTCCAGCACTGTTGCATTTACAGACTGAATTCCTAGTACCTGATCCAGATTAGTATCCCCTATCCAGCTATCACTATCACTGCTTACAACATTACTTACATAGGGGCCTATGGCGCTTTGAGCGGTTGATGTTGCTATTACGATTCCTTCTGCAAAAGGAAAATTGCTTCCATTTCTGTTAAAATAGGCAAAACTTTTTTTTCCAGGTCTAAACGTATCCCCCGAACCTGTCGCGTTGGTAGCAGCAGCACAAGAGCTGGTAACTAAAACGTCTTCAATGAGAAACGTAGGATCTCTTTGATCGTCAATAGTAATGTTTTGCGCATTTACTTTCGCAAATGCGCAACTGATAAATAAGACTAATAAAATGTTTTTTAAATAGTTCATAGTATAACAAATATACTATAAATCTCTATTTTTTAATAATTTGTATGAAGAATAGACGAAGATAAATGTCCAGATTAAAACAATCAATATAGGAAGGTATTGAACGCTGTAATCGACATTAGTATCAATCCCTATTTGATTTCCAATGTTTTTCACTACAGATAATCTGGGAATTGGATTACTGATTAAATTAGACATAGCTTCGAGAGGCAGAAATTGTGTGATATAATGACCTGTTTCGCTTTCAGGGAAAATTTGGAATACTAAAATTCCTTTAATGATGCTTTCTACAAAAAACCAAACCAAAAGAAAGCCTAACGCAAATGCAGATCGTTTTACCAAAATTCCTAAAAACAAACAGAAGGAAAAGAAGCCCGTTAGTTTTACAAAAAAGGCTAAGAGGTAATCGAGATCTGTAAAAATAATTCCGAATTCGTTATATGAGGAAAAACACAATCCTAAGATTAAGCTCATCACAAAGACAAAAATGGTAGAGCACAATGCAAAAACAACAACGGTTAGAAATTTAGATAATATAAATTCTTTTTTGCTTAAACCGTCAATTAGATTTTGTTTTAAAGTTCCGTAACTATATTCATTAGCCATCATAGAAACAATAACAATGGCGAGGAAAAACTTGAGCCATGCCGCAATATAAGTGTTAAAATGCCAGATAAATGGAAAATTGAAAATTCCCATTTCAGCCAGATGGAATTTAAAAACACCAATATCAAATTTAATCGAAGCAATTAAGGCAATGAATGAAAGTAAAATGAAATAGGTTAACGTTAAGACACGACTGGCTTTGTTTTTCCAGATTTTTTGCAATTCTATAGAGATAAGTCTGTTCATGGTTTAGTTGTTTTTTGGAGTGGTATTTTTGGTTAATTCTAAAAACTGGGCTTCTAAGCTGTTTTTGCGTTTTACTAAATGACTTAGTGCAATGTCTTTAGAGAATAAATACAAATTTAGTTCAGAGGCAGACAAATCGGATTTTAGGTATACCAAAACCTTTCCTTCTTCTTCGACCACATGGTCTACGGTCGGATGTTCTTGCAGCACGTTCTTCAAGGCTTCATTATCATTGGCCTGAACTTCAAAAAAGCCTTCGTTAGAAGACATTCCGTCAACAGAACCGGAGTATAGGATTTCTCCTTTTCGCAGTACAATTACATGCGAACATACTTTTTCGACTTCGTCCAGCAGATGGGAAGCCAGTAAAATAGTAGTTCCCTGTGAAGCAATTTTTCGGATAATATCACGAATCTGGTGAATTCCCTGTGGGTCTAAACCATTTGTTGGTTCGTCTAAAATTAAAATTTCAGGATCGTTTAACAGCGCCGAAGCAATAGCCAGACGTTGTTTCATTCCTAAAGAAAAAGTGCTGAATTTACTGTTTTTTCTTTCCGTTAGACCTACTAAATCCAGCTTTTCATTAATTTTAGAATAATCAATGCTTTTTATTTTGCAAACCAATTTCAGGTTTTCTTCTGCCGTCATGTAGGGGTAAAAGTTCGGTCTTTCTATAATGGCACCTACCTTTTTTAAGGCATCGTGGGTCTGGATTTGTCCGTTAAACCAACTGTAGCTCCCTGATGTTCGGTTTACAACATTCAGGACAATACCCAAGGTGGTTGATTTTCCACTTCCATTGGGACCTAGTATGCCATAAACACGGCCTTTTTGTATTTCAAAAGATACATTTTTTAAGGCTTGAATGCGGCCGTATCTTTTGTGAAGATTTTCGATAGTAAGAATGGTTTCCAAATTTATTTCGGTTTTAGTTTTTAGTATGACGATTCAAGTTGTTTATTGTTACGTCAAATTTTATTTATGTGTTTAAAATTATAATTTACTGTAAATTTGTATTAAAGATATTCAAAATGAGCGAGCCTTTAATGGTCTTAAAAAAACCATCTTATCCTTTATTACCCTCTCTTTTAAGTTATTTGGAACGATACGAACGAATCTCGAAAGTATCAGTGTTCTATGATGATTTATTGCGGTTTTCCGGTTCGGTAAATGTCTATGATAAAAATGAAACAGACACTTTATGGATTCGGGTGTACTACAATGAATTTGAAAGAAATGAAATCGATTTAAATTTAAAGAAAATTTATTCCCTTTTACATTCTGATGGAAATAGCGAGATCATACAGTTTTTGAATATTGATGCGATTGATTACTGTACCTTCGGAAATTCGAAACCATTCCGGATAAAAGTCCGAAATATTCTCAATGACAATTACGTTCATTTTTATATTAAAAAAGCGGATGCTTCGAGGATTTACGGACTGGAATTGGAAGATATTCTTTCGCCGGACAAAATCAACTTTTTGGTTTATAAAGATACTCTAATCGAAGAGCATATTATCGGGATTCCCGGTGATGTCTTTATGGATACGTTGTTGCACAATTGTACAGAGATGGAAAAATCTCAGATAGCAAAAGAGTTCGTAAAGTTTAATGAGCGCTGCATGATTCGGCTTTTGGGAGACATGAGGGCGTATAATTATGTGATTGTACCGATTCATGATTTTGATCAGGTGGTTTATAAAATCCGTCCGATAGATTTTGATCAGCAGTGTTACGAAGGAAATTTTAAGGTCTATCGTCCTCAGTTTTTTAAGGAAAACTATCCGATGATTAAATTGATTAAAGAAAAGTTAGAAGAACGTTCGATCCTTCAGTATAAAGATGAGGAAAGGGCTATTTTGGCCAAACGTATTCATTCTGCCGAGAACCGAATGAAAAAGTTGTTGAATATTATGTGTCACGACACGATTTCGACAGAAGAACATTTGAATCAACTAAAAATGGAATTGTATCGTTATACTAATGATATGAAATTTAAAAATGCCAGATCGATGGGGCATATTATGTTTGCCGCTTTTGAATTTATTACGCGTAATTTTAAAAATACGAATTTAGTTTAAAATTAGTTTGCCACAGATTGCACAGATTTAAAGGATTTTTTTAATCATTGTAATCTTTTAATCTGTGGCAAAAACTTTAAAATATTTATTTTATGAGAAAATTTTTTCTACTTGCTGTTTCAATTGTTTTATTAGCTTGTCAGCAACAATCAGGCAATGATTTAAAAACGCTTTTTTCGCTTCCGAAAAAGCTTAAGGAAGTTTCCGGGATTACTTATTTTCCTAAATCTAATTTGATTTATACTTTGGAAGATAGCGGGAATGCCAATAAAATCTACGCATTAAATGCGGAGGGCAAAATAAATAAAACCATTACCGTTACCAACGCCACAAATGTAGATTGGGAAGATATTACAAAAGATCAGGCCGGAAATATTTACATAGGAGATTTTGGAAATAACGATAATAAACGCAAAGACTTGTGTATTTATAAATTGGCTAAAAACGAATTGAATAAAGAAAATGCCGTTTCAGAATATAAAATTTCCTTTTCGTATCCAGAACAAACCGAGTTTCCTCCAAAGAAAAAAGAACTGTTTTTTGATGTTGAAAGTTTCTTCGAATATCAGAACAACTTTTATCTTTTCACCAAAAACAGAAGCAAAGGCTTTGACGGTACCGTTTTTATCTATAAAATCCCAAATGCAGCAGGAACTCAAAAAGCCACTAAAATTGGTGAATTTAAAACCTGTGCCAACTACAATCATTGCGTTTTAACAAGTGCAACAATAAGCCCTGACGGAAAAAAAGTGGTGCTGTTAAGTCATGATAAAATTGTTCTATTCAAAGGATTCAAAGGGGATTTATTCCACAAAGGCTCGCAGACTGAAATAGAACTGAATGATTTTTCACAAAAAGAAGCCATCGTTTTCAAAGACAATACGACCTTACTCATCGCCGATGAAAAAACAAACAAAGTAGGAGGTAAGGTTTATGAGTTTAAGCTGAAGTAGTTGGGGGAGGGTAATTAGATAATTAGAAAACGGGATAATGTGAAATGGGAATGGTTACATGCCTATGTTAAAAGCTAAAAGTGAGCTATGAAATGGTAATTGCCAGATCATAGCTCACTTTTTTAATTATAAAGAAACCCTTGTCCCTCTGTTCTTTTGAACCTAGCTAAAAGCTATAAGCTGCTCCAAAAATTAGAAAATTAGAAAATGTGAAATCTGAGTTGTTAAACAAAATGTATTTATTGTTTGTTTTTGATTTTTTACGTCATTATTCTAAAAAGGGTCTATATCATTGAGATACACTCATTTCGTATTTCACATCTCACAAAGAAAAAACTTAGTTACTTAGCACCTTAGAGCCTCAGCACCTCAGAAAGCTAAAAGCTATAAGCCGCTCCAAAAATTATATAATGTGAAATGTGAGTTGTGAAACAAAATGTATTTATTGTTTGTTTTTGATTTTTACGTCATTATTCTAAAAAGGGTCTATATCATTGAGATATACCCATTTCGTATTTCACATTTCACAAAGAAAAAACTTAGTTACTTAGCAGCTTAGAGCCTCAGTATCTCAGAAAGCTAAAAACTATAGGCCGCCCCAAAAATTACTCTACCCACCTCGTCAGGGGATTTGAAATAAGAGATTCTTGCTGTGACTGTATTTACTGCATTGATCCAAAGTCCACCGCCGTAATCCTGGTGCCATTTTCTGGAGTTTTCTCCGTCTAGCCAAATTCTTCCGTAATCAAAACCGGCCAGAATTCCGTAGGTTAATGGTACAATGGTGCGTTGAATTTTACCAATAGAAAGTCTTAAATCACTGCTTTGAGAGAAGTAAGAATTTCCTAAGAAACGTTCGTTTCTATAACCGCGAAGATCTTTATCACCTCCGAGAGTGGCTCCTTGATAAAACTCGTAATTGTCATTTAGAATCGCTTTTCCTTTAAGGTAAGTGGCCAAAATCAGTTTTCCGTTTTTGTCAATTTTATGCGTAAAACCTAAAATACTTTCTAACGATGGGAAGTTTTGTTTCGCATCGTCTAAATTGGCAGTCCAACTCGCTTCAATAGAAAAAGCCATTCCTAAAGTCGGTTTTGCTTTAAAGTCCGAATTTCTAAAACTGTACTTCACTTTTACACCTCCAAAAAGTTTACTGTCAAAAACATCAGGATTGATACTGTTTGGTACGTTTATGAATCGGTCTCTGGTTTCTTCCACTTTCATTTGTTCCAGGAAGGGTTTGAAAGTAAACTCACTTCCGTAACGACCGACGTGTCTGATGGCTCCTGCGACTTTAAATTGCTGAATGCGGACTCTGTTGTAATCCATGTCAAATTCCTGATCCTTATTTTGGGTTTCATTTCCGTAACCAAAATAGTTGATGGCAAAATTAGGTGTGGTGTATTTTGACTCCACATCAATAACCCATTTTCCTAATAATCCGGGGAAATGTGCATCATAAGTAAATTCCAGACCTCCCGTAGCAAAATAATAAAAACCGTTTAAAATATGTTTTTGCGTGTACGGATTCTGTTTGAAATTGTTAACGGTATAATTTAAATTGAAACCCAATTTTACACCATCATCGGGATTATAACCAATGTTTGGAAGCCCCGAAACTACATTGTATTTGGGTTTTTCGTAATTGTATAAATTGACATCATAATCGTCAGTCAATTGTGTTTGTGTTTTAGAATCTAAATTATAAGTATTTTGTTTTGATTTAAAATCATACACAATCACTCGTTTTCCGTTTTCAATGTTGTAAATGTCATTGTTCTGACCTCCAATTAAACGAATCTTTATATTTGATTTGTGTTTTCCAATTACTTGAAAAGTATCGTTGTCATCTAAACCATACACCCATAAATTTTTGGTTTTGTCGTCGGTGATCTTTTTGGTGTAAATTAAATCATCTCCTTCTTTTTTAACTCTGTACACTTGAATCTCGATGCTTTTTGCGGCATTGTGATTGATGATAAATTTGTCTTTTTTGTCTGTTCCGGCAATCATGACCGTATGACTCAAAACTTTAAAATAGGTAGAGGCATATTGAGCAAGCTCCTTTTTTCGGTTCTTTAGTTTTTCCTTAATCTCTTCAATGGTTTGATCCTGAACTTCTTTTGGCAGTTGTTTAAAAGCATGATCGATATCACTGTCGGTTAAGTTTTCCTGAATAAATTTTGCCTGCGCGAGCCAGTCTTTTTCGTTCGAAGTTTTTAGAAAAGCCAGATCAAGCGGGTAAGGTTCTCTGTTGAACCATTTAACGTTGTCGATTTTATCCTTAAAAGTGCGCATATGACGAAGTGCCGGAATGTTCATTAACAACGAAAGCAAAGCTCCGTCGTATTTTGAAAAGGCCTGATCACGATCGCGCGGAATCGGTTTGTAAATTACCTTGCCGTCTTTTTTATATTCGCCCCAACGCCATTGATCGCTATGTCTGTCCCAATCCCCAATAAGCATATCAAACAAACGGGCTTTTATGTATTCGTTTTCATCAACACTGTATTTTTCATCCTTGTGAAGATTCAGCATCATATCGGTAGTACTGATAATATCGCTTGGATTTCCGTAACTTTTAACGTCTAAATGGTTGTCAGCAGGTCGTTCTTCCACCATATACAAAGCATCACCGAAATTGGAGTTGTATTCTTTTAAAGTGCTTTGTTTTGGAATATAATATAAAACCGGATTAGTATGTGGTAAATTCAATTTATCTGCCATTTCACCAACCGCAAAGGGTGTATAAGGATGAGAAGTTGTATAAAAATCCAACAAGAAATCTTCAGCATAGGTATCCTGAAAATCATTTACAATATACTGATCCTTAAAAGCTACAGCTTGTAAAAACTGCGTAGCGCTTTTTTTCATGGCACGCATTACATATTCGCGACCTTTAGCATCAGACATTCTTAATGAAATAGATTGATGACCACCACCTTCGCGAATCGGTTTCAAACCACCCATAAGCGTATCCAATGTGGCCGTTTTAGCTTCAATTGGCAGGCTGTAATATTTTCTGTAATGTTTTCCGAATAGAAACGAATGAACGAAACTCTTTCGGGTCATTTCCTTAGTATAAATTGAAGTAGTAAAGGTGGGCGGAAAATTATTCGGAGTCTCAGAAGCCCAGTTAAATTCTTTTGCTTTTATAATTTCATGTTCAAAAAGTTTTTTTTCTGTATTGTTTTCATTTCCAAAATACGTCACTTTAGCATCGCCGCTTTTAAACAAAGTCAGCGTAGCATACCCATTTCCACCATACGAAAAATCATTGGCGTTAATCGCTCTGGCAGCTTCAGATTTGGAGCCGGCACCGCTGATAATCTGTTTGATGTTTTCTTTATTGACATACTGCAGATTGTGATCGTGTCCTGAAACTACGATCACATTTTTTTGCTTTTGCAAAAGGGTTTTAATCCGTTTGATATAAATTGTATATTCTTTGTTTTGAATATCCTGCGGACTTACCCCGGAGGTCTGACGCAACAAATTGATAAAAGAACCTATAATCGGAAGCGGAATTTTTTGCTCTAAAGGGAATAATTGTTTTTCTAATGAAAATTGTCCACCATGCGATCCATTACTCATCAGAGGATGATGAAGGGCAATGATTACAGTCTTCTCTTGATTTTTGTTCAAAAGGCTTTCCAGTTCATCAAAAAACGCTTCTCTGGTTTTGATTTCGCAATTGTCATTGATAGTGGGGTGGTTGTCCCAATCTTCCAGAAACCATTCACTATCAATAGCTATCAACGTGGTGATACTGTCGATTTTAACATCCTCGATTGCACAGCTTTTTCGGGGTAGGAATGCTTTTTTATCCTTAAGATAATCGGTTACAAAAGCAGCCTGACGTTCCAGCCCTTTAATGCCATTATACCAATCATGATTTCCGGGAATTACAATGGTTTTTCCTTTAAATCCTTCTGTTAGTTTTAATTGGTTGGTAAGTTTTGTTTCCGCTAAAGCCTTCTCAGCAGCATTGTCGTTACTAGGAAAACCTTTTGGATAGATATTATCCCCTAAGAAAAGTAAAGTGGCTTTTTTGCTTGATTTTTTTAGTTTTTCATGCAATAATTCCAACGTTTGTTGTGCTTGTACCTGATCTGCATTGCCGGCATCGCCCACTAAATAAAAAGTATGCGCAATTTTTATGGTATCGGTTGCGTTTTCGTCTTTATTGGCACTCACATTTTTCCCGTATTGAGGTTTATGTGTTGCACATGAGCCTAGTATAAGCAGCAAAGTTAAAGTAGTGGAATAATTTTTAATTATAGTAATGAAAGGATTATCCGAAAACATTTTCATAATTTCGTAGTATTAAAATATTCTTTATGAATCTAATAGAACAGTCCGAAGATTTCGTTAGTAAATTACTCAAAGATAAACTTTCTAATTTATATTCTTACCATAATATTAACCATACTTTTAATGTAATAAGTGCTGTTAATAAGCTTTGTGCAAAGGAAAATGTAGATGGGGCAGAGAAAGATTTACTTTTGGTAGCGGCATGGTTTCATGATACCGGTTATGTAAACGGTGTTGTAAACCACGAAAGTGAAAGCGTAAAGATTGCCACAATGTTTCTAAAAGAGAAAGGGCAGTCTGATGAATTTATAAATGAAGTTTCTAAATTGATTTTGGCTACCGTAAAAGAATATGTGCCACAAACTGAATTAGAAAAGATCATTAAAGATGCCGATTATGTTCATATTACGAGTTTAGAATATGAGTCGACTTGCGAATTATTGCGTTTTGAATTAAAAAACAGCATGAATCTTTCTTTTTCTGACCTGGATTGGGCGAGGGAAAATTTGAATTTTTTAATGAACAAACATCGATTTTATACCGATTATGCTATTAAAAAGTGGCAGCCATTAAAAGAGAAAAATATCGTCATGGTTCAAAAAAGAATCAATAAGCAGGAACTGAAAAAGGTAAAAGAGCTTGAGGACGAAGAAAAAAAGAGAGAAAAGATTGAAAAACCGGATCGCGGAATCGATACCTTGTTTCGCGTTACCCTAGGAAATCATACCCGTTTAAGTGGTATTGCAGATAGTAAGGCCAACATTTTATTGTCTGTAAATGCGATTATTATTTCGATCGCACTCTCTACGATTATTCCAAAATTAGACAGCCCAAAAAATGTACATTTAGTAATCCCGACTTTTGTCATGCTGATGTCAAGTGTGATTACGATCATTTTTGCGATTTTGTCAACACGACCAAAAGTAACTTCAGGATTTTTTACACGAGATGATGTAGAAGCAAAAAAAGTAAATCTGATGTTTTTTGGAAATTTCTACAAAATGCCTCTTGAAGACTATGATTGGGCTATGAATGAAATGATGAAGGACCGTGATTATTTGTATTCAACCATGATCAAGGACTTGTATTATTTGGGATTAGTTTTACAGCGTAAGTATAATTTACTCCGAATTGCGTACAACTTTTTTATGTTCGGAATTATTATAACGGTTATTGCGTTTGTAGTAGCGTTTAAAAATCTTTAAAAAAAAGCTCAACTAAAAATTAGTTGAGCTCATCTAATAAATCCTGATAAGTGATTTTTTTTGCGTTTGTATTCGCAATGTTGTTAATCACTTTTACGCGAATGGCTCTCAAGCCTGAAACCCCTTGCAAATCTTCAACTTCAAATTGTTCGATGGCAGGTTCAAGTATTTTTTTGTGCTGTAAGTACTTAATATACTTTAGATATTCTGTTTCTTCGCTGTTTTGAGAATATACAATTGTAATTTTTTCTTTCTCTGTAATACGATCCTTTGTTCCTTTGATGTTGGCTTTATCAATACGTTTTTTTACAACTTCATATCGGGCATTATAAGTCCCGTCAACATCAAAACGTTTTTCATCCATTCTGAAGCGGATAGAAATCGCTGCGCTGAATACCAGGATCAAAGAAGTTACATCCAATTCATAAGGTAGAGATTCTTTCAGCTGATGATGCTCCAATTCCATTTCGCATAAGGTCTGCAATTGCCATAAACGTAGGTTGTGAAGGTACATGATGTCAAACGGTTTTGTTGGTGCAATCGAGGCTCCAATATACAAATTGTGTTCCACACCATCCGTTTTAAAACGTTCGTAATAGTGCGGATATATTTGTTGTGCTTCTACTTGTTTTCTGTCCAGAACCGAAGCCAGTTTTTTATTGATAATTGACATCGCATTATCAAATTTCTTTCTTTCCTGATAAAACATTCCGGTTTTTTGATCCAGAGTCGCAAAATACAATTCTTCCAGTTTTTCACTTTTAGCCGTATTTTTTGTGTTTTTCAGAATCGGATGTATTTCCTCCTCAATATAACGCTGAATGTGCTGTTCTGTATCTGCTTTTAAAGGCTGGTCCAATTCGTCGCGAAGTGATTCCAGTTCAAATTTACGCTGTTCCAAAAGCATCAGATTTGTGTTTGGCTTTTGGTTTTCGAAAATTTCTAAAATCGTAGTCAGCTGATTCTTCAAATCTCGTTTTACGGTTTCGTTTCGGTGTTCCGATGAACCTTTAATATCGATTTGTCCGTATAAAGGAAAAACATTTTTAAAGACAATTTCCTTAAAAATATAATCTTTGGTCGGATTGGTGTTTTGAAAATAGTTTTGAGATTCTTTTTTAAACTTCCAATATACACTTGGATGAATCGTCGTATACTCCCGTTGAATTATCGCTTCAACCTGATGTTGCATGTCGGTATTATAGCGGTCAATTGTATCAGTTAAATACGGTAACACCAATTCGAGTTTGGTAGCGTTTATGCTGTTGAGTTCCCTTGGTTTTTTAGAAACGAGCTCTACAACTCCCAATAAATGCCCGTCTTTTACAACCGGTGCAAAAACGCAACTGTGAATGCCTTGTTTTAACAAATGCTCGCCCAGTTTTTTGTTTTCCGATGCTTCGATAAATTTTGTAACATTAGAGATAACAAAAGGTTCTTTATTGTCTAATAGATTTTCAAAAGAACAGCCAAAAAAAGCATTTTTACAATCTACTTCCTGATCAGACGAAAGTAAAAAACTTTGCATTTGATGGTCGTATTTTACGGGTTTGATAAATTTTTCGTCTTCAGGATTGTAAATTATAAAACCAACTTCAAGGTCCGGAATTTTGAAAATAGACCTAAAAATGGCAGCAATCACTTCGTTGGTAGCAACGGACTGTGTATCGGGTTTTAATAAATTACTTTTTAAATTAGAGATCGCGCTTTCTGTAGTAGCATCAAACAAAGAAACAATTCCAAAACCCTTCAAAGTCCAACTTCCGGGTGGGAACTTAGATTTCCAAAGTGTTATGTCATTGTAATTGTCGATTAACAGATCAATATCGTCTTGTGTAAGCGGTAATGCGTTTTCTGTTGGCGTGATTTCCATAAAATCGGCATTGTACAAAATACGATAATGTTTTTCTACACCGTCTTCATCTGGGATATCATAAAAGAAGGGTTTATTAAAATCGATCTTTTGTTTGTAATAACTGCTTAGAATTAAACAACAGTTATTGATATAGAATTGATGACTGTCAAAATCACGAATTTCCATATAAAATTCATCGCCCGCATTTCGTAAAATTTTCTTGAAACGCTCGGTATAGTTGAAGGAGATATTTTGAAACGGGATTGTAATCGCTTTTATCTCGTTATTGGTTAAAGCAGTTGGGAATAAATCAGCTGATATGTTTTTGATTAAAGCTTCATTTTTTTTAATGATGCTGAAATCTTCAATTCCGGTTCTGAACTCGGGTATCGTTTCTATTTCTTTCAAAATAGCTTTGGCGTAGTTAGAGCGATAATCAACATTAGATAAGGCAATTTCCTCAAAAGATTCAATTAGCCTGTGAAAGGAGATTATGGTTTTGAAAGGACTTTCGCTGTTTAAAAGACTATCCATTTTAATTTGTTTTTAGGCTGTAAATTTAAGTATAAATTAAAGATGTTTACTCCTTTTATTATTTCTTTCGTTTATGACCCCATAGATTTTTTTACTAAGGGAGCAGCGCAATTGTTGAGGTTGTTTTTTTTAACAAAGTATTAACTAAATCAATAACGGAACGATCGTTCCGTTATTGTATCTTTGCCCTGTAATAATCAATTAATCAATACTGTAAAAAATAATAAAATGAGAAATTTAGAAAAAAAAGTTGCCATTGTAACGGGCGGAAATAGCGGAATTGGGTATGCAACAGCAGCAGAATTAGCTGAACGTGGAGCCAGTGTAATTGTTACGGGAAGAGACCAAGAGACATTAACAAAAGCCGAAGAAGAATTAAACGTAACAGGAATTGTTGCCGATCAATCGGATTTGAAATCAATTGATAATTTGGTCTCAGAAGTTTCAGCAAAATTTGGCAAAATTGATATTGTCTTTTTGAATGCCGGAATTGCTTCTTTTGCTCCATTAGAATCTGCATCTGAAGGACATTATGATTCGATTATGGATATTAACGTAAAAGGCGTTTATTTCACACTTCAAAAGTTATTACCTATTTTGAATGATGGCGGTTCGGTTATTTTTAATACTTCAATAAATGCCAGTGTCGGGATGCAAAACTCAGGAGTTTATGCCGCAAGTAAAGCAGCGCTTTTATCTTTAAACCGTGTCTTTGCGACTGAATTAGCACCAAGAAACATTAGAATAAATGCCATCTCACCAGGACCAATTGAAACACCGATTTTCGGAAAATTAGGTTTAGAAAAAGAAGAAATCGATGGATTTGGAGCAGCTTTAAGCGATAAAATTTTATTAAAACGTTTTGGTAAACCTTCAGAAATTGCAAAAACAGTTGCTTTTCTTGCTTCAGACGACGCTTCGTTTATAACAGGGACAGAAATTGTCGTAGACGGTGGGCTTATCGTAAACACTGTAGTCTAATTTTTTGCTCTAATTACGGAACAATCGTTCCGTAATTTTTTGTATCTTTGTAACGGAATTTAATTACGAAGTCATGGCCAGAACAAAAGAATTTGATGAGGATCAGGCTCTGGATAAAGCGATAGAAATCTTTTGGTGCAAAGGGTATAACGGTACTTCAGCGCAGGATTTGGTATCTCATTTGGGCTTGAGTCGTTCGAGTTTGTACGATACTTTTGGAGATAAGCAAAAACTTTTTTCAAAAGCTTTAAAAAGATATCTCAAACACGGACAGGAGGGGACTAAGGAGCTTCTAAACCAACCCGAGGACATAAAAGTCATACTGACAGAACTCTTTAAACAAGCCATTATTGAAAGTTTGGACGATCGAATGACAAAAGGCTGTTTTGTAGTGAATGCTGCCGTTGAACTGGCGATGCATGATGAAGAGATTGCTAAAATTGTTGCTGATAACAGACAAACAGTAGAAGAGATTTTCCTGGCGGCTGTCAAAAAAGGGCAGGAAGCAGGACAGATTTCAACACGACTGGAAGCAAGAACACTGGCTCGTTTTATCTTTAATAATTATACCGGAATCAGAGTGCTGGCTCGTTCGGGCGAGAAGGACAAACAAGTTTACGATGATATTCTCAAAGCACTGTTTTCTTTGTTTTGATAGTTGGAAAATATACCTATTAAAAAACGGCAATTACAAAGAGTAGTTGCCGTTTTTTGTTTAAGTAAGTAATAGAAAATGAATGACTACTAGCTTTTTTCTTCTTTATTGAAGTAAACTAAATAGTAATACATTTGTTTTTCTTCATCCCAGCCTTTTTCAACAAATTTTTCTGCACTTTCAGGGTTGATAAAATCCATTTTAATCTGAATATGAGTATCCAGGTTAATCACGTTTTTAATCGATTTTCTAGCGTCAGAAACCGCTGAGTTTGCGATAGGGAATGAGGTTACATCTTCGATGCTGTATTTTTCTCCTTTATCAACTTTATAATTTTTGAATTCAGGAATTAAGTCAGGATTATCTAATACTTCATTTAAGAAATTTTGTTCTTCAAACTGATCGTTTTTAGCGAAATAATTCACGGATCGGTTCATAAACATGACCTCTTCTTTTTTGTCTTCTGCCGGTAAAACCACATCTTTCGCGAAGTTTTGACAGAACTTTAAGTATTTTTTAGTGATGAAGTTTTCATCTTCAAAAGCATCAACAGATAAAAAGTGCTCTAACCAATAACGTGCATCATAAC
Source organism: Flavobacterium cupriresistens (assembly GCF_020911925.1). Classification (NCBI taxonomy): domain Bacteria; kingdom Pseudomonadati; phylum Bacteroidota; class Flavobacteriia; order Flavobacteriales; family Flavobacteriaceae; genus Flavobacterium; species Flavobacterium cupriresistens. Next base: position 5,590,109 of record NZ_CP087134.1, on the reverse strand, counting down.
GGTTGCTGTCTACAGTCAGAATTTTGTATCCTTCTTCTTTTTTATAATTAAAAATCAAACATCCTTTGTCCAGTTTGCTCAGGTTGATTCCTTGTTGCAGGATCATCTCAAGGTTACTGTTTTTTTCTTCAAATTGTAAAAAGTCAGCCTGTAATTCGCTTTTAAAAATTCCAATCGCATCAACTACATTGTTATCAATGCTCAGATTGGTTAAATAGGTTACATAAACCTCTCCGTTTTTAATGTGCGGATGGTTCGACTGCTCAAATAAATGTGTCGTGATTCTTTTAGAAATCTCTTGTACATTGCCCGGATTATCAAAAATCTCCGAAGCATATTTGTACATATCATTATAATCCAAATCTACTTCGTGCGCAAACTGATAATAGTTTTCTTCTTTTTCTCTAAAAGGCTTAAAAAAGTACTCTTTTATCAGAGGCACAATTTCGTCATTTAAGTTAAATGGTTGTTCCGATAAAAAAATCGCTTCATTTCTGCTTTTGTTTCCTACGCGGTGTATCGAAAGCGACTCGATGTGGGTGTTGAATAAGTTGATCATATTTAAAGGTTCTGAGGTTCTGAGTTGCTAAGGTTCTGAGGTTTTAGTTTCTTTCTTTTAATTTCTTAATAAATGAAACTAACATTCTCTCTACTTCGCGACTGTCCTCATATAAATTATTAAATTCGTTTTCGTTTAGATAAGCAATGTTTTTTGCTATTTCTAATTGGGTTTGCATTTCAAATAATGAACCTATCGAAATACTTAAAAAGCGTAAAAACTCTTTATTGCTTTCTCTTCCAAAACCTTCCGCAATATTACTTGGTATTGAAATTGAACTGCGTCTTATTTGTGAAGTTAATCCAAATATTTCTTCTTTTGGAAAATGGTTAGTGGAAATATAGATTTTGGTAATCAAGCTCATTGACTTCTGCCAGATTAAAAGCTTTCTGAAATTGCTCATTTGTAATAATTTAAATTTTATTAAAAATAAGAAAATTCTGTAAATAAAAAAAACTTAGAACCTCAGTAACTTACGTTAGTTCCAATTCTCCTCAAATCCGAAATCTTCAAAACTATCGTCTCCTTCAAACATATCCAGATCATCTTCGTCTAAATCGTCCTCAAATTCGCCGTAGATATCATCGTGCATGTCCGCTTCAAAGTTTTTTTCTATGGCTTCGTCCGGCATTTCTCCGTGAGAGAATAAGGTTTCCGGATAAGTTGCTCCTGCAGATTGCTCTTCGATAGCAGCCAATTCAACTAAGAAAGTCCACATGTTGATAAAATCGTACACATAGATAATTTTGGTATTTTCTTTGTCTAAGATATCAGATAATGGATAATCACTCATGATTTTATGTTCACCCGGAACGTCGCCAGTATCAAAAAGTGGAATTTCATCTTCCTGATTCCAAGTTTCATCGCAGGTATAAAACGAAGCTACTTCCATTCCGTCAAAACCAAAAGCGTTGAAGATCGCATTGTGTAAATCCTCAAGCGTATCGTCTTCAAGAATTGCAATGTCTCTGAAAATGTCTTCTTCGGCGTCTAGAATTACTCTAAATTTATAAACCATAATCTTTGTATTTATTGAGAGGTCAAAGGTAAAATATAAAAAACGAAATACGAATTGTGAATTACGATTTGTTGAAAATATTTTAAAGACGAATTAATCTTACGGATCTAAGCCTTCGACTCCGCTCAGGTTGACATAAATGCGACTGAGACAGAAAACCGCAACTAAAAACCTCCAACTGTCAGGCTGAGCGAAGTCGAAGCCCCTTCTCAACGACCAAGCCTTCGACTCCGCAAAGGTTGACATAAATGCGACTGAGACTGAAAACCGAGACTAAAAACTCCAACTGTCAGGCTGAGCGAAGTCGAAGCCCCTTCTCGACGATCAAGCCTTCGACTCCGCTCAGGGTGACATCGTGTTACCAACAGCGCTTTATCTCCGAGTCAATCGTTGTCTAATTTTATGATAGTGTTTGTGATAAGTACTATGACTTGGATAACTTCTGCTCGAAGTCATATTATTAAAAATCAAAGCGGTAAGCAGCAGCACTAAAACCCCAATTAAGACAGGTGAGAATACATATTCGTACCCCAGGTTTTTGATCTGATCAGAGCCTGTAACGGCAATAAGTGCTGTTGCGCCTCCGGGAGGATGTAGCGTTTTGGTAATTTGCATGAAGATAATCGAAAACGAAACGGCCAGCGGGGCAGAAAGCCAGGCAATGTCCGGAACTAATTTCTGAATCGTTACGCCAATAAAAGCAGAGATAATATGTCCGCCAACTAAATTTCGAGGCTGTGAAAACGGGCTCTGAATGATTCCGTACACTAAAACACTCGAAGCGCCAAAAGAACCAATTAAATAAACAGCATCGCTGCCGGAGAAGTTTTTAGACTGCAGGTAAGCCAGAATTCCGATTCCGACGAAAGAACCTAAAAAGGACCAAAAGTGCTCTTTATAATCAATTAAGGTTTCTTTATAAAGGATGTAACGTGTTTTTCGGTAGCTTCTTTTTATTTTCTGAACAGGCATGTTTTTATTTTATTAGACTTGGTGAATACGTATAAACGGTATACGGATAAATCATTTTTGCCGTGTATTTAGAAATCAGACAAACTGCTAAAATGGGTAAAAATAAGGTATAGTCATTTGTTAATCCACAAACTAAAAATATCGCGGTAAAAGGAGCATGGATACTGGCGCTCAGCACTGCTGCCATTCCGATAATCATAAAATTGACCGGAATTACCTGCGTATTAAAAAACGTATTTAAGATTGAAGCTACTAATAATCCTAAAAAAGCACCGATAAAAAGACTCGGAGCAAAAACACCACCATCACCACCTGAGGCTAGTGTTACAGAAGTTACGACTGGTTTTAGGATCAAAATTCCGATGAAAGTTAAAGCTAAAGTAAGCGTCAGAGGGAGCTCGGAAGAAGTGCCAAAAATCATTTTAATAGCATGATAGCCTTCTCCATACAATTGTGGAAAGACAAATAAAGAAATACTTAAAACAATCGAGCCTAAGAGAATTTTATAGTAATGCGTTTGGATCTTGCCGAATTGAGATTTGAAAAACAATACACAACGGGTTAAATAAACCGAATTTATTCCCGCTAAAATCCCTAAAAGAATAAAATACGGAATGGCTTTTAAGTGCCAGGTTGTAACGTTGACCGTAAATAAAGGTTCTTCTTTTAGAATCGTAATCAAACCAAAAGCGATTGAAACCGCAATTCCGTTTGTGAGGATAAAGGCACGGGTCACTTTTCGGGAAATAACCTCAACTGCAAATAAAATCCCCGCAATCGGACTGCTGAATAATGCCGTGATTCCTGCGGCAACTCCTGCGCAGATTAATTCGGTTTTGTATTTTCGAAAAACATTTTCTTTTTGCTGTGCTACCGAACCAATTGTTGCTGTGGCTACTACAGTTGAAACTTCGATTCCGGTTGAACCTCCGAAAATAACGGTTAATAATCCGTTTATAAAGTGGGACGGTATTTTGTACGTTGGTAAGTTTTTAGATTTTGATTGGGTACTTTCAAAAACTTCCTTAATTCCTTTATTCTCTTTCTTTTTGAAAAGATATTGTCTTAAAAAATAAATGACTGACAATCCGAAAACCGGGAAAATAACGTAGAAGATAGGATTTACCGAAACTTCATGAAAAAAGATTTCTTCGTAATACTCTGTAATTTTTTTTAGTGAAATTCCTAAAAAAGCAGAGAGGAAACCAATTAACAGGGAAACAACAACTAATTTTTGAAAGACAATAAATTGATGATTTTTTTTGATTTGCGCCGTTTTGTTCATCAGAAGTAAATTTGAAAATCGCACTATTTTTATGCGATTCACAAAATTAAAGAATCGAAGTAGTATTCTCCTAATAAATCAGCATATTATTGTGTTAAAAGTAACTGAGTGGAGATTTTATGTGGATTTTCCTGAATTTAGGGTTCTTTTTCGGCTAAAGCCTTTCATTGGGTAATTTCTATTTTATCTCCAGCTAAAGCTGGAGGCAATTGATAAAATGATAACAGTTTTGAAATCAATTTTATAATTTGTTTTGTTGGGCGATATAACAGAATATTTTTTTTAGAATTTTAGCAATGAATTGTTTTTTTACACTAATTTCATTTTAAAGGTAAAAGAAATGTTTGAATAGCCTCCTGCTTTAGCTGGAGGATAATTCAAGGAAGAAGATAAAGGCTTTAGCCAAATTTATAGCGCTTTTTTGCTAAAGTCTGTCATTATGAGATTTCTTTTTTACCTCTAGCTAAAGGACGTTGTCATTAAGTTAAGAGCTTTTTTACGCAGATTACGCAGATTTTTTTATTCTGCTAAAATCTGCGTGAGACTTTTTTAAAGAGCAGAAAATCCAACTAAAGAAGGATAAACGATTTATCTCTCGTAAAATTCAATCGGTAATAAATCCGGATCCGCTATAAAAGTGAATCTTTTTTCTGTCGTTTCATCAATTCGGATTGGCTCTGATTGTATGTTTTTTGTGTTCAAAAAAGCAATCGTTTCTTCCAAATCGGTAACTTCAAAAGCCAGATGACGCAAGCCAACAGCTTCCGGTCGTGACGGTCGTTGTGGCGGATTCGGAAAAGAGAATAATTCAACAATATAAGTGCCGTTTAAAGCCAGATCAAGTTTATACGATTGGCGCTCGTCGCGGTAGATTTCGCGGATAACAGTAAGTCCGAGAATTTGAGTATAGAAATATTTAGATTGCTCATAATCGGAACATAAAATAGCGATATGGTGCACTTTATTTAAGGTAAGCATTATAGTTTTGATTGAGGTTCTTGATTTAATTTTCTAATCACTTTTGCCGGATTACCAACGGCTAAGGAATTGTCCGGAATGTTTTTGGTTACCACAGACCCGGCTCCAATGACACAGCCTTTACCGATTGTGACACCGGGACAGATTACAGAGTTACCACCAATCCAACAGTCGTCTCCGATAGAAATGGGTAATGCATTTTCTAATGTTTTCCTCAATTCGGCATCCAGTGGATGAGTTGCAGTATAAATTTGAACATTGGGTGCAAAAAAAACATTGGATCCAATAGTTACGGGTGCACAGTCTAAAACGACACAGTTTACATTAAAATAAACATTATCTCCACAAGAAATATTATACCCGTAGTCGCAGTGAAAAGGGGGTTCGATATAGAAACTTTTACCTGTATTGGGGATTAATTCGGCTATAATTTCTTTTGCTTTTTTTGTCAAACGATATTCGGTTACGTTTAAACGATGTAAGAGATTTTTAGCTTTTCGGCGTTCTTTTATTAAAACAGGATCGCCGGATATATAGTATTCGCCGGAAATCATTTTTTCTTTTTCAGTTTTCATATAGGGAGTTACATTTTTTTCTTAGCAATTTTATCGTGAAGTTTTAATACTTCCTGCAGGCTTGCTGATGAGTACCAAGGAGTAAGTTCAGCTTCGAGTAATTTGGCCTGAATGGCAGGGTCTGTCGCGACAAGCGCATTGGCTTCTTCGATAGTTTCCACATTAAAAATATAAATACCTCTATAATTTCGTTCGTTTTTCATAAAAGGTCCCGCGATCACTAATTTTCCTTCTTTTACCAGTTTGCCGATATTGGTCATATGTCCTTCAAACAATTTTTTGGTTTCTTCTTTAGATGCCGTTGTGTTAGTTCCGGTTTTTAAAAGACAGAAGACATATTTCTTCATGCCGTATTCGTCGGCATTTAAGGATTTTGCTAATTTTTCGTCGTATTTGGATTCGGTTGCTTGTGCGAAACCAACTAAATTCAAAAGTAAAAAGGCGAGTGTGAAAATTGATTTTTTCATAATAGTAATGATTTTTTTTTAAACACATAGAGACATAGTTTGAAAACTTGGTAAGAGGCGTTTCACTCAACATGAAAACGCATAGAAAAAATGGTGATTTTCTAGAATAATCTCAAGTATGATCTATAAAATCTATGTGTCTATGTGTTATAAAATTGAGGTATTGAAGTTTGTTTTTTTTCATAATAGTAATGATTTTTTTTAACACATAGAGACATAGTTTGAAAACTTGGTAAAAGGCGTTTCACTTAACATAAATTCGCATAGAATAGCTATGAGAAAAAATGGTGATTTTCTACAATAATCGCAAGTATGATCTATAAAATCTATGTGTCTATGTGTTATAAAATGGAGTATTGAAGTTTGTTTTTTTTCATAATAGTAATGATTTTTTTTAACACATAGAGACATAGTTTGAAAACTTGGTAAGAGGCGTTTCACTTAACATGAAAACGCATAGAAAAAATGGTGATTTTCTACAATAATCGCAAGCAAAAACTATAAAATCTATGTCTCTATGTGTTACAAAAATTTTGAAACGAATTTAAAGCAACTTCTTCAAAATAACAATCTGTCCCAAATGATAAACGTCATGTTGAATGATTCCATGAATGTGCTCGTAATAGGTGTGATTGTTAGTAGGATATATTTTTTCAAAATTGCCATCATCAAAAGTATCCAGAAAGACATTCCATAATTCTTGCGATTTGGCCAGACTTTGTAGAGATTGTTCCCAGGCGGCTTCAGAAGAATCTAATACGGGGACAAAATAATTATGATCCGGAGTGGTGACCGTTTCGCCCTGAACACGTCGTAGAATGTTTCTTCTCCATTGTATAAGATGATTGACAATTTCCCAAATCGTGTTTAGTCTGGGGTTTATTTTCCGATATGCCTGAGCTGCAGTTACATTTTTTAAGGTATTTTCTAAAGTTACTTCCAGCCACGGATCTCCATTATAGATGGATTGATACAAATTTGAAACTCTTTTACTTTCTAACATAATCAGTAGTTTAAAAACGCAGTAGCTAAGATACAAATAAGTAATTTACAACTCATCCATGAAATTCTACAATTGGGTTATTAAATGTTTTTTAACTAAAAGTGTTAAAATATATTTGTCTCATCAAAAACCAATGACATGAAAACCAAGATTATTTTTACAGTTGCATTTTTATTTACAACGGCTTTTATTTTCGCCCAAAATACCATTTCAGGAAAGGTGGTAGATCAAAAAGGAAAACCAGTTCCGGGAGCCAGTATTTATATCGATGGGACTTATGATGGTGCTACAAGTTCTGATACCGGTGAGTTCTCTTTTGAAACCACAACAAAGGGAAATCAGTTTTTAATAGTGAGTTTTTTAATTTATGAAACCTACAAGCAAGAAATAGATGTTGCGAATTTTAAAGACCAGACAGTTAAACTTCGAGAGAATGTAAATGCCCTTGATGCCGTTGTCATTACCGCAGGAACATTAGAATCGGGTGATAAAGCCAGAGTTTCGGTACTTAAACCATTAGATATTGTAACAACAGCAGGTTCTGCCGGAAATATTATTGCAGCCTTACAAACATTACCCGGAACCCAAAATGTGGGAGAAGACGGTCGTTTGTTTGTACGTGGAGGAGAAGCCAGCGAAACACAAACTTTTGTTGACGGACTTCGTGTAGCGCAACCGTATGGCGCAACCACCAATAATTTACCAACCCGCAGCCGTTTCTCTCCTTTTTTGTTTAGTGGAATCGCTTTTTCTACGGGAGGATATTCGGCAGAATACGGGGAAGCGTTATCAAGTGTTTTACTTTTAAACACACAGGATGAGCCGGACCAAAATAAAACAGATATTGCTTTGATGACGGTTGGTTTAGGAGTAGGGAATACGCAAAAATGGAAAAAAAGTTCGTTCAGTATCAATACCAATTATATTAATTTAGCTCCGTATCAGGCCGCTATTCCGCAAAATGTGGATTGGAATAACCCTTATCAATCTTTGGGTGGTGAGGCGGTTTATCGCTATCATTTTGAAAGAGGGGTTCTTAAACTGTATGCCGCTTTTGATTCGGAAAGATTTGATTTAAATTCAAAAAATGTAAACTTTGTTGATCCGATCAGAACCGATTTAAACAATAACAACTTTTATTTGAACGCTTCGTATAAAGGAAATTTCGGAACGGGATGGCAAGTGACTTCAGGTATAAGCTATGGTTACAGTAAAAATAAAGTATCGTTTGATATCAATGATGTTGACAGTAATGAGAATGCCGCACAGTTGAAATTGAAATTGAGAAAAGATTTTTCTAATTATTTTAAATTGTCTTTTGGAGCAGATTATTTCATCACCAAATTCAATGAAAATTTTGATGACAATGTAGCCCTAAAAGTCGCCAATGGGTACGATTCAGGAATTGCTGCTTTTTATACGGAAGGAGATATCTTATTCTCTAAAAAACTGGCAGCCAAAGTAGGTTTCCGACTTTCAAACAACAGTTTATTAAATGAAACAAATATTGCTCCAAGAGCTTCTATTGCTTACAAAGTTTCCAAAAACAGTCAGTTTTCTTTTGCTTACGGTGATTTCTCGCAGACTCCTGTAGTGGACTATATCAAATATTCAAAATACCATCAGTTTGAAAGTGAAAAAGCACAGCATTATATCCTGAACTATCAATTTACAAAACCGGGTCAGACTTTCAGAGCTGAAGCATATTATAAGAATTACAGTAATTTGGTAAAATATGACACTAGAGACATTCAGTTCAATTCAGTATTCAATAACAACGGTTCGGGTTATGCAAAAGGATTGGATTTATTCTGGAGAGACAGCAATCTGTATAAAAACTTAGAATATTGGATTTCGTACTCGTACATCGATTCAGAAAGAGAGTATAAAAATTTCCCAACGATGGCAACGCCTAATTTTATTGCCAATCACAGTCTGTCAATTGTAACTAAATATTTCATAACCGATTGGAAATCGCAGATCGGTTTTACCAACAGCTTTAGCTCAGGAAGACCTTATAATGATCCCAATCAAACACAATTTATGAATGGAAAAACAAAATCGTATAATAGTTTGAGTTTTAACTGGGCATATTTGCTGACCACACAAAAGATTCTTTATTTCTCGGTTTCGAACTTTTTAGGAACTCAGAATGTTTTCGGATATGATTACGCAAGATCACCGGACACAAACGGAGTTTACAACAGACAAGCCGTTATACCAACAGCAGACCGATTTTTCTTTGTTGGTTTCTTCTGGACAATTAGTGAGAATAAGAAAGAGAACCAATTGAAGAATCTTTAGGGGGGAGTTGCTAAGGTTCTAAGTCTCTAAGAAGAAAAACTCAGAACCTTAGCCACTCAGAACCTCAGAACCTTTAGAAAAAAAAAACATTTCAGTCACCAAATTCAACAACTCGGTAGGAATTAGTTTTTAAAGCGGAAGAACCGACCTACTTTTGAAGTATAAATTAATAGAGTTTCAATCAGTATCAAAAATCAGAGTCTTAGAGATTCAAAAAACTAAATAAATAACTTTTTAAAAACAAGAAATTATGACCAAAATTATTACAGCCATCACATTGTTTATCTGCGGTTTATTATCTGCACAAACACAATTCGAACAAGGAATGGGAAAAGCATTCGGACTTTGGAAAGAAGGAAAAAGTACAGAAGCATCGGCTATGTTCGAAAGAATTGCTTCTGCTGAAAAAAATAGCTGGTTGCCTAATTATTATGTGGCTTTAGTGAATACAACAGCAGCTTTTTCAGAAAAAGACGGATCTAAAGTTGATTTGTTATTGACAAAAGCGCAAGATGCACTTGATGTTGAATTCATAAAAGATCAAAACAATGCAGAACTATATGTGTTACAAGCTTTACTTTACACGGCTTGGGTAGTACAAGACCCAATGACAAATGCTCAGAAATATTCCGGTAAAATAATGGAAAATTATGCTAAAGCAAAAGCTATAGATCCAAATAATCCAAGAGCAGTTTTTGGTGAAGCGGATTATCAGTTAGGAGGAGCAAAATGGACAGGTGTTGACACAAAACCATTATGTGCTCAGGTTGACAAAGCTATAGAACTTTTTGCTACTTTTAAACCGGAGACTCCTTTTTCACCAAAATGGGGATTAGACAGAGCTTTAGAAACACAAAAAAGTTGTAAAAAATAATAATAAAAATAGTTTGTAATGAAAGACCATAAAAATCCATTTGCCAATTTGAAAAGCGGAACAATCATTTGTTTAAAGATTTCTATGGTCATTACAATACTGTTTTCCATTTTTTTGGGATCTGAATTTAATCTGAAAAATGTAGCGCTGACGTTCTTAGTGAGTTGTGCTTATTCTTTTGGACTTGGCTTTGGTAACGGGTTCCTCAATGTTCTTTTAGATAAAAAATGGGATTGGCTCGAACAAACCAATTTGAGAGTGTATTATGGAATTCTGTGTACGGTTCTCTATACTGTTCCGGCAGTTTTAGGAATCAATTATGTCATTTTTGTATATGTGCATGATATGTCTCCAGAACAATTTCTAAGCGAAAGAATGATTTGGACACACCTTTTTTACATTATTTTGTCATTAGGGATTTCAACCTTTATGCAGGCCAGAAGCTTCATGGTAAAATGGAAACAGGCTTCTAAATTTGAGGTAACCCAACAAAAGATTATTGCCGGAACTGCCAGTGCTAAATTCGAAAGTTTAAAAAATCAAATCGATCCGCATTTTTTGTTTAACAGCCTAAACGTTCTGAGTTCTTTGATTGAAGAAAATCCTGATAATGCGCAGCGTTTTACCACTTCCTTGTCTAAAATTTATCGCTATGTTCTGGAGCAAAAAGATAAAGAGTTGGTGTCGGTTGAAGATGAATTGTCATTTGCCAAAACGTATATGAATTTGTTGAAGATGCGTTTCGAGAATAGTTTGTTTTACGAAATGCCAACAACAGATATAAATCCTGATGCAAAAGTGGTTCCGTTGTCTTTACAGCTTTTGCTTGAAAATACCGTAAAACACAATGTAGTAAGTGAGCAGAAACCGCTTCATATCAGAATTTTTATTGATGGAGACTATCTCGCGATCCAAAATGATTTTCAGAAAAAAGAAGTTTTGCAAGATCGCCAGGGAGTTGGTTTGCAGAATATTGTAAATCGCTACGCAATCGTATCCAACAGAAAAGTAGTGATCGAACAAAATGAACAAAATTTTACAGTTAAAATACCAATTTTAACAAAACAAGTTACAGTTATGGAAAAAAGTTCAGATTATAATGATGAAACTAAAGCCTATTTCAGAGCTAAGAAAAGAGTGCAGGAATTAAAAGGATTCTATGGTAATGTAATTTCTTATTGTTGTGTAATTCCTTTTTTAATTTTTATAAACTTAAGATTTTCTCCCGGATTTCAATGGTTTTGGTTTTCGGCTTTAGGCTGGGGATTTGGAGTTGTAATGCATGCTTTTAAAGTGTTTGGTTACAGTTCAGATTGGGAAGAAAGAAAAATCAGAGAGATTTTGGAAAGAGAGGGTAATAAGAAAAATTGGAAGTAAGGATGGAAAGAATTTATACAGAAGAAGAAAAGCGTTATCAGCAAGCTCAAAAAAGAGTAACAGAGCTTAGAAAATTTTACAAACATCTTGGAGAATTTGTGATTGCAAATGCCATTTTAGCAGTCATAAATCTGATGACTTCACCGGGATATTTATGGTTTTTATGGTGTCTGTTTGGCTGGGGAATTGCCATAGCAATGGATGCTGCGAAGGTTTTTAATGTTTTTCCTTTTTTTACTAAGGAATGGGAAGAACAAAAGGTAAAAGAAATTTTAGAAAAAGAAGCTAAGAAGGAAACTAAGAAATAGGTATGGAAACAAATTTTAATAAGAACATTGAAGAGTATGAACTCCAAAAAATGGCAAGTAAAAAAGTAGTGAAGCTAAGATCGTTTTACAGGCATCTGATTATCTATGTTATTGGCGTACTTATTTTTGTTTCAAAAGAGTATTTCGGAGCGCCTCTAAATTTCTTTCCGATAAAGCATCTCAATTTGCTTATAATGGGAGTGTGGACGGTCTTTTTAGTAGTGACGGCAATTGATTTGTTTGCTTCTTATAAAATATTTGGAGAGGAGTGGGAAGAGCGTAAAGTAAAAAGCATCTTAGAGAAAAAGTCAAAAACGCAAAAATGGGAGTAATCATGGAACTAAATTTTAATGAAGAGGATCGATATTTTTCCGCTAAAAAGAAAGTAGAAAAAATCAAAGGGTTTTACGGTAATCTGGCATCTTTTTTAGGTGTAAATATAGTTTTACTGGTTATAAATTTATTGACATCACCGGAGTATTTATGGTTCTATTGGCCCTTAATGTGGTGGGGTTTAGGAGTTGTTTTTCATGGACTGAAGGTTTTTGATGTGCTTCCGGTTTTAGGAAAAGACTGGGAAGAAAAGAAAATTAAAGAACTCATGGAGAAAGAAAAAAATAATAATAAAGAAAAGTGGCAATAATCTAATAAAAATAAAAATGAGACACTATAAAAGAGATACACGAGAAGATTATTTTGAGCAATTTGGTGATGATGAGAATTTTGATGCAGCATACAAAAAAATGCGCAGAATCAAAGGGTTTTACTCGCATTTGAGGATTTATGTTATTGTAAATATAATCATAATAATAACCAACTTAAATCGGGATTGGTTCGGGAGAGGGGCAGATCTTTATGAGAGTGGATTGTTAGACTGGCATACCTATTCGACAGCGCTTTTTTGGGGGATTGGTTTGTTTTTTCATGCATTATCTGTTTTTGGAGAGAATTTGTTTTTTGGTCAGGAGTGGCAAGAAAAGAAAATTCAAAAATATATGGACAAGGAGCGATCTAAACTCAAAAAATAGTACTAATTTTAAGGTTATTTTTGTAAATCTTTGCATTTTATTAAATGACCACATTAATTATTGAAGACGAAAAGCCGGCAGCAAGATTGTTGCAGCGCAAGCTTGAAAAGCTAAATATTAGCGTAGAAACCATGTTGCATTCTGTTGAAGAATCAATAGACTGGTTTTCGAATAACAACCATCCCGATCTGATTTTTTTGGATATACAGTTGTCTGATGGTTTATCGTTCGAAATTTTTGAAAAAATAGACATTAAAAGCGCTATTATTTTCACTACTGCTTATGACGAATATGCTTTGAAAGCCTTTAAACTGAATAGTATCGACTACCTTCTGAAACCTATTGACGAAGATGATCTTGATGTTGCCGTTACTAAATTTAAAAGTCGTCTTCCTAAATTAGATATGGAAAATACCAATCTTCAGCTTGATTTTGAACAAATCAGGAAGATGTTGTCAAATCCCTTTGAGAAAAACTACAAAAAACGCTTTACCGTTAAAATCGGTCAACAGCTCAAAGTAATTACAATCGACGAAATTGAATGTTTTTTTAGTGAAAATAAAGGAACCTACATTCATACTTTTGAAAACCGAAACTATTTAATCGATTCGACTTTAGAGATTCTCGAACAAGAAGTTGATATGAAAGATTTCTTTCGCGTAAGCAGAAAGTTTATTGTACCATTAAAGGCAATAAAAGAAATACAAGTATACACCAACTCCCGTCTGAAAGTAATTTTACCTTCGTATAAAGAAGATGAGGTAGTGGTAAGCCGTGAAAAAGTTCAGGATTTTAAGAATTGGCTGAACTAGGTTTTTGTGCTTCCAAAATCATATAAAACTGAATTCCGAATAAGATAGAGGCCAATACTAAATGTATGGCCTGACTTCCAATTGGGAAATCAAGATAAGCCATAGCCATTCCGGTTAGAATTTCAATTCCGATAAGAGCCAATACCCAGTTCATCTTTGAAAATCCTAAGTTTAGTTTTCTGTTTTTAGTGAATAAATACACATTTACAAGTAAAACAATAACAGAGAAAGAACGGTGAATATAAAAGGTAATTGTAGGGTTTTGCAACCAAAGAATGCTTTCAGTTAACCCGTTTTTTATTTGCTGATCTACTAGCTGACGTACTTGTGTACCAATAGCCACTTGTATTAAGGTCAGTAAAAGAGAAAGTAATAGTACATTTTTGAATGTGCTATTGTACGTTACTGCTGCGAGTTTTGGTCTTGCTACTTGTATAATGTATAAAATCACGGCAACAATAACCAAAGCCATAACCATATGAACTGTAATTTTGATCGGGTTTAATACCGAATACACCACTTTCGCGCCTAACCACGCCTGAAAGCCCATCATAAAAACAACTAACCAGGAAAGAAGGGGAATTCTTTTCTTTTCTTTCCAAAATTTAAAGGAAGCAATAGCCATAAAAAAACAAGCCATTCCTGCCAAAGCACCACACAAACGATTGATATATTCGATCCAGGTATGAAGCGGATTAAAAATCGCATAATCGTGTTTGGTGTATTTTTCCCAATGCGAAACATCAAAATTAGTCTGAGTTGTAAAATTATCTTTGGCAACCAATAAGGTTTCGTCTTTAATGATTACTTGCCCTTTTTCGAAAACACGATTGGGTGCCCAGGTCAGTTCTTTTAAATCCGTTGGGGGAATGTAATATCCAAAACACTTTGGCCAGTCGGGACAACCCATTCCGGAACCTGTCATACGTACTAATGCTCCTGCAACAATTACTAAATAAACTAAAACTAATGCTGTTTTTGCGATTGTAGGGAAGTGTTTTTTCATTCTTTTTAAAAGTTGCTGAGGAACTAAATTGCTGAGGTTCTGAGTTTGTAATGGTTAACAACGTCTTTTTTTAAACAGCAAATGTTCTATTTACAATATTTTATTTTTTAATAATCAGTATTTTGCTTTCGTGGGCGCTGTAGTCTTACAGTCTAAGAAACTTAGTTACTTAGAGGCTTTTATCAACCCCATCTTCTCCGCTCTTTTTATAACAAAATCATAAGCAGCCTGATATTCGTTAGGGATTTCACCTTCTAAAATGGCCTCTTTTACCGCTTCCTTCAAAACGCCGATTTCACGCGATGGCTTCAAATCGAATAGTTCCATAATTTCTTCACCCGAAATCGGTGGTTGAAAATTACGCACATGATCGCGTTCTTCAACTTCAACAATTTTTTTGCGAACCAATTCGAAGTTTTTATGGTATTTTTTGAACTTAGACGGGTTCTTAGTTGTAATGTCAGCTTCACACAAGGTCATTAGATTTTCTACATCTTCTCCGGCATCAAAAACCAAACGACGCACAGCACTATCGGTTACAAGATCCTGTGCCAATACAATTGGACGTGAACTCATAATAACCATTTTTTGTACAAATTTCATTTTGTGATTCAAAGGCATGTGCAAGCGTTCGAATATTTTCTTAGCCATTTTTCCGCCTAAAAACTCATGTCCGTGAAAAGTCCAGCCTTGTTTTTTATTGAAACGTTTTGTTGGCGCTTTTCCAATATCGTGCAATAAAGCTGACCAACGCAACCAAACATCATCGGTATTGGGACAAATATTATCTACCACTTCCAAGGTATGGTAAAAATTGTTTTTATGGGTATGACCTTCAATTTCTTCCACCTGATTCAACGCAGTCAATTCGGGTAAAATAAGATCTAAAAGCCCGGTTTTATATAAAAGTAAAAATCCGATAGAAGGTTGGTCTGTCGAAAGAATTTTGTTTAATTCATCGACAATTCTTTCTCCTGAGATGATATTAATTCGGTCTGCATTTTTAGTAATGGCATCCAAAGAATTCTTTTCAATCTCAAAACCTAACTGAGTAGCGAAACGAATAGCGCGAAGCATTCGCAACGGATCATCAGAATAAGTAATACTTGGATCTAAGGGTGTCTTGATGATTTTATTTTCTAAATCTGCCAATCCGTCAAAAGGATCAGAAAGATCTCCGAAAGTTTTTTCGTTTAGCGATAAGGCTAAAGCATTTATCGTGAAATCACGACGGTTTTGATCGTCTTCAAGTGTTCCGTTTTCGACAAGTGGATTTCTACTGTCAAAATTATAAGATTCTTTACGGGCTCCGACAAATTCAATGTCCGTGTCTTCAAAGCGCAACATAGCAGTTCCGTAGGTTTTGAAAACTTGTACTTTTGGATTTTTAGGAAGTAATTCAGATACTTTTAAAGCCAATTCGATACCGCTACCAACGGCCACAACATCAATATCTTTTTTTGAACCACGGTTTAAAAGTAAATCCCGTACAAAGCCGCCAATGACATAACTGTCTACGTTTAGTTCCTGAGATGCCTGCGAAATGATTCCGAAGATTTTATGTTGTAAAGCTGTTTTATAATTTGTTTGTATAGCCACGAATTCACGAATTTTAAATAGTACGTCTTATTCTTGAAGAGAATGGAACGCCTGCAAATTTACAACATTGAAAATGCCTTTTATAATCTATCGCTCACTTTTTTATCGAAAGTCTTAGTTTTATGGTGTAATTATAGAATGTTAGGCGTAAACGGGTAAAAGGTTTGAGACGAATTGCACGAATTATCACGAATTTTTTGGTGTGGCTTGTGGAGTTTGATTAGTGGGAATTCGCGTAATTATAAGATGTAGCCGCAAACGAGGAAAAAGGTTTGACACGAATTGCACGAATTATCACGAATGTTTTTGGTTCTGCTTGCGCAGTTTAATTAGTGAAAATTTGTGTAATTCGTGTTTAGAAAAGAGGCTTGCCATGAATTACACGAATTATCACGAATGTTTAAGTATGGCATATGCAGTTTAATTAGTGATAATTCGTGTAATTCGTGTTTTAAAAAAAATGAAGCAACGAATAGGCCTATATCACCATCGAACAAATCAATCCTGATTAGTTATTTTTAGAAATGCAATTTGTATTTTTGGGTCACTTAAAAATGCACAAATGAAAATTGTTATATCGCCTGCGAAGTCATTAAATTTCGAAAAAGAATTACCAACTACTCAATATACAGAACCGTCTTTTTTAAAGGAAGCCCGTGTGGTTCATAAAGTTTTAAAACCTAAAAAACCGGCAGATTTGGCTGTGTTAATGTCGATTTCCGAAAAATTAGCCGATCTGAACTGGCAGAGAAATCAAGTTTGGAAAACACCTTTCACTCCCGAAAATGCACGTCCGGCAGTTTATACTTTCGATGGCGATGTATATACCGGTTTGGACGCGTATACTCTTCCGTTAGAAAAGTTAGAGGTACTGCAAGATAAACTGAGGATTTTATCAGGACTTTATGGAGTATTAAAGCCTTTGGATCTCATGCAGGCGTATCGTTTGGAAATGGGTACAAAACTACCAATAGAAGAGCATAAGAATCTACATGATTTTTGGAAAGGACCCGTTACAAAAGCGCTGAATAAAGAACTGAAAAAAGGAGAGTTGTTTGTGAATTTAGCCAGTACCGAGTATTTCTCCGCTGTTGATGTTAAAAACTTGAAAGTTCCGGTAATTACTCCTGATTTTAAAGATTATAAAGACGGCAAGCTAAAAATAATCAGTTTCTTCGCAAAAAAAGCAAGAGGAATGATGGTGCGTTACATTATCGACACCAATGCCGAAACGATAGATGATTTGAAAGGCTTTAATTATGAAGGGTACCAGTTTGATGCGAATCTTTCGAAAGGAAATCACCTGGTTTTTACGAGGTAGGTTTTTTTGTTTAAAGTTTAAAGTTTCAGGTTTCAGGTTCCAGGTTTCAGGTTTAATAGCCCCCCAGCTTCAGCTGGTGGGACCAGGTGTGTTTTTCAAAAGGCTTTAGCCAAATTATTTAATTTGAAGACCTAAAATCTTATTATAGAATTTTCCGAAGTAAAAAAGCCGAATTCAAAATTGAATTCGGCTTTTTTAGTTTTGTTAAAAATTAATGCATCGCATCAGCAGGATTAATTTTGTTTTTTCCTTTTTTGATGAAAAATATAATCGGAATACAGCATAAGAACATGATTCCTAAATACATAAAAATATCAATGTATGACATTACTGTACTTTGTTTTAAAATAGCATAATCTATTGCCTGATAGGCCTTTTTAAGGGCGACATCGGCGCTATATCCTTTGGACATAAAAGCATGTTGCATTCCTGAAATACGTTGCTGCACATCATGATTCGCAGGATCTAAATTGTTGATCAGATTAACTCGGTGCTCTTGACTGAAACGGGTGATAAAAGTGGTGATAATGGCAATACCAAATGAACCTCCTAATTGACGCATCATTCCGGTAAAAGCAGCTCCTTCACCAATATGTTTCCCTTTTAAAGTCGAAAGTGAAAGTGTTGTAATCGGTACAAAAAGTAAACCTAATCCAATACCTCTTAAAATCAACGGCCAATACATATGTTCTACTCCGGTATCAGGTGTCATACGGGTTTGCATCATAAAGGTAAAGAAGAAGAAGACTAAAAATCCAACTCCAACCATATACCCTTGCGGAACCCCTTTCTGAATCATGTTTCCAACAAATGGCATCATGATCGCTGTTGTAATCGAACCCGGAATCAATAATAGTCCCGCATCAGTTGCCGTCCATCCTAAAATGGACTGGGTGTAGATCGGGATAATCAATGTCGATCCGTATAAACCGAAACCTAGAATAAAACACATTACCGTTCCAATTCTTAGATTTCCATCTTTTAATACACTCAGATTTACAATCGGATATTTATAAGTCAGCTCTCTCCATATAAAAAGGACTAATCCAAAAACGGTAAGGACACTTAATCCTGTAATTAAGGGATCATTAAACCAGTCGTCTTGTTGTCCGTGTTCTAAAACAAATTGTAAAGAACCGATAAACGTTGCCAAAAGAATAATTCCCCACCAGTCAACCTGATTTGCTTTTAGTTTTTCTCCATATTTCGGACTTCTAACAAAAGTTAGTGCTAAAATAGTAGCAATAATTCCCAAAGGAATATTGATATAAAAGATATAAGGCCAGGAATAATTATCTACTAAATAACCTCCTAAAGGCGGACCTAAAGTTGGACCAACAATTACACCCATTCCATAAATAGCCTGTGCCATACCACGTTTTGCTACCGGATAACTTTCGGTAATAATGGTTTGAGCGGTTACCAGTAAGGCACCTCCACCCATACCTTGTACGAACCTGAAGGCTACCAGTTCCCAGATATTACTGGCATTTCCACATAAAAAGGAGCAGACTGTAAATAAGATGATAGAGGCCACAAAATAATTACGTCTTCCAAATTGCTGCGAAAGCCAGCTTGTCATCGGTATTACAATAACATTCGCAATGGCGTATGCTGTAATAACCCAGGCCACATCAGTCAAAGTAGCACCAAGGCTACCTCGCATGTCTGTTAGTGCTACGTTTACAATCGTGGTATCAACAATTTCCAGTAAGGCACAAAGTACCGCTGTAATTGTAATAATGACACGTCTGAAACCGTATTCTACTAAATCATCTTCTGCTTGTACTGCTGTTGCCATATTTTATTTCAAATGTACATCTACATCAACATTCATCCCCGGACGCAATAATTTTACTTTTTCAGGATCGTTTGATTGATCTAAACTGATTTTTACCGGTAGTCTTTGGATTGTTTTCACGAAGTTACCTGTAGCATTATCAGGAGGTAATAAAGAAAAACGAGATCCTGTTGCCGGTGAAAATGAAGTTACAACTCCTTTAAACTCATAGTTTGGATAAGCATCTACTTTTAAAGAAACTTTTTGTCCCACAACCATTTTGTTTAATTGTGTTTCTTTAAAGTTTGCTACTACCCAAGCCTCATTGTTATTAATGATATAAAATAAAGATTGTCCCGGTTGAACTAATTGTCCTGGCTGAATATCAACTTTAGAAACCTGACCGTCAATAGCGGCAGTTACAACCGTGTAAGTAAGGTTTAATTTCGCAACATCCAACATTGTTTTAGCTCTTTTAATATTGGCAGCTGCAACTTCTGTTTGTTTATCAGAAGCCTTAGATTTTGATTCAATTACCGATTTTTGAAAAGAACTTGCTCTTTGTTGTTGTTGTAAAACACGTACCTGATTTTCTGCTTCTTCTTTTGCAGTCAAAGCTTGCTCATACTGTTGTTTTGTAATGGTATGTGTTTTGTACAAATTATTGTAACGGTTGTAATCGTTTGTAAGTTGTCTCAATCTTATTTTTGCACTTTCGATAGAACCACTTGCAGATTTCATGTTGGCGTCAGAAACAGAAATGCTTGCGTAAGCACTTCCAATATCAGCTTTTGCAGCTTCGTATTGGCCTTCAGCTCCTAATACTGCAGCAGTAGCTTCGTCAATTTTTAATTGATAATCTCTTTTGTCAATAGTAAATAAAGTATCTCCTTTTTTTACAAAATCATTATCTTTTACATATACTTTGCTAACATAACCGGATACTCTCGGGATAATCGGGTTCATTTTTTTCTCAATCTGAGCATCATCCGTTTCTTCGTGAGCTAAAGAATGCATGTATTTTGTTATTCCGTAAGTTCCGCCCACTAAGACCAATACGGCTAGTATAATGATGAATTTAGTATTTGTTTTTTTCTTTTCCATGAGAGCTATCGATTATATTTTAGAAAGATTGAATGATTGTGATAATTGTCCTGATACTGAAAGTAATTCGTAATATTTTTGAATAATGGTTGCCTTAGACACAGCCGTATTGATTTTAGCGCTTAGGTGTTCAACATCAGCTTCAACTAAATCATTGGTATCAGATAAACCATTATCAAATTTGTCTTTTACAAGTCTGTAGTTTTCTTCGGCCTGTTGTAATGCTTCATCATAAACCACACTTTGATTGATTGCCAAGTCATAGTCCTCGATAGATTTCTGAACTTCAACTTTAATTCGATCCGTCATGATAGCCTCTGTATTTTTTACTTCCAAAGCCTTGCTTTCAGCCGCTTTTACAGAAGCGCTGTTTTTTAGAATTCCCGATAAGTCATAAGATAAACCTACTCCAAAATTCATAGCATATTTTACGGTAATAAAATCTTTAAGGTCAAAAGCAGTGTAACCACCTAATAAAGCTAGTGTCGGATAGTATCCTGATCTTGCAACCTTGATGTTTGCCTGACTTGCTTTTTGTTGAAAACGAATTGCTTCGAGATCTTTTCTGTTTTCAAGTGCCATTGCATCCGAAGTTGGTGCATTGTTTGTTTTTAGATTGAAGAAATCAGACTCGTTAACCTGAAGTTTTACGGTAGGATCTAATTTTAGTAAGGTCGTTAGGTAAAAATTGATGTTATTGAGGTTGTTATTTGCTTCATCAATAGATAATTGCGTTTTTGAAACCAATAATTGTGCTTTCAATAAATCATTTCGTGGGATGATGCCATTTTTCTCTAATTCTTTGAAATCAGTAACACGTTGTTTGGCTTGCTTCTGATTTTCGTTTAATAGATCTAATGTTTTCTGCGCTTTGTACAAAGCAGTGTAGTAAGTGATGACACGTAAGGCTACATCCTCTTTAGTTTTAGCCGCACTTGCAGTTTCAGCTTCGTAAAGATTATCGTAAGCGTTGATGCTGTTTTGAATTTTAAATCCGGAGAATATCGGCAGACTTAGAGTCGCCTGACCAAATAATACCTGATTAGGTGCCGGCATTGGCTCAGCACTTGCCTCGTCATTATGCATATCAATCGACGCTTTTGTTAAACGCTGGTATTGCCCCGCAATTTTAATATCGGGATATTGATTGTTTTTGACGTTTTGTAACTCGTATTTTTTTGAGTTTACCTTAGTGTTGGCAAGCGTAACTTCGTTACTTTTTTCCCAAGCCAGTTTAACGGCCTCGTCTAAGGTTAAACTTGTTTTTTCTTGAGCTTCTATTGATGAAATTCCGATAAAGAAAATCCCAAAGAGCATTAATTGACTAATTTTCATAAACAAGTAGCGCTTTTATAGTTTGTTGAATGTGATTTGTAAGACTGGTTTTAATGTAAGCATCATACTTCGCTTCGGTATCTAATTGAAGTAAATCCTGAAAGAATGTTTTATTCATATGAAAGTGGAAAAAAGTCCCCATTATAGTTGGAGTGATTAATGGAATGATAACATCTTTTCTAAAAACACCCTTTGCCTGTCCTTCCTGAATGATGCTTTCCACAAGTTTTAAATTCCCTTTTTTCAGTTCTGTAAAGGCTTGTAGATTCTCTTCTTTCTTTCTGGACGCAAATTCAAAGTGTAAAACTCTGAAAATCCCTTTGTTACAATTGATTCTGTGAATGTAAATTTCGATTAATTTATTGACTTTATCAATGGGTTCCAGATTTTCGTGTAATAAATTTTCAATTTTTAATTTCAGATCAGAAGTTTTGTAGATGATTAAAGACTCTAACAAACGGTCTTTAGAACCAAAATAATACGAAACCATGGCAATATTTATTTTTGCCGCTTTTGAGATGTCCCGTATGGATGTGCCTTCAAATCCTCGTTCAGAAAAAAGTTTTTCTGAGACTTCCAGAATCTGAATTTTTTTATCGTTTAATTCGATTTTAGACATGGTATTTTTCTAATAGAGTACAAAATTAAACAAGCGTTTAAATTAAACGCTTGTTTAATTTTATTTTAACAAAATATTAACATAACGTGAAGGGGAATTTTTATGAAAAATTATCATAAATAAAAATTGGTCTTAACGCTGAATTTCGAACTCAGTGTTAAGACCAACTGTACAAAGATTTTTTCTCTGTGGATAAAAATACACCAAAGTATTTTTAGAGTATATAATTTGTAGTATGGAGTGAGAGTGTCCTCTTTTTCCATAATGGGAAAGATGTTTTTAGCTTTATTAACTTTATTACAAATACAGTAAGAGGTATAAGTAACTAAGATTGCGATCAGAGCGTTTTAAATTTAAACGCCGTTTTTGATTTATAAACTAAAAAGAAATCTATCTGATTCCTCCAATAAATTCTTCAATTTTTCCACTTCCGCTTTCCGCTAAATGTTTGATAAAAGCACTTCCAATTATAGCCCCTTTTGCAAATTTGGTTGCTTGTGTAAAAGTTTCTTTATTCGAAATTCCAAAACCAACAATTTGTGGATTTTTTAGCTCCATGGCTGCGATTCTTTCGAAATAACTTTCCTGCGTATTTCCGAATCCTGCCTGAGAACCGGTCACACTTGCAGAACTTACCATATAAATGAATCCGTCTGAAACACTATCGATAAAACGAATGCGTTCCTCTGAAGTTTGCGGAGTAATCAACAGTACATTAATTAAACCGTATTTTTCGAGAATGGCTTTGTATTGCTCTGCATAAACATCAACCGGAAGATCCGGAATAATTAAACCATCGATACCAATTTCAGCACATTTTTTGCAGAATGCTTCAACCCCATATTGTAACATCGGATTGAAATACCCCATAATAATCAACGGAATTTTTACGCTTTCGCGAATGTTTTTCAGCTGATCGAAAAGAAGTTGTGTGGTCATTCCGTTATGCAAAGCCTGCGTAGAACTCGCCTGAATAGTTGGTCCATCAGCCAAAGGATCGCTGAAGGGTAGGCCAATTTCAATTAGATCAACACCGTTTTTTTCCAGATCCTGTATAATTTGAGCGGTGTCATTTAAGTTTGGATATCCCGCCGAAAAATAAATAGAGAGTATCTTTTTATCTTCTTGTAGTTTTTGAGTTATTCTGTTCATCTTAATGTCGTTTTATTTGATCCTAATCGATTTCAAAAACCGGTTAGCTATAGTGTTATATTTAGTCAATGATAATCTCACTTGTCCAATTATCATTCTTGTTTTCCAGAAGTAAAATACCGGAATCTGAATCGTTCATTTGGGCAACCAGTTCTCCTTTGTTGTTCCAAAAAGCACTTTTTCCGGCAGAAGGAGTTCCCCAGGATTCCCCGCTAAAATTGGCCATCAAAACATGCATCTGATGTTTCTGAGCATAACTTTGTAAATTTCGGTACGCATTTGGAATCCCGTTTGGCGTAAAGAAAATACTGGCGACATAAATCGAAGTTTCTTTTTTACTTGCGTTTTCGGGATGTTGCGGATGGTCAGTGTCGGCACAAATAGCAAATGAGATCTTTTGGTTTTCAAGGGTAACCGTCGGGTTGTAATCGAATGAAGGCTGGAAGAATTCGTCCTCGCCTTCATGCAGAAATTGTTTGGTATAAATAGAAACCGAGTGATCCGGAAAAATTATAAACTCCCCAATAAACATTCCCGTTTCAGTTTGAATCGGAGCTCCGGCAATAATTATGATATTATATTCAACCGCTAATTCCTTTAAATGATCGATTCTGGAATCGTCTTTGGTAAAGGCAAGTCCCGCAGCATTTTCTCTTTCATAACCGGTAATCGACAGTTCGGGAAATGCGATTAAATTAGCGCCTTTTTCTCCGGCGATTTTGATCAGACGATAATGATCTAGTAAATTGGAGTCGATATCTCCGCGTTTTGGTTTTGTTTGAGCTGCTGCTAAGATCATTTTGGTTGTTAATTATTCTTTATTAGTTATACTTTTTAAAATTTTATCTGTTTAAAGGCCATTCAGATTTGATCTATATCGTTACGTTTTTGCGATCATTAACTTTCAATATAAATCCACGCAATAGTTCCTGATTTCAGTGTTATTCGGACTCTTTTATACGCATTCGATTCAAATTGATCTGCTTTGGTTAGATCTTCGTTGGAAATTGTAAAAACAGTCCCTTTAATACAATCTGCAGGGTTTTCACTTGGTACCGCTACAAAATAGTCAGTCATACCAAATTCTTCTTCTATTTTCAGGTCTTTTAGTTTATAGGCCGTAAGCTGGTCTGCTTTTCCGGTCAATAATTTATTAAAAACCTGCATTTGAATTTCTTTTGAGCGTAAGGTTCCGTAAGAGAATATCTGTTCCATAATTATTATTTTTCTCGTTATTTGTTCGCGTCAAGGATCATTTCGTGAAGCAATTATTGTTGAGTTGTGTTTGTGATATTTTTTTTGAAAAAGCAAAAGATCACGCAAACAGTCCGACCCTTGAGAACATGCAAATTACGATTTTTATTATAATTTAAAGTACTCGATGTAATTGTCTAAATCTTTGTCACCACGACCTGAAAGACTGATTACCACAACATCTGTAGGTTTGAATTTTTTCTGATCTAAAACGGCAAAGGCATGTGCACTTTCAATTGCCGGAATAATCCCTTCTAATTTGGTAAGTTCTAAACCGGCATTCATCGCTTCATCATCCGTTACAGAGAAAAATTCACCACGACCCGTTTGTGCCAAATGCGCGTGCATAGGACCAACTCCCGGATAATCCAGACCTGCAGATATCGAGTAAGGTTCTGTAATTTGACCATCCGGAGTTTGCATCAAAAGGGTTTTGCAACCATGAATAATCCCTACTTTCCCTAATTTACTGGTGGCCGCACTGTGACCGCTGTCAACCCCTTTTCCGGCAGCTTCGACGGCGATAATGCCTACTTCAGGTTCGTGTAAAAAGTGATAATAAGTTCCGGCTGCGTTGCTTCCTCCACCGATACAAGCAACCACGTAATCCGGATTCTCACGACCTTCTTTTTCTTTTAACTGCCATTTGATCTCTTCGGAAATAATGCTTTGAAAACGGGTTACCATATCCGGATAAGGATGCGGGCCAATAGCAGATCCGATGATATAATGAGTGTCAACTGGATTGTTGATCCAATCGCGGATGGCTTCGTTTGTAGCGTCCTTTAAAGTTTTTGAACCCGAAAGTGCCGGACGAACTTCTGCTCCAAGCATTTTCATGCGGGCAACGTTTGGTGCCTGACGTGCGATGTCGATTTCGCCCATGTACACAATACATTCAATCCCCATTAAGGCACAAACAGTTGCTGTAGCCACACCATGCTGACCTGCACCGGTTTCTGCAATAATTCGTTTTTTACCCAAACGTTTGGCCACTAATATCTGTCCAATTGTATTGTTGACTTTGTGTGCCCCTGTATGATTTAAGTCTTCTCTTTTTAAATAAACCTTGGTATTGTATTTTTCAGATAAACGTTTGGCGTAATATAATGGACTAGGGCGTCCTACATAATCTTTTAATAATTGATCAAACTCTGACTTAAAATCAGGCTCTGCTATAATTTTTAAATATTGCTGACGTAATTCTTCTACATTAGGATACAGCATTTCGGGAATGTAAGCCCCTCCAAATTCGCCGTAATAACCTTTTTCGTTAACATTATAATTCATTGTATAGTTGTTTAGGGTTTAAAGTAGCAGGTTTTAATTTTTTCTGAAACTTCTTTAATAGACTTGTGTTTTTTAATCCCGGTTCAATCTCAAATTTGCTGTTTACGTCAATAGCGTATATCGGAATTTTGAGGTCTTTTATCATTGGAATTTCTTCAATTCCGATTCCACCACTTAAGAAAAGGGGCTTCTCAGATTTATAATTCTCCAATATCTTCCAGTTGAAAGTGGTTCCGTTTCCGCCCGGTAATTTTCCTTTTGTGTCAAATAGAAAATAGTGACAAACCTTTTCATAAGGCTCTAAAACGCTGAAATCAAAACTTTCATCAACAGAAAATACTTTAATGATTTCGGTATTAATGTCAATTCTGCCATCGATTTTAGCTTTTAACTCCTGACAAAATGCAACGGATTCTTTTCCGTGTAACTGAACCGTTTGTAAATGGTACTTGTCGATTTTCGACATAATATTTTCAACGGTTTCGTCTACAAAAACGCCCGTTTTTTTAATTGTTTTAATCAGTTCCGGAATCGTTCCGTCAAAATAACGTGCAGATTTTTCCCAGAAAATAAATCCCATATAGTCGGGTAGGAGCGCTCCTACTTCAAGTATATTATCGAGATGTTTCATGCCACAGATCTTGAGTTTCATTTTTTCTTTTTTTTAACCGCAAAGGGCGCAAGGTTTTTTATGTTGGTCTTTGTAAACGCTAAGTTCGCAAAGCTTTGTGTTTGTTTTTTTGCCACGAATTACACGAGTTTTCACGAATCGAATTGGTGTAAATTCGTGGCGAAACTTTTAGTTTCTATTTTTTTGAAGCTTCTTAAAGCTTACGGTTTACAGCTGTGCAATAAATTCCGTTGCTGCTTTTCCGGCATTGTCCGTTTTCATGAAATTTTCTCCAATTAAGAAGCCTTTGTATCCGTATGGTTTTAGTTCAGAAATGGCTTCAACGGACGAAATACCGCTTTCTGAAACTTTCACAAAATCATCCGGAATTTGCGACGCCAGTTGTTTGCTGAAATCCAGACTTACTTCGAAAGTCTTAAGGTTTCGATTGTTCACGCCAATCATGTCAAGCGTTGGCATAATCGATTTTTCTAATTCTTCCTGATTGTGAACTTCCAATAGAACTTCTAAGCCCAGTTTTTTCGCAAATTCTGAAAGCGATTTGATTTCTTCACGAGTCAAAACGGCTGCAATCAGTAAAATCAAATCGGCACCAAATGCTTTGGCTTCGAGAATTTGGTATTCGTCTACAATAAATTCTTTTCGCAAAAGCGGCAGATTTACAGAAGCTCTTGCCAAAAGCAAATCGTCAAGTGAACCACCAAAATATTTCCCATCGGTTAAAACAGAGATTCCACAAGCACCCGCATTTTCATATCCTTTCACCACTTCTTCTACCGTAAAATTGTGATTTATTACTGATTTTGAAGGGGAGCGACGTTTGTGTTCTGCGATGATTCCCGTTGCACTTTGCTGTAACTTTTGACTTAAAGAAATCGTTTGTCTTTCAAAAAAAACAGAGCTCTCCAATTGAGAAACCGGAATAATTGCCTTTTTAAGAACAACTTCTCGTTGTTTGTCGAATATTATTTTATCAAGTATATTCATTGTTGTTTGTTTCGGGGTTCAGGTTTCAGGTTTAACGTTTCAAGTTTCAGGTTTAACGTTTCAACAACATGAAACCTGAAACAAAAAAAAAACTTGAAACTATTTTTTTTACTTACTTAATTCTTGTAATTTTTTTAGTGCTTTTAATCCTTTTCCGGAGAATAAACTTTCTTTGGCTTGTTTAAAACCTTCTTTCGCAGAACATTTTGTTACGGTTGCAATGGCCATTGCGGCATTCGCACAAACAACATTATTCTGTGCTTCACTTCCTTTTCCGGAAATGATATTGGTAAACATATCTGCAGATTCTTCTATTGTTCTGCCACCTTCAATTTCTCTTTGTGATAAAAGACGAACTTTAAAATCTTCCGGTTTTAATATGCCTTCCATGTCACTAGTAATGATTTTTGTTGGGCCGGTTAAGGAGATTTCATCATAACCGTCAAGCGAATGTAAAATCGTAAAATTTACATCGGTATTTTGGTACAAATACGCATACATTCTGGCTAATTCTAAATTGAAAACGCCAACCAACTGATTTTTAGGAAACGATGGGTTTACCATTGGTCCTAACATATTGAAGAAGGTTTTTACAGCCAATTCTTTTCGTATCGGCCCGACATTTTTCATTGCAGGGTGAAACAAAGGGGCATGTAAAACACAAATTCCCGCCTGATCGATACATTTTTCTAAAAAATCGGGATCGCTGCTAAATTTAACTCCCATTTTCTCCATCACATTGCTTGATCCGGAAATAGAAGAAACACCATAATTTCCGTGTTTTGCTACTTTTATTCCGGCTCCCGCTGCAACAAAGGATGCCAAAGTTGAGATATTGAAAGTATCTTTTCCGTCACCTCCCGTACCACATAAATCGATGGCGTTGTAGGCAGATAAATCTACTTTAATACATAACTCCAATAAAGCTTCACGAAAACCCGAAAGCTCTTCAATCGTGATACTTCTCATCATAAACACGGTAAGGAATGCCGAAATCTGACTCGGATTATACGCCCCGCTTGAGATATTAATCAATACGTTTTTTGCTTCCTCTTTAGAAAGTACTTCGTGATTGATTAGTTTATTTAGTATATTTTTCATTTTTTTTTAAGTTGCTAAGGTTCTGAGATGCTGAGGTTTTGTTTCAAGTTTCAAGTTTCAGGTTTCAGGTTTCAGGTTTCAGGTTTTTCTGAGACTGAATACTGAGACTGAAAACTATCAATGTTCATTTCCTTGATAAATCCACATGGGTTCTGTTTTTCCGGCGCGTTCAAATCCGTTCTTTTTATAAAAATCAACCGATCTTCCATCTGCTGTTAGCATTTGCATGTGAAAATGACGGTATTTCTCTTGTAGTTTATCTAAAATCATCTTTCCAATTCCTTTGCCCTGATATTCGGGAAGTATCAGTAAGTGTGGGTAATAAACCGTTAAATGTCCATCAGAAATGGCATTTCCAAGTCCAACCAGTTTTTTTCCTTCCCAAGCGGTTATCAAAGTTTCGGAATTTAAAAGACCGTTGTATAATTCATTAGGTTTACTGGCCGAACTCCATTCGTTTGCTTCGTAAAGCGCCAATACATCTTCGATTCTTATTTCTTTGGTTGCTAAAATTTCTATGCTCATTTTTTTTAAAGTTGCTAAGGTTCTGAGATACTGAGGTTCTGAGGTTTTGTTTCAGGTTTCAGGTTTCACGTTCCAATAACCTGAAACTTGAAACAAAAAAAACATAACATTACCCCTTTATCCAATTCTCCAAAATCCTTTTTCCGTTTGGTGTTAACACACTTTCGGGATGAAATTGAACGCCTCTTACATCAAATGTTTTATGTCTTAGGGACATGATTTGTCCGTTTTCATCGATTGAAGTGGCTTCTAAAACTTCCGGTAGATTGGCATCTACAACCCATGAATGGTAACGCCCTACTTCAAATTCACTACCCAAACCTTCAAACAAAATTTCATCAGAAACCACTGTTTTGACATTTGTGGCAACACCGTGATATACTTTGTCAAGATTAGAAAGTGTTCCTCCAAAAACTTCTCCAATAGCTTGCTGTCCTAAACAAACTCCTAAAATGCTTTTGGTTGCTCCGTATTTTTGAATCACGGCTTTTAATAATCCAGCTTCATCTGGAATTCCAGGCCCCGGAGAAAGTAAAATTTTATCAAATGAACTGATCTCATCGATATCAAATTCGTCGTTTCTGTAAACGGTAACTTCGCAATTTAAATCTTCCAGATAGTGTACAAGGTTGTAAGTGAAACTATCGTAATTGTCTATAACTAATATTTTTTTCATGATGTCTTTTTTGTTTTTGTTTCAGGTTTCAGGTTTCACGTTCCAACAACTTGAAACTTGAAACAAGAAAAACGTGAAACTATTTTTGTTTTTGTTTCAGGTTTCTTGTTTCACGTTCCAACAACTTGAAACTTGAAACAAGAAAAACGTGAAACTATTTTTGTTTTTGTTTCAGGTTTCAAGTTTCACGTTCCAACAACATGAAACTTGAAACAAGGAAAACATGAAACTTTTTTTTATCTCTCTCTAACGTATTTCTCTACAATAACACGATCAACTCCTAATTTTTCTATTTTCTCAATTCCTTTTTGAATCAGAGTATCATTTTTAACTTTTACCACAAACTCAAATTTGTTATTTTCCCACTGACGGTTATTGAAATATTCGAGGTTTTCAGTGTAAACACTATCCTTTAAAGTATATTTTCCGCCTCCTCCAAAAAACACTGCCGCGGTTGAATCTTTTCCATTGTTTAAATCATGATTAAAAAAAGCAAAGTGCGAACCGTTTATAATTTTAATCATTTTTGTTTTTGAATTGAAAGTAGAAAAAGTAGAATCCTTTTCTGTCGTTTCGGCGGATATTAAACGCCAGGTTCCTTCAATCAAGTTTTGTTTTTTATCTGAATTACAGGCTGAAATTGTGATTAATAGTACTAAGAGAGATATTGCTTTTTTCATTTTTATATTGTGGTTTTTATGGGTTGTTTTTTTTTGTTTTAGGTTTCAGGTTTCACGTTCTGAGAACTGCGACTGTGACTGTGACTGTGACTGAGCACTAATTACTATCAAATTTTCTCTGCCATTTCTAAGGCCGTATTCAGTGCTTTTAGTTTGTTGTAGACCTCTTGCATTTCGCTTTCTTCGTCTGAGCTGGCTACAATTCCGGCTCCGGCTTGACAATGCAATTGATGGTTTTTACTGAGGAAAGTTCGAATCATGATGGCGTGATTAAAATTACCTTCAAAGTCCATGAAGCCAATGGCACCTCCGTAAAAGTTACGATTGGTTTTTTCATAATTTTCAATCAGTTGTATGGCTCTGTGCTTTGGCGCTCCACTTAAAGTTCCGGCTGGGAAAGTATCTGCGACAACCTGCATGGTGGTGGCTTTTTCATGTAAATGTCCGGTAACTTTTGAAACTAAGTGAATAACATGAGAAAAGAACTGAACCTCTCTGTATTTCTCTACGTTGACATCGTGACCATTTCGGCTTAAATCATTTCTAGCCAAATCAACCAACATTACGTGTTCGCTGTTTTCTTTTTTATCTTCAGAAAGTTCTTTGGCTAAAAGGGCATCGCGTTCATCATTTCCGGTTCTTTTGAAGGTTCCGGCGATTGGGTGAATTTCTGCTTTTCGGTTTTTTACGATGATTTGCGCCTCAGGTGAAGAACCAAATATTTTGAAATCACCATAATCAAAAAAGAACAAATACGGAGAGGGGTTTATGCTGCGTAAAGCTCTGTAAACATTAAATTCGTCTCCTTTGAAACCCTGTGTAAAACGACGGGATAAAACCAGTTGAAATACATCACCACGGAAACAATGTTTTTTGGCTAAAGCCACATTATGTTTGAATTCTTCGTCAGTTAAATTTGAATATCCTTCTCCTTCTTTGGCGAATTTATAAGAAGCTATATTTCTGGATTGCAGTAATTGTTCAATTTCAGAGATGTTATTTTTGTCGTCTACGCTGTGGCAAAATATATAAGCTTCATTTTTGAAGTGGTTAATGGCGATAATGTTCTGATAAACGGCATAGAATACATCGGGAATTGAAGTTGCATTGTCTTTTTTGGCAATAGAAACTTTTTCGAAATAACGAACGGCATCATAAGAAATGTATCCGAACAAACCATTATTGATGAATTTAAAATCGTTTTTCTCTGATTTAAACTGCTTTGAAAATTCCTGAATTATTTCCGGAATATTAGTCGAGCTATCAATTGAAATTGTTTCTGATGTTCCGTCAGGAAATGTTTTTGAAATGATTTCGTTTTCGATTTTGATGGTCGCAATCGGATTGCAGCAAACATAGGAGAAACTGTTGTCATTTCCGTGATAATCACTACTTTCCAATAACAGACTGTTAGGGAATTTATCTCTGATCTTAAAATAGATACTTACCGGCGTAATGGTATCGGCCAGAATTTGTTTGTAGTGTGTGTTGAGTATAAAAGGTTTCAATGTATTTAGTTTTTGTAGTTGATATTATTTTTTAAGTTCGATTTTTACCAAAAAAAAAAGGCTTGTCGTCATGACAAGCCTTTTATATTTATAGTTTTTAAAGTACCATAGGAAGCTTCGTTCACGACGTTTGACGTAAATTCTTCCACCACCAAGTATTGTTTAAAATTGTTCTCATTTCTTTTTTTGTTGTGACAAAGATATAAATGTAATTTGAATTAGAACACATAAAATTTCAAAAAAAACTTTTCTTAATTTAGAAATTTGTTAAATTTTAAAATATTAAATGGTTTTTAAGTATCTAATTTCCAATTGCAATTGTGTTGTTTACATTGGCTCTAAAGTCAGGATTCCCTTTGATATTGGGCGTTGTAAACAGTTCGCTGTTTTTTAGTTTGGAGTACCTGATAGCAAATTCCGGTTGGTCGTACCAATTTTGAAGTGATGCATTAGTACCACTGGATTCACTAGTAACTCCGCCATTACAATTGTTCGCTATTATATTTTTGAAGGTGATTTTGGATAAATTTACAGTACCGTTTCCGATATTTTCTTCTAATAATACAAAAGGAGAGAAGCCCGAAACAATACTATTGGTTAGGTTAAAAAAGGTATTTTCTTTTATATAAATGGATTCTCTGACTAATCCCTGATTGTTTTCTTCCAGATTTACGAGTGTAATGTTGCTGGCATTTATATGAGTCAGTTTTTTGCTCATATCTGTATTTTGGATTTTATCGTAAGAGTCTACTTCAAAACATCTTGATCCTGAAACGTCTGAAGAAAAAGGGTGGCGAATCGCGATACTGTTGCTAATGTTGATTTGGGCACCTTGCGTAAAATCAAAGTCATCATCGGTAGTTCGGTAAGAAATCAGATTGGTAAGGTTTAGATCGCCACCATAACATTCGAAAGAATCATCATTTGAATAGCTAATCTGAATGTTGTTAAGAACCGTTTTTCTTCCAACTCCGGCTAAAGAAAGACCGTTAAGTTCTTTAAGGGCGCTCAGTTTTCTTCCAGCATATTCAATTCGTATGTATTTTAAAATTCCCGAATTATCTTCTGCATCGGGACCTCCGTAATGATTTAAAAGAGGTTCTAAGTCAAAAGGCAAAGTATGTAAACCACCAAGCGTGTTGATAGGAGCTTTTCCTAAAACAATTATTCCGCCCCAATCGCCTGGACGTCTTTCTGTTTTTTCTTTGTTTGAAGTAAAAATGATCGGATCAGTTTCTAAACCTTCGGCCATAATTTTAGAGCCATTGGTGATTACAAGAGTTCCGCAGGTTTTATCGTCTCCGCGGATTACAGTTCCGGGTTCTATGGTTAAAGTCGCATTATTGGTAACGTAAACCACACCAACTAATTGATACGTATTGCGTTTTAGCAGTTTGGTGTCTTTGTTTATGGTTCCGGCAATGATGTTGGTAGCTTCATTATATTCGTTAGCGAAAGGCTTAAAATTAGTCCAATTGTTCATCCAGTTTGTAGTACCAATAATTCCTTTTTGCTGTTGTTGCGCGTGTAAAATAAAAGTGCTGATAAGGGTAATAAAGACAAGGCTTACTTTTGTTTTCATAACTATTTGATTTCTAGTTTTTGATTTTTTTAATTTGCTCAAAATTAGAAGGCCAATGTTAATCAACGCCCTGATGGATATTACCAAAGTGTTACATTACTATTACGAACGTTATTTTTTTGGAAATAGAATAAAAAAAAGTAGCCCCAATAGTACAAACTATTGAGGCCACCGGCATTTCTGAATTAGTATATCTGAAATATTAGAATTTTAAAGCTACAGTCAATTCGAAATCGTCATTGATCGTTTTGTCTCCTAAGTTTTCGAAGAAGTTACCAGAGTTGTATTTGATATCGTATTTAGTTCTGTCTACTTTGAATGCAGTAGTTGCAGTGTTTCCTGCTACAGTAATATCAAAAGTTACCGGTTTAGTGATTCCTTTTATTGTTAAATCAGCCGTTACAGTATAAACGTCAGTTGCTTTAGCCGCTACAGTTTTGAAAACTAATTTTGCAGTTGGGAATTTTGCAGTTCCAAAGAAATCGTCCGCTTTTAAGTGACCGTTTAATTTTCCTTGGTATTCTCCTGTAATATCAGTTGCAGTTAATGAATTCATATCAACAGTAAAGCTACCACCAACTAATTTTTTTCCTTTTAAAACAACAGCACCTTCTTTAAAGTTTACTGTTCCGGAGTGCTCTCCTGTTACTTTTTTACCTACCCATTTGATAGTAGACGCTTTTACGTCGATTTTCTTAGTTTGTGCGTTTACTGAAACGCTAGCTACTGCTACGAATAATGCTATTGCAATTGTCTTTAAATTTTTCATTTGTTAAAATGGATTTTGATTGTTATTAATAATTAAAGTGTGATAAATAATTCTTCGTTTGATTTTCGAACTTTTTTGTAATGCTGTGTACTGTCTTCATCATGTCTGTAACCTACAGTTGCGATTACGGATGCATTTAGACCCAATTTGTCAAATCCTAAGATTTCATTGACAGCAGTTGCATTAAAACCTTCCATTGGCGTAGCGTCAATTTTCAATTCAGCTGCAGCGTTCAATAAGTTTCCTAAAGCAAGATAAGTCTGTTTTGAAGTCCAGTTGTTTTTGGCTTCTTGTGGTAATCTGGAGATTGCTCCTTTCATCATATCACTAAATCCGGCTAATGCATCGGTAGGAACGCCTCTTGTTTCACTGATGGTGTTGATATAATTGTCTACTGATTCTGCTCCTGTATTGGTATCATTTGCAAAAATAAATAGGTGAGAAGCGTCTGTAATTTGAGTTTGCCCGAAAGCGACTCCTTTTAATTGCTCTCTTAATTCCGGATTTTCAATGATTACTACTTTATAAGGTTGTAATCCATAAGAAGAGGCACTTAGTCTAACGGCTTCTTTTAGGGTATTTAAATCTGCTTCTGCTATTTTTTTGGTTGCATCAAATTGTTTTGTTGCATATCTCCAATTTTGATTTTCTAAGAAAGTGCTCATAATATTAATTGTGTTGATTGCGGTATTTTTCTAATAATTGATTTAATAATTCTAATTCTTCCGGCTCCACATTCTGAGCAAACGTCTGCTCGTGGTTGTCTACTTTCGGATCTAGCTCTTTTAATGTATCTAATCCCTTTTGGGTAATTAAAACTTCTATTTTTCTTCGGTTGTTCGGGCAAACATTTCTTGTTACCAGTTCTTTTAGTAACAATTTGTCTACCAGACGGGTGGTGTTACTGGTTTTGGCCAGCATACGCTCCTGGATCACACACATATTAGCGGGATTTCCTTTTTGCCCTCTTAGTATGCGCAACACGTTATATTGTTCTCCTGACAGATCATATGGCTTTAATATT
The DNA here is from genome assembly GCF_020911925.1 of Flavobacterium cupriresistens. Classification (NCBI taxonomy): domain Bacteria; kingdom Pseudomonadati; phylum Bacteroidota; class Flavobacteriia; order Flavobacteriales; family Flavobacteriaceae; genus Flavobacterium; species Flavobacterium cupriresistens. The sequence continues at coordinate 5,554,606 of NZ_CP087134.1, read as the reverse complement.
TCATTAAAATGATCTTGAATCACATTTTGCGTGTACATAATATTCAGAATAACCTTTCTCGCATTATCCATCTTAACTGTACTTTTAATAACCTCTTCAATCGTCATAGTCGTAAGTGTATAATTTGTATATACAAATGTATATCTTTTAATAGTTGTATATACAAGTGTTTAGTTAATTTTTAGTTAATTTTATTAAGAGCTTGGTTTAGAAGTAAGTTTCAAATTTTGAATACCGGAATAAATGTAAGTTGTTTTTATGGTTTAAAGTGTTGTACAGATGTTATTTAATTGTTTTTTTTATATAAAGTAAAACAAATACCCCGAACGCTTTTTAAAACGATCGGGGTATTTGTTTCGTAACTATTAAACAAACCTGACAGGTTTTTAAAACCTGTCAGGTTTAAATTTAAATATAAATATAAAATTTAATGAGGAAGTTTGTCTTTTAGCAACCCATAAACCCAGGTTCCTGCAATGGCACTAACCAAAGTAACCACAATTACAGTTACTCCTGTACCAATTTGTGCAAAAAGAGGACCCGGACAAGCACCGGTAATAGCCCATCCGAAACCAAATAGCAGCCCACCATAAATTTGTCCTTTACTAAATGTTTTGGGTTGAATTTCGATTTTTTCGCCTTGAAGGGTTTTGATATCGAATTTTTTAATCAACCATACAGATATAATACCAACCATAACGGCACTTCCGATTACGCCGTACATAAAGAAAGATTGTAACTGAAACATTTCCTGAATACGGTACCAGCTGATGATTTCAGCCTTTACGAATACAATTCCAAAAAAGATTCCAACTATCAGGTATTTTAGATTAGAGAATGCAGAATCTTTTAATTGACTTCCGTTGATTCCTTCTGTATCGGTATTTTTATTTTCTAGATTAGAATGTGTCATTTTAAAAATATTAAAGTGAAAGAATATAAGGAAGAATCAAATTGGCCATAGCAAAACCGCCAACCATAAAACAGATTGTGGCAACTAAAGAAGGCCATTGTAAATTTGAAATTCCCATAATGGCATGACCACTCGTGCATCCTCCCGCATAACGCGTTCCGAAACCAACTAAAAATCCACCCACTACAATCATAATGAATCCACGAAGTGTGAACAAACTTTCCCACGAAAAAAGCTGTGCAGGCAATAAACCCGAATGATCTGTAATACCATAAGTGGCTAACTGCTCTGAAAGTTCAGGAGTAATTTGAACCGCATTTGGATTTGATAAAAATGCTGTTGCAAGGATACCGCCTAAAAATATTCCGAAAACGAACAATAAATTCCAGCTTTCTTTTTTCCAATCGTATTTAAAAAAAGAAATATTGGCAGGAATACAAGCCGCGCAAATATGTCGCAACGATGAACTGATTCCGAAAGATTTATTTCCGATGATTAATAATATAGGAACCGTTAATCCTATTAAAGGGCCTGCAACGTACCAAGGCCAAGGTTGTTGTATAATTTCGAGCATGATTTTTTTTTAGTTTCTTAGTTACTAAGTTGCTGAGATTCTAAGTTAAAAATTTCTAAGTACAAAATCTTAGAAACTAAGTAACTCAGAGTCTTAGCTCCTTCAATTATTATAATACTTTACTTTGACAAATAAAATCCGATTTTGGGATTTCAGTTTTAGAAATTGCTCCAAAACCACCTTCAACTTCGGAAAAGTTTCTAAAACCACGTGCCTGCAAAATCGAAGCCGCAATCATACTGCGATAACCTCCGGCACAATGCAGGTAAAAATGCTCATTCGGATTAATGTCTTTTACCCAGTCATTAATATAAGCTAGTGGTTTGCTGTAAGCGTCTTCAATATGTTCAGCAGCATATTCTGTTTCTTTACGGATGTCGATTACTTTGTCTTCCGCAATTTTAAACTCGCTTGCAAATTGTGCAGCGGTAATTCGGTTCACAGTATCTATTTCGAAACCGGCATTTTGCCAGGCTTCAAAACTACCTTCCAGATGACCAATAATAGTATCAAAACCAACACGGCTTAAACGGGTTACGGTTTCTTCTTCTAATCCTTTTTCGGTAACCAATATTATAGGTTGTTTTACATTGGCTATTAAAGTTCCAACCCACGGAGCAAAATCACCATTGATTCCGATATTAATAGACTGTGGAATAAATCCTTTGCTGAAATCAGCAGCACTTCTGGTGTCCAGAATTAAAGCCCCGGTTTCTTCGGCAACAGCCTCAAATTCTTTTGAGTTTATTGCTTTCATTCCGTTATTCAAAACAGATTCAAAGCTTTCGTAGCCATTTTTATTCATAGCAACATTCATACTAAAATAGGCGGGTGGAGGCAATAATCCATCCGTTACCTCAGTAATGAATTCTGTTTCCGTCATATTGGCGCGCAAAGCATAATTGGTTGCTTTTTGATTTCCAATCGTAGAAACAGTTTCTTTACTCATGTTTTTACCACAAGCACTTCCGGCGCCATGTGCAGGATATACAATAACATCATCTGCCAGCGTCATGATTTTATCTCTTAGCGAATGAAACAAAATTCCAGCCAATTGATCCTGTGTCATTCCAGCCGCTTTTTGTGCTAAATCCGGTCGCCCGACATCTCCGATAAATAAAGTATCTCCCGAGAAAATAGCATGGTCTTTTCCGTTTTCATCAATTAACAAATACGTGGTGCTTTCCATCGTATGACCCGGAGTATGCAACACTTTTATAGTAGTAGTTCCGATTTTAAATTCTTGTCCGTCTTTTGCTGAAATGCAATCAAATTCACATACCGCATTTGGTCCGTAAACAATAGGAGCTTGGGTTTCTTTGCTTAAGTCAACGTGACCCGAAACAAAATCAGCATGAAAATGAGTTTCAAAAATATATTTCAGTTTTACTCCATCGCGTTCCAAACGATCTAAATAAGGCTGAATTTCTCTAAGCGGATCAATAATGGCCGCTTCGCCATTTGAAGTGATATAGTAGGCACCTTGTGCTAAACATCCGGTGTAAATTTGTTCTATTTTCATGATATGCAATCTAAAATAATGTGGCACAAAGGTAACTTTGTTTTTTTGGAAAATAAGTGACTAATGTTACAGAAATTTGTTTTTTGTGGAAATACGAAAAAAAATAAATCTGCTAAAGCTTTAAAATCAAAAGAATGTAATTTGATTAACGGTGTCGCATTTTGTAAATTTACAGCACTACGAAAAATAGATATTATGAACACAGAAGACTTGTTAAATCAGATTGCTTTTATAAAAGAGATTGATAAAGTAAAATACATTCAGCGAAAAACGAAGCTGTTTAATAGTGATCGAAATGAAAACGATGCGGAGCATAGCTGGCATTTGGCTTTGATGGCGCTAGTTCTGGCAGAACATTCCAATGAGCCAATCGATGTTTTGAAAGTGGTAAAAATGGTTTTGATACATGATATTGTAGAAATCGATGCTGGAGATATTTTTCTTTATGACACACAACTCAATCATGATAATACGGTGGCTGAACGTTTGGCAGCGAATCGCATTTTTGGTTTACTCCCCCAAAAACAGGCCGATGAATTAATTACCATCTGGGAAGAATTTGAAGCGGGAGAAACCAATGAAGCCAAGTTTGCAAAGTCAATGGACCGACTAGAACCCTTATTGCAAAATACGTCAAACAACGGAGGAACCTGGAAAGAATACGGCGTAAAATACAAAACGGTTTATGAAAAAAAGAGCGTCATAAAAGAAGGTTCCGCCACTTTATGGAACTTCGCAGAAGGATTAATAAACGAAAGTGTTGCAAAAGGAATTTTAAAGGAGGAGTAACGAGAATATTTTCACCATATAAGTGATGTAAGTAAATATTAAGTGAAAGCATAACGCTAAAATGAACTTACATCACTTATATGGTTAAAAAAACAAATGATGTAAATAAATATTAAGTGAAAGCATAACGCTAAAATGAACTTACATCACTTATATGGTTTAAAAAAAACAAATGATGTAAGTAAATATTAAGTTAAAGCATAACGTTAAAATGAACTTACATCACTTATATGGTTAAAAAAACAAATGATGTAAGTAAATATTAAGTGAAAGCATAACGCTAAAATGAACTTACATTACTTATATGGTTAAAAAAACAAATGAAGTAAGTAAATATTAAGTGAAAGCACAACGTTAAAATGAACTTACATCACTTATATGGTTTAAAAAAACAAATGATGTAAGTATATTAAGTTAAAGCATAACGTTAAAATGAACTTACATCACTCATATGGTTTAAAAAAAGTAAGCCCTCTAAAAGTACCAAAAAGTTTACTAAATATCAAACGATAAACTTTTTTTTAAGCCCCTGATTTCGGGTTTTAATAGGTAAATTTGTGGGACTTCATAATTAAATTACCACTCATGGAAGAAATGCTTTTTTATGACCGAATGCAATTCGCTTTCACAATTACCTTTCACTATCTTTTTCCGCAACTTACAATGGGTCTTTCGCTGATCATTGTTTATTTCAAATGGAAATATTTAAAAACCCAAAACGAACAATACAATCACGCCACCCATTTTTGGATGAGAATCTTCGCCTTAAATTTTGCAATGGGTGTGGTTACCGGAATCCCGATGGAGTTTCAATTTGGAACCAACTGGGCTAAATTCTCCGAATTAACAGGGGGAATTATCGGTCAGACTCTGGCTATGGAAGGAATGTTTTCCTTTTTCTTAGAATCCTCTTTTTTAGGTTTGTTTTTATTCGGAGAAAAACTCCTTGGGCATAAGTGGCATTTTGTCACCGGATTACTGATTTGCATTGGTTCGTGGGCAAGCGGATTTTTAATTATAGCCACCCATTCGTGGATGCAGAACCCAGTTGGATATGAAATTCTCGAAAACGGAAAGTTTGTATTGAATAACTTTCAGGCCTTGTTCTTAAACCCTTGGTTATGGCCTTCTTATTTGCACAATCAGGCCGCTTCATTGGTTACCAGTTCGTTTGTCGTAGCCGGAATAGGCGCATTTTATATCTTAAGTAAAAAGAATGTTGTTTTTGGAAAATTGTTTCTTAAAACAGGCGTTATTTTCGGATTGATTTCAAGTATGATTGTTGCCGTTCCTACGGGAGATTTACTGGCGAAAAACGTGGTAAAATACCAACCGGTAACCTTCGCTGCTATGGAAGGAATTTTTCATACCGAAAAAGAAGGTTCTGAAATTGTTTTAATTGGTCAGCCCGATGTTAAAGACAAAAAACTGGACAATAAAATCGCAGTTCCCAATATTCTGAGTTTCCTGACTTATGGAAGTTGGCACGAAGAAATAAAAGGTTTAGATCAGTTTGAAGAAGAGGTACATCCAACCAATATTTCAGGGTTGTATTATGCCTATCATATTATGGTTGGACTCGGAACCTTATTTATTGGTTTAATGGTTTGTGCCCTTTTTCAGCTTATTCGAGGGAAATTATTTGAGACCAAATGGATTTTATGGTCCTTGCTTTTTATGATGCCATTTCCGTATATCGCAAACACAACAGGCTGGTATACCGCCGAGTTAGGAAGACAGCCGTGGTTGGTTTATAATTTATTGCGAACTGCCGAAGGTGCCTCGCCAACGGTTTCTTCCGGAAATACGTTGTTTACGTTATTAGGTTTTATCGGACTATACCTTTTACTCGGAATGTTGTTTTTATTATTGATTGGGAAAATTATCAACAAAGGGCCTCACAATGAAGCTTTAACTGAAAATAAATAAGTATGGAATTTTTTTGGTACGTCGTTTTAATGGGAATTCTGGCCGTTTATATTGTTTTGGACGGTTACGATTTTGGAGCAGGAATTATTCATTTGTTTTTTGCTAAAACAGAAAAAGATAAAAAAGCAATTACAAGCGCCATCGGTCCGTTTTGGGATGCGAATGAAGTTTGGATTATTGCAGCCGGAGGGGTTTTGTTTTTTGCGTTCCCGACCTTATACGCTTCTTCTTTTAGCGGGTTTTACCTGCCTTTAATCATGATTTTGTGGTTGTTAATTTTCCGTGCGATTGGTTTAGAAATGCGTGGACAAGTACACCATCCGATGTGGGAGACCATTTGGGATAAAGCGTTTGGCATTGCCAGTTTACTTTTGGCTTTGTTTTTCGGAATCGCTTTAGGGAATATCGTTCGCGGTGTTAATTTAGGAATGGTAACCAATGGCGTTTCTACTCAGGAAGCCCATTATTTCTTTTTGCCTTTGTGGAATCCTACTTTTAGTCCACAAGCCAATGAGCTGGGAATTATAGATTGGTTTACCTTGTTTCTCGGAATTGTAAGTGTGGTGGCTTTAACGATTCATGGTGCCAATTGGATTATTTACAAAACGAATTCATCCTTAAATACACAACTCAAAAATGTAGTTTTTAAACTGAATATCGTCTTGCTGATTTTGGTTTTCATTTCATTGCAAATTTGGCATTTTATTGAGCCAAAACCGTTTCATAATTTTATAGAAAACCCGATTCTCTGGTTTTTTCCTCTAATGACTTTTGTTGGAATTATAGGTTTGTTTAAAGTACGTTCGTATAAAAAAGACGGACACGGTTTTATATTTTCAACCTTGTTTTTGGTAGGTGGATTCGCTTCGACAGCCGTTTCGATTTTTCCAAATGTTTTGCCTTCAACCAATAAAGTCAATCCATCATTGACGATTTATAATACCGCTGCTGGAGAATATGGTTTGTCTGTTGGAATGAGCTGGTTTTTTGTTGCTTTATTTTTGGTGATTATTTATTTTATTATTCAGTACCGTGTTTTTAGCGGGAAGATGGATGATATTGGGTATGGGGAGCATTAGAATTTATAAAATAAGAATTTCATTTTACCTGAGATTGCGTTAGGGATAGGAGCGGTATCCTTTTGCTTTTTTCTTTAAAAAGCAAAAGATACAAGTGGATAGCCCGGCCGGAGGAAACGCCCAAAATATACAAATCCGTTTATTTTGAGAAATAAACGGATTTTTTAGTTTCATCTTTGTCAAGTTTAAAACTGCGACAAAGACTACTCTATATGCGAAACTAGATTAAAAATGTTTAAATAAATCAGCTTTATCTGCCAAATCTGCGTGAAACAATAAAGTTAAAACAAAACCTCCTTAGTAATAATATATACCCCCATTACCAAAACAAACCACCCAAAAAGGGGTTTGAGTTTGGCTCCATCAATTTTTTTAGAAAGCTGACTGCCGATTACCATTCCGATAAGTGCCATAGCAGATACGCTTAACAGAAATGTGTAGTTGATTGGAGTCCCAATGTATAAATCACCTCCAAAACCGATGCAAGAATTAATTGTGATGATTAATAAAGAAGTCCCAACGGCTTGTTTCATAGGTAAATTGGCGAAGAAAAGCAAGGCAGGAATAATTAAAAATCCCCCGCCGGCTCCTAGAAATCCGGTTACAATTCCGACTAGAAAACCAATTAGACTTAGTTGTGGATAGTTGGTTTCAGCGCCTTTTATTTCGGGTTTGTTTTTTTTGATCATCGAGATGGCCGCTGTAATCATCAATGCCGAAAAGATAATCATAATCAGAAAATCTTTTGAAACAGTATACGAAGCCACCGAAAATAAGGTTTGGGCAATTTGAGGAAAAATAACTTCCCGAATTATCAAGATCGAAATCACAGACGGAATCGCAAAATACAAAGCGGACTTCAGTTTTAGATTCCCCATTTTATAATGGCTATAGCTTCCAAATAAAGCGGTTAACCCAACGATGAATAAGGAATACGAAGTAGCCTGTTCCGGATTTACCCGAAACAAATACACCAAAATCGGAATAGTAAGAATAGATCCGCCGCCGCCAATTAAGCCAAGTGAGATTCCTATGATAATCGAAGCAAAATAACCGAAATATTCCATTGATTGTATTTTTATGCAAAGGTGCTTTGTTTGGGGGGAATCTACAGTAACATTTATCACATAAGCGTTTTTTTTGCCACAGATTAAAATGATTAGAATGATTTTTTGTTAACACGAATTACACGAATTGACACAAATTTTTTAACCGCAAAAGGGAAGAAAGAAAACAATCCGTGAAAATCAATTTAATCTGTGGCAAGTATTTTTTTATTAACACGAATTACACGAATTGACACAAATTTTTTAGCCGCAAAAGGGAAGAAAAAAAATAATCCGTGAAAATCAATTTAATCTGTGGCAGATATTTTTTTGTTAACACGAATTACACGAATTGGCACAAATTTTTGAGCCGCAAAAGCAAGAAAAAACAATCCGTGAAAATTAGTGTAATCCGTGTTAAACAATTCTATTTCAAAAGCTCAATCTGATTCCGGTTTAATTTAACCAAACCACGCTGCTCCATTTTTTTGAGTAATCTTGAAACCACTTCCCTTGAGGTATTTAACTCTGTCGCAATTTCCTGATGTGATAATTTAACTTCAGTGCAGCCACAGGCATCAGAATGTCTTTTTAGATAAAATTCCAAACGCTCATCCATCGAACGGAAAGCAATATTATCTACCACTTCAAGGACCTCTTCAAAACGGCTTCTGTAAGTGTCTATGACAAATTCGTACCAGGATCGGTGTTCCATCATCCATTTGTCCATCATTTGCAGGGGGATCATCATGACGGAAACATCTTCTACCACTTTGGCCATAATCTGGCTTTTTTCGCTTTTGGCAGTACAAATCATCGAGATGGCACAGGCTTGACCGGGCTGTAGATAGTACATTAAAAATTCACCACCATCTTCACCCTCGCGGTAAATTTTGATTTTTCCTTTGGTAATCAAAACCGTATTTTTAATGTATTGTCCTGTTCGCATTAAGATTGTTCCGGCTTCGAAATCCTGCGCACTTGCATTCTCTTCAATAGTAGCGATAAGTTCATCGGAGAAATTGGGGAAGATATTTTTTAATGGATTTTGCATGTCTTATTTTTTAAACACCGGGGATATCGTTTTTATTATCCTGATGAAAGTCATTTCATTTTGTATAAAAAGATAGCGTCAAGTGTAGTGCTATAGGAACTGTTTTTGGTTCTTTTTTTATTATTTCAAACAGATGTTTTGATGTGTTTGAATTTTATTTTTATTGTCAAAAAGAACTTAAAAACGATATTTTTTTACAAAGATAGCAGATTGAAATGGGATTAGTTGTCAGAAAATTGTTTTTAAGAGCTGTTTTATGCAAATGAAAAAATCCTATTTTCTATCGATTTTATAGACTGAATTTTTAAAAATAGTGAGTATTTTTGTAAAATACTGATTATAATCCTTTCTCTAAAACGTTTTCTGAGAATAATAATCGAAATCGCATTTGGCACGTTTTTAATTAATAGAAACGTCGTAATTTTACAAAAAACACATTTATTATGAATTTATCACAAGAAGATTGGGTTGCTCAACTAGCTGCTGACGAGAATGCAGTTATACTTGACGTAAGAACTGAAGACGAATTTAATGACGGCTATATCGAGAATGCTGTAAATATTGACATTAATAAAGGACAAGGTTTTATTTACGAAATCGAAGAATTAGATAAAAATAAAAGCTACTATGTGTATTGCCGTTCCGGAGCCAGAAGTGCCAAAGCATGTCAGATCATGAATGAATTAGGGATAGAAAAAGCCTATAATTTACTTGGTGGTATCCTGGATTGGGAAGGTGATACTGTACAATAATAAAGAAAAAGAGGCCGAATAGCCTCTTTTTTCTTTTAGAATGCTATTAATAACCAAATTACAAATAACCAAGATTATGAGTTTAATACCCGAAGAATTTCAGATTAAAAACCTTATCAATCAAGATACGTATCTTGTAAATGGTGAATTAAAACATTGGACTGGGCAAACCACACCTGTTTTTTCCACAATCTCCTCTACAGAAAAATACACACCGACTTTATTAGGATCTATTCCTTTTATGGGAGAAAAAGAGGCGCACGAAGTAGTAGATGCCGCAACTGTCGCATATGATATGGGGCAGGGTTTGTGGCCTACGATGAAAGTAGCCGATCGTATTAAATGTATGGAAAATTTCGTGACCCAAATGAAGGCTACACGAGAAGAAGTAGTGAAATTTTTAATGTGGGAAATCGGAAAATCCTTAGGAGACTCCCAAAAAGAATTTGACCGAACCGTAGAATATATTTACGATACCATTGATAGTTATAAAGAACTAAACGGAAGAAGCTCCCATTTTTCTAAAGTGCAAGGCGTAAATGCCATGATTCGTCGTGGTCCGCTGGGAGTTGTTCTGTGTCTTGGACCTTATAATTATCCGTTAAACGAAACTTTCTCTTTGTTAATCCCCGCTTTGATCATGGGGAATGCCGTAATTTTCAAACCGGCTAAACATGGTGTTTTGTGTATTTCGCCATTGTTGGAAGCTTTTAGAAGCAGTTTTCCAAAGGGCGTGATCAATATTGTTTACGGAAGAGGGCGTGAAGTAGCTTCACCGATAATGAAATCCGGTAAAGTAGATGTTCTGGCACTAATCGGAAACAGTAAATCGGCTATTGCATTACAAGATCAACATCCAAATAAAAACAGATTGCGTTTGATTTTAGGTCTGGAAGCCAAAAACCCTGCGATTATCTTGCCGGATGCCGATTTAGATTTGGCTATCCAGGAATGTATAGTGGGAAGTTTGTCTTTTAATGGTCAGCGTTGTACGGCCTTGAAGGTATTGTATGTACATGAATCGATCAGTGAAGAATTTAACAGACGTTTTTCTGAAAAAGTGGATGCTTTACTATTTGGAAATCCGTGGGAAAAAGGAGTTTCATTGACCCCGCTTCCCGAAACGGATAAACCATCCTATATTCAGGGATTAATCGACGATGCAAAAAGTAAAGGGGCTGCCATATTGAATGAAAAGGGAGGGAAACATGCCGACAATTATATTTTTCCGGCCGTTTTATTTCCGGTAAACAAACAAATGCGTGTGTATCATGAAGAACAATTTGGACCTGTGGTTCCGATAATTTCTTTTAAAGACATCAGAGAACCATTAAAAGATATGGCCGAATCCAATTATGGACAACAGGTGAGTTTATTCGGAAAGGATATTAAAACTTTGGCACCGCTTATTGATGCTTTGGTCAATTTAGTGTGCAGAGTAAACTTAAACAGTTCTTGTCAAAGAGGGCCGGATGCCTTTCCTTTTACAGGACGCAAAGATTCTGCCGTGGGTACTTTAAGTATTCCGGATGCCTTGCGTTCTTTCTCCATTCGTACATTTGTAGCTTCAAAAGATATTGATTATAACAATAAAATTTTGCAGGAATTGCTAAACAGCAAAGAATCGAATTTTATCAATACCGATTATATTTTGTAGCTCAAAGGTTATATATTAATTTTAGATTGCCGTCTTTTTCTTTTTTGAAAAGGGCGGTTTTTTTTATAATTCAATAATTAAAATATTATAAGAATTAACTTAATTAAAATACAAAAAGTATAACTTTACGCTTCAATGTAACATTTACATAAAATCTTCCACTAATGTGATAGGACAATTAATCAATCAATAAAAATCAAAACCACTTATGAGAAAAAATTCGCTTCAATTATTGCTTTTAGGATTTCTGTTTCTGTCGCAATATGGCTTTTCGCAAAAGCTTTATATGCCCAGAAATATTAAAGAAGCTTATGAAAACGGTACTCGTTCTATGGATGGGAAACCGGGAAAAAAATACTGGCAAAATCATGGAAAGTATACGATAGAACTGACTGTTAACGCTGATACTAAGGTAGTCAGCGGTACCGAAACCATCATTTACGAAAACAATAGTAACGATACATTAAGAAATTTACCAATCCGATTTGTGAATAATCTTCATAAGCCATCTTCACCACGAGGCGGAGACGTAAGTGAAGATTTTTTAAGTGCGGGATTAACCATTACTTCTCTTAAAATCGAAGGAGAAGTGTATAATGAGAATGCAAGAAATTGGGGAACCGTTGGAAATGTAAAAATGAAAAAAGCGATGCTTCCTCATAGCAAAATAACAATCAATATCGATTGGAATTACCCTTTGTCTAAAGAAAGCGGAAGAGAAGGACAAATAGACAATACGACATTCTTTGTTGCTTACAGCTATCCGAGAGTCACGGTTTTTGATGATTATAATAGATGGGACAGATTGCCTCATACCGATCGTCAGGAATTTTACAATGATTTTAATGATTATACCTATTCTGTAAAAGCGCCGAAGAATTATGTAGTGTATGGAACAGGAGATTTACTAAATCCGGATGAGGTTTTACAACCTGAATTTTCGTCTCGTCTGAAAAAATCATATGTGACAGATGAGGTTCTTCATATTGCCAACGAACAAGAGATGAAAAGTGGTATCGTAACCAAACAAAATGACTGGAATACCTGGAAATTTGAAGCCAAAAATATCTCTGATGTTTGTTTCGGTTTGAGCGACCATTATTTATGGGATGCGAGTAGTGTAGTTGTAGACAAAAAAACAAACCGTCGTGCCAGTGTTCAGGCGGCCTATGATATAAAAGGTACCGATTTTGTCGTATCAGTAAAAAACAATCAATATGCATTAGATTGGTTTTCAAACAACTGGCCGGGAATTCCGTATCCTTTTTCTAAAATGACCGCTTTTCAGGGATTTGCAGACATGGAATATCCAATGATGTGTAATGATTCACAAATGAATGATCCTGTGTTTGCTCAATTGGTTCAGGACCATGAAGTCGCTCATACGTATTTCCCTTTTTACATGGGAATCAATGAAACACGTTATGCTTTTATGGACGAGGGTTGGGCTACTACTTTTGAATATTTAATCGGAATTGCAGAACATGGTAAAGAAGCTGCGGATAAATTTTATAAAGATTTCAGAGTAAAACAGTACATAAGCGATCCGTCAACAGAAGAAGATCAGCCGATTATCTCTATGTCATCACAACTTTCAGGTGCCGGATATGGTAATAATTCATATGGGAAGGCTTCACTTTCTTATATTGCGCTAAAAGATTTGCTTGGAGATGCGTTATTCAAAAAATCATTACACGCTTATATGGACAATTGGAACGGAAAGCATCCGATTCCATGGGATTATTTTAACTCAATGAATAGCGCCTCAGGGAAGAACCTGAACTGGTTTTTTAACAATTGGTTTTTTACCAATAACCATATTGATCTTGCTGTGAAAAGTGTTAATGCAGAAACTATTTTGGTAGAAAATGTAGGAGGTTTTGCGATTCCATTTGATGTGAATATTGTTTATACAGACGATACAAAAGAAACCGTACATCAAACACCGGCGATTTGGGAGAAGAACCAAAAATCAGCTACGATTGCTTTAAAAAACAAAAAACAAATCAAACAGGTAATGATTGACGGAGGTATTTTTATGGATGCCACACCGAACAATAATGCTTGGAAAAGCTAATAAAACAGAATCTTAATTTTGGGTTTGCCCCCGGGAAGTTAAAAACTTTCCGGGGGCATTTTTTTTATGCAGAAGAATGATGAAATACTATTTGTTGTTTGTACTGTTTTGATATGTAGTGACTTATGTCTATGTTTTAATATTTAATTCACATAAAGTTGTATTTAATCTTGATGAAAAATTAATTCCTTACGAAAATATTCATAATAAAGCATCAAAAAGGAGTAGGTGTTAATTAAAATATAATACTTAACTTACAGTAAATATTGTCAGTAAAATAAAAAGTATTAAAAAACTTATACTGTTATTTAAAAGTCTTTTTTGGATTAGCTAAAGTCGAGACAGTAAATACTTTTGAACTTGTAATAGAAGCAAAGTACTTCCTGTTAATTTGTGTTTCTGTGCGATTTACAAACGAAATTAATTTTACCATAATGAATATGAAAACTTATCTTGTCCTAATCGTTTTATTGGTATCATCTAGTATTTTTTCTCAGAACGCTTCAAAAGCATCCTTTCAAAAAAACAAATACGACTTGGCTATTTCATATTATAAAAAAGCCGAATTAAGTAAAGCATTAGATGAGTTTTCTATAGCCTGCAAAATATACCCGGAAAATGAGGTTGGGAAAGAAGCGATGAAAAAGATAACAGTCTTAAAAAGTATGTTAAGGAAAGATTTATTAGCTAGAATAATTGGTACTTGGCGTTTTGATGGAAATAAACCAACCTGGGCAGTTAAAACAGAAGAAGATGAAAACAGAACGGTCACGGAATTACTTGAAATAAATGAAAAAAGTATTTTGTTTAATGAACTTGATAAAAAGACAAAACTTAAAAAATATGTGAAATCCGAAGATTTAGTTTTTTATGAAAATGAAGCGGACGATTCTTTATTTTCGGCAATTATCCTGTCAGATGGTACTATTTGGATATGTTCTATAAATGAAGAGGAAACTACGTTGAAGCTTATTAATATTGCCCGGAAAGATAATAACGCAGTAGAAAAAATTAGTCTCAATAATTTAGAGCGGTATTATACTAAAGTTATATAACTATAAAAACTATACTTTATCGTACATACTTTTGTGATTTTTTTCTAAATTTAGAGCAAATGTATAAAAGTATGATAACCACGGATTTTGCAACAGTTAAAATTAAAAAAACACTATTTTTTGGTGTTTTGATACTGATAACAAGTTTTGGATTTGCTCAGAAAAACAATAAAATTGAGATTGGAACTGTCGACAGCGTTTTTTCGAAGGTTTTAAACGAAAACAGAAAAGTACTCATTCATCTTCCAAAAAGTACCCGGTTGACTGGTTTTTCCAAGCAAAAATATCCCGTATTGTATTTGTTGGACGGTGATGTTCATTTTAGTTCTGTGGTTGGAATGATGGAACAATTAAGCGAAATGAACGGCAATACACTCTGCCCCGAAATGATTATAGTGGGAATTCCAAATACCAATAGAGGAAGGGACCTCACACCAACACATTCGGATATTGATCCGCCATTTGTCACCAAAGATTTAAGTGAACAATCGGGTGGAGGAGAAAAATTTGCAGCCTTTCTGGAAAAAGAATTAATTCCGTTTATCGACTCAAAATACCCTACCGCACCTTACAGAACTTTAATAGGCCATTCTTTTGGAGGATTGACCGTAATGAATATTTTGACCAATCATACCGCTTTATTCAATTCCTATATTGCAATAGATCCTAGTATGTGGTGGGATCGTCAGAACTTTTTAAAAGAAACCGAAGCAAAATTAAGAACCAAAGATTTAGTAAATACCTCTTTATTCCTAGGGGTTGCCAATACTATGGACGAGAATATGAATCTTGTGAAAGTTAGAAATGACACCAACGTAATGACAAAACATATCAGGTCTATTCTGGACTTAAACGATTTTTTAGGCGATAAGAAAACCCATTTAAATTACCAATATAAATATTATAAAGACGACAGTCACGGTTCCGTTCCGCTAATTGCAACTTATGACGGGCTTCGGTTTATTTTTGCCTTCAACCAATTGAAACTTACGATTGGCGAACAAATGAATTTCAATAAAGCTGTTTTCTCTAAAATTGAAAAACATTACGAACTTGTTTCGAAACATTTGGGTTATAAAGTAACGTTGCCCGAAGCTATGGTCAATAGCTATGGCTACCAATCACTTGTAAGCAAAAACAATGAACTGGCGGGCTATTTATTTAAAATGAATGTGACGAACTATCCCGAGAGCCCCAATACCTATGACTCTCTTGCCGATTTTTATGAAGCGAACGGAGATAAAAAAAATGCAGTGGCCAACTATCAGAAAGTACTAACTCTGGATAAAGATTTTCCGGAGACAAAAGATAAATTAGAGCGGCTTCTAAAGTAATTTAGATTTTAAAATTGTAATAAAAATTCAATATGTCCGGAGAAAAAGATTTACAGAAGCTATTAAAAAGCATGAAACCCGAACTTAATGAAGGTGAATTTGTTTTTTGTAAAATTGAAACATTAGACACTCTAAATTTGAATGATATTGAAATGTTATTCAGGGAAAAAGAAGCCATTACATTAATTCTGAAAAAAGAAAAAGCAGATGAATTAAAGTTGGAGTATTCCGTTATTATGTCCTGGATCACACTTTCTGTCCATTCGTCATTGGAGGCGATAGGGTTAACGGCCGCATTTTCTAATGCCCTTTCTCAAAAAGGCATTAGTTGCAATGTCGTTGCGGCATTTTATCACGACCATATCTTTGTCAACAAAAAAGAAGCAGAAAAAGCGATGGAGGTTCTTAGTATGTTTTCAAACGGATTATAGAAATTTATACCCTAATGAAATATTTGAAATTCCTGTTTTTAATTCTCTGTTAGAAGCATCCAGATCTGTCAGACCGGCCAGATACCTGTAGTCCAGTGTAAATTTCCATAAATCAACTCCAACGCCACCAAGAACACTACCGTTATTGCGTTCAAAAGGAATGTAGTTTAAATTGTTGCTGGCATCTATACTGGAGTAGTTTTTCCAATTGTAACCGACAAAAAGTCTAATATTTCCCAGTTTTCCTAAAGGGACAACTTTGAATCCGGCAATCAAGGTAGCATCGGTTCCGGCTACTTCATATTGCGTTTCGCCAATTCCGGTTTGAGAAACACTAAATTTTGATTGGGTATATCCAAATTCGGCCTGACCATAAAAAAGTAATAAATTTACTCTCGCAAATCCTGCCACACCAATCCCGGTTCCGGAACTTTTTGAACTAAAATCGTCTGTAACGGCAGAAGTTATATTAGTAGAAAATTGAGGTCCAAATTGTATTAATTGTGCAAAACCATTTACACTTATACATAATAACAATGCTAAAATGAAGTTTTTCATAATTGAAGCTATTCGATTTATATTTGATAAAATTAAATATTATTAACCAGAATTGAATGATAAATTTAAATTATTTTGGGGCTATACCTGAGTGGGATAGTGCTACAAAGTGGTTTGTCATTTTGGAATGGATATTATAAAATGCGCTACATTTGAAAGCATGGAATAAAACAAGTATACTATGGAAATTAGAGAAATAAAAGCGTCACAAACCTGGAAGATTCGTCATGATGTAATGTGGCCAAACGAGCCTTTTGAATTTGTACAACTGGCAGAGGATGATTTAGGTTTGCATTTTGGAGTCTTTACGGAAGAAAAGTTAGTTTCGATTGTTTCCTGTTTTATTTCCGATGATGAAATGCAGTTTCGAAAATTAGCCACACTCGAAGAATATCAAGGAAAAGGAATCGCTTCTGAGTTGTTAAATTATATCCTGAAACTGGCCAAAGAAAAAGGACTTACAAAGGTGTGGTGCAACGCCCGAAGTCATAAAAAAGCATTCTACGAAAAATTTGGAATGAGAGATACTCTTAAAAGTTTTAGTAAAGCAGGTCAGGAGTTTGTAATAATGGAAGTTGTTTTTTAGGCTCAGAGGTACAAAGGGACAAAGGGACAAAACTAGAAAAAAAACTTTGCGACTTCGCGTCTTTGCGAGCAATAATTTCAAAATATAAAACTCCATTATACTTTTTTGCATTGACTTACAGGATTTATTTTTAAGAGAAATAACCCTTTTAGAACTAAATAAACGATGAATCTACAGGTCAGAAATAAATATGCAACAAGTTGATTATTAGTTTTGTTTAGATTCTTTTCTTCAATTTATTGCGATTTTTATTTGTGAAAAAAATAAATAATGAAATGAAAACGTTTTCGTTTGTCAACACTTGTTAAGACTTTCTTATTTTATTTTTTTTATTCCAATCTTTTATTACATTCGCACTCAAATGAGAAAGTTAGTAGTATTTTTAGTATTCATGAATTTCCTTCTGCTGGGCGGAGGGCAATATCTTAATGCTGAAACACATCTAAATTCTCACCACAATCTTGAGAAAAGACACCGCGTAAAATTCACCAATCAGGATCAGGGCAGCTCAATAATTGAAGATGCAGATGTTGATCTTGACGAAGAATGTGTCGGGAATGATACGCTTAAGAATGGACTTACAAATAAATTTTTTGCAACCAATCATAGCTTAATAGCTGATTTGTATTTGACATTTCCTCGTCAAATTGTTGTAAATTCTTATAGTCGTTTTGAAATTTTAGGCCCATCTTGTGGCCAGCCAAATCCTATTTATATTACTCAGAGAGTTTTAAGAATTTGATTCGACTTATACATCGGTTGCCATAGTGTGATCCTGCATAAGTGCGAATTGTATTTTTAAGATACTTTTTCATTCTACCGTTTCACGTTATATTCTGGCGACTGATTTTATTTTCAGACCTGGGGAATTCCTGTTCCCAGCATTCAATCGCTTAATTTCCATTTATTATACTCATGAAAAGAATTGTCGTGTTAACAGGCTTAGTTGCCTTGTTGTGCCTTACAAGTTGTACATCAAAAAAAGAAGAAAAAGAAGAAGTTGAAAAGTTTACAGTTACAAATCCTGTAAAAATTGATACTTCATTTACTAAACAGTATGTTTCGCAGATTAAATCGGTTCGAAACATCGAAATACGTGCTCAAGAAAAAGGTTTCCTGCAAAACATCTACGTAGACGAAGGTCAGTTTGTAAAAGCAGGCCAAATTTTATTCAGAATCATGCCTAAAATGTATGAAGCTGAATTACTTAAAGCGCAAGCTGAACAAAAAGCTGCCGAAATAGAATTACAGAATACCAAAACATTAGCAGATAAAAACATCGTTTCCAGAAACGAACAAGCTGTTGCCATGTCTAAACTTCAGGCAGCAAAAGCAGAAGTGGCCCTTGCAAAACTTCATTTGTCTTTTACCGAAATCAGAGCTCCGTTTGACGGAACCATTGACAGAATTCCATTAAAATTAGGAAGCCTTATTGACGAAGGTGAATTATTAACAAGCCTTTCTGACAACAGTCAGATGTTTGCTTATTTTAATGTTTCAGAACCGGAATATCTTCAATATCAAACGAATATTAAAGATCGTGCCGACGCTAAAGTTGGTTTGGTTTTGGCTAATGGGGAAACGTTTAAATACAAAGGGAACGTTGAACTGATCGAAAGTGAGTTTAATAACGAAACAGGAAATATTGCCTTTAGAGCGAGATTCCCTAATACCGGAAAATTGCTTAGAAACGGGGAGACAGGACAAGTTCAAATGCTTGTGCCTCTTAAAAATGCGATTGTGATTCCACAAAAAGCAACCTATGAAATTCAGGATAAAAAATATGTTTTTGTTGTAGATAAAAGCAATAAAGTAAGTTCAAAAGAAATCACCATTACAGGTGAAATCCCTGATTTGTATGTGGTAAGCAGCGGACTTGCTGAAAATGATAAAATTTTACTGGAAGGTGTTCAGAAAGTAAAAGAGAATGATAAAATTCAATATGAATTCCAAGCTCCCGCGAAAGTCATGAATCATTTACGCGTTAAAGCAGAATAGGTCTGATTGGTTTAATCATTAAAAAAATACAAAAATGTTTAATAAATTTATTCAAAGACCTGTACTGTCGATTGTAATATCGTTGATCATTGTCTTTTTAGGGGTATTGTCGGTACTAAATTTACCGATTACCCAATTCCCTTCGATTTCTCCTCCAATGGTAAACGTTACAGCAGATTACCCTGGATCTAACGGAGAGTTGATGATCAAATCGGTTGTTATTCCTTTAGAAAGAGCCCTAAATGGTGTACCGGGAATGAAATATATGACTTCTGATGCCGGTAACGACGGTGAGGCGAGTATACAAGTGGTTTTTAATTTAGGTACAGACCCAAATCAAGCAGCCATTAACGTTCAAAACCGTGTCGCTTCAGTTACCAATAAACTACCTCCGTTAGTAGTAAGAGAGGGAGTAAAGATTACCCGTGAAGTTCCGAGTATGTTGATGTATGTGAATCTTTACAGCACGGATAAAAATACCGACATGAAGTTTCTATACAATTATGCCGATATCAATGTATTGTCAGAATTGAAAAGGGTTAACGGTGTTGGATCAGGAGATATTTTAGGAACGCGTGAATATGCCATGCGTATCTGGTTAAAACCCGATAGAATGTTGGCGTATAAAATTTCTGCCGACGAGGTAATGGAAGCATTATCAAGTCAGAGTTTGGAAGCTTCGCCGGGTAAAACAGGAGAAAGTTCCGGTAAACGCTCTCAGGCATTTGAATATGTATTGAAATATTCAGGACGTTTTACAAACAAAGAGCAATACGAGAATATTGTAGTACGATCGAATAGCAATGGGGAACTTTTGCGTTTGAAAGATATTGCAAAAGTAGAATTTGGAAGTTCAATGTATGATATTTATTCGAATTTGAATGGAAGACCTTCTGCCGCAATTGTACTAAAACAATCTTTCGGAAGTAACGCCAATCAGGTTATTGAAGACGTAAAAGCCAAACTGGAAAAAATTAAGCAAAAGTTTCCAAAAGGAATGGAGTATGAAATCTCGTATGACGTTTCTAAATTCCTTGATGCTTCTATCGAAAAAGTAATTCACACTTTGATTGAAGCTTTTATTCTGGTAGGATTAGTGGTATTCCTTTTCTTAGGAGACTGGCGTTCTACCGTTATTCCGGCAATTGCCGTACCGGTTTCGTTGGTTGGAACTTTTGTGTTCATGCAATTTTTCGATATTTCATTGAATTTGATTACGTTATTCGCTTTGGTTTTGGCAATTGGGGTCGTCGTCGATGATGCGATTGTGGTTATTGAAGCCGTTCACGCCAAGATGGAAGAAGAACATCTTTCAGCCTTTAAAGCGACTAAAAAAGCGATGCATGAGATCGCTGGAGCTATTATCGCAATTACGTTCCTGATGGCTGCCGTATTTATTCCGGTTGCTTTTATGTCCGGTCCGGTTGGGGTATTTTACAGACAGTTTTCGATTACAATGGCTACCGCAATTATACTTTCGGGTATTGTGGCCTTGACTTTGACACCGGCACTTTGTGCAATGATGTTAAAAAATAATCATGGTAAGCCTAAAAAGAAAACACCGGTAAACAGGTTTATAGATGGTTTCAACAATAAGTTTAATCTGGCGCAGGGTAAATACCAAAATGTATTAGCCAAAATTGTAGACAGAAAAGTAGTTACTATAGTGGTACTTCTTGGTTTTTGTGCCGGAACCTGGCTGGTAAGCAGCACTGTTCCTTCCGGATTTATTCCAAATGAGGATCAGGGAATGTTTTATGCAATTATTCAGACACCACCGGGATCTTCATTAGAAAGAACCAATCATATTGCTGAGGAATTACAGAAAGAAGCCGAAAAAATAGACGGTGTAAAATCAGTTTCTTCATTGGCCGGTTATGAAATTTTGACAGAGGGTACAGGATCGAATGCAGGAACTTGTTTGATCAACCTGAAAGACTGGAACGATCGTAAAGAATCGGTTCAGGAAATTATGATAGAGCTTGAAGAAAGATCAAAAGATATCCCGGGTGCTAATATTGAATTTTTCCAGCCGCCAGCCGTACCGGGATATGGAGCAGCAGGAGGATTTGAACTTCGTTTATTGGATAAAACTGGTACCAGTGATTTCAAAAAACTGGAAGCGGTTAATAAAGAGTTTGTAGAAGAATTAAACAAACGTCCCGAGTTAACTAACGTATTTAGTTTCTTTAGTGCCAGTTTTCCTCAGTATATGATGAAAGTGGACAATGATTTGGCACAACAAAAAGGAGTTTCTATCGAAAATGCGATGAATACTTTGTCTACTCTTGTCGGAAGTAACTATGAAATCAGTTTTATTAAATACGGAATTAATTATAAAGTAATCGTTCAGGCAGCACCGGAATACCGTGCACAACCGGACGACATTTTAAAACTGTATGTGAAGAATAACCGCGACGAAATGGTGCCGTTTTCTGCCTTCATGAAATTAGAAAAAGTATACGGTCTTTCGGAAATTACGAGACACAATATGTATACGTCTACAGAAATTAGTGGTGGAGCAGCTCCGGGATATAGTTCCGGTACAGCCATTAAAGTAATTCAGGAAGTTGCCGCCAAAAAACTACCAAGAGGATATGACATTGACTGGGCAGGTATTTCTGCCGATGAGGTGGCACAAGGGAATCAGGCCATTTGGGTATTTTTGATTTGTTTAGGGTTTGTATACCTGGTTTTAGCAGCACAATACGAAAGTTTCATTCTTCCGTTATCCGTAATTTTCTCTTTACCGGCAGGTATTTTCGGAGCTTTCCTTTTATTAAAACTAACAGGATTAGAGAACAATATTTATGCGCAGGTTGCGATGGTAATGCTTATTGGTTTACTGGGTAAAAATGCCGTATTGATTGTAGAGTTTGCAATCCAAAGACATGCTGCAGGAAAATCAGTTTTTGAGTCGGCTATGGAAGGATCAAAAGCAAGGTTCCGTCCTATTTTAATGACTTCATTTGCTTTTATCGCAGGATTATTACCGCTTGCTTTTGCTACTGGTCCGGGTAAAATCGGTAACAGAACTATTGGTACTGCGGCTGCAGGAGGTATGCTTATAGGAACCATTTGTGGGGTATTTATTATTCCGGGATTGTATTACATTTTTGCCAAAATCTCAGAGAAACACAAATTGGTAAAACATGAAGAAGAGAATCCATTAACAGAAGAAATTGACAATAATCATGTATAAATTTAAGTTACAATATAGTATTGTGTTAGGTCTTTGTCTTGCAGCAGTTAGCTGCAAGGCACCACAGGCCACAGCCGAAACTTCAAATAAAAAGATTGTTCCTGAGGCGTACACTAACAGTAAGGATACAATTAATACCGCTACTATTCCGTGGCGTGATTTCTTTAAAGATCAAAATCTGGTACAGTTGATTGATACGGCGCTGAAAAACAATCAGGAATTAATGATCACTTTGCAGGAAATAGAGATTGCGAAAAACGATGTTCGTATTAAAAAAGGAGCGTATCTACCAACTGTTGGTGTGAGAGCAGGTGCAGGAGTAGAGAAAGTAGGAAGATATACAAGTCAGGGAGCCGGTGATGCCACTACAGAAATCAAACCGGGTAAAGAAACTCCGGATCCGTTAGGTGATTTTGTAGTTGCAGCTTATGCGAATTGGGAAGTAGATATCTGGAAAAAATTGCGAAATTCTAAGAAAGCAGCAGTGAGCCGATATTTGTCAACCATAGAAGGAAAAAATTTCGTAGTTACCAACCTGATTGCAGAGATCGCCAGTTCGTATTATGAATTATTGGCGCTTGACAGTCAGTTGGATATTGTAAAACAAAATATAGAATTGCAATCGAACGCGTTAGAAATTGTAAAAATTCAAAAACAAGCAGCCAGAGCAACTGAATTAGGAGTTCAGAAATTTCAGGCAGAGGTGATGGATTCTAAAAGCAAAGAGTTTGTCATTCTTCAGCAAATAAAAGAGACGGAAAACAGGATTAACTTTTTGGTGGGTCAATATCCACAGGAAATTAAGCGAGATAGAAACAACTTTTTAAGTTTGTTGCCATCAACAGTTAGTTCCGGAATTCCGTCTCAATTATTGCAGAATCGTCCTGACATTAAACAAGCAGAAATGGAGCTTACAGCTGCAAAACTGGATGTAAAAGTAGCACGTGCCGAATTTTATCCGTCTCTGGATATTTCGGCGGCGATAGGTGTAAATGCTTTCAATCCATCCTATTTACTAACGTTTCCGGAATCGTTATTGTATTCTTTAGCAGGAGATCTTGCTGCACCGTTGATCAACAGAAATGCAATCAAAGCAGAGTTCAGTAACGCCAATGCAAGACAACTTCAGGCGTTGTACAATTACGATCGTACGGTTTTGAATGCTTATATTGAAGTTTCGAATGAACTTTCAAAAATTAATAATTTAGAAAAAAGCTACGACTTAAAATCAAAACAAGTAGCGGCTTTAAATACTTCTATCGATGTTTCAAATGACTTATTTAAATCTGCCAGAGTAGATTATTTTGAAGTTCTGATGACACAAAGAGATGCTTTAGAATCTAAATTAGAATTGATAGAAACTAAAAAGGACCAATTAAATGCCGCAGTCCATGTTTACAAAGACTTAGGTGGAGGTTGGAAATAAAGAGTGTTTTTGAATTGTAGACAAAAACCTTCCAAGAGTTCGCTCGAGGAAGGTTTTTTATTTTAAAGAAATTTGTTTTTAGTAGATTGTTCCTGTTTCTTAGGACTGTTTTGATCTGTATTTTTTTTGCTGGCTTTTATTTCTAAAGTTATATTCCTGATTTTTTCAAATTTAAGGTACGATTTGATTATTGTGTATTGTATTGAAAATTAGTATATTAGCTTGTTTTTTTTCTTGAGCCAATTCCCTTTTGAGCATGCCCCTTTTCTCTATAGGCCTCATAAACCAGCTTTGCAGGTTTTTTAAATTTTCTTTTTAGCACTTGAGTTTTATTTGTAAAAACACTATTCCCTGTACCCATTGGGGTTTAGCTTGTATATTTTTTGAGTATGAACAAATTAAAAACCAAAATGATTTAATTATGAAAAAATTTATCAAATTTAAAAGCATGGTTTTTATTGCTTTTATGTGTTTTTTTCTAACAGGATTGCAAGCACAAAAGAATAAAAAAATGAACGTTTTAGTGATTATGGGTGACGACATCGGTTGGTTTAACCCAAGTTGCTATAATCGAGGCCTTATGGGTTTTAGAACACCTAATATCGATCGCATTGCGAGTGAAGGAGCCTTATTTATGACCTGGTATGCACAGCAAAGTTGTACTGCCGGTCGTGCCGCCTTTATAACAGGGCAATCACCCATCCGAACCGGACTTACAAAAGTTGGAATTCCCGGTGCAGATGTGGGTTTGAAACCCGAAGACCCTACCATCGCAGAATTGTTAAAAGGACAGGGATATGCAACCGGGCAATTTGGTAAAAACCATCTTGGAGACAAAGACGAATTCTTACCAACAATGCATGGATTTGATGAGTTTTTCGGTAATCTCTATCATCTTAATGCAGAAGAAGAGCCAGAAAGTCCCGATTATCCAAAGAATCCCGAATTCAAAAAAGCCTTCGAGCCACGTGGTGTAATGCATACTTGGGTGAATGCAGACGGAACACAGAAAATAGAAGATACAGGAGCTCTTACCATTGAAAGAATGAGAACTGTAGACACTGAATTTACCAATGCGGCAATGGATTTTATGGACAAACAAGTTAAGGCCGACAAACCATTCTTTTGTTATTTCAATTCGACCAGGATGCATATTTTTACCCATCTTAGTAAGGAATATGAGGGTAAAACAGGCCTTGGTTTGCAGGCTGATGGTATGACGGAGCATGATGATGATATTGGTAAATTACTAAAAAAACTGGATGATCTTGGCATTTCAGAAAATACAATTGTCATCTATACAACCGATAATGGTACCGAATTAATGACATGGCCAGATGGAGGAAGCACTCCTTTTCGAGGAGAAAAAGCAACCAATTGGGAAGGTGGGTATCGCGTACCGACTGTAATTCGCTGGCCTGGTGTAATCAAACCCGGCACAATTTATACTACAGACATGTTTGCACATGAAGATATATTGCCAACGGTGGTTGCTGCTGCCGGCGAACCGGATGTAGTGCAGAAGTGTCTTAAAGGATACAAAGTAGGTAAAAAGAGCTTTAAAGTACATCTTGACGGATATAATCTGATTCCGTTTTTTAAAGGAGAAGTAAAAGAATCACCGCGTAAAGAATTTATCTATTGGAGTGATGATGGTGATGTTTTTGCCATTCGTTACGGAAGATGGAAAACGGTTTTTATCGAACAAAATAATGAAGGATTGGATATCTGGAGAAAAGAGTTTGAGAAATTAAGACTGCCTAACATATTTGATATGTATATCGATCCATTTGAACGTGGAGACAAATCGTTGCTGTATGATAACTGGCTTGTACACCATGTTTATTTAAATTACGGATCTACTGCTTTAGTGGCAAATTGGCTGCAATCTTTTAAAGAATTTCCGCCAAGACAAAAACCGGCAAGTTTTAATTTAGATGAAGTCATGGCAAAAATGACTCAGGCTAAAAATTAATAAAGAAGAAATTTTTTTAATTGTAAAAACAAACCTTCCGGAGTTTAATTTCGGAAGGTTTTTTATTTTAAAGATTAAAGAATCGTGATACCGGCATTTTTGTACACTTTAAAAATCTCATCCTCCGGAGAAATATTGGTAACCAGTACATCAATGTCTTTAATCGGACAGACAAAATAAGATTCGGCGGTTTCTACTTTTTCAACAGAACTTATGCCTATTACAAAATTAGAGTTTTGAATCATATTCTGTTTAATTAGAGAATCTTCATAAAAAACTCCTGTAATACCTCGTTCATGATGGATACTGCAGATTCCCAAAATGCAAATATCTGCCCTGAAATTTCTGAAGAAATCTATCGTTTCAATACTGGCCGTTGCAAAAGAGATTTTACACATTTTTCCTCCGGCAAAGATTAATTCAATATTAGGTAAATCCTCAACCAACACTGCTACGGGAAAACTATTAGTAACGACCGTTAATTTCAAATCATAAGGAAAACTCGCCACTAAAGCCAACGAGGTAGTTCCGCCATCAATAAACACAACTTGCCCGTCTTTAAGATAGGAGATCGCTTTTTCGGCAATAATTTTTTTGTTTTCAAGATCGTGTTTTTCTCTTTTTCGATAATGCAGCGGAATTGGAGAAGGAGCAACAGCACCCCCACGAACAGCCTTTAGAAGTCCTTGATCCGAAAGTTCTTTTAAATCGCGTCTGATAGTGTCTTCTGAAACACTCAGAAACCCACTCAATTCTATTGAAGTTACACGATGTTCTTTAGACAAATAGTCTAAAATTATTTTCTGACGCTCCTCTTTTTTCATTTGTTTTGCAAATTTATATTGCAAAAATAAGTTAATTATTGCAATATGTTGCAACTTTTGCATAATTTTGTTGCAATAAAAACTTAAAAAATATGAATAAGAAAACAATTGCAATTGATATGGATGGCGTGATTGCCGATATCGAAACCCATTTAATTACCTTTTATAAGGAAAAACACGGGATAGAAATCTCGAGAGAAGGCATTCAGGGTTTAAGTGAGGAAAAGGCATTTCCAATTAAAGAAGATTTGCACAGTATTGTGAATTCTAAGGGTTTCTTTCGAACAATTCCGGTAATGCCTGATGCAGTCGAAAGTTTGCGTTTATTACAGGAAAATTTTGAAATCTTTATCGTTTCTGCTGCGATGGAATTTCCGGTGTCGCTCGGAGAAAAATTCGAATGGCTCAAAGAACATTTTCCTTTTATTGGCTGGGAAAACATCATTTTATGCGGAAGCAAAAGAATCATCAATACAGACTATATGATTGATGATCATCCAAAGAATTTAGATTCATTTACAGGCAAACCAATTATGTTTACTTCATTCCACAATACAGAGAAAGAAAACTATTTGCGGGTAAATACATGGAAAGAAGCTGTAGCTTTTTTACACCAAACATTGTAAACGCGAGAGAACTTTAGGAATCAGGAGTTTGTTCGGGATTAGATATGAAATTCCAATTTTTGAAATTCCAAATTCCAAAATCTATGGGTATTGAAGACTATTTCGATAAATTTAGGGGTATAATTGCGTTTTTTGAAGAGAAAAGCCTTTCGGAAGTGCACTCCCGAAAGGCTTTTTTTATTTTATGTAAACAAGAGTTAGGTGTGAAATTCCAATTTTTTGAAATTCCAAATTCCAAAGTTATTAAAGACTATACCGATTACTTTATTATTCTAAAGTTTATTTCTTAAAAACAGCTGTCACCCTGAGCGAAGCCGAAGGGCATTACAGTTCTGCAAAAAAACCTTTGCGCCCCTTTGCGTAATCTCTTTGTGCCCCTTGCGGTTAAACCTAAAGCCCCCCTAATCCATAAAACATTTTACGGTATTCCGACGGACTAAATCCCCTGTGTTTTTTGAACATATTGTTGAGATGGCTTTTATCGGTAAACCCAAATTCATCTGCAATTTCATTGATACGCATGTGGGTGTGTAACAAACGATTTTCAATTAAATTGAGTTTATAAGTAGTTTGATATTGCTGCAAGGTTTCATTGGTATGCTTGCGAAAAAAACGCCCCAGATAACTTTCAGAAATTCCAAATTTGGTACCGATATGCTCCCCTCTGAGTTTTTCCGGATTGTAAATATTGGCTTGAACGTATTGCAAAATCTGAATCACTTTCTGATCACTTTGATCGTTTATTTTCTCCGGAAGACTTAGCATAACATTTCGGGCCACGATAACCAACAAAGTATTGATGTATTGTGTAAGCAACTCCTTTTGATACAATCCTTTGGTTTGATGTTCTCTTATAATGGCCTCTATCAACGGATGAACAATCTTTTTATCATCGTCGCTTTTTAATACACAACCGGGTTCATGTGAAGCGTTTTTGAGAATCACTTCTATTTGTCTGAGGATTTCCTGTTGCGAAGTTCTGTTCAAATAAACCGTATTAAATCGGATAGAAAACAATTGTGTAGGTTCTTCAAACTCCAGTCTATGGGAATCCTTTGGAGTCAAAAGAAACAAATGACCTTGTTGATAAGCAAACGTATGGTCAGCAAAATGTTGTAATCCATTTCCCTTTACAATATATACAAGTTCAAAAAAACTATCGGTTTGTTCGCTTTTTTGCGATTGATCTACTAATTCTGTAAGAACCAATTCATAAGGTTCGTGTCGCACATTATTTTTCATAATAAAGAATACCTTTTAGAATACTGAAATATAATAATTTGCAATCAAATATTGCTGAATTTTGTAAGATATATTTTTGAATTAGGAGGAAATGATACGTCCTATAAAGTTAAAACAGCTAAAATTTAGAATGGTTTGGCTCTGAATCAAAAGGAGGGGAACTGTTTTTAGTATCGATTTTTGAGAAACGATTCTCTACAATCTCGTCCTTTCTTTTTTAAACTATTTGTGTGATTTGAGGTATGAGAAATCACATCCAATATTCGACAATCGTTCGTCCTTAGCTTGAGTGATTTCTCCTTCGTTGAAAGGACAAAAAAGGAGAATATTTTCTTTAAAGTAAAGTTTGTTACTATTTAATTCATTCTCGACTTTTGAGATACAAACCAAAAATGTTCTCAAGAATCTAGAAGCTTTTTTAGTTGTTTTTTGATAAAAAATCACGGAACCACATTCCCGATTGTTTGATGGTTCTTTTTTGAGTATCAAAATCAATATGGATCAAACCGAATCGGGCGTTGTATCCTTCTGCCCATTCAAAATTATCGGTAAGGCTCCATACAAAGTAACCATCGACATTATAACCGTCTTTTTTGGCTTTAAGTAATTGCTCTAAGTGATCCTGAATATAATGTGTCCGTTTGATGTCATATACTTTTCCGTTTTTAACGACATCCGGGAAAGCGGCACCATTTTCGGTAATAATGATTTTCTTGATGTTTTTGTAGGCGTTAAACCTTTTTATAATATGATATAGGGCAGGAGGGTAGACTTCCCAACCCATTTCGGTCGCGATTACATTTCTTTTTTCGGCACTTACCAGTTCAGCACCAATATAAGGAATCAATAAAGAGGCCCTTACTACTTCTCTGGTGTAACATTGTAAACCTATAAAATCAAAATCAAAAGACATATTGTTTACATCATCTTCGAGTATATAACTTTTGAGTTTTTTAAGAACGGCTAAATCTTCTTTCGGATAGCCAAGTCCTAAAATAGGTTCTATAAAAGTTCTGTTTAGTAAAGTATCTACTCGTTTTGCGGCTTCAATATCTTTTGGTTTGTCCGTTTCGGGTTCGATATGGGTACACGAAAAGGTAGTCCCTATATTAGCCTCAGGCAGTCTGTTTCGTATTATTTTAGCACCAGCAGCGGTAGATAACGTTACATGATGCATGGCTTTCAAATAATTGGTCAACCCTTTTTTTCCCGGAGCATGAATCCCAAGAAAATAACCGGCACCTGTAAAAACGGAGGGTTCGTTAATGACCATCCAGTTTTTTACTCGGTCTCCAAAATAGTGTACACAGACTTCTGTATATTCCGAAAACCAGGTAACCGATTCGCGATTGGTCCATCCGCCTTTTTCTTCTAAGGCATGAGGAAGATCCCAATGGTAAAGAGTAACCCAAGGTTCGATATTACATTCCAGTAAAAAATCAATGATTTTATTGTAGTAATCAATTCCGGATTGGTTCACAGGATGACTTCCATTAGGCATAATGCGAGGCCAACTGATCGAAAATCTAAAATTCGGAATATTCAGTTCCCGAATTAAAGCAATGTCGTTTTTATAATGGGTATAGAAATCACAAGCCGATAAGGCGTGATGGCCATTTTTTATTTTACCTTTTTGCGACGTAAAAACATCCCAAATCGAAGCCCCTTTGCCATCAGCATCATGAGCTCCTTCAATTTGAAAAGCGGCAGTAGATACACCCCACAAGAAATCCTCTCCAAATTGTTCTTTATTTAAAAGTGCGTTTTCTGTTTTACTCATTTAAATGCTGCTTTCCTTTATAGGGGAGGGTTTATTAATGTAGGAAAGAAGATTGCATTGCTTTTAAGAAAAGCCATTCTTTAAAGGAGACGAAAAATTTTAGATTAAAGAGTTTCATAACGATTAGTTTTATTCAAATTAATAAAACTAATATAAACTGATGGTAATGTGAGTGTTATGAAATGGTTAACGATGCTTTTTTGCGCTTATAATAGGAGTAGTTTCATAGCTTTTTGTAGGGTATTATAATTTATTGTAAGATAAAAGAATTTAAATGTTATTAAAGTTTAGCAAAATCTATGGCATTCATTAAAGAGTGTTTAGAGTTTAAATATT
Source organism: Flavobacterium cupriresistens (assembly GCF_020911925.1). Taxonomy (NCBI): domain Bacteria; kingdom Pseudomonadati; phylum Bacteroidota; class Flavobacteriia; order Flavobacteriales; family Flavobacteriaceae; genus Flavobacterium; species Flavobacterium cupriresistens. Next base: position 5,523,841 of record NZ_CP087134.1, on the reverse strand, counting down.
TACAGTAATTAATTTTAAATCATCAAAAAGAAAGAATATTCCTTCTTTTTAGTAATTGTTTCTAACTTTGTTTCTATTAATTTAAAAATAGATACATTATGTCAGAAGTTAAAAATGATTGCATTGTTCCAATAACATCTTTCACGCCAATTCAAGGACCAATTGGTACAGTTATTACTGCAATAGTTCCAAGTCAAGAAGTAATAGTAGACCCCGATGGTTATTCAATAGTCGGTACTTTTACCGGAGAAGGAGGTACGTCTTTCACAGCAGATGCGGACGTATTAGATTGGAAAAAATGTACGAAGTTCTCTATTACGGTACCCGAAAACCTTGAAAAAGGACATCTGTACTCTTTTAAAATTAAATTTACTGTTTTATTTGAAGATTCAAAAGGGGGAACTTATTCTGAAACTTTTGTCTTTGAAAGTGCCAGTCCTTTCCTTGTTACTCTGGTGTAAGGTTGGAGAGTGTTTATAATTAAAGAATATTGCGCTAATTTTTATGGGATAACATTTTATTTAATGAGGGATTTTATATTCCTCATTTTTTACTGTTTTAGTTACCGTAAACAATCTTATAGGTATTCTTTTTTTGTACTCCATATGTTTTTCATCTGATTCTTTGCAAAATTATTTTGACAGGAAAGAAGCAGCTAATTTTGTTTTGGAAAATATTGGTTTTTGTTTGTCCGTCAGTAAAATAAATTTACTTAACTTTTGCTTTTATTTTTAATACTGAAATTAACCACTTGAATTAAGAAGGAAACAGATGTCAAACAGAAGAGATTTTATAAAAAAAACAACTTTAGGAACGCTTGCCATAAGTTCGGTCTTGGGCTATAACGGATTTGCAAAAAACAAAGAAGAAGAAATTGATACTCCAATAAAAAAGCAGAAGAAACCGGTAATTATCTCGACATGGAATCACGGTTTACCTGCTAATGAAGAAACCTGGAAACAATTGAAAGCAGGAAAACCACCTTTGGATGCCATTGAATCAGGTATGAAAATTCCTGAAGCAGATCCGAAAGTTCGAAGTGTTGGTTATGGCGGATACCCTGATCGGGAAGGAAAAGTAACTTTAGATGCCTGTATTATGGATCACCATAGTAATTGTGGCTCTGTTTGTTTTCTGCAAGGAATTATGCATCCTATTTCAGTGGCAAAACGAGTATTGCAGAATACGCCCCATGTAATGTTGGCAGGGCAGGGAGCACTTCAGTTTGCCTTGTCTGAAGGTTTTAAAGAAGAAAATCTTTTAACTCCGGAAGCTGAAAAAGACTGGAAAAAATGGCTGGAAGATTCTAAATACAAACCGGTTATAAACATAGAAAATCACGATACCATTAGTATGTTAATGTTAGATCAGGATGGAAACCTCTCAGGCGGATGTACCACAAGCGGAGCAGCCTGGAAAATGCACGGTCGCGTGGGCGACTCCCCTATAATTGGTGCAGGTCTTTTTCTGGATAACGAGGTAGGAGCAGCCGCAGCAACTGGTCTTGGAGAAGCCGTAATCCGAACTGCCGGAAGCGCGATGGTAGTCGAACTAATGCGTCAGGGGAAATCTCCTTTGGAAGCATGTAAAGAAATCACAGAACGTATTTACAACAAACATAAAAACCATAAAGACATGGAATACCTGCAAGTCGGATTTATTGCTTTGAATAAAAATGGCGAACATGCAGGTTATAGTTTGAGATCCGGATTTAACTACGCCATTTCTGATGAGGAAAAAGGACATAGAATGGAAGATGCTAAGTTTAGGATGTCTTAGGTTTTAGTTTTGGATTTCAGGTTTCAAGTTTCAGGTTTCGACTGAAAACTGAGACTGAGACTATTTTCTCTGTCAGCGTTCAGTCTTCATTCTCGGTCATATTGATGTCACCCTGAGCGGAGTCGAAGGCTTGTTAGTTGTAAAGGGCTTCGACTTCGCTCAGCCTGACAGTTGGGATTTTTAGTCTGAGGTTTCAAGTTTCAGGTTGTGACTGAAAACTGCGACTGAGACTATTTTCTCTGTCAGCGTTCAGTTTTCATTCTCAGACGCATTTATGTCACCCTGAGCGGAGTCGAAGGCTTGTTAGTTGTAAAGCGCTTCGACTTCGCTCAGCCTGACAGTTGAGGTTTTTAGTCTGAGGTTTCAGGTTTCAAGTTTCAGGTTGTGACTGAAAACTGCGACTGAGACTATTTTTTCTGTCAGCGTTCAGTTTTCATTCTCGGGCGCATTAATGTCACCCTGAGCGGAGTCGAAGGCTTGTTCGTTATAAAGGGCTTCGACTTCGCTCAGCCTGACAGTTGGGGGTTTTAGTCTGAGGTTTCAGGTTTCAGGTTTCAAGTTTCAGGTTGCGACTGAAAACTAATAAGTATATTTAACGAAATTGATAATATATTTAGACGTCAGTTCGGGATATTGATGCTGGGGGGCGTGACCGGTTTCAGAGTAGACGATTAATTGCGAGTTGATCATTTGATTGATAAAGGGATACCAGTTTTCTACCGCAAAACTAATATCATGATCCCCGGAAATAACTAAAATCGGTGTTTTGGTTTTTTTAAGCTGTTCTCTGAGGTTTAAAATATCTTCCCGAAAACTGTCACCTCCTGAAAAATAGAGTTGAAAGACGTCCATGGTAGAAGGGATTTTTTCGATGTCGATTTTTTTATGGATTCTGTCATGTGATGCTTTTGCAGCAGCACGACTGGTTTCTGATTTTGGTTCGAAGAATAAAATGATTTCATCCTCAAAATCATTTAGCGGTTTTAGCGCCACATCTAAAAAAGCTGGTTCAAGAGGAACTTTGTTTTTACCGGGAGGATTTGTTCCAAGTAAAATAGAATGGGTGACCAAATTTGGATATAATAAAGTTGCAGCCTGCGCTACCAAACCACCGTACGACCATCCTAAAACGATAATAGTGCCCAATTTTAAAGCGTCGGCCAGATCTTTTACATCTTTGGCTACAAGTGCTATATCAGGAGCCATAGTTCCTGTTGAAGAGCCGATGCCGGAATAATCAAAAGTGATTACATTAAATTTTTTAGCCATTGCAGCTATAAATAGAGGATCCCAGGTGTCGAGTGTTCCTCTAAAACGGTTTATGAAAAGTATTGTTTTTCCTTTGCCGTAGGAGCGATACGCAATTTTTCGATCTCCTGTTTCGGCAAAACGAGTCTCTGTTTCATAAATTTTTTTCATACTTATAATTTAAAAATTGGAAAAAAAAGAAGCGTATTTATAATCGGATTTTAAAGAATGTCCTGGCGTAAAAAAAAGAGAAATCTTCAATTAAAAACGGTTCGGCTTTGTTTAATGATGGTTTAAACAGACAAATGTTAAACCAAATTTGACGTTGTTTGAAATGAGATAATTTCCGCTTTCTGCGAACTTTTTAATTTGCAACAATTGAATTTCAAGATAAAAAGAAGCATCACTTTTGATGTTCTGTTTTTGCTGTTTCCTGAAATTCAGGATTTAATAGGCTAAAAGTATAAAACTTTTTGGTGCTTTAAAGTTAACTTATTGTAAAACAGTATTTTCAAATTGTAAATAAATCAGAGAAACGACCAACTACTTTTTTAAGCTACCGGAATTTGCAATTTCCTGAAAGCAAAAGTTTAGTGCTTGTAGCTGTCGAATGTGTTTTTAGAAGGTCTTTTTTTGTAATTTGGCTATTGAAAAAATAAGCAAACAGACGCCATAAATCGTATTTATTCGAATTGCGACCAACAGCTTAAGTAACTACCTTTTATAAAACTTCATAAAAATAGAATGGACATAATTAGAATTCCTGATGAGCTTCTGGCTGAATCTTCACAATCGGTACAAGTTTTCGATTACAACAGTACGCAGGAAATTTCGAAGCAGCAGATCATTTTGGATCAGAACATATTTAGCTTTTTAGTAGAAGGTACAAAAGAGATTGTTTTGGACAATTCGTCTTTATCCATCACTAATTCAAAGTTCCTCATAATGAAATCAGGTCATTGTTTAATGACGGAAAAACTTTCTGAGACCAAGAATTATAAAAGTGTACTTCTTTTCTTTTCAAATGACATTTTGCTGAAATTTATACGAAAATTTAAACTAAACAGCATTGAACCGACTGATTATAAACCGGTTTTTTCCTTTGAATATGATGCGTTTATAAAAAGATTTGTCAATAGTTTATTGGATATTTCAAAGCTTTCAAAAAATACGCAGCGGGTATTATTAGAAGTTAAGTTTGAAGAAATTATGTTGTACCTGATAGAAACACGCGGAATAGATTTTCTGCTGTCACTAACTTTAAACAATAGTGTTCCGGCACAAAAAATTATTCGTATTGTAGAGAGCAACCAGTTGAGTAAATTAACTTTAAACGAGTTGGCTTTTTTATGTGATATGAGTATTTCTACTTTTAAAAGGGAATTTGAAAAACAGTATTCCGAATCACCTAGTAAATGGTTTCAAAACAAAAGATTAGAATATGCACATTCTTTGCTCAATCAGGAGCAAAGAAATTCGTCTGAAATATATTTTGAAGTCGGTTATGAGAACCTATCAAGCTTTATTCAGGCCTACAAATCAAAATACGGGGTCACACCAAAACACCATCAGAAAATTTGAGCTTTTAGCAACAGTTTTTGAACCGGATGCTATAATTTCTAAACGGCTATGCGATTTAAATTTGTTTAAAATTATAAATCGCAATAAAATGAAAAAAGCAAATTTGATTCTGGTACTATCGTTAGTTTTCTCCGTTACCCTTTTTGGACAAAAAACATTTACGCTAACGAGTAATGACCTTGGAGGAGAAATTACAAAAAAGCAAGAATTTAGTGGATTTGGTTGTTCCGGTGGTAACCAATCGCCACAATTATTTTGGAAAAATGCTCCGGAAGGAACCAAAAGTTTTGCCATAACGATGTACGATCCTGATGCGCCTACAGGAAGCGGGTTCTGGCATTGGATCGTATTTGATATTCCTTCAAACGTAAATGAATTGGTAGCCAATGCCGGGAATATAAAACTTAATCTGGCACCAAAAGAGGCCATTCAAAGTATAACCGATTATGGAATAAAAGGGTTTGGAGGAGCATGTCCACCCGAAGGACATGGATTTCATCAATATATACTAACCGTTTATGCTTTAAAAACAGATAAATTGGGCGTTACTGAAAATACAAATCCTGCTATAGTTGGTTTTAATCTTTGGAATCAAACACTGGCAAAGGCAAGTATTGTGGCTTATTATAAGAGATAGAATCTGAAAGTGCAATTTATTCTGTTTTAATGAAATAAAAAAATGGCAATGATGATGATGTATTATAAGTGATTATTACATCGAGACCCTGTAGAAATTATTTTTGCAGGGTTTTCTTCAAAAAAAACACTTTATAATTTTAATGTAGGCTGGTTTAGTTCTGCTTGTTTTTAATTTTTCCGATATAAAAGGTACTTCCTATAATTAGAACAATCAAAGCAAAGTAAACATAACTAATCATATAACTGGTGTTGTGAATATAAATATGCAAAAAGTATTCAGTTGGATAGATAAAACCATAAGTTAGTAATCCCAATCCGGAAATTAAAAGAGTGTAAATAAACCATTTCATAATTTTTGCACTATTTGTTAATATTTAAGGGGTTAAAAGAAATTTTCAAATGAGACAATGAATTTCATTTCTGTATGTTTTTTGAAACCACAGTTCCAGTACATAATAACAAGAATATCACATCTACAATAAACTCTAATTCTGATAGTAAAGGAATATGATAGTAATGTTATGTTTATGAGATAATAGATATACGTATAAAATTGTTTTACGGATGTAATCATCTTATGTTTTAATGTTCTTGCGACTTTTGAATTGAAGGACATCTTCTTTCAAAAAATAAAGAATTGAAAAGAGCAATCCGGTTTATTTTTTCAGGGCAGATAAGAGTTATCAAGTGAGAGGAAAGTAGACACAAAAAAAGATTAAACTCTGGAAATAGATTCTAAAAAATAATAACTGAAACGCATTTTGTAAAATTATTTTTTGGCTTAACGAATAGCCATTTTAATAAAAAAAATAAAAAAAGAGAAGCCCAAAAGCTCAATTCAATCCGAATTGAGCTTTTGGGCTTTACCTGCTAAGAAGAAAAGAGAAGGCGAAAATGTAGAACCATTATTTAGAAATGTGGAAAAATACGGGCTCTTTGTATTGTTTTCTTGTTTCATATTATAAAATGAAACCTGTTTAAAAAGAAATGAAAACTAAAAAAAAGTTAAATAACTTAATTTTAACGATAATAGTGGCGTAAAAAAAAACACAGTCATTTTTTGAAAGAAGTCAACTCCTTTTTTTAAAGTCAGTGATTTAAATTTTTTATCGGTCTAAAATCCAAATTATAGAATATGAAAATTAAATTACTATTTTCCATTGCGTTTGTTTTTGTTGGTTTGAATGTTCATTGTCAGGAAAATCAAACTCCTAAAGTAAGACCTTCTGACGGCAGTGTTCTTCCATTTCCTGAACCGCCTACAGCAAGTATAGCCGGAGAATCGTTGGCAGAAAGCAAACACGTAAGGAGAAAATACCCAAGCCATTTACCAAAAGATGCACCCAATATTGTAATTGTTTTAATGGATGATGTTGGTTTTGGATTGCCTTCTACTTTTGGAGGAGAAGTAAATACATCGACCTTATCAAAAGTATACAACAATGGCATTGCCTACAATGAATTTCATACTACCTCTATATGCTCGCCAACAAGAGCTTCTCTTTTAACAGGTCGTAATCACACCCGCGTTGGAAACGGTACAATCGCCGAACGTGCAGTAGATTGGGACGGTTATACTGGAATTATTCCAAAAGAAGCAGCAACAATAGCAGAGGTATTAAAAAATTACGGATACAGAACCTCAGCCTTTGGAAAATGGCACAATACTCCGGCGAATCAAACCTCTAAAATGGGACCTTTTGATTACTGGCCGGTTAATTATGGTTTTCAGCATTTTTATGGGTTTTTGGGTGGCGAAACCTCTCAATATGAACCCCGATTGATCAATGATTTTACGCCGATCGAACCTCCACACAAAGAAAATTATCACTTATCGGTTGATTTGGCTGATAATGCGATCGAATGGTTAGAAGACCGTAAAGCTTTTGCACAGGACGAACCTTTCTTTTTATACTTTGCTCCCGGTGCTGGTCATGGACCTCATCATATTTTTAAGGAATGGGCCGATAAATACAAAGGTAAATTCGATGATGGCTGGGATGCCTACAGAGAACGGGTTTTTAAACGTCAGAAAACGATGGGTTGGATTCCAAAAGACGCACAACTCACAGAAAGAAACGAAAAAATGGCTTCCTGGGCGAGTATTCCGGAAAGCGAAAGACCTTTTCAGGCTCGTTTGATGGAGATTTTTGCCGGTTTTGTAGAGCACTGTGATAGCCAGGTAGGTCGTATTTATGACAAGATTGATGAAATGGGTTTAAAAGAAAATACCATTTTTATTTATATATGGGGAGATAACGGTAGTAGTGCCGAAGGTCAAAATGGCTCTATCAGCGAATTATTGGCTCAGAATAATATCCCGAATACCATCGCACAACAAATTTCTACTTTAAAAGAGTTGGGCGGGCTGGATGTATTAGGCACCGCACATACCGATAATATGTATAATGCCGGATGGGCTTGGGCAGGAAATACACCTTTTAAAAATACCAAATTGGTAGCGTCCCATTTCGGAGGAACCCGAAACCCGCTGATCATCAGCTGGCCAAAAGGAATCAAACCGGATAAAACACCTCGTTCGCAATTTCACCATGTCAATGATTTAGTGCCAACATTGTATGATGTACTTGGTATTACACCTCCAAAAGTGGTAAATGGTTTTGACCAAATTCCTCTGGATGGAATCAGTATGAAATATACTTTTAATGATCCTAAAGCCAAAGCAGCTCCAAAAACACAGTTTTTTGATAACAACGGTAGCCGCGGTATTTATAAAGACGGTTGGTACGCCTGTACTTTTGGACCGCTTTATCCATGGATTCCGGCACAAAAAGGGTTAGCAGAATGGGATTCTAAAAAAGATGTTTGGGAATTGTATGATTTGACGAAAGATTATACACAGCACAACGATTTAGCAGCTAAAAATCCGAAGAAAGTGCAAGAGATGGAAAAAGTATTTTTAGATCAGGCGGGTAGTAATAAAGACTTCCCGATTGGTGCCGGAATCTGGTTGCGTTTGCATCCGGAAGATGTAATTACGTCTCCCAATACGAGTTGGACTTTTAGCCAAACCAGTACCAGAATGCCGGAGTTCTCGGCACCGGGTTTAGGTAAAAAGAGCAATAAAGTACTTGTTGATATTGATATTCAGGAAAATGCAAACGGAGTATTGTACGCTTTAGCCGGAGCCGGAGGAGGGTTGACCTGTTTTATGGAAAACGGTAAAGTGGTTTATGAGTACAATATGATGCTTATACAAAGAACAACTTTGGAATCTAAAGAAAAATTAAAAGCAGGAAAACATACTATCGAAATTACAACCGTCCTTGCAAAACCATTAGCGCCGGCAACAGTTACCATGAAAATTGACGGCACAGAAACAGCTAGTGGGACAGTACCTATGACGGTTCCGGCAGCCTTTAGCGCCAATGAAACTTTTGATGTGGGTACTGATTTGGGTTCACCGGTTTCGTTACGCTATTTTGATAAAGCTCCTTTTGCGTTTAATGGAAAAATAAATTCGGTAAAGGTGGATCTCATTAAATAATTAATAAAAAAGGATATCTATTTAAAATATAAACCGCAGACTATGAGAGTTAAAGAAGTATTTAAACCGTTTTTTTTATTTTGTCTGACAATTTTATGCTGCACTTTTGTGAATGCACAAGACGTACTTCCGTTTCCTCCTGCTCCGTCCGGATCTCAAGCTGGAGTTACCATTGAGACTTCGACCTATAAAAAAAGAGTTGAGCCCAAACATCTGCCGGCTGATGCACCAAATATTTTAATTATTTTAATGGATGATGCAGGACCGGGAGCAACATCAACCTACGGAGGGGAAGTAAATACCCCTACATTAAGCAGAGTTGCAAAAACAGGAATTTCATACAATCGTTTTCATTCTACGGCCATGTGTTCACCAACCCGTGCTTCTTTGCTCACGGGACGTAATCATACTCGTGTAGGAAACGGCCAGATTGCAGCTATTGCCAATGATTTTGATGGTTTTAGTGGTACAATTCCGAAAAGTTCGGCGACAATGGCAGAAGTTTTAAAAGACTATGGATATAATACAGCCGCTTTTGGGAAATGGCATAATACTCCGGAAGAGCAGATTACATCAAAAGGCCCTTTTGATTATTGGCCAACAGGTTATGGATTTGAATATTTTTATGGTTTTCTTGCGGGAGAAGCTTCACAATACGAGCCAACTTTGGTTAGAAATACTTCTTATGTCGAGCATCCGAAAACATCCGGAGGACATAATTATTATCATTTATCAGAAGACATTGCTGATGATGCTATTCATTGGTTGCAAGAGCAAAAAGCATATGCTCCGGAGAAACCGTTCTTTTTGTATTGGGCGCCGGGAGCAGCTCATGGACCTCATCACGTTATGAAAGAATGGGCAGACAAATACAAAGGTAAATTTGATGACGGTTGGGATGCTTACAGAGAAAGAGTGTTCAAACGTCAAAAAGAAAACGGCTGGATTCCACAAAATACGCTGCTCACTCCACGCGCAACGTCTATGGCTTCTTGGGCAAGTATACCGGAGGCAGAAAAACCATTTCAACGTCGATTGATGGAGTTATGGGCCGGATTTGCAGAACATGCAGATTATAACGCAGGCAGGGTTATTGACGAAATTGAAAAACTTGGAGAACTGGACAATACCATTATTATTTACATATGGGGGGATAACGGTTCCTCTTCAGAAGGACTTAATGGTACAATTAGTGAACAATTAGCACAAAACGGAATTCCAACCAAAATCGAACAGCATATTGCGGCCTTAAATGAACTAGGAGGCTTAGAGGTGCTTGGCGGACCAAAAACAGATAATATGTTTAATGCCGGTTGGGCCTGGGCAACCAGTTCACCCTATCAGGGAACCAAATTACAAGGAGCTTATTTTGGAGGGATTCGTCAGCCGATGGCGATTTCGTGGCCTAAAGGGATCAAACATGATAGTACGCCAAGACCACAGTTTCATCATGTAGTTGATATCGTGCCAACAATTTATGAAATTAATAAAATTCCGGCTCCACAAGTAGTGAATGGATTTCCTCAAGATGGATTAGACGGGGTAAGTATTGTTTACTCATTTACCGATCCAAAAGCACCCGGAACCCATCATACACAGTTTTTTGATATTATGGCCAGTCGTGGAATCTATCAAGATGGTTGGTTTGCAAGTGCCCGTGGACCAAGAGAACCGTGGGTAGGAGGAATTCCAAAAGGGATCAAAGAATGGTCACCACTAACAGATACCTGGCAATTGTATAATATAGACGAAGATTGGTCTCAGGCAGTTGATTTGGCGACAAAAGAGCCTAAAAAATTAGAATCTATGAAAGCTTTATTCTTAACAGAATCAGCTAAAAATAAAAATTTGCCTATTGGCGGGGGATTGTGGTCCACGGCCTTATATCACCCTGAAGATGCGCCGGCTTCGCTACTTACAGAATGGTCTTTTGAGTCTCCAATAAAAGGAATGCCGGAATCGGCTGCTCCAAAACTTGGAAAAGTTAGCAATATAGTAACCTTAGAAGTTGAAGTTCCGGAAAATGCCAATGGCGTTTTGTATGCCCTTGCGGGTTTTTCAGGTGGAGTAACTTGTTATGTAAAAGAGGGATACTTAAATTATGAGTTTAATTTATTTGAAGTACAACGCACGAAAGTGAAGTCGAAAGATAAATTGCCAACGGGTAAAGTTAAAATAGAAGTTGAATCTAAATTGGTGGATAAAATTGGAGGTGCGATGAATGTAACACTTAAAGTAAATGGTTCTGCAGTAGGGCAAGGTATTGTTCCTGCCGCAATGTCTCTTCATTTTACTTCTAATGCAACATTTGATATTGGTACGGATCTGGATTCTCCGGTTTCTTTAGATTATTTTGATCAGGCACCCTTTACATTCAACGGAAAAATCGGTAAGACCTCAATAAAATACGTAAAAAAATAAAAGAATGAAAATCGTAATAAAACAGATCAGACTTGGATTTTTAGTTTTACTGGTAACACTGTCGAACAAAAATTTTGCGCAAGGCGACGGAGCGAGAATGCTTTTATGGGGACCAACAGGAGCAACGGGTTTAATACCCAAATGGATGCATCTGAATCAGAATATAACGCCTGCAAATATTTTGGTTAATGGAGCAGACCTTACCATTAATGCTTTTCCTGTTACCCTGATTCATAATTTTAATTTGGGTGGGAATTTTGCTCAGATTATGTTAAATGCAGTACCGGGTAATGTTTCAGGAACTTTAAATGCTGCCGCATTAAGTAATCTCAATTTGCCGTCAACAATTGACGTAAGTTCCGGAGGTTTTGCGGATGGTTTTATCGGATTTAAATACGGATTAATAAATCAACCCGCACTGAATGTTAAAGAATATGTGGCGTATCAGCATAAAACTTTTTCGATGATGGGGTATTTCAGAACTTGGTATTCCGGTTCCTATGATAGAAATAAAGCGATGAATCTGGGGAGTAACCGATTTACGTTTGAATTGGGATTTCCGATGAATATTCATCTGAGTAAGGATCCCAAAAGAGTGACGTGGTTAGAGGTTTACCCATCGGTGCAAATGTATACGACCAATAGTGATCCTACTTTTATAACCCGGGCGAGAGAAACCAAACAAAAACCGCTGTTTGCTATCGAAAATCACTTGACTCATAATTTTACAGAAAAATTCTGGGCCGGCGCAGATTTGAGATACCAATACGGAGGAGCATTAGAATACGACGGTGTTAAACAAGACAATAAAATAAATGCATTGGGCGGTGGTGCGACAGTTGGTTATCAAATTATACCCCCTTTGGGAATTAATATGTCATATGCCGGCGTTTTTTCGAATCCGTCGAATGTAGATGCCAATATGTTTAAAATAACGGCAGTTTTCACCTATGTTAATTTGAAGAAATTGAAGTAGAAAAATCGAAACCACATGTTGACCTTGAGTCAAGGTGATTAATAGTAAAAAATAAATGTTATGAAAAAGATACTAGTTTTAGGTATGATTTTGTTGGCAGTTCAATTGACAACTGCTCAAAAAGTGATAAGAAAAAATAATAATGTTGTAAACAATAATAATGTCGGTTCCTGGCGTGTGATAGGCAGCAGATCGGTTACACACAATGCCGATCATGACAAACTTGATGTGACCCATCGGGATTCCTTTAGAAAATTAAAACTTAAGGTGACAGATTCGCCGCTTAACATGCAAAAAATGGTCGTAGATTATGAGAGCGGGGCACCTGAAAATATTGAATTAAGACAAAATATAGCCAAAGGAGGAGAAAGCAGAGTAATTGATCTTCGTGGAGGCAAACGCAAAATTAAAGCCATTCATTTTTGGTATGACACCAAAGGATTTTTAAATGGCAAAGCAGAAGTGACCGTTTTTGGCATGAAATAAACAGCATGAAATACTTCCCAAATTTTTAAACCTACTCTTTTTTTGATACGGATTAATTCTGATTCCCAATGAGGAATTACTAAGGTCAAAATTAAATTTATGTATGTTACCAGGTTAGACGTTTACAATTTTTGTAATTGTGAATGATCTGATTAATGTTTGAATAAAGTTTTTCCACTATAAATAAGTATACTATATGGAACAAGATTACCAAACAAGACTTTTTGGATACAGAATTATCAGAAAAGGAATAATTTTTTGGAGCCTAATTTTATTTTTCGGCAATCTTATCAGCGTAAAAGCTCAAAATTGTACGGTTAATGCAGGTGTGCTCAATGAAACTATTTGCGCCATAGATCCTATGATGTTGCAAGGAAATAGTCCGGCTCCAATTATTGGTACTGCAAAATGGACACAAATAGGCGGGCCGTCTGTTACCATAACATCTCCAAATTCACCTACAACAACAGTAACCGGATATACTGGTGGAAATACCTATGTTTTTCGTTATTCGGCGATCTGTGGTGACGGTGTTGTGGCTTTTCAGGATAAAACAGTTATTGTCGTACCAATTACGGTAGCCAATGCCGGAGCCAATATCGCTTCGTGTCCTAATTCCACAGGAAGCATTGCTATTTCAGGGAATGCCCCTCAAAACCCGGGAGAAACCGGGCATTGGGAAATAACGGGAGCAAATAATGCAGGTGTTGTTATGAATTTTCCAACATCGGCTACTACAACTTTAACACTGCCAACAACGAGTTGCGGTGTGAGTACATTGACCTGGGTAATTACAGGACCGGAATATTCTCCCGGAAAATTTTGTTCTTCTTCTTCTTCCATAACTGTTACCAATTATGGAGGGGTTACACCAGTTAGCGCAGGATCAGATATTACACTGACGAATTGTTATACGACTACGCAAAATGTGAATTTAAATGGTTCTTTCGGAGGTTGCGGATTAAATGGTCAAATGGGAACCTGGACCTTTGTCAGTGGACCCAACACACCAATAATTGGAAACCCAAATTCGAGTTCAACCAATGTTTCTAATTTACAGGAAGGAACTTATGTTTTAAGATGGACGGTTGTAGGACCTTGTGCATCGGGCAGCGACGAAGTAACTATTACAGTGCCAGCTGCTACACAAGACGTAACCGTACTTCCGGGAGGTACAGAACGTATTTATTTTTGTGATCCTACCATTAATCAGGTGACACTTTCTGCACCGGCGCCTTTGTATGCCGGTGAAACGGTTTTATGGACACAAATTGGTGGTACAACATTACCTCCGGGATCTATACAATCGCCTGCAAGTCCAACAACTTTAGTGACAAATATTTCGGATGCAGGAGATCCTTATACTTTTCGATACACTTTAACAAACTCTAATACAGGCTGTGTTTTTACAAAAGATTATGTGGTAGAATATAAAGAGTCGACGCGAACCATCTCCGTAAATGGTGGAGAAGATCTTTATGGAAATTGTGAGCAAACTCAATTTACGATACCTATTGTGGTAACAGGAACAGGCTATAATCGATATAGAATTTTAGATGGTCCGATTGGTTCTCCGCTTGGTCCATTTCCGACGGCTCCTTTACAAATTGGAGAGACCAGTGTGACTTTGCCGGATTTAACAGTACCGGGTACTTATTCACTGCAATTTGCCAGAACAGAAGATGGAAATTTACCCGTAGGTTGTGATTATGGTTTTGATAGTATAGCGGTTATCGTATCTGCACAGGCTACACCTTCAAATGCGGGATCTGATGTGAGTTTAAATTGCGGTATGACAGCAGCACCTTTGGAAGGGGTTGGTACAACGGCAGAAGGAACTAGTTATTGGACACAATTAAGTGGTCCAAACGAGGCAAATATAGTAGACCATACGGCTCAGAATACCATGGCGACCGGTTTAATTCCGGGAACGTATGAATTTCAATATATTACAAAAGGAGGAGGCTCAAGATGTCCTTTTTCTACTGATAACGTGACTGTTTATGTTTCAAGCGGTATACTTTCAACAGTGAGTGCAGGACCGGATCAAGGTGCGTGTATAAATTCACAGCTTACTATGAATGGTAGCATTCCCGCATCGGGAGAATATGGAATATGGTCTCAGGTTTCCGGCCCCGATGTTATTGTTTTTGCAGATTCAAGTAATCCTACTACTATGGCAACCGGTTTTTTAACGGCAGGAGGGACAAATGTATTGCGATGGACCATAGGTTATTTGCATCCGGGAACAAGTGGTTGTAGTACGCCAATTTCAGATGACATATCAGTATTAACTTCTGTAGATATGGCGGGTACTGTGGCTATGGCGGGTACTGATGCTTGTTATCCGACTAATACAACCACAATAAATTTAAATGCCAATACGCCCGCAGTTGGTGAGCAGGGTACATGGACTGTTAATCCAAGCGCAGGAGTAGTTTTTGCCGATAATCATGACCCTCAGACAGCTGTTACAATTCCCGGTGATGATTTTTATAAATTTATCTGGACGATTACTTTAACCGGTGGTTCTTGCGGCAATTCTTCAGATTCAGTAGAAGTAACCGTTGCTGAAAATCCGGCAACAGCAGGAGCCGGTCCTGATCAAAGTGTTTGTGGTACAACCGTAACCATGGCTGCAACTTTGTCCAGTGGGGCTGTTGGGGTATGGTCAAGAGTTTCCGGTTTTGGTGATTATACAATTAGTAATGTAACAGATCCAAATGCTGTATTTACATTTGAGAGCAGCGGGCCTTATGTTTTTCGTTGGACGGTAACTGCAGGTTCTTGTTCAACAGCATCAGACGATGTTCGAATCTTACTTGGTGTACCACCGCAAGTTGCAAATGCAGGTCCTGATCAGGAAATTTGCAATGGAACTTCAGCAACGATGGCAGGAAGTTCTTATAATGAGTTTTTTGAAGGGGGTGAATGGTCGCTTTTAGCAGGAGCACCCAACATACCCTTGATTGTTGATCCAATGGATCCTAATACGGTAATTAATAATCTGGTAGAAGGAAAATACGTTTTTAGATGGAAGGTAACAAGTACGGAAAACTTTTTATGTCCGATATCATTTGATGATGTTATTATAGAAGTTGCAGCTCCGGCTTCGGCAGGATCTGATGCCACCTATTGTGATGTATCAAGTGTACAGTTGATCGGATCAGAAAATTCCACAGGAACCTGGACCTTAACAAGTGGTAATCCGGTAGGGGTTACTATTACGCAATCACCATCAAACAGTTACGTGGCCAATGCAACAGTGGTTCCGGGAAATACCTATGTCTTTACTTATACTACCAGTACCTATAGTTTTACATCAGGAAATACTTGTCCGGGAAATTCAGATACTGTAACCGTTACCGTAAACAGCGGGGCAAGTGTTCAGCCGGATGCAGGTCCCGATCAAACGATATGTACGACCGATGTTGGGGGCATAATAACTTTAAATGGAAACACAAAACCAATAGACGTAGCTACTTCAGAATGGGAATGGGTATTACAACCCGGCACAAGTGTGGCTAATATTACCGATATTAATGATCCGGGGACACAAGTTACGGGTCTGACAGTACCCGGATTATACATCTTAAAATGGGTATTTAAAAATTCAAACGGAAGCCCGGGCGGAGGAGGAAGCTGTAGAGATTTATCCGATATCGTTCGTATTAATGTATTCCAGGCTCCAAGTCAGGCCGACGCAGGTCCTGACGATACAGTTGCTTGTCAACGAACTTATACAACCAATGCCGTTGCACCTACAGCAGGAATTGGAAGATGGTCTTTTGCAATACCGGCTGATGATCCGTCAGGAGGACAGGCGGTTATTGACAGCCCGAATAATCCACAGACAACTTTATCAAATGTTACAACTTTAGGAACTTACATATTAACTTGGACTGTGACAAACGGACCATTTACCAATCCATCAACATGTCAGCCTTCTGTAGATCAGGTTTCTGTTATTTTTAATGATGTGCCTCCATCTATTGCAAATGCAGGACCGGATAAGGAATTATGTGCGGTGACTCAGACCAATCTGGCTGCAGTTCCTCTGACGCAAGGTGTAGGAACCTGGACGCAAACTCTGGGAACTCTGGCAAATATTGCGTCACCAAATGATCCTGCAACTCTTGTTTTTGGTTTAACAACAGGGGTTTACGAGTTTACCTGGACGGCAGCGACAGCAAATAATGACGGCTGCTCTTCTTCAGATACAATGCGTATTGAGATTTATGAACAACCTATTAATGCCAATGCTGGTCCTGATCAGACTTTACCTCAGTTTGCTCCTGTAACGTTGGGAGCAACTCCGCCTACAGTTGGGCAAGGACAATGGGTTAAGGTTTCAGGAACTTCTTCGGTGGTCTTTAGCGATGTAACTTCTCCAACAACAGCGGTGTCTGGATTAGATGTAGGGACGACCGTTTTTGAGTGGCGTGTTACAAACGGCCCTTGCGCTGTTGCAACGGATCAGGTCAGTATTACTATAATTGCAAACACCGATTTGGAATTGATAAAATCAGTTACCCCAAACAACGTAAATGTGGGTAGCGAGGTAACTTTTATTATAAGTGTTTTTAATAACCCTAGTACAGGAGGAACCGTAGATGCTACAGGTGTAGGCGTAAAAGACCTTTTACCTGACGGGTATACCATAGTTCCCGGTTCTGTTAGCAATGGGGGAGTATATAATATAGGGGATTCTTCTATAAGCTGGTCTAATCTGAATGTTACACTAGGAGCACTCTTAGATCTTACTTTTAAAGCTACAGTAAATGCAACAGGAAATTATGTAAATTCGGCTGAGATTGTTGCTTGTAATCAGTTTGATATTGACAGTACACCAAATAATAATATTCCGACCGAAGACGATCAGGACGATGCTACAATTTCAATACAATCAGCAGATTTATCCTTGCAAAAATCAGTAGTGCCAACATTGGTAAGTATTGGAGATAATGTTGTTTTCACGGTAGTGGTGTCCAATTCAGGTCCAAATAATGCAACCAATGTTTCAGTTAGAGATCAATTGCCTGTTGGATACACGTATGTTAGTGATACCGGAGCAGGAGCTTACAATGATGCTACAGGAATCTGGACTGTCGGAACTTTAAATAACGGAAATTCCGCCACCTTAACCATTACAGCCACCGTAAAAGTAACGACTGTTGTAAATGGATATCAAAATACAGCACAAGTGATAACATCCGATCAAAATGATCCGGACAGTACACCGAATAATAATGTTCCAACTGAAGACGATCAGGATGATGCGACAGTTACCTTGCAAAATGCTGATTTAGAATTAGACAAAACGGTTTCCCCAATTAGTACTACAGCCGGAGGAGTGGTAACCTTTACCTTGGCTCTTACTAATAATGGACCGGGGAATGCTACAGGAGTTGAGATTAAAGATTATCTTCCAAATGGCTACACGCTGGTTTCAGGATCCGTATCAAATGGTGGTACTTACGATGCCGCCAGCAGTACTTTGCTTTGGCAAAATTTAAGCTTAGCGAATGGAGGAGCATTGAATCTTACTTTTGATGCAACGGTTAATGCAACAGGAACTTATGTAAATACAGCGGAAGTTACAAAAAGTGATCTTCCCGATCCTGATAGTACGCCAAACAATAATATTCCAACTGAGGACGATCAGGATGATGCTACGATTGTAATAGAATCAGCCGATTTATCGTTACAAAAAACGGTAGTACCAACTATTGTGAGTATTGGAGATAATGTGGTTTTCACAGTAGTAGTAACCAATTCCGGACCAAATAATGCAACGAATGTTTCGGTTAGAGATCAACTGCCTGTTGGGTATACTTATGTGAGTGATACCGGAGCAGGAGCTTATAATGATGCTACAGGAATCTGGACTGTCGGAAATTTAAATAATGGAAATTCCGCCACCTTAACCATTACAGCAACCGTAAAAACAACGACTGTTGTAAATGGTTATCAAAATATCGCACAAGTTATAACATCCGATCAAAATGATCCGGATAGTACACCGAATAATAATGTTCCAACCGAAGACGATCAGGATGATGCTACGGTTACCTTACAAGTTGCCGATTTAGAATTAGCAAAAACGGTTTCTCCAATTAGTACTACAGCCGGAGGAGTGGTAACCTTTACATTAGCTCTTACTAATAATGGGCCAGGGAATGCGACGGGAGTTGAGATTAAAGATTATCTTCCAAATGGTTACACACTGGTTGCAGGATCCGCATCAAATGGTGGTACTTACGATGCCGCCAGCAGTACTTTGCTTTGGCAAAATTTAAGCTTAACTAATGGTGGAGCATTGAATCTTACTTTTGATGCAACGGTTAATGCAACAGGAACTTATGTAAATACAGCGGAAGTTACCAAGAGTGATCTTCCCGATCCTGATAGTACACCAAACAATAATATTCCAACCGAAGACGATCAGGATGATGCTACGGTTGTAATAGAATCAGCCGATTTATCATTGCAAAAAACGGTAGTACCAACTATTGTGAGTATTGGAGATAATGTGGTTTTCACGGTAGTAGTAACCAATTCCGGACCAAATAATGCAACCAATGTTTCGGTTAGAGATCAACTGCCTGTCGGGTATACTTATGTGAGCGATACCGGAGCAGGAGCTTACAATGGTGCTACAGGAATCTGGACTGTCGGAACTTTAAACAATGGAAATTCCGCCACCTTAACCATTACAGCAACCGTAAAAACAACGACTGTTGCAAATGGCTATCAAAATACAGCGCAAGTGATAACATCCGATCAAAACGATCCTGACAGTACACCAAATAATAATGTTACTACAGAAGACGATCAGGATGATGCGACAGTTACCTTGCAAAATGCTGATTTAGAATTAGAAAAAACAGTCGCTCCAACAAGTGTGACAGTAGGTGGAGTGGTAACCTTTACCTTGGCTCTTACTAACAAAGGACCGGGAAATGCGACGGGAGTTGACATTAAAGATTACCTTCCAAATGGATATACACTGGTTTCAGGATCCGTATCAAATGGAGGTACTTATGATGCCGCCAGCAGTACTTTGCTTTGGCAAAATTTAAGCTTAGCGAATGGCGGAGCTTTGAATCTTACTTTTGATGCAACAGCAAATGCAACAGGGACTTATGTAAATACAGCTGAGGTTACGAAGAGTGATCTTCCGGATCCCGACAGTACACCAAATAATGATGATGGAGATCAAAGCGAAGATGATGAATCTGCCGCAACGATTACCATTTTGCCTAATATGGTAGATTTGTCCTTAACCAAAACAGTAGTGAATAATACTTTAACGCCACTGGTAGGCTCTCAGATTTCTTTTGAAATCAGAGTAAACAATAGCAGTCTAAATACGGCTACCGGTGTTCAGGTAAAAGACAAAATTCCAACAGGATATAGTTATGTTTTATTTAGCTCGACTTCCGGTACTTACAATGATACTACAGGAGTTTGGGATGTTGGAGTAGTTAATCCCGGAACAACAGAAATTTTACTATTGACGGTAAATGTAAATGCTACAGGCGATTATCTTAACATTGCGGAAGTAACAGCATGTGATCAGCCCGATATTGATAGTACACCAAATAATGGCGTAACAACAGAAGATGATTATGACACCGCAATTGTGGCACCAGTTTCACTTGCCGCCGACTTATCTCTAACCAAAACAATTGTCGGAGGAAATACAACACCATTAGTAGGTTCACAAATCTCATTCGAAGTAATAGTAACCAACGGAGGCCCACAAGATGCGACCGGAGTTCAGGTTACCGATAAACTTCCGACGGGTTATACGTATGCGATTTCGAACACCTCAGCAGGTACCTATGATGCCAGTAGCGGAGTTTGGGATATTGGTGGATTGCCAAAAGGAGAATCAGAAACATTAGTAATTACCGCAACCGTAAATGCTACAGGTGATTATCTTAATATTGCTGAAGTTACCGCAAGTGATTTGCCGGATCCTGATAGTACACCAAATAACGGAATTGTAACAGAAGACGATTATGGAAGTGTTACGATAACGCCAATTGCTACGGTTGCCGATCTTTCTTTAACCAAAACAATTGTCGGAGGAAATACAACACCATTAGTAGGCTCACAAATTTCATTCGAAGTAATAGTGACCAATGACGGACCTCAGGACACAACCGGAGTTCAGGTTGTTGATAAACTTCCTACCGGTTATATGTATGTCAGTTCAACTCTTTCGGCAGGTACTTATAATCCTACCAACGGATTATGGAATATTGGAGGTTTGCCAAACGGACAATCGCAAACTTTAACAATAACAGCAACTGTAAACGCAACAGGGGATTACCTTAATATCGCTGAAGTGACGGCAAGTAGTTTACCGGACCCTGACAGTACACCAAATAATGGTAACGTAACAGAAGACGATTATGGAAGTGTTACGATAACGCCAATTGCTACGGTTGCCGATCTTTCTTTAACCAAAACAATTGTAGGAGGGAACACAACACCATTAGTAGGCTCACAAATTTCATTCGAAGTAATAGTGACTAATGGAGGTCCACAAGATGTTACGGGAGTTCAGGTAACGGATAAACTTCCTACTGGTTATACTTATGCCAATGCAACCCCTTCAGCAGGGACTTATGATGCGACTACCGGATTCTGGAACATAGGAGGTCTGCCAAACGGACAATCGGAAACATTAGTAATTACCGCAACGGTAAATGCAGCAGGCGATTATCTTAATATTGCTGAAGTAACCGCAAGCAGTTTACCCGATCCAGACAGTACACCGAATAACGGAGTTGTAACAGAAGACGATTACGGAAGTGTTACTATAATTCCGGTTGCTGCAAGGGCCGATTTATCTTTAGCAAAAACAATTGTAGGAGGAAATACTTCGCCATTATTTGGTTCGCAGGTTTCTTTTGAAATAGTGGTAACCAATAGCGGGCCTCAGGATGCAACAGGAGTTCAGGTTACGGAATCGCTTCCTACAGGTTACACTTTTGCTAGCGCAACTCCTTCTGCAGGGACTTACAATGCCGGTAACGGAGTATGGAATGTTGGAGGATTGCCAAATGGACAATCGCAAACTTTAACTATAACAGCAACCGTAAATGCAACAGGTAATTATACTAATGTTGCCGAAGTTACCGCCAGCAGCTTACCAGATCCTGACAGTACACCAAATAATGGTGATATAACAGAAGATGATTATGCAAATGTTGTCGTAACACCGGTTTCAGGTGTTGCCGATTTATCGTTAACCAAAACGATTGTTGGAGGAAATACCACAGCACTAGTTGGTTCAGAAGTTACTTTTGAAGTAATAGTAACCAATAGTGGTCCGCAAGATGTAACGGGAGTTCAGGTAGGGGATAAACTTCCAACCGGATTTACTTATACGCGTTCCAGTATTTCAACAGGAACATACGATGCGACTACGGGAATTTGGAATGTTGGAGGCTTAATCAACGGTAAATCCGAAACCTTAACGGTAAGCGGAACAGTAAATGCAACAGGTGATTACCTCAACATAGCTGAAGTTACCGCAAGTAGTTTACCTGATCCAGATAGTACACCAAATAATGGTGACGCAACAGAAGACGATTACGGAAGCGTGACGGTAACGCCAACAAGTTTAGCTGCCGATTTATCGTTAACCAAAACAATTGTTGGAGGAAATACCACAGCATTGGTGGGTTCAGAAGTTACTTTTGAAGTGATAGTAACCAATAGTGGTCCACAAGATGTAACGGGAGTTCAGGTAGGGGATAAACTTCCAACTGGATTTACCTATACGCGTTCGAGTATTTCAACAGGAACCTATGATGCGACTACCGGAATCTGGAATATTGGAGGTTTAATAAACGGCAAATCCGAAACCTTAACGGTAAGCGGAACAGTAAATGCTACAGGTGATTACCTTAATATTGCTGAAGTTACCGCAAGCAGCTTACCGGATCCTGACAGTACACCAAATAATGGTGACGCAACAGAAGACGATTACGGAAGTGTAACGGTAATGCCAACTAGTTTAGCTGCCGATTTATCGTTAACCAAAACGATTGTTGGAGGAAATACCACAGCATTGGTGGGTTCAGAAGTTACTTTTGAAGTGATAGTAACCAATAGTGGTCCACAAGATGTGACCGGAGTTCAGGTAGGGGATAAACTTCCAACTGGATTTACTTATACGCGTTCGAGTATTTCTACAGGAACATACGATGCGACGACCGGAGTTTGGAATGTTGGAGGCTTAATAAACGGTAAATCCGAAACTTTAACGGTAAGTGGAACAGTAAATGCAACAGGGGATTATCTTAATATCGCCGAGGTTACCGCCAGCAGTTTACCTGATCCTGACAGTACACCAAATAATGGTGACGCAACAGAAGACGATTACGGAAGTGTAACCGTAACGCCAATAAGTTTAGCTGCCGATTTATCGTTGACCAAAACAATTGTTGGAGGAAATACAACAGCACTAGTTGGTTCAGAAGTTACTTTTGAAGTGATAGTAACCAATAGTGGCCCACAAGATGTGACGGGAGTTCAGGTAGGGGATAAACTTCCAACAGGGTTTACTTATACGCGTTCGAGTATTTCAACAGGAACATATGACGCCACTACCGGAGTTTGGAATGTTGGAGGATTAATAAACGGAAAATCAGAAACCTTAACGGTAAGCGGAACAGTAAATGCAACAGGGGATTACCTCAACATTGCCGAAGTTACTGCAAGTAGTTTACCTGATCCTGATAGTACACCAAATAATGGAATTGTAACAGAAGACGATTATGGAAGCGTAACGGTAACACCAACAAGTTTAGCTGCCGATTTATCGTTGACTAAAACCATAGTTGGAGGAAATACAACAGCACTGGTTGGTTCAGAAGTTACTTTTGAAGTGATAGTAACCAATAGTGGTCCGCAAGATGTAACGGGAGTTCAGGTAACGGATAAACTTCCAACCGGATTTACCTATACGCGTTCCAGTATTTCTACAGGAACATACGATGCGACTACAGGAATCTGGAATGTGGGAGGCTTAATAAACGGCAAATCAGAAACCTTAACAGTAAGCGGAACAGTAAATGCAACAGGGGATTACCTCAACATTGCCGAAGTTACCGCAAGTAGTTTACCGGATCCGGATAGTACACCAAATAATGGAGTTACAACAGAAGACGATTACGGAAGCGTAACGGTAACACCAACTAATTTAGCTGCCGATTTATCGTTGACCAAAACGATTGTTGGAGGAAATACAACAGCACTGGTGGGTTCAGAAGTTACTTTTGAAGTAATAGTGACTAATAGTGGTCCACAAGATGTGACGGGAGTTCAGGTAGGGGATAAACTTCCAACCGGATTTACCTATACGCGTTCGAGTATTTCAACAGGAACATACGATGCGACTACCGGAATTTGGAATGTTGGAGGATTAATAAACGGCAAATCCGAAACCTTAACGGTAAGTGGAACAGTAAATGCAACAGGTGATTATCTTAATATCGCTGAGGTTACCGCCAGCAGTTTACCTGATCCTGACAGTACACCAAATAATGGTGATGCAACAGAAGATGATTACGGAAGCGTAACCGTAACGCCAACAAGTTTAGCTGCCGATTTATCGTTGACTAAAACAATTGTTGGAGGAAATACAACAGCACTAGTTGGTTCAGAAGTTACTTTTGAAGTAATAGTAACCAATAGTGGTCCACAAGATGTGACGGGAGTTCAGGTAGGGGATAAACTTCCAGCCGGATTTACCTATACGCGTTCGAGTATTTCTACAGGAACATACGATGCGACTACCGGAGTTTGGAATGTTGGAGGCTTAATAAACGGTAAATCAGAAACCTTAACGGTAAGCGGAACAGTAAATGCAACAGGTGATTACCTCAACATTGCCGAAGTTACGGCAAGTAGTTTACCGGATCCTGATAGTACACCAAATAACGGAATTGCAACAGAAGACGATTATGGAAGTGTAACGGTAACGCCAACAAGTTTAGCTGCCGATTTAGCATTGACCAAAACATTGATAGGCGGTAATACCAGTCCGGCATATGGAACCTCAGTAACCTTTCAGATTACAGTAAACAATAAAGGACCACAAGGGGCTGGAAAAGTACAGGTGACAGACAAGCTACCGAGCGGTTATACCTATGTTGTATTTAGTTCTACTGCTGGAGTTTATAACGAAGTAACCGGAATTTGGGATGTTGGAGCAATTGCCAATGGAGCTTCAGAAACTTTATTGATAACTGCAATCGTAAATACTACAGGAGACTACCGCAATACAGCCGAAGTATTTTCTTCAGATTTGCCGGATCCTAACAGTACGCCAAACAATGGAGTGGTAACAGAAGACGATATAAGTTCTGTGATTCTGACTCCGGTTAATACTATTGCCGATTTGTCACTTGAAAAATTGGTAGTAGATGATATGCTGACTCCTTTAGTAGGCTCTCAGATTACATTCCAAATTACATTGATGAATTCAGGACCAAACATTGCTACGGGTGTTGAAGTAAAAGACCTGTTACCTGCTGGGTATACCTTTGTTTTCTACAATGCAAGTTCCGGTTCGTACAATAGAACGACAGGTATTTGGAATCCGGGGATTGTACTTCCAAACAGTAGTCAAACCTTGCTGATAAATGTTTTGGTTAATGCTCCGACAGGTACAGTTGATGAATACTTGAACATTACAGAAGTTACAGCAGCAGACGATTTTGACCCTGACAGTACACCAAATAATGGTATCACGACAGAAGACGATTACGACAGTATATCGGTAACGCCAATTATTGTGATGGCAGATTTATCTATAGAAAAAACAATTATCGGAAATCAAAAACCAAATGTGGGGGATATCGTTACATTCCAGGTTAAAGTCAAAAATGACGGACCAGGAAATGCGATAGGCGTTGAAGTAAAAGACCTGCTTCCTTCCGGATTTGCTTATATGATGCACAGTGCAACAAGCGGAACCTACACCTTCGCAGACGGAAGATGGAATGTAGGATCAATTCTCAATGGCAACGAGCAGATTTTATTAATTAATGCTACCGTTAAACCTGCGACAGGAGCTGCAAACGAATATTTAAACATCACAGAAGTTACAGCAAGCGCATTACCGGATCCTGATAGTACACCGAATAATGGTGTTACAACAGAAGACGATTATGACAGCATCCTGGTAGATGTACAATTGGCGAATCTGAGTTTAGAAAAAATGGTTAGTAATGTAAAAGCGAATGTTAATGAAGTTGTAACCTTTACAGTTCAGGTTAATAATGCAGGTCCGGTAGTGGCAACCGGCGTTGCCGTCGAAGATTTACTGCCAATAGGGTATAGTAACATTACTAATATCACCGGTGGAGGTATCTACAGCGGATTTAGAATCACCTGGTCTAATTTGCAAATTCCACTGAGTGGCTTGACCTTAACGTTTCAGGCAACAGTTGAAACACCAAACGGTCTAAAAGATTCCGATTATGTAAATACAGCGCAGGTTACAGCCAGTGATCAATTTGATCCAAACAGTACACCTGATAATGACGATGGAGATCAAAGTGAAGACGATGAAGACAATGCCTTTATCGAATCGCCAAAAACCGATATCGCGATTATAAAAACGGTCGATGCAACAGATCCTCCAATTGATGCGTTAATCAATTTTACGATTACAGCAGATAACATTGGAAGTCTAAAAGCAACAAATCTAGAAGTACAGGATATTTTACCTACAGGCTATCAATTTGTATCGTCGTCAACAAGTTCAGGAACTTTTGATGCCGGAACCGGAATCTGGAAAATACCTGCTGTTGATGTTAATTCAGTTCAGACTTTAACCTTAAAAGTAAAAGTACGTGACGTTAAAGACTATTTAAACACAGCAAAATTAGTAGCCTTAGATCAAATAGATACGAATGCTTCCAACAATCAAAGCAGTGCTACGATTGAACCGGCCTGTTTAAAAATCCACAATGAGTTTTCTCCTAATGACGATGGTGTCAACGATGTATTCTATATAGATTGTATCGCCAACTATCCTAACAATGTACTTGAAATTTACAATAGATGGGGGAATTTGATTTATACACAACAGGGATATAAAAATACCTGGGACGGAACTGCCGACGGATCTTCAAAATTACTACCGGTCGGAACCTATTTCTATATTCTGGATCTGGGAGACGGAACGCCAAAAACATCAGGCTGGTTGTATTTAAAACGATAAGTAGTAAGTAAACGGAATAGTAAATTGCTAATAACATTGAACAATGGTCAGAAGATATAACCAAATTATCGCTATACTAATGCTGTTTATTGCAAACTTTATGTATGGGCAGCAAGATCCGCAATACACACAATATATGTACAATACATTGAGTGTGAACTCTGCGTATGCAGGATCTGCGGGGCATTTGACAATTACAGGGATCTACAGAACGCAGTGGGTCGGGCTGGAAGGAGCTCCGAACACGCAATCCTTTACACTGGATTCTCCCGTCGGGAAAAATGTCGGACTGGGATTATCAATCGTAAATGATGAAATAGGTCCGTCAGAAGAACAATACGTTGATTTGAATTTCTCTTATTCAATAAAAGCATCCGATACCTACAAGCTTTCCTTTGGGGTAAAAGGGGGAGGAAGAGTAATTAATATTGACTGGTCTAAAGGTTCTTTTAAAGATAATGACGTTCAATTTCAGCAAAACATTCAGAATAAGTTTTTGCCTGTTGTTGGTGCCGGGATTTATCTGCACAGCGAAAAAAGTTATTTAGGATTATCGGTACCTAATTTTCTAACAGACGAACGCTACGATGAGGTTCAGGAAGGTTTGGCAGACGAGCGCATGCATTTGTTTTTAATAGGAGGATGGGTTTTTGACCTTAGCCCGAGTGTCAAATTCAAACCTGCTTTTTTAACCAAGTATGTGTCGGGTGCACCAGTGATTGTAGATTTATCGGCCAATTTTATGTTTAATGATAAATTTAGATTGGGAGCCTCTTATCGTACAGGAGATTCCTTTAGTGCATTGGCAGGTTTCCAGATTACACCTCAGTTTTTAATTGGATATACCTATGATTATACGACTACTGAACTGCAGAAATTTTCGTCGGGAAGTCATGAGATCATGTTGCGCTTTGAGTTAAAATCAAAAGAGAAAGGACTAAAATCGCCAAGATTTTTTTAAACTAAAGAGTTATGAAAAAAATAATTACGCTAATCGGATTATTTATAGTGATGGCCGGCTTTTCGCAGACCAAAAACAAAACTGCTGATGCTCTTTTTGATAAAATGTGGTATTTAGAAGCCGCCAAAGCTTATGAATACGCCATAAAAGGAGGCGATCGTTCTATGGAAACCCTTCAAAGGGCAGGAGATTCGTATTATTTTAATACCGATATGCAGCAGGCAAACGAAAAATACCAATTGCTGATCGCGGAATATCCGAATGAGGTTTCGGCAGAATATCTTTTTCGTTACGCCCAGACTTTAGAAGGAATTCAAAATTATGAATTGGCTAAAAAGTGGTTGAAGAATTTCAGTAAAAAAGCAGAAGCATCAGATGCCAGAAAGCAAAATTTCTCGCTGCAGGAAAATACAATCGAAAAAATTATGAATCTCGAACCCCAGTTCACCCTTCAAAATTTAGCGATTAATTCTTCTTATTCTGATTTTGGACCTATGTTTTACAAAGGTCAGCTTATTTATGCTACATCTATAGATTCCTCTTATGCGGCCACAAGAAGATATGCCTGGAACGATCAGCCGTTTTTAAGTCTTCAGTTGGGGAAAATTAGTCCGTCGCAATCTGATGTGAGCCATGTCAGAAGATTTTCAAATGCACTTTATAGTAAATATCATGAAGCCTGTGTTGCTTTTTCGCCCGACGAAAACACCATTTATTTCACCCGAAATAATTACAATGGAAAACTCGGAAGAGATGGAAAAGGCAGGAATAATCTAAAACTATATTCTGCTACAGCGGTGACCAAAGATGACAAAACGAGCTGGGAAAACATACAGGAACTTCCTTTTAACAGTGATGAATATTCAGTTGGACAGCCGAGTGTAAGCAAGGACGGAAAGCAACTTTATTTTGTGTCAGATATGCCCGGAACAATTGGTTCTACAGATATTTTTGTAGTAGATATTTTGGGAGATAATAAATTTTCGCAACCCAAAAATGTAGGCGATAAAATCAACACCAGAGGACGTGAAATGTTTCCGTTTATTACAGATAAAACCTTGTATTTTGCCAGCGATGGACATTTAGGCTTAGGCGGACTTGATGTTTTTGAAAGTCCAATAAAAGACGGTCTTTTTGAAAAGCCGGTTAATCTTGGAGCACCCTTAAACAGCAATCTGGACGATTTTGCTTATATCGTTAACGAAGAAACTAATTTGGGTTTTGTGTCTTCCAACAGAAAATCCGGTAAAGGCGATGATGATATCTATTCTTTCGAAAGAACACCTATTTGTAAGCAGCAGATTAAAGGGTTTGTTTTTAATGAAATTACAAAAGGAAAAATTGCAAATGCAACCGTGACTTTATATGCGGCCAATGGAGAAAAGTTGGAAGAAACTACTTCAGGGGAATTAGGTGAATATCAATTTAAAACTCCGGTAGCCTGCAGCACCAGTTATAAAATTGAAGCGTCCAAACAAGGATTTACGCCACTTGTACTCCCGGTTTTAACACAAGGCACTTCCGGAGAAACGGTGGTGGATTTAGGAATAAAATCACCTCTGATTGTTAAAGAAGACGGTATCTTAAAAATAAAAATCGGGATTATTTTCTTTGACTTAGACAAATCCAATATCAGAAACGATGCCGCCATCGAATTAAACAAAGTCGTTTTATTAATGAATGAATATCCGGAAATGGTCATTAAAATCGAATCCCACACCGATTCCAGAGCCAGAGACAATTATAACCTTATACTGTCAGACAAAAGAGCAAAATCCTCAAGAGATTATATCATTTCGCAAGGCATAACCGCTGAACGAATAGAAAGCGCCATTGGTTACGGTGAAACAAAACTAATCAACAATTGCAAAAATGGCGTTCCTTGTACAGAAGAACAACATCAGCAAAATAGACGTTCTGAGTTTATTATAATTAAGATGTAGTTTGCGAAATGTGAGATGTGAAATGTGATTTGTAATCTGTTAGCTGTTGAGTTTTCCTTGTCATTTCGAGGTACGAGAAATCACACAAGGTGGCTCCGTTTCCATTTTCCCCAATTTTGTCATACTGAGGAACGAAGTATCTTCACAAGTAATTCCGTAAAGTGAAGCTCAGCACTATCGATTCAGCAAACGTAGATCCTTCGTTCCTCAGGATGACAAACTGAATGTCTTTCTGTTGTGGAGTTCCTTGTGTGATTTCTCGACTTCGCTCGAAATGACAAACTGAATGTCTTTCTGTTGTGGAGGTCCTTGTGCGATTTCTCGACTTCGCTCGAAATGACATAGTTTGTGGTGAAGTACCCTCAGTTTATAGAATTTACTTCATAAAGTTTCTCCGTTTTTCCGAATTTAAATCTGACAGGTTTCAAAAACCTGTCAGATTTGGGTTTTAGTTATATAATTAAAGTCAAGGCTAACTCCGCTCAGAGTGACAAAATGTATAGAATATCGCCTGCTAAAATACCCCGTTCCGTTTATTGATCCACACTTTGGAATTTGGAATCTAAAAAATTGGAATTTTAAGAGATATCTCGTTAGTACAAATAAAAAAAGAGACTATTTCACTTGCGAAATAGTCTCTTAAATGAGGATATGATTTTCTTTATTTAATTTCCGTTATAAACTCGCTTTTAGGAGTTCTCACTTTTTTCATATTAACCAACCAGTCATTCGCTTCATCTCTGTAACCAAGCGTTAGTATTACGGCACTTTTAAGACCAAGTTCATTTAGACCTAAGAGTTTATCAACTTCTGCAGGAACAAAACCTTCCATTGGTGTTGCGTCTACTTCTTGTTCTGCAGCAGCAGCAAGTGCTATACCGAAAGAAATATAAGCTTGTCTTGCAGCGTGATTGGCATGCCATTCCTGACCAAGTGGCTCATACATTCCCCAAAGTGAATTTTTGTAATCGTCCATAGTATTGGCAGGCAATCCTCTTTCGGCAAGTGTTCTGTCAAATACAGTTGAGATTTTTTCTAGTGAATAACCGTCCCAGGCTGCGAAAACCAATACGTGAGAAGCGTCTGTAATCTGGCTTTGATCGAAAGCTACTGCTCTTAATTTTTCTTTTACTTCTTTATTAGAAATTACAAAAATCTGGTACGGTTGTATCCCGGATGAGGATGGAGCTAGTTTTGCCGCTTCCAGGATGTAATCGATTTTTTCTTGTGGGACAACTTGTCCGTTCATTTTTTTAGTAGCATAACGCCACTCGAGTGCTTTTATTAAGTCCATATTCTTGATGTTAAATTTAAATTGTATTCAAATGTAAAAACTTTAAATGTATTTTTGTCATTCGATTACCAAAAGTAACCGTAACATTGAGGTAACTAACTGACATTTCATGATAAAAGAGCCCGAACACGATCTGAAAAAATGCAATCAACATATTATGGCAGTGCACGATGCCATGTATATTCTGAACGGAAGATGGAAAATTTCGATTATTGCATCCTTATGTTTTAATACTTTACGATTCACAGATTTACTTAGAGAAGTAGAAGGAATTTCGGGTAAGATGTTAAGCAGGGAATTAAAAAATCTGGAAGAAAATCAATTAGTAACTCGCACGGTTCTTGATACGAAACCAATCACCGTCGAATATAAACTAACGGATTATGGCCACACCTTAAAAGAAGTTATTGACTCTTTGGCAAAGTGGGGACATAATCACAGAAAAAAAATAACAGGAAAAGAATACGCTTAACCCTTTAATACTGATGCTCTTTGAAAGAAACTCTGACTGGCCAGTTTTTGTTCCGCTTCCTCAATGGCTTTCAAGAGATTATTTTGGTTATCTGAAATCTCTGTCAGTACATTTCGAATAAGATTCCAGACAGGTTGCATTTTTACGACAAGCTCTTTGCCTTTGGAGGTAAGTACAATTAATCGTTTTCTTTCATCGAGTTTGTCTTTTTTAGAGCTGATAATTTTTAGCTTTTCCAATTCTTTCAATAAACTTATAGTCGACGGATGGGTGTAGCCAATTTCGTTTGCAATTTCTACTACGCTTAACATTTCTTTTATATGTAAAGTATAAATGACAGGAAACCATTTGGGTTCAAAATCAATATCAAATGATTTGTAAACCAAAGCACCATCCTTTCGCAGCTGTTCGCTCAGTCGTTGTAGTCTGGTTGATAAGGCTAAAACACCTATTTCGTCTATTATATTCATTTTATTTGATTTAGTTGCAGCTGACGGAATACATTGTCGGCTTGCATTAATGGAAAATCATGCGGCAGTGCTTCTTTTTCTATTGCAATAAAATTATTTCTTTCATAAAATCGCAAAGCGGCCTGTAAAATAGAAACAGTTCCCAAATATAAGTTACTTAATCCGTTTTCTTTGCTGTATGTGATTAGTTGTTCTAATAACTGCTGGGCAATATTGTATTCTTTACCTCTGTATTCTTTTAAAACAAACATTTTTCTGACGGCAGCATTTTCTTCATTAAATTTTACCAAGGCAATGGTGCCCACTAGTTTTTCGTCAATAAAAGCGCCAAGGAAACAACCGCCTGATTCGTAATAAAAATTCTTAATGTTTAATAAATCCGGCTGATCTTCTAAAGTAATGGCGACATTAAATTCGTTTTGTTGAATGTTTAAAATCAAATTTATGATTTCTCTTTCGTATTCGTTTTGGATAGGTTTGATCTGCATTTTTATAAGTATTAAATATAGGTACAAAACTACGTAGTTGAATACATATATCCAAATAAAAAAACTGAAAATCGTATGGATTGGATTTTCAGTTCATTGTAATAGTCAAAATTTAGTATAAAAATTTAGTTATTGGTTTACTAAATAAACAGTCCTTTATTTTCCGATTTTGTAAATCGACGCATTTGAACCATCCGTAACGGCATATAAAGCCCCGTCTTTTCCTTCTAAAACATCTCTGAATCGGCTTTTGTAGGTTGTAAGCAAACGTTCTTCACCGACCACAACATTATCTTTAAGTACTAATCTCACGACATGCTGACCACTTAAAGCGGCTACAAATAAATTATTTGCCCATTCATTAATTTGATTGCCTGAGTAAAAAGTAATTCCACTTGGCGAAATTACAGGATCCCAATAATAAACCGGCTGTTCCAAACCACTTTTGGTTGTAATTCCTTGACCAATAGGGCTACCACTATATTCAAGTCCATAACTGATTGTTGGCCAACCATAGTTTTTGCTTGCTGTGATTTTATTGATTTCATCACCTCCCAGCGGACCTAATTCAGCCTCCCACAGCTCTCCCGTAACCGGATGAATGGCTAATCCCTGAACATTTCGATGTCCGTATGAATAAATCTCCGGTAATACACCTGTTTGTCCAATAAAAGGATTTCCGGTTGCCGCCGCTCCGTTTTTGGTAATGCGAACTATTTTTCCAAGAGCCGCATCTAATTTTTGAGCCAATGGTCTCGACTGTATATCGGAGCGTTCTCCGGTACTCACAAAAAGATTGCCTTGTTTGTCCCAAGCAAGACGCGAACCATAATGAAGGGTACTGTTAAATTCCGGAATAGCTTTGTAGATTACTACTGCATTTTCAATTTTTGTTTCGTCGGCAGAAAGTTTTCCTTTTGCTACTGCAGTTGCCGTACCATTCGTTCCGGTTTGCGAAAAACTCCAATAAACCATTCTGTTAGTAGCGAAGTCAG
The DNA here is from genome assembly GCF_020911925.1 of Flavobacterium cupriresistens. NCBI lineage: Bacteria > Pseudomonadati > Bacteroidota > Flavobacteriia > Flavobacteriales > Flavobacteriaceae > Flavobacterium > Flavobacterium cupriresistens. The sequence continues at coordinate 5,490,326 of NZ_CP087134.1, read as the reverse complement.
GATCTACAGCAACGTCCAGTAAACCACCTTGTCCGCTACTGTTTACGGCTGGAATTCCGGTAATAGTTCCGCCCACTGTTCCTGCCTGAGTTACAATTCGCATAGTACCATTTTTTTGCGTGACCAAAATTCTTCCGTCAGGTAAGTTTTCCATTCCCCAAGGGTTGGTTAAACCTGTTGCAAAAACTTTAACGATGTATTCTGTTTTGGTTTTTACACCTCCAATTCTGGTTTGTCCTTTAAAGGCCGGGTTGTATTTGGAGTTTGCCGGATTCGTTTCTACAGGTGGCAAGGTTGCTGTTGCTTCTTCTTCTTTTTCGTCGGTTGTATTTGATTTGTCATTGTTGCAGGATACTTGCAAAAGCGCGATCAATACAACGGAAAAACACAAGAAAACAGGCCTGTTTTTTAGAAAATGTCTTTTCATAAATATCATTTTTTAAGGTTAGAATTGGGTCTCATTAAATGTAACAATTTTGGAATTATTTTGTCGCTGAAAGAATTACATAATTCCCATGTCTTGAAAAATAATAAGTTACGAGCTTTTAGAGCTTTTACAAGATTTAATTTACCGGACTAACCTCAGCGAATTTTTAGGATTTTCAAGTTTAATTTGGAAGTTTTAATTGTGCTCATTTTTTTCAATTCTCGGTAGTTTTTAGACATCGGATTTTAGTATCAAATAAATCTAACAAAATTAGCCTAAAAGTGAATTTTTGAAACAATTTTTCATTTCTCAGATGGTCACGTAAAGTATATCTTTGGTTGTTACACGAAGAAAAAAGAACAATTATAAAAAAGGAATTATGATAGTTTTAGGGGACAAAGAACATTACAAAGGAATTGGCCAGATTAAGTATGAAGGAAAGGATTCTGATAATCCGCTAGCTTTCAGATATTACAATCCGGAGCAAATTGTTGCGGGGAAAACGATGCGGGAACATTTTAAATTCGCGATTTCGTATTGGCATAGCTTTGGCGGAAACGGGTCGGACTTATTTGGACAAGGCACTCATCATTTTGCGTGGAATGAAGCAAGAGAGCCGATCAGAGCGGCAAAAATCAGAGCCGATGCGGCATTTGAATTTATAAGTAAAATGGGGTTTGATTATTTTTGTTTTCATGACTTTGACCTGGTTCAGGAGGGAGAAAATCTGGGACAATCTGAAGTGCGGTTGGCAACGATGACTTCGTACTTGAACGAAAAAAAAGCAGGATCGGAAATTAAGGTGCTTTGGGGGACAGCAAATTGTTTTTCGAATGCCCGTTATATGAATGGAGCCGCAACCAATCCTGATTTTAAGATAGTGGCCAGAGCTGCCGCACAGGTAAAATTAGCTATAGATGCTACTATTGCTTTAGGTGGGGAAAATTATGCTTTTTGGGGTGGAAGAGAAGGCTATATGTCTTTACTGAACACCGATATGAAACGCGAATTGGATCATATGGGACAATTTCTGATTCAAGCACGGGATTATGCAAGAGCGCAAGGTTTTAAAGGAAATTTTTTGCTGGAACCTAAGCCTATGGAGCCTTTGAAACACCAATATGATTTTGATTGTGCTACTACAATTGGTTTTTTACGTCAATATGGTTTGGAGAAAGATTTCAAAATAAATATTGAGGTCAACCATGCCACACTGGCGCAGCATACGTTTCAACATGAACTTGAAGTGGCGGCTCAATCCGGAATGTTAGGAAGTATTGATGCCAACAGAGGTGATTACCAAAACGGCTGGGATACCGCTCAATTTCCAAATAATATACAAGAGGTTACAGAAGCGATGTTGGTTTTTCTAAAAGCAGGTGGTCTTCAGGGTGGCGGAGTGAATTTTGATGCTAAAATAAGAAGGAATTCCACCGATATGGAAGATATTTTCTTAGCTCATATTGGAGGTGTGGATACTTTCGCAAGAGCTTTATTGACTGCAGATAAAATTATAACTTCATCCCCATATGATAGTTTAAGAAAGCAACGGTACAATTCTTTTGATTCGGGGAAGGGAAAAGAGTTTGAAGAAGGCAAATTAAATTTTACCGATTTATATCACATTGCGAAAGAAAATGATCCAATCGAATTGCAAAGCGGAAAACAAGAACTTTTTGAGAATATTATTAATCGCTATATATAATCTGACGTTTTGAAAAAAAGAAAGACGACTCTCAAGACGTCTTTCTTTTGCTGCTTTTTGTAAGTCATTTTATATTTAATTCAAGTTGCGGGTTAATTATTCTTTTTTAACCTGTTACTATTTGAATGGACTCCAGCTTTAGTTCAATGTGATTAAGTTAAGATATTTTTTTCACGCAGATTTTGGAGATTCAGCGGATTTTTTATATTTCAATCCGCTAAAAAATCTGCGTGAGACTTTTTTTGACAATCCTAATAACTTGTTTCATTTTGGAGATAAGAGAATTGGCAACTTGAATTATTTAGTATTGCTATTGAAAATTTCACACTATTTCATATCTGAAAAAAAGCTTACTTCTCCTTTTGCCGTTATTTGAAGCACCGAATTTTTTCCGTCTTTAGAAACCTCAACAAAGTAGTTATCAGTATCTGCAAATTTCTTATCATACCACAATAGATTAGAGTCATTACTTTCATTATCATTATAAAAAGACACTTGCTTTTTAGTATACTCTTTGTATTTATCGTTTATTATTTTTAATGCTTTTGCCGGTAAATCTGTAATGTTTTTAGCGGTCATGGTTCCTACCAGTTTTGAGTTTGCGTCGTAAAAAGCAGTACTAGCGGCTCCGTCTTTTGTGAAGCTGGCTTCATCATAATAATCGGAGCGTTTCCATTTTGCAGCGGTAGTATTTCCAAAATCGGATTTAAACTGATCTCTGGTAGTACTACTTACATCCTGTCCTTCTAATTTGCGAAGTTCTTTTCTTAGATCCTGTTTTTCTTTTTTCGCATTTGGATCGTTTTTATCTACTGCTTTTAGTTCACTCTTTATTTGTGTTTCTTCTGCTGTCTGAGCTTGTGAAACCGAAACATGTACCATTATGGCAACTAACAATACAATTATTTTTTTCATAATTTTAAAATTTAGTTTTTGTTAATGACTTAAATTCTGGAATATGTACTTATAAATAATTTGCCTGTTTATGTGTTGCAGGCGCTTGTTTTTTATTCGTTACTGGCTTTATTGAAAAAAAAATGAAAATCAGGTAATTCGTAATTTGCTGTCTGTTTTTTTTGTGCATTTAATGTTATGTATACGTGTCAAATAACATTCTTTGGTATTAGCTTAAAAGAGGTATAGTAAAATTATATCTTTAAAATGAAGATTGCATTAAAAAGAGTCAATTACTTTCTTAATTATTGAAAAAAAAATTAGATTTAACTATTTGATTATGCGTATTATATGTGTGTGTTTTTTAAAAAACCTTTTTTTAATTGTTACTTCTAAATCTGTACTTCTCCCATGTTAAAATCAATTGCATGCAACGCTTTATTGTTATTTTGTTTGGTAAAGACATTTGACAAATTTAAAACAGCTTTGAATGGCAGTCTGATTACTTTTTTTTCTTCATTTTTTTCAGGTAATCACTTTTTGCTGCAGGATATTTAGCAAAAGTCAGCGCAAAGCTAAAATCTCCAAATTTAGAGTTGTTTATAGTATCTCTTGAGTAAGGAGCAATTGTACTGAAAATATGACAGTCGAAGCACGTCTTGGTGGATTGTACGTAGGTTTCCATTGTTGAATTGGCTATTACCGTACCTGCACCACTAAGCATTGTTGATCTATTTATATTTCTTGGTACCCGAATTGGAACAGTAGGATCAGGCTGAATACTCTGCGACCATATTACATCAATTAACTCATAATATTGCCAAACCGAATTGGGATAAAATTTCTTGATTTTTCGTTGCATCAGAGCATTAATAGGGGCGGCATTATTTTTATCAATACTGTTTACGCGAACGGTTTGTATGGGTACCGGACCTGCCTGATTCAGATAATAAAGAGGAGGGGTATTAGGAATACAGGGTACAATTACGAGTGAATCTCCATTTGGAGTACGAATTTTGACCTCGCGGTCTTTACATTTGGGATTGTAAAAATTGTAGCCGTCTGGAGGAGCAGATGCGGTATTTAAATTGTCCCTGTCAGGGACATTGTCTATGTGCTCAAACGTAGCCCATACCCATGTAGGCTGATTTTGTGTTTTATGCAGTATGTGCAATCCCACGAGTGCCACAACTGTCCTTCTTAGCCTTCTTGTAATCGGATCTAATACAATGGCTTTAGATAATTTATATCTTTTCCATTTCGATAATTCCGGCTTCACTACTTCCATCCATGCTGCTTTTAATTCGATGGCACCAACGATTCCGTTGTATTCCCCTTGCGGAAAATTAATGGGTAGATTCCGTTTTATAGTGTCATGTTGTACTTTGGCATTGTAAAATCCTTTCTCTACAATAAAGTCATAGTAGTCTTTGTTTAGCATAATTTCATACCACAAATTAGTGAAGTTTTGTGCTCCCAGCCAGCTTGGCTTTCCAACAGGTGATGCCTGATCGGGGGTGAAAGTGATTGCGGCACCGTTTTCTTCAATTTTATTGACAAATGTCAACAGTTTTGTATCTGTTTTATTGAAAAGAAGTTTTTGTGTTTTGAACATGCGGCTGTATTCGTCAGATACCATAGTTCCCCATGCAGGTGGTCTTGAACCGTCGTCTTTAAACATTACTTCTCTGTGCATATAAGTTTCCCATTGCACAAAAGAATAATCATGTGGTGTACCAAAATCAGAAGACGGATTTGTAGGCCAGTTCAAAGAAATAAATTGCTGCCATGCAAAGCAATCGGCTAAGATCTGATGATTAAAAGTGAATAAATCGCCGGGTACTATATTATGAAAGGTTATAGGGAGAATATAGCTTGTTGAGTCGGTAGCATAACAATTGCAGGTATTGGTCTTGGTTGGAATAATAGCGGTATAAGAGGAGTCGGAGTTTCCAAGTTCTGCTTTTGTACTAATAGCGGCAAGTGGGATTATTACCACTCCCAGCCATAATATCTTTTTAGAAAGTATCGTTTTTATATTCATTGTTTCCAGGGTTTAAAAGAAAATAAAAGGGAAAACAGCAAGATTCGAATTGGATTCCTGCTTAATAGTTTTCCCTAATAACCGTAAATTAGTGTATTAGCCAATAGTAATTTTAACCGCTATACTGCCAATATTATCAACAAAACCGGCTCCGTAAGTGCCGTTTAGATCATCATTAATGCACAATTCCAATTCTCCCTGAAGATTATCAGGAACAGTAGTTCCCATACCAACAGGAAATAGGGTACTGCCTACTCGTCCTATTAAAGAACCATCATTTTGTCCCGGCAGGGTATAACCGTCTTGAGCGGCTCTAAAGTTTGGAGTTCCTGAAGCGTCGTACAATTGCCCGTTATTATCATCCGGATTTGATGTCCAGAGTCCGCTGTGGTACGCAATTTTTACCGGAGTTCCCGGAATCACTGTTACTCCCATATTTTGCCATTTCACATTGGCTTCTACTCTTCTGGGGGTGACTGTAAGCATTGCGAGCATTGCCTTACTTTGATTTTGACCGACATTGGTAACAAAAATACCGTGTGATCCTGACGCAGCATTTGCGCCTACGTTTACAGTAACGAATAAAGCCGTATAACTGCCGGGCATACTGTTTCCAGGCACGGCATAGTCGATGTTGACGCTGACAGAAGTAACCTCTGCTGTAATGTTAGCATCAGTAAAAGTTATTCTTGGAAAAGTGGAACGATTACCGGGTCTTGCAGTACAGGAATCACAGATCAATACCATGGGTACCCGGTTTGCCGAGTTAGAAATGGCTGGCGGAATAAACGTACTGTTACTTAATAACGGAATAGGATTATTAACAGGATTAGGAACTTTATATTCATACATAGCCAAAAAGTAGTCCTGATGAAAAAGTTGTAAGGGCTGGGCAAAAGTATTGGCCTCGTCCGGTGTACCTACGGCATTATAGCCTCTGGGAGCCACAGGACTGTCAAAAGAGCTGGCAACAATTTGTACTTGAAAAGTAGCCGCCACCTGTGATCCCCATAAAATAGGTTCCTTACCTATGGTTATATCACTAATTGTATAATTTTTTCGATCCGCCTCGGTAATTTCAAATACAGCGTGAAGTATAAAATTACCCGGTAAACGATTGCCGTATTGATCTGTTAGATCTCTGTATCCTCGCGTAATTTTCCAAAATTTAGAGGCTTCATCGTGATCGGGAGTTTCATAATTTCCAAAGTTAGGCATTTGAATGTACAATCCCGGAGGATCCGTAATGGTTGCTACTTGTGGTATGTTGTTGCTAAGTAGGCCAGTAACAACATTATTTACATTGCCGCCAATGGCAGGATCGCTGTTACGGTTTTTTTGTCCATATTGTGCGAAACATAATAAATCGTTGTAGGATCTTGGTGGCCACCTGGTGTCACCTGTAGCCGGATTATTGCGTTGTACCGTTGCGGCAGTAGCCAATCCGATTTCGGTCTGTAACGTATTTGGGGTACTGGTTAAATGCATGGCACCACCTGATGATCTGGTAGATGTAGTACCAACGTTCCATTTATTTAACGGATTGTAAACCGGGCCGCCTGTAATAGGATTTGCAGCACCTCTTAAGCTTAAGTCGGCAAGGGTAATTTCGGGTTTGCCCAGTGTTGATCGATACAGTTCCACTACTTTATTGTGGTCAATTAGCCACAGACTGTTCCAGTATTCCGGATTTTCGCAGGTAAAGTCAATTCGAATAATTTTGTTCAGTTCGTTTCTTGTAACAGCCCATTCACAATATTCATCCTGCCAGCCTCTCGGCCCATAAGGAAAATAGGGAATAGTTTCGGTTGGTATACCACAGGGATTGTTTTTGATATGTGACGGCATTATACCTGTATCTGCAATTTCATTTAATTTAAATTGTGGAACATTTGGAAAATTAAAAGCCAATCTTCCGGGGAAGGCAGACCATGCCATAGGAAATATTCTACCTCGTGGATTGTTTTCTATGGGATTGTAATAATTGGTTGTACTTGGTGCATTTGTCACATTCCAGGGATTGTTTAACATACCTTGTTGTGTAAAATCATTCAGGTTTGAACTCCATAAAGTATTCAACGCTATCTGTTTTGCACGATCACCTTGAAAATCCTGTATTGCAGCCGGTGTTCTGAATTGAAAATCAACAGCTGAATTATTGATTATAGCAATGTCATCCTGTTCGTTTGTGTCTTTTGTTTCCATAATATTAGTTTTTTGATTGGTCTTACTCGTATGGCTTTTCAGTACTCGCCCCGTTTTTTAAAGTGGGTTCAGGACTCCACATTATTCCTTCGTAATCTGGATTGTGTGGCAGATAAAATGGTATTGCGATAAAGTAAAAGAGGGGTGTAAAAAGAATGGAGCGTGTAGGATAGAGTTTGGACGAGTAAAATTAGAAACAATAGCTGTAAGAAATTAGCGTAGAAATACCTGTTTTAAGTATTTGGTAACCAGAGAATTGTTGTGATTTTTAATCTGGAATTTTTGTTAAAAAGAAAGCCCGTCTTACAATTTGTAAAACGGGCTTTAGAAAAAATTTTGAACTGTATTAGGAATCGCTAACGCATCTGATTGTTGCGTTCTGTAATAAACTCAAAGAGAAGAAATAACAAAGTTTTGATTTTTATAGTACCGGAACAAATGATCATAAATCAGCAGTTCATAGGTTCTTTGCTTAGAATTGTATTGTCGGTTAAGCATCATGTGGATATGGGCCGAGAGAAATTGATTGAGAGGAATTTCGATTTTAGCCTTAATTTCTAAGGCCAGTTTGTTGCTTTTTTTGGTTTTAGCATCCACAATTTTTCGGATTGCGCCAAAATGGTTTTTAGCTTCAAGTGACAAGATTTTATGCATTTGTTGGTATACTGACTGATAATTTCTTGACAACTCTTTTTTTTGTTCTTTGTCACTTTCGAATTCCTGTTTAAAAGATGTTTGCAAGCGATCCATCAAGGATAATTTTTCCTGATTTGATAACTGAAAAGAATTTAAAAACGAATCGATCGCATAAAAACTGAATAATAAAGGAAGTTCCTGTTGCTTAAACAAGGGTTTAATTTGGATATACTGCAGTATCATTTCACTGTCTCTGTAAAAGAGGCTTTCTGAAGTAATCATAGTTGTTTTGCCGTATCGTTCTATTTCTCTTTTATAAGTATCTGCTTGTAAGGTCCAGATCACATTTTGTTGTATCAGTTCCTTAAAAACAGAGTAGAAGGCTTGTATGACAACGGATAAATGAGTCGGATTTTCTATTAAAAAACGAATACGAAGATGCTCTTCAGGGTCTCTGTAGCGAATAAAGAACCATTTTGTAATGATTTTTTTGTGTTGCAAATGGGTGATAACAGGTTCTAGTTTTTCCAATAAAATAGCATCGGAAGTTTTTACTCCGGTATAAATCTTATAGTACAACCATTCGCTGCCTAAACAAAAATCTCTTTGCATTTTTTATACTTTTTCTTTAAAATAGGAGAGTATAATCTGGTTAGAAAAAGAATCCCCTGTATTATTTTTTACAACTGATTTTTCTGTGAATAAAAATTCTTCAAGGAAAAAATCTTCTTTTTGTTTCACAGCATTTAAAAATAAAGCAATACCTATTGGAGATTCAAAATCAAACAATAGCGTATTGTCGGAGTGAACCCAATTGGCAAAACGCGGAATATTTCTGCCCGATCTCCAATTAAAAAAAGCTTCCGTCAATAGCTTTTGATCTGTTTGATAAAAAGACACTATTTCTTCTTTTCGGACTCTCCATTTCGCTTTTGAAAGTATAATGTCATTGTAAATTACTCTTGGAAAAAAATCATAATCAGTCTCTAAAACGCCCCAGCTAAACGAGTAGGCCGGTTTTTTATGCTGCAGTCCAAGATCGCCCAAAAAATGATATAAGGGTAATGAATTCTTAGAGAAGTTATGCGCATTAGATAAATAAGGCAGTACTTCTTTGTTGTGTTTTCGGGAGCGCAAAACAATTTTTTGGGACTTCACAGCAATATACAAATCGTCTAAATCTAAGTTGTTTTCTCTTGCAACACCGGGCGTACAGAGGTAGCTAATTTCATGTTTTCGGAGTATAGGTCTTTTTAGTATATTTCCTGTTCTGGACTCGGGAATATGCACGATTTCGGCCAGTATTTTATCATGATGATATTCCTCTTCTTTTTTTACGATCTCTTTGGTGAGGTTATGAATAGCAGTATTACCGTTGCAAAAACGCCCCAATAGCTTTGCAGCACTTATATTTCCGGCTGAGGTTAAAGCAATTTTATCTTCATTAAAAAGCTCAATCATTACCGAAAAAGTAATTGGTGTATTCTTAAAATGGTCATCAAAATCCGGAAAGTCCTTTTCGGTTAGTACGATATTTTCCTCGTTGTTAAAAAGACAATTGTGGAGCTTCTTTTGTAGAATATAATCAAAAGCGGTCCAAATCTGTTTTTTTTCTTTTGATTGTTTAGGACGAAATGAGAAATTTTCCAGTATTTCGTGTGTGTCATTCATCTCCTGATTTTGCAGATAACCAATCCCGATTTCTGTATCGAGTACAGTTGCCAGAGGCATTTCTTTAGATTCATATCTTTTAAGAAAAGCTTTTTTAAAATTCTCAAGATTTTCGGATTTTTTCTGAACCTGTATACCGTTTAGAAATTGAATGGCTTTGAGCACTTTTCTCGACACATTTTTATTCAAATTATTGCTAAGAGTTGCCGTATTCAAGTCCGTTTGAAAAAGGTATTTTTCTTCATAACGGGTTTCGATAGCTTCAATAGTCTGTTTGACTTGTTCATAAGACTCTTTTTTAGGAACTAAAGTCGCGTCCAGATCAGAAAGTTTTTCTTTTAGATTTTCAAGTAATCGTATTTCTTTACCAAAAAGAGGAATGGTATCAAGAATAGAAAAGACTCTTTTCCATTCATCAGTTCCGGTTACAGCCGCATCTAATTCACTTACTAAAAACTGAAAAGAAATTAATTGCTGAATAAATGCCTGAGCCTCTTTTTTTTCGGATGCATCTGCTGCTAAAAAAAGCACCATTTCATCTACCGTACGTCCTGATTTTCTCTGAAGCAAAATTTGTTTCAACAAATCAGATTTACGTAATGCCGATATTGTATGTTCTCGTTTTGTACCAACATACTTATATTCGATGAATCGAAAAAAATCGCCTATTTCGTAAATGGAAGAGTTGGGAAAATACTTCAGATGCGGAGCTACTTTTTTTCTTTTTGCCGTATCCTGAAGCATGGCAACCCAATATTGCATATCAAATTGCGTAAACCGCGTATGTTCGGTGATCGAATTTAATGTAATATGAGTGGCCGCAGTATGTAAACTGCCCACAGAACATCCGGCGAATAATCCGAAAGGGGTACAGCGGGAAGACATTCTGGCGACATACTTTAAAAAACTAAGCTCTAATCCTGTTTTTTTTTCTTGGGATAATGTTGGCATTTCCGCTGCCCATTTGTCTAATTGTTGTCGTAATTCGGGAGAAGCCAGATTAATGGCTTCTTTTATAACAGGGTCTTTATAGAATTCTACCGCTTTTTCAGAGGAGTAGCCTTTTAGCAGTCCGAGATAAGCGGACAGTGGAAATAAGGGTGTTCTAAGTACGTATTCTGAAAAGCTGTTGATTTTAAAATCAGACATTATTTTTTCTGTTTGTTTATTTTTTCAGCAAGTTCCTGGATCTGTTATAATTTGCTTTATTTCTGTGGTAGTAAAATTCCAACCGTTTAGGTCATCTTTATAGCCGTTGTGATTATCATTTATACCATGGTTTACAATTTTCTTTGAGTAGACCCAAAGTTGTTCCTGCAAATCCTCGTGATTTATATCGGCCTGAGTATCTTTTACAGATTAACAGGGAGTAACAAAAAAGAAGGCAAAAAGAATAAAACTGATATTAGATTTCACAAACGGTTGGAATGTTTTTTTTAGAAAGTTCGTGCATCAGTGTCGACCGTGTCAGTTGGATTTGTGGGTGCTACATTACCGCCAACAATTACACGTAAATTTTTCAATTTGGCCACTTCCATTTTGTCTAAATCAAATTTTTTGTTTTCTTTCTTAATCTTTTTCATGTTTCTTTTATTTGTTGATTTGTTTGTTTGAATCGCAAATATATTTGTAGTTAAGGAATAATAATTAAAATCTGTTTTTGATTTATCGTAATTCATGAATTCCGATATTTTGAGTGGTTTAATTGATTGACTATTAAGCGGTTTTGTTTTTCAATGTCTCTTCAATTTGTTTCATAAAGTAAGTCGGTTTTATGCCGGTTTTCTTGTAAAAAGCGATAGAAAATGATTCCGCATTATTGAATCCAAATTCGAGGGCAAGTGCCTGAATGGTGTATTTTCTTAATTTTTTATCTTCCTTTAAAAACGTTACAGCATGTTCAATTCTTAAATCATTTATATACTGTATAAAACTTTTTTGTTTGTACAAGTTTACAATTTTGGATACATATCGGTTATTGGTATCAAAGGCATCGGATAGAGACTGAAGTGTGATATTGGACTCTAAAAAACGTTTTTCTCTTTCAAATTTCTCCAGTTTTTCTAAAATCTGACCTACTAATTCTTCATTTATTCCGATAGTATTTACTTTTTCTGGATTTATGTTGTCCTGATGCTCTGTTTTAGGCGCTATTGTCTCGGTGGTATCGGACTCTTTTTGCATCAGTTTTTCAAATCGGACGCGATGTTTCTTTTTTGATTGGTATTGATAGTATCCAAATCCTACAGCCAGAACCACTAAAATGGAGGATATTACTATGCCCCAATTGGATTGTGTCTTCTCTTTCTCGAGCGATTGGATTAAGGTTTCTTTTTCTAAAATTAAATTTGGCGTATCGTATTCAACGCGCAGTTTTTTGGTGAGCTCTTTATAATTCGCTTGTAAAACACTGTCAATATGCATGTATCGGGTTAAATACTTTAATTGATTAGTCTTATCTCCATTGTTTTTATAGTAGGCAATTAAATAGGGATAAGCGCTTTTAAATTCCGGTGCAATTGTTCTAGTAAGGTTATAAATGGAATCTACTTTTATAAAATTCTTAACGGCCTCTTTTTTATTGCCTAAACCATCATAAGTCTGACCCAGATAGAAGTAGGAGGCCAAAACATTGTCTGTGTTTTTGCAAAGTATAAGCTTAGGTAATGCCTTATTGATACTGTCTAAAGCGGCTTTGTAGTTTTTCTTTAGCGTCATATTGGCCCCTTCATTCAAAATAAAAAGGGCATTGTACTCCACGTATTTAGGTGATTTAGACTCATTGTACCCTATTTTGTTGTAATAAGTGGTAGAATCGGTCTGATTAAGCGCTTTATACGCATCAGCCAATGCGAATACAGCATTCTGATAGGGATAATAATTTATAGGCAGGCTAATATCCTTTTTTTTGTAATAGTTAAAACATTCTTTATAGCCTACAAGTGCTTCGTTTATTTCACCTAATTCTTCAGATCTTAGAAGAGCGATGGAAAATTTAACCTTATAGAAAAAATCGATATTGTTGCTTTTGGCAATACGCTCGGCTATTAAAAAGTTGTCTATTGCCTCTTTGTATTGAAATTTATTCTTAAACTGATAGCCTTTTTTGTAGTAGGCAAAAGCAGGAAACTTATTATCATTTAGATTTTTTGAAAGATAGATAACGCTGTCAAAGAGTTTGATGGCTTCATTTCCTTGTTTTAACAATCCGAGTAAGTACAAACCACGTGCTTTTTCGATCGCAACTCCATCCTTATTGGCCTTACTCAAATAGGCATTGGCACAGTCCAATTGCAGCTTTTTGTCTTGTTCATTATTCATATAAAGTTCTTTTAACTCTGTATAAGAAAGTTTTATAAGATTTTTTTTTGGTGTTTGTGCCAGTAAAGTGGTACAAAAGAATAATAAAAGTAAAGTTTGTCTAAATTCAGATCGGATCATGCAGTATAGTTTTTCATAAAAGTAAGGTATATGCGTAAAATTTGACCTACAAATAGAATTTTTTATGAAATATGTAATCGATTGATTTTGATGTAATTGTGTATTTTTTTTATCGGAATTCAAGAATTTCGTGTCAGGATTCCTGAATTCCGATAGCGTTCATTTGCGAACAATATTATGTTTTATCTAGTTTTGACTTCAGGAAAATGAAATTTTTAGAATAAAAAAAGCCTACAAATGCGATTGATCTTCCTAGGTGTAAATCGTACTTAATATTCCATTTCTAAAAAAGAAACTTTCCTGATGTTTATGATGGAAATAACCATTCAGATCATAAAAGGTTGAAAAAGAATTTGAATACTGGTATTCTGCAAAAGGCCAATTGAGGAAGAACGTATTTAAATAAAGCGCTTGCAAGCAAACCGATGGCACGGTTTATATGCCGAACTTTTAATGTACCCTATTTAAAACAAAAAATTATGAAATTAAGTTTAGACGCTTTAAAAAATAGAGCAGAAGCAGTAGCTTCACAAGAATTATTGGAAACTATCTCAGGCGGAGTTCAAGAAGCTTGTCACGATGTAAAAGTTGTAGCAGCTGAGTAATTAGTTCTATTAATTGATGCAACAGTAATGTGGCATCAATAGTAATGTACTTATAGATTTGTCCGTAATTAACATTTACATTTTTAGTAAAGGTTCTTTACGGACATTTTTTAAATTTTAAATATTTTTAAATCTATATTATTATGGATAATGTCACTACTGCTAAAACAGAGCTTGTCAATACCATTAAGTTACTTATTTACAAAGAAGCGCCTGCTCTATTGGAAAATATAAATTTTGATGATGATGATATTTTTTTAGAGCCCCTGTTATTTTCCTATTTCAGTTCTAAAAGAGAGTATACCTTTTCAAATGAACTTTTAGAAGAGGTAATACAAGGCTATTTTGTAGATAAAAAAGAATTAAAAATCAAACATTCTTATCATAATGATATTGCATACATTCCAAATGTCGGCTATTTCCTGAAAGATAAAGAAGAATTACATGAGCCTATATTAAAGATTGGTGATTTTGAAATATTAAAAGAAATACACCCGACACAAAAACGTTTTTTCAGGGAATATTATAAAGGACATATTTTAAATCATAATCCGGAATATAGTTCGGTTTGGAAAGAAAATTACGAAGAGTTATTTGAAGCTATTGAAATTATAAAAAAGAATCTTCCGGAATTTTACGAGCAATTGGTTTTTTCGAACAAAAAAATCTATTTGCATGACAATCCGAAAATCTTAAATTTTGCCACTGTTGAAACGCTTGGCGCGCTGTATTTTTATGTCTTGGGGAAAAACAACCTCATCTACTACATTGAAGAATTGATACATCAGGGATCGCACAATTTTTTTTATTATGTATTACAAAATAAAAAAGATTTTTTTAAAATTGATGTAAGCAATTTAAGTATGCGGGAGTATACCAATCAAGAATGGGATTACAGAGATATTTACGGAGCATTTCACGGATTATATACCGTGACAAAAAGAGTAGAGTGTTTTGATTTATTGGTGTCCCAGAATGTTTTTTCGGGAAGGGAAAAACACGAACTGTTAGGCAGGTTTACCGATCAGATCTTCAGATTTAGAACCGGTCTTGAACTTCTGGATTTTGATGTAGTTTTTACCGAAAAAGGAAAAGAGCTCTACGCGGAATATGATACGAGATGTCACACTATTTTAGAAAAGTATAAAAAACTGGCAACCTTTTTTGATTTGAGTAATCGCGATCTGGATTTCAGATATGAGGATTTTTGCAAACTAAATCCAATTGAGGCATTTTATAAAAAGGAAAAAGAAGGTTTTTTTGAATTTTAACGACAACAATACTAATAACAATTACAATGGGATTAAAAATATTTCTTCTGACTTTACTGCTATCGTTTACCATCTCTAATTTTGGTCAGACAAAATCCATAACGCTGTCGGCAAATGTCAATTTGCCTAAGGATACAATTGTATCGAATAGGTTGGTTAAATCTTTAAATGATTTTCTGGCATTAAAAGAGAATCCAAATAAAGAAAACGTCTTTGTTGAGAAAGAAGATTTGTTAGAAACCTCTTTGTTATTGGATGAAATAAAAAAAATAGAGCGAAATGCTAAAACTAAGGACGATAATTTCTATAAAGGGTATTTAACAAACATAGTACAACTGGATAAAGATAATTTTTTAGTTCAGTTTTCATATATGGGAGTAAACGAAAATATCCCGGTTTTGGCAGCCAGTTTTGAATTTATCGCAAAACAAAAAGACACTAAATTCTATTTTTCGTCTCCGCTAAAGCGAAATACAAGCTCGTGGAAAACTAAAAAAATAGGGAATTGTACTTTTCATTTTAAAAATACTTTAGATAATAAAGTCGCTTCTGAATATGTAAAAACGGTAGCGCTTTTGGATAAAAAACTCAATACAACCAATGCACAAATTGAGTGGTACGGCTGCAAAGATTTTCCGGATATCCTGCACAATATTGGAGTGGATTATAAATTAGATTACAATGGCAAAAGTTCAACGAATTTTACAGCAAACGAAAACAACACTTTATTAATCGTAAGTGGTAATGATGATGAAAGCTTTAGCAGTTTTGATCCGCATGATTTATGGCACGAAAGAGCTCGTTTTGCTTATTCAAGAACACTAATAAACAAGCCGGTCGATGAGGGGTGCGCTTATCTTTACGGCGGAAGCTGGGGAATATCATGGGGAGATATCTTAAAAACATTTAAAGAAAAAGTAGCTTCAAACCCGAAAACTGACTGGCTGACTTTAGCCTTGTACGAAACACCTCAACTTAATTTTGGAGAGAGTCAGGAAAAACACTTAATGGCAGATTATGTGGTCAATGCTTTATTAGTTAAGAAAATAGAGAAAGAAAAAGGATTTTCTGCTGTTGTTGAATTTTTATGTTGTGGAAAAAATAAAAAAGGAGGCAGTGATAATTATTTTATCGTTTTAGAAAAGTTGACGGGGATCAACAAAACTAATTTTAATGCTAAAGTTTGGGAGCTGATTACAGAAAGTAAAGTATAAAATGATTAAAAAAAACTTCCACTATTTTAAACAATTGGACTACAGAGATTGTGGTCCGACTTGTTTAAGAATGATTGCCAAGCACTACGGTAAGACGTTTTCAAGAGAATTTTTAAGAGATAAAGCCGGTATAACCAAAATTGGGGTTACTATGGCGGGTATTGTCGAGGCCGCAGAAGCGATAGAAATGCGAACACTTGGCATGCGTATTTCGTTGGAAAGTTTGATCAATGAAGCTCCTACACCCTTTATTGTACCGTGGAGACAAAAGCATTTTGTTGTGGTATATAAAACTTCTAAAACAAAAGTCTGGGTTGCCGATCCGGCCATGGGGTTATTGGTTTATTCACACGAAGATTTCAAAAAAGCCTGGACCGATACTACAGACGGAACCGGCTTTGTATTAATTCTCGAACCCAATACCAACTTTAATGATCAGGAAGAACATAAAGAAACGTTGCAGGGCTTTTCGTTTCTGTATCCTTATTTCAGGCCGTATAAAAAATTAATTTATCAGATATTTATTGGCTTACTGGTTGCAACCGTCATTCAGTTTATTTTGCCTTTTCTGATGCAGTCTATAGTCGATGTCGGGGTTAATAATCAGGATATTCCTTTTATTTATTTAATTCTGATTTCGCAGTTTGTGCTGATTTTGTCGCAAACTTTGGTTACGGTTTTCAGAGAATGGATTCTGATCCATATCACCAGCCGATTTAATATAAAAATGATTTCAGATTTTTTATATAAAATGCTGAAGTTACCGGTAAATTATTTTGAAACCCGAAATGCGGGAGAACATTTACAAAGAATTACAGACCATACCCGTATTCAGAACTTTATATCTTCGTCGAGTTTGAATATGGTTTTTTCGATGGTAACCTTTGTAATATTCAATATCATTCTGGCGTACTACGATTGGACTATCTTTTTTGTATTTATAATCGGTGCAGTGCTTTATGTAGGATGGACCTTTTTCTTTTTGAAAAAAAGAGCAGAGCTGGATTTTAAAAGATTTGATCAGTTATCACAAAATCAAACGTCATTAATTCAAATTATTAATGGGGTTAAGGAAATCAAAATAAATAATTCACAACGGAAAAATCGCTGGAGATGGGAGTTTAATCAGATTAGTTTGTTTAAGACTTCTTTGAGCACTTTAAAATTAGCCCAATACCAAACTATTGGCGCTAATTTTATCAATGAATTTAAAAATCTTATCATTACATTTCTTTCTGCCAAAGCGGTTGTAGATGGCAATCTAACCCTCGGTATGATGACCTCCATACAGTTTATAGTGGGGCAACTTAACTTGCCTTTAAGTAATTTTGTGCTTTTTATTCAATCCTGGCAAGATGCAAAAATTAGTTTGGAACGTTTGTCACAAGTGCATCTTAAAGAGGACGAAGACCTTGTTTCTGCGCATAAAGCAAAAGAATTACCAAACGATAAGTCTATTAATTTAAAAGAACTGTCTTTTCGTTACGGTGGAAAAGCGTCTCCTTTAATTTTAAAAAATATTACCTGTACAATCCCAGAAGGCAAAACTACTGCGATAGTGGGTGCCAGCGGAAGTGGTAAAACGACTTTAATGAAATTGTTATTGAAGTTTTACAATCCTACAAAAGGAAGTATCAATATCGGGGCTATCAATTTGAATGATATTCACAATGATTTTTGGCGCTTAAACTGCGGAGCCGTTATGCAGGATACTTTTATGTTTAACGATACGATCGCCGGCAATATTTCTGAATCGGAACAGAATGAATTTATTGACAGAGATAAATTAAATAATGCGGCATTTGTAGCCAATATTGAAGATTTTATCGAAAGATTGCCCAATAAATACAATACCGAACTGGGAACCTCAGGAATCCGTTTGAGCGGTGGACAGGAACAACGTATTATGATCGCGAGAGCCGTTTACAAAGATCCTTTTTATTTGTTTTTTGATGAAGCTACAAGTGCTCTTGATGCTAATAATGAAAAGGTAATTATGGAAAATCTGGAAAATTTTATTCATGGAAAAACTGCCATAATTGTGGCGCATCGATTAAGCACGGTAAAAAATGCGGATAATATAATTGTTCTTGAAAATGGTGAAATTGTTGAGCAAGGCAATCATGAGGACCTGACTAAATTAAAAGGTAAATATTACGCTCTGGTTAAAAATCAATTAGAATTAGGAAATTAAGATGGAAGAACTAAATGATGACCTGAAAATATACAGTGAGGAAGTAAGAGATATTTTATCTGACCCTCCCAAAACCATTCAGAAGTGGGGCAATACAATATTATTGGTATTTATAGTGATCCTGTTTTTAATCTCCTGGTTTGTAAAATACCCGGATATTATAGTTTCGCAAATCGTGATTACAACCAATACGCCACCGCAGAAATTAGTTGTTAAAACATCAGGTAGGATTGAGGCTATTTTAGTAAAAGACAAAACACTAGTCAAGCAAAATATGCCACTGGCGATACTCGAAAATTCGGCTAAATACCAAGACGTATTTGTTCTGAAAAATATTTTGGATACAATAAATATAAACAAGAGTGCATTTCCATTTGAGAAATTAAACACTGCACAACTGGGAGAGGTAGAAAGTGCTTTTGCCAACTTCAGAAAAGAAAGTGTGGCCGATCAGTTAAATGCAAAACTGCAACCGTATCGCGTAGAAGGAACGGCTCAAAACTACGAAGCAATTCAGCTTCAGGAACGATTAAATCTTTTAGAGTCGCAAAAAGAAATCAATCAGAGTGAATTAGTGCTCCAGAAAAATGAATTGAACCGATTTGAAACCTTATTTCAAAAAGGAATTTATTCTTCGCAGGAAGTAGAAAGACAACGATTGCTTTTTTTACAGGCACAGAAAAGTTACAAAGGTTTGCTGAGTACGATTTCGCAATTAAAATCGGCATTGAATGAATTAAATCGCAGCAGTAAAACAACTCATATAAACGAAAGCAAAGAACTAATTAATCTGGAGAACAATAAAATTCAGGCCTTTTACCAATTAAAAAAGGCTGTAAAAGACTGGGAATTAAATTATGTTTTAAGATCTTCAATCGATGGTAAAATCAGTTTTTTACAAATTTGGGCAGAAAATCAACCCGTTGAAGCGGGAGTGACGATTTTTGCCATTATTCCAAGTCGCGAAAGTGGTTATATTGGAAAAGTGAAAGCTCCGACATTAAATTCGGGAAAAATAAAAGTAGGTCAGAAGGTCAACATCAAACTTACCAATTTTCCGTACAGAGAATTCGGAATATTAAAAGGCAAAACCCAGGCAATTTCTTTAACGCCGGATAAAGAAGGCAATTTATTAGTTGACGTTTTATTGCCAAACGGTTTGGAAACGTCTTATAAAAAAGGAATTCCTTTTCAGCAGGAAATGCAGGGAAATGCAGATATAGTAACGGAAGACCTGCGATTAATTGAAAGATTACTGTACCAATTTAGGGATATTTTTGAAAGATAAAGGTAAGGGGGGAAATTCCAATTTTTTGAAATTCCAAAACTCGAAACTCGAAATTCCAAAACTCAAATTCCAAATTCCAAAACTTGAAACTTAAAACTTGAAACTTAAAACTTGAAACTTAAAACTTGAAACTTAAAACTTGAAACTTGAAACTCAAATCTCAAATTCCAAATTTTGCATTTTATATTTCACATTTGACCTGCTGAGTTTAAAACTTTAAGGAACTTTTAGACTTTATTGCTGTACCGCAATCCTTTTAATTTCGACGAAGGAGAAATCACGATCAATATTCCGATATTTTGATTTCTCAATCGTCGAGGGTATATATCTTGCTTTTTTTCTTTGAAGATGCTCACAATTACTTTGTGATTTCTACAAAATAAATTTGTTAAAAAAGAGTATCTGAGAGTGTTTTTACTTTCTAAAAAGCAGTAAACCGTTGTTTACCTCATCAGACGCTATAAAATAGCTGTTTTCCTGATCGAATTGAATGGAGAAATCCGATCGGAACTCCAGAATTTCAAATTGCGATCCATCTCCGGAAAGAAGTATTCCTAAATAATCTTCTAAAAAAGCAATTTCATGTTCACAAATTAATTCGTTGAAAGGCAGGAAAAGATCGTAGGTCTTTGCTTCTCCATTTTGTTCTGTACGGAATGTTATTTTGTAAATTTCGGCTTCAAATGATACCGGAGAAATTTCTTTGTTTGAAACGTAGAAAGAATTACTTAAGTCGATGCTGTTTCCTGTTCTTTTAATTTTAAATACCCGCTCTAATAAATTGGATGCATTTTTGGTTACTGATTTTAACGTCATTGGTCATGTTGTTCTTTGGAATTTTAAAAAAATGAAACAATTAGATTTGGGGTAATTTGTTGTTAATAGTACTCGTAAAGTTACTTTTTCTTTTTGTTGTGAAGAACGAAATTAACAGCGATTTAGGAGAACAAATCCTTCTTTTTTTAGTTTCTATTTCCTTTGTTTAAAGGTGGTTAAGAGCAAAATAGACCGGTCTTTTTTTGTTTTCTTATTTTATGGTTTGGTGTCTGTAAAAGAGACTTTTTGAAGGTGTTATTTTTCGGTATGAAATTTAGGATCAATAGTGATTAGAAGTTTTTTAAACAGCCGTATCAAACTATTTCTAATCGATTTGAGAATTAGTGTCATGGCATCGAAATTTTCTACTTCTTTTTTTGTCTTTATGGCAATAATATTACTGATTATCGAGATGCCGTCACTTACGATAAGCAGATCCATGACAATGGTTACAAACCATTTAAAGTTATAGTTAAGCCCTTTACTCATTAAGGCCAAAGCGGTAGGGATTAACAGCACGGCTAATTTGGATACAAATCCTAAAGCCAGTTTTTTAAAGCTAAAAGCATTTCCTAATACTATAGTTTTGATAATGCCTAAAATAGTATCTAATACCATTAAGTAAAACAATACTTTCACAATTTCGACATCCATTTCTAAGTAAACAAAAATGCCATAAAGCAATAATTTGATTTCGTTTGAATATTCTGAAATTTTATGGATCATCTTTTTTGTGGTTTTATTAGTCGGTTGGGATAGGTTTTTTGAAAGTATTAAAATCAATTAGATTCGGTAAGTTGGTTACTCTTTTTCCGAATATCGACAGCGTAGGATGATTGTTGTTTTTTCTTAAATCATTATTTGCAACTTCCTGTACAGTATCAAATTGATGGACAGGAGCAGGGCTGACAAGAGTGTCATTTGTTACAGTTCGGATGATCCTGTTTCCCATAATGTTAAGGTGTAAACGAAGGTTTTTTGAAAATCTTAAAAAATCGTTCCAGTCTAATAGCGTATACAGGGTGTAAATAGGGTAAAAGCCTAAAGAACAGAGTAAGGCAGTGGAAAAAAAGATCCATTCGGTATAGTGATTTTTTGAAAAAAAAAAGGTTGGCAGTAGCAAAACAACAATGGGTAATACGGTCAGGATGGTGACCAGCAGCCACAGTAATGCCGCAGTGGTAAAAATAAATTTTACTACTTTCATAGGTGATTTTTTTAAGGTGAATGATTTTAAGTAAGTACTCTTTTGGGGCAAAGTGCCCCAGAAGAGTATTACATATTGTTACTTATACAGATTTGCAGGTTTATGAATCTTGTTAGAGAATAAAGTCCTAGCAGATTGTCTGAGGGTAATTTATTCTTTAAACCAATACGAATGTTATTAACAAATCTACAGAGAAACTGGAGTTACGGTATAGGAATGATGAGTTCGTTAGAAGGAAGTGATCTATTGTTATCACTATCTATAGCGTATACCTGAAAATGATATGTTGTGTTAGTTGCAGCAAAAAAATTGCGAGTGACTAGAGAGTCAGTCGAATGTAATTTATATTCTTCTCCAGATTTTTTAGACCATAGTTCATAACGAATTCCACTGTTATTGTCTATTGAAGCTTCCCATTCAAATACGATCAGACTTGGTGGTTCAAAGGAGTAGGTTAATTTTACTGGAGTTGATGGTATTATTGTAGGATCTGAGCCTCCCGTATATTCAATAAATTGAACTACTCTGTAAGGACTTTGTAGTGGAAAAGAATTACCATTTCCTCTTGATCCGGTTGTGTTAGTGTCAGACCATCCCTCATCGTTATTTCGTGTACCTTCCATTACTACTGTATTCATGTCCGACGTTCCGGCGGAATCAGTAGCTAAAGGATGGTTGTGTGGAGGCATTTCATCAACATTCAAAGATTTTGCTACATATCCTCCAGCTTTTCCTAAGGTATCAAATGGCCATATTCTGGTCCCATTCTCAAAATAAAAAGTTAAATTTTGATAATAACTTCTTTGGACAAATTGTTTACCTCGTTCTTGAAAGTCAGGATTATAAAGTCCAACTGGCATTCTTCCTTGTAATGGTTCATATTCTTTCCATCCTGTTGGAATTTGATTAGCAGGCCTGCCCCAAATGGCAACGATACCGACAGGTATTCCAGTTGCTGCGGGTCTTGCTTCTAAAGCAATGAGACGGTCCATTAGGGCTTTGATAGAGATATCAGTTTTAGCAATCTTATTTCCTCCTTTTAGTACTAACAAAGGCGTTTCGGATTTTGTTGCTTCTACCTGATCCGTTGTATTTACAGTTATGTTTCCTCCTACAGTCAAATTTCCTGTCATGGCTTTTGAGCCGTCAAGAGGTAGGTAGGTATCTTTAATTACATTAATTTGGTTAGTGTTTTCGTTGATCCCCGGCTTAACGACATTAGCAATATCTCCTTCGATTGCACTAATTCTTGGTTTAACGACATTAGCAATATCACCTTCGATTGCAGTAATTTTTGGCTTAACGACATTAGCAATATCACCTTCGATTGCAGTAATTCTTGGCTTAACGACATTAGCAATATCGCCTTCGATTGCACTAATTTTTGGTTTAACGACATTGGCGATATCGCTTTCTATTGCATTAATTTTTGGCTTAACAACATTGGCGATGTCACTTTCTATTGCATTAATTTTTGGTTTAACGACGTTGGCAATATCGCTTTCTATGGCACTAATTTTTGGTTTAACAACAGTAGCGATATCATTTTCTATCGCATCAATTTCATTCTGCAATCTTTGCAGAATGGCTTCAATAGCAGCAATATCCTTAACTATTTGGAAATCGTCCAATTCATAATAATATACCGTTAAGGCATCAGTATTAGTTGTACCGCTTCTATCGGCATTGTTATAGTCGGTTTGACTGATGTATTGGGCTTCGTAATCAAAATAGGCGGTTTGAAATGTTCCCGTACCATATACTAAACTGGTCCCTGTTCGGGTCGTTTTTAAGCAGCTGTCTTGGGCTCCTTTTGCAATTGGATACAAAATGCCCTCTATTTTTTCTTCTCCCTGAGCGTTTTTTTCGATTTGGTGTATCACTGCCAAGCCTTGTTTCTCGCTTGTTGCGGGAGCTATAATATAATTTATGGCTTCTCCAATAGTGGCAGGAGTCTTAATACTTAAATGTCTTTTTAATGCTTCGTATAATTCAGACCTGTAGGCGGACTGAAGTCTTTCTAAAGTTTCTTGTTCGAGTGGAAATCCTCCTGAATGACTAAAATTTATTCTTTTCATTTTTTATTAATTTAAATGGCTGTTGTTTTTTTAAGTTTGTTCATACTTCTCTATTCTAGCTTCTATGATCTCTAGTTTATTTTTCCGGCTCATAAGAATAGCTTTCATAACTTTTACCGGCTAATCTGTAAAAATTAAGAAGATTGTGATAGGCCATAGTGGCCACTTTTATAGGTTCCGTTTTGTGAGGAGAGGCGTCTCTGTTTGCTTCGCAGACTATGGTTCCGTTTTTTAGTAAACTTTCCGGTATAAAAACTCTGAAATTGGCGTAGCTTATTTTGGTGTAATCGCTTCGATGAGCCAGATAAACCGGTTTATTGTTTCTTTTTTTATACCCATTGCGGTCAAAAATCTTTAACAGCGGAATCGATAGTTTAAAGATTTTTAAGGTTGGAGTTGATAAAACTTTATCCGGTTCGTAATACTCTTTGTTCAGGTAGACATACTGTATGGTAGGTTTGACCGATTCGTCTATATAAATAAACTCCTCCCGTCTTTTTTGCTCCATACTTAAATTAGGATTATAATTTTTGGTCACATTAAAAGTCTCGTTGAGTACTTTCTCCAGATAGATAATCTGACCGGTATGCTGCATTTTATAGAGAGTCTCTTCATAAATCTTAGCGATAGGCGAGAGTAAAACATTAAGCCAATGATAATGTGTCTGTTTTCTAAGAACTGGGGGGATCAGCCATAACAATAACTTTTCCCATTTTACTGTGGTGTATTTATTCATTGTCTATATTAGGTTATTGTTTATCTCGGTAGAAATTATAAGGAATGTAGTTTACCTCAACCGTTAGGGTATCCAAATCAAAATAACCGGCTTTAGGAATGAAATACTCCAGGTTACTAACATCGTAAAGTTCAGGAGCCAATTCATCATTTGGATTTTGGGCGACACTGGTTTGGAGCTTAGTTAATATTGGAATTTTAACGCCTGCGGCTTTCTGTAGCGCATCAACGAGATACGTTTTGACAAAGGCACCGTTAAATTCAATATTTCTTAAATGTTCTTTGGCAGCTTCCAGTATTGGATAAGTCTCGTTATCTGTTATCAATGAGCCGTTTTTGGAGTCCGGTTCGTAACCCTCCAACTCATATTTCTTCAATTTGTCTTTCTGCTCTGGTGTCAGGATACCCGTTAAACTCTTTAATTGATTGTATTCAATATCGTTCGGGTTAATATAAATTTGCAAAGGATCGATATAAACATTTAAATTTATTTTCAGAATATCACCTTGATCTGAAGTGATATGCACCTGATTTCCTGCATCTTTAATTTTGGCGATATATTCTTTAAAAGCATAAAGTTCGTTGGGAACATCTATTTTGGCGATCTGATCTCCTTTTACCGTAGCGACTTTTATAAAAACAACCCCGATTTTGTTGTGGAAGAAGTCCGAAAAAATTTGTTCAGGTTTTTTTTCGGTATCAAGGATGGTTCCTAAGTCAACCTCACTTACGGCGCAATATTTTATTATTTTAGACGATTCAATTTGTTCAGGACTAAGATCTGTGGTGTCAAATTGATACGAGCCCTCTTTCCAAACGAGTGACATTCCGTTGCTGGAATCAGGGTCTAAAGGGGTGCCGTAATGAAAGTTTAATGCCTGTTCGCGATACCAGTTTAAGGTATGAGGCCTTGATATTAAGGCATTTTTTTCTACGATTTTTTCGTGTAACCAAACAGCCGTAGCCACAATATTGACCCAAAGATTCCAGACACTTGTCTTTGATTGTGTTAAGTTGTTCAGGGAAGTATATTTCCCTTTCTCTAACAGAATTTCATTCTGTATTTCAGCAATTGTACGTGCCATATTTTAATTTTTTAATATAGTTTAGCCTGTAAGACATGTGTAATATGCTTATAGATACTTGTTTATGTTTGTTTTGTAAATACTACGGAGAAGTAGTTTTCTTTTTAGAAATTTCTAAAAAAGGACGTTAAAGAGGTAGTAGTAGCTGCCAATTGAGTTGTTTTCTAAGCACTATTTCAGGTAATTACAGCTAAGGTTGTTTCTTAATAAATGATAAAATCGTCTTCAATAATCATATAATCAATTCCCGAGAATTTATCCAATAAATACTCTTCTTCTTCGGTAAGAGCGGTTGCGGGCTTTAAATTTCTGGAACTGTAATACTCGACTATGTCTTTCTTAAAAGCTTCTCTGCCCGTTTTTAAATCTTTGTAAACAGAAATATCTTCTGTAAGATCAAATTGATCATTGTCTTCTAAAAGGTCGAAGACTTTTTCGATACTACCGTACTCTTGTAAGGAGATGTCGAAAATGTTTTGGTTTTGTTGTGGTTTAATAGTTCCCATCGATTCTAATGTTTTGTAAATCGTTAACATCCAGTGTTGTCACATGAAAGTTGTCATACGTTAATTGTTTATCTATTTCGTTTTCTAATCTTAGCCTGGAAGTGGCATCAGGACTATTGATGTATTTTTTAATACCTACTCCAAGTATCGGAAACTCTTTATAGCCTCCTTTTTGACTTAGTAGCAGATGTTGCAGGTTTTGCTGATCTGCCACTTCAAGGACAAAATCTTCGCCTGCAATCAGCAAGTCTTCTTCTATGATAAAATCTTTCATATTTCGGTTCTATTTGTTGTTTTTTTTGGATTAATTCTGCTCATGAAATCGTCTTAGAATCTGCGCGCTACATCCTAAAGATGATTTTTATTTGATACTGTAAAAATAAGCTATGCTTTGCCCTTTGCCAAGGTTTTTAGTGAGACTAATCTGTAGTTTCAGTAAGTTTGATTTTGTTTTAGAACGGCTTTTATTCGTAGTAACAGCAACTTTTTTTAGCCGCTTTTTTGCTTTTTTTGATTCGAAAATAGGAGGGTCAAATTCGGGGAAGTACGAATTCAAGAATGACTTTAAGAATCATTTTTATAATGTTGTTTTTAATGGCATTCAATCTTATTTTAGAGATCCCGGTGTTTTGCAACGCTTGTAAAACCAGTAGATCGAGTTGACTTTTTAAAAGCCATTCAAATTCTTCTTCGGTCAGGGCTGCAGAAGTATACAAAGTGACCCAACGTTCGAGTTTGTCTTTAGAGGTTTCCAAAAAAAGATTCAGGTCTTTTTCTAATTCGGATTTACTGTCTTTGTAACTTTTTGTTATAAGAATCCTTACTTGTTTTTTGAGGTCTTCTATTAATTTTTCGTTATCCATAAGTTTTAAGTGTTGCCGTTAATTAAATCTAAAAGCGCATCCTTCGATTCTTTGTCTTTTTTAATCTCATATTGAATAAGTAAATCCAAAGCATCACTAAGCTGTTTTTTGGATTCTTCGATAAAACCCTGTGACAAAACGCCTTTTGTTTCCCAATGTTTGAAAAAACCGGTCAACAGATTTTTTTCCTTATCGGTGAGCAACTTCCACATCGCAAAAGTGATTTCATTATGAGGTTTGTTTTTTTCGTATTCTGTCAATTTTTCAATGTCAAGCAATACTGTTTCAACTTCGCCTTGATGCATGGAGTAGGGAGTATTGGCCTTACTCATTAGGGCAGTAATTGCTATTTTCAATGCGGTCGTTTTTTGATGTGAATACGAATCGTATAACGCTGTTTTTGTCGAAACACAGGAAGTCATTACAAAAGCAATTAGAAAAGATATAAGTTGTAATTTCAAATGTTTCATCTGTTTACTTGTATAAGATTACATAGTTTTTTTTGTCTCTTTTTAACTTGCTGAGTTGTTTCCAGTCACCACATCCTTTTTTGTCAAAGTGTGGTAGATCTTTAAAAGTTTTCCAGTCGCCGCCCCAGTTCCAGTTGTATTTGGCGAAAATTTTCACACATTCCTGCCAATCCGAAATCTGGTCGTTGTCCCAGTCTTTTGCGGTATCCCATGAAGCAACTTTGCCGTCTATAATAAGACAGATGTCAACCGCAAAACCAAAATTGTGAATCGATTGACCACCTTTGGCATTGGTTACTTTTTTTCCGGGTTTGGTTCGTCCAAAAGCATAAAGATCGTCCTGTTCCGAAAAAGTTCTGAGCCCTTGTGTAATGCGTACTTTTGCTCTTCCGGTCAGGGCAAGATCGCATTCCGCGATAATTTTGGTAACTTCTTCTCTCACGGTAGGATGAAGCAAATCGATGTGTTTTTTTGTTGTTTGATCCATATTTGTATTTAGTAATGATTTCAGGTTTTAAGCGCAAGAAACCATCCCGATTGTTCGAAAACAATCCTGATGTTGATTTGGCGATAAGGTTATTTGTGTTTGAAATTTATTTTCGACTAAAATCAGGCAACAAATAAATTTCTCAAAAGCTCTTTTTTTAGGGTCGCATTCGATCTGGAGCAAATGGTTGTAAAGAACAGTGTAAAAATACGCTGAAATAGGGGGTTCTGAAAATTATTTGGCTTTGTAAATCAGTAGTTTCAGTAAGTGATAGTGCGGTTTTTTGATTTTATTTTCAGAGCTTTTAAATCAGAAGAAAAGATAAAAAAATACCCGTTTTTCTGTAGTGGAAAAACGGGTATTTAGTTGAAAAAATTAGCAATAGACAATTAATTGATGGCTCTTAAAAGGATAATTTCTAAATTATTTTTTAGAATAGTATTTATTCCAAAATGGAACTGCTACTGTCATTCCATGGTTGAATCTGTTTTTCCAATCCATTATATCCTTATGCTCATCGAATCTGAGTTCAGGACTTACACCGATACCAAAAAGACCTTGTCCTTTTGCCATTTTCGAGAGAACTTGAATAATCTTTGGGTTTAGCCGTTGATATTTAAAATAAGTTGGACCAACAATATCTCTTTGTTCAACGGTTAACGTTACCGTATCCCAATTTTTTGCGGTTTGGCCTTTTAAAACGGGGCCATTGTATAAGTCTCTTAGTTTTTTAAAAACATTATTAAAAATATCCTTATTGCCAGATTCTGCAAACGCTTTTATATCGGATTCCACATCATTATCAATAAGAGAACTGTTGATACTGTGAATATTGGACATCTGGGCAGCAACAACAAATGCTGCGCCTGCCCATTTCGTTTCGTAACCTCTTAATTCGGTCGTTTTCTGAAACCATTTGTAAAAACCTGCTCGTTCCTCTATGGTCTTATAGGCATATTCACCGTTTTTTTGTTGAAGATTAAAATGATTCGCATTTTGCCAAACTAAATTGTTAGTAATCCTGTCATCTTCTTTCCAATCCCCTTTTCCAAGCACGCCGTTGTAAGAATTTGGGCGTTCAATCGCTGGTGCCATGTCATCAAGGTCGTCAGAAACAATAGTATTATTTTGAGACGATGTTACTTGGGGAATAGTACTGTTATGAGATGAAATTTCGTTCTCTTTTGTAATTGCAGTAAGATTCGCAGGATTGTTTATTTGAGAATTTTTAACATTTTGAAGCAGTTCGACAGCATTTTTCTCGTCTTCCACCTGTTGACGCCAAATGCCAAGAATAATTTGTCTCAGTCTTGCCATTTCTGCCGGACTAGTGTCTTTTAAATTTATTTTATGGTTTCGAATAATCATTAGGATGGAGTTTTATAGAAAGACAGAAAGCGATTTTGCGATTACAACACCTCTACTTTTACAGGTTTAGGTTGAATATGATCAGAGAAAGCGGTGGTAATGTTGAGACGTAAATCGTCTTCTTGCTCGATTTTGCCATCACCGCCCAGGTAACAGTTTTTGAATAAAACTTCCAATGCCTTAAATTCATCCATTTTAGAAGCCTGCAATACCGCCGAACGAATACTGATGTCCGGTACTTTGAAATAAGCAAACAGGATAGTCCCGTCATCATCTGTGATCGTAAGTTTGATTACTTTTTTATGTTTGTATTTCCATTGGTTTAACTGTGCCTGCGTAATATTTCCGTCAAGAACATCGGCTGTTTTGGGTTGAGTTATTTCCATTTTGAAAAGTTTTTAGTTGTTTTTATGATAGGGTAAGTACTGTCTGATTTATGGGTGTCTGTTTTTAATTGCAGTTGCACAAGCAAATACAAAAGCATAAGAATACTTCCCGACACGTGGACTATGATTCTTTAAATAATTAAGGTATTGGTATTGCTTTCTCATTAGCATTTTCATCAAACCTAAAACCTAAAACCTAAAACCTAAAACATGAAACATGAAACGTGAAACCTGAAAAAAAAAGAGGCCGCCAGAGTTATTTTTTTGGAGTTAAATAAGCTCAAAGCGGCCTCCTGAAGTAGATTCCCAATCTAAAACGGACCAATCAAGAGCAGGTAGAATAGTTTGCTTGCAAAAATCATGTTCCTTGAACTTCTTTTTTGCGTAACGCAGTTGAATATTGGGTTTCTCTTTGAAGTCGGTTTTAGAGGAAGGGAAGGGGGGGGAATTATAATTTTAGGAATTTATCAGAAGGATTAATTCCATTCAACGTGAGAACAGATCAAATCAAAAGAAACGGCAATTTTGGTATCTCCTTGGCTAATTCCTCTGCTGTTTGAGTTGAACTCACAGTTTCTTACGGTGTGTGTAATCACCTCGTTACTGTCATCTAAATAACTTACGATGATGCTGAAAGGATTGATATCCTGTAATCTTTGTCCCTTTGGCAAAGCGGCCAAAATAGCTTCTACTTCATAGTTGTATAACGTAATCGAAGCTTTTGCCTCATATTTACCTCTACCTCTGTGTACTGGCATATCTCCGGCACCATAATGGTTTTCTTTAGATACTGAATCACTATAGTTTACAGCCGTAATACCGGTAACGATGTTCCCTGCAATACTTACTTCAATTGATGACCAGCTGTGTTGTTGTCCGTTAATTAATGGTAATTTATTCATAATGTAGCTTTTGTTTATTTTTTAATGATCCTGATAACGATCGGGGAGTACCGCCATTCTTCAGTTGTTTGTTACAATTGAAGACTGACGTTATCCGTTGTGAATTTTTATTGTTTTTGAGGTATAGTTTTGGGAAACTAATTAGGCTTTGTCAATTCCAAAAGGATTTTTGAATCCTAAATCAACTTTAATTTTACGAGCCGTTCCAACCGGTGTAATCTCAGCAACTACTTTTAATTCTGAAGTAGCCAGGATGTTTTGTTTTGGATCTACATAAACATCAAATGCAGATACTTCCTGATTGGCTACCATTCCTTCTAAGGCGCTTCTGCATAAACCTTCGAAGCTTTTTGAAACAGATTGTGGTAATTTACCATCGATATCAACTAAAACCGGAGAAGCTAATTTTGGTAATAAGGCAGTACGTAACAAACGAGTTGCTTTGTTGATCGTACGGTTGTTTTCTACATAAGCATAATCTGAAGTACCTGCAATACAAGTATGACTATCATTAAAATAAAGACCCGGTAAACCAGTATGGGTTCTCGCGAAAATGTATCTTTTTTCGTTTAACGTTTCTAAAGTTCCCAACGTTTTAATTTCTTGCCCACCAATAAAACCTGCTTTTGCAAAACCTTCACCTGTAAGATTGAATTTTTCGATCCAGGCAATATTCTCAGACACTTTTGCTCTGGAGATAGCTCCCAATGCCAATCCTACCGCTGCGGTATTTTTGTATGAATCGGTGTAAATGAATTCAATAGCGACTCCATTTACTTTTTTAGGTTCGTTTTGATCATCAAATACGAAATAAATACCCTCATCATCTCCTTTAGCCACTGTTTCATTTGGAGCTAGTGTATAAAGTTTTAAAGTGTCTTTTTGAACTAACTTTTTTTCAAATGCTTTTTCGGCATCCATGGCTACGACAACAGATACATTTTCTGCACCCAATGTATCCAAAGAAGTAGCTTCTGCTGCAATAAAACCTTTCCCTTCTAAAATAACTTCAAAAGGCATATAGTCTTTATAACCAAGTGCTGCTTGTGTTTGTGCTGTTCTGGCTGCAGCTGCCACATCTTTAGCTGATGCACTGCCGCTAAAAATTATTGCCATTTGGCGAATGTTTCCGTTTGCCAGTTCTTGCATTTCCATTGCTTTTGCAGCGATAGCCGGGTACGAGTCGGCAGTAGTTGCCAAAATATACAAGTCTCCTGAAGGATTCATTCTGAAGAATTGTTGAATTTGGTAGTATGCCGATTGTCCATTTACATCATAATCAGCCGTAATTCCTAACGCTTTCGCATCCTCTAATGAAGCTAAACGCTCTATTTTGTCTAATGCTAATGTTGCAGTCGCAACCCCGTCAAAAAGTAATCCTGAAACCATGTCCTGTTCCGGAGTTCTTCTTCCTAATCCGCCTGATAGTTTGCTAATCACTACATCGTTTAATGTACTCATAATATAAATAGTTTAATTGTTTAAAAAATATTTTTGTTTTTTGCTTGAAATGAAGCATAAGAATGGCCGTAACAAGTTGTTAAACTGGTTATTGTCAGTGAATTATTGTTTTAAAATTGAATTGTAATCTAAAAAAGATTGGTGCTTTTAAACCCTTTGTAACAACGGATTCTTTAGTTGGATTTTACTCTTGGCCAAGAGATAAACTTGCTTTTGATATCGAGTACAAATTTAAGGCTTAAGATCGCTTTTTCCAATTTTTTTGATGTGCAAAGCCAGTAGTTTCAGTGGTTTAAGCTCTGGCTTCAGAAGAAAGACCTTCGTTTATAATGGTATAAATCGTGCGCTCTGTCAAGAACAAAGTATCGGAAAGTTCAGAGACTACAACCTTCATTTGTTTGGCCTGATTACTATTTAAGTAGTTAATCACATAATCTCTTCTTTTGTCTAATAGTGTTCTGCTTCTTTTCATATTTGTGGTATTTATTGGTAGTGGGTTAGTTTTTTTTGCTTTAGCCGGTAAGCTTTATTCTGTAAACTGAATGTGGTAGTTAGTTCAGATTAAATATTGTTTGTTACTTCTACAGTGCCACCCACTTTATTTGGGTTTATTTCGATTATTCCGTTGGTGAGGTCGTAACCAAGATCTTCGAGTGCTTCATTACTTAGTCCGTTATTGAAAAGGATGTATTTCTTTTTTAATATGTTTTCAACTAAAGTGGTTTTATAGGTTATTTGCCAGATGAAATGGTCGTTTTTATTCCAATACACCTGATCATTGTTGCATTGTTTTTCGTTTATTTTAAATGTTGAATTGGTATCGATGAAACTGGTACTGGTACTGGCAGTCAAGATGGCCTTGTCGATACGCTCTGCAATTTCGAATGCCGCTTCATAACTTGTTGAAGAAATAATACCAACGGGCATCACAACATAGAGAGAAAAAGAAACATCAGCTTTGTAATTTTTCTCAGAAGAGGTCTCCCAGGTTACATTGTTGTATTTAAACAGTACTAAAGGTTTTTCGATAGTAGTTTTAAAAATAGCATCACTATACAAATGAACTACTGGCGCATCAGAAATAAACTGTGTTTCGATGGCGCTCTTTTTCTCTTTATAAAAATCTTTTAAAATCATATGTTGGATTATTTTTAAGCAAATATAAAACATATGTTTAGATATTGCAAACATATTACATAAAAAATGCAATAGTTTCAGTAATATGATAAGCCTGCTAATTGCTGTTTTTTGACCTGAAAAAAGGCTGTTTAGTACAGTACTTTACTACAATAAAGAGGTCTTTATCTCTTTAAATAGTAGGGTTTAAGAAAAGTTGTACCTATTTCGTTTCAGAAAAAAATAAAAATTGAATTTGGGTATTATTGCAGGTAAGTGTCCTGTATCAGTGAGTTAGCACGAGTTTAGTCAGCTTTGCATTACGGAAATCAGGTAAGAAAAAGAGTAATGGAGTATTGATAATTAAGTGTTTAATGAAAAAAAAGAGAAAGAAAGACAATTGTTAAGCATATATTATTTATTTTTGCAACATATAGTGGAATGTTTTACAGGAAATAAAAACATATTACATAAAGCAATGATAAGATGGAAATACACGCTAAAATAAAACGTATTATAGACGAGATGAATCTGAATAATAATTCCTTTGCTAAGTTAATAGGAGTAACCAGTACTACAATAGACAGTATTACTGGTGGCAGATTACAATCTGATGGAAACAGGAAAAGAACTAAACCGGGCTTCGATCTGATCAATAGTATAATTAAACACTGTAATGTAAATCCGGAATATTTTTTTGGTGACAGCGAAGAGATTTTTGTGACTGCAACAAATAGTAATGACGTCAATTTAAAATTACCTAAGATTATAACGGTAAATGAAAAAGGAGACGAGAATATTAATTTTATAGGGGTGAAGGCACGCGCCGGTTATTTAGACGGTTATTCTGATCCGGAATATATGGAGAGTCTTCCTTCCTTTAGCATGCCAATGTTAAAAAACGGAACCTACAGATGTTTTGAAATTAAAGGAAATTCGATGTCAACCACCATACACGACGGCGATTATCTTTTTGGAAAATACGTTGATAATTTTGATGATATACTCGACGGAAGGATTTATGTTATTATCAGTAAGAATGACGGAGTTGTTGTAAAAAGAGTGCTAAACCGAATCAGAGAGAGTGGAAAATTAATCCTTAAATCAGACAACAGAGACGGGAATTATCCGATGTATTCGATTTATGCAGAGGATATTTTGGAAGTTTGGTACGCCAGTATGTACGCTTCTAAGCAAATGCCGGATCCGATTAATATTTATGAAAAACTACATACACTTGAAAGTAAATTCTACGAATTGGAAGAGACTTTAAAGAAAAAACTTAATTAATACAAAAGCAAAAACGAGGCTATCTAAAAATTACTTTTTGATAGCCTCGTTTATTTTAGATGTTTTTAAGTGAATAAAATGTAAACTTTTTTAAATATTGGTAATGTATTTAAGGTAAGGTCTGCAAAGGTTTTTTTTGAGAAATAGGACAAATATTAGCGGTTAAGAAAGGTTTTACAAGGTATTAATCGATTTTTTTTATACGATTGTCACCCTGAGCGGAGTCGAAGGCTTGTTAAATAATAAGGGCTTCGACTCCGCTCAGCCTGACAAATGGACAAAAGTTTGCACGAAAAGTTTTCTTAGTTTTAATGAAAGGGATCTATATTGTTTTTGTAATTAATTCAATAGTACTCATAATCGTCTCTCATTATTTTTATCTGATGAAATTGAATTCGCTCTTGGTTGGAGGAATAATCCATCATATTTTTTGTTGAACCTTTTTTATAAAGTAAATAATTTTTTGTGAGGAAAAAAGAGTAATATTTTAAATAATCTTTTTTTATTGACAAATAATTCTCTTTCAGAATAAAAAAGGTAGAGTTATCAATCTTAGTATAATCGATATAAATAGTATCCTTTTTTAACGAGAATTCTTTAATAGCTTGAGTGTTTGACTTTTCTTGATTTTCTTTTTCAGTAATAGCTGCTAGTGATTTTTCTAAAAACACTTTTTTACTAACAGGTTTTTTATCCCATATGAAATTTCCCGTAGAGTTCTTTGTTTTATTATATTCAATCTTTCTTTTTCTAATATCATTTCGAAAAACAGCATTGGTTTTATTTAATGCATCTAAAATTAGTGATCGTTTAGTTGTTATTTCCGAGTTTCCAAATATTGGGGATGCATTATTTTGGATTTTGAGAATATCATTTTTAGAGTTTTCCAACTCATTCCATTTTTCTTTAAAACCTTCATCTCCTAAATAAAAAGTGTGATTAAGTCCTAACATATGCCCAATTTCGTGAGAATAGGTTTGTTTGGACCCAATATTAGTAGCGTATACAAATAAAGCATAATGGTTAAAAGGATTGAATCTGCTAAAAGCTCCTGTTGTGCCCATAGATCTACTGTCAGTTAGAATAATTAGACCGCCCGAATAAAGTTTATTTTTTCTTTTTAGCTTTTTGATATACTCCTCAATTGTTACAAAATCTATATGCTTAGTTACTGTAATTGGGTTTCCTTCTGGATCTTTTTTACCAGTATCAACTTTAATATTTTTGAAGAGCATTCCTGCATTATAATAGTTTTTATTTGTCCAATCTTCCTTGTCAAAAGCATATAAGTAATCGTCAAGATTAAGAGAAGGATTTTCTAAATTGTCAAACATTTCCTCATTTTCAATTTCAATTTTATAACCAGCCTGATTCAACGAGTTTTCGTCGAGGTGTTTTGTAATGCCATTGTCCCTGAATTTTTCGAAAAGTGCTTTTGCTTTTGTATTAGGATTTCCTTCGTTTGAGACCAAAGCAATAACTCTAAACTTTAGCTTCAAGACTTTGTTTTCGATCAGACTAAGACCTCCAACTTCACGGGGTCCATTTATGCCACTGTGTAAAAAATAGTAGGTTTTGTCTAACGATTCTTTCAAACATTTTATTGTAAGGAGGAGCTTTTCATTAGCTA
This sequence comes from Flavobacterium cupriresistens, assembly GCF_020911925.1. Taxonomy (NCBI): domain Bacteria; kingdom Pseudomonadati; phylum Bacteroidota; class Flavobacteriia; order Flavobacteriales; family Flavobacteriaceae; genus Flavobacterium; species Flavobacterium cupriresistens. The sequence goes on along the minus strand of NZ_CP087134.1, from coordinate 5,454,331 downwards.
CTATTTTTTTCTTTGTCGTTTTGTCATTTTTATCTTTTCTTTCTTCTTCTCCTACAATTTTAAAATCATAAAATTCATCACCTGTAATAGATATATAATCATCCTGGCTTTCTCCTTCAAAAAAGACTTCAAGATCCAATGTTATTTCTTGAATTGGTTTTAATAAAACGAAAGGGATGTCAACATGATTACAAAAATTGATTAGTCCGTAATTTTCTTGAACAGCTTGAATTGCGCCTGCCTCATCAGTACTTTTAGCTATGATATTCCCTAATTCTTGTGGTGATTTTCCTTTTTTATAAAAGTATTCAACATTTTCAAAGGGAATGCCTTGTATTTTTTCGATATCCATTGTTTCCGGATGTACATCTATCCAATCAAAACCAAATTCCCCCTTATAAGATTCTAAAGTTCTGACTTTGGCATACACCTTTGATATTTCTTTTGGCTCAGATGAGTAATCTCCAAGTTTGACATTTTTTGTTTGAGATTGTTTAGAATCTAAAATATTAATTTTCCCAAGATTAGCACACATCACAGTAGAAGCTTCTAATAACCCTTTGTGTTTATTCTGAAGAACATTGCTTTTTGGGCTACTCCAAGGGGTAAGGATATTGGGTACGCATGGGATAGAAGGGCTTTTACTGTTGCATTCGCCAAAATTTTCTAAAAACGTTTTTTCGTTTTCAGTAGCCATTAATTTATTCTGGATAAAAATTTTGCTTTGAGATTCAACCTTTAATGCGCCGTCTTTAGTTCCCGAAGAACATTTACACGTAGCACCGTTACATATATATTTGGCCATAATTTAATTAATTAGTACGTTATCTCCTTTTATGGTCGTATCCTTAGCGGCTTCTACTATTATTTCGCTATTTGCTTTAATACTTATATTGGTGCTGGCATCGATATTTATATTTGCTCCTTTTAAATTAATATTACCGGAAGTCAGTATATTAACACCATTTTGACCTAAAAGTTCAATTAAATTGTTGGGATCTTTTTTTAATTGAATTTTATCTTTCTCTAATAGAATGGTATCATTTGAATCTGTAAGTTTTATTTCTGCCTTTTCGTTACCACTCAGTTCAAATGTTAGCTTTTCCTTTTCATCTTCATTAAATAAACGAGCCGAGATATTACTTGGTTTTAGTAGTAAACTAGTCCGTTTTTTACCTTTATCATCATTTATTTTTAGGTCTGTTGTATTTTTTGTGATTTTTAAGACGGAACCCTCCGTTACAACATTATCTTTAACTGAGTTAAAAGTAGCGGTGAGACTGTCTGGCGAAAAATGGGTAACGGCCAATGGTTTTTCGTCAGCATCAAAGTAGCTGATTTTAAAATTTTGGTCTTTATCAAACTCTATTTTAGCGACATCTGTAATTTTGGCCTCATTACTTTCGCCTTCGGTATCTGTTTTCATGTAACGAATATGCAGTTTGGTACCATCGGCGCTATAATCAAAAAACAATTTGGGATCACTTGTGGCTTGTATGCGCCCCATTACTCTGTCGACTTCAGCATATTGCGAAATAAAGGCACGGGTTTCAACTCCGTCTATTATAGTAGCCAAAACCCAGCTGTCTTTTTTAGGAATTGTGATAATTCCGTGCTCTAAATCCTGAATGGAGGCTTTTAGTCGTACATTTTTAAGTATGGCGCCATCGCCTCGCATAATGTTTACGGTATAAGCATCTTCGGGATTATGAAGTGATGCTTGCTCTTTGTTTATTTCAATGACTCTTGCCGCAAAAGTTTCAATACGTTGATTTTTAGCAGCAACATTTTTTACTAGATCTGTTATATTTTCCATTTGTGTATTTTTATATTGCTTCGACTCTTCTACCTATATAAATCCTTTGTCTGTAACCGTTCTCGCCATAACTTCGTTCTACTTTCTCGACCTGAAAAGTTCCGTTTTTTTCAATATCCATTGCATTTTCAAGAATCACTTTATCTGTAGGACGCACAAACGGCTCGCCAAAAGTGAGAAAAGAACCTTCAAAACCACTTGGTTTAGATCCCATTGCTCTGAAAGCGGCATGTTGGAACAATTCTGCAGCAGTTTCTGCAGCAGCTTTTTTAAAAGCCGTTGGATCTGTAGGTAATTCATCTGTATCACTATGCAATACATGGGTTTTGATTAACTGTCCGTTGGGGTCGCCTAATTCAATATAAATGGGAGTGTTTGAGTTTTTAAAGTATTTTTCTACTCGTGTACGGGTATTCTTCGTGGACTCGTTCACTACTACCAATTTGTCTTCTATAATATTGTAATGAAACCTGAAAAGTGCTTTTCCTAAAAAACCTCCGGGAATGACTTGCATTACTTTGTTTAATTGGGAACTTAACAAGTCAAGACCTTTATTGATTAGTTTTTTTGTAATCGCTCCTACTAATGGACTTTTAATAAAATTTCGATCGATAAAACCTCCTAATTCAGTGGCCGTATATTGCTGTGGATTATTGGTAATGGTAAGTACCGGCCCTGTTTTTTCGATTTTAAAATAGGTGAAAATCCCGCGATCTTTGAGCATTTCAAATATCTGTGCCAGACTATGGTTTCTGTTGATCATGATGTTACCTAATTCCTCGTTAAGCGCATTTACTTTAAAAGGTAATTTTAGCTCTCTGATTCTTTTTTCGAAGAACGTTTTAGGATTAAAATTTTCAACATTTATAGTAGGGTTTGCGGCAACAACATTAAGGACATCATTCGGATTCTGAACATCATCATTTTTTACTGCTTTTATCTTTTTTAAAGCATACATCATGTCTTCACAAGATATAGTCGCATTGATGTCTGATTGGACTCCGGTTATATACCCTCGAAAAGCCGATTTGTAATCGCCGTCATAGCCTAAAAATATTTCAATAAAATTTTCCAGTTTAAAAAAATCATGAATTGATTTTTCTTTACCACTTGCATTCGAAAACAGATTCTGATCAAAATCTTTGGTATCGGTATATACTTTTTTTGGCATTACAAGAGTAGCCGTATCGGTAAGCGATTTATACGAACTGCTGATGTCTACATTTTTTACATAGGTAAATTCGTAGAACTTCGGAGTTGGGATAAGTTTTACCGTTTCGTAGACTCTAATTTTAGCATTTAGTTTAAACATTGTCTCTAATTATTAGTTCTACGGTTTCATCTGAGGTCGCACTGGCAGTAAATTTTTGAATGTTTTTTGTTCCCGAAATAGATGGGATAGAGTAGGAATCGATTACTAACTCGTAAATTCCAAATCGATTCAAAATGGCATGCGTAATTCTTAAGGAATAGGGAGCATTTAGAAATTGTTTCAATAAAAAAAGTTTTTCTTTTGGGTATTCATCCCCTTTTTCATTCGCAATCAATCCGTCAATAGAAATACTAAAATCGCCATTGGTAATATGTTCTTTGATCGTTGAATCTCTTCCTTCGATGCTCTCTTTTTTTATGGTTTTTGAACGATTTAGATTAACGGTAACAGCATCGATTCGCAAGCTGGGAAGGGTAAGATCTTTTTTTACCAGAGGTTCGAAAACCAAAGGAGCAAAAACTCTCAGATTAAATTCACCGCCCGTTTTGTCTATAATAAAATCTTTCGATTCCGATTTGTTATAGTTAATACCGGTATATTCGTTGTCTTTGGAGTCTAAAATTTCGTTTACATTAAAATTGAATTTCATACGTATTTCTTTTTTTATTTTTAGTTTGAAAATGTTTTAGCAAAGGCTGTGATAAAGGTATTTTCCAGTCTTATCTCGTTGTGTTTTTGCAGCCACAGGGCTTCTTCGAGTAATTTGTAAAACTCGTCCATCGATAATTGATACGGATCTACCTGAAAAGCCTGTCTGATAAGAGCAGCCGACTTTTTAAATTCATCTCTTTGGGGTGTGGCATCGATTGTAAATTCGCTATCTGCTTTTATCGTGGCTACAAGCGAATTTCCTGCAGAAAGCATGAATTCGTCTTCATAATTTTCTTTTTCAAGCACGCATTCTTTAAATAAATACAAGATGGCTTCATGCGGATTGTCCTTGTATATCTTTTGGTATTTTAGAAATGTAGTAAAGGATGGTTTTTTGCAGTAAGCAGTGGTCGATTGATCGTCGGAAGTAAGTTTTAATACCGTTCCGTATTTTTCTTTTAGTTTTTGAAGGGCAGTTTCGTCTGGCATTTTTTGTGATTTTATAAATTAGGTCGTTTTAAGGGGAACCGGAAGTAGCTCTAAAAGTTTTTTGCAGCATTTGACTCTAAATAGCGCTGTCTCTGCTTTCTTTCTTTATGGCTTCAGACAAGCTTTCCTTTTTTTCAGTTGGGCTTAAAGGACTAATCGTAAAACTGTCTATAAAAATGTTTCCTTGCGATGGTTGTGCCAGGGGATTTTTAAAAGCACTCATGTCCGGTGGTCTAGGTGTTTCTCCCAGGTCTTTTGGTGTATAATCCATAATTAGTTTATTGTTATTTGATTATTAAAATTGATCTACAATTGTTGAGGTTTTGCTTTAAAATAAGCTGAAAATGAAAGGGAATAATTGCTCTTGTCAGGCGTACTGACAGTAGCATTAGCGTATGTAAAAGTAGTTCACAAGAAGAGAAAAAAAGAAAAATTGGACTCTTGGATTCTGTAGTTTCAGTAGAAAATAGTAACTGTTTATTGTTGGTTAACAGCACGTTATGTTGTGGTGGTTGTTGGTTTTAGAATTGCGTTAGTTTGGCAATATTTACCATTTGTTTTTTACAAACAAAGTACATCAAAGTCTACAAGAAAGCTTAAAAGCTCGAATAGACTTTGATGCACTATTTTTTATTATTTAGAAGCTATTTGTTTTTGGATTTGATGTCTAGCTTAATTTTGTCCACGTTGTCCAGATTCCATTTTTACAATTTCGAACATAAGTATTAGGTACTGCACCCATTGATACATAGGTTTGGATTCCGTAATCTTCAGTGTCATCTGTTTTACAACTGGTTAGTATTCCCCATGTTGCGGAGGTGCCTGTCTCAGGACAAAAAGCACTTTCGGTATGTACCTGACAGGTGTTGACCGAGCTTCGTCTGTAACCCGTAAATAAAGTGTTTAGATTCGTGATACTTTTGTATGGAACGTCAGGTACGCTTATTTTATCTCTTACTCCGGCATGAGTTTCCCATAATATTCCACTAGAGTCACGCTCTATCGCTCCATTTTGCGGGGTCGTGGTTAACTGTCCGTTTGGAATTATGAATGCCGGATTTACGGTGTTACCGGGAGATGTTACTATAAAATCATCTTTCAAGGCTAATGTTCCGGATTTGTTCGGTACTAGAAAGGTTCTTGAGGCGGTTAAATTATCGGTATTAAGTTCTGCCTGAACCGATGATCTGCCAAATTTTATTCCATGGGAGCTTATTTCAGTTTTAAAATTACCGTTAGAATTGGGGCTAAGCAGCATTCCATCCTCTATTGCAGTTAACATATTGTAGGCAGAATTGTCTGGTCGTTTTAGAAAAAGCGTACCGTAATCTAGCATTACAAAGTTGTTAAAAGTTTTATGACCACTTATAGTTTGACTTCCGGTTTTCTTCACATTGTCACTATCTATAATGGTAACATAACCAAGTGTTGCTATTTGACTGGAATCGGATCCCGGCGCTGGGGTTATTGCTGTTGGTGCCCCCAAAAGTCTAGGGGAATAAATTGGTGCGTAATAGGAGGCAGGTTGTCCGGCAAGATTTGTTGCGTTATTGGCTGTGCCAGTTGTATCTTGGTTTAAGATTGGAAAATCGCTCGCTACTGCAATGGTATGGGCTCCGCTGGAAGTGGTGTTTTTCAGAATACCGGTTTCCAGAGCTGTTGTAGGTTCAGCATAATCTGTTCGAACTTGGGCAATAACAGGAACTCCGGTAGACGTTGTATTCTTTAAAATACCAGTTGCCAATCCTGAAAGTAAAGTTCCATTAATTCCTTTTACCGTTAAAACATTTTCGCCGGTCGCATCACCTGTATGGATGGCGTTGGATTTTTTTGCGTCTAATTGTGTCTGAATACTGGAAGTAGCATCATTAAACGCTTGTTGCGTTGCCGATTGAAATTTTCTTTCTGCCGTTTCCGTAATCTGATTAGCCGTATAATCTCCGTTTTGGGAGGTAACAGCGCCATTACGGCCAAAGACCGTTGTAACATCACTGGTAGGAGTAAGTAATTCCTGCCAATCTGATTGTACGGCTGGATTTGTTCCTTTTAGAATGAAAGATTTGTTTAAATCGGTTCTAACTGCAATATCTCCGGTTTCAACTGTTAAAGCCAACATTTCTGCTTGGGAAGCAATTACAAAAGTGTTGTTTATAGTTAGGGCAGGAAGTTGTGAAGAAAGTAATTTTCCGTCTGCACCAAGCCCTGCATAACCATTAACGGTATTTTTATTTGCAGCGTTTTCAGGAATAAATCCTAATGCAGGTTGTTTTGTATTCCAAGTCGTTTTCTCGTCATCTGTTACAAATCTATTATTGGGATTCTGAGTAATAATATCAGGGGAATGATTAACAGGATGAGTGTAATTTGCAAGTGTACCAAGTCTGGTGATTTCAGTATCAGCAAGTAAACTTTTACCAGGAGATTTGTCTACTTTTTTATTTTCTAATAGCTTTCCCATCTCGGCAGTTAATGCTTTTGCAGTTCCACCGCTCGTGAGATCGTTTACCAAAATAGTACTTAAAGTAGCCTGGATAGTTTCAATGGCATCTACAATTTTTTGAACTGTGTCCAGATTACTATTGTCTGAAGTCAGCAAAATAGTAATAGTATTAATTTGCTCCTGCAAAATCATACCCTGTTCAGCACTTAAAAGCGAAGCAGAACCACCGGAAATCAAATCATTTACAATGTCTAAATATTGACTCGCTAATTTTGTAAAATGGTTTAATGGAGCGTATCCGCCAGCAATACCTTTTTGGTTTTTGTCTTCTTTAGCTTCAAACAAAAAAGCGTGTGCGGTTTTATCGATTTTGTGGGCTTCAAACTGTACTTTCTCTGTTTTAGCATTTAGTGCGTCCGTTAGATCGGTTATCTTGGCTTGGGGAATTTGTTCGTCTTTATGCCAAAAACTTTGCCAGGTGTCCCAAAATTGCTTTTGGGTTGGCTTTTTTCCGGTTTTAAACCAGCCTAAAATGGTATTGATGTTTGTTATCATATTACATTGAAATTAATGGTTAATTGAATTGTTTTTTTGTACGATTAGTGCGCTTTTTTATGGGTCTCAGAATGGCTGTTATTTGCAGAAACATCCCGAAATTTTGTAAACCGGAATGCAGCATACAATGCTGATATTTGATATTTGGGGATGTAAAGGTAGTTTAGAAGAAGAGAAAAAAAGAAAAATGGAACCCTTGGTTTCGATAGTTTCAGTAGAAAATAAACAGTATTTAGTTTGTGATTTTTAGGCTGTTGTGAGTTTTTCAGGAAGCAGTTTATTCACTATAGCAAAGTCACCATAAGAAGATTTTTAGACCTTCAATGGTGACTTTGTATTAAATTAAATTGCCCTTAGAAAGTATTTATTTGAAGACTTTTACTTTGAATAAGCCCGATACCGGCTGATCTAAATTTTTAACTCTTACTGTCACGGTATTTAAGGAACTTACCCAAGCATAATATTCTGTATATTTAGTAACACAAGCATGATCAATACCTAAAGAAACGACGTCACTCAATTCCGCACCTTCTACCTGAAGCGTTGCATCAGATGATGCGCTTGAAAGATTTAAGATTGCCGATCCGCTTAGTATAACCGAACTAGTTCCGTCAGCTCGTAAATATTGGTTCGAAGTTCCACCCGTTTTTATAAAAGAATTGGCAGTTGCATTTCCTGTCTTGTCGAGCGTAAAAGTTGGATTTCCACTATTCCTGCCTTCTAACAAAACTCCGGTATTGGTACTGTTTAAAACTACAGCCGGTATGTCATTGGCTGTTGAAAAAGAAGGACTTATATTGGCGATTCCTGATATTTCAGATTTGAAAACAGTTGAGTTTCGTGCTACCGATGATAAATACAAAGCACCTGAACTATTAGAAATCGTTTTTTCACCACCAATAGTTTGAGCACCGGTAAGTTTTAGATAATTACTATCTGCGCTTGTAGTGATATAAGTATTAGAGTCTATGGAGCCATCAGCTTTCAGAAATTGCGTTTTGGTTCCACCGGTTTTGACAAACGATAAGCCAGTGATATCTCCCACATCAGAAATAGAAGCCACTGTCGCTGCATTTTTTATAACGGTTAAAGGAACGCCATTATTTTTTGAAGCAGTATTATTAAGAACTAATAACCTGCTGGTAGGATTTGTATTAACATCTATGTTGGATACTTCTAAACCTGTCGTGCCTTGCTGTCCAATTGCAATTTTTTGAGCAGTGGTATCATTTGCAGAAGTAGCGCTTACGCGAAGTGCTGGTTGAGTTGTAGATGCCGTAGTTGCAATAATTCCCGGATTTGCTGCATCTGATTGTGTTAAAACCCTGAAAATAGATAAGTTTGAACCCGTATTGACCATTAATTTATTACCCGAGACGGACTGATTTCCGGTTAGTTTAACATTTTCGGTATCAGTTGCTGAACTCATAGCCTGAGCTACAAAAGCAGTAGTTGCAATTTGAGATGTATTAGTTCCTATTGCGGCTGTAGGAGCATTTGGAATATCTGTAAAAGTTGGAGAGGACAAATCTGCTTTTAGACTGTTTAATGTGTTGAGTGCAGCTGTTGCGGTTGTTCCCTGAACTGTGCTAAGATTTGAAATGGTACTCGTTGTATCAATAGGTAAAGTTATATTACCACTGGCATCTGCAGCGTTTCCATTTACGGCAACCGCAAGAGTGGCATTGGCATTTGGCAATTGTAAATTTTTCTCTGTACCTGTAGCATTTTCTCCCTTTATATTTAGTTTAGTTCCGGAATGTGAAATTATAAATCGGGTAGGGTCTAAGCTTGTAGCATCCCCCTTTTGTTCATCCTTTACGGATATAGATCCTGCATTTAAAATTGTTGAATGCATTGGTATTCCTTCTTGTGAATAATTTAAAATCATTCCGTTGTAATTCACTTGATTATTCAGTAAATCTGCTCCGGCATCATATTCTAAATTAACAGTCCCTTTTGAAACAGTGGTTGTAAAATAACTTTCCTGTAAAGTAATGTCTTTAGCAGAAATATTACCGACTGCAAGTACGGAGTCTAAAACAGGAGCAGGAACAGTAGGTAAATAAGTAGTTGATATCTTTTGATTTTCATCTAACGGAGCATAACCGTTTGCTTGACCTTTTTCGGATTTATCTTCTTTTAAATTCAATAAAGGGCCATGTGCATTTTTATCTGTTTGATGTGAGTCAAATATAGATTTCCCGACCTTAGCATCAAGAGTATCCGTTAGATTGGCTACGCTGTTTTGGGGAATTTGTTCGTCTTTATGCCAAAAACTTAGCCAGGAATCCCAAAATTGTTTTTCAGTTGGTTTTTTACCGGTCTTAAACCAGCCTAAAATGATATTAATGTTCGTTGGCATGCTGTTTTGGAATTAAGAATTAATTGAATTGTTTTTTTATAAGAGTATTGTAGTATTTGCAAGAGTAAAAAGGATAATTTACAGAGACTGTTATTTGCAGAAAATTGATCTCCTGTTTTGATTTGAAAAGGATGGAATTAAACCTCTCCGGGAGTTCAAAACGTAAAACAAAGCCAGCATTAGAAGGTTTTAATTCTCCAAGTCTGGCTTTGAGTTTAGTTAAATTATTTAAAAATAATGATTTAGCTGATTTTTTAGATTGCTGTTTCTGAGAATGATGCCCTTATTGATCGCTCTAATGCAGTAAAATGTGGAAGTAGTTTTTACAAGAATAGGACACAACCAAGTCTAAATTTTGTACTATTTTACCAGGTTGTTAAAGAAGAACGAACCCATGTATTTGTTGCTGTACAAACATAGATGTAAGTTGTTGTTATTCTAATTTCCCCAAGTGTGCCCGGAGCAGTTGCAGAGACTGGGGCGGTATCAAAGGCACTTTTATTGATTTGCCCGTTAAACGTCCAGTTTGTGCCATTGTTTTGAGCTTTTATCTGGCCTATACCGTTAGCAATTACAATATTATTCTCTAAAGCCGCCGGCAATCCTTCTGCTTTTCCAAGGACAATGTTTCCGGAACCAGTAGTTATACCATTAAAAATACCGCCGTTTGGGGCTATTACTAAGTTATTGCTACCCGTGCTAACGGTCAATTTATAATCAGCAGTAGGTGTTAAGGTACCAATTATTACATTCCCCGATCCTGAAGATATGCCGACTCCCGAGCCATATCCGAGCGCTACGTTTCTGACACCTGTAGTATTTCTCCATAAGGAATAGGTTCCTATTCCAGTATTTTGGTCCGCGTAATTTCGAACTAAACTTTGAAATCCTACAGAAGTATTACCACTTCCAACAGTATTAAAATTTAAAGTTTGATGGCCTAAGGCTGTGTTCTCATATCCGGTAGTATTATAATAAGATGCCCCAACTCCAAGCCCGGTGTTTGATTTTCCTGTTGTATTATATTCTAAGACAAGAAAACCAATTGCGGTATTATATTCTCCGGTAGTATTAGATCTTAGCGTGTTTACGCCTATTGCAGTGTTGTTAGAAACGTTGGAATTACCTTTTCCAATTCTGATCCCATTGATTAATTTATCAACTCCACCCAATTCTTGTAATACTTTGTTGTCAACAATTCCCGGTAGTGATGCACTTACGGGAGTAGAAGAAGATCCACCGGAAGTATTAATAATATAAGGGTTGTAGTTCGTTCCGGTTCCTGTAATAGTCATATTAGTTCCGGCTTGTATCTTGGTTTCACTGCCATTGGCAGCAGCAGGGATATCGACTTTTTTTACAATTTTATCTGTTCCAATGACAAGAATTTTTTCAGTGTTATTCCCAGGGGGCACATTATCAAGTTGTAATTTTTTAGTTATAATCTGGTTTTGAGCATTTACGATCGTTCCGATGGCTAAAATGCATAGTGTAATTGTTTTTTTCATAGGTATTATTTTTTTAAGGTTTTGCTCTGGTTTACTCCGGTTGTCCAATTATAAATTCTTCCGAATCCTCCAAACCACCAATCGTATCTATTAATTTAATAACTGTACCCGCAGTAAAATCAAACCAGGTTACCCATGTTTTCGGATAAGTGCCATTAAACCATGCGTTTGAGAATTCTTGTTCTCCCGGTTTTTTGTACATAAGATAAACTCCGCTATATGCACCACAGCTCAAAGATCTAAGCAGGACTTCATTATTAAGTTCATAAATGATAAAGTCATCATTACTTGAATCATTGGAAGTGAATGATACAATTCTGCCTACTTTATTGTTTAGTTTGGTAAAACTGGTCATCAAGCTGGTATCTCCACCGTAGTACGTTGCTTCACAAAGGAAATTGTCTTGACAATAACCAATCACACTGTCGCCTATTTCTAAATAATCAGCTGTATTTGGTTCAACTTTAAAAACGATAAATTCTCCGGGTTTGACAATTTTAGTTTTTGCAAATAATTGGGCATGTGCTGTTTCATCTGTTTGGTGACTATTAAATAGATCGGTCTCTACTTTATTATTCAGGGTATCCACCAGATTGGTTATGTTTTTTTGTGAAATCTGTTCATCCTTATGCCAGAAACTTAGCCAGGAATCCCAAAATTGTTTTTCAGTTGGCTTTTTGCCGGTTTTAAACCAGCTTAAAATTGTCTTGATATCTGTCGTCATAGTGTATTGGTATTAATTTTAATAGTGTAATTAAATGGTAGATTTTTAGAAAGTCAAACTTTCCTGAGATTGATTTTGGAAGGAATACGATATCGGTTTCCGCGTAGTATTCCCTTTTTTAGGTAACTGATTTGATGTTTTTTTACTGATGGAGGACTATTTTTTACTTCCCGTCCTCCTGAGAAATGCGTTTACTTTGTTACACCGGTCTGATCACCATCTTTGCTTACAATTAAGCCAAGAGCAATGCAAAGACCTGTTATTTGTGTGCCAACTTCTGTTGTGATATAACCCAAAGCAACTGCCGCTGCTACTCCTCCAACAATAATTCCTGTTACTGTTGTTTTCCAGTTTTTAATCATGTTTTTCATTTTTTATAGTTTAAATAATTAAGAGATTCAATACGTAATGGCAGGTGCGCTTGCACCTTATACAGTAAATATTTTAGAATGTTAAAACCTTTGCTGAGGTTGTTGTGTTGTTTTCATAGACAGGAGCGAACGAGAAATAATTAATGCTTAAAAATTTTCGTTTTCCCCATTTAGTATCTAATGAGACTTGGACTGTTTTATAAGATTGGTTTGGTAAATTTTGAAATTTCGGCTACCTATAAGACAAGCATATTAGCAGTTATTTGAGGGTGTAAAAGTAAGGTAGAGAAATGTAAAACGACCTAAAAAAAGACCACTGTATTCAGTAGTTTCAGTAAGTTCTATTTCTGCTGAAACTACTGAATACAAGTGGATTGAAATTTTAAAATCACGAACTCTGATACTACTTTTACACTCAGAAAAATATTCTAGCCATGCGTAAAAATGCCATTCATAATTTCAATATTTCAATAGAAGACAGTACTGCTATAGGTAGCTCCGAACAACTAACTAAAGACATTCTAAAAGAGTTGGCCAAAGTTTCAAAAGAGATGAGTCAACAAAAAGATATCGTTCAAGAATGGGAGGAGCAAAAATCCCGTGAGGCAGCTGCTATTTTTAACAATTCCAATGCCTCAACCGAAGGAGGCGCTACCGATACGACTGTCGGAACGAACCAAAATTCGTTTACATCGATTAGCACTACTCCTTTGGTTTCTGAGGAGGCAAAGTCAGATTTTACTGCATCAACTATTGGAGGTACTACCAATAATAGTATTTCTTCAACTTCTTCGGAAACAATATCAAATGATACTGTGTCAACTGTAGGAAGGGGTACTGCTAATAGTATTTCTTCAGGAACTTCATCAAATGCCACTATAACAACTTTGGGAAGTGATAATAAGCAAACTATTTCTTCAGAAACCAGCGTACATCCAACTGTAACGGCAGAAAGAGCTACCATTTCACCAAATTTATTGAGCACTACTTCTTCGACTACGAAGACAGCACAACAAACTTTAACCACTCCAACCGGAGGAGGCGCTGTTGATACTACAGGCGGAACGAATAAGAGTTCTTCCACATCAACAGGCAATACTTCTCCGGGATCAGGAGCTGCAAGTAGCATTCCAAATTTAAGTGGTGGTCTGGCGACTCAAACTTATGCTAGTGTGGCAGCACAACAAATCGTGGCGGTACCGCAAAAAATGCAAATAAACACGGGCGAACCAACATTAGAAGTTATAAAAGCAGCAATTAAAAAGAAATTAGCGATCGCGACTGTAACAGAGGATACCGTTGCGATAACGTACTGGACGGGTATTGCTAAAGCTTTTGAGGAAAGAGACGTTGCAGCAGATTTTGATGGTAAACCGGAGCATACATTATTTACAGAAATGTATGCCTTATTGAAACAATCCAATCAAAAGGTTATAGAAACTCAAAACTTTAATTGGGACATTGTCCGCAAAAAAATGATTAAAGCAATTGACTCTAATATATTGCATGGGAGAATTTCTAAAGGAAGTAAAGAGCGTTGGACGACGATTAAAAAACAATTAGGCGATGATAGTATTAACGTTGCTAACCTTTTTGAGCAATATGATGAACTTTTCTTATTGCTAAAAGAAGTCGAAGGGCTCGATGCCTTACCGAATACCATCACAATAACTTCCAAAACCAAAATATACCCGAATTTAAGTGCCGACAAACTATATGCATCAATTGGAAGAGAAGAGGTCTACGTATTCCTGAGAAAAATAGAAGACATTCAAGGAAGTGGCGTAAACAAAGGAGGTGTGAAAATTAAAAATGTAGAAGCAATTTCTTTTATTACAGGAGAAAGTCTCGAATTTTTCGTTGATGAAACCTTTATATATGAAAGTCTGCATGAGAAAGAAAACATAAACTGGATTGTTTTTAACAGTAAAAACAAAAAGGACAAAGGAATTGTTTTTGCAGACAAAGGAACTTCGTTTCACTATAATTTTGACAAAGCAGGAACTTATAAAATAGAAGCATACGGATTTAGACCCGGAGCAAACAATACTAAAACGATAAAAGGATCTGCTTTTGTAGAAGTAGAAATAATTGCTCAGGAAATTGTAATTACCCCTCCTGCTGTTATTAAAAACAAACTTACAAGACCTTCTGCAGAAGCACAGTTATTTAAAGTCGCTTTAAAAGACACGAAAGTAAAAACATTAAATCCGTTAAAACTTTATTATCAGGTCGTGTATACAAATGTCAATAAAGTAAGTACAATTTCAGAAGAACAAGAATTGGATTCAACAGGTACTATTAAACTTGTTATGGCTGATTTGGGTGAATTTACTATTAAAGTATGGAGTAAAGACCAGTATGCCTTGAGCAAAAATTATAATATTAAAACGATTAAGAATTTTGTTGATACTATAACAAAAGAAGGGGGCGAGAATACTATTTATTTATTAAAACCAGTGAGTCAGGAAGCCAAATTTAAAGTTAAAACATTTAAAATTCCGGCTACTCTCGAGGAAAAACAAAATGTAAAATGGCTGGTTTATGATAAAAATAACAAAGTATACATTCCGAATGGCATGACATTGCAAGTAGAAAATAATCAAGCCAAAAAGCAATATTTAACTAAAGGAGAATCTTTTGCTTTTACTATTCCAAAAGTAGAAGGAGAGTTTACTATTGAAGCTTACAGTAACAGTAGTACAAAAGAGGGAGGTAAATCGAATTCAACTTGTAAAATAGAGGTGAAATATCCGCAAGCAACAGAGGCAAGTTGGGCGTACAGTAATGGTAGTAAAAAGGGAACATCTGGTTTTGCGGGAGAAAGCAATTGGATAAAGGCAACTATTCCTAATTACAATAATCAGATTGTTAGGATCTATTTCTATTTGAATACGATTAAAACGAATCATTATTGTGATGTAAAAACAAACGAAAATGGCGAGATTTTTAAAGAAATAAAATTTGATTCTAATTTTAAGAGACAAATCGGATTCCAAAACAGAAAAACGGCCAATATCGGGTTTAAACTGGAAGGAATGCAACAAGGAAAATTATATCCATTTAAAAAACCTGCTTATAAAGAAACAGATGTAGCATTGCGTGTTAGCGTTGAGAAAAAAATCATTGACGCTTATTTCAGATACGATGGCAATAGGGTAACAGCAGAAGATGAGATTTCTTTTAATGCGAAAGGCACCATTTTGACTATAGTCGCTAAAACCCAAAATATGATTGGTGATGAGGTTGTGCTAACCGCTCATAAAGTGGGAGAAAAAGCAGTTTTTTCGAATAAAGCAAAAGTAAATGCAGCAGGTGTGGCGGCTACAAGTTTTTCTATAAAACGTCCTGAAGGATCGAAAAATGGAGAAAAAATGAGTTATTATGTGGGAGTTGAAGGTTATTCTACGAAACATTTAACTTATAAAGGAGTGAATATGGTTGTGGGGACTACAAGTTCTATGAAGAATGACTCGAAAGGAGGTAGCAAAAATGCTATTGATATCGCCTATTTTCTGGAAAAATACAAAGGAGAAAATGAAGCGAATCTTAAAGTGTTGTTGACTGACATGAATGAATATTTTATGTTAGAAAAAATAGTGCCACTAAAAGAACAGGTAGCTTATATGCTTGCTACGGTTTACACGGAAACATTTAAAACATTTAAACCCGTAAGAGAAAGTTTTTGGATAAAGGATAAAACTTCAAGAGAAAGAACCTATCACAGGTACGATCCGATTTTGGCAAATACTGAAAAAAGAAGAAAAACGGCAATTGAAAGAGGGAATACAAAAGAAGGAGATGGAGTAAAATATTCCGGTAGAGGTTATGTGCAATTAACATGGAAAAATAACTATGTAAAGATGAAAGACCAGTTTGGTGTAGATTTAGTCAACTATCCTGATAAGGCAATGGAGCCAAAAATTGCTGCCAAAATTATGATTTGGGGAATGAACAATGGTATTTTCACGGGTGTTAGTATCAGCAAGTATGTAAATGAGTCAAAAACGGATTATGTTAGTGCCAGAAAAGTTATTAATGGAAAGGATCAAGCCAGGTCAATAGCAAATGATGCTGAAGATTTTGAGCAAATGATAAAAATAAACAAGAGTACAAAAGTAGCTGAGGCAAAAAGGAAACATAGTAATATTGTTACGTTTGATCGTGGTTTGTCACAAGAGCGAATTAACCAAATTAGTAATAAGACGATAACAGTTTTAGAAAATGCGGCCAATGATTCCCTAAATAAATCGATAATCATAACCAGTACAATTAGAAATCCTATGCAACAAGCCAAAGCGATGTATGATAATGAGTCATCTGGCAATCATATTAGATATGCAGAACCGGGTAGAAAAGTAGTTAAGCTATATAATGATTGTGTAAAAAAAGGAAAATCTGAAAATGAAACCCTGAAATTGATGGCTGAAAAAATAACAGCACTTTATAAATTGGGTGAATTAGTTTCAAAGCATTGCGTACCAGAAGAGGTTTTTAAAAATAACAATATTGTTGATGTTTCTTTTAGTCGTGGGTTAATTAATAAATTAGATTTTATACAAAGTTTACTTAGGATAGATGCTGTGACTAAAATTATACATCCTTTTCCAGGACTTAAAGCGCATAAAAAGCTGGTACATGATTCGAAAGAAGGTGCAATACATGTTGAGGTAAAACAATAAAAAAAAGGATCATAATGTGGATTAAAATTTTAGATATCAATAAAATTACACTAAAAGATTTTTTTAAAGATTTATAAATAATAAAAACATTTACTAACAAAGGGACTGTGTCGTAGTTTTAACGAGACAGTCCCTTTATTAATTCATGGCTATAAAATAACCGAAAAGCTATAACTAAACCTTCCGCCCCTTGCGTAACCCATTGCGATCCTTGCGGTTAAATCCCCGTAACTAATAAATAACTAACAAATTAGTTTAAATATTAATAAATTAGTTTTGCTACTAACTAATTAGTAGTTATATTTGTGAAAAGATTTAACCATGATAAAATTAGCCAAAAGAGAAGAACAGATCATGCAGGTCTATTGGGATTTGAACAAAGCCTTTATTAGAGACGTAATTCCATTGTTGCCCGATCCCAAACCACATTACAACAGTGTCGCCACAATAGTCAAGATTCTGGAAGAAAAAGGATTCCTGAATCATGAAACTACAGGAAACATGCATTGTTTTTTTCCGGTAGTCAGTAGAGAAGAGTATCAGAAATTTGCCTTAAAAGATATCGTTAGTCAATATTTTGATAATTCGTATCCCCGAATGCTTGCTTTTTTTGCCAAGGAGCAAAAGCTCAGCGAGAATGAATTGGATGAAATAGTTGGCATCATTAAAAAAGGAAAAGTATGATACCTTATATCTTATACACCGCCCTGATTCTCTCTGCCTGTTTTGTATTCTATAAAGTACTGCTGCAGAAAGAAACGTTCTTTGATCTCAATAGATTTGTTTTATTGGGCTGTATGCTTGTGGCTTTTATTTTGCCGTTGCTTCCCGTACCACATCAATTTTCATTTAGAAAAGATACTGTACTGACAACTATTCTGGCGGCTAAGGTTGCTGTTGACAAAACAACAACTGTAGCACAACAAACACCACCCGTTCAGGAAGTTTTGGTTGAAAAAACTCAGCAACACTTTAATGTTGAGGTAATGTTACAATGGCTGGTTTATTTGTATTGGTTTGGCGTACTAATCTTTGGGCTTAATTTTTTGATGCAGGCCGTTGTACTGTTATATCGATCCTATTCCTTATCGGTCATTCAGGATGGCAAATTCAGGATTGTCGAGATAAAAGACGACAAAGCCCCTTGTTCGTTTGCGAATACCATTTTTATCAATCCCGAAAAATACGAGTGGGATACGTACAATCAGATTTTGTTGCATGAGAAAATACATGTGCAGCAAAAACACACTATTGATCTTTTACTGGCTGAGGTAGTTCTTATTTTTCAATGGTTTAATCCATTTGCCTGGCAGTGGCGAAAAGTACTGGAGAGCAATCTCGAATTTTTGACAGACAACAAAATGTTAGAACAGAACACAGTCGAAAAAGAAAGTTATCAGTTTAGCCTGCTCAAAGTAGCAGCGCCACAGTTTCCATTGAGTCTTACAACCAACTATAATCAATCATTACTCAAAAAACGAATCATTATGATGAATTCAAAAAAATCAAACGTACACACCACCTGGAAATATTTTTTCCTGGTGCCTTTATTGGTATTGTTTGCCTGCCTTTTTAATCAACCGGCAGCGCAAAGTCAGACTTTAAATTCCGATCTAAAAGAGAAAGAATCTAAAGCACAGTCAAACATTCAAAACGGAATGGAAACAGAAGGAAACTGGTTTGCCACTATCAAAGGCAATACGGTAAATATCCAATTCAAAAACGACGGCGATAATAGTTCGTCAACGACTTTTCAATTGAGCGAATTGAAAGGATTGGAAATGGATAAAAAAAGCGAGTTCACCATAACACGTGAAGCAGGAACCATGAATTTTATAGGAAAATTTGAAGGACAAACCGGAATGGGAACCTATAAATTTGTTGCCAATAAAAATTTCAGTAAAGAAATGGCTCAAGAAGGAGTTGAAGTTGCAGATGATGAAGATCTGATGGTGTTTTTTATCGTAAATTTAAAAAGTTCTTATGTGAAAATGCTGAAGAAAAACGGTTACAAAAATGTCGATAAAGACCAGTTGATTCCGTTGGCAGCTTTAGATGTAAACGAAGACTATGTTACTTCTATCAAAGAATCGGGGCTTGTAAATTTTGATTTGGAAGATTTAATTCCTTTTAGGTCAATGGGAATTGATAAAGCTTTTATCGACGAAATCCGCAAAGCAGGCTATAAAGATATTAGTGCCGATAAACTCATTGCCTTAAAATCTCAGGGTATTGACGGGAAATATATTGCCGATTTTCAGGATGCCAATAAAGGAAATTCAGGTAAGATAACCGAGGATGATATTATAGGATTTAAATCAATGGATATCGATAAAGAATTTGTTGATTCCTTTAAACAATTAGGATACAATGATCTTTCCAATGATGAACTGATGTCCTTAAAATCCTTAAATATTACTCCGGAATACGTAAAAGAGTTTGAAAAAATGGGGTACAAAAACATCAAAGTCGACGATTTGTTTGCTTTAAAATCCATGAATATTACGGCGAAATATATAAATGATATCGAAAAAACAGGTTATAAAAACATCAAACCGGATGATTTATTTGCTTTGAAGTCACAGAATATCACAGCTGATTTAATCAAACAATACAAAGACTTGGGATTTAGTGATTTAAATTTGGATGATGTTATTGCTGCAAAAGCGATGGGAGCTTCGCCTCAGTTTGTCAAATCGATGAAAGAAAAAGGGCATAATTTTAAAAACCTTGAAAAGTATGTAGAACTGAAAGCTATTGTTGGCAGATAAATCAGACCACAAATTTCGTTACTTACTTTAGGTCTGTAAGTTTAGACCAAATACAAAAAACAGTTGAGGTGTAAGACTACAACTCAAATGCAATAAAGCCCAAACCGAAATAGGATTGGGCTTTTGTTTTGAATCAAAAAATCAGAAGACTTTTAAGAAATCCATGTTATAATAGTACTCCTTGTGGTTAAACCCCAAGCAAAGATTTATTGTTTTTTAATAATTCTACTTTGTGAATTGAAATAAACTTCAATAGAATCCTTGTAATTTTTTTTAACCAATACCCCATTTGAAGGAACATTAAGTCTTAACCGACATAATTTCGAATTAATTTTAAGCAAGACCAAATCTTCATTTCTTTCTTTAGATACAATGTATCCGTGATAAGACAACACGGGCCATTTGAGACTGTTATCTATTTTTGGAAGTACAGCTGCAGTTGTTTTTTTTACAGGAATGTAATTCGAAATTACCTTTCTGGTGACAACAGTTGGAGTAGTTTGAAATTGTTTATTTAAGAACGGATCTCGATTTATTTTTTCTAATTCAAAAGTATCTTTGTTAATTTGATTGAGGGTTATATTCTTGAGTTGATTCTCGTTCTCCAAAGAAACCTCATTACTGGAAAACTGACGATTAATCGTCCTATAACCAACCGTTCCCCAAAGTGCAAGAACGGCTATAATTAGAATTATATTTATTTTCTTTTTTACCATTTTATTTAACAGTAAACTTAAATTTGGTGCTATTTGGACCAACATTTCCGGCGCCATCAATTGCTCTTATTCTCCAATAATAAACCCCTGCAGTAGAGAAGGATTGTTGAAGTGTTGTCGAATCGCTGTTTTGAGTTAGCATAATTATATTAAAATCGACATCATTGGAAAATTCCACTATATATGAAATTGGCGATTTTGCACTTCCCACATCATTTGGAATACTCCAGGTATAGTTCATACTCGAATTGATTGTTTGGGTTGAATTATCAGCAGGCAAAATATTTTTTGGCTGATTTGGATTAGTGGTATCGATATTGAATTTTCGTGCCGCGTATTGTTTTGTTTCCGAATCAATGTTTTTAGCCTTTAATCGCCATTCGTAATTTCCATCTTCCAGTGTTAGTAAATTGAGTGTAATAGAGGTATCCGTTATGTTAGGATTGGAATATACTTCTCGCCCTGTTACTGTATTGACAACTTTTACATTATAACTGCTGGCATAATTAAGAGCATCCCAATGTAAAGTCACATTAATAAAATTAACAAATTTATCATTTTCAGGACTTTTCAAGATCACTTGCTGATTGCTTAAATCTTTAGAAATTGTGGTCGAAAAATTAGAGGGAAAAGAATAAATAGACTCATAGGCATAATTCTCTCCTCTTACCCTCCAGACATAATCTCCAGCTTCTAAAGGTAAAGTTATGGCCGTTTTTGTAGTTAAAGAATCAAGTATCAATATTTGATCTGATCCATATACCTGAATACGATATTTATCGCTACCCTTCAGACTATTCCATTTAAAGCTGACCACGTTACTCTCAATTTCAGAATTATTTGTTGGTGAAAGAATTTGAACCGTATCGTCGCTAATATCTTCTTCAAGAATATCTTCGCAGGAATAGGTTAGGAATGACAAAAGAACTAGTATAATTTTATTTGTTGTTTTCATAGTTTTGAAAAATCATTTTTAAATGTAAAACTTCGGATTTATTATTATTTTTGGTTGTATAGAAACTCGTGCTGACTATTCTGGAAAGATTGAATTTTTTTTCAAAATCATAAGCTAGTTTTAAGAGCTGATTACTGTTGCCGGTTACGTCTAATTGATTGGTAATAATATGATAATCATCTTCAGGAAAATTATGTATGGGTTTCAGATCACTTATAGAGATTCCTGGGGAGTTTTCGGAAGCAAAACTTATAATACCTTGTTGTACCATTTCTTTTGATACGCCTTCTTTTCCAATTATTTTATCTAAATAGGCAAGATCTCTTGTGAGACCATTTGTGTTTTTTGCTTTTTTATTAATGTTGTCTGCTTTTTCTGATAGTATTCGATATTCTGTAATCACATCAAATAAAGTATGAAAAGATCTTTTATATGCGGTAAAAGACAGCATAAAAAAGAGCACTATCAAAGCGTGAAATTTTTGTTTATAGGAATAATTCTCAAACATTTTTCAGTGTTATTTTTATTTCGAATATTGATTTGTTTTTTTTGTCTTTTTTTAGGCTGATGATTTCAAAGCGCTGTAGCCAATCCATTTTTTTTATGTCTTCAAGCCAGTTGTTAAAAGAGGATTCTTGAAAAGTTTCACCTTTAATCAGGATAGTTTTGTTCTCAAAAAAAACTTTTTTATTTTCTTTATATTCTCCGCTTAGCGGTATAATGTTTAGCTCATTTAAAGAAATATCATACGGAACAGATTTTATAAGCTGATAACCGTAATAAGAAAGAAACTTGGAAGATAAAACACCCGATTCTTTTAAGATATTCAGTTTTTTTTCTTTTTGAGCTTCCAGATCCAAGATCAGTTGATACGATTGGTTCGAATATACGGTCTGGAGATTTAATTCTGCATTTTTGGTACCATAATATTGTATTAGAAAGTAGCTTACTAATAATGAAAAAAGGAAACCAACAAGCATAATGACACCTAAGTAATGAAACGCTTTTTTATAAATAAGTTCTTCACTGTTCAATGTTTCATTGGTCGTTTTTGAAACACCGTCAGGCTGAACAAAAAAATGAATTATGGTGCCATAAAGCGGTAAAAAAGTAGAAGAAACACTATCTTCTCCAATTTTGTAGGCTACCGTTTTTACCGTTTCGTTTTGCTTGGTGAAACGCAATAATTTATCGTTCTCAAATTCTAAAGATAAATCAGTTGAAAACAGTATTTCTTTTTTTAAGGTATTGTTTAATAAAGCTGCCAAAAAAGAACCAATATAAACATCTATAACCTGGAACCCTTTTTTCTGAAATTTGGAAAGAGTTTCTTCTACAATGTTTTTTCTGCAAAAACTGATAAAATTAGAATTTGCTCCTTTGATGTCTGTGTAATAAATGGTATTATAATCAATGTTTTTCTGCCAATTTACATCAGCTTCATTTTCAAAATTAATTTCTTTATTTAAAACACCTTTTCCTTCTATTACAATTATAAGAGGTATTTTTTTATCTGTTGTTTTGGCTAATATTTCAAAGTTTTCAAAAGTTTGTTTGGAAACAATAGTAATCTTATTCGCTTTCTTTTTAATAGAAAGCAGATTGTAAACTTCGCAGTCTTCTTTTTTAATTACACCAACGACATTTATGTCATTTAGCTTTATAAATTTAGATAAAGTCGCTAACATTAGTAAATAACTGTTGGTTTAATAAAAATGTGAAGCTTAGAATCATTTTTAGCTTTTTTCCTGCTGCTGAAGAACCATTTTATAACGGGAACCCTTGACAGTAGTGGAGTTCCTGTTCCTGAATTTTCTTTTTTCAATTCATCCAGACCACCGAGTAAAATCATTTCTCCGTTTTTTACGCGTACTAAAGATTCAAATTTTTGTGTAGCCTTTCCTGGAGGAGCATCTTCACCAACTCTGGCCAAAAAAGAACTCTTTTCTACCGCAATGGTCAATGTTACATTTTCGTCTGTAGAGACATGAGGTTTAATAGAAACACTCAAATTAGCATCAGTAGATTTCCATGTTCCCGAGTTTAGGATATCGTTTCCGATATTACTATTTATCAATCGGTTATTTTGCTCAAAATAATAACTGGTCTCACCAATTGATAATTTGGCTTCATGTCCGCTAATTGTAGCAATTTTAGGAGTAGATTCTATTTTTAAAACGGAGTTGTTTTCGAGGAGTTTTAGGTTTAGGTAAAACGATGAGGTTACTTTTCCTAATTTAAAAAGACCAAATCCGTTAAAAGCATCTATTAAACTATTTACCGAAGACCCGTTTAGCGTGACATCGGAGTTTGGAAATAAAACACCGCTCGTTTTAGGCGTATTAATTTTGTCTAAACCTGCTTTTAATCCTGTTTGTATGTCGTATGATTTGTTGTACTGAACAATAATGACTTCTATTTGTACCATTGGTACAACTTTGTCAATTTGTTTCATGTAGATTTTCAGTTCATTAAGGATCGATCTGGATCCTGAGACAATCAGCCCGTTTAGCTCTATAAATTCTTTTATTTCTAATTTTTCAGAAAAGAGTTTAGGTAGGGTATTAATAACAGATTCGATCGATCTGTTTTCTAATTGAATCAGTTCTGTAATTCTCAAACCCTCTGTTGCTTCTTCACCAATGATATAAAAATGATCCTGTTTTTTATAGGTATATTTTTTTCCCTTAAAAATATGTTCCAAGAGTTGATCGAAAGTTATATTATCTGCTGAAAGCGTTGTTTTTTCGTTTTCAGGTTTGTTGTATAAAAAGTAATTAATATGCAGTTTTTCTGCTGCTTCAGTCAACAAATCTGCTGCATCTGCAACAAAGGCATTTACTTGTAGAAATCCGTTTTTGTTGAGGTTTACGTCATAAAAACCAGGAACTCCAAGGTTTGCTTTAGGCTGTTTTGCTTTAGGGCTGTTGCTTTGTAAGCTGGCAGTAGCGGCTGTGTTTTTTTGTATAAAATAAACATCATTATTATCCTTAATCGCAGATAAATCATTTGATTTTGACATCATTTCGATAACCTGATCAAAAGGACGATTTAAAATATAAGAAGAGATTCGGATATTTTTTATATCCTGTGCCAGAATTAGATTTTTCCCCGATTTGTCAGTAATTGCTTTTGCAACCGCAGATAAAGTATCGTTTTCTATTTTTATGGATAAAAAATCATTTTCCGGATTGTAACTTACATCAATAAATTTGGGACGTTTTTTCTCAACGACGGCAATAATTTTCCTTTTTTTGAAAATGATAATGTTATTGGTGAAGCTAACTTCCAAATCATATTTCTGCACAAGATGTATCAACACATCTTTTACTGTTACATCAAAAAAGTTATTGGCTACCGGTTGATTTAGTTCTGTATCGACATCAATATTTAATTGATGTTCTTCGGCAATTGAAGCAATAAAATCATGTAAAGCGAGTCCTGAAACATCAATTTTAATGGTTTCATTCAGTCCTTTTTTTTGTATCGATAATTCGTCAAATTTTTTACTTAGTTCAACAATATCCTGCTGCGCTGAAATAATAGTGGTAAAAAATAACGCAGCTAGTACGTATGCAACCTGTTTAAGCATTTATTTATATGTTTATTAAAATTGAATATATTTCTTCCAGAGAAGTTTCCCCTGTGGCTAAGAGGTCAAAAGCTTTCTCAGGAAGAGATTTGTAATCTTTATTGTTGTGGTATAATTTTGTGATTGTGTTATTTTTAATCGCTTCTGTAATTACCGGATCGATAGTTAGAATTTCATAAATTGCCGTCCTGCCTTTATATCCGGTATGAAAACACGTATTACAACCCACAGGCTTATAATACGTAGTAATGTCATAAGGAAATTTAAAGTTTAAGGGAAAGTCTTTACTATTGCAGTTTGTTTCTTTTTTGCAATGATCGCAAAGTTTTCGAACCAATCTCTGAGCCACTGAAAGGTTTAAAGTTTCGGCAATTAAATAAGACGGAACCCCCATATCTATTAATCTGGAGATTGTTCCTATTGCAGAGTTGGTGTGTATCGTTGATAAAACCAAGTGACCGGTCAATGAAGCCCGAATTGCCATTAGTGCCGTTTCCGAATCTCGAATTTCTCCCAGCATAATAACATCAGGATCCTGACGTAAAAACGATTTTAAAGCGGCAGAAAAGGTCAGGCCAATATCTTCTTTTAATTGTACCTGATTAATTCCTTTCAAAGTATATTCAATCGGATCTTCTACTGTAACAATATTTCTTCGGCTATCGTTTAATAATCTTAAGGTAGCATAAAGGGTCGTGGTTTTTCCCGATCCTGTTGGGCCGCTTATTAAGATGATTCCGTTTGGTTTTTTTACAGCTTCGAGGTAATTTTCTAATTCTTCTTTTTGTAAACCCAAAGTACTCAAATCTATATTTGAGGCATCCTGACCTAAAAGACGCATCACTATTTTTTCTCCAAATAAAGTGGGTAAAATAGAGACCCTGATATCAAAGGATTCATTGGTAATTCTTCCGTCCTGGGGCAGTCTTTTTTCGGTAATATTTAATTTGGCTTTTATTTTAACCTTATTGACTAATTCGAGGTAATTATCACGTTCTATTTTGTAACGTTCAATTAGTTGTCCGTCGATCCTAAAACGAATACGGGAGGAATCTTCATAAACTTCAAAATGAATATCACTGCATTTTAAAGATTTAGCTTCAAGTAATAGATTTTCGAGAAAATCGCCTTTGTCAACATTTAAAGATTTATTAGAGTTTAATGCTCGCTCTTTTCTGTAATAAATTGACAATGCCTTTTCTATTTCTTCTGCTTGTATAGGATGAAAAACGATATTTTTTCCTAAAAAAAGCTCCAGCTCATCTTGTGCCTCTTCATTATTGTTCGAGTTATCAACATACAATTCTAAAGTATTTTCAAAGTAAGACTTTGGCAATATTCGATATTGATTGGCAAGGTCATTAGTGACCATATGTTGCACGTCAGATTGAATTACGATATCTTGTGTCATTATAAAAAAGTGATTTTTTGGAGAAACATAAAGTGGTCTTTCAGCAGTACAATCAGTAAAAACAGGGCTGAAAATCCAGCTAACGGAACCGTTTCTTCTTTCATAAATCTTTTTAATGCAGTTTGCAGGAAAATGGCAAATAAAAGAGACAATATGAAAAACAATATGTAATTTTTAAGTAAGAACAGAGGACTTATGGCCACGTAAAATAATAAATCACCCAATCCAAAATAATGTTGGAAGGGATTTAAAAACTTTTTAGCCTTAAAACTCATATAGGCCGTCAAAATGCTTAACGTAATTAAAAAGAAACTGATATTAGAAATAAGTATCGTACTTAAGATTTTAATTTTAGATAAAATCAGAAAGCAGGATAAAATGAAAATTACGATTGGCAGCGCAATGTGTATTCTTCTGTATTTTAAATCCTGAATAAAAATTACAATCAAACAAAGCAATAAAATGGCATAAGCTATTTTCAATTTATTCTTTTGTTACTTCAGTTAATATTTTTTTACTGTCAATTTCCCAAGTATTAAAACTACCGTCACCATCTAAGTCAGAAGTCGCAGTTGCTCTGGCAGAGAAGGATTCGTTTGTAGCATCCAGTATTTCGATTCGGTAAACCGCCTGTCCGCCTTCTTCTACCGTTTTCTCCTGTTCAAAACCAATTTCTTCTAAACTGCCGGAGTATTTTGAATGCTTATAAAAGTAACTTTTTTCAAGTCCATAAACCTGATTAAGCATCGCTTGTGCCTCAATGGCTTTTGCCTGTCCAATTACTGAGGTTTGATTGGGTAGCACCATCAGTAGTAATATACCAATGATACACAACACAATTAAAATTTCTGTTAGCGAGTAGGCTTTTACGCTAAATTTTTTGTTTAGCGTGTGGTATTTTTTAATCTTATTCAACATATATCTATTTTTTATTTTTATTAAACATTGTTAAGCAATTACAGTAAAACATAAATGAGTTTTACTTAAATAACTATTTATTTATAATCTTACTTAAATCAAACATTGGAGCATACATAGAAACCATAATTACACCTACAATGGCACCAATTACAATAATAATCATAGGCTCCAGAATAACGCCGATCATCTTGGTCTGATGACTTATTTCTTCGTTGTATTGCTCGGTTAAGCGCTCAAACATGCTCTCAAGCTGATTTACCTGTTCTGCGACTTCAACCATCGACACCATTTTGTTTTCAAATACAGGGTGTTTCTTTAAACTTTCATTTAGCGAAGCCCCTCTGGTGATATCTTCTTTTATTTGCTGAATGGCAATTTCAATCGGGTAAAAACCGATCATTTTTGCCGTTAATGTCAATGAATTTATAAGAGTTGTTTTAGAAGTAATCAGTAAATTCATGGCCTGGCAAAAACGTGAAATATATATTTTTCGAATCAGATTTCCGAAATACGGAATTTTAAGAATTATTTTTGTGGTAAACGATCTGTAGCTATCTTTCTCTTTTAACAGGACATGAATCGTTATTAATCCAATAATAATTCCAATGACAATAGAAAAAATCATTCCGGAATGATTGGATATTTTCAAGATAATTTGAGTGCTTTTTGGCAATTCGCTTCCAAATTGTTTAAAGACAGAGCTGAACATCGGAACTACTTTATTCAACATAAAATATAAAACCAGAACTGTTACCAGCATAACAATTGTAGGATAGGTCATAACCGAAATGATCTGTCTTTTCATCTGAATTTTTCGATTGAAATACTTTTGTAATTCCCCTAAAACTTCCTCCAGTTTTCTGGTTTCTTCTCCAATTTGAATGCTATAATACTCGTAAGCAGAAAATTGATTGCTCTCCCGCATTGATTCGTAAATGCTTCTTCCTTCGACGACTTTTTCTTTGATTCGAAGAATTAATTCCTTTTCAAATGTATTGCTCGATTGATTGCTTAAAATTTCGAGTGCTTTTTTAAAATCTACTCCCGAACGTAAAAGCATGCCTAGCTCTCTATAGAAAATTTCCTTTTTTTTGTCGGAAAGTTTTTTAGAAAACTGAAAAGAACCAGTTTGAATCTTGAGATCTTTTGTCTTGGCTTTTGGTGTTTTATAGGTCGTTAAATCGAAACTCATTATTTTTTAATCGTTTGTAATAGTTCGTTTGGATATACTCTTTTGTAAAAACTTAAATCCATTTCCTTTTCATTTGCTTTGATATTTAATTTCACTTTTTGGAAAACAAATTGCTCTGATTTACTTCTTACAGTGTCCAGTAGTATGCGATTAAATTTGACTCTGAAAGTATCAATGAAAGTTTCACTGTTTCTTAGAATATAATCTTCCGAGAATTGATAGGAAACACGTTCTCCTGTATATCCGTTTAAGTAAATTTCATTTTCGACAACGATCATTTTCTCTTTCTCAAAAATATCTTTGTTTAAGCTATAGGTTAATCGGTTTAAGTCGTTTATTAATTGATTTTGATTTTTAAAATCCAGCATTCTTCCCGTAATAATCGAAAAAATAACAAACAATATTCCCATGATAATAGCCGTAATAGCCATACCAACGACTGCTTCAATAATTGAAAAAGCAGGTAAGGATTGCAGGTTTTTACGGTTTTTGGACATAGAATTTTTTTTCAAATTTAGATTGGGTACTGTCTTTATATATTATTGAAATTTTTTTAAGATCATTGGTAATAGTTTCTTCTTCTATAAGCAGATTTTGGTTTTCGTTGTTGTTTAAAACAGAATCACTTTTTAATTCAGACAAATAGAAAAGTTCATTAACTTTATTCTGGGTGTTATAAAATTTAGCAGTTGTTTTTGGCGTATAGACAGAGGCAAAAATCAGGATTGCAAAATAGAGGCAGATTGAAATTATTGTCAGCGCAATAACCGATTCCAGTATAGAATTGGCGGGTACTTTACAACACTTTTTTGATAACACCATAGGTCGTTTTTTGAGTATTGAACAAAGGGATAGAAATAAAATAATCAGGTCGTTTTGTGGTATTAATTTCGATATTACTGATGAGGTTTTCATAGCTGGACGATCCGGTTTTCATAAAAAAGCGATTGGTATAAACCGAACCGTAAACATTGCTTTCCAACATTAGTTTTCCGGTGCAGTACAAATCGCCAAACAATAAGCCATCTTTCTCTATTTCGATGCTGTTTTTATCAATCTCTTCGGGCGTAGTACCAAACAGGACAATTGCTCCCGTTATTTTACATTCTTTTTTTATTTTTATTTTAGCTTCCTCTTTATTCACATTGTAAACACAAACGACCGATGGATAGTTTAAAGTTACTTTTTTTTCGAGTTCAATTCCATGAGTCGCAAAAGCTTGAACAGTTCCTTTAAAACCCTCTTCAAATGTTATTTTTGGAGCCATCAAAATAACATCTTCCAACACTGCGTTTTTCTTTACCCGTATAGAATCTTCAGATCGTAAAATAAAGTTGCCTTTGAAAATAACATTAGCCAAAATTGATTTTACTTGAATTTCTTGAGTAACCTTATTAAATGAATTATAATATAAAGAGTCCTTGATTTTCTCTAGATCGGAAAGTTGTACTTGTTCGGATTTTATATTTGAAAACAACGTTTTAAAATTCGGATTTAGTTCCGGTAATTTTATATCTGAGAGTGTATTTTCCCCTTGTACAGTGAGTTGATTTAAACTGTTGTCGATATAAGAAGTTTCAATAAAAGTACGAGGCAATTGATTGTTTCCGATGAGGTTTACTTTTCCGGAATAAGAGAGAGATTTGGATAAATTGGTTAAGTAAATCGCAGTTTTATCGGTATGTCGTGCCCCAACAAAATGTACTGACGATACAGTATCGTTAGCAAGATATGAATTGGCTATAACCAAAGAGAGTAATCCGTATTGTTTAGTTTCATAGCTGCCTTCAATCTCTGAGTCCTCGTCTTTTTCGATTATTGTAACGACAGTTTTATTCCCTAAGGCAAAGTTTAAAACAGATTGATTTTGAATGTAAAGTTCTTCCTGTAAGTTGTAATAAAGATTGAGTTGATTGTACAAATTTGAAAAATACAGTAGTGCACCACATATAATTGATACAATCAAGCAGACATAAATGGCATACAACAAACTGTGAGCTCTAATCATTATTCTGGAGCTTTATCCTTCTTTTTAAAAAGATTTTTAAAGAAATTCTTTAATTTTGACTCTTTTTTTGGTTCATTTTTAGCTTTTAGCTTGGCGTCTTTTTGATTTTTTTTCGCCGTTTTTTTTGAAGCAGCTTTTGATTCGGCTTCTTTTCTAGCCTCTTCTTTTTTCTTTGCCTTTTCTTCTTTATTTTTAGCTTTATAACCGTCAAGTTTAGCAGCATCAGAAGTTTCTTCTGCTTCTTTTTGTTTCTTTTTGGCTTCTTCTAATCGGACATTGTCCTGCTGAATACGATATTTTTCTGATCTTGTAAAAGTTTCTTTTTCTTTTACCACCAAACCTTTTCGGTACGTTACTGTCTCTTTACTTTCGATGTTACTCCATTTTCCTGTTTTGAGATTCGAGCTGTATTTACCATTTTCAACTAGATTGCCGCTTTCATCGTATCTGAAATATTTCCCGGATCTGAATCCATTGCTGTAGGTTAGGGTAGTAGCTAAAATACCATTCTGATGCCAGGTTTTCCATAAACCGATACGAAGTCCGTTTTTAAATTGACCTTGTTCCGCCAATTGATTGTTATGATACATTTTAACAAATTTATCATCTAATAAATCGCCAGCAATACCACCTTGGGCTTCATGTATTAATCCGCCTTTAAACCAATAGTAAGTTTTGTTTTCTTTGGGAGTTATCTTTTTGTCTGAAGTGTAAAATTCGTATCTGTATTCTTTATCAGTGATCCTTTTTATCAGGTAAGGATCAGCAAAAGATAGCAGTGTAAAAGCAAAAAGTAGTAGAATATAATGCGGTATTTTGTGTGTTTTCAAGGGGTTATTATGATTTTAAAAGGTGCGCAAGTTACTTTTTTTTCTTTTCATTATCAATGAAACGTCAGTTTGTTAGGACTAATTTTTTTGTAAATAATGTTTTAAAGTCTTACTTGTTGATTAGGTGTGTTTTAGGTTTTTGTAAAACGTATTTTTGATAAAGGGTATTATTAATTTCATTATGATACTTGTTAACTTAGAAATAATAGTGGAAATTTTGCAATTTTTAAAGAGTACAAAGACCATTGGTTAAAACCAACAATGAGTCAAATTCGGATTAATTAGTGAGGATTTTTTCATTTTAAAGAAATCTTACTGCATTAAAAAAAGAACAGTAATTAGAAGAGTTACGGGTTAAATTTTTATTTTTTTTCGTGTTAAAAATTTTGGATACTTTACTGTTTAAATATTTGATTTTTAGTGTGGTATATTTTGCTGATAATTTATAATTTAACTTTTTTTTATGTTATTTTCTGTTGTTTTAAATAAATTTCAGCCTTTTTTGGTGGTAAATTCTTAAAAAACAATACTTTTGCCGCTCCTAAGAAAATGGGATTATTTATGTTTAAATACGAATTTACGGCTAAATTTATTGCTAAAGTGTTGGCAGTAAGTTTGCTAATTGTTTTATTGCTTTCGTTTTATTTTATTAAATCGAATAAAGAGATTGTTTATGTTGACTCTGTTAAACTATTTGATGGTTTTGTGATGACCAAAGAAATGAAGAAGGTAGGAGAGAAAGAGTTTAATTCAAGAAAAGCAGTTTTAGATAATTTATACGCCACTTTGCAAAACCCTGAAACTTCTGAAGCTGTAAAAGCGCAATTAATGCAGGAGTTTGTAAGAGGCAAAGAAGAATTTCACCAATTTGAGCAAGCTTTTATTTCAGAAGAATCTTCAAAAATTTGGAAAAGAATCAAAAGTTATTCCTCAGAATTCTCCAAAGACAAAGATTACAAGCTGATTATTGGTTCCAACAGTCAGTCTAATGTTTTGTTTGCAGATGACGAGATTGATGTAACAGATGATTTACTTATCTACTTAAATAAAAAATATGAAGGACTTAACTAAAATTGTTTTTGTCCTCGCGTTTATTATTTTGTCTTCTTGCAAAAAAGATAAAGAAACAACAACCTCAGATAATTCAGAGATTAGAGACCGCTATTTCAACCTCGAGAAAATAGGTTGGAAATCTCGCGTTTATACACAAAAGGTAGAAGATGTTGGTTTTATCGCCACAGAAGTTCCTGTTCAATATTACTTATTAAAAGATTTGGGGAATGAAGACCTAAAGACCGTAGATTCTATTTATGAAGAAAATAAGCGGGAAAGAGTTGTAGAATTTACTTTCCAACAAGAAGAAGAGAAAGATCTGCTCGATAAAAAATTTACAGGTATGGATTACACCGCTGCCGTAAAATATATGTCATTTGGACTTGAGAAGGACTTTTATGTTATCACCTCCAAAAAGGACACGATTGCTTGCTCAGGAGTTACCTACGAACGAAGTTACAAAATTGCACCTTATCAAAAAGTGCTGCTATTCTTCTCCGGAATAGATCCGAATGAAAAAATACAATTAGTATATACTGATTTTCTTTTTAGAAAAGGAACTCTCAAATTTCAATTTAAAGATACCTACACCCAAATAGCCTTATGATTACGCAAAAAAAAATAAGTAAATTTAAAAAAACGGTGGCTATTTACTTAGCAATGATGATATTGTTGGAAACTTTCCAGCCTATGCAGCTTTATGCATTGACAGGAGGGCCTTCTCAGCCTGAATTTGAATCGTTTACGCCGATAGGAACATCGGACATGGTGGATTTATCCAGCGGTGATTTTAACTATAATATTCCGATAATGGATGTGGGTGGTTATCCGTTAAATTTAGCATATAATTCGGGGGTTTCTATGGATCAGGAAGCTTCATGGGTGGGACTTGGCTGGAATCTTGATGTAGGGCAGATCACAAGGCAGTTACGAGGTTTACCGGATGATTTTGACGGAGATGAGATGATTTATGAAAATAATATGAAACCTAATGTCACTATTGGTTCAAATGCCAATGTTTTTTTGACTGCTTTTGGTATGAAGGAAGATAAGAAAAGTATCGGAGCAAAAATAAAAGGCGGCATGGCAGTAAAGTACAATAATTATGATGGAATTACAGTAACTTCAAGCTCCGGTATAAGTTTTCAGGTTGCTAACAATCTTTCAGTTGGTATGGATATCTCTTCTTCCGCTTCAGAAGGTGTTTCCGTATCGCCCAGTCTTTCCTTTAATAAAAAATTTAAAGGGAAAGATGATGCTAACAATAATATGGGAGCCAGTTTAGGAATAAGCTACAATAACAGAAAAGGATTGGAAAACATGACATTGGGAGTTTCGGCCGGAAGAGCTTTTTCTAAAACAATGACTGATGCAAAGAATAATGACATAGACATAAATTCTGATGAATCAAGATCCAACTCTGGTTCTGTTTCTTTTATAGATGCCACATTTACTCCGACCAAAAGAGTAGGAATGTCATCTACTAATCATATGTTTAGCGTAAATTTAGAAGGAGAATTTTGGGGGATTGAAGGAGGGATGAAATTCTCCGGCTACAGAACCAGCCAGGGAATTAAAGAGTCCGAGAAATATAATATTGAAAGAGCATTCGGTTTTGAAAACACCTATAATGCGGGTAAATCTGATGTTTTGGATTTTAACAGAGAGAAAGACCGGACGTTTAATAAAAATACACGCTCATTACCTGTTACAAACAACACCTATGATTTGTATAGTATTCAAGGGCAAGGAATTTCGGGTATGTACCGACCATACAAATCTCAGGTGGGTTATGTGTACGATAATGAAATTACAGATAACAGTTCTGGAGGATCAATAGGTGCTGAGTTTGGTATTGGTGGTGGTACACACTATGGATTCGATGCCACTGTAACTTTAGGAGACAGTCGTTCGGCGGTATGGGAAAACTCTAATCCGGCTTTAAATCGATTTAAAGAAAAAAGGAACAATAACAGACTGGACTATGAGAAAGTGTTTTTTAAAAATATAGGAGGGAATCATGTCGATCAGGAATTGAATATTTTAACAGAAAAATTAGGAGGATATAGCCCTATAACGTTAAATATCGAAGGAGGTAAATTTTCGAAAAGAACCAGTCAGAATTATTATGGCAAAGAGCATGCAGACGGCAATAAAAATCCGATTGAAGGAACGGGTTCATTGTTGCGTAAGAAACGTTTATCCAGGAATCAGGCAATACAAAAGTTAAATCGTACGGAAGCCAGAAGTTATGGTTCTGATCTGCTGAGCCCTTATTCACTTAAAGGGAAACAGGATCACCATACTTCAGAAATAAAAATAACAAAAGACGGCGGAGAGCGATATGTTTATGGCAGAGCTGTTTATAATGTGGTTAAAAAAGAGGTCACATTTGATGTTGGAAAAGATAGTGTCGATTACAAAAACGGATTAGTAAAATATAGAGAAGGAGATAATTCTGTTGGGAATAGACGTGAAGGGGATCAATATTTTAATCGTGTTACTACACCATCTTATGCACATTCGTATTTGTTAACTTCTGTTTTATCATCAGATTACCAGGATATTAAAGATGATGGGCTTACGGATGATGATTTAGGAACTTATACCAAGTTTGAATATGAGAATAAAAATGCTGACAGAGCACATACCTATAAATGGAGAATTCCGTTTAAAAAAAATATGGCCAACCATGATGAAGGTCTCAGATCCAGTAGAAAAGACAATAAAGGGAATTATATATATGGAGAAAAAGAATTATTATATGTAAAAAAGATTACAACAAAAACACATATAGCCCTTTTTCATCTTTCTGAAAGAAATGACGGATATGGAGTAGTGGACGAAAATGGATCGCTGGGTAAAGATTCGAAAATGTATAAACTGGACAAAATCTCTTTGTATTCTAAACCGGAGTACGATAGTAAAATTGCTAAAGGAGAAAAGCCAACTCCCATAAAAGAGGCTCATTTTGAGTACAATTACACTTTATGTCAAGGGGTTGATAATAATAAAGATAAGGATGAAAAGAATCCTTTACTAACGGGACAGAAAGGAAAATTAACTCTTACAAAAGTATATTTTACGTACAAAAATTCGAAGATGGGAAAGTTTACCCCTTATGTTTTTAAATATGCTCCGAAAGCCTTGACAGAGAACAAAGATGGTAGTGTAAACACAGACTATAAGATTGAAAAAGATTCAATTAACAATCCTTCTTATGACATGAAGGGCTATGATGTTTGGGGAAATTACAGACCATCAAGCCCAGATCTGAATGGTAGCACAGTTGGTGATTTATCAAACGCAGAGTATCCTTATATTGATCAAGGAGATCGTGCAAAAGCAGATCAGTATGCAGCTGCTTGGTTATTAAAGTCAATACGCCTGCCATCTGGTGGCCAGATTGAAGTTAATTTTGAATCAGATGATTATGCTTGTGTACAGGACAAACAAGCGATGGAAATGTTTAAAGTGGTAGGTAGCGGCACACAAATTCCTGTCAACTTGAATGACCTTGATAATACTATAAAAGAAAGATTTTTAGGCGAATATATCTATGTTGAAATTGATAAAGACATGGACAATAGGACTTTTAGAGATACTTATCTCAAGTCTATTGGTACAAAAGAGAATCCGCTTTATTTCAGGTTTTTACTCAACATGGTTAATCCGGATCCTATACTGGGAGGAAATACAGATAAGTACGATTACGTAACGGGATATTTAAGGACAAATACGGACATGGATTGCGGTTTTTTTACAACAAACGGAAAAAAGTACGCTTCAATTCCAATGTTGTTTGTCGGACAAGGTGATGGATTTAGTAAAGAAAGTGACAGGGATACAAATCCGATACAAAAAGCCGGATGGAATTTTGGAAGGCAAAATTTAAATAGACTTGTTTACAATATTAATAATGAAGAAGACACTAATGATCTGAAAGGAATAGTGATGGAGCTAATTTTTAGTATGTCAGGATTTTTAGATATATTTTCAGGTCCAAATGAGAAATTGAAAGACACAAAAATTGCCAGCAAATTTATAGCAGGAAAATCATGGATTCGTTTAATGAATACTAATTCACATAAAATTGGAGGAGGTAGCAGAGTTAAGAATATAGAACTTCATGACCAGTGGAATGTAATGACGGGGAATAGTAATGATCCGCTTTATCACCAGTCTTATGGACAGGTCTATACTTATACTGATAAAAACGGAAATTCTTCCGGTGTTGCCACTTATGAGCCTCTGGGATCTAAAGAGAATCCATTTGTCAAACCATTATACGATAGAAATAAAAGAGATCTTTTATTAGGACCGGAAAGTGATAATTATGTTGAAGAGCCTTTGGGTGAGTCCTTTTTTCCAAGTCCAAAAGTGACCTATAGTCGTGTAACGGTTGCAAATTTACCACGAGAGAAAATGATAAATAATCAGATGATGGTGGTTAAAAAACATGCGACGGGATCAGTAGTAACAGAGTTCTACACCTCCAAAGAGTTTCCAACTATTGTAGACAGAACTACTTTATCATCTAATTTTGATTCATCGACAGCTTTGGCTGGTATTTTAAATTTGAAAGTTAGAAATCATATTGGTTTGGCGCAGGGATTTTCTATACATACAAATGATATGGATGGAAAAATGAAAAAGCAGCAAGTATTTGGAGAAGGACAAGAAACAGTTATTTCTGAAGTGGAGTACAAGTACAATTTGGAAGCGAATCCGGCAAATGTAGAAAATGGAAGATTAAACAACATCGTAGAGACAATTGATTCTGAAGGAACCATTGCAAAGAAATTGGTAGGGGTAGATTATGATGTTATAAATGATTTTAGAGAAAGTACCACCAGATCTACAACTGGTGGGATCAATTTTAACGTGGCTCAGCTTCCCTTTACGATCGTTTTAATTATTGTTCCTACTTTAGTTTTTAGCTATTCTGAACACGAAGATCAGATTAGAATGGCAACAACGACAAAAGTGATCCATAGTTCGGGTATACTTGTTGAAAAAGTTGCAAGTGATCTGGGGTCGAAAGTTACAACAAAAAACCTGGCATGGGATGCAGATACTGGAGAAGTATTATTGACACAGACTACTAATGAGTATACTGATAATTATTTCAGTTTCAATTTTCCGGCCTATTGGAGTTACAAAGGAATGAGTCAGGCAGCTAAAAATGTCGATTTTACCTCAAAAATAGAAAAATTTAATAGTGGGTATAAATTAGAAGGTACTGCGAGAGCCAGTGATTACTTAATCAATGGAGATGAAGTATTTATTACCGGGTTTGATGCCGATGATAACAGAATAAGGACAAAGGCGTGGATTGTTAAAGTTAATGATGAAAATTTTAAGATTCTTGATATAGATGGAAAATTAATTCAAAACGTAGACAAATCAGGAAAAATTAAGGTGATCCGCTCCGGTTATCGCAACATGCAAATGGCAACAATGGCAGGGATCACTTCCATGAGAAATCCGCTGTATAATTATGACAGCAATAATAAAATTGTTTCTATAAAACCAAAGATTGAAGAGAATCCATTTCAATCAGACGATGCAAGCTATAGAATTGTAAATGCATCTGCAGTATCTTATAATGATATTTGGCCGTCACAATGCGAATGTAATTTGCCTAAAATGGTATTTGATAAAAAAGGTGATTTAGAGTTTGCGTATGAAAAAACAATTGTCTCTGATGATGATGCAGATTCTGCTAATTTTTATAATCCATATGTGTTTAATGTTCTTGGAAACTGGAGGGCTAATAAATCGTATGCTTTCCTAACGGGAAGAAATTATACCAAAGATCCAACACCTCGTAAAACTGGTTTTTTTGCAGATTTTTATCCGTTATATGTTATGAATCAAGGCAAATGGGGGATTTCGAGTCATAATTTAGAAAAATGGACCTATGCTTCAGAAGTCACACAGTATAATCCCTACGGGCAGGAAGTAGAGAATAAAGACGCACTAAGTCGTTATTCCTCTGCGCTGTACGGTTACAATAACAGGCTTCCGGTTGCTGTAGCTTCTAATACGGCATACAGCGAATTAGCTTCTGATGGTTTCGAAGACTACGACAGTAGTCCTGAATGTGCACGAGCTTCTCATTTTGACTATAAAGCACAACTAAAACAAAATGATATAAGCGTTACTACTGCCCAGTCGCACACGGGAAGAAAAAGTCTGAGAGTAGCCCCAAGCCGTAAAGCATTAGTAAAGAAACAAGTTATACCATGTCTGCCGTCGGGAACAAGGTAAAGTAATAGGCAAAGTAAGATTCAAATTAAATTGGACAAGGTTGTTTTTGCAGTTATCGTACCCGCTCTTATAAGATAGCAATTAAAAACACTGTTTTTAATTTGAAAAAACAAAGCCTCTTAAAAAAGAAATAAGGTGGTAAACAGAAAATCGAAACACCGGCGTTAAAAATTAATGAGATTAATCCGATATTGACTTCTGCGAAAAGCATGTTTTCCTTAGTGAGAATGGACTTGGGAAGAGGCATATTAGAAATGTATTAATGTCAGTAAAAAATCGATCGATTAAAAAAATACGAGACAATAAAATTGAAAATGGAAAATAATTTTAGAATAAAGAGGCATAGTATTGTCACTCTTATAATGATGCTTTATTCCTTAGTTTTATCAGCACAGGATTGCCCATCAATTATAGGAGATGTAAAAATACAGCCTCCAATATTGCCTGAAACCTGTATAGCAGATGTTTTTGCGAATCCTTCTCTGCAAACAATTTCTTCTGGAAAAGCAATAGCAATTGTGTTGGCATCAAGTAAAGCAGAAACAACATTTAGCTGGACAGTAACACAGACCGGTGTAGAAGGAGCAACTTCGGGCAGTGGAAATGTAATAGCGCAAGTATTAACAAACACGGGAGATGAGATGGGGATTGTAACTTATATGGTTACGCCAAGATCTGATAAGTGTTTTGGAACTCCTGTTAGTATAGTTATTAATGTTGAATCTTTGTTTAAAAACACTGCGGTAAGCGGAACATTCACCAAGAACAATTGTGGAGTAGGAGGTACAGGATCAGCGGTTAATTATAGGGTGCCGGCAGGAACTTACACAACAGTTACGCAGGCTGCGGCAGATGCTTTGGCTCAGGACGATATTAACCGAAATGGACAGGCATACGCCAATACAACAGGAACCTGTAGTTTTAAGAATATAGAAAAAAGTGGTTCTTTTACCAAAACCAATTGTGGATTTGGAGGTACAGGATCAGTGTTTATTTATACAGTACCGACAGGAACTTACACAGCAGTTACACAGGCTGCGGCAGATACTTTGGCACAGGACGATGTTAACCGAAATGGCCAGGCCTATGCCAATGCCAATGGGACTTGTACATTTAGCAGTACCAAAAGTGGTTCGTTCACAAAAAACAACTGTGGTGTTGGAGGAACAGGATCAGTGGTAGTATATTCAAAAACGATTACGTCTATTATTTCTCAGGCGGATGCGGATACTTTAGCACAAAATGATGTAAATGCTAATGGACAGGTGTATGCCAATGCCGGTACCAACGGCAGCTGTAGTTTCAAGAACGTTGCTAAAAGTGGCTTTGTGAGAAACAATTGCGCTGTAGGCGGAACGGGATCAGCAGTAGTGTATACAGTAGCAGCAGGAAAATATACAGCAGCTACTCAGGCCGCCGCCGACTTGTTAGCACAAAATGACGGCCAGGCCTATGCCAATGCCAATGGTACCTGTACATTTAGCAGTACCAAAAGTGGTTCGTTCACAAAAAACAACTGTGGTGTTGGAGGAACAGGATCAGTGGTAGTATATTCAAAAACGATTACGTCTATTATTTCTCAGGCGGATGCGGATACTTTAGCACAAAATGATGTAAATGATAATGGACAGGTGTATGCCAATGCCGGTACCAACGGCAGCTGTAGTTTCAAGAACGTTGCTAAAAGTGGCTTTGTGAGAAACAATTGCGCTGCAGGAGGAACAGGATCAGCAGTAGTGTATACAGTAGCAGCAGGAAAATATACAGCAGCTACTCAGGCCGCCGCCGACTTGTTAGCACAAAATGATGGCCAGGCCTATGCCAATGCCAATGGGACTTGTACATTTAGCAGTACCAAAAGCGGTTCTTTCACAAAGAACAACTGTGGTGCAGGCGGAACGGGATCAGTGGTTGTATATTCAAAAACGATTACGTCTATTATTTCTCAGGCGGATGCGGATACTTTAGCACAAAATGATGTAAATGCTAATGGACAGGTGTATGCCAATGCCGGTACCAACGGCAGCTGTAGTTTCAAGAACGTTGCTAAAAGTGGCTTTGTGAGAAACAATTGCGCTGTAGGCGGAACGGGATCAGCAGTAGTGTATACAGTAGCAGCAGGAAAATATACAGCAGCTACTCAGGCCGCCGCCGACTTGTTAGCACAAAATGACGGCCAGGCCTATGCCAATGCCAATGGTACCTGTACATTTAGCAGTACCAAAAGTGGTTCGTTCACAAAAAACAACTGTGGTGTTGGAGGAACAGGATCAGTGGTAGTATATTCAAAAACGATTACGTCTATTATTTCTCAGGCGGATGCGGATACTTTAGCACAAAATGATGTAAATGCTAATGGACAGGTGTATGCCAATGCCGGTACCAACGGCAGCTGTAGTTTCAAGAACGTTGCTAAAAGTGGCTTTGTGAGAAACAATTGCGCTGTAGGCGGAACGGGATCAGCAGTAGTGTATACAGTAGCAGCAGGAAAATATACAGCAGCTACTCAGGCCGCCGCCGACTTGTTAGCACAAAATGACGGCCAGGCCTATGCCAATGCCAATGGTACCTGTACATTTAGCAGTACCAAAAGTGGTTCGTTCACAAAAAACAACTGTGGTGTTGGAGGAACAGGATCAGTGGTAGTATATTCAAAAACGATTACGTCTATTATTTCTCAGGCGGATGCGGATACTTTAGCACAAAATGATGTAAATGATAATGGACAGGTGTATGCCAATGCCGGTACCAACGGCAGCTGTAGTTTCAAGAACGTTGCTAAAAGTGGCTTTGTGAGAAACAATTGCGCTGCAGGAGGAACAGGATCAGCAGTAGTGTATACAGTAGCAGCAGGAAAATATACAGCAGCTACTCAGGCCGCCGCCGACTTGTTAGCACAAAATGATGGCCAGGCCTATGCCAATGCCAATGGGACTTGTACATTTAGCAGTACCAAAAGCGGTTCTTTCACAAAGAACAACTGTGGTGCAGGCGGAACGGGATCAGTGGTTGTATATTCAAAAACGATTACGTCTATTATTTCTCAGGCGGATGCGGATACTTTAGCACAAAATGATGTAAATGCTAATGGACAGGTGTATGCCAATGCCGGTACCAACGGCAGCTGTAGTTTCAAGAACGTTGCTAAAAGTGGCTTTGTGAGAAACAATTGCGCTGCAGGAGGAACAGGATCAGCAGTAGTGTATACAGTAGCAGCAGGAAAATATACAGCAGCTACTCAGGCCGCCGCCGACTTGTTAGCACAAAATGATGGCCAGGCCTATGCCAATGCCAATGGGACTTGTACATTTAGCAGTACCAAAAGCGGTTCTTTCACAAAGAACAACTGTGGTGCAGGCGGAACGGGATCAGTGGTTGTATATTCAAAAACGATTACGTCTATTATTTCTCAGGCGGATGCGGATACTTTAGCACAAAATGATGTAAATGATAATGGACAGGTGTATGCCAATGCCGGTACCAACGGCAGCTGTAGTTTCAAGAACGTTGCTAAAAGTGGCTTTGTGAGAAACAATTGCGCTGTAGGCGGAACGGGATCAGCAGTAGTGTATACAGTAGCAGCAGGAAAATATACAGCAGCTACTCAGGCCGCCGCCGACTTGTTAGCACAAAATGACGGCCAGGCCTATGCCAATGCCAATGGTACCTGTACATTTAGCAGTACCAAAAGTGGTTCGTTCACAAAAAACAACTGTGGTGTTGGAGGAACAGGATCAGTGGTAGTATATTCAAAAACGATTACGTCTATTATTTCTCAGGCGGATGCGGATACTTTAGCACAAAATGATGTAAATGCTAATGGACAGGTGTATGCCAATGCCGGTACCAACGGCAGCTGTAGTTTCAAGAACGTTGCTAAAAGTGGCTTTGTGAGAAACAATTGCGCTGCAGGAGGAACAGGATCAGCAGTAGTGTATACAGTAGCAGCAGGAAAATATACAGCAGCTACTCAGGCCGCCGCCGACTTGTTAGCACAAAATGACGGCCAGGCCTATGCCAATGCCAATGGTACCTGTACATTTAGCAGTACCAAGAGCGGTTCTTTCACAAAGAACAACTGTGGTGTAGGCGGAACGGGATCAGTGGTTGTATATTCAAAAACGATTACGTCTATTATTTCTCAGGCGAATGCGGATACTTTAGCACAAAATGATGTAAATGATAATGGACAGGCGTATGCCAATGCCGGTACCAACGGCAGCTGTAGTTTCAAGAACGTAGCCAAAAGCGGTTCTTTTACCAAAAACAATTGTGGAGTGGGAGGCACAGGCTCGGTGGTTATCTATACGGTAGCTGCAGGAACATATACAGCCGCTACACAGGCAGCAGCAGATGCTTTGGCTCAGGACGATGTCAACAAAAACGGGCTAGCGTATGCCAATGCGGGTACCAATGGCAGCTGTAGTTTTAAGAACGTTGCTAAAAGTGGCTTTGTGAGAAACAATTGTGCTGCAGGCGGAACGGGATCAGTAGTAGTGTATACAGTAGCAGCAGGAAAATATACAGCAGAAACTCAGGAGGCAGCTGATTTGTTAGCACAAAACGATGGACAGGCTTATGCCAATACCAATGGTAAATGTAGTTTTAGTAATGTTGTAAAAAGCGGATTTGTTAAAAACAATTGTGGAGTTGGTGGAACCGGTTTAGCAGTAGTTTATACAGTAGCGGCAGGAAAATATACAGCAGAAACTCAGGCAGCAGCTGATTTGTTAGCGCAAAACGATGGACAGGCTTATGCCAATACCAATGGTAAATGTAGTTTTAGTAATGTTGTAAAAAGCGGATTTGTTAAAAACAATTGTGGAGTTGGTGGAACCGGTTTAGCAGTAGTTTATACAGTAGCGGCAGGAAAATATACAGCAGAAACTCAGGCAGCAGCTGATTTGTTAGCGCAAAACGATGGACAGGCTTACGCTAATACTAATGGTAAATGTAGTTTTAGCAATGTTGCAAAAAGTGGATTTATCAAAAATAATTGTGGAGTTGGTGGAACCGGTTTAGCAGTAGTTTATACGGTAGCGGCAGGAAAATATACAGCAGAAACTCAGGCAGCAGCTGATTTGTTAGCGCAAAACGATGGACAGGCTTACGCTAATACTAATGGTAAATGTAGTTTTAGCAATGTTGCAAAAAGCGGATTTATCAAAAATAATTGTGGAGTTGGTGGAACTGGCTTAGCAGTAGTTTATACGGTAGCGGCAGGAAAATATACAGCAGAAACTCAGGCGGCAGCTGATTTGTTAGCACAAAATGATGGACAAGCTTATGCCAATACGAATGGTAAATGTAGTTTTAGCAATGTTGCAAAAAGCGGATTTGTTAAAAACAATTGTGGAGTTGGTGGAACCGGCTTAGCAGTGGTTTATACGGTAGCGGCAGGAAAATATGCGGCAGAGACTCAGGCGTTAGCTGATCAATTAGCAATGAATGATGGACAGACTTATGCCAATGCCAATGGCAAATGTAGTTTTGGCAATGTTGTAAGAAGTGGATTTATCAAAAATAATTGTCCTACAGGTGGAACTGGACTAGCAGTAGTTTATACAGTGGCTGCAGGAAAATATACAGCAGAGACTCAGGCGTTAGCAGATCAATTAGCACAAAATGACGGACAGGCTTATGCCAATGCTAATGGCAGTTGTAGTTTTAAGAACGTAGCCAAAAGCGGTTCTTTTACGAAAAACAATTGTGGAGTGGGAGGCACAGGCTCGGTGGTTATCTATACGGTAGCTGCAGGAAAATATACAGCCGCTACACAGGTAGCAGCAGATGCTTTGGCTCAGGACGATGTCAACAAAAACGGGCAGGCGTATGCCA
The DNA here is from genome assembly GCF_020911925.1 of Flavobacterium cupriresistens. Lineage (NCBI taxonomy): Bacteria > Pseudomonadati > Bacteroidota > Flavobacteriia > Flavobacteriales > Flavobacteriaceae > Flavobacterium > Flavobacterium cupriresistens. Next base: position 5,409,957 of record NZ_CP087134.1, on the reverse strand, counting down.
ATGCGGGTACCAATGGCAGTTGTACTTATAAGAGTACAAAAAGTAGTTATTTTGCAAGAAACAATTGTGATACCGCTGGAGGAATTGGATCAAATGTAGAGTATTCGGCAACAGCAACCTCTAATATTTCGCAGGCAGATGCAGATGCAAAAGCATGGGCAGATGTAAATAACAACGGGCAAAATTTTGCAAATATTCATGGTAAATGTGAGCTTGTGACACAGGTGTTCCATTATAGAGGACATGGTCCGGGAAGTTATATCGTTTATATTGATCGTTATGGGGACGAGGTAACGCATGAATTAATCAACTGGGGAACGGGGCCTTGTGGTGCTATAGTAGCTGTAGCTATTAGAAAGCTTTTTAATGGTTCAGCATGCTCCGGAGGAGGTGAAGAAGTTGGACCCGGCGGAGGTGAAGAAGGCCCTCCTGAAAGAGGGGGGTGGTAAGCGTTGATGCACGACAGTAATATATAATAAACATGATGAATTATTTAAAAATAGAAAAATACTGGTTTTTGATTTTGAGTGTAGTATTTTGTTCTTTTTCTTCTTTGGCTAAAGAATATAAAGAGCCTGTGATAAACTCAATTTTTGGAACCGCTTTCTCTGGTTTTTCCTCCGGAATTGACGTTGATGGAATTTCTGAGACCCATTGCCTTAACGAGAAAGTTACTTTCACATTTGAGACGAAAGGAGTCAATTTAAACTATGTTTGGTCTACCGAAACGGCGTCAGGACAAGTTTTGAATCTTTCTCCTGCAGATACAAGTGGAATGTATTCTTACACTTTTACAAGTGCAGGGAATTACATCGTAAAATTAACTGTAACAGATACTGATAATTGCAGTAAGACCTTCAAAAAAGAGATTATCGCAATAGATTGTGCTGCAGAAAATTCCTGTACAAAGGACAATCTGAACACGCCGGTTATAAAAGCTATTTTTGCCACTTTGGTCAACAAGCTGATCAGTCTTCCCGAAGCAACAATAGTAAAGGGATATACCTGCGACGAACTAAATGCGCTAGCCTTTTACATTAAAGACCAGAATCCGGGAATATACAATTTTGTGCATAACAAACAAAAAGGATTTGTTGCCTTCTCTTTTACAGATCGTCCTAATTACGACATTAAAATTGCAACAAACGGGAATCAGATTGTCGACTTTACTTTAGACAAGTATAAATCCAGTGAAATACTGACCCATTTAACCACCACGGTGGCTTCGGGTGTTACGAGTTTTGTAAACAGAATTAATTTTTGCTCTGATTTGTATTGTGTCAATCACATTGCTTTTGTTTTAGACGAATCGGGATCTATAAGTCCTGCGCAGGCAGCCAAAGTTAGAAAACAATTAAAGAAATACGTTCAGCAACAGGCTGATGACAATGACAAACTGCAATCGAATATTTATGTTTCGATCACGGGAATGTCAGATAGTGACAGCTACACCAGAACAGATAATTTAGCGGCAGCAAGGTTATCTAACAATGACCCGGCTACGTTGCAAAGATTCAACAGGTGGATTGACAAGTACCGACAACGCAGTGGCGAAGGTATAAGTGCCTCTTCAGATTATTGGAAAACAGCTCTGGATGTGACCTTAAATGCTACCATGAAACCAAAGATAGTGGTAATGATCACCGACGGTTGCCAAACCAATAATGTGGAAGCGCTGAGAGACCAGACGATGGCCCGATTCAGTAATTCCAAAAGTACTTTGTTTACCAATACAGACAAACCTCATTTGTATGTAGCAGGTATTGCAAACGGATATTATGTTGACGGTGGTCTGACTAATACGGCATTACCCAGAAATGAGGATCCGAACTATGTTCCGGAAGTAACAGCGGGATCAACTGAATCCAGAGTGGCTCCTGTTCTGAGAACATCTTTAAAATATTTGCTGAGCTTTGGTGAAACCGAGTACCCAAGAGATAAGATAGATGATTTTCGTTACGACTTTTACGGGCATGAAAATTTTGACCTCTTAGGAACTTTCGAGAATGAAGCATTTTTCTCAGATTATTTAAAACTGAGTGAATTTTCATGTGGACTTCCAACAGACAAAAACTATTGTACAGATTGTTTGTCGTTTCAGCCTGTTCCTGAAAAGGAGTATTTATTGAGTGCTTGGGTTAAAGAGGAAATGGCAATTCAGGTAAAAAGCTATGAAAATGCAGTAATAAATGTAGTCTTCTTTAATAACGTGAACACTAACGATGTCAGGTATAAAATTGGTTCGCAAAGTTTTGTAGCCAAAGGAGATATAATAGACGGATGGCAGCGAGTGACAAGCAAGTTTTTAATTCCTGCAGGAACAAAAACAATTGGAATTGAACTTGAAAACAAAAGCAGTGGGGTTCCGGTCTATTTTGATGACATCAGGATACATCCTCTTGACGGCAGTGTAAAAACATTTGTTTATGATGCGGAGACTTTCAAGCTAATGTCTGAGCTGGATGAGAATAATTATGCTTCTTTTTATGAATATGATAATGAAGGAGGCTTGGTGCGCATAAAGAAGGAAACTGCCAAAGGAGTAAAAACCATTCAGGAAACCCGTTCGGGTACTATTATTAACAACTAGTTTATGTTTCAGAGAATATTACTTACTACCAGTCTCTTATTAATTGGCACTATAGGACACTGCCAGACTGTAAATGAAGTTTTACAGCAAATGGGAAAGCAGTATAGTGCTGCCCGGCCATTTCAATACCATTCAGAGTATACCTTGTATAAAAATGCCGAATCTAAAAAGATTGAACAATCGTATAAAGGCATTTTCATGAAGAATGCCGCAAATGAAATTTATCTGAAAATTGATCAGACTGAGATCTTGAATTCTAAAACGGTAAATATTAAAATTAGCCATCCCGAAAAAGCAATTTTGTTATCGGATCCTATTAGAAATTATTTTGGAAGTTTAGACATCAAACCGCTGTTGGAATTTTGTGAAATTGAATCTTTTAAGGATTGTAAAACCTATTGGGAAATAACCTTAACCGCGAAAAATTATTCCAGTCTTCCTTATTCGAGGATTATTATTCAGGTTTCCAGAAAGTTCTTTTTACAAAAGTCAATTTTTTATTATAGTTCTACTGTCAATTTCTCTAAAGATTATCGTATGCCCAAGCCTTCTTATCCAAGATTAGAAGTTACCAATACCAATTTTAGCAGAAAAGCAGTCAATGCAACACTTTTTACAAGTCCGTATTATTTTACCTCATGCGGTAAGAATATATGTGTGCTTGCATCGCGATTAAAACAGTACCAGGTTATTGACCAAAGAAACATTTCCAATAAATAATATGAGATATATGCCGATCAATAAATATGTAATAACACTTGCATGGACTCTTTTTTCATTGTTGACATTCGCACAGCAGGAAACCCATACAGAGCTTAGATTAGTTGGAAATCAGTTACAAAATCAGCCAACCTTAGAAATCACAGATCCCAAATACGCAGACATAAAGAAACAAAATGTTTTTAGCTCTGTTCATCCGGCTGTATCGGTTCTTTTTGGTTTTAACGATGAAAAAAGTGATGTAGCTGCTTATCAGAAAGTATACTCATGCGAAGTAGTATTGAGGATCACTCCTTACGATAATGACGGAAACAAACTAAGCTCTTATAAAAATGCTGCCGGTTTAATGGTTCCTTATGAGGTAGTAAGTTTAAAAATAACACATGATAACGTATCAAAAGGACTAAAATTTGATGATTATGCCGTTTATAACCTGCCTGGTATTCACAAAGCGAACGTAAAAGTAGAATCGATTACGTATTACAACCAGGAGGGAGTAGTTACCGCTATTCATAATTCACCGGTTTATCTGCAATTAAAGTTCAGCACAGATCGCTATTACAATTTACAGCTAAGTAGTACAGAAATCAGTTCGGTACTTCCTTTGCAGCATAAATTTATAAAGTATAATGCAACACAGGAAGTAATCGTAAACAGTGTAAGCGAAGGTGGGGAGGAACTCCTTATTTCCTGGCAAAAAGATGCCGTGGCACCGGCAGTAGAATATGAACTGGAATGGACGTGGATTGATAATTTTGCAGCAAATGGTGGTTCATTGGCCCCAGCGGAAATTGGCTTAAGTGACCAGGATTTTAAATTAAATAGTACCAGAATACAGACAGTAGATCTGAATTACAGGATTCCTATAGTATACTCTAAAGGGTACATTGTCTACCGTGTAAGACCTGTAGGAAGATTTTTGGACGATATCACCAAAAATTATTATGGAAACTGGACCTCAGGATATGCCGAATCGCACAAACTCCTGAGCGACTGGTCTCATTATGTAACAATTGATCAGAATCACGAAGAGGGAAAGAAAAATTGGCAATTTCAATCTTCTTTTGCTGAAAATGGAAAGAAGAAAGAAGTGGTAAGCTATTTTGACGGTTCGTTGAGAAACCGTCAAACGGTAACTAAAATAAACTCAAATAATAAAGCTGTTGTTGGTGAAGTTATTTACGACAACCAGGGTCGTGCTGCAGTAGAAATATTGCCGGTTCCGGTAGAATCGTCCGGAGTACATTTTTATCCCGGTTTAAATAAAAACAGTACGGGGACTGCTATATACAGCCACAATGATTTTGACTGGGATGACCCAACGAAGAAAGATTGCGAATCTGTGGCTATTGAAGGAATGTCTAATGGGAGTGGTGCCAGTAAATATTATTCGGCAAACAATGCAGTACAGAATAATTTTCAGGACCTGGTTCCCGATGCCCAATTGCGTCCTTTTTCTCAAATAGTATATACACCAGACAATACCGGACGTATTAAAAGTAAAGGCGGAGTAGGAAAGGACCATCAGATCGGAACAGGGCATGAAATGAAGTATTTCTATGTAACCCCATCGCAAGAACAACTGAACAGATTATTTGGTTATAAGGTAGGAAACGCTGTTCATTATAAGAAAAATAGCGTTATGGATCCAAACGGGCAGCTGAGTGTCAGTTATCTTGATCCACAGGGCAGAACTATTGCCACAGCGCTCGCAGGTGACAAGAAAGGAAATTTAATTGCTCTTGACGACGAATCCAATGCAGCTTTGCATCTGAGAACAAGCACAGATTTGATTGATAAAAATGACAAACATATTTCAGGAAATAATGGTATATCCGAAGATGAAATACTGTTAAAAACGGCTATTGAAGTAGTAAAAAAAGACAGTATTACATTTAAGTACAATTTTAGTAAGCCTATTGGAAGTTATAACGACAGTTGTCTAAGCAATAAATATTATCCTTTTGTATACAATTGGTCTATGAGTATGACAGATGACTGTGCAAATGAGTTGTTGTTTGGACAAAATGGGGCGACACGATCCTCTAAAATTGGCGTCTTTGACCTCCAATCGTACGCGCCTCGTACATTAGAGGTGGGGAAAACATTTGAAGGATTGACCACAAAAATAGATGGAACCACTGATTTCTTAAGTGAAGGAAGTTACAACCTAACCAAAGAACTTCAGGTCGATGCAACTGTATTAGAGCAATATACAACTGATTATATCAATCAGTTAACCATTGGAAACACCTGCAAACCGGTGACGACTCAGTTTGATACCATCATTCAGGAAACGGATTGTAACGTTAGTTGCAGAAGCTGTGAAGAGGCTTTGGTAACAGCAAATTTGGTAAATGAAGCCGACAAAACGGCTTATAAAGCAAAGTTTCCCGCTGATGAAAGCAGTCTTGGAGATACAGCAGGAAGAGAGCCGTACCTAACGTTGGCCGAAGCACGATATATTGCCTATAACTTTCCTGCTGATGAGCTTACGCCTGAGGAAATAGTGAGTTATACCAGACACTTTAAAACAGAATTCAGAGTTTTAATTGAAAATTGCAGAGCGTTATGCAAAGAACCGATAGGGCTTTGCAGCATGAACGAACAATTGCTATTGAAAGATGTCAGTCCGGGCGGACAATATGGCGCTGTTTCAGGTCTTGAGAGAGAAACTCCGGAAGGTGAAGCGGAAGCGCAGCCGGAAACCGATGGTGCTATTTTAAGTGTTTTTAACGAAAACAACCAGCTGTTGTTTGGAGGTTACAAGAATACCACGGAAGAAGATCCTAATAATCCTAATGCCGATATAGTAAAAAAAGTTTCAAAATACAATTGGAGATACCCTGTTGGAGGTTCCTATAAAGATGAAGACGGGCAGATTTCTAAAATAACCGTTGTGAAAAAGGAAGACGGTACCTATTCACCAACTTTACGTCATTTTGATGAAAATGAGCCTGATCCTACCGTAGATGATCCCGCAAATGATGATGAATCTATTCGTTTGACAGAGCCTCAGTATTTGGGCAGTGTAGCCGATTTTCTGAAGGCATGGCAATCAGGATGGGCAAAAGCGCTGTTGCCTTATCATCCGGAATATCAATATTATCTGTACAATACAGCCATTTGCGAGCTAAAATTTGACGGTGAAAGCTCTGATGGGTTTGATGACAAATTAAAAGACCTGGAATACTTTGACACTGAGACCGGTGTTAAGGACAACACTATTTTTTCGCAGACCGGAATTATTGCAAAACTGATTAATAGCATAGAAACAACGGACCCTTTTTATAAAGAAGAGTTGAGCAGCGAAACGGAAACCGAATATGGTTTGAGAAGAACTATTATGAAAGAAGGTTTAGGGAACTTCTCGACAATAAGCGGCAATTTTGACGGAATGTCTTTTAAAAATTCTCAAGGTACAGAGGTCAAAATGAATATGCTGCAAACGGCTTATTTCTTTGCGGCTTTTTCTAACGGAATTGCACCTGTATCAGCCTATCAGGATGATTTAAACAGAAGCAACAGCTATTTGCTGACTGTGATAAATGGATTGGCTGATCCTTATTTAAAACAAAGAATATGGGCCAACTTTAAATCCTATTACAGCGCGCTTAAAGAAAAAACCCGTACTGTATTTGCGCATCACTATGCCAATAAAACACAAAGGAACAGCAGTTGTATCGGAGAGACAAAAAATACCGATTCATATGTTACATTACTAAAAAAATACAATGTTTCTTATAATGCTGTTACAATACCGGCTTTGCTTGAAACTACGTTAGCTGTCGCAGCAACAATTCCTTCGGGTTCAGACGGTATAGAGCCGATTTGTTCAGATGAAACAGCTGGGTATTATGCCGACAGACAAAAACGCTTTGTTCCGGCAGACCTGAGTTATGATTCGGGGTTAACCGATGCCGAAACACTGGCCGCTGCCGAGGTAAAAGCCAAAGCCAATTTGTTTCTGGAAACCGGAAAATGCCCTTTGGCGCTGGACATGGAAAACTTTTTAAATGGTTTAACAGATCCGACTATTCAGCCCGACGGTGTATTACTCAACAGATTTGCCTACAGTATGCCGTATTTAACTGCCGGTATATTTAAGGCTCAGATCCATCCGGACTTTAATTTAAGTACTGCCGCCGATTCCCCAAAAATCTATGGCTCTCTTACAGGGACAAATAATGCCGATTTAAATATCGATTTTACAGTACAAGGACAAAGTATTGCCACCCCAATTTTGTTAAAATTTGCGGGGGTTGAGCCAAACTATAAAAATCCTTGTGGTCAAACAGCGACTCCTCCGACGTGGGCAGAGGTAGCAGGTTTCAAAAATTTTCACTATGTATCATATGATCGCGGAAGTAAAACTTTTAAATTCAGAATTTTAGCTACTATCGTACGCAAAGGAACCACGACGGGCTGCAGCACTCCCGAAGAGGTGATTGTAGAAGGTTATACCAAAGCGGCTGTGGGCGAATGCCATTTTTCGGGCGGATCGGGTGTTGGAGAAGTCATTGCTTTTGGCGACAACCAGTGCAACAAAAAAGACCTGTTTGGTGCAGGCCTGAAAGAAGTTGTGCTGCAGTTGCAAAAAAGCAATCTCTTAACAGCAACGCAAACGATTCTGAATCACACCGATTTAAATCCTTATTTAAAGTCGTATTTTGGCATAAATTCCGCAGATATCGTAAAATGGAATTATGAGGAAACGGCCGGTCAAAGGATTTTTACGATAAGTGTAAATGATGTGGTTCGCATGAAACTCTACGGAGGAAGTACTGACAGGCCGATGCAAACGGTTAAAGACTTATCGATAGGCAGCCTGTCTGCAGACACCAAGAGCAATACGGTCAGAGTAGTTACCGGAAGAGCCAACGGTCTTTTGGGCAGAGCAAGAGCAGAATACTGGTCGGTGAGTGCGGGTAAAAACAATGCTTTGTATTTTGCCTGTTGTGCACCTTGCGGTGAAAATGATTTTGATGGTGATGGCTATGGAGATATTTGTGGAGATCCGAACAGACCTGGAAATACGAATACGGCTTGTGAGCTTGCGGAAGGTGTTGAATCGGATTATGAGCAAAATTTAAAAAATGTACTTAATGAAGCACTGGCAAAAAATACGAGTGGCAGTGCGTATACCTCTACTACATCGGCTAGTAGCTTAATGCGTCATTTTGTAACCGAATCCAACTTGGTAAATCATTTTCAGGCGTATTTAGAGTACAACTATCAACATCAACCTTATCCTAAGTCCCCTACAGTTCCAAGGATAAGTTTGTCTAAATTTTATTTTGTCAATAATGGTGATCTCAGCAATCCTCAGCTTTCCTTTTCTTTCCAGGACAGCGCAAACGAAAAAGAAGCAGAGATTGTTTTAAGTTTTCCGGCCATTTCGGCAGGCATGAAGAGCATCCAGTCAATTGATCTCATCGATGGTCAATATGCAAGGGTAACCTATACCAATGTGCAGAATGAAGTGTTTGTTGCCGAAAATGTCAAGATAGGGAATACGGCTTACCCGACCTTTTTTCATGGTTATAAGGCCAGCTTCTGCCAGTTTATGAATTATGATTACCCAAAAACTGTTGCGTGCCAGAATTTCACCAGTGATGAAATCCTAATGGAAGAAGGTTTAAAGAATATTTTGAATGATTTTTTAAAACCCGGAAATCATAGGATTAGTATGGGGTGGATGGGACCGTTTAAATCAACTATTGGAAGAGATCCTCGAGATCCTCGAGGGACTTACAGGTATGTATCTGACAATCCTTCGGTGTCTAATTTTGTAGGTAATTCTCAAATAAAGCAACGTTGGAAGAACATCTTATCATATTATAATACAAATTTTGAGGCACCGGTAGTATTCGACGAGTATTCTATTGGATTAGATGACAATTCTATAGGTTTGAAGTTTAATAATTTTCCTTATTCTGGATTAGGAGATGATCACTATAGCGGTGATTTTAGTATTACACATTCTTCTTTAAAGGATATCAAAGAAATTAACTCCATTGATTTAAAAGATGATCCCTTTAGTTATAATAGTATAATTGAAATTCAGTATATTGATACGAACGGAAATAGTGCTGTTTCGACAGGCTATTTTAGTATTACAGTTTGGCATAAAAAAAAGCCAAATGAGGGATGGTTGGGAACGCCTTTTGAGATATGTAGATTTTTTGAAGATTCAAATTCAAGCATAGCAAAAAGAGCAAGATCAATGAAATTTCAAAGTAAAGAACTCCCGGAACTCACTATGGATGCCAATGGCGTTGTTACAGGAAGAACGGAGTTGTTAACAACCGAAGCAGGATTTGCTTCGGCGCCAACTGCATCCTCAGGTTTGTCTTCTTGCAGCAGTTTATGCATTCCTCCGACAGTAGCTCCGGTAGTATGCGCAGACCAATGGAACGAATATAAAACACGTTTACAAGCACAAATGCCAACCTATGAAATTCCGAAAAAATTAAAAGAGAACGGGACTTTTTTCTGTGAGGCCAATTTTGGGTATATCAGCAAAGAGTATATAGATTATTTGATTCAATTTAATATTAAGACCGCACAGGATCCGTTGTTTCTAACCATTGCGGAATTTGGAAGCACCAAATTAAAATATGGCAATCCCGAAACCCCAAATGTTATAAAGGCGTACGATACGTATATAAAATCGCAGGCAACCCATCCGCAGGGCGAAACGCAAAACTGGAATGATTTTGCCAACTTGTATGTATCCACGCATAAAATTTGTGCGCCGGCCACTATGGTACCTTCGTTTAGTATCGATTTACCCGGGGGAGATGACAACAAAACACCTTGTGAAATTTATAAAAAGGCCATTAATCAGATTAATATCCAACAAGTTTCAGATGCTTTTTATGCCCAAAAAAGAGAAGCTTTTAAAAGAAACTATCTAAAAGCGGCCTTAGAAGGAATAAAAGAACAGTTGGTACAAAACACCGCCGATAAAGAATACCAATACACCCTGTATTATTACGATCAGGCAGGTAATCTGGTGCAGACTGTGCCACCCGAAGGAGTACACCGATTAACCCCTGCCTCCGAGGCAGCGATTGATACCATCAGAAAACAAGATACGGAAAGAACAGATATTGAAAAAGTAAATGGCATTGCGGTGTCTCCGGCACACAGCCTTCAGACACAATACCGTTACAATTCCTTAAACCAATTAGTCTGGCAGCAGACGCCCGATGGCGGAGAAACCCTTTTTGCTTACGACAAACTGGGTCGAATCGTCGCGAGTCAAAATGAAAAACAAAAAAAACAGGCACAGTTTAGTTATACCCGATACGACGCTCAAGGCCGCATCACAGAAGTCGGACAGTTGCATACAAAAGGAGGGCTGACCTTAAAAATTAACGAAAACGGAAGATTAGAAGATGCCGATAAAATACCGGTTGCCGTTGACGCGGTAAACAAAACGGTCAATTATCCGTACAACATTGCCAATGACACCGAGCAGGTAACCAAAACTCTTTATGACAATCCCTTGCCGGATTCCCAAAGTTGGTTTACCGCTTACGGAGTAGACAATAGTCACAAACGGGTGACGGCGGTATTGTATTTTGATACATTGACTCCTTCATCACCTGTTACAGGATATACCAATGGTATATTTTATGATTATGACGTTCACGGAAACGTCAAAGAGCTGGTGCATCATCGCAACAACAGCGATTTAGCTCAGCTGCATAAGAGTACCAAAAAAATAGTATACGATTACGATCTGATCAGCGGCAATGTCAATAAAGTTACCTATCAGCCTAATAGTGCCAAAGAGCAATTCATACACCGTTATGAATACGATGCCGACAACAGGATTCAGCAGGTGTATACCAGTAAAGATGATATGATTTGGGAAAAAGAAGCCAATTATTTGTATTACGATCACGGTCCTTTGGCACGTGTTGAAATCGGAGACAAACAGGTGCAGGGGCTCGATTATATCTATACTTTGCAAGGCTGGTTAAAAGGCGTTAACTCTGAAAAGATCGGGACAGCATACGATGCCGGAAAAGACGGATTAAATGTCGCCCGTGATGCCTTTGGTTTTGCTTTAAACTATTATACAGGAGATTACAAATCCCGCTCGGGCAACAGAGATGCAGCGATATTCAGTTACAGCAACGATCCCGCTCTGGCTAAAGCCAACAGCAGTTTGTACAATGGGAATATAAAAGAAATGGTTACTTCGTTAACCGACCATATGGAAACGGCTATACCCACACAGTACAATTATTACCAATACGATCAGCTGAACAGAATCAAAGGCATGACTTCTAAAGCGATTACGGGTACAGTAGAGACAGACAGTTACAGCGCTGCTTACAGCTATGATCGAAACGGTAACCTGAAATCGCTTTTTAACACCGCTCCGCTTGCCGGTCGTACGGCGCCGGTGGCTATGGACCAATTGACGTACCATTACAAACCCGGAACCAATCAGTTAAAAAGGGTAAACGATGCTGTGGCCAATGGAGTATTCTCCAATGACCCGTCAAATCCTAATGATACCTCATTAGACATTGACAACCAATACGACAAGCTTAACCCTTCTAATCCGGATTATGAAAATTATGAATACGATGCGATCGGCCAGCTTACCAAAGACAAACAAGAGGGAATTGATATTGATTGGCGTGTTGATGGCAAAGTAAAATCGGTTAGAAAAAACAATGGTACCGTAATTGCTTTTGAATACGACGGTTTGGGTAACAGAATTGCAAAAATAGTGACCACTCCGGGCAAAACCACCACCACTTTCTACGAGCGCGATGCTCAGGGCAATGTGTTGAGTACCTATGAAATGAATAAAACGGCGAATCAGATTACTTACGATCTGATCGAACAGGACATTTACGGCAGCAGCCGACTTGGAGTCGAGAAAGGCAGAAAATCAATTAGTGTCACAGCCCTTACAGCCGCTCTTCGCAGAAGTGCCGCAAGCAGTAAATTGCTTGCCGATGCAGCACGGGTGGCAGAAGCAACAACGGTTACAGCTGATCCTCCGGCACAATACGGTTTGCTTTTTGATGCCGCAACCGACGGAACGTTCTGGACAGAAAAACCGGAGAATTCCATTAATTTATTCAATAGTGAGATCCCCCGAACCAAAGCGATCACACTGGTAACACATTTAAAAATGGATGCGACCAATGCCGTTAATTCTGTCAATGTGGTGGCGGCCTTACACGGGGCCTCCAAAAGTGGTGACAATTGGCCCGGTGATCGCTCCATGTCGTACTTAAATACGGTTTTACTAACGGTTAAAAAAACAGAAAATGGGTATCTGCCCGCAGTTTCCCTGGTAGACTACAGGAGAGCGCATCACAGACACGATAAAAACAAATTTAGTTTCAGAAATTACAGATACAGGGTTAATTATGAAATTAAATCGACACCGATTCCCGAAGATGAATGGGATTTAAAAGCCATCATTTCTAGAAACAAAGAGGATCAGTATATCGTAGAGATAACGGTAAATGGAAACGTATATGCCACAACTGTTTCTAATGTCATTACCGAAGCAGATGGAAGTGATCAAGTAAAAGGAAAACGACTAAGCGCTCCGGAGCTTCTGATCGCTTTGCCGTCTAACGCTTTAGGTGGTTCGACAGTGGTGTACTACCAGCCTCAAAGAAGGGGATCGGGCACGCAACACAAGAGTGTTTACAATGCCCATCTGGCGGAGATCTGCGATTTTAGTTATAAGATTGACAACAACCAAATGCCCGAAGACTTGCAAACCAACGAATACAGTTTTGACGAAGGAACCGGACTGGCCTTATCGCCAACAGGAGCTTCGATGACGCTAAGAAACGGTACCACACGCAGCACAGGATTTTGTAGTACTAAAGACGCAGACCAGGATGGCGACGGCAAAGTCGACAAAAAAGACAACTGTCCCTTGGTTTTCAACCCTGCTCAGGAAGACGGAGATCAGGACGGTGTAGGGAACCCTTGCGACAACTGTCTGACCACAATCAATACCGATCAGCTCGATGCCGATCAGGATAACGTGGGAGACGTTTGTGATAATTGCAAAAATAAAACTAACTTTGACCAGATCGACACCGATCTTGACGGAATCGGTGATGTATGTGACAATTGCAGACTAACCGCCAATACCGATCAGGCCGATGTGAACCATAACGGTATTGGAGATGTATGCGAAGGTTTAGCACAAGGTGAAGGTAAAAACACCGAGGCCGGAGCACCCATTACGGCTTACCGTTTTGTAGGCGACAAACAGTACGAATTAGCGAACCATCTGGGGAATGTGCTTTCAGTGGTTTCAGATCGTAGTCTTTTTGATCACGATCAGTATAAAGCAGACGTTCTTAGTTATTCAGATTACTATCCTTTTGGAATGCAAGTCCCAACAAGACATGGCTCTACCAACGAATATCGATACGGATACCAAGGGAGTGAAAAAGATAATGAGGTGAAAGGAGAAGGTAATAGTTATACTACCCACTTTAGATTATTAGACCCAAGAATTGGAAGATGGTTGACTGTAGACCCAAAGAGAAATCCAAATGAATCAGTATATTCTAGTATGAGTAATAATCCAATATACCATAATGATAAGTTAGGAGATTCAATAAAAACTAGATTTACTGATATTGACAAGAAATTATTAAATTCAGTACCTAATGTAGTTCAAAAGATGTTTAATACAGAATATGGTGTAAAAGTTGGGTATAATTCTAAAACTGAAATGTTATATTACGATGGTGAAATAAACACATCTGAACAAGTATCACCAACAGCAAAAAGAACACTTGTTGATGCATTAAAGGAATCTAATCCAAAAGCAATAAAAGGTTTTGGGCAATTACATTTTGGCTATAATATTGATACTCCCAATGGTTCTCCTGGAGGGATTTGGCTAGGTGGGTCTGTCAGGGGTTCGGGTAATGCTTGGATAGATTTGGCAGATTTTAGCAAGGATGGTGGTATAAAAGGAATGAAATATCAGAATGTTCCTTTAAGAGCCTATAATATAGGACGAGTATTTGAACATGAATGGATGGGACATATTTTAGAAGGTTTAGGTGATAATTCAATGTTTGATAGAGATGAAATTAACCCAGGGGCTGTTGAAAGCCAACTTATGAATAATTTAAGAAGAGAAATGGGATTACCTGTGATAAGAATCAATTATTCTAACGATTACTCTTTGAGAGGGGCAATCTTTTTTGGAGATAGTAACTTAAATGATAAACAAGCTAAAGAAACCGCAAAAAGTTACTTTAAAAGAATGGAAGATTTTATTTATAGAGGCAAGGGGAAAGTTGATGACATCCCAATGATAATTTTACCAAAAAATAATTAACATGAACATACTATTTAAACTTTTTATTTGCTTTTTCTCTATTTCATTATATTCGCAAGAGATGTATTTGGGACAATATAAAAGCAAAAACAATTTATTTGTTAGTGCTAATCAAACAAATAAAAGTATGACTTTTTTACAGTTAATTCTTTACCAAGATGGGAACTACTTACTTCATACAGAATCAAGATTGGGAGGAAAAAGAGTAGAAGATTATTATGTATTAGATTGTTCCGAACATATTGGAAAATGGTTAGTAAATGGTAGAGAATTGATATTAATCAGTTACTTTGAAGATGAGAAGCAAGAGATGAGATTTATTAAAGTACGTGGGGATAATGAATTAGTTTTTTTAGAAAAGAACAGAAAAAATAGAAAAATAAGATTAAATAAAACTTCGTTGGATAAGAAAATTTCATGTGCAGATAATGTCGTTACCGAATGAAGCCCTGCTCTTCGATGAGTTCTTATTAAAGAATAAATTTGTGTCTGCTGTTGAGAATGTCTCCTGACTTCTCACCCACAATCTTAAACAAACAAAAAAGCCACTTCATTATGTAGTGGCTTTTGGTTTTTATTACTCTACTAATGACCTAATGAACAATATCCTTAGATTCAATCATAATCACTATTATCTACCTTAACGCTGGTTTTCACACCATGCTCCAGAATAATGCGGTTCATGGTCTGAGCTACGAGTTCTCTGTCTTTTTCTTCACACATAAGCGCATCATATACGTAGAGAACGTGAACCCCAGCTCTCCAAAGAGTTCTACTGAAAAGCTGCGCAAATGTCTCCGACTTTGCGCAATTTTTTTTGTTAAGAACATAAATCTCTTAAGAGTCTCCAGGCTTTTTTTATTTATTTCATAGAAACACATTAAACATAAGTTAAATCTTATATTTTTGTTTGGAAAAATAATGAAAGAAGGATACATAATAAGAGATCAAACACTTCCACATTTTATAACGCCAACAGTTGTAGACTGGATAGATGTTTTTACGTGCCAAAGTTATAGAGATATTGTAATTGAATCTTTAGATTATTGCATTGCAAATAAAGGAATGATTTTATACGGTTACGTTATTATGAGTAATCACATTCACATGATCGTACAATCTGAAGAGGGTAAATTATCTGATTTAATAAGAGATTTTAAAAAATATACAGCAAAAAAAATTCTTGAAAGTATTCAAGACAATCCGGAAAGCAGAAGAGAATGGATTTTGGAACGATTTAAACTGGCTGCAAAAAAACATACCAGAAATAAAATGTATCAGTTTTGGCAATACGGAAATCACGCAGAAGAAATTTATACTAATAAATTTATGTGGTCAAAATTAGATTATATCCATTTAAATCCCGTGAGGGCAGGTTATGTTAACAAAGCATCAGATTATGTTTACTCCAGTGCCAGTAATTATACAAATGATTCCGGATTGTTAACTATTGAGAAAGCGGATAATCCAGTAATTGATGTTTTGAACTTAAAATCAGTCTTTAGAAATAGTCATTATTAAATTCAACGATATTAAGAAAACTTTTGATTATAAAAATATTCACAAAAGCGCAAAGTCAGAGACATTTGCGTAGCTTTTCATTAGAACTCTTCGGGAAACTGGAAAGTAGTTGTATTGTTTAATAACTCTCTAATTTACTATGTACTTTCTCAATTTCTTTATCCATATAAGCTTGTGCATAATGCACATAACGATTAAATGAGGTACTCGCATGACTGTGCCCACTAATTTTGCGAACCAAATGTTCCGGCATTCCTAAAATAAGGAGCGTTGTTATAGCAGTACGTCGCATCATATGTGAACTCATTTTATCGCAAAACCGATTTTTAGAAGTATCCGTTTTTTTAGTGATACGTTGTGTTTTGCCTTGTTTTTCCCGCGAGACTTCTATTGGAGATGTAAAGCCGGCAAGTTCTCCGATATGTTTTAAACTTTTATTAAAATTGAATAAACTGGTATTTCCAAAAAGTGGCGTTTTATTATTTGTAGTACTGTAATGTTGAAAAATAGTTACCGCATAAGCAGAAAGTTTGATAAAACTAAACGTTTTCGTTTTCTTTGATTTGAGTTTTAAGTACCAGTCGCCTTCCATTTTTTCAAAGTTTTTATTGTTCAATAAAAAGATATCCGAATAACGTAAACCTGTTGTACAACCAAAAACAAAAATATCTTTTATCCGTCTATAACTTGGAATAAGTGTCTGTTCAAATTCTTTGTCATGTATTAAAAACTTAAGTTGTTCCGGTGAAAGTACAAAGATTTCAATCTCTTCTTTTCGTACATAAAACAAACGCTGGAAATCTCCTGTATTCAAATCCTTGTCATTTTTTAAGTAATTAAAAAAAACTCTGATTACCTTAATGTTGGCACCAACATAATTATCATGACAGCCTTTTTTGTATAGGAAATCTGTGAATTTTTGATAGAATTTTTTCCAGTAGTTTTTCTCTGATTGCAACTCCCGTTTATCCAGTTTTGTGGCATCACAAATGCGGAGCTCCATTTGTGTATCACTCGAAAATTGAACTAAATTCTGTAATACATATTTATAATTTTCTATGGAGCTTGCCTTAATTTTCTCTCCGTTTTTTTTGAGTCGTTTACCTGTTTCGGTCTCCCTTATAAATTGCTTAAATAATGGAATAACTAGACTCGTTTTTTTCATGTTTTAATTTTTGCCAAAAGTACAAACTATCAGAAGTAAAATCCGTTATTGACAAATAAAAAAGTTGGCAGATCTAAACTTAAAATGACTCCATTTGTTATTTGCAAAATGTCTTTGTTTGATTACGTAGAAAAAATTTCCGTGTCATCTTATTTATAAACAAATCATCGAATTAGAGCAATTTGTTTGTTTTTATTAAATCTATGTTCATAACAAAGAAATTGCGCAAAGTCGGAGACATTTGCGCAGCTTTTCATTAGAACTCTTCGGAGAGCTGGGGAGCTGGGGTGGCTTTATAACCGTATGCCATTTGCCCTTTTTTCATAAATTGAGACAAATAGGATCGACCTGTATTAGTCTGCATTATATCTCGCATAGAATTATAAAAACCTAAACTAGCAATACCATATTGTAAAATCCCCGCATTATTCTTTTTAAATAGATAATTTATCAAATAATGACGGATATCTCGACCATCTGGGATCAGGCTATCTTTCACTTTTAAAAATAAATTTTTTATCTCCATAATAACTTTCTATTTTTAAAATCTTATAACTCTTATCAAAGAATATATTCTCTTCGTAATTGGAAATCCCAATTATCTTATTTGTACTTTTAAATACTGTGTCATTTATCTTTTTTATTTCATGACTATTAACATTTCCTGCACTTCTAAAAGAATATGTAGTGTCTTTACTGATAGATAATATCAAATTATAATCTTTACTGTTACTTAATCCCTTTGAATATGTATTTTTTGAGTAATAACCATCGTTTTTTTTAATTAGAGTTTCACAACTAACCTCATTTTTATTATTAAATGAACTAATAAGACAAAATTTTATCTTATCATGATCATAGAATATCTCATATTTTAATGAATACTCTTTTGAATTACCTATTAAGGTTTTTAAAACATCCTTTTTTTTATTTGCTTTTTTACAATTCATAAATAATAAAATAACAACTAAAATAAAGCAATGAAATTTCATTCTTTTTTCCATATTTTTTTTCAATATTGATATCCATATAATTTCTTCTCTCCTTCAAATGTTTTTTTATAAGTTGGATCCAATTTTATAAGTTCATTTTCTACTTGATGATATATTTTAACTCCTCCATGGGTCATATCATTCTTTTTTATTGCAGCATGATCACGACTACCACCTGAATTATTTGCTCTTAATTTTTCTACAGCATCCATCCCAGCTTCATTATATACTTTTATTATTTCATCAACTTTAAAACCATGTAAACCAGCTTCATGAGCAATCGTTTCTCCATTTCCTGCTTTGTCTCCTGCTTCATTTATATACATAGTAAAGCTCAAAACACCTTTTGATTTTTCAATAACATCAAAACTACCTTCTGCTGTCATATATGCTCCTTTATCTTTCGCATTTTCAATATTGACATTTACTATATTTAAATCATGTTTAGAATATTTTCCATCATTTTTAGCAGTATATCCATATGCATTTTGATTTTTTTTCATGAACTGAGATATGAAATTCCCACCATAACTAGTTTTCATGAAATCTTTCATCGCATTGATTAAATGACGTGTTGACAACTGGTATTCAAATTTACCAGTACCATTTGGTAATACTGACCTAACGTACCATGGTAAAACATCTCTACCATCAGGGTCAATAAAAATAATGGGATTATTGAGCACATAAGCATAAGAACTAACTCCTGCATATTTCTCCGCCAATGGATCAACCGAAAAGAATCTACCAACCCTTGGATCGTGAACTCTAAAACCATAGTCGTAGTGATTCCCCTCGCCACCTTTTATTTCGTCGTCCTTTTCTTTTCCATTAAACCCATAACGATAATCATCAATGCTTTTATGTCTATTTGGCACTAGCATTCCAAAAGGATAGTAATCTAAACATATCTTAAATCAATAAATACAGGAACTTAGCTACCGATAAAATACACCTAAAATCACATTAAAAGGCATTTTTTCGCCTTTCAAAGATAAAAAATAAATTGAAGTATTGACGTAATATAGCAGTGGGTTGTAGTACTAAAATTCAAACGTAATAAAGCCCAAGCCGAAAGTAATGGCTTTTGGTTTTTTAACATTTCCATCAATTCCAAGTTTCTTCTTGATGGATTTTTATATATTTATACTAGTAAAAAGACCGTTTACTATTCGTAAATTTAGACATCCATCCCGATAAGTAACGCACAATAAAATGACAGAAATTTTCAAAATATACAAATTTGGAGTCGAAGATGTCGAAAAAAATGAAGTATTGCTTAATGAGCCGCACAGTCACAATTACGAAGAGTTAATTATTGGTATTGAGGGGCAGATTGATCATTTTATAGATTTTAATTCTACTGTTTTTAATGCGCCTTTTATTTCTTTTGTGACCAAAGGTAAAGTACACAGAGCCAAACCGGGTTTAAAAGACGGAAAATGCGATTTATGGGTCATTCGGTTTAGTAGTGAGTTTATACCCGAAACTGTTTTTCAACTTTATTCGTATTATCACAATGAGGCCAATATTTCTCTTCAAAGAGATATGTGTTTTTCCAGATTGTTGTCACTCTGCGAAATGATGCACATGGAAAGTATTCAGGAAGAACCTGATTTGGGAATTATACGGCAATTGCTTGGCGCTTTATTTACGATGATAGAATCGGAAAGAAGGAAATCAAAATTGGAAAATGAAAGTATTGAAAAAACAAAAAGCCTGACTTTTAAGAACTTTTTGATATTATTGGAGCAACATTATACGAAACCCGAAGGAGCCAGTTTTTATGCAGACAAATTGTCGATGAGCAGCAGAAATCTTAATCTGATCAGTCAGCGGATATTACAGCAAAGTGTCTCTGAAATAATTGAAACCAGAAAACTGATACAAGCCAAAAATCTGCTAACGACTACAGATATGACCATTTCCGAAATTGGTTTTGCATTAGGATTTAGCGAAAACACTTATTTCACCCATGTTTTTAAGAAAAAGTCGGGACTTACTCCAAGCGAGTTTAGAAGCGAAATGAAAAAACTCATTTCCTAAAAACACCATACTTCTTCCTAATAGTGTTATATCCGGCCTTTGTATAATTTACAACTTTGTACTATCATTTTTTAATAACCAAAATTATAGATACAATGAAAACAATTTCAAGAAAAATTATTCCGGCAGCAGTATTAATTATGGCCATCACAATGGTTAGTTGTGAACAGAAAAAAGAGCTTCCAACTGAAGAAAGCGCTACAGCATTAAAACAACTAAAAGAATTAACTGCCGCAAACGAGGTCATTACTGCGAATCTCGCAAAATTTGACACCTTAGATTATACGGTATTCAGTAATCAACAATGGGAACGACTACACGAAAGCCATGCAAAAGACATTCTTGTTCATTTTCCTGACGGACATACCGAAAAAGGGTTGGAGCAGCACATCAAAACACTAAGTGCCATGTTTGTGTATGCGCCTGACACCCGAATCAAAGAGCACCCGATCCGAATTGGCTCTGGTAATACAACGGCTGTTATTGGTACTATGGAAGGAACTTTTACTGTACCAATGCCAATAGGTGGAGGCAAGTTTATACCTCCAACAGGTAAGAAATTTAAATTGCCAATGGCGACCATAGGGATCTGGAAAGACGGAATCATGACCGAAGAATATCTTTTCTGGGATAATAAATCGTATATGGACCAAATTGGACTAGGGAAATAATTACAACAATAGGATATATAATTCTATTTATTTTAAATAATCTGACCGGAGTAATGGACAGGAAAAAATTTTTAAAAACAATGGCAATAGTACCACTTACAGGAGTAGCTCTCAAACTAAATGTATTAAGTAAATTGTCGGATCAATTGGAGAGCACCGAAAAAATGCCCCTATTATTTTTGGGGCATGGTAATCCGATGAACGCTATCGAGGATAATGTATTTGTTGAAGGATTTAAAAATGTCGCAAAAACATTAGCCAATCCCAAAGCGATTCTTTGTATATCGGCGCATTGGGAAACAAAAGGCACATTTGTAACCGCTATGGAGATGCCACGTACCATTCATGATTTTGGCGGTTTTCCACAGGCCTTATTTGATGTACAATATCCGGCCAAAGGGAGTTTTGAATTAGCGAAGGAAACCCAACAGCTAATTACTAAAACTCAAATTGAACTGGATTACGAATGGGGACTTGATCATGGTTCCTGGAGTGTTGTCAAACATTTGTATCCAAATGCGGATATTCCCATTATTCAAATGAGTATCGATTATTCACAACCTGCGTCCTATCACTATGAACTGGCAAAAGAACTGGCCGCGCTAAGAAGAAAAGGGATTTTAATTATCGGTAGTGGTAATATGGTTCACAATCTCCGAATGGCCGCATGGGATCAAATGAAAGCACCCGGATACGCCTATGAGTGGGCAACCGAAGCGAATGAGAAAATGAAAAAACTAATCTTAGATGGCGATCATCAGCCTCTGATTGATTACCGTTCGCAAGGTAAAGCATTCGATTTAGCGATACCCACTCCGGAACATTATCTGCCGTTGCTTTATACACTTGCTTTACAAGAGAAAAATGAAGAAGTAAGTCTTTTTAACGATTATCTCATTGCAGGATCACTTAATATGATGTCTTTAAAAATTGGGTAGCGGTTTAGCATAATCAGCCCGAGTCGCCGGGAATCGAACCCGGGGACAAACAAAGAATGAAAGGAGTTTTCTATAGGCTAACTCTCCCTCACTTTGAAGGGGGGAATAAAAAAAATGCGCAACTGTCTCTGACTTTGCGCATTTTTTTATGCCTTATTAAATTAGATGTCTTTTAAATTTTTAAAGTCATGATCATCGAGATCATTGATATTTTGAATTTAAGCATTCAAATATTAATTAGATTAAACCAATTGTAAACTGATTAATAAAACTCCTATACATCTGGCTTCTTTTGTCAAATATTTTGAATAGGAGAATAGGTGTTTTTAGGAGCTAGTGATAGGTTTTTTTTAAAGTGTAAATATGAATGGAAGTATTTAATATTAAACTCTTCTTGATTACTTACATCGTATTACAATTAAAGCAAGAGAAACGTTTTTACTTTTTGTTTAAAATAGAGTGATACAAGTTGAATTAATCTATTGATGCAAAAAATGATGAATAGTAGCATTATTTACAATTATACAAAAGTCAAAGGGACTTTTTTTTATTTACCATTATTTCTGTTAATTAGTATTGTGCTCTATCTTTACACGCAAGATAGTCTCGATGCCTACTCTTATGTTCAAATCCAAAAGAATGTTTTCTTTTATCTTAATAGCAAGTTATCTCAGTATCCGGATCTTCAAAGTAACCTTAGCGAAACAGGGGATACGTTGGTTGCTTTTTCATTTTTAAGTTTCTTTGTTCTATACGCCCCAAAAGTATGGGAAGATTTATTGTCAGCGTCGCTTGTTGGGCTATTATTTTCGATAGTATTAAAAAAGATATTTGCTGTGCCAAGGCCCGCAGCTGTATTTAATACAGATAATTTCGTAATCATTGGAAAAACATTGTGTGGCTGTAATAGTTTACCTTCGGGACATTCCATAACAGTTTTTACAACACTGACGGTTTTGTTACTTACGTTTATGCCGAAAAAAATAATTCATAAAATTGTATTGTGCAGTTTTGTACTTGTGTTGGGATTAATTCTCGTCCTTGCAAGAGTAGCGGTTGGGGCACATTATCCGTTTGATATTATTGTGGGAAGTATTATTGGTTATATCTCGGGACTTCTGGGAATTTTTATTAACCAAAAATATAATATTTGGACCTGGATTAACAATAAAAAATACTATCCTGTTTTTATTTTAATGTTTATAACTATGTGTTTTTTAATAATATATAAAGAGATGCATGAAAATTTAATGATTTTTAGTCTATCTTTAGTTTGCTTAATTATTTCAATTTGTAAAATTACTATTGTCTATGCTAAAAAGTAATTTAAGACTGTCTCATTTTGCCATGTTAATGAGTTTTATCAACTTTTTATTCTTTCATTTTTCATTTTTTTCCTTTGTTGTTGATAATCTTGATTCTAAAAGTTTTAACGGTAGTATAATTATTATTAGTTTAATAGTATCCGTTTTACTTGTAAACTTCATGGTTTTTTATATATTGCTTTTTTTGTCACATTTTGTTGGAAAGCTCCTTTTGGTGTTGTTTTTCTTTATCAATGCAATTGCCATTTATTTTGTTAATACGTATAGTGTAATAATTGACGAAAGTATGATTGGCAATGTGTTGAATACCAATCTTGAAGAATCCGGTAGTTTTTTTTCAATAAAATTAGTAGTCTATGTAATTGTGCTTGGAGTTATTCCCGGTGTTTACATTGTAAAAGCAAAAATTATAAACGAAACGTTTAATAAATTTTTAATCACTTCTTCGCTTAGTTTATTGTTGGTATTAATTTTAGTATTTGTCAACGCAGGCAACTGGTTGTGGATTGATAAAAATTCAAAAAAATTAGGAGGACTGGTAATGCCTTGGTCGTATTCAGTAAATGTTTCGCTTTTTTATATTCATAAACATAAAAAGAACGAAAAAGAAATTTTATTGCCCAATGCGACGATAAAAGACACTAAAAAGGCAATTGTGGTTTTAGTAATTGGAGAATCGGCAAGAAGCCAGAATTTTTCTTTATACGGATATGCGAAAAACACCAATCCTTTGCTTTCTAAGACACCGAATTTACATCATTTTAACGCTACTTCTTTAGCCACTTATACCACTGCAGGTGTAAAATCTATTCTGGAACATAAAAGAACGGACGATCTCTATGAAGTTCTGCCCAATTATTTGTATCGAAATAATGTAGAAGTAATTTGGAGAACCACAAACTGGGGAGAACCGCCAATTCATATTAAAAATTATCAAAACAGAGAATCTTTAAAGTTAAATTGTAAAGGCGAAGGCTGTAATTACGATGAAATTCTTTTAACCGGACTAAAAGAACAAATAGTATCAAGTAACAAAAATAAAATATTGATAGTATTGCATACCAGTACGAGTCATGGACCAACATATAGCAAGAAATACCCAATTGAATTTGAGAAATTTAAACCGGTTTGCAAGAGTGTTGAGTTAGGAAATTGCTCTCAGAACGAATTGATTAATGCCTACGACAATACCATTGTTTATACTGATTACATCTTATCTAAAGTAATTGAAGACTTAAAACAATTAAAAGAGTACAATAGCACCATGATTTATGTTTCAGATCACGGAGAATCATTAGGAGAAAAAAATCTGTATATGCACGGACTGCCGATAAGCATTGCACCTAAAGAACAATACGAAATCCCTTTTATTGTTTGGTTATCTGATAGTAAAAAGCAACTCAAACCTAATAAAATAGTATCTCAAAATTATGTATTTCATAGCGTTTTAAATTTTCTAAACGTCCAGAGTCCAATTTATGATGAGAAAATGAATATTTTTAGATAGTAAATTACTTTGCTGCTTTTTGAAGGATTTCTGACAAAAAATTGAGAAAGTGTGTCCGTATTTGTGTAGCGTCTGCCGGATATTTAGAAGAGTTAGGGCTTTTGAGATATTTATGTTCTTAGCAAAAAAATGCCCAAAGTCAGATGTATTCGCGAGTTTTTCAGTAGAATTCCTCGGAGAGCTATGTATGAGCAAGAAAAAAGCCTGTAAACTATTTTATGTTTACAGGCTTTTTGTGGAGTCGCCGGGATCACGATTGAACACCTAATTCCTATATTAATGTTTATTGATAAGCTCGAAAAAAAACGTGAATCCCTAGGTTTAAAGGCTTTTTTAGAAATTGACGTTGTTTTGGAATTTGTACTCATTTTTCTATTTTGAATATTTTTTTAAGAAAACTAACCTTTTTTTTAAAAGTTTCCGTCTAAGAATATTCAAGGTGCTCCACAGTTGAACACCTTTGTAATTGTTGTTGCTACTTAAGATAAAGCTTGCTCATCGATATTTTTTAGCTGAAGTTAAGAGTTAAATTAAACTTATTGTACTTTTTTATAGCATTAAAAATTACACAATGAACATAATAACAACAAACAATAGAATAGATGCAAAAAGCATGAAAAGTAATAGATGAAGAATAAATAATAATTGCAGCACTTGCATTGTACGTATAAAAAGCGTACATTTGTAGAACTGATACGAACTCTAACTCTTTAAAAGACTAAAGAGGTTCGGAAACAAGTCTAATGAATGTCAATAATATCAACTCAGGAAATAACAAAGAAGTAGTATAAAAAGAAATTACTATAAATTCATAAGAGAAATAAAGACAGCATCATTAGACAAATTTAAAACTTATCATTAAAAGAATAATTAACTTTAAAAAGAATAATAAAGAAACAGATACTATTAAATATCCAAATCAAATTAAACCAAGAAAATAGCAAAATTGTAGAACCATATTTAACATGAATGATTATGTCGGTAACCATTAACGACCGAATCGATGTTCGTATCAGTAAAGAACATAAGGAGTTGATTAAGCACGCATCAGTCCTGAGAGGATTTAAAAATCTATCAGAATTTGTAATCTATTGTGTAAACACAGAAGCAAACAGGATCATTAAAGAAAATGAAACCGTTTTAAAGACCATAGAGGACAAAAAGATATTTATAGATGCGATTATAAATCCACCGAAGGCTAATGATAAACTTAAGAGGGCTCAAGCGAACCATACTAAATTTATCAGTAACAATGAATTTAAAGATTGAAATCCTTTCAAAGGAGCACAAGAGGAAAGAGTTTAAATGTGGCAAAGAATTATTAGATGATTATTTTCACAAACAAGCGGGGCAGGATGCCCAAAAATTATTATCCGTCTGTCATGTATTAACAGACAAAGATGCAGATGCAACTAAGGTACTTGGATATTATACGCTGTCAAGCAGTTCAATTCTATTAGATGATTTTCCAGCTGAGTTAACTAAAAGAGTGCCTAAAACATATAGCATACCAATAGCCTTACTAGGCAGGATAGCTATGGATAAGAGGGAACAGGGAAAAGGATTAGGAGAAATTCTTTTATTTGATGCATTAAAAAAATGTGTGGTACATTCAAAGACCTTGGCAATTCGAGCAGTAGTAGTTGACCCATTAGACCAAGATGCAATTGATTTCTATAATGGCTATGGTTTTATATTGATACCAAGTACTGGAAAAATGTTTCTGCCAATTGAAACAATCAAAAGTTTAATTCCTGATGAAGAATCAGAAGATACTGAAAAGTAAGTTTAGTTTAAAAGGCAACCTATGTGGTTGCCTTTTAAATTTATCTAAATTAAAATTCCGTTAAAATTGCAATCCGGATGAAAAGCCAGTAATAATTTTTCACGAAAAAAAGTTAACAGTATATAATAAACGGCAATAAAAAAAATAAAAAAAACCTGTAAATTAATTGGTTACAGGTTTTTTTTTGTGGACTTCATGGGATTACAATCGAACATCTTATTCCTATTTTGATGTTTATTGATAAGGTTGGGAAAACGTCTTAAGCCCTTACGTTTAAAGGTTTTTTTGTTGCTTCTTAATTTGTTGACTCATTTTTAAAATCAATAATCTGTTTCTTTTTTTTTTTCATTTTTTAGCTGAATAGATCATTTTAAAATGAAAAATAAAAGTTCTTAAGTTACTCAAGGTGTTCGATAGTTGAACACCTTGTTTTAAATTGTGTTTCTTATTTGATTTATGTTAAATTTAATAGCAGGAACGGGACTCGAAGCATTCTTATCAGTAGATTTCTATAACTTTTAAGCATTTATAAATAGTGCATAATAAATCAAGTCACTGTCGAATTGTATTTCTTTTGGTTTGTATCTTCTTTGTACCCCAAATCTATTTTATTTTGTTTATGGCTAGAAATTTAATTTCTGGAGTTGAAATTGGCAACTAACCTTATTAACATGATAACTTTTGATACAAAAGGGCCTCATCGGTGTTGTAGCTGGAAGAGGGCTCGAACTATTTTAAATATGAAATTGTTATATAAATTTTAAGTATTAAAAGCAAAATACTTAAAAGTCATTTTATAATTGTACACCTTTGAGTTGTATCTAAATTGTGCCTCAAATCCATTTTACTTTTTATAGCTGGAACCTTAGCTTCTGGAGATATTCTTTTACATTTTCTTCGGATTTTAGACTAGATTGTCGTTGTCAAATAAACCAACAGTCTTTAGTCTTTACCATTTCTTTTTTCTTTAGTGATCTACTACATATTAAAATCTTTCTTTTAACCCAACTTGTGCCACCACGGATATTGAAACTTAGATCCTAAGAGCTATAGACTTGTACTAGGTACTGATTAGGATCGACTCATTGAAAACACTGATAGGATTTGAAATGATTTACAAAGAGACTTTTTCGGTATTTGTAAGATAGATCATTAATGTTAAAAATTTTATTTTTAAATAGAACAAATAAAAATAATTTTTTTTCTTTTTTTTTTTGTAAATGTATTCTTATTTTTGTTAAACTTAAAAACTTATTTGTCTTAAGTATTGGTTTAAAAAAAAAATGATAATCAATAAATTAATTTATGAGAATAAAACTACTAATAATTTTTTTTAGCACTTCTTTATTTGCAAGCGCTCAGAAACTACTTTTTACTTATGATTTATCGGGTAACCAAACAATCAGAGAATTGTGTTTAAATTGTTCTAATTCGGGTAAAAAGGTTAATGAAGATTTAAAAGACATTGCGGCTTTAAATGCTCAGGATCTTTTGAAATTTTCACAAGAAGATGTTATATCCTATTATCCGAATCCAGTTAAGGAGGAGCTGTATCTTACATGGCAACTAACGGATGAAATTTATGTTTCAGCAATTCAAATTTTTAATTTGAATGGACAAAATCTTTCTTCAAGTACAGAGAGCAAAACCACGAATAATCAAAATTTATCTTTCCGTCAATACCCAGCTGGTGTTTATTTTGTGACATTACAATATAGTGACGGCAGTCAGAAAAATATAAAAATTATTAAGAATTAATTCATTATGAAGAAACTTTACTTTTTCCTTGTATTTTTTGCATGGAGTACAATAATGCATGCTCAGGATTCACAAGGCATTCCTGTGAAAGGAATTGTTCCAATTTATAGATTGGAAAATGAACAGCCTGCACACTTTACTAGTAGAAGCAGCACGGTCGAAGCCCAAGCTGCCTCGGTGGTTTTGGTCCCAACTGGATCGTCAACTGAGGTTGGTCTAACTGCCGGCGAATTATCTGTCTCACTCAGCGGCGCAGCAAATTATCAGCTTCCTATAATTGTACCCCCTGGAATTAATGGGGTAAAACCAGAGATAAGTTTAACGTACAATAGCCTTGGTGGGTTAGGAATGGCAGCAAACGGCTGGGAAATATCAGGTATTTCTAAAATTATAAGAATTCCAAAAACAAAATTTCACGATGGTGCAAATGAAGAAGTTAAACTAACTGCCCAAGATAGATTTGCATTAGATGGACAGCGTCTTATCCTTAAATCGGGAGTTTATGGGGCAAATAATTCTATTTACGAAACTGAGAATTTCTCCAATATAAAAGTCACTATGATCTATAGTTACATGCCGCCTTATGAAGATCCTGTGTATTATTTTAAAGTTGATTATCCTGACGGCTCAAAGGCTATGTATGGAAACAGCTATGATTCACTAGCAGCAAGTGAATGGGGACTGACATTGTGGGAAAATGCTCAAGGAATAAAGATAAATTATAGCTATAATAATCCTGCTGGCGGATATCTTACAATAGCATCGATTAAATATGGTAGTACAGCTCTTGCTACACCAATAAACGAAGTGAATTTCACCTATAGCCCAGGAGAAAGAGTTCATGAGAATTACGCTGGTGGATTTAAAAGTATAAAAAATACTGTCTTAAATAGAATCGAAGTAAAAAGTAATGCAGTAGGTTTCAGGAATTATATATTGGATTATAAAGTAGGAGATCGTATTTATAAAATAACGGAAAAAAGCGGAGACAATTCAAAAAGTTATAATCCAGTTGTTTTTACATATAATAACACGATAGATAACGTTAGTTTTCAGCCAGTTAGTGCTAAATTGAGCGTCGGAAATATAACAGCGTCGAATGCAGCAGTTGTTACGGGTGATTTTGATGATGACGGAAGAATGGACTGCATTCTGTATCCTACAAATGGACCTGATAGCAAGGCAAAATATTGGCTATTCTACGATATAACTTCCGGATCAAATCTAAATTTAGGTTTTGAGCATCCAGTAGGAGCTTTTGAGAATATTTTACCGACAACGTGGCTGAGTTGGAATAACAAAATGATGCCTCAGGGCTGGACAGTAGTAAAAAAGACAGATACTAGTTACGATTTTAAGGTTTACAGTATTGGCTTGTCAAGTATATATGAACAATATACAAGAACAGTTAATTTTCCAACTGTTGCGGTCACAAATAGCTGTAGTGGCACTTGTAAACCAGTAACTGTAAATAAAATGTTTCCAAAAAAAATTCTTTCTGGAGATTTTAATGGCGATGGCTTAACAGATATTCTAGCTTTAGATACAGGTATGGGATCAACAGATTGCATTTATAATCCGGCAAGAAATATATGTATGGCACAAGCATCAATTTTAAGCTCAAAAAAGGTTTATTTTGTTGATTTAAAGCGTGACAATACGGATAATTTTTTAAAATACGCAGGAGATTTATTAGATAGCGCATCAGGTGCTGATATTAAAGTCGTAGATTTCAATGGTGATGGAAAGTCCGATATATTAGTATTTAAAGCTGGTACTTTAAAAGTATACAGTCTTAATGAATTAGATAATATAGTATTGCTATATCAAACTTCAGCAATTGACAATACGTTAAATGGTGCAGTTTTACTTGGCGATTTCAATGGCGATGGTAAATCAGATTTTCTTGTCGCTCCACAGACCTATAGTTCACCTCTCTGGTATAAGTATACATCTACAGGCATTTCATTTTTAAAAGAGACAAAAACATTTACAGGTGTTCAATATCCAGTACCCAATGCACTTTTAAGTTCAGAATTTATTGCAACAGATTATAACAATGATGGAAAAACTGATTTGGTCTTAATAAATAGTTCTAATAATTCAGCAAATACACTTGGACAGGTCAATGTTACATGTTTTGCAAACAATAACGGTGAATTTAAGACAGGAGCGGGTTTCTCAGTTACAGGAGCTAGCGGGGACCAGACTACTCTTAGCAAGGGAGCATTGCCAATTTTTGTTTCTCCAGTTCAGACTTCTTCAAGGGATAATAATTTTTCTACTTCGACTTTTGAAATCGCTTTTGTTAATAAAGACAAAATACACTTTTTTGCATCTCAGAAAGATTTATTAAAAGAAAATCTAATAACTTCGGTTGCAACAGGTGATGGTGTTAAAGAAAGTATTTCATATGTACCACTAAATTCAAGATATAAAAATACCTATAACTCCATTTATAACCCAAGTGCAGGAACAGCTAATTATCCTTACCTTGATATTACTATCAATTCGAACTTATACGTCGTTTCAAAGCTGGAGCTTCAAAGCAAAGATGTATATAGAAAAAGACTATTTGCTTATTCTGGGGCAGTTGTGAATCTTGAAGGGCTCGGCTTTTTGGGATTCCGCTCAGTAAGCCAATCCGACTGGCATGATGATACATCTGCTATTTTTTCCACTATATTTATTAATGATATTAATTTAAGGGGAGCTAATATCGAAACGTTTCAACTGCCATATATGTACTATCCTTATCCAGGAGCTACATCTCCCGCTGATTTTACATCTAAATCTATCATCACTTATAATACAGCGGCAGATGCCTTTTCCAGTAATAAAGTTTTCAAGCTGAAAGTCTTAAATTCTAAGCAATTTAATTCAATCTATAACACTAATACTGAGTTAAAAAATATAAGTTATGATGGAAATAACAATTTGTTATCTTCGACCTTAATAGTAAGCGAAGGAGCTAATGCTGTTCAAACCACTACAACAACAATAACCTACAAAGACGGTAGTGCTCCGTATATTGTAGGAAGGCCAGGCACAAAAAGTGAAACCGTGAGCCATAATGGTACTACTATAGTTAGTAATGAAGCTTATACTTATAACTCAAACCAGCTACTGTCTAATATTGACAGAACTGCAAGCGGAACCCCGACAGTGTCAGAACTTTATGATTATGATTTATTTGGGAATATTATAAAAAAAACAATCAAACCTTCACTTCCTCTACTGCCAAGAAGTATCAGTTTTCAATATGATACATCAGGGAGGTTTATAACTCAAAGCAAAGATAATGACGATTTAATTTCTACGTATGAGTACGATTCTAATACGGGAATGTTAAAAAAAGCAACTACTCCATATAGTTCCACTTCTTATACTTATGATTCATGGTTTAAAAGGCTTATGGTAAAAGATGAAATATTAAATAAAGCAATTACTTATGGATATATTAAAAATGCTGAGAAAACGATCATAACAACCACTACCGATGTTTTAGACGGAAGTGCCACAGAAGTAACTTTTGATGAATTGGGAAGAAAAATCAAATCAGGAATCAAAGATATAAATGGATCATTTAAATTTATATCTTATGGTTATGATATTTTTGATCGTAATAATAAAGTAAGCGAACCTTACTTCGGATCAGCTCCAGCTTTGTGGAATGATATCAAATTTGATATATTCAGCAGACCGACGGAGCTTAAACTATTTAATCAAAGAGTAATTACATCTAATTATACGAACCTGGCTTCAACTATAACTGATGGAGCAAAATCAAAAACTGTAACAAAAAATGCGATAGGAAATATTGTTTCATCATATGAGAATATGAGTGGGACAATTAATTACTCCCATTTTGCCAATGGTAATATGAAACAGATTACCTATAACGGTATAGGTATTCAAATACAGGAAGATGATGCATGGGGGAAAACAACCAGACTTATTGATCCATCTACTGGAACATTTGCTTACAAGAACAATGATTTTGGAGAACTTGAAGAAGAAACTTCACAAAATGGCGCAGTATTAACTACAATCACTCGTGACAGCAGCGGAAGACCAATTAAAAAGAAGGTATCCGGAGGTGGCAGTAATACCGAAACAAGTTATGTCTACACAGCGAATAAGCTTCCTTTGACTACAACTTACGTCGATAATAATGAAACAATTGGTAAAACAATTGTTAACACGTATAGCTATGACAATACGTACAAAAGACTTTTATCAGTTATAGAAGAAAAAATAGGGGTGTCAAAATTCACCAGATCTTTTACATATGATGCTTTAGGAAGAGTGCAAACCGAAACAAAGCTGGCGGAAATTGGAACGAGAAGCAGTTCTGTTTTTACTAAAAACAATTATAAAAATGGAGACTTATATCAGATTTTAGATGTAAATAATAAGGTACTGTGGCAGACCAATACATTAAGTGCTAAAGATCAGATATTAGAAAGTATAACAGGCAATGGTATAAAAATAAGCAATACGTATGATACTGACGGCTATCTTTCAAAGATACAATATGATAAAACAACTTCTCCTACAAGTAATATATTAACACTTACTACCGAATTTGATAAAAATACAGATAATGTAAAGAAGAGAAGTAATAATGTCTTTAGCAATTATACAGAAACATTTGATTATGATGCGGTAGACAGGTTAACAACTTTTACGAACAGATTAGGGGTACAGGAAAGCCAGAGCTATGATGCTTCAGGAAAAATAACTGTTAACAATTTAGGAACATACTCTTATGATCCTGCTAAAAAATACCAGAATACATCCATTGCAATTAATCCTGAAACAACAGGCTACTATGCCAATAGGCAGGGGATCTTTAATGATAGTATGGAAAATAGAACGGGATGGGGAATTGAGAAATATCCAAACACGGCATTTTTTAGTTATGACAACATAACAGCTGGACATTCTGCCGGCAAAAATACATTAAAATTAGCTAATACAACAACCACCGAACAATATGTTTTCTCTGATAAATGGATTGATATTAACAATAGTCTCCCAACTCAATATACTTATTCCGCTTGGGTTTATAGCGACAATCCTCAGTCAGAGATTTTTCTTTATATGAAAGATGCTGCCAATACTGTAACTCAGGTAAATACAGTGAATAACAATAAAGCGACATGGACGCAGGTTATTGGTACATTCTCTGTACCAGCAAACATAAAGAAATTACGTCTGCGTTTAGATAATAATGGTTTAGGAAATGTGTGGTTTGATGACATTGAAATAAGAAAAACAAATGATCCTACATCACAGGAGAGAAAACTAAATATTACTTATAATGTATTTAAAAATCCTATACATATAGAAGAAACAAATATAGACAAAGTAAGTTTTACCTACAATGATGACAACCAGAGAGCTACAATGTACTATGGAGGATTTCAAACAGATAAACTGCAGCGTTCCATATATAAACATTATTCTTCAGATGGGAGTATGGAAATAAAAGAAAATAGAACAACAAATACTTTCGAATTTGTAACGTATATTGGAGGAGATGGGTATTCGGCACCAATTGCTTTCAAAAATGATTTAGTAACTCAAAAGTATCTCTATTTACTTAGAGATTATCAAGGCACTATTTTAGCAATCACTGATTCAAATGGGTCCGTGCTAGAGAAACGTTCATTTGATGCCTGGGGTAGTATTATAAAAGTGCAGGATGGATCCGGTAACATCCTTGCTGGGTTAAATATTTTAGATCGAGGTTACACAGGACATGAACATTTACAGAGTGTAGGTATAATAAATATGAATGCGAGACTTTATGATCCGACACTTCATAGATTTTTACAGGCGGATAACTATATTCAGGATCCAACCAATACACAAAATTTTAACCAGTATGGATACGTATATAATAATCCTGCTACTTTTACAGACCGAACAGGTAATTATACAGATCCCCCGACCAAAGGTGTATATCAAAATGGTCAAGAATGGAACGATAGGTTTGGATCGTGGATTTTTAATGACCAGCTTCAGACATGGATAGGGCAAAAGGGTGCAAGAAACATACCAGTTGACCCTTTTGCATTAAATCCAGTTGTTATACCAGGCGTACCAAGATCAGCTGGTAATTGGAATGGTAAAATTACCGAAACGGGAAATTATGTTAAATTCCCTGCTTCTTTTAGAACTATACATTCACCTCAGAGTAATAGGGGGGTAAGTGGTGTTGTAACATTGCCATCTGCAGGGGCTGTGAGCTTTGAAGTTGGTGCTATTTCCACAGCGTTTTCATTTGCTGTGGCTTTTACAGCTGCGTTATCAATGACAGCAGATACTCCGGATATATCTGTACCATATTATAGAGCGATGTCTGCTTCAGAATGGAACAGTACTCATGGATATCTTGTCGACAGGAATACTTCAGGTGAAGGCCCACATGTCAGGCCAAGCACAACATATTTGTTAAACGCTGATTTTATAAAGAATAGAAACAAATACAATTATATTGTTAAATACGATGTTTATGTAGATAAAGCGATGGCTTTTGAAGCTTCTCCTTTTATCTTTGTAGCAGGTTCTAAAAAAGATGGAATGGCACTTAAAGGAAAGCCAATATTTAATGCTGCAAGAAATGCAGGATTAAACTATATCAAAGTTGAAGGAAATATGGATCCTGATTTTTCTCTAGGATTTCCTGGCAGGTCCGCACTTCTATTTAATGCTTCTTTTCGAACACCACCGATAATTTATTCAAGATTAAAATAAAAATTATGATAATAGATAATATGATTAAACTTCAACAAAGGCTTAATGAACCTTTTAAGGGAATGCAAGATATTAAGATGTTGAAGAATTTAAAAGCAGCAGTGAAAAATGAACTGTTTACTATATATAATAAGCAGCCAAATAAGGAAGAGTGGTTGTCAAGAGAGATTATTTCTTTCAATAAAAAGATAAATATTTTAGTAGGTGAAAATAAAGAGTTAAATGAAATTTATTACAAAGCAGATAGTAGATTTGATTTTGTTAATAATTACTTGCAAGAAAGTGAATATCAATTTGATTTAACTGTCTTAATGATGGAAGAATTTAATAAAATTAAGCCTGATAATTATAATAAAATTGTCTTTTTTAGCTTTGCTTCGTATTTTATCTCTAATCTTAGAAAGGATGATAAAATTATTTTGCTTGTCGAAGATCTTATAATGTTTTATTATTCCAATCCAAATCCAGATCTGATCGACAGAACAATAGTTTTTGAATTACAAGGATTTATCCATGCAAGATTTGCAGACATGGAACTTCATGAAATTAAAAAGAGAAACAATTTAATAGAAAAATTTATACTTGAAGATTAAATGAACTTAAAACAAAATTTTTTAATCAAAAAATATAATGACTAGCTTTCAAACTCTTTTTTTACAAAGGATATTGCGAGATGAATGTGAGCCTGAAAAATAAATATGACCTCGAACTTTTTGTTCGAGGTTTTTTATGCCCAAAAGCATTTAATTCCAAATAATGACCGTATTATGAACTGTGTTTTTCGTGTCTTGACTTTTCGAATAGAAAAAATATATAATATAATAGAGAAAAGCTAAAAAAGAAGTAACCAAAGAAAAAATGTAAATTTAGCTCTCCCAACAATTCAAAACAAAGAATGAAAGCGGCAATTGAAGATAACTTGGTCGGAAAAAATCTTTCGACTTTTTTTTGCTTTTTCTGAAAGTTAGTGTTGCATTTGTATCTTGCTTGTACCTCAAATGCATTTTAAATAACTTAAAAATGAATATTTAACTTCTGGAAGTGAAAATAACTTAGATATTTCATATTTAAAAAGCTGGTTTCAGCGTATTAGTATTAATCTAATTTTGATTTTTCTTTAACTATCAATTTAAATTGAATTTTAAACTTTGATTAAATAATGATTTGATCAAACTATCATGAAATCAAAATCTAGAAAATTTTCAAAAAAGATTGAAGAAAAAATTAAGAAAGAGAAGCAGCATGCCGCTATAATTGATTGGTTTGTCAGAATTATTGTTGCTACAACTTTGAAAGAGTTCTATGAAAAAAATGAAGCTAAAGATCAGATATAATGTTAAGTGAATTAAGTGATGTGTGAAGAAAAAACTACTCAATCGAACGTTTTTCTAACTTGTTGTCTTGTAGTCGATTAAGGTGTTCGATTCCCGCAGACTTCATTTTTTGTTTTTAATATTTTCGATAATTTAAAAAACAATATTTGTTAAAATAATAAAAATTGTAGCGGTTGAGGGATGCAAAAATGAATGTTTTTTGAGAATTAAATAAAAAAGGAAGGTGTTCGATACCTTCCTTTTTGTGGAGTCGATGGGGTTACAATCGAACACCTTATTCCTGTTTTAACTTTTCTTGATAGCTTGAAATTATAATTTAATATGTTAGGATGTGCAAACGGAAACTGGAGCCTAAGTTAGAACAAGCTAATTTACTTTTACTCTATTTTTTGTTTGTATATCCACTTTTATATAAATAAAAAAGTCCCACCGAAGCAGGACTAAAGATTTTCATCTACGGCATATAGCCTTATTGTGATAAGATTAAAGATTAGAAATTTTAATCAGTTACAAATATATAGAAAAAATAAATTGGTTTGAATAAGGAAAACCGTAATTACTTTAATTTTTTAAATGCTAAATTTCATGCTGATTAAATTTTAATAACTATGGCAAAAATTTTAGGATTAGATTTAGGGACGAACTCGATAGGTTGGGCATTAATTGACGATAAGCTTAATAAGATTTTAGGAATAGGAAGTAGAATATTTCCAATGGGAGTTGAAAATCTAGGTGATGGTGATAACGAAATTTCTAAAAATGCAAGTAGAACTGGAGCAAGAGGAGTTCGACGTCAATTTTTTAGGAGAAGACTAAGAAAGAAAATTTTACTTCAAAAACTTTCTGAAAATAATATGTGTCCAATGGATGCTCGAGATTTTGAAGATTGGAAAAAGACAAAATTATTTCCAACAGATAAGTTAGCAAAATGGTTTGCATTAAATCCATATGAACTTCGACAAAAAGCCTTAAACGAAAAATTATCATTAGAAGAAATTGGTAGAATTTTTTATCATTTGATTCAGAGACGTGGATTTTTGAGTAATAGCAGAAAAGGTGGTGGTAATGATGATGGGGCTATTTTTAAAGGAAATGCAAAAGAAGGAAAAATAGGAATTGATGATACATTAGAAAGTATAGAAGATAAAACATTGGGTGAATATCTATTTGAAATTTATCCAAAAGAAAATCAGCCTTTTCAAGATGGTTTGGAAAGAATTAGAAATAGATATACAACACGCAAAATGTATGTAGATGAATTTGAATTGATATGGAATAAACAAGAACAATTCTATTCAAATTTAAATGAAGAATTGAAAACTTTATTTGGTGGAAGGAAATTAGATGGTTACAAAGAAGACGGAATTTTATTTCATCAGCGACCTTTGCGCTCTCAAAAACATTTGGTTGGTAATTGTTCTTTTGAACCAACTAAAACTAAATGTCCAATTAGTGCAATTCCTTTTGAAATGTTCAGAATTTATCAATGGGTAAATACAGTTGAATATAATGGAAAGAAAATATCTCAAGAAGAAAAAGGAAAATTAATTGAACAACTATTATCATTTGATAAAATTGAATTTAAAAAATTGCGAAAAGCAATTAGTAAAGAAAGTGCTGAATTTAAATTTAATTATAAAGATGATGATAAAATTGTTGGGACATACACAATTTCTAATTTATCAAGTAAAAAGTTCTTTGGTAAAAAGTGGTTTGAATTTTCAGATAAACAGCAAGAAGATATTTGGCATATTTTGTATTTTTTTGACAGCAAATCGAATCTTAAAGAATATGCGGCTAAAAATTGGAATTTTGCAGAGGACCAAGCCGTTACAATATCAAAGTTTAATGTAAAAGATGGTTATGCAAGTTTAAGCAGAAAAGCTATTGGTAATATTTTGCCGTTTATGCAACAAGGATATTCCTATGATGTTGCAGTTGTAATGGGGGGAGTTAAAAATGCTTTTGGAGATAAATGGCAAAACGATACTATTGAAAATAATCAAAAGCAATTAGATTTAATTGATAATGTTGAAGCAATTATCAGATCAAAAATTTCTGGAGGTTTTATAGATGTAGTAAAAGATTTACTTCGTAAAGAATTTGAATTTGATGAAAAACAATTAAAAAAACTTTACCATCATTCTGCGGCAATTGATGTAACATCATTGTTCGAAAAATTACCAATTGGAAAAAAAGCGGACAAGGAAATTCAAGCTATCAGAAATCCTATTGTTATTACTGCGTTGTTTGAATTGCGAAAGCTCGTTAATGAATTAATTGATGAGCACGGACAACTTGACGAAATAAAAGTCGAAATGGCTCGCGATTTAAAAATATCTAAATCACAACGAAATAAAATTCGTAGGGATCAAAAACGGTTAGAAAGAGAAAATGATAGAGTTAAAACGGAAGTTGAAAAATATTCAAGAGTTTCTCATGATAACATTTTAAAATTTAAGCTTTGGGAGGAGTGCAAACAAACTTGTGCTTATACTGGCGTTCCAATTCCTATTGCTAAATTATTTACAGGTGAAATTCAAATAGAGCATATTCATCCTTGGAGTCGTTCATTAAATGATAGTTTCAATAATAAAACATTATGTTATGCTAATGAAAACAGACTTAAAGGAGATAGAACACCTTTTGAGTTTTATGGAAATGATGAATCTAATTGGTCAAGTATTAAAGAAAGGGCATTGAAATTATTTTCTGATACAAAAGAATATCCAAATGCATATCAAAAATTTAAAAGATTTGTACAGCAAAAATTTGATGATGATTTTTCATCTCGCCAGTTAAATGATACTCGCTATATAAGTAAGGAAGCTAAAGATTATTTGTCACTAGTTTGTAGAAAAGTAAATGTATCACCAGGGCAAATGACCTCTAATCTACGTCAAAAGTGGGGATTAAACCATATATTAAATACAGATAACGATACTAAATCTCGTGAAGACCACCGTCATCATGCTATTGATGCATTAGTTATGGCATGTGGAAAGACAAGTTACTTGCAAGAATTGTCGAGATGGAATCGATATGACAGGAAACCAGAATTAAAAAACTTTCCATTGCCTTGGGTAGGATTTAATTTTGATGCCGAAAAGGCTGTTGACAAAATATTGATTTCACATAAAAGGTTAAATAATATTGTGACTATTAGGACACACAAAGTAGAAAAGAACGGAGTTATTTATAAAAATATTGGAGTAGCAGCTAGAGGTCAATTGCATAAAGAAACTGTTTTTGGAAAACGATTTTTTAATGGAGAGGAAGCATTTCATGTCAGAAAAGCAATTGATAATTTAACAACCGAAAAGCAAGTAGAAAAAGTAGTTGACGAAACGATTAAAAAATTAATATATAAAAGAATTCAAGGATTAGGTGGATTCGTAAAAGGATCAATTCCTTTAAACACATTTTTTACCGTTGATGAAAATGGAATAAAACATCCACAAATATTTTTACCTAACAAAAATGGAGATCCAGTTCCTATTTTAAAAATAAGAATGAAAGAAAATATTGGTGGAGCTGAGCAGTTAAAAGATGATCTAAATCAATGGGTGAATCCGAGAAATAATCATCATGTATTAATTTATAAAGATGAAAAAGGAAATTTAAAAGAAGAGGTAGTTACATTTTGGACGGTTGTAGAAAGAAAAAGAAAAGGATTTCCAACTTATCAATTACCTGCGGATGGTATTGAAATAATTACAACTTTGCATATTAATGATATGTTTTTACTCAGCTTAAATGAAGAGGAAATTAATTGGGAAAATCTAGATTATGAAAATTTGAAAGAGAATTTATTTAGGGTACAGAAGTTATCTTCTAAATTTTATGAATTTAGATTGAGCTCTGAGTCATCTATACAGAATAATTTTCAACCTTTTTATGTAAGAATTCAAAGTTTTGGTGATGGAAAAACGGGGTGGGAAACTTTTAAACCAATTAAAGTAAAGATTTCAGTTTCTGGCAAGATTCAAAAAGTATAATCCAACAAAAGTTTTTTTTATGCGATTTTCTGCCTTAAGCATCCAAGCCACAACGAAAATCGGCATTCGATTTTGGTTCTAACGATTTTCGTTGTGGTTTGATTAAGTATGAGAAAATACGATATTACTACAAAAATAAACCTTATGAATGACTTGTTATGGTTTGATTAAAGATTAGAAAACACGATATTAAATCCGGTACCTGGTCAACCAATGAGATTGTTGTGGTTTGATTAAAGATTAGAAAATACGATATTTTCCACTAATTTGCTGTTGCTGTGTAAGGGTTGTGGTTTGATTAAAGATTAGAAAACACGATATTCTGCTGGGTTGCTTTCTGCGGAAAATAGTAGTTGTGGTTTGATTAAAGATTAGAAAACACGATATTTCTAGGTACATCACACCTAAATACACATCCGTTGTGGTTTGATTAAAGATTAGAAAACACGATATTTTACCTGTCACCATATATAAGTATGTTACTGTTGTGGTTTGATTAAAGATTAGAAAACACGATATTTAATGAAAGATTCTCTTTTGTGGAAGATGTGTTGTGGTTTGATTAAAGATTAGAAAACACGATATTGCTTTCTGACATCACATGAAGCGAATAACTGTTGTGGTTTGATTAAAGATTAGAAAACACGATATTGCTTCAAAAGTATGTTTTCACTCTCTTCTGGTTGTGGTTTGATTAAAGATTAGAAAACACGATATTAGCAACCTAAAACATATTAAAAGTTCAAGTGTTGTGGTTTGATTAAAGATTAGAAAACACGATATTTCTCGTAGCCAATCAAAAAGCAACTAATGAGTTGTGGTTTGATTAAAGATTAGAAAACACGATATTTATAAATAGTTTTAGCTCGCAAGGCCCTTTGTTGTGGTTTGATTAAAGATTAGAAAACACGATATTTAAAAATAAACGGTCCTATTGAATCATTATGTTGTGGTTTGATTAAAGATTAGAAAACACGATATTTTATATTAGTTGGCCTGTTAGAAAAATCCTGTTGTGGTTTGATTAAAGATTAGAAAACACGATATTAGCAGCGAGAAGAAATTTATAGTCAGTACGTTGTGGTTTGATTAAAGATTAGAAAACACGATATTCTCAACTTTCGCTTGCTCTCGGATCGTGTCGTTGTGGTTTGATTAAAGATTAGAAAACACGATATTGAGCGGTGAAGCTTGCATTTTCACTCACGTGTTGTGGTTTGATTAAAGATTAGAAAACACGATATTGAGCGGTGAAGCTTGCATTTTCACTCACGTGTTGTGGTTTGATTAAAGATTAGAAAACACGATATTTGAATAATTTTGAAGTAAAAACAAGTTATTGTTGTGGTTTGATTAAAGATTAGAAAACACGATATTACAAGTGATTTACTCAGTTGCAATGCGTCCGTTGTGGTTTGATTAAAGATTAGAAAACACGATATTAAAGATATAAAAGGTTTAAATATCTCTCCTGTTGTGGTTTGATTAAAGATTAGAAAACACGATATTGTCCTTGGCGAACTCCACGTATCTAGGTGCGTTGTGGTTTGATTAAAGATTAGAAAACACGATATTTAACCCGGGAGGTGTAACAGCCTCCCTACTGTTGTGGTTTGATTAAAGATTAGAAAACACGATATTATTACCTCTCTCATGCTATTGTTGTATTAAGTTGTGGTTTGATTAAAGATTAGAAAACACGATATTGGATCCTCAGGAGGTACAAGCAACTGCATTGTTGTGGTTTGATTAAAGATTAGAAAACACGATATTCAATGCTCGGGAAGAATGCACCCTATACGAGTTGTGGTTTGATTAAAGATTAGAAAACACGATATTAAATTTTGCTAATTTAAATCAGGGAGAAAGGTTGTGGTTTGATTAAAGATTAGAAAACACGATATTAATCAAAGATACATTACTCTTTACGGAGGAGTTGTGGTTTGATTAAAGATTAGAAAACACGATATTTGCGAAATCATTCCGTTTGGACCGGTTCCAGTTGTGGTTTGATTAAAGATTAGAAAACACGATATTTATTTCAATATTTGAAGCGAACCCGCTTGTGTTGTGGTTTGATTAAAGATTAGAAAACACGATATTAATGGGAAATAGCACTAGATGCAACAGATAGTTGTGGTTTGATTAAAGATTAGAAAACACGATATTACATAAACAAAATAGACCAAGATCATAAAGTTGTGGTTTGATTAAAGATTAGAAAACACGATATTTATGTAAACAAAATGGACTTCATACACAAAGTTGTGGTTTGATTAAAGATTAGAAAACACGATATTTATGTAAACAAAATGGACTTCATACACAAAGTTGTGGTTTGATTAAAGATTAGAAAACACGATATTATAAAGAACCAATAACAGATGGAGCACCACGTTGTGGTTTGATTAAAGATTAGAAAACACGATATTGAATGGACATGAAAAACGTACACCTACCTAGTTGTGGTTTGATTAAAGATTAGAAAACACGATATTTATGTAAACAAAATGGACTTCATACACAAAGTTGTGGTTTGATTAAAGATTAGAAAACACGATATTAATGGAGTAGTACAATGTCAAGCGGAACGTGTTGTGGTTTGATTAAAGATTAGAAAACACGATATTATAAAGAACCAATAACAGATGGAGCACCACGTTGTGGTTTGATTAAAGATTAGAAAACACGATATTCGTATTTTTGCATGTATATGCATGTACATAGTTGTGGTTTGATTAAAGATTAGAAAACACGATATTTATAATGGAATTGAAGGAGATAACCTTGTCGTTGTGGTTTGATTAAAGATTAGAAAACACGATATTTGTTGGTTTAAATTCAAAGAAGCCTCTTTAGTTGTGGTTTGATTAAAGATTAGAAAACACGATATTTAATTTTACCCTCTCCATCAAGAAAAACTTGTTGTGGTTTGATTAAAGATTAGAAAACACGATATTTTTTTATTTTGTAAAAAACAGGAAGAGCAGGTTGTGGTTTGATTAAAGATTAGAAAACACGATATTCGACATGCTTTATATATAATTGAACCATTAGTTGTGGTTTGATTAAAGATTAGAAAACACGATATTCTGTAATTGTTTTCATCTTTCTAACGAATTGTTGTGGTTTGATTAAAGATTAGAAAACACGATATTGAAACTCCGCGATACAGAAAGTAACAGTAGGTTGTGGTTTGATTAAAGATTAGAAAACACGATATTTCATAGCAATAAACTTCGAAATCATCCATCGTTGTGGTTTGATTAAAGATTAGAAAACACGATATTGCACCAGTAATTGCAACGTTTAATGATTGGGTTGTGGTTTGATTAAAGATTAGAAAACACGATATTAGTTGGTTTGTTTCCTTCTGATATACAATGTTTTATGTGTGAATATCGTTCAAAAAAATGCTTCTTTTATGGTTTGATAACCCATAATTGTGGCATTTTTTCTATTGTAGGGTTAGTAAATAAGGTTTTATACATTGAAATGTTACTGAGAATTTAATTAAAATAGTATTAAAATAATTCTAGCTGTGTAGGTTGAGGTGCTGAAGGTAATGCTGCTTTTCCCCAAAAATTTAAAATATTCCCAAATTGTTTATCGGTTATTCGAAGTACACTTACTTTGCCTAAAGGTGGTAGTAGTTTGTGAATTCTCTTTTCATGAACATCGGCACTTTCGCTACTTGCGCAGTGGCGTACATAAACAGAATATTGCATCATCGAAAATCCATCTTTCAATAAATTGTTTCTAAATCCAGATGCATTTCTTCTGTCTTTTTTTGTTTCTGTGGGGAGATCAAAAAAAACAAATAGCCACATTATTCGATATCCGTTAAGCTCCATAATGCAGGATATTTAATTTTTTTTCGATTTCCTGTGAAGCATTGTTGAAGAGAACTGGCAGTCTTTTGCAAAGCTATCATTAAAGGACTTTTCTCATCTTTAAAATAAACCGTTCTAGTTAATATTTGTAATAATTCGGACTTAATAGTAGTATTTAGTTCTTGTTCATCAAAACGCTGCATAATTTCAAAGACTTTTTCATCCACAATGGGACGAAACGGTTCCATGATATCATCAGCAAGTGCAAAAGCATTGTATTTACTTTTAT
This sequence comes from Flavobacterium cupriresistens, assembly GCF_020911925.1. Lineage (NCBI taxonomy): Bacteria > Pseudomonadati > Bacteroidota > Flavobacteriia > Flavobacteriales > Flavobacteriaceae > Flavobacterium > Flavobacterium cupriresistens. Next base: position 5,365,357 of record NZ_CP087134.1, on the reverse strand, counting down.
GGTGAATTCCTAATGTATTGAGTAGGCCGCTTCCGGAAAGAGCTCTTGCAGTTGCGGCTCTTAAAATCGCATATCCATAATTCAAGAAATTATTAGGATAGTCGCCATATCTTTCTCTTTTTATTCCATCAAATTCTAGATTTGGCTGAGGAAAATATTTCCAATATTGTTGCGCTGCAACTCCTTCCATATTAGATGAATCTCCACTTAATACTTTACTGGCTAGAAATACAAAACTATTTTTTGAATCAGTTATTTTTTCGAGTAATTGTCCTTGGTTTTTAATTTTTTCAATTATCGTTTGCTGCCATAATTGCTTTTTTAATGGTATGGAAGCTTCAATTTGATTTTTGAATATTTCCTGCTGAATATGATGGCTGTTAAGGTTTAACAGCATTCCGTTGGGAAGATGATTTTTTCCACAGATAACAATAGAGGTATTGTTATCAACAAGTAAATTCATAGCAGGAATACTAAGGTAGATTTCATTATGATCGAGAACAAGAAAACCAATATCTTCAATTGGGATACAACTCTCCTTTATTTCTGATTTTAGTACTAGCTGATTGTTTTTTGTCGTTATGGAAATTTTGTTTTCAATTAAAATAGTTCGTTTTAGCATAAATTTAATTTGAAATTATAAATAACAGTTTGTTCTATTTAAATTTGCACCTTTAATTATTTATCTAAAGTTCGACTTAAAAGAAGTGTTGTTTTTACGGTTTTCCATAATTTGGAGATTTTAGTTAAGAACTAAATCTTAACTTTAGAGTAAATCAATAAAATACATTAATTATATGAAGTCAGCCTATTTATACGTTCGTGTAAGTACGGACGAACAAAAGAGAAAAGGTTACTCCTTACCAGAGCAGGAGGATAGACTATTGAAGTATTGTAAATATTACGATATCGAAGTTAAAGGAATTTATCGTGAAGACTTCTCTGCGAAGAATTTCAATAGGCCAGAATGGAACCGATTATTCTCAGAAATTAAAAAGAAGTCATCAGGAGAAGATAAAAATATTCTATTTATCAAGTGGGATAGATTCAGTCGTAATATTGAATACGCTTACGAAATGATTGGAAAGCTTCGGAAATATAAAACAACTGCAAAAGCTATTGATCAGCCAATAGATTTCTCTGTGCCGGAAAGCACGGTTATGCTAGCAGTATATTTAGCTGTTCCGGAAGCAGAAAATACCCGCAGAGCTCAAAACACTGCAAATGGCATTCGTCGAGCAAAGTTGATGGGCAGATATCCTAGTAAGGCACCACTAGGATTTATCAATTTGAGATCAATGGATGGTAAAAAAGGAATTACTCCCAAAGAACCTGAAGCCGAAATTATAAAATGGGTTTTTTATCAAGTTGCCAAGAACGATCATAAAATATCCCAAATCATGAAAATAGCTAATGACAAAGGATTGCTGTGCTCAAGATCACACTTTTTCAGGATTTTGCATAATCCTGTTTATTGTGGGCTTATACCAGTCAAACTTGAATCTGGTGAAGAGCAAATGGTAAAAGGATTACATGAACCATTAATATCTGAGTCTTTGTTTAATCAGGTTCAGTCTGTTATTAACACAAAAAGAAAAACTACTGCTAAAAAAGATGATTTACAATCAACATTTTTTTTAAGAGGTTTTTTAATCTGTCCTGTTTGTGATCGAAAACTTGGCGGAAGTTATTCAAAAGGAAGAGCAAAAAGATATCCGTATTATCATTGTCGTGGTGGCTGCAGAGTAAGGATAGGTGCGATAATTCTAAATGACTGTTATCAAAATAAGCTGCAACAATTGATACTCTCAAATAATACTATTGAATTGTTTAAGAACATTTTGGTAGATCAGAATATAAAGACACAGAAAGCAAGTTATCTATATGCTCAAAAAGTATTAGAGAGAAAAATTAAAGAGGAAGTACTAACCCTTTCTCAAGGCAGGAAATTATTTATAGCTGGAATATTAAAAATTGATGACTACAATGAATTAAAAAAAGATAATAAAGTCAGCATCAAAAATCTTAAAAAGGAAGCTCGAGATATTGTTTTTAAACTAAAAGGGATTGATAAAAAAAATCAAATAGAAAATAAAGCATTAGTAGAGATCTTTCAAAGATTTTCTGAATTTGATGTCTCAGATAAAAGGCATCTTGTAAGTCTTATTCCACCAATCGACATTGATTTTAAAACTAGAACTCTTTCTTTAGGTTTGAATCAAGCATTTTTAAAAATATTATCAAAAAAAAGTAACCGAAAAACCAATAGAAAAAATGAATTTCATTGAGAAGAATGTTTCAGTAGAAAAGGCCGTTATTATTCTTTCTAAGAACGGCATTCAGGTAGATGAGAAGGAAGCTAAAATTATTTTGGAATTACTATATTTAGTATCAAAAAATTGCGATAAACCAAGAGAGAAAAAAATGCTATATCCTTAACGGGATTTCGAATCATTGTTCAGCCCCGATTAAATCTCTAATAAAGCCACTTTTAGACTGTTTATTTCAAACAGACTAAGGATTCCTTGTGAAAAATCGAACCATATAATTTTAGTCCGTAAAAGCTTGAAAAACCTGCATTTTTGTGCATAAAAAAAGAGACAACTATTAACTAGTTGTCTCCTTAAGTGGGTCGATGGGATTTCAATCGAACACTTAATTCCAATATTGATGTTTTTTGATAGTTTGAAATAACTGGTTAATTAATTGATTTATTAAGGTTTTTAAACATCTGTTTTTAAGCTTGTTTTTTTAATTGTAAATTTAAACAACTCGCAAATGTTTAATTTTGATAAGAATAATTATTTTATAAAGAGAAAGAATGTAATAATTAATTTTGAGGCAGGAAAGACGCTGGGATTGCAATGTAATACATTATTATGGTTTTAATTTTCCCTAAGTAATATTACCAACGTCAAAGCCATCATAATAATCAATATGGTTAACTTCAGCTAAATTATAAAACATAATATTTAAGGCATGTAAAGAATCAATAGTATGATGCTGAATATTGGTAACTTGAAGGTAATATTCTGTATCATCTGTATCATTAATTTTTTTAGCTTCAAAAATACTGTCAAATTTATATCCAAGTTTTTCAAGTTTAAGCGTAAAATCATCTAACTTTCTTTTGTTTTTATCCAAAAAAAAGTAAGTCCATAATAATTTTTCATTTGTATTGAAATCATTTCCCTCTTTTAAATCTTCAAAAAAATCTATAATTGTTTCCCTATTTATCATATCAATATTTTTTATGTTCCATTTGGTTTTGGTCTTACTTGACCTGCGGGGACGATTATAGCTATGATGTAGCTGGAAATATGAAGATTTACTTAAACAGTAAAATTGACGCTACATATATTGAATTAACTACCAATGCATCTATGTATATTAGTATTAGTGGCTGGAATTCTTTCTTATGCTTTAATACTCATGTTCTAAACAAGATTCTTCGTAAACCCAATTTCCCTTTTTTTCACCTTCTTCTAGAAAGTCTCTAATAACAGGATAATACACTTTTTGGGGTATATTAACAGCAACAATACTTCTCACGAGTAAAACTTCTGATTCACAATCGTTTTTGTTCAACCATTCTCTTGTTGATTCAATTTTATTATCATCATAGAGAAAGATCCTTATAGTACTATTCCCTGAAATTTTAACAAAATCATCAAAATAATACATTTTATCATCCTCATCATATTCAGCTTTAATTGTATCTCCCAATGAAATTCTTTTTGCGACAAAAGGAATATTATCAACTACAAAATTTTCCCCATTTCTTTCACACCAAATAGTTTCTGTTTCAAACTCAGCTTCATTTATTTTTTGTACGAAAGCTACTTTTATATTATTATTCATATTATTCATCCTCCTTTTTCAGATTACAATAAGAACATAAAATATATTCCTTATCTGGTGTTCACTACCGTGATCTCTTTTTCTTTTAACATGGTCAACGTTCGTTTCACTTGTAGATGAAGTTAACCCTTTTTTAGATTGTCTAGTTGCAGTTTATTTTTTCACTAACCTAATTTTATTGCGTTGTTATTTTGTGTCCATTCGACAAGTTTTTTCTTAAATAAATTATTTATATCTTCTGTAAAAAACCAATTTTCACTATATTCCGTTTTCTTCAAAAAATCTTTTTTAAAATCTTTTAAAAGATTATTAGCTTCGTTTACAAAATGATCACTTTTTAAAGTTTGTTTGCCGTCTTCATAATATTTGGGAGTATAATATAGACGGCCAGCTTCTATTTTATTACCTTCTGAAGGAGTACATACTAAAAATTCTATTGCATAAGATTTTTCAGGATTGAATAAATAATATCTTTGTTTTTCGATAAATTTATATTCAATTTGATTTGAATCATAGATAATTTCTATCTTACTTTGTTTGTTCAATTTTTCTTCCTGTTTTATTTCATCCAGATGATTTACTAAATAAGGATATAGCGCAAAACCTTTCTTTCTAAAGTAAGTAATAAATTTCTCAATATCATTATTTGAGTGAAAAAAATTAAGTTGTTTTGAAATCATAATTTAAAATTAATTATATGGAACAAATATTATTCTGTTACTATTTGTGCCCTATGCTTCCAACTTGAAAAATAGTATTTACTCATTTTTACCAACCTGTTTTTCTTAATAAATTTGGACTTTTAATTAAGGGCTGTTGAAATATTCATCAAATAACTTTAAAAATTTTGCTTTGTCATTTCCTGCTTCTAAACTTGCTTTTCGCATATTTAAAAGTACAGTTTTTATTATTTCTGCTCCTCTTTTTAATGATTAGTATTGTACAGGATTTGTTTTAGGGTGTCAGATTATTTCCAAATACATTCACCTTCGATAATTAAATAAGGAAAATATTCCTCACTCCAGTTTTCTCCATCTTTAGATATTTTGAGGCAAAGTGCATCTCTTTTTTCAGATATTCCATCTCCATTTTTAAAATTAGCTATTACATCAAAAGCAACAGCACCAGCTTCAATTAGATTTGCTTTAATCTTTTTTGAAAGTTGTTGTTGAAGTATTTCTATTGCATTATTTGAATCCACTATTTCTTCATCACTATAATATCCAAGAGGTGTTATTTCATTATTAAGAATTGTAGAACCGAAGGGAGCAAATTCTCTAAGAGTTTCTATGTATATTTTTGCTTGATTAAAAATATCCACTTTTAAGTTGTGTAATTGAATATCCGTCATGTATCAGAATTTATTGACTTATAGTTTTCTGCTGTAATAAAAAAGTTTAACTGTTTTGGACTACTCATTATTTAAAATTTAAAAGAAATTAATAAAAGAAACAAATTCGAGCATTTAAATTACTGTCACTTTTCCAAATTCAATTCCAGTTAATTTGCCCTTTTGTATATCTTTTTTTAGCTTTTCAGAAATAATTATAAAAATATTTATTTGCCATAAATTATCTGATAATTCTTCATGAAATACATTATAAAAGTTGACTTTTAATAAAGAATAACATGGTTTTAAAATTCTATTTGAATTTGGAATATACTTTGTGTTTTCGATGTCGAGAACATCTAATTTTCTATTAAATCTCAGTATGTAATAAATTTTAAATGTTGCATTCGCCCAGACTTTACAATTTATCCAATCGATATCTTCTTGCCCTGTTAAATGTAGATCGACAATTGCTTTTAATCTATCTGACATTAATGCAAAACCAATATTATTAGGAAGATAATCCTCCCATATTGTATTTAAATCGGATAAATCGTCACTTTCTTCTACACTGTCTTTTAATTGACTAACTTTTTTAATTATTAAGTCAAAAGGTAATTTATTACATCCGACTAATTCTTCTGTCAATTCAAAATTTAGTTTAGAGTTTTCTGGACCAAATGCAACTGGCCCCACTGGGTTATCAACCCAACTTATCGAAAAATATTTACTCATTACTGCCAACCGGATTTGCGTAATAAACCTGGATTTTGAAGAACAGGTTGTGTTACAGATTCATTAAATAATTTTATAAATTGTTCTTTATTATTGCCGGCCTTAGCTGATGCTTCTTGCATTGCTTTATAAACAAATTTGTGATAGTCATTTGGATGTCTCCCTAAATGAGGCATCAAAGCTTTATTCCAGGACCCATTTAAAGATAAACCATATTTTTGCGCAATTTTATTCATCAATGGAGTCCAGTTTTTATTTTTGTTTGTTGCGAAATGATGCATTTGCTTAGGCAAATTTTCAAGAAGTATTATTGCGTTTTTAGGTTTAACTTTTCCTTTTGTAATAACCGCTAAAGCTATACTTGCTTGAGGAGAATCATCCCCCATTTCAGTAAACAATTGAGTGAAAAAAGCTTCCCAAAAACCAGTTACATCATATGGACCACCTATAGCTGTCGTTGCACCATTAGCTTTATTAAAGCTATCAAAATCTGGAACATTTAGCTCTCCATTTTCATCAAATTGATATACTAAACCAGGAACATAAACCATTCCCGGTTTTTCCTTACCAACGTTTGGTAAACCTTTTTTAGAGCCTCCTTTTACCCAATCATCTCCAACCAAATAAACACTATCGTCTCCATCATCTCTATGTTCGACAACTTTTCCACCTCCGTTAACGAAAGTTGATGATATAAAGGTTGATGCATCGGGTGATAGCCCACTCGGATCAGAAAATAAGACCGGATTATTAAATGAAAAATTATAAGGAGAGTGCTCGTAAAAATTTTCTGAAAGCTCATCTATATTGCCCCAACGACCAATATCGGGCATATAATTTCGGGCTTCCATATCATAAACATTAAGCTGTAACTCGTCTTGTAGTTCTTTTCCACTAAACTTATACTTGTTATTTCCTGTGCAATATTTGCCTCACGCGAGAGACTACCTTTTTGTAAGAACGTCTTATTTTTTCAAAAATAGCGTAATTTTTTCTTTCAATTGAAAAAAAATAATCACTAAAATTTCTTTAATCCTTTATTCCCGCTTCTTTACGGATTTGTGCTATCAGTTTTTTTATTCTTTGCTTGGCTCTATAGCGTGTATTTGGGATTTTTATCTCCGCTTCTATATCTTCATAAATTTTACTACTCCAAGTACCTTGTTCCAATAATCTTTTCAGGCAGATTTTCAATAAAATATCAACTGGCTTTAATTCTGTTTTTTGTTTCATTTTTCTTATAAATTAACGATGTGCAAATATGCGCATAAATTAATAAATTTGCTAATTGAGTCCCGACTATCATTAGTCGGGATTTTAACATTTGCTTAAAATCGTGTTTTTGGGTGTTTTTTAAGGTAAAAAAGAAACGGGTAAGAGATAAAAAAAAACATCTTTCGGAGTTAAAATGGCGTACCAAAACCGTATTATTATCAAGGGGCTTTTTTGGGGTATGCCTACGGCAGTTAACGAATTAATAATTTGTAAGAATAATTTAGCGCAATGGATGATGTTTATCAATGGCGCTCTGCAGGGCTTTTATTCCTGTCTGTTTGTATTTTTCGGTAGTATCCAAGTGTTTGTGTCCTGCAAAGGTCTGAACCATCCGTAAATCGTTTCCTTTACTTAAAAGATTCGTTATTACACTTTGGCGGATTGTGGTTGAAGTTAGTTTTTTAGTGTACCTCTTTTGATAGGTACTGATTAAATAAATAATATCCTCTATTTGGATTGGTGTTCCAAGCTTTCCCAGTAACAGCATATTTTTATCTTCTCGATGTGTTTTAAGGGCGTTTCTGTCCGTATTGATGTATTTGTATAACAAAAGGATTTGTTCGGCTTTTAAAGGCAATATTCGGTTATTGGTTAAAGCAGTTGGTTTTATTTCTATGGTTGCCTTTTCTAAATCAATGGCATTTACTTCTAATTCTGTGAGTTCTCCCGATGTTGGGGCTTGATAAACAAGTAAACTTATAATTATTCTGTTTCTTAAAGTCAAAAAAGGATACCGTTCTTTTCTTGGTTCTAAAAGCTCTTGCAGTTCTTTATCAGTAAATAAATCCTGATGTTGTATTGGTGTTTCTTTAGCATCCCTAAACTTGATGCTTTGAGTAGGATTGTCTTTTCTGATACCCGTTTCAATTAAGTACTCATAGTATTTCTTTAAGGCAAAAAGGATACCTCTGAGCGTATTGGCAGGGTAGTTTTTACGTAATTCCTCTATGTACTGCATTACTTTTTTATAACTGTAATGCTCTGTATTTCGGTTTTGAAGCCTAAATTTATTGATGTGGTAATAATAACTTTTAGCCGTTGATTCCTGCAGGTGGCTTTTGAGATAGATTTCTAAATTCATTTCATTTTTAAGTTGTTTATTTTAGTATAAATTTGAGTTGTAGAGAGCCTCGAGTGTCCTAAAAAGTCCCGTACCATTTCAATACTCATATCATTTTCCAGTAAGTGTGTGGCTATACTATGGCGCAGATGATGCAGGCTTATGTCTTTTATTTTTGCCTTTTTAAGCAGCGCTTTAAAGATCAGGTGCATTGTATTTCCTGACATTCTTTTATACTGTTTATTGGTCAAAAAGGCTATTTCCTGCGTATTTATTTGATACCCTAAAAAGAGTTTAAAATCGGCTGTAAGGGTTTTATTTAGGGGGATTACCCGACGCTTTTTACCTTTTCCCTGACGAACAAAAAGCAGTTTCTTTTCGATATGGATATCTTTTTTATTGAGGTTTACCGCTTCGCTTCTCCTGAGTCCGCAACCGTAACAAAGGTGCAGGATCATTTTTTCTTCCCCAGTTTTGCAATGCTCATAAAGTATTTTTATTTGTTCTTGGGTGAGTACCTCTCTTACTTCGTTTCTAGGATTTTTAAGCTTTAAGGTAAAAGGATTTCGCTTGATTTTATGGATTCTTTCCAAATATTCAAAATACATTTTAATCCCCAATAATTGGCTGTAAATATGGCTCTCACTCAGCTTTTCACCACTGGTTTTACTTGTTTTTTGCTGTAAATACTTTTGATATGATTTGATGTGGCTGTCGTCTATTTCAGCGTCCGTTTCTTGGAAAAAAACTAAAAAATGACTGGCATATTTGGGGTAATTGCTGATTATGGTTTGGCAGTACCCTAAGGTCTGCAGTTCTTGTCTAAAGGCATAAATCTTATCTTTCATATACCTATGCTGTTTTTATGGTTGTACTTTTTAGGAACTTGGGACACTAATGCAATTATTAATTGTAAATTGTTAATTATAAATTATTTAGCTTTTATTCTAGCGTCCCAGTAGTGGTTCTTAGTGGTTCAGACAGTTTCCTTTAAGGCTTTAATTTGTAATAGGAGTTTGTCTTTTATCTTAATTCTGAGTTTGGCATAATCATCCCAGTAATCGATTTTATATTTTAATCCTTTATTGGCATACCCGCCAATTTGTTTGATGTATTCCAGTTCCAGTAAAGCTTGCAAATAGCGGTGTATTTGGCTTTTGCTCATATTAAAAGCCTGCCTTATTTCTCTTTGGGTAAAATCCTTGTCTTGGGTTTTAAGGTATTTCTTTACCCGCTCAAAAAACTGCCTTAAACTCCCATCAAGTTCATCCACTTTTAAGATGATACTTTCAAAAAGCACTTCGGTAGCCTGCTCCAAGTCTTCGATCTGAGTGATTAATTTATCGTTTTTAAGTTCTCTATGATGTTGGTTTAAAAGCGTTATCTGCCTTACGATGCTTTGGAACATTTCATTCAATCGTCTTATCTTATGTACTTCCTCAGGAAGCTCTAAGCGGGTAGCAAACGGATTGATCACTTCATAATTTGTTAAAGTCCGGATAATTTGCTGTAATTGTATTTTGGTTTTCTCCTGGTCTTTTGGTTCTATCTCTCCGGCATATTTGCGGTTTTGATAATGGATGATTCTTTGGCTTTGTTCCCCGCTTTCATCCACGGCAAGCAAAAAACTCCGGCTCATATTATCTTCGTACAGTTCGCCTTTAGTGGTGGCTGACAAACTGCTAAAAACGCCTCTTACTTCCTTTTTAGCGGATTTGATATTTCCTTTTTTATCCTTGATACTCACAGAGCTTGAGAGCCTTTGATTGCTGATTAGCTCCCGCATGGCAAACATGGCTTCTTCTTTGAGTCCGTCCAGATCTTCTATAATCAACAGCTTTCCCACTAAATCATATTCGCCCCAGTTGTACAGAGAACTCTCTGTAATTCTTGTAAACCGTAAAACATCTTCAGGAGGGATTAAATCGGCTATCTTACTGATTAAATGCGTTTTTCCGCTTCCTGAGCTTCCCTGTACTATGGCATGAAGGGGGCTTTTGGTTTTGTATGAACTTGCAATGATAAAAAGAAGTAAACGACTGTTTTCTTCTCCGATTATTCCGCTTTTCTCGATCAGTACATTTAATTCCTGCAGTAAATTATTCTGCTTTAAAAAATCAATATTTGTTTTGGGTTTGGTAGTAGTTTTTTCTTCAATTGAAAAAAAAATAAGTTCCTTTCTTTGGTTTAACAGCTCAATGATGATTTCATCTTCATGCAATTGCAGGGTTTCGTTGATGTCTTTATTGGGCAGTTCTATGGTGGATATTTTGTATTGTTTAAGTTGTGAAGCATATTTTTTTACGGCTTCTTCTCCTGCATTATCATTGTCAAAACAAAAAATAATTTCTTCAAGTTCCGTAAGCTCTGCAATGGCTTTTTCTATTTCTTGGCCGAGTCCGTTTGTGCCATAACAAGCCAACAGGCTGTAATTTTGAGCAATTTCACCGATCTGCAGTAAACTGGCACAGTCAATAATACTTTCGGTTAAAATCAGTTTTTTAGTGTTTTTATCGGGGTAATTGGGATAAAGTCCTGTTCTGTTTTTTAAATAGAAGTGTTTGGCTTCTTTTTGGTTTAATATTGATCTAAAATACAGGCTAACGATTTGATTTTCTTTGTTCTTTAATGGAAAAACAATGCATTTGCTTCCAAAAACATTATAGGCTTTTTCGCCTGTTTTACTGATGATATTTCGATCTAAAAGAAGTCCAACAGCCAAACAATTATTAATCAGGGTTTCGTCTCTTCTTGTGCCGTGGTGGAATTGCCCGCCATTAAAACCAACTTGTAGCGTTTCGATATTTAGATTTCTTTCTCTGCAGTAGTCCTTTGCAGGATTGCTGTTAAAAATACCTTTTCTAAAACTTTGGAACATTTTCTCTAAAAAAATACTTTTATTTTCTGTGATTATTTCCGTTTTTTGACTTTGAGATTTAGGCATTGGATTAATTCCTATCAGGGCTACACATTTTAAAATCGCTTCCCGTTTGGTGAGTTTTTCGTAATCCTGAACAAACTGGATAACATCCCCTTTTTTATCGCAAGCATGGCATTTGTAACGGTTTTGTATTGGATTAACTTGCAGACTCGCTGTGTTATCTTCATGGAACGGACAACAAAGCATATTGTTTTTATCAGGTTTTATACTGTAATGATTGAGGATTGTGGCAAGAGTTAAACTTTGTTTGATGTCTTGGATTTCCATACTGAATAACATTTGTGTTAATTTGATACGTAGCAAATGTAAAATATATGTATCAATAAAACAACTTAAGATTTATCAAAAAGATACATATTGCATTATTTGTGCTTTTTAGATAACTTTGACCTAAATAACAACAGTATGCAACACATTGGTAAAAACATAAAAAGAATAAGAGAAGAAAAAGGATTAACACAGCAATCTATAGCTGATCTTATTGCTATGCATCGCTCTAATTATTCAAGGGTAGAAACAGGAGACAGAGAATTATCTCTTGAAGCTGTGGGCAAAATCGCCAAATATTTTAATATGACTATTGACCAACTGGTAAATTTAGAAGGTGAGATTCCGCAGGAAATTACAATTGAAGATAAAACACTAGTAGAACAAATCAAATTAATTCAAGAACTTGAACCCGAGGAAAAAAATATAATCTTTAAAATGGTCGATACTTTTTTAACCCAAAAGAAATTTAAAGATTTCTTCGCTAAAAATGTAGCTTCTCTATAAAACATAAAAAAACCTCGCAATTCGCGAGGTTTTACTTTTATATACTTTGTCGATTCGGGCTTTTATTCTACATTAAATGTTACTATTCCCAATCATTCCATTCTGAATCTTTATTTTCCCGCCACAAACCTTTCCCAACAGCCAAATTTACAGTTGGCTGCAGTGTATCATCAATTCCTAATATTGTACCTAATGGAACTATCCTTATATCTTCTTCTTTAAAATCTGGTCCTGGTCCTGAAAACATTTCCCATACATGATCTTCCCATCTCATCAGTTCGACTATTGTTTTACCTTTTAGAGAATCAATATCGGTTATAACATAAGAATTTTTAGGAACATTCATATTCCAATCCATGTCAAGCCATTTCCAAATAGGATCATTTGCAATAATTGGCTGTGACATTAAAGGTGTATCTAATGTTCTATTCTCTGGAATAATTTGATAAGCAGTAATCTTATCAACATTATAATAATCATAAACACCAAGCATTAACTTTTCACACCATGATGAATCTACTTTATTTAAATAAAATGTATTTTCAGAGAATATAAACTTTGAATCTGCAGTTGATTCAGATTGCAATTGTTGATACACATATCTAAATATTGATTCGTTTTCCTTAATAGAAATGAATCCCCCTGCAATTACTAATTCAAAACCAAATTTTTCAGTTAATCCAATAGAATAAGAATATTCAGGATTTTGACCACCATTTACTAGTGTAAGATGGTAGTCATTATTATTAATACTCGTTTTTATAATCTCTAAAAATTCGCTATTTGTCATTATTGTTTATTTTTTTTTACTGTGTAAATATGTATGACATTCTTTGCAAACTGGAACAGTTTCTGTTCCTCCGTCTGCATGTCGAGTAGGATAATGATGTGATCTAGTATCCTCTGCTTTTGTTTCATTACCACAATTCGTACAATTGTTATCGTTTGCTTCTCTTTCCTCAGCTTTTTGTTTAGCTGTTGGAACTCTTTGTGCAGCCCTCTCAGAAGCAGGTACCGATCCTTTCCCTGTTGGGGATTTTTCAAGTTTCCCTTTCGTACCTCTTTCTGTTGTACTAGGTTCGGAAGTGGTTGATTTCTCTTTAGCATTATTATTAGTTGATTTCTCGCTACCTGAAGCCGTACCAGCAGTTGCATTAGTCGCTGAACTTGAAGAATCATTACCACCTGTCATAGCATCCCAAATCATCACTCCTCCACCAATTATAAGAGAACCAATAGCAACCACACCTGCAGCTGGCTCTAAAACAATTCCTTGCGGTCCAGCACCAGCTATTGATATTGCAGCTGCACCACCTAAACCTGCAGCAATAATTGCAGCACCACGACTTTTTGGTACTGGATCAATACTCTCAGGAGCCATTCCATCGGGATCAATAAAATATACAGGATTATTAAATGCATAATTATAAGGCGAGTGCCTTCTCATTTGTTCCGCCAATGGGTCAATGTTCATCCATCTTCCAAGAGTAGGGTCGTAATTCCTTGCCCCATAGTCATACATGTTAAGTCCCAGCTCATCTTGCAGTTCCTTTCCATTGTACTTATACTTGTTATTTCCTGTGCAATATTTGCCTCACGCGAGAGACTACCTTTTTGTAAGAACGTCTTATTTTTTCAAAAATAGCGTAATTTTTTCTTTCAATTGAAAAAAAATAATCACTAAAATTTCTTTAATCCTTTATTCCCGCTTCTTTACGGATTTGTGCTATCAGTTTTTTTATTCTTTGCTTGGCTCTATAGCGTGTATTTGGGATTTTTATCTCCGCTTCTATATCTTCATAAATTTTACTACTCCAAGTACCTTGTTCCAATAATCTTTTCAGGCAGATTTTCAATAAAATATCAACTGGCTTTAATTCTGTTTTTTGTTTCATTTTTCTTATAAATTAACGATGTGCAAATATGCGCATAAATTAATAAATTTGCTAATTGAGTCCCGACTATCATTAGTCGGGATTTTAACATTTGCTTAAAATCGTGTTTTTGGGTGTTTTTTAAGGTAAAAAAGAAACGGGTAAGAGATAAAAAAAAACATCTTTCGGAGTTAAAATGGCGTACCAAAACCGTATTATTATCAAGGGGCTTTTTTGGGGTATGCCTACGGCAGTTAACGAATTAATAATTTGTAAGAATAATTTAGCGCAATGGATGATGTTTATCAATGGCGCTCTGCAGGGCTTTTATTCCTGTCTGTTTGTATTTTTCGGTAGTATCCAAGTGTTTGTGTCCTGCAAAGGTCTGAACCATCCGTAAATCGTTTCCTTTACTTAAAAGATTCGTTATTACACTTTGGCGGATTGTGGTTGAAGTTAGTTTTTTAGTGTACCTCTTTTGATAGGTACTGATTAAATAAATAATATCCTCTATTTGGATTGGTGTTCCAAGCTTTCCCAGTAACAGCATATTTTTATCTTCTCGATGTGTTTTAAGGGCGTTTCTGTCCGTATTGATGTATTTGTATAACAAAAGGATTTGTTCGGCTTTTAAAGGCAATATTCGGTTATTGGTTAAAGCAGTTGGTTTTATTTCTATGGTTGCCTTTTCTAAATCAATGGCATTTACTTCTAATTCTGTGAGTTCTCCCGATGTTGGGGCTTGATAAACAAGTAAACTTATAATTATTCTGTTTCTTAAAGTCAAAAAAGGATACCGTTCTTTTCTTGGTTCTAAAAGCTCTTGCAGTTCTTTATCAGTAAATAAATCCTGATGTTGTATTGGTGTTTCTTTAGCATCCCTAAACTTGATGCTTTGAGTAGGATTGTCTTTTCTGATACCCGTTTCAATTAAGTACTCATAGTATTTCTTTAAGGCAAAAAGGATACCTCTGAGCGTATTGGCAGGGTAGTTTTTACGTAATTCCTCTATGTACTGCATTACTTTTTTATAACTGTAATGCTCTGTATTTCGGTTTTGAAGCCTAAATTTATTGATGTGGTAATAATAACTTTTAGCCGTTGATTCCTGCAGGTGGCTTTTGAGATAGATTTCTAAATTCATTTCATTTTTAAGTTGTTTATTTTAGTATAAATTTGAGTTGTAGAGAGCCTCGAGTGTCCTAAAAAGTCCCGTACCATTTCAATACTCATATCATTTTCCAGTAAGTGTGTGGCTATACTATGGCGCAGATGATGCAGGCTTATGTCTTTTATTTTTGCCTTTTTAAGCAGCGCTTTAAAGATCAGGTGCATTGTATTTCCTGACATTCTTTTATACTGTTTATTGGTCAAAAAGGCTATTTCCTGCGTATTTATTTGATACCCTAAAAAGAGTTTAAAATCGGCTGTAAGGGTTTTATTTAGGGGGATTACCCGACGCTTTTTACCTTTTCCCTGACGAACAAAAAGCAGTTTCTTTTCGATATGGATATCTTTTTTATTGAGGTTTACCGCTTCGCTTCTCCTGAGTCCGCAACCGTAACAAAGGTGCAGGATCATTTTTTCTTCCCCAGTTTTGCAATGCTCATAAAGTATTTTTATTTGTTCTTGGGTGAGTACCTCTCTTACTTCGTTTCTAGGATTTTTAAGCTTTAAGGTAAAAGGATTTCGCTTGATTTTATGGATTCTTTCCAAATATTCAAAATACATTTTAATCCCCAATAATTGGCTGTAAATATGGCTCTCACTCAGCTTTTCACCACTGGTTTTACTTGTTTTTTGCTGTAAATACTTTTGATATGATTTGATGTGGCTGTCGTCTATTTCAGCGTCCGTTTCTTGGAAAAAAACTAAAAAATGACTGGCATATTTGGGGTAATTGCTGATTATGGTTTGGCAGTACCCTAAGGTCTGCAGTTCTTGTCTAAAGGCATAAATCTTATCTTTCATATACCTATGCTGTTTTTATGGTTGTACTTTTTAGGAACTTGGGACACTAATGCAATTATTAATTGTAAATTGTTAATTATAAATTATTTAGCTTTTATTCTAGCGTCCCAGTAGTGGTTCTTAGTGGTTCAGACAGTTTCCTTTAAGGCTTTAATTTGTAATAGGAGTTTGTCTTTTATCTTAATTCTGAGTTTGGCATAATCATCCCAGTAATCGATTTTATATTTTAATCCTTTATTGGCATACCCGCCAATTTGTTTGATGTATTCCAGTTCCAGTAAAGCTTGCAAATAGCGGTGTATTTGGCTTTTGCTCATATTAAAAGCCTGCCTTATTTCTCTTTGGGTAAAATCCTTGTCTTGGGTTTTAAGGTATTTCTTTACCCGCTCAAAAAACTGCCTTAAACTCCCATCAAGTTCATCCACTTTTAAGATGATACTTTCAAAAAGCACTTCGGTAGCCTGCTCCAAGTCTTCGATCTGAGTGATTAATTTATCGTTTTTAAGTTCTCTATGATGTTGGTTTAAAAGCGTTATCTGCCTTACGATGCTTTGGAACATTTCATTCAATCGTCTTATCTTATGTACTTCCTCAGGAAGCTCTAAGCGGGTAGCAAACGGATTGATCACTTCATAATTTGTTAAAGTCCGGATAATTTGCTGTAATTGTATTTTGGTTTTCTCCTGGTCTTTTGGTTCTATCTCTCCGGCATATTTGCGGTTTTGATAATGGATGATTCTTTGGCTTTGTTCCCCGCTTTCATCCACGGCAAGCAAAAAACTCCGGCTCATATTATCTTCGTACAGTTCGCCTTTAGTGGTGGCTGACAAACTGCTAAAAACGCCTCTTACTTCCTTTTTAGCGGATTTGATATTTCCTTTTTTATCCTTGATACTCACAGAGCTTGAGAGCCTTTGATTGCTGATTAGCTCCCGCATGGCAAACATGGCTTCTTCTTTGAGTCCGTCCAGATCTTCTATAATCAACAGCTTTCCCACTAAATCATATTCGCCCCAGTTGTACAGAGAACTCTCTGTAATTCTTGTAAACCGTAAAACATCTTCAGGAGGGATTAAATCGGCTATCTTACTGATTAAATGCGTTTTTCCGCTTCCTGAGCTTCCC
The DNA here is from genome assembly GCF_020911925.1 of Flavobacterium cupriresistens. Classification (NCBI taxonomy): domain Bacteria; kingdom Pseudomonadati; phylum Bacteroidota; class Flavobacteriia; order Flavobacteriales; family Flavobacteriaceae; genus Flavobacterium; species Flavobacterium cupriresistens. The sequence continues at coordinate 5,348,411 of NZ_CP087134.1, read as the reverse complement.
TGTACTATGGCATGAAGGGGGCTTTTGGTTTTGTATGAACTTGCAATGATAAAAAGAAGTAAACGACTGTTTTCTTCTCCGATTATTCCGCTTTTCTCGATCAGTACATTTAATTCCTGCAGTAAATTATTCTGCTTTAAAAAATCAATATTTGTTTTGGGTTTGGTAGTAGTTTTTTCTTCAATTGAAAAAAAAATAAGTTCCTTTCTTTGGTTTAACAGCTCAATGATGATTTCATCTTCATGCAATTGCAGGGTTTCGTTGATGTCTTTATTGGGCAGTTCTATGGTGGATATTTTGTATTGTTTAAGTTGTGAAGCATATTTTTTTACGGCTTCTTCTCCTGCATTATCATTGTCAAAACAAAAAATAATTTCTTCAAGTTCCGTAAGCTCTGCAATGGCTTTTTCTATTTCTTGGCCGAGTCCGTTTGTGCCATAACAAGCCAACAGGCTGTAATTTTGAGCAATTTCACCGATCTGCAGTAAACTGGCACAGTCAATAATACTTTCGGTTAAAATCAGTTTTTTAGTGTTTTTATCGGGGTAATTGGGATAAAGTCCTGTTCTGTTTTTTAAATAGAAGTGTTTGGCTTCTTTTTGGTTTAATATTGATCTAAAATACAGGCTAACGATTTGATTTTCTTTGTTCTTTAATGGAAAAACAATGCATTTGCTTCCAAAAACATTATAGGCTTTTTCGCCTGTTTTACTGATGATATTTCGATCTAAAAGAAGTCCAACAGCCAAACAATTATTAATCAGGGTTTCGTCTCTTCTTGTGCCGTGGTGGAATTGCCCGCCATTAAAACCAACTTGTAGCGTTTCGATATTTAGATTTCTTTCTCTGCAGTAGTCCTTTGCAGGATTGCTGTTAAAAATACCTTTTCTAAAACTTTGGAACATTTTCTCTAAAAAAATACTTTTATTTTCTGTGATTATTTCCGTTTTTTGACTTTGAGATTTAGGCATTGGATTAATTCCTATCAGGGCTACACATTTTAAAATCGCTTCCCGTTTGGTGAGTTTTTCGTAATCCTGAACAAACTGGATAACATCCCCTTTTTTATCGCAAGCATGGCATTTGTAACGGTTTTGTATTGGATTAACTTGCAGACTCGCTGTGTTATCTTCATGGAACGGACAACAAAGCATATTGTTTTTATCAGGTTTTATACTGTAATGATTGAGGATTGTGGCAAGAGTTAAACTTTGTTTGATGTCTTGGATTTCCATACTGAATAACATTTGTGTTAATTTGATACGTAGCAAATGTAAAATATATGTATCAATAAAACAACTTAAGATTTATCAAAAAGATACATATTGCATTATTTGTGCTTTTTAGATAACTTTGACCTAAATAACAACAGTATGCAACACATTGGTAAAAACATAAAAAGAATAAGAGAAGAAAAAGGATTAACACAGCAATCTATAGCTGATCTTATTGCTATGCATCGCTCTAATTATTCAAGGGTAGAAACAGGAGACAGAGAATTATCTCTTGAAGCTGTGGGCAAAATCGCCAAATATTTTAATATGACTATTGACCAACTGGTAAATTTAGAAGGTGAGATTCCGCAGGAAATTACAATTGAAGATAAAACACTAGTAGAACAAATCAAATTAATTCAAGAACTTGAACCCGAGGAAAAAAATATAATCTTTAAAATGGTCGATACTTTTTTAACCCAAAAGAAATTTAAAGATTTCTTCGCTAAAAATGTAGCTTCTCTATAAAACATAAAAAAACCTCGCAATTCGCGAGGTTTTACTTTTATATACTTTGTCGATTCGGGCTTTTATTCTACATTAAATGTTACTATTCCCAATCATTCCATTCTGAATCTTTATTTTCCCGCCACAAACCTTTCCCAACAGCCAAATTTACAGTTGGCTGCAGTGTATCATCAATTCCTAATATTGTACCTAATGGAACTATCCTTATATCTTCTTCTTTAAAATCTGGTCCTGGTCCTGAAAACATTTCCCATACATGATCTTCCCATCTCATCAGTTCGACTATTGTTTTACCTTTTAGAGAATCAATATCGGTTATAACATAAGAATTTTTAGGAACATTCATATTCCAATCCATGTCAAGCCATTTCCAAATAGGATCATTTGCAATAATTGGCTGTGACATTAAAGGTGTATCTAATGTTCTATTCTCTGGAATAATTTGATAAGCAGTAATCTTATCAACATTATAATAATCATAAACACCAAGCATTAACTTTTCACACCATGATGAATCTACTTTATTTAAATAAAATGTATTTTCAGAGAATATAAACTTTGAATCTGCAGTTGATTCAGATTGCAATTGTTGATACACATATCTAAATATTGATTCGTTTTCCTTAATAGAAATGAATCCCCCTGCAATTACTAATTCAAAACCAAATTTTTCAGTTAATCCAATAGAATAAGAATATTCAGGATTTTGACCACCATTTACTAGTGTAAGATGGTAGTCATTATTATTAATACTCGTTTTTATAATCTCTAAAAATTCGCTATTTGTCATTATTGTTTATTTTTTTTTACTGTGTAAATATGTATGACATTCTTTGCAAACTGGAACAGTTTCTGTTCCTCCGTCTGCATGTCGAGTAGGATAATGATGTGATCTAGTATCCTCTGCTTTTGTTTCATTACCACAATTCGTACAATTGTTATCGTTTGCTTCTCTTTCCTCAGCTTTTTGTTTAGCTGTTGGAACTCTTTGTGCAGCCCTCTCAGAAGCAGGTACCGATCCTTTCCCTGTTGGGGATTTTTCAAGTTTCCCTTTCGTACCTCTTTCTGTTGTACTAGGTTCGGAAGTGGTTGATTTCTCTTTAGCATTATTATTAGTTGATTTCTCGCTACCTGAAGCCGTACCAGCAGTTGCATTAGTCGCTGAACTTGAAGAATCATTACCACCTGTCATAGCATCCCAAATCATCACTCCTCCACCAATTATAAGAGAACCAATAGCAACCACACCTGCAGCTGGCTCTAAAACAATTCCTTGCGGTCCAGCACCAGCTATTGATATTGCAGCTGCACCACCTAAACCTGCAGCAATAATTGCAGCACCACGACTTTTTGGTACTGGATCAATACTCTCAGGAGCCATTCCATCGGGATCAATAAAATATACAGGATTATTAAATGCATAATTATAAGGCGAGTGCCTTCTCATTTGTTCCGCCAATGGGTCAATGTTCATCCATCTTCCAAGAGTAGGGTCGTAATTCCTTGCCCCATAGTCATACATGTTAAGTCCCAGCTCATCTTGCAGTTCCTTTCCATTGTACTTATACTTATAAGGATTTACAAACCTGCTATTGTCTGATAAGAACGTTCATTTCTCTATATCCTAGCGGTTCAAATGTAATCTTTTTCATTTAAAAAAAGACGTTATATTTTATTTCGATACTTCTAAAACTGAAAAAACACTAACTCAAATACTTATGAATTAGTGTTTTGTTATTGAGAATTAATATTGAAAATAAATGTAAGTCCTACAGGTTTTGTTCTGAAAGAAGTTCAGACATTTTAATGTCAAGAGCGGTGCAGATTCTTAAAAAGATTTTAATCGAAAAGTTCTGTTTTCCTTTCAATATGCGTCTGATGCTTGCTTCATCAATTTCACACGCAGATGCAAACTCCAAATTAGTTTTGAACTTAGCTTTGGCTCTGGCATTTATGTTATCGCCTAACTTTATTAAAAATTCTTCTGACATTATCCAAAAGTCGAATAATGCCGTTTTAAATCATCGGCATATTTGCCGAATTAGATTTTTAATGCTAAGTTTGCCTGAATTTTAACACATCTTAAAAACCAAAAAATGAACAATCCATTAAAAATTATCGTGAGGGGTGCCGTTCTTGTATTTGCACTTATTTGCTTTGGGGGCTACATGTTCAGTCTTCGTATGAACAATGAATACAGACAAGAGCATCCAAAAACAAAAAACTTAGAGGAACTTAAAGCATGGGCACAGACACAAATCATTCAAGACTATTGCGGAAGATACGCTTATGTAAAAACCATTAACAACGAAACTAGCCAGCAACGAGAACTAAGCCGTGTCAATAACAGCAGATATTTGTATGTTCCGCAAATGGTTCGAAATGTCATTGAGGATAATGACTTGCCTGACAGTTACGCTGACGAATTATTTCACTACGTCAACAACGAAATAGATAAATGCCAATAATCTAGTCATTAAAATAAAGGAGTCTTACTATAGGCTCCTTTATTTTTTAAAGAGGAAAAAACCTATTAATCAGTTCCCGCTGTTGCAGGCTGTCCGCTTTAAAATACTTCTCTGTAGTACCAGGCCACTTATGACCCGCAAGCTCCTGAACATGTTCCAGAGCTAGTTTCTCTTCATTCAGCCAATTGCAGATAACGCTCATGCGGATGGTCTTCGGGTTGAGATTCTTGTCTGGAAACAACGGTTTTAACGGCTCAATCATGGCGTGGATGCTGTTCACTGCGATGGATTTTCCAAGCTTTGTAATAATCAGCTTATCGGTTGCGCTTCTGAGCATTCTGGGTCTGACTTCATTGATGTACTTGGAGAACAGCAGTATCTGCTTTGCCAGCAGTTGCAGTCTTCTGTTGTTGAGGTTGCTGGATGCTTTGATGTAGATAGTTCCTGCATCCAAATCAATATCCTGAACATTGAGCCGTATAATCTCATCGCTGGTTAAACCTTGATAAATCAGCAGATTCAAAAGAACGCTGTTTCGTGTATCCAGATTCTCATATCTGTTCTCACGGGTCATTAGCAGTTGAAGTTCTTCTGAGCTGAACAAATCCTGAACCTGCACAGCCTGATTGCTGTTGACCTTGATATTGAGCTTCCTGCAGGGATGGTCTTCTCTGTAACCGCTCATAATCAGAAAATCGTAGTATTTCTTGATAGCTGAAAGGATAACGACCCGATATTTGGCATTTGTCTGTTGCTTTCCGATTTCTTCCATGTATTCAACGATATTCCTGTATTTGTATCGTTTGGCTTTGGGGTTCATCACTAAAAAGTGATTAATGGCAAACATGTAGCTCTTTACGGTCTGCTCGCTGTAGTTCTGGAGCAGGAAATCTTCAATTTTGAGTTTAGTCATAGGCTTGTTGGTTAAAAGGTTGTAACTGGTTTTCTTCTTTTGTTTTTAACGGCATAGATGTATGTAGTGTTGATTTGTGAGTGACCTAAAAAAACACGTATAAAATCAATACCTGCGTTCTTTTCCATCAAATGGCTGGCAATGCTGTGTCTGAGGCAGTGAAGCGTGATGTCTTTCTGGATTAGCTCATAACTGCTGGTCTGCTCCGTCATTTTCTTTAAGGTGTCGTTGAGATATTCGCCATTCATTCTTTTACCGCTGTCATGGATAAAAAATGCATCTTCAATCTGGTTACTGCCTTTCAGCTTCTCATAACGTTCCTCAGCTATGTATCTTTTGATGTGACCTGCAACCATATCACTCATGGGAACTTCACGTCTTTTGCTTCCTTTACCGTCTCGGACAATGAGCATACCTTTTGAGAGCTGAACATCCCGTGTGTTCAAAGCCACCAATTCCGACCTTCGAAGTCCGCAACCGTATGCCACTGATAATAAAGCCCGTTGTAAATCATTTTCGCAATGCTGGTAGAGCAGTTTTATTTCTTCAACGCTCAGGGCGTTTCTGGAACTTCCGCTGTCTCCTGAATAGCTTGGAATGTAGAAAGCTTTTTCAATCTGCTTATTCTCCAAAAGGTTGAACACAAAGAGTCCTAACGCAAACAGATGGAATTTGATAGTTTTTCCTGAGAGCGTTCCGCTTCCTCTGTGTTTGGGTCTGCTGGTTAAATGCTCGTAATAGCTTACCGATTCTTTGCCTGTAACGCTTTTTATCATAGTGATTCCAGATTCTTCCAGCCAGATAAGAAACTCCAATACAGCATTCTGGTACATTGTGCCTTTTCCCTGCTTGTAGTTCTTCACTTTTACATAGCTGTCAAAATCACTCAGAAGATTCTGAAATGCTGTATTTTTTATCGTTTTTGTCATTGGTTTGTTGTTTTTTTTATCATCATTTGAAAACTTTCCTTATGCGCATTTTCGAGTTTTAGGAACACCAGCGTTATATTCCCAGTAATTACAAGTACTGGCGTGTTCTTTTAGGTGGTTTTCAGCTGGTCTAACTGTCTGCTCATATCTTCCTTAATTTTAGCTTTCAGCTTTTCCAGATTGTCCCAATAGCTGATTACATACTTGAATCCTTTGTTGGGCGAGCCTTCAACTGCCTGAATGTACTCGAGTTCCTGCAATGTCTGCATGTACTTAAAGGCTGAGGTCTTGCTGATATTGAGTTCCTGCCTGATTTCTCTGGTCGTGAATCGGTGCGTTGTTCCGTTGGTCTGATTTTTCAAATATCCTTTCAATTTTTCAAAGAACTGTCTGGTGCTCTTGTCTAGTTCGTCTACTTTGATAATGATGGAGCTGAAAAAAATCTCAACAGCTTTTCTCACATCTTCTTCGGTGGCTATCAGTCTTCCTTTATCATCGAATTTTCTCTGATATTGATTCAGGATTGTAATCTGGGAGACAAAGCTCTGAAAATGTGCGTTGAGCCTTCTGAGCATCTTGGCTTCCAGCGGGAGCATTAGCTTATCGGCAAACGGATTCACTACTTCATAGCACTTTAGAACACGCATACAGTTTCTCAGGAGCTGTCTGGCTTCATGTTCACGCTCTGCATTGCTGATGCCAGCATTTTTCTGATTCTGCACTTTTATGATTCTCAGGGTCTGTTCCAGACTTTCATCCACTCCCAAGACTACTGAACGGCTCATATTGTCATAGTAGACCTCTGCTTTGGTCGTGGCGGTCAGGCTTGCAAAATGGGCTTCAACCTTTTTCATCTTTGCTCTGTTATTTCCCAGCGGGTCTTTCACTACCGTTGAACTGTTCAGAAATCCAGCAGACTGCATTTCCCTGAACGCAAACTGTGCATCTTCATCCAGTCCGTCAAAATCCTGTATAAGTATCAGCTTGTTGATGAGCTCTTTCTCTCTGTAGTGGTACAGGGATTTGCTGGTAATTCTAGTCATGTTAAGAACGTCTTCCTGAGGCATGCACTGCGCAATTCCGTTGATGAGGTGTGATTTGCCTTCTCCAGAACTTCCCTGTATGAGCCCGTGCAGGGTATTTGGCATTTTGTAGCTTGAAGCGAGCGTGAACAGCAGAATCCTGTTTTCTTCTTCTCCTACGATTCCGCTCTGTCCGAGCAGTTTGTCGATATTCTCAAAAAGCTTCGGTTTGGAGAGGAACTGCACTGCTTTTTCACTGGCTTGGGGTGTGAGTTCCTTTTCGAAATACTGGTCGGTTACAGGATTCATTTCAGCGTTGAAGAGGTTTTCTCTGTAGTCTTCCAAAAGGTCAGTGAACTGCAGAAGGTCAGCTTCCAAAAGTGTGCTGTCAAATCCGTGCTTCTCGCTCAGTTCTCTGCACTGGCTCTCAACGCTGGTAAAGTCAAACAAATCAATCTTCACACGCAGTCTTTTCTGGCTGTCGGTTGGAATTATCTGAATTGTCAGTCTTAGATTTCCTAAATCCATCGGCAGGCTTCCAATCACATAGAAAGTTCCCGTTTTTCCTTTGAAGCTGATTTTGTAGTCGCTTAAAATCTCCAGTGCTGTGATTCTCTTTTCTTTTACTGGATTCTGCAATAGGTCAGCAATTCCGTTTGTTCCGTAATTCAGCCACATATCGTTCATGCTGTGTCCGTCTGGGAGCTGAATCATGTTTACTGGCAGTTCTGGTCTGATGTTCTGTATCTGGGTTTGTATGTTGTTTTGCATTTTCTTAGTTTTTTATGATTATGATTTCTTCAAGTTCGTACAGTGATTTTAAGGCTTCCATGTGCTGTGTTAGAAGCTCTCCGTTGTGCATCGCCATGACAGCATCCCGATTCTCCAGTGCTTTGGACTGCAAAAGGCTGGCGCAGTCAATAACTGTTGGAGCGAGATAGAGACGTTTGGTGTTTGCACTCGGATAAGCTGGATAAATGCCTTCATTGTTGAGATATTCTTCCTTTGGCGTTTCGAGGTTGAAGCGTACGGCAAAGTAGTTTACGATTGTGTTTTCCTTGTCCAATAGCGGAAAAATCAGTCCGTATCTTCCAAATGCTGTGTAAGCTGTCAGGTCTTCTTTTCGCACGCCTGCATCGCTCTTTTTAAGCATTCCTAACGCTTCAAATTCATCTTTGGACTCTTGGCTTTCTCTATGGTGGAATTGCCCTGAATTGAAGCCGATTCTAAGCTCTGCATAATCAAGTCCTATATTTTTTAGATAGTCTTTCGGTTTTATCGCTTTCGAACTTCTGATGCCAGTTTCAAATGACTGGAAAAGTGTTTCTAATGTATTTTTCATAAGTTTAGTTTTTTTTAGGTTTTGGCAGGTAACGTATAGACATAGGTATCCTGCTTCGATTATTAGGTCGAATATTCAATTGAAACATGTTTGTGATTTTTAGAGCTTGCTGTTCAGCTTTACAGCTTGCTCTTATTCCATTCTTTAGCTGTCAGAATGGCGAAAAGACTCTTGCAATAATCTTTTCCTTTTGTTTGACAAAGGTAAGTGATATTTTTGAGATTTTTTTCTTACCTAACTCAATTACGTTATGTAAACGGCTTAACGTGAATAACTTAAGTCTTTCAAATAAAATAAAGCATTGATTTTAAAGAAATTGATTTTTTATCATTTTTTTATTTGTTAAAACAACTTAAAAAATTTTAACATATTTTAACAAATAATTAACTTAATTAAATCTTATAACTTTCAATTTAATTACGTATATACATAACTCAATTTAGTTATGTAGAATTAAAGAAATCCATTTCTTACATTTAAACACTCAAATACAAGTTACTGATTTCCTGTTCTCTAATTCCAAGATAGATTTTAGTGGTCGAAACATTCGAATGGTTGAATAATTGAGATAGCAACAGCAAAGCTTGGTCACTATACTTATTAACCTCCCAGACTCTTCTGCCTAAGGTTTTTCTCATAAAATGGCTTGAATACTGACCACGCACTTTGTATTTGGCAAAAATATCTTTCAGCTTGCTGTTCACATACTGGATGCTGAACGCCTTGTCTCCAGAGCGGTTTGCGAACATCAAATCGCTTTCGCTTGCTTTGAGCTGAACAAACAGACGGCTCAGGATGCTCTGCAGTTCTGGGTTGATGGTCACTTTTCTGGTCTTTTGGGTCTTCTTCTCCGTTATGGTGAAGTAATCCTGATTCAAAACCTGATTCCATCTTAGTTGAAGCAGGTCAGAAATTCTAAGACCAATATAAGAACCCGTTGCAATGAGTAGCGCAAATTTCAGGTCATTGTCCCGCTCCAGTTTCAAAACGATGGTCTGCATCTTCTCCCACTCTAAAAAATCACTTGTTGTCTTTTGTCCTTTTAATGCCATAATTCTTGATTTTAGTTTCACTTTTCTACCTTAATATATGTATCTGAAAGCGGTCGATTCCTCATGCTCTGTAAACCATTGATTTCATTGGATTTACGTAGTTGCTTTCACTTCTTCTGAAAAGTGAAACAAATGTCCAGGTCTATTTTGGATTAAGCAAGAAAAATCCTGGATTTCCTGGGCTCACGGATTTTTGGGTCATTCCAGAGCACAAAAAAACGAGGTGGTTAACCTCGTTCTTTGGATTGTATAAATCGTGTAAATTCTGAAAACTCTTTATCGGAAAAATTTTCTCTTTTAAAACTAATAGGCAGTTTGAGCGGTTGTGACTGCAATACCTGTTTGAGCTGAGAAAATTTAAGCTTAATTCTCATCGTCTGTAGTGTTTGTGGTGTTACTGATAAAATCCCAATCTTCTCCGCTCAGACCGTCTTTGGACATGTAGAACAATCCAGCTTTGTATCGGTCATAAATGCTTACATCGGTTCTGTCGTAGTTGAAGTAGTCCTGAATATCCGTTACAATCTGCTCATGAAGTTTCTTATCAGAAGTGTAGACCACAAAATGATTGTGACAGCCTTTTCGGTTTGGGAACGGCTCGGTAGTAAAAAACAGTCGGATTTCTGTTGATGCTCCGTATTTTTGGTTCAGATAATCATAGAGTCCGTGCATCTGCTTAAAACAGCTGGTCTTGTTGCGGTCTGCTTTGTAGGCTACGGTAAAAAAGAAACTCCAGTCCATCTGCCAGAAAGTATGTTGTAGGCTCTCTTTATCAGCCAGACAGTCTATGAGGTTTCTCATAGATTGGTTTTCCTGTCTCAGGGCTTTGTTCTCATCGAACATGATTTCGCTATCAAAGTATCTTGCATGGTCAACAGGGAAAAGTCTTTCTCTGTTTGGTTTTTTAGTTTCTAAAAATAAGTCTTCATTCTTTTTGTAAAATCGGTAGATGGTGCTTTTACTTGATTTTGTGCTTTTTATAAATTTCTTTAAATCTTCATATTTCATTTCTTAGTTGGTTAGTATCTCGTTATTGGTTAGATGCAGGAAGTCCATACAAGGAGGTTAGTCAAGCATCTTTACAATAAATACTAACGAATCTCGAAAAGTGTAGCTTTTTGGCACTTTTTTTTCAAAAATATTTTTTTGGATGGGAAAATATGTGTTCCAAAATGAGACACTGGTCAGGGAAGTTTCAAAAATTAGAAAATTTTCGCTTAGAGCATCGATGGTATCGATTGGAACAGGTACACAATTTTACAGTATGGGGAGGTAACTTGGCACTAAAATATCAGCTTTTGGTATCGAAACCGCCGATACAGGGAGGGAGGATGCTCTGAGTGCTATTTTTCAAATTTATTGAGATTGTCTAGCAATTGCAGGCTAACATGAATTCTATTTTAACAGTTTGGTACGCTTTAAAGTGCTATAAAATCAAAAGCCACTCCGCTAGGAATGGCTTTTGATTTTATTTACATACAAAATTTTATTGAAGGACTAGAGTATCTAATACCTTAATGATGTTTAAATATTCTTCCAAATAAAATCCGTCATAATCTTCTGTGTAATATTTCAAATATTTTGCTTTGAAAAATTCATAATCAGGATTATTAACAAGCTTAGCTAGTATTATTCCAAGGTTACCTTCATATTTTATCCCAGAAAAAATACTGTTTCCTTCTTTTACATTTATTGCTTTCTCAATTTCATTTATACTTTTATATTTTTCAAAAAAAGGTACTGCGATTTCTTTAAAAAGCTTAAGTATACCGTTGAAACAAGTCTCTACATCTTGAGATTTTATTAAATCAAAACGATATTCATTTCCATCATGAATGTAATTTTCAACCGTGATTCCAATTGTAGGTGTAGTTTTATGATATTTAGGTTCAAAATACGAGGCTTTATGATAAATATTTTCAATATTATCAATTCTAATAAGCATTCCTAAATTTATTTCCCAATCATCATCTCTCTCTAAAAAAATAAGTTGAAACTTAAACCATCCGTCTTTATTTTTATGGATAAACTCATCGGCACTTTTCTTGAGTTTGTAATTGTATTGCGATAATTCACCTTCTAATTTAGAAAGTAATTTTTCTTTTATTTCGTAATTTCTCATATCTCTTTACTTAGGTCTTATAATATCTACTTTTGTTGGTGGTATTTTAGTACCTGCTGGGTAACCGTGAGCGGCTCCTTTATTTCCGACTACAGTACCGCCATGTGCTTCAATTGCAGGATAACCGACCTTTTGATTTTTTGTATTACCCGCAGTTTTTGATGATTTCGCATCTGTAAGCTTAATTTTACCGTCTTTTTTACTCATGTTATCCAATCGGACATTTGGTGTTGTTCCACCTTTTCCATCGTTCGGACTTACGGTAATTTGCTCTCCAACATTTTCATGACCTTCTTCTTTCAGTTGTTTTGTCACTTCTTTTTCCCATTTTTTACCTTTCTCTGCGTTTTCTTTTATCGTTGATTTACCTTTTGTAGCATTAGAAAGTCTATTAAGTGCAGAAGCACCTCTAGCTATCGGAATCGTTGATAATATCATTGCTCCTTTTGCTTCTTTTGCTTCAGACATCTTTCTTGAATCTCCTGCATGGTCTTTAGTAGGAGCCATAGCAGGCTCGGAAGCAAAGAGTAACATGGCAAGTGGAATAAATGGACAAATAGGGCATCTCCCATCTGGGTCAGCAAAACTTACTGGATTATCATAACCATATCCATAAGGATTTAGATTATCTGGATTGTAAATTCCTCCTCCAGTATCTATTTTTGTCACTATTGCTTCTAAAACTTCATCGTCGTCGTCTTCGTCAACTTGGCTGTCATCAAAATTAAACTTCAAATCGTTTAATAGTGGGTCAGGATTAATCCATCTACCAATTGCTGGGTCGTAATTTCTCCAACCATAATCATAAAGTCCAAGTCCCAACTCGTCTTGGAACTCTTTCGAATTATACTTATACTTATTTGACGAAACAACTGTATTATTGTATCCCTTGTGTTTTAATCCAAACGGATAATAATTATCCTCCTCAATAATCTCAAGAACGTTTGTAATTGGGTTTTTAGCATAACTTACCCTTGTATTGTCTAAATGATCTTTGTACTGAAATACATACGAAAGTGCACCATTGGTAGTCTTTACATACCCTTCTGCCATTGGAAAAAACTCCAGTATATTATCTTTATACTGAAAACTTTCCAGATAATTTGTAGTTATAGCAGGTTTCCCTGTTTCATTTACAATTTTCTCTAGTTTTTGTCCTGTAGCGTTGTAAATATACTCAATACTGCCTGTTGTACCAAAAGTAATTTTCTTAGGTAAATTAAGATGGTTGTAAGTGATGGCTGTAATATTTTTGTTCTTGTCGGTAATCAGATTACCATTGACATCGTAGGTATAGTCATCCCCCGTCTTATTAAAATCATTAAAACCACTGGTATTGTTGCTATTGTCCACAACCTTAACAAGCTGATTGGAATTTGGCAGATAGGTGTAGGCTAAATTATCAGTTTGTATAGGCCCCAGTTGGGGATCAATATCTCCGTTACGGGCTAAGGATAAAATATTTCCGTTTTTATCGTACGTTAAACTCTCATTGTAGGCATCGGTAGTCAATTGGTTCTTTTCGTAAATCGCATTTTTTAAGCGGTTTAGTTTATCGTATTGATACCCATAGGCACGTTCGATATTATCGGAACCCGTTCTCCAGAATGTTTCGGCTATATTACCATTGTACAAAGGGATTACATTTGCAATACCGGTACCAACGGTATTGTAATTGAGTTTAAACGTAAACAAATCCTTCGGATCTGTATCTTGTTGCAGATTATCGGTCTTGTTAATTTCTGTAAGCCAACCTCGTATATTATAGCTATAATCTACTTTTTGTAAAGGAACACTTGCTGTATTTCCTACCTTTTTACTTTGCAGTTGCCCCAAGGCATCATACTTATTTTCAGCCATGAGCTGAACTGCGCCTCCATTAATCTGATGCGTATGGGTTAGCAAACGATCCTCAGATGAGTAGGTAAAATCCTCTCTTATTGTCATTACCGTAATGCCGGAAGTACGTTTGTGTTTTGTAATTGTATAAAAAGGCTTCCCGGAATAATCAATTTTACTGTCGGTTACTGTACTACCTCCCAAATGATTTAAAGTATAAGAACTTATAGGACGTGCTTTTTCATCATAAAAAGTAGTATTGAGTTCTCCCAAAATGGCCAGAGCAGTAGTTGGAACCCTAATCCAGCTTCCTGTAGGCAGTGTCTTTACATTTTTAAGAACCGTCTGACTTTCTATAGTAGTAGGTATTACCGGAACATTAGGATAAACATAATTATCGTAATAATTGACAGTCAAGAGTTTAAATGTTTTTGGCTCTATTAGATTGCTGTAGTTTACACTAACACCATCTATAGTCCCTGAAGTCTGTTTGGTCTCAAACAAAACCGTAGCGGCATTTTGTGCATCCTGAAGTGCTTTTCGGGCGGCAGAAGTAGTACTGACATTGTTCCATCCGGTATAAATGGGACGCCCCAACGCATCGTATTTGGTAATCAACCAGCCGATAGAAGTATCGTCTTTAAAAGGGGACAGGGCAGGGCCAGTGGCAACGGGTCTGTCTAATTTGTCGTAAACAATAAACTCCCATTCTTTGCCCGGCAGTTTCTTTTCTACCAGTCGGTTTCTGTAGTCGTATTTGTATTGGTAACATAAACCCTTTAGAACAGCGTCGTCTACAACAGCATCCGCTTTGGGAGGAATAACATAGGTTAGATTTCCATACAAATCGTATACGTAATAGGTATCGTATTTAGTACCCGATTCATAGGTTCTCTTTAGAACCACTTTACCTTCCTTGTCTTTAAATTCTACGGTAGAACCGGCAGTCTCTGTTGGAGCAGCCGTGGTGTTTTCATCGTAAGTTATCGTTTTTACTAACTCGTTGGCAGGATAATTTCCGGGCTGCGAAAAAGCAGTTTTAAAGAGTCCAAGAGCGACATCCCAAGTAGCTGTTGCCTTATACAATTTTACTTCTGTAGCGGTATTGGTCTGATATTCGAGTTTTATTTCATGACCACTATTCATAGCCCAGGAAGCCCCGGGAGCTGCTTGTTTTAAAACCCGGTTTAAAGGGGATGACTCAAGTTGCTTTTCTGAAAAAGGGTTTGTTGTATTCGCATACTCAGAAGAACTGTAAAAAGAAACGGCATTTGATGCTGCCTGATCGGCAAAAGCTAAATTGACAGAACTGGCCTCATAAGGCAGATATTCACGAAGCTGTCGCCCAAATGCATCATAAACAATAGGAGTGATAATATCTTTTCCGTTTGCCGATTGTTTGTTGGCTATTTGTTGCATTGGTCGCCCAAGTCCGTCAAAATAGGTTATATTGGTTTGAACCTGACTGACAGAAGGGGATTTTATAACAGAAGAAGTTCGTTCTTTATAGGTTTTGGTAATAACATAATTTTCAGTGGATGGAGAAAGTATAGTGGAACAATCCGGGCTTGTACCATCTAATAAAGGACAATAATCAGTATTGTTTCGTACATAATTCCCTGCCGGAGCGGTACACTGGGTTACAAAAACAGCAGGATCACCTAATCCATCGAGTTCTGCATCTGCGTACCATTTGGTATTAGGGTTTATTGTAATATCAGAATCGTTACAATCTGTTTTATTAGTAACATACCCATCGGGTTTTACACTGTATAAAACACTTATAGCGGGATTACCAAAGGTATCCTTATCTGCATCCCTGTAAAAAGTTTGCGGGGCAATGTTGGTTATATTGCCGGTGCTATCATTGTAATCAGAAGAATTAGAAACATAACCAACGGGTTGCGTACATTGTGTCAATGTTGGAGTGGTTGCGCCAAATCCGTCGCCATCACCATCTTTGTACCAAACGGTAGTGGGTTTTATTGAAAAATTGTTATCATTACAATCGGTATTGTTGTTGATGTAACCAACAGGCTTGACACAGCCTTGTATAGTAACCGTACCCGCACCAAATCCGTCTCCATCAACATCTTTGTACCATAATGTATTGGGGTGTATCAGTATTTGATTGTCATTGCAATCGTTATCATTGGAAACATAGCCAGTAGGCTTAGTAGCTCTTATGATGCTATTATTGGGATCACCAAAACCATCTCCATCCTCATCGTAATACCAGGTATAGAGTCTGTCATCTCCGCCACCGCCCGGTGGAGCAGCCATTGGAGTTGCTATTTGAGCATGTCCTACTGCAACGAGTAGAATCAATACAAAACTAAATATATATTTCTTCATCTTTTTCTTCGTTTAGTTTTTGTATTTGTATAGATTCTCCGTCACGACATTGCCAAGATTGTCTTTAACTACTTTGAGTCTAAAAAAGTCGTCGTACTCGTAAGTAGTGGTAAAGCCCTTAGGATCTGTAACAGTACTTATTCCGACAAGCGGTTTGTAAGTAAAAGTGGTAATTAGCGCATTGGGCAAACTGGTTCTAAAAGTAATATCGTTGGCATTGTATGCCGCAAATACCTGATCATATGAGGTTATATTCTCTACTTTGGCAATAGGTTTGGTTTTGTCATAGCCCCAGATAATAGCCACTGAAATGCCACTCTCGGGAGTATACTGAAGAATATTTCCTTTGTCATCGTACTTATCAAATGTGATTTTTTTCTCTAAAGAATTCGTAAGACTATTGGGGAATTTGGCTGCGTAGATAAATTTCGGCAGTAACAAATTACCCGTAGTTGCATCTTTACCATACACTGTTTTTTGTTCGGACATCTTTGTTCCGGCCTTATACATCTCTGTTTTTAATTTGATATCAATCATATTCCTAAAAATCATATCTGTTACCAAAGGTTCTGACGGCAGATCCTGAGGATAGTAAAATTTGGTTTCTAAGGTTTCGGCTACAGAAGATTTAGTGCTTTGCGAGCTCAAATTGAGATGGTTGAGATTATTATAAACATAATCCGTACGGGTTTGTATCGGGCTTAACCCCTTTAAATCATAGTTTTTAGATATCGAGGACTCCAGGTAAAACCAATATGATTTTGTTTTGTATTCGACTATACTAACATTTTCTACAACACTCGGATTTAAACAAATTTCATTGTAGTTTTTTCTTACGGAATACCCTTTTACTTCCTTGGAGTAGGAAGGATCCAGTTTATACTTATTTTCAGTTTCTGAAACAACAACAAAAGGCTTATTTGGTTCTTTTTTTTGAAATATCTGCGATTTTATCTCCAGACCATTATCCCATCCAAAATTGGTAAAAGGGGCACTTTTAATATCTAGAGAACCTAAAATTCTGCTGGTATAATTAATTTCGTGATCCACTTTTACAGGATTCCCGGCATCATCAAAATCATCTACCCAATTATCCCTGTGGACAATGTACTCTTTCATTTCTCCTCCATTTTCGAAGTTGTCCCCGCCTTCACTAATGGTCACATAATTATAATAACAATTACTACTACCGGTATCAAACAAAGACATCATACTACTGGAGCTTACCACTAGATCATATAAATCTGCATAACTGCAAAGTGTAGGACAGGATCTTCTCTGCATAGAAAGATCCATATAATGAGGTTTTCTGCCGTTATTACCAGATGAATGATTGACGTCTTCTTTACTACCATAATAATATCGTTTGTAAAGTGGAACAGCACCTACAGCTGTAAAATCTTTGGTAGACCTGATCCTTATGCCACCTGTTACGATATTGGTAGCAGTGGTTATTGGAGCTGTGGGATAATAAGAAACAAATAGTCTTGCAGAGGTATGCATTCCTCCTTTAGAGAAGTGCAGCTTGTAAGTTTTACCAGCCTTAACATCCAGATAAGCAGTATTTGTTTGTCCAGATATAAATCTGAAATCGTCATGTCTAACCGGTGCGCCAAAATGAGTATAAGTGTATAGTCCCGGACAATTTGGACCCGATTCATTCTGACAAAATACTTGTAAAGAGGCCGTTTCTTTACCGGTATCATAAGGGTCTTCAATTCCTTCTTTTGGTGCAGGGCCATTTACGTAATTAACGTAACCTGTGAATTCGACTCTCTGATCAATAGGAGATGTCAGTGTATAAATGTGTTCTATATCAGCACGATCATCCTCTTTTCTTTCATACTTATCTGTTTTTTTTGCAGGATAAGTTGTTTTCTCCCCCCAATACGTATTGCCTTCATAATCAAATTCCGTATGTCCTTTTGTTGGATAAGTAATACGCTTTAATAATCCGATTTTAGCAAAACTTTCATTGGGTTCTTTGTCAGCGCCATTAAAATCAAAATCATAAAACCCACTTCCATACTGAGAGATGTTTTTGTCAACTAAATTTACATTTGATTTTCCATTGTAATATCCCCAATGATCCTGACTATTTGAAAGTCTTACAGGAAATTGGGACTGGTCTAAATATTCAAAAGCATATTTTTTTGTGGGGTCAATAAAGGTAATGCCCTGCAAGAAAACTCTTTGGTTTGTGGTCTTTAAATAATCAAATTTTATGCTCTCAATAGTATCGTTTTCAACATTAATAAGTGTAATGTTTTCGATCTTACTATTACCATCTACTTCTTCGTTAACTCCGGCTTTAGAATAAGTGAATGTCACGTACCCATCATGGGTATTGTTGCTATATATCTTATTTATTTTTTTACCTATCACTGACATATCCAGAGAAACGATTCCGCTAAGGGTTGGAGATTTAACATAGGTTACACCCGAACAATCCAATTGTGTAAAATAGGACATTGCCAGCGTCTGAGATTTAGAGGCAACGTATTCCATCATGTACTCATCATAGGTGAAATTAATTTCTGATCCGTTAGGATGTACTATTTTACTTAAATACCATGCCGTGACAGCTCCTGTAGGTATAGAATGTCCTGCCCCTGAGGTTCTAAAGATTGTAGACTCTTTATCTGAAAAAAAGTATTGAATACCGTTGGTGGTGGTTAACAAAAAATTGTCTTTATTTTTCGGATCTCTTTCAATTTTAATTTTTTGGTTATTAACTAAAACAGGCTGTTTGTTTTTGTCATAAACAAATTTTCCTGAGTTTCCATTGAAGTTAAAAGAATATATATCACTTTCCGTATCGGCATTATCCTGACTGGCTGCTTTGTAAAACTGTAATTTTTCATCATAGGTTGCCGTTTTTAAGTTATCTGGAGCATATATACTAGTTTGTGTTTCATCATTTTTGTCCCTTACGGTACGGGTGATAACCCCTCCAAAGTTAAGATTCCATCCCAGTCCTACATTAGAAGCCACTTCATCAACCTTTATTCCGTTGGAGCCGTAAAAAAGGGATAATGGAGATTCTAAATCTTTGGTTTTGAAACTAAGTAAAGGAATAGAAAGATTAGGAGCCCCTGTAAAAAGGCCAACCGGGACGTTTCCAAATTTTCCTAATTCTCCGGCTGTAGGAGACGGGGGAACTATATTGGGTAAAAACGAAACGCTGTCAAACTTGCCAGGCTGAGCAACTGTTGGTAAAGAAACGAAAAGTAACAGCAGGAAAAGCAGGCCGCTTATCCGGTTGTGGGTTTGTAATAGAGTCATGCTGTTTTTAGTTAATGGATTTGATTACTTTAACGGATTCGGTTTTTACATCCGTCTTAATATTGATGATGTAGATTCCTTCGGAATATTTACTTAGATCTACCGGTACGGTACGGTTTGAAATGCTGAAATTTTGCAGTGTACGCCCCGAAATATCTACCAGAGTAGCCGTTCCTTTTTTAAAATCATGTCCTATAATGACATTGGTGTAAGTTGTTGCGGGGTTAGGCATGGCTTCGATGCTGGCTTTTACTTTTTCTGCTTTGGTTTTGTCTTTTAACTTGACCACCCAGAAATCATTGGCTCCAATATTTGAGTTTTTATCTTTTGAGGAAGTAGAATTAGATGTACCGGCCATTAAGTAGCCGCCATCACGGGTTTCGATAAGTTTTCTGAGAATATCTTCACCGCCGCTTCCAATGATTTTGTTCCAGAGTTCTTCGCCTTTGTCATCGATCTTCAGGGCTATGTAATCATTAATCCCCTCTTTTTCTTTGTTTATACCTACCTTGCTTGCCACTGTTGTCAGTAAAGATGCTTTGCTTTCGGTTTTGGCATGACCGCCTATTAAGTAGCTTTTGTCGTCATTTATGACCAGGGAAGTTAAAAAATCTGTTTTTCCAAAATCGTAGGTTTTACTCCAAAGGACTTCACCGTGTTTGTCTAATTTCAACACCCAGTAATCAGTCCCATTACTTACAATTCCTCCTAAGGGTGTTAACGGATTTCGACTGTTGGAATTACCACCGACAATATAACCTTCATCAGCGGTCTGATGAATCACAGAAGGCTGATCATCTCCATCCGCTCCGTAGGTATTTTGCCACTGAATTTCTCCGGTATCATTTATTTTTATTAGCCAGTAATCTCCCTGACCTTTCTCATTTACGGTTTTATCTCCTGAAATAGGTGAATTGGAATATCCGGCCAGTATATAACCATTATCGGTGGTCTGCTCGATTCCTTTTAACAAATCAGCGTATTGCCCGCCATAGGTTTTCTGCCATTGAATATCTCCTTTTTTGTCCAGTTTTACCACCCAATAATCCATATTGCCACGGCTTTTTTCAGATTTCGAATACAAATCTGATTTGGTGGTGGCTAGCCCTTTTTCCATTGGTGCAGTTCCTGTAGTGGAAACCAAAGGAAGGTCGGAAGCTGAAGAGCCCCCCACAATATAACCTCCGTCTTTGGTTTGAAAGGCGCACAATACTTCATCCTGAGCATTGCCGCCAAGGGTTCTTTGCCACTGCTGGGTACCGGCAGCGGTTAGTTTGATAACCCAAAAATCAGTAAGGCCTTTGCAAGCTTCGCCTTTCTCAAATCCATTTTCCGAGGAGGAAGTACCTGCGAGTATAAACCCTCCGTCACGGGTTGACTTTACACTCTGTAATAAATCAAATCCGGTTCCTCCGAAGCTTTTCTGCCACTCGAAATCCCCTTTTTCATCCATTTTCCAGAGCCAGTAATCCACATCACCGTGATTGTCGTCGGTTTTGTTTCCGGTTTTATCAGAAAGAGAACTCCCTGCGAGAATAAAACCGTAATCGGCTGTGGGCTGGGCATCAAAAAGATAGTCGGCATGTTTTCCACCATATGACTTTTCCCAAAATACGTCCTGCGAGTAAATAACAAAGGGCAAAAAAAGCAGTGGAATGTAAAGTTTTTTCATAAATGTTTTTTTGGCTTGTAGATTATTTTGGGGGCGCAAACATAAACGAGTCCGTTCTATAAAATTTACGGATAATCCGTACTTTATTTATTTTTCTTATTTAGATGTGGAAAAAGTGAAAGAAGATCTCAACATTTATAAAACCTCAA
The DNA here is from genome assembly GCF_020911925.1 of Flavobacterium cupriresistens. Lineage (NCBI taxonomy): Bacteria > Pseudomonadati > Bacteroidota > Flavobacteriia > Flavobacteriales > Flavobacteriaceae > Flavobacterium > Flavobacterium cupriresistens. Next base: position 5,327,521 of record NZ_CP087134.1, on the reverse strand, counting down.
AAAACTAAACTTTGCTACTATGACTCCTGGCGTTTTTTTAGTTATGATTTTTTATTAGACTTTAAAGTATTATTTGTTTTGTTTGAACTGAAAGTACACTTTCTCAGAGTAGTTGTAGTAGTAGAAATTTTACATCATGAAATATAAAAAGTCAGTAATCTCCTTGAAGGAAGATTAATTATTTGATTCGTGATGATCGGGAAGATTGTTCGGTTGTTTTGTAATCTTCGATTATTATGGTATTCTTCCATCAGCACTGTTGTCTGTGATCATTATGGTAGTAAGATTATTTAACTATTCCTTAAATTGTTGATATATTCACTGTTTCTAAATATGATCACACAAGGAGTAGTCAAATAGGTCTCGTTTGTAATGACTTACTTAGTAGTCCTTTTTATTCTTATCAATTTAATTTTAGTGAATGAATATACTCTTACTAATATAAATATACAATGATTGTTATTGAGTGCCAATTTTATACAATTATCATGTTTAGTCTAATAAGTCTTACACACATTTTTCTCCGATCTACAGAAGGAAATTGTTCAGTGTTGAAGATCTGAAGTGTAATTCATTTTAGTGTTTTTGGCATTACCACTTTATATTTTACATATTAGCATGTGGGCTGAACAAAATCACGAAAGGAATGTCGTGATCCAAGAGATTCTACTAGATAAGGAAAAAGACAATACCAAAGGTATATTGCTGCTTGGAATAAATACGGATAAGAATCATTATCCATATTTAATTTTAGCGTCAAATTTAGCTTCACAATTATTTGATGCTAAATTCTTAGAAATGGTAAATATTCCTGACTAAACAATCCCTTTTTTAACTCTTTTATTAATCTAATTTCAGTCAGTTGATGTACTTACAGGTAGGGTTAATTATTTAAAATAAAACTCCGCTGAATCTCTTGGTCATTGTCATTCCTTGCTGATACTCTAATTATTATAGGCTCTGTAAAGTTTATATCCCCAGTGTCAGGTACAAATTTCACAGAAGAAATTAGACTACTGTCATTTGTAAAGGCCTCTGCAAGACCTGTAAATCTGCCAACCTCCACTTCATTATTGTTATTATCTAACTGAAACGCTTTATATTGAGCTGTGCTTCCAATGCTGACATACCCAATATTCCTTGTAAGATAAGTGTTTATTATTACTAAGTCATCTGATGAGTCAATGGATAATCTACTAGGTTCGAGAATGATATTATCAGCAAATGCTCTTGTCAATGGCAAAGTACCGTTTTTAAATATATTAGAATTGGTTAATGCTTCAGCCCGAAGATAGACTCCACCTACAGTTTTTGGCACCTTCAACTGAATAGTTGCAACATTGCCATTTATAGCTACCGTACTATTAGCGTTATTAATCCCTAAAAAATTACCTGCTGATGTTATAAATTTAATAGACCCTATAGCATTAGAATTAAAATTCACAGTTGCTTTTACAGTAAGGATTGTATTTCCATCGGCCCTAATTTCACTGCTTATAGGATTCCCATTATTATCTAAAATGTCTAAATTGATAATTTCACCAACATTAAGGAGTGTTATATGTTGCTCAGAAATATATTTATTAGCGTCTGCACCAATTTCTGCAGAAAGAAACAATGGGTCATGATTAAGAGGAACTTTCAAGAAAACCTCGGCTATTCCGTTAGCATCAACAGTTTTCTCATACATTGTATTTGTAGTTGATGATAAGAATTGTCCATTTGATGTCCTAAAAGTAACTTTTCTATATTTAGCATCAGCATTTACTGGTATTTTTGCCTGCAATTTTAATAATGTTTCCCCATCACCTGGTACTTCTATTACTGGGGAATCATTCTCATCCATAACAGTAAGATATATTATTGCATCATTAGAAACCCTGTCATCGTCTTTACTATCACAGGAGAAACATAAAAATACTGCCAAGAAAAGGGCAATATAGATGGACTGATTTTTTTTATACATAATCATTCTTATTTGATTTAGATAATAGCCCAATTGACAGATTCACTCTTCCTTAGATTATTAGACTTGCAATTATAAACTGTTATTATTATGATTATAGGTGATGCAAAGGCCTTAATATCTTCGATAGATTTATCAGATTTTAAGCGGAATTTAAAGGTGTCCGTTTTACCACTCTTTACTTTACCATAATATCGATATATCTCATATTTGTTCGAATTTACTGTATTGGGATCAATAGTAAAATAGCTGTGAAGAGTTTTATCGATAGAGACCCGCACTGCACAATCCATTTCCTCTCCATTTGCAAATGTTATTTCGATAGTTAATTGACATTCTTCACTAACCAATTTACTTCCATCTGCCTCAAATCTGAGTTGGGCAACTGGTGACTGGTTTGTAATTTTCGGTCTGCTTAGTATAATTCCTGCCATGGTAAATGATTATTTATTGACCCCTTTAAAGATACCACCAACAAGTCCTAATGCTGATGACAGAGCCGAATTAATGGTAATAGTAAATGAAAAGGAACCTTTTGTTATTTTATCAGTTATTATAGGATTATTATTTTCTTCTCGGTAAACAATCATTCCTGTGCTGACTCTTAGAATTCTATTGACCCTGAATCCCAAGCCCACATATGGAGTACCGAGGTCACCTGTCAAAAAAGTATGATATGATTCGTCAGTAGGTCCTAACCGTTGGGCCAATCCTACCTGCAAACAAGCTTGTTTAAAAAATTTATCCCATCCTTTTAATTCCGAAAATAGTGCATTTCTGTTAACTGGCAATAAATGAAAGTTTACAGTTTGTAAGGCAAATACGTCTTTTAATTCACTGGCGTATAGCACTCCTAAATCCAAGTTTATGTAGGGTGTAGCAGCACTTTCAACTTCGGTAATGGCTTTATAATCATTCCTGAATGCCGTCTGTGAAAACTTATTCAATAATATGTTGGGCGTATCGGCATTCAGTTCCGAAATTTTAGTTCGGTTATCATTAATTATTTTCTCTTCTGTTATTATGTTGTCTAATAATGTGTTAACACTAGAATCAATAGCTCTACGAAAATAATGAGAATTACCACTTTTCAATTTAAGTTTGTTCATCAATATAATTGACGACTTTAATAGCTCTAGCGATTCAATGTTTTTATACCTCTGCTCTTTTGGAAGTACTTGTAGTTCCAGCTTATTATTATATTTAGCTCTTCCATTGATTATTGATGATGAATATGTAAAGTCTCTGTTACAATTAAGTTTATAAAAATTAATCATTTCTTTAAGGGTTACATTACTATATCCTTCTATTAATAGGCTCATAGGTTCATCAAGTAGATCCGGGTTAACTAAGTTTTTGGAATCTAGGTTTTCAATCAAGTTACAGAAATTAGCACCAAAATCTGAAGGTTCAATTTGCAATGCATCGCTATCATTATTCTTTATTGCCTGTTCAATTTTTGTCTTGGCAATCGTAAGATCACTTTTATAATTCTGTAAGTCTGATGAAAATATATTTTGAACCGTTAAAGCATTACCTTCCTCATCATATAAATTAGTAACATATTTTTGAAGTACCGAATTAAATTGACCTGTAATAGTTCCTGGATCAGGTAATACATCAGTATTCAAATAAAGTTTATTAATGAACTTTTCCACATCCGCTTTCAGGGAATTTGCTGTATTGTCGGTAGCATTAATCTTTTCATAAATATAAAATTCGAAGATGTAAGGAGTATTTGGGTGCAACGGACCGATGCCTCCTATGGAGAAAGATTGAAAGGATACATTTCTTAAATCGGAAGTCAGATATCCGTTTACAACATCAGCATCTTTTTGGAAATAATATTTCTTTTTAAACTGATCATCTATGAGACCTTTCTGGTCGATCTTATATTTGACTTGTATTAACGATATAGGTTTTGTGGATTTGAACTTGATTTTAAAACTTTCATCAAATGGTAAGATGCCCTCAAAGTCACGTTTGTCAATATCATAAGTGACTATTGTTTCCTTTGATTGCGAATAGACAAGATTTGAACTTAGAAATAATAATACAGTGATTATTAAAACCCCAATCTCCTTTTTGTTTGACTTTTTAAACATTAGCAAATGAATAAGTTAATAAAACTACCTAAGCAAGATGTTTTAAGTTTTGATGTTGATATGAAAACTTATTCACATACTTATATGTGTTTGTAAGTGTAAATGTATAGTTTTGATATTTTATTAACATACGTATAATTACGTGTTTTTTGATTTCGTAAAAACTTCTCGTTTTAGTATGTAATCAATAATCTTATTTTTTCCATTACATACCTACATATAAAACACAAGAATCAGACTATCCAACCAGAACATTTTCCGATGCGAAACGGATAAAAAGGTAGCTAAAGAAATGGAACTAGAATTTTATAAAATAAAAAGTGTGGTATAGGTCTTGGAAAATTTGCCCGACTTTTTGTTGCAAGTCCATTATTGTTAAGGGTTTTTGGTGATCTTTAGGTAGATGATTAAAGAGATAGCTTTCAAAGTCTAATAGAAATCTATAAGTAAGATCTGAAAGAATCATCTGTTGATAAATACTGATAATATTGGTATTGAACTGATTAAGTAACATATTAAGTTCAGTAGTCTCCTTACGACTTCTCCTCGCCATGCCTTTTTCGATGTCCCACTCGGAGGTATTAATGGCAGATGCCATTTTCTTTGATAAAACTTGAATATTTTGGAGTGGAATAAATAAAAAGACCTGTAAATCGTTTGACTTACAGGCTTTTTTGCGAATTAACAACTAAGTTGTCGGGGTGGCAGGATTACATGCCTATTCCTTAATTCGTTGATTTTATTGGTATTCTCAAGTACTCTTCCAAAAAGGGTAGCCGAATAGGTCTCATTTATAATGACTTACCTTGTAGTCCTTTGTTTCCTTGATCAATTTAATTGCAGTCAGTCAATGTACTTCTATATGTGTAAATGTATTAAAAATGCTAATACAATACAACATTATGATCACTGTGTTATTAATAAAATATGTGATGTAAGTTTCAAAGTGGTAACCATGAATGCTAAGAAATATTTCAATTGTAATTAAAGCCTCGACAAACGGATTTGTATATGCATTCTAATCAAAATCAATCCGAGTACGAGTAACAATTTGCATGCATTTTACATGTATAACAGTAAAAAAAAATTAACTTTACCAACAATTAGATATGATTTATAATCGAGTATAAATGGCAAAAAAAGAAATATTAACAGATTTGTGGGTTTATGAGATGCTTAAAGAAGCAAATGTTGATTTACACCCACAAGGCAGTAACATTAAAGAAATCGATAATGCTTTAAAATCAGCATCAAAAGCGGGTACAGGTAAAGTTGGTTTTCCAGAATATTGCGGAGTTGTAAAAGATTTTGTTTTACTTATTGAAAATAAATCAGATGTATCATTACATTTTAAGAGAAACGAAAAAGACTTAATTTGTAACGAGATACCTAGTGTGAAGAATTACGCTGTAAATGGTGCTTTGTTTTATGGAAAACATTTGGCTCAAAAGACTAATTACAAAAAATTCATAGTCTTTGGAGTTTCAGGAAACGAAAAAAGACACAAAATAACGCCTATATTTATTGATGAAAGAGGTGGGTACAAAGAACTTGACGACGTAGAAACGTTTACACTTTTCAATGAAAAAAATATTGATGAATACTACACAAAAAACATACTTAAAGAACAGACACCAGAGGATAAAACAACAGAAGAAATTCTAAAGGATGCCAAAAATTTACATGAAGATTTAAGAAATTATGGCAGTATTCAAGACAAAGATAAACCACTTATAGTTTCGGGTATACTTTTGGCATTGAGGGAAATGGAACATAAAGGTTTCAGTATTGAAAGTCTTACTGGTGACCAATCTACAACTGATGGCGAAAAAATATACGAGGCCATTGAAAAAAACTTAAAAAGAGCTAATGTTTCTCCTCAAGTAAAAAAGGATAAATTACTTAGCCAATTTTTGGTGATAAAAGACACCAAAGCTATCAATGAAGAAAATGAATATTTAAAGAAAACGCCCTTAAAGCACTTTACAGATTTTTTATACGAGAACATTTATAAAAATATTAAATACATACAGTCTGCTGAAGATTATTTGGGAAGATTTTATGGGGAATTTATGTCGTACTCTGGTGGAGATGGCCAATCTTTAGGCATTGTACTAACACCAAAGCACGTTACGGAGTTGTTTTGTGACTTGGTAGAATTAAAACCTTCGGACTCGATTTTAGACCCTTGCTGTGGAACAGCAGGTTTTTTAATCGCATCTATGCATAATATGTTACAAAAAACGGATAGTCCAGAAGAGCAAAAAAATATTAGGAAAAACCAGCTGCATGGTTTAGAACTCCAACCTTATATGTTTACTATTGCTACCACAAATATGATTTTGCGTGGTGATGGAAAAAGTAATCTTGAACAAGAAGATTTTTTGAAATTTAACTCGTCCTTATTACAGGAAAAAGGTTGTACAATTGGAATGATGAATCCACCTTACTCAATGGGGAGTAAAAACAATACGAATTTATACGAGATTAATTTTACTGAACATTTACTAAATTCTATCGTACAAGATGGTAAAGTAATTGTAATTGTACCTCAATCTTCTATGACAGGTAAAACTAAGGAAGAGCAGGCAATAAAAGAAAATATTTTAAAACATCACACTCTGGAAGGGGTGATTACACTAAATAAAAATACGTTCTATGGAGTAGGAACAAATCCCTGTATTGCAGTTTTTACTGCAGGTGTTCCACATTACAAAGACAAGAAAGTAAAGTTTATTAACTTTGAAAACGATGGATTTGAAGTTCAAAAACATAGAGGTCTTGTTGAGACCATCCACGCTAAAGACAAAAAACAGCATTTATTAGATGTATGGTTTAACCGCATTGAAGCCGAAACAAAATTTTGCGTAAAAACTACTATTGAGCCTGAAGATGAATGGTTACATTCGTTTTACTATTTCAATGATGAAATTCCTAATGCAGATGACTTTGAAAAGACCATTGCAAACTATCTAACATTTGAATTAAATATGGTTTTGCAAGGCAAACAATATTTGTTTGATAATTAATAATCTTATTAGAATGGACTTAAAAGATATTAAGTGGAGTGAATTCAATTTAAACGAAATTTTTCCAAGTATTCAAAGAGGAAAACGATTAAAAAAAGATGATCACAAAGCAGGTATTCAACCTTACATTTCATCAACAGCATTAAATAATGGTGTTGATGGCTTTATAGGAAATACAGAAAATGTTAGAAAATTTGAAAAGTGTTTAACAATTGCTAATAGTGGTAGTGTAGGTGCAACTTTTTTTCAGCCATTTTCATTTGTAGCAAGTGATCACGTTACCAAACTTGAGAATAAAAATTTTAGTAAAAACGTTTACTTATTTATATCAAGTATTGCAAAAAGACTAAATGAGAAGTATGGTTTTAATAGGGAAATAAACGACAAAAGAATTCAAAGAGAAAAAATCCTATTGCCTGTAAATTCCAAAGGCAAACCTGATTATGCTTTTATGGAAAAGTATATAGAGGATAAAATGCATGAAAAAAATAGACAAATTGAAAATTACATAACTAAAAAATTAGAACAAGTAAAAGATTTCAAGGAGGTTGAAACACTTAATAAAAAAGAGTGGGGAGAATTTTTTATTGAAGATGTTTTTAACATAAAGGCCGGTAAAAGACTCACAAAAGCGGATATGTTTAAGGGTGAAACCCCATTTATTGGTGCATCTGATTCAAATAATGGGATTACAAATTTTGTTTCAAATGTCAATTCTTCTTTAGATTCGAATGTTTTAGGAGTAAACTACAACGGAAGTGTTGTAGAAAATTTTTATCATCCTTACAAAGCTATATTTTCAGATGATGTAAAAAGATTAAGCCTAAAAGAAGTAGAAGGAAATGAATTTTTATATCTGTTCATAAAAACAAGTATTTTAAACCAAAAGTCCAAGTTCCAATATGCATATAAGTTTAATGAAACCCGAATGTTAAGACAAAAATTATTATTTCCGATAAATAAAAAGGGACACATCGACTATGATTATATGGAAAACTACATAAAGAAAATAGAATTCGAGAAACTCACAAATTATCTTGAGGTAAAAAATACTGAGGAATAATAACATTTTTAAAAACACTATATAACAATAAAAAGAATTTCTTTTTTACCTGTGATCGAATCTATGTTTGGTTGCTCATTTAGCTTTTTTGTAATCAATATTTATACATTACATTTTTTTGTTTTTTTGGTCTTCAGTTCGTTTTTCAATTATTTACCATTTAAAAATGCGTTCCTTCGCAAATAGATTTAAAAGGTTTACTTTTTAGTGGCTTATCTACCTTTATCGTAAATAGGTCTTAAATGGGTTGTACTATTTTACCAAACCAACGCTGTAATCCTTGAATTGCATTAGCTGATAGTTCTTGTGTGAACAAAAGGCTTAGACGATGCTTAGGTCTCGAACACGCAACGTAAAAAAGATTTCTGTTTCTTTCAAAGGCATCACGATTGGCTTCAGGTATATTTCCAGAGTGGACATGCTCAAGCATCTGATTCCAATTATAATGATTCCAACCCCTTCCAAACACAACAATTACGTTTTCAAATTGAGCACCTTTGACTCCGTGCTTTGTGGAATATATGGTTTTGTCATCTATGTATTTCGATAAATTTCCGATTTCAGGATAAGGAATTGTTCGTATACCGTCATATTTTGCTATAAATTTTTTATCCTCCTCACTACGCTCTGCTTCGGGCTGAAGTCGAACCACCGCTAAGCGGTTTTCACGATCATCGATTTTCTTTGGTAGCCTTGGTTTTGAAGTCAATTTAAGCAGATCTATAACGCTGCCAATTGTACCATTGGTACGTTCGTCATTTAGTTGAATCATAGCGTCATGCCAGACCTGCTTATCGTTATGTCTTCTAATTCGATTGGTATTTATTCTAAATGCTTCTATCATTAAGCCATAACGCTTTTCTATAAACGCCTCAGCACCTATCTCTACCGTGTCGGTCAAAAAGGAAATGTATTCATTGTTCTTTTTCAGGTAATCATCTGAATCAGAAAATGCAGAACTAACAGTTTGATATCCTTGTTCAGAAGCAAGGACATTGTTTGTCAACATTAATATTTTTGTAGTTTCAGGAGCTATATTCCATCCCGAAACCCTCAGGAGTTCTTTCAGTGTTTCCAACCTTTCATGCGCTACATCTTCGGGTAAATCACCATTCCAGTGGGCTCCGGTGCGTCGCACTCCTGTAAAGTTATTTGTATGATAAACACTGATTTCACCAGCAGAATTTGGGTCATGTTCGTGCTGAGGTAATTCGGGCCGCATATTATTCAACACATCAACAATGCTTTTGTCCGATCTGAAATTAGCCTGTTTTCCAATTGAAAGTAATTTACCATCTGAAGCTTGTATCAGACCGCAAGAGCTTGAACCATAAATTTTTTGCCAGTGGTCTCCAAAAAAACCAATCAAGGGTCCTTGCTCGGTTTCAATAAAATGCTCGACCAAAGTATTTGCTAATGACAAGTTAGTATCTTGATATTCGTCGATCAACAGCACTGGATATTTGTTCGCGAATATCTTTCTAAATTTTACGTCGCCTAATAGTGATGTAAAGAGTTTAATCACATCGTCATGATGCAAGAAAATCTCGGTTTCAGTAATTTTGGGATATCCCAAATTATAAATGACTTTCTGGTCAGTAATACCACCGGCCTCTTCAATTCTTGCAACCCATTTGTCCCCTAGAGCAGATATTCTGTCCCGTAATGGTTTTTGAAAAACCTGCATAACTTGCCAAGCAAAAGCATGAATTGTATCGGCAATTATAACTGGATGATTATCAGTACGAGATTTAATTTCATCTTTTGCAACATTAGTATAAGTGATACAAGCTATTTTCTTATTTGCTCTTTCAAACTCTACTGAATATTTTGCTATTAAATGTTTTAGTGCTTTAATGAGCGTATAAGTCTTTCCTGCACCAGCACCAGCTTCAACAAGAAAATTTTGATGCTCATCAATCGCCTTGAGCACTTGCTTTAAACATTCTTGCGATGCTTTTTCTGCCGGACTGGTTTGTTCTTCTTTCATCTTTTTTATTGTACAAGTTCAACAATTGCTTCCTCAACATCTTCTGCTGGCTTGTTGGGCTTGAGTGCAAGCCACTGTAGGCCTTCGACAATATACTTTGGAGCTTTCCAATCCGTTTTTTCTAATCCGTACTCTAGAGCAAATGCTGACTTATTCTTGTTGTCCGGCGCATTATCGTCAGCAAATTTTTCAATCTCAGCGACTGAGTAGCCTGTTACAGCAAATAGCTCCCGATTAGCTAAGATTAAAGCTTCTTCAAAACTCCGTCCGCATCCATCAAGTCCATCCTCTGGGATTTGATAAGCGATCCGTCGAGATCCTGAAACTTTTTCATTAGGTGTTTTAGCTATGCAATTTGCCATTGTGTAATGGCCAGCTGTACCTGGAGCGAACCAATTTTTTATTCCTGCATTTGAACTATGCGATCCTTCACATACAAGTGATCCTGGATATGTAGTTTTCCTGTCCTTTACTGTGGAAACAACGGCATCAATATCTGTGATGACAAGGCACCTGAGTTCTAAAAAGTCTAAAAATTTATAAAAATGGTGTGCATAGGCACCGCCAACTTCGATTACGCTGATGTACTGTGTACTTAATGTAGGAAAGTCTTCTGTATGGACAGTGCTTTCAGGGATTGCAACGTCACCGCTTGGTTCTACAGTAGAAATAGGAACCATCTGCGTTGAGCTTGAGATGGGAGTGTCTATATTATTTGCAGTTTCTTCCTGTGTATCTGGAAGAGAAGATTGGTCTTCTGTTGGAATCGCGGCTTCAGGATCACTTTCGACAGCAACAACGGCAGTTACAGGATTTACAGCCAATTTGGCTTGCATCGTTAAAGCGTCACTTTTGCTAATTAACAACGGCATCATTAGCCTCTCTGCTATACCTTCAATCAAAATGGCCTTATCTGCAAAGTAAAGATCACATTTTGTAAGAGTTAAATATTTATGCAAAAATTCTTTGTCGGCTTGCAGTTCGTCAGCGCGAAATTCTTTTCGCAGGTCTTTTATTGTTGTTTCTCTTTGTTCATTATTAGATGTTAGAAAATATCTTATAGCTTCAAATTCCGCTTCGTTGGCAATATGAGTTGAGTGTGTAGTTACAACAAATTGGACGGGCCAAGGTTTTCCTTCATTTAAAACATTTGAAAATTCTTCCGCAATTTCATAAAGCTTCTTAATAAATATCTGCTGCATCTGTGGATGTAAATGTGCTTCAGGCTCTTCAATAAAGATTATGTCTAGACTATTGCTAACCGGTCTACTTTGGTATTGACGAAAAAATTCAAATAGCTGAAACAAAATATAGATAAGGTTTCTAGAACCAAGACCGTTATATGTCTCTGGCAAGAATAGGTTGTCGCCCTGATTGTATCTTATTTTGGTGTGACTATCTAAGATGTTTGACACATCGAGACGAGTTTCTGTGCTTAAGTTTGGGTCGGCCAAACCTGGATAGCCAAATAGAGCTAACGCAGGAAGCAACTTGTCAAGTTTTCCATTAAAATCTGTATCAACTTTTTCTTGAATTTCATCTATAATAACTTGCAGTGCCTCTGACTTTTCTTTCATGTCTTCAGGTGCTGAATCCGATTTTGATGTTTTAAAAAGTTGCGACAAGACTTTGCCCAGCACATCCTTTTCTGAATGTGTCACATCATCAAGGCCACGCTGTGCATTGATGAAACCTGCTCCAATTACGGATTTAAATTTGGTATGATCCATTGTTGCAACGTTAGTTTCATCATTTGGATCTTGTGCAAATATTTTAGCTTCAAAAAGATTCGGAATTTTTTCTCGTAATGACTTAATAAATGCCGCAATACTTTCAGCACTATCGTCAGTAGTTCCTTCAAATAAATTATCTAATTTGCCATCTTTCAAAGTGTATTGAACCAAAATAACGGCAGTATTACTTGCAACGTTGAGGTCGATAATAAAATCACTTAGTGTGCCCAAGTCTTCAGCGTCAATAGGATATTCAATTGTGATCTTAATTTCAATTGAGGGAATCTCAGCTCGAATTTCTTGATCATTTGCGCCGCTTAGCTTTTTCTGCAATGCAGATTTAAAGCCTTCGATGGAAGAAATACTGAAATCAAAAAGCGAAAAAGTTGGGTTTTTATCCCCTATCAGCCTTCGGAAAATCTCGGTTAATGAGGTTTTTCCAGAATTGTTTCTACCTACCACGACGGTAGTGTAATCTTCTAAGCTAAGAACAACCTTCTTTAATAGCCTAAAATTTCTTATTTCTATTGTTTTAATCTTCATTACGGAAACTTTCTTAAATCAGGTTACTATCTAGTCAAAGATACCTAAAATTTTAACAAATGCTGTGCTAAAATAATCTTACAAGATCTCGATAGACATTAAGTAGGGTTACACTAATTCAAGGATTAGTGGTTATTAAAATTGACTGTTTCGTATTTACTACTACATCTTGCATCTATTTACATGTATTGATCTACAAACTTTATTCCCTCCTGTAGTTCATTCTTCCATCTCATTTTTAAATCCAATAACCAGTATGCTTTTGTCTCATTTCAGCAGCAAAGGTAACTCCGTGTCCTTAACGCAATAGCAAGGCCAGGTCCTTCAGGTTTGACAAAAAATCTCCACCCATCCGGGTTGTATTTTTTGTCAAAACCTTGCTATTGCTAAACACTAACCTTTTTATGCTCCCGAAACGAAACATAGCATACTCCGGCTCTTTAGACGAATAAAAAAAATGTCAGCAATGAAAAGTAAAATATTAAAAATGGATTTGATGAAACAAAACAGCACCTCCTCTCATTGCCGAATAAAATTTCAAAAAAAATAATCACTAAAAATCTTAGAAATTATGAACATCACAGGAAGAGTGACAGCGGATGCGCAGGTACGCAACGTGTCGAACAGCAAAACAGTAGTAAACTTTTCGGTAGCCATCAACGACAGCTACAGAAACAAGGCGGGCGAACGCATAGAGCAGACAACGTACTTCGACTGCGCCTATTGGCTTAGTCCAAAAGTAGCGCAGATACTCACAAAAGGTACGGTGGTAGAACTGACAGGTAAAGTGAGCGCAAGAGCGTGGAAAGGCAGTGACGGACAACCCCACGCAGGACTGAACTTCAACACCTCGCAAATCAAACTGCACGGGGGCGGTAAAAAAGCCGAAGCGTTACAGGCTTCTACAGGAAACAATAATGACGAAACAAAGGACGACCTACCATTTTAACAACGAGCACCTAAATAATTTAAAATTTTAAAATCATGGCACATAATATCAATTTTAACAGCGAAACAGGAGGTTATTCATTCTTTAGCGTAAAGGAAAAAGCGTGGCACGGACTAGGGCAAATTGTAGAGCAATACCCAACAAGCGAGGAAGCTATAAAATTTGCAGGGTTAGATTATGAAGTCGTTAAAAGTCCGCTATTTACCAAAGGTTCGGGTATTATTCAAACGGCTGACAGTATCGAGATAGGTAGTAACGAATTGGAAGTCCCTAACTATTTTGCCAATATACGCACAGATAACAATGCAGTATTGGGAGTGGTAGGCAAAGACTATCATATCGTGCAGAACCGTGAAGCATTTAACTTCTTTGATGCCATTGTAGGCGGTGGAGAGGGAATACTATATGAAACCGCAGGAGCGCTGGGTAATGGGGAACGCATATTTATCACAGCCAAACTACCCGACTATATCCGAGTTGGAAATGGCAATGATGTAACCGAAAAATACATTTTCCTGACCACTTCGCACGATGGAAGTGGAAGTATCACCGCCGCTTTTACGCCTATCCGTATCGTATGCCAAAACACCCTTAATGCTTCCTTACGAAGTATGACTAATGTAGTGCGTATCAAACACACTTCGGGAGCAAAACAGCGTATTGAGAACGCTCACAAGATTATGGGATTGGCGAACACATTGAGCAGTCAGTTAGAGGGCATATTCAATGAATGGGCAAAAGTAAAGGTAACAGACAAAGAGGTAAGAAAGCTAATCCAATTGGCGCTATGTCCAAACAAGGAAACTTTTGATTTACTCAAAAAAGGTGCAGATGATGAAGTTTCCACTCTCTTCAAAAACACGGTGGAAGATGCGTTTGCTTACGCTATGGTAAGTGATACTCAGCAGATGGACACTACAAAAGGCACATTGTTTGGGGCATACAATGCTGTGACAGGCTACTATCAGAATGTACGCAGTTACAAAGATAATGAAGCCAAGCTACAGAGTATTGTAATGGGCGGTACGGCACAGCTAAAGTCCCAAAAGGCTTTTGAACTATGTACCTCTTTTGCAACAGACGGAGCAGAAATCTTAAACCTTAATTAAATAACCATAGGCTACCGTCTTAAATGGTGGTAGCCTTTAAAAACTTTCGGATGTGAAGGCATTAGATAAAATGGACAATTAAATTTTTAGCACGATGGACACAAATTTTTTCAATCAGATAGCACAGATGGATATACAAGGAGATTTACACCTGACCATAGCAAAGGGAGCAGAAAACACCCTTATTGTATCGGTTATGCTCCAAAACGAACAATGCGGAGATAACGCAAAGAATATCATACCGCCCCTTAATCTTCGGGGAACAGCAGAAGAACTGGACAACGGTTTTTTTGGGAAGATAACAACGCCTATACTGACCGCTTCGGGCTTAATGGTGGATATGGAGGGATTTATGAAGCAATTGGAGGAAGCTAAAAAGCAATCCGCAATGGAGAAAGAAAAAGCCGACGGTAAGAAGAAAGAACAGGAAGCCAAAGACAAGAAGTTTAAAGACGGCATGGCAAAGGCGGAAGAATTGGAGAAAGAAGGCAAATTCCGTGATGCATGGATGAAAGTACCCGAAATAACAGAGTTTCCCGAAAAGGCTGACGAGATACGCAGACGCAAAACGGAACTATCCGACAAGTTTTCCGCCCCAAGCCTTTTTGGAACGGAACAGCAACAGAATGTATAACCGTTAAATTAGAAATCATGTTATTAGCAACACAATTGGAACGAGTGTTTGTACTCAAAGACAAGGGGCAGGACATTAGACTGACCGACCCCGAACCACGTTGGAGCGTGGAAGCGGTATTGAATTTTTATGCCAATACATACCCCATTTTGACTACCGCCAAAATATCTGCACCCGCCATCAGGGACGATGCGGTCGAATACCGATTTGAGAGCGTAATGGGTACTAAAGGTTAAACCAAAATATTAAAGCGATGAATTATGCACAAACACATTATATCGGGAACAATCAGCCCGCCCGAACAAAAAGGACAAAGACAGTTGTACCAACAGCTCAGCGAGTTCGTCCATTGGATGCAAAGACCCAAAGATGCAAACGAGATACAGAAAGACAAACGCAAATCAGTGCCAACAGCAATGCTTCCGATGGTTTTCTAAAGACTTCTTTCCTGCCTAAACTCAAAGAAAGTAAAACGGTACAGGCTTGTGAGAAAATAGCAAAAACGGAAAAGGATTTTTATAACTCCCTATTCCAACTTGCCGAGCATTACAAGATTGAACCAATGAAGACAAATCAATTTGACTATCCCTACAATATGGCACTAGCTATATGGGATATGGAGGAAAAGCTAAAACAGCGTGTTTTAAACTGGCAGGAAATACGTTTGTTACAGGACAGTAAGAAAACCTATTTTATCAGTGAGGAAAAATACAATACAGGTACGACCCTGTATTATATTCCGATTGAACCGTTGTATCAGATGTTACACGACCCCAAGCGGAAAAAAAATGCCCAACTGCTCATTTCCGTTTGCTCTTACTTGTACCACATTGCGGACATCCCTTATTTCAGACAAGAAGACAGTTATCTGTATTGGATGTACGAAATGCACAAGGACTGGGTGGAACAGGATGATGAAACAGACGAAGCAGAAACGTATCAACTTGAATTTAGTAAAGCGGAATTGATTGGGGATTGCATAGAACAGAAGATTTTTAACCGTATCAATTTACAGGTTTTTGAACAACGTTTAAATGCTTTTAAAAGTCGTGATACATTCGACCACGATTGCCAGCAGTTAACTTCCAAAGCCTTTGCGTTATATACACAATACCCAAACGCAAGCATTTTCCGAAACGCACAAATAAAGGATGACCCCGACAATGAAGAGGACGAAAACGAAACTATCGGTATGGAAAAGTACATTTCCTTTATATCGCACACCAAAGGATGGTTGTACGAGAGTATTTCCGACACCATAAACAACGAGTTTAACGAGTACGGAGCAATGCAGGAACCTACCATTTGCAAATGCTTTGACGGCAAAGACGTAACAAATACCAGTCTTGATTTTGAGAACAGATTATTTGCCCTATTGGACGATATGTGCAGTCTATTGTATAACTATGAAACAACAAGAAAATGAAAAACACAAACGATATAACCGCAAGTTTTGGGACTTTGTACCACCCAAAATCCGCTTTGGTTTTCTATGAAGCCAAAGGAACGGATAACGATGTATATGTGGAGCATTTTGATATGGACAAAAACGGCAGTCCTATTAATGCTCATCCATTAACAGAACGGGAAGCCAATGCATTGGCAAAGTCACTGCAGACCGAAAAGAACAAGGATAAAGCCTTTTTAAAATCCAATGGGATTTTGCCAACCAACATTCTGCATATTAATCCCAATATTGATAAAGGTGCGGTATTATGGTACACCAAAGCACAGAGGCGACAGCTGTATTTTGTGAACGGTCTGGACATTCCGAGTGGTATAGCGTATGTACCTCCTATGGTTTGGTATGCCAACAAAAACAGTCTTTGGCTATTTGCACTCACAAGTGATAGAAGACCGACAGAGAAAACGCCATTGTATTTCGCACCTTTTTTCAACATCTATGAGGACGGCAAAGTATGCATGGGTTCTGTCAATATCAACATCAAAAACTCCGCTTCGGTAGAGGAATTTACACAAGCTTGGGAAAACTATTTTTTCAACAGTTATTTCAGTCATTTATTGGGGCAGAACAGTCCAATAAAAGGTAATTGCGTAAATCTTTGGAAAGACCTTATTGGGACAGGAAAAACCTTTCCCAAAGAAGTATTGAAGAAAAATAACAAAACACTTAAAAATCTATTGTGATGAATACCGAGAAAACAAAAATACATTTTACGGATATTTACCTGATAAATTCGACAAACCCTATTACCGTAAACATAATCGGTGCAGGTGGTACAGGCTCAAAAGTTCTGACCGCTTTAATGGAAATGAACCACAGTCTAGTTGAACTCGGACACGCAGGGGTATCCGTTCGCCTTTGGGATGATGATATTGTAACGAGTGCCAATTTGGGCAGACAGCGTTTTGCAGAATGTGAGGTCGCATTGTACAAATCCGTTGCACTCATAAACCGTGCAAATCGTTTTATGGGTACGAATTGGAAAGCGGAAACAGTTAAATTTGAAAAAGATGATTTGGGAAGATTGCCCAAAAGTGCAGAAGCAACTCTTTACATTTCCTGTGTAGACAGTGTAAAGTCCCGCTTTGCTATTGCGGATATTTTGAACCTGCAAAACAACCGAAAACACCATAGGGACGCACCAAAATATTGGCTGGACTTTGGGAACAGCCAGCATACAGGACAGGTTATCCTATCCACTATCGGGGAAATAAAGCAACCCCATTCTGAGAAGTATGAAACGGTGGCAAGCCTGCCATTTGTTACCGAAGAATTTGGAGAACTGTTAAAACAGTCCGAACAAGAGGACGACACGCCAAGCTGTTCCCTTGCTGAAGCATTGGAAAAACAGGAATTGTTTATTAATTCAGCACTCGCTCAAATGGGATGCTCCCTTCTATGGAGCTTGTTCCGTTATGGCATGACGGAGAACAGGGGATTTTTTCTCAATCTGAAAGATTTCCGTTCACAGCCCATTCCAGTTGCCTGACCCTAAAAATCGGGCGGCAAAAAGACAAACCCTTCCGATGGTCGGGACAGTCTTTTTGCATTTAAGTGGTGCAACCACTTTGCCAAAAATATATGCCGATTCATAAACTCGTCTCTTATATTTTACCAAAGAAGTTGTCGTCCTTCACAGGGATACATATCCCTAATAAATAAATTCTGCGACTTCTTTTCTTTCTTATGTCAGGCGACCAAAGAAAAGAAGCAAAAGAAGGTCGCTTTGGAGGTATCCTTTTTATTGTTCTTTTAAGTCAATTTTTGTTTTACTTCATTCATAGGATAAATTTAACTTTCCTTCAAGTTGATTCCCAGCAATAGCGATTTTATTATTTTGTTATAAGTCCAAAAAACTGGTTTATAATTTATTATATTTGAAAGATATACGATGATAAAAACAGGATTTATCATCACAATCTACCTAATAGCAGGTGTATTATGATGAGCTAGTCATCACTATAAACAAGTTAGAGGCAACCTTTATCAACCTTAATCATGAAGATACACAAACTGAAAGGACAATACCTCATTTGTAAAGGAGAGAAGTACGTTGAAAAGAAGTTTAGAACAGCGTTATCTGTTTTAATCATAGGAAAATTTGGAAAAGGGCCATTCGATGAAAGTCAGATTCGCGAGATTCTGACAATGAGTATAGATTATTACATCAAAGAATTCAATTCAATATGTCATAAAGAAACTTCTGTTAGATTTTATCAAGACATCTTTACTTTCCATGAAGATGTGACCGAGTTTGTATATAAACACAATGATGAAAAATTATCAGGAGAAATAGATTGGACATATATAGCAGGATATCGAAGAATTTTAAAGTTCATTCTTGAAACTGGTTGTGATGTAAAAATGATAAATGGTGAAACAAAAAACAACGACTATCTTAAAAGAGTTACACCCAAAATAGATGAATTGCTTTTTCTTGGAGAAATGATTTTAACATGTGTGGGTTTATATGCTGAACAATCAATGATTGAAGATTTAGCAGAAATTAAGTTTGATGAAAATGATGAATATACTTTTAGCCGTAGACATCATTATGAGTTTATTTTTAAAGATATAGCTCAAGAATTAAATGGACAATTTACTAAAACAGTGGTTGACGATAGTGACTTGGCAGGATTTGAAGACTTAAAAAAAGCAATTGAAGAATGTTTCAATATTAAATATGATGAAGTGAGAACATTAGTTGCAACAATACACGAGCAACTAAAACCTCAAGGCGGTCAGATTGTTGGAGTTGGTCTGCCAACACTTCCATTTAATTTAAACCATTTTTGTAAAGTTCCAATTGAAACAGCGGAACAGTTTTTTCGAGGCTTGACACTTGATAAAAATAATAAAATGACTTTATTGAATTTAGCTTGTAAACCATATAACCTTAATCGATATATCTACAAACCAATAATTGTTTGGAATATTGATGGACAGGATTATGCTCATTTTGGCAAGAATGCTTGGTCAGAGACATTTATACAACTCTCTTCAAATGCAATTCCTTGGGGTAAAGCACCTATAGAATGGTTAGAAAATAAATGCTTTAAAAAATATGTACATAGTAAAGAAGATGCACACGATAAATGGTTAGATGATGAAGTAGAAAAACGTCTAAATAATAGTAAATTATTTTACGATAGAAACGTAAAAAAAATTAATCATGATAATACTTTTTTTAACATAGATGTTCAAGGTTTGGGCGAAATAGATTTCATCATAATTTCTCCAAAAACCAAAACAGTTTTCATTGCTGATTGCAAACATTTGGTTGCACGCTATGATACAGTTAATCAAAAAAATGATTTTAACGTTTTCTCTAAAGGTTCAAAAAGCACTAAATCATACAATGAAACAATCAGCGGAAAAGTAAAATGGTTTGAAGAGAACAAAGAGAAACTGAATAAACATTTTAATAAAAAGTATCCATCTTCGAATATTGACATTAGTGATTACAAAATTGAAGGGATTTTTATCGTTAATACACCAACATTATATATGTATAATTCAAAATATAGGATTTACACTGTTGAACAAATTGAAGATGTATTAAACGGAAAGTTCATTGATAAAACATTTATGATTCTTGAAGATACTGGTGAACATGAGAAAATCATAAATATTAAATATCCATATTTTAAAAAACCAAAATATGTGGAATATGATCCATTCGAAGATGACGAATAGTTAAGGCAGCCGCTAACAGGCAGTTTCGCAAGATTTGGGTTTTAGACTTAATTTAAAGTTGGTCTTGTATTTCGAAAATTTGTGTTTAACCGAAAAATAAATCTTAATTTAGTCCCAAACCTCGCGAAGCGGGACGTTATATGATATGCCAGAAAACTACGACCTAGAAATAGAAAACTCAACGAAAAACAACATTCTAAAAAATGCTGATATCTTTGATTTTAGAGGATTACCTATCGAAGAGCATTTTGAAGGGTTATATAAATTTTGTAGAGAAAATTTAGACATTAACTCTGAAAAAGAAAATATTTCTCCGAACATTTTCTTATACACAAATTCTTTTGAAATAAACGCGAAGGCAGGTTTTGTAAATGGGCAAAATGTTATTTTAATTAATTTAGGTTTAATGAAAAATTGTCTTTCAAATTATTCAGAAAACAAAAAACTAAATGAATTTGTAGAAAATAAGTTCCCTGATTTAATTAAAAAGCTTGACAATCCTATGAGTTATTTAGCTTTTCAACTAACTACACAATTTACATATTATCATGAATTAGCGCATTTGTTTCAGTTTTGTAAAAAGAAAAACGAGATTGAATTACAAGAAAGAAAAACTGATGATAAATATGATTTGGTCAAGCATAAATTAGAAATAAATGCTGACACTTATGCCTCTATTGCAATTGCAACACATTTACAACAATACATTGATAAAATTTTCGGCAACGAGATAGATCAAAAAACTGCCACTGCCACGATTAAAATACTTGGAGCTTGCTTACTTAATTATGTAATTAATTTTTCAGATAAAGCTGAAATTTATATAAATAATTATTCTCATCCTCATCCATTTTTGAGATTGTTAAACATAATTTTAAATATTTCTAACCATATCGAAAGTATGCCAAACCTTAGAGAAAAGAACATTACTTTAAATGGAAGTGAAATTTTCAAAAGTATTCTTGAATTCTATCAAGAGTTGGAAGATAATGGAATATTTCCAACCAAATTTTCTGATTTAGTATATAAAACTGAAGCTTTCTATAATGAGATTTTAAAGTATATGAACGAGATTTTAAACTTTGATAGTACAGATTATGAAGACGCTATGGAAGTTTGGAATAAACACATCATATAACAAAGTTTTGCGCAATGGCTGGTTTTATTTTCCTTAGCCGGAAAATACTCAGTCGGAAATTTACATATCTTTACAACAAAGCGGTAAATTACCGCCACTACACCAAGCGGCGGAACATTATGCGTTAGTGAGTAGAAAACTGAGTCCAATTAGGGAAGCGAATATTGACCATTTAAAAAGACATAAATAAACAATATGAAAAGAATAGTATTTTTTATAATTATTTGTTTAGCATCAATTACGGCTTTTGCTCAGAATACTGATGGAGCGCCTACGCAAAATATTTCTACAGACAGTAATGTTGTGTACCGCCTTTTTTCTACACGGAATATGTATACATTTATCAAATTGGATACAAGAAATGGACAAATGTGGCAAGTTCAATGGAATACAGAAAGCAAATCTAGGTTTGTGACTACACTATCAGATATTTCCTTAGTATATAAAGATGAAGAGAAGAATGGTAGATTCTTTCTTTATCCAACAACAAACATATATAATTTCATTCTGCTCGACCAAATAGACGGTAGAACATGGCAGGTACAATGGGGAAAAGAAGGGGATAGAGCGGTAATCCGAATATATTAAAGAAACGTTGTTAGTATGGTGTTGAAGGATTTTTCATAGCTGATAAAACCTTTAACACCATTGGGATTATGCCTGTTAAACTGTCTTTTACCGATCTAGTATCCCTAAAAAACAAATCGTAAAAAATTGACCTGCTGTATTGTAGCAGGTCAATTTACTTTATAGCAATCGTTACTAATTTTATCTGTTTACACTGTTTAACTCAAAACTCAACTGTTTCTCATTACCAAAGGTATCCGAAATCCAGACAGTGAAAGACTGTGTCACAAAGGACTGCGAAGTATAATACAGCCGGAATTTCTCCGCTGGTACCAGATATAAATTATTAGGAACAAAAGCATGCTGTTGGTCGTATCGCAGCAGGCCCAGACCATCATATTGAAAATAGCGGATAAAATACTGGGTACCGCTATATTTATCAGTTCTTTGAATCGCAAGCCTTATTTCAATGGTATTACCGTTGGCAATTGCCTGTGGGATCGGCATTACACTGACTTCAAATGGAAAATCTTTTTTGATTTCCAAATCCTCCTTACCACATGATGAAAGAAGGCTTGTGCTTAGCATGACGGCAAAAAATAGCCATAGAGATTTAAAATGTACTGTAAAACCGATGTTTTTGTAATTGAATACTGATTTCATAATTATTGTTTTTAAAAGTTATATCGTAAACCCACACCTGCTGATGGTCGAAGCTGTTCCAGTGATGTTCCCCAGAATACTTTTGCCCTTGCCTGAACCAGCAATACAAAATGATCTGATAAATAGGTTTCCAAAGACAGTTTTCCTCCCGCACCATAGATAAAGTTCTCTTCATTGAGAATCTTTGCGCCATCATATAGGATGTCATTTCCACGATTGATGGTTTCATAACCTATAAGCCCAGTAATGCCTGCATTTAGTGAAATATTTTTTCGTATATCTCCAAACAGGTAAAAACTGTAGCCAGCTTCCATGCTATACGTTTCCTGAGGAATTCGCAGCTCTTTGTAGGTTGAAAATTGATGGGTATATTCCAATGCCCACAAACGGTAATTACCATTTCTGCCATTTACAGTAAGTCCTATGCTGAGGTAATAATTCCTGTCTGGACTATCGCTGGACAAGGTTCCTGTGTTGATTTCAAGCCCTTTTTGTTTGGGCAGCATTCTCTGTGCCTGTACAATAGTACTGCTTGCTACTACAAACAGCACTGCCAATAGATATTTTTTCATTTATTATTTTTTATTGAGGTTATTATATTTTTAGGTGCATAGCATTTATCAGTCGGGCTCTTATCAAATCCGAGTTTTCCACCTGAAGTGTTTGATGTCTGCCGCCGTTCTTCTCGAAAATTTCGATTTGCAGTACCTTGTCATCGGCAATGGTAAACTGGTCAAGTAGGAACACATTTTGTTCAACTGCTTTTCCGCCAATCTCATCCAGCGGCTTGTAAATACGGAGTGGTATCATTAGTCTTTCCTGTACTACGGTGCGTTTGGCTAACTTTTTATCCACCACCTTGAAATTGATAAAATCAATCTGGAAAGGAACATTAGTGCGGTTGAGAAGTTCCGTATGGAAATAGTATTTTCCATTATGGATGTAAATGCCTTTCAGGATAAACTGTATACCGAAACTTTTAGCGCCGATATGTTTTATAATACGTTTGTCCATTTTGTAGATGGTTTCCAGTAGCAGACCAGCCAGTAATGGCGGGTTGTTTCCCAACTCTTCAAAAAGCACATCATTTGCGCTGGACTTGTCTATAGTCTTTTGCATTGTCTTCACGTCATAACTTAACGTCTGTGGGCAGGAACTGTAATACACATTGAAGCTGTAAAAATGGCCGTCGTCGGTAATAACCGAAAAATTGGTTTCGGTTTCAAACTCTTTTACCGAGGCTTTTATCCGTAGTACATTTTCGGCATCATCAGCCTTTCCTGCAATCAGGTATTCGCTTCCAAGATCCACATAACGGATAGCAGTTGGAAAAATCAGATGGGAAGTCTTGTCGTAAGTGACTTCCATTTGGTACGGTTCGATGCTACCTAAAGCAAGTGGCGATTTTACAGTATCCTGTGCCATAGCCGGTACGAAGGAACCGATCATCAGGGCAAAAGCCCAAAAGGTTTTAAAATGGTTTTTCATTATTTAATTGATTTTAAGTTTACTATTAATTCTTATTTTTTAGAAACCAGGAACAATTGATGCCCAGCCTTTAGGGTAACTTTCGGTGTCCTAACTTTTTTCGAGAAGTAACCCGAAATTCCCTGAACCACTCCTTTGCCCATCTCTGCGGCTATTTGCTGTCCCGCTGATTGGGTAAGCATCAGGCTTGTTCCTGATTGCTGGCTCATATTGCCAGCCATTTCGGTAAAGGCATTCATTTCAGGTGAATACGGCATTGACAAACCTTGCTGACCATCAAGATCATAAATTGTGATATCTACAGGAATAATATTACCGTCCAGCTCTATGGAAGTAACCTTTAACTGTAAACGCCCTGCCTGAATCTTAGTAGTAGCAGTTATGATTGTGCCCTTTGGAATGATACTGTTAGGTGTTTTAGCAGGCTCCAATAAACGCAGCTGTACCATGCTTTCTCCAATAATGGTCTGTGTTTCCTGTATACAGGCTTTGATGCTGTTCTTTGGCTGTACTACTTGCTGTGCCGAACCTGGGGTATAAAAGCTGCGATTTCTGTTTTGGTTCCAGTCGGCCAAAAAGGTGCTGTCGCTGGGTTCACGGTACAGGGATGATACAGTATTTTTTCTTACTGGGCTGAATGCAGAAAAGTATTCCTTCTGCGCAGCCACAGGAGTGAGGGTACTAACACTATTGCTATTTGCACCAACGTTGGTATTGGTTCCTGAAGGAAGATACTTGGCTGCCATCTGATAGGATTTCTCCATGAGTGCCAGTTGGTCAGCTGCGGTTACACCGGCAGGTATTTCCTTTTCAGCCAGCTTTTCCTTTAACTCGTCCACTTGTTTACGGAGCTCCTGTGTCTGGTCATTATCGTCCTGATAGAAAGAACTCAATGTACTTTGTGCATTGCGGTAGCTGTTTAGTGCCGGGTTGCCGGATTTTCCATTGTCACCACCAGTTCCACTGCCTGGGTCTTCTTCATCAGCTGGCACTTCTGTTGCATCATTGGATGAACTGTCCTCATTCCAATAGTCGGACAGTGTGGTAAGGGCGTTGCGTTTTTCCTGATCTTTCTGTTCCAACATATCCTGTTCGTAGGCCTTTTGTTTGTCAGCCTGCATTCCTGCATCGCTCGCTTCGGGAACGACATCGTTCAGTCCGATGTTTTCGATTTCCTTTTTATCTGAACTCGGTTTAAATATCAGGTACATACAGCCTAAAAACACGATGCCCATTAAAACGAATATCAGTGGCTTTTTAATCCGTTCCTGCATCCCTTTTTTATCATCTGATAGATTGGATGTTTTGTTTTGGTCCCCTTCCTCAACAAGAATGCTGACCTTTTTTTCATTTTCCTTCATAAATCTTATTTTTTAGAATTGTTATTAAAGTGTCCTGTATTGTTGCAGGACTTTCTTTATTTTTTAGGGCAGGATTTTCAATATGCTTTATCTCCATGTCCTTATTGGATTTTGCCATATCAAGTCCTACTTTAAAAATAACCCCCACGGTTAGCAGCACATAGCCTGTAAAAAAGTAAAGCGTATAGCGGTGTTGTTTCGTTACTGGGAGTGCCTGCCATCGCTTATCCAGCCTGTCAAACCATTCGCTCATATTTGTTCTTAAATTTTTCATACTTTAATGATTATAGATTATCACATTCTAAACCCTCTTTTTCGGGGAGGAATATCTTCAGTAGCTTTTTCAGATACTTGGGCAATAGCTTCCTTTATGGTCGGAACCGAACTTGCAGTAAGATTTGTCAGTTTAGATTGTTTCAATAATTGTCCGTAACAGTCTGTTCTTGTTATATACATTTCTGTTTCCTCTAAATTGAATTTCCCATTCTCATATCTTACCCACATATTGCACTGAACCTTTGGCTTGTCTTCACCATTCCATTCGAGGTAGGTAGATAAATGCAGATGATTTGCTAATAATGGAGCATCATTACCATTTTTCCAAGCCTCCAAAAATCCACTAATGCTATCCTTTAGTTTACCTGCACAACAGCTCTCCGTATGGAAATATCCATCATATCCCTTATCTGTTAGGTTTTTTGCAAATGTTTCTAAATCAAGTAACTGTTTCATATCCTTTAATTTCTAGCGTTCAATGACTTCAATATCCTTATTCTCAACCACAGCGAACTTTTCAATATTGAAGCCTTGCGGGTTATTGTCCGAACGAACAGAGTTTACCAGAAAACAAGATGTAACCAGGTTACGTCTTGTTACGTTGCTGGAACGGATGATGAACTGTTTGGCGTAAGTATGTACTGCGTAAGGATAGGTCTCGAAGTTGCAGACCACACTGTCTATTTCGATGCGTTGCTGCACATTACCCGATATGATGCGGTTGAAATACCCTTTCTCCGAAAGGTCTTTGTAATAATCAAAGGCGCTTTTATCAGCGAGGTTGAATGCGCGCTTCATATTCCCTTCAATGGCATTCTTGTCGGGAGCGAGTGTAAAGAACAGTTCGTGGAAGCGTCTTACGTGTTCACGGGCTTCCACTGGACGGTTAATGGAGGCATCCTGTGCGAGTGCGAGCATCAATGATTTGCCATTGTCCAGCACATAAATTTTCTGCCTTTGCTGTTCCGCAAAGCGGTAGGAATGCCATACGGCATATCCTGTGATCCCTGTGCAGAGTACAGCAAACACAATAGCGTACAATCTTATCTGCCTGAAACTGTTTTCGATATTTCTTAGTGTTTTAAATTCCATTTTTCTCAGTGATTAATTGTTTACTAGCCTGCCACCGATATTTCCAACTGCTGAACCGGCTCCGGCCCCGGCGATATTGCCAGATTTCATTGCTGTCTGGTTGACATTACGGGTGAAGTTTCCTGCCCCGCCAGCCTGAATAATCCAGCCTGTCACCGTCGGAATGGTGAAATATCCCACAATGCCGATAATCATAAAGATGATATAGACTGTATTTGAAGTATCGGGGATGAATGTAGGATCGGCAAGCATTTCAATATCCCTCTCAATAATCAGGGATTGAATCTTGGCAAGCATTGAGCTGAA
This sequence comes from Flavobacterium cupriresistens, assembly GCF_020911925.1. NCBI lineage: Bacteria > Pseudomonadati > Bacteroidota > Flavobacteriia > Flavobacteriales > Flavobacteriaceae > Flavobacterium > Flavobacterium cupriresistens. Next base: position 5,300,348 of record NZ_CP087134.1, on the reverse strand, counting down.
GAGGTCAGCAACTGGAAGCCATAAATACACGCTGACATATCGGGTGAGCCACTGTGTGAGCGTAGATTGAAAGCCGTCCCATACCGATATGGCAAAGGCTATCGGTCCAAGTATGGATAGGACAATCAGAAAAAATGTCCGTATGGTATCAATGACCAAAGCCGCCGCCTGAAAAAGTATTTCTAGCAAATTGCGAAACCATTCCTTTATTGCTTTCTCTATCTTGTAAGCCTGTCTGTCCATATACATTCCTGCCATTGTTCCAACATCGGTAGGCGACCAGCCCAATTCCTCCAGTTTTTTATCAAACTCTTCGTTCGATACCAAATAGGCAGTTTCAGGGTCGCGAAGCATCGCCTCCCTGTCCAGCTGGTCTTTTTTTGCCTGTAAATCGTTCAGGTCAAGTACTTGGTCTTCGAGTATGGAATGGGTTCCTGTAACCACCGGGCTTAGGACTGCATTGATGGTTCCCAGTACCACCGTCGGGAAAAACATGATGCAAAGGCCTAATGCAAACGGACGTAGCAAAGGGTACATATCAATAGGCTCTGCCCGGCTGAGGGCCTGCCATACCTTAATAGCTACATAGAACAAGGCTCCCAGACCAGCCAAACCTTTGGACACTGCCGCCATATCGGCGGACAGTGGGAGCATCTCATCATAAAGGGAGCGCAGGACTTCGTGAAGGTTATTAAATTCCATAGCCTACCAGTATTTTTGGTTTGAAGGTCCATAGAGTTCCAGTACTCTTTTGGTATTGTTCTGCTTCTTTGCCCTTAGAATGCTAATGGAGATATTCTTGTTGGTATAGTAGCGTACAAGGCTGTGGTATTCTTTTACTTCTTTGTAGACACGGTCAATAATATCCATACGCTCTTTGTCATTAAGGGAAAGACTTGATGAGCTTACAATCTGTTTAAGTTCTTTCAGTAGTTCAGTACTCTCATTGAGGAGTGCTGAATAGCCATTGGCAATAGCTGCCAATTCCTGGGCAGAAAAGTTGGGGTCGTTCATCATCTTGCCAAAATTCTGTACATACATTTCCGACACATCGCCGACTAGTAGTACAGTCTGCTGTACTTTGCGTGCATCTTTCACCAAATTGCTTACCGCCTTTAGCTTGTCGTAATATTCTTTGCCTTGTTTATAGACCTTTTCCACTTCCTTGAAATTTTTAATAACATTGGATACCGTAGATGAAGTCTGTATAATTTCATTGGCACTGTTGAGAATTCCTGAAGCCAAATTTGCCGGATCGGTAACTACAAATTGAGCTTTCACTGAGGGTGCGGTGGCAAGCATGAGTGCCGTACACACCAGATACATAATCTTTTTCATTGTTTCTAAATTTTTAATTGTTAATTATTACTGATTTATTTTTTCCCGCCTTTGCATTGCGATGTGCTTGATGGCTAATTCCACATTGCCATCTAATTCCGATGCGAGTTGCATCACTTCCATTTTTTCAGTTTCTTCGGTGGTATAGGCGAGATATTCTTCGAGACTGACTTCTGTGGCATATACCGCAGAGTGCGTACCGCCCAAACCAATCCACACTTCCTTGTAAAGCCGTGAGGGATCATTGTTCATGTTAATGGAAAGTACCTGCGCCTTTTCTTTATCAGTCAATCCGAGCATTGCCTGGATATCATCGAACTTGTTCATGTACTTGCGCTGGTCGAGCAGGATTTTACAGTCGGAATTATTGATGATACTTTCTTTGACAATTGGCGACTGGATGATATCATCTACTTCCTGCGTTACTACAATCGCTTCTCCAAAGAATTTGCGGACAGTCTTAAAAAGGTACTTAATGTATTCTGCCATACCTTCTTTGGCAATGGCTTTCCAGGCTTCTTCAATTAGGATGAGTTTGCGTATACCTTTCAATCTTCTCATCTTGTTAATGAATACCTCCATAATGATGATGGTCACGATCGGGAAGAGGATTTTATGATCCTTGATGGCATCGATCTCAAACACGATAAAGCGTTTGGAAAGCAGGTCTAACTGTTTGTCGGAATTAAGCAGGTAATCATACTCGCCACCTTTGTAATATGGTTCGAGTACATTAAGAAAATTGGCAATGTCAAAGTCTTTTTCCCGTACCTGTTTTTCTTCCAGCACCTTGCGATAATCGCCCCGAACGTATTCATAAAAGCCATTGAAAGAAGGATACACGTCACTTTGTTTGATACACTCGATATAACCGCTTACTGCGTTGGACAACGCCACCTCTTCTGAACGGGCTGGTGGTTCATCATCACGTTTCCACAAGGTTAATATCAGGGTCTTGACACTTTCTCTTTTTTCAATGTCGAATACTCCATCATCGGTATAGAAAGGGTTAAAGGCAATGGGATTGTCTTCGGTATAAGTGAAATAGACCCCGTCTTCTCCTTTAGTCTTGCCTTTAATTAGTTCGCACAATCCTTGATACGAGTTACCGGTATCTACGAGCAGGACATGTGCGCCCTGCTCATAATATTGTCTTACCATGTGGTTGGTAAAAAAAGATTTACCACTTCCTGAAGGACCAAGTATAAACTTGTTCCGGTTGGTGATGATACCACGTTTCATGGGCAGATCTGAAATGTCCAGATGGATGGGTTTGCCGGTGAGCCTGTCTGCCATCTTGATGCCAAACGGCGACGTTGAATTATGATAGTTGGTTTCTTCGGTGAAGAAGCATAATGCCGGTTCGATAAACGTGTAAAAGCTTTCCTCACTTGGAAAATCAGCTGCATTCCCAGGCATTCCCGCCCAATACAATGTGGCAACATCGGTAGTGTTGTGGCGCGGTTTGCATTCCATCAGAGCGAGTGCGCTGCCGCTGTCATTCTTTATCTGTTTGAGTTCGCCAGCATTGTCTGACCACGCCATGATATTAAAGTGCGCCCTGATGGACGACAATCCAAAAGAATGTGCTTCGTTCAGGTAGCGCTCAATCCATTCCTTGTTGATCTGATTGGCACGGCTGTAACGAGCCAGTGAATGCATGTTTCGTGCGGACTTTTCAAACTTTTGCAGGCTCTCATCGCTGTTATCTAAAAACAGGTATTGGTTGTAAATATGATTGCAGCTGAGCAGTAATCCCACAGGGGCAGCAAACGACAAACGGCAATCGCTGCGGTCGGTTGACAGTTTTTCGTAACGGGTATCTGCCGACACCGTTCCAGGCAAATCATCTGTATCGGACAAGGTGTGCAGGCACAGCCTTTTATTTCCAATGCGGACTTCTTCACCTCCGAGTGCGATGTCCTGCATTGGTGTTCCGGCTTCTCGCGACAAAGTGAGGTACTGTTCCAGTAATCCCTGCTTTCCTTCCACACCAATAATATCTTCTTCGCTCAGGCGCTGCAGTTTAACAAATCCGCAATCGTTGATGATACGCTCAAACTGAGCAACAGCTTCCATAAAGCGATGGATCGCTTCCTTATCTCTGATTTCCTTTGGTATCAAAGATCCTTTGCATAGCGATGAGAAATTGCTCTGCATCCGCATTCTTTCTTTGGTAGTTTTGGTCAGGAACAGATAGCAGTAATGGTTCAGAAACGGACGCTCATTGAAGTGACGCTGGTAGGACTTGGCCAAAAAACTCTGGTCGTCTTCTTCCATATCAGGTGCATAGCTCTCTTTAATGTACCAATCTTGTTTGTGTACCACCGTAAAATCAGGCAGGGTCTTGATCGCTTTGTGCCAGGCGGAATGAATGGCTACGTATTCGGCAGAAGCTACCGTGAACAGTTCTGGCAAATGCACCTGAAAGCATGCAGTAATGTCTGCGTCTTTTGACAGGATACAATTATTCTCAACAGCCAGTAGTGGGAACTTACTTTCCAGTGTTGTGGCTTTTGCTGCATTTCTCATACGGCACTGGATTTATTGGTGAACTTCAGGTAGCGGTGTACAGGCTTGCGACAGATGATGTAATGGGGATGCCTTTTTCTTGCACTCACTTTCATTAGTCCGTGTTCTCCATACCTTCTGTTCAGGGAGAAGGTCTGCCATACAATCAGCGAAGCCCCACCAGTCCCGAGAAACAGACAGATATAGGAATTGACCCCGGCCATGTAAAGTATCATGACCAGAATAAGAGTTCCGAGTAATCCGCCAGCGAAGATGAACAGATATTGCGCCTTGAGTCCTTTAAATTCTACTGTTCTTCCGATACCTTTATTGATATTGTAATTGTTCATATATCAATTTTTAAAGGAAGAAGGAACGCAAAATGGTAGCCGCTACAATCAGGAAGATACATGCACCAAACCAGCTTGCTGCTGTCTTACTGGTATCGGGATCTCCGCTGCTGAATTTGTTATAAACTTTAACGCCGCCGATTAGTCCTACTACGGCTCCGATCGCATAAATAAGTTGTGTGGCGGGATCGAAATAGGATGTGACCATCTGGGTCGCTTCATTGATACCCGCAGTGCCGTTGCCCTGAGCAAAAGCCACACAAGCTGACAGCAACAAAAGGCCCGACAGTCCTCTTTTTTTTGTTAGTTTCTCCATGATTTGAATGAATTAGATTATTACTTTTTCCTGCTTTGTTCAGGTTTTAAGCAAATCTATTGGAGAACAGAAGACGTAATAATGACATGTCTTTGAGAGGAGTTATTTGGCTAAGAGAGGCACTTAATCAAGTTTTTGCTTAAGTTTGTAACAGGCGATTCAATGAAATTACTTCATTCAATTTCTCCCGCATTTAAGTAATCCATAAATACAAATTTGAATGAACCTTAAAGGAATATTAGATACATTATTTATCGAGAGAAATAATACTCCAGTTGCTGGATTAAGTGATATTGCTCAAGCAGAAAAGTACTTACAGCAGGCATATGAGGGAAGATATTTTTTTGAGTTGATCCAAAATGTAAGAGACGCCAATAGGGAATTGAATATAGATGGAGAAATTTTTATCACAATTCTTAATAAAACACTTTACATATCAAATACAGGTGCTGGATTCAGTCAAAAGGGAATTGAAGGAATCACAAGAATAGGAAAAAGTACCAAGCACAGTCAAGATTATATAGGTTTTAAAGGAATAGGATTTAAATCAATAAAGGAAGTAACTGAAAATCCCAAGATAATTACTGAGCACGGTGCGGTTTATTTCGACAGAAGCACCACAATTAAAAAATACACAAACGAAGTATTGGAATTTGAAGATGTTCCTCTTTTCTATTTTCCTCATTTTGATAATGAAAAGCTTTCCGAAGTAGAAATTAAGAGTGGCGTTGTTACAAAAATAGCAATGCCTCTTAAAAAAGGGATTACAGAAGAAAAAATCATTACGGATTTTTCCAAAATTCAAGCTGAGCAATTAATTCTTCTAGGTAATATCCAAAAATTAAAATTTGAGTTTGACACGGATGTTATAAGTTTTTCAATTAATAAAAACTCTAAAAAGAATCTGATTGAAGTTCATCAGAATGACAGCACTATAACCAATTACAAATACTATTCTCCAGTTGATAAAATTGAAATTTCCCAGGAAGTCATTCAGTCTTTAGAGGGAAAAGAAAAAGAAATATTCAGCAATAGTGCCTTTGTTGATGTAAGTATTGTTTTGAAGCAGGGAGAAAATGGACAAATAGAACCAATAGGAGAAGCAAAACTGTACCTTTTTTATCCTTTGCAAATAACTTCGGGTTTTCGCTTTATTATTCACAGCTATTTTATTGTAAACCCTGAAAGGAAAGCTTTAAGAGAATCAAAATTAAATGACTTTCTGCTTTTTTCAATTGGTAAATATATTGGAAATGAAATGCTTACCAAACTCAAATCTACTAAAATTAATACCAATAGAGTACTTTGTTTCAAAAGGAACAATGACGCAAAATTAGAAATATTGTACGACAGCGTGGTAGCTGAACTGAAAACACAAAAATTTATTTATGATAGCCGAACAAAAAGATATTTTCGTCCATCAGAAATAATGGTTGCAGATGGGTTCGACAAAGGGCTTTTCCCCGATGGGAATTTAGGAGATAAAACGTTGATCTATACAGATGACAAGGAAGTAAAAGATTGGCTATGCGATGAATTTGAAATCACTTATTTACATTATGATGATATCGCCAACCAAATTGAAAGTGAATGCAAGCGGCAGTTAAAGCAAAAGAAAGTAAAGTTCTTTCAAAATCTTTACAATTACGTAAGCAAGCACCAAGGGTTAGACCTGACAGGAAAAAAAGTTTTACTTACTAACAATTGGCAGTTGGTTTCTAGCGAAGAAGACGTTTTTTATAGAGGAAAAGGGAGTAAGCAAAGACCAATCGAATTGGCAAATAGTATTCAAAAACAAATCCACTTTATACATAAGGATATAGTCATAAGTGATTTTAGAGAAGGAAAAAGCCGTACTGGTATCACTGAGTTTAATACTTATGAACTTGTAAGACGCCTGCTAAAACTGTTTAACAAGAGCTCTGTCCCAAATATTGATTTACTGAATGCACTTTATAATATCAACGACCTAGATGCAAAATCAGACTTAGAAATTAGGGAAAAGATTATTCTACCTGTAAAAGGTAGTGGAAAATGGCTATCTCCACTTACCAATCCCATATATTTTGAAAGTGAAAACCTGAAACAGCTTTATCCTGATGGGAATTTTGTTGATGACTCTGTTTTAGTATGGAAAAGTAAACAAAATGAAATAAATCTTACTACTGAATTTTTAAAGAAGTTTGGTGTGTGGCAGATTCCCGCCATCTATGTAATAACAAAAAACATAGTGATTAAAACTAAGGAAAAAAGAGATCGTAAAATACAAAATTTTTCTGGTCTTTCAGCACGACCTTTTTACGTTTTTAATGATCGTGTTTTAGATATGCCAGTTTATTACAACACTTGGTTTACGAGCATGATTATAAATAATTGGATTACATATCAGTCCTTTATTCAAAATGATTTACTTCCAAAATTACTGTATTCCAGTAATACTAGTAATTGGAGAAGTGTAAATAAAGAAACATCAGTAAAATTTAGCCAATTCGTGGAAGTTCTCTCAAATGAAAAATGGATATGTTTTCAGGGAGAAGATGAGAGATATTCAGTCAATGAAGTTGTTGGTATAAATCATTTTGATTTCAGCCAAGCACACAATCAGGTAGTAAGAAATTTTTTAAGGCTATTACCAATGGATTATGGTTTAGGAAAAGACTTTATTAGGGAAATAGAATTAGTTCATCTCAATGGTAATTCAATTGATAATTTTAAAAAACTTCTAAATAATATTTTCGTAAGGTATAAAACAGTGATTCCAGATGGAAAAGATTTTATAAATTTCTATAATCGTATTCTTGGTAAGCTTGTTGATTTCTACGATACAAATCCTGTAATAGAAGACACTATTGATCAATTAGAAGAAATAAACTTTCTAAGTATTGATGAAACAACAAAAACACCACGCTGGAGTGTTGCACATCAAATATTTTACATCGATGACAAACCGGGTTATGATTTGCTTCCGATTGGAATTAAAAAAGAAGTTCAGCCACATTTCACTAACAGAGATAAAAATACCTTTGGGAAGATTGCCGGAAAAATCGGAAAAAGATTTTCAAGGTCTATTGAAAAAGAAATTGTTGATACAGAAATTGTTAGAACACACACTTTAGTATCTTTTTATGGATTGCTACCTGAATTTGTCGCATTGCTAGAATCACACCTTGGCGATGCGATTAGTAAACATTTTGGTAAAATTAAAGCCGTTAGAGTGCTCGAAAAGGAAAATTTAGAAGTTGAAATTTCTGTTGGCAATTCGCCAAAAATGCTAATCCCAGTAAGTCATTTTATCGATTCTGATTTCAATATTCATTTGGGACCTCGTCATAGTTCAATGAATCAAAACAAACAGATTGCTGAAGCAGTAAATGAATTTTTCATCAACATTTTAGATCGTGACTTGCGCAATTTCACTGCTAATTTACTTAATTTTTTAAATACTAATAACAAGCACGATTACCTTAAGAGTTATGATATAACGGAAGAACGGATTAATGAAATCCGTGATAAGTTGAATGATTTTATTTTTACACCAAACCAGAAATTCTGGGAAGCTATTCTATCAGCAAAAAAAATACAGACCAGAGAAAATTTGTTCATCGAAAACCAAATAAATTTAAAAAAATTATCTGCTATACTTGAAATTGAATTGGCAATTATTCAGGAAATTGAAAATAAATTTGTTTTTACCGAGACTAGTAAAAGTTCAAACATTCGTGTCCTTACAAATTTTCTAGGCTTGCTTTCAATTACTTTAGATGATGTCAATAAATTCATTTTTCCAAAGATTGATTTTAGAAATACATACCAGAACAGATTGTTGAAAATAAAAAATAAATTTGAGAGAGGCTTTAATGCTTTATTACATGACCATCTTAGTAAACAAATTAAGGAGGAAAAATGCCTTTACCAAAACCACCTCGATAATTTTAAAATAAATTTTAAATTTTTGATTCCTTTAAATACACTTGAACTTGATGTTGAGCAATTCTTTTTAGAATCGCTATTGAGTGAATTTCCTTTTCTGGAAATTAAACTAAGTGATTTAAATAATGATTTTAATCATTTTGACCCTATTGTGATTTACTCAATGAACCGTAAACTATTAGAAAATAAATTGGCTTCCGTGGACTTTACAGATGAAAACCTTGATACTTTTCTGGCTGATAACAAAGTGAGAAGTTTATTGTATTTCAATGAGGTAGATTCATTGAGAAATAGTTTTAAAGATTGGTTGTCCACTTTGAAAAAAGGAAATAATACAGTAGATAGTGAATCAGAATTAGAAGATTTTCTAAATGAATTCAGTAACCAAACTGATACAGAGATAGAGGAAGTTTCAACTCAAAACGTTGATGTTACCTCTGGAAATGGAAATAGTTCAGCAGGAAATGGGAGGAGATTTGATGGAGGTGCAAATGATCAATTCAAAAAGCGGTTAGGTTTAATTGCAGAAATGGTTGTTTTTGAAAAGCTAAAAACTATGTATGATGAAGTTACTTGGGTTTCAAAATACGCAAGTAAGATTTACCGAACACATTCAGGTTATAATCCAGAGGGGCAAGATGGTCTAGGTTATGATATTGAATATTTAGACAGTGAAGGCAACAAATATTTCGTTGAAGTAAAAGGTAAAGGTGACATTTATGATACATTTGAGATTACAAAAAATGAGATCGAAAAGGCCCATAAGGAAGGGAACTTTTATAAGCTCATTTTGGTAACCCAAATAATGGATAACTCTCAAAGGAGAATCAGAGATTTAGGAAATCTCTTTATACTTGCCGATGGAGAGGATTTTTTCTCAAATAGTAAATTCTCTGCTATTTACAGAAACTTCGAAATTAGGTTTAAAGAAATAAACGTATAGTTTGCTCCAGCAGTTTTCACATAAACTCACCAATATCAAACTCCTCCAAATCATTTTTCCGCAAAGTGGAAGAACCAGCATCTGTTTCAGTAGAAAGACTCCCGTCCAATAGCTCAGCTATTTTACGGGAGGCACTTTCCATGGAATTTTCCAACAGACTGAATAATTCGGTTCCCTGTATTTTCTGAACAATAGCGACCGTTGTTTCCTTTTGAGATTGCTCCAATTTTTCTTTTTGTAGCAGCATCCCCACGGAGCTTAGCTCTTCAAAGGTAACCCCTTGAGCAAAACCGTAATTCCCACCGGATATTCCATACCTGTTCCATTCTTCTTCCTCTTCCTCAAAATCAGGCATATTTCTGAAAACTTCATCTAGTTCTTCCTGCGGAATTTCTATATCAAAATCGTTTTCTTCAATTTCTGATTCAAAATTATCAATCTTCTTTATCGACTCTTCGTTTTGGCTATTGGAGGCAATACTTGGCATTGAAAGTCTTTTCTTTGGTTTGGGAATGCCCATTATTTCAGGCATATTAAGATTTACGAATGGAGGCTGCTCTTGTTTTGAAACCACCTTTTTTATGACAATCTTGTCCTTTGATAAAAGGACAATTACAATCAGCAGACATATAACAATCACTATTTCCATAGCTAAAAAATTGGTTTATGCTTATCATTATAACTCTTAGTAATCTGTTCTCCAAACTCTAGAAAATGGTATTCTAACAAATTATCCAGATAGGCGTAAATGGTTATTTTATCTTCACCGATAACCTGTACTATACGGGACATTTTTTCGTGAAAATCAGGACGTATGTAAACTGATTTTCCATTTCGGGCATTGGTCTCAGCTCTCTTGAAAAATATTTTTTCATAATCCGTTTCATTTATCTTTTTTACTTTACTTCGCTCTTTGATTATCACTTTTACTTTTTCTGGCTTTTTTGCTTTTTCATCTGGAATTTGCATACCTTCCTTTTTCACGCCATCCTCCATTATAGCCATCATCAGCTCTTCGTCGATTTCAGGCGTAACTTTTACTTTATCATCTTTTTGCATAGAATTATAATTGAAGTGTTCTTAAAAACTCAGTCATAAACTGGTCTAATCGACAGGCTTTCATCAGTCGCTCGTCTGGAGGTAATATGGTAGAGCGAAAAACGGTCTTAGCATCGGCTTCACTTTCTTTGCGAAAACGCATGCTATTCATAATCTGGGAGTGCATAATGCTTAGTCCGAGATTGCTGATGAGCTCGTTGTAGATATCATATAAAGGTGAGCGTTCGCGTCCATCCACCTGATTCCAGAATAGGCTGATATTTTCTATGGATGTTTCTCCTTTTTTCATGATAACGTCAGTCATCAACTGAGTAAAAACGAGTGTACTTTCCATGACCAGACGGTCAGCGGTAATAGGTGTGAAAATATGGTGCATTCCTGCCAATGCTTTTAAAATCCCAGGGGTATTCACTGTTCCTGGAAGGTCAAAAAAGATAACATCAATTGGTACTGTCGACGACACTGCAAAGTCATGTGCAGCTTCCAGCAGACCTTCGGCCTTATGCTTCATAATAGGGTAAGCCTTTTTGTTTATGGTTGTGAACTGCTTATAAGCTATCCGCTTGAATACATCGTTTTCCATGACTGTAGTCATATCACGAGTACGCATTTTTATCAAACTGTATTGTGGAAAGTCACAATCAAATACGGCTACATTATAACCGAGTCTGTAGTGTAGAATACTGGCGGCAATTGCTGTAAATGTACTTTTACCAACACCTCCCTTTTGAGAAGAAAAAGCAACAAATATTGTTCTGTGTTTTGTTTTCATTTGTATAACTGTTTTTAATTACATATTCATTTACATTGTTTTTTATCATCAGATATATACATAATAGTATCTATATAGCACTGCATATATTTATATATCTTCTTAGAAAATTATCTGCATACAGTTTCATTTTCATAAGTCAGTGACTATTTATATCGGTATCACTTTATAATTATATTTCCACGCATAGAAAACCATATATTCAAATACATCTCTTCATAATTCTGTGCATTTTTATTTAGAGATTTGAATATGTATGATTTCATGTCCTTAACGACCATTCTATGTATTGATGTAGCTACAAAATTGCGTTGGTACATATAGCACTAAGAATGCTTGCACAAAGAAATGATGATACATAACTGCTAATATCAATCTGTCCTAAATTGTCTTTAGGTGGTACTCTTTGGCTGTGATACATTCTGTAATGATTCCATTATCTAGGCTTTACTTTGTAAAGGCTTTAATCTGTTGAATTGATTAAAAGCTCAAAGCAATTTGTGGGTGGCAACCGGAACGGCCTCAAGCCGTTTTTCCCTGCTAACATTAATCCGTCCCGAAGGGCGGATTTTCCTTTCACCCGAAAGGAGCAAGTTGTGTTTTGAGCTGCTGGAAATGAATTCCGCTGCTCAAAACAACTTGCTCTGCCGAGAGCTGGAAAACATTCTCCAAAGTCGATGTTTTATAATATTATAATTGGATTTTTATGGACCAAAGCAATAACAGACCACTGAGAAAATCCGGGCGTAATCCTAAAAAGGATCCTGCCGTTTTCCGTTATTCCATATCATTGAATGCTGAAGAAAACGCCCGCTTTCTTTCTCTTTTTGAACAATCACAAATGAATGTAATGGCGCATTTTATTACTGCCTGTATCTTTCAAAAGACTATTAAGACCATCAAAGTGGACAAGGTTACAATGGATTATTATATGCGACTGACTACACTGTATGGTCAGTTTCGCTCAGTTGGAGTGAATTATAACCAGATTGTAAAGCTGCTTTTTCGCAATTTTTCGGAGAAAAAAGCAAGCGCTTATCTCTATAAATTAGAAAAACAGACCGCTGAAATGGCAAAATTATGTCAGCAGATCATACAACTTACTGGGGAATTTGAAGCAAAATATTTAAAAGAAAACGAATAAAATGGTAGCTAAAATTGGTAGAGGACAAAATTTGACGGGTGTACTTTCCTATAATCAACTCAAAGTTGAGAAAGAAAAGGCTGAGGTTCTCTTTACCCATAAAATATTGGAAACACCTGATGGTCATTATTCTATTCATCAAATGTTCCGTTCTTTTGAACCATACCTATTAGCTAATCGCAAAACAGAGAAAGCGGTACTGCATATATCTATCAATCCTAATCCTAAAGACAATGTCAGTGATGAAAAATTTAATGTTATTGCAGAGGAGTATATGCAAAAAATGGGATACGGTGAACAGCCCTTCGTTGTATTTAAACATACTGATATTGAGCGTACTCATATTCACATTGTATCAGTTTGTGTAGATGAGCAAGGCAGAAAAATTTCGGATAGTTATGAGCGTATGCGCTCTATGGATATATGTCGTGACTTAGAGAAAAAGTATGGATTGATCGTAGCTAGAGAGAATGAGCAACAACAAAATAATAAAACATTCGCTCCTGTAGATTATAAAGCCAATGACCTTAAAAGTCATGTTGCTTCAGTTGTACGTTATCTCCCAAAATATTATCATTTTCAAAGTTTGGGAGAATATAATGCGTTGTTATCTCTTTTCAATATCACTGTCGAAGAAGTGAAAGGAGAATTGCACGGAAAACCCAAAAACGGATTAGTCTATTTTGCATTAAACGAAAACGGAGCAAAAGGCAGTAACCCATTTAAAGCCTCTCTTTTTGGAAAAACTGCAGGACACCAGCACCTTCAAAATCATTTTGAAGAGTCTAAAGTTGTACTTAAACAAAATGATACAAGGCTGTCAATTAAAGGAACAATTGAAACAGCACTAAAAACCACAACCGATGAACAGGATTTTAAAAAACAATTGGCTGAAAAAGGAATTAATGTTGTTGTTCTGCGAAATGACACAGGACGAATTTATGGAATTACATTCATCGACCACAATTCCAAAACGGTATGGAATGGTTCGCGTTTGGGAAAAGAATTCTCAGCTAATGTATTCAACGAATGGTGGAATAAGGGATTAAAACCAGAAGTTAGAAATAGTGAGGATACAGAGACAATTATAAACAAACCAGTATCCGAAAGTTTACCAGCTGAGAAAACTCACGATTTATTTAATTTTTTAAGTAATCATAGTCCTGTGCACTCTGATGATAGCCATAGCAGTATAGAAGGTTTCGGTGGATTATTACCCGAATCTCAGGGAGAAGATTATCAGGAACAGGATTTTGCCAATAAGATGAAAAAGAAAAAGAAACGTAAGAGAGGTCAATAGGTTTTGCTATTCATTATGAACTCCCGATTATGAAGATAATTTCAACCCCCAAGCATAGCTCCAATACAAAACCTTCGGAGCAGTTGGTGTCTTGAACTGATAAATATCATAGAGATATAAGGAAAAAAGTATGAATGCTCCCCAACTAATTCCGATACACCATATACCCTGTCGTTCTGTCGGATTGAATATACCAGCAACCAATGATTTTACTATTAATGAGGGAACAATACAGCATAATAACACACAGATTACCCACGGTACTATCCATAACTTCCATTTCTTTGCCCGCAATCCGATGATAGTTCCTTTAAATAAATAAATGATGCAGAAAATAAGGTAGGTAAATAATATAGAGAAACCCCAAATTTTGAATTTATTGGTTTCTTCTCCCCACAGCTTTTGAGACAGTAAAAATCCGGCATAAAAGAAAACACCAAAAATAGCAGCCATTTTTAAGACGAAAATAAAAACCCCAACGATACCAAACATTAATCCTGTTGCGGATTTACTTTCTTCATTTTTCCGGGCCTCATATTCTTGTTCACTTTCACCTGGATCAATATCTGGATTATAGTAATTCATATTGTTTTTTCTCTAATGTTGATATTTAAATTGATGAGATACCCAAAATAATTTTCAGGACACTAAATTTAATAAAAAAAACGATGTGAAAATCTAAACCTGATTGGAACCGTTTAACGCCAAATACTTCCACGCACTTTCAATGCCTGCCACATTTTATAGCCACACTGCATAGCCTTTAAATTCACGCCCGAACGTTTAATAATTAGAGAATGCAGGGAGAAGATGATTTAAGGGGATTAGCCAAGATTATGGAGTTTATGCGTGCCGTGAGCATTTTATTGGTACTGATGCATTGCTATTGGTTTTGTTACGGGTTCTTCAAAGAAGAACAATGGACGTTATCGATCATTGATAAAATACTAGGAAACTTTCAACGAACAGCAGGGTTGTTTTCGCATACTCTGTATACTAAACTATTTGCTTTGGTTCTTCTTGCATTAAGCTGTTTGGGCAGTAAGGGGGTAAAAAACGAAAAGATAACCTGGAGAAAAATTTATGTAGCGCTCACAATAGGCTTTGTTTTTTTCTTTCTCAATACACCATTACTAAAGCTGCCTGTAGAAATGGGCACCTTTTTATATGTTTTCACTTTGAGTCTTGGGTATATCTCCCTTCTGATGGCAGGTGTATGGATGAGCAGGTTACTCAAAAACAGCCTTATGGATGATGTTTTTAATACCGAAAATGAGAGCTTTATGCAGGAAACCCAGTTAATGCAAAACGAGTATTCAGTTAATCTGCCTACCAAATTTTGGTACCATAAAAAACAACATAACGGTTGGATCAATGTCGTAAACCCTTTCAGGGCAACAATTGTTCTTGGAACACCCGGTTCTGGAAAATCATATGCCGTTGTCAACAATTATATTAAGCAACACATTGAAAAAGGTTTCTCGATGTACATTTATGATTTTAAGTTTGATGACCTTTCAACGATTGCTTACAATCATCTATTAAAACATACTGACAAATACAAAGTCAAACCAAAATTCTATGTTATCAATTTTGATGATCCCAGAAGAAGTCACCGATGCAACCCAATTAATCCAGATTTTATGACTGATATCTCGGATGCTTATGAGTCTGCCTATACCATCATGTTGAACCTGAACCGTTCCTGGATACAGAAGCAGGGTGATTTCTTTGTAGAAAGTCCCATCATTCTTTTGGCGGCCATTATCTGGTTTTTAAAAATTTATGAGAATGGCAAGTATTGTACTTTTCCTCACGCGATTGAACTACTAAATAAAAAATATGCAGATGTGTTCACAATTTTAACCACATATTCTGAGTTAGAAAATTATCTTTCTCCATTTATGGATGCGTGGCAAGGTGGTGCACAGGATCAATTACAAGGACAAATTGCCAGTGCTAAAATCCCTTTGTCCAGAATGATTTCCCCACAATTATATTGGGTAATGACTGGTGATGATTTTTCGTTGGATATTAATAATCCAAATGAACCTAAAATACTTTGTGTAGGTAATAACCCCGACAGGCAGAACATATATTCCGCTGCTTTAGGATTGTACAATTCCCGAATTGTAAAACTTATTAATAAAAAAGGACAACTAAAAAGTTCCGTAATCATAGATGAACTTCCAACTATTTACTTCAGGGGACTGGATAATTTAATTGCTACTGCACGAAGTAATAAGGTGGCAGTATGTTTGGGATTTCAGGATTACTCACAATTAACTCGCGATTATGGAGATAAAGAGAGTAAGGTAATTCAAAATACGGTAGGTAATATTTTTAGCGGTCAGGTTGTTGGGGAAACTGCCAAAAGTTTGTCTGAACGTTTTGGTAAAGTATTACAGAAAAGACAAAGTATGACCATCAATAGAAATGATAAATCAACTTCTATATCTACACAGCTCGACAGTCTTATTCCAGCTTCTAAAATTTCTACACTAACACAAGGACTCTTTGTGGGAGCTGTATCAGACAATTTTGAAGAACGCATAGAACAAAAAATATTTCATGCCGAAATTGTGGTAGATAATGAAAAGGTAGCAGCTGAAACTAAAACCTACCAGAAAATTCCGGAGATACGATCTTTTGTAAACGAGGAAAGCCTTGATATGATGAAAGTAGAAATCGAAGCCAATTATAAACAGATCAAACAAGATGTTATTCAAATTATAACCGATGAGATGCTACGCATTACTAATGATCCTGATTTGCAATATTTGATTAAAAAAGAACAGACTAAGAAGCCTTCAATTTAGGAGTTCCGTTTTGATTATTAACTGATTCCAATTCCTCTGATTCTTGCTGCTTTTCAGGTGCAATTGATAG
Source organism: Flavobacterium cupriresistens (assembly GCF_020911925.1). Classification (NCBI taxonomy): domain Bacteria; kingdom Pseudomonadati; phylum Bacteroidota; class Flavobacteriia; order Flavobacteriales; family Flavobacteriaceae; genus Flavobacterium; species Flavobacterium cupriresistens. Next base: position 5,283,796 of record NZ_CP087134.1, on the reverse strand, counting down.
CTGAATTTTTCTCTCCAAAGCCGCTAACTCAGTTTTCAACTCTGCTAATGAATTTTCTTTTGTCCAGACACCATTGACCACTTCCTGAAGTACAGGAATATCTTTTTCAATAGCATTTATTTTCTTTTGTTCCTGGTTAATTAAATCTGGTATTTTTTCAAGAGCATTCAAGAAATTCATAGTGGCCAATTTTGGATCAGAGGCCATTTGTCCGTTATTGTAAGTGTATTTGATGCTGCTTTCGCCTTGAACAAAAAATCGGTTATCTTTTATATTGACATTCTCTTTTTGGGATACCTCCGTTTTTACTAGAAGTGAAAAACCATACAATGTGCCAATTTCCTCATACTGACCTTCCGTTCTCGCTTTATCAGCTATAACATTCAGTTTTTGTCCGATTTCTTTGATATCAGCATTTGATTGTAACCCAATTAATTGGACAGGGTTCAAAATTGTACCTTCCTGTGTTTTTTGTATGCGTTTTTGCAGGTTCTTCCAATCAAGAGTGAATAAAGCTACACGGGATTTTGAAGTAGTTAAAGTAGCTGTATTATCTTCTAATTTATAACGTGACATAGATTTGGAGCGAGTAAAAGCATGGCGTTCGCTCTCCAATGAAGTAATTTTCTTTTCTAATTTTGCTTTTTCCAATAGGTCCGTATTTCCTGAAAGAATGGCAACATATTCCGAGAAATTCATACCTGATTTTTCATCCATGCTACCTTCATCAATAGTACGTTTACTTAGACTATTATTCTTAAGTTGATCAATAAATAGTTGTTTATTGTGTAGTAGATTAAACTTGTAACTATCCAGTGATTTCTCTACAGCATATATGATAACATCTACTTTATTGTCCCCAAAATGCTTGGCTATCTCATTACCTTTACGAATCGCCCTACCATTTCTTTGCGACAAATCGCTCGGTCTCCACGGCGTGTCTAAATGATGTATCGTTACCGACCGCTTCTGGGCGTTGACTCCTGTCCCTAACATATCAGTTGATCCAAATAGTATCCTGATTTTCCCTTCATTCATCGCACTTATGAACTCCCTACGCATCTTATCAGTTTTGGCTTCTTGAATAAAACGTATTTCATGGGCGGGAATCCCATGATCCACTATTAGTTTACGCTTAACTTCCGAATAGACATTCCACTGACCAGGCTTATAAGTGCCTAGGTCTGAAAACACAAACTGTGTCCCTTTTTGAGCATTAAATTGATTATAATATTTAGCAATATTCAAAGCACAATGTGAGGCTTTATTGTCAGGATGGTCGTCATATTTGGAACTGATCATTCTCATATCAAGAGACATCTTTCGAGCATAATCTGTTGCAATAAGCATTTTGGCTTTTTCTTCGCTATCAGACAATTTAGCTCTTCCAAGTTTTGTAGCATCACCTGTTTTGGCAAATTCCATAAGGTTCTTAATAAACACTTCCTGCTGTGGAGTGGGTGGAATATTGTAGAGTATCTCGTTCTTTTCTGGTCGGTCGATACCGATATCTTTTGCTGTGCGATAATCTGTAATCTCAGAATAGAATTGGGCCAGCTCCGGTACTTTGATAAAATAACGGAATCGTTCTTTTTGTACAATATTATTGGCAACCGAGAATTCGTAATCGGTAGTCTTACGGGCATAGATAGCTGCCCAGGCATCAAAACAGCTAATACCTTGTTTCTTCATTGCCTGTGGACGCAGGTATTTGAACAATAAATATAATTCTGTTAGTGAATTGCTAATGGTAGTTCCAGAAAGAAAAGTAGCTCCTAAATCTTTTCTACTTCTCTCTTGTATAGTTCGTATAGCAAATAGTAGATTTAAGGCCTTTTGACTTCCCTGCATATTACCTAATCCAGCTACACGATCATGACGGGTATTGAACATTAGGTTTTTGAAACGGTGGCTTTCATCTACCAACAAATGATCAATACCCATCATTTTGAAATCTACAACATCGTCTTTACGATTTTCGATATCGTGTTCGAGTGTTTTTAGTTTAACTTCCAAGTTTTGTTTTCGAACGATAACTCCTTTAAGCATCGCACGCGAAACTTCCTTGCCTTGAGATTCAAGCACTGAGAGATTCTCTTCAACACTATCTAGTTCTGCTTGTAAAATCTCTTTTTGCATTTCTGGTGATTGCGGAATCATTCCAAACTGATCGTGTGTAAGGATGATACAATCCCAATCATTGTTTTTGATATCACCAAAAATACGCAGGCGTTTTTGCGGGGTAAAATCTTCTTTTCCTGGGTAGAGTATTTTAGCGTGAGGGTATGCTTTTCGATACGTTTCTGCTATCTCGTGTACATTGGCTTTTAGTCCAATAATCATAGGTTTATGAGCGAGTCCTAAACGTTTCATTTCTTGAGCAGCGGCACACATAATAAGTGTTTTTCCTGCACCTACTTCATGATCGCAGATGGCACCTCTATTTAGTTTTATCATCCAAACGGCATCTTTTTGACTCGAATACAGGTCTTCAATTCCTAAAGCCTTTCTATCCAAACCAGGAAAATCTTGATGACTGCCGTTGTATTGCGGACGGACAAAACAATTAAAAGTGTCGTTATATTTATCAGTCAGTCGCTCTTTAAATTCGTCATTTTGGGCATACAGCCAGTCCGAAAATGCTTTGCGAATCTCATCAATTTTAGTGTTAGCCATTTGTATGGCTTCCATATCCCGTACTTTGACTTCCTGATCTCCAATTATAATCTTTTTAGTGATATCCGGAGTCGTATTTACCAGAGCGTGTTTAAAAAGGGAAATCCCATCATATGAACGGGTTTGAGATTTTATAGCGAACTTTTCAGTTATATGAATATTCTTTTTATCGCAATTAATGGAAAAATCATCTGTATTTTCAGTATACTGAATTCGTACCTCTGTATTAAATAAATAAGTAGCAAAATGATTGTATATGCCTGTTGGTATCCAGCGTTCTCCTAAATTAAAATCCAATTCCTCAAACTCAATACGCCTTGGTACGGCTTCTTGCAAAGCTGAAAGGCTTTCTTCAGCATCTTTATCATCTGGATTGTTTCCTATATAGGCAATTAACTCTTCTGATTTCAGAACCACATTTCCTGATACCCATTTTTCTGAAATCTCATATTGTTTTTCCAGCGGATTAAAAAAAATACGTCCGTGCAAAGCTTCTTTCAAATCATCGAACGATAATTTGCTGATTTGTGACATATAATCCAATCGGACAGCTCCATATCTGTTTAGTGATGCGGCCAATGCTTCATCAGGATTATCTGTTGTGAATGTAGCAGTAGAAAAACTGACAGGAGCGTGAAATATGTCAGATTTATGAACCACACCACCAACCACACGCTCCAGATAAGGTATTTCATTTCCCGCACTATCGGTTTTGATGAGTTTGATATTTTCAGCACTATTCAGGCTTCCATATCTTTTTATAAAAATGTCATATAGCCTATTAAGAGTTTGTCTTTCTTGTTTGTGTTCTGTTTGTTTTTCTGCCTCTTTTTGATATAATTCTTGATAAGCATCACGTAGGTTAATATAAAATTCTGCTCTGGATTTTTGTGTCGGTGCAAGTATAAGTGGATGGAATATAGCTTTTTCTTCATCCTGATTTAAATCTTTCAGATAGCCGACGTAACCTTTATCTACTACTAAACATTCGTTTCTATGAAAAGGTTTTAATTCGCCTTTATAAATGTCTGGTTTAGGGACGATATTAAACTGCTCTTTATTATCCTCAGAGAATAAATTTCCAAAGACCTCATTGTTTTTAACTTTGTTTTCCTCACTATTTGCTGGTGTTACAGTATCATTTTGCCTAACGGGAAAATCAAATAAGTTTCCCTGTTGAATTTTGAAATGTGAGCTTTTATTAGAAGACTTAACGGTTTTCTTTCTTTGAGGTATTGGTCTTACTTCAGGAGTATTATCATAAAAACTAAACAGACTTAATTGTGCTATTTCTGATGAGTTTGTTGCAATTACAGATTTACTTTCATTAGACTCTTCTTTTTTAATTTCAATAGGAAAATTAACAGGTTGAGATATTGAAAGTGGAACAATGGTTTCTATCTTATTTAATCCTTTATATAGCTGGGAATCTAAATTATTAGAAATGTCAAAGGACAGCATGCTTTTTAAATCTCTTGCTATGCCCTGAGCACCATCTTTATGTTCATAAATCCATGTAGATTTGCCGTATTGATCGGTTCCTTTATACAATGAGGTATGAACAATGCGCTGCAGATTTTCAAAAAGGAGATTATTTGTGGTATTCTCAGGAGTTAAATAGGTTTTGCAGAATTGTTGTTCTGTTTCAGAAAGTAATAATTTAGCATTATTTTTTTGTAGTACAATCAAATCGCTTCCAACGTCAGTTCCAGCATAATCTGTAAAGAGATTATTTGGTAAACGTATAGCTGAGATAAGGTCGCAACTTTTCATTAATGCCTGACGTATTGGTTCATTTTTGGTACTATTTAAAACACCTTGGGATGTAATAAATGCCAATATTCCACCATTACGAAGCATATCTATCCCCTTTAAAAAGAAATAGTTATGAATACTTCGGGTAGCCTGTACTTGAGCGGGGTCTTTACTACGGATATAAGAAAGATCAAATATTGAGGTATCTCCAAATGGTATATTACTGGCAATAACATCATAACTATCTTTTTCCTTATCAGGTATTTCTTCAAATCCGGTAATTCTGATGCTGTTATCAGGATAGAGCTGTTTTACTATTTTTCCTGTAAGTAATTCCTTTTCATATGCAGCAATATGTGATGTAGTATTATTCTTAAAAGCTTCAATAAATGATCCGGTTCCTGCAGATGGTTCTAAGAAGCGCTCAATATGTATCTCAATTTCCTTAAAGGAATTTACAATGGATTCAATAACTAGAGGAGGAGTGTAGAAAGCAGTCAGAACAGAATTTCTTAAGCTTTCTATATAACGATGGTATTGTTTTTCGTCGTCCGAATTTATCCGTAGCAGTTGGTGAAGTTCTTGGGTAAGAGCAAAGAGTTCTTGTTCTGATTTTACCCAACGACTGATGTCTTCAGGCTTATCGGCAGGATTGAGTACAAATTTAAGACCGCCAAAACCGCTATACTGCATTAGTACTTTTCGCTCGGTTTCAGTAGCTTGGCGTTTTTCTTTTTCAATTTGGAAAATAAGTTGCAACGCCTCTATATTGTTTTTCAGATGTTCCCTCTTATTGAAGGCCATTTTCCTCTATCCAGATTTGAATAGTTCCGGTCAGTTCCGTGTAGAGAAGTTCAAATTCATAGCTTTCAGCAAAATCGTCAGTTAGCCTGAATTGTTCAAATATTAAATTACAAACCGGAAGCATTTTTAAGGCAAAAGGACGTAGTTCCTCATCAGCCATTATCGTATCAAATTCATTGCAAACGACTTTAAAAACGGTGTCGAATTTTGAAAAATGCAATCCTTCAAACAGCACATACTGAGCAATCTCATTGCACTGTTCAATAGTATTACCGGCAATAAAAGCATCATTGTATACTTTTGCGGCTAATTGTCCACGTCGTTCGATAAATCTTTTATTTGTGTATAGCTCAGGAAAACTAATATTGAGCAATTCCTTTAGTCTTAATGAATAATGGGATATTTTATTTTCTGCCGCCATAACTGTTTTATTAGGATATTATAATTTACTTTATTAGAAAGCAGGAATAAAAGTAAAGATATGTATTGGGTATCAAATTTTATGGCATAATTTGACGCAAAAAGGCTTTCATTGGCTTTATTAAGTAGGATAACCTTTTGTTTTCTTAGTTTTTGGTACTGATTTATTAAATTAAAAATGATTGATAATGATACAAATTGGCTGTTTTTTGACAAGTCGTTTTTTTAAATTTCTTCCTAATTTGCATTGCGAAACAGAATACCATAATGCATGATTTTTTATGAAAATAAGTTTTTTATTTTATCGATCGGCAATAATATTCTATCATTAGAATGCAAATCTGAAACAATTATTGATCTTATAACAGCCCAAAGTATTGTTGCAAAGCGAATGCAGTTACAAGAAAATAAAGTCTATCCTTTATTTTTAGATATGAGAAACATAATTGATTCCGATAAGGCTGGACGGGACTATTTGGCTCAATACGGTTTTATTCTTATTAAAGCCGCAGCTATCCTAGTTAAACCTGGAGTTTCATCAATCATAACATCTTTTTATCTTAAAAGGTATAATTCTGAGGTCTCGGTTCAAGTCTTTACAGAAAAAGTAAAAGCCTTAGAATTTTTGGATACCTTCAAATAAATCATAAAATTTCTGCGGTCATTCTTCAATTTCTAGATTATGAAGAAAGAAAGAAATCAACAACGAATTCGAAACATATATGATATGCTCCTCGAAATGTCAGTAGGGAATTTTACCTACTACATACCACGTACTAAAAGAGATGATGACATAGAAGGACTGGTGGTGTTGGTAAATATGTTAGCCGAAGAAATGAAAGAAGCAATCTTCTATGCCGGATATATTAATCCAAACTATACGTATAAATACCTAATGCCTGCTGTTTTTATTCTTGACAGTCAGTTTATCATCAAAAGTTTCAGCCCCCAGATACCTGATATACTTGGGCGGAGTTGCGACCACATTATTGGTCAAAGCTATAACAATCTGCTCACTCGGGAATCAGAAATTTTACTTGTTGGATTTAAAGAAAAACTGAATTCAGATCCCTCTTATACTACGACGCTACAATTAGTGTATGTTACTCCACAGCAATTGTTAGTTCCAAGTTTTTGTGTCATTTCACCTCTGGTAGGATGTGATGAAATATTTGTGTGTTCAATTACAACTTTAATTAAAGAAAGCAAAGATATTCATAACTCATTTTCAGAGATACTACGAGAAAACACAAACGGTTCCATGCGATCTGCCGAAGCACATCTGATTCAAAATGTTTACGATTATATCATTGGACATTTAGATACCTCATTGCCTTCTTTAAGGGAATTATCACAAATTTTTGGAATCAATGAATTCAAATTAAAGCATGGGTTCAGAGAATTATTTAGCACAAGCATTTATCAGTTTTATAATGAGCAGAGACTTAAAAACGCTCATCTTTTAATAGAACAAAGCTCATTACCTTTAAAAGAAATTGCATACCGTAGCGGTTTTTCAACCTATGCAAATTTTTCAAAATCTTTTAAGAAAAAATTTGATTACGCCCCTAATGAGCTCAAAAGATTGGTGAAAAATTCTCCTAAGTGAGTTTTCCTTTCTAAAAACCCTTCAATGTCATAGATGGCCTTAGCTGTCCGTTTTTGGCATAAGATAATCCCGAATCGACAAAGGTTAATTATTTGTTTTATAGAATTTTACGTCACAAAAATTAAATAACTTGTTATGAAACTGACCCAATCCCATAAGCGTATTTTTATAGAAGTAATTTGTCTTCTTTACATCCTGTTATTTGTGTATGCTGCAATAAGCAAACTATTGGATTTTGAGAACTTCCGTGTGCAGTTGGGACAATCCCCTTTGCTAAGCGCTTTTGCCGGCTTAATTGCATGGATTATACCTCTGCTTGAATTATTCATTGCAGTATTGATTTTTGTAAAAAGATGGAGGATTATAGGTCTTTTTGGCGCTTTTAGCCTGATGGTTATGTTTGCTACATATATCTATATTATTTTGAATTACAGTTCATTTGTCCCTTGTTCCTGTGGAGGGATTCTTGAAAAGTTAGGATGGGGTGAGCATCTTTTTTTTAATTTAGTTTTCATAATTCTGGCAGCAGCAGGTATCCTGCTACTGGTCGTAGAGATGCCAAAAGTGCACTTTATTTCAAAGCCTGCTGCGCTCGCAAGTGCCTTTTCTATAACTGTTCTTTTTAGTATTGGTATTGTTAACTTGCTATTTCTATTATCAGAAGACATAATCCAACATCGAAATAATTTTGTTCGCCGTTTTGCCGGAACTGCCACAAAAGTTAACGACATCGATCTGAGATTTAGTTCTTATTATTTTGCTGGAGCTTCAAAAGACAAGATATATCTAGGGAGTCATACTGCGCCTTTATTGGTGACAGTCTTGGATACAGCCTTACAGATAAAAAATGAGCTTAAGATTCATCCCAATCGTACCAATTTTTTATTCCAGTCTGTCCAAGTTCGAATTTTACCACCTAATTTTTATCTTATTGATGGCTCTGTTTCTGTTATTTATAAAGGGAATATAAACAATTGGAAGGCGCAAGTAAAATGGAATGGATCTACTACTTTTTCCCATTACCAGCTTATGGATTCGCTCACATTGATATTCCGTTCCAACAGTAATATAAACGGGGAAAGCATACTTGGGTCACTCCATTTTGGCAGTAAACCAAAAATACGTTTCAATAAAAACCTGCTTCAGAAACAAATCGATGGGATTTTTGATGTGGATGGAACGTTGCATTACGATAAAGACATTCAGAAGCTCGTATACGTTTATCTCTACCGCAATCAATTTATCGTAGCAGATAGTTTGCTTAATCTTAGCTATCGAGGTAAGACCATAGACACTGTAAGTAAAGCTCAGATTAAAGTAACAACTGTAGCAAGCCGGCAGGAAATGAAATTTTCAGCACCTCCTGTAATTGTCAATAAAACAAGTGCTGTTTACAAAAATTTATTGTTTGTCAATTCAGCACTGTTAGGGAAATACGAACCTGCTGAAATGTGGAAAGACGCCAGTGTTATTGATATATATGACCTCAATACCAATTCCTATAAGGGTAGTTTTTACATCTATCATATTAAAAACGAAAAGCTAAAAAACTTCTTTATTCTAGGTAACAATTTTTACGGATTTATTGGACCCTACTTAGTTCATTATAAATTAAGCAAGAGACTAATAAACTCTTATCAAGATATAAGTCAAAAATAAAATTCCATCATGAAAATATACTGCAGTGTCAGGGGCAAGATCGAAAACCTGTAAAAGAGTAGATCGCTAACATTTAAATTTATAAATCATGAAAACAAATTTAACCAAACAGGTTTTACCTGTTGTGGTATTTGCACTTGCAACAGTTGGTGCATTTACAACCCATGCCATGAATGAACGTTCTGAAACAGCAGCGCCAATTCGAGGGTATATCAAATTGAACCCAGAAGCAACCTCTTGTGAAGAGCATGATATGTGTTCAACAACCAATAATGGAACCATCTGTAGAGTTGGTTTATTACCAACTGGTGCGCAATTATTTGGTAAAAATTCTGCCAACCAATGTAAGGTTCCAGTTTATAAACCTTGATCCCATTACTGGTAGAAATGGCAATGCAGTTCCAGATGGAACTGCATTGTTTTTTATTATTGGTTGTTAAAGCCATTCTGGTTTTTTCTCTGCTTTTAAGTAATAATCAAACCACTGTTCAATTCGTCCAGTCAAGTCTTGCTGATGTTTTTCTTCCATAAGGACATGATCTTCTCCGGGATAAATCAGCATCGTATTTATCTTTCCGAGCCGCCTAAGTGCCAAATGAAATTCAATACTCTGGTAATAATGTACCACACTGTCCTGTTCGCCTGCCCATGACAACAATGGAGTTTTTACTTTATCCGCATGATATACTGGAGAGTTTCTGAGATACGCAGCGTAATCTTCATACAGTGATTTGCCTATTCTCAATTGTCCAAATTCATAGTGCCAAAAATTAGGCTTTTGAAGTCCCCATGCTACCCGAAGGTAACCGCTTATATAATCGGTAATGGCTGCGCCTGCTACTGCGGTTTTAAACATATTGGTCTGTGTGATGATATAATCCGTTTCATAACCTCCATAGGAATGTCCAATAAGACCTATTCGGGTGCTGTCAACAGATGATTCAGTAGCAAGGACTTTTTTTGTGGCGGATAATACACAATCAACAGCAGAAGATCCCGGATTTCCAATTTCATATACGATATCGGGTAAAAAGACGAAGTACCCTCGTGATGTAAAATTGGCAATATTAAATCCTGTTGGGTTATACTGCGATGGGTTCACATAGTTGTACAATTCTTTGGATTGCATTTCGTAAACATGCACCACCATAGGGTATTTTGTATCCGTATGATAGTGGGCAGGATAGAATAAAACGCCATTTAAAACAGCCCCATTGGAATTGGTATAGGTAATCAGCTTGGAGCTTCCCCAATTGTATTTAAAATGTTGTGGGTTGCTTTGAAAATGCATTTTTTCTTTTGAATTAAGGCTTTCTTTTATAACTAATCTCGGTGGTAAATTAAAGTTTTGTTCAACATAAACATAAGTCTCACTCTTTGCAGAGGTTAAAAACTGGCTGGTGTACATTTTTTTGTCCAATAATGGCTGTAAACCATTTTTCTTATCCCAAAAGCAATATCCTGTATGTTGTAGTGCTTCGGTTTTGATTAGTAACCTTTCATTGGGTTGAAACTGATTTTTAAAACTGCCGTCGTAATTCATTTTATTGAACTCGTCTTTAGATTGGGAGACGATTCTATAGACTGTTTTATTTTTGCGTCCCCTAGTGAGTCTAACCGCACTTCTTCCATCTAGAGTGATACTCCAGATATCATACTTGTCATAAATAAAAAGTATTTGGTCTTCTTGGACCCATCCCGGATTACCGTAAGGACTTGCTTCTTCAGGCCAGTCGGAATCCTCATCTGAAAAGCATACTCCGAGTTTTTGGGTAAGATTCTTATGTAGATCGTTCTCTATATCATAAACCCACCAATGCTTGTCTTTAAAATAAACAATTTGCTTTTCGTATATAGAAACACTAACCCCCGTTTCACCTCCTAATTGATTTTGCAATACTAATTTCCGATCCCCTCTTTCAAGATTTAAAATATAAATATCCAGAGGAGCGTCACGGTTTGCCTGTGGCTCGTAATGCTGCGGATTGTAAAGCAAAGCCTGTTTTTGATCTCCACTTAACATCATTTTCGGAAATTCATTGCTCGTAATACAGTTAAAGCGGTTCTGCTGTGGCCACCAGACAGCTACTTTTGCTGTTCTGTCCCAGTCAGCAAGTTGTACTTTTGCAGGATAAAGAAATTTATCTTGCGTACTCCAAGTTTGTACTTGTGAAGGATCCACAGGAATTAAAGTTTTCTGTAATCCAAAGAATATTCTTTTACCATCTTCAGAAATATTGAGATAGGCAAAAGAAGACACGATAACCTCCATATCAGTTGGGAAATTATCCTGCCGAGCCGGATTAAAAGTATATAACTTATGTTCTGCTATAGTATAATACCCAACGCAAGTACGGATTATTTTTTTGTCCCCTTCCAAAGGCTGCTGCAAAAAAGCTATGGATTTTGCACTCTTTTGCCAAACGATATCAGAATATTCAAAAACGTTAGGATTACTGCTTATTACAGTTGTGGTTTTATCACGTAAATTGAGCAGCGCAACTGTAATATTGCTTTCAGATTTTGTTGTATAGACCAATGCATCGGCTTCTTGATTATACCAGTAGTTGTCAATATCATTTAAAATAACGGATTTATTGGTGGCTACATTTTTCAGTTCCAACTCTTTTTTTCCATCGGACTGCTTTTTCAAAAGGATTATATCTTTGGTTCCGACTCTCAAATCATACCTGAGCACCTTGGCAATAATCTCTTGCTTTGAAGTTAACAAGTCTGTAACTAGAAGTTCTCTCTTAAAGGACATTGAAGAAAACCAGCTATCGCCGATAAACTCTCCTTTACTTGCTTTGGGAAAATTATAGGTCACAGTCCCTTTATTATTTTTAACAAACAAGGTATCATTACCATTTTCATAATAAACAGAGTAGCTTACCCATTTTGCTTTTTCAGAGAGTTTTTCTACTTTAAGGGAACTCCATAAATGATAATCTTCCGCAGTAAGCTGCTTTTTACCATTGCTCTGGCTAAATCCGGCAAATGAAGTCAAGAGCATGAGAAGCATTATGCAGCAAACCACTGATTTGTTCAGCAGATCTTTACTTACATTATATTTTAGGTTATGAGGTATCATTTTAGTAACCCGGGTTTTGAGGATTTAGATTTGGATTGAGTGTAAGTTCTGATTCAGGCAGTGGTAACAATCTATCCGTAGTATTCCAGCCTACCTTTATTGGCGAGAGTATTTCATCCAAACGATTCGCTCTTTTCAAATCGAAAAATCGATGTCCCAGCTCTGTAAAAAATTCCACTCTTCTCTCATGTAATACGGCGCTGAGTATATCCTGCTGACTTACAGCATTGGTCGCTGTAAGCCCAGCCGTAAATCTGATTCTATTCAAATCATCTTTCGCCCCTATAAAATCTCCTTGCTTAGCTCGGGCTTCACTACGAATTAGGTATTGCTCCGCTAAACGAAATATTATGGAATACTCCACTGAACTGGGTGTATTTGATTTTTGTTTGTACTTATTGGTGTGATGCCAAGTGTCTGTGCCGTTTGTAACCATCTGAGTCCAATGGTTCTTACGCTGATCTTCCGGTTCAAATTCGCTTATGAGTTGATTGCTTAAAGCAACAAGAGATGGTGGTCCAGCGGTAAAGATGAATGTTTCTCCTTCTTGGGTATTCTGCCCGTCAGTGCGGGGCATAAATTGCCAAATCGTTGTGGTGCTTTCTTTGAGAAATATAGCGTCCAGATTGGTCTCCCAAGCATACACAGCTGTGTTGTTTATAAGGTATGAAGCGGCATTGGCTGCTTCTGCCCACATACCATTGTAAAGATACACCCTTGCCAATAATGCCATCGCCACGGATTTATTAGGACGTACGCGATTGCTGGAAATATAATCTTCCGGTAATAACGAAACTGCCAGTTCCAAATCGTTTATAATGTGAGAATACAATTCAGCTGAAGGCATTCTGTGCGCCACTTTATTTTGTTGGTAGTCTGTTGTAGTAATATAAGGTACATTCCCATAGAGATTCAGAAGGTAAAAATGCAACAGCGACCTTACAAACAATGCTTCTCCGGTAAGCTCGTTTTTATCCACTACGGTGAGCGCCGTGGAAGCATTCACTCCTTCAATAATAGCATTGGCAGCATAGATATGGTTGTAGCTGCTGCTCCACCAGTTAAAGATCTCCGAATTGGTAGCAAGTAGCGTATTATTGTAAAAATTTCGAGGTGTGCCGGAAATATCACCATAATACACAAGTTCATCTGCATAGTTTCCCATTTCATTTGAGATTCCTGCAACATTGCCGCTTAAAATACCATCGTCACGCATTTTAGCATAAATGCTTACCATAGCTGCATTGGCAGTAGCCCTGTCTTGAAAAACGGCACTTGCCGTTAATTGTGAGGACGGAAGATCAACCTCGACAAAATTATCACAGCCACCAAAAAGCACCATAACCGATGTAATTAATCCTGTAAGAAGCTTGTTGTTTGTTATTTCGATTTTATAGTTTTGGATAAATCGTAAAAATGATTTCTTTTCCATAATGTTTAAATTAAAGTGTTAGAAAGTAAGCTGAAGTCCAGTTGTAAATACCCTCAGAGGAGGAAGGCTTGTAGTAAATCTGGATTCAGGGTCAGCACCCTTATAGGAAGTGATTGTGAAAAGATTCTGCCCCTGAAATACCAATCGGCATTTTACTCCTTTGAGCCACTGCTCAGGAATTGTATAAGACAATGACAAATTCTTAAGCCGTATATAAGAGGCATCCGATATCATGGCATCACTGGCATAAAACTTATAAAATGCATTCATAGCTTCACTATTTACCCCTGTGGTGTACTGCTGATAGGTGGCAGTATCTCCCGGGTTTTGCCAATGGTTTAGTACCGTCACTGGCTGATTGGCCATGGCGCCGGGTAGTCCAGTACTATATGATCCACTATAGTTGAGCTGATTGACAAACTGAAAAAGAAAATCCAATTGCCAGTTTTTATAGGTAATGGTATTTTGAAATCCACCGAAATATTTTGGATTCAAATCACGGATAGACTGTTTATCCTCAGCTGCTGTAATTAAACCGTCTTTATTGAAATCCTCAAATTGATAAATCCCTGTGGTGGGATCTATTCCTGTATAGTGGTATACTTTTTTAATATTTAAGGGTTGACCTATGACAAACTGATTCTCGTAAGTTGACCCTTGCAGATCAGGAAAAGACAGCAGTTTATTGCGTGCGATTGTCAAATTAAAGCTACTTGTCCAGTTAAAGGATTCTTTCTGGAAATTGACTGTTCTAAGAGTAAGTTCGATACCTCTATTTTGAACTGTGGCATCTAAATTTGCCTGTATAGAATTAAATCCTGTTGTAGCAGGCAGAGGAATTCCGACTAATTGGTTGGAAGAACGATTGCTATACCAGCCCGCTGTAATAAATATGCGATCTTTCAAAAAACCAGTTTCCAATGCCAATTCGAGCTTTTTATTGGTTTCCCATCCAAAATTAGGATTAAACAAACGTGTTGGTTCCAGACCATTAACACCACCATAATTGTTTCCAGAGGAACCATAGGTATCTAAAAACTGGTAGTCCCCAATCTGATCATTTCCGGTGGTTCCATAACTGACTCTTAATTTTCCAAAGCTTAGAAAACCAAGTTTTTCTTTTACGAATGTTTCATTTGAAAACAGCCATGCACTTCCAATCGCCCCGAAAGTAGCAAACTGCCTTCCTGGACCAAATCTACTCGAACCATCCCTGCGTCCAGTGAAATTTAAGATGTACCGCTCATTCAATGAAAAATTAAACCGCCCGAAAAATGCCTGATATTTATAGACTGATTCACTATCTACTAAGTCAAATACATGAAAAGCTGAAGAAAGATTATAAATTAGGCTGTTGCTGCTAAATCCGTTGGCTTCTTGTACCAATTGGTTGGTTGTTTGCTGCTGAAAGGTACTTCCAATGAGAACTTCGGTTTTTGCTTTGCCAAATTTTTTTGACCATGATATTTGAGGTTCAATAATCCATGATTTTCTAACTGTGTTATTGACATAAATGGATGAGTATTCGCTGCCTAAACCATAGGCAGGATCATACATGGTGGATGGTTGTGTCCGGCTATCATCAAAACGCGTATCGGTAAAACCAAAACTTATTTTTGAAATCAAGTTGGGAAGAATATTATAAGATAACAAACTATTGGCAAAAAGGTCATTGGATCTTGAAGTGTATTTCCCTTCCAGATTGCTTAAAGGATTATTCCAAGTGCTGTTTTCCCAGTTCAAGTTGCCCTGTGAATCATACAAAGCTGGAGCATTGGGAGGAAGAAGAATCGCTTCTTGAGTAATATCAATTCCGGGTTGGTTGTTTTGCTGCGCTGTGTAGCCCATAGAAAAATTGATATGGAATTTTTTATTTTCAGATTCATGGTTCAGATTTGCATGGAGATTTCCTTTACGGTAATTGTAGTTGCCGGGGAAAACAGTGGTTTCCTTATGAAAATTACCGTTAATAAGGAATTGGGTCCCAGAGGAACCTCCTGATATCGATGCTTGTACGTCACTAATCTCTGAAGTTCCTCCAATAAGTACTTCTTGCCAATCAGTATATCGATTTTGATCCCATGTACCATTAACGTCATAATCGGCTGGACCATAAAGGATACCATCATTGACAAAAGCTTCTTTGCGCATTTGTAGGTACTGCTGTGTATCCATAAGTTTCATAAGGCGTGTCACAGAGCCAAATCCACCCGATACATTTGCTGTGAATCTCGTCTTGCCTTCTTTGCCTTTTTTAGTGGTGATAAGCACGACTCCATTGGCTCCCCTTGAACCATAGATAGCTGTTGCATCAGCATCTTTCAAAACTTCAATGCTTTCTATATCTGTTGGATTAATACTATTTAAAGGACTTGTTGGACCAGGCAGAACGATCCCTGTCAGATCAGAACCTACAGCATCTGAGGAATATGGAACACCATCAATAATGTATAAGGGTCTGTTTCCATCGGAACGTAGGCTGTTTTGTCCCCTGATTTGTATATCGAAACCGCCTCCGGCTACTCCTGTGTTTTGAGTAATATTAACACCTGCCATTCTTCCCTGCATAGCGGCAAGTACATTTGTGACAGGTTGTTTTTCGATATCCTTCGAACCGATTTTTGAAATGCTTCCGGTACGTTCCTTATCTTTTACTTTATAATAACCGGCATTTACAGTGACTTCGCGTAATGAGGTAGTATCATCGAACATTTTGACATCAATGACCTTTCTATTTCCTACAATAAGTTCTATGGTTTTATAGCCTAAATAGGAAAAGATAAGAGTGTCAGTGGAATGAGCAGTTATGGAATATTTACCATCGAAATCAGAAACTACACTCGTTGTAGCTCCTTTTACTTTTATGGTCACACCCGCCAGTGGAAGTGTGCCATCGGTTATAGTTCCAGTAATTTGTAACTGCTGGTTAGGCAGTTTTGATAAGGTCGGATTGGCTTTTATGGTAGGACAGTACAGAAAAATAACTGAAATAAGTGTATACCAAAGAATCAACCGACCCTTCTTTAATGAAATAATTTTCATAATTTTGGATTAGTTAAATGAAACATGTTTTTATTTAATCTCCGGCTCTCTACACTTGCGTCAACAGTGGGTAGAGGGCCTTTTTTCGCGTAGTTGCAACAAGAATCTTATTGAACTATTAATGATCGATGTCAAGTTTAACATCCCGTACTGTTTGACTAACTCAAATAAAATTGAAACAATATGGGTATTAAATATGACAGAAGTTTACTTCATAGGCAAGCCATTATTAGAGGTTAATAAAATGGTAAATACAAAACTTATGAACTGGAAGAAACGCTAAGAATGAAGCTGATAAAATTTAAACAAATACAAAAAAAAAGGCGTGGAACTCAGCTTAAACGACCTAAGGTACTGGTATACCTGTACACGAATAAGTGAGCCCACGCCATAAAGCGTGAGCATCATACTTATCATCCCATGTACAAAAATTACCAGTTTTTAGGTTGGGATTCAAAGCGAATGCTTCAAATATTGTTTTGAAGAATCGCAAATATATTAATTCAAAAGCGAATATAGCTAAAAATTCTATATATCCACATATATGTGTAGGAAAAATATTTTTATATGATGCAATTTTATCATGTGGAAGAAAAAGATTTAAAAAAGGTACAAGTTGCAGTTGGAGCTACTATAAGGAAAATTAGAGAGGGAAATACTCAATTTTCTCAATCGAAATTAGCCATTGAAATTGGTATGTCAGAAAATCAAGTAAGTAGAATTGAAAGAGGAGAAACCAATCCAACTGTAAAAACTCTTAGTATAATTGCAAAAGCTCTAAATGTAAACATTAAAGATTTGTTTGAATAGAATAAGAAGTTTAAAATCAAAAAAGATGCTATAGGCATCTTTTTTTATAGTCTTGTTGTGCGAGTTGCGTATATTTGAGAGTTGTGCGTCATGCAATCGCAGAGTCGAAGACAGAACAGATTTGAAACTGACAGTAAAAAAAATTTTGATAAATCAGGGAAGCTGAAAACTGAATAGAGTAAGCAAAATAAAACTTAAAAAAAATGAGAAAATTATTACTTATATGCCTTTTAGGTTTGTACTCCTTATCTTCATATGCACAAGACAAGGCAACATTGACAAAAGAGGAAACGGTTAACTATATCCAGAAAAAATTAAATGAAGGGATTGGTCATAAAATGGGAGATCGTGAATTGAAGAATATAAAGATTAGTATATCCGAATGCAAAATTACCATTACTAGAAAAACTAAAAATAGTAGTGAAGATTTAGGAAATTATACTACCACTTATTCCAGTTATAAGAGTAACCTAGGTGTATATACTTTTGACCCAAGGCTTATAAGTAGTGTTACAGAAACATCTCCTGCATCTGGTTCATTAAAATGGTTAACCATAAAACTCAAAAGCAAATCCGGAACATATAGCTACTGGAATGAATATTATGCTTCTAGGCAAAAAAAGACATGGGCGGGTTTCGGTTACGGCGATGGTGGTGGGAATTATACATATTCTACTTATTATGAAATAGATGATAATAAAGATGATAAAGTAGAGTCCACAGATTCTATAGAGTTATTATTTTTAGGAAGCGATACCACCAATTTCAATAAACTGAAAAAAGCTTTTGAACACCTGCGCGATTTATGTTCAGCCGAAGATGATCCATTTGGAGAATAATTAAAACATTACACATAAAATGATAAAACAGTCTTATATATATTGTCTGTTGATAGCGGTAATGTCTTCTGTAAATACATATGCTCAAACTGTAGGTATTAGAGATGTAACAAGTATTGAATCAAAAGTATTATCATACGAAAACAATAAAATAAAAATAGCTCAATATAAAGAAGAGCTGTTAGGTCTTGATGCCCTACGCAAGGACAAGGTCCAGAGGCTAAAAGACGAATTATCTGCTCTTTACAAAGAAAGAGATGATTTGATAGCCGATATGAAGGTGGGTGCTAAATGTAGTCAATGTGGCAAATACAAATCGGAATTTGAAAAAGAAGGTAAAAGCTTTGAACAACATTTAGGGGAAGTAAAAGGTTATGCAATACCTGCTACAACAGCAGAACTGGAAGCAACAAGAAAAATGTTCACTGAAAAGATTGCTCTGAAAAAAGTACAAATTCAAAATTTGGAAAAAGGTGATAATGCTGTTATTAAAAAACGAAATGAAATTAGTAATCTAGAAAATCAAAATGATAGATTATGTATAGAAATAACGGGACATAGCAAAAATTATGAAACAGCAGTGCTTGCAGAAGCTAAAACCAAACACGATAATTGGGTAAGTGATTTGATGAGTTATACTACTACTATTCTTATAGCTGACGACAAAATAACTATTTATAAAGCAAGAGTAATTCGATACGAACAGGAGTTTAAAAAAGAACGTGAGATAATAAAAGAGCGAGTAAAAAAAGAAAATTTAGAAACACAAAATGAGAAAAATGCTAAAATAGCAATTAATCAACAGCAAATTAAAGAAATTCAGATTGAGCAAACCAATTATTTATCTCCATTAGAATCTAATTTAAATAAGTTAAGAACACAAAAAAATGAAACTGAAAAAGAGTTAATGCGGCTGAATATTCCCGATAATGCTAAAGCAGAACTTACAGCCAGCTTAAATCAAATTGTTCTACAGATTTCCACTCTTGAAAAGAACATACTTGATTACAACACAAACGTTAAAAGCAAAATTACATCATTAGAAAATGAGTGTAAAAAGTTAAAGGATGAAGTATTTCAATTAAGTATTAATTTACCCAAACAACAAGAAGTAGAAATCGCAAAGATTAAACCAATTTATGACCAAAAGAAATTAGAAGCCAATCAGTCAGTGACAAAATCAACAAATGAACTGGTGAATGCAAGAAAATTATATTCAGAAAAGGCTGAGTTCTATAAAAGGCAAAACCAACTTTATGCTGACCAAGTAATCTCAGAAAGCAACAGAATGGTAATTGCTGGACAAAAAATTAGCTGTCCAATATGGAATGAAGTAAGATTCAAAGTTATAACTTATTGGAATCAAGTATTTCCTTGCGTCAACAAACTAACAACTATGGCAAAACCTTATAGTTATAATGTTTTCAACACATATTGTCCTGATAAATCTTCGGCTTCATATATGGCAGCATATAAAAGCTTTTTAATTAGCTTGGACGAAGTTGATAAAGAAGCTGTAAGAGGGAATAGTAATGTTTTTTGGTTTGAGTTAATAACCAAATAGGTGAAAATAAGAGAATATACAAAGCACGAACGCACAACAGCCGTTACAAGAGATTTGGGCATTTGGCTGAATTTAAAGATGGTTTTGTACTTGGAAAATTTGTTCATAATGGAAAAAACTCGCATCTTTAATCCCAAACCTCTTGTAGCGCCAGGACGTTGTATGCAAGCCTAACTCAACATTATGAAAGAAAACTTAGTCGAAATTGAAAAGCAAATTGACACACTTTTAGAAGAATTATCAATCTGGAAATTATCATTTCAGGATATATATTCAACTCTACTATTGATGACTGAAAAAATTGATTATAATGGAGACAAAGATACTGCTATGGATTATCTTAGTAGAATTTCTCTCATATATCCAACAATTAAAAAGTTAGCTCAAGATATTGAAATTGAATCCACAACAACCTCAATTTTAAAAACTGGAAACAAAAAATTTCTTGACGACATAAATTTTTTAATTGCATACGCTCACTTTTCGTTATTAATGCCTCAAATTCACAGAAACGTATTGAGTGTAAACCAAGTTTCAGAATTTTGTTTTGAATTAGATTTTGCAAATGAAAATATCAAAAATTCAGAACTTATTGATAAACTATACAGTACAATATCTCTTCAAATATCATTTTCCTCAAAAGAACTAGATAATATCAAATTACATACTGATAAAAAAGCAAAAGAAAGAGAATACAATTTCAACGGTTCTGATTTTCAACTAATAAATAAACTATTTGAACACCATAAAAAGTTCTTTATGAATATACAGGTTTTACCTGATGAAATAATAGAATCCAAATTAGGTTTTAATCATAGTGATTTCATTTTATTTTCTTCCGCTTTAAAAGCTTATTCTGACTATTTCATAATTTTAGCAAGAAGTTATAAAGAGCAAATAAACGAGGAACAATATTCACCAGAAGAAAATGACAAACTAATGTCAGAATACATGGAATGGTCGGTATGCTGTTTGAAATATCAAGCTTTAGGTTGGTTTTTAGGTACTTCTGGGTTAAATAAGGATAAATTTGATGTTATTTTATCATATTTTATTGACATTTATTCAAATGAAACTGGTATTCAATTAATAGAAAATTCTTCTTGTGGTGAAGGTTACTTGCCACCAATAACATTAATAGAAAAATCTATAATATTCTCTCCACATGCCTTAAGGTATTTAGTAAACTTTAATAACATTCTTTATTCGATAAATCAGAAAAACAAAAAATTATTTAATGATGAAATTTCACAACATCTTGAACCTACTTTAATCAATCAATTAGAATACTTATTTTCAGAATTTAATGATTTAGAAATAAGAAAAAATGTTACGTATACCAAAAGTGAAATAGATATGTTATTACTTTCTAAAAAAGAAAACATATGCATCACAATTCAAGTAAAAACAACAATTGCACCAGATAGCACACGAAGTGTTGCTAGAGTTCAAGATCGAACACTTGAAGCCTTTAAACAAATTAATATTTTTGAATCTTTAAGTCACCAGGAGAAAAAAGATATAGTAAACAAAGAATACGATATAGATATTGATGATATAAAATTTATAAATTTAATCGTAGTAAGATCTTGTGCAGGTTCTGATCAAGCTTGGGAAATTAATGACAAATATAAAATCCTCAACTATTCATTAATTTCAAAAGTTTTGTGTGATAAATTAAAAAACAAAGATTTTGAATTTTCAAACTTTGAAGATGAAATTTCGACCAAGCAAAAGGAATTAATTGCCACATCAAATTGGAGGATTGAATATGAAACATTAAAGATCGATAAATATGAAATTAAATTCCCTAATATTTTCTTCGATGACAATAAAATAATTCCACATAACTTACCGACATTTAAATGTTTTCCAAAACTTGAATCTGCAGTATTCAATTAAGGCCAGCATACAACAGCCGTTGTTCTATAGCGAATCTTTTGCAAGCCGGACGTTTTTCTTTCGCAAGAAATCTTATCTTAGCGAAGAATAAACAGTTACGAAACTCGCAACAGACGCAAAGTAGCGAAACGTTAACATCAAGTTCCACTCACAATCGTATAAACGAATAGTCAAGAATTAATATGTTGACATATAACGAACTCATAGAACTAAGAAACAAGCTAACGAGGGGCGAAATTGGATTAGAACTCGCAAAAGTACAATATTGGAATGATTCGAAAGAAGGACAACGATCTTGGAATACAAAAGATTGGAAAGAAAGAAGGTCTAAATTTATTAAGGAAAAATGTGAAATATGCAGTAGTAGAGAGATATTAACGATACAGCATTTTTCTCATCCAAGAAAATACTCCGACTATCTTAGAGAAATAACAAGAGAGTATACTAAAGATTACATAGACACTAATGCAGAAATTAATAAATCTGAATTTATTAATTATTTATTAAGAAAATATGATTATCTGCCCGTTCCATTATGTCCAAACTGTAAAGGCAAAAATCCAAGCGAAAGAGTGAGGAAAATCCCAAAATATCGCTGTGCAGATTGTAAGCACGAATTTGACAAAGCAATTTATAAATCGGTAGATGAACTCATTTCTATTTTTTTTGAAAATGACGAGGCATACGAGGTTCGAGATAAGTGTTTTGTTTCAAAAGATAAATGGAGAAATGAGCATAATCTATCAAGTGTTAAGTATTGGCAGCAAAGAGAACGTGTAAAAAATAAAGATTCTGAAACGATTGAGAAAGAGGCATTTTTACTTCATCTAAATGATTGTATTAAATATCTTTCATTTGAAGATTCAATAACTGCTTGTAAAAAATGTGCATATCATTTTGATATTAAAAAAATGGAATTATGTCCAAAATGTAAACAACATTATAAAGGGCTTCAATATCTGACCTGCATTGAATGTTTACCTGAAGAACAACGAAAAGCCGCATTAGAAAGTATTCAATTTGGAAAAGAATGGCATGATATACATAAAAGACTTGGAATAGACTAAAAAATGGGTTTAACCACAATACCTATTGCACAACTGATTCGTGCAATAGCTGGTTTGCTTAAGGCGATTGTCTATTTTCCTGCAGAAAATCTTATTTTAGCAGAAACCATTAGTTCACTTAGGCACCAGTTAGCAAAGTCTCAGAACTTTAGTTGGGATTAGAACAGATATTATGACGAGAGATAAACGTTTAAAAGAACTTATTCTAAATGTACAAGAAGAATATTCAGAGAAATATTTTATGTACGCTATTCCAGGATTTCTTTCAAGAAATTTTATAGCATATTGTGCAATGAAACAAGATTTAGATATTTTGCTTCAATATATTGAAGAATTGACATTTAAGGGACATTCTACTATCCTAAAGTCCTCCTTAACATATGGTATTATAACTTTATACGGCAAATGCTATACAGATGCGAGCCATTATAAGTCTGCAAAATTAGAAGCGAAAGATTTGTTCAAGGAGCAACCCAAGCATTTAAAAACTCATAATGAGTTAATGAAGATGAGACATCATTTTATTGCACACAGAGGTGATACAGAAAATGAAATAGCCATTTCGTTTATGCTTATGGATAAAAATCCAGAAGGTGAACAAAATCAAATCAGATTTAAACGCTACAAACAAGCTACATTTCCAGTACAAACTTTACTAGAAATAAAAGAATTAGTCTTGTTCATAATAGAATGTTTAATACCAAAAATTCAAAAATCCGGAGATAGACTCCATAAAGCACTTCTTGACATTTTTACACCTGAACAAATAAATTTAATGTTAATAAATAATGCAAAGTAACATCAATTAAGAAGCGTCGCAAAAGATCTGAGTATTTAGCTTTTCAAATACTATATTTGATTTTATTAAAATTAAATACAAAAAATGGAAGAAACCTTAATTAACATTGAATTATACAAACAAATTCACACAGATGAGCTTAAAGCAAAAAATGAAATTGATTCGCATGCAAATCTCACTACAAATTTAATTATTGTTTTAATTGGTGTAGCACTATTTTTATTTCAGAAGAATTACAATCATCATCAATCTACTAACGTATATATCCAAGCTGCAATTGGGGTGCTTTTTGCAGTCTTGGCAGGAATTGTAACTGCATCTATCATCTTCTTAATAAAGATGTATCTAAATGGTTTTTCCAAATATAAATATTTACCCATTTCTAGTGATTTACAAAAAATAGAAACACAGATAGCAATAGATTGTAAAAACAAATGCAATAAAGTAAAGAAGAAAACATTCAGAAATATTAAAATTGAATTTGATAAGCATTTAATTAAACATTACATAGACTGTTCTACAAATAATCGAAAAGTAAATGATGAAAGAATGAATGCTTTCTATTTATCAAAGTTATATCTAATAATTTCAATGTTTTTAATTGCATTTATAGGATTCCTAATGATCCAAAAATAAAGATCTTTAAAATATCGAATTTTAAAATTCATCATCATCTTCCAAATCATTAATAAAGTAGATTAAATCATTCCTATCATATTGCTTTGGAAAAAGGTAGCCATTTATTATTATTGCAGGTGTAAACGTTAATTTATTCTCTTGGTTCCATTGAAATTGTTCATGAAGTAATTCATCTATTTTTAAATCGCTACAAACTGACGTATCTGGAGAATCTAATTTATCTATGTTTTTTTCTTCAAACCAAATATGTAACGCTTTTACAAAAGCATCTTGACCTTTTTCTAAAAAAAGACGAATTAATTTTTGATGTACAATTAAACTTTTTTCATCTGAAAACTTAGGATTATAATTGAATTGAATAGTAATTGAAACTTTATCATTATATCTCTTTAAAATTTCATCAATAATTTCATGAGCATTTTTGCAATGACCACAAAAGGGACTCGAAACTACTGTTATTTTTAGTCTGGCTTCGGGATTTCCAAGTACTATGCTATTTGAAGTATTGTCTTTACTTTCTATAGTTCTTGAATCTAATAATGCCATTTTGAACAATGAATATTTTCTTTTAAATCGATTACCTTCAGTTACATTATCTTCCAATTCAAAGTTCTTTTTTATAATCTGTTTGATATAAACAGTCAATAAATAAGAAGCTATTAACGACAAGGCAAAATAATTTACGACTAGTAAATTCACAATTAAATGAAATGAATTAAACACCAAAAGGCTTATTAATTCTGCATAAATCAAGACTATTATTGTCATACAGATTGGACACCATTTTTTGACTACAAACCACTGCTGATAAATAGACAGAATAGTAATTGGAACTGCTGATAACAACAGCAGGGTGGTTATAGCATAAAAACTTTCTAATTGGTTGGAAATCGTAAAGAAAAGCAACGCTAATAATTGAGAACCAAAAAAAGCAATACTAAAGTCGCTAAAGCTAATCCATTCAAAGTATTTGGATTTTTTAGAATTAATGACTTCACCGCAATCAGCACTAGTAGTAATGGTGCAAACCGCTTCCGAAAATTTAGTTTTTATACCAAATTCATGAGAAATTGCCTCAATAGACAAATAAACTCCCATGGACGCAAAAAGAACAATCAAAAGTTGGAGTAATGAAAAACCTGTTATAAAAATTGATGAAAAATAAACAATCCCTAAAAGAATTGAACCAAAAATCAATACTTTTTTACTATTGTTTATTTTTAATTCGTTTTCTTCTTTTTCAGCTAATAAAACAATGTTTTGAAACCGTTCTGAAAATGCTCCTTTACTAATTTGCACAGACTTTGCATCTTGAGTATATCGAAAATCACTTTGGTTACGTTCTACAAATGCTAAAAAGGGATTTTTATTTTCATCACTAATCAAAGCTGTAAAATTATCAGGCAAATGTTCTAAATCTTCATTTTCTATTCTAGTTGCCAGATTGTTGATATTAAAAAAACTTAAAGTGTCGCTTACTGCTAGTAAAGAAGGATAATCAGAATGTGATTGAACTTGAAAAGTAAATTCTCTTTCATCTATAGTTATGTTTTCCTTTTTCAAATAATGAAAAAGAAAGGAGAAATTTTCGGACATTTATTTGTTATTGTTTTGTTGGTAAAGCTTTGGCTATTTGAGTATAAAATTTTTCTTTTTCTTTTGGGTAGCCTTCTAATGGCTTAAGTTTTTTAGTTTTGGAATCATATATAAAATACCTTGGAATATACGCGGTTAACGGATTGATGAACTTTTCCACATAGGCTTTATCTGCTAAAAAATGGTAACCAGTAAGATTATAGTCCTGTATGTATTTTTGCCATTTTGTTATATCTTCTTCTTTATCTTGTGAAACGTATAGTGTTTTTATATTCTTGGTTTCCAAAAAAGAATGCAAATCTTTATTGTATGGGAATTGCATAAGACAAGGCCCACACCAAGTAGCCCATAAATCAACAAACAAATCTTGGGTAGGGAATTTTTCAGCAAGGACATCAGCTAATGATTGATTGGGTTGCGCAAAAGGTGCTGTACCCACTGTTTCTAATGTTGTGCCATAGATGGCAAGATTTCCTAATGCTGTGTTTGGTTCTGATTTTGCAACATTGGTTGCACTAGTACTTAAATTATCTAAAGCGGCGTTCATGATGCTTTCAGAAAGTGGTATAATGTAAGGACTATTCGGAAATTTTTCAACAAAAGCTTTATAAACCATAATTAAATCTTTATATTTTATTGATTTCTCGTTGTCATAGTTTTTTATTAAGCTAAGAAAATATTGTCCTATTGCAGTTTCTTTATAATCATCTGATTCTAAATAATCAATAACTCCTAAGTTTTTTGTTTCAGATTTAAATATAGTGTCAAATTGGTTCCAAAATCTGGTAATTTTTTTATTTTCTTTTAAAGATTGTTTTTCTAAATAGGAAGCGCTTTTTTTCATTAGACCCAAAAAGAAAAGTGATCTCAAGTTTTCTTCTTTATAGGGGATATATTTTAAAACAATATAATCAACAATTTTATTGGCTCCTTCTTTTGTAATTAGCATCTTTTGCTCTTTTCTAAATTCTTCATCCCTTGCAATACCCAGTGCTAGACCATCTATAGACTGTTCCATTAATACTTTAGTATATTCTAAACAAGATTTTGAAATTTGTTTTTTTAAGAAAAGTTCATTGTAATGCTGTAAATATATTTTTTCTTTATTATTTATTTTCGATAGTATTTTATCTGCATCATTAGTATTTTTAAAAATATCATAGACTTCATCATTAAATGCTACGTGCCCTAATTTGACATCACTATACATTTTATTTACGATTGCATTCTTTCCTTTAAAAATAATTTCTCCATTTTGTCTTTCTAAGATTATAGTGTCTCCTGGTTCTGCAAAAAAACGAGTACTAATAATTCCATTGAAAGGTTTTTCATAAACATAAATAATCCCTGGTACTGCAATATCTAAAGTTTTTATGAATTTATCGTTTATAATTACTGCATTATCTTTACTATTAATATAAGATGATTCTGTGGTATATTTTCCTATAGGCTTAGAAAAACTTAGATATTCGCCTCCATATTGTTGTGGCATATTGCCAATAATAGTAACCTGTTTAGATTGCGAACAACATAAATGAGCTGATAAAAATAGAACTAATAATAAAATATTTTTCATGCTTTATTTTTTACTTAAATATAATTAATAACTATCAAATTCTATTTGAGAACCTTTATTGTTTTTTTAAACGGATTAAAAATTGGAGCTGATACTTTCAGCTCCAATTAATAAACTCTTAGTCAACTTTGTCTTTACAGCTATCATTACAGAAAGCAACGCAGCCACAACGTGTAAGTACAGCTGGCTTTGTACCGCAGGTACAATAACCACCACTTTCAAAATCAATTCCTCCCGAAATAGCTCTCATTTCTTCTCTGTTTAAACCTTTTCCTAGGTTTAATGCATTTAATTTTTTCATCTTTTTGTTTTTTTTGATGATTAGTAAATTAACAACCCTTGTTAATTATTTATTTAAAAACGAGTCTAGATATTCTTTTAATGGCTCTAACCCTTTTTCTTTTCTTAATTCTTCCACCTTTTCAGGATATTTTAATGGGAGTGGTAAAGGCTTTCCACTGCTCCAATCAATTTGTGTGGCATACAATTGTTTATCTCCTTTATTTTTTGCTACCCTATCATATAAATAAGCATAATTTCTAGGGCTTATATTCTTATTCTTATATTCCTTTTTCATGGCTTTTAAAACTTTCTCCTGAAAAACGACATCATGGTCTGAATGCTGAACAATTAGCCAGAAATTCATTGCGGCTTCCTTGCCATTTTCTTTTAAACCTGGAAAAGAATATTTTTTAAAATATTTCTTAGCAACCTCACAATTTTTTCTGATCACTTTTTCTCCTTCAACATTCATAGAATCCATATATTTTTTATCATTATATCTTTTCTCGTCAAAAGTTAATAGCTCTTGATCCTTATCGAACATTCTTTTTAATTCAATTTTCATGTCTTCAGTATATGGGCGTGAAGTCTTGCATGAAGTGAACAATAAAAATGTAAAAACAAAATAAATTATCGTAAAAATGTTTTTCATATTCGATGATTTTTTAGATATCACACCTCTTTATTGGCTCTAATTTCTTAGTTTTTTTACATGTATATTTCTTACTAAAATAGAATGCAATATTCTAGATAATTCCTTAATAGTCGGTATGGTTTTTCCTCATAAATTGTTAATTTTTAATTAAGTATTTATTTACATTTCTATGAGCTTGTGTAAAGTATATTTAGTTCTAATCAATGGACAAAATTCTAATAGATCCGAGAGACTATTTGTTTCTTTCAAACTCAAAAACAGTTTTTCCATCCGTAGTAAGCACGATATAAGCATTGAATTTCTTTCCAGACTTACTCTCCATTCCTTTGATAAGAGAGGTTTTTCCTTTATTGATTAAATTAGCTACATCATCTATACTCAACTGAACTCCACAAACATTGCGGAATTGAACCCATTTGCAAGTTTCATCAGGGCATTTGACAAGGATATCTTTGATGAGCAATTGATGACTTCTACATTTAGGACAAATAAGAGCGGGTAAATTTTCAATTGCTATGGAAGTATTAAGAAGTTCTTGAGTTATTGAAACTACATAATCCTCAATTTTTTTTTGGAACGTTCCGGCTTGCTCTTGATTATTTTCTATTTTTTGCAAAGCCACTTCCCATTGACCAGTCATAGCAACATTGGCAATCATTTTATCCTTGACCAGCTCATAAACCTGTAATCCCTTTTCTGTTGGTATAAGGGATTTATTCTTTCTTTGAATATAATCTCTGGCAAAAAGGATCTCTATAATTGATGCTCTAGTTGCTGGTGTACCTATGCCAATACTTATTATAGCCTTTTTTTCTTCTTCGCTTTCAATTTTCTTTCCAGCTGATTCCATAGCTGATAGAAGTCCTGCTTCTGTATATAAAACTGGCGGATTAGTTTTCTTTTCTAAAACAGTTACATCTTTAATTTTCAGTTCATCTCCAATTTTTAGTTCGGGCAGATCCTGAAGATATTCACTGTCCTCATTTAAAAAACTACCTTTAATGTTTCGCCATCCAGTTTGCAAAACTTTAAAACCTTTAACGGAGAAATCATAATGTAAAACCTGTATTGTTATATCTGTTATTTCTTTCACGCTAGCTTCGGAAACCGATTCTAATAAACGTAATGCAATCATATTGTAGATAGCATTTTCTTTTGCGGATAATGCTGACGGTATTTTATCGGTGATAAGTAATCCATAATGATCCGTTACTTTTAGGTCATTGACAATACGTTTGTTCAACCGTCCTAATTTTATTGTAGATATAATTTCTTTATAAGAAGCATTCGTTTTCAATATTCTTATTAAGTTCGGAATTTCAGTCCAAATATCTTCTGGAATATATTTGCTTCCAGTTCTTGGATACGTTATGAACTTTTTTTCATAAAGACTTTGAGCAATAGAAAGGGTTTCATCTGCCGAAAGGTTTAGTTTTTTATTTGCTTCTTTTTGCAAACCTGTCAGATCAAAGAGTAGAGGTGGTTGCTCGGTTATAGTTTTGCTTTCTATGGAAGAAACAATAGTTGTTTTACTTCGCTCAATGGATTTTAAAACCGCTTCAGCTTGTTTCTTATCATTCCATTTATTTTTAGAAAGACTTTTAAAATTAATAAAATCTTTTTGATGAGCCAATTGTAGTTGCCAGTACCTCTGAATTGCAAAATTTTTGTTTTCCAGATACCGTTGACAGATTAATGCTAATGTTGGTGTTTGTACTCTTCCCAAAGTATAAATACTGCTTCCCGCTGCAATAGTAAGCGCCTGCGATGCATTAATGCCTACCAACCAGTCAGCACGGCTTCTTGCTTGTGCAGCTTGATAGAGGCTATCAAAATCGCTACCTGATTTTAGATTTTCAAATCCTTGTTTTATAGCCTTTTCAGTCAAGGAACTAATCCATAAACGCAGAAAAGGCTTTTTACAGTTTAAGTATTCATAAATATAACGAAAGATCAATTCTCCTTCACGACCGGCGTCTGTGGCTACAATAATACTGTCACATTTCTTTACGACTTGTTCGATGATTTTTAATTGCTTTGAGGCACCTATATCGATAACATAACCTTTTTCTTTTTTTACTTTGCGTATTTTTAATAAAAAGGGATCAGGTAGAATGGGTAGGGATTCTTTTTGAAATCCTGAAATTCCATAATCGTCTGGCATAGCTAATCCGACCAAATGCCCTAAAGCCCATGTAACATAATAGCCATTTCCAATTAAGAAGCCATCCTCTTTTTGTGTTGCACCTAATATCGATGCAATTTCACGAGCCACACTGGGTTTCTCTGCTATTACTACTTTCATATCTCACCATCTTTTAGTGTTACATTTTTCTACCCTTACTTTTAACTGGCCCTTCTGATTGTTCTTGTTCTTCCTGTTGTTTTTTACTGTCTGGCTCTTTTTGTGTTGATTTTAATGGCTCTTTACTATACTTGGTTGCCTCATTAGTTTTCCCTTCGGAATTAACAGCTGTCTGAGTTTTATGTTCTTCAGCTGGTTGGATTTTTGCACTATTTGGATTACTGAATGAAAAATCAACTTTACCATTATTGACATTAAATGTCACATAACCTTTGTACTCTTTTCCTTGTTTGTCTACCAATCCATCCACATAAATGACTTTACCTTCTTTAAATTGCTGATATTGGTTTTCGTCAAGTTCTTTACCTCGAAATATGCGCGGAGCTTCATGGTTTTGCTGCTGATTATTATTTTGTGTTTGACTAACAGTATTGGTTCTGTCGAAATGAAATTCAATATATCGCTTGTCGGCATTGAATTGAACTGTAGCATCAAATGATTCTCCTTTTTTGGAAATCATACCTTCGATGAAAAGGGGTTTACCATCCATCAATGTTTGTTTCTGGTCTTCATTGAGTTTAACTCCCTTGATTTCATCCGGTATTTTTATTTTATCAACACGTAGTGCTACAAGTTCGTTAGTAAGTCTGTCTACACTAATAATTGAAGGCGTTTGCTCACCTGTTTTGAAAACTGTAAGATCAACCACACGTCCCATATTACCAGTTTTAAGTAGACTCTCTTTATCTTCTTTGCTGAATTCATGTCCAAAAAACGGAAAATTCAATTGTGGTTCTTTTCGTATGCCGTGAATTGCCATAACTACTTTTCCATCCTCAGAAGTTTGAAGTGATAAACGGGCATCCATGCGAGTAATGGCTGTTCCTAAATTTAGACTGATAGGTACTAGCTCATTGGTCTTATAACCTTTGAGCAATGGTTCAAGCAAATTCATTTTTTCGAGTTTTTCTTTACTCAAACCTAAATTTGACATTGTATCCCAATCGATTTGTTCTGGTTTGAAACGATATTCACTTGTTTCTGTTGTTGTTTGTGTTGTTTCCATAGTATCTATATTTTCTTTTTTATCTTCTTTTGGTAGTTCTACTTTAACTTCATGCTCTTTCATAAGCTTTTCGCCTTCCACATTAGGGTTATCCAGTTGTTTTTGCATGTCTTTAGCTATGTCAATAGTCAATAGTTGTGGTACTTTAAAAAAACTGAAGCGAGTCGGATTTTGTAACTGGCTTATGAAATTGGAAAAAAAGTTAGTAAACACATCTCCCTGTTTGTCAACTCGCATAAATTGATTTTGATTTTTTTTGTTAACAGGAACAGTTTCTAACTCACCATTTTTATCAATTCCTTTTACAGCCTCAATCTTCATCTTTTCTTTATTTAATACTAACAATATATCTGTCAATTGTTCTGGGGCTTCCTGTTTGATTTTTTCTTGTTCACTCATCATTTTATTTATTTAAAACAGTATCGAAATTAAGTCAGGACTATATATCTAAGTGTCTTGAGTCCTAATGAGGCATTATTTGTCTTTGATTGTCTTCACTTTTTTTACTGACGTGGAAAAACTCTCACGGATAAACTGGTTCACGTCGGATAATTTGTAATACAACTTACCACTGATAGTATAATATGGGAGTTTACCAGAAGAGCGGTAACGTTGTAATGAGCGAGCGCTGACCTTTAACATCATAAAAAGATCCTGATTGTCTAACAATTCTTCCCCATCTATAGAGCCCTTTTTTTTCTGAGCATTCTCAAAGCGTTCTCCTAATAGATCAAAGCGATTCATTATACGCTCCATCCATGCTATAAATTCCATTCTGTCAATATTCATATAGATATGTTTTATCAATTACTACCTTTCGATTAATGATCTATGCAAAATTGGATGTTCCTAATAGTATTTTCTGCCAAGGTGTACCAATTGAAAAACATGTTTTTTAAATTTTCACAAACAACAAATCCCTTGTTTAGTACTCTTTTAGTTTTTTATTGAGATAGAAACTAGATTGCTGCATGTTATACCAATGGGTAGGTATGGGTATAAAAAAAGCAGCCCTTTATAGTGCTGCTTATAAACAATATGACTATTCAATTGCTATAAATCTTTATCCATGTAATGTTTAAGGGAAGATTTGAGCTGGTCTAAAAATAAGGTACGATTACCAGGTCGGTCTTTCATGCGGTGAAAGGCATGGTGAATATCACCTAATTGAATGCGAAACAATATCTGAAAAACCAAACTGATTTTACGAATTCCAACCTTTCCATTAGAAATTGCACCAGATGCATATAGGGCATAAATCAATTCGATTAGTGCGTTTTTAGATTCTGTCCAAAAAACGTCTTTGGTAGATTCGGAATTTTGCAAAATCACATCAGGTTTGTCGACAGGATTGATTTTAATAATTAAATAATTATAAAGCAATTCATCAGCAATGATTCTGGAAACTTTATAATCGTAATAAGTAGAAAATTGAGTATCGACTTCAAAGATGAAACTGTTCAAGCCAGTATTAAGATTTATTTTTCCTAATTTAAAAAAATCGTGATCTCTGTCCGTCCTCCCTGAGCGGTAATACCGGTAAAAATCAGAATTACAAATATGTTCTTTGTATTCATTCTTTAGCTGCTGTAGTTCACTTGAAAAATATTTATAATACATCTTTCCACTGTTTACGGGGCAAGAAGTTTCTATTCTATAAATTTTGTTGTAATAAATCAACTTTCCAAGTATTTGAGGTTTGATGATTCTGAAGAATTCAATTTCCTCATTTTCATCTGTAAAATTATTATCCAATACATTTTTTTTCATGCCTGACAATAAATCTTGAAGAAAAACAATCATGCGATAGGACTCATCAATTACATGCACGGATTCCAAACTTATTTCCTGCTCTTTTTTCAGTATACTGTAGAGAGCATCTTTGTAAGTGGACTGCATTATCATATTAATCAATAAAGCGAATAATTAATTCATTTATTTCTTCCATTTTTAAAAATATTTTTGATCATTATTTATACAATCTTCATTCAAATTTTAAACGGTACTCAGATGGCGACATTGAGGTAGATTTTTTAAAAAAATTACTAAAAGAAGAGGAATTACTAAAACGTAATTCCTCTATAATCTGTAAAATTGTCAAGTCGTCATTTTGAAGCAAAATTTTAGCTTCCAAAATAATTGCTTCTTTAATAAACTCTTTAATTGTTTTATCGGTCACTTGTTTGACTACTTTGCTAAGATGGCCTTTAGAAATAAATAATGCATCTGCATAGTATTTTACGGTATGTTGTTTTGTACACTGCCCGTCCAAAATCTCGAAAAATCGAAAGACTAATTTTTCTTTTCTAGTATACTTTGCTTTTACATCATACGAGTTCTCGTTGTATATACCGGCCACGGCATATAGCAAAAGATTGAAACTCAAAAGTTGAACTTCATTGTAAAATCTATGTTCTCTTATTTTGTACTTTCTATTTTCTATTATAGCAAACAAATCATTAAGTAAAAGGGTCTCATAATTTTTTAGAACAACCTTCGATGGGAATTTCGTAATAAAAATTTCAAAAAATCCAATATTAGGCTTTCTTATAGTGTTCTTAAAAATAAAATCCGAAGTAAAAAAAAGTAAAGAAACTTCTAATTCATCACTAAGCTGTAGGATCTCGTGAGAAGTTCTTACCGGAATTACAATAAGCTCGTTTACACCTAAGCAATGCTCAATATAATTAACTCGCATCTTTAAATATCCTGAATTGACAAAAACTATTGAAAAACAGTTATTTTTAAAAAGCTGCTCCATTGCAGATTTGGATTCAAATTTTTCAAACACAAAAACTTCCAATTCTAAATGCGGATGTATTAAATTTTTTCTAACCAAAACATCAGTTTTTAAATAATATTTATGTTAACTAAAGAGAAATTTTGTGTTTTTTTGATTCATGAAGCATCACGCATCAATATACTGAGCAATGAAATACTAACGAATAACAAATTTGTAAGAATACTTGCCAAAAGCATAAATGCTAATGGACGTGTAGTATTATTTTTAACTTTATCTATAGACAGATAACTAATCATTTCGTCATAACTGAACAGGTCAATAATGAAATAAAGAGCTGTAAGATTGATGACAATCAGAAGCAAGCAAAAAATAACTGTAATCTTTTTTTCAATTATTGGAGTTAAGTACATGGCTAGTTTACTAAAAGTTATTTTCTATAGTTCCTGCCAATAAAGACATTCTAACAATTTTAAAAGTAAGATCATCAGTAGGAATAAAATCATCTTCCTTATTGCCGACAGACATTTCCCAATCCTTATCCTTACGCTTTCTTTCATAAAAAAGCGAAGTCTTTGCAATTAAAGATGTTGTAAGTATCATATCTTTATCGACTAAACTATAAGAAGTATTTCCTTGAACTGTAGACTCATATTGTTCTATTGAAATGATCATGCTATTATAGTTACCATTACTAAATTGCATTACATTTTCAATAAAATTCTGAAGTGAAGTTTTTGCAGGCAACGACATGGATAAATTTTCAATACTTAATTCAAATGTACCTTTTGATTCACTTATCACTTCTCTGATCTCATCGATAGAAGAGTTGGTGATATTTAAATCACCGCTGACTAATGTTAGTTGCGTAATACCTGTGGATTGTATTGCCTGATTAACAGTAACAATGGATGTAGCATCAAAATTGCTTTCATCATAAAATACTGATAGTAAGTCGTCTACCTCATTCACAGTTAAAACTTTATCTTCTACGCGTCTAAGATCAAGCGAGTTAAATTTTGACATTTTTGAAAATGAATCAATTTCTTTATATTCTTCAGGGTTTGCGCAAGAAATTAATAAAAGAGGAAAAATAAACATACTACATAATGATAATTTTTTCATGATTAGATTTGTTAAAATGTGACTGGCCATTTTTTCGCCAATTCATTTTACCCGGGTCAGCAGAATTTTTATTTAGCACTTTGCTAAACTTTTTTGCTTTTGAATTCGAGACAAAACTAGAAGTCAAAATCAACTCTCACAACACAACTATTGTGGGTTTTCCGAAAAAACGGTATGGATTTTCCGAAAATCCATACCATGTTTTTCTTAAACAACAAGCTAAATATCAATTGTTTATGGTATATTTGATTAGATTTTCCGCACTTTTTTACAAAGCTTACCCCACTTATATGTAAAAAATATTTTGAATAATAAATAGTGTTCCATTTTATCTTAGCCTATGATTAAAAAACATTTCTTCGTGTTATTCCTATGTTTGGGAAATCAGATTTCTGCACAAAATGGTGTCGTTAAAATTCCAGACACACTGCAACTAAAAGATTATGATTATCTTTTTGATCGTATTGAACAGTTAGAAAGTGATAGTATAAAACAATCCTTGTATTTAAAATCATTTTTGTTCAAAGCGAAGAAGGAAAAAAATTTTGAAGAAATAATTAATGGATACAAAAATTATGTCCATTACTCGTCTGATAAATTAAAACTTGTTTATGCTGACAGTATGATATACAATGGTAAACTATCTAAAGAAAATAGTCTTATAGGGTCAGCTTATTTAACAAAGGGAATTGTTTATTACAGCTTGAAAAGACTTCAACAAGCTTTAGATAATTATCTTGTCGCAAATGAATATGTCTCTAAAACAAATGATAAGTATTTAAATTATAAGATAAAATATAATATTGGTCTTATAAAATATTATTTGGGTTTTTATAATGAAGCCGTATCCTTATTTCGGGAATGTATTATTTACTTTAAGAATGAAGATGCCCGAGGGTATCTTAACTCAATTCATTCACTCGGATTATGCTATAACAAAATTCAAAATTATGGTTTGTCATCCGACACCAATCGAAAAGGATTGGCTGAAGGTAGAAGACTTGGTAACAAAGAGATGGAATCTTATTTTATTCACTCAGAAGGAATTAATCAATATACCAAAAAGAACTACAGAGATGCTATAAAAAAAATAAACTCTTCCTTACCAATTATAAAGAGAAATAAAGATTTTGCTAATGAAGCCATTGGTTATTTTTATATTGGTAAATCGTATTGGCAATTGAATGAAAATGAAATTGCATTACCCTATTTTGAAAAAGTAGTTCAAATTATTGATAGCAAAAATTACGTACGCCCAGATCTTCGCGAGAATTATGAGTTGATGATTAGTTACTACAAGTCGAAAGACAATTTAAAAAGCCAACTCTATTATATAAGAAAGTTATTAATACTTGACAACATTTTAGATAGCCGATATCAATATCTAACAGAAAGGATTCATAAAGAATACGACACCAAAAAATTATTGCAAGAGAAAAAACATATAGAGAACCTTCTCAATAACAGAAAATATAATGATCTAATTCTTGGTTTAGTCATTGCGTGCTTATTTACATCCTTAATTTTTTTATTCTACAGATATAGAAGGAATAAGCGAATTTACCGGCAAAAATATGAGGAATTAATGGAAAAAAAGAAAGCTCCTAAAGTAGATGTTAATACTGTCAAAAGTGGTGTTGCAGATATCAATCGGGAAACTGTAATAGAGCTCTTGAAACAATTGGAGAAATTTGAAAAAGATAAAAAATTCCTTGAAAAGGATTTGACTTCTAATAAATTGGCTACTACATTTGGTTCAAATGTAAAGTATCTTTCAAAAATAATATACCATTATAGAGGTAAAAAACTGGTCAATTATATAAACGATTTGAAAGTTGATTATTTGATTTCTTTGCTCCAAGAAGATAAGAAGCTTCGAAATTATACCAATAAAGCCTTGGCTGAAGAAGTAGGGTTTAGTAGTACTCAAAGGTTTGCTAATGCCTTTTTTGCAAGAACTGGCATGCCAACCTCCTTTTTTATTGAAGAACTTAAAAAGGAAATAACAACTGGTTTGGATGAAAAGAACGAGACTAATTTTGATTTGAAAACCATGTGTCGGGACAATGATTACGTTGATTATAAAAAACAGATGTAGAAAAATTGCTTCCAAGTTTTATAAACTAGACTTAGAGGGTCAAAAAGTTCCATTAAAAGCCATTATGAACTCTTACTTAATTTGTTTGCTAGTTTTAAATATAAACTTACAAGGTGTGAGTTATAAACTAGCAAAACCGTGAGGGCTTTGCCTTGTCTAGCAGGGAGGTGAAAAATGGAAGAGAAGAATGATGAGAAAGATGTTGTTGATGAGATAACTAAAATATTATATAATTTCGAACAAGAAAAAGAACAAAAAATAGTAAATTTACTTGTTAAAATTATTGTTTCAATAACATTAAAGGAATTATATGAAGAAGGCGATTAGGTATTTAAGATTTAGTCAACTAGGACAAAGCAATGGCTCGATTGAGAGACAGGAGATGTATACTGACCAATGGGTAAAATTTAATAATGTTGAATTAGTTGATACTTTTATTGACCGAGGAAAAAGTGCAAAAACTTTTGATAGACCAGATTTTATAAAGTTGCAGGAGTTTATTATTAAACACCACAGAGTTGTAGATTTTCTGCTTGTGGATCAAATGGATAGATTCAGTCGGAATGCAGGTGAGGCGATGAGTATGGTTAAAATGCTGCAAAAAAAGTACAGTATACAGGTGGTTAGTGTTACTGAGGGTATCACATTCGATTATGATACTCCAGGAAGTTTTTTTAGAGCAGGTCTACAATTATTACTTGCTGAGGAGGACAATATTAATAGAAGTATAAAAATAAGAGGAGGGCTTTATACAGCCAGAGCTAAGGAAGGACGATATATAGGTATCAAACCCCCATTTGGCTATATTAAACAAGGGGAACAAAAAGAACGTAGACTAGTTATTGAGGAAAGCGAAGCTAAGGTCATTAAGTTTATATATGATTCTTTTCTTAAAAACATGCCATTGTATAAAATTAAGGAAAAAGCATTTGAATTAGGGTTTAAAAACAAGGGAAATACTTCTATTGAAAGAGTACTTACAAATCCTGTTTACGCAGGTATGTTAAAAGTCCAAGGATATAAGGAATATCCTGGAGGCAATTTCCCTGGTATTCATGAGCCAATTATAGATACCAGTACTTGGCAAATGGTGCAAAATAAAATTAAAAAACCTGAAAAAACTAGGACAGTCATCGATGAAGAATTGCCATTACGTGGAATTCTTAAATGTCATTGTAGTAATCCTCTAACAGGTGCTCCCTCAAGAGGGAAATCAGGAAAGTACTTTTACTATTATAAGTGTCAAAATTCAAAACACAATAATATCAGTGTAATAAAGGCACATAATCAGTTTTTAGAAATATGTGAGTTGATGAGTCTTCCAAAGCAAAAGTTATTGGAAATAAGAAGCAGTTGTAACAATGCATTAGAAGATGATCTGAAATTTAAAGAGCGAAAACTTGCTGAAAAGAAGCAACTTTTGGAAGATACTAAAGAAAAAATGTTTTCGCTAGAAGAGAAATGGATTAAGAATGAAATTTCTAAAGAAACTTACGATAGATGGCATACGAACTTTAATAGTATAATTCAGCCTCTAAAAGGAGCAATTGAACGGTTAAACCAAAAAGAGGATCGTGCATTTGCTATCCTAGAAAAAAATATAGAAATGCTAACTGATCTTAAGTTTGTGTATTCAAATGCTGATATTATGCAAAAGAGAGAGTTTGTAAACTTGGTGTTCGATAGCAATTTATACTATCAAGAGGGCATATATCGAACACCCACTATGATGAATATTTTATCTTGTAATCATTTGATAATGAAAGAAAAAGGTTGTTTGGTATACGAAAAAAAAAGGGATGATTTTTCAATCATCCCTTCCAGTGGAGTCGCCGGGAATCGAACCCGGGTCCAAACAAGCAACTAAAGAGCTTTCTACACGTTTATTTCCTGATTGGATTTTCGTTGTTAAGCTAGGTCAGGAACAACCACTCAACACTTATCTTCTTAATTTCGAAATCCACCCGAAGCTCATGGATATCTAGGTTTATTTTTACGGTTCCCCTAAACTGACCGCCACAAACCAAGGCTTTCAAGGAGAATCCAGCTTCCCTATCTGATAGGGACGTGGCTAATCTTACTATAATTCAGATTATGCAGCTAAAGCGTAGTTATTTTCGCCGTGTAAAATTGTAAGATCTTATATTTACGAGCAAGGTCTCAATGCTCGACGTGCTTACTGTTCAATTCGACTTGCTGTCAAAACCAGTCGACCCCAAAAATGAGTTTGCAAATTTATACTATTTGAAGTTACTTCTGTAATAAATTTTGCAGAAAAATTATTTTATTCTTCGTCTTTAAAATTAAACGGGTAATCTCCAAAAATCGGAGCCAGTTTACGAACCGCATAAGTGTTTCTTGTCATTTTGTTCGACAAGGCAATAATAGTTACATTTTCTTTCTTTAAAGTAATATAAGAAGAGGTATTACCATGCCACCAGCCATTGTGGAAATAAAAATTCTGTCCCGTTTCCCAATTGATCATCCTGATACCTAAACCATAGTTTTTAGTTCCTTTACGCTCATTGCTGTAACCGGTATATACCTGTTTCAATAAATCGGGCTTTAAAAAATCAGGTGAATTTCTGGCTCTGTCGAATTTTAATAGATCTCGTACGGTCGAAAATACATTTTTGTCCCCGTAAACATTATCTAAATAGTCAAAACCAATTTCTACACCATTACCTTTATAGGAAGGGACAATTGTTTTTCTTTCTTTATCATCGTCAAAAATATACGTATGGGTCATTCCTAACGGTTTGAAAATCATTTGAGACATTGCCTCCTTATAAGTTAAACCCGTGATTTTTTCGATAATAAGCGCCAACATGGCATAATTGGTATTGCAATAAGCAAATCGCGTACCCGTTGTAGCCTCTAATCCAATATTTTTAGTGGCAAGAATTTCGAGAATGTCTTTATTGGTCAGCTGATTGTGTCGGTCCCAAACCGATTTGTCTCGGTCTGTGAAATAAGCATAGTTGCGCATTCCGCTACGATGACTTAATAACATTCGAACCGTACATTCGGGGTAAGGAAATGTTTTCAAAATCGTATTTACCTTTTGATCCAAATCTAATTTTCCGGCATTGACCAATTTTAAAACCGCCGTAGCAGTCAAAACTTTACTAACAGAAGCAATTTGTACCGGAGTATCTGCTGTTATTTTAGTGCCTTCATTTTTATTGGCAAATCCATTGTAGCGTTCAAAGATAATCTGACCATTTCGGGCAACCAAAAAGCTACCATTCATGCTATTATTTGGCCAGTTTTTGTTGTAAAAGTGATTTATCCTTCCTGCGACAGAATTTATATAAGCTTGACTTATTTTTTTTTCAGGACCTAAAGGTTTCATTTTAGGCAAGGTATCCTCGACCGTTGTAACCTCTTTATCTGTATTGTTTTTATTTTTTCCGCACGACCCTAAAACTAAAATTAGGAGAAGTATTTGTGCTATATTTGTTTTTTTAAGGAAGCTCATTTTCATCATTCTTTGAAAACAAATATATAGAATTCAATACTTTTGTTTGAGCATTTTTAAATCTACAACATCTGGTTTTTAACTTTTTTTTAACGTCTTTTTTTTCTAGTTGATTGTACGTCAGCTTTTAGCGTTATAATTTTGTTTAAAATTAAAGAATTACAACAAAAATTTAACTTATTTTGTTATATTTGAAACAAATTCAATCAAAAAAGTTATATTAATATTCACTTTAATCCGATATAAATGAAATTTGGTATTATAAAAGAACGAAAAAACCCACCGGACAGACGCGTTGTGTTTGCTCCTAATGAATTGGCTAAACTGAAACAGCTTTATCATGAAGCTACTGTTGAGGTTGAAAGTTCAGATATTAGAATATTTTCTGACGTTCAATATAAAAGTATGGGAATAACGGTTACAGAGGATGTTTCTGACTGTGATGTTTTATTTGGTGTAAAAGAAGTTCCTGTAGAGAACTTAATTCCAAATAAAGCGTACTTCTTTTTCTCACATACCATAAAAAAGCAACCTTATAATAAAAAGTTGTTACAAGCTATTTTGGAAAAGAAGATTGATCTGTATGATCATGAGACCATAGTTGACAGTCACAATCGAAGACTAATCGGTTTTGGAAAATATGCCGGAATGGTTGGTGTCTATAACGGAATTCGCGCATTCGGAATTAAATTCGAATTGTTCAAATTGCCAAAAGCGGAAACACTTGCGGGTAAAGAGGCGTTAATTATGCACTTAAAACGCATTACTTTACCTCCTTTAAAATTTGTAATCACCGGAACCGGTAAGGTTGGGAGTGGAGCCAAAGAAATTCTGGATGCCATAAAAGTAAAGGAAATCGCAGTAGAGAATTATTTGACTAAAAATTACACACAACCGGTTTATGTACAACTGGATGTTTTAGAATATAACAAACGCATTGACGGACAGCTTCTTGATTTTAATGATTTCGTAGCACATCCTGAGGCCTATGTTTCGGACTTCGAAAAATTTACAAAAGTGACCGATATCTATTTTACAGGTCATTTTTATGCCAGTGAAGCTCCGGCTATTTTGACAAGAGAAATGTTAAATGCAAGTGACTGCAAGATAAAAGTAGTTGCGGATATTTCTTGCGATGTGAATGGACCTATTGCGTGTACCTTGCGTTCTTCTACGATTGCTGAACCTATTTACGGATATTGGCCAAGTGAAGACAAAGAAGTAGATGTATTTCATCCCGGTGCCATTGTGGTGATGGCAGTTGATAATTTGCCATGCGAAATCCCAAAAGATGCTAGTGAAGGTTTTGGAGAGCAGTTTATGGAATACGTAATTCCAGCTTTTTTCAACGGAGATAAAGACGGAATTCTAGAACGCGCAAAAATGACGGAAAACGGAAAACTAACACCAAGATTCAGTTATTTACAAGATTATGTAGATGGAAAGTAAGGGGGAGTTTTAAGTTTTAAGTTTCAGGTTTCAAGTTTAAAACAAGGCCTATAATTAAAAAGAATAAAAAAAGGGAAAAGCTTAAAAGCTTTTCCCTTTTTTTATAACCTGAAACCTGAAACCTGAAACCTGAAACCTGAAACCTGAAACCTGAAACCTGAAACCAACCTATAGTTTATACCATTTCCTCAGGCTTAACCCAGGCGTCAAAATCTTCAGGAGTTACATAGCCTAAACGAACAGCTTCGTCTTTAAGAGTAGTTCCGTTTTTGTGTGCAGTCTGAGCGATTTCGGCAGCTTTGTAATATCCGATTTTAGTATTTAGAGCGGTAACCAACATCAAGGAGTTGTCAACCAGTTCTTTGATACGTTTGTGATTCGGTTCGATTCCCTGTGCGCAATGTTCATCAAAAGAAATACAAGCGTCACCTAATAAATGAGCAGATTGAAGGAAGTTTGCAGCCATAACGGGTTTGAAAACATTCAATTCGTAATGTCCTTGCATGCCACCAACGGCAATTGCCATATCATTTCCTATAACTTGTGCGCAAACCATCGTCAGGGCTTCACATTGCGTAGGATTTACTTTTCCCGGCATAATAGAAGATCCCGGTTCGTTTTCAGGGATGTGAATTTCTCCAATTCCCGAACGTGGTCCTGAAGCTAACATTCTGATATCATTCGCAATTTTATTTAAAGAAACAGCCAGTTGTTTTAGCGCTCCGTGCGTCTCAACAATAGCATCATGTGCAGCCAAAGCTTCAAATTTGTTCTCAGCAGTTATAAAAGGGTGATTGGTGAATTCTGCAATGTAGGCAGCCACTTTTACATCGTATCCTTTTGGAGTGTTAAGACCTGTTCCTACTGCAGTTCCACCCAAAGCAATTTCAGCTAAGTGTGCTAAAGTATTTTTTAAAGCTTTCAATCCGAATGTTAATTGAGCAGCGTAACCGGAAATTTCCTGTCCTAAAGTAAGCGGGGTAGCATCCATAAGATGAGTACGACCAATTTTCACGACATCTTTATATGCTACAGCTTTTGCGTGCAATGTATCTCTTAATTTCTCAACACCTGGAATTGTAGTTTCTACAATCATTTTATAAGCTGCGATGTGCATTCCGGTTGGGAAAGTATCGTTTGATGATTGTGATTTATTGACATCATCATTGGCTTTTATGAATTGCTCGCCTTCTCCAATTTCAAAACCTTTAAGCACCTGAGCACGGTTGGCGATTACTTCGTTTACGTTCATGTTACTTTGTGTACCGGAACCTGTTTGCCAGATTACTAACGGAAACTGATCGTCTAATTTACCGGCCAAGATTTCGTCACAAACTGCTGCGATGGCATCTCTTTTTTCTATTGGTAAAACACCTAAATCATGATTGGCATAAGCCGCAGCTTTTTTCAAGTAAGCAAAACCTTCTATAATTTCTTTTGGCATAGAGGCTGATGGTCCGATTTTGAAATTATTTCTTGAACGTTCTGTTTGAGCACCCCAATATTTATCGGCTGGGACTTGAACTTCCCCCATGGTGTCTTTTTCTATTCTGTATTTCATTTGCTTGATGTAAAAAATTATTTATTGTAATATCAGTATTTGTAAAATGCCATTTGTAAACTGTAGTCTGAGACTGAGACTGAGACCGAGACTAAAAACCACCCCGTACTCCCGCGTCTGTAAACTTAAAAAAAAATCCTTATTTAAAATGATTTTAAATACACTAATTATTCTTATTTTATAAAAAATGATTTGGTTTTTATTGGCAACGAAAAATATTAGAGTTACATTTGTGCCTACATTCAAAAATTCCGGAAAACATGTTTGAATTTTCACAGTACTTAGGCTTTTTACTTTTCTTAACCATACTAACTATAGGGTTTTGGTTGATGTTTTTCTTAGTTGGATTCGTATCTTATTGGGTTACGGGTGCTAGCTGGGAAATGTTCAAAGAAATGAGAGTAAAAAAGAAAGAAGAACAATCAGTTAATTAATTGATTTCATAAAAAAAGGACCCGTTTTTACGAGTCCTTTTTTTTTTGAGTCAAAAAGTTAAGGACTTCAAAAAGGATCAAGACATATTGTTGTGGAGGAACAAATATCTTGTAGTTCTGTAATTTCGAATCAAGTTCAAAAGTTGTGGAATAATTTTTAGATTTCTTTTGCTAGCAGTAGCAGATCTTATACTTTTTCGCCACAGCTTTTTAAGTACCTAATTTTCCAACTTCTCGCTTTGAATCTCGCAAAGACGCCAAG
The DNA here is from genome assembly GCF_020911925.1 of Flavobacterium cupriresistens. Lineage (NCBI taxonomy): Bacteria > Pseudomonadati > Bacteroidota > Flavobacteriia > Flavobacteriales > Flavobacteriaceae > Flavobacterium > Flavobacterium cupriresistens. Next base: position 5,239,058 of record NZ_CP087134.1, on the reverse strand, counting down.
CCGCTAAGTTTTTCTCCTATTTTTAAGCTCTAATTTTCTGTTTTCTACTTTCTCGCTTTGGATTTCTAAAAATGTTATAGAGTATCAAAGTTTTTCTTCTGTTTTTTCATTAATACTTTGCGATTTTGCGACTCTGCGAGATTTTTACTTCCCCGCAACTTTCGGACTTGATCCTTCAAAAAGAGGTAAAATTCTTTTCAATAGCCTCCAGCTTTAGCTGGAGATATAGAAAAGAGTAGAGGAAAGGCTTTAGCCGAATCTTAATAGCCTCGTAGTTGTTCAATTTTTAAATAAAAAAGGGCTGTCTTTTTATGTAGACAGCCCCTTTTTTTATATGATTTGATAGTTTTTATCCCGGAAAATCTCCGCCATCACCGCCTCCTTCATTTTTAGGAGCGCCATTTTTTTCTCTGTCGTTTTTTGGTTTGTTAAAACGATAGGTAAACGATAAGTTAAACTGACGTTTACGCCATTGCATTTCACTATAAGATGTTTGGCTTTCTAATGTTTTGTCATTTTGAAGATAAGTGTAAGACCTCATGATGCGTGAATTGAAAATATCACTAATGTTGAATGCAATTGTAGCTTTGTCTTTTAATACATCTTTGCTAAAAGCGGTATTCATACCAAATTGCCCCAGATTTTTACCTTGTGCTGTTTTTTGTTCACCATTGTACATAGCAGTCAGTTGCCAGTCTATTTTGTACGGTAAAGTTAATTTAGAGTTGATTCTTGCAAACCAGGAATTGGCTTGATTGTCAAGATTTTGGGTAATAAGAACTCCTTGGCTGTCTGTGTATGAGTTTTCTCCGGTTGTTTTTACGTTGTAAAAATTGAAGTTACTGTTTAGTCTCCATTTTTTGAAAGGAGTGTAATTAAGGGTGAATTCAAAACCAAATTTTTGCTCGTTTCCTAAATTGATTGGTGTATTGACAATTACCGGTATTCCGTTTACTTGGTCGCCATTTGGCGCTTTTACGAAGCTGAATACGTCTTTTGTATTTTCGAAATAGGCTGAGGTGTTAAAAGTTAATTTCTCCCAACGTTTAATGTAGCCAATATCATATTTGTCTGTTAAGGAAGGATCCAGATCCGGATTTCCTTTGAAAATATTAATGTTGCTGGAATAATTTACGGCAGGGTTCATAAAACGTCCTCTTGGTCTTGAAACACGTTTGCTGTAACTTGCTGTGAAGTTACTCTGATCTGAAATTTCGTAACTGATAAAAGCACTTGGAAACAAATTATTGTACTTTTTGGTATTAAACTCTTTAGTGTCTAAAAGATTAACCTGAATATTGGTGTCTTCCCAACGCAAGCCAAACAAGTAAGAAAATTTATTGATTTTAAGTCCATATTGCGTGTAAAACGCATTTATATTTTCTTTGTATTCTAAAGTATTTGATAATTTAGGATCAATAATTCCTGCCGGATCCAAAACAAAATATTCATTGTTTAAATCACCGAAACTTCCTTTGTATCCCGCTTCAAACTGACTTCCTTTGCTAATTGGCAAAACATAGTCTGCCTGTAAAAGTACTTGCTTTTGTACCTGATCGTTTAGTGTGCTGTTGTAATTTTGCGAGCCCGTAATTAAACTGTTATTATCATCTCTGTTTCTTGAAATAGAAGCATCAACAGTAAGTTTATGACCTTTGTCGTTAAAGTTTTTGATTAAGTTTGACGTATATTCAAAGTTTTCACTTTCAGTATCACCATTATTCAATCGGTATGTGGAACCTGTAAATACGTGGTTAGCATCAAAATTATCGAAACCGATTAAATCGCGGTCTTCTCCCGTATTTTTTTGATAATTGATGGCATTCGTCCAAAATGTATTCGGAGCAACCGTCCATTCGACACCCGCTCTTCCGTTAAAACCGTCTCTTGTTCTTTTAGTGTCACGATTTTCATCTAAAAATTCTTTGGTAGAACCGTCTGCTTTGAAATACTCTGTATTTGTTAGTCCACCACCTTCATTTGTTCTGTGATTGTAACCGGCCGTTGTAAAGTAATTAAATTTCTCGGTTTTATAATTTAGATTGGCACTTAATCCGTACGTTTCAGGAATTCCGGTCGACGCAATAAAAGTTCCGTTAAAACCTTGATTTTTACCTTTTTTAAGAATAATATTAATCAAACCTGATCCTCCTTCGGCATCGTAACGGGCGGATGGATTGGTAATAACTTCAACTTTATCAATAGCATCTGCCGGAAGTTGGCGTAAAGCTTCGGCAACGTTAATGGCATTTGATGGTCTTCCGTCAATTAAAATTCGGATATTGTCACTGCCTCTTAAGCTTACATTTCCTTCCGTGTCAACAGAAACAGACGGTACATTATCCAGAACATCACTTACCGTTCCGCCTTTTACCATCATATCTTGTCCGACATTATATACTTTTTTGTCCAGTTTTATTTCTACTGTTGACTTTTCTGCACGAACCACAACCTCGCTTAATTGTGCTGCATCTTCAGATAAATTAACGGCTCCTAAATTAGTGTCGTCCTGAATACTTTTTTGTTTGATTTCTGTTGGTTTAAACGAAATAAACTCAATTTTTATATCGTAAGTGCCCGGTGCAACTGCTACTTCGAATTCTCCTTTAGGATTGGTAATTCCTCCGGCAATAACTTTGGTGTCATTAGGAAGCATTATAGAAATAGTAGCATACTCAAGAGCTTGTTTGCTAACTTTTTCGAAAACTTTCCCGGTAACTTTTACTTTGTTTTTACCGCTGGGTGGTTGTTGTGCATAGTTGTAAAAACTTGTAAAAAGGAATACAAGTACTACAGCAAATCTGATTTGTTTCATTGTTATTTTTGGTTACTTTTTTTCATTAGACACCAAATGTAGCTTTTGGTTTAAAGAGACAAATCACAATAAAATGTTAATGCCGTTTTTTATAATCAATCTAAGAAAGAAGCAACCAGATCTAAGTCTCTCCCGATAATGGCTTTTCCGTCTTTTATAACGATTGGGCATTCGATCAGAATTGGATTATCGACCATTGCCTGAATAATTTCATCATCGCTCAGCGTTTTTTCTTTATAATTTTCAATCCACACTTTTTCTTTGATTCTTACTAATTGAATGGGTTGCAGACTTAGTTTTTGAAGCAATGCTTTTAAATCTTCAAAAGAAGGCGTTTCGGTCAGGTAGGGAATGATTTTGTAATCCTCGTTAGATTGATCTAAAAAGGCAAGGCAGTTTCTTGATTTTCCGCAACGTGGATTGTGATAGATTTCGATCATTTTAGTATTTTTAATTTGTTATGAGATTGTTAAAGTAAAAAATTCGGTATTTTAGCAACACCAAAAATAAGATTTACTTATTAAACTGAATTCTCATTTTTAAACTTTATCCTAATATGTTTTTAGAACAAGGAATTAAACCCGAAAATCAATTTTGGAAATACCTTCTGGGGTCGGTTTTTATTATAGGAGCATCATTTATTGGTCAGATTCCTTTTTCGATTGCTGTACTTTATAAAAGCTTTAGTTCTAATGCGGTATTCCCAACAGATAATGCTTCTGTTATGAGAATGTTTGAGCCAAATGTGACTTTGTTTTTGGTAATGATCTCTTTTGCTTTTGCATTTGCGGGGATTTATTTTGTGGTGAAATATTTACATCATCAGACCATTTTATCGATCACAACATCGCGAAAAAAAATAGACTGGAAGCGGGTTTCGTTTTCGTTTATTTTGTGGTCTCTTTTTTCTATTCTGAGTTTCGCAGCGGTTTACTTTGGATCTCCCGAAAAATTTGTGTGGAATTTTAATTTGATTCCTTTTTTGATTTTGATGGTTTTAGGCGCTGTATTAATTCCAATACAAACCAGTACAGAAGAATACGTTTTTAGAGGTTATTTAATGCAGGGATTTGCTAATTTGGCCAGAAACAGATGGTTTCCGCTATTGATGACGTCGGTGATTTTTGGTTCGATGCATGTTTTTAACCCCGAAGTAGAAAAAATGGGGTATATAATTATGGTTTATTATATCGGTACAGGCTTATTTCTGGGTATTCTAGCCCTTATGGATGAAGGAATTGAATTGTCTCTAGGCTTTCATGCTGCTAACAATCTGATAGGCGCTTTATTGGTTACTTCGGATTGGTCTGTTTTTCAGACACATTCTATTTTCAAAGACATGTCTGAGCCTTCAGCAGGCTTCGATGTTATCTTACCGGTTGTTGTGGTGTATCCGGTTTTACTCTTTATTTTTGCCAAAAAATATGGATGGAACAACTGGAAAGAAAAATTAACAGGCAAAATTGATACTGCAAATCATTAAATTAAAACGATCACGATGGAATTAACACATAAAAAAGTTCATAATTACTTTAGACTTAATGGGTATCACCTAAACGGAAAAGACTTGAGTCGAATTGGTTATAGTTATATCAAAGAAGGGGATGTTTACGAACAGGCGATAGGAGAGTTTTTATTGGATTGGTTCGATGATAAAGACTACATTGAAACGAAGACTTCGGGCACAACTGGTCTTCCAAAATTATTGCGTTTAGAAAAGCGGGCTATGATTCAATCAGCTTTAGCAACGGGAGATTTTTTTGATTTAAGTCCCGGAGATAAAGCATTGCTTTGCCTGCCGGTTCAGTTTATAGCCGGTAAAATGATGTTGGTTCGCAGTTTTATTTTAGGTTTGAATCTCGATGTGGTATCGCCAAGTGTGGCACCATTAGGGCTAAGGAAGGAGCGATATGATTTTGTGGCAATGGTTCCTTTACAAGTTCAAAATTCAATAGAGGAACTAAAGAATGTGAAAAAGTTAATTATTGGTGGTGCAAAAATTGATACTGTTTTAGAAGAGAAATTACTGCCTTTAAAGACCGAAATATATGAAACGTACGGTATGACCGAGACGATAACACATATTGCTGCTAAAAGGGTAGGAGAAGCTGCTTTTTCGATTTTGCCGAATGTAAAAATAGCAAAAGATGATCGTGATTGTTTGGTAATTTCTGTGCCTGCTGTTTCAGATCAGCCAATTGTTACAAATGATTTGGTTGAGCTGGTAAACGAAAATCAGTTTGTGTTTCTAGGACGAATTGATAATGTGATTAACAGTGGAGGGGTGAAACTTATTCCGGAACAGATAGAAACCAAACTTACTGGAAAAATAGCGAATCGCTTTTTTGTAACAAGCTTGCCTGATTCTGTTTTAGGAGAAAAGCTAATCTTGGTTATTGAAGGTGAAAAACAAGAATTTGCGACTGACTTTTTTGATGTTTTAGGCAAGTTTGAAAAGCCAAAAGAAATTGTTTTCGTCCCAAAATTCAAAGAAAACGAAAACGGAAAATTATTACGCAAAAAAAGCTTGCAAAACTAAGTTTTGAAAATTCCAATAAAAAAAATCCCAAATTCCAATTTACAGGTTGGAATTTGGGATTTTTTTATTGGAATTTAACCTTTAGTTTGGGTTCTATTGAAGTTATAAGAGTTTGAATTTGAAGATTAGTATTTCGCAATCCCAAATTTCAAAAAAAAATAAAAAAATCCAAATCCCAACACAACAGTATTGGAATTTGGATTTTTTTTATTGGAATTTACCCCAAAGTTTCTTTTCGCTCTAACAGGGCCATATAGAATCCGTCAAAACCAGATTCTGAAGCTAATATTTTACGATCTTTTATGAAGGTAAATTGTTTTCCGATTTCGGTTTTAAGGAAACGTTCTACTTGCTCTTGATTTTCTGATGGTAAAACAGAACAAGTTGCGTAAACTAATTTTCCGCCCGGTTTTACAATTTTAGAATAACTTTCTAAAACTTCTGCCTGAACTTTACGAATGTTATCGATAAATTCCGGCTGTAATTTCCATTTTGCATCAGGATTTCTTTTTAGAACTCCTAAACCACTACAAGGTGCATCGATCAACACACGATCCGCTTTTTCGTGTAATTTCTTGATTACTTTTGTGGTGTCGATAATACGATATTCGATATTAAAAGCACCATTTCTTTTGGCTCTTAATTTTAATTGTTTCAATTTGCTTTCATACAAATCCATTGCAATCAATTGCCCTTTGTTTTCCATTAAAGAAGCGATATGCAATGTTTTTCCACCGGCACCGGCACAAGTATCTACAACACGCATTCCTGGTTTTACATCAAGGAAACCGGCAACCAATTGTGAGTTGGCGTCCTGTACTTCAAAAAGTCCTTGTTTAAAAGCATCTGTCAAAAACACATTGGCTCTTTCTTTTAAAACTAAAGCTTCAGGTTGATCTTTCAAATATTCTGTTTCAATATTCAAATCCATCAAGGTGTTTCTCAGGTTTTCTTTTGTTCCTTTAAGAGTATTGGTTCTTAAAATAACTTTGGCAGGTTGGTTTTGTGCAGCAATTTCTGTTGCCCAAACTTTTTCGCCTAGCTCTTTAACTCCTAATTCATCCATCCAGTCCGGAATAGATTCTTTTAAAGCTCTGATTTTTGAAAGTTCGTCAAAACGACCTTTTATTTTTCTTTCAGGAGTTCCTTCCAATTGTCTCCAATCCGGAATCGGGTATCCTCTTAAAACAGCCCAAACGGCAAACATTCTCCAAAGATTGTCTCTGTCGAAAGGTTCTTTAACTTCGGCAATTTCAGCGTATAATCGTTTCCAACGAACTATTTCGTATATGGTTTCAGCAACAAATTTCCTGTCAGAACTTCCCCAACGTTTGTCTTTTTTTAAGGCTCTTGCTACCACTTTGTCTGCATATTCTCCTTCGTTGAAGATAGCATTCAAAGAATCAATGGTAGTATAAACTAAATTTCTGTGTAATCTCATTTTAATTATTTGAGTTGCAAAGGTACTATTAATTGATTGAAAGTTAAATTTTTAATTTTGATTGTTATTTTGACTTTCATTAAAAAGAAAAAAAAACACTCTAATAAAGTATAAAAGAGTGTTTTTCTGTATTTATTTTAGAATACCTTTATTTTGTAATTCGGGTTAATCCAATATTTTCAGGAGCATGAAGCACCATTGGGAATTTTTCTATTTTTACAGAACTACTGTCCAGACCAAAAGCTCTTTCTTCAGATAAACTTAGTTTTTTGATGAAGAAATAAGAGTTCATGATAATATTTTCGTGCCATCTTAAATCATTATCGTTAGAAAGGAACTTCTCAGACAATACAAATTTAAAGTCTCCGATAATATTGTTTTTGTTCAATGATTCATAACGGCTGGTGATATCAACTTCGCCTCTTTTTACCATATCTCTGATTACTTCACGGAACATTAAATTGATTTTCGTAGGCTCTCTAAAACCTAAATTAAAATCGATTCTATAGATATCATCTTTGGCGATTTCGGTCACTTTGTATTGTGTTTTGTATGGCTCAGTCAAAATGTTAACGTGAACAAACCAATAGATGTCAGCTCTTTTCGGACGTTTTTGCAAGATTGAATACATTACCTTTTGCTCCAGTTCGTCTACACGATTGGCATTGGTCATATAAACTAAATGCGTGGCATATTTCGGGATTGTCAAGTCTTCACTTAACTCCATTAATACTTTTTTGTAATCGTCAATTTTGACAATTTTAGTATAGTTTTTATTAATTTTCTTAGCCAGATACCAAATAGTCATAACCGAAATTAAAACGGCTGCAATGATTAAAGTTACGTAACCACCTTCGGCAAATTTGGTCACATTGGCAATCAAAAAGCTAAATTCAATTAACAAATAAATCGTAATTAACGGCACCATGAAAAACAATTTAATACGTTTCATGATGAGGTAATAGTTTAATAAGATCGTGGTCATGATCATACATAATACGATGGCAAGACCGTAGGCATGCTCCATATTACTTGATTTTTCGAAGTGTAGTACAATACCAACACAACCAAAAAATAACAACCAGTTAATAGAAGGAATATACAATTGACCTTTTACTTCGGTCGGATATTTGATTTTTACTTTTGGCCAGAAATTCAAACGCATGGCTTCGTTGATTAAAGTAAACGATCCACTGATTAAAGCTTGTGACGCAATTACTGCAGCTAAAGTAGCAATAACAATTCCTACCGGTTGAAACCAATCCGGCATGATCAGGTAAAACGGATTTCCGTTTTCTCCTCCTAAAGCTTGCAAGGTTTGACCTTCGTGGTGAATTAAATACGCTGCCTGACCAAAATAGTTTAATACTAAAGTCATCTTAACGAAAATCCAGCTGATTCTGATGTTTTTTCTACCACAGTGTCCCATGTCTGAGTACAAAGCTTCGGCCCCTGTTGTACATAAAAATACCAATCCAAGAACAAAGAATCCTTCCGGATGTATCTGTAATAAATGGTAAGCATAATAAGGGTTAATTGCTTTTATAACTTCAGGATGACTGGCAATCTGAATGGTTCCCAGCGTTCCTAACATAGCAAACCAAATCAACATCATCGGTGCAAAGAATTTACCGACTAGTTTGGTTCCAAATTGTTGAATGGTAAACAGGATAAACAAAATTCCGATAACAATTGGAATGGTGTTGATTTCAGGATAATAGGTTTTAATTCCTTCTACAGCGGATGAAACGGAGATGGGTGGCGTGATAATACCATCGGCCAATAACGCACTACCTCCTATAATTGCCGGTACTATGAGCCATTGTATTTTTGTTTTTTTGACTAAAGCATATAAAGCAAAAATACCACCTTCACCATGATTATCGGCACTTAAAGTGATAAGGACATACTTTATCGTGGTTTGTAGCGTTAATGTCCAGAAGACACAAGAAATACCGCCTAGAACGATGTCTGCATTAATGGTGTGGTCACCAAGGATGGCTTTCATTACATACAGTGGAGAAGTACCAATATCTCCGTAAATAATTCCTAATGTGATTAGTAGACCCCCAATAGACAACTTACTGTGTAAGTTTTTATGCGATGCGTTCATGTATATTTTTATAAAAGACGGTTGCAAATTTACTGTTTTAAAATATATTAGCGTCAATTATAATGGATAAAGATAAAAAAAAGCACAATCGTAAAATTGTGCTTTGATTTTTATCGGTGATGAAAAAGGTGAAAATTATATTCTTCTTCCTTCGCCTCTTGAGCTCGATCCGCTTTCTCTTTGCGGCTGACTTCCTCTTGATTCCTGATTTGCTCTTGGAGATTCAGATCGTTGCGGAGCCTGTGCTCTTGAACTGTTTCCTCTGCTTTCTGAACCACCACTGTTGTTCGAGTAACTTCTTGGACTTTCGGTTCGCTGTGCCGGAGCAGTTCGGTTTGAATTTGCTCTGTTTTCGGAATAAGTTCTCGAATTGTTTTCGTTTGAACTTCTGTCAACTTGAGGTCGTGGTGTATTTTCTGTTCTTACCGGATTAGTTACAGTTGCTGAATTGGTTCTGTCGTAAGTGCCGCGATTCGAGTTATAATTTCTATCCGTGCCGGTTCTATCTGTGGCAGCTCTATTTGTATTAGTTCTGTCGCTATAAGTTCTGTCCGTACTGGTTCTGTCTGTACTAGTTCTATTTGTGTTAGACCTGTCTGTATAGGTTCTGTTGGTATTAGAACTTCTATTTTCAGTATAGTTTCTGTCTGAACCGGTACCTCTGCCTGTATTGGATCTGTTAGAGTCGTAACTATTTTGACTTCTGTTATAGTCTCTGCTGGCAACACGTCTTTGATCTAGTTCATATCTGTTGTTAACGTTCGAATGTCTTTGAGAAAAACTGTAATTCGGATGTCTGGTTTCGTAACCGTAAGAACGTCTTGTTTCGTATAATGCCGTTGCTCTGTAACTTCTTCTTTGGTTTACATAGTTGTAACGGTTGTTTACGTTGATATAAATGTTGACATTGTTTCTGTATCTGTAAATCGGGAATGGTCTCCAAGCCGAATAGTAGGTTGGGTAATAATTCCAATACCAAGTTGAGCAATACGGTCTGTAATTTGTGACCCAAAAAGAAGTGTAGATTATCGGAGTCACATTGTAAACCGGCTCGTAAATATAATTGGCTCCATATAAATACGAGTTCCCTACAATCTGAACCACAACTTTACTGGAGTTGTTTCGCTCTACATCAATTGTTGCAATATCCTGATAAACATCACGGTCAAGTACAGCCTGAATAATTACAACGTGAGTTCTGCCTTCTACAGATTCGATAACACGTAAATAATCAACCTGATCATCATCGTTTAAGTCAAGATTCGAAATCTGATATTTTGGATCGTTTAAACGTCTCTCAAAATCCTGAAGATTTGCCGATTCTCCAAATATGGAAGCGACAGCTCTAAGATCTAAATTATCGCTTATATCTGAATTTTTTGCATAAACAGTAGTTTGATTTTGTGCCTGAATGCTACTAAAACCTAATGTTAGTAATGCTATAAAAAGTAATTTGGTTTTCATGACAAATCATATTAAGATTAATATTTGGAGGTATCCAATTACTGTGCCAGAAAAAAAAACAAAAGCTATTTTATATGTTATAAATAATTGTATTTTAGCAAGAAAAATAAATAATCGATATGAAAAAAGGGATCCTGTTTTTTAGTGCTTTTGTCTTGCTTGTGTCTTTTAAAACGTTGAATGACAACGATGAAGAAGTCGTAAATAGTGGTTTTACTTCAGTGCAAATAGAAACTTTAGTTCAGGATAAAATTAGTATTCGTGCCATTTCAATTGATAAAAACAAGGTGTGGTATGGAGCAGATAATTCCCGTTTTGGTTATTTTGATTTAGATAAAAAAGAAAAATTTGAAGATCGTATTTATCGGGATACTTTAAAGTTAGAGTTCCGAAGTATTGCTCAGACTTCAAAAAATGTTTTTTTATTAAGTGTCGCTAATCCGGCATTGTTGTATCAGGTTTCTAAAAAAACACTTAAGGTCAAATTAGTTTACAAGGAGATCAACCCAAAAGTGTTTTACGACAGCATGCAGTTCTGGAATGATAAAGAAGGAATTGCTATTGGCGACCCTATTGAAGATACTTTTTCGATTATTGTTACCCGTGACGGAGGCGAAACCTGGACCAAAATCCTTTCGGATAAATTACCAACAAATGCCAAGGGAGAAGCCGCTTTTGCAGCGAGTAATTCTAATATCGTAATTAAAGGAAATGATACCTGGTTGGTGTCCGGAGGTAAAAAAGCGCGCGTTTTTCATTCATCGGATAAAGGAAGAACCTGGAAAGTTGTGGATACGCCAATTGTTCAGGGAAAAACAATGACGGGTATTTTTACTGCCGATTTTTATGATTCTAAACATGGATTTGTTGCTGGGGGAGATTACGAACTTCCGGAGCAGAAAACGGATAATAAGGCCTTTACAAAAGACGGAGGGAAAACCTGGGAATTAACGGGACAGGATCAGGGATTTGGGTATGCTTCATGTGTGCAATACGTGCCGGGAAGTAATGCTAAAGAATTGGTTTGTGTAGGAGCTTCGGGAATTCAGTACTCTCAGGATGGTGGTACAAATTGGAAAGAATTGTCCAATGATACTAAACTCTTTACGATTCGTTTCATTAATAAAAACACAGCAATCGCGGCTGGTTATAATAAAATGGTCCGAATTCACTTTCTATAAAATAATAAGAACCCTAAATAATAAAGTAAGTATTATTATATAGGGTTCCTATCGCTGTTGTTTCTTGTGGGATTAGTTTTTCCCTGCTTTATCTCGATATTGTTTTAATAACTTTCGATTAAAATCATCTTCTGATTTTTTAAGCTTTAATATTTTTTTTGCCGAAAGAATCTTTTTAAGATTTGCGGAATACTTTTCGCGTAAAAGATACAATTCCTTATCGGTGCTTTCTATTTGAGAAAGTAGCGCGGCAGCTTCTTTTTCTGAAAGTGAATTGATGTTGTCATCGTCTAATTTACGAAGATACATTTTCATTTTATCATGACGTAATTCAAATTGTTTGTCGTCATAAGCATTATAAACAGGCCAGAATTTTTCTGCTTCTGTTGAAGTAAGTTCAAGTTCAGTAGTCAAAAATGAAACTTTGTAAGCCTTGATTTTTTCTCGTTTTTCGTCTGATTTATCGCTTTGTGCATAAAATGAAAAACTAACGAAAAATAGAAGTATTGGAAGTATATTTTTGATTTTCATATTTTTGAGTTTTTTGTTTTATTCTGAAATTAAATTTTCAATATTAGGATTGGTAGCCAGGACATCTTCAAGGGTTTCGTCTTCAAGAGCAACATTTTTGTTCAGAGATTCGATATCTTTTGTGTCAAGCTGATTAATTAAATCGTATTGGTTCAGATTAGACTGATAGGCCAAATAGGTTTCTAAGGTTTTTTCATCCAGTTCTTTTGATGTGTTTTTGTAATTGTTTACGATCGGAATCATAAGTGCAATAACAACAACGGCAGCTGCGAGTAGGGTGAGTACTTTTTTACGTTTATAAAACGGAATGACTTTTACTTCAGGCTCATTAATTTGCTGTAAAACTTTTGCCGAAAAATCATTAAAATAGTTTTCCGGAGTTTTAAATCCTGTTGTTATTTTCGGTTCGTTTTCTAGTTTAAATGCTTTCATAATGTCTGTAAGATAGGTTTTGTCACAAAAGGTTTAATTTGTTGTGACATATAATTCAATTTTTTTTACCGCATGATGGTAAGATGCTTTTAGGGCGCCTACCGAAGTGCCCAGAATTTCTGCAATTTCTTCGTACTTCAATTCTTCAAAATATTTCATTTTAAATACCAATTGCTGTTTTTCAGGTAGCGTTACGATCGCTTTCTGAAGTTTTATCTGAATATCATCTCCGTCATAATAAACGTCGGCTTTTAAATTGTCGATTGTTTTATTTTGAAGAGCCTCAGAGGTTATACCGTTCAGTTTTGCTTTTTGATTCAGGAAAGTCAAAGCTTCATTGGTTGCAATGCGGTACATCCACGAAAAAAGTTTGCTTTCTCCTTTAAAGTTTTTTAGATATTGAAAAACTTTAACAAAAGTATTTTGTAGCACATCATCGGTATCATCATGATTCAAAACAATGTTTCGAATATGAGAATACAAGGGTTTCTGATAATCAGACACGAGTTTTTGAAACGCTGTATTTTGCGTTTTAGGATTTAATAATTGTGCTATAAATTCCTTCTCGTCTGTCAAGCTTTTGGTTTATATCTTGTTAGAATGAATTTAAAAGAAAAGGTTTAATCTGCCTCTGTTATTTTTTTAGAATTCTGATTGTTCTTCTTCTGTAGATGTTGCCGGTGTTGCCGGTTTTTGTGGTTCTGTAGTTGCTTCAGTCCTTGGTCTGTAAACAGGAGTTGCAACAGGAACAACTTTAGGTTTTGTTGGGAAATAAATCTCCGTCATTAGTTTTGACGGGCTTTTTACATCTAGTTTATTAATCGTCAGGATTTCAAGATGTGACCAGCTTAATTCGGGAACGATTTTCTCGTTGTTTATAAAAGCTTTTGCTTTGGCAATTGCTTCGCTGGTGTGTGAGTAGTCTCCTGTAAGAGTTGTTTTTACAGCTTCAAAACCATTAAGTTTTCCCGATAGTATATCACTGCCAGCGCTGATGGAAATATCTCTGTTTATAGGTAAACAAATCGATATTTTGGCTAAACCGGTTGCTGTATCATAAGTATGGTAAATGATAAAAGGTTTTCCGTTAGTAAGTAAACCGTTTGTTTTGCTGAATTGTATAAGCTTTGGAATTACAACACGGGCATTTTTATTTACTTTTTGAATTTCGCTTGTAAAAGTTTGTTTGATGTAGGAAGTCTCCGTTTTTTTAACAACGCCATTAACTTTAATGGTATACGTTTTTGTTTCGTAATCTAAGTTTTTGTCAATATTTACAAGACTTTTTTCGTACATAGTTCCAATGACATTATCAGAACCACCATTTATAGAGGTGTAAATTTTAAATAGGAAACTCATTGTTCCTTTTGCTTTCCAGGTCACTTTTGTTTTACCCGCCAATGTATCTTTGAATGTCCAATTTACGTCAGCTTGCGTTCCGTCAAAGTTCATTTTTTGTTGAATGCTTTCTCCGTCTTTTGTTTTCAGGGTAATTGCATTTCCTTTTCCTTCGTTACCTTCCCAGGAAAAAGTGGCTCCGTTACCAATTGTTTTACTTGGAAAAGACATTCGCATCGTTGGATCTTCAACCGCCCATGATTCAAAATCTTCAAAATTTCTAAAATCATTTATGTAATTATAAACGGTATTTCTTGGTGAATTGATGACTTTGCTTCGTTCTATAGTAAAATCTCCTTTTTGAGTAGCTACAAAAACACTAAGGGCAACTAGGCTTAGTAACGCTAAAAGAAACAGATATTTTAAAATCTTCATTGGGTAGGTTATTTGGTGTCGTAAAGTTATAAATTTTCTGCTATTGCGGGGAATAGTACAGGAATTAAAACGATACTTTCGGATTATACTTCATTCAAAAAAAATAAAATGAACTCTTTTTTGAAAATGCTAAATGTAAATCTAACAGTAATTTATTTTTGATTTTTAAATATAAGAAAAAAATCGATACTTATCTTTTAAAAAAGAATTTGATCACAAACAGGATCACAATAAAAAGCAGGAAGGTGAGCAATACTTTGTAGTTTCCTTTGTAGAAAATTTTGTGTAATGCCAAATCTTTTCGATAAGCAAAAATCATTACGATTACGAATGCAATAAAAAAACAGACTGCGAATATTAATTGTCCTTGACTAAACATAGTTGAAATTATTTTTGGCAAATTTAGATAATTGTACACGAATAGTTACTAATTTGGTAGTTCATTTAATTAAATAAAATCATGAAGAAGCAAATAGATGCAGTTAAGGAATTTCATACTGCTTTTAAAATCGGACACAGTGAAACGCCAATTGCAGATTTGGGAGGAAACAAAAAACACCTTCGTTATAATTTGATGAAAGAAGAAAACGAAGAATATCTGGAAGCAGTTGAAAATAATGATCTCGTAGAAATTGCCGATGCGCTTGGAGATATGATGTACATTTTATGCGGAACGATTATCGAACACGGACTGCAAGATAAAATAGAAGCTGTTTTTGACGAAATCCAACGCAGTAATATGAGTAAATTAGGAGAAGACGGTCAGCCTATTTATCGCGAAGACGGAAAAGTGATGAAAGGGCCTAATTATTTTAAACCGGATTTTTCGAAACTTTTATAAAAAAAATTAAAAATTAAAAATTTAAAAAAAAAATAAACCCGACAGGTTCAAAAACCTGTCGGGTTTAAAATTAAAAATATTTTATTTATTGAACTTTAACAGTCCAGCCAAAAGTATCTTCAGAAAGTTTGTTTTGAAGACTTGTTAGTTTTTCTTTTAAAATAGAAGCATACGAATTTTCAACTGGAGTCATTTCATAGTAAGTATCCTGATAAGAGAATCCTTTGATTACGCTAATAACGGCAGCTGTACCGGCTCCGAAAATTTCTTTTAGAGATCCGTTTTTAGCCGCTTCTACCAATTCAGAAACGATAACCGGGCGAACATCTACATTAAGACCTTCTTTTTCTGCCATAGCAATTAAACTTTTTCTGGTAATACCATCCAAAATTCTTTCGCTGGTTGGAGCAGTCAATAAAGTGTCGTTTATTCTAAAGAACACGTTCATTGTTCCGGCTTCTTCCAATTTAGTATGTGTGGCATCATCTGTCCAGATTACTTGTTGGAAACCGTCTTTGTTTGCCAGATTAGTTGGGTAGAACTGAGCAGCATAATTTCCGGCCGCTTTTGCAGCACCGATTCCACCATTTGCAGCTCTACTGTAGTGCTCCGCGATAATTACTTTTACTTCACCTGAGTAATACGATTTTGCAGGAGATAATAAAATCATGAATTTATATTCGTCAGATGGATTTGCAATAACACCTGCTCCGGTTGCAATCATAAAAGGACGGATGTACATACTACTTCCGTTTCCTTTTTGAATCCATTCCTGATCTAATTTTAATAGTTCATTTAAACCATCCATAAAAACAGCTTCAGGAACTTCCGGCATTGCCATACGTACTGCAGAATTGTTAAAACGTTTGAAGTTTTCATCAGGTCTGAACAACCAAATATCATTATTGTCATCTTTGTAAGCTTTCATGCCTTCAAAAATAGCCTGACCATAGTGGAAGACTTTTGAAGAAGGGTCCATCAGAATAGGAGCGTATGGCTTAATGACAGGATTTTGCCACTGACCGTCTTTAAAATCACATTCAAATAAATGGTCTGTAAAAACAGCACCAAAGCTTAGGTTTTCAAAATCAACTCCGCTTATTTTCGATGAAGTAGCTTTTCTGATTTCAATTTTGCTTGTTTGAGTTGTACTCATAATAATGTAAAGTTTTTTATGTAATTGCATCACTATAGAATGAACTACGGTAATGTTTTGGTATAAATAGATTTTATTAAATGCAAAATTAAGGAAAAATATATAATTTGCTTAGTATAACTGCATTAATTGCCGCGTTTAACTGAGATTTATCTATCTTTTAATAAACTGAAATAATTGGCATAGTTTTGTAAAGAATTTATGAAAAAACTCTCATTTTTTATGACTTTACGCAGTTGTTTTGACTAAATTTGACTCCGAAAATCGCTTGAAAATCAGCGATATTGTATGATAAACGGTTTAAAAGGTGAAAAGAGAAATAATTAAAACGCTAGATGGCTCAACCACAATTCATTTGCAGGAATGGGATGAATGTTATCACTCGAAGCATGGTGCAATTCAGGAAGCGAAACATGTGTTTATAAAAAACGGACTTTCCTTGTTTGAAGATAAAGCGGTCAGTATTCTTGAAATTGGTTTTGGTACAGGATTGAATGCCTTTATTACTTTTTTGGAATCGGCCCAAAAGCAACAGAAAATAAACTATGTTGGAGTAGAGGCTTACCCGGTTGAAGCAAAAGAAGTTTTAGAAATGAATTATGTTTCCGAATTGGAAGCAGATCAGTATGTTGCCGTTTTTGAAAAAATGCATGAATGCGAATGGAATGCAGAAGTTGAAATCAGCGCTGATTTTACGTTAACCAAAAGGAAACAATTTTTTGATGAAATAAACGATTTTGAAATTTTTGATTTGATTTACTTTGATGCCTTCGGATATCGGGTGCAACCGGAGCTTTGGAGTACCGAAATTTTTCAGAAAATGTACAATAGTTTAAAGCCAAATGGCGTTTTAGTAACATACGCTGCTCGCGGAGTTGTTAAAAGAAGTATGATTTCTGTTGGATTTACGGTGGAGAAGTTAGCGGGGCCACCGGGAAAAAGAGAAATGTTCAGGGCTTTTAAAAAGGTTTAAATGAGTTGTTTAGAATGATTCTATATTGATTTATATGTAATAAGAAAACGTATTAGTTGATAAAGTTTTTAAAAAAATAAGTTAAAATATACCATTCGACCTGATATTTGTTTAAATTTGTTGCGAGTTTAAAAATAGAGATAACCCCCAAAAATCTTATTTTATTATGTCTAAAATGATGTTTGATTACACGAAATCAATACTTGAGAGAGTAAGTTTCGATCCGATACTTTTCTGTAAGGAATTAGAGAAAGCTATCAAAACACTGTTACCGTACGAAATGGAACAATTACAAGAATGGTTATTAAATTTCATTATTGAGAAACCAGAATTAAAACAAAGTCTACTACTAATTAAAGTATAAAAGAAAAGGAGCCAATTGGCTCCTTTTTTATGCGCTTATTTTTTTTGTAGCGGGCTGATGATTTGAACATTCTGAAAAACAATTGCTCCCTTTACAACACCTGCGATTGTAGATCTGAGGGCGTCAATGATTTGCATTTTTAATTCGCTTTTCGGGTAAATTAAACTTACCTCACGAGCTGGTTTTGGTTCCTTAAAGTTACGAAGTTTCAGTTTATCGGAATCTTTTAAGTCTAAGGTGTGCAAGTACGGAAGTAACGTTGTACCAAGGCCTTCGTCTGCCAATTTTATCAGGGTTTCAAAACTCCCACTTTGAATCTGAAAATTGGTCTGATCGATGTCAGATCCATTTTTGCATAAATTCAAAATCCCGTCTCTAAAGCAATGCCCGTCTTGTAAAAGTAAAATTTCATTCAGATTTAAGTCGGCTACCTCAATTTCGGTTTTCTCAAAGCTGGCGTGATGTTCTGGTATGTACGCTACGAAGGGTTCGAAATACAAAACGATTTCTTTAATTTTTTCATCCTCAAGTGGTGTCGCGGCAATAGCAGCATCCAGATGACCATTTTTTAGTTTTAGAATAATTTCATCTGTGTTTAGCTCTTCAATAAGAAGTTTTACTTTTGGATATTTCTTAATGAAATTGTTTAAAAACATGGGCAACAGCGTTGGCATAATGGTTGGAATGATCCCTAAACGAAATTCACCGCCAATAAAACCCTTTTGTTGTTCTACAATATCCTTTATTCTGTCGGCTTCATTTACAATATTCTTGGCCTGATTTACAATTTTATGACCAATATCAGTAAGTTGGATTGGTTTTTTACTTCTGTCGAAAATTAAAATGTTAAGTTCTTCTTCGATTTTTTGAATCTGCATACTTAATGTAGGCTGCGTTACAAAACACTTCTCGGCTGCAAGAGTGAAATTTTTATGCTCGGCAACAGCTAACACATATTGTAATTGAGTGATCGTCATTTTGATAGTATTTTTTGATACAAAAATAATAAAATATAATTTTTATTGATATAAAATTTAAAGAACTTACAATAAATTTGTAGTAAATTAGTGTAAAAATAAGGATTATGAAAACAAATATTTTAGGATTACCTGTAAAAGAGTCGGAATTATTAGTAAAAGAATTAAATGTGTTGTTAGCCAATTTTCAGGTGTATTATCAAAATTTACGAGGGATTCATTGGAATATTCGTGGGAAACGTTTTTTTGATTTGCATGTGAAATTTGAAGAATTGTATACAGATGCTCAATTAAAAATAGATATGATTGCAGAAAGAGTTTTGACAATAGGAGGGACTCCTTTGCATACTTTTGAAGATTATATCAAAAACAACAAATTAACAGTTGGAAAAAACATCTCGAATGATGAAAAGGCAGTTCATTTGATTGTACATTCGTTATCAGATTTATTAAAAATTGAAAGAGAAATCCTTAGTCAGTCCGGTGAAATCAATGACGAAGGGACCAATTCTATGATGAGTGATTTCATTGCAGAGCAAGAAAAAACAATCTGGATGATGAATGCCTGGTTGGAAGAATCATTATAAATAGTTAATTATAAATGGATTAAAATCAGAATGACGGATTGCTGTCATTCTGATTTTTTAATAATGTTAAATTTCTATAAAATTTTTGCCTTCTCGCTTTGATTTTATTCGTTTAACGCTATTTTTGCCACAATGAAATTAATCGCTCGCATATTACTATTTCTATTTATTGCTTTTTTGGCAACACCAACAATTGTTTGTGTGCTAAAGAAAGGTAGTGATACGTGCGTAACTTTCAGTTGCTCTGAAGAAGAGCAATCACACAAAGAACTTAAAGCAGCTGTTTACGCGGCTATATTTCAGCATGAATTGGTTATGCCGGTTTTTAATGAATCAAAAAATATAGTATCCGGTAATATTGTCGAATTAGATAATATTTCTCCGAGTATATTTGCTCCACCACCCAACTTGGCATAATACTTCCGATTATTTTAAACGAACTGTATTTATAGATAAATGCAGTTGCTCTTTAATGTATCAATTCTTAGTATTGTATTATGACAAAAAAAATCAATCTTTTTGCCAATCTTAAATCTGATTTTGCGTCAGGTTTAGTGGTCTTTTTAGTGGCTCTTCCATTGTGTTTAGGTATCGCAATGGCGTCTGGAGCTCCTTTGTTTTCCGGAATTATCTCGGGTGTTATCGGTGGTATCGTGGTTGGTTATTTAAGCCAATCTCATATTAGTGTTTCGGGGCCGGCAGCTGGTTTAACAGCTATTATTTTAACAGCTATTACCGATTTTGGCGCTTTCGATGTGTTTTTACTGTCTGTTTTTATTGCCGGATTAATTCAATTGGCATTAGGATTTTTAAAAGCCGGAAGTATTTCAAATTATTTTCCAACAAATGTTATCGAAGGAATGTTAGCCGGTATCGGAATCATTATCATCTTAAAACAAGTGCCACACGCTTTTGGTTACGATGCTGATTTTGAAGGAGACCAGGCTTTTATTCAAAACGACGGGAGCAATACCTTCTCGTTTTTATTCGATATATTAAATCATATTCAGTTAGGAGCGGTAGTGGTTTCTTTGGTTTCTCTGGTGATCTTAATTTCATGGGATAAGATTTCGTTTTTAAAGAATCTTAAATTGATTCCGGGGGCGCTTGTTGCTGTTGTTGCGGGTGTTGTCTTAAACGAAATTTTTGTTTCTTCAGGAAGTTCATTAGCCATTACAAAAGAACACTTGGTTTCTTTACCGGTTCCAAAGTCTTTTGATGAATTCAAATCTATTTTAATTTTGCCAAACTTTGCTGCGGTATCGAATCCTCAGGTTTGGGTTGTGGCGTTAACAATTGCTATTGTAGCGTCTATTGAAACATTGTTATGTATTGAAGCCGCTGACCGAATGGATGTTCAGAAGCGTTATACTAATACCAATGTAGAGCTTAGAGCACAGGGAATTGGTAATATATTAAGTTCACTTTTAGGTGGTTTGCCAATGACATCAGTTGTGGTGAGATCTTCTGCAAATAATAACGCAGGAGCAAAATCTAAAATGTCAGCCATCATTCATGGTGTGCTTTTGTTACTTAGTGTTTTGTCTATTCCAACAATTTTAAATAAAATTCCGTTAGCGACTTTAGCAACCGTTTTGATTTTGGTTGGATATAAATTAGCGAAACCGGCAACATTTAAACATTTCTGGGAAAAAGGTAAATACCAGTTTGTTCCTTTTATTGCGACATTAGTGTTTGTCGTAGCAACAGATTTACTTAAAGGAGTTGCTCTGGGAATTGTAATCAGTATTATTTTTGTATTGAGAGGAAATTTAAAAAGAGCTTACAGTTTCAAAAAAGAAGAATACGAAGACGGAGATGTTATTCATATAGATTTGGCTCAGGAGGTTTCCTTCTTAAATAAGGCAGCAATCAAATCAACATTGAATGAAATTCCTGAAAATTCTAAAGTAATTATTAATGCACACGATACAGAGTATATTGCACATGACGTTTTAGATTTAATTCGCGAATTTAAAGGGACACGTGCTGTTGATCAAAATATCAAAGTAAAACTTAAAGGCTTTAAAGAAGCTTACGAGTTAGAAAATTCACCGGATATCAATAATCATGTATCTATCGAACATTATTATGATGTTGCTAAGAGAACGATGGTGAAAAAAGAGGTTGCAAACGAAGATTCTAAAAAATAAAAATAAATTAATTGAGGTATTTCTGAAATGAAAGAAGTATCGAAATTAAGCTGCCGTTCGGTAAAATTATTTTTGATACCTTTAATCAAGTTAGAAATACTAACTAAAAACGAAACAAAAAATGAAAGATTTTTATAAGCAAATATTAGAAAACAATAAAGAGTGGGTTGAGAAATCATTAGCATTAGACCCTAATTTTTTTGCAGATTTAGCCAAAGGACAAACTCCGCCATTATTATGGATCGGATGTTCTGATAGCCGTGTTCCTGCTAATGAAATTATCGGTGCTAAACCGGGAGAAGTTTTTGTACACAGAAACATTGCCAATATGGTCGTTCACTCTGATATGAATATGTTGAGCGTTCTGGATTATGCAGTAAACGTGCTAAAAGTGAAACACGTTATTGTTTGCGGACATTACGGTTGTGGTGGTGTAAAAGCGGCTATGGGGAATCAATCTGTTGGAATTATCGACAACTGGATTCGTCATATTAAAGACGAATACCGTTTACATGACAAATATTTAAATTCGATTGTAGATGAAACAGAGCGTTTTAATGCTTTTGTAGAAATCAATGCTAAAGAGCAGGTTTACAACTTAGCTAAAACGTCAATCGTTCAAGGAGCCTGGAAAAATGGTCAGGACCTAACACTTCACGGATGGGTTTACGGTTTAAATTCCGGTTTCGTAACGGATTTGAATGTAAATATTAGTTCGAATGAAGAATTAGATGATGTTTATCAGTTAAACAATCTTTAAGAAATAGAAAATCGCCTCAAAAGGGCGATTTTTTTTATTCATTTTCGTCTAAATTTTCATTAAAAGCCGAAGGCAATAAAGTTGGAATAAACTTGATTAAAATCGGTAATAACAAACTTCCGCCCGGAAGTAAAAAGATAGTTAAGGACGGAATTGTTTTACAAATATCCAGCAGTTGTTTTTTTACCTTTTTCTTTTCTTTGGCATCCAGATCTCTTGTTGTAGAATACGCCAACAGAATCATCAATTCTTTGCTTTGAACGATTTCCTTAACCAATCTGTTTTTGTTCCTTACAATTAGTTTTACAACAGTGTGTGTCATCTGATCGTAAAAATGCTTTACCGGATTAGAGTAATTAAAGTATGGGATTTTCTTTTTATGAGTCGTAATAAAGGTGTTGGTTGTTGTGATGCTTGTCGTTACAAAAGCATCAGAAACTCCCATCATTGATCCTAAGGAATGTAGAAAATAAGCTTCTTCGTTTTCTACGACACCATCGCTCCAAAGTGCCATTCCGGCCATGTCAATTAAATAGTACTGCTCCAGTTTGTTATTAAAATAATCCAATTGCAGTGTCTCTAACGTGTCTACTGTAACTTTTGAAAATTTGGAATAACGGATAGAAGCTTCAAACAATTTAATCAATAAATCGTCATGCTGTGATTTAACGGTTTTGGTTTTTAAGGCTAAAGCCACAATACCCAGAACGGTCTCTTCAATTCGTTTTAAATATTTTTCAGGAATTTCGCCATGTGCTAAATATTGTCTGAAAGCCAGTACATCAATAAACAATAGGGCATTGGTTACCAGATGCGAAAAGTTTTTACTAATAATGCTGTCATTCGTCTGAACGCGCTGATCGATTATGTTTTCTAAGGCTAAAGAAGGGGTGTCTTTTGGAAGTAAAATTTTAAACAAACTAAATCCTTCGGGATTCATTTCTTTGTAGAATTTTAAAACTTCCGCTATAAAATTGTTAGGTTCAGAACTTCTCTTTTCTAAACAATACATATTGTATAAGGTGTTTAAAAGCGCAACTTTAGAAATTTCGGTTTTAAACCAGCCTTGTATCGCAACAGGAATTTGAGAATTAATAGAAATGATATGGCCATAAATAAAGCCCGTTTCTCTGACTTTATTATAGAACGAATCCACCGTCTCAAAAGGGATTGCTTCTGAGAACTTCTGTTCGCTAAAAAATTTATCTATCCAGCCTGATGCCGATGGGTTAATCATTAACTTTAGTTTGAGGCTACAAAGCTATATTTTTTTCTGACGTTAAGATTAATTTTAAATGAAATAACCACTAGATTTTGTTAAATGTAGTGGTTATCGTGTTTTTTACTTTATGATTCCGGAACAGGCGACTCTGGCTCCTGCATTTCCTGCTGGCTGAGAGGTGAAATCATCAACTCCCTGATGCACGATTAAGCCTTTTCCCAGGATGTTTTTGGTTTCATCTTCACAACCAATACACCATTCATCAGTAGTCATTGTAATCGTTCCGTTTCCTTTTTCATCTGCGGTGAAGTTGCCGATATCGCCTTTGTGATATTCGCCAACACCCCATTTACCATGTTTCTTAAAAGTGGGGTTCCAGTGACCTCCTGCAGAACTTCCGTCGGCAGCCGTACAATCTGATTTTTCATGAATGTGTATCGCATGTACTCCCGGTTTTAAACCCGACATTTTTGCAACAAAAGTTACTTTACCCTTTTTTTCTGTGAAAGTGGCAGTTCCGGTTACCGTACTGTTACTTTTTGGTTCCAATGCGATGGTCAGCGTTTTGGCATCATTTGATTTTGTACTTGTTTTACAACCAATGATTAAGGCTGTAATTATAGCGAAAGAGACAATTATTTTTTTCATGAAAGAGGCTTTTAAGTTTAATAGTAAGTAAAATTAACACAAAAGGACTGAATTAGGGGACTATAAAAGTTAAAAAAATCTAAAATTAAGGGTTGCAATTAAAGACAAGTTTTAAAGATATACCGAAAATATTGTTTAAATTCGTGTACACTTTAAAGAAAAATTCGCGAATACTGTTTTTATAATTGGTTAACTTTTAATACTTAACGTTATGAAAAAATATATTTCTGTTTTAGTTCTTTTTGGACTTATGCTAAGTTCATGCAATGTTTTTAAATGTAAAAAAGAAGATACTGCTTCTAAATTGGAAGGAACCTGGGAACTCAATTATATATCCGGGCCCAAAATAACTTTTGAGGGTTTGTACCCCAATGGAAAACCAACAATCAATTTTGATTTAAAGGAAAAACGGGTTTCAGGAAGCAACAGCTGCAATAATTTTAACGGTAAATTGAGTATTGACGGAAACAAAATTGATTTTACGCAACCCATGGCCGTTACAAAAAAAATGTGTACGAACAATCAGGGGGAACAGACTTTTATGAGCACCCTTCCTAAAATAACTTCGTATGATATTACGGATGAAGGGAAAACACTGCACTTCATTTCGGGCGATATCGCTATGATGCGATTTACCAAAAAATAAAAAAGTCTTCTTGTTTAAACACTATTAAATTCATTTTATGAAAAAGAAATTATCATTTTTATTGGTGTTATTAATCTTTATAACCAGCAATGGTTTCGCTCAGGAAAAAACGAAAAAACAGTTAAAAGCAGAAAGGGAACTTCAAAAGCAAAAAGAAACCGAAGCCCTGATTAATTCTAAAAATTTTGTTTTTGACGCAGAGAGAGCGAATCCGATGGGGTATAGAACGATCATTTTAGATTTCAATACTTATACGATGAAGGTTAGTGAAGAAAAAGTAAACTGTGATTTGCCTTATTTCGGACGTGGCTATAATGTGGCCTATGGCTCATCAGACGGGGGAATGAAATTTGAAGGAAAACCTGAAAATATTACAATTGAGAATAAGAAAAAAGGATACAACATCAAAATGACGGTAAAAGGGGAACGTGATGTTTATGTTCTTTTGTTTTCTGTATTTTATGATGGAGGAGCAAATGTGTCTATTAACAGCAATAACAGAGGCGTGATTTCGTATGACGGAAAGATCAGGGCTCCCAAAACAGAAGAGAATAAAAAATAGAGTTTTAGTTTGATTATTATGCCTTGAATCTATTCGTTTATGCCAAAAAAAGTTTTTCCTATTTTGTCTAAAAGACATCGTTTTGTAGTAGTACTATCTTTAATTTCATTTTCAATTTACAGTCAGGATTTAGAACCCAGAGTTTACGCCAACGTGGCCAAAGACCTTAATGTGGTTGCGGTTGGTTATGGTTTTATGGATGGAAATGTATTAACAGATCCATCGTTGCCTGTTAAGGATTTTACCATTAAGAGTCACAGTCTGGTCGGAAGTTATATCAGAACTTTTGGACTTGCGAACAAACTGGCGCGTGTACAGGTCTCCCTTCCATACACTTTTATGGACGGATCTCTGACGGCTACCAATGGTGCAGTTTTGACCGGAACCAGATCGGGTTTAGCAGACATGAAAGTGCGATTGGGAATCAATTTATTGGGGTCTCCGGCACTCGATAAAAAAGATTTTAAGGATTTTGAGCAAAAAACTATTTTGGGAGTCAGTTTAGTAACTTCGATTCCAACCGGAAAATACTACGATGATAAAAAGATTAATATAGGAACAAATCGTTGGGCTTTTAAACCTGAAATTGGAGTTTCCAGACGGTTTTCTCATTTCTATGCAGAAGCTTATGGTGGAATTTGGTTTTATACCAATAACAATGATTTTTTGGGTAAAAAATTAGAGCAAAAGCATACGTACAGTCTGCAGGGGCATGCAAGTTATTACTTTAAAAATAATATGTGGATTGGCTTTAATACTAACTGGTTTTTTGGCGGAAAAACAATCACAGACGGAGTTTCAGATGATAGCGAAATTGATAACTGGAGAGTAGGAGGGACTTTTGCCGCGCCCGTTGCAAAAGGCCAGTCCGTAAAATTACAATATCATGTCGGCGCCTATACCAATAATGGATTAAATTATTACGCCTTAACGCTTTCGTATCAATATTCCTTTTTTTAAGAACTATTAAACTTTACAATATCAAATTTTACAATTCACAATTGACATTTCACTATTAAACATTTAAATTATGAAAAAATTAATTCTTGTTTTCGTTATGTGTGTTTCGGCCTCTTGGGGTTATTCTCAATCTTCGTTTAAAGAAGATGTTGAGGTTTTGCAAAGTATTTACGGTAAATCTAAAGCTGATTTGGTAAAGCAATACATGAATTTATCTGATGCTCAAAATGTTGCTTTTACTAAAATTTATGATAAATACGAGGAGCAGCGTAATGCGCTTGGTCAGGCGAAATTTAAGCTAATAAATGATTATGCTGCAAATTACGAAACGCTTACAGATGAAAAAGCGGATGAATTAGCCAAAGGAACTTTGAAAAACCATATGAACTATGAGAAGTTGTATTGTAAAACGTACGGGCAAGCTAAAAAAGCCGTTGGAGCAATTAATGCAGCAAAATTTATTCAGTTAGAAGTTTATCTGCAAACGATCATTAAAGCCGAGATTTTGGAGGCAATTCCTTTTATTGGGGAATTAGATAAGAGCAAAATTAAGTAATAATATATCGAGTGTATTTTGTTTAACGCTTAAAAGTATAGTCCGCATGGATCGTAGAAACGTTTTACTTAAAAAGAAGCAACATAAGAACTATGTGGGGAAATTATGATTTTCTGGAAACGTTTTAAAGATTTAATTCCAAATCTATGTCTCTATGTGTTAAGTAGTATTTATGCAGGTTAACGCTTGGCTACAAATAGAAAGGGGTGTTATTTTGAAAATAACGCCCCTTTTTTTTGCTTTACAGCTAGTTTATTTAGCAGTTTTAACTTCATAAATGGTATTAACCAATCCATCACGAGGAGTGTCTAAAGGAAGTTCCCAGAACATAACTCCACCTAATTTTTTAGCTTTTGCATATTCCGCTTTAGCTTTTATAGAAGTAACATTGTCTCCGGTTGCAAATGTTTTTTCTTTTTCGTTGTACCAATAAGCCGCTTTTGCTTTGTCATCCCAAAAGTATTTCCATCCGTTAGCTTCTGTATAAGTTGTAGCATAATTTTTGAAAGAAACTCCTTGAATATGTACTCCCGGTTGATATAGACCATTGTTTACATTTGCAACCTCTTTCCATGTTCTCGTATAAAAAGCACCACCAATCACTAGTTTTTCTGCCGGAATGCCTAGTTTTAGTAGATACTCAACCGCTCGGTCTGTAGATTCCTCTTTCGGGTTAGTGCTATATAAAGGCGTATGATGCCCCGTAACAGTAGCATATCCATTTACTAAATCGTAACTCATGATGTTTACACGATTTACCAATGGCATCACTTTTTTCCATTCTACAGATTCGTCCAGATATTTTTGGAAGCCCCCTGCAGCAAAACTCAGGTCGTATTTTTTTCCTAAAGTACTGCGCAAAATTTTGATTAGTTCCGTAAAATTAGTTTTATCAGCAGGTTGGTATAAATGCCCCGGAAGTCCTTCAATGGCTGGATATTCCCAATCTAAATCTAAACCGTCTACTTTGAAATAATCACTGAGTTCTTTTACAGATTTAGCAAAAAGGAGTCTTCCTTCAGCAGTTGAAAATGCTGCTGAACAAGGTTCGCAACCAGACCAGCCACCAAGAGATAAAAGCACTTTTAGTTGCGGATTGGAAGCTTTTAAGGAAACCAAATGTTTGATTGTGACAGAATCTTTTGGAGTGTCAACGCTTAATTTTCCTTCTTTTAAATGGCAAAAACTAAAAATAATTTGATTTAGCTTGCTTATTTCATATTCGTTGATTAATTTGTCATCGCCTGTATAATACGCGATGATGTCCATCTTTTTATTTTTTTGCGCAAAAGTAGATATCGTACAGCTACACAATAAAAAGAAAGCAATTAGATTGAGTTGTTTCATTTTTTGTTTTTTGAAGTTTTTAGAATGTTAAATATAGAACATTTAGGTTAAATTTTATTTTCCTCCTTATTTTTTAGCTTCGTTTAAAACATTGATTTTCCACTGTTTGTTTTTTTGTGGATTACAGTTTCTTTTTAAGTAAATTTACTATAGTTAGATTTTCTTCTTGCAATCATTTGTAAATCAATGGTTAGTGTTGTTTTTTGTTTAGGCTTTTACCTAGTAATTAATCGGTTTTTAAATATTTTCAATTATGAATAAATTAAATACTTCAGTTGTGTTTAAAACAAATTTCAGCAAATCTGTTGCATTTCCAAGTTTAGCAATAATTATCGCAATTTCTCTATGCTGTGGTTTTTTCTCCACTGAAACGGAAGAGGTCTTCAATTTTATAAAAGAGTTGGTTTTTAAAAATCTGAGTTGGTTGTATGTGTTATTAGTGACCGTTTTTGTGTTGTTTCTAATAGGGTTGGCTACCAGTAAATTGGGGAAAATTAAACTGGGTCATGACGATTCGGTACCGGATTATTCTTTTTTCTCCTGGGTAGCAATGCTCTTTGCGGCCGGAATGGGAATTGGGTTAATGTATTTTGGTGTCAGTGAAACGATGTCGCATTACGCAACTCCCGCTAATGCTAATTTAGCCGTTGATCTTCGGGCCAAAGAAGCACAATTGTACACTTTCTTTCACTGGGGGTTTCATGCTTGGTCTATTTATGGTGTGGTAGGATTGTCGTTGGCTTATTTTACGTACAGACATAATTTACCACTTGCAATTAGAAGTGGTTTTTATCCGATGTTAAAGGACAAAATACATGGAAGATTTGGTGACATAATTGATGTTTTTGGTTTGTGCAGTACTTTTTTCGGAATTACTACAACGCTTGGTTTTGGAGTTGTACAGTTATGTGCCGGATTGGTAAGCCTTAAAATTATTCCGGATACGGATTTTAAATATCAAGTTGCTATTGTTTTAGTTGTAATGGTAATCGCAGTTTTTTCGGCAATCTCTGGCTTAGGAAAAGGAGTGAAGAAATTAAGTGAAATGAATATACTGCTGGCTGTACTATTGATGTTGTTTATATTGGTATTTGGACCAACAATTTATATTTTAAGCACTTTTACAGAAGGGTTGGGGTATTATATCAGTCATTTTATATCGCTTACTTTTAACACCTATGCTTATGAAAAAGGCAGCCAGGAGTGGTTTTCTAAATGGACGATTTTATACTGGGCTTGGTGGATTTCTTGGGCGCCTTACGTAGGATTGTTTATTGCGAAAATTTCTAAAGGAAGAACAATCAGAGAGTTTATTTTGGCTGTTTTGTTTATTCCTGCCTTTTTTAATTTTTTGTGGATGACCGTTTTTGGAAGCAGTGCCGTATGGATAGACGAACATGTAGCTCATGGCGCTTTAAGTCAATTAGCCAATAACCCAGATACTTTATTGTTTAACTTCTTTAGTTATTTCCCTTTTACGACGCTTTTGAATGTTTTGTCGATACTAATTATCTGTGTGTTTTTTATCACTTCTGCAGATTCGGGTATTTTTATAATGAATGGTATTGCTTCAAAAGGGGCTATTAACTCGCCTAAATGGCAAAGTGTTTTTTGGGGAGTTCTATTGTCGCTTTTGTCTTTAAGTTTGTTAAGAACAGGTGGATTAGCCTCATTGCAGACAATGACGCTTATATCGGCCTTACCGTTTGGAATTATAATGATTTTGTTGTGTTATAACTTATGGAAAGCACTTGTAGCGGATAATGAATACAGTATTAAAAAATATTCCCACGGAAGTTTAAATTGGAATAACAATAATTGGAAAGAGCATCTCGAAAAAATCCTGACGTTTTCTGAAAAGAAAGATGTGCACAGATTTATTGACACAACCGTGAAAAAAGCATTTATAGAATTAAAAGCAGAGTTAGCCAACAATAATGTCGATGCGAATATCAATTCATTTTCATCGCCTCAACACGCGATTGAATTGGAAATCAAATTTGATCAGTTGCGAAATTTTAAATACGGTGTAATGGCTCAGGCACTCACTATTTCGGAAACTTTAATAAACGAAAAAAATAGCCCCGACAGTGATTCAGAAATTACATTTCATCCGATTACTTATTTTGGAGATCACAGGATGGGATATGATGTTCAATATTTAAGTAAAGATGGAATCATTTCAGATGTTTTAAGGGAATACGAGCGGTTTTTAAATCTAAGTTCTGATCGGGATAATGATCTGATTATGAAACCAACCAATTAGAAAAAAATAAAACTCAAGTTAAAAAATGTACAGCAGTAAAAATGAAACACAAATAGTATTGAGTTTAATAAGAAAAAGAGAAACCCGTTTTTATCAGCGTTTTTGCTATTGCAAATCCGTATAATCCGTTTCCAATTCTGCATAATCTTTGCACACGGATTGAACAGATTCGTTATCACGAAGACGCAGATTAAAACGGATTTAAAATTCTTTGTATTAAAATTTAAACAGGTACTTAGCTATGTTTTTGTTGGGAATTTCACCAATTGGCACCAATTTTTTTTGCCACTGATTAAAAAGATTTGCACAGATTATTTAATCATTGTAATCCTTTAATCTGTGGCATTTTTTTTGCTTATAAGCCTGCGAAGTTAGCGGCTCCTTGGGAAAGTACTAAACGCCCTTTATAGGAATCTTTAGCAAAGAAATAATTCATGTAAATTGGTGCAATTGGTGGCAAAAGATCAAAAAAATAAACCCGCACTGTTTCGGACAAGTGCGGGTTTAAACAAATTAAAAGCTAAAAACTATTTTTATATTAGAAGCAGTAATCGTTCTCTGCAACTAATTTAGAAGTAATAACCTCTCTCAAAGCTACTACATTTGGATTGTTTGTATATTTTGTGAAACGTTTAAGTCCCATTAACATCATACGTTGTTCGTCACCTTCAGCAAAAGAAATGATTCCTTCTTTTCCGTTTAAGTTTACGATGTCTACTGCTTTGTACAAGTATAATTTTGCCATTGCAATTTGCTCTTGAACTTTAGCTTCACCCTCTTTTTTGGCTAATTTTTCAGTTCTTAAAATAGTACTTTCAGCCATGTAAACTTCGATTAAGATATTAGAAGCTGCCATCAATAATTGTTGGTGTGAATCTAAATCCGGACCGTATTTTTGAACAGCACTTCCGGCAACCATTAAGAAAACTTTTTTCAGGTTGGCGATGATTAATTTTTCTTCAGCAAATAATTCAGAAAAATCAGGAGTATCAAAAGATGGGATTCCCATTAATTCTTCAGAAACTTTCATAGCTGGTCCTAATAAATCAACGTGACCTTTCATAGCTTTTTTGATCAACATACCAACAGAAAGCATTCTGTTAATTTCGTTTGTTCCTTCGTAGATTCTAGCGATACGGGCATCTCTCCAGGCACTTTCCATTGGAGTGTCTTCAGAGAATCCCATTCCACCAAAAATCTGAATTCCTTCGTCAGCGCAAGCTTGTACGTCTTCAGAAACTGCTACTTTCAAGATTGAACATTCGATAGCATATTCTTCAACACCTTTTAATTCAGCTTCCTGGTGAGAAGTTCCTTCCGCTTCACGGGCAGCAATTCTGTCTTCGATATCTTTTGCAGCTCTGTAAGAAGCACTTTCGCCT
Organism: Flavobacterium cupriresistens; assembly: GCF_020911925.1. Taxonomy (NCBI): domain Bacteria; kingdom Pseudomonadati; phylum Bacteroidota; class Flavobacteriia; order Flavobacteriales; family Flavobacteriaceae; genus Flavobacterium; species Flavobacterium cupriresistens. Next base: position 5,207,369 of record NZ_CP087134.1, on the reverse strand, counting down.
GCATAAGCGTTAGTAGCCATTTCAGCTAATTTAGCACGAATTGCTCCAAAGCTTGAAATTGCAGTATTAAACTGAATTCTTTCGTTTGAATATTTTACAGCATTTGCCGTAACTCTACGTTGTGCATCTAAACAAGCTGCAGCCAATTTAATACGACCAACATTCAAAGCATTCATTGCAATTTTGAAACCGTTTCCTCTTTCAGACAACATGTTTTCAACCGGTACTTTTGTATCGTTGAAGAAAACCTGACGTGTAGAAGAAGCACGGATTCCTAATTTATGTTCTTCTTCATTCATTGAAATTCCGTTAGCCGGATCATTTTCAACGATGAAACCTGTAATATTTTTATCATCTCCAATACGAGCAAAAACAATAAATACGCTGCAGAAACCTGCATTCGAAATCCACATTTTTTGTCCTGTGATCGAGTAGTATTTTCCGTCTTCAGATAAAACAGCTTTTGTTTTTCCTGAGTTAGCATCAGATCCTGCACCCGGCTCAGTCAAACAATAAGCTCCAAACCATTCTCCAGAGGCTAATTTAGGAACGTATTTTTTCTTTTGTTCTTCTGTACCATAAAGGGTAATTGGCATAGTTCCAATTCCTGTATGAGCACCAAAGGCAGTTGAGAAAGAACCTGTAGCTCCTGAAATGTAGTCACAAACTAACATAGTAGAAACAAATCCCATTCCTAATCCACCGTATTCTTCCGGAACTGCAACTCCAAGAAGTCCAAGTTCACCCGCTTTACGCATAGAAGATTCAGTGTATGCATAATCTTTCTTTTCGAAACGATCTTTATGTGCCCATAATTCTTTGTCTACGAACTCTTTTACAGAATCACGCATCATTAACTGCTCTTCCGAGAAATCTTCCGGTGTGAAGACATCCTCGCATTTTGTTTCTTTAACTAAAAACTGACCACCACGGGTTACGTTTTTTTCGATAGTATCTGCCATTGCTTATGTTTTTTTGTATGTTTTTTGTTTCTGATTATTCTCAATATTGTCATTCCGACGAAGGAGGAATCTCCGCGACAATTATCCGTACCGATTATCAATCTTTATGGAGTTACTTACGAAGATTCTTCGTTCCTCAGAATGACAAAGTTTGCGAATACTATCTTATAATACCTCGTAAATCCCCGCAGAACCTTGCCCAGTTCCAACACACATACTTACGATTCCGTATTTGTTACCTCTGCGTTTCATTTCATCAAATAACTGAACAGAAAGTTTCGCTCCTGTACAACCTAGCGGATGTCCTAAAGAAATCGCACCTCCATTGACATTGATGATCTCTGGATTAATATTTAATTCACGAGTAACTGCTAAAGCTTGAGAAGCAAACGCTTCGTTTAATTCAATTAATTCGATATCGTTCAAAGTCAATCCAGCTTGTTTTAATGCTTTTGGAATTGCTTTTACCGGACCGATACCCATAATTCTAGGCTCAACACCTGAAGAAGCGAAGTTTACTAATCTGGCGATTGGCTCAAGATTTAATTCTTTCACCATATCCTCACTCATGATTAAAACAAAAGCAGCTCCGTCACTCATTTGAGAAGAGTTACCGGCAGTTACACTTCCGTCAGCAGCAAAAACAGGTCTTAGTCCTGATAATGCAGCAACAGATGTTCCGGCTCTTGGACCTTCGTCTTGTTTTACTACGTATGATTTTGTTTCTTTTTTACCATTTTCGTTAATGAAAGTCTGCTCAACAGTAATTGGAACGATTTGTTTGTCAAATTTTCCTTCTGCCTGTGCTTTTAAAGCTTTCATATGAGAATTGTAAGCAAACTCATCCTGATCTTCTCTTGAGATTTTATATTGGTTGGCAACCGCCTCAGCAGTTAAACCCATTCCCCAGTAATAATCTTCATGACCTGCAGCCGCTACTTTATAATCCGGAGTTGGTTTGTAACCTCCCATTGGAATAAAACTCATGCTTTCTGCACCACCTGCAATAATACAATCAGCCATTCCCGATTGAATTTTAGCAGTAGCCATTCCGATAGTTTCTAATCCGGAGGCACAGTAACGGTTTACAGTTACACCAGGAACATCTTCTACTTTTAATCCCATTAAAGAGATCAAACGTCCAACGTTTAGTCCTTGTTCTGCTTCCGGCATGGCATTTCCTACCATAACGTCATCGATACGTTTTTTGTCAAAATCAGGCAGTTCGTCCATCATAAACTGAATGGTTTCTGCAGCTAATTCATCAGGTCTTTTAAATCTAAAAACCCCTTTTGGTGCTTTTCCTACCGCAGTACGGTAAGCTTTAACGATATATGCTGTTTTCATTTGATTTGTTTTTTAAGAGTATAGAAAATAGAGTATAGAGAATAGACTGTTGTCTGAAATCTATATTCTTTTCTCCTTGTTCTATTTTCTAATTACGAAGTGGTTTCCCTTTAGTTAACATGTATTGAATTCTTTCCAATGTTTTTCTCTCTGTACAAAGAGATAAGAAAGCTTCACGTTCGATATCTAACAAATATTGTTCAGATACTAATGTTGCTTCAGATAAATCACCACCAGCCATAACGTAAGCCAGTTTGTTTGCGATTTTCTTATCGTGCTCAGAAATATATTTACCGGCTTCCATTTGGTCTGTTCCAACTAAGAACATTCCAAGAGCTTGTTTTCCTAATACTTTCACATCAGTTCTTCTGATCGGTTGTGTATAACCTGCTTCTGCCATTAACAAAGCATGCTTTTTGGCTTCAGCAATCTGACGGTCTTTGTTTACTACAATGATATCTTTACCGTGTTGTAAAAGTCCAGTGTCAAAAGCTTCATAACCTGAAGTTGAAACTTTAGCCATAGCGATCGTTAAGAAATATTCTTGAAGAACATTTAATTCCACATCGTTTTTGCGGAATAAATCAGAAGCTCTTAAAGCCATTTCTTTAGATCCACCACCACCAGGAAGTACCCCAACTCCGAATTCAACTAATCCCATGTAAGTTTCAGCAGCAGCTACGACTTTATCAGCATGTAAGCTCATTTCGCATCCACCTCCAAAAGTCATACCGTGAGGTGCCACAATTACGGGAATTGAAGAGTAACGTACACGCATCATAGTATCCTGGAATAATTTGATCGCCATGTTTAATTCGTCGTATTCTTGTTCAACCGCCATCATGAAAATCATACCGATATTAGCACCAACAGAGAAATTCGCTGCTTGGTTACCAATTACTAAACCTTGGTATTCTTTTTCAGATAAGTCGATTGCTTTATTGATAGCAGCAAGTACATCACCACCAATGGTATTCATTTTAGATTGGAATTCTAAGTTCAAAATTCCATCTCCTAAATCTTGGATAATTGCACCACTGTTACTCCAAACTTTTTTGCTTTCGCGAATGTTGTTTAGGATAATGAATGAATCTTGTCCAGGAACTTTTACTTGAGATTTTGTTGGAATGTTGTAGAAATAAGTGGCTCCTTCTTTTACAGAGTAGAAACTTTCACTTCCTGACGCTAACATTTCAGTAACCCATGCAGCAGGTGCTAAACCTTCTGCTTTCATGATTTCGATTCCGTTGGCAACACCAATGGCATCCCAAATTTCGAATGGACCATTTTCCCATCCAAAACCAGCTTTCATGGCGTCGTCTATTTTGTATAATTCGTCTGAGATTTCAGGAATTCTGTTTGACACATAAGCAAACATTCCGGCGAAACTCTTACGGTAGAATTCTCCTGCTTTGTCTTTTCCTTTTACCAGAACTTTAAAACGATTGATTGGTTTATCGATAGTTTTAGTTAATTCTAAAGTAGCGAAAGAAGCTTTTTTAGCCGGACGGTATTCTAATGTATCTAAGTCTAGAGAAAGAATATCTCTGTCTACTTTTTTGTAGAAACCTTGTCCAGTTTTGCTTCCCAACCAATTATTTTCCATCATTTTGTTGATGAAATCAGGAAGTTTGAACAATTCGTGTTGTTCGTCGTTCGGACAGTTTTCGTAAATACCGTTGGCAACGTGTACCAAAGTATCTAAACCAACAACGTCAACAGTACGGAAAGTAGCTGATTTTGGACGACCAATAACCGGACCGGTTAATTTATCAACTTCTTCGATTGTTAATCCCATTTCTTTTACTAAATGGAATAAACTCTGAATTCCGAAAATACCAATTCTGTTTCCAATAAATGCCGGAGTATCTTTAGCAACAACCGAAGTTTTTCCTAAGAATTTAGATCCGTACTCATTTAAGAAATCCAATACTTCAGTTGAAGTTTTTGGGCCAGGAATGATTTCGAATAATTTTAAGTAACGCGCAGGGTTAAAAAAGTGTGTCCCACAGAAGTGTTGTTGAAAATCTTCACTTCTTCCTTCGCTCATAAAGTGAATTGGAATACCGGAAGTATTAGAAGTAACTAAAGTTCCCGGTTTACGGAATTTTTCAATTTGTTCGAATACTAATTTCTTAATATCCAGACGCTCGACAACAACCTCAATAATCCAATCTACGTTGGCAATTTTTGCCATATCGTCTGTCGTATTTCCGGTCGTAATTCGGTTTGCGAATTTCTGACTGTAAATAGGAGAGGGTTTAGATTTTAAGGAGTTTGCTAAATGATCGTTTACCAATCGGTTACGAACTGCTTTGCTTTCAAGTGTTAATCCTTTTTTAGCTTCAGCTTCTGTCAACTCGCGCGGTACGATGTCAAGCAGTAAAACTTCAACACCAATATTAGCAAAATGGCAAGCTATTCCTGAACCCATAATTCCGGATCCGATTACAGCGACTTTTTTAATTGTGCGTTTCATACGTAGTTAATATTTTGTTTTTTTATTTGAATTTGAGTTTACTTATTTGAATTAAGATTACTCATTTTCTGGTTTTTCCGTTTGATTAAATATATTTTTATCCTGAATTAATTCATTGATGATTTCTGATACTTCGATAAAATGTTGCATCTTTTCGTCAGAAACATGTTTTCTTACCGTTTCATTAAATTTTAAAACAGTATTTTTGGATAAGTCTCTTTTCTCTTTTCCAAATTCGGTAAGATAAATTAAGACACCGCGACCGTCCGTTGGGTTTTTTTTGCGAACAATAAGACCTTTCTCTTCCATTGATTTAAGCGTCCTGGTTAAGCTGGTCGCTTCCATTCCCATTCTTGGTCCAAGAGCTGTTGAAGGCGTACCTTCTTCTTTGTCGATACTCAAAAGCGCAAACCCGGTGGCCATGGTGGCATCGTATTTAGCAGCTTCTTCGTTGTACATTCTTGATACGGCTTGCCATGTAGCTCTCAAAATATAATCTATTGTTTTGTCTTTCATATGTAACTATATCGATTTCAAATATAATCAAAAAATACTATGCATGCATATAATTTTAAGATAAATTTTTTGTTAATAAAAAAATATCTCTGAATTAGAGTGGTTTAGGGTTGTTTTTTATTTGAAATATACTATTCTTTTTTTGAATTTTAATAAATTTAATTGGTTTGTAATTTGTTTTTGGCATTCAAAATAATAATGATTCTTTTATTTAAGGTAATTTTTATGAAATATTGAATTTGTATGATGAAATGTTTTCCGTAAAATGAAAAATGTTTGTTTGTGAAATGCAAAATGTTTCGTACAAATGAACCATTTAGAGACATACCACGAACAGGCGCACCACGAACAGACGCACCACGAACAGGCGCACCACGAACAGACGCACCCCGTAGAGACGCACCCCGTAGAGACGCACTGCTGTGCGTCTCTACAGCAATTGGAATTTGGAATTTAAAAATTTGGAATTTCATCTACTCGTATCTTTGCAACGCTTTCGCGAGTATTCTTTTCATGCGATCTCTGAGATTTTCGGGGCTAATGATTTCAATTCCATCACCGAAGCCCAATAGTATACGTTCCATTTCATAATTTGGTGAAAGGAATAAATGTATAATAATACTTTTGTCCTCATTCTCTCTAATAAGTCGTTGTGTTTGGTGTAAAGGTTTTGTCAGTACATAGGGCGCATTTATGGCATCTATCCAGAGTTCAATTTTTCGGGGTCTTGAACCTGTATTTACGGTAACGCCGATTACATTTTTATAAAATAATTCGGCATCAAAATCTTCTTCGATATAGGGGAGATTAAAATCATAATCTATAGAAACGATTCTGTCCAAAGCTAAATTAGTGATGGGAGCAGAGCCTTTTCGTTTTCCAATTAAAAACCATCGGTTGTTAAATTCTTTCAATAAAAAAGGATGAAAATTGAAGGTGCTTTCTTCTGTAGATTTGAATGATTTATAGGTAAGTACCAAAACCGTTTTTTTAATAATGGCCTGATAAATTTCATCGAGATAATGGAGTCCTTTTAGTCCTTCATTTTTATCCAGATAAATTACAGGTTTTGTATGTGATTTTTCGGCGTAAATTTTATCTTCCAAACGTTGCAGTATATCCGATACATCGCTAAACAAAGAAAAGTCTTTAAATTGTTTCAGCATCGAAACGGTTTCGGTGAGCACATTGATATCGGTTTCCGTAAGCGGAATATCAGTTATAGAAAAGCTATCCTCTTCATACTTATAATATTTCTTTTCATAAACAACGATTGGTGCGTTGTATCCCAGTTTTTCACTGCGCATCATCTGAATGTCGAGCTGCACGGTTCGTTTGCTTACCGGATTTTCTTTTCCTTCATATTCATACAGAGCATCAGAACAGGCATTCATTAAGTCCTCTAAAGTCCAGGTTCTATAAGAATTTTGCAGGCATTTGTCTATCGTTTTATATCTGATGAGAGCATTTTTGTTTTGAGCCATATATTATTTTGAATTTTTTTAGGAGTGGCAAGCTGTGACGTGTTAGTACTACACATTTATACGACGAATCTTACGATCAAAAATAGAGATTAAATTTTACTACGCAAAATTGTTGCGCAATACAGATGAAAAAGAAATGTTGGTGTAATATTCGGGATGTTATGGATACTCCGTTTAGGTTAAACGCATTTCGACTTTTCTGGTCTTTAAAGTAAAAAAGATAACGATTAGTTAAATTGTTTGTTGTGTAGGAAAATAATGCTGAATTTTGATGTAATTAATAGATTGTCAAATAGTTAAAATTATTATTATGGTAGTTGTACACGAAAAATTGCGCGTAAAGTTCTTAGAGCATCAAGTAATGAAAGATTTTCATGAAGATTGTGGTGCATTGTTTCCATGTAACTGGAGCAGGTATGTTTTCTCTCCTGATGAGCTTGATAGTATACTCACGAGATCGCTGAAGTTTTACAACGGTCCAAATCCTGATAAGAGGAAGCTAGCCTGGCTTACTTATATCGATTTGGTGGGACATATGGTGCTGGCGCGTGAAATTGTAAACCGACGCGCTTTGTTAGGTTTTTGTATCCTTAATAATCTGCTGTTTGATTGGGAAGACGATTTGTGTTCCTTGGAGACAATGGATGAGCTAATCGATGAAATCAACGATATTGTACTCGATTTTTTTTCCGAAAAGTTCCAACATCAGGTATACAGTTCCTGGGTTAATTGTGCCTATTGCTATTTTATAAACAGAAGGTTTGAGATTAAGGAAAAAGTATGTAACAGTTCGGAGGAAATGTTTCATTTTTTCAGACTTTCGGATGGGGGAATAGCTGCCTATTTAATTGCGCTTATTTCCGTTTATGACGACCGTGATTTGCTGCATATTGTGGCTCAGGAATACACACTGAATCTGCTCATGAAACCTTTTATGTATGTAAATGATGTTTTTTCTTTTAATAAAGAAATTACAGAAGAAGAATTGGCAAATCAGTTGATGATACTGCTTGCCGGTACAAACCTTTCTCTGGATCAGATTCTAAAAAAGATGTTAGTTGAAATTACCCACAATATTGACAGTCTGAAATTACTCTTTCCTGAATTTTACGGTGTTTTTATATTTTGGTTAAGAGGGAATCTGGAATGGTCTTATGTTTGTAGCAGGTATCATAAAAAAGAGTAGTAATAGGGCAAGTGAGTCGGCCATTTAGCAGATAATGGCAATAACAATTGATTCTAATCGACAGCTTTTTTTACTTTATAAAATAGTTGGACGAAAAGAAGGAGAATGTAGGATTTTGTAATTGGTTTATATTTAGTGATTTAATTCCGTTTTGGAATAGGTTTTATAGTAAGTTGTCTTAATTTGAAAATGATTATTTATAATCTTTTTTTGATTAAAAAAAACATATACTTTTGAGGACCAAAAACAAACAATATTAAATGAGGAAACTTTACTTCTTACCCCTTTATTTTCTTTTACTTATCACTTCTTTAGCACACGGATCCGGTAACAACAAAAACAATAATTATTTTAGCGAAAACGGGAGGGATTTAGTTCTGCCTCCAACAGTTAACTTTACTTTTACCAATGATGGTGTCTGTTCGGGAACTCCGGTTACTTTTACTCCGGTGATAACGGGCAGTGGTCCTTTTAAATATTTATGGGATTTTGGAGATGGAACGACTTCTACAGATCGTAATCCTAACCATAATTTTGAGGCCCGTGGATGCGGATTTCAAAATTTCTCTGTGAAATTAACCGTTACAGACGCAAGTGGAGGAGTAAGTTCTCTAACAAAAAATGTTTCGGTTAAACAAAAACCGGATTTGAAATTTGTTGATGTAAATTCGCCTGGATCCAAGAATCCTTTTGAGCGATGCGGTGATAATAATTCGAATCCTAAATATACAATTAAGGTTGGTAACAATTCAAATTCGGTATCCTGTATTACCTCTTATAATGTAGATTGGGGTGATGGAAAATTAGAAGATAATGTTGTTTTTCCTAAAACACACGATTATTTGAAATTGGGATCTTATAATATGGTCATAACCGCAATTGGTACCAACAGTTGTAGTAATGCTATCACTTATGTTGTTAAGAATTCGAATAACCCGATCGGGGCTCTTATTGCTCCGGGTAATACCACCAACTTATGCGCTCCTGTTGATCCGATGGATTTTGCAATTGGGGCTTGGGGGCTTAATCCTTCAGATACGCAATATAGAGTAGATTACGGAGATGGTATAGCATTAAACTTTACTCAGGCGCAATTAGAAGCTTCTCCGTATTATAATAGTTTAAATCCTCAGGCTTCACAAAATTTTCCTGTACCACATAAATTTACAAGAGCGAATTGTCCAACTGGAAATACGGTGAGTTTGACTATATCGACTTCTTGCGGAAGTACTTACCTTACAGCAGGTCCAATTATTATTTTAGATGTGCCGGTAATAAGCTTTAATGTAAACTCTATTGCTTGTGTGGATTCTTATACTAGTTTTAATAATACCACTTTTGCCGGGTATACGAATGATTGTAGTACTTACAATGTTTATACTTGGGATTTTGGAGATGGAAGCGCGCCTTCTCGTGAGGTTAACCCTTATCATATTTATACAAAACCCGGAAAGTATACGATTAAACTATCAGCTCAGACTCCTTGTGGAATTGGATCTTCAACGACAAGAACCATATGTGTTGAGCCAATTTTAGATCCCAATTTTACTTATGGTAATGCTTGTGCTTCCAGTGATGTTGCAATTACCAATACAACGGATACGAGTTTAAGTTGTGGTACAGAGAGCTATTATTGGGAAGTTACCAATTATTATGAAGGTTATTGTGGAAAAGAAACACCGCCAGGATTAGGAAAAGGGCGATGGAATTTTACAAATGGAACGTATCCGTATTCAAAAGATCCGGTTTTTAATTTTACGTTGCCAGGGACTTATTCTGTGCGATTAACCACAGTAAATTCTTGTGGAATTAAGCGTTCTATAAGTAAAGCAATAGAGGTCAAAAAACAGCCTGTTATCACTTTAGATCCTATTTCAGATTTTTGTAAGTCTGCAACCATTAGACCTGTTGGAAAAGTATTGGAAACTTGTTCTCCAAGTACTGAGATTACGTATCTCTGGAGTTTTCCGGGAGGAAGTCCAGCCTCATCGACATCATTAAATCCGGGATCGATAAACTATACGACGAGCGGAAATTACCAAGCTACTTTTAGTGTTACCAATAGCTGCGGAACAACTACAAAAACGGCTAATTTCTCGGTTAACACGGTTCTTTCGCCAATTATACAACCAAAAACTGCAAAAATTTGTAGTGGAAACAGTTTTAGAATTGCTCCGGTTACAGACGGGACAGATAATGTTCCTGCAGGGACTACTTATGTATGGTCCAATCCGGTTGTTTCACCGGCGGGTGCTGTGAGCGGTGCTTTCGGACAAACTTCTCCGGTAGCAAGTATTAGTCAGACCTTAACAAATAATACTCCCAATCGCGCAACGGTTACCTATACCATATCGCCAATATCAAAAGTTTGTCCGGGACCAGATTTTACCATTACAGTTATTGTAGACCCATTGATAAATGCAGGTGAGATCATACAGAAAATTACTTGTAACGGATTGAGTGATGGTGCCATCAGTTTAAATGTAGTTGGAGGTATTCCTTTTACAACAGGAAAACCTTATACATTTAGTTGGGCAGGTCCAAACGGATTTACAAGTACAGATGAAGACATTTCTAATCTGAAATCAGGATATTATTATTTAACAATTAGTGATAATGGGAATTGTCCATTTTCTAAAACGTATTATGTTGAAGAACCTGGTTTGTTTCAATCATCGGGATACAAAAATGATATAACTTGTTTTGGAGCTGATAACGGAATAATTAATGTAAGTCCAACCGGGGGAACAAAACCTTATACTTTTGTTTGGACAAAGGATGGAAACCCTTATAGTAATAATTCAGGTAATTTAAAAAATTTAACCAAAGGAGTTTATAAAGTTACCATTACCGAAGTTAATAATTGTAATGTATTAGAAGATACGTATACCATTATAGAACCACCATTATTAAAAGCAAGTCTGGTAAAACAGGTTGATATTTTATGTTATGGAGACTACACAGGAGAAATCACGGTAGATGTTGTTGGAGGAAGAGGCAATGAGACTGCTCCAGGTGTTTTTGAATATTATTACAGATGGACGGGTCCGAATGGATTTAATAGTTATTCTAAAAATTTAACGAATGTTGCGGCAGGAACTTATAATTTAACGGTTACTGACAATTCAGGTTGTACTGATGTATTAGAGGTTAAATTACTGCAAAACGATGAAATAAAAATAGACTATACCAAAGGCGAAATTGCCTGTTATAATTATTCAGATGCTTTCATAAAGATAAAGAGTATTACCGGAGGAGTTCCGTTTACAACAGGAGAACCGTACCTTATAAAATGGAGCAATTTAGGGACCGGATACGAACAAAATAATTTGTCAGCCGGAAGTTATTTAATTACCATAACAGATGCTCTGACTTGTACAAAGGAATTTCCTATAGTCATTGATAATGCGCCCGTTTTTTCTATGAATCCTGATGTAAAACAAATCTCTTGTTTTGGAGAAAAAGACGCTCATATCAGACTAAATCTTTTTGGAGGTAAGGCTCCCGTGACTTTGGTTTGGGCTGATGATGCTACAGCCGGTATTGAACGAAATAATCTTGGACAGGGAAAATATACCGTAAAGGTTATCGATGCTAAAGGATGTAAATTTGAAGAAGAGTTCATTATTGTAGAACCTTTATTATTAGAATTAAATGCAGATGTTACAAATCCGCTAAGCTGTACAGAAGCCAATACGGGAGGAGTAAATTTAGTAGTAACCGGAGGTACCCCTCCATTTATATACTCTTGGTCTAACGGCGCAACAACTGAAGATCTGGAAAATCTTATACCGGGTAATTATACCGTTAAAGTTACCGACAAAAACGGTTGTCAAAAGTCTGGATCCTGGAAGATAACCAGATTCGAGCAACTTACTCCGAGCATAGAAGTATTGACCGATTTTAATTGTGACACCAAATATGTTAAACAAACCTTTGTCGGACATGTAAAAGGAGGTATTCCGCCTTATACATTAAGTTGGTCTGACGGTGTAATTAGCGGCGTTAATAACGAAATAATGAATACTGAAAATAATGGATTAATTATATTCAGTGTGAAGGATAGTTTCGGTTGTATAGCAGATTTCCCATACAATGTGAACACGCCGGTTTTAGGTACCGCTGATTTTTCTGTGAGTTCTTATGGTAAAGACATTTATGATTTGTACTCAATTTACGACCCTATTTTGTTTACCAATTTAGCAACCGGAGATTTTACAGCAGTTTCATGGGATTTTGGAGATGGTAATTTTTCAGATGAGGTAAGTCCAAAACACAGTTATACCAGAGTAGGGAACTATACTATAAAACAAACTGTAACCTATCCTTTCGGTTGTGAGTATGTTTACACCATGACAATTAAGGTAGAAAAAGGATACAGTCTAATGATGCCTAATGCCTTTACACCTAATAATGATGGATTAAATGACAGTTTTGCACCTTTATTTCTTGGTTTAGATAATATAACATTGGAAGTTTTTGATACCTGGGGTGGAATGGTATATTCCGAAACGGGTACAAACATCAGCGGATGGAATGGAAGAGTAAAAGATTTAGTGGCCGAAAACGGGAACTACTACTTCAAAATTACTGCTAAAACATTCTATAAACATACGGTTACAGAAAAGGGCGCATTCACTTTAATTAAATAAAAGCAACAGATTAACAAAATGAAATTAAAATTACTTATTACAATTATTACATGTTGTTTTTATTCTAAAGTGACAGCGCAGGACCCAATTTTTACCCAATATTTCTTAGTTCCGGAAACTTTAAATCCAGGTTTTTCAGGTTTTATGGAAACTACTTATGCCGGAATTATACATCGCGAACAATGGCCGGATCTTGACCTGAGAGTAGATACCGATTACGCCTTTGTGAATACCTGGAGTGAAAGTCTAAATAGCGGTCTTGGACTAAGTGTTCTAAATCAAAGAGAAAATTTAAGCAAATACAATTACACACAAGTTAATGCCAATTATGCCTATAGAGTGAGAATAAATGACGATTGGTATTTCAGACCCGGAATTGAAGCCGGTTTTGGATTGAAATCATTCGCGTTTCAAAATTTATTACTCGAAGATCAGATTAACATTCGTACAGGAGCCGTAAACAGCAGTTCTGCAGATCCGTTGTTACGTAATGATAAAGTTAACTTTTTTGATGTTTCTGCCGGAATGGTTTTTAATACCGATGCCCTTTGGATCGGATTATCGATGAAACATTTAAACAGACCTAATATTGCATTCAGTGGTGATGAAAATGTGCCCCTGGAGACTTTTTTCTCTCTAAGTTCGGGATATGAATTTCGCGTAGCTGATTATATAGATGTACAGTTTTTTCCGTATGAAACCAAAATGTTTGTAACTTCCAACTATATGCAACAAGGGCGTTACAATAGATTGGATGTTGGAGCTTCGGTACTTTTTGAGCGAATGTTTTTTGGAGCTACTGCCGTTACAAATCCTTCTAAAAATGGTGCCAAAAGAGATTTGCTTACCTCTGTAAATCTTTTTACAGGATTGCAATACGAGCATTTGAAACTAGGTTTTTCGTATGACATAAATACTTCCGGTATCGGAAAAACAGGGGGTGTTTATGAACTCCTTTTAACCTATCAATTTAATTTGGACAAAAAATGTTTTGGTTGTCCGAATTATGCAGGGAATTAAATAAAAACATTACCGTAGAGACGCACTGCTGTGCGTCTTTACAATGCGTATTTACAACGATGACGTGATTATAACAATATATTCACAACAATAAAATTTCTCGTTTAATATTCTCTCGGGCCTCTTTTTCAAATTGATGTCTAAATTCCTCTGTCTGAAATATATATTCATTTTCTAAAAAATGTTCCAGTGCCTTTTTCCTGCCGGGATTGTATAGAAAATCAGGATAGATACGATACTCCTTTCTAATCTGGTTAAAGTAGATTTGATAATCATTCCAATCTTTAGCAAGTATTTTTAAATCAAAATCAATAAGCCAATTGATATCTTCAATGTCATTTTGCTGGTGGGATTGTGTTGCACAAATAGCATCAAAAATTAAATTTTTATTCAGTAGAGACGCACTGCTGTGCGTCTCTATTTTCAATGCATATTCGGCACTTTTTAGTTCATTATCCTTTCGTGTGGCTTTATAAATGTAGTCGTGGTAGAAAATACTAAACAAAATTTCATCCGGATTTTTGAGACGATTTTGATATTCATCAAACAATTCAATCATTTCTTTCAAATGATTTAAATTATGATAATGCCTTGATTTGTCGGAATATGCTTTTTCTAAATCAAGCCACAAAGCCTCAATTTCATTAGCGTTAAAGCCAATTCGGCTAAACAAATCGGTATACTTTTCTTGTAAATTCATATAAGAGATTTAATCAAAAATACAATTTTTATTTCACTACGCAGAATAATTGCGTAGTGGTTTTGAAATCTTTGTTCAAGAAATAAAACAAGTTCATAGAAATAGAAATTGAGTTGATCAGGTCAAGTGTAAGTTACTTCGAAAACTTTCCAAATTTACTTGTACAATTATCTTTTAAACTCAAACATACAATTGGGGCAGTAGCTCAGCGGTTAGAGCAATGTTAGTTTTGGAATTACCTCTAAAAGGCCAATTAAAACTTACTTCCGCCTGTCACGCCATCGGTCGTGGGTTCGAACCCCACCTGTTCCACAATTAATGGTCAAATAAAACGTACTTCAGAACACGGCTAATTTCGGTTCGAATCCGAACAAGTTTTAGAATTATCATTAATAAAACAGAGGGTCAAGATTAACTTACTTCTTCGCGGTAACCCGCTCCCATTAGTTCAGTTAATCCATTACCCTCAAATTTAAGGTCAAGTGTTTCTTACTTCAAAATCTTTAGGGTAGAATCAGAAACACCATTATCTAAATTTTTAAAATAAAAAAAATGAAAACAAAAGAAGTAGTAAAAATCAGTTTACGTCAAAATGCTATTTTTATTCCAAGTGAATACATAGCTAATGATATCAAAAAATTATCGGCAACAACATCGGTTTTAGCAGCCAATGTTTCCAAACTCGGATTTACCTTTTCGGAATCCTTATTGCATGCTTTAAACAATGTAAGCCCAAATTACAAAGTGGATGTTTTAGAGGTTTTAAAAGAGGTTTTAGGAACAGGGAAAAACTGGACACCTTTGGTTAAAGAATGGAATATTCCAACAGGAGAATCTGTTTTTGATCACGTAGCCACTTTTTTTGCTAATGTTTTTAATAGAACCAACGGTACGGATTTGCCATGTGGACATATCATTCCCGATCATACTTTCCCTTTAGAAAGATATAACGGTTGCCCGTTTTGTGGTACTCCATTTGAATTTGGTAAAATCGAAAAGTTCGGTCAGGGAAGCAAATTAAAAGTGCTTGAATTGTGGGATGAAACAGCCTTGGAAGACTTTTATAAATCGTTATTGCAATCTAAAACCGCTTTAGACGCAACGCAGGTCGAAAGCTTAAAAACAGCTATGAAATACTTGCCTTTACCAAAGGTAGAGATCGGGATCAAAGAAACTTTGATGTTGGTGATCGATGTTTTAATTGAAAACGGTCAGGCTGAAAATGCGACTCCCTATTTTAAAACACCAACTGATATCTTACGATATTTATGGTTTAAAAATACTGGTTTATTGCAAATTATTGAGCCAAAAACAATCGTAAAAAGAGCATCTAAAAACGGACAACATTTCAATTTTGGTGCAGATCAAAGCGCACAGTCTAAAGTTTTGGCTAAAAAAGATTTGAAACTTAAATATTCGAGAAAAGAAGGTTTGATGGTCGCTTCCTGGTTAAATCATTTAGATATGAATGTTGAGGCTATGTGCGAAATCATGCATCCAAAAAGAGGAATGTGGGTGCGTTTTATAAGAGCGTTGCGTTTGGCTGAATACAGTAAAAGAAAAGGTTTTGAAAAATTAGCCGATTTATTAGATGTATTTTACAACCAAACCTATGAAGTTTGGCAAAGTAAAGTTACTACAGCCCGATTAAAATTTGACGCAGCTAAAACATTTGACTTATTGAAACAAAGTCCGGGTTTGTTTGCACGTTCGTTATTTTCGAATATGCTTTGGTTTGGTGCAGACGAAACGATTACACATTTTTCTGAAATTATCGATAAAGTTCCGGCAAGGTTGATTTTCACATTGAATATGTATGCACAAAATTACTTTGATAAAAACATGCAAAGAAGTGTGAAACCTTTGGGCGGAACTAATAAACGGGTAAACCCAAATGCCTTGTTAGGATTGTATGACGAATTGCAATTAGAAGAGATGAAAAATCAGATTGAGGATTTGTGTATTTTGGCTATGAAAAAAAGATTCGCAGCGATTAAAAATACCAATAAAACGATCTATATCGATTCGCAATTGTACAACATACCAGTTTCGATTGGAGACCGAAGCGATTCTGTTCAGGATTTACCAGTAGCTTTAATGGGAACCCGTTTTCCGATTGAAGGCAACGAAGTGCGATTGTTTATGCAATGGGGTGTAGATTTACCGGCGCAACATTTGGATATGGATTTAAGCTGTCATATCGCTTATGAAAACAGTGCCGATATCTGTTCTTTTAGCAGATTATCAACAAAAGGTTGTCAGCATAGTGGTGATATCAGAAGTATTCCGAATAAAATTGGAACAGCTGAATACATCAACATCAACATAGACGAATTGGCAAAAGCCAACGCAAAATTTGTAACCTTTACCTGCAATGCATATAGTAACGGAAGTATTTCGCCAAATCTCGTTGTAGGCTGGATGAACAGTAAATATCCAATGAAAATTTCGGAAAGAACCGGAGTTGCTTACGATCCGTCTTGTGTAGATCATCAGGTTCGTGTGACACAAAGTGCTGCGAAAGGTTTGGTTTTTGGAGTCTTGGATGTAGCCAAAAGAGAAATCGTTTGGTTAGAGATGACTTTCGGAGGTCAGGTGGTACAAGGATTGGACTTTAAAGGAGTTCAGGCATTGTTAGCAAAGTTGAACAGTAAATTAAATATCGGTAGTCTGTTACAATTAAAAGCGGAAGCTCAAAATTTGACAATCATCGACGATGAAAATGCTGATGAG
Organism: Flavobacterium cupriresistens; assembly: GCF_020911925.1. Classification (NCBI taxonomy): domain Bacteria; kingdom Pseudomonadati; phylum Bacteroidota; class Flavobacteriia; order Flavobacteriales; family Flavobacteriaceae; genus Flavobacterium; species Flavobacterium cupriresistens. The sequence continues at coordinate 5,190,290 of NZ_CP087134.1, read as the reverse complement.
GTGTACAACGCACAATGGGCAATGAACGCTGCTGCGGTTACACAATTATTAATAGATTAGAATGGAAACCACGAATTTTTAAGAGTTCGTGGTTTTTGCTATTATAAATAGGACGTTCCCAAGGGATTGAATTTTGATGCGTGTTATTTTTTCAACGTATTGAAATCCGTTGCTGGAATATTTGTCGTTCCTATGGAACTGAATTTTGATGCACGTCATTTTTCAACGGATTAAAATCCGTTGCTAGAATATTTTTCATTCCTATGGAATTAAATTTTGATGCACATTATTTTTCAACGGATTGAAATCCGTTGCTATAATATTTTTCATTCCTATGGAATTGAATTTTGATGCGTGTTATTTTTTCAACGTATTGAAATCTGTTGCTAGAATATTTTTCATTCTTATGGAATTGAATTTTGATGCGCGTTATTTTTCAACGGATTGAAATCCGTTGCTATAATATTTTTCATTCCTATGGAATTGAATTTTGATGCGCGTTATTTTTCAACGGATTGAAATCTGTTGCTATAATATTTGTCGTTCCTATGGAACTTAATTTTGATACACGTTATTTTTCAACGGATTGAAATCTGTTACTAGAATATTTGTCGTTTCTATCGAACTTTTTTTGTTTTTTACTTCGTAACTATAGCAAATTAAAATTCATGTTATCCCATATTTCTTTTTTGAAGATTATTAATTATAAAAAACACCATTTATAATCTGGTAAAATTTAGGGAATATTGTTTTATTTACTATATATCGTCAAAGCAAGTTCCATCGGAACGATTTCATTTTTAGCAACGGATTTTAATCCGTTGAAAAAATAACAAGCATCAAAATTTAGTTCCGTAGGAACGGCACATATAATATGTTTAACAGTTAGAATAATTTAAACTACGCAAAATAATTGCGTACTTGATTTTGAATCTTTGTTTGAAAGATTAGAACAAATGAATACAACACTTTTACAAGAAATGATTTCCAAAAACTATGTCAAGGTAAACAAACACCCTGAGCATAATTTATATATCTACAATTATACTCAAAATGCACAATTTGAGAGAATATGGAATGAAGTTACATTAAGTTGCAGAGGGCTGATTTTAGATGAAGATTTTAATATCGTGGCGAGACCTTTTGCTAAGTTTTTTAATTTAGGTGAATGTGAAAATCAAATACTTCCTAAATCTTCTTTTGAAGTCTATGATAAAATGGATGGTTCAATGGGAATTTTATATTGGATCGAAGAGGTCCCGTTTATGGCAAGCCGGGGTTCATTTGCCAGTGACCAATCTGATAAAGCAAATGAAATGCTACATGGAAAATATAAGGATTCCTGGTCGCTTTTAGATAAAAATAAAACCTATTTGTTTGAGATTATTTATCCTCAGAACCGTATTGTTTTAGATTACGGAACTTCGGAAGAGTTGGTTTTACTGGCGGTTATTGATACACAATCCGGAGAAGAATTTCCGCTTGAAGACATTGGTTTTCCAATAGTTGAAAAGTACGACGGAATTACCGATATCCATATGTTGTCTGTAATGAATAAAGAAAATAAAGAAGGGTTTGTGATTAAATATTCTAATAACTTCAGAGTGAAAATTAAGTTCGAAGAATACCTTCGTTTGCATCGAATTATCACGCAGGTTTCTAATCTGAATATTTGGGAATATCTGAGAACCAATCAATCGATGGAAGAAGTTTTAGAACGGGTACCCGATGAATTTTTCGACTGGGTGAAACAAACCAAAACCGATTTAGAAAACAAGTATGCCGTAATCGAAAAGCAATGCCAAAAAGATTTTAAAGTTCTGGAATCGGTAAAAGAAACAGCGCTCTATTTTTTGACTTGTAAACATCCAAGTATACTATTTTCGATGCTTAAAAATAGAGATTATTCGCCCATAATCTGGAAAATGATTCGGCCAACATTTGAAAAACCGTTTAATAAAGGAGAAGAATAAAATGAGAAAAGTAATTTTAATGAAAGGATTGCCTGGAAGCGGTAAATCGACTTTGGCAAAAAAGATAATTTCAGAAAACCCTGAAACATACAAACGTATCAACAGAGATGATTTGCGTGCTATGTTTGATAATGGATTTACAAGTCAGAAAAACGAGAAGTTTGTCAAAAAAATTCGTGATATCTTAATCACAAAATCTCTTGAAGAGGGAAAGAGTCTTGTGATTGATGATACTAACTTGTCTGAAACAAATCTTAGACGTGTTTCACAATTGGTAGAAGTATACAACGCAAAATTTAATGAAAAAGTGCTGGTTGAAGTAATAGAAGTAAACACTGATGTTGAAGTTTGTATAGAAAGAGATGCTTTGAGAGCAAAACCGGTTGGAGAAAAAGTAATCCGAAAAATGCACCGTCAGTTTTTCAAAGATTCTCCTGAATACTGTGTTCAAAATTCGGAGCTGCCAAAAGCCATTATCTGCGACCTCGACGGGACTCTAGCCTTAATGAACGGAAGAAACCCCTTTGATGCCAGCAAATGTGATGAAGACGAATTGAATAATCCGGTAGCCAATGTATTGAGAAACTACAAGAAATTAGGTTATAAAATACTCTTAGTTTCAGGAAGAGAAGACGAATACAGAGAACCGACTTTACGTTTCCTGGCAAAACACGAAATCGGTTACGATGCTCTAATCATGAGAAAAACAAAAGACTATAGAAAAGATTCAATCATTAAAACTGAGATTTATAATGAATTTATCAAGGATAATTATTTTGTTGAATTTGTATTAGACGACAGGAATCAAGTAGTAGATACCTGGAGAAATGATTTGAAGTTGCCGTGTTTTCAGGTGTATTACGGGGATTTTTAGGGGAAAGGGGCTTCGACTTCGCTCAGCCTGACAGATGGGGGGAGAAAAGTGCTGAGATTCTGAGGAAAAAAACTTTGCGCTTTTGCGGCTTTGCGAGAAATTTTTGGGAAAGGTTCAAAGGTACAGAGGAACAAAGGTGTTGAGTTACTGAGGTTCTGAGAAAATTTCTTATTAGCACGATTGTCACCCTGAGCGGAGTCGAAGGCTGGTTAAGATAAAAGGGGCTTCGACTTCGCTCAGCCTGACAGATGGGGGGAGAGAAAGGTGCTGAGGGTCTGAGAGAGAAAAACTTTGCGTCTTTGCTTAAAAAAAAATAAAAAATACATGTTAGCAGACATTTTGCTTCTAACATTAAACATTTCACAAGAAAAAATATGAAAACATATATAGACATAGGTATCAACCTAACCAATAAACAATTCCAAAACGATATAGACGATATCGTACAAGACGCAATAGATGCCGATATAACAAAAATGATCCTTACGGGAACAAGCATAAGAAACAGCGAAGAATCATCAAAGATTGCCAAACAATATTCGGGGGTTTTATACTCTACTGCGGGAATACATCCGCATGATGCGAAGAGCTTTGACCATCAGAGTATTTCGAAACTTAAGAATTTATTACAGCAGAAACACGTTGTTTCGGTAGGAGAGTGTGGACTCGATTTTGATCGTGATTTTTCGCCCAGAAACGTGCAGGAAGACTGTTATAAAGCCCATTTAGAATTAGCGGTCGAGATTCAGAAGCCTTTGTTTCTTCACGAAAGAGCTGCTTTTACACGTTTTATGAGTATTACAAGTGAATATTTGCCGAAACTTCCCAAAGCCGTTGTGCATTGTTTTACGGGAACTCTGCAAGAAGCTAAGACCTATCTCGACAACGGATTTTATCTTGGTTTTACAGGAGCAATATCAGACAGTAAACGTTTTGAACATTTAAAAGAAGTCATTCAATACGTGCCACTCGACAAAATAATGATCGAAACCGATGCGCCCTTTATGCTCCCGAAAAATGTTCCAAACAGCCTCTTAAAGAAATACCACGAACGCCGTTGTGAACCTGCATTTCTGCCTTATGTGGCAGGAACGATTACACAGTTTAAAGGTATTCCTTTAGATAAAGTGGCGGAAGAAACAACAAAGAATGCGAAGAGCTTTTTTGGGATTTAAAATTGTAAAAAGTTTTATATAGATTTACAGTAAAAACCTAATATGGAGCAAGAAAATATAGATTTCAAGATACTTACAGATTATATATTGTCAATTAATTTATGTGACGATTTTGATTTTAATTTAATTGAAGATTGGGCAATACAATTTATTAATTTGGGATGTGAGAATGAAGCTCTTTATACGTTAGCTACTTTTTATAAACCCATTAATCTTGATGAAATTATGCCTTATTTAAAGCGTACTTTTTTAGAACTGAACTTAAAAGAAAAGTATAATGATGAAGCTGAGATATGTTATGCACGATATCATTTCAATAAAGTTGTAAAAGGAGAAGATGTGAGAACAAATTTATTTCGTGCTGCAATATTCTGTGATGGAGATGGTCGAAAAACACACCCAGACGAAGAACTTAATTTTGGTGTTCTTAGTGAAATTTGGCTTGATATGAAATATGATGTAGATTATTGGTATAGAGGAGTTAATATTAGTAATATTGAACAAAAAGTTATAGAAAAGTCTAAATGGTGGTTAGAAAACAATTAATAAATTAAGAGAAGTCAAAAAAACAATAATGGATTAAATGATCTTTATCCGATAATAGGAAAGAATAAATTAGTTTTAAGGATTTTGCAAAGTTTAAAAGTATCAAACGTGGACGAGATAATTATAGTTGAAAATGGAGAAAATGTTATTGATGTCGTTTGGGATGGTTTTATTACCTGTCTTAAAATTAAGAAACCGATTGCTTTTGATAAATATGAGTACTGCACAGAAAAGGATTCGGCTAAACAATTTTGGTTAAATTATGATCACGAAAAAATTGACGATATATATAATTTTGATGAAATTTTAATCTATGGAAATAATGAAGAAATAAAAAAAGAGATTTATTCTTTTCTAAATATTTTTTTGTCCGGTCGATATGAAGTAAAGTTGGAAAACTGGATTTTGTCAAAATTTGAGTTGCATAAGGATTATCACAGGATTCAAAACACGACTAATTTTTGTTATAATTATGAAAATTACAGGAAGGTTGAAGAACCTCATAATGTAATGTTTACTATACCTTATTCTGATATCTCATTTGAAAGAGTTAAGTTCTATAAAGAATTAATAGAAAAAGGAATTAGACCAAAAATCATAACTATAATATGCTTAGATGTAGTTTTTATTTTAGATGGTCATCATAAGTATTTGGCATATATGTTAGCGAATGTTCCGGCGGCTGTTATCTCAATCAAGAAAAAGGAAGATGATAGTGAGGAAGCAATGTTAGATTTATTTTTAAATTGTCAATTTATGATGTCGGATGAGGAAAAAAAATATTTTATTTCGGAACAACCATTTTTATGTGATGATGTAAGTGATAAAGCATTACGATATAATATAGAATTTGATAAATATTTACTTGAATTTTATGGCGGAATTTCTTCTTGTGTTTTTAGATTGATACTAAAAAGTATTTTATCAGATAAAGAAGAAGAAAAAGATTGGGGATTAAAAAAGTTAGCCATTGTAGGAAATAGGGACTTTGAGAATGAAGTAATTTTTTTGGATAAAATTCTTGAAGACGGAATGATTTCGATTTCATCCGAAAGAATGAATTCTAAGGAGCAATTTGAGAGTCATATTAAAGCGCTTTTAAGCAATACAACATATAGGTATTTTGATTAATATTAACCCGTTAGTTAGAATTTAGCTAAATGCTTTTTTTAACAGATAGGAACATAGATTTGGAATTTGCAATTGGAGAAGTTTCAAGAAAATCACAATTTTTTCATATAGGCTCACGCGATTTTTTATAAGAAACGGTACAGTTCAATCAGATAAATGCCAGTAAATTAGGAAGCGGGAAGAAAAGGAATGAGAAGTTGGATTTGTTTTCAGAAATTGGATGATTTAATGTATTTGAGAGCTTGCAAAAATGGCATTTATCTTTAACCTTATTAGATATGAATTGTAAATTGACATTTAAAGAAAGAGCAAAAATTGGTATGGAAATACTAGCAAAGCAAAAACCTGTTACGTTAGAGCAAGCCAGAGCACAAGCAAAAAGGCTTAGCGAAAGTAGCACATCAAAAGAAAAAAAGAAAAGAATTTAAAATGACCATACAAGACCTAAAATCCCAAAACCTAATCCTTTTTGAAGTTATTTCAGGAAGTAAATCTTTTGGGTTAAATACACCTGCTTCTGATACCGATATAAAAGGTGTTTATTATGTGCCGAAAGAGAAATTCTTTGGTTTAGAGTATATTCCGCAAATAGCAAACGAAACCAACGATGAGGTCTATTACGAAATCGGTCGTTTTGTGGAATTGCTCTTAAAGAATAATCCTAATATCCTGGAGATTCTTGCCACGCCTGAAGATTGTATATTGTACAAACACCCGTTGATGGATTGTTTAAAGATAGAAGACTTTTTGTCTAAACTCTGCAAAGATTCTTTTGCTGGTTATGCCGTATCGCAGATTAAAAAAGCGAGAGGTTTAAACAAGAAAATCGTCAATCCAATGCCGAAGGAAAAGAAAAGTCTTTTAGATTTTTGTTATATTCTAAAAGGCTACGAAACAATTTCTTTGACAGCCTATCTGACAGAAAATAACCTAAATCAGGAACAATGCGGATTGGTGAATCTGCCGAACTCCAAAGGAATGTTTGCTTTGTTTTACGATGCCGACAGCACATTGGCTTACAAAGGAATTATACAAAAAGAAACCTCAAACGATGTGTCGCTTTCGTCTGTTCCTAAAGGTCAAAAAAGTATTGCTTATTTATCCTGCAACCAAGACGGTTATTCGAAATACTGTAAAGAATATACCGATTATTGGAGCTGGATTGAGAAACGAAACGAAGACCGCTACAACACCAATCAGCAACACGGAAAAAATTACGACAGCAAAAACATGATGCACACCATCCGACTTTTGCAAACCGCTGAGCAAATTGGTTCTACCGGAAAACTGAATATAAAAGTTAACAATCGGGAGGAATTATTAGACATAAAAGCCGGAAACAGAGCATACGATGACTTACTGCAAATGGCTGATGATTTGATTGTTTCTATTGAAAGTTATTATAGAACTTCGGCTATTCAAGAAGCTCCGGATGAAGAGAAGGTGATAAGAACTTTGATTAGGATTCGGGAGGAATTGTATCGATAAAAAAAGAGCGTTTTAGTTTTAAAAACGCTTTTTTAGGATTTAAAATCAGGGTTTTTTACCTGATTTTTTGATTTTAGGTATATTTTAAAAACGTATTATTTTTTGATTTGTATTAAAAAGTTTGATTATTCTCTAGTTGTAGAATGTATAGAATATTATTTAAGTAAAAGGTTTTGTAAGTTATAAGGTCTAGTAAAGCGTGTTTTTATTTGTTAAAGTAGTTAAAATTTTTACCTTTATCTAAGTAACAAATTTATTTATGAGTTTTAGTGTAAAAATGTTAAAAGCAGGGAATGGAGACTCCTTTATATTTCGTTTTCTAGGAAATGATGATAAGTTTAAAAACATTTTAATTGATGGAGGCAATAAAAAAAGTGAATATAATAAACACTTAAAGCATGAAATATTAGATATTCAAAATAAAGGAGAAAACATTGATTTACTTATTATAACCCATACGGACCAAGATCATATAAAAGGAATTTATTATTTACTCTCCGATATTAAAATTGATAAATCTATAATTAGTGAAATTTGGTTTAATTCATTTTATCCAATAAAAGAAGTCTTTGATTCTAAAAATAATGATGTTAGTTTTTTGGAATCATGTAAGGTTCAAAATTTAATTGATGAATTAAAAATTCCTAGGAGTTCTAGTATTTATATACCTAATTTTAATTTTTATAACTTTTATGGGTTAGAACTAACTTTATTATCTCCATTTAAAGAAGATATTGAAAAACTAAAAATAAAAAATGATAAAACTTATCCATTTGATATTTCATCAAACTCAAATGACTATAAATTTTCAATTAAAGAGTTGATTGATAAAAATCCTAAAATTTTTATTGATAAAGAGGAAGATCTTGATTCAAAAATTGAAAATAGAGTTAGTATAGCGTTTTTAATGGAGTTAAATTCAAAATCAGTTTTATTTTTAGGAGATGCAAATCCTGAAATTTTAACAGATTCAATAAAAAGACTTTTAAAAGATAGAAAAGCAGATAAACTTAAAGTTGATTATATTAAATTATCACATCATTGTAGTCATAGAAGCTTAAGTTTTGAATTTCTAGATCTTTTAGACTGTAACAATTTTATTATTAGCACCAACGGGGGTAAAGCTAATTTACCAAACAAATTAACTATGGCAAAAATTTTATCAAGTAGAAAAAAAACTTTAAATATTGATTCTTTTATTTTTAATTACGAAGAAGTAATTGATAGCATGAATTTTTTTGATGGTGACTTCAGTAATTTTAGTTTTGAATGTTTAAAGCCAAATTACGAGCATGGCTATTTGATTAATTTATAATTGATTATGTATTCTTTAAATCAGCATCAAGAAGAGCTTTTAAAAAGTGTAACTGTTAAAATAGCAGCAACTTTCAAGAAAGAAACAAAAAAGACACTGGGTACAGGAATTTTGTACAAAACATCAAAAAAATCAAAAATTAATTATGTTTTTACTGCATTGCATTGTGTTTTTGGGAAAAGATTAAAGGAAGATTTTCCAGATAAAAACAGTGTCCATGAAATAGAAATAAATCAGCAAGATGAGAATGGGGATTTTAAATTACTAGGAAAAATTTCCACGGATAAAATTATACCAATTTATGAGTATGATATTGCTATTTTGCTTATTGATTTTAATATTGATGACTGTAAAGAATTTATTTTAGGAAATATTAACAATAATAGATATTTTGACTCATATGGCTATCCAAATTTTGCGAATGGGAATGCACAAAATTTTAGTTTTAAGAGAAAAGTAAACCCTGTTAAATCGAAGGATCTAAATATTGAATGCCTGTCAAATGTGTATGCTGAAAATTCTCACGAAAAAATATCAGGATTTTCGGGGTCAGGTTTGTTTTATAGAAATCGATCAGTTTTAGTTGGCTTAATTACAGAAATAACAGATGAATCAGGTTTTGCAAATTCATTTACAGCAAAAAAAATGGAAGCAAAACTATTGAATTATTACATAGAAAAATATGATTCGGCTTTAGAAAAAATTAGATCTACTGATGAAATACAAAAAATAGGTATAAATCAAGATGGCTCATTAATCAATTATGAATCTATTGTAGTAAATGGTATTGAATTAAATATTTGGAGAGCTTTTAAAAGATTAAGAAATGATTTAAGAGATGATTGGTTTCAGGATCCTTTGAATTTTAAATTTATTCTTTCTAAAAAGTTTTTTTTAGAAAGAATAAATGAAAGCCTTAACTCTTTAGAAAAAGTATATGTACCGACTGCTATTGCAAAACATTTTACAATTCCGAAATCAGGTTATTCAACAAGACCATCAATTGAAGTCAGTTTCATTGATAGAATAATTTATCAAGCATATGTTGATATATTAGCTGAAAACCTTGATATCAGTCTAGATAATAAAGTTTACTCATTTAGGTATAATTCTGGAAAAGGAAGTGCTACATATATGTACCATTATTCGATTGAGCAATGGAAAAAATACATATATCAAACAAAGTTTGTTTTGAATAATGATAAACCATTTCTTGTAGTTGCTGATATAACTAATTTTTTTGAGAATATAAATATTAAAACACTAATAGATTATATTAAAGAATTAATTCATGATTATGATAATTATACTTTAGAGAAAAAAAATAATCTATATAAGATTGTTGAGAATTTAAAACAATTAGTTGTAAAGTGGAATGATAAATTAGTTAATTCTGAATTTGGTATACCACAGAATAGAGATGCGTCCTCTTTTTTAGCAAATCTATTTTTAAACAAATTAGATAATACAATGATAGATTCAAATAGACATTCTTATTATTATAGATATATGGATGATATTAGAATTGTTTGCCAAACAAAATCCGAAGCAATTAAAGCAATTTATGATTTGTCAGTTGCAATGAGAGATTTGGGATTAAATTTAAATTCTTCCAAAACCAAAATACTAGATTATAGGGAAGATGTATTTACTATTGATGAATATTTGCCTGAATCTCTGATAGAAATAGAACAAATTAATAGTCTTCTTTCAACTAAACGAAGGAGAGATGTTCAAAAAGCCGTATATATTACTTTTAGATTATTTAAGAGTACCATTAATAATAAAAGTGATGAAGATTATCTTAAAAGAAGAAAATTAGGGTTTTGTATTGAGAAACTGCAGCAGTTTGCAAGAACCCCTGGATTGAAGGATATTATTAATTTCAAAGAAGTAGTTGATTATGTATTAAATGAATTAGAAAACCAGCCATGGTTGACAACTAATTTTATTAAGTTGTTGAGAGCTATTGATAAAACTTATTATAAAAGAGAAAATTTTGAAGTTTTAGAAGATATTATTTTAGATAAATATAAAAATATTTACCAAGGACAGACTTATTATTTATGGATGTTTTTAAGTTACAATAATTTTGTTTCACAAAGACTAATTACATACGCAGCAAATATAATTAAAAATACAAATCAGGAAAATCAAGCAGATACTGCCGGAGCTTTTTTATATTTAGCATCAGTTGACTGGAGAAGGTATAAAACAATAATGCTCAAATCTATAAATAATGGAAATTTAGCAGAAAATTATTTTCTTCAACGAAATGCTCTTATTGCATTGAGAATGGTTAATCCAAGTGAGATAAGAGATGAAAATATATTAGGAGATTTGAAAGATTTTCATCAAAAACTTTATAAAGAACAGAAAGAGGTTTTTGTTTCTGATTTACCAAGTCTTAAGTATTCAAATATTATTAGAGATACTCCTAATTTAATTTCGTTATAATGGAAATAATTATTTTAAAACATATAAGCTATTTAAAAGGCAAAAAAAAAATCATTTATTATAGTAAAATAGTTGGAGGAGAAGTAAAAACTCATAAAAACTTAGATTTCTTTAAAGAAGAAGAGATTTATAATATCATCTCTTTCGATTTTTTAAATATAATTGATGCAATTGAAATAAATGAGAGGTCGCTTTTTACTGATATAGAACAATTAAAAAAACAAATTATTGGTCATTCAAAAAATGAGTTTTCAAAAAATGATCAACCTTGGGACTTCTGGTATTTACTGAAGCAACTTCACAAAAATGCTGATAATGAAGAAATGATTAAAAAATTGGAAAAGGCAAAAAAAATATACTTTGGTTTTAATGATGGAAGTAGTGATTCTGAAATAAAAGATATTTTTGGTTTTTTATTGAGTTCTATTGAGGATATATTAAAACTGATTTATGAAGAACTTAAAGAAAGAAATGAAATATTTAGGCATGAAACAGTAGAAAAAAAAATTAGTTCTATTTTGTTAGAAAGAACAAAAAAGGGGATAAAGATTGACACACTTTTAATTACATCCTTAATAAGAAAAGTTAATATAGAATTTTACGAGGTTAAAAACAGGCTTCAACTGGAATATGGTATTTTTTCAAGAACAGATTTTGAAAATATTAAAAAAGAGGTTGGTAAGATTTTGCCTGCATTAGTTAATACAATTGGGACTAACGAATATATTAGAAATCTTAAGTTTTATAAGGATGATTTTGATTTGATAAAACTTTTATATGAAGAAAGAAAATTGTCTATTAACAAAACAATTTTGACGAGAATAGGATCTCTAGATGACAAAAAAATATTTCCGCAATTTCAATCTTTTGGGACTGTTACTAGTAGAATATTGGTGGAATACCCTTCTTTGCAACAATTAAAAAGAGACTACAGGAATATAATATTGCCTGAAGATGGAATGGAATTATTGTATATTGATTATTGCCAGTTCGAAGCAGGGATATTAGCTTCTGAGGCTAATGATTTAAAATTGATTGAAATGTATAATATGGAAGATATTTATTCGCAAATGAATGAAGTTTTGAAAAATGTGCCTAATATCTCCCGCGATAAATGTAAGAAGCTGTTTTTTAGTTATTGTTATGGTATGTCGAAAGAAAACATTAAAAAAGTAACTAATATAGATTTAGATATTTTTTTCAACAAATTTCCTGAATTAGAAAAGTTTAATATAAAATTAAAGAAAAAATTTAGAATTGACGGTTTTGTAGAAACAACTCAAGGAAATAAAAGATACAAAAGTTTTGACAATAAAAATAATGAAGAAGAGAGTTGGTTAATTAGTCAAAGAATTCAGGGGAATGCATCATTAATATTAAAAAAAGCAATAATTGAAGTATATAATTTGGATAAAGAAATTGAGTTTTTAATTCCTATGCATGATGCTGTGTTATATCAAATACCTATTGGCAAAAGAATAGAAAAAAGTAAATTTTTAGAAACTCATTTTAAAAAGGCATTTAAAGAAATTTGTCCAAAAATAGAACCTGCGGTTGAATTTAAACCATTTTATGATCCAAAATAAATTTCGTAAGCAAAAACTTTCTTTTTGATTAAAAAGTATATCTTTGTAAAGTCAAAATACATACAAGGAGAAATCCAATAAACTTTATTTAAGTTTAACATAAACGAGCCCTCATTCACGTTGCGGGAGCTAGTGATAGCCCTAATTTCACTCTTTGTAGTGTTTTGACACAACCGACGATGGGGGCTTCGTGCGTTTAAAAATTTTCAAATATGTCAAAAGAAAATCAAAAAACATCAAAAAATGACGTGGTGCCATCCGTGGTCAAATTCCTTTCGAACGAATGGTTTGAAGGAGAATTTAAAGAGCAGCCATTGTATTTGCAGGAAATTTTCGAGTTACTGCTCGAAACGGAGTACGGAGGCGATCTCGATTTAAGGCTAAAAATGCTCAGTTGTTTACGTACGAGCAGAAATTTGGCCCAAACTTTGGCAGCATTTACAGATGAAGAAATTCAAAAAGTCTGTAGTAGTGCAGCAAGTTAAAATGTAGTGTTCTAGTTTTTAGAATATCAATAAAGCTCCGTCATTGCGGAGCTTTTTGTTTTTTTGTTCTTTCGACCTAAGGAGAAATCGTATAAGTATTTCTACAACGATTGTCGATTTGCTTTGCGGAATTTCTAGTGTGATTTCTCCTTACGTCGAAATGACACGGGCTACTAAGATGTCGTATTCTAATCTATAAAATAACCACAAGGCACGCTAAGTTTAATTATAGCAGTATGGCTCCTTTTTAATTTATACCTAATTTTTTTTCGCGCAGATTTGCTTCGACAGTTCGCTATCGCTCAGGTAGCAGATAACACGGATTTTTTAAGAGGTAAATAAGATCGGCCAAATCTGCTAAATCTGCATGCAAAAGAAAATCTTTGCGAACCTTGCGGTTAAAATAAATAGTAGAGAGATTGGTCTATAAAAGTGTAGCACACATCAAGCTAAAAGACTTCAAGTCTGCGTTTACATTGTCATCTAACGGTGAAGTGATGCCGACCACCAGTACTAAAATAAAACTCTTTTTTTGATTTTATTTCCTTTAATTTAAAAAGGACTCCATAATTTTCTCCCACTCTAATACCCGAAGGAACTCTAACCAAAAAGCGGGAGTAACCGATTTCGTCTAATATTCGACCAGAATCGGCAATAATAGGGGAATGAACGGCAGGATATCGATAAGGTATAAAATGTACAGCAACAAGTTTTAATGATCGCGGTGGTATCTGCTCCTTATAAGGATTGTCATCTGTAGACAATCTAATTGTAGTTCCTGTAGCACCTTCTGAAGGAGAAAGAGAAGTGAAATATATACTATCCATAAAACTTCTATTCAAGTTGTTTTTTAATTGTTTTATATCGTTGCTTTTGTTTTTTAAGGCTTTAACGTTTGAATACAATGACTATTTGCAAATGGTTTTGGGTACATAAATACACAATAATTATATATTCGGGTAAAAACTTAAACTGGAATCGAAGCCAATCCAGTTTTACTTCGCAAGTCCTTGGAGCTTGGACAATATTAAAAACAAACTTGATATAAAGGAATGCTAGATTTATATATGAACTCTTTCTGTTTATATTTGGAGAAATCACTTTAGTCTGAAAAAATATAAAGAGCAAAAAAATTAGTGTTGAAAAGAGATTATTAGAAGTACCTAAATTATCTCGTTTAGCTCGAAATAAAATAGTACAAGAATCTTCAGAAAGTTTTCCAATTAAAGAATGCTTTGCTCTTTGATTATAACAGGATTACCTTTAAAGTTGTATGCATTTTGTTCTTAAAAAGACATTGTCAAAAATAATTCCCTTCCATTTTGTTTAAATTTTATCTCAAGAAGTAAATTGAAATAGAATTCGGATTTTTACTACTAAAACAGGTGTTTATACGCAGTCTTTTGATTTTAAATAACTTTAAATTTGACTTGTAATAGCAAACCATTGTTGGTACATGATAATTTGAGTTTAGAAATGAAAAGACGGTGTAAGTGTATATTGGTATTTCTTTTTGTATGTACCGGTCCCTTTTTGTCCGCTCAGAACGACAGATTAATTATTGGCCGAACAACAGGGAAGTTACCGATTGGAAAAAACGTAACCATACGAACTTTCGGTTTTACGGACTCGCTTTCCGGTCAGGTTACTTTCCCGGGATCGGAGATTGAGGCTAGGGAAGGAGATAGCGTAAGTATTGATTTTTGGAACATCTCGCAAGGAAATCCGGTCTCTTTATATTGTAAAGAAATGGAGTTTCAGCAGCGGAATGCAGAGAACGAAGTAATGAAGGTCAAAGAGCCAATTCATCATATGGTGCATGGGTTTTATTCTTTTCAGGCTAAAAAAGCAGGAACTTATCTGTATTATAGTCCCGAGAATTATCCCTTCAATCTTCAGGCCGGTATGTTTGGAGTGCTTATTATACGCCCAAAAGAGACAGATTCTTTAGACCACAAACCATCACAGGAAATACTATGGTGCAGTAACGAAATAGATACCAAATGGCATACAGATGCTATTATGGGTACAGCATATGATGTTTCTAACAAGCCCATACTTCTTCCGCTCTACAAGCCCAATTATTTCTTGATTAATGGAAAAACAACGATAGAAAACAAAGGATTACAATCGTTTGTGAATAAAAAAGAGAAGGTGCTTCTTCGTTTGGTTAATTCGGGATTATACCTTCATGAAATACAGTTTCCATCTGATGCGGAACTGAAGTTCATTTCCGGAAGTGATCGCAATCTGATTGCAGGCCCTAACGGATATAGAATACAGCTTCATTCGGGAGAATGTCTGGAAGTGTTTGTTTTTTTAGATCAGGTAAACGAGAAGGAAAAGATTAGGTATCATTTTATAGAACCGATTTCAAAAAAGGTAGCATACAAGGCTGAAATTCCGGTTTTTTATTAAAATTTAAATCAGTACTCATGAAAAAAAGAATCTTATATTTTATGTTGTTTTTTGCTTCTTTGAACTCATTTGCGCAAAGCAAAGCTACTTTTTCGGTAGTGGGTAATGCAACAAATAAGGAAAGTCTGCAGAAAAATAAGCGACTTGATATTTCTAAAATCAAAGTCGAAAATATCTCTAACAAACCCATCTATCTGGTTTGGGAAACGGTATCAAACACTTTTCCAAAAGAATGGGATTGCTCGATGTGTCAGCATGGGGCTTGCCAGATCGGGATTCCGAAAGGTTCGGCTTTTAATAAACTAAATGCTGATCAGCAGGGATTTATAGCCATACACGTGATTCCGGCAAACAAGTCGGGTAATGGCATTGTAAAATTTAAAATTTATGATAAAGCCAATCCCAGCTATGCGAAGATTTTGACTTTTGAAGTCGATGTGCTTTAACAGCAATACACAACTGATTATAAACCTAAAAACAAACAAAATGAAAAAAATTACTCTTTTATTCTTTATTATTTTGATTTCGGGGCTCTCCTATGGTCAAAGTAAAAGTAATGTGAAATACATTAGATGGAACGCCAATACGCCACAAGGACAGGAAAATCTGAAAGCAATGAATATCGCTTTTGAGAAAATGCGTGCAATGGGCTGTGAGATGGGGGTTTCCTGGTACTATCAGGGAGCAATACATAATATCCCGAATGCAATTAACGGTCCTAATGCGCTTTGTGCGGCGTATCAGACCGATAAAGATAAATTATGGGCTTGGGGTGATTGCACACATAATGGGTCAGATGCAGCTTCTTTAAATTTTCTTTTATGGCACAGAATGTACATTTGGTTTTTAGAAAAAATGGTTCGTGAATTATCCGGAAAAGACGATTTTGCTATACCGTATTGGAATTATGGAAGTAAAGATACAGTCGATAATATCTTGGCAGAACCCATAAGAGACAAATCAGGTTCGCTCTTTACAGCAGCCCGATATACGGTTCTGAACAACGGAAAACCGATTCCTCAAAAGCAACTTACGCAGATACAATTAGCGCTTGAACAATTGAGAACCAATCCTTCCTTTACCGGAACGGCTGGATTTAGTCAAAATCTTGAAGGTTCGCCTCATGGTTTTATGCATAATCTTATAGGTGGAGGATATGCAGATCCAAGCGAAAGTTATTATAATGAAATATACCAAAAGGTTACATCGGGTTTAATGGCAAATGTTGATTCGGCAGGATTTGACCCTGTTTTCTGGTTGCATCACAGTATGGTCGATCGTATTTGGGAGTCCTGGGATGTTTCGGCTTACGGAGAACGTCCTACTTTAGAACAGCTAAAAGCGGACCCGTGGCCTTATCAGTTTATAGCACCTAATGGAGATCACCTTACTTATACAATGGAAGAAGTGTACAAGATCGTTTTCGATTTAGATTACAAATACGACAATTTACTTTATGGTTCTAAAACTCCGGTTGTAGCAGCCAATGGAACGAAAACTAAAAAATTAGTGTCATTTCAAGATTCAAAAGAAGCTGTTATCTGGGAACAAAAAGTAGGTAAGCCACTTGGGGGAACTGATTATAGTCATAAAGTAACCAGTAAACTTGTACAAAATACCAATAAAGTTTTTACCAGTAAAGCAAATGCCAAAATTGTACTAAATTTGGATGTAGTAGCGTACAAAGAACCAAAAGATTACTACACCGTTTATCTTCGTTATCCGAAGAAAAAAGATGTATACGTTGGAACAATGACGTTCTTTGGACTTGAACATGATCATGGAGTTGATGAAAGTCATGCAATAAGTGAAGATGGGATAAAAAAGAGCTTCTCCTATTATATTTCGGATAATTTATTGAAAACGAATTCGAATTATGAAATCATTATTAAAAAAACCGGAGGTGGTGATGCTAAAGTAACGCTTGAAAAAATTGGCGTTTCGCAGATAAATTAAGATCGAAACTAAAAAATACCACATAAAGAATGAAAACCTGCGGATGCCAATTCGCAGGTTTTTTTTGATGCATAACACACTTTTGATCTAGTTTGTTAAATTTTTTTTAGAAGTAAATCGATTCTTAATATCACCCGATTTGAAGCTGCAAGAGAGGTTTATTTGATAACTGTGATTGTATGGCTGAATGACTAATTTTAGCAAAAAACACAACTGCGCAAAATAATTACGCAGTTGTGTTTAATCTTTGTTCTGTTCAAAATATAAAGGGTATTTGCTCTTGGTGAAGCTGAGTTTTTAAGCAATGATTTCAATGCAGATTTCTGAAATTAGATTAGAAAAGAAAAGCTATTTTTGAAAAGAAGTGCGAACGCGATTTTGTAAATCAACAGGAACTGAATAATGTTAAGTAAAAGTTATGGATACTAATAAGTTACCTTTTTTAGAAACGATTTATCATCTCAGAACAATTGAGCAGGTGATACTGTACAACAAGATGAGCACTATTTCTAAAGAAGAAGAGGAGGAGGTCATTTTGTTTTTAGAAACGGAATATGAAAATGAAATTCTTGACTATCCTTGGAAGGCTCCGGAGTTTAATCGGGAGGCAGCCGGTTGGGGAGCAAAAACGGTATATCTCGCTGCACAATTGATTTTGTATCGCGAGCATAAAATAAGTGAATTGGATCTCTTTCTGCCTAAATATAAAGGTGTATTAAGCGCTTCGGCATTGTTGTCGGCTGATTTGTGTTTGAGATTTTTGCCTCAGCTCATTATGGAAATGAAACGAATAGATGCAGATGATCTTGCAATTCCTATTTTAGAACAGCTTCTGGTAGATTTTCATTATTCGGCAATAGGATTTGATGTTGATTATGAAACAATCAATTTAGATATTGTTTTCTCTGATGATAGCCTTAAACAGTTATATTTAAATCGGGTTGTTGAAAGAAAAGCACAAAAAACAGCAGTAATCAAAGAAATAAATCAGGAACTGATGGCCGGATTTGGAGCTCATAAACAAGTGTTTTGGAAGGAATTGTAAAATAAAAAAAGACTGCTATAAATAAAAAATTACCCACATAAAAGAAATGAAATCTACAGAAAAATTAAATAACGTTTTACAGCACATCAAAGATGTTTTTGTTGGAAAAAACGAGATTATCGACTTATTAGGAATTGGATTACTGGCCAGAGAAAATGCTTTTTTATTAGGACCTCCGGGTACCGCAAAAAGTGCATTGGTAAGAGCATTATCGAATGGAATTGAAGGAGGTAAAAACTTTGAATATCTCTTGACTCGTTTTACAGAACCAAACGAAATCTTTGGACCTTTTGATATTCGTAAACTTAAAGAAGGAGAATTGGTTACGAATACAGAAGGTATGATGCCTGAGGCTTCTATGATTTTTCTGGATGAAATTTTTAATGCCAATTCGGCTATTTTGAATAGTTTATTGTTGGCTTTAAACGAGAAAATATTTCGTAGAGGAAGGGAGACAAAGAAACTTCCGGCGTTAATGTTTATTGGTGCCAGTAATGTGCTGCCGGAAGATGAGGCCTTAAATGCTTTATTAGACCGTTTTCTTATTCGTGTAAAATGTGATTATGTAGATCCGGATTTACTTCATGAGGTACTTTTGGCAGGTTGGAAAATAGAAAGCAGTGGCAATAAAGAAATACCAACGATTACGGCAGACGAAATTAGAGAGTTACAGTCGCTTTGTAGAACTATAGATCTGACCGGAATCCGCAAACAATATGTGGATATTGTTCATAATTTGAGAAATACAGGAATAAAAGTATCAGACAGACGTGCAGTAAAGTTGCAGAATTTAATCGCAGCAAGTGCTTTAATGTGTGGTAGGGAGGAAGCGGTTTTATCTGATTTATGGGTATTGAAATACATTTGGGATAACGAAGAACAAATAGAAATTCTGGAGGGTATAATTAATCAGACTATCGAAAAAGACGATTCAGATGGCCAGCACCCACAGGCTTTGTACAATAAAGTACCAAATCCTGAGGAAGTGATGAAAGAGATGCAACATTTGACTGAAAGATGGCAGGATGAGTCACTTTCTTTTGAAGAGCAAAATGTGATTAAAGATAAATTGCGCTATTTGCAAAGTCGTTGTGATTGGATTAATAACAAGGAGCAGAAGCAATACATTCAAAAAGAAATAGAGGCTTTGTGGCAAAAAATTCTTCAAACCGTATAAAATGTATTTTTTAGAAATAAATAAAAGAGATTTAGAATTTTTAGGAGCAATTAGAAATTGGGAGACCATAAAACTAGCTTTTCATGAGCAGTCGGTGTGGCTAAAAGATTTTGCACCGGAACAATTAAATGCGATAGAAATTCAGCAGATTCCGTTTCATGTTATTTATGAATTAAAAGAAAATTTGCTGTTTAAAAAAGGAAGTTTATTACCGTCAAAAAAACTTCCTTCGGGATTATTATGGACACCGATTATGCGGGCACTTCCGGTTTCGATGCCAGGATTCAATCACAATTATTTTGGTATTGACCAGAACATTGAGATACGTTTAAAACCGTCAGAAATTGTACAGGAACCCTATGCTTTGCTTACAGATTTTAGTGAAATTCAATCGTATATAGAAACAGCTCCGGACTTTAGATTAAAACCTTTAAAATGGGTTGTGGCAGACCAAAAGATACTGGTACTTGGAAATCCGTTGCTGCCTGTAAAAGGGAACACGTATTGGTTAAAAGAGGATTTTTTACTGCCAACAGGGTATGACTTTGAATGGTCAATTTTAGCTAAAACAATACAAAAGAATAGTAATCCTTTAGAAGAAGACCTACTGATTTGGAATAGAGATAACAGTTGTTTTCGTATTCCTAAAAACAAAATGAAACCACTTTCAATTAGTTCGTTTCGTCTAACTTTTTCATAAAATAAAAATGGAATTAGAAAAATACTTTCAATCTTATGAAGATTATTTTTGGGAATGGGACAATGAGCTTTTTTCTGAAGAAGAGGTTTTTGAGGCAATTGTAATTCCAAATGGAAAGACTATTGCTTACGAGAAATTTACTTTTGAAATTTTGCGATTTCTTTCAGAAGAGAGCCTTCCGCCGTTGGGGTCATTATTGTTGGCTATTGTCGCTACAAACCCGGATAATGAAAAAACGATTGAGTGGATCAGTCAACTGGCGAACAACAAAATAAATAAAAGTTTTCATCATAAACCCGATTCTAATTTTTTTAGAGTAGGAGCAGCGATTGATTTTTTAAAGATACTATCCGCTTTACCGGACGAATACAAAAATGGTGAAAAACGTTTACAGCTGTTTCAGACTATATTTAAAGATTGTCATAACAGAGTTTCAGCTGAAAAAGCAAAGAGTGTACTCGATGAATATCAAAATCACAGACATCATTTAATACGGGCAGGAAATAAAGTATCTTTCAACGAATCTAATTTTATCAAAGATTTCAGAACGATGGCTTTATTGAAGGCAAAATTTCCAACAATTCAGTCTTTACTGAAAGCAATGGAAAATTTACCTGAAGAAGAGTTGAGAGAACAGGTAAGCGAGGAAGTTTTGGAAGCACAAATTGCATCAGAAACACCCCTGGATTTTATAGTAGCACTTATTCGGGAAGAAAAAACATTTCAGGTAGGGAGTTTAGTAAAACGTATTTGGTCGGGACTTAATATTCCGTTACATCACAATATGTCAAGTGTACAGCCATTGGGTGGAATTTCTGATTTGTCCAATAAGGGTGATTTTGACAAATTGATAATTTCTGAATTTGCCAATGACGATGCTGTTTTTATGTCCAGAATTGCCAATAGTGAGGCTTTGTACATAGAGAGAGAAGTACCGCCCGAAGCAGATAAGTTTTGTAGAATTTTATTGATCGATACTACTTTAATCAATTGGGGGAATCCTAAAATTCTGGGGTTTGCATCGGCTTTGGCCATTGCGACACATCCAAAAACCGATATTGAGTGCAAGATTTTTGTTGTTGGAGATAGGTATCAGGAGGTTTACTTTGAAAACGTAAATCAGGTTATTGAGGGACTAAACGAATTGAGTGGTAAATTGAGTTGTGAAGCAGGATTGGATTTGTTTTTTTTAGAAAATGCGATTGATCATAAAAAGCAAGAAGTCTTTTTTATTTCGTCTGATGAAAGTCTGAAATTGCAAGTAATGCAAAAAGCGATGAGCACCTATTTTGACAGTATTCAATATGTTTTGGTTAACCAAGTAGAAGGAAGAATCAACATTTATAAAAATCAGAATAAAGGAAAAAAACAGCTTCAGGAAATCATAATACCGTTAGATGAACTATGGAAAAAGAACGAAGTCGTAAAAGAACAGTTTGTTTTTAATACAAGCAATGACGATGGTATTCCTTTGTTGTATCCGGCTGAAAGAAATTATCAGAACATTCTTTACGAATGTGGTCATTACTATATGTATGTGGGAGGTAATTTGTTCTTGTTTCATGAAATGGGATTTAAAAAAGGATTTATAAAAATAGCTTCAAATTTGCCTTTTACTCTTGGTAAATTTGCGATAAGAAGTAACTCAAAAGGAGAGCTTTTACTGTTGAACTATTCGTATAGCCCTTTACGTGTCATCACGATTATTAATTTGGCAACAAACCAATGCAAGAGTAGTAAAGGCCTTCCTGAAGCACTAATGGACAAAAATCTTAGTTTTTTTGAGTATGAACAAACTTTTTATGTAACCAATAACCTTGATTTCTGGAGTGTAGAAAGTAATTGTAACATACAACCAAATTCTGATCCGCAGGTCGCAACAGCTTTTGATGATTATTTTACGAAACAGTCTCTTTTTGTTCAGAATTATAAAAAGGACAGGTCAAAATACAATGTTGCCAAACGATTGGGACATGTTGCTATTGTAAATGGAAAAATTCAAATAAATGATTTTCTTATCGAGAATCTTGAATTTGTAAAGACAAGAAGGCATGCTTTAGATTTAAGTAAAGCATGGCAACGTAAAGCAAATCTAATCTTAAAGTATAAAGGATCAAATCCGGTTACCATTATTAAACTCATAGTTAAAAAAACAGGTAAATCGTTGAAAGATGTTAACGCTTTTGTAGACAGTAACCTATTCGTTATTTTAGAAAATGTAGAAATCAGCATTGCGGAAGAATTTAAAAAAGAATTAGAACAAGAAGGGGCTGTCTGTTATATAGAAACAAAATTTTTTGAATCTGGTGATGGAAGCAGAATTACCAACAAAGAAGGAATTTTAATTTTTGAAAGCAGTGATAAATCGCTTCCGGTATTTTATATTCCTTTTATAATTGAGAGAAAGACAATTCTGGCCACAACAATAGAATATACCGGGAATACTTATTTTTTATCCGAGGAACATTCGCAAGAATATATTGATTATAATTTGTTTGAAGAAAAGTACCTAAAACCGTTCGTTTCGAAAGTAGTACAATATGGAGTTTAAATTAAAAATGCAGGCTACTAATTCGTTCCCGAGAGAAGGAATTATTATTAAAAGCAAATCGATATCGTTTTGGCTTCAGGAAATTCAGCAAATGGGTCTTTCGTTAGAAACCATAAAAGTTTTCCCTGTTCCGGGCACGGTTGCAAATGAGCTGTACGGTTGTATTGTTTTTTTTAACGCTGCTGTTGGTACAATTAAAGACATTGGAAAAAACAATTTTTGCCAGCTTATAGAAGATAAGCTGTTTATTCCGGAGCACACAACTGTTTTACCAAAATTGGTAAAAGAAGAATGGAAAACCTTGTTTTCTGAAAAGTATCATCTGTTACATCCCGAGATAGGATTCGTTGCTTTAGAAGACGAGTTGGTCTGGTCTGATTTTTTAAAAAGACCAAATGAGGTTGCTGTTGAGGTTTTAGAGCCAAGAAAAAGCGTTGCGATACCCCGCATGATTTCGTCATTGCGAATTGAAGTTGATAAAGAGGAACTTTTAAAAGAGATTGAAAATCCACTTTCAGAGGAAGAAAGGATTGAAAAATTACCATTTAATCTAAAAAAGTTGATGAATGGAAATAATCGGGAAATGGATAAATTCTTAGCCTATTTAGAGAAGAATCCGGAAATGGCAATGAAATTGGGAATTCCGTTGGATACAATTGGATCAGAAAGAGGAGGGAATTTGGCTAATTATTTTTTTAGTCCAGGTCACGAAAGCAGACTTAACTTTGAATGGCTGGGTCGGTTTTTTAATGAATCTTCCGGTGGTGATAGTAATGGTACAGGTTTTTTTAGATATGGCTTCGTTTTAGTGTTTGTGATTTTGTTTAGAAGTTGTAAAGGTGCAGAACTAAGGGATAATTTTCCGTCGATATTGGTTTTTATTGGTGTCGTGATATTCGTGATTCTTATGATCTCATTTTGGTCCGGGTTTCAAAGAAAATCTTCAAATTCTGGTGGAGGTTCAGCTCTAGTGGACTCTGCGAGGTTTAGCACATTACAAAGTAAGTATGAGAAGTTAGCCGAAGATTTTGTTAGAAGAAAGGAATACGAGAAAGCAGCTCACATTTATTTGAAACTTCTAAAGAGAAATGACAAAGCAGCAATCGTTTTAGAAGAAGGCAAATTGTATCGGGAGGCCGGAGCAGTTTATCTAAAGTATCTTCAAAACAAAAAAAAGGCTGCAGAATGTTATGAAAAGGGTTGTGTCTATAAGGAAGCTTTAGCGCTTTACAAAGAGCTGAACGAACATGAAAAAGTAGGGGATTTGTATGCCATTTTAAAGAACAAAGAAGAGGCAGATAAAAATTATTATAATGTTGTTGGTTTCTATAAAACTAATTATCAGTATTTAAAAGCAGCTTTAGTTTGTAAAAATAAGATTGGAAACAGCACAGAAGCACAAGATTTATTGTTGGAAGGCTGGAGAAGCGAAAAAGACGCCTCAAATTGTCTGAATAATTATTTTGCTACGATTAAAGTAGAGAAATTATCTGATGCCATAACAGCTGTTTACAAAAAGGAAGTGACAGACAAGAATAAAGAGAAGTTTCTGGAAACTTTAAAGCATGAATTCGCTAAAGATAAAATACTGGAGGACATTACCAGAAGTATCGCTTATGAAATTGTGGCGGATCGAATTGATGAAAACCCTGAAATAGCTTCTCAACTGATTCATTTTAATAAAACGAATAATTCAATGGTGAAGGATGTAATGAAGTTTAAATGGAAAAAGAGAAACCGTACAAAGGATTAAAAAATTGAAAAAGAAAAACCAATTTTTGAAGCAGATTTGGTTTTGAAAAAGTAAAACAAAATGAAAACAACAGATAAAATTATAATTATTGATTTAGAAGCCACATGTTGGCAAGGACCTGTTCCTGTAGGACAGGAGAATGAAATTATTGAAATTGGATTAGCAATTTTGGATACTACAACCGGAGAAATTACAAAGAATGAAGGGATTTTGGTTAAACCACAACGTTCAACGGTAAGCCCATTTTGTACAGAGTTAACGACTATTACTGCGGATCTGTTAGATAAGAACGGGGTAATTTTTCAGGAAGCTATCGGAAGATTGATTGATGAATATCAACCGGATTTGTATACCTGGGCAAGTTACGGTCAGTACGATCTGAATATGTTAAAAAAACAATGCAAATCGTTCGGTATTCCGTATCCAATGGGAGAGGAACACATTAATGTAAAAGTAAATTTCGCAGCAAAATTTGGGTTACAAAAACCAACCGGAATGAACGGCGCTTTACATTTGCTGGATATTCCCTTAGAAGGAACGCATCATCGTGGTATAGATGACGCAAAGAATATTGCTAAAATTTTGCATTGGTGCTTGCGTAACTAGTAGAGGCTTTTGGGGCATTTAATATGTTTTGTTCACCTGCAAGGTCTTTTTTTGACTTTGTAGGTTTAAAATAGTAATGATGATTGGTACGAAAAAAAAAGTTCTTACAGTGCAAAACGTAAATCACCTGGTTTTAAAAAAGATTTTGTGGCTGTAAAAAGTAAATTATGAGACCTACAAGGTCAAAAAAAACCTTGCAGGAAAACTACCATGTAAAACCCGTAACTTAATAATC
Organism: Flavobacterium cupriresistens; assembly: GCF_020911925.1. NCBI lineage: Bacteria > Pseudomonadati > Bacteroidota > Flavobacteriia > Flavobacteriales > Flavobacteriaceae > Flavobacterium > Flavobacterium cupriresistens. The sequence goes on along the minus strand of NZ_CP087134.1, from coordinate 5,164,819 downwards.
TGACTGAGGTTTTTAGGTAAGGTTCAGAGCTCTTTTTTATTTCTCGACCTTTACCTCTTTGCCCTTGAAAATTATTTCTCGCAAAGACGCAGTGTCGCCAAGTTTTTATTCTGATTTTTTAACTTTGCGACGCTGCGATTTCGCGAGATTTATGTTTCTCCACAACTTTTGAACCCGATCCGTTTAAAAGCAGTCTTTTCGAAATAACGGAATAAAAAAAAGGACCGTCCTTGCGAGACAGTCCTTTAGAATATATAGAATTTGATTCTTAGTTGTTACCGTAGATTTTAACGTAAAGATCTTTGTAGATTTCTTTTATGATTTTACGTTTCAATTTAAGGGTAGGAGTAAGTTGTCCGCCATCGATTGACCAGACATCCGGAGTTAGTTCAAAACGTTTGATTTTTTCCCAGTGACCGAATTTCTCGTTAATGCCTTCTACTTCTTCATCAATTCTTTTGATTACTTGAGCGTTTGAAGCAATTTCACTATTTGAAGCTCCTAAAGTAATTTTATGGATTTTAGCCCATTCTTTTACGAATTCAAAATTTGGCTGAATAAAAGCTGCTGGCATTTTTTCGCCCTCACCAATTACCATGATTTGCTCAATAAAACGAGATTGTTTCATCGCATTTTCAATTAATTGAGGAGCAATGTATTTTCCGCCTGAAGTTTTGAACATTTCTTTTTTACGATCGGTAATTTTTAGGAACCCTTCGCTGTCAATTTCTCCAATATCTCCGGTGTGGAAATAACCGTCCTGTAAAGCTTCAGCCGTTTTCTCAGGATCTTTAAAGTAACCTAACATTACGTTTGGTCCTTTGCAAAGAATCTCACCGTCTTGGGCAATTTTTACTTCAACGTTGTTTATTACTTTTCCAACAGTTCCAATTTTGAAACCTCTGTTTCTTTGGTCGTTAACAGCAATTACAGGAGATGTTTCAGATAAACCATATCCTTCCATAACCGGAATTTCTGCAGCAGCAAAAACTCTAGCTAATCGGGGTTGTAAAGCGGCACTTCCTGAAACCATTAAATCCAGATTACCTCCTAAACCTTCTTTCCATTTGCTGAAAATAAGTTTACGGGCAATTTTTAATTGAAATTCATACCAGCCACCGTTTGCTCCGTATGGCTCATATCTTAGACCTAAATCAATAGCCCAGAAGAATAGTTTTTTCTTGATTCCTGTTAATTCAGCTCCTTTTGCATAGATTTTATCGTAAACCTTTTCCAATAGTCTCGGAACAGCTGTCATAACTGTTGGACGAACTTCTTTCAGGTTATCACTGATTTTATCAATAGATTCTCCAAAATAAACCGAAACACCATAATATTGATAGATGTACAAAATCATTCTTTCAAAAATATGACAAATTGGAAGGAAACTTAAAGCAGTACTTTTTCCCGGATCAAAAGGAATCCTCGGTGAGCTGTCTAAAACATTGGAAACAATGTTTTTGTGTGAAAGCATAACCCCTTTAGGTCTTCCGGTAGTTCCTGATGTATAAATAATAGTAGCCAAATCATCGGCTTGAATGCTGTCTTTTCTGGCCTCAACTTCAGACTGATTGCTTTCATCTGCACCCAAAGTCAGTAATTCTGACCAGTGTTTGCAGCCTGCAATTTCATTAAAAGAATACACTTCTTTTAAGGTCGGTACATTGGCCTGGATTGCTTTTACTTTTTGGTATACTTCGTCGTCTGAAACGAAACAGTAAATGCTTCCGCTGTGGTTTAAAATATATTCGTAATCCTCTTCAGATATAGTTGGATAAATCGGAACGTTCTGTGCTCCGGTTTGTAAAATACCAATATCCATGATATTCCATTCGGTGCGGTTATTAGAAGTGATTAAAGCAATTTTATCATCTTTCTGAATGCCCATGCGTAATAATGCTCTTGAAACAGCATTTGCTTTAGCAATATATTCCTGGCTTGATGTTTTTTCCCAGGTTCCATTTTTTTTGGTTGCAAGCGCAACCTGTAGATTATAAGTCTCTTGTTGATAATAAGGAAAATCAAAAAGGCGTGTGATTGAAACCATGTTTAAAATATTGAATTTTATTGCAAATTAAATAAAAAATGGGTATAATTTTTAATTTTGTAGAATTTTATGGCAAAAATTATAAGTACTATTAAAAATCAACGAAAACGTTTTCTTTTCACTAGTAAATTTCAGAAAAAATCAAGAAATGTTTAATTTTTACCTGCTGCTTATTGCACATGAAAATCTTCATAAGTTTTTACTCTCTCTCCCATTAAGAACATTTTCTTTTTGACAAAATGAATGGAAAGTTGCGTGTAATTCCATTCATCGCTATCGTTTGTTCTGTACCAAAAGGTATAAGAGGCACTGTTGAAACCTTCTTTAAAAACAGCAACACCTTCTTCTGTACATTCAACGCCCCAATTTATCTTTTTTTTGCTTAAATCATCATCCTGAATGATACCTGTCCCATCTGGATTTAGAACTGTACTAGGTTCTTTTTTTCCAATAGGCAAATAAGTTCCTTGCATCGGATAGGAAATAGTAGTGGTGATGTAACGTTCGCGACCTTTGTAAACAATTTTATCAATGTTGATTTCCTGAGAATAAGATTGCGTGGCAATAAAAAATAAGACAAAAAGAAATGCTTTTAAAATTTTCATTCTATGTAGATTTTAGTGTTTTTGGGGCCTCAAAAAACCCTTTTGCAGGTTTTTTAAGCGAATATAGTTCAAATTTCAATAAAAAATGACTCCAAATTACAAGAATGATATTTTTTTTTAACATTTCATTTCCAAAGATTGCTATCTAAGAAAATTAGCTTTTTTATCCGTTTTAATCCGCGTCTTCGCGATAGCGAATCTGTTTTGTCTGTGTGCAAAGAATGCGTATAGATAGGACGCGGATTACGTGGATTTGCTGTCGCAAAAACACTGATGAAACTGATTTTTTTCTTTTCTTTTTTTTGAAATTTTTTTTAGACTGCGGTGATCTTGGAGAAGGGTTACTCTGTTGAAAATTGATTTTCCAGTAGTTTTTCTTTAAAATCAGATTTGAATGTGTAAGCAAAAGTAAGCATTAGAGCGCGTGTGTCTGATTTTGAGGTTCGGTTGTTACTAAAAAGAGCCGTGTTGTTTTTATAGCCGCTTTCGAGTGTGTTAAACATATCGGTTACGACCAGTCCTAAACGGGCATTTCCTTTTCCTAATTTTTGTTGGAAACCCATGTCTACGTTATAAATCGGAATCCTTTTTCCTTGTGGAGTAGCCAATGCAGAATTGTAATTTCCAATTATCTGAAGTTTTCCTCCTTGCCACGGAGCAAAATTATTAATGATTTTTCCATACCAGTTAAAAGCCTTATTGACCACATCCTGAGCCAGATTAGAGGCGTCAATATTTTGTTGAAAAGCAGTTATACTAAGGTTTGCATTGTAAAATTTAAAGGGTTTTAGACTAAAGATGGTTTCCAAACCATACGTAGTAGTTGTGCCGATATTCTGCGGTTTCAGTAAAACAACGCCATTGTCCTGAAGTTCCGCGTATTGTTTGATGGTGTTGTTGGCATTTCTGTAAAAAGCATTTGTTGAGATGGAATAGTTCTCCCATTCTTTATTGTAGCCTAATTCTACAATATGTATAATTTCAGGTTTTAGATAAGGATTTCCTCCATGCGGATTCAATGCATCTGTAATGTCGATAAAAGGATTCAGATTGTCTAAATCCGGACGGTTGATACGTTTGCTGTAGCCCAATTTCAGAAACTCATCTGACTTTAGGTTCAGTTGTAAGGATGCTGACGGAAAGAGCTTTAAATAATTGTTCGAGAAATTGTCGCTGTTGTTTTGTGTTTTTCCATTGTTAGTGACCTGTTCGGCACGGATGCCCAGATTGTATTTCCATTTTGGATTTTCGGCAGTGCCAATAAAGGAATTCAAAAGACCATAGGCCGCATTGATTTGTTCGTTAAAATCAAAAATGTTGCTAGCTAAAGGATTAACTACATAATCGCTATTGATTTGGTCCGCACTCTGAAAATCGGAATTAAAAAAACGAAAAGTTCCTTTGTATCCGGTTTCCATTGTCGTTTTTTCTGAAATTGGAACGGCATAGTTTAAAAAGGCATTCGAGATATTTTCCTTTTCATAGTTATGTGTTTTTTGAAGGTCGGGATTTCCAATTATGACTTCATTCTCATCATAATTATTTGTATCAATATCGGTATTCTCTCTATGAAAATTGAACGAGGAAGTAATACCTGCATTTAGACTTTTTCTATTATCAGAAAATTTTCGATCATAATTAAAAGCCAGTTCTGCTGCTTTTGAACGTTCCAGTTCCAAAGAATGTCTGATGTTGTTTGAAAAAAAGCGGTTCGTATTGGTGTGAACTGCGGTATGCAAAGTTTCGTCGTTGTCCTGATTTTCTAAATTTCCGAGTGCTTCAAAAGAGAATGTATTTCTTTCGCTTGGCGAAAAATCAATATTAAATTTTAGATTTTGTAATCCTTCTGTTCGTTGATCGCTTCTGTTTTGATCGATATAATGTTCGTCAGCAATAAAATAATTGGTTCTTTCGCCTTTTATTTTCTTTGTTCGTCCGGCAAAGCGATTGTCATAACCCAAACCAAAATTCCATTTTTCTGTTTTCTGATTTAATTGCACGGAGCTGTTCATTCTGTCTTTCGCTCCAAATCCTCCACCTAAAACTACAGCACCGTTAAGACCGGCCTGATTGTTTTTCTTGAGTTTTATATTGATTATTCCGCTTTCGGCATTGGCATCGTATTTGGCAGTCGGATTGCTGATTACTTCTATGCTTTCGATACTGCTTGCTGCGATCTGATCCATATTGGTGATGGCAGAGTTTTTTCCGTTAATTAGTATCATTGGTGTTTTTCCGCGTAGCGAAATGCCTCCGTCAGCATCTACGGCGACGGTTGGAATGCTTTTTAGCATGTCTGTAGCGGTTCCGCCGGTTTGTGAAATATTTGATGTGGCATTAAAAACAAATCCTTCATCGGTTTTTTGAATTTGTTTTTTGTTAGAATTTACAATAACGGCATTTAATACGTTCGTGTCGTTTTGTAAAACCGTTGTGCCGAGATTTATGCCGGTGTTTGTAAATGTTATTTTTTTAGAGGCAGTTTTAAAACCAATTAATTCGAATTGTAACTGATAATCGCCTGAAACAACTTTTTCTAAAGAAAAATTTCCTAATGCATCTGTTACGGCATAAGAAGCAACTTTGGTAGAGTCATTACTTTTTTTCAAGATTACAGAAACAAATTCAATTGGAGTTTTACCGTCAGAAACAGTTCCTTTTATGGAAGGTGAATTTTGAGCAAAGGTGTATTGACTTATGATAAGTAAAGTGATGAGCAGTGTTATTTTAGGCATGTATTTTTTCATAAGGCAAAGATATTTGTCAGATGAATTAAGCGGGAAGAAACTGGCTTAAGATAGTATTAAATTAATCTTAGTCCGTGCTAAAGATTAGATTATAAGCCTGAACTTGATTAATAGTGTGGGTTTAAGATATTGTTTATCAGTGTTTAATGTGTTATTCCTGTCTCCTGCAAGGTCTTTTTTTGATCTTGTAGATATCATTATTTATGTTTTAGACTTTAGCAGAGTTAAAAAAAGGCTTGGCAGGAAAATCGCAATACATCAATCAGTTACTTAATAATCGAATTCAGGTTAGGAATAAAAAAGGGTGTTTTTCCCCTAAAAAAAACAGGAAAAAGCAGAAGGAGCAAAAAGTTGGATTGCGGTAATTTTATCAAATAATTAAATGCGTAAGCCGAAAAGCAAACGAGTAGGCTTTAATTTAAAAATAAGATCATGGAAACTGCTTTTTTTTTAATGATGGGCTGGTGTGGTACTAAATATCCTGGTTGGAGACCATGGAAAGTACCGCCACATCCAGATCCGGAACCTTGGTGGATTTACACCGTTCTTGGTTTGGGAATAATAGCCGGAGTTGTAGGTGGAACAGTATTTAGTAATCTAACGATTGATAATCAGTATTTTGCTGGTCAAAATGCAGTCGCTTCCGGATTAGCAGCTTTTGCCGCTTCGGGTATAGTTACCGGTCTTGCTTCGTTAGCAAGAAAATAAAAAAATGCCTCAGCTATTTGGGGATAGTACTGAGGCGTTTTTGTTATATTTAGTTTTTCTCAATCCATTTTCTGGCATTGACAAAAGCTTCATGCCAAGGCGAAACTTCGTCATTTCTGTCTTTTGGATAATGTGCCCAGTTCCATTGGAACGTTGAACGCTCAATATGTGGCATCATTACCAAATGTCTTCCTGTTTTATCACACATCATTGCCGTGTTGTAATCCGAACCATTAGGGTTTGCCGGATAACCTTCGTAAGCATATTTAGAAACGATGTTGTAATTTTCTTCCGGTTCCGGTAAGTTGAATTTTCCTTCTCCGTGTGAAACCCAAACTCCTAAAGTACTTCCCGCTAATGTAGATAGCATAACCGAATTGTTTTCCTGAACGGTTACCGAAGTAAAGATACTCTCGTGTTTATTACTTTCGTTATGAAGCATTTTTCCGTGTACTTTATGTTCCGGATTGATTACTTCTAATTCCATAAACAACTGACATCCGTTACAGATTCCAACCGATAAAGTATCTTCTCTTTTGAAGAAATTAGCTAAAGCTGTTTTTGCTTTTTCGTTGTATAAGAAAGCACCGGCCCAACCTTTGGCAGAACCTAAAACGTCTGAATTAGAGAATCCTCCAACTGCACCAATAAACTGAATGTCTTCTAATGTTTCACGACCTGAGATCAAATCGGTCATGTGAACGTCTTTTACATCAAAACCGGCTAAGTACATAGCATTTGCCATTTCACGCTCAGAATTACTTCCTTTTTCACGAATAATAGCGGCTTTTGGTCTCTCGACTTCGCTCGAGATGACAGGTTTTTTACCTGTAAAGTGTGCCGGGAAAGTATAGTTTAATACTTGATTTTTATAGTTTTCGAAACGGGCCTGAGCTCTTCCGTTTTTAGATTGTTTTTGATCTAATAAATAAGAAGTCTCAAACCAGATATCTCTGTACTTCGCAATATCCAATTTGTAAGCTCCAAATTCCAAGGTGGCGGTATTTTGTACGGAACCTATTTTGAAGAACTCAACATTGTTGGCGCTTAATTTTGCTTCAACAGCTGCATTATCTTTAGCTTGAAAAACGATTCCGATGTTTTCTGCGAAAAGAATTTTTAACAAGTCTTTTTCAGCGAAAGCAGAAAAATCAATTTTAGCTCCAAGATTTACATCTGCAAAACACATTTCTAGTAAAGTAGTGATCAAACCACCACTTCCGATATCGTGTCCGGCAAGAATCTGATCTTCTAAAATTAATTGCTGAATGGTGTTAAAGGCAGTTTTAAAGAAAGAAGCATCTTTTATAGTAGATGTTTTGTTTCCGATTGTGTTTCTGGTTTGTGCAAAAGAAGAACCTCCTAATTGGAAAGCATCCTGAGACAAATTGATATAATAAATAGCATCTCCGTTTTTCTGTAAAACCGGTTCTACTACTTTTTTAATGTCGATACAATTTCCTCCGGCAGAAATAATAACCGTTCCCGGTGCAATTACTTCGTCGTTTGGATATTTTTGTTTCATCGAAAGGGAATCTTTTCCTGTTGGAATATTGATTCCTAATTCGATAGCAAATTCAGAACAACCTTCAACAGCAGCGTACAAACGAGCATCTTCTCCTTCATTTTTACAAGCCCACATCCAGTTAGCTGAAAGTGAAATTCCTTTCATTCCGTCTTTAATCGGAGCCCAAACGATGTTTGATAACGACTCTGCGATAGCATTTCTACTTCCTGCAACCGGATCAATTAAAGCGGCAATAGGAGCGTGACCGATAGAAGTTGCGATTCCTTCTTTACCTAAATAATCTAAAGCCATTACACCCACATTGTTCAATGGTAAATGTAACGGACCTGCATTTTGCTGTTTAGCCACTTTTCCACCTACACAACGGTCTACTTTATTAGTCAGCCAGTCTTTTGAGGCAACCGCTTCTAAACGTAAAACGTCTTGTAAATAACTTTCGAAATCATTTGCCGAGTAAGAAACATCAGCATATTTTCTGTCGATTGTTTTGTCTGTCATTACCGTTTTTGGTGAACTTCCGAAGAAATCTTCCAAAGCATAATCCATCGGTTTTGAACCATTTGATTTAGATTGGAAAGTAAAACGATGATCACCCGTAACATCACCCACCTGATACATTGGAGAACGCTCTCTGTCGGCAATTCTTTGTAAGGTGTCAATGTCTTTTTGGCCAATAACCAATCCCATTCTTTCCTGAGATTCGTTACCGATAATTTCTTTTGCAGAAAGGGTAGGGTCTCCAACAGGTAATTTATCTAAATCGATTAAACCTCCGGTTTCTTCCACCAATTCAGAAAGACAGTTTAAGTGTCCACCCGCACCGTGATCGTGAATAGAAACAATTGGATTATTGTCGCTTTCAACTAAACCACGAATCGCATTTGCGGCACGTTTTTGCATTTCCGGATTAGAACGTTGAATCGCGTTTAATTCAATTCCTGAACCAAAAGCGCCTGTATCTGCAGATGAAACTGCAGCACCACCCATTCCGATTCTATAATTTTCTCCACCTAGTATCACGATTTTATCGCCTTCCTGTGGTTTCTTTTTGATGGATTGATCCAGTTTTCCGTATCCGATTCCACCCGCTTGCATGATTACTTTGTCGTAACCAATTTTGCGGTTGTTTTCTTCGTGTTCGAAAGTTAAAACAGAACCAGTAATTAAAGGCTGACCAAATTTATTTCCAAAATCAGAAGCTCCGTTTGATGCTTTGATTAAAATATCCATTGGAGTCTGGTACAACCATTTTCTTTCTTCAACAGCATTTTCCCACTTACGTTCTGCGTTTAAACGAGAGTAAGAAGTCATATAAACAGCAGTTCCTGCCAATGGCAATGAACCTTGACCACCCGCTAAACGGTCACGAATTTCTCCTCCTGATCCGGTTGCAGCTCCATTGAAAGGCTCTACAGTTGTTGGGAAATTGTGTGTTTCTGCTTTTAATGAAATAACCGAATCAAATTCTTTTACTTCATAAAAATCAGGTTTATCGGCAGTTTTTGGTGCAAACTGCTGCACTTTTGGTCCTTTTACAAAAGCAACGTTGTCTTTGTAAGCAGAAACAATATCGTTAGGATTTTCCTGTGATGTTTTTTTGATTAGTTTGAATAGAGAAGTTTCTTTTTCTTCACCGTCAATAATAAAAGTTCCGTTGAAAATCTTGTGACGACAGTGCTCTGAATTCGCTTGTGAGAAAGCAAAAATTTCAGAATCGGTTAGTTTTCTTCCAAGTTTTACGGCTAAATTATCCAAATAAGCTACCTCTTCTTCACTTAAAGCTAAACCTTCCGTTTTATTGTATGCCGCAATATCATCGATATCGAGAATCGGTTCCGGTTGTACGTTGATCGTGAAAATTTCCTGATCTAATTGGCTGAATTTTTGCAAAAGCATCGGGTCAAAATCGGTAAAATCCTCCGTTGCCGGGTGAAATTCTTCAATTCTGATAATGCCCGAAATACCCATATTCTGAGTAATTTCTACTGCATTTGTACTCCAAGGTGTAATCATAGTGGCACGTGGGCCAACAAAAAAATCCGTCAGTGCGGATTTTTCGACCTTATTGGAGTCGGCAAAAAGCCAGTTTAATTTTGAAATGTCTTGAGCTGAAATTTCGTTTTGCGTTTGTACGGCAAAAACAGTTTTGCTTTGGTTTTCAAAGAAATGGATCATTTTGTGTAGTTTGTTGTATTGAAGTGCAAATTTAGTGTAAATAAATAGTAAGCGCAAATTTGAAAACCATCTCTTTTGAAAAAAAATTAAAGGCTGTTTTTTTATGAAAGCAAGTAATGCAAGTTCGTTTTGAAAGTGGGAATGAGGCGGTTGTTGTGTTTCGCTTTTTTAATCTCGCAAAGGCGCGGAGTCGCAAAGTTTTATTGGTGTATTAGGATGTTTAAACTTTGTGACGATTAGGCTTTGCAGGTGGAATTTGGACAGGCTTTGAATTGCCGTTGGTTTCAATAGACGATTCTATGTTTTTGATTCAAGGGATTTTAACCAAAATTTTAAGAGTGTAGTTTTGGCTAAAGTCTTGGGTGGGGACTTTTTTATAACCGCTGATTGAAGCCAACGGCTATTAGAAAAACATCTTAAATAATTTAAAAAAATAGCTTGTCTGATTTTTGTGAAATAAAAAAAGCGGCAATCTGCCGCTTTTAAATTATGAATATTCTAGTTTTTAATTAGTTGATTATGATTTTTTTGTAAACTGTTTTTGCTTCAGTGGCTATTTTGATAATGTATATTCCTGCTGCAAGATGTTGAACTGCTATTTCGGAATCTGTGTTATTTCGTTTTTCGAAAACTTTTTGTCCGGAAAACGAAAGGATTTCAACAGAATAGTGCTCTGTTGAATTAGGAAATCCAATAGTGAAGTTTCCTTTAGACGGATTAGGGTAAATCAGAATTTCATCGGTAGCAGTAACCGTTTCTTCTTTGCTTACTTTTGCTTTTTTACTGGCTAAATTGTTACAGGTGTCACTAGTGTAGGAATCCCACTGCGAGGTCAAATTAAATGTTGTGGATGGAGAAGTTACGGTTGCCTTTCTTCTTAGCGTAACATCGGCGGCAAAGTTGGCTGTTCCGCCACTAAACGTTCCGATCATGTCAATCAGAACACCATTTTTAAATAAACCGACAGCATCATTGCCATTAAAAGCCAGTTCGGTTGCGGTTGTCGAAATATTGGCGGCACTGGTTGAGAAACAAGTCGAGGAAATGGAGCTGTTTACCAGTACATATTTACCACCGCTGCTCAATGTTCCCGTTAAGGCTAATCCTGTACTCCAGGCACCTGCGCCATTTGTTTGTTTTTTTAGGGTGTAAATAGACAGGTTTACGGCACTTCCGGTGTTATTTGCGATTTCTAAAGCTTTATTGTTTCCGGAACCTTCAATATATTCAGAGAAAAGTAACTCGGTGGCAGCTCCGCCTGTACCGCTACTGTCGGTTGTAACGGCAATCGTAGTGCTGGCCGAAGAAGTGTTTCCTGCCGCATCTTTTGCTTTTACGTAGATCGAATAATTGGTCGAAGCAGTTAAACCTGTTAGGGTTGCAGTAGACCCTGAAACAGTAGTTTTTAAAACATTGTTGGCATAAACATCGTAACCGGTAACATTCACATTATCGGTAGAAGCGGTCCAGCTAAGCGCAATTGAAACCGCAGTTTTACTTGTTGAAGCTAAACTTGTTGGTATAGTAGGAGCCTGAGTGTCTCCGGAAGGAGAAGTGCCACCACCCCAGATTTGGTTTACATATTCCGGATGATCGATATAGGGATTTCTATTGTTTTGACGGGCATAGATGGCATTGTTTCGGGCAATTTCTCTTGCACTTACAGGATCTTGCGCATTCCATTGCAAAAGAATATTTAAGAAAACGGTTGTAAATACTTTGTTACTGGAGCCATCAAACATCGCATAACTATAACCCGAAACAGTATTCTCATAACGGGTTGCAAAGTAAAAATACATTCGGGCAATATCTCCTTTGAAATCATTTATAGGTTCAAAAACAGTTCCTGAGTACCCTGATGTTGAATTCGGACCCAGTTTTCCTCCGTTTTTAGACGTATAAGTTGGAGCATTCACCACTCCGTGCGGATAGTTGGAACGCATTCCGTTTACTTTACCATCTGTTGGTGTAATAAAATGGGCATCGGCAACCATTGGTGATTGCTCATTAAAAACCGATTGTGGAATAATATGCTCTCTGTTGTAACAATCGCCCTCTACAGAATAGTTACCGCATCTTTGTGTAGTTCCGGTACTGTAATTATAAGGGTCTTTTCCGGATGGGTTTTCGGAGTACATGTCTAAAACTGTTCCGTCATTTTCGTAGAAATTGTCTACATCTGAAGTTTGGTAGGTGGTGTATAAACCTGCATATCCGTTATTGGTATGGTCTTTTATAATGTTATACAATTGTGTTTTCAGTGTGTAACCGGTTGCGGTTGCGGTGTTGTAATAACCGGATGGAATCTGTGCGAAACCAGCAATAGTAAAGACCAGTAATAGAAACGAAGAGTAGCTTTTTTTCATAAATAATAGTTTAGGTTTGGTTAGGTGAACAAGATAAATTAAATTTTCAGAAAATTGGTAATCAGTTATTTAATTTATTGATCGCGCCAAACCTACTATTTTTATAAGTATGCGGTATTAAGAGATGTTTAAGTTTTGGATATATTTTCTTACGGTTGTTTTAGTGCTGGTTTTACACGCAGAAATTGCTGTGTTTTTTTTAAACCATATAAGTGATGTAAGTTCATTTAAACGAAACTTATATTTTCTGACATGACTTATATGGTTTAAATTCAGCGGTTATGTGGGGAGTAAAACTTATTTTTTCGGATTTTTTTATTTTGATAAACCCCGAAAAGGAGTAAAGAAGTCAAATAAGTAACATGCTATTAAGCTAAGTTTAAATGAACTTACATCACTTATATGGTTCAAATTCGGCAGCTATGTGAGCAATAGAGCTTATTCTGTAAAAATTTCACTTCAATGAACTTAGAAGCCAAATGGGTAACATACTATTAAGCTAAGTTTAAATGAACTTACATCACTTATATGGTTCAAATTCGGCAGCTATGTAAGCAATAAAACTTATTTTGTAAAAAATTTACTTCAATGAACTTAGAAACCAATTAAGTAACATGCTATTAAGCTAAGTTTAAATGAACTTACATTACTTATATGGTTCAAATTCGGCAGCTATATGGGCAGTAAAACTTATTTTGTGAAAATTTTACTTTAATGAACTTAGAAACCAAATAAGTAACATGCTATTAAGTTAAGTTTAAATGAACTTACATCACTTATATGGTTCAAATTCGGCAGCTATGTGAACTATAAAACTTATTTAGGAAAATCTTTACTCTGATAAGCACCTAAATCGGGAGGAGAGGTTCTGGCATTTCCAATAATATCCAATGGAATTGCATAAGCCTGATTTCCTTTCGCGAAAGCGGCAGACGTTTTGTCTATATTGAATTTGTTTTTGGAGGCATTATAAAACTTCGGATTTTCGTTCAGAATAATTTGATTGTAGTGAACAGGATCATTTTTAAACTGGTAATCCGGACTGTTGTTTGTGCTGCTGAATTTCAATAAACAATTATTCAATTGATATACAAATTGTGCATTTGCGCTTTTATCTAAGTTAAATTCGTTTGTGCTTGTACCATAGATAATGCAATTGTTAAAAGTAGCCTTGGTTAAATCTTTGGTTTCGGGTGTTGCACCGGCCAGACGATTGCTTAAGTGAACGGCGAAATGTTGGCTACTCGACCAATTGTTGTAAAAAGTAGCATGTGTAAAGTTGTAATCTCCACCGTAAATACAAGATAAACTCGCGAGTCCTGAATAATTTATAACAATATTCTCTCCGTTGATTCGTGCATTTTGAGCTAAAATTCCATATTGGGAACAATTGTAAATCTGTGTGTTTTTGATTTGTACCGTTGTAGCATCCTGGTTTCTGATGGATAAACCTATTGTGGCATTCTTTAATGTCAAATGATTGATGGTGTGATTTGTACTTCCGTCCGCCAGAATAACAGCGTCCCATTGTCCCGGAATATCCGCGTAAAGGGATTCCAGTCGATCTCCTCTAAAGACAACTTCGTTTTCCAGTTTTGAACTGGTTGAAGCAGCCCCGTTTATTTTTAAAGAAGCATTTTTATCTACAAAAAGTCCGGAATTGGCATGGAAATAAACTCTTGCTCCGGCTTCAAAAGTGACGGTTTTGTTTTGAGGAACTCCGGCATAACCATAAATAACGTATGGTTTAGTGTTGTTGAAAATCAGTTCGTTTCCGTTAACTGCATCTGTTTCATTTAAATAAAAACCATCAACAGCTTTTCCGTCGATTTGGATTTTTTCTTTCGTTCCGTCCGGATTTTGCTGTGGGTATAAAAAAACAGCGTCCTGAATTAAGGTTACCAAAGCTACTTTTTGCAGATTGGCTCCGCTGTCGAATTGAATTTCATCCGTGTATAAAAAATCAGTTGGGTTAGCATCTGTAATGTCAGCTGTGGTTTCTACAAAAATGTACAGACTGTCTTTAGCCAAAAGGGTAACATTGTTAAAAATCTTACCATTGTTTCCGCTCATTCCGTCTACAGTCATTCGATATTTAGAATTTAACCCTTTTTTGAGTTGAATGACCGGAATAGAAATGTCTTTTTTGCTTGTGTTGTATACTTTAAGTTGATAGGTGCTTGAGCCGATGTTTTTAAAAACAGTATCCAAATAAACAGTGTCTTTTGAAAATTTTAAATTTCCTGAACTGGCTGTGGTATCAAAATCAGTCCGACAGGAACTGGCAGCTAAAAGTATTCCGAAAATGAAGAGTACAAAAAAGTGACGCATTTGAATTGGTTTAGTTTTTTTGTTGCAGATTGGAAGGGTAAAAAAAAGATTTTTGTCTATTTAATCTTAATGCCTTCTCCCTTAATAATCTGTGAAATCCAAGGCATTGAATTTTATTGAAAATGTATTTGCCTTTGATTTATGTTTTGGTAAAAATAGCAAAAATCTGACAGGTTTATAAATGAATTTTAATATTAGAATTGGATTTTCGGATTTGTATCTCATCTTTTCTTTAATTTTACGATTTTAAAGCCTATTTTAATGAAGTATACAAAAGAACAAATTTTAGCGCACTGCAATGAGTTTTCGAAAAACACTTTGATGGAAACGTTAAAAATAGAATATATTGACGCCGGAGAAGATTTTTTGACGGCAAAAATGCCAGTAAACCCTGCTGTTTACCAACCAATGGGATTATTGCACGGAGGAGCTTCAGTCGCTTTGGCTGAAAGTGTAGGAAGTGCAGCCTCTTTTTTCTTTATAGATCCGAATGAACAAGAAGTTCGCGGAATCGAAATTTCTGCCAACCACCTAAAAAGCATTCGCGAAGGTTATGTTTTCGGAACAGCGCGAATTATTCACAAGGGAAGAAGCATTCATCTTTGGGAAATTAAAATCACTGATGAAGCCGGGAATCTGATTTCGCTCTGCAAATTGACGAATATGGTTTTGGATAGAAAGAAAAGTTAAAAATAATATTTTAAAAAATTAATGGCTCAAACAAATTCAGCGGCAGTTTCCGCTACGTTTAGAGAGAGGACCGTAAAAGCGATTCTTTCTGTTATCTTCTTTTTTATTGTCTATCTTTTACTCATTATTTCAGGTATTGGCCTTACTGTTTTGGCAGGTTATGGAGGAGTAATGCTTATTGCTGCCAAACCTAGTTTTTTGACCTTTATGATTGGTGGTGGATTATTGTGTATGGGAATTTTAATCTTGATCTTTTTGTTCAAGTTTATTTTTGTAAAAAATGTAGTTGACCGATCTCATTTAGTCGAAATTACAAGAGAAGAAGAACCTAAATTATTTGATTTTATTGAAGAGATTGTAGGTGCTGTAAAGACAGATTTTCCAAAAAAAGTGTATTTATCATCAGATGTTAATGCTGCAGTTTTTTATGATTCTAATTTTTGGAGTATGTTTTTACCGATTAAGAAAAATCTTCAAATTGGTGTTGGACTTATCAATTCAGTTTCAGAATTAGAACTTAAAGCTATTTTGGCTCACGAATTTGGTCATTTTTCGCAAAGAAGCATGAAAGTAGGAAGTTATGTTTATAATGTAAACAGGATTATCCATAATATGCTCTTTGATAATGATTCTTATAATTCTATTGCACAAAGCTGGGGAAGTGTAAATGGGTATTTTGCTTTTTTTGCCGGATTAGCAGTAAAAATTGTGCAAGGAATTCAATGGGTTTTGAGGCAGGTTTATGAGGTTGTAAATTTAAGTTATTACAGTTTATCCAGACAAATGGAATTTCATGCTGATGCCGTTGCTGCAAATGTAACGGGTTCTGAACCTTTAATCACTTCTTTACTCCGTCTGGATCTTGCTAATCATTCGTTTAATAAGGTTTTAGATTATTATGGAGATAAAATCCCGAAATCTATTAGTACAAAAAACATATATGAGCAACAGACTTTGGTGATGAATTTTATTGCAGCTAAAAGTAAATTGCAAGTTCAGAATGATTTGCCACAATTGACTACAGATTTTTTGAATCGGTATAATAAATCAAAGCTTGTAATCGAAAATAAATGGGATACGCATCCTAGCATTGAAGACCGAATTTCGGAACTAAAAAAATTAGGGATAGAAAAGTCTGTTGCAAGTGACAAATTAGCAACCTGTTTGCTAAACAATCGTGTTGATTTGCAGAATAAGTTTACAGACAAGTTGTTTTTGGCGGTTTCGTATCCGGATGCGGTCGTTTACAACAAAAATGAGCAGTTTTTTGAAGAGTTTGAAAGTGAGTTTTTGTCCGGGTCTTTTGATGAGGTTTACAATAATTATTACGATAACAAGAATCCTGATTGTAAAACTCAGGAATTAAATTCTTCAGCCGAAAAATATGAATTGAGTGATTTGTTCAGTAACGCTTCAATTGATTTGGTATACAGTTCAATTTCATTAGAAAATGACATTCAAGTTTTAAAACAAATTTCAAATGGAAGTTATAAAGTGAAATCATTCAATTATGATGGGCATAAAATTTCATCAAAAAATTGCGATGAGTTGATCGATAAATTAACAGTTGATTTGAAAGAAATTAAAGAGGAAATTCTTGAAAATGATATTCGTATTTATTCTCTATTTTTAGAACTGGCAAATAGTCAGGGTAAAGGGGGAGAGTTAAAAAACAGATATGATAGTTTTTTTGATTTAGATAAGAACTACGATGAAAAATTCGAGTATTATATGAAGATGCTGAAAGTCTCTGATTTTATGCATCATGTGGCTACTTTTGATGCTATTGAAAAGAATATGTTGCTATTAAAAGAAGAGGAAAGACAATTTAAGATTCAAATTGAAAAAATGCTGGAAAGTAATGTTTATAGGGAAGCTATAACAATTGAGATGAGAGTCTCCTTTAATAAGTATTTATCGGAAGAATGGGTTTATTTTAATGGTAATCAATATTTAGATGAAGTTTTGGAGTTGCTATCTAAATCGATGATTGATTATCAGGATGTTTTGTCAAAAACATTTTTTAAAACCAAAAAAGAACTTTTAGAGTATAAAGCTCAACTTTTACAGTATCATGAATAATTTCTTTTCTAAAATAAAAAATCATAAAGCACAAAATTTACCCTTTGTGCTTTATTCCAAACCCAATTCGAACAGAATAATTGGGCTTTTACAACAAAATAATAATTTGCATACCGTTTCTGATTTTACGGAGAAAGGATTTGTTTTTGCTTCTTTTGATGAAAAACAACTGATCCTGATTCCTGAAAATGAATCGGAAATAATTACTTCTGAACAGGAAAGTGTAGAGATCAATTTAACTGAAATAAATGATTCCGGTTTTGATGTCGCTGCTAAAAAACAATATGAAGATTTAGTAGCCAAAGGAATTGAGGCAATTAAAAACGATGAATTTAAAAAAGTGGTTTTGTCAAGAAGCGAAAGTGTTGACTTAGCCGAATTTGATTTTGCTGTTGTTTTTCAGCAATTGATTCAATTGTATCCGACGACTTTCTGTTATTGCTTTTTTCATCCCAAAGTCGAATTTTGGATGGGAGCAACGCCGGAACAACTGCTTAAAGCAAACGGAAATGAATTTGAAACCACAGCATTGGCCGGAACACAAAAAGCCAATTCGGAAGTGGAGATTTTGTGGCAACAAAAAGAAAAAGAGGAGCAGCAATATGTGACCGATTTTATCATTAAAAGACTTCGTGAAGTAGCTTTGTCTGTAAACGTTACAGAGCCTTACAGTATAAAAGCAGGATCAATCTGGCATATCAAAACCGATATTTCGGGTGTTTTAAACGAAAATTCTACTTTAGAAGAAGTTATAGATACTTTGCATCCGACACCGGCTGTTTGTGGTTTACCGAAAAAGAAAGCAAAAGCATTTATCCTTGAAAATGAAAATTACGACCGCACTTTTTATACGGGTTTTCTAGGCGAGTTAAACAGCAGTTTGGCTTCAAGTGCCGTAAGTTCTGATTTATTTGTAAATTTACGAAGCATGCAGATTCAGGAAAACAAAGCCATTTTGTATATGGGTTGCGGTATTACCAAAGAAAGTATTCCCGAAAAAGAGTGGGAGGAAAGCGTGAATAAATCAATGACCATGAAGAGGGCTTTGTCTATTAAAGCTGTATAGTCTCAGTTTTCAGTCTCAGTCTCAGTCTCAGTCTGTACTGTAAACTGCAACTTGAAACCTGCAACTTGAAACTTGAAACAAAAAAAACAAAAAGAAACAAAAAACAAAAAAAAATGAAACTAGACATATTAGCCTTCGGAGCACACCCTGACGATGTAGAATTAGGTTGTGCCGGAACCATTTTAAAAGAAGTATCACTTGGAAAAAAAGTGGGCGTTGTAGATTTAACCCGTGGTGAATTGGGAACCCGTGGTACAGCAGAAATCAGAGATCAGGAAGCAGCTGCTGCCGCAAAGATATTAGGAGTTGTAGTTCGCGAGAATTTAGCAATGCGCGATGGCTTTTTTACCAATGATGAAAATCATCAATTAGAAGTCATTAAAATGATCCGAAAGTATAAACCTGAGATCGTTTTGTGCAATGCCATTGATGACCGTCATATTGATCACGGAAAAGGAAGTAAATTAGTTTCAGAAGCTTGCTTTTTATCAGGATTAGTAAAAATTAAAACATTGATTGACGGCGTAAGTCAGGAGGCTTGGAGACCGAAAGTGGTCTATCATTATATTCAGTGGAAAAACATTGAACCGGATTTTGTTGTCGACATCACTGGATTCGAAGAAAAAAAGATTGAAGCCATTCTGGCCTATAAAACGCAATTTTATGATGCCGATTCAGAAGAACCTGCAACGCCAATTACGAGTAAAAACTTCTTAGAAAGTTTAAATTATCGTGCACAGGACTTAGGAAGACTCGTTGGAAAGGATTTTGCCGAAGGATTCACTGTTGAAAGGTGTTTGGCAGTCAATAGTTTAGAAGATTTATTGTAAATTTTTCATTTTTTTATTTGTGGAAGTAAACCTTTGTTGTATATTTGCAACCGCAAAGAAAAATGGTGGTTGTAGCTCAGCTGGTTAGAGTATTGGTTTGTGGTGCCGAGGGTCGCCGGTTCGAACCCGGTCAGCCACCCAGGATTTTGGAAAGCCTTGAAGAAATTCAAGGCTTTTTTTGTGGACTTTTTTTTTTTTTTTGAAACCATATAAGTGATGTAAGTTAATATTAGCTGGGATGCTTAATTCTTGAAAACGCTTCATCTGTTTACTATAATCCCATCCTCCGGATTAAAAAAAAAAACAATCTTTTTTATTTTAATTGTCAATAGACTCCGATTTCTAAAGCGTATAAAGAACATCTTTAAAAAAGCCAAATGTCACCCTGAGCGAAGTCGAAGGCTGCGTAAGGAACTACACAATCTTCAGACTTGAATCAAAGTTTATTTTACTTTTCTTTTTCTCGCAGATTTAGCAGATTCTTGCAAAAGCAGTGCTAAAAAATCTGCTAAATCTGCGTGCTATTTTATTTTGACATTTCTTCACCAGATTTTGTTCTTGATCCGGAATTCTTTAGAAATGCGAATATCACTCTGAGCGCAGTCGAAAGCTTCAAGAAACGAATTAGAATGTGACTCAAAGTAAAACCAAATGTCACCCTGAGCGAAGTCGAAGGTTACGTAAGGAACTACACGTCTTTTAAGCTCGGATCAATCTTCAACACTATAAAACCACTAACGATATAGAAACGTCAGTTTGTTCATCAACAAACAGACGCAGCAATTTTTCAAAAAAAATCAAGTACATTCTAAGTGATTTACAAGCAAATACAATTTTTAATGAATTTACATCACTGATATGCCATTTTTTTCTTTGCAGAAGTAAACCTTTATTGTATATTTGCAACCGCAAAGAAAATGGTGGTTGTAGCTCAGCTGGTTAGAGTATTGGTTTGTGGTGCCGAGGGTCGCCGGTTCGAACCCGGTCAGCCACCCAGGATTTTGGAAAGCCTTGAAGAAATTCAAGGCTTTTTTTGTGGTCTTTTTTTCGAAGCATATGAGTGATGTAAGTTTGATGCTTAAGTTCTGGAAAAACTTCTAAAAAAATCTCGCAAAGACGCGAAGTCGCAAAGTTTTTGTTTTGATTTTTTTACTTTGCGACTTTGCGACTTTGCGTCTTTGCGAGAAATAATTTTTACTACGCCCCAGTTTTTTGCGTTGATCCGTTTTTTGAGGATTAAATTAGATTTGAAACAATCAGAACAATCCCATAAGTTAAGCATCCCGGCTTATAGTAACTTACATCACTTATATGGTTTAAAAACAAAAAAAGCACGATCGTAAAAATCATGCCTTTCGGGTTATTATAATTTAGTTTTGTGAATTATCTAACTTCTGAAAAAGTATTTCCTTGTTTAATGTCACCTGTATTAAAGCCTTTCTCGAACCAGTACATTCTTTGTTCAGAAGAACCATGAGTAAAGGAGTCGGGAACTACATGCCCCTGCATTTTACTTTGTATGGCATCATCGCCCACGGCACTTGCAGCGCTCAAAGCTTCGTCAATATCGCCGGCATCGAGGTTTTCTTTATTATGATGTGCCCAGACTCCGGCATAAAAATCAGCTTGTAGTTCTAATGCAACAGAGAGTTTATTGGCTTCCGCTTCACTTTTTCCTTGTTGCGCTTCTCGCATTTTTGCTGAGGTGCCCAGTAAGGTCTGGATGTGATGGCCAATTTCATGCGCTATAACGTATGAAATGGCAAAGTCGCCACCCTTGGCACCAAATTTAGATTTTAGTTCCTCAAAGAAGCCTAAATCCATATATACTTTTTTGTCGCCAGGACAGTAGAAAGGACCGGAAGACGATGAGGCGCCTCCGCAGGCGGTTTGAACAGAACCTCTAAAAAGTACCAGTTTTGGTTTTTGGTACGTCATACCATTTTCTTCGAATATTTTGCTCCAGGTGTCTTCATTATAAGCCAACATAACTCGGACAAAATTGCCCATTTCTTCATCTTCTTTGCTTAGCGGAGCAGCAGCCTCAGTCTGGGTTTGTTGCCCACCTTGTAGTTGTTCTAAAACCGGGGTTATAAGTTGCGCATTTTCACCGCCAAAAATGTTTACTAATAGTATAATAATACCAATAATTCCGCCTCCTACGGCTACTTTTCCGCCGGAAATAGATCTTCTGTCTTCAACATTGTCACTTTGTCTTCTGCCTTGCCATTTCATATCGTGTTGTATTAGTGGTTATTGTGGTTATGGTCTTACGAATTTATATATTTTTTTGAAACAAAAGCCAATCAGGAGGATTAACTTTTTATTTATCTAAAGGTAGTAGAGCTAATTATCTTATCCATTTTGACAGGGCTTCTTCAACAGTGCCACGAATAATTGGTTTTGAAATGTAATCATTCATTCCGGCCGACAAACATTTATTTCGCTCGTCTTTTTCGGCACCAGCCGTGACCGCAATGATCGGAATGTGTTTGCCGTTTATGGTGTTTCTAATGGCTCTCGTCGCTTCATAACCATTCATAATTGGCATTTGAATGTCCATGAAAACCAGATCAGGATTGATATTTTCGATTTGATTTACCGCTTCATAGCCATTTTCGCATTCGTAAATGATGGTGTTGATATTCAGATTCTTTAAGATCGTTTTTAGAAGCAGCATGTTTACTTTATTGTCTTCCACAATCAAAATACTTACTTTTTTATGATTCACATAATGGTCTAAATCGTATTCCTCATCAACCGTTTTAGTAATAATTTTATATTTCTCATTGTTGTTTTTATGACTGGTATTTAAATTCAGGTCAAAAAAGAAGGTGCTTCCGCTGTTTATTTTACTTTTAAGCTGCAGTCGGCTTTCCATTAAAGCCAATAGCTGATTTGAAATGGTTAGTCCTAAACCGGTTCCTCCAAATTTTCTCGTTGTAGAGCTATCTTCTTGGGAAAAAGCTTTGAATATTTTTTTCTGATTTTTTTCCAATATTCCAATTCCGGTATCTATTACCGCGAAACGGATGGTATAATTTTCTTCCGATTTTTTTTCAAGGATAGAAACAGCAAGTTTGATAGAACCTTCATTTGTGAACTTAATGGCATTTGACAACAGATTGATCAGAATTTGTTTTAAGCGCACGATATCGGTCCAGATGTATTTCGGTACATTCGGGTCAACGTTTAATTCAAGTTGAAGACTCTTCTGATTGGATTCGTAAACAATCAGATCAAAGATTTGTCCTAATATTTTCTGAATGTCGTATAAGTCGATGAAAAGCTCGAGTTTTCCGGCTTCAATTTTAGAAAAATCCAGAATGTCATTGATAATTTCCAATAACGAATGAGCCGATTGATTAATAGTGGTCATGTACTTTTCCTGAATTTCTTCAAGATTAGTTTTCATCAATAAATGTGTGAATCCAATGATGCCGTTTAAAGGCGTTCGGATTTCGTGTGACATATTGGCCAAAAAATCTGATTTCGATTTATTTGCTGCTTCTGCTAATTCTTTGGCTTTTATCGCGGCTTCACTTTCCTTAATTTTTGCCTGATTTCTGTTTCGTTCTAAAGCCGATGAAATGTTATTGGCAAGCGTCTGAAAGATGTAAATCTCGTCATCTGTCCATTTTCTTTCTCTGGTGCAATCGTCGAAACCAATAAAACCGGAAAAGTTATTGTTGGCATATAAAGGCAATATTAAAATCGATTTAATCTCGTTGGCAATCAGTAATTTTTTGAAGAAAGTTTCTTCAAGGTTTTTCGTCAGCGTGCTTAAGACTTTTTTTCTTTGAGAATGAAGAACAATTTCTTTTAAATTATCTTCTGTAAATTTCTGTAAATCACTTATTTGGTGTTTTACGCCTTCTCTTGACCATTTGTACTGCTGACTAATGGTTTGGGTGTCAAAATCTTTTTGATAATAAAATATATGATCTACTTTTGAAGCTTCTCCTATAATTTCATAGGTTTCTTCAAACATTTTCTCCGTGCTTTTACTCATTAAGAATTTTTCTGTACACAGTGCTAAGGCTGAAAGTAATTCACTTTTAAGTTCCAGTTTTTTCTCTGCTCTGAGTCGCATTTGGGAGGAAATGGCGAGTGAGATTACATCCGATATGGTTTTGGCATAATTAATATCTTCATTGTCCCATTCTCTTTTTTCTTCGGTACTTTCAAAACAAGCCACACCGGCCAACTGTCCGTTTAGGAAAATGGGCGCATCAAGCATCGACTTGATTTTGTTTTTTGTGAAATAAATGCGCTTAAATTCAGATGTTTCTAATTTGTCAAAAACATCAGGCGCATTTATGATTGCCTTGTTTTTTAAGGTTTCAAAATAAATGGGGTAAGACTCCTTGTCCAGAATATTTTTATCATTTGTGGTTTGTTTGTCACTGCTGAATAAATTTTCACAGGTAATAATATCATTTGAATACCTCCAGAAACTGACCCTGTTTGTTTTTGATACCGTTGCTGCTTCCTCAATAATTGAATCAATTACCGTTTGAAAAGTGTTGTAATTACGGAAATCAGTAGTCGATAATTTTTTGGTTGAATTGTTATACGCCTCAATTTTTTCGTGACGTCTTCTTTTCTCGTTTTCAATGTTTTTTATTTCGGTAATATCCCGTGCAATACCGGCAAAACCAATAGTCTGATTCAGGTCATTTTTGCGGATAATTACTTTCTGCGAAATCCATAATTCCTCCCCGTTTTTCTTTAGTACCGGAATTTCAATAGTAGGGTAATTGGTTTCGTTTTGTTCTAAATTTTCATAAAAATCAACCGCATTTTTGATGTAATCATCATGAATAAAATTCGAATAATGTTGTAGAATTATTTCATTTTCAGCATATCCTAAGATCGAAAATCCGAACTCATTTACAAAAGTAAAATACCCATTTGCATTGATTTCAAATATAATATCGGTGGCCGTCTGAATCAGGTTTTTATATTGATCCTGAACAATGATTTGTTCGGTAACATCCTGACCAATACTAATAATTAAATCGTCGGAAAACTTTTTGTCTTTCCATTGGATGTATTTGTACTCGCCATTTGTATTTTTTAATTTCTGAATATACAGCTTATCGTCAATTTGTTTTTTAATGTAGTTTTCTTGTTTTACCTCGTGGTCTTCATTGAGTTTCCAGAATTTTTTTGCCATAACATCGTCCGGAGAATAACCCAGAATTGAAGTAATGGTTTCGCTGCAAAATAAGATTTCTCCTTTTTTATTTGTTGCAATTGTCAAGGAGTTTCCTTTGTGGACGATCTCATTTGTAAATCTGAAATTATCACGATTGTTCAATAAAATGGCATATTTTACCTGATTGATGATGAAGATCAGTATCGAGAAATTAATTAAGAGTATAGACGATTTTAACGGAATTAAATGAAAAACTACCGTTATAATTTGAAAGGTAAAAGTCAGACCAACAAAAAACCAATAGATTTTTATGGGTTTCAGAATGTTATAAGAAAAGAAAAAAGAGATCAGAAAAACAATTATCGGTACAACATCATTGGAGAGGTAGATAATATTGTGTCCAACATAAGAGATGTAAACAAAGAAAAAGAAGATAAAAATCGGCTGGATTTTATTCCTCAGAAACTTTACTTTGTCTGTTATTAAGTACACCATGAGTACTAAAAAACCAATAGATACATTTAAGATCAATAAACTTTTGGGTCTGATCTTAAAAATTTCATTAATAATTTCGATTACAATAACCGCTATCCCAAAGAATAATATGTAGAGTTGGTATTCACGGTCTGCGGCTTCGTCTTCTTTCTTTTTTTCGATGAAGTACCCAATTTTAGTTTTAATTCTAAAAAATTGATAAATCAGTAAACCAAGAAAACCAAATAAAGACAGTGCTAAAATGATGATTTTAGGGCTGTTATAGAAAATGATGTCAGAAGTAAATACAAACCAATTTAATACATTTGATTTCAAGAGATCTCCAAAAATGGGGATTCCTGAAAGCAATGAATTAAAGGAACTATAGCCTTGTACCATTGTATTTTGGGTAGGTTTGGTTGAGTAATTAGCTTTTGGGGAGTTTTTTTTTAAGAGTAGGTTAAGCTCTTTTTCTACTTAGAAGTCGATTATTATTCTAAATCTGACTTACCGATTGAATCAATAGAATTCTCATCTTCCATATTGAATATTGCACAATAAATAGCATATTTTACAGAGTAGGTAATCGGAATTGTAAACACGATTCCTATACAACAACCAATAAAACCAACCATAGAGGCCAACGAACCAACAATAATTAAAAGCAGAATTGTTAAAGGTTGTTTACTTACAATCATAATGCTTGATTTTATCGCATCGGTTGCATTCAGGTTACCGAAAATGATCAAAGGAATAGTAAGTGTCGTGAAAAACGATATTGCAACTGTAAAGATAGTCTCTACATACAGAACACCTATGAGGTTAAAGAGTACTGAAATTAAGCCTCCAAGTAAAGAGATTATTAGGGTGGCAATAAAAAGTGGCGGGAAATAACGTGAAGTGTAATACGAAAAAATAGTAGAGGCGCTAAAAGATTCATCTCTATCCGCGCAATCGGCCATTTTTAAAAAACCTGCAGCAAATGGACTAAAAATCGCAGCAACAAAAGCGATCACTACCGAATAAATAAGGAATACTGAATTTTCAGGTTGTTCGTTTTGTAAATTCTTGAAGAATTCTTCATTAAAATGTTGAACACCGTATAGGGAAATCAAAATTCCACTACCAAGAAAAAAAGCAAGAATTGAAAAAACCAATAAGATTAATCCTGCATACAGTGCTATTTTTTTGTAATTTTCGAAGGCATGGTTAAACACATTAGAAAAATCTAATGCATAGCCATTTTTCCTAATTTCTTCAATTTGGTAAAGTGTTGATTTCATTTTTTTGAGTAAAGTTGTTTTATATTTGGTCTGTTTAGCTGTTTTTCTGACGTAAATATAATATTTTTAATCAATTCCTTATTAAAATCGGTGAAACATTACTAAAATGTTTTAGTGCTTATAGCCAGTCTAATATACGTTTAATGGCGACTAATTTTTCTTTATAGGGAGCATAGCGCATCGGTAAATCCAGCCAATTTGCTTTTTTAACCACCCCTTTATGATGGGAAAAAATATCGAAACTCAATTGTCCGTGATAAGCCCCTATTCCGCTATGACCAACACCACCAAAAGGGAGTCTTTTATTGGAAAAATGTATAACAGTATCGTTAATACATCCTCCTCCAAAAGAATAGGTCGTTATTAATTTTTTAGCAAAAGATTTGTTGTCGCTAAAAACATAAAAAGCAAGAGGTTTCTCATATCTGCTGATTACATTTTTAATATCTTCTTCTGTTTCATAGGTAAGGATCGGTAAAATTGGTCCAAAAATTTCTTCTTTCATTACGGCACTGTCCAAACTTGGCTCTTCGATCAGCGTTGGTGAAATGTATAAGGCATTGGCATCTGTTTCTCCGCCAAATAACACTCTTTCCGGATCAATCATATTCGCCAAACGAAGCCAGTTTTTGGTGTTGACAATGCGCGCAAAATCGGGTGATTTTTCTATCTTTTTGCCATAAGCTTTTGTGATTTCCTGCATCAGGAAAGAAATGAAATTGATTTTCATATTTTTCTGAATCAGGATGTAATCCGGAGCAATGCAGGTTTGACCGGCATTGATAAATTTACCCCAGACGATTCTTTTGGCGGCTAATTTTAAATCGGCTGTTTCATCAATGATACAGGGGTTTTTACCACCTAATTCAAGGGTAACAGGTGTCAGATTTTCGGCTGCCGCTTTGGCGACAATTTTACCTACAGCGACACTTCCTGTAAAGAAAATATAATCCCAACGTTGTGCTAGTAATTTATTGGAAACTTCCACACCGCCTTCAAAAACTTCGACATGGTTGACATGAAATGTTTTCTGAATGATTTTGGCTATTATTGCGGATGTATGCGGAGTAAGTTCGGAAGGTTTTAGAACCACTCTGTTTCCTGCTGCAACAGCAGAAATTAAAGGGCATAAGGCGAGTTGGAAAGGATAATTCCAAGGCGCGATAACCAAAACATTTCCGTAAGGTTCTTTGAAAATATAATCAGTGGAAGGAAAATTAAGAAGGGACGGGAAAACAGGTTTTGGTTTTGCCCAATTGCGAATGTTTCTAATTGTATCCTTCAATTCCGAAATAACATAGTTGGTTTCGGTTAAAACAGCTTCAAATTCGGGTTTTTTAAAATCATCGTATAACGCTTTTACAATCAAATCCTCGCTTTTCTGAATGTTATAGAGTAACTTTTTTAGCGTTTCTTTTCTGTATCCGATGTCGTTTCTGTAGTCCATTTTTATGTTTAACTTGATTTTTCTCTATGCAAGTTAATTGATAAAATTTAAAAAGTTAACAATTTAATCATAAAATCACAGCGCATTCCAGATCGTTTCATCTGGAGTAGGGGCAATAATTATGATATCTTCTTTAGAAACAGGATGCACAAAAACTAACTTGCGGGCGTGCAGATGGATACCTCCGTCAGGATTACTTCGGTCAAAACCGTATTTTAAATCCCCTTTTATCGGAGATCCAATGGCGGATAACTGCGCACGAATTTGATGATGGCGACCGGTATGAAGATTGATCTCCAAAGCAACATAGTTCTGGAGTTCTTTGAAAACAGTATAATCCAAACTGGCTATTTTACTGTCTGGAACTTCTTTTACATGTGCTTTTGAAGTATTATTCTTTTCATTTCTTTTTAAAAAATGAACCAATTTGGCAGTTGTTTCAAGAGGTTTATTTTTTACAACTGCCCAATAGGTTTTCTGTGTTTCGCGGTTAGAGAACATTTCGTTCATTCGCGATAAAGCTTTACTTGTTCGTGCAAAAACGACAATTCCCGTAGTGGGTCTGTCTAAACGGTGAATCACTCCGAGGAATACATCACCAGGTTTCTTGTATTTGTCTTTAATATATTCTTTAACGACATCTGACAATGGTTTATCACCTGTTTTGTCACCTTGTACAATATCGCCTACACGTTTGTTGACCACAATAATATGGTTGTCTTCATGTAGCACCTGGAGGTTATTTTTATCGGAAACGATTTTCATTAGAAAGACTTAAGGGAGGATTTTAGATTTTAGAATTCTGATTTTAGATTTTTAAAAGATTCAGGTTTCAGGTTTCAAGTTGAAAACTTAGAAACTTAGCGACTCAGTAACTTAGAACCTTTTCTTAATACTGTTCCTTTTCATTCGGGAAATCACTGGATTTTACATCGGTTACGTATTGACCGATTGCAGTAGTCATTTCGTGATATAAATCTAAATAACGACGTAAAAAACGTGGACTGAACTCGTTATTCATTCCTAACATATCATGAATAACCAAAACTTGTCCGTCTACACCGCCACCGGCTCCTATTCCGATAACTGGGATTGAGATACTTTTGGCTACTTTTTCGGCCAGATGTGCCGGGATTTTTTCAAGAACTACACCAAAACAACCAATTTTCTCGAGCATTTTAGCATCTTCAATTAGTTTTTCGGCTTCATCTTCTTCTTTGGCACGAACGCTGTATGTTCCGAATTTGTAGATCGATTGTGGTGTTAAACCCAAGTGCCCCATAACCGGAATTCCTGCGTTTAATATTTTTTTGATAGAGTCTTTAATTTCTTTTCCACCTTCCAGTTTTACAGCATGACCACCGCTTTCTTTCATGATTCTGATCGCAGAGCGTAAAGCTTCTTTAGGGTCAGACTGATAACTTCCAAAAGGTAAATCTACTACAACCAAAGCTCTTTCGATAGCGCGAACTACAGACGAAGCGTGGTAAATCATTTGGTCTAAAGTAATCGGCAAAGTCGTTTCGTGACCTGCCATCACATTGGATGCTGAATCACCCACCAGAATCACATCGACTCCTGCGGTATCAACAATTTTGGCCATTGTAAAATCATAAGCAGTTAACATAGAGATTTTTTCTCCATTGCTTTTCATTTCGATCAATGACTTTGTTGTGATTCTTTTATAATCTTTTTTTGCTACTGACATTTTATTTTTTTTGAGAATGTAAAAGTATTGAATAATTATAGATTGGAATCAGCAATAAAAGATTATTTCAATGGAAAGGAGTTTTCCGTCTTTAAATTCGATTGTAAAATGACCATCTCCCAATAGTAAAGTGTAATAATGTGGCGTTTTTATAGAAGCACCAATATAGGTGCCATATTTTGCTATAAAAGCTTTTTCTGATATCGAATGGTCGAGTATTGAATTGGCATTCAGCACTAGTTTGTTGTTTTCGTTGATGAAAACCTTTATGATTTCTGCTTGGTTTTGTTTTTCATCAACTGAAACTTCCAAATCAGGGTAATAATAAAAGAGATTGCTTAAATAGATCCCACAGTCATCACTGATAGTTGCTTTTTTAATTGGTTTTCCAAAAGTCTTTTCTAGCTCTTTTTGCGTAAGATGGAGTGATTTTGTTTTTTGTCCTTTGAGAATAAATTCAGCTTTTTTGCACAAAGCCATAATTTGTTCAGGGGTTTTAGGTTTTGCTAACCCTTTGGCTATAGCAATATTAAGATCGGTTTCAGCAATTAGTTTGGGGTCATTTAATTGCTTGACAACTTCGTAATATCTTTGATACGCTGGAGCTAATTTTGAAACATCACTGTTCCAAGCCAATTCTACAATTCGTTCTCCAATCGTTTTACGTTCGGGAATGGCAGCAACATCAAGTTGATCAAAATTCTTCAATAAGGCATTAAAATCGGGTCTTTCTCCAATAAACTTTCCTATGGTGTATTGGGCATACTCAGGGGTAAAACTACCATTTATATTAACCCATTCTTCCGGATTTTTAGGAAGATAGTTTACCGCAACGGGATCTCCTGTAAATAAAATTTCTTTTACTTTTGAATTTCTGTCGGGTAAGGCTCTTGCTTTTAAACCGGCAACTAAGACAAAAAGATGGTTCCCTCCATAATAGCTGTCATTGCCTTCTATGATTGGATTCTCTTTGTCTTTTATTTTAATATCGGCAGCATTTAAGGTTTTCGAAACAAATTTTGCTTCTACATATCCTTCAGAAAAATTATCTGATTTTACTTTATACCAACCCTTTTCATTTTCGGATAATAACTGAATTTCAGCTCCGTACTTGAAATAGCCTAAAAATTCTCCTGTATTATTTTTTGAAGTGAATAGTCTGGTGTCTGATTTTAAGTGATATCGATCTTGAGAATGGACCAATGTGGAAAATAGAAAAAATAATATAAAGTGGTATTTTTTCATGAAGAGTTGTTTTTGATTTTTTTGCCACGAATTTCACGAATTTTTACGAATTGTTTTTTTACTCTCTGTTATGAGGTTAATGTAAATTCGTGAAATTTGTGGCAATAATTTTATTTTAGCAATCTGCCATGTTTACCGCAATTGCTAAACCTCCTTCAGAAGTTTCTTTGTATTTAGAGTTCATGTCTTTAGCGGTTTGCCACATCGTATTGATTACTTTGTCTAAAGGCACTTTTGCATTTTTAGAATCGGTTTCTAAAGCCAGTTCTGCTGCATTTATGGCTTTGATGGCACCCATGGTATTTCTTTCAATACATGGAATCTGAACCAGACCGCCAATCGGGTCACAAGTTAAACCTAAGTGGTGTTCCATGGCGATTTCGGCAGCCATTAAAACCTGTGCAGGAGTTCCGCCCATTAATTCGCAAAGTGCAGCTGCAGCCATAGAAGACGAAACGCCAATTTCGGCCTGACAACCACCCATTGCGGCAGAAATTGTAGATCCTTTTTTGAAGATACTTCCAATTTCTCCGGCAACCATCAAAAATTGTTTGATTTCTTTTTCTCCGGCATCGTGATTTTCGATTACCAAATAATACATCAAAACGGCTGGAATTACTCCGGCGCTTCCATTAGTTGGTGCGGTAACCACACGTCCTAAAGAGGCATTTACTTCATTCACGGCAAGTGCAAAACAACTTACCC
This sequence comes from Flavobacterium cupriresistens, assembly GCF_020911925.1. Taxonomy (NCBI): domain Bacteria; kingdom Pseudomonadati; phylum Bacteroidota; class Flavobacteriia; order Flavobacteriales; family Flavobacteriaceae; genus Flavobacterium; species Flavobacterium cupriresistens. The sequence goes on along the minus strand of NZ_CP087134.1, from coordinate 5,133,621 downwards.
ATTTTAAGATCTGACGAAATTTTACTTCCGTTTTTCTAATTTCTTCTAACCACGTTTGTGGAGAATTATAGTTCGATAATCCGATTAGGTTTTGGTGCATGTCAAAAGCTCTTCTGCGCACGTTTAGTCCACCCGGAAGAATTCCTTCAGAGTGACAACCAATATACATACATTCGAGCATAGTGTTCCAAATACGCATTAATTCGGAATGAATTTCTGCTTCGGAACGCATTGATTTTTCATTCTCGTACACAATCTCAGAAATCAATTTGTTTTCTGTAACGGTATAGTCTAATAGTTCAACGGCGTTTTGAATAGGGAATGGAAAGGCACATTTTATTTCCTCTTTTATTTTGGCGGTGGTGCGTTCTTCTTTCACAACAAAACCTCCACCAATAGAATAAAAAGTAGATTCGTATTCTGAATTATCGGCTTTGTATGCAGTAAATTTTAATCCGTTTGCATGAAACGGAAGAAAGTCTTTATTGAAAACAATGTCCTGAAGAAAATAAAACGGAATTGTACTGTGATTTCCTAGAATGATTTCGTTTTTGGTTTCAATATTTTTGATAATTCCAGCGATATCTTCCACCGGAATATATTCAGGATCCTGACCGCTTAAACCTAACATCACAGCCAAATCTGTGGCGTGACCTTTACCGGTTAGAGAAAGAGATCCGTAAAGATCGACTTTAACTCTGGCAGTTTCGTCTAAAATAGATTCGTCTTTTAATTCTTCTAAAAAACGTTCGGCAGCACGCCAAGGACCAAGAGTGTGTGAGCTTGAAGGCCCAACACCAATTTTAAGCATATCAAAAACAGAGATACATTCTTCCATTGTACAATTTTTATTAAGACAAAGATAATTGAATAATGCAAAGAAGCTTAATTTTCATTTGTTAATGTTGCAGTTTTGTTAAAAAAGATATTAAATTTTAATAATTTGGCAACGATGTAAATTTAAATTCTTAATATCGAACTTTCGTAAAAAGTTCGTGTTTTTTTTAGGTATTTTTGTGAGGAAATAAATGCCGGAGAATTTGATTTTTTTTATAGAAATCAGTAAAACGAAGTTCTGAGATTTCATTTAAAATAAGGTGTCCTTTGACGAAAAACGGAATAGCATAAAGAAGATAAAATTTAACTATGATAGAATTTTTCAAGCATTTTTTACAAGAATTCGAATTACCACTAAGCAATCCAGTATTGATCTTTTCGTTGATACTTTTCATCATTTTATTATCTCCAATTTTATTAAAGAAAATAAATATTCCGGGTATAATCGGATTGATTATTTCGGGCGTAATTATTGGGCCTCACGGACTTAATATTCTGGCAAAAAACTCTGCGGTCGATTTGTTTTCGACCATCGGACTACTTTATATTATGTTTATTGCTGGTTTGGAACTCGACATGAATGAATTTAAAGCCAACAGAAATAAAAGTTTATTGTTCGGTTTATTCACCTTTATTTTCCCGCTTTGTATTGGATTTCCGGTTTGTTTTTATTTGTTGCAGTACGATTTTAATGCCAGTTTTTTAACAGCGAGCATGTTTGCAACTCATACATTGGTGGCGTATCCGATTGTTAGTAAATTGGGAATTGCCAAAAATCAGGCTGTTGCAATAACAGTGGGAGGAACCATTTTGACCGATACCGCGGTTTTGATTATTCTTGCGGTAATTATGGGAAGCAGCCAGGGAAATCTGAATCAGGCTTTCTGGATAAAATTAGGGGTTTCATTGGCCATTTTTTCTGCTATCATGTTTTTGGTCATTCCGAGGATTGCCAAATGGTTCTTTAAAAAATTGGAAAGTGAAAAACACGCCCACTATATCTTTGTCCTTTCGGTTGTTTTCTTTGCGGCATTTTTAGCCGAAGTAGCGGGAGTGGAGCCTATAATTGGTGCTTTCGTTGCCGGTTTGGCATTAAATCCTCTTATTCCGCATTCTTCTGCGTTAATGAACAGAATCGAGTTTATTGGGAATTCTTTGTTTATTCCTTTTTTCCTGATTTCTGTTGGGATGCTGGTTGATATTAGCGTAATTCTAAGTGGGCCGACCGCTTTAATCGTGGCAGGAACCCTGAGTGTTGTAGCTATTTTTGGAAAATGGATTGCGGCGTTTTTTACACAAGTAGTCTTTAAATACACAAAAACCGAGAGACAGCTTATTTTCGGATTGAGTAGTGCGCACGCAGCAGCAACTCTGGCGGTTATCCTGGTTGGATTTAAAGCGAAAATTCTGGATGAAAATATTTTAAATGGAACAATTATTTTAATTCTGATAACCTGTATTGTGGCTTCTTTTGCCACTGAAAAAGCGGCTAAAAAAATTGCAATTTGCGAAGAAGAAGTTTCTACGGAAGATGCTAATAAAGACCAGACTTTAGAAGAACACATTTTGATTCCGCTGGCTAAAACTTCGGCAACCTCCAGTCTTTTGGATTTTGCTCTTTTGATAAAGGATAAAAAATCGAAAAATCCGGTGACGCTGTTAACGATTGTTCCGAACAACGATCAGGCCGAAATTAATATTTTAAAATATAAAAAAGCGGTTGATAAATTTGTAATTCAAGGTTCTGCCTCTGAAGTAAAAATCACCACAATCGCCAGAATTGACCACAATCCGGCAAGTGGAATTGCGCGTACTTCAAAAGAAATTATGTCCGATATTGTGATTATCGGCTGGCCAAGAAAAACAGGTTTTCTGGATAAGATTTTTGGAGAAAACGTAGATTCAATAATCAATAATGTAGATAAGAGTTTGTTTATCTGCAGATTTCAGAAAACATTCATAGAAGAAAAAAGGCTGGTTTTTATTTGTCCGCCTTTTTCAGAAAGAGGAATCGGATTTCATCTTTTGCTGCAAAAAATAAGTCGATTGTCTCAGGAATTAAGCATCCCGATCGTTATTTATGCCGAGTATAAAACGCATCAATCCATTACGCAAATTGCGGCTAATTTGAGATTAAATGCAAAACTAGGTTTTAAAAGTATTTTGGATTGGGAAGATTTTGATGCTATTTCGGATGAAATTAAACCAACCGACTTAATTGTTTTTAATTTATCCCGTAAAGGTTCGGTATCGTACCAGTCGATCTTTGACAAATTACCTCAGAAATTTGAAAAATCATTTGATGATAATAACATAATATTGGTATATCCTCAGGACGATCGTAAAGAAAGTGCCATGGATGCCTACGAAGATTTTACCGCAACGCCGCTTAAGAAAAGTATTGAGGCGATTGAGCAAATTGGTAGAGGTCTGGGAAGTATATTGAAGAAAAATTAAGAAAAATAGAATAAGAATTGGTACCCTTGACAATGACACGAAATTTTTTTGCCGTTATAGCACTATCTATAACTTTTGTAACAACAGCTCAAACGAAAATGCAAGCAGTAGATAAACTCATAAACAAAACAGACCCGGGCTGGACAGTTGTTGAAGGTTGGATTAAAACAGCAACTAATAAAGTTGAAATTTTACCGGTTGATGCGGCAAAAGCAAAAGAAGTATTGTACAAAACACAAGTTACGACCCAATCACCAATGGGGGCTATAGTTTTTATGACAGGAGGCCTTTTAATTGATGATGGATGGATTAGAATTTTAGGTTCCGGAAATACAAAATTTAATCGCACACTTCCGGATTGGAACAAGGGAAAAGCATTTAAGGAATTTGGAGAAGCACCTTCCTTTTTGATCGTGGCAGATGATGCAATAGGCGGTTTTTATCTCTTAAATGGTGGCGGACTTGGAACAGATTTAGGAAAGATATATTATTTTTCGCCTGATAATTTAGAATACGAACCACTTGATATTACGTATACTGAATTTTTGCAATTTTGCTTTTATAATGATTTGGATAAATTTTATGAGGGTAACAGATGGAAAGGATGGAGAGAAGAGGTTTCAAAATTAAAAGGAGACGAGGTTTTTAACTTTTATCCGTTTCTTTGGTCAAAAGAAGGAGGAGATATTAATAAAAACTCCCGAAAAATTATTCCGGTGGAAGAGCAATATAGCCTGAATGTTGATTTGCGTAGTCAGCTTGGTTCTAATAAGTAAAACCGGATTTTTAGCGTTACGATATTAATTTAAAAAAGATATCATGGAACATAAAATCAAGTCAATACGACCGTTTATCGGAGCAAAAGATTTTGAATTATCAAGACGTTTTTATCGTGATTTGGGTTTTGAAGAAGGGGTATTAGAAGCTAATTTCTCTGTTTTCAAATCTGGAGAAACGGCATTTTACCTTCAGGATTATTATGCTAAAGAGTGGATAGAAAACACGATGATTTTCTTAGAAGTCGATGATGTTGACCGTTATTACAAGGAACTTTTAGCCTTAAATCTTCCAGAGAAATATGCCGGAGTAAAATTAACACCAATTCGAAATCTCGACTGGGGAAGGGAATGTTTTTTGCACGACCCGTCCGGTGTTTTGTGGCACTTTGGGGAATTTAAGTAATATAACCTATTTCTCTTTTAGAAATTTTGCACGTAACCTCATAAAGGGCTTTTCAATTGTCTGATGAAGTAGGAATGCAGCAATAATACAGGAAAGAGTACTAATTAATAGCGATAAATTACTATCAATATCAATAGTAAGTTTTAGGAGTAATTGTTGGGTAATATGAATAATTCCTTTGTGGGTTAAATAAATTCCATAGGAAAGTGCTGCAATAAAAGAGGTTGTTTTAGAATTCCATTGGTACAAAATACTGGTTGGAGATATGGCACCCAAAACCATAAATCCGTATCCTAAAGCGACAAGTGGAAACCCAAAAATAGAAGCGTAAAAAGATCTTTCTTCCATGCATAAAAAGTAGGCAGCGGTTAGTATAAATAGACTAATGGCTAAAAAGTAATTCCCGAATTTTGAAAGCCTTCCCCATAAATCGGGCATAAATTGATAAACTCCGGCGATAGAAACACCAATCAAAAGTCCATCTAAGCGGTTGTAAGTAGGATAATAGATGTATTTGTGCCAATACAGCCATGAATTTTCAGCTTCAATAAAAGGAAGGTATAAATGCTGCCAACTATAAAAACGAATCGCAAAACCAAAAGCAAATAAGACAATTAAAATCCAGTAGGACTTATAAAACTGGTTGTTTCTAAGTAAAAAGAGAAGTACGATTGGCAATATCAGATAAAAATGCTCCTCCACACAAAGGGACCAGGCATGAGAGAAAGTCCCAAAATCTTGGATGTTTAGGCCTAAATTCTGTGTAAAAGTCGCAAATTTCCATATGGGAGCAAGTGCTTCTTTCTCTCTGAAAAAAGGAAATAAAAAATAGATTGCTGTAACAAACCAAAAAGCCGGAAGTATTCTGAAAAAACGTTTTATAAAGAAATCTTTAAACGAGATTTCGGTTCCATTTTTTATTTGAAAAAAAAGTTGAGAAGAGATTAAAAAACCACTTAATACAAAAAATAAATCTACTCCTGTCCAGCCAAATTTAGCAAAATCGGTCAACCATTCCGGATGTCCAAAAATTGGAATTTGATAGTGGAATAAAAAAACAAAACTGATTGCAAATGTTCTTAAATGATCTAGTCCGTATAATTTTTTGTGCACTTCAGCTTCCGTTTTTTTTAGTTTTTAAAACTCAAAGATAAAAGAATATGTAGTGCTTAAATTTCTTAAAATATAAGTTTTATTAACAAAATAGAGTAGGTGATATGCAGTGTATTTCCATACTTTATATTTTTCCTTTTTTCTCTAAATTTTCTTTTACTCTGAATTTTACAATTTTGGTTATCAGAGTAAAAGGCATCGGTTCGTTTAAAGGAAATTGGACAGATCCTTTTCCGGATTTGTATTTTGAAAGTTCTTCCTTAAAAGTTTCATGTCCACTTGGCAAAGCATATAAACCAATATGGTTTTTGAAAGCAGCAAAATATACAACGATCCCATTTTGATCAAAAGCAGGCATGGAGTAGCTGATTTTTTCCTTGGCATCAGGAGCCGCTTTCTGAATCGTCATTCGTATTTTTTCTAAAATTTCCTGCACGTCGTTTGGGAAAGAACCGATGTATTCGTTTATGGTTGTGGGTTTTTTGATGTTCATTGGTTTTATTGTTTCAGGTTTTAGGTTTCAAGTTACACGTTTCACATTTTATATTTTTCGTTTTTAAACGTTTTATGTTTCAAGTTTCACACTTGATGTTTCGCATTTTACATTTTTACAGGTTTCAAGTTTCAGGTTACTGATTACTGATTACTGATTACTGATTACTGGTTACTGGTTTCAGGGATGTCTGAATTTTGTCATTTCGAGGTACGAGAAATCCCACACGCAGCTCACGCCCAGTTTGTCATACTGAGGAACGAAGTATCTTCATGAGATAATCCGTAAAGTGAAGCTCAACGGTATCGATTCAGCGAACGAAGATACTTCGTTCCTCAGTATGACAAGATTGCGGAAAATAGAAACGGAGTTTCTGGAGTGATTTCTCCTAAAGTCGAAATGACATGCTAAGTAAAATATTTTACATTTTACAAGTTTCAAGTTTCAGGTTACTGATTACTGATTAATGGTTACTGATTAATGGTTACTGATTAATGGTTACTGATTAATGGTTACTGATTAATGGTTACTGATTACTGGTTACTGATTACTGGTTTCAAGGGTGTCTGAATTTTGTCATTTCGAGGTACGAGAAATCCCACACGCAGCTCACGCCCAGTTTGTCATACTGAGGAACGAAGTATCTTCATGTGATAATCCGTAAAGTGAAGCTCAACGGTATCGATTCAGCGAACGGAGATATTTCGTTCCTCAGTATGACAAGATTGCGGAAAATAGAAACGGAGTCTCTGGTGTGATTTCTCCTAAAGTCGAAATGACATGCTAAGTAAAATATTTTACATTTCACAAGATACATTTCACAACACACATTTCGCAAGAAACAGCTCACTCAAGCCAGTCCTTTAGGAAAACGATCTAAAACCAAATTCAATTGAATCTGATGTTCTAGATATGCTTTGGCTCCGGCTAAAACCAATGTAAAGCCTTCGGTAGAGTTCCTGACTTGATCTATTATTTTGTCTGTATCGCCAACAAAACCTGAATTTGTAATGCTTACAAAAGTTTCATTTTCGTTTAATGGGGTAAAAATCCATTCTACTGTTGTGGTTTCTCCGGTATTTCCCCATTCAACGACAATCTTTTTGTTTTCTTCTATGACCTTTGTTAAAACCGTCAACGAAAAACCATACATTTCCCAGACCCATTCGATTGGCTGGTACTCTGTTAATTTTCCGGAGCCTTTGGTAAACCAAAATTTACTTGTGATTTCCGGATCTATAAAAGCCTGAAAAACTTCTGAAACAGGTTTTCTTATCAGCATTTCGGCTTTTGCGAATTTGTTGTTTTCTGTTTTCATTTTGTATAGGTGTGAGATGTGAATTGTAAAATGTCTGCCGTGAAATTTATAGCCAGTAACCTGAAACCTGAAACCTGAAACATGAAACATGAAACTTTTTTTTCAGACCTTCTAAGATAAAAAATTATTGTTTCGCTTTTAGTTAATGAACGGTATTGTTTTTTAATAGACAGCCAATAATTAAAAGTAAAAAAGATAGTAAGGAGGTCACAACTCGGATAAGATGCAGGGTATTCCATTTTGCTTCAAATTTATCTCGTAAAATAGTGGCTTCTTGGAGCGTGATAGCGGCGAGGTTGGTTTTGTCCAGCATTTCGTTTAGTGGAATGTTTCCCAGAATCGTTACAAGAAAAACACCAATAAAATAAAGGAGAGCTGCAGCAATAACAACCCAAAAAACAGCATTATTGGATTTATAGCAATACGCTGCAATAAAAGAAAACAGCATCGAACCGAAAAAGATCAAAAAGAATAACGGATTTTGAATCGTACGGTTCATATTTTGAAAGGCTCTGAGATAATTTATATCATCAAGTTTACCGATTCCCGGTGTTACGGCATTAGCCCAAGTAAAGAAAATACCCGCTAAAAGCCCCGTAAATAGAGTGGCTAATAGAAGTGTAACGGTTTTTGTATCAATAATAAATGTGTCCATATTTATGTCGTTTGGTTAACAATGTAAAATTAGAAATATTGATTATTCATGACTTGTTTGAAAAGTAATACGATTTGTTTGAGAAGAACTTTTTTGTGAAAAGAGGTTTGTAAAATGGTATTGTGAGATGATATTTGCAAAAGGTGGGATTGTGGATTGTCTTTCTTAAAACCACGTTTGCCTTATTATTCCGTTATTTTGTCACCCAATGTCACCCTGAGCGAAGTCGAAGGCTACGCAAGAGCTTTCTGTTATTCTTGATTTTAATTGATGTTTTACAATGGAAGTTACCAACGTAGCCCCCTGATTAGTCGTTTACTTTTAAAGCAAATAAAGATTTACACTTTCTCCTTATCGATCCATTTTCCAACGGTTGGTGGGGTGTAATTCCTCATTTTTTCCAATAGATCATCAATAGAATCACTTACTAAAAGCATTTCCTGATTTACATTTTTTAAGAAACCTTTTTCAACCATAGTATGTGTAAGTTCTAACAAGGAATCATAATAGCCGTTGATGTTTAAGATTGCAATTGGTTTTTTATGCAGTCCCAACTGTGCCCAGGTCAGCATTTCGAAAAGCTCGTCAAGTGTTCCAAAACCACCCGGAAGTGCTATGACACCGTCTGACAAATCGTTTATTTTGGTTTTTCTTTCGTGCATGCTTTCTACCAAAATTAATTCGGTTAGGCCTTTGTGTGCAATTTCTTTTGAACGCAGAAAGCCGGGAAGTACTCCAATTACTTTTCCGCCTTCACTTAAAGCGCCGTCAGCAAGAGCACCCATTAAACCTACGTCTGCACCGCCGTATACCAATTCTATATTTTGTTTTGCTAATGTTTGTCCGAGCAAAGTGGCTTGCTCTTGGTAGATTGCTTCCGTTCCAAAACTGGAACCGCAGAAAATGCCTATTCTTTTCATTTTGTATTGGTTTATTTTTTTAGCTCGTACACAAAATTATGACGAGAGGGTTCATTGTAATAAGCAACGTCTATTTCTTCTACTTTTGTTGCTCCCAGTTTTCCAACTGCTTTTTGTGAACGATAATTTTCTGCTCCAACATGAAATTGAACTTTATCAACGGCATCAAAAGCATAGTCGAGCATTATTTTTTTCACATGGGAATTAAATCCTGTTCCCCAAAATTTTCTTCCGTAAAAAGTATAACCGATAAAAATACTTTTATTTTCAGGTTCATATTCATAAAAACGGGTGCTTCCGGCTATTTCGTTTGTACTTTTATCAAGGATCAGAAAAGCGCCTTTGCTTTCCATTGCTCCTTCAAAAAAGTTTTGAAAGACTTCTCTCTCGTACCTGTTTTTATTTGGATGTTGTTCCCATACTAACGGATCAGAAGCTACTTTAAAAAGACCTTCAAAATCAGTTTGCTGTAACGGAACTAATTTTACAAATTCGTTTTCTAATACTTCAGGCTGCAAATTTAAAAGTGATGTACTCATATTTAATGGTGTTTTTAAATTATATTTTTTTGATTTGAACACAGGAAACATTTTCCAATTGTACTTCTTTTCCTGTTTTTTTAAGCAATCCCGTTTTTAGATTTCGTTTAAAAACGACCACATTTCCGGTTAGCACATTGGAAGCGATTAAGAATTTTCCGGTTTCATCTATCGCAAAAATTCTCGGATGCTTTCCTAAGGTCGACTGATAACCGATATTGGCTAAAAGTCCTTTTTCATCAATAGTAAAAATGGCAATATTGTTTTCTTTTCCACGGTTTGTAGCGTATAAAAATTTTCCGTCAGGTGAAATGTGAATGTCTGAACTTTCGAAACCCTCTGTAAGGGTGTCGGGATGTGTATTTACTTTCTGTATTTTTTGCAGAATCCCATTTTCATAGCCATAAGCACTGATTGTTCCTGACATTTCTTCAATACAATACGCAAATTTTTGATTGGGATGAAAAGACAGATGACGTGGTCCGCTTTCAGGATCTGTTTTTGTAAATGGAGTTTCGGTTGCTGTTAAAGGTTGTTTTTGTGTGGCATCAAATTGATAACAACGTATTTTATCGGCTCCTAAGTCGGGAAGAAATAGATAGTCGTACTGCGGTGAAAATATTGTGGAATGGATGTGTGAGCGGGTTTGTCTTTCTTTGTTTACACTTCCGTCTTGGTATTGAAAATTTTGTGCAATAGAATCGATTTTTCCATTTTCCAATAACGGATATACGGAAACACTTCCTTCGGTGTAATTGCCGTTTACCAGCCATTTACCACTTTTATGAACGGAAACATAGACCGGATTCTCGCCGCCACTTGGTTGTTTATTTAAAAAAGTAAGTGTCTTATTTTGTGGATTGAATTCAAAACTGCTTACGCTTCCTGCATTTGGAGTTTTACTGTCGGTACAGGCATAAACATATTTTCCGTTTGGAGAAACCGTTAGAAACGAGGGATTAATGAGGTTTTTGACCGACGTTACTTGGGTCAGTTTTCCTTTTACAGTATCTAATTGATATACCAGAATGGATGCTGCAGTTTTGTCTCTGTTGTAAGAACCCAGAAAAACGTAGGTATTTTGGGCGCTTAAAGAAATGCTTATTAAAAATGTGATCAGGAAAAGAGATATTGTCTGTTTCAATTTTTTTGATGTATTGCTGTTTTACTTTTTATATGCTTTTACTATTTGAAGAATGTGTTTACTTTAACGGATATCTAAAACCAAAAACGGCAAGTTCTCCCTGCATGAAATCCAAATCTTCAGACCGTTTGAAACCTAAATTTTCATACATTTTCCATGCTGTTTTCATAGACAAAGTACTATGAATAATAAGCTGATCCAGTTGGTTTGCTTTGGCTTTGTCAATACATTCTTCAGTCAGTAATTTGCCAATTCCTTTTCCGCGGGCAGCGCGATCTACAGCCAATAATCTAAAACCTGCCGTATTTTGTTCCTGAGTTGCAATACCTCCGGAGCCGTAATATTTCATGTCATTAAAATAAACTACAGCACCCATAATGGTGTCCTGATGATCTACAGCAACTAAAAGTTCTGTTCCGGGATGATTGGTGAAATCACCAATATTAGCTAACATTTTATAATAATTGGGCTGTTCATTTTCTTTTGGAAAGCCATCTAATTGTGAATAAACAAGAATAAGAAGTTCTCCAATTTTGTTGAATTCTGAAGGATCGGCATTTCGAATTGTATAGGCTGAGGGATTCATATTCGGTACTTTTTTATTTCACATTTTTCCACCATTGGCGGAATTCCTGTTCTTCATTTTTTAGTTCAACTAATTCACCAATCATTGGCGTAATTAGCGGAATCGGATTTGTTTCGTTTTGATTTAATTGGGTTACTCTTTTCAAAGGCTCATCCCAGGCATGATTGGCCAAAGGGAATTTTGAAGAATGAACCGGAAATAATCGTTTCGTTTTTAGATCTTTTGCAGCTTGAATTACATTTTCCGGAAGGTTGTGAATGTATTTCCATTTGATATCGTATTGACCATTATCAACCAGAGCAAGATCAAAGGGACCATATTTCTCTCCAATAGCAGCAAAATGAGTATCGTAACCGCTGTCTCCTCCCAAGTACATTTTGTAGGTTGGGGTTTGTAAAATAAAAGAGAGCCATAGTGTATTGCAACGTTTGAAAGCACGACCGGAGAAATGTCTTGTTGGCGCTGTGTATAGTGTAATATTGGCGTCAAGTTCTATTTTTTCATACCAGTCTTTTTCAATAATACTATCGGATGAAAATCCCCAAAATTCAAAGTGGGAACCTACACCGAGACCACAGACAATTTGCTTTGTTTTGGTCTTTAGTTTAAGAATCGTTTTATAATCCAAGTGATCGTAATGATCGTGTGTAATCAATAGGTAGTCAATTTCAGGAAGATCATCAACGGTATAGATATCGGTTCCTTTAAACGCCTTAGTAGTGCCGGCAATAGGGGAGGCATTACCACTAAAAACAGGATCAACTAAAATTCGCTTTCCTTCAATCTGAATAAAATAAGAAGAATGTCCAAACCAGACTAAAATGTCTTTATCGGTAGGTAGGTTTATCAAATCTGTTTTTATCGAAGGAATCAAATCCGCAGGGATTCGGTGTTCCTTTTTTTTGAATAAAAACTCAAACAACACTCCCGTCATCGTGTATCCTTCCGTAAGGTCCGGAGTAAAATGTTCATTTTCAAACTTTCCGTTTTTATAATTCGGAGATTTTTGGATTAATGCCAGTCTTTCGCCAGTGGGAGCTTTACCAAATCGGGCATCCTGTAAAAAAAGATAAACGGCTAAAAGGACAAGCAGTAGTATAAAAGTTATTGTCATGGTTTATTTTGGTGGGTATAATTCATTTAAGTTTTCAACCGAAAGGGAAATCATTTTTTTGAGCACTTCAACATCAATATCGGTTAGTTTTTTGATGTAAATGCAGCCTTTTCCGGATTTATGTTTTCCAAATTTAGAAAGAAGTTCTTCTCTGTTTTCAGATGTAACATAACAATAAAGAGAAATTGCTTCTTTCCTTGGTGAAAATCCGACAAGCGGTGCATCGCCTTCACGACCGCTGGCATATTTATAATGGTAGCTTCCAAAACCAATAATGGCGGGTCCCCACATTTTGGCTTCAAAACCGGTTTGTTCCTGCATCAATTTAACAAGTTCAAACGAGTCGTTTCGTTTCGTACTGTCTTCAACAGCGTTAATGAAATCGTTAACACTGCCTTCCGTTTCTATTGTTTTGTTTACAGCCATGACAGATTATTTTTAATTTAATAAATCACTTTTTAATAAAAGCGCCTTGATTTTGATTTCGGTTTGGTAAAACAATTCAGAATTTGTATTCATCTGATTTTCTAAAACGATCAAACTGACATCACTTTTCGGGAAGTATAAATTTACGGAAGAAAAGCCATCGCCCAGCCCGGAATGCCCCATATATTTTGGGTTTCCCTGATCGACGATTCGTAGTCCATAACCATAGCCTTCTTTTTCTTTTCCAAAAAGATTGTGTTGCGCCTTGACAGTATAGCGAAGCATCAATTGGTAGGTTTCGGGTTTCAGGATTTTTCCTTTGTGGAGATTATTGTTCCAAATTGCTAGATCGGTAACCGTTGATATAATCCCATTAGCAGAAACGGTTTCGGCGGTTATTCCGGATTTATCATTTTTTGTAAAAACATTTTTGTCATTAATATAGCCCGAAACCAATTGTGCTGTTTTGTCTTTAGAATAACAGTAAGTGTTTTTCATGTTTAATTTTTTAAACAAATCAGCTGCTACTTCCGGATATTTTTTTTGGGTACTAAAGGCAACAATTTGACCCAATAAAGAAAAACTTAAATCACCATATTTAAAATCGGTTCCGGGTTTAAAAAGTAGCGGTTTTTGTAAATCGATAATTCCGTGGGTATGATTTAATAACTGGTGAACTGTAACAGAATCTGCCCAAGTTTGTGTGAGATGCGGAAGATATTTTTTAATAGGTGCCTGTAAATCAATACGCCCTTTTTCAACTTCTTTTAAAATCAAAACAGCCGTAATTTGCTTGCTGTTTGACATGATTTCAAATTGGCTGTTAATTGCCAATGGAATCTTTTTATCAAAATCAGCAGAACCCAGCGCTTTAGAATAAACCGTTTTTCCTTTTTTTGAAATAAGAAGTACACCATTAAATTTAGGATCACTAACTTTAATTAAACTGTCTATTTGGGTGTATAAGTGGTCTTTTTTTTGTGAAAAGGAAGGGCTGCTTGAAAGTAGTAACAGAAAGGATAGTAAAATAGAAGTTCGTAGAAGTGTGGTCATTTGGTGTTTTTGGTCTTTTTTTGTTTTTTTAGTCGCGGTTTTAGTTTTCAGTCTCAGTCTCAGTTTTCAGTTTTCAGTTTCAGTTTTCATTCTCAGATTACATTTTACAACTCACATTTTTTTCAAAACATTCCATTTTCATTGATCATTTTGGCGGGAACACTTTGTCCCAGATCCCAAAGTTCTACTATTTTTCCGGACTCAAATCTAAAGATATGAACTACGGCCACACCCGAATCATTGGCATTTTGTTTGACATGTGAATGTACGGCAACTAAATCTTTATCTGCTATTGCGTGATGAATTTCAATAGTTTTATTCGGATTTTGTCTGGAGGATTCTTCCATTGCCAGCATCAGTGTATTGGCATCCCCTTTAAAATAAACATTATGATGCTTAAAATCCTTACTGACATACAGGCGAAATGCTTCATGCGAGTGCCCTTTTGCAGCAAGTTTTAAAAAGTCTTTTGCAATATATTTCTTAGTCATGATTTCAAAGATTAAAAAGCTAACTAAGTTATGAAATAACTGTTTATGAATTTAAAAAATTATCGCTTTATTAACTTTCTAATCTGATGAAGTCATGAATTTATAAAAGTACAGTTTGTTGGTATTTAATCACTTTTCCGACAATCTCTTTTCGTTTTCGGTTTGTGGTTTGTCTTTGCCGTTTGGCTGGCCTTTTCCGGTTGTAATTAGTTTTTTTAGACTGTTTTGAATGTAATTTGTCCAAGAGTCTCTACAAATTTCAAAACATTCATAATCGGGAACCAAACCAATATGAGTAAATCGCAACGCTGTTTGGCCATCGTTCTCTGTGATCTCAAAAGTAGGTTTTGTACCGGTCCATTCTTTTTCGTCTGCTGTAAATTTGAAATAGTTTTCTTCTATCAACCAGACAATTTTTTGATTCGGAATTACTTCTGTCAATTTTATTTTACAGCGATGCACGTCTTCGTAATGATACTTAAATTCATCATTTAGTTTTGCTGTATTTCCTTCGATCTCTTCCGACCACCAGCCGCGAACATTCGTAATGGCATTAAAAACGTCTTCCGGAGAATGATTAGTTATGAGGGTTGTGGTAAAATCTTGTGTGTCCATTTGGTATGATTTAGAAATTAGTATAACAAATGTACGTTCTAAATATCAATACGTTAGGGGTGTGAAAAGACAATTTTGAGGAGAGAATCGGACAAGTTGCATTCTGTTGGAGGAAGATTTTAGATTTTAGATTGTGGATTTTAGATTTTTTGTTCTTTTTTGTTGCTTAGAAATGCAATAATGAGCAGAAAACTTGTTGGGTATGAGATGTTTTGCCGAGTTCAAGTATTTAAAGTCGTTTATAATTAGAACTTACTGGGTGTAGATTCACGAGCGGGACGCTCGCGCTAGCGATGAGTTAGTAGAAGTTTAAGATTTACTAATTTAATTTATGATGCTAGCGCGAGCGTCCCGCTCGTGCCCGCAATGATTTGACAAAGTAAATGAGTTATTTAGAAAGTCTTTCGTAGCTTTCATTCAAAGTAAGAGTAAACATATGAAGATATTATATATTGATTTTAGTAAAAAATAGTAAAGTTAGATTTGATTAATTGTATTATAAAAAACAAAAATCCGACTTGTTCTCACAAATCGGATTTAATAATAAAATTGAAATCAATTATTTTTTAGGACTTTTTACATTTTTTTCGGTGTCCATCATTTCCATTAGTTTTAAGCCAAGCAGGCCACTTATAGAACCATCGGAACCACCGTTTCCTGTAATTAAAACATCCGGAATTACTTTGATGTTTCCTTTACCAATCTCTTCGGTTACTTTGTATTTGGTAAAATTATCACCACCCATTGCGGCAACTTGTAATTGATACGATTCGGCTGTTGATTTACCAACGGCCATAATTTTCTCTGCTTCTGCCAAACCGGTTTTTGAGATTCTTTCAGCTTCAGCACTTGCGGTCAGTTTTGTAGCTTCGGCTTGCGCTCCCGCTCTGGCTTTGGTTGCTTCTGCTTCTGCATTGGCACGCATTTTTGTAGCTTCAGCTTCGGCATTTACATTTAATTTTAAACTGGTTGCATCACCTTCCGCTTTCTTAACAGTTGCATCTGCTGTACGTTGTGCGATTTCAACACTTTGTGAAGCGCGAACAATTTCTTTTTGCATATCGGCAATCGCCGTTTCTTTCTCCATTCCCTGACGTTGTTCCTGTGCCATTCTTTGGGTTTGATAGGTTTTTTGCTCTTCTTCGGCCAGTTTTCTGTCCGTTAGAGTTTTCATCAAAGAGTCGGGTGGTACAATATCTCCAATTAAGGTATCAACAGCGTTTACATTGTATTCGTCTAATACCAGTTTGATATGGTTTTTAGCAGATTCTTGACGCTCTTTTCTGGTTGACAAAAACGAAATTACATCACTATCCTGAGCAGAGTTTCTGAAATAGTTACCAATCGTTGGCTCCAAAACCTGAGAAACCAGATTGTTCATGCTTCCGAAACGGGCAATAACTTTTGGCGCTTCATTGGCCGGTACGTGAATAATCTGCGCAACATCCAGATTAAACGGGAAACCATCTTTTGAACGTACGGTAATTGTAGATAAGTTTTTATCTAAATTATGAGATTCGCTTCGTGCATTTGCCCAGTTTAAAACCAGGTTAGTGGTCGGAACAGCTTCCAGTTTTGTGGTGTATTTATTAAGCGCATATTTTCCGGGTCCAAGAGGTTCCATCCAAACACCACGTTGTCCTTTGGAAACAATATTTCCGTGTTTGAAAGTGTCGCCTGTTACGTCTTGTCCGTCTTCACCTATATAGGAGATTATGACACCAACATAACCGATTGGCACATCTGTCATTGGGTTTTGCTCAATTAGAACTCCCCAGGTATTGATGTAATACGAACCGGCAAGCATGACCTGAGGTTGCAAACCACGATTTCCGCCTTTGTCAAGGAATTGGTCAAAATCCTGAAAGTTATTGTGTCCTTCGATAGATTTACCTGCAATTTGTCCTTGCGGAATTGGCTCGCCATCAAGAGCCGTTACGATTCCGATCATGTTTTCGTAAATCTTAATTTGATCTGCGATTACAATTTCAAACAGGAACGTATTGATACGATAAGACCCTGTTGTAATAAAAGCGGTCTGACGTCCTTTTTGTCCTCCGTTGTTTAAGAAAGCAGTAGCATCCTGAAAGTTGTCGCTGTCTACTTTTCGGGCCAGAATTCGTCCGGTTGGGATTTCTTTTCCGTCTTTACTCAGAACGAGTCCGATTTTACCTTCGGGAATCAAAGTAAAGCTTGTCATGTCTACTATGTATTGCCAAATCCACATTCCCCAATACAATCCGGGAGCTAAGGCCTGCGCTTGGTAACCGGCTTCTCCTTTTGTGGCAATAATTCTACCATCGGGAAGTGATTTGTCGGCACCAAACAAAACAAATTTCTTGGTTACAAGACCAATTTTATCTTCCGGAACAATCACCATTCCGAAGAAAACGCGAAGCACAAATTTGTAAAATAAGATGGAAAGTACAAGTAGTAAAATCCACCAATAAGAAGTAATTTCAGTCATAATTATTTATAGTTTATACTACAAACGTACTGCAAATGTTTCTTGTTAAAATGAAATATTTTTAAAATTAACATTTGATAACTCTTACTTAAAAAAGTTAAAAAAAGACTGATTTTATATCGTTGGAATTGTCAATTTGTGACACGATTTTTTGCTGTGTCAACTATGATTGGTATTTTGGATTTTAACAATTTAAAACAGGAATTGTTTTGTTTTGGATGTGGTTGGTGGTGGAATGGTTTTAAGCGATTTTAAAACGTATAATGTTTCTCCATTATTTAGAATTTTGTTTGATCTCTTTCGCAATACCAATTCGGTTGACAATCTGTTATAACACATCCTCCGGGAAAGGAGGAGTTTTTTTTAGGTTTTATTTTTTTTCCTTTTCTGTCAACTTCATGGCTATCTTTATTGATAAATTTTATCCCAACTACGAAACCATAGGTAATAGGTATAACTTGATTTCTCTTTTTGCATGTTGGACATTTGTGTTTTCTCTTTGATGTGGTGTACGGACAAACTGGCGTAAAGGGGATTTCAATTTTATAATTTTCAGTATCTTTTGGTCGTATGATATAAAGCTTATTTATTGGATAGTTCCTAATTGAGAAAGAAAGCTTAAAAGTATCCTTAGGTAAATTATTAAACTCAAATTCAAATGTATCACTAAGTAAGATGCTGTCTTTTTTATTTTTATATTTTAGAATGGCATATATTTTTTTGGGTAGATCAATTTTTTGCGAATTATAGTTCATTACAAGTTTTCCCGATATTTTCTCAGCTTGAGCAGTAACAGTGTGAGAAATATAAAAAAGAAGAATAAGTAATAGAATTTTTATTTGATGCATTTTAGAGTATATTTCGCTTAATGTGTTTCTCTTTAGATTTGAGATGAGTAAAAGCTCAATTTTTTTTAATGATATCGTATATTTGAAAAAATCAGATTTTTGCTGTAAAAAATATATTTTAACTAATCAGTTTTTGATTTCAGTGTTTTACCGCTAACGGCTTATAATTCCAGCTTTTTTATAATCTGAATTGTTCCTTCTTGCAGCCCTTTAAAATAATCTCCTTTTTTTAGTTCAGGAATGACAAAAGTAGAGAGGATTATTTCTACTTCTTTGTCACTAAGTTTGTTGCGTAACTTTTCTACTCCGCGAATTTGTATTTGTCTCAATTGTTTGCTTATTACGAGCAAAATAGAAGCATCTATCTTTAAATTGGTATTCAAATATTTGTCGAGTTCTAAAGAATAATCGGCAAGTTCTGTGTAGGAACCTAATGTAGGGGTGGTTATAATCAGTATTTTATTGTTGGTTTTTGTGTCACAGGATTTTAAGGCTTCTTTTAAAGTTTCTACTTGTTTTGAAGTCAGAATTTTTTCGAAGTCATTTACATAATCATAGGATTTTGCGAAGATATTTTGCGCTTCTGTTTTTGACTGAGCCAATGAATTGTTGAAAAAAATTACAGAAAGTGTAATGATGAAAAATATTTTTTTCATGGGTAGATTTGGTTTTTGGGAGTCGTAAAAGTAGGATATTATTATTAGATATCAAGTTGCAATTTGATACCAAATCGTTACTATTTGTTGTTTTTTAGGAAGATTTAATAGAATCAAAAAAAATCCGGTTTGTGAAGACAGACCGGATTTTTGAGATTGAAAATTACTGACAATTTAATAGGTGTACAGTTCTGTAATTGAAGTAAGTTTATTCTATTTTTTTTAATATTTGTGCTATTCCATCTTCCAGACCTTTGTAATAATTTCCCTTTTTTAATTCAGGAACTACAAAATTGGCTGCGATTTCTTCTATTTCTTTGTCGGAAATCTTGCTGTGTAGTTTGTTAACACCCTGAATTCGCATTTGTCTCAATTTTTCACTCATGATAATTAAAATGGAAGCATTTACCTTTAAGTCATTGATTAGATATTTGTCCAAATCCAGCGTATAATCGGAGATGTTTGAGTAAGGGTTTAGGGAAGAAGTGGTTACAATTATAATTTTATGAGTTGATTTTGTTTCCCCTTTTTTTAGAACGTTATTGAGATTTTCTATTTGTTTTGGAGTCAGAATTTTTTCAAAGTCATTTACATAATTGTATGATTTTGAAAAAACATTTTGCGTTTTCGTCTGAGCAAACAGAACATAAGGGAAAACTAAAGAAATTACAAGAATTAAAATTTTTTTCATGAGGTGTAGTTAATTTGGGTGCCGCAAAATTAGCATTTTATTATTGTAATTAGGTCTGTCAATAACTGTTAAAAATTAATTTATATTCGATTTTTTATAAGGCACTAAAATCGGAGTATTTTTTAATTTTTTTTTTGAGATGCAGCAATTATTTCTTCTTCGCTGATTTCGCAGAGCAGGACTGGTATTAGAAAAAAGGAGCAACGAACTTCATAGAAGATTGTGATAGAAGTAAATGGAATCATAGAAGCCTAGTGAACGAGAAAAGAAGAATAAATCGTATTAAAATACTGTTTCTCATTTAGCGTTTTTTTTAATTAATAGTATATTTGAGGTCAAATTTAATTTTATAGTATGCCTGATTTTATTGACAAAGTGGCTTTGATTCACGTAAATGATCACAAGGTTCTGAGTACCATCTCAAAGAATAAAAACGCATTTTTTTTCCCTGGTGGAAAGAGAGAACCTAACGAATCAGATATTGATTGTTTAAAAAGAGAGATTGAAGAAGAACTTAATGTTACATTGAATGATGATACTATTCAGTTTTTTGGCACTTTTGAAGCGCCTGCACACGGACATGCGGAAGGTGTAAATGTACGTATGATTTGTTATTTTGCTGACTATGTTGGTGAATTGAAAGCCAGTAATGAAATAGAAAGTTTTGCTTGGTTAGAATTTAAAGACAAAGCAAATTCCTCATTGGTTGATCAGTTGATATTTGATGAATTATATGAGAAAAATATAATTAAATAATTGTAGAGATGCACTGCTGTGCATCTCTATCTGCATCTCTACTGTGCATCTCTACTACAACAATGGGTTATAAACACCAAGAATTGATATTTCGGAGATTAAAATCCAGACATTTTTTGGATTGTTCCTTAGAGATCGCAATTATTTCTTCTTTTTTAATTCCTGCATTATAGTAATAATTAGTGTCGTCTTCTCCATAAATCCATGCATCACTAGAACCGTTTTCCATAACTATACTATTAAAAACAAACACATTGGATTGTTTTGGGATGTAGTAATTGGGATCAATTAGGCATCCCCAGAGATTTTCCAAGAAAGTGGAAGTGAAGAACAGATAGAGAAAAACAAATAAAAATGTCGTTGCGATGTACTTTCTGTATTTCATTATAAAGGGTTTTGAAAACTATAAAAAAGTGAGGAAGTTTGATTTTGTTTTATTCAACTGTCCCACATTCAATAGGTTCGGGTTGTATTTTTAACTTTTTGTACATCCTGTCAAAGTCTTCTTTGGGATTGTTGTAATCGGTTTTTCCGTATTTGAGGTAAATTGTGGTTTTCAGATCGTCTTTAATCGAAAACTTCTTTTTATAAGGTTTACACTTTAGACCATAAACTTTTATGTCAATACGATTCTTGACGATGTCTTTTGGGTTAAGAGTGAAAATGTCAATGCCATCAAAATTGGTGCAACATTCTGCTTTGATTCTTTTATTACCGGAGTATATTTCGAAAAATGACCCTATTATAGTGTCTTTTGTATTTTTCTCAATGGTTATTATTTCAATTCTGTAGTCTTTTTTGGAATCGTTATTTTGTCCGATCAATGATAAACTGAAAAGAAAGAGGAAGGAGTAAATTATTTTTTTTATTGGGGGCATTTTTTTAAGTTTCGTAGTTGTTTTTGAGCTTTTTTATTGAGGACTTTATAAATGTGCGATCTAACGTGTTTTTACTTTGTGGAATTTAGAGTTTTGAAGGAGAATATTTTGTAGTACGAAAAGAATAATTAGGTATTAAAATTCTAATTCGGTCAAATAGCTGTTGTGTCACGTATCATTGAGGTGTTTCTAATAATTCATTATTTAGGAAAAGTTCTTTTTTTGCTTTTTGAAGAATAGCCTCTCTATATGCTATTCTGATAACCCAAAGTCTACATAAAAAAGCAACT
Organism: Flavobacterium cupriresistens; assembly: GCF_020911925.1. Lineage (NCBI taxonomy): Bacteria > Pseudomonadati > Bacteroidota > Flavobacteriia > Flavobacteriales > Flavobacteriaceae > Flavobacterium > Flavobacterium cupriresistens. Next base: position 5,112,092 of record NZ_CP087134.1, on the reverse strand, counting down.
AGAAATGTTAAACACGTAGTTATAAGAACCACTATTAATTCTTTTCTCTTATTGAAAATTAATGATATAATTATAGGAATATATATTAGTCCTATAGATCCATATAGATAAAAAATAAACGATGCAACTTTACCTGTAATCGTTGTTATTTGCGGAAGATGAATAATTTTTTTATACCAAGGGCGTTTTGCGAAATCTATTTTTGCTATTTCATTATTTTTTATAGACGATAAACTGACATATGTTATTATTTCGTTAAGTTCATCTTTTAGAACGGATTTATCAAGTTTAATTTCTTTATTCAAAAGTAATTTTTCAATTAGTTCGACTCTTTTCAAATAATACTCAACTATTTTTGTTTTTCCACTAATGCCTAATTGTGAAAACACAAAGCCGATGATTGCGCCCACTATGGGGGAAAAGAAAATTGGTATTAATATTTCAGTTTTCATGGGTGACTTTTTAAGTGGTCCAAAATGATATAGCGTTTAGTAGGTCTAAGGAATAAATGAAGGGAGTTTTCTGTTAAATTTGAAAACTTACATTTCTTTTGCTAAATGACAGTTAGGCGCAGGCAATATATTATTAGTCGAATTAGTTTTTCCATATCGGAATTTTTATAAAACTGTCGTTATGCCATTTTATCTGTAACGGTTCGCCAGCATCCTTTATAGTTTCGTCCACGACTTCTTTTCCTGAGCCGTAATTTATAATCTCAAATGGGTGTTTGTTGATGTTTACCAAGATTAAAAGCTGACTACCTTTACTAATTTGCTTGCTTATAAATCGGGTGTTGTTGACAGGAATGCTTTCTTTTTTGCCGGGTTCTAACAATTGTCGTTTGGCGTTGTCTTTTGCGTAACTGGCTCTGCCGACATATCGCGTTAAGTAAAAATATTTTCCGTTTGGGAGTATCTCGTATAAAGCCAACGAAACATCCATGTCTTTTTTATTGATAGTTGCATAAAAATTGCCAAGAAAGGAGCCATTTATTGAAAATTCTTTCTCAAAAGGGTCTGTTTTAAAAACCAAAGCACCGCTTACATCTAGTGTATCAATAATAATTTTGGGTGTGTAGTAGTTGTTTTGATTTTCACGATCTTTAAAATCAACAGTTTGAATTTCAAAACCTTTCTGTTTTGGTTTTTTGGCTGTCAAAGTTTTAGTGTTGAGATACAATTTTAGGGTGTCGTTATTTATTTTATTTAAAGAAGGAACGTGTTTCCATTCGTTTTTCCCCATTAACTGAAAGTTGACTTTGTCTTTTAACAGATCGGGTTTGGGTTTGTTTTTTAGAATATAATCAAGCCATTCATAAGCAAGATCCCCCATGCTAATGTTGGCAACGTTGTCTATTTCGTAGCCCATTAGATTTGGAGTTGCTTTTCGTTGTCCGCTCCAATGGTCATAAGGACCAATTACAAGATAATGGTTGGCATTTTTGTTGTATTGGTTGTGCCGTTTGAAGTATTGTAAAGAACTAATCTGAGCACCATCATAATATCCGGTTGTAGATAAAACCGGAATGTTTATTTTGGCGTATTCCTGTGGTGTTGGTACTACTGATTTCCAATAGGCATCATAAGCAGGATGTTGCAGCCATTTTTGAAACATAGGATTTGGAATCCCGGCTAAACTGTCTAAACTCCTGTAGGAACTTCCTTTTTCAAACCATTCAAAAGGCAAATTTTTGCTTATGCCCTGCGATTTGTATATATTTTGATAGGGCCAGTTTAATGCGATATTACTTTGAACATTATTCTCCATTGGTACATCAAAACCGGGCATTATTGCTACTTGTGGCACAATGGTTTTAAGTGCGGGATGAATGTTTTTTGCGGTTGCCCATTGCGAAAAACCGGTATAACTGCCTCCCAACATTCCAACTTTTCCGTCACACCATGATTGTTTACTAATCCAATCTATAATGTCATAGATGTCCGTTCCTTCGTGTTCGTAGGGCACATAGTTCTTGAGGTCGCCTCTGATACCACGGGCGTAAGCGACAATTCCGACATAATCTTTGTCGGCAGATCTTTTGCCAAGAATAGCATCACCGGCTCCCTGATAATAGGTCGTGTAAAAAAGCACAGCAGGTAATGGTTGAACATTTGCTTTTTTACGAACTATAATTGCCGAGATTGGGATTCCGCTCTTTGTAGGTATTAAAACGCTGTCCTGAATACGGTATATAGTATCAGCAGGATTGGTTTGTTGCGCAAAAACTGTTGTTAAACTTGTCAGTGTAAGTAAAAAGATTAAAAATAAATGTCTCATTCATTTTATGTTTTTGGTTGCTCAATTTTAACGTGTTGTGGGGTGTACCCGTTGCTACTGTTTTGGTAATTAGTGCTTTTGGGGATTAAAGATGCGATATTTTACTTTAAAAACAAGTTTTTGAAATACAAAATTCTCTTCAGATTAAGTCTAAAATGCTAATCTTACCTACGGTTTTGTATGATCTTTTCTCGCTATAATCTCAATTATAGCTTACACCAGCTTTATGGAATATATTTTTTATTTCTTCTTCAATTGGAAAAGATTTTAAAGGAGGGACATTGGCACCTCCGAGATTTCCTGTGGGAATTTTACCTACAAATGATTTTACACCACCAAAGATCAGACGAGGAATTTGCCCAAGAATTTCTTTTTTACTTTTTATTTTGAATCCGAATCGTAACATCTTCCAGTGTACATAAGTATGCGAAATCGGAAACTTTTGCCCTATAATATGGGCTCTTTCCAGATGATTCCAGGCAGCTTTTAAATTATTGGCAGTATATTCAATTTGATATTTTTTTAATTCCTCATTATAATAGGGGGCTAATTCTTTTGGAAGTAATGTATTAAATTTCATGGTTTTTCTTTTTCAAATAATGATATAATTAGCCGTAATATTCGTTGCTTATAAGTGCGTACGACTTTCGTTTCAGTACCAGGCGAGGTTGGAGATCTCGAAGCCGAATATTTTCGCTACAACGAATATAGGAATAAAAATGCTAATTTCATTGCAACTCCAATCTCATCCTGTGGCTGTTGGTGACAGATTATTTATACCTTTATGTAGTTCAGATACCAATGTATTCCAAACTTATCCAGTACACAAACCAAATTGGTTTCGATGGTCGTTTCAAAAAAGTCAGAAGTAATATTCCCGTCAACTTTTAGTTTTTCGAATACCGATTTATGTTCAACGGGATTGTCAAAATTTATAGTGATTCCGATACCATTTCCATAATTTACATCCTCTTTTTCAAATCCGTCTGAGATATAAAAATGAATATTTTCGGCTTTAAATTCGGCGTGAGCAATTTTGTTTTTGTAGCTATCCGAAACTTGATAAGGTGTTTCAGAGAACCGTTGTACAAACGTTGTTTTTCCGTTAAAAGATTCTTCGTAAAATTCTAAGGCTTCTTCTGTTCTGCCTTTAATGGTGAAATAAGCAACTAATGTTTTCATATTTTATGTTTTGCCAAAGATTGACATTAGTTAGACCAAAAAATTGAACGGAGTTGCTATTTTACACTTCGCGAAGGTAAAATGCCAAAAGCTTTAAAATAAGTTCTTGTAAAATGTGCCTGATCAGAAAACCCGCCTGAGTAGGAAGATTGTGTGAAATTCTGATTGTCGCATATCGCTTTTAAAGATTTTATCAATTTGGAATACAATACAAATTCTCTAAACGACATTCCGGTTTGTTCTTTAAAAAGATGGGAGAGTCGGTAAGTAGATAAATTGTTTGATGCTGCAACATGCTTGAGAGTACTTTTTTCTGATTTCCGAATTAAATCAATAGCTTGTACAATTCGTGAATCCATTTTAACTGTGTTGGATATTATTCCGATTTTCGCAGCAATTTGGACAATTAATTCTTCGGTTAGTTTCTCATTATTTTCATTGACAGAAAACCAGTTCCTTAAGATTTCAAGGATGTTTTGTGTTTGAGAAGGAGATAGTTCTTTGAAAGTTTCGCTTTTGTCTGTCAGATTGAATCCCTGACTACAAAACGGATCAATATGAATAAAAGCAACATAACTCTTATACGGATTGATGAATTTTCGAATGGCATTGGGTTGAATAATTATTCCTGAACAAAAAACACTCTGTTGTCCGGATTCAAAGTGAAATTTTTCTGAAAACGAAACGGCTATGGTAATAGCATGATGCAAGTGCTGCTCAGTTTGAATGTCTTCTCCAATGTAGATTCCGCCAATCTCCGAAAATCCTATTTTTATATTTTTTCTCACGGAGGTTTTGTGTCTAAGTTTGGGTTGATGATTACTAACGGTTGTTAGCGCTCTATTTTTTAATGCCTACTATCCGAAACTAAATATTTTTCAATGTGCTCTTTCCAAACTTCTCTTTTGTTAACGACAAATTGTTCTTCTTGACTATTTTTATTTTTTATGAGTATTCCATTACTTACCAAACCCATTGTCTTAACAAATTCAACTACTTCGATTTGATTTAGAAGTATAATTTGTTCATGTCGTTTTATGTAGTTTATTAAATTGGTTTGAAAAATTAGCCTGTCACTCATTAGGTAAAGTGTTCCTCCAACTGCTATACCATCTTTAAAATGATTTGTCATTCCGTGATAAATTACGAGTTGTTTGTCAATGTCTTGAAATTTAATTGAGAAATCAATTTTTGAAAATATTTTGAAGTAAAAAAGAATAGGTGAGAGTACTAAAATAAAGACACTAACAATAATTGCAATGTCTATTTTGACAGTGTACGCAAGGTAAGTAAACATAATAATTGCAAAGATTAATCCTGATAAAATAGAATATTTAATTTTCATTTATTGATATGTTTTTATTGAGATGATTTTTTTTTCTCGAACAATTTAATCATTACTGTTTTAAGGCTAGTTGTGGCTGGAAATTAAAGGTGCGATATTTTCCCGTTAAACACAAATTTTGAAATTACAAAGTCTTCTTAACAGGAATCTTTTTAACTGCTAAGTGCGCAGGGGTTTACGCAAAGTTCGCAAAGTTTTTTAGACAAAGCTTTGCGAACTTTGCGTTTTTATAAAGGCTCGCATATCAAAAAAATCTTTGCGACCCTTGCGGTTTAAAACAAACGACAGAAAAAAAATCCGATCTGCTTTACACAAATCGGATTTTTAATTGAAAATTATATATAACCGGCGTCCATTCTGACGCAGGTATTTTTACAAGTGAATTACTTCGCCGTATGCATCTGCAACAGCTTCCATAACCGCCTCACTCATTGTTGGGTGAGGGTGAATAGATTTTAAGATTTCGTGACCTGTAGTTTCCAGTTTACGAGCTACAACTGCCTCAGCAATCATATCTGTAACTCCGGCACCAATCATGTGACATCCTAACCATTCTCCGTATTTAGCATCGAAGATTACTTTTACAAATCCGTCTGAATTACCGGAAGCTTTTGCTTTACCTGAAGCAGAGAACGGGAATTTACCAATTTTTAATTCGTATCCTTTTTCTTTTGCTTGTTTTTCAGTCAAACCAACAGAAGCGATTTCTGGAGTTGCGTAAGTACAACCCGGAACGTTTCCGTAGTCAATTGGGTCTACGTGTAAACCTGCAATTTTCTCCACACAGTTGATTCCTTCAGCAGAAGCTACGTGAGCTAAAGCTTGTCCCGGAGTAACGTCTCCAATTGCGTAGTAACCAGGGATATTAGTTTGGTTGTAAGCGTTTACCAGAATTTTATCACGGTCTACAGCAATACCAACTTCTTCTAATCCGATGTTTTCGATGTTTGTTTTAATTCCAACTGCAGAAAGTACGATGTCTGCTTCAAGGATTTCTTCTCCTTTAGCTGTTTTTACTGTTGCTTTTACACCAGCACCTGTAGTATCTAATTTTTCTACAGAAGAATTAGTCATTACTTTGATACCTGCTTTTTTCAAAGATCTTTCAAATTGTTTTGAAATATCTTCGTCTTCTACCGGTACTACATTTGGCATAAATTCTACAATAGTAACATCTGTTCCCATTGAGTTGTAGAAATGTGCAAATTCAACACCAATGGCTCCTGAACCTACAATGATCATAGATTTTGGTTGTGTTGGTAAGGTCATTGCCTGACGGTATCCAATTACTTTTACACCATCTTGTGGTAAGTTTGGTAACTCACGAGAACGTGCTCCTGTAGCAATAATAATATGATCTGCACTATATTCGGTAACTTTATTGTCTTTGTCTGTAACGTCCAGTTTTTTCCCTGGTTTTAGTTTTCCAAAACCTTCGATAACGTCAATTTTGTTCTTTTTCATTAGAAACTGAACTCCTTTGCTCATTCCGTCTGCAACATTACGACTACGTTGTACCACTGCTGGGAAGTCTTTGTCGAATTCAGTAACTTTTAATCCGTAGTCTGAAGCATGTTTCAAATAATCAAAAACCTGAGCCGATTTTAATAATGCTTTTGTTGGGATACATCCCCAGTTTAAACATACACCACCTAAGTTTTCTTTTTCAACTACCGCTACTTTAAAACCTAATTGTGAAGCTCTAATAGCTGTTACATATCCACCAGGACCACTTCCTAAAACAATAACGTCGTATTTCATTTTTTTTGCTTTTAATAGTACTACCGAAAATGAAGTTTTATAGATCCGAAACTCATTTTCAATTTCTTTGTTATTTGTGATTGCGAATTTAAGGATTTATTTTAAAAAAAGGACTATAAAGGTAAAATGTGAATTGTGATTTGTGAAATGGTTGACGTGAAATGGGAATCTTAATGAAGGGGAGTTGTGTACAGTATAGTATCAGATGTTGAATGGTATCGTTTGCCAAGCTGAGCGAAGTCGAAGCTCTTTTGTGGTTATAAGCTCTTCGACTCCGCTCAGTCTGACAGTTAGGGGTATCACATTTTACAATTTACATTTCACGGTAAAAAAGACAAAAAAACTAGACCTTGATATGTCCCCAGTTCTCACCGCTGGCGATTCTTCTGATTTGCATTTCGCTTACACCAAACTGTTTTGCGATCATTTTCAGACGTGTTTTTTGCTCGGGTCTGGCCAGAATTTTTTTGATTAACATGACTTTTGTAGTGGTCAATTTTCTTCCATCGGCTTTTAAGTTGTGCTCGATCAGATTCTTTTTGGCCTGAATTACACGTGGGCTTTTACGACTGTGTGCCATCATTTCGGGTTTCGTCGCCCAACATAAATTATTGCTGTCGTCGTTGCTTCTGTTGTAGTCTAAGTGCAAAACATAGGTTTGCTCTTCTGATTCTTTTGGAATGAAATAATGCGCAACCAGCTTATACAAAAACAGGTATTTGTTGATAATTTTGTCGTCTTTTTTGACTTTAAATCTAAAAGTAGGGTAGCCGTCGCTCAGGCCTCCTTTTAAGAGACGACCATTTTCCATTTCGTCTATAAAGCTAATTAATCGGCCTCTGTTCGAAATGGCATATCTAAGTTGTAATGAGGCGTTTATTTCTATTTCTTTGAATTCTTCGTTTGGATAAAATCTTATTTGTGGCATTTTCTTTTTCATTTGAATTTTGTGTCTCAAATATAAATAATAAAGAAAAGTGAAAAGCTACTTTGCTGGTTCTGAGGTTCAGTTTTATGATTCCTATAACGCTAATTTAACTTTTTTAAGAAGTTTTTTGGGATTTGGAACTTGCCTTAGAGGTGCCGGAATTTAAATTACATTTTTTTTCTAAGAAAAACGTAAGGGCTATTAAACAATAGTTCTAAATTAATACATTATAAAAAAGGTCGAAAAACCCAATAAAATCAACACTTTACATCAAATAAAGTAGAAAATTGGTCAAAAACAAAAGTTCCAATTAAATGATAATAATTGCCTTTTAAATACTTCTTAAATAACGCTTAATTACTGGGGGTACTTAAGAAAGTACCGGGCAATCACAAATATAGGCAAAAACGCCGCCTTTATTAGCCTTTAAGGCATTTTTAAACATAATTTAACCACCAATATGGTGGTTTTTTTATGGAAAAAACCGAACGATTTAAATAAGTAGAAAAATTGATTTATTATTTTGCATAGACAGTTGGGTGGACAGTTGGGTGGACAAAATCTATAAAATATAAACAAGTTTACATTCTTGTTTTTGTAGTTTATATTTGTTTTCTGCATTAAAAAGATAAACTCACGGCATTTAATAATAAAGTTAATCTCATTGAAAAGCGTAAAAATCACTATTAATCAATGCATTAACAAGGCATAAGTAGAAAGGATTGTAAAAAAAACTACTATTCAAGTCTTATTACTCCAGTTACTATTGCAATTGATCTAATATCAGATTTATGTAGCTCGAAAGGGTCGTAATTTTTATTATCACTTACGATTGTGATATATTCTTCATTTTCAGACTTACAAATACGTTTTATTAGAACTCCCTGAACGGTATCTAATACGTAAACTTTGTTCCACTGAAAGAAAGTATCTAAAGGCAAATGTTTGCATGCTACAATATCGCCACTGTTGTATTTTGGATACATTGAGCTACCCCGGACATTGATTAAATAATCTGATCCCTTAAAAGTGGGAACTATAAAACGTTCTGTTTCGTACTCCATAACTTGAATATCTCCCGCGCCATATCCTGCCATTGCATCTATCGGTATAAGCGGTATTCCTTTTTCTTTTATTAAATTATCATCATTTGACTCTGATAAATTAGTCCTATCTGAGTTACTTCTCATATTAACTTGTTTATTTTCATTGTCGCTTTTTAAAACATTACCTTTTCCAGTAGTAACCCAGTTTTTTTCTAAACGGTCGCTCAATTTACAAAGTTTAGTCACGAATTCCCCGGGTAACGGCACTTTTTCATTAAGTACTTGTGAAAATGAAGACTTGCTTTTGTACCCCATTAGTTTACCGATTTCCTCCTGATTCTTGCCTATACCTAAACTTATCAATGTTTTAACGGCTATTTTAATTCTCTCTAATTCAGACATATAAAAAATTTAATGTAAAAAAGTTTATATTTTATATCGTTTAATCTAAACAAGTTTATATCTTTGTTTCAATATTTAAAACAAACAAGACGATGAGCAAAAGTAAGACAAAAATTTACAAATCCTACGATTCAAATATTTTAGAGGCGTTGTTTTTAAAATATGGCGTTTCAAAATATTATATCCGTCAAAGTATAAACGGAACGGTAAAAGGTTTAACGCCTGATATAATTAAAAAAGATTATAGCAAAATGGTAAAGGAGAACGAAACAACGGTTCAAAACTTTATCAATAAAACCTTAGAATAATATGCCCTATCAATATTCAAACAACATTATTGCAGTTGAATCAGAAGAGTTAGTCCCGAGTTTTTGGAACACTCTTGGATCATTGCAAAAAGAAATAAAACGTTACGAGGAAAAGCCCTTCGGGATAAAGCGCCTACAAATTGGAGGTAACGGTAGAAAGTTGCTCCTTGACTTCGACAGCCTTAAGCCACACATTCAAGACGCACTTGGTGACCCGAGGCGTGTGGATAATCCTTTAGAAACTTTCTTTGAGTTTGACGCTGACGCAGTTCGCTATTATTCCCGATTTAAACGTGCGGGAAACAAATTGGAATCCGACGAACAGGAGCGATACATTATTAACGCCTCAGTTATGAAAGCCTCGATCAAATTAGAACAGGCTCGCACACAGGAGCGCATTAAATTAAAGGGATCACTTCGCGGAATTGTTGCAACTGTGGTCAAGGATGTCGAAAATTTCAATAATACGCTAAAAATTAAACACGAAGTAACACACAACCTACCCACAAGTGAAAAGCAGTTTAAAAAGCTTTTAAAAGAATGCAAAGACGATTTGTATTTCCCATTAATCAAAGACCCTGAGGGAGGCAGAATTAACAACGCTCGTAAGGTAGATGATAAAACAGAAATGATTTTCAATGGTTTGTTTAAAAATCAATTACATAAGCCCACGCCAACGGAGGTAGCTAAAAGTTACGACGCTTTTCTGAACAACTATGCGGAAGTGTACAATGAGAATACGGGCGAGCTGTATGACCCAAAAGATTTTAAGGCATTATCAAAAGGTTGCATTATTAGTTATATAAACAAATGGGAAAACAAGCTGGCAACCCATAAGGCAAGAAGTGGAGACCGTCAGGTGTATATGGGGAACTTCAAACCACACCATCAAATGGACTTACCGGAGTTAGCCGGATCTATTATTTCGATTGATGACCGCCAACCACCATTTGTTTACAATACCAAAGGCGATCGAGCTTGGTTCTACCTCGGTGTTGATATTGCCTCTCGCGCCATCACCACAGTAGTTTGGGGAAAAACAAAAGAGGGAATTATTGTTGATTTCTACCGTCAAATGGTTCGAAACTATACCGAATGGGGATTCTGTTTGCCTTTTGAGTTAGAGTGTGAAAGCTCATTAAACAGCAGTTTTAAGGACAATTTGCTACGCCCCGGGGCAATGTTCCAAGAAGTAAAAATCGAGGCCAACAATGCGCGAGGAAAATACATTGAGCGCATAAACGGTAAGCTTCGTTACGAAATGGAAAAGGGGGCATCAGGATGGTTGGCGAGACCAACGGCAAAAAGCGAGGCCAACCAATTGAGCGGTGCAAAAAAAGAGGTTATTCCGTATGACATTTTAATAAACGAGCGATTACTTGAGCTAGAGCAATACAATAACATGCCACATCCTGAGGAAAACGGTTTAAGTAAATGGGATTATTTCGAGCAGCGTCAAGACCCTAACTTAAAGCCGACCAACTGGGAAGCAATTTTACCCGTTATCGGGCACAAAACAACGACTTCGTGCAATGTAGGATATATCAGACTACAAAGCCAAAAAAGAGCCATAGCGGAGGACGGAAAGATTTTAACTGGTGAGGCTCTTATTCAAAAAATGAGAGTCATCGAGGGAAAAGAGTTTGACGTGTATTGGCTAGACGGAAACGACGGCCAAGTTTTGAAGGCTTTGGTTTATTTAAACAACCGCGTGATTTGCGAAGTAATGGAAATGCCGCGATACAATAGAGCGAAAAACGAAAGAACGGACGATTCGCACGATGAGGCTCTGAAATTACAAAGTGCTTATGTTGCCTCAGTTGATGCCTTTGAAAAACGCCAGCGTAGCAAAATAGAAAAAATAGCCATTGTGGACAATACCCCAAAAACGGTTAACTCTAATTTCCGAATGCCAAACCTCAAACGTTACGAGCCACGTGAGGAACTTGTTGAAGTATTCGCCGATGACGAGGAAGATAATTTAATATACAAACCCAAGCAGAATAATACGTCAGGATGGCGATCTAATTTTTAACCTATTAAAAAAACAAGGATGAACTTAACCACAGAATTTAAAGAAAAAGTAAGAATTGCAATTTTAGAAAAACGTGGAAATTACGGCGGTTCAGATGCCGACTTTTCTAAAAGTTTAGGAATAAACAATGCCATCTTTAGCAGAATTAAAAAAGGAGAAATCGAAAAAGTACTAAGTGATACGGCTTGGATTACTATCGGTCGACAATTACAAGTAAAAGTTTTTGAGGACAACTGGAAAGTAGCTCGCACCTCAGTATATAGTGAAATAGAAGACAACTTAAGTTTTTGCAAAGAGTTGAGCCGTTCGATGGTTTTAGTAGATGATTGTGGAATCGGGAAAACATTTTGCACAAAGCACATCATCCGTAAAATGAAAAACACTTTTTATGTTGATTGTTCTCAGGCGAAATCGAAACAACAATTCATTAAGCTTTTAGCCAAAACAATTGGTATTGATAACCACGGTAAATATAACGAAATCCTTGAAAATGTAAAATATTACATCACCACTTTAGAACGCCCTTTAATCATTTTGGACGAAGCGGGTGACTTACAATACGATGCTTTTTTGGAGTTGAAAGGAATTTGGAACGGCACTGATGGCTCTTGCGGCTGGTACATGATGGGAGCCGACGGACTAAGAAGAAAAATAAACAAAGGTTTGAGCGCTCAAAAGGTAGGATACGCCGAAATATTCAGCCGTTTTTCTGACGAATTTATCAAGCTAGTACCAAATGGAAAAGCCGACCGCCAAGCATACTACACGGAGTTAATCGGAGCAGTAGCAAGCGCGAATGTTCCCGATAAAACCAAAATAAAGCCGCTCATAAACAAATGCATTGGTAAAGAAACTACACTTCGATATTTAGAAACCTTAATAAAAATAGGCGCATAGATGGCTAGAGGAATCACGGTTAAAACACTCTTAAACAAAAAGTTTAAAACGTTCAGATTCACTGGTATTTGGGAAAGGGTTTTAGGGGAGCAAGAACGGGGAGGAATTTGGGTAATATATGGTAACGAAAAAAACGGAAAAACCACACTTGCCCTTTTACTCTCGGAGTACTTAACCAAGTTCGAAAACCTAAACTACGTATCAGCGGAAGAGGGAACGGGATTTACATTTCAGCAGAACCTCACAAGAGCGAAAATTGATTTTAAGAATACCAAAATTAAGTTTTACGATTACTTAGAAATTGAGGAACTGGAGGCAATGCTTTCTAAAAGACAAAGTGCGAAAATCGTCGTCATTGATAACGCTACGGCATACGTTGACGATTTGAAAACCGCTGTTTTAAGAAAATTAAAAAGGCAATTTCCTGACACGCTATTTATCATAATGGCACACATGGAAAAAAACGAGCCTACCACGGCAATGGCGAAACTCGCAAAAAAACTTTGTAATGTTTATTTCAGGGTCGAAGGTTTAACCGCATTTGTCGGTGGCAGATGCCCGGGAGGAATATTAACAATAAATGATCAAACGGCAATGCTATTTCACGGTAGCGAAATTTCAAAAAACTAAGGCAATGAACAAAACAATAACACAACAAGAATCGGCGCTAGAATACTTAATGACCGCATTAGCAATAGCAGATACTAAAGAAGATTTCATCCTTGCTTTTTGGGAATTATGGGCATCAAGCGTAACGACAACCACAAGAGAGTTTCAGCAAATTTTCGCAAATGCTCCGGTAAACAAATGGTTTATTACTGAGTTAGAAAAAGAGGAAAAAGAGTTTAAAATATTGTTGGCCTTATACCCCGAGATAAAAGGGTTTGAAAAGGACGAGCTGTATTGCAAGTGTATTAATAAACTAATGTCACACTTCCCTATGATTTTATTGCAAAACGCTAAAAAACGTCAGGAGAAACCCCGAACAACCAAAGTAAAAGGAGTCAAAATTGAATCATCAATATTAAATCAAAATTAGCCCATGACCCCACAACAACAGGCCAACAAAATAGCCATCCTCGAACAATGGCTAAAAAACAACCCGAACCACGATAACCGTATCATAATCGAAAAGGATTTGCGAAAGCTCCAAGAAGAATCCATATCAAAAACCAACAAATAAGATACACTCCATTTAAAAGACCATAATTTTTACAAGACATGAAAGAATTCCAACTACCACAACGCCTAAATAATCTACATACAGCATTAGAACAATGCTCACAAATTGACCTATTAAGCGATGGAAAAAACAAAGTATTTACAATTGGCGAGCGAATTGCAATTAATCAAGAGCGAGGCTCAATATTCAGCCAAATAGCGCACGAAAACGGCGAAATAACAATGCTAGAGGTTAGAACTTATAAAGTTCCCCCGCACATTGAAAATAAAATCAAGTTCACTTTAAGCAAAATCACTAATTAATTATGAGTACAGTAGAAACACAAGAAAAGCAATATACAGCGGCAGAATTAGAAGTAATGCTTGCTAATCTCAAAAAAGCGGAAAAAGCCAAAGAAGAAAGGGAAAAAGTAGCTTACGAAAAAGGGCGTGACGAAATGATTTTAAAAGTCGTTACAACTGCAAAGGCCTTATTTAGGGAGTTGGGAGAGTTCAAACAATTTTGCCATATTGAAATGGATAACCAAGCCGCAAAACTTTCAGAATACGGAAAGCTCAGAAGCAATTCAAAAGGTGGTTTTTCGGTGACGGACTCAGAAGACACAATGCGAGTTACTCGGCGTCGTGATACTGAACCAGTTTGGGACGAAAGAAGTACTAAAGCGATTGAATTGATAAAAGAGTTTCTAGGCGACGCCATCAAAAAGCGTGACGTTAAGATGTACGAAATTCTAATGAGTTTCTTAGAGCGAAACGCTAACGGTGACTTAGAATACGGCCGTGTAATGGATCTATATAAACACGAGGATAAATTCGACGATCCACGTTGGAAAGAGGGTTTAAAACTAATAAAAGAATCTTTCTCAAACCATCTGAAAGGCTATGGTTACGAACTCAAGATAAAAGGCGATGATGGCAAGTGGCAAAACTTGTGTTTAAATTTTTCGAGCCTGTAATATGAATGCTCCATACACAATTATAACACTATTAACCATTTTGTTAATAGTGTTAAACAGAAAAGACATCGCCACCTACATTGAGTGGATCAGGTTCAAATCAAGAATTTATTTTAAACAACGACAGGACAATGAACGTAGAAATAATACCAATAATCGATCACCAAGAATACACGGTTAACGGCCACAAAGTTTACAGAGACCAATACAACAATTGGGCGTGTAGGCATGACCTATCCAATACCGAACTAAATGCTTTTCGCAATTATGAGAAAGCAGTAATCAATAACAAAGCTTTCAAAAAACACACTAAATCAATCTATAAACCAAAAGGGCATAAGGTTAGTTAATTCAGCTTCCTGAGTAACTCAGTTGGTAGAGTGCCTTAAGTGGCCGGCCGCAGGTTCGAATCCTGCCTCAGGAGCAGAAAAAATCACACAAATAAGAAATAATAACAATAATTACTAAAATCAGGAATATGAGTAAAAAGGCAACCCATTACTTCGTTTATGTAGGCCACAGCACCACCACGAAAAACAAATTACAAGAAGAGTTTCAAAAATATTTAAACTCTTTGTCCGCAACACTTATCACAGCCGACAAATTAAAAGAATTAAAAAAGGCAATTATTGATAAGTCCATTGAATTAAATGTAATACATAAAAGGTGTACACCACTAAAAATATCTTTTTCAGATGGATACTATAACAAGGGTCTAATAATTAGCGGTTTTCATTCTTTAATCTTTCACATTCTAAACGCCTATGATGTCAACTAAACCGAGGGTATTTAATGGCGAAGGTTCCGCGATTGATGATTATAATAAACCTAAAGTCCAACTCCAAAAAATAGTAAACGGCGACAACAATAAAAATTGGGGTTTATTTGATAAAACCAATCAGCAGCACAAGACTCTTCTTTCACAATTACGCACTTTGCAATGGACAGCCCCAAATGGAAAGTGGGGTGAAGTTGCAGATATTTCCAGATTATCAGAGTTTTTAAAGAGTGATAAATCACCAATTAAAAAGCCTTTAAAAAATATGAACTCTAAGGAAGTATCAAAAATTATAGAATGCTTCAAATCAATGATTATTAAAACCTATAAATAAATGCCCAAAAATAATTGTACACATAGTATAACTGAAATCCTTGTGCTTCAATCTATAGTTACCTGTGAAACTACCGTGATTATTTGCTCAGAATGCAAAAAACAATTATCAAAACCTAAAACAGAATGTTAATATGAAAATAACTTTAAGCCTTAGCAATGAGGGAATCATGATTATTACATCAGCCCTACAGCCAGTGTATAAATCAACGCCGTTAACAAGACGTGAAAAATCAACCTTATCAATTGCGCTCGATGTGCTAAATAAATTAGAGAGCAAACTTGGGTCAGTAAAAATGAAGGCAAATTTGTTTGACTTTAAAAAGAAAGTAAAATTCACACTAAAGCATCATGAAGCTGATATGTTGGAACTTTTATTACTAGATCAAATAAAGTATGCAAACGAAATTTATATCAAGCAACAACTACAAAAAACAATCAATGATTTAAACCAAAAACTAGTATAATGTATATTAATAAAAAGCGCAAAAAACCTAATACAAAGCTTGAATCAATTTTTGAAACTGAGGCAAGATTAAGAGCCGAGGCAATTCAAATATCGAAGAATTTTAAGGACGTTAAAACAGTCAAGTATTTGTTAAAATAAAGATTATGGAACAACTTACCACCTACACAGTTAAAAGTAAAGTAAATGGCTTTATATGGTTGTTTAAATACTATTTAAAGGGAGATCTTAAAAGCTTTGAAGTCTTGGACGGCCAGCTATCACAAAAGCAAATTGTATGGTTATTTGCCAGCTCAAATTTTCCGGCAACCGAAAATATTATGAAAAAGATTTGGATGTCTAAAAGCCTAAAAGACAATTTTGAAATTTCGGTTTCTATGCCGGAAATTAACTTTGAAAACCTATGGAGTTTATATGGCCACAAAGTATCAAAATTTGATTCTGAAAAGGCTTTTAATAAGCTAAAAGAAGCCGATAGAATAAAATGCTTCCTTGCTGTTCCGAGTTATCAAAAGTATTTGATCAAATCTCGAATTGCAATAGCACATTTATCGACATTTATTAATCGTCAATATTATAATGACGATTGGAGTAAAGCGTAAAAAACGGCTATATAAGCCGTTTTTTACAGCCCTTTATTAGGAATAACAGCTCCACCTTTGGTAAGAAAAGACATGGCAGGAACATCGTATATTTTAAAATCTTTTACGTTGCTTAAATCAAAAACAAGAGTTCTGTTTTTTGATTTGTCATAAATAAAAATATTATCATTCGTTTTTCCAATCAAAAATAAATTAAACTTTTTTCCAGTTTCTACAGACATAGTGTCATTATAGCAAAAATATATATGGTCTTTTTTGGGATAATAGTTGACTTCGCTAACAATCAACTGACACATGAAATACGGCATTATGAACAAAACTAAAAAATAAGTTTTTAGTGTAACAGCTCTTAGCTTAAACTTAAAATAAATAAATCTGTCCAACCTATCCATAGCATGTATAGCACCAATACCTACAAGAAAAGTAAGCGGTAATGAAAATTCATGTATAGGTGTAGAAGTTCCCGATAATAGTTCCGCAAATAAAAGGATGAAAATAATAAATAAGGCTACTAAGATTGATATTGTATATTTTAAAGATACGTTATTAAATGTTTTGTTTTTATACGCAACATCTTTTTTTGATACTAAGGATGAAATCACTAAGGCAGATGAACCAAAGAATAAAATTTTAACTAAGTTACTAAGAAATAGAGTTAAAACCCCTTGTAAATCAGTGTAGTAAAAAATATTAATACCATATAACCCATAATATACATAAACATATATTACAGAGTAAATTGTAAATAAGATTCCAATATTCTTAAAAGTAAAATTGCCATTCATTAGCGTGTAAGTTAGTGTTTTTTGGTTTTTCCAAATATACTTTAAAAAAAAGAAACATGATGAATTAAGAAACTCTCAGATATGGAAATCCGTAAAACTTCCTGAAATAACTTAAGTACTTTTGAAATTATGCCCGACAAATATCAACATATTAGAGACAAAGAAGAGATTAGATTAGCTAAAATTATTATCAATATTGGCGAGAAAACCAAGAGAATAGAAAAGTTTCTTGATATGATAGAATTCATTCTATTAGTGGCTGTCATATTGCTTTATTTATGTATTTAGTTCTGCTATTTTTCTTATGTTTGCGACTATAAAACAAACCAATGACAATACCTGATTTAATAAAAGATTTTATAGATACCAATAGAGAAAGATTAAAGACACCAATTTCAGGAGCATTCTTGTTATCTTTTTTAATTTATAACTGGAGACCGATCGCCTTACTATTCATTTCTGATGCATCTATTGAAGATAAAATTGTTGTGATAAACCGTGAGTATTGTAATAAGTGGGCAATTCTTACTCCTATAATGGTAGCTTTAGTTTATACAATTCTTGTTCCTTTTTGCTCCGCTATTATTGATTTTGCATTGGTTCCCGGTAAAAAACTTAGAACTCATGTAATTTATCTTTTAAAAGGGGATCTTTTAGAGAAAAAAATTGCTATTGCGGATAATGAATTTGATTTGAAAAACAAATTATCAGGAAATAAACAGATCGAAGATTATCTAAGCCAAATAAAAGTATTAGAAGAAAGCAAGGAAAAAATTATGGTCTCCCACAATGTGTTGGCCAAAGATTTAAGCGCTCAAATTGATGATTTACTTAAAACTGTAGAAAGTTCAAAAAAGAAGGAAATTGATAATAAAGAACGTTACGAAATAATCGCATCAGAACTTCGTCGTTTAAATAAGGAATCAAACCATATAATTAAAGCTTTATCAGAGATGAATAAAGATGACCTTACTACATTATTAATGTTATATAATAAAGACGTAGTCTTGAATTCAACTAATAAACAAAGCATAGAAGTACTTAGGAAACTTGATCTAATTATGGTGAGTATAAGCGGGAATATAGAAGTATCACCGCTGGGGCTTTCAATATTAATCTCCTTAGATCAGATTCCTAACAATAGAATAAAATAATAAAACAATAAAATGAAAAAACTTATACTCCTATTACCTTTATTCATGCTATTATCATGTAACCCAAACAAAGTTCAAGATGTTGCCTCTTTTGAGTTTAATGGCGTTTGGTATTGGGTTGCACAGTACGAAGACGGAGCAACCAAACAAGATGTTGAAGCTTACGTAAATAAATGGGCAAATCCAACACAAACAAGCCACTTCTTTATTTATGATAAATCTATTGATTTATCTGTATTCAAAGATGAAACTTTCAATTTTACTAAATTTACTCAAACCGTCTTAGCAAATAAACCCCAATACGGTTACTACAAAATGCCGCCTAACACAAAATTAAATACTGATGCTGTTTGGCTTTTAGAACAATCTCAAAAACAAAATTAATATCAACAAAAAGTCCAGCTAAAAACTGGACTTTTTTTTTGTTAAAACATTTTATATTTTTGTCTCATGACACGCTCCCAACGTTTAGCCGACAGAAATAACCAAGTTCGCAAACTATTCTACGAATTACACGCCAAAAATAAGAAGTGGCGTGTTGACGCCGTTATTGATGAAGTAGCAACAAAGATGTTTTTAGCCAGTCGCACAGTCGAAGCAATCATAAAATACGAGGGAATATATGGAGATACTCCACCACCTCCAAGCAATCAATTACAATTACTTTAAACACTTTTTAAATTGTATTTAAAAAAGTTCGTATATTTGCACAGTCAGGCTTGCGGGTCGGGCAAAGCTCAGGCGTTTAGTAGTAATACTAAACGCCTGTTCGATTTAATACAATTAGCTCTCCATTTCTATAAAATACAACAGTATCATAGCCGTAGTTTTTATTCTTAAAAATATCTTTTGCCCTCTCTTGGATAATGGCATCCGTCAAAGGTTTATCCAATCTGCTGTCGCTAATAACTGCTATTGCCCCCTGTTTTGAGGCCTTATTTGCATTTCCTAAAATATTCTTAATAGCGCTTGGCCTTTTTACGTCAAAATATTGATTTCCTATTTTCAAGTCCGGATTTGATCTTTTGGACTGCAAGTTTGGAAACACAATACTTCTTAAAGTTTTTTCACGCTCTGAAATTTCGGGCAACATTTCGGCAATCTTCCCTTTTTGGGCGTATGCTTTGGCAACCCCTAAAATGTCCCTATAATCATCATTTTTAGAAATTAGCTGATGCTCTAAAACTGCCCCTTTTTTGGCCTTAAAAACAGTTTTAAATTGCTCCTTTCTATCCGACTGTAATACTTTATTTGCGGCGAATTTTTTTGCGTTCCCTTTTGATTCTATGATTTGAGTGTTACTCATTCCATTTTCATAAGGCATCTCGCCAAAAACTTTACCGCTCAAAGCCGCATTGTTTTGAAAAGCCCCTTTTATATCCAGTTCAGGAATTATTTTGCTTGGCTCTTCGTCAGTTTGTTCTAAACCACAACGACACCCCCAATCTAAGGGTACGTTATGAGTTCGCCAAAATGAGTGATTTATTGGTAAAATCAAGCCGTCTAATGCCCGGTGTTTTTCGCGTGTTCGGGCATCGTTTACCGCATTGTATTTTAGATTCGGGTATAAATCCGCATCGCCTTCATAGGCTTTCCAATTCGCCACGCTGTTTGCGGTAGCGACCGTATGGTGATATTCAGTTTTTAACCATCGCTGATTATAGTTAACGTGCAATTCTGCCGCTTTCTTTTTAAATTCTGACCACGGTATTACTTTACCATCATTTGTAAGTTCCGCCTCTAGTTGTGCCCTAAAGCTTGTTTCTTTGAAGGCCGAAAATTGCGCGATGTCAGTTTTCAATGATTGTGCTAAATCCGCATCGTAAAACTCCAAACTGTTGTTATACCCTATATCAAAAGCCTTAGTTAAATTAGTATTATAATATTCCCAAAGGGCTTGTTTGTTTTCTTCAGATACATTTCTGTCATCAAACAATTGCCTAAAATAGCTTTCAATAAGCCCGCTTAAATTATCTTCTTGCTTATCTAATTGTATAACCGAATGCTCAGTATCACAACAATTAGAGCGATAATACAGTTTAAGCAGGCTTAACGCTTTTTTGCGTTACCGGGTTTTATTGATGGCGTTTGACCTGACGGCATAGTTTCGATTTCCACACCATAAACTTCCTCCACATATTGTTGTTTTAAAATGTAGCCGTTGCTCATTAACTGGCTATCAATTTTAATTTGCTTTTCGGGGTCTTTGGTTTTTTCAATTGTGATTTTGGCATTGTCAGGAATAGTATAACCTAACTTACGCATGGCGGGAACCAACCGCTTATTTAAGAAAGAAAGCATTTTCTTTTTGTCGCTTTTAATGACTTCCTCCAAAGTGTTTTCGTGTACCGTTCCTTGAGCTTTGCTTGCCCCGTTTTCTGTGGTCATCGTTTGGTGTAAAATCAATTTCGAAAGTTCTTTGTCTAAAGCCTGTATTTTTTGATAAAAGACATTAAACGAATCCGCTTTGCTATTTTCTTTAATATCAATTTCAGTACCTAATGGGAAAACGCCATAAGGAGCGCTCCCCATTTCTTCCAACCATCCGGCAACTTCATTTTTTACAGTTTCGCTTTGGCTCGCAACTTTAGCAATACGAATCGGCACACCAAATAATTCCTCGAACTCATCCCACGAACCCCACGAGTGACGTTTTAAAATAGTATAAACGGCCGCCTTTTCTAAAATTCCAATATTGCTATAAAACTTCGCATACAGCAAAATATCGTCCACCTCAGACACGTCTAAACCTTTTGTACCATTGATATCATATAATAGTATTTTTTGTCCTGGTACTAGTTGCCCACGATCAATCATTTCGACTTCTTTGATATTTCCTTTTTCAAAGTCTTTTATCCACAAAAAACCTTCCCCTTTGTAGGTTGTTTTGTGCGCCTCATCCAGAACATAGTCGAACCACTCTTGATCTTTAATTAAATTCGTTAATTTATCGTCTTTAATTCCGTCAATCGAAAAGATATAATCTTCATTAATGGTTCTTAGTGTTCTGTCTTCGGTCACCGCCGTTAAATGTCCATCCAACATAATATCGTCATAGACTTCTTGCATCGGAAAGAAACGAGGTATTTCTGATTGAAAATAAGCATATCGCGCGGTTTGCCAATCGTTAATTTCTTTACGCCATAATCTACGTTGGCGACGGATAACATCAACCATCAAATTGGTTATTTTAGTAATGTCACCCGAATCAACATTTGATAAACTTACCTTTTTTCCTATGGCATTACCCGAAAGATTAACTTTGCTCACTTGCCTTTTTATGTTGGTTATGTTTCTATATTTTGAGCCCATTTTTATCGTAGTGTTAAATCTAATTCCCTTTTTATTTTGTCTGCAATTTGTCGGTTTAAATATTCCGATTTACCAATAAATTGACGTTTCGGCATTCCTTTTAGCCCCTCATTGTGTCGAGCAGCATAAGGCTTGTAACTTCTAAAAACAACCCTGCCTGTGCCTTGGCTTACGATATATTTAAAGGAGTTTTTCAGTTTGTCGCCCCCCGTATTAAATCCCACTAATATTGCGCGATCTGTGGTTCTACTACCGTAACGATTTAAGCTCCCCGATCGTCCTACTCGGTTGGTTCTATATCGCGTAATATTTCGCCCGTGTTTGTCTTCATTTTTTCTTGATTCCCACTTTTTAGTTGTAGTATCAGTAAAGCCCTGGTCTCTGAAATTTTTTTCAATAAACTTTTTGCCCTCTACTCCAATAACTCGCAATGCTTTTTCGGGAATCTCTTTTGAAGCTCTTATCAATAGTTTTTGTAAGTCGGTTAAACTACCAGCCATTTTGATAATTTTTGCGGCTACCCAACTTCATAAATGGCACTTCACTGTCGGGAGTTCCGTCCCCATCAGTATCTATGAGCTTTAGCGGTAGGTTAGGTTTGATAGTTCCTTTTGACACCTTTTCAAGCCATAACATCGCCTCATCGTAACGTAATTTTGCAAGCTCGTTTAATTGCTTAGCTCTACGAGAATAAATTTCAAAAAGGACGATACCTTTGAGGTGTTTTAATACTGTAAGATTCCGATCGCCTTTAGTAACAGAAAAGATGGCCTCCGTATCAAAATATTGAAATAAATACCCGCTCATCACATCGATACTTTCGGCAATGATTTCTTCGACAATTGTATCGTCGTTATTGATTATTTTATTGATTATTTCTTCAAGACCAACGGTCTTTAATTCGGTTTTTTCTAAAAACATATTATAGTGTTGAAGGTTGAACGCTTATTTTTCTACTTTGAAAACGGGCATTAATTTGGCGATAAATGGTGGTTGTAAAAGACAGTTTGTAACTCATCATTTCAAAGGAATCGTCAATGCTTTCTTCGTTGGATAAATCCAACTGTTTAAATGAGTCACCTCTTAATCCTTGGAGTTGTTCAACAATGCTATCAATAATATCCACTTCGATCAATCCGTGTTCGGGGTCGCTAGTTCCATCGTGTTGATCCATCCAACCGTCTTTACAATAAAAAGTCACGTCGACTGTCGCTTTTCCCTCCTGTTTTTGTTCTACCATAGTTTGCCACGTTATGGACTTGATTTCAATTAATGCGGCCGTAAAGTAAGTAGGGTAGTTTTCTTTCGGCATGCTGAACTGTTTGCGTTGCAAATCGACCAACTCCAAGACGGACAATTCTGAAAGTACCGCTTTAGTTTTTATGAATAATTCTTTTCTTGGTGTCATACCCTACGAGTTTTTTTTCGTTGACCGATTACGGGTTTTTGGTTACTCTCTTCTTTTTGGGAGTAGCCAAATAATAGCCTCCCTTTTCGAACACACTGCTCTAAAACGTCTAAAATATCATCAGGCGTTTTACACCCTTTCTCAAAGGCTACAATGTGCTCCACTGCCTTGTCCATGTCATCTGTATCCTTTAGTTTTTCATCAAAAGTGATTAAGCCACGTTGAAAAGTGTTAGTCAAAGTGGCGTCAATTTTGTCGTGTTTATCTCCTGACGCATGGTCTGCAATTGGGATTCCAACGGCGTTATTTTCTTCACAAGATACAAGCCATTCGGGCTCATAAACTACAGATTGTGCCGCTGTGGCATCATAGTACGAAATGATTGACATTCCTTTGCTATTATACTTTTTTTGCCATTCATAGTGTTGGCTCATTGCCTCCGATAAACTAACTTGACGATTGAATATTTCTAAAACGTGTGCCCTACCTTTTTCAATAGATACAATTCCACCCGCCTTAAAATCGCCGGTATCTTTATAGGACAAATCCCAAAATTCAATCAACCCCTCAAAAATTTGATTGCCATGAGTTTTTTTATATCGAATCCATTCCGCTTTAATACGTTTCCCTTCTTCTACGGGATTGTTAAAATCCTCACGTTGGCTCGTATGATAATCTGTATCGTTTACAATGTCTTTGCAGTCTTGCATGCTGTACCGCTCCGGCCAACTTGGTTTAAATTTATCATCGCATAAGTTGACCGTACTAATTTTTAAGTTTGGCGACTTTTTGTTTTTTTCGGCATAGCCATCAACAATTCCGTTTTTCACGATGTAATTATTTGCCATCACTTGGCGAAACCGCCCTTTTTGCCCCGCCTTACCTAAATCACCCGTGAGCTTCTGAACATTCTCTTTGGTTAGGTCAATATTTTTGGCTTGCTTTCGGTCTTCTAAATCGTCCATTGAAGCAAAGTCAGGTCGCCAAGCCCCATTACGCAAACCCCTAAAAGGTTGATTCAACCCCAAAGCTTTAAACATTTTTTTGTCGTTGGTCTCAAATTGCCCATCTGCCCAAGAGCCGTACTGCATTTGTGTTCCAAAATCCTTAATATATCGTTCATTACTTTCTAAGTGCATTTGAATATCAGAAAGTAATAGTTTGCCCGCATCAAGAGTGCGCCCAATGATTAAACCAAAATTAACCTCGTTATTTTCTTTGAGGTGACACAGGTTTCCTACGTTAGTATGAATGGACTTTGCGGCACCACGAAACCATCGCCTTTGTTGTTTGATTAAAGGGTTTTTAAACAGCTCCAAATAACTTGTTAAATGAAACTTTGCGCAAGGCGCATCCGCTAAGGCTAAAAGTGAATTCACGCCATAGTAATACTCGAAAAATTCCAAATAGTTTTCAGGCTTTAAAAGACGTTTAATACGTGCCTCTTGTTCGGCCGTTGTTTCTTTAAATAAGGATGCACCGGAAAGCAATTGAATTCTTTTGGACTCTCGACTATACCTTTCAAAGGCCTCTTTTAATTCCGTCTTAGTCATTGCTTACGAGCTCATTTACATATTTATCAAAAAACACACGAATTGTTTGTAATAATTCTAAAATTTCATCACGTTTTTTTCCTGTATTGTTTCCCGCCTGTACTACCATAAATTGGCTAAAGCCGTCAAAACTTTCCATTGTATGTACGGCCTTTTTTCGGTCATCATCCATTCGATCCCAAGCGGCTGAAATTTTGGCTAAGTCGTCGGCTTTGTGTTTTGGCTGTCTTCCCTCTCTAATGTCAATTACGTACTGAAGTATTAGTTTTTTGATTTCGCTTGGGCGTATCGCAAAAAGCTCTTTTTCATTTTCCCAAAAATGAAGTTCACGCCAATTTGATAAAGTTTTTACACCAACCCCCAAAATTTCAGAAATATTGGTTAACGAAAAACCTTTTACAAACAAATCTTTTGCCTGTAATTTTTTATAGTCGCTTTGAGCAGCGGTCATTCTACCCTTGCCTTTATTTGTAGTATCCATCAATGTTCAGGTTTCCGTTTTCCTCAAACTTTATGTTATTAATTTTCATACCATCATGCTCCAAGTTTTTCTTGGCGTCAATCAAAAACGGCATGTAATCGTCGTCGCTAAGCATTCGATTTAAGCCAACACCCAACTCGGGAAATTCTTTAAATTCTCCTTTGGTAGCTATCAAAATATGCTCTTGGTGTGTGTAGCCCGAAAAGTCCACTACAAAGTCGCCATCTTGCAAGGCGAGGTCTCCATTTGTATCTAAAATTATATCAGTCATAGCGCAAAGTTCCACATATAATAGGCATAGAAAAAAAACAACATCAAGGCTTGTAATTTATTCATACAAGCTTTGTATCAAAAGGATACAAGCCTTGGACGGCTGTTTTTTTTTACTCGAAAACCGCCCCAATTTTGCCCTCGAAATCATTACCAAATTCAATTTTAAAAGCCAATGCAACACGACTTTGTTATTAATACCGAAAACGTAAACGAGTATAAATACCGCATTTTAACAGATGGTATTGACTACACTCAATACTTGCGCAATCCTGTTGTATTGTATTTACATGAGCGAGATTCTTATACGAATAAAGGGGGGGAAGTGATTGGGCGCTGTATCAAACTTTTTGTCCAAGATAAAAAGCTAATCGCAACAATTGAATTTGACCAGAATGACGAATTCTCTAAAAAGATTGCCGACAAAGTGGCCGGCGGTTTTATACGTATGGCTTCTATGTACGCCGACGTTATTGCGGCGTCATCAGAGCCCGAATTAGTAAAGGAAGGACAATTGTATGAAACTGTTACTAAATGTAAACTAGTTGAAATTTCAATTGTACCTATTGGAGGAAATGACGACGCCTTAAAGTTGTCTAAAAAAGGTGGTGAAGTGAAGCTAAATAAATTGAACATAAAAAAAGAAGATATGCCTGAATTAAAAACAATTGCCCTTGCATTGGGTAAAGCGGCGGATACGTCGGAAAGTGTGTTACTTGACACTATTTCAAAAATCAAATTGGAAAAAGATACTGCGGAAACAAAAGTTACTGCACTTGAAGCGGAAGTCAAAGGAATTCGTTTAACAGCTGCTACGGATTTAGTAGAAAAAGCCGTCGTATTAGGGTTGATTCCTACGGCATTGAAAGACTCTCAAATCAAAGCTTTTGACGGCAATTTTGAAGAACAAAAAGCCATTTTATCCAAATTGATTGGAGACAAAGAGGCGGAAAATGTTGGTAACGGAAACCAAGCTGCAGTTAAGGAAGTAATCCTTTCGAGCAGAAGCACTACTGGAAATGTTCTTACTACCCCTGAAGAATCATTTGATTATTTGCAAAAACACGATGCCGTGAAGTTGTCAAAAATTAGAGATGACGAACCCGCAAAGTATGCTCAATTAGCTAAAGATTATCAGACCGGTGTGCGATACAAAGTAAATAATTAAAAAATCTCATTTATAAAAAAAGATATGGCTTTACAAAAAGAAGTATGGGTTGCAGGAATTCAAGAAAATCCAATCCCTGATAATAGTTTTGTTTTTGCATCTACGGACAAATCCGAGTATGTAGAAAATAACAAATTACACCTTGCGGAAGCTGGTATAGAACCAGAAGTTCATGAAGATTACTTTGCGGGAAGTGAAACGGATTTGCCGTTGGCAACGATCACAGATATTCCAAACGAGGTGGTTTTAAAAACGTATTCAACTGATAGAACCCGCCACAGAGATTTGCAAGAAGTGGAATTGCAGTATAATAAACGTGCCTCAATTACTAATCGTCACAAAGTTTCTTTAGCTAAAAACCTTGGAAAAAGAGCGGCTTTTGCTTGGGCGCCAGCTTTGGATAATGCAAATAATAAAATTATCACTGTAGGTACGGGTAAATTTATTAGTGCAATCATTAAAATGAAGGCATTCTACAATGGCTTGGATATCTATGATAATTTGAATATTTGTTTGACGGCGGAGCACATGGGGCTAATTGAAGAGGAAGATACAGTTTTGTACAAGAAAATCTTAGATACAAACAAAATGTATGGCTTTACAATTTACAACTACAATCAAACGGCACTGTACACATCTGCGGGAGCTAAAAAGCCATACGGAACTGTAAAAGCTGTAGGTGATAAAAATTGCTCTTTTACTTGGTGCTCCGACGAAACATTTAGATGCTTTGGAGATACTGAGATGTACGAAACAATTCGCTCCGCAGCTTCGCAGGCCGACGAAATTTCATTCGCTCAAAGAGCCCTTGTGGGTAACATCCGTGCAACCAATCCTAAATATTTAGGAGCAATCTTGAGTTAGTATGGAAAAAGCACAAAAAACGGCTTCGGCAGTCCTTGCGACCGCCATTGCTTTAACCGTAAGTAATTATTTTGAGCAAACTGGCGCAAAAGATACGGTGTATTCAACCTCCGATGGTTTTCTATTTGAAAATCTAGTTTTTGCCAACAATCACGCCACCACATTGGAAGAAAAGAATGTTACTCCACACGCTAACGTGAATATTATGGAGGTTGTGGATGAGGAAGGGCTAACCGGGGATGGCTCTCAACTTTCTGCCGAACAATTAGAGCTTTTGAATAACGGTTTGGTTAAAGAAAACTACGCCCCATTAAAACAATTGGCTGATTTTCTAAAATTAGAAACTACTGACAAAAAAGCGGAAACTATAATCACGGCTTTAAACGCCTATAAAGAAACACTATAAAATTAATTAAAGCTTATGACACCACTAGCAAGCACCTCATTACAATCAGCACAAAGCCAAATAGGCGTAACGGAAATTCCAAAGGGCAGTAATTCAGGTCCCGAAGTTGAAATATATTTAAGAAGTGTCGGACTTGGAAAAGGGTTTGCTTGGTGTATGGCTTTTGTTTTTTGGAATGTGCTACAAGCCAGCGCCAAATTAAAAACACAAAACCCACTTAAAAGAACGGGCGGTGTTTTAGCCCAATGGAATGCCCTCGCTCCAACTCTAAAAAGTACTACACCAATGGCGGGAGATATTTTTATAATGGATTTTGGTAAAGGAATTGGGCATACTGGATTTGTAGAAAAGGTAGATGGGTTGGTTATCCACACTATCGAAGGTAACACAAACGATGACGGAAGCCGTGAAGGCCATTCCGTTTGCCGTAGGACTCGAAAAATTTCAAGCATAAAAGGATTTATCCGAATTTAAAAACACAAAGATGTATAAGACAATAGTTTTAGTATTGGTTTGTTTATGTTGTTTTTTGGCCTCCTGTCGCTCTACACGACAGGATAGCCAAAATAAAATCTCCACAACTGAAAGCTCAATTTTACAAAAAGAAACGTATCGTGATACTGTACTTTTTACCCCAAAGACCGAGACAAGTTTAAAAATTCCCGTCACCGAATTGGTGTTTAAATCGGGTTTAAACGGCATTTCAAAACCAAAAAAATTTACACAGAAAAACGGTAATGCTACCGCAAAAATAAGAATTGAACACGATACAGTCACGATCACGGCGACATGTGACAGCCTTGCAATTGTAGCCCGGATAAAACAAGAATTACAAAGGGAAATTACTACAACTGCCCGAAGCGATACCCAAAATAACACTAAAAAAACGGGGTATTCTTTTATTGACGTAATAAGGGCTTTTTTAGTTGGATTGGCAATAGGAGCGAGTGTAATCTTCTTTCTAAAAACATTTAAAATAATATGATTCCAAATATTAAGTTCAACATCTCTAGCAATGGTCTAGGGCTGCCACAGGCAGAAATTCAGAAGATCCCCGGATTCGTTTTGACGGGTGTAACCGTTGCGGGTGCTAATAAGGTAACGGTCGGGACTTCTTACCAAATATTTTCACTAGATGAGGCAATTAACTTAGGAATTACAAAAGGTGGCACGAATGATTTTGCATATAAGCAGATTGCTCAATTTTATACTGAGGCAAAAAAAGGAGCCGAATTATGGATTATGCTAGTTGCCTCTACGGTAACGATGGAAGATCAAGCGGACGTCACTAAGGATTATGCCCGAAAATTATTGAGTGACGCAAAAGGTAAAATTCGAATCTTAGGGCTTTTGAAAAAGTCTGGCACAACTGAAACTATCACGGAAGGTTTAGATACCGATGTACATTTAACGGCCGTAAAGGCACAAGCCTTAGCGGAAGACTTTGCTGACCGTTTTTATCCTGTTCGAGTATTGATTTCAGGTAATAAGTTTAGTGGTGTAGTTGCCGATTTGAAAGATTATGCAACAACCAACTTTAACAAAGTTTCGATTTTATTGGCAAATACGGACGGATCAAAAGAGGCGGCCATCGGTCTAGCTCTTGGGCGTTTGGCAAGTACGCCAACACAAAGAAAATTGAGCCGTGTAAAAGATGGCGCAATAGAACCTTTTGCGGCGTATTTCACTAATGGAATTGCGGTTTCAGTATTAGATACCGCTTGGAACGCTATCGACACAAAGAACTACATCTTTATGAGAAGCTTTACCAATTTATCGGGCTTTTATTTCACAGGGGATAAAACCTTGACATTGCCCACGGACGACTTTAATAGTTTGGCTAGAGGCTTGGTAATGGACGAGGGCGTTTTAATAGCGTACACTACTTTAGTGCAAGAATTGTCTGATGAAGTTCCAGTAACCGAAGCGGGCACGATACACCCCGCTATTACCAAAGGTTGGCAAAATGCTATTGAAGCTCAAATCAAATCGAACATGGTCGAAGCGGGCAAACTTTCGGGAGTGAGGGCGTTTATTGACGAAAATCAAAACGTTTTGCAAACGAACAACGTAAACGTATCCTTAAAATTACTTCCTGTCGGCTACTCCGATTTTATAACGGTAAACATCGGTTTTACCACAAAACTAGATTAGTATGAGCAATTATAGTAGTAAAAATTATTCATGGAATGACATCTCAATTGCCATCGGTGGGCGTATCATTGAGGGCATTGAAGACGTAGAATACACAGCAAAACAAGAAAAAAGCGTCATACGTGGTCGTGGCGGAAAAGGCCACAAAGTTGCACGAGGAAACAAGGACTTTGAGGGAAAAATTAACCTTTGGCAGTCCGAAGTGGAGGCAATGATTAAAGATGCCCCTAACAAAGATTTGTTAGCATTAAGTTTTGATATTATCTGGTCATTTGTTCCGGACGACGGCGGCGCAACTGTTACCGACGTATTGATAACTTGCGAATTTACAGAGTACAAAAAAGCGATGAAACAAGGCGATAAGAATATGCTTATTGAGCTGCCTTTTATCTTTTTGGACGTGAAATCACAACAATAGAAATTTGATAAAAAATGTAAAAACCATCCCGTTACTTAGATGGATGGTTTTTTTTTAAACAACAACAAAACAACAACAAACGCAATGCAAAAAATTGACGATACACAAATTCAAGAATGGAAAGAAAAATACGGTAGCGTTTACGCTTTGCCCGTAGAGGACAAAACAGCTTATTTGCGTGAGCCAAAAATGAAGGACTTTAAACGCGCATTTACTGCAATGCAAAATAGCGGTGATTTAGCCTTTGGTGAGGAAATGATCAACTTATTATTTATAGGTGGAGACATCGAAATCAAAACAGATGATAATTACTTTTTTCCCGCCCGTAAAGAGGTTAAAGAGTTTTTTAATTTCGATGAGGCGGAAATTACTAAGGATAAAAACAACTCTATTATTACCATTGGTGAGGCAGTTTGTAAAGTCAGGATTATCACTCGTGATGATTTGAAAATTGCAGAAAAGGAAAACCCAAGTGGAAAACCTTTTGTTACTCAAGAAAAATTGTTTGATAGAATTTGCTTTGAAAAGGACGAGGCCTTTAAAGATAGAGATAACGCCTCGCTGCGATTTCCATTATACCAAGCAATTGAGAAACTTCAAAATCAAAAAGTAGCAATCATAAAAAAGCTTTAGAGGAGGCGGTTATTGACATTAATGACGCCTCGTCTTTTGGTTACGTTACGCAATCAAATGAAAAATTACACATAGATTTTAGACTTTTAGATGCCTATTTGAGATACTACATGCACATTAAAAAACCTCATAAGTTGAGTGATTTGGATTGGTGCGAAGAGGTGCAAAACCTTCATTTTATTAGGACAAAAGAAAAAGAATCCTCACAACTTTAAGTTTATGAACGCATACGAATTTATCATACAAATGAAAAACTACGCCAGTAGCTCGCTTAATCAAATAGCGGCTAGTGTGGGTATGACAAACACTCGCGTGAACAGGTTGAATGCCACGCTTAGAAATACAGAGTCAACATCAGGCTCGTTTTTTTCGACCTTAAGCTCAGGCTATAAAAATTTGATTGGTTTAGTTGGCGCTTTGGGCATTTCACTAGGTGTCGTCGCCGGTATCTCGGCACTTTTTAATATGGGCGTTCAGATGGAACAAACTAATGTGAAGTTTGAAGTCTTGCTCGGTTCGGTCGAAAAGGCAAAGGTTATGCTCGGCCAATTAAACGACTATGCCAACGCCACACCTTATAGTAATGAGGGAATTATAAAAGGCTCGGAGACGATGCTTGGTTTTGGTATTGCCCAAGAGAAAATTATGGGCAACATGAGAATGTTGGGCGATGTTGCTATGGGTAATGAGGAAAAGCTAGGCGGTTTATCGCTGGTCTATTCTCAAATTATGGCAACCGGCAGATTGATGGGGCAAGATTTGTTACAATTGATTAACCAAGGTTTTAACCCACTTCAAGTAATATCTGAAAACACGGGTATCTCAATGGGGGATTTAAAGAAGAAAATGGAACAAGGCGCAATTAGCGCTAACATGATAGAAGAAGCGTTCAGGCTTGCCACTTCTGAAGGCGGGCGCTATCACGATATGTCAAACAAAATGGCAGAAACGGCGGGCGGTAAATGGAGCACGATGATCGGGACATTTAAAAATGTTATTGCTAAAATCGGAATATCATTTGCTAATTGGGTTTCCCCTTTAATTGATATAGGTGTAGCGGTCGCAAACAATATTATACCATTTGGCCACGCTGTTGCAGATGTAGTAAAATGGGTAATGGAAGCCAAACCATTGCTGTTTTTCCTTGCCGCACTGGTTACCATTTTGGGAATTTCCTTTATTGCCGCTAATGCAGGATTTTGGCTGTTTTCAGCTCAATTTGCTTTATTTGAAGCCCGTCTTTGGCTAGCTACTGCGGCACAATCAGCTTTCAATTTTGTAATGAGTATGAATCCTATTGCATTGATGGTTATAGCCATAGCGGCATTAATTGCTATCGTGTGGGCATGTTGGAATAATTTTGAGGGATTTCGAGGCGTGATTATGGGAACTTGGGAAGTTTTGAAAGGCTTTGGAAAGGCAATAAAAGATTATGTAATTAATCGTATTCAAGATTTATTGTCAGGAGTTACTGGAATCGGAAGCGCATTAATGGCATTCTTCAAAGGCGATTTTAAAAACGCTTTTGAGATTGGGAAAAAAGCCGTCGGCGACTTAATGGGGGTTGATTCTAAAAAGAAATTGATTGATGACGGTATTAAAGCCGCTAAATCTTTTTCTAAAGGATACAATGACGGTGTAAATATGAAAGCCAAGGAGGCGGGCGTTGAACCCGGAACAAAAAAAGCAAAAGTACCTGATTATTTAAAACAAAATAAGTCCGCCGTTTTTGCTGATTTGATGAATGACACATCTAAAAAGAAAAAAGACAAAAAAGGGAAAGACTCCGATAACATTGTTTCGGGCGGATCTAAGATGACCCACATCACAGTCAACATACAGAAGCTTCAAGACGACACTAAAATATTTGTAGAAAGTACTGAAAAAGGAATTGAACAATTAGGCGAAAAAGTGCAAGAAATAATATTACGTGCTGTAAATAGTGTTAATCAAATGCAAACGAACTAATGGCAGAATTTAATATAAAAGAATTACTGGTTCGAGCCTCGCTTGACTATGTCGGACCCGTTTTTCCTCTTTGGTGGAAAAAGAACCAATCGCGGTATAAGTTACCTGATTTGTTAGGCGTCAATGCTAAGCAGCTGCAAGGAGCAAAGTATTTTATGACTTTGAAAGTCTCGCACGGAGAGGACTCTTTTTTGTTTCCAAATGAGCCGATTGTATCTATTGGAATGTCGAAAACCATTGTAAAGACAGGAACGGTAGGAAAGAAAAAGAAACGATCCGTTAAAGAATATATTACAACGGATGACGAGGCGATTACAATAAAAGGAGTTTGCATTGACCTAAGTGACCCTGATAAATATCCGGCAGATCAAGTAAAATTAATTAATGATTTATTTGAAATAAACGACTCTATAGATATTGAAGATAATGCCTTTTTTGAACTGTTTGGTATTCGAAAAATAGTTCTTGAAAGTTTAGACTGGGACGAAATGATAGGCGAAAGTGGAATGCAAAAATACACGATCAAAGCCTTGGGAGATGATGATTTTTTTGCCGATTTGAATGAAAAAGATAAAGAAAAAACGAATTTATTGAGCTAATGTACGTACTGGACGGAAAAGTAGAAATAGGCAATTACATTTTTAATGCCGTTCATGGTATTGAAATTACGAAGTCGGTTGAGGAATTGAGCGACACGGCAGTTATTAAATTGCCTACCCGCTTTAAAATCCGTCAAAATGGAGGCCAAAAATTTACTGAGGAGGCGATAAAAGTAGGCGATAAAGTTGTGATTACATTGGCCTATGATGGCATTTATTCGGGTGTAGAATTTACAGGATTTGTAAAAAAGATTAGCCCAAAAATTCCAATTGAGATTCATTGTGAGGATTCTATGTGGTTATTGAGGCGAAAGAATATAAATAAAGTTTGGGGAAAAACAAGCGTCAAAGAAGTTTTAGAGGAAGTTATAAAGGGTACTTCAATAGAACTCTCCCGCTTTATGAAAGGTCAAGATATTCCATTAGACAAATGGATTGTTCACAACGCTAACGGTGCACAAATTTTAGAAAGTTTTAGAAAGGATTTGGCACAAACGGTATTTATAGATGACGAAGGGAAACTGTATGTCGGATTACAACAGTTGACCAATATCGGGCAAACAGTGGTGTATGACTTGGGCTATAATTTGGTTGAAAATAACCTTGAATTTAAAAGTAAGGACGAAAGACGGATCAAAATCAAATACAATTATATGAACCCGAAAACCAACAAAAAGGAAAGCTTTGAGTTTGGTGATATGGATGGCGAACAGAGAGAATACACAACCTCGGTAGTTTCGGATAAAAAGCAATTGGAGGCGATGGCTAATGCCGAACTTAAAAAATTGAAGTATGATGGTTTTGATGGTGATGTGGTTAGCTTTTTAGTTCCATTTGCCACCAGGGGAATGAAAGCTAAACTAATAGATGAAGAGCATTTGAACCGTGAGGGAAATTATTTTATAAAAAAAGTAGTTACCACATTTGGTATGGGGGGCGCAAGACGAAAAATAACATTAGGCAATAGACTGTAATGGAACAAGAATTAATTGAGGCATTTAGAAAACTAAAAAAAAGAGAGGTAGACACGTTTCCCGCCATTATAGTTTCAGTTGATAAAGAAAAAGGCACTTGTGTTATTGCCGTAGATGGATTGGAACTTCCAGATGTGCAACTTTCGGCTATTATTGATGGCAGTGATAAAAAATTTTATTTGTTTCCGAAGACTGAAAGCTCTGTTTTGGTTAGCCCTATAAATGAAGACTTACACCGCCTATATGTTGAGGAATACTCCGAAGTAGAAAGTTTAGACTTAAATATTGAGTATGTGCGGTTCCAAGTGGATCAATACGGTTTCCTTTTGCAAAAAGAAAATGAGACCCTAAAACAATTGATGGGCGATTTGATCGGAGCAATTAAATCTATGAGTTTTACAGTTGCGACAACAGGAACGGCGACGGCTCAAACGGGAACAACCAACACGCTAAATAACACGGCTCAATTTGAGGCCATTGAAAATAGGTTTAATCAGTTTTTAAAAGGGAATTAAATGGACGTAATTTTAAATAATATCGGACTTCTTTTAACCGCAATTGGTGGCACGGGGTTCTTTACTTTTTTGTTTACAAAAGGAAAATATAAAGTTGACGTTTTACAGGCAAAAGAAAATGCCGAAACCACGGCAATTGATAACGACGTAAAATTGTCCTCACACTACAAGGAAATTTTGGACGATTTGAAACAACGTTATGAGTCAAGGTTTAATGAGTATGACGCCATGATGCAACGTAAGGTTAATTTATTGGAGGAGGAAAATAAACTGAAAGACAGAAAAATAAAACTGCAACAAATTGAAATTGCAGAATTAAAACGAGAAAACCGACAATTGAAAGCTAATGCAAAAGCAAGTATTACATAACCAAAGTCTTTTAGACATATCCTTACAGAACAACGGAACGGTAATGAGTGTCTTTGAGCTTGCCCATAAAAATGGCATTTCGATTACCGAGGCATTAACACCAGGGCAAAATATTGAGGTTCCTGAAAGTGGTGCGATAGACACTACTATTGTCACTTTTTATCAAAATAAAAATCAAATTATAGCCACAGGGCTCAGTAACTCGGGAAACGAAGACATTCTACCAAGGCTCGGAATAGGAACAATGATTATAGGAACAACATTTATAGTAGAATAATGGCAAGAACGATACAAGTAATACAACAGCAAATTTTTGACGGCATTGCGGCTGATGAAAACTTGAGTGGGCTGAACTCCACAAGCAAAGTTGCCATATATCGCTTGTTTGCGTTTGTGGTTTCTTATTGCGCATGGACACTCGAAATTTTATTCGATACACACAAACTTGAGGTATCAGAAATTATAGGGCAAAAATTCCCGCATCGTGCCTCTTGGTACGGTTCAAAAGCCAAAGCATTTCAATATGGCTTTGACTTAATTCATGATACAGATCAGTATGATAATACCGGTTTTACAGATGACCAGATTGAAGCCTCCCGAATTATCAAATATTCCGCCGTAACACAATCAGCGGGGCAATTATTGATAAAAATTGCAACAGAAACTGCCGGTGTCTTATCGCCTATTTCAGTGCCTCAAAAAGCATCTTTTGATGCTTATATAAGCGAAATTGCTGATTGTGGCGTGAAATATCTTGTAGTAAATCATTTGCCGGACATCTTACTTTTAGAAATACAATTATTTTGTGACCCATTAGTATTAAATGATAAAGGCATGAGTATTTTAAACGGCAATTATCCCGTACAAGATGCGATTCAGGAGTTTATGAAAAATTTACCATTCAATGGGGAGATTATTCTTTTTGATTTGGAAACCAAATTAAAAACCGTTGAGGGCGTCAAAATTCCGAATTTAATTAGCGCAAAATCTCAGGCAATTAATCTAAGTACAGGACTTTACGAAGAGCCCGAGCCTATAGATGTAAAAACAATACCTGTTAGCGGTTATTTTACAATTCCAAATTTTGATAATATAAGTTATGTGGTATAAAATAGATTACGACAAGTTAGCCCTTTTGCTTTTGCCCACATTTTTACGCAGACCTATATTGTTCGCCTATATAAGATCATTAATTGCCCCAATTGCTACTTTATATTACCAGTGGGCACAAATGCGCTCTGAAAATATAAGAACGTTATCATATAACGGCCAAAAATGTTACTTACGAAAGGCATTGAACGATAAGTTCGGCAATAGTTCCGGCCGAATAACAATAAGCGATACGGCACAAGTAAGCCAAGATTATTTATTTACAAAAAATGAGCTTCAAGATGTCTTTTTAGGCGTAGTGCATCTCGAACAAGATTTTAATTATATAGATGGTTATGTTGATTTTTTGGTTAATGTACCTGAACCAATTTTGAGCGAACGACGAAATGAAATAACAGCTATGATCGACTTTTATGTCTTAGCCGGTAAAAGCTATAAACTTATAAAAATATGAATACTATTAATTTTAGTGAAGTAGGAGGTTTTCCGATGACTACAAATATTCTCGGAAAAATGCAGACATCGTATTTATTGACGAGTGCCTTTGGAAACATCATGGGCGATAAATCTATAATTTCCGGTTGTACTGCTGCAGGTTCAAACACTACTGACGGTGTTGTTTTTTTCAACAATGAAGTCTTTGAATTTCGTGGCGGATTAACACAATCAAAAGTTGTCATTAAGGAAGAAACTGAAAAGTTACTATTTCAAAACAATACTTTAAACCCGGTTATTAAAACACGCTATGTCACTTTTGGAACCGGCATCGGCGCAATTGAATGGGCAGAATTCAAAAGAGGTTTTCCAACGAAAGATATAGGTTCCCTAATCCAAAGAATTGAAGAATTAGAAGCAAGACCAAAAGTTGGAAATATACCAATTGGATTAATTGCGATGTGGCAGCGCCCGGCAAACGAGATTCCGGAAGGTTGGGAAGAAGAGACTTTATTCAAGGGCAAGTTTCCGAGGGGATTTGACGCTGACGATTCCGGAGCTGATGTGGTAGGGAAAGTTGGTGGTTCGAAGGAAAAATTGCTGAGCGAAAGCGAATTGCCGGTAATTAGCCCTATAAATGGAAAAGGAATACAAAAAGGGGGAGAATTTGGAGGTAGTGGTGGAATTACTTTGGCTGACAACGGTACAGGTGATTACCCTCCGGGCTCACTTATAAAACCTTTTGGGGGTGGCCAACCGTTTTCGATTTTAAACCCTTATAGAATTGTTCATTTTATAAAATACGTAGGATAATGGGATATAAAGATAATATGAAACCGTGGTTTCAAACGGGAAAAAGACCCGAACAAAGTCAATTTTTTGCTTTTTTCGATTGGATTTGGTTCAAAGATGAAAAAATTCCTGCCGATAAAATTGAAAGCTTGCAAGAGTTACTAGATGATAAAGTTGATAAAGAAGTTTTTGACGCTCATAGTGCGGCAAATAATGCTCATAAAAGTTTATTTGATAACAAGCAAAGCTTAAATGAAAAAGGACAAGCTTACGGTTATGCACCATTAAACGGAGCCTCAAAAGTAACAGCTAACTATTTGGACATAGTAAACGATTTCACTACAGGTGGTACTACTAAATTAGCGAGTAGTGAAACTGTTAAAACTCTTTTTGAAACTAAGGAAGATGTTAGTAACAAAAGTTTGATAATTACGGCATCTTCAACCAATGATGATTACCCGTCCTCAAAATCGGTTTTTGATTTTGTTAATCAATTTGTTAAAAGTGAAAATATTTTACCGGTAACAAATATTATAAACTTGGTCGAAAACAAGAAGTTAGTTCCGGGTAATTATTATATGTTAAATGATTTTCAAACCATTTACACCATAAACGGCTCGGATTCTGCGCCACCAACTTATAAAAGAGAAATTACCTCATTTGTTTCTAATTGGGCAACTATGGATGTAGGTTATGATTATGATTTAATTGTAGGTAAGCTTGTAACAATTACTAAACTCCCAATTGGCTACTCAGGAGCATTGGCGGTCGGCCAAACTACTACAGTTTCAACAATGTCAAATAATTTCTATTTCAGATTTGCAAATGGTATGCAAAATGTAGTTGGACTAAAATTTAGTTTTACCACACCAAGATACACAAATGGAGTTATTGATAATTTAATTGTTAATGATGGAAATGGCAAGCCAGTAATTCGTCCGGGAGGTGTTTTAAATACCGAAGTTCATAATGGTACAGCTTTCATGGATATGACGGCGGCGGAAAATTTAGGAGTACCTTTTGAATCTTTGATTTTAAAGGCAAAATCTACTAACGAATTTGAATTTGAAGGAAAATCAGCGACCTACCCTGATGATGTGATAGAATACCGATTGCCATCAACCGGAAGTGTTGCGATAAAAGGCGAAATTCTTAGAAGATACAATAATGTACTTAATATTGATATACGGGATGATTGGAGGGTAAAACGTTACCGTCGATGGAAAATTGACGGTAACTCAATACTTAAAATTTTGAATCAAGATCAGGCCGTAACCTCATTAACAGGCTTTGCAGGAGTTTATCAATTTACAGCAACAAAATCAACAACATCAACCCTTGAACGATTTTATATTGCCGCAGATCTTGACTCACTCGCAAAAGCAATTGATGAAAATACAAAAGTTGTCGATTTTAGAATGACTGTTGCTTCAAATTCAGCAGCTAAAGATTATACTATAATTCCTTTAGACGCATTGCATTATCCAACTTCTGTAAAAATGATGAAAGTCTCAGGAGAATTTGAGAATACTGTGATTCAAAACAACCCGGGAGAATTAAACTATGATACAGAGATCGACGCGGAGGATATTTTCAATTCAACTTTTGTGTGTTCGGTTAAAACGACAGGAACTCATATTAAATTAGAAAATAGTTTGTTTCTCGACACTTTGAGTATTGTGTCAAATACTAAGTCGATAATTACGCTTAGAGAAGTGAAATTTTTGAATTTTGTAAATATAGAGCAGCCAATAGGTTTTCAAATGATTAGCACGGTAATAGGTGCTAATTCTAACAATTACAATGGAAATCCATTTCCTAATGTAAGGTGGATGAACCTTTATTACCCGAATTCATCCAGTGTATATAATTGTTTATTGGGAGGTTCAACACCATACCTGAGTTTTAGCAATTCCTTATTAGTGGATTGCACACTTTTTGTTTATCATAGTCCGTCAGGATTGCTTACCGCAGAAAACAGTAAAGTATCTTTTAATTTTTGCACAATGAAGTCGATGTCGATCTTCAATCGAGCTCGTTTGATCAATAGTGTTTTTGATAAAATAATTTTCAATATAAACACCACACCGGCTAACACCGCACAACGAGATTTGTATGTTAATAATACTGATTTAAGGGAAACGGTTGTCAAATACAATAAAACTTCAAGAAAGTTGTATTATGAAACACAAGATGCAAATGACGTAGTAACAATAAACACATTTGCCTTGCCTACGTAAAATTTATTCTTAAATGTATTCCAGAGGAAGGAATAAAAAAAGTCCTCCAAACTAATAATACTTCCTACGGTAATTATTTTTCATTAGCAATAAAGCCACAGTGTTCGGAGGACAAAATGTCTTCTGAGCTGTGGCTTTTTGCGTCATGTTTAATTACTGTAGGAAGTACAAATATAATCAATCATCAATCAAAATCGAATGGAAAAAAAGAAAATTTTTAAATCAGCTCCTTTGCCTTTTATGGGACAAAAAAGAAAGTTTTTAAGTCGGTTCAAATCTGCATTACAAAACTATTCACCGACAGCAACTTATGTTGATTTGTTTGGTGGTAGTGGCTTACTTAGTCATGCTGTAAAGTCAGTTTATCCAAATGCAAAAGTAATTTTTAATGATTACGATAATTACAGAGAACGACTTTCAAATGTAGATAAGACCAATCAACTTGTTACAGAATTAAGGTATTTACTGAAAGATTATTCTAAAGACAGTAAAATAATAGGCGATACAAGAAAAAATGTCTTAGATTGCATTAAACAAGCTGAAAAGAAAGGGTATGTCGATTATATAACACTTTCCAGCAACCTGATTTTTAGCATGAACTATGTTAAGACATTTGAATGCCTAGAAAAGGAAAC
Organism: Flavobacterium cupriresistens; assembly: GCF_020911925.1. Lineage (NCBI taxonomy): Bacteria > Pseudomonadati > Bacteroidota > Flavobacteriia > Flavobacteriales > Flavobacteriaceae > Flavobacterium > Flavobacterium cupriresistens. The sequence continues at coordinate 5,071,351 of NZ_CP087134.1, read as the reverse complement.
AATTTATAATAGAATAAGACAATCAAATTATGATACAACTGGCTATTTAGATGGCATTGAAGTCACAAGTCAGTGTTACAAAACTCTTTTTGTAACTCATAAAGATAAACCTGAAGTAATATTTTTGGTTGACCCGCCATATTTGTCAACAGATACTGGAACATACAAAAGTTTTTGGAAACTACGTGATTACTTAGACGTTTTAAATCTACTTGATAATACAAAGTATTTTTATTTCACATCAAACAAATCATCGATCATTGAATTATGCGAATGGATTGAAACGAAAACTCCAATGAGTAATCCTTTTGCTGGTGCTTATACAGAAACGATGAATACAGCGGTTACTTTTCAATCAAGTTATACCGATATAATGATCTACAAAACATAATTATTGTTGATTTTGATACAATTTGAGACAATCAAATTTTGCAAATTGTAAAGTTTCATTATTAATTTTGCGATAATAAATATTTTTCATTATGACATCATCAGAAGAACTAGCAGTTGATGCCCATGTACTTGAAGCATCGAATTTACGAGTGACATCGCGAGGTTATAATGCGCTTAAAAGGCTTTTATCAACAGGAAATTTATTAAGCAAATCTTTAGGAGAAGATTACGGTATTTTTGTTGATTTCACTAAGGTCTTGGATTATCTACCTTTAGAATATCAGTTTGTTCCGTTCGGCTTAGAGCTAAAAGAGCACGCTAAAATTCATTATCTTCAGAATATGATGAATAGTAAAATTCGAGAGGTTAAACAGTCATATAACTACAAACCCCAGCAACTAGGAAAAGAGGAACGTCCAGAGGCTAGTGGATGGACAAGAACAAGAGAGAAAGATGTTTAAATAGTGTTTAAATCAAAATTAAAAAGCCAGTATAATACTGGCTTTTTAATTTAATTCCCCACAGACTTCAAGTAATGACTATATTTGCAAAAAAATGGAAATTTCGTTTCATAAAGTAGGAAATTTTGATTTTGCGATTATAAACGGTTTGCAGTGCTTTATTGATCAAGCCAGTTTTTAAAGTTATTGATTTCCTTTTTGCTGATAATTATAGGATCAGTTTCTAAGGGAGAAGTGGTAAGTTTCAATTCTATTTTTTGATTAGAATGTTTGATGACTTCTTTTATAATGTTTCTGTTTACAATGTATTTGCGGTTAACTTTAAAGAAAATCACCGGATCCAGATTGTGAATAATATCGGTAAGTGTATTGTTGTACAAATAACTATTCCCTGAATTTGCATAAATAAAAAGATGTTTACCGGAGGCTACAAAATAGGTGACATCATTTTCGTTGATCGAAATAAGTTTATAACCGTGATTGACCAAAAAGTGGCGCTGTACTTTACTGGTTTCAGGATTTTCGATAGCAACAAGGGATTGTATCGTAGCATCGCTATTGAAAGTGTTTTTTATTTTTTTGAACTTCTCGAGTGCTTCCAATAAATCCTGCTCTTCAAAAGGTTTCAGAAGATAGTCGATTGTAAAATGTTTGAAGACCGTTATCGCATAAGAATCGTAGGCGGTAACAAAAATAACAGGGCAGGCGATCGTGGTTTTTTCGAAAATCTCAAGACTTTTTCCGTCGCCGAGATGAATGTCCATAAAGGCCAGGTCGACAGGATTTCCTGTAAAAAAAAGAACGGCTTCTTTTACGGATTTTAGAATAGTGATTTCCGTTATCTGTAAAATATTTTGCTGCTCTAAAATAGATTTCAGAAAACTCGATGCAAGATACTCATCTTCAACAATGGCAATTTTCATCTTCTTTTGAATGTAAGGTTAATGATGCTTCTGTATCAAAGAAGCTGGTATTTGGCTCTGCAAATATATTAGTTACGCTTAATAATTAATAAAATTGGATTGTTTTTTTATCGAAATTTTTAAGTGATTCTGTTTTATTGTCAGGAAGATAAAAATTGATAAGGATATTTTTATTTCTTCCGTTTTGAGCAAAAAAAAAGTCCAGCTTTGAAACTGGACTTTTTAGAAAACAAATAGGCATTATAGATTGGGATTATTTAATCTCGCATTTGCCGGAAAAAGAATGGTATAACGCGGATCGTTTTGTATTAGAGTGTGAGTTTCACCATGTAAAGTGTGAACGATTTGTTTTTGAGAGGTTCTTCTCAAATCAAACCAACGTTGTCCTTCTACAGCAAACTCACGTTGTCTTTCTTGTAAAATTAAAGTGTTTAAATCTGTAGCATTCATTGTATTGATTGCAGTTTCAAGTTGTGTGTATCCAGCCGCAGTATATCTGTTTTTGATAAAGCTTAATACGATTGTTCTGGCATCGGCAAGTTTATCTAATTTTAATAAAGTCTCTGCTTTTGTCAAATACAATTCAGAGGTTCTGAAAGTACATTTTTGGTCGATATTGGCTCCTTTTTGAATTTTGAATTTACTTCCGCTTGCTACAAACAAAAGAGGGAAACGTAAATCTGCTGTTCTGTTGTAGGCTGTCAGTAAGTCTGTCGAAGCATAAGTAGCACGTTGAAGACCGGTCATATATCCTTCTTCTAAAGCTAATATAGATTCTTTTGAATCGTATTTATTTGGAAGGACGGGAGTTGCTTTTAAGTCAACAAGATTGTTATTAATTACCAAGGCTTTATTAGCAGCATCCAAAGATCTTTGCCATTGTTGCATGTACAAATAAAGACGGCTTTCGAAAGCATATAAAGCAACTTTAGAAAAACGGTAATTAATACCTTTTGCCTGAGTGTCTTTGTTAATTAATTGCCCTGCTTTATCAGTATCAGAAATAATTTGATTGTAAATTACTTCAACACTTTGAGGTATGTAAACCTGCTCTAAGTCAATTTCAAGCGCCAATGGAACTCCTTTGTCTGATGCAGCAGTTGTAGGATTGTAAGGTTTTCCGAAAAGGTTAATCAAATCAAAATATGCCATTGCTCTTAAAGCATAAGCTTCTCCTATTAATTGATTTTTTTCAGGAGAATTATCTAGCTTAGAGGATGCATCATTAATGACTACATTGGTGTAAAAAATAGTAGTATATAAATCCTGATAATGAAAAGTTTGTGTAAAACGATCCGGGTTAGCATCGTTCCAGTTATAAATGTCTTTGTAGAGATTGATTTCATCTCCAAATTCATCCATAATTAATTCGTCAGTACGAACTGCAGTTAATGATTTGTGCTGTGGGTAAGTGTTGTATCCTCTGGTCAGAAGGGCACGATATTGATCTAATGTTTCCGGAATAACTCGGCCCATAGGGGTAACATCGAGATAATTATCACAGCTTGTTATTGCAAGTACTGCAACAAAAAGGGCTATATATTTTGAGAATTTTTTCATCTTTAAATTTTATTAGAAAGTTACATTACATCCTAAAGTGAATGATTTAGGAACAGGTTGCGCATAAATATTTCCGAAGGTTTCCGGGTCAAAGTAACCTTTGTAATCAGAACTGATTACGAATAAGTTTCTTGCCTCAACATTAAGTCTGATACTTTGAATGTTTATGTAATCTGTAAATGTCTTTGGGAATGTATATCCTAAACGAACACTGCTTAATCTCATATAACTCATTTCACTGGTCCATGTGTCTAAGTAGTTCATTGTAGGTATTGGATTCCTTGTCGAAAAATATTGGTAAGCCATCCATGAATCTCCTGTACCTGATGTCTTGCTCGTAATTCCAGGTAAGTTAGAAGAGGTATTTGTCGGTGACCATGCATCTAAGATATCTCTGCTGTAATTTTGTCCTCTGTCAACTTGTGTTCCGTTGTATGGAGGAGTTCTTGTAACAGTCTGTTTGATATTAAAAGAAGCAGCGATGGCAAGATCAAAATTATTTACTCTAAAGGTATTTGTTAAACCTCCTGTAAACTTAGGATCTCTGTCTCCTAAATAAACAAATAAGTCTCTAAATTCAGTCGGTGTTAATTTTGAGTCAGCAAATTCTCCAGGAAAGAAATCTCCCCAAACGTCATATAAACCAAAGAAAGTTTGAGCATTTACAGTTTCTCCTTTTTTGTTTACAAATAACGGATAACCATTTTCGTCAATACCGTTTGTTTTAAAACCAAATACAGCGTTTACAGCGTAACCTTCCTGATTTGGTAAGAAACTATTGTCTCTTACAGCCAGACGATCTACGTTACTTTTGTTGTGAGAGAAGTTAATACTTGTATTCCAAGAAAAGTTTGGACGGTCGATATTTCTTGTAGATAAAGTAATCTCGAAACCTTTATTACTTACTTGTGCCCAGTTCATGTTAGTGAACTCAAAACCATTTTCTAATGGAAGTGCTTTCAGACCAATTAAGTCTGTACTTTTTCTTCCATAGACATCAGTTACAATGCTGATACGGTTGTTAAATAAACCAAGGTCCATACCGAAGTTGGTATTTTCTGTTTTTTCCCAACGCAATTTATCATTTGGAGGACTGGTAACATTAATAGTAGGCTCTGCTTGTCCTGGAAGGATAATGGCCGTACTGTTTGTACCTACTACATAAGGAGAAGTGTTTTTGTCAATATTTCCTTGTAAACCATATGAAGCACGAAGTCTTAAGTTAGAAATCGTTAGATTGTCTTTTAAGAAATCTTCTTCAGATACTGCCCATGAAGCAGAAGTCGACCAAAGCGGTAAATATTTGTATTTTGGATCTACACCAAACAAATCAGAACCATCATATCTAACACTTCCAAAGAAGCTGTATTTTCTGTTGTAGGTATAAGCAGCCGTTGCAAAGAATGATGCAAAAGCATTCTCGTTTTTAGATTTAGCGTAGGTTCTGTAATCTGATTCTTTAGCCAAACCAGCATTTGGGAAAACAATTTGCTGTGTAGTTAAATTGTTCTCATCAAAACCAAAACCTTTAGTAGCGATCGTTGTGTTGTAATTTCTTCTTAATTCATTACCAACCATTGCTTCAACTTCATGTTTTCCTCCTAAAGTTTTAGCGTAACTCACCATTGTTTTCAGGTTGTACTGGAAAAAGTCTGAGTTGGTGTTTTGGATAACACCACCAACCGGAAGAAAATAAAGTTGATTACCACCACTGAAGTAACTCGTTTTTTCTTTTAAGTTTCTTGTATAATAAGTGTCTTTACCGGCGAATTTCTCACTAGCGGTATTGTCTAATTGTAAACCTAATTGACTTGTTACTTTTAAACTTTTGGTAAGTTTGTATTCAGCATCAAATAAGGCTTTTAAGGCTCTTGCTTTTAATTCGTAAGAAGTGTTTTCTCTTTCTTCAATGAAATTAAAAGGTACTCGACGATCTGAATATCCTGCAATATCCTGATCGTATTTGTAGCTTCCATCAGCATTGTATGGAGTTAAGTACGGGTTTACGTTTCTGGAGTACGTTGACGGACTTGTAAAAGCGTAAGAATCTGTTAAGTAAGAGGTAGTTATGTTTTGAGAACCAAAAATACTAACACCCACTTTGAATTTGTCTGTTATTTGGTAATTGTTTTTTAAGGTTACGTTATAACGCTTGAAACCAGTTCCAATAGTAGTTCCTTTTTCATCATAATAACCTAGCGAGAAGTAGTAATCAGATTTTTCTCCACCACCGGATAAACTTAAACCGTGCTGCGTATTGATAGCAGTTTGGTATAATAAATTACCCCAGTTTGTATTGTTGCCTCTTAAACTGTTGATCGATTGTTGTGTGTTTGGGCTCAAAGAAGAGAATCCACCGGCTCTGAAAGCATCTAATTCATTCGATCCGTTAAGGATACGAGCTATATCACCACCGGTGTCTCTATACGTTAAATCTGAACGTCCTGCCATATAAAGTTCTAAATCTACTTTCTCAGAAGAATTCATCAAATTCAATTTAGAAAATTCAGGTCTTTGTGTAATAAAAGTATTGGTATTAAAACTTACCACCATTTTACCGGCTTTACCTTTTTTGGTAGTTACTACAATTACACCATTTGCAGCACGTGCTCCATAAATAGCTGTTGCAGCAGCATCTTTTAATATGGTAATATCTTTAATATCGTCAGGGTTTAAGCCTGCAATAGAATAGTTGTTTAAAACATCAATATTGTCTTTGTCAAAGTTTTTAGGAATATCATTTCCTTCTAATGGTAAACCATCAAGTACCCATAACGGATCTTGTGCACCACTTAAAGAGGCAGTACCCCTGATTCTGATTTTTGCAGGTGCTCCCGGTGCTCCCGATGGTGTGCTAACAGCAACTCCGGCAATTTGTCCAACTAATAACTGGTCAATACTCGAAACCCCTGTTTGCTGGATAGCAGACATGTCAATTTTTGTAATGGCAGAAGTAAGCTTTCTTTTCTCAATTTTTTGGTATCCTGTTACCACAACTTCTTGAAGTTTTGCAGTCTCAGATTTTAAACTGATTGTGTAATCTTTTTGAGATGGTGATAATTCTAAAGTATAAGAAGTATATCCCATAAAAGTAACTCTCAGGGCAGTAACATTTTTGGCTATTCTTAATTGAAATTTACCATCAAAATCAGAAGTAGTTCCAATTGTTGAAGTTTGAATGATTCCCGCCATAGAAGTTTTGTTGGAAATCGAGTTGTTTTCGACGAAAATAGAAACTCCTGGAATTGGAGATTTATCATTTTCATCGAGTATAATTCCCGTAATGGTTCGGGTTTCCTGCGAGTATCCTGCGATGGCCAGGAGTAGCAGTAAGGCATGTAAAATTTTTTTCATGTTTTCGGGGGTTATTTATTAAAAGGTTGTGTTACTTAATGCTTTTTCAATTCTTTGTATCAAATCGCTATAATGATTTTGTGTCGATTGATCTCCGGTATTCTTTTTACTTTTTATAAGTTGAAGTACTTTTGCAAGCTCTCCTTTTTTATCAGAAGTGACTTCTGTAACTCTTTTTAAGGATGATTGGTTGATGTTACGGGACATTTTTTCCTCCTGTAGAGAAGTACATAAATGTGGCATGCTTAAGGTTTGTAGTACCTCTATTGTTTTTTTAGGTTCTGTTTTTTCAAATAATTTGTTTGTTGAAACAATCAGCACATCTACATAGTTTTTTTGCGTCATACGTTCCAGAATCGATAATGATTTGTTTAAGATCGTTGGTGCAAAAACCTGTTGGTGTATTTTTCTGAATAACTCATTTACCGTAAAAACTTTTTCTTTGGCTTCGTTACGCTGATACAATTCGTTTTCAGTAATTCTCAGTAAACGGTCATCGCTAAACAAATCGTACATAATGCCATATTGCAATTCTCTTGACAAGGTATACGGCGTATATTCGTAAGGCCCCAAAGGAGAATCTTTCAATGGATTTGTTTTATCTAATATTGGATTAAAAAACAACCATTGTGGAATCGTAAGTACATTTTTAACCAAATAATCTGCTGCTCTTTTTTGCATCAAAGCAGGAACTGGAATATAACTTTGTTTGTTATCACCATGTACCGTTACATTTAGATAAACACCGCCAATATTGTTTAATACATGACGGTTGTACATTTGCCATTGACCAATAGTTCCGATATATAATTTGGCAGTTTCATAATACGACTGATCTTTATCGTAAGTCCAGTTTAAAATATTATCAACTACACGTTTTAAGTTCTTGATACCATATTCGCTGGCTTTAACAGCATCGTTTCCTAAATCTTCAGATTGAGAACGTGGGTCAATTAAATTTCCTCCATCTTGTTGCTCACCATAAAAATAGATCGGATCGTTTTGGTGTAAAGCGATTATAGCATTCTGTTTTAACTTTTCGTTCTCGTTGGCAGCGTACCATCTGTATCCCCATTCGATAGCATATTTATCATACTCACCGATTTTTGGAGTGATAGCGGTAACATTATCTTCCGGCTGTGCTACGTAATTGTAACGGGCATAGTCCATAATAGAAGGAGCAGTTCCACCCATTTTTGCAGTGAATTCTTTCGAACGTAACGACTCAACATCATACGCAAAAGAAGAACCCATATTGTGTTTCAGTCCAAAAGTGTGACCTACTTCGTGAGAGGATACAAATCGAATGGCTTCTCCCATATGTTCATCACTAAAAGTATTTCCTCTTGCTTTCGGGTCAATTGGTCCGGTTTGTATGCGCATCCAGCTTTGTAAAGAAGTCATTACATTATGCCACCAGATAATATCAGCTTCAATTATTTCACCACTTCTCGGGTCAACAACTGATGGTCCCATCGCGTTTGATTTTTGCGAAGCAGCATACGTAATAACCGAATAGCGTACATCATCTGTATCAAAATCCAAATCGTCAGCTGTTGGTTCTTTGGCAATAATGGCATTTTTAAATCCGGCTTTTTCAAAAGCAATTTGCCAGTCATGCACTCCGTCAATAATATATTTTCTCCATTGTTTAGGAGTCGATGGATCGATATAATAAACGATTGGTTTTTGTGGTTCAACCAATTCCCCTTTTAAATAACGTTCTTCGTCTTCTTTTTTAGGCTCTAATTTCCAGCGGGTAATTAGTTCTTTTTCCAACAATGCCTGTTGAGCGTCGGCAAAATACCAGTGTTTTTCTGAGAAGTATCCAATACGCTCATCAGAAAAGCGTGGTTTCATTGGTACTTTATCCAACAAAACAATATTACTGGTTACGCCAAGCGTTACAGATAATGCAGGGCCACCTTCACTAACAGAAGTGGTTAGCTGCGATTTTACCACCACATTTTTAGGAAATGATTTTAAGTTTTCGATATAAGACAAGTCTGATTTTACAGAACCTCCAAAGCTGATATTGCTCAGAACATCGTTAAAACTTTTCTGTTTACCATCAAAGATTTTATTGACTTTAATGACAACCGAAGTCGAATCATTGTTTTTGGTTTCAATGTCAAAAACTTCGATAATTGATTCAGAAAAATTGTCTTTTACCGAAGCTGTTATGACATCTTCTTTTGGAGAAGTGACTTTAGGAACGTATGACTTTACCCATACCTTCTTTGCAATTGTATCTTTATAAAAGCGAATTACTTTATTTTCATAATTCATTCCTTTGTTTAATCCGGCGTCATTTACTTCAAAAGGAACCTGGGATAATTTGTTTACGACAAGAAATTCTCTTTCAAATAAACTATCCTGGATTTCAAAATAAACATCAGTCTTAACTTGAATGATATTGAATAGTCCCTTTTTTACAGTTCCCTTTTTTACAAGGTCATTGTATTTTTTTCCTTTTTTAGAAGAAGTTGTGTCTTTTGCTGTTTCGGTAGTGTTTTCTTTTTTCTTATTCTTTTGCGAATAAGCAGAAATCGGGCCTAATAAAAATAAAACTAATACACAGATTACTTTTAAATCAAACAGGAGTGCCTTTTCCCTCATTTTGGTGTTAATTTTAGGTTAATTTTTGCTCGAAAATATTTGTTTTTCTAACGAAAAAAAAGGGAAAGGGAGTGAATGGCTTGTTTTTAGGAGTGAATGTCGATTAAAGGCAAAATACATACGAAATTATCCTCTTTTTCTGAGGCTTCAAAATCACTTTTAGCATAGTGATTGTAAATACTCTGGAGGTAATTTAATCCAAACTGAGTACTAGGTTCTACATGCTGTTTTTTCTGCAGATTGTTGGTAATAATAACTTTATCTGCCTTAATAACGATTTTGGTGCGCAACGGAATTTCGTCTGTAGCCATGTTGTGTTTGATGGCATTTTCAACCACAATCTGAAGTGCTAAATAGGGAAGGCTTTTTGTTAAAGCAGCTTCATCTTCTATTTCGATAGAAAATAACAACTCTTCCTTAAAACGGGTTTGTTGCAGGAATATATATTTTTCGATAAATAATAGCTCCTCCTTTAATAGAACTATATTTTTTTCAGGCGGGTCAATTAAGTAACGATAAATACGAGACAGGTTTAAGGTAAATTTCTGTGCCGTTTTTACATCGCTGCCAATTAACATATAAAGTGAGTTGAGCGAATTGAATAAAAAATGCGGATTTATCTGCTCCTTCAATTGTTGGAGTTGAATAAGGGCCTTCTCTTTTATTATTTTTTCATTTTCAACCAACAAGGTATTCTTTTCCTTGATTACGATTTCTTTTTCTTTATAAGCCCTTCTGTTGGCATAAGTAAAGAGATAGAAAATAAAAAGAAGCATTATCGTAGTAATCGAATAGATAGAAGTTGCGTATTTTTTTATAGAAGTAACATCTTCATCAATAACATCTTTTGGAAAACTCACACAAATAAACCATTTAGCGCCTTTTATATCCATTTTTTTAGTAAAACGAATGACATCCAGTTTTAAGTATTCAGAAAGAGTAGTGCGTTTTACATAATCGCTTTTTTTAGTGAAAATAGTATCAGAGGACTGAATAGAAGCAATATCATACACATTTTTGCCTATGAAAGAAGTTTCGGGATGATAAATACATTTCCCTTTTTCGTCAAATATAAAAGCGTAATTAGACGTCGTGACATCTATGATCGAAAAATAATCATGCAATAACCTTAAGTTCACGTCGTAGCCATAACGAACAATGGTTCCGTCAGGACTAATTGATTTGAAATAAATTCTCCAGGCCCAGTCTTTTCCCTGCGGAACAATGGTGTTTATATGTTGCGCAGATTTATTGGTGGCCGTAAAATCACGAATATCCTTTTTTAAAGCTGCAGAGGTCGTATCATTCTCAAAGTGAATTTGACCGTCATTAATCTGAAACCAATTATTAGTAACCAACGAATCTGTTGCCTGAATTGAACTCAATACTTCAAGATTCGATAACAGATTTTTAGAGCTGCTGATTTTTAGAAGATGTTTAATCTGCATTTCATGTTCCAGAAGCTTTGAAAATTCCATCGTCATGATTTCCTGTTTTTTAACAAAATTCCGACTGGCACTTAATTCATTTGTTTTGTTGGTAAGATCTGTAATCAGGTTACTAATAAAGTACACCGAAATCACGGTAACTAAAATAGAGATCGTGCCGTAAATTAAAAACGCTCGTCTGGAGGTGGTATTGCTAAAACTGAATTTCAAAGAAAATGTATAATTTGTATGTTAATGAGAAAATTAATTTGCGACGGCAAATTGCGAATCGTACAGGTTTTTGTAATACCCATCTGTTTTGCTAAGCAGTTCCTGATGTGTTCCTTCTTCGACAATTAGACCTTTGTCCATTACTACAATTTTGTCCGCATTTACGATAGTCGCCAATCGGTGCGCAATGATAATTGAGGTTCTTCCTTTTGTAATGGTTTCTGTGGCACGCTGAATCAGTTCTTCAGAATACGTATCAATCGACGAAGTGGCTTCATCTAAAATCAAGATACTCGGATTGCTGACATACGAACGTAGAAAAGCGATTAATTGACGTTGTCCTGATGAAAGCATAACGCCACGCTCTTTAACATCAAAATCGTAATTGTCGGGCAGGCTCATAATAAAATCGTGAACGCCAATTTTTTTGGCCGCATCTAAAACCTGCTCCCGCGTAATTTCGGGATTGTGTAAGGTGATGTTGTTGTAAATTGTATCGGCAAATAAAAACACATCTTGTAAAACCACGGCAATTTGTTTTCGCAAGGAAGCCAAAGTGTAGTTTTCAATATTGTGTCCGTCAATGCAAATCGTTCCGCTGTTAATTTCGTAAAAACGATTCAGAAGATTGATAATGGTTGATTTTCCTGCTCCCGTCGATCCTACAATCGCAACAGTCTGCCCTGAGGCAACCGATAAATCAATTCCTTTTATAACTTCTTCTTCCGGGATATAACTAAAACGGACTTCTTTAAATTCAATGCTTCCATTGAAAATAGGAGCCTCAAGCGTTCCGGTATCCTGAATATGGTCTTGTGTGTCTATGATATCAAAAACACGATTGGCAGCGATCATTCCCAATTGCATCTCGTTAAATTTATCCGCGATCTGGCGCAATGGGTTAAACAACATTCCGATAAACATGGTATATGAAAATAAATCCCCAAAAGTGGTAAAATGATCTCCGTTTAAAATTCGGAATCCACCATAAACGACAACCAATCCTAAAGTAATCGAGGATATAATATCGGCAATCGGAAAGAAGATCGAGTTATATAATATGGTTTTGATCCAGGCAACTTTGTGTTTGTTGTTGATTTCTTTGAAATTTTCGGCTTCGATTCTCTCGCGGTTAAAGAGCTGTACAATCTTCATTCCCGTAACACGTTCCTGCACAAATGAGTTCATGTTGGCAATCTGCGTACGAACTTCTTCAAAAGCCACCTGCATTTTACGTTGGAAAATTCTGGTGATGTACACAAGAATTGGCATGGCAACCACTACGATCCAGGTTAGTTTCCAGTTCATATAAAACATAAAAATCAATACCACGATCATTTTCATCAGATCACTGATGATCATAAACAATCCCTGACTGAAAATACGGGCGATAGATTCGATATCAGATACAGATCTGGTTACTAATTGTCCCACCGGAACCAAATCAAAATATTTCATTCTGAAACTCAGAATGTGTTTAAAGAGTTTGGTTCGAATGTCTTTTACAATATCCTGTCCGAGCCAGTTGGCCCAGTAAACAAAATAAAACTGAGAGAAAACTTCCATCAGTAAAACCACTCCCATTAATACGATATACATTAATAAACCATATTGGTCGTGAGTCTTGATATAGCCGTCGACCGTTTGTTTTAATAAGTAGGGACGCAGTGCTGCAAAAACAGACAACGAAACAGCAAATATAATAACGCCATAGTAGCGCCATTTGTAAGGTTTGGTATATTTTAGAATTCGTTTGAATAAACGGGTATCAAATGCTTTTGCTTTCATTTTATTTTGGAGCTAATTACTTCGCTTGTTTCCTGTTCTTATTTCAGTTTTTTAACTTGAGGATTATTTTTTGATATAATCGTACGTTATATCGGTTAAGTACAATCCGTGTGCGGGAACTGAAAACCCGGCCTTTTCCCTGCTTTTGCTGGCGATAATGTTTTCAAAATCCTGCAGCGAAATTTTATGTAAACCAATATTAATTAAAGTCCCTACAATGGAGCGAACCATATTTCTTAAAAAGCGATTCGCAGAAATCGTAAAAACCAATTTGTCGTTTTCCTTTTTCCAATACGCCTCAAAAATCGTGCAATCAAAGGTGTTTACATCAGTATTCACTTTTGAAAAACATTGAAAATCGGTATGCTTCAGTAAAATTTTTGCCGCTTCATTCATCAAAGCTACATCTAAATTTTGATTAAAGTACCAGCTCAATTCTTCCAAAAATGGATTTTTAACAGTGTTGATGCGATATTCGTACGTTCTTTTGGTGGCATCAAAGCGACAATGCGCTTCATCGTGAACCAAAATCAGGTCAAAAATGGCAATGCTTTTAGGTAAATACGAATTGAGTTTATGAACCAGAGTCGGGATGTCAATTGGAGTTTCAAAATCAAAATGAGCATACATTTCCTGAGCATGAACACCGCTATCCGTGCGTCCGGCTCCCATAACATTTATGGTCGAATTTAGCAAAACAGAAAGTGCTTTGTTTAAAGTCTCCTGTACAGAAGAGGCGTTTGGCTGAATTTGCCAGCCGTGATAAGGTGTTCCGTTATAGGCGAATTGAATAAAATATCTCAAAGTAAAGGTTCATAGGTTTTGAGGGACAAAGGTACAAAGGTTTTTTTTAAAAGTGGTACAGGTTCGTTTCTTACACATTCACAAATCGTAGAGACGCACTGCTGTGCGTCTCAACAATGCGGTGATGAATAAGGTAGAGACGCACGTAGAGACGCACAGCAGTGCGTCTCAACAATTATTAAAAATTAGAACGGATCAAAGACGCACAGCAGTGCGTCTCTACGGAAAAACCTTTGTACCTTTGCGCCTCTGAACCTTCTTTTACCTTAATAGAAATTGAAAAAAATCCTCCTTCTTTCCGATACGCACAGTCATATTGATGACGTTATTTTAAAATATGTAGCACAGGCTGATGAAGTTTGGCATGCCGGAGATATTGGAGATCTGAATGTTACCGATACGATAAAAAAGCTGAAACCGTTGCGCTGTGTTTATGGAAACATAGACGATGCTAAGGCAAGACTGGAATTTCCGCTGCACAATCGTTTTATGTGTGAAAATGTTTCCGTCTGGATTACGCATATTGGAGGCTATCCGGGAAAATACAATCCAAGTATCAGAGAAGAAATGACATTAAATCCGCCGAAGTTGTTTATTTGTGGGCATTCTCATATTCTGAAAGTGATGTTTGATAAAAAGAACAATTTGCTGCACATGAATCCCGGTGCTGCGGGCAAAAGTGGCTTTCATCAAATGCGGACGATGCTGCGATTTGTAATTGATGATGATAAGATAAAAGATTTGGAGATTGTAGAAATCGGTAAAAAATAAAGATTTACTAAATTGGAACTTCTATTTTTACCGTGGTGCCTGTAACTTCATTTTTTTTAGAAGTAATATTGAAATTTCCTTTCAGTTTTTTAATTCGCGCTCTGATTCGGTTAAGGCCAAAACCTTCTGTTTCGTTTAGCTTTCCAATAGTAAACCCTTTTCCGTTATCCTGAATAGTGATTATGAGTCGATTGTTTTTTTCGTGCAGAACGATTTCAGCTTTTGATGCGTTGCTATGTTTTATAATATTGTTAAGTAGTTCTGATACAATAAAATAAATGTTCATTTCGAATTTTTCAATGTACCTTTTTTTGGTAGGAATAGAACTTGAAAATTGAAAATGAAGGTTTGAATTTGAGTTTTTCTCGCATAAATCTTCCAAAGCATACAGTAGACCAAAACGAACTAAAAGCACAGGAATTAATTCATGAGAAATATCGCGTAGACGATCGTGAACTTCTTCCAGAATCGCTTTGGCTTTAGTGATTTCGTCTGATTGAATGTTGTTTTGAGCTGTAAATGTATTGAGATGCAAACCAACAGAAGAAAGCAAGGAATTGATGTCGTCATGTAGAAAGGAAGCTATTTTTTTTCGTCCGATTTCCTGACTGTCAATAGCGGCGTTGATTATGTTAAGCTGTATTTTTTGCTTGATGTCTTTTTGTTTGTTTTTTCGTTTTAGCTGGTTATTCTGGTAGTAGAAATAGAATAAAATCAATACCATTATCACCAGAATAAATACTAAACTGACTGTGTTTTTATTCACGGTGGGATGAGACTGAAGTGGGGGACTCTTTGTGATTTTTTCAGTAATTCCAGTCTCTTTCAAGAGTTTATTGTGCTGGCTGGTAACAGCGTTTGAACTAAAGGTCCAAAAAAAGAAATAGAGTAGCAGTATCCTGAAAATTGACATACAAGAATGCACTTAGGGTTTTATTAAATTGTTTTTTAAAGCATATTTTACAAGGCCGATCACGTTTTTCATCTTTAACTTTTTCATGATGTTTTTTCGATGCGTTTCAACGGTATTGAGGCTTATAAAAAGTTCTTCGCTTATTTCTTTACCACTGTATTCCAATGAGATCAGAGTAATAATCTCCAGTTCTCTGGGGCTTAGTATTTGATTTTCTTCAAAAGAGTTTTTGTTCAATTTTGGATTGTTCCGGGTAAAGCTGGCAAAGATTTTTTCTCTTACGTGATCATCAAAATATTCCTGATCAGCGTTGACGACTTTAATGGCTTCAATAATATTTTCTCCGGCACTTTTTTTTGTGAGATAGCCTTTTGCGCCCAGTTTCATTACTTCTTTTACGATTTTTAAATCGTCGTAACTGGAAAGAATAATGACTTTACAAGGGAAACTTTTTCGGCTGAATTCCTTTAATACTTCAATTCCATCCATATTTGGCATGCTGATATCCAGTAATAAAATAGCAGCATTGTTTTTTATTACGTCTTCATATATAGTAGTTCCGTCTAATGAGCTGCCTACCACTTCAAAGTCATGGACAGTATGTAATAAATTGCTTAGACCGTCTATGAGTACCTGATGATCATCGGCAAGATGTATTCTTATTTTTTGTGTCATTGGTGCTTTTTGAATCAGGGAAACTCAAATTTATGAAAAATAACTTACAATGAGCATTTTCTTGGGTATTTTGGCAGGGCAGGTGGGACAGACTGAAACTGGATCAAGACATATTGTTGTGGAGGGACAAATATCTTGTAGTTCCGTAATTTCGAATCAAGTTAAAAAGTTGTGGGATAATTTTTAGAAATTTCTTTTGTTAGAAGTAGCAGATCTTATACTTTTTCGCCACAGCTTTTTAAGTACCTAATTTTCCAACTTCTCGCTTTGACGATCTCGCCAAGCCGCTAAGTTTTTTTTTCTATTTTTAAGTTCCATCTTTCAGTTCTCTACTTTCTCGCTTTGTATTTCTAAAAATGTTATAGAGTCTCAAAGTTTTTTTCTGTTTTTTTATTAAAACTTTGCGATTTTGCGACTCTGCGAGATTTTTACTTCCCCACAACTTTTGGACTTGATCCCTGAAACTTTTAGGCACAAAAAAACCCGGATCATAAAATCCGGGTTTTTTCACACAAATAAATTAAGTTTATAGGTTTACCTCAAACGATCTACAGATTTTACAAGATCTTCATCCTTTTTGATGGCCTTATTAGCTAAAACTAATAACACGATAGCAACAATCGGTAGAAACATCCCAATACCTTTCTCAGAAACTTGTACAGTTTCTCCAGATAAATTTAGTGATCGATATACAAATAATCCTAATAAAATTAAGTTTAATATTATATTCAGTCTGCCCATTACAAACTGGTTTTGTCTTTTTTTGTATGAAATAATACTTACAATTGTAAGCATTGTGCTTAGACCTAATACTACGGTGTAAATCTGGTCTTGCATAAAATAGAATGCTTTTCCGTTGTTTAATGTCCAAAGCGGAACAAAAAATAGTAGTACCCCCGTTACGATAAAGGTAAGAATTAAATATATAGTTTGAATTCGTTGTATCATGGTCTAAAATTGTTTTACAAAAATATATTTTCTTTTTTATAAATACTATTGTATGATTAAATTTTATTCGTATTATTGCATTATAATACCGTAAGCACTTCATACTGCGGTCAATTCAAAACAATTATCTACCTATTCTTTTTACAATATTTCCGTTAAAATAATTAAATTCATAGAACATTCATGTTTGATATTTCTGCATTAAAAGAAATGAAGCTTGCTGAGCTTCAAGAAATAGCTAAGTTAGCTAAAACTATAAAGTTTAATGGCGTTAAAAAAGAGACTTTAATCAGTCAGATTTTAGCGCACCAAGAAGCGACTGTAGCGCCGCCAGTTAACACTGTGGCCGATGCGGAAATAGTGGATGACAAACCTAAAAGAGCAAGAATTGTTCCGGTCAAAAAAGCGCCGATTAGTAAAAACGCGTCAGCGAGCAAAAATGCACCGGTTCTGGAATTTGATAAAGTAGAGGAAGCCCCTGTGATTGCAGCAACTCCGGAGGTTCCAACTGAGACTCCAAAAGAAGAAGAGGCTGCAGAGAATAAAGTTGTAGAGAAAAAAGGACCCAAAATTGTAAAATTTAATAAGTCAGCTTACGAGAAAAAGGTCGCTCAGCAAAAAGAAAAAGAAGCAGCAAAAGAATTTGTCAACGAGGAAGTTAATGAAAATAGTGATGCTTCGGCTCCAATAGCAGAAAGAACGGAAACTCCCGCTCCGACAACTGAAAAAGCAGAAACGGCTGCTCCGACAAAAAAAATAAATCCGAATCAGACTAAAAACCAGAATCCGAATCAAAATCAAAACCCGAATCAGAATCCAAATCAAAACGGGAACGGAAATGGTAACAGTACGAATCAGAATCCAAATCATAAAAATAAAAAGAATAATTTCAGAGATTCAGATTTTGAATTTGACGGAATTATAGAAAGTGAAGGTGTTCTTGAGATGATGCCAGACGGATATGGTTTCTTACGTTCATCAGATTATAATTATTTAGCGTCTCCGGATGATATTTATTTATCAACTTCACAAATCAGATTATTCGGTTTAAAAACCGGTGATACCGTAAAAGGGGTGGTTCGCCCACCAAAAGAAGGCGAGAAATTTTTCCCTTTAGTTCGTGTACTAAAAATTAATGGTCACGATCCGCAAGTAGTTCGCGATAGAGTTTCTTTCGAACACTTAACTCCGGTTTTTCCTTCAGAAAAATTCAAATTAGCCGAAAAAGGCAGTTCCGTTTCAACCCGTATTATTGATTTGTTTTCTCCAATTGGAAAAGGGCAACGTGGTATGATCGTAGCTCAACCGAAAACCGGTAAAACAATGTTACTAAAAGACATTGCCAATGCAATTGCAGCCAACCACCCTGAAGTTTATTTGATCGTTCTTCTTATTGACGAACGTCCTGAGGAGGTTACTGACATGCAACGCAGTGTTCGTGGAGAAGTAATCGCTTCGACTTTTGACAGAGAGCCACAAGAACACGTAAAAATTGCCAATATTGTACTTGAAAAAGCAAAACGTTTGGTAGAATGTGGCCATGATGTGGTTATTTTATTAGACTCTATTACGCGTTTGGCAAGAGCGTACAATACGGTTCAGCCTGCTTCAGGAAAAGTTTTAAGTGGTGGTGTTGATGCGAATGCATTGCAAAAACCAAAACGTTTCTTTGGTGCGGCCAGAAATGTAGAAAACGGAGGTTCATTAAGTATCATCGCTACTGCATTGACAGAAACAGGTTCTAAAATGGATGAGGTAATCTTTGAAGAATTTAAAGGAACCGGTAATATGGAGTTACAATTGGATCGTAAAATTGCGAACAAACGTATTTTCCCTGCTATCGATTTAACGTCTTCAAGTACACGTCGTGATGATTTATTATTAGACGAAAAAACACTGCAAAGAATGTGGATCATGCGTAAATATCTATCGGATATGAACCCGGTTGAGTCTATGGATTTTGTAAATGACCGTTTCAAAAAAACCAGAAATAACGAAGAGTTTTTGATTTCTATGAATGACTAAGGAGGAAGGTTCTGAGCTGCTAAGGTTCTGAGTTTTTTAACTTGATATTTATTGAATAAAATATATAAAAAAGAGGAGTTTTTAGCTCCTCTTTTTTTGTTTTCTGGTTTATAGGGAAGGGTAAAAGGATGAAGTCTTAAAATTTATGGAGAAGTAAAAAAGAGGCAAGTAAATCTTGTGCAATTATTTCTTTGAGTCTCGTGAAAGCGAAATGCTAAATTAGGAGGTATCATGTTTTTTAAACTTATTATTTTTGCTTGGTTCTGTGTTATTTAGGAAGGGGGAGTAGTTCTAGGTTCTAGGTTCCAGGTTCCAGGTTCCAGGTTTCAGGTTTCAAGTTTCAAGTTTCAGGTTCCGAGTGACTGAGCTTTATAGATTTTGTCTGATAGTGTCATTTCGAAGAATGAGAAATCACATCCAATATTCCATACAGTGTGTGCTCAGCTTTTGTGATTTCTCATTCTTCGAAATTTCGAGGGGGGAGTAGTTTCAGGTTTCAAGTTTCAAGTTCCGAGTGGCTGAGTTTTATAGATTTTGTCTGATAGTGTCATTTCGAAGAATGAGAAATCACATCCAATATTCCATACAGTGTGTGCTCAGCTTGTGTGATTTCTCATTCTTCGAAATGACAAATGGAGTGCGTCCAGCTCTTAGGATTAGTTTTTTTATTTGCTATTTTCATTTCGAGGCACTAATAGTTCTCTTTTATTTCTTCGCAATTTTTAGATTTGATTCCTGAAAGGTTTAAAGCGGCAGAGGTTTTTAAATTTGATTTAATATTTACAGAATAAAATATATAAAAAAAGAGGAGTTTTTAGCTCCTCTTTTTTTGTTTTATTATTTGAAAAATCTTAGAGCCTCAGCTACTTTAAACCTTTGTCCCTCGGTATTAAAAACTCAGAACCTTAGCCACTCAGCACCTCAGTACCTTACTTAATCGGTTTATCAACCACAGGTCTGTTCGCTCTATTGGCTAAATCCCAGGCAACAACAAATGCCAATTGTGTTCTTTTGGTTAAGGCATCGTATTCGATTTTTTCAGGTTCATCACCTTTACCGTGGTAATCTTCGTGCACTCCGTTAAAGAAGAATACAGCAGGAACACCATATTTGGCAAAGTTATAGTGGTCAGAACGCTCGTAAAAATGATTTGGATCTTTTGGGTCGTTAAATTTAAAATCTAAGTCTACTTTGGTGTATTTTTCGTTTTGACTTACAACCGCATTGTGCAAATCTGTAGACAAACGATCCGCTCCAATTACGTAAACATAATTGTTTGATTTGGCATGCTCTACATCGCGACGGCCAATCATATCGATGTTGATGTCGGTAATGGTATTGGCAATTGGAAACAATGGATTCTCAGAATAGTAACGAGAACCGTGTAAACCGTGCTCTTCTCCGGTAACGTGCAAGAATAAAATAGAACGTTTTGGCCCATGTCCGTCTTTTTTTGCTTTTGCGAATGCTTTTGCGATTTCGATAACAGCAACAGTTCCGGATCCGTCATCATCAGCACCGTTATAAACTTCTCCGTTTTTGATACCAACATGGTCGTAATGTGCCGAAATTACCAATACTTCATCCGGTTTTTCTGAACCTTCGATGTAAGCCCAGATATTCTCAGAATCTGGTAGGTTTTCGTTGCGTCTGGCATTTAAGAAAGCTGCCGGAACAGGTTGATAGAAGTCTGTTGCTCCTTTAGGAAATGAAATGCCATTTTTTTTGTATTGCTCAATCATATAAAGACCGGCCTTTTTCTGTCCTTTTGAACCGGTTTCACGGCCTTCCATTTCATCTGAAGCAACCGTATATAACATTGTTTTTAAGTCTTTTTCAGTGATAAGCTTGATGTATTTCGTTGGATCTGAATTGTCTTTCGACGCAACAGACTGCGCATTTTTACAAGAAAATGCAGTAGCAATTAATAATAAGAGAACAATCTTTTTCATTTTTGGTTTAGTGTAAATTGATAAATATGTAAAAAACATAAAAGGTAAGTAAAAATAGAATAAAAAAGGAATTTACAATAAACAGCATTACACTTTTAACAAATGAAACTATTCTTGATTCTCCATAAAAGCGATGATGTGCCGGATAGAAGTAATAACACATCCAGATAACCCCGACGAAGTTGGTAATATTGGAGATGAAACTTAGTGGACTATTCTCTCCAAACAGACCAATTATTTTTGTGATGCTAAATAATATCAGAAACATTAAAAGGAGAAAAGAAAAATAATGTAAGGTAAAGATCCCATGATCAAAATAGTACCATTTCTTTTTGTTGTGAAAAAGCCATAATAGAAAAGCAAAAAATGGCATTATGATAAAAAGGATTTTGGGAATATTATGAATAAAGGATTCAATAAACTTTTCAAAAATCTCTTTTTTGCTATAATGCTTTGTGATATTATAAACTTTTGAGTAAGCCCAATATTCAAATTCTGAAAGTTTTTCTTTTTCTTTTCCGTATTGCTGAATAGAATCGATTTCTTTCATAGGTCTCATATCTAGATAGTTGCTGGAGATTTTCAATTCCTCATCCTTACTGTTTTTATCCGTTTTAGCTATTTCTGCTGATAATACTTTTGCGTTTTTATTGAAATCTTCGCTGACTTTGTTTGGAAATAGGGCAATTAAAAGAAAGGTTATAAAACTGATAAAGATGTATAATCGGACAGGAGCCAAATAAGACAGTCTTTTCCCTGAGAGATACTCTTTGGTTAACGTGGAAGGTTTGAAAAGTAAGTTTCGTATAGTCTTCCAGAAAGCATTTTCGTAATGGGTTAAATCTTCAAAAAAATGAATAAATAAATGGTGAAATGTTTTTCTGGTATCACTGTTTTCCTGGCCGCAATTTGGACAAAATTTTTGCTCCACGACATGTCTGCAATTCAGACAGGTTTTATCTTTTCTAATGGTACTTTTTGACATTGGTTGTATGGACTAAGTTGGTTTTGGTAAGCTGGTTGTTATTTTTTTAAGACTTCTTTTAAGAAAAGTTGTAAATGTTCAAAAGCTCTTTTTGCAGCAACCGGATTATAAGCAGCACCTTTTGAATTGTCGTTTCCTGCTTCAGGATTTGTAAAAGAGTGAACCGCATTGGCATAATAAATCATTTGCCAATCGGCTTTTGAATCACGAAATTCTTGTTGAAGAGTTGTTATTTCCTCTTGTGATACATAAGGATCATCGGCACCGTGGCAAATCAAAATTTTTGATGAAATTGGTGCTACTGGTCTTGTACCTTCTTTACCCAGTCCGCCGTGAAAAGAAACAATACCTTTTAGATTTAGTTTTCCGCGCACTGCTTCAAGGACCCCGCTACCACCAAAACAATATCCAATTGCGACAATATTATCAGTATCGGCACCGGATTTTATTAATTGTTGTAAAGCAAGGTTGATCCTGTTTTGATATTCAGTAAAGTTGGTTTTGTAATGACCGGCTATTTTTGATGCTTCAGTAGTATTTTTAGGATAGTTTCCTTCGCCATAGATATCAGCAATAAAAACATGATACCCTAGTTTCGATAAATTTTCTGCAATTCCTTTTGAAGCATTATCGATTCCGAGCCATGCCGGCAAAAGTAAAATTCCCGGATTGCTAGGGCTTTTTTTGGCTGATTTTATAAATAATCCGTTTAAGGTCTGATTTCCGTCGGCGTATTTTACAGGTTTTAATTGAGCGCTTATAGTGCTAGAAAATAGAATGGTAGCAAAAAGCAGCATAGTGTGGTTTTTCATAAATTTACAATTTTTAACAAATATCAGAAATATTACGATACAAAAAAACCTCGAAAGATATTTCCTCCAAGGTTTGATTTTGAGATGCTAAAAGTTAAAAATTACTCTCCCGGGTGATAAGTACGTTCGGCATTTTTTGTAATATCTTCTTTGTAGAATAAAACGTCTTTAAACTTTCCTTTTTGGTACATTTCTGCCTGATCGGTAAAATGTTTAGAAGTTTCATCACCACTATTCCCTCCGGCTAATAATGATTTTGCTTTTATTTTTGGACCAAATTCAACGGCACAAACAAAACTATTACCATTGTAACCGTAACGTTTTTTTGAATTGTTTTGGTAATTGCTTTTAAAGGCAGGTAAACTTCCCCAGGAAGAAGGGCCAAATGCGATTGGTAAACTCGGTTTGGAGTCATCGTATTGTAGCACCAGATCTCCGCTTGTACGTTGAAAACGGTTGATTTCGCCCCACGCAACCTGCCAGGTTCCCCATTTGGTTTTTAATTCTTTTAAAACCGATTGTAATTGCGGGATTAGTTGTGAAGTCGTTGCATTTTGGGCAAAACGTTTGGTGTTTTCGACCTGATCCGGTTCACCTTCATCAATGTAAGCTTTTTGAATAATTGGGTCTAATTTATAAGCCCATTCAACGGCGAGGGTAGTTGCAACGGAGTTTTCTTTGGCATAATAGTCCCAATTTTTTAATAAAGTGATCGGCTCAATTAAATCAGAGTATTCAGGATCAGTAGCTTTTATGTTTTTTTCGAAGACCGTGATCAAACTTGGAATGAGCACTTCAAAAATGGATAACTTAGTGTCGTAACCATCAGCGATTACTTTATCAAGCGTATAGTTGTTTCCTTTGCTAAAAATTCGAACCGCATTTACACCTCTGAAATTTTCCCCGTCGGGAGCCATATAAGGCAAATAGTTTTCTTTTTTTGGACTATTTTCTGCTGCCGAAGTATAAGGTGTTGAATTGCAATTCTGAATCCAACCGTTTACAGGATTGTACAAATGAACGGTTTCGTTAACGTCATGCAAACCTTTCCATTGTGTAGCAGAAACAGATCCGTCTATCACTTTAGACCAATTAAGTGTTTTGTCTCTAATCGGGATATAATTACCATGCCAATAGGCAATATTTCCTTTGTTATCAGCATAAACGGTGTTGTTTGAGGTGTTGGCTTTTAGATCCATGGCTTTTTTGTACTCCTCAAAATTCTTTGATTTGCTTCTTACCCAGCTTTGAATTAAGCTGTTCATAGAACGATTCATCGATTTCAAACTAATCCATTTTCCATCACGTTTGGCCATAATCGGACCGTTATTGGTAAAATAGGTTTTGATTTTTTTAGCAATTAATTTCTCTTTTTCAGTGTAATTTATTGTGATTTCTTTCTCAATAACAGGAACTAACTTTTTATCAAATTCATAAAAAAGTTTTCCCTTTTTGTTGGTGATTTTTTCCGCGTACATATCAGCAACATCTACATTGGATGAGGTGTGCATCCAGCCGCAATTTTCGTTGAAACCCTGATAGATAAAAAATTGCCCCCAGGTTACAGCACCATATGCATTCAATCCTTCTTCGCTCGTGACTTGAACTTCGGGTCTGAAATAAAAGGTAGTGTGTGGATTAATGTACAAAATCGAATTTCCGTCAGCTGTTTTAGACGGAGCAAAAGCAAAACCATTTGAACCGGTTTGTACATTTTTTTCTCTTTCTACGTAAGCTACCTTGTCATTGTTTCCGGAATAAAAGGCTTTAAGTTCTGCGGTCGAAAGATCCGCAGTGCTAATGGCACCAATACTTCCGTCTGTCCATAAAAGCGGATACCAAGGCTCAAAATGCGTTAAAAGGGCAGGTTTGACCTCGGGATGTTTGTATAAATAAAAATTAATCGCGTCGGCATAGCTGTTCAAAAGTTTTTTAAGCCATACGGGTGCTTTTTTGTAGTCAGATTTAGCTTCTTCGGCGTCAATTAAAAGACGAATTTCTAAATCATTGTATAAAACCGATTCGCCTTTAATTTCAGCAAGACGACCCAGTTTTTCAATATAATTCATTTCGATTCGTTTAAAATCATCTTCACATTGCGCATAAAGCAAACCAAAAACAGCATCAGCATCCGTCTTTCCGTAAATATGCGGAATGCCCCAATTGTCTCGGATAATGGTTACTTGCTGCGCCAATTTTTCCAGTCGATTGGCTTCTTTTGTATTGATTTTTTGTGCAAAAGCGGTTAAGGTTGTGCAAGAAACCAAAACGATAAGTTTAATCTTTTTTAAATGCTGTAACATGATTATTTGATGTTAAATTTTTGTCCTGCCGTATAAATTCCCATTTGTAAATTCTCAATCGAAATAAGATTGTTCTTTTTAGATTTTACAATCCCTTTTGGGTTTTTAATTACAATAACTTCGCTGTCTCCGGCTACTTCAATTTGATTGTTTCTAACAATAATGGCGGTAGCTTCATCGATTCCAATTCCTGTCAAATGAGGAAATTCAACCATTGCCGAAAGCAATCTGTTGTAGCGGTTTCTTTTTAAAAAGTGCTGGTCAATAATGGCGGTTTTCAATAAACCTAAGCCTTCAGCTGTTTCTAAATTGTCGTGTCGGATATTGTCAAAAGTACCGGAGTATTCTTTTTCCAGTTTTTGGTTTCCGGTAATCATTTTCTCAGACATTACTGCCGCTCCGGCACTTGTTCCCGAAATGGTACTTCCGTTTTCGTAAGCTTTTTGTATGGCCGTTTTTATCGGAGTATTGTGTACAACTTTCATAAAACGGAGCTGATCACCACCACTTATAAAGATTAATTTTGCTTTTTGTACTGAATCTGCCAGTTTTTTATTTTGTGCGGTTTCGGTATTGAAATTCAACATCACAATTGGATTTTTCGTCAGTTTTACCATTTGATCTTTAAAAAACTGAAACGAACCGTCCGGCTCTTCGCTTGACATGGGTAAAACGACAATATAGTCTGTTGCTTTTAAATCTGCGACTTCCAGTACTTGTTTCATCAGTTCATCAGACCGGTCTCCGCCACCAATTATAAATAATTTCCCTTTTGGATTTTGGGCTTGCGCAACAGTGCTGGAAAAGCTCAGGATTGTAATTAAAATAAAAAGTACAAAAGAATAAGGCAAATAAAGTGGTTTTTTCATGGCAGTTATTTTTTGGTGGTTATTTGGTTGTTGAATGCGTTTCTATGAATTGTAACACGCTGCTATTGACTATAGAAAGAATGTCTTTTTCTTTGTTTAAATCGACTTTTACGGCCTGATCTCTTGGACTGTGGTAATCCGCATGAAAGCCGCTGAAAAAAGTCATTATCGGAATTCCTTTTGTTGTAAAAGAAGCGTAATCGCTCCCGGTATGTCCATTAGTTTCCCAAAGATCAAGTTCAAACGGATTTTGAAGGTTTTGATTGCCTGCAGCAGCGATTTTTCTTAAGTTTTCGTCTTCTTTTTGAGTACCAATACTTAAAATGCGTTGTTTGGTATCTTCGGGAGCACTTCTTGAAATCATGTCCATATTAACACAAAGAAGGATTTTCTGTTGGTTTAAATCTAAATGCTGAACAAAGTATTCACTTCCCAAAAGTCCCGTTTCTTCGGCAGTCCAAGAGGCAAAAACAATGTTGTATGGCGGTTTTATTTTAGATGCTGACCAGTTTTTTGCCAAAGCCAACATTCCTGATACACCCGAAGCATTATCGTCAGCGCCATTGTAAATAGAATCCTTTTTGATGCCTAAATGATCGTAATGCGCTCCAATTATAATGGATTTAGAAGTATCTTTTCCCGGAATCATCCCGATTACATTGCGAACCGGAAAAGTTTCTGACTTCAAGTCAATTGAAAAATTACATTTTTTATTTTTTAATAAGGAAGAAGAAGTTTTTAATTGCTGTGCCGCTTTTTTTTCTGTTTCGGCTAATTGAATGGAGGTCCCAGTCAGAATTTTTTCGGTCGCTGGTGCAGATAGTCTAAAGATGGGAATAGAAAGGGACGTGGGATTTTCTAAGGAATCGAAAGTGTAATTGTCTGTTGATTTTGGTTTAAAA
The DNA here is from genome assembly GCF_020911925.1 of Flavobacterium cupriresistens. Classification (NCBI taxonomy): domain Bacteria; kingdom Pseudomonadati; phylum Bacteroidota; class Flavobacteriia; order Flavobacteriales; family Flavobacteriaceae; genus Flavobacterium; species Flavobacterium cupriresistens. The sequence goes on along the minus strand of NZ_CP087134.1, from coordinate 5,044,636 downwards.
TTCCCCGTCACATCCAAAAAAATGACAGCTATAGCCCCTTGCTGTATGGCGTTTTGGATTTTGGTTTCTTCTAAATTATTTTCTTCGGGAAACCATTTCTTAAATTTTTTAAAGCCAACTGAAGCAGTGTCTTTGTAACCCGGATAGCCTTCTAGAACTAAAACAACTTTATCTTTTGCTGATATTTTTGTATAGTCATCATAGTTTTCTTTTGAAACGCTTAATCCATAGCCGACAAATACAATTCCGGCTTCTTGTTTTGAAGATTTGTCGACAGGCGTTACTTTGTATTCTGATTTTGGAGAAAGTAAAATTGTGTTGTTATTTCCGCTGTCTATAGCTAAAGAAACAGATTGAACTGCATGTCTTTTGATATTGAAGTCCTGAAAAAAAGTATTGTTTTTGGATGGAGACGAATTGTTGTAGGGAAGTAGTTGGTACAATTCCATCATGGATGCAATATAGTCTGCGGCTTTAAATCCGCCTTTACTGGTTGGTTCACGGCCTTCCATCCAGTCAGAAGCTAAAAAAGACAATGTTCCTGAAAAATCACTTTTTACAGGATTTGGAACACTGGTTTGCGAAAACAAAATTGATTTACAGAAGAATAGAACAACTAAAGAAAGTTTTTGTAATCGCATACTTTTTTATTTTAAGTTTATTATAAGCTTATATTTCGTTTAAAAGCACAACCTAATTCTACCATTGAATCTGTTTTTGCAATTCCCGGAATATTATCGACTTTCTCGTATAATATTTTGCGCATATGTTCGTGGTTTTTTGCTGTAATTTTGAGGTATAGTGTATAGGAACCGGTTACAAAATAACATTCTGTAATTTCGGGTATTTCTTTTAAAGCTTCGATAATTCTTTCCGAATCCGAATCTTTATTCAATGTTATTCCGGTAAAAGAAGCCCAATCGTAACCAATAAGTTTTTCGTTTAGGATTGGCTTGATGCCCGTAATGATCCCTTGTTCAAATAAACGATTAATGCGTTGGTGCACCATGGTATTTGAAATTTTAAGATTAGTAGCGATCGTAGAATAGGCAATTCTTCCGTCTTTTTCTAATTCCTTTATAATTTTCACATCAAATTCATCTAAAATATCCATGTAACTTTTTTACGTTTAGTTTATGTAAAGATAAAAATAAGTCTAATGTACCTGAGTAAATATTAAATTTTAAAATGACTTAATTACATGTTAAAATAAGTTATATTGGTTTTATTAAGCTTATTTATAAGTTAAAAATAACTATTTATTCGCAATAAATCAATAAATTTTATATTTTTGCATTAATAAAAGAAAATATCATGGGACATAAACTAGAATCACTTTCATCAAAATCTGAGGTTTTGATCGAAAAAGAGAACAAATACGGAGCTCATAATTACCACCCGCTTCCGGTAGTTTTGGAAAAAGGAGAAGGCGTATACGTTTGGGATGTGGACGGTAAAAAGTATTATGACTTTTTATCTGCTTATTCTGCCGTAAATCAAGGACACTGTCATCCAAAAATTGTTGGAGCCATGGTGAATCAGGCGCAAACGCTTACTTTGACGTCCCGTGCCTTTTACAACGACCAATTAGGAAATTATGAAGAATATGTAACCAATTATTTTGGTTTTGATAAAGTTTTACCAATGAATACGGGTGCGGAAGCAGTAGAAACTGCTCTAAAACTTTGTAGAAAATGGGCGTATGAGGTAAAAGGAATTCATGAAAATCTGGCTCAGATTATTGTTTGTGAGAACAATTTTCACGGAAGAACGACTACCATTATTTCTTTTTCGAATGATGAAGGAGCGCGTAAAAACTTCGGTCCTTTTACAGACGGATTTATAAAAATTGAATACGATAATTTAGCAGCTCTTGAAAAAGCGCTGGAATCATCAAAAAATATTGCCGGTTTTCTTGTAGAGCCAATTCAAGGAGAAGCAGGAGTTTATGTTCCTTCTGAAGGTTATTTAGCAAAAGCGAAAGAACTTTGTGAGAAACATAATGTTTTGTTTATTGCTGATGAAGTTCAGACGGGAATTGCCCGTACAGGGAAATTATTGGCTGTTCACCACGAAAATGTGCAACCTGATATTTTAATTTTAGGAAAAGCAATTTCAGGTGGAGTTTATCCGGTTTCTGCGGTTTTGGCGAATAACGAAATCATGAATGTAATCAAACCGGGACAACACGGATCTACTTTTGGTGGAAATCCTGTTGCTGCGGCTGTTGCCATTGCGGCACTTGAGGTTGTTAAAGACGAAAAACTGGCTGAAAATGCAGAACGTTTAGGGATTCTTTTAAGAAAAGGATTAAATGAAATTGCAGAACGTAACGATTTAATCACCCTGGTTCGTGGAAAAGGATTATTGAATGCCATCGTAATCAACTGCGGTGAAGATTCAGATCTGGCTTGGGAAATCTGTCTGAAATTCAGAGATAACGGATTATTGGCCAAACCAACTCACGGTAATAAAATCAGATTGGCACCACCATTGGTTATGACTGAGGCTCAAATTGAGGAATGTCTTGAGATTATCGAGAAATCTTTGAATGAGTTTAGAAGTTAAAATTTCATTTTATTATTAGTTCATATAGAAACCATTCGTTGCGACGAATGGTTTTTTTTTGAGATCTATTTAAATGCATTATCTCGAAATGTCTCTTTGCCATTCATCAGAGTGAGCAAAATTTGTGTTTTACTGATGTCCTGCGGTGGTATATCGAAAAGGTTTTTATTAAGAACAATTAGATCTGCACGTTTGCCAACACGCAACGATCCGATACGGTCTTCCATTCCTAAAATGTAAGCAGAATTAATAGTACTGGCCCGCAATGCTTGTTCAAGTGTAATTCTTTCGGATGCAGGAGGCATAATCGGTCGCTTGGGTGTGCCGCGTCCGCTAATCATTTCACGAGTTATCGCTACCTGAATTGCTTCCAACGGCTTGAAAGTGCTGTAGTAACCTGCGGCTGGCCAGTCGGTGCCAAAAGCAATGCGTCCTCCGGCGGCGGCCACAGAACCGATACGCATAAATTCTGTACTGACTACTTGTTCTCCCAGACGATCAATGGCAACACCCAGGTTCGCGGCATCCGGCATAGCCCACTGTGCTGAAAATTGTGCGCTAACATCTAGTAATTTAAAGCGTTTGATATCAGAATCTGTCAGATACATGATGTGGCTGGCCGTATGACGGGTCTTATTTTTTGGATAGCTGGCACGGGCAGCTGCAACGGCATCGAGATAAACACGTGCTGCTCGGTCGCCAAAAGCATGAGAAAACGTATTGATACCTGCTGCATGAGCACGGGTAACAACAGCTGTCATTATAGCTGCCGGAATAATCAGATCACCGCTTGTATTTGGTTTATCAGCATAGGGTTTTAGCATAGCAGCAGTGTATTGCGCATCGCCGCCATCGACATTAATTTTTAAAGTAGTTGCGGAAACAAGTTCACTGTTAAAGCGACGACGAAGCTCTTTAATAATGGGTAACGGATCTTCTTTCGGGTTGTTGTAATAGTGAGCACCTACTACTCGTACGGGTAGTGTACCAGCTTTTTCGAGCGATTGGTACATTGCAAAGCCGTCTTCTTCCTTCATACCGATGATACCGGCATCGAACACAGCTGTGATGCCCGCTTTGGAAAATGCTTTCAGACTATTTTGCAACGTTGTCAACATCTCCTCAGGATTGGGAGGTGCAAGTGCCGCTAAAAGCTGGAACATAGCAGCCACTTCTATTACATATCCGGTAGGCTTTCCGGTTTTAGGGTCTCGCTCAAAACGGCTGACACCGGGAACAGGGTCGGGTGTTTGAGCTGTAATATTGGCTATTTCGAGAGCCTTAGAATTGACCCATGCCGAATGGCCATCAATGGCAACCAACATCACCGGACGGTCGGACACAATTTTATCGATATCTTCTTTCTTTGGTCCTGTGGCAGGGAAGGCTGTATAGCGCCAGCCAAATCCACGAACGACCACATCTTTTGGGTTTGCATTTGCATAGTTTTTCACTGCAGCCAGCATTGCTTTCGGATCATCAAATTGAAGATCAGCACCCAATGTAGTCCAAGATAACATTGGATGGATATGTGACTCTACGAAACCCGGCAAAACCATTTTTCCGTTGAGTTCCACAACCTTTGTATTTGGCCCAACGAAGGGCTCGACACCTTCTGCATTACCAACATATACAATAGTATCCCCACGTACGGCAACGGCCTCTGCCCATTGCTGGCGCTCTTCTACAGTAAATACTTTACCACCACGAAGCACAATGTTTGCCGGAGCAATAGTGGATGAATGACTTTTCTTATTGAAAAACTGGTAGGTGAAGTATCCTCCCGCGATCAATAGCAACACAAGTACAAGACGAAGTAACATAGATTGTTTTAACATAATCGTACTGAGATTTAAAATGAGTTTCTAGTATAATTTAGTTTCACTCAAAGTTAAGATTATTGTGAATAAACCTCAACTTAATAGATAAAGTTTTTTATTTTTTAAAAATATAATATTCTGATGGTTAGATTTTTATAGATGTACTGCGTGATTTTAGGTTTGCTAAACGTCATCGTAATGAAATGCAATGTAGATTCAGATCTTGCTTAGGAATGTCTTGAGATTATCGGGAAATCTTTGAACGAGTTTAGAAGTTAAAATTTCATTTTATTATTAGTTTATATGGAAACCATTCGTTGCGACGAATGTTTTTTTGTTTAAAAGCTAATTAGAGTATTTATTTGGATTTATTGATTTGATGACTGCACTAATTTAGAGCTAATTTATGTAAGGAAATAAAAAGTGTAAAGTCATTAGTTTAGAGGATTATATGGGAGTAGTTAGTAATTTTACTTATGATAACTGGGGAAAATTAACCAATACCACTGTAACGAATTCTTCAACGACTCCAATTTCTACAACAATTGTGTATGAAAAATTGGGAGATGGTGGGTATACTACCACTAGCACTAATAATTTAGAAGCCAAAACTGTTACTCAATATGATGTCTCAGGAAGAGTTGTATTAAGTTCTACAAAAGGATTTACTGCAAATACAATGGTATCTAAACAAATTGTTTATGATGGATTGGGGCGTAAACAAAAAGAAAGCGAACCTTATTTTTCGGCACCCAATCTTTGGACGATTTATGAATATGATTACTTAATGAGACCAACTAAAATAACGGCGCCTAAAGGAAAGATACAAACCTTATCGTATTCTGTTTTAACAACTACTAGTAATGACGATGGTAAGATTACAACTGCTACTGTAGATGCATTAGGAAATAAAGTACAAAGTACAGATCCCGGAGGGAGTATAAACTTTACTTATTTTGCGAATGGGCAATTAAAAGAGTCAGATTATCAAGGTAACAAAGTAAAAATAAATATTGACGGTTGGGGTAATAAAATTTGGTTGTCTGATCCGAGTGCAGGAATCTATACCTATAGTTATGATGCTTTTGGTCAGTTAAAAACAGAGACCACACCTAATGGAATAACTACCTTTGTCTATGATGATGCAGGTAGGCCAACTGAAAAGACGATTGTAGGAACCAATACGAGTACCAATAGTAAGACAACCTATGCTTATAATGTCTTAAATCAAATTACAAGTAATACTTTTGTAGACAATACAGAGGCAAAAACCACAACAGTCAGTTATGAATATGATCCTCTAAAAAGACTATTTAAAACTACAGAAACAACCCCATATGCTACTTTTGTAAAACAATTGTCGTTTGATATTCTCGGAAGAGTTGAGAAGGAAACCTCTACAGCAATCGCAGCCGGAAAAACCAGTGCTAAAACAGTAAAAAACACCTATCAAAATGGATTTCCATGGCAAATTGTAGACGATAGCACACAACAAATATTGTGGCAATCCAATACATTGAATGAAAGAGGACAGCTTTTAACAGCAGCATTAGGAAACGGAATAGCCATAACAAATGCTTATGACCAATATGGTTACACGACTCAAATCAAACACGATAAAACGAGCCCTACGCTTGTAAATGTTGTAACACTTAATACCTCTTTTGAAATTAAAAGAGGAAATTTAAACAGCCGTAACAGTAACTTGTTCAGCAGAAATGAAATTTTTAAGTATGATGACTTAGATCGTCTGACGGAATATACTAATGCGTTAGGTATTCAGGAAACGCAGGTTTATGATGACAAAGGAAGAATTACACAAAATGCTGTAGGTACTTACGAATATGATACTGCCAAAACCTATCAAAACAAAACCATAACACCAACTCCCGAAGCCCTTGGTTATTATGGAATGAGAGAAGGGATTTTTAACGATAGTTTTGAAGACAGAACCGGTTGGGGAGTTGAAAGATACCCTAATACAGCGTTCTATAGTTATGACAATACTAAAGCAGCCCGAAGTGGAAAGAATACTGTAAAGCTCGCTAATACAGTGGCAACAGAGCAATTCTTATTTTCGGATAAGTGGGTTGATATTGATAATGCAGTTGCTACTCAATATACTTATTCAGCTTGGGTTTATAGTGATAATCCTCAGTCGCAGATATTTTTGTATATGAAAGATGCAGCTAATGCGGTTACACAAGTAAGTGCTGTAAGTGATGCAAAAGGAGCATGGACCCAAATTGTAGGTACATTTTTAGTTCCTGCAAATATTAAGAAGTTACGTCTACGTTTAGATAATAATGGATTAGGAAACGTTTGGTACGATGATGTTCAGATTCGTAAAACCAGTGATGCAGCGACTTCAACCAGGGCCTTAAATGTTACTTACAATAGTTTTAAAAGCCCTATACAAATAGAGGAAACAGGAGTAGATAAAATAAGTTTTACCTATAATGATGGTAATGAACGTAGCAGTATGTTTTATGGAGGTTTACACGCAGATAAACTGTTAAGGACATACCGTAAACATTATTCAACAGACGGTACGATGGAAGTAAAACAAAATATGGTCACCGGAGCCATTGAGTTTGTAACTTATATTGGAGGAGATGGGTATACAGCACCAGTGGTTTTAAAAAGTGATGGCACAATACAAAATTATTTATATTTACATAGAGATTATCAAGGTACAATTGTAGCAGTAACCAATCAGACAGGAGGATTAGTTGAAAAACGATTGTTTGATGCTTGGGGTAATATCGTAAAAGTTCAGGATGGTGCAGGCAATATTTTGGCAGGTTTAACCGTTCTGGATCGTGGATATACAGGACACGAACACTTGCAAAGTGTTGGAGTCATACACATGAACGGGCGTTTGTACGATCCAAAGTTGCACCGCTTTCTACAACCCGATAATTACATACAGGAACCTTATAATACACAGAATTACAATAAGTACGGATATGTTTTAAACAACCCGCTTAAGTATACGGATCCGAGTGGTGAATATGCGGAAATTGGATTTGGAGTTGTTGTTGCTATTGGTGCGGCTATCGCAGCAGTAACCTACACATTGACCGCTTTATTGGCAGACGTTCCTTTTAATGTAGGAGGATTAGTAAAGAGTACCTTTATTGGAGCAGCAAGTGCTGCCGTGACTTTTGGGATTGGTAGTGCGGCATCAACAATTACGAATTTTTATGTTAGAGCAGCCTTTAGTGCAGTTGCTCATGGTACTTTTCAGGGCAGTATGACCGCAGTTTCTGGAGGTAAATTTTGGACTGGTTTTGCCGCAGGAGCTTTAAGTAGTATTGCTTCAAGTGCTTTTAGTTGGGATGGTAATGGTGCAGCCAAAGGTTTAGGTTGGGCAAGTAGTGTCAGAGGCAGCGATATTGGCATGATTGCTTTTGGTACTGTTTCGGGTGGCACCGGAGCAGCTCTAACGGGAGGTAATTTTTGGCAAGGCGCTGTAACGGGGCTTGTGGTTAGTGGACTGAATCATTTAGGGCACAGAATTATTGAACGAGGTATGATTGTCGATAGACTTAAGGCTGCTGGTTATGATAATCCTCAAGCATCTGCAGATTATGAAGGGCTTAATTTGAATGAATTTGCAGCGAAAGTTTTCCCTGATTTGATGACAGATGCTCATAACCCTAGATTTGAGAAGAGAGAGATTATTGATGGAGATATTACAACTCTTGGATTAAGTTTAGGCTCTGAATCAAATGGGAATCATATTTTTGGAGGTAAAGTATTAATAGCAAAGGTGGCTTTTTCGAGTTATCTAAAATTAGCTAGTACGGTTGGTCATGAATTAGTTCATGTTGCAAATTATTATAATGGTAATTATAACTCTTGGTTTAGGAGAGGAGGAGAAGACTATCGTAATGCAATAGATGAATTTCAATCATATGATTGGGAAGCAAGAAATGGGGGGACTTATAATCCAATTAACTATGATAATTATAGAATGCAGGCTAGACTTTGGAATAAACTAGTAAACAATTTTAATTAAAAAAGATGAAATATTTATTTATACTCATTTTATTTTGTCAAAATATATTTTGTCAAAATATATTAAGTGACAATAGTAAAAAAATTAGTATTATTATTTTAGATTCTAAACTAGAGGATGGACAATTTGTTAATGTTAAAATCAAAAATAATAGCAAATTAAATTATTGTTTCGTGATTGATACCTCATTTTATACTCGAAATAGATTGTCTTATGATGGTAATTTTGAGAATTTTTCAATTTATTTGTATAAAAATGGTATAGAAAAAAAAATACCGGCATCAAAGGAAGTAACTAATCATATAAAATTCAAAGACTCTATTGTTGACAAAAGAAAAGGAAAAGCGATTGAAAAGAAGAATGATACACTTATAGTTGATGAGTATTTTCTTTATAAAAGTTTATATAAGAATGGATTCGTCCGTACTTTAAGTGTTATTAAAGTTAAATCTGGAAAGTCTATATACTTAAGAATCCCTTTTAATCTTGTTATTAAATATTTGAATCAAGGCGTGAATCAGTATTATAATATAGATAGGACAAAAAAGTATAGTGTAGGAATAGAATATATGATTAAGCAAGAATATATAGATAAATATATTCATAAGAAAGAAAAGAATTCTTTTGAAAATGAAGGGTATACGTTTTTTATAGGTAGCTTGGTTTCAAATAATGTGTCCTTAGTTCTAAAGTAAGTTTCATAAAGTAAATCATTCGCCCAACGAATGGTTTATTTAGTTAAAATATAATTTAGTTACTAACCGTAACTTAGATTCTGTGTAATTATTTTACTGGCAGACGTTCCGTTTAGTGTAGGAGGATTGGCAAAGGCTACTTTTATTGGGGCAGCTAGTGCTGCGGTAACTTTTGGACTTGGTAGTGCAGCAGGTAGTTTATTTAGCAATTTTTACTCACAGGCCGCATTTCAGGCTGCTGCACATGGTACTTTTCAGGGAGGTATGACAGCTATTTCTGGAGGTAAATTTTGGAGTGGTTTTGCAGCAGGAGCATTGAGCAGTATTGCGGCTAGTGCTTGGGGTGGAGGTTTAACAAGTACTAGTCAGACAAATGGAGATATAACCACATTTTATGAAAGAACTGTTTCTGGACTTGGATTTGGAGGTGATGTAGGCACTATAGCTTTTGGAGCTGTATCAGGTGGAGCGGGGGCTTATTTGGCTGGAGGTAATTTTTGGCAAGGAGCGACGACAGGATTAGTAGTGAGTGGTTTGAATCATACAATTCATGGAGGAGAAAACAAAAAAAATTCACTTTATTCAAGAAGGTACGCAGTTGATAAAAATGGAAATGTTATAAGTGAAAGTCTAAATTATTTTAGTCGTAGTAAAGCAGATATAAATCTACATAATAGAGCAGAATCAGAGCCTTTAAGAATGAATGAGTTGACGATTTATAGTCATGGTAGTCCTCGCGGTTTTGCAAATTCTCATAATCTTAATGCAAGTGGGAATCTTGTAGATATTTTGTATGAAGACAGTGCTATGTGGAGAAATCTTGTGAATGGGGAAATAAAAAGTTTGACAATGGTTTTAAAATCTTGTACAACGGGTTTCTTAAACGGAAATAATATATCGCAATATTTGACAAATTTGCATGGAGGTTTAACAATTTATGCAGCAGCTCAAAATTGGACAGCTAGTGGTACAGTAGAATTTACTAGGGGAGGAAAAGTACAGAATGGATGGTATAATATCTTTAAGAATGGATCTTGGACAAAAGAGAGTGTTGATATTAAATAGTAAAGCATATGAAATTAGTAAATATTTTATTCCTATTGTTTTTTACGTTTATATTTTCATCCTGTAAAAGAGAGAAGGTGATTGAAAAAGAAAAAGTCAATAACAATAATGATATAATTAAAAAAGAATTTAAAAGATCAAAATATTTTGATGAAGATAGAATTAAAGATGCGAAATACGCTGTAAAATATAAGGGAGATAAAGCTTCTTATGCTGAATTAGAATTATACTATGTATATAATGATTTGAAAAAAGAAGAAATTATTCCTTATACATTAATAATGGTCGAAAAATATCATAAATATGAATATGCATCTACTGCATTTATGAATTTATTAGAATTTTATACAGATGCAAAATTCACTTATGATGGAACGTATATTAGTTTATTACCATATCTGAAAAATTTTAAAAAGTTAAATTTAGATCAGAAAAATTATTTAATATATTTTTTGAAAACCGGAGTAAAAAATGAAAACCTTGGATGTGTTCGTTATTTAGAAATATTAAATCGTGAAGGAATTGGTATTTCTCGGAATATTAAAATGGCAGATAGTTTAAAAAAGAAAGTAATACAATTGGAATACAAAAAACATTTGAGGGTAAAAAAATAAGGGCATATTAAAATGGATAGGCTTTCTGAAGTGTTTTCATAAAATTACGCTAACAAACGTCTTACTATTTCAAGACAAGATAATTCATAAAAAAACCATTCGCCGCAACGAATGGTTTTTTAGTTAAGATGTAATTTAGTTACTGACTATAACCCGGATTTTGAGTAATTAACTTATTAGCATCCATTTCTGTTATCGGAATAGGGAATACTAATTTATCAGCATCAAACGGAAGCAAAGACGAGCCATCACCTTTATCACTAACATCAATAGAACCTTTTGTTCTTTTGATATCATGAATTAAAAAACCTTCCATTGCCAGTTCTAGTTGGCGTTCGAGTAAAATATCATTTAAAGTTACCGCAGTTAGATTTTTGGCATTGGCTCTTGTTCTGAGAATGTTGATATCGTCGAGAGGTGTATTTCCGATGGCGGTTCCGGCCTGAAAATTGGCCTCGGCTCTTATTAAATACATTTCAGCCAGACGAATAATGCCAACATCGGCAAATTGATCGGTGTATTTTGAAGTTAGTAATTTTCCGTTTGAGGGATTTTCATAATTAAATTTTCCTCTGTCATCATTGGGATCGGTGAATTTAGCTAAGTAGGGATCTCTAATATAAAAATCACCGTTGCGACCTCCTCTGTCTTCCGAAGCATAAAAGGTAACAGCATCATTTTTACCGGTTTGTTTGGTGATTTGAATAGCAAATACATCTTCGGTTTTATCCGTATCGTGATTAAAGGCATCGGCATATTTAACAGATAACCCATGGCCACTGTTGGCAATAACATCATTTGCGGCATCTCTGGCTGCTGTATAATTGCTTTGTTGCAAATATACTCTGGCCAATAGTGCTTTTGCGGCGTATTTGTCGGCATAAAAATCATTTTCTGCGGGAAGATTGGTATAAGCGACATTTAAACCGTCAATAATAACTTTATAGACTTCATCTACTGTACTTCTTTCTTTAGAAAGGTCAACACTAAAATCATAAATTGCTTTTGGTCGTATGACCACCCCTAATTGTGTATTGGCTTTGCCACTTTCATAGGGTTTTGCAAAGAAACGAACCAGATCAAAATAAGCTAAAGATCTTAAAAAGTTAGCTTCACCAATCATAATGGCTTTTCTTTCAGGATCTTTTACTTTATCGATGTTGTCGATAACCGTATTGGTGGCATTAATAATTTGATAACATTTGGCATAGGTTCCTTCAATGATAACATTATTGGCTAACATTGATTTGTTGTACATTTGACCTAATTCGCCATAAGTTCCCTTCCATCTCAAGTCAGTTGTAGCCGTTACACCGGTTACGCCAAGCAAATCCGCATAAAGTAAAATTCTTCCACCATAGGCCTCTTTGTTTGCGGCCAATGCGTAGGTTCCTATCAGTACATTTGTTACTCCGGCTTCAGTGCTTAAAGTAACGTTTGCATCTCCTTTTTGTTTAGGTTCGATATCGAGTTCATTTTCGCAACTTGCATAAAACAACGCGAAAACGATCAGTAGGATTAGTTTATTTGATTTCATTTTGTAAGTTTTAAAAATTAATATTTACTCCTAAAGCCATTGTTCTTGCAGGAGGTGCTGAATAGAAATCTTCTCCGATTACTTTATCGTCTCTTCTTGCTTCGGGATCAAATCCTTTATAATTGGTGAACGTAAGTAAATTTACACCTGTAAAATAGAGTCTAAGACTGCTCAGTCCGGTATCCTTTATGGCTTGTTTAGGCAGTGTATATCCTAATGTAAGGTTTCTTAAACGCACAAAATCTGATTTGTCTAAATAACGAGTTGATTTCTGTGTACCATTTTTCCCTCCAAATCTTGCTTGTGGTACATCCGTAACATCTCCGGGTTTTTGCCAGCGATTTAACTGATCTGCCGTTTGATTGTCATAAACATCAGCAGCGGTAGATTGGTAAGAACCCGCATCGTTGTAAATACTGGCACCCCATTCTCCCTGAAAAGTAAAGGTAAAATCAAAACTTTTGTAGGTAATCGTATTAGTCATACCTGACATTAAAGTAGGGAACGGATTTCCAACAATCACTCTTCTTGCTTCAGCATAGTTACTTGTCATCTCTTTATTGAGCGTACCATCAGGATTTACAGTGTTTTTGAAAAAAAGAGCATCTCCGTTTTCTGAATTAACACCGGCATATTCAACTAAATAAAAAGAAGAGATATTGGCACCGGATCTGTTAATTGTATTACCTAACACAATGTCACTGTTGTTATTCGGCAATGATTTCACTTTTGATTGGTTGGTGGTCAGGTTAAAACTGGTGTTCCATGTAAAGTTTTCCTTTTCAATATTTTTGGTATTTAAAGTAAATTCAAAACCACTGCTTCTGATTGCTCCAATATTTTTATTGATAGAAGCTGCTCCCGAACTTATTGGAAGAGGAACTTCAAACAATAAACCATTAGTATCTTTTTGATAGTAGTCGGCCTCAAGGGTGATTCTGTCCCAAAAACGAGTTTCAAAGCCAAAATCAATTTGTGTAGATTTCTCCCAGGTCAGATTATCATTCCCCGTCTGATCGAAAGTTAAACCTGATTTTACGTTATATGGATTTGTTCGGTATAACTGGCGTGAAGCAAAATTACCTATCTCAGCATTTCCTAGTTTCCCCCAGCTTCCTTTTAGTTTTAAGTAGGTTAAAACAGAATTGTCTTTAAGAAAGTTTTCCTGAGAAACAATCCAACCAGCAGAAAGGGCAGGGAAATAGCCAAATCGGTTGTTTTTCCCAAATCGAGAAGAGCCGTCACGACGAATACTTGCTTTAAAGAGGTATTTGTTATTAAACGCGTAGTTTAATCTTCCGAATTGAGAAACAAAAACATAATCTGTTTCGCTACCATGGCCTTCGTTTACTTCGGCACCACCATCTATGGTATTAAAATTATCATTTGGAAAATAAATACTGGTTACATCCTGATATCTTCTGTGGTACTTATTATACTCCATACCGACAACAGCATTAAAGCTGTGTTTTTCTGCAACAGTTTTATCAAAAGTAAAGTAGTTGCTCGAAATATAATTTTCGGTGTTTACGGAAGAGGCAAAAACGGCGCCGTCAGTAGCCATAAAAGGAGCATTTTTCCCTTCCCAATTATCTTCTGTTTGAGATAAAAGATCATAAGAGAAATCAGAATTGAATTTTAGAGAGGGTAAAAATTTATATTCTCCGTACACTTTTCCTGTTAATCTTCTCATGATGGTTTTCCAGAACGTATTGTCTTTGGCTAAAAGATAATTTGAATATTCGGTATTAGGATTGGCACTACCGTCTGCTAATCGGGCAGGTGAGATTGGAGCTTGCGCTACTGATTGTAATGGAGTTGTGAAGGAATTATCGTCCTGAACTCTGTTGATTAAGGATCTTGAAAAGCTTAAGTTCATACCCACCGTAAAATTGTCAAAAACTTTATGCGATAAATTTGTTCTAGCTGTTATTCGTTTTAAATCATTACTGTCAATGATACCTACCGTATTGTTGTAAGCTCCTGAAATGAAATATTTTGTTTTCTGATCGCCTCCGGAAAGTGAAAAATCTGCATCAGTCGTGTGACCGGTCTGAAAAGCAATATCCTGCCAATCGGTGTATGTTTGTCCGTTTCTCCAGTCTGAACCTTGAGATAGATTTTCTAATTCTTCCTCGACAGATTGCAGATCGTTTGCATTTCTTCCTGCCTCCAGTAATAATTCTACATATTGTTTAGCATTTAACCATTTCTTTTTATGTGTGGGTTCGCTAACCCCTTGCGAAAGGTTGATACTGAAAGTTCCTTTTCCTTCTTTCCCTTTTTTGGTGGTAATAAGTACAACTCCATTAGCACCACGAGCACCATATATTGCTGCAGACGAAGCATCTTTTAGGACATCAATAGACTCAATCTCATTGGTACTTAAAGTAAGCAGTGGGTTGGTTGGCGCACCATTGCTGGACTCATCATCGGTAATTAACGGAATGCCGTCTAACACGTACAAGGGTTGTGTTCCGGCACTGATACTGGCCGCTCCACGAACTCTGATGTTAATTCCTCCATCTACTTTACCATTTGTTTGCGTGATTTGTACGCCGGCTAATTTACCCACCAATGCATTTTGTACGTTGGCAACGGGTACTTGCTGGATATCTTTTGCGGTAACTCTGGCGATATTATCGGTTGAATTTTTCTTAGATTGGGTTCCGTACCCTACAACTACAACAGCATCAAGTTCATTTGAGATCCCCTGAAGGGTTATTTTCATTGATTTTGATGCCGGAATTTCCAATGTTTTCATTCCTACATATGAAACAGTAAGCGTTTGTCCTTCTTTTGCACTGATTGTAAACTCTCCATCAAAACTAGTTTGGGCAACCACTTGGGTTCCTTTTAAAACTATGTTAGCTCCGGGAATCGGTAATCCTGCCTTGTCAAAAATCTGCCCGGTTATTTTTACTTCCTGGGCGATTGTTATTTGAATAAATAAAATCAATAGCAGTGTTGCAAACCTTTTAAAATTTAGATCATTTTTCATGTTTATTTTATCTAAGATTAGTTTTGTAAACGTCTTGATTTTATGTTAATTAATGATAATGCCTTTATAAGTGTATTAAATTGATTTATTATTGTTTTAGTTGCAATAGACCAACATTTGTACAGAAATGATTGGTTTTTGTTGAAATTACATCGTTTTATTAATGGACATAATTGCGTTTTATGCAGATCAAAACGCAATTAAAAAACAGCCAAAAGAGGAAAAAATAAGGGAGTCTTTCTGAAGTATTTTATGAAAATTTTTGCAAAAGAACAGTTTGCTATTTTTAACTAGAATTCGTTTTATTGACTAGTCTTAAAAAAAATGTATCGTTTATTTAGAACTAGTCACATGTAAAAATTGAACGAATTAGAGTTTAATAATGAATTTTAACATTTGCAAAAAACGTTCTCAAGTCAGGTATTTTCGGCATATTGCTTTTTGGAGTTTTTTTTATAGAGGAATAGAATAAATAAAATGTTGCACAATGATTTTAATTTTATTTATTTGTAATGGTTTTAAGTTTGATAATCAGTAAATTAAGTACTTATGAGAAGTGTTATTACGATAGTTTTGTTGGCTACTTTCGCTTTAGCTAATGCGCAGCAAAAAATTACATTCGGATACGATACAGCCGGAAATCAGATAAGCAGGGTACTATGTTTAAGTGGCTGTACTGCTAAATCAGCGAATCAAACTAAAGAGATTGATGCTATAGTTGATGGGGATTTACAAAAATTCTTTCCCGAAGATGTGATTTCGTATTATCCGAATCCTGTCAAAGAAGAACTTTATCTTAAATGGGAATTAATAGATAATAATAAAGTTTCTTCGGTAGTCGTCTATGGATTAAATGGACAGACATTAGAAACTTTTTCGAGAACAGAGACCATAAATACGCTTACTATTTCTTTTCAGCAATATTTGACAGGTATTTATCTTGTTGTATTAAACTATACCAATGGAGAACAAAAAACAGTCAAAATTATTAAACAAAAAGACTAATTCTATGAAACAGATTTACTTATCCTTTTTTATTTTATTTACTCCGTTTGTTTTTTCTCAAAATTTCACGGATACAAAAGGTGAACTACAGATTTCGGCTTCAGGTACTGCAACTTATACTTTACCTATTGCAACTCCTCCCAGTATAAAAGGGGTAGCACCAATAATAAATCTTAACTACAGTAGTGGTGTACGTGGAGGTATAGCGGGTCAGGGCTGGAGTATCAATAGTATTTCGACTATTAGCCGTATAGCAAGCCGTCGCGATATTGATGGTTTTGTTGATGGTGTTGATTTTGACGTTGATGATAAATTGTCATTAGATGGAGAACGATTGCTTATAAAAACAGGGACTTATTGGACAGCAGGATCAACATACGAGACGGAATATAAAAGCAATACTAAAATTGAATTAAAGATAGAAGGTACAATAACCTATTTTATTGTAACCGCTCCGGATGGTTCCAGAAGTTGGTACGGTTCTAAAGGATCGGGAAGTTTGCAAAATTCTGTTTCTGTAAATTCATGGTATATTGTACGATATGAAGATGTGAATGGTAATTTTATCGATTATAATTATAGCACTGTTGCCTACAATGGTACAAACCAATTGTATATTAACAATATTGTTTTCAGCGGAAACACTGTAGCAGGTATAGCTGCTCAAGATAAAATTAGTTTTTTTTATAAAGCAGCAACACGTATCGAAAGGGATTATTTAAAAGGAATCCCGGTTTATGCAACACAAATATTAGATAACATAAAAGTTTATGCAAACAATGTAGTTTTTAGGACTTATAAGCTTACACACATAGAGGATACCAGTTTAGGTTATCAGAGACTAAAAGAAATACAGGAGATAAATGCTCAGAATGAGTTGTCAAATCCGGTTATTTTTGACTATTGTTTAAGTCCTACTACACCTCAAAGGATAGAGAAAGAGTACACAAATAATTTATTGTTTAATGAAATAAGCCTTGCTGGTGATTTTGATGGTGATGGAAGATTAGATTTTGTAGCTAATGATCAGCTTTTTACAAATTTATTTAATGGTAATACCGGAAATTCCCCTTTGAATATTACAGGAATGTCACCACTATATAAGTCGGTAATTACTACTTTAAAGAATGGAAAGATGAATCAATATAATTCAATTCTAAACTTAAAGGATACATCGTTAAATAGTTTGATATTTGGTATATATAGTACTGTAAATAACACTTTTGGTTTAGATTATGAGAAAGTAATCTCTATTCCTAATGCAGGGGAATGCAACTCTAATTGTGTGCCAGATAGATGTGCTACTGGTGAATTTAAAAAATTTAAAAATGAATATGTTGAAGGAGATTTCAATGGGGATGGTATTTCTGAAGTTTTGATTTTAGGTTACAAAGAATTTAGAAACTATAATTCTGATGACCCTACTACTAGAGATTGTGTGATGGATGAAGAAATTGGAACTACACCAAACGTTTATCGTTTGTTAGATCTAAATCCAAATAGTTCAACAACTCCCAATACACCAGGATACGCACAATTTAGTTCGACACATTTTTCTAGAGATCAGAGAAGATATGTATTGGATTTTAATGGAGATGGAAAATCTGATATTTTGTTAGTTAAGAGTAATAAAACTTATAAAGTAGTTAGTTTTAAGAACTTGACGATTGCGCCGTGGGTTGAGGTTGAGTTACTTGGAGCTGGAACATTAGATCAATATTCTACAACAAAACAAATGTTATTTGGAGATTTTAATGGGGATGGAAAAACAGATATAATGCTTCCAACCAGTGAAGGTGCCGCAAATCAAACACAATGGAACATCTATTATAGCAATCCGAATCCTGCCGGAGGAGAATTTTTTGTAAAAGAAAGTCTTGATATTGTGGAATACTGGCCTGATACAGGAAGTTATTACAATACCCAAAGACATTATAGTACTTATTATGCAATGGACATTAATGCTGATGGCAAATCAGATTTGGTACGTGTCTGGAGAAAATATTATAAAGATGATTGGAGTATCAATAATCATGATACGCAATGGGAGGTTTCGGGTTTTATAAACAATATAGGTAAAGTTGGAGCTTCCGGTTTTGCATTAGGTTATAGTTCTACGGTATTTACCTCCAATTCTCCTGATATTCCAATTCCTGTGACATCAAATTACAGATATGATGGAGCAAATACGGATCTGGTTTTAGTGAGAGGTCATTATAATAAAATTGAATACTATCAATTCAATAAAAATGTAGATACAGAAAACAGATTAAAATCGGTGACAGAATCCAGCGGTAATATCAAACAAACAGTTGAATATCTGCCAATGGAAGCAGTTGGAGGGGGTCAGGGTGATATTTACACTGATTTTTATTCTTCCGCCAATGTAGTAACCTATCCTAATATTGAAATTATCAGGAATTCTGGAAGTTTTTTGGTGTCTAAATTAACGGCCACTATTAACGGTATTTCTAAATTTCAGGATTTTAGATACCGAGGATACGTGTCGAATTATAATTATGGAACCGTCGGTTTTACTAAAACTACACGAAGCAGCTGGTACTTGTCAGCTTCTGATACCAAAATTTGGACAACAGTGTATAATGATGTAGCACTTAGAGGTGCAAATACGGTTACGTGGACCAGTACCAATCCGTCTACGGTTTTTGATGCCACTCCGAGTGGGTTATTAACCACGAAAACCAATGTTTTTTCAACGTATACCAATCCAACATCAAAGTTGTATAATGTATTGTTGAGTACACAAACAACACTTGATGCCTTGACGGGAGTTAAAAGTGAAAATACTTATACATATGATGGTGTTGTAACATCACCAACCTATTATGGTTTAGAAACAAAAAGTGTGATTAAACAATATAGTGGCGCAACACTTCAAGGATCTGTTACAACAGATTCTCAATATGATAATAATCCAACAGGTGTGGAAAGTGCTTATTATGTTGGACGACCTAAAAAGGTAAATACATCTGCTAATAATGTTGCTTCAGGAGATACCCGTACCGCCGAAGAGGTCTATACTTATACGGGTGCTAACTTGACCAAAACGGAAAAGAAAGGGCATAATACTTATGCTATTGTTGAGGACATGACCTATGATGCATTAGGAAATTTATTGACTAAAACAGTTTCAGCCCCTACAGCTGTGCCAGTGCCAATTGCCAGAACAATTAAGGATGAATATGACACTACCAAACGATTTGTGGTTAAAAAAACAGATCACCAAGGATTCGTAACCAATTTTACCTATAATACACTCGGTCAGGTTACCCAGTCTACAAATTATATGGGAGTAGTTAGTAATTTTACCTATGACAGCTGGGGGAAATTGACCAATACCACGGTAACGAATTCTTCAACAACTCCAATTTCTACAACAATCGTATATGCGAAATTAGCAAATGGTGGATATACGTCCACTAGCACTAATAATCTGGAAGCCAAAACAGTTACGCAATATGATGTCTTAGGAAGAGTTGTAGTAAGTTCTACAAAAGGATTTACTGTAAATACGATGGTGTCTAAGCAAATTGTTTACGACGGATTGGGACGCAAACAAAAAGAAAGCGAACCTTATTTTTCAGCACCTACTCTTTGGACGACTTATGAGTATGATTACTTAATGAGACCCACCAAAATAACGGCGCCTACAGGGAAAATACAAACTTTATCGTATTCTGTTTTAACGACTACCAGTAACGATGATGGTAAGATTACCACTGCTACTGTAGATGCATTAGGGAATAAAGTACAAAGTACAGATCCTGGAGGAACTATAAATTTTGCTTACTTTGCGAATGGACACATGAAAGAGTCTGATTATCTTGGTAATAAGGTGCAGATGAATATTGACGGTTGGGGTAATAAAATTTGGTTGTCTGATCCGAGTGCAGGAATCTATACCTATAGTTATGATGCTTTTGGTCAGTTAAAAACAGAGACGACACCTAACGGGACGACTTCTTTTGTGTATGATGCAGCAGGTAGACCAACCGAAAAAACAGTTGTAGGAACCAATACCAATAGTAAGACGACTTATGTTTATAATGCTTTAAATCAAATTACAAGTAATACTTTCGTAGACAATGCAGAGGTAAAAACAACTACAAATAGTTATGAGTATGATACGCTAAAAAGATTATTTAAGACGACAGAAACGACACCTTATGCTATTTTTGTAAAACAATTGTCATTTGATGTTCTGGGAAGAGTTGAAAAGGAAACCTCTACAGCTACTGCAGCCGGAAAAACCAGTGCTAAAACAGTAAAAAATACCTATCAAAACGGATTTCCGTGGCAAATTGTAGACGATAGTACGCAACAAGTATTGTGGCAATCGAATACATTGAATGAAAGAGGACAGCTTTTAACAGCTGCTTTAGGAAACGGAATAGTGATAACAAATGCTTATGATCAATATGGTTACGCTACTCAAATCAAACACGATAAAACAAGTCCTACGCTTGTAAATGTCGTAACACTTAATACCGCTTTTGAAATTAAAAGAGGAAATTTAAACAGTCGTAGCAATAACTTGTTCAGCAGAAATGAAACTTTTAAATATGATGCCTTAGATCGTTTGACGGAATATACTAATGCATTAGGTATTCAGGAGACACAGGTTTATGATGACAAGGGAAGAATTACGCAAAATGCTGTAGGTACTTATGAATATGATACTGCTAAAACCTATCAAAACAAAGCCATAACACCAACTCCGGAAGCTCTTGGTTATTATGGCTTGAGAGAAGGAATTTTTAATGATAGTTTTGAAGACAGAACCGGTTGGGGAGTTGAAAGATTCCCTAATACAGCATTCTACAGTTATGACAATACTAAAGTAGCCCGTAGTGGGAAGAATTCTTTAAAATTAGCAAATACTACAACTACAGAACAATATGTCTTTTCAGATAAGTGGGTTGATATTGATAATGCAGTTGCTACTCAATATACCTATTCAGCTTGGGTTTATAGCGACAATCCACAACCAGAATTGGTTTTAGTGATGAAAGACGGCTTAAATGTTCTTAGTTATAGTAGTGAAATAACAAGTACAAAAAATAGTTGGATACAAGTTGTAAAAACATTTTTAGTTCCTGCAAACGTAAAGAAGTTACGTCTGCGTTTAGATAATAATGGATTAGGAAATGTTTGGTACGATGACGTTCAGATTCGTAAAACCAGTGATGCAGCGACTGCAACAAGAGCCTTAAATGTTACGTACAATACTTTTAAAAGCCCGGTACAAATAGAGGAGACAGGAGTAGATAAAATAAGTTTTACCTACAATGATGGTAATGACCGTAGCAGTATGTTTTACGGCGGTTTGCAAGCAGATAAACTGTTAAGAACGTATCGTAAACATTACTCAGCAGATGGTACTATGGAAGTAAAACAAAATATGGTCACAGGAGCCATTGAGTTTGTAACTTACATTGGAGGAGATGGCTATACAGCACCTATAGTTTTGAAAAGCGATGGAACAACACAAAATTATTTATATTTACACAGAGATTATCAAGGTACAATTGTAGCGGTAACCAATCAGACAGGAGTGTTAGTTGAAAAAAGACTGTTTGATGCCTGGGGTAATATTGTAAAAGTACAAGATGGTGCAGGCAATATTCTTGCAGGTTTAACCGTTCTGGATCGTGGCTATACAGGACACGAACATTTGCAAAGTGTAGGAATCATACACATGAATGGACGTTTGTACGATCCAAAATTGCACCGTTTTCTGCAACCTGATAATTATGTGCAAGAGCCTTATAATACTCAAAATTACAACAAGTATGGATATGTGTTAAACAATCCGCTTAAGTATACGGATCCGAGCGGCGAAGAGGCAATTACATTAGGAGCGGCGGTAATTATTGGAGCTGTTATAGCGGCAACTACCTATACTCTGACCGCTTTATTGGCAGATGTCCCGTTTAGTGTAGGAGGATTGGCGAAAGCTACCTTTATAGGAGCAGCAACTTCTGCCGTGACTTTTGGTATCGGTAGTGCAGCATCAACAATTACGAACTTTTATGTTAGGGCAACAGTGAGTGCAGTTGCTCATGGTACATTTCAGGGAGGTGTGACTGCTATTTCGGGAGGAAAGTTTTGGAGTGGTTTTGCGGCAGGAGCTTTAAGCAGTATTGCGGCTAGTGCTTTTGGGAAAGGGATTAATCATGAGGGACTGGACGCTAATGGCAAAATGATAAATCCAACACAAGTTTGGGGAGGAGCTGGGAGTCTTTCTGATTCAGGTTTAGGTATGATTGCTTTTGGAACAGTTGCTGGAGGTGCAGGGGCAAAACTTAGTGGCGGTAATTTTTGGCAAGGGGCTGTAACTGGTTTGGTAGTTAGTGGATTGAATCATTATGTACATATGATTGAAGAAAGGCAAGATTTAGACGCTTTTGCAAAAGAGAAATTTGGAGATGACTACAAATCTAAATACGGTGTAAGAAATTTAAAATGGGGAAGTGAAATGAATAGACGAGGTATAATTACAAGTGATGGTCTTGCTAAATATGATCCAAATTTACAAATGATCTCCGTAGGGAATGATCAAGTAGGGGGCTTTAGTCTGAATGGAACCACATATATTTCAGATGGAGTTGCTAGTTATGGTTCTGAATTTTTAGAAGTAACCATAGGTCACGAATTTGTGCATGATTATCACAATAAAATCTTTAATGGTAATTACAACCATAGTGCTTCCGAATATGCTGCATATAAGTACACAATAAATTACATGAAGGATAGTATTAGCTTAAAGCAAAATGTGCAAGCTTATACCAATCTTCAACGTAATTATGTTAGTGGTGGAAATAGATATAATAGGGTGCCCGGTCTTTTACCTTAAATAAAACATGTATGAAAAAGTTAGTTTATATAATTTGCATTTGTTTTTTGATAATGAGTCATAAACAAAACAACAATTTTGAAAATATTAATTTCTATTATTTAGGATATGAAAGTAAAACATATTTAAATAATTTTGTTTTACTTCAATTTGAAATTGAAAATCTGACAAATGATACGATTTATTTATCAGAGAAGAATATTGACTTAAAGATTTTTAAAAACAAAAAAAATATTAATGAAGATAATCTTCCAACATATTTACCATTTATTAGACCAATAAAAATTAAAGAATTTAAATGTGAAGAGAAAGAAAGATATGAAAAATCAATAGAAGAATTAAAACTTAAATTCGCAAACAAACTTTATGAGAAAAATTTTAGTAGAAATACTATCTACAAAGATTCTAAAGATTTTATACTAGAAAATATAATTAGAGATTGTATTGTTTTAATGCCTAATGAATCTATTGACTATAATAAAGGTTTTTATTCTAAAAAATTCGATAAGAATTGTAAAGTATCTGTTAAATATTCAGAAAATAAGAGGTTTACTTATTTTGTAAATGATAGTGGGAAAAGAATTGATATTAACGATTAATAAGACTGTGGAGCGACCTTACAGGAGGTAATTTTTGGCAGGGTGCTATTACAGGATTAGTTGTCAGTGGGTTGAATCATTTTGTGTACAGAATTCTTGAACGAGGTATGATTGTCGATAGGCTTAAGGCTGCTGGTTATGATAATCCTCAAGTATCTGCAGATTATGAAGGGCTTAATTTGAATGAATTTGCAGCGAATGTTTTCCCTGATTTGATGACAGATGCTCATAACCCTAGATTTTAGAAGAGAGAGATTATTGATGTTGATATTACAACTCTTGGATTAAGTTTAGGCTCTGAGTCAAATGGGAACCATGCTTTTGGAGGTAAAGCATTAATAGCAAAATGGCTTTTTCGAGTTACTAAAAATTAGCAAGTACGGTGGGTCATGAGTTAGTTCATATTGCAAATTATTATACTTGGTTTAGAAAAGGAGGAGAAGACTATCTCAATGTAATAGATGAATTTCAATTCTATGATTGGGAAGCGAGAAATGGGGTACTTATAATCCAATTAACTATGATAGTTATAGAATGCAGGCTAGGCTTTTATTTAAATTAGTAAACAATTTTAAATGAAAAAGATGAAATATTTATTTATGCTCAGTTTGTCTTTTCAGAATATATCAGGCCAAAATATAGTAAGTGATAATGGTAAAAAAAAAGTATTTTAGATTCTAAACTAGAGGATGGGTAATTTGTTAATGTTGAAATTAAAAATGATAGTAGATTAAATTATTGTTTCGTGATCGATACTTCGTTTTATACTCAAAACAGATTGTCGTATGATGGTAATTTTGATAATTTTTCAATTTATCTGCATAAAAATAATGCAAAAAAAAACCGGCATCAAAGGAAGTAATTGATCAAAGGAAGGTCAATGATTCTATTCTTGACAAAAGAAAAAGAATAGTGATTGAAAGGAAGAATGATACACTTGTAGTTGATGAGTATTTGATTTATAAAAGCTTATATAAGAATGGATTCTTCCTTACTCTAAGTGTTATTAGAGTTAAATCTGGAAAGTCTATATACTTAAGAATCTCTTTTTAATCCTGTCATTAAATATTTGAATCAAGGCGTGAATCAGTATTGTAATATAGATAATACAAAAAAGTATAGAGTAGAAATAGAATATATGATTAAGTAGGAATATGTAGATAAATACATTCGTAAGGAAGAAAAGAATCCTTTTTAAAATGAAGGGTATAAGTTTTTTACAGGTAGCTTGGTTTCAAAGATGTTACCTTAAATTCGAAAGTAAGTTTCATAAAAAAAAACCATTCGTCGCAACGAATGGTTTCCTTTAGTTAAAAGTAATTTAGTTACTGACCATAACCTGGATTCTGAGTAATAAGCTTATTAGCATCCATTTCTGCTATTGGAATAGGGAATACTAGCTCGTTTGCATTATAAGTTAATAATCTCGGTTCTCCTTTACTGTTTTGGCTGGCAATTGATTGTTTTGTTCTTTTAATATCGTGAATTAAAAATCCTTCCATTGCCAATTCTAGTTGGCGTTCGAGTAGAATATCATCTAAAGTAACTGTTGTTAAATTTTCTGCATTGGCTCTTGTTCGGATAATGTTGATATCGTCAAGAGGTGTATTTCCGATTGCTGTTCCCGCCTGGAAATTGGCTTCGGCTCTTATTAAATACATTTCAGCCAGACGAATGATGCCAACATCGGCAAATTGGTCGGTGTACTTTGAAGTTAGTATTCTTCCGTTTGCCGGATTTTCGTAATTAAAGTGTGCTCTATCATCATTAGGATCTGTGAATTTATCTAAATATGGGTCTCTAATAGAAAAATCACCACCGCGTCCTCCTTTATCTTCAGAGGCATAAAAGGTAACAACATCATTTACGCCAGTTTGTTTGGTGATTTGTATAGCAAATATGTCTTCAGTTTTATCGGTGTCATGATTAAAGGCGTCTGCATATTTAACAGATAAGCCATGACCACTATTCTCAATAACATCATGTGCGGCATCTCTAGCTGCCGGATAATTACCTTGCTGTAAGTACACTCTGGCCAATAGTGCTTTTGCGGAATACTTGTCGGCATAAAAATCGTTTTCTTCGGGAAGATTAGTATAGGCGAGATTTAAACCATCAATGATAACTTTATAGACTTCATCAACAGTGCTTCTTTCCTTAGAGAGGTCAACATTGAAATCATAAATAGCTTTTGGTCGTATAACCACCCCTAATTGTGTATTGGCTTTGCCACTTTCGTAGGGTTTTGCAAAGAAACGAACCAGGTCAAAATACGCCAAAGATCTTAAAAAATTAGCTTCACCAATCATAGTGGCTCTTCTGTCGGGATCTTTTACTTTGTCGATGTTTTCGATAACTGTATTGGAAGCATTTATGATTTGATAATATCGAGCATAGGTTCCCTGAATAATTACATTATTGGCTAACATTAATTTGTTATACATTTGACTTAATTCACCAAAAGTTCCTCTCCACCTGAAGTCCGTGGTAGCTGTGACACCTGTTACACCAAGTAAGTCACCATAAAGTAAAACTCTTCCACCATAAGCATTTCCGTTTGCGGCTAGTGCATAGGTTCCAGTCAGCACATTTGTTACTCCGGCCTCAGTGCTTAGGGTAAGAGTAGCATCTTCCCTTTGTTTAGGCTCGATTTCAAGATCATTTTCACAACTTGCAAAAAACAATGTGAAAGCTATAAGTATAATTAATTTATTTGATTTCATTTTGTAAGTTTTAAAAATTAATATTTACTCCTAAAGCCATAGTTCTTGCAGGAGGTGCTGAATAAAAGTCTTCTCCGATTCCCCCATCATCTCTTCTTGCTTCGGGATCAAATCCTTTGTAGTTCGTAAAAGTTAGCAAATTTACAGCTGTAAAATACAATCTCAGACTGCTCATTCCGGTATCCTTGATGGCTTGTTTAGGAAGCGTATACCCTAACGTAAGATTTCTTAAACGTACAAAATCTGATTTGTCTAAATAACGGGTTGATTCCTGTGTACCATTTTGTTTTTGAAATCTAGCCTGAGGTACATTCGTAATATCTCCGGGGTTTTGCCAACGATTTAACTGATCTGCTGTCTGATTATCATAATAATCGGCAGCTGTAGATTGATAAATACCCGCAGTGTTATAAATACTGGCTCCCCATTCTCCTTGAAAAGTAAAGGTAAAATCAAAACCTTTATAGATAATCGTATTGGTCATACCTGACATTAAAGTAGGGAAAGGATTCCCGACAATAACTCTCCTTGCTTGAGAATAGTCGCTTGTTAGATCTTTATTGAGCGTACCATCAGGATTTAGAGTGTTTTTGAAAAAAAGAGCATCTCCATTTTCTGAATTAACACCTGCATATTCCACTAGGAAAAAAGAAGAAATATATTCTCCAACTCTGTTAATAGTATAGGAGCCAACAGCAATAACATCGGCATTGTTATTAGGTAATGATCTTATTTTTGACTGGTTAGTTGTTAAATTAAAACTGGTATTCCATTTAAATTTTTCGTTATCAAAGTTTTTGGTATTCAGTGTAAATTCAAAACCATTACTTCTGATCTGCCCAATATTTTTGTTAACAGAAGCTGCTCCCGAACTTATCGGAAGTGGTGCTTCAAATAATAAACCATCAGTATCTTTTTGATAGTAGTCTACCTCAAGTGTAATCCTGTCCAGGAAACCTGCTTCAAAGCCAAAATCAATTTGGGTAGATTTTTCCCAGGTGAGATTATCATTACCCGCCTGATCAAAAGTTAAACCTGATTTTAAGTTATAAGGATTTGGTCGGTACAATTGGCGTGAAGCAAAATTGCCTATTTCAGCATTTCCTAATTTCCCCCAGCTTCCTTTTACTTTTAAGTAGGTTAAAACGGAATTGTCTTTCAGGAAACTTTCGTTAGAAATAATCCAACCCGCTGAAAGAGCCGGGAAATAACCAAATCGGTTGTTTTTTCCAAATCGGGAAGAACCGTCACGACGAATACTAGCTTTAAAAAGGTATTTATTATCAAATGCATAATTTAATCTTCCGAATTGAGAAACAAAAACATAATCCGTTTCACTACCATGGCCTTCATTTACTTCGGCACCTCCATCGATGGTATTAAAATCATCATTTGGGAAATAAATACTGTTTACATCCTGATATCTTCTGTGGTAATTATTATACTCCATACCGATAACAGCATTAAAACTGTGTTTTTCCGCGAAAGTTTTATCAAAAGTAAAGTAGTTACTCGAAATGTAATTTTCGGTGTTTACAGAAGAGGCAAAAACGGCTCCATCAGTAGCCATGAAAGGTGCATTTTTTCCTTGCCAGTAATCTTCCGTTTGAGATAAAAGATCATAAGAGAAATCAGAATTAAATTTTAAAGACGGTAAAAATTTATATTCTGCAAAAACTTTTCCGGTTAGTCTTCTCACAATGGTTTTCCAAAACGTATTGTCTTTGGCTAAAAGATAATTTGAATACTCTGTATTTGGATTGGCACTACCGTCTTCGAGTCGAGCAGGAGAGATAGGAGACTGTGCTACTGATTGTAATGGACTTGAAAAGGAATTATCGTCCTGAACTCTGTTGATTAACGATCTGGAGAAGCTTAAGTTCATACCCACGGTAAAATTGTCGAAAACTTTATGGGATAGATTTACTCTTGATGTTAATCTTTCTAAATCATTACTGTCAATGATCCCCACCGTATTATTGTAAGCCCCTGAAATGAAATATCTTGTTTTCTGATCGCCTCCCGAAAGTGAAAAATCTGCATCAGTAGTATAGCCGGTCTGAAAAGCAATATCCTGCCAATCTGTGTTTATTTGTCCGTTTCTCCAGTCTGTACCCTGAGATAAAAATTCTAATTCTTCTTCTACAGATTCCAGATCTTGCGCATTTCGTCCTGCCTCCTGTAGTAATTCTACATATTGTTTAGAATTCAGCCATTTTCTTTTATGTGTGGGTTCACTAACCCCTTGCGAAAGGTTGATGCTGAAAGTTCCTTTTCCTTCTTTCCCCTTTTTGGTGGTAATAATTACAACTCCATTGGCGCCACGAGCTCCATAGATAGCCGCAGACGAAGCATCTTTTAAAACATCTATAGACTCGATTTCATTGGTGCTCAATGTAAGTAAAGGGTTAGTTGGTGCACCATTGCTGGACTCATCATCGGTGATTAACGGAATACCGTCTAATACATACAAAGGTTGTGTTCCGGCACTGATACTGGCCGCTCCACGAACTCTGATGTTAATTCCTCCATCTACTTTACCATTTGTTTGCGTGATTTGTACACCGGCTAATTTACCTACTAATGCATTTTGTACGTTGGCGACAGGTACTTGCTGGATATCTTTTGCGGTAACTCTGGCAATATTATCTGTTAAATTCTTCTTAGATTGGGTTCCGTATCCTACAACTACAACTGCTTCAAGTTCATTTGAGGCATCCTGAAGGGTTATTTTCATTGATTTTGATGCTCCAATTTCCAACGTTTTCATTCCTACATAAGAAATGATAAGAGTTTGTCCTTCTTTTGCATTGATTGTAAATTCTCCATCAAAACCAGTTTGGGTAACCACTTTGGTTCCTTTTAAAACTACGTTTGCTCCGGGAATCGGTAATCCTGCTTTGTCAAAAATGTGTCCGGTTATCTTAACTTCTTGAGCGAGTGTTACTTGAATGAATAATGCAAATAACAGTGTCGCTAACCTTTTAAAACTTAGATCAATTCTCATGTGGTATTTTATTAAGATTAGTTATCTCAAATATCTTAAATATATGTTAATTAATAACAATGTTTTAGCAATAAAAATAACAAATAACCTAATTATTGTTTCATTTATAACATTTGAATTAAAATAGTTGTTTTTTGATAAAATAAAGTAGTTTTATTAATTGATAATTGAATTATTTTCTTTTTAACTAAAAGGTTAGTTTTTGTTTTGTGTTTAATCGAAAAATGTAAAATATTATTAGGTTGTAATTGAAATTTAAAAGGCGATTGTTTAACACAACCGCCTTTTGTTTATAATTGTTTAAAATATCAAAAAAAACAATTATTTCTTTAATGCTGCACCACCGGGCATCAGCTCTGTTTTTAGTTTGAATTTGCTGTATTCGACAACTCCTGTCCGGTCAGCCCATTCAAAATAAGCTGCCGAAAGTTGGTTTACAATTCCCGCATTTTGTTGGGCAACATTGGTCGTCTCACCTCTGTCGGTTTCTATGTTGTAAAGCTCCCATTCGTAAGACGGATAGCTAGAAACCAGTTTCCATTTGCCGTCTCTTACGGCTCTGTTTCCTGCTCTTTCCCAGAACAATGGTGTGCCTCTATCGACCTGCGAAACATTATTAAATAAAACAGGTAACAAACTACTCCCAACCAAAGGATTTGTCGTCACACCATTATATGCTTTGGGATATTCTATTCCGGCCAGTTCGTAAAAAGTAGGAGCTAGGTCTATAATGTGTCCAGTTCCTTTATCGATTCTTCCGGCTTTTATTTTTGAGGGATACCAAGCAATAAAAGGGGAACTAAAGCCACCTTCGTGCATGTTGTTTTTATATTGTTGTAATGGAGTATTGGATAAATAGGCCCAGTTTTGTTCCTGATAATCAAATGAACCCGAAGTTCCAATTGGTCCTTCATTTCGGACTAAACCTCGTCCTAAAGGATTGTAGGTATTGAAACCACCTTGCGCTCCATTATCAGAAATGAAAATAATCAAAGTGTTTTTGTCTTTTTTCAATGCTTTAATCTTCTCCAGAACTTTGCCCACATTCTGATCCATATTGTCTACCATTGCTGCGTATACTTCCATTTTGGCTTTCCAGAATTGTTTTTCGTCGTAAGTTAGTTTGTTCCATTCCGGAACTTCGGGATCTCTTGGTGCTACGGTCTGATCTGTGGGTAAAATACCGTTTTCTTTTAGTTTTTGAATTCTTCGGTCTCTTAACACATCCCAGCCTTCATCAAATTTGCCTCTGTATTTGGCAATATCAACAGGTTTTGCCTGCAAGGGCCAGTGTGGAGCCGTAAACGCCAGATACAAAAAGAATGGTTTGTTTTCTTTGTTTTGTTCGTCCAAGAAAGTAACTGCATTATTCCCAATCTCATCCGTAAAATAATATGAATCATCTTTTGGATGTAATTCTTCGTTATTTCGAAGCAATTTCACCGGATAAGGTTTTTTTCCGAAAGGCAGCGGCTTGGTGTCAAAGTAACTGGCAGCACCTTTTAAGATACCATAAAATTTATCAAACCCTCTTTGGTTGGGCCATTGTGCCTGATCTTCAGAACCAACATGCCATTTTCCGGATAAGAGGGTACTGTAACCTCCGGAGCGAAAAACCTCTCCAAGCGTGAGAGACTCTTTGTTTAAATACCCTTGATAGGCGGGCAATCCTAAATTCACATCAAAAAAACCTACACCGGCTTTGTGCTGGTATTGTCCTGTTAATAATGAAGCTCTGGTTGGCGCACAAATTGAGTTGTTGTAAAATTCACGCAGTCTTGTTCCTTCTTTTGCCAGTTTATCAAGATTTGGCGTTTTTATTTCCGAACCATAATTTCCCAAGTCAGAATACCCCATATCATCGACCATGATCAGGATTATATTGGGTTTTGAAGCTGCTGTTTTACTTTGCGCCTGAACTAAAACTACCGATAGAAACAGGAGTGGTAGTAGGGTTGCTATTTTTTTCATGCTGTTTTTGTTTAAAATTGGAATCTAAATTTACTTATTGAAAAGCAAAAATGCAATTAGGAGTGTAATGATAATATTGAATAATTGTGCAATCAGAAAGGCATATAATGGTTTTTTACTGGTATTGCTTAGTAAATCTTTGAAATTGGTTTCCAGACCAATACTGGTAAAAGCCAAAGCAAACCAAATCCCTTGTAGATTTTTTAAACTGTCTTTTACCTCGTTTCGAATTTCCGGAGCAATCAGGAAGGAAAAAAGGAGGGAGGCAGCAATAAAACCAATTACGAATTTTGGGAAACGTTGCCAAATTACGCCTAAAGTTGGTTTAGAAACTTCGGTTGCAGATTGTGTATTGTCGTTATACGTCCAATAAACTGAAATGGCAAAAGCGGCTAATCCTAACAATACATTTTGCGAAAACTTTACAATAGTACTGATTTTTAAAGCGGTTTCGCCAACCAATGTACCGGAAGCGGCAACAGCTCCCGAAGTATCAATGCTTCCGCCTAACCAAGCTCCGGTTACTTCTTCCGGAAAGTCGAAATATTTGGCAATAATCGGCATAAAAATCATCATTGGTACGGCCGTTACCAGTACAATCGAGATGACATAGGACAGTTTTTTGGCATCTCCTTTTATAGCCCCCGAAGTCGCAATGGCAGCAGAAACGCCACAAATAGAAACTGCGCTCGAAATCATCAGGGCAAGTTCGTCATCTATTTTTAGTTTTTTGCAAAGCCAAAAAGCAAAGTACCAAACCGACAATACCACCAGTAATGCCTGAAATAATCCTAATGATCCCGCTTTAAGAATATCGGAAAAAATAACACTGGTACCCAATAAAACCAAACCTATTTTCACAAAGACTTCTGTCGAAAGTGCGGCACGAAACCAGTCAGGAAGTTTGAAGAAATTACCAATGGACAAACCGAGAATCAGACTAAAAATAACGGCTTCTAAATTGAATCCTTTCAAAACAGAATTTCCGGCAATAATTAAAGCAATGACGGTCAGTAAATAGACTAAAGGAAAAACAATTAAGAAGTTTTTGACCGATTTCCCAACGAGAAAAACACCTATGGTTCCTATAGAAATGAAATATAAAAACTGTAATAGAAGAATTTGAAGATTGCCGGAATCAAAAACATCGTTTTGTAAATCGGTTAGATTTGACCATTTGAAAACGGGCACTGAAGGAAGAAAAATAAATAGGGAGATCCCAATTATTAAAAATCCTAAAATGACGACGGTCCAGTCTTCGTGAATTGTAAATTGTTTTGTTTTAATTGACATGTAAAGATTTTATTTGAAAAATGAAAACCAATAATAGGAGATGAGGTCGCTATAATGGTTTTCATTGAATACGGTTTAAACGGCTGTTATAATTGAAATTGGGTTAGTTTAAATTGTTTGCCAAAGCCAAATCAACTTCGTTTTTCAAATCAGCAGAGCCTTCTTTTTTAAAGGTTATTTTCCCGTTTTTGTATAAGATCAGAGTAGGGAAAACTTGTATTGTTTTTAAATCAGCAATTACCTGTGGGCTGTCTTCGAGTTCAATTTCTACAATTTTTAAATTTTCGCCATATTGGGCTTTCAGAGTTTCCAGAACCGGTTTGACTTTTTTGCAGGCACCGCAATATTTGGATCCGATATCAACTAAAACGAAATTATTCTCTGTAATGAGTTTTTTATATTCGGCTAGAGATAATTTGCTTTTCGAATTGCTGTAAAAAGGTTTTCCGGCACCAATCCAACTTGCAATTCCACCTTCTAAACTATAGGCTTCCTTAAAGCCATTTTTTAGTAATTCGTCTGCAAGAGCCACACTTCTTCCGGCTCCGATGGAATAAATGAATACCGGTTTTGATGGATCTAAATGGGCCACATATTTGGCGTAATTTTCGGATTGAAGGTTCAAGTTGACGGCACCTTCGATATGATTTAAAGCAAATTCTTCCGGACCTCTCGCATCAATTAGCTGTGGGTTCTTTTGACTTTTAATTTTAGAATAAAAAAATCCTAACGGAACGATTGTCTGACTCCGATTCTGAGAAAAACAAGCAATTGTAATTAGAAATACAATTGCTGTTATACGGCGTTTTATTGTTTTATTTTTCATGGTCTTTTTTTAAGATTCAACATGCTCATAATAAGCAGGGCCCGCCGGTGCTGGGACATTAGAAGGAATATTAACATTACTGTAGTTATTCGCTTTTTGTGCAAGGGGAGCAGCAAAAACGCCATCAGCCAAAGCACTTCCTTCTTTTTTAGATTTGAAAATCGGCCAAAGAAACTGGGCATACCATTCTTCTTGTTTGTACGATTTCATTCCATACGATTTTGGAAATTTGCGAGTGATCAAACCTGTTCCGAAGATGATGTCCCAAAGAAAAAACATATTACCAAAGTTGCCTTTAAAATGACCAACACCATCGCCACTTGTGTCAGCATGATGCGCATGATGTGTGGCGGGAGTCGAAATAAAACGTTCTAAAACCCAGGCAATCGGATGCAATATTCTGTATTTGTAAAAAGGTTTATCCCAGGCAATACTGGAATGGGCACCCAATGTGATAAAACTTTTTATAACCGTAACAAACAAAGCGGGTAATCCTAAACCTAAAAACGTTAAGGTCGCGGTCAAATAAATTTGTGAAAAGAAAACGGTATAAATAAAATTCTGTCTTGATGCCATCGCCATTCCCATGTAAGGAGCCGAATGGTGTGTTCTGTGAAAACGCCATAAAAACGGAACCTGATGATGCAAACGATGGTACCAGTACTGCGTTAAATCATCGGCTACGGCAATCAGGAAAAAGCCACCCCAAAACGGAACCCAGGAAAGCGTGTTTGCTAAGTTGGGAATTAGAAAAGGCAAAGCGGTTAAACTGAAAAACGCAATTACAGGAGGTAATAGTAGTTTTGGAGCCAAAAAACAGATGATGTCTACTTTGCGTTCTTGTCCTGTCCATTGATCGTCATAAAGACCCGCAGCGAATTCAATAACGCCCAGTATAAGCATGAAAACGATTAGACCCCAACTGCGGATGTTGGCAAAGACCGGCTTCGCAAATTCTAAAAATGAAGGCAGCGTAAGGTGTGATTCTGCTATGATACCATTGTTTAGTTTGAAATATAAATAAATGGCCAATACTGGCAAGCTGTATATAAAAAGACTGATTCCAAAGTCTCTTGCTAAGTTTTTTTGTGGATTGTGAATTACTCCCATGATTTTTTATTTTAAAAGTTGATTTACTAATGCTAAACCTCCAGCCAAAATGACTAGTGGTACTAAAAATACAATCGCCCCAACGACAATCTTTTTTCCAATAATTTCATAGTCTACTCTTTTCATACTGATTTAATTTTAAATGATTCAAATAGAATCAGGTCTTTTAGGTTTGTCAAAAAGACCTGAATTTTAGTTGTAATGAATTAATGTGATCCTCCTTCGGGTTGGGTGGCTTTCTTAATAAGTTCTTGAATGTTTTTGTCTTTATCCGGTCCTGAATTGTGGATTCTTCTGCTGAAAACATCCTGCCAGTCAATTAGCGGATAAACATTGTTTTCTTTTGCCTGCTCATCAAACAGTTTTTTAAGTTCAGCTAATTTTTCAGGGTATTTTTTAGCAAGGTTGACACGCTCATTAAAATCTTCGTTTAAGTTGTACAATTCCCAAACATCGGTATCAAAATTGCTTTTTGCAGGAGGTTCATTTTTGCCTAAGCTATTTTTTAAGGCAAAAGAATCAGGAAGATGAGCAGCGGCAGCTTTCCAACCGTCTTTGTAAATGGCTCTGTTTCCAAAAATATAGTAGTACTGTACTTTATGTAAAGATTCTGCTTTCGGATCATTTAAAGAAGCGTATAAAGAAGAACCTTGTATTTTATCCTGCTTAATTTCTTTGATATATTCCGGAGCTTTAACTCCAATAATATCTAATGTTGTCGGAAGTATATCGGTAACATGGCTGTATTGATTTCTGATTCCACCTTTGTCTTTAATTCCTTTTGGATAGAAGATAATCAACGGATTACGGGTTCCTCCTTCAGATTGTGCATCTTGTTTCCAGTTTTTAAAAGGCACGTTTGTTGCTTGAGCCCAGCCTAACGGATAGTTGGTATTGAGCCCTTTTGCCGTACCAATTTCCCCGATATGATCTAAGTTGGCTTGAAGATTTTTTTCGTCAGAAACACCCTGAGAAAATAGATTTTGGTTGATGGTACCTTGTAAAGTCCCTTCTTTACTGGCTCCGTTATCTCCAATGGAAACAATAATTAAGGTGTTGTCTAATTGATTGGTTTCTTTCAGGTGATTTACAACTCTTCCTATTTCGTGATCGGTGTAGGTAAGATATCCGGCATAAACTTCCATGAATCGGGCATATACTTTCTTTTCGTTTGGACTTAGTTTTTTCCAATCTGTAATAAGCGGATTGCGTTCCGGAAGTACAGCATTGGCAGGAACTACTCCTAATTTCTTCTGATTGGCTAATACTTTTTCGCGATAAGCATCCCAGCCTTCATCAAATTTACCTTTGTATTGATCGCTCCAAGATTCTGCAACCTGATGAGGTGCGTGAACGGCTCCGGGCGCATAGTACAAGAAAAATGGTTTTCCCGGAGCTGCTTTTTGTTGTTTGGTAATATAGCTGATCGCTTTGTCTGTGATCTGATCCGTTAAATGTCTTCCGTCCGGAGTTACGTGTGCCTGATCTTCTACCAAATCCGGTTTATACTGATCGGTTTGGGAACCTAAGAAACCAAAAAAGTGATCAAATCCTTTACCGGTTGGCCATCTGTCAAACGGACCGGCATCTGTAGCCTCTTCATCAGGAGTAACACCATATTTACCAACGGCAAAAGTGTTGTAGCCGTTAGCGTGTAAAATTTCGGCAATTGTTCCTTTGTCAGCAGGAATTCTTCCGTCCCAACCAGGGAAACCGGCAGACAAAACGGTGTGTGAAAATCCGCTAACATGTACTCTTCCTGAATTTCTTCCCGTTAATAAAGCGGCTCGTGTCGGAGCACAAATTGCGGTGGTGTGAAAATTGGTGTATCGTAAACCATTGTTGGCCAGATTATCAAAAGTTGGTGTTTGTATTAGACCTCCAAAAGCACTTGCAGCTCCAAATCCAACATCATCAAGTAAGATCCATACCACGTTTGGTGCTCCTTTTGGTGCCGTTACAGGCTCAGGCCAGTATTCTTTGGAATCGGCTAAAGTTTTTCCGATAGTTCCTTTAAATTCGGTGTCAGGATTTAATTGTGCAAATCCGAATTGTGCGGCTAGTAAAGCCGTAATCAAAAGTCCTTTTTGCGGACTTTTGATTGTACTGTTGTTTTTAACTTTTTTCATTGGTGTTGTTTATTTGGGTTAATTAATATCCTGTGTTTTGTGGTAATCCAACTGGGTCGATACTTCTTTCGCTTTGTGGAATTGGGTATAAATTGTTTCTCTCAGAAACCGAGTTTTTGGCAGTAACTTTTTTTACTTCGGTAACCAGAGTTCCCCAGCGTACTAAATCGTACCATCTTTGGCCTTCCTGAACGAATTCTTTTTTGCGTTCTTCCTGAATAGCCGCTCTGAAAGTAGCTTGTGTTAATCCGGAATAATCGATCGTTGCATCAGGAGTGAATATTGGTTTTCCGTAAGCTCTTCTTTTTACCTGATTTAAATATTCGTAGGCTTCTGCTGTCGGGCCACTTTTTTCATTGATCGCTTCGGCATAAGACAATAAAATATCTGCATATCGAATCAGCGGGAAATTAATGGCAACATTACCGGGAGAAGCCAGGTTGGTAAGGTCCAGATACTTTTTGAAAATCGGTTTCGGAAAAGTATATAACGATCCTGTCGCCGGATTGAACAATTGTTTGGCATAACTCACATCTCTTCGGGTATCCTGAGGAGCATAGATGTCATAAAATAAGGCGACATCTGAAATAATATCTGCAGGTTCTGTTGCGGTAAATCCGGTAAAAGAAGTTCCTTGAAAGGTACTGCCGCTAGAACCGTTTCCTGCCTGATTGGGTTCGAATTGAACAGAGAAAATATGTTCTTTTCCATTCTTTTTGGCTTTGTTGAATACGTCTGCAAAATTTTCAAAAAGAGCATATCCGTACCCCCCGTTAATTACTTCTTGAGATTTTGAAAGGGTTTTATCCCAGTCTTTTCGGGTGATGTATACTTTTACTAACAATGATTTTGCAGCTCCTGATGTAGCGCGACCGGCATCATTTGCAGGATAAACTGCTGGCAAACTTTCCGCTGCTGTTAAATCAGAGATAATTTGAGCGTAAACTTCCTCTACTGTTGCTCTTTTTGATTTTAAACTTTCAACATTAATAGAAGTTGGTTCATGTAAAACAATTGGAACGCCTCCCCAAAGACGAACCGCTTGAAAATACAATAACGCTCTTATGAATTTTGCTTCATTAATCAATCGGGTTTTGATTACTTCCGAGCCAGAAACTTTTGGAATATTGTCAATCGATACATTGGCTCTGTTGATTCCGGCATAAATCTGACGCCAAGCTACCTGAACACGATCTGTAGTTGCATCATGTGTCAAACTACTCAAGGCTCTTACTTGTGGATTCGTTGCAGAAACTCCCGCAGCAGCATAATCAGAAGCCATGTCGGTAAGGAAATATAGATTTCTGCCAAATAAGCTTTGTTCACCAGGATCATTATTTAAGGAAGCATAAACGGCTGTTACGCTTGCCACTGCATCATCTTGCGTTACAAAGTATTTATCTTCCGTAACAAATGAGATTGGTGTTAGCTCGAGATCGGTGCACGATACCAGCAGACTTGCACCTAATAGAATTGTGTATAGTATTTTTTTCATTGTTTTATTTTTTACTTAGAAAGTTACGTTCAGACCGGAAATGAATGTTTTGGAATTTGGATAGGCGCCAAAGTCAATGCCGGGATATAAATTGTTTTGTTCGTAGGAACTTACTTCAGGGTCATAGCCTTTGTATTTAGTCCAGGTTATCAGGTTTTCTGCAGAAACATAAAATTTCACACTGTTGGCTCTTAATTTTTTAGCAACGCTTTTAGGTAAGGTGTAACCTAAAGTGATTAATTTTAATCTTAAAAAAGAAGCATCTTCAACATAACGTTCTGAAACTATTGCCAGAGGAGAACTCGATGCTCTTGGGATCTCATTGCTCTGATTTGCAGGTGTCCAACGATCATTTAGGACTGTTGACGCATTCGTTCCAAGTGTAGAGATTTCCAGTTGTTGGTTCAGGGCATTAAAAACTTTTCCGCCATAAGAACCCTGAAAATTAACTTGCAAATCAAAATTTTTATAGGATATGGTGTTACTGATACTTCCCACAAATTTGGGTTGTGAGCTTCCAAGATCTCCTTTGTCGGCGGCTGAGATTATTCCGTCTCCGTTGGTATCTACATATTTGCGGTCTCCAACTTTGGTATTGGCCAGACTGTTTATTTTAGGTTGTGTATTGATTTCGTCCTGAGTCTGAAAAATACCGTTGGTTCTGTATCCCCAGAAAGTCCCGAGAGGTTTTCCAACTTTTACAATCACGGGTTGTTGCTGTAATAAAGAGCCATTTGGAACGATAGGGAAAAATTGAGTAACTCCGTTTCCTATTGCAACGACTTTGTTTTTATTGGCCGAAAACACAAAATTAGAGTTCCAGGAAAAGTTTTCGGTTTTTAAGTTCTCGGTGATCAAACCAATCTCGATACCTTTATTTTCAACCCCTCCAATGTTTTGAAGTACAGTGGCATATCCTGAAGTAAGCGGCACGGGTACATTGATCAGTAAATCATTGGTTTTTTTGTAGTAAACATCAAAAACAAAATTTATTTTTCGGTCTAATAAGGACAGGTCTAAACCAATGTTATACTGATTTG
Organism: Flavobacterium cupriresistens; assembly: GCF_020911925.1. Lineage (NCBI taxonomy): Bacteria > Pseudomonadati > Bacteroidota > Flavobacteriia > Flavobacteriales > Flavobacteriaceae > Flavobacterium > Flavobacterium cupriresistens. The sequence continues at coordinate 5,005,237 of NZ_CP087134.1, read as the reverse complement.
TTTTCTCCCATTTTAAATCGGGATTGGCCAATCGGGTAGGGGCTAGTCCGGTGTTGATGGTGCCTCCGAAAGAATAGTTAACAGAACCCATAGAAGCCAGAGAAAGATAATTTCCAATTTCTTGATTTCCTGTTGTTCCGGCGCTAAGTCTAAGTTTTGCTTCTGTAACTCCTTTTAAGTTTTTAGCGAAATCTTCTTCTGTAATATTCCATGAGAATCCAGCTGACGGGAAATACCCCCAAAGTGATTCCGAACCAAATCTGGATGATCCATCGGCACGAGCAGACAAAGTAAAATTATAACGGTCTTTATAAGAATAATTGACCCTTGTTAACCATGATTTCAAAACACTTTCAAAAGCATCACTATACGGTTTTGTCGGAACACCATCTTGTAGGGCATTATAGAGATTATGATCATTCACGAAAGTGTTGGCACCGGCAGTAACCACTTCACCTTTGGTATATTGCAGTGTGTATCCGGCCAAAGCTGAAAATTTGTGGTTCTCTCCAAAACGAGTATTGTAATTCAGCGTGTTTTCATTCAATACAGAACTTACCAGTCGGTTACCAACTGAAGCCAATCCTTTGGTAGAAGCTCCGGTTGTGGTGTAAGAAGGAGCGTAATAATTTTGTTTGGTATTGATCACATCGCCACTTACCGAAACTTTAGCAATTAATTCTTTGGTAATTTTATATTCCCCAAACAAACTGCTCAGGATTCTATTGATTTTGGTTTCATTAACCGTATTTTCCAAATCATTGATCGGATTGGAAATATATCCGTTTGTTGAGGTCGCGTAGGGGTTTTTGGTGACATTGTAACTTCCGTCAGGATTTTTGATTGGAACTACGGGAGCAATTAACAATGCACTAATCAGCGGACTTGGTTCTCTTCCTGAATTGGAGGAGCCAATTCCATTTGAGGAGGAGTTGGTATAATTGATGTTCACCCCGAACTTAAAAACTTGAGAATAGTTTCTTTCGTAATTGGCTCTTAAGGAAATTCTTTTAAAATCTGTCCCGATTACAACACCTTGCTGATCAAAAAAACTTGCTGAAATAGCATATCTCGAACGGTCATCACCCCCTGAAAAAGTCAATTGATGGTTTTGAATTGGAGCTGCGGTTCTAAATGCAGCAGATTGCCAGTCGTAATTTCCGGAAGTTCTAAAATCTTCAATTTGTGCGGCAGTAAAAGAAGGCGCCTGTCCGATACTGGCCTGAACATCATTACGCAAACTGGCCCATTGAGAAGCATTCATCAGATTTAGTTTTTTAGATACGGATTGTACCCCAAAATAACCTTGATAAGAGATTCTGTCTACTCCTTTTGTACCCTTTTTTGTTGTAATAAGTATTACTCCGTTAGCCCCTCTAGAGCCGTAAATGGCGGTTGCAGAAGCGTCTTTTAGGACTTCAATAGACTCAATATCACCAGGATTGATCGTAGATAATACGTTAACTCCTGCTCCGGCCAGAGCGACTCCGGCTGTACCGTTGCTATTGTCATTGTAAACCAGGATGCCATCGATGACGTATAGCGGTTCGTTACCGGCAGTGATAGAATTTCCACCCCTGATGCGTACGCTGGAAGAAGCACCCGGACGTCCCGAGCTTTGTGTTACCACTACACCCGGAACAGCTCCTCGCAATAAATTGTCTGCTGATGAGGTGACCTGAGCAAGATTGGCTTTTGGAATTGAGGCTACAGCTCCTGTAATGTCTTTTCTTTTCTGAGAACCATATCCGACAACTACTAATTCGTCTAATTCCTGGCGCTCTTCTTTAAGGTTTATAATTACCGGATTTCCTTCGACAACTATTTCTGTTTTTTTATATCCAATGTAACTTACGATTAAAGTATATGGAAATTTTTGACCGGTTTGAAAAAAGAATTTTCCTTCTGTATCTGTTACAACTCCGTGTGTCGTTCCCTTAATGGTTACAGAAGCGCCGATAATAGGTTGATTAGTAATGTCATCTACGACGGTTCCGTCTAACTTTGATTGTATGAGTGGTGTGGTGTTTTGGGCATTAATTCCTGCCGATAACAGCAAGATAGAAAGCAATGAGTATATCTTTAATATTTTTTTCATTTCTTTGTATTGGTTTTAAGTAATTAACAAGGAGCCTTGAAAGTTGATTTTTCAACTCTCTGTTTGTTTCCTTTATTTCACGATAATGTTGTTCTTAAGCCTCGCCATTTCTGTTGCCGCAGAAATGGCTTTTTTTTTAGTTACAGCAACAGCCTTGCATTTTTTTCATTTTAGTTTTTTTAGTTATTAATTTTTTTTTGGATTGTAGGTATCGTTTCAATAATCAGTTTAGTGCAAAGCAATGCAGCAAACAGATTTTTGTAATTTCAGTAAATATTTTTGTGATGATTTTTTAAAAGATTCGTTTTTTAAATCAGATTGATTTTTGTGATTAAAGAATAATCAGCGCGAACGAATTAATGGCGAAGTTTAGCAACAGAAGCACATATAACAAAAAATGTTAGATGTATATTTTTTAAGTAAAATGGAATACGAAATGCTTTCAGTTGTTTTCAAAATATAGTGCTTTTGGTTTTAAATATGATTTTAAACTCTACTAATTCTATAGACAAAGTTAATTTTAATATAATAATATCCAAAAAAAAGTTTAATTATTTTTTTTGAATGTTAAAATGAGGGTGGTTTTTTAGTTTGTTGAAGGTATTTAAAGTGTTGGTTTTTATAGGAGTGGAGTTTGTTTTTTCATTTTTTTAATGCGTGATATTATTTTTTAATGACAGCTTAAAATGTAGTATTTTGTACTTTGTTTTTCATTTTTTAATTCTTTAAATGATCTTAAAAAATGACAAAAAACAGGAGGCAGGACATAAGTGTAGCTTAAAAAAATGACTTTGCTTCCAAACTACATTCAATTTAAATGGTGATTTTGAATAAATTAGACTAATTTTATAGACATTAAAATACGACTGATTTTTTTACACGATCTATTGCAAAGGCACCTCTGTTTTTTAGCTGTATTTAGCATAGTATATATTTATAATAATGATAAAAGTTAATAAAGCTTTAACTGATTTGAACGCAACCAGTTCAAAATCACCTCTGCAAAAAATTTCTGTAGCTAAAGCATTTGATTGTGTTTTGGGAGAAGCCCTATATGCACCGATTGCAATACCATCATTTAGATTGTCAACAGTAGAAGGCTATGCTTTTATTCGCAGTGAGAAACACCAATACGATCTGATTTATGATATGCCGATTGTAGATCGTCTTAGTTTAAATGTAAAAAATAATGAAGCCGTATTTGTTGCTTTAGGTACTTTTATACCAAACAACGCAGATACAATTGTTACGGAAGAGTATGTTATGGCCAATGATAAATCGATTTTGATTACCATTATGCCGGAACAATTTGCTGGTGTTTCTTCTAAGTTGCAACCGATCGCCAAAGGAGATCTTGTTTTTGAATCGGAGATTTTGATTACACAGGAGGTAATTGGTTTTTTAATTTCGTTGGGAATTACGGAGATCAATGTTCATCAAAAGTAAAAAATAAGTGTTTTTGAGTAACGTCTAATCTATAAATTTTTTGTTATGAAAGCGTTAACGGTATTTATTCTTTGTGGAGGAAAAAGCTCTGACCTGCAATCTGATAAGGGATTGGTTTTATTTCAGGGAAAACCTTTTATTGAGCATATCATTCAGGCGGTTTTACCCCTTACACAAAAAATAAAATTGGTTACCACAACGAGCGAATACGATTATTTAGCCTATAAAAAAATACCGGACATTATTACCGACAAAGGACCATTAGGAGGTATTTACACCGCATTGATGCATTCTAAAACCGAATTTAACCTGATCCTGAGTTGTGATATTCCATTGATTTCTACTGAATTATTATCGGAGTTAATTTCAAAACATACCGATGAAGCTGGAGTTACTGTTTTTGCATCTGCTAGTAAAATTCATTCACTAATCGGAATTTATTCTAAAAAAATGCTGCCACTTATAAAAGAAGCAATCGATTCAGACCAATTGAAAGTGACGGATTTATTAGCTAAAATTCCACATCAGGTGATTACGATTGAAGAAAGTGAAAACTTTCATCTTACCAATAGTAGTTCGGCTGACGAATTAAACGACTTTAATATCAACATAAGTTAACAGAAATGCAAAAAGTAAAAACGCCAAAATTAACGGTTGTAGGAGCAGGTCCCGGTGATGTTGAATTGATTACATTGAAAGCAATAAAAGTTTTAGAAAGTGCTGATGTGGTTCTCTACGATGCTCTGGTCAACGAAGAATTGTTGCAGTATGCAAAAAATGCGGAAATTATTTTTGTTGGCAAACGCTCCGGTTGTCATGCCTATACACAAGATCAGATTAATGAATTGATTGTTGTAATGGCCAACCGTCATGGACATGTGGTACGTCTAAAAGGGGGTGATCCCTTCATTTTCGGAAGAGGAAGTGAAGAAATTGAATATGTAGAAAAATGGGGCTTAGAAACCGATATTGTTCCCGGAATTTCATCTGCTTTGGGAGTTCCAGCTTCTGCTGGAATAAGTTTGACACAACGTAGGATAGCAGATAGTTTTTGGGTGATTACAGGAACGACTTCGAATCATGAACTCTCTAAAGACATTCATTTGGCCTCAAAATCGGCAGCGACAGTAGTGATTTTAATGGGAATGCATAAATTAGAAGAAATCATTGCTATTTATAAAGAAAACAGAACAGATGATTTGCCCATCGCCATTATCCAAAACGGAACGAAAGCTACAGAACGAAAAGTAATAGGAACCGTAAGTTCAATAACACAATTGGTTGCTGCGCACGAAATTGCAGCACCGGCAATTATCGTGATTGGAGAAGTGGTTAAAAACAACTCCAAATTGATTTCTTATTTTAAAGAACATTTTGATGATGAGTTTATATTACAGAACTTGGATTTATAGTAGAGAATCTTGTTAATTTGGTTTTTAACCGCAAGGTTCGCTAAGAGATAAAAGTTTTTGGCAATTTGAGTCTTTAAAATTACTTCAAAATAAGTTTAGTTCGTATTCCGTAAACCCTCTATCTACTTTGTGCAAATCTTAGCGAATCTTGCCTTTAAGATTAAAAATAAAGTAAAGGTTCACAAAGATTTTCTTTTTCACGCAGATTTAGCAGATTGGGCTGATCTATTTACTTCTTAAAAAAATCTGCTAAATCTGGGTGAAAAAAAAATAGGTATAAAATTAAAAAGAAGCCATACTGTTATAATTAAACTTTGCGTTCCTTGCGTAAACCCTTTGCGTTCCTTGCGGTTAAAAAAAGTAAACACAAAGAAAACTAAGCTTAATTTTAAAAATCATAAAAAAGGGTTCAACTATTAAAAGTCAAACCCATTCGTAGTATTATTTCTTTTTAGATTTTGATTTTTTTGCTTTCTTTTTAGCAATTTTTTTTGCTTTAGCTTTTAGTTTCGCTTTTTTCGCTTTTTCTTTCTTTTTGGCTTTAGCTTTTTGTTTTGCCTTTTTAGCCTTTTCTTTCTTTTTGTCGTTTTTAGCTTTCTCTTTTTTCTTGGCTAGTTTCTTTTTGGCTTTCTCTTTTTCCTTGTCTTTCATCTTTTTCTTTTTATCTTTTGATTTATCCTTTTTAACTGTTTCTTCATTCTTTACAGCGACAGTCTTCTTGGATTTATTATCGTCTTCTGCATTTGTCAAAACTGTAGCTTTCACAACCACTTTAGGATTGATAATTTTTTCTGCCAAAGCTCTTGGTGTAGTAGTTTTGGTCGGTGATGTAGTCGCCGCTTTTTTTGCCAATGCTCTTGGAGTAGTGGTTTTGGTCGGTGATGTAGTTGCCGCTTTTTTTACCAGAGCTCTTGGAGTTGTAGTTTTAGTCGGTGATGTAGTAGCAGTTTTTTTTGCCAGAGCTCTTGGAGTAGTAGTTTTAGCCGGTGGTGGAGTGGTGGTAGCGGGTTTCTTAGCTACCGGTTTTTTTGCAGCTGTTGTCGCAGAAGGAGTTTCTGCTTTCTTTACCTCTGTAACTGTTGGAGCACTATCTGTTTTAGGTAAGTCAGTACTTTGTGCGATAGTTTCGTCTGTTTCTTTTTCCATATGGTATTTACTTTAAAGTTGAATCTTGTGAAATTACGACCGATAAAAAATTAACAATGTTTCTAAATCGTTAATTCTTAGTTAAGTAAATATAAGCAATAAAAATATACGCTAATGTTAAGTTTTATTGTAATGAAAGAAAAATAGGATTATTTTAACACTCAAAGTGCCGGTAATAGAAATGATAGAAGTGCTTTTTTAAAGAAAAGAAAAATTCCAATATTTTTAAATTCCAAATTCCAACTTTTTACGGATCAGGTGCAAAAGTTGAGGATTAAGTAAAAGTGTACTTAAACCATATAAGTGATGAAAGTTCATTTTACGCTACTCGCCGAAAAAAGAGTAAATTAAAAAGTTGCGGAAAAAATAAAAATTTCGTTAAGTCTCTGTTTAAATTTCATTAGAAAGAATTTTGAATCCGTTTTAATCCGTGTCTTCGTGATAACGAATCTGTTCAATCCGTGTCTGAATTTAAATTGTAACATGTGTGTATAACCATTCTGTAGAATTGGACGCGGATTATCCAGATTTGCAATAGAAAAACGCTGATAAAAACGGATTTTTTATACTGAGAAAGCAATAGGATCGAATAAGTCGAAGTACTTTTATTTATTACTTCTTTTTGCCCACTCTCCAACTTTTGCACTTGATCCCTTTTTACGAGCACTTGATTTTTTTTAAACTTTGCGGCTTTGCGACTTTGCGAGATTTCGCTTCTCCATAACTTTTGCACTTGATCCATAAGTAACCTTATGGCTGTAAATACTAAATTTATTGTACAGCCTTTGGGAAGCGTTGTTTAAAGGCTTCATTTAGATGAAAAATACTAAAAAGAAATGCTGTAATTACAACCCGAGCGAAGCTTTTATAAGTTCCAGATTAGCTGCGGTATAGTTTATTTTTAAAGCTTCCTGATGTCCTTTATCAGACATTTTATCCCAGGTTTTTTTGATGATATTTTTGAGTTTTTCCTCATCATGTTTGTGCACAAAAGGATCAAGGTAGTATTCTAAAAATACGAGACAGATAACATCTTCCAATAGTTGTGTTTCAAGATCTTTTTTAAGTAGTTTTTTTTCAATTAAAAAAGACACACGGTCAATAAAGGTACTTTCGTAACCTGCTTTTTCTAAAATTGCAGCCGTAGTTACAGCATGGAATTTTTTCAGTTCTTCTCTCCATCTTAAATAACCAACACGATCCATAGGATACGATTCACGGGCAACCTTCCATCGGCAGATATGCTGTGCTTTTGAGGCAATTTGAACCTCTTCTGAAGCTTCCGGACAGAACTGCATCAGCCTTTTGTACATGCGATCCGAGTATAATAATTCTTTCGGATATTCGATGTTTTGATCGGTTTCAATGTTAGGATCTTGTGCGTTTTCAGCATCGATCCACTCGCTGGCTTTTTGGAAAGGTGTACTCATTTTAGTCATAGAAATAGACTTCAAATATAGGCAATTAATCTCTAAAGTAAAGGAATGCTTGAAAGTTACCGCCAGGAGATTTTGGTGAACTTAATAGCATTTAAAAACAATTCAAAAAAAACAAAAGCAGCTAAATGCCAATCACTTTCGTTTTTGACACGATCGAAACGTGCCGGTAAAGTTCTTCAAAAAGAAAAAACGGCTCTTTTGTGAAAAAAATCTCATAACGAATCGCTGACAGAAAAAATAGTTGTATTTTTCCAAAATAATTCCAAAGACAAAATTTAGTTACCTATCTAGTGGTTAAACACTTTATGTAGGCAACTAAGTTTTGTCTTTTTTTTTTATTCTCAAGTAGTAACGGAGTTTCGATTTCGGTTCGTCATAAAGAATAAAATGTAATGTTTAATCATTCAAATAATAATCAAACATGTGTAAAAAATCTAGTATAGTGGCATGGCTAGTTGTCTTAGTGTTCAATTTGTCCTATGCGCAAACCAGTGAGGTAAATAAAATTAGAAAAAAATATCAGGATTGGCTGACGGACGAAAATGTTGATTATACCAAAACAGAGGTAAATGAAAGGTACAGTCGGTTTTTGAAAAACGGAATTGCCGCCAAAAATTTATCCTCTTATGATTTTGCCAATCCCGGCCCAGTATGGGATTTTACCAAAAGTAAAGACCAAAGTGCTTATCAGGTATTGGTTGAGCAAAAACTAATCCGTTTGGTATTTCTTTACCAGCTAAAAGGGGCAGTAAATATTCCTAATCCGGATTACCACAGTACTGCACTTAGAGAGGTGATCTTATCTCTTTTTAGCTATATGAAAGCAAAAGGTATTAGCAGTACTACTGATTTTAATTATCGGACAGCTCCTGCAACTGAAGAAGTACTTATTAATAGTAGTATCTGTTTGCGCTCATCGGCATATGCTACTGCCATTTTTCTGATGAAAGAAGAGTTAGTTGCTGCCGGTGAGTTTACTCATCATATGGGAGCACTGAACGCTCTTACCGCTTTTATAGCTCCCGACTATTTGGATTTTAAGTTTACCAATCCCGGATTCAATACAGATGTCATTCGTTCTTCTTTTCAACAGCGGCTTTGTTATGTACTTGCACAAGATGATTCTGATATAACAAAGCTTGCTAATATGGATTTTCTAAAAAGGTTTATTGACAATGCACTAAAAATCAGCAATGGATGGAACGATTGCATTAAACCTGATTTTATCACCTACCATCACAGAGGAGCCTACTCTAATACCTATGGATCAAATGCTTTACAACAGTCTTCTATTCTGAATATGATGCTGAAGAATACGGCCTATGAATTAAATACAGAAGCGCAAAGTAATTTAAAAAATGCCATTCTAAACTATAGTAAATTTAGTAAGGATTTTGAAGTTCCTTCGGGGCTTGCCGGAAGATTCCCAACCAACACGACTGCAGTTAATGATTTGAGAGCAGCGATGGCCTTTTTATATGTAACAGATCCAATAACTAATTTGGATGCCGGAAAGGAGTTTGTTCGATTGTGGAATCTTTCTGCTACCGCCAATACTGCCTTGCTCAGACAAAGCGAATTGTCGATCACATTGGTTAATACGCTTGGCGGAGTGGGGGATATTTTACAAACTTTAAATTCAGGAATTACCCCTTCTTCAGAAATAACGGAAGGACAATTTAATTTTCCATATGCAGGTTTGAGTGTGCATAAATATAACGGCTATCAGGCAAGCGTAAAAGGAACAAGTAAGCACATTTGGCATTTCGAAAATTCAGCAACCGAAAATGTTTTCGGGCGGTATACTTCTGCCGGAGCTTTGGAGTTATTAACCTCAGGAAATCCGGTAAGTCGCAGTTCAAATGGTTATGTAGAAAACGGTTGGGACTGGTCGCATGTACCGGGAACTTCAGTTGCTTATCTTCCATTAAGTGTACTTGGAAACGGGATTTCGAGAGAAATGAATGGCAAGTCATTTTTAACTCATGCCTCTTTGGATGATAATGGTGTTTTTGGAATGGATTATAAAGATATAAACTCTGCTGGAGGCATGACAGCTTTAAAATCTAATTTCTTTTTTAAAGACATAATACTTTGTCTGGGATCTGATATCAAAGATACAAATGGAACTTATCCCATTCATACCACTTTATTTCAAACAGCACTTGCAGATATCAACACTGCGACTTATGTAAACAATATAGCAGCTACAGGTATAAATTTCACACATACACAAACAGCCGGTTCTCTATGGACTACTGACGCTGTGGGAAATGGATACGTACTACCTGAAAATTCAAACAATACTGCTGAGATAACGATTAACAGAACCACACAAAATTCACGAAATAATAGCAACACTTTGGATACCAATGGAAATTTTACCACGGCATTTATCAATCATGGTATTGCGCCTGTCGACGGAAAATTTCAATATGCCATCGTGATGCAGGGCGGTCCAATTAAAACAAAACAACTTGCGGATAATTTTTCGTCTTATTTTACGATTTACCAACAGAACAATCAGGCACATATTGCCGAATACAAACCGGATGCTATATTTGGTTATGTTATTTTTGATCCTGCCAGTATATTGAATTATGATGTAGTAGTTAGTGTAAACAAGCCGGCAGTTGTAATGACTCAAACAATTGACAACGGAAAAAAATTAAAAGTAAGTCTTACCAATCCAAATTTAGGTTTATTAGGCGCAAATGAAACCTACAATTTGAGCCAGATTAGCAGTCAGAATTCAATTCTTAACAGAGTTCCGCAAGCCGATTTGGTTACGCTTACATTAGTCGGTAACTGGGATTTAGCATCCCCTTCAAATAAGGTTACGATCGCGGAAAATGGCGTTAATACCAATGTTACCTTTAGTACAATCAACGGATTAACCATTCAAACGGAATTAGTACAAACCACATTAGGAATTAATACTCCAAATAAGGAAACATCCAATGATTTTAAAGTAACTGTTACGCCCAACCCTTCAAAAACGGAATTTAAAGTACATCTAACAGGAGATTCTACAGAGCCCGTTTTTGTAAATGTATATGATATTTTAGGAAGAAAGCTAAACATGCTAAAGTCCAACAATACACAAACTATAGTAATAGGTGCTAATCTGCTTCCAGGTGTATATCTTGCAGAAATAAGTCAAGGTAAGAATGTGAAAAAAGTTAAATTAATAAAACAGTAATTAATTCAAGTTGCTGGTTAGAAAAATATAAAAAGAAGCATCAAAAAGGAGGAACTAAATATGGAAGTCAAAAAAGGCGAAAATGCTATTTTTTGCTTGTAGAGTAGTGGCGGGTAAAATACCATTATTTCGCCACTACTTTCTAAAATCAATAGTATTAAGCTGAAAAATACAGCCACAGAAATGTATATCTATAAAAAAATAAGCCCGGGTGAAATACAAACAGAGAAATAGCAGTTTTCTAATCTGTTCTGAATATCTTTTTTTTTGCAATTAAACAGAACCCGACTCACGGCGGAATTATAGAAACAGACAAATATATAGGTGCTTAAAGAACAATGTTTTTCTTTATGAAATTTGTTACTAATTCTCTTCAATCTTACAGGACTAATTTTCCTGCTGCTTTTTTCCAATCAAGCCAGGATACGATCAATTGTTTTTTAAGTTGATTATGAAACAGTTCCAGATTTTGCAATTGAATTTCTTTGTCATTTAGCTCATAAAACGATATTTGATCAAACTTATACCGTTCTTGGTAGATCATCACAATCTCAGAGGTGAGCTTACTATTTTCACGCACTGTTTTTAGCTGTTCCAGGATATTAGTGTATACAGTAACAGCGTTTAAGGCATTGTATTTACTTTTATTCAGATTCTCTGTAATTTTATCATTATTCTGTTTTTGCTGAAACTTTAGCTGATCTATTCTTTTTGCCGTGTTCTCTCCGAATAAAACAGGCAACTTCAGTGACATGCCGATATAGCTATTTCCGTACCAGCTATTTTGCTGAAAAGGATTCATGTTTTCTGTAAATTGATCGGCTCCTAAATAACCGTTAATCGTAATCAATGGACTATATTTCGTTCTTTCCAGTTTTTTTTTGTTCTCCAATACTTGATTTTGCGTTTTTAAAATTTCAATTGGAGGCAATGTTTCAATTAGACTTTCATCCAGATTAGTACTACTTTCATCCATGCTGTATTTTTCTAATACTACAGAAGAAGCAATAGAAGATTCGTTTCCGATAACGTACAGAAAATATTGTTTTAAAACCAATATGTTATTTGCTGCATTGCGATATTTTTGAACGGCATTATTGTGTGTTACTTTAGCGTCGTTTACGGCAACTTTTAAAACCCTTTTGTTTTTGTATTTTTGGTTAATAGTCTCCAAACTCAATGCTGTCCGCGCAGTATCACCAACAGCTTCATTTTCTTGTTCTTCAGCTACCAATATGTTTAAATATACTTTTGAGACTTCATAAGTCAGTTCCAGCTTTGCTTCTTTTTCATTTAAAGCGGCTAGTTTCTCCTGAAGTTTAGATTCAATTATTAATTTTGAAATTGAGATATCCAACAGTGGTTGTTGTAGCAAAACACCTGCGTTTTGAGAATAATTAGCCCCTAATTTTATTGGAATCATGCCATCTGATGATACACGGGAATTAAAAGCTTCGGCCGGTAAAACACTTGTAGCAATAATTGGATTGTATTGATAATTATAATTCAAGGCTACTCTGGGTAAATATTTTGCATTTAATTCTTTTGTCTTTAATTGATTGATTTTATGTTCTGTTTCCAACGAAGCCAATAACTTTCTGTTCTTTTGTGCCGCTTCAATTGCTTTATCTAAGGTCCATGTCGGGTTTTGTGCATTCATTTTAAAAAAGCATAAGAACAGAAGACATCTTATAAAACAGATAGGCATTGAATTATTTTTCATTATAACAATTTTTTAACCCCTAAATACAGAGGCAGGTTCTACATTTTTTATTCTTCTAATAGCAAACACGGCCCCGAAGAGCGAAATAGAGAAAGTGATGGTTAGAATGGAGAAAAGTATTATTGGACTAAAATCTATCACTATTCCCGTTTGGTACATTCCGTTTTTAAAACCCAGTAAGAAAACAAGGGCAACCATAAATCCAACAACAGCAAATAAAGTGGCTTGTGTAAGGATCAATTTTCTAATGTATGAATCAGTAGCACCAATTGCTTTTAAAGTTCCATAATCCTTAATTCTGTCAAGTGCCGATGAATACATCGTTAAGCCAATGATAAAAAAACCTGCTATAATGGCAAATCCCACCAAAGATCCTGTACTGGCACCTAAACCTGTAGAAGCCAAAACACTCTTTATTGTTGATGAACTCAAGGACGACGTGCGCCATGCTCTTACTCCGTAAATAGAACGATTGATTTCATCTACGATCTGGTCTACATCTTCCCCTTTTTTTACATTGACCATTAAAGCACTTATATCAGTCGAAGAAATACCACTGTAAAACCTTGCCCTGTCTATTGTAGTGTACATCAAATAACCGCCCCAACCTCTTATTCCTTTTGTTTGTAAAGTGATGACGGCTCTTTTTCCATTGATTTCAAAATAGGTTCCAACATTTGACGACCCCCCGAAATTACTTCGGTCAAAATAATCTGCAGACACACCCGCTTCCTGCAATAAATCCGGAAGTTTTCCTTGTATAATCTTGGTACTATCCGGACCCGCCTTAAAATAAGGAAATTCACTCCCTATAATATTTACAACAGCACTGGTTCCATCAGGAAATTTTGCCTTACCGTTTGTTACAACGATTGGAAATGCCTCTTTTACACCAGCCAAACTCTTGATCTCTTTTTCTTTTCGGATATCAATCAAACTAAGCTGATTGGCATCTGTTGTCTTATTATCAACAACCCAAATATCTGCGGTTATATTTTTTACCAACACGCTCATTAATCCTGTCAAAAAATTAAATGTTCCAATTTGTTGTCCGATGAGGAAAGTACTGATTACTATTCCAACTACTACTCCTATGCTTTTTGTTTTATCGAAACGGATAAACTTCCAGGCTGTTTTGATACTAGATTTCATACTTAGCGTATTATTTGTTTCTATTGAAATATGGAACTCGTGTATCTATATTGGCATTTGCGGCCAGACAGAAGTGGTACTGTTGCCATATTTGTTTGTGATTCGTAATTAATTTGATGTTTGAATAACACATTCAATTCGGGAATTAATTAAGTACTTCGTTTGGTTTTTCAATAGGATTTTTATTTCCCGGACTCTCCTGTCTTCCTGATCTCCTGCTTTTTCAGAAAAAATAGATTTACGTTTAAGTGCCGAAGAGGCAAAAATTACAATACCCGAGCCAATCGTTTTATTGGAGCCAATTTGGCGAATAATGGCTTTTTGACCTTTTTTAATCTTGTCAGCAAACAATTCATCAATTTCACAAGTAGCAACCAATTTACTTTTCGGAATAAAATCTGCAAAAGACTGATTTGGTGATAATGCAGCTCCTATCGTTGCATTCATTGTCATAATTTGTCCATCGTCCAGTGCTTTTATCAAATACCGTTGCAACTCCTTGTTTGATACTTCCAGTTCTTGTTTAATTTCTTGAAGTCTTGAGTTTGCAATCAGAATCTTGCTTTGCAGTTGTTCTAAATTGGTTTGGAAAATTTTAGTTTCTGTTTCAAGATTATCGACGTTCTGTCTTGTTTCAGCACCCTTTTCTTGCAGGTTTTTCAGACGTTCCAATTCAATTTGTTTGTTAGCAACATTTATTTTGTGCTCTTTTAAATTCAATTGTGCCATGTTTATCTCAACTCTTTGTGTCTCCATACGACTTTTAATCTGCGCTTTTTTTGCATCTTGAACAGAATGCTCTAATTCGATAATTAAATCATCTTTGACAATGACATCATTTTCTTTTTTATGGATAGCCACAACAACACCACCAACTTCTGTTGCCAATGAAGATAATTTCTCATCCGGTTCAATGCGTCCCAGTCCTACAATAGCTGATGAAGTAATTTCATGGGCAAAAGCTTTCTCATCGGGTTTTGCTTCTTCTTTTTTATTGCAGCTACAAAATAGTATGGCTATTAGATAAATTAAAGTATATTTCATTCTTTATATTTTGATTAATGATTCTTTATAAATGTTGTGTTTTCGGTCTCAGTTGCAATTCCGTTATCTACATAAATAATTCTGTCTGCGAACTCCCTAAGTCGCATATCGTGTGTAACTACAATTACACTTTTTCCATTTTGAGCAAGTGCTTTTAATTCATTCATTACCAGACCAACACTTTTAACATCTAATGCAGCCGTTGGTTCATCACAAAGCACAATTGGCGGATTGGTTACCAATGCTCGCGCAATAGAAACTCTTTGTTGCTGGCCTCCGCTTAGCATTTTGGGTAGGTTTTTCATTCGATCTTTCATCCCTACTAATTCAAGCGCTTTTTCTGCTTTTTTTCTGGCCTCAGTCTCACTCATATTCATAAGTTGCAAGGGCATCATTACGTTTTCTAAAGAGTTAAGTGGCGCTAAGAGATTAAAACTTTGAAACACGAATCCAATTTTATTCAACCTCAAAGCCGATAATTCCTTAGCCGAAAGTGTATTTATGTGTTGACCATCTATAAAAACATCTCCTTTTGTTGGGTAAATAACACAGCCTAATAGCGATAATAGTGTAGTTTTTCCTGAACCGGAAGGGCCGATTATTAAGGTAAGTTCCCGGGTTTTAAACTGAATCGTTGTTGCTTTTAAAGCTGTAATCAAGGTGTCACCGGTTTGATACTCCTTGCAAGCACCTTTTACCTCTGCAATAACCTTTTTTTTAGAAGTGATCTCTTCCATAATTTTATGTCATGATTTAAGTTTGCTTATGATAATTGTACTGTTGGAAATGCCTGTCATTTCATAAAAGACAGGCTTTTTTTAAGCTAAGATTTCAAATTCCTAATAAAGATTTATTTTAATTGTAGCGTCATTATTTAAAATATAAACAGCGCAATCTCGAAATGTTGGTGCCCCACCGTCCGGTAGAAAATTAGTACTATTTCCGACAGGCTCTTTGGGCATTCCCAACCAGTTGCTGTTTAGTTTTCCATTAGTATCCAAATCCTGAAAAACAGTAATAGCATAAGTCCCTCTTGGTAAATCGATTTGAAATTTCATAGTCTCCTGATTCACTTTTTGGACTTTGGTAAAGCAGGCTCTTTTAAGAAAATTTTCCTTTTTATCGTAGACATTCAGTACAACAGTCCCTTTTCCTTTTTGAACATTGTATACATCAACATTCGTTTTTACCTGTTGTGCATTTGTAAAATACGATACTCCCAATAACAGGATACTTAGAATAGATTTTTTCATTTTCTCTTTTAATTTTATAGTTTTTAGTGTGATTCTATTTGCGTAATTATTTCCCAAAACGATAGCTCAGCATCATTTTTACATAGGGCATTTCTTTTGCTTTATAATTACTAATGGTATCATTCTGAGCATTAAACAGTGTGTATTTGTTGGCAAAACCTAAACCTCCTTGCAATTGCAACCAAAAACCATCAAAAAGACGCTGATTAATTTGCAGACCGCCATGAATAGCCGAAAACTGAGCATAATCGATCTCTTCTCCTTGATAATTCTTGTAGTTTTGTAAATTGTGAAGTGTCCAGTCAATCGATCCTGCCAGACCAACTTGCGTATTATTGCCCAGATTTCTGAAAATATTGACTCTTGGCCAGTATATTTGAGCAAACCACTTACCATTATTGCTCTTATAATCCAGAGATATAGCGGGCGTTATTAAAAACTTGCCAAAAGCATACATGACATGAGGCCCAATCCCGATTTCAAGATTTGATTTTTCTCCAAACTTTCTTGAGACTCCAAAAATGCCATCGAATACCATATCATTCATCGAAAACGAGTTTTTAAAATCAGAAGCAATTGTGGGGATAAAAACGCCAAAAGCAGCCCATCTTTCTCCAAAAGGATGTCGTACAACTAGGGTAGGTTTGATTTCTTGTATTTTCGTGATGTAATTCGGACTAATTTCAATATCCCTATCAAATGTAAAGTCTAAAATCCGATAGTTGATTATCCCAAGAATTCGCGTTTTTCCAAGTTTAAAAGAGGGGATGGGTAACCAGAAATCGTAAGTAGTATAGTTGAATTTATTCCCATAGTACGGATCTACTGCCGACAAATTCTTAAAGCTACTTTTTCCATTTACAGTGATGCCAACCCCGGCTCCATCTGTTATTAATTGAGAATAAAATTTATTTGGAAGACAAATAAACAAGGTCAGTAAAACCAATGACAGTACTTTTTTCAAAATAACATTTATTAAATTTAAACACACAAGCTGTATCAGCTCTCTAAGATTTTCTTAAAGCAAAGGTGCAGTTAAAACAATAATTGTTACTAGGATTTAGTTTGCCGTTACTCGGACAAATCGTGCGTAAGTGAATTTCGGTACTGAGAAGGAGTTGTACCGGTTATTTTTTTGAAAAGTCGTCCAAAGTAAGAAGGATCCTCGTAATTCAATGCAAAAGCAATTTCTGAAATATCTTTAGTCAAATCTTGTAGAAGAATCTGGCTTTGCAGAATACTAACATTGTTAATCCATTCCTTTGGAGCTATTCCGGTGGTTAGCTTAATGCACCTATTGAGATAATTTACAGAGATTTTCAATTTATCGGCATAAAAGGTTACCGATTTATTCTCCGTATGATATTTATAAACCAGCTCTTTAAAGGAAAAAGTGATTTCATTACCACGATGCACCGTTTTATTGAGTTCTTTATTTGAAAAAATAATTTTCTGGAAAGCTGCCTGCATGAGTGAATAACAAATTTCGATATTGGAATTTTCATTACGAAATTCCTGACTTAACAAGCAAAACAAAGAATTTAGCCATACACTTGTTTCTTCAGGTAATTTAAGAACTGAATTAGTGGCAAAAATCTGTATCAACTCCTGTTTCGACAAAATATGATTGAGGACACTCTCTTCAAATAAAATAAAATGCCCCGTTATAATCTGGTCAATTTCTTTCATTGCGGTAATATGTCCTTGTTTGACAAACAATACATCATTTTCAGTTATTGTTATCACCTCATTATCTACTTGCTGTTTTGCATTGCCTTTGGTAACATGAACAATGAAATTATAATCGGGTCTGAAAAGTGGGGTTGGAATCTGGAGGTACTCTGTTGTAGTATTTAAATCATAGATCTGCAAAGGAGTTTTTAAGAAATCAAAGTCCTGAGAAGCATCAGACATAAATTGTCTTGGGAATTCTTCTGATGAAATAATTTTAATATTCTTACCCATACCAAAAACTTAGCTGTTGAGCTACAAACTTAAGAAACGGTTTTGTTACATCTGTAGAATAAAGCCAATTAAAATTATCCGATTCGCAAATAGTAAAGATTTATTCTATGCGGTTGTAAAACCATATTTCGAAGAATTAATTCAACCTAAAATTACTATAAGTGTCGTTCTTGGGAAAAGCTTTTTAATAGCACTGATGGTTGTTTTTATTCTTTTTCTTATTTTTAATTTTGCTTCTGTATTTATCCCGTTTTTCTTAAATTTAACCAAATTAGACCTAAAAAAATCTTAAAAAAAGGATGCGACCGATTTTTGGCTCGATTTTTTCAAGTGTGAGGTCATAATAAAAATTAAATGATATGAAAAAAGTACTTTTACTATGTGTATTAATGTCCGTGATGTTAAGTTGTAAGTCGGTGGCGGTTAAAAATTCAAACACAAAAGAAACAACTTCTGTAACAAGTTCCGAAGAAGAAGAGGGTTCTGTTTATTTTAAAGCGACTGGAAATGAACCATTTTGGGGATTGAAAATAGGAAAGGAGAAAATTGTCTTTACGTCGCTGATTGAAGGAATGGAAACCATCAGTTTTGACGCTGTAGAGCCAATCAGAGCTATGGATGCTAATGTGAAGATGTATAAAGTAAATAATGGAAAAATTACGGCAACAATTACTACACAACAATTTGATTGCCAGGATTCAATGTCAGGAGAGGTTTCGCCTTACACCGTTAAGATTGAAATTAACGGGAAGACTTTAAACGGTTGTGGTAAATACATTACGGATTACCGTTTGTATGATATCTGGGTGTTAGAAGAGTTAAACGGTAAAAAAGTGACGCTTTCAGACTTCCAAAAAGAATTGCCAAGAATCGAGATTAATTCAACTGAGAATAAATTTATGGGTTTTGGAGGTTGTAATTCTATAGGAGGAACTATCTTTTTTGAAAAAGGATTATTGAGATTTTCTAACGTCGCTTCGACTTTGATGGCTTGCGCGCCGGGAAATAAAGAGGCTGAATTTGTGAAAGCATTACAAAGCACTAACACATATTCGATTGGAGATCTTAGACTGAGACTTTCTAATCCTGACGGAACCTTGTTGGTTTTCAGAAAAGTAGATTAAATACGGTCTTTTTAAATAAATATAAATTTTGCCATTCTGATTTTCGGGTTAGAATGGCAAAATTCGTTTTGGGTATAAAAGGAAGTGGGTAAATAGTATGCAGACTGTATAATTAAGGATCAAGTCCGAAAGTTATAGGGAAGTAAAAATCTCGCAGAGTCGTAAAATCGCAAAGTTTTAATGAAAAAACAGAAAAAAACTTTGCGGCTTGGCGTCTTTGCGAGATCGTCAAAGCGAGAAGTTGGAAAATTAGTTACTTATAAAGCTGTGGCGAAAAAGTATAAGATCTATTACTTTTAGCAAAAGAAATTTCTAAAAATTATTCCACAACTTTTTAACTTGATTCGAAATTACAGAACTACAAGATATTTGTCCCTCCACAACAATATGTCTTGACCCATAATTAATTTAAGTTGCTAGTTGTTTTAGGTTTGAAATTAGACCGCCTATACCTCATTTCTGAATTATAATAATGTAAGTTTCCAGTAAAAATTAAGATATTTTCAAAAGTATCGTTTTGAATAGCCTCCTGCTTCAGCTGGAGGATTATAAGTAGTTCAAGATTTAATGGTTTTAGCCGAATTATGCCCTGGTTCTTTCGGCTAAAGCCAATGATTCAGCTCTCAATCATATACCTCCAGCTGAAGCAGGAGGCAAATCAACCCTTTTGTGCTTTCGTCAAATAGGATCAACTAATTATTAACTAGTAATTTGAATTACTTATTCTAGTTCTTTTGTTTTTTCTTCTTCATCGTCTTGGATAAAATCAAGCTCTAAAGCTCGTACCGTTTGTACCGCATTTCCGGCAATACCACGAATTGAGCCGTACATGCCTAAAGTATTGTGAACCACTTTTTCGATCTGCTTTTCGCGTTGTTTCCAAATACGTTGCATCGCTCTTTTCTCTGAATCCAGATCACTTTGCATTTGGGTAAAGCCTTCCACAATTCCTTCTACTTGTAAGCGAAATTCATTGCTAGTTAGAAAATCATACAACATCGACATTTTGTCTCCTTTGTTTTCCTGTGCCTGAACAGCCTGACTAACTTGTATTAAAGATTGGCGTAAAACGGCACTTAAACCTTTAAATTCCTCGTAGGTGCAAATCCAGATTCCATCACGCATGCCCATTCGATCCATTCCTGAAGGCATAACTTCCGTAACCAAAACCCCGATATTGGCTTTTTTGGTTCTAATGTCGTTTTTAAACTTCTCAATCCAGGCGGGCTGAAAAGCTTTGGTTCTTTTGCTTTCGTAATAAATAGAGCCACAATTTTGCAATTCGCGAGTGTTTACAATCTGCAAGCAATCTGCTCCGTTAGCGCCTTTTTTAACTTCGTCGATAGTGTCTAACGGGAAATTATTAGCCAGCCATTCTTCGATTGCCAGTTCCATAACCTCACCTTGCAATTGCATAGAACCTTGTTCCTGCTTGCGTTTCATTTCTTCGATCAGCTTTTTTTGATCGTCGGATTGTTTTTGGTATTCTTTTATTTTTAATTCGTTTTTTTCTTCTTCCTGCTTTCTGATTTTATCTCTTTCTAAAAGCAAAGTGGCGTTAAGTTGTTTCTGTGCTTCGGCTTCGATTGCTTCTTTCATTTCGAGTTTTTCTCGTTGAAGTTTGGCAATTTCGCCTTCCATCTTATTAAGTTCACGGAGTTTTTCTGATTTTTCAGAAAGCTCTTTTTCCATGGCAAGCAAACGATCTTTGTTCTCCTCGTCGAGTTTGGTTTTTAGCTTTTCAGTGATTTCCTTTTCGGCCGTTTTTTTCTCGCGTTCCAGACGTTCTGCGAAAAGTTCATTTTCCTGCTTCTTTTTAGCCTCAAATTCTAATTTGGCTTTCTCGAATTGCTCGTTTTTAAGCTCTAATTCTTTGGTTTGAGCAGTGGCTTTTTGCTGATATTCTTTGCGAATACTGTCTTCTAACTGGTGTTTTAGAATGTCATTGACATCGATAGTTGTTCCGCAGTTTGGACACTGAATTGAAGATTGCTCGGCCATTTTTATTGATTTTATTGAGGTAATGTAATTTTCTGCTAAGGTATTTAAAAGTTAAGGCTTTTTTGCCACGAATTTCTCGAATTTGCACAAATTTTATAAAGAGAAAAATAGAGTTTCGGGTGGAATCTTATTTTAATTGACGATCCGCTTGACGTAAATTTTAATTCGAGAAAATTCGAAAAATTCGTGGTAACTTTTTTTTTAAAAGTTCAGAAAAAACAACTGTTGAGTTTCGTAATTTCTAAAGTATCTTCTTTTAAAGCAAGTATCAAAGTGTTAGTTTTGTTTTAAGTGAGAAGTAAGATGTGAGAAGTAATAAAGAATAAAGAATAAAGAATAAAGAATACATCCGCTTAATCTGCTTAATCTGCGAGAAAAAAAGCTATATAAACCTGAATACTAAAAAACGATGATGAATAAATCAACCACAGCAGAAATTAGAGAACGTTTTGATAATGACGTCGAACGATTTTCCAATTTAAACACGGGACAAGTCGCTACAATCGATGCTACAATCTCTTTAGAATTAATTACGGAAGCTTCAAAACGAATTGTTCCCAACGCCAAAAATGTTTTGGATATTGGTTGTGGAGCAGGAAATTATACCTTAATGATGCTTTCTAAAATCCCAAATCTGAATGCAACTTTAGTCGACTTAAGTCAGCCGATGCTGGATAAAGCTTTAGAAAGAGTATCAAAAGAAACGAACGGTAAAGTCGAAATTTTGCATGGGGATATCCGTGAAGTGGTTTTACCGGAAGAACAATTTGATATTATTCTGGCTGGAGCAGTTCTGCACCATTTGCGTGATGATCAGGACTGGGAAACAACATTTTCGAAATTATTCAGACTATTGAAACCGGGTGGTTGTTTGATGATCTCGGATCTGATTACGCAAGATACCGCTTTATTAAACGAATATACCTGGGAACGTTACGGCGATTATCTAGAAGGAATCGGAGGAGCCGAATACCGTCAAAAGGTTTTAGATTATGTCGAAAAAGAAGATTCTCCAAGATCAATGAATTATCAGTTGGATTTGATGAAAGAAGTTGGCTTTAGCAAAGTAGAAATTTTGCACAAGAATATGTGTTTCGGTGCTTTTGGAGGAATTAAGTAATATTTTGGTTTTTTAAGATAAGCTACTGTAAAAGGTAGCTTTTTTTATGATTTTTAGTTTTTAAAATTCAATAAATAAGTTAAAACTAGGTAATATACAATTGTTTTGCAATAACATAATATCTATTAAATGCATTTCAATTAAATATTTTTATGAAAAAAAAAATATCAAGTAAAAGAGATTAAAAAACGAAGTTATTTTGAAGCTTAATTTTTTAATCGATTTTACGATAGTACTGTATGTGAAAGTACAACTAACCTAAAAAAAAACTATTATTTTGAAAAAAAACTACTTTTTTGCTGCAGTTTTTCTGTGTCAGTTCCTCATTTCCTTTGGGCAGAATCCAATCGGTTGTGGAACCAAATTATCCCAACAGGAAGAAGCTGCTTTTCTAAAATCTTTGTCAAAAATTAAAACATGGAAAAAATCGAACACCCGGAAA
Organism: Flavobacterium cupriresistens; assembly: GCF_020911925.1. Taxonomy (NCBI): domain Bacteria; kingdom Pseudomonadati; phylum Bacteroidota; class Flavobacteriia; order Flavobacteriales; family Flavobacteriaceae; genus Flavobacterium; species Flavobacterium cupriresistens. The sequence goes on along the minus strand of NZ_CP087134.1, from coordinate 4,982,670 downwards.
ACCGTTGCTACACCTTATATTATTCCGGTGGTGTTTCATATTCTTGCAGACGGAACTAACATCAATAATGCTTTTACCAAAGAGCAAATGAAGTGCAGAATTGATGATGCATTGCTTACGGTAAACAAAGATTTCAATGGTCTGTTTCCGGAATACGCTACGACCGATCCTCGTTTTGATGCAATCAAAAGCAAATTAAATATTCAGTTTGTTCTGGCTACCGTTGATCCGGAAGGAAATCCTTTGGAAATTCCCGGCCTGGACTGGCATCCAGAAGCACATGTAGTAGATGGCTACGATGCTAAAATTTATGATTACATCTGGTACGGTAAAAACAGTAAGTATTATTTGGATGTTTTGGTTGTTGATGAGCCCAATACCGGACAGGGATCTGTTGGTTCGGGACACGCCTTTTTGCCTATTCAGGATGCGATCCCACGTGTTGCTTACAATCACAGATATATTGGGAGTACATGTGGCTCAAATGCGAGTGCGACTTTTGCAAAGGTAATGACGCACGAGTTTGGTCATTATTTTGGATTAAAACATACTTTTCAGGATGATTGTGATGCCGTTAATGATGGAATGGCCGATACGCCACCAACAAAAGTGGCCGAAGGTTGTGCTCGAAATGTATTAAATAGCTGTGGCGTTTACCCCAATGCCGAAAACCATATGGATTACAATACAGATTGCCAGAATATGTATACCAGAGACCAGACCAATGCCATGACGTATTGGTTAGATGACAAGACTGTGGCTAAATATCCACGTGGTTTGTTGTGGCAGGAAAGTAATCTTAGCTCGGTTGGGGTTATTGAAACGGCACCAATCGCTAATTTCAACAGCAATACAACGGCAATTTGTTCAGGAAAAACAATCGCGTTTAAAGATCGTTCTTTGGGATTACCAACTTCGAGAGTATGGACTTTTGAAGGCGGTATTCCTGCAACCTCTACAGATTTAAATCCGGTTGTTCAATACCATACAGCAGGAAAATTCGAAGTGACCTTGCAGGTAACGAATGCTCTTGGAATGAATACCAAACAAGTGCTGAATTATATTGAGGTAGATCAAAAATCGGGAGTGAATTTAGTCGAAAATTTCACTGGTGTTTTTCCTCCTTTAGGTTGGGAAATTACAAATCCGGACAATGGTTTAGCTTGGGAAAAACGAAAAGATGTAGGGCACAATGATAGTTCGTGTATGATTATGAACAATGCAGATAATGCAGTAGTAGGAGCTTTAGACTATATCAGATTGCCTTATCTTAATTTTGCAGCCGGACAAAACAGTCAGTTGTTTTTTGATTTGGCTTATACCAAATTTGATGATGCGAGTCCGGATGTTTTAAAAGTAGAAGTTTCAACAGATTGCGGACTTACTTGGAATGAGGTGTATTCGAAAACACATACCCTTTTAGAAACCACGCAGGTTCCTACTGCTTTGGCGAATAATTGGGTGCCGGTCTCAGACGCTAATTGGCGAAAAGAAATTGTAGATCTTAGTGCCTATCAGGGGAATAGTAATGTTTCTATTCGTTTTGTAAATGTGTCGGGTTACGGCACAAGGATTTGGATAGACAATGTAAATGTTGCTATTATTCAGACGGCTACTCCGGTTTCTGATTTTGCTTCCAATGTCAGAGGGACGCGTTGTACTAGTGTTACAGCTCCTTTTTTAGATGTTTCAACAGGAAATCCAACGTCATGGGAATGGTCTTTTCCAGGGGGGACGCCTGCGAGCTCTATCGAAAAAAATCCGATTGTGACTTACAATTCACCGGGTTCGTATGGGGTGACACTTTCAACCAAAAATGGAAACGGTACAGGGACAACAGTAACTAAAAATAATTTTATAACGGTTGTAGATCCTGACAGAACTTCTTTTATCGAAGGTTTTGAAAATTCTTTCCCTCCCGCAGAATGGGAAATTAGTAATCCCGATCATAAATTGACTTGGGAAAAACGAGCCAATGTTGGACATAATTCTCCCTCTTGTATGGTAATGAATAATGCGGACAATGCGAAAGTAGGTGAGATTGATGAGATTATCCTGAAACCCGCTGATTTATCTGTTGGCATAACTGATTTCTCCTTTGATGTTGCTTATGCTAAATTTGATACGGAAAGTCCCGATGTTCTTGAAATTCTGGCTTCAAAAGATTGCGGTCTTACATGGGAAAGTGTTTATGTAAAAACACATACTGAACTGGAAACCTATGTCAGTGCTGATCCCAATAATTGGGTTCCGGTTTCAGATTCGGATTGGAGAACAGAAAGGGTATTATTGTCGAATTTTAAAGGGGTAGCGAACGTTTTGTTCAAGTTTAAAAATACTTCGGGATACGGCTCAAGAATATGGATTGATAATGTGAAATTCACTTTTGACAGTAAAGAAACACCCTTTTCGGAATTTGTAGTGGAGAGTCAAAAACAGTGTAGCGATTTACCAATAGCCTTTAGAGACAATTCAACAGGAGAGCCTACTTCATGGTCCTGGTCGTTTCCGGGTGGTACGCCGGCGACTTCTACAAGTAAAACGCCTGCTGTAATTTATGATAGTCCGGGAACTTATACGGTAACTTTGACTGCTTCTAATTCTTATGGAGCAGGATCGGTTATGGCAAAAACGGATGTGGTCGTTATTAATGGCAAGAACAGTCTTCCTTTTTCAGAAAATTTCGAAGCAAGTTTTCCTATTCAGGATTGGGAAATCATTAATCCCGACAAAGACGTTATTACATGGGAAAAACGTTCGGATGCCGGTAAAGGAGATTTGTCTTGTCTGGTGATCAACAATGCTGATAATCCAACTGGTTTGATAGACGAGTTGATTCTTAAAGCAATGGATTTTTCCTCTTCTGCTACTCCGTTTTTATCCTTTGATCTGGCTTATACACAGTACTTAAATGCTTTTGATCCTGCACCTGCGCCGGATAAAATAGATATCGAAGTATCTTCGGATTGTGGGGTAACCTGGACAAATGTATATGCTAAAAATCAATTGCAGTTGCAAACCGTTTCACCACCAATTCAGGACGATCCTGCAACAACGGCTGCAAATGAAACCAACGATTGGATTCCGACCAAAGATTCGGATTGGAGAACAGAAAAAATTGATTTAAGTATAGTTAAAAATCAAAAGAGTGTGTTGGTAAAAATCAAAAACACTTCAGGTTATGGAACCAGAATTTGGTTTGATAATTTAAAAATAAATAACGGATCTAATTTAGCAGTAACAAAACCAAAAGGAGCGAACAATTTGTCAGGAGTTCAGGTGTATCCGAATCCATCCAGTAATGTGTTTCATGTGATCACACCGGTTTCAGCAGATAGTTATACTGTGACGGTTCATGATATTGGCGGAAGGATGATTTACAAAGAAACTTTCTCCGGAGAGAGTACTACTGATAAAGCCATTAATTTATCGGGAAAAACAAAAGGAGTATATTTTCTTAATGTAACTTCTTCAACAAAAAAAGGATATACGCAGAAGATCATTAAACAATAGATTTGAATTTTATAGAAGAAGGCTGTCTCAGGACGGCCTTTTTTATGTTTGTCTAATAGGTTGGACTATTGATTTTATGGCTACTTATTGATCTATAAGATAAACCTACAAGGTTTTGAAAACCTTGCAGGAGTATTGAATTTTATGGTTTTATAAAAGTTGGGTTGTCTTGTAAACCTGAACCGGAGCGGCTAATAAGGATTCGCTTTTGGCAATAAAATCCAACAGATAAGATTGATTGTTGTGTAAATCAAGTCCGGCTTGGTCCTTCCATTCTTCCCAAATGATAAACACATTTTCAGCGGTATGCAGGTCATAACGAATACAAGCCGCTTCTTTTCTGGTTTCGGCGACCAGATGGATAATTCTACTTTGAATTTCTGTTAGGTGCTCTTTTTTACTCTTTATGATAGCTGTAATCGAGATCATGGTTATAAAGTTTTGAAAGTTTCTTCTAAATGGTTGGTATAGTCTTGTTTAAAGATAGTAATATTTTCCGGTGTGGCACCTTTTTCAACATCGTGAAAATGAAAACTGTCTACTTTTTCTATTCCGGCAAACGTATTCATTTTATGAAAACCAAACATTACACCATCATCAACAGAGGTTTCTTCGAAGAATTCCCCCGGTAAAGTAAAAGCTGTTTTTGGAGCATTCCAGCTCGTGGTCAACATGTATTTACGACCGTGTAAAAGCCCGCCCGTTCCATAATTAATGTCCGGATTTACACGACTTCTTCCGTCACTTTTATAGATTCCGTTGTTATGACCCTGAGTAAAAACATCGTCAATGTATTTTTTAAAAAGATTAGGTAATTGAAACCACCAGATTGGGGTGTGATAAATAATTAAATCTGCCCAAACGAATTTTTCTACTTCATGCTGCAGGTCAATTTCATCTTCTATATGAGTTGTTTTTATTTCGTAATTATTGTTTTGGGAAAGGTATTCAATGGTCCAGTCCTGAACAGTTTGATTGAATTTTCCGCCTGAATGCGCAAATTTTTGCCCGCCGTTTATTATAAATATTTTTTTCATAGTGTAAATGTTCTTCTGAATTCGTGTTGTAGTTTTTAATACAGGCTTGTTTTTTATGTGAAAATAATCCTGTGTTTCTACGTATGGTGTAATTTTGTGTTTGTTGTTATTTTATTTTTGAAATGGCCTGATTGATAAAATCCAATTCTAAAGCAGTAAGATCGAAATCCATTGCTTTTGCGTTTGAAATCGCCTGTTCTGCATTTCTTGCTCCGGCTAGAACAATAGTAATTCCTTTTTGTAAAGTGGTCCAACGTAAAACTAATTGCGCTAAATTGACTTCTTTTGCGTGTGCTAATGAACTCAATTCTTCGATTAAGGTTTTGACTTGCTGAAGATCAAACTGACCAAAATAACCATTTCTGTGATCGTTTTCTTTTAGTTTGGTGTCGGTAAAATATTTTCCGGTCAATAAACCTCTTTCCATTGGACTGTAGGCGATGATTCCGATATTTTCTGCAACGGTAAGCGGAATTAAATCGGCTTCTATTTTGCGATTCAGCATGCTGTACGAAACCTGATTTGATGCTAACGAAATTGTTTTCTGAGCTTCTTTCAGTTGTGAAACATCATAATTGCAAACTCCGGCAGCTCTTATTTTTCCTTGTTTGATTAACAAGTCCATAGCTTCCATAGTTTCCTGAATTGGAGTAGTGGAGTCCGGCCAATGGATTTGCAGTAAATCAATATAATCAGTTTTTAGTCTTTTTAGACTTTCTTCAACTTCTTTGATTATATTTTCTTTGGAGGCGAATTTGTAAACCGGTAGTTTTTTTTCGTTGTCATCTGCATCAAAGAAAAAATCTCCTTTGCCTTTATTGCTTCCGTCCCATACCAGTCCAAATTTGGTTAACAATTGCACTTTTGATCGGTTTTGTGATTGTAGCGCTTCACCAATCATTTCTTCGCTTAAACCAAATCCGTAGAAAGGAGCAGTGTCTATTGTGGTCACTCCATTGTCGATGGAAGCATGGATAGAATCGATTGAGTCTTTCTTTTCATTTCCGCCCCACATGTTGCCTCCAATGGCAAATGCACCATAAGTTATTGCTGATAATTCGAGTTCAGTATTGCCTAGTTTTCTATATTCCATAATCGTGGTATTTTGTGCTTTAAAAATTATTAGGCAAAATTATACTGTTTTTACGACTTATAATTTGTACATATTTGTGTTTTTTAGGTATATTTGCAAACTGAATTAAATTTGCTATAAAATGAAAAAAGAAAATTTATACGAACCATTTACTGTTTCATTTGAAACGCTGGACGAATATCCGGATGTTGGGGACCGTCATAATTTTTTTGAATTGGTGTATGTTTTAGATGGAACCGGCTCGCAATGCATTAACAAAACTATTTTTGAATATGATGGTGGACATTTGTTTCTGTTGACACCTGAGGACTGTCATAATTTTACGATTAAGACGACAACAAAGTTTTTCTTTTTGAGATTCAACGATATTTATTTAAAGAATTCGAGTTTACAGAGCGAGAACATTCAGCGATTGGAATATATTCTTCAAAACGCCAATCATCAACCGGGTTGTATTTTAAAAAACGAGTCAGATGCGTGTTTGGTAAAAGTAATGATAGAAGCGATTTGCAGAGAACATCAGGATAAAGACGTTTACAATCAGGAGTTGATTCAGCAATTGATAAATACGCTGATTATTATTGTAGCGAGAAATATTGCCAAATATCTTCCCGAGCAGGTAAATATTGGTTGTGAAGCCAAGGCAATGGATATCCTGCAATATATTCAGAATAACATTTATTATCCGGAGAAAATAAAAGCCGAGTCCATCAGTGCGCATTTCGGAATTTCAAATACCTATTTAGGCCGTTATTTCAAAAAACATGCTAACGAAACGATGCAGCAATACATCAGCAATTATAAAACGAAATTGATTGAGCACCGCTTGCAGTTCAGCGAAAAACGAATCAATGAAATCGCCTATGAATTTGGTTTCACAGATGAAAGCCATTTCAATAAATTCTTTAAAAAACATAGAGGAAATAGCCCTTCGGAATACAGAAAAACGATCCGGATTAGTGCTTAAAAAAGTTTTTGATCCCAGATTTAAGAAAGAGTTGGTAGCTTAGAAACATAAGAATTAGGGAGTTTTTTTTGACACGAATTACACGAATTTACACTAATTTTTTTGTGTGTTCTTGAAATTGGCTAAATCATTTTAATCCTTTAATCAGTGGCAAAAAATTGCACCAAGAATTTTAAAGATTAATTCGTGAAAATTAGTGTAATTCGTGGCCAGATTTCCCTTGTATTGCTGTTGAATAAGTTGAACTAAATCATTTTAATCCTTTAATCAGTGGCAAAAAATCGGCACCAAGAATTTTAAAGATTAATTCGTGAAAATTAGTGTAATTCGTGTTGGTTTTTTCTTTGTATTGCTATTGAATAAATTAAATCTAATCTGTGGCAAAAAACTATTTGCTTTTAAATCGGGAATCAAAAGCCATTCTGGTCGTGCTTAAAACTTTGATTTTTAGTGTGTCGCTATGGTTTGGGTTTATTAAGTAGTTATACTCCATAGGCACAATGCTACTAGGTACTTTTAAAACTGCAGCCTCATCATAATTTATAAAATCATCCCCTATGATTTGAGTTACCGAAATAGGTGGTTTAGAGTCCCAGTTCACGGGTAAGTCTTCTATGTGTACTTCTTGAATTGTAATTTCGTCCGGTATTTCGATTTCTACATAAAAACGATCAGTAGGTAAGTCTTCGCTTAAATCCAAATGAACAGAGACTTCAAGTGTTGCTAAAGCTCTGCTTTCTGCAGTATAAACCATTTTTGTGTTTAGGCTGTTCCAGCGATACCCTTCGCACATTGAGGCTCCGATTCCTTTTAAAGTTGCGTCCAGGTATTTTTCCCGTTCAATTCTGAATACTACCATCAGGCTAAATTTCCAAACTCTAATCGGTTTAGGCTGAATTTTACCTCGTTAATTCCGGTTACGGTATCGAGCATGTTTTCAGGAACATTTCCGCCAATGGACAGGTTGGGTTTTTTTAGCCAACGTTGAAATTTCTCTTCTTCATTATTGAAAACCTCGAGGCCGTAATCTATTAATTCGTTTATCAGAATGACTAATTCGCTATCTCTGCTGTCCAGAAGAAGGTGTTCGCTTTTCTTCTTATTGTAAGTAGTTTGAGGAATTCCCACAATCGTCAAAACCGATTTTACAGGATTGTTTAATCTTCTGCTGATGACTTCAATTGAATCATACGGAATGCCGGATCTTATAACAGCAACGCGCTCAAGTTTGTTGCCCCAGCTGTATTCTTTACCGTCAGAGTTTAAAGTAGATCTTTTTATTGAGATTACTTTTCCCGAGGCATTTTGAATACTTCTTTTAGTATCGAAAGGTTCTGTTTTTTGCTTTACATTTTTCATGACGCAACTAATTTGCTGTAAATATACAACAATTTTGTTGTTCTTGTAATTATGATCGTTTTAAAATGTTGTTTGTCAATTGTGAAAAGAGTAAATTGTTTTTTGATAAGCCCATAGTTTACCCGAATATTTCTTAATTTTTACTCGTTTAAATGATGGAGTATGAGGTTAATTTTTAAATAAAACAGAGGTCTTTTTACCACAGATTTCAAAAAAGTTCGTTTGGGACTTTGACAAAGAGTTGTTAACTTTTTCGGGATGTTAGTAAAATAAAATAGCACGCAGATTTTGCCGATTTTGCGGATTTTCGCGGAAGACAATAAAAAAAGCAGTTTGAGTATAGCAAACAGGCTAAGTGAATCTGCGTAAAAAACAAAAGGATTAAAATAATTAAATAATCTGTGGAAATCCTTTTAATCAGTGGCAAAAAAAAATGTGGTAATTGGTGAAATTCGTGGCAAAAGAAAAAAATTATATAATCTTCTTAATAACCCTAAGTTTATGCGTGTGTTTGTTGGTTTCCGGATTGTAAATCCCTAAATGGTCTAAGCGATCAATACGTACTTTTCCACTGGCGTGAATGATGTAATTGTTCTCCATAATGATGCCTACATGAGTGATATTTCCTTCGTCATTATCGAAAAAGGCCAGATCACCGACTTCACTTTCTTCAATAAAACTCAAAGGTTCGCCATCAAGAGCTTGTTGTGAAGCATCGCGATGTATTTTGTAACCATTAAGTTTGTATACCATTTGTGTAAATCCCGAGCAATCAATGCCAAACGGAGTTTTTCCACCCCAAAGATAAGGAGCGTTGAGGTACATAAAAGCAGTACTTATTAAAGCACTTTTGGGTTTTACGCCACTTGTTTTGGTGCCTTCAAAATCGAAATTACTCGTATTGATTTCACTGTTATTCAAAAAAGACAAAGAAGCCCCAAGCGGAATTGGTAGCAATAAATTGGTATCAGGAGTAGTAATATAATCAATCAGATCGGCATTTAGAATAATAGCTTCATTGCTTAATTGATTGAAATTAGCTTCAGAAATAACCTGATACTGTTTTGAATCGACCCAGCCTTCGTAGTCATCAAATTGAATTCTTATTCGGGCCCATTGATTTTGACGTTCTAATATTTCGAGGTGCTCACCAAATAAAAGTTGTGTGACGATTTCACTTCTGTCACTTGGTTCAGATCGAACGGGTACTATAGCTAGATTGCAAATTCCGAACATTTAAGGTCTTTTATAAGTTGAAAATTAGGAGTTATTTTGGTTGTAAATAACTCCTAATGTAATATGTTTTTAAGCTCTTTCGATAACAATAGCCGAAGCACCACCACCACCGTTGCAAATTGCTGCAGCTCCGGTTTTAGCGTTATTTTGTTCTAAGACATTCAATAAAGTTACAATAATTCGGGCTCCCGAACAACCTAGTGGATGTCCTAATGAAACAGCACCACCATTTACGTTTACTTTATCGTTATCAAGTCCAAGGATTTGTGAGTTGGCTAAACCAACAACAGCAAAAGCTTCATTGAATTCGAAATAATCAACATCGCCAATTGCGATTCCAGCTTTGTCTAACGCCTTCGGTAATGCTTTTGCAGGGCTTGTAGTGAACCATTTTGGCTCCTGAGCCGCATCTGCATATCCTTTGATGAAAGCAAGTGGTTTTAATCCAAGTGCGATTGCTTTTTCTTCCGACATTAAAACTAATGCAGCAGCTCCGTCATTGATCGTTGAAGCATTGGCAGCAGTAACAGTTCCGTCTTTAGTAAAAACAGCGCTTAGAGAAGGTATTTTGTCCAATTTTACATTGGTATATTCTTCATCTTTAGAAACGATAACCGGTTCTCCGCGTCTTTGTGGTACTTCTACGGGTACAATTTCAGCATCAAATTTTCCGGCATCCCAGGCTTTTGCACTTCTTTCGTAAGATTGAATGGCATAATTATCCTGATCTTCACGTGTGATTTTGTATTCTGATGCACATAAGTCAGCGCAAACTCCCATTGCGTTGTTATCGTAAGCATCAGTCAAACCATCTTTTTGCATTCCGTCCAGCATTGTCGCAGGACCAAATTTGTTTCCGTTACGCATTTGCACGTAATGTGGAATCAAACTCATGTTTTCCATTCCTCCGGCAACTACGATTTCGGCATCACCACAAGCAATTGCCTGAGCAGCGAACATAACGGCCTTCATTCCCGAAGCACAAACTTTGTTTATAGTTGTACAAGCAACGTTTTCAGATAAACCGGCAAAAAGTGCAGCCTGACGTGCTGGCGCTTGTCCAACTCCGGCTTGTACTACATTGCCCATGAAAACTTCATCAACTAATTTTGGGTCCAGGTTAATTTTTTGAAGAGCTCCTTTTATAGCGGCAGCCCCTAGTTTTGGTGCGGGTACGGTCGATAAACCTCCCATGAAACTTCCGATAGGTGTTCTAACGGCAGAAACGATAACAACTCTTTTGTTCATTTTCTGTGTGATATTAGTTAATCAAGCAAATTTAATCTTTATTTATACAAATTCAAATTTTGAGTGAATTGGATTGAATTTTAAATTTAAGATGAAATTTTTGTTAATTCTATTTGTTTGATTGTTAAGTGTTTTAGAAAAAAGATCAAAAAAAAACAAAAAAAAGCGTCGAAATACTTGTGAGATATCTAATGTTGTCATACCTTTGCCACCGCAAAACAGGACACGTTTCCTTGAGCTTGGAGAGGTGCCAGAGCGGTAATGGAGCAGATTGCTAATCTGTCGACGGGTAACCGTCGCCAGGGTTCGAGTCCCTGTCTCTCCGCTTAAATTTTGCCTCGGGGTGTAGCGTAGCCCGGTTATCGCGCCTGCTTTGGGAGCAGGAGGCCGCAGGTTCGAATCCTGCCACCCCGACTACAATTAGATAATGGACGCATAGCTCAGCTGGATAGAGCACCTGCCTTCTAAGCAGGCGGTCGAAGGTTCGAATCCTTCTGCGTTCACATTCAAAACCACTCGACAGAGTGGTTTTTTTGTTAATATCGTTGCAGATCAAGCAACTTCCTTCTAAACAGAAGGTTAGAAAATTGAAATTATGGACGCATAGCTCAGCTGGATAGAGCACCTGCCTTCTAAGCAGGCGGTCGAAGGTTCGAATCCTTCTGCGTTCACCAAAAGCCACTCCATCGAGTGGCTTTTTTGTTTTAGAAAAAAGCGAAAATGATAGATTAAGTCGCTCTAAAATTACGCTTAAACACATTCCGTAAAATCAGGTATAAATACTGATTATTCCTTGTTTACTTTTTTCTATTTTTCGCAATCAATTACAAATGTAAAATATGGTTTTCCGTAAATTTTGTTTAAGGAATAAACTAATATTTGTTTGAAAATTTAGATTTGTTTTTTAAGTCTAAGTCATTAAAAATTAAATCGCATAAAACTTCATATTTGTAAGAAAAACAAATGTATTATGAAAAATATCAATACTGAACTTTTAAAAGTTTTGACTTCAAAATCTCAGGCAGATAAAGCTATTAGTTCTCTAAAAGGACTTTTGCTGGGAATTATGTCTGATAATGAAATTACTGAAAAAGAAATTATAGAACTTAGTAAGTGGGTAGCGGTTCATAAAGAGCTAATTAATCGTAATCCGTTTAACGAGTTTATGACGGTTATAGAAAATTCTATTTCAAATAAGATTCCGCCCAAAGAAACTATAGAAGATTTATATTGGTTGTGTCAGAAATACGAGAACGACGATTATTATTATAGTACTGTAACTTCTGATTTACAGATTCTACAAGGAATTTGTCATGGAATATTAGCAGATGGAATTATAAGTGATAAAGAAATTTATAGTCTTCAAGAATGGTTGGATGAAAACGAACATCTAAATTCATATTATCCTTATGATGAAATTAGAAGTTTAGTTTTTTCTGTTTTAGCTGATAACAGAATAGATGATGAAGAAAAGATTGTTTTAATGGCTTATTTTAAACAGTTTGCTGCCATTCAGGATGATCAAATCAGACAAAAAATTCAGGATGAAACTATTGATGTAAATATTTCAGGACTATGTACAAGCGAACCAGACGTTACGTTTGAAGGCAAAACTTTTTGCATAACCGGAGTTCTTAAAAGAGGAAATAGAGAAAATCTTCAAAGAGATATCATTAAATTAGGCGGAATACCAACCGAAAGTATTTCTAAAAAGACAGATTATTTAATTGTGGGTGATAATGGTAATCCTGCATGGGTATTTTCCTGTTACGGACGAAAAGTAGAGAAAGCCATAAGCTTAAGAAAGGAAGGACATACTATTACGCTAATACATGAATTTGATTTTTCAGACTTAATTGATGATTTATTGTAATTTTTTTTCATTTAAAAGCATTAGATAATATTAAATTAAAATATATTTGATTACAAAACTACTTCACATTCCTTTTTATGGATAATTCAATTATTGACGTCGCAGGCGAATCTTTCAGCCTTTCAAATCTTTCATCGAACAATTCTGCCATACATTACTGGGCAAATAAACCCGTTTATTCCTATTCTGAAATAAAGTCTGCAACTAATGCGCAAAGGGTGTATTATAAAACATTTAAGTTTAACTTTTTAGGGGGTCTCTATGCAGATTTACAAGGGAATGACAACTATGCATTTGTTTTGCTTTATGATTTTTTGAATGAGTATCAAGATCATAGAAATCCAATGCGATTAGAAAAACAATTGCGGGATCTGGGAAATAATTATGCTGTAACTAGAACATATTGTCTTTCATCACTAATTAAAAAACTGGAAGAAAGGGATGATCGTAATGCGATAGAAAGAATTAGAAAAGAAGAAAATTATTATGTTGGACAAAACAATTCTGATTATTGGAAATTAGGGACAAAAAACAAGACAAAACTTAATCTCAGTAACAATGATGTCGATTTATTAAATAAACTTTGGAATCCAAACAACAACTTTTTTAACATTGAATTTTGTGGCCTGGAAATTATCAAATTTTATTTATACGTAATTAAAAAACTAGACGAAAAGTATCAAAAGGAATCTTCATCCTTAAATATTGAATTAACGAAAATTGCTGATATAATAGCGCAAAAGCATTATAGGTACAGAAAAGGTTCTGAAAATTATAACTACTCGCTACAGACTATTCTGAACGATATTAATTTTAATATTTTTAAATATTGTGAGAACATCGTAAGGGAGAATTACGGACAGAAAAGGAAACTTTCAACTGAATTACAGTATGCATCGGCTTATATAAAAGAAGAATATGATGATAAATTAATTCTAAGATTAAAAAAAATATTAGAAATATACAGACCAACTATTTTAGATCCAGACGAGATTACAGATCTTGAATTAAACGCACTTAATTCAACACGGTGGAAAACAAAATTGGATGAATTGTCCATTAATTATAAAAACGATTCAAAGAAATTTATCGAAGATGTAGTCAATTTAGGCCATTCAAATAAAAATAATCCTGCTGTAGAAAATATTTTCTTTGAGGCTGCTAAGTTTATGGTGAACCAGGATAATGAGGCAGCTCTTAGTTTATATATTTATTATTTATATTACGATCTTAAGTCTGCAAAATTTGATAATAAACCATTAAATAAAACCATCCTTAAAAGTCTGTTTAAGAAAAGCGAACAATTGGTTAACTTTCAGGATGTTGTCGATAAGCTAATAAAGGATCAAAACCTGCAAGAAGCTTTAAAATCAATTCCGTTGGTTTATACACCAAAGCGAAAGAAAATACAATTAGACAGAAATGCTATTCAGGAAGTACATGAAAAACATTCCGGTACTGTTGAATTGCTGAACGAATATTTAAAAGATGACAATGAGGAGGAAACAGATGATTTTTTATCTGCAATAGTTGATAATGAAAAATTGGTACTTACAATACCTTCAGCTTTAGAAACTAATAAAATCTCCTCATTTGATGATTCCATAAAATTTTCAAATATTCAACTCGAAATACTGGATATTTTTTTAAATGAAAATTTATCAATCCTTCAAACAGATTTGGAAATTTTTGTAAAATCAAAAGGAATGTTTAGAAACCAACTGGTTGAAAGCATAAATGAAATATGCTACGATACACTGGACGATATTTTAATTGAGGAAGAAGACGAACTATATACTATAAACGAAAATTATTTTAATAGAATTTTAGCAATATGATAGACAATATTAAACCTAAGGAAGCAACCGCAATTATCAATTCATTAATTGGAGGCGTGGTTCCAAAAATTGGTATTCAGCATATCACCGTTGGACGTTCTGAAGAAATAAATTCAGTGGTAAGCGCACTCGAGGATGTGAAAAACGGACACAGCATGGTCAAATTTTGGATTGGAGATTTCGGGTCAGGAAAATCTTTTATGATGCATCTTTTAAATACTGTGGCATTAAAACAAAAATTTGTTGTAACTAATGCCGATTTTACACCCGATAACAGGCTTTATTCAAACGACGGAAAAGGAGTTGCACTCTATTCGGCAATTATGGATAATGTTGCCATCCAAACCAAACCTGAAGGAGGTGCATTACCAACTTTGATGGAAAAATGGATTGAGCAAATTGTATTGAAAACGGCTCATGAAAATAATATATTGATTGAAAATATCCGGGATGAAAAATATTTAAGTCTCATTCAAAATAATATATTAAAAACCATCAACGAGATCACAGAAGTGGGTGGCTTTGATTTTGGAACAGTCGTTATGAAATATTATGAAGGATATATTAAAAATGATGAACAATTAAGAAGAAATGCCCTGAAATGGCTAAAAGGTGAATACAATACCAAGACAGAAGCCAAACAGGATTTAGGCGTAAGAGAGATAATAAATGATCTAAACTATTATGACATGCTTAAGAACTTCTGCAAGCTATTTGTAAGCATGGGTTACAGTGGTTTTATGATTAATCTAGACGAAGCAATCAATTTGTATAAAATTTCCACATCAGTAATGAGAGAGAAAAATTATGAAAAGATTCTTAGTATTTACAACGATTGTTTTCAGGGAAAAGTGAGTAATTTATTCATCAATTTTGCAGGGACTAAAGAGGTTTTAGAAAATGAGCGACGTGGTTTGTTTAGTTATCATGCCTTAAAATCAAGATTGGAATCGAATAAATTTGAAACGGCAGAAATTAGGGATTTTGCACAGCCTGTGATTAAATTACTGCCGCTTGACCATAATGAGGTTTTTGTATTATTGAAAAAACTTAAAGAAATTTTTGACTATAATTATAAAGTTTCTACCAATATTTCAGATGATGATATTCAGAATTTTATGGAAGAAATGTTTAATAAACCAGGAGCTTCTGAATTTTTGACTCCCAGAGAGGTTATCAGGGATTTTTTAAACATTTTGAATATCATCAGACAAAATCCAAATCTGGATAAAGGGAAATTATTCGGAGATATCGAAATTTCAGACGAGAGACCCGATACAACCGTTTTAATGGATAGTATAGAAGAGTTATAATGTCATTTGAACTATTATCAGACCCCATCCGAAAATATATTCGTGATAAACGATGGGAACAATTGCGTCCCATTCAAAATGCTGCAATTACAAGAATTTTAACTACAGATAGTCATTATATTTTAGTGTCAGGAACAGCTTCAGGAAAAACAGAAGCAGCTTTTTTACCCATATTATCTCAGGTAAATTTTAATGAACGAGGCGTTCAGGTTTTATATATTTCGCCACTTATAGCCTTAATAAATGATCAGTTTCTTCGGGTTGAGGATTTGTGTAAAAATTTAGAAGTCAGCGTTGTAAAATGGCATGGGGAAGCCAATAAAACTTCAAAAGAAAAATTAATAAAAGATCCATCCGGAGTAGTTTTAATTACTCCGGAATCTTTGGAAGCTATGTTTGCCAACAAACCTTTTAATGTAAAACAGCTGTTTTCGAATGTGAAATTTGTGGTCATTGACGAAATTCATTCTTTTATAGGTTCTGGCAGAGGTGTGCAATTAAAATCTATTTTGTCAAGATTACAGCATTTAAATGAAAATCAGTTTAGAATAATTGGCCTTTCTGCAACTTTAGGCGATTACGATGAAGCAAAGAAATTTACCGGTAATAATTTGCAAACCATAGTTTTAAGGGATAGTACACAAAAAGAAATTGACGCAAAGTTTAAATTTTTTAAAAGCGATGGTGATGAATTGCCTTTAGAGCTGTTAAAAGATTTGTATTTAGAAACCAAAGACAGTAAGGTTTTAGTATTCCCAAACAGCAGAGGTCTTGCAGAAGTGGTAGCAGTCAAGCTAAAGAAAATCTCGGAAAAAGTAAAAGGACATGCAAATTATTTTTCACATCATTCTTCTGTTGATAAGGAAGTTAGGGAATATGTAGAATATTTTGCAAAAAGCAATAGCAGACAAAACTTTTGCATTTCCTGTACGTCTACTTTAGAACTCGGAATTGATATTGGCTCAGTTGACCAGGTTGTGCAAATAGATGCTACAAACAGCATTGCATCCTTAATACAACGAATTGGAAGAAGCGGCAGGAGAGAAGGTGCAAAAAGTTCCCTTTTTTTATATGCTACAAATAAATGGAGTTTACTGCAATCGTTGGCTTGCTGGCTATTGTTTAAAGAAAAATTTATCGAACCGAAAGACTCGATGAGTTTTGCATACGATCTTTTGTTACATCAGGCATTATCAATCACAAAAGGGCATTCAGGCATTGAGTTTAATGATTTAGTCAAACTATTGAATCAAAATTTTGCTTTTAATGATATTGCCATTTCTGATATTGAAGAAATTTTAAATCATTTGATCCATATCGATTTGCTGGAAAAATTACGAAATGAAGTAATTATCGGGATTGAAGGAGAAAAAATCGTAAACAATAGGGACTTCTACAGTACTTTTATTCTGGAAGATAATTTTAAAGTGGTAAACGCAGGGATAAAGATAGGTGAAATCCCAATGAGTCCGCAGATTATAGAAGATGAAAATATTTTACTGGCCGCAAAAATATGGAAGATTAGATTTGTAGATTTAAAAGCAAAAAAAATTGAAGTGATACCAACAAACGATGGCAAAAAGCCAATGTTTTCAGGCGGAGGCGGAATGGTTCATCCAGCGATTAGGCAAAAAATGTTGGAAATAATATATCAGGATGAAGTATTTAAAGAACTTGATGAAGAAGCTTCAGGCGAATTAGACGAAATGAGAAATGATTTTGCCATTTTTAATATAAAGAATCCTAAATCAGAAAGACCCTTACTAGTTGCAGATAAAAAGCTGTTATTCTATTCTTTTACAGGAACGAAAATCAACAGTACGTTGCAATTTCTTTTTAATGCTGCAGGAATAGAAAATTCAATAGATGATAAAACCAGCGTATTTGAAATTGCAATTGCGAAAGAAGATTTTTTGGGCAAACTAAATCTTATTCGTGCAGATGCTCATAATATTGACGAAATAATTACTGAAGAATTAGAGCAAAATCCTGAAGCACTAAAAATATCCAAATGGGGAATCTATCTGCCGGTAAAATTTCAAATTGAATGGATGAAACAAAATTATTTTGATATAAAACAAACTCAGGAATTTTTACTTAGTGTTAATATTGTAGACAATTTTAGTGTTTAATTTTAGAGATTAGGATACATAAAAATAAATACTGCAATGACAGATTTTGTTTATAATTTAGGAGCAAAATTTTAAACTCTGAATATTTATCATAAAGAGAAACAGAATTTGATTACAAATTTGAGAGAGTCAGAAATTATGGAATATAAAAAGTGGTTAACATATTGGAAAAAAAGCTTATCGGATTCCTTAAAAGCAGATATTAATATTGATAAACTTCAACATTTTGAAATTGAGAGTTTTGTAATTGACATGCAGCAAATAGAAAATTTGAGCAGCGTAAACAACCTGATAAATTTTGAAGAAGCACGAATAAATAAAAAGAAAGGGGCTTTAAGTAAAAAAAGTGAGAATTGGGTTGATTTAGATGAAATCCAAGTTTTAATTTCTCCAATAAAAATAAAACCTACAACCGAAAATCTAGTTTTCTTAAAAGATAAACACCCTAAGTTTCCTTTTTGGTATTTTGCTAAACTTAATAGAAATGGCGGATTAGAACTTCCTGAAGAATATTTTCCAGTTTTCCAAAGAAAGTATTTAGAACCCTTAGCTGATGAAAGAACTGAATTTATATTTGGTACTGTTGAAAATGTAGATAATGCAACTGCTGCAGGTCGGGAACGATATGTGAATTATCAGGAATATATAGATTACGTAAAAGATGTTTTCGAATTAGCCATAAATCAGAAGATTGAAAATTATAAAACAGAGGGTTATGAAACTTTAAAAAATGCTATTGTTTTATTGCCAGATGAAGATATAAACGCTGCGATTGGTATAATTCATTTGTATGAGAAGATATTAAAAGAAGACAGAATTCCTGAATTACTAAAGACATTTATAACGCTAAATAATCCTAAAGAAAACAATCCGTTAAATGTCTCTGAATTCATTGATTCAAATTTTTTGCATATAGGACAAATGGGATTTGATTTCCCTATTTCAATATCACAACGTAAAAGTTTGAATACCTTTTTAAAAACGAATGACAAAGTTTTTGCAGTTAATGGACCTCCTGGAACTGGAAAAACGACTTTGTTGCAAAGTATTGTAGCTAATAAATTTGTAGAAAGCGCTATAAAAGGTCATCAACCCTCTATAATTCTTGCTTGTTCAACGAATAATCAAGCAGTAACAAATATAATAGATAGTTTTTCACAATCAAATACAAAGCCAGGTAATTTAGAAGGCAGATGGTTACCAGAAATTGAAGGATATGCAACTTATTTACCAGCTAATGGAAAAACAGAAGCAGAACTAAAAGGAATAAACTACAAGAAGCAAAATGGTGAAGGCTTGTTTAATAGAGTTGAAAATCATTCGTACTTAAAAATAGCAAAACCTTATTTTACTGAAAAGTGTTCAAAATATTTAGAAGATAAGATTTTAAATATTAATGATGGTATAAAAAAAATCCAAAAGGAAATTTTAAATATCCAGACAATATTAAATGAAGCATCTAACATATGGAAAGATTACTTAGAAAATGAAGAACTATTTTCAAATGGTTATCTAAATAATATCAGCATTCGTAAGACATATTATTCTGAAAACATTTTAAACGAAATGCAGTTTCAATCTGATATTGAGATTTTAAATAAATTAGAAGAAAAAATTATTTCATACTTTAATAATGAATCGTTCTTTAGAAAGCTATTTTGCTATTTTGGGTTGAAATCAGCTTTAGCGAATAGATTATCTGAAGTTAGAATTTTATTGAGAGATTCATTAATAAGTGAAACTAAAGAATTTGTTTATACAAAAAGTGCAATACTTGAAAAGATTGACAATAAAATAACAACCGCAAAAACGATTATAGAGTCTATTAATAATTGGAAAGAATGGAAAATGTCTAATTCAATTACTGGAAATCCGCCTAAAACAGAAGAAGAATACTGGGAATTTGAGTATTTAAAAATTAAAAATGGTACCAAACTAAATTGTTTTTATGATGAGCTAGATATTTCTCTTCGTCACAAAGCATTTCAACTTGCTTTGCACTACTGGGAAGGGAGATGGTTATTGAAATTAGAATCTGATTTGAATGATGAAAATTTCGAAAGAAAAGGATTTGATGCAATCATAAATAGATGGCAGCGACAAGCAATGTTAACGCCTTGTTTTGTAAGTACATTTTACATGGCTCCTAAATTTTTTAGTTTTCTCAGGTTTTTCAAAAAGGGAGAAGATGGTAAAAATATTTTTGACACACCTCCACTTTATAGTTTTATAGATTTATTAATTGTTGATGAAGCAGGCCAGGTTGCACCGGAGGTGGGAACTGCAATATTCTCCCTTGCTAAGCAGGCAGTAATAGTTGGTGACGTTAAACAAATAGAGCCTGTATGGAATATAGCGAATAAAATTGATATTGGCAATTTAAAAAAATGCAACATCATTAAAAGTTATGATGATCTTATTTATGAAAAAGAGTTTGATCACAAAGGTTTTCTAGCTTCAACGGGAAGTATAATGAAAATGGCTCAAAACGCTGCTAATATTAGGCAGTCTGGAGTAAAGGAAAAAGGTGTTACTTTGGTTGAACATAGACGTTGTTTCGATGAGATAATTAATTATTGCAATGTACTTGCTTACGATGGAAAGTTGATACCACTTAAAGGACCAGCAAAAAGCGATTTACTATTTCCTCCAATGTATTGTATTCACATTGAAGGAAATTCTATCGTAAAAAATTCAAGTAGATACAATGATAATGAAGTAAATGCAATAGTTAATTGGGTAGTTCAGAACAAAAGTAAAATTGAAGAAAAGTATGGAAAAGTTGAAGATTCTATTGGTATTATTACCCCTTTTGTCGGACAAAAAAATAGTTTGAGATACGCTTTAAAAAATGCCGGGCTTAATATTGATACATTAAAATTAGGAACTGTTCATGCACTTCAAGGGGCCGAAAGACCTATCATTTTATTCTCAATGGTTTATGGCAAAGGCGATTCAGGTACAATGTTTTTCGATAGGGACAATAAGCCGAATATGTTAAATGTCGCGGTTTCAAGAGCTAAAGACAATTTTATTGTTTTTGCAAATACAGAAATATTAGATAAAAAGAGCAAGACTCCATCTGGTATCTTAGCAAATCATTTAATTTATGAAATGAAAGTGTAATTCATCACTATAAAATTGCACTAAAATATTACCAAGCCTATTGATTATTGCTCAAAGGTTAATTAAAACATTCCTAAAAAAGAATAACCTAAATTATTCAATCGATAGTTCATTGCTTGAGTACTAACTTTAAAAACATCCGAAAGATAAATTATTGGATCTGTGCCTGCAGGAATTTTTTTTATTTCTTCTTCAATAAACACTTTTGGCATAAGTAAAGACGCTGCGAAAGAATTCGCCTCTTTCTCTTTTAAAAGCTCTCCGGTTGTAGAATCTAAATTTCGATAAAGAACTGTCTCATTTTTATCGACAAATAATGGAGTGTCTTTGTGTAAAACGAAATGGCCTAATTCGTGGGCAATCGTGAATTTTTGTCTTTGTGGAGCTTCATTTTCATTATACCTGATGTATGGCTTTTGTTCTTTTATGACAAATAGTCCTGAAATTGAACTGTCAAGTGTGGCAGGTTTAGCGTCAACACCTAAATATTCTGCTATTTTAAGAACGTCTATCTGATTTGGGGCATCAATGTTTAGTTCTGATAAAATACTGAAAGTTTTTTCTTCAATTTTTTTATAGAGTATCATATTATATACTGTTTAATATGTTTTCGAGGTTTACTTTTTGTGATAAATCCAGATTTTGTGTGTCTAAAATTTTAGATAATTCTGGACTATTAGAGTTTAAATTCGATTGAATTTCTTCAATTGACGGGATCAAATCATGAATATCAATTTTAAAATATAAAGATAATTCATAAAGTAAAAATAATGGAATTTGATGTCTTCCTAATTCAATATTAGAAATTGAAGCTCTTGATAGGTTTAATTGTAAAGAAAGATCTTCTTGACTTAAACTTCTTTCTGTTCTCAAGGATTTAATTCTATTACCAATCATATAGTAGAGAATACCTTTAAAGTCTCTCATAATTTATAGATTTTAAAATATGATGCAAAAGTACGACATGTTTATCAGATTAGCAAATAAAATGCCAAATTGACAGATTGGTAAGTGTTTTATCTGTTTGGCACAAAAATTGAATTTTTGTTAGATACATAAACATGTAAAACTAATAAAAATGGCAAAATTAGCTGACTATTTTATTTCAGGTGTTTGGAAAGACAGCTCTGAAAGAATCACAGATGTAATGTTACATACTGTAAATGAAAATAATTCATTTAAAATGGGTGTAAAAACATCTGAATCAAATGCAATTAACTTTTTGAAAGCAAAAAAAACTATAAAAACAATTACTTGGGGATATCCTGACTGGGAAATTGGTGCATTGGTAACGGTTGTTACTATTGGAAATATAGAATATTTAAGAACGATTGCAAATGCTTCTGTAAAAGATAATTTAGATAATTCAATTAATATGATACCTATAAAATAAAAAATATGGACAAGAGCTTACATTTAGATTCGGTAATTAAAACGCATCAAATAACCAAAGAGGAGCAGCTTTTAAATAAGCACAAAGAGAAGAACAAGGAGGTTAAAGAAGCTTTAGAAGAAAATTATGGGGATAATATTTATTCTCCGTTTAATTCTGGTTCATACGCAAAGAATACAGCAATGAATACCAAATTTGATTTTGATATGGTTTCACCATTTAAGAGAAACGCTTTTGGTTCAAAGGGAACGTTGAAGGAAATGTTTGATGATGCATACGATTTTTTATATGAAAAATATAAAGATGTCGCTACGGTTAGAAAGCAAAAAGTTTCGGTAGGAATCGAGTTTCATAGTGATGATGATGGGGATGTCGTAAAAATTGATGTTGTTCCTGGACGAGAATTAAATCAAGATCAGTATAGTGACGATGAAAATTTGAATTTATATGTATATTATAAGTACGGTAATTATGATGCAGGAAGTGAAAGAATTAAAACCAATGTTCAAGCACAAATTAAAAATATCAAAGACAGAGCTACTAAAGAAAAGGAATCTATTAGAAAAATTATTCGCCTTTTAAAGGTGTGGAAAAATACTAAATATAATTACCCGACTAAATCATTTTTTTTAGAATTGATTACAATTAAAGCTTTTGATAATAAGGAAATTACGGGCAATTTATGGAGTAAATTAGAAACTGTGCTAGAATATATTCGTGATGAAGTAATAAAAGATAGCTTCACACTTAAAGATCCAGGGAATAGCTCTAATGATTTAATTGATTCACTAACTGAATCAGAAAGAGACACACTTTCTTACGATATGAAAAATATGCTTGAAAGAATTAAGGATAATGACGAAAACATCAAAACTTACTTTCCAGAAAACGCAAAATTTCTTGAAGAAGAGAAAGCTGATAATAAATATGAAAATAAAGGAAATGGATTCTATTCTGCTCCACCAAAAAATGAAAGATTCGGTTAATTGATGGATGCACGACTAAATAAGATACAACAAGTCATTTCTGAACTAAATGGAATTTCAATTGAAACTCCATTTAGTTCAGATTGTGATTTTAATATTGTTGGAAAAATAAAGGTCTCATTAGATAATAGCGTAGAAATTCTAATTTTTGATGTTAGGATTTACCCTGAATATCCATTGAAGAGACTAGATACTGAATCAATAACTTTTTCTAACACTAGCTTTTTAGAATATGGCCATGTTATGGGAGATGGTTCTATTTGTATTCATACCTCTCATAATATAGATTTAAAGAAAAAAATTGAAATAGATATTAATTCATTAAAAAGATGGATCTTAAAATATTATTTAAATAAAGAAAATGATAATCATTATGAGCACATAATTCTTCAACCGAAAGAATTTAATAACATTCATTTTTCTTACTTGTTTACAGAAGTTGATTATTCTTTTAATAAAAATCAATTTGGTTTCTTTGATTATTCAAAAATAAACGATGGCTTATATCTTGACAAAACGATTACTAATCATATTGTTCAAAATTTTAAAGATCCATTCAGTAGAATAATTACAGAATGCAAATGGAGCAATTCCATTAAGCAATTAGGGAACAAAAACATGGGTTTATTTGTGTTTTTGGATAATCCTCCCACAACAAGGAAAAAATTTATAATTAGTAATTGGGAAGATTTAAAAAGTCTAGTAACACAAGATTTTTTAAAATTTTTAGACAATGTTCAAAAAAATAATCAAAAAATAAAAGGGGATCCAATTCCTTTATTAATTGGTTATAAGATTTCTGACTTAGAAATACATTGGCAAGTAGCAATTTTAGAAATTGGAAAATTTCCTATCGAATCTTTCAAAGAGAATCAAATTTGGAAAGGTAGATTTATTGATAAAAATATTATTTGGTGTATTACAAGAAACTGTTCCTATAATTATTTTTTTGGAAGAGGAAAATTAGGGGATAAAATTACCAGAAGTAAAATTTTAATCATTGGTGTGGGTGCCATAGGAAGTATTGTTGCTACAACTTTGACAAGATGTGGTTGTACAAGGATTGATATTGTTGATTTTGACATAAAAGAGCCGGAAAATGTTTGCAGATCAGAATATTCGTTTCTAACTGGTGTATGTAATAAAGTAGATGATCTATCAAATGAATTATTTAGAATTTCTCCGTTTGTAGAAATTGGAATTTTAGATAGTGGTATGTTACACTTTTATTCCAAGATATTGCAAGGTATAAATAATTCTAAAAGTAAATTAGAAGAACCGTTAGCTTCTTATGATCTAATAATTGATTGTTCAACGGATAATGATTTAATGTACGTTTTAAATCAACTTGATTTAAAACGCTTGATAACAATGTCAATTACAAACAATGCAAAAGATTTAGTTTGTTCAGTTGAACCAAAAAGTTATGATTGGGTTATGAATCAATTTGAAAATGTTTTAGAAAATGATTTGGAAGATATTCATAACCCAACTGGTTGCTGGAATCCAACTTTTAAAGCCTCATATAATGATATAAATACACTTGTACAATTTGCAATCAAACATCTAAATTTAAAATTTTCAGATGACAGTAAATTATTAAGAAACTTTGTGTTGAAAACTGAAGATGAAAATGAATTTAACATTAAACTAAACGAATTTTGACATATAAAAATAAGGAAATAGGATTGATAATTAATGTTGAAAATGCTTTGCTTTCAAATATTATTGATATTGGAATACAACATTATCCAAATGAATTTGGAGGTTTTCTAATAGGTCATTATTCCAATAACCAAACTCAATTGAATATTACTGATACAATTCTTCCGAATAAATATAAGGCAACGCCATATTTGTTTGAGAGAGATACCATAGGAATAGAAGATAAATTGAGAAATTATTATAATGAAAATCCCCAAAAGTATTATGTAGGCGAATGGCATACACATCCTAATAATTTACCAATACCTAGCGGTACAGATATTAGTGCCATAACTTCAATAACAAATCATGAAGATGTTTCAATATCAAATCCTGTAATGTTAATTATAGGCTATAATGAAGCCAAGATTGAACTTGGTTTTTATGTTCAATTTAAAAATAAATTATATAGATATGAATAAGGTTAAAATAGTTGTAATGTTGTTTTTTGTAATGATTCATTGTGATATATTATTTGCTGTAAATGCGCCAGATAAGACAATTGAATTGGAAAAAAGAATTAGTTATTTAGAAGAATACAAAAGTAACATAGATAATTTATCTAAAATTGAAATTCAAAATGCAAAGGATGAATTAAAAAAAGAATTAGACAGTAAGTATGAAGATGTTGAAAATTTGCTTAAACTTATTTTAATTCTTGGAATTCCAACAACACTTTGGGGCTTTTATATGACAATTTGGGGAATTAAAAGAAAGGTCCAGAAATTGATTGATGATAAGATAGAAACAATCGTTGAGCAAAAGAGAGAAGAAATTATAAAGTTAGTAAGTAATCAAGAATTTGAAACTAGTTTAAAGAACACGAAAAAAATTATTGTAATTAGTCCGACTGAAGATGCTCAAGATGAAGTCAAGAAGACTATGTCAAATTTTAAATTTAAACATTTAATTTATAGAATAAATAATACTACTGGCACAATTCCGGAACACGATTTAATAATTTTCAACAATATTGATGGTGAGTTTTCTCAAACTGAAATTGACAGTATAATGTCTGAAGAGAGTGATGAAGATGTTTGTTTTGTTGCTTACACTTCTAAAAATCTTGATAGAAATCCTAGATTAAATTTTGCTAATTCAAAATTTACTTTATATCACAGCATATTGTCTACTTTGAGTTTTGTTGAATCAATAAGGAAAGAAGATTAATATGAATAAAGCTGTAAAATACGCAACAAATGGAGCAGTAATTTTTGGTCTCGGAAATGCTGCAATTAATATTTTTCAACAATTAAGTAATCAGAATGCTGGCCAAAAATTTGATTGGATAAATTTATTAAAATCATTTGGAACTGGTGCTTTAGTAGGTGGAACTGGTGGATTTGCAATTGGTTTAATTAGGGATAATAAAATGTCAAAAGTTATTGCCTCAGTTGGGAATGTTTCAAAATATTTGAATAGAACCTTGAATTACTATAAAGATGACAATACATTGCTACTTGAAAAAGCTGAAAAGGTTCGAAAGAAATTAGATTCTAAATTTAATAAAGAACTTGCTAATTATCCTAATTTAAACGGTTCTATTACAAAAGACACTTCAATTTACGGTTCAGATATAGATATTCAAATTCCTTTTAAAAGAGATTTTGGTTCTATTGAAAATGTGTATTATACAGTTTCAGATTTTATATTTGACGAATTTCAAGATACAAAATTAGTAGGAATTAGGGAGCAAAAACATTCAATAGGATTAGAATTTAATATTGGAAATGAAATAAAAAGGATTGATGTTATTCCTTTAAGACAAATCGATAATAATTCAGGAGATACTTATTTATATGTTAATAATACTGGTTTTTTTGAAAAACCAACGTATAAGAAAACTAATTATCTGAAACAATTAAAAAAAATGCAATTTTCCACTAAAGAAAAGAAAATTGTTCGATTATTAAAAGTATGGAAAGTTGAAAACAATTTAAAATTGAAGTCAATCCACATTGAGTTTTTAGTAAAAAAAGCCTTTGAAAAAAAACAAATTCCTTATGGAATAGAAAAATGTTTACTTGAAACAATTAACTTTTTAGCTGAAAATATAATGTTTATTAAAATCATTGATCCTGCAAACACTAATAATATTATTTCTAACTCTTTAACTTATAAAGAAAAAGAAAGTATAAGTGAATTTTGCTATAAAATGATTGAAAATATAACTCAAGACGAAAGAAATATTATCGATTATTTCCCATCTTTAGAATCTAAAATTTTAAATTTTTAAAATTTTATCCAAAAACTACATATACATTTAACAAAGATTATCTATTTTAGTTTTTAACTGGTTATCTTAATTATTTCCTCAAAACAGTCCGCTAAAAGTTTCAAATCTTCTATTAAAAGATTCGAATTTTGTACTTCCAAGTTCACCAAAAGCCACTCCATCGAGTGGCTTTTTTGTTTTATACGTTTCGGTAGAACTGGAATTTCCGTATTGTATTAAAGGATCAAAAGTTTTGGAAAAACAAAAATCTCACAAAGTCGCGAAGCCGTAAAGTTTAAAAAGGGTAGATGCTCCGTTTGTTCTTTTAACGAAGGAGATCTGATTGAAAGCGAATAAGATGAAGTAAATCACACAAAAAGTTTCGTATTGAATTAAAGCTGACAGGTTTTTGAAACCTGTCAGCTTTGGTTTTTTGGGTATTTAATTTTGTTTTAAAATTTTATCCTTTTTATGTTCTCAAAAAATCGAGAAACAGGTGTTTGTACTGGTGAGTAGGAGCGATTGAATAACTAACTTTATAAGGAATAATATTAGTTAAGATTTTTGTTTTTAAAGTGTTAAAGTGGCGGTTGTATAGTAAGTTAGTATGCGGTCTACTTGAAATTTAAGACTAATTATTCACTTGTTGAACGTGTAATTTTAATTTTTAAAATATGAAAAAGTATTCTCTTTTTGCTTTATGTTTCAGCACATTCGTAAGTTGGACTTCAGCGCAGACCACAGCAGTTGACACCACGCATATTTTTCGAACTAAGACTCTGGCTCTTAATTTAGATGGAGCCAGGCATGCTTATCATCCAAATAATGAAGGATTATTGTATAATCTAAATGGAGGGATCACACGAGAAGAAGCAACTCAAAATAAGTTTAAAAAAGACAGGGGTTATGGCATTGCTAAAAAACGTATCGGTCAAAGTGATGATTATGAGGGTTATCTCCAGGCTGATGGTTATTTTGTGTCACAAACTACTCCTTATAATAGAAATGAACCGGAGAGCAGTGCTGCCAGATATGCTGATGCTGAAACAATTCCGTATATCACCTTAAGTCCCAAGTGGAAAGCGCGGGGAATTAAAAATTGTGATATCGCATTTGTTGTTAATCTTGATAATGGGAAAAAAAGTGCTGCCATATTTACGGATTACAGAAAAAATGACGAAAGTTTAGAAATATCTCTAGCGCTTGCTCAAGCACTCGGAATCCCGGTAGCAACAAAGAAAGGTAGTTCGTACGATAATAAAAAAACAGTTACCAAATACAGGGGAATAGCGAGTCGAGACCTTAAAATTTACTATTTTAAAGGTAGTGGTGATGGTAATGGCAAAACCGTTGAAGAGATTAAAAAGGCAGCCCAGAAGCTAATGGGATTGTAGTAAGTATTATTCGGTTAAAACTAGGTTGTTTAAGTAAGCATTCTTTTAACTCTATCGATTAGAATCGAAATAGGAACTTTACTCATAGAAACGAATAAAAAAGCGAACTTCTTTTTAAGGAAATTCGCTTTTTTTGATTAACTAACTTTTTTAATCTGTTGGTATAACATTCTAAACTTGGCAAGTTTGGGTGCAATTACCGCTTGGCAATAACCTGCATTGGGATTGTTTTTGTAATATTCCTGATGTGAAACTTCTGCGATGTAAAACTCTTCGATTGGTTTTACTTCTGTAACAATCAGGTCATCAAAAGCTTCCTGTACTTCTTTTATGGCATTTTCGGCGATTTGTTTTTCGGCATCATTTTCGTAAAAAATAATACTGCGGTATTGTGTTCCGTGATCAGCACCTTGTTTGTTTAGCGTGGTTGGGTTATGTGTTGTCAGGTGAATAACCAATAGTAGGGCTAACGGAACTTTTTGGGCATCGTAAGTAATTTCAACAACTTCTGCATGTCCGGTTCTGCCATCGCATACTTCACGGTAGGTAGGATTTATTGTTGCTCCTCCGCTATAACCGCTTTTAACGGCAATGACCCCTTCAACCTCAGAGAAAATAGCTTCTGTACACCAAAAACATCCTCCACCAAATACTATTTTTTTTATATCACTCATAGCTGTTTTTTTTAAATTGATACGTACTCAAGATTTTCCTGAGTAGTGTTAAATGTTTTCTGTTTTTACTAGTGAAACTGCATTCGTGCAATATCTTAGTCCACTAGGTGCCGGACCATCGGGGAAAACATGACCTAAATGAGAGTCGCAAATGTTACAGGTAATTTCTACGCGTACCATTCCAAATGTTACGTCTTTGATATAAGCGACATTTTCTATAGCAACAGGTTGTGTAAAAGAGGGCCAACCCGTTCCGCTTTCGAATTTTTCACTTGAATCAAAAAGAGGCGTGTTGCAACATTTGCAAGCGTATTTTCCAGGTTCAAAAAAACTGCACATGTCAGAGCTGTGGGCTCTTTCTGTACCTTTTAGTCGTGTAATACGGAATTCTTCTTCGGTTAGTAATTTACTCCATTCCTCAGGTGTTTTTTCTACTCTTTTTGGAGGAGTTGGATTTCCGTGATTGGCGTATTTTATAATAGCGTTCCAGTTTAGCATGATGTTTTTTTTAAGTTATAACTTGTTGGTTGTAATTCTTTTTAACACATAGAAACATAGTTTTGAAAGTGATGCTTTATTTAAAGTGTTTTAATAAAATTGTAATTTTGCACATAGCTTATTCAATTTATTTTATCTGAAACGCCCTTTTTATGTTTTATTAATGCTGTTCTTTTGTATTAATAAATTGTACCCAACGATTGGTTGTTAAGTTTTTATTAAATAATTCAAGTTGCTAGTTAATAATTGGTTGATCCTGTTTGGCCAAAGTGCAAAAGGATTGATTTGCCTCCTGCTTCAGCTGGAGGTAAATGATCGAGATGTGTATCATTGGCTTTAGCCGAAAGAACCGGGGTATAATTCGGCTAAAGCCATTAGATCTTGAACTTCTTGTAATCCTCCAGCTGAAGCAGGAGGCTATTCAAAATGATACTTTTGCAACTATTTTAATTTTTACTAGAAATTTACATTATTATAATTCAGAAATGAGGTATAGGCGGTCTAATTTCAAACATAAAACAACTAGCAACTTAAATTAAATAATTGAAATTGTAATGAACTACTCCTTTCTAATGGTTCTTTTTCACTGTTTTTTGTAGTATAATTCAATACTCGTTTTTAACTTGATTTACTAAATTCAAGAATACTGATTTTGTAAATCGGACAAAAGTTTTGGTTTCGTGATCGTAACCAACCCATTTGTAGTGATTGCCGTACGGACATAAAGGTGCTCCCTCGATGGTGCCTTTTACTAAAGAATACCGTGATAGATCCTTGACGAATTGTTCTTTGTCTATTTTTACTAAATGGCTCATATCTCTGATTTAGAGTACAAAGTTAGGGCGAAAGAAAGCGTTACTTGTAAACCCGATTTCCTGCAAATTTGTTTATTTTTCCCTTTTAGTCTTTAAGGGTGTATTTGCTGTATTTTTGGAACAATAAATTTAGTTTCGGACGAATGTAAGTTTCACAAAATGGCGCTTCTTTTCGAGTTTTATAGTAGTTCAAAAATTCGTCTTTGTTTATTTTGAATTGTACAAAAGGCAAAATCTGGGTAATGTACTTTTCTGTATTTTCGGTTTGTAATTCAGAAATGAAGTTTAAACTTTCCTCTTTTTGTTGCTCATCGAAATAGTAAATAGCACTTCTGTATTTGCTTCGCATACTATGATTTGAAGTGCTGGCATGCGTAAGAAGATGGATCTCGATTAATGTTTTAAGTGAAATTAAATCAGTGTCAAAATGAACGATCACGGCTTCTGACCAATAATCCTGAGGCTCGACAGATTCAATCCAGCCTTGCTCGACCAATTCTACACCAATTAAAGTTTGAAAAACAGCTTCCGTACACCAATGACATCCGCCTCCAAATCCTATTTTTAGTCTCATTATGTGTTAATTTAATCGTGTTGGTATTCGTTTCTTTTAATACCGTTTTTATTTAGCTGTTCTGACTTTACTACATTTTTCTTGATTTTAGAAAAGCAATAGCGCCTTCTACATTGATGTGAAAATCTGAAAAAACAACCGTATCTTCTTCATCAATCAATAAAAACCAAGGTGTTCCTCCGGTTTGAAAATCCGTCATAACCGTCGCTCTTTTTTCTCCATAATCAGAACCGTCATCGTGTCCAAACGGGATTTTTAGATCGTATTTTATTTGGTTTTCACGAAGTTTGTCGGCTGTGTTTTCATCAAAACCTTCAAAAACAGTCTGGACAGCAAAAAAGACAACATTTTTATCTTCTTGCAAAGCATCAACCATTTTTTTTAGAGAAGGCAATCCAATAGAGTGACAACCCGGACACCAGTTTTGGAATTCGTAGATTATTTTAAATTTTCCTTTGTGATCCTTTAACCGAATTGGAGCTGTTTTATTTCCGTCTCCGTCAATCCAATAGTTTACTCGTAATTCAGCTGCTTTTGGGCTTGTTTTTTCTGTATTGCTCATACTATTTGTTTTTTAGAGTACAAAGTTCGTTCAGAACAAGACCTAATTAGTAGACTGGTTGTCCTTATCAATTGGCAATTTTTCCCTCTTTGTTTTTGTGAAAAGCAAACTTTATTGCCAACTCAGTTTTTTTCGATCTTCCCAATAGTCTTCAGGCGTTTGTTTTACGGTTTTTAGAAGTTCGATTTCATGATCTTCTAAAGAAAAAGAGTTTGCTTTAAGATTTTCGTTCAGTTGATCGAGATGTGTTACACCACTAAGTACAGAGTATGGATTGAGGGTAGCGATTACAAATTGAAGGGCGATCGCATCAATACCTACATTATACTTAGTTGCTAAGTTTTGGAAAATTTGGAGGCCGTCATTTTTGTCTAAAAAGATACGGCCATTAGCCATTGCTTCTTTTATAATTACCTTTTTGAACTTTAGTTCTTCTTTTAAATTTAAAAGATTTTGCTCTAAGAGGTTGTAAGTAACCTGAAAAACATCAAATAGTGCTTCGTTATTGCATTTTATTTGAAGGGCTTTTTTAATGATTTCATTTTGATTGACACCACTAGTAGAAAGGCCAATTTCGATGTTTCGCTCTTTTTTAATTTGGTATAATTTTTCTAGTACTTCTTGGTTTTCCAAAACACCACTTTCTAAGGTCGCCGAGTGAATTTGGTAAATTTGAATGTTTTTTAATCTTTCAAAAGTAGTTTTCGACTGTCTTTCCAGCGTTTCAAGTGTATGATTTTTTACTTCGTGTACTATTGCATTTTTGTCAAAATTGGCGACATAAGTGTATCCCCATTTACTTGAAATGATGATGTCTTTTGGCTGGAATTCAGCAATCCATTCTGATAGTATTTCTTCTGCAACTCCATAACTGGGTGCGGTATCAAAATGTCTGATTCCGGCTTGGTAAGCTTCGGTTAAAAAATGTTTTCCTTGCGTTTTAAAAACAGCCAAATCAAAATTCCTATCTGAAATGGAATTGTTTTTAATATTGATATAGTGAGGCCTGCCAATGGCTGCCATTCCTAGTCCGATCATAGTTTTATTATTTTTAAACAAATTCAAGGCGTATTTTTTTTGCGATATTGTATGGGGGCTATTTTTTCGTTCTTTTTGAAAAAACGACTAAAGGTCTGTATGTCATTAAACCCTAATTCATAAGCAATTTCAGAAATGTCTTTATCTGTGTAAGAGATTAAACGTCTTGCTTCGAGCATGATACGTTCCTGAATAAATTTGAGAGGTGATTTTGTTCCCAGTTTCTTAAACGTATTGGAGATTGTTTTCGGGGATTTGTAAATAAGGGAAGCATAATCCGCAACAGTATGTTTACTTCTGAAATTAGTCTCTACCAGGAAATTGAAATTCCGTATCAAATCATTTTGTTCTGTACCCGTAATGCTGCTCAGGGATTGCATTCTGTAAACCCTGGTGCAGGTAATCAATATTCGTTTAAGCATCATTTGCAACATCTCGAGCTGAAGACTGTCTTTCATTTCAAATTCCAAAGTAGCCATTTTCCATGCCGTTTGCATTATTTCTAACGGTACTTCATTAATTTTTATGATGGGTAATTTTGCTGCTGCGCCATAATATAAGATTCCTTTACAGCCAATTTCACTGTCATGATCTAAAACGCAGTAGAACGATTTGTTGAATTTCAGTAAATTAATAGTCTTGATGTTTTCGTATTCAAGTTTATGAAATTCCGTTAGAAAGACTATTTCATTTTTTTCAAAAGTATAAGGTATTCCATCTATTGTAAGTTTGTTTTGATCAGAGGTAAACCAAATAAGAAGCAGGGTTTGTGTTTTTGTGTTTTTTAAAAAATTGCTGTTGTGACTATCGATTTTTTGTAGTTCAAAGTACTCTCCGTTTTTTCCATCATATACCATCGCTGTGAGTTAAGTTTATTATTTGATTCTAAAAAGTTACTAAATAACTAAGTTACTTATTTAATTCTTATTATTTTGGATCATCAACGCTAATAATGTTTTGCAGGTCTAAGTGTTCTGATTGAATGCGTCTAATAATGTACAATCTTCTAAAATAAGTATATTTAAGGAAACTATTTTACAGGTCTGCTAAATTGAAAATTTGCACGCTCTTAATACTGTTAAATGTAAAAATTTTCTACGGTATTTTTTTTGAAAGTTTTTTATTACGTTATCTTTTCTAGCCTTTTATTTACGGATCTCTATTGTACCAGTTTTTGGTTGTTTGACGGGAAAAAGACTCCTTTTGACAGATTAATTTGTTGTTTGTCGATTATTTTGATCGAGTATTCTATTATTAATACATATATTCGCAAAAATTTTTTGCATGAAAGTAATACAATACGTATCAATTTTTTTTTGTTTTTTTACTACAGCCCTTTACAGTCAAAATGAGTCCAATATAACCTACGGTTTGAAATTTGGCGCACTACATTCTAAAATCAGTAATCTGCCGGAAAGCATAAAAGGCAGAGACAATACATTTGACAACAGCGTTATGCAAAGTAAAGGCACTTACGGTTTAGAAGGTGGCTTTTTCTTAAATTTCAAACTTCATGATACCCGTGTTGCCATACAACCGGAGATTCTGTTCAGACAATCCGGTGAGAAAGTTTCTTATCGCGATGCGGTAGGAAAAGAATTTGAATTAGGACTCAATTATTCTTATTTAGAAATTGGTGCTTTGTATAAAGTTTATCCTTACGAAGGATTAAATCTGGGTTTTGGTGCTTTTTATGGCATTAGTTTATCTCCTAATAATGTTACTTATACTTCGAATGAAGCCGGAGGAATGTACGATGTTGCGACAAGACAGTTTTACCAGGACGGTCTTAACGGAGCGGATGACTTTTCACTGTGTTTTGCGGTTGGGTATGAATTGCATAAAAGTATACATTTTGATATGCGCTATTATTTAGGTGTAAAAGATGTAGTAAACAGTAATGCTTCCTCTTTTCAGTTTATCGAAAATCAAAACAAGAGCAGTGTCTTTTGTTTCTCTTTAGGTTATAGTTTTCATCAATGGTAATTTCAATTAAAAAAATGAAAAAATTTATTTTGCTTCTTCTTTTAGTAAGCACAAAATCTTTGTTCGCACAAGGCGACAAAGAGATTACGTATGGCTTTTTTGCAGGTGGAATTTATTCTAAAATGTCTAATCTTCCTGATGTGATAGTACCCAAAGGAATTTATCAGGGATATTCGCTAGAGGAAGAAGGAAAGTTTGGTGCAACGACGGGATTTGTAATCAATTGGAAATACCCGTATGCCAATGTAGCTATTCAGACCGAAGTTTCTTATTCCATGCAGGGGACAGATTTAAATTATAAAGATAATAAGGGACTTCAATACAAAATGACTTTTGGATACAGTTATATAAACGTTGGAGCGTCTTTTAAATATTATCCGATTGAAGGTTTTTATGTTGGTGTGGGGCCTTATGTAGGTTTTAATCTGGACGGCAATAATATAAAATACAGCTCTAACGCTCAGCAAGTATTTGGTAATTCAGGTGTTTATTTTGAGCCTGACGCCAATGTACAGAAAGTACTGAAAGAGTCGCTTACCGGTAAGAATTATTTTTACGGAATGTTATCGGCTGGATACGAATTCAGTTCGAATTTGTCTGCTGGTGCCCGTTATACTTTAGGACTTACGGATGCTTTAACTACCGAAGAAAATGGCCATCGTTACAGTGAAAACAAAAATAAAATGAACAGTATTTCATTGATTATTGGATATTCATTTGATTTTGATGACCTGGGTAATTTTTAATAAACGATCATCTTGAAAATCAGGAGATATGAATAATAAGATTTTTTTACTGCTAATGCTGCTGTCCACAACGGCAGGTAGTTTGGTTTTTGCACAACAAAAAAGCGTACCCGGCAATGTTCAGGAACCTTTTTTTTGGATAAAATCAAGAGCCAATAACGACGCTTACTATTGGGAAAGCCTTACTAAAACAGAAGCAAAAGTACCAACGAATACGCAAAAAGGAACGGCTTTTAATTTTAACCCCAGTATTATTTTTGATACCGCTCAGGATTCTTTAGTCCTGCCTTTGGGCGTTAACAGCAAAAAAAAGCAGACCGTATTTATGGTTTATAAAGTAAAAGACAGTTTGAAAGAACAACTTTTATGGACGATAAATGATACTAAAAAAACGGTTTCTGTTGCAACAAATAAACGCCTTGTTGATTTGAAAAAATACAGTTACAGGTCGTACAACGAAAAAGTCAAACTTCAAAAGGCGAATATTCATTTTTTCCAGCAAAACATAACCGACACTGTTGCGAAACCTTCTACGCTTACTATTGGTTTAAAATCTAAGTTTGAAAAATTACCACCCGAAGAATTCAACGGAAACATAAGCGAAATTTTGGTTTATAACCGTGTTTTATCAGGTGTTGAAACTCAGAAAGTAGCCAGTTATCTGGCAGTTAAATACGGTATTTCACTGTCACAGTTTGAAATCAAAAACTATCTCAACAGTTCGGGGATGACCATTTGGGACAACGATAAACACAAAGGATTTCAGTCTTCGATTACGGCAGTAGGGCGAGACGATGTCAGTGGATTGCTGCAGCTAAAAAGCAGTAATATGGCCGAAGAAGGTTTATTGACGATGGAACTTAAAAGTAAAACGAACAAAATCCCAAATGATTATTTTGTTTTTTGGAGTGATAATGCAAAAAATCTTCTCGTAAAAAAGCAAGAACAAGGAGAGCCAGTAGGTATTGACAGACAATGGCAACTGGATTTTGCAGGTACTTCAGATCTAAACCTGGATTGGACTTTTGATCCAAAATTTATCAAAGGTACTTTACCTAAAGACACTTATTACTGGTTGTTGGTAGATCATTCGGGAAAAGGAACTTATGAGGAGAATAATTCCGAGTACATTAAATTAGGAAGTACATCGAGTAAAGAAAAATTGGTACTAAAAGATTTTAACTGGGATCAGCAAAAATCAGGCAGTGTTAAATTTACTTTGAAAGTAGCGCCTCAAATGTTCAGTCGTGTCTGGATTACGCAGGCAAATTGTGGTGTAAATGCTTCAGGAGAATTAAATTATACGATTGAAGGCGGAGAAGGACCCTTCACAGTAACCGTTAAAAAACAAGGAACTGAAACCATTTTAAAACAATGGAGCCAAACAGCAAAAAGCAGCAACGGAGTGAAACTTTCTTCGGGGAATTATGATTATATCGTAAGAGACGCCAAAGGAAATTTATATTCGGAAACTGTTTTTGTGGCAGACAAACAAGGTACAGTTCCCAACTTAAAATCAGAATATCAATTAACAAACGGAAACGCTTTAACGCTGGACGCAAGTCTTGGTTTGCCAACCGGGAATTATGAATATGAATGGTATTACGAGGGTAATTTTATCGATAATAATCCTAAAATTCTCGTAGATCAGCCAGGTAATTATGAGCTAAGATTGTCTAATGAGCAGGAATGTAAAACGTCAAGTAAAATTGCAATTGCGACAGATGGAAAAGAAAATACAGACTCAAGTGTATTGATTTTATATCCAAATCCTACTGTTGACGGTCATTTTACTATTGCCATGCAGTTTGCCACAAAAACAAATGCCACGGTTAGTATTTATAGTCCAACGGGTACTTTGGTACAACAAAAGCAGTTTTCTCAGATTGAAAATTACATTTACGATGATGTGATTAAAGCTTCATCAGGAATGTATCTCGTTACCGTTAATTCAGATTTCGGAACAAAGACTTTTAAAGTTATTGTGCGATAATCTGACTGCTTAAAATTTAAATATTTTATACGAATAAATAAAATAAACGATTGCTCCCAGTCGATTACTATATGAAAAATAAAATTATAATTCTTGTCCTTTTAGTAAGCTCCTTTTTGTTTGCAGTGAATTTTAAGAACTATCCTGTAGTTTCTTCGTTTGCACAAGATCTTTTTGAAAACGAAAACGAAAGTAAAGCTACAGTAACAGATTCAATTGATACAGCTCCAAAAGCAGCTAATAAAATAAAAGTATTTGATGCCGATATCAAAGAAGGTTTTATTGGGGTAAAAGACGAATCGGATACGGATGATGCCTACGACAATGTTTTTCATCTTGCGATAAACGAGATGCCTACTGTTTATGAAAATGCTTATTTGGAGTATGAATTATACGGTTACGATCAGTCGGCTTCGATCTCGAGAAGTTTAAATAATCAGGCGAGTATCGGGGGACAATTTTTGTCTAAGAATACGAGTTGGAGTTTACAATCAGAATTGCTTTCAGAAAAATCTTTGAGACAGGGAGATAACGTAATATTGTTCACCGCTCCCGAAGGAACTTCGAATAATTATAAAGTTAAAAACGTACAAATTGTATATCGTCCATTAAAACTTTCAAGTACGTATACTTTATTAAAATCGGATGATAAATTGTATATCAAAGGGACTAATTTTCCTTCGCATATTAGCAAATTGAGTATTGATTGTATTGCTGTTAATGTCAATCAGCCGGAGTTTGAATTGATTTTGGATCGAAAAGATTTAAATTCGGATCAATATGTTACGGTTTATAAAGAAACCACAACAGGAGTTGGTAGCACTGAAAAATTAAAAATCAATGATTTCTTAAAAGCAGATACTTTCAGACCGCTTGAAAATGCTAAAGAAAGTTTTTCTAAGACCATCGATTTTAAAACGGCTAATACCCTTTCGTATAAAGATTTTTTTGCAGTTTTTCCATTAGGAGCATTAAAATCAGATGTTCAGGTGTCGGTAAGAGGCTTGCGTAAAATTGATATTGCGCCTTTAA
Source organism: Flavobacterium cupriresistens (assembly GCF_020911925.1). Lineage (NCBI taxonomy): Bacteria > Pseudomonadati > Bacteroidota > Flavobacteriia > Flavobacteriales > Flavobacteriaceae > Flavobacterium > Flavobacterium cupriresistens. Next base: position 4,944,325 of record NZ_CP087134.1, on the reverse strand, counting down.
ACTCCGCAATGGTTAACGTTACGGGAGCAAATGCCGGATTTAGATTATTACCACACGGAACTCTTTTCGAAAAAGCGGTACGTTTATCACTTCCATTTGATAAAAAAGCAATTCCGGAAGGTTATACAGAGAAAGATATCAATGTCTTTTATTTTGATGAAAACAAACGTCTTTGGCAAGAAGTAAGCAAAGATTCGTTAGACATTAAAAGAGGAATTATCACTGCGAAAACAACACATTTCACGGATTTTATTGCCGGAATTATAAAAATGCCCGAATCTCCTGAAACTTCAGGGTATACACCAACAATTATAAAAGATTTAAAAGCAGCAAGTCCGTTGGTTGGAATCCAATCGATCGCACCACCTTCAGCAAACGGAAGAGGAACGATGAGTACTGGTTTTAGTATTGTTTTACCAAGTGGAAGAGGGGGTATGCAGCCTTCGTTTAATTTGCAGTATGATAGTGATGGTGGGCACAGTTGGGCAGGAACGGGTTGGGATGTTTCGGCTCCTGCAGTAAGTATAGAAACTCGTTGGGGGGCACCACGTTATGATGCTCAAAACGAAACAGAAAGTTATGCGATTGCGGGTGAACAGTTAATCCCTAATTCACATAGAGCGACCTGGGTTGGCAGAACAGCAGACAAACAGTTTTATCCAAGAAGAGAAGGCGCTTTCCAGCAGATTATCAGAAAAGGATCTTCGACTAAAGATTATTATTGGGTGGTAAGAGACAAAAGCGGTGTCGCCAGTTATTATGGTGGAAATGCATCCGGTCTGGCAACAAATGCAGTATTGCAGGATGCTTCGGGAAATATTGGTCATTGGGCACTTTGTTTTCAAGTCGATTTAAAAGGAAACTCAGTTAGTTATGAATACGATAAAAAAGACGGAGAGCTGTATCTTAAAAATGTTTATTACACCGGTTTTGGATCAGAAAAAGGAAATTACAGTGTCTCTTTCATTAAAAATAGCGATTTAGGAGAAGTAAACAGACCCGATGTTCAGGTTTCGGCCAGACTTGGTTTTAAACAAACGAACAATCAGTTGTTGCGAAAGATAGAAGTTCGCTATAAAAATCAAATGATTCGCAGTTATGAACTGAATTATAAAGAAGGAGCTTTTAAGAAAACCTTACTGAAATCGGTTGCTGAATACGATTCAGAATCGAAATTATTCTACACGAATACGCTGGATTATTTTGATGATGTACGAGAGACTTCAGGCAAATACAATCCTTTTGGACCCGAGCAGGTATGGAGTGTTCCAAGTGATAATATCAAACAGGGATTCACAGGAATTAAAGACTTTGAAAGCAATCATACTTTAGCCGGAAGTACCAATGGAACTTCAACCGGAATCAATTACAGAATAGGTATAGGACTTCCTACTTTAGGGACTTTTAAATCGAATACGATAGGACCACACGGAGGAAATAGCTGGGGATCATCAGACGTTTCTGTCGTTTTACAAGATTTAGACGGAGATTCATTTCCGGATAAAATTTTTAAGATTGGTAATGATGTTTATTATCGCAAAAACTTATACGGTTCAGGGCAGAATGCTTTTGGAGAGGCGATTCGCATTGAGAATCTGGGGAATTTAGGTTTTACGAAATCAAAAACATTCAGTTGGGGAGTTGACGCGACCGTAGGTTTTGGATCGGCTTCTGTAAATGTCGGTTATGACGAACAGCGCTCGACCAATAAAACCCAAAGTTACTTTATGGACTTTAACGGGGATGGACTGGTAGATTTTGCAGATGGCGGGAAAGTATATTACAACCGTATTATCAATGGTGTACCTCATTTTCTACCCAACAGTTCAGGAACTCCTTCGCCAGTTTCGGGTGATGGAAATCTAATTATAACGACTCCGGATCGTACTCAGGAATTACAGGAATTATTAGATAAAAATCCTTTGCATGATGTGGTAAGAGTATGGCAGGCTCCGGCAACGGGAGAAATTACTGTGACCCAAAGTTTTGCCTTACTAGAAGATCTTTCCGTAGAACGTCAGCAGTATAAAACGCGTGACGGACAGGGGAAAGCAGATGGTGTGCATTTGTATTTTCAAAAAAACAACAATTTGATATGGGATCAGGTTATTGGAGCTGATGATTATGCATTAAAAATAAAACCGGCTACAACTTTGTCTGTTCAAAAAGGAGAACGTTTGTATTTCAGGGTAAGTTCTATAAAGGATGGTAACTATGATAAAGTGGTTTGGGATCCAAAAATTGAATACACCAAAGCAATCGATTATTATAATGAGAGCGGGATTGTAAGAAATAAATTGATTGATGTTACTACTGTTGCAGATGCAAACTTATTGTCTTTAAAAACCTATCAGGCTTCGAAAGACTTTTTTGTAAGTTCATCCAATCCGATAATAGTTCCAAAAGCCGGATTGATTCGTTTTTCAGGGCAATTTAAAAAACCGCTGACATCAGATCACGTTACTTTAAAAGTGGTTAAAACGGTAGTAGGTTCAGTAAACGAGACGGCGTTGTACGAAAAGAGATTTTTAGCTTCAGAAGTTGTTACTTTAGATTTAGCGACACTTAGTTTTGCTATTGCAGAAGACAATGCTTTTGTGCGAATGAGGATTGAGACGGTTACGAATATTGATTTGAAAGCATTGGTGGTTGATCCAACCGTTACGATTCCGGGAGTAGCAGGAACAAGACCCGAAGACAATATTAAAAAGGTAGAGATCTCGCATTCGTTTTATAATAAAATAGATGGAAACTATATTATAACAGGAAAGAAACCTACTATTAACGGTAGATTAAATCTATCTGTAAATCCGGCAGATTACCAGTTAATTGCAGGTCCTGCCGCTTCAAGATACAATGGTAGACTAGTAATTTCTGCCAAACAGGGTACTAATTTAGTGGCTAGAAAAACGTTTAATGTGGTCAATGGAACATTGGTAGAAACGACTTCCGTTTTTGATGGTACCTATGCCTATGTAGAGGCTAAAAAAGACCTTCCAATTGAATTGGAACTCTATGTAAGTGATCCAACTTTAACAGATATTGTCAGAGCTTATCCTAAAAATAATGCGCTACAAATTGCTTATAATATGGTTGATGCGATCACAGATCCATTGCTACCTGTGGTTTGGAATGAAACTACAACTGAATTTTCAATTTACAGTAACCTGCCATCGGAAGCCATTACTTTAGGGTTATTGTACCGAAATTGGGGAAGTTTTATTGTAAATGGAAATCTTGCCGGTACTACAATTGACCAAACGAGATTAAAACCGCAGACCAATAGTGTAGACCCAAACAATTTTCCGGATTTAAACAATCTGAATCCGGATGCGATGCCTCCGGGCTTTGAAAGTTTCAAAGATTATTTTACTCAGTCTACCCAGATTTATTCCGAAAATATAGTATTTGGTGCAGAAAAAGCATCTTTTATTCAAAATGAATTTATTGGAAGTTCCCGTTTAGGAGAAGACGATATAGCGGAGTATGTCGATTTTTCGTTGCCTCCAAACAATTTAGCAGGAGGAGCGACAGCAGCATTTGATATGATTACCGAAAGCAAAAGTAAAAGTTTTGCTGCCGGTGCCAGTGCGGGCCCTGTTGGTGGAGGTTTGAGTACTTCTAAAGGAGATTCTTATGTGGTGCAGACCATGAGTGATTTTAACGGTGATGGTTTCCCCGATTATATCAGGGACGGTCAGGTGCAGTTTACCTCGCCTACAGGAGGACTTACTGGCAATAAAGCTGCGATAGGTGATTTTAGCCACTCCGAAAATACAGCTCAGGGAGGCAGTTTGTCCGGTAGTTATAGCCATGGTTCACCTGCAAATTCACTACAGTTAAGTGTCAGTAAAGCAGCCGTTACAAAAAATTACATGCAAACAGGAGCCTCCGGAGATGCCGAAAAAGGAGGTAAATCCGTTTCCTTAGGTGGAAATATAGGAAAAGGAGAAGACCATTCCGAGCAGGTATTTTCAGATGTAAACGGTGATGGACTGGCTGATAAAATCATAGCTGACGGAAGAGTGTCTTTAAACACCGGATACGGCTTTTTACCTGAAGAAAATTGGACGAATCTTAATTTTATCAATAAAGGAAAGTCAAAGGATTTTAGTGCCAATTTAGGATATAGCATCTATAATGGTTCCTTCTCCGGTGGTTTGAATTATGGAAGTTCTGTTTCTGACGGGACAAATACCTTTATGGATGTGAACTCAGACGGATTAGCAGATAAAATTACCTATCGTGACAATGATGTTTTGGTTGAATTGAATATGGGTAATTATTTTGGTACCCCTATTACTTATCCAAAATATTCGGCGATGTCAAGAAATAAATCCGTTAGTTACGGAGCCAGTATTGGTGTTTCTTATGACATTCCGTTGGTTCCACCAATTATTGTTATGAAATTAACACCAAGTATCGGTGGTAGTTTTGGGGCCAGTACATCTCGTTCCGAAGCTTCATTTTCTGATGTCGATGGGGATGGAAACATAGATTACATCGTGTCAAAAGATCAGAATAATTTAATTGTACGTCTTTCAAACATAAAAAGAACCAACAAATTAAAAAGCGTTACCAACGCAGCCGGAAATAGCTATGTGGTCGAATATGAGTTATTAAAGCCAACATATGAAAATCCTGCGTCTAAATGGGTTTTACAATCCGTTGATGTTTTTGACGGACATATTGGTGATGGTATTGATCATTCTATTGCGAAATTCAGATACGAAGACGGTTACCATGATCGTCGTGAAAGAGAGTTTTATGGTTTTGCAAAGGTGTTTGAAGAACAAATTGACGCTGCTGATAATTCAGTATTTTTAACTACGGTACAAGAATTTTATAACCAGGATTATTTTAGGAAGAATCTATTAAAGCACAGTTATACGTTAGATAAAAACAACAAAATGCGTCAGGAATCAGAAAACGAATATAGTTTTATTGATGTGGCTACGCAGGCAAGTGTTTCGGTTTCTGATTTGAATTTACCGCTATGTGATGCCAAACGTATTTTTGTAGGACTGATACATACGAATCAAAAAATGTATGAAGGAGGTAGTGAGTATTTAGAAACTAATATTTTTAATACGTATGACGCAAATGGAAATATTACTCAGTATGAAGATTTAGGAAATGGTAGTGCAGATGATAAAGTAACCGCCAAAATTAGCTATTATGAAAGCACGACACCTTATTTTGGAGGAATTGCAAAACAGTTAGAAGTTTTTACGACTGAAGGGCTACGTCGTAAAAGAGCTACTAGTATCAACACTAAAACTGCGGAGGTTATTCAGATTAAAAGTTACAGTGCTGCTGATAAAATTGCAATTACTGATATTAGTTATGATACCTACGGAAATTTGCAAAAAATAACAGGGCCAGCCAATCATAAAGGACAACGTATGGCATTAGATTATGTGTTTGATGCCGAGAACCATCAATACATGACCGAGATCAAAGATGCATTCGGTTACCGAAACAAAGTGGAATTTGATTATCGTTTCGGTGCTCCATTGAAAACGACTGACCGTAATGATCAAAGTATGATTTATACGCTGGACAGTAAAGGTCGTCCGACCACTATAAAAGCACCTTATGAAATTGCTTCGGGTAAACCCTATACAATTGCTTACGAATATTTCCCTGAAGCAAAAGTACCTTATGCAAAAACTAAAAATTATGATCCCGAATTAGACAAGGACATCGAGACCTATACTTATACGGACGGATTAGGAAGAGCTTTACAAGTAAAAAAAACAGCCAGTTTATTTACGCAGGCCGGAAGTCCGGATCAGGAAGCACAGATTGTAACCGGAAAAAATATTTATGATGGTCTAGGTCGATCTATAATTAGTTATTATCCAACGACGACGACAACAATCGATGCAACTTTGAGTACAGCACTATCAAGCGTAATGCCAACTAAAATGGAGTATGATGAGGTAGGACGTGCTATAAAAGTCACATTACCAGACGGAAGTACCAACACGACCACTTTTGGAATAGAAAACTATAATGGACTACCAGTATTACGTACTACACAAACAGACGCTTTAAATAAAATAAATCAAACTTACACAGATGTTACCGGACAGAATATAGCCAGTATGCAAAATGATTTGGTAACGAAATTTGAAACCAATGCTTTGGGAGAAATGATTAAAGTGACTGATCCAATGGATCATATAACTAAAAGTAGTTATGACTGGTTAGGAAGACGTGTTGAATTCGTACATCCAGATACGGGGACTACAACTATGCAATATGATTTGGCTGGCAATGTGACGAGCCGAATTACACAGGATATAAAAAATACAGTCCCAAATGGAGGGGCAATAGAATATGTTTACAATTTTAACCGATTAGAAAGTATAAAATATCCTAAAAATCCACAAAACAACGTACAGTATAATTATGGAAAAGCCGACGGAACGGCTTCTCGTCGAGGAAGATTATGGTTCGTACAAGATGCAAGTGGAGGTCAGGAATTTTTCTATGGTAAACTAGGCGAAGTAGAAAAAGAAATTCGTACGCTGCGTATTACCCCAACCGATGTACAAACTTATATTTTGCAGTTTGAGTATGATACTTGGAACCGTATACAAAAGATGAGTTATCCTGATGGCGAAGTAGTTGAATATACTTATAATCGTGCCGGAAACCTACAAAGTATGAAAGGTAAGAAAGAAAGTCATACCTATGAGTACATCAAACAATTGGCGTATGACGAATTCGAACAACGTAAATATTTAAAATACGGTAACGATACCGAAACCAATTATACGTATGATCCGGTAATGAGAAGATTACAACAGTTGCAGGTGAAAAGTGCTTCAAGACAAGTAATGAATAATTCGTACGGTTATGATCTAGTTGGAAACGTATTGAATATAAAAAATACGGCACCAATCGTGAACAATACATTAGGGGGAACGTCTTCTCATGACTATCAGTATGATGATTACTACCGATTAAAATCAGCAAAAGCAACTTATCAGGGCGAGTTTACGAAGGCCAATTATGAGTTAAACATGAGCTATAACAAAATGCATAATATCACCAAAAAAGATTTGGTGCATACTGTAAACAATGAGCAAAAAGGATATGTTTTAGATTACAATTACGATAACGAGTTACATCCTAATGCACCAAATAAAATTGTCGAGTCAGGAAAATCAGAAGCACGCCAGTATGTTTACGATGGCAACGGAAACCCAACCAGTTATAGCGAAGAAAAGAGCTTCAGAAAAATGACATGGGATGAAGAAAATCGTTTAATGGGAATCAATGACAATGGACGAATTCATCAATATACCTACGATGCCGCTGGTGAGCGAATAATAAAAAGTTCGGGTGATTCGCAGAATGTAGCCGTAAATGGACAGACCGCTGCAACAATAGTACATACCGATAACTACACAGGATATGTAAGTCCCTATTTTGTAATAAGCAAAGGAAAATTTACGAAACATTATTTTGAAGGAGCAGGACGAATCGTGAGTAAGCTGGGGAATGGTACATTCGCGCAACCATTAGGTATAACAGCCGGAGGTGTAAATTATGCTAAACTAACCGCTGAGCAACAAAAAGCGATGGATAATTATGTAAAAAGCTTAGGTGTTCCTCCCGGACCTCCAACGCAACATGGAATTTATGCAACGCCTGAGTTTACAGGAGATCCATATCCAAGTCAAGTGTTGAAACCAGTAGAAGAAAATCAGGAACCACCGGAAGGCTGGCCAAGAAATCCTGTTTTTAATGCACCGGGAGATGTACCGGGACCACCCGTACAATTTGGCCCCCCGATAGAACCAACAACCGTTAAAGCGGGAGAAGGTTTTACCGGAATCGGTTTACCGGAGAATGATATTTTTTATTTTCATCCGGATCATTTGGGGAGTACTTCGTATATTACCACAAAAAATGGTTCTATATCACAGCATATAGAGTATATTGCTTTTGGTGAGATTTTGTTTGAAGAACATTCATCATCTTTTTCTTCTCCTTATTTGTTTAATGGGAAGGAATTGGATAGGGAGACAAATCTTAGCTATTATGGAGCTAGGTATTTGGATATGAAGACTTCACTTTGGCTAAATGTGGATCCGTTGGTGGAGAAATATCCAAATGTAGGGGCTTATGTTTATTGTTTGAATAATCCCGTTGTTTTAGTTGATCCTGATGGTAAAGACCCTATTACAGGCATAATTGATGCAGTGTCAAGTTTTGCATTAGATGTTGGTATGGATTACTTTGGAGGTATGTTAATTGAAGGTAAATCATCTCAAGAGGCATATGATGATATTGGTTGGGCTTCTGCGACATGGGGTGCTGTAGGTTCATATGCTATATCATCTGTTACTCCAACGGGAACAGCTACTGCTATTAAAATCAAAAAATTTGCTAACTCAAGAGCAGGTAAAATGATAATAGGCACAGTATCTAAAATGACTACAAAAATTATTGATAATTACAGTAAAGGAAAATATGACACAGATGGTCACTTTGATATGGATAAATTGTTAGAAGGTGATGATGGCCTAATGAGTATATTTTTAGAATCTTCAATCGAAACTTTGGTTGAGCAAGGTTTTGGAAATAAGGCAGAAGAAATATTATCTAATTTAAAAACTGAAAATAAATCCTTAATAAAAAAGTTTAGTAAATTAATTAATAAAATAAACAATGGAGAATCGTCAGGGAGAATTAGTAGATATGCTGAAAAAGTCAAAAGAGATGCGTCTAAGGCCTTAAAAAGTACAGGCAAACTTTTAAAACAAAAGACAAGCGATGCTGTCGCAAAAGGGACTATTTCAAAAAAAGCGAATCAAATAAGAAAAGAAAAACAGAAAAAAGATGATTAATAAAATTTTAAAAAGTAAATGGATTTATTTCCTTTTGGCATTGGGTATAGTTTTATATTTAAAAGATAATCAATTAATATTAAACCCTCCAAAATATATATTTTGGATATTGTTTTCTATGTCTTTTTTAATATTATTTGTATTGGAAATTAAGAGTGAAGCGAAGTCTAAGAAAACGATATTGGACTATTTTCTTGTTGTAATTACGGTCGGTTTTTTTTCAATTTTATTGGCAGTAATTCTTAAAATTCCGATAAATCAATATATCATCTATAAAACGGATAATGAAATTTTCACAGAAAAATGTGAAGTATCAAATTATATTTCTGGTAGGACAGATAGATTACTTTTTTATTTTAACAAAAATAAATACAGTATAGGATTTCAAAATTCTAACCACTTAAAGAGAGAAGATATTATTGACAATTATTTATTAAAAATAAATTATAAAAAATCTATTTTAGATACTTATGTAGTAGAGGATTATGTTTTGATTAAAAAAAGTGGCAGTTTATCAGATTAAGTATCTTTACAACCGTTAAAGAGGGCGAAGGTTTTACCGGAATTGATTTGCCGGAGAATGATATTTTTTATTTTCACACGGATTATTTGAGGAACATTCATCATCTTTTTCTTCTTCTTATTTGTTTAATGGGAAAGAGTTGGATAGGGAGACAAATCTGAGTTATTATGGTTCGAGATATTATGATTCCAAAGCGAGTCTTTGGCTTAATATTGATCCTAAAATGCAGAATAAATGAAACGTAAAGATGTAAAAAAAAGTAATAAATTAAGTGCTATAGATTGGATGAAACTAATAGGGTTTGTATTGGTTTATTTTTTATTTATAAAATCAAAAGATATTATTTTAAATTTTCCTTATTGGCTAATGTTTACTGTATTTACAATTGTGTTAGTTATTTGTACTATTCTGCAATTTCGAAAAATACAAGAAGATTATGTTAGGATTGAAAAAAAAGACAAATTTTTGTTTTTAGGAATAAACATACTTAAAATAGCGGTAATTGCTTACTTTGTTTCTGGAGTAATTCTAATTCCATTCAATTATTATACTATTTACAGTTCGAAAAAAAATACTATAAGCCTGGAAAAATGTGAAATAACGGGTATTTCTACTTATTCAAAGAATAGAACTATATTTTATAAATTTAGAGGTAGAACTAATGTTTTATACGGTTTTAAACCGATAATGGAAATCATTAAAGATCAAGGTAAATTTAAGAAATATTATCTTGTACTAGAGGGTAAGGAGGGCATTTGCGATACTTACATCCTTGAGGGTTGGAATATCATACAAAAGTAATCTCGAGAAGGAAGTCGTTTGACAGAATATAGTCTCTCGCTGACGCGAACGTCCCGATCGTGAACATAAAAATCTCTTGTTCTAAATAGGTTTATTTGGGAAGGCTGGCTTGGAAATGCTGTTTTTAATGCACTGGCAGATGTAGCCGGACATTCTGATCATTTGGGAAGCACTTCTTGTATTACATCCTGTTAATGATGCAAAAGACAAAACAAATGAATAATAAGAAAAAGAACAGTTTTTTAGTAAAACTAAAAAAGAGGATGTATTTACTAATTGCATTAAGTCCAATTCTTTACTTGTGCTTTAGTATATTTAAATGGCCCGTTTATAATTCTTTATTGGATAAGTATGCCGTTGTAAAAGAGGCAACAATTATTAATGAAAAAAACATTCAAGGTAAGGGAGTCATAACTCAGATGTTTACCTATTCATATGCGTTTTCTGCGAATGGGAAATTATATAACGGAGATTCCAAAAAGAGAGGCTATAAAATCGGTAATAAAATTGAGGTAGAGTATTTGGAATCTTTTCCAAGTATTAACAGACCCAAACAAATAAAAGAATAAGTTTTTTAATTAAGGTTTTTGGGTATCTCTTTATTGGGAATCCTTTGTTTTATTAAACTTTTAGGATGAAAATAAAAGATAAAATGAATACTTATACTAATGATAAAAAAACACCAACCAAGCCAACCACCAAAGAGTACTTTAAATTAGCAGGTGTATTACTTGGTATTATAGCTTTTTTTGTATGGCTTTGTATTTATCTTATTGATGAAAAAACGGATGAAATTCAATATGTTAAAGAGGATTATACCACTTCAAAAGGAATAATTACTAAAATGTCTTTGTATAAAGGAAAAGCAGTGAGGATTAAATACGTTGTCAATGGAAAAGTATATGAGGAATCTGATGGAATGGGGAAAAAATTAAATAAAGAAGAAGGAGATTCAATAGCCATCAAATATTCCAATAAAAAACCGGAATTAATGGTTAGTGAATACAATTGGGATTATTAAAAAATCTCCCGTGTTTTGTAAATATGATTTTCAGTAGGAACGAGCACTGAAAATAAAAAAAAATAAGAATAATCGTAAGGATAAGTAAAAGGTACAGCAAAATATTTGACTGTACCTTTTTTATTTTTGGAGTTTAAGAAAAATGAATATTCAGCTTAAAAACCGTTTGACCGCAAAGAATGTGAGCAGACTTGAAAGCTTCGCTTGGCAAAACAGATCAAAGTTTAGGTGTTTGTGAATCCCTTTATTAGTTGTTTTTCTGTTGCGAATAGCTGCCCGTAATTTTTATACCGAAAGTCCGTAATTTTTAGTGGAGTGTAGCTTTTATTTTCGCTTAGGGTCAATTATGCGATCTGCGTTGTGACCTGAATTGCAAGAACATAAAAGTAGATTACAGGCTTCAGATCATTTGTTATATAGCTTCTTGGTAACAAAAGACAACAGTGATTAGCCTAGTTAACTCCTTGTTAAATAAACTAATGGTATAAAAGAATTACACTAAAAATGGATCACATTAATCACAAAATTGGTAAAGACTATTGGAATAAAAAAATCAGTAAACTTACTTATTCTAAAGAAAATTTTCCGGAAAACTCTTCAACAGATTTTAGTACCGTTTCGGCTTCTGAACTTTCTTACTTCTATAAATTAACGGCTGAAAATACTATTGTAGAATTTACAGTGTTGATCGCCCTTTATAATATGTTGCTTCAAAGGTATTTTGAAGAGTCTAATTTTGTGTCCTCTAACATGTTTTTGAATGCTGAAAAAGCAGTGTCATTTTATGTATTTCAAGCCATAGCTCAAAAAACGGTAAAGGAATTTATACAGGAAGCAAAAGAAGAAGTTCAAGACGTTTATAAACATACAAACTATTACGAAGAGCATAGTATTGCCATGACATCGAATGTAAATGCTATTCCTTTTCAGTTTAATTATGGAGCAGAAAAAGAACAGCAAATATTGTACTGCGGCTGGTCCTTTCAAATCGAAAAACTGGAAAATAAAGATTTTAGAATGGCATTACATCATTCGGATAAATTTGTGGAAAGTGCTCTCGCCGGACATTTTTTAGCAAATTTTAAAAACCTATTAGCAGGATTAGAAGGCAATATTACTACTTCAATTTCTAAGCTGCCTTTAGTTTTGAATGAAGAAAAAGAATTGCTGTTGCATACTTTTAATGCGACAAAAAGGAACTATGATACGACTCTGTCATTAGCTGAAATAGTAGAAAAACAAGTACAGAAAACACCGCAGCATATTGCCGTTGTTTGTAAAGAAACCGTACTTACCTATGAGTCGCTTAATGAGCAGGCCAATCAGGTTTCGGATTGGCTGATTAAGGAGTATGCTATTGCAGCAGGTGATTTTGTCGGGGTTAAAATGGAGAGAAGCGAAAAACTACTGATAACTCTATTAGCGGTTCTAAAGGCGGGGGCTACCTACGTACCCGTAGATGTCAATTATCCGGAGGAAAGAATTGCCTTCATTGAAAAAGACAGTAATTGCAAGCTCGTTGTTGATGCTGTTCTTTATAATGATTTTGAGAAGAAACAGAACAACTACTCCAAAGAAAATCAGTCTGCGAACCGAAAATCAGCGGAGTTGGCGTACATTATATACACTTCGGGAACTACCGGAAACCCTAAAGGCGTGATGATCACACATCAAAATGCTGTAGCCTTGATTGATTGGGCACAAAGAGAGTTTGACACAGATAGTTTTGATGTAGTGTATGCCGCCACATCACATTGTTTTGATCTTTCCGTTTATGAGATGTTTTACACACTTTCTGTTGGAAAAAAAATCAAAATACTAAATAATGCTTTAGAGATTGGCGCAGAATTGGCCAAGGATCAGAAGATTTTATTAAATACAGTACCTTCAAGTATTCGAAAGGTTTTAGAGGAAGGTTTTAGCCTCAAAAACGTGAGTGTAATTAATCTTGCGGGAGAACCCTTTCCGGTAGATATTGCAAAAAAGTTGTTGCTAACGAATGCCGAAATAAGAAACTTATACGGCCCTTCGGAAGATACAACTTATAGCACTTGTTACAAGTTATCTTCAGAAAAAAACTACACGACCATTCCTATTGGTAAACCCATTAGCAATACACAAGCTTATATTTTAGATGAAGCTTTACAACTGGTACCGGCTGGTATTGTTGGAAAATTATATCTTTCGGGAGACGGTGTGACAAAAGGCTACCTCAATCAACCCGAACTAACTTCGGCCAAATTTATAGAAAATCCTTTTGAGGAAGGGGTCAAGATGTACGATACCGGTGATTTGGCAAAATGGGGGCCTGACGGGAATCTGATTTTCTTGGGAAGAAAAGACCATCAAATAAAACTCAGAGGGTATCGTATTGAACTTGGTGAAATTGAGAACGCCATTTCTTCGTTTTCAGAAAACATACTGCAAGCCGTTGTGGCGGTTAAAGAGCGTAAAGGGGAAGATGTTTTAGTAGGCTATTATGTAGAAAACGAGTTTATCGATAAAACAGTTTTAAGGGGACATTTAGAAAAACTCCTCCCGGGATATATGATTCCTGCTTATTTTATTAAACTAGAGACAATTCCGTTGACTCCAAATGGTAAAGTAGATAAAAAAGCGCTTTCAGAAATTACGGAAACGGCAATCGTAAAAAGAGAATATGTAGCTGCGGCTGATGTTCTTGAAAAAACACTAGTTGAGATTTGGGAACAAGCCTTAGGAGTAACGCCTATTGGTATGAACGATCATTTTTTTGAAATGGGAGGCCATAGTTTAATGATTTCGCAAATTATTAATGCCATCTACAAAAAACTGGAGAAGAGTGTTCCGTATAAACTGTTTTATACCAATCCAACCCTCTCCGAGTTAAAAAAAGTATTAAAAAATAAAGAATATTTGCCAATTCCTTTGGCTGCTTTTTCAGAATCCTATCCATTGACACATTCACAAAACCGATTGTGGTTGTTAAGTCAACTCGACGGTGGGAATGATGCCTATGAGATTTCAGGAGCGGTGGTGCTAAAAGGAGCTGTTAACCAAGATAAATTTATTGAAGCCTTTAATCAAGTTGTAGCGCATCACGAAATTCTGAGGACTTTTTTTATGAAAGATCAAAACGGAGCGGTAAATCAATACATTCTGCCCAAAGAAGAATTTCATTTTGCCATAGACACTAAAGATTTTTCTCATCAGCAATCGCCTTACGATGAGGTAAAGCATTATATTGAAGGAAAAAGTAAAAACTCCTATGATCTGACGAAAACTCCTTTATTCAGTGCTTCTTTATTGAAAACTACACCGGATAATTTTGTGTTTTATTTATCAATGCATCACCTGATAAGCGATGGATGGTCATTGGAAGTATTGACAGCACAGGTTTTAGCCTGTTATGATGCTTTGCATACCGGAGAGGCAATCAAATGGTCTCAGGAAGCTGTTCAATTTAAAGATTATGCCGTATGGTTGTTGGAGGAACAGAAAAAAGAAAGCTATCAGACCGCCCGATCGTATTGGCTTAAACAATTTGAAGACACCGTTCCGGTACTTCAATTACCGGTTTATGCGAACCGTCCGGCAGTAAAAACGTATGGAGGAAGTCAGTTGTATCATGTTTTAACGGCAGAAGTACTTACTGAGCTAAAAAACCTTTCCAAAAATTATCAGGTAACGCTATTTACAGTGTTAATGGCGGGTATAAAAGCAGTATTATCCCGATATAGCAATCAAGACGACATTATCATCGGAACGCCAATAGCAGGGCGGGAGCATCCTGATTTAGAAGATCAAATTGGGTTGTTTACCAATACGCTGGCCATACGAAATTCGATAAATCAAAACGAAGGATTTTCGACCTTACTTCAAAGAGAAGGAAAACTACTTTTGGAAGCTTATGAGCATCAGAATTTTCCATTTGATGCCTTGGTTGAAGAATTAAAAATAGCAAGAGACACTACAAGATCCCCTTTGTTTGATGTGATGGTCGTACTGCAAAACCAACAGCAATTAGCTAACTTTAAGCACTCCGATTCTTCTACGGTAACGATCGAAGAGTTCGAAATTAACAGAGCAATTGCCCCTTTTGATATTGTATTTACTTTTACAGAAAAAGAGGAACTTACTTTAGAAATACTATACAATACAGACCTTTATACAGAGAATTTCATCAAAGGATTGTCGCAACATTTGGAGAATTTGTTTGTTCAGGTGATAAAGAGCCCCGAAATGGTAGTGGGAGAAATAGATTTGGTTTCCGAAAATGAAAAAGAAACTTTACTACAGGTATTCAACGATACTGATGCCACTTTTGATACGGAGAAAACCATAATCCATTTGTTTTTAGAGCAAGTAGAAAAAACGCCGGATCATATCGCTGTCCGATCAGAAAATCAGTCTTTGAGTTATGCCGAACTGGATAAAAGATCGAATAAATTGGCGAATTACCTGATTGAGAACTATCAAATTGTTCCGCATGATCTGGTAGCAGTTTTATTAGAAAGAAACGAACACTTAGTGGTTTCCTTGTTGGCCATACTAAAAACTGGTGCTGCATATGTGCCTATAGACAAGAATTATCCCGAGAACAGAATTAAAGATATTATAGATGATGTTGCGGGCAAAGTAGTGATAGACACTGCTTTTTTTGATGTTTTTTATAATGAAAAACAATTGTCCGACGTTCAACCCGATGTAAAAACTGAAAGTACAGACTTGGCCTATGTAATTTATACTTCGGGATCTACCGGAAAACCAAAAGGCGTGATGATTGCACATCAGGGATTGGTTAATCTGTGTTTTTGGCACAAAGAAGTCTATACCGTTACAGCATCCAGTAAAGGGACTTTGTTTTCCGGAGTTGCCTTTGATGCATCGGTTTGGGAAATCTATCCGTATCTGCTATCAGGTGCCACACTTTACCCTATTGAAAACGAAGAAGTACGTCTGCAAACCAAATTGTTGACTTCTTTTTTGAAAGAAAACGAGATTACTCATGCGTATTTGCCTTCAAAAATATGTCAGGATATCATGGCAGATAACAGTTTGGCCGTATCGACTACGATACTTACAGGAGGAGAGAGTTTAAATTATGCAGTGGATACTTCTTTACAAGTATATAATAATTACGGACCAACAGAAAACACGGTCGTAACAACCTATTACGATTGTAAAGAAAGCACAAAAGAAAAAGTATCGATCGGAAAACCTATCGCAAATACAAAGGTTTACATACTGTCTGAAAATTTAAAATTGCAGCCAATTGGCGTTATCGGAGAATTGTGTATTTCAGGAATCGGACTTTCAAAAGGGTATTTGCATCAACCGGAGCTTACGGCTGAAAAATTTATTCAAAACCCATTTGCAGCAACAGAAAAATTATACAAAACGGGAGATTTAGCCCGATGGTTGCCCGATGGAAATCTTGAATTTATAGAGAGAAAAGACAATCAGGTAAAAATACGAGGCAACAGGGTTGAATTGGCAGAAATAGAACATGTG
Organism: Flavobacterium cupriresistens; assembly: GCF_020911925.1. Classification (NCBI taxonomy): domain Bacteria; kingdom Pseudomonadati; phylum Bacteroidota; class Flavobacteriia; order Flavobacteriales; family Flavobacteriaceae; genus Flavobacterium; species Flavobacterium cupriresistens. Next base: position 4,927,620 of record NZ_CP087134.1, on the reverse strand, counting down.
ATCAGAAGCTATGAACCTGCAATTTCTACTGCCCTGGTTCTGGCCAAAGAAATCAACAATGAACAGACCATTATAGCGTATTATACCGCAACGGTGGCTATAGACAGAAAAGCACTTAGAGCCTATTTAAAAGAACAGTTAGCCGATTATATGGTGCCGGCGTATTATATTGCATTAGAAACAGTGCCCTTAAATGCAAACGGAAAAATTGACCTTGCCAAGCTGCCTGCAATCACCGAAGCCGATGTTCTGAAAAAAGAATACGTGGCACCGGTTAACGAAACCGAGGTAAAAATTGCCGTAATCTGGCAAGAACTTTTAGGACATGAAATCATAGGAAGCACCGACGATTTTTTTGAACTTGGAGGACATAGTTTACTCCTAACAAAATTAGTAAGCGAATATCAAAAGACATTCAAAATAGCGATTCCGCTAAAAACGCTTTATGCCAATACCAGTCTGAGAAGCCATGCCGCTCTTTTAAATGAGTTAGCTCCAGACGTATATGAGATTGATAAATTGCCTTCTCAGGAATATTATGAATTGTCTCCATCGCAAATGCGCTATTGGTTGCTTTATAAAATCAAAGGAAAATCAAGAGAGTTTAATATATACAGTACACTGCAATTACCGGATAACTTTGATCTAACCGCTTTTAAAACCGCTTTTGATCTTCTTTTAGAACGTCATGAGATTTTAAGAAGTGTATTTGTAGAAGAGGCCGGAATTCCAAAACAAAAAATCCGATCGCATTTATCAGTAGAAATCCAGTGCTTCGAATCGGAATTGGATGCTAAAAAAGAGGTATTCGAACAGGAATTTGATCTCGAAGCAGATGTTTTGTTTAAAGTCGCTATTTTAAAAGAAGGCCAGGCTCACCGTTTGTATTTTAACATCCATCATAGTATAAGCGACGGCTGGTCTATGGGAATTATATCCAGAGATTTAATGGATATTTATACGGCCACCATACTCGGCAAACCTGCTGAACTTCCCGAATTGGCTATACAATATAAAGAATATGCCCATTGGCAAAATAAGGTATTGCAGTCGTCGGATGTTAGTGTTTCAGAAAAGTACTGGAAAGAACAGTTTGCCGGACAATTATCGTATTTGCAATTGCCAACAGACTACACGGCAAAAGTAAAAACGAACTACGGAACCTCTTCTTCTTATACCGTTTACATTTCAGAAGAACAGAAGAAAAAAATAGAAAAACTATCGGGAGAAAAAAAGACCAGTGTTTTCGCAATTTTTGTGGCTACGCTAAAGATCCTATTGTTCAGACTCACTTCCGAAGAAGATATTACACTTGGGATTCCGGTGGCCAACCGAAATCATTACCAATTAAAAGAGGTAGTGGGTTGTTTTATAAATACGCTCATGCTGCGGGATAAAATAAATGATAGTGAGTCTTTTGAAACCTGGTTGCAACGCGTTAATGAAACTTTAATAAACGCTCTGGCACATCAGAACTATCCTTTTGAACAGTTATTGGAGCTCATAGAGGCACCCCAAAATGACAATGGTTTTCCGCTAAGTCCCGTGTTTTTGAATATGGTTGATTTTGATACAAAACCGTTGGAAAGGATAGCCGATTTTAGTCCAAATCACGAACTATTGGAAGCAACTCCAAAGTTTGATATGGAATGTTACATAAAAAGCTTTACAAACGGATATAGTATCAACTGCGTATACGATCAGGAACTCTTTAAAAAAGAAACCATAACGTATTGGATAGACGCCTATTTGTCAATCATAGATCAGGTGGTGGTCGATGACAAAAAAGCAGTACAGGACATACAAATATTTGAAGACTATATTTTTGAGGAAGACGATTTAAAACCGACCAATGATTTTGACTATTTTGAAGCGAGTGAAATTGAACAAAGTATCACACAGCGATTTGAAAAACAGGTAGCCAAATTTCCCGATCATTCCGCTGTATTTGCGAATCAAACAGTACTTACTTACAAAACGCTGAATAATTGCGCCAATTATTTGGCATTAGAAATCAATAAAAAAGCCAATCCGCAGACACGACGAGTAGCCTTGCTTTTAAACCATAATGAAACCTGCGTAATAGGAATGTTGGGAGTGCTCAAAGCAGGCTATGCCTATGTGCCCATAGATGCGAACAGTCCTTTGAGCAGAATTCAGTACCTTATTGAAGATTCAGGTTGTACGCTTTTGGTCTGTAATGCAACCACTATAGAGAAAGCCCGACAGTTGGAGCAGGAAGTACCAGAGTTAGCTATTATAACGATATCTGAAAATTATACTCTTCCCGAAATTTCAAATCCAAATAACAGTATAAGTGCTTCAGCAGAGGCTTATGTTTTGTACACTTCCGGTTCTACGGGCATGCCAAAAGGAGTTTTACAAAATCAAAGAAATGTACTTCATTTTATCAGAGTATATACCAATAATGTTCGCATTGCCATAAAAGACAACCTAAGTGTTTTCTCTACTTATACTTTCGATGCTTCTGTAAAAGATATTTATGGTGCGATTTTAAACGGCGCTACCGTGAGTATTTACGATATTGTTGAAAATGGTCTTGACCCGCTTTCAGACTGGTTATTTACGCAGAATATCACAATTATACATATGGTACCCACGATCTACAGGAATTTTTTAAAAGGACTGGAAGAGGACAAAGTCTTACCAACAGTGCGATTAATAGATTTGGGAGGAGAATCATGTCATAAGCCCGATTTGGATTTATTTAAAAAACATTTCCTTGAAGGTGCTTTTTTAGTAAACGATTATGGGCCGACGGAATCTACTATTGTGGCTCAAAAATTCTTAAAACATGCCTCAAAATTAACGAGAAGTAATGTGCCTCTGGGCAAATCGGTTGAGGAAACGGAGCTCTTTTTATTGGGAGAAAACAACCAGCGAAGAGGAGTTTATCAAACGGGAGAAATTGTTTTCAAAAGCGACTTCCTTTCATTGGGCTACCTAAACAGAGAGGAATTAACTGCGCAGGTTTTTACAACAGACCCCGCTACAGGAGAAGGTAGAATTTATAAATCAGGTGATATCGGAAAGATGCTCCCTACCGGTGAAATTGAGTTTTTGCAACGCAAAGATTCTCAGGTAAAAATCAACGGATTTCGCATAGAGCTGTCTGAAATAGAATATCAATTAGAACAAATTGAGTGGATAAAAGAGGCCGTGGTTTTACTTAAAGAATTAAATGGAAATAACCACATAACGGCCTATATAAAGGTAACCGAAGCTTTAGAAGTAACAAAAATTAAAATGCTTTTAGGACAAATATTACCTAAATATATGATTCCGACGATCTATATAACCATGGAAGAATTTCCATTAACGAGAACCGGAAAAATAGAACGAAAAGCATTGCCAAACCCTGAGGTATCGGATTTAAAAACCGTTCCTTATGTAGCGCCGAAAAATGACATAGAAAAAACCTTGGTCACGATTTGGGCTGAGGTGCTGAAAATTGATGCGGCAATTATAGGAACCGAAGATAATTTCTTCGAATTAGGAGGCAATAGTTTACAAGCCGTTGTTTTAATCAATAAAATAAATAAGACCTATAATACAGTATTTTCAATCGCTAATCTTTACGAAACTTTAAACATTCGGGATTTATCTGCTTTGTTGCACTTTTCGATACTTCAGAATAATGAAGATGATACGGTCTTGCAGGAATTGGATCAGGACGAAATTATTTTGTAAACTCGTCAATAAAAAATAGTCAAAATTTGAGTAGCCGTTGGTTTTAACCAGCGGCTATTTGCGTTTGAGTCAGGAAGCTTTAAAAAAAACTTGTGAGTAAAGTTTTGGCTAAAGCTTCGTATTAAAAAATACATACTAACCTGATTTTGATTATTAAGTTGTTGATTTTTTACTATCGAGGTTTTCCTGCAAGGTCTTTTTTTGACCTTGTAGGCATTCTAATTTATGCTTTACACCTAACAGGGTCAAAAAAAGGCCTTGCAGGAAATAGAATAATTTATAAAATACAATATGGATTGAACGTACTGCGTGTTTTGTAAGTTTTTTCTAAGGTAAAAATTCAGTGTTTTGGATGTTTTACAAAAGAATCAATTTTTTTTAGTTAAAATTAACACGCTTATTTGTTTGATTCTTAATGTTTTAGGGGCTTCACTGAAAAGACCGTAAATTAGATATCAAAAGTCCGTAATTTTTATTATTTGGTTACTGATATTTTTGATTAAAGTATTTTATGTGTAGATACTAGAAGGGATTTTTATATGGCACATAACTGTAAATGAGGATGGTAAATGTGTGTTTTTTTTTGAAAATTAGATTTTTTGCATCTCGTGCAGTTTACAAAGATTGGCGTTTTTATATCCGTTAAAGCTTGTGTTGAGAAAAAGCTTGCGAAGTATTAAGAAACTAATCCATTATTTTTTTAGCAGTAGTTAAAGAATGAGGTAAATGAAAAAAAAAGGAAAATGATCTGGAAAATAGAATAAAATACAAGACTAGATTAAAACTGTTTTTTTTATGAAAAATGAAATGATTAATAAGCTTCTTTCTTTGGGAGTTCAGTTGAAAATAATTGACGGAAATCTTAAGGTGAATGCTCCAAAAGGAGTATTGACAAAAGAGTTGCTGGAAGAGATTAAAGAGCACAAGGCCTACTTGATTAGCTTGATCTCTTCGAATATTTCAATTTCTAAAGCTAAGGTAATGGAAAGTTACCCGCTGACTCCCACGCAATATTTTATGTGGTTTACCCATGAATATCTGGGAGGAAACAAAGCTTACAACATCACTTCGACATTGAAGTTAAGTGGAAAACTCAATGCGACACTTCTGGAAAAAGCATTTCAAAAAGTAGTCGCACGACACGAATCACTTCGAACCATTTTTAGAAAAAATCAAAAAGAAGAAATACAACAATATATCCGGACTAAGGAAGAAGCAAATTTTAAGCTTCAAACCATAGTTTCGGAGGATTCCTCTGTAGTTCAACTTCACAATCAAATAAAAAAAGAGTACCAAAAAGCTTTCGATCTGGAAAAAGATCTTTTGCTGAGCGCTACTTTATTAAAAAGAAACGAAGAAGAGCACATTTTGTTATTTGTGTTGCACCATATCATAGGCGATGGCTGGTCCTTGCAAATTCTAACCAGAGAAGTAATGCTGGTTTACAATAGTTTAGTCCATAACCAGGAGATACAATTGGCAGAACTGTCGATACAATACAAAGACTACAGCGAATGGCTCCATGAGAAACTTGCAAGTTCTGAATATCATAACAAATTAGAATATTGGAAGCAACAGTTTGAAACCAATTCCCCTCTATTAAATTTAGTTCCGGGAAAACGTCCGGTCATGAAAACGTATAACGGAAATATTCTTCAACACGAATTTTCAAAATCGTTTTTAGCAGCATTAAACACATTTGGTAAAGAACAACAAATGACTTTGTTTATGCTCTTAGTTGGAGGCCTTAATGGATTGTTTTCCAGATATACAGGTCAGAGCGACATAACCCTTGGTACTACTGTGGCAGGAAGAGAACATTCTGATATTGAGAATCAAATAGGTTTATACTCTAATGCACTGCCAATTCGAACACAATTTGATACGGAAGACAGCTTTTTGGAACTCATGCAGAAACAAAAGCAGACGCTTATCAAAGCATACGAAAACAAAGAATATCCTTTTACAGCATTTGTCAATCAATTAGCACTTCCTAAAGACCAAAGCAGATCACCATTGTTTGATATTATGGTGTTGTTGCAAAATCATCAGGGCTTGGAACTAAACGATCAAAAAGAAATAGATGGGATTGTAGCTACTGAATACAGCGAAATAGAAAGAGGTGTAAGCCAACTGGATATTAGTTTTGTATTTGTAGAAAGTGAAAAAGGACTGACATTAAATGTAGAATACAATACAGATATCTATCAGGAGAATTTTATAGCTAATTTGTTACAGCACTTTGAAGCTTTTGTAAGTTCGGGTTTGAGAAAGCCCGAACAAGCAATAAATGCTATTGAAATTGTATCTCCGGTAGAAAAAAATAAACTTCTTAACGAGTTCAATACGGCACTAACGCCTTACGATTCTTCTTTGACGGTAGTAAATCTTATACAATCAAAGGCTAAGGAAGACCCAAATCAAACCGCATTAGTACACCAGGGAGAGGAAATCAGTTATGCTCAATTAGAAACCTACAGTACTAAACTGGCCAATTGTCTTGGACAACAATTCAACATAAAAAAAGGTGATTTTGTTGGAATTGAACTGGAAAGAAATCCATGGATGATTATTGCGATTCTGGGCGTATTAAAAGCAGGCGCGGTCTACGTACCCATAGATCCTGCCTATCCGGAAGCACGAAAAAAGTACATACAAGAAGACAGCGGATGTAAGCTGATTGTCAATACGCAAATCATAGACGAGTTTAAAAATAATGTAGAGCAATATGCTGAGACGCCTGTTGCTACGATTGCTCAAGAAGATTTAGCTTATGTGATCTACACTTCGGGATCGACCGGAAATCCGAAAGGGGTTCAGCTTACACATGAATCTTTTGTAGATTATGTGTTAACGTTTAAAAATCATTTTCGATTAACGGCTCAGGATAGTGTAGTGCAGCAAGCCAGCATTTCTTTTGACACGTCTATAGAAGAAATATTTCCGATTCTTAGTAGCGGAGGAATCTTGTTTTTTCATGACGAAAAAGGGGATTTTGATGCCTTATTCAAGCTTTGCGAACAACACAAAATAACGGTTTTAAGTACGAATCCTTATGCATTGCAATACCTGAATGATACATACGATCAGTACAATCTTGGGATCAGAACACTGATTAGTGGCGGAGATACTTTACAAGCCGATCATGTTAGTAATTTATGGGACAAACTTGCCGTATTTAATACTTATGGCCCCACAGAAAGTACTGTTTGTGCGACCTATTATCAGCTAACAAATAAAGAAACAGTCATTCCAATTGGTAAACCAATAGTGAACAGGCAAGTATATATTATGGAGTCGGGTGCTACTCAATTAACTCCTGTTGGAATTGTTGGTGAACTTTGTATTTCGGGAAAAGGAATAGCAGCCGGATACTTGAATCAGCCTGAATTGACGAGAGAGAAATTTGTCTCCAATCCGTTTAATTCTGATTCGTTACTGTACCGCACAGGAGATTTGGGCTATTGGATGGCCGACGGAAACATCGGTTTTATAGGCCGAAAAGACCAGCAGATAAAAATTAGAGGATACCGTGTAGAACTTGGCGAGATCGAACAGGCACTACAAGAAGATAAAACCGTAACCACGGCAGTAGTACTAGCCAAAGAACGTGCCGGAGAACAAGTTCTTGTTGCCTACGTAGTCGGTGCAAATATCAACATTGAAGCTTTAAAAAATGGCTTAAGAACAAGTTTACCGGATTATATGATTCCCGGGTTTTATGTAGAACTGGAAACAATTCCTTTAACTTCTAATGGAAAAATAAACAAACAAGCGTTATTGGCCATTGAAGATCTTGGCGTAAAAAATAACGAATATGTTGCCCCCGGAAACGACCTGGAATCGCAAATGGTTTTGTTATGGGAAGAGATTTTAGGAATATCCAAAATCGGCATTACCACCAGTTTTTTTGATTTGGGAGGACACAGTCTGAAAGTGATAAGGCTCATCAACAAATTAGAAAAACTAGGATACAAATTAAAAGTCAAAGATGTTTTTGAATCCCCGACTATACTGGGAATTATAGCAAAATTGCAACTGTCTGCGAGCGCACAATTTAGCAAAATACCGGAGCAGGAATACTATCCGGTGACTTCTTCACAAAGACGTTTATGGACGCTAAGTCAATTTGAGGGAGGCAGTGCGGCTTACAACATTGCGAATGTATTAGAATTGAAAGGCAAATTAGACCTGTCCTTATTTCAACAATCAGTAGATAAACTCATTGACCGACACGAGAGTCTTCGCACGGTTTTTAAAGCAGATGAATCGGGAGTGTTGAGCCAATATATACTGCCTGCAGCATCCGTTGTTTGTCCGATAGACGTGCATCATGGATTAAATGAAGAAGCGTTATCAGCAAAAATAACCGATCATGTCAACCATGCTTTTGATCTGGGCGAGGCACCACTGCTAAAAGTAGAAATTATAAGCCTTAACGATGCGCATCATTTACTCTTGTTTAATCTGCATCATATTGTTGGAGATGGCTGGTCGATGGAAATTTTATCCAGAGAAATAGTAGCCCAATACAACCATCTAAAACAACCTACAGGAATTGCGTTACCGGATTTACCGATTCAATATAAAGATTACGCGCATTGGTACAACAGTGCGCCAAATCAGGAAAAATTAGCCGAATCAGGAAGTTACTGGCGCGAGCAATTTGCAGGTAATCTTCCGGTATTGGAATTGTTGACCACAGCCACACGTCCAAAAGTAAAAACGTATAATGGCGATAGTATTTCACATGCTTTTTCAATAGATTTTATTACCAAATTAAAGGGTTTTTGCCAACAGCATCAAGCTACTTTGTTCATGGCAGTAATGGCAGGATTAAACGGCTTGTTTTATAGATACAGCGGACAAACTGATATCATTCTCGGAACTCCGGTAGCAGGACGAGATTATCCGGATTTAGAAGATCAAATAGGATTATACTTGAACACGCTGGCAATTCGAACTCGTTTTGAAGTAACCGATACGTATGGCAGTTTAGTAAAAAAACAAAAGAAGGTATTGCTGGAAGGGTATGAGAATCAATCCTATCCTTTTGATATACTGGTAGAAGAATTGGGGTTAAAACGAGACCTTTCAAGATCGGCACTTTTTGATGTTATGGTTGTTTTACACAATCAGCAAGATTTATTTTCTAAAGAAGAAACTTTCGAAGAAATAACAATAGCGCCCTATAAAAAAATACAAAAGAACACAAGCCAGTTTGATTTGAGTTTTTCTTTCGCGGAAGGAAAAGAGAGCCTGAATCTGACGTTGAATTACAATACTGATATATACACCAAGGGTTTTGTTCAAAAATTGATCGATTATTTAGAAAGATTTATTTCTGAAGGGATAGAAAAACCGAACGATAGCATTGCCAAAATTGACTTTGTTCCTAGTGAAGAAAAAAAACGTTTGCTGCACACTTATAACGCGACAAATAGAGCCTATCAAGAAAACAGAACTATCGTAGATTTGGTTAACGCTCAAATGCGTAAAACACCCGATGCCATTGCGCTTGTGTGTGAAGATAAAACGATTACGTACAAAGCGTTATCGGAAAAATCAAATCAGTTGGCACACTACCTGTTGGAGCAATACGCTGTACGTCCGGGAGATTTTGTAGGTATAAAAGTAAAAAGAGATGAATGGTTGGTTATAGCCCTGCTAGCGGTATTAAAAACCGGAGCGACTTACGTTCCTATCGATTTAAATTATCCGGAAGAACGAATTGCTTATATCGAACAGGACAGTTCTTGTAAAATTACGATAACCGAAAAAGTATTGCATGATTTTGAACAGGCAAACATACCGGTTGCAGAACTGCCGGAAATTAAAATAACATCCGATTCATTAGCGTATATCATCTATACTTCGGGGTCTACAGGAAAGCCAAAAGGCGTTATGTTAACCCATGATAATGCTGTAGCCTTTTTAGAGTGGAGTAAAGAAGAATTTGCTGCTGCTGATTTTGATATTCTCTATGCAGCAACTTCACATTGTTTTGATTTATCGGTGTTTGAAATGTTTTATCCACTGAGCACCGGAAAAAAAATCAGAATCATTACCAACGGATTGGCCATTGTCGATTATGTAGACAGCGACCAAAAAATATTCATAAACACAGTTCCTTCTGTAGTGGATAATTTACTGGAAAGAGAGATTTCTTTAAAAAATGTTTCGGTATTAAACATGGCGGGAGAACCTATTCCGATAGCGTTGAGCAATGCCCTGATCAAATATCCGATCGAGATAAGAAATCTGTACGGTCCGTCTGAAGATACGACTTATAGCAGTTGTTACAGGATTGAGAAAAAGCAGGAACATTCGCTTCCAATTGGAAAACCTATTTCTAACACCCGTTTTTATATCGTATCAGAAGAATTAGCACTACAAGGAGAAGGACTAATAGGCGAGATCTGTATCTCCGGAAAGGGATTATCGGTGGGTTATTTGAATCAACCTGAGCTGACTAAGGATAAATTTGTACCAAATCCGTTTGATCCCGGAACTGTCATGTATCGCACGGGAGATTTGGGCTATTGGATGCCCGATCAAAACATAGGTTTTGCGGGACGAAAAGACGATCAGATAAAAATTCGCGGATACCGTATAGAGCTGGGCGAAATAGAACATGCTTTACAAGAAGAAGAAACTATAAGCAATGCAGTAGTACTGACCAAGGAGCATGACGGAGAAAAACAAATTGTTGCTTATTTAAAAGGCGAGAATATTGACATGCAGCAAATTCGTAAAAGCCTGTCACAAAAACTGCCGGGTTATATGTTGCCAACCTATTCTCTGTTGTTAGACGAAATACCCTTAACAGCTAATGGTAAAGTTGATAAAACGGCACTTTTAAAACTGGAAATTTTCAAAATAAAAGCTTCAGACTATGTAGCACCAACCTCAGAAACAGAAGCAAAAATAGCCGCCATATGGCAGGACATACTTGGTTTGGAAAAGGTAGGTATAACAGATGATTTCTTCGAATTGGGCGGACATAGTTTAAAAGCTACAGAGCTATTATCAGTTCTTCAAAAACAATTTGATGTATCGATCAATATTCAGGAATTATTCCTGCGTCCTACCATTCAGAATTTAGCAATGAATATTGAAAATGTGAAATGGGTGGAAGAAATAGATAACGAACGGTCTGTAAAAAAGATACTAATATAAAATTACACATGGAAACAATCTTTTTAATTAAAGAACTAAGAGAAAAAGGAGTAGCGGTAAAGCTAGTCGGGAATCAGCTGGAAGTATCTCTGTTAAAAGAGACTGTGGAGGATGAGGTAGTGGAAATAGTAAGAAATAATAAAGAACAGATTATAAGTTATTTACAATCTATTTCGATCAATAAATTTAAAGAAATACCCAAAGCCAAAGAAGCACTTAGTTATCCTGTTTCCAATGCACAATTTAGAATTTGGTTTGAATCACAGTCCACTACAGCCTCTATAGCCTATCACATTCCTTTTGAAGTTAAATTAGAAGGTGATTATGATCAAAATAGCTTAGAAGAAGCCATAATTTATGTCCTGAATCGACATGAAATATTGCGTACCGTATTTCGACTCAATGCAGAAAAAGAACCACAACAACAGATACTATCCGTACAAGAATTAAACTTTAATCTCGATTACGAGGATTATTCAGAAGCTGCGGACTCTTTGTCCAAAGTAAACGAATACATCAAAGGAAAAGCAAATGTGCCGTTTGATTTAGAGAATGGCCCTTTGTTAAGAGCTGCTTTATTAAAGTATGACAACAACAGCTATTATTTCTCCTGTATTTTACATCATATTATCTGTGACGCCTGGTCAATTCCAATTTTAAAGAGCGAAATATTGACAGGTTATAAGGCTTTACAGGCGAATAAAGTACCCGCACTGGAAGAATTAAGAATTCAGTATAAAGATTATACGTTATGGAATTTGGATAATCTTGAAGGAGTATCTTTTCAAAAACAAAAGGATTATTGGTTGACTAAACTTTCAACCGAAACGCCGGTTTTAGAATTACCCATTACAGGTACACGTCCACCCGTAAAAACGTACAACGGACAAACGTTGAAAACCTATTTTAATACCGACATTTCTAATGCTGTAAGCTCGTACCAAAAAAGCCAGGAAGGTTCATTGTATATGGTAATGTTAAGCACTTTGCATGTGATGTTGGCGAAATACACGGGAAATAATGACACTATTATAGGAAGTCCTTTTGCTGCCAGAGAGCATATGGATTTACATAATCAAATAGGGTTTTATACCAATACTTTGGCCATTAGAAACAGAGTAGAACAATCCGATTCATTTGATACTTTTTTTACAGCCGTAAAACAATCCATATTAGAAGCACATAACAATCAGCAATATCCTTTTGAAGAAGTAGTAAAAGCTTTGAATTTAAAAAAGGATGCTTCCAGAAATCCTCTTTTTGATGTGATGCTGGTGGTTTTGCCAAAAGAAGGAGCAAAAAACGAAGAACAATTTGACAACGAAGCTTTTTCAGAAGCAATTACAGTCGAAAAATATACGACCAGTAAATTTGATTTATTAGTGTATGTAGAAGAGACCGAAAATGACTTGTTATCCCTTAAGGTAGAATACAATACCGATTTATTTGAAGAAAAATTCATAGCACAGTTTATAACGCATTATAAAAAAATAGTACACCTATTATTGACGCAACCTGCAAAAAGAATAGGAGCACTAAACTATCTTACAGAGAAGGAAGGAGTACTTAAACAAGAAGCTGCAACGGAAAAATATGTAAAAAAATGCGTGATAGAATTTTTTGAAAATCAAGTACAACGCACACCGGAAAATGTAGCGGTTAAATACGAAGATATTTCATTAACATATAAAGAAGTAAATGAATACACCAATCAATTAGCACATTGCTTAAGAGAAAAATACAACGTAACTCCACAAACTAATGTAGGAGTAATTTTGGGACGTTCGCATTTAAATGTCCTGGCAATGATAGGCATTATAAAAGCCGGTGGATGTTATGTTCCCATTGATCATAAATATCATATTGAACGTAAAGAGTATATCTTGGAAGATGCTGAAATACAAACAGTAATTTCAACAATAGATTTATTTGACGAAGAATTATCAGAAAAGGCAGCCATAATCAATTTAGATCAATTTGCATTTTCTGAATGGGATGACAGTAATCTGAATATCGTAAATCAATTAGATGATCCTTCCTTCGTTATTTACACCTCAGGCTCTACCGGACATCCTAAGGGGGTGGTACAAACCCATAGAATGCTCAGCAACTTAATTCAATGGAATATTTATGATTCGGGTATAGAATCAGGATTAAAGCATTTGCAATATACCTCCTTTAGTTTTGACGTCTCTTTACAGGATTGTTGGTTTGTGTTAAGTAGTGGAGGGATTCTGTATATAACTCCGGAAGCAATGAAAATTGATTTCAGGAGACTTTTAGATTTCATTGTTGGCAATGCTATTGAAGTGTTGTGTTTTCCATTTTCTGCCTTGACAAACTTTTTTGATTTTCCAAAAGAAACGTTTGTTAAAAACCATGAAATTAAACACATTATATCTTCCGGGGAGCAATTAATGGCGAATAATACCTTACAAGAATTTTTGGTACAAAACCCAAAAGTCAAATTACACAACCATTATGGCCCTTCAGAAACCCATGTAGTGACCAGTTATACAATGTGTAAGGAGGAAAACGAAATTGTATCTTATGTACCAATAGGAAAGCCTGTAGCCAATACCGCCATATATTTATTAGATAAGAATCAGCAACCGGTACCTAAAAAAGTAATAGGTGAGATCTATGTTGGAGGGGAACATTTAGCGCTGGGCTATTTAAAATTACCTGATCTGACTAACGAGCGATTCATCGCCAATCCGTTTGAAAAAGACGAGCGTTTATACAAAACAGGAGATTTAGCCTATGAAGATTATACAGGCAATATCATCTATTTAGGCAGGAATGATAATCAAATAAAAATTAGAGGATATAGAATTGAATTAGAAGAAATTAAAAATGTTATTCTGATTCAAGATCATGTAAATCAAGCTTTTGTTGATGTTGTGAATAAAGAAAAGGAGCAACTGATAGTGGCTTATATTGTACCAACTGCAGCCATTGACCGACTTTACTTAAAAAAACAATTAAGCAAGGTTCTTCCGGACTACATGTTACCTTCTCATATCGTTATCTTGGATGAAATCCCGCTTACACCTAACGGGAAAATCAATAAAAAAGCATTGCCTGAGATCGATGACAGTGCTTTAGTTACTACACAATATATAGCACCGGAAACGGACATAGAAAAGCAATTAGCAGAAATCTGGAAAGATCTATTAGGGATTGATAAGGTAGGAATCTTGGATAACTTTTTTGAATTAGGCGGGCATAGTCTGAGAATGCATAAAATGTTAAATCAAATAAAGACAGAGTTAACTACTGAAATAACATTTGAATTGTTTTTAAGTGATCCGACTATTGAATCGGTAGCGCTACATATCGAAAATTTAAAGTCGTTACAAAATCAAGTAACATTAACGGAGAAGAAAAAAATTCTTATATAAAATGAAAGCAGCCTCTATTTTAAAAGAAATAAGATTAAAGGGTTTAGATGTGAAACTATCCGGGGAAAATCTTGAATTGATTTTTCTGGAAGAAGATATTGATAACTCGCTCATTGAACTGGTAAAAGAAAATAAAGAAAGTATTCTCGATTACTTAAAGAAAATAACATTAGTTAGTTCTTCTAATAAAATTCTTAAAGCAGCTAAAAAAGAGTTATACCCGGTAACCTCTTCTCAATTGCGATTTTGGATTTTATGCCAAATGGAAGATATTAACAGTGCCTACAATTTGCCTATTGTTTTAAAATTGGAAGGCGATATAAATACCGGTAAATTACAACAAGCGGTTAATGCGCTTGTGATGCGACATGAGGTTTTAAGAACACATTTTGTACTACAGGAAAATGGCGAAATAGCTCAAAAAGTTTTACAAGAGGCCGACTTTCAAATGGAAGTCAGAAATAATTGTTCGGACGAAGAAATAAAAAGTATTGTAACCGATTTTATAAAGTCACCGTTTGAACTAAAAGAATCTTCTTTTTTGAAAACGCTGTTATTGCACAAAAACGACAAGGAATATTATTTAGGAATTAATATCCATCATATCATATCGGACGGGGCTTCTTTAGAAATTTTGATGTCTGATTTAGCACAAATCTATAATAGTTTAGTTTCCGAAAACCCGATTAATTTACAGGAGCTGCCGATACAATTTAAAGATTATGCCGAGTGGGTTAGTGATAAAGAAAATGTAAAAAGCGAAGAAAAATATTGGTTAGAAAAATTTTCAGGAGAATTGCCGGTAATTAACTTACCAACTTATCAATCCCGACCAGCTTTAAAGACCTATAAAGGATCCAGTTACACACATACAATAAGTCAGAAAAATTTAAAAAGCTTAAGAGTGTTTTCAAGCGAAAACAAAGGAACTCTTTTTATGTCATTGATGGCAGCTGTAAATGGATTATTGTATCGATATACTTCTCAAACGGATATTATTTTAGGTACCCCAGTTTCCGGAAGGAATCATGCCGAACTTCAAAATCAAATTGGCTTGTATATTAATACGTTGCCAATACGCATGCAATTTCAGGGAGATAGTTCTTTTTTAGATTTATTCAACCTGCAAAAGCAAACCTTAGAAGAAGCGTATTCAAATTCAGGTTATTCATTTGGAGACTTGGTAGATAAACTTAATTTAAGCAGAGATGTAAGCCGCTCCCCTTTGTTTGATATTCTGGTGGCACATCAGCAAAAAAACGACGAATCAATAAGTTCTGATTTGTTTTTTGAAGGATTAAAATGTTCTTTTTATACGAATTATGAGAGCACAGTCAGCAAGTATGACTTAACATTTACTTTTTTTGAAGACGAAAGCAATCTGAGCTTATCTATAGAGTACAATACGGATCTCTTTCAGAAAAAATTCATTGAAGATCTGGCGGTTAATTATGAAAACTTCATAGCACAAAGTGTCAAAGAACCACAATTGGATATTAAAAGCACAAAGTATTTGGATAGTAAACAAATAGAAGAGCTCTTAAATAAATTCAATGCTACGACGCATCAGTACGATACGAAGGCAACAACTGTTTCTTTGTTTCAAAAACAAGCCATGCTGTTTCCTGAAAAAATTGCTCTGGTATGCGATGGAAAAGAGATGACTTATAAAGAACTGGACGAAAAATCTACACGATTGGCGTCCTATCTTCACAAACAGGATGTACAATCAAATACCACAGTAGGTGTTTGCTTGGGACGTTCTATGGAAATGATGATTGCGATTCTTGGAATACTAAAGTCAGGAGCTTCCTATTTGCCATTAGATCCATTTTACCCATTGGATCGTATTGACTATATCATAGAACACAGTAAAACAAAAATTGTTTTAACAGACCAAGAGACCCAAGACATAATTTCTAAAAACGTTAAAACCATTTCCGTAGCTACCTTGGATGCGGAGTCATTAGAAGCGTCTTACCTGCCAGAAATTGAAAGTTCGTCATTGGCATATGTTATTTATACTTCAGGCTCTACCGGTAAACCAAAAGGGGTAAAAGTATCCCACAGGAATTTAGTGAACTTTATGGAGGGAATGAATCTGAAGTTTGATCAGACAACTCAGCATGAAGTGTGGTTAGCCATGACCAGTATAAGTTTTGATATTTCAATTCTGGAATTGTTATGGACATTAACTCGCGGAAGTAAGGTTGTAATTCACTTAGAAAGACCGGTTCCTATTCTGCCTAAACCTAAAATGGATTTCAGTTTGTTTTATTTTCCTACCGGAACAAGTTCGGAAACCAATAAATACAAACTACTTATTGAAGGGGCCGGATATGCCGATAAAAACGGATTTGAAGCGATCTGGGTTCCGGAAAGACATTTTCATGATTTTGGAGATCAATTTCCCAATCCATCAATTGCCGCCGCCGCAGTTTCAACCATTACAAAAAATATAAAACTTCGCTCAGGAAGTGTGGTATTGCCGCTACATGATCCTGTAAGAGTTGCCGAAGAATGGTCAATGATCGATAATTTATCTGAAGGGAGAGTAGAATTATCTATTGCTTCCGGATGGCATCCAAACGATTTTGTTTTAGCACCCAATGATTATCAGAATCGTCATCAATTGATGCATGAAAAAATAGACCTGCTAAAAAAGTTATGGAGAGGAGAAACCTTAACCCGTAAAAACGGAATAGGGAAAGACTTTGAATTTAAAATACATCCTACACCCGTGCAAAAAGAACTTCCAATTTGGGTGACTGCCGCAGGAAGTGTAGAGACGTTTAGATATGCAGGAAGCATTGGAGCCAATGTTCTGACCCATTTGTTAGGCCAGAGTATTGAAGATTTAGGCGAAAAAATAGAAGTATACAGACAAACGCTTAAAGAGAACGGATTTGATTCGCAGAAAGGAAAAGTAGCGTTGATGTTACATACTTATGTCGGAAATAATGCGGAAGAGGTAAAGAATATTGTCGAAGAGCCCTTTAAAAATTATTTAAGAAACTCGCTGGATCTTCTAAAACCTCTTGCAGAAGAGCAAGGGCTGGACTTAAAAAGTGACGAAGAAGCCTTATTAGATATGGGTTTTTTAAGATTTTATAAAAGCAGTAGTTTGTTTGGAACTCCGGAAACCTGTTTGGAAATAATAAACCGCGCCTACAATATTAATGTTAATGAAATAGCGTGTTTGATTGATTTTGGAGTAGAGGAAAAAAAGGTACTGGAAAATCTGGATCATTTATTTAGCTTAAAAGAGTTGGTAAGAAGATCTAAAGTTCAGTATGACTTTATTGTAAATCGCATGAATAAATTAACATCGGACGAAGAGGTGACAACACTTATTCAGCAGCATAAGGTTACACACATGCAATCTACGCCATCGTTTTACGAAGAATTTTTATTGAATACGAAAGGAAAAGAAGCACTACAGCAAATAAAGACGCTTTTAGTTGGTGGAGAAGCATTAAAAAAAGCACTTGCAGAAAAGCTTCTTAGCGAAGTCAAGAATGATATTTATAATATGTATGGGCCTACAGAAACAACGATTTGGTCTTCTGTAAAAACGGTAGCAACAAGCAACGATGTAACGTTAGGAAAGCCTATTGCAAATACAAAAATTTATATTCTGGATGCCTATAACCAGTTATGTCCGGTAGGGGTCTCAGGAGAATTATGCATAGGTGGAGATGGGGTATCTTTAGGGTATTTACACAATGATGAACTAACATCGTCACAATTTATAGACAACCCTTTTGAATACAACCAAAAAATATATAAAACAGGTGATTTGGCTCGTTGGATTTCTAATGGAGAGTTAGAATATCAGGGAAGAATAGACAGCCAAGTAAAAATTAAAGGGCACAGAATTGAATTAAAAGAAATAGAAAATGTAATTCTTGAGCATGAAACGGTAACGCAAAGTGCTATTTCAACTTTTGAAAACAAAGGACAAACTTTCCTTGTAGCTTATATCAAAACGGCAAGTTATACAGAAGAAAACAGCATCAAAGAATTCTTAAGATTGCGTTTGCCTCACTACATGATACCTCAATATGTAATAACACTTGATGACTTTCCGCAAACACCAAACGGCAAAATTGATTATAAAAAACTGCCTGCTCCGAACGAGGAAATTAGTGCAACTAAAAACTATGTGGCTCCAAGGAATGAAATGGAAGAAAAGCTGGCAACATTATGGGGTGACTATTTAAAACTGGAGCAAATTAGTATCGATGATAACTTTTTTGAAATTGGAGGTAATTCCATGAAAGCCTTTCAGTTACTAGCGATATTGAACACCGCTTTGCATACAGATTTAAAAATCATATCCTTTTTTCAATATCCGACGATACGAACTTTGGGAGAAAACCTGAATCAGGATAAGTTATCCAATACAGTAAAAATAGAAGAAAATGAAATGGAAGATGTGGAGGAATTAATGGATTTTATGAACGATTTGTAAGATTAATAAAAGAAGTGGTGAATTAATTGAAGAATCTAATGTTACGTACGAAATGAAAAAAGATATAGCTATAATTGGATTGTCGGGAAGGTTTCCAAAATCAGATAATATAGAGGAGTTTTGGAAAAATCTGGTGGAGGAAAAAGAATTGATCCATTTTTTTACAGACGATGAGCTGAAAGAAAAAGGTATTGAAAAAAAAGTGTTGAACCGTAAAAATTACATAAAAGCGGCCTCATTTGTAGCCAATACAAATTTCTTTGACTACCCCTTTTTTAAATATACACTGGACGAAGCAAGAATAATGAATCCTCAAACAAGGATGATGCATCATTTGGTTTGGGAAGCTATAGAAGATGCTGCATGTGATATAGAGCGATATACTAAAAAAATCGGAGTCTTTTTAGGTGCTAACAAGGATTTAAATTGGAGTTTATATACGTCTTTGACAAATGATGTTAATGTTGATGAATTGACGAAGAGTAAGATGTCTAACCCCAATTTTATGGCCTCTCTGATAGCACATAAATTAAATTTTAAAGGACCTTGTTATTTTATTGATACCGCTTGCTCAACATCCTTAAGTACGGTGCATCTGGCCTGCCGCAGTTTGCTTTTAAGTGAATGCGGAACTGCTGTAGTGGGGGGTATAAGATTACTTTCAGAAAATGATTACGGCTATAAATATCAGGAAGGATCGATCATGTCAATCGACGGGCATAATCGAAGTTTTGATAGTCAATCATCGGGGACAATTGGTTCTGATGGTGCCGGTGTAGTTGTTTTAAAAAGACTGGAAGAAGCAATTAAGGACAATGATAATATTTATGCCGTTATAAAAGGTTCTGCCATGAATAACGATGGAAATGCCAAAGCCGGATATACAATGCCCAGTGTTACGGGACAAATAGAATGTATAAAGTTGGCTCATAAAATAGCAGGAGTTGAGCCGGAAGATATTTCTTATATAGAAGCTCATGGTACAGGTACTAAAATCGGAGATCCTATCGAAATAGAATCCCTAAATATTGCATTTAATAATAGCACCAGCCATAAGTGTGCTATTGGTACGGTAAAATCAAATATGGGGCACGCCGACGAGGCAGCAGGAATTGCAGGATTAATAAAAACAGCTTTGTCACTAAACCATAAAACTATTCCGGCAAGTTTACATTATGAAAGCCCTAATCCAACGATCAATTTTAATGAAGGTCCATTCTATGTCAATCATTCTTCTAAAAAATGGGAAAATGTGGATGGAAAGGCTCGTACGGCCGGCGTTAGTTCGTTGGGAATTGGCGGAACAAATATTCATGTAATTCTTCAGGAAGCACCCCTAAATGAGAATACAAAAGTAAAATCTAAATATAAATTAGTTCGATATTCTGCTCAGACAGAAAATGCTCTGGAGCGTTATGAAGAGAAGCTTTTAAAATTTATTGAGCATAAAAAAGAGTTAAGTATAGAAGACTTATCCTATACCTTACAAATAGGAAGAAAACAATTTGATTTTAGAAAATACCTGATTGTAAAAGAAGGCGATGATTTGATACAAGCTCTCAAGGATAAGAATACGTTCGCAACCGCTCTTTCTCCTAAAAATAATATAATCTTTATGTTTTCCGGTCAAGGAAGCCAATATGTGAATATGGGTAAAGAGCTTTATCAAACCTACCCTTTATTCAAAGAAACGTTAGACCAGGGGTTACTGTATTTAAAGGAATTTAACGATTTTGATTATAAAAATATCTTATTTAATGCTGACGCAGTAGCAGATACGAGAATAAACGAAACGTTGTTTACCCAACCGATTCTCTTTTTGTTTGAATATACACTTGCTCAATTGCTGATTTCTATTGGTGTTAAACCCAATTATATGATTGGTCATAGTCTGGGAGAATATGTCGCAGCTACAATTGGTGGGGTTTTTACTTTTAAAGACGCTTTGAAAATTGTCGCTAAAAGAGCCGAATTAATGTCAAAAGTCCCAAAAGGAGAGATGTTAAGCATTGGAATATCAATTAACCAGATCAAAAAAGAAATAATTGAGGGTGTTTCTGTTGCCGCAATAAATGCTCATGATTCTTTTGTTGTTTCCGGTACAGAAACAAGTATCGCTTTAGTTAAAAAACAATTAGAGGAGGAAGAAATTCCATTTGTACTATTAAAAACATCACATGCTTTTCATTCAACAATGATGAATGAAATACAGGAAGATTTTGAAAAAGAATTAGAAAGCATAACACTCCAAAAGTCTGAAATACCATTTATTTCTAACATAACCGGAAAATTTATAACTGATGAAGAAAGCACTTCAATAAAATATTGGTCTAATCACATATTAGAAAAAGTAGAATTTGAAAAAGGAATAAAAGAGCTTATAGCTCTCAATAATTCTTTATTTATAGAAGTAGGGCCTGGCAGAACATTGGCAACATTTTATAAAAAGAGCCAGAATATAAATTTGGAAAACGATGTAATAACTACCGTAAAACATCATAAAGAAACAGTAGATGACGACAAGTATTTTGCAGATTTTTTAGGACAGTTATGGAGCAATGGAATAGACATTAATTGGGAGGTTTATTATGAGGGAGGAAAACCGAACAGACTCTCAATTCCTACCTATGATTTTGATCGTTATGATGTTCCGTCTAAAGTAACGATAGACGAAAATTTTCTAAAGAGAGATGCTTTGGAACCCGGAAAAAAAGAAATTTCAGAATCCGTGTATATACTTTCATGGAAATATATTCCAAGAAGTAAAAACAAAGGAACTCTATTTTCTAAAGCCGAGAAATATCTTTTTTTTAATGATGGATCATTATTTAACAATGAATTGATCAAAAAATTAAAGACAGATGGAAAACATATAATTGAAATTGTCAAAGGAGAACGATTTGAAGCGGAAAATCCTAATAAGATAATTGTAAATCCTGAGGTGTTAGGAGATTATGAGGAGCTTAACTCGCATTTAAGAACAGTAAATTTCAAGTTCGATTTTATTATTTATGCTTGGGAGCTGTCTCATAAGAATGCTACTGAAGTACATAGAAAGTATCAGGACTATAACCTTACGTTTAATACTATTCAAACAATAATTAAAGCTTTTAAGTTAGACGAAATAACGGAACCTAAGAAAATAGCTGTAATTAATGATAAAAATAATACAGTTACCGGAGCAGAAAACAGCACTAACATCAATCAGCACACGGAGACTATGTTAAACGTTTTAACTCAGGAGTTTGTCAATATATATGCCACTTCTATTGATATTGATGTAAATGATGAACTCGAAAAATCAGTCTTCGAAGTATCCGGCGAGTTGGAAATGGAAACCAAATATTATAAGGTAGCCTTTAGAAATGGGCGCAGATGGATACCGAATTACGAATCTTTAGAGATAGGGCAAAAGGATAAATACAGAGCCCCAATCATAAAAGAAAAGGGGAATTATTTGATCATCGGAATGTTAGACGATATTGAATATGCTTTGGCCTCTCACCTCTTAAAAGAGTACCAAGCTAATGTAATAATCTTGTCTAATGCATTTCCCCAGCAATGGAATAAAAAGCAGAAACAATTATATGAAAAACTAAAAGAGTATTCAGGGACCATCACTTCCCTGCATGTTGATATAGCGGATTATGAAAGTTTTTTACTGGCATTTGAAAGTATCGAAAGTGAACATGGAACTATTGATGGGATTGTTCATATGGCAAGGAATATTGATATCACAGAAATTGCATTAGTAAATACGATTACAGATAATATTATAGAAAAGCATTTTTCACCAAGAGTAAACGGATTTTTAAATATTGAAAGAATTACCAGAGACAGAAAAGTAGATTTTGTAAAAGTGATATCAAGCTTGTCTTCTTTTTTAGGTGGAATTTCTTATGGCGCATATGCTTCTGCCTCTGCATTAATGGATAGTATAGTACTGCAAAAAGCAAAAGCCAATTGGTCTATTATAAATCTGGATAGAGTACAAGAAGAAGAACCCTGGATCAATCAAAAAGAAGTAGTGACAACTTTTCATAACTCATTTATTTATGAGGATATAAAACAAATTATAGTCTCCAAAAGAGATATTCACAATCCAGTAAGTGCCATTAAAAAGGAAGTTAAGTCGATACTGAATGCTGAAATAAACAGGAAAACACTTAAAACCAGTTATGCCGAACCCAAAACGGAAAAGGAATCTCAAATGGTTAAAATCTTTGAGGATTTATTTGGTTTAAAAGGAGTTGGAACACAAGATGACTTTTTTTCATTAGGAGGGGATTCATTGAAGGCGATGGTGCTGATTAATATTTTGAAGAAAGAAACAGGTATCGCAATTACAATTGCGGAGATCTTTTCAAATAAAACGGTATACGACCTTTCCTTGTTAATAGAAGAAAAGAAATGGTTACAAGAAGATAAAATACAGGTTAATCAATTGATAATTTGAGGCTAAGCAATGAAAAATTTATTAAAAGAATTAAGAGAAAATGAAATTTATATTTCATTAGACGGGGAGGATTTAAAACTAAAATTTAACCATCAGGAAATACCGCAAGAGCTTATTTCCAGAATCAAAAAAGATAAAGAAGCTTTAGTTCAATACTTAAAAGAGCAAAAAACAACGAGTGATGTAGCATTGGCAATTGCTCCGGTATCGGTATCAATTGATGGGTATCCGTTATCTTCATCACAACAGCGTCTTTGGGTATTAGATCAATTCGAAGAAGGCTTGTCCTCTTATAATATAACGCAGCAGGTAGAATTAAAAGGAGACTATGACATAAAGCTTTTTCAAGAGGCCGTATTTGCAGTTATAGAACGCCATGAAATTTTAAGAACCGTTTTTAAAAAGAACAGTAAAGAGCAAATATCGCAATGGGTTTTGAATAAGGACGAGGTAGATTTTTTTATTGGATATGAAGACTTTTCAGGTGAAGAACAGCCAATGAATGCTGTATCCTCTTATATTCAAGAAGATAAATTGAAACTATTTAATCTGGAAAAAGGGCCTTTATTAAGAGCCGCAATACTTAAGACTGCAGTAGATCAATACGTTTTTCATTACAATATGCATCATATTATTGGTGATGGTTGGTCTATGGGCGTATTAGCAAACGATGTAATGTCATTTTATAAAGCATTTACGACCAAAGAAAAAGTACAATTATCGCCACTGTCAATTCAGTACAAAGACTATGCAGCCAGTCAACTGGAAGGATTGAATAAACCGGAAAAGGAAGGGCATAAAAAATATTGGTCAGAGGTGTTGTCGGGAGAGTTGCCAATAATAGACTTACCAAGTAGCAAAACAAGACCGCCATTAAAAACTCAAAAAGGAAATACTTTAGAGGTCTATTTATCAAGTGAGTTAACTAATTCTCTAAAGCTTTTTACGAAAGACCAGGAAGGCAGTTTATTTATAAGCCTGTTAGCACTTTGGAATGCTTTGGTTTACAGATATACGGGACATGAGGACCTTCTTATTGGTACTCCGGTGGCTGGTAGAAACCACATAGATCTGGAAAATCAAATAGGATTTTATGTTAACACGTTGGTGTTGAGAAACAAAATTAATCCGGAAGATAATTTCTTAACCCATTACAAGAAAACCAAAGAGCAAGTATTAAGTGCTTTCTCACATCAGGAATACCCGTTTGATCAGATTTTAAATGATTTGAATACCAAAAGAGATATCAGTAGAAGTGCCATTTTTGATATGATGATGGCGCTTCAGAATACCGGCGATAAAATTAAAGGGGGACATACTATTGAGGCAAATGTTATTGTAGATAAAGGAGAAGAGTTATCTAAAATGGATTTGGAAATAAATTTTGCCGAAATTGGCGATAAGTTGCTTTTTAAACTAAACTATAATACCGATGTTTATAGTAAAGCCACTATGTCCGGAATAATGATGCATTTTATTCAATTGGCTGAAAACAGTATCCTGACACCAAATGTTTCAATAAAGGCATTGAATTATTTGAGCAAATCTGAAAAGAATCTGTTAGTTACTCTTTTTGACAAAACAGATACCCCTTTCCCTAATGAAAAAACAATAATTGATTTATTCAATGAGCAAGCTTTAAAACATCCGCAGAGAATTGCTTTAACGTATGAGAATTTCTCTTACACCTATAAAGAATTAGATGAAAT
Organism: Flavobacterium cupriresistens; assembly: GCF_020911925.1. NCBI lineage: Bacteria > Pseudomonadati > Bacteroidota > Flavobacteriia > Flavobacteriales > Flavobacteriaceae > Flavobacterium > Flavobacterium cupriresistens. The sequence continues at coordinate 4,902,687 of NZ_CP087134.1, read as the reverse complement.
ATCAAATCAGTTTGCGCAGTATTTAGTTGACAATAATACTATTCAGCAAGAAGATTTAGTAGGTCTGTTACTGGAGCGAAGCCAATGGGTGGTAATAGCAATACTGGCGATATTAAAAACCGGTGCTGCCTATCTGCCTTTAGGAATCGATTATCCAACGGAGCGATTGGATTATATTAAAAAAGACAGCGGTATAAAATTATGTATCGATGGTGCTGTAGTTACCGAATTCGAAAACAAGAAAGACCACTATACCAAGACTGGTTTTAGTAGAAAAATCAATCCAAATAACTTAGCCTATGTTATTTACACCTCAGGAACAACAGGTAATCCTAAAGGTACTTTAATAGAACACCGCAATGTCGTTCGATTATTTTACAACAAAGACTTTCAGTTCGATTTCAACGAAAATGACGTTTGGTGTCTTTTTCATTCCTATTATTTTGATTTTTCAGTTTGGGAAATTTTTGGAGCCTTATTTTTCGGTGGTAAACTGGCAGTTGTGACAAAAGAGGATACAAAAGATTTTAATGCTTTTTCTAACTTTTTGGCTGAGCAAGGTGTAACTGTATTGAATCAAACGCCAACAGCTTTTAAACATCTTCAAAAAATAGTTTTAGGCTCAGATAAATCTTTTAGTACCCGATATCTTATTTTCGGAGGGGAAGCTTTGATAACATCCTCTTTAAAAACATGGAAAAACCATTTCCCTGATTGTAAAATAATCAATATGTACGGTATTACAGAAACAACCGTGCATGTCACTTATAAGGAAATAACTAAAAAAGAAATTGCTTCAATCGAAAGTAATATCGGGCAACCGATACCTACGTTAGGCTGTTTGGTATTAGATAAATTTCAACAAATAGTCCCTTTTGGAGTAGTTGGAGAATTACATGTTTATGGCGAAGGATTGGCAAGAGCCTATCTTAATAATATAGCGCTTACCGATACAAAGTTTGTGACACAGGAAATAGAATCAATTGGTAACATTAGACTATATAAAACGGGAGATTTAGTTAAATGGGTAGAAACTGGAGATTTAATTTATTTAGGTAGAAAAGATAACCAGGTTAAAATTAGAGGGCATCGAATAGAATTAGAAGAAATAGAGCATTATTTAATTGATAAAGAGGATATCGAAGAGGTTTCTGTCGTTGTGAATAAAAATAATGAATCTGAAAATGAATTGATTGCCTATTTCGTTTCGAGTAAAGTACAAAATGCTTCGGACCTTAGAAAATACCTTGCCAGCAGAATACCGGATTATGCGATCCCTTCCTATTTTGTTCAATTAGATGGTTTTCCTCTAACCACAAATGGAAAAATAAGCCATAAAGATCTTCCGGATCCTAAGGAATATAAGGTTGTTACAAATGAAAATTATGTAGCGGCCAGAAATGAAACAGAACAAAAATTAGTTCAGATTTTAGCGAAGGAACTAGAAAGAAGCCATCAGGAAATAGGAATTCACGATAACTTCTTCGACCTCGGAGCAAATTCTATCAAACTTATAAAGATTTTGAATGAGATTAATACACAGTTTAATACCACTATTAAACCGGTTTTATTATTTCAATATTCTAATATAAGTGACTTAATGGAGAATGTATTCCATCAATCAGAAGATGAAACGGAGAATGAGAAAGCTTCTTTTTCTGATGAAATAGATGAAATTATAGATTTTCTATAGGAGCAATTTTGCGAGTCAGAGCAAACCAATAATAGTAAACGTGCATCGTAGATTTTATCTGTTGATAAATTAATTTTTATAAAGACCTTCTTCTAATAATGGAAAGTAAATTAAATAGTGTAAGAAAAAAAGATATTGCAATTATTGGAATGTCCGGTAAGTTTCATAAATCAGAAAACATTGAAGCTTTTTGGAATAATCTTGTAAAGGGGCAGGAACTGATTCATTTTTATGACGATGAAGAATTAGAAAAATTGGGCATAGGCAAAGAGTTGTTAAAAAACCCTAATTATATCAAATCAAGCGCCTTTATTGACAATTCTGAAAGCTTTGATTATTCTTTTTTTGGATACACAAAAGAAGAAGCAGAACTTATGGATCCCCAAATAAGAATCATGCACGAACATGTTTGGTTGGCATTAGAAGATGCAAGCTATAATCTGGATCAATATAAAGAAAAAATAGGGTTGTATTTATCTGCATCAGATAACTTAAACTGGAGAGCTGAAACGCTATTAAATCCAAATAATGCTGTAGGTTCTTTTATGACAGCGAGACTCGCAGATAAGAATTTCATCAGTACTTTAATTTCATATAGCCTAAATTTTAAAGGGCCTAGTTTTTATATAAATACAGCATGTTCAAGTGCCTTAACAGCATTGCATATTGCCTGTAGAAGTTTATTATTAAAAGAATGTTCAACTGCTTTGGCTGGTGCGGTGAGCATTAATACGACAACGGAGTATGGATACTTGTATGAAGATGATTTAATATTTTCAAATGACGGTCACTGTAGAACATTCGACAAAGATTCCTCCGGTACTACTTTTGGAGAGGGCGTGGGTGTTGTCGTTTTAAAAAGACTGGAAGATGCTCTAAATGATAAGGACCATATTTATGCCGTTATCAGAGCAACTGCGGTAAATAATGATGGTAAAAGAAAGGTAGGATATACAGCGCCAAGTGTTAATGGTCAAGCCGATTGTATCAAATTAGCCCATAGTTTTGCCGGAATAACCCCTGAAGATGTTAGTTACATAGAAGCACATGGAACAGCAACTAAATTAGGAGATCCTGTTGAAATAGAGGCTTTAAACAAAGCATTTAATTATAATAAAAACCATTCTTGCGCCATTGGTTCTGTTAAATCAAATCTGGGTCATCTTGATGCGGTTGCAGGAATTGTCGGGGTTATAAAAACGGCTTTGTCACTTAAAAATAAGATGCTGCCTCCTTCTATAAATTATAATGAAGCAAACCCTGAAATCAATTTTGAATCCGGGCCTTTTTATGTAAATGATAAACTGCAAAAGTGGGTGTCTAATCAGGATCAATTATTAAATGCCGGCGTAAGTAGTTTCGGTATTGGAGGCACAAATGCCCATGTTGTTCTGGAAGAAGCTCCGGAATTAAAAGAGAATTTCGATTCAAACTCGTACCAGCTGATTACTTTTTCTGCTAAAACAAAAACAGCTCTTAAAAATTATGAAAAAACGCTCAGAAATTTTTTAGAAAAGAATGAAGAGATTAAGATTCCTGCTCTGGCCTATACGCTAAACACGGGGCGTAAAGATTTCAGATACAGAAATTATATTGTTTGTAAAAATAAAGAAGAAGCGATAAATCAATTGATTCAGTTTGATACAGTTCCGGAGAAGGAGCTTAGCAATAACAGGAAAAAAAAGATTGTTTTCATGTTTTCCGGTCAAGGCAGCCAGTATTTTCTGATGGCTAAAGAAGTGTATTTAAATAATCCTTTCTTTCAATCAATAATTGACAAAGGATTTAAAATAATAACCAAATTAACCGGAATAGACTACAGTATAATCTTAGGATATACCGACAGTGAAACCGCTAACAAAGAACTAATTAATAATACTTTTTATACACAGCCATTATTATTTTTAGTAGAATACGCTTTTGCAAAACTCTATATAAGATTAGGTGTTACACCTGACAGTATGATAGGGCATAGTTTAGGAGAATACGTAGCGGCTTGCATCAGCGAGGTTTTTTCATTTGAAGACGCTCTGTATGTAGTGACAAAAAGAGCTGAGTTAATGGCAAAAATTGAAGAAGGTGATATGATTGGTATTGGGGTAAATCTAGCTGAGATTAAGCCTTTACTTCCAAAAAACGTGTCTATTGCTGCCATAAATACGGCAAATTCATTTGTGGCATCCGGAACAAAAAAGGCTATTTCAGAGTTTACGGAAATACTGGGTGAAAATAACATAAGTTATGTGCCATTAAAAACTTCTCATGCTTTTCATTCCGATATGATGGATAGTATTTTGGAAGAGTACGAAGAAATTATTAAAAAAGTCACGCTTTCGTTCCCTAAATTTCCATTTGTATCTAATCTGACAGGTGAAGAAATAACCAAAGAGGACGCGACTTCAGCAAAATATTGGGTGGCTCATTTAAGAGGGACAGTGAACTTCTTTGACGGTATAAATTATTTATTACAAAAAGGAGATGGCCTCTATATAGAAATTGGCCCTGGTCATACTTTGACTTCTTTTCTGAAACAAAATCAATATTATAATTCGGATCAAACAGCTATTCATTCAATTAGGCATATAAAAAATGATGTCAATGATTATCAGTTTTTTAACGAGTCTCTAGGCCGTATTTGGGAACACGGAATTGAGGTTGACTGGGAAGCCTATTATGATTATCAAAAACATTATAAAATACCGGCTCCTACTTATGTATTTGACAAAACAACATTACCGGTTAAAGTAAGTCCGATTACCCAATTGATGAATAATGGAGGCGCTTTTAAAAATGCGGAAAGAAGCATTTTCAATTCCTATTATATAAACAATTGGAAAAAATCGTTAATCGAGAGCTCAGAAAAAAAATCTGAAGAAAAAGGAGTTTATCTGATCTTTTCAAATAGTGGAAAAACCATAACAGCTATAGAAAATCAAATGCTATCGCTGGGTAATGAGATCGTTATGGTTACTAAAGGATCTTCGTTTGTAAAGTCGGATTCAGGTATTTATAGCATTGACCCTAATAACAGTACTAATTTTCAGGAGCTGTTTGCTGATTTAAAAGCAAAGAAAATTAAAGTTATAAATGTCATATATAACTGGTTGATTGATACTCCAAAGGAAGGGGATGTAAACTACAATCCTATAAAGTTCTTGTATGAATCAGTAAATCAATTTTCAATAAAAGTAACTTTCTTATCTAAGTTCAATACTAGAGTTTTAGGAAATGAAGTAAGCAGTATTTCAATGGACTTCGCAATAAAAATGGCGGATTTATTTGATAGAAAAGAAAGGCTGTTTACGAATTATATACTAGACGCAGATCAGGATCAGGATGATCCGGTACTGATTGAAAATATTGTTAATGATCTAATATTTAACGAAAAAGATAGCACTGTAGCCTATAGAAACAACAATCGTTGGGTACCCTTTTTTGAAAATATAAAATTAAACAGTACTAAAAAAAGTACGGAATTTGAAGGAGAGAAAAATTATTTGGTAATTCACTCTACAGCCGGTATTGTGAAACCGATTGTGGATCATCTCTCCTCTTTATCAAATAATAGCAACGTTTTATTGCTTTGCGGTAATACGACCGCTAATGAGGACTCAATAGCTGAAAATGTAATAAAATATCAGACCAATTTAGAATGTCCAAAACAATTTAAAGAAACTATTGAATTCATTCTTAAAGAACATGACAGTATTTCCGGAATAATATGCAATCCTGAACTATGGAACGATCAAGTAGATTTAGAGCCATTAGATGTAGCTGATTTGGCGACTGAAGTTAAGATTAAAACTAGGTTTATTGACAATCTTTACGAAGCTATTAAAAACATAAATATAGATTTTGTTTGGTTTCCTCTAAGACTTTCTTCCATAATAGAAGGCTCAAAATACAGATCGGGTGTTTTATCTGAAATTTATACCACCTTATTCAAAGAACATAAGAGCGATGAACTGAACCACTGGATCACGGTTTATTTGGATGATTTAACCGGTAGAAAATTAACCGATGAAGAAATTATTACGGTGTTCAAAAACTCATTTTTGACCAAAAATATTTCGAGTTTAATACTGTCTCACCGTGATCTGAATCATATTATAGCTGAATCTAAGAAAACGGAAGATCCAGTATTAACTACTAAAAATACTATAGAACGTCCAGTCGTAGTGACCGCCTATACCGCCCCTGAAACCAAATTGGAAGCGGAATTGTGCGAGATGATACAAGATTTTTTTAATTATGAAAAAGTCGGAATCACAGATGATTTCTTTGAGTTAGGAGGAGATTCCCTAAAAGCCATGATTTTTATAAAACGAATTGAAAAACAATACAGTATTCTATTAGACTTACAGGATTTTTATCAGAAAGCAACGGTAAAAATGATTGCAATGGAGATCGATTTGGCGACCAAGATTTTGAATGTTCAAACAGCAAAAACTAATATGATTAAGATATAAATTATGGAAATAATTGAATTAATAAAAGAAATTACCGATCATCAAATAAGCTTAACCTTAGATGGTGATGATTTGCAAATCAGTTTTGACGGGGATCAATTGGACCCCAACATCATTTCAAAATTAAAAGAACACAAAGCAGAGTTAGTAGCCTACTTTAAAAAATATGCTTCAGCTAAAAAGTTTGAAGAAATCAAAAAAATTGAAACTCAGGAAAGTTATGCCTTATCGCATTCTCAAAAGAGGCTTTGGGTTTCATCTCAATTTGAAGGCGTTTCTGAAGCTTATAATATGCCTGCATCGATTGAATTAAAAGGGGATTATGATATTGAAAAATTCAAAAAAGCAATAGTCTCCGTAATTGAAAAGCATGAAATATTACGTACCGTATTTAGAAAAAACGATAATGATGAAATTCGTCAATGGGTTTTGCCTGTTACAGAACTCAATTTTGTTATCAATTACAAGGATTTTAGTGATAAGCCGGATCAATTAAAAATCATAACAGATTATATACAAGAAGATTCATATAAGAAGTTTGATTTAGAAAATGGACCACTATTGAGAGTTTCAATTTTCAAAACTTCCGGTAATGAATATACCTTTTATTATAATATGCATCACATTATAAGTGATGGATGGTCTATGGGCGTATTAGCTAAAGATGTTTTAAATCATTATAAGTTATACGCATCTGGGAGAGAGAATGAAATTGAAAAGATGGAAATTCAATACAAAGATTATGCAGAATGGCAGCTACAACAATTAGCAAAACCTGATGCTACCCATAAAGACTATTGGGGAAGTGTTTTCTTTGAAGAGTTACCAAGAATTAATTTGCCTTCAAGTAAAAAAAGACCATTATTAAAAACACATAATGGTGCGTCAATAGAAACATATTTATCAAAACCTTTAACAGAAAAATTAAAGCAATTTTCTAACGATAACAAAGGCAGTCTTTTTATAACCTTACTGGGAATATTAGATGTATTAATTTATAGCTACACGAATATAAATGATATCGTAATTGGGGCTCCTGTTGCTGGTAGAAACCATGCGGCTTTAGAAAACCAAATAGGTTTTTACGTAAATACTTTGGCACTCCGAAATAAAATTGACGCTCAGCATTCGTTTAAAGAATTTTATGAAGAAGTTAAAAAGAACACGTTGCAAGCATTTCTGCATCAAGAATATCCTTTTGATTTATTAATTGAGGATTTAAATTTAACAAAAGATGTTAGTCGTAGTCCTCTTTTTGATATCATGTTAATTCTTCAAAACACCGATGATGATACAGGAGAGATCTTTGAAGAAAAAAACAGTATCGATATAGAAAGTAAAAACCTGTGCAAAGCATTATTTGATATAGAATTTCACTTTTCAGAAACAGATGGGCACCTGTTTTTAAAAGCAGTTTATAATACAGATTTGTATGAAGAGGACATGATTAAGACACTGATAGGTCATTTCAAACGAATTTCAGAAATAGTAGTATGCTCCAATGATCCAATAGAAAAGCTTGATTTTTTAAGTGCCGAAGAAAAAAATGAGCAATTAGTCCTATTTAACAACGTAAAAAACAAATCTACTTTAAGTAAGTCAATAGTGGATGTAATAGAGGAAATAGCCAAAGAATTTCCTGATGAAATGGCTATATCTGATAAAGATACTAAACTTAATTATAGTGAATTCAATAAAATTTCGAATCAATTTTCAAGCTATTTGATTGAGCAATTTAATGTTCAGCCAAATGATTTTATCGGAATAAAATTAGCTCAGGGGCATTGGGCTATAATTGCTATTTTTTCAGCACTAAAGGCAAATGGAGCTTATGTTCCAATAGATGTTAATTATCCCGTAGAAAGGATTGATTTTATTGAAAATGATGCTCAATGTAAAGTAATAATAGATGATAAGGTAATAGAAGAATTTATTACAAGAAAAACATCTTATTCTGATGAAAATAGGATATTAAATATCAAACCTTCAGATTTGGCTTATGTTATATATACTTCCGGTTCTACAGGAAAACCAAAGGGGGTTTTAATTTCACATAAAAATTTAATGCATTCTAATAATGCAAGAATACAAGCTTATGAAAAAGTAAATGCTTTTTTACTCTTATCTTCTATTGCTTTTGATAGTTCTATAGCTGGGATCTTTGGAACACTCAGTGTTGGAGGTAAATTATGTATACCTCCCGCAGATATGTTAGAGGATATTGAATACCTAACAGATTTCATTCGGAAAGAAAAGGTAAGTCACTTTTTAACTGTGCCTTCCTATCTTAAAATATTATTGCAACCTCTTTCGCAAATGAACAATGATTTAAAAGAAATCATTGTAGCAGGAGAATTATGTCATACCTCATTGGTTGACGAATTTCATGCGGTTAAAACATTAAGCGATTGTACTTTATTTAATGAATATGGACCTACTGAATGCACCGTCTGGAGCTCTGTATACAAATATAGTAGGAATGAGCCTGTCATTTCTACCATAGGGAAACCTATTGGTAACACCAAAGTTTACCTGTTAAATAAGGAGCAAAGACTTATCCCTAAAGGAGCTATAGGTGAATTATATATTTCGGGAGAAGGTGTAGCACAAGGATATTTAAACAGGCCAGAACTGACCTCAGAAAAATTTATAGAGAGTCCATTTGAAAAAGGAGTAAAATTATATAGAACAGGAGATGTAGCGATATGGTTGTATGACGGCAATATTGAATTTCTTGGAAGAGCAGATAATCAGGTAAAAATTAGAGGATATAGAATTGAGCTTGGAGAAATAGAATCTTATATAAGACAGATTGAAGGTATCCGGGAAGTAGTTGTGTTAGTAAAAAAAGGAGTTGCAAATCAAGAGGAGCTATTCGCTTATATTGTTGCAGATAGAGCATTCAATGTAGCAGAAATAAGGAATTTCCTGATCGATAGAGTACCTAATTACATGATTCCCGCACACTATCAGCAATTTGAGAAATTTCCACTTACACCTAATGGTAAAATTGATACTAAAAAGTTGCAACAACTTCATGAAAATCAATTATCAGTAAAAGTTGATTATATAGCTCCCAGAAACACAAAAGAGGAAGTTTTAGTGACGATATGTCAAGAAGTGTTAAAACATAAACAAATTAGTGTCAAGAATAGTTTTTATGAATTAGGAGGTGATTCTATAAAATCTATTCAAATAGTTTCCAGATTAAAACAAGCTGGGTACACTCTAAAAGTCGAGCAAATATTAAGGAATCCTGTTATTGAGAATTTAGCATTGCTTTTAACTTCAAGTGTAACCATAATTAATCAAAAAGAGGTTGTAGGAGAATCTCCTTTAACTCCTATACAACATTATCTTTTCGAAAACCCTAACGTTAATGCGCCACAGCATTACAATCAGTCAGTACTGTTAAAAAGTGAGTCAAGAATAAAAAGCATCGTATTACAAGATTGTATCCATAAGTTATTGGAGCATCATGATGCCTTGCGAATCGTCTTTAAAGAAGAGAATGGAAAAAGGATACAATACAATAATCCCTTTGATGTAAGAGATTATACAGTAATTGATCATGATCTGACGACTTATGAAAACCCATTAGACGAAATGACTGCTGTGTCTGAAAAGCTGCAAAAATCATTTAATCTTACTAATGGTCCGTTACTTAAAGTGGCACATTTCAAAATGAATGACGGGGACAGACTGGCAATAATAGTGCACCATTTAGTAATAGACGCTGTTTCGTGGAGAATTCTAATTGAAGATTTATTAACACTGTACAATCAGGCAGAAAAAAATGAAAAGTTAGTATTGCCATTAAAAACAAATTCATTTCAACAATGGGCATTATCACAACAAAAACATGCCTATAGTAAAAAAATGATTAATGAAGCATCATATTGGTCTACATTAAGTCAAGAAAAAGCAGCTCGAATAAAAACAGATTATAAAATCAATGAGAGCGCTGCAGCCCTGGAGAATCAGTTCACTTTTAGCTTAGACAGACAAACAACGGAGTTGCTACAAACCAAATTTCATAAGGTTTATACAACAGAAATCAATGATGTATTGTTAACGGGTTTAGCATTGGCCATAAAAGAAGTGTTTGAACAGGATCGTACCATAATTAAGATGGAAGGCCATGGAAGAGAAGATATAATTGAAGATATAGATGTTAGCAGAACCATTGGTTGGTTTACAACAGAATATCCTTTAATATTAGACATTACAAATACAGAGGAAGATATAGATAGCCTAATAAAAGTAAAAGAAAATATTAGAAAAATACCTGCCAAAGGAATAGGTTTTGGGATTTTAAAATACTTGAATGAGGACTATGGAGCGCTGGAAATAAATTCATCCATATCGTTTAATTATTTGGGAGATTTTGACAACTCTTTCTCAGAAAATTTTCAATCTGATTTTAGTTATTCCTCCGAATCTATTGGGGATAACATTGCAAAAGAAAATTCAGATATTTCTCTTTTAAGTATTACAGGATCTACAGAGTCGGGAAAACTTTCTATGACTATAATGTACTCTGATTTGATGTATTCTCACGATACAATTAAAAAATTATCAGAGGCTTATCAAGAAAAATTATTATTGTTAATTGAGAAGGTATCAAAGAAAAACGAAACCTATAAAACACCTTCGGACTTGCTGTTCAAAGAATTAACAGTGAATGAATTAAGTCAGATTAAGTCAACGCAAACTATAGAAAATGTATATGAGCTTTCGCCATTGCAACAAGGTATCTATTATCACTGGCTAACCAGCAAGTCGAATTCGTTATATTTTGAGCAAATATCTTACAGATTGCAAATAAAAAATATAGAGATTAGTGAAGTTCATGAAGCCTATAAAAAATTAGTTGAACGACATTCGGTACTGAGAACGGGTTTTATAAATAATATAACTGACATACCACTACAAGTAGTTCGAAAAGAAGTAGCGGCAAATTTTTATTTTGAAAAGCTGCCTGCTTCTATAAAAGAAAGGAATATTGATGACTATGTTAAGCAATTTAAGTTGAAAGACAGAGAGGAAGGCTTTATACTTTCCGATAGTTCATTAATGCGATTAAAAGTACTTGATTTAGGAAATAATTATTATGAGTTTGTATGGAGTCATCATCACATATTAATGGATGGATGGTGTATGAGTATATTGATTAATGATTTTAATCAGTTATTAATGGGTATTAGTGGAAATAGTGCTGTTAATCTGGCAGAACCAAAGCCATATTCAGAATATATACATTGGTTGAGGTCTGTAGACACGGATGAATCGATGGGATACTGGAAAAACTATCTGGAAGATTATAACACTGTGGCAATTCTACCTTTTGTTAAAGATTTAGCACAAAGTACTTATACAGAAGGGACACAATCCTTAAAGATCGAAGGAGAGTTATTTACAAAAATGCAAACTTTATGTAATTCAGCCGCTATTACACAGAGTACTTTTTTACAATCTGTTTGGGGATATTTATTATCAAAATACAATAATACAAATGATGTGGTTTTCGGAGCTGTAGTATCTGGCAGACCTGCAGACTTAAGTGAAATTGAGGATATGATAGGATTGTTTATTAATACGATCCCAATCCGAATAAAACACCAAGAAAAGGATACTCCGCTTACGCTTCTAAAAAGAATGCAACAAATGGCAATTGATAGTAATGCACATCATTATCAAAATTTAGCAAAAGTGCAATCTCAAAGCGAACTAGGTACCGAATTGATTAATCACATTATGATTTTCGAGAACTTCCCAATTCAAGAGGCTGTAAAAGAAAGTGCCAGCTTGATTAATAGGAGTGACGAATCAGATCAGAACTTATTTGTTGAAGCTATCGAGGTCTTTGAACAAACAAATTATGATTTTAATCTTATGGTGTTGCCATCGACGACCTCCATGCGGATTGATTTTAAGTTCAATAGTGAGAAATATGACGCAGCATCAATAGAAAAATTATCACGTCATTTATTTAACGTTATTGAACAATTTGCAACACTGGAGAATAAATATTTAACCGAAATTGATTGCCTATTAGATGATGATCGCGATTTAATATTGAATGTATTCAATGCTACTGCAGTTAATTACGAAGAGGATAAAACAGTATTAGATTTATTTAAAGAATGTGTTTCAGAATTTCCGGATCGCACAGCAGTGAGCTATCAAGATACAATCATTAGTTATCAGCAACTGGATGTTCTTACAGATCAGTTGTCCTATTACTTATGCGAAAATTTTGAAGTTCAGTCAAATGATTTAGTGGGTATAAAACTAGAGCGCAGTCAAAAAATGTTGATAGCTATCTTGGGGGTTCTAAAATCCGGAGCAGGATATGTTCCAATAGATACGCATTATCCTGAGACTCGATTAGAATATATAAAAAGCGATAGCAGTTATAAGATCTGCATAGATGATGCCGTATTAGAAATATTTGAAAAAGAAAAAAGCAACTCTAAAATTCCAGCAGTACAGAGAACTGTTTCGGGCTCAAACATAGCCTATGCGATATACACATCCGGTTCAACAGGTAATCCTAAAGGAGTTTTAAATGATCACTCAGGATTATATAACAGGTTGTTATGGATGCGGGATGATCTTAAAATTAGCTCAAAGGATGTTATTTTACAAAAAACGCCCTATACTTTCGATGTTTCCGTTTGGGAGCTTTTAATGCCTTCTATAACCGGATGTGAATTAGTTTTTGCTCAACCTGAGGGACATAAAGACCCTGCATATCTTCAGGAAATAATAGCAGAAAAACAAGTTACAGTTATGCACTTTGTGCCTTCGATGTTAGGCATTTTTCTGGAAGAATTAGATCCTTCAAAATGCAAAAGCTTGCGTCATGTGGTTTGTAGCGGAGAGGCTTTACCGGGAGTCATGGTTGAAGAGTTTAAGCAAAAATTACCTTGGGTTCGAATTCATAATTTATATGGACCAACAGAAGCTGCTATCGATGTTACTTCAATTGATTTAACAGAAGTAGATACAAAAAGAGAAGGAGTTACTATAGGAAAACCGGTAGCTAACACAAAAATCTATATCGTAAATAAGCAAATGTCATTGCAACCTGTAGGAATCCCCGGAGAACTTCTTATTGAAGGGATTCAGGTAGCCAGAGGCTATCTGAATAATCCGGAATTAAATTCCGATAGATTTATACCTAGTCCATTTAATAACCAGAAGCGCGCCTATCGCACAGGAGATTTAGCAAAATGGCTTCCAAATGGAGAGATTTCTTATCTGGGAAGGATTGACAATCAAGTTAAAATTCGAGGAAACAGGATAGAATTAGGCGAAATAGAAACCAGGATTCAAGAATTCGATTATGTAGAGCATGTTGCCGTATTGGTAAAAGGTGATTCGACTCTTCGTAAATATCTGGTAGCTTATGTTATTTCAAAATCAGGATATACCCAAGAACTGTTATTTGACCACCTAAAAGATAGTTTACCGGATTATATGATCCCAAGCCGGATTATAGAGTTGGATAGTTTTCCATTAACCAACAGTGGAAAATTAAATAGAAAAGCCTTATCAGATCTAAAAGAAGAGACAGCTGTTTCAAGTTATGAAGCCCCTAGAAATGAGATGGAATCTGAACTGGTATCGATATGGGAAGAAGTTTTAAAGCAGAATAAAATTGGTATTCGGGATAATTTTTTCTGGATAGGAGGAGATTCGATTCTGTCCATCCGATTGATTAGTAAAATTAATAAGAAGTTCGATGTGAGTTTAACGATTGCTCAATTGTATGAATTTAATACAGTTGAGGCATTACGTACTCAGATTGAAAAAGATGTTTATTCCTCTAAACATAAGCAATTCACTAAAAAAGAGATTGAGGATAAAATTGACCTTATAAAGGAAAAGGTGCTGACTGAAATTTCTTGCGCGGAAACAATTGAAGATGTTTACCCGATGAGCGATATACAGAAAGGAATGGTAATTCTTTCTAGTTTAAATTCCGGAACAGGAATATACCACGACCAATTTGTTTTCCAAATTCCGACTGTCAACACAGAACGATTTAAAGAAGCATTTTCAATATTAATTTGGAAACATGCTTCATTGAGATCAAGGTTTGATCTGACAACTTATGAATATGAAGTACAAATAGTAGAAAAGGAAATAGAATTCGCTATAGATTATCAAGATATTAAGGAGCTTGGGACTAAAGAAAAAGAGGATTATATCAAAAGATATATGGTATCGGAGAGACAAAATACGTTTAGCATGGAATCAGGCTTACTTTGGCGTATTAGTTTATTTCAAATTAATGAAACAGCAACTATATTTTTATTCCAGTTTCATCATGCCATTTTAGATGGATGGAGTATGGCTACTCTAAACACTGAATTATTCCAAATTTATAGAGATCTGACCAATAGTACTACTCCTAAATTCGAAAAGTTAAAATCTACAAACAGAGATGCTATAATTGAAGAATTATATGAAAAAAACAATCAGGAGAATATCAGCTTCTGGCAAGAAGAGTTAGCAGATTATAAGCGCCTGGATATATTTAAAAGTGAAAATGCCAATGAACATTTTGAAAAAGTCTATGATTTTGATTTCAAATACAAATTAGAGGAAAAATGTAAAAAAGACGGTGTTTCTATAAAAACAGCAATTTATGCAGCTTTTATTCATGTTCTTAAAATTATGAATTATGAAGAAGACTTTGTAATAGGAATGGTCACCAATAATCGACCTGTAATTGAGGATGGAGAGAAAATCTTAGGTTGTTTTTTGAATACTATACCAGTTAGAAACAGATTGGAGAATTCTCATAATTTAACATGGTCTGATTATTTTAGAAATACAGAAAATCAATTAACGGCTATTAAGAAAAATGAGCGGTTAACATTATATGAGATTTCAAAGATAACAAATGAGGAAACTCTGGGAGGTTCACCATTTTTTGATGTGTTGGTTAATTATGTCGATTTTCATGTTTACAATGAATTAGAGTTGGAAACAGATGAATCATTTGTTAAATCTCGGGAGTTTGATTTCAATGTAAAGTCTTTTGAAGCAACTAATACTGTTTTTGATTTGAATATCAACCTTTCCGGACACGAATTAAAATTAGGCTATGCACTAAAAAGAGGTTTGAAATTAGATATTACACTAGAGAAAATTCATAGTTTAATTGATGAAATTTTATCAATTTATCTCAATTTACCAAATCAAAAATTGAGTGAAACAAATTTATCGATTGATGATCGCGATTTAATATTGAATGTATTCAATGCTACTGCAGTTAAGTATGAAGAGGATAAAACAGTATTAGATTTATTTAAAGAATGTGTTTCAGAATTTCCGGATCGAACAGCAGTGAGCTATCAAGATGCAATTATTAGTTATCAGCAAATGGATGTTCTTACAGATCAGTTGTCCTATTACTTATGCGAAAATTTTGAAGTTCAGTCAAATGATTTAGTGGGTATAAAACTAGAGCGCAGTCAAAAAATGTTGATAGCTATCTTGGGGGTTTTAAAATCCGGAGCAGGATATGTTCCAATAGATACGCATTATCCTGAGACTCGATTAGAATATATAAAAAGCGATAGCAGTTATAAGATCTGCATAGATGATGCCGTATTAGAAATATTTGAAAAAGAAAAAAGCAACTCTAAAATTCCAGCAATACAGAGAACTGTTTCGGGCGCAAACATAGCCTATGCGATATATACATCCGGTTCAACAGGTAATCCTAAAGGAGTTTTAAATGATCACTCAGGATTATATAACAGGTTGTTATGGATGCGGGATGATCTTAAAATTTGCTCAAAGGATGTTATTTTACAAAAAACGCCCTATACTTTCGATGTTTCCGTTTGGGAACTTTTAATGCCTTCTATAACCGGATGTGAATTAGTTTTTGCTCAACCTGAGGGACATAAAGACCCTGCATATCTTCAGGAAATAATAGCAGAAAAACAAGTTACAGTTATGCACTTTGTGCCTTCGATGTTAGGCATTTTTCTGGAAGAACTAGATCCTTCAAAATGCAAAAGCTTGCGTCATGTAGTTTGTAGCGGAGAGGCTTTACCGGGAGTAATGGTTGAAGAGTTTAAGCAAAAATTACCTTGGGTTCGAATTCATAATTTATATGGACCAACAGAAGCTGCCATCGATGTCACTTCAATTGATTTAACAGAAGTAGATACAAAAAGAGCAGGAGTTACTATAGGAAAACCGGTAGCTAACACAAAAATCTATATCGTAAATAAGCAAATGTCATTGCAACCTGTAGGAATCCCCGGAGAACTTCTTATTGAAGGGATTCAGGTAGCCAGAGGCTATCTGAATAATCCGGAATTAAATTCCGATAGATTTATACCTAGTCCATTTAATAGCCAGAAGCGGGCCTATCGCACAGGAGATTTAGCAAAATGGCTTCCAAATGGAGAGATTTCTTATCTGGGAAGGATTGACAATCAAGTTAAAATTCGAGGAAACAGGATAGAATTAGGCGAAATAGAAACCAGGATTCAAGAATTCGATTACGTAGAGCATGTTGCCGTATTGGTAAAAGGTGATTCGACTCTTCGTAAATATCTGGTAGCTTATGTTATTTCAAAATCAGGATATACCCAAGAACTGTTATTTGACCACCTAAAAGATAGTTTACCGGATTATATGATCCCAAGCCGGATTATAGAGTTGGATAGTTTTCCATTAACCAACAGTGGAAAATTAAATAGAAAAGCCTTATCAGATCTAAAAGAAGAGACAGCTGTTTCAAGTTATGAAGCCCCTAGAAATGAGATGGAATCTGAACTGGTATCGATATGGGAAGAAGTTTTAAAGCAGAATAAAATTGGTATTCGGGATAATTTTTTCTGGATAGGAGGAGATTCGATTCTGTCCATCCGATTGATTAGTAAAATTAATAAGAAGTTCGATGTGAGTTTAACGATTGCTCAATTGTATGAATTTAATACGATTTCAGATTTAACGGATCAAATAAAAAACAATGTTAACTCCTCTGAAGAGCATGAAATTGTTAGAGAAGATATTCTAATGTCATTTGATAAATTGAGAGAAGAGATTATGTGATCGTATAAAAAATGAATTGTAGCAGCAAAATTAACAACTTAAATTATATAATAAAAAATGGAAAAAAGTAAAATGGAAGATGTATATCCGATGACAGATATACAAAAGGGAATGGTATTACTATCAATAATGAATGATAAGCAAACGATATATCATGATCAGTTTGTATTTCACATACCAAAAATCAACCCTGATGTTTTTTCGAAAGCAATTTCGTTAATGGTACAAAAGCACTCTATCTTAAGAACAGCTTTCGATTTAGATAATTACAGTGACGAAGTACAAATAGTTTATAGTGAAATTGTAGAGGATGTTACTTTTGAAGATATAACATCAAAAGACGCTAAAGACCAGGAGATTTTCATTAAGGACTTTATGAAGAATGAGCTTAAAAGACCTTTTGAATTCAAAAAGGCTCCTTTGTGGCGCATTAATGTTTTTAATATTAACGAGAACAATAGTATCTATATATTCCAATTTCACCACGCTATTTTAGATGGATGGAGTTTGGCTTCTTTTAATGCTGAATTATTCACATTATATTTTCAACTGGAAGTAGACATCAACCACAAACCTCAAATGCTAAAAACTACTTTTAAAGATGCAGTAGTTGAAGAAATAGCTGAAAAAACGAATATAAACACAATTAATTACTGGAAAGAGAAATTAAAAGAATATAAAAGGTTAGATATTTTTTCAAAATCTGAGGAAGTTATTTTTGATGTTATTCGAAGAGAATTTGATCAAAAAATGGTTGAAAGAATTAAAGTAAGATCATTAAAAGATGGACTTACTTATATAAATGTTTTATTTGGAGCCTATGTTTATGCATTGAGTATGCTGACAATAGAAGAAGATTTTGTTGTAGGGTTAATATCGAATAACAGACCGGTTAAGGAAGATGGAGAAAAGATTTTGGGATGTTTTTTAAATTCGATACCAGTAAAAATGGATTTTAAAGACTTTAAAGGAGCTACTTGGTTAGAGTACCTTAAAGGGATTGAGGCTCAGATAACCGAATTAAAAACAAAAGGAAGATCTACATTATATGAAATCTCTAAAATAACAGGAGAACGAGTAGGAACCGAAAACCCATTTTTTGATGTTATTTTCAACTATATAGATTTCCATGTATATGGAGAAATGTCCGTTCCGGAATCTAGAATTAATGAGTTTGATCAAAATGGAAGTCTTAAATTAAAATCATATGAAGCTACCAATACATTTTTAGATTTAAATGTAATTGAATCAACAGACAAGTTGTTGATTTTTGAATACAGGTTGATGAAAAAGATTAAGTCCGGAATTACATTAGATAAAATTCATCAGTTTGTTGAACAACTTGTAGATTGCTATTTGAACTCCCCTTCAGACAAGATAGATAGCAACAGTATTTTACCTTTGGAAGAAAAGGAAAAACTAATAAATGACTTTAATAAAACAGATAAGAAAATTGATTTCTCTTTATCGGTTATTGATTTATTTGTAGAACAGCTTAATAAGAATGCTGAAAAAGAAGCCTTAATTATCAATGATAAAGTGTATTCATACAAAGAGTTAGATGTTATTTCTAATCAATTTGCTAATTATTTAAATGAAGGCAATAAAATAAATAAGGATGATTTAGTTGGAATTAAGTTACATAGAAGCGAATGGTTAGTTATAACCATTTTGGCGGTTTGGAAATCAGGAGGAGCATATGTACCAATTGATCCTACTTATCCGGAAAACCGTATCGCCTATATGGAGGAAAATAGTAACTGCAAAATCATTATCGATTCTAAAATGCTTGAGCAATTTATTATTGAAAAAGAGAAATATGCTACTAAATACGAGATACAGTCTATAGATGAAAATAGTCTGGCCTATATGATTTACACTTCTGGTTCAACAGGTGAACCTAAAGGGGTAATGATTGAACATACAGCCCTTACAAATTTTATATTAGGCATGAATGACGCGCTGAAAATAAATGAATCAGATCATTTACTTGCGGTAACATCAATATCATTTGATATCTCAATATTAGAATTGTTCTGGACTTTGTGTAATGGTATAAAAACTACAATTAAGCAGGATAATTTAGATTTTTACGATTTTGATAATCTTCTTCAGAATGATAAAAAAATGGACTTTAGTTTGTTCTATTTTGCAAGTCAAGATGCTGATGGAGATGATAAATATAAACTCCTTATGGATTCTGCTCGATTTGGAGATGAAAATGATTTTAGTGCGATTTGGATTCCGGAAAGACATTTTCATGAGTTTGGAGGGATATTCCCAAATCCGTCCCTATTAGGTGCTTCTATAGCAACGATCACAAAAAATATTAAAATACATTCCGGAAGTGTGGTTTTACCTCTTCATGATACCATCAGGGTTGCTGAAGAATGGTCGGTTGTTGATAATTTATCGAAAGGTAGAGTCGCATTATCAATAGCTTCAGGTTGGCATGCAGATGATTTTGTGTTTAAACCTGAAAATTATACAAACCGTCATTCAATTATGTTTGACCAAATAGAAGAGCTTAAAGACTTATGGAAAGGGAGTTCTGTTAAAAGAATTAATGGAGTAGGAAATGAAGTTGAATTAAATATTTATCCTAAACCAATTCAAAAAGAAATTCCAATCTGGATTACTTCTTCAGGAAGTGTAGAAACTTTTAAAAATGCAGGTAAAATTGGAGCTAATCTGTTAACACATCTCTTGGGGCAAGACATCAAAGTTTTGGAAAAAAACATAAAAGCCTATAAAGAAGAATTGGTGAATAATGGACATGATGTAGAAAAAGCCAAAATTACAGTAATGCTTCATGCCTATGTGGGCAATGACATGGATAGTATAAAGGAAATAGTGAAAGAACCATTTAAAAACTATTTGAGATCAAGCGTAGGATTGCTAAAAAATCTTTTAAACGGATTAGTAGTTGAAGAAACTACTATTGAAGAAAAAGAATTAGAAGACTTATTAGAAATGGTTTTTGAAAGATATTGGAATACTTCTGCTCTTTTTGGTACAAAAGAAAATTGTAGAAAAATACTTAATAGTCTTCATAATATAGGCGTTACAGAAATAGGTTGTTTAATCGATTTTGGAATAGAGAATGAAAAAGTAATGGAAGGATTGACTCATTTAACGGAGTTGAAAAATGAATTTAATTCAAAAGGAAATACTTCTAAAGATCAAGGTATAACATCCATGCAAATAACGCCTTCTTATTTAAGCGCTTTAATAGAGGATAAAGAATCTCACAAATTTTTGAAATCGATTAAGAATTTGATTGTTGGAGGAGAGTTTTTCTCAGAGAAATTAAAGAAGAAAGCACTTGAACTGACTGATGCAACTATTTATAATATGTATGGTCCTACAGAGACAACTATTTGGTCAACTTTCTGTAAAGTAGAATCTGAAAAAGAGAACAGCATAGGTAGACCAATAGCTAACACCCGTATTTATATATTGAATAAGGAAAGAAAGTTATGTCCTATCAATGTTAAAGGAGAATTATATATTGGAGGTAAAGGGCTTTCAAGAGGATATTATAATCAAGAAACAACTACTAAGGAAAGATTTATAGATTCCCCTTTTGATAAAGGTGAAAAAATATATAATACCGGCGACTTAGCAAGATGGTTACCAGACGGAACGATTGAGTTTTTTGGCAGAGAAGATGGACAAGTCAAGATAAGAGGTCATCGTATAGAATTAGGAGAAATCGAATATCAACTTGCGAAGAAATCAGATATTGATGAAGTTGCCGTAATTGACAGAGAATTAAATGACGGTAATAAAGAACTGATTGCTTATGTTACTTCAAAAAGCGAACAGAATAGTTCAGAATTGCGAAATTTTTTAATGAAAAGTTTACCTGCAATTATGGTCCCAGCTTATTTCGTGCAAATAGATAAGATGCCACTAACATCTAATGGTAAAATAAATAAGAAATCTCTTTTGAATATTGACCAGTCTGAATTGACATCGAAGATAGATTACTTAGCACCAAGAGACAATACTGAAAAAGAATTAGTTGAAATCTGGGAAGAAATTCTGAACAGAACTCCAATAGGGGTGAAAGATAATTTCTTTGAAATTGGTGGTAGTTCTTTAAATGTTGTGAGGCTTAGACGTCTTTTGAAGAAAAAAATGAATGTTTCGATAAGTATTATTGATTTGTTTAAATATAATACAATTGAAGACCTTTCTTATGCTATAAATCAAGAGTTGAATGAATCAGAAGAGGTTGAAGAAAATGTAGATGTCTTAAAGTTTTAATCTAAAAATAGAGACATAAGTTTTATATAGAATCATACAAAACACCTAAAAAGTTTACATATAATGAACAAATCAATAGCTGTTATAGGAATTTCATTTGAATTGCCGGGAATTAAAAACTGGTCTGAATTATCCCAATCATTAAAAAATAAAGAAACAAGTATTGGAGCTTTGTCTTCCGAAAGACTACAAGATATTCACAATCAATTTGGTCCTGTAGAGATGGGGATTGGAAGTTTCTTGAAACGAATAGACCTGTTCGACAACGAGTATTTCAATGTAACAGAAAGAGAGGCAACAAAAATGTTTCCAGAGCATAGATTTTTCATGTCGTATGCCCTCAGAGCATTTTATGATGCCGGATATACAGAAAATGATATTAAACAATCAAATACTGGAATCTTTTTCTCTACGGCAAGTTCACAGTATACAAACTTTTTAGGTGGGCAGTATGATTTTTTTGATGCGCTTCCGGGGATTGAAGCAACGCGCCTGGCAAATTTCTTGGATCTAAGGGGACCAGTTGTATCTGTAAATACAACCTGCTCTTCTTCTTTGGTTTCAATACACAATGCATGCTCAGCTTTAAAACAGGAAGAATGCAACATGGCCATAGTTGGAGGTGTAAAATTAGGTGCTATATCAAAAGAAAGGGCTGAAAATTTTGTCGTAATATCAAATAAAGGCGAATGTAGGCCATTTGATAAGGATGCTGACGGGATGCTAAATGGCGAAGGAATTATTTTTATGGTTTTAAAGCGATTGGAAGATGCTGAAAAAGATAAAGATACAATTTATGCCACGATAGAAGGTAGCGCCATTAACCATGGCGGAGCAAGAATATCGAGTCTTACGGCTCCTAGTGTAGAGGCGCAAAAAGATGTTATTATAAAAGCATGGGAAAATGCAAACATAAATCCTGAGGATATAAAATTTATTGAAGCTCATGGTACGGGAACCATATTGGGTGACCCGATAGAATTTAGCGGAATTAATGAAGCATTTACTGAAAAAGAAATAGTAGAATCTAATTGTAAAATAAGCTCAATTAAAGCTCAAATAGGACATTTAGATACGATGTCAGGTATGGCAGGTTTGTTAAGATTAATTGTTGCATTGAATAGCAAGATTATCCCTGCACAAGCAAATTTTACAACACCAAATGAACATATAGATGAAGAGGATAGTGTAATTAAAGTACAAAGAGAATCTGAATATTGGGAATCTAACAACGGAAAAAGAATAGGAGGAGTTAGCAGCTATGGACTAACAGGTACCAATATACATATGGTATTGTCTCATCAAGAAAAGAATCCACTCCCAGTTTCTAATTCCCAAATTAATTTCATACAACTAAGCGAGAATACAAAACCGAGATTAGAGGATCTAAAAAGGTATATAGTAGAGCATCTTGAAAATAATAAAGAGGTTAATCTATCAAGTTTTAGTACTAAAATAAACGGAATATATAAGAATGCTAAATATAAAACGGCATTAACCTTTTCTAATACTGCAGAGCTTATTGCTAAACTTAATAGTCCGGAAGAAAGTGCTGTAACATCAAAAAGTACTTATATGTTACTGGATTTAGAACTCATTTCTTATGATATTGAAACAGTAAACGAAATTCTTGAGGAAAATATACTTATAAAATCATCTTGGGATAAGTATGTAGGGAAGCAGCATTTACCTGAAACTTTGCAGGAGAGTAAAACGATAAGCGTTTTATTTCAATACGTATTATACAAGTATTTACTAGCAGTTTTAGAAAATAATGTTCGCGTGATAAGTAAAAAGGGCGATGGAATTATTCAAAAAATGTTAAACAATGAATTATCTCCTCAAGCTATAATTGAAAATCCAAATCTAATAAAGGAGAATGAGAATGATTTCAATTATGCAGGATTCAATGAATATATTTCTAAGAATCATGGAGAAGAAAAAGTGATAATTATTAATTTCTGTAAAGAGGATCATTTTTTAAAATTTGAAAATAAGAAAGAGGTAGCATATATAAAGGGAAGATTAAATAAAAAAGATCGATTTGTCTTGTATGAGAGTTTGTTAAGAGCAGATAAAAACCCATTAAAAACTAAAAACCCATCTGTGTTTTTGCACGATTTTCATTTACCAATTTATAAAACGAAAAGATTTTGGCCTAAAAATACAATGCCTGTAATTAGTGTTGAAAAAGATGCAGTTGAGAAAAAAGAATTAGTAGAGAAACAGATAAAAACGAATCAATACAGTCTTTTAGAACTACAAAGTAAGATAAAGGCAATATGGAAAACCATTTTGGAAATAGAAGATGAAATAAATGAAAATGATGATTTCTTCAATTTAGGAGGTGACTCTTTGACCGGATTGGATATGTTAGCAGAACTCGAAAAAGAATTCAAGAAAGCTTATATTAATTACGAGGAAATATTTAGTTTTTCAACTGTAAAAAAGATTGCAGAAGTACTATTTGAAAGAATGAATGAACTAGTGGTTCTTGAAAAAAGTGATGAAAAGAAGTTTATAAAACCTCAAAAAATAAGACAGGAAGAATATGACTCTTTGATCAATGAGATACAAAAGAGCGAAGTGCCTAAAAAAATTGACTGTAAAAATGTTTTAATTACCGGAGCTACAGGACAGGTGGGGTCATATTTAGCCAAAGAGCTATTAGAAACTACTGATTTTAACATAATATGTTTAGTCAGAGGGGCAGATATTAAACAAGCGAATGACAGATTTTGGAAGGTATTCGAAAAGAATTTCAATATAAATAACCATGGAAGAATCAAGGTCGTAGTTGGTGACCTAAGTCAAAAAGATTTGATGCTTAATGCAGAAGGAATCTCTTTATTGAAAGAATTAGATGCAGTATACCACGTAGCAGGAACCCCTTCTTTTGTTGGAAAGCCAAATCTCGAAGAACATATAAATTACTTAGGTACAAAAAACATCTTTGATTGGTCGGTTTCAAATAATATAAAATACTTTAATTATGTTTCTACAATTGGAATAGTTGGAAAATCAATGCCTGAAGAAATAAAAGCATTTTATGAAACGGATGTAAACTTAGGGCAAGATACGACTCATTTTATTCATATGGGCTCTAAACTGATGGCTGAAGGATATATCAGAAATAATGAGAGTTCAATTAAGACAAACGTCTTTCGTCTTTCGAATGTAGGAGGAGACTATGTCAATGGTGTTTTACAGGGAGATATGAATAAAAACCTCATGTATTTAAAATTACTGACACTTTCTAAAATTGCAAGTTATTCTGATGAATTTTTGAAATCAGAGGCCAACATAAAATTGATTCCTGTAGACGTTTTGGCTCGTGTTATTTGCCAACTTTCCCTTGTTGAAAATCAAATTCTGGATACTTTTCATTTAAATTATGAGAATGAATTCACTATAGAGAATGTAATTAACGCTTTCGAAACAAACAAAGTATATTTTACAAAATTAGATGACGAAACGTTTAGAGATTATATCGAAGAAACTAAAAAAGATTCCAAAGATTTTACTATCGGACATAATAAATACGGAGCGTACGACAAAAACGAAAATGACTTTGTTGTTTTTTCGGCAGCAACGAGGGAATACCTTAACAAACTGCAGTTAACAATACAATACGACAGAGAAAAGTATCTCGGGAATATCATAAAAGAGGGTATGAAAAATCAATTCTTCACTTTCGAAGAGAATTTAATTATAGAATAATACAACTGCATAAACATTGTAAATAAAAATGAAACAAAAAGATTTATTAAAAATATTGATAATTAAACTATTATTAATTTCAACGCTAGTAAGTGCTCAGACAATTAATACCATAACGGGAAAGGTCGTAAATTCTAAAAATGAATTGTTAATGGGAAATGCCGTCGCATTAGCTGTTAAAGACTCAAGTTTTATCAAAGGAGTTAGTTTTTTTGACGAGCCTTTTGCATTGTCAGATTTAAACCATGATGAAGTTTTAATAAAGCTTACTTCACTAAAATTTAAGGATACCATCTTTCATGTAAAATACGGTGCGAATTCAAAAATTGATTTGGGTAAAATCATGATTCGCAGTGCGACTGTTGATCTGGATGAAGTAAGAGTGGTTTCAAAAGCTCCTTTATTTAGGAATAAATCAAATGGGACAGTAGAAGTAAATGTCGCCAATACTATTTTGGCAACAAGTACCTCAGTAAACGAAATTCTTTCGAGATCGCCTAATGTTATTGTCGCTGAAAATGGAGTATCTGTTTTTGGAAAAGGGGAAGCCATTATTTATCTGAACGGGGTACAAATAACCGGTGAACGATTGGCTGCTATTTCTGCCGCTCAAATAAAGAAAATAGAAATTATATCTAATCCTTCTTCAAAATACGATGCCGAAGGTAAAGCAGTTATCAATGTCATTACGGTAGCCAATTTTGAGGAGGGATACAAAGGTTCAGTCAATCAGTATTATACCGTATCGGATTTTTCTTCTCCAAGTTCAAACACGAATCTGAATCTGAATTACAAAAAAAATAAATTATCCTTAGTGGGAGCTTATGGTTTGTTACTTGGAGAAACCAGAGAAGTTTTACATACAAGCAGAGAAAGACCGAAAGAAATAGACAATTTTAAATCAAAATTAGAAACAGATTGGGAAAGAGAATATAAGAATTTCTCGAACTATACGCTTGGAGGACAATATGATTTTAATGAAAAACAATATGTCTCGGTTGAGTACAGCGGATATTCAAACAGTTTGGGCGGAACTACCAAAAGCCAAAACGGTATCACTTCTAATACAACAGACGGTAATTTTAAAAGTAAAATTGATAATGACGTTATGACCGTTAACAATTCTATTTCTGCCAATTACAATGCAAAAATAGACAGTTTGGGAACTTCGTTTTTTGCCGGGATGCAATACTCTCTTTTTGATTCTGAAACGGACGATTTTATTAATGAAAATAACATCCTGAACGGTCAGCAATCCTATAGAAGCTTAAACAATAAAATAAACCATAAAATTAATGTCTTTAGTACTCAAGTTGACTATACAAAAGCATTTAACACTAAAAGTAAATTGGACTTCGGAGCAAAATTCAGTAACGTAGGAAACAAATCTGTTTCGGATTTTTATGTTTCTGAAAACGGTGATCCCTTTGCTCCTGACGATGAACTATCAAATGATTTTAAATACGAAGAGATAATTACAGCTGCTTACGTAAATTTTAGCGGAGAAATTAATGAAAAAACAAATTACGGTGCCGGATTAAGAAGTGAGTACACTAAATATGATTTGAATACCATTATTCAAAAAGAGGAAGATTATGTGTACCTGTTTCCAAGTGCCTATTTAAACATGAAAGTGTCCGATAAAGTACAATTAAGAGCCTCTTACTCTTCCAGAATAACAAGACCAAGATATCAGGCATTAAATCCCTCGATTATTTATCAGGACGCTTTTACAACCATTGAAGGGAATCCATATTTAAAACCCGAGAGAACGCATTCGTTTGAAATGTCGGCTTCAGTAAGTAAATATAATTTTAAAGCAGGGTACAACTATACCGTAAATCCAATTTCAGCAGTAGCATTAGAAGGACGTAACCCTAATTCATATGTGTTACAAACGGTAAACCTATCTACGCTTAATTCCTATTTTGCATCCGTTTCTATTCCCTACAGTAATGATTGGTGGACCTCTATGAATACGGTCAATGTGAGCTATGACAAGCTAGCATCCGATAATGTCGTTTTTAGTTTAAAAGAGAGTAAACCGCTCTACTATTTTTATTCCAGTAATCAATTTGATATTAAAAAAGTACTTAAAATACAGTTATTAGGCTGGTATTTAGGAGATAAAAACGATGGTCTCTATTACCGAAAAAATCGTTCCGTAATTACTTTGGGCGTAGAAAAAAATTTCCTCAATCAAGCTTTAAAAGTAAAACTGATGGCCAACGATATTTTTCATAAAGATAAATCGGCTGGAAATTACGAGGTGGGTAAAACTGTTGTAGAATTTGACAGAACGTTTAATACAGACTATTACAGACTAATACTAACCTACAATTTTGGGAAGTTGAAAAAGGTTAATTACGATAACACTTCGTCAGGAGAAGCTGAGAGTGACAGAGCCAGATAATTTTAATTTTTAGAAACAAGGAAGCTGTTTCCTTAAACTATATAAAATAACGATATGCAATTATTTTTACTCCATTTTGCCGGAGGAAATTGTTACTCCTATGATTTTTTGAAAAAAAAATTAAAGGACAAAGAGATCAGCGTTTACGCTTTAGAACTCCCTGGCAGGGGTAAAAGATATAATGAGGATCTGTTATTAAATAAAAAAGAAGCGATACAGGATTACGTAAAGCAAATAAAAAAATTAAGAAATAACGAACCGTACATCATTTTCGGACACAGTATGGGAGCCACATTGGGATTCTCAGTCGTAAAAGAAATGGAACAGGAAAATGATGCTCCATTACAATTTGTGGCCACCGGTAATGCCGGACCGGGATTAAAAGTATTTGATGAAGAGGGAGCCGAAATAAAAAGAGACCGCTACAGCTTGCCGGATGACGAATTTAAATCGGTGCTTAGAGAATTGGGCGGCATTCCTGAGGAAGTGCTGGAAAACAAAGAGTTGTTTGATTTCTTTGGTCCTATTATCAGAGCAGACTTTCAAGTGTTGGAAAAAGGTGGATTTATAAAGCAAAACATTAAAATAGATTGCCCGATACATGCCATAATGGGGGATAGCGAAAAAAAGGCTCATCTCATCGACAATTGGAAAAATTACACCAATGCCGACTTTAAAAGTCAAGTATTACCGGGAAACCATTTTTTTATACACGAGTATCCCGATGAAATAGCAGGCATACTATTAAAATGCGTCAATAGTGAGCAGTTAAAAATGTAATAATTAAGATTAAAACAACTTTAAAAATGTTAAAATTAAAACCTAAAGAAATAGTTTATCTTCTACTGTATGCCATTCCAAATACCGTTTTAAGTTTTGGTATAGTCTATATTATTAATAACATATTGGCTGGAAATGAGCGTTTCCTTAAAAATTATATGGGAATCGTTTTTGTCTCTATAATAGTCTACAGTTATTTATTGAATGTTATTTTTCAAAAAAAACTCAATAAATTTTCCTTTAAACTGCTTTATGACAACGAAAAACATATTTTTTCGCAGATACTAAAAGCGCCATTGCAAAGACTTGAGAAACTGGGTTCTCAGCGTTTTTTTACCGCAGTTGAAGATTTGCGTACTTTTTCGTTTCTGCCTTATACGGTAACCCACACGGTAAATTCGTTATTAATGCTGGTGTTGTGTTTGGTGTATATGTTTACGCTCTCCACACTTTCTGCCTTAATTGTGATCGCTCTTATTGTGCTGGTTGCCGGATGTTATTTTATGGTCATGAAATCCATGTCAAAACAAGTAGCGCAATTAAGAGGGTATAATGAGAATTATTACAAATTTGTAGATGATGTAATGAAAGGATTTAAAGAATTAAAACTAAGTTTTTTCAGAAGAGAAAGCCTTATGAATAATTTTCTGATTCCAAACAGAAACCAATCTATGGACTTGGATTTTAAAATTAATTATATCTTTTTGTCCATCAATCTAATAAGCCAATACGGATTGTATTTTGTTGTAGCCGTAATTCTGTTTATCCTTCCGGAAATGGGACTGCTGTCAAGAGCAGACGTGATTTCTTATGTGGTTATTATATTATTTATATCCGGGCCAATCAATAACATCATCAACTTGCAACAAATGTATACCCGATTTATGGTAGCCAATGCAAGAATTAAAAAGTTTATTAATGATTTTGAAATTGTGGATGATACGTACAATTCCAATTCCAAGGAAAAACAAGATTTTCAATCGTTAAGTTTTAAAGACATTACATTTTCTTATCATAATGAAAATGAAGAATCGGCATCCTTTACTTCAGGCCCAATCAATTTTGACATACAGCAAGGTGAAACCATATTTATAGTAGGAGGTAACGGATCCGGTAAAAGTACTTTTATCAATTTGCTTACCGGTTTATACAAGCCAACCGGAGGATCTATGTTAATGAATGGAGAAGAGAAAGCAGACGTTACCGAAATAACACAAAGTTTAATTTCGGCCGTATTTACAGACAATCACCTGTTCTCTCATAACTATGATGATTACCAGCTTGAAAACAATGAGGAATATGCCGCATTGCTAAAAACGATGCAATTAAACGGAGTTGTTGAAAACGACAAAGAAGAGTCCGCCAGAAGAAGATTCTCTAAAGGTCAAAGCAAACGAATGTCGCTAATTTTTGCTTTGCTGGAGAAAAAACCGGTATTGGTACTTGACGAATGGGCCGCAGATCAGGATCCTCATTTTAGAAAATATTTCTACGAACAATTAATCCCCAAACTTAAAGAAGAAGGAAAAACAATAATAGCGGTGACGCACGATGATGCTTATTTTCATCTTGCAGACCGAATTGTAAAATTTGATTACGGAAAAATTGTGAGAGATTTAAAAACAACTACAAAAGAAGAACTAACCGAAAATCTTTGGGTGTAACCCTTTTTTGTTTAAATGCCCGGGTCGATAAGGCATTTTTAGAGTCTTCAAAGCAACGAAGATGACAGGGGATTTGATTCTTATAATTGTTTTAAAACTAAAAAAAATGAAACTCACACTTCCACAACAAGATGTTTATTTTGAACAACTGATGTATCCTGAAGATCCTATTTACAACATAGGAGCAAAAATAATAATTAAAGGAGAAATAGTTTTCGAAGTATTAAATAAGGCTTATATAGCGCTCATCAATCAGCATGATACCTATAGAAGTATTCTGAATCTATTGGATACGGAGGTAAGAATAGAGACTATTGAGGAGTATGTTATGGCACTGGAGTTTGTTGATTTCTCCTCTAAAGTAAATGCTGATGCTGAGGCCAACGAATTCATGCAGAATACGTTTGAAATTCCATTTCAATTAAATGAAAAAAAAGTACTGCATAAATTTATTCTGGTAAAAGTAAATGATACGCTTCACTATTTATTCTCAGTGTACCACCATATTATAACAGATGGATGGGGAACCTCCTTAATGTTCCAAAGATTGGTGAAAAACTATAATGAACTTTCAAGATTCGGAAAAGTAGTGACAGAATATCCTTTTACGTACAAGGATTTCATAAAAGACGATAGTGCGTATGCTATATCCGAAGATTACGAAGGAGATAAGTTGTATTGGAAAGAAAAATTTGAAAAGCTTCCCGAAAGACTATTTGAAAAAATCGACCAAAACAACAAACCAAATCGAAGCAAAAGACAGGAAATAATAATCAAACGGGCTGTTTATAACCAACTGGAACAAGTTGGTAAAGATTTGGGAGCTACGACATTTCATGTAATTTTAGGCGTATTGTACCTTTATTTTGGCAGAAAACACCAGAATACAGATTTCGCAATAGGGCTTCCGGTTTTAAACAGAGGAAAATCGATATTCAAAAAAACAGTGGGATTATTCATGGGCGTATCGCCATTGCGAATTCAATTTGATTTTGAAGATAATTTCGGAGATCTGGTAAAAAACATCAAGCAACAACTGCGACAAGACTATCGTCATCAGCGATTCCCATTAGGAAAACTGATAAAAGAGTTGGAGTTATTTCAGGAAAAAGACCGACTTTTTAATATCACTTTATCTTACGAAAAACAAAATTATGCAGATCATTTTGCCAATTCGGAGACCACAGTAGTACCCTTGTCACACCAGTCAGAACGTGTCGCTTTGGCCATTTATATTCGGGAATTTGATGAATCGGAAGATGTTAAAATTGACTTTGATTATAATGTCAATTATTTTAGTGCATCCGATAGTTTGAAAATGGTAACGCATTTTGAAACCTTGCTTTCCGCTGTAATTGCCAATCCGGTTGAATCACTTTCAAAATTTCAATACCTGACCGCATCAGAAAGAAAAGAAGTCGTAGAAGATTTCAATAAAACAGAATTTAGTTATCCGTGCGAGGCTACTTTTTTGACTCTTTTTAGTGAGCAGGTAAGCAAAAATGCGAACAAAATTGCACTGGTAGACGAGCAAAGAATATATACGTATAGGGAGCTGGATGCGCTATCCAATCAAATAGCAGTTTATTTACGGCGAATAAATAAGGAACAAAATATTGCCCCAATTGCAGTTTTAATGGATCGTTCGGCCAATCTTGTGGCGACCCTATTAGGGATATTAAAGTCGGGTAGTGCTTATATTCCATTAGACCCCTCTTTTCCAAAAGAACGTTTAGAATATATTATTGAACACAGTGGCGTACAACAAATTATAGCAACCCAAAATCTAAAGCACAATCTGGACCTAAAGGACAGTATTATAGATATTGAAGTTATTATAAAAGAAGAAATTAAGTTAGAAGAAACGGAACAAAAAGAAATAGCAGCTGTGTCTACAGCCTATATCATCTATACTTCGGGTTCTACAGGCAAGCCTAAGGGAGTAGCCATAAGCCACAAAGCATTACTGAATTTTCTAATTAGTATACAACACAAACCTAAAGTAGAGGAACAGGATTATTTATTTTCGGTTACCACACAATCGTTTGATATCTCTATACTTGAATTTTTTGCACCGTTAATTTCAGGAGCTAAACTATACATTGCTAGTCCGGAACTTTTAGCAGATCCATTGGCTATTGTTGTAAAGTTGACGGAACTAAAACCGACGATAATTCAGGCGACTCCAAGCTTTTATCAAATGCTTTATAATGCAGGTTGGAAAGGAGATAAAACGCTCAGAA
Organism: Flavobacterium cupriresistens; assembly: GCF_020911925.1. NCBI lineage: Bacteria > Pseudomonadati > Bacteroidota > Flavobacteriia > Flavobacteriales > Flavobacteriaceae > Flavobacterium > Flavobacterium cupriresistens. The sequence goes on along the minus strand of NZ_CP087134.1, from coordinate 4,870,342 downwards.
TTTTATGCGGAGGCGATCTGTTAAGCGAAACACTGGCCGAAAAATTAATAGCAACTACTGCTGAAGTATGGAACATGTACGGCCCGACAGAAACCACAATTTGGTCCAGCTGTAAAAAAGTAACTCAGACAAATGAAGCCTCAAATATTGGGAAACCCATTCACAACACCGAATTGTACATACTCGACGATTGTATGCAATTGCTGCCTGTTGGTAGTGTGGGAACGATTTATATTGGTGGTGACGGATTAGCACAGGGGTATTTTAAAAATGAAGAGTTGACCAATGAAAAATTCATTAAAAATGCTTTCAAGGAAAACGAAAGAATGTACAATACGGGAGACTTAGGAAAATGGAATGAAAAAGGGGAAATAGAATTCGTGGGACGCAACGATAATCAGGTCAAAATAAGAGGATATCGCATAGAACTTGGAGACATAGAAACGAAGTTAAATCAAATAGAAAATATTAAAGAAGCCATAGTAATTGCCAGGCAAAACGCAGGACAGGAAGCGGTATTAATTGCCTATGTAATTGCGCAAACGGGAACCTTTAATACGACTGAGATCATTAACACATTGAGAGAAGAATTACCGGAATATATGATTCCACATGCGCTATTTTCTTTAGACGAATTTCCGTTAACACCCAATAAAAAAGTCGATAGAAAAGCGCTGTCACAGGTAAAAATTACCACAGAAAAAACAGCACTTTCTTATGAGAAACCAACAACAGAAATAGAAAATAAGCTCTGTTCGTATTACCATGAGGTATTAGGAACAGCTACAGAAATTGGCATTACCGATAATTTTTTCCAGCTTGGTGGTCACTCCCTGAATGCAGTGAAATTAATAAACAGTATAAACGAAAAACTGCAGTACAGAATAACTTTAAAAGACATTTTTGACTATCCTACCGTACAAAAATTAGCAAAGTATCTCGAGCAAAAAGAAACCGTACAAGCGATCGCGATTCTACCGGTAGCAGAACGTTTGCATTATGCAATTACGTCTTCTCAATACAACATATGGCTGGCATCGCAACTAAAAGAAAAATCGATATCCTACAATATGTCGGCCGTATTCAAAGTACATGGTCAGATAAAAAAAACGGTTTTAGAGCAAGTGTTTTTAGAGTTGCAAAAGAAACATGAAATCATAAGAACAAATTTTATTGAGATAGAAGGAATTCCCAATCAAAAAATTGCTGCATCGGAACAAACACAGGTAGTAATTGATGAATTTTTCTATGAAGAAAAAGAGCGAACAAAGTCCATACAGGAGTACGTAAACAAAGCCTTTGATTTAGAAAAGGAAACATTATTGAGAGTGGCATTATTTCATCAGAAAAACGGGGATTCTTATTTGGTATTTTGTACCCATCATATCATTATGGACGGTTGGTCTTTAGAAATTTTAGTAAAGGAGTTTGTTAGTCAATACAAACAAATAGAACAGCAGAATAACATAGAGGTTCACAAATTAAAGTTTCAATTTAAGGATTATGTTGTATGGCATCAAGAGCAACAAAGAAGTGCTAATGAGACCAATTTAAAATTCTGGAAAACATATCTCGAAAGATATACCTGGAAAAACAGTATTCCTTTTGATGCCGATGACTATGAAGAGAAGCATACAGGAACAGATCATTATTTTGTATTTGACTCTCTTACATTTTCGGAATTAAACGAATTCACACAAAAGCAAAATATATCGCTTCACACCCTTTTGGTCGGTACATTTAGCATGCTCCTGCATAAAATGTACGGAGAAGAAGATTTTTGCATCGGAACGGTTAATTCCGGAAGAACCAATTCCGAACTGCACAATCAACTTGGAATGTTTGCGAAAACGTTGCCTTTGAGGAATCGTATAAATTCAGAAAACAGTCTTAGTGAACTACTAAAAGAAACGCACCAAAATCTGTTACAGATTGATGAACACCAGGATCTACCCGAAGTCCTACAGAATAAATTGCGATTAGACGTACTGTTGGTATTGCAAAACCCTTCGTTCAGCTACACAAACATTGTGATCAATGAAAAGTTGCAGCTGGAAATAGCGCCTATGAGTACTTCCTACAGCAGACTTCCTTTGTTAATCAACTTTGTCGTAAACGAGGGAAATGTAGCAGGAACACTAAGTTACAATACCACAAAGTACGAAGCAGCTACAATTGAGCTAATACTACTAAAATACGAAAAACTACTTCGCGAAATTGTAGAAAACGCCAATCAATCTTTAAAAGAAATAGACATAGAATTGGCTATTGAAAAAGAAAGAACAATAGATATAGGATTCAATTTTTAACTGAAATAAATAGAAAAAAATATAACATAAACATTATGAGATTAAGAAAAACAATTAGTACTATTTCTTTTTTATTTGCAATTCTGATCGGGAATTTGCAGGCGCAAAACGTGACTTTTGAGAATAGGACCGCTTTTATGCCTCAATTCAAAAAATCAGATCCCAAAAAAATCAGCTGGGGCTACCTTACTGTTCCGGAAACCTGGGGAGCAAATGATGGTAAAACCATAAAAATTGCGGTAACTGTACTAAAAAAGAATGCAACAGCAAAAGATTCGAACGCCGTAGTTTTTATACAAGGAGGCCCGGGCGCGAGTGGTATTGATAATATATGGTTATGGTTGAATCATCCTCTAAGGGAAAATAATGATATTGTATTATTTGATGTTCGTGGGACTGGCTATTCACAGCCAAGGTTGGATCAGGGACTAGGAAAGAAATTTTTAGAAATTCTGGCAAAAAACCAGTCAGAAGAAGAAGATGAAAAGCAAAAAACGAATGCTGCAATGTCCTGCAAACAAGAGCTTATCAACAGAGGAATCAACCTCGACGCTTACAACAGCCAAGCTGTAGCAAAAGACCTTCATGCCTTAAAAACAGCATTAAAGTACAAAAACTGGAATGTATACGGCGTATCATACGGAACCTACATGGCACAAGTATATGCAAACAATTTTGCCGGGGATGTAAAATCATTACTGTTAGACTCTCCGGTTTATGACATTTCGACCTATTATGTAGAGAATACTTCAAATTATATGACGAGTTTACAGAAAGTATTTAAAATCTGTAAAAGTGACAAGACCTACGATAAACAATATCCCAATTTAGAAAAAATATACTATGAAGTAATTGCCGATCTGGAGAAAAATCCGCTGACTGTGACAGTAGATAAAACATTAATCCCTTCCGGCACATTTACGTATAATGCAGAAGATTTTAAAGTAGCAGTTCAGCAAGCCCTATACAATAAAAAGTTAGTAGAAGTAATTCCGCTCTTAATTTATCAGTTTCATGAAAGAAGAGGAGAATCTTTAGGGAACCTGGTAAGTGCTTTCTCAAGTTTATTGTCGATGGATTATGGCGTGTATTATTGTGTGAGTTGTAACGAGACCCTTCCCAACAATGATTTTTTAAAATATCAGCAAAACGCATCGCAGTTTAAGGGATTAAATGGAGGAATTTCATTCTACAAATCTGATTTTAAAGTGTGTGACGCATGGAATAGTAATCGCACAGTAGCTGCAAAAAAAGACAATACGCTTTCTAACCTTGCTACTGCGACATATCCTGTGTTGGTTTTTTCAGGTGAATTTGATCCAATCACGCCACTGGATAACGGAAAAAAAGTAGCACAAAGATTCGGTAAAGCCAATTATATCGAGGCCAGAACCTATGGCCATGTTCCTAGTTTTACAAAAATTGGATACAAGGTTGTAGAAAGTTTCATCGATAATCCGAAACAAAAACTGGATCTCAATAGGTTTAAGGAAGCCGATAATGTAAAACTAGTTACAGGAATTACGATTAACAAAGGAGTTGCGAAAACCGGTAAAAGTATCGGAGAACAAGACCCTATTTTTCTATTCCCTTTAGCAACAGCTTTAGTAGTAATGTTAGCGTTTATTTTTGCCTACCTTATCAAGTTAATCAAAAAGAGATATACCACAGTTCAGGATAAGATAGTAAGGATTGGGATAACGATTACTTCTATTACCGGATTAGTACTTTTCGGATGTTTGCTTATGGCCATCACGAAAGTTTCAGAACAAAACTATTTCATTCTGGCATTTGGTCTGCCGCAAACCTTCAACTATATATTTCTGTTGGTACTGGTCTTTTTAGGGTGTCTGATTTTGACCTTGCTGTATTACATTTTAACCATTAAAAAAACTGATGCCAGAAGTGTCATTTTCTCCGTGATTTTTTCAAACATACTATTAGCAACCTATTTGCTTTATTGGGGAATACTATAAAATACAAGAGTAGGTTTTTGGACCTGTCTTAGTTCAATTAGAAGCATATACATTAAAATAAAAACACTTTTTTATGATAAAAAATACGACTGAAGAATATACAATCCTTTCCGAAAAATTTTTAGAATTTGAAGGCACTAAAGATATTCCCGCAAGAATAAATACCAACCATGAGTCCGTTCCTGATGTATTTAAAAGTTACAAATATCCGGTAAGCGGATGGCCGGTACTCATCAATAAACAAATGACACAAGAGTTAACAGCACTATCTGTAAAAATCCCAAGCCTGTTAAAACAAATTCCATCGTTGTATTTTAATGATGATATAAAAAAACTGGCAGAATTTTATTTTGCAGGAGACGAAATGATGGCAGAATTTGCCATGTTATGTCATAAAAAAGATCTTGAAATAGGCTGTAGATTAGATTTGACTTTTACAGAAGACGGGTTTAAAGTTTTAGAAGCCAATATTGGATCTTCAATAGGAGGATGGCAAATACAAAGTTTTGAATCGCTGATAAGAAATAACCATCCCGAATTAGTAAATAAAGACAAAGTTCTGGATTACAAGGGAAGGAACACCTTACAGATCTACATGAAATTCCTTATCGAACAAATCATTAAACAGCTGGGTAAACAGAGTACCATTAACCTGTTTATGGAAATGGGGGATATCGAAGATGAAGCCGAAAAAGAAGAAAGCCTGGGCTTTTTTGACAAGCTGTTTAAGGAAGAATTAGCCAATTTTGGACTAAATGGCGGTGCATATGGCGGAGATATGAATGAATTGACACTTACCAATGGGAATCTATGTTTAGGCGATAAAGTGATACACAGTTTGATCATTTTAACAATGGATATGAATGTTACGCCAGCCATATTCAGAGCTTTTATGATGGACAGGATTTATCTTCCCGACCATCTTGGACTTAGGATGCTTGGTGATAAAAGAAACTTGTTTATTTTGTTGGAATTGGCTCAGGCAGGAAAGTTTTCACCCGAAGAAAATGAACTAATACTAAAAAATATTCCGTGGACTTCGTTTATCGAAAATAAAAAAGTCATTTTCAAAGACAGAGAGCATAATCTTCCTGATTTATTGAAAACCGACAAAGATAAATTTGTGATAAAAGTAGCAAGAGGATTTCAGGGGAAGGACGTTTTTATTGGCAAATTTTCAACTGAAAAAGAATGGGAAGAAGCATTAGAATTAGCACTGCAAAATAATGCGTTTATTGCCCAGGAGTTTAGCGATTCATTAGACTTTCTAGCTCCCAACGCAGAGAACGAATGGACGTTGCATAAACTAATTTGGGGTTCATTTGGTTTTGGAGATTGTTATGGAGGTGTGTGGGTAAGAATGTCAGAAGTAAAAACAGATGTAGGGGTTATAAACTCTGCGACAGGTGCCGTTGAAGCAATTGTATTTGAGATTGCCAATTAATTATATAGATTAAATACGGATACAAAATGACGCACATTTTATACGCTTACATTTCTGAAGAGAATCACAATTATCTTATAACGAATTATCTAAATGAATTTTCGGCCGATTTTCAAAAAAAGATATTGGCTTACAGACGTTGGCAAGACAGTCAGTTGTCCCTGTTAGGAAGATTGCTTTTGCGCCATGGTCTTCAGAAAATGAGTAAAAGTTATGCCGAAGCAGAGCTGAGTTATACGCTTTACAGTAAACCATTTCTAAATGACGATACTACTAAATTTAATATATCACACTCAGGAGAAATTGTTGTTTGTGTGCTGTCGGACAGAAGCGATGTGGGAATAGACATTGAAATAATCCACGACATAGAGCTCGAAGGATTTAAATCGCAAATGACAAAAAGAGAATGGGACAATCTCTCGCTTAACGAGGATACCGAAAGTGCCTTTTTTGAGTATTGGACACAAAAAGAAGCCGTTATTAAAGCAAATGGTAAAGGGCTTTCTATTCCTTTAAAATCGTTTGAGGTAACAAACCATTATGCCAAAATAGAGGAGGAGTATTTTTTTGTGAAAGAAATTTTTCTGGACAAAAAATACAAATGCCATTTAGCCTTTAAAGATAAAATAGACGCTATCATTGTCGGCCCCAGTAGGATGCGGATTCATGATTTATAGTTACTAAAAACCACTCCAACGAGTGGTTTTTTTGTTTTTAGGATTTTGATGCGGTCTAAAAGTTAGTTAGAATAGTAAGTGTCGGATCGATTTTTTTCGCCACGAATTACACTAATTTTTACGAATTGATTATTGAGATTCTTAGCGTGAAGTTCTTGCCACTGATTAAAGGATTAAAATGATTCTACAATTCACAAAAAAATAGTGAAAATTAGTGCAATTCGTGTCCAACTTTTTCTTGTATAGCTGGAACAACACCAACAACTGCAAAAGGCCTAATTTAATAATCAGGTTGAGGTTCAAAAAACTCCATTTATAATAATAGAAAATCAGGTATTTACACGCTAAATTCAGCTTCATAAAAGTTCTATTTTTGATTTAGCATGTCTCGTTTAAACAATGCTATTCTTACAAAACAATACCCTTTAAAAAGCAGCTAATCTCAATTTTTCTAACGACAGTGACCAATTAGGCCAACTGGAACTAGTTTGACGTTTTTTTTAAACAAAGGATTTTCGAAGACTAAAGAAAGTTACCGAAAAAAAGCAGGCAACGAAAAGCAGCAATACCTGATCAATACCACAAACAACCATAAACAAATAAAATAAGCAACAAATGATTAGAGAAAACTACGACGTAATCGTCATTGGAGGAGGAGCAATAGGCTTAGCCACTGCGAATCATCTTGGTAAACGAAATGCAAAGACTTTAGTATTAGAACAATTCACCTTTGTGAATCAACTGGGGAGCTCTGCAGGAGTGTCACGCCAATTCCGAATCCCATATCCGGATGAATATATGGTACAAATGGCTTTAGATTCGCAGCCGTACTGGGATGAACTCGAAAAAGAAACTGGTAAACAGCTGCTTGACAAAGTAGGAACACTCTGGTTTGGAGACCCCACCGTACAATCTACAGAAGGGAATATTGCTGAAGCAGAAGAAGCACTAAAAGCATTAGGCGTTCCTTACACCTCGCTGACTTCAAAAGAGATAGAAGATAAATACCATTTTAAAAACTTACCGGTAAAATATAGTGGACTGTTTCAGGAAGATGGTGCCAGTATCAATTTTAAAGCAACGATAGAAGCGTATTTAGAACTGTGTGAGAAACAAGAAACGGTACACTTAGAAGAAAATTCACCCGTACTTAAAATCAATCAATTGGGAGATCTTTTTGAGATTATTACACCAAAAGGCGCTTATATCACTAAAAAACTGGCGCTAATTCCGGGGCCTTATATTAACAGTGTGATCAACTTACTGAATTTTCACATAGACGCTACGTATTGGAATATGTCTTCGGCTTATTTTAAAAAAACCGATCCGGACATTCAATACCCAACCTGGTTTGTATTTCAAAACCCGGAAGGCGAAAGCGGAAATCAGTTCTACGGTTTCCCTGAAGTCGATTGGGATCACCCCGGCTATATTCGCGTGGCACCGGATTTTGTAATGAAACCTATAGAAGAACCGAACGACAGATCGTTAATCCCAAATTCACAAGAGCTTGGATATACCTCTGATTGGGTAAAACAATACATGACCGGATTAAACGCAGAACCGGAATACACTTCAACCTGTCTTATTGCCTTGAGTAATATCCCAAACAAAGAGCTGTTGATTGATTTTGCACCAAGTTATGTACCCAATCACGAAAACATCGTATTGTACGCGACCGGATGGGCTGCGAAATTCACCCCTTTCTTAGGCAAAATTATGTCAGATCTTGCATTAGACGGATATACTGATTTTGATATCACACCTTTCCAACTAGGACACAAATTCTTTAGAGCACTTTAAAAAGATACGATCATGAATAAAAACACACCATTAAATAAAGGAATGCATCCTGATTTAAAAACTGAAGTAGCTATTATTGGTGCCGGAACTTCCGGATTATACACCGCATATCGTTTGGTAACCGACAAAAAGTATACCGCCAGTGAAGTTCAAATTTTTGATATGAACAACAAACTGGGCGGCAGATTGGAATCGGTTATTATGCCAGGAATGAATTTCTGGGGCGAGTTAGGCGGTATGCGTTACCTGACTTCTCAGGAAATTGTGACCACATTAATCGAAGGCTATCCACTTACCGAACCGGATCCTGCCAAACGTACTCCCGTTCTGAACGATAGAATGACGCCCGTTCCCTTTCCGATGGGAGATCCCGCAAAACTGTATATGTACCTTCGTAAAGAGCGTTTTAAACAAGATGCCTGGGACGTTGCTCAGGAAGCAGGTGATAAATTGATAACCCGATTTTACCTGAACGATAATGATTTGGGTTTCAGTTCAGATCAGTTGTTCAATAAAATTATTTACGATGTTTTAATAGCAGATCCTTGGGTTGCTGAAAATTACGGTGATAAAATCATTAAAGGAGATACAATTTATGATTATTCTTTCGAATTGACCAGCAGAGATTGGGATGACATAAAACCTAAATTGGTCTACAATTTCCCTAATTCTCCTTATTACAGACGTAAAGTAAATGATTTGGGTTTTTGGAACTTGATTAAAGATCAGGTTTCAGAGGAAGGATATACCTTTTTGGCGAATGCCGGAGGATATTATTCCAATACCATCAATTGGAATGGAGCAGAAGCTTTCCCGTACATGGTAGGCGATTTCTCTGCGGGAACCATTTACAAAACCATTGAAGAAGGGTACGACAGTATCGCCTATGCCTTGGCCAATTCTTATACCGATCATGAAGGGGCCACGATTTGGGCTGAAAATAAGTTGCTTACTTTTACCAAAGAACATTCTTCAAGTCAAACACACAAATACGAATTGACTTTTCTAAACCTGGAGAGCAACACCGAATGGAAAGTATATGCCAACACATTAGTGCTTGCTATGCCGAGAAAATCTTTGGAACTTCTGGATCAGAACAATTTCTTTTTTGATGTAAATGAAAATTCAGTGCTCAATGAGAATATCCGTTCTGTAATTATGGCACCCGCTTTTAAAATATTAATGGGCTTTGACTATCCGTGGTGGAAAGAATTAGGAATTGATTCCGGACATTCGATCACCGATTTGCCGATGAGACAATGTTATTATTTTGGAACAGATGCTCAAAATGATAACTCGATGTTGTTAGGAAGTTATGGAGATATGGTCACTCAGACCTTCTGGAAAGCGCTTTCCGATGACAGAATACTTTTTGAAGTTAGAGCCAACAAATCAGCATCATTAAAAGAACTGCATGAACTGGATGATGTTCAAGCTACGAAAATGATGGTAGACGAATTGATAAACCAACTTCGCGAACTCCACGGACCTGACGTAACCATACCGGATCCCTATGTAACGTATTTTAAAGACTGGACAGACGAGCCGTTTGGTGCAGGATACCATGCCTGGAAAGCCGGTTTCTCAGTAAAAAATGTAATGGAATACATGAGAAAACCGGATGTAAACGAGCAAATCCATATTTGCGGAGAGGCCTATTCAGATCAACAGGGCTGGGTAGAAGGTGCTTTCTGTGAAGCCGAAAAAATGCTACAAGAATATTTTGGACTAGATCGTCCGATTTGGTTGAGCCCTACTTATTATTTAGGCTGGTAGTTGCCGGATAAAAAAGAACAGTAATAAAGGAATAAATTTCCTAAGAATGAAAGGCCACTCAATCGAGTCGTTTTTTGCTTTTTATTGGGCTCATGATTACAAAAGTTATTTTTAATGATTCATTTATAAAATGATCAGTTGGAAAATGTCCTTAGGTTATATATTGTGGAGCGCTATTATTTCGAATGATAGAAGTGAATAATTTTTGAAAGTTATAGTTGGTTTAGATAATTAATTAAGGTTACATTGATAGTGATTGTTAAAATAAAAAATAATATAACATTTTTGTTATATAACAAAAATGTTATATATTTATCATGTAATTGCAATAACGTTTTTTTGATATGTTTTGTAATTTAATTTTAAAATGGCAACAGTAAATGAAATATTGAAATTGCTAAAAAAAGAGGGTTGGTATCTTTATAGAAGTGGTGGAAATCATGATTTATATAGACACAAAAACAAACCAAACCAAATTCCAATTCCGCGACACGGCAGCAAAGAATTGGCAAATGGTACTTTAAATAGTATTATGAAAGCTGCAGGGCTTAAGTAATCTTGTTGCTTTTGTATTTTACTGTTAGAAAGATTACATAAGAACAATTTTGAAAATTTATTATGGAAAAGAAAAACGTAACTACGGTGATAGTTGAAAAAACAAATACTGGCTTTTCGGCATACGTGAAAGAAATACCAGGATTAACTACGGTTGGCAGCAATCTATCGGAACTAAAGGAAAATTTCAATGAAGTTTTGCAATATCATGTAGATTATTTAAATGAGAAAGGGGAATCGCTAACGATTAAGGATTTCAATATCAACTATGTTGTTGATTTAGAACAAATATTTGAGTATTTTAATGTTATAAATAAATCAGCCTTTGCAGAACATTATGTTGGAATAAATCAAAGTTTATTCCGTCAATATACAAAAGGACTAGCTCCTTTATCAGGGGAAAAAATGGAGCAAATTTCAAGAGGTCTCCATAAACTAGCAGATGAAATAAGTGATTTAACGTTTGCATACTAATTAATTGTAGAACATTATTTTTCTAATTTTTTTATACTACAAACGCGCCCTCAATTGAAGTCTTTTGCTTTTAATTTTTAGAATATTACATCATTAATACAATCTGTTGGGTTTATTCGAATCAAGTTCAAAAGTTGTGGAATAATTTTTAGATTTCTTTTGTTAGAAGTAGCAGATCTTATATTTTTTCGCCACAGCTTTTTAAGTACCTAATTTTCCAACTTCTCGCTTTGACGATCTCGCAAAGACGCCAAGCCGCTAAGTTTTTCTCCTATTTTTAAGATCCAATTTTCTGTTTTCTACTTTCTAGCTTTGGATTTCTAAAAATGTTATGGAGTCTCAAAGTTTTTTTTCCGTTTTTTCATTAATACTTTGCGATTTTGCGACTCTGCGAGATTTTTACTTCCCTACAACTTTCGGACTTGATCCTCCTTTACCAGCCTATAGTTAAAAAGTAAAAAGCGATTAAGAAAAAATTACTTTTCCCTTAACCGCTTTATAACAAAAATTTAGATAAAAAGTTGTTTTCTATAACAATTCAATCACTAAAACCCATTGGGTACAATTAATTTTAGAACAAAGAAGTATAGTTAACAAAGCTTAAAAAAGACGTTTTACTAAAAAAACAAACCTAAGAACTATGTGAAAAAATTATAATTTTCTTCAAAAGTTTTAAATTGTTAGCCCAAAATCTATGTTTCTATGTGTTAAAAAAAATTAGCTAACAGTTTGATTAAAGTAAAACCTTAGTACGAGCCACTACTTAGTTTATTTCTAAACGCTAACTTTCGCAACAAAAGAAGAAACCACTTTAGTACCAGAATCATTCACGGAGGTGTAAATACCCAGAAGATTATTTCTGTACACAGTGTTAGCACTGTTAGCACTTGAATTCGGAAACTCGATATCTACCCAGTTTGCCTCTCCAAATGACCCGTTAGAATTTCTGCGAACAGAAACAAACGATGCTCCGCCACCTTCTCCATTTGCAGAGATCCAGTCAGCCGGCATATTATAGCCATTGTCTTCAGAAACGGTGATGCCTTCAAAATGAGTAATGATAGACAAAGCAGTTTCATTCTTGTAGCTGAATGTTTTCAGATTACTGATTTTTCTGGTTTTAGCATTGTAATCAACAAGAAAAGCCTGGCTCAGTTTTCCCAAGTGAAGACTGGAATACCCTCCGGCTAGTGTATAACTATCGTCACCATTATGCCAGATACCATATAAAGTATTGGTTAACGAATCAGGGAGTTTAAAATTAATACACTCTTTAGTTGTAGTATTGTACAAGAAAGCATGGCCATTTTTATCGTTTTCGACATCATAATTGCCAACCGCAATTCCGCCCATGACACTATGAACAAAAACATTATTTGTATTCCCTCCGTTCGGACTAACCTTTACCCAGGTTCCCGAGCCATCAACAGGACCTTCATAATAAAAGCCGAGATTTCCGCTTGGTGCTTTATCCGTTGAGGTTGCTGTTTTATAAGAACCAACAATTTGCACCGTTCCATTTGGACCATTATTTGGCCCGTAGCAAGAAGTATTGTTGACTACGGCTGACGGTGTACTTGGGAAATTAACAACATTCCATTTTCCATCGTTGCCACCACCCTTAAGAGGTCCTTCGTAAATCAATCCTTGAAGCGCATTATTCTGCCCCAATAAACTTCCTGAAATATAAACATTTTCAGATCCTGAAACGCCTCTTATTCCTTGTATGGTGGTTTGTCCGGTAGCCGGATTATTAAAATCGGTATAGTGTACCGTACTAACTTCCAAATTTATATTTTCTGACATAATGTATAGGTTTTTAATATTAGTATTTGATTTGTGTTTTTTATGGGGTATTCTAAAGCAGTTTTTAGTTGAACGTTGTCGTACTAAAAACATCTTTAGGCGCATTTACCCAAAGTTTTTCTACTTCAAGTTGATGCAATTGTTCTTCTAAATCTCTTCTGATTTCGCTGTAAGCAGGATCATAAGCCAAATTGGTAATTTCTAACGGATCATTGATCAGATCATACAATTCGTATTGTTTGAAAAAAGCAGTTGCAGCATCAAAGTAGTAATCGAATTTCCACTTTTCGGTTCTGATACAACGAATGCGATTCGCCGCTCTGACGATGTTCCAATTATTATTCGATCCCGCTTTGATATCGTCATAAGTAAACAAAATACTATGCTGTACCGCAGTGTTATCCTCTATAACAGGCAACAAACTGGTACCCGCAAGGCCTGTTGGTGGATTTGATACATTGGCAATGTCAATAAAAGTCGGTAAAATATCTGCCAAAGTTGCCAAGGCCATGGAGTGTTTCAGATCGCGATCTTTAAATAATATTGGATTCGAAATAACAAGCGGTATTCTCAAAGCCTCTTCGTAAGCCACAAAAGTTTTCTGACGCAAACCACCATGTGCCAGCCCCATTTCACCATGATCGGAAGTCATTGTAACAATGGCGGTATCAGCCAATTTGTGTCCATTTTCGTCCTCTTTGTATAATTCTTTAATAAAATTACCAACTTCTTTGTCAACATGACTTAACAAATTGCCGTAGAAATTAATATAATTTAGCTTTTCCTCAGGAGTTGCAATAGCGCCCAGACCAACAGCCATATTAATTAAAATCTGCTCCTGTGCCATTGGTTTTTTGTTTTCTAATAAATTTTCACCTACAGTTGCAGGAAGCCCGATTTCTCTGCTTGACCAGCTATCCGGATGATATCCTGAGGTAGCCGCCGTGTTTGGATAAGCCAAAACATCATGAGGATTTACAAGCGAAAGGATCAGGCAATACGGTTTATGATCTCCTGTTGCTCTTCTCGCTTTTACTTCTTTTAAATATTTTATTGCCTCGGCAGTATATCGGGCATCGTGGTTGGCATATCCACCTCCAAAATTAAGAGGGTTAACATCTTCACCCGCATCTGGAGCAACCCAGCCCATTGCACCATACAAGGAAAGATCTGCAGCGGTTAAATCTTCATAGTTTGTTTTAGTACCATTTGGCGCTACTCCTTTACTCATATGCCATTTGCCTCTGTATTGTACGTCATATCCATCTGCCCAAAGCACATTCATGATATTCGGCAAAGAATTATCCAGTGTTGGTTCTTGTGGCGATAGAAGACCTCCTTCTGTTAACGTTTGGCTTACACCGTGTTTAGCAGGATAGATTCCTGTAAATAAGGTTGTGCGACTGGGAGAACACATACAGGTATTGCAAAAAGCCCTGTCGAAACTAAATCCGTTTCTTTTTAGAAACGTCAGGGTAGGAAGATTTTTTTCCTCCCATCCCGGCGGGAAATGCTGTGTAGCCCGTTGTTCATCTGTAATAATAAGGATCATGTCAGGCTTTTCGCCAATTTGGGAAAGTTTTTCTTTTAAGTTCATTGTTTGTTGTTTTAATGGTTAATAAAAAAAATGTAATTCTATAAGCACAGATAGGTGACACCTATTGTTAATCAATTTGAGATCAGCAAAAAAATAAGTTGTTTTGGAATTTTCCTGAAGAATATAGGCGTGGGAGATTGGTATTGAAGGTATTCTAATTGAGCCTAATAACCATAAACAATAATTTTGTTCTTAATCTTATAACACGCATTTTAGAAAGCATCGGTTTTTTATACTTTGATAAAATAGAAGCGTTCTGTTTTTATTATTTTTAAAATAATGCAGGTAAAAAATGTCAACTTAGTAAAAATCTATTTGGTAAAATCTACTAAGTATGAAATCTGCTAGTTGTCGATATACAACGTACTACAAGCTCGTAATGTAGTGTTGGTGTGTTATTTATAAGAATAAAATTACAATAAGAAACTAGACCCACGTAACGTATAAATACCTGTTTTACAGCAGTATAATAAAAAAGAAAAACAGCTTTGGAGGCAAAACAAAAGAGAATTTGGATTGAAAAAGTAGCGTAACTGTAAAAAGTTGATTTTGAAGTTCAGCAATAGGGCATTCTGATTTTCTAATTTGAGTCTAAAAGTTTTGTTTTAACATTTTTTTATGTTAATTTGTTGAACAAATAAATGATTTAGCAAACAAATCGATATGCTTCCGGAAATAGAAAATCTACATAATGTTTGGCAGGCCAATCGAACTGCTAAAATTTCACCGGCCCACCAAATTTCTTTTAATGATCTTACCAACTCTATTATCAGTAGTGGCCCTTTTTCGTTCTATATAATTGATTTTTTCGACATGTCGCTTTCTTACATCAGTCCTTCTCTCTATGAGATGCATGGCTTTGATCCGGATACTTTAACTTTTAATGATGTATTGGGAGCAATTCATCCCGATGATATCAATTTTGTAATAAAGGCCGAAGGTTTTTTGACCCGTTTTTTTTCAGATAAAATAGATCGTAGTAAATTATTGAGTTACAAAATAAGTTATTGTCACAGAGCCAGACTTCAAAATGGGGAGTATGCTTTGTTCAATCACCAAGCCGTAATGCTGACAATGGATGACAATGGAGGTTACGGAAAATCGTTGAATATACATACGGCAATTGATCATTTAAGTACACACAATACCTACAGAATATCTTTGATCGGTCTCAACGGAGAACCCTCTTTTATGAATTTGTCTATAGACGAAGACGATCAGGAATTAAAGGAATTTTCAAAAAGAGAGATTGATATAATTAAACTAATCGCCAACGGTTTAAACAATACGGAAATTGCCGAGAAACTGTTTATTAGTCCATTAACAGTAAAAAAACACCGCACAAATATTTTGGCCAAATCAAATTGTAAAAACTCCGCGCAGCTTATTAAGAACTGCATTCTTCAAGGTATAATTTAATTTCAGATTATGAAAAATACTCCAAAAGGAGTATTTTTTTTGCTTTTGTTAAGCTTTAATTTTGATGATGTAATGATGCTGTTTTTTCTGTCTGGAATAGGAAAATCTAAAATGAAATCAAACAATTAAGCTAAAAACCAAGAGATGAAAAAAAACTACTTTTTACTTCCTTATTTTAAACGTACAGTATTTATAAGCTGTATTCCGATGGTATGTGAACCTGCTATTCAAAATGTAATAGAGGATGACAAAAGAGATAAATACAGATCAATCTTAAAATTTTAAAAATGAAAAAGATATTGATTCTTATTCTTTTGTTGGGTTTCGCAAAAGTAAATGCTCAGGAACTTATACTGGATATAAGAGAAGGTTATGAAAGTTCAGGGCCGGGTAATTTTTGCAGTAACAATGGATTGCTTTTTTTTACGGCTATGGACGGAAATGTATATGGCGAATGTGAACTTTGGAAAACCGATGGAACCGTTGAAGGTACAGTAATGGTAAAAGATATCAATCCGACCGCCGGAGCGATCAGAGCCAATAATAGCTTGGTGGCCATGAATGGTTTTGTGTATTTTCCAGCCAATGACGGTGTTCATGGTTTAGAATTATGGAAAAGTGACGGCTCCGCAGCAGGAACAGTATTGGTAAAAGACATTCAAGCCGGACCAGCCGGATACGGTATTTGGAATTTATGTGTAATGAATAATGTGCTGTATTTTAGTGCAGATGATGCTGTTCACGGCAGAGAATTATGGAAAAGCGATGGTACAGCCGCAGGAACTGTAATGGTAAAAGATGTTCTTCCGGGAGAGTATAACGGTTTTTTTGATACACAAAGTGAATTCGGAATACTGGATGATTTTCTATATTTTAATGCCAGAGATGCAACCAATGTTACCTCACAATTATGGAAAACAAATGGTACAGAACAAGGAACAACAAAGGTCAGTAACATTTTAGTTGAAAAGAATAAAAAGTTGAAAGTATTCAATGGCAAAATTTATTTTAGTGGTTGTGAAAATTGCGAACTTACAGGGGAAGAATTATGTGTAAGCGACGGAACAGAATCAGGAACAAAACTACTAAAAGATGTAAATACAAGTTTTAGTGGCAAAGGCAGATCGGCTCCGACAATGTTAATAGAATACGATGGAAATTTGTTTTTTACCGCCACAGACAATGTTTATGGGAATGAATTATGGAAAACGGATGGTACAGAAGCAGGAACAAAATTGCTAAAAGATATCTATTCCGGTTCAGGAAGCTCTTTTCCAAACAATTTGAAAGTATATAATAATTCGGTTTATTTTTTTGCATATAGCAATGAAGGAAGGACGCTGTTCTGGAAAACGGATGGTACTGAAGAAGGAACAAAAGCATTAACTACCAGTGCAACAAGTTTCAGTAGCTCACTCGCAGTCTTTAAGAACAAGCTATATTTAGGAGCAAGCGACGGTATTGTAGGAACAGAACTATGGGAAAGCGACGGTACTTCGGCAGGAACCAGGCTATTGAAAGACATTCAGCCGGCAGGGATAACTGTAGGAGCCTCTTCTTATCCGGAGGGATTTTACAACCATGACAATAAAATGCTGTATTTTTTAGCAGATAATGGTAGAACAGGAAAAGAATTATGGAGATTAGACGGGACAAATCTTAAGGTAGCTTCCTTTGAAACGGCTAAAATTTCAATTTTCCCAAATCCTTCCTCCTCAATACTAAATGTACAATTGATAAATAATGAGGAAGTTAACAAGATAACAATAACCGATTTATCAGGTAGAAAAGTAAAAGAAGAAAAAGGAAACCACACTAAAATTAATATCGAGAATTTACCAAGTGGAATATATATATTAGATGTTTATACAGGGAATTCAAAAGTTTCTAATAAATTCATTAAAAAGTAAAGGCAAACTTGTCTAGCCTAAACCAGTCAAGTACCATTTAAAAGGACAAAAAAAGAAGGAGTTTTTTATCTAAATTCGACAAAGTAGCCGTCTCTTTTTTGGGGCGGTTTTCTTCGTTTTATTCTTTTATGTTTTTAGAATTTTTCGATATATTTGTAAGTAACGCCAGTAAAAAAAAGCACTACTGAGAGCTGATAGTGAGACGTTAGAAGTACTAAATAATTGATAATTACTTATGGATAAAAGAGTAAAATTTGATTTCGAAATTTATTTCACAAACGGTGGAAGCATTAAAGGAGAAGACTTTCGACTTGACATTTCAGGAGACACAATTTCAGATAAAGAACTTGCCGATTATATTGTCGAAGATTTACGACTGCTTATGGTTGGGCAAACTAAAATACTGAATAAAGAGGTTTTTAACGAAGCACATAAAAGAAAGCCTGTTAATGAAAAATCAGGAACAGAACTATTAATTGATTTAAGTCACACTATTGAGGATGGGCTTGTAACTTATAAAGGATTGCCGGCACCCATTGTTTGCGATTATTTGAGCCGAGAAAACTCAAAGCAGTTTTATGAAGAAGGCACTCAGTTTCAAATTGGAAAAATTGAAATGGTGACCAATACAGGAACCTATCTCGATTGTCCATTTCACAGATTTGAAAACGGAAAAGATCTTTCTGAAATTGGACTGGAACATTTGGCAGATCTTGATGCAATTGTAATCAGAGTCCCCTTCACTGAAACGCTGGAAATAACAGAAAATGAATTGAAAAATTATGAAATAAGAAATCGGGCAGTTTTAATTCACACTGGTTGGGACAGTCATTGGAATACCGAAAAGTATTATGAGAACCATCCCTATCTTACGGAGGGAGCAGCCCGCTACTTAAAAGAGTGCGATGTTAAGCTCGTTGGTATCGACTCTCATAATATAGATTGCACCTCAGGAAAGACCAGACCCGTACACACGACACTTTTGGGAGCCGAAATCTTAATTGTTGAGCACCTTTGTAACCTGTCTTTAGTACCAACCAATGGTTTTACATTTAGTGCAATTCCCCCAAAATTTAAAGGAGTCGGAACATTCCCAGTGAGAGCTATGGCAAAGCTGACAAATAAAAGTTAAGCACTATATAGCCACAAATGGTAACTGTTCTAACGGTATTGTAACTTATTTATAAAAAGGCCTTTGATTGTTTCCGCTATTTAATGGTGGCTTATTCTTTTATAGATATCAAAAGAATAAGGCAGCTTTTTAAGATGCAATTAAGGGTCTTTTCTATTTCATAAAGTTTTTGCCGTTATACCAAAGCAGATTAAACGTAATTTAGCTTATAAAAACACTCGTTATGATATTTAGTTCCTTCAATATATTGTTGAGGTGACATACCATACAACGGCATACTAAGGTCAAAATAGATTCCTTTAATCCTGTCGGAGGCTTCCGGGCTATTTTCGCAGGAAGCAAATTGTTTTTTATGTAATTGTGTAAGAACTGAAGAATCTGTTTTTTCTAAATTTCTGTTTGGCATAATTGGAGACTTTAAGTAGTTAAATGCTGATATTCATTTTTTGAGAACCAAACCGTTTTTGTACTTACTTTCTAAGTGGTTAAAACTTTAATTTTTTCAATAGCTATTTTATTATCGTTTGCAACTTCGACCAATGCAAGAAGAATATCATTTCTTAGAATTATTTTGTTTCTTACATTTCTGATAATTGTTTTACTAGGTGATTTATGACCTTTTTTAACTAAACATTCAATAGTTAATTCTACATAAGTATACGGTAAGTGCTCATCTATAAATTTGTAAGCTTTTTCGTTGTGTGAATACTCATCTTTGATCTTATTATTTTTTATTAAATTTGACATATCTTTATTATTTATTACTTAATATGGTTATCGGAATTGTAAAAGTAAGAAAAATAATATATAAAATATGTCTTTTATAATATAAAATGTACAAATAGTTCTAATTTATAACAATTTTGAAAGATTATGTATACTGAAAAATTAAGTAGATTTTTTAAAGGCAAAGGACTTAAGCAAAAAGAAGTTGGTCAAATTTTAGGCTTTAGTCCAGCAATGATTGGAAGATATCTACATGGAACTGCCAACATTAACTCAGAGTTTTTGATTAGTTTAAGTAAGAATTTTCCCGAGTTGGATTTGAATTCGCTTTTTATCGAGGATAAAAGGGAACTTGATGCTGTTGGTGAAACAGGCGCGAAGTATGAAAGTGCAATTCTTGCAGATATTATAGAAATTGAAGACAAACTACAATTGCTAAAGGAGAAATTAATACGTAGAAACCTCAAAGAGTAAAAAATAAGATATATGTTCGGATTCTTTCTCGCGTTTATGCGGTGTAGAAATCTGTGCCTATTGGAACAATCAGCCATTGTAAATGCTCCAATTAGTTGATTGGCCAGTAGTTTTTTTTCATTGAATGAGTTACGAAAAAAGTAGTTTTTGTAACCATATATTTTTTCGTGGACAAAACTATTTTTGTTCGAGCATTTGCCTGCAGCAGTTTCTGTATGCATAAAGCAATAGACTATTTTTTTTGCTGTGAAAGAATATAGCTTCCTCAGTATATTTTGCATTCCTTAAACCACGAACATGTTTATCTTTCAAAACATTGAAAAATAAAGTGCTAGGGCAATGAGGAAAGGAAAATAGTATTGCAGCTTACTTACGCAATACTATTGTTTTTGACTCCCTTTATCAAAAGCCATAAAACCATTGCAAGTTCTGCAGTCGCAGATGTTATACCCACCAGAATCCCCGTTTTAGAGTGATACTCCGGGAAAAGGATAAAAGCGGTAGTATCTATTAAATAAGATAAACCACCAAGAATTAAAAGTATCCCCAATATTTTCGGGATAAATTTTGATTTATAAACTAATTGTCCAAAAGGAATGAGCCAAAGCCCCCAGAAAATTCCAATAATAACATTTCCATTCCCATACATTTTTAAGCTCAACATCGCCAACGTATTTTGTTGAATGGAAGAAAAGTTGGTCATAAAGTTTTCTTTCAGAATCAGTAGTAAATAGTATTCATTAAAAATAATGAAAAAGGCAATCGGAACACCTACCAGTACTAAAGCGACCAGAGTACGTGCCAAGTGTGCGCTGACATTCTTAAATAGATTGTACAAAGTCAAAGCTAAAAAGACAAATACCGTTTGACAGACTAAGTTACTAAAGACTCCAAATCGAAAGAGTAATTCATGATCTAGAATATTCTTTGCCGTCAAATTGATGTCGTTACTCACAAACAATTGTGTTGGAACATACATAATTCCAAAGGCACCCGTGATGGCAATTATTAAATATAATATACCGGCTATTCTTGCTGTTTTTTTGGCTGAGTTCATATTTTGAGTAGTTGGTTAAGGAGTAGACGACCACAATCGAAAAATGTTACAATCAGTTTTTTAAGAACGTTTTATAAATGATCCGGATATGGAATACCCTATTCGCAATCGCCTTAGATGGTTTTAGTGACACAACGAACTTTGTTTGTGTTTAAATTACTTATAAATTAATTAAGTAGTAACGTAAATTAATAAAATCCTTTCAATTATACATAGATATAGTTTAGTGTAATAAAATTTAGCGAATTTTACTACAAATTAATATGAATTTGTTCTGGATAGAAGAAAATAATGATTAGTAGTAGTTTAGAAAGTTTTATTTATCGATAGAATAGAATTCATAGAGGGTCAGAAAGATGGTGAGGTATAACTTAAAATAAAAAAGAGAGCAATGAGAACAATAATTACCAGAGTGTTTGTTTTTTTTACCGGTTGTATGATTCAGGCGCAAATCGTTCAGAAAATAGGAAATAATCCGACGCAACTTAATATCTCTGCCGCTTTAGAAGTGGAGTCTACCAATAAAGGCTTCTTGCCACCAAGAATGACGACAGCAGAGAGGAATGTTATTGTTTCTGCGGCAATTGGTTTGATTATTTATAATACTACAACAAACGTACTGGAAATATGGGATGGGAAGGTCTGGTACAATACTTCGGCTAGTGGACAGTACGTTCCGCTTGCAGGAGGTACTATGACTGGTTCACTATTATTGCCGGCAGACCCAACTTTAAATTTAGAGGCAGCTACTAAACACTATGTTGACACAAAAGTGGCAGCGGTTCCGGCAACGTCCGATGCAACCGTCACCGCGACAGGGAAAATACAATTAGCCGGAGATCTAACAGGTACAGCTTCACTTCCCACAGTTAAAGCCGCTTCACTAACACAAGCAGGCAAAGTTCAATTGGCAACTGCAACAGAAACAACTTTGGGAACCTCCACAACAGTAGCGGTTCAACCAGCAGGATTGAAAGTGGAATTAGATAAAAAAGCACCCATTGTAGCCCCAACATTCAGTGGTGATGCCAAAGCGGTCACAGCATTCGAAGGAGATGATGACACTTCTATTGCGACAACCGGTTTTGTAACGACAGCAGTAACCAATGGAAAAGACAATTTAGGAAATCATACCGCCACACAAGATTTGAATATAGCAGGTAAAAACCTTATTATGAAAGATCGGGCAACAGCAAATACTAAAGAGTTTCAATTATATAAAAATCTTGGAAGATTTACGATTTATAATAAAGACCGAAACTTCGATGAACTCTTTATTGACGAAACAACAGGAAGAACTACCTTAAGTTCATTAGCAATCACAAAAGGTTCAGACAGAGCAATTCCAATAATAGGTCAGGTTGCAACTGCAGCAGATGCAAGCGGTAATGTAGTTTGGAAACCAACAACAGAAACGTATTTTATTTATACATCCAATTCAAGTTTTACTTTGTCGACTACGATTAGTCAAGTGGTAATGACGGATCGACTTGCGGTCAATTTATCTCTTTACTTGCCTAATAATGCTAAACCCGGTATGTTGCACCGTATAATTAATTTATCCGATAAAACAGTTACCATTTATGCCGCTGATGATTCCGTTAGTGCACATGGCACTATTAATTATAACGTTTCTAATCTGAATCAATGGGAGTATGCTTTGCCAGGTTATCAAAAAGTAGAATTTGTTTTTTATGATAGTAAAGGAGGGTTGACTGTACCTTCTTGGTATACTTTTTAAATAAAATGGAGTATTACTTTATTTGATTTACCTCTTGCCTTAGTTTAGTGTCATTAAGTCAAAGATTATCAAAAAAACCACACGCAGATTTTAGCAGAAAGAATAAAAAAAATCCGCAGAATCCCCAAAATCTGCGTGAAAAAAAATCATTAAGTTAAAGACCATCAAAAAAAAGCCTCACGCAGATTTTAGCAAAATGAAAAAAAATCCGCAGAATGCCCAGAATCTGCAAGAAAAAATATAATTAAGTTAAAGACCATCAAAAAAAGCCTCACGCAGATTTTAACGGAATGAAATAAAGAAAATCCCCAGAATCCCCAGAATCTGCGCGAAAAAAATCATTAAGTTAAAGATTATCAAAAAAAAGCCTCACGCAGATTTTAGCAGAATGAAAAAAAACTCCCCAGAATCCCCAGAATGTGCGCGAAAAAAAGTCATTAAGTTAAAGACCATCAAAAAAAGCCACACGCAGATTTTAGCAGAATGAAAAAAAATCCGCAGAATCTCCAGAATCTGCGTGAAAAAAAATCATTAAGTTAAAGACCATCAAAAAAAGCCTCACGCAGATTTTAGCGGAATCAAATAAAAAAAATCCGCGGAATCCGTAAAATCCGCAAAATCCGCGTGAAAAAACAGCTTAACTTAATGGCACTAAACTAAAGCAAGAGACGGTCCAAAAGAATGTTTCCATTCTTAAAAATAGTGCAAAAGTTTAGTAGCTACCCAATTGATTGAATCAATTTAAACTACCAATAAATCATTTGAAATTACTTGTGATATAATTCAGAAAATGAGTCATAAAGGGGCTAATTCCAAATATAAAAGGATTGATAACTTTAATCGACTACTTTTTTATACTCAAAAGTACCCAATGATTCGTAAGTCATAACACGTTTCTGAGCGTCAAAAGAATCGATTTGAAATTTTACAGGCATAAGAGTTGAAATGATGGTTAGTTCGGAGTTATCATCAGAAAGTTTCCACTTGCCTTTTTTAATTTTGTCGCCATTAATACTTTGAAATTCTCCACCATCAGAAAAGACCTGATAAACCTGATCTGTTTTAAAGTATGACTGAATGTCTTTTTCTTTTCCGTTTTGCGTCCATTTTACCAGTTGCCATTTTCCAACAAGTTCTTTCGAAGTTTGTGAATAGGCCGAAAATCCAATTGTACAAAGTAATAGTAATAGCAGTTTTTTCATCGTTTTGAGGTTTAAATTGAAAAATTAAATTTACTGATTTTTACGAATTAATTGAGGCGATTTTAAGTAGAAAATTTTTGCCACTGATTATAGGATTAAAATGGTTTGGCCTATTTTACAGCTCTCAAAGAAATTAGAGAAAATTAGTGTAATTCGTGGCAAAAAAGCCACTGATTTCAGGTCAAAAAAGCTATACTCTTTTTATAATTATAAATTTAAAGAGACCCTTAGAGTGCAGTCAGTAGCTTATTTTACGTGATGTCTGATGAAATTTTATTAAATTCGTTGCCGTCGGTCTATTTTTAATTTTGCAACAATCCATTATGAAGTGTTTATCCCTTAAAAAATTTCTCTTATGTGGCGCTTTTTTCTTTGTTCTTTCAATGCAGGCGCAGCTAGAATGTTATACTTCGGATACTGTTTTAGCCGACACAACGTTTGTCAATTTAAAAGACTACAGTAAAGAGTTTGTGTATGACATGAAATATGCTACTGAAGATAATTTCCTCAAAGCCAAAGTGTACGATTGTGCAGAATGCCTTTTGCGATTAAAGACAGTTCAGGCCCTAGTCTCGGCCAATGAAGATTTTATGAAAGACGGTTATAAAATCAAACTTTTCGATTGTTACAGACCTTTATCGATTCAAAAAAAGATGTGGGAGATTGTGTCAAATGCGGAGTATGTTGCTGATCCAAAAAAAGGCTCCATCCACAATAGAGGAGGAGCCGTTGATATTTCACTTGTTGATGCAACCGGAAAAGAACTGGATATGGGAACTCCTTTTGATTTTTTCGGAATTCAGGCAAGCCATAACTATACGAAACTTTCAAAAAAAGTACTTTCCAATAGAAAATACCTTAAAAAAGTAATGGTGCGAAATGGCTTTAATTCTTTTGACTCAGAATGGTGGCATTATAATTTAAAAACAGGTTTAAAAGATGCGGTTTCGAATCAGAAATGGAATTGCGAGTAGTTATTCCACACATCTGATATTGTCCATGAAATAGGTATTTGGATGATAGGTTTTAGCATTCATTTCAGATACCAGATCCGCTTTTAGAATATAATCTTCAGTGTTCGTTAAGTATTTAATACGCATAATCGAAACCGGAGATTTTTTGAGGTCTTCATAATTGTCTTTTAAGAACATAAAAATACCTGTGTTAACGCGATTGTCAAAACCTTTTTCGTCATGGATAAGGGTACCGCAACTTTCTTGATTGATATGTTTTAAAGTAACGATTTTTCCGTTTTCCAATTGCAGATATACTTTTGAATTTGGATCAAAACAATTCGCTTTTATAAAGTCTTTGCTTTTTTGGATAAGTTGAAAGTTTAAGGTTGGTAAACCATCTGTTTGCGCTAGTGTGAAGAAAACATAACTGAAGCTTCCTCCAAAGTACTTCTCGCTCATCAGGTATTCATTTGTTACTTTATAGGTACCAATGGAATCGTTTACGTTTGCGCTGTATTCGCATGGTTTTTGTGCAAATGCTGTAAAGGTTAATAGAAAAAAAGTTAGTGTAATTAGTTGTTTCATTGTTAAGTTATTTTTCTGCAAATTAAAACTATTTTGTTATCATTTTTATCAGTTGTGAAAAAACAATAAAGATTTCCTCCGTTTTTTATTTTCCATTTTTTTCTAATGTTTTCGACCGTGTCAGGAAAATTTCTTGTGGTAACATTTGCCTGCTGGTTTAACAATTCCGTTTTCATGTCATTTTTGTTGTACGAAATGGTTTTTTCGATCTCAAAAACTCTTCCGGGAAAATCGATTAATTCCGCTGCGGTATATAAATGGGAGTGTTTATGGAGTTTGTTTATTTTAAAAGCGGCACTAACTTCATCAAAACCACCCGATTTCATAATCGCCGAATTGGGTTCGTACAAATATTTTTGAGGTAAATGATAGGTCGGGAAATCACCATCATGATCTAAAACAAATTCAAATGTTTCCGTTTTATCCTTTAAAATATTAGCAGTTTTAATTGTTATTGGACCTATATAGTGATTGTGAATTTCAAAAAGTAACTCTTTGACTTCATTTTCAAGCGCAATAATATGAATGTTTTTTACAAATTTCAATTCAGATAAACCTGCTGAAATGTCTAATAGCGGAGCCGTTTTTATTAAAATTGAATTTGTTTTTTCGAAGTAAAAAGGAAGCGATTCGGGAACATTAGGCAAACAGTCTTTGAGCATAAAAACCTTGCCCTTTGCATCATTTCTTCGTGAGGGATCAATATACATCCAATCCCATTTTT
This sequence comes from Flavobacterium cupriresistens, assembly GCF_020911925.1. NCBI lineage: Bacteria > Pseudomonadati > Bacteroidota > Flavobacteriia > Flavobacteriales > Flavobacteriaceae > Flavobacterium > Flavobacterium cupriresistens. The sequence continues at coordinate 4,843,999 of NZ_CP087134.1, read as the reverse complement.
GATCAGATTCGCTTAAAACAATAGTAGAATCTGCCGCATAAAAGCTGCAGTTTTTAACGCCCAGTTGTTTGAAATTATGTTGTACTATAGCCGATAAATCTGCATTGATTTCACAATGTGCGATTGTATTGAAGTTTTTTGCAAAATAATAATCATCTACCCCAAAACCTCCTGTAAGATCTATTAAAGTAGCTCCGGAAATTAAAGACGTTTTATAGACAGCCGTTTTTTCAGATGAAGTTTGTTCTACTGAAATTTTACTCGGATAAATAATATTTTCCGTAGAAAACCAGGTTGGCAGTTTGTCTTTTGCCTTAGATTTGGCTTCAATTTGATTTAAAATTAAAATCCAGTCCACCTCAGGAAACGGATTTTTCTGGAGTGCTAATTTTGAAATCGAGACACCACTATTTTGAGTTATAAAGTCTTGAATAGGTTTGCTTAAAATAGAAGTGTTCAATGCTAAATTCTTTCGGTTAATACGGAGACAATTTTGTTGTTAGGAAAAAATTCTTTTAAAATTACTTTTAGCATTGTAAATACCGGAATAGCGATGATCATGCCGACAATTCCAAAAGTAATTCCACTGATTAAAATAACCAGAAATATTTCTAACGGGTGCGAATTTACACTTTTTGATGAAATTATAGGTTGACTGATGTTATTATCAATGGCCTGAACAACCAAAAATCCTATGATTACATAAATGGTAGTAGGTAAAATTTCGGATTGAAAGTCTTTGCCAATTAAACTGATCATCGTTAGAATTCCTGCTAAAGTGGTTCCTATAATGGGGCCCACATACGGAATCACGTTTAAAATGGCGCACAAAAATGCGATAACAAATGCATTTTTATTTCCGAAAATGATCAGAACAATTAAATAAAGGATAAATACTACGGTTAACTGTAATAGCAAACCAACAAAATATCGGGTAAGTAAATGGTTTATTTTAGTTATCGAATTTAGAATTTTATCCTCATTGGTATCCGGAAGAACCCTTCTGGCCTGATCTTTAAAAGTATCCTGATCTTTGATAAAAAAGAACGTAATAAAGAATACAGAAACCAGTCCCATTCCCATATCAGCCATGAATCCCATAATGGAGTTTATAAAACGGGTAAAATAGCTAAAATCGAACATGGAAGTTATTTTAGATTCTTTCAGTACTTTGTTTAAATCTACATGTTGAATGTTAAAATAGGTTTCGATACTTTTTTCGGTCTCTACAAATTGCTGCTGCAAATGATTGGTGTCTAATAAAGACAGATTGTTGGCCTGAGAAATGATTAAGGGAACAAAAAGCAGTATAAAGCCAACCATCATTAGGATAAAAAATAAGATCGTGGTTGATGCGGCTAACGAATTGCCGAATTTTAATTTATTTTTTAAAAACTGAACCAAAGGGTTTGCAATCAGGCACAATATCAGGGATATACAGAGGTATACGATTACGGTTTGTATTTCGTATAAAAAGTATAAGAGTGCTCCGGTAATTAATATGGTAGCTAGAGCTCTTAAAATTCCGTTAGATATTGTTTTTGATGTGATCATGTTGGGTCTTTAAAGTTCAAGTAAATATAAGAAAAGCTTTTTAATTTAATAGGAAACATAAAAAAAGCGGGATGAAACCATCCCGCTTTTAAGTATATTTTTCAATTTTTGGTTTAGATACCAAAAGCTGCTCTTGGTCCGCCAGTTACAAAAATAGCAGCCATTCTGTTTTTTTGTCCAGTAGAGAACATGTACATACCAGCATCGTCAGTATAGTCCATGTAGTTCATTGTCATTTCTACAGGAGTTCCAGAACAAGTGCTTAAGTGTGGGTAAGCAGGTACTCCGTAGTTTGCTGTATTGTGTGTTGGTGTATCAGATACTAAATCGCTTCCACAATTTGCATCTCCCCAGATGTGACGTAAATTCATCCAGTGACCTACTTCGTGAGTACCAGTTCTTCCTAAATTGTAAGGAGCACTTCCAGAACCGGATAATCCAAAATATTTTGTATCGATTACAACACCGTCTGTAGCAGAAGATCCTCCAGGAAATTGTGCATATCCAAGGATTCCACCACCAATTTTACAAGCCCATAAGTTAAGTTTTGTTGTTGGAGTTGTTGGATTTAAACCACCTTGAGCTGTTTTTTTCATAGCATCATTAGTTCCCCAAGAAGTTTTTGTTGTAGATTTTCTGTTAATTTTATCTAAAACAAACGAAATTCCTACATTCGCTTTCACACCTGCAAATAGCGCTGGTACACTATTGTAGTCTGAATTTAAAGCATTAAAATCTTTGTTTAAGACATCAATCTGAGATTGAATTTGTGCATCAGAAATGTTTTCTGCAGCAGTTTTGTATAAAACATTTACTACAACAGGAATTTGCACTTTACCGTTTACCAATTTGCCAACACGGCCACTTAGAAGTTGTTCTGTAGTAAAAGCTTCAATTTGATTCATTCTGATCGCTAAAGTTGGATCAGCTTTTAATTGAGCTGTTAATACGTCTTGCGATGCACATCCGCGAAGGGCAATCGCACTAGCTTCCGGGTTAGAAGCTTCAGTTGTTTGGTCATTTTGACATGAAAACAGCAAAAGTGCTGTAAATGCAGATAAAAAAACTTTTTTCATAATAAAAGGGGTTTTTGTTATATTATTGTTGATTAGTTAAACAATATGGCAATTTTATAACTAAATATTTATTGTAACAAAAATTTTACAATAAATATTTTGTGAGAAATTTACAATCCCTTGTATAGTCTAGTTCTTACTAAAAAAAACGTAATTTTTTTAAGGTGTTATTTCTTACAAATTGATATTTTTGATTTCTATAACGTTCATTATGCATTTGTTAGCGAGTCAATTTATAAGAATAATCGGATGGTAAATTTTAACATTTTGAGCTGAATTTTTATCCGTTTGACTTCTTTTGAAAGTGATTTTATTATTTTTAGAAAGTCCCGTGTTTTCATTACAACATACCCGATAAAAAAAAAGCGAGATGTCGTACATCTCGCTTTTTTTTTAAATTCTTTTGTTATTTTATAGGGCATACGCAGCTCTAACACCGCCAGTAGCAAATATAGCAAGCATTCTGCTTTTTTGTCCATTAGAGAACATATACATAGAGTAGTTATTAGTATAATCCATGTAGTTCATCGTCATTTCTACAGGAGTTCCTGCACAAGTGCTGTAGTGTGGATAGGCCGGTGCACCGCTATTTGAAGTATTGTGAGTAGGAGTGTCTGCTACTAAGTCGCTTCCGCAAGTTGTATCTCCCCAGATGTGACGTAAATTTGCCCAGTGACCTACTTCGTGAGTACCAATTCTTCCTAAGTTGTAAGGAGCATTTGCTGCACCCGATAATCCGAAGTTTTTTGGATCAAGCACTACGCCGTCAGTTGCAGCTGAACCTCCCGGAAATTGTGCATAACCAAGAATTCCACCACCAATTGGACAAGACCAGATATTAAGTTTTGTAGTAGGTGAAGTTGGGTTTAAACCACCTTGAGCTGTTTTTTTCATAGCGTCATTAGTCCCCCAAGAAGTTTTTGTAGTAGATTTTCTGATAACCTGATCCAATACAAACGTGATTCCTACATTTGCTGTTACGCCCGCAAAAAGAGCCGGAACACTACCTATGTCAGAGTTTAACGCATTAAAATCTTTGTTTAATACATCGATTTGCGATTGAATTTGCGCATTTGAGATGTTCTCTGCAGCGGTTCTGTATAGTACATTTACGACTACATGAATGGTAATAGGACCTGCCATTGCACGACCAGTTGGGTTTGAAAGCGCTTGCTTAGCCGTGAAGGCTTCGATTTCGTTCATTCTGATAGCCAATGTCGGATCAGCTTTTAGTTGTGCTTCTAATACTTCTTGTGTGGAACATGCCAGACGATCCTGGGCAGCAGTTTCTACTTTTGAAGACTCAGTTTGATCATTTTGACAAGAAAGCATCAAAAGAACTAATAATGATGATAATAATACTTTTTTCATAATAATAGGGGTTTTTTGTTATAATTATTGGTTTTAGTTAAACAATAATGCAACTTTATGACAAAAAAATATTGTAAAAAAATATTTACACCAAAAAAATATGTAAGAATTTTACAATCCCTTATATAGCGTAGTTCCTACAAAAATAAAACGAAATTATTAAGAAGTAAATTCATACAAAGCGATACTCGCCGCTTGTGCAACATTCATACTGCTGTTGTTCCCAAACATGTTGATGTGAACAATTTGATGTGCTATTTTTAATAATTCGTCTGAAATTCCATCAATTTCACTGCCTATTAAAAGAGCAATTTTTTTGTTTTCCGGAATTTGGACTTCTCTAAGAGGTTTACTATTGCTGGCAATTTCCAAAGCAATAATTTCGAAGTCGTTTTCGATTAAATAAGGAATTAAATCGTCTGTTTTTTCAATTATACTATGAGGTACATGAAGATGTGTACTTCTGGAGGTTTTGTTTATTTTTCGGGGTGTCAGGGGGATGTCCTTTCCTAAAAAGATAATGTTTTCCACTCCAAAAGCTTCTGAAATTCTAAAAAGAGAACCAATATTCTGCTGAAAATAGATATGATCGCACACTAAGGTTATCGGAAACGTTTTTCTTTCAAATTGATTTTCTTCGTGAGTTAGCTGCACTTCTTAAGGATTAGTTGGTAAAAATATAATTGATAATGTTTGCTCCCATTTTTAAAGCTTTGTCTCTAACGGCAGCAGGGTCGTTGTGTACTTCGGGGTCTTCCCATCCATCACCCAAATCACATTCATAGGTATATAACAGGACTAATTTGTTGTCGATAAAAATTCCAAAAGCCTGCGCACGTGTTCCGTCATGTTCATGAATTTTTGGAAGTCCATTGGGAAACGGAAAAGGCTTTTGAAAAATAGGATGATTAGCCGGAAGTTCAATCAGATTATTGTTGGGGAATATTTTTTTGATTTCTTTTCGAATGTATTGATCCATTCCAAAATTATCATCAATATGAAGAAAACCGCCACCGGTTAAATAATTTCTTAAATTGCTTACATCGCTGTCGCTGAAAACCACATTTCCGTGTCCCGTCATATGTACAAACGGGTAGGAGAGTAAATCAGGATTGCTCGGTTCAACCGTAGAGGGTTTTGCTTTTATTCGGGTGTTGATGTTTGCATTGCAAAACTGAATTAAATTGGGCAACGAAGTAGGGTTTGCATACCAATCGCCACCACCACTGTATTTTAATAAAGCAATTTCCTGAGAAAAAGAAGAAACAGAAACGAGTAATAATAAGTAGAGTATTTTTTTCATACAAGTATAAATTATTCAGGTATTTTCCCTTTAGCATGCATTACTCTTGTCGTTTCGATGAAGAAGAAATCGCACTGGCTAAACACACAGTTGGTGATAATTTGGATATGATTTCTTCTTCGTCGAAAGGACAGAACTAAATTTATTTATGATTTTTCATTAAAAAAAACAACACTATGGCAGGCAACAATTGCTGCTGTTTCAGTTCGCAAACGGGTATTGCCCAAAGTAACAGGTTTAAAATCGTTTTCTAAAGCCAACGCAATTTCTTTTTCTGAAAAATCTCCTTCAGGCCCGATCAGTAAAGTTACATTCTGGTTGGGTTGCAATACTTCTTTGAGTGATTTTTTATCCGTTTCTTCGCAATGAGCGATCAGTTGTAAACCTTCCTTTTTTTGTTTAATGAATTCCTTAAAAGAAATGGCAGGATTTAACTTTGGTAAAAAAGTTTCATTGGATTGTTTCATTGCCGAAAGAATGATTTTTTCAAATCGTTCCGGATTTATTGCTTTTCGCTCTGAACGATCGCAAAAAACAGGAGTGATTTCCTGAATTCCAATTTCGGTTGCTTTCTCTAAAAACCATTCGTAACGGTCATTCATTTTGGTCGGTGCTACAGCCAAATGCAAATGAAATTTAGGTTCATCCGCTTTTTTAACAGAAAGTACCTGAACCGTACATTTGTTGTCAGAAGCCAGGGTAATTTCTGTTTCAAACAAAAGACCGACACCGTTTGTAACATGTAAAATGTCCGAATCTTGTTTGCGCAAAACTTTTATAATGTGTCGGCTTTCTTCTTTGTCAAAAGAAAAGCTTTCTGTAGTTTCGTCTATATTCGGATTGTAAAATAATTGCATAATTAAAATTGAATTCGCGCTTTTGAAACGACAGCAGAAGTTTCAAAACGATTTGATAAATATTTTTGATAGCCTACAATCCCAATCATTGCGGCATTATCTGTGGTGTATTCAAATTTGGGTACAAAAGTTTTCCAGCCATATTTGCCTTCACTTTCTTTTAATCGGGTTCTGATACCTGAATTTGCCGAAACACCGCCACCAATTGCGATTTGTGTGATTCCGGTTTCTTTAACGGCTAATTTTAATTTGTCCATTAAAATTTCGATAATCGTATATTGTATAGAAGCACAAATGTCATTTAGATTTTCTTCAATGAAATTTGGATTTTCTAATTTTTTCTTCTGAATAAAGTATAGAATGGCCGTTTTTAATCCCGAGAAACTAAAATCCAGTCCCGGAACTTTTGGTTTTGTAAACGCAAAAGCTTTCGGGTTGCCTAATTGGGCATATTTATCGATAAGTGGTCCACCCGGATAAGGAAGGCCAAGGATTTTGGCGCTCTTGTCAAAAGCTTCTCCCACCGCGTCGTCTGTGGTTTCGCCAATGATTTCCATGTCAAAGAAACCGTTTACTTTTACAATTTGTGTATGTCCGCCACTAATCGTTAAAGCCAGGAAGGGAAAATCGGGTTTATCAAAACCTTCTTCGTCTATAAAATGCGCTAAAATATGAGCATGCATGTGATTTACAGCGATTAGCGGAATTTGTAAAGCAAGTGATAACGATTTGCTAAAAGAACTTCCCACCAAAAGAGACCCCATTAGACCAGGTCCCTGGGTAAATGCAATGGCGGTTAACTGTTCTTTTTGTACATTTGCCTTGCGAAGCGCAGCGTCAATTACTGGAACAATATTTTGTTGATGTGCTCTTGAGGCCAGCTCAGGAACAACACCACCATATTGATTGTGAATTAGCTGATTGGCAACAACATTGGAGAGTACTTTATCGTTATGTAAAACTGCAGCAGCAGTATCATCGCAGGAACTTTCGATGGCAAGAATAAAAACCTCTGAATTTTGCATATAAAGGCACGAATTTTGGATTATATTTGACAAATCAAATTTCTAAATTTCTTTGATTGCAGTAAACGCCAAAATTAAAGAAATTTTATCAAAACAGCCGTCCTTTGTCTGTTCAAAATAAAATTAAAAGAAAACTAAAATTATAGAGCTATCAGAAAAGTAAAGAAAATAATATCACGAACCCTAATTGGGTTAATTTTACTTTTGTTGGCTCTTGCTATAACACTGTCTTTGCCTGTCGTTCAGACAAAAATTGCAAAGTATATTACAGAATCGCTCAACGCCGATTTTAAAACTAAAATAAGTGTAGAAAAAGTAGCAATCAATATTTTTGGAGGCGTCAAACTTAAAAAAGTTCTTATTCTGGATCATCACAATAAGACTTTAATCTATTCGGATCTCATTAATACAGATATTGTAAGCATAAAAAGAGTACTCGACGGCGATCTGATTTTTGGCGATCTGCGTTTAACGGGATTAATTTTTAACCTGAAAACGTACAAAGGCGAAGACGAAAATAATATTAATAAGTTTGTTAAATTGTTTGAGACAGGCAAGCCTTCTACATCGACCAAACACTTTTTGTTGACCGCTAAAAATGCCTATATCTCCAGAGGTAATTTTTCTGTAATAGACGAGAATAAAAAAACACCCAAATTTCTTGATTTTAAAAAGCTTAACGCTTACATAAGTGATTTTAAACTGTATGGACCTGATGTAAATACAACGATTCACCGGTTTTCATTTTTGGATCATCGCGGTTTGTATGTTTCTAATTTTGCCGGAAAATTTAGTTACACCAAAAAGCAAATAAAGGTCGAGAATCTGGCTATAAAAACCAAAAGATCTTCTATTTACGGTCAGGCGATATTGAATTATAAGATAGAGGACTTTTTGCATTTTACAGATAAAGTAAAGTTTGATGTCGCACTGGATTCTGCTTCAATTGCGACCAATGATATTCGTTATTTTTATGATGGACTGGGTAAAAACCAACATTTTAAAATTAAAACTAAAATAAAGGGTACCTTAAATAATTTGAATCTAAGACGCTTAAGACTTAGCGATACCAACGGTTCAAGAATTGTTGGAACAATTAATTTCAGAAATCTTGTCGGAAGCGAAAATCAAAAGTTTTCTATGGATGGAAAATTTGATAAGCTGCTTTCGAGTTACAATGATCTGGTTGTTTTACTTCCGGGTGTTTTAGGGACCAAACTTCCGAAAGAAATTCAGAGGTTGGGCAGATTTAATATGGTGGGGAAAGCTAAAGTTTCGACTACGGCTTTGGAAACTGATTTTAAAATGACAACCGATTTAGGAAACGGTCAAATCGATTTGCATATGAATAATATGGATTTTATTGACAAAGCCTCTTATTCGGGAAATATTATACTTGATAATTTTGATGTTGGAACTTTATTACAGCGAAAAGATATTGGCAGAACTACATTAAATTTAGATGTTGACGGAGTTGGTTTTACCGAGAAGTACCTCAATACAATCGTAAAGGGAGATATTGCTAAATTAGATTATAATAAGTACACCTATAATAATATTGTTGTAAACGGTAATTTTAAATTGCCATATTATAAAGGACAGGTCTCTATTAATGATCCGAATGTAAGTCTGACATTTGACGGTTTGGTTGATTTAAGCAAACGAGAAAGCAAATATGATTTTCATATCAATGTTGAAAATGCCGATTTGCGAAAGTTGAAATTTGTAAAAGATTCCATTTCTCATTTTTCCGGTGATGCTATTGTCGAATTGACGGGAAATTCTATTGAGAATCTTCAGGGGAATGTTTATATCAAAGATGCGGTATATAAAAATCCAAAATCGACTTATGTTTTTGATGAAATAACGGTAAATTCTAATTTTGATAAAGACCGATTGCGAACTATTAACATCAACTCGTCGGATGTTGTTAATGGAGAAATCGTGGGTAAATTTCAGTTTAAAGAACTGGATAAACTGGTCATGAATTCTGTGGGAAGTCTTTATACCAATTACAAACCTTATAAAGTCAAAAAAGGACAGTTTTTGCGATTCAATTTGCATGTCTATAATAAGGTAGTCGAAATGTTGTATCCTGAAATTGAAATTGATTCCTCAACTGTTTTACGTGGGAAAATTGATTCCGATTTAAATGAATTCAAATTTAAATTCAATTCTCAAAAGATTACTGCGGCAAAAAATACATTTGATAATATCAGAATCAATGTCGATAACAAAAATCAGCTTTACAATGCCTATGTAGAGTTAGACAGTATTAAGACACCTTATTATAAAGTACGTGATTTTAGTTTGATTAATGTTACGGCAAATGATACGCTGTTTGTTCGTTCCGAGTTTAAAGGGGGAGATAAAGGGGAGGATTATTTTAATATGAATCTCTATCATACCATAGATAAAGACAAGAACAATGTTGTAGGGATTCATAAATCGGAGATGAAATTCAAAGACTATTTGTGGTATTTAAATGAAGATGCGGAAAAAGACAATCAGATTGTTTTTGACAAAGAATTTAAAAACTTTAAGATCGATAATATTGTTTTGTCTCACGAAGATCAGAAAATTGATTTAAATGGGGTTTTAAAAGGGAAAGATTATAAAGATATAGTGCTGAATTTTGAGGATGTTGATATTAATAAAATAACACCTTTCAATTCGAAGTTTGTGTTTAACGGTAACCTGAACGGAAGTGTTAATTACAAGCAGAATAAAGATGTCTATCAGCCCACAGCCTCTATTGTAATTGATCATCTTAATTTAAATAAAATTGATTTAGGAACTTTGAATTTTGATATCGCAGGAGATGAAAGTTTTAAAAAGTTTACGATAAATTCGTCCATACAAAATGGTTTTACAGAATCGTTTAAAGCAGACGGAAATTTTTCTGTAGAGAATAAGGAAACTTTTTTAGACATGAATCTAAAACTCGAAGGTTTTAATCTGGCTACTCTGGGAACAGTCGGCGGCGAAGTTCTGTCGAATGTGAGAGGAACGGTCTCGGGAAATGCAGCGGTTGTCGGAAATCTGAAGAAACCCGAAATCAATGGAAGGTTATATGTTGAAAAAGCCGGTATGACGATTCCGTATCTCAATACAGATTATGAGTTGGGTGATCGTACTGTTATTGATTTAACGGATGAGAAGTTTTTGTTTCGAAATAATCAGCTGACAGATACAAAATACAAAACCAAAGGACTGTTGAATGGTAGCATTGAGCATCATAATTTTGGTGATTGGAAATTAGATTTGAACATTTCGTCCAAGCGATTGCTGGCACTTGATACAAAAGATAGCGAGGATGCGGCCTATTTTGGTACGGCCTTTATTAATGGTACGGCAAGCATTAAAGGTCCGACAGAAAGTTTGTTTATAAAAGTCGCTGCCAAATCAGAAAAAGGAACACAGGTTAAGATTCCGATTAATAATGCGCAGAGTGTTGGCGAAAGCAGTTTTATTCACTTTGTGACCCCGCAAGAAAAATATAATCTGGAGAATGGGATAGCCGAAAAGACAAAAAATTACGGCGGTCTTGAATTAGAGTTTGACTTTGATATCACACCCGACGCCGAAGTCGAGGTAATCCTGGACAGAAATTCAGGGCATGGTATGAAAGGGAAAGGATACGGATCGCTATTGTTTAAGATTAATACATTAGGTAAATTTAATATGTGGGGAGATTTCCAGGCGTATGAAGGAACCTATAATTTTAAATATGGTGGTTTAATCGATAAAAAATTCGCCGTTAAAAAAGGAGGATCCATTATTTGGGAGGGTAACCCGCTAAAAGCCCAATTAAATTTGGAAGCCGTTTATAGAACGTCTGCCAATCCTGCCGTATTACTGGAAAATTCTTCTTTTAATAAAAAAGTACCGGTTGAAGTAGTCATTGGTTTAAGGGGAGATTTAACAAGTCCGGAGCCTAATTTTGATATACAATTCCCATCGGTAAGCAGTGTTTTAAAATCGGAGATACAATACAAATTAGATGATAAAGATGTACGTCAGACACAAGCATTGTATCTGTTGTCGACCGGTTCGTTTATGAGTGCGGATGGATTTAATCAAAGTGATTTGTCGGGAACATTTGCTGAAACTGCTGCCAGTTTGTTGGGTGGAATTATAAAATCAGATAATGATAAATTCAATATCGATTTGAATTTTATTTCTGCCGATAAGAGATTGGGGCAGGAGGCAGATGGTCAGTTTGTGGCTAATATCACGTCTCAGGTCAACGAAAGAATTACAATTAATGGTAAGGTTGGAGTTCCGGTTGGAGGTGTTAATGAATCGGCTATTGTTGGTGATATTGAAATTCTATACCGTGTTAATGAAGATGGAACGATGAACCTGCGATTGTTTAATAAAGAAAATGACATCAATTATATAGGACAAGGAATTGGTTATACCCAGGGAGTCGGTATTTCGTACGAAGTCGATTTTGATACTTTTAGTGAATTGGTCAATAAAATATTCAAAAGCCATAAATTAGAAAGAGCTTTAAAAAACAATACAGATGATTTACAGGATTCGTATTTAAATCCGGATTTCATGAAATTTTCAAACAAAAAAGATGCCGATAAGAATAAAAAGAAATCGGATAAAAAAGAAGAAGAAAAACCACAGCCAACAAATAATAACAATCAGGGACTAATACCTGATAATGATGATTTTTAAGTTTGTGTTAAAAATATCCTATAGAAAACCATTACGTCGCGTAATGGTTTTTTTTATGCTTAAATTTAGGGGTTAAGCAGTTTTTTTAGGATCAGTTTCAAAAGTTGGAAATTAAGTCTAGAAGTTGTGGAGTAATTTGTGTAAATCGCCTCTATTATCAGAATTAGCAGTTTTTGAGGTTTGTTTTATTGTTGATTTTTAAACGGTTATTTCTCGCAAAGACGCAAGGTCGCCAAGTTTCTATTCTGATTTTTTAACTTTGCGACTCTGCGTCTTTGCGAGATTTTTGTACGACTGTCACCCTGAGCGAAGTCGAAGGCTGGTTAAGTTAATAAGGGCTTCGACTTCGCTCAGCCTGACAAATGGAAAACCATCACGTCATTTAATGGTTTTTTTATGCTTAAAATTAGAGATAAAACCTTTTTTGAAGCTATTTCTTAAAATCGACAGTTTTGTAACAGTTCATTATTGTATTGTTAATTTTAGAGATTTAATTAAAAAAAGAGACTTTTATTATTTTTAATGAATTTTTTCATATCAAAAAACTTATTAACGAAAACGTTTGAATTTAACATATTTTATTAATTTATTACAATCATAACCCGAAAAGTGGTGAATGTTTGCTAATTTTACACTTTAATACTTAAATAATGCCAAAAACAATAAAAAAAGTAGGTGTTCTAACCTCAGGAGGTGACTCACCAGGAATGAATGCCGCAATACGATCAGTTGTTCGAACATGTGCTTATCATAATATAGAATGCATAGGAATTTATAGAGGGTATCAAGGAATGATCGAAGGAGATTTCAAAGAAATGGGCCCTCGAAGTGTAAATAATATTGTAAACAAGGGAGGAACGATCTTAAAGTCGGCTCGTTCTGTGGATTTTAGAACGCCGGAAGGCAGAAAAAAAGCACACGAAAATCTTGTAAAATCCGGAGTTGATGCTTTGGTTGTCATAGGTGGCGATGGAAGTTTTACCGGAGCATTACTTTTTAATACAGAATTTGGTTTTCCTGTAATGGGAATTCCGGGTACGATTGATAATGACATTTTTGGAACCAGTTTTACTTTAGGGTACGACACGGCTTTAAATACAGTTGTAGATTGTATTGATAAAATTAGAGATACTGCCAGTTCACATAACCGATTGTTTTTTGTAGAGGTTATGGGTAGAGATGCAGGTCATATTGCTCTTAATGCCGGAATTGGAGCCGGTGCAGAGGAAATTCTTATTCCTGAAGAAGATTTAGGTCTAGAGCGACTACTTGATTCTCTTCAAAAAAGTAAAGCTTCAGGAAAATCATCCAGTATAGTAGTTATTGCGGAAGGCGATAAAATTGGTAAAAACGTATTCGAATTAAAAGATTACGTTGAAGCTAATTTACCTGAATATGATGTAAGAGTATCCGTTTTAGGACATATGCAACGTGGTGGTTCTCCATCTTGTTTCGACAGGGTTTTAGCAAGCCGCTTGGGAGTAAAAGCGGTGGAGTCTTTAATCGAAGGAAAATCAAATTACATGGTTGGATTGCAACATGACAAGGTTACTTTGACGCCTCTGGAACAAGCAATTAAAGGGAAATCTGAAATTGATAGAGAGTTACTGAGAGTGTCTGATATCATGTCGACATAAAAAAATAAGTGAGAAAGAAATGAAGTTTATTGTGAGGAAATTAGACTTTAAATTAGCGTAATAAAAAACAAAAATTAAGTAAAATGTCAAAAGTAAAATTAGGAATAAACGGATTTGGACGTATTGGAAGAATCGTTTTCAGAGAATCTTTCAACAGAGATAATGTAGAAGTAGTTGCAATCAATGACTTATTAGATGTAGATCATTTAGCTTATTTATTGAAATATGATTCAGTTCACGGTCGTTTCAACGGAACTGTAGAAGTAAAAGAAGGAAAACTATACGTAAACGGAAGAAATATCCGTATTACTGCCGAAAGAGAACCAGCAAACCTGAAATGGAATGAGGTTGATGTAGATGTGGTGGCAGAATGTACTGGTTTCTTTACAACTCTTGAAACAGCAAATGCACATATTACAGGTGGTGCTAAAAAAGTAATCATTTCTGCTCCGTCTGCAGATGCTCCAATGTTTGTAATGGGAGTAAATCACGAAACGGCTAAAGCATCTGATACAGTTGTTTCGAATGCATCTTGTACAACGAACTGTTTAGCTCCCTTAGCTAAAGTTATTCACGATAATTTCGAAATTGTTGAAGGTTTAATGACTACGGTTCATGCAACAACTTCAACTCAAATGACTGCAGATGGTCCGTCAAGAAAAGACTGGAGAGGTGGACGTGCAGCTTCAATAAATATCATCCCTTCTTCTACCGGTGCAGCAAAAGCAGTAGGAAAAGTAATTCCTTCTTTGAACGGAAAATTAACTGGTATGTCTTTCCGTGTTCCAACGGCTGACGTTTCTGTAGTTGATTTAACGGTAAAAGTAGCTAAAGAAACTACTTACGAAGAAATTATGGCTGTTTTGAAAAAAGCATCTGAAACTACTATGAAAGGTATTTTAGGTTATACAGAAGATGCAGTTGTGTCTCAGGATTTTATTTCTGATTCAAGAACATCTATCGTTGATGCTACTGCCGGAATTGGTTTGAATTCAAGCTTCTTCAAATTGGTATCTTGGTACGATAATGAGTACGGATATTCTAGTAAATTAATTGATTTATCTGTGCATATTGCAGGTTTAAAATAATAAATCCTATTTTTGCAAAATCCCGTTATGTCAAAGTAACGGGATTTTGTTATATTGTTATTTCTTTAATTAATGTAGAAAGCACACTTTTTTAATTGTTTGAAGAAAAACTAATCCAAAAACTAAATAAAATGAAATTAATAGTTGATAGTGGATCTACTAAAGCCGATTGGATTGCAATTGATGATAATGGAAAAGTATTATTCACAACACAAACCCTGGGGTTAAACCCTGAAATTCTTGACGGTCCGGAAGTTATTGCCAGAATAAGCGATCGTTTTGATATTTTGCAAAACAAAAAAAATGCTACACATTTGTTCTTCTATGGAGCAGGTTGTGGAACGGAAAGAATGCAATCAGAATTATCGCGAATTTTTCGTGAGTTTTTTGAAAATGCAATTGTTGAAGTTCACGAAGATACCTATGCAGCGGTTTATGCAACTACTCCAAAAGGAGAATCTGCTATTGTAAGTATTCTGGGAACAGGTTCTAACTGCAGCTATTTTGATGGAAAAGTATTGCATCAGAAAGTACAATCTCTAGGGTATATTGCTATGGATGATTGTAGTGGAAATGTTTTCGGAAAAGAACTGATCAGGAAATATTATTTTAATAAAATGCCTAAAGATTTGGCGATTGAATTTGAAAAAGAATATAATTTGGAACCTGATTTTATCAAAAATAAATTATACAAAGAACCTAATCCAAACGCGTATTTAGCGACTTTTGCTAAGTTCTTAATCAAACATAAAGACACTGAGTTTTGCAGAAAAATCATTTTTAAAGGAATGAAATCGTTTGTTAAAAACTATATTAAACAATTCGATAACTGTAAAGAAGTGCCGGTACACTTTGTTGGTTCAATAGCTTTTTACTTAAAAGACGAATTGCAGGAAACATTTAATAAATATGAACTTCAGCTAGGTAACGTATTAAGAAGACCAATCGACGGATTGATTGCGTATCACGTTGCTAACCAATAGTTCTGTATTTATGGAGATCGCAATAATTGCACACGATGGAAAAAAAGCAGACATGGTTCAGTTTTTAAATAAAAATAAGAATCTTTTGCTTCGGGAAAATATAAAACTAATTGCAACCGGAACAACGGGAGGCAAAGCAGAAAAGGCTGGATTTAAAGTCCGAAAAATGCTTTCAGGTCCAATGGGAGGTGATGCCCAGATTGCAGCGAGAGTTGCCGAGGGTAAAACGCAGCTGGTTTTCTTTTTTAAAGACCCGTTAGCAAGTCATGCACATGAAGTGGATATTAATATGTTGATTCGGGTTTGTGATGTACATAACGTGCCATTGGCTACAAATGAAGCTACAGCGCAATTGTTGTTAAATGCGGTTACATTGCTATAGTTTCTCTAACATAAAAGAATAGTGCAAAATTTATTTGCCATAGGAACCGTTTCATTTGTGAGGCGGTTTTTTTATGCTTTGACTTGTAATGAATCAAGTCCAAAAGATGCGGGGATGTAAATTTCGCAGAGTCGCAAAATCGCAAATTTTTAAGGAAAAAGCAGCAAAAAAGGCTTTGATACTGCGTTCCATTTAGAGTAACCCAAAGTAATAAAGCAGAAAAGACAAGGATAAAGCTTAAAAGTAACAAGAAAAAACTTTGCGGCTTGGCGTCTTTGCGAGATTATCAAAGCGAGAAGTTAGGAAATAGGAACTTAAAAAGCCGTGATAAAAAAGTATAAGACCTGTTACTTCTGAAAAAAAAGAATAGAAAAAATAACTATTTCTGGTTGGAGTATACAATGTGCCGCTGGTTATAAATAAAGCAACGGCACAATTGTTATTGATTGTTATTGCACAGCAATTATAGAAATTTCTACATTAACATTTTTTGGCAAACAAGCTACCTGAACTGTTTCACGAGCCGGAGCGGTTTTTTCGTTGAAATAAGAACCGTAAACCGTATTTATTGCAGCAAAATTATTCATGTCCATAATAAAGATAGTGGCTTTCACTACGTTCTCGAAAGTCATGTCAGCTGCTTCTAAAATAGCGGCAATGTTTTGCATAACCTGCTCAGTCTCGTCATTGATATTCGCAGTAATCAGTTCTCCTGAAGCAGGATTGATTGCGATCTGACCAGAAGCATAAAGAGTGTTTCCTGATAATACGGCCTGATTGTAAGGACCGATTGGAGCTGGTGCTTTTTCAGTAAAAATTATTTTTTTCATAATAGTTGATTTTAAATGCTGAAAAGAGATTTTTTGAGCAACCTATTCCTGAGTAATAGTATTGCTGCATCTCTTTAAATATGATTTTATCGGGTCGAAACGCTTCGTTTGTTCCATTTGATATCACTAAGAACACCTGATTTAATTCCGATGAAGAAATTCCAGTTTGCATTATCTCCAAGTGGGTTCCAGTTGAATGCCATTCTCCAGCTTAATAAATCTCTTTCAAAACGGAATTGAGTAAACGTAACTCCTTTTTGTACAAAATCGTAACCCGTAGAAACTCCACCCTTCCATTTAGGGGTAATGTCCATATTGGCAGAAATCATGATAGAATTTCCACTAATTTTGTTTTCACGATTGGCATTTGTATAGGTTAAGGAGTACGCTAATGTCATGTCCCACGGAATTTTAGATTTGAAAAATTCGGTAATTACATTTTCTCCATCATCTTTTTCGTTTGCAAATTGGCTATTTCTACTATCATTTAGATCCGTATTGGTACCAAATAAATCATCTTTACGACCACCATTCCGTTCACTTTGCTGGTTTTCTTCTTTTCCACCCTTGTTACTGAACGAATAATTCATCGTTACATTTGCACTGGTCATTCTGAATAAGCTTCCGCCATTGTCAATGTTAAAAGTGTTTATTTTGGTTCCTGAATTATCTATAGCGTATGGGTCAAGAGTCGCTCCAAAATTGACATTCATTTTATTATCAAAAAATTGCGTTCCACCACTTACAAGTACCGGTTGCCAGGCTAAAACCTGTTTCCCGTCGGCATTAAAGTTGTAACTGGTGCTAAAGTTTAAGTTGTTTAACAGCATGATTTTTTTAGCCTCTGTTTTCGTACTGTCTTTGTCCCTTACTTTGGCTTCAAAAGTATTGCTTAAAGAGAATCCTACTATATTAGAATTGTCTTTAGATGGCGCACCGTAAACACCGTTGTCAAATCGGCTGTATTGAGTGGTAATAAGACCGGAAGCGTCAACAGCATAACTGTCATAGTATTTTTCGAAACTTGGGGTGTAAGCGTAAGTTATCGAAGGACGCATGACGTGACGTATCGATTGAATTTTTTTATCTGCACCAAAGTTAAATGTTCCGTAAATGGTTGTTCCTAAGTTTGTACTGAAATTATAAGTTCTGAATGAATCAAAACCATTAACGGTTTTATCTACAACTTTACTTTGGCTTGTATCGTAACTTTTATCAATTGTTTTGGTCACCCAGGTTTCCTGATAATTGGTAGAGGCACCGGCACTAAAATATTTAAATAACTTAAAGTTAGTGCTTAAAGGGATGCTATGTTGCATACCGATCTTGGCATCTCTGAACATTTGCGGTTTAAAAAACAGAGAATCCGTTGTTACGATTTCATTTTTACCACTTAAGTTGTATTGTAAATTGATGTTTTTAATGAATCCTTTTTTCACGCCATCTTTTCCAACAAAAGGATATACACGATCCACACTTGCCTGTAAAGTAGGTAATGTCATGTTGATTTGTTCCGTTTGAGTGTTCTGAGAGTGTGTGGCTGTTAACGAAAGACGAGCTTGCGGAATCGTATTAAAGGTTTTGTTGTAAGAGATCGATGAACTTAAGGTATTGTTCAGATTCGACCCAACGTTGGCCTGATTTATCGATTGTTTAAAGTATTTACTACTTCCCATATTTACAGAAGCAGAAAATGTTGAATTTGGGTTTGATTTAGTATCTTTTGAATGGGACCACTGAATGTTGTAAATGTTTTGTTTCGAATAATCAGGGTAACCTCTTTCGCTGTTTATTAAATTTTCAAAACGTACATTTATATTTCCTCTGTACTTGTATCTTGTGGCATATGCCGATTCGAAACGCATGGCATAACTCCCGTTGGTGTAATAATCTCCTAAAACCGTTAAGTCGTAATTATCGCTTAAAGCAAAATAATACCCCATGTTTTGCAGTGAAAATCCACGAGTATTGGAGTCATTGTAACTTGGTATAATAATCCCCGAAACACTTTTTTCCTGACTCATCGGGAAATAAGCAAAAGGTAAGGCCAATGGAGTAGGTACGTCAGCAATAACCATATTGGTTAATCCTGTAATTACTTTTTTTCCCGGAATAAACTTTACTTTACTGGTTTGGAAATAATACTCTGGGTTATCTATATCTTTAGAAGTTGTAAAACGAGCTTTTTTCAAGAAATAAACAGAATCATTTTCTTTTTTGGTAATCGCCGCTTTTACTTTAAATTCCCCTTGTTCTGTTCTGGAATTGAAGATTAAAGCCTTTTTAGTTTTAAAATTAAATCGGATAGAATCGGGCTGTACTTCACTTGCGCCTTGTTTGAAGTTCGGATATTGCGTCAAAACTCCCGCAGAATCTTTTATTCTTCCGGCGTATACTTCATCTTTATCGTAATTCAGTACAATTATACCGGCTTTCAATTCAACATCTTTGTAGTATAATTCGGCTTCGTTAAAAAGTGTGATAGTTTTCTTTTTCTGGTCAATCTTGGCATAATCCTTAGCAACATACCTTACTTTGCCATCTAAAAAAGCCTTTTTAGGTTTTACAGTATCTAATTTAATAGTGTCTGTAACGACTGCATTAGGTTTCTCTGTTTTTTTCTCGGTTTTAGTTGCTTGTTTTACAGCTGGTAACGAGTTTTTTTTTGATTTTATCTCTTGGGAATATAGATTACCACATCCTAATGTTAGGAAAAATGATATTAAAACGATATTAAATAAGTTTGTATGCAAAGGTTTAAATGCTATTTTTGTAAAAGTATGGCTTGTTTTTTGACGTGTCAAACTTACATATAATTTTTTGTCAAAAATAATCAATTATAAAAATTATAGCAGTTGCATTTTATTAAAATTAACTTTTAGATTTATGAATATATTTAACAAAACTAGACTAATATTTAGTTTTTTTCTAACGATAATTACTTTTTGTTCTTACAGTCAGTCGAATGTGTTTAAAGTAACACTGGATGCCGGACATGGAGATCACGATTTTGGGGCGGTTTATAGCGGGAGAATAGAAAAAAATATTGCTTTGGCGATTGTGTTAAAAGTTGGAAAAATATTAGAACTTAATCCAAATGTTAATGTTATCTACACCCGTAAAACCGATGTTTTCATAGATCTTGTCGAAAGAGCCAATATCGCGAACCGTGCAAATTCCAATATTTTTGTTTCTATACATTGTAATGCAAACAAAAATACGGCAGCAGACGGAACAGAAACGTATGTAATGGGTTTGAGTAAAGTAGCATCAAATCTGGAAGCGGCGAAGAAAGAGAACTCGGTAATTACGTTGGAGAAAGATTATAAACGTAAATACGAAGGTTTTGATCCGAATTCTCCGGAATCAATGATCGGAATGACATTAATGCAGGAAGAATACTTGGACAACAGTATCTCATTGGCCAGTAAAATTGAAGATAATTTTGATAAACTTGGAAAAAAACTGCGTCAGGGAGGTGTAAAACAAGCGCCTTTTATGGTACTTCATAAAGCATATATGCCAAGAGTATTAGTAGAAACCGGTTTCGTGTCTAATCCGACAGAGGGTAATATTTTAAATTCGGAGGAAGGACAAAATGATATCGCCAGAGCTATTGCTGAAGCTATTTTAAGTTATAAAAGAGAATATTTTGGTTCAGGAGTACCTGAAATGTCAGATGTAAGACCTGCAAAAGATACGTCCAGCGCGACAAAACAAAAGGCAGTTGAAACTCCGGTTGCGAAAAAAAATGCACCTAAAGGGACTTTCTTTAAGGTACAACTTATAGCAAGTATCAAAAATACACCGTTGGAGCCTAAAAACTTTAAAGGACTGAAAAATGTAACAATGTTATTTGAAAACAATATATATAAGTACTACTATCAAGAGACTTTAAGTTATGACGCAGCGCAAAAATATCTGCAAGAAGCTAAAGATAAAGGATATGGAGCTGCTTTTTTGATTGCATATAAGGACGGAGAAAAAATCAGTATCCAGGACGCAATTAAATAATAGTCGCAAGTTCGAATATTTATATTAATTTTGTACAAACACTTAGAATTTTGAAACTAACAAGAGAAATTAAAACGGCTATTTTAGTCATCGCGTCAATTTTATTATTTATTTGGGGCTACAGTTTTTTAAAAGGTAAAGATCTTTTTACGAATTATAAAACACTATACGCAGAATACGATAATGTTGAAGATTTATCAGCTTCGGCACCTGTTACTTTAAACGGGCTTGTAATTGGTAAAGTAAGTAAGATTACAATTAATGAAACCACAGGTAAATTATTAGTTGAACTTCAGTTAAAAACAGATTTTCCTATTTCTAAAACCAGTAAGATATTTTTATATTCTCCAAGTTTAATTGGAGGAAAACAGATTAAAATTGTACCCAATTTTGCTGATAAAGAACTTGCTGAAGACGGTCAGACCTTATCTTCATCTGTTGAATTAGGATTAACAGATTCTTTAGGAGGTAAAATAGAACCAATTCAGCAAAAGCTGGAAAAAATGTTGGTCAATATTGATGTTTTAGTTTCAGGACTAAACAATGTATTGGACAAAAAAGGTCAGGAAGACATCAAGAAAACGCTGGCAGAATTAAGCCAAACTATGGAGCAGTTTCATAAAGCGGCCGGAAGTATGAATTCTATTTTAGATACTAATAAAGGACAGATTAACGGAGTTGTAACTAACTTTAATAAAATGTCAAGCAACTTTGTTAAGATATCAGATTCTTTAAATAAAGCAGATTTAGGAAAAACGGTTAAAAATCTGAACCAGACTTTAGCTAAAGTTGATGGTTTAATGAGTAATCTGAATTCCGGTAAAGGGACAGCAGGTAAATTATTAAATGACGATGCGTTGTACAATAATCTGGCTAAAACTTCAAAGGAATTAGAACTATTACTTCAGGATGTACGTCTTTATCCAACTCGTTATGTAAATGTTTCTCTTTTTGGAAAGAAAAACAAACCCTATGTAGCGCCTACAGAGGAGACTAATTCAACCACTAAAAAATAATTAGAATGAGTTATTTAGATAATATTTTATTCGCCATACTTCTTATAGTTGGTTTCGGTTTTTTTGCAAGGAGTGTAAAAAAGATCATCCGAAATATTAATTTGGGAGTAGATGTAGATCGAAAAGATAATTCTAAAGCACGCTGGAAAAACATGGCTATGATTGCTCTTGGGCAATCAAAAATGGTGAGACGCCCTGTTGCCGGAATACTTCATATTTTTGTATATGTAGGTTTTATAATTATTAATATCGAGTTACTCGAAATCATTATAGACGGATTATTTGGAACACATCGAATTTTTGCTCCTTATTTAGGAGTGGTTTATGATGTTTTGATTGCCTCTTTTGAAATACTGGCACTTTTGGTTTTAGTAGCCGTAATTGTATTCTGGATCAGAAGAAATATAGTAAGACTGAAACGTTTTATTAATCCGGATTTAAAAGGATTTCCTAAAAGTGATGCCAATTACATCTTGTATTTTGAGATGGTATTAATGACCTTATTTTTATTGATGAATGCGACTGATTTGCATTTGCAAAATGTTCCGGGAGGATTTTCGCACTTTCATAAAGCAGGAAGTTTTCCGGTAAGTCAGTTTATCGCGCCGATTTTCAACGGTATGTCGAATGAATTGGTGATGCTATTGTGTGAAGCTTTTTGGTGGTTGCACATTGTAGGGATTTTGATTTTTATGAACTATTTGTATTTCTCAAAACACTTACACATTCTTTTAGCATTCCCAAATACGTATTTTGCGAACCTGAACCCTGAAGGGCAATTTGATAATTTAGAGTCGGTTACCAAAGAAGTAAAGTTAATGATGGATCCTAATGCAGATCCGTTTGCTGCTGCTCCTGTTGATGAAAATGCTGCTCCGGCTAAGTTTGGTGCAAGTGATGTTCAGGACTTAAACTGGGTACAATTGTTAAACGCCTACACTTGTACAGAATGTGGTCGTTGTACTTCTTCATGTCCGGCAAATCAAACCGGTAAAAAATTGTCTCCTCGTAAAATTATGATGGATACAAGAGACCGTTTGCAGGAAGTAGGAAACAATATTGATGCGAATAAAGGTGTTTTTGTACCGGATAATAAAACATTATTAAACGATTATATTACAGCAGAGGAATTATGGGCCTGTACTTCTTGTAATGCCTGTGTAGAAGAATGTCCTGTAAATATTAGTCCGTTATCTATTATTATGGACATGCGTCGTTATTTGGTGATGGAACAAAGTGCTGCTCCAATGTCGTTAAACGCGATGATGACCAATATTGAAAATAACGGAGCACCTTGGCAATACAGCCAACAAGACAGATTGAATTGGAAAAATGAGAATTAATTTAGGAAACTAAAAAGACTCAGGAATAAATTAAGAATTCAGATTTCAGAGTAATAAATGAAACTTTGAACTTTAAACTTTAAACAAAAGAGAGAGAAATGTCAGAAAGTTTAGTAGTGCCAACAATGGCAGAAATGCTAGCCGAAGGAAAACAGCCGGAAGTGTTGTTTTGGGTAGGTTGTGCAGGAAGTTTTGATGATAGAGCAAAGAAAATAACAAAAGCATTTGTACGTATTTTAAACCGTACCAATGTGTCTTTTGCAGTACTGGGTACAGAAGAGAGTTGTACCGGAGATCCTGCGAAGCGTGCCGGTAATGAATTTTTGTTTCAGATGCAGGCCATGATGAATATTGAGGTTTTAAATGCCTATGAAGCTAAGAAAATAGTTACCGCTTGTCCGCATTGTTTTAATACATTGAAAAATGAATATCCTGAATTGGGTGGTCAATACGATGTAATTCATCATACGGAATTCTTAAAAGGGTTAATTGACGATGGAAGATTGACCGTTGAAGGAGGGCAATTTAAAGGAAAACGTATTACTTTTCACGATCCTTGTTATTTAGGAAGAGCCAATAAAGTATACGAAGCGCCAAGAGACTTAATTCAGAAGTTAGACGTTGAATTGGTCGAAATGAAACGTTCTAAAGCCAATGGATTATGTTGTGGAGCAGGTGGAGCACAAATGTTTAAAGATGCCGAACCGGGAGACAAAGAAATCAACGTAGAAAGAACAGAAGATGCTTTGGAAGTTAAGCCTGATATCATTGCAGCCGGTTGTCCGTTTTGTAATACGATGTTGACTGACGGTATTAAACATCAGGAAAAAGAAGCTTCTGTAAAAGTAATGGATATTGCAGAGTTAATCGCTAATGCACAGGATCTGTAGACTAAGAGGCTAAGTTTCTGAGGTACTGAGGGGCTAAGTTTTTTGAACTTGGAACCTTTTTTCTTAAGGAACAAAGGTTTAAAGTTACAGAGGTTCAAAGGTTTTGGAAACGGGGATTGAAAGTTGAAATTTTAGAAAATCTAAAATCAGCAATCTAAAATCAGCAATCTAAAATCTACAGTCTAAAATCTAAAATAATAATAAAAATGTATATCCCTTTTGAAAATTTACCTGGTGAGTCCAGAATTTGGATTTATCAATCAAACAGAAAATTTTCTGATGAGGAATTTTCTGAAATAGAGTCTGATCTGAAAACGTTTGTTGAAGGTTGGGCCGCACACGGAACAAGCTTGGAAGCTTCGTATGAGATGAAATACAACCGATTTTTAATCTTGGCTGTAAATCAGGACGTGCAAGCGGCAACTGGATGTTCTATTGATAGCTCAGTTGAGTTTATCCAAAGTTTAGAAAAAAAGTACAATGTTGATTTGTTAGATAAAATGAACGTTACTTTTAAATTGGGTGAGCATATTGCGCACAAACCATTAATTGATTTTAAGAAGATGGTTAAAGATAAATCGGTATCAGAGAATACGATTGTGTTTAATAATCTTGTAAATAATATAGAAGAATACAACGAGTCCTGGGAGGTTCCGGCAGCAGACAGCTGGCACAGTCGTTTTTTCTAAAAAAGTATTTTTAAATTATAAAAAGGCATAAAATGTATATTTTGTGCCTTTTTTTGTGGTAATAAATAAAAGTGTTAGCTTAGATTTGAGTTTAAAGGGATCAAGTTCAGAAGTTGTGGAGAAACAAAAATTTAGCGGAACTAAGAAGAAAAAACAGTGTGAAAACAGGGTCTTTAAAAGAATTAGTTAGTGAGATTTTTTTGTTTCTCTTAATTTTAAATAAATGATATTATAAATGAAAAACGATCTTGAAGGCTTCCGTTGGATGAAATATAAGAATGGAAAATCTTATTTTGCTATTGTTAATTTGGATATTAAAAAGAACGGCATTAAAAACGAAATAGTAGAGAATTATTCAGGAACAGGCTTTAGCAATCAAGGAATAGATGTGGGGGCTGAAGGAATGGGTACCTGGAAAAAAGGATTACGAAATGGTTTGGAATTTATTGTCTCGAAAAGTTCATGTTTTTGGACAATTACCATAAACGGATTGTATGGAAAACCTGTTACGGACACAAATCCTGCAATTATTGGATATACAGGTATTTTGGCCTTTTTAGAAGAAGCAAAAGTTGTAATCGATGAAGTAGATCTGGAAGAATTAGAGCGTTTTGTATATCATAGTTGGGATAACGGGAATGCAGAGAAGATTCCAAATTTTGAAGAGAAGCTTTTTTTATAATTTTAAATAAAAAACAAACCTGACAGGTTTTTAAAACCTGTCGGGTTTATTTTTTTTAAATGATTTAATTCTTATAAATTGTAAACAAGATTCAATCTAAACCCTTGAGGATTTACAACTCTCCATCCATAATGTTTGTACCCCCAAGCTCCTGGGTAGTAACCAACATAATTGTATCTGTTTGTCACGTTGTTTACCAATAAAGATATTTGGTATTTACTTCTCTTATAAGATATTCCGGAGTCTAGTGAAAACAAATTATCCGGTAAGTACTTTTCTTTGGTTACCGGCCACGCAGCTCTCTTGGCTTGGTATTCGTACCCTAAAGTAAAACCTAAACCTTCTAACGATCCTTTTGTAATCGTGTATTTAATCCAAGCATTGCTGATGTGTTTAGCTGTACCGTACAACATCATTCCTACTTTACTACGATCATTGTCTTCAGTTACTTTTGCATCAGTAAAAGCATAGTTAAACATCACGTTCCAGTTGTTTCCGATTGTTCCATTCAAATCAAACTCAATACCTTTAGATAAACTCTCACCTGTTTGTTCAGACATTCCCGGATTTTCAGGACCGGCAGAAGTCAACATATTGGTTTTTGTTAAATGATAGAATGTTAACCCTGTCATTAATTTGCTGTTGAACCATGTTTTTTTGGTTCCGATTTCAGTGTTTTTTCCATAAGAAGGATCAGCGCTTCCACCACCTACTAGCATTCCGGTTTGTTCCTGAAAACTTTCGTCGTATAAGGCATAAGCTGTCCAGCTCGGAGATAGTACCCCTGTTACACTGAAACGAGGTGTAATCGCATCATTTTTTACGCGTTTACCATTGTCAGCGCCACTTGTTTTGACCGTATTGGTGTATCTTAAACCACCCGCAATTCGTAATTTATCATCCAGAAAACGTGCTTCGTCCTGAATGTGAAGTGACGTATAGCTGTAATTGGTAAGGTAGTTTGCGCCACGCTCACGTAACGATCTTGATCGGTCATAAGAAGGCAAGTCAGATTTTCTTAGTTTGCCATAAACAGGATTATAAATATTAAATACCGGACCAACGGGTTGATTTATAACAGTCCAATCGGCAACGTAGAATTTCTCTCCCATATCCAATCCTCCTAAAACAGCATGATTGACACTTCCGGTAGTGAATTTACCTCTGGTAAAAACCTGTCCTACTGTTGAAGTATTTAAGGCATCGTTTATACTGATTCCTCTTTGTACATCCCCTTTTTTCTTGTTGTTGGCAAGATCATCCACCAAAACAATGTTATTGTACATTCCGTACAAAGATTCCCCTTCCATTTCCGATTTTACATAACCAAATTGTCCAACAAGTAACCAATCTTCGTTGAAGTTATGGTTGATTGTTCCGAAAATATTCGTTTCTGCAGACTTTGTAGGATCCACAATAGGATCAGCAAAGTTAAATTCTTTTGGAACATCTTTAAATCCGTCTATTCCGTAAGAATATTTAGCAAACCCACCAACAAATGAATTTTGTGATAAAATATACTCTAAAGTAACATTTGTGTTTTCAGAGAGATCGTATTTTAAACTAGGATTAAAAACATATTGTTCATGCTCAACATATTGTTGAAAAGATTGTTTTTTGGTTCCCATTACGTTTAGCCTTCCGGTTAATTTCCCGTCTTTGCTTAGTATCTCATCAATATCTGCCGAAGCTCTGTACAAATTGTAACTTCCTAAAGTCATTTGGAATACTTTTTTCTGAGTACCCATTGGTTTTTTTGTGACAATATTGTAAAAACCTCCGGGTTGTGTATTTCCCATCATGAATCCCGCAGGGCCTTTTACAAACTCGATGCGTTCAACAAAAGAAATGTCTTCGCGGAGTGGTCCGAAGCTTCCGCTTACGTCCATTCCGTTTCTTAAATTCGATGCTGCAAATCCGCGAACAGCAAGTCCAACGCTACCTTCTTCCTGGTGTGTAATGGTTCTTACACCACTAATATTCCGGCTAATACCGTCGGCTGTGGTTAGAATTTGTTGGTCGCTTAAAACTTGTCGGTCAATTACCTGAATGTTTTGCGGTGTAAGCAATAAATTTTCACCGATTCGCAAAGTAGAGGATGGAATGGTCCTGCGATTTGCCGACACATTCACAGTTTCTAATTCATATAAATAGGAGGACTGTGATAGGTTATAGACTAAATGTTGGTCGGTTTCTATAGTAACCGTATATGTTTTTACAAAAACCGGATTTTCTACTTGTATTTCGTATTTCCCCTTTGGTAAATTGTCAAAAATGTAGATTCCTTGTGGGTTAGTGTATGTGGTTTGTTGGCCCTGATTCAGAATTACTTTTAAGGCGTCTAGTGGTTTTTCGTCAAAATCTGTGATTTTACCTTTTATTTGTCCGGAATTTTGTGCCCAAGTCATCATTGGAAAGATGATTAGGCTAAATAAAAATATTTTAACACGCATGTTTTCTTATTTAGAATTAGTATAATTAAATTTGTTCGGCAAAAGTAGCCTTTGACTTCATTAATTAATTTTGCAATTGGCACAAAAACTATTGAATTTGGGAGTAAATAAAACAGTAGAAGTATTAGAAAAAGAAATAGTAGCTTTCTTTAAAAAAGAATCTGATGTCACCAAAAAAGACTTTTTAGAGAATGCTTTGGGGCGTTTCAAAATCAATAATATTTATGATAGCAAGGAATTTATTATCAAGGAATATTCCTGTACTTATTTTAGAGACTACGATTTAAAATTCAAAACAGAAGCGTCTAATTTTATCCAGATTGCATTTTTTCTCAATGACAAAGTGTTGAAAGACAGGATTAATAATCAGGTTAATGAATATTTGCCGTATCATAACTATATCTATTATACGGAGGAGGATGCAGATGTGGACATTTATTTTAAAAAAGATGTAGAATATCGCAACCTTGATATCTATGTAGCCGAAGATTATTTTCATCACCTCGTTAATACTTCAAACGAGTTTGTTAAAAAGTTTATTCTTTTAATCAATCAGAAAAAATCCAGTAGTTTATTTGAAAATGGTATTCCGGTAAATTCGCAAATGATGAGTGCTTTAGCAGAAATAAAAAGATATCCCAAAAAAGGTATTGCAAAAGATTATTATGTAAAAAGCCGTATCATGACACTTTTGCAACTAATTTTTGAGGAAGAAGAAAACAGAAAAAGCATTATTGGAGACAAAAAACACCATACAGTAAAGGAGCAGGAAATTGAAAAAATACATGATATCAAGGATTTTATAAATAAAAATCTGCATGAGTTTTATACCATTGAAAACCTGTCAGCTCTTTTTGAAATTAACGATTTTAAGATTAAAAAGGGATTTAAAGAACTTTTTAATATGGGCGTTTTTGAGTACAGTACTAAAATGAGGATGAAGTATGCTCAGAATATATTAAAGACCACTAAGTTGTCTATTAAAGAAATAGCTTATAAAATTGGGTACGGATCTCCTTCTTCGTTTTCGGTAGCCTTTAAAAAAGAGTGCTTTGTAAGTCCAAATGTTTATCGGGAAAAAAGGAAGTTAGCTTCTACAGACATAGTGAGTGCGCCAGTTTAAGTTTAGTTGCTTTTTAACTTAATTTTCACTTCTACTAAAGGCTATTTTTGAGTACTTTCGTAATACTAAATTTAATACATGAAAATAGCTATAGTTTGTTATCCGACCTTTGGCGGTAGTGGTGTAGTAGCCACTGAGTTAGGTCTTGAATTAGCCAGACGCGGACACGAAATACATTTTATCACTTATAGTCAGCCCGTTAGACTGGCACTTTTGAACCCAAATGTACATTATCACGAAGTGAACGTTCCGGAGTATCCTCTTTTTCACTATCAGCCTTATGAATTGGCTTTATCAAGCAAATTGGTTGATATGGTGAAATTATACAAGATTGAAGTGCTGCACGTGCATTACGCCATCCCACATGCTTATGCGGGCTATATGGCGAAGCAAATGCTGAAAAACGAAGGGATTAATTTGCCTATGATTACGACACTTCACGGTACCGATATTACCTTAGTTGGAAATCATCCGTTTTATAAGCCGGCGGTGACTTTTAGTATCGATAAATCCGATTATGTGACTTCGGTTTCTCAAAGCTTGAAAGACGATACCTTAAAATTATTCAAAATCAAGAATAAAATAAAGGTGATTCCGAATTTTATTGAGTTGGATAAAATGGTAAAAGATCCGCAAGCGCCTTGTCATCGTTATGTTATGGCTAAGGAAGACGAACGAATCATTACCCATATCAGTAACTTCAGAAAGGTAAAACGTATTCCGGATATCATTAAGATTTTCTATAACATTCAGAAAGAAATCCCTGCGAAACTAATGATGGTTGGCGATGGACCGGAAAAAGAAAAAGCCGAGATTTTGTGTCAGGAATTAGGGATTTTGGACAAAGTAATCTTCTTTGGAAACAGTAATGAAATTGATAAGATTTTGTGCATGACCGATTTGTTTTTGCTTCCATCTGAAACAGAAAGTTTCGGTTTGGCAGCGCTAGAAGCAATGTCTTGCGGAGTTCCTGTAATTTCAAGTAATTCAGGAGGTTTGCCGGAGGTGAATTTTGATGGCGTTTCGGGTTATTTGAGCAATGTAGGTAATGTAGAAGAAATGGCTGCCAATGCGCTGAAAATTCTAAAAGATGATGCAACTTTGAATCAGTTTAAAGCAAATGCTTTAGAGGTGGCGAAAAAGTTTGATATCAAAAATATATTACC
Organism: Flavobacterium cupriresistens; assembly: GCF_020911925.1. NCBI lineage: Bacteria > Pseudomonadati > Bacteroidota > Flavobacteriia > Flavobacteriales > Flavobacteriaceae > Flavobacterium > Flavobacterium cupriresistens. The sequence goes on along the minus strand of NZ_CP087134.1, from coordinate 4,813,825 downwards.
AGTATATGAAGCGTTGTATCAAAAAGCGATAAACGATTATAAAAATTAGAGACACTAATCTTAAAAGTAACCTTAGATGAAAAAAGTAATTTCAATTGTAACCGTTTTTGTTCTGATTTCGTGCGGAACAACAAAAACAACAGATTCGAAAGCGCTATTTGAAATTTTGACAGCGCAATCTGACGGTGGTGGAAATATTAAATTCTTTGAAATTTTGACGGAGCCCAACGAAATCAAAATGCTTGAAAATGATCCACTTTTGAAAGATAAAATGAAACAGGATGATATTAATACTTCTAATTATATTATTCTGAATATGGGTGAAAAAAATACAGGAGGTTACTCTATTGGAGTTGAAAAAGTAGAAGAAACCGATAAAAACATTATTATAACCGTAAAGGAAAATAGCCCGGCTCCCGATGCTATGACTGCGCAGGTTATTACATATCCATATACAGTGGTTAAAATTCATTCGAAGAAAGAAATTATCATCAAATAAATTTCTTTTTTGATTGCCATAAAAAAACCTGTCCTTTTGAAGAGACAGGTTTTGTTTTTTACAATTTTTTTTAGGGGCTCAAATAAAAGTTTGAGCGATGTTTTTAGGGGATTTTGTTATAGCCTCTAAAAATATTTTTGCCACAGATTAAAGGATTAAAAGGATTGGATAATCTGTGAAAATCAATTTAATCTGTGGCGTTTTTTTTTTTTTAAATTTCGGCCTTACAGCCCTTTTAGGCTATAAAAATTTCGTTTTATCAGAACTTAAATTTAACAGCTAAACCTACGTCAAAACCAAAGTTATCATCGTCATAGTATCCTGAACCAATTTCCGGTCTTACATCTAAAGACAGTAAAATAGGCACTTTATCAAAACCATATTCTATACCAACATCTCCGGCTGCAAAAACATAAGTACCACTATCGTTGTATCTTGAATTGTAATAACGGTAATCATATTCCCAGGCAGCTAAACCACCACCAACACCAGCGTACCAGTTAAAACCACCCTCAATGTTCCAAACCCATTGATAAAGAGCTACGGCCTTAACAGCATCTACGTTGTCGCTGTTTCTCCAACCTAAATCAAATTCTAATCTGTTGTTTTTAAATAAACCGCGTTGGTAGGATACTTCTCCTCCAAATCCGTTGTTATCTCCTAAACGAACACCAATTGCATTTTTGGCGATTTCCTGAGATTGAGCCGTAAATGCTAAGCCTAATAGCATAATGGCTGATAAAATAATTTTTTTCATAAAAAGGTTATTAATTTTTTCAAACTTACAAGTATTGTTTAGGCTAAGAAGTATAAGATTATTGCGAATTGTTATATAATTCACATTTGGACTTTTTTTTTGAGGTTCAGAGGTTCAGGGGGGTAGAGAGGCAAAGGTTTGAGAAGCTTGAAAAAAAGTTTTGCAACTTTTTTCTAGTTAAATAGGACTTTGGCAAGTGTTCGTGCTGTCTTTATAGATTTTCTATTTTGTACTATTGTCATCCTGAGCGAAGTCGAAGGCTAGTTGGGTAAAAAAGGGCTTCGACTTCGCTCAGCCTGACATTATGGTGGGGCTTTGCACCTTATAGTAGGAAAAAATATTTCCGGAGGGCTGTTTATTTGGTTTTTAGAATTGAAGTAATCAAATGATTACTTAAGTTATCTTCCATTTCAAAAAGGTTTTCCTCTTCTGCAAAATTGCTTTCGGAGTAGGAGAATAATTTCCAGCGTTTTTTATGGTATTCTAAAGCCGTTAAATTTTCGACCCAGTCCCCGGAATTCAGGTATAAAGTAGAGCCGTGTTTGTTTTCTTTTTCAATTATTTTAGGTTCGTGAATATGCCCGCAGATGACATAATCGTATTTTTTTTCGATGGCCAAATCGGTGGCTGTTGTTTCGAAATCCGAAATAAATTTTACTGCTTTTTTGACACTGGCTTTTATTTTTTTAGAAAAAGAATAAGGTTCTTTTCCGAGTTTAGATAAAAACCAATTGACAAAACGGTTCATGAGAATGAGATAATCATATCCTAAACCACCTAGTTTTGCGATCCATTTAGAGTGTTGTACGGAAGCATCAAAAACGTCTCCATGGAAAATCCAGGCCTTTTTACCGTCAAGTTCTAAAATTAATTTATCGACCAAGGCAAAATTCCCCATGTTCATGTCGCTGAATTTTCTGAGAATTTCATCGTGGTTTCCGGTAATGTAATACACCTTAGTACCTTTAGAAGCCATTCCGATTATTCTTTGGATAACCCTTAAATGATTTTTTGGAAAATAAGATTTTCTAAATTGCCAGGCGTCTATAATGTCACCATTTAAGACTAATATTTTGGGCTTTATGCTTGATAAATAGTTGTTTAGTTCTTTGGCGTGGCTACCGTATGTTCCTAAGTGGACATCTGAAATAATGACCAATTCAACATTTCTTTTTTTCAATTTTTCTTGATTTGAAGTTTTACAAATGAAGCAAACTCAAACCGATTTTGTTTTATGGAAAGGTTATCAATTCGACCTCAATTTTAACAAATTGTGATTTTTAAACAACTTAGTCTTTATTTAATATTACCAATTTTAAATTTTTTAATTTAATTCTTAAAACTTACATTTGCTCAAAACTAATTACAATGGCAGGAAATAGCTACGGCACCTTATATAAAGTTACCACTTTTGGGGAATCCCATGGTGAAGCTTTAGGTGGAATTATCGACGGTTGCCCATCTGGAATAGAACTTGATCTGGAAGCAATTGAAGTTGAAATGTCCCGCAGAAAACCAGGACAGTCCGCAATCGTAACACAAAGAAAAGAACCGGATAGCGTTCAGTTTTTATCCGGAATATTTGAAGGTAAAACAACCGGTACTCCGATTGGTTTTATTATTCCGAACACCAACCAAAAATCAGACGATTACTCTCATATAAAAGACAACTACAGACCGAGCCATGCTGATTACGTATACGATCAGAAGTATGGTTTTCGCGATTATCGCGGAGGAGGAAGAAGTTCAGCTCGTGAGACAGCTAGCAGGGTAGTAGCCGGAGCAATTGCAAAACAAATGTTGCCGGAAATTAAAATTAATGCTTACGTTTCTTCTGTAGGGCCAATTCACTTAGATACTCCTTATCAGGAATTGGATTTTTCGAAAACAGAAAGCAATCCCGTACGTTGTCCTGATGAAAAAGCAGCGGCAATTATGGAAGAATACATTCGTGATATTCGCAAGCAAGGAGATACCGTAGGAGGTATTGTTTCCTGCGTAATTCAGAATGTACCAGTTGGTCTGGGAGAACCTGTTTTTGATAAACTACATGCAGAATTAGGAAAAGCAATGCTTTCTATCAATGCAGTAAAAGGTTTTGAATACGGAAGTGGTTTTTCAGGATCAGAAATGAAAGGTAGTGCGCATAACGATTTATACAATCCCGACGGAACTACCCAGACAAATCGTTCAGGTGGTATTCAAGGTGGAATCAGTAACGGAATGGATATTTACTTCAGAGTAGCTTTCAAACCTGTTGCGACTATCATGCAGACTCAGGACTCATTAGATAATAAAGGAAACATTACACCAATGACCGGAAAAGGACGTCATGATCCGTGTGTAGTACCTCGCGCAGTGCCAATTGTGGAAGCAATGGCGGCGATTGTTTTGGCTGATTTTTATTTAATCAACAAAACATATTAATAAATTGTAAGGCAGTGAGGGCCTTATGTTTTAATTATAAACAAAAAATAAATTAATGCAAAGTACAGAAACCAAAAAAAAATCATTTCTTTCAGGATTAACAGGGCAGATTTTAATTGCAATGATTCTTGGAGCAGTTTTAGGGATTATTTTACACAATTATATTTCGCCTGAGGCCGCGAAATCATTTAGTGTGAAAATAAATATGCTTGCAACCATTTTTATCCGTTTGGTGCAAATGATTATTTCTCCTTTAGTTTTTACAACACTTGTGGTTGGAATTGCTAAATTGGGTGATATAAAGGCAGTTGGAAGAATTGGAGGAAAAGCTTTAGGCTGGTTTTTTACAGCTTCTTTTATTTCTCTGTTAATTGGATTGTTTTATGTGAATCTTTTAGAGCCTGGATTGGGTTTGAATTTGGGACATGTTGATTTAGCAACTGCTCACGAAGTAACAGATAAAACGCAATCGATTACTTTTGAGAATTTTATCGTACATATCGTTCCTAAAAGTGTTGTGGAAGCAATGGCAACCAATGAAATTTTACAGATTGTAATCTTTTCTATTTTCTTCGGTTTGGCTGCTGCATCATTAGGAGATACGGTAAAGCCGGTTGTAAACGCTTTGGATAAGATTTCTCATATTGTTTTAAAAATGGTTAACTATGTAATGAACTTTGCACCAATAGGAGTTTTTGGAGCTATTGCAGGAGTTTTTGCTGTGAAAGATTTTCAGGAATTAGCCGTTTTCTATTTTAAATTCTTCGGATCATTTCTAATTGGAATCAGCACCTTATGGGTTGTATTGATTGTTGTGGGTTATATTTTCTTAAAAGGAAGAATGAACGAGTTGTTAAAACGTATTATTGGCCCGCTAGTAATCGCTTTTGGAACAACTAGTAGTGAAGCAGTTTTTCCTAAATTAACAGAAGAATTAGAGAATTTTGGAGTAAAAGATAAAGTAGTATCGTTTATGTTGCCACTTGGTTATTCATTCAACCTTGACGGAAGTATGATGTATATGACATTTGCGAGTATTTTTATCGCACAAGCTTATGGTATACCTTTAGATTTAGGGACTCAGATGGTAATGCTTTTGGTTTTAATGTTAACCAGTAAAGGTATTGCAGGTGTTCCAAGAGCAAGTTTGGTTGTTGTGGCAGCTACTTGTGGAATGTTTGATATTCCTGCTGCAGGGATCGCTTTAATATTGCCAATTGATCACTTCTGTGATATGTTTAGAAGTGCGACTAATGTTTTAGGGAATGCTTTGGCAACATCAGTGGTTGGAAAATGGGAAAATGATAAAGAAGCTGAAACTCCGTTAGAGAATTAAAAAATAAACGAAAATAGTTATAATTTAAAAAGCCGTAATAATCACTTATTACGGCTTTTTTGTATGTTTTAGTTTTCTCCGGTTTTCTTTGAAGTTGGTATATCGTAAAGTAAACCTTAGAAGAACTTATTATGCAGCAACTTTTCCTTTTCTGCCTTCTTCGGGATCTGGGACATCTCCGCCTAGAATTGTTTTTTGTTCTGCTTTACTTAGTTTTTCAATCTCGCTCAATTTTAAAAAATTTTCTATCATGTTTTTTTGGTTTTAAATGCCCCAATCTTATAAAAACACTTGGGGCTTGTGTTTATAAGGTTTGTTAAAGATAAAATTATTTTTCATTAATTATCTTAAATTACTGATTATTTTTTAATGAAATGTGTTTTTGTTAGGTTAAATATCGTAAAGCCTTGGTTTTGTTCGTGTGACCTTTATTTGTTTTTGATTTTACAAAGATGGAAAAAAAAGAGGCCTTAAACTGAAAAAGACTAGTGTGGATAGTTTAAAAAGTGGAAGAAATAAGATCATTCCGGATCAAATTAATGTTGTAAAAATCAAGATATTATTTTCTGTTTTAATAATGTATATTTGAATAAATATTTTCAAATTATGTTTCGATTTCGAATCTTTTTATCATGTTTTTTGGTATTTAATTTTTTTTCATTCAATGCATTGGGACAAAGTGATTTGTCATCAGTTCAGATCGATAAACTTATACTGGAAGCACTGTCTGATTTAAGAGAATCTAATTTTGAAAAATCATTAATTCATTCAAGAGTTGCGCTGGATCATTCCACGAAAACCAAAAACGATTATTTTATTGCCCGTTCTTATAATATTATAGCGGCCAATTACAATGAATTGGGAGAACTCGATAAAGCGATTTTCTTTTATAAAAAAAGCCTGTTATATGCGTACAAAGCTAAAAATGATAGCTTTAAGAATATGTTGTATAATAACCTGGGTAATATCTATTGTTTTGAAAAGAAAGAATATAGCCGTGGTGTTGAATTTTACAAAAAATCAATTGAACTAAGTTTAAAAATTAAGGATTCAACGCAGATTTATTTTACTTATGTGAATATTGCGTGGTCATATTTTGATGTGGGTCAGTTTAAGAATGGATATCCTTATTTGCAGTTTATCAATGCGAATCAGAAGAAGTTTCAGTTTGATGATACCATTGTTATTACAAATATGTTAAACGGAATGTACTGCAGTCATCAGGGAGACATTCAAAAAGCAGATGACTATTTTAATAATGCGATACGGTTAGGAAGAAATTATATAGAAAAAACAGATTTGTCAAATGCACATCTGGAATACTCGAAATTTTTGAGTGCAAACGGCAGGTATAAAGAAGCCTATGTTAATTTAGATGCATACAATAAAATAACAGAACAGATTTACAATGATGAAAAGATTAAAAGCGCTTCTATAGCAGGTTTTAACTTGGAATTAGACGAGTATAAGAGGCAAATAGATAAAATTGAGATTGAAAAAGATTCCCAATATCAAAGTCTAAAAAAATCAAGAATTATTGTGGTTTTGTTTGTGATGACTTCCTTTGTTCTTTTGTTGTTAATCATTACACTGGTTAAAAATATCAGATTTAAAAAGAAACACAATTTAGAGCTCTTAGAAGCAAAAGAAATAGCCGAGGAGGCCTCGCTACTTAAGACGCAATTTATTTCGACTATAAGCCACGAATTGCGTACTCCGCTCTATGGTGTTGTGGGGATAACCAATATGTTACTTGAGGAACATAAAGAATTGTCAAATAGTCAGCATTTGAGTTCATTAAAATTTTCTGCCAGATATCTGTTGTCATTGGTAAATGATATTCTTCAGATTAATAAAATTGAAGAAAATAAAGTGGTATTGGAAAGTTTAACATTCAATATCTCTGATGAAATTGCGATGATCAAAAATTCGCTTTCTTTTTTATCACAAAAGAACAACAATAAAATTTCTACAATTATTGATGATGCTATTCCGGAATATTTGATTGGTGATAAATTAAGGCTGGCACAAATCCTGATGAATCTGGTGAGTAACGCATTGAAGTTTACCAAAGAAGGGGAGGTTGAAATTATAATCAATCTGGTAAAAGTAGAAGGGAAGATGCACTTCTTAGAATTCCGAATAAAGGATAACGGAGTAGGAATTGCAGCAATAGATCAGACGAAAATTTTCGAAAAGTTTGTTCAGGTCGGAAGAAAGGATGAAGATTATCAAGGCACTGGACTTGGTTTGAGTATTGTGAAAAGACTGTTAGGGCTCTTTAATACTACGATCGATTTGAAAAGCAAGATAGGCGAAGGGACCTTATTTACCTTTACAATCCCTTTTGAATACGATCCCGAGAAAACGAAACGTATTATAGATGAAATCCAGGTTGACCTGACCTCTAATGAAGTTTTTAAAATTTTAGTTGTCGAGGATAATGCGATAAATCAACTTGTCACAAAGAAAATTATTGAGAAGAATAATTACATCTGTAAAGTAGTTGATGATGGTTTTGGGGCTCTTCAAATACTGGACAACGAATATTTTGACCTTATTTTGATGGATATTAACATGCCGTTAATGAACGGTTTTGAAACCACGAAAAGAATTCGTCAGTTGGGGATCAAAACACCTATTGTGGCGCTGACTGCTTTTGATAAAGACGAAATAACAGACGAAGCAATTTCTTCGGGAATGAATGATATTATTATTAAGCCGTTTGAACCCGTTAAATTGTTCAAAATAATCAATTACTTAGTAAGTGAAACAAAAAGCGTTGGTTGTTAATACCAACGCTTTTTATTTTGTTTAGAAGCATTTGACTTTCTTGATTTATGAGCACCACCGCTTCGGTTTGAATTTTTAGGTTTCTCTGCCGTTGCGTCCGGAGTTCCTGAATGCCAAGGGTAAGGATGATCGGTAACAATGTTTACATCTACTTTTATCAGTTTTTTGATGTCTTTCCAATAAGGCTCTTCATCTTTACTGCAAAAAGAGATGGCAATACCGCCGTTTCCTGCACGTCCTGTACGCCCAATTCGGTGTACGTAGGTTTCCGGAATGTTTGGTAAATCAAAGTTAATTACGAATGGTAATTGATCAATGTCAATTCCTCTTGCGGCAATATCAGTAGCAACAAGAACACCTACTTCTTTGTTTTTAAAAGCATCCAAAACACGTTGTCTGGCATTCTGCGATTTATCTCCATGAATGGCTTCTGCAGGGATTTCTTTTTTGCGTAATGCTTTTACGACATTATCAGCACCGTGTTTGGTTCTTGAAAAAACCAATACGTTTGATAAATTTTCGTTTTTTATTAAATGATAAAGTAAATTTCTTTTCTCTGTTTTCTCCACAAAATAAATACGTTGTTCTACATTTTCAGCAGTAGATGAAACTGGTGAAACTTCAACCTTTGCAGGATCTTGTAAAAACATTTCGGCCAATTCGCGAATGGCAATCGGCATCGTGGCAGAAAACAATAAGGTTTGACGGTTTTTAGGCGTAAGTTTTACGATCTTTTTTACATCGTTAATAAAACCCATATCCAACATCTGATCCGCTTCATCCAAAACCAAAGTGTGCAAATGGTCTAAGTCAAGAAAACCTTGTTTTTGTAAATCCAATAATCTTCCCGGAGTAGCAACCAATATATCGATTCCTTTTTTTAAGGCATCCACTTGTGGATTTTGTGAAACTCCACCAAAAATCGTTAATTGTGTCAGATTGGTATATTTTGCATAAGTGTCAAAACTTTGTCCAATCTGAACCGCAAGTTCACGTGTAGGAGTAACTATAAGTGCACGGATTTGTTTGGCTTTTTTAGAAGAACCAACAATTCGGTGTAACTGATGTATGATAGGAATAGCAAATGCAGCTGTTTTTCCGGTACCGGTTTGGGCACAACCAATCAAATCTCTTCCGGCCAAAACAATCGGAATAGATTGTTCCTGGATAGGAGTAGGATTTAGGTAGCCTTCTTCAAATACGGCTTTTTGTATACTTTTTGAAAGTGATAAATCTTCGAATAACATATCTTAGGTATTAAGATTTTAGTTTTAAGTACTAAAATTCTGTGCAAAGATAGCTTTATTCAGTCAATCGTTTATTTGAATCGGGTTTTATTTGGTAAATGGTTTAATTTTCAGCTGCTCGGGTCTTTTTAAATTAAATATTCTCGTTGTTGGCTTTGATGAAATCGGTGATCAGGTACCCGATTAATTTTCCAATTAAATGATTGTTTGGAGATTGATCTAAGTCCGGTGCTCCTTCGCATATATGCAAATAAGTAGCGTTTTTATGTTCTCCGAAAAAGGAAATAAACTGACGCAATTCTTCTATCGAAAATCCGCTGATAGTCATAGCGCTGCTGGCAATGTTAGGGATGGCGTCGAGATCAATTTCAATTCCAAAAGGATCCGATTTGACAAAATCCAAAGCGTAAATCATCTCTTTGTAGAACTCTTTTTCTTTTCGGATGTTAACACTGTCATAGGTGTTATAACGCACACGGTCTTCTATCTTTTTGATAATATCCAAGACACTTTTGGAAGTGTAATTCTCGTGTAATCCAAAAATAAAATACTTTTTCAGGAAACCTTCTTCATAAGCATAAGAGAATCCGTTTCCGCTGTGACGCCCTTCCAGGATTCTAAAATCTGAGTGCGCATCAAAATTAATCGCGTTTACCGGTTTTCCTTTGGCTAGAGCAGAACCCTTTATATTTCCGTAGGCATTATTGTGGCCTCCGCCAATGATAATAGGGATTTTTCCGGCTTTAACAATATTAAAGATGATGTGAGAAACTTCTTTGTCAATTTTTTCTACCAACTGGCTTAATTTCGAACGATCGTCAATATCATTAAAATCCAGATGTTCTACGTCACGCATTTCCTCCGTAACATTGATTTGGCCCAAAACAATAATCTGACTGCCTTTTGCGAAACGATTGTGCTGAATGTTGGCGATGCTTTTTATCGCACTTTCCCAAGCCGATGCTGCACCGGGTCTGCCATAATTAGCACGGATGCCGATATCTTCGGGGATTCCCAGAAGGACATACTTAGCCTCGCTCTCTTTTAGGAAATTAATTTTATCAGCTCCCTTAGGAATGATAATCATTTTTTCTCCAAATTTGATTTCGCCACTTCTATGATTGGTGACTTTAGCTAAATCGTTTATTGTAAATGGTATTAATTTCTCCATAAAAAAAAATATTGTTCAAAAATAATATAATTGTATTAACTTACGTTATTACGATATATTAATTCTTAAATTTGTTTTTAAAGAAAATTATTAAATATGGAAAACCCAAAGAACAACAACTCAAGTCTAAAGGCGGTAATCGCAGTTTTAGCAGTCCTACTGATAGGTAGCTTAGTGTATATTTTTAAATTATCTTCTGATACAGAGGTGGTTAAAACGGAGCTTACAAGCACTTTAACAGAGAAAGAATCTGTTATGAAAGATTTACAGGAATTGAAAGCAACCTATGATGCTGCAATTGCAGAAAATACTTCAATGTCTGATGAATTAATTCAGGAAAGAGATAAAGTAGTAGCTTTGATGGATGATTTAAATAAATCTAAAGGGGATGTATCTAAATACAGAAATCAAGTACAGGGGATGCAGACTAAAATGAAGACTTTAGTTGCTGAAAACGACGAATTGAAAAAACAAAATGGTGTTTTGACAGTTCAGAGAGACAGTACTATTGTAGTTTTAGGTGAATCAAAAAAATTCAATGAAGTATTAGTTGGTCAGAACGAAGAACTGTCTAAAACAGTTGAAAAAGGTTCTAAATTATCAGTTCTGAATACAAAAACGGCAGCTTACAAATTGAGAAGCTCAGGTAAACAAATTGAAACTGATAAAGCAAGTCGTGCAGATGTTTTGAAAGTAAGTTTTACTATTGCTGAGAATCAAATTGCTAAATCTGGAGATAAAACGTATTATGTACAGGTTATTGACAGTAAAAACAATGTTTTAGGAGATAAAAAAACAGAAAGTTTTGGTGATAAATCATTGACTTACAGTTTTAAAACAACAGTTCAATACGAAAACAAATCGGTAAATGTTGTTGAAGATTTGCCAGGTAAGAATTTTGAAAAAGGAACTTACTTTATCAATGTTTTTGATAATGACGAATTGGTTTCTAAAACAAGTTTTAGCTTGAGATAAGACAATTCAGTTTATTGAATAAAAAAAAGGTCTGTGAAATTTCACAGACCTTTTTTTATGGATAAGATTTTTTTAAACTAAAATTTTACCATCCAAAAATACACTTTCGATCAAATTGCTTCCAAAAGCATAAGGAATCTGGTAGTAAGATGAAATAGGTTTTGTGAGGATTAAATTGGCTTTCTTGCCTTTTGTGATACTTCCGTGGCTTTCTGAAAGTCCCATCGCATAAGCACCGTTTATTGTAGCAGCATTGATGGCTTCTTCAGGAGTCATTTTCATTTTGATGCAGGCTGTGGCTACAACAAAATTCATGTTTCCGGATGGAGTAGAGCCCGGGTTGAAGTCGGTAGCTAAAGCTAACGGTAAACCTGCTTTTATCATTTCACGTGCCGGCGTGTAGGGGATGCTAAGGAAATAAGAACACGATGGCAAAGCTACAGGCATTGTTTCGGTGTCTTTTAAAGCTTCAATGTCTTCCGGGTTCATAATTTCAAGATGATCAACTGAAAGGGCTTTAAATTTGATTCCGGCCTGAATTCCGCCTATCGAATTAAATTGATTCACATGGATCTTCGGAATTAAACCATGTTGTATTCCTGCTTCCATGATTTTTTCGGTTTCTTCAACAGAAAAATATCCCGTTTCGCAAAAAACATCGACATAATCGGCCAGTTTGTTTTGTGCAATTTGGGGTAGCATCTTTGTTATGATCTCCTCAATGTAGCCCGCTTTGTTTTCTTTGTAATGTAATGGAAATGCATGAGCACCTAAAAAAGTCGATTTTATCGTGATAGGATAATTTTCTGCCAGTTTTTTAATAACGCGAAGCGTTTTTAATTCGCCTTCAATAGTTAGCCCGTAACCCGATTTGATTTCTATGGCTCCGGTTCCCAAATGCATTACTTCTTCTAAGCGAACTTTAGATTGATTGTAGATCTCGTCTTCAGAAGTTTCGTTGAGTTTTTTAGCTGAATTTAAAATTCCGCCACCACGATTTGCGATTTCTTCGTAAGAAAACCCATTGATACGATCTACGAACTCTTGTTCGCGGTTACCTGCATATACAATATGGGTGTGACTGTCGCACCAGGAAGGTAAAACGATGCGTCCCGTTGCGTCAATAATTTTGTCAGCTTTGATTTTAGGAAGTAATTCCATTTCTCCAAAATCGGTGATTAAACCGTATTCTAAAATCAAAAAGGCATTTTTGATTGTGGGAAGTACGGCCATCTCCGCTCCGGATACTTTAGTAATTGAAGTTTCACGAACCTGAAGCAGCTCTTTTATGTTGGTAATTAATGTTATCATCTGTTTTTATTCAGTAACGGTTATTTCGAACATTTTGTTCCAATTTTTACCCGTTACAAAAATAGTTTTTGTTGCAGGGTTGTAGGCAATACCGTTTAAAACATCATCTGTTTTAACGTTCACTAATTTACGAAGACCAGACATGTTCAGGATTCCTTCAACTGCACCAGTTGCGGGGTCTACAACAGCAATAGCATCTTTTAGGAAGATATTTGCATATAATTTCCCATTGATTAATTCCAATTCATTAATAGCTTTGATTTTTGAAGTCCCGGAGTATACATTAATATAGTCGATCATTTTTTGAGTAGTAGGATCCATCTTCCAGATTTTCTCCGTTCCATCCGATTGATAAATGTATTTTCCGTCATTTGTCATTCCCCAGCCTTCAATTTCTTTGTCGAATTCAAAAGTTTTCTCCAGTTTTAAAGTTTTAGCATCATAAATGAAACCGGTTTTTTCCTGCCAGGTCAATTGAAACAATTTCCCGTTAATGAAAGTAATTCCTTCTCCAAAATACTCACTAGGAAGAGTAATTTGTTTGATTACTTTTCCGGTTTTATAATCCAGCGCTCTAAAATAAGAGTCTCCTTTTTGTCCGGTGCTTTCGTATAAAGTACCATCATGAAACTCTAGGCCTTCAGTAAAGGCAGCAGTATCGTGCGGATAGGTGTTTATGATTTTATAGTTTAGTGCTTTTGGTTCAACATTAGAAACTATTTCAATTCTTTTAGTAGCATCTGAAGAATCTCCGCCAAAATAAATGGTAGCTTTTAAGTATTGGTACCCTAATTTTTGATCTTTTAATTCAAATTTGAATTTTTCAGCACTTTTAGTGTTGCCCACTTTTTTGTCGTTTACAAAGTAAACAATGCTATCGATTTTTTTTAAATTTGGGTTTAAAATAGCAATCGAAACCGCTTCTTTTGAGGTAAAATGGGCTGGAAAAGCAGCATCATCAATAGTAAATAAAGAATTTTCATCTTTTTTTATGCCGTTACATCCAATTAATGTGATTCCTAATAAAATGACAGCTAGGAAGTTATGTTTTTTCATAGTTTAAAATTTGAATAAGCCAATATACGACGATAATTTTATAGCAACAAAGCTCTTGCAAAAATATAAAAAGATTGTATATTTGCACCGGCAAGTCCTACACGACCAGCTCCTGCAGACTCCCCCAGGATGGGAACATAGCAAGGGTACGTGGTTGAGCGGTGCGATGTAGGTCGCTTGCCATTTTTTATTTTATCGCATTTCTTTTTTTAGAATTAATACAAAAGTAGTCTTCCTTATGGAGGATTTTTTTATTTTTGGACCTTAAGGAAATGTGATAAGTGAAATGTGCTCACAAGATGCAGAAGTATTAATGAATATCATTTGACTTAGAAAGCCTACAATATTTTACGATTAACATATTACAATTAAGATTTTACATCTCGCAGTTAACATTTCACAACCAACATCTCACATTTTACAAATAAACATTTCACAAAAAAAGCAATGAGTAAAGTCGTTTTAATTACCGGAGGATCATCAGGAATTGGAAAATCTATTGGTGAATTTTTACACCACAAAGGTTTTATAGTGTACGGTACAAGCCGAAATCCTGAAAAAGTAGTAAATTCTGTTTTTCCACTTGTAGCTTTAGATGTTCGGGATGTGATGTCGATAAAGAATGCGGTAAGCAGTATTATTGCAACAACCGGCCGTTTGGATGTGGTGATTAATAATGCAGGAGTTGGAATTACGGGACCTTTAGAAGAAATTCCGATGGAAGAAATTAAGAACAATTTCGAAACTAATTTTTTTGGACCCATTGAGGTCATGAAAACTGTTTTACCCCAAATGAGGGAACAGAAGTCAGGTTTGATAATTAATATTACTTCGATTGCCGGTTATATGGGTTTGCCTTACAGAAGCGTTTATTCGGCCTCAAAAGGGGCGTTGGAGCTTATCACGGAGGCCTTGCGTATGGAAGTGAAATCGTTTGGTATCAACATCACGAATGTGGCACCGGGTGATTTTGCCACTAATATTGCTGCCGGTCGTTATCATGCACCTGTAATTAAGGGATCAGCATATGAAAAAGTCTATGGTGAAACGCTTTCAACGATGAATGAACATGTTGATGCAGGAAGTAATCCTAACGAAATGGCGGAAGCTATTTACAAAATCATACTGACCAAAAAGCCTAATGTTCACTACAAAGTGGGGGTTTTTATGCAGAAATTTTCAATTGTACTAAAACGAATTCTTCCTGATACGGTTTATGAGAAGATGTTGATGAATCATTATAAGTTGTAGGGATGTAAAAATCTCGTGAATTAAAGCTGACAGGGTTTTAAAACCTGTCAGCTTTGGTTTTTTAAGGTATTTAATTCTTGCAGGTGCCTTAGTTTTTGGATTTAATATTTTAAGTATCAGCCTGGTATTCTTTTGATCTTCATAGATAGTAATCTTGTTGTTTTTGCCTTCGAAGACTTTTAGTATACTTTAAGGAGTGGGGGCTTATTTTATTATAAGATAAGAAAGCCCAAGTAGATCTATTTGGGCTTTCTTGTTTTTATTTCTGTGGGTGCGAAGTCAGGAGACATTACGCAACATCCCGATTTTAATAACATTTGTTTCTTAAAGAAGACTTCGCAGAGCAGAGTTAAAGGGTGCAAATTGCGCCCTTATTTTATCACTACTTTTTATTTACAGATTTATTCCACCAATATATCTGTAAAACGAGGTCTCAATTAAATTTATTTTTTTCTATTTATAACTAAATATTAAAAACGATCCGAAGGTTATTTTTTAATTGACTAGGATAATACTATAAATCATTGATTATCTATAAATGTATTTTAGAATAATTGTGCATCAACGTATCATATGCATTGTCACTTTGTCTCCATTTTTGTTAGAACATCAAAGCTTCGAAACAATACTCACTACCGATAATGATTTAAATTCACCTTTTTGTTTTCCACTCCCTAAGAACACCTTCAAAAAAGTCTCTAATTTCTTTCTTATCACCATCAACACTAACTTTAAAAGTATTTCCATTAGTTTTAGTTACAAGAATGTACGGAGTATAACCTGCTCCTGCATTAAATACAGTATCTATTCTCTTTATTTCTTTGTAATAGGCATAATTTATCTCGTTTTTTTTTGAATTTCTCCTGTCTATCCAATATGTAGCAATTCTTCGGTCAGTATAAAAATTACCTGCTACATCTTTTTTATACTCACTGTAAAATTTATAGACATTCTCGCCGTCTGTTAAAAGATTTAAATTTTTAATATATTCTATATCTTTTTTATCAAGAGTTTGATTAGTTTCGATTTTGTTGCAAGAAATCAATAAAAATATCGTAAAAACGACAATCAAATATTTTTTCATAATTTTAAAATTAAATTAATTTTTATTTTCAATCTGCCAGTTTCCATTTATTTGCATTTCGTTATTTCCTCCTACTACATCATGATACAAAAAACCAGCCGTATTACTAATATTATTATAAGCTTCTGACCTACCCTTTTGACCACTTAAGTCAAAGGTATCTTTAAGTTGAAAATCTACAACAATAGTTCCGTCTGACTTCACTGTAGCGCTATAGCTCATAGAAGCATGCCTTGTAACCCATGTTAATTGGTTACTCCCAACTGCCCACGTTTCTCCATGAAATACGGGATTATTATTATTTAATGCACCCCAATCTTCATTACTACTACTCCATCTTTTACCTCCAAATTCAACAACACCCTTTCCTTTCATAATAAATTGTAGCTTTTTAAATCTTGGATCTGTTTTTAATGCTTTAATAATATCGTTCTGAAACTTTATCATACCTTCATCTTCTTTAATCTTATTCAATAGTGGTCCACCTAAATTCACTTGTTTTGCTTGAAGTTGAGATTGTAAGCCAAGTTCAAAAATGTTATTTGCTCGATTACCTATACCTATTTGATTCGCAAGAGATCTTCTTAAGCCATGTCCCCAACCAGAACCTGTATAGCCGACATTTGTACCTGTGAACCAACTATATGCGTTACTAACTTGCTTTTTTGTATAAACTACTATCTCACGTAATTTTGTCGTATCGGCGCCTGTTAAATCACTGTATAAAATAGGATTATTCATGACAAAAGAATATGGCGTTATATTATTTGACTTATCAGCTAAAGGATCAATCCCATTAAATCTAGCTATTGCTGGATCATATGTTCTAAACTTAGTGGGATGTAATAGGTTTAGTTCTAGATCTTTAGATTCTTCTATCCCATTGAACTTATATTTATTATCTATCCCATTTATGATACCGTTGTACCCTTTTTGGGTCAATCCAAAAGCATAATAATTATTCTCCTGAACAATTTCGGCAGTATTTACAGCGCCGTTGTTGTCTTTGTCCTGATGCTTAATTAGCCTATTTAAAATTATTTATAAATTTTGCCATTACAATCGAAATTAAAGTTTAAAATACTATCTTTTTTGTGGATACTAAAAATAAGTTCTCCTTTTCTTTTGATAATAGTGTCACCTATTTCTATGTATTCTTTATATTTAACCCACCATCTATCACTTCTAGAGGAATTGCAATTACACTCATTTTTTGTAATTGGATGAATTCCTTTATAATTGAATCTACTATCTGTATTGCTTGGTATTTTGTGGACAATTAAAAGACATTCATCTCTCTTTAAATCTTCTGCTGAAGCATCACAATCATAAGTAGGGCCGCATGAAAACAAACACATACACAGGATAATAATTTTATATTTCATAATTATAATTTCAAATAGTCTTTTTGTTTTGGTGACTCTATAATTTACCCCAATACCGGGTTTTATATTATAGTTCAGGCTATGTGTTATGTCTCTTGGTGAAGGTGTATATGTTGATTACTCCCTTTGCCAAATATAACACTTTACGAATGTGAAAGTCCCTAGTTTTTAAAAGTAGTTTTATGCAGAAATTTTAAATTGTATTAAAACGAATTCTTCCCGATACGGTTTATGAGAAGATGTTGATGAATCATTATAAGTTGTAGGGATGTAAAAATCTCGTGAATTAAAGCTGACAGGTTTTAAAAACCTGTCAGCTTTGGTTTTTAGAGTATTTAATTCTTGCTTAAAATTAGATTTAATGGAAGATAAACTGGAATATAAAAAACTACAGAGTAATAAACTAAACTATATTTTTAATCCCAGCCACCATTTAAGTGTTTGTAATTTATCCTCTTCTATTGTTGATAGTTTCTGATTTTCGATTGCTATGATTGTTCTTTTTAAAGTCTCATTACCATAATTTTCTCTAAGCCAAAACGGGAGTTCTTCAACACTTTTATTCCAGTTCTCAAGAACTCTGTGCAGTATTGATTCTGTACTCATTTTAGTTTTTGGATTTAATGTTTTAAGTATCAACCCAGCATTCTTTTGATCTTCGTAAATGGTAGTTCTGTTGTTTTTGCCTTCAAAGACTTTTAGTATTCCCTCAATGATTATCTCATCGTTTGTATCTGATATGACTTTGATTAGTTGTCTAACTCTTAAATTACCAATTTGATGTAGGATATCAACGGAAATATAAATTTCGTTTTCAATATCTTCAGGAGTTTTCGGTTTGTGCATTTATTTGTTTTGGTGGCTAGATATTCAGTTACTATTTATTCACTTTGAAAATCATACGATCATTGGGCTCCCAGATATAATCTTCTGAACAAATGTATCCCCTTAGCCAAAGTGTGCCATTGGTGTTTTTTATATAAAAACCTTTTGGAAAATCGTCCTCTTCACTTAATGGTTTTGAGAAAAAAGTGATTGATCCGGGTGGGGTTTTGTTGGATTTTTTTTCGTCAGATTCTAATTGATCCTTGAATTTTAGTCTAACATAAATGGCTATTTCTAAGGGGCAATGCGATAAGTTGAGTGCTTTTAGGTGTTTTTTTATGTCTTCAAAATTCCCTCCGTTTTTAAGACCGATCTCAGACATTGATAATTCTATTAAATTGACTTCAGAACTCAAAAGTGATGGCTGGAATAAGTCACTATTAAATAACGTATGGGCATATTCATTAAGTCCGATTTGGGCTTCTTTTAATTTTTGAAGTAATTGCGCTTTGTTTAGCCCTTCATTTTGAATAAGAGAGATGTCTTTTTTTTCAGTTCTGTCCATATGCTGTTTCTTCCGGAAGTAGTTTTTAGTTGTAAAGATAGAATTATTAAGATTAGTTGTATTCTGTTGTCTTGTGAAGTCTTTACAAAGCTGCTTTTATTTTGAATTAAAAATTTAAACCTTTACTTTTACCAAGCAATTATCAGAATTATCAAACGTTGTCTTCTGATGGGTATAATCTGCAATTTTATGTTGTAGTTTTTTGATATTTTGTATGAAGGAAGATTCTGTTGCAAGTAGGATCAGATTGGCTGATTCGATTTCTATAAGTTGCCAATTGAGGATTTCCGGAATATATTTTTTAATGGGACTATCCCGCATAACGAACACAATTAAATTTAAATAAATATGAAATTTTTTATCGATACAGCTAATTTAGCTCAGATTAAAGAAGCACAAGCTTTAGGAGTTTTAGATGGTGTAACTACAAATCCGTCATTGATGGCGAAAGAAGGTATTACCGGAAAAAACAATATTTTGAAACATTACGTTGACATCTGTAACCTTGTTGAAGGGGATGTAAGTGCTGAAGTAAATGCACTTGATTTTGACGGAATGGTTAAAGAAGGTGAGGAGTTGGCTGAATTACACGATCAGATCGTGGTAAAATTGCCAATGACAAAAGAAGGTGTTATGGCTGCTAAATATTTCTCTGATAAAGGAATTAAAACAAATGTTACTTTAGTGTTTTCTGCTGGTCAGGCTTTATTGGCTGCAAAAGCGGGAGCAACTTATGTATCTCCGTTTATTGGTCGTTTAGATGATGTTTCTACAGATGGTTTGAATCTTATTGAAGAGATTAGAGAAATCTATGATAACTACGGGTATGAGACTCAGATTTTAGCGGCTTCGGTACGTCACACAATGCATATTGTAAACTGTGCTAAAATCGGTGCAGACGTTATGACAGGACCACTTTCTGCAATTTACGGTTTATTAAAACACCCATTAACTGACATTGGATTGGCACAGTTTGTTGCTGATTTTGAGAAAGGTAATAAATAGTTTTTTACTAAATAATAGTTATAAATCGCTGTTTTTCATTAGAAAGACAGCGATTTTTTTTATATTTAGCTACCTTAAAATATCTATTTATGAAAAAATTAATGGCAGTTTTAGTGTTTTTAATAGCAAGTTCGCAAATAAATGCGCAGGCTAAAGTATTGACAAGTGTAAACGATGCGGGTGATGTAGCAACGTTTGAACTGGATTGTTCTGAAAAGTTTCAGATGCTGGCAAAAGGGTTGCGCTACAACATTACACGCCACGAATTTAAAGGCCCGGAAATGAAAAACTCCTATCGCCTGATGTTGGTGATGGATGGCTTTTATTCGAAAACATTAAATAAAGAAATGACTATTTCTGCAGTATTAAGTGATGGAACTGTAATGCAGGCAAAAAAAGTGATCGAAGATGATGGTTTTTTTGATGGTGCTTGCACGCTTAAGATAAAAGATCCTAAAGGGCTTTTAGCGCTTGATATTGTCAAAGTTATTGTTCATGCGGACAAAGATGTGGTTTATACTTTGTCGGATAAAAGCAAGGCAGTTTTTAAAAAGAATCTGAGTAATATTATAGCAGCGAAATAATGTAGCTGTTTCATAAAAAAGCCCCGTTTTACATTTTGTAAAACGGGGCTTTTTTATGTGATTTTCAGAAGATTTTAATGACCTCCTCCTTCACTTGCCACATGACTAACACCTTGTCTTTTTAGTATTTTAGGGCAATAGAAACCATAAAATGCTAAGTAAGCAAAACCAAGTAGTGGTACGATATAAGAGAAGTGTGTGTATGTAATTCCGAATATTCCATTTGGATTTGTTAAGTCTAAATCACAGATGCTTCCTTGTATCAATGGAATTACCCCACCACCCAAAATCATCATGATTAAGAAAGAAGATGCTTTTCCTGTGTTTTTTCCTAAACCTGCAATCGCTAAATCGAAAATAGACGGCCACATGATAGATAAGAACAATCCACCCGAAATAAAGAAAAATTTAGCAATATCAGTATCCGGACAAACTAATCCGGCAAACATCATTGCGATACCTGACAGTCCAAAAAGCATTAATGTTTTACCTGCGTTTTTGCCACCTACAAAACTTACGGCGATGAATAGTAAAATCCAAAGAGGGTAGATATAGAAAGAAGAAACATCATGTGCAGCAAATACATTCGCTCCGATAATTACGCCAAAAGCCAAAGCCGGAACGATAAATTTAAGAGCGGTGTTTATAAGATTTGAGGTGTTGAAAACATTAACTCCACCATTCCAACGACCAATCATTAAACTTCCCCAATAAAGTGCGATAAAAGGAGAAATGGCATCTTCCAGAATGTTACCAAATTCATGGGTGTGTAAAAGTGCCGGAAGATTACTAATGATCGTAACTTCAGTTCCAACGTAAATAAAGATACCCAACATTCCTAAATACAATTGAGGGTAGTCTAAAATGCTGAATGAAGCATGTTTATGTTCAATTTTAGCTTCTTCTTCATTTGCTTTTGCAGGATCTTCGATTTTAGAAAAATACATGAAAATAGCAACTATAATAAAAGCAAGTCCCAATATGATAAAAGGTAGTTTGATGTCTTCTAGAGAAAGGTTTGTTTTTTTGTTATCTCCCATTCCAAAAAGAGCAATTCCTAATAGAATCGCGCCAATAGTGGTTCCGAAAGAGTTTACACCTCCAGCCAGAGTCAAACGGTGTGCTCCGGTTGTCGGGCTTCCCATTTTAATAGCCAATGGGTTTGCTACAATTTGTTGAATAGAAAATCCTAAACCTACCGTAAACAAAGCAGTCAAGAAGAAAGGGAAACTTTCCATTGTAGCCGCCGGAACGAATAAAAAAGAACCCACTGCTGAAAGAATTAATCCTGCAGAAAGTGTTTTTTTATAGCCTAATTTTTGTAAAACGTCTGATTTTAAAGAGATTAAAAAGAAAATCATCGACCCTACAAAATAGGCAGCATAAAATGCCCAAGCCACTAATTGTGATTGAACTTGTGATAAGGTAAATACTTTTTTGAATACTGGGATGAGGATGTCATTTGCTGATCCGACAAAACCCCAAAAAAAGAAGACGATTATCAGAGAGATAAATTGCCCCCATTTGGTTTGTACATTTTCTGAACTCATAATAGTAGTAAAGGTTAATTTTTTTTATTTATGTTTTTTGAAGACCGTAAATATATTTGTTAAGTAAATCAAAAAAAAATAAAATGACACAAATAATGTTAAATTTAAACCAACAACACTATTTTTTCAACAAAGTGTTAATTTTTATGTTTTTGAAAAATGACCTTTCTAAGACTGATTTTACTCTAAAATCTTGTTTTTAACCTCTTTACTGTAGTTTCGGCCAATTGGAATTGTATAAGATTGGATCTGAATGCGATTGCCTTCAATAGATTTTACTTTGTTTAAAGCAATAACGTATGATTTATGGATGCGTAGAAAGCGATCCGAAGGTAATTCCTCAGATAAAGAAGTCAAAGATTTATGTGTGATATAGGTTTTGTCGGGAGTGACTACCTTGATGTATTCTTTCATGCCTTCAACAAACAGAATTTCCTCAATATTAATTTTCATCATTTTTTTATCGACTTTAATAAAAATATGAGAGTCCCCTTTGGTGGTTTCTACTTTAATATTGTTTTTTAAATTGTATTCGGTTGTGATTTTGTTAATGCATTTTATGAACCGGGGTAATGGAATTGGTTTTACTAAATAATCTAATACATCAAGATCATAACTTTCGGCAGCAAATTCTCTAAAGGCAGTTGTAATAATGACCTTGGTTTTATTTTCAAGCAGGCTGATTAATTCAAAACCGGTCATCATTGGCATGTTGATATCCAAAAAGATAGCGTCAACAGAAGTACTGTTTATAAAATCCAGTGCTTCTAAAGAGTTAGTGAATGTACCGATAACTTCAAAGTCTGTAAAATTAGCGAAATAATTTTGCAGCACTTTGATTGCTAATGGTTCATCATCAATCAACACGCATTTAATTTTCATTATGAATAGGTATTTGCAAACGGATTATATAGTAATTCAGTTTAGTTGCATGTGTTAGACTAAAATCGTTTTTATAAATTAATTTTAATCTCTTTTTGGTATTAGTTAATCCAATTCCACCTTTTGAATTTAGATTTTGTGAAATTACAAAATTATTTAAGATTTCAAAATCTAACTTTTTGCCATCAATAACTTTGCAGTTGATCTTTATTTTTAAGTTGCGATTGTTTAAACCACCATGTTTAAAGGCGTTTTCTACCAACGAAATAAATATTAACGGCGGAACTATAATATCTTCTATGTTAGATTCCAGATTTATGGTGACTTCTACATTCTCAAAACGTAGCTTTTCGATTTCAATATAATTTTGAATATAGTCTATTTCCTTTATTAGTGGAACAGATTTGGTTCCTTTTACATCATACAATACATATTCCATCAAATGAGACAATTTGATAATCACATCCGGAACTTTGTCGGAGGATTCTAAGGATAAGGCGTATAAATTATTTAAGGTGTTAAAGAAAAAGTGAGGCTGGATCTGGTTTTCAAGGTATTTTAACTTGATTTTGAATTGATTTTCTCTTAACGATCGGTTTCTTTCCCGCTCTCGCAACCAGGTCAAAGTAAGATAGACAGAAGAGGCCATGGCCACGACATACAATTCGCCAATACAAACTGCCAGAATGTGATTGATGTCAAAAGGATGGTACTCGCGGTTGGCTTCCGGCCAGATATTTTCAGATATAATATAATAGGTAAGGGCGGTTTTTATTAAATAAATTCCGAGGAGACTCACTATTAAGGATAAGGTGAATTGAATGTATTTCTGTTTTAATACCAATTTTGGCACTAAAACAAACAGATTAAAATAAACCAGTGGAATGTGTAAGGAGAACTCAATAAGATTCGATTTGAATGAATAAGGATAATCATTGAAATAAGCACCCCATCTTAAAAAATTAAGAGTAAAATAGCTTCCCCAAAACCAAACGTGATTTTGAAGTTTAATATCGAATTTTAATTTTCGGATTTCGTTCAACTTTATTTTTAAAAGGTTAATGGTATTTATCCTTTTGAATAAATATTCTGCAACTTTAAACAATTAGTTGTTAAAACACAATTCTTTTAAATAAAATTTTCAAAAAAAAGAAAAGTAGCGCTTTGTTTTTGATGAAGAACGTTTTCGTAAAACAAAATGTGTAATATTTTTTAATGTTTGTTTTTGAGTGAAAGTATAGGAGTGAGGTATTAAAAGTAAAATGATATTAGTGAAATGTTAAGAGTGAGATTTTAAAAGTAAAATGTAAAAAATCAAGAATCAACAATAAAATCTTTTTCATGTAAACTAAATCATTTTACAACTGTCATCCTGAACGAGGTCGAAGGGGCATCCTGAGCGAAGTCGAAGGCTTATGAAACTAATAAGGAGTATAAGCTTCTTTAATATATAATCTAAGAGAATGGAATATTTTGTACGAGAGGTTTTGGGAGAAAAATTGAATACGTATTTCTTAATACCGAAGGTATAATGATCTGAGAGTTGGTAATGGATTCTTTTGATGTTACATTAATATAGGTATAATGGATTGAAAGAAGGTATATAGTTTTAAAAGTTGCAACTACAGGATTATTTAGCAATTAAAATTCTTGTGAATGAGTTGCACAATTGTTTAGATAAATTTATGATAGCTATGGTTGTCTTGTTTTATTGAATTTGAGTTGAATTCAATGTAAGATACTTATTATGAGTGTGTTGAATCGTTTTATTGGGTTTTGTTTGAAATATTATTATGTGTAATAAATAAGCTAAATAATTAGGTATTATATAATTTTATCTTAAAATTGATATACTATAGTGATAGGAAAACGTTTTCGAGAAGCACATTATTGAATGTTTAATGTCGTTTGTTTAAAATTTTGTACCGTTTGTATAATTTATTTTTTTTAACAATACGTTAAGAATAAATTTACATCATAACTAACAAAATAAATAAACATGAAAAAAATTTTCTTAATCTTTATGATGGCTTTTACCGCGCAAGTTTCCCTTGCTCAGGTAAAAAGTGTCAAAGGTGTGATTACAGATTCTGACGGATTGCCGTTACCAGGGGCATCTGTTACTGTACAAGGAAGTCAGAAAGGTGCTACGACTGATTTTGATGGCTTGTATGCAATTGAAGTACAAAAAGGGCAAACATTACTTTTTACATATGTAGGTTTGGAAACACAAGCAATAGTTGTAGGCGATGCTTCTACAGTTAATGTAAAAATGCAACAGGCAGCATCAAATGCTCTTACTGAAGTTGTTGTAACTTCATTAGGTATTAAGAAAAGTAAAAAATCTTTGACATATTCGGCTCAGGAATTAAAAGGTGAGGAATTAGTTCGTGTAAAAGATGCAAACGTTATTAATACAATTGCTGGTAAAATTGCCGGTGTTGTCGTAACTAAAAGTGCAAATGGAGTTGGTGGTTCGACTAAAGTATTAATTAGAGGTAACTCTTCTATTACAAATGGTCAACCTCTTTATGTTGTTGATGGTGTTCCTTTATTTAATGAAGGTTCAGGACAACCTAACGATTCTTTTGGTAATGATCAGACAGGGAATAGAGATGGAGGTGATGTTGTTTCTCTTTTGAACCCTGATGATTATGAAAATTTAACAGTGCTTAAAGGGGCGGCATCTGCAGCTTTGTATGGTAGTCAAGGAGCTAATGGTGTTATTATGCTAACATCAAAAAAAGCTAAAGCAGGAAAGACTACAATAACAGGTTCATCAGTTTCTACTTTTGATACTGCAGCATATCTACCTAAGTTTCAAACGGAATATGTAGCTCTTCCTAAAGGTAATGATACTTGGGGGGCAAAAGGATCTTCTCCTGATCATGTAAAAGATTTTTTTCAGACAGGTAGCACTCAGATTACTTCATTTGGCTTATCTACTGGAACGGAAACTTCTACGACAAGTTTTTCTTATGCAAATACTACGGCTGAGGGAGTTATTGATGGCAATTCTTTAAGTAAAAACAATTTCGGGGTTAGACAAACTCAGAGTTTTTTTAACAACAAATTAACCCTTTTTGCTAATGCAAATTATGTTTCTCAAAAAATTGATAATAAACCGGTAAATGGGCTCTATTTTAATCCGCTTACAGGGCTTTACTTAATGCCAAGAGGAAATGATTTCAATTATTATAAGCAAAATTACGAAGTATTTGATCCAGTTAGGAATATGATGGTTCAAAATTGGACAAACAATCAGGTTACAGATGTTAATCAAAATCCTTATTGGTTAATTAACAGAAATAAATCAGTAGATGAGAATAGATTTTTCACTGGTAAAGTGGGATTGGATTATAAATTTTCAAATTGGTTAAACGTTGCGGCAAGATATAGTTATGATCGCCTTGAAAATGGTTTTGATAAAAAAATATATGCTACCTCTGCTGCTGCATTATCTCATGAAAATGGAAGATATTATGTTGCAAATAATGTTAGTACTCAAACTTATGGTGATTTAATTGCTACAATTAAAACAGAGATTAATCCTGATTTTAATTTCAATGCTATTGTAGGAGCCAGTTTTTCTAAAAAAGTGACGGGAGTTGGTACTATTTTAGATTCAGGTAGAGGTTCAGGACCGGGGAATGGTCTCGTTTACGCAAACTGGTTTACACTAGGGAATTTTGGTAATAATGGTTTGAATGTTCAGACTTATGCATCAAATAAAGAAACGCAATCTGTTTTTGCAACTGCGAGTTTAGGTTATAAAAATTATTTGTTCTTAGACGTTACAGGAAGAAATGATTGGTCATCTGCATTGGTAAACACCGATAACTCTTCTTTCTTTTATCCATCAGTAGGTTTGACAGGTATTTTAAGCGAGATGATAGAAATGCCAAGTTGGATTAATTTTGGTAAAGTACGTGGAGCATATGCTCAGGTAGGTAATGACTTTGCAGCTTTTACAACTAATCCGAGCACAGGAATAATAGGTGGTATTATTCAACCACCAACTGTTGCCCCTGCTCCAGGAACTTCATTAAAACCGGAGCAGAAATCAGAGTTTGAGTTTGGTACAGAATGGAGAATGTTTGATAACAGACTTGGTTTTGAGATTTCATATTACAATTCGTCAACTAAGAATCAATATATTTTAGTAGCTGCACCATCTTCTGATCCAAATGGATATACACAATATGGTATTAATGGAGGTACAATTGAAAATAAAGGTATCGAGATTATTTTAAGTGCTGCAATTCTTAGAGGAGATAAATTTACTTGGGATGCTGCGGTAAATTTTTCCCAAAACAAAAACAAAGTTAAAGACTTAGGTGGTGCAGGAACTAATGGAAGGCTAATTATTACTCCTCCGGGATCTAATGGATATCAATACTCGTTAATTGAAGGTCAGCCATTTGGAGTCATTGAAGCAAATAATATTCAAAAAGATGCCCAAGGTAGAACATTGTTAGATGTAAATGGTAAAACTATTTTGAAAACCGGATTTCAAAATGTCGGAAATGCGAATCCTGATTACTTGCTAGGCTTCTCTAATAGTTTTAAGTATGGATCTTTCTTTGCTAACATTTTAATTGACGCAAGAGTTGGTGGAGATGTATTGAGTATGACTCAAGCGATTAATGACGCTTCTGGTGTATCTCAAGCTTCTGCTGATGCAAGAAATGCTGGTGGAGTAGCAATTAATGGTGTTACAACTACGGGAACTGCTGTGCCAACAATGGGAGCTAAAGAGTATTACCAACAAGTTGGTGGTAGAGCTGGTATTTTAGGTGAATATGTTTATGATGCGACTAACGTTAATGTTAGAGAGGTATCTATAGGGTATACCTTTAAGCCTAAAAATATACCATTCTTGCAATCTGCAAGCTTGTCATTAATAGCTAGAAATTTATTCTTTATCTATAAAGATGCACCTTTCGATCCAAACGTAGTTTTAAGTACAGGTCAAGGTTTACAGGGTGTTGACATTTATGGAATGCCATCTACAAGAAGCATCGGTCTTAATTTAAATGTAACTTTCTAATACTACAATCATGAAATTGAATACTATAAAAAAAACAGGGATATGTTTATCTATGTTGGCTACGACAATAAGTTGTACAAGTGATTTTGAGAAAATTAATACTAACCCTAATAACGTAACGCAAGTAGAATTGCAACAAGATTTTAATAATATTAAATCTTTGTTTGTTCCAATCTATAATAATATTTTTATTCTTACAGCTTGGCCGTATCAAATACAACAAAACTTACAGGGGGATATTTGGTCTGGTTATTTGGCAACACCAACAATCTTTGAAGGAGGGTCTAATAATACAACTTACAATTTTATTGATAGTTGGAATTTGCAAGCTTGGGACACTGCATACTTGACAGTAATGTCTGCTGTTGGTAAAATTGAAAAGGAAACGAAAGGAAAATACAATCAATTCTATGCTATATCTTTAATCATGAAGGTAGAGGCAATGCATAGAGTTACAGATATTTATGGTCCTATTGTGTATTCTAACTACGGAAAAGTTAATCCGGAATATGATTCTCAACAGCAAGTTTATACTCAGATGTTTAGTGAGTTAGATTTTGCAGTTGCTGAACTAACAAAGAGAATAGATGCTGGTGAAGCAACTTCTTTTAACAAAGGTTCTGATTTATCTAATTATAATGGTGATTATACCAAATGGGTGAAATTTGCTAATTCATTACGTTTAAGATTAGCTATGCGTATTGTTAAGGTTGCGCCGGCATTAGCAAAAACGGAGGCAGAAAAAGCAGTTTCTCATAAGATAGGGGTAATGACTGCTGTTGAAGACACATTTGTAGTAAATACGCCGAATTACAGTAATCCTGTTACTGCAATTTCTCAAGGATGGGGGAATATTTCAATGTCCGCTGATATAGAATCTATTATGGGAGGTTACGAAGACCCAAGATTGGGAGCATTTTTCACAAAATCAACTAGATATAATTCTAACGGAGAGTATATCGGGGTTCGTACAGGGATTAATATTATTAATGATTCTGATCACGCAAATCTTTCAAAAGTTGATATTGATAAGACAATTTGGATGACAGCGGCAGAATCTTATTTCTTGAGAGCTGAAGGTGTTTTAAGAGGTTGGAATATGAAAGGTACTGCACAAGATTTGTATGAAGCAGGTATTAAAGCATCTTTTGATCAGCATGGAGTTTCAGGCGCAGCGACTTATACTGCGGATAATGTTAAAACAGCTAAGAATTATGTTGACCCGG
Organism: Flavobacterium cupriresistens; assembly: GCF_020911925.1. Taxonomy (NCBI): domain Bacteria; kingdom Pseudomonadati; phylum Bacteroidota; class Flavobacteriia; order Flavobacteriales; family Flavobacteriaceae; genus Flavobacterium; species Flavobacterium cupriresistens. Next base: position 4,784,846 of record NZ_CP087134.1, on the reverse strand, counting down.
CTGATGCTACAAATAATGGTATAGCAGTAAATAATGTAACGGTTGCTTGGGATGGTGCTGCAACAAATGAGGTGAAACTTCAAAAAATTATTACTCAGAAGTGGATTGCAAACTTCCCTGAGGGACAGGAAGCTTGGTCTGAATTTAGAAGAACTGGCTATCCAAAGAAGTTTGATGTTCTTAAAAACACAAGTGGTGGAGTGATCGATTCACATTTAGGAGTTAGAAGAGTAAATTTTGTTACGTCTGAAAGAAATGCAAATCCAGGTGGTGTGGCATCAGGAGTTGCGAAATTGGGAGGGCCTGACAATGGTGCAACCAGACTTTGGTGGGATGTTAACGCACCTAACTTTTAATACAAGCTAAAAAAAAGAGAATATTAAGTTTGGTTAGTAAATGGTATGGGTGATGAAAGTTGCTTATACCATTTCAAAAACCAAAAGGGTAAATAGTATAAAAGAAAAGAAATGAAAAGTGCTTTAGAAATAAAACCTGATATCAGCTATAAAAGCGCGGGGAAATTTGAAGAGACAAGATTTGAAAAAATTCACAACGAAATCTTCAAAAATTCTACCGAAGCTTCCCTAATTGTAGCACAGGAAATCGCTCAATTAATCCGATCGAAACAAGAGAAAGGAAAATCTTGCGTTTTAGGTTTAGCGACAGGTTCCTCTCCTATAAAAGTATATGAGGAATTAGTAAGAATGCACAGAGAAGAAGGGCTAAGTTTTAGCAATGTAATCACTTTTAATTTGGATGAATATTATCCGATGACCAAAGAGAACAATCAGAGCTATCATCATTTTATGCATCAGCATCTTTTTAATCATATTGATATCAATCCTGATAATGTTAATATTCCAGACGGTACAATCGCTATTGATGAATTAAATCAATATTGTATCGATTATGAAATGAATATTAAAAATGCAGGAGGTCTTGATTTTCAATTATTAGGTATCGGTCGTACAGGTCACGTAGGTTTCAACGAACCGGGATCCCATATCAACTCCGGTACTCGTATTATTACACTGGATCACATTACAAGAGTAGATGCTTCGTCCGATTTTAATGGTATAGATAATGTTCCTAAAAGAGCTATTACCATGGGAGTTTCTACCATTATGAGATCTAAAAGAATTGTATTAATGGCGTGGGGTCAGAACAAAGCTGACATCATAAAAAGAACAGTTCAAGGAGATATTTCTTCAGAAGTTCCGGCCACCTTTTTACAAAATCACCCTAATGCGACTTTCGTATTAGACCAATCCGCAGCTTCAGAGCTGACACGTTTCAAAACACCTTGGTTAGTCGGAGAATGTATTTGGACACAAGAATTAAAAAGTAAAGCGATTGTTTGGTTGTGCCAAAAAACAAAACAATCCATTTTAAAATTAACAGACCGTGATTACAACAATAACGGTATGTCAGATCTTTTGGCGCAAGAAGGTTCTGCTTATGACTTGAACATCAACATGTTTAATGTTTTGCAGCATACCATTACAGGATGGCCAGGCGGAAAACCCAACACGGATGATTCGCATCGTCCTGAAAGAGCCGATCCTGCAAAAAAGCGAGTAATCCTTTTTAGTCCGCACCCCGATGACGATGTTATTTCAATGGGAGGGACTTTTTCAAAATTGATAAAACAAGGACATGATGTACATGTTGTATATCAAACCTCAGGAAATATTGCAGTAACAGATGATGAAGCTTTAAAATTTGCAGAAGTTGGCAGCGACTTTATTGGTACCGGAGCAGCGGATATTAATTTTAAATCCGTAATTGAATTTTTGAACAACAAATCAGAAAATCAAATCGATTCATTAGAGGTTCGAAAATTAAAGGGACTTATCAGAAGAAGAGAGTCTTATGCTGCCACAAGATACATCGGTTTAAAAGATGAAAACACTCATTTTTTAGATCTTCCTTTTTACGAAACAGGACAAGTTAAGAAAAACCCATTGGGACCTGATGATATTGCGATCGTAAAGGATATCATTGCTAAAATAAAACCACACCAGGTTTTTGCAGCAGGAGATCTAGCAGACCCGCATGGAACACATGAAGTTTGTCTAAATGCTATTTTTGCCGCAATGGCCGCTTTGAAACCACAAGCTTACATGGATGATTGTTGGTTGTGGCTGTACAGAGGAGCGTGGCACGAATGGGATATTCACGAAATTGACATGGCCGTTCCGTTGAGTCCATCAGAAGTATTATTAAAACGTCATGCGATTTTATACCATCAATCACAAAAAGACAGAGTTATGTTTCAAGGAAATGACTCGAGGGAATTTTGGGTTAGGGCAGAAGATCGCAACAAAAATACAGCTGTCCTTTATGACGATTTAGGTTTGGCTGAATACGAAGCAATCGAAGCCTTTAAACGTTTTGATTATTAGCGTTGTTTTTTAAAGATTCGGTTAGAGCGAATCAAATGACAAAATTCAGATTGATTTTATTGTAATTAGTGAGGTTCAATTGAAGTCCTTCTGAGTTTTGTCTCTATTATCTATTTATTAATGTTGTCTCAGGATAACATCTTTACAAAAAACATTAAAATGAAATATTTACTAGTCCTACTATTAGCGGGTTTGACCTCTAGTGCTCAAGTTCAAAAAGAGCAGCTAAATCTTATGCCGTGGCCTCAAAGTATCGTATTAAACGATGGAAGTTTTACTTTAACTAAAAATTTTAAAGTAAACATTACCGGAAATCCAAATCCAAGAATTTTTGGTGGTGTCACTCGTTTCTTGCGTCGCTTAGATGGTAGAACAGGTATTTTTTTTGAACAAGGTTTTATTACAAAACTAAATGAATTTCCTACTGCTGAATTACAGATCAATTGTGATAAAAGTGGTAAAATTGGTTTGTACGAAGATGAAAGTTATCATTTAGATATTAAAAAAGACAAAATTACAATTAATGCAACCAGCGATTTAGGGGCTTTACATGGCCTTGAAACGTTATTGCAAATCATGCAGAATAATAACACTTCGTTCTTTTTTCCAAATGCTCAAATTTCAGATTTTCCAAGATTTACTTGGAGAGGTTTAATGTTGGACGTTTCAAGACATTTTCAGCCTGTAGATGTTGTTAAAAGAAATTTGGATGGATTGGCCGCTATGAAAATGAATGTTTTTCACTGGCATTTAGTAGACGATCAGGGATGGAGAATTGAAATGAAAAAACACCCAAAGTTAATAGAATTAGCTTCAGATGGGATGTATTACACACAAGAGGAAATAAAAAATATCGTTAAATATGCTGATGAGCGCGGTATTTTAATAGTTCCGGAAATCGATGTTCCGGGCCACGGATCAGCCATTTTAACTGCTTACCCCGAAATTGGCAGTAAATTGATAACGCTGACTGGCGGAACTACAGAAAAAAATATTCAGGGAACTGCTATTGCAACCTATGGAATTGAGAGAAATGCGGGTATTTTTTCACCAACATTAGACCCTACAAATCCTAAAACCTATCAATTACTAAGTGAATTGTTTGACGAAGTATGTCCCCTATTTCCCGGGTCTTATTTTCATATCGGGGGAGATGAAAACGAAGGGAAAGACTGGGACTCAAATCCTAAAATTCAAGAATTTAAAAAGAAAAATAACTTAGCAACCAACCACGAGTTACAAACTTATTTTACCATGAAATTGATACCGATGCTTAAAAAACACGGTAAGCAATTAATGGGTTGGGAAGAGATTTTGACTAAAAACATGTCAAAAGAAGCTATTATACATGCCTGGAGAGGTCCTAATGAAGGAGTTGTGGCAGGTCAGTCTTTGATTGATGCCGTAAAAAAAGGATACAAATCAGTTATGTCAAATGGTTTTTATATCGATTTGATGTACCCAATCGAAAGTCATTATTTGAATGATCCGATGCCCAAGGGAGCCAATTTATCAGCAGAAGAAAAAGCAAGAGTGTTAGGAGGCGAAGCTACAATGTGGTCCGAACTTGCAACACCAACAACTATAGATTCAAGAGTTTGGCCTAGAACAGCTGCAATTGCAGAAAGACTTTGGTCATCAGAGAATATTACAGACGTAGCCAATATGCGCAAGCGTCTTGAAGTGGTTTCATTCAGACTGGAAGAACTTGGATTGACACACATTCGTAATAAAGATGTTATTTTAAGAAATATCGCTAACAATCAGAATGTAGAAGCATTGAATGATTTTAGTAATGTTTGTGAACCATTAAAAGGATATAAAAGAAATAAAGGCGGAACAGAATATCAGATGTATTCTCCGTTTACACTTTTTGCAGATGCTTGTACTCCGGATGCCAAAGATGCTTTAGCTTTTGATGCTACAGTAGATCAGTATTTGGGAAATAAATCACTGGAAAATAAAATAAAAGTAACTGCATTTTTAAATAAATGGATTGCAGTGAATAAAGGATTAAATGAATTGAGTGCAAATGCACCTTTAGTTCAACCCATTTTGCCTTTAGCTAAGAAATTGAGCGATGCATCAGAACAATTAGTACTTGTTTTAGATAATAAATCAACTTTAAAAGCAGAAGAATTGAAAAATCTGATCGAACAATGTGATGCTAAAGATCATGCCGATGTTGAATTGGCAGTTTTTAAAAGTTTGAAAAAATTAATGCAAAATTTTGATTTGAATTAGGAGTTAGTAAGTTTAGTTTAAGTTACCAAGATTGTTCCTGTCTCTGCCAGAAGTTTTCTGGTGGAGATGATTTTGGTAAACTGCTGAGCTAATCCGTTAAAGAATTAATAAGAGTAACCAAATAAGTATTTACATTTAAAACCAAATAAGAGAATATAACAAAACATGACAAAAAGTAGAATTTTAGATTGATGAATTACCCCCCAAATTTATCCATTTTATTTATTACAATTTTTTTAAAAAAGAAGTTATACATAAATATCAATCAATGCTATTCGCTAATGATTATGGTCGAAATCAGTAATAGTAATATTTATTTATAGAAATGAATCGAATTAAAGTACAACGATTGCAATGTTTTCTATTTGCAATTGATTGAACCCTGATTGTTGTTTGTCAGATGCTGATTTTCAGTAGCTGATGTATTGCGATTGGAATATTTACTTTCTATTAACCAATATTTATTAATTATGAAACATTATTACAGATTACTGTTTTTGTTCTTGTTGTTTCCCTTACTTGCGTTAGCCCAACCAGCTCACGGTAAAAAAGTAGTAGGGTACTATGCACAATGGGCCATTTATGCCCGGGATTACAACGTTCCCAAGATAGACGGGAGCAAGTTAACCCATTTAAATTATTCTTTTTACGGGACCACTTTTGATCCTGCCCGTCCGGAGAATACAAAGTTAAAATGTTTGGATACCTATGCTGACTTTGAGCATACAGAAGGTGGAATTCCATGGGATGCTCCTGTAAAAGGGAATTTTTATGACTTGAAAAAGTTAAAAGAAAAGTATCCGCATTTGAAAATATTAATTTCTGTTGGAGGATGGACTAAAGGTCAGGATCTTTCTCCAATTGCCGCAAGCCCGGTGGCAAGAGCTGCTTTAGCTGCAGATATGGCAAACTTCATTGTAACGTATCCATTTATTGATGGATTTGATATTGACTGGGAGTATCCGGTTATAGGAGGGACAGACGGAACTGAAGTAATTAACGGAGCTCCTATTCCTCCACAAAAACACAGTCCGGACGACAATAAAAACTTAGTTTATTTATTGAAAGCAATGCGCCAGGCAATGCCAAATAAATTAGTTACTATCGCAGCAGGAAATAACGTTAGAAATGTTGTTTCTCAGTATTTAGGACCTTTGAACAGAGGGCAATACGGAATGACTGAAGATATTTCGACTTATTGTGATTACATTACTTATTTTGGATATGATTTTGGTGGAAACTGGTACGATAAAACCTGTTACAACGCTCCTTTGTATGCAAGTGGAAATCCAAACGATCCTTTGTACGGTGCAAGCCAATCTGAATCATTAGATGAGTTAACCAATCAGTATTTGAATGTGATCGGTTTCCCTGCGAACAAATTGATCATGGGATTACCTTATTATGGTAAGATTTTTAAGAATGTTGCTAATAATGGAACTACACCTAATTTTCCGGGTTTATTTGTTGCAGCACCAAGAGATGCTACTTCGGGATGTGCTAATCCACAACCACCGGCAGGAACTTGGGATGGTCCTGCAGCCTGTGAAAAATCAGGAAGTATAGAGATTTGTGATTTAGTTGGAAATCCGGTTACAAACTCACACCCTTATCTGGATCCGAATACCATGATGGTTACACCAACTGCAGCAGCTGCAGGATGGGTTAGATATTTTGATAATACTACCAAAGTTCCTTATTTATACAATGCTGCTTTAAAACAGTTTATCACCTATGAAGATAAACAATCGATGGACTTAAAAGTGCAGTATATTAAATCGAGAAACCTTGCCGGTGGTATGGTTTGGGAACTATCTCAAGATACCAGAGGTGCAATACCTAACTCTTTACTGACTCAGGTAGATACTTCATTTGGAAGCATTGTTCCGGGGACAGTAAGCATAGCGGGTTCTGTAAAAAGCGGAACAGCTTTAGTACCTAATGTTGCCATAGAAGTAAAAAACTCAAGTAATGTGGTGGTAGATAATGTAGTTTCCGTAACAGGTAATTTTACATTCAATAATTTAGTCTCAGGTCAAAATTATACGCTTACTGCTACAAAAGCGGCTTATAACTTTACACCTGTAGTTTTAACAAATGTAACGGTTAATCAAACAGGAGTAGTAATTCAGGGAACACAACCTTTATATACGGTAAGCGGAACTGTAGTAGTTGGAACTACCACTACACCGGTTTCCGGAGTTACGGTTACAGCAACTTCAGGAACAACAGTTTTAACAGCTGTTTCCAGTGCAACTGGTACTTATAGCGTTACAGGTTTAACAGCAGGACTTAACTTTACAGTTACAGCAGCTAAAACGGGTTTTCCTTATACTCCGGCTTCAACGGTTTATAATGCAATAAGTGCTAATCAAACATTGAATTTCTCACAAGGTTCGGCAATCGTATATTACACAGTAAGTGGTACTATTTTAAATGGAACTACACCGGCTGCGGGAGTTACGGTTACAGCAACTTCTGCAGGAGCGCCTGTTTCAGCAGTTTCTAATGCAAGTGGGGCTTATAGTATTTCTCTGCCATCTGGTTCAGATTATACGGTAACGGCTGCTTCAGCAGGAAAAACATATACTCCGGCTTCAACGGTTTATACGAATTTGATAGCCAACAAAACTTTGAATTTTACAGAGTATAACGTTGGAACAAATAAAATTAGCGGTACAGTTAAAAACGGTACAGTTCCGGTTTCGGGAGCGAAAATAGAATTGATCGTGCCTTGGACCGATAATGCACACGGATGGAAAAGTGTTCTTGCCACAACAGATGCGCAAGGAAATTACAGCTTTGCTAATTCAGTAATAGACGGATATGCAATTATCTCAAGTTTGAAATTGAATTCATGGCAAAATAATGAAGTTACTTATTTACCAAGTAATTTAGCAAATTTTGCAGTTCCGACTACGCCACAAGTATATAATTTTAATACATCTGCGACGGCTAAAGTTGCTTCTTATGCAATAAATGGAAGAGTTTTAAACGGATCTACTCCGGTTTCCGGTGCTGTAATTTCGGCAGTTTCGGGTACTAAAACGTTAACTGCGACGACAGATTCTAAAGGAGCTTATACTTTTTCAGATTTAGCTTTAGGATCAGATTATAAAGTGACAGCTGTAAAAACAGGTTTGACATTCGTTCCGACTTCAACAGCTTTGACAACTACATCAGGTAACAAAACAGTAGATTTTGCACAAAGTTTGGCCAGTACAAATTTAATTAGTGGTACTGTAAAAAATGGTTCTACTCCGGTATCAGGTGCTAAAGTAGAATTGGTTGTGCCTTGGACTGACAATACACACGGATGGAAAAGTGTTCTTGCTACAACAGATGCGCAAGGAAACTTCAGCTATGATAATACGGTTGTAGCTGGTTATGCGCAGGTTTTAAGTTTAAAATTGAACTCTTGGCAGAATGGGGAAGTAGCTTATTTTCCAAACAATCTGGCGAATTTCGCAATGCCAACAACGCCACAAGTTTATAATTTCAATACACAAGCGGTGGTTGTGACTAAACCAGTGGTTGCTATTACAGCGCCAACAGCTTCGGCGATTGCTATAAATTTAGGAGCAGCGATTAATTTTGTTGCTAGTGTTGGATTAAGTGCTGCTGATGCTACTACAATTTCATCTGTTGTATTTAGTTTAGATGGACAAAGCTTGAATGCTACCAATTCTTCTGGAACTTATACAGCGATTTGGACACCAGTAGCAAATCAGTTTTCGCTTAGTCATACCTTAACTGTTACGGCTACTGCGTCAAACGGAACAACAGATTCAAAAACATATAGTTTTACATTAACTTGTTCTGGTGCAAACTGCCCAAATCAATTACCTGTAGTTACTTGGAATTCACCATCGAATACTACTGTATACCAAAGTACTTTCCAAGTTGTGCCAATTTCGGTTACAGCGGTTGATAGTGACGGATCGGTTTCAGGTGTTACTATTACCATCAATGGTGGTACGTTCAACATGACAGCAAGTGCAAATAATACCTATACGTATAATTTTACACCTACTGCTTATCAAGATTATCCGGTTGTAATCAAAGCAACTGATAATAGATCTGCCGTAACTACATTAAACAATACGGTTAAAATTGCTCCAATAGGCACCAACAGATTTATTCCGCTTCCTCCAAAAGTTATTTTAGGATATGCGCATTCTTGGGAAAATGCCGGTGCTCCATTTTTATATTTTTCTCAAATGGTGGGAAGTAAGTTTAACGTAGTTGATTATGCTTTCGTAGAAACCGTTAATCGTGATGGTTATACACCAGTATTAACTACAAATGATACTAGATATTTGACGAATAATGTTTTCAATAAGCAATTGTTGAAAAACGATATAAAATCCTTAAGAGATAGCGGCGTTCCTGTTATTGTTTCTATTGGAGGTCAAAATGGTCATGTTGTTTTGGACAATGTAACTCAAAAAAATATTTTTGTTAATGGTTTAAAAGCAATTATTGATGAGTATCAATTTGATGGAGTTGATATTGATTTTGAAGGCGGATCGATGAATTTTAATGCAGGAGGTTTAAGAGATATTTCTTATGCGGGTATTTCTGCTTATCCAAGATTGAAAAACGTAGTAGATGCTTGCAAAGAATTAAAAGCACACTATGGCCCTGGATTCTTATTAACTGCAGCTCCGGAAACACAATACGTACAAGGAGGATATTCTACCTATAATGATACTTTTGGTTCCTTCCTGCCAATCATTCAAAACTTGCGTAATGAATTGGATTTGTTAGCTGTACAATTGTATAATACAGGTGGTGAAAATGGATTAGATGGCCAATATTATGGTTCAGCTAAGAGAGCAAACATGGTAACTGCCCTAACGGATATGATAATAAAAGGGTATAACATTGCTACAACCGGAATGCGTTTTGATGGTTTACCGGCTTCAAAAGTTCTTATTGCATTACCCGCTTGTCCAAGTGCAGCAGGTAGCGGTTTTATAACGCCGGCAGAAGGAATTAATGCGATGCATTATTTAAGAACCGGAACGACTTTTACAGGAAGAACATACACGATGCAGCCAGGCGGACCTTATCCTTCTTTAAGAGGTTTAATGACTTGGTCAGTAAACTGGGATGCTTCTTCTTGTGGTAATTCATCTGAATTATCTAAAGCTTACGCAGCATATTTTGCCTCACAAGCAGCGGCAAAAACTTTATCTCTGGATAAAATTGAAGCGAAGAGCAGTACAGTAGCTTATTTTAAAAATGATGCTTTGTCAGTTTCAAATGAAACAGAAGATATTGCTCAGGTGGATGTATTTAATACTATTGGACAACCTTTAGTAAGTCATAAAAATATTCAAAATAATAAAGAAATCCTGATTCAGAACAGAAACTTTACGACTAAACAATTGTTTGTCGTTATAGTAACGGATAGAGCAGGAAATAAAAAATCATTCAAAGTGATGAACTTTTTAAACTAAGGTTTAGAACTAAAGAATGGAAAATTTAGAAATAAAAAAATTGGGACGGTTAAAATTGAGTTTGGTTATTTATTTTTTAATCTGGTTTTTATATTTCGAATAAATGCTGCGAATTGAGGTGATTTGTTATTTGGTTTTCGCCTGAAGGAATGCATTATGAACCCGACAATTGTATTGTCGGGTTTTTTTTTGCCGTTTTTCGAGATTATATTTTATAAGTTTTATCGATTATTTAAAATTCCTACAAACATATTTCTTTTGTTATATTTGTAAATAATTTCCTATTTTTAAAAATAAAAGAATGGTCGGGGAGAATGTAAGAAAGATTAGGGTAATCAAAGGATATTCTCAGCAATACATGGCTGTTTTGTTAGAGATTTCACAAGCGGCGTATTCAGATATTGAGACTGGTAAAACAAGGATCAGCTTAGATAAATTACAGAAAATAGTTTTAATCTTAAACCTTGAGTTGAGTTATGTGGTTAATTTTCATGAGAATTCAATATTATGCTCCAATCCGAATAATTTGATGAGAAATGAAGGAGGAATAAATGAGGTTAAAACTCATTTTGATAAAGAGAGAGCACTTTACAAAGAACAAATAAATACTTTAAAAGATGAAATTGTTTACTTGAGAAATAAACTTGATGGAAAGGAGTAGGAATGATAGAATGGCTACTTTTTTAAGATAGAATTAAACCAAATTATTATTACAGTATAACTTAAAATAAAAACCTTAGAATTTGATTTTGGCTCTCTTTGTTAAGTTTCATGGCGAGATTGTTTATTAATTCATATGGTCTAGCAAAACTATGCTGGCTTTTATGGTATTCTCACTTGAAAAACATAAAAAATAATTATAAAAAGAAACATTGAGATTGAAAATCAAATAATATAAGTACAAATCATAGATTACCAAAAGCAAAGTATTTAGATTGATGAAATTCATTTTTTTTGTGCTTGAATATTCATTTTAACAGTGTTACGAATTCAATCTGTTCCTTAGATTCCTAATTTTTTTACTGATGTGTCAAATTTTGGCAGTAACGGTAATGTGATTTGGAATATTTATTTATTAACTAATTTTTTTATTATGAAACACTGTTACAGATTACTGTTTTTGTTGCTGTTTCCCTTACTTGCGTTTGCGCAGCCAGCTCATGGCAAAAAAGTAGTAGGGTATTATGCACAATGGGCTATTTATGCCCGAGATTTTAATGTTCCCAAGATAGATGGGAGTAAGTTAACGCATTTGAATTATTCTTTTTATGGGACAACTTTTGATCCTGCTCATCCGGAGAATACAAAGTTAAAATGTTTGGATACCTATGCTGACTTTGAGCATACAGAAGGTGGAATTCCATGGGATGCTCCTGTAAAAGGGAATTTTTATGACTTGAAAAAGTTAAAAGAAAAGTATCCGCATTTGAAAATATTAATTTCTGTTGGAGGATGGACCAAAGGTCAGGATCTTTCTCCAATTGCCGCAAGTCCGGTGGCAAGAGCTGCTCTGGCTGCAGATATGGCAAACTTTATTACAACTTATCCATTTATAGATGGATTTGATATCGACTGGGAGTATCCGATAATGGGGGGAACAGATGGTACTGAAGTACTTAATGGTGCTATAGTTCCTGTACAAAAACACAGTCCGGATGATAACAAAAATTTAGTTTATTTATTAAAAGCAATGCGTCAGGCAATGCCAAACAAACTAATCACGATTGCTGCCGGAAACAATGTTAAGGATGTATCTAAACAATATTTAGGACCAAACAACAGATCACAATATGGAATGACTGAAGATATCACAACATATTGTGACCATATTACTTATTTTGGATATGATTTTGGCGGAAACTGGTACGATAAAACCTGCCATAATGCTCCGTTGTACGCAAGTGGAAATCCAAACGATCCGCTTTACGGTGCCGCGCAGTCAGAATCACTTGATGAGTTAACCAATCAGTATTTAAATGTAATTGGTTTTCCAGCTGATAAACTAATTATGGGATTGCCTTTTTATGGGAAAAAGTTTGAGCACGTGGAAAATAATGGCACTGATCCAAATTTACCGGGATTGTTTGTTGCCGCACCAAGAGATGTAGTTTCGGGATGTACAAATCCACAATCCCCTGTCGGTACTTGGGACGGGTCAGCTGCATGTGAACGTTCCGGAAGTATTGAAATTTGTGATTTAGTAGGCAACCCAGTTACCAATTCACATGCTTATTTGGATGCGAATACGATGTTAGTGACACCAACTGCAGCTGCTGCAGGATGGGTGCGATATTTTGACAATACAACCAAAGTCCCATATTTATACAATGCTGCTTTAAAACAGTTTATCACCTATGAAGATAAACAGTCAATAGATTTAAAAGTACAGTATGTTAAAGCTAAAAATTTAGCAGGTGGTATGATTTGGGAGGTCTCCCAAGATACGAGAGGTTCAATTCCGAATTCATTGTTAACTCAGATCGACGCTTCATTCGGTAGTATTGTTACTGGTACAGTAAGTATTGGTGGTTCTGTAAAAAGCGGTAATGCTTTATTAACCAATATTACTGTTCAATTACGTGATGCCAATAATGCTGTTTTACAAACGATTGTTTCTGCAACAGGAAATTTTACATTTAACAATCTTGTTCCGGGTAAAAATTATGCTATTACTGCAGTAAAGACTTCTTATACTTTTGTACCAGTTAATTTAGCCAATGTCGCGGTTAATCAGACAGGAATAGTCATTCAAGGAACACAAACGTTCTATACGGTAAACGGGACTATTTTAAATAATGCTAAACCGGTTTCAGGAATTACAGTTACTGCCGCTTCTCAAGGAGTAACGTTTACAGGAGTTTCTAACGCAAGTGGAATTTATAATATCAGTCTGCCGTCCGGAGCTGATTATACAGTGACAGCAGCTTCATCAGGTTACAGCTATGCACCGGCATCGACCATTTTTGCTAATTTAATGACCAATAAAACAGTAGATTTTGAACAAAATGTAGTTCTTGCAATCATTAGCGGAACAGTTAAAAATGGAGCAAATCTAGTTTCTGGTGCTAAAGTTGAATTAACCTTGCCTTGGACTGACAATTCACATCCATATTTAAGCAAAATTGCTATTACAGATGCACAAGGAAAATATAGTTTTGATAATGCTATTTTGGCTGGATATACTACAATTTCAAGTTTAAAATTAAATAGTTGGGATAATGGTAACGTAACTTATTTACCATCAAATCTGGCAAACTTTGCTGTTCCGGCAAATGCTACAGTTTATGATTTTAGTACTAGTGCCGTTACATCAACGTATTATACTGTAAGCGGAACTGTTTTAAACGGAAGTACTCCGGTTTCTGGCGCTACAATTTCGGCTGTTTCTGGAAGTACAACTTTAACAGCTACTTCTGATGCTTCAGGAAATTATTCGGTTGCGAATTTAATTTCAGGATCAGATTATACGGTTACAATTGTAAAAACAGGATTAACATTTACTCCTGCATCAACAGTTTATACTGCTATTGCTGCTAACAAAACGTTGAATTTTACACAAACTGTTGTAACGCCAACTTACTATACCGTAAGCGGAACAACTAAAAATGGAACTACAGCTGTTTCTGGTGTAACAATCTCAGCAGTTTCGGGATCAACAACTTTAACAGCTACTTCAGATGCAAGTGGAAATTATACAGTTGCTAATTTAGTAGCAGGATTAGATTATACAGTAACAGCTGCAAAATCAGGTGTAACATTTACACCAGCTTCAACAGTTTACACAGCAATTGCTGCTAATAAAACGTTGAATTTTACACAAGTTGTTACTCCGGTATATTATACCGTAAGCGGAACAGTTTTAAATGGAGCGACTGCAGTTGCGGGAGTTACAGTTTCAGCAGTTTCTGGCGCTACAACTTTGACAGCTACTTCTAACGCAAGCGGAAATTATACAATTGCAAATTTAGTTGCAGGTTTAGATTACACGGTTACAGCTATGAAAACTGGTTTAAGTTTTACACCGGCTTCAACTGTTTATACTGCAATTGCTGCAAATAAAACGTTGAATTTTGTACAAGGAGCACCAGTTGTTTATTACACAGTTAGTGGAACAATTTTAAATACTTCAACTCCGGTTTCAGGCGTTACAGTTACAGCTACTTCTACAGGTGGAACTTTTACAGGAGTTTCAAATGCAAGTGGTGTTTATACGATTAGTTTACCGTCTGGTGGTAATTACACCGTAACTGCAGCTCTAACAGGACAAACGTATACACCAGCTTCTACAGTTTATACTAATTTAATAGCTAACAAAACTTTAAACTTCTCACAAGATGTTATTGTAGTTGGAGTAAATAAAATTAGCGGAACAGTTAAAAATGGAGCAAATCTAGTTTCTGGTGCTAAAGTAGAATTGATTTTACCTTGGACAGACAATTCACATCCATATTTAAGCAAAATTGCTATTACAGATGCACAAGGAAAATATAGTTTTGATAATGCTATTTTAGCTGGATATACTACAATTTCAAGTTTAAAATTAAATACTTGGGATAATGGTAACGTAACTTATTTACCATCAAATCTGGCAAACTTTGCTGTTCCGGCAAATGTTACAGTTTATGATTTTAGTACTAGTGTCGTTACACCAACGTATTATACTGTAAGCGGAACTGTTTTAAACGGAAGTACTCCGGTTTCTGGCGCTACAATTTCGGCTGTTTCTGGAAGTACAACTTTAACAGCTACTTCTGATGCTTCAGGAAATTATTCGGTTGCGAATTTAATTTCAGGATCAGATTATACGGTTACAATTGCAAAAACAGGATTAACATTTACTCCTGCATCAACAGTTTATACTGCTATTGCTGCTAACAAAACTTTGAATTTTACACAAACTGTTGTAACGCCAACTTACTATACCGTAAGCGGAACAACTAAAAATGGAACTACAGCTGTTTCTGGTGTAACAATCTCAGCAGTTTCGGGATCAACAACTTTAACAGCTACTTCAGATGCAAGTGGAAATTATACAGTTGCTAATTTAGTAGCAGGATTAGATTATACAGTAACAGCTGTAAAATCAGGTGTAACATTTACACCGGCTTCAACAGTTTACACAGCAATTGCTGCTAACAAAACGTTGAATTTTACACAAGCTGTTGTAACGCCAACTTACTATACCGTAAGCGGAACAACTAAAAATGGAACTACAGCTGTTTCTGGTGTAACAATCTCAGCAGTTTCGGGATCAACAACTTTAACAGCTACTTCAGATGCAAGTGGAAATTATACAGTTGCTAATTTAGTAGCAGGATTAGATTATACAGTAACAGCTGCAAAATCAGGTGTAACATTTACACCGGCTTCAACAGTTTACACAGCAATTGCTGCTAATAAAACGTTGAATTTTACACAAGCTGTTACTCCGGTATATTATACCGTAAGCGGAACAGTTTTAAATGGAGCGACTGCAGTTGCGGGAGTTACAGTTTCAGCAGTTTCTGGCGCTACAACTTTGACAGCTACTTCTGACGCAAGTGGAAATTATACAATTGCAAATTTAGTTGCAGGTTTAGATTACACGGTTACAGCTGTGAAAACTGGTTTAAGTTTTACACCGGCTTCAACTGTTTATACTGCAATTGCTGCTAATAAAACGTTGAACTTTACACAAGTGGTTGCTCCAGTATATTACACTGTAAGTGGATCAGTATTAAACGGAGCGACTGCAGTTTCGGGAGTTACAATTTCAGCAGTTTCTGGATCAACTACATTAACGACTACTTCAGACGCAAGTGGAAATTATACACTTGGTAGTTTAGTTTCAGGGTCAAATTATACAGTTACAGCTGCAAAGACAGGATTAAGTTTTACTCCGGCATCGACAGTTTATACTGCTATTGCTGCTAATAAAACATTAAACTTTGTGCAACAAGTTGTTGCAGGTGGAACTTTAATCAGCGGAAGTGTTAAAAGCGGATCAAGTCCAGTTTCAGGCGCTAAAGTAGAATTGATTTTACCTTGGACAGACAACACACACGGTTATGTAAGTATTATTGCTACTACTGATGCTTCAGGAAATTTCAGCTATGCTAATTCAGTTTTATCTGGTTATACTACCATAACAAGCTTAAAAATGAATTCTTGGCAGAATGGGGAAGTAGCTTATTTTCCAAATAATCTGGCGAATTTCGCAATGCCAACAACGCCACAAGTTTATAATTTTAATACACAAGCGGTGGTTGTGACTAAACCGGTGGTTGCTATTACAGCGCCAACAGCTTCGGCGATTGCTATAAATTTAGGAGCAGCGATTAATTTTGTTGCTAGTGTTGGATTAAGTGCTGCTGATGCTACTACAATCTCATCTGTTGCATTTAGTTTAGATGGGCAAAGCTTGAATGCTACCAATTCTTCAGGAACTTATACAGCGGTTTGGACACCAGTAGCAAATCAGTTTTCGCTTAGTCATACCTTAACTGTTACGGCTACTGCGTCAAACGGAACAACAGATTCAAAAACATATAGTTTTACATTAACTTGTTCTGGTGCAAACTGCCCAAATCAATTACCTGTAATTACTTGGAGTTCACCATCGAATACTACTGTATACCAAAGTACTTTCCAAGTTGTGCCAATTTCGGTTACAGCGGTTGATAGTGACGGATCGGTTTCAGGTGTTACTATTACCATCAATGGTGGTACGTTCAACATGACAGCAAGTGCAAATAATACTTATACGTATAATTTTACACCTACTGCTTATCAGGATTATCCGGTTGTAATCAAAGCAACTGATAATAAATCTGCTGTAACTACATTAAACAATACGGTTAAAATTGCTCCAATAAGCACCAACAGATTTATTCCGCTTCCTCCAAAAGTTATTTTAGGATATGCGCATTCTTGGGAAAATGCTGGTGCTCCATTTTTATATTTTTCTCAAATGGTGGGAAGTAAGTTTAACGTAGTTGATTATGCTTTCGTAGAAACCGTTAATCGTGATGGTTATACACCAGTATTAACTACAAATGATACTAGATATTTGACGAATAATGTTTTCAATAAGCAATTGTTGAAGAACGATATAAAATCCTTAAGAGATAGCGGCGTTCCTGTTATTGTTTCTATTGGAGGTCAAAATGGTCATGTTGTTTTGGACAATGTAACTCAAAAAAATATTTTTGTTAATGGTTTAAAAGCAATTATTGATGAGTATCAATTTGATGGAGTTGATATTGATTTTGAAGGCGGATCGATGAATTTTAATGCCGGAGGTTTAAGAGATATTTCTTATGCGGGTATTTCTGCTTATCCAAGATTGAAAAACGTAGTAGATGCTTGCAAAGAATTAAAAGCATACTATGGCCCTGGATTCTTATTAACTGCAGCTCCGGAAACACAATACGTACAAGGAGGATATTCTACCTATAATGATACTTTTGGTTCCTTCCTGCCAATCATTCAAAACTTGCGTAATGAATTGGATTTGTTAGCTGTACAATTGTATAATACAGGTGGTGAAAACGGATTGGATGGCCAATATTATGGTTCAGCTAAAAAAGCAAACATGGTAACAGCCCTAACGGATATGATAATAAAAGGGTATAACATTGCTACAACCGGAATGCGTTTTGATGGTTTACCGGCTTCAAAAGTTCTTATTGCATTACCCGCTTGTCCAAGTGCAGCAGGTAGCGGTTTTATAACGCCGGCAGAAGGAATTAATGCGATGCATTATTTAAGAACCGGAACGACTTTTACAGGAAGAACATACACGATGCAGCCAGGCGGACCTTATCCTTCTTTAAGAGGCTTAATGACTTGGTCTGTAAACTGGGACGCTTCTTCTTGTGGTAATTCATCTGAATTATCTAAAGCTTACGCAGTATATTTTGCTTCACAAGCAGCGGCAAAAATGTTATCTCTGGATAAAATTGAAGCGAAGAGCAGTACAGTAGCTTATTTTAAAAATGATGCTTTGTCAGTTTCAAATGAAACAGAAGATATTGCTCAGGTGGATGTATTTAATACTATCGGACAAGCTTTAGTAAGTCATAAAAACATTCAAAATAATAAAGAAATCCTGATTCAGAACAGAAACTTCACGACTAAACAATTGTTTGTCGTTATAGTGACGGACAGAGCAGGAAATAAAAAATCATTCAAAGTGATGAACTTTTTAAACTAAGGTTTAGAACTAAAGAATGGAAAATTTAGAAATAAAAAAATTGGGACGGTTAAAATTGAGTTTGGATATTTATTTTTTAATCAGGTTTTTATATTTCGAATAAATGTTGCGAATTGAGGTGATTTGTTATTTGGTTTTCGCCTGAAGGAATGCATTATGAACCCGACAATTGTATTGTCGGGTTTTTTATGGAAAAAAAGTAAGGAAGTAATAATTGTAATTTATTTTCGAATAATTTTGTAATAGTATCAAGAAACAACGAAGTATGAAAGCGCTATCATTTATTAAATATACCTTTTTAACTATTGGCTTAGCTTTAATCGCCGCAGCTCTTTATTTCTACCAAAAGCAACATGCTTTTCAGGAAAAAGCACTTACAGCACAAGGCACAGTTATTGAATTACTCGAATCAACATCAGATAATAGTATCGTATATAAGCCACTCGTTTTATTTAAGACAAAGGAAGGTAAAGAAGTAAAATTCACCACTTCTTTTAGTACTAGTCCACCAAGTTATAGCATGGGAGAAAGTGTTGAAGTGTTATACGATTCAGCCGAACCCAATTCTGCTTCTATTAACGGATTTACATCTTTATGGCTTGGCCCTTTAATCTGCGGGGTTTTGGGAATAATTTTCTTTTTAATAGGTTTCTTTATTATTTTGTTTGATAAAGTAAAACAAAGAGAAATTCGATACCTGCGTGAAAATGGAAAACGTATTTCAACAAAATTTGCTCACGTGAAGTTTAATAACGGACTGGCCGTAAATGGTAGAAACCCTTTTTTGATTTATAGTCAGTGGCTTGATACAAATACAAATGAATTGTATGTGTTTAAAAGCGATAACATTTGGTTTGATCCTACCGATTTTATAGGAACCGAACCTATTAAGGTTATGATTGACCCAAAAAATCCAAAGAAATACTATATGGATATTTCTTTTTTGCCTGCGATGAAGAATTAACTTAAAGGACAAAGGGGATTGAACGTTTGAATATTTCTACTGCTTAATTTTCTTTTTAATAAAAATGGATAAAAATGCAATTTTAAATGGAATACAAAAAAAGAAAATCCTAAACTTATTCTTCAGTCTAGTTTTAACAATGCTTAAAAATTACAATCTATTCTTAGAAGTTATTCAATATTGATTAACTGTTTTTCATTGTTTATAATTGCAAAACATAGCTGCGGGTAATTGTTTTTATCTTATTATTAACAGTTTATTTTAGTGACCCTGTTTTAAAGGAATTATAACTTTAATTAATGAATATTGTTATGCTAGTCAAAGTAAAACAATATTAGTTCTTCGAGTGTAAGAGTTAACATGAATTCTAATATTTTGTTAAATTTCTAGTAAGGAAAAGAGTTTTGTGGCTTGTTTAGTAAAGGATTTTTGCTTGTTTACTACTGTTGGCTTTTTAAGATTTTATCTTCGCTTAGTGTTAATATTGCTGATTAATTATTGTTAATATGTGAAAATGTTTAGTATATCTTATTTATTTGTGTTTTAACAGAGCATATTGTTGATTGTTTTATGTCGTTTGTTTAAAGTTTGTGGCTGTTTGTATAAAATATTTTTTTTAACAATATTTTAAGAATAGTTTTACCTTAATAACTAACAAAATAAATAAACATGAAAAAAATTTTCTTAATCTTTATGATTGTTTTTACGGCGCAGGTTTCGCTTGCACAGGTAAAAAATGTTAAAGGTGTGATTACAGATTCTAATGGGGTGCCGTTACCAGGGGCATCTGTTGCTGTACAGGGAAGTCAAAAAGGTACTTCAACCGATTTTGACGGATTGTATGCAATTGAAGTACAGAAAGGGCAAACATTGGTTTTTACCTATGTTGGTCTGGAAACACAAAGTATTGTTGTAGGAGATGCCGCTACAATCAACGTAAAGCTGCTACAAAGTGCGTCAAATAATTTAAATGAAGTTGTTGTTACTTCATTAGGTCTTAAGAAATCAAAAAAATCTTTGACTTATTCAGCACAAGAGGTTAAAGGAGACGAGGTGACTCGTGTTAAAGATGCGAACTTAATGAACAGCTTGTCTGGTAAAGTTGCAGGTTTAATAGTAGGGAAAAGTTCAGCTGGAGCAGGTGGTGCAGTTAAAGTAACTATTCGTGGTAACTCATCAGCGACAAGTAATCAACCCTTATATGTTGTGGATGGAATTCCAATGTTAAATTCGAATTCTTCTCAGGCAAATCAGGTTTTTGGAGATACAGCCGGAGGTAACAGAGATGGTGGAGACGCAATCTCAATGATTAACCCGGATGATATTGAGTCTATGACAGTTCTTAAAGGAGCTTCTGCAGCTGCTTTATATGGTTCTCAAGGAGCTAATGGGGTCATTGTTATAACTACTAAAAAAGGTAAAGAAGGAAATGTAACAGCAAATTATAACACAAGTGTATTTGTGGATAACGTAGTTTCATTACCGGAATTTCAAAATAATTACGCTGCAAATCCATCATCTGATTTATCTTGGGGTCCTCAGAAAAAGTCTCCTGATCACGTTAAAGGTTTTTATGACACAGGTTTAACGATGATTAACTCTATCGGTGTGAATGGAGGGACAGATAAAATGTCAACTAGTCTTACTTATGCCAATACTAGAGTTGATGGTGTAATTCCGACCAATGAATTTAAGAAGAACAATATTGCACTTCGTCAGAGTATCAAAATGTTCGGAGATAAAGTCACTATTGATGGTGCGTTGTCTTATGCGGAACAAAAAATTGAAAATAAGCCTACAAATGGATTGTATTTCAATCCTTTAACAGGAGTGTATTTGTTTCCAAGAGGTAATGATTTTAAAGATTATGAAAGTAATTATGAGTATTTTGAGCCTTCCAGAAACTTAATGCTTCAAAGATGGCCATCTGCTACATCTGATATCATTCAGAACCCGGGCTGGATCTTAAACAGAAATGCTTCTATCGATACAAATACCTCGTTAATATCTTCTGTAGCGATAAATTATAAAGCGAATAGCTGGTTAAGTTTTAAAGCAAGAGGGGGGTATAATAAATTTAATAACACATTCGATAAAAGAATGTATGCGGGAACAAATCTAACGTTGGCTCCATCTACAGGTCGATATATTTATTCAGATAGTGAAAGCTCTCAGTTGTATGGTGATTTGATTGCGACTATTAATACAAAATTCAATGATGACTTTTCATTTAATGCTGTTATTGGTACAAGTATTACTAAATCAACAATTAATGAAGCTTTTACAAGTGATTCCGGACAAAAAGGCGGATTAGTTAATGCGAACTGGTTTAATACAGGAAATTTTGTATCTGCCGAAAGAAATGCACAAAATACGGGTAGTAAAAGAGAAGTGCAATCTGTTTTTGCAAGTGCAACTTTTGGTTATAAAGAGATGTTGTTTCTTGATGTTACAGGAAGAAACGATTGGTCATCTACTTTAGTAAATACTGATAATTTAGGATTCTTCTATCCTTCTGTAGGTATGTCGGCTATTTTAAGCCAGATGGTAACATTACCAAAGGCAATTAGTTATGCAAAAGTAAGAGCTTCTTATGCTCAGGTGGGTAATGATATTGGTGCTTTTTTAACATCACCGGTAAATACTTTTGTTGGTGGTATCGTTACATATCCAGTAACTGGCCCAAAACCGGGTACTTCTTTAAAACCGGAAATACAAAATTCGTTCGAATTTGGTACAGAGTTGAGATTTGTCAATAACAGAATTGGCTTTGATTTTACTTATTATAGAAACGAGACGAAAAATCAATTAATTACTGCTCCGGCTCCAATTCCAAATACTACAGGATATACAAACTATGCATTTAACGCAGGTAGTATAGAAAACAAAGGTTTCGAGATTAGTTTAACCGGTAAAGCAATAGTTACCGATAATTTCTCTTGGGATATTGGAGTGAATTATGCTTCAAATAAAAATACTGTTCTTAGCTTAGGTGCTGGTGCTAATGGAAATATTAATACTGTTATTTTAACTAATGGAGATCCGAATAGTTACAGATATGTTTTACAAGTTGGAAAGCCTTTTGGTGAAATTCAGGGAAAAAATATCGTAAGAAATGATAACGGTCAAATTGTACTGGATGATAAAGGAAACATTCAAAAAACTGACTTTGTAAATCTGGGAAGTTCAAATCCGGATTTTATGTTAGGTTTCTCTAACTCATTCAAATACAAAAAAGCATACCTAAATATACTTATTGATGGTAGATTTGGAGGGCACGTAATGAGTATGACTGAGGCTATGTTGGATTATTATGGAGTGTCTAAAGCGACCGGTGATGCAAGAGATGCTGGCGGAGTTAAGATAAATGCTGTAGATATTAATGGAAATGCAGTGACATCAATGGATCCTAAAAAGTATTATGATGTAGTTGGTAATAGAGCAGGTACTACTGGTGAATATATGTACAAGGCTACAAACATTAGACTGGGAGAAATTTCGTTAGGATATACTTTTGATTTCAGTAAGGAATCAATTTTCAAGACTGTGAATGCTTCTCTTGTTGGTAAAAATTTATTTTTCTTCTATAAAGATGCTCCGTTTGATCCAAACGTAACATTAAGTAGTGGTGAAGGTTTGCAAGGTGTTGATATTTTTGGAGCGCCTTCAACGAGAAGTGTAGGTGTTAATTTAAATTTAACTTTCTAATAGTATAATAAAAGGACAAAACCTTATTGGTTGTTGTAAGATGTTTTGTTTGTCAATAGAATATGAAATATTCGACAAACAATAAAACCCTGAGTGGGTGGCTTATAAGTCAATAAAAATGATTTCAATTAACAATAAAAATTCACAAATGAAAAATAAATTATTAGTATTTGGTTCAGCTTTAGCCCTTTTACTAGGTAGCTGTACAAGTAATTTTGAGGATATAAACACCAATGAATCCGGTTTTAGTAACAACGATTTAGAGCAAGACTTTAATCGTGTTAAAGCTCCAATCAGAGCAATGGAAAGAGGTATGTATATCTTAGTTGCAGATGACTGGCAAGGAGATATTCAATTCAACTTAAATGCAGATATCTTTTCAGGGTATATGGGAACACCAACTGCTTTTGAGGGGAATAGAAATAATTCAACCTATGTTCTTTTAGATGGTTGGAATGGTGCAGAATGGGTTCAGAAATATCAAAGAGAGATGGTTAATGCCTATAATTTGGAGCGATTAACAAAAGAAAAATACCCTCAGTTTTATGCTTGGTCTCTGATTTTAAAAGTATATGCTATGCATAAAACCACTGATTATTATGGGCCAATTGTGTATTCCGGTTTTGGAAATGCTGATGGATCAACTCCATATGACTCTCAACAAGCGGTTTATAATAAGTTTTTTGCAGAGTTGAAAACTGCAGTAGATATTCTGACTCCGATCGCAGCTGATAAAACGGCTACTTTTTTTCCTGATAAAAAAGATGCAACAGACGGAACTACAGGTGTTGGTAATGTACAAAAATGGGTAAAGTTTGCTAATTCTTTAAGGTTACGTCTAGCAATGCGTATTTCTAACGTAGATCCGGTAAAAGCAAAAATAGAAGGAGAAGCTGCTTTGGCTGGTATAGGAATTATTACTTCTAACGAAGATAATATGGCCTATAAAGCTGAACATCCTGTTTTGACTTATACAGGACCATGGACAGATATCAATGCAGGAGCTCCAATTGTGTCAATTATGAATGGTTATAACGACCCAAGAAGAGCAGTATTTTTTCATAAAACTAAGACAGGAACTTATCAAGGAATTAGACTGGGAAGTATAGTGGACTCTGATTACGAAACGGCAAAACAAGATCAATTTTCTCAAATTGGTGCAATTGTAGAAAATAATTTGATTCCATGGTTTAATGCTTCTGAATCTCACTTTCTGAAAGCCGAAGGAGCGTTGAAAGGCTGGAACATGGGTGGGGGAACTGCTCAATCGTTTTATGAGTCAGGAATTGCAACTTCTTTTGCACAATTAGGTGCAAGTGGTGCTGCTGATTATACAAATGATGATACTTCAATATCAACAGGTTTTACAGATCCGTTAAAT
Source organism: Flavobacterium cupriresistens (assembly GCF_020911925.1). NCBI lineage: Bacteria > Pseudomonadati > Bacteroidota > Flavobacteriia > Flavobacteriales > Flavobacteriaceae > Flavobacterium > Flavobacterium cupriresistens. The sequence goes on along the minus strand of NZ_CP087134.1, from coordinate 4,760,485 downwards.
GCAGCGAATAACATTGCAGCACAGAATCTGGTAACAATAAAATGGTCTGATGCCGTTTCTAACGAAGTGAAATTGCAGAAAATCATTACTCAAAAATGGATTGCAGGTTTCCCTGATGGTCAGGAGGCTTGGGCTGAAACCAGAAGAACAGGATATCCAAAACTATTTTTACCTACAAATAATTTTTCAGGTGGAAAAATTCCAGAAGGTACTTTTGTAAGAAGATTGAATTTCTTTGTAAATGAAAAAACTTCTAATCCAACCGGATATGCGCAGGGAGTTCAGCTTTTAGGAGGTGTAGATACCGGCGCAACAAGACTTTGGTGGGATACCGGAGTTAACAAATTCTAATAAACAAAAGATTTAAACAATATTTAAGTTTGGTTAGTAAATGGTATAAGTGACTAAAGTTGCTTATACCATTTCAAAAACCAAAAGGGTAATTACTATAAAAGATAAAGAAATGAAAAGTGCTTTAGAAATAAAACCTGATATCAGCTATAAAAGCGCAGGGAAATTTGAAGAGACAAGATTTGAAAAAATCCACAACGAAATCTTCAAAAATTCTACCGAAGCTTCCTTAATTGTAGCACAGGAAATCGCTCAATTAATCCGATCGAAACAAGAGAAAGGAAAATCTTGTGTTTTAGGTTTAGCGACAGGTTCTTCTCCTATAAAAGTATATGAGGAATTAGTAAGAATGCACAGAGAAGAGGGGCTAAGTTTTAGCAATGTAATCACTTTTAATCTGGATGAATATTATCCGATGACCAAAGAGAACAATCAGAGCTATCATCATTTTATGCATCAGCATCTTTTTAATCATATTGATATCAATCCTGATAATGTTAATATTCCAGACGGTACAATCGCTATTGATGAATTAAATCAATATTGTATCGATTATGAAATGAATATTAAAAATGCAGGAGGTCTTGATTTTCAATTATTAGGTATCGGTCGTACAGGTCACGTAGGTTTCAACGAACCGGGATCCCATATCAACTCCGGTACTCGTATTATTACACTGGATCACATTACAAGAGTAGATGCTTCGTCTGATTTTAATGGTATAGATAATGTTCCTAAAAGAGCTATTACCATGGGAGTTTCTACCATTATGAGATCTAAAAGAATTGTATTAATGGCTTGGGGTCAGAACAAAGCTGACATCATAAAAAGAACAGTTCAAGGAGATATTTCTTCAGAAGTTCCGGCAACCTTTTTACAAAATCACCCTAATGCGACTTTCGTATTAGACCAATCCGCAGCTTCAGAGCTGACACGTTTCAAAACACCTTGGTTAGTCGGAGAATGTATTTGGACACAAGAATTAAAAAGTAAAGCGATTGTTTGGTTGTGCCAAAAAACAAAACAATCCATTTTAAAATTAACAGACCGTGATTACAACAATAACGGTATGTCAGATCTTTTGGCGCAAGAAGGTTCTGCTTATGACTTGAACATCAACATGTTTAATGTTTTGCAGCATACCATTACAGGATGGCCAGGCGGAAAACCCAACACGGATGATTCGCATCGTCCCGAAAGAGCCGATCCTGCAAAAAAGCGAGTAATCCTTTTTAGTCCTCACCCCGATGACGATGTTATTTCAATGGGAGGGACTTTTTCAAAATTGATAAAACAAGGACATGATGTACATGTTGTATATCAAACCTCAGGAAATATTGCAGTAACAGATGATGAAGCTTTAAAATTTGCAGAAGTTGGCAGTGATTTTATCGGTGCCGGAGCAGCGGATATCAATTTTAAATCCGTAATTGAATTTTTGAACAATAAATCAGAAAATCAAATCGATTCATTAGAAGTTCGAAAATTAAAAGGGCTTATCAGAAGAAGAGAGTCTTATGCTGCCACAAGATACATCGGTTTAAAAGATGAAAACACGCATTTTTTAGATCTTCCTTTTTACGAAACAGGACAAGTTAAGAAAAACCCATTGGGACCTGATGATATTGCGATCGTAAAGGATATCATTGCCAAGATAAAACCACACCAGGTTTTTGCAGCAGGAGATCTAGCAGACCCGCACGGTACACACGAAGTTTGTCTGAATGCTATTTTCGCAGCATTAAAAGAATTAAAACCACAAGCTTACATGGATGACTGCTGGTTATGGTTGTACAGAGGAGCTTGGCACGAATGGGACATTCACGAAATTGACATGGCCGTTCCGTTGAGTCCATCAGAGGTATTATTAAAACGTCATGCGATTTTATACCATCAATCACAAAAAGACAGAGTTATGTTTCAAGGAAATGACTCTAGAGAATTTTGGGTTAGGGCAGAAGATCGCAACAAAAATACAGCTGTCCTTTATGACGATTTAGGTTTGGCTGAATATGAAGCAATTGAAGCTTTTAAACGTTTTGATTATTAGTGTTGTTTTTTTAAGATTCGGTTAGAGCGAATCAAATGACAAAATTCAGATTGATTTTATGACAAGTGTTAGTTTTCATTAAAGTCATTTTGGATTTTGTCTTTTTCTTTGAGGTTTAAAACAGTAACCTATGAAGAGTGTTATTTTTTAAGATTCTTTTTAATCCATTTGTCTACAAGGATTTTTTTCTCGACATATTCCAGATATTCCTTACTATGAAAAGAATCTAAGTAAACGGCGTAGAATTTTTTCCCGTCTTCAGAGACTTTAAAATTCTTAAAATCATCATAGTTCTCATTAGAGCTGTGGAGATAAGAACCACATAATTCAAAGGTTGCTATCTTATAAAAAGGGTCAAGTTCAGACGGTTTTCCAACAATTTCAAAATAGATTTCTGTGCCCTTACAATCAGAACCATTTATTTGAAGGATTTGCTTTTTTCTTTTTTCAAAAAAAGCGACTACCTGTTTTTCCTTTTCATTGTGCTCAAATTGATATGGGATAAATTGATGGTTTTCTATTTCAAAATCTTTAGGGTGATTTCGTTTCTCAGTTGGTTGTATTTCAACTCCATTTTTACCAACATATCCCCAAGTTCCACCAACTAATTGCGGATGCTCAGGGTCTTTTGTATAATCAAAATGACAGCCGTTGCAAAATTGAGCAAAGCCAAATTTTATTCGAGAAATCCAATCGTACTTGGCCGGAATAATTTTCTCGCCCTGATCACTGTATAAACCACTTTTTTTATTTTCAGTATACCGAATAAAACCTTCATTAATATCATCCGGGCCTTCAGAAGTTAAATAAACATCAAATAAAAAATCTCCTTTTCGATTGTAGTATTGATGAAAATTCAGGTTGAAAATCATAGTTTTTATTTCCTGTCCATTAAGATAAGAATCTGCAAAATGGGAAGGTTGCAAGGGAATAATAATCTTTCCGTTTTGATTTTTCACTCCTAATAAACTGTCCTTTTCGGTATAATAAAATAATTTTTCTGTTTGTGAGAAACTAAATAGACTGCTTATAATTAGAAGTGAAGTAAATAATTTTTTCATTTAAAAAAAGCTTATAATAGTGAGGATGTAAATAATGGAAAATCCTATTGTATTCAAAAGTACTAATAAAGTTTTTAGAATTTTAAGTACTTTTGAATTTGATTTATTTTATACAATTTCATGAAAAAACTACTTAGTATTGTTACTGCAATTTTTATTTCTATTTCTTGCTTCGCGCAGTCAAAATACGGAAATCCTGAAGTAGATCCTATTACCATTCAAAGCAAATTTTCGGATTGGTGGGCGTATCAAAATAAAAAAATAATGCTCTCCAGAGATTTTACACCACTTGATTCTCTTTCTAATGCAATGACAAAAGAAGCTTTTCTGGAAGAGCTTACAAAAGGAAATTTTATTCCGATACGTTTACTTTCAGAAGAAGCTATTTACAATTATAAGTTGTTTAAAATTAAACCGGATTCGGATACCAGTATAAAAGCGACAATCGTTCAGGAGGCTTTTGATGCGGACAAGAATTTAAAAATGGAAGGAACCGCGTTTCCAAAGTTTTCTTTTAAAGATTTAGACGGAAATATAGTTTCAAATGAGACAATGAAGGGTAAAATAGTTGTCATTAAATGCTGGTATATTCATTGTGCAGCCTGTATTAAAGAATTTCCACATGTCAATGCATTAGCTTCAAAGTATAAAGACCGAAAAGATATTGTTTTTGTGAGTCTGGCCGAAGATAATCCGCAGCAGTTAAAAGTATTTTTGGCTAAGAGACCTTTGTCGTATTCCGTGATTCCGAATATGAAAATTTATATGAATGAAACGTTACAATTAAATGCTTTTCCAACCCATTTTATTCTCGATAAAGAGGGTTTAATCAAAAAGGTAGTCTCAAATTATGAGAGTTTGGAAGTTGCTTTAGCGAAAGAGAGCAAAATGTGATTTTTTTTAAACCATATAAGTTATGTAAGGAAATATAAGTTTTGTTTAAATTTAGTTTGTAGTGGAAGTTTTGTGTCAAAATAAGAAGCATTGAAAAGATGAAAATTAGCGACTTGGCGCCTTTGCGAGAGATAGAATTTAGCAAGAAGTTAAACTATCCGGTTAGCTTAAATGGACTTCTATAACTTATATGGTTTAAAAATTTGCGCATGTAAGAAAATATAACTTTTGTTTAAATAAAGTTTGTAGTGGAAGTTTTGTGTTAAAATAAGAAGTATTGAAAAGATAGAAATTAGCGCCTTTGCGAGAGATAGAATTTAGCAAGAAGTTGAACGATACGGTTGGCTAAAATGGACTTCTATAACTTATATGGTTTAAAAAAATACATATCTAAACTTAGCCTCTTAGTTTCTTTGCAGCTCTGAACCTTTTTCCTTACTTTTGCACAAAATTAATTAAAAAGACATTCATGTTAACAGTCAATAATTTATCAGTTCAATTTGGCAAACGAATTTTGTTTGACGAAGTAAATACCACTTTCACGCACGGAAATATTTATGGAGTTATTGGAGCCAATGGTGCTGGGAAATCTACTTTTCTTAAAATCATTTCAGGTGATATCGATCCAACTTCTGGCCATATTCATTTAGAGCCGGGAAAACGTATGTCGGTTTTAAACCAGAATCACAACATGTTCGATGAGCATACTGTTTTGGAAACCGTTTTGATGGGGAATAAAGTGCTGTACGCTGTTAAGAAAGAAATGGATGAACTTTATTTAGACTACAACGATAAAAATGCAGACAGGATAGGGGAGCTTCAGGTTCAATTTGAAGAAATGAACGGTTGGAATGCCGATTCTGATGCAGCATCAATGTTGTCTAACTTAGGAATCAATGAAGAGCATCATTATACTTTAATGGGCGATCTTGAGGGGAAAATTAAAGTTCGTGTGCTTTTGGCGCAGGCTCTTTTTGGAAACCCGGATATGCTGATCATGGATGAGCCTACCAACGATTTGGATTTTGAAACCATCGCTTGGTTAGAAAACTTCTTAGCAAATTATGAAAATACTGTAATTGTAGTATCTCACGACCGTCACTTTTTAGATGCCGTTTGTACTCATATTTCTGATATTGATTTTGGAAAAATAAACCATTATTCAGGAAATTATACGTTCTGGTACGAGTCAAGCCAATTGGCTGCAAAACAACGTGCACAGCAAAACAAAAAAGCAGAAGAAAAGAAACAAGAATTAGAAGAATTTATTCGTCGTTTTAGCGCCAACGTAGCAAAATCTAAACAAGCTACATCTCGTAAAAAAATGATTAGTAAATTGAATATTTCAGAGATCAAACCTTCAAGCCGTCGTTACCCTGCTATTATTTTTGATCAGGATCGTGAAGCAGGAGATCAAATTTTGAATGTTGAAAATTTAAGCGCTTCTGTAGACGGAGAATTATTGTTTAAAGATGTGGACTTGAACATGGCAAAAGGCGATAAAATCGTTCTTTTCTCTAAAGATTCACGTGCAACTACAGCGTTCTATGAAATCTTAAACAATGAACAAAAAGCAGATTCCGGAACTTTTGATTGGGGAATTACAACCAACCAAGCGTATTTACCGGCTGAAAATCATTCGTTTTTTGAAAATGATTTAAGTTTAGTAGACTGGTTGCGTCAATATGCAAAAACAGAAGAAGAGCGTGATGAAGTATTTATTAGAGGATTCTTAGGGAAAATGATTTTTTCAGGAGAAGAAGCGTTAAAAACTAGTCGTGTATTATCAGGAGGAGAAAAAGTACGTTGTATGTTGTCTAGAATGATGATGGAACGTGCCAATATCTTAATGCTGGATGAGCCAACGAATCACTTGGATTTGGAGTCGATTACTGCTTTTAACAACTCATTGAAAAACTTTAAAGGTTCGGTGATTTTTACCACTCATGACCACGAGTTTGCACAAACAGTTGGTAACCGAGTAGTAGAGTTAACACCAAATGGCGTTATCGACCGTTACATGACTTTTGATGAATATTTGGATGATGAAAAAATTCAAGAACAAAGAAAGAAAATGTACAATTTGTAATTGAAAAGAGTTCGTCTTGAAAAAAGAAGGACTCTCTACTATAAAAAGATAAAACCTGTTCCGTTGTTGAACAGGTTTTTTTATGCTTATTTTCCACCAAGGAATTTACTGATTATAAAAACAACTAGGGCAATGATAAGAACAACTAGAAAAATACCAAAGCCCATTCCTGCTTTAAAAATATCTCCAATCACTTCGCAGCTTGTAAATGTCAATAGTATAACGAATACTAGTGTCAATTGTAGTGTTTTGTTTTTCATGATTTTACTATTTTAATTCTAAAAAAAAACAAGTATTATTCTAACATGAAGTTACTGACTGTTATGAAATTAGGTGTTACATAATTTTCCGAAATTGTTTTATTATTTAATTTCTATTATTTATGAAACTTAATTGAGAATAGTTAAAAATTAGATTTATAAATGCTTGATAATTGAGGATTTAGATTGTAGATTTTGATGAAATAAAATTATTTTTGAGAGATATACCTTTAATTAAATCCTTTATATCTTATGTCAGAAAACGCTTTTAGTTTAAAGTCACCTCGAATAGAAGTGATAGATGCCTTACGTGGTTTAGCCATCATGGCTATTATGTTACTTCATAATTTAGAACATTTTGATTTTTATCATTTACCTGAGTATCTGCCCGAATCTATAAAAAGATTAGATAAGGTGATTTGGGATACTTTATTTTTCCTTTTTGCGGGAAAATCATATGCTATTTTTTCTCTACTGTTTGGATTTAGCTTTTTTATTCAAAATGATAATCAGGCTAAAAAAGGAAATGATTTTAGAGTAAGGTTTGTTTGGAGACTTGCTATATTGTTTGTTTTTGGACTGGTAAATACCCTCTTTTTTTCTGGTGATATATTAATGATGTATGCGGTTTTAGGATTGATTTTGATTCCGGTTTGTAATCTGAAAACGAAATATGTATTGATTATAGCAATTTTTTTAATGACATTGCCTTTAGAATGGTACAATTTTTTTAATATTCTTTATAACCCTGATTATGTACTTCCTGCTAATAGGTCAAATGCCTATTATGGTGATATGTATGCGTATTTAAGAGACGGCTCGTTTATGGATCATGCAGTAGGCAATGTAACAATAGGCAGATGGGCTTCTGTGTTCTGGTCTTGGGAAAATGGAAGATTTTTTCAGGCTCCGGCACTATTCATGTTTGGAATGATAGTAGGAAGAAAGCAACTTTTTGTAGCCTCGCCGGCGAATAATGCGTTTTGGAAAAAAGCATTACTATATGCGTCAATATTATTTATTCCGATTTTTGGATTCAAAACTTTTTTGCCGGATGTTGTTGCTAATAAGGATTTAGTAAACAGCTTATTAATCATTTTTACTTCGTGGTCAAATGTTACTTTTATGGTGGTGTTGGTAAGCACATTTGTGTTGTTGTACCAAAAAGAAGCCGTAAATAAGGTTTTAACAAAATTGATTCCTTTTGGAAAAATGAGTTTGACTTGTTATTTTACACAATCTATTTTAGGCTCTTTTATATACTATCGTTTTGGTTTAGGGCTTTACCAATATACCGGAGCAACATTCGGATTGTTGATTGGTATTGTTTTGTTTTTATTACAATTGAGTTTTTGTACGTGGTGGCTTAAAACACACCGACAAGGACCATTGGAGTCGCTTTGGCACAAACTTACATGGTTTTCTTTTGCAAAAGAAAAGAAGCCAGTTTCAACATAATTGTGCTGGTATTGACTGGAATAGATTTCGGTAATTTTAATAGTTAACTTTACAATAAAGAGAAGTAAAGATAAAAGAAGGGTAATGTTGTCTTAAAAGTATTTGCATTTTGGTAGAATACTTTTGTGTCGTCTAAACAACGAAAAACAACTTATGAAAAAACTTTACTATCTACTACTATTTTTAGGAATAAGTTTAGCTTCACGCGCACAAACGCTATTTCCTTATTTGCAAAATGCAACACCGACCTCTATTTACGTTAACTGGAAAACCAACAGTAATCCCGAATCTATTGTAGAGTACGGAACGGCTGCAACCAGCCTTAATGTAACTGTTACGGGTAATACGAATGTCTTTACAGATTCAGGTTATCCGGGGAATTATTTTTATCACAGTGCGAAGCTGATGAATCTTTCGCCTAATACTAAATATTATTACAGAATAAAAACCGGAGCTGAAGTGTCTTCGGTTTATTCTTTTAAAACGCTGCCTAATCCGGGGCAAGCTGCTACAAAAGATGGTCATATTCGCTTTTTGATTATGGGGGATAATCAATTGAAAGCAGTACCTCGTTATGATTCTTTAGTGTCGGCTGCCAAAAGAAAAATCAGACAGAAATGGGGAGCAACCCTATCTCCGGACGATAATATTGCAATGACATTTATGGTGGGCGATCAGGTCGATGTAGGTACTTTGGATCATTATGAGAATGTACATTTTAAAAAGAACAGAGGTTTATCGGGTAATATTCCTATTCAGACAACAGTAGGAAACCATGAGACTTACGGAACACTTGGAATGAATTCGTATTATGATCATTTTTATATTAGTGAACTTTCTTATAAAGGAATTTCATCAGGAACAGAGAATTATTATGCACAACAAGCAGGTAATGTTTTGTTTATTAGTTTAAGTTCAGAACATACAGGAGCTGAGCAGTTAGCGTGGTTACAAAAGGTTGTGGCAGCAGCCAATACGGATACTACGGTAGAGTGGATTTTTTCTTTGAGCCACAGACCGTATCAGGCAGAGCAATACGTGGGTGATATTTCTACTTGGGTTCGTAATACCGCAGTTCCTTTGTTGGTGACTTCACCGAAATATTCGATGCATATTGGAGCGCATCACCATCTTTACCATAGAGGACAATTAAAGAATACACCGACCTATAATATCATTTCGGGAGGTACAGCATGGGATCAATATTGGGGATCTTCGACTGAACAGGATTTTGATGATGTCCAAAAAACAATCTGTAATTGGATTTACCAAATTGTTGACATCGATGTGGCAAATGGTAAAATGGACATCGAAAGTTATTCTATCGGAAGCGTTGATAAATGGAAAAATAACCAATTAATGGATGAGTTCCACAGATATAAAAACAAAGCAGCTCCCGTAAAACCATCGATCACGAATACCTTTACAGGAAATGTGACATTGCCATTAGCGATATCCGGTTCAGCCTATAGTACCACAACGAATGAGTTATTGAATACCAGTCAGTTTTTAATTTCACAAACACCGACATTTGATATCGTTAAGAAAGAAGTATACCGTGACTTCGAAAATTTGTACGGGAAATATGGTACTAAAAAAGACTCTACGGTTAATATAAATCTGGGTGTAGATATTACCAAAATGAATTTGGCTTCTAATTCACTTCCAAATGGAAAGTATTATGTGAAATTAAGATACAGAGACCGCAATCTGGAATGGTCTCCCTGGAGTGATGTACAGACCTTTACGGTTACAGGAAGTACTACTATAAATACAGAGATAATCACTGATGCTTTAACTTATTTACAAAATGCCCCTATCAAGGTTAATTTTACAGACGCTCCGGCGAGTACATCAACTTGGGTAGGATTATACAAAGAGGGGCAGACACCGGGAGCAATAACGCCTTCGTTGAGCTGGCAGTATACCGACGGGAATCCAAGTGGGTTTATTAATTTTCCAAAAGGATTAGCGAATAAAGGACGTTATTATGCTGTTATATTTTCCAATGGCGGTTACACAGAAATTGCTCCACGTAAATATTTTTATGTTGGACTAGTTCCGGTCTTAACTACCGATAAGACCGAATATTCTGTTGGGACTCCTGTAGTTGTGAATTACAGCAATGGACCGGAATTAGCGAAAGATTGGATTGGAATATACAAAATGGGAGTTAATCCGGGATCAGGTGTTGCCGCTTCAAGCTGGCAATATGTTACAACTGCTACAGGCGCTAAATCATTTACTAATTTGCCAAAAGGATATTATTATGCCGAGTATTATTTGCAAGATGGTTTTAACGCTATTGGCAATAAAGTGTACTTTAAAATTGGAGCTGTTGTTACCGAATTATGGATCAACAAACCCGTGTATGATCTTGGCGAACAAATCACCGCTTCCTGGACAGACGCTCCGGGAATTGTAAAAGACTGGTTAGGAATTTATCATGACGGAGATAATCCAAACAGTAAACCATTGGTGAGTTATACTTATTTTGAAGGGCTTTCTCAAGGAACTAAAAACATTGTAGCTCCTGAATTGCCTACAGAAAAAGGAAAGTACTTTTTGGTTATGTTTACAAATGATTCTTATAACGAAGTATCAAACCGAGTTTCTTTTGAAGTAATCGAAACGAAATTAGGTAACGATAAATTTAAAATTGATAATGGTTTAAAAGTATATCCAAATCCTACGGGTAGTAATGGAGAAACATTTATCCAATCAGAATATCCTATTGATGAAATTGAAATTTACAATATGGAAGGAAAATTATTGTACGCTACAAAAAATGTAAACAACAATCAATTTTCTTTAATAAATCAGGATTTGCCAAAAGGAGTTTACATCCTAAAAATACATTCCCGTAAATTGTTTACTGCTAAGTTGGTAGTGAATTAATTAGGGTTTACATAAAGATTTTTAAGTTTAAGAGCCTCTGCGATTGCAGGGGCTTTTTTTGCTTGAAATGCGAAATCAAAGACATGATTTAAATAGAATGATAAGTGATCTTTTATTTTTCAAATAATCAAAACAACAGATTCATAAAATTATTGTACTTTTGCCCAACCAAACATTACACTTTACTATGAGCCAAAAAGTATTACTTAATTCAAAAGAAGTTACTATCATACTCCATCGTTTGGCTTGTCAGTTGATTGAAAAACACTTAGACTTTTCGGATACTATTTTGGTTGGAATACAACCAAGAGGTGTTTTCTTAGCAGAACGTCTGAAACAATTATTAGAGAACGAGTATAAAACGCCCGAGATTCCTTTGGGATATTTAGACATCACTTTCTTTAGAGACGACTTTCGCAGAACTGATAAACCGCTTGAAGCCAATAAAACTCAAATCAATTTTATCGTCGAAAACAAAAAAGTCATTTTTATAGATGATGTTTTGTTTACCGGACGTAGTATACGTGCGGCTTTAACTGCCATTCAGTCTTTTGGTAGACCGTCAGAAATTGAATTGTTAGTGTTAATCGACAGGCGTTTTAGCCGAAATTTACCTATTCAGCCTGATTATCGAGGCCGTCAGGTAGATGCCATTAATGGTGAAAAAGTAAAAGTAAGCTGGAAAGAAAATGAGGGAGAAGATGTTGTTCATTTAATAACGAGCTAGTTTATTCTTCATTATAAAAAGTACAATTAAAAAAATATAATCGAAACAAAATGAAAGAATTAAGCGTAAATCATTTATTAGGAATTAAATATATCAATGAGAATGATATTAACCTAATCTTTGAAACTGCCGATCATTTTAAAGAAGTCATCAACCGACCAATTAAAAAAGTTCCTTCGTTACGAGATATTACCATTGCCAACATCTTTTTTGAAAACAGTACCAGAACCAAACTTTCTTTTGAGTTAGCTCAAAAACGATTATCAGCCGATGTCATTAGTTTTTCTGCAGCCCAGTCTTCTGTAAAAAAAGGAGAGACGCTGATTGATACTGTAAATAATATCCTTTCGATGAAAGTGGATATGGTCGTAATGCGCCACTCCAATCCCGGAGCGGCTTATTTTTTGTCTAAAAATGTCAAAGCAAGTATTGTGAACGCCGGAGACGGGGCACACGAACACCCGACTCAGGCTTTGTTGGACAGTTATTCAATCAGAGAAAAATTAGGAGATGTTGCCGGTAAAAAAGTAGTTATTGTTGGTGATGTTTTACACTCCAGAGTGGCATTATCGAATATATATGCTTTGCAAATGCAAGGTGCTGAGGTAAAAGTTTGCGGACCCAAAACACTTATTCCGAGATATATCGAATCGCTTGGGGTGACAGTCGAACCCAATTTGAGAAAAGCACTAGAATGGTGTGATGTGGCCAATATGCTACGGGTACAAAACGAACGTATGGATGTTAACTTTTTCCCTTCTACAAGAGAATATGCACAGCAATACGGAGTTGACAAGCCGTTACTGGATTCGCTAAGCAAAGAAATTGTTATTATGCACCCGGGTCCAATAAACAGGGGAGTAGAGATTACCAGTGAAGTAGCAGATTCGAATCAATCTGTGATTTTAAATCAGGTGGAGAATGGGGTTGCAATCAGAATGGCTGTAATTTATCTTTTAGCGTCTAAGCTTTAAGCTTTAGTTTACGGTCTCAGCGGGCAGTTACAGTTCACATTTTACAATTCACAAAACTCTAAAAAATCTTCGTACCTTAGCAGTCAGGATTATTATTTTATTATACAAGCCTCTATAAATTATAAAATGAAAGTAGATCAAAAAGGACATACCGTTACAATTAAAGATACTCAGGGAGATTTTAATTCTTTCCTGGAAAAAGTAACGCAACAATTTAAAACCTTTGAAAAACAAAATATTATAATAGATTTATCCGCAGATACCGAACTTTCTGAAAAAGATGTAAAGCTGTTTTTACCACTTTCGAAACAGCAAAAAAAGGCGAAAAAATCATTTGTAATTGTAGTTTCTGATCTTGACTTTAATGCTATTTCAGATAAGTTAATTGTGGTTCCTTCTTTATTGGAAGCACATGATATTATCGAAATGGAAGAAATTGAAAGAGACTTGGGATTTTAGATTTTTGAGTTCAGATTTTAGATTTAAATCGGAGAGAACACTATTTTTTATAAAGCATTTATTTCGTTAAGTTTAAAATAAAAAACTTAGCGACTCTGCGTCTTTGCGAGAAATAATGCCCATCCAAAGATCAAAAAAAAACTTACCAACTAATGGTAAAATAAACCTCGAAATCTGTTAATTCTAATAATGGAAAGGGTCTACACAAATTACTCCACAACTTTTGGCTTGATCCTTTAGCAACAGTTTAGAATGTTATTTTCAAAATAAAAATGATTTGGTAGTTTAGAGTTCGGTTTTTAGATTTAATTTTGAATAAATTATGATTGAGTATTGCCTTAATGGACAATCTAAAATCTAAAATCAACAATCTGCAATCTAAATGAAACTAACCATACTCGGCTGTTATGCAGCCACTCCAAGAACAATTACGAACCCTACTTCACAGGTTTTAGAAATCAAAAACAGAATGTTTTTAATTGATTGTGGAGAGGGAACTCAGGTTCAGCTGCGCAAGAATAAAATCAAATTCTCGAAAATCAACCACATTTTTATTTCGCATTTACATGGGGATCACTTTTTTGGATTAATTGGTACTATTTCGACTTTTGCGCTTTTAGGACGTACTACAGATTTACACATCTACGGACCAAAAGGAATCAAAGAAATTATCACTTTGCAATTAAGACTTTCAAATTCGTGGACCACCTATGAATTGTTTTTTCATGAGCTGGAGTCAAAGGAAAGTGAAATTATTTTTGAAGATCAAAAGGTTATTGTAAAAACAATTCCGTTAAAACACCGTGTTTATACCAACGGATTTTTATTTCAGGAGAAACCGGGAGACAGAAAACTGAACGTCGATGCTGTTCAAAATTATAATATAGATACCTGTTACTATCAGAAAATAAAAGGTGGTGGAAATGTTACACTTGAGGATGGGACTATTATTGAGAACGAAAAGTTATCATTTGATCCGATTCCGCCAATGAGTTATGCGTTCTGTTCAGACACCGGTTATCATGAGGCAGTAATCCCACTAATTGAAAATGTAGATGTTTTATACCATGAGTCCACTTTTTTGGATTCTGAAGAAAGCTTGGCGGGAAAAACGCTTCATTGTACTGCCAAAGAGGCAGCGACAATTGCTTTAAAAGCCAATGTCAAACAGTTGGTTTTGGGGCATTATTCTACGCGTTATGGCGATATTACAGTTTTTAAAGAAGAAGCCGAAACAATTTTTCCCAATGTACTTCTTGCTGATGATGGAAGAAGTTTTGAATTTTAAAGGAAGTTATGAGTTACGGGGGAGGTGTGCTCTATTTTGGATTATTCATCCCTAATTCAGCAATCTAAAATCTACAATATACAATCTAAAATCAAAAAATATGAATGATTTAAGTAATTATAGAAAATCTTACGAAAAAAGCGAATTGCTTGAAAACACGATCCCCGAAGATCCGATTAATCTTTTTAACCTATGGTTTCATGAGGTAGAAGATTTTGGAGCAAATGGGGAGGTTAATGCCATGACCGTTTCTACAATTGGTTTAGATGGTTTTCCGAAATCGAGAGTTGTTTTACTGAAAAAATTTTCTGAGGAAGGTTTTATCTTTTATACGAATTATAATTCTGAGAAAGGAAAGGCCATCGCAGAGAATCCAAACGTTTGTTTGTCGTTTTTCTGGCAGGAGATGGAGAGACAGGTAATCATAAAAGGAATTGCGCAAAAGACGTCTGAAAACATTTCTGACGGTTATTTTGATTCCCGACCAGACGGAAGTAAATTGGGCGCGATTGTTTCGAATCAAAGTGAAGTAATTCCGTCAAGAGTATTTTTGGAAGAAAACCTCAAAAAACTGGAAAAAGAATTTGAGGGAAAACCAATTCCAAGACCTGAAAATTGGGGAGGTTTTTTAGTGACTCCTTTGGAAGTAGAATTTTGGCAAGGAAGACCCAATAGGTTGCACGACAGAATTAGATACAAAATTCAGTCGGATTTCTCATGGAAAATAGAAAGACTGTCATCTTAATGTGAGAAAATTACCTTAAATTGGAATTTTATTACGTATTTCATCGAGTATTTTTGCTTTTTAGCGATATTTTGAATATGTTTGATCTATAAAGTGATAACTATTTTATTAAAATAATTTTAAAGGATTTGCCCCAACATCTACTTTAAGACGCTAAAATGCTAATGACTATGAAAAAGATTTTCTACGGCATGATGTTCGTTGTGATTTTGATCACAATGAGCTCATGTTCTGCTGATACCGCAGACGGGAAAGCAGATGATGCTACTACAGCTGAAGCCTTAACTTCAAACTACACCTACAATCCTTCCGAGTTGGAATTGATACAGCGTATAAATGACTATCGTGTAAGTGTTGGTTTAAATGCATTAGAAAGAATCAATTTTATTTCTAATAAATGTGAACAGCATAACGAGTATATGATTGCAAACAATGTTGCGGATCATAACGATTTTATGTCGAGATCGGAAAGTATTATGAAAGCTTTGTCAGCAAAAAAGGTCGGTGAGAATGTGGCCCGTAATTATAAAACTTCTGAAGCCGCTCTAAAAGCGTGGTTAGACAGTCCGGGACATAAGAAAAATATAGAAGGTGATTTTACTCACTTTGGGATTTCTGTTTCGACAGATTCCGCTACAGGTTATAAATATTACACGAATATATTCGCGAAGATATAAAATGTATTGAATTGGATTAGTTAGTCGTTGTAGCTCTAAGTTGCAGCGGCTTTTTTTGTTAAAAATGACTTTGGTTTACGTAGATTTAAGCTCATTTTTGTCCTTTCTAAGAAGGAGAAATCACACACGCTGAGTAGACACTACATGGAATATTGGATGTGATTTCTCCTTCTTAGAAAGGACACACGAAACTCGCAAACGATTAAATGCATTTTATTCTTTTTTTGATAGAATAAGATTACGGCTATAGTCTCACGCAGATTACGGCTCATTTTTGTCCTTTCGACGAAGGAGAAATCACACACTCTGAGCACACAATACATGGAATATTGGGTGTAATTCTCTAGCCCAAAAGACAGGAAAAAGAATAAAAGACTGGTTCTTAAACAGAAAAAGCTGTCTAAACGAATAGACAGCTTTTAGAAACGTGATCATCTTATTGTAATTCAAATTACAATGCCGTAATAATAAACTCACTTCGTCTGTTTTGTTGGTGTTCTTCTTCTGTACAAGGAACTCCATCAGCACATTTGTTTACGAGTTCTGTTTCTCCATATCCTCTTCCGGTTAATCGGTTTGGTGCAATGCCATTTTTAATTAACCAGCTAATAGTAGATTTAGCTCTGTTGTTTGACAAAACTTCATTGTATTTAAAAGTGGCACGACTATCGGTATGAGAACGAATATCTATTTTCATTGTTGGGTAATCATTTAATGTAGCCAATATTTTTTCTAAATCCAAAGCAGCTTCGGGACGGATGTTATATTTGTCCAAGTCAAAATAGATCATTTTTATACCAAAACATTTTCCTAAATCATCTCCCACAGTTACTTTACAGGTAGATTTTTCAAGAGCAATAGATAAGGTCGTTTTTCCGGTTGTTTTTTCGATAGTAATGCTTACTTCTCTAGTGGTATAGTCGGTTTTTTCGGCTCTTACATTATAAGTTTTACCACATTCGACAGGAAAACTATAAGATCCCTTATCATCTGCAATTGTTGTACCTTCTGCTTCCATTTGATTGTTAAACAAAGTTACTTTTGCTCCGGGTAAAATGGCTCCTGTTTCAGCATCAGTAATAAGTCCGCTTAGTTCTTGGATGCATCTTAGCCTTTTGGTTTCCAAAAATTTATAAATATCATCAGAACCTTGTCCGCCGTCTTTATTGGAGCTAAAATACCCTTTTCTCGAAACAGGATCAATTACGTAAGCAAAGTCATCTTTTGGAGAATTAACATCATTTCCGAGGTTTTGAATGTTACGGATAGTTCCGTCTTTTGCAATTTCACCCACAAAAACATCCAGACCACCAAGTCCGGGATGCCCGTCAGAGGCAAAATAGATTTCATTCTCATTGGTCACATACGGGAAAGTTTCTTTACCCTCGGTATTGATACTGTTACCTAAGTTTTCAGGCGTTCCGAAATCACCGTTACTGTTTATGGCTACTTTGAAAATATCAGACTGTCCCAATGTTCCGGGCATATCAGAAGCAAAGTATAATGTTTTTTCGTCCGGACTCAGAGCAGGATGAGCAGTACTGTAATTGTCACTGTCAAAAGATAATGGTGTTACATTGGCCCATTTACCATTTTCGAGAGTCGCTTTGTATATTTTTATTAAAGTAGTTTTATTGACATCTTTTCCTTTTTTTCCTGTTAGATAATTGTTTCTTGTGAAATAAATGGTTTTACCATCTTTGGTAAAGACCGGCGAAGATTCATGAAATTTTGTGTTTAACGCATTTTTTATCTTTGATACTTTAACAGAATCCACATCGGCCATGTAGATGTTGGTAAAATATTCATTTGTCCATTTGTGTTTGCGTTGTGAAAAATTTCCGGTGTCTCTAGCCGAAGCAAAATAGACTTTATTGTCGTGTACAAAAGTTCCATAGTCTGAATACTTTGAATTAATACCTGCATTTTCAATGGTATAACGACCGGAGTTTTCTTTAATCTGATCCAGATAGTTTAAATTTCCGGCATAAAGTTTACCTCTGCTGTCATTTTTGAATTTTGAATCAAATTCATCCAAAATTTTGTTTGCTTTATCTATTTGTCCGGTTGACTTTAAAGATTGAGCATATCTGTAATAATACTCCGATTCTACATTGGTATTCATGGCAAATAATTCGCCGTACCATTTTGCCGCACCTTCAAATTCAGAGTTAAAATAATAGGAATTACCTAGTTTTTTGAACATATCTTCAGACTTGTATCCTTTTTCGGCCACACGTTCATAAGTCTTTATGGCATCGATATAGGCATAATGATCGTATTTTTTATCGCCGGAATTTACTTTCGACTGCTGAGAATAACTGTCAAATGAAAAAACAATAATAATTGTCAGACAAAGTAGGATATAATTTTTCATGATTATCATTTTTAGAAGAAACGAGGAGTTGTCATTTTACCTTTATTGGAGAAGAATTCATATCGTAAGAATATTTCATGCGATCCTGAATTGTAGTTGTTTAGTCTCGTAGTTTCACGATCGTAACCATATCCAATATATAAACCATCTGTGACTTGAAATCCGACCATCGCACTGAGTGAAGCGCTCCATCTGTAGGCTAAACCGGCAACAAATTTATCGTTGAACATAAAATTGGCAGAAACATCTACTTGTAAAGGAGCACCTTGTACCATTTTAACCAGTGCAGCCGGTTTGAATTTGATGTATTGGTAATGATCTAAATTAAAAACGTAACCGGTCATGAAATAATAATTGATTTTATCTTTGTAGATCGCGATATCATTGTCATCATAACGATTGGTTTCAATAAAGTTTGGTACCGATAGTCCAACATAAGCTCTATCAGAATGCCAGTAAACCCCGGCTCCGATATTAGGAGAGAATTTACTGCTGAAATCTTGAAATTGTGGATCTCCCTGATCAGCCGGGTTCAATTTATTAATATCTAAATTAAATAAATTCGCAGACCCCTTGATTCCAAACGAAATTTTGGATTCGGCAGAGACCTGAATGCTATACGAGAGATCTGCAGAAAGCGTGTTTTCATTGGTAGGTCCGATTTTGTCGCTGACCAATGAAACTCCAACTCCCAGATTGCTATTGTTTATAGGTGTATTTACCGAAAGAGTACCCGTCTCAGGTGCGCCGTCAAGTCCCACCCATTGTGTACGATATAAACCGAAAACACTTAATACTCCTCGGGATCCCGCATAAGCCGGATTGATGTTTATGGTGTTATACATGTATTGCGTATACTGTGCATCTTGTTGTGCATGACTGGCAATTGCAGTAAACATTATGACGAATAAAATTAATTTTGTTCTCATAGCAGTTATTTATTATACCAATTGTTTTTATCAATGTTTGTGATTCGATCTCAGGGAAGTCTGTTTTTATTTGGATAAATACAGATAACCACTTTCTTTATGATTTTGAGCTACGTTATTTCCATCTAACGATTTATAGGTAATGATGTAGAAATAAGTACCTGTTGGCAAACCATCAGATTGTTTAATGGTTGTTCTTCCTCTGGAAGTTCCGTCGAATGCATTGGTTGTGTTATTGTAATTAGTAGTATCAAAAACTAATACTCCCCAACGATTGTATATTTCTACCGTATTTTCAGGATAACAAGTTGTTTCATCGATATTGTCAATTTGGAAATAATCGTTTTTACCATCACCATTTGGAGAGAAAGCATTGTGTATTAAAACTCTTTGACAGGCCAGTACACTACAATCATCGTTTATTTCCATAGTTAAGGTAATACTTTTTGGACAATTTTCATCATTTATTGTATATTCAAATGTATAAGTGCCTATTGCTAATCCAAACGGGTTGAGTGTGTTACCTTGTAAAGCGTTACTGTTACTGGTATCAATCCATGTTCCGGTCAACGGAGTGTTTGGAGGAAGTAAAGTATCTAAATTAAGAGGAGTTGAATCCGCTTTACAAGCTGTACTGTTGATATTGATTACTTCTTGTGGAACTACCGTTATAGTAACAGTTGCTGTGTCACAGATGTCCGGAATCGCTTTAATACAAATTTGATAGTTATACGTATACGTTCCGGCAGGAGTTAAACTCGATACCGTTACATTACCCGAAGCATCAATTGTTATATTCGGATCCGTTTTAGAATTAGCATTGTTTGTATCACTCAATAAGGTGAAGTTTACTAATTCTATTGTAGTTTTTGTAGTGCCAATGAAGTCATTATCAAGAACATTACCCACTACTCCGAAAGTACCGCAACCAATATTAGAATACGTATCATCATTAGCTAAAATAGCCGGTGGAGCAATGATAGTTACCGTTACAGTTGCTGTATCACAGTTACCTGCATTGTCAGCCTCACAAATTTGATACACTAAGGTCAACGTACCTATTGGTGCATTTGGAAGAATATTAACACTACCATCTGAATTTAATTGCAAGAACTCGTTTGGTGTTACGGTTGAAATAATAACATCCGATGGTTTTACAACTACACCTTCAATAGTATCATTTGGTAATACATTCAGCACATTTGGAGTGATTTGATTTACACTAGGAAATGGACCGGCAGTATCATCATTGGCCACTATGTCTCTAACTAATTTGCAATTAACACCAAAATCAGCATTTAGATGAATCAAATCTTGAGGAGTTACAGTGACCATATAACTGCTTGGACTTGTTATTTGACAAACGTTATGCAATTGTGCCTGGTTTACTTTAGAGGTAATATTTTTACCTGCTCCTGATGGAAGCACTTTTACTAAACCAGTTGCTCCGAGTGCTGTAGCAACAGCATCCAGATTAGCATCTTTTACCAATTTTATCGTATAATCTCCATTAGGATTTGCTGTTTCTGGTCGGTCTCTCCAGAATCCTGTTTGGCTTACAATAACTTCTTTATGATAACCGTTAGGCCCATCAATAATCACATTAGGTGTTAACGCATTACCAAAACCTCCTTCATTTAATTCTCCAACATTTTGAGGACCGGTAAAATTACCATCGCCATTAAGATCAATCCATTCCCATTGGCTATAGTCGATTGCACCATTTGCGTCAGGAGTATTTTTGGTTACAATTCCATCATTATTGGCATCGTACCATTCGTCTTGAATTCCGTTACCGTTGGTGTCGTACCAAACATAATCTCCTAAAACAGGTCGAGTTGATGGTCCATATAAGAAATTATGCACTTGAAATTTACATTCTTCAAGAGTAGTAAGGAATACATTTGAATCCACCGGATATAATTGGTGTACGCTACTTAAATTAGCGTCCTGAACCTGAACCAGGTAGCTTCCTGTCGGAACACCTGAGAAATTGTATATACCATCTGCACCAGTGATGCGCAATAGAATTGGACCTGTTGTAGTACCTTGTGGAATTAATGTTACCGGTACGTTGGCAAGAGGTGTATTCGTATCAGCATTAATAATTTGTCCGGATATTTTTACTTTGTAATCCGGTTGTGTTATGACAACGGTAGTTGTTGCTGTACAAGTTTGGTTTCCATTGTTAACTGACGATGTTGCAGTTAAGGTATAAGTACCAGCCGGTAAGTTTGTATTTCCAACAACTTCATTGTTTTGATTTCTAATTACAACTGTAGCACCAGGACTACTTGTAATCATGATTGAACCATCAGTACCACCAAGACAAGTTACGTTCGAAGCAATTCCGCTCACAGACACTTTATTTTCGACAGTAAAGGTTTGTACCAGTTCTGTTTTATTACCAGCACAATCTGTAAGGGTGTAAGTTCTGGTTAAGATATAAGCATTTCCATCACAACCACTTCCTCCGTTATTGGTGTCAGTTACGGTGATTGTTACATTTGAATCACAATTATCAGAAACATTTGTTACATCTTGTGGTGTACCGGCTGGGATAACAGCTATGCTCTCTAAACCGGTAACATCTGCAGGAACAGTCCCCGTTGGAGCTGTTGTATCTCTCACGGTTATAATTTGAACATAAGATGTAGTGTTACCAGAGCAATCAGTTGCTGTCCAGGTACGTGTTAAGGTATAATTAGAATCACATTGATTTTGAATATCACTTTTTGTTTCAGTGAAAACAATTGGTAAATCTGAAGTACAACTGTCTGAAACTACTAGTTGAGCAGGGGCAGGAACAGCGTCACAAGAAACAGTACTATCTTTTGGAAGATCTCCGATAAATATTGGTTTACTGGTATCTTCAATTGTAATCACTTGCGTGAAAACATCAGAAGTATTTCCACAATCATCTTTAACGGTCCAAGTGTTAGTATAAGTTCCAGCGTTAGCACAACCTTCAGAGGCTACAAAAGCACCGCTTGTTTTTACGATATTAGAAACATCACCATCACAAGAATCAGTAGCAACCGGGAATTGTGTTTGAGCAGTAGTCAAAGCTGTTGCATCACTACACTGAACAGTTACGTTTAATGTTCCGGCCTCAGTTGTCCAAGTTGGAGCAGTGGTATCTTCAATTGTAATCACTTGAGTGTAAACATCAGAAGTATTTCCACAATCATCTTTAACGGTCCAAGTATTAGTATAAGTTCCAGCGTTAGCGCAACCTTCAGAGGCTACAAAAGCGCCACTTGTTTTTACGATATTAGAAACATCACCATCACAAGAATCAGTAGCAACTGGGAATTGTGTTTGAGCAGTAGTCAAAGCTGTTGCATCACTACATTGAACAGTTACGTTTAATGTTCCAGGTTGAGTTGTCCATGTTGGAGCACTGGTATCTTCAATAGTAATCACTTGAGTGTAAACATCAGAAGTGTTACCACAATCATCTTTAACAGTCCAGGTATTGGTATAAGTTCCAGCGTTAGCGCAACCTTCAGAGGCTACAAAAGCACCGCTGGTTTTTACGATATTAGAAACATCACCATCACAAGAATCAGTAGCAACCGGGAATTGTGTTTGTGCAGTAGTCAAAGCTGTTGCATCGCTACATTGAACAGTTACGTTTAATGTTCCAGGCTGAGTTGTCCAAGTTGGAGCAGTGGTATCTTCGATTGTAATCACTTGCGTGAAAGTATCAGAAGTATTACCACAATCGTCTTTAACAGTCCAAGTGTTAGTATAAGTTCCAGCGTTAGCGCAACCTTCAGAAGCTACAAAAGCACCGCTGGTTTTCACGATATTCGAAACATCACCGTCACAAGAATCAGCCGCAACAGGGAACTTCGCTTGAGCAGCATTTAAAGCTGTTGCATCACTACATTGAACAGTAGCGTTTAATGTTCCGGCTTGAGTTGACCAGGTTGGAGCAGTGGTATCTTCGATAGTAATTACTTGAGTGAAAGCGTCAGTGATATTTCCGCAGTCATCTTTTGCAATCCAAGAGTTGGTATAAGTTCCAGCATTTGCACAACCTTCAGAGGCAATAAAAGAACCACTTGTTTTGGTGTAAGTTACAATTGAACAATTGGCTGTAGCTGCAGGAGCTTGATTTTGAGCAGCAGTTAATGCTGCAGCATCACTGCATTGAACAGTTACGTTTAATGTCCCAGCCTGAGTAATCCAAGTTGGAATTGCAGTATCCTGAACGGTAATTACCTGAGTAAAGACAGTTGAGGTATTATTGCAAGTATCGGTTGCAGTCCAGGTGTTGGTGTAAGTACCAGTACTTCCACAACTTCCTTTTTGCAATTGACCAGTTACTTTAGTATAAGTTATAGTTCCATCGCAATTATCTGTTGCAATTGGAGCTTGGTTTTGAGCAGCTGTCAATCCATCAGTATCGCTACATTGTAAAGTAACATCTAATGTTCCGGCTTGAGTTGTCCATGTTGGAGCAGTAGTATCTTCGATTGTAATTACTTGAGTGAAAGTATCAGAAGTATTTCCACAATCGTCTTTAACAGTCCAAGTATTAGTATATGTTCCTGCATTTGCACAAGTTTCAGAAGCTACAAAAGCACCACTTGTTTTCACGATATTCGAAACATCACCATCACAAGAATCAGTAGCAACTGGGAATTGTGTTTGAGCAGTAGTCAAAGCCGTTGCATCACTACATTGAACAGTTACGTTTAATGTTCCAGGCTGAGTTGTCCAAGTTGGAGCAGTGGTATCTTCGATTGTAATCACTTGCGTGAAAGTATCAGAAGTATTACCACAATCATCTTTAACAGTCCAAGTATTAGTATATGTTCCTGCATTTGCACAAGTTTCAGAAGCTACAAAAGCACCACTTGTTTTCACGATATTAGAAACATCACCATCACAAGAGTCAGTAGCAACTGGGAATTGTGTTTGAGCAGTAGTCAAAGCTGTTGCATCACTACATTGAACAGTTACGTTTAATGTTCCAGGCTGAGTTGTCCAAGTTGGAGCAGTGGTATCTTCGATTGTAATTACTTGAGTGAAAGCATCCGTAACGTTTCCACAATCATCTTTTGCAATCCAAGAGTTGGTATACGTTCCAGCGTTAGCACAACCTTCAGAGGCAACAAAAGTGCCACTTGTTTTGGTATAAGTTACAACTGAACAATTGGCTGTTGCAGTCGGAGCTTGATTTTGAGCAGCAGTTAATCCGGTTGCATCACTACATTGCAAAGTAACGTTTAATGTTCCTGCTTGTGTAATCCAAGTTGGTACTGCGGTATCCTGAACGGTAATTACCTGAGTAAAGACAGTTGAGATATTATTGCAAGTATCGGTTGCAGTCCAGGTGTTGGTGTAAGTACCAGTACTTCCACAACTTCCTTTTTGTAATTGACCGGTTACTTTAGTATAAGTTATAGTTCCATCACAATTATCTGTTGCAATTGGAGCTTGGTTTTGAGCAGCTGTCAATCCATCAGTATCACTACATTGTAAAGTAACATCTAATGTTCCCCCTTGAGTTGACCAAGTTGGAGCAGTAGTATCTTCGATTGTAATGATTTGAGTGAAAGTATCAGAAGTATTTCCACAATCATCTTTTACAGTCCAAGTATTAGTATATGTTCCTGCATTTGCACAAGTTTCAGAAGCTACAAAAGCACCACTTATTTTCACGATATTAGAAACATCACCATCACAAGAATCGGTCGCAATCGGGAATTGTGTTTGAGCAGTAGTCAAAGCTGTTGCATCGCTACATTGAACAGTAACGTTTAATGTTCCAGGTTGAGTTGTCCATGTTGGAGCAGTGGTATCTTCGATTGTAATGATTTGCGTGAAAGTATCAGAAGTGTTACCACAATCATCTTTTACAGTCCAAGTGTTAGTATAAGTTCCAGCGTTAGCGCAACCTTCACTAGCTACAAAAGCACCACTTGTTTTCACGATATTAGAAACATCACCATCACAAGAGTCAGTAGCAACCGGGAATTGTGTTTGAGCAGCATTTAAAGCTGTTGCATCACTACATTGAACAGTTACGTTTAATGTTCCAGGTTGAGTTGTCCATGTTGGAGCAGTGGTATCTTCGATTGTAATCACTTGCGTGAAAGTATCAGAAGTATTACCACAATCATCTTTAACAGTCCAAGTGTTAGTATAAGTTCCAGCGTTAGCGCAACCTTCAGAGGCTACAAAAGCACCGCTTGTTTTTACGATATTAGAAACATCACCATCACAGCTATCAGTTGCAACCGGGAATTGCGTTTGAGCAGTAGTCAAAGCTGTTGCATCACTACATTGAACAGTTACGTTTAGTGTTCCAGGCTGAGTTGTCCAAGTTGGAGCAGTGGTATCTTCGATAGTAATAATTTGTGTGAAAACATCAGAAGTATTACCACAATCATCTTTAACAGTCCAAGTGTTAGTATAAGTTCCAGCGTTAGCGCAACCTTCAGAGGCTACAAAAGCACCGCTGGTTTTTACGATATTCGAAACATCACCATCACAAGAGTCAGTAGCAACCGGGAATTGTGTTTGAGCAGTAGTTAAAGCTGTTGCATCACTACATTGAACAGTTACGTTTAATGTTCCAGGCTGAGTTGACCATGTTGGCGCAGTAGTATCTTCGATTGTAATCACTTGCGTGAAAACATCAGAAGTATTTCCACAATCATCTTTTACAGTCCAAGTGTTAGTATAAGTTCCAGCGTTAGCACAACCTTCAGAAGCTACAAAAGCACCGCTTGTTTTTACGATATTAGAAACATCACCATCACAAGAATCAGTAGCAACTGGGAATTGTGTTTGAGCAGTAGTTAAAGCTGTTGCATCACTACATTGAACAGTAACGTTTAATGTTCCAGGCTGAGTTGTCCAAGTTGGAGCAGTTGTATCTTCGATTGTAATTACTTGTGTGAAAACATCTGAAGTATTACCACAATCGTCTTTTACAGTCCAAGTGTTAGTATAAGTTCCAGCATTTGCGCAACCTTCAGAGGCTATAAAAGCACCACTTGTTTTCACGATATTAGAAACATCAGTATCACAAGCATCAGCTGCAATAGGGAATTGAGCTTGAGCAGCATTTAAAGCTGTTGCATCACTACATTGAACAGTTACGTTTAATGTTCCGGCTTGAGTTGACCAGGTTGGAGCAGTTGTATCTTCAATAGTAATTACTTGAATAAAGGCATCCGTAACGTTTCCGCAATCATCTTTTGCAATCCAAGAGTTGGTATAAGTTCCAGCATTAGCGCAACCTTCAGAGGCAATAAAAGAACCACTTGTTTTGGTATAAGTTACAATTGAACAATTGGCTGTAGCTGCGGGAGCTTGATTTTGAGCAGCAGTTAATCCTGCAGCATCACTGCATTGAACAGTTACGTTTAATGTCCCAGCCTGAGTAATCCAAGTTGGAATTGCAGTATCCTGAACGGTAATTACCTGAGTAAAGACAGTTGAGGTATTATTGCAAGTATCGGTTGCAGTCCAGGTGTTGGTGTAAGTACCAGTACTTCCACAGCTACCTTTTTGTAATTGACCAGTTACTTTAGTATAAGTTATAGTTCCATCACAATTATCTGTTGCAATTGGAGCTTGGTTTTGAGCGGTTGTCAATCCGTCATTATCGCTACATTGTAAAGTAACATCTAATGTTCCCCCTTGAGTTGACCAAGTAGGAGCAGTAGTATCTTCGATAGTAATGATTTGAGTGAAAACATCAGAAGTATTTCCGCAATCATCATTAACCGTCCAAGTATTAGTGTAAGTTCCGGCGTTAGCGCAACCTTGAGAAGCTACAAAAGCACCGCTTACTTTTACAATGTTTGTGACATCAGTATCACAAGCATCAGCAGCTACAGGGAATTGAGCTTGAGCATTAGCCAAAGCTGTTGCATCACTACATTGAACCGTAGTATTTAATGTTCCCCCTTGAGTAGACCAAGTTGGCGCAGTAGTATCTTCGATGGTAATGATTTGCGTGAAAACATCAGAAGTATTTCCACAATCGTCATTAACCGTCCAAGTATTAGTATATGTTCCAGCGTTAGCACAACCTTGAGAAGCTACAAAAGCACCGCTTACTTTTACAATGTTGGTCACATCAGTATCACAAGCGTCAGTAGCTACAGGGAATTGAGCTTGAGCATTAGCCAAAGCTGTTGCATCGCTACATTGAACAGTAGTATTTAATGTTCCCCCTTGAGTAGACCAAGTAGGAGCAGTAGTATCTTCAATGGTAATGATTTGCGTGAAAATAGCAGAAGTATTTCCGCAATCGTCATTAACCGTCCAAGTATTAGTATATGTTCCAGCGTTAGCACAACCTTGAGAAGCTACAAAAGCACCGCTTACTTTTACAATGTTGGTCACATCAGTATCACAAGCGTCAGTAGCTACAGGGAATTGAGCTTGAGCATTAGCCAAAGCTGTTGCATCGCTACATTGAACAGTAGTATTTAATGTTCCCCCTTGAGTAGACCAAGTAGGAGCAGTAGTATCTTCAATGGTAATGATTTGCGTGAAAATAGCAGAAGTATTTCCGCAATCGTCATTAACCGTCCAAGTATTAGTATATGTTCCAGCGTTAGCACAACCTTGAGAAGCTACAAAAGCACCGCTTACTTTTACAATGTTGGTCACATCAGTATCACAAGCGTCAGTAGCTACAGGGAATTGAGCTTGAGCATTAGCCAAAGCTGTTGCATCGCTACATTGAACAGTAGTATTTAATGTTCCCCCTTGAGTAGACCAAGTAGGAGCAGTAGTATCTTCAATGGTAATGATTTGAGTGAAAATAGCAGAAGTATTTCCACAATCATCACTAACAGTCCAAGTATTAGTATATGTTCCGGCGTTAGCACAACCTTGAGAAGCTACAAAAGCACCGCTTACTTTTACAATGTTGGTCACATCCGTATCACAAGCATCAGTAGCCACTGGGAATTGCGCTTGAGCATTAGCCAAAGCTGCCATATCACTACATTGAACCGTAGTATTTAATGTTCCCCCTTGAGTAGACCAAGTTGGCGCAGTAGTATCTTCGATAGTAATGATCTGAGTGAAAACAGCAGAAGTATTTCCGCAATCATCATTAACAGTCCAAGTATTAGTATATGTTCCGGCGTTAGCACAACCTTGAGAAGCTACAAAAGCACCGCTTACTTTTACAATGTTTGTCACATCTGTATCACAAGCGTCAGTAGCTACTGGGAATTGCGCTTGAGCATTAGCCAAAGCTGTTGCATCACTACATTGAACAGTAGTATTTAATGTTCCGGCTTGAGTAGACCAAGTAGGAGCAGTAGTATCTTCGATGGTAATGATTTGTGTGAAAATAGCAGAAGTATTTCCGCAATCGTCATTAACAGTCCAAGTATTAGTGTAAGTTCCGGCGTTAGCACAACCTTGAGAAGCTACAAAAGCACCGCTTACTTTTACAATGTTTGTCACATCTGTATCACAAGCGTCAGTAGCTACTGGGAATTGCGCTTGAGCATTAGCCAAAGCTGTTGCATCACTACATTGAACAGTAGTATTTAATGTTCCGGCTTGAGTAGACCAAGTAGGAGCAGTAGTATCTTCGATGGTAATGATTTGTGTGAAAATAGCAGAAGTATTTCCGCAATCGTCATTAACAGTCCAAGTATTAGTGTAAGTTCCGGCGTTAGCACAACCTTGAGAAGCTACAAAAGCACCGCTTACTTTTACAATGTTTGTCACATCTGTATCACAAGCGTCAGTAGCTACTGGGAATTGCGCTTGAGCATTAGCCAAAGCTGTTGCATCACTACATTGAACAGTAGTATTTAATGTTCCGGCTTGAGTAGACCAAGTAGGAGCAGTAGTATCTTCGATGGTAATGATTTGTGTGAAAATAGCAGAAGTATTTCCGCAATCATCATTAACAGTCCAAGTATTAGTATATGTTCCAGCGTTAGCACAACCTTGAGAAGCTACAAAAGCACCGCTTACTTTTACAATGTTTGTTACATCTGTATCACAAGCGTCAGCAGCCACTGGGAATTGAGCTTGAGCATTAGCCAAAGCTGTTGCATCGCTACATTGAATAGTAGTATTTAATGTTCCGGCTTGAGTTGACCAAGTAGGAGCAGTAGTATCTTCGATGGTAATGATTTGTGTGAAAATAGCAGAAGTATTTCCACAATCGTCATTAACCGTCCAAGTATTAGTATATGTTCCAGCGTTAGCACAACCTTGAGAAGCTACAAAAGCACCGCTTACTTTTACAATGTTTGTTACATCTGTATCACAAGCGTCAGTAGCTACTGGGAATTGCGCTTGAGCATTAGCCAAAGCTGTTGCATCGCTACATTGAACAGTAGTATTTAATGTTCCGGCTTGAGTTGACCAAGTTGGAGCAGTGTTATCCTGAACAATAATTGTTTGACTAACAGGAAGAGAAGTATTTCCACAAGCATCTATAGCGGTCCAAGTTCTGGTTTTTGTATAGGAACCGGTGCAATTGCCTGGTATTGTTGTGTCCTGGAAGGTTAAAGAAGAAACAGTTCCACTATCATCTGTTGCGGTAGCTTGTGCAAAGACAGGCACTTCCGGACAGTTGATTGTTGTAGTTGAAGGTAAAGGATCAATTACCGGTTTTACAGAATCTCCATCAAGAATTACAAAAGATTCACTGATTGTACAACCTTTAGCATCTGTGATTGTTACGCTATAATTTCCTGCTAAAAGAGCAGTAGCAGTATCCGAAGTTTGTGCTGGAGTTGTATTCCATAAGTAAGTATAAGGTGTTGTTCCTCCTGATACCGTTACAGTCGCAGAACCAGTTGCATCACCTCCACAAACAACATCAATTTGTGTTTTTGTAGCGCTTAGCGCTTTTTGTGGTTGTCCGATTGTTACGGAGCAAGTAGTAGTGTAACCTAATTTGTCAGTTACGGTTACCGTATGTTGACCTGCAGTTAAAGAAACTGCTTGTGAAGTTGTTTCATTATTATCCCATAAATAAGTATAATCACCATTTCCTCCTATGGCAGTTACAGTCGCTTTTCCATTACTGTCACCAAAACATTTGGCAGGATCATCTTGAGAAATACTACAAGACAAAACATTTGGTTCAGAGATGGTGATGGTACAAGTTGTAGTACAACCTTTTGCGTCTGTTACGGTTACAGAGTGTAAACCTGCATTTAGTAATACCGCTTTTTGTGTTGTTTCATTATTATCCCATAAGTAGGTATAACTTCCATTTCCACCAAGTGCAGTTACAGTAGCTTCACCATTACTTAAACCATTAGCAGTAACTGCTTTGTTTTGTATTATTGAACAGCTTAAAGCAGCGCTAGGTTGACCAATTGTAACCGAATTAGATTGAGATGAACAAGAATCCGTAACGGTTAAAGTATAAGTTCCCGCAGGAAGATTGGATACTGTTGCTGTAGTTCCAACTACGGTGTTAGAGCTGTTTTTCCAAGAGTATGTTACCGTTCCAATAACGTTTGTAACAGTACCCGCAGTTACTGTTCCGTTACTATTTCCAAAACAAGCTGCATCCGTTTCAGAAGAAGCTGCTAAAGCTAAAGCTGCACTCGGTTGCCCGATTGTAACAGAATTAGTTTGAGAAGAACAAGAATCTGTAACAGTTAAAGTATATGTTCCGGCAGGCAGGTTTGATACTGTTGCTGTGGTTCCTACTACAGCATTAGAGCTGTTTTCCCAAGAGTATGTTACCGTTCCAACAGCGTTTGTAACAGTACCCGCAGTTACTGTTCCGGTGCTGGCGCCAAAACAAGCCGCATCTGTTTTAGAAGAAGCTGCTAAAGCTAGTGCTGCACTCGGTTGTCCGATTGTAACAGAATTAGTTTGAGAAGAGCAAGAATCTGTAACAGTTAAGGTATATGTTCCGGCAGGAAGATTTGACACTGTGGCCGTAGTTCCTACTACTGTATTTGAGCTGTTTTTCCAAGAGAAAGTTACTGTTCCAACTGCGTTTGTTACTGTACCTGCAGTTATAGTTCCGGTGCTTGCACCAAAACAAACCACATCTGTTTTAGATGAAGCCGCTAATGCTAAAGCTGCATTCGGTTGTCCGATTGTAACAGAATTAGTTTGAGAAGAGCAAGAATCTGTAACGGTTAAGGTATAAGTTCCGGCAGGAAGATTTGACACTGTGGCGGTAGTCCCTACTACTGTATTAGAACTGTTTTTCCAAGAGAAGGTTACTGTTCCAACAGAGTTTGTCACGGCACCTGCAGTTATAGTTCCAGTGCTGGCACCAAAACAAACCACATCTGTTTTAGATGAAGTCGCTAATGCTAAAGCTGCACTTGGTTGCCCGATGGTAACAGAGTTAGTTTGAGAAGAGCAAGAATCTGTAACAGTTAAGGTATAAGTTCCGGCAGGCAAATTTGAAACTGTTGCTGTGGTTCCTACTACTGTATTAGAGCTGTTTTTCCAAGAGAAGGTTACTGTTCCAACAGAGTTTGTCACGGCACCTGCAGTTATAGTTCCAGTGCTGGCACCAAAACAAACCACATCTGTTTTAGATGAAGTCGCTAATGCTAAAGCTGCACTTGGTTGTCCGATGGTAACAGAGTTAGTTTGAGAAGAGCAAGAATCTGTAACAGTTAAGGTATAAGTTCCGGCAGGCAAATTTGATACCGTTGCTGTGGTTCCTACTACTGTATTAGAACTGTTTTTCCAAGAGAAAGTTACTGTTCCAACGGAGTTTGTCACTGCACCTGCAGTTATAGTTCCAGTGCTGGCACCAAAACAAACCACATCGGTTTTAGATGAAGCTGCTAAAGCTAGTGCTGCACTTGGTTGCCCGATGGTAACAGAGTTAGTTTTAGAAGAACAAGAATCTGTAACGGTTAAGGTATAAGTTCCCGCAGGAAGATTTGAAACTGTTGCTGTCGTTCCTACTACTGTATTAGAGCTGTTTTTCCAAGAGAATGTTACAGTTCCAACGGAGTTTGTCACGGCACCAGCAGTTACTGTTCCGGTGTTGCCACCAAAACAAGCCGCATCTGTTTTAGAAGAAGCTGCTAAAGCTAGTGCTGCACTTGGTTGTCCGATAGTAACAGAATTAGTTTGAGAAGAACAAGAATCTGTAACGGTTAAAGTATAAGTTCCCGCAGGAAGATTTGAAACTGTTGCTGTCGTTCCTACTACTGTATTAGAGCTGTTTTTCCAAGAGAATGTTACAGTTCCAACGGAGTTTGTCACGGCACCAGCAGTTACTGTTCCGGTGTTGCCACCAAAACAAGCTGCATCAGTTTTAGAAGAAGCTGCTAATGCCAAAGCTGCACTCGGTTGTCCGATAGTAACAGAATT
This sequence comes from Flavobacterium cupriresistens, assembly GCF_020911925.1. Lineage (NCBI taxonomy): Bacteria > Pseudomonadati > Bacteroidota > Flavobacteriia > Flavobacteriales > Flavobacteriaceae > Flavobacterium > Flavobacterium cupriresistens. The sequence continues at coordinate 4,727,928 of NZ_CP087134.1, read as the reverse complement.
AGTTTGAGAAGAACAAGAATCTGTAACGGTTAAAGTATAAGTTCCAGCAGGAAGATTTGATACTGTTGCTGTTGTTCCTACTACTGTATTAGAGCTGTTTTTCCAAGAGAAAGTTACTGTTCCAACGGAGTTTGTCACCGCACCCGCAGTTATTGTTCCCGTACTCGCTCCGAAACAAACGACATCAGTTTTGGAGGAAGCTGCTAATGCCAAAGCTGCACTCGGTTGTCCGATAGTAACAGAATTAGTTTTAGAAGAGCAAGAATCTGTAACAGTTAAGGTATAAGTTCCAGCAGGAAGATTCGAAACTGTTGCTGTCGTTCCTACTACTGTATTAGAACTGTTTTTCCAAGAGAAAGTTACAGTTCCAACGGAATTTGTAACCGCACCCGCAGTTATAGTTCCGGTACTGGCACCAAAACAAGTAACATCTGTTTTAGAAGAAGCTGCCAAAGCCAAAGCCGCACTCGGTTGCCCGATGGTAACGGAATTGGTTTGAGAAGAACAAGAATCTGTAACAGTTAAGGTATAAGTTCCGGCAGGAAGATTTGAAACTGTTGCTGTTGTTCCTACTACTGTATTTGAGCTATTTTTCCACGAGTACGTTACCGTTCCAACGGAATTTGTCACCGCACCCGCAGTAACTGTTCCGGTGCTTGCGCCAAAACATGCTGCATCCGTTTTAGATGAAGCTGCTAAAGCCAAAGCTGCACTCGGTTGTCCGATGGTAACTGTATTGGTTTTAGAAGAACAAGAATCCGTTACAGTTAAAGTGTAAGTTCCCGCAGGAAGATTGGACACTGTCGCTGTCGTTCCTACTACTGTATTAGAACTGTTTTTCCACGAGTACGTTACCGTTCCGACGGAGTTTGTAACCGCACCTGCAGTTATAGTTCCGGTGCTGGCACCAAAACAAGCTGCATCTGTTTTAGATGAAGCTGCCAAAGTCAGAGCGGCAGTCGGTTGCCCGATTGTAACGGAATTGGATTGAGACGAACAAGTATCTGTAACAGTTAAAGTATAAGTTCCGGCAGGCAAATTTGATACTGTTGCTGTTGTTCCTACTACTGTATTAGAGCTGTTTTTCCAAGAGTACGTAATAGTTCCAACTGCGTTTGTCACGGCGCCTGCAGTTACGGTTCCGGTGCTGGCACCAAAACAAGTAACATCTGTTTTAGAAGAAGCTGCCAAAGCCAGAGCGGCATTTGGCTGCGTTATAACTACAGAAATAACACCTTTACATCCGCTTGCATCTGTTACAGTTGCTTCGTATGTTCCAACTCCTAAGTTGGTTATGGTTTGAGTTGTTCCTGCAAATGCAGCTCCATTTTTTTTCCATGAATAAGTATAAGGAGCAACACCACCGGTAGGATTGTTAAGTGTAATAGCCCCCGTGCTTTGCCCAAAACATTTTACATCAACATGTGAAGCAACGTTTTCTGTTACAACAATATTACTAACAGTTACCACTACAGGTTTAATGTCTGAACAACCTGACACAAGGTTTTGTCCTTTAATATAATAAGTACCTGCAGTTGCTGCAGTAGGAGTAGTGTAAGGAATTGTAGCAGCTGCATCTCTCCAATACGTATAGGTTAGTCCGGCAGTGCTTCCTGCAGTTACTGCCGCAGCAGTAATATTTACGGTGTTTGGAGAACATACACCTGCAGGATTTGTAATTACTAAAGTATTTGTGGCAAAACTTCTTGCTTTTAGAAATACACCTGCATCATATAATTGATCTGATGCATCGGCGATAGCCATTTTAATTTTATAAGTTTGACCAGGTGTAACCGGATATGTTGCGGTAAGAACTGTTGTAGATCCATCATACTCCATTACTAGTGAAGCAGGTGGATTGTTTAGGTAATAAGCGACATTTTTATCAGGGAAAGCAACACCGTTCACATTAACTCCGGAAGAGTGAATGTTGTTGATCGTAACGGTATCACCATTTGGTAATTGAGAAAGGTTTACAGCATTATTGGTGTAAGTTCCGGCTATTCCGGGTCCGCTTAAGAAAAAACCAAAAGCATCGTTAAATTGCGTATTAACATATTCCAGATATTCCTCTGAGGCAAAAACAAATTTGAACTCAACCAAATTTCCATCAGGAACAAAATTAAATTCCAATATAGCAGCATCACGCATGGTCTGACCTGATATATTAGTTAAATCAGGATCGCTGGCCTCGCTAACCATTGAATCTGATTTATTTGTAAACGTATTAGGCCCCATAGCAGAGCTTATTTTTCCTGTTGCAATTAAAAGACCTTCATCAATAGGAAATGTCGAAGTAGATTTATTAAAGTATCCCAATTGTCGGTCACCGGCGGTTGAAGACCACGTATGATTAGTCCAATCCCAATTGTTTCCATTTTTTTTATAATAACCGAATCGGACATTGCTAATGCTTAAACAGCCCGAAGTTAGTATGTTACGCACTAATCCATCTGCAGTATAACCATTATTTCCGGCAGCGGGATTTGCTACATCTATAGATCCAACTGCAGCCAGTGCCGCCAACGCAGTCGCACTACTTTTAGCAGTTACATTACTCTTAGCAGCAGATTTATTTTTGGTAATAGTATTTCCGATTCTGATAGGAACATTTATTTCTTGGGCAGATAGCTCTGTAAAGAAAAATAGTAATCCCAAAATAGTGGTTAAAGTAATTTTTTTCATGGTCTTTAATCTTTAATTTCAAAAATTGTTTGTTCCTCTACAGTACTATTTTTAGTAAAATTTTATTTCGGCTCTTTTATAAGTATAATTTGCTATCTCTATTACCTACGATTTTTGAGCCTCCATAGATTTGACTTCGTATTTTGTGAAATTTTTATAGTTTTAACAGAATCAAAGTTATATAGTCTCTTTTTAATAGATTTTTTTTCTCTGTAACTAACCTAAAAACTCGTTGAAATGTCTTTTTTTGGTCAGAATTTGTGAAAATAGGGGGTGTTTTTTGTAGTTTTTGGCAAAAATTAATGTACGATTTCTTTGCTTTTTTGGTTAAAAACATAAAAAAATAACCTTTAAAAATATTCAATAATCAATTAATTGGCTGATTTTATGTGATATGTATAATATCGACTAAGTGACAGTTTTGACGGATGAAGTGCACTTTTTGTTAAAGGGAAAAAGAAGCATGTTTTTTCTATGATGGATTTAACTGATTTTTTTTCGTGTTAAAATTTTCTTCAAATGTTAACAGAATTAAAAAAAAGTTAGTGTTTAGAATTTCTTTTGTAAATTAGAACTTCAATAAAAATGAATCTCTTTTTATGATGTTTGTAAATCCTTCCGCTTATGAAAAATTTAATTTTGATACGACATGCAAAATCCAGTTGGGAAGCTCCTTTAAAAGATTTTGACAGACCTTTAATGAAAAGAGGAATTTTAGATGCTCATGAAGTATCTGGAATTATTTCTAATTTTTTGCCCAAGACTTATATTATTTGGAGTAGTACGGCCGCTCGTGCTTCTGAAACGGCTCTAATTTTTGCTCAAAACATCTCCTATCCCATAGAAAGTATCGTGTACAAGGACGATCTTTATACTTTTGATGATAAACAACTTGAAAAAGTGATCAAATTGTGCGATAATAGTTTCGAAAGTGTTATTCTTTTCGGACATAACGAGGCTATTACAAATTTTGTTAATAAATTTGGGGATGTTTTTATAGAAAATGTTCCCACCTCAGGATTTGTATCGCTAAAGTTTGATTCAGAAAGCTGGGATACGATCAATAAAGGCAGAACACATAAAACAATTTTCCCCAAAGATTTAAAAAAAATATAGTGTACGAACAGAAATATATCGATAGAGAAAAAAGTTGGTTAGCGTTTAATGCAAGAGTACTTCAGGAAGCAGGAGATAATACCGTTCCACTTTTAGACAGGTTGCGTTTTGTTGGAATTTTTTCGAACAATTTAGATGAATTTTTTCGAGTTCGTTATGCCGCAATCAGAAGACTAAGTCTTTCGGGTATTTCTGGTGAAAAATATCTAGGCGGAGTCTCTGCCCATCAGTTAATTAAGGATATCACTGAAATTGTAATTCAGCAACAATCAGAAAGTTTACGCATTTTAGGAAATATTGAAGCCGAACTGGAAGCCGAAAATATCTTTATTATCAACGAAAATCAGATTACAGAAGCACAGGAACATTTTCTGAGAGACTTTTTCACTCAAAAATTAAGCCCCGAATTAGTTACTATTATCCTGAATGATTTAGCAGAGTTTCCGGTTTTGAAAGATACTTTAGGGTATTTGGCCATTCGTTTAGAGATGAACACCAATGATGAAGTTCGATATGCGGTTGTTGAAATTCCTAAAACGATAAACAGATTTGTGGTATTACCTTCCAATGACGATAAACAATATGTGATCTTAATCGATGATGTAATCCGTCATAACCTGAGTAATATTTTCAATATTTTCGATTATAAAAGTGTCTCTGCCCACATGATCAAAATTACGCGTGACGCGCAATTAGACATCGATAGTGATTTGAGCAAAAGTATGCTCGAAAAAATTGCTACATCGGTAAAAGACAGAAGAATAGGAGAACCGGTTCGTTTTATTTACGATAGTTTAATCGAAGACGATACATTACGTTTCTTCTTAGATAAAATGAAAATTGTGGAAACAGACAGTATAATTCCCGGTGGAAGATATCATAATCGCCGTGATTATATGAGTTTTCCAAATCTCGGAAGATATGATTTGTTGTATAAAACCAATGATCCTTTGCCCATTCCGGGATTGAGTCTTGAAGGAAGTATACTGCAGAAGATTGGTAAAAAAGATTATTTGTTGCACGCTCCTTATCAGTCGTTTTCGTATCTGACTAAATTTTTGCGTGAAGCCGCATTAGACCCAAAAGTAGTAAGTATAAAAATTACGTTATATCGTTTGGCTAAGAATTCGCAGATTATTAGTTCCTTGATCAATGCGGCAAAAAACGGTAAGAGAGTAGTAGTACAGATTGAACTTCAGGCTCGTTTTGATGAGGCAAGTAATATCTCGTACGCCGAACAAATGCAGACGGAAGGCATCGAACTTATTTTCGGTATCAAAAGTCTTAAAGTGCACAGTAAAATATGTGTCATCGAGAGAGTTGAAGAAGGTAAAACCCGTCGTTACGGATTTATTTCTACCGGAAATTTCAACGAATCGACGGCAAAAATTTATACCGATGTAACGTTGTTTACCTGTCATCCCGGTATTTTGAAAGACATTTCAAAAATATTCGAATTTTTTGATATCAATTACAGAGTTCACCGATACAAACATTTAATTGTATCACCACATTATACAAGGACAAAATTTATAAAATTGATAGACCGTGAAATTTTACATGCGTTAGCCGGTAGAAAAACACATATCAAGTTAAAAATGAATAGTTTGTCGGACTTTAAAATGATCGATAAATTATACGAAGCAAGTAATGCAGGTGTGAAAATTCAGCTTCAGGTAAGAGGAATTTGCTCATTAATACCGGGGATTCCGGGAATGAGTGAGAATATCGAAGCAATCAGTATTGTAGATAATTATTTAGAACATTCAAGAGTTTATATTTTTGGAAATGCAGGATTAACAGAGGTTTACATTTCATCAGCAGATTTTATGACCAGAAACCTCGATGGACGAGTAGAAGTAACTTGTCCGATTTATGATCTTGAAATCAAAAAAGAACTAATTGATAATTTTAATATTGCCTGGAAAGGAAATGTAAAAGTGAGATATCATTCCTATAAACTAGACAATAAGTATAAAGCTCGTAATCACCATGCTCCATTCAGAGCACAGCTTGAAACCTATAAATATTACCAGCACAAAATTGAGAAAATCGAAAAAATTCCGCAAAAAATTAGTTAACACAAAACACAAAAACAATTTCAAATCATAAAGGGAGCATGATTAGTATAAAAAAATACGCAGCGATTGATATTGGATCGAATGCCATGAGGCTTCTGATATCGAATGTTGTAGAACAAGATGGCAAAGAACCACAATTTAATAAAAGTTCGCTTGTTCGTGTTCCGATTCGTTTGGGACAGGATGCTTTTACAGTTGGAGAAATTTCAGAACAGAATATAGATCGAATGGTAGATGCTATGAAAGCATTTAGTCTTTTGATGAAAGTACATAAAGTAGAACGCTATATGGCGTTTGCAACTTCGGCAATGCGTGAGGCCTATAATGCCAAAGAAGTTGTGGCTTTGATTAAGAAAAAAGCCGATATAAAAATCGAGATTATAGACGGTAAAAAAGAAGCAGCCATAATTGCTTCGACAGATTTGCACCATTTATTAAAAACAGATGAAACCTATCTTTTTGTAGATGTGGGCGGTGGTAGTACAGAATTCACATTATTTTCTGATGGAAAAATGATTAATTCAAGATCATTCAAAGCAGGAACCGTTCGTTTGCTGAATAATATGGTTTGCGATGTCGTTTGGGATGAAATCGAAAAATGGATCAAAACCAATACCGAAGGTTACGAAGAAGTTACACTTATCGGATCCGGTGGAAACATCAATAAATTGTTTAAAATGTCCGGAAAGCAACAGGAAAAACCGCTTTCGTATATTTACATCAATTCACAATACGCCTTTTTAAATTCATTAACGTACGAGCAGAGAATTGCAGAATTAGGATTAAACTCCGATCGTGCCGACGTAATTATTCCCGCAACAAGAATTTATCTGAATGCAATGAAATGGAGTGGTGCCCGTCAAATCTATGTCCCAAAAATCGGACTTTCTGACGGAATCGTAAAAGCAATGTACTACGGTAAAATTTAGTGCGTAATAGGTCAGTTTTTTTAAAAAAAAAGACGCAAGTAAAAAGAAGTAATAGTATAATTTAGAAAATGCCAATTTGTAAAAATTGGCATTTTAAATTAAACAAAAAATTAGTGTAAATTCGCGAAATTCGTGGCGAAATTTTTAAAAACATCAGTAAAATAAGATAACCCAAAACCTATATGGCAATGAATAAAACAAGACTGGAAGCTTTTAGTGATGGTGTGCTGGCCATTATTATAACGATTATGATTTTGGAAATTAAAGTTCCCGCTGGCCATGAGTTTGCAGATTTAAAACCACTTATTCCAAAGTTTTTAAGTTATGTTTTAAGTTTTATCTATGTCGGAATTTATTGGAACAATCATCATTATTTAGTGCATGGATTGTCGAAAGTGAATGGAAAAGTGCTTTGGAGCAACCTGCATTTGCTTTTCTGGTTGTCATTGATTCCGGTTTCAACGGGTTGGATGGGAGAACATAATTTTGCAAAAGCTTCCTTAGCATTATACGGAGTCATTCTGATGCTCTGTGCGATAGCGTACAACATACTTCAAAATAATATCATTCAGGTAGAAGGAAAAGATTCTTCGTTAAGTAAAGCGCTGGGAAAAGATTTAAAAGGGAAAGCTTCTGTAGTTTTATACTTCATCGGTATAGTTTCTTCGTTTTATAGCGAATGGATTTCCGGAGGGTGTTATCTGACGGTAGCTTTTTTATGGTTGATTCCGGACAGAAGAATTGAGAATGTTTTTAACTCAGCCGAAAAAACAATAGACTCATAACGCCTGTTTAAATTTTATTAGAAAGAACTTTAAACTCGCTTTAATTCGTGTCTTCGCTATAACGAATCTGTTTAATCCATGTATAAAATTAAGTGGCAACAGCTGTTTGAATTGGACGCGGATCATGCGGATTTGCAATGGTAAAAACGCTGATAAAAACGGATTTTTTGTATTTAAAAAAAGATAGAGCTCATTTTGTAATATAAACATAGATGCCATTGTTTACCTGAAGAAAATCTGTTTAATTTTGATCAAAATCAACTGTAACTTTTCTGTAATTTGAAACTTAAACAGACCAGCAAGCGTTGATTATTTTTTAGGAAAATCTTTTACTCACAATTCGATACCATGAAATCAACATTTCAATCTCTTCAGATTTTACCGCTACACGAATTGGACAAGCTGGACGATTTAATTACCAAAAAAAGATTAAAAAAGGGAGACTTTTTAATTCAGGAAAATCAAATTGCTAAAGAAATTGTTCTTATAAAATCAGGAGCTTTACGCTCGTTTTATATCAACACAGAAGGTGAAGAAATCACCAATTGCATTACATTCGAGAATGAATTTATGACTGCTTTTACCAGTCTTATTACGCAGCAACCAACAGAAGAAAATATTCAGGCCTTATTTGATACTGAACTCGAAGTGATAAGTCACGATACTATAGAACAGCTTTATGAAAATAGTATTCATTGGCAAAAAGTCGGACGCATTATTGCTCAAATGCAGTATATAAGTTTAGAACAACGCATTTTATCTTTTCAAAAACTTACCGGAAAAGAGCGTTACGAAACACTTTCTAAAAACCATCCCAATTATATCAAGTTAATTCCATTACAGTATTTAGCTTCTTTTTTAGGAGTTACGCCAAGGCATTTAAGTCGCATTCGGAAAGCGGTTTTATAGGACATTTGTCCAGTAGATGAGGTATAGTTCGCCATTATTTTTGTTCAAAACAATAAGTAATGATGAGAAAAAACATTTTAGTAATTGGTGGAACAGGATTGGTAGGCAAAGTTATACTGCGCATTCTTCAAAAGAGAAATCCTGATTATAACCTGTTTGTAGGAAGCCGCCAATTAGGAAATACCACGCAGGATTTGGTTATTGATGTGACCAATCCAAAAACTTTTAAATGTGTTCTGGATAATAAAATCGATTTGATTGTATTGTGTACAAAAGATCGTAACAATGAAATTTTAAAGTTTGCAATAGCAAACAAACTGGATTACATTGATATTACAAAACCAACTCCGGATTTAATTGTGGCGCATGATTTAGCTCAAGACGATAACCAAAATACAAATAGCCATATTGTTTTTAGTTCCGGCTGGATGAGTGGAATTGTGGGGAGTTTAGTCGATTTTATAGCGCCGGATAAGCGTGAAATCACAGAAGTAAATTTGTATATTTATTATTCCATAAAAGATTTAGCTGGGAAAAGTTCTGCCCATTTTTTGGCTGAAAATGTATGTAAGCCATTTACTTCTTATAAAAATAATGAACCTCAAAAAGTCAAGCATTTTCTGGATGCTGAAAAATTTAATTTCTCATTCGGATTAGGAAAACGGATGGTTTATAATCTGGACGTTCCGGATTTGTTTATCTTAAATCAAATCGAAAAAATACCAACCGTTTCCGTAAAAATGACTTACAGTTCTAAGTTTGTTACCAGTTTAATGGGGTATTTTCAATCGCTAAAGATTTTTAACATCCTGTCTTTAAAAGAAAGACAATTGCTGTTTGGATCTAGTGGTAACGGAGATCAAACTGTTTTTGAAATCAATGTCCGAACAAATACCGGAACAAATACCGGAACAAAAAAAGTCAGTTTGCAAAGTGTTAAAGGTCAGGCCGAGTTGACTGCATTTTCTACCGTTTTACATATAGAAAAGATGTTGAGTACCGCTTTGCCCAATGGAATTTACTTTAGTCATCAAATACATTCGCCACAAGAAGTTTATGAGGCATTACATAATTACAGTACAATTAATATAAAAATAAGCTAATCAAAGATGAAAAATATACTTATTATCAACGGACACCCCAATTCCAAGAGTTTTAATTTTGCAATCGCCGATGCTTACGAAAAAGGAGCGTTACAATCTCAAACTTCAGTAGAAACCATTACAATTGCCGATTTAAAGTTTAATCCAAACCTGCAATTCGGTTATCAGAAAAGAACCGAATTAGAACCGGATTTACTCGAAGCCTGGAAGAAAATTCAAAAAGCAGACCATCTGGTTTGGGTACATCCTGTTTGGTGGGGAGGTTTACCTGCGATCACAAAAGGATTTATTGACCGATTGTTTTTGCCGGGAATGGCTTTTCAATACAAAGAAAATTCCGTTTGGTGGGATAAACTCCTAAAAGGGAAAACGGCACATATCATCACAACTCTGGATCAGCCGGGTTGGTATTACCGCTTGTTTTACGGAAGACCAAGTGTCAATCAGTTGAAAAAATCAACACTGGAATTCTGCGGAGTAAAACCGGTAAAAGTTACTTATATAGGAATAGTAAAATCTGCCAATGAACTTCAAAGGGCAAAATGGCTCCAAAAAGTTTATGATTTAGGAGTTAAGAATAGATGATTTGGGTTTAGAGGAAAAAGGTTTGACACGAATTTCACGAATTAGCACTAATTTTTTTGCTTATGAAAATTACACGAATTTGCGCTAGTCTTTTACTCGAAAAGAGGAAGAAATAATTCGCGAGAATTGGTGTAATTCGTGGCGAAAAAGTCTAACAGATTTCTATATTTAGCAAATCTACTGAGTTTGACACGAATTTCACGAATTAGCACTAATTTTTTTGCTTATGAAAATTACACGAATTTGCGCTAATCTTTTACTCGAAAAGAGGAAGAAACAATTCGCGAAAATTGGTGTAATCCGTGGCGAAAAAGTCTAACAGATTTTTATATTAAGCATATCTATTGAGTTTGACACGAATTTCATGAATTAGCACTAATTTTTATACGTAAAGATTAAAAAAACAATTCGAGGAAATTGGTGTAATTCGTGGTGAAAAACCTTAACGGATTTTTACATTAGGCATATCTACTGAGTTTGCCGCGAATTTCACGAATTAGCACTAATTCTTATGCGCAAAGATTAAAAAAAAACAATTCGTGAAAATTCGTGAAATTCGTGTTCAAAAAAAAATATACTAAGTGTGTAAATCCAATCCAAATGTAGAACGTAAAAGTTCGATGTTTGGGTTTATTTCTAATAAACGATTGTATCGATCCTGATCGTTAAAACTACGTTTGCTTTCGATTGTTTCGTTTACTACAACTTCAATTGTAATATCGTGATTGTGTAGATGTCCTTTTAAATGCCCTAAAAGCCCATGAATCTGACCTTCAAAATCTAATTTTGAACCTTCGTTAGGCAATTCAAGCGTAATTACTGTTCCGTTTAAAGTCGGATCGTTAATTAACAATAACGATTCCATGATTTTAAGACCTTTACTACCCAAACGTTCTGCATATTTGTTCCAATGCAATAACATTTCGGTTTCTGTGAATTCTTCTGTCGGTAAGGTTGTAGAAGGTTTTACATAAGATTTACTGCTTTCTTCCATTTCCTTTTTCTTGCGAATGCTGGATAATGAAAAAGCAGAAACTTTAACTTCAGTGTTGGCCTCCGTTTTCGGAACTACAGGAGGTGTGTTGGCAGTATTGCCTTCAGCTTTAGGAGTTTCGATACCAACAGTGTCAGTGCCAATTTTCTCCTCAGAATTTGGAATTTGGGATTTATTATTTGGAATTTCAGCCTTAGCTGATGGAACTTCAACAATAGAATAACCTCCGTTTTTAAAGTAAACGGGTGGAATTATGAATTGCTCAGCTTTTTTTTTTCTCCATCAAAGTTGATAGAGGCCAATTGCATCAAGCATAATTCAACTAAAAGACGTTGATTCTGACTTAGTTTGTATTTTAAATCACAGTCGTTTGCAATGTCAATTCCTTTTAATAAAAAGTCCTGAGAACATTTTTGAGATTGTACGCCATACATTTGTTGTGCCTGTTCACCCACTTCAAGTAAAGCGATGGTAGCCGGAGTTTTACTTACCAGTAAATCTCTGAAATGCGAAGCCAATCCCGCAATAAAATGATGTCCGTCAAAACCTTTTGCAAGGATGTCGTTGTAAGCTAATAAAAGTTCCGGAATCTGATTCTCTAAAAGTAAATCGGTAATCGAAATATACGTTTCGTAATCTAAAACGTTTAGGTTTTCGGTTACAGCCTGACGTGTTAAATTCGTTCCGCAAAAAGAAACCACACGGTCAAAGATAGATAAAGCGTCACGCATTGCACCATCTGCTTTTTGAGCAATAATGTGCAAAGCATCATCTTCAAAATTGATTCCCTGACTTGCGGCTACTTCTGCTAAATGTTCTTTGGCGTCTTTAACCGTAATTCTTTTGAAATCAAAAATCTGACAACGCGATAAAATCGTTGGAATGATTTTATGTTTTTCAGTTGTTGCTAAAATAAAAATAGCATGTTTTGGGGGTTCTTCTAATGTTTTCAGGAAAGCATTAAAAGCTGCCGAAGACAACATATGAACCTCGTCAATGATATAGACTTTGTATTGTCCGGTTTGTGGCGGGATTCGAACCTGATCAATCAGACTACGAATATCGTCAACCGAGTTGTTTGAAGCCGCATCTAACTCAAAAACGTTAAAAGCAAAATCTTCGTTAGGATCATCATATCCGGGCTGATTGATTTTTCGGGCCAGGATACGGGCGCAGGTTGTTTTACCAACTCCACGTGGTCCGGTAAACAATAAAGCAGAAGCTAAGTGATTGCTTTCTATGGCATTCAGCAAAGTGTTGGTAATGGCTTTCTGTCCCACAACATCCTTAAATGTCTGCGGACGGTATTTACGAGCCGATACTACAAATTGTTCCATATTCCTTTATTATTCGATAGCAAATATAGGGTATAATTTAATGATTTAAAAATTTAAAAATTGAAAGATTTTAAGTGTTTGAACGACTGTAGGTTTTATCATTTGTCAGCAAGCGAATTAGATAAATTCAAGTTTGTTTTTAGAGGTAAATTCAGTTTTACAAGATTAAAAGCAATGTTTTTTTGAATAGCCGTTGGTTTTAACCTAACGGAAAGGAGATGAAAGAATTCTTGGCTTTAGCCAAATTTTCGAAAGCGAGATTTAGGAAAAGCTGGAGCAACTTTATTTCTAAATCAGTTGATTATGGTGGGCAGTAATTCAAATTTGGATTTGTTATTGTAATGAAAAAAGGATTAATTTTATTGTCTAATAGCCCGGGTTGTTTTAGAAACTAAATTTTAATAAGAACGAAATGAAACTACATCTTTTGATTTTAGTATTCCTGATCTCTTTTGGAGTAAAAGCACAAAAAGCAAATGCAAGTCCAATTTACCAATTGCGTGTTTATGAAATTTTTGAAAAAAATAAAAAAGATTTTCACGATCGTTTCAGAGATCACGCGATGGTGATTATGAAGAAATATAATTTTAAGATCAATTCAATCTGGGAATCAAAATCGGATAGTAAAACCGAATTTGTTTATCTTTTGGAATGGCCCGATGAAGCTACAATGAAAAAAGCATGGGAAGGTTTTAAAGCCGATAAAGAATGGATTGAGATAAAAAAACAAACCAGTGCTAAGTTTGGAGATTTACTCGGAAATATTGAAGACCGGACGATGGTAAAAACAAGTTACTCGCCCAATTAATGTTTTTTTATGACAGATAGATTAAATATTATCGAATTCAGGAAAGGGGATTTAGACGCATTACGCCAATTATTTATGAAAGTGCGTCAGGAAACTTTTGTTTGGGCCGATCCCGAAACATTCGATTTATTGGATTTTGATGCTCAGACGAAAGGAGAATATATTTTGACTGCCTTGTACGACGAAAAAGTAATCGGATTTATTTCGGTTTGGATGCGAGACAATTTTATTCACCATTTATATATCGATGTGGCATTTCATAAACTTGGAATCGGAAAAAGACTTTTGAATGAAGTGGTAAAGAAAGCCAAATTTCCACTTGTACTAAAATGTCTGGAGAAAAATACTGAGGCAATTTCGTTTTATAAAAAAGTAGGGTTTGTTGAAAAAGCTTGGAATGAGAACGAAAACGGACCTTATATTTTATTTGAATTGAATCAAAAAATAGAATAAAAACAAAGTTGAAATGAAAATCATAACCTGGAATTGTAATATGGCTTTCAGAAAAAAAGCGGAATTTATTTTGGTTCATCAACCGGATATTCTGGTAATTCCCGAATGTGAAAATATCGAAAGATTAAAATTTCCCAAAGACGTTCCGATTCCGACTGATATACTTTGGTACGGTACAAATCAACACAAAGGACTTGGCGTTTTTTCGTATAGTGCGTATAGATTTGAATTGCTGGATTGTCATAATCCTGATTTCAAAAATGTGTTGCCCATTGCAGTTACCAAAGGAAAAGTAGATTTTGTTTTATTTGCTGTTTGGGCAAACAACCCCCAAGATAAAGACGGGCAATATGTAACTCAGGTTTGGAAAGCGATTAATTATTATGAAAAACTATTGTCTGGAACCAAAACGATGTTAGTTGGAGATTTTAACAGCAACACCATTTGGGATAAACCAAGAAGAGAAGGGAATCACTCAGCTGTTGTGAGTAAATTGGCTTCCAAAAATATATTTAGCGTATATCATAAATTCTTTAATCAGGAACAGGGAAAAGAAATACATCCGACTTTGTTTTTGTATCGTCATGAAAATAAACCGTACCATCTGGATTATTGTTTTGCTTCGAATGATTTTATAGAAGTTTTAGAAAGTGTTGAAGTAGGAAGTTATGAAGATTGGAGAATGTATAGCGATCATAAACCTTTGATTGTGAAGTTTGGGGTATGATTTTTTTAAGAGATGTAGTATTTGTAGCTAGACAAAAAAGTAAATGTAGTTGTCATGCTGAGCGAAGTCGAAGCATGGGTTACCATAAATTAACTAAAAAAAATATTTTTAAATGAAAGTTGTATTAGAGCGTAATTTAGATTTCAAGCAATTTCAAAATTTGATTATTCTAACTTTTTGTTGTGTAATGGTTTTGCTTGTAATGCTTAATTCATTGCAGTTAGGAAGTTACGTTTATGGAAAAGTTGCTTTGTTTCTTTTCATTATTTTATTCTTTGCCCTGTTGCTTACAAGGAAAGGCTTGTACATAAAAAATAATAATTTGTATACAGCGATCTTTTTGTTTGGGTTGGTTTTAAAGGGAGAATTATTGCAAACAGCGGAAGACGATGGATTATCAGTAAGAGAAGGAAAGCTTTCAACGAGCTATAATTATTCGAATAGAAGAAGGGGATTAAATAATTGGGAGCCAAACTTAAATTATTCCGTCGCTTGTTTTACGATTAATATGATAGATGAAAAAGGAGATTTTAAAAAGAAAATTATAAGATTGACAAAACCGGAAAAAGTTAAAATTGCAATTGATTTTATTATTGAAAATTTAAGTTTGAAGTATAATTGAGTTAAATAGAAATTTTGGTTTCATGAGCCTTCGACTTCGCTCAGGGTGACACTTGTGTAGTGGTGTAGTTGGAGTTAAAAAAAAAAGATCTGATTACTGATTTTTACATTTCGAATTTTACTCTTGATCTTCAACTTTTGATTTTCAACTTTTAATTTTTTGCATTACCACATTCTCACATTGCCACATTGACTCATTCGCACATTGCCACATTTTACGTCCCTTGCGAAATCTTCGTGCTCCTTGCGGTTTAAATAACTATACAAAAAACTTTTTCTCCTGAAAACAAGAAGCCTTAGCCCTGATGGGAGCGGCATCCTTTTGTGGCGGGGTTCGACACAAAAGATACAGCAGACAGCGGGAATAGCTTCTGAAAATTATAATAATGGTTCTTTTAAAATCACCTGCCTTTTATGCTTAAATCGAGTAAGATCTGTACGGTTTCGGAATCGGAATCCGCCGAAAACCCGGATACATATACTCCTTTTTTACCTGAATTTGATTTTATTCCGTAAACAACTGCCTCATCGCCCGGGTCAGATTCCCCTTCGTATCGATACACATGTACAATTTCAAATTTTTCAGGATTTTTTTTAATTGCGTCTGAGTTTAGATTAAAGTCAAAGGTGAATCCTTTTTCATTCAATTGATCTAAAGCTTTTGAAACAGTTGCGTAATGATACATTCTAATCATGATAACTGAATTTAAAAATTATGGATTTTAAAGATAACCAATTTAAAATTAAAACATTGTGAATTTAGTGTGAAAATCTAAATTTTAAAAGCGGGATTCTTCGATTATAAATCGCTACTTTTGCCCCGCAGACCGCCTTATCGTCGCTCGCTTAGGTGAGGGGAGGAAAGTCCGGACACCACAGAGAAGCATAGCGGGTAACACCCGTCGGCGTTAGTAATAACGTTAGGACAAGTGCAGCAGAAAGTATGTACAGGTAATGCTGTAGTGAAAACAGGTAAACTCTATGCGGTGAAATACCAAGTATATCAGCATTTAAGGGCTTCTCGTCCGTTGTTGAAGGGTAGGTAGCTCGAGCTTATGAGTAATTGTAAGCCTAGATAAATGATAAGGCTCTGATTTATCAGAGACAGAATCCGGCTTATAGGTCTGCATTTTTTATATATTTGTGAAACTATCTAACTAAACTTCATGAATATAATTACTCCGAATCTTCCAAATAAACCTAAAAAAAGTACTTTTTTTGCCATTGTAACCAATCTGACCTTTTGGGTTTTGATTGCCATTATTGCCGGAGTTTTACTCGGTCATTTTTCACCGCAAAACGGAATGAAAATGGAAATTGTCGGCAAGACTTTTGTCGATATTATTAAACTTTTTATAGGTCCGATTATATTTTTGACGATCGTTTTGGGGATTTCCGGAATGGGGAATCTTAAAAAAGTCGGTCGGATTGGTGTGAAAGCATTAGCTTATTTTGAAGTAGTTTCAACCGTTGCTTTGGCCATTGGTGTTGCGATTGCTTATATTTTTAAACCGGGTAAAATAGATAAAACCGGATTGGCTTTGCAAGATGCAAGCCAGTATACCAATCATGCGGCGGAAAACTTTTCGTGGTTAAAATTTTTCCTTTCAAATTTCACACTTCAGGTTTTGGTAGCTGCCATTGTTTGTGGTATTGCCTTGAATTTTTACCAAAAACGCGAACAGACCATTTTGGTTTTAGAACGATTTTCAAAAGTAGTTTTTACCGGTTTGAAATATGTGATGTATCTCGCTCCGCTAGGGGCTTTTGGAGGAATGGCATATACAATTGGTAAATTTGGATTACAAACGCTGATCCCGCTTGGGAAGTTGATGTTGTGTGTTTATACGACGATGTTTTTATTTGTGTTTTTGATTTTGGGGAGTATATTGAAATATTATAAAATCAGTATTTTATCAATTTTAAAATACATTAAAGAGGAACTTTTATTGGTTCTTGGAACTTCGTCTTCGGAGGCTGCTTTGCCTAGTATTATGGTTAAACTGGAACGAATGGGTTGCAGTAAATCGGTGGTAGGATTGGTGATTCCGACGGGATATTCTTTTAATCTGGATGGGACTTCGATTTATTTGTCGATGTCTGTAATTTTTTTGGCGCAGTTGTACGATGTTCATTTGAGTTTCTTTGAGATTCTGAGCGTTATCGGTATCCTGATGATTACGTCTAAAGGTGCTGCCGGAGTGACCGGAAGTGGTTTTATCGTTTTGGCATCGACGTTGACAGCGATTCATAAAATTCCGGTGGAAGGGCTGGCTTTTTTGCTAGGGGTTGATAAATTTATGAGTGAAGCCAGAGCGATTACTAATTTAATCGGGAATACGGTGGCAACAATAGTGATTTCTAAGAGCGAACGTGATTTTATGGAGTTGAATTTGGAGCCTTTTTTGGAGGAATGATGATGGGACGCGGATGAGGCTGATTCGCTGATGCGAAAACGCGGATTTAGTACGGATTTTTTTCTTTCTTTTTTCTCATTCTTTTAATTTTGATAAAGGAAAGTTTACGGTAAGCGTTAAGTGTTATTTGGAATTTAATTCGTTTAATTAGTGCAATTCGTGGCATAAAAACAAACAATAATGAAAACAAGAATTGGAATTTTAGGACTGGGTGGTGTAGGAGGTTATTTCGGGGGACTTTTGGCGAAAGCGTATCAGGACTCTGAAGAAATAGAAATAGTTTTTATTGCCCGTGGAGAAACACTTAGAGTAGTGGCGGAATCGGGATTGAAAATTATTACGAAGGAATCTGAAACGGTTGTTTTTCCGAAAGTGGTCTCCAATGATCCTGAGCTTATTGGCAAACTGGATTATTTAATTTGCGCCACAAAGACTTATGATATTGAAGAAAGTCTTCTGGCTTTAAAAAAGTGTATTACTAAAAACACCGTTATTCTTCCCTTGTATAATGGTGTTGATGCTCCGGAACGCATTAGTGCTCTTTTTCCGGACAATGAAGTTTTGGAAGGCTGTGTTTATATTTTTTCGATGATTGTTTCGCCCGGTGTTGTTCAGAATGTTGGCTCTCTGCAAAGATTGCTTTTTGGTTCTTACAGTGTTTCTGTTTCTAAAATGAAAGCCTTACAGACGATCTTTAAAAACGCGTTGATAGACAGTCATTTGGTTGAAAATATTGAAGATGCCGTTTGGGAGAAGTTTGTGTTTATTTCGGTATTGGCTTCGGCAACCTGTTATTTAGATTACAATATTGGACAGATTTTAGAAAACCGCGAAGCAAGAAATATATATGTCTCCCTGATGAATGAAATTACAATGATAGCAGCGGTAAAAGGACTAAATCTGCCGGATGACATTATCATGCAAACCATTCTGAAACTCGAAAAAACACCACCAGATACTACTTCCTCTATGCATCGTGATTTGCTTGCCGGAAGAAATATAGAATTGGCTTCATTGACTCAATTTGTAGTAGATGAGGGTTTGAAATATGAAGTTGAAACACCAACCTATCAATTGGTTTTAGATAAATTATCCAATCTAATGAATTAAAAAAAAGAAACAGAATTAACTTTTATGAAGTAGCTTATTCGAGAGCTTAAAGATGTCGATATCACAGGCATATACGGACTTTTAATTCATTTGTATTTTGGTGTAAATTGACTTAAATAGCGTTTAAATTAAGATTTTTCTATTTTAAATTCCAAACCAATATTACGAACACTTTCAATTTTGATTTTTGGATCTGAATTAAAATATTTTCTTAGTCTGCTAATAAAAACATCCATGCTTCGACCGGAGAAATAGTCGTCTTTTTTCCATACAGACATTAAAATTTGATCTCTCTTTAATAACTGGTTGTGGTTTAGATATAAATATTCAATAAGAGACGCTTCTTTCTCTGTAAGCTGTTGAACATGATTTTTATTATTGAGAGTTAAGCGTTCGTTATCAAAAATATACGAGCCAATTTCGATAACATTATTTCCGTCCAGGCTTCTCTTTTGTTCGATCCTCTTCAATATATTCTGCAAACGCAAGATCAATTCGTCTACTTCAAAAGGTTTCGCGATGTAGTCGTCTGCGCCTAGTTTCAATCCGATAATTTTGTCTTCTGTTAGCTTTCTTGCAGTTAAAAAAATAAATGGAGTTTCGGGATTGATTGTAACTATTTTTTCTGCCAGAGAAAATCCGTCCAATTTTGGCATCATTACATCCAGAATACAAATGTCAAAAGTTTGGTTTTTAAAATAGTTTAATGCTATTTCGCCATTTTCTGCCCAGGTTACTTCAAATTGATGCAGTTCTAAATATTGTTTTAGAATCGCAGCAAAATCAAAATCGTCTTCAGCTAAAAGTAGTTTTTTCAAAATATGGTAATTAAGCTTTTAATAAAATAGTAAACACAGCGCCTTTTCCTAAATCGCTAATAACGTTAACAGAGCCCTGGTGTGCTTTTATAATCTGATCTACGTAATACAAACCCAATCCGAGGCCTTTTGCGTTGTGCAAATTTCCCTGTTCGACTCTGTAAAACTTTTCAAAAAGCAACGCTTGTTTGTTTTTAGAAATCCCAATTCCGTCATCTTGAATACTTAACGAAAACTCATTTTCTATATTTCCGGTTTTTACCAAAATATGGCTGGAACCGTATTTTACAGCATTTTCTAAAACATTTAAAATTGCGGTTGTCAAATGAAATTTATCTAAAACTAAAACTGTTTTTTGCATTTGAAAATCAGTTTCAATCGTAATTTTTGGATATCCGATTTTAAAATCTTCGATAATCGAAAGCAGAAATTCTTCGGTATTTATTTTTTCTTTTTGTAGTTCGATTTCATTTTCTGCCAGAGAATTTGCCAAAACCTGATCGATCAAACTTTGTAAACGATTGTTCTGACGTGAAATCGTATTGACAATTGCATTGAAATTCTCATCGTTTTCCCGAATGTTTTTCTGTTCTAAAATTTTGGTCGAAATACTCAAAGTCGCCAAAGGAGTTTTGAGTTCGTGTGTAATATTATTGATAAAATCAGTTTTAACTTCGTTTACTTTTTTCTGTTTAATTAAAGCTTTAATGGCAATGACAAAAAGGGTAATCAGGGTAAGAATAGAAAACAACGACAATAGTAACACACCGATCATTCGTTTTAAAATAATCATTTCCCAGTCGATTACCGAAATGTACATCGAATCTTCGGTCAGCAATTTATAATCCTGATTTTTGTACAATCCGTTTGTTGTCCCGACATAACTCCGAACTAGAAAAGCATGGTTTAACGAAGCCAGATTACCGTATAATTTGTTTTGAATAAAAGGCTTTTCCGAGAAAATAGTATCCGCATTTTTGGTGTTCTGATACAATATAAATTTATTCAGTACAATCGCAAAATCAATTTTTAGATTGGGTAATTCTCTTTCGAATTTGCGTTGAATTTTCTGTGTTAAGGCGTCTTGATATTGATTTCCAAGAATACCGTTTTTGATTTCAAATTTGGTCTTTTTTCCTTGAATATAATTTTGAGCTAATCCTTTGTAAAGTGCTTCTTTTTTACTGACAATAACGGAGTCAATATCACTGTAATTATTTGAAATCCGAGCGATTTCATTCTTGATTTCGGTGTGAAACTGCGCTACTTTAAAATCGTAAGTGGTTTTGACCAAATAACATTGTACCGCCGATAAAACGAGCAGGGCGACAACAGAAAGTGTGATTAATAAATTGATTCTTTGTTTCATACAGAAGGGAATTCGAATCAAAAATAAAGCTTTTGTGCTACAATTTCAGCATTAACGCCGCATTAACCTCCAATTAACTTTCAGAACGCCGTATTAGAAGCACTTTTGTAGCTCTTAAACCAAAATCTTGTTAACGAATGAAAATGTACCTGTTCTTAAAAATTATTTTATTGCTATTGCTTTTTTGCCTTTCGATGGCCGGATATGCACAAACGGAAACTCCGAAGGATACTATTTCTAATAAATTAGATGAAGTTGTTATCGCTCAAAACAAAAAAACGTTTACTAATGCAAACGGAAATATAAAAGTAGACGTTGCCAATTCGGTTTACAATTCGATTCCAAATCCTGTTGATTTGCTTTCAAAACTTCCAACAGTTCAAGTAAGTGCTGATCGCGAAAGTATTTCGATTGTTGGTAAAGGAACGCCGCTTATTTATATTGACAATCAAAGAGTAGGAATGAATGATTTGAATGCTTTGGCTGTCGACGATATCAAAACAATTGAAATTATTAAAAATCCTTCTTCAAAGTATGAAGCTGAGGGGCGCGCCGTAATTTTAATTACTCGTAAACTAAGCAGAAAAGAGGGGTTTAAAACGGATATTTCTGAAACAGCTTCTTTTAAAAAGAATTACAATAATTATATCGGTTTTAATTCCAGTTTTAAAAAGAATAAGTTAGAATGGAAAGCCAACTTCAATTACAACCGAAGAAATCCGTGGGAGAATCATAGCATTGCTTATCAAATTCCGCAGGCAGCTATTGTTTCTAATTATGATGTTACAGCAATTTCTCGTGTGAAAGAATATATTTTTGGTACCGGTTTGTTTTATAAAATAAATGAAGAGGATTATTTCTCAATGAATATAAATGGAAAAATGAAAGCAGATGCTTTTGATATCAATACGTTTACTTTTAACCAAAATCAAGATCAGCAAAATAATGTTTTTACACTTAGTGATAATTCCAGCGAAAAGAATTTTATTAACTCATTTATGAATTATTCAAAAAGACTTAAAGCGATTGACACAAAGTTATTTGTTGGTATTCAGGGCTCCAATTTTAATCAGCATTTATGGAGTTTAGTCGAAAATAATTTTAATGATTCGGAGCTGGAATTATCACAAAATAGGAATCAGAGATTTAATGTTGATGTTTTTTCGGGGCGCATTAATTTAGAAAAAAAGTTTAAAAATGAAATGACTTGGGAATACGGTGGACTTTATTCTGCAGCAAAATCGAAATCTAATTATGATGTATTTGATTATGATGAAAATAAAACTACGACTTTCGATTATAATTTTAAAGAAATCAATTCAGGTGCTTATTCACAGCTTTCAGGAAAAATTAAAAAAATCGATTTTTCGATTGGATTGCGAATGGAAAACACAAATGTCAAAAGTAAATACAGCACAGACAATTCATCGTTAATAAATAAAAACTACACAAATTTTTTCCCGAAAGCGCTGTTTTCTTTTTCAATAGACAGTACAAAAAGTATAAGTGTAGATTATTCTAAAAGTATTTCGAGACCCAATTATTCTTCTTTGAGTATGATTGCAACCTATATTAACCCGTATTTTATTTATAGCAATAATATCAATTTAGGACCAACTTTTATCGATGTAATTTCGACGGTTTTTCAGTATCATGATAAATCTGTAAAATTGACTTTATACCAAAACAAAAATCCAATTTATGCTGATTTTATTTTTGATAATCAAAACAATGTTTTGACTTTTACGGAGAAAAATTTTCAAAAAGAATCAGGTTATACTATTGAATTTACAGTACCATTTACCTATAAAATTTGGACAAATACAAATTCTTTAATTTTCGCGACAAATAAAATAGAAGACCCTGCGGCAGTGTTTAATTCTACAAAAACCTATTTGTATTATTACTCGAATAATACTTTTAAACTTCCAAAAGATTTTACATTAGTTCTGTCCTTTTGGGGTGCAACAAAACAAAAAGAGGGCGTTTTTGAGCGAGGGGCAAATTTAATTTTTGATATGTCGCTCGCAAAAGCGTTTGGTAAAAACTGGAATTGTACTTTAAATTATAATGATATTTTTAGAAATACGATTTATACAGAAAGATTTACGATTAATAATATAAGTTCGAGAGCACGGTATTTAGTTGATGCTAATGAAGTTTCGATTACACTTAAATATTCTTTTGGAAAAATAAAAGAATCAGAATTCAAGGAAAAAATCGTTAATGAAAATTCAGATAGGATTAGATAAAAGAAAAAGCCCTTGTGAGTCAAGGGCTTTTTTATGTTTAAAAAGTTGAATGTGAAATGTGAAACTTGATAAAAATCAACAATCAATTCTTTTGTTGTCGTACTTACTCAAAATTAAATTATCCCACGAGTGTCACCCTGGGCGAAGTCGAAGGCTTATGAAACTAAAATAAGCTTGAATTTCTTTTATAAAATGTAAAATGCAAAAAACAAAAATCAAATGTTTTGTTCTCGACTATCCTTCGTCTTCTTCTGTAATTTTATTGGAGGAATCATCAACGAGTTCTTCGTCATCATCCGTAGAATTCAATTCGAAGAAGGTGAAAAAAGAACCTCCGTAGCTTTTCTGAAAAGAGAAATTGCTCAAATGCTCTAATTTGGTATACTTAGAATGTTCAATAATCATCATTCCGTCGTCGTGAAGCAAATCTCTTTCGAAAACCGTTAGTACTATTTTTTCAAAAGTAGCCTGATCTAAACCGTAAGGGGGATCAGCAAAAATAATATCGTAAGAGGTTTTGCAGTTTTCAAGGAATTTAAAAACATCACTTTTTGTTGCTGCAATTTCAAAATCGTATTCCGATGAAACTTGTTTGATGAATTTTACACAACCGAAATCTCCGTCAACAGAAGTAATTGGAGCACTTCCGCGTGAAGCGAACTCGAAACTGATATTGCCGGTTCCTGAAAATAAATCCAGCACCTTTAAGCCCTCAAAACTAAAATGATTGTTCAAAACATTAAATAATGCTTCTTTACTCATGTCAGTTGTGGGTCTTACCGGAAGGTTTTTTGGTGGAAAAATGCGGCGTCCTTTGTATTTTCCTGATATGATTCTCATGATTGAAATAGAATATAATGTTTTTGATTCTGAGTGGTAGAAAAGCTGTTTCTCTCTTGTAATGTGCTTACATCTAAAAAGGCAACATTACGAATGTATTTATACGCAATGGTATAAAAAGGATCATTTTTAGTTATCGTTCCTAATAATTCAAGGTGAAAACTTTCGGGATTTAAGCTCAATTGTTCTGCTGTAAAAAGTAAATAGTATATAAAATCTTCCGGTGTCTGATACTCGAAAGAATTGAATAGTAGTAATCTCTGGTTTTGTACCACGATCAGTTCGAAGTGATCGGGATTAAAATTAACGATCATTTTTTTATCGTCGTTATTTTTAGAAGCTTCCAGTATTTTTTCGATTAGAATGCTGTTCGAATGTTTGTAATCAAAAGAACCAATCTGATCGATCAAAAAGTTATTGATGTTGACATACGGGATATAAATGGTGTTCATTTCGTAATTTGAAATCTGATCATAGGTAAAAAAATCAGTTTCAAAAACCTTGGTGTTGTATTGTAAATAACTGCCCAGATAATTTTCGTCAAACAAAGCAGTAGGCACAAAAGTAGAAAGATTGTTGTTGTGTATCACCACAATATCATCATAGGCGTCTTTTAGTTCCGTGTGTTTCTTAAAAGCATCGCCATACAATTCTTCTATTTTGGACCCTTTTTGTGTAGGCGTAAATTCGACTTCATTAAACGAAGTAATGGTATTATTAAGCGTATCAAAACAACAAAATGAAAATCCGTTCAGAGAAACCTGAATAGAAAGTTTTTTGTATTTTTTTGATGTTATATTAGTGTTTTGAAATGGCATAATCTGATTTACAATTCGTTACCAGTTGTAGTGTCAAGAAAGAATTTAATTAAAAGACAAACTTACAAATTAAAAAGCAACAATAATAATTGCAATTTCAAAAAACAACATTTTGTTAAAGTTACGGCCTTGTTATATTTTAATTAAGCCTTGTTTTTTGTTTTGCTCTTTTTGAAAACTTTATGACCGAAATCGAGTTTAGACATTGGCATTGACTGTAAAAAAACCGTACTTTGTAGTTCAAATTTTTCCTATGAATTCAGCACAGTTTTACGGTGTTTTGCAAAAAAGATTTCCGTTTGCGCCAACTTATAAACAAGATATATTTTTTCAAAAAATCGCTATTTTCCTAACAGAACCGGCCAATGATACCATTTTTGTATTAAAAGGGTATGCCGGAACAGGAAAGACAACCGTGATCTCAACGATTGTAAACAACTTGGGGGATATCAATAAAAAATATGTTTTATTGGCGCCAACAGGACGTGCAGCAAAGGTTATTGCAAATTATTCGAATACACCTGCTTTCACGATTCATAAAAAAATCTATTTTCCTAAAAAGGCTTCAGGTGGGGGAGTAGCATTCACCAAACAAATCAACAAGCATAAAAATACTATTTTTATTGTCGATGAGGCCTCGATGATCTCAGACAGCAATTCGGATTCGAAATTGTATGATAATGGATCGTTATTAGACGATTTAATCTCTTATGTATATTCGGGGACCAATTGTAAAATGATTCTTCTTGGAGATACCGCTCAGTTGCCTCCGGTAAACTTAGATATTAGTCCGGCACTTGATATACATACTTTGGGTGCTCATTACGACAAAGAAATTGAACATATCGAACTTGATGAAGTAATGCGTCAGGAAGAAAGTTCAGGGATTTTATACAATGCTACCGAATTACGTGAATTATTAAAAGAATCATTTTTGACCGAATTTAAATTCAACGTAAAAAAATTCAAAGACATCGTCAGACTTACGGATGGTTACGATATTCAGGATGCTATAAATACGGCGTACAGCAATTATAGTATTGAGGATACGGCCTTTATAGTGCGTTCCAACAAAAGGGCGAATCAGTACAATGAACAGATTAGAACCCGGATTTTGTTTAAAGAAAGCGAACTTTCGGTTGGAGATTTCCTGATGGTGGTAAAGAACAATTACTTCTGGCTCAAAGAAACCGATGAAGCCGGTTTTATTGCCAATGGTGATATTATTGAAGTGCTGGAGCTTTTTGGAATCCGAGAGTTATACGGATTCAATTTTGCGAAAGTAAAAATCAGAATGGTCGATTATCCGGATCAAAAGCCTTTTGAAACCGTTTTAATTTTGGATACTATTAAAAGTGAATCTCCTTCATTAACCTATGAAGATTCAAATCGTTTGTACGAAGAGGTGATGAAAGATTATGAGGAAGAAACCACCAAGTACAAGAAATTTCAAAAGGTAAAAAACAACGAATATTTTAATGGTTTGCAGGTGAAATTCTCGTACGCCATTACCTGTCATAAATCGCAAGGAGGGCAGTGGGATACGGTTTTTATAGAGCAACCCTATTTGCCAAACGGAATTGATCGCGATTATATCAGATGGTTGTATACTGCTATGACACGTGCTAAAAATAAACTCTATTTAATTGGTTTTAAAGACGAGAGTTTTGTAGAATAGTTTAATTTATTTTTCAAAATCATACCTGACAGATTTTTAAAACCTGTCAGGTCTATAATTATAATTATTTAAAATTTATTTACTTTTCTGTAAATGATACGCATATAAATAACCATCAGCACTGCCAAAGTAAACGGTTTTATTACTTATAAACGGGGATGAAACTATGGAGCCAAGTTTGTAAAATTCATCCATAACCTTTTTGTTTTCGCTGTAAAGAGATAAATCGGCACCCTTAGCCGCATAGACAGCATCTAATTTATCGTCTTTTAAAATTTTGGCAGCGTTTTCTTTTCTGCTTTCAGTACTTATGGAGCTGAATTCTTTTCCGGAAGAAAGTAGGTTAAGCGCAAAGAAATTCCCTGTAAAATCCCCGAAATAGGCCGTGTTGCCCGCTATTGCAGGTGTTCCATACACATACCCTTTGGTTTCAAAGCGCGATAATTCTTTTCCTGTTTTTGAGTCTAAAGCCAGCAAAGCATAGGTGTCAGACGTTCCTACGTAAAGAATGTTGTTCAGAATCACAGCCGTACTTAATATCCAGGAGTTTTCCGCGTCATATTTCCATTCTAATTTTCCGGTTTCGGCGTCTACGGCAAAAATGTAAGGGTCTCTGGCGCTAAGATAAACCATGCCATTGGCAACGGCAACAGAAGATTGGATGCCTTTGAAACCTACTTTTTTTTGAGTTTCGAATTTCCATTTTTCTTTTCCGGTATCACAATTTAGGGCATACAAATCAGCGTCCCAACTCCCAATATATAAAGTGTTTTTGTTTATAACCGGCGTACTGTGAACAGCAGCATTGGTTTTGAATTTCCAGTTTAGATTTCCTTTTTTGGCATCAACGGCATAGACATTTCCGTCGCTGCTTCCGAATATAACCAAAGTTGATTTATTGTTTTTATAGACAACCGGAGATGACAAATAAAAATCCCATAATTCATCCATTACCATATCGTGTGGTTTCAACCCCAATATTCCCATTTCCTGGTACCAATGTTCGCCTGCTGTTTTAAATTTCCAAAGTTGTTTTCCGGTTGTTAGATTTACGGCATAATAATAACCGTCAAAACTTCCAAAGTAGATGGTATTTTCATAAATACTTGGTGAACTGTGAACAGCGCCATTGGTTTTAAATTTCCATTTTTCTTTTCCGGTTTTTTCATCAAGCGCATAAAAATTGCCGTCCTCACTGCCAACGTATACAATTCCATTTTTTGTAATTGGAGAGGAGAAAATTTTGCCTTCCGTTTTAAATTTCCATTTGAGATCACCAATGGGCTGATAACCTTCGCCTTTAAAGACACGATCTGAAAATGAATTTAAGATTGGAGAGTTTGTTTTTTGTGAAAAAACACTGGTACTGATCAGAAAGAAAGAAAATAAAATAAAACGGAATGTTTGTGTCATAATTTTTTTTTGCATAAAAATAATTATTTTTTGCATGCGAAAATTTATTTTGTAAGATATTAAATGATAATTGTTTAGGGAATTTGTTAGAATTTTTTGAATAGTATGTTGTAAATATATTTTTAAAACCTGCGACCGAATAGGTATATTTGTTTTCTATATTCCAACCTAAATTACAAGATCAAAATGAAAATAATAGCAGTTATTCCGGCACGTTACGCTTCTACACGATTTCCAGCCAAACTAATGCAGGATTTGGGAGGTAAAACCGTTATTTTAAGAACTTATGAAGCCGCAGTTGCCACTCAATTATTTGAAGATGTTTTTGTGGTGACCGATTCGGATTTGATCTTTGATGAAATTGTTTCTAATGGTGGGAAAGCCATTATGAGCATCAAAGAACACGAATCAGGAAGCGACCGAATTGCAGAAGCGGTAGCTAATCTGGATGTAGATATTGTGGTGAATGTGCAAGGGGACGAGCCTTTTACGGAAGCAGCGCCTTTAGAGCAGGTTTTAAATGCTTTTAAAAATGATCCCGATCGTAAAGTTGATTTGGCTTCATTAATGCGTGAAATTACAGATGAGGAAGAAATCAATAACCCGAATAATGTAAAAGTGGTGGTAGATCAATCGCAATTTGCCTTGTATTTTTCGCGCTCTGTGATTCCGTATCCAAGAGATAAAGATGTTGGGGTACGTTATTTTCAGCATATTGGGATTTATGCGTTTAGAAAGCAGGCTCTGTTGGATTTTTATAGTCTGCCAATGAAATCTTTAGAAGCTTCTGAGAAACTAGAACAGCTTCGTTATCTGGAATTCGGAAAACGAATCAAAATGGTAGAGACGACTCATGTTGGTATTGGAATTGATACAGCCGAAGATTTAGAAAAAGCCAGAGCTATTTTGAGTGCCAAATAGTTTTTTGTTGTAAGAAACTAAATTAAAAATAAGGAAAACTAAAAATGAAGTTTTGAGTGTAATACTCATTCTATCATACAGCAATAAATATCCAGAAGGTAAAGTAGAAGAGTCGCAAGACTTTTTCTGCTTTTACTAACTTCTACAATTCTGTACCTCTTCAGTTTTGCCCCTTCAATCTTAAGAATATCTCTCACAAGCTTTTTGAAATTTAAAAACCTAAAAATAGAAATATAAAAAACATAAAGACAGTTGTTAATTAGATATAAACAGTTGTATGTTTTTGTTAAGCTTAATGAAGCATTTTGTTTTTTTTCGTATCAAATAAATACAAATATTTAGATATGAAAAAAATAGCCTTACTTTTATTAGTAACAATTACTTTTGTTTCTTGCAGCAAGAGTGACGATCATTTGGAGAATTTTGTTAAAGAGTTTCCGGAGAGTTTAGTGAATCAGGATAAGCCATTAGGTACAGCTAATATCGATGGACAAACTCCCATTAATATAAATGCATCTTTTACCGAGAAGATAAGTACATTAGATCCTGTTATTCATTATGGCGCAATAACTTTAAGTAATATAGAGAATACAGAAGACAATTTAAAAGTAAATTTATCACAGGCAGATAAGACAGATAATTTTATAACCATTAAGGGGAATAAATATGAACTGCAGCAATTCCACTTTCATTATCATAGCGAACACAGTATTAATGGAGAATATGGTGTAATGGAAATTCATTTTGTTCACAAATCTTCAAAAGGTGCTTACGCAGTTTTAGGAGTGCTTGTTAAAAACGGAAAAGCAAATACTTCGCTTCAAACTTTATTTGATGGCTCTCCGAAACTTAAAGGGACTAATGCGTTGTCTAATCTGTTAAATTTGAATACACTATTGCCTGTTGATACGAATAAATATTATGCTTATAGTGGTTCATTGACAACTCCTCATTTAGATTTTACTTTAAACGAAGGCCCTTTAACTTGGTTTGTGTTTAAAAACCAGATTGAAATGACAAATGATCAATTTAAGAACTATCAAGGAAATTACAGTAAAGAAAATTTCCGTGTCATACAGCCATTAAATAACAGAAAAATATTTGAAAATATAAGATAATATTTTCATAAAAAAAATGCAGAGGAAAAAATGCGTTTTTAGTTACTGGTAAAATGTAGACCTATTTTTGACTGATTGAACTTTTGGTAAGCAGTAAATAGGAGAGTTAGATGCCAAAAAAAAGATAAAAAAATACCCGACTGGTTTTTTAAAACTTGTCGGGTATTTTTTTAATATAGGTCCTAGTATAAATTAGGATATTTAGAAGGATTAACTTCATTCATCATCGTATATACCTTTTCGAAAATATCTTCGGCAGAAGGTTTAGAGAAATAATCCCCATCTGTTCCGTAAGCAGGTCTGTGTGCTTTTGAAGCTAAAGTCTGTGGTTTGCTGTCCAGATATTTGTAGGCATCCTGTTCTTCCAGAATTTGCTGTAAAATAAATGCTGAAGCACCACCTGGAACATCTTCATCGATTACTAAAAGACGATTTGTTTTGGCGATACTTTTTACAATATCTTTATTAATATCAAACGGAAGTAAAGACTGAATATCGATTACTTCACAATCAATACCTAATTCTAGTAATTCAATTGCAGCTTGTTCTACCAATCTCAAGGTAGATCCGTAAGAAACTAAAGTAATATCTGCCCCTTCTTTTAGTGTTTCAACTACTCCGATTGGTGTTTTGAATTCTCCAAAATTAAGTGGTGTTTTTTCTTTTAAACGGTACCCATTCAAACATTCGATCACTAAAGCAGGTTCGTCACATTCTAAAAGAGCGTTATAGAAACCGGCTGCCTGAGTCATGTTTCTTGGAACCAAAACGTGAATTCCACGAATTGCGTTGATAATCATTCCCATCGGAGAACCAGAGTGCCAGATACCTTCTAAACGGTGTCCGCGAGTTCTGATAATTAATGGGGCTTTTTGTTTTCCAACCGTTCTGTATTGTAAAGTTGCCAAATCATCACTCATGATCTGAATAGCGTACAATAAATAATCTAAATATTGAATCTCAGCAATCGGACGTAAACCTCTTAAGGCCATTCCAATTCCCTGACCAATAATGGTTGCTTCTCTAATACCAACATCGGCAACACGAAGTTCACCGTATTTTTCCTGCATACCTTCTAAACCTTGGTTTACATCACCAATGTTTCCAACATCTTCACCAAAGATCAATGTTTCCGGATATTTACTGAATATAGCATCGAAGTTGTCACGAAGAATCATTCGGCCATCTAAGTCCGCTTTTGAATTCTCATCATATTCAGGAAGTACTTTCTGTACTGAAAATACATTTTCGGCAGAATCAGAATGTAAATTACTGCTGAATTTTACTTGTGTGGTTTTGATATAATTGGTAATCCAGTCAGACAATAAAACTTTACTGTTTGGAATCTCAATAAAACGCAGAATTTTTCTGGCGATTACCAGCATTTCCTTTTTCAAAGGAGATTTTATAGCACTTAATTCAGAGATGTATTTCTGAATTTTATCTTTATGATTGATACTGGCACTTGAAATTTGTTCCAATAAAACCAAAAGATTTTTTTGATCTTCAATAATTGGATTAATAAAAGAATTCCAAGCATCTTTTTTAGCGTCAAGGATTTCTTTTTTAATTTCAAAATCAATTTCAGCTAATTCTTCAGGAGAAGCAACATTGACAGCAATCATCCATAAACGCATTTGACGAATACAATCGAAATCTCTTTCCCAAGCCAGTCTTTCGGCATTTTTGTAACGCTCGTGTGATCCTGAAGTAGAGTGTCCTTGAGGTTGTGTTAATTCATTTACGTGAATTAAAACCGGTACATGTTCTTCACGTGCAATTGCTGCGGCTCTTTCATAAGTCGAAACCAGTTCGGCATAATCCCAGCCTTTTACTCTGAAAATTTCATATCCTTTTGCATCTTCATCACGTTGGTATCCTTTTAAGATCTCAGAAATGTTTTCTTTAGTGGTTTGATGTCTTGCGTGAACCGAAATTCCGTATTCATCATCCCAAACACTCATAACCATCGGAACTTGTAAAACTCCGGCAGCATTTATAGTTTCAAAAAATAAACCTTCAGAAGTACTTGCATTTCCAATTGTTCCCCAGGCTACTTCATTACCATTAACAGAGAATTTGTCTTTGACAGTGATTCCGTCAACGTTTCTGTAAATTTTTGATGCTTGTGCCAAACCAAGTAATCTTGGCATTTGCCCTGCAGTAGGAGATATATCTGAACTTGAATTTTTTTGTTTTGTTAAATCTTTCCAAGAGCCGTCTTCGTTTAAACTGTGTGTTACAAAGTGACCACCCATTTGCCTGCCCGCAGACATTGGATCAAAATCTATATCAGTGTGACCGTATAAACCGGCAAAAAATTGTTTTGGAGTTAATTCTCCAATAGCCATCATAAAGGTTTGATCGCGATAGTATCCGGAACGGAAATCACCGTTTTTAAAAGCTTTGGCCATAGCAAGCTGTGGAACCTCTTTTCCGTCACCAAATATTCCGAATTTGGCCTTTCCTGTCAATACTTCTTTACGCCCTAAAAGACTACATTCGCGGCTGGTTACAGCAATTTTGTAATCGTTTAACACCTCAGTTTTGAAATCTTCGAAAGTCAATGTAGAATTGTTTTTTTCTTTAATCATAATCTGGAATGGGTCATGTTAGGCGACAAAATTACTTAAAAAGTATCAATAATCATAATTCATTAAAGTAAATATAATTTAATTATTAATAATTAAATTGCTAAAACACTAGGGTTTTTTTATTGAATGTTTAATGATTTTGTGATTTTAGTGGTAATAATTTATGTTTTTATTTAAAATTTATTCAATTAAAACCATTTTCGGGTAAAAAGATTGACTAATGTTTTGGGAGAAAAAGTAACAACAAATCGTATTTTTTCGTCATAATTTTTTTGCGCAACCTCCCAACCATTATTAGAATAGATCGGAAAATACAATTCGAAGTAATCCGGAACCAGATTTAAGCGGATTCCACTATCATATGCAAAGTCTGTGGTTTGATGTTTGTTTTGCATGAAACCGATGTCACCGTAAGCCTCAATCCAATTCCAAATCGAATAACTTGCATTTAGCGTCGCCATCCATTGATTTGCGTATCGTGGTTCTATTTTAGATTTAAAACCACCTTCGGCTATTACGTATTGTTGGCTGAAAATTCCGGTACTTTCAGAACGGCCTAAAAAATTATAATCAAACATATAATCGGTTGGGCGGTCTAATCCAAAACTAAAATAATCAGAATCAGTCCTGTTGTATAAGAAGCTTCCGGCATATACACGTAAGTTTAGCTTTCGATTATTTTCAAATAATCTTCTGTATTCGATTTCTCCGGCCAGTTTTCCGAATCCGCTTGAAAATTGAACATCGGTCATAAAACTAAAATGATCGACCAATTCTGTTTTGGTATTCATATAACGAGCGTTAAAAACAGAATAATTCGGATTTGAATTATCAGTAATGTATTTACTTGCTTCGCGATTTACAATAACTTGACGAACCAGAATAAGTTGTTTTCGGTTGTCTCTGAAATTTTCTTCACGAATTCTAAGCTGTACCATCGGATTTAATCTGAAATAAGTGGCATCCGGTGCGTAATGAAAATAATTTTGGCTAATGGAATATCTAACATTATAAAGTGTACTGTTTCGATAATAATGATTTAACGAAAAAGCAGAAGAACCGGATAAAGTACCGGCATTAATAGAATAAGCCGGATTAATGTCGAAGGTAAACGGTTTGTCTAAAATGGTTTTGTTGTGAAAACGCATTCCGGGCGTTAGACCATCATAATAATTATAGGTAAGCGTTGGAACATATAAAATCTGATTGTAATACGGATCTTCAAGATCTTTTGCGAAATTAAATTTTATTGGACGGTTGGTGATCACCAGACTTTTTAGAGATTTCCAGTTGTTTCTTAAGTTGTATTCTGGAACCTCATTGTCATAATTCAAAACTATTTTGTCGGCTTTGTTTCTGTTAAAATGATAAATCGAGTCGTTACTTGAAGGCTCAATCCATTTTTTGAAAACAACTTCGTTTTTTTTAATTCCATAAACCGGAATTGGGACAAAGTTGCCTGTTCGGTTTCTTATCGAAAATTGTATGCTGTCTTTGGTTCTGGTGACATTCGAAAATTTGTAATCAATAATATCACGGGAATCAATAATGGTTTTGAAAAACCAATCGATTTTTTTAGGACTGTTTTGAGTTAGTATTTTTTCGAAATCAAATCTGTTAACTTGTTGTTTTTTATTTAAATCATAAAATTCCTGAACACTTTTAGGGACAATGTCATGATTTAGATAGTTGTCTAAATAACTTAAACTTAAACCCGCGCGATATTTACTGGCAATCTGCTCGTTGAATTTTATCAATGTATTTTTTGGGTCTCCAAGTGGCTGATCCAGATTTTTACGAGCCATCAGCATATAATAATAGCTGTATTGCTCGTTAAAAGTCAGATTAGCAATATTGTAACTCTTAAAAAGTCTCATGTTCGAAAGACTTCCAAGCATTTTTTGATCCATATGGTTTTCGTCCATGTATTTCATCATGGCATAGATCTGAATACCGTCCTGAATCCAGTTGTCTTTTCTGGAGTCTAAACGGAGACTATTCTTGAGATAATTGTTTAAATAAGTCTTTAAGAAGGTGATCTCGAAGATAAATTCATCTGAAAATGGACTGATAAAAGACGGTAACTGATTTAACCCGTAAAAAGGATTTCGGTCATAATCGGTTTGAGAAACGGTGATTTTTTGATGTGGATAGGTGCCAATAAAGTTGTTTGCAAAAGTGACTACCTTGTTTATGACAATCGCTTTTTGGATATCGTTAAGTTTTTTGTTTTTTAGATTAGAAAGAATTTCAATGGAGCCATTCTCATAGCTTTTGAAACTATTTTGCTTTTCGATAAACAAATTAAAATCAGTTCTGTTGGTTCCGGAAAAAGTATAGGTAGTCGATTGTGGATTTGTAAGATCTGTAGTAATCGAATTTAAGTCGGTTGTAATCGAATACGTATTCGGAATTTTTATTGCAATTTCATAAGCACTAGCAGCATTTACAATATCATCCAGATTAAAATTATTGTATTTTATAAAAGTGTGATTTTCATATCGGGCGGGACTCAAAAACCAGTTTTTAAGGTTCATTCCACCATTTTGATCAAAACCATAATGAGTGAATTTATCGCTTGGAACCTTAGAAATATAACTAAGATGAAGCTCAACTTTTTGATTCGGGAGTAGTTTTTGCTTTAGTTTCACCACGATAAAGTCAGGATTTCTCTCGGTTCTTTCCCATTCAAAAGCCATGTCATTAGCATCGAGTAAATTCAGAATTGTAGTATTTCCCCTTTCTTGGTCGTTGGCCAGATGAAAACCACGATAAAATTCATCAGAAAATAGCCTGGCAAGTGGCGTGTTTTTATTAGAAAAAGCATTATTCCAATCATTTAAAACAATTGAATCTAAAGTGTCATTGGAAGTATTGTAAAAAACAATATCCTGTTTTACATTTAAAGTTTTTAGTTCAAGGTTTACAGCCACTTCCATCTTAGATTGATGTTGCGCATATTGTTTTACTGAATTGAATAAAACTAAAACGAAGAAAATTCTTTTATAAAATGATCTCAAGTTGGCTTAAATTTTTTTAGCTGTTTCTTTAATTTACGAGCGTAGATTTTTTTTTGACTTTTGTAAAAATAGTATAAAAAAAAGCTGTTTAAGAAAACAGCTTCATTTTTTTTGCATTTCGTAATAAATTTTAACCATAAAAGCGATGTAAATTCATAATAAATTAATCTTCGTTAAGCTTGTTTCTCAAATGCGCTTACATTACTTATGTGGTTAAGAAAAAGTTTAGAAATTCGGGCTCAAATCGTATTTCTTATAGAATTTGTCCAGAACATCTACTACTTCGTCTTCAGTATCTACAATTTTGAATAAGTTTAAATCTTCCGGGCTTACTGTTTGCATTTTTTCTACAAGTACCGTTTTTACCCATTCAATCAATCCTGACCAGAATTCAACTCCAACTAATATAATTGGGAATTTTCCAATTTTTTTAGTTTGTATTAAGGTGATAGCTTCAAACATTTCGTCTAAAGTTCCAAAACCTCCAGGCATTACTACGAAACCTTGAGAATATTTTACGAACATTACCTTTCTAACAAAAAAGTAGTCAAAATTAAGGTTTTTGTCGTGATCAATATAAGGGTTAAAGTGTTGCTCAAAAGGCAATTCGATATTCAGACCAACTGAAGTTCCTCCGCC
This sequence comes from Flavobacterium cupriresistens, assembly GCF_020911925.1. Lineage (NCBI taxonomy): Bacteria > Pseudomonadati > Bacteroidota > Flavobacteriia > Flavobacteriales > Flavobacteriaceae > Flavobacterium > Flavobacterium cupriresistens. The sequence goes on along the minus strand of NZ_CP087134.1, from coordinate 4,691,788 downwards.
CAAATGCGCGCCTTTGTTTCCAGCTTCCATTATTCCGGGACCACCTCCTGTGATTACACCATAACCTGCTTTACTAATTTTAAAAGCAATTTTTTCTGCCAGTAAATAATATTTATCATCTGGCTTTGTTCTTGCAGATCCAAAAATCGATACACACGGACCAATACGTCCCATGCTTTCATATCCATTTACAAATTCAGCCATGATTTTAAAAATCGCCCAGCTGTCGTTTGTTCTGATTTCATTCCATGTTTTTTGCTTCAAACGATCTTGGATAATTTTATCCTCATCGTTGTCAAAATCTTCTAATCTCATTTTTTGTGTATTATTAATTTATTTTTCAGGAGCTCGTTCCTGCTGTACATTCTAATCTCTTGTGGTCCCCAATAGTTATAGGGATCAAAGCAATAAGATTTCCTCTTTCACTGGAGCTAAGGCATCAGTTTTTGATTCAGCTTTATCTTTTTATCGATTAAAGTTGATTTTTTTTGATTAAAAAGGGATACTAAATTAACTCTTTTTTCGAGAGTTGGTGCAAAAAAACTTATTTATTAACCAAAATATAGCGATGGAAACAAGTTTTTTAAATTTTGTTTCTCATTATCAATTAATTAAAGTAATCGTTATTGTGGGGTGCGTACTATAATTTTAATTTAGAATGTTAGATAAGTTCTTTTTTCAAAAACTTAGCCGTAAAGCTTTTTTTACTTTTAACTACTTCTTCAGGTGTTCCTTTTGCGATAAGTTCTCCACCACCTTTTCCGCCTTCCGGGCCAATGTCTATAATATAATCCGCGAGTTTAATAACGTCCATATTATGTTCGATTACCAGTATGGTGTTTCCTTTATCAACCAGTTTATTGATTACGTCCATCAAAACTCTGATGTCTTCAAAATGTAAACCTGTTGTAGGCTCGTCCAGTATATAAAAAGTATTTCCGGTATCTTTTTTAGACAATTCCCCAGCTAGCTTTATACGTTGCGCCTCACCACCTGAAAGCGTTGTGCTTTGTTGTCCAAGTGTAATATAGCCTAAACCGACATCCTGAATTGTTTTTACTTTTCGATATATCTTTGGAATGTTTTCAAAGAATGGCACCGCTTCATCCACTGTCATATTCAATACATCTGATATAGATTTTCCTTTGTATCGAATTTCTAAAGTTTCTCGGTTAAAACGTTTTCCCTGACAGGTTTCACATTCCACATAAACGTCAGGTAAAAAGTTCATCTCAATTGTTCTTACACCGGAACCTTCACAGGTTTCACAACGTCCGCCCTTTACGTTAAAGCTAAAACGTCCGGCTTTATAACCGCGAATCATACTTTCGGAAGTCATAGTAAACAGATTTCTGATTTCTGTGAAAACTTCGGTGTAAGTCGCTGGATTCGAACGTGGTGTTCTCCCAATCGGACTCTGATCAATATCAATTACTTTGTCAATATGTTCAAGACCTTCGATCTTTTTATAAGGTTGTGGTTTTTTTACGCCATTAAAATAATAAGCATTCAGAATCGGGTAGAGGGTTTCGTTTATCAAAGTCGATTTTCCACTTCCGGAAACTCCTGTAACACAAATTAGTTGGCCTAAAGGGACTTCAATGGTTACATTTTTTAAATTATTTCCAGTCGCTCCCGAAAGTTTCAAAAACTTACCGTTTCCTTTGCGTCTTTCTTTTGGAATCTCCAACTTCATTTTGCCATTCAGATATTGAGCGGTAATCGTGTCAGATGCCAAAGTTTCTTTCGGAGTTCCGATACTGATAATTTCGCCACCGTATTTTCCGGCTTTTGGCCCGATATCAATCACATAATCGGCTGTTTCGATCATGTCTTTGTCATGTTCAACCACAATAACCGAATTTCCTATATCGCGTAACTGTTCTAATGAACGAATCAGTTTTTCATTGTCTCTCTGATGAAGACCGATACTTGGTTCATCTAATATATACAAAACACCCACTAGTTGTGAGCCAATTTGTGTTGCCAGTCGAATGCGTTGCGCTTCACCACCTGATAGTGATTTTGAACTTCGACTTAAAGCCAGATAGTTCAAACCAACATTCATTAAAAAATTCAGACGGTCTTTGATTTCTTTTACCACTTCAGAAGCAATCAACAGTTGTTTATCTGATAAATGGTTTTCTAAATCTAAGAACCAGGCTGTTAAATCAGAGATGTCCATATCACACAATTCGGTGATGTTTTTGGTATTGATTTTAAAGAATAAAGCTTCTTTTTTCAAACGTGAACCTTCACAAACCGGACAGTTTACTTCGTCCATGAAATCTTTGGCCCAACGTTTTATGGTTGTAGATGGACTCTCGTCATATTGATTTTTGATAAAATTTGAAATACCTTCAAAATCAATTTTATAATCGCGAGTAACACCTAAATCTTTTGAGTTTATGGTAAATTTATCTTTTCCGCCATGTAAAATCATGGTCATAGCTTCTTCCGGAATCTTCTCGATTGGATCTGTTATCTTAAAACTGAATTTTTCTCCAATGACTTCTAATTGCTTAAAAATCCAAGAGGATTTGTATTCTCCAAGTGGTGCAAAACCACCGGCTTTAATAGATAATTTAGGATTCGGAATAATCTTTTTGACATTGATTTCATGTACTGTTCCCAAACCATTGCAATGCGGGCAAGCTCCTTTTGGGGAGTTAAAAGAAAATAAATTAGGCTCCGGATTTTGATAAGAAATACCAGTTGACGGACACATCAGATTTCTACTGAAATAACGTACTTCATTGGTGTCTTGATCTAGAATCATCAATACATCTTCACCATGATGCATTGCAGTATTAATGCTTTCTGCCAATCGTTTTTGATTGTCGGCAGTGTCTTCAATTAACATTCGGTCTACTACAATTTCAATATCATGGGTTTTGTATCGGTCTAATTTCATTCCCGAAACTAAATCCTGTACTTCGCCATTGACGCGAACTTTCAGAAAACCTTGTTTTGTAATTTGTTGGAATAATTCGGCATAATGTCCTTTTCTGGCTTTAATAACCGGAGCAAGGATATTGATTCGTTTTCCTGTAAAATCCTGAATAATTAAATCCTTGATTTGTTCATCAGAATACGAAACCATTTTTTCGCCCGTATTATAGCTGTAAGCATCTGCTCCACGTGCGAAAAGTAATCTTAAGAAATCATATATTTCAGTAATGGTCCCAACAGTTGAACGAGGGCTTTTACTGGTTGTTTTTTGTTCAATCGCAATTACGGGAGAAAGTCCGTCGATTTTATCAACATCAGGACGTTCTAAACCGCCAAGAAATTGTCTCGCATAGGCAGAAAAAGTTTCTACATAACGACGCTGACCTTCGGCGTAAATAGTGTCAAATGCCAAAGAAGATTTTCCCGAACCTGATAAACCGGTAATAACAACCAGTTTTTCACGCGGAATCGAAATATCTATATTTTTTAGATTATGAACTCTTGCACCAAGAACTTCAATAGTATTGTCTTTTTCTAACATATATTTTGAGCAAAAAGCAAAGTTACCATTTTGATTTATTCTTTTTATACTACGCTGCAGAAGTTTATGTTATAAATTGTAACAAAAAACGCTAATAAAAATTAGCGTTTTCTTTTTCGGGTAGCCATATATTCTTCTATAGCTTCTTTGGTAGTATACCAGTTTCGGCCTTCTTTGTAAGCGTCTATTTTGCCTGTTCTGGCAAGTAAACTTACATATTCCTGACCATAAGGTGTCTCTGGCTCGCTAACAATATCAGCTATTTTTTGAAAGTTGGTATCGCTGTCCGGCATAGCATTTAGATAAATATTGAGCGTACGTTCTAAAGCCTGACACATCAAAAGTATTAGTTTTTGATAGTTTCCTGTATTAGCCTGATTTAAGGCTTCGTAATACTTTTTCCTGTCATTTTTAAGAATAATTGCAGGTGGAAACCCACAACGCATCAATAGTAAATTCATGCTTAAACGCACAGTACGCCCATTACCATCAAAGAAAGGATGAATCCAGACTAATTTATGATGGTAAATAGTAGCCAGTTCTATATCATTAAGTCCTAAAGGGTTTGTATTAATAAAATCAATTAGTTCGTCTAGATAGTCAGAAACCTTGTTTGCATTTGGAGGCATAAAATTGGCACCGGAAATACGGACCCCCCCATTGCGTAAACGTCCTGCAAAATCGTCTTCAATAGAGCGTAAAACCAAACCATGTATAGAGAGTATATCAATACTTCTAAGTTTGTAAGTATCATCAACAATAGAGTACAGGTAATCAATAGCCTTGTCATGGTTATGAGTTTCAAAGTGTTCTCTTAAAGATTTGCCTTTTATGGTAATCCCTTCCTGAATAACCATTTGGGTTTCTCGCAAACTCATAGTATTTCCTTCTATACTATTGGAGTTATAGGTCCATTCTAAAGAAAGGCTTTCACGAATTTTATGCAAAGCGATGTTTGGCAAGGGTCTGCTGGTTTGCAAATCCTGCCTTTTCTGATACAATCGTTCAAAGGTTGATTGAAATTCGTTTCTATATATTAGGTCTATATTCCACATAACCACAAAGATACTTTTTATTATCGGATAATAAAATTTTTTAACTTATCCGATATTAAGCTTACTCGATGGTCATAGCTCTTAGCTTAGTTCGATAGGCTTCAAGTGCTATGGATTTGGAAATAAAGCCGTAATATTTTTCATTTCGTACGACTGGAATAAAAGCTGTTTTAGTTTTTTCAAATTTACTCATAACAATTTCCATGCTGTCATAAGAGGATATGGTAGCAAGTGGAGTTTTCATGACGTCTTTTATCAAGGTGTATTTTACACGGTAACTATTAAAGATGATTTCTCGAATATCATTAAAGTGAACCACACCAACAAGATCTTTTTCGTTATTCACAACGGCAAAAACAACTTGATTAGAGTGGGAAATAAGATCGACGAGTTTGGTTAAATTCTCATCAGGATGTACGGTTAAATAATCTGTCTGGATAATAGAATCAATATCAAGAGTCGATAATATGTTTGAATCTTTATTGCTGGTAAAAGCATGTCCTTTTTTGGCTAATCCTTTTACATCGAGGGAATGTTTTTCGAATCGCTTGGAGATAGCAAAACTAATGGAGGATATAATCATCAAAGGAATCATTAGTCCGTAACCTCCTGTTATTTCGGCGATTAAGAAAATGGCTGTTAGAGGCGCATGAAACAAACCGCTTAGGATTCCGGCCATTCCGACCATCGTAAAATTACTAACTGGTAAGTTTGTAAGCCCAGTCATATTAACTAATTTGGAGAAAAAATAACCAAGATAAGAACCTAAAAAGAGGGCAGGAGCAAAATTACCTCCATTTCCACCGCTTCCGATAGTTAAACCGGAGGCTAAAACTTTTATCATTAAGGTACATCCAACAAAGATGAGGAGCACCCAATTATTGTCTCGGTATTCACTAAAAAGGGTATTGTCTAATAATTTTCCGGGATCACTTTCTGATAGCGTTTTTATACTTTCATAACCTTCTCCAAAAAGAGTAGGGAAAATAAAAATCAGAACAGCCAGCATAGAAGAACCTATTAAAGCCTTTTTATAGGGGCCCATTTCCAGTTTTGAAAAGTAATGTTCAACTCTCTGAAAATTTCGAGAATAATAAATAGCAGCAAGACCGGTAAGTACTCCTAAAATTACATAAAAAGGAGTATTGTGATAATTAAAAGTTTGTTGTTGTTTAAAAGATAATAAGATGCTTTCATCCAGTAAAATAGCAGAAACAATTGCCCCTGTTGCAGCAGAAATCATAATAGGGGTAAAAGCAGAAATACTTACGTCTACCAACAAGACTTCAATAGCAAAAAGAACCCCGGCAATCGGAGCGTTAAATGCGGCCGAAATCCCGGCAGCTACACCGCAGCCAATAAGTAAGGTTCTGTCTTTATAAGGAAGTTTATAATTTTGAGCAAAATTAGATCCAAAAGCAGCACCTGTAATTACAATTGGACTTTCCAAACCTGCAGAGCCTCCCAAGCCAACAGTTAGGGAGCTAGTAATAATTTGAGCATACATTTGTTTCTTAGGGATGATACTTGCTTTTTTGGCAACTGCATAAAGGATTTGTGAAGTTCCTTTTTGTATGGTTCCGCTTAGTACTTTTTTGACAACTAAAACGGTTAGCAAAATTCCAATAATAGGAAGTAAACTATTGATGAAACTCAATTTAAGTATCCCATTGATATAAGTGGCAAATGAAAATACGCTATGGGCAAATGTTTTTAAAACAATTACCGCAAGAGCACAAGAAATACCAATTAAAACACTTGATAAAAAAATAAATTGCTTTGGTGTCATTAGCGATTGCCCCAAAGCAATTATGCTTTCTAGTCTTCTGAAATATTTTTTTAGCATTCTGTTTTAAAAATTATGGATACTACAAATTTAAGTTATAATCTTTAAAAAACCAGTAAAAAAAGGGAACTAAATTAAAACCCGGCTGCTTTATCGTCACCACGGAAGTCAGCGCCACCCTCTAAATTTTTATTTGGCAATACCAGAATAGCATCCACTTTTCCAATAATTGGAGTAGATTTTTCGTTGATCAAATAGTTTTTAGATTTTAGTTTTTCGATGGTCTTAGTATCGAAAGTATCAGGTTCAAAAGTAATAAGATCAGGTAACCACTGATGATGAAAACGAGGTGCATTTACAGCTTCCTGCATGCTTAAGTTGTATTCGTAAACATTTAGAATGGTTTGTAAAACAGAAGTTATTATCGTAGACCCGCCTGGAGTACCTACTACCATAAATAGTTTACCGTCTTTCTCAACAATTGTTGGAGTCATAGAACTTAACATACGCTTTTGAGGTGCAATACTGTTGGCTTCATTTCCCACCAAACCAAACATGTTCGGGGAACCTGGTTTAGCACTGAAATCATCCATTTCATTATTCAAAAAGAAACCTAATTCATCGCAATAGTATTTAGAACCATAAGCATCGTTAAGGGTTGTAGTCGCAGCAACAGCATTTCCAAATTGATCTACAATCGAATAATGTGTTGTTTCGGTACTTTCATTATAGGTAATTTTCCCCTCTTTTATTTCGGAAGATAAACTGGCTTTTTCCGGATTAAAAGTTGACATTCTGTCTTTTAAGTAAGAACTATCCATTAAAGCTTTTGTTGGAACTTTTACAAAATCCGGATCACCCAAGTATTGACTTCTGTCTGCATAAGCTCTTCTTTCAGCTTCAACAATGATTTGAATAGATGCATCAGAATTATGTCCTAATTTAGATAAATCATAAGGTTCGATCATTTTTAAAATTTGTGCCAGACAAATTCCGCCACTGCTGGGTGGTGCCATAGAAGTGATCTTTAAATCTTTATAAGTAAATTGAAGTGGTTTTCTCCATTTTGCTTCATATTTCGCCAAATCCTCAAGGGTTATAATTCCACCTTTTTTCTGAAGATAATCGACAAGAATTTTGGCAGTTTCTCCTTTGTAGAATTCATTTCTTCCATTTTTTTGAATCCTTTTTAAAGTTTTCGCTAAAGCGGAATATTTAATAGTATCGTTCTCCTTGAAATTTCCCGCGAGTAGTGTTTGCTCTCCGTTTATTTTGACAATACTTTCATGATAATTTTTTAAGTTTTTTTCTTGTTTTTGCGTTACAACTACCCCTTTTTCAGCAAGAGCAATTACGAGTTTTAGAATTTCGGACATAGGCAGTGTTCCTAGCTTTTTATGAACAGCAAAAACACCGGCAACAGTACCCGGTACTCCAATAGCAAGAGCAGTTTCCGTACTTTTTCCTTTAATTACATTTCCGTCTTTATCGAGAAACATATCTTTTGTGGCTGCTAATGGCGCTTTTTCACGATAATCCAACGATCCGACTTCGCCATTTGCTTTTCGGTAAACCATAAACCCGCCGCCGCCGATATTTCCGGCAAACGGAAAAGCAACGGCAAGCGCTAATTCAGTACCAACCATGGCATCAAAAGCATTACCGCCTTTTTTCATGATTTCAACACCTATTTTGGATGCTTCTTCACGGGCAGAAACCACCATTGCTTTGGTAACGACTAATCCGGTTGGTTTTGCTGGAGTCTGTTGTGCTGAGCAGCTAATATATAATAAGGTAAACAGTAGTGTAACTTTTCTCATAATAAGAGTAATTTTTGTTTTGAATGTTCTTTTATATCTTCAAAAAAGAGCGTAAATTCCTGCTCGAATTCAGTATAAAATTCTTTTAATTCGGCACTGGCATACTGCATTTTTGATTCGTTTTTTGACCTTCGGTCCATTTGGGTTAAAATCTGATGGATTCCTTCAACCGTCTGATAACTTAAAAGCCAGTTTCTCTGAATCATATAAGGCATTAGATCCTGCGTTTTTTCAGTGAGAATAGCATAGTTTTCGTGTAACGATCGATAAAATCGGTTAATGAAAGTTTCCAGTTTTTCATCTGAATATTTCGTCCAGTTTTTGGCTAAAAAATGATCGTAAACAATGTCTACAATCACACCCGAGTAATGGTGGTATTTGTCATGTAACCTTTTGGTACTCTGTCTGAAAACAGTATGCGAATCGGTATAAGTATCAATCGATCGGTGCAGGATAATTCCTTTTTGGACATCCTCCGGAAAATGTTCAAATTGTTTTCCACGAATTCCATCGGCCATAAAATTGCCGATTTTTATTAAATCATTGTCTCCTGACAGATAAATGTGTGCTAGGAAATTCATGCTTTTTTGAGTTAGTATCATTTCGATGTTTCGAAAGCGATACGTTTATTTTAGTAAATGTATAAAAACTTTTTAAATCATTTTGTTATAAAACTTAGTATGTAATAGTAAGGATGCTTTAATATTATTTTAAAATCTTAGCACTTAAGCATCTTAGTTACTCGGCAACTTTTTTATATTTGTAATAAATAACCATATCTCAAAAAAATGACTTTAATAAAATCTATCTCAGGTATACGTGGAACCATTGGAGGAAAAGTGGGAGACAACCTGACTCCTGTTGATGCGGTAAAGTTTGCTTCGGCTTACGGAACCTTTCTTAAAAATAATACTTCAAAAGAAAAATTAACAGTTGTAATTGGTCGTGACGCCAGAATTTCTGGTCCAATGATTCATAATCTCGTAGTAAATACCTTAATTGGTTTAGGAATTAATGTAATTGACCTTGGACTTTCCACTACGCCAACTGTAGAAGTTGCTGTGCCTTTGGAAAAAGCAGACGGTGGGATTATCCTGACGGCTTCTCACAATCCAAAACAATGGAATGCATTGAAATTATTGAATGAAAAAGGAGAATTCTTAAGCGGAGCAGAAGGAGCTAAAATTCTTGAAATTGCCGAGGCAGAAGCTTTCGATTTTTCAGATGTGGATAATCTGGGAGAAATTACGATCAATGATGCTTATATGGATATTCACATCGACGAGGTTTTAAATTTGCCTTTAGTTGATGTTGAAGCAGTAAAAGTGGCAAAATTTAAAGTAGTTGTTGATGGAGTAAATTCGTCAGGGGGAATTATTATTCCTAAATTGTTAGAATTAATGGGCGTTGAAGTAGTAAAATTATACTGCGAACCAAACGGACATTTCCCTCATAATCCGGAACCTTTAAAAGAACATTTAACCGATATTTCAGAATTGGTTGTAAAAGAAAAAGCCCATTTAGGAGTTGTAGTTGATCCAGATGTGGATCGTCTGGCATTTATTTGTGAGGACGGAGAAATGTTTGGAGAAGAATATACATTGGTAGCTTGTGCAGATTATGTATTGAGTAAAACTCCCGGAAATACAGTGTCAAATATGTCTTCTTCACGTGCTTTGCGTGATGTAACAGTAGGACACAAAGGAAACTACGAAGCGAGCGCAGTAGGTGAGGTGAATGTGGTTGAATTGATGAAGAAAAATAATGCTATTATTGGTGGTGAAGGTAACGGTGGAATTATCTATCCGGAATCACATTACGGGCGTGACAGCTTGGTTGGTGTGGCTTTATTTTTAACGCATTTGGCAAATAAAAAGATGTCAGTTTCAGCATTGCGTGCTTCATATCCGGAGTATTATATGAGTAAAAATAAAATCGAATTAACACCACAAATTGATGTTGATGCGATTTTAGTAGCCATGACAGAAAAATACAAAAGCGAAGATATCTCAACAATCGACGGTGTAAAAATTGATTTTGCGACCGAATGGGTACATTTAAGAAAATCAAATACAGAACCTATTATTCGTATTTACACAGAAGCTCCGTCTCAGGAAAAAGCAGACGTTTTAGCGCTTCGAATTATTGATGAGATTAAGGCTATTGCAGGGATTTAATTTCTTTTTTGAAGATTTAGAGATAAGATTTTGAAGACAATAAACGTACATAAATCTGAAAATCTGTGTGAATTTTGAGTTTTATCCTTGTGACAAAACCCAATAAAACAACAAAAAGGCTGTCCGAAAGGGCAGCCTTTTTAGTTTGAATTAATATCTTTTATAAAAGTTTATTTGGCTTTTAGTAATTTCTCTAAATATTCAACTTTATCTTTTTCCACTTGAACTAAGCGTTCGTATATTTTTTTATTTTCATCGATAGATTCATATGTCTTTTTTAAAGAGAACAAATCTTTGTGTTCCTTGCTAACTTTGCGTTTAAGCCTTTTAATCAGTAAGGCCTAATCTACCAATTCCATTAACATTTTTCTACCACCAAAATCGATTTCCTGTTTCAATATTTCTCTTGTCGATTTGTCGATATAATAGGTACTTATAGCCGTGTTATTTGAAATATCATCAGTGGTTTCAACTTTCCAGACTTGTTTTTTCTGTCCTTTAAAAGTGATAGTTGTCTCTTGAGTATTTTTAATTGTTGCGTTAATAGCTCCAATTTTGGCTGCAGGATTATAATCAAAAATCGAAATGGTGTTTGAATAACCTTCTTTCAAAGGAAGTAATCGTATCAATTGTGGATAGAAATTACTGTCAAAAAAAGGCTTATGTACTTCTTCGGAAATGTTTGTTTTAGTTCCTGTTTTTTTGTCTAAGTAATATCCCGTGATTTTTTTTCCAAATTTCAATACCATGTCTCTTTGTTGATTAAAGGAGGAATGATAGACCGGTTTAAAGTTTTGTGTTTCAACAATGGTGCTATCAACCCATTTTGTAGTTGATTGTTTCATATCTACTGTTGTGATAATGTAGATTTTCTCTTTCTTTTTCTGAATTTGGGTTTGTACCTTTCCTATTTGTACTTTAAGAGTATCCTTAAGCATAAACCAATTCATTTCTGAAGTTTCAGACTTGAGAAGACTTTTGTCGGCGGGATTATTTAATGGACTTAGAGGCTTTTCTTGGCTATGAAGTTGAACAAAGGTTCCAAAAATGGCTAGTAAAATGAACAGTGGTTTTTTCATGTGTTTAGAGTTTTTACTTCTATTAGTATTGAAAATCAAACTTTTGTTACTTTTTTTAGTGTTGTGTGCAAAAGGTTCATGTAAAAATAGTGGAGATATCGAAACAATAAACTTTCCGTTGTTTAGGATCGACTAGCCAAAGAAAAAACTCAAATGTGCTTACATTACTTATATGGTGAAGAAAATTATTGACCTAAGACTTCAATGTTTTTCCTAAATCTAAATTCTGCGCTATCAGTAAATTTCAAAAAAAAAATCCAAAAAACAAATATCGTTTTTTGGATTTATACTTTAGAGAAGATTATCTCTCAACCCTATGTTTCCATCTTTTGTGTGTCCACAAATAATATTCCGGAGCTTCAAGAATTTGTTTTTCTACTTCTTCCAGATACATTTCTGTGACTTTGAAGTCTTCATAATCCCGTGGATTGTCGCAGATCGGAATGAAAGTACCTTCGTAATACCCACGTTTTATCTTTTTTACTTTGAAGAAAATAACGCTTAAATCGTATTTTTTAGCCAGCATTTCTGATCCGGTGTGAACAGGAACTTCAATTCCCATAAAAGAACTCGAGTGAAAAATACGATCCAATTTTGGTGACTGATCACTTGCCAAACCATAAAGACTCAGAATTCCGTCTCTCTGGTTTTGGGCCATAAGCGGAATTGTTTTTCGGGTTTCTACTAATTCAGTATCGTATTTAGATCTGATTTTTCGAACCAGTTTATCAAAGTATGGATTGGCGATTTTTTTATAAACACCGACACCTTTAAAGAGTAATTTTTTGTTAATCGTCAGAATCCATTCAAAACTGGCATAATGAGACGTGACCAAAATGGCACTTTTGCCCTTTTTTTCATATTCTCTAATGACTTCCATATTGGTTACGGTAAACCTTTTCTCCATTTCTTCAGGAGAAATGCTCATGGTTTTGATCATTTCAAGAAACATATCGCACATGTGCTGATAAAATTTCTTTTCGATTACTTTTCTTTCCACATCACTTAAATGGGGTAATGCTAAAGCCAGATTCTCGCGAACCACTTTTCTTCTGTATCCTAAAACATAATAGACCAGAAAGAATACAAAATCAGAAAACCAATAAAAGATTCGAAAAGGAAGTATAGAGATAAGCCAAAGAATAGGATAGGCTAAAATATAAACGAGGAATTGCATGTAATTTTTTTTTACAAATATAAAAGAAAAATGAATAACGACCGATATTTTGGTTTCTTACTCACTTATGTTGAAGAATGATTATATTTACATTTCACAATAAACATTTTTTATGAATACCATTTTGATTGGGATAATAGTTGCCAACGTACTAATAAGTTACAAGGGGTTTAATGATTTTGCATTTTTTAGAAAATACGAATTTCACGTCGGAAGTATTCGTTCCGGAGAGCAAATCAGAATGCTTTCATCAGGTTTTTTACATGCCGATATGATGCATTTGATTTTTAACATGCTTACACTTTGGTTTTTCGCTCCTGTAGTTTTAAATTGGTTAGGCAATTTTTCTTTTATCTTAGTTTATTTTGGAAGTTTAATTTTCGGAAGTTTACTTACCATGTTGTTTCATAAAAACGATTACAGTTACCGTGCCGTTGGTGCCTCGGGAGCAGTAACGGGTGTTTTGTACTCTGCGATTTTATTACAGCCGGATATGATGTTGGGAATCTTTTTTGTGATTCCTGTACCGGCTTATCTTTTTGGAATTTTATATTTATTATATTCAATTTATGGAATGAAGGCCAAGAATGATAACATCGGACATACGGCTCATTTTGGAGGTGCAGTAGGCGGTTATTTAATCACTTTAATAAAAGAACCTGCTTTATTAGTAGATCATACGCTAATGGTTATTTTGTTGGCAATTCCGATTATAGTACTTTTTGGAATGGCAAAATTAGGAAAGCTGTAAAGCTGGCACAACTTTTGAAAAGCAATTAACAAATAATTTAAAAATCACGAAAATGAAGAAACTAGTATTATTATTAACAATTATGTTTATGACTATGTCTTACGGCCAAGAAACCAAACAAATTCCTCAAATCAATGTAAATGGGGAAGGAAAAGTAAAAGTAGCACCCGATCAGGTTTGTATTTCAGCTACGGTTGAAACAAAAGGGAATAATGCTAAGGATGTCAAAAAGCAAAATGACGAAAAAATGGACGCGGTTTTAAAATTCATTAAAAAAATGAATATTCCAACAGCAGATTTCAAAACAAAACAAGTAGCTCTTAATCCACAATACGATTACGAGAAAAAGAAAACAAGTTACAATGCCAATCAGACTGTAGAAATTGTATTAAAAGATTTGTCTAAATACGATGAGTTAATGGAAGGTTTGGTTCAACAAGGAATTAATCGTTTAGATAACGTTTCTTTTGAATCTTCTAAATTAGCGCAACACGAATCAGAAGCTAGAAAATTGGCGATTAAAGATGCTAAAGCAAAAGCAGAAGATTATGTATCTGTTTTGGGTCAAAAAGTAGGTAAGGCAATTACAATTTCTGATAATTCACAAATCTACCGTCCACAACCTATGTATGCAGCGATGAGAAAGTCAGAGTCTGCAGATGCAATGGGAGGAGCTTCAAATGAAACTCTTGCAATTGGTGAAATCGAAATTACAGCAAACGTAACAGTTAGTTTTATTCTGGACTAAATCAGACTAAATTTCAATATTTTAAAATCCAAATTCCAAATTTATTTATTGGGATTTGGATTTTTTTTTGTTTTAAAATTTAATGCTAATGTTTTGATAAAAAACGGGTTATCAATTATAGTGTTGAAAATAAAAGCTAAATTTATAGTGTACATAAAAAAGGGATAACAACTAAAAGCAAAAAATCATGAAATTTTTCACAGAAACAGCAGAATTAATAGAGAGAAAAAACGTTGTTGGTTTTGGAGGAACGGAGCAGGAAGAAATAACGATTAAACTAACATTAAAAGGACGCGCCAATACTAAAGAATTTTCGACCTGGGAAATTTTGAAGATCATAAAAGAGCGTTTAGAGCAGATCAAATCTGATAATGGAAAAGCAAATAACTACAATGATGTAAGTTTTGCCAGAGATAATTTGATGGATGTAATAGATTGTTTGGTTAGTGAAAGTACTTCTGAGAAAAATAATTAATTCAAATGGCTGATTTTATTAACCTAAAATCAAACTAGGTCTGCCTTATTTTCGGAATTAGAATAATGTGAATTTCTTGCAAAAGTTATAAGGTTTTGCAACAGCTTAGTATAAATATTCCGTATCCGTTTTCAAAAACCCGAAGTCAGATCGGACACAATTATTTATTAAGAGGCTACTAGTAGAAATTGTATTTGATGGAAAAAAGGATAGACAGACGGGTTGAAGTCCCGTTCTAAATACCAAAAACTTCAATTGGCTAGTGCTAATTGAAGTTTTTTTGTGTAATAAAGGTTTGATTCAGGGGCATTCTTATCCCTGATTTACATCGATGAATGGATCCCATGAAAAGTAACCTATTACATTTCCATTAGCATTGTTTACCAACTGAAATGAGAGGGTATACTGGATTTTTACACCAACCTGTATAACTGTACCTTGAGCAAGATATACATTGTTGGTAAACTCTTGCAAAGTACCGCTGTTGTTTGGAAGATGTTCTGCTGTCTGTGAATTAAAGTAAAGTAATCCGCTTGGAAGAATTGCACCTGAAGGACTAAATGATCCTGCATACAAAAATGCGGTATTATCTACGTTATTTCCAAATGTGGTCATTGCCCACTGAACGGTATCGCCGGAATTCGCCGAAATTTTTAATTCAGACTGTCCTTCGTTGTTTACAACATTATTGTGTTGTGAAATCATTGCAATATACACATCTGATTGTGACCAAGCTCCTAATGAAGTTGGTGAAGTTTTGGTCCCTGGCTTGATTTTGCCATTAGCAACTTGTTCTGCCAGTTGCGTTCCGTCTACTGCTACTAAAATGTTAATTAATCCCATGATTTTGTAATTTATATGGTTTGTTTTCCTACTCTGTTGAAGGCTTTTCAGATTACGCCTTGTCTTAGTTATCGATATATTTGATTTGAAGACATGACAAAGTTGTGAAAGTTATGAGCCTGATTTGTAAGCCAAAAGAGTGATTTTTTTTAATACCCCATAGTAGGTAGCGGGGCAATTAAGTGCTACTTTTTTATAGTAATACAATACGGAATAGATTACCAAAAGCAGTATCGTTATTTGTGAAGCAAAAAAGCTTTCGTAACGGAGATTACCGAATAAGTACTATATTTTGGCAAATACCTCTTTTGGGGTATCACACCTAAGAAATTTCTAGTTAGATTTGTTAAAAATAAACCTACAAAATAAATCAGCCATGAAAAAAACAAGAAACATTTTTATTCAGATCGATACAGATCGTGTTATTAAAGAATCGGGTTCTAATTTTAAAGAATTTAATTTTGATTTGTCTATTCCACCAGTGAATGTCAGTGAGAGTTCATTTATTTGTGAACAGGGATTAATGGCAATGGGTGATGCTGAAAAAAGTTTTTGCATCGATACTGAAACAGGCGAAACTATTTTTTTTACGATTGTACCACTTCGTCTTTATTCGTATCACAAAATATATTTTACTGAATTTAAGATTCTTAATGATAATAATGAAATAATTACTACATCTTCACTGACTGATAAGCAGGTAAGTTTTGATGTATATATTAAAAAAGCGAATCAAAATAGCAACGTGGCCTTTGATCTTTTGGCTGTTATAGAGTTTAAGAACGTTTTGGGTGAAACGGTGAGTCTTCCGATACTAATTGATCCTGTATTGAGAGCGAACCAAGGCAACTGATAATTATTAAATTTCATTCAAATGAATAAAGGCAGGATAGTAGCTATCTTTTGTTTTTTATTGTTTGGCATCAGCTACGGAGTCATGGCGCAAAACCAGGCCAGAGCTGACAGCCTTAAATTACTGTTGGTTAAAACAGATACGCTTTCGTCGAAGGCTAAAATGGGGATTTATGCTAAGATAGCTGCGCATTCTTCTTCGCCGGACGAGGTATTATTGTATGCCAATAAATTGTTGGAGATGGCTTCAATAGATAAGCAGTTCACTTATGTAATTGAAGCCTATCAATCTATAGGTGTAGCATACAGGTTAAAGGGTAATTTAAAAATGGCTTTAAAGAATCTTTTTAAAAGCGCTGATCTTGCAATACAGTATAAGAACGACAAGCTGCTAACGAGTGATTATCTGGAAATAGCCAATACCTATATGTCCAATAACGACTTTAAAAATGCAATTGTCTATAATAAGAAAGCCATAGCCGTTATACGATTGCATGGAAATAAAGAACAATTGGCGATCAACCTGCTCAATACAGGATTTAGTTATTACAGGCTCAACGAACTCGATTCTGCTTTATCGCTTTATAACGAAGCGGCACCTATTTTTGATGAAATTGATCTTGAAATAGGCAAGGCCTATACCATAGGGAATCGTGCACTAGTTTACTGGAAACAAGGAAAATATGCTATTGCCGAACAGGATCTTCTTCGGGCTATTAAAATGCTTGATTTACTTGGTGATACATTTGGTATGGCCGATTATCACAACCAGTTGGGACGCATTTATTCTGAGCTGAAACAGACCGAAAAAGCCATTAATCATACGCTTAAGGCGCTCAATATGGCGAAAGTTCTTGATCTGAAAGAGCAAATCAGGGATGCGGCTTTGCTTTTGTCAGAACTATACGAGGTCGAGAAAGACTATCCGAAAGCGTTCACATATCAATCCCAATATATTGCTTACAAAGACAGCATCGAAAATACCGAAGCAACAAAACAACTTGCCAATCTTCGTACCGATTTTGAAGTAACTCAAAAGGAAAAAGAAATCGCACTGCTGGAAAAAAGACAACTTAGCAACCGGATTTATATTATTGTGACTGTTTTTCTGTTGCTTTTTGCCATTTTGTTGTTACTGTATTTCCGACAACGGTTTAAAAACACTAGGCTGATGGCCCATAATGAGCGCAATCAGCATGATGAAAAAATAAAAAAACTGCTAAATACGCAAGAGACCAAGACGCTCCAGTCGATGGTACAGGGACAGGAAAATGAACGCAAACGTATCGCACGGGAACTGCACAATCATTTTGGAAGTTTGCTGGCTACCATAAAAGTAAACCTGAATGCAATCGACGAAAAAAGTATTTCCAACCACCAGACGCTGACTATATTGGTAGATCAGGCCTGCACCGATATCCGAAATTTGTCGCATGAACTCAATATGGGAATCTCGGATAATTTCGGATTGGTACCGGCCTTAAAAGAATTGACCGCGCATTTACAACAAGTCAATGGTCTTGAAGTAGAGTTTAAAGCTGCCATGTGTCAGGAACAAATGAGCTCTGAAAATGAAATAATTGTATATCGTATCGTGCAGGAACTCGTGAGCAATGTATTGAAACATGCAGCAGCCACAAAACTATCCATATTACTGACTTGTTTCGATGATGAAAACCTCATTAATATACTTGTACAAGACAATGGAAAGGGATTTAATGTAACCGAAAAATCAAAAGAAATTTCCGGAATGGGGCTCAAAACCCTTAAAGAAATAATTTTCAATTTACAGGGAGACATTAAATTTGACAGCAATCCGGCAAGCGGAACTACTGTAAATATTGATTTGCCTTTTTAGTATCACCTAACTGAACAATTACGGATTATGATAAAAGTATTGATAGTAGACGACCACCATCTGTTTGCCGAAGGCGTAAAATCGATGTTCAAACCGGAAGATGGTATTGAAATAGTCGAGCATACAAAAAACGGAAATACTATTCCGTCTATCCTGGATACGATGACAATTGACACTATCCTGATGGATATAGACATGCCAATACTGGACGGAATTGCCAGCATGGAATTATTAAAAAGCAAGGGGTATGATGTGCCGATATTAATGCTGACCATGCACCAATCCATGAAACAAATTAAGAGCGCCCTCGAAAAAGGCGCCCAGGGTTATATTCTAAAAGATGCTTCAAAAGCCGAGCTTGTACAGGCGATTATCGATACCAGTCAGCGCAAGAATTATTTTCACAGCAAAATCAACGAGCAACTGTTTAATTATTTCCGTGGAAAAAACTTAAATAAGAACAACATGCAGGAGCTTTCGGAACGCGAAAAAGAAATCATAAAATGCGTTGCCGACGGAATGAACACCAAAGCCATATCCGGTATCCTTTTTATCAGCGAACATACCGTAAAAACACACCGTCGGAATATCATGCACAAACTACAGGTAAAAACTTCGCCTGAACTCATTAAATTGGCCATTGAAAAAGGTATTATCTGAGAGGATTTATCTTAAGATACCTCATGTGTTTTTAAGTTCTAAATGAGTATGTTATATGTTCAAGATGTTTCTTTTGTTTATGCTAAGAAACCCCACAACTTTTAAACTTAATTTTTTTTTAAGTCAATTAGAATGACTTAGGCATCAAAAATTTTGAATCTGCCATACGAAGATTGAGTGGAATCGAAATCGTACATACAGTAAGAAAGAATAAGAGGGTTAATTCTGAAACAAAAAGGTTCAAATTATGCTGTAAATTGACTACATAATTTTCATATCTTTAGTTTATATTTTTTTTGATTCACCAGATGTGAGAGAATCTAAGTGTTGGGGCATTAGATTTGTTCCATATCAAACGATTTCGTAAATAATCCGGCGTATTTTTTTAAAATTAATATCTTTGTAGTAAGAAAACTGTAGTATAAGCAATGATTAAATTGTAGAACAAGTTCTACAGACTGTTGCAGAATGTTCTACAGTCGGTTTAATCCCAGCATGCTATTTTTGTTTTTTATTAAGAAAATAGAAATAAGTAAATTTTTATAAACGGAATAAGAATATGTTTATCCTATAAAGTTTATTTATTCAATTAAAAAGATCCCCCAAATCTCTTTTAATAGCTGTTGTGTTGTAGTTAGTGCTGATAAATATTGTTGTTCTTTAAACAAAGAAACAGTATCTTAGAGAGAGTAAAATCTGTTATCCGTATTAAAATTGAATTAGTGACTGCTAATTTTGACTATAGAACAATATTTATTTAAAATGTAGTACATCATTCAGGATGTTCTTCCGATACCTAATTAAAAAAGTTGTGTGAGTTATTGATTTGATTCTTTGACTCCTTATTTTATTTTTCATTTTAAAATATAAATTTTGATTAGAAAACAGCCCCAAAATAGCCCCTTTAGTTTCTTTAGACTAAAGTTCAAACACAGAAAAATAATGCACTATACTTTAATAGCCTGTGTTATTTTTTTACAAATAACTGCAATAGTTATTTGGTACAACGAATCGTCTAATGATTCGGAAATGTCAAAAACGATGAATTCAATGGATTCATTGAATCGAATAACACATTTTACGAACAACATAAACAACTCCTTTGTTGATTCTCAAAAAAGCTTTAATAATTATAGTATTTATAAAGACAAAGAATCGCTCAATGCGTACACCGCCAGCTTAAACGATATCAGTCGTTTGATCGACAGTTTAAGCTTAATTACAAAAGACAATAAAGAGTTCATGAAGGTGTTGCAGGAAAAGAACCAGTCCGAACATTCTGTTGAGTCTCTAAAATCCAGTATCGATTCAATAATTGAATCACAGGTCAATCCGGATAAAAATAATTTGTCCCGACCGTTTAAACTAAATAAGTTTGAGTACAAAAAAATCTTAGACAGTATCAAAACGGATTCTTATATGACGATAGACAGCGTGTCTAAAAAAGGATTATTCTCCAGATTGGGAGCTGCTTTAGCCGGAAAAGTGGACATACAAAAAGAGCAGTTGAAGATCACCGTTACAATGAAATATAATAATAAGATAGTGACCGGGAGTATCGAAGAACAATTTGCAAATCTGTTTAATACTACTAATAAATATTACGAAAATCAGTTTATAAACTTAAAAAAGTCATTCGACAATTTAAAAGATCAGGAAGCTAAACTAAAGAGGTTTAATAACGAACTATTGAACTTAGAGGCTGAGGTGATGCCTCATTATAACAATTCATTGAAAGTACTTCAGGACAATACCCAAAAACAGTTGCAGAAGCAGTACGATTCGAATAAAATAGTAAGGAATTATACCATCGCAATTTTGATTCTGCTGATGTTTATCATATCGCTTGTACTTTTTGGTTTCACAAGACTGGCTTTTCAATATGAAAAGAGACTTACAATGGCTCAGACGAAGATTCATGAAAGCCTGAATTTTAAGAATAGAATTATGGGGATGGTCAGTCATGAAATCAGGTCTCCTTTAAGCATTATCTCGATTTACAGTAAAATGATTGGCTCCTCTATAAAAGATCCCGAGATAAAAGATACTTTTAAATCGATACAATTTACTACGAACTCATTGCTTCTTTTAGCCAATCAGATTTTGGAGTACTCGAAAGATGAAAATTATGCGCCTAAACTAAACAAAAAGAAATTTCACCTTAAAGAGGAAATTCATCAGATTGTGAATTCGATGACTTCACTGGTTGAAAGCAAAGGCAATAAAATAGAAGTGAATTCGAATCTGATTTTAGAACTTGATGTCGATTCGGATGCTGCAAAAATTCACCAGCTTTTTTATAACATTATCGGTAATGCGAATAAGTTTACTGAGAACGGATTGATAAAAGTAAAGATAGACCTTGAAAGAACCTCGGATAAGAAAGTAAATTTAAAAGTTGAAATTGAGGACAGCGGAATTGGAATTGCTAAAAATGATCTTAAAAATATATTCGAGCTTTATTATCAGGGAACGGTTTCAGATAAAGTAAACAATCTGGGGGTAGGTTTAGGACTTAATTTATGTAAAGAAATAGTAGAATTGTTTAACGGAAAAATAGACGTTCAAAGCGAGGAAGGAAAAGGGACTAAGATTATTTTTAACCTGCTTATAAGTTTGGTTTAAAATAAGGTCCGATAAGTATACTTTAAATGTATAAAGTTAAAAAGATAATTTGTTAGAGAAAAGCGCTTAAATAATTCTAAATTAGGTAAATGAAAATGAAATCACCATCCAACAACTATAGTTTTTTAGTCGCTGATGACCATACTGTGGTTCGACAGGGCGTTTCTTTGATGATAAAAGAGTTATTTTCGAATGCTTTAATTTATAAGGCGGGGAATTTTAAGGATACACTTGATATTTTAAAAGAACATAGGATAGATTTACTGATATTAGATGTGAATTTTCCCGACGGAAACAGCATCAACATCATAACAGAAATAAAAACAATCCAGCCGGAAATAAAAATATTAATCTTCTCCGCTTATGATGAGAATGTTTACGCAATGCGGTATTTGAATGCAGGCGCTTCAGGATATCTGAACAAAGAAACCTCTGAAGAAGAAATGAAAAATGCCATCAGTTCGATGATCTTGTCCGGAAAATATATTACGCAGAATCTTAAAGACAGGATTTTGGATTCTTATATTTCAAAAAAACCAACAAATCCGTTAGATGTATTGTCCAATAGAGAAATTGAAGTGGCGCAGCTTTTAATTAAAGGTTATGGTAATCTGGAAATAATAGAACATTTAAACATAAAAAAAACAACAGTAAGTACCTATAAAAACAGAATTTTTGAAAAACTGGAAATAGATAATTTGGCCGATTTAATCAATTTTTTTCATTTGTATTCTGATTAACAAATTGCTAAAACGAATTAGGAACCACAGACCGGAGATAGGTTTTGGGATACTTATTAAAAAATAGGAGCGTATAGTCTCCTGTTTTTTTTTGGAGCTGATTTTTAAATTTATGAGGAATTTTCAGTAGTAATAATTCTACAACAGCCTGTCCAATGTTCTATAAAGTATTGATTTTATTGCATGTATATTTGTTCTGTCAGGAAGACGCAGTTGCTGAGACTTTATAGATAAGGATGGATTTGCAGCAGAATGGATTATTTTTTTCGGCATCTGGCTTCCTGTATTATGAGATTTACTTTTGTTGTTACAGACGGCTTTTTTAGTTTGTTTTTTCTAGGTTATACACGCCATGTCATTTTTTATTTTTTTTTGGAAGATGTCCGTCTGAGCAACAATTTTAAAGTCCGGTACCAATTTTGCATAAGCAAAAACTACAATCAACAGAAAGAGAAAAGAGAACGTAAAGAAGTAAAGTTATGGAATTTGATTTTTACAATACAAAGAAAAAAGCAAACACAAATATTTTTAAATCTAAAGTATTTGATGAGATTCAGGACGCTCTTTTCGTATTTACGATTTCGGCAGATAACGACTATGACATACCTTTTATGAATGATGTAACTTATGAAATGTTTGAAGTCTTATCGAATGTGATGTTTACCGATACCGTATTTTCTATTTACGACCGAATTCATAAAGAGGATAAAAAACTAGTTGTGAACTCTTTGTTTGACGCTATTAAAAAAAGAAGAAAATGGAGTGTGGAGTTTCGGGCAGAATTGCCTTTGAACGGATTAAGCTGGTTTAAAGTGACCTCAAAACGAATGGTCAATAAAGATGGAAGTTCAGAATTTTGTGGACGAATTAGAGATATTACGGAGTTTAAAGAGCAAGAATTAAGACTTAAAAGAACTGAAGAACGTTTTAAGTTTATGTTAGAGACTTCAAATGCCGGTATTTGGGATTGGGATCTGAAAACGAACAGGTTTTGCTACTCACCACAATCACTGAATATATTAGAATGGAAAGCTTCCGATATTTCTAATACACAAGAGGGATGGAATAAAATAATGCATCCGGATGATCGTGAAGCATACACTGAAGCACTGAAGGATCATTTTAATAATAAAACTCCTTTCTTCGAAAACTTTATGCGCGTACTGACTTCTGATCAAAAATACAAATGGATTCTTAGCAAAGGAATGGTAGTAGAACGTGATGCTGCCGGGAGATCCTTAAAAATAATAGGGACTCACAGTGATGTTTCTTTTCAAAAAGAAAAAGAGTTGGAGTTGAAGAGAGAGCTGGAAGTATACAAGGAGAAAAACAACAGATTGTTGAATTTTTCGCATATCGTATCTCATAATCTAAATGCGCACGCAGGTAATTTTAAAGTACTTCTGGACCTGATCGATTCCGAAGAAAGTTTTGATGATAAAGTTGAAACCATAAAATACCTGCGTGCGGTTTCGGGAGATCTTAGTAAAACAATTGAAGATTTGTCTCAAATTGTAAATGTTCAGAACAATACCGAAATCAATGTTGAGACGCTGAATTTGAACAGTTATTTAAGCAGGGTACTCAATATTGTTAATGCCTATAGCGAGAGTAATAATGTTACGATACTAAATAACGTTTCCCCCGAGGCAGTTGTCCGTTTTAATCCGGCATATCTTGAAAGTGTATTGCAAAATTTGAGTACCAATGCTATTAAATATGCAGATCCTGAAAAACCACTAATCGTTGAATTTAATTTTTTCATTGAAAACGGGAAAAAAACATTCACAGTAAAAGACAATGGTTTAGGAATCGACCTGGAGAAATATGGAAATTTAATTTTCGGAATGTATAAAACATTTCATAAAAACGAAAAAGCAAACGGTTTAGGCTTGTACATTACAAAAAACCAGATCGAGTCTATGAATGGAAAGATTACGGTTGAAAGTAAGGTAGGAGTAGGGACGACATTTAAAATTGTGTTTAATGATTAAGGAGTATCGTTATTAATGATTTAATTTTTGGTTTTGGGGTATTTCTCAGTAGTTCTCGAATTGTGCTGTGAATGAATGCTAAAGGATTTTTTTTCTTGAGCATTTATTCTTCGAGTAGTATATTTTAAGCCAAGATTTGTTTTGAACTATATTGATGTTGAGGTAATTGTGATATAAAAATCATTAAGTTAAAATCATTTTATTCTTTTGTTTTCAGGTAGATTTAGCAGATTTTTTTTCGTTGTTTTCTTCGAAAATCTGTTTTTCGAGCTATAGCGTAATTCCATTAAGTTAAGGATTGTCAAAAAAAGTTTCACATTGATTTTAGGGGAATAGAATAAAAAAATCCGTAGAATCAGCAGAATCTGCGTGAAAAGTATCTTAATTTAATGACATTTTGTTATAGCGGACATTCGAAGCAAATCTGGGGCAAAATAAGAAAGTATCAAGGCCAAAAGTGGTGTGCATTTATAGTATCAATTCATCAAGTACTGTTTCTTGCAATTTTGTCATTTCAAATGAAAAATATCGTGTACGTTTTTTTAAATAAACTAAATTTCCACATTCAATTTTGTGCTGCTTCACAGCTTTTGTCTTTGATGCTGGAAAACTAAATCTAAATTAAGGACAGATTCAAAATCTTATAATTTGTATTGGATAATTTGTAAGTTTTACTATATTTTTGCGAAACAGAAATAAAAGGAAAATTCCAACTTCATTTTAATAAATTCCCATCTGTTTGTAAATTATGAAAGATAATAGAAATAAAATTATTGCCCTTCCTTTTGCCGGAGGTAATAAATATAGTTTTAACAGTATTGAAAAACACATACCTAAAAGTTTAAATTGGGTAACCTTGGAATTACCAGGAAGAGGTGGTCGTTTTAAAGAGAATTTATTAGTGGATGTTGATGAATTAGTAGACGATCTTATCAAACAAATTATTCCGCTTATCGAAGATTGCAGTTATGTGATTTATGGACATAGTATGGGAACGTTATTGGGATACGAATTAGCAAAAAAAATAATTCTGCTGGGGTTAAAACAACCAACATGTCTTTTCTTTACCGGTAGGGGAGCACCGGGCTTTAATCGGTTTACTAATAAAAAATCTTTATTACAAGAAGAGGAGTTTTGGCAGGAAGTTGAAAAAATTGGAGGATTACCAAAAGAGATCTTAGAATGTAAAGAGCTTTTAGAGTTGTATTATCCCATAATGAAATCAGATTTTCAAGCTATTGAAGATTATAATTTTAAAGTGATGGAGGAGCCGTTTACCTTTCCTATTCATATCTGCATGGGAAAAGAGGAAATCGGCGAAGGAGAAGAAAAAACAACTTTAACCGACATGAAAGCATGGAAAGATGAAACATCTTCGCCTTGTACGTTTGAGTTACTGGAAGGTGATCACTTTTTTATTCTTAAACATCCGGAAGTAATGGCACAAAAAATAGCTCATATGGCTCATGGTGCCAGAATAAATGCGTACTAATATTTGATGGTACTTTAAAAGATTTAGCACTAATGCCATTTATTGAAAAATAAGTGGCTTTTTTTTAAAAAATTGTTTTAAAATAATTCAGGTCTTGTAAAAAAGTTTTTTTATTGAAAATGGTAACTAAAAAAACAATTAAATAGTACATAGCTCTAGAGCGTTTTGTGTTTTTAGTGGCTTAAAATGGCGACTCGATTTTCTTAATGTTGGTCTGTATTATTTTCTTCTCTTTAAAACCGGTAGAATAATCAACCTCAAAAAAAACGAAATTTGGGTGTGCAATGGTTGTTGCTACACTGGCGCAGCTATTTTCGCTTAAGACTAACTCAGTCAGATTCCATGACTTGTTATCGTATAGTACTTTATTGTTATGTATAGTGATATCTAATAATGGAATGGACAGACCGTTTCCTACTGCTTTGATCAAACTCTCTTTCATAGTCCAAAGTCTGAAGAAGGATTTCAGAGGATCTTCTGACAGATGAATTTTTTGCCATTCTTCTGCTGTCAAAATATAGTTGTAATCTTTAAAATCAATAGGAGTTATCACTTCAATGTCAATGCCTAATTTTGCTTTTTGTGCAATGGCGCAAATCACAAAATTACCTGAATGAGAGATATTAAAATCAATATCGTTATTTAAAAAAGGCTTTCCAAATTCGTTGTATTTTATATCAAGTATGGCGTTTTTACTTATGCCTATTTCGTTTAAACATTCCATTAGCAGCAGTCTTCCAAGGACAAACGCATGTTGGTCTTCCCATTTTCGGTATGAATTACTTTTTTTACGTAATTCCGGCGATAGATATTCTTGTAAACGGGACCAATTATCAGAAGAAATTGGTTTGTCAAATCTTGTAAAAAAAAGATGTATCAAAAAAAGAATGTTTTAGTGGAGAGTTTTGCAAATATAGTATTTGTATTATTATCTTTAGAAATATAGTCACACTTGCTAGTTTAAAACAAACGTTATAGTCGTAAAAAGTTCGAGTTTTTTGCCTGCAATGTTTCAACTTTTTTAATACTTCAATTCTAAGATCAATAGCATTAAAATAGGGTTTAAGTAAAAGCCAAATTCATTAAGATTTAGTAATTGTTAACTATTTTTAAGTAGTCGTACGAATGAAAAAAATCGGAAGTTTTATGTGTCAAAAAGAAAGAAATATTGGGTAATAATAATCATTTTGTTGATTGCGAGTTTGTTATGTTTCTCGTTGCGGATTTATGAGTTATTTTTTAAAAATATGTAAGAATAGTGTGTTATTTGTAATTTTTTATGTATAAAAATAATTTTTAATCAGAATTATTATGTTAAAAAAATTATGAAATATGCTTTAATTAACAATTTTATTAATTAAATACGGATTGTTTTTTATTAATAATTAATATTATTTAGTATTTTGGCTTTATTTTTTAATTATTGTCAAAACATGTAGGTTTTTTGGTTTTTTATTGAGTTTTTTCTTGTTTTATGATATATATTTGTGATCAGGAATATC
The DNA here is from genome assembly GCF_020911925.1 of Flavobacterium cupriresistens. Classification (NCBI taxonomy): domain Bacteria; kingdom Pseudomonadati; phylum Bacteroidota; class Flavobacteriia; order Flavobacteriales; family Flavobacteriaceae; genus Flavobacterium; species Flavobacterium cupriresistens. The sequence continues at coordinate 4,664,661 of NZ_CP087134.1, read as the reverse complement.
GCATAAAACCCAGATTAACCATTTAAAATTCAAACATTGGAAAGAATAACTTTGCTGAAAGTATTAAAATTAAAATTAAATGTAGCCCTGCCACTGTTAGGATTATTTGCTTTAATAAACGGATTGTGGAGTAGTAGTTTGTTAATGCTTGTCAGTAATAAAGTTGCCGGTACTCCTTTACCGTTTTTAAGTGATTATGATTGGTTGATTTATTTGGTTTTAGTTATTGTTTCGTTTGTCCTGACTTATTATTTTAAAAGGTACATGATTAAGGTTACTTTGAATTTTGGTAAAGAAATGGTACTTCAAATTATAGACAAACTTAGGTTATGTAATTATGAATCCTATTTGCGAATCGGAGAAGCAAGAGTTAGAACTGCGATGCAGGATGTAGGTACATTAGAAGCGTTACCGGAATCTTTTATCGTTTTTTTTAATGCAATAATCATGATAATTGCAGGGATAGGATATATGTTTTGGCTTTATCCGAAAGGAGCTGTAATGATGATAATTATTATTATAGCTTTAGCTTTAGTTTATGTTAAGAGAAATGAAGCCATTGAGAATAGTATGACTGAAGAACGAGATCTTGATGATAGTTTTATGGCTAATTATAACGATTTTTTGCATGGTTTTAATAGCATTAAGATGAGTAGTAAGAGAAGTCATTCGATCTATTTTAATCACATTGTTAAAAATCGTAACAATGCAATCAAATTAAGCATTAAGGCTGAGTTGGCAGCGTTTGGAAATGAATTAATAGGACAGTATTTTTTTTATGTGATAATCGGTGTCGTGCTTTTTGTACTGCCTTTGATTTTTGAGTTAGATCAAATTGTTATTTCCGGTTTCATGGTTGCTTTTCTATTTTTAATGGGGCCAATAACTATTTTTATAAATCTTATGAAAAACATTATTGGATTTAAAATTGCATTTGACAGGATTAATGAATTTAATGAAATTACCAGTGGAAGCATAAAAGACTCGGATTTAAGTACAAGTTCGACTAATCCATTACCTGTTTTTGAAAATTTAGTGATAAAAAACTTGAGTTATAAACACATTGATCCTAACGGTGTAGTTACGTTTGAACTTCAACCGATCAATCTGGAAATAACGAAAGGCGAAGTCATTTTTATTTCGGGAGGAAACGGAAGTGGAAAAAGTACTTTTATCAACTTATTATCCGGACTTTACATACCTAAATCAGGTGAGATATTGTTGAACAATACCAATCTTATTGATCGAGAGAATCGATCTGATTACAGAGATATGATATCATGTATTTTTTCAGATAATTATTTGTTTTCTGAAAATTATGATGGTTTTGATTTGCTTCCGTCTAATGAAAACCTGACAGAACTTCTGAATAAAATGAAACTGGAAGAAGTGATTCGGGTAGATGTGGCGAATAATAAAATATTTCAAAATTTGTCCAGCGGTCAAAAGAAAAGGATGGCATTGATCTATTCATTATTAGAAGACAAAGAGATTTTTATTTTTGATGAATGGGCTGCTGAACAAGATCCGGAGTTCCGAAAATATTTTTATGAAAGTATAATTCCGGAGCTTAAGAGTAAGGGAAAAACCGTAATTGCGATTACACATGACGATGCTTATTATAAATTTTGTGATCGATTAGTAAAATTTAATTATGGCAAAATAGTAGATCAGGAAATTTTATTTTCTTCGGTTCTGGCATAACATTACAATTAAATAATATTTGTTTCTCTTTATTTTTGGACTATACTTTTATTTTTGAATTAATTATTTCGTTTTTAAAATCATTCTTTAATTTTTTTAGAATTAGTTCAATGATTCACCAGATCATTGGATGTAATTCTATGTTTATAATTTAAATACAACCACTCATTATTACAACCACTTATTATTATGGAATTACTTAAGGATTATCATTTGTCTCAAGGGGCAAAAATCATTTCATCTTCATTACCTGGAGAAAAATCAAAAGTTTTATTAGAATTACAGAAAAACATTGAAGGTAGTGTTGTTTCATATCCTAAGAAAATGCCCATTGCTTTAAAACGTGCAAAAGGTAGTATTGTAGAAGATGTAGACGGAAATCAATTTATTGATTTTTTTGGAGGTTGTGGCGTATTAAATGTAGGGCACAGTAATGCCTTTGTAATGGAATATGTTAAAGAACAACAGGAAGAATTAGTTCATGCATTGGATTTTCCAACAGAAAACAAACTTTTTTTAATTCAAAAAATATTAAACAATTTACCGGAAGAGATTCGTGAAGATTACAAAGTTAGTTTTGGTGGACCAACAGGTTCTGATGCAGTTGAAGCTGCAATAAAATTGGCGAAAATAAAAACAGGTCGTGATGGTATTATTGCTTTCTCAGGTGGATACCACGGAATGACTTCTGGTGCTTTGGCGGTGACCTCGGATACTTTTTTTAGAAAAAAAATATCCTCACTTATTCCAAATGTACATTTTGTACCCTATAGTTATTGCTATCGTTGTCCATTTAATAAAGAAGAGAGTACTTGTAATTATGATTGTGCAAATCATTTTGAATGGATCTTGGAAACAGGACATTCCGGTATAACACTTCCTGCTGCAATTATATTAGAACCAATACAAGGAGAAGGTGGAAATATTGTTCCAAGAAAAGGATTTTTGGAGCGTATCGTAAAAATAGCAAATAAGCATGGTGTAATTGTAATTTTTGATGAGATTCAAAGTGGTTTCTACAGAACAGGAAAATTTTTGGAATTCATGAATACAAAAGCAGTTCCGGATATAATTACATTCTCAAAAGGTTTTGGAGGAATAGGATTTCCAATTTCCGGACTAATTTATAAAAGAGATATTGAGGCTTGGGAAACGGCAGAACATATTGGAACTTTTAGAGGTAATCAAGTGAGTATAGCTGCAGCCAGAGGGGCGTTTGATTTTATAGAAAAATATAAAATTGAAGATTACGCAAACTTTATCGGGGACTATTTGAAAGAGGAATTGAATTTGTTGGCATTGGATCATCCGTTTATAGGAGAAGTACGTGGAAGAGGAATGATGATAGGGGTAGAGTTTGTAAAAAATAAAACTTCTAAAAAACCTTTCCCGGAGTATTTGAAAGAGTTTAGAACAGAATGTTTTCACAGAGGATTATTGTTTGAGGTAGGAGGTCATTATAACAACGTATTGCGATTAGTTCCGCCTTTAATTACAACTAAAGAAATTGTTGACGCTGCCATAATAATAATGAAAGAGGCCTTTGTTGTTTGTGAAGAAAAGAATTTATCACAAGCTCTGGTTTAATCCTTTAAATACTATAATGAATATAAAATCAAAATTACATATAGCACAGCAAGAAGTCTATTACGGGCAATTGATGAATCCGGAAAGTCCATTATATAATATTGGTGGTTATACAATTTTTAAAGGGTCTTTTGATGTCTCTCAATTTAAGCAAGTAATAGAAGGTTTGTCTGATGTTTTTGATGTTTTTAATATCAAATTTGATTTTACAGAAAATGAACCGGCATTTTATATTAGTGATTTTCCAAAGAAAGTTTTTATCGATGAATTGGATTTTTCGTCAGAATTGGAGCCAAGAAAAAAGGCAAGCGAATGGATGCAAAACCAGTTTAACATTGCTTTTGACTTAAAAGAAGAAAAATTATATAAGTACACACTAATCAAAATTGGAAAAGATGAATATTGGTGGTTTGTTTGTTTTCATCATTTAATAACAGATGGATTTGGTTTTGCAATAAAAGTTGATTACGTAATTAATCAATATGAAAATTTTATAAAGGGAGAAGAAGGATCTGAGGTACAGTATCCTTCTTATCTTGATGCTACACAAAAAAGTTTTGAGTATATTAATTCAGAACAATGTAGTAAAGACAAGATTTATTGGGAAGAAAAATATAACGCTGTTCCTAAAAAAACAGTAAATAAAAAATACATAAACGAAGTAGGAGGTGGGCGATTTTCACTTACTGTTTCACACTCAGATAAAGCATTGTTTAATCGTTTGTCAGAGTCAACAAAGGCAAATATCCCACAACTTACGATAGCAGCCTTGTTGTTGTATTTCGGAAAAACAACAGATGAGGAAAGTTTTAGTTTTGGAATCCCTATTCACAATAGAGTAGGAAGACAGGAAAGAAAAACATTAGGAATGTTTGCCGGAATGCTTCCTTATAAAGGAAATTACGCTAAAGATCAAGTCTTGTCAGATCTTCTGTCAGAGATTAGTCAAACGCAACGAAATGATTACAGACATCGTTTGTATCCTATTTCGTTTTTGAACAGATCTTTAAAATTATTGTCAGAAAACCGATTGCAGGTTTTTGATGTGGCAGTAAACTATGAGCCTCTTCCTTTTCCAAAATCATTATCTCCGGATCTTAGTATAGAGATAAAACATTTATCCAGTAGCTTGGTTGAATATCCGCTGTCTATTCGATGGTGTGATTATGGGCAAGATCTTCCTATGGAATTAAATGTCGACTATCAAAAAGAATATTTTAATAGTAATGAAATAGAAGTACTCGTTACAAGACTACTTCATATTATAAGACAGTTTGAGTTTGGATTAGATCAATCTGTTGCTGATCTGTCTATTCTTACCAAACAGGAAGAGTATCAGTTATTGGATGTTTTCAATAACATCACGGTTGAATATCCAAAGGATAAAACTATAGTTGATTTATTTGAAGAGCAGGTTAAAAAAACTCCTGATGCCACTGCGGTGGTTTATGAAGGAGAAGAATTAAGTTATAAAGAAGTAAATGAAAAGTCCAATCAATTAGGACATTATTTAAAAGAAAAGGGTGTTGAGGCAGATACCCTTGTGGGGATTTGTCTGGAGCGCAGTTTGGAGATGTTGGTTGGTATCTTGGGAATCTTGAAATCAGGAGCAGCTTATGTTCCAATAGATCCTGATTATCCGGAAGATCGCATTGCTCATATGGTGAGTGATGCAGGTATGGAGCTGGTACTAAGTAGTGCAGCGAGTCATAAGGCATTGAGAAACCCTACTGGTGTTAATGTTGTTTTGTTAGACCGGGATTGGGATTTGATCTCTGGGTATGCTAAAGAAAATTTAAGTGTTGAAGTAGCACCAAGTCATTTGGCTTATGTTATTTATACGTCAGGAAGTACTGGCAGACCTAAGGGAGTGATGATTGAACATACTAATGTTGTAAATCTAATTTTTTCTCAGATTAACACATTTAGTATTGATTCAAGTGATGTTGTTTTACAGTTTTCAAACTTTGTATTTGATGCTTCAGTAGAACAAATTTTTATGGCTTTGTGCAGTGGCAGTAAGTTGGTTCTTATCAACAAAGAAACAATTCTCGATACCGAAAATTTACTTGATTTTATTGATAATCAAGATGTAACACATTTTCATACTACTCCAAGTATGTTAAGTACTTTAGCTGTAAGGACAGATTTAAAATCATTGCGAAGAGTAGTGGTTGGAGGAGAGACTTGCAGCAAAGATTTAATGGAGGATTGGAACAAGGCATATGCATTTTATAATGAATATGGACCAACAGAAACAACCGTAACTTCTACGATATCTTTTTACAATAAAGGTAGTTTTGGTTCTAAAGAAATTAGCATAGGACAACCTATAGGTAATACGGAAATTTATATTTTAAATACTTCGTTAGATTTAGTACCGATAGGCGTTATTGGAGAATTATGTATTGGAGGTTCAGGAGTGGCTCGTGGTTATTTAAACCAGGATGAGTTAACTCAGGAGAAGTTTATCAGAAATCCTTTTGTTGAAGGAGACAGAATTTATAGAACAGGAGATTTAGTACGTTGGTTAGCTGACGGAAACATAGAATATATTGGAAGAAAAGACGATCAGGTTAAGATCCGTGGTTATCGAATCGAGCTTGGTGAGATCGAGAACGTTTTATCTTCATTAGAATCGGTTACCCAATGTTGTGTTTTAGCCAGAGAAGATGCAGGAGGTAACAAACGTTTGGTTGCTTATGTAGTTTCAGAGAACAAACTAGATAAAACAGCTTTACAGGATCAATTAAAATTAAGTTTACCGGAATATATGGTTCCGATGATCTGGATTGGACTGGACCAGATGCCCTTAACTTCTAATGGTAAATTGGACAAGAAAGCGTTACCGAATCCGGATAATTCAGATCTTTCTACCCAAGAGTATGTTGCGCCTCGCACAGAGACGGAGCAACAGTTGGCTACCATTTGGCAGAATTTATTAGGCATAGAAAAAGTGGGAGTTTATGATAACTTCTTTGAGTTGGGTGGTCATAGTTTATTGGCTGTTCAATTAATTTCCCGTTTACAGAAGTTAGATTTTCATATTGAGGTAAAAGATATTTTTGCAGGTCCTACAATAGTATCGATGAGTGAGAAGTTATCTTCTTTATCATTAGCCTATCGTGTCCCAACCAATGGTATAACAGTTGATAGTGATGTTATTACTCCAGCAATGGTTCCTTTAGCTGATTTGAGTCAGAGTGATCTGGATAGCATAATGGCAACTGTAACGGGAGGTATTTCTAACATAGAAGATATCTATCCTTTATCCCCTTTGCAGGAAGGAATTCATTTTCATCATTTGATGAGTGATCCTAAAGAGGGCGATCCTTATGTGCTTCCAAGTTTACTTTCTTTTACAGATCAGAGTAAACGAGATTCTTTCATAGAGGCTTTACAATTTGTGGTGAACCGTCATGATGTTTTACGTAGCTGTATTTTGAGTTCGGGTTTACCGGTCGCAGTTCAGGTTGTTTTACGTGAAGCACCTTTATGGATTGAGCATTTAGAATTGGATCATTCAAAAGCAGTTTTACCACAATTAGAACTTCTGATAGCCCCTGGAGGATATTGGATGGATGTTACAAAAGCACCATTACTGCAGTTGAAATCAGCAGATGATGCTCAGAATGGTTGTTATTATTTGATTGTATACCAACACCACCTCATATCAGATTTTTATGGTATGGAGAAAATCATATCTGAAATTACGACGTATTTATCAGGTAATGGCGATAGTTTAGGAGTTCCTGTTTTGTACCGTGATTTTATAGGTCATACTTTGCATGCCCAATCGGTAAATGATGGAGCATCTTATTTTAAGTCTTTATTGGGAACGATCGAAGAACCTACCTATCCTTTTGATTTAGTGAATGTTTTAGGAGACGGTAGAAATATTGAAGAATCTCATATAGTGCTCTCCAAAGATTTAAGCAAAGAATTACGTAAATTAAGTGTACTGCACGCCATAAGCCCTGCAGTTCTGTTCCATGCCGCGTACGGATTGGTAGTGGCTAAGTGTAGTAATAAGGACTATGCTATTTTTGGATCCTTGTTTTCCGGAAGACTTCAAGGGGCTGTAGGAGCAGCAGATTCCTTAGGGTTGTTTATCAATACATTGCCGGTAATAGTAACGTTAAAAGGTGGTGTGTCAGCGTATTTGAATGAGGTTAAAGTTCTGTTACAGGATTTACTGTCTTATGAGCAAACGCCTTTATCGCATATTCAGGATTGGAGTGGTATAGGTAATGATAAAGCTTTTTTTAGTGCCTTATTAAATTACCGTCACTCGACATCTTCTTTATCACAAGACAATCAAACCAATAAATTTGATTCCGGCATAACTGTCCTTGCAGGTCACGAGCGTACCAATTATCCATTTACATTGAGTATAAATGATTATGGAGATGATTTTAGTTTAAATGCTCAGGTTGATGGGAGTATAGGTGCTAAGCGTATCCTGGTTTATATGGAAAACGCTTTAACGGAACTCTTAGAAGGTTTAAAAAGAGAAGAATTAAATATAAATACCTTAAATATTTTATCAAAAGGTGAAGAGCACCAATTATTGGATATTTTCAATAATACGGCAGTTGAGTATCCAAAGGATAAAACCATAGTTACCTTATTCGAAGAACAGGTTAAAAATACTCCTGATGCCATTGCGGTGGTTTATGAGGGAGCCAAATTAAGTTATAAAGAATTAAATGAAAGGTCGAATCAATTAGGATCTTATTTAAGAGAACAAGGCGTTGCACCAGATACTCTTGTGGGGATCTGTGTAGAGCGTGGTTTGGAGATGTTGGTTGGAATCTTGGGAATCTTGAAATCAGGAGGTGCTTATGTGCCGATAGATCCCGATTATCCTGAGGATCGTATTGCCTATATGGTGGGTGATGCCGGAATTAATTTAGTATTGAGCAGTGCAGCAAGTCATAAAGTACTGGAGGAATACGCAGCTATTAATGTTGTACTCTTAGATACAGATTGGAATAAGATCTCAAACTATTCAACAGAAAACTTAAGTGTTGTAGTGGCACCGGATCATCTGGCTTATGTGATTTATACTTCAGGAAGTACAGGTAATCCAAAAGGAGTTTTAATTACCCATAGTAATGTTGTTCGTTTGTTTAAAAACGAATCCTGTTTATTTGATTTCGGAACTCATGACGTCTGGACGCTGTTTCATTCGTTTTGTTTTGATTTCTCGGTATGGGAAATGTATGGAGCCTTGCTTCATGGAGGCCGTTTGGTAGTGGTTCCAAAAGCAGTAACAAAAGACGCTATTTCCTTTAAAGAATTATTGATCACTGAAGGAGTAACGGTTTTAAACCAGACTCCGGGATCTTTTTATGCACTTCAAGAAGCATTCTTATCAGAGAATTTTGATCATGCGATCAGATATGTGATTTTTGGAGGAGAGGCATTAAACCCTGTTTATTTACAAAATTGGAAAGCATTATATCCGTCTTGTAAAATGATTAACATGTATGGTATTACTGAGACTACGGTTCACGTTACCTATAAAGAGCTAACAAGTTCAGATATGTTAAGTTCGGTTAGTGCTATTGGTTCAGCGATTCCTACTTTAGGATGTTATATTTTAGATGCCAATCTAAATTTAGTACCGGTAGGCGTTATTGGAGAATTGTGTGTAGGAGGAGCAGGAGTTGCAAGAGGATATTTAAACAGAGAAGAATTAACGCAAGAGAAGTTTATCACAAATCCTTTTGTAGCAGAAGACCGTTTGTATAGATCAGGTGACTTAGGACGCTGGCTAGCTGACGGTAGTATCGAATATATTGGAAGAAAGGATAATCAGGTTAAGATCCGTGGTTATCGTATTGAATTGGGAGAGATCGAAAATGCTTTGTCATTGTTAGAATCGGTTACCCAATGTTGTGTATTGGCCAAGGAAGATACAGCAGGTAATAAACGTTTGGTTGGTTATGTAGTGTTGGAAGGTTCATTAAACAAAGAGGTACTACAAGAACAATTAAAGTTAAGTTTACCGGAGTATATGGTTCCGATGATTTGGGTTGAATTGGATAAAATGCCTTTAACTTCTAATGGTAAATTGGACAAGAAAGCGTTACCGAATCCGGATAACTCAGCTCTTTCTACCCAAGAGTATGTTGCGCCTCGCACAGAAATAGAAAGACAATTGGCAGCCATATGGCAGAATTTGTTAGGTATAGAAAAAGTAAGTGTTTATGATAATTTCTTCGAATTGGGTGGTCATAGTTTACTGGCTACCCGATTGGTATCAATGATACGTAAAGAATTGTCTACAGAAGTATCTATAAGAGAGGTGTTTGAGAGTACCACTATAGCTGCTTTAGGGGCTTGTGTTTCAGCTCAATCAAAGGGAGCAGAGCTGACGCTTGCAACTGTTGTTGTAGAGGATCGACCAAAACGAATTCCGTTGTCTTTTAGTCAGGAACGTTTATGGTTTTTAGATCAATTGCAAGGTAGTACAGAATATCATATTTCTATTGCATTGCGTTTGGAAGGAGAATTAGATGTATTGATTTTAGAACAAACCCTGCAGACTATTGTATCTCGTCATGAGGTTCTTCGTACCATGCTGTTGTCAGAGGACGGTCTAGGTTATCAGGAAATTATTAGTCCTGAGGATTGGAGACTGGATCAATTTGAAATAACAAATAAAGGTGTATTAGACAGTAATCTCCAGGATTATTTAAAGATTCCTTTTGATTTGTCAAAAGACTATAAGCTAAGAAGTGGTCTGTTTGATTTAGGGAATCAGAACTATGTATTGACTTGTGTATTTCATCACATTGCCAGCGATGGTTGGTCAAGTGGTATTTTGGTCAATGAATTTACGGAGATCTACAATGCCTTACAATCAGGAAGAACTGCTGTTTTACCGGAACTTACTTTGCAATATTCGGATTATGCAATCTGGCAAAGAAAGTATCTCGAAGGAACTGTTTTAAAGTCCCAGTTAACGTATTGGCAGGAGAAGCTTCAAGGAGTAGCTACCTTATCCTTACCAACAGATTACGCTCGTCCTTCTGTGCAAAGTACAGCAGGATCGAATGTTTCACTAGTTTTGGATAAAGAGCTTAGTGCTTCGTTAAGAGCGTTATGCCAAAAAGAAGGTGTTACCTTGTTTATGTTGCTGTTATCAGCTTTTAAAGTATTGTTATCTCGTTATAGTGGTCAAGACGATATCTGTGTAGGAACGCCAATAGCAAACCGTACTCAATCGGAGTTAGAGGGTATGATTGGCTTTTTTGTCAATACTTTGGCACTGCGTAGTGATTTGGGAGGCAATCCAAGTTTCAGTGAGCTTTTATCCAGAATAAAGAAGACTACACTGGATGGTTATGACCATCAGTTGGTTCCATTTGAGAGGGTTGTAGAACAAGTGGTTACTGCCCGGGATATGAGCATGACTCCTCTGTTTCAGGTAATGTTCGTCTTACAGAATACACCGGAAGAGTCAGGTAAATTGGCCTTAGAGAATATAACACTGACAAGTTATGAGTTTGACGCTGTTACTTCTCAATTTGATTTAATGCTGAATGTAGTCGAAGATAATAATAGTATTGCACTTGACATTAATTATTGCACTGCTTTGTTTGATAAAGTCACAATTGATTATATGTTGTTGCATTATCAAGAGTTATTGGCAGGTATTGTGAATGATATCAACCAGTCAATAGGTAGTCTTTTAATGCTTACTGCGAAGGAAGAAGACCAATTGTTGAATATTTTCAATAACACAGCTGTTGACTATCCAAAAGATAAGACATTAGTAACTTTATTCGAAGAGCAGGTTAAAAATACTCCTGATGCCATTGCGGTGGTTTATGAAGGAGCCAAATTAAGTTATAAAGAATTAAATGAAAGGTCGAATCAACTAGGATCTTATTTAAGAGAACAAGGCGTTGAGCCGGATACTCTTGTGGGGATCTGTGTAGAGCGTGGTTTGGAGATGCTGGTTGGAATCTTGGGAATCTTGAAATCAGGAGGTGCTTATGTGCCAATCGATCCGGATTATCCAGAGGATCGTATTGCTTATATGGTAGGTGATGCCGGAATTAATTTAGTACTGAGTAGTGCAGCAAGTCATAAAGTATTAGAGGAATATACCGATCTTAATGTTGTACTCTTAGATACAGATTGGGAGAAGATTTCGGGTCATTCTAAGGAAAATCAGGACATTGTAGTATCGCCGGATGATTTGGCTTATGTGATTTATACTTCAGGAAGTACAGGTAATCCAAAAGGAGTTTTAATTACCCATAGTAATGTTGTCCGTTTGTTTAAAAATGAATCTTGTCTATTTGATTTTGGAACTCATGATGTCTGGACGCTGTTTCATTCGTTTTGTTTTGATTTCTCGGTATGGGAAATGTATGGAGCCTTGCTTCATGGAGGCCGTTTGGTAGTGGTTCCAAAAGCAGTAACCAAAGACGCTATTTCGTTTAAAGAATTATTGATCAGTGAAGGGGTAACGGTTTTAAACCAGACTCCGGGATCTTTTTATGCACTTCAGGAAGCATTCTTATCAGAGAGTTTTGATCATGCGATCAGATATGTAATTTTTGGAGGAGAGGCATTAAACCCTGTTTATTTACAAAATTGGAAAGCATTATATCCGTCTTGTAAAATGATTAACATGTATGGTATTACCGAGACTACGGTTCACGTTACCTATAAAGAGCTAACAAGTTCAGATATGTTAAGTTCGGTTAGTGCTATTGGTTCAGCGATCCCTACTTTAGGATGTTATATTTTAGATGCCAATCTAAATTTAGTACCGGTAGGCGTTATTGGAGAGTTATGTGTTGGAGGAGCAGGAGTTGCAAGAGGTTATTTAAACAGAGAAGAATTAACGCAAGAGAAGTTTATCACAAATCCTTTTGTAGCAGGAGACCGCTTGTATAGATCAGGAGATTTAGGACGCTGGCTAGCTGATGGTAGTATAGAATATATTGGAAGAAAGGATAATCAGGTTAAGATCCGTGGTTATCGTATTGAATTGGGTGAGATCGAAAATGCTTTGTCCTTATTGGAATCGGTTACTCAATGTTGTGTATTGGCCAAAGAAGATGTATCAGGCAATAAACGTTTGGTTGGTTATGTAGTGTTGGAAGGTTCATTGAACAAAGAGGTACTACAAGAACAATTAAAATTAAGTTTACCCGAATATATGGTTCCGATGATTTGGGTTGAACTGGATCAGATGCCTTTAACTTCAAATGGTAAACTGGACAAGAAAGCGTTACCGAATCCGGATAACTCAGCTCTTTCTACACAGGAGTATGTTGCGCCTCGCACAGAAATAGAAAGACAATTGGCGGCCATATGGCAGAATTTGTTAGGTATAGAAAAAGTAAGTGTTTATGATAATTTCTTCGAATTGGGCGGTCATAGTTTACTGGCTACCCGATTGGTGTCAATGATACGTAAAGAATTATCTATTGAATTGTCAATCAGAGAAGTATTTCAATATACAACCATATCAGCTTTAGGAACTCATGTGTCGGCTCAATCAAAGGGAGTATTACTTCCGGTTATTGTTGTTGAAGATCGTCCGGAGCGAATCCCATTGTCTTTCAGCCAGGAACGTTTGTGGTTTTTAGATCAATTACAAGGTAGTACAGAATACCATATCCCTATTGCGTTACGTTTGGAAGGGGAATTAAATGTGTCGATACTGGAACAAACATTACAAGTTATAGTTTCACGCCATGAGGTACTTCGTACCATTTTGTTGTCAGAGGACGGTCTAGGTTATCAGGAAGTTATTAGTCCTGAGGATTGGAGACTGGATCAATTTGAAACAACAAATAAAGGTGTATTAGATAACAATCTGCAGGAGTATTTAAAGATTCCTTTTGATTTGTCAAAAGATTATAAGTTAAGAAGTGGTCTGTTTGATTTAGGGAATCAGAACTATGTATTGACTTGTGTATTTCATCACATTGCCAGCGATGGTTGGTCAGGAGGTATTTTGGTCAATGAATTTATGGAGATCTACAATGCCTTGCAATCGGGAAGAGCTGCGGTTCTTCCGGAGCTGGTTTTACAATATTCGGATTATGCAATCTGGCAAAGAAAGTATCTTAATGAAGCTGCTTTAGAATCGGAATTATCGTATTGGGAAGCAAACTTACAGGGAGTGGCTACCTTATCCTTACCAACAGATTATGCTCGTCCTTCCGTGCAAAGTACAGCAGGATCGAATGTTTCGCTAGTCTTGGATAAAGAGCTTGGTGATTCGTTAAAATCGTTATGCCAAAAAGAAGGTGTTACCTTGTTTATGTTGCTGTTATCAGCTTTTAAAGTATTGTTATCTCGTTATAGTGGTCAGGATGATATTTGTGTGGGAACACCAATTGCAAACCGTACACAATCCGAGCTAGAGGGTGTGATTGGTTTTTTTGTCAATACTTTGGCGCTTCGTAGTGATTTGGGAGATAATCCAAGTTTTAGGGAGCTGTTATCCAGAGTAAAGGAAACTACTTTAGGAAGTTATGACCATCAGTTGGTTCCATTTGAGAAGGTTGTGGGCCGTGTAGTTACGACCCGCGACAGGAATACGACTCCTCTGTTTCAGGTGATGTTCGTATTACAGAATACACCGGAAGGCTCAGGTGAATTAGCTTTAGAAAATGTTGCGCTTTCAAATTATGAGTTTAACACTGTTACCTCTCAATTTGATTTGACGCTGAATGTATCTGAAGTGGCCAATTGTATTGCATTAGATTTAGTGTATTGTACAGACTTGTTTGATAAGGCTACGATTGATCGTATGCTGATGCATTACCAAGAGCTTTTGGTTGCGGTCATCAGTGACAGTACTCAGCCAATAAACAGTCTGTCGATATTAACGTTACAAGAAGAGCAGCAATTATTAGATATATTCAATAATACAACGGCTGAATATCCAAAGGATAAAACGCTTGTTGATTTGTTTGAAGAACAGGTTAAAAAAACTCCTGATGCTATTGCGGTAGTTTTTGAGGGAGAAGAATTAAGTTATAAAGAAGTAAATGAAAAGTCCAATCAATTAGGGTTTTATTTAAGAGAACAAGGTGTTGAACCTGATGCCCTTGTGGGGATTTGTCTGGAACGCAGTTTGGAGATGTTGGTTGGTATCTTGGGAATCTTGAAATCAGGAGCAGCTTATGTGCCTATAGATCCTGATTACCCATCAGATCGTATTGTTTATATGTTGAATGATACAGGAATAAAACTGATGGTAAGCAGCGAAAAATGTCATAAGGTTTTGAAAAATCCTGTTGGTATTAATGTTTTGCTGTTAGATAGGGATTGGGATTTGATCTCTGGGTATGCTAAAGAAAATTTAAGTGTTGAAGTAGCACCAGGTGATTTGGCTTATGTTATTTATACGTCAGGAAGTACTGGCAGACCTAAGGGAGTGATGATTGAACATACTAATGTTGTAAATCTAATTTTTTCTCAGATTAACACATTTAGTATTGATTCAAGCGATGTTGTTTTACAGTTTTCAAACTTTGTATTTGATGCTTCAGTAGAACAAATTTTTATGGCTTTGTGCAGTGGCAGTAAATTGGTTCTTATAAACAAAGAAACAATTCTCGATACCGAAAATTTACTTGATTTTATTGATAGTCAGAATGTAACACATTTTCATACTACTCCAAGTATGTTAAGTACTTTAGCTGTAAGGACAGATTTAAAATCATTGCGAAGAGTAGTGGTTGGAGGAGAGACTTGCAGTAAAGATTTAATGGAGGACTGGAACAAGGGATATGCATTTTATAATGAATATGGACCAACAGAAACAACCGTAACTTCTACGATATCTTTTTACAATAAAGGTAGTTTTGCTTCTAAAGAAATTAGCATAGGACAACCTATAGGTAATACGGGAATTTATATTTTAAATACTTCGTTAGATTTAGTACCGATAGGCGTTATTGGAGAATTATGTATCGGAGGTTCAGGAGTGGCTCGTGGTTATTTAAACCAGGACGAGTTAACTCAGGAGAAGTTTATAACAAATCCTTTTGTAAAAGGAGACAGAATTTATAGAACAGGAGATTTAGTACGTTGGCAAGCTGACGGAAACATAGAATATATTGGAAGAAAAGACGATCAGGTTAAGATTCGCGGTTATCGTATAGAATTGGGAGAGATCGAGAACGTTTTATCTTCATTAGAAGCTGTGATTCAGTGTTGTGTTTTAGCCAAAGAAGATGCATCAGGTAACAAACGTTTGGTTGCTTATGTAGTTTCAGAGGATAAACTTGATAAAACAGCTTTACAGGATCAATTAAAATTAAGTTTACCGGAATATATGGTTCCGATGATTTGGGTTGAACTGGATAAAATGCCTTTAACTTCTAATGGTAAATTGGACAGAAAAGCGTTACCGAATCCGGATAGTTCAGATTTGTCTACCCAAGAGTATGTTGCGCCTCGTACAGAGACGGAAGAACAATTGGTTGCCATTTGGCAAAACTTATTGGGAATAGAAAAAGTGGGAGTTTATGATAATTTCTTCGAATTAGGAGGTCATAGTTTACTGGCTGTTCAATTAATTTCTCGTTTACAGAAGTTAGATTTTCATATTAGAGTAAAAGATATTTTTGCAGGACCAACGATAGCTTTAATGAGTGAGAAGTTATCTTCTTTATCTTTAGTGTATCGTGTTCCGGCCAATGGTATAACAGTTGATAGTGATGTTGTTACGCCAGCAATGGTTCCTTTGGCTGATTTGAGTCAAAGCGATCTGGATTTTATAATAGACACAGTAAGGGGAGGCATTACCAATATAGCGGATATCTATCCTTTATCCCCTTTGCAAGAAGGAATTCATTTTCATCATTTGATGAGTGATCCTAAAGAGGGAGATCCTTATGTGCTTCCAAGTTTACTTTCTTTTTCAGATCAGAGTAAACGAGATTCTTTCATAGAGGCCTTACAATTTGTGGTGAACCGCCATGATGTTTTACGTACCAGTATTTTGAGTTCAGGTTTACCAAGAGCCGTTCAGGTTGTTTTACGTGAAGCGCCTTTATGGGTTGAGCATTTAGAATTGGATCATTCAAAAGCAGTTTTACCACAACTGGAACTTCTGATAGCCCCTGGAGGATATTGGATGGATGTTACAAAAGCACCATTATTGCAGTTAAAATCAGCAGATGATACCCAGAATAGTTGTTATTATTTGATTGTATACCAACATCACTTGATAATTGACCACGTAGGTATGGAGAAAATCATATCCGAGATTACGATGTATTTATCAGGAAATATAGCCAGTTTAGGAGTTCCTGTTTTGTACCGTGATTTTATAGGTCATACTTTACACGCCCAATCAGTAAATGATGGAGCATCTTACTTTAAGTCTTTATTTGGAGCGATCGAAGAGCCTACTTATCCTTTTGACTTATCTAATGTTTTAGGAGGTGGCAGGAATATTGAGGATTCAGAAGTTAAACTTTCAGAATCTTTCAGTATCGAATTGCGTGCAACATGCGTTAGATTCGGTATGACTCCGGCGGTATTGTTCCATGCTGCTTACGGATTGGTAGTGGCCAGATGTAGTAATAAAGACTATGCTGTTTTTGGGTCGTTGTTTTCCGGAAGGCTTCAAGGAGCTTTAGGAGCAGCAGATTCCCTAGGGTTGTTTATCAATACCTTACCGGTGTTGTTGGAATTAAAAGGCAGTACATCTGAGTATGTGAATCAGGTGAAAGGACTGTTACAGGATTTATTGTCCTATGAGCAAACGCCTTTATCACATATTCAGGATTGGAGTGGGATTGGTAATGATAAAGCCTTTTTCAGTGCTTTATTGAATTACCGTCACTCGGCACATGTTTTAACAGAGCAGGATGAGACAGGTGAATTTGATTCAGGTATAACCGTTGTTGGTGGTCAGGAACGTACCAACTATCCATTTACATTAAGTGTAGACGATCATGGAGATGATTTTAGTTTAACAGCTCAGATTGACCAGAGTATAGGCGCTAAGCGTATCCTTATTTATATGGAAAATGCTTTGACGGAACTTTTAGAAGGTCTGAAAAGAGAAGAATTACATATAAATGCTTTAAGTGTTTTATCAAAAGAAGAGTCTGATCAGTTATTAGATGTTTTTAATAACACAGCGGTTGAATATCCAAAAGATAAAACGATCCTTGCTTTATTTGAAGAGCAGGTTAAAAATACTCCTGATGCCATTGCGGTGGTTTATGAAGGAGAAGAATTAAGTTATAAAGAATTAAATGAAAAGTCCAATCAATTAGGACATTATCTAAGAGAACAGGGCGCTCAGTCTGATACTTTTATAGGGATCTGTGTAGAGCGTAGTTTGGAAATGATGGTCGGTATTTTAGGAATCTTAAAATCAGGAAGCGTTTATGTACCCATAGATCCCGATTACCCATCAGATCGTATCGCTTATATGGTAGATGATGCAGGTATGAAACTGGTATTAAGTAGTACAGCGAGTCATAAAGTATTAGAGGAGTATACCGCTATTAATGTTGTACTCTTAGACACGGATTGGGATGCGATTTCGGGATATTCAACAGAAAACTTGGGTATTGGAGTAACACCGGATGATTTGGCGTATGTGATTTATACTTCAGGAAGTACCGGCAGACCCAAGGGAGTGATGGTTACTCACGGAAACATTGTAAGTTTATCTAAGAGTTGTGATTATATCTCTTTAAATTCAGAAACAGTATGGTTGTCAACAGGTTCAATCTCTTTTGATGCGACTACGATAGAATTTTGGGGAACTTTATTAAATGGAGGACAATTAATAGTAGCCTCTATCAATACGCTTTTAAATTCAGTTAGTTTAAAAGAACTGCTTATTGAACGAAAAGTCAATACTTTATGGATGACCGCTTCGTGGTTTCATCAGGTAGTAGAATCTGATTTATCTCTTTTTGAACCCCTTGATTATTTAATAGTAGGAGGAGATGTAGTTTTATTTAATTATACAAATAAGCTAAAAGAGCTTTATCCGAAGCTTAAAGTGGTTAACGGTTATGGTCCAACAGAAAATACTACTTTTTCAACGACTTATACCATTGATAATATAACGAACAAGAATCTTCCAATAGGAAAACCAATTAATAATAGCGTTGCTTATATTTTAGATGCAAATTTAAATTTAGTACCTATAGGAGTTATTGGAGAATTGTGTGTAGGAGGTTCAGGAGTGGCTCGTGGTTATTTAAACCAAGTAGAATTAACTCAGGAAAAGTTTATCACAAATCCTTTTGTAAAAGGAGACAGAATTTATAGAACAGGAGATTTAGTACGTTGGTTAGCTGACGGAAACATAGAATATATCGGAAGAAAAGACGATCAGGTAAAGATCCGTGGTTATCGAATCGAGCTTGGTGAGATCGAGAACGTTTTATCTTCATTAGAAGCTGTGATTCAATGTTGTGTATTGGCCAAAGAAGATGCATCAGGTAACAAACGCCTGGTTGCTTATGTAGTTTCAGAGAACAAACTAGATAGAACAGCTTTACAAGAACAATTAAAGTTAAGTTTACCCGAATATATGGTTCCGATGATTTGGGTTGGACTGGATAAAATGCCTTTAACGTCTAATGGTAAATTGGACAAGAAAGCGTTACCGAATCCGGATAACTCAGATTTGTCTACCCAAGAGTATGTTGCGCCTCGTACAGAGACGGAAGAACAATTGGCAGCCATTTGGCAAAACTTATTGGGAATAGAAAAAGTCGGAGTTTATGATAATTTCTTCGAATTGGGAGGTCATAGTTTACTGGCTGTTCAATTAATTTCTCGTTTACAGAAGTTAGATTTTCATATTAGAGTAAAAGATATTTTTGCAGGACCAACGATAGCTTTAATGATTGAGAAGTTATCTTCTTTATCATTAGTGTATCGTGTTCCGTCCAATGGTATAACAGTTGATAGCGATGTTATTATCCCAGCAATGGTTCCTTTGGCTGATTTGAGTCAGAGTGATCTGGACAGCATAATGGCAACTGTAAGGGGAGGCATTACTAATATAGCGGATATCTATCCTTTATCCCCTTTGCAAGAAGGAATTCATTTTCATCATTTGATGAGTGATCCTAAAGAGGGCGATCCTTATGTGCTTCCAAGTTTGCTTTCTTTTACAGATCAGAGTAAACGAGATTCTTTCATAGAGGCCTTACAATTTGTGGTGAACCGTCATGATGTTTTGCGTACCAGTATTTTGAGTTCAGGTTTACCAAGAGCCGTTCAGGTTGTTTTACGTGAAGCGCCTTTATGGGTTGAGCATTTAGAATTGGATCATTCAAAAGCAGTTTTACCACAACTGGAACTTCTGATAGCCCCTGGAGGATATTGGATGGATGTTACAAAAGCACCACTACTGCAGTTAAAATCAGCAGATGATACTCAGAATAGTTGTTATTATTTGATTGTATACCAACACCACTTGATAATTGACCACGTGGGTATGGAGAAAATCATATCCGAGATTACGATGTATTTATCAGGAAATATAGCCAGTTTAGGAGTTCCTGTTTTGTACCGTGATTTTATAGGCCATACTTTACACGCCCAATCAGTAAATGATGGAGCATCTTATTTTAAAACTTTATTTGGCGCAATCGAAGAACCAACCTATCCTTTTGGATTATCTAATGTTTTAGGAGGTGGCAGGAATATTGAGGATTCAGAAGTTAAACTTTCAGAATCTTTCAGTATCGAATTGCGTGCAACATGCGTTAGATTCGGTATGACTCCGGCGGTATTGTTCCATGCTGCTTACGGACTGGTAGTGGCCAGATGTAGTAATAAGGACTATGCTGTTTTTGGGTCGTTGTTTTCCGGAAGGCTTCAAGGAGCTTTAGGAGCAGCAGATTCCTTAGGCTTGTTTATCAATACCTTACCGGTGTTGTTGGAATTAAAAGGCAGCACATCTGAGTATGTGAATCAGGTGAAAGGGCTGTTACAGGATTTATTGTCCTATGAGCAAACGCCTTTATCACATATCCAGGATTGGAGTGGTATAGGTAATGATAAAGCCTTTTTCAGTGCTTTATTGAATTACCGTCACTCGGCACATGTTTTAACAGAGCAAGATGAGACAGGTGAATTTGATTCAGGTATAACCGTTGTTGGTGGTCAGGAACGCACGAACTATCCATTTACATTAAGTGTAGACGATCATGGAGATGATTTTAGTTTAACAGCTCAGATTGACCAGAGTATAGGCGCTAAGCGTATTCTGATTTATATGGAAAATGCTTTGACGGAACTTTTAGAAGGTCTGAAAAGAGAAGAATTACATATAAATGCTTTAAGTGTTTTATCAAAAGAAGAGTCTGATCAGTTATTGAATGTTTTTAATAACACAGCGGTTGAATATCCAAAAGACAAAACGATCCTTGCTTTATTTGAAGAGCAGGTTAAAAATACTCCTGATGCCATTGCGGTGGTTTATGAAGGAGAAGAATTAAGTTATAAAGAATTAAATGAGAAGTCCAATCAATTAGGACATTATCTAAGAGAACAGGGCGCTCAGTCTGATACTTTTATAGGGATCTGTGTAGAGCGTAGTTTGGAAATGATGGTCGGTATTTTAGGAATCTTGAAATCAGGAAGCGTTTATGTACCCATAGATCCTGATTACCCATCAGATCGTATTGCTTATATGATAGATGATGCAGGTATGAAACTGGTATTAAGTAGTGCAACGAGTCATAAAGTATTAGAGGAGTATACCGCAATTAATGTTGTACTCTTAGACACGGATTGGGATTCGATTTCGGGATATTCAACAGAAAATCCAGGTATTGAAGTAACACCGGATGATTTGGCGTATGTTATTTATACTTCAGGAAGTACCGGCAGACCAAAAGGAGTGATGGTTACTCACGGAAACATTGTAAGTTTATCTAAGAGTTGTGATTATCTCTCTTTAAATTCAGAAACAGTATGGTTGTCAACAGGTTCAATCTCTTTTGATGCGACTACGATAGAATTTTGGGGAACTTTATTAAATGGAGGACAATTAATAGTAGCCTCTATTAATACGCTTTTAAATTCAGTTAGTTTAAAAGAACTGCTTATTGAACGAAAAGTCAATACTTTATGGATGACCGCTTCGTGGTTTCATCAGGTAGTAGAATCTGATTTATCTCTTTTTGAACCCCTTGATTATTTAATAGTAGGGGGAGATGTAGTTTTATTTAATTATACAAATAAGTTAAAAGAACTTTATCCGAATCTTAAAGTGGTTAACGGTTATGGTCCAACAGAAAATACTACTTTTTCAACGACTTATACCATTGATAATATAACGAACAAGAATCTTCCAATAGGAAAACCAATTAATAATAGCGTTGCTTATATTTTAGATGCCAATCTAAATTTAGTACCTATAGGAGTTATTGGAGAATTGTGTGTAGGAGGTTCAGGAGTGGCTCGAGGTTATTTAAATCAGGACGAGTTAACTCAGGAGAAGTTTATCACAAATCCTTTTGTAAAAGGAGACAGAATTTATAGAACAGGAGATTTAGTATGTTGGCTTGCCGATGGAAATATTGAATATATTGGAAGAAAAGACGATCAGGTAAAGATCCGTGGTTATCGTATTGAACTAGGTGAGATCGAGAACGTTTTATCTTCATTAGAAGTTGTGATTCAGTGTTGTGTTTTAGCCAAAGAAGATGCAGGAGGTAACAAACGTTTGGTTGCTTATGTAGTTTCAGAGAGCAAACTAGATAAAACAGCTTTACAAGATCAATTAAAATTAAGTTTACCCGAATATATGGTTCCGATGATCTGGGTTGAACTGGACCAGATGCCCTTAACTTCAAATGGTAAATTGGACAAGAAAGCGTTACCGAATCCGGATAACTCAGATCTTTCTACAGAGGAGTATGTTGCGCCTCGCACAGAGACGGAACAACAATTGGCAGTCATTTGGCAAAACTTATTGGGAATAGAAAAAGTGGGAGTTTATGATAATTTCTTCGAATTGGGAGGTCATAGTTTACTGGCTACGCGTTTGGCATCAATGATTCGTAAAGAATTGTCAATTGAAATAGCAATTAGGGAAGTATTTGAATATACTACTATAGCAGCTTTAGGAGATCATATATCGGTTCAATCAGAAGGAGTAGTATTACCGGCTATTGTTATGGAAGAGCGTCCAAAACGAATTCCGTTGTCTTTCAGTCAGGAACGTTTGTGGTTTTTAGATCAGTTGCAGGGTAGTACAGAATATCATATTCCTGTGGTGTTGCGTTTGGAAGGGGAATTAGAAGTATCAATATTAGAACAAACATTACAAACTATAGTTTTACGTCATGAAGTGCTTCGCACGGTTCTGTTATCAGAAGAGGGTGTAGGATATCAAGAAGTTATAAGTCCGACGGATTGGATGTTGGATCAGGTTAAAATAAGAGACAGATCCTTATTAGAAAGTACTGTTAAAACCTATTTGATGAGTTCTTTTGATTTGTCAAAAGACTATAAATTAAGAGGTTGTTTGTATGATTTAGGAAATCGCGAGTATGTATTGGCTTGTGTGTTTCATCACATTGCCAGTGATGGTTGGTCAGAAGGTATTTTGGTGCGTGAGTTCATGGAACTTTACAGTGCCTTGAAGTCAGGAAGAGCAACGGTTTTACCGGAACTTACTTTACAATATTCCGATTATGCAATTTGGCAAAGAAAGTATCTCGAAGGAGCTGTTTTAGAATCCCAATTAGCGTATTGGCAAGAGAAGCTTCAGGGAGTGGCTACCTTATCCTTACCAACAGATTATGCACGTCCTTCTGTGCAGAGTACAGCGGGATCAAATGTTTCTTTCACTTTAAGTAAAGAAATTAGTGAATCGTTGAGAGCGTTATGCCAAAAAGAAGGTGTTACCTTGTTTATGTTGCTGTTATCTGTTTTTAAAGTATTGTTATCTCGTTATAGTGGTCAGGACGATATTTGTGTGGGAACACCAATTGCAAACCGTACGCAATCGGAGTTAGAAGGCATGATTGGCTTTTTTGTGAATACCTTGGCACTTCGTAGTGATCTTGGAGATAATCCAAGTTTCAGTGAACTTCTGGTAAGAGTAAAAGAAACTACATTAGATGGTTATGACCATCAATTGGCTTCATTTGAGAAGGTCGTGGATCGAGTGGCTAGTATCAGGGATATGAGTATAACTCCTCTGTTTCAGGTGATGTTCGTCTTACAGAATACACCGGAAGATTCAGGTGAATTGACCTTAGAGAATATAACACTGACAAGTTATGAGTTTGATGCTGTTACCTCTCAATTTGATTTAACATTGAATGTAGCCGAAGAAAGTAATGGTATCGCATTGAATATGAATTATTGTACCGCTTTGTTTGATAAGACTACAATTGATCGTATGGTAGTACATTACCAAGAGCTGTTGGTTGCTATCATCAGCGATAGTACTCAGCCAATAAGCAGCTTGTCGATGTTGACTTTAGAGGAAGAACACCAGTTATTGGATATTTTTAATACCACAGCTGTTGAATATCCAAAGGATAAAACCATAGTTGCTTTATTTGAAGAGCAGGTTAAAAATACTCCCGATGCCATTGCGGTAGTTTATGAGGGAGCCAAATTAAGTTATAAAGAATTAAATGAGAAGTCCAATCAACTAGGATCTTATTTAAGAGAACAAGGCGTTCAGCCTGATACTCTTGTGGGGATCTGTGTAGAGCGTGGTTTGGAGATGTTGGTTGGTATTTTAGGAATCTTAAAATCAGGAGGGGCTTATGTGCCAATCGATCCGGATTATCCTGAAGATCGTATTGCCTATATGGTGGGTGATGCCGGAATTAATTTAGTACTGAGTAGTGCAGCAAGTCATAAAGTATTAGAGAAATATACCAATCTTAATCTTGTACTCTTAGATACAGATTGGAATAAGATTTCAAACTATTCAACAGAAAACTTAAGTGTTGTAGTGGCACCGGATCATCTGGCTTATGTGATTTATACTTCAGGAAGTACAGGTAATCCAAAAGGAGTTTTAATCACCCATAGTAATGTTGTTCGTTTGTTTAAAAATGAATCTTGTCTATTTGATTTCGGAACTCATGATGTCTGGACGCTGTTTCATTCGTTTTGTTTTGATTTCTCGGTATGGGAAATGTATGGAGCCTTGCTTCATGGAGGCCGTTTGGTAGTGGTTCCAAAAGCAGTAACCAAAGACGCTATTTCGTTTAAAGAATTATTGATCAGTGAAGGGGTAACGGTTTTAAACCAGACTCCGGGATCTTTTTATGCACTTCAGGAAGCATTCTTATCAGAGAGTTTTGATCATGCGATCAGATATGTAATTTTTGGAGGAGAGGCATTAAACCCTGTTTATTTACAAAATTGGAAAGCATTATATCCGTCTTGTAAAATGATTAACATGTATGGTATTACCGAGACTACGGTTCACGTTACCTATAAAGAGCTAACAAGTTCAGATATGTTAAGTTCGGTTAGTGCTATTGGTTCAGCGATCCCTACTTTAGGATGTTATATTTTAGATGCCAATCTAAATTTAGTACCGGTAGGCGTTATTGGAGAGTTATGTGTTGGAGGAGCAGGAGTTGCAAGAGGTTATTTAAACAGAGAAGAATTAACGCAAGAGAAGTTTATCACAAATCCTTTTGTAGCAGGAGACCGCTTGTATAGATCAGGAGATTTAGGACGCTGGCTAGCTGATGGTAGTATAGAATATATTGGAAGAAAGGATAATCAGGTTAAGATCCGTGGTTATCGTATTGAATTGGGAGAGATCGAGAATGCTTTGTCATTGTTAGAATCGGTTACTCAATGTTGTGTATTGGCTAAGGAAGATGTATCAGGTAATAAACGTTTGGTTGGTTATGTAGTGTTGGAAGGTTCATTGAACAAAGAGGTACTACAAGAACAATTAAAGTTAAGTTTACCCGAGTATATGGTTCCGATGATCTGGGTTGAACTGGATCAGATGCCTTTAACTTCTAATGGAAAGCTGGACAAGAAAGCCTTACCGGATCCTGATAATTCACAGTTATCGAGTAAGGAATATGTTGAGCCGCGTACCGATACAGAAAGACAGTTGGTGGAAATCTGGCAGAATTTGTTGGGTATCGAAAAAGTAGGGATTTATGACAACTTCTTCGAATTAGGTGGTCATAGTTTATTGGTGACTCGCTTGATATCTATTATACGTGATGAATTAGCGATAGAAGTCTCTATTCGAAACGTTTTTAAATTCAAAACTGCGGAAGAGTTGGCATCTTATATCGATTATAAGATACGTATTGCTGAAAATGATACAATTAATTATAGTGTAAATATTAATATATAGTTTAGTAAATAGAATATGGAATTTTTAAGTTTTTTTAGAAAATTAGATAAAGAAAAAATAAAGCTAGTATTAATAGATGGTTCATTAAATATTAAAGCAAATTCTGAAATTGATCCTGAACTTATTTTAGAAATAAGAGAGAATAAGGCTGGTATTATTAAATATTTGGAAGGGTTAGAAAATGAAGATACGGTAGGTGAATTATTGAAAAAAATCACTCCGCATACCAAGGATGATGCTGCCCGTATTCCATTGTCTTTTAGTCAGGAACGTTTGTGGTTTTTAGATCAGCTGCAGGGCAGTTCAGAATATCATATTCCTATTGCATTGCGTTTGGAAGGAGAATTAGACGTATTGATTTTAGAACAAACCTTGCAGACCATTGTATCTCGTCATGAGGTACTTCGTACCATGCTGTTGTCAGAGGACGGGTTAGGTTATCAAGAAGTTATAAGTGAAAAGGACTGGATGTTAGACCAGTTTAAAATAGAAAGTGCATCATCATTTGAAAGTAATCTACAGGATTATTTAATGACCCCTTTTGATTTAGCAAAGGATTATAAATTAAGAGGAGGCTTATACGATTTAGGAGATCAAAAGTATATATTGGTGTGTGTCTTTCATCATATTGCCAGTGATGGTTGGTCTGAGAGTATTTTGGTGAATGAGTTCATGGAGCTTTACAGCGCTTTGCGATCTGGCCGAACTGCCGTACTTCCGGAACTTAGTTTACAATATTCCGATTATGCAATTTGGCAAAGAAAGTATCTGACAGGAACTGTTTTGGAATCTCAATTATCGTATTGGGAAGAGAAACTTCAGGGAGTAGCTACGCTGGCATTACCAACAGATTATGCTCGTCCATCTGAGCAGAGTACAGCAGGATCAAGTGTTTCTGTTGTTTTAAATAAAGAAATTAGTGAGTCTTTAAATATTTTATGCCAAAAAGAAGGTGTTACCTTGTTTATGGTGATGCTGTCTGTTTTTAAGGTATTGTTGTCGCGTTATAGCGGGCAAGATGATATCTGTGTAGGAACGCCGATCGCAAACCGTACCCAGTCGGAGTTAGAGGGTATGATTGGATTTTTTGTTAATACCTTGGCCCTTCGCAGTGATTTGGGAGGCAATCCAAGTTTCAAAGAACTTTTAGCAGAAGTTAAAGCGACTACATTGGACAGTTATGATCATCAGTTGGTTCCATTTGAGAAGATAGTGGAGCGTGTGGTTACGACCCGCGACAGGAGTATGAGCCCTTTATTTCAGGTGATGTTTGTGTTGCAAAATACACCCGAAGGTTCAGGTGAATTAGACTTAAAGGATCTTACGCTTTCAAACTATGAGTTTGACACTGTAACTTCAAAGTCTGATTTAATGTTGAATGTATCCGAAAAGAAAAATGGTATTGCATTGGATGTGGTCTATTGTACCGCTTTATTTGATAAAGCGACGATTGATCGTATGTTGTTGCATTATCAGCAGTTATTGGCAGGTATTGTGAATAATATCAACCAGTCAATAGATAGTCTTTTAATGCTTACTGCAAAGGAAGAAGATCAATTGTTGAATGTTTTCAATAATACGGCAGTTAAGTATCCAAAGGATAAAACTATAGTTGCTTTATTTGAAGAGCAGGTTAAAAATACTCCTGATGCCATTGCGGTGGTTTATGAAGGAGCCAAATTAAGTTATAGAGAATTAAATGAAAGGTCCAATCAACTAGGATCTTATTTAAGAGAACAAGGCGTTCAGCCAGACACCCTTGTGGGGATCTGCGTAGAGCGTGGTTTGGAGATGCTGATTGGAATCTTGGGAATCTTAAAATCAGGAGGGGCTTATGTGCCAATCGATCCGGATTATCCAACAGACCGTATTGCTTATATGGTGGGTGATGCCGGAATTAATTTAGTATTGAGCAGTGTAGCAAGTCATAAAGTACTGGAGGAATACGCAGAGATCAATGTTGTATTGTTAGATACAGATTGGGACAAGATTTCAAACTATTCAACAGAAAACTTAAGTGTTGTAGTGGCACCGGATCATCTGGCTTATGTGATTTATACTTCAGGAAGTACAGGTAATCCAAAAGGAGTTTTGATTACCCATAGTAATGTAGTTCGTTTGTTTAAAAATGAATCCTGTTTATTTGATTTCGGAACTCATGATGTCTGGACGCTGTTTCATTCGTTTTGTTTTGATTTCTCGGTATGGGAAATGTATGGAGCCTTGCTTCATGGAGGCCGTTTGGTAGTGGTTCCAAAAGCAGTAACCAAAGACGCTATTTCGTTTAAAGAATTATTGATCACTGAAGGAGTAACGGTTTTAAACCAGACTCCGGGATCTTTTTATGCGCTTCAGGAAGCATTCTTATCCGAGAATTTTGATCATGCGATCAGATATGTGATTTTTGGAGGAGAGGCATTAAACCCTGTTTATTTACAAAATTGGAAAGCATTATATCCATCTTGTAAAATGATTAACATGTATGGTATTACCGAGACTACGGTTCACGTTACCTATAAAGAGCTAACAAGTTCAGATATGTTAAGTTCGGTTAGTGCTATTGGTTCAGCGATCCCTACTTTAGGATGTTATATTTTAGATGCCAATCTAAATTTAGTACCGGTAGGCGTTATTGGAGAGTTATGTGTAGGAGGTTCAGGAGTTGCAAGAGGATATTTAAACAGAGAAGAATTAACGCAAGAGAAGTTTATCACAAATCCTTTTGTAGCAGGAGACCGCTTGTATAGATCAGGTGACTTAGGACGCTGGCTTGCCGATGGAAATATTGAATATATTGGAAGAAAGGATAATCAGGTAAAGATCCGTGGTTATCGTATAGAATTGGGAGAGATCGAAAATGCTTTGTCCTTATTGGAATCGGTTACCCAATGTTGTGTATTAGCCAAGGAAGATACAGGAGGTAATAAACGCCTGGTGGGTTATGTAGTTTCAGAGAACAAACTAGATAAAACAGCTTTACAGGATCAATTAAAATTAAGCTTACCCGAATATATGGTTCCGATGATCTGGGTTGAACTGGATAAAATGCCTTTAACGTCTAATGGTAAATTGGACAAGAAAGCGTTACCGAATCCGGATAATTCAGATCTTTCTACAGAGGAGTATGTTGCGCCTCGCACAGAGACGGAACAACAATTGGCTACCATTTGGCAAAACTTATTGGGAATAGAAAAGGTTGGAGTTTATGATAACTTCTTCGAATTGGGTGGTCATAGTTTATTGGCTGTTCAGTTGATTTCTCGTTTACAGAAGTTAGATTTTCATATTAGAGTAAAAGATATTTTTGCAGGACCAACGATAGCTTTAATGAGTGAGAAGTTATCTTCTTTATCTTTAGTGTATCGTGTTCCGGCCAATGGTATAACAGTTAATAGCGATGTTATTACCCCAGCAATGGTTCCTTTGGCTGATTTGAGTCAGAGTGATCTGGACAGCATACTGGCAACTGTAACGGGAGGTGTTTCTAACATAGAAGACATCTATCCTTTATCACCGTTACAGGAAGGGATTCATTTTCATCATTTGATGAGTGATTCTAAACAGGGAGACCCTTATGTTCTGCCAAATTTGCTTTCTTTTTCAGATCAGAGTAAACGAGATTCTTTCATAGAGGCCTTACAATTTGTAGTGAACCGTCATGATGTTTTACGTACCTGTATTTTAAGTTCAGGTTTACCAAAAGCCGTTCAGGTTGTTTTACGTAAAGCGCCTTTATGGATTGAAAACTTAGAGTTGGATCGTTCTGAAGCAGTTTTACCCCAATTAGAGCTTCTGATAGCCCCTGGAGGATATTGGATGGATGTTACAAAAGCACCATTACTGCAGTTGAAATCAGCAGATGATACCCAGAATGGTTGTTATTATTTGATTGTATACCAACACCACTTAATAATTGACCACGTGGGTATGGAGAAAATCATATCCGAGATTACGATGTATTTATCAGGAAATAAAGCCAGTTTAGGAGTTCCTGTTTTGTACCGTGATTTTATAGGTCATACTTTACACGCCCAATCAGTAAATGATGGAGGGGCTTATTTTAAAACTTTATTTGGCGCAATCGAAGAACCAACCTATCCTTTTGGATTATCGAATGTTTTAGGAGATGGTAAGGGGATTGAAGAATCTCATGTAGTGCTCTCCAAAGATTTAAGTACAGAATTACGCAAATTGGGTGTAATGCACGCCATAAGTCCGGCAGTTTTGTTTCATGCCGCTTACGGATTGGTAGTAGGGAAGTGTAGTAATAAGGACTATGCGATTTTTGGCTCTTTGTTCTCGGGAAGACTTCAAGGTTCTCTAGGAGCCGCAGATTCTTTAGGGTTATTTATCAATACCTTACCGGTGTTATTGGAATTAAAAGGAAACACATCAGAATATTTGAATCAGGTGAAAGGGCTGTTACAGGATTTATTGTCCTATGAACAAACGCCTTTATCACATATTCAGGATTGGAGTGGTATAGGCAATGATAAAGCCCTTTTTAGTGCGATATTGAATTACCGTCACTCGACACCGTCTTTATCAGAAGAGGACCGTGCAAATGAGTTTGATTCCGGGATAACGGTTCTTGAAAATCAGGAACGCACCAATTATCCATTTACATTAAGTGTAGATGATTATGGAGATCATTTTAGCTTAACAGCTCAAATTGACCAGAGTATAGGAGCAGACCGTATCCTTGTTTATATGGAAAATGCTTTGAGAGAACTTTTAGAAGGTCTAAAAAGCGAAGAGTTAACTATAAATACTTTAACTGTTTTATCAAAAGAAGAAGAACATCAATTACTGAATGTTTTCAATAACACAGCAGTTGAATATCCAAAAGATAAAACAATACTTGATTTGTTTGAAGAACAAGTTAAAAATACTCCTGACGCCATTGCGGTGGTTTATGAAGGAGAAGAATTAAGTTATAAAGAATTAAATGAGAAGTCCAATCAATTAGGACATTATTTAAGAGAGCAGGGAGTTCAAGCTGATACTCTTGTGGGTATTTGCGTGGAACGTAGTTTGGAGATGTTGGTTGGAATCTTAGGAGTCTTAAAATCAGGAGGTGCTTATGTGCCAATAGATCCCGATTATCCTGAGGATCGTATGGCCTATATGGTGAGTGATGCTGGTATAAATCTGGTGTTAAGCAGCGCAGCGAGTCATAAAACAATAGCAGAACATACAACCGGTAATGTTGTTTTACTGGACACGCATTGGGATAAGATCTCAAAATATGCAACAGAAAATTCCGGTATTGCAGTAGCTCCAGGTGATTTGGCCTATGTGATTTATACTTCAGGAAGTACCGGCAAACCTAAGGGAGTCTGTATTGATCATGTTAGCCTGTTTAATTTTTTACAAAGCATGATTGGCCGCTTAGAAATGGAAGACCTCGAGAGTTTTCTTTCAGTGACCACCTATACTTTTGATATCTTTTACTTAGAGTTTTTCGCGCCACTTTTGTTAGGTGCAAAAGTTATCGTTTTAAATAATGCAACAATAAGAGATGGCGATGAGCTTCAATCTGCTATCGCTCATTATCACCCTGATTTTATGCAGGCAACTCCATCGACTTGGCAAATGCTTGTTGATACGGGTTGGCAGAACAAGGAAGAAGTAAAGATTCTAAGCGGAGGAGAAGCGATTAAGGAATCCTTAAAAAACAGCCTTACTTCTATTAGTAAAGAGGTTTGGAATTTATATGGACCAACAGAGGCTACTATCTGGATTACAGCTCAAAAGTTAGATTTCTCGAAAAAAGTAATTATCGGTAAAGCCATTGCTAATGTTCAGTTGTACATATTAGATGATCATAATGCGATATTGCCTTGTGGTATAATTGGAGAATTGCATATTGGCGGAGTTCAGTTGGCTCGCGGTTATTTGAACAGAGCAGAATTAACGCAAGAGAAGTTTATTGCAAATCCATTTATAGAAGCAGAGCGAATTTATAAAACAGGCGATTTGGCACGCTGGCTCGCTGACGGTACCATAGAATATATCGGCAGGAAAGACGATCAGGTAAAGATTCGAGGCCATCGTATTGAACTCGGTGAGATCGAGAATGCCTTATCTTCATTAGAATCTGTGATCCAGAGTTGTGTATTGGCCAAAGAAGATACAGCAGGTAACAAACGTTTGGTTGGTTATGTAGTTTCAGAGAACAAACTCGATAAAACAGCTTTACAAGAACAATTAAAATTAAGTTTACCCGAGTATATGGTTCCGATGATCTGGGTTGAACTGGATCAGCTGCCTTTGACTTCAAATGGTAAATTGGACAGAAAAGCGTTACCGGATCCGGATAGTTCCTATTTGTCCAGTCAGGCCTATGTTGCGCCACGTACAGACATAGAAAGGCAATTGGCTGTTATCTGGCAAAACTTATTGGGTATAGAAAAAGTGGGGATTTATGATAACTTCTTCGAATTGGGTGGTCATAGTTTATTGGCTACCCGATTGGTATCGATGATTCGTAAAGAAATGGTTCTTGAGATATCAGTAAGAGAAGTATTTGAACATACAACTATAGCAACTTTAGGAGCTCATGTATCAGATCAATCCGAGGGAGTACTACTGCCGACTATTGTTTCAGAGGATCGTCCCGAGCGTATTCCATTGTCTTTCAGTCAGGAACGTTTGTGGTTTTTAGATCAGCTGCAAGGTAGTACAGAATATCATATTCCTGTGGTGTTGCGTTTGGAAGGGGAATTAGAAGTATCGATTTTAGAGAAAACCCTGCAGACTATTGTATCTCGTCATGAGGTACTTCGTACCATTCTTTTATCGGAGGCTGGTGTAGGTTATCAGCAAATAATACCTGCAGAAGACTGGATATTGGATCAGGTTAAAACAACAGAATCTTTATTAGAAAGTGCTGTTAAAACGTACCTTATAACACCTTTTGATTTATCAACGGATTATAAGTTAAGAAGTTGTCTTTATGATTTAGGAAATCAAAAGTACGTACTGGCTTGTGTGTTTCATCACATTGCCAGTGATGGTTGGTCAAGTGGTATTTTGGTGAATGAATTCATGGAACTTTACAATGCCTTACAATCAGGAAGTGCTACAGCAACAGCAACAGAAACAGTTTTACCTGAACTTACTCTGCAATATTCCGATTATGCAATCTGGCAAAGAAAATATCTCGAAGGAGCTGTTTTAGAATCTCAATTAGCGTATTGGGAAGAGAAGTTACAGGGAGTGGCTACACTGGCATTGCCAACAGATTATGCACGTCCTTCTGTGCAGAGTACAGCAGGATCAAATGTTTCTTTTGTTTTAAATAAAGAAATTAGTGAGTCGATAAATGCTTTAGCTCAGAGAGAAGGTGTTACCTTGTTTATGTTGCTGTTATCAGCTTTTAAAGTATTGTTATCTCGTTATAGTGGTCAGGATGATATTTGTGTGGGAACACCAATTGCAAACCGTACCCAGTCAGAATTAGAAGGTATGATTGGCTTTTTTGTCAATACTTTGGCCCTTCGCACGGATCTTGGAGATAATCCAAGTTTCAGTGAACTTCTGGAAAGAGTAAAAGAAACTACATTGGAGAGTTATGACCATCAGTTGGCTCCATTTGAGAAGGTGGTAGAGCGTGTGGTTACGACCCGTGATAGGAGTATGAGTCCTGTGTTTCAGACAATGTTTGTGTTGCAAAATGCCCAGTCAGGTTTAGAGCAAACAACAAGAGGTTTGCAAAACGTTAGCCTTTCAGCTTATGATTTTGATGTTGTTACAGCCCAATTTGATTTAACATTGAATGTAGCCGAAAGCAATAATGGTATTGTTTTGAATCTGAATTATTGTACCGCTTTGTTTGATAAAGCGACAATTGAGCGTATGTTGCTGCATTACCAAGAATTGTTGACAGGTATTGTAAGTGATATCAACCAGCCAATAAACGGGCTGTCAATCTTGACTACAGGAGAACAGCACCAATTATTGGATGTTTTCAATAACACAGCTGTTGACTATCCAAAAGATAAGACATTAGTTACCTTGTTTGAAGAACAGGTTAAAAATACTCCTGATGCCATTGCGGTGGTTTATGAAGGAGCCAAATTAAGTTATAAAGAATTAAATGAGAAGTCGAACCAACTAGGATCTTATTTAAGAGAACAAGGCGTTGAGCCAGACACTCTTGTGGGGATCTGTGTAGAGCGTGGTTTGGAGATGTTAATTGGAATCTTGGGAATCTTGAAATCAGGAGGTGCTTATGTACCAATCGATCCCGATTATCCACAGGATCGTATTGCTTATATGGTGGATGATGCAGGTATGAAAGTGGTGCTAAGTAGCGCAGCGAGTCATAAAGTGTTGGAGGAATATAGCGCTATTAATGTTGTACTCTTAGATACAGATTGGGATAAGATTTCGGGATATTCAACAGAAAATCTAAGTGTTGTAGTGGCACCGAATCATCTGGCTTATGTGATTTATACTTCAGGAAGTACAGGCAGACCAAAAGGGGTGATGAACGAGCATGGAGGTATTGTAAATCGATTGTTATGGACGCAATCCCATTATCAGTTAACGGCTGAAGACACCATTCTTCAAAAAACTTCCTTTAGTTTTGATGTTTCTGTTTGGGAACTATTATGGTCTGTTATCTGCGGTGCTAAATTGGTTTTTGCGAAACCGGAAGGTCATAAAGATGCTCTTTATTTAAAAGAACTCATTGAGCAAAATAATATCACTACGATCCATTTTGTTCCTTCAATGTTAAGCGTTTTCCTTAGTTCAATTGAGTTAGGAGACTGTAGTTCATTACAGCGTGTTTTATGTAGCGGGGAAGCTTTACAACTGGATCATGTTAGTCTGTTTAGAGAGAAATTTAATAATGTACGTTTAGATAATTTATACGGTCCTACCGAGGCAGCGATTGACGTTAGTTCTTGGGAAGTTCCTTTGGAAGGTCACTTGTCAAGCGTTTTAATCGGTAAACCGGTTGCCAATACCAGTTTATATGTTTTAGATGAAGCACACGAACTTTTACCATTAGGTGTAACAGGTGAATTATGTATTGGAGGAATTCAGGTAGCCCGAGGTTATTGGAATAAAGAAGAATTAACACAAGAGAAATTTATAGCGAATCCTTTTGTTGAAGGAGAAAGAATTTATAAAACGGGCGATTTAGCACGCTGGTTACCGGATGGAAATATAGAATACATTGGCAGAAAGGACAATCAGGTTAAGATTCGTGGGTATCGTATCGAATTGGGTGAGATTGAGAACACTTTGGCATTGTTGGAATCAGTTACACAATGTTGTGTTTTAGCCAAAGAAGATGCATCAGGTAATAAACGTTTGGTTGGTTATGTAGTTTCAGAAGGTAAACTGAATAAGACTGATTTACAGGATCAATTGAAATTAAGTTTACCGGAATATATGGTTCCGATGATCTGGGTTGAACTGGATCAAATGCCTTTAACTTCAAACGGTAAACTAGACAAGAAAGCTTTACCTGATCCGGATGGTTCAGAATTATCCAGTAAAGAATATGTTGCGCCACGTACAGAAACGGAACGACAGTTGGTTGCTATTTGGCAAAATGTACTGGGAATAGAAAAAGTGGGAGTTTATGATAATTTCTTTGAAATAGGAGGAGATTCTATTATATCAATCCGATTGATATCAAAAATAAATGAAACGTTTAAGAAACGGATTCAATTACTCGATCTTTTTAAATACAGTACTATAGAGCGTTTTGCAATTTCAGCATTAAATGATGATACGCATGATGCTAAGACAGAACAGCTTTATCAAAGTGTCGATTCTGAGATAGAAAAACTGAGCTTATCTATTAGGAATTCTATGGAGAATTCAGATTTGATTGAAGACATTTACCCAATGACAGATGTTCAGCAAGGGATGATTATGGAATCATTAGTAGATCCGGGCTTAGGTGTTTTTCATGATCAGATGACATTTCCTTTTAAAGATGATTCTTTTGATTTTGCTAAGTTTGAAAAAGCAATGGCATTATTAATCGAAAAACATTCTATTTTTCGTACGAGTTTTAATTTTTCAGATTATGAACAACCGGTTCAAATCGTATATAAAAATGTTTCTTTTGACATAGAACAAAGAGATTTAAGTTTATTTGATAAGAAGGAACAAGAAAGGAAAATTGAAGCATTTCTGATATCAGAAAGAGCCATTCCTTTTAGTATTGAGGAGGGAGCATTATATCGTTTTACTGTTTTTACTATTGACGCCCATACTAAGTTATTTGTATACCAGTTTCATCATGCTATTATGGATGGATGGAGTCTCGCTACATTTACGACGGAACTTTATAAAACGTATTTTGAGTTAAAGAAGGGAAATAATTCTTTTTCTTCCGAAATAGCTTGTAATCAGAGGGATTATATCATTAAAGAATTGATGGCTAAGCAAGATGTTGAGGCTATTTCTTTCTGGAAAGAAGAATTGACAGGATATAAATATTTGGATATTTTCTTAGAAGAAACACGAGTGACTGAGTATTACACCAAACGATACGATTTATCTTTTTTAAATGATCTGAAAAAACAATGTAAAGAGCATAATTTGACGCTAAAAAGTGTGTTTTTTGGGGTCTATATCTATGCACTAAAGCTACTGACTCATGAAACAGAGCTAACGGTTGGTTTGGCGGCAAATAATCGCCCATCAGTCGAAGATGGAGACAAAATTTTAGGATGTTTTTTAAATACGATACCGGTACGCTATATTTTTGAATCAGAGGGAAGCTGGTTGTCGTATTTTAAAAGTGTCGAAGAAAAGATGAATGAAATAAAACGCTATAGTCATCTGACATTTTTTGAAATTAAACGTCTTATCGGAGTAGACAGAGATGATTCTTTTTTTGATGTATTATTCAATTATGTTGATTTTCATGTGTATAATGAAATCACTCCGGAGAATTTTTCAACAGGAGTTTTACTTCCGGATACGAATGATGAGGGTAAAGAGGATATAAAAAATAGTTCTTTTGAGCGAACAAGTTCAGGTCTAAATTTAACAATAAATTTAACCGGAACTACTGGATTTGAAGTTCAATATTCGATGTACAAAAATCTTAACTCAGAAATATCTTTAGAGCGTTTTCATTCTTATCTGAATAATATTTTAGATTGTTTCAGGAACAAACCTGAAGCGAGTGTAAGTATGGACTCGATTTTATCAAAAGAAGAGTCTGATCAGTTATTAGATGTTTTTAATAACACAGCGGTTGAATATCCAAAAGATAAAACGATCCTTGCTTTATTTGAAGAACAAGTTAAAAACACTCCTGATGCCATTGCGGTGGTTTATGAAGGAGAAGAATTGAGTTATAAAGAATTAAATGAGAAGTCCAATCAATTAGGACATTATCTAAGAGGACAGGGCGTTCAGTCTGATACTTTTATAGGGATCTGTGTAGAGCGTAGTTTGGAAATGATGGTCGGTATTTTAGGAATCTTAAAATCAGGAAGCGTTTATGTACCCATAGATCCTGATTACCCGTCAGATCGTATCGCTTATATGATTGATGATGCAGGTATGAAACTGGTATTAAGTAGTACAGCGAGTCATAAAGTATTAGAGGAGTATACCGCTATTAATGTTGTACTCTTAGACACGGATTGGGATGCGATTTCAGGATATTCAACAGAAAATCCGGGTATTGAAGTAACACCGGATGATTTGGCGTATGTGATTTATACTTCGGGAAGTACCGGCAGACCAAAGGGAGTGATGGTTACTCACGGAAACATTGTAAGTTTATCTACAAGTTGTGATTATCTCTCTTTAAATTCAGAAACAGTATGGTTGTCAACAGGTTCAATCTCTTTTGATGCGACTACGATAGAATTTTGGGGAACTTTATTAAATGGAGGACAATTAATAGTAGCCTCTATCAATACGCTTTTAAATTCAGTTAGTTTAAAAGAACTGCTTATTGAACGAAAAGTCAATACTTTATGGATGACCGCTTCGTGGTTTCATCAGGTAGTAGAATCTGATTTATCTCTTTTTGAACCCCTTGATTATTTAATAGTAGGAGGAGATGTAGTTTTATTTAATTATACAAATAAGCTAAAAGAGCTTTATCCGAATCTTAAAGTGGTTAACGGTTATGGTCCAACAGAAAATACTACTTTTTCAACGACTTATACCATTGATAATATAACGAACAAGAATCTTCCAATAGGAAAACCAATTAATAATAGCGTTGCTTATATTTTAGATGCCAATCTAAATTTAGTACCTATAGGAGTTATTGGAGAATTATGTGTAGGAGGTTCAGGAGTGGCTCGTGGTTATTTAAACCAAGTAGAATTAACTCAGGAAAAGTTTATCACAAATCCTTTTGTATCAGGAGACCGCTTGTATAGATCAGGAGATTTAGTACGTTGGTTAGCTGACGGAAACATAGAATATATTGGAAGAAAAGACGATCAGGTTAAGATCCGTGGTTATCGTATAGAATTGGGAGAGATCGAGAATGCTTTGTCCTTATTGGAATCGGTTACTCAATGTTGTGTGTTGGCCAAAGAAGATGCATCAGGTAATAAACGTTTGGTTGCTTATGTAGTTTCAGAGAACAAACTAGATAAAACAGCTTTACAGGATCAATTAAAATTAAGTTTACCGGAATATATGGTTCCGATGATTTGGATTGGATTGGATAAAATGCCTTTGACTTCTAATGGTAAATTGGACAAGAAAGCGTTACCGAATCCGGATAACTCAGATCTTTCTACAGAGGAGTATGTTGCGCCTCGCACAGAGACGGAACAACAATTGGCAGTCATTTGGCAAAACTTATTGGGAATAGAAAAAGTGGGAGTTTATGATAATTTCTTCGAATTGGGTGGTCATAGTTTACTGGCTGTTCAATTGATTTCTCGTTTACAGAAGTTAGATTTTCATATTAGAGTAAAAGATATTTTTGCAGGACCAACGATAGCTTTAATGAGTGAGAAGTTATCTTCTTTATCTTTAGTGTATCGTGTTCCGGCCAATGGTATAACAGTTGATAGCGATGTTATTACCCCAGCAATGGTTCCTTTGACTGATTTGAGTCAGAGTGATCTGGACAGCATAATGGCAACTGTAAGGGGAGGCATTACTAATATAGCGGATATCTATCCTTTATCCCCTTTGCAGGAAGGAATTCATTTTCATCATTTGATGAGTGATCCTAAAGAGGGCGATCCTTATGTGCTTCCAAGTTTGCTTTCTTTTACAGATCAGGGTAAACGAGATTCTTTCATAGAGGCCTTACAATTTGTGGTGAACCGTCATGATGTTTTGCGTACCAGTATTTTGAGTTCAGGTTTACCAAGAGCCGTTCAGGTTGTTTTACGTGAAGCACCTTTATGGGTTGAGCATTTAGAATTGGATCATTCAAAAGCAGTTTTACCACAACTGGAACTTCTGATAGCCCCTGGAGGATATTGGATGGATGTTACAAAAGCACCATTATTGCAGTTGAAATCAGCAGATGATACTCAGAATGGTTGTTATTATTTGATTGTATACCAACATCACTTAATAATTGACCACGTGGGTATGGAGAAAATCATATCCGAGATTACGATGTATTTATCAGGAAATATAGCCAGTTTAGGAGTTCCTGTTTTGTACCGTGATTTTATAGGCCATACTTTACACGCCCAATCGGTAAATGATGGAGCATCTTACTTTAAGTCTTTATTTGGCGCAATCGAAGAACCTACTTATCCTTTTGGATTATCGAATGTTTTAGGAGATGGTAAGGGGATTGAAGAATCTCATATAGTGCTCTCCAAAGATTTAAGTGCAGAATTACGCAAATTAGGTGTAATGCACGCCATAAGTCCGGCAGTTTTGTTTCATGCCGCGTACGGATTGGTAGTAGGGAAGTGTAGTAATAAGGACTATGCTATTTTTGGTTCTTTGTTCTCGGGAAGACTTCAGGGTTCTTTAGGAGCCGCAGATTCCTTAGGATTATTTATCAATACCTTACCGGTGTTATTGGAATTAAAAGGAAACACATCAGAATATTTGAATCAGGTGAAAGGGCTGTTGCAGGATTTATTGTCCTATGAGCAAACGCCTTTATCACATATTCAGGATTGGAGTGGTATTGGCAATGATAAAGCCCTTTTTAGTGCTATATTGAATTACCGTCACTCGACACCGTCTTTATCAGAAGAGGATCGTGCAAATGAATTTGATTCGGGGATAACGGTTCTTGAAAATCAGGAACGCACCAATTATCCATTTACATTAAGTGTAGATGATTATGGAGATCATTTTAGTTTAACAGCTCAAATTGACCAGAGTATAGGAGCAGACCGTATCCTTGTTTATATGGAAAATGCTTTGAGAGAACTTTTAGAAGGTCTAAAAAGCGAAGAGTTAACTATAAATACTTTAACTGTTTTATCAAAAGAAGAAGAACACCAATTATTGAATGTTTTCAATAACACAGTAGTTGAATATCCAAAAGATAAAACAATACTTGATTTGTTTGAAGAACAAGTTAAAAATACTCCTGATGCCATTGCGGTGGTTTATGAAGGAGAAGAATTAAGTTATAAAGAATTAAATGAGAAGTCCAATCAATTAGGACATTATCTAAGAGAGCAGGGAGTTCAAGCTGATACTCTTGTGGGTATCTGTGTGGAACGTAGTTTGGAGATGTTGGTTGGAATCTTAGGAGTCTTGAAATCAGGAGGCGCTTATGTGCCAATAGATCCCGATTATCCACAGGATCGTATGGCCTATATGGTGAGTGATGCCAGTATAAATCTGGTGTTAAGCAGCGCAGCGAGTTATAAAACAATAGCAGAACATACAAGCGGTAATGTTGTACTCTTAGACACGGATTGGGATTCGATTTCGGGATATTCAACAGAAAATTCAGGTATTGCAGTAGCACCGGATGATTTGGCCTATGTAATTTATACTTCAGGAAGTACAGGCAAACCTAAGGGAGTCTGTATTGATCATGTTAGCCTGTTTAATTTTTTACAAAGCATGATTGGCCGCTTAGAAATGGAAGACCTCAAGAGTTTTCTTTCGGTGACCACCTATACTTTTGATATTTTTTACTTAGAGTTTTTTGCGCCACTTTTGTTAGGCGCAAAAGTTATCGTTTTAAATAATGCAACTATCAGAGATGGCGATGAGCTTCAATCTGCTATCGCTCACTATCACCCTGATTTTATGCAAGCAACTCCATCGACTTGGCAAATGCTTGTTGATACGGGTTGGCAGAACAAGGAAGAAGTAAAGATTCTAAGCGGAGGAGAAGCGATCAAGGAATCTTTAAAAAACAACCTTACTTCTATTAGTAAAGAGGTTTGGAATTTATATGGACCAACAGAGGCTACTATCTATATTACAGCTCAAAAGTTAGATTTCTCGAAAAAAGTAATTATCGGTAAAGCCATTGCTAATGTTCAGTTGTACATATTAGATGATCATAATGCGATATTGCCTTGTGGTATAATTGGAGAATTGCATATTGGCGGAGTTCAGTTGGCTCGCGGTTATTTGAACAGAGCAGAATTAACCAAGGAGAAGTTTATTGCAAATCCATTTGTAGAAGCAGAGCGAATTTATAAAACAGGCGATTTGGCACGCTGGCTCGCTGACGGTACTATAGAATATATCGGCAGGAAAGACGATCAGGTAAAGATTCGAGGCCATCGTATTGAACTCGGTGAGATCGAGAACGCCTTATCTTCATTAGAATCTGTGATCCAGAGTTGTGTATTGGCCAAAGAAGATACAGCAGGTAACAAACGTTTGGTGGGTTATGTAGTTTCAGAGAACAAACTCGATAAAACAGTTTTACAAGAACAATTGAAATTAAGTTTACCCGAGTATATGGTTCCGATGATCTGGGTTGAACTGGATCAGCTGCCTTTGACTTCAAATGGCAAATTGGACAGAAAAGCATTACCGGATCCGGATAGTTCCGATTTGTCTAGTCAGGCCTATGTTGCACCACGTACAGACACAGAAAGACAATTGGCTGTTATCTGGCAAAACTTATTGGGTATAGTAAAAGTGGGAATTTATGATAATTTCTTCGAATTGGGTGGTCATAGTTTATTGGCTACCCGATTGGTATCGATGATTCGTAAAGAAATGGTTCTTGAGATATCAGTAAGAGAAGTATTTGAACATACAACTATAGCAGCTTTAGGAGCTCATGTATCAGATCAATCCGAGGGAGTACTACTGCCGACTATTGTTTCAGAGGATCGTCCGGAGCGCATTCCAATGTCTTTCAGTCAGGAACGTTTGTGGTTTTTAGATCAGCTGCAAGGTAGTACAGAATATCATATTCCTGTGGTGTTACGTTTGGAAGGCGAATTAGAAGTATCGATTTTAGAACAAACCCTGCAGACTATCGTATCTCGTCATGAGGTACTTCGTACGATACTATTATCGGAGGCAGGTGTAGGTTATCAGCAAATAATACCTGCAGAAGACTGGATATTGGATCAGGTTAAAACAACAGAATCTTTATTAGAAGGTGCTGTTAAAACGTACCTTATAGCACCTTTTGATTTATCGAAAGACTATAAGCTAAGAAGTGGTCTGTTTGATTTAGGAAATCAAAAGTACGTACTGACTTGTGTGTTTCATCACATTGCCAGTGATGGTTGGTCAAGTGGTATTTTGGTGAATGAATTCATGGAACTTTACAGTGCCTTACAATCAGGAAGTGCTACAGCAACAGCAACAGTTTTACCTGAACTTACTCTGCAATATTCCGATTATGCAATCTGGCAAAGAAAATATCTCGAAGGAGCTGTTTTAGAATCTCAATTATCATATTGGGAAGAGAAGTTACAGGGAGTGGCTACACTGGCATTGCCAACAGATTATGCACGTCCTTCTGTGCAGAGTACAGCAGGATCAAATGTTTCTTTCGTTTTCAATAAAGAGCTTAGTGAGTCGATAAATGCTTTAGCTCAGAGAGAAGGGGTTACCTTGTTTATGATGTTATTGTCTGCCTTTAAGGTTTTGTTATCGCGTTATAGCGGACAGGATGATATTTGTGTGGGAACGCCAATAGCAAACCGTACCCAGTCAGAATTAGAAGGTATGATTGGCTTTTTTGTCAATACTTTAGCCCTTCGCACGGATCTTGGAGATAATCCAAGTTTCAGTGAACTTCTGGAGAGAGTAAAAGAAACTACATTGGAGAGTTATGACCATCAGTTAGCGCCATTTGAGAAGGTGGTAGAGCGTGTGGTTACGACCCGTGATAGGAGTATGAGTCCTGTGTTTCAGACGATGTTTGTGTTGCAAAATGCCCAGTCAGGTTTAGAGCAAACAACAAGAGGTTTGCAAAACGTTAACCTTTCAGCTTATGATTTTGATGTTGTTACAGCCCAATTTGATTTAACATTGAATGTAGTCGAAAGTAATAATGGTATTGTTTTGAACCTGAATTATTGTACCGCTTTGTTTGATAAAGTGACAATTGAGCGTATGTTGCTGCATTACCAAGAATTGTTGACAGGTATTGTAAGTGATAGCAACCAGCCAAT
Organism: Flavobacterium cupriresistens; assembly: GCF_020911925.1. Taxonomy (NCBI): domain Bacteria; kingdom Pseudomonadati; phylum Bacteroidota; class Flavobacteriia; order Flavobacteriales; family Flavobacteriaceae; genus Flavobacterium; species Flavobacterium cupriresistens. The sequence continues at coordinate 4,621,473 of NZ_CP087134.1, read as the reverse complement.
AAACACCCTGTCAATCTTGACTACAGGTGAAGAGCACCAATTATTGGATGTTTTCAATAACACAGCTGTTGACTATCCAAAGGATAAGACATTAGTTACCTTGTTCGAAGAGCAGGTTAAAAATACTCCTGATGCCATTGCGGTGGTTTATGAAGGAGCCAAATTAAGTTATAAAGAATTAAATGAAAGGTCGAACCAATTAGGATCTTATTTAAGAGAACAAGGCGTTCAAGTTGATACTCTTGTGGGGATCTGTGTAGAGCGTGGTTTGGAGATGTTAGTTGGAATCTTGGGAATCTTGAAATCAGGAGGGGCTTATGTGCCAATCGATCCGGATTATCCTGAAGATCGTATTGCTTATATGGTGGATGATGCAGGTATGAAAGTGGTGCTAAGTAGCGCAGCGAGTCATAAAGTGTTGGAGGAATATAGCGCTATTAATGTTGTATTGTTAGATACAGATTGGGACAAGATCTCAAACTATTCAACAGAAAACTTAAGTGTTGTAGTGGCACCGGATCATCTGGCTTATGTGATTTATACTTCAGGAAGTACAGGTAATCCAAAAGGAGTTTTAATCACCCATAGTAATGTTGTTCGTTTGTTTAAAAATGAATCTTGTCTATTTGATTTCGGAACTCATGATGTCTGGACGCTGTTTCATTCGTTTTGTTTTGATTTCTCGGTATGGGAAATGTATGGAGCCTTGCTTCATGGAGGCCGTTTGGTAGTGGTTCCAAAAGCAGTAACCAAAGACGCTATTTCGTTTAAAGAATTATTGATCAGTGAAGGGGTAACGGTTTTAAACCAGACTCCGGGATCTTTTTATGCACTTCAGGAAGCATTCTTATCAGAGAGTTTTGATCATGCGATCAGATATGTAATTTTTGGAGGAGAGGCATTAAACCCTGTTTATTTACAAAATTGGAAAGCATTATATCCGTCTTGTAAAATGATTAACATGTATGGTATTACCGAGACTACGGTTCACGTTACCTATAAAGAGCTAACAAGTTCAGATATGTTAAGTTCGGTTAGTGCTATTGGTTCAGCGATCCCTACTTTAGGATGTTATATTTTAGATGCCAATCTAAATTTAGTACCGGTAGGCGTTATTGGAGAGTTATGTGTTGGAGGAGCAGGAGTTGCAAGAGGTTATTTAAACAGAGAAGAATTAACGCAAGAGAAGTTTATCACAAATCCTTTTGTAGCAGGAGACCGCTTGTATAGATCAGGAGATTTAGGACGCTGGCTAGCTGATGGTAGTATAGAATATATTGGAAGAAAGGATAATCAGGTTAAGATCCGTGGTTATCGTATTGAATTGGGAGAGATCGAGAATGCTTTGTCATTGTTAGAATCGGTTACTCAATGTTGTGTATTGGCTAAGGAAGATGTATCAGGTAATAAACGTTTGGTTGGTTATGTAGTGTTGGAAGGTTCATTGAACAAAGAGGTACTACAAGAACAATTAAAGTTAAGTTTACCCGAGTATATGGTTCCGATGATCTGGGTTGAACTGGATCAGATGCCTTTAACTTCTAATGGAAAGCTGGACAAGAAAGCCTTACCGGATCCTGATAATTCACAGTTATCGAGTAAGGAATATGTTGAGCCGCGTACCGATACAGAAAGACAGTTGGTGGAAATCTGGCAGAATTTGTTGGGTATCGAAAAAGTAGGGATTTATGACAACTTCTTCGAATTAGGTGGTCATAGTTTATTGGTGACCCGTTTAGTATCTATCATACGTGACGAGTTGTCTATAGAAGTACCGATCCAAGAGATATTTAAATTTAGTACGGTAGATGAGTTATCTTCTTACTTACATTATAAGATAATTAACTTTAATGATTCTATAGATGAATTTAGTATGCATATTGAACTATAATTTTAATACAGTTGGCTGCCGATCCGGATGTGCCAACTAAGAATCGATACTAAGGTTTGGATTTGATTGTAAAGCATGTATTTAAATTCAAAAATAGAAATAGCCTTCAAATTAGATTTTCAACAAAAAGCCAGCTCTCGAGCTGGCTTTTTCATTTTAAAATTGCACTATTATTTGGATTGTAGCCCAAAAGTTAAGTGGTTTTGAAAAACAATTATTAGGTAAGGATAAAAAATATATTTATCCGTTGAATGAAATTATTTCAGAGTATAAAAAAACGAGCTTCTATTTTCGGAAAATCAAGAAAAAAAATTAAGACACTTTTTTCGCAATTGTAAGGGGCAATTTAAAATCGGAAATAACTATATCAGATTATTTAATGGTTTTAAAACAAGAATTTTAACAAAAAAAACCGCTTTAATTTTAGTTCAAAATATCAATAAACTCATATTTGAAAGATTAATTAATAATATCATAATTCTAATTAATTAATTTCATTTAATGAGGAATTTTTATCTTAATATATAGGATAATTTTGATAATATACTATCTTTAGGGCTGATTGCAAAATTATGTATTGGAGTAATTCTGGTTGCTCACGGCTATTTATATAAGGAAGAATTAACTTAAAAAGAAGTCTATCGTGAAACTTTTTTTTGAATGAAAAAACTTATAGGCTGGTTGATTAATATGCTGATTACTTGATGGTAAAGTAGGGTTTAAGGAGTGGGGTTTTTTGGTTTTCGTATGGTATTTTATGAGATCAAAAGCGCTTTATCCTTATTGAATTTTTGTGATTTAATACTGCCTTTTGGCTAGGGAGAGGTAGCAGATATCAAGCGCTCGGATGATTGTGATAGTTATAGAAAGTAAGTTAAAATAAAAGCTGATTTTCAGCAGGTTTAGAATGAAGTTTATTCGAGTATAGGGTTTCTATGATCTGGGTGGAACAAAGTAATATCCGATTAGCGTCTAATGTGAAAATTACGTAGGAAAGACTCGCTTGATTCTGATCGGTGAGCGCTATCTAATGAATATGTTGCTGCGTAAGAACAGCGTCAGTAATACAATTGATTGCCATTTGGCAGAGTATACTAAAAGGAGGGATTTAGGATAACTTCTTTGTGTTGGATGGTAATGATTTGCAAATGAATTGTTTGATGACTGATAATGTGTGCCGAATTAGAGAACTGTTTAAATTTAATTCGGTGGCTGAGTTATTGTCTTATTGACATTATAAGGCAATTAACGTCAATAGTTTTAAGGAAAGATATAGTATAAATAATAGTAAGGAATATTAGGTTATAATTTTAATAATATATGGAATTTTTAAGTTTTTTTCAAAGAATAAACAAAGAAGGCATAAAGTTGGTATTAAAAAATGGATCTTTAAGTATTAAGTCAAATACTGAAATCGGTCCGGAATTACTCCAGGAAATAAGAGCTAATAAAGAACAGATTATTGAGTACCTGGAAAAATATCAGAGTGAAAATATAACCAAAGAATTATTAGATAAATATCAAGATAACAAGATTGCAAAAAAAATACTGGAGAAAGTCACTCCCTATACAGGAGAGCGATTGGAGCGTATTCCAATGTCTTTCAGTCAGGAACGTTTGTGGTTTTTAGATCAGTTGCAAGGTAGTACAGAATATCATATCCCTACTGTTCTTCATTTGGAAGGAGCAGTAGATGGGGTGATTTTAGAACAAACATTACAAAGTATCGTTTCTCGTCATGAGGTACTTCGCACCATTCTTTTATCAGAGGAGGGTTTAGGATATCAGGAAATTATTAGTCCTGAGGATTGGAAACTGGATCAGGTAAAAATAACAGATGAATCTTTGTTGGCGAGCAGTTTGCAAGATTATCTGATGACTCCTTTTGATTTAGCAAAGGATTATAAATTAAGAAGCTGTCTGTATGATTTAGGAAATCAAAAGTACGTACTGGCTTGTGTGTTTCATCACATTGCCAGCGATGGTTGGTCGGAAGGTATTTTGATGAATGAGTTTCTGGAGTTTTACGATGCACTGAAGTCAGGTAGAACAGCCGTTTTACCGGAACTTGTTTTACAATATTCAGATTATGCAATCTGGCAAAGGAAATACCTCGAAGGAGCTGTTTTGGAATCTCAATTATCGTATTGGGAAGAGAAGCTTCAGGGAGTGGCTACGCTGGCATTACCAACAGATTATGCTCGTCCATCTGAGCAGAGTACAGCAGGATCGAATGTTTCTGTTGTTTTAAATAAAGAAATTAGTGAGTCTTTAAATATTTTATGCCAAAAAGAAGGCGTTACCTTGTTTATGGTGATGCTGTCTGTTTTTAAGGTATTGTTGTCGCGTTATAGCGGGCAAGATGATATCTGTGTAGGAACGCCAATAGCAAACCGTACCCAATCTGAGTTAGAAGGAATGATTGGCTTTTTTGTCAATACGTTGGCCCTTCGCAGTGATTTGGGAGGCAATCCAAGTTTCAAAGAACTTTTAGCAGAAGTTAAAAGAACTACATTGGACAGTTATGATCATCAGTTGGTTCCATTTGAGAAGATAGTAGAGCGTGTGGTTACGACCCGCGACAGGAGTATGAGTCCTTTATTTCAGGTGATGTTTGTGTTGCAAAATACACAGCTAAGTTCAGGAGAAACAGGAAAAGGTTTAGAAGACATTACTCTTTCAGGTTATAAGTTTGATACCGTTACTTCGAAGTCAGATTTAACACTGGATGTGTCAGAAGGAAATAACGGTATTGTATTGAGCATCAATTATTGTACAGCCTTATTTGATAAAGTAACGATGGATCGTATGTTGCTGCATTACCAAGAGTTATTGGCAGGTATTGTGAATAATATCAACCAGTCAATAGATAGTCTTTTAATGCTTACTGCGAAGGAAGAAGATCAATTGTTGAATGTTTTCAATAATACAGCAGTTGAGTATCCAAAAGATAAAACCATAGTTGCTTTATTTGAAGAACAGGTCAAAAATACTCCTGATGCCATTGCGGTGGTTTATGAAGGAGCCAAATTAAGTTATAAAGAATTAAATGAGAAGTCCAATCAATTAGGATCTTATTTAAGAGAACAAGGCGTTGAGCCAGACACTCTTGTGGGGATCTGCGTAGAGCGTGGTTTGGAGATGTTGGTTGGAATCTTGGGAATCTTGAAATCAGGAGGTGCTTATGTGCCAATCGATCCGGATTATCCTGAAGATCGTATTGCCTATATGATAGGTGATGCCGGAATTAATTTAGTATTGAGTAGTGCAACAAGTCATAAAGTACTGGAGGAATATACTGATCTTAATGTTGTATTGTTAGATACAGATTGGGAGAAGATCTCAAACTATTCAACAGAGAACTTAAGTATTGTAGTAGCACCGGATCATCTGGCTTATGTGATTTATACTTCAGGAAGTACAGGTAATCCAAAAGGAGTTTTAATTACCCATAGTAATGTAGTTCGTTTGTTTAAAAATGAATCTTGTCTATTTGATTTCGGAACTCATGATGTCTGGACGCTGTTTCATTCGTTTTGTTTTGATTTCTCGGTATGGGAAATGTATGGAGCCTTGCTTCATGGAGGCCGTTTGGTAGTGGTTCCAAAAGCAGTAACCAAAGACGCTATTTCGTTTAAAGAATTATTGATCAGTGAAGGTGTAACGGTTTTAAACCAGACTCCGGGATCTTTTTATGCGCTTCAGGAAGCATTCTTATCCGAGAATTTTGATCATGCGATCAGATATGTGATTTTTGGAGGAGAGGCATTAAACCCTGTTTATTTACAAAATTGGAAAGCATTATATCCGTCTTGTAAAATGATAAACATGTATGGTATTACCGAGACTACGGTTCACGTTACCTATAAAGAACTTACAAGTTCAGATATGTTAAGTTCGGTTAGTGCTATTGGTTCAGCGATCCCTACTTTAGGATGTTATATTTTAGATGCCAATCTAAATTTAGTACCGGTAGGCGTTATTGGAGAGTTATGTGTAGGAGGAGCAGGAGTTGCAAGAGGATATTTAAACAGAGAAGAATTAACGCAAGAGAAGTTTATCACAAATCCTTTTGTAGCTGGAGACCGCTTGTATAGATCAGGAGACTTAGGACGTTGGCTAGCTGACGGCAGTATAGAATATATTGGAAGAAAGGATAATCAGGTAAAGATCCGTGGGTATCGTATCGAATTGGGAGAGATCGAGAATGCTTTGTCTTTATTGGAATCGGTTACCCAATGTTGTGTGTTGGCCAAAGAAGATGCATCAGGTAACAAACGTCTGGTTGCTTATGTAGTTTCAGAGAACAAACTAGATAAAACAGCTTTACAGGATCAATTAAAATTAAGTTTACCCGAATATATGGTTCCGATGATTTGGGTTGAACTGGATAAAATGCCTTTAACGTCTAATGGTAAATTGGACAAGAAAGCGTTACCGAATCCGGATAACTCAGATCTTTCTACACAGGAGTATGTTGCGCCTCGCACAGAGACGGAACAACAATTGGCAGCTATTTGGCAAAACTTATTGGGAATAGAAAAAGTGGGAATTTATGATAACTTCTTCGAATTAGGCGGTCATAGTTTACTGGCTGTTCAGTTGATTTCTCGTTTACAGAAGTTAGATTTTCATATTAGAGTAAAAGATATTTTTGCAGGACCAACGATAGCTTTAATGAGTGAGAAGTTATCTTCTTTATCATTAGTGTATCGTGTTCCGTCCAATGGTATAACAGTTGATAGCGATGTTATTACCCCAGCAATGGTTCCTTTGGCTGATTTGAGTCAAAGTGATCTGGATTTTATAATAGACACAGTAGCGGGAGGTGTTTCTAACATCGAGGATATCTATCCTTTATCACCGTTACAGGAAGGAATTCATTTTCATCATCTGATGAGTGATTCTAAACAGGGAGACCCTTATGTTTTGCCTAATTTGCTTTCTTTTTCAGATCAAAGTAAACGAGATTCTTTCATTGAGGCCTTACAATTTGTAGTGAACCGCCATGATGTTTTACGTACCTGTATTTTAAGTTCAGGTTTACCAAAAGCCGTTCAGGTTGTTTTACGTGAAGCGCCTTTATGGATTGAAAACTTAGAGTTGGATCGTTCTGAAGCAGTTTTACCCCAATTAGAGCTTCTGATAGCTTCAGGAGGTTATTGGATGGATGTTACAAAAGCACCATTATTGCAGTTGAAATCAGTTGAAGATGCTGAGAATGGTTGTTATTATTTGATTGTATACCAACACCACCTAATAATTGACCATATTGGTTTAGAGAAAATCATATCAGAGGTGATATCGTATTTATCGGGTAAAGGGGATAGTTTAGGAGTTCCTGTTTTGTACCGTGATTTTATAGGTCATACTTTGCATGCCCAATCGGTAAATGATGGAGCATCTTATTTTAAGTCTTTATTTGGTGCAATCGAAGAACCAACCTATCCTTTTGAATTATCGAATGTTTTAGGAGATGGTAAGGGGATTGAAGAATCTCATATAGTGCTCCCAAATGATTTAAGTACAGAGTTGCGCAAATTATGTGTGTTGCACGCTATAAGTCCGGCAGTTTTGTTTCATGCTGCGTACGGATTAGTAGTGGCTAGGTGTAGTAATAAGGACTATGCTATTTTTGGTTCTTTGTTCTCGGGAAGACTTCAGGGTTCTTTAGGAGCCGCAGATTCCTTAGGGTTGTTTATCAATACCTTACCGGTGATTCTGGAATTAAAAGGTGATGTAGTAGAATATGTGAATCAGGTGAAAGTTTTGTTACAGGATTTATTGTCCTATGAGCAAACGCCTTTATCACATATTCAGGATTGGAGTGGTATAGGCAATGATAAAGCCTTTTTTAGTGCTTTATTAAATTACCGTCATACAGGGCAGTCTCTATCAGAGGATGATGCAAATGAGTTTGATTCGGGGATAACGGTTCTTGGAAGTCAGGAACGCACCAATTATCCATTTACATTAAGTGTTGATGATTTTGGAGATGATTTTGGATTAACGTTTCAGATTGATGGAAATGTAGAAGCTAAGCGTATCCTTGTTTATATGGAAAATGCTTTGACGGAACTTTTAGGAGGTTTAAGTAACAAAGGATTAAATGTAACTACCTTAAATGTTTTATCGCAAGAGGAACAACATCAATTATTAGATGTTTTCAATAACACAGCGGTTGAATATCCAAAAGATAAAACAATACTTGATTTGTTTGAAAAGCAGGTGCAAAAGTCTCCTAATGCTATAGCTGTACTTTTGGGCTCAGAAGAGTTAAGTTATAGACAGTTAGACGAGCGTTCAAACCAGATGGGACATTATCTTCGTGACCAGGGTGTGGTGGCAGACAGTCTTGTAGGGATCTGTGTAGATCGTAGTTTGGATATGTTTGTGGCTATCTTGGGTATTTTAAAATCAGGAGGGGCTTATGTGCCAATCGATCCTGAATATCCGCAAGACCGTATTGATTATATTATAGAGGACAGTGGCATATCCTTTTTTGTTACCCAAAAGGAGTATGAATTTCTAATTGCTGATAAAGTTGAGATTACAGGAGTTGCAATAGATTTATGTAAAGAGCATATACATCAGCAACCGATCACAGCTTTAAATATAACTTTAGATTCAGAACAAAAGGTATATTGTATTTACACCTCAGGTTCTACAGGTAGACCCAAAGGAGTTGCCATTAGTCACACCAGTTTATTAAACATAGCCTTAAGCTGGGAAGCATCGTATAAACTCGATCATACAACTTGTTTATTACAAATGGCCAGTTTTTCTTTTGATGTATTTTCAGGAGATTTATGCAGAAGTTTGTTATTTGGAGGTAAAATGATACTTTGCTCTTCAGATATTCGACTTGATCCGGCTCGATTGTATAGCTTGATTTCAGAAACCGGTGTTACTATATTGGAAGGTACTCCGGGATTAGTAATTCCATTAATGGATTATATCCATGATCAGAATTTAGATTATAGCTGGATGAAGCTTTTGATTTTAGGTTCTGATATCTGCAGCATGAATGATTTCAAAAGAGTGTATGTTAGATTTGGACATTCCATGAGAATCATTAACAGTTATGGTACTACAGAAACTACCATTGACAGTTCTTATTTTGAAGTTGATACCATTAATAATCTGGATGGTTTAGTTCATGTACCAATTGGTAAACCTTTGTGGAATAATAAGTTTTACGTATTAAATCAATCGAATGTACTTTTACCGGTTGGTATAATTGGAGAGTTATGTATCGGAGGAACAGGAGTTGCCCTTGGCTATCTGAACCAAGAAGAGTTAAATAGAGAGAAATTTATCATAAATCCTTTCATAGAAGGAGAGAGAATATATAAAACGGGCGATTTGGCACGTTGGTTGCCTGATGGTAATCTTGAACTTATCGGTAGGAAAGACGACCAGGTTAAGATCCGTGGGTATCGTATCGAGCTGGGTGAGATTGAGAATGTATTATCATTATTAGAATCAGTTACCCAATGTTGTGTTTTGGCCAAGGAAGATGTAAGCGGTATCAAACGTTTGGTTGGTTATGTAGTGGTAGAAGGGAAACTCAATAAAGCCGATTTACAAGAACAATTAAAATCAAGTTTACCCGAGTATATGGTTCCGATGATCTGGGTTGAGCTGGATCAGATGCCGCTGACTCCTAATGGTAAACTGGACAGGAAAGCCTTACCGGATCCGGATAATTCTGATTTGTCTAGTCAGGCCTATGTTGCGCCACGTACAGAAACGGAAGAACAATTAGCAGTAATCTGGCAGAACTTATTGGGTATAGAAAAAATAGGTATTTATGATAATTTCTTTGAATTGGGAGGCCATAGTTTATTGGCTGTTCAGTTAATCTCTCGTTTACAGAAGTTAGATTTTCATATTGGAGTAAAAGATGTTTTTTCGGGACCAACGATAGCTTTAATGAGTGAGAAGTTGTCTTCTTTCTCTTTAGCATATCGTGTTCCTGCTAATAACATTAAAGTTGATAGTGAGACTATCACTCCGTCAATGGTTCCTTTGGTGGATTTGAGCCAGAGTGATCTGGATAAGATAATTGATACGGTAATGGGAGGTGTTTCCAATATTGAGGATATTTATCCTTTATCGCCATTACAGGAAGGGATTCATTTTCATCATTTGATGAGTGATTCTAAAGAGGGAGATCCATATGTTCTCCCAAGTTTACTTTCCTTTTCAGATCAAAATAAACGGGATTCTTTCATTGAGGCGCTACAATTTGTAGTGAACCGTCATGATGTTTTACGTACCTGTGTTTTAAGTTCGGGGTTACCAAGAGCTGTTCAGGTTGTTTTACGCGAAGCTCCTTTATGGATTGAAGATTTAGAATTGGATCGTTCTGAAGCTGTTTTACCACAATTAGAGCTTATGATAGCTCCGGGAGGCTGTTGGATGGATATTTCAAAAGCACCATTATTGCATTTGAAATCGGCAGAAGATGTTGAGAATGGCTGTTATTATTTGATTATATACGAACATCACTTAATAATGGACCATGTTAGTATGGAGAAAATTATATCAGAGGTGATATCGTATTTATCCGGAAAAGGTGCCAGTTTAGGAGTTCCTGCTTTGTATCGCGATTTTATAGGTCATACTTTGAATGCGCAAGCGGTTAATAATGGAGCATCTTACTTTAAGACTTTATTTGGAGCGATCGAAGAACCTACCTATCCTTTTGAATTATCTAATGTTTTAGGAGGCGGTAAGGGCATTGAAGAGTCTCGTGTAGTACTCTCAAAAGATTTAAGTACAGAGTTGCGTAAATTGAGTGTGTTGCATGCGATAAGCCCGGCAGTCTTGTTCCACGCCGCTTACGGATTGGTAGTAGCCAAGTGTAGTAATAAGGATTATGCTGTCTTTGGATCCTTGTTTTCGGGAAGACTTCAGGGTTCTGTAGGAGCAGCAGATTCTCTAGGGTTGTTTATCAATACATTGCCGGTACTTTTAGAGTTAAAAGGGAATGTAGTAGAATATGTGAATCAGGTAAAAGTTTTGTTACAGGATTTACTATCATACGAGCAAACTCCTTTATCCCATATTCAGGATTGGAGTGGTATAAGCAATGATAAAGCCTTTTTCAGTGCTTTATTGAATTACCGTCACTCGGCACCTGCTTTAACAGAAGAGGAAGATGCAAGTGAATTTGATTTCGGTATAACGGTTCTGGGAGGTCAGGAACGCACCAATTATCCATTCACTTTAAGTGTAGACGATTTTGGAGATGATTTTGGATTAACAGCTCAGATTGATGGAAGTATAGAGGCTAAGCGTATTCTGGTTTATATGGAAAATGCTTTGACGGAACTTCTGGAAGGTCTAAAAAACGAAGAAGTAAATACAACGGCTTTACCTATTTTATCAGAAGAAGAGTCGCACCAGTTATTGGATATTTTCAATGATACAACGGTAGAATATCCAAAGGATAAAACGCTGATTGATTTATTTAAGGAGCAGGTTAAAAAGACTCCTGATGCTATTGCAGTGGTTTATGAGGGAGAAGAGTTGAGCTATAAGGCATTGGATAAGCGTTCTAATGCGTTGGCAAATTATCTGTTAGCTCATAATACGATTCATTCGGAGCATTTAGTTGGCGTTATTTTAGAACGCAGTGATTGGTTAATTGTTTCATTTCTAGCAATATTAAAAACAGGTGCTGCTTATGTTCCTATTGACGCTAATTATCCGGAAGAAAGAAAAGAATATATAAAAAACGATAGTGGTTGTAGGGTAATTATAGATAATTCATTTCTGAATTTATTTAAAGAAACGATTTCTGATTATTCAGATGTTCAGCCTGAGATTGCTATAAAGTCAAATGACTTGGCCTATGTTATTTACACTTCGGGAAGTACAGGGCAACCTAAAGGAGTCATGATTGAACATAGAAATTTAATTCATTTATGTTTTTGGCACCAAAGAGCGTATGCTGTTACGGCTCAAAGCAGGGGTACTTTATTTTCCGGAATTGGTTTTGATGCCAGTATTTGGGAAATATGTCCTTATTTAGTTTTTGGAGCGAGCTTGTATCCTATCCCGGATAAAATGCGCTATGATTTGGATCAACTTTCAATGTTTCTGATTGATCATTCGATTACACATAGTTATATACCAACTTCCCTGTGTGAAAGTTTTATAGAAGAAGAGATTTCGTTGCCAAACCTTGTTGTTTTAACAGGAGGAGATGTGCTGCATTTAAATAAATCGACTGATATTACTATTTATAATAATTATGGACCAACAGAGATTACTGTAGTTGCGACTAGTTATAAAGTAAAAAAGGATAGACCAATTAAAATTCCTATTGGTAAACCTGTAGACAATACCAAGGTTTATATTATGGATGAAAGGCATCAGTCTTTACCCATTGGAGTAGTTGGAGAATTATGTATCGGAGGTTCAGGAGTGGCTCGTGGTTATTTAAACCAAGAAGAGTTAACTAAGGAAAAGTTTATAACAAATCCTTTTGTAGCAGGAGAAAGAATTTACAAAACAGGCGATTTAGCACGTTGGCTTGCCGATGGTAATATTGAATTTATCGGAAGAAAAGACGATCAGGTAAAGATTCGCGGTTATCGCATCGAGTTAGGTGAGATCGAAAATGCTTTATCGTCATTAGAAGCTGTCAGTCAGTGTTGTGTTTTAGCCAAAGAAGATGCAGGAGGTACCAAACGTTTGGTTGGTTATGTAGTGGTAGAAGGTGAGCTGAATAAGATTGATTTACAGGAGCAATTAAAGTTAAGTTTACCGGAATATATGGTTCCGATGATCTGGATTGAACTGGATCATATGCCTTTGACTCCCAATGGCAAATTGGACAGGAAAGCCTTACCGGATCCCGACAGTTCAGATTTGTCCAGTCAGAGCTATGTTGCTCCACGTACAGAGATTGAGGAACAATTGGCAATCATCTGGCAGAATTTATTAGGTATAGAAAAAGTTGGAGTTTATGATAATTTCTTTGAGTTGGGTGGTCATAGTTTATTGGCTGTTCAGTTAATCTCTCGTTTACAGAAGTTAGATTTTCATATTGGAGTTAAAGATATTTTTGCAGGCCCTACGATAGCATCGATGAGTGAGAAATTATCTTCTTTATCTTTAGCATATCGTGTTCCGGCCAATGGTATAGCTGTAAATAGTAGTTCTATTACTCCGTCAATGATTCCTTTGGTAGATCTGAGCCAAAGTGATTTAGATAAGATAAGTGATACGGTAATGGGAGGTGTTTCTAATATTGAGGATATCTATCCTTTATCACCATTACAAGAAGGGATTCATTTCCATCATCTAATGGGGGATCCTAAACAAGGAGATCCTTATATCCTTCCTAATTTACTTTCTTTTTCAGATCAGGATAAACGAGATTCTTTTATTGAGGCATTACAATTTGTAGTGAACCGTCATGATGTTTTGCGCACCGGTATTTTGAGTTCAGGTTTACCGGCTGCAGTTCAAGTTGTTTTACGCGAAGCGCCTTTATGGATTGAACATTTAGAATTGGATCATTCAAAAGCAGTTTTACCACAATTAGAACTTCTGATAGCTCCGGGAGGGTATTGGATGGATGTTTCAAAAGCACCATTATTGCAGTTAAAATCAGCAGATGACGCTGAGAATGGCAGTTATTATTTGATTGTATACCAACATCACTTAATAATTGACCATGTTGGTATGGAGAAAATTATATCAGAAATTACGCTGTATTTATCGGGTAAAGGAGATAGTTTAGGAGTTCCTGTTTTGTACCGAGATTTTATAGGTCATACTTTGCATGCGCAATCGGTTAATAATGGAGCATCTTACTTTAAGTCTTTATTTGGAGTGATCGAAGAGCCTACTTATCCTTTTGAATTATCCAATGTCTTAGGAAATGGCAGGAGTATTGAAGAATCTCATATAGTGCTTTCCAAAGATTTAAATACAGAGTTACGTAAATTATGTGTGTTGCACGGCATAACCCCGGCCGTCTTGTTTCATGCCGCGTACGGATTGGTAGTGGCCAGGTGTAGTAATAAAGATTATGCAGTTTTCGGCTCGTTGTTCTCTGGAAGACTTCAAGGCTCTTTAGGAGCAGCAGATTCCTTAGGGTTGTTTATCAATACGTTGCCGTTATTGTTGGATTTGAAAGGTGATGTAGTAGAATACGTGAATCAGGTCAAAGGACTGTTGCAGGATTTATTGTCCTATGAGCAAACGCCTTTATCGCATATTCAGAATTGGAGTGGTATTGGTAATGATAAAGCCTTTTTTAGTGCTTTATTAAATTATCGTCACTCGGCTCTGGCAGTAGCAGAGCAGGATGAGACTGTTGAATTTGATTCGGGCATCACCATTCTTGGTGGTCAGGAACGAACCAATTACCCATTTACCTTAAATGTAGATGATCTTGGAGATGGTTTTGAATTAACGGCTCAGATTGATGGAAGTATAGGGGCAACCCGTATTTTGGGATATATGGAAAATGCTTTGACGAAACTTTTAGAAGGTCTAAGCAAGGAAGGGGTAAGTATAAGTACCTTAAATGTTTTATCAAAAGAAGAAAGTGGCCAATTATTGGATGTTTTCAATAACACATTGGCTATTTATCCGAAAGATAAAACGTTGGTCGATTTATTTGAAGAGCAGGTTAAAAATACTCCTGATGCCATTGCGGTGGTTTATGAAGGAGCAGAATTAAGTTATAAAGAATTAAATGAGAAGTCCAATCAACTAGGATCTTATTTAAGAGCACAAGGCGTTGAGCCGGATACGCTTGTGGGTATCTGCATAGAGCGTAGTTTGGAGATGTTAATTGGAATCTTGGGAATCTTGAAATCAGGAGGGGCTTATGTGCCAATCGATTCAGATTATCCACAGGATCGAATTGCCTATATGTTAGATGATGCAGGTATGAAAGTGGTGCTAAGTAGCACAGCAAGTCATAAAGTGTTAGAGGAATATAGCGCTATTAATGTTGTATTGTTAGATACAGATTGGGATAAGATTTCGGGATATTCAAAAGAAAATCTAAGTGTTGTAGTGGCACCGAATCATCTGGCTTATGTGATTTATACTTCAGGAAGTACAGGTAATCCAAAAGGGGTGATGAACGAGCATGGAGGTATTGTAAATCGATTGTTATGGACGCAATCCCATTATCAGTTAACGGCTGAAGATACTATTCTTCAAAAAACTTCCTTTAGTTTTGATGTTTCTGTTTGGGAATTATTATGGTCTGTTATCTGCGGTGCTAAATTGGTTTTTGCGAAACCGGAAGGCCATAAAGATGCTGTTTATTTAAAAGAACTCATCGAGCAAAATAATATCACTACGATCCATTTTGTTCCTTCGATGTTAAGCGTTTTCCTTAGTTCAATTGAATTAGGAGACTGTAGTTCATTGCAGCGTGTTTTATGTAGCGGGGAAGCTTTACAACTGGATCATGTTAGTCTGTTTAGAGAGAAATTTAATAATGTACGTTTAGATAATTTATACGGTCCTACTGAGGCAGCGATTGACGTTAGTTCTTGGGAAGTTCCTTTGAAAGGTCACTTGTCAGCCGTTTTAATTGGTAAACCGGTCGCCAATACCAGCTTGTATGTTTTAGATGAAGCACACGAACTTTTACCACTTGGTGTAACAGGTGAATTATGCATTGGAGGGATTCAGGTAGCCCGAGGTTATTGGAATAAAGAAGAATTAACACAAGAGAAATTTATAGTAAATCCTTTTGTAGAAGGAGAAAGAATTTATAAAACGGGCGATTTAGCACGTTGGCTTGCTGACGGTAGTATAGAATATATTGGCAGAAAGGACAATCAGGTTAAGATTCGTGGTTTCCGTATCGAATTGGGTGAGATCGAGAATGCTTTGTCATTGTTAGAATCAGTTACACAATGTTGTGTTTTAGCCAAAGAAGATACATCAGGTAACAAACGACTGGTTGGTTATGTAGTTTCAGAGAACAAACTTGATAAGACTGATTTACAGGATCAATTGAAACTAAGTTTACCGGAATATATGGTTCCGATGATTTGGGTTGAACTGGATCAAATGCCATTGACTTCAAATGGTAAATTGGACAGAAAAGCATTACCGGATCCGGATAGTTCAGAATTATCTACACAGGAATATGTTGCTCCGAGAACAGAGATTGAGGAGCAATTAGCCGCTATTTGGCAGAATTTGTTAGGTATAGAAAAAGTCGGAGTTTATGATAACTTCTTCGAATTAGGAGGTCATAGTTTATTGGCTACGCGATTGGTATCGATGATTCGTAAAGAGCTGTCTATTGAAGTATCTATCAGAGAAGTCTTTGAATACACGACTATAGCAACTTTAAGTACTCATGTATCGAGGCAATCGGCAGGAATATTGCTGCCGGCTATTGTTGTTGAAGAACGTCCGGAACGTATTCCAATGTCTTTCAGTCAGGAACGTTTGTGGTTTATGGATCAGCTGCAGGGCAGTATAGAATATCATATTCCTATTGTACTGCGTCTGGAAGGAGCACTGTATGTCTCAATTTTAGAACAAACATTGCAAAGTATAGTTTCTCGTCATGAGGTACTTCGCACAGTTCTTTTATCAGAGGATGGAGTAGGTTATCAAGAAATAATAGGCGCAGAAAACTGGATATTAGATCAGGTAAAAATAACAGAGCAAGGATTATTGGAAAGTAATCTGCAGCAGTATTTAGTAAGCCCTTTTGATTTAGCAAAGGATTATAAGTTAAGAAGTTGTCTGTATGATTTAGGAAACCAACAGTTTGTATTGGCTTGTGTGTTTCATCACATTGCCAGTGACGGTTGGTCAGAAGGTATTTTGGTGCGTGAGTTTACGGAGCTTTACAGTGCCTTGCAGTCAGGAAGAGCAACGGTTTTACCGGAACTTACTCTGCAATATTCCGATTATGCGATCTGGCAAAGAAAGTATCTTGAAGGAGCTGTTTTAGAATCCCAATTAGCGTATTGGGAAACGAAACTTCAGGGAGTGGCTACTTTATCTTTACCAACAGATTATGCTCGTCCAGCTGTGCAAAGTACAGCAGGATCGAATGTTTCTTTGGTCTTAAATAAAGAAATTAGCGAATCGTTAAATGTTTTATGTCAAAGAGAAGGTGTTACCTTGTTTATGTTGATGTTATCGGCATTTAAAGTAGTGTTGTCTCGCTATAGTAGTCAGGACGATATTTGTGTAGGAACACCAATAGCAAACCGTACCCAGTCAGAATTAGAAGGTATGATTGGCTTTTTTGTCAATACGTTGGCACTTCGTACGGATCTTGGAGGCAATCCAAGCTTCAGGGAATTCTTAGGAAGAGTAAAAGAGACTACTTTGGGTAGTTACGATCATCAGTTGGTTCCATTTGAGAAGATAGTGGATCGAGTGGTTACTACCCGTGATAGAAGTATGAGTCCTCTATTTCAGGTGATGTTTGAATTAGAAAACGCACAGGCAAGTTCAGGAGATTCAGAAAAAGGGTTGCAAGATATTACCCTTTCAGGTTACGCGTTTGACATTGTTACGGCTCAATTTGATTTAACATTAAATGTATCCGAAAGCAATAATGGTATTGTTTTGAATATGAATTATTGTACCGCTTTATTCGATAAAGCTACGATTGATCGTATGTTGTGGCATTATCAGGAGTTATTGGCAGGTATTGTGAATGATGTCAATGAACCAATAGGTACTCTGTCAATGTTGACTATAGAGGAAGAATACCAGTTATTAGATATTTTTAATAATACGGCAGTAGACTATCCAAAGGACAAAACGATAGTTGCTTTATTTGAAGAGCAGGTTAAAAATACTCCTGATGCCATTGCGGTGGTTTATGAGGGAGAAGAATTGACTTATAGAGAATTAAATGAGAAGTCGAATCAATTAGGTCACTATTTGCTAAAACAAGGTGTCCAAGCCGGGGATTTAGTCGGCATTTGTTTGGATCGTAGTTTGGAGATGCTGATAAGTGTTTTAGGGGTTATAAAATCAGGAGGGGCTTATGTGCCAATCGATCCTGATTATCCGCAAGACCGTATTGATTACATTATAGAAGACAGTGGTATTTCCTTTTTTGTTACCCAAAAGGAGTATGAATTTCTAATTGCTGATAAAATTAAGATTACAGGAGTTGTAATAGATTTATGTAAAGAGCATATACATCAGCAACCGATCACAGCTTTAAATATAACTTTAGATTCAGAACAAAAGGTATATTGTATTTACACCTCAGGTTCTACAGGTAGACCCAAAGGAGTTGCCATTAGTCACACCAGTTTATTGAACATAGCCTTAAGCTGGGAAGCATCGTATAAACTCGATCATACGACTTGTTTATTACAAATGGCCAGTTTTTCTTTTGATGTATTTTCAGGAGATTTATGCAGAAGTTTGTTATTTGGAGGTAAAATGATACTTTGCTCTTCAGATATTCGACTTGATCCGGCTCGATTGTATAGCTTGATTTCAGAAACCGGTGTTACTATATTGGAGGGTACTCCGGGATTAGTAATTCCATTAATGGATTATATCCATGATCAGAATTTAGATTATAGCTGGATGAAGCTTTTGATTTTAGGTTCTGATATCTGCAGCATGAATGATTTCAAAAGAGTGTATGTTAGATTTGGACATTCCATGAGAATCATTAATAGTTATGGTACTACAGAAACTACCATTGACAGTTCTTATTTTGAAGTTGATACCATTAATAATCTGGATGGTTTAGTTCATGTACCAATTGGTAAACCTTTGTGGAATAATAAGTTTTATGTATTAAATCAATCGAATACACTTTTACCTGTTGGTATAATTGGAGAGTTATGTATCGGAGGAACAGGAGTTGCCCTTGGCTATCTGAACCAAGAAGAGTTAAATAGAGAGAAATTTATCATAAATCCTTTCATAGAAGGAGAGAGAATATATAAAACGGGCGATTTGGCACGTTGGTTGCCTGATGGTAATCTTGAACTTATCGGTAGGAAAGACGACCAGGTTAAGATCCGTGGGTATCGTATCGAGCTGGGTGAGATTGAGAATGTATTATCATTATTAGAATCGGTTACCCAATGTTGTGTTTTGGCCAAGGAAGATGTTAGTGGTATCAAACGTTTGGTTGGTTATGTAGTGGTAGAAGGAAAACTCAATAAAGCTGATTTACAAGAACAATTAAAATCAAGTTTACCCGAGTATATGGTTCCGATGATCTGGGTTGAACTGGATCAGATGCCGCTGACTCCTAATGGCAAACTGGACAGGAAAGCCTTACCGGATCCGGATAATTCCGATTTGTCCAGTCAGGCCTATGTTGCGCCACGTACAGAAACGGAGGAGCAATTAGCAGTAATCTGGCAGAACTTATTGGGTATAGAAAAAATAGGTGTTTATGATAACTTCTTTGAGGTGGGAGGTCATAGTTTATTGGCTACCCGATTAGTGTCGATGATTCGTAAAGAATTGTCTATCGAAGTATCAATCAGAGAAGTATTTGAATACACTACTATAGCAGCTTTAGGGGCACATGTATCGGTTCAGTCAGAGGGAGTATTGTTGCCTGCTATTGTTGTTGAAGAACGTCCGGAGCGAATTCCATTGTCTTTCAGTCAGGAACGTTTGTGGTTTTTGGATCAATTGCAAGGCAGTACAGAATATCATATGCCTACTGTACTTCGTCTGGAAGGAGCACTGGATATATCCATCTTGGAACAAACATTACAAACTATAGTTTCCCGTCATGAGGTACTTCGTACGATATTATTGTCAGATGATGGTGTAGGGTATCAGGAAGTTATAAGTACAGAGAACTGGACTTTGGACCAGGTAAAAATAGCAGATGAAGGATTATTGGAAAGTAATCTGCAGCATTATTTAGTAAGTCCTTTTGATTTAGCAAAAGGTTATAAATTAAAAAGCTGTCTGTATGATTTAGGAAACCAACGGTATGTATTGGCTTGTGTGTTTCATCACATTGCCAGTGATGGTTGGTCGGAAGGTATTTTGGTCAATGAGTTCATTGAGCTTTACAGTGCGTTGAAATATGGCAGAACAGCTGTTTTACCCGAATTAACTTTACAATATTCCGATTATGCGATCTGGCAAAGAAAATATCTCGAAGGAGCTGTCTTAGAATCCCAGTTATCCTATTGGGAAGAAAAGCTGCAAGATGTAGTTACCTTAACCTTACCAACAGATTATCCCCGTCCTTCGATACAAAGCACAGCGGGATCAAATGTTTCGGCTGTCTTAAATAAGGAATGTAGTGAGTCATTAAATACGTTATGTCAGAGAGAGGGTGTTACCTTGTTTATGTTGCTGTTATCGGCATTTAAAGTATTGTTATCTCGTTACAGCGGGCAGGAGGATATTTGTGTGGGAACTCCAATTGCAAACCGTACCCAATCGGAATTAGAGGGAATGATTGGCTTTTTTGTCAATACGCTGGCGCTTCGCAGTGATCTTGGAGGTAATCCAAGTTTTAAGGAACTTTTAAAGCAAATAAAAGAGACTACATTGGACAGCTATGACCATCAGTTAGTTCCATTTGAGAAGGTTGTAGATCGCGTGGTTACTACCCGTGACAGAAGTATGAGCCCTTTATTTCAGGTGATGTTTGTATTGCAAAATACACCGGAAGGTTCAGACGAACTGACTTTAGAGAATATCATGCTTTCGGGATATGAGTCTGATGCATTTAATTCAAAATTTGACTTAACGCTAAATATATCTGAAACTAAAGATAATATTATTTTAGATATAGAATATTGTAGTGCTTTGTTTGATAAGGCTACAATTGATCGTATGCTGTTGCATTATCAGGAGTTGTTGACAAGTATTGTGAAGGATGTCAATCAGCCTATAGATGGGCTTTCTATGCTTACCGGAGCAGAAGAACATCAATTGTTGAATATTTTTAATGATACGGAATTAGCTTACCCTCAAGATAAAACGATAAGTGATTTATTTAAAGATCAGGTTCTTAAAACACCGGATGCGACAGCATTGGTTTTTGGAGATCAGGTAATGACTTATAAAGAACTGGATGAGCGTTCCAATCAATTGGTTCATTATTTTGAATCGGTTGGAGTGATAAGAAACTCCCGAATAGGAGTCTTGTTTAACAGAAGTTTTGATATGATCATTAGCATATTAGGTATCCTGAAATCAGGAAGTACTTATGTTCCTTTAGATCCTACATTACCGGCTGAACGATTATCCTATATTTTGAAGGACTCGAGTGTCAATTTTCTGATTTACAGGGAAGAATCTTTATTATCAGGTCTATCTTCAGAGTTTATTGTCTTCCTGGATATAGATAAATCGGTTAATTATAAAGCTTCTGAAATTTCACATAAAACAGAGCCTGCTTCAGTTGCTTATATTATGTATACTTCAGGAACAACGGGTAATCCGAAAGGAGTGATGGTAACACATCGTAATATTGTCAGTTTATGTACAAGTTGTGATTATATCTCATTAAATTCAGATACGGTATGGTTGTCAACAGGATCTATTTCTTTTGATGCTACTACTTTAGAATTTTTTGGAACCTTACTAAATGGAGGTCAATTAATATTAGCAGATACAAATGCATTGCTAAATGTCAGCAATCTAAAAGAACTTATTGTAAAAAATAAAGTTACCACTATGTGGATGACAGCCTCTTGGTTTCATCAAGTAGTAGAAGATGATGTAACTGTTTTTGAAAATTTGAGTGATTTAGCAGTTGGTGGTGATGTGGTTTTGTTTAATTATACCAATAAATTAAAAGAGCTTTATAGCGATTTAAATATGGTCAATGGGTATGGTCCGACAGAAAACACTACGTTTTCGACGACCTATACGATTGATAAAGTTACTTATACCAATCTTCCTATTGGTAAGCCTATTAAAAATAGTCAGGCCTATATCGTAGATTCCAAATTGAATTTATTGCCAATTGGTGTTATTGGAGAATTATGTGTTGGAGGCTCAGGAGTTGCACTTGGTTATTTAAATCAAGAAGAATTAACGCAAGAGAAGTTTATAGCAAATCCATTTATAGAAGGAGAAAGAATTTATAAAACGGGCGATTTAGCACGTTGGCTCTCGGATGGAAATATTGAATATATTGGC
The DNA here is from genome assembly GCF_020911925.1 of Flavobacterium cupriresistens. Lineage (NCBI taxonomy): Bacteria > Pseudomonadati > Bacteroidota > Flavobacteriia > Flavobacteriales > Flavobacteriaceae > Flavobacterium > Flavobacterium cupriresistens. The sequence goes on along the minus strand of NZ_CP087134.1, from coordinate 4,599,455 downwards.
AGAAAGGACAATCAGGTTAAGATTCGAGGCTATCGCATCGAGTTAGGTGAGATCGAGAATACATTGTCATCGTTAGCATCGGTTATTCAATGTTGTGTATTGGCTAAAGAAGATGCAGTAGGTACCAAACGCCTGGTGGGTTATGTAGTTTCAGAGAACAAACTCGATAAGACTGATTTACAGAATCAATTGAAATTAAGCTTACCGGAATATATGGTTCCGATGATCTGGGTTGAATTGGATCAAATGCCTTTAACTTCAAACGGTAAACTGGATAAAAAAGCATTACCGGATCCGGATAATTCGGATTTGTCTACAAAAGAATATGTTGCGCCTCGTACAGAGATTGAGGAACAATTAGCAGCCATCTGGAAGAACTTATTAGGTATAGAAAAAGTTGGAGTTTATGATAACTTCTTTGAGTTGGGAGGTCATAGTTTATTGGCTACCCGATTGGTATCGATGATTCGTAAAGAGCTGTCTATTGAAATATCTATCAGGGAAGTATTCGAATATACTACTATAGCAACTTTAGGAACTCATGTATTGGGACAATCGGCAGGTATATTATTGCCGGCAATTGTTGTGGAGGAGCGTCCGGAGCGCATTCCAATGTCTTTCAGTCAGGAACGTTTGTGGTTTTTGGATCAGTTAGAAGGAAGTATTGCGTATCATATCCCAATAGTGTTGCGTTTAGAAGGAGCAGTAGATGTATCAATTTTAGAAAAAACATTACAAAATATAGTATCACGTCATGAGGTATTGCGTACGATACTTTTATCAGAGGAGGGTGTAGGATACCAGCAAGTAATAGATGCGGAAGATTGGAAACTGGATCAGATAAAAGTAACAGAGCAAGGATTATTGGAAAGTAATCTGCAACATTATTTAGCAAGTCCTTTTGATTTAGCAAAGGATTATAAGTTAAAAAGTGGTTTCTATGATTTAGGAAATCAACAGTATGTATTGGCTTGTGTCTTTCATCACATTGCCAGCGATGGTTGGTCAAGTGGTATTTTAGTGAATGAGTTTATGGAGTTTTACGGCGCTTTTCAGTCAGGAAGGTCGGCTGTTTTACCGGAACTTGCTTTACAATATTCAGATTATGCGATCTGGCAAAGAAAGTATCTCGAAGGCGACGTATTAGAATCCCAATTATTGTATTGGGAAACGAAGCTTCAAGGAGTGGCTACTTTATCCTTACCAACAGATTATGCACGTCCTTCAATTCAAAGTACAGCAGGATCGGATGTTTTCTTAGTTTTGGATAAAGAAATCAGTGAGTCTTTAAAAGCATTATGCCAAAAAGAAGGCGTTACCTTGTTTATGGTAATGTTGTCAGCTTTTAAAGTGTTACTGGCGCGTTATAGCGGTCAAGACGATATTTGTGTGGGAACGCCAATAGCAAACCGTACCCAATCGGAATTAGAGGGGATGATTGGCTTTTTTGTCAATACCCTGGCGCTTCGCACTGATCTGGGAAGCAATCCAAGTTTCAGTGAGCTCTTAGGAAGAGTAAAGGAAACGACTTTGGAGAGTTATGACCATCAGTTAGTTCCATTTGAAAAGGTAGTAGACCGAGTGGTTACTACCCGTGACAGAAGTATGACACCATTGTTTCAGGTAATGTTTGTATTACAAAACACACCCGAAGAAGCTACAGAAACAGTATTAGAGGATATTGAGATTTCAAACTATGAATTTGAGACTTTCGGTTCAAAATTTGATTTGACCTTTAATGTATCTGAAAATAGTAATGGTATCGCCTTAAATATGGGATACTGTACCGATTTATTTGATAAAGGTACAATTGATTGTATGTTGTTGCATTATCAGGAGTTGTTGGCAGATATTGTGAATGATATCAATCAGCCAATCGGTAGTCTGACGATGTTGACTGCAGACGAAAAACACCAATTGTTAACTGTTTTCAATGACACAGCTCTTGCGTATCCAAAGGATAAGTCATTAGTTGATTTATTTGAAGAACAGGTTAAAAAGACTCCGGATGCCATTGCTGTGGTTTATGAGGGAGCAGAATTAAGTTATAAGGAATTAAATGAGAAATCGAATCAATTAGGATCTTATTTAAGAGAACAAGGAGTTCAAGCTGATACCCTTGTGGGGATCTGTGTAGAGCGCAGACTGGAAATGCTTGTAGGTATCTTGGGAATTTTGAAATCTGGAGGGGCTTATGTTCCAATAGATCCTGATTATCCATCAGATCGTATTACTTATATGTTGCAAGATGCGGGTATGAATTTGGTGTTAAGCAGTATCGCAAGCCATAAAGTATTAGCAGAACATACCCATCTTAAGGTGGTATTGTTAGACAAGGATTGGGATGTGATCTCAGGGTATTCTGCAGAAGATTATGGTGGTCTAGTAGCGCCGAATCATTTGGCTTATGTAATTTACACTTCAGGAAGTACAGGAAGACCTAAAGGGGTAATGATTGAACATACAAATAGTATAAATCTGGTTACTTCTCAGGTTAATACATTTGCGATTGATTCAAGTGATGTTGTTTTGCAGTTTTCAAACTTTGCTTTTGATGCTTCTGTTGAGCAAATTTTTATAACCTTGTGTAGTGGTAGTAAATTGATCCTTGTAAATAAAGAAACGATTCTTGATACTGAAAATTTACTGAATTTTATTGATGTTCAAAAGATAACACATTTTCATACTACTCCAAGTATGTTAAGCACTTTACCTGTAAGGACCGATTTAAAATCCTTGAGAAGAATAGTTGTTGGAGGGGAGATTTGTAATAAAGATTTAATGGAAGCCTGGAATGAAGGATATTCATTTTATAATAAATATGGCCCAACAGAAACGACCGTAACTTCTACCATCTCTTTTTATGATAAGGGTACTTGTAACGATAGAGAAATAAACATAGGAAGACCTATAGGTAATACTCAAATTTACATTTTAGATTCGCAGCTGAGTTTAGTACCGGTAGGCGTAGTTGGGGAGTTATGTATTGGCGGTTCAGGAGTATCCCGAGGTTATTTAAACCAGGAAGAACTAACCCAAGAGAAGTTTATAACAAATCCATTTATAGAAGGAGAAAGAACTTACAAGACAGGCGATTTAGCGCGCTGGCTTGCGGATGGTAGTATTGAGTTTATCGGCAGGAAAGACAATCAGGTTAAGATTCGAGGTTATCGTATTGAGTTGGGTGAGGTTGAGACTACTTTGTCATTGTTAGAATCGGTGATTCAGTGTTGTGTTTTGGCCAAAGAAGATGCAAATGGTAACAAACGTCTGGTTGGTTATGTGGTTGTAGAAGGGGAGCTAAATAAAACAGATTTACAAGAACAATTAAAGGTAAGCTTACCCGAATATATGGTTCCGATGATCTGGGTCGAATTGGATCAGATGCCATTGACTTCAAATGGTAAATTGGACAGGAAAGCGTTACCGGATCCGGATAATTCAGATCTCTCTACACAGGAATATGTTGCACCACGCACAGAGACAGAAGAACAATTGGCTGTTATCTGGCAGAATTTATTAGGAATAGAAAAAATAGGTGTTTACGATAACTTCTTTGAATTAGGAGGTCATAGTTTACTGGCGACCCGATTGGTGTCGATGATCCGTAAAGAATTGTCTATTGAGTTAGCTATCAGAGAAATATTTGAATATACTACTATAGCCGCATTAGGGGCTCATGTATCGGTTCAATCAGAAGGAGTCTTATTGCCGACTATTGTTGCGGAGGAGCGTCCGGCACGAATCCCATTGTCCTTTAGTCAGGAACGTTTATGGTTTTTGGATCAATTGCAAGGTAGTACAGAATATCATATTCCTACTGTTCTTCGTTTGGAAGGCACAGTAGATGTTTCGATCCTGGCGCAAACCTTACAAAGTATAGTTTCGCGTCATGAGGTATTGCGCACAGTTCTTTTATCAGAGGACGGAGTAGGGTATCAGGCAATAATACCTGCAGAAAACTGGAAGCTGGAGCAGGTAAAAATAACAGATGTATCCTTATTTGAAAACAGTCTGCAGGACTATCTGATGTTGCCTTTTGATTTAGCAAAAGAATATAAGTTAAGAAGCTGTCTGTACGATTTAGGAAACCAGCAGTACGTACTGGCTTGTGTACTTCATCATATTGCCAGTGATGGTTGGTCAGGTGGTATTTTGGTGAATGAGTTTATGGAGCTTTACAGCGCTCTTCAATCCGGCAGAACTGCTGTTTTACCGGAACTTACTCTGCAATATTCAGATTATGCGATCTGGCAAAGAAAGTATCTCGAAGGAGCTGTTTTAGAAGCACAGTTATCGTATTGGCAAGAGAAGTTACAAGGAGTGACTACCTTATCTTTACCAACAGATTACGCTCGTCCTTCTGTACAGAGTATGGCAGGTTCAAGTATTTTCTTAGTCTTGGATAAAGAATTTAGCAATTCCTTAAATGCATTGTGTCAAAGAGAAGGTGTTACGTTGTTTATGGTAATGCTGTCTGCCTTTAAGGTATTGTTGTCGCGTTATAGCGGTCAAGATGATATCTGTGTAGGGACACCAATAGCAAACCGTACCCAAGCAGAGTTGGAAGGTATGATTGGCTTTTTTATAAATGTGTTGGCACTTCGTAGTGATCTTGGAGGTAATCCAAGTTTCAAGGAACTTTTAGAAAAAGTAAAAGAAACCACATTAGACGGTTATGACCATCAGTTGGTTCCATTTGAAAAAGTAGTGGATCAAATGATTACGAGTCGTGACATGAGTACGAGCCCTTTATTTCAGGTGATGTTTATATTGCAAAATACACCTGAACTATATAAAGAGGAAAGTTTAGAATTACAAGATATTGTCCTCTCAGATTACGGGTTTGAAACTTCTAATTCGAAATTTGATTTAACATTGCATATAACTGAAAGTAATAACGGTATTACTTTAGATATGGGGTATTGTACCGCTTTGTTTGATAAAGCTACAATTGATCGAATGCTGTTGCATTATAAAGAATTGCTGGTAAGTGTTGTCAATGATATGAACCAACCAATAGAGAGTCTTTCTATGCTTGACCCAGAGGATAAGCAGCAGTTATTGACTGTTTTTAATGATACTGCATTTGCATACCCTCAGGATAAAACGATAGTGGATTTATTTAATGATCAGGTTCTTAAAACACCACAAGCGATAGCCTTGGTTTTTGAAGATCAGGTGATGACTTATAAAGAACTGGACGAGCGATCCAACCAATTGGTTCATTATTTTGAATCGATGGGAGTGATTAGTGATTCGCGAATAGGAATCTTGTTTAACAGAAGTTTTGATATGATCGTTAGTATATTAGGGATCCTAAAATCAGGATGTACTTATGTTCCTTTAGATCCTACCTTGCCTTCTAAACGATTATCATATATAGTAGAGGATTCGAGTGTGAATTTTCTTCTTTACAGAGAAGACTCTTTATTATCAAGTTTATCCGTTTCAGATTTTATTTTCTTCTTAGATATAGCAGAATCTTCTGCTTATGAATCTTCAAAAGTGGTAAATGAAAGACATTCTGCTTCCGTAGCCTACATCATGTATACTTCGGGCACAACAGGAGTACCAAAAGGAATTTCGATTAGTGACGAGAATGTAATTACTTTGATTAATGATCCATCGAGTGCGATCGCAATTAATTGTTCAGATCGAGTACTTCAATGGTCTAATTATGCTTTTGATGGATCGACCTATGAGATTTTTGGCAGTCTTTTAAATGGAGCGAGTCTTTATTTAATAGATAAATCTGTGGCTTCAGATGCCGGGGCTTTATCTAAGGTTATAAACAGGAATGAATTAAGTGTTATTTTTATTACTACTGCTTTGTTTAATTCTTTGGCAGAATATGATTTATCCTTATTATCGAGTTTAAGATTGTTGTTATTTGGAGGTGAAAAAGTTTCAATAACTCCAGTGCGAAAAATGTTATCAGGATTAGGATCCGGAAAAATTCACCATGTCTATGGACCTACAGAGACAACCGTGTATGCTACTTGTTATGCTGTTTTTGAAATCTCAGATTCAGCAACAACGATTCCAATAGGTAAGCCTTTGACCAATACCAATTTGTATGTTTTAAATCCTTCATTAGATCTAGTACCAATTGGTGTTATTGGAGAGTTATGCATTGGGGGATCAGGTGTGGCCAGCGGTTATCTGAATCAGGAAGAATTAACGAAAGAGAACTTTATAGCGAATCCTTTTGTTGAAGGAGACAGAATGTATAAGACCGGTGATTTAGTACGTTGGTTAGCTGACGGAAATATAGAATATATCGGTAGAAAGGACAATCAGGTAAAGATTCGCGGATACCGCATCGAGTTGGGTGAGATTGAAAATGTATTGTCTTCATTTTCAGAAATTATCCAGTGTTGTGTTTTAGTCAGAGAGGATGAAGTTGGGAACAAACGTTTGATCGGTTATGTAGTTTCAGGCGATAAATTAAATACAACAGATTTACAGGAACGCTTAAGAGTAAGCCTTCCGGAGTATATGGTTCCGATGTTCTGGGTTGAGATGGATCAGTTGCCATTAACCTCTAATGGTAAATTGGACAAGAAAGCTTTACCGGATCCGGATAGTTCCGAGTTATCCAGTAAAGAGTTTGTAGCTCCGGGTACAGACCTGGAAAAACAGTTGGCTGTTATCTGGCAGCAGTTGTTGGGAATAGAAAAAATAGGGATTCATGATAACTTCTTTGAGTTGGGTGGACATAGTTTATTGGCCACACGATTAGTATCGATGATTCGTAAAGAGTTGACGATAGAAATTGAAATTGTAGACGTATTTGAACACACTACTATAGCAGCTTTAGGAGCTCATGTATCGGTTCAGTCAAAAGGAGTATTGCTTCCTACTATTGTTTCAGAGCATCGTCCCGAGCGAATTCCATTGTCTTTTAGTCAGGAACGTTTGTGGTTTTTGGATCAGTTGCAAGGTAGTACAGAGTATCATATTCCTACAGTGCTTCGTTTGGAAGGAGTGGTAGATGTATCGATTTTAGAGAAAACATTACACAGTATAGTGTCACGTCATGAGGTATTGCGTACGATTCTTTTATCCGAAGATGGTGTAGGGTATCAGCAAATAATATCCGCAGAAGACTGGACACTGGATCAGGTAAAAATAACAGAGGAGTCCTTATTAGCAAGCAGTATGCAAGATTATCTGATGAGTCCTTTTGATTTAGCAAAGGATTATAAGTTAAGAAGCTGTCTGTACGATTTAGGAAATCAGCAGTATGTACTGGCTTGTGTACTTCATCACATTGTTAGTGATGGCTGGTCAGGTGGTATCTTGATAAATGAGTTTATGGAGTTTTACAGCGCTCTTCAATCTGGAAGAACAGCTGTTCTACCGGAGTTAACGTTACAATATTCCGATTATGCGATCTGGCAAAGAAAGTATCTCGAAGGAGCTGTTTTAGATGCACAGTTAGCGTATTGGGAAGCGAAGCTTCAAGGAGTGGCTACCTTATCTTTACCAACAGATTATCCTCGCCCTTCTGTGCAGAGTACGGCTGGTTCAACTATTTTCTTGGTCTTAGACAAAGAAATCAGAGAGTCTTTAAAAGCATTATGCCAAAGAGAAGGGGTTACCATGTTTATGGTAATGTTAGCTGCCTTTAAAGTATTGTTGTCACGTTATAGTGGTCAGGATGATATTTGTGTGGGAACTCCAATTGCTAACCGTACTCAATCGGAGTTGGAAGGTATGATTGGCTTTTTTGTCAATACCTTGGCACTACGCAGTGATTTGGGTGGTAATCCGGATTTTAAAGAACTTTTATCCCGAGTAAAAGAGACGACATTGGGTAGTTATAATCATCAGCTGGCTCCATTTGAGAAAGTGGTAGACCGGGTAGTGACTACTCGTGACAGAAGTATGACACCTTTGTTTCAGGTAATGTTTGATTTTCATAATGATATTGAAAATACCAGTGAAGAAAGCCCAATAGTAGAAGATGTTATAATTTCCAGGTACGAGTATTCACAAATGACAGCTCAATTTGATTTGATGTTGAGTATCTCAGAAAGTGATTTTGATATTTCGGTAGGAATAAATTATTGCACCGCTTTATTTGACCAGACTACGATTGATCGTATGCTGTTGCATTATAAAGAGTTGTTGGTGAATATGTTGAGTGATATCAGTCAGCCAATACATAGTTTGCCTATGTTGACTGCGGCGGAATCCCATCAGATAGCAGCTGTTTTCAACGATACGTTTGTAGAATATCCATTGGATCAGACGGTAGTTGATTTGTTTGAGCAGCAGGTACAAAAAACACCTGATGCTATCGCTGTAGTTTTTGGCTCGGAAGAGTTAAGTTACAAAGAGTTAGATAAGCGTTCTAATCAGCTGGGCCATTATCTTCGTGATCAGGGTGTGGTGGCAGATAGCTTGGTAGGTATCTGTGTAGATCGTAGTTTGAATATGCTTGTGGGGATCTTGGGTATTTTAAAATCAGGAGGTGCTTATGTGCCTGTTAAACCGGATTATCCGGCATCCCGTATTTCCTATATTGCTCAGGATACCGGTTGTTCTTTGGTTCTTACCGATGCATCAAGTAAAGAGGCTTTGTCTGCGATTTTAAGTGATAGTAAGATTATTGTTTTGGATGATTCCTCTTTGGTATATGCCAATTGCTCTGTAGAACCATTAGGTATTTCGTATTCACCTGCTTCGTTGAGTTATGTTATTTATACCTCGGGAAGTACGGGAGCTCCCAAAGGAGCTATGATTGAGCATAGTGGGTTATTGAACCATCTTTTGATTATGATTGATGACTTGAATATGGACAGTACCAGCGTTGTTGCCTTTACAGCGCCTTTTACTTTTGATATTTCGGTATGGCAATTATTAAGTGGTTTATTATGTGGAGGTCGTATTGCGATTTACAGTGAGTCCATGATCTTGGACACCAATGATTTTCAGAATGCTTTATGTTCTTATGGAGTTACGCATCTTCAGTTAGTTCCTTCTTACATATTGAATTTATTGGAAACAGGCTCAAGAAAAGGTTTGGAAGATTTACGTTATTTTCTGGTTACAGGAGAAGCGGCTACGATTTCATTATTGGAATCCTGGTTTGCATCGTTTCCTTCTATTGCTGTAGTGAATGCTTATGGTCCTGCAGAAGCATCAGATGATGTCAGTCTTCATATTATGTACGAGGCTCCTTCTGGAGTTGTAGTTCCTATAGGTAAACCTGTAGCCAATATGCAGTTGTATGTTGTAGATGCGTATGATAATTTATGTCCGATTGGAGTTATTGGAGAGTTATGGGTTAGTGGTGTAGGAGTAGGACGTGGTTATTTAAACAGAGAAGAATTAACCCAAGAGAAGTTTATAGCAAATCCTTTTGCAGGAGGAGACAGAATTTATAAGACAGGCGATTTAGTACGTTGGCTTGCTGACGGAAGCCTTGAGTTTATCGGCAGGAAAGACAATCAGGTTAAGATTCGAGGGTATCGTATTGAGCTTGGTGAGATCGAGAATGCTTTGTCTTCTTTATCTGGAATTATTCAGTGTGGAGTATTGGCCAAAGAGGATGCAAGTGGTAACAAACGTTTGGTTGGTTATGTGGTGGTAGAAGGCAAACTGGATAAAGCAGATCTACAAGAACAATTGAAATCAAGTTTACCCGAGTATATGGTTCCGATGATCTGGGTTGAGCTGGATGAGCTGCCGTTAACTCCTAATGGTAAATTGGACAGAAAAGCGTTACCGGATCCGGATAATTCGGATCTTTCTACACAGGAGTATGTTGCGCCACGCACAGAGACAGAAGAACAGTTGGCTGTTATCTGGCAGAATTTATTGGGAATAGAAAAGGTAGGGATTTATGATAACTTCTTTGAATTAGGAGGTCATAGTTTACTGGCGACCCGATTGGTGTCGATGATTCGTAAAGAATTATATATTGAAGTATCGATTCGAGAAGTGTTTGAGTACACAACAATAGAAGGACAAGCATCACTTGTTGACCTTTTTGAATTGGATTTTGATGAAGATGAAGAGGATGAAGAAAGCTATAATGAAAGTATTACACTATAACAAAACTATTAAAATATAATTTTTAACCATGCAGGCAGAAATTTTAAGTATTCTAAAAGAGGCTCATAATAAGAAAATTAAAATTGGGATTGATAAAGGATCTTTGACAATAAAATCAGTTAATCCGATTGATCCTGATTTATTGCAAAAAATAAAAGAAAATAAGGAAGCAATAATTAAATATTTTGAGAAGCGTCAAAGTAAAAAACAAAGAAATGTTTTAGAAAAAATTGTTGCTTACGATCGAAACAGTATAACACAAATTCCATTATCATTTGGCCAGGAACGTTTGTGGTTTTTGGACAAATTACAAGGCAGTGCAGAGTATCATATGCCTGTAATTTTGAGATTAAACGGGGATTTGGATTTTTCTTCTTTAGAGAGTTCTTTTTATAAAATTATAAATCGTCACGAAGTATTACGCACGAATATTCGTTCTGAAAATGGAGTAGGATATCAAGAAGTAATGTCGCCTGAAAATTGGAAATTAGAACATAAGGTTGTAAATGAAAATTACAATCTGGAAGAAATTATTGCTTCTTTTATAAAACTTCCTTTTGATTTATCCAACGATTATAAGTTAAGAAGTTGTCTGTATGATTTAGGAAACCAGCAATATGTACTGGCTTGTGTGTTTCATCACATTGCCAGTGATGGTTGGTCAGAAGGTATTTTGATAAATGAATTTACGCAGCTTTACAGCGCATTGAAGTCAGGAAGAACTGCTGTTTTACCGGAGCTTCCTTTGCAATATTCAGATTATGCGGTCTGGCAAAGAAAATACTTGGCAGGAGCTGTTTTGGAGTCCCAGTTAGCGTATTGGGAAGCGAAGTTAAAAGGAGCAGCTACCTTATCCTTACCAATTGATTATGCACGTCCTTCTGTGCAAAGTACAGCAGGATCAAGCGTTTCCTTGGTTTTGAATAAAGAGCTTAGTGAGTCTTTAAAATTGCTGTGCCAAACAGAAGGTGTTACGCTTTTTATGTTGATGTTGTCTGTCTTTAAGGTATTGTTGTCGCGTTATAGCGGACAGGAAGATATCTGTATAGGAACGCCAATAGCAAACCGTACCCAATCAGAGTTAGAGGGAATGATTGGTTTTTTTGTCAATACTCTGGTACTTCGCAATGATTTGGGAGGTAATCCAAGTTTTAAAGACCTCTTAGAAAGAGTAAGGGAGACTACATTGGATAGTTACGACCACCAATTGGTTCCATTTGAAAAGGTCGTGGATCGAGTAGTTACTACCCGAGACAGGAGTATGACTCCTTTGTTTCAGGTGATGTTTATATTGCAGAATACTGCGGAAGAGTCGGCAGAAGAAGGAAATGGAAATGGTCTGGAAGGGATAACATTCTCAGGTTATGATCTTGAGACTATTAATGCAAAAGTTGATTTAACATTGAGTGTATCTGAAAACAATAATGATATTGATCTGGATATCAATTATTGTACAGCCTTATTTGATAAAGTAACGATTGATCGCATGTTACTGCATTACCAAGAACTGTTGACAGGTATTGTAAGTGATATCAATCAGCCAATAAATACCTTGTCAATTTTGACTAAAGGGGAGGAACACCAATTATTGGATATTTTCAATAATGTGACAGTTGCTTATCCAAAAGATAAAACCATAGTAACCTTATTTGAAGAACAGGTTAAAAATACTCCTGATGCCATTGCGGTGGTTTATGAAGGAGCCAAATTAAGTTATAAAGAATTAAATGAGAAGTCCAATCAATTAGGATCTTATTTAAGAGAACAAGGCGTTGAGCCAGACACTCTTGTGGGGATCTGCGTAGAGCGTGGTTTGGAGATGTTGGTTGGAATCTTGGGAATTTTAAAATCAGGAGGTGCTTATGTGCCAATCGATCCGGATTATCCAGAGGATCGTATTGCCTATATGGTGGGTGATGCCGGAATTAATTTAGTATTGAGCAGTGCAACAAGTCATAAAGTACTGGAGGAATATACCAATCTTAATGTTGTACTCTTAGATACAGATTGGAATAAGATCTCAAACTATTCAACAGAAAACTTAAGTGTTGTAGTGGCACCGGATCATCTGGCTTATGTGATTTATACTTCAGGAAGTACAGGTAATCCAAAAGGAGTTTTAATTACCCATAGTAATGTAGTTCGTTTGTTTAAAAATGAATCTTGTCTATTTGATTTCGGAACTCATGATGTCTGGACGCTGTTTCATTCGTTTTGTTTTGATTTCTCGGTATGGGAAATGTATGGAGCCTTGCTTCATGGAGGCCGTTTGGTAGTGGTTCCAAAAGCAGTAACCAAAGACGCTATTTCCTTTAAAGAATTATTGATCAGTGAAGGGGTAACGGTTTTAAACCAGACTCCTGGATCTTTTTATGCACTTCAAGAAGCATTCTTATCCGAGAATTTTGATCATGCGATCAGATATGTGATTTTTGGAGGAGAGGCATTAAATCCTGTTTATTTACAAAATTGGAAAGCATTATATCCGTCTTGTAAAATGATTAACATGTATGGTATTACCGAGACTACGGTTCACGTTACCTATAAAGAGCTAACAAGTTCAGATATGTTAAGTTCTGTTAGTGCTATTGGTTCAGCGATTCCTACTTTAGGATGTTATATTTTAGATGCCAATCTAAATTTAGTACCGGTAGGGGTTATTGGAGAGTTATGTGTTGGAGGAGCAGGAGTTGCAAGAGGTTATTTAAACAGAGAAGAATTAACGCAAGAGAAGTTTATCACAAATCCTTTTGTAGCAGGAGACCGCTTGTATAGATCAGGTGACTTAGGGCGCTGGCTAGCTGACGGTAGTATAGAATATATTGGAAGAAAGGATAATCAGGTAAAGATCCGTGGTTATCGTATTGAATTGGGAGAGATCGAAAATGCTTTGTCATTGTTAGAAACGGTTACCCAATGTTGTGTATTGGCCAAAGAAGATACAGCAGGCAATAAACGTTTGGTTGGTTATGTAGTGTTGGAAGGTTCATTGAACAAAGAGGTACTACAAGAACAATTAAAGTTAAGTTTACCCGAATATATGGTTCCGATGATTTGGGTTGAACTGGATCAGATGCCTTTAACTTCTAATGGAAAGCTGGACAAGAAAGCCTTACCGGATCCGGATAGTTCTGAGTTATCCAGTAAGGAATATGTTGCGCCGCGTACCGATACAGAAAGACAGTTGGTGGAAATCTGGCAGAATTTGTTGGGTATCGAAAAAGTAGGGATTTATGATAATTTCTTTGAAATAGGAGGAGATTCTATTATATCGATCCGATTGATATCAAAAATAAATGAAACATTTAAGCAACGTATTCAACTACGTGATCTCTTTAAATATAGTACTATTGAGCGTTTTTCAATTTCAGTATTAAATGATGATAGTTATGATGATAAGACAGAACAGCTTTACCAAAGGATTGATGCTGAGTTAGTAACACTAGGTCAGTCTGTCAGAAGTTCTGTTGCGAATTCAGATCTGATAGAAGATATCTACCCTATGAGCGATGTTCAGCAAGGGATGATTATGGAATCATTAGTAGATCCAAGTTTAGGGGTTTTTCATGATCAGATGGTATTCCCTTTTATAGATGGCTCTTTCGATCCTATTAATTTTCATAAAGCAGTTGCATTATTAATTGAAAAGCACTCTATATTTCGCACCAGTTTTAATTTTTCAGATTATGAACAACCAGTTCAAATCGTATATAAGGATATTTCATTTGATATAGAAGAAATAGATTTAACGCTATTTAATAAACAAGAACAAGAAAGGAAAATTGAAGAATTTCTGGTTTCAGAAAGAACAGTTCCTTTTACTATTCAAGAAGGATCATTATATCGTTTTACTATTTTTACTATTGACGCCCAAACTAAGTTATTTGTATACCAGTTTCACCATGCTATCATGGATGGATGGAGTGTTGCTTCGTTCGTTACGGAACTGTATAAAACTTATTTTGAATTAAAAAAAGGAAATGATTCTATTGCTACTACAGCAATGGCTTGTAGTCAGCGTGATTTTATAATCAAAGAATTGATGGCTAAGCAAGATGTTGATGCTATTTCTTTTTGGAAGGAAGAATTGTCAGGATATAAATATTTAGATATTTTCTCAGAGGAAACAGAAATAACCGAATATTATACAGCACAATATGATCTTTCTTTTTTAAATGATCTAAAGCAACAATGTAAAGAGCATAATTTGACGCTTAAGAGTGTATTGTTTGGAGCCTACATCTATGCATTACAGCTCTTCACTCATGAAACAGAGTTGACCGTTGGTTTGGTTGCAAATAATCGTCCATCAATTAAAGATGGGGATAAAGTTTTAGGATGTTTTTTAAATACCGTACCAGTTCGCTATATTTTTGAATCAGGAGGAAGTTGGTTGTCCTATTTTAAAAATGTCGAAAAAAAGATGAATGAAATAAATCTCTATGGGCATTTGACCTTTTTTGAGATCAAACGTCTTACCGGATTAAACAGAGAGGATTCTTTTTTTGATGTATTGTTCAACTATATTGATTTTCATGTATATAATGATGTTATTTTAGAAAATTCTTCAACAGCTGTTTTGCCTCATAATGATGATGCAGATAGTATGGAAGAGTTAAAAACGTCTTCTTTTGAGCGAACAAGCTCGAGCTTAAATTTAACAGTCAATTTAACCGGAGGTACAGAAATTGAGTTTCAGTATGTCTTGCATAAGAACTTAAAGTCAGGAGTATCATTAGAACGTTTTCATATTTACCTGGACAGTATTTTGAATTGTTTTAAGGACCAGCTGCAGACTAATGTAAACAAACACTTAATTCTGCCAAAAGAGGAATCTTACCAATTATTAGATGTTTTTAATACTACGGCAGTAGAATATCCAAAGGACAAAACAATAGTTGCTTTATTTGAAGAGCAGGTTAAAAATACTCCTGCTGCTATTGCGGTGATTTATAAGGGAGAAGAGTTAAGTTATAAAGAATTAAATAAACGCTCTAATGCACTTGCTAATTATTTATTATCTACTAATAGTATTAATTCGCAGAGTTTAATTGGCGTTGTTTTAGAGCGCAGTGATTGGTTAATAGTATCATTTTTAGCGATATTAAAAACAGGAGCTGCCTATGTTCCTATTGACGTTAATTATCCGGAAGAAAGAAAAGAATATATAAAAAACGATAGTGGTTGTAGTATAATTATAGACAATTCATTCCTGAGTTTGTTTAAAGAAACTATTTCTGATTATTCAGATGTTCAGCCTGAGATTGCTATAAAATCAGATGACTTGGCCTATGTTATTTACACTTCAGGAAGTACAGGGCAACCTAAAGGGGTAATGATTGAACATAAGAGTATTACCAATACCATTTTATCTCAAATTAAGGCTTTTTCTATTGGCAATAGTGATAGTTGTTTGCAATTTGCGAGCCCTTCATTTGATGCTTCCATTTGGGAAATTTGTATTTCGCTTTTGAGTGGTTCTCGTTTGTGTATTATAGAAGAAGAAGTAAAGTCAAATATTGAATTTTTTAGAAGTTTTATAGACAACAATAGTATCACGTTTACAACTTTACCACCGGCATTTTTGCAATTGTTGTCCGTTGAAGACTTGAAAGGTATTAGAACTTTAGTTACTGCAGGGGAGTCGATACCTTTGGAATTAGCGAAGACATTTTCTAAGCACTATAATTACATCAATGCTTATGGTCCTACAGAAGCAAGTATCTGTTCTACAACTTTTAGAGGAGATATAAATAACCTTGTTTCTATTGGTAAGCCTATCGATAATACTACTGCTTACATTGTGGACGAAAGCAACCGACTTTTACCAATCGGTGTTGTTGGAGAGTTATGTGTGGGTGGAGCTGGTGTAGCCCGTGGTTATTTGAATCAGGAAGAATTAACGAAAGAGAAGTTTATAGTAAGTCCTTTTGTAGAAGGAGACCGAATGTATAAGACAGGCGATTTAGCACGCTGGTTACCGGATGGAAATATAGAATATGTTGGAAGGAAAGACGATCAGGTAAAGATTCGTGGTTATCGTATCGAGTTGGGTGAGATTGAAAATGCATTATTATCATTAGAAGCAGTAAGCCAATGTTGCGTTTTGGCTAAAGAAAATGCAGGAGGTACCAAACGTCTGGTTGGTTACGTAGTGCTGGAAGGTGAACTGGATAAAGTTGATTTACAAGAACAATTAAAATTAAGTCTGCCGGAGTATATGGTTCCAATGATCTGGGTCGAACTGGATTATATGCCGTTAACTTCAAATGGTAAACTGGATAAAAAGGCGTTACCGGATCCGGATAATTCGGATCTTTCTACGCAAGAGTATGTTGCACCACGTACAGATACAGAAAAACAGTTGTCTATAATCTGGCAACAGTTGTTGGGTATAGAAAAAGTAGGGATTTATGATAACTTCTTTGAGTTAGGCGGACATAGTTTATTGGCGACCCGATTGGTATCGATGATTCGTAAAGAGCTGTCTATTGAAGTTTCTATCAGAGAAGTGTTTGAGTACACAAGTATAGCAGCTTTAGGAACTCATGTATCAGTTCAGTCAAAAGGAGTATTACTGCCTACTATTGTTTCAGAGCATCGTCCCGAGCGAATTCCAATGTCCTTTAGTCAGGAACGTTTGTGGTTTTTGGATCAGTTGCAAGGTAGTACGGAGTATCATATTCCTACAGTGCTTCGTTTGGAAGGAGTGGTAGATGTATCAATTTTAGAGAAAACATTGCACAGTATAGTGTCACGTCATGAGGTATTGCGTACGATTCTTTTATCCGAAGATGGTGTAGGATATCAGCAAGTAATACCTGCAGAAGACTGGACACTGGATCAGGTAAAAATAGAAGATAAAACACTCTTAGAAAGTAGTTTGCAAGATTATCTAATGAGTCCTTTTGATTTAGCAAAGGATTATAAGTTAAGAAGCTGTCTGTACGATTTAGGAAATCAGCAGTATGTATTGGCTTGTGTGTTTCATCACATTGCCAGTGATGGCTGGTCAGGTGGTATCTTGATAAATGAGTTTATGGAGCTTTACAGTGCTCTTCAATCTGGAAGAACAGCTGTTTTACCGGAGTTAACGTTACAATATTCCGATTATGCGATCTGGCAAAGAAAATATCTCGAAGGAGCTGTTTTAGATGCGCAGTTAGCGTATTGGGAAGCGAAGCTTCAAGGAGTGGCTACTTTATCTTTACCAACAGATTATCCTCGCCCTGCTGTGCAGAGTATGGCAGGTTCAAGTGCTTTCTTGTTTTTGGACAAAGAAATCAGTGAGTCTTTAAAAGCGTTATGCCAAAGAGAAGGGGTTACTATGTTTATGGTAATGTTAGCTGCCTTTAAAGTATTGTTGTCACGTTATAGTGGTCAGGACGATATTTGCGTGGGTACTCCAATAGAGAATCGTACCCAATCAGAATTAGAAGGTATGATTGGCTTTTTTGTCAATACCCTGGCACTTCGTAGTGATTTGGGTGGTAATCCGGATTTTAAAGAACTTTTATCCCGAGTAAAAGAAACGACATTGGATAGTTATGACCATCAGCTGGCTCCATTTGAGAAAGTGGTAGACCGTGTAGTAACTACTCGTGACAGAAGCATGACACCTTTGTTTCAGGTAATGTTTGATTTTCACAACAGTGTTGAAAACGCTAAAGAAGGAACCTCAAGAATAGAAGATCTTGTAATTTCCGGACATGAATATTCAGATACTACAGCTCAATTTGATTTGATGTTGAGTATCACAGAAAATGATTTTGATATTTCGGTAGGAATAAATTACTGCACCGCTTTATTTGACCAGACTACGATTGATCGTATGTTGTTGCATTATAAAGAGTTGTTGGTAAATGTGTTGAGTGATATCAGTCAGCCAATACATAGTTTGCCTATGTTGACTGCGGCAGAATCCCATCAGATAGCAGCTGTTTTCAACGATACGTTTGTAGAATATCCATTGGATCAGACGGTAGTTGATTTGTTTGAGCAGCAGGTACAAAAAACGCCTGATGCTATCGCTGTAGTTTTTGGCTCAGAAGAGTTAAGTTACAAAGAGTTGGATAAGCGTTCTAATCAGCTGGCCCATTATCTTCGTGATCAGGGTGTGGTGGCAGATAGCCTGGTAGGTATCTGCGTAGATCGTAGTTTGAATATGCTTGTTGGGATCTTGGGTATTTTAAAATCAGGAGGTGCTTATGTGCCTGTTAAACCGGATTATCCTGCATCCCGTATTTCCTATATTGCTCAGGATACCGGTTGTTCTTTGGTTCTTACAGATGAATCAAGTAAAGAGGCTTTGTCTGCGATTTTAAGTGATAGTAAGATTATTGTTTTGGATGATTCCTCTTCGGTATATGCCAATTGCTCTGTAGAATCATTAGGTATTTCGTATTCACCTGCTTCGTTGAGTTATGTTATTTATACCTCGGGAAGTACGGGAGCTCCCAAAGGAGCTATGATAGAGCATAGCGGGTTATTGAACCATCTTTTGATTATGATTGATGATTTGAATATGGACAGTACCAGCGTTGTTGCCTTTACAGCGCCTTTTACTTTTGATATTTCGGTATGGCAATTATTAAGTGGTTTATTATGTGGAGGCCGTATTGCGATTTACAGTGAGTCCATGATTTTGGACACCAATGATTTTCAGAATGCTTTATGTTCTTATGGAGTTACGCATCTTCAATTAGTTCCTTCTTACATATTGAATTTATTGGAAACAGGTTCAAGAAAAGGTTTGGAAGATTTACGTTATTTTCTGGTTACCGGAGAAGCGGCTACGATTTCATTATTGGAATCCTGGTTTGCGTCGTTTCCTTCTATTGCTGTAGTGAATGCTTATGGTCCCGCAGAAGCATCAGATGATGTCAGTCTTCATA
Organism: Flavobacterium cupriresistens; assembly: GCF_020911925.1. Lineage (NCBI taxonomy): Bacteria > Pseudomonadati > Bacteroidota > Flavobacteriia > Flavobacteriales > Flavobacteriaceae > Flavobacterium > Flavobacterium cupriresistens. Next base: position 4,580,493 of record NZ_CP087134.1, on the reverse strand, counting down.
TTATGTACGAGGCTCCTTCTGGAGTTGTGGTTCCTATAGGTAAACCTGTAGCTAATATGCAGTTGTATGTTGTAGATGCGTATGATAATTTATGTCCGATTGGAGTTGTTGGAGAGTTATGGGTTAGTGGTGTAGGAGTAGGACGTGGTTATCTGAACAGAGAAGAATTAACCCAAGAGAAGTTTATAGCGAATCCTTTCGCAGGAGGAGACAGAATTTATAAGACAGGCGATTTAGTACGTTGGCTTGCTGACGGAAGTCTTGAGTTTATTGGCAGGAAAGACAATCAGGTTAAGATTCGAGGCTATCGTATTGAGCTTGGTGAGATCGAGAATGCTTTGTCTTCTTTATCTGGAATCATCCAGTGTGGAGTATTGGCCAAAGAGGATGCAAGTGGTAACAAACGTTTGGTTGGTTATGTGGTGGTAGAAGGCAAACTGGATAAAGCAGATGTACAAGAACAATTGAAATCAAGTTTACCCGAGTATATGGTTCCGATGATCTGGGTTGAGTTGGATGAGCTGCCGTTAACCCCTAATGGTAAATTGGACAGAAAAGCGTTACCGGATCCGGATAATTCAGATCTCTCTACACAGGAGTATGTTGCGCCACGTACAGAGACAGAGGAACAGTTGGCTGTTATCTGGCAGAATTTATTGGGAATAGAAAAAGTAGGGATTTATGATAACTTCTTTGAATTAGGAGGTCATAGTTTACTGGCGACCCGATTGGTATCGATGATTCGTAAAGAGCTGTCTATTGAGGTTTCTATCAGAGAAATATTTGAATATACTACTATAGCCACTTTAGGGGCTTATATATCGGTTCAATCTACAGGAGTATTATTGCCGACTATTGTTGTGGAGGAGCGTCCGGCGCGAATTCCATTGTCTTTCAGTCAGGAACGTTTGTGGTTTTTGGATCAGTTAGAAGGAAGTGTTGCCTATCATATTCCTATAGTTCTTCGTCTGGAAGGAGCAGTGGATGTGTCTATTTTAGGACAAACTTTGCAAAGTATAGTTTCGCGTCATGAGGTATTGCGCACAGTTCTTTTATCAGAAGACGGAGTAGGCTATCAGGAAATAATAGGTGCAGAAAACTGGAAGCTTGATCAGATAAAAATAGAAGATACAGCACTGTTAGAGAGTAGTCTGCAGGATTATCTGATGTTGCCTTTTGATTTGGCAAAAGAATATAAGTTAAGAAGTTGTCTGTACGATTTAGGAAACCAGCAGTATGTATTGGCTTGTGTGTTTCATCATATTGCCAGTGATGATTGGTCAGAAGGGATTTTAGTAAATGAGTTTATGGAGTTTTACAGTGCTCTCCAATCTGGAAGAACTGCTGTTTTACCGGAACTTACTCTGCAATATTCAGATTATGCGATCTGGCAAAGAAAGTATCTCGAAGGAGCTGTTTTAGAAGCACAGTTATCGTATTGGGAAGAGAAGTTACAAGGACTGCCTACCTTATCATTACCAACAGATTATGCTCGTCCTTCTGTGCAAAGTACAGCAGGTTCGAGGGCTTCTTTAATTTTGGATAAAGAACTAAGTGAGTCTTTAAATGCATTGTGTCAAAGAGAAGGTGTTACCTTATTTATGGTAATGCTGTCTGCCTTTAAAGTATTGTTGTCGCGTTATAGTGGGCAAGATGATATCTGTGTTGGTACTTCTATTGCTAATCGAACCCAAGCGGAGTTGGAAGGCATGATTGGCTTTTTTGTAAATGTGTTGGCACTTCGCAGTGATCTTGGAGGTAATCCAAGTTTCAAGGAACTTTTAGAAAGAGTAAAAGAAACTACATTAGGAGGATATGACCATCAGTTGGTTCCATTTGAGAAGATCGTAGATCGAATGATTATTAATCGTGACAGGAGTATGAGTCCATTATTCCAGGTGTTATTTGTATTGCATAATGCACCGGAAGAGTCGGGAGAAACAGGAAAAGGTTTAGAAAATGTTACCCTTTCAGGTTATGAATTTGATGCCGTTACTTCGAAGTCAGATTTAACATTGAACGTGTCGGAAGAGGATTCAATGATTCTGTTAACTATAGAATTTTGTACCGCTTTGTTTGATAAAGCTACAATTGATCGTATGCTGTTGCATTATAAAGAATTGTTGGGAAGTATTGTCAAAGATATGAACCAACCAATAGAGAGTCTTTCTATGCTTGACCAGGAGGATAAGCAGCAATTATTGACTGTTTTTAATGATACTGCATTTGCATACCCTCAGGACAAAACGATAGTGGATTTATTTAATGATCAGGTTCTTAAAACACCACAAGCAATAGCCTTGGTTTTTGAAGATCAGGTGATGACTTATAAAGAACTGGACGAGCGATCCAACCAATTGGTTCATTATTTTGAATCGATGGGAGTGATTAGTGATTCGCGAATAGGAATCTTGTTTAACAGAAGTTTTGATATGATCGTTAGTATATTAGGGATCCTAAAATCAGGATGTACTTATATTCCTTTAGATCCTACCTTACCTTCTAAACGATTATCGCATATAGTAGAAGATTCAAGCGTGAATTTTCTTCTTTACAGAGAAGACTCTTTATTATCAAGTTTATCAGTTTCAGATTTTATTTTCTTCTTAGATATAGCAGAATCTTCTGCTTACGAATCTTCAAAAGTGGTAAATGAAAGACATCCTGCTTCCGTAGCCTACGTTATGTATACGTCAGGAACTACAGGCAATCCGAAAGGAGTGATGATAACAGATGATAATATTGTTAGTTTATGTAAAAGCTGTGATTATATCTCATTGAATTCAGATACGGTATGGTTGTCAACAGGATCTATTTCTTTTGATGCTACGACCATAGAATTTTTCGGTACTTTATTAAATGGAGGACAATTAATATTAGCAGATACAAATACATTATTGAGTGTCGTAAATTTAAAAGAACTTATTATAAAACATAAAGTTACTACTATGTGGATGACAGCCTCTTGGTTTCATCAAGTAGTAGAAGATGATGTAGCTGTTTTTGAAAATTTAATTGATTTAGTAGTTGGAGGTGATGTAGTTTTGTTTAATTATACCAATAAATTAAAAGAACTTTATCCACAGCTGCATATTGTCAATGGTTATGGTCCTACAGAAAATACTACTTTTTCTACCACCTATAGTATTGATGAAGTTACTCATAGAAACATTCCGATCGGTAAACCTATTAGAAATAGTCAGGCTTATATTTTAGATTCCAAATTGAATCTATTGCCAATTGGTGTTATCGGAGAGTTATGTGTGGGTGGATCAGGTCTGGCCAAGGGGTATTTGAATCAGGAAGAATTAACCCAAGAGAAGTTTATAGCGAATCCTTTTATAGAAGGAGACCGAATTTATAAGACAGGCGATTTAGCACGCTGGCTCCCGGATGGAAATATAGAATATGTTGGAAGAAAAGACGATCAGATAAAGATTCGTGGTTATCGAATTGAGCTTGGAGAGATCGAGACTGCGCTTTCTTCGGTATCAGGAATTATCCAGTGTTGTGTTTTAGCCAGAGAGGATGAAGGAGGCAATAAACGTTTGATCGGTTATGTAGTTTCAGAAGGTAAATTAAATACAACAGATTTACAGGAACGCTTAAGAGTAAGTCTTCCGGAGTATATGGTTCCGATGTTCTGGGTTGAGCTGGATCAATTGCCATTAACTTCTAATGGTAAATTAGACAAGAAAGCCTTACCGGATCCGGATAGTTCCGAGTTATCCGGTAAAGAGTTTGTGGCTCCGGGTACAGATACAGAAAAACAGTTAGCTATTATCTGGCAGCAGTTGTTGGGAATAGAAAAAATAGGGATTCATGATAACTTCTTTGAGTTGGGTGGACATAGTTTATTGGCCACGCGATTGGTATCGATGATTCGTAAAGAGTTGACGATAGAAATTGAAATTGTAGACGTATTTGAACACACTACTATAGCAGCTTTAGGAGCTCATGTATCGGTTCAGTCAAAAGGAGTATTACTTCCTACTATTGTTTCAGAGCATCGTCCCGAGCGAATTCCATTGTCTTTTAGTCAGGAACGTTTGTGGTTTTTGGATCAGTTGCAAGGTAGTACAGAGTATCATATTCCTACAGTGCTTCGTTTGGAAGGAGTGGTAGATGTATCGATTTTAGAGAAAACATTACACAATATAGTGTCACGTCATGAGGTATTGCGTACGATTCTTTTATCCGAAGATGGTGTAGGATATCAGCAAGTAATAGCTGCAGAAGACTGGACATTGGATCAGGTAAAAATAGAAGATAAAACACTCTTAGAGAGTAGTCTGCAGGATTATCTGATGAGTCCTTTTGATTTAGCAAAGGATTATAAGTTAAGAAGCTGTCTGTATGATTTAGGAAATCAGCAGTATGTATTGGCTTGTGTACTTCATCACATTGTTAGTGATGGCTGGTCAGGTGGTATTTTGATAAGTGAGTTTATGGAGCTTTACAGTGCTCTTCAATCTGGCAGAACAGCTGTTCTACCGGAGTTAACGTTACAATATTCCGATTATGCGATCTGGCAAAGAAAATATCTCGAAGGAGCTGTTTTAGATGCACAGTTAGCGTATTGGGAAGCGAAGCTTCAAGGAGTGGCTACCTTATCTTTACCAACAGATTATCCTCGTCCTGCTGTGCAGAGTATGGCAGGTTCAAGTGCTTTCTTGTTTTTGGACAAAGAAATTAGTGAGTCTTTAAGAGCGTTATGCCAAAGAGAAGGGGTTACCATGTTTATGGTAATGTTAGCTGCCTTTAAAGTATTGTTGTCACGTTATAGTGGTCAGGACGATATTTGTGTGGGAACTCCAATTGCTAACCGAACTCAATCGGAGTTAGAAGGGATGATTGGCTTTTTTGTCAATACTTTGGTTCTTCGTAGTGATTTGGGTGGTAATCCGGATTTTAAAGAACTTTTATCCCGAGTAAAAGAGACGACATTGGGTAGTTATGATCATCAGCTGGCTCCATTTGAGAAAGTGGTAGACCGTGTAGTGACTACTCGTGACAGAAGTATGACACCTTTGTTTCAGGTAATGTTTGACTTTCATAATGAGATTGAAAATTCGAAAGAAGAAAGTCCAAGTTTGGAAAATCTTATAATTTCCGAACATGAATATTCTGATGCTACATCTCTATTTGATTTGATGTTGAGTATCACAGAAAATGATTTTGATATTTCGGTAGGAATAAATTATTGCACCGCTTTATTTGACCAGACTACGATTGATCGTATGTTATTGCATTATAAAGAGTTGTTGGTAAATATGTTGAATGATATCAGTCAGCCAATACATAGTTTGCCTATGTTGACTGCGGCGGAATCCCATCAGATAGCAGCTGTTTTCAACGATACGTTTGTAGATTATCCGTTGGATCAGACGGTCGTTGATTTGTTTGAGCAGCAGGTACAAAAAACGCCTGATGCTATCGCTGTAGTTTTTGGCTCAGAAGAGTTAAGTTACAAAGAGTTAGATAAGCGTTCTAATCAGCTGGGCCATTATCTTCGTGATCAGGGTGTGGTGGCAGATAGCCTGGTAGGTATCTGTGTAGATCGTAGTTTGAATATGCTTGTTGGGATCTTGGGTATTTTAAAATCAGGAGGCGCTTATGTGCCTGTTAAACCGGATTATCCGGCATCCCGTATTTCCTATATTGCTCAGGATACCGGTTGTTCTTTGGTTCTTACAGACGAATCAAGTAAAGAGGCTTTGTCTGCGATCTTAAGTGATAGTAAGATTATCGTTTTGGATGATTCCTCTTCGGTATATGCCAATTGCTCTGTAGAACCATTAGGTATTTCGTATTCACCTGCTTCGTTGAGTTATGTTATTTATACCTCTGGAAGTACGGGAGCTCCCAAAGGAGCTATGATAGAGCATAGTGGGTTATTGAACCACCTTTTGATTATGATTGATGATTTGAATATGGACAGTACCAGCGTTGTTGCCTTTACAGCGCCTTTTACTTTTGATATTTCGGTATGGCAATTATTAAGTGGTTTATTATGTGGAGGTCGTATTGCTATTTACAGTGAGTCCATGATCTTGGACACCAATGATTTTCAGAATGCTTTATGTTCTTATGGAGTTACGCATCTTCAGTTAGTTCCTTCGTATATATTGAATTTATTGGAAACAGGTTCAAGGAAAGGTTTGGAAGATTTACGTTATTTTCTGGTTACAGGAGAAGCGGCTACGATTTCATTATTGGAATCCTGGTTTGCATCGTTTCCTTCTATTGCTGTAGTGAATGCTTATGGTCCTGCAGAAGCATCAGATGATGTCAGTCTTCATATTATGTACGAGGCTCCTTCGGGGGTTGTAGTTCCTATAGGTAAACCTGTAGCCAATATGCAGTTGTATGTTGTAGATGCGTATGATAATTTATGTCCGATTGGAGTTGTTGGAGAGTTATGGGTTAGTGGTGTAGGAGTAGGACGTGGTTATTTAAACAGAGAAGAATTAACCCAAGAGAAATTTATAGCGAATCCTTTTGCAGGAGGAGACAGAATTTATAAGACAGGCGATTTAGTACGTTGGCTTGCTGACGGAAGCCTTGAGTTTATCGGCAGGAAAGACAATCAGGTTAAGATTCGAGGGTATCGTATTGAGCTTGGTGAGATCGAGAATGCTTTGTCTTCTTTATCTGGAATTATTCAGTGTGGAGTATTGGCCAAAGAGGATGCAAGTGGTAACAAACGTTTGGTTGGTTATGTGGTGGTAGAAGGCAAACTGGATAAAGCAGATGTACAAGAACAATTGAAATCAAGCTTACCCGAGTATATGGTTCCGATGATCTGGGTTGAGCTGGATCAGTTGCCGTTAACCCCTAATGGTAAATTGGACAGAAAAGCGTTACCGGATCCGGATAATTCAGATCTTTCTACACAGGAGTATGTTGCACCACGCACAGAGACAGAAGAACAGTTGGCTGTTATCTGGCAGAATTTATTGGGAATAGAAAAGGTAGGGATTTATGATAACTTCTTTGAATTAGGAGGTCATAGTTTACTGGCGACCCGATTGGTGTCGATGATTCGTAAAGAATTGTCTATTGAGGTTTCTATCAGAGAAGTTTTTGAGTACACTAGCATAGCCGCATTAGGGGCACATGTATCGGTTCAATCTACAGGAGTTTTATTGCCGACTATTGTTGTGGAGGAGCGTCCGGCGCGAATTCCATTGTCTTTCAGTCAGGAACGTTTGTGGTTTTTAGACCAATTGCAAGGCAGTACAGAATACCATATCCCGATTGTCTTCCGTTTGGAAGGAGCAGTGGATGTGTCGATTTTAGGACAAACCTTGCAAAGTATAGTTTCGCGTCATGAGGTATTGCGTACGATTCTTTTATCCGAAGATGGGGTAGGCTATCAGGCAATAATACCTGCAGAAAACTGGAAGCTTGATCAGATAAAAATAGAAGATACAGCATTGTTAGAGAGTAGTCTGCAGGATTATCTGATATTACCTTTTGATTTAGCAAAAGAATATAAGTTAAGAAGTTGTCTGTACGATTTAGGAAATCAGCAGTATGTATTGGCTTGTGTGTTTCATCATATTGCCAGTGATGCTTGGTCAGAAGGGATTTTAGTCAATGAGTTTATGGAGTTTTACAGTGCTCTCCAATCTGGAAGAACAGCTGTTTTACCGGAACTTACTCTGCAATATTCAGATTATGCAATCTGGCAAAGAAAGTATCTCGAAGGAGTTGTTTTAGAAGCACAGTTATCGTATTGGGAAGAGAAGTTGCAAGGACTGCCTACTTTATCATTGCCAACAGATTATACTCGTCCTTCTGTGCAAAGTACAGCAGGTTTGAGGGCTTCTTTAGTTTTGGATAATGAACTTAATGAGTCTTTAAATGCATTGTGTCAAAGAGAAGGTGTTACCTTGTTTATGGTTATGCTGTCTGCCTTTAAAGTATTGTTGTCGCGTTATAGCGGGCAAGATGATATCTGTGTTGGTACTTCTATTGCTAATCGAACCCAAGCAGAGTTGGAAGGCATGATTGGCTTTTTTGTAAATGTGTTGGCACTTCGCAGTGATCTTGGAGGTAATCCAAGTTTCAAGGAACTTTTAGAAAGAGTAAAAGAAACTACATTAGGAGGATATGACCATCAGTCGGTTCCATTTGAGAAGGTTGTAGATCGAGTGGTTACTACCCGAGACAGAAGTATGACACCATTGTTTCAGGTGGCGTTCGTATTGCAAAATACTCCACAAGGGTCGGAAGAATCAGAAGAAGGAAATGGTCTGGAAGGTATTACTCTTTCAGATTATGAATTTGATACCGTTACATCTCAGTTTGATTTAACACTGAATGTATCAGAAGAGAGTAATGGTACTGCATTGGATGTAATGTATTGTACCGCCTTATTTGATAAGACAACGATTGATCGTATGCTGTTGCATTATAGAGAATTGCTGGTAAGTATTGTCAATGATGTGAACCAACCAATAGAGAGTCTTTCTATGCTTGACCAGGAGGATAAGCAACAATTATTGACTGTTTTTAATGATACTGCATTTGCATACCCTCAGGATAAAACGATAGTAGATTTATTTAATGATCAGGTTCTTAAAACACCACAAGCGATAGCCTTGGTTTTTGAAGATCAGGTAATGACTTATAAAGAACTAGACGAGCGATCCAATCAATTGGTTCATTATTTTGAATCGATGGGAGTGATTAGTGATTCGCGAATAGGAATCTTGTTTAACAGAAGTTTTGATATGATCGTTAGTATATTAGGGATTCTAAAATCAGGATGTACTTATGTTCCTTTAGATCCTACCTTGCCTTCTAAACGATTATCGTATATAGTAGAGGATTCGAGCGTGAATTTTCTTCTTTACAGAGAAGACTCTTTACTATCAAGTTTATCAGTTTCAGATTTTATTTTCTTCTTAGATATAGCAGAATCTTCTGCTTATGAATCTTCAAAAGCGGTAAATGAAAGACATTCTGCTTCCGTAGCCTACGTTATGTATACGTCAGGAACAACAGGAGTACCAAAAGGAATTTCGATCAGTGACGAGAATGTAATTACTTTGATTAATGATCCATCGAGTGCGATCGCAATTAATTGTTCAGATCGAGTACTTCAATGGTCTAATTATGCTTTTGACGGATCGACCTATGAGATTTTTGGCAGTCTTTTAAATGGAGCGAGTCTTTATTTAATAGATAAATCTGTAGCTTCAGATGCCGGGGCTTTATCTAAGGTTATAAACAGGAATGAATTAAGTGTTATTTTTATTACTACTGCCTTGTTTAATTCTTTGGCAGAATATGATTTATCCTTATTATCGAGTTTAAGATTGTTGTTATTTGGAGGTGAAAAAGTTTCAATAACTCCAGTGCGAAAAATGTTATCAGGATTAGGATCCGGAAAAATTCACCATGTCTATGGACCTACTGAGACAACCGTGTATGCTACTTGTTATGCTGTTTTTGAGATCTCAGATTCAGCAACAACGATTCCAATAGGTAAGCCTTTGACCAATACCAATTTGTATGTTTTAAATCCTTCATTAGATCTAGTACCAATTGGTGTTATTGGAGAGTTATGCATTGGGGGATCAGGTGTAGCCGGCGGTTATCTGAATCAGGAAGAATTAACGAAAGAGAACTTTATAGCGAATCCTTTTGTTGAAGGAGACAGAATGTATAAGACCGGTGATTTAGTACGTTGGTTAGCTGACGGAAATATAGAATACATCGGTAGAAAGGACAATCAGGTAAAGATTCGCGGATACCGCATCGAGTTGGGTGAGATTGAAAATGTATTGTCTTCATTTTCAGAAATTATCCAGTGTTGTGTTTTAGTCAGAGAGGATGAAGTTGGGAATAAACGTTTGATCGGTTATGTAGTTTCAGAAGGTAAATTAAATACAACAGATTTACAGGAACGTTTAAGAGTAAGTCTTCCGGAGTATATGGTTCCGATGTTCTGGGTTGAGATGGATCAGTTGCCATTAACCTCTAATGGTAAATTGGACAAGAAAGCCTTACCGGATCCGGATAGTTCCGAGTTATCCAGTAAAGAGTTTGTAGCTCCCGGTACAGATACAGAAAAACAGTTGGCTGTTATCTGGCAGCAGTTGTTGGGAATAGAAAAAATAGGGATTCATGATAATTTCTTTGAGTTGGGTGGACATAGTTTATTAGCAATAAAACTAGTTGCAAAAATTAATGAAGTATTGGATTCGAATACAAATATTATGACCATATTTGAATATCCAACGATATCTAATTTTGTAGAAAATATAGATTCAATGCAATCTGCTAAGGAAAATATCTTAATACCTTTACAAAAGAAAGGTAGTAATAAAGCGATATATTTGGCTCCACCGGGAGGTGGAACAGTTAACTGTTATATTGAACTAGTCAAATTACTGGGAGATGACCAACCGGTATATGCATTTCAATCCCCGGGATTAAATGGAAAATCTCCAGTTTCAGAATCTATTGAAGAAATGGCTTCTAAGTTTATAGAAGAAATGCAAAAAATAGATCAATATGGACCATATCGAATTGGCGGATATTCCCTTGGAGGAATACTGGCTTATGAAATGGCAGTGCAATTGCAAGATAAGGGATTTGATGTTGAAGAATTATTGATTTTGGATAGTTCTTTTATGGGATTTGACGTTGATAGAAGTGAAAATAAGGAACGAGATGATTCGTATCGCAGTTCATTAAAAACACTTATTCAAGCCATGTTCGGAGATGAATTTAATTGGTCTGATTTAGTGCTTGAAAACAAAACAGCAGAAGAACAAATCGAGGCTGTGAGTAAAGTGTTAAGTGACTCCAAACTAAAAATTAATGAGGATGAAGTAAGAGGCCATTTAGAAGTTATTTTCCGAAACGAAAATTACATTTATATAGCCAAAAACAAGCCAAAATTAAAGGTGCCAATTATTCTGTTCAGAGCAATGTATACTGAAATAGAAAGTGAAATTGAGAATAAAATAATAACGGTTGAAAATGATCTCGAAGAATTTGATTACGGATGGCAAGAGTATACTACTGAACAGGTAATAGTACATAATATTCCTTCTACCCACATCACGTTATTAGACAACACTTATATCAAAGAAATTTCAGATATTTTAATAAGTTTAAATGAGCTCACGTCAGAAATACAACAAATAAATAATTAAGTAAAATGCAAAAACAAAAAAATAAAACATAAATAAAGAGATACTAATTTTTTTAGGGATGATGAACAAACTTTCTCTGACACATACAGGAGAGTGTATACGAAATGTAGAAAAGTTGAATTTTAGGGGTCAAATAAAGTTTTTGACCCTATAAAAGATTTCCAGAGTTATCCATACTTCATTCCTAAAAAGCATTGGTGTCAACAGCTATCATAAGTAATAAAAAAGAAAAAAAGCTTTCTATTTAAGCTTAATATTAAACTATTTGAAAAAAATGAATAATCAGAAATTGTTTCTAAAGCCAAATGTAGTAATTGAACCATTGTTTGATAATTGGTATGCATGGAGTCACTTGATTTCTCCTGCCACCAGTGCAATGAATATAACAGGTCGAAATTTAAAAATTATGAACTCCTATATTCAGGCACCTTCAGCTCATGCTGCGGCAGTTAAAAACCCTAAAATGTTAGGAGGTCCTTTTATTGATTATGGTGGAAAAAGGGTTGACGAAATCCAGAAATTAAAAGAAGAAACTCTAGAGAAACAAAAAGATATGATTGCTTTTAGTGAAGCGATCAAGACTCTTGACACTCTTGTGAAAAACAAAGCAAAAGGGTATTCTTTAGATCCATTGTATGATGAAATTCCTGAAATACTTAAAGGATATGTAGAACTTTATTATGATCTGAACAATCAAGCTTCTTTTCGATTTTTTGAACCACTTTTGTATCATAGCAAATTTTACAATCCAGCTTCACAAAGTATATTATTGTGGTTAACAGAAAATGATGAGCGTCCTTTTGTTTTAAGTACACCGCGTTTAGCAGATAACGAAAAAATTCATTTGAATATTCCATTTAGCCATAAAGGTCTGGATGCGTTGAGCAAAATGAAGAAAAATCCGGGCGATTTTGATTCTATAAAAGAATTATTAGGAATTAGTGAAGAGCAAGCGCCTCTCTTTGAGTCCTTTTTTACTACTGAGGCTCCAAAAGAGTACAATAACTATGAAGGAGACAAAGTTAGAATGAGATATTTCGGTCATGCTTGTATTCTCGTGGAAACAAAAGAGGTCAGTATAATGTTAGACCCCGTAATCAGTTATTATGGATACCCTCAGGAAGTAGAGCGATACTCCGATATGGATTTGCCGGATAGTATTGATTACGTTTTGATTACACACAATCACCAGGACCATATTTTATTCGAAACTTTAATTCCTTTACGTCACAAGATTAAGAATATTGTAGTGCCCAGGGCATCTAATGGTGCTTTACAGGATCCAAGTATAAAATTGATGTTAAATGCTATTGGTTTTGACAATGTGATCGAAATTGATGAGATGGAAGCAATCAAATTTAGTGATTGTGTAATAACCGGTGTGCCTTTTGTTGGAGAACATTCGGATTTAAACATACAGGCAAAAATTTGCCATCATGTAAGTGTTGGAGATTTTAAAATGCTTTTTGTTGCAGATTCCTGTAATATTGAGTCCAGATTATATCAACACGTTCAAGCAGTTTTAGGAGATATTGATGTTCTTTTTCTGGGAATGGAGTGTGATGGTGCTCCTTTATCATGGCTTTATGGTCCGTTGTTAACAGAGAGTTTGCCTAGAGATAAAGATATATCGCGCAGATTGGCCGGTTCTAATTTTGAAAAAGGTAAGGGACTTATTAATGCTTTTAATGCAAAAGAAGTATATGTTTATGCCATGGGACAAGAACCTTGGTTGGAATTCATTAGTAGTATAAAATATACCGATGAATCCAATCCAATTGTACAGTCTAATATCCTTATCGAATACTGTAGAGAAAAAAACATTATTTCTGAAAGACTTTTTGGAGAAAAAGAAATTTTTTATAATTACTCAGATGTACTGGTATAATTAAAAGTAGAGATCTTGCATGTCATATTTTACAGCATTAAAATACGAGCACGAGAGATATTCGCTTGTCTTCTGATATAGTATAGATTGAAAATTTAATGGAGTAATACCGATGTTTTAGTTTAAGAATCTAAAAATTGACTAAATAAAAAAGCTGCTTCTGATGCATTTCAGAATGCAGCTTTTTATTGTTATAGTTCTTCGATGCAGTACCTTTTTTTTACTGTATTCTCAGATCAAGGATTCGGTGGTGTAATTGTATAATGCCATCATACAATCGGAAATATTTGATGCGTTTTCGTTTCTGAAAAGACATTTTTCAATAAAAAGAAACCATTCAAGTTGATTTTTCCCAGGCCGAATGACATCTTTAGAGGCATAAATGGGAATCTTTGAGAAAAGAAAATAAGATTTTTACATTTTTATAAATCGGTCATCAGTTCCACATTAAAAACACCGTAATCTGTAAGGTGTTGCTTGTTAGTTAGTTATTTATTCTTAAGGCTTTTCTTAAAATAAAATTATGACTTGTATTTTGGTTTGTAAGTAAAATTATAAAAAAAACAATGTTTTTGATTAGGAACTTTCCTATTTCCGTTTGTTATACTTAAAACAAAAGCATGTCGAAGAAAAGAGTTGTCGCATTTTTAACAAGAAAGAATTTGATAGACAAAAACTTCGATTTTGCATTTGGTTAAAACTTATTTCAATACCGTATTGCAACAAATAAAGTACAATGTGAATAAGTAAAAAGAAGGTTAAAACGATAATAATAGTAGAAATGTCTAACTTAAAACTTGTAGTAAATGGATCATTAAAATAGATTGCTTTTCAATAGAAGAGAAAGAATGTACTTATGTCAAGGGTAGTATAAAACTATCTAATTTAATAATATTTTAAATATAAAATTCATGAAGCATATCATTTTAGCATGCTTTTCTTTATTCAGTTTACGTATGTTTTCCCAAAATGTAACTGTAGCCGTAGATAGTAAGATAACCCTCAAAGAATTATTTAAACAAATTGAAAATCAGACAGATTTAAATTTTTCAGTTGCAGATCAAATTGATACAAATCAAAAATATTTTACAAAAGAAGATATTTATAAAGATACACCAATAAATGAGCTTGTTGTTGCGCTAAACAAGAGCTCTTCTATTGAATTTTCAATTGCAGGGAATTCTATTTTAGTAAAACAAAAAACTTTAAATACAACTAAAAAAAGTAAGTTAAGTGGACAGGTTCTCGATGAGAGTAATCAACCTGTAATAGGTGCCAATGTTTTTATAAAAGAGCTAGCAAGGGGTGTTGTGACCGATGCAAATGGAATGTTCTCTATAGAATTGGAAAAAGGGAGTTATACGGTTCGGATTCGTTCTATGGGCTTTAAAAATATAGAAGAACTGGTTACAATTTCGGATGATATGACAATGAATTTTGTTATGAAAGATGACAGCCAACAATTGGAACAGGTAATCATAATCGGTACGAAAGCAGTTGATATCAAGAACCCTCAAATGAGTGTCAATAAGCTTAATATGGAAGAGATAAAGAGGATTCCGGTTGTTATGGGCGAGGCAGATCCTTTAAAGGCGATCTTGACATTACCGGGAGTTACTAACGGAGGAGAAGCTTCATCAGGATTTAATGTTCGCGGTGGTGCTGCTGATCAGAATTTAATTCTTTTGGATGGTGCTCCGGTATACAATGATTCTCATTTGTTTGGTTTTTTCTCTGTTTTTAACGCAGATATTGTTAGTGGATTGGATTTATACAAAGGAGGTATTCCTTCTAAATTTGGTGGTCGTGTTTCTTCTGTTCTTGATGTGAGCCAACAAACTGGAAATTTTGAAGAATACAAGATAAATGGAGGTATTGGTACGGCATCCAGTAGGTTATTAGTGCAAGGCCCTGTAAAAAAAGACAAAGGTTCCTTTATTATAGCAGGACGTGCTTCGTATGCTCATTTATTTTTGAAAGTGACAGATATTAAGAGTACCGCTATGTTCTATGATCTTAATGCAAAGTTTAACTATCGATTGAGCGCCAATAACACGCTTGCTTTCTCGGGATATTTAGGGAACGATACATTTGAAATAAGCAAACGATTTACCAATTCATATGGGAATACAATGGGTATCTTAAATTGGACCCATAAATTTTCTGATAAATTAGATACAAAGCTAGGCGTCTTTTATAGTGACTATAAATTTAGTCTAGGAATTGAAATGGAAGATTTTGAATGGAAAAGTGCTATTAAGAGTTATGGACTTAAATACAATTGGAATCATTGTCTATCAGAAAAGTTTAAACTCAACTATGGAATTGATGGTTTGTATTATAATTTTAATCCAGGTGTTTTAGAACCTACAACTTCGGATTCTCAGGTTAATTACAGACAACTTGACAAAAAGTTTGCGTTGGAAACTTCTGCATATATTGATTTTGAACATCAGATTACTAAGAATCTTAACCTTCGTTACGGATTGCGTTATAGTATGTTTTATCGTTTAGGTGCAGAAGAGATCAGCACCTATGAAAATGATATGGCCGTAGTATATAATCCAATTTATGATATTTATGAACAAGGTACTCCAACAGGATCAGTTTCATACGGAAGTGGAGAAGTCATAAGCAGTTTTAATAATTTTGAACCACGTTTTGCATTATCCTACGCTTTTAACGAAAACACTTCAGTAAAAGCAAGTTACAACAGGATGGCACAATATGTTCATATATTATCCAATTATCAGTCCCTATCACCAATGAATGTTTGGACACCTAGCGGACCATTTACCAAACCTCAACTATTAGATCAATATGCGGTAGGATATTTTAAAAATTTTAAGGATAATGATTATTCTTTTGAAGGAGAGTTATTCTATAAAAATGTTCAAAATCGTATGGATTATATTGATGACGCAAGTATATTAGGAAATAATAATATCGAAAGAGTTATTCTGAATGGTAAAGCCAGATCTTATGGTGCTGAATTATTATTTAGAAAAAACACCGGTAGATTTACAGGATGGGTTTCTTATACGTTGTCCAAAACGGAACAAAAAACTCCGGGTAGAACTGCCGATGAGCCTGGTATCGCAAACGGGAATTGGTATTTATCAGGATATGACAAACTGCATAATTTAAATATTGTGACAAGTTATGCACTAAGTCCGAAGTGGTCTTTTAATACCAACTTTGCATTGCAGTCCGGCCAGCCTGTGACGTATTCGAATGGTTACTATGAATTTGGAGGTAGAAATATACCAAATTATGGAGTGAGAAATGCAAACAGACTACCGGTTTATCATCACTTGGATATAGCGGCAACTTATACGCCAAAGCCGGATAAAAAGAAGGGATGGCAAAGTTATTGGGTATTTAGCATTTATAATGTTTACGGTAGAAAAAATGCTGCTTCAATGACGTTTACAACAAACGATGATACAGGAGATAATGAAACAAGAAAGTTATCCATTTATGGGTTTGTACCTGGTATTTCTTATAATTTTAAATTTTAATAGCATGCAGAGATTAAAAAAATATATGTTAAAAAGTAAAGGATTGACTTTGTTTAGTCTTCTTTTTGTTTTGTTCTTTACATCTTGTGAAGAGGTCGTACACCTGGATTTGGACACTGGAGAACCTAAAATAGTTATAGATGCCGAGATACAATGGAAGAAAGGAACAAGTGGCAATAATCAGGTAATAAAGATCAGTAAAATGGCTCCTTATTACAGTACAACTACACCAAAAGTTTCCGGAGCGCAAGTAAGGGTTGAAAACACTAATGGAGATGTTTTTACTTTTGCGGAGTCTGCACCGGGTTCCTATGTATGTACTAATTTTGTTCCCGTTATTAATATGGAGTATACTTTGTATGTAACAGTAGAGGGACAAAGTTTTACAGCAGTTGAAAAGTTAACTTCTGTAACTCCAATTAATAGGGTTGAACAGACGTTAATGCCGGATATAACAGGACCGGATTTAATTGTGCTGACCTATTATTTTAATGATCCGGTCGATCAGGAGAATTATTATCTGGTAGATTACACAGGAGACTTTCTGCGTTATCCAGAATACACCTTAACTGATGATGAATCAACAAATGGAAATATTATGAATACCAGTTTTGCAGATGCGGATATGAAGTCCGGGAAAACAGTTGCGATTGTACATCGTGGTATTTCTAAAAAGTTTTACAATTATATGAATCTAATATTGAGAGCGTCAGGTGGAAATGCCTCTTCTACGCCACCAAGTAACATTAGAGGAAATATTGTGAATAGTAATGATGCTAAAAATTTCGCATTAGGATATTTCAGGCTTTGTGAATCCGATACGATTTCTTATTTAGTAGAATAAAAGGTTTTAATTATTGAGGTTGGTTTTTAATTACATCTGGTATATAAAATAATTTATACCAGATGTTTTTTTTATAGTATAAGTAGCGATTTTTTTAGAAACAAGAAGTTATGGGTGTGTCTTTTGTCCGCACTGTCTTCTTGTAATGTCGAAAATAGGTTAACAATATTTATCTTTACTTCTTGATTTCACAGAGCTTTTGGACTTGAGAGCTTGATTTTATAAAAAAAAACGACTTTCTTAGAATAAATTTTCTCAACAGTAAGAGTTCAGTTCTTAGTGTTAAAACAGTTATTTTCAGAATGTTCAACATCTTAGAAAATCAATTTTCAAAAAACACACAAAAGATTCCTGTATGAGCAGAGGATTTTTATTTGCAAACATGAAAAACATTCCTATATTTGCAACCGCTTAGCACAACAAAGCGCAACAAAACAAGCTTCGGGGAGATACTCAAGCGGCCAACGAGGGCAGACTGTAAATCTGCTGTGTGAACTTCGCAGGTTCGAATCCTGCTCTCCCCACTAAAAAGTCCTAATTTTCATTAGGGCTTTTTTTTTGTTCTTTCTTTTTATAGTAATTCCAATATTTCTACTACTGCTTTTCAAAGTTTTGACAGAACCTGGATCAAGTCCGAAAGTTGTGGGGAAGTAAAAATCTCGCAGAGTCGCAAAATCGCAAAGTTTTAATGAAAAAACAGAAAAAAGTTTGAGACTCTATACTATTTTTAGAAATCCAAAGCGAGAAAGTAGAAAACAGAAAGGTGGAGCTTAAAAACAGGAAAAAACTTAGCGGCTTGGCGTCTTTGCGAGATCGTCAAAGCGAGAAGTTAGAAAATTAGGTACTTAAAAAGCTCTGGCCAAAAAGTATATGATCTGCTACTTCTAACAAAAGAAATTTCTAAAAATTATTTCACAACTTTTTAACTTGATTAGAAATTACAGAACTACAAGATATTTGTTCCTCCACAACAATATGTCTTGATCCCAGAATCTGCCATGCAAATGCTCGTGATAAGAAATCTGAAAGTGATATCTTTTTTGATCACACATAGGATTTTAGAAAATTTAAAGTACATAACTGAATTAATGCAATCCTGTTAAAATTTGATGTTCAGTGATCTAAAATATTTTATAAAAGGATCATTAAATTTAAAATAGAGCTAAATACCCTAAATACTAAAGCTGACAGGTTTTTGAAACCTGTCAGCTTTAATTTACAAAAGCGAAGGAAATACTCTTTTTACTTCTCGACAACTTTAGATTTGACTCATTATTTAGTCTTTACTTGAATTCTATCTCGAAATAATTGAGAATTGTTTTATAACTATCCTGTGCAGTAAGACAGGTATCGAGTAGATATTCTTTCACATTATTCCATTCCTGAAGCCCTCTGTAATAAAAAAGCTTAAGCTGTTCATCTATTATAAATGGTACTATATTGTTTGCGAGACATTCTTTAAAAATAATTAACCGTCCTACACGACCATTACCATCTTGAAAAGGATGTATGATTTCAAATTTATGATGAAAATCGATGATGTCTTCGATGGTTTTACTTTTAATGTTATGGTAAGTAATGAGAAGTTTTTTCATTTCTTCAGAAACTTGACGGGGATGGCATGTCTCATTCCCTCCAACTTCGTTAGGTAGTTTTTTGTATTCACCAACGTTAAACCAATCTTTACCGCTATCGGAGGTACCGGACTTTAATAAAAAATGTAGTTCTTTAATGATTGATTCAGTAAGTTTTGCATTCGCTTTTTCGATAATAAAGTCGATGCAGCGAAAGTGATTGGAAGTTTCGATAATGTCATCTATGTTTACGCTTTCTTTGGAAATACCAATGGTATTAGTTTCAAAAATGTATCTCGTTTGGTCGTGAGTAAGTCTGCTACCTTCAATTTTATTTGAATTATAGGTTAAATCAATCTGCGTACGGTGATAGATACCACCTTTCAGTTTCATTTCCTTTTGTTCTTTCAGGCTGTTCAGTAAAATATTCTTGCTTATTTTTTTATTTCCTTTTTGCGGAATTACAGCATCTTCAGGAATACTCCAGGTTTTACCTGTTAAGAAAGCTCCTTTCAATTTCCCTGAAGCACAATAGTTGCGAATAGTCCTTTCGGATAGCTCCAGCTTTTTTGCAAATTCTACTACTGAAAGATATTTCATGGTTTTTTCAAATTCCGTTATCGGCAAATATATAACAAAATTTAATGTAAAAAGTATTCAATTTTTGCCGATATCGGAAATGTGAAATAAAAAATACGTATCGTCAACACTCCAAGATGGTGTGTTTTAGATATTTTTTGACAGAATAAAAGGCAACTCCACATCTTTCAATACAGAATACCTACACCAATATTAAACTCCCCGGTAAGAATCATCAACTTCTATCTGCACCTTTGGCAGAGGTTTGTGTAAATGTTTTTTTAACCTATATATCGGCAGATAAGTAAACAATATCGAAAGTAGACCTGCAAGAACCGCATCCAGAAGGGCCATAAGAGTAGGATCTAATTTATGGTTAACAGTTAGGCTCTGCTGTGCAAGGAGTAATACAGCTAATACCAGTAAACCGGTTACGATGCCGTGTAACAGACATAATTTTGTTATAAATCTATTTTTATTCAGGGTATGGTCTATCGTTACTTCGATTGATTCTTTTTGGGCGGCAACAATAACGCGGTTAATGATATCCATGGTCAGGATTACGGGTAAAAATATAGCCATTGGCAATGTTAAACGGGCTAAGCTTTGGGGACCGGCAAAAAAATGAGTATACCCCAATTCTTGAAAACTGGCATAAGCAACAATAAAATTGAAACATACGTTGGGAATGATATAGTAAATCGCACGCTTTCTTAGAAAACGTTTGAGGGATGTTTTTTTGGGCTTGGCTGCTGTTGTCATAAGTAATTTATAAAGAGGAAGTCAATATAGCTATGGCCTTGTCTCTAATTTTTAAGGCTTCTTCTTTAGGTAAGAAATCTTGATTGGACATCAACGTAAAGTCCATTTGATCCCGATAGGTAGACGTAACTAGAGTATTTGAATTCAACCAAGGAAATGCTACCGTTGGGCTAATGATATCTTCCAGAGTGAAATTTTTATAAGTATTCGGGATCTGAAGGCTCCCCATATTGGAAAGCGTCAGATCGTGTCCACCTCGGCTTGATTTTAACAGTCCAATCATTCGATTTACCAGAGGGTGCATTTGTTCCCCCATCCATAGCAGTTCCCGGGCGTCCATTTTTTCTATTTTTTGAGTAAGATCCTGTTTGATATGTTTGGCTTGGTCCAGTATCTGAGAGGTATTCTTTTTTAATGACAATTCTACTGTTGGGGCAAAGGCAAACAAGTGGTCTTTTTTAATTTCAGGAATAAAATGGCGGATATCAATTGGACTAATTACTTTTTTTTTCGCCGCTTTACCTTGTGCATCTTGAAAAGCTTGCATAAACGCGGTACAAAGAAGTGCGTGCACAGAAATACCACTGTCTTTACATTTCTGCTTTATAAAAGCGGAGTTGGTTGGATCAACTTTCCAATGAATGGCATAATTTTTCCCGAGATTTCTTTTTTTATTTTTGCGTTGCAGCAAAAAGAAGGATTTTGCCAAAAGTAAATAAAGCTTTGCTTTGCGTGTTTTTTTTTGAATATCAAACTGTGGCGACAAAAAATGGTTTACTGATTGGAAGAGTTGATAAGGTTCTAAATCAAGGGTCGGATCATCTATTAAAGCAAGTAATTCCTGCATCAAAGTGACCATGCCGGTTCCATCGCAGATGCAATGCGGCAATACCCATAACAATTCAGATAATTCCTGTCCTTTGACCCATACCAATTGACCCAGAGGGGAGCCTTCCTCTTTAAACTGTCGATACCATTCTTGCTCGGATTCCGCTAACCAATCCGTATCTGTTTGACGTTGCACGATACGAAGCGGAATTGGTTTCATATTTTCCTTGATGACAAAAACAGGATGTTGCTTATCCTGTAAATCAATTGCTGCACGTAGCAACGGATGTTTGTTTTGGATTTTTGCCAAAGCAATTTGGAGGTGTTCTTTTTGAATCTCACCTTTGATTTTTGCCGTAAACACACAATTTAAAGGGGTGTTGGCATCAATAAACATGATTCGTTCTACTAATAAGAGTTTTCGTTTGATCATGAGGCTGCTTGATAATTTAATCGGCGTTTAATGGAATCAATTAGTTCATCACGAATGGCTAAGGCTTCGTGATAAGGCAAATAACCTTCACTTCCCACAAACGAGAAGTCCATAACACCTTGATAAGTGGAGGTGACCATCGTCGTTGTATTGCCTAGTGGCCCAAGGACTGATGGACTGAAAATAGTTTCTAACGTAAAGGATTGGTATTGATGTGGTATCTGAATACGCCCCAAATTGGAAAACATACAATCATTAGACGACTTACCCCGTTTGAGAAGCTTTGTAAAACTGTTTAACGCATTATGAGCAGATTCCATAACCATCATGGTGATATAGGGATTAAGTTTGGCTGTTTTGCGATCCACATAATTCTGCATTAAACGTAAATTGTCTAAGAAATCGAGTTTGGGATTGGAGGATAGAACAATCATCAAACCGAAGGCGAAAATATGATCTTCTTTTACCTGAGGAGCAAAACGCCTGATATCTACCGGACAAGAAACTTTATTAAAAGCTTTGTCTCCGCGCACGTTTTTAAAGATGTCCAGTACGGTTGCACTTAAAAAAGTATTGACTGTGATTTCTAGTGATTTGCAGTGGGAAATAAGCTGTTGGCTCGTAGTTTGGTCTAATTTCCAATGAATCAGATAGTCTGTTTGTCGATCAATTGCTTTTTTGCTCACGGGAATACATTTGATCGTTAAGGTTGCTAGTCGACCAATCATTTTTGCCTTAAACCTTTGTCTGTTATTTTTTAAAATAGGTGCAGGAACAACGTCCTGAATACCTAGAATAGGATTTTCCATGCCTATATCTGCTGTCGGATCATCCAATACTTTTAAAAATTCATAAATTAAAGTGATCGCAGAGCCACCATCACATAGGCAGTGATGGAATACAAGCAACATATCTGAGCTATCGTTTCCTTTGATCCACACCAAGCGGATCAAAGGTTTGTTTTTGTAATCAAAGAGTGTATGCCATTCTTGCATAGATTCTTGTTGCCAGTCCTCTTCGCTTTTTCGATCCACAATACGGATCGGAATTGGACTCGTTTGTTCAGGCACTTCAAACCAAGGGACATTCTTCTCATCAATATGGATGTTTGCTCGTAACCAAGGATGTTTTTTCTGAAGTCTGCCTAAAGCATACTGAATATCTTTTTCCTCAAATACACCACGAAGGCGAAAAGGAATAACGGCATGGAACGGTTCTTTTCCTTCACCCAATAACATGCGCTCTCCAAATAATAATCTTCTTTTCATCTTTTATATTGAAGTTAATACCGAACGTTCTTGTTTTACAAAATCTTCCAATAAGGCAACCGCCTGTTCATTACCGCCTGCTGTTAGGAAAGCTGCCTGAACTTCTTTGGCCGCATTTCTGTATTTAGGGTTTTCTAAGAGCTCAAAGACGGTCTCTCTCAGGGCATCTATTCGAAGTCGTTTGTATCGGATACTAATTCCACAACCGGCCTGTTCAATTAACTTGGCTGTATGGAAGTGATCGTAAGCGATTGGTGTAATCAACATGGGAAGGCCATTCGTAAAGGTGTCGTTTACGGTATTGAAACCGCCGTGACAGATCACCATATCCATATGCGGCATCAATGTGGCTTGTGGGACAAAACCATTTACGATAAAATTAGCGGGCCATTCGTCAAATATGTCGGGTGGCGTTGCTGCAATAATAGTAACGGGTTGGTCTGCAAATGCTTCAATGAGTTTACCGAAAAAAGCTTTCCGGATATCCACTAATAAAGTACCCAAAGACACAAATATTTTTGGCGTTGTGCTGGCTGCCAGTCGATCCCAGTCAAAGGGACTATTATTGGGACGGCCTTTTACCGGACCTACAAATTTCATGTGTGAAGGTACGGTTTCAAAACCTGCAAAGGCTTGTGAGGTGAACACCAGGTTTAATTGATGCGAATGTATAAAAATGCCTTCTTCAACAATACCGACCTCTTTTTGTAACTCTTTGATGAGGTTTTGTTGCCATTCAAATATTTTGGGAGCACTTTTCTCTGTGTCGCCCATGACATCCGGAGGTACAGGGGTTGTCGTCACAGAGGGGATGCGATGTTTGTGTGCGAATAAAGCGCCGCCAAAGGTGATACAATCATTGATAATCACATCAGGTTGCCAGTGATTGTGTAGTGTTTCTAATCCCGGCATCATCATTTTAGCAAAGGGAACATAGGTTTCTTCCAGTGCTAATTTCATGACTTCCGGTCCCGAACAAGAAGGCCCATCATCTTGACGTTTTAAGATCTGCTGAAGTTCCTGCTGAAAGGGTATAAGGTCCTTTTCGGGATAGATATAGGTTCCTCCTGTTGGAATATGTTCGTCTGCCAGTGGTGTAATGCCAAACCATTTGACTTCATGACCACGAGCGAGTAAACTGGCACCCAAACTTAATGTCGGACTGATATGTCCAAAAAAGGGTGGAACAACAATGAGAAATTTGGCCAGAGGTTCGATAGAGGTTTGCGCAGGAGCTATGGCATGTTCAAGTAGATCTGCTGCGGTTTTTGTTCCGCCTGCCTTTATAAAAGATTGACGTACTTTGAGGGCGGCTTCACGATATTGCGGCTGATTCAAGATAGTATCAACAGCGTTTCTTAGGTGATTTGCTTTAAATCGGTTAAAATTGAGACGTTCACCTGCACCGGTACGTACGACACGCCCCGCAACATGGGATTGATCGTATGCAATTGGAATAACAACGAGTGGCAGACCATGTGAAAGGGTTTCAGAGACCGTGTTGTGTCCACCATGACAAACGACGGCATCTAAATGAGGTAGCAAATCCAATTGTGGGACTTGCGAATAGACCATAAAATTTTCAGGCCACTGATCAAATAGATTGGAATCTGAAACAACTACGACCTTTAGATCTTCGTCCTGAAAGGCATCGATTACTTTTTGAAAAAAGGCTTTCTTATGTTCGTGATCAAATGTGGTACCTATGCTGACTAAAATTTTTTTCCTTGGACTACTTTTCAGCTGCTCCCAATCGAAAGCACAGGATAAACGGCGTTCTGTTAGTACCGGACCTGTAAATTGATAGTTGGAGGTGAGCTCCATTTCTCCAAAGAAATACGGAGAAGTTAATACTAAAGTAAGCAAATCAGAACAAGCCAACGATTGGTTTTCTTGGACACCGAGTTCTTTTTGTAGAGCCATGATCTGCTTGACTTCCCACTCATGCACTTTCGGTAACTCACTGATAATCTTGATGGCTGCCGGGGCTGTTACGGAGGTCGCATAAGGGCGATTCACTTTTTTTGCCGCTATTGCCGCCGCAAATAATTGATGATCACCGATTACTAAATCCGGTTCATAGGCTTCCAACAGCTTAACGATTCCTTTATAACAATGTCTGTTTAAAGGGATCAAAACTTCTTCATATAAAAACTTGATACTATCAATGCCGTAAACGACTTTCTTTGATATGATATCCAGATAGTGTTCACTCTCTCTCTTTTCTTCGTCAGTCTGATCGTATTGGATAAGCAATAGTTGTCCACCTACAGGAAGTTTGGAGTTTAAGTTTTGGTCCAAACTGATCCACGCTACTTGATGTCCTCTTTCCAAGAGTTCGGCACCAATGCTCAATGTTGGATTTACGTGACCTGTTAATGGGGGAACAACAAATACAAATTTAGCCATGGTTGTGTAATTAATGGTTAGTTAAAAATTGAACAATAGTTTCTGCGATCTGAATGGGCTTCTGAATGGGAATATTGTGATCTCCATCGATGAGCTTTAGCTCGGCTGTACCGATTTGAGAGTGTAACCATTCTCCTGTCGGTTTGCAATTGGAAGCCGATCCATAGAGTAACAGAGTTGGTATGTGTAATTCGGAAATAGGATCGTGATGTAGAAAATGTTTTTCTTTAACCATATCTGCTTTGATGCTCGTCTGATTAAATAAAAACTCGTATAACCGATGGTTTTTTTCCAACTGTCTTTTTCCCATTTGCATTTTTGTGGTATCCGTAAAATTGGCTACGTAATGTTCGAGAAATTCCTTGCTATAGGCTTCGATAATATTTCGCGCTTCTTCATCTTTCGGATCCGGTGCTTCGATGATAACCAATTGACCTAAACGTTTGGGAGCTATCAAAGCAGTTTTGAGTGCAATAAGCCCCCCAAAACTATAGCCAACTAGGTGTGCTTTTTTGATTTGGAGATAATCCATCATGGCGATTAAATCGGATGACATATTTTCTAAATCATAGCCTTCCAATGTGCGCTCACTTCTGCCATGACTCTTTAGATCATAAAGTACCACATGAAAGTGCTGCGCCAAAATGGGAGCAATGTTAAAATAATAAATAGCAAGATTACTAAACATACCGTGGATCAGTACCACGGTATCTTCAGCCTCTTTATTGAGTTCTTGTATGTGAACTTTTTTATTGTTAACTGTAATTATTGGCATTCGTAGATGTAATTGATGATTTGATTCAGATCAAGATTGATCAGTTCATCAAGATCCATAGAAGACAGCCATCCGGTGAAATCAATTTGATCGCCAAAGTGTGCTTTGATTTTTTCTGAAAAGGAAACAATCTCGATACTGTCCATTTCCAGATCTTTAGTGAAAGAACTTTCCGGACTGATATCCATCTCTTCTACAAATTCTTCACCAATAATTTCTGTAATAAAACCCTTTAACAGGTTGAATAACTCCTCATGATTCATTTTTAATGTCGTGTTTAAAGTGTCCATCCGATAATGTAATTTAGGTGTTTGATTGTTTTGATTTCTATTTGATCGATCCATAGATGATCTCCTTGTATGCGTGTTACTTCATATCTTTTTGGGTTTCCTTTTAACCCCGTTCCCAATAATTTTCCATAAGCTTCTTTTGCTACCCAAAATCGGGTGGTCCATTCGGCTTGATCTCGTTCTTTTAATAATGCTGATTCGACATCGGTGAATACCAATTGATAAAATTCAGGGCTGCGTTCGGCAATGATTTCCATGTCAATGCCAACAGGTTTATCTTGCCGCGCAATGGCTACTGCATCTTTTCCTTTATGTGCCAATGAGATTTGGATCTGTTCTGTGGCATTACCTCTGAGATAAGGTTTGCCTGCGTTATCAGAATAAATTTCAAAGGTTATAGGATAATTGGGTTGATTTTTCTGTTCACTCAATAAATGGCGTACGGCATCTTTTACCGCTACACGACTTACCATCCAATTCTTTCTGCGGTTGGGCAGGAGATCCTGATAATATTGTTTTTCTCTTTGATTGAAATAACGTTTCAGTATAAAATCCCAAGAAGATACGCGTGAATAGGCCTGATGAAAGAAAAAGACCTGTGGGGCAATTTCTTCTGACAGACGGTTGTGGAGTGGCGACATGGAAACATTCCATAAAGCTTCATCAATTTCTAATCTCCGGTTTTGCCATCCTTTTATGGAGCACCAAACTTTTCCGTTTCTTTGAAGTACAAGGTCAGCGATTGCAAATTCATCGTTTAATTCGGTTAATACACAGGTACATTCAAATTCACCATCCTGATCGTGCATATCTTCGAAGTATTCAATTTGTTTAATTTTTACAGGGAAAGCAATGCGGTCTTTGGTTAAGGTAAGCTGTAACCATAATCCAAATAATTGTCCTGCATTGTCCAATAAGGAACCTTTACCACCATTACCTTTTATTTGTCCGATAATACCTTTCTCTCCAACAGCTGATATAGCGGTAATACCTTGATAGGCTTCTCCATGAAACATATGTTTCTCATAAATTTCCAAAGGAGTTCGCTCGATAGGCAATCGTTCCCCTATAGACAGATCAAAAGTAGGCCGTTGAGGATGTGATGCTGCTAAAAACACTTCAGCATTGGCAAAATTCTCGATATCCAAATAAGCGTGATTGTTGGAGCGCCAAATGCCTTTTATTGTTTTTTCAAAAGGTTTGGCAACATTCATCCATTGAAATACACTGACGTGCATGATCTTGTGAATTTTTGTTTCCGGTCGTTCAGCCTGCGCAGCTTCTGCCAGTAATTCGAAGATCATGGTCATCGGAATCACAGGTTCCATATCTGCCACATCCGACCAGCCTTTGGGTTGTCGTAAAAGACTGTGATCAATCAGATAGGGATGTGTTGCCAAATTGACTTGTAGTGTTTTTGAAAAAGGATCGTTAGTCACTTGTTTTTTCGTTAAGATAGGTGCGGAAATAACAGTTGGTGTATGATTTTGAAACACGTCCAATACTTCTTCTTGCATTCGGATCATATCGGTGATATTATCTTGAAAGGCCTGAACTAATGGGTGATTTACTTTTGCAGTTGCATTAGTAAAAACCTCTTTTGGTCGTACGGTATCGATAGATTTACGCAAGTTTTTTATTGCTTCAAGATCACGGATAATCGGAGATCCTAATTGTAATTTTATACCCTTTTTCGGTAGTGTTTTTCTGTGATTTTGAATGTCTAAAAAATCGAGTGCCAGAACTTTGCCTTCTACAAATAATGCGGCTACTACCCGTTGCAATTGGGCAAGTGCTGTTCGGGTGGCTACACTTGAGGCAAGTGTACTGAATGCTTTCCCTTTTAATGTATCATCAATAAAACCGATTAATCCTCCTGTACCCACTTGGATAAAAAAACGGACTCCTTCGTCATAAAGCTTTTCCGTCAGTTCTCGGAATCTTACCGGTTGTACAAGATGTTCGGCACTTAGTTTACGAATAGACTGCTGATCTGCCGGATAAGGTAGGAGTGTAGTGGCAGACCACAACGGGATTTTTGTTTTTTGAAATTGAACTTTTTCCATACCCGCTAAAATCAAAGGCAGTTTATCTGCCACAAAAGGAGAATGAAAGCCGGATTGAAAGGGTAAAATCTGGTGAAATATCTGCTTTGATTTTAATATAGGTGTCAATTGTTGGAGTGCAACAAGAGTACCACACAGGATTACCTGATGTGGACAATTATCATTTGAAACATAAAGATTAGGAATTTGTTCAATCAATGGCGTTATATCGGCAAGACCCGCTCCAATGGCAATGAATTTGGAGTCTTTTAGTTCAAATGTTTTTGGATCAAGGACATCAATCAGATCCTTAACTGAACTTGCTTCGGCCAAGTCTGAAGCATATCCCGCCAACCATTCTCCCATACTATGTCCAGCATTCATATCCGGATAGATTTCCAGTTTTTTTAAAGCACTGTCCAATAAGGCACAATTGTTAAAAATGCCTAATGCGTCGTTTAGCAGTCCTTCGCCCCCAGTTTCTATGGGTGCTGTCAGTCCAAAATACCGACTGATTGTTGCGACTTCGCCTTTTTCTAAACCATCCAGCCCCGGGAATACAAAGGCCAGTTTGCCACCAGCTTGTAAAAGAGGAGTGGAGGTATACCATATATCTTGTTTATTGCGCCAAGCATTATTTTTAGACACAATTTTGATTGCCTTTTGGATACGTTCGGGTGTTGGATCAAAGAGTGCAATACGATAATCGCCATCTCCTAAAGAAGTATCATTATCTTGAAGTGCAGAAAGCAATGCTTCACGTGTGGATCTGGCAAGTAATAATACAGCGTCTTTTTTGGGTATATCATAGCCTTCGAGGACTACGTGGGCGTTGATACCTCCAAATCCAAATGCATTTACTGCAGCGATTTTTGGTAAACCTGTTTGTGACCAGTTTTTAGCTTCTTGAACCGGTGTAAATCGGGTGAGCTGCAGGGAAGCAGTTGGGTTTTCACAATATAATGTAGGGGGCAATGTGTCGTGATGCAGGGCCAGACAGGTTTTGATTAAACCCGCCATTCCCGCAGCAGGCATGGCATGGCCTATATTGGATTTGACAGATCCAATACCGGCACGTGCGGCTGTTGCTGCTTCGCCGAAAAATTGAGCCAGAGTTTGTAGTTCTGTTTTATCTCCTAACGGAGTTCCTGTACCATGAGCTTCCAGATAACCGATTTGTTCTTTATCTAAATCGGCATGTGCCCATGCTTGTTCTAATGCTTTTAATTGACCTTTTACCGAAGGGCTCATGACACTTGCTCCATTGCCATCACTGCTTACGCCTACGCCTTTAATGACGGCATAAATTTTATCCTGATCGCGTACCGCATCTTCCAAGCGCTTCAAGATAACAAAACCACAACCTTCTCCAATGAGGAGTCCGTCCGCATCTTCGCTAAAGGGTTTGATTTGTTGCTGACGCGATAATGCCCCTAATTGACTAAAGATGCTCCAAAATGCTGCATTTTGACCGGTGTGAACGCCTCCTGCAATCATCATATCACTGCGGCCACATTGCAATTCTTGCACAGCACGGTCTACGGCTATAAGAGCGCTTGCACATGCCGCATCAACGGTAAAAGCAACACCTCCAAGATTGAATCGGTTGGAGACTAACGAGGCAACAAGGTTGGGGATTAGCCCCATAGCGGTATCTGCAGAAAACCGCCCTTTACGTTCCTGAAAGGCCTGTTTTATTTTTTCAATGTCTGCAGAAGATACCTCCGGCAATAGTTCTTGTAAAAGGGAGAAGATCTGTTCGCCTGTACGTACAATTTCAATGGCACGAGTAGCTCCGGGTCCTGTGTAGTTTCCTTTTCCGATGATAATTCCCGTTCGTTCCAATGAAACTTTTTTTTGGAATACCCCTGCATCTTCTAATGCTTTTTGAACGAGATCAAGAGTTAACAGATGGTCGGGTTCAGTGCCTTCAACAGCAAGCGGTAAAATACCAAATGCGGTAGGGTCGAATTCATAATCAGGAATAAACCCGCCGCGATTACAATAAAAGCGGTCCATAGCTTCCTTGCTATCGCTAAAGTGGATGGGGTCGATGCGCTCAGCGGGGGCTACTTCTGTGGAGTCGACTTTATTGATGATATTCTGCCAGAACGCCTCGGCGTCTTTTGCTCCGGGAAACAGGCAAGATAAACCTATAATTGCAATATCTGTTTTTTTCATAGTAGATGAATACAGCGGTTTTTACCAATTTTTACCGGACATGATTAATACTTGACTTTCGGTTCCATATTTGATTTCGTTCAGAAATAGTTCTTTTCCTTCCTCTAGTGGTATCAATGAAATTCCGCGACGTTCGTACTCATTTTCCAATGATGAGGTAACCATTCCAGCCCCTTTCCATGGTCCCCAGTTGATCGAGATTACTTTTCCTTTCAACCTTTTGTTTAAGGCATTGGCATAATCATCCAACACACTGTTTGCTGCTGCATAATCGGTCTGTCCTCTGTTACCATAGACCGAAGCGATGCTTGAAAACAGGACTACGAATTGACAATCGGAACGCAATTGTTCCGCCAGTACGCGTAAGGGTTTTACTTTTGTGTCAAAAACACGTTCAAATGAACTGGTTGTTTTCTGCTTGAAAAGTTTGTCTTCCAATAGACCTGCGCCATGAATGACACCATCTAATTGTCCGTATTGTTCATAAATATGATGGAGTAGTTGTGTCAATCCTTCTTCATCGCAAAGGTCTAAGGAGTGATATACTACTTTATTTCCCAATTGTTCCATGTGGTGAATGGTACTCAGGATTTGATTGTTTTTGAAAATACGAGAGGTCTCTTTTTCAATTTGAGGTGGCGTAGTGAAAGTACCGCTTTTGATGAGGTAGCTTCTGATTTCTTCTCTCGATTTCATTAACTCTACTTCTTTTGAATCGGCGATAACTTCTCTCGGGTCTATTGATCTGCCCACAAGAATGTAGGTACAGGGATAAGCTGCGGACATATGTTTGACCAGTTCAGAAGTAATGCCTTGCCCGCCTCCGAGGACTAAAACAACAGATTTTTGATCCAGTTGGACATGTGCCTGGTCAAGAGCTGTTAACATGGGCGAAGGTATCATGTCGACTTTGTGTCGTTGATTGTCTTTATAAATGACTTCAACTGATTGGTCTGTTGTCAGGATCTCACTTAATGCAATTGCCGCTATTTGATCCGTTTCCTGTGCCGTATTGAGACTGATCAACCTGAAGTTAATTTGTTCAAACTCACGGGCTAAACTTTTGAATAAGCCGGGATAACCCTGATAATGACGCAGTGCACGGAGGTCTTTTAATTCTTCAACATGTGCGGGGATATCTGAGATCAAATAAATCCATTGCGCTTTTTCAAGATCCATCTTTTTAATTAAACCAACGTGGTCGATGATACTATGTTTGACAGTAGCGGAGCCTATATCGGAAATAATCAGTCCATCAAAAATGCTCAAATCTTCTTCAACATGAACCAATTGCACAATTGCACCATGTTGTTCCAGTATCGTTTTAATTGCCGCTGTTTGAGTTCCATTGTCCGGGGCTATTGCAAATAACTTTCCTTTTAGTATTTCAGTATTCTGTCCTTCGGGAATAGCGGTTGGTATCAAATCAAATCGCAGGCGTGTTACTAAACTTTGTATGGGTTCAGTTGTGCTCATTTCACTTATCCAGATTGCCAGACCATTTAGCGTTTTTATGGCTGCTAATTTTTCCATAAGATCATCAGCTTGCTCCTGGTCAGCACCAAATCCGATTTTGACTTTTAGATCGCCGATGATTTCCATTCGTTTAATGGAATCGATACTTAAATCGGCTTCCAAATCCAGATCCAGTCCTAACATTTCTTTTGGATAGCCGGTTTTTTCACTCACGATATCTAAAATGATACTTTGTAGTTCTGCAAGTGTACAGGTAGTTTTATCTGCTGGTATAGCTGATTCGTGTGATAATTCAATTTTTGTTGTAGCTGAATCAACAGTGCCGGTGTATTCAGTAAGCCAGCTTAGAAGCCCATTTAAAGTCTTTATTGCTGACAGTTGTTCCATGACCGTATCTTCATTTTCATGAGCAACGGTAAGTATGCCGAGTTCACTGCGAAGTGTTCCGATGATTTCAATTCTTTTAATAGAATCAATACTGAGATCCGCTTCCAGATCCATTTCCATTCCTAACATTTCTTGAGGATAGCCTGTTTTTTCACACACTACAGTTAACAACAAGGATTTGATATCTGTTGCTGGTGTTTGTACGGTTACTTTAGAGATCGGTTTATCGTTGGTAATTAGCGTAGATACTAATGGATCAGCGGGTCTATTTTCTACTGCTGTAGCATAAACGGGAACGGGACTTAGGTGTCCCTGCTGTCCTAAGAAGGAAAGCATGACATCTCGTTGTGCTTGGATCAACATCTTCATGCTGTTTAAATATTCTTGTAGAATGTGTTCTACGGCAGGTTGTGTCTCAGGTGTTTGGATGATCGTAGCGTTTGTTATTTGAATGGGAGTTACTATAGGCAACGCACCATGAGCAGGTAATGTACCTGTTGTTGGATGAGCAGCTTGTCCATTTACCCGCCAAATCGTTGGACTTTTTTGGTAAAGGTCAGGTTGATCAATCTGGATTAAAGTCGCGTGTCTGTCTTCAAAAAGTTTATTTAAATTAAAGGTGTGACCAGTTCCAAGGTATTGCGCAAGCATACAAAGGAGATGGGTAAGACTGTTACGGTTGTTATCGTCGACATGTAGTGTCAGCTCTTCTTGGTTTAAGCAAGCTTTTGTTAATCCGGACAATACTTTTCCGGGACCTACTTCAATAAATATCCTTGCCCCATCGGCATACATCGCTTGGATTTCGTCAGCAAAATGTACAGGTTGGACCAAGTGATCGGTCAATTGTAGTTTGATATCAGCTGCCAAAGTAGGGTATAAGGTTGCTGTGGTGTTGGACCAAACCGGAATCTGCATTTCCTGAAAAGGAATTTCTTTCAAAACATTCGCATACAAATCTTTCGATTTACTTACCAAAGGACTGTGAAAGGCACAGGCGACCTCTAGTTTTTTGTATGAAATACGTTCGTTTTTAAGTAACACTATAAATTTGTCGATGGCTGCAGTGCTTCCGGCAACAACGCATTGAGTTGGTGAATTATAATTGACAGGATAACAATCTTGATGTTGGTCAAGAATCGTTTTCAAGCGATCTGCATCGATGTTTAGGGCTACCATAGTTCCGGGATCACCATCTTGAATAGCATCTAAAATAGATTGTGCCCGTTTGCTACTGAGTTCAACCAACTGTTGCTCGTCAAATACACCGGCAAAACATAATGCGGGTAACTCTCCATAACTATGTCCTGCCAACATATCAGGTATAATGCCAAATGACTGTAGCAATTGAGCTAAGGCAAGATCTACAATGCCTAAAAGAGGTTGCGCCAGACGTGTATCTTTAATAGTTTCTTTTTGGGTTTTTAATATCGCGGTATCAAATGTAGCGGAAGGAAAGACCACTTTTTCTAAATCCGGATATTGTGCGATAATTTTGCGCAAGGACGGAAATAGTACAAATAGCTCTCGTGCCATATGAAGGTGTTGGCTGCCTTGACCGGGGAACAGAAATGCAGTTTTACCGGCTCGTTTGTTGACAATAAAGATGTCTTTACTTTCAATGCCCGTTAACAAGAGTTCTATTTTCATTACCAAATCTTCGGCTGTATCTGCCACAATGCTTAGTTGAATCGGTTTTTCGGAACCGGCGACTAAGCTGTAAGCAATGTCTTTTAAGGTTAGGCTATCATTGATTTCCAATAAAGTTTTTACCTGCCCTAATTGAATTTTGGCTTGATCATAATCGTCACCACGGAAGACGAATAGTTCGGATGGCCAAGATTGTAGTATGGCGGTTTCTTCTTTTTGAGGATGATTTTCGATTACCATATGAAAATTGGTGCCGCCAAAGCCAAAGGCGCTAATACCGGCATACCGTTTTTTTTCGGACCATAATCCTGTTGCTGCGTGAAAAGCAAAAGGGCTTGTATCTGCATTGAAGTAGGCATTGGGCTGTTGCAGATGAAGAGTAGGAGGTTTTACGCCATGAAATACTGCCATAGCGGCTTTGATAAGTCCAGCTAAACCGGCAGCACATTTGGTGTGCCCAATTTGGGTTTTTACAGATCCCAGATGTGTCTGAGCCGGTAAAGCTCCCGACCTGCTAAATAAATTGGTGAGCGCAGTAAGTTCTGTTTTATCTCCGACTATTGTTCCGGTACCATGAGCTTCGACTAAACCAACAGCCGCTGCACTGATACCTGCTTGATCATAGGCACGTTCTAATGCGCGTACCTGACCAATTTTTCGTGGTGCTGTAAGACCAAGGGCTTTACCGTCGCTGGATCCTCCCACACCTTTAATAATGGAATAAATACGGTCACCATCACGTACAGCATCTTCATATCGTTTTAAAACCAAAATGGCCACCCCTTCGCCAAGAGCAATACCGTCGGCAGCACTGTCAAATGTTGCGCAACGTCCTTTGCGGGAGAGGGCATGTGTGCTGGAAAACATCAAATAATCGTTGATACCATTATGTAAATCGACTCCTCCGGAAAGTACCATATCCGATTTGCCCAATATCAGTTCCTGACATGCTAAATCAATGGCAGCCAGTGAGGAGGCACATGCAGCATCTACGGTAAAATTTCTTCCACCCAGATCCAAACGGTTGGTGATTCTTCCGGCAATAACATTGGCTAATATACCCGGGAACGAATCTTCAGTGGTATTTGGGAATGCTTTTTCTACTTCTTCATGAAGTTCTCCAAAAACTTGTTTATAATAACCTCTGAAACTGTAGCTGTTGGCAAGATCATTTCCTCCTTCAGCGCCGATTATAACCGATATATTTTCTCTGTTGATTTGTTTTTCACCATAACCGGCATCTTCCATGGCACGTTTGGCAACAAGTAAGGTTAAAAGCTGTGTGGGCTCTATCGCTGCAAGTGATTGTGGTGGAATACCAAATTCTATGGGATCAAAATCTATTTTTGGAATAAATCCACCCCATTTTGAATGGGATACATCTGAACCATTGGAATCAGGCTGATAATAGATTTCTTTATTCCATCGCTCGTCCGGTACTTCGGTGACGCAGTCTTTTCCAAGAATGATATTACACCAGTATTCTGCTAAATTTTTGGCACCCGGGAACACGCATTCCATACCTATAATAGCGATATCCAACGCTTTTTCGGTTGATGAAGGTTCTTGTGGCAATGCTGCCTGTTTAATATATTTTTGATTGTCGATCGCAACGTCATGGTGCAGTGATTCCAATGTAATCACTTGGTTGTGCATGGTGGCTACTTGTCCGATCATATACATGCCCAAATCGAGCTGTTGGTTTTGAGGTATAGTAACGAGTGCTTCACCTTGACGGTCAATACCTTTTGCTGCAATCCTGAGACGTCCTACATTCAGTTTTTCAAGTTGTTCCCAAATTTGCTTTTTGTCCATTCCAGTGGCTTGGAGTTTTTTCTTTTCCTCCTCAAAATATAAGGCGAATGCCGTATTTAAACAACGTGTTTCATGACCTGGTGCAGTTTCCAGCAGCACGGTATCTTTGGCTTGCATCGCTTGTTGCTGGAACTCTTGCTGAATGGCACCTGTACGCACAGCTTCCTGTGTATACAAATAGGCTGTTCCCATCAATACACCGACCTTTACACCTCGGGCAGCCAGAGGGGCAGCCATTATAGAGACAAAGGCTGTAGAAAAAGCATTATGAATTCCACCGGCAAAAAATACACTTATATTTTCCGGATGATCTTCTTTTAGGATGCGTTCGATTTGTTTTTCCCAAAGTACGGTGCTGGAGAGTGGGCCAACATGTCCACCACATTCCCGACCTTCAAAGACGAAATTTTTGGCACCTTCTTTTAGGAAAATATCCAATAATGCAGGGGATGGGACATGTAAAAAGGTTGTGATACCGGCTTTTTCAAATACTTTAGCTTGGGCAGGTCGCCCTCCCGCGATCAGTACTACCGGAGGTTTTGCTTCAAGGATATAAGCGGTCTGTTCTTCTCGCAATTCTTGTGGTGCAAAACCTAATATACCTACACCCCAAGTTTTATCGCCGGCAAGTTTTTTAGTTTCTACAACTAGTGCTCTTGCTTGTTCACCTTTGAGCAAGGAAAGCGCGATAAAAGGCAAAGCTCCCGTTTCTGCTACAGCATTGGCAAATGCCGGAACATCACTCACGCGGGTCATGGGGCCTTGTGCAATAGGGTAGCGCAGGCCAAGTTGTTTTGCTAATGGATTGTTCTGGTCAATAATTGGTGTTGCTTTTGCTTGCTTCAGATGGCCATATAGGGCTTCTTTAAATCCAAAAATCAATTTTTTTAGCGTTTTGAAATTTTCATGCAGCTCCGTTGCTAAAGCAATATCTTGTCCCATAGGAATGTAACTCCTGTTGAGGTCAAGGTCATTAAAATACTGTTCTAACTCTTCGATAGAAACATTTTCAGATAAAACAGGCGAATTGGGTCTAACCAAAACGCGATGATGTGCGATGATCTTGGTTTCTGTCCCATTTAATTTTGAACATAGATTTTTAAGTTCTTGAGGAATGGTACTTTCCGGATATAGTGCCAATTGACTGTCTAATACAATACCTTTTGCACCAAGTGCTGTTGCAGCAGCGGCCGTATGAAGGCCTATTCCTCCTTGTACCCATACCGGTATGGTGTTGATTTCTTGTATGATACGTTGAAATAAAACAAAGGTAGATTCATAACCAACTAATCCTGCAGCTTCGTTTCCTTTCACAATAATTCCAATAGCTCCCAGTTGTTCAGCCTCTCTTGCTTGCTCAAGATTACTTACCTGATAAATCCGTGATATATTAGGATAGGTGTTTATTGCGATCCCAAAGGGAAGGATAACTAGACTTACCTGCTCGGACAGTTGAAGTGATGCTAGCTTGTCATTTGTGAGATAGATACCGTAGGAAGGTATACTGATCCGGTCAAGTTGATTTAATGCTTCTTGAGCGATTGTTAGATCATTTCCTAAACTTAATACGGGGAATGCTCCGGCCTGATGTAGTGTAGACATCAAATTGACGTCAGGCTTTTCAAAAGGTGTTATTCCTATAATGGTTAAATTTTTCATTCGTTGATGATATTTAATTTATATATGGGGATAATAAAATTATAATTAAGACCTTAGGAGTAATATTCGCTAGTGAGGCATAGTAGAGTAAAAGTAGTTAATTTCTGCTAAATTTGTAAGAGACAATGTTAATTTTATGGTTATTTTTTTACATAAATGAGAAATAGCGGATTGTCATTAGTCTGGCGCTCAGAAATTAATTTATTTTTTAGCCCTTTTTAGGGATGTTTTTGATTTTTTCGTACGGTTATCTACTGTGTTTTTTTCTTTTTGGTAACATTCAGATCTCCATTAGTAATGACTTGATAACTTTGGACAGGTAAAGGAATTTTGATGAGATGTTACCTTTTAATGAATTGGTTCTCGGTGGGGATCTGGGGGTTGTAGGCAGGCTTTAATTGCTCGTTTTTCATGTTTTTTTGTTTGGTTCTCAGGAACGTGGCGGCAGGATCAGTTTTACTGTAAGAGTTTCTATTGGCTTCATAACATTTAAGTTAAGGCATAATGCTTTTTGTTAATCAAAGAATAAATACTACTATTCATAATTCTTTAACCTCTTAGAGCTATGAGTAGTTGACCGCTTTCTGTTTTAGTATCAATTAAAGTATCACCTCCACTTTTGAATACTTATTCTAAATAGCCTAAAATACTTTTTTAAATCAGAGAGATAAAAAAATTGGCTTTCTATCTCCTAAAAACAGGTAGAACTACGCACGATAATCAAAGTTTTAGTGAGTTTATTTGTTGTTAATAAAGATTTTATTCACATAGTATAAATCAAACAACTAAACTCCCTGATCATGGAAAACTACTTACATGGCTTACTCGATGAAGAAAAAGACCCAATTATTACGCAATATTTAAAATATATAGACGAAGGAATTCCACATACAGATAAGCCAAAAGACGTACTAATCATTGGTGCCGGAATGGCCGGAATGGTAGCTGGAGCGATGTTAAAGGAAGCGGGCCATAATGTAACGATAGTCGAATCTAATACCCGTGTTGGTGGAAGGATTAAGACTTTCCGAAATTCTACGGACAAAAAATACTTTGAAGACGATACCGTTTATGGCGAAGCCGGTGCAATGCGTATCCCGACTATACATAACATGGTACTCAGATACATCGAAAAACTAGGACTCAAAACAGAGCCTTTTTATTATTTGTCTGTCGATAAGGCTCAGGCAATTGCACATCAGGCAGATCCTGCCAAACCGGAACCGGAAGTTACAAGAAACTCTCTTTTCTATATTAACCGAAAACGTGTTGTCCAAAATGAATATATTCCAAAGGATAAGAAGAAAATTGTCGATGTAAATGAATTGCTCGACTTTAATTTGGGTAGTAGCGAAAACATGCGTGCCGACCAGTTAATGGCGAATCTCATCAATCCGCTTAAAGATTTTATTGCAGAAGATCCGATGAAAAACTGGCCGTTGCTGATCGAGCGTTACGGAGAATATTCGATGCGTCGATTCTTGAAAGAACATTCTATGTACTCAGAAAATGCTATCGAAATGATTGGTGTCATTCAAAACCTGGAATCCAGGATGGCTTACGATTTTATCCAGAGTTTTATAGAGCAGAATATTATTAAAGATTCTACGCAATTTATGGAAATTGTAGGAGGATGTGACATGCTGCCCAATGCCTTTTTTAAAGCCCATAAACTAGAAGAAAATACCTATTTCGATTGCAGGATGACAAAAATGATGCTTGTCAATGAGAAGGTAAAAATAGAGGTAAACATAGAGGTGAAGCGCGACTCCCAGTTTTATGAAGATGCAGGGTACAAAGCATTAGAAACATCTGTTAGTGATATGGAATTTGATGAAGTAATTGTGACTATACCTTTTTCGGCACTAAGGCACGTTTATGTAACACCACAATTCGAGCAAGAAAAACGAAAAGCAATTCGGGAATTGCATTATGATTCTGCTACTAAAATATTGCTTGAATTTCGTGAAAAATGGTGGCAGGAAGCACCGTATAATATCGTTGGGGGTGGTACAATTACTGATTTTTCCAACCGTTTTACGTATTATCCGAGTAATGATTTAGGAAGTAAAGGGCATGGTGTAGTACTGGCTTCCTATTGCTGGTCAGACGAAGCGAGCCGCTGGGATTCTATGGATGATGATGACAGGTATTTCTATGCACTTAAAAATCTTGCCATTATGCACTCCGATGATAAGAAAGAACAGCAACGCATTATCGACCTTGCTGTAATCACTTCAAGCATCAAAAACCGCAAAGGGGAAACCGGAAAATTAATTGGTGCCGCAACACAAAGTTGGATGCGTGATCCTTATGCTTATGGCGAAGCAGCAATCTTTAACCCGGGTCAGCTGCAGTTATTACAGCGTCATATCATTTCGACCGATTGGCAAGGAAAAGCACATTTCGCTGGAGAGCATACTTCCCTGAAACATGCCTGGATAGAAGGTGCTATCGAGTCCGGAATCCGTACCGCACTGGAAGTTAACGAAAATACAGGTAATCTCAATAACCCGATTTAAGATGTCAGAGAAAAAAATATCAGTTGCAAAATACCTGCAAATACGCCTTGAACAATTAGGTCTCACCCACTTATTTGGTATTGCGGGCAATTATACCGCACCGTTTTTAAATACGATCCTTGAGGACAAAAACGCGAAAATTAAAATCGTTAATGATACAAATGAAATAAATGCCGGACACTGTACCGATGCTTATGCAAGACAAAATGGTTTTGCAGCAGTAGCGGTAACTTATGGAGTGGGAGCATTTACATTGTTGAATTCCGTTGCAGGTTCTTATGTAGAACATTGTCCTGTGCTTGTCATTAATGGGGCTCCGACCAACAAAGATCAGCAGCGAAGCCTTGTTCAAGGCATGCTGGCATCACATATGACAGGTGATATGTACAGTAACATCAATGTCTTCCGAAATGTTACCGTTGCGGCAGAACAAATCACAGGTTCATCAGATGCTCCTTATAAAATTGATGCAGTGCTGAATGCCTGTATTTTATATGGAAGACCGGTTTACCTTGAGGTTTTTGAAGATGCATGGCGAATGGAATGTAATCCGCCTGTCGCTCCATTGGTAGAAAGAGAGACATCAAAATGTCAAACAAGCGCACGCAAGGCAGCACAAAGAGTCGCTGCGATGGCTCGTGGAAAAGAAATCATTTTCTGGGGCGGAATTGAAATCCAGCGCTACGGTATTCAAAAAGAATTCCTGGATCTGATTGAAACTACCAATACGGAATTTGTAACTTCCATACTCGGGAAATCAATCGTATCCGAAAACCATCCTAAGTTCAAAGGGGTTTTTAATGGCAAGGCATCTCCAAAAGATGTTAAGGAACAATTCGAAAAAGCCCAGCTAAAAATAGGCCTTGGTGTATGGACCACCGGTAAAAACCTGGGTGGTTTTGATGTTTGGAAAGACGATACGGTACTTGCCAATCACAGCGGTGTCAGGATAGGTCCTTCTTATGTAGCGAATGTATCGCTAAGGGATTTTATGATATTTCTGAAAGAAGAACTTACCAAAGTTACCTTTAGTGCCTACGAAATGTATGACACAAATTACCTGCCTGAATCATTTTTTGTAGCTGATGACGAGATAACGGAAAAAGAGAAACCAGCCCTTACCTACGATACTTTTTTTCAACGTATCAATAGCTTTATAAATGGTAGTCATATAGTAGTTGCCGATGCCGGTTTCCCTTTATTGGGTGCCCAAGGCATTCGTATTGCAGAACCTAATGGATTTGTGGCGCAGGCATCATGGCTTTCTATCGGTTATTCGGTACCTGCTGCAACCGGAATAAAATGTGCAAGACCTGATAAAAGACCAGTAGTATTTGTTGGAGATGGTGCTTTTCAGGAAACCTGTCAGGCAATATCAACACAGAATAAATTGAAACATGATACTATTGTTTTTGTGTTGGATAATGGTATTTATGGTATTGAACAAATGCTTGTGAACCCAAATCCTTTCCGTGGCGCTGACAAAGTAGAATATAGTATCCCCGATTTAAACAGCGTTTATGACTACAATGAAATGCACCGTTGGAAATATGCCAAGCTCGTTGATGTATTTGGGGGAAAAGGTTTTGAAGTTAGCAGTCTCGACGAACTCGAAGAAGTTTTGGAACAACTTGATACTATTAAGGAAAATACAATTATACATGTGAACATTCCAAAGACATCCATTCCGGAAGCGATTGCTTACAAAACAGAAGAGCCGGGTGAGGATGAATTTTTAGATAAAGACTGGAATTTATGTTAAGTTAAAAATCAGAGACTTTGTTGTATCTGTGTGTAACTTGTTGTCTTTAGTGCTTTGAAAAATATTATATGAATAGCAAAGGACATTGTTATCCTACAATAGTAATTTACAGAGCGCGCATTAGTGTCTATATATCGTATGAGGTTTTGAAAATTTTCATTAAAGCTTGGTAGATGTTGTAAATTATGTAAAAATAGAGTTCGTAGAATCAATGTTTTTGCTGAAATAGCACAAAAGAAAGAATAATCTTAAAATTACTTAAAGAGTTTTTTAGTGTAAACTTTATGTTATCAGATTGTTATGAAAAACTTTGAAAAAAAGAGTAAAAAAAGAGGGTTGAAAGTATTGTAAATGTGAATTAAAGATGTAATTTTGCACCCGCTTTGCAACACAAGCGAAACACAGAAACACACGTTCGTAGACATATTGAATTGACAGCCGTTTTAACAGAGATGTTAAAACAAAAGAATAAGAGTAATAGAATCGAGAGATTCGAAAAGAAGCACTAGAGAAC
Organism: Flavobacterium cupriresistens; assembly: GCF_020911925.1. Lineage (NCBI taxonomy): Bacteria > Pseudomonadati > Bacteroidota > Flavobacteriia > Flavobacteriales > Flavobacteriaceae > Flavobacterium > Flavobacterium cupriresistens. The sequence goes on along the minus strand of NZ_CP087134.1, from coordinate 4,538,134 downwards.
GCATCGCAATATAATATAAAAAATATACGATGAAGAGTTTGATCCTGGCTCAGGATGAACGCTAGCGGCAGGCTTAACACATGCAAGTCGAGGGGTAGAGTTCTTCGGAGCTTGAGACCGGCGCACGGGTGCGTAACGCGTATGCAATCTACCTTTTACAGAGGGATAGCCCAGAGAAATTTGGATTAATACCTCATAGTATAATTGAATGGCATCATTTAATTATTAAAGTCACAACGGTAAAAGATGAGCATGCGTCCCATTAGCTAGTTGGTAAGGTAACGGCTTACCAAGGCTACGATGGGTAGGGGTCCTGAGAGGGAGATCCCCCACACTGGTACTGAGACACGGACCAGACTCCTACGGGAGGCAGCAGTGAGGAATATTGGACAATGGGCGCAAGCCTGATCCAGCCATGCCGCGTGCAGGATGACGGTCCTATGGATTGTAAACTGCTTTTGTACAGGAAGAAACACTGGTTCGTGAACCAGCTTGACGGTACTGTAAGAATAAGGATCGGCTAACTCCGTGCCAGCAGCCGCGGTAATACGGAGGATCCAAGCGTTATCCGGAATCATTGGGTTTAAAGGGTTCGTAGGCGGTTTGGTAAGTCAGTGGTGAAAGCCCATCGCTCAACGGTGGAACGGCCATTGATACTGCTAGACTTGAATTATTAGGAAGTAACTAGAATATGTAGTGTAGCGGTGAAATGCTTAGAGATTACATGGAATACCAATTGCGAAGGCAGGTTACTACTAATATATTGACGCTGATGGACGAAAGCGTGGGTAGCGAACAGGATTAGATACCCTGGTAGTCCACGCCGTAAACGATGGATACTAGCTGTTGGGCGCAAGTTCAGTGGCTAAGCGAAAGTGATAAGTATCCCACCTGGGGAGTACGTTCGCAAGAATGAAACTCAAAGGAATTGACGGGGGCCCGCACAAGCGGTGGAGCATGTGGTTTAATTCGATGATACGCGAGGAACCTTACCAAGGCTTAAATGTAGATTGACCGGTTTGGAAACAGACTTTTCGCAAGACAATTTACAAGGTGCTGCATGGTTGTCGTCAGCTCGTGCCGTGAGGTGTCAGGTTAAGTCCTATAACGAGCGCAACCCCTGTTGTTAGTTGCCAGCGAGTCATGTCGGGAACTCTAACAAGACTGCCAGTGCAAACTGTGAGGAAGGTGGGGATGACGTCAAATCATCACGGCCCTTACGCCTTGGGCTACACACGTGCTACAATGGCCGGTACAGAGAGCAGCCACTGGGCGACCAGGAGCGAATCTACAAAACCGGTCACAGTTCGGATCGGAGTCTGCAACTCGACTCCGTGAAGCTGGAATCGCTAGTAATCGGATATCAGCCATGATCCGGTGAATACGTTCCCGGGCCTTGTACACACCGCCCGTCAAGCCATGGAAGCTGGGGGTGCCTGAAGTCGGTGACCGCAAGGAGCTGCCTAGGGTAAAACTGGTAACTAGGGCTAAGTCGTAACAAGGTAGCCGTACCGGAAGGTGCGGCTGGAACACCTCCTTTCTAGAGCCTAAGTGTTAGCAAGCAATTGCACGGTTAGGAAAAAAGATGCAGATCTAAATGTTTCTGAATCATGAAATTTTATTACTCTTGCTGTTAGTTCAAATAATAAATTTAAGTAAAACAGAGTCTCGTAGCTCAGCTGGTTAGAGTACTACACTGATAATGTAGGGGTCGGCAGTTCGAGTCTGCCCGGGACTACTTTTTAAAGAGAATTAATTAAAAATCAAAAATTTATAATTAAAAGTAACTTAAAAAGACTGAAAAGCTTAAAAAAAGGAAATTCTAGAAGTTGGAATTCACCAAAGAAATTAGAGAAGAATTAAGAAATCTAAAATCTGAATTCTACAATCTAAGATTGCAAAATGGGGGATTAGCTCAGCTGGCTAGAGCGCCTGCCTTGCACGCAGGAGGTCAACGGTTCGACTCCGTTATTCTCCACTGATTTACTATAAAAGTAGTAAATAAAAGTTCATTGACATATTGAGATAAGAAATAATAAAAAGTAGAAAGCGTTTTTTGTTATTGGTAGTAATACGGATAATAAAAGACAAAAAAAAACGGTCATAATTGATTTTATGATTGGTACAATAAGCAAAATAAGGGCGTATGGGGGATGCCTTGGCTCTCAGAGGCGATGAAAGGCGTGATAAGCTGCGAAAAGCTACGGGGACGGGCACACACCGATTGATCCGTAGATACCTGAATGGGGCAACCCACTATGTTGAAGACATAGTACACCGATAGGTGGGCAAACCCGCTGAACTGAAACATCTAAGTAGGCGGAGGAGAAGAAAACAAAAGTGATTCCGTAAGTAGTGGCGAGCGAACGCGGATTAGCCCAAACCAATGTTGTTACGGCAAGATTGGGGTTGTAGGACCACGACATTTTATGCACAAGGAACTAGAAGTGACTGGAAAGTTATGCCATAGAGAGTGATAGCCTCGTATAGGTAACAAGTGTAATAGATAGTGGTATCCTGAGTAGGGCGGGGCACGTGAAACCCTGTCTGAATTTGGCGGGACCATCCGCTAAGGCTAAATACTCCTGAGAGACCGATAGTGAACCAGTACCGTGAGGGAAAGGTGAAAAGAACCGTGAATAACGGAGTGAAATAGATCCTGAAACCATACGCTTACAAGCGGTCGGAGCCCTTTCGTGGGGTGACGGCGTGCCTTTTGCATAATGAGCCTACGAGTTAACGTTGCTGGCAAGGATAAGTGGTTAAGCCACGGATCCGTAGCGAAAGCGAGTCTGAATAGGGCGCTTTAGTCAGTAGTGTTAGACGCGAAACCGTGTGATCTACCCATGGGCAGGATGAAGCGCTGGTAACACAGTGTGGAGGTCCGAACCGGTTGACGTTGAAAAGTCTTCGGATGACCTGTGGGTAGGGGTGAAAGGCCAATCAAACTCGGAAATAGCTCGTACTCCCCGAAATGCATTTAGGTGCAGCGTTATTTTAGTTATATAGAGGTAGAGCTACTGATTGGATGCGGGGGCTTCACCGCCTACCAATTCCTGACAAACTCCGAATGCTATATAATGATTGATAACAGTGAGGGCTTGGGTGCTAAGGTCCAAGTCCGAGAGGGAAAGAACCCAGACCATCAGCTAAGGTCCCCAAATATATGCTAAGTTGAAAGAACGAGGTTTGTCTGCCCAGACAGCTAGGATGTTGGCTTGGAAGCAGCCATTCATTTAAAGAGTGCGTAACAGCTCACTAGTCGAGCGGACGAGCATGGATAATAATCGGGCATAAGCATATTACCGAAGCTATGGATTTACAGTTTACTGTAAGTGGTAGGGGAGCATTCTAACAGGGTTGAAGGTGTATCGTAAGGTATGCTGGACTGGTTAGAAAAGAAAATGTAGGCATAAGTAACGATAATGCGGGCGAGAAACCCGCACACCGAAAAACTAAGGTTTCCACAGCTATGCTAATCAGCTGTGGGTTAGTCTGGTCCTAAGGCGAACCCGAAAGGGACAGTCGATGGCTAACGGGTTAATATTCCCGTACTACTAATTACTGTGATGGGGTGACGGAGTGATGAAAGCGCCGCGAACTGACGGAATAGTTCGTTGAAGTACCTACCTATAAGCTGCGCAGGCAAATCCACGCGGCTTGGGGAAATACGATAGTACTCGGAGTCTTCGGACAAAGAGATAGTGCGCCTAAGGGCTTCCAAGAAAAACCTCTAAACTTCAGGTAATTAGTACCAGTACCGTAAACCGACACAGGTAGTTGAGGAGAGAATCCTAAGGTGCTCGAGAGATTCATGGCTAAGGAATTAGGCAAAATAGACCTGTAACTTCGGGAGAAAGGTCGCCAGCGCAAGCTGGCCGCAGTGAAGAGGTCCAGGCGACTGTTTATCAAAAACACAGGGCTCTGCAAAATCGTAAGATGAAGTATAGGGCCTGACACCTGCCCGGTGCTGGAAGGTTAAGAGGAGATGTTATCTTCGGAGAAGCATTGAATTGAAGCCCCAGTAAACGGCGGCCGTAACTATAACGGTCCTAAGGTAGCGAAATTCCTTGTCGGGTAAGTTCCGACCTGCACGAATGGTGTAACGATCTGGACACTGTCTCAGCCATGAGCTCGGTGAAATTGTAGTAACGGTGAAGATGCCGTTTACCCGCAGTGGGACGAAAAGACCCTGTGCACCTTTACTATAGCTTAGTATTGACCTTGGATAAATGATGTGTAGGATAGGTTGGAGACTGTGAAGTGGCGTCGCTAGGCGTTGTGGAGTCATTGTTGAAATACAACCCTTTGTTTATCTGAGGCCTAACCCCGCGTTGTGGGGGACATTGCTTGGTGGGTAGTTTGACTGGGGTGGTCGCCTCCAAAAGAGTAACGGAGGCTTCTAAAGGTTCCCTCAGTACGCTTGGTAACCGTGCGTAGAGTGCAATGGCATAAGGGAGCTTGACTGAGAGACATACAGGTCGATCAGGTACGAAAGTAGAGCATAGTGATCCGGTGGTTCCGCATGGAAGGGCCATCGCTCAAAGGATAAAAGGTACGCCGGGGATAACAGGCTGATCTCCCCCAAGAGCTCATATCGACGGGGGGGTTTGGCACCTCGATGTCGGCTCGTCACATCCTGGGGCTGGAGAAGGTCCCAAGGGTTGGGCTGTTCGCCCATTAAAGTGGCACGCGAGCTGGGTTCAGAACGTCGTGAGACAGTTCGGTCTCTATCTACTGTGGGCGTTAGAAATTTGAGTGGATCTGATTCTAGTACGAGAGGACCGAATTGGACAAACCTCTAGTGTATCTGTTGTCCCGCCAGGGGCACCGCAGAGTAGCTACGTTTGGAAGGGATAAGCGCTGAAAGCATATAAGCGCGAAACCCACCACAAGATGAGATTTCTTTTAAGGATCGTGGAAGATGACCACGTTGATAGGCTATAGATGTAAAGGCAGTAATGTCATAGTCGAGTAGTACTAATAATCCGTAAGCTTATGTACACCCTTTTCCCCACACTTCGGTGTGGGGAAGAAACTTTCTCCCTTCGACTCATGTCAAGGACTTTTTTATATTCTTTATCTCAGTATGTTAAGATATTGTTGCAATTATTTAATTATTAATATTAAATTTTTAATTAATTGTACGTTACCTCAAGTAACAACGACCTTAAGGTGGTTATTGCGGCGGGGCTCACCTCTTCCCATCCCGAACAGAGTAGTTAAGCCCGCCTGCGCAGATGGTACTGCAGTTATGTGGGAGAGTATGTCGTCGCCTTTCTTTTAAAAACCCTATCCAAATCGGATAGGGTTTTTTGTTTTATATAACTTTTTGGTTGTTGGTTTTTTTAAACCATATAAGTGATGTAAGTTCAGTTTAGATTTACTTTGCGACTCCTTGCGTAAATCCTTGCGTGCTTTGCGGTTAAGCAGCACATATAGGAAACGCCATTATAACTGCTGTAATGATCAAATTTACAGATATAAATTGGGTAGTTTCATCTAAAATTTTTCTTTGTATTGTTTATGAAATCTTTGTGAACTTGGTGTTTAAAAGAGGTTAGAGGGTAATTTAGTAAACTGAATGTAATAGTACAGAATAAACAATGACCAGAATAACGTCAGCAAGATTATTAATACCTCTAGTAGCTTAATAACACTTAAATACTCAGGTGTTGATATTGTAGAATGCCTATAGCAAAATAAAGCGAAATTTGAAGGGTAAGAATACAAAAAAAGATTGTTAGAATTGAAACTATTGCTGTTATCTTAATAGTAGTAACCATTTACAAGATCAAGAGTATTGGAATATAAAAAGTATTACTGATGCCGGAACTTATGATACAAGTGCAAAAATTAGGTACCAAGTATTAAAGACAGAGATACTTGCTAATTAAGTGTTTGTTTTTTTTGTAAAAATATAATAGTATTGAAAGTACTATTCATCTAAAAGACAAATCGAAAAAGTTGTTTTCTTATTTATAATGCGGTAAGTAAGATAACCACCATGGGATTCAATAATACTTTTTGACAATGTCAATCCAATTCCTGCTCCTTCTTTGCGAGTAGTAAAAAAGGGTAAAAATATTTTCTTTTGTATTTCTTTTTCAATACCCCTTCCTGAGTCGCTAATCATAATAAAAGTTCTCCTCTCTTTGATTTCGGCGGAAATAATAATTTGTTTTTTTTCCATTCCAGCCAAAGCGTGAATGCAATTTGTCAAAAGATTAATGAGTACCTGTTCCATTTGTTGATTATCAATGGATATGAGACGGTCGAAAGAAATGGTATTTATAACTTCAATATTTTCTTTTTCAAATAGGACAGCCATAATTTTCAGACCATTTTCAATCCACTTCGATAATTCAGTGCTTAGTTTTTTGGGTGCAGGGAGCATGGCTAATTTGCGATAACTTTCGACAAACTGTTGTAAATGATCGCTTCGTCTTAATATAGTAGACACGCTATTTTTGACATCTTCCAGATCTTCTGTTGAAATGACTTCCTGCTGTACTAATTCTTGCAGATTTTTAGAAATAGATCTTATTGGGGTTATGGAATTCAAAAGTTCATGAGAAATCACATTCATAAGATTTACCCAGGCTTGTTTTTCTTTTTTTTCTATTAAATTTTGAATGGAGTTCAGTAAAATAATAAAATAATCCTGATCATAAATTTCGCTTCTGGAAGTTTGCATTACATAAAGCTGTGCATCTTGGTGCTTAAAGCTTATTTCCAGTGGTATTTTTACTTCCTTAAAATCATTTTTTTCAATAATTTGGTACAGAGAGGGTAGAAATTTTTTAAGATATTTCCACTTTGTTATTTTCGGTATATCAAAATGCTTTGAAAAATAATTATTCATCAAAAAGACATCCCAATCTTCTCCCTCTTTTTTTAGAATAATTATCCCTGTATCTATGTTGTTTAAAATGGAACGATAAATAATATCTTTTGATATTTCTAAACTCTCTTTATTTTTTAAAGTTTCATATAATTGAAATAAGTTCGCATAATTTTTATAAGATTTATGTTTTGAAAAATCGGATGAGAAATCATTATTTAAAATTGAAATAATTGTTTTATCGTAAAGTAAAAATGCATTTTTTATATAATAACAAATTTCAATAATTAGAAATAAAATTATAAGTAGAAAAAATACAAACGAAAGCAACAAGTTTTTTTTAAGTAGAAATAGGGAAATTTCGGTGCAACAAAGAATTAAAAGTATTTTAAAGATTACGACTTGAAACGTTTTAAAAGATTTGAACATGTTATTTAGTACTAATATTATATTTCTCAAAACGTCTGTATAGTGCTGCTCTGGACAAACCTAATTCCTCTGCTGTTTTTAGGATGTTATTATTGTTTTTTGCTAATATTTTTTCAATAGCAGTTTTTTCAACTGCTGAAAGTTGAATATCCGTATTTTCTATTTTTGTTATTTTTTCCAAATCTAAATCGGAGGAATTAATAAGATTGTTTTCGCAGATAATTACGGCACGTTCTATTCGGTTTTCCATTTCTCTTATGTTTCCCTTCCAAGCATGAATTTTTATTTGATCCAAGGCTTTTTCATCAAAGGTTATAGCATCCTTGTTGTATTTAGTAAGCATTTTATTTAAAAGGTAATGGGCTAATGGGATTTTATCTTCCTCTCTATCTCTTAACGGAGGCAAAGTAATTTCCATTGTATTAATACGATAGTACAAATCTTCACGAAAATTCTTATCCTCAACCTCTTGTTGCAACTCTAAATTAGTGGCAGTAATAATGCGCACATCCAGAGGTCTCGCAGTTGATTCACCTAATCTTGTTACTGTTTTGGTTTGAATTACCTGCAAAAGTTTAGCTTGCAGATGGAGGGGTACATTTCCGATTTCATCCAAAAAAATAGTCCCTGTTTGGGCCATTTCAAAACGTCCGGCGGTATCGCTTTTGGCGTCTGTAAAAGCACCTTTTGCGTAACCAAACAATTCACTTTCAAAAATATTAGAATTTAATGAACCCAGATCTACATGAATAAAAGGATTGTTTCCTCTTTCAGATTGACAATGAATATAATGCGATAAAACAAATTTACCCGTTCCATTCTCTCCAAGGATTAAAACATTAGCATCCGTTTTAGCTACTTTATCAGCTAATGAATACGCTTTTTTCATTACCTCTGAATTACTTAAGAAATAATCAGTTGTATTTTTTTTACTATTTGTTTTTTTAATTCCCTTCCGACTCTTATGAACAGCTTGTTTCACAATATCTAACAATTCTTCGTTCGTCCATGGCTTTAAAATATAGTCAAAAGCACCAGATTTTAAACCTTTGACAGCTGTTTCTATTTTGCCAAAAGAGGTCATTAAAATAACAACAGTAGTTGGTGAAATTGTTTTTATTTCTTTTAATAAACGTAATCCCTCTTTTCCGTCTTCAAATCCTATTCTATAATTCATATCCAGCAAGACCACATTAATGCTATTTTCCTTTAATATGTCAATCATATTTGCCGGATTATTAATGGTGTAAATAGATTCAAAATATTTTTTCAATAGCAATTTTGAAGCAAAAAGAATATCTTCTTGATCATCTATAACTAATATGGAAGCGTTAGTCTTGTTCATGATTGTTCATTTTCGTACACACCGTGTTCAAAAACGAACACTTTTCAGATTTCTTTAAAAATAATAACTTAAAAATAAGGCTATTACGAAATTTGGATTTATGGCACAATATTCTCTTTAAGGGTTAGTAAATAATTGCAATGGACAGTAAAGTAGTACGTAAAAGTAGCAAAAATAAATATCTAATAATCTCTTTCATAATTATGTTGTTTTTGGGGTATTTCATTTTTATTTCAGCCACTAAAAAAAGAACCCTCACTATAAAAAAGAGTGAAATAACTATTAAAACAATTGAAAGGAATTCTTTCGAAGATTTCATGTCTTTTCAAGCTAAAGCGGTTCCTTTAAATTCAATGCTGATTAATATTATTGAAGGTGGTGCAGTTCAGGAAATTTTTGTTGAAAATGGCGATCGTGTAACAAAAGGACAGTCATTGGTAAGATTATATAATCCAAATGCTGAGTTGGCTTATATGCAACAAGAAACAGCAATTATTGAACAAATTAATAATTTGAATAAAGCTAAGCTTGATTTAAGAAATCAAGAATTGAGTTTAGCAAAAGATTTGATTTCAATTGGACATGATTATCAAGATGCTGAAGATTTATATGACTTGAATAAAAAGCTCTTTGAAGAACAAATACTGGCAAAAAGTGAGTGGGTGAAGACTAAAGAAAATTTTCGTTTTCAGCAAGAGCGGATGAATATTATTAAACAAAGTGTAAAGAAGGAGAAGCAGGCAAATCAAATCCAAATAGTGCAGCTTAATCAGTCCATTGCTGTTATGAATAAAAGTTTAGAGGTGCTACGAAATAACCAAAAGAACTTTTTAATTACAGCTCCTCTTTCCGGAAGATTATCTTCTTTTGAGCCAATTTTGGGTAAGACTTATACCCAGAATACAAGTATCGGGACTATCGATGACAGGAAGGGGTATAAACTTTCGGCAGACGTTGATGAATTCTATCTGGATAGAATAGCAATCGGTCAAAAAGGAACTGTGGATTTTAATGATAAGACCGTTGATGTTCAAATAACAAGAGTAATTCCCGAAGTAAAGAGCGGAAGGTTTCAAGTAGAATTAGATTTTGTGTCCGCAAATAAACTAGATTTAAAGCAAGGTTTAAGTTTCGGAGTTAAATTAAATCTTTCTGAAAAGACAAAGACCAACCTATTGGCTAAGGGAGGTTTCTATGGAGAAACCAGTGGAAAATGGATTTTTGTAGTTAATGGAAATAAAGCTGAACGAAGAGAGATCAAACTAGGTAGAGAAAACCCTTTGTACTATGAAATCATAGGTGGATTGAAAACAGGCGAAAAAGTGATCACTTCTTCCTATAAAGATTATAAACAAGTAGAAGTATTAGACCTACAAGAATAGATAAAAATTTAAAAAAAATAACGATGATTGAAATTAAGAATCTTTCAAAAGTTTTTAGAACAGAGGAAGTTGAAACAAAGGCATTAAGTAATATTACTCTAAAAGTAAATCAAGGAGATTTTGTTTCCATTATGGGGCCATCAGGAAGTGGAAAATCAACCTTATTGAATATTTTAGGATTGTTAGACAGTGCCGATAGTGGAAGTTATCAGTTGGTGAATAAAGAAATGGTTGGATTAAAAGAAAAAGACAGATCCAAAGCAAGAAAAGAAAATATTGGATTCATATTCCAAAATTTTAATTTGATTGACGAACTTTCTGTCTACGATAATATAGAACTACCACTAATTTATAATAAGGTTTCGGCGGTAGCACGAAAAAGAAAGATAGAAGTGATAGCTAATAAATTAGGAATTTCTCACCGATTAAAACATTTTCCACAGCAGCTTTCAGGAGGACAACAACAGCGTGTTGCTGTAGCAAGAGCGCTAATCAATGATCCATTACTTATTTTAGCTGACGAGCCAACGGGAAATTTGGATAGTAAAAGTGGGAATGAAGTTATAGAATTATTAATGGATTTACACGCTAATGGTGCAACAATTATAATGGTAACACATTCTGAACATGATGCGTCTTTTTCTCAGAGAACCATTTTGATGAAAGATGGTGAAATCGTATTGGAGAAAAATAACAGTAGAAATTTTGATGTATTGGTAAAAGAATCTAAAAATTAAAAAACATGATTAAAAATTGGACTAAAATATTTTTTTTCCACATCAAAAAAGATAAATTATTTTCTGCTCTAAATGTTTTGGGTTTGTCAATTGGAATTGCAGGTGTAATTTTTGCTTTACTGTACTGGAACGATGAACAGAATTACAACGACTGGAATTCTGAAAAGGATAATGTTTATCAGGTGTTAGTTAAATTGGGAGATATGCCTTTTGTTGGAGATAATTCCTTGCGATTAAAAAGTCATTTAGAAAAAGATTCAAATGTTGAAAAAATTGTTTTTGCTGATCGCTGGTATCAAAAGGACAAAATTATTTATAAAGGAAAAAAGGAATCAGTAGATAAAATTATCAATACTGAAAAAGATTTCTTTTCTCTTTTCCCGTTTACAATTATTCAAGGAAATACGATTTCTGCATTAAAAGATGATACAAGCGTTGCAATATCGGACGACCTTTCCAAAAAACTCTTTGGCAACGAGAATCCAATTGGAAAGCAGTTTTCTCTCTCTAATTCAATGGTGTCTGTGCGAGCTGTATACCATATACCCGGGAATTCGTCATTGGCTCCGGAAATTGTAATGAGCAGAATGAAAGATTTGATGTCTTTAGATAAAAATTCAGGTCTTTTTGTTTTAAAAATTCTTTTGAAAATTAAGGACCCTTCGAAAGTTGATGATACCAGAAAAATGCTGGAGAAGGCTTATTTTGATGAAATTCTTGTTAGAACTGCTAAAGAAGCTGGCTTTACACTTGAAGAGATTACTAAAAAAGCGGGTCGTTTTACAGTCGTAATGGAACCACTTTCAGGAGCAAGATTACATTCTATTACTGATGGATATCCAGAGGGTAGAGGAAATTATCAGTTCTTGCTAATTATGGTAGGCTTATCCGTTTTAATTCTTGTACTGTCTATTTTTAATTATGTTAATATGGCTACTGCCAATGCAGTAAAACGTGCTAAAGAAGTTGGTGTGCGTAAAATCCTGGGTGCGTCAAAAAGTAATATTAGAGTACAGTTTATTTGTGAGACCATATGCATTACTTTATTTTCAATCTTGTTAGCTTCAGTAGTTGTTGAATTAACGCTACCGTATTATAATAATTTTTTAGGCAAAGATCTCAGGTTTATTGGAGAGCAATTCTATTTGCAATTAGTTGTAATATTTATCATAACAGTTTTATTTGCAGGACTTTTTCCGGCGATTTACGTTTCTAATTTTGAAACGCTTAAGGTTCTGAAGGGGAATTTTGGCAGGAGTAAAAATGGAGTTTGGTTAAGAAACGGGATGTTAATTTTCCAGTTTGCTGTTGCCGCATTTTTCATTATTGGATCAAATATTGTCTATGAACAAGTAAAGTATTTAAACAACAAGGATTTAGGCTTTAAAGGGGATCAGGTAATAGCGGTATCATTAAATTTTCCCGATGCAGCATATCAGGTCGAAAAGGTTGGGCAAAATATTTACAATAAATATTCGACTATAAAACAAGAGTTATATAAAATTAAAGGTGTAGAAAGTATTTCTACAGGTTTGTTTTCTTTTGATGGAAGTGATAATTCTTTAGATCCAATTTTGTATCAGGATGTACTTTTTAGAGAAAAATATATCGGGATGGATTTTGGGATGCTTGACATGATGAAAATTAAAATGGTCAAAGGAAGAGGACTCAATGAAAAATTAGCTTCAGATACTATTAATTCTATTCTGTTGAATGAATCTGCTGTTAAATTAATGAATATGAAAGATCCCATAGGACAGGAAGTTGTAATAAGGGGTCGGAAGTTGAAAGTTGTAGGAATTGTGAAGGACTTTAATTTGTTGAGCCCTGAATCTAAAGTACCTCCGATGACTTTTTTCCATGTCAAAAGTTTGGATATGGCTGCTAATATTAACCAGGTTTATATCAAAATAAAAGCAGATGATATGGGGAATACAATTGCTGCAATTGAAAAATTCTGGGGAACTCATGTCGATAGAGAATATCCATTTAAGTATGATTTTGTAGATAAACAATATGCAAGAACCTACGAGGCCTATGTAAAACAAAAAAATCTTTTTTCATTGTTAAATGTAGTGGTCATTCTTGTTGCTCTTTTTGGACTTTTTGCTTTGGCTTCTTACTCTATAGAAAGACGAATGAAAGAGATTGCCATCAGAAAAACATTAGGTGCGGAAACCAATGAATTATTGAAAGAATTATCAAAACAATATGTTGTGTTTTGCATTATTGGATTTCTAACCGCATTGTTCCCTGTTTATTACTTTTTAAACAAATGGCTTGAAAATTTTGCATTCAGAGTGGATATCACTTTATTTCCATTTTTATTAGGGTTTGTTGTGTTGTTAATCCTTACGCTGATTATTGTATTGTCAAGGGCCTATCAAGCAACAAAAAGTGATGTTTTGAAATATTTAAAATATGAATAAAAGGATCGCTCTTACCATTCTCTTTTTAACATTTTCTGCTTTTGTAAGCGGCCAAGATATTTCTTGGACGCTTACAAAATGTATGGAAGTAGCTTTGCAAAATAACATAGATATCAAAATTAGGCAGCTTGAGGTTAAAAGAGTAGAAAAATTACAGAACTCTGTATTAAATCGGATGTTACCCGGTATTACTTTACATGGAGAGGAAGTATATAATTTTGGATCAACGATAGATCCTTCTACGAATGGTAGGGTAAGTTCTAATATCCAACAAGATAATTTTTACCTGAATGCAAGATCAAATTTAATTGATTTTAGCCACTTTACTAATGCTAAAAAAGACAAGATAAATATTGAATTGGCTCGTGTCGAAAAAGAAGTTTTAGAAAATGAATATAAGCTACAACTTTTAGAAAGTTACTATCAAGCTCTTTATACGCAAGAGTTATTAAAAATTCAGAATGAAGAACTTGTCCAATCTTTATTTAACTTAAATAGAGTTACAAAGGAAGTTGCTATTGGCAATAAGCCGCAAAGTGATTTGTATGACATGCAATTAAGTTATTCAGAAGATGAAAATCGGAATTTACAAACAGAGCAATTATATCTAATTAAAAAAAAGGAGTTGTTTCAATTAATGAATGTCTTTGATTTTGATGTGGATAAAATTAATTTAGAAACATCCAGAGAAGAAAATTCGCTTAATATTTCCGAAGAAAAGTATAATCCTAAAATAAAATTTTCGCTGCTAAATTATCAAAATAGCATGAAGTCAATAAATTTAGAAAAGGCAAGTAAATTACCTGTGTTATCGGCTTATTACGGGTATTCTACTTTTTTTTATAAAAATATTAATCAAACTACTTCAAATGATTTTTTTGTTCAATTATCAGATAATAAAAATCAGGAAGTAGGTATGCAGTTAGCTATTCCGATTTTTAATGGATTTAGAAGTAATAAAAGAATAAGTGCGGCTAAGATAGAAAGTGAAAAGGCAAAACTTGCAATGGAAAGAGCGAAACAAGAATTGGATAAAGAACTTGATTTAGAGGAACAAAAGAAAACAAACTATTTAAAGCTTCAGCAAAAATTGAATGAAAAACAGATGTTTGCAGAAGCTTCTTTCGGTACTACTCAGGCAAAATTCACTAATGGAAAAATAGAAGCTATTTTATATGCTACAGTAAAAAATCAATTTCTCGTAACAAAATATGAAGTTTTAAAAAATGATCTTCAATTACAATATATAGACCTTAAAATAAATTTATTGAAAAATAATAGTTTGTAAAAAATTAATGAAATCAATATGCAAAAAATAAAGAGGTTACTAAAAAACAGTACTATTATGCTATTGATACTATTTTCATTAGTGTTTTTCATTAGCTGTAATAGGAAAAATAAATTTAGAGAGAAATATCATTATTACAGGGCGATTAATGGACGTGATACAGCTGACTTAACTATTTCAAAAAGTAAAAATTATTTTAAGGGTGAATTTAAAATAATGTATGGAAGTAAGGCAATTATGGATTCAGGATATGTAAGGGGTAAAATAGTTGGAGATACATTAATTGGTAATTATTATTATATTTCTTATGGTGGTCAGGGAGAATCTCTACCAATTACACTATTGATGAGGAACAAAAAGTTAATTTATGGTTCCGGTGTTTTAACCAAATGGTTGGGTTTTCGTTATTTTGATACCGAAATACCAATTGATTTTGAATCTCCAAAATACATTTTTGAAAAAATAAATGAAAATGTAAAATAGTTTTAGGGATATTCAAATCCTTAAATTTTCAGATCTTCTCACGATTTTTGAGTCTCTTTGAAATAAAAAAAAGTCCTAATGAAAATTAGGACTTTTTTGGTGGAGAGAGCAGGATTGGAACCTATCGTTGTAAAGGCCTGCTTATACTACAATTTTATTTTTTTATTAGCGCTTGTGCCATGATTCTGCCACAAAACTAAAATTGTTAATTTTTAAGGTTAACTTTTAAAAATCACTTATATTTTCAAGATTATTTATTCTTTACAAGAATGCAAAAAATGGGAGTGCGAAAATGTTGTTTGTTTCTGTTTTTTAATTACTTACAACATGATGAGAAATGGATCAGAACTATAGCTCCGCATCCTGCTTATATATTGCATTTCTCAATATTTTTTTATGCTGCGCCACAAATTTTCTAAGTGTTTTTATAAATGTTGAACTCTCCAGACTTGTTTATCCGTTTAAATTTACACTATAATTCATTATTGCTTCAAGTGGAGAAAATACAAAATTTTCACGACTTTTCAATGACTCAAAGAAAAATTGCCTTAACATTTTGTGGCGGAAAAGGTATCAAGTCCAGGAGAAAAGCAGCTTGGGTCATGCTGTTTTTTCTTTTTATGATGTAGAGCCGCTGGAGTTCGTTACTTAATTCGGCGGTTTTAAGTTTTGGTATTCCTTTCTGAACCTTTACGTTTTTTAAAGTTTAATAACAGGCAGTCCAAATAGCGCTGTCGCATTTATAAAATAACTTTTACGTCAGTTTAAATTTTTATATTTGAATAATCAGATATTGAGTCAGTCGTTAAATTTATAATCATCATTTATGTTATTAAATAAAAGAATATCACTTTTGTATTTTGTCAATGAGATAAGATCGCAGATTTTACTGATCGTAGTATTTGCGGTATCAATTGGACTGCTCGATATGCATCCCATATTTCAACAGGTATCTCTGCCGTTAAGTATTCCCGCATTAGTGGGTACTGCGGTTTCTCTTCTTCTTGCTTTTCGGACAGCACAGTCGTACGAAAGATGGTGGGAAGCCCGAACCGTTTGGGGAGCTATAGTAAATGATTCCAGGACTTTAATCCGACAGATAATCCAATTTACCTCAAAGGAAAATAAAGAGATTGTTGAAGTTTTTACAGAAAGACAGATCATCTGGCTTTATGCATTGGGAGAGTCATTACGCAAGCAGCAGTTCTCATCCAGGGTACAGACTTACCTTACTACCTTTCAGATCAAAGCAGCTAATATACCAAATGCTTTGTTGGATGAGCACTCTTTGAACATTGCAGAAATGGCATCACGAGGCTTAATTTCAGAATTTAAACAGGTGCAGTTAAATGAAACATTAGCCAGGCTTTGCGATAGTATGGGCAAATGTGAGCGTTTAAAAAATACCGTCTTTCCAAAATCATACAGTGTATTGGTTCATATCTTGATCTATGTATTTGCAGCGATACTTCCCTTTGGTCTCGAAGACTCACAGTTGGTTGCAGAGGTTCTTATAACGATATTAATTCCTGTTTTGTTTATTTCGATAGAAAAAACAGCTATCATAATGCAGGATCCTTTTGAAAATACACCTGTTGACACACCAATGACTTCGCTTGCAAAAACAATAGAGATCAATCTGCTCGAAATGACAGGGGCAGTAAATATACCTGTAAAGGAAAAAAATGAGCTGTATTACGAGATGTAATAAGAGTTCAATGTGGCATTAAAAAAGTATTTCACTATGGATATAGAATTTGAACTGTTGCTCTCTGCCAAACTATTGTTGGCGCTTCTATTGGGAGGAATTATTGGTGTTGAGAGAGAAAGAGAACATCAGAATGCAGGTGTGCGAACTTTTGCCTGTATTTGTGTGGCTTCTTGTCTTTTTGTTTCTATTGCTGCTCATCTCACAGAAGATAAATCTGCTATTGCCAGAATGCTTGCGGCTATTGCAACAGGACTTGGTTTTATAGGAGCCGGACTTATTTTTAGGGATGAAAAAAATCTTCCTAAGGGATTAACAACTGCAGCTGGTTTATGGACAACTTCTGCTGTAGGTATGGCCATCGCACTCAATATGTTTGTTATTGCAATCTGTTCTACAGCCATTATCCTTTTGATTTTTACAATTAATCAGTTTTCTTGGTATAGAAAATTTGTTGGGAAATTATTTAAAGATAAAAACCTTAAAAAATAATAAATCGATGGGCGCTGCGCAGAAATCTTTCAAAAAGTTAAGATTCTACCGCTCCCGTACGAATCCTTTTGTTTGGTGCATAGAAAAATCGACAAAGACAACAAATACAAAACCCGTTATTTAGCGGGTTTTGTTGTAAATACAACAAATCTTGGCTTTGTCGCATTTGCAAATAGCTTTTACCTTTAAAGATTTAAAACTCATCAAATGAATACTAAAGGTCATTGTTATCCTAAGTCTATTATTCTTCAAGCGGTTTATTTTAAATTAAGATTTACATTGAGTTATAGGGATGTCGAGGATATAATGAAAATGCTTGGAATACAAGTGGATCATTCGACAATTCAGCGCTGGTTATTTAAATTTACTCCACTGATCGAATCACAGATGAGGAAGAGAAAAGGTAGAGTGGGAGCTAGCTGGAGAATGGACGAAACTTATATAAAAATTAAAGGTATTTGGTGCTATTTATATAGGGTAGTCGATAAATTGAGTAACACAGCAGATTTTCTTCTGACCAGAAGAAGGCAAAGAATGAGTGCTCAGTCATTTTTAATTAAGGCAATAAATAATAACTGCAGACCCAGGTTAATAAATATAGATAAAAGCGGCTCGAACACTAGTGCTATAAGAGTATAACGACTTACGATTCCGAGTGCAAAAGGAATACCTAAATATATGCCGACACTCTCGGCGATCTGTGCAATACTGATATTTACTTCAAAACCGTTGTACCCAAAATAAGGAGGGAGAATGGTAATAAAGATATAAGCATATACGCTGTAAAGCAAAACTTGAAAAATACTGTTAAGTGCTATCAGACCAGCAGCATATTGTCTATTTCCATCTGCCAGATCATTCCATACAACAACCATAGCAATACAGCGTGCCAGACCGATAAGAATAACTCCGATCATGTATTGAGGATATCCGTTTAAAAACAGCAGAGCTAATAAAAACATCAAGATAGGACCCACAATCCAGTTTAGAAATAAGGAAGTAGCTAGAACTTTAGTATTTTTGAAAACCTGTCCCATCTGTTCATATTTTACTTTAGCTAACGGAGGATACATCATAAGAATAAGTCCAATGGCAAGAGGAATATTTGTTGTTCCGCTTGAAAAAGAATTGATAAAATCACCGCTGGAAGGAATGAAATATCCTATTGATACGCCGACAGCCATAGCAATGAAAATCCAAAGTGTTAAATATCGATCAAGGAAACTTAATTTTTTGCCTCTTAAGGTTGGCGTAAAGTTATCTGCTAACATTTTGATATTTGATTTTTGAAAATATATAAAACATTTCGGCTCCAATTTGAAGACTTCGCTTAAGATATATTTCTTTTTGTTCTGGTGTACCGTCAGAAATTTTGGGGTCTTCAAAAGTTATTGGAATTCGTTTTTCTGCACCAGCTATAAAAGGACATCCTGCGTCAGCCTGTGAACAGGTCATTATTGCTGCAAATTCGCTTTCCGGGTTGAATTCATCATCATAAGCTTTAGAAAAACCAATCACAGGAAATTCATTCGCTGAGTACTTTATAGAATATACCGGGTTTGTTCCTTCAGATATTGTTTTAATCTTAAATCCTGAAATCTGCAAAGTTTCTGCTACTATAGGAAATAGAGCTGTAGTTTCCGTTCCACCTGAATAGCATGTAACACTCTTTATTTTATAATAGGCAGCAGCGGTCTGTGCCCAGACCTGCGATAAGTGACTCCTTCTGGAATTATGGGTGCAGATTAAATTCAATCTGATTTCCAGTTTATTATCTGTTTTATTTTGAATATAATCAATCAATGGTTGTACAGCACTTTTTCGATCTTCTGAAATCTGCTCAAAATCAAACAAATTAATTGTTTTTTTAATCTCGGAATATAACATAGTTTTATTGGCTGTAATGGTTTAAAAATGTTTAATAGTTAGCAGCATCCTCCACCTGGCGTACAAGAATTGGTGTTGTCAGAATTTAATTGCGATAATTTTACTTTGGGCTTATCCGACGGAATTCCGCACTGTTCCTGAGCAAGGCAGGCTGTCTGCTTATTTAGTAAAACGAAATTTGAACCATTAAAATCTAAATCATATTTACCGATAGTAGTGTCTTGGTATTCTACTTCAATTTCATGATCTTCAATACCAAGAACTTTCTGAGATAGTTCAATTATATGAATTAGTTTTTGAGGTTTGAGTCTGTGCTCATAATCATTAGCATCCCAAAGTTGGAAATTTACTACAGTTTCTTCTCTTACGGTTCCTCCGCAGTCTATGAAGTTTTTAGTAATTAAACCAATTTCGGTTACGTGAAAGTATTCCGGAACAAGTTTCCCATTTGGCAATTCAAAATTTACGGCATTTGCTGTTTTTAATACTTCTTTAATTTCTGAAAGTTTCATAATTTTATATATTTAGTTAAACTATTTCTTCTTTTAATAAGAGTTAAATGACAAGACTGCTTCTTCTTTCTAGAAGAACGGTGTCTCTCCAAATTCCATTTTGTTTTCCAATTTTTTCTCTTATTCCAAGTATTCTGAACCCTGCTTTTTCATGTATGCGAAGACTTGCTATATTCTCAGGAAAGATTCCAGCTTGTAGTGTCCAGATCCCTTCTGTTTCACTTTTCTTTACAAGTTCATTTAAAAGCATAAAACCTATTCCTTTTCCGGAATGAGCAGGATCAACATATACACTTACTTCAGCAACTCCGGCATAAACGCAGCGAGAAGAAACAGGAGTTAGAGCAGCCCAGCCTATTAGTCTGTTGTTACTTTCGATTACAATTCTGCAGGACGAAAGATGTGACTGATCCCACTCTTCCCACGACGGAGCGCTGGTTTGAAAAGTAGCATTGCCAGCCTGTATTCCTTTTTCGTAAATTAATTTGACCTGCGGCCAGTCTTCAGCTAAAAGTTTTCTGATTTCCATATCTATTAAATTAGCAGCATTCATTTCTTTTTTTAGCAAGATGATCTGATATATGCTCAAAGAAGCCTTTTATCTTTTCAAGCCCGGGTTCATTGATACAGTAGCAGATAGAGTTTCCTTCTATGCTTCCTTTAATTAAACCGGCAGTTTTTAGTTCTTTTAGATGCTGCGAAACTGTTGGCTGAGAGAGAGGAAGTTCATTTACAATATCCCCGCAGATGCAGGTATCTACCTTTAATAAATATTCTATTATAGCAATACGTGCAGGATGACCTAATGCTTTAGCTAATACTGCCAGTTCATTCTGGCTGGCTGTAAAAAAATCTGTTTTTGTAATTCCCATCGGTATATATTTATATTGCAATATTACGATATAGTTTTTAAAGAAAAAAGCAAAAGGTATCGGTTTTTATTGTAAAGCAAAAAAAGAAGCTCATTTTGAGCTTCTTTTTTATTTAATGTTTGCCATTTCCATGACCATTTCCGTGATTACCATTATCATGTTTGTCTTTGTTGTTTCCTTTCCCCGGTTTTTGTCCGATTGTTTTTTGAGGTTTTCCTTTATATCCTTTCCCATATTTTGATTTATGGTTTTTGAAATTATCATAAGGACTATTTCCTCTATAGTCAGTCAATACTACTTTGTATTCATTATATAAATCATAATTTCTATAAACAGAAGGTAATGATCTGTTTCTGATCCATCTTCCGTTACTGATGTATACATAATTTGAGGAGCTTACATCATAATATGCTTCAAGATCGGGCAGGTAGTAATAACGAGCATTATCGTAACCAACCGGTCCCCATGCGGGAGGAGTTCCAATGTTTACATTTACGGATACTTGCGCATGTGAGTTGCTAAAAGAAAGGAACAAAATTCCGATCATAAGATATTTTAGAGTTTTCATAATTTTATTTTTTAGTATTAAAAATTTATAAAAAGCAAAAATAAGGCCAAAATGGTTGTTATTGATCTAATTTGGTTTTGTCGCATCTTGGAATAACTTTTATCTTTAGAATTTTAAACCGATCAAAAAATGAATACTAAAGGTTATTATTTTCCAAAATACATAATTCTTCAGTCAGTATATTTCAAATTAAAATTTACACTTAGTTATTGGGATGTTGAAGAAATAATGAAGATTAAAGGAGTGATTGTAGATCATGCCACGATTCAGCATTGGATTTAAAAGTTTGACTTTTGCTTGAGGCAGATATGAAGAAGAGAAAAGGTAGATTGGAGTAGAGTTGTAGATTGGATAAGACCTATATCAAAGTAAAAGGTATTTGATGTTATTTATATATAGCGGTAGATAAATTAGGCAATACGGTAGGCTTTCTTTTGACCGGAAAAAATAGATAATGAGCGCTCAGTCATTTCTAATCCTTAAATTTTCAGATCTTCTCACAATTTTTGAGTCTCTTTGAAATAAAAAAAAGTCCTAATTTTCATTAGGACTTTTTTAGTGGGGAGAGCAGGATTCGAACCTGCGAAGTTCACACAGCAGATTTACAGTCTGCCCTCGTTGGCCGCTTGAGTATCTCCCCGAAGCTTGTTTTGTTGCGCTTTGTTGTGCTAAGCGGTTGCAAATATAGGAACGTTTTCTATGTTTACAAACAAAAACCGAACTTAATTTTAAGTTATTTTAAAGAAGTTTTTTTAACTCATTGGTGTTGAATAAAATAAAAAAGTATCAAACAAAGATTTTTTTTACTTTGTTCTGAATATTGAGGCCATTTAGTAGAAAGCCCTAGAGTTTTTGCTCTTAAGATGTGTCTTTTTTAGTTTGAGTAGTTGTTTTTTCTGATGAAAAGTGTGAAAGTAATAAAGAGACAAAGAGACAAAGAGATAAAGAGACAAAGCGGCAAAGCGGCAAGGTTTTGTTTAATAGCCTCCAGCTTTAGCTGGAGATAAAAAAAGGGATATAGAGAGGCTTTAGCCAAAACTATATGTTTTCGCTTCTGAGAGGTTAGTTATTCTTCTTATGATAAAGATTTGCAACAACAGCACACAATATTTAAAGCTTATTATAGGATTACGATTAAAGACTAAGGTACTTTGAGAACAATAGTGTTTAAGTCGCACGCTAAGAAACAAAAATGAACAGTCTTAGTGGAAATCTACAGAAAAAGAGTTTGTATCTCTAAGAGCTAAAAACAACACTCTTTGGATAAAATTTGTAGCTTTTACGGTTAATCAGTCAAAGTAAATTGAGAGAAGACGCTCCCAGTTTTAACCTGAAACCTGAAACCTGAAACCTGAAACCTGAAACTTGAAACTTGAAACTTGAAACCTGAAACCTGAAACTTGAAACGTGAAACCTGAAACAAAACCCCCAAGAAAACCCCTCACATAACAAAAAAATCTCCACTAAGGGAGATTTTTTTAA
Source organism: Flavobacterium cupriresistens (assembly GCF_020911925.1). Lineage (NCBI taxonomy): Bacteria > Pseudomonadati > Bacteroidota > Flavobacteriia > Flavobacteriales > Flavobacteriaceae > Flavobacterium > Flavobacterium cupriresistens. Next base: position 4,515,676 of record NZ_CP087134.1, on the reverse strand, counting down.
GGTATTCCGACGGCTGTTATTTAGCCAAAAGTTCTAAGATTTTTGCTCTTAATTCGGGACCTCTTAAGTCTTGAGCAACTACTTTACCGGTTGCATCAAGTATAAAAGTGGCTGGAATCGATTCCACATTGTATTGTTTCGCGATTGGCTCTTCCCAGTATTTTAAGTTAGAAACCTGTGTCCATGTAAGGCCATCTTTTGCGATTGCTTCTTTCCATGCACCGGCTTCTTTGTCTAAAGAAACACCAACAATATTTAATCCTTTTGAATGTAGTTCTTTGTAAATAGCTACAACATTAGGATTTTCTTTTCTGCATGGCCCACACCAAGATGCCCAAAAGTCTACAATAGTTACTTTTCCTAAACTCTGTTTAAGCGAAATAACTTTTCCTTCCGGATTAGGCGCAGAAAAATCAGATCTTCATTTAGCGTTACCAACGGCAGGAGCTGTAGCACCAACTGCAGGCATTTTTGCTTGACCTATTTTTGTTTTGATTTCTTTACCAGGAATCGTGTTTTTTAAAGACTCATCTAAAGAGTTGTATAAAGCTTCAGCTTTTTTGATATCAGTTGATGGATCTCCTAACATACCTTGAATGATCAAAGCAGAGATGTAAGATTTTGGGTGACCTTCAGCATAAGCAACATATTTCTTTTTAGAATCTGCTTGTACTTCTGTTTGAATAGTCATGTATTGTTTCATCAAACCGTTGATAGTTGCTGTATCTTGAGCTTGTTGAGCTGCTTGCATTTTCTGAGTGTTGTTTTTCTGAAAATCAGCTAATCTTTTTTGAGTTTTAGTAAGTTCAGCATTAAATGTAGTATACTCATCATTATTATAAGTACCTGACACTTTAGATTTGTGGATGCTGTCTTTATCAACTGCAACAAGAATCTCTCCTGTTTCTAAGATAAAAGGGATTGGATTGTTAGCTCCTTGAAGGATTAAAGTATGAAAAGCCGGTTCAGTTACTTTTCCTTTGATTTCGAATTTTCCGTTTTCAACTTTTACAGTGTCTAGAGCGACAGTCATTTTTGTTGCTGGGTCTTGACCTTGTAGGATGATCGTTTTTCCGTTTTCAATTCCTTTTGCGGTTCCTGTAATTAGGTATTCTCCGTCTTTAACTTTGCTGCATGAAATTATCGCTACAGAAGCAGTTAGTAAAAAAAGTATTTTTTTCATTATAAAAAATTAATTAGTTAATTGATTTGTGCAACAAAAGTATCTAAAAATATAAAATATAAAGAATTTTGTCGCCTAAAATTTTGTTATAGTTTTTTTAGGGTTAAATATCATGTTGTCAGGCTGTTTGTTTGTGAAAAAGACACTGAAACTTATAATGCTATTATTATTTCAAAGTAAATAGCGCAATTTTTTATTTTAAAAACATAAAAAAAGCATCCTGTTGCCAGAATGCTTATATAGATAGTTTGTGTGTAAATCTATTCTTGATTTGTTTTCTTTCTCCAAGTAAAAGAGTTCAAAATGTGTCTTTTTGCAAATCTTCCAGGAGAATCTGCGTTTACCATTTTTACATAAGTAGCTTTAGGAACACTGATGTATTCGTAAACACTTCCGTTAGAGAAATCAATAATTAAACGTCCTTCAACAAATTTATAATCTGTAATAGAACAAGTCGAAATTGTTTCAGTGTATTCAGGTAAATTAGTTTTAATCGTTTCAGGATTAATACTTACCAAAAAGTGATAAGCTTCAATGATCGCTTTACTTTTCTCTTCTGCAGCTTTCAAACCAGCATCATCACCTTGAAATTTATCAGGATGAGATTCTTTCATCGCATTACGATAAATTGTTTTAAGATCTTTTAATTCTGCAGTTTTGTCTACATTTAATAACTTACGGTATTCAACTATTTTTTTCATAAATAAAAGGTAACTTCTTGTCTATTAGTTTGAAATGAATATTTAATACTTCAAAACGACAATTTTTTTGCAAAGGTACACTTTTTTTTAACTTTTTAGATTTCAAGGAAAAAATATTCAGAATTTTTAAAGTTCCGGGACTTGGTTTGCAGTCGTAGTCCCAGTTTTCAGTCTCAGTCGCAAAGAGAGTTGGCGTGCAAGGAGCGACTGCGACTGAAAACTGCGACAGAAAACTCTTTTTACTTATTCTCCGGCTTGTTATTCGCCTTATCGAAGTTTTTAGATTTTTTTGGATACTTATCGTAGCTAATATCGCTTGGATTTTCGATAATCGATTTGATCGTAATCATATCGCCAACAGTAAAATTAGTGTGGGCAATTTTGTAATCTAAAAGATATGCTCCACAAAAATAATTGTTGTTTTCATCTTTTTCTATAACGCCGGTATAAACTCCTTTTTGCATCATTTTATCGTGTGAGTCTTTAGACATAACTTTCTTTGTTTTTAAATTGAAGTTGCAAAGTTAATCAATATATCGTTTGGTTTAGGGAGTTCAGGACAATCTGAGTATATTTGCATATGCAAAAAAACTTTAGACCCCATCCTAATTCTTTTAAAAATACATTTTGTGTCTTTCAGGAAGTTTTACCGGATGCGATTACAGGTTTAAAAATTCAGTTCGAAAGTAAAGCCGGTAGTACTTATTATTATACCGAAAACGGAATGTACAGGATTTCGAATCATTGGGGAAGATTGGCTAACAGTAAATGGCGATTGGTAGCAATGGAGCCGGAGACAGTGTCAAAAACAAAAATAGGTTTTGCGGCCTGGAGCGAATTTCATCCTGACAATGCAATAGAAAAATTGTATTATATTCAGGCCGATTTTGATCAGAATACGGTCAATTATCAGCATAAAAACAATCCTGAGTATGACAAAGAAGCAGTTTTAAGAACTAGTTTTGAAACCACAAAACGGATCAAACAAATTAGAAATCTGCAGCAATTGACTTCTTGGGCCAAACATTTTGAAGAAGATATAGACGTTTTGAGAGAGAAGATAATCACAGAATTGATTTTTACCGAAAAAACATTAGAAGAAATTAAAAGAGAAATATAATGGGACGCAACAACGAAAGGAATATCAAAAAGCACAATGACAAATTGCACAAAGCCCAAAACAAAGTGAAACAGGCTGAAATTGCGCGTAAAGAAAAGCTAAAAGAAATTATAAAAAAGTTTAACGAAGATAAGGCTACTGAAGAATAGTACGTTTGCCACGAATTTCACGAATTGTCACTAATTTTATACGCAATATTGGAAGACATTGGTTAATTAACTGAACTTTGATGGCGACTATTTTTAAAAAGTTTTTTCAAAAGTAATTCGTGATAATTCGTGAAATTCGTGGCTAAAAAATAAAAACAACATAAAATATGAATACAAAATTCGAAGATTTAAAAACAAGTGTACAAGAGATAATTGATTTAATCGCTGCCAAACAAGAGAAGGAAGCCAATAATAAATTACTGGAAGTAAGCGAAACTCTTGACGAATTACTTGATTTTGCAGAAGAAGACGAAGAATTAAGAGAAATTAGCAGGTACCAGGTTTTATTAAATCAACTGCATGTGAAAATCAATGGAGAAGAGCAGGTTGATGGAGAGTAAAAAATGCTTTTGTGATACCGGTTTGTTGTTTGATGAGTGTTGTGGATTGTATCTTGACAAGAATCAGCAAGCACCAACCGCACTGGCTCTAATGCGTTCCAGATATTCGGCCTACGCAACTCATAATGCCGATTATCTATTAGAAACAACTTATGTTTCGGAAAGACCGTATTATTCAAAAGCCGAAATACTGAATTGGGCGACTGCTAATGAATGGCAAAAATTAGAAATTATAAGTTTTGCCGAGACAACAGTCGAATTTAAAGCGTACTTTTTAGACAACGAGCGTAAACCCCAAACGCATTACGAATTTTCTACTTTTAAATTCGAAAATAATAGCTGGTTTTATTTCGACGGAAAGTTTGAATAATATACAATTTCGGAGCTAATTTCGGACTATTTTCGGCGTTTTTTTTAACTAAAAATTAATAAGCGTTTCGTTTTTCATAATTCTAAAAAACCGTAATTTTAGAATTATGAAAAACGAATTTAAAAAAGGTTTTTACTTTAAGACATACGAAGCCCCATTTCAGTCTCCGTTTGAAAAGCTTTTCGGGATTTTCAAGGAGCTTATCACTCATACCTCAGGAGATTTTGATGAAGCTATAGACTGGCTTCGCGAATTGGATAAGGAATACAAACTCACCGATGAACACTACACTATCGATGATTTTATTGAAGATCTGAAAAAGAAAGGTTATATAAAAGACGAAGCCAAAGAAGACGGTACTTCTGGTTTTGGAATAACAGCAAAAACAGAACGAGCCATCAGGCAACAAGCTTTGGATCAGATTTTCGGTAATTTGAAGCGTTCCGGTAACGGAAATCATAAAACCAAATACGCCGGTAACGGTGACGAACATACAGGCGAATTCCGTGAATTTAGTTTTGGAGACGGCCTGGAACGTATTTCTCTGACAGAAAGTTTAAGAAATGCTCAGATCAATAATGGTGTGGAAAGTTTTATGCTTACCGAAAATGATTTGGTGGTCGAAGAAACCCAATATAAAGCACAAATGAGTACCGTTCTGATGATTGATATCAGTCACAGTATGATTTTGTATGGGGAAGACCGCATTACACCGGCAAAAAAAGTAGCCATGGCATTGGCTGAATTAATCACAACACGATACCCAAAGGATACACTCGATATCTTGGTTTTTGGAAATGACGCCTGGACGATTCCAATCAAAGATTTACCGTATTTGCAAGTTGGTCCTTACCATACCAATACCGTTGCCGGTTTGCAATTGGCGATGGATATTTTGCGAAGAAAACGAAATACCAACAAACAAATTTTCATGATTACCGACGGAAAACCGAGTTGTGTTCGCGAGCGTGATGGTTCCTATTATATGAACAGTAACGGTCTGGACGAATATATCGTAGACAAATGTTATACACAAGCACAACAAGCCAGAAAATTACATATCCCGATTACGACCTTTATGATTGCAAACGATCCCTATTTGCAACGTTTTGTGAATCATTTCACAGAAGCCAATCAGGGTAAAGCATTTTATACCGGATTAAAAGGTCTGGGGGAAATGATTTTTGAAGATTATGAAACCAATAGGAAAAAACGGGTAAGGTAGAGACGCACGTAGAGACGCACTGCTGTGCGTCTCTACCAAAATTTTAAATAATTAACATGAAAATAGAAAACATAAATACATTAGGTCAATTAAAAACATCAGGATATAAAACCAAATCGATCAAAGACGAATTGAGAGAAAATCTTAGAGAGAAAATTAAATCAGGACAACCTGTTTTTGAAGGCGTTCATGGCTTTGAAAATACCGTAATTCCAGAGTTGGAACGCGCTATTTTGTCCCGTCATAATATTAATTTATTAGGTCTTCGTGGTCAGGCTAAAACCAGATTAGCGCGTAAAATGATCGAATTGTTAGACGAATACATTCCGTTTGTCTCCGGTTCTGAAATAAACGACGATCCTTTAAATCCGATTTCCCGTTTCGCAAAAAATCTTATTTTGGAGAAAGGAGAAGACACGCCAATTTCGTGGTTGCACAGAAGCGATCGTTTTTTTGAAAAACTGGCCACTCCCGATGTTACTGTTGCTGATTTAATAGGTGATGTTGATCCGATAAAAGCGGCCAATTTAAAGTTGTCTTATGCGGACGACCGTGTGATTCATTTTGGAATGATTCCGAGAGCAAATCGTTGTATTTTTGTAATTAACGAATTGCCTGATTTACAAGCCAGGATTCAGGTGGCTTTGTTTAATATTTTACAGGAAGGAGATATTCAGATTAGAGGTTTTAAGTTAAGAATGCCGCTTGATATGCAGTTTGTTTTTACCGCAAATCCGGAAGATTATACCAATAGAGGAAGTATTGTTACACCGCTTAAAGACAGAATCGGTTCTCAGATTTTAACGCATTATCCGGAAACAGTAGAAATTGCGAGAACAATTACTGAGCAAGAAGCGAAATTAGACGAAAATCAAAGTGAAATTGTCTATGTACCAAGTCTGGCAAAAGACATTTTGGAACAAATAAGTTTTGAAGCGCGTGATAGCGAATACATTGACAATAAAAGTGGTGTAAGTGCCAGAATGAGTATCACAGCATTTGAGAATTTAATCAGTACTGCAGAACGTCGCGCTTTGATTGCAGGAGTTGATAAAACGACCTTGCGTTTATCAGATTTTATAGGAGTCATTCCATCTATTACCGGAAAAGTAGAGTTGGTTTACGAAGGAGAGCAGGAGGGAGCTGCCGCTGTGGCTCAAAATTTGATCGGATTAGCCGTTCGTACTTTGTTTTCGCAACTTTTCCCTAAGATTGAAAAACTCGAAAAACCGGATGAGAAAACTCCATATTCCGATATTATTGATTGGTTTTTTGCAGAGAGCGGATTTGAACTGTTGGACGATTGTTCAGATGCGGACTATCAAGGTATACTGGATGAAGTAACTCCTTTAGAGACTTTGGTAAAAAAATACCATCCGCAATTGGATAAAAAAGACAGGTATTTTGTAAAAGAATTTGTTTTATGGGGATTGGTAGAATATCGAAAACTAAGCAAAGATCGCTTCGCAAAAGGACATCAGTTTAAAGATATATACGGAAGTTATATTAGTAAATTTTAAATAATTTAAAAAAACAAACCCGACAGGTTTCTAAAACCTGTCGGGTTTAATACGTAAGTTATATCAGTAAAATTTAAATTTAAAATAATAACAAACCTAACAGATTTCAAAATCTGTTAATTCTGTAGAAAAACCGATTGCCAATTAAAGGCGATCGGTTTTTTTATTTTGAAAATAAAGGCTTTACTAGTTTAAAATCATCTACCTTGTTCCGTTGGCTGTAATTGCAGTCTTTCCTAAAAATAAAATGGAAGATAGTTTTGAAGATTTAATTGCTTCGTATATTGAGAATAATGTTGGAATAGCGGAAGATTTTTTGAGTCCTGTATTAGCAAATCAGTTAAAACAAAATTTACTCGATTTAAATCAAAATAAAATGTTGTTAGCTGCCGGAATTGGAAATCATGAAAGACCAGCATATGATGATGCCATAAGAAGTGATTCGATTTACTGGCTGGATAAAAAACATAATAATGTTTTTGAAAATGAGTTTTTTGCCAAGATTGACGCTTTTATACTTTATTTAAATGAAAGTTGTTATGCCGGAATTACCGGTTACGAATTTCATTATGCTTTATACGAAAAAGGAGATTTTTATCTCAAACACTTAGATCAGTTTAAAAATAATCCGAGCCGCAAGTATTCAATGATTTGTTATCTCAACGGCAATTGGCAGGAAGCTGATGGTGGAGAATTGTTAATTCATCAAGTAAACAATAATCAGAAAATTGCGCCAACACAAGGTAAAACGGTTTTCTTTAAAAGTGATGAATTGATACATGAAGTTTTGGTAACTCAGAATACGCGAATGAGTATTACGGGTTGGCTAAAGAGCGATTAATATTTTTTTTTTGGAAGTTATAATAAGGATTAATGTTATTTTTGTCTGCAAAATCAAATAGTATGTTATTCCTTATTCTAAGTATATTTTGCAGTGTAATTGTTGGTGTTATTTTTAAAATCACACGAAAATATGCGACCAATCCAACTCAGATTGTAGCTTTCAATTATGTATTTGCGTTATTACTTTGTTATTTTACATTTAGTCCCGATCTAAGTGCGGTAAATTCAGCTGCACCTTGGGGAATTTACTTTTTAATTGGAGTTCTGTTGCCTGTAATTTTTCTTTTCCTGGTGGCTTCAATCCGACATATGGGAATTGTAAAAACGGATACTGCACAACGGTTATCACTGTTTATTCCGATTCTTGCTGCTTGGTTTATTTTTAAGGAAGAATTTAATACCTATAAAGTTATCGGACTTATAATAGGCTTTCTGGCACTTTTGCTAATCTTAAAAAAGCAAGCTGAAAATACGGAGAACAAATGGATTTATCCAGCTGTTGTTTTACTTGGTTTTGGCGTTATCGATATTCTTTTTAAGCAAATAGCATTATACACAACTTTACCCTATACGACTTCTTTATTTGTTGTTTTTACCATTGCGTTGGTTGTTGCTCTGTGTATTGTAGGTTATGAAGTAGTAGTTAAAAGAGGAAAATTGGAATCTAAAAACATTCTTTTTGGAGCATTGGTTGGTCTTTTTAACTTCGGAAATATTTTGTTTTACCTGAAAGCACATCAAGCTTTTTCAGACAATCCTTCTACCGTTTTTGCCGGAATGAATATGGGCGTTATAATCCTGGGAAGCCTTATTGGTTTACTTTTTTTCAAAGAAAAATTATCGAAAATCAACTTTGTGGGGATCATTTTAGCATTAATTGCCATCATTTTGATTGTTATGTCACAATTTTAGTTGTTTTTCTAATATTGTAAACGCTTTATTTACAATGGTTTTTGTACTATTTTTCATTTTATTTGAAATTAATTCTACTAATTCTATAGAATATAAGAAGTAATTTATAAATTTGCAATAACAATGAAAAACTCTAGTCCAAATAATAGTCAGTTTATGTGCAGCTTAATGATGTGTTGCATGATGAATTGTGTTATGAAATGGCGTTAATAGAAGATCTACTTGTTATTTTTTTTTTAGCCTTTCACGCACCATGAAAGGCTTTTTTTTAGAATTAGTAAAAAATAAAATATGAGATCGAATCGAAACAGAAATACAATGATGCAGTGCTGTCTGATAAAAATTCCATGCAGCAGTTGCAATCTTAACTAAACAGAGTAGTAAAAGAAATCACTTTCTGACTTTGAACACTTAAAGCAGGAAAGCATAACCCAAATAAAAAGATAAATAGCTATGAGCACAGAAATAATTAAACAGAATCCCTTTCAATCTATGATTGATCGATTTAATATTGCGGCCGATATTCTTAATTTAGATGAATCGATCAGACAAAAATTGCAACGTCCGGAAAAGCAGATTGTTGTAAACTTTTCTATAGTTTTAGACAATGGAGAAGTCCAAAATTTTGAAGGTTATCGTGTAATTCACAATACAGCCTTGGGCCCGTCAAAAGGAGGAATACGTTATGATACCGCTGTAAACCTTGACGAAGTAAAGGCATTGGCAGCTTGGATGACCTGGAAATCTGCCGTAACGGGAATTCCGTTTGGAGGTGCTAAAGGCGGAATCATTTGTGATCCGAGAAAACATTCTAAAACAGAATTAGAGAAAATTACCAGAGCTTATACCAAAGCCTTATCCGATATTTTTGGACCTGAAAAAGACGTTCCCGCACCCGACATGGGAACCGGTCCGGATGAAATGGGCTGGCTGATGGATGAATTTTCGCTGGTACACGGCAAAACAACGCACGCTGTAGTTACCGGAAAACATTTACATTCGGGAGGTTCATTGGGTAGAGTAGAAGCAACCGGACGAGGTGTTAGTATTATTAGTTTGTTGGCACTTCAAACGTTAAAAATAAGACCGGCAAGAGCAAGTGCAGCAATTCAGGGTTTTGGAAATGTAGGTTTACATTCGGCTTTGTTTTTGTTCGAAAAAGGATTGAAAATAGTAGCGGTTAGTGATGTTTCAGAAGCCTTTTACAATCCGGATGGGATCAATATTCCCGAGCTTATTTTGTATTATAATTTAAACAATAAAAGCATAAAAGGGTATCCGAATTCGATTGTGATTCAACACGAAGAGTTGTTGCTTTTGGATGTTGATGTCTTGATTCCGGCGGCAAAAGAGGACGTGATAACACAAAAAAATGCCAACGATATTCGTGCCAAAATTATAGTAGAGGGCGCAAATGGCCCGGTTTCTTCCGATGCGGATAAAATTTTACATGACAATAATGTTTTGGTTGTTCCGGATATTCTGGCCAATGCCGGTGGGGTTACCGTTTCGTATTTTGAATGGCTTCAGAATTCACTTTCAGAATCATGGAGAATGCATCAGATTAATACCCGTCTGGAGGTAATATTAGAGAAGAGTTTTGATACTGTTTTCAGAACCGCAAAGAAACACCATGTTACGCCACGTATTGCGGCTTATATCCTTGCCTTACAAAAAGTAGCCGTAACGCAATCGGTTAAAGAAGTTGCGTTGGATGCTTTGAAATATAAACAAAATTAAAAATTCGCTCTAAAATCAGCGTAAGATCATTTTCATCAATCGATGCCATTCTGTAGCTGGATGTTGTGTTGATTGGTGAAAATATTTTCTTTTTGAATTATTTATAAATGCAGTAAAGTAATTTTTAAAATGGAACATATTAATTTTCTTGCCTTCGCAATGCCTGCCTTTTTCCTTTTTTTATTTATTGAATATAAAATAGTGCAGCGAAAAAAAAGACCGGAAATTTTCAATTATGAAAGCTCAGTTTCGAATATTAGTATTGGTATAGCCGAAAGATTAATCAATTTATTTATTGCGGCAAGTTTTTACCAATTGTACGATTACATCTACGATCACTATCGCATTTTTGATATCCCGTCAACTATTTTGGTTTGGTTAGGTTTAATTCTCGCAACCGATTTTGTTTGGTATTGGTACCATCGATTAGGACATGAAGTCAATTTTTTCTGGGCGGCGCACATTGTGCATCATCATAGCGAAGAGTTTAATTTTACTGCAGCGGCGAGAATTACAACTTTTCAGGCCATTATCAGAACCGGATTCTGGTGTGTGCTTCCCTTTATAGGTTTTCGTCCTAAAATGGTCATTACGATGTTAATTGTTCATGGCGCCTATTCGTTTTTCACCCATACACAGCTTATCGGAAAGATAAAATGGCTGGAGTATATTTTTGTGACGCCTTCCGTACATGGGGTTCATCATGCCTCTGATGAGAAATATTTAGATAAAAACTACGGAGATATGTTCACCTTTTGGGACCATCTTTTCGGCACTTTCCAAACCGAGGAGGAAAAACCAAAATATGGATTAACACATCCACTCAAAAGCTATAGTTTTTTGTGGCAGCATTTTCACTACTATTTTGAAATTTGCGAACTATGGAAACGTTCAAAAGGATTCAAAGAAAAGTGGAAAGCTGTGTTCGGAAGTCCGGCTCATATGGATCAGGACATACGTCCAATCTTAGAAAAACGGTTTCTACAGGACAAAGCCAATCCCAATCAGCGACTTCGGTTTAAGAATTATCTGTACATTCAATTGGGAGTTTCAACTTTGATTCTGACTGCTTTTACGTATTATTTTGAGTTCTTAAGCGCCTTCGATAAGGTTTTTGTATTGTTCTTTATACTAATTACGTTAGTGAATTGCGGTGCTTTATTAGAACAAAGAAAATGGATTTATTATCTAGAGTATGCCAGAATATATATGGTTGCGGTCTATTTTTTATATGAGAAAAACTTAACTTCTTTTTTCTTTATTCCTTTAGCAATTATGATTTTTGCGGAGCAATTATTTTCACTTAGCAAGCGTTATCAGAATGTTGTTCTACAGTTAGAAACTTCGGAATAGTTTTTTGTCGTCACGAATTTTACCAACTTCCGCAAATTAAACCCGACAGGTTTCAAAAACCTGTCGGGTTTGTTTTTTTTTGGAATTTAGAATTTAACTTTTGGAATTTAAAACTCTAGTGTTTATAGAGCTTAACATGATGTCCAAAGGTATAAACAGCCGTAAGAGTTGGCCCATTATACCCCCATTTCAGAGAACCGTTAAGGTGTTTTTCGATGTCTTCAACTTTAAAATTTAAACCTGTATATCCGGCTGTAAGACTAAAGTTTTTATACACATTGTACAGAAGAGATAAATTGTAGCTTAGGATTCGACCGTCTATAGTATCAATTTTTAAGGCCAGATAATTTACGTTGGCATACAGACCAAAACGTTTTCCGAGTACAAATTCTCCCCATATGCCAATATCCGGTAATGGCGCAGTGAAGTTAAAATTATCATGTACTTCAGCGACGGCCTGTTTGGCATCTACACGTAAACCCAGATCCGCAAAAAGCACATGTGCACCAATTAACAATCCGGCTTCGTATTTTGGTTTAGATAAAAAGGCGTAACCATAGGCGATTCTTGCAATCTGAACGTTAAAAAAAGCCGTTACTCTTGCATTTACCTCATAAGTGTTCTCTCCAAAATTAATTTCTCTTTGCAAGGTTTTAGAGGAGCTTCTGTCCAGCGAAAAGTATTCAAATCCCAATCGTGATCTTCTTGAAATACGCCAATCAAATGTCCCTAAAAAGGAAGCGCTTGATTTAGTAAATCCTAAATCATCTTCGAGGTCTATTGTAGTACCGATTTTTCCGTTATTAGTACCTACCTGAATTTGAGTATTATTTACAGGAAAAAAACTTCCCGCAGAAACTTTAAAGCGTCTGGCATGCCAAGGTAAATCTTCAGAATAAGTATCCTGTTCGATTTTATTTTGGTTCTGAATTACAGTTAAAGTGTCAGTTGGAGTTATTTCGGCAACGGTTTGTGCATTTGATGTCAACCCTAATAATGAAGCGGTCAAAAAGTAAAATAATTTTTTCATAAGATTAAATTTTAGATTTTACCTGGATGTTTGTAGCTATTAAAGTTAACAAAAAAAATCATTCATTTGTTTTAATTACTTTGATTATTTTGTATAATAATCTGTTTATCAGTTTTGTATGGTTTTTGGTAAAGGGGAAAGGCTCGGCGGTTCAAAGTAGCAAAGGTTCAGAGATAGAAGACAATAAAAAAGCCAATAGCAATAAGTAGGTTGCAATTTTTAGACTGCATTTTTTATTGCTATTGGCATTGTTGTTTTTTATGATTTTTTCTTAAACCCTGTTATAATCAGCTCGCCAGTGTACGATTGCTCTTTTTATAGCTGCTCCTGTCAGATTATTTTCAAGGGTATTTGCTACAAGTGTTATTAACTCGTTATCGGGCGCAAAACGTAGTGCAAAAACCTGATCGTCGGTTAGTTTGTATTCGAATTCCTCGAATCTTTTTCCTGTAAGTGTAAAATAACGATAGCGAAGTTCTAATCGTATAATTCTGTTTTGCAAGGTTAAAGCATAATGCTGGCGAAGCATATAAGCAAGCCAGAATAAAAAAACAAACCCAATACTTATAAAAGTCCAGATTAGCTTGTCTTCTGTAGTACACGCAAAATAAATACTAGCTGCTAAAAACCCAATCAGAATTGGGTAATATATAAAATGATGAGGTGTATAAAACCGTATATGATTACGGTATGTTTGAATTTTCATAATTATTTGGTTAAAAAAATAAACCATAAAAGTATAAAAGCTATTCTAATAAAAGAATAGCTTTTTAAATAAACTAACTATCGGCATTTCTTATACTATAGCCTTAGTAGGTGACTTGCCATTACTAAGGAGTCCAGTACTAAAATACTTCAAAAACCTTTTGGTAAAATTATCAGATTGCCTGACGAAATTATTATACTTTACCAAGATAATATTATAGAATTCAAATATCTGTTTGATTGTTTGTGAGTGAATTTATGACTTTCCACTCGGCTAATTTTGATTCGAACGATTGGCCCGCATTTGCCGGACTTGACGATGGGAGCGTAATGAGCTGATAGGATTTTTCAAGTGTAACGTATTTTTTAAAGAATGCCGCTGCTTTTTTTCCGTTAAAGAGAATCGTTGTGATGTTTGGATGTTCGTTTAAGAAGGATTCGAAGTCATTGGCAATTTCATTTTTTATGGCACTGTCTAAACTTCCGACTCTGTCGCAGAATTGTAAAACATCCCAGATGGCAATATTGTTTTTTTGCAAAAGCGCTTTTCTGGTTTCGTAGTCATTTGAAAAATCTTCGTTCAGAATTGGGAACAAAAATTTCCAGAAATTGTTCTGATTGTGCCCGTAATATTGATTGAGTTCTAAAGACTTTAATCCCGGCATCGTGCCCAAAATCAATACATTAGATCGGTCAGAACTAAATGGAGGGAAGGAAAAACTTTTCATGCTTTTTATTGAAATTAAACGGGTAAAATAGTTGTTAATATAGTCATTAATAGGTAATTATAAAACAAAATCTAAAAATTGTATAACATTTTTCGGTGTTGTTTAATCGAACTTTGGAGTATAGATTATAAAGAATTTGTACTTAAAAACAAATTCGCTCTATCGAGTAAGCTATACCCTTTTAGTGTTGAATTTTTAAATCCTGCCCAAATGAAAATAATTAATATACAAACAGATAAAATTAAGAATATATTTGAAACATTAGCCTTGCATTTAGGTGGAAAAATTACTTGTGATTTAGAGGAATATACTTTAGAATTTCATAATGCTTCGGCGCAAGGCTCCATTATCGGAGCTTCGTTTAATGATGCGATTTCTTATATGCAGTTTGATATGACCTTTTCTGATGAGGTGAGAATGAATATCGCAAATTTAAATGCTTCACCGGTTTATTTTGCGTATTGCTCAGAAGGTAATTTGTCTCATCGGTTTAGTGTTTTGGAAGAAGAAAAAAAACTGGAAATGTTCCAGACCGCCATTCTCTCCGCAAGAGAAAAAGAAGAAAATGTTTTGCTCTTTGAAAAGGGCATAAAAACTAAATTTACTTTAATTACAGTTGGAAACCAATCCGGCGCAATGGATCAGGCTAATTCTTTAAACACGAAAGTAAAAGAAACTTTTTTTGAGAATAATAGTCAGGAGAATTTCTTTTATCTGGGGTCTTACAGGAGAATTGCGGAGAAAATAGAACAATTGAGCTCGATCACCCAAACCGGTATTGTGCGCCATTTACTAAAAGAAGGTATTTTAAGAATCATTCTGGCTACAGAAATTCAGCAGCACGCGGATGATTTAGCCACTGCATCAAAAGATTTCAGCTGCCTGACTTTAAGAGAAATGGAAGAAATAAAAGAACTTTCAGAAACGATACAATCCAATCCGGAAGAAGCTTTTACAATTAAATGGCTGAGTAAAAAATCTGGCTTGTCGCCAAACAAACTGCAAGAGGGATTTAAAATGATTCACAATCGTACCGTCAATGATTTTATTACCCATACAAGAGTTTTAAAAGCGGAAATCTTAATTCGGACTTCGGACCTAAACATTTCTGAGGTCGTTTATTGTATTGGATTTACAAGCAGAAGTTACTTCTCTAAAATTTTCAAACAAAAATTCAATTGCAGTCCCAAAGAGTATAAATTTAATCTGAATCCTTTGGCTATTACCGCTTAGATTTGAGTGACTAAGCTTTGAGAGTCTGTGATGCTTAGAAAAAGAATTATCTGTGAAACTTATAATACTCCAAATCAGGATGTTTTTTGTCTTCAATCGAATGCAAAATCGAATTCATTCCGATGACGCTAAAGGTGATTCCGTTTCCTCCGAAACCTAAAACATAGTGTTCATTTTTATTTGGATTTGGTTTTCCGAAATACGGTAAGCCATCTTTGGTTTCTCCAAAAGTACCTGCCCAGGAATAATCGATTTTGAAATCGATTTTTGGAAATTTTCTTTGAAATTTATTCAATAGAAATTGCTCTTTTTTAGGGAGCAGTTTGTCTCGTTTTTTCGGGTCTTTAAATTCTTCGTCTCCGCCGCCCATAATGATTCGGTTGTCCTTTGTCGCTCGAAAGTATAAATAGGGAGAGGAGGTGTCCCAAAAAATGGCGGTTTTAAAATATTTGGGTAAATCCGGAAGACTTTCTGAGGCAATTACATAAGTACTTTTTAGATCAACCACTTTCTCTGTGAGTGTTTCGGTGCTCTCATAACCGCTGCAGTGTACAACATGATCAGCCACGATATTGTATTTCGCTTCCGTATGGGCAATAAGTTTTCCTTTTTGATTTTGAATAGCCGTAATGTTCGTGCGGTCAAAAACCTGCATTCCTTTTTTTTTGCAATAGCGGATTAAATCCTGAGCAAATTGATAAGGATCCATAACCGCTGCGGTTTTAGATTCTATGGCAGCCAGAGCATTTAATCCCAATTTCTCAAGGTCCCATTTTTCGAGCCAGCTGACATCGAAACCGCTGTCTTTTCGGCATTTGAATTCTGTTCTTAGAAAAGGAAGATCTTTTTTTAAAGAACAAAAATAAATGCTTTTTTTGAATTCAAACTGGCAATCACTTTTTATCGTATCGACTATAGCCCGCAGATCAAAAATGGCTTTTTTCCCATTCCTATAGCTGTCGATAGCGCATTCTAATCCTCTGACTTTTATTAGTTCGTGTAGTGACACATCAATTTCATATTGCAATAATGCGGTACTTGCTGCCGTGCTTCCGTTGCAAATATCACGGCGATCGGCCATTACGACTTTTTTCCCTTCGTTTAAGAGTTTGTAAGCAATCAAAGCTCCGGTAATTCCACCACCAATAATTAGAATTTCAGTTTCTAAATCGGAACTTAGGGACGGATAACTTACTTCCATTGCGTGTTTTAAGGGCCAAAAGGTTTCTGTAGAACGTAGCTTCATTTTTTCGGGCTTTTTTGGGTACGTATTTTTGTTCGGTTTTTATCTTTTCGTTGGTGTTGTTCGTGTGCTTCTGCAATAGAGTGGGAGGTTCGTACGCTTTCCTCTTTTTTAGCCAATTCGCTAAGTCTGTGGTAATATTTCTGTACTATAATCATCTCTTCTTCGGTCATACTTTCAATGTCTACCAAACTATTACTGGAATATTCGTTTGAAGCGACTAATTCGTTCAATTTCAATTGAATAGCCAGTGAATCTTTGTTTTGCGCTTTTTGAATTAAAAAGACCATCAGGAAAGTGATAATGGTAGTCCCGGTATTGATAATCAATTGCCAGGTTTCTGAATAATCGAAAAAAGGACCACAAACCGCCCAAACCACAACAATTGAAAAAGCGCCTATAAAAGCGGGCGTACTTCCTGCTGCTTTTGAAACGTGCGAAGCAAATTTTTCGAACGCACTGGTGCTATTTTGTTTTTTAGTTTTCATTTCAATATTATTTTTTGTTTTTTTCAGCCTCCGCTTTTTTAGTGTCTACTTCTTTTTGCTTTTCCTCTTTGGCTTTTTCCTCTTTGGCTTTTTGTTCCTTTTCCTTGTTTTCTTTTTCTTTATTGGCTTTGTCTTGTTGTTCCTCCTTTTTTTCTTTTAGCTCTTCTTGCTCTTTCTCTTTTTGCTTCTCTTTTTTCTTGTAATAACCTCTAAACAGAAAGTTGCTTTTGGCGGCTTCCATATTATCACTAAAACCTTTCGTTCCGGTTTCCAGATTAGAGAGTGTATTAGAAACGCTGTTGGCCATTTTATCATCCCTTACTAATCGGGCCAAAGCCCCGTTTCCGTTATTCATACTATGGCTGAAAATGGCTAATTCTTCAGAAATAACGCCGACATTATCAACACTTTTTTTCACGCTTTTCATAATATCGTTCATTTCAATTCCATTGATTGAAGCGATTTTTCCATTGTTCTGAATTATTTTTTGCGAATGCACACCGGGAGAAATGGTAAGTACTTTGTCTCCCATTAACCCGTCAGAACCAATACTGGCGCGGGCATCTGTTTTTATAAATTCGCGGACTTCGTCTTTTATAACCATACCCACCACAACAGAGGAATCGTTTATCAATCTGATTTCTTCGATTGTTCCGATGTTTATCCCTGAAAAACGTACGTTATTTCCAACCTGCAAACCACTGACGGTTTTAAAATTGGACGTAATTCTGAAGGTATCACCAAACAGGTTTTTTTGTTTCCCAATAAAATAAATGGCAAGTATAAATAGCAACAAACCTATTGTTACAAACATTCCTAATTTCCAAGTATATCCAGATTGCTTCGCCATGATTTCTATTTTTTAGTTTTATTTAAAGAAAGAACTTACCCATTCATCTTCGCTTTTTTCCAGTTCTTTGTAAGTGCCTTCGGCATGTATTACACCTTCTTTTAGTACCATAATGCGGTCTGCTGTCAGTTTTGCACAAGCCATATCGTGTGTAATAATGATCGATGTTGTTTTGCGTTTGTGTTTAATATCAAGTATCAATTCGCTTATTTCTCTTGAGGTGATCGTGTCCAGCCCTGTTGTTGGCTCATCGTACAGAATAATTTCGGGTTTTAGAATTAGCGTGCGCGCCAGACCAATTCTCTTTTGCATACCACCGGATAATTCAGAAGGCATTTTATCTATCGCATCACTCAGACCTACATTATCAAGTGCTTCTAGAATTTCACTTTCTACTTCTTCGGGAGTTAATTCTCGCTGGTGTTTTTTTAAGGTAAAGGCCAGATTTTCCCTAACTGACATAGAATCGTACAAGGCTCCGCCCTGAAACAAAAAACCAATTCGGACTCTGATTGCATTCAGTTCCTTTTTTTTAAGATTCAGAACATTTTCATCAAATACTTTTATTTCGCCTTTATCGGGTTCAATCAAACCAACGATGCATTTTATAGTTACCGATTTACCGGAACCTGATCGACCTAAAATAACCAAATCCTCTCCTTTGTTTACGGTAAGATTGACGCCTTTCAATACCTCGTTATCTTTACCAAATGTTTTACACAGGTTTTTGATCTCGATTATCGGAGTCTGATTTTTCTCTTTTACTTTAGGGGTGATATGTTTTTTTTCCTGGATCATTTTTAAAAGATTAAATCAGTTAATTGTACCGCAATCATATCAATAATAAAAATGGCCAACGAAGCGGTTACAACGGCCGAGTTTGCTGCTTTCCCGACACTTTCGGTTCCATTAGCAGCATTAAAACCTTTGTAGCACCCAATCATTCCGATAAAAAAACCAAAGAAAAATGTTTTGATGGTCGCCGGAATTAAATCTGAATAGTTTAATGATTCAAAAATTTGGGCGATGTAGCGATTGAAATTAATATCATCGTGAATGTTGATCCCGATATAACCACCAAGTATTCCGACTGCATCTGCAAAAATGACTAATATCGGCACCATTAAAGTCGTAGCCAAAATGCGGGTAACCACCAGATAATTATAAGGATTGATAGCCGAAACTTCCATAGCATCAATTTGTTCCGTTACTTTCATTGATCCTAGTTCGGCACCAATTCCCGATGAAATTTTTCCCGCACAAATTAGAGCCGTAATTACCGGAGCAATTTCCCGTATGAGCGAGAGTGCCACCATACCCGGTAACCAGGATTCAGCTCCAAATTCCACTAAGGTCGGACGGGATTGAAGTGTAAGTACCAACCCCATTATAAAGCCCGTAATAGCAACAAGTGGTAAAGATTTATAACCAATAACATAACATTGTTTTCTGAGCTCTTTTAGTTCATAAGGTGGAATAAAAAGCTCCTTAAAGAACTTGCCCGCAAACAAGGTTGCATTTCCTACTTCTTCGAATGTATTTTTTAAAGTGAGAATCAAAATAGGTTGTTTTTAGTTATTGTTTATAAAGTCAAAAAAACAAGGGCTTATTTAAAAGTTGCTTTTGTATAATTGACCGTATTAAAGTTACTTTGGTAATAGGCGAAAAATATTACAGAACTTTTGAGGAAGTTTATATAATTTACATCGGGAGGTAAAATCAAACGAAGTAACGTTGCCCTGAAGAGTATAAAACAAAAAATCCCTTTGAGAAAAGGGATTTTAAGAGTAATAATGGGTTGTAGAATTACTTTAGTTAAAATGTGTAGTTAAATGTATTTAGGAGTGGATTGCCATAGTGGTTCTGGATTTCGATAAAGGGATTACTTTACTGTCCGTGGCCTTTAGGTTTTCCATTATTAATCTTGCGGTCAAATAACAGATTGTTGATTCAGCACCTTGATTCAGATTGACATTTTCTCTTTCTAAACCATCGTAGCCACCTCCGCTAACGGGGTTGTACATAATTTGATTTAAATGATTTTTACCCAAAAACCAGTTGAAGGCTGTTTTCATTTGTTGTTTGTATTCCGGGGATTTAGTGACATTGTAAAAAGCATTTAAAGTCTGAATGGTATAGGACACATCAATCGGTTGTTCTCCGTATGGATGTGGTTCTGTATTTTTCTGATACCAGCCCTTGTTTGAAATTACACGGAAGTTGTCTTCCAAAAACATTTTCGAAGTAAGAAAATCAAGAGATTCCAATGCTACTTTTTTATAGATTGGTTTGTTGGTTACCAAATAAGCATATAACATGGATTCCGGAAGGATTCCGTTGGCATAGGTCAGATAATTTTCATACCATTTCCAGTTTTTAGATGTATGAATTTCATAGTTAGAAAGCAATTTTGCATTTAATTTATTGATGATCGCCGCTACATATAAATTAGGAATTGTGCTATGATATAAATACAAGCCTTTTGTTGCAAAACCAATCGAACGTGGTGACTGAATATTTTCGGACCATTTTAAAGCATTTAGCAAACATTTGGATGCCTTTTTTGAAATAGAGTCCGGTAAAATTGCCGAATGAGAAACAACAGTCCCCAGTGCCCAAATCGCGCGTGCGTTTGAATCTTCGAGATTTGCGGCTGCATTTTGCTCAAGATGTTCTCGGTTGTTTTCGTCAATATAATTCATAAAATTGCCTTTGGGTTTTTGGCAACGTTCTATAAAATCGAGGTAAATTAAGATGTAAGGCAAATCGTCTTTGTCTTCGGTTAATTTATAGTGCATACAAAACGCAATCAATGCGCGTGCATTATCGTCTAAAGTATAACCGGAGGAAGGATCAGGAACAGAAATTTTACTGAATTGAATAATTCCCAATTCGGTAGTCATTTTTTTGATGTGTGCCAGTTCTATTGCAGGATAGCTGTATTTGATTTCATAGGTTTTATCCATAAGTTTTTTATAGGTATTCATATGCGTTATGGCTACGTTTTCCCAAGAGGAAGCTCGTGTTTTCCGGAAGGCATTAATTCCCATTTCTTCTCTTCGTTTTTCGTCGGAAAGCAATTGAATAGCGGCTTCGGCAAACTGATCTGCATCTCCGATATCAACTAAAATGCCCGAATCAGAAGTGAGCACCTCTAAAGTATGCGGAATTTTTGATGCAACCAGCGGACAAGCACAACTCATCGCATAAGAAAAAGTACCGCTAACCGCCTGATTAGGATCTTTGGAAGTAAACATATAAATGTCAGTGGCTTTTAAGTACTCTAAAAGATGAGCAGTATCGAGATATTCGTTTACAAATCGAACATTGTCGCGCAGTTGCAAATCATCAACCATTTGCTCCAGTCGGTTTCTATAGGCATCAACACCATTGATGATATTGTTTGGGTGCGTTTTTCCGATAATGAGGTAAAGTACATTTGGTGTATTTTTGATAATTTTCGGCAATGCCTTTAGACCCGTTTCGATATTTTTTCCTTCACCCAAAAGTCCAAAAGTGGATAAAACCAGGCGATCCTGAATGTCGAATTTTTTCTTTGCGCTAAAAGGAGTTTCATACACGACCACATGTGTTCCGTGTGGGACGCAAGTAATGAGTTCTTTTGAAATGCCATAATCATTGACCAGGATTTCCTGTGACTGATTGGTCATCACAAAAACCGAATGACTATACCTCAAAAGTAATTTTACAAAAGTCCTCAATTCATCGTTTGGATTTGGAATCACGCTGTGAAAAGTAAAAGTCACCGGTTTTTTGATAACATTTAAAAAGTCCAGCAAATGATCGCCATAATTCCCTCCGAATAAACCAAATTCATGTTGAATGTGCACCAGTTTAATGCTTTTGTCAATATTCATTTCTTCAGCTACGGTGGTGTATTCTTTTCTGTTTTTTGTATTTAAAGTAAATGCCTGAGTTGGTTTTATTTTTGGTTTATCAACCAATTCACAAATTTCACAAAGTATTGATTTACCATAAACATCGGCAATTCCTTTGATTGTATCCTGCGTATAAGTAGCTATTCCACATTGTGTTGGTGGAAAAGTTGATAGAAAAACTATTTTTGATTTAGTCGATAGTGCTTTCATAGGGATTCTTTTTTAGTTCGTTTAACAAATCATTCAGGTTCACAGAGGCCACTGCGATTTTATCATCGGCGGCACCATAATAAATATAAAGCCGCTCATCAAAAAGAGCCGTTCCGGTCGGGAAAATAACATAGTTTACATACCCATGTCTTTCGTAATATTCCGATGGAGTTATTAGCGGAACTTTTAATCTTGATAGCACCACCTTCGGATTATTCAGATCCAATAATGCGGCACAGGCATGATAAACCAATCCTTTTTCTCTGCGTTCTGCGGCATGGTAAATTAATAACCAGCCGTCAGGTGTTTCTATCGGTGGAGCACCGGGACCAATATGACTTGTTTCGTGATCAAATTGAGGCTCCATAACGATATGATCCGGGAGATCTTTCATATATAGTTTCCAGAAATCTTCCGTCAGTTCTTTTTTATCCTCAAAACTGAAAATTTGAATGGATGGAAATAAACGGTGTAATGCAACAAATTTTCCTTTAATCTTTTTCGGAAATAATACGACATTTTTATCCCATACATATAAATTGTCCTTGATGGTTTCTGTTAATGGGTAGTTCCTTTCTACATTAAAAGCAAGTATTTTGGCCACAGAGGGATTTTGTAAATGCTTGCGGATAAGATTTGTAAATTCATTCAGTATAAATCTTGGCGTGATAATGCCTTTCTTCTTAAAGCTTTTTAAATCTTTAGAAACAGCCAAAGCACCACAGGCATTTATCCCGTCATAAGTCACATAAGTAAGATAATACAAATCATCAATTTTTGAGATTCGGGGATCTTCAACACCATGAATTTCATAAATATATTCAGGAGAAAAGAGTGGCTCTGAATTTCGCTCTACTAAAGTGGTAGGCCCTTCAAAGCGACAATAACCCACCGTTGAAAAATTACCTTTTTTGGCGGCTCTGTAAAACATATGAACTGTATTTCCGTCCTGATAAATCGCAGGATTTAAAACACCCAGTTCTTCAAAAGGGCGCTCCGTTTTTTCTAAAACCACACCATGTTTTGTAGCTAACTCCATATTTTCTAAATTTATTTTATCTAAAATTAGAACGAACAAAATGGTAGGAGTAATCCAATCCACTAAAAAATTAACTCAAAAACATTTTCATTGGAATTTTATAACGTATCAAGTGAAATTCTGATACTTCTGCTTTCTTTCTGAAATTTATTGAGTTTTGTATTTGATTGCGCTAATAAAAAAACGGATTGCGTTAAGAGCGGTTGTTTTTTAGTAAGAAATTTGTATAAGAAATTAAGAACTTATAGTTCAATTTATAAATTAAAAACAAATCCTATGTTACGTTGGACAGTCATTTTTATTATTCTTGCCATCATTGCGGGAATATTTGGTTTTGGCGGAATTGCCGCCGGAGCAGCTAGTATTGCAAAAGTTTTATTCTTTATATTTTTAGTGTTATTCGTTATTTCATTAATATCAGGAAGAACAAAAGTGTAGCAATAATTTATTAATCGTATAAAAAAGAAGCGTCGCAGTAGTAAGTACTTGCGACGCTTCTTGTGTATTGTGAAATGTTTTTTGTGAAATGCCAAATTGTGACTAAGACCGAAAACTACCGATCATAATACTTCCTCGTGATACAGGCGATTGGAAGTCCGATACAGAATATTAGAATTAAAACGGACAACAGGGTCGGAAAGTCTAGGCTTTTTGCGGGTAGAACCGGGAAGACGATTGGTAAAACAACCAGATTCATTACAATCCAAACTAAAATTCCGTATAAAATACCGGCAGCTAAAGTGCTCTTTTTTAAAAGTGGGAGGTAGGGATAAATTGTAAAGTAAAACCAGGCAAAAAGCAACGCAATTAAGAAATGAAAACCAAGTCCATACCATGCCATTTCAGGGCCACCGGTATAAGCTTCTTTTTTGAAAACACCACTGGCAATGGATTGTAGAATCTTTAGTGGGGTAGTTTTTTGTAAAATAAGAGCGTAAATAACAATTGCAGCAAGGATATCTAATGTTCCGGCAATTAATCCTGACAAAAAAACAGTTCCGATTTTTGAATTCATATTTTAAAGTTGCTTTAAATTGAAAATAAAATAGCGATCGATTTACTGTTTTTGTACTATTTTAGAAATGCTGTCTAACTGTCTAAGATGCCTTGTGATATGAATGAGAGCAAAATTAATCCATTCATAAAAAGTGAATTTACCGAAGCCCGGAAGTTCAAAATCAAGATAAGTTAAAGTTAAATCATGCGTTTCTGAAACGGTTAATAATTCTTCCTCTATTTTTAACAGAGCTAAAGTTAAGGAATTTTTATTATATTCTTTATTGGAAGGAATTAGGAACTCAGGAGCTTCCATTTTGATGTCAAAGTCATAGAAAAGAGCTTCTATATCTTTTATTTTTTCGTCCGATTTTCGGATAGTTTTTTCCGTTTTTCCGGCAAACATTTCGGGGTAACCGGAACAACCTGTAATAAGATGTCTAATGACTTGCGCTGCAGTCCAGCTACCTTCGAAAGGAACCGTATTCAATTCACTTTCGGAAAAAGAAGAAAGCGAATCATTTAGTTTTTTAAAGGTGTTAACGATATTTTCTTGAAGTGCTGTTTTCATTTTTAATGCTTTAAATTAAAATTAAAACTATTTTTTTCGTTTTTTGATTTACAACAAGGCTTCACACAAATACCCGTGTGAATTCAAAATTGCTATAATTTTTTTATTTGAAATGGAGGAACTGTGAATACGCAGAATTTTATCACAGTCTTCCAAATCAAAGCTGATTAGGCTGTTTGGAAAATGCTCAAGAAGTTTTCCAATAATAAGTGTCGATTGGTCTTCTTCCTGAACATTTGTTTTAAAAACTTCAATCATAAAAAATGATTTATAGCGCAATTCTTTTAAATCGCTCTAGTTTATGATACGAAACATAAGAAAGGATTAGAACCGCAAAAACGATCAGCGGGAAAAACGCCTGAAAACCTATTCCGTCAACGGCAAAATGGCTGATAGAAGCAAATGTAAAATCAAAACCAAAACCAGCATAGGCCCATTCTTTAATGCGTGCCGGAACCTGCGGGATGATTAAGGCCAAAACGCCCAGAATTTTAAAAACAACTAAAGCATTTCCAAAGTATTCAGGATAGCCCAAATGTCTGATGCCTTCTTTTGCAAGTTCACTTTGTGAAGTTAATGCCGGCATAACGCCTTCAAATAAAAAAATAAGGATAGTAGTAGTCCAGAAAATAATTTTGGTTGATTTCATAAAAATTTGTTTAAATGGTTATTGGTTAATGAGTTACAAATCTACTAATCTTATTCTTCTTATTAAATACGTATTTATGACTATTTTAGGGTCATTTGGGACAATTGTGTTTGTCTTTGGTCTCAGTCTCAGTCTCAGTTTTCGGTCTCAGTTCTCAGTCTCAGTTTGATTGAGTCATTTTAAGGTTTATACAAACTTTGCGCCTTAGCGTCTTTGTGCAAAATTTTTCACGCAGATTTAGCTGATTTATTTGGATTGCTTTTGCTTGGTTGACAAAACAAAAACAAACTTTTTATTAAAATCCGCATAGAAAAAAAAGATTTGCAGCTCCCAAAAAAGTTTAGAATTTTAAGGAGTATAAAAACTTTGCGCCTTAGCGTGTTTGTGCGAAATTTTTCATACAGAATAAGCAGATTTATGTGGATTTTCTAAGAACAACAAGCACCCTAAACACAAAAAAGAAACCAGTGACCAAAAGTTTGGAATTTGGAATTTAAAAAATTTGGAATTTTAAACTATGATGTAATTTTTGATCACAAACAGATCCTCAAACCCCAATCGGGTATAGATATCTTTCCCCATTGCGGAGGCTTGTAGCAAAGCATATTCCGCTTTTAAATCTATTGAGAGATTAAGAGCAAATTTCATAATTTCTTCGGCAAAACCTTTGCGTCTCATTTCGGGGATGACACCCACACCGTGAATACCTGCGAAATTTTCGGTTTGATAAAGCATCAGCGTGCCGATGGGTTGTTTATCGAGAGAAACTAAATAAAAATGCACTTTCGTATGATTCTGAACGAGGATTTCTTTGCCAATCACATATCCAAAAGCACTTGGATAGAGAGTAGCCCAGATTTCGGCCTCTTCTTCTGTTGTAATTCGTTTATAATCCAGGTTGTTTTCCAGGGTGAATTTTTGATCTAATTTTAAAGCCATTGCTACTTGTTCGGATTTTACAATCAGACCTTTGTCTTCCAGAATTTTATTCGAATTACTGTTGTAGATATCAAAATACGGAATAACTAAACCCGAATTGGCTTTTATTGTTTCAATGGCTTTCTCGGCATTATTTTCTGAAATATCTTCACGAAGCCATAACTTATTGGGCCAATCTGAATTTTCAATTTTAGAATATTCTAAGTTTTCGTTTTTATGATAGGATAGGGAAGAAGCTCCAACAGTTTTCCATAAACCGGTTAGATTATCAATATTTTTTTCGATTAGATTGCTATTTTTCATTGCTATTGTAATTAATGGGATTGTACTACAAAGTTAAGTTTAGAATTTGTCGAAAGTCTTTACATATGTTGATTCAAAGCTCTTTTTCCAGATTTTTTCTGATACGACTTAATTGGGTTGGTGTAATCCCCAAATGTGATGCGATATGCAGTAGCGGAATTCTTTGCGAAATGTCAGGATGTTTATGAAGCAATTGAAGGTATCTTTCGGTGGCATTGTCCATCACTATTGAAATTTCTCTTTTTTCTTTTTCGATCACCCAATTTTTTTCTAAGTAAGCAATATAATAGTTTTTCAGATCCTCATTTTGAAAAATCAGCTCTCTGTATTTTTTATAATTAATGACGATCAGAATAGAATCTTCAAGAGCCTCGATAGCAAAGTCAGAAGGCGTTTGTTTTATTGCAGAAGCTTTAGAACCCGCAAAATTACCTTCCATGAAAATGTTTTTATTATAAATGTTCCCCTCTTTATCCGTGATGAAAGCGCGTAAAGCACCTTTGCAGATAAAATAAAGTTCTTTAGAGACCTGACCGTTTTGCAACAGTATAGCACCCTTTTTTACAGATTGAAATTCGGCAATACTTTCAAGTTGTTCCCAAGACTCCTTACGAATAGGAGCGTAATGTTGAAAGTTTAGTTTTAAATCGTTAAGGTATTTCTCTTTATCGAAGATCATTTTTTGCTGAGGTTTTTTAGACTATTCAAAAATACAGAAATAAGATTACACATGTCACTCACAATTGTCAGTCTGAGCGAAGTCGAAGACCCTTTTATCACAAAAGCCTTCGACTTCGCTCAGGGTGACACCAAATGATAATTATTAAGGTTTTTAGACTATTCAAAAATACAGAAATAAGATTACACATGTCACTTACAATTGTCAGTCTGAGCGAAGTCGAAGACCCTTTTTACCACAAAAGCCCTTCGACTTCGCTCAGGGTGACACTCAAATGATAATAAATTAAAAAATTCGTGCTAATTCGTGCCAAAATAACCAACAAAAAAACGCTGCAAAACCGAAGTCTCACAGCGTCACTCAAATAAATAATTAAAAAACGGGTATTATCTCCAACCTCCGCCCAATGCGCGATATAACTCGGTATTAGCAGATAATTGTTCTCTTTTTAGGTTTGCCAGTTCTAATTCGCTTTGCAATAAGTTGGATTGAGCGGTTAAAACTTCCAGATATTCTGCCATTCCATTTTTAAATAACAAATTCGAATTTTTGATAGCCTGTAACAAGGTCTTTACGCGTTCCTGAAGAAACGTTTCCTGTTGTTGCAGTTTTTCTATTTTTACCATAGCATCAGCCACTTCGCTTACCGCTACCAGAACGGTTTGTCTGAAATTCAGAACTGCTTTTTCTCTTTGAACTTTGGCAATATTATATTCTGTTTTTACTTTTTTATTGTTCAGTAAAGGTTGTGTCAAACCACCAAGAGCCGTTCCGAATAAAGAAGCCGGAATGTTAAACCAACTGCTGGTTTCGAACGAATTTAATCCGCCCTGAGCCGTAATTCTTAAGGCAGGATATAAATCTGCTTTTGTGATTCCGACATTTGCATTTGCGACTTTTAAGGCCAATTCGGCACTTTTTACATCCGGTCTTCTGCTTACTAATGAAGAAGGAACTCCAATAGCGGCATTATTCTTAACTTCAATGGAAGTCAAAAGAAGATTTCTTTTTTTCGCATTTGGAAATGAACCTGTCAAAACACTCAAAGCATTTTCCTGAATGGCAATGTTTTGTTCTAATAAAGGAACCAATTGTGCCGCACTTAGTTTTTGTGCTTCCGATTGTTGAATGGCTAATGAAGTAACTTGTCCAGCATCGTATTTTAGTTTGATGATTTTGGTGGTACTGTCATTTAGTTTCACATTTTGTTTGGCGATTTCCAATTGGGCATCCAGCATCAAAAGATTGTAATATCCTTTTGAAACATTGGCTACAATAGTGGTCTGCAATGCTTTTTTTACTTCTTCAGATTGCAGATAACTCGCAAAAGCACCTTTTTTCTGGTTTTTGATCTTTCCCCAAATATCAGCCTCCCAAGCCAGCGAAACTCCTACCGAATAATCTTCAACATGTTG
The DNA here is from genome assembly GCF_020911925.1 of Flavobacterium cupriresistens. Classification (NCBI taxonomy): domain Bacteria; kingdom Pseudomonadati; phylum Bacteroidota; class Flavobacteriia; order Flavobacteriales; family Flavobacteriaceae; genus Flavobacterium; species Flavobacterium cupriresistens. The sequence goes on along the minus strand of NZ_CP087134.1, from coordinate 4,487,182 downwards.
TTTTCCTAATGCTTGATTCAAATTCATCCCGTTGAAACTGTTTTCAGAAGGACGATTGATGCTTGCATTTGCAAAAGCATTGACCTGAGGAACATTATTCCATTTAGATTGTGTAAATCTGTATTGTGCGATTTCAATGTTTTTGGCAGCGATTTGTAAATCATTATTTCGGGTTACAGCACTGTCAATTAATTGAATGATATCTTGTTCGGTAAAGAAATTTTTCCACTCCAAATCGGCAATACTTGTCGTATCTTTTGAAACCGATGCATTCCTGAAATTCTCAGGAAAGGCATCTTTTGGAGTTTCAATATCCTTCGAAACTTTACAGGATATTATAGTGGTGATCAGAATAGCGACCACCACGATTTTGGTTATATACTTTTTCATTTTTACTTTATAGTAATTAAATTTCAGGACATTTATCTTCTCTGGTGTCAAGATCTTTGGACACTTTATAGGAGAGATAAGCAACGAAGACGATAACCGTCATTAGAATTGTCGTTATATAGTTTTCCATTTTTATTTTTCGTCGTTATGAATTACAGCTACGGGTTTTCCCGAAACTTTTTCTTGTAAATGTTGGAATACGATGAATAAAACCGGGATGATAAGTAACCCGAGAATTACTCCCGAAATCATTCCACCTGCGGCACCAATACTAATCGAATGATTCCCTTGTGCCGATGGTCCTGTGGCACTCATCATTGGAATTAATCCTACTACGAAAGCCAGTGACGTCATGATAATCGGACGCAAACGTAATTTTGCAGCATCTATCGAGGCTTTGATCAATGCCTGACCTGATTTTCTTTTTTGTACCGCAAACTCTACAATAAGAATGGCATTTTTGGCGAGTAATCCAATAAGCATTACTAAAGCCACCTGTACATAAATATTGTTTTCAATTCCGGTTAAACCAATGGCTACGAATACTCCAAATATACCTGCAGGGATCGATAAGATTACGGCCAAAGGCAAAATGTAACTTTCATATTGTGCAGCAAGTAAGAAATAGATGAATATCAAACACAATAAGAAAATAGTTGCCGATTGTCCTCCGGAAGAAATTTCTTCACGGGTTTGTCCCGAAAATTCATAACTGTAACCTGCAGGTAATTGTTGCGCTGCAACTTCTTCAATCGCTTTAATCGCGTCTCCCGAACTAAATCCCGGTTTTGGAATCGCATTGATCGAAATGGAATTAAACAAATTATATCTCGAAGCGGTTTCTGAACCATAAATACGGCTTAGTTTTACCAGGGTATTTATCGGAACCATTTCGCCATTTTTGTTTTTCACAAATACTCGGTCAATAGCTGACGGGTCTGCTCTGTCGTCAATATCTGCCTGAACTACCACTCGGTAATATTTACCAAATCGGTTAAAGTCAGAGGCCTGTGCACTACCAAAATAGGCTTGCATGGTTTGCAGAATGTCTTTGACTTTTACACCCAACTGATCGGCTTTTTCATCATTAATATCCAATTGTAATTGTGGATAATCGGCTTTGAAACTGGTAAAGGCCACAGCAATCTCGGGACGTTTCATTAATTCTCCAATGAATGTTTGGGAGATTCCACTAAACTTGTCCAATTTACCTCCCGTTTTATCCTGTAATACTAAATCTAATGCTTCAACATTACTAAACCCCGGTACAGTTGGAAAACTGAATACGAAGAAACTTCCTCCTGAAATCGAACCTAGTTTGCCACGAACCTCATTCATGACTTCATCGATATTTTTGATTTTGCCACGTTCTTCATTTGGTTTAAGCAATACAAAAATAACGGCAGAAGACGGACTTGTAGAGTTGGTCAATAAGTTGAAACCTGAAATAGCAGTTACAAAACGGAAAGGATCCATACCTCTCAGCGTATTTTCGGCCTGAGTCATTACTTTTTGAGTTCCGTCTAAAGAAGTTCCCGAAGGCGTATTAACCGCAATAGCAATAAATCCTTGATCTTCTGTTGGAATAAATCCTGATGGCGTCGTTTTTACCATTACAATCGTTGCGAATGTAATTAGAACCAAACCTCCTAAGCTAACCCATTTGTTGCGAATTAAGAATTTTAATCCACCAACATAACGGTTGGTCAAAGCGTTGAAACTGTTATTAAATCCGGCAAAGAATTTTTCTTTAAAACCTTGTTTCACATAAGGAGTTTCACCATCATGTGCACCATGATTATCTTTTAGGAATAAAGCAGCAAGAGCAGGACTTAAAGTCAAAGCGTTTACGGCCGAAATTACAATTGCAATAGCCATAGTGAAAGCAAACTGACGATAGAAAACACCCGTTGAACCTTCCATAAAACCAACCGGCAGGAATACAGCAGCCATTACCAGCGTAATCGAGATAATAGCACCCGTAATTTCGTGCATGGCTTCATGAGTCGCTACTTTTGGAGACAGTTGTTTGTGTTCCATTTTGGCATGCACGGCTTCGACTACCACAATCGCATCATCGACGACAATACCAATGGCTAAGATTAAAGCAAAAAGCGTCAAAAGGTTAATCGAGAATCCGAACAACTGCATGAAGAAGAACGTTCCTAAGATGGCCACGGGAACAGCAATGGCCGGAATTAAAGTCGATCTAAAATCCTGAAGGAAAATAAATACCACAATAAATACTAATATAAAAGCTTCAATTAAAGTATGTTCCACCTGTGCAATAGACTGATCCAGAGATACTTTTGTACTGTAGAAAATATTGTGTTTTATTCCTGTTGGGAAATCTTTAGAAGCTTTAACCATCAATTCGTTAATCGCCACCTGAATATCGTTGGAGTTTGAGCCGGCCAACTGAATGATACCAATTACAACTCCTTTTTTACCGTTTAAACGGGTCAAACTGTTGTACGAATACGCACCAAGTTCAACTCTAGCTACATCTTTCAAGCGAAGGACTGAACCGTCAGCATTAGAACGAATAGCAATATTTTGATAATCTTCCGGTTTGGTTAATTTTCCTTTGTATTTAATTACATATTCGAAAACTTCTTTACTTCTCTCTCCAAATTTACCCGGAGCAGCTTCCAAACTTTTGTCTTGAATGGCTGCCATAACTTCATTTGGCGTCACATTATAAGTTGACATTTGCGTTGGATTTAACCAAACACGCATCGAGTAATCTTTTACACCACCAAAAATACTTGCAGAACCTACACCCGGAATACGTTTGATTTCGGGAATAATGTTGATTTGTGCATAATTGGCAACAAAGGTCTGATCGTATTTAGATTCATCATCGGTGTACATACCGATTGCCATGATAAAACTGTTCTGTTGTTTTGCTGTGATTACACCTTGCTGAACAACTTCTGCAGGCAACTGACTTGTCGCCTGAGCCACTCTGTTCTGAACGTTAACCGCTGCCTGATCGGCATCTGTACCCAGTTTAAAGAACACGGTAATAGCCAAAGTACCATCATTACTGGCAGTTGAGCTCATATAAGTCATATTCTCAACACCATTTATAGATTCTTCCAGAGAAGGAGCAACAGAACGCAGAACCGTTTCTGCATTCGCTCCCGGATAAACTGCCGTTACCAAAACCGATGGGGGTGCAATATCAGGAAACTGTTGTAAAGGCAATTTTGTAAGTCCGAGCACTCCCAAAATCACCAACAGTATGGAGATGACGGTTGCCAGTACGGGTCTTTGTATAAATATTTTGAACATTTTCGTAAAAATTATTTTTTGTTAATTATTTGGGCAACTTTTGTTGTATTTGATTTCTCAGGTTGAATGGCTTGACCTTCCTGTAGTTTGTCAATACCACTCAATACAATTTGGTCACCGGATTTTACACCGTCTTTGATTAGGTAATTGGTACCACTTTTACCGATAACAGTAATGGGCATTTTGGTTACTTTGTTTTCTTTGTTCACAGTAAAAACAAAAACTTTATCCTGCATTTCGATTGTCGCTGATTGAGGAACCAGAATAGCATCGTCATGTTGAAGACCTAAACGAATTCTTCCTGTATTTCCCGAACGTAAAGTTCCATTGGCATTTGGAAAAGTGGCTCTTAACGTAATGGCACCTGTAGTTTTATCAAACTGACCGTCAACCATATCAATTTTTCCCGATTGTGGATAAGCGTTGTTGTCTGCTAATATTAAAGAAACCGGAGGCAATTTTTTAATTTTGTCTCCAATGCTGTTTCCTGCATATTGTGCTTTAAAGTTGATGAAATCAGTTTCCCCCAAAGAGAAGTAAACAAAAACTTCATGCACATCTGAAAGTGTTGTCAAAGCCTCTACATCGGTTGCCGAAACTAAACTTCCTTGTTTTTTAGGTAATCTTCCGATATAACCACTTACGGGAGCAGTAACGTTGGTGTAGCCTAAATTAATTTTGGCAGATTCAACCATTGCTTTTGCTTGTTCGATATTGGCTGAAGCAATTTTTTGAGAAGCTTTAGCGGTTTTTAACTGATAATCAGAAACCACTTTGTTTTGTACCAAAGGAGTTAATTTATCTACTTCTAACTGCGCATTGATTAAAGCTGCTTCAGCAGCGTGAAGATTTGCCAAAGCATTGTTTAATTGCTCGCGAAACGGACGTTCGTTTATTTTGAATAAAGATTGCCCTTTAGAAACATAAGCGCCTTCGTCTACTAAAACGCGGTCTAAATTCCCACTAACCTGTGGGCGGATTTCAACATCAACAGTTCCTTGTATAGAAGCTGGATATTCAGCATCTGTGGTAGTGTTTTCGCTTGTTATGGCCAAAACCGGTAATAGTGGTGCCGGTGCAGCAGCTGGTCCTTGTGATTTATCTGCACAACTGGTTAATACTAGTGCCAGGATAAAACTGGTTATAATTACATTTTTCATTTTAATATTGGTTTTAATTTGTTGGACATTCTCGTTTTTAAAATATTTATTTATAGTTGTATTTGAGTTCATTTTTAATAGTATTAAATTTTCTAACGTTGTTAAGTGAATTGGCACAAAATTCCATATACTTATGCCTTCCAAATCTATTTCATAATTGGTATTAAATTATTTATCACTGTTAAGTGAAATAGTAAAAAAGGGTTCTATATTACTTTATTAAATTATTTATCAGTGTTAAGTGAAATAGAAAAAAAAGTCTAAATTACTCTATTAAATCATTTATCACTGTTAAGTAATGATTAAATTTTTTTTATTGTATTGATTTTATGATACCACCAATCGCGTCTTTCAGAATCTGATTGTTGATTGTTTCCATTACGTCACTTTTAGTTATGATATTGATCGCAATCAAACCGTGAATGACAGAAAAGAAAGTATAATATTTTTGTGTAATAACTTCCTGAGTTGGGTTACTGTTTTTCATAACCTTAGCAATTACATCAGTAAATAATCGATAAGGTGTTTTAGCAGCATCACATTGCTCCGAGCAACAGTTCATTTGTACGCCAAACATCACCTGATACATTTCGGTATCGGTAAAAGCAAAATCCCAATACGCCATCCACATGGCTTCTAATTGGTCTTCCGGTTTTTCAAATTGTGCTTTAGCTACTTCCAGTTCTTTTCCCAACTTTATAAAACCTTTACCCGTTAGTTCGCGTAAAATGGCATCTTTGTTGGAGAAATATTCATAGATAATCGGAGCAGTGTATTCAATCTTGTCGGCAATCTTTCGCATACTAAGACCTTGCCATCCTTCATCTTTAACGATGTCATAAGCAGCTTCAAGAATGTTACTTCTTGTTTCTTCTTTTTGTCTTAAAATTCGATCTTTACTTGCCATTTTGATTGAGTATTAAATTACTTAACACTGTTAGGCAAATGTATGGCGATTTTTTAAAAGAAAATAATTTTCTGCGATTGTTTTTTCTTATAGTTGTATAAAGGGTTTAATAAAGCCTGATTTTATGTGCCTTCATGTCAATTTAATGAAGGAGAAGTCAGATAAAAATTTGCGTTTAGTTTGTCATCCTGAGGAACGAAGGATCTTCGTTTGCTGAATCGATTGCGCTGAACTTTACTTTACGGAATTACTTGTGTAGATCCTTCGTTCCTCAGGATGACAAACTGTACGTGAGCTTCTTGTGTGATTTGCGTCTATTCGTTTTCGTTGAAGTCTCCTTTGTCGAAAGAATGTGATTGGAAAAGCATAATTTGTAAGTCCTTTTCTAGATATAATTTGTGTATTTAACCGCAAGGCTCGCAAAGGACTACGCTAAGATCGCAACGCTTTGCGAACTTTGCGAAAAAACCTTGCGAGCCTTGCGGTTAAACTTAGGTAACGTTCTTATTTTATAGGATGTTTATCAGGATTTTGTGAAGTATGATCCTATAATTCATACTTATCTTTTAAATCGGTATAAATTGATTCAGCGTCTTTGTATTCTTTTCTGTCTGAATTTATTTGACTGTCTAAAATTTGTTGTTGCTCGGTAGATAATTTGAAGGGTTTATCATTGGCAATTTCGAATTTTATCTTTAACGCTTTCATAATAGCCTTAACTGCTTCAATTTGTGAAGCATCCTCTGTGTAAGCTTTGATGTTTATTACTTGCATGATTTTAGATTAAGATATTCGTAAAAACAAAGTTAAGCTAAAAGTCTAGTTTGGGGATAAATAGACAGGATATTTTAACAATTTTGTTAGTTTCAGGGTTGAAATGAGATTTGTGTATTTAACCGTAAGGCTCGCAAAGATTTTTTCTTGCACGCAGATTTAGCAGATTTAGCAGATTGCGCAGATTTTTTTATATGAGGTAAATAGATCAGCCTAATCTGCTAAATCTGCGTGCAAAAAATTTGGTACTAAATTAAAATGGAGTCGTATTGCTATAAAATTATGCGCAAACCTTGTGGTTAATTCACATAAAGGGCATGAGCAAATTACGCCCCGTATAAACTCTTTATCTTATCATTGACAGCACTATAAAAAGGAGTCATAATACCATTTTTAAAACATTCATCAATAACATAGTCAACCAAAAAGGATTTCTCTGTTTTGTTATTATTCTCAAAATCAAGCTGCAATGATGATTTGGATTGATAAGGGAACTTGTCTAATAAATTTTTAGCCGTTTCAATATCTTCATGAGTAAGAACGATATTGTTTTTGCCGGCAAGGGATTGAATCTCGATCATCATATTTTCGAGGATATGCATTAATTCTTTGTTTTCCAGTAGTGCTCCGAAAGACACTTTATAAGCTGAAGTAATAGCAGCAACCGGAGCCACGAAAAGATACTTTTTCCACAAAATCTCTTTTATGGTATCAACCTGTGTGATATCCAGATTGCCGTTTAACAGTATATCGGTTATCCATTTAGAGTTTTCGCTGCCCCCGATGAAAATTTTACCTGGGCCTCCAATATGTTGTATGTGTCCCGGTTTTTTTACATTGGATGCCACATAAATGCAACCTTCAATAATTGGCTTTGAATCAGGTAAGATGCTACCAATTATCTCGGCAGCGTTGACTACATTTTGTAAAGTAATTATTTGAGTATCGGCAGTAATACAGTCTTTGTAAGTCGATAACATTTCGTTTATAGAATACGATTTGCAGCTCAGAAGTATCACGTCTAATGTTCCTATTTCGCTTGGATTGTCGGATGCCAAGTAGGGATGCACCGTTTCTGTTTTATCTTTTGACTCGAAGATCAGACCCTTGTTTTGAATGTTGTTTTTGGTTTCTCCTCTGCAAATAAAAATAATCTGCACATTGGTATTTTGGTATTTTTTCGCCAGCGGAGCACCTATAAAACCGCCAATACCACCAATTCCTAAAATTCCAATTTTTATTGTAGCTGAGTTCATTTTGTTTTTGTTTTAATTTATAGAATAACAAAGTAAACAGATTCAAAGAAATTTACAGATGTAATAATATAGGTTATATTTGTAAAAATTAAGGATTATGAATAACACTTTTTTTATATACAATGATTTTGAAATCTATTCGGTAGAGGAACTGACTTGGAAGAAAGAAATGCACCGACATAATTTTTTCGAAATACTGTTTATTGAATATGGGGAAGGGATTCACATTTTAAATTCGAATAAACATTCGTATAAAAAAGACGATATTTATTTGCTGACGCCAAAGGATTATCATTCTTTTAAAACGGCAAAACCAACAAAGTTTCATTGTCTGCGATTTCTTCCGGGTTTTTTCTCCGATAAAAGTGAAAGTGAAGACATCGAACAATTATTCTTTTTGCACAATCAGACCAATGGAAACTTAATCTTTCTGGACGATGACAAGGTTTTTTGTGAATCGATTATCTTAAAAATTCTCGATGAGGTTGCACACCAGAAAAATCAAAACGAAAGTGTTATAAAGTGTTTGATGATGACCCTGATCCAGTTAATTAAACGAAATGCGGTCAACAATTACGATACGCTCGATTATAAAGTTACGGAGATCTTAAAAATTGATACGATTTTAAATTATATTCGTGTTCATATTGCGAATCCGCATTTGCTCAAAAAGAAGGAAATGGCGAATCACTTTAATGTTTCTTTAAACTACATTGGAGAATATTTTAAAAAGCATTTGAATATCAGTTTAAGAGATTATATCGAACAGACGAAACTGAATGTTATTACAGAAAAATTGAAAAAGAGCAATTTGACTTTTTCCGAAATCAGTAACGATTTGGGGTTTATAGACAGCAGTCATTTTAATAAGTTTATCATGAAAAGCACAGGGAAATCGCCTTCTGATTTTAAAAGAACGTTGAGTACGGATGGTGTTGGAGTTGTTTAATTGATTTGCTGAAATTATAGATTTGAACTATTTGTAGTTAATGTGACTTTAGAATTATGTAAGTGTAGGTTTCTAATATATTATTGTAAACCCTTAAATGAGAGCATTTTCTTATTTTTACAGTTCTTAAATCTTCACATTAAGAACAAAATTAAATTTGCCCTTGTGCTATGTAGTAAAGCTCCGAAAGGACTTTGACGCCGTGAAGAAGCGTAAGACTGCTAACGTATGAGGGCTATTATTCTTAAATCTTCACATTATGAGTACCAACACACTTTCAAAAAAAGCTGAAACAAGGCTAATCGATTTTTTTAACAATACCATAGACCGAAAAGACATGGCTAAGGTATTAAGACAGGTAAATTATATACTTGCTTTAGGAGTTATAAAGGAAGAAGGGGCAACCGATTTAGAAGATAATTTTTATTGGTTGAATGAATTGGCCGAAGTTTTAAATCCTTATTTGGATAAGGAGTAGATTTTGTCTGATTTGTAAAATTATTAAACCTCGATCTTGAAAAGATGGAGGTTTTTTTATTCTTTGTAATCATTACATTATCATTACAAAAATTTTCTCACTTGGGAATGACTATGGTAAATAAGTTACTGTAATGCCATCCCGTATATCCATATTTTAAACTTGCTATGAATATACCCAGTGATAAGTTGAAAATAATACTTGCAATAGTCATAAAACTGAACAGTTTATTTTTAATTAAAATTAATACTGAGCCAATAGTAATTAAGAAGGCGTAGATGTTAATATAGTGTGCAGTTTGCGGACCTGTAATTATAGAGCCAAGGAAGCTGAATAGCATTATACAGGACGATATGATAGAAAGTAAAAATATATTTTGATATTCTTTTTTATAAGTCATTTTGTACTGCGGTATACGTTATCATTTTTTTTTTAGTTGTTTGCTGGTGCGAGCCTCCCGTTCGTGCTATACGTCATCAAATTTAAGTTATTTTTGCTTTTTTCTAGTACTTAATACATGAGCGAGTTCACGAGCGGGACGCTCGCGCCCAATGTCATTAAGTTAAGGATTGCTTTAAAAAAAGTCTCACGCAGATTCTGCAGATTTTAGCAGGATGCAATAAAAAAAATCCGCAAAATCTGCAGAATCTGCGTGAAATTTTTTCTTAACTTAATGACATTGCGCTCGCGCCAGCGAAGAATTGTTGCTTAATTACAATAGTTTTATTGAAAAATAACTAATCATTATCCCAATCTTCAAACTCAAATAAGGGATCACGGTCTTTCCCTTCCTCTTTTCTAAAATCGCCTTTTAAATCAAAAATTTCAGTAAGCTTAAAATCTTGAATAAGAATATCTTGATAGACATTATGAATCATCCTATAATCAGTAAAAAATCTATTTTGTTTTGAATTGTCTTTTTTATCTTTTTCGGATTGTTCCCATTTAAAACCAAAACCGGATTTCCAGTTGTAGAACAACATTACTTGTTCCGGATTAGATAATTGTGCTCTTAAGATTCTTAAATATTTTCTTTTTTCTTCGTAAGAAATAAAACTCTCTTGCTGACTGGCAACGAATTTTACTATTTGAAAAAGATGCCTATACAAGTGTGCTAAATAAGTGGCATGTCCTTCGATTTTCTCTGTGTTAAATTTAATATTTGCTTTTGCGATTTCATTGTAAAACAGTTGTTCTACTGTTGGGTTTTTGGGAGGTCTTCTATTGGAAGGTCTGTAGAAATTATTCGTTCCGCCATTATTTATTCCGAAAAAATATAAGTGATAGGCCTTTTTTAACCAATACTCATTATTTTCTTTTTTGAAGATAGTTTTTGCAGCATTATAATATAGTTCTATTTCCTTAACATGGTATTCGAAAGCTTTTCTCCCGTTAATATCAACTAGTGCTGTTTGACTGTTTCTGAAAGATTGGTAAAGAACTTTTTTTTCGGAAATAGAAACCTCATTTACGTTGTCTTTATGTAATCGCAACATTTCATAAAATTGGCTTTCAAATTGTTGAATTTTAAATTGTTCTTGTACTTGATGATTGGCTTGATATTGAGCATAAAAAGCAAGAGAGGCAGCTATTATTCCAATAAAAGCAATAAGGGGGTTTAAAATTCCACCAATTAAGTCGCCGTAAGGGCCTACTTTAGAATAATCTATTGTCGTAGTAAGAGGTTCAGTTAATAAGTCATTTGTAAAATCTAATGTAATTGCTAAGAAAAAGGAACAAATACTCAATAACAGTAAAGATATAATTATCGTTTTGCTTTTTTTCTGCGTTTGATTTTTCTTTGAGTTATGAAATAGGAAGAATACAGAAAAGAACAATGCAATGGCTGCAATTAGAGAACATAAACTAGCGAAAAATGTCATTTAAAATCTTTTATTTGGGATTATTTCAGTTTGTTAAATGTAAAAATTATTTTATCAATTTGGTTACGAGAAACCGTAAAGTAAGATTTTTTTGTAATTAACTTTTTTGTAAACAGAAAAGCCCCCAGAAAGTTTGTCTTTTTGAGGGCTTAAAAAGGTTCTTATTTCAATATCACAACCTCCTCCGGAACCTTAAACAACAAAGTACAGCCTGTTTTAGTAAATACAGAATGTGTACTTCCCGGTGGCATATACAAATAATCACCTGTTTTTAATTCGTCTTTTCCGGAACGGATTTCACCTTCGAGAACAAAGATTTCTTCTCCCGCAGGATGAACGTGATTGGGGTAGGAGGAACCGGATTCGAATTTTAATAGAAAGGCTGTAGGTCTGTTGGCAATTGGGTCAAAACATAGAATCTTTGCCGAAATTCCTGCTGTATTCACACCTTCTTCGATTAAAGGTTTCCAATTGAGTTCGCTGGTTCTTGTGATTTGTTTTTCCATTTTTATTGTTTTTTAGTTTGTTTTATTGTTTAAAATTTCATCTAAACTCCATCGGTATTGTTCTACGGTTGACAATAGAAGAGCGGCCATAGAGAATACAAATACGGAGTAATCCAATGGGTCTTTAATTCCAAAAGAGTAGGTCATTGCGAGTGCAAATAAGAAAGTTAGAATTGAGGCTCCGGTTGCGGCTAATCTTGTTTTGTAGCCAAGTAATAATAGAACTGCCAAAAGTGCTTCGACTGTTGTTGCGGTAACGGCGATTGTTGGAATAATGCTTTTCGGCGCAAAAGAATTTACTTCTTCGGCGTAAGCTAAAAACTTTCCCCAGCCGGACGAATATTTTCCTAATAATCCCAACCGACTTAAAACGGCAGAAGAAAATCCTGCTGCCAATGCCATTCGTAATAGGAAAATGGCATGATCTTGATATTTTTTCATAATGATTTGGTTTGTAACTAAACATTTTTTTAACACATAGAGACATAGTTTTGCTATACCAATAGCAGGCGTTTCACTAGTTTAAAGAAACATAGCTATTGAAACTTTTATATGTCTTTGAAAATAAAAAATCTATGTCTCTATGTGTTAAAAAAAACTTCCAGATAAAGCGAAATAATTTAGTTGTGATTCTGATACAAAGATGTAACAGTCTTGTATTGTAAAGAATAGAGAATTCCCGAAAAAGCATGTACTATTAGTTTAGTACCTTTTCTTTATAAGATTTAGGAGAAATATTGGTGTGTTTCTTGAAGAAATTAGAGAAATAAAAAGGGTCATTAAATCCCAAAGCGTAAGCAACTTCTTTGACCGACAACTTCTCATAATTAAAAAGTCGTTTAGCCTCAGAAATGATTAATCCGAAAATGACATTTTGTGCCGTTTTATTGGTGTGAAGTTTGGAGAGTTCGTTTAGTTTAGATTCTGTTGTCCCGATTAAAGTAGCGATTTCGGTAACTGAAAGATTCTTGTCGAAGTTTTTTAGAACGGTTTCTAAAAAGTGAAGAAACAAAGCATCGGGTTTATAGATTTCGTCACCACGATTGATTTTGGTACGGTTGATTTCGATTAGAATTAATTCAATCCGACTATGAACCGAAATAAGGTATTGATAGGGAGTTTCGATTAATTCTTTTCTGATTTCTTCTAATTCTTTGATGATTACGGGACTGTTGTCAACGCAGATCATTTCATTCATTGCAAAATGGCAAAACAAACCATTGTGGAAAATCAATTCCATATCGGTGTCGTCTTTGCAAAAGAAATTATAGGTGAATTCTAAAATATATCCTTTTGCATTTTGACTGTTTTTGAAATAATGAATTTGCCCCGAAGTAATGGTCAGAACGGAGTTTTCGCTTAGGATAAATTCCTTTTCGTCTACAGAAATTGTTGCTGATCCAGTAGTACAAAAGATCAAAACGTATTTTAAGACACGTCTTGGCTGCGCTAATTCAACTGCCTGATCGAATGTTTTTAAGGTAATCATTTCCTGCATGAGAAGTGAATTGAGTTCTTTGAATCAAAAGTAGGAAATTTTAGGTTTTATGGAGGAGTTTTTTTTGTTTCAGGTTTTAAAGTTTCAAGTTTCAGGTTTCAAGTCTAAAGTTTCAAGTTTAAAGTTTCAAGTTTAAAGTTTCAGGATGGAAATGAGACATGCTTTGAGTGTTTAATCGCACACAAAGTTTAACTACAGCATTAGAAATCCTTTTTAATTTTATGCCTTTTTTTTGCATGCAGATTTGCTTAGACAGTTCGCTATCAGCAGATTGCACAGATTGCACAGATTTTTTTTAAGGTAAATAAGATCAGCTTAATCTGCTAAATCTGCGTGTAAAAGAAAATCTTTACGAACCTTACGGTTAAGCTTGAAACCTGAAACCTGAAACTTGAAACTTTGAAACTTGAAAAATTACCGTTACTTTCTTTCAAACACGCAGCCCAGTACGCTTACCTTATTTGCTGAGAGTAAAGTATAAGAATACGTATCAATTGTTCCGGATTCAACATCTTTTATGAAAAACGATTTTTCATCGTAAGTAAAAGCAGCGTTATCTGTTCCTTCAGTAAAGGTGTCAGGCGAATCTTGTGTTACTTTACATTTATCGTCGTAGGTAATATTATTGTATTTTTGGGTAGAATTAAATATTATTTGGCCTCCGTCTTTTGTAACAATCATTTGTCCGCTATTAATTCTATTTTCTTCCATTACAATATCTCCGTTACCGACACATTGGATATAATCCGGAACGAAGGTACCAATAGCAGGTGTTGCTGAAATCAAGGTCCAGGTACCAATAAGAGATTTAAAGAGCGCCGTGAAAGTAACAGGGACTCCGAGGATATTTGTTCCATCTCCTTTTTTTGCACTAACGGTTACGACTTGCTCTCCGGATGTTCCCAGTTTCCATGTGGTTTGGGCGAAACCATTTTCGTCAGTCATAATGCTGGAAGTTTGAACGGAACCACCACCACTTTCAACTTTAAAATAAACCGGTACGTTGGACTGTATTTTTTCTAAATTGTCAATGATTCTAACCTTTATTGGATTGGTTAGTTGTTTTCCCGCATCGCCAACTTGGCTATTACCTGATACAGATTCAATTTTATAGGGAGTTGTATAGAATAATTTTTCTGTTTCTATTGATTTATTGTAGTCTAACTTATCGAAATCTAAAATTTCAATTTCCACGCCTGCAGTTGCTTTTAACCAAACATCAGCCTTAAAATCCCAATCTAAGGAAGGTGAGGCTATTGCGCCTGATAATTGTTCCATTAAACTAACAGAGGCATAGGGACCCGCCTGACCATAAAGTCTAAAACTTACTTTAGGAGTTAATGCAAGATTGATTGTAGCTTTTGCATTTCCGGTTCGCTGCGATAATGTAAATTTATTTACAGGTGAAAAGCTATTGATGTCATTCCACTGCCCGTTGGCGTACTGTATTCCTAAATTAAACGTGTTTGTCGAAGTAAATGTTGTCTGACGTGTAATAGTCGCATTAATAGTTGCTGAATAATCCAGTATTAAATCCAATTTTGCAACAATTCTTACGGGAACAAGAACCGGTATACCTAATAAAACTGCAGGTACCCATACAGTATGTTTTTTTGTAAAACGATCAGGATCACTTAATATTGAAGATGATTGGTTGACTAAGGTTGTGGCTTGAGCGGCTGTCACAGTTGCAGTAAGTTCACCATTAAGCTTTGCGTTTTTGGCGCTGAGTTCAAAAAAGGTCATGCCGGTTTTATTAAATTTAAAATCAAAAAACCAATTGGGATCAAAATCGATTTGTCCTTTATTCAACACAATACTCAAAGGACCTTCCTGATAGATCGACCGATTAGAAATGGTATAAGAAAACCCCGAAGCTACTTTCTTTTGGGTTAAATCATTCATATCTAAACTAAAGTTAAAGCCACCTTCTTTAAAAAGATCCGCCATAGAGGCCTGAGTGGTTTGTAAAGTGATAATGTTACCATCTACTTTTGATGCGGTTACGTTTCGTATAAAACCTTCTCCCTGATCGCCTACAATCAGATCTCCGGATTTAATAGTGGGGGCGGTACCGGTAAATGTAAATTGATAAATTCCTTCGTCAATCTTAGCTGGTGTTACATCAAGTTGAAGCTTGGTCTGATCAATAATTTTTACATTATCTTCTAATACAGGAACGGTGGATGTTGGTGTTTCCGGGGTTTTTGTCTCTTCATCGTCATTTTTGGAACAGGATACTATTAGCATTAAGGTAGCAGCAAATAGTACGACTAATTTTAGTAGTTTTTTTATCATTTTTTGTTTTTTTGACAGGAGTTAAATTATAAGTTTACTGTTGGTATTGGATAATCATAACGAAGTTAGTTCATTTGTTAATTGTTCGAAATACTCCTAAATGAGTATTTTTTAGTGTTGAGGGTACTGGAATTAATTCAATTTTTTATGGGTTTGTCAGAATAAAAAAGCCCTCAAAAACAGAAGTTTTCAAGGGCTTTTTGGTTCAAGCTTTAAATGAGATATGTGTTTTGTGTGTTTAACCGCAAAGTGTGCAAGGGTTTACGCAAGGCTCGCAAAGATTTTCTTTTGCACGCAGATTTAGCAGAGTAGGCTGATCTTATTTACCTTCTATAAAAAATCTGTGGAATCTGCTAAATCTGCGTGCAAAAAAAATTAAGTATAATGTTAAAAAGGAGTAGTATTGCTATACTTAAAGCTTGGATATACCCCTGATAACTTTATGGTTAGAAAAAATAAAAGTAGATTATTCATTCACAACATCACCTTCTTTAATTTCTTCACTGGCAATTTTGATCAGTTTATCATTTGGATTCAAATCACCGAAAATTTCAATTTTATCGTCGATTTCTCTTCCTTTTTTGACGTTGATTCTTGTTGCTTTGTGATTGAGTATTTTTATAACAAATGTACCCTCGGCTGAATTTACCACGGCAGATTTTGGTGCTACAAAGGTGCTGTCTTTTGCATTAAGCGGTAAAAGAACTTCGGCAACCATTCCCGGTAGCAAGTTTCCTTTTGTGTTGTGTACATCCATCTCAACGCGCTCGGAACGCAGTTTTAAGTCTAGAGCTCCGGACATTCTCTGAATTTTGGCTTTGAAGGTATCAGGTAAAGATTTTACATTAAAACTCATTTCGTCACCTTGATGTAAATACCCCGTATACAATTCCGGAATCGAAACCGCCAAACGCAATTTATCTTGTTGCTGGATTGTCAATAAAGGCAAATCAGAACCTTTTCCTGCCGGGCCTACAAATGTTCCTAAGTTCACGTTTCTTGCTGCAACGATTCCATCAAAAGGAGCACGGATTTCAAGATAACCTCTCATGATTGAAACTTCTTTATGAGCGGCAATTGCGGCTTGATATTGTGCATAATCCGAATTTTTCTTTCCGCTTGCCATTTCTAAATCGTTTTTAGAAATTGTTCCTTCTACTTTGCTTGTTTCGTACAAACGGTTGTAGGTGCTTTTACTGGTTGCATAAATTGCTTCCATCGATTTTAATCTCGATTCGGCTGCGGCCAGTTGTGAACTGATTTCAGGAGCTTCCAGAACAATTAATAGCTGTCCTTTTTTGACTTCTGATCCTATATCTACTTTTAGTGTTTTAACAAAACTGCTCACTTTAGCATACAAATCTACTTGCTGAAAACCGGTTAATTCGGCTGGCAAGCGCAATTCGGTGGTTAGTTTTTCTTTTGCTAAAAGAAAAGTCGCTGTTTTAGGTTCGATTTCTGCGGTAACAGTTTCTTCTTTTTTGGAGTTACAACTGTTTAGAAAAAACAGGGCTGCAAAAAATAGTGCGGTCGATTGTATGATTTTATTTTTCATTTTTTGGTTTTAGTGTTGAGATATAATGGATGCTTTCTTCGTCTTCCGGATCTAATGAAACGGATTGTGTTGTGGTATGTTCCTGTGCCCAGGCAAAAATTAACGGTAAGATTAGCAATACTGCAAAAGTCGAGAATAATAGTCCACCGATAACCGCTCTTCCCAGGGGAGAAACCTGATCGCCACCTTCGCCATGACCAATTGCCATTGGTAACATTCCCGCAATCATTGCCACAGAGGTCATGATAATTGGACGAAGACGCAAGGCTGCCGCTTCACGGGCAGATTCCAGCGCATTGCCATTTCGTTTGCGCAATTGTTCGGCATTGGTAACCAATAAAACTGCATTGGCAATCGAAACTCCAACCGACATGATGATTCCCATATACGATTGTAAATTTAAGGTTGAACCAGTAAGGGTAAGCATTAACAAAGCTCCCAAAACTACCGCTGGAACAGTTGTTAAAATCACCAACGACACTTTGAACGACTGAAAATTAGCGGCCAACATTAAGAAGATTACCATGATGGCAACCAATAACCCAACTTGTAAACTACTTAATGTTTCGCTCAATACAGTACTTAAACCAATGGGAGAAATGAATAATCCCCGCGGTAATTCACCCAATGAATTTATTGTTGCAGCTACATCTTTTGTCGCCGTACCTAAATCGGTTTGGTGGATGTTGGCTGTAACGGTAATGTATGGCATAGCCCCTAAATTGTCATTTTCACCATTTACAAAGCCCGGTGTAATTTTGGCCACATCGCTTAATACAGGACGAAGCGAGTTTTTTAATACCGGAATTTCTCCGATATCAGTTTTACTTTTCATTTGACTAAGCGGAACTTGTACCTGAACCGCAACCGATAAACCTGTTTTTTCATCTATCCAGGTGTTTTTTTCGGTGTATCTCGAAGAAGAAGTTGAGGCAATAAGGGATCTCGAAATATCATTCATATCCACTCCTAATTCTGCTGCACGTGTTCTGTCAATATCAATATTCAAAGCAGGATAATGAATCGGCTGTCCAATTTGTACATCTCTGAAATAAGCTATCTTTTGAAGTTTTTCGACTATTTGACTGGCATAAAGTTCATTTCTTTTTTTGTCCTTTCCTGCAATTCGAATTTCGATTGGAGTAGGTGAACCTTGGCTCAATACTTTGTCTGTAAGTTCAATTGGTTCAAAAGTCAATTTTACATCGGGAAGGATTTTTTTGATTCTCGCTCTCAGATCGTCTTTAAATTCATCCATATCAACATGGTATTCTTTCAAACTCACCTGAAAAACAGCTTCGTGTGGGCCCGCAGTAAAAAGATAAATCGGGTTGATTGAGAATAGAGAAGGATGTTGCCCCACATATACAGAGCTGATTCCGACATGTTCTTTTCCTACCATTTTATTGATTTCTTTCAAAATCAATATGGCTTTTTCTTCGGTGCGTTCGATACGGGTTCCGTCTGCGGCGCGCATTCTCAACTGAAATTGACTTGAATTTACTTTAGGAAAAACATCTTTTCCAATAAAATTTAAAAATACTAGCGCGAGTACGGTGATTCCGATAAGATAGATTAGACTGGTTGCTTTTTTATGTGGAAGCAAACGATCCAGCGTTCTCATAAATCGGATTCTGAAACGTTCAAAGGTGCTTATTTTACCATCTCTATTGGTGTCGTCTCTTTCAACCATTACCTTTTTCTGAGAAATCAAATCTCGCTCAGATTCAGGTGTCAGACCGCATTCATTAAACTCCGCTTCATCATCGGTAATGCTTGGATCGTGTTCGTGTACAGGATGTCCTTTCATGAGCCAGTTGGCCATTACAGGAACAAAAGTTTGAGAAAGTAAAAAAGAAAAGACCATAGAGAATCCGATTGCTAAAGCCAATGGCAAAAACAAAGCTCCCGGAATTCCAACCATGGTAAATGCCGGAGCAAATACCGCCAGTATACAAAGTAAGATCAATAATTTAGGCAATGCAATTTCCTGACAAGCATCCCAAATGGCGAGGGCCTTGGGTTTTCCCATATCGAGGTGCTGATGGATATTTTCGATGGTTACGGTGCTTTCATCCACCAAAATTCCAATGGCCAGCGCCAATCCGCTTAAAGACATTAAGTTGATGGTTTGTCCGAATAATTTCAAGAACAAAACACCGGAAATAATAGAAATAGGTATCGTTAAAATTACAATCAAAGCAGCACGTTTGTCTCCAAGGAAAAGTAAAACCATTAATCCGGTTAAAACGGCTCCGATAATTCCTTCCGTAATTAAACTTTTAACGGAATTGATTACATAAACAGATTGATCAAATTCATAAGATAGTTTTACATCTTCGGGAAGTGTGCTTTGAATTTTTGGAAGTTCCGCTTTCAATTTCTGAACCACATCCCACGTAGAAGCATCTCCTGCTTTTGCAATACTAATATAAACAGAGCGTTTACCGTTTACCAAAGCATAACCATTGGTAATATCGGCACCGTCTTTTACGGTCGCAACATCACCTAATTTTAAGTTTTGAACGCCACCTTTGAATAACGGAATTTGTTCAAAATCCTTAATATCTCGAATCGTATTGTTGGTTGGTGTAATATAGTTTTTGTCACCAATTCTAACATTTCCCGAAGGAGCAGTCTGGTTGTTTAATCGAATGGCTTCTACAATCTGATCAGGTGTCATATTGTGCGAACGCAATAAATCCGGATCTACATTTACTTCAACGGTTCTCGGACTTCCTCCAAAAGGGGCAGGTGATAACAAACCGGGAATGGAAGTGAAAGAAGCACGAACATAAACGTTGGCTAAATCCTGTAATTCGTTATTGGATCTGATTTTACTGCTCAAAACCAATTGACCAATAGGCAAGGAAGAAGCATCAAAACGAATGATAAACGGAGGCTGGGTTCCCGGAGGAAATGCCGCCTGAATCCTGTTGGATAACGCACTCAGTTCGGCTGCCGCCTGAGCCATGTTGGTGTTTTCGTAATAGGTTAATTTCATAATCATTAACCCTTGAACATTCTTGGTTTCTACCGATTTTACACCATTGGCAAAAGGTAAAATATTTACATAATTCTTGGCAAAATAAGCTTCCATCTGATCCGGAGTATACCCTCCAAATGGATGTGCAATATAGATAACCGGTAAATTCATCTTAGGCAAAATATCTACCTTAATGTCTTTGATGGCGCCAATTCCGAAGAAAAATAGGCCGGCAACCATTACCAATATAGATATGGGTTTGCGGAGTGCAAAACGTATTAAATTCATTTGGTTCTATAGTTAAAATTCGTTCATAAATAAGTCAAAATTACCAGTTGCGGCTACTTTCAATAAAAAAGACTGCCAGACATTATTGTTGACAATATCACGGTCAATTTCAGCACGGTTTAGCGTGTAAATAGTCTGTGTTAAATCCGTCAAATCGGTTAATCCGTTTTTGTACAAAGTCGATTTTTGCAAATACGCCTGAGCAGCTGCTTTAACCTGAATTGGGGCTTCTACATAATTGTCGAGTGTAATTTTGATTTTATCTTCGGCAAAAACCAATTGCGATTTCAATTCTCTGTCGGCCTGATTGTATTCTTCCTGCAAAGCTTGGGAAACAAATTTCTGAGCACTGACTTGTTTGCTGGATCTGAATGGTGTCGTTAAATTCCACGTAATTCCAACTCCAACCAAATAATTACTACGATCCGGATTTACACCATCCCAGTAATTTCTGCTAAAAGCGGTTTGATCAGCCGCATAAGAAGAATCAAATCCTGAGGCTCGTGTTTGTAAAATACCAAAAGCACTCATGGTCGGATAGTAAAATCGTTTGTACAATTTAACCTGTTGATTGCTGTAATCGATTCTGGTTTTATAAAGTTGCAATAAAGGGTGAAGACTGTCTGTTGAAACGTTATTGGTTATAAGCTCTTTTGGAATCTGAGTCACAAAAAGCGTATCAGCAATAAAATCCTGAGGAGCAACTCCCATCAAATCGACTAATTTATTATTTTGTTCTTTCACGAAGTTTCGGGCAAGATTTAAAGCAATTTTAGCTTTAGAAACTTCCGCTGTTGCCAAAGTAGAATCTACACCGGCCAATAATCCATTTTTAACCCTCGCCGCAGCCGTTTTTTTGAAAACTTCTGCACGAACCAGATTTTTTTGCTGTGAAATCAATAATCTTTGACTTGCCAATAAATTTAAATAGGCTGCCGAAATTTTGATTTCCTGTTGGAATTTTTCCTGATTTAAATCCTTTTCTTTTGCCTGAACATCAATTTTAGATAAATTGATTTTTTCCTGCGTTTTTCCAAAGGTGAAAAAATCCCAGTTCATATTAACCAAATAAAGAGCACCAAATGCAGAGTTCCAGTTTTGTTCCGGAAGCGGTAATCCCGACGAAGCGACTCCGAGACCTCCAAAACCATAAAGCGGGCCATTCTGTCCGTTGACAGTTCCGTAATCTTGTTGCGCAGATAAATTTAAATTGGGCAGATAATCACGGCGGGATTGTTTGAGCGTTTCCCGAGAAGCGCTGGCGTAGTTGTTTTTTGCTTTGATTGATCCGTAGTTTTCAAGACCAGTCTTCAGGGCTTCTTTTAAAGACAAGGTTTGTGAATGACCGATTGAGGCAAAAATCAAGAAAAATAGTAAAGTAATTTTTTTGAAATACATATAACTCAAAGTGTAAAATGATCTACCAAAATTATTTTACTTTCGATGATTTTTGTCATCTTAAATGATGTAAGACACTAGTAAATGACCAATTGAATTTGTCATTTAATGGAAATAAAAATTAAATATTTGTTCGTACTTTGTAAACTATTTAAGAAGTAAGTATGAATAAGAAGCTGGAAAATATGTTGGATAACAAATGGTGGCAGGAGATTGCCGTTGTTGCCTTTTCCTTTACGATTTATACATTAAAAAACGACTGGATGTTATTTAGTTCAGCGACTTCTATTTTAATGGGGATTTTTTTCTACTGCGTTTTGTATATGCATGCCCAGTTCAATCGTTTTTTTCTGTTGCCAATACTTTTCAGAACCAAAAGACCTTTAACGTATATCTTTTTGACTTTGTTCGGGGTGTTTGTTTTTTCGCTTGTTTTATACGAATTAACTAGGCTCGACATGTTCAGCAATTGTCGTTTGTATCAAAATTCACATCAAAGAAGTTACGTATATCAACTGGCCAGTGTATTGGGGACATTGGTCTGCATTTTGAGTCCGATTATTGTTTTTAAGTTTTATAGAATTCACAAAAAACAAACAGACGAAACGTTATTATTCAACCAAATGCAGTTGAATTCTTTGAAAGGACAATTGAATCCGCACTTTTTATTCAATACGTTTAATACACTTTACGGAATCAGTTTAGAATTTCCCGACAGAACACCGGATTTGATTATGAAAGTGTCACAATTAATGCGATATCAGCTCGAGAGTAATAACAAACAATGCGTATCTTTAGAAGAAGAGTTGGAATTTATAAACAGTTACGTGCAGCTTGAAAAAGAGCGTGTAGGCTACCGTTGTGAGATTACATACGATTGTAAAATTGACAACGAAAACGCCTATAAAGTTTCGCCAATGTTACTGATTGCTTTTATTGAAAATGCCTTTAAACATGGAACCTGTGCCATTGAGAAATGTTTTGTCAGGATTATTGTAACGGTCGAAAATGGGTTATTACATTTGCATGTGGTTAATTCTATTCCCAAGAAAAAAACAGACGTGGTTTCGACTAAAATTGGTTTGAAAAATACGATTGAGCGTTTGAATCTGATTTATGGGAAAGACTATAAATTGGACATTCAGGATGATAAAAACACCTATATCGTTGATTTAAAAGTACAATTGAAAAAGTTTGTTTAATGAGAGAACCCAAAAAATGCATTATTGTTGATGATGAGCCGGCAGCACATTATGTACTGGCGAATTATATCAAGCAAAATCCACAATTGGAGCTTGTTTTTCAAGGTTATAATGGCATTGAAACAATGGATTATCTGCGTGAAAACAAAGTCGATTTGATGTTTCTCGACATTAATATGCCTGAGATTTCAGGAATGGAATTGTTGAAGATTCTTCCCACACACCCGAAGACTATTTTGACAACGGCTTACTCTGAATTTGCACTCGAAAGTTATGATTATGGCGTAATAGATTATCTTTTAAAACCCATCTATTTTCCCAGATTTCTAAAAGCAATTGATCGTTTTTTTGCCACGGAAAATGTAAAGGAAAAAGAGGAGGAAGCAATCGTTAGTTCGGTAAGTGTAAAAGTAGACGGCTATTTTGTTGATATTGCATTAGAGCAGCTTTTGTACGCACAGAGTTTTGGGAATTATGTGAAGCTACATACCACCAAAAAGACCTATTTAGCTTCTATTACCACAACGGAATTAGAGAAATGCCTTCCGGAAAAGAACTTTATGCGAATTCATAAATCGTATATCGTTTCGCTCGATAAAATTGAAAGCACTGAGAAAGATTTTGTTAGCATTAAAAAAGAAAAATTACCGATTGGAATTACTTATAAAAGAGAGTTGTCCGATCGATTAAAAAAATAAAAAATTCATTTGTTATTCATTTTAAAGTAGTACTTTCATTACGTTATTGGATTGGATCTTAATTTAATAGTTGAAATCATGAAAAACGTTTTATTACTTCTTATTTTTCTAGGTAGTGGTTATTTGAGGGCGCAAGAAGGCATTGCGATGAAAGAAGTTGTAACGCCACCGGAAGTAGTTCGTTTCGCTTTTGAAAAACAATATCCGAATAAAACAGCCGTGTGGGCGATGGAATATGTAGGTGATGATAATGATGAAATCAGGTATGAGGCAAAATTCAATCTTACAACAAAGACAAAAGCCCTTTCCGTTTATGATAATTTAGGAAATTTAAAAGCGACTGAAACACAGATTCCGTTAAGCCAGCTTCCGCCAAAAGCACAAGCGTATCTGAAACAGAATTATCCGGCAAAAGCCATTCGCGAAATTGCAATAGTGGTAGATGACAAAAACAAAACAACGTATGAAGTCGGAATAGAAAAAAAGACAAAATTTTACGATGTCGTTTTTGATAAAAACGGAGGTTTTGACGTCATCATTCAAAAAGATTAAAAAAGAATTCTTACTAACTCAATTATATTACCCAAACCCGACAGGTTTTTTAAACCTATCGGGTTTTATTTTTTATTAAATATTATAAGTTCATCCCACCTGAAACTTCAATGCGTTGTGCATTGACCCAGCGGGCATCTTCTGTACATAAAAAGGCTACAACGCCTCCAATATCATCCGGTAAACCAACTCTTCCCAAAGCCGTTAGTGAAGCGATGTGTTGATTTAATTGTTCATTGTCTCTTACGGCTCCATGTCCAAAATCAGTTTCTATGGCACCCGGAGCGACTATATTCACTTTGATTTTTCTGGCGCCTAATTCTTTTGCCTGATATTTAGTTAAGGTTTCCATAGCTCCTTTCATCGCAGCATATGCAGCATAACCGGGGAATGAAAATCGGGCCAGTCCCGTTGAAATATTTACAATTCCACCACCGTCATTCATGTTGGGGAGTGCTTTTTGAGTCAGGAAAAAAGGCCCTTTAAATTGAATGTTGCTCAACTCGTCAAAATCAGCTTCTGTAGTTTCGATATAAGGTTTGTGAATTCCGATTCCGGCGTTGTTCACTAGAAAATCAAATTTGTCTGTATGAAAAGTGTCTTTTAAAGCCGTTTGTACTTCTCCTAAAAAAGAATCAAAAGTATCTGATTTCGAGACATTCAATTGAATCGCTACCGCTTTTTGACCTAGGCTTTCTATTTCCTTTGCTGTAGTTTCTGCCTCTTCTTTTTTACTGTTGTAAGTCAGAATAACATCGATTCCTTTTTTTGCTATAGCCAATGCCATGTTTTTTCCTAAACCTCTGCTTCCGCCAGTTACTAAGGCGATTTTTGTGTGTGCTGTCATTTTATAATTGTTTTTGTTATATTAAATTGATTAGGCAAAGGTAGGAGCGAAGTAGTAATGGGGAATTGTAAATATCAAACCGATAGTTGCGAAATTCAAAGAAAATCAAATTCCAATATTGAAATTCCAAATTCCAAAATTTATCAAAATTGTAATTGGGAATATTTTTAAGATCGGAATGCTAAGGGGGTAAAGGTGGTTTGTTTTTTGAAGAAATTTGAGAAATGTGCGAGCTCTTCAAAACCTAACGAATAAGCAATTTCGGAGATATTCCAATCTGTTTGTTTTAAGAGGGTTTTGGCCTCGTTTGTAAGACGGCTACTGATTAATTCGGTGGTGGTTTTTCCGGTATTTTCTTTTAAAACTTTATTAAGATGATTCACGTGAACGGATAATCTGTTGGCAAAATCTTTTGCTGTTCTCAGTGTAAGTCGCTGATGGGGAGATTCTATAGGGAATTGCCTTTCTAATAATTCGGCAAACAGTGAAGAAACTCGTGCTGCTGAATTGTGTTTAGAATACAAGGCTGTTATAGGTTGCAGTTTTTGTCCAAAGTGAATTAATTCGGCTACATAATTTCGGATCAAATCGTATTTGTACGCATAGTCGGAATTGATTTCTTTTTGTATTTTGTTGAATATCAATTCGACTTCGGCAACTTCTTCATGCGAAATTTGAAAAATCGGGTACCCGTCTGTCGCAAAAATAGGAAGTTCATCGAGATCAATTCCGCTTTTGTTTTTGGATAAAAATTCATTGGTAAACACACAAAACTGCCCCGATTGATTGGTGTCTTGCGGGAGATAATTGTAAGGGATTTTAGGAGTAGCGAACAAAAGTGCATACTGCTCAATTTCAATGATTTTGTCGGCATATTCGGCTCTGTTTTTGCCTTTTATCAAGCTAATCTTATAGTACGCTCTTCGGTCATAAGGCATAATGGCTTTTCCCTGAAGCCTTTCTAAAACTTCCTTAATATTAAACACATTAAAATGACCAATTTCTTTTTTAATTCCATTCGGTAATAAAGAAGCCGGTTCTACTGCGGAACCTTCTGTGATATCCTGGTAAAATGAATCTAGTGTTTTCATGAGGGAGTTGTAAAAATCAAATATACGAAAAAAAGAGGAGTAGTTTTTTTCGTTTCAAGTTTCAGGTTTCAGGTTTCAAGTTTCAAGTTTCAAGTTTCAGGTTTCAGGTTTCAGGTTGGGGGTTGCTTAACCTTATGTGTTTTGTAGATCGATTTTACGTTTTTTTTGTCATTTCGAAGAATGAGAAATCACACAAGAAATTCCGTAAAGAAAATCGCCAATCTTTGTCGAATATTGGATGTGATTTCTCCTTCGTCGAAATGACACGATTACGAGTATTTTTGCGAAAACGAGGAATACAAAAAACCATGACAATACCCATCATCCTTGGCATATTTACACAACTATTCATTGCGGCTTCATAAATAAGCGAGTGAAAAAGTAATCTACTTTGCGTAAACCCCTCGCAAACTTTGCGGTTAAAACAAACTCCCCTGTACAAACTCAGCAACTTCATTGCCATTAAAACTAAAAGTATCAATTACAAAAAACTGCTTTTTTATCGGATCAAGTTCTCGCAAAACGATTTCACAACACAAAAAATCAAGGTCGATTGTGGTGAAAAGTTGTGAAGCAATTTTTAAGTTTTCAGGAGTTAATTTCCTACCGATTGACAAATGAGGATCGTCGCTTTTTTTCAGTTTTAAAGACCTCAATGTTTCCTGTGTTTTTTTCATAATCGGTTTGAGTTCTTTTTTCGAATTTTCATGGGGAGCGATAAAGAAAGCGCCACTATTTTCATAAGCGCCAAAATGATCAAGACTGACCTGAAAAGGGGTAAACGTATCGCAAACTTTAAAAAGTTTTTGTTTGACTTTATCTATTTCCGATTCACTTAAAGAAAATTCACAAATAGTGATATGCGCTACTGAGTTGCAACTGCTGTACCAATCAATTTTAGTTTTCAGAAGTTCCTTCATTGTTTTTATAGCAGCAATAACTGCTTGCGAAGGATAAATAACAACAGAATATTTCTTCATCATTTAGACAGGTTTGGAACGTGCAAATTTAAAATATAATTTGAAGCATTATTGATTTTTGATCATCTGAAAAAAGAGAAAAGGATTTATAATTTTCCTTTAAGATGCAATCGGTGCAGTATTTCAGATTGCAATAACCCGCTTCCACCGCCAAAATGCTCAATTACTTCTACTTCCGGCTGGTTTTTTAGGCAGAAAGCAGTGAATTCTTTTTCGACATGATCTTCTATTCCGGAACTTAATAAAACCAGGTCTATTTTAGTATTCAGAAAGTAATCCTGTGCTAGTTTTTCGTCATTAAAAGCTACCGCATTCCAGTTGTCATTTGCATTTACAAGTCGAAGTAAGATGGGTAAAATTGCTTCATTTTTTCCGAGTATTAAGAATTCAAGTGTCTTCATAATCTTTATTTTATAATACAAATGTATCAGTTAAATACTGGTTTGAACTTAATCTGGAATAAGAAAATTAAATGAGTTTTCAGTCACAGGCACAGTTGGCAGTTTTTAGTGTTGGTGTATCTGATTAGTAGATGTGTTAAATTATCTGTTAAAGCGTAAGTCTTAAGTTGATCTGATACAACAATTTAAGGTTTCTGAAATGTAAATAAATCAAAAAGAATGATGCAAATGTGGGAAACCGTAAGCTATTCTCAAAAGTACGACATAAATTTGCGTAACAGAAGTCGGCAGTTTAGTAGGTTTCATGCCTCTTAAGACAGTATTTACCCTTCGATTGTTATTGTTTTTTTGGAGAAAAACATTTAGTTAAGAAAGAAAATTGGACCTATTCATTTTAGTGTGGATAGCTTTGTATAAAATCAAAATAATACAATAAGGTTTATTTTTTCTATAGTCTATAGATTTGGTTGTTTCATCAAATCTATAGACTTTTTTTGTTTGCTGCATTCATGAATTAAGTCTAAAAGTTTTCGAGTAATTTTTAGAAATTCACTTTTGTTATAATTACTTGGTCTTATACTTTTTCAGCGCAAGTTTTTAAGTAGCAATTTCCGCACTTCTCGCTTTGATGATCTCGCAAAGACGCCAAGTCGCTAAGTTTTTTCTTCTTATTTTTAAGTTTTACTCTTTCTCACTTTGGGTATCTCTTTTATCATGGAGTTTCAAAGTTTTTTTTCCATTTTTTCATTAAAACTTTGCGATTTTGCGACTTTGCGAGATTTTTACTCTTCCGCAACTTTTTGACATGATCAGTATCCATTACTCTTTAACCATTCCTCACAATCTTTTGTCCAATATTTACTGGTGCCATTCACACCCAATCCAAAACCATGACCTCCTTTTTCATATAAATGTAACTCAGCGGTAACTTTATTTTTTTTAAGGGCCAAATAGTAATTAATACTATTTTCCGGCAGAACCACTTCATCATCTGTTGCATGCACTAAAAAGGCAGGTGGAGTCTGGGCAGTGACCCTTTTTTCATTAGAAAAAGAATCGATTAATGCAGAAGACGGAGTTGTAGCTAGTAAATTCGTTTGAGAGCCTTTGTGTGTTATTTCGTTTTGCATTGAAATTACAGGATATATTAAAAGTGAAAAATCCGGACGCGCACTTACTTTTGATGCTGTTTCGTATACTTTCTCCTCATAATGTGTTGCGAGTGTGGAAGCCAGATGACCACCGGCCGAAAAACCCATGATTCCAATTTTAGTTGTATCAATATTCCATTTCGCTGCATTTTGTCGCACGTAACGTACAGACTCCTGTGCATCCTGCAAAGGACCAATCGCTTTATCTTTCATGATTAAATCACTGGGTAATCTGTATTTGAGAACAAAAGCTACGATTCCCATAGAAGTAAACCATTCCGCGACTTTTGTGCCTTCTTTAGCAATGGCCAAATGCGAATATCCACCACCTGGAAGAATAATTACCGCCGTTTGATTTGGCTTGATTTCTTTGGGCAAAAAGACCGTTAAAGTAGGTATCGTAACCAAACTGCTGCTTTGTACTTTTCCGTCCTTTACAGTTTCGTTTTCTTTATAATCGGCTGCTTTAATTTCGCCGGGAATGGTCTTCCAAAGCGGGATTATCTGATTTTGCGCTAGTATTTGATTTAGCATCCCTATAAGCAGGAAGAGAGATAAGACTGTTTTTTTTAAGAGGTAGTTTTTCAATTTTAGAAGTGTTTAGTTGTACTATTTTTTTAGGATTAAATTCAGATTTGCATTTTTAGAAAGCCTGCAGTATTCGCAGTGAAGCAGTATAAACCAGTAAATGTTCAATATGAATGAATAAAGGCTGAATCTGGTACAATTTTTATACCTGAAACGGATTATTTCCACATATTGCTATTTAACAAATATATTGTTTAATATGTAATTTAGCGTAATATTTTCTATACAATGTATTTATTTAAAAGCCTAAATTAATTTTTTACGCAATTTATTTGGAATATAAAGATTTAAAGGTATATTTGTGCAATCGATTACATTTTTTTGTTTCTATTCTGGTTTTGATCCATTGAACAAAGAAGTTGTATTGCGCATAATTGATGAAGTTGAAATGTCGAGAGTTGTAAAATTTTAAGAATTAACCATTACCATAAAACATACAAATTCAGTTACTATGAGCCAAACCAAAACCACAGTTGGAAATTATCGTTGGAGTATATGCGCCCTGCTATTTTTTGCAACTACTATAAATTATTTAGACAGACAAGTACTTTCTTTAACGTGGAGTGATTTTATTGCACCGGAATTTCATTGGACAAACAATGACTATGGTAATATCACCGCGTTATTTTCGATTTTTTATGCGGTATCACTTTTGTTTGCAGGAAGATTTGTAGACTGGTTGGATACTAAAAAAGGTTTTTTATGGGCTATTGGTATTTGGTCTTTTGGGGCCTGCTTGCATGCCTTTTGCGGAATTGCAACAGCCGGAATCATAGCAGGTGAATGGTTTGTTGGTTTTGAAAGAGCAAAAGAAATCATCAGTACGGTAAAGGATACCGGGATGGTGATTAACGTAAGTGTGTGCTTGTTTATTTTTGCCCGTTTTGTGCTGGCTATTGGAGAAGCAGGAAATTTTCCGGCGGCCATAAAAACAACCGCAGAATACTTTCCTAAAAAAGACAGAGCCTTTTCTACCAGTATATTTAATGCCGGAGCAACAGTAGGAGCCTTGGCGGCGCCAATATCAATTCCTTTTATAGCAGAGTCTTTTGGTTGGGAAATGGCTTTTATTATCATTGGGGCTCTTGGTTTTGTGTGGATGGGTTTTTGGGTGTTTATGTATGATAAACCCGAAAAACACCCAAAAGTAAGTGCTGCAGAATTGGAGTACATCCAACAAGATGATGTCGCAGACAGCAAAATGGCTGGATATGTTCCTGAAACAACAACTAAAGTGTCTCTTGCCGCTTGTTTTAAATACAAACAAACCTGGGCTTTTGCATTTGGTAAATTTATGACCGATGGTGTTTGGTGGTTTTTCTTATTCTGGACCCCAGCTTATTTGAGCTCTGTTTACGGAATGGATTCAACACAGGCTGCTTTGCCCTTATTTGTATTGTACATGATCACCTTACTATCCATTATTGGAGGTTGGCTGCCCACTTATTTTGTGGAGAAAAAAGGAATGAATCCCTACGAAGGCAGAATGAAAGCAATGTTAATTTTTGCTTTTTTCCCGCTCTTAGCTTTAATCGCACAACCTTTAGGACATATAAGTTATTGGATTCCCGTAATCATAATTGGTATTGCAGGAGCTGCACACCAGTCCTGGTCGGCAAATATCTTTACAACTGTTGGTGATATGTTTCCTAAAAAAGCAATTGCAACAATTACCGGAATTGGCGGTTTAGCAGGTGGAGTAGGTTCTACTTTCATTAATAAAGGATCGGGAATGTTGTTTGATTATGCCAAAGAAAGCAATATGGCCTTTATGGGCTTTCACGGAATTGAATCAGGTTATTTTATCATTTTTTCAATTTGTGCCGTTTGTTACTTAACAGGTTGGTTGGTAATGAAAACGCTAGTGCCAAAATACAGTCCAATTACAGATTTATAAAATAAAAAAAACTTTTAAACGGTTTAAAGGATAATTTTAGAATATTATTTTAATTTTATGCAATCGATTACATTAAATTTAAAGTTATGACAAAACACAGTTCAAGATACGCGTCAAGCCCGGAAGCAGTTAAAAAATACGACACACAGCAATTAAGAGAAGAATTTTTAATTGATGACCTAATGCAGGAAGATGAGATTGTATTGGTCTACTCGCATTACGATAGATATATTACGGGTTCAGCAGTTCCTTTAAGTGATTTGCAATTGGAAACTATTGATCCTCTTAAAGCGGGTTATTTTTTAGAACGCAGAGAAATGGGAATTATTAATGTAGGAGGCAGCGGTTCAATCGTTGTTGATGGAGTGTCTCATTCATTGGGATTTAAAGATGCTTTGTATATCGGTAGTGGTAATAAAGAGGTTGTTTTTAAAAGCGATGACCGCAAAAATCCGGCTAAATTTTACATCAACTCAGCACCGGCTCATACGAATTATCCAACGGTAAAAGTGAGCTTGGCAGAAGCCAAGAAATTAGAATTAGGCACAGTGGAAACTGCGAATCATCGCACCGTAAATCAAATGATTATCGGAGGGGTTGTAACCACTTGTCAATTGCAAATGGGGATGACGGAGTTAAGAACGGGTAGTGTTTGGAATACCATGCCGGCGCACGTTCACGATCGCAGAATGGAGGTTTATTTCTATTTGGATATTCCCGAAAATCAGGCCGTTTGTCATTTTATGGGGCAACCGCAGGAAACCAGACATATCTGGATGAACAATCATCAGGCTGTAATTTCTCCGCCATGGTCTATTCATTCCGGTTCAGGAACAAGTAATTATACTTTTATCTGGGGAATGGCGGGCGAAAATTTAGATTACGGAGACATGGACGTTTGTAAAATCACAGATTTAAGATAAGAATATGGCAAATTCATTATTTGATATAGAAGGAAAAGTAGCCTTGATTACAGGAAGTACACACGGACTGGGAATGGCAATGGCAAAAGGATTAGGAAAAGCCGGAGCAACAATTGTTGTAAACGGTAATTCTTCGCAACAAAAAATTGATGATGCGGTAAAAGAACTTCAAAACGAAGGAATTAAAGCCGTTGGTTATAGATTTAATGTGACCGTAGAGGAGGAAGTTAGTGCTGCAGTTCAAAAAATTCAAAGTGAAGTAGGACCAATTGATATTTTAATTAACAATGCCGGAATTATCAAAAGGATTCCGCTAATCGAAATGGAAGTGGCCGATTTTAAGGAAGTAATTGACCTCGATTTAGTAAGTCCGTTTATTGTTTCTAAACACGTTGCCAAAGGAATGATCGAACGAAGACAAGGGAAAATAATCAACATTTGCTCCATGATGAGTGAATTAGGCCGAAATACAGTAGGGGCTTATGCCGCTGCCAAAGGTGGTTTGAAAATGCTAACCAAAAATATGGCTACCGAATGGGCAAAATACAATGTTCAGATTAACGGTATTGGTCCGGGGTATTTTGCAACAGAACAAACCAAACCGATTAGAGTAGAAGGGCATCCCTTTAATGATTTTATAATTAACAGAACGCCTGCTGCGAAATGGGGAGATGCAGATGATCTGGCAGGAGCAGCGATATTTTTGTCTTCTAAAGCGAGTGATTTTGTCAACGGTCATATTTTGTATGTTGACGGTGGAATCCTTGCTACTATTGGTAAACCGGCTAACGAATAATTTTTAATTAGATAAAAAAGTATGAGTTCAAATACCACATTCATAAATGATAATTTTTTGCTTGAAAATAAATTCGCGGAAGAATTGTATCATAATTACTCAAAAAATCAATCGATAATTGATTACCACAATCATTTGTCTCCACAACATATTGCAGATAATACCATTTTTGATACAATTACAAAAGTATGGATCAATGGGGATCATTATAAATGGCGCGCCATGCGTACTTTAGGGATAAAGGAAGAATTTATTACAGGAAACGCTTCAGATAAAGATAAATTTATAAACTGGGCGAAAACCGTTCCGTACACCATGCGAAATCCTTTGTACCACTGGACACATTTGGAGTTAGCACGTTATTTTGATATTTATGATTTGTTGAATGAAAAATCAGCAGAAAAGATCTATATCGAAACGACAGAAAAAATAAACTCTGAAAGTTACAGCACGCAGAATTTGCTTAAAAAAGTAAATGCTGAACTAGTGTGTACAACCGAAGATCCTATTGATACGCTGGAGTTTCATCAAAAATTAGCTAAGAATCCGATTGGGACTAAAATGAGTACGGCTTTCAGGCCTGATAAAGCCATTCTAATTTCAAACGATGGTTATAATGCCTATCTGGACACATTAGGGGATGTGTCCGGTGTGGCGATAAATACCTATTCCGATTTATGTAGCGCTTTAAAAAAACGAATCAAGTTTTTTAGTCAAAATGGCTGTAAACTAAGCGATCATGGATTAGATCAGATCTATTTTGAAGAATTTACAGAAACGGAGGTCAATACGATTTTCAAAAAGAAAAGAGAAAACAGAATTATTACTCCGGAAGAAGCTTTAAAATTCCAAAGTGCCATCTTGCTTTTTTTAGCAGAAATGTATCATGAGGAAGGATGGGTACAGCAGTTTCACTTAGGTGCTTTACGTAACAATAATGCACGCATGCACAAAATTTTAGGTCCGGATACGGGTTGGGATTCAATTGGAGATTATCCGCAAGCGCAAAAACTATCTTCTTTTTTAAATGCTTTGGACAGCAAAGATAAATTGACTAAAACAATTATCTATAATTTAAATCCGGCAGACAATGAAGTCATGGCAACCATGATTGGAAACTTTAATGACGGAAGTAGTAAAGGAAAAGTACAATTTGGATCAGGTTGGTGGTTTCTGGACCAGAAGGACGGAATGACAAAACAATTGAATGCCCTTTCAAATATGGGATTAATTAGCTGTTTCGTTGGAATGTTAACCGATTCAAGAAGCTTTTTGTCTTTCCCGAGACATGAGTATTTCAGACGTATTCTTTGTAATCTTTTAGGTGACGAAATCAAAAGAGGAGAACTTCCAAATGATATGGAATGGATTGGAAAATTGGTACAGGACATCTCTTATAACAATGCAAAAGAATATTTTAAATTTTAAGTTTTTAGATTATTAAGAGAATAAGTTTTATTTAGAAAAAAGAATAACCGCAAGGGTTTACGCAAGGTTCGCAAAGATTTACACCAGGTTCACAAAGTTTTAAATCCTTTTAATTCTGCTAATCTGTGGCAAAAAAAAGAAGTTATCTGCGGTAAAATAATAGAATAATATGAATAAAATAGTTGCATTCGGAGAAATAATGTTACGGCTTTCGACAGAGCGGCATTTGCGTTTTTCGCAAGCTAAAGCTTTTGGAGCTTCTTATGGAGGAGGCGAATTTAATGTTTGCGTTTCACTGGCGAATTACGGTCTGAATGCAGAATTTGTAACCCGTTTACCTGAAAATGAAATAGGAGGTTCAGCATTAAAAGAAATGCGAAAAATGAACGTCGAGTCAAAAAATATAATTTTTGGAGGAGAACGTCTGGGAATCTATTTTCTGGAAACCGGAGCCGGAACTCGTGGAAGCAATGTGGTTTATGATCGAGCACACAGTTCAATGGCAACCATTGAAAAAGGAAGTATTGACTGGGAAAAAGTATTAGAAGGTGCAACTTGGTTTCACTGGAGCGGAATTACACCTGCCATCTCTAAAACTGCTGCCGAAGCTTGTCTGGAAGCGATTAAAGTAGCACATAAATTGGGAATCACGATTTCATGTGATTTAAACTACAGATCCAAATTATGGCAGTATGGTAAAACGCCGAGTGATGTTATGCCCGAGTTACTAAAATACAGCAATGTGATTTTGGGAGATATTGATACCGCGTATTTTATGTTAGGAATTCCAAAAGTAAATCCAAACTACCAGGATGAGAAAACGCTTCCTGCTTTGTATACGAAACTCTTTGATTTTATTCCGAATTTAAAAATTGCAGCGACCACACTCCGTTATTCGGTTAGTGCCTCTCACCAAAGAATTGGAGGGATTTTGTTTGATGGAAAAGCGATTTACAATGCCGCTGTCAAAGAAGTAACTCCTGTTGTAGATCGAGTTGGTAGTGGTGATGCCTTTATGGGCGGATTGATTTATGGTCTATGCGAATATCAGAACAACAACCAGAGAGCTTTAGATTTTGCAGTAGCTGCTTGTTGTTTAAAACACACTATTTCGGGAGATTACAATTTAGTGACATTAAAAGAAGTAGAGAATATGGTTGATGGTGATGCTACAGGTTTGGTATCAAGATAATTAAAATAAAAAATGGCAAAATATTCAAGAATTGAAGTGGCTTCGCAAATGAAAGAAAACGGTATGGTTCCGCTCTTTTTTCATACGGATATCGAAGTGAGTAAAAAAGTGTTAAAAGCTTGTTATGATGGTGGTGCAAGGTTAATGGAATTTACAAGTCGCGGCGACTTTGCCTTTGAGGTATTTGGGGCTTTAAATAAATATGCATTGGCTGAATTACCGGGAATGATGTTGGGCGTAGGATCGGTTACAGACGCAGCAGCAACGTCTTTATACCTGCAGTTAGGAGCTAATTTTATTGTGACTCCTGTTTTTAGAGAAGATATTGCAATAGTCTGTAATCGTCGTAAAGTATTATGGTCACCGGGTTGCGGGACACTTACCGAGATTGCCAGAGCCGAAGAATTAGGATGCGAAATCGTAAAATTATTCCCGGGAGATATCTATGGACCGGAATTTATAAAAGCAATAAAAGGCCCTTGTCCCTGGACAAGTATTATGCCCACAGGAGGTGTTTTACCAACCGTAGAAAGTCTGACTTCGTGGCTCGATGCCGGTGCGGTTTGTGTTGGCTTGGGGTCACAGTTAATCTCAAAAGAGATGCTTGATAAGAATGACTTTGAGGGTTTAAAAAACAAAGTAAGTGAGGTTCTGGCGATCATCAAAAAGATAAAAAATAAATAGTACAATTATAACAGTTCCCTGTTCGACGAGTCGTTTTTTGGAGTTTTAGTTATTGTAATAGAACATTACACTTGCAAAATAAATCTTGTGAATCCTCACGACAAGATTTATTTCTCACTCAGGTGTGATGTTTCTTTTACAATTTAAAAATGTAAAAATCAGACTAGGAGATTGTTAGGGGAATTGATAAAGTGATAAAGAATTTAAAATGGAAAAAATAAACAGATCAAATGCGAAGTTAACAGCGAAACTTCCAATCAAGATTGTGCAATTTGGAGAGGGTAATTTTTTAAGGGCTTTTGTAGAATTTGCTATTCAAAAGCTCAATCAGAAGGCTGATTTTAATGCCGGTATTGCTGTGGTACAACCGATCGATAAAGGCTTGGTTCCGATGATTAATGCACAGGACGGTTTGTATACTTTATTTATGAAAGGGGTTAAAAAAGGGCAGGAAATTCAGGAGAAAGAATTGATTACCAATATTGTAAAAGCAATTGATCCGTATGCTTCTTTTCAAGATTTTTTGGCTTTGGCC
The DNA here is from genome assembly GCF_020911925.1 of Flavobacterium cupriresistens. Lineage (NCBI taxonomy): Bacteria > Pseudomonadati > Bacteroidota > Flavobacteriia > Flavobacteriales > Flavobacteriaceae > Flavobacterium > Flavobacterium cupriresistens. Next base: position 4,450,594 of record NZ_CP087134.1, on the reverse strand, counting down.
AGAGAAGAAGAATTGGCTTTTATTATATCCAATACAACCGAAGCCGGTATAGAATATATCGCATCTGATCTTCCGACAATGCAGCCTCCGGTGTCTTTTCCGGCGAAATTAACGGTGCTTTTACACGAAAGATTTAAGCATTTTAATGGAGAAGCTTCGAAAGGATTGACCATTATTCCCTGTGAACTGATCAATTACAATTCGGATACGTTAAAAGAAATTGTTCTAAAATATGCTATTGAATGGAAATTGGAGCAGGACTTTGTTTTTTGGGTCATCAACAACTGCTCCTTCCATAATACTTTGGTAGATCGAATTGTTCCGGGTTATCCAAGGGATCAAATCGAAGCATACAACAGTCAGTTGTCTTATAAAGATGATTTGATTGTAAGTGCGGAAAGTTTCTTCTTGTGGGTAATTGAAGGTGATGATGCGCTGAAGGCAAAACTTCCATTTGATAAGACCGATTTAGACGTAAAGATCGTCAAGGATATGCAGCCGTATCGCACCCGAAAAGTGAGGATTTTAAATGGAGCCCATACCGCTATGGTACCTTTCTCGTTGCTTTACGGAAACGAAACAGTTAAAGAAACGGTAGATAATGCCTTTACGGGTGAATTTGTAAACAAAGCCGTTTTCGAAGAAATCAATGAAACCTTGGCTATGGATCCAGCCGAACTGGCCAGTTTTGCCGAGGAAATTTTAGATCGTTTCAGAAATCCTTTTATCAAACATTTATTGTCTTCGATTGCCCTAAACTCGATTTCTAAATTCAAAGTACGTGTTTTACCAAGTTTGACGGAGTATGTCGCTATTCATAAAAAGTTGCCGGTTCATTTAACGTATGCATTTGCCTGCTTAATTCGTTTTTATAAAGGAACCTGGAATGGACAAAATCTGCCAATAAGCGACAGTGAAGATATTATTTCTTTTTTTAATGAAGTCTGGAAATCAAATGACTATAATGAAATTGCAACACTCACTTTGCAAAATAAAAGTTTCTGGGATGAAGATTTGACTACGATTCCATCTTTGACAGAAACTATTGCTGAAGCCTTAAAAGAAATAGATGAAAAGGGTATCGAACAAGGTTTTACCAATTTTAAAAAACAGATAAATTCAGGAACTTACATACAATAGTTATGGAAACGCAAAAAAAAATAATAAAAGTTAATCCTACCGATAATGTTGCGGTCGCTTTAGTAAACCTGACAGCAGGGGAACTGATTCATTTTGAAGGAGAAACGATTGCAATTGGTTCTGATGTAAAAGCCAAACACAAAATTGCTTTAACTCCGCTTAATACAGGCGACAGGATTATTATGTACGGTGTTTTGGTAGGAAAGTCAAGTGAAAGAATAGAAAAAGGAGACTTGCTTTCTACATTAAACGTAAAACACGAAAGTGATAAGGTAACAGGCAAAACGGAAACGATTGGTTGGACCGCACCCAATATTGACAAATGGAAAGACAGAACTTTTCTGGGTTACCACAGAGAAGACGGACAGGTTGGAACTGAAAATGTATGGTTGTTTTTTCCTTTGGTTTTTTGTGAAAACAGGAATATCGAGATCTTAAAAGATATTTTCGAAAAGGAATTAATGAAACCTAAAGAAAATGACTATCAGCTTTTACTTCGCTCTTTAGTAAGTAAAGAAAGCGGAGTGGATAGCAAGGAGGGAAAAGCAAGCAATCCGGATTTATTCAACAATATAGAAGTAAAATTTATCACGCATCAGGGTGGTTGTGGCGGAATTCGTCAGGATTCGCATAGTCTGGCTAAGTTATTGGCCGGATATGTTAACAATCCGAATGTGGCTGGTGCTACGGTTTTGAGTTTAGGTTGTCAAAATCTTCAAATTCAAATTTTTAAAGATGCATTGAATGAAATTAATCCGGACAGTAAAAAACCGGTTTTAATTTACGATCAGCAACAAATAGGGACGATTGAAGCCATGCTTAGCAGTGTTGTGAAAGATACTTTTGAAGAAATCAAAAAAGCAAATGAACTAGAGCGAACACCGGCACCCTTATCAAAATTGAAAATTGGTTTGGAATGTGGTGGTTCTGACGGGTTCTCTGGAATCTCAGCGAATCCCACATTAGGAGTTACTTCCGATTTGTTGGCTGCTTTAGGAGGAACTACCATTCTTTCTGAGTTTCCGGAATTATGTGGTGTAGAGCAAGAGTTGGTCAACCGTTGTGTAGAAGAAGAGGGAGGAAAACGTTTCTTGGATTTGATGCAATGGTATGAAAAAACGGTTGTGGATGCAGGTTCAGGGTTTGATATGAATCCATCTCCGGGTAATATAAAAGACGGTTTGATTACAGATGCCATGAAATCTGCAGGAGCTGCCAAAAAAGGAGGAACCTCACCAATAGTTGGGGTTTCGGACTACGGAGAATACATTACAAAACCGGGATTAAATTTACTTTGCACTCCCGGAAATGATGTAGAATGTACAACTGCAATGGTAGGATCCGGAGCCAATATGGTTTTGTTTACCACGGGTTTAGGAACACCAACAGGAAACCCAATCGCACCCGTTGTAAAAATTTCATCCAACACAGAATTGGCGAAAAAAATGTCTGACATTATCGATATCGACACCGGAGGAATTATTACAGGTGAAAAAACAATTGATGAAATGGCCGACGAAATGTTAGAATTTATCATTGACGTAGCCAGCGGTACCATCAAAACCAAAGCGGCAATTCTAAACCAAAACGATTTTATTCCTTGGAAACGCGGAGTTTCTTTGTAGAGTTTAAACCATATAAGTGATGTAAGTTCATTGAAGTTTGCGCTATAGTAAACCTTACTATGGGTATATTTAAATACTGGTTTTATTTAATATTAATAAATACTTTTTGAATTGCCGTTGGTTTTAACCAACGGATTTAAAAGACATTGATAGAGGCTTTAGCCAAAATTTGACTCTTAAGTTTTTTGGCTAAAGCCTATTGACTCGAGTCTACACAACCGTTGGTTAAAACCAACGGCAATTCAAATCCATATTAATTATTTGCAATAAAAAGGAAAATATTCTGGATGCAACTGTTAGGCGTAAATTTCAATTTTATGATTTATCATAATTTGTAGAATTTTTATTGACTGTTTTTCTAAGCGCATTTCGGCAAAACTTATATTTTCTTACATCACTTATATGGTTTAAAAATATATGGTTTTAAAAAAACTACTTTTTTGAATTAAAATAGTCTACTGCTTCAAATAGTGCATTTTCAATAGGGCTGTATTGCATTTTGAGTTGCTCTTTGGATTTTTTGTTGCAGTAATAATTGTTTACACACAGGATTCGGGTATTGACGAGACTTAGACTTGTTTGTATTGAAAAAAAACGGACTGTACTTCCCATAAACCCTAAGGCAATCAATATAAATTTTGGTACAGGAATTAAAAATTGCTTTCGATTTTGCTGCGTTCTGAGTTGTTCAAAAAAATGTTTATAAGAGAGATTTTCTCCTGCAATAAGATATTTATCTCCTGTGTTTCCACTTTCAAAACTATTAATGATAGCACTGACAACATCTTTTACAGCCACAAAATTTTTGCCTCCGGGCGGATAAAAGACAACCTTTTTACCTAAACTCATCAGAATAATTTTCCCTGAACTCGGCTTGCTGTCGTAGGGACCAATCATAAAAGTTGGATTTAAAATTTTTACCGCCATGTTTTTTGCATTCTTCAATACATATTCTTCTGCTTTAAGTTTGGTTTTTGCATAATCTAATTGCGAGAAGGGACTTTTGATTTTTCGGGATTCATTTCCTAAGCTTGCAAGAGAGCCATAACCAATAGTGTTGGCGGTACTAATGAAAATAAATTGTTTCACCTGTTGTTTTTGGGCGCTTTTAAATAATAACACTGTGGCATCATAATTTATCTTTTCATAATCGGAATAGCGAATAAGATTTGTAGCCGTTTCGGCAGCGATATGAATCACGATTTCAATGTTTTCAAGGTATTCGGTATGATCAGCGTGCAGATTAGATTTTATTAATTTTAGATTGGAATTTAGGTTGCCAATATATTTATCAGGATCTCTAGTGACTGCGGTGATCTGATAGTTTTGAAGTAACAATTCGTTGGCCAGATTGGTTCCTAATAATCCGGTTATTCCGGTCATGAAAACTCTTTTCATAAGGCTAGTTCCTTTTTAATTTTATTGGAGAGCATTGGCAGTTTGAACCAAACAGGCAAAATTTTCAGGAAAAGCCAGCTAAATTGATTGACCATGATTACAGTATCTCTTTTCTCTAATCGGTTCAGGCAAAAAACGGCCACCTGATCTGGATCTAAGGAGGTCATTTTGGCAAAGAATCCCTGACTTTCAATTCTCTTTGTTACCTCGTCATTTGTTTTCATCGGACCAGGATTTACAACACTCACAAAAACATTTGTATCTTTTAGTTCTTCATATAAACCTCGTGAAAAGGAGTATACAAAAGCCTTTGAGGCCGGATAAACCGTTTTGTAGGCAATAGGAGAAAAGGCGGCAAGACTGGAAATGTTTAAAATATAGGCTTTATGGTGACGCTGTAAATTGGGCAATACCTGATGCGTCAACAAAGAAGTGGCCATAACATTAAGCTGAATAATATTGTCGAGATAGTGTACACCAGCCTTCTCAAATTCTTTTGTACCGCCTATTCCGGCATTATTAATCAACATTTTCAGGTTGAAATTGTCGTTGATCCAACTGGCTAATTTTAGCACATTACTTTTTCGGGTCAGATCAATCTCAAAACTGTGGATTTTGATCTTAAAACGACTTTGTAATTCCATACACAATTCCCGCAAGTTTTGATTGGGCAAACTCACCAAAATTAAGTTCTCATTTCTTTGTGCAAGTTCATAGGCAAACGATTTTCCTAAACCCTGACTTGCTCCGGTTACTACTGTATACAACTCTTTCATTTGTTTGTGATTTAAGGTGTAAAAGTAGATTCGATAATTGGGTAAAAGGTTCGGATTTATCTATCGGAACCTATTTTAATGTTTAATAGTAAACTCTTTGGGTGTAATTAATTTTACCACATAGAGTCATAGTTTGCATAGCTAATAAAAGGGCGCTTCACTTCAAATAAAACACATAAGACTATGTGTAAAAACTATGTTTTTATTTAAACAGCATAAATTGTAAATCCCAAATCTATGTGTCTATGTGTTAAATAGTATTGATCCGAATTGGCCCTAATGTTGCCAGCAGTAGTTTATTGTCTTGAATGCTTTTTTCGGTAATCGGAAGGCGTATCACCGGTCATTTTTTTGAAAGTAGTATTAAAAGAAGTCTTAGAATTGAATCCCGCATCATAACCAACAGCTAAGATCGTAAATTTATCATTATCCTGTTTTTCGAGCAGTTCTTTGGCTTTTTGAACTCTGAATTTGTTGACGAAGTAGAAAAAATTCTCATCAAATCCGTTGTTGATGATATAAGAGAGTTGATGTCCGGAAAGCCCCAGCATATCTGACAATTTGATTAGATTAAGTTCGGTGTCCAGGTAAGGTTTTTCTTCGGACATTAACTGTAGTAACTTATTTTTGTAAAGCGCTAATTCTTTATCATCAAACAGTTTGTTTTTCGGAGTATTACCTTCGTATTGCGCTGTAAAAATTTCGGTTTCTTTTTCGGGAACATACCCAACCGGAAACAACTCCTTTTGTTTGATTGAATGATAAGCCACAAAATAAACCGTGCCCAAAAAGAATAAATTGATATAGGTATTTAACGGTCCATTTGGAACTAAAATGGTATAAAGAATGGTTGCTAAAGCAGACAGAACCAAACAGTAGATAATGTACTTGATCCAATTGAGGCTAATTAATTCCTTGTTGGATGAAAAAATCTCAATGTCCTTTTGATGTTTAAGTATTCTTCTAAATGATAATTGCAGATAATACAAAGCGTGAAGTGGAGAAACACAACTAATCCATAAATTGATAAGTGTTTTATCTAACAAGGATCGGAACAGGATAAGGATTAAAAAAAGCAGCGGTACAACAAGAAATCGCAAGTCACGAAATGTTATTTTGTAATTCGGGCTGGTATAAAATACAATGCTGAAATAGAAAGGAATAGGGGTAAATAATTGAACAAAACGTATAATGTAAAAGATAAAATCTCCTTTCTCTAAATGACTCGCAAAGAGCAGTTCATCTAACCAGAAACTCGACCAAAGCAACAAGAAAATTCCAAAAGAGATATTCGCCTTCCGATTTACAGCATCAACATTGCTCAATTTGAGAAACGACAACAAAGTCAATCCTCCCACAATAAAAATAGTCGTTAATAGATTAATATTCATGTGCAGTGGAACTTATCGTTGACGTAACAAAAGTAATTTTTTATGCTGTTGGTTGCGAAATTTATTTATGAAATTTATGCTCAAATGATTGCTTAAAAATTCATAATGCAACTCATTTATTTTTAACTGACCATATGTAGTTCTATTGAGAGTTGTTTAATACATAGACACATAGTTTAAGAATGTACAGTTTAAGGAGTTTCAAGAAAATCAAGATTTTCTCAAATAATCTTATGTGTTTTATTTGAAGTGAAACGTCTTTTTTTAGGCTTTGTGAGCTATGAGTCTATGTGTTATAATGAATTACGCCCAACTAAAGCCCCCAATAACGCAAAGTAATTACACCCATAACTACAATGAACTTACATCACTTATATGTTTTAAAAAAAAGAACCCAATAAACATTGAAGTTATTGGGTTTATTATTCAAAGGAGTATTTCACTAAGAGACAGTTCGGGAAGACGATTTCCGAATATGTAATTCCGGAGCCAAAACAACCTTTTTCTCAATTTTGATCGTATCCGTTTTATCTACCTGTTCTAAGAAAACGCGAGCAGACATTTTTCCCATTTCAAGAGGAGACTGATCGACAGAAGTAATTGACAATTCCATGAACTTAGTAAAAGGCTCATTACTAAAACCAGCCACACAAAATTCTTCCGGAATGCTAATATTTTTTTCTTTTAATACCTGAATAGCCCCTAAAGCCGCAAAATCACTCGATGAAAAGATAGCGTCAGGCGGAGTTTCTAATTGTAATAAGACATTTACAGCTTCCTTACCGGAATCTAAAGCACTTTTTGTACGAATAACATACGCTTCATTAAAAGGCATTCCATGATCTGATAAAGCCTGTTTGTAGCCCAAAAACCTGTTTTTAAAGATTTCCAGAGACAAGTCTCCTGAAAAATGAGCAATAGCTTTGCAACCTTCATCAATCAGATGTTTGGTGGTCATGTATCCACCTTTAAAGTCATTGATGGTAACAGAACTGACACCATCTATATGTTTACTTCTGTCAAAAAATACTAAGGGTACATTTTTATTTAATACATATTGAAAAGCAGCCGTATTTTCGTTTGCCACATCGGTAACAGACATTAAAATACCATCTACCTGAGCATCTATTAACGTATATAAGTTTTCACTTTCTCTTTTAGGATCTTCATGTGTCTGGCAAATGATGACCTGATAACCATGCGGATGTAATTCTTCTTCAATACCTCTGATTACCGAGGCAAAAAAGTTGCTGTCAATGCGCGGAACAATTACTCCTATATTATTACTACGGCCACTTTTTAAGGCTAAAGCAAGTTTGTTTTGCTTGTAATTCATCGAAGCTGCCGTTTTGAGTACTAACTCACGGGTGCTTTCTTTTATTTTCGGATTGTTGTTTAACGCTCTGGAAACGGTTGCAGCGGTGATATTCAATTTCTTGGCAATATCGTAAATGGTTATTTTTTCGCTCATTCAATAGGTTTTCAAGTTAGTTACTGGACAAAAGTACATTTTTTTTGTATAACAATTATTTAATGTTATCGATTACCAATATTTATATCTTAACGATTTGCAGTACTACAATGATAATAAATTATGCGTTTTTTTACATTAAGTGTAAATATAATTGGTAATAAAAATTAAATATATAAATTTTTTCTAAATAAATTTGGTGCAATCAAAGTATTTTTTTACTTTCGTGTAATCGATTACATAAAACTTACAATTGTTGCTGAAAAATAAAAAACTACGCCATAAATGATTGCAAATAAATCTATAGTGTTACAATTAACAACCGTTCTTGGTTTGATTTCCGTATTGTTTTTATCCTGTGGAAAACAACCTCTAAATTCATCTGAAGTTGATCCATGGAAAAAAATGGAATTAATAGTAAAGAGTATTCCTGAAACGCATTTTTCTAATAAAAGCTATTCGGTAAATGATTTTGGTGCTGTTGGAGATGGAAAAACGTCAAACACGCTGGCTTTCGAAAAAGCAATTAAAGAGTGTGCTAAAAACGGAGGAGGAAGAGTACTCGTTCCAAACGGAAAATACCTAACCGGACCGATACATTTAGAAAGTAATGTAAATCTGCATTTAGAAGATCAGGCCGAAATTCTTTTTAGTACAGATCCAAAAGAATATCCACTGGTTCATACCTCATGGGAAGGAACAGAATTAATGAATTATTCTCCTCTTATTTACGCGAAGAACAAAACCAATGTCGCGATTACCGGAAAAGGAACTCTTAACGGTCAGGCGAATAATGGTAACTGGTGGGTTTGGTCCGGAGGTAAGGAGTATGGATGGAAAAAAGGGATTCCGTCGCAAAATGACCCGCAGAATCGAGAAGTATTGATTGATATGGCCGAAAGAGGAGTTCCGGTTTCCGAAAGAGTCTTTGGTGAAGGACGTTATTTACGCCCCAGTTTTATTGAATTCTTCGAATGTAACACCGTGCTCCTAAAAGATATTAAAATTATAAACGCACCTTTTTGGATTGTACATCCGATAAAATCGAATAACATGATTATCGACGGTCTGACGATAAACAGTCACGGTCCTAATAATGATGGTTGTGATCCGGAATACTCTCAAAATATAATCATTAGAAATTGCACGTTCAACACGGGTGACGATTGTATTGCCATAAAATCCGGCAGAGATGCTGACGGAAGAAGGGTCGCAATTCCGAGTAAAAATATTATCGTTCAAAATTGCAAAATGATAGACGGTCATGGCGGGGTTGTAATGGGAAGCGAAATTTCGGCTGGCGTCAACAATGTCTTTGTTGAAAATTGCAGCATGGACAGTCCAAATCTGGATCGCGCCATCAGAATCAAAACCAACTCGAAACGCGGTGGTACAACAGAAGATATCTATGTCAGAAATATTGAAGTTGGAACGGTACGCGAATGCGTGTTGAGAGCAACGATGACGTACAATGTGTATGGTGGTCAGGAAGGAAAATTTATACCGTCCATCAGAAATATTAGTTTGGAAAATATTAAAGTAAAAAATGGAGGTAAATATGGGATTCTGGCCGACGGTTACAAAGAATCACCGATACAAAATATCACCCTGAAAAATGTGGTAATAGAAAAAGTAGATTCCCTCTATTCCCTTAAAAATGTCAAAAACGTAAACTTTTTAAATACTTATATCAATGGAAAAAAAGTAGAATCGATTAAAAATTAAAAGCTAATAACTATCAATTAACCAAACCATTAAAACAAAAATGAGCATAAAAAAACTATTAAAGAGAAAGAGAAAATACAGCATTGTATTTTTATTTTTCCTGAATTTAATATTAGGGACTCAGCTGTATGCCCAGAATAGTCAGGAAATCACATTGGAAGGGAAAATTACAGATGCAGCAGGTCTTTCTTTACCGGGAGTAAATATTCTCGAAAAAGGGACTAAAAATGGAGTGTCAACAGATTTTGAAGGAACTTATAAAATAAAAGTCAGTAGCAGTAAAGCGGTATTGAATATTAGTTTTATAGGATTTCAAACACAGGAGATTACGGTAGGAGGAAAAACAACCATTAACGTAAGCCTTGTTGAAGATACAAATGCCTTAAAAGAAGTTGTTGTAGTTGGGTACGGTACTGTAAAAAAGACCGATCTGACTGGTTCAGTAGGAACATTGGATGCTAAGGCCATTACCGAAAAGAATACGACCAATGTACTGGAAGGAATACAAGGAAATGTAGCCGGAGTTCAGATCAATGCTTCAACGGGACGTTTGGGTGATCCTTTCACAATTGCAATTAGAGGAAAAAGTTCCTTTTCGGGAGGAGCGACACCTTTGTTTGTGGTAGATGGAGTTCCAACGGACGGAATTGACTTTCTAAACCCACAAGACATTGCAAGAATTGATATCTTAAAAGATGCTTCTTCCACAGCGATTTATGGTTCACGTGGTACCAATGGAGTTGTTATCGTAACTACCAAAAGTGGATCAACAGCCAAAGCCGGAATGACGGTTTCTATTGATTCTTACATTGGAGGAAAACAAGTTGCGAGATTGCCTAAAATGATGAGTGGACAAAAATGGTGGTTGTATCATCAGTCGGCTTATTTAACGACAGCTAAAAAAGATCCGATTACGGGAACCGTTACACCGGCGACTTTAAATGCTACCGTTATAGGTACACAAAACTCATTACTTGCCGAAAGAGTAGCCAACAATGATACTTTTGACTGGTACGATGCCGTACTTAAAGATGGTATTCAACAAAATAATTACGTGTCAATTTCAGGTCGCGGTGATAGCGGATTAGCGTATAATTTAGGTATTGGTTTGCAAAACGAAACTGGAAATGTTGAGAATGAATCCTTAGATAAATACAGTTTTAAAGTGGGTTTAACACACAAACTGAACGATAAATTTACAGTGGGAACTAATTTGACACTGACCAAAACAAATCAGGAATTAGGAAGTGCTTTGGCTATGCAGGAAGCTTTCAGATTAAGTCCGTTTTACACTCCTTATGATTTGCATGGAAACTTATTTCCATTACCGGGAAAATTGACAGACGATTCAGGTGCTTTCTTAATTAATAAAACAAGTACTTATAATCCGTTATTGGAAATTGCCAATTCAACCAATGAAATTACAAGATGGAACGGTGTAGGAAATGTATTTGTAGAGTACAAACCAATATCATGGCTTACTTTTAAATCTACTTATGCAGTTGGTTATGATCACGCCAGACAAGGACAGGCGTGGGGTGCTTTAACCAATACAGGTGTTGCTAACAGAAATTTACCTTCGGCTTCAGTTAATGAAAAAGGAAATTTCAATTCAACCTGGGACAATCAGTTTACGATTAACTATGATTTAAATAAGGATCATTCTTTTACTTTATTGGGACTTCAAAGTATGTATTATGATAAAACGGAAACCACTTCGGCAAGTTCTACAGATCAGCCATTTGATTTGGGATTTGACAATTTAGGTTCAGGGAAACAATCGACTTTTTTAGTAGGTTCAAGTTATCTTAAAAGTACTTTACTTTCTTATGCGTTACGTTTAAATTACAGTTATAAAGGACGTTACTTATTGACGCTATCAGACAGATGGGATGGTTCTTCCCGATTTGCAGACAATAACAAATGGGGTTCATTTCCTTCAGCGGCATTCGCATGGAGAGTAGTGGATGAGAGTTTTATGAAAACCCAACAAGTTGTTTCCGATTTAAAACTTAGAACAAGTTACGGATACACCGGAAACAACAAGGTAGCGGCTTATTCTACCATTAACAAAATAGATCAGCAAACGTATTACGATTACAATAATACAACGGCAAACGGATGGTTGCAAGGGAAACCGGCCAACAAAGAATTAGGTTGGGAGAAAATGAGAGAGTTTAACGTTGGATTGGATTTCGGATTTTTAAACAATAGAATTACAGGTAGTGTAGATGTTTACGACAGACTTTCTACCGATTTATTACTGGATCAGAAATTACCAACAGAAAATGGATACGGAACTTACACCAATAATATCGGTTCCGTAAGCAATAAAGGAATAGAAGTATTGTTAACCACAAAAAACATCAATACTGATTTTGTGAAATGGGAAACAACTTTCGTTTTTTCAAAAAACAACAATAAAATTGTATCGGTTTACGATGAAGAAAATGATGATGTAGGGAACAATTTGTTTATTGGTGAATCGATAGACGCTATTTACAATTATAAATTTACAGGAATCTGGCAAGCCAATCAAGCTGCTGAAGCCGCATCTTACGGACAAAGTGAGGGTCAGGCAAGAGTAGAAGATGTAAATGGCGACGGAAAAATCACAACAGACGACAGACAAATTTTGGGTCACGCCAATCCGGATTGGACAGGCAGTATTTCAACAAAATTGAATGTAGGTAATTTTGATTTATCAGCTTCAGCAATTATCAGCGAGGGATCGTATGTATTTAGCCCTTACCACGCCAACTTTACGAATGTATTTGACAGAGGTCGTCAGAAAGCTGATATTGACTGGTATATTCCGGCAAATGATGCAGGGTTACCGGCGAATGCTTCTAACCAATATCCAATGGCATTTAACGAAGGTACTTATTGGAATTCTAATGGTGTAGGTTATTACAGAGATAACTCTTTTGTGAAAATTAAAAATATTGCTTTAGGATATACTTTTAAGCCAAGCGTTATTGAGAAATTTAAAATGAAATACCTGCGTTTTTATGTAAATGTTTTAAATCCATTTGTATTCACCAAGTATGATGGTTACGATCCGGAATGGGCTGCAGCAGGATTTGGTGTAGGTCGTGTAGCATCGATTACGTATCAAATGGGAATGAGTGTTAAATTTTAAAAAGAGTCAAAATGAAAAAAACAATAATAACCCTATCAATAGCATTATTAACACTTAGTTCTTGTAGTGATTTTATCGAAGAGGACAACAGATCCAGCGCTGAGACTTCGGAATATTTGAAGTCATCAGGATATGAATCTTTAATAAATGCAAATTATGCAGAACTAAAAGATATTTACGGTGGTGAACCCTGGTTGTTTGTTTCCGGAACAGATTTATATGCCGAGGGCAGAAGTACAGAACCAATCGGAATAAGCCAATATACACAACTGACTTCTTCCTCTCCCAATGTAGATTATCTGTATAAAGAATGTTACAAAGCCATTCAAAGAGCCAATACAGCTTTGCATTTTGGAGAATTAACAGAGAAAACGGCAACCTTAAGTGCCCGAATCGGAGAGGTAAAGTATCTAAGAGCAAATGCCTACTTTTTATTAGTACAAACCTACGGAGGTGTTAGTTTAGACACCCAATATCACGATTCACCGGTATTGTCTTTTGATAGAAATTCAGCAGAAGAAATCTATACTTTTATAGTTAAAGAATTAGAAGAATCTCTCAATTTGGTACCCGCCGGTGCTTTTACAGGAAGAGTGACCAAAAGAGCCGTTCAGGATTTATTGGCAAAAGTATATTTAACCAGAGCCTATGAAACTTTTGGTGCCGCAACCGATTTTGCAACTGCTGCAAAATATGCAGACGATGCTATAGCCGGTCAGGCTTTGACTATTAAGTATAGTGATTTATGGTTGCCGGCAAATGATATAAATGCAGAAGTAATTTTCTCGGCTCAGTTTAGTGCCGGTTCTAACAGTTCCAACCCGCAGACTACCGGAAACGGGCAAGCAAGTTATTTTAGTTCTTATTTAGGAGGATCAGAAGTGGCAGGTAAAGCGCCTTACAGATCATACAACTTATTGCCAACTGATTTCGCGATTGGACTTTTTGAAAAAGGAGATACCCGTTGGGATGGAACTTTTATGACACAAACCTATACAAGATATTATGATTATTATGATGTAGCCAATAAAACAGGTTTAGCGGTTACTCATTTTTATGTACCCAAATGGATGACTCCGGCAGAATTAGATGCATACAAACTGGCAAATCCAAAAACTAATATTCACCTATACGGAACTTATGGTGCAGGAAAAGGTTTGAATAGTGATTACCAAACTATTCCGGTTCGCAAGTTTGATGATCCAAAAGCACCTTTCGCTACTAGTTCAACTACACCAAGAACAAGTACCCGTGATTTTGTAATTTCCAGATTGGCAGATACCTATTTAATTGCAGCAGAAGCTTATTTGCGCACCAATCCTGCCACAGGATTAATCAGATTAAATGAAGTACGCAAAAGAGCCGGTGTGGCCAATGCAACTGCCGGAGAGTTTAACATCGATTATATTTTGGACGAAAGAGCAAGAGAAATGATCGGAGAATACAACCGCTGGTTTGATTTGAAGCGTACCGGAAAATTAATCGAAAGAGCCTCTTTACATAATTTCAATATTAAAGCAGCAAATTTTGACGGAGCAAATGGAGAAAAGAAAATTTTGAGACCAATTCCACAAGAGGCTTTGGATTTAAATCAAAGTAAAAATTTCCCACAAAACCCGGCCTATAATTAATACAATTAAATACATAGAAACATAGTTTTGCGCTGATGAAAATGAAAGTAAAGTAAAGTAAACACCATACCTTTCATAAAGCATACGATAGGAAGAATAACAGGACTCAAATATTCTTTTTCGAACAGTAAAGTCTATGTTTCTATGTACTAAAAAAGAATGACATTCAACGAGTTAATTTTAAACAAGTAAACAAACAACGATACATTTCAAAAAGTATACTATGTGAGGAATAACATGATTCAAATATTCTTTTTCGAATGGTAAGTTCTATGTTTCTAAGTGTTAAAAAATAATTGCGATCAACAAGTTAATTTTAAATAAAACAAGAGATAAACATTTGGTTGATGCCTATTTCTTGTTTTTTTTGAATGGTATTAGGAGCTTGATAAACAGCGAGCTTCTAATGCTGTTTTAAATCAAAAGCAATGAAAAAAATACTGTTACTAGTTTTTGCTTTATCCGTAAACCATAGTCAATCGCAGACGGCTTACAGTATCGATACAACCTATACAATAAAAAGCACCTACGCCAAGCTGATCAAAAAATACCCTTTTATAAAGATCGCCGAAGCAAAGAAGGATGAAAATGTGGACCAGATTTACGATATAGTTTATAATAAGCAAAAAGAGAGAGCATTACATTTAGATTCTTTTGTAAATTCGAAGGAGGAAAAGAGAAATCCGGTTGTAATTTTAATTCATGGTGGAGGATGGAAGTCAGGCAATAAAAATCAGATGTGGGTTCTCGCACAGGAAATAGCCTCAAGAGGATATACCTGTTTTGCCGTTGAGTACCGATTATCAACTGAAGCGAAATATCCGCAAGCGATATATGATGTAAAAAACGCGATAAAGTTTATAAAAGATAATGCGAAAAGATTTCATGCAAATCCAAACAAAATTGCGATTTTGGGCTGCTCTTCGGGCGGACAAATGGCAGCTTTGATTGGTACAACAAATGAAGACTTGACTTTTGAAGATACAAACAATACAAGTAAAACATCCTCAAAAGTAAACGCGATTATTGATATAGACGGAATTTTGGCTTTTAAACATCCGGAATCAAATGAGGAAGAAATGGCTGCTTTTTGGTTGAATGGGACTTATGAAGAAAATTCGGAGAACTGGAACAAGGCTTCAGCTTTGAGTCACGCTAACAAAAATACACCTCCAATACTTTTTATAAACAGTAGTTTCGAAAGATTTCATGCCGGAAGAGACGATATGATTGCCATTTTAAATCAGAATAGCATTTACAGTGAGGTTAAAACAATAGCAAACACACCGCATTCTTTTTGGTTTTTTGAGCCGTGGTTGCAGGAAACAGTTGGTTATACAACGCAATTTTTAGATAAAATTTTTAAATAATTCAGGAATAAAATGAAAGCAAGAATTCAAATAGCGACTTTATTTTTATTAGGTTTTACAGCAGCCAATGC
Organism: Flavobacterium cupriresistens; assembly: GCF_020911925.1. Taxonomy (NCBI): domain Bacteria; kingdom Pseudomonadati; phylum Bacteroidota; class Flavobacteriia; order Flavobacteriales; family Flavobacteriaceae; genus Flavobacterium; species Flavobacterium cupriresistens. The sequence continues at coordinate 4,434,854 of NZ_CP087134.1, read as the reverse complement.
GCAGCAATACGATATAAAAAAGAACAAAACGTACGCCGAAATATCCGCAAAAACAGATGGAAAATGGGAGGCACGCAAATACATTGGAGGAACCACTTTTAATAATGTTGACCGACTAAAATTGGCTCCGGAACATACCGATCATTCCTTTGATATTCGCTACGAAGGTCCGGGATGGGAGAACAACAGAATTGGATACCGCTTGTATTTAGATTGGAGAAATGCGATTGATATTTTCGGAAAAAAAACAACTGAGAATATATTACCAAAAGTAGGACAGGACAATTTTGATTCCTATCACGAAATGAGTGATTGGGGAGCAGATATCCTCAAAGCCGGAAAAGGAATCGGAATTGGATCAATAGATCGTTATTTAAACAAAGAAAAATTACACTTCCACGAAGTCGATTCAACAATCGCCTATGTGACAAATAAAGCTAACGAATCGGTAGTAAAAATTGATTATTTCGGATGGAAAACCGCTTCAGATAAAATTAACTTTATATCGGAATTAACCATAAAACCGGATCAACTGTATACACAACATGCTTTTAAAGCTTCATCAGCAATTCAGGGAATTTGTACCGGAATCGTGAAACAAAAAAACACCGAATTGCTTAAAAAAGAAAGCAAGAATAAAAAGTGGGCCTATTTAGCAACTTATGGTCAGCAATCACTGGTTCCGGATAAATTGGGAATGGCTCTTTTCTACGAAGTTAGCACTATTGAAAATAACGTTGATACCGATTTAGATTATTTGTTAGTATTCAAACCCACAACCAAATGGACTTCATTCTATCTGTTAGGTGCCTGGGAACAAGAAGCAAACGGTATTAAAACAAAAGAAGAATTTGTAAAATATCTGGACGAAAGATTAGAAGTACTGAACAAAAAAGGTAAAATGTAATAGTATGATAAAAGCTGTTTTTAAAAAGATCAATTTTATAAAAGTTGTTATTGTTTTACTGCTGATTTTTGGCAGTAAAATAAAAGCACAAGGTCAGAATGATTCCGATAAAACGATTATCTCTGATCAGTTAAAATGGTCGGAAAGAACAGCGCTAACTGTCTTAAGAAACTATCCAAATGCCTGGCAGCTTGATGGCAATGACAAACCGAAGTGGGATTATAAAATGGGTTTTGTATTGTCCGGTTTTGAAAAATTATTTCAAAAGACAAACGACAAAAAATATCTGAACTACATAAAAAACTATGTCGATGAAAGGATTGACAGTAGCGGAAGTATTAAAAAGTACGATTTAAAAGAATACAATATCGATTATTTAAGCCCTGCGAAACTGCTGTTTAATTTATATGAGGTTACAAAAGATTCCCGTTACTTAAAACTATTGGGTCAATTTCGAAATCAATTAGAAAGTCAACCCAGAACAGCCAGCGGAGGATTTTGGCACAAACAAATCTACCCCAACCAAATGTGGATTGATGGTTTGTATATGGCCGAACCCTTCTACGCACAATTTACCATGAAGTATGAAAAAGGGAAAAGTCTGGATGATATTGCGAAACAATTTGAGTTGGTACAAAATTACATAATAGACAAACAGACAGGTTTAATATATCAGGCTTGGGACGAAAGTAAGGAAATTGGTTGGGCCAATAAGCTAACCGGAACATCGCCAACAATCTGGGGGCGTGGCATTGGCTGGTATATGCTGGCTTTGACAGAAACACTGGATTATTTTCCAAAATCACATCCAAAGTATAAAGTTTTAGTTGCCTATCTCAATCAAATAGCCAAAAATGCAAACGAGTATAAAAGTCCCGAAGGTTTATGGTATCAGGTAGCAGATAAGCCTCAATTATTTGGGAATTATGTCGAACCATCGGCTTCTGCAATGCTTATTTATGCTTTTGCAAAAGGAGCAAACAGAGGATATTTAGCTTCAAGCTACAAGCGAACGGCTCAAAAATCATTTGACAGTTTTATAAAAGAGTTTGTAAAAGTGAATAAAGCGGGTGAAGTAAACATTCTCAATGTTTCTTCAAATGTTGGTTTGGGAGGAAAACCTTTCCGCGATGGTACAAACGAGTATTACCTTACTGCAAAGACAAAAGAAAATGGAGCAATAGGTATCGGAGCCTTTTTATTAAGTGCGATTGAATTAGATAAATAGTAGAATTTAAACAATTTTTAAAATGATAAATAACAAAAAGAATATACTTGTATCAGTACTATTAATTTGCACGATGGTTTTTACAAACAGCAAACTGATCGCGCAGGAGCAGGTAAACAAGGATATCGTTATTGCTAAAAATCTAAAATGGTCAGACAAAATGACGTTGACCTTAATGAAACGACATCCCGAAGCTTATATGATCGACGATTCTAAAACACCAAAATGGGATTATGTTCACGGATTAGTTTTACATGGAATCGAAGAATTGTATAAAAAAAATCCGGACCCAAGATACAAGGCTTATGTAAGAGGTTATGTGGATGCATTGGTTCAGGAAGATGGTACTATTAACACTTATGAATTAGATAAATACAACATTGATTTGGTTGTACCCGGCCGTTTGCTTTTTGATGTTTATGCCACTACAAAAGAAGAAAAGTACTTAAAAGCATTACAGCTTTTACGCAAGCAGCTAAGCGAGCAACCGCGCACCAAAAGCGGCGGTTTCTGGCACAAGCAAATATATCCAAACCAAATGTGGCTAGACGGTTTGTATATGGGAGAGCCATTTTATGCGCAATACACGGTTACCTTCGAAGATGGAAAAAATCTCGATGATGTGGCCAAACAATTTGAACAAATTCAACTACATGCAACAGATCCAAAAACAGGTTTGTTGTATCATGGTTGGGATGAAAGCAAAGAAATGCCATGGGCTAATAAAGAAACGGGAAATTCCCCAAATTTCTGGTCCAGAGCATTGGGATGGTATGCCATGGCACTTGTCGATGTATTGGATTATTTCCCAAAAGAACATCCAAAGCAAAAAGAATTGGTAAAATATTTAAATTCCGTTTCCGCAAGTTTAGCGAAATATCAGGATCAATCCGGTTTATGGTATCAGGTAACCGATAAAGGTGGAAAGGAAGGCAATTATTTAGAAGCCTCAGGATCTTCTATGTTTGCTTATGCTTTTGCCAAAGGCGCTAACAAAGGATATCTACCTGCAAAATATAAAAAACTGGCGAACAAAGCCTTTGATGGTCTGACTCAACAATTAATTAAAACAGATGCCGATGGTGGAATTACACTTACTCAAGCCTGTCAGGTAGCTGGTCTAGGAGGAAAACCCTATCGTGACGGTTCATATGACTATTATGTAAACGAGAAAAAAAAGGATAATGACCCAAAAGCAACCGGCCCCTTTATTCTGGCAGCCCTGGAATTAAACAGATAAAATATTAAATTTTTCTAAACCCGACAGGTTTTTCAAACCTGTCGGGTTTAAGTACGTAACAAATTAAAAATGATACTCAAAAAAATAATAATACTACTAGTTTTATTAGTCACAGGTTTTGTAGCAAATGCTCAAAACACCTATAAAAACTGGTCGGATATTATTCGTAAAAATGGTGCTGTCTGGTTTGCCTCTGTTGAAGCCCAAAAAATAGCGGAAAATGTGTTGTTGTATCAAAGAGATATTGGCGGATGGCCCAAGAACATACAAATGCAACAGGAATTAACTTCTCAGCAAAAAAAGGATCTGATTGCGCTTAAAAAAACAGCATTAGAAACTACAACAGATAACGGTGCGACTTGTCAAGAGATGCTTTTTATGTCTAGAATGTATGCTGAGGTCAAAGACGAACGATACAAAGAATCTTTTTTAAAAGGAATCAATTATTTACTTGAAGCACAATACGCAAATGGAGGATGGCCGCAATTTTATCCGTTGAAAAAAGGATATTACACCCATATCACCTACAATGATGATTCGATGGTTAATATTCTGAATGTTCTAAAACAAATTAGTGAAAGAACAGATTTTTATAGCATTAAACCATCAAATGAAATAGTTGAAAAAACTAAAAAAGCCTTCAATAAAGGTATAGATTGTATCCTAAAAACACAATACAGACAAAACGGAGTATTAACCGCCTGGTGCGCACAGTATGATGAAATAACGTTGACTCCGGCAAAAGCAAGAGCCTATGAACTTCCGTCTTTAAGCGGAAAAGAATCAGCTAAAATTACCTTGTTATTAATGTCAATAGAGAGCCCCTCTGCGGAAATTAGTACTGCTGTAAAAAGTGCCCAGGCGTGGTTTGAAAAAACTAAAATTACCAATCTCGAAGAAAAACGGGTACTAAATGACGACGGAAAAATCATAGAGAAGAAAATGATAGTTACGTCAAACGGAGCACCAATTTGGGCAAGATTTATGGAATTGGATACAAACGAACCTTTCTTCTGTGATCGTGACGGAATTAAAAAGAAATCTTTAGATCAAATCGGCTCCGAGCGTCGAAATGGTTATGCCTGGTATACAGATGAGCCCAAAGAAGTTCTTAAAAAATATGCCGGATGGGCAGCAAAAAACGGAGTGAGAATGGAGACAGTTGTAACTCCTTCAAAGAAAAAAGAACATTATTTTACGGTGGCTCAGGACGGAACGGGAGATTTTATTAAAATTCAGGAAGCAGTAAATGCCTGTCCGTCCTTCCCGTATGAAAAAGTAACCCTCTTTATAAAAAACGGAATTTATACCGAAAAAGTGAGAATCCCGGAATGGAACACCCATTTGACTTTAATAGGCGAAAGTAAAGAAAATACGATCATCGCATTTGACGACAATTTCGCAAAGATAAATTCAGGACGAAACAGTACTTTTTACACCTACACCGTTTTGGTTGAAGGGGATGATTTTTCGGCATTCAATTTAACCATTAAAAATACTTCGGGAGACAATGGTCAGGCGATTGCGTTGTCTGTTGTGGCCAATCGTGTTCAGATTTCGAATTGTTTGATACTTGGAAATCAGGATACTTTATACCTGTCGGGGGAAAATGCCAAACAGTATTTTAAGGATTGTTATATTGAAGGAACAACCGATTTTATTTTTGGAAATGCAACAACTTTATTTGAAAATTGTACAATCCATAGCATCAAAGATTCTTTTATTACCGCCGCTTCAACTCCAGAAGGGACGGCCTTTGGTTTTGTTTTCAAAAACTGCAGACTAACCGCTGATCCTGTAGCAACGGCAGTTTATCTGGGAAGACCATGGAGAATTTATGCAAAAACAGTATTTATAAATTGTGATATAGGGAACCATATAAGACCCGAAGGCTGGCAAAACTGGTCTAAACCCGAAGCAGAAAAAAAAGCCTTTTATGCCGAGTACAATTGCAAGGGAGAAGGATATCAACCCCAAAAAAGAGTGCTGTGGTCGCATCAGCTTTCCAAAAAAGAAGCAGAAAAATATACAATAGAAAATATACTTCAGGACACAGTACCAAACTGGTTTTCAAACTAAATCCGGTTTTCATAAAAGTAAATACAAATGAATTTTAAATACCTCCTTATTTTATTAATTTCTTGCAGTTCTTTCGCTCAGAAAGCGGAATTTCCAACTGCAGAAGTAGATGCTATTGTAAACCGAATTCAATTACCGGTTTTTCCTTCCTTCCAAATTAATATTTTGGAATTAGGAGCAAAAGGGGATTCTGTTACCAATACAAAATTGGCTTTTGATAAAGCCATGGCATTGTGCAAAAAGAATAAGGGAGGAACCATAATTGTACCTAAAGGAATCTATAAACTAAATGGACCGATTCACTTTGTCAGTAATGTCAATCTTAGACTTGAAAAAGGGGCAAAGATTAAATTTAGTGATAACCCGAAAGACTATTTGCCAATGGTTTTGACAAGCTGGGAAGGAACAATGCTTTACAATTACAGTCCGTTAATCTATGCTTATGAATGTACTAATATTGCGATAACGGGCGAAGGAACGATAGACGGAGAAGGAGGGAAGGTCTGGAAAAGTTTTAAAGCCAAAGAAACGGAAGGGAAAAACAGAAGTCGTGAAATGAATCACAATGCAGTTGCATTAAAAGACAGAAAGTTTGGAGAAGGTTTTTTCCTGAGGCCACAAATGATTCAGTTTTTTAATTGTAAAAATATTTTGGTAGAAAACATTCATATCGAAAATGCACCATTTTGGTGTTTGCATCTGTTAAAATCAGAAAGTATTACCGTTCGTGGAGTCCATTATAAATCGTTGAATTACAATAATGACGGAATCGATCCGGAGTACGCAAAAGATGTTCTAATTGAAAATGTAACTTTTGATAACGGAGATGATAACATTGCCATTAAAGCAGGAAGAGATCATGAAGGAAGAGCCAATTCGGTTACTCCAAGCGAGAATATAGTAATCAGAAATTGCAATTTTAAAGGACTTCACGGAGTTGTCCTGGGAAGCGAAATGTCAGGCGGAATCCAGAATGTTTATGTAGAGAATTGCAAAGCGGTTGGTTATTTAAAAAGAGGAATTTACATAAAAACCAATGCAGATCGGGGTGGATTCATTAAGAATATCCATGTCAGAAATATCCAACTGGATGAAGTAGAAGATTGTTTGTATATAACAGCAAATTATCATGGAGAAGGAAAAGGTTTCCAGTCGGATATATCAAATATACATTTTTCTGCTATCACCTGTAATAAAGCAACAGAATCAGGAATAGTCATTCAGGGATTTCCCGAGAAGAAGATTCGAAATGTGTTTCTAAACAATATCGAAATAAAAGAAGTAAAAAATGCCCTTTCTAATGAAAATGCAGAAAATGTGATCATGAGTGATGTTTTTATTGGTAAAAGAGCGACGGTTCCCTCCGCAGCGAAATGAGTTTTTTTGAGGTTCAAAGGTGCAAAGTTACAGAGGTTCTCAGTATTAAAGCTTAGAAAATACTTTGCGACTCTGCGTCTTTGCGAGAAAAAAATAACTCCACTTTTGTAAACGCTTAACACACGTTGGCTTTGCGGTAAAACTCTAATTTTTAAATAAAATGAACTATTATCTATCCTTCATATTCTTAATTTCCATGAGTTGTCTGGCACAAAAAACGACAGTTTATTGTATTGGTGATTCTACCATGGCCAATAAAAAAGATCCCGATAAAAATCCCGAACACGGTTGGGCGCAGGTTTTGCAACCCTTTTTTAAAGACAATATTCTGGTAGAAAACAAAGCAGTAAATGGCCGAAGTACAAAGAGTTTTATCGCCGAAAAACGTTGGGATTCTATCTATAAAAAACTTAAAACTGGAGACTATGTTTTTATAGAATTTGGCCATAATGATGAGAAAACGGGAGATTCTGCCCGATACACCAATCCACATACCGCATACCGATATAATTTAATCCGATTTGTAAAGGAAAGCAGAGAAAAAGGAGCCGTGCCTATACTGCTAAGTTCAATTGCCAGACGAAATTTTAACGAGCAAGGTGTATTGATTCCGACCCACGGTGATTATCCATTAGAAACACGACTGGTTGCACAGGAATATAAAGTACCGTATATAGATTTAGAATATTACACTGAATTATTAGAACAATCTTACGGAGTAGAAAAATCAAAATTACTTCATTTGCATTTTAAAGCCGGAGAAGTACCTTATTATAAAGAAGAGAAAAACGATGATACACATCTTTCCTTATTGGGAGCAACGGAAATTGCTAAAATTGTGATCAATCAAATAAAACTTTTGGATGATCCTTCTCTGGTTAAACTCCAAAAAAGTATTAGATAACAAGTTGTATTTTTATCCTAGTACTCGTTTTAGAGTTTAACTGGCATATCTTCTGTTATTTGTCTGGTAGGTCTTTCTTACAAAATCTTCTGAAGGCTTTCTGTGATGGAAAGTATAATATTTGGATCGGAAATGATTGAGTCTGGTGTAATTTAATTCATACACAATCTCTGTCAATGTATTATAATTCCCACTTTTTAAAAGATCATTCGCCAGTATCATTTTTTTTTTAAGAAAGAGATTTTTAGGGGAATTATTGAATTGTTTTTTGAATAGTATTTTATATTTGGAGGGAGACATACCAGCCATTTTGGATAAAAAACTTACGGTAGGAAACGAATTGGTCAGATTATCCAAAAAATAGTTTTTTGTTTTTGCAACCGCTTCCAGTTCAATTCTGGTTGCTTCACTTTGTACTGCTGATGAATTTTCGCATCGAATTATAAAATTACCCAGCAGTTTTAATGAAATACCTTTTAAAAAAGAGTCAAATGAAAGATCAGAAATTGATTTATCCTTAATTGATTTCAGTAATAAATTGCTATTGCTGTCAATAGTATCAAAAAAGTGATGGGAGTTTCCCATCGCTTCATTTTTTCGTTTGGTATATTCTTCAATCGTATCTGCTCTTAAGTATTCATTTAATACTTTTTTGTCAACTAGTAGTTGTAATACTACTGTTCGTTTATTGATTAAAGGTCTGAAAGCGCTTTCTATCTTGTTGTTTGAAATAGTGAAACTCGGATTTTCAAAAGAATCGATTTGATACTCTACAGCATCAATTTCTATTGAATTGGGAGAATCACTTAAATCGAAGTGAAAAATATATAAATCATTTTCTGATTTTAATCGATTTACTTCAATTGGTTTGGTTAAAACAAAATCAATAAACAATGCAGAAATCCCCGGAGTTATCTGGGTGAAGTAGGAATGCCCCTCACCAAGTGCTTCCGGTATAACAATTATTTTTCCATCAATAAGTTCAGCGCTTATTTCTTGAGCTAACGCTTGATGCCATTCGGGTGTCAGGTTATATGAAAGAGCTATTTTTTTCATTAGTGGCGACATTTAAGATTATAATTGTTTAATATAATTCTTTGGAGAAACTCCAAAATGCTCCTTAAATTTTGAAGAGAAATAGGAGTTATTACTAAAATGAAGTTTATCTGAAACTTGAGAGATTGACAATTGTCTGCTTTCAAGAAGTTCTTTTGCCAGAAGGAGCTTATTATTCAGAAAGAAGGAGTTTGGTGTTAAGCCGGTTACTTTTTTAAATAAATTTTTGAATTTTGATTCAGACATTTTTGCATTTTTTGCCATCACCGCAATAGTAGGAAAAGCACCTTCAATATTTTCAGTTAGAAACATTTGAATGGCTATTATTTTTTTAAGATCTGTTTCTTTAACAGTTTGAATAACAAACTTATCAAGTGCTATTTTTTTTATATAACTAGACATTAAAAGATGTACCGTAGCCCTAAGATTTAGATCAAAAACTGGCCCACCGGCATTTAGTTTGCGCAAGTCATTTAATATATGGTAACTTTCATCAGCAATCCTGTCAATTCTGATAATCGTATTTTTTTCGGGATCGATAAGCTTTTGTAAATCGGGAAAAAAAAGAGTATTGTTTTTAACAAATGTATTAAGGACGTTCTTTTTTATAAATATGCAAAGGGCATAGGTATTACTTCCTGACTTGACGTGAAAATCAGTTAGAAGTGAGCCGTCAATTACAGCCAAATTATATTTCCATCGTCCTATATCGAAGATTGTATTATTGGTTTCTAAACTGGCGTCACCTTCAGTAAGATCATAGTACAATGCTATAAAATCATTTCTTGAGTTTTTTTGAGTAAAGAGTACGTCTTGATGGTATTTTACATTGACATAATAGGCTACAATTCCTTCTTCACATTCAAGGAAATAACGGATTCCAGTGTGGATATCCTCAGGAACATTTATAAAGTTACCCTCTACTTTTCCTCCAAATTGTTCTGTTAAATGTTGTACCCAACTTAAGTCAGCACTATAAGAGTGTTCAATTGTTTTCATGTGGTATTTCTATTGTTTTACAAAAAATATTTTTTACTCCTAACTCGTAAGCAAAAGAATTCATTATTTATTTAAAATCTTTTCTTCTCCGACACCTTCGCCATTTCTAATATAATTGTCTGTCACAAAACATTCTATTATTTAAAATATAATTATGGTATGTATTTATATTTTATCATACGCAAAGTTCTTTAATAAAAAGTTAAGATGTTTTGATGTATTTATTAGTGTTGCATTTTAATTGATAAGTGTTTTGTTTGTGGTTTTTAGTGCTGATTTACAGTGTTTTATGTTTGAATAATTAAAGTCTTATTCTGATATTTATATGTCGTAAGGGGGTAATTTGAAACTTGTTCTGGCCTCTAATTTTGCATACTGTTTTAATGAAATACTTAAATCAGAAAATATAAAATGTACTAATTAGTAATGTCAAGAATATGAATACGTCTAAAATTTCTATAGAGTTTGAACTAAATGTTACTGAAATACAAAAACTGAATAAGATGTATTTTAAACGTTTATACAAAGAAAGGGTTACAGTTCTTTTTACCATCGCTTTAGTAGGTTTCATCTTTTTTGATTTTTTTAATTTGAAAAGTGATGATGATGTTTTAAAATGGTATTTAAGAAGTTCAGTGCTGATGGTGTCGTTTTTTGTATTTCATTATGCATTTGTAAATACCATCTGCAAAGTCATTTTTAAGGTAATGAGAAAATTAGAGGGGTATACTAATTTCATAGGGAAGTACCGACTCAATTTTACTAATTCGAACATCCGTGTAAATTCTCCGATAGGTGCTTTTGTCCATAAATGGAGCCAAATTGAAAAAGCAGTCTTGACCAAAGATTTCTTTTTTTTATATGTGAAAGATACTGATCAGCACATTATATCTATTTCAAATAGATGCAAGAATGGTAGAAATCTGAGTGATTTAATTGCCTTTGTTGAGAATAATGTGACTGAAATTATGAAAATTTAAAATCTTGAATAGGAGCGTTTTATGCTTTAAAACGAGATGTAGTTAGTGATAATAATTGAATAAAAATATTTAGCCACCGGGCTAAAGTTAATACAAGGAAATCAATGGAAAAGAGAACTGTTTTGGTCTGTGATACCAATAAAGTATTTGTGAAAATGTTTAAAAAGAAATTGCGTCAGGAATTTGAGTTTGTTGACCATTCTCTTTTGACAGAAGATGCAATCAAAGATGAGAATTTTGATGGTTTAATATTTGTAGTATATAACAAAATTGAACTGGTCAATTTATTAAAAGTATATAAAAGAGAAACAAATGTTTTAGTCTGCGTTTTTAATGAGCAATTATTTGCAAGAACAGCCTTTCTTGAAGAATTCAGTGGTGTAGTGCTTTTGGATGGTTCAAAAACGGGTATTGATCTGATGGCAGATTTAAGATACAACTTTAAAAAGGCTTTAAATTTTAAACAACGACTAATAGAATCTTTTTTGGATTCAGCTGTGGTAGAAAACCAATTGTACATTTTTTTTAAAAATTGGATTGCTTTTTCTGGCTCGTAGTTGGTTTGTTTAAGAATACGAGAGCATTTTAAAAACCAAGATATGTGATAGTATTCTTGGTTTATTTTTTTCTGGGAAATTTGCAGCTACTTCAAATTTCAAATTTCAAATTCCAAATTCCAAATCCCAAGCTAAAAAGTCAATTAGAATGAGTTAATTAGTGTAATTCGTCGCTAACTTTTTGCGCCACGAATTACACCAATTTGCGCGAATTGTTTTTTTGCTTGAGATTAAAAAGAATAGCGCAGATTATCTAATCCTTTTAATCCTTTAATCTGTGGCTTTTTTTCGCTTGTAGCTCTACGAGGTTTTGCGACACTTTATCAAATTGCCAAACGTTTTAAAAAAAGTAATAACCCATTAAATAGACTAGACTCCAGGTTAATCATTGTATGAGGAGGTATTTCTATATCGCTTTTCTGTAATTTTTGAAGATAACAACTAATAAGACTATCCTGAAATCGGTGGAAAATGGTAAGAATTAACCGAAATAGATGGCGTGAGAGAGAAAATTTTGAAAAAAACTGCAACAAATTCGGAGCTTATTTTTTATGTAATTGATTGATAATTAAGAGCAAGTGTTGCAGGTTAATTTAATATTAAGCGGTACGGTAAAAACTGGCATAATTTTAACATTAAACTTGCGTTATCTATCTAGCAAACTTTTATTTTTGCGCCTTAATTTAATAAGTATAAGCATGAACGATCTATTAGTAAAAATCAACGCCGAAATCGACACATTCAAAGCAGAAGCAGAAGCACTAACTGAGAAAGGTGTTAAAGCTGCTGGACCAAGAGCACGTAAATCAACTTTAGAAATTGAAAAACTTTTAAAAGAGTTTAGAAAAGTTTCTATCGAAGAATCAAAAAAATAATATTTGTATTCAAAAATAAGACCCGACAGTTTTTATAAAGCTGTCGGGTTTTTTGTTTTATAATGCGAAAGAAGTTGACCGAGCAGAGACTATTTTTCAGATAAAGTTCAAAAGTTGTGGGGTAGCAAAAATCTCGCAAAGTCGCAGAGGCGCCAAGTTTTGTTCTGATTTTTTTAACTTCGAGACTCTGCAACTTTAGGAGAAACAAACCGACAGGAATCCCATGTAGAATTTTTAATGAAATTTTCAAAGTTACTTTTTTATTGTGCTATTTAAAGAAATGGATATCGGACCCAATATGCCCTAATTTACAGATTTGTAAAGCTCCTCTATTTTATATTTCTTTGTAAAGAATACTAATTGGTATCTTTTATGAAAAAAGCACTTTCTACACGACTTTCGATTCTCCAAAAATCATTTGAGTTAATTTATACTCAGGGATATCAGGCGACCAGTATTGATACCATAATTGCAACCACTAATGTAACCAAAGGGGCTTTTTTTTATCATTTTAAAAATAAAGACGAAATGGGATTGGCCGTTATTAACGAGATTATGTATCCGTTAATGCAGGAAGATTTTGTAAAACCATTGTTGAATTCTAAGGATGCAGTCAGCGACATTTATAAAATGATGCAGTATTTATTGTTAGAGAATTCTTTTCTACTTCGAAAATACGGTTGTCCGGCGGGAAATTTGACTCAGGAAATGCCGCAAATAAACCAGCAGTTTGGTGAAGCCCTTTTTAAGCTTTCGGCTGAGGTGAAAGAGGCGATGCAAATTGCTTTAAAAAAAGGTAAAGATTCGGGAGCTATTAAACCCGAAGTTAATGAGGAACAAGTGACTCTTTTTGTTTTGTCTGGCTATTGGGGAATTCGAAATTTGGGAAAACTTTTTGATAATAATGATTGTTATGTAGCTTATTTAGAAGAGCTTAAATGCTACTTGAAAAGTTTGGAAAAAAACTAGTTTCAAAAACATACTAGTTAGTATGTTTTTGATTTATATTTGCATTATTATTTTAAAAAAGATAACAATGTACCCAATACTACTATCTCTGCATTCCGTCGTAAGATGGCTGGTGCTTTTAAGTTTATTTTACTCTATTATCAGAGCATACCGGGGTTTTACAAATAATTCACCCTTTTCTAAAAAGGATAATCTGGTACGACATTGGACCGCAACCATTGCACACGTACAATTAATGATCGGAATTGTCTTGTACTCTCAAAGTCCCATAATTAAATATTACTGGAACAATTTTACGGAGGGATCAAAAGATTTAAGCACCTTTTTTTTCGGTGTAATCCATATGGTTTTAATGCTTGTTGCCATCGCTATGATTACAATTGGATCGGCAGTTGCAAAACGCAAACAAACCGACAAAGACAAATTCAAAACGATACTTTTTTGGTTTTCCCTTGCAATAAGTATCATCTTCATAGCCATTCCGTGGCCATTCTCTCCATTAGCAAACAGACCTTTTTTTAGATAATTATGATAAATTTTTTCAAAACAAACATTGGCCGATTAAGAATTCTGGGACTTCTTGAAGGCGTATCTTTATTGATTTTAGTTTTTATAGCAGTTCCGCTAAAGTACTTTTTTGATAATCCTGCGGGGACAAAAGCGATAGGGCCTATTCATGGGGCGTTATTTCTGCTTTTTATATTCAATACCTTAAGTGTTGGTGTTGAGCAGAATTGGAAGTTTAAAACCACAACATGGAAAGTTCTTTTGGCTTGTATAGTTCCGTTTGGGACATTCTATATTGATCATAAAATTTTAAGCAAAATCAAAATGGATCAAAATTAGAACAGCTTCATTGAATTTTAGAATAATAAAAACAGATGACTTAACCTTTTAGGCGTAATTGAGCCAAGATTAATTGCATCAATAGCCATTAATTAGAAAAATCATGATTGAGATTTTCAAAACAAATGTGAATTCAAAAAGACAGTCCAACAGAATTTTAAAAATGCTTAAAAGAATATTTCCAAACGCTTCATTTATTTTTGATTTGGAAGATTGTGATAAAATTTTGCGCGTCGATTATATTGAAACGGTACAAATTCCAGTTATCAAAAACGAAATCATAAATTTGGGTTTTGCCTGTGAAATATTGGAGGATTAATTCTTTTAATTTATACCATCGGTACATTTTCGTAAATGTGCTCCGATACTATTTAAATACAAAGAGAAAGGGCTTGAAAACACTAGATTTTCAAGCCCTTTTTTTGTTTGATAGTTGTTATTTATGCCGTTTGATCGTCTGTTGCAGCATCCTGAGCATTTGTTTTTACTGAAGCAATTCCATTTTCTCTGGCGTCAGTACTTTCATACATCTCACTTGCCCCGATAATTTGGCCATTACCTGATTTTAGATTGAAATAAGGTTTTCCGTTGCTGGATTCTTTTCTGTCATATCTGGCATCATCCTGAGAGTTCGTTTTTACAGATTCGATTCCGTTTGTACAGGCAGCCTTTGTAGTATAACCTTCGCTGGTTAAAATAGTCTGACCGTTTCCGGCTTTTAAATTAAATTGAAATTCACCGTTCGCTCTTGTAGTAATTACAAATTTTCCCATATAATTTTTGTTTAAGTTAGGCATTTAATAGTATGCTATTCATAAAAGTACAAAACTTAATTGTACCAATTGTAACCAATAAAAATAATTGATTCTTAATTTTATTTTTTATTGAAAGAAGGTAGTATATATTTTTGGATGATTTCGTCGCTTGGGGATTGTGAATTGTAATTGCCTCCGGTAATAATGGTCACCATATTTTGCTCTTCCCAAATGTAAATTTTTTGACCGCCGTTTCCTTGTGCTGCTTTCCCATTGTAGCGTACGCCGTTTACATCTATATATTTTAGCCACCATAAATAACCATAATTTACGCCTTGAACAACAGATTGTTTGGTTAAGGACTCTTTTACCCAAGCAGTAGAAATAACCTGTTTACCATTCCAAATACCTCGATTAAGGTAAAGTAAACCTAGTTTTCCCATATCTCTTGAGTTTAAATAGAGTTGGCAAAAGGTTTCAGCACTTGAGGCGTCTGGTTTAAAATTCCAGGTAAAATTTTTAATCCCTATATCTTTAAAAAGGGTTTGTTTGGCGAAATCCGGCAACGTCATTTTGGTCGCTTTTTCGATAATTCTACCTAGTGTTATTGGATTTCCGGAACAATACATTCCTTTTCCTCCCGGCACGTCTACCATTGGTAAGTCTAAGGTATATTGTATCCAGTCGGGAGAAGAATTCATTACCGTTTCATTTCCTTCTGATTTAGCATTACTTACATCACAATCTAAACCACTTTGATTGGTCAAAAGATTTTTAATTGAAATCAGTCTTTTGTCTTCGGTAAGATTTTTAAAAGTATATTCGGGAAAATAGGAAAGTACAGTGACCTCTTTGTTTTCTATATACCCTTTGTCAATGGCGATTCCGGTGAGGGCAGAAACAAAACTTTTGGTGGCAGATCTTAACTCGTGTAGTTTGGCTTTATTGTATTCATAAAAATACTCTTCAAATACCAATTTTCCATCTTTTATAATCAAAACACTGTGGACGTTTGGAAAGCTACCGTCTACAATTTTTTGCATCATTTCATTCAATAAAGACTTGTCTAATCCGGTATAATCAAGATTTCCTGTCGGTAGTCCGTCTGTATCTTGTTTGGGCTGTACATAGACGTATTTAAAGTCTTTTGCATTTGGTCTTGCGTACCACATTTCTTTGGGGAAAATGACCTTTTTTGTAATTAAATTAAAAGTAGTTCCTTCTGAAGCATAACCGGTGACAGCTCCTTCTTTTCTCAAAAAAGTCACTTTTTCGTTGGACATGTTTTGAAAAACATCTTTATCAATTGCTTTTAATTTGTATTTGCTTTCGTTAATAATGGCATATAAAACGGTGTCTTTAGGTGAAGCCGCTATTTTAAGAGTTCCTTTATTTACATATTCATAAATACCTTCATATTCTTTTAATTGTTCGTATGTAATTTTGAATTTTTGTTGTGAATAACCGGAATAAATCGTCAATAATAATAACAGCTGCAAATAGTATTTTTTCATTATTTTGGTTTTAAAATATTGCTTGTTAGTTAATTAACGAAAGTTATAAAAAAAAGAGACACTTAATTAATAAATTTAGTGTCTCTTTTTTATTTTAGAAGTTTAGTTCAACTTACTTAAGCGTAATCGGAACTTCAACCGTTGTTTTATCCCAGCCAATAACCAAATTGGTAACTGCACCCTGAGTTGTAAAAGCAATCGATAACGCCTCTACCGGAGTTGTTATGGCTTTAACCGGAACCACAATTCTTACCAGGTCTTTGCTTTGATCGTAAGCATATCCACCCCATAAGTCAATTTCTTTGTTGATGATAACGGTCCATTTGTCTTTTTCAGGAATGGCAAAAAGACTGTAAGTACCTGCAGGAACTGCAATACCATTGATTGTAGCCGGCTTGTAAAATTTAATCTCTGTATTTTCATTTGCCCCTACACGCCATACTTCACCAAAAGGAATTAATTCACCAAAAATGGAGCGACCTTTAGCTGATGGTCTTGAATAAATCACTTTTATCGACGGAAGTGTAGTGTCGGTTTTTTTAAACTTTACCGCTTTATTCGGGAAATAAGCAATATCTGCCGGACTGGCATCCAAAGCAGGGAATTTAACCTCTTGAGCGTTAACAGAAAAGACAAATAATAAGAGAAGGGTAAGTAAACTAAAGTTTTTCATAATGTAGTATTTTTAATGTAGTTTATACAAAAATAAGAGAATTATGTATAGAAAAACTAAAATCTTATTCCTTTTTCTTCTTTTCGTACCAATCGCGCATAATGTAAAAAGCTTTCTTCTTCTGACCCTCGTTTGAGATCAGGCCTTTTCGGTTGTATTCGTCCTGAATTCCCGGTAACAGCCTTCTTGGAGATCTGAAATCAACTAAAATCCAAGGACTTAATCCGCTCAGATGAGGTATTTTTTCGATCATTTTAAGATTCTGAATGTACAAGTATTCTTGATATTCTTCGGTCCAGCGTTCTTTTTTGTCGCCATGCAAGCCAGCTTTTGCATCTCCTCCGAACTCAGAGACAATAACGGGTTTGTTGTATTTGGTTTTCCAAAGCACTTTTTCCGCATCTTCCAGATTGCCACCATACCAGCCTAAATATTGGTTAAAGGAAATGATATCCAGGGATTCGCCAATGGCATCATTTATAGTTCCAAATCCGTCATTTGTTTGTGTTAATAGGGCCGCACTGATTAATCTCGTGTTGTCTAATGATTTGGTATGTGCAACCAGATTTTGGATAAAGGTATTTCTGGCATCAGAAATTGGTGTTTCATTAGCCATAGACCAAATGATAATACAAGCTCTGTTTTTATCTCTAGTAATGGCAGCTGTTAGTTGTTCTTGTGCATTGTTGTAGGTTTCTTTTCTGGTGAATTCTACGGTCCAGTACACGGGGATTTCTTCCCAAACCATCAAACCCAGTTTATCGGCCATTCTGATGATGTTTTCGTTATGCGGATAATGTGCAAGACGTACATAATTGCAACCTAATTCCTTAGCCCAGTTAAGCAAACGCAAGGCATCTTCTTCAGAATTGGCACGTCCGCCTTTGGCATTTTCTTCATGAATGGAGATCCCTCGCAAGAAGAGCTGTTTTCCGTTTAACAGAATTTTGTCGCCTTGTGTTTCGATCGTTCTAAAGCCAATGGTATCCTCTAGTTTTTCACCGTTAAAATCAATGCCCAACTGATATAATTTTGGATTTTCGGGAGACCAGTAAGAAACGTTTTTGACCGGAATTTCAAATTTCAAAATGCCATCCGGACTTACTTTAGCTTTGTATTTAATTTTCAATTCCGGAATGGTGATGGTGACCGCATTCTGTTCCGGATTTAAGTTATTGATTTTGACAAAACCGGAAATTTTGTTTTGATTCTTTTTGTCCAATTGAATCGTATAATCTTCTACAAAAGATGCTGATTCTTCGATTAAGGTAACATCGCGCGTAATTCCGCCGTAATTCCACCAATCTGTATTTAGTGTCGGAACATCTTCTTTGTGTCGGGTGTTGTCTACTTTAATTACTAAATAATTGTCCTTTGGTTTTACAATTGAGGTAACTTCATAATTAAAGGGTGTAAAACCTCCTTCATGTGTGCCTAATTTTTTACCGTTTAAATAGACATCTGCTTTGTAGTTAATGGCGCCAATGTAGACAAAGAGACGTTTTTTTTCTTTTAAATCGTAATCAAAAGATTTTTTGAACCATACATTTCCTTCGTAATATTTTAGTTCCGGAACCTGCGAATTCCAATCTCCCGGGATGTTTATTTTGGGAGAAGTATCAAAATTATATTCTACTAATTCCTGTTTGTTTACGGCATGATAATTATTAAAATAAGCCGCATTTGAAGGTTTGGCCTGTTTGTCATAAACATCATGGTGAAAACTATAGTAACCCGTTTCGTAAGGATCAACAATGTAATTCCAAACCCCGTTTAACGAAGTGGTATTTCTGTTGGAGACGTTGGAGATTAAATTCTGTGCGAACCCAAAAACAGAAGAGGTAAGAAATAATAGGGTTAGTAATTTTTTCATTTTTAGTATCATTAGATGGGTTTGTTAAAATGCTTTAAACCGGAGTTATGGTATTAAGTTGCTAATTTTTAAATAGTACGGTTTTCCTGCAAGGTCTTTTTCTGACCTGGTAGGAGATAAAAAAAAGTATTTTAAATGCTGATAAACAATGATTTATAATTTAAATATTAATTAAGTTCAGGCTTTAAAATAACGGCAAAGAGCATTAAGTTTTGCAAAGTAAAAGTTGGCCACAAGTTTAACCTTAGTGGCCTTAGCCCTTTTTCTTATCGCACTTTGCGGTTAAAATTATTCACTTCCACTTTTATCATGGTTGTATTTTTAAATATTCGCCCTTAAAATTCTGATTTAAAACGGTCATTTCAATCGGAGCTCCGGTGCCATTTGGAACTACCTCTATTGCAGCTTTTCCATTAGCCATTCGAATCGATTCACTTCCGGTAGGTGTTCCTTGATTTTTGATTGTGTTTCCACCTTTCAAACATTGAAAATAGACACTCTCTTCATAATCTAAACAACGTAAATTGTTGTGGTCTATCGCAATAGCGGTTACCAGATAATTTCCGTTTTTTAACTTTTCCGAAGACAATTGTAAAGAAACAGCTGCTTCATTTTTAATAAATCGATAGTTTACTTTTATAGTATCCGAGACCGTTTTTCCGCTTTTGTCTTTTCCAATGGCAATTAACGTATTTTCTCCCTTTTTGAAAGTAACGTCCCAGGTTAAACCACATGCCTGATAAACCGTGGTATTTCTTTGTTTTTCACCCAGTGATTTTCCGTCGTGAAACAAAGTCACTTTTTCGCAATTGCTAAAAACACTTAAAACTCTTGGCATATTCTCAGGCCCTTGGCGTTCAGTCCAAGTGTGTGATTCGATGTACGTGAAAGGCTCGTCACTCCAGTAGCTTTTGAAGACATAATAGGCATCTTTTGGAATTCCGTTTCGGTCTACCAGTCCTTTTTGGTTCATGTATGGGATATCGTCTTCGGGGCGTAACGGTGTTGCAAAGTCCTTAAATGCCCATTGCACATTTCCCACAAACGTTGGATCATTCTCAGAGATATGCAAATGCCAGTCGAATAAATCTACGATATAATTTTCGCTCCAATCGCCAATTTGAGCAATATTGGCTACTTTGGTTTGCACGATGGCTTCTTCCCAGCCTTCCGCTTTTATAATGTTTTCGCCGGTGATCGGATTTTCGCTGTGACGCCCAACATGACTGTCACCACCATATTCGGCATGAATAAAATGCTTGTATTCTTTTTTGTAAACATCAATTGCCTTTTGATAACTTTTGTAGCTGCCGGAGTACCAGCCTGACCAGATAGAAGGGGAGAAGACGTCTACAATTTGTGAGCCTTCATAATACTTGCGAATTGCGGTTTTTCTGTTTGGATCAAGTTGATGCGCAATATCATTCAGCTGACTTAAAAAAGCATTGGTTTTCTCGGTATTGTCTCCATCCGGAAAGTCAGGAAGCCAGTTCATTTCGTTCCCTAAAGACCAAATGATAATACTCGGATGGTTGTAATTCTGTTCGATGATTTCGACCAGCATGTTTTTGGTATTTGTTTTCCAGAGTTCATCTCCAATTCCGCCACGACACCAAGGCAATTCATCCCAAACCAAAAGACCAAGTTCATCACAGGCTTTGTAGATTTCGGGATCTTGCGGGTAATGGGCCAGACGAACAAAATTAGCGCCCATTTTTTTTATGGATTCCATGTCGGCGCGATGTTGTGCATTACTCATGGCAGCGCCAACTCCGGCTTGTTCCTCATGTCGGTGTGTGCCACGAATCAGGAGTCTTTTTCCGTTAAGGTAAAAAGCACCGTGATCCTTAAACTCAAACCATCTGAAACCAACTTTTTCGCTAGTGCTGTCTCTGACGGTATTTTTTTCTGACAGCACAGCGGTGATCGTATATAAATTAGGTTTTTGAGTATCCCACAATTCAGGATTTTTAAGATTCTCAAAGCTTATGTTTACTGTTTTATCGGTAACGGAAATGGTTTTAACTGCGACTTTTTTTCCTTTTGGATTTTTAAGGATAACACTTAATGAAAGTCCCTTTAGTTCTTCCGGATTTTCTATTGAAGCACTAACATTTAAAGACGCTTTTTTGTCCGATACTTCGGGAGTTGTAATTTTCAGATTGGCAATGTTGTTTTTGTATTTAGAAACCAGCCAAACATCACGTGTAATTCCTCCGTAGATAAAAAAATCACTTTTTTGTGATGGAATAATTTCAATATCATAACTGTTGTCTACACGCACAAAAAGGTCATTATTTCCTTCTTTGATATAATTTGTAATATCGATTGTAAAACCAATATAACCACCAATATGACCGCCTGCTTCTTTACCGTTTACATAAACTTTGGTAGTGACATTGGAGCCTTCGAAATATAAAAAATAACGTCGGTTTTGATCTATTTTTGTGATGTTGAGCATTTTTTGATACCAGCTCGCATCCCGTCTGTAACCCGGAATTAAATCGGTTGCATCTTCGCTGTTCCAACTATGCGGTAAACTTATTGGAGCCCAATTGATTGCTTTTTGTGCCTCTTTGAGGTTTGCAGTACCGTTTTCTAAATAAAGCCAATTGTCGTTGAGATTTGTTTTGGTACGGCTATCGGTATTGGTCTGAGCAGAAAGACTGTTACAACCAAAATAAAAAACAAAAAGGAATGTAAAAACAAATTTGTAGCAGTAAGATAATTTTCTCATACGTTATAAGTCTTTTTTTCTTAATACTGCTTCCAGAAAGTAATAATCGGCATATATGATTGGCTCATCAATTTCGTCGTGTTTGGGCCAGTTTCCTGTGCTATGACCGAAGATAAACGGTGCATTGATTTTAGAGTCTAAAATATATTGATCTGAATTTAAAGTTTGGATTACTTTGTTGGCATAAGCCAGATACGTTTTGTTTTTGGTGTAGCCATAAAGTTCGTATAAAGCTGAGGCCATAATGGTGGCTGCAGAAACATCACGTGCCGCATTTGGAATACCAGGGTCGTTAAAATCCCAATACGGAATCCCATCTTCGGGCAGGTTTTTATTCGTCATAAAAAACTTTGCGGTTGCTTCCGCCTGATCAATGTACGCTTTGTCTTTTGTATAACGATACGACATGGTAAATCCGTAAACCGCCCAAGCCTGACCTCGTGCCCAAGCCGAATCGTCATTGTATCCCTGTAAAGTCGTTTTCTTTTTTACAGCTCCCGTAATGGTGTCGTAAACCACCACATGGTAACAGCTGTTGTCTTTTCTAAATTGATTTTTGAGTGTGGTATTGGCATGTTTGATGGCGATATCCTGATACTTTTTGTTACCGGATAATTTAGTAGCCTCAAAAAGTAATTCCAAATTCATCATATTATCAATGATTACCGGATATTCCCAAATGTCTTTATTGAAATCCCAGGAACGGATCGCACCTACATTTTCATTAAAACGCGTACATAAGGTTTCAGCTCCTTTGATAATCGTTTTTTTGTATTCCGGATTATCGACTACTTTTAAACCTTCTCCAAAGGCACAATACACCTTAAATCCAACATCATGAGAGCCACGATTTACACTTTCTTTTTTGCTGAATGGCGTCCACTTTTCTGCCTGTTTTTTGTATTCGGAATTGCCTGTTAGTCGATACAATTGCCATAAGTTTCCGGCAAAAAAACCACTGGTCCAATCTCGCGAAGGTACTTTCTTTATGAGATTGGATTCCGGGGTCATGCTGCGTGGCATTGCCATCGAATCTACGGGATATTCCAACATCATTTTATAACGGGTTTCAAGCAGATTACCGGAAGATGCAGTTACATTAGTCTGAGAATTATTCCCGGATTTGCACGCTGTAAGCAGCCATGCAAACCCAAGAACAAAAAGTATGTGATTAACTTTAGTCATAAGTAAATTTAATATAATGTTTTAATAGCCAGGGTTATTTGGTGCTAAGTTTGGATTTATCGCCAACTCAGTTCCCGGCAATGCGAACAAATAATCTCTGTTGGAATCAAAATTGGCGTGAGGCTCAAAACCATTTGGACCAAATACTTCAGGGCCATTTTTAAGTCTTTTAATATCGTACCATCTAATGTATTCAAACGCCAATTCTAATCTTCTTTCATCAACCACCATTTTCCTGAAATCGGTTTTAGATAATCCAGGTGTTACATTTGCGGGAAAAGAAACTTGTCTGCCTGCTTTGTTTCTGGCTCTGGCACGCACTCGGTTTACATAACCATCCGCTTCTGAAGTTCCCGGACTAATTTCGTTTAAAGCCTCAGCAGCCGTTAGCAATACCTCGGCATAACGCATCGTGATGTAGTTGTGTTGGGAAGTTCTTCCGTTAGCACCTGCTTTACCCGGAAAACGATAGTATTTGGCAATATGAGGGCGTGGGGCTTTTTCGTTATCGCTTGACGGATAAATTTGCAAAGCACCACCCGGGCCTGTTTTTTTTCTGATGATAGTGTCAAAACTTACCGCTCTTCTGTAATCTCTCTGATCCCAGTCGTTAAAAACTTTTAAAGAAGGTACAGCCACAGAAAACCCCTGTCCGTAACTGT
Source organism: Flavobacterium cupriresistens (assembly GCF_020911925.1). Taxonomy (NCBI): domain Bacteria; kingdom Pseudomonadati; phylum Bacteroidota; class Flavobacteriia; order Flavobacteriales; family Flavobacteriaceae; genus Flavobacterium; species Flavobacterium cupriresistens. The sequence goes on along the minus strand of NZ_CP087134.1, from coordinate 4,411,438 downwards.
AACTGTCATCTTTTAAGGAACCTGTAAAAAAGGCGGTATAGTCCTGACCGTAATTTCCGGAGGTTAAGTTGTTAAAATCAATTGTAAATAAAGGCTCTTTTAGTGTTGCTGCTTTTGTAGCATTAAATAAATCCTGAAAATCGGCATCCAACCCTAAACCAAATTTTGCCTCATTGGTAATAACGTATTTGGCTTCATCATAGGCTTTTTGATAATTTCCTAAAGTTAAATACACCGAAGCCAAATAACCTGCTGCAGTTCCTTTTCCGGGAACGGCTTTTACTTTTGGTTTGTCGTCCAGCCATTTTTTTGCAAATTCCAAATCTTCAATGATTTTGGCATATACTACTGCTTCTTTGGTTCGGCTTAATTTATCGACCTGTGAAACTTCGTTTACGGCAAAATCGATATACGGAACATCTCCAAAGATGCGAACCAAATGATAGTAAGTAAAAGCTCGTGCGAAATAAGCCTGAGCAACAATGGCGTTTACTTTTGCAGGATCACCGGGCGTTTTTTTAGCGCCTTCGATCGCCTGATTGGCTGCGGCAATGATGATAAACGATTGTGGCCAGAAGTTGGCAACCAGTGCATTGGTGTCGTTCATTCTAAAATCGTTTACATCAATCCTTGCTGCCTGAGTGGTTCGGTCTCCAATATCGGACATATCATCTCTAAGCATCAGGGCAATGGTAAACTCTCTTCCCCAGTAGTTGTTGTGGGCTATGTTGGCAAAACTTCCATTTACAGCAGCTTGCAAATCGTCTGTATTATTAAAAAAGTTATCCGGACGAATGATTCCTACGGGATGTTCTTCTAAATCAGAGCATCCGAAGGCGAATATTCCCAGGAAAATAAAAGCGATATATTTTTTCATGATAGTGATGGTATTTGACTAAAATTTTAAATTAAATCCGAACGTAAATGTTCTCACATTTGGGTAACTTCCATATTCCAGACCCAAATTGGTATTACTTCTGGCATTGGTATCATTCAGATAATTGCCCTCCGGATCAGAACCCGGATAGTCGGTAATGGTCCAGATATTTTGCGCACTGATGAAAAAACGGACTTTGCTCAGCCCCATTTTCGAAACAATTTTTTCATTTAAGCTGTATCCAAGTGAGATGTTTTTCAAACGGATATAACTTGCATCGTATACAAATCTTGACGTTACTCTTTTGGTTCTCGCTGCATTGGCCGGAACATTGGTGTCGGTGTGCGTAGGAGTCCAGGCGTCTAAAACTTCTGTTGTTGCATTATTGTTGCCTGAAGCCAATTCCATTAAAGTATAATTCAGAATTTGATTCCCTTCTGAACCTTGGAAGAAAATATTTAAGTCTAAATTTTTATAGGTGAAATCATTGTTTAAACCGAAGATGAAGTTCGGATTTGGATTTCCGATAATGGTCTTGTCGTTCGAATCTAATTTTCCGTCACCATTTACATCTTTGAATTTTTCTCCACCCGGAGCGGTTTCAAAATTCCCCGGAAGTACGGTTTCTCCCTGTTGAATCACACCATCATAAACAAATCCGAAGAAGGAACCAACCGGCTGTCCAACTCTCAAAATCTGAGATTCCGTTGCAAGGAAATGCCCCGGTGTCGAGTTGATAAGAAGGTCTTTGTTATCGGCTAATTTCAATACTTTATTTTTGTTGGATGAAATATTAAAACTGGTCGACCAGGTAAAATCGGCTCCGATAAAGTTTTTAGAGTTAATGCCTAATTCCCAACCTTTATTTTCTAGTTCTCCAACATTCTGAAGTTGCGAAGCAATTCCTGAAACTCCCGGTAAAGGTCTGTTGAACAGCAAGTCTTTGGTAATCGTTTTATAATAATCGGCGGTTAAACTTATGCGATTATCAAACAAACCTAAATCGATCCCGTAATCTTGTTGATAGGAAGTCTCCCATTTTAAGTTTGGATTATCCAATGATGTTAATTGAACTGCATTTACAATTACGTCACCACTCACATCATATATCTCAGAAAATCTGGACAGCGTAGAATAAGCACCGATAGAAGGATTTCCTGTAGCACCATAACTGGCTCTTAGTTTAAGATTAGAAATCGTTTTATTGTCTTTTAAGAACTGTTCTTTAGCGATGTTCCAGCCAATGGCTCCCGATGGGAAAGTTCCATATTTATAGTTTTTACTGAAACTCGATGAACCGTCACGTCTGGCCGTAAACGTTAGTAAGTACTTATCGTCGTAATCAAAGTTTAGCCTTCCGAAAGCGGAGATCAACTCGGTTTCTGATAAAGAAGAATCCGGTTTTAAAAAGACTGTTCCGGCCCCTAAATTATGATAGGAATTGGTATTGGTCAAAAATCCTCTTGAGGCCGCAAAAGAAGTTTCGTTTTTGTTTTTCTGATAGGAGTACCCTCCAAGAACAGTCAGGATTCCTTTTGTGATAATCTCTTTTTTATACGTCAGATAATTTTCGGTCAGGAAGGAGGAATTTCGGTTGTTGCTTACAGAAGCTTCTCCTTTGATATTTTTCCCTGCAATTAAAGTGGACGGAATAAATCTTCCGGTTTGAGAGTTGGAATCCGATAAACCTAAAGTGGTTTTAAATTCGAGGTCAGGTGTGATTTTATAAGTGGCGAAGAAATTATTTCTGCTTACTACAGAAACGGTTTCTAAAACATTTTCCATCGCTGTTGCATACGGATTGTCAATATCATCCCCAATAGGAGCAGTAGAAGTATAGCTTCCGTCAGGTTTGTAGATGCCCTGATCCGGCATAAAACGGTAAGCAGCAGCAATTACACCGGCAGCTCCGGTTCCGCCTGCACCGGTTTGAGAAATAATTCCTTCTTTATTTTGTTTGCTTTGAAAGGTATTCAAACCTACTTTAAATCGGTCGCTTAAATCGGCTTCTAAATTGCTTACAATGGAGTATTTATCAATTCCGGAATTAATTACAACGCCATTTTGATTGAAATAATTTCCTGAAACGTAATACCTTACTTTTTCCGATCCTCCGGAAAAAGACAATTGATTATTCGAAATCATTCCATCACGATAAATGACATCCTGCCAGTCTGTGTTTGCTGGTCCTGCTGTATGTGTAGTAAAACTTTTTCGGTACGCTACAAACTGATCGGCATTTAATAAATCCAATTTGTTATTGACAGATTGTACGGAAGTTGAATTGCTGAATTCAATAACCGGTTTTCCCGGTTTTCCTTTTTTGGTGGTAACAATAATAACCCCGTTAGATCCCCTTGATCCGTAAATAGCAGTTGCTGAGGCATCTTTTAATACTTCAATAGAGGCGATGTCCTGAGGTGCAGGCATAGAAACCCCTGCAAAACCATCCACCACAACAAGCGCGTCTCCACTGGCATTAATCGAAGTACCTCCACGAACTCTGATTTTTATCGGAGCGCCCGGTTCACCACCATTATTGGATTGTACAGAAACCCCCGCTGCACGCCCTTGTAAAGCTTGTTCTGCATTTAATAAGGGATAGGCAGTTAATTCTTTTGCCGTTACAGAAGATACAGAACCTGTAATGTCGCTCTTTTTGCGGGTTCCATAACCGATCACAATTACTTCATCCAGATTTTTGGTATCGGGTTTTAGACTAATATTGACAACGGTTTTATTTCCGACCGGAATTTCGACCGACTGATATCCTATAAAGTTGAAAACAAGTACAGCATTTTTTTCTGAAACAAAAACAGCATAATTCCCATCCATATCGGCAGTGGCTCCTACAGAAGATCCCTTGATATATACATTAGCACCAGGAAGCCCGAGTAAGTCTTCACTGGAAGTAACTTTTCCGGTGACTTTTCTCTCCTGTGCATTCACAATAGTAATTCCCAGTAAAAAGAGTACGAGGAAACACCATTTAAACGACTTAATTTTTTGGTTTGTAAACATTCATTTTTTGGTTTAAAGGTTAATGTTAGCTAAAATAAAAAAGCAATAAACTCATTCCTATTATCAGCATCATGAAGAGAATTTGGAGTAATATGAATTTTGTTTTTTTGACTTTCATACCACAAATGTATTAGGCACAAGCGATATAGAAGTACAAAAAAGGGTATCTAAAAATACAGACACCCTTTTTTAAGCCCTGAAAATAAAGGACTTTTTAAAATACGGACAACGGTTTAGAAAATTTGTCAGCAAATTGTGACGGAGTTTTTCCATATCTTTTTTGAAAACATTTGCTAAAGTATTTGGGGTTGTTAAAACCTACCTTATAACTGACTTCAGAAACGTTTAGTTTGTTTTGCTCCAACAATTGGGCGGCTCGTTTTAATCTTATTTCATGAATGAATTCATTTGGCGTGAAGTTCGTCCAAGCTTTTACTTTTAGAAATAACATCGTGCGACTTACTCCTAGTTCGGAGCAGAAAAAAGGAATGTCAAATTGCTCGTTGGAGATATTGTCCTCTACAATACGGAAGGCTTTTTTTAATAGTGCTTCGTCTATGGAAGATACCGTTATTTCTGCCGGAACAAAATTGTCTTCGCTTGAGAATTTTGCTTTTAATCGTTCCGTTGAATGGAGGAGATTTTTAATACGGAGTTTAAATTCAATTAAATTAAAAGGTTTACTGATATAATCATCAGCGCCACTTTCCAATCCTTCAAATTTGTAAACCAAAGAGGATCGTGAAGTCAGTAATATTACAGGAATATGACTGGTTTTCAGGTTTTCCTTTATTTTGGAACAAAGCTCGGTACCGACCATTTCAGGCATAATTACATCACTGATAATTAAATTAGGCACATATTGAATGGCTTTTTCTAAGGCCGTTTTTCCGTTGTCGGCAACCAGAATGTTATACTCTTTTTTAAGCAGATTTTTCATGAAGTCTCTCAGTACTTTATGGTCTTCCACAAGTAGTATCGTTTGTTTTTCGGCATTCACTACATAATCGTCAATGTCTTCCGGTTCTGTTGTTTCATTAGGAACTAGTTGTGCTGTATACTGTTCAATAGCATCGCTGATTCTAAAATCCTTAATGATTTCTTCTGGTCGAAGATGTTCTTTCCCTAATGGAAGTGTGACCGTAAAAATGATACCTTCCGTTTTTTTGTTGACGACATTTATGGTTCCTTTATGAAGTTTTACAATGTTTTTTACAATCGACAACCCAATTCCGGTGCCTTTATTGTAATTTTTCTGAACGTTGTTGTGGGTTGGAATTTCAAAAAATAAATCAAAAATTTTATCAATATGCTCCTGAGCAATTCCAACCCCCGAATCTTCTACCGCAATGAATAAGTTTTCTGCGTTCTGACTTATTTTGATTGCAATAACACCTCCTTTTGGCGTATATCTAAAGGCATTTGAAATCAGGTTATAGAAAACACGCTCTAATTTGTAGCGATCAAAATACACCTGAATTTCCTCATGTGAAGATTCGAAAGTGTACTGGTAGCCGCCATCTTTGGCATATTCTATAAAAGACAGAAAGATTTCTTTAGTAAATTTTACAATATTTCCATTGGCAGATTCCAAGGTGACCTTATGGCTTTCTAGTTTTCTGAAATCCATTAATCGGTTAATCAGACTCAAAAGATGATTGGCACTTCCTTCTATAACCAACAGTTTTTTGTACATTTCGTTGGTTCCGTTATAGTCCGCCAATATTTGTTGCAAGGGGCCAAGAATCAAGGTCAGCGGTGTTCTGAATTCGTGCGAAATGTTCGTAAAGAAATCCAATTTGATACGATTGTTTTCTTCAATGCGTTTGGTTTCCAGATATTCTAATTCCAGTTTTTGTTTTAATGTGGCTTTTGATTTAATAATCCACATCAATCCATATAATCCAAGTCCAATTGTTATTCCATACAATAAAAAAGCCCAAATACTTCGCCAAGGCGCAGGATTTACAGTGACGGTAAGTGTAGTGGGAGTGCTGTTCCAGACCCCGTCATTGTTGGCACCTCTTACTTCAAAAACATAAGTTCCCGGGTTTTGAATGGCAAATATGGCCTCGGTATTTTTGGTTGTCGTCCAGTTGTTTTCCAGACCAATTAAGCGGTAACTGTACTGATTGTTTTTTGATCGGATGTAATTTGGAATGGCATAACTGATAGAAAAATTAGCCTTGTCATAATCGAGCGTTATGTTTTTGGTGTAACTGATGCCTTTCTCTAAAATTTCCGGTGTGTCATTTGGATTTATCGTTTTATTTTTAATTTTGAGACTTGTAATTAAAACCTGTGGCGAATATCGGTTCAGGACAATTTTTTTGGCGTCAAAAAACGTAGCTCCGGACGGGCTTCCAAAATAAAATTGAGTAGCGTCCAGCTTTAAGGCCGAATTATCATTGAATTCATTACTTGCCAAACCATCTTTTTGATCATATAAAGCAACCGTTTTTTGAGTGGTACTGTATTTTAAAATCCCCTGATTCGTGCTTACCCATAGGTTTTTGTCACCATCTTCTAAAATCGAATGTATCGAAGTAATGACAGTGTTTCCGACTTTTAGATTGATTTTCTGAAATCTTTTTCCATCAAAATAATGCAGTCCTTTTGCTTTTGTACCCACCCATATTTTGTTCTGACTGTCCTGATATAGCGTGAGTATATCATCTCCCGACAAAGAAGGTTTATCAAAAAAGTAATGCTGTATAGAATAATGATTGGGTTTGAAATTGTTCAACGAGATGCAATTAAGTCCATTTTGAGTTCCGACCCAAAGTCTCTTTTTTTGATCAATTAGAAGAGTTCGGATAATATTGTTTGTTAGAAAATTGGCTTTTGTGTTATCGTTTCCTACAAGGACAAAGGTTTTGTCAATAGAATTGTATCGAATCAAACCTTTTCCGAAAGTTCCGATCCAAACAATTCCGTTGGCTTCCGTTTTGATAGAATAGACACCGGTTTCTTTTACTAATGCGCTTAATTCCGAACTGATGCGGTTGTCTTCAATTCTTTTTGAAAGGGTGTTGTAAGCTGATAAACCTTTAGAAAATGTACCAATCCACAAGATATTATCGGGAGAAAGCGACATCGATTTGATATCATTTTTATTGCTTTGTCCAGTGCTGCTATTGATATAACTTGTTGCCGATGTATTTGGGTTGTAAATGGTTATTCCACCGCCTTCTGTGCCAAAGTAGATATTTTTGTTTTTGTCGGTGATGATCGAACTGATGACATCAAAACTCATTGGGATTTTTTTTGAATTCTGATTGTAATTCGAAAAATTGACATTAGATACATCCCAGATGTTTACGCCTTTGTAATAACAGCCGATCCAAACAGAACCTTTTTTATCGATAAAAACTGATTTTACTTTGTCAATTCCGTTGCTATTATTGCTGTTATTGATTTTCTGCAGACTTTTATCTTTGCCGTAAATATAGATTCCATCATAAGCGCCAATCCATAACGAACCTTGATTGTCAATGGCTAATGAACGAATGTCTGCGTTTATTTCTTTGTATTTTTCATTCGGTAAAAAAGAAACAAATTGACGCGTTTTTATATCGAGTTTTAAAAGCGCTTTGTTTTTGGTACCGATCCATAAATCACCTTGCGCGTCTTCTGCAATGGTTTGAACATTAAGTAAATCAGTAGTGTTTAGTGGATAATTTTTAAAGGTTAATTTTCCGTTATTTCTGCTTGTAAGTCGGCATAAACCTTTTGTTGTGCCAATCCAGATTTCCTGTTTTTTGGTTTTTATAATAGTCAGAATATTATTGCTTGGCAAAGTTGAGGTATCGGTATCTGAATGGAAAACAGAAGTAAACAGCTTGGTTTTTTTATTGAAAATACTCAAGCCTTTTGAGGTTCCAAACCAAAGTTCATTGCCAATTTCTTTGATACACCAAACAGCATTACTACTAATGGTGTGGTTGGTATTGGAGTGCAAATACCTCTTGAAAGTATTAGAAACAGGATCGTAGCAGTTGAGGCCATTATAAGTTCCGACCCATATTTTCCCCGAATTGTCTTCTTCAATCGCCAGAATATCATTATTGCTAATTGTTGCTTTGTCTGAAATGTCATTTCTAAAAATGGTAAACTTGCTTCCGTCGTATTTATTGAGTCCGTCCCGCGTACCAAACCACATTTGCCCTAATTTATCCTGATGTATGGCAATGACAGAACTTTGCGAAAGACCATCGGTTGTCGAGATATTTTTAAGACGGTATTTATTTTGAGAAAATAGATTTCCCGTGATGAGGACTAAAACTAGAAGAGCTATTTTTTTTTTCATAGCATTCGAATTATATTGTGAAAATAATGGTGGGGGGGGGGGAGCCACAAAGGCGCTAAGGCGCAAAGTTTTTATTTGATCAAAGTATTCTATATTCTATATTCTTTGCTCTATATTCTTTACTCTTTACTCTTTACTCTTTGTGATTTAGCTAGATTGTAAATGATACAGTTTTACCTAAACTTATTTTAATCGTTTTTTTAATTGATAATCATATAAAGAAGGTACTTTCTCCATAGACTCATTTAAAAATTCAATGTAGGGCTCGGGGTCGTATTTTACTTCGAATGTTGTATTTCCAGTTACTCCTATAATTCTGGCGAAAGGGCCGTCTTTCATGCCGTAAAGTAAAACCGGTTTGGTATGCTCTTCGGGGTTTGAAACCTGTACATTCAGATTCCAAAAAGTACTGTAGGGACCGTGTGAAGGTTTCCAATAGTCGGCACCGCCACCACCAAACAAAGCATAACTGTTGGTGTTATCCGGAGTTAAATGAATCGTTATATGATCGAATAAATTCTGATGATTGGCACCCGAGTGTTGATCCAAAAGCGGATCTGCAAAAACCTCGCAATTTTGATACACGTTTTTAGTAGCAAATGTGTTGAAACTTAAAGGATGAACGGCTTTATTGTACACCTTTAGATTCTTTACTAAAACATTATGTACACCCCCTAAAGTAACGGTGTAATGTGCCATATGATTTCCGTCGGTTACGATATCTTGTATGGTGACGTTGGCGATCTCTTCTGCCAAAATTCCGCTGTCTGCATTGGTTATGGTTACATCTTTGACCCAACTGTTAAAAACACGGGTTAGAAAAATACCATTATTTCCCGGTTCAACGTGATGTGCTACTCTCGGAATATCCGGAAATGTAAAACGCAGATGTTCAATTCCGACTTCGTTTAAATGTTTCCATTCTACCAATTGTGCCTGATAACTGGGTTTGATCCCAATAGTCAAAGGTGTTTTTAGCGTGATTTTAGAACCTGAAATTTTAGTAATTTCAACTTGTTGTCTTACGATGGGTAATTTTGGAAATTTCCAATGGTGTGAACCCGGTTTTACAGGAGCACCTTGGTATAAATCTTTAATAATTTCGCCATTTTCGCCGTCCTTATTAAATAATTGTAATTCTACGACATCGCCTACTTTCAACCCGTTTATGTCTGAAACGGTTATGGTATGCTCACCCATAGTACCACTGCTGACTTTTGCCAGGACAATTGGAGTGGGTTCGTATTTATCAAGATAGGATTTTACGCGCTCATTTGGAATCTGTGTCCAGATAAAACCTCCGGACCAGGCGTATTGCGAAAAAGCCAAGTCGATATTGTTTTCGTTCTCCCGCTGTCTTTTGTCAAAAGTAGTCAGGTATTCCCTTAATTCGGCTAATGATTCAGGGTCTTTTAAGTACATCATTGGTCTCGGACAATAGAACTCTGTTCCGTTTTTGCCCGATCCTGTGCCGCGTAACACAAAATTGCTTCTTTCGAGGTATAAAATGGTGCTTAAAATGATTCTTCCTGCGGGCAATTGCAAAATGACATTTCCTTCGATTGCATTGGCTGCTTTTATTGCTTTTAGTAAAGCTTTCGAATCGTCTAATTCATCATTTGCTTTTACACCAAAATCGACCGCATTGATTATTTTTCCTTGAACTTCAGGTAAGTTTGTTTCTCCAAAATGATAGCCTACATAACTAAAATCGGGTAGGTAAGGGATTGCTGATTTTTGTTGCGTGTTTAGGATTTTGGGTAACTGCTGGCTAATTGCGTTTAGGGGTATAAGTAGCGTACTTATAAAAATACCACAGTAGTTCCAGCGGTGTTTTTTGGTTAATTGGTTTTTGAAAGTCATGATAGTTAGTAGTTTGCAATGTTTTTTTTGTGATGAGTTTGGGGTGGTTAGTTCTCAAACTTTTTTTTATAATGCCACAGATTCAAATGATTCAAATGATTTGAAGAGAGGTGGTTTTGGTTTTTTTTCACGCAGATTTGGCAGATTTGACAGATTTTTTTTTCATTTCTTTGCTAGAATCTGCGTGCTATTTTAATATTCCATGTTTTAAAGACATTATACAAAAGTTAAAGCAAATTTTTTTATCGCTTTTAGGAGAATCCGCCAAATCTGCAAAATCTGCGTGCTATTTTTAATATTTCCTGTTTTAAAGACATCCTACAAAAGTTAAAGCAGATTTTTTTGATTGCTTTTAGGAGAATCCGCCAAATCTGCCAAATCTGCGTGCTATTTTATTATTTCCTGTTTTAAAAACATTCTACAAAAGTTAAAGCAGATTTTTTGATTGCTTTTGCGAGAATCCGCCAAATCTGCCAGATCTGCGTGCCATTTTAATATTTCCTGTTTTAAAAACATTCTACAAAATTTAAAGCAGATTTTTTTGATTGCTTTCGCGAGAATCCGCCAAATCTGCCAGATCTGCGTGCTATTTTACTATTTACTGTTTTAAAGACATTCTTTTTTAAACAATAGATTTTTTAATCCCCATTTCAAGCCCTCTTAATTCGGCTAAACCTCTTAAACGACCGATCGCGGAATATCCGGGATTTGTTTTTTTATTTAAATCATCGAGCATTTGATGACCGTGATCAGGACGCATTGGTAAAGAACTTCCGTTTCGTTTCTCGACTTCGAGAATCGCTTTTACCACCTCATACATATCGACATCACCCTCTAAATGATTGGCTTCAAAAAAACGGTCATTTTCCTCTCTTTTTGTACTTCTGAGGTGTATAAAATTCATCTTATCACCATGACGTCGCACCATTCCGGGCAAATCATTGTCTGCTCTTACCCCATACGAACCGGTACACATCGTAAAACCATTTGATTTGGAATCAATGGCACCCATTAATTCCATTAAATCCTCTTCGGTGCTTACAATTCTTGGTAAACCTAAAATCGGGAAGGGAGGATCGTCCGGATGAATGGCCATCAAAACACCTGTTTTTTCAGCTACGGGAATGATTTCTCTCAAAAAGAAAAAGAGGTTTTCCTTTAATTTTTGTCTGTCAATATGATTATAGCCTTTTAAAGTTAGCAGAAAATCCTCAACTGTATAGGCTTCTTCCGCCCCTGGAAGTCCGGCAAGAATGTTTTGTTGCAGTTTTAGTTTATCGGCCTCCGTCAATAATTCGAAGTATTTGGTCGCTTTTTTAATTTGTGTCTCCGTATAGGTTGCTTCTGCCCCGGGTCTTTTCAAAATAAACAATTCAAAAGCCGCGAAAGCAATACCATCAAAAAGCAAGGCCTTTGAACCATCCGGCATTTCATAAGACAAGTCCGTTCTTGACCAGTCTAAAATCGGCATGAAATTGTAGCAAACACATTTTATTCCGCATAAAGCCAGATTCCGAATGCTTTCTTTGTAATTTTCAATATACTCTAAGTATTTTCCGGTTTGTTTTTTAATGTCTTCATGAACCGGAATACTTTCTACTACAGACCAAATCAAACCGGAGGCTTCCTTTTTTGGATCCCCATTTTTATGTTCAATTTCGACTTTTCGCTTGATTATTTCGTTGATTGGCCATACCTCTCCATTGGGAATATGGTGTAATGCGGTTACAATTCCGGTTGCTCCGGTTTGTAAAATATCTTGTAAAGAAACCGGGTCTTGTGGTCCGAACCATCGTAACGTTTGTTCCATTTAATATAGTATTTGGTAGTTGTTTTAAATGCTGGAAGCGGCAAAACCTCCGTCGACTTTTAAGATTGTTCCTGTTACAAATTTTGACATGTCGCTGCATAAAAACAGTAGTGCTCCGTCAATATCATCCGGTGTTCCAAATCTTCCCATGGGAGTGTGGTCAATAATTTTTTCGCCTCTTGGAGTTAACTTTCCATCCGGTGTCAACAATAGCGCGCGATTTTGTTCCCCAATAAAAAAGCCCGGTGAAATAGCATTAACCCGAATTCCTTCGCCGTATTTTGAAGCCAATTCAACCGACATCCATTGCGTGAAATTGTCTATTGCTGCTTTTGAAGCAGAATACCCAACAACTCTTGTCAAAGGTCTTTGTGCCGATGCCGACGAAATGTTGATAATGATTCCCTCTTTTTGTTTGGCAAAAAGGGTTGAGAATACCTGCGAAGGAAGCATTGTTCCGATAATATTCAGATCAATAACTTTTTGCAAATCCTCAGTTTTCAGATCGTAAATCGCCTGATCGGGGCTGATGGTGGCTCCGGGCATATTTCCTCCGGCGGCATTGATGAGAATATCCAGACGACCGTATTTTTCAACAATAAAATCTTTTGCTTTTTCGAGTTCTTCTTTGTTTAAAACATTGGCTTGAATAGCAAAAGCCGTTCCGCCATTGTCCGTAATTGCTGCGGCAGTTTTGGTTGCTTTTTCAATAGATTGTGATACGATTCCTGTAATAACGCCTTGTTTAGCGAGTACTTTTGCCATATTGCTTCCAAGTACGCCCGCACCACCTGTAATAAGTGCAATTTTGCCTTTTAGATTAAATATTGAATCCATATTGAGTTAGTGCTATTTGTTTCTTACGGTTTCAATCAAAGACAAAACTCTTACGGTTTCCTTTTCGATGGTGTCATAAGCTTCGTGTTCCATTACTTTTTTACTGATTAGTTTGCTTCCCATTCCAACGGCGGAAACTCCTGCGGTGAACCAGCTCTGTATACTTTGCAAAGTAGTTTCTACGCCTCCTGTTGGCATAAAAATTAAAGATGGGAAAATGTCTTTTATACCACTTAAAAAGTCAGGACCTAAAATATTACCCGGAAAGAGTTTAACAAATTTGACTCCGGCATTTTCGGCTGTAATAATTTCGGTTGGTGTCATACAACCCGGAGCGTATAGAATGTCTTTACTTTTTAAGAAATCAGAAACTTCGGCAACGAAACCCGGGCTTACAAAAAAATCCGCCCCAATCGTACAAAATTCTTCTGCCTGCTGCATATTCTTTATGGTACCGATTCCCAATAACATTTCCGGCATCTCAGCATTGCGGACTTCAATCATTTTTTTGAAATTGGATGCTGCTTCCGGACCTCTGTTGGTATACTCAACGGCCTTGATTCCGGATTTATAAAGGACTCTTAGTATCTCAATACTTTTATTTTCATCGGTATTGAAATACAAAGGCAGAATTCCTTGTTTTACAATAACATCAATTGAATTTTGAATGGTACTCATAGCTTATATTTTTACTTTAAAAACAACTTTTTTTATTACTCCCTCACCAATCATTGCAGCGTGTACGTCTTCGGGAAATAAGATCGCAAACTGTTTTTCCTGCAATTCAAAAAACATATCCGGAGCATCATGAAAAAAACGAACATCTCGCTCGTCGCTATAATCTCCATTTGGATTGAGACATTTTTCTCTGGGTTTCCACGCAAAAGTCTCAGGACCTTTTATCGAAATCTGAACGTCAATATTTTGATCGTGGCATTCAAAACCTTTGATACTTTCTTCGCGGCTACTTCCTTCACCGATAATTACAATTAATTTTAAACCTGCCGCAATATCAAAAGTTCCTGCTTCTAATTTTGACAGGTCATTTTGATTTACATAATCAAATGCTTTCTTGAAATTGGGGTGTAAAGCGTAATATTTTGTTGCATTTTGTAATGAATCTATTATCATCGTTTCGGTTTTATATTTTATGAAATAGTTAGTTGCTGACCTGAAAAAGCGGAACAATTTTTTAGTACTGTTCTTGCTTCATTCTGTGTTGTTTGAAAATCCCGTGTACGCACACGTATTTTTACAAATGTATATAAAAACTTAACCAAAACAATTTATCTTTGATAAAAAAAATTAATTTTACACACTTACTGTATTATTTTAACTTAAAAGCAATCACTATTATAACAATTAAAAAAATAGCAGAACTAGCCAATGTTTCACCGGGAACTGTTGACCGAATTATCCATAATCGCGGACAGGTGACCCAGGATAATGTTGATAGAGTAAACGCTATAATAGAAGAATACGGTTACAAGCGAAATATCCTGGCCAGTAATCTGGCATTGAATAAGAAGTTTCATTTCGCGGTTTTTTTGCCTAAATACGAAGATTTAGAATATTGGAAGAGTCAGATTATCGGTATAGAAAAAGCGGCGGTTGAATTTGGAAAATTCGGAGTCGTGCTGGATTATTTTTTCTACGATTTTAATACAGCATCTTTTAAAGAAGCGGTGAAAAAAGTACTCAACTTTGAGTGCGATGGTTTGTTATTTGCCCCAATATTTTACGAAGAATCCATTCGGTTTTTAGATAAGTACAAAAAAAAGAACATTTCTGTTGTATTAATTGATTCTGATATCAACACCAATCAGCAACATGCTTATGTTGGACAGGATGCTTTTCAGAGTGGTTATCTGGCAGGAAGGTTAATTAGTTTTGCTGTGAAAAACGAAAGGCAGATATTGATCTTTAAGATCACAAGAGAAATCGAAAGCACTTCGGTTTATCTGCAACGCATCGATGGATTTTATTCTTTCTTTAAGGATCATGGTGAACTTACCAATTTTAAGTTTTCGGAAGTTACCATTAAAGACTCCGGAATCGATCAGTTAAATATGGATATGTTTTTTGGGGTTCACAGTGTTTTTGTACCTAATTCCAGAGCGTATATTGTGGCTCGATTTTTAGAGAAAAACAATATTAAAGGCGTTCGTATTATTGGTTATGATTTATTGGAAGAAAATATAGAATACCTAAATAAAGGAATAATTGACTTTTTAATTAACCAAAGACCCGAGGAGCAGGGCTATATGGGGATCAGTCATTTGTACAAAAAAATGGTTTTGCAAGAGACCGTAGAAGACACACATTATATTCCGTTGGAAATTATCTTAAAAGAGAATTATTTTCCGGTTAAAAAGTAATTTAAACCTGACAGGTTTTTAAAACCTGTCAGGTTTGTTAGAGGTTAATTTTTTATCGCTTCATTTTTACAGTAAGCGGATTATTTATTTTACGGGCAAATGAACTCAAATAAGCTTCCCATTCTTGTTTGGTTTGAAAAGGGCTTCCTTTTTTCCACCCGAAGCCCACATAATAAATCACTTTGTTGTCTTTTACGTTTAAATTTCCATAGAGATTACTCAAGTCTTTTTCAGCGGTAATATGATTGTCAAAATTGGTTAAGGTCTTTTTGGGTGCTACTAAACCCGTTCCGATTTCAGAATCATCAAGAGTTTCCCAGTGACTTAACCAGCCTTCTTTTATATTAGTTCCAATAGTGCCTTTTTTGTCATGAAGTGTAATTCCGGCGGCAATTTTTTTGGTGCCTGTAATGGAGATTTCAAAACGGGACAAATAACTTCCGAAATCAAGACTAATCAATTTAGACTCTTTGATTTTTGAACCTTTGGCGTCCCAATCTGCATAAGTCAAAATAAAGCTGGTTCTTATTGGGCCTGTGGTGATGGTTTTCCATTCAATAAAATTTTTAGAGAAATAGTATTTACCGTCAACATTTGCGGCAATTCCGCCAATGCCTCGACTGTCTCCAACATGAAAATTGTCTAAACCTTCTCCTGTATCTTTGTGATACGTCCCGGTTCCGTTGGTTGCTTTTTCGTACCATTTGTTAATAATAGGATAATCAACTCTTTTCAGCCAGGCATCAATTCCGCTGGTGAGCGTTCCGCCGGGAATATGATCTTCTACCATTTTTTGAGCGACCGGGCCGTAAGTTCTGAAGGCAACTTTGTCGTTTTCCCAAGCATAATCATCAGTTCGTTCGGGAACAAATCTGGAATAACAGTTGTTGTTTTTTGATTCGGAGGGGATCGTGACCACAACGATTTCAAATTCTTTTTGAGAGGAAGCACTAATTTTGGGCTGAAATAAGAGAACATCCCTAATGCCGTCACCATCATTGTCAACAGTTTGGCTTTCTAAAAACGAACTGGAATTTTTTTCTTTTACGCCGTAATTTTCAAGTTTAGATGAAGCGGATAGTCCAAGCAACTTTTTAGTTAGTTCAACCGTTTCAAATTCCCGGTCAACAGGAAGCGAATTAGTAACGGTTATGATTTTATTTTGTGAAGAGACAACAAAAGTGCCGGCCAATAGTACGGTTAATAATAAATGTTTTTTCAAAATTGAAGGTTTTAATTTTGATTCAGAAATAATTTTATAGCAAGGGATAAATGTACTAATCAAATGGTCATTGCGAATACAGAATAGGTATAATAATGTACAGTTGTTTGATAATGAGAAGTTTATTGCTCTGTGTTAACATAGGTTTTATAGTGCCGTAAAGTGAAATTTTATGTTTGTTAGGTGTAATTTAGCTAAATGCTTTTTTAACAGATAGACACATAGATTTTAGAGTTTAAGTTGTTTTATGAAAAATACAATTTTTCACATAGGCTTAGGTGATTTATTTATAGTGAAACGTTTTTTTGGATTGTACTTCTATGTGCCTATCTGTTAAAATTAATTGTTAGCTATAAATGAAATTTTATATATTTGAAGATAGCTATTCGTTTTTTTATGACTTCAAAATGTTGATTTTCACTATTTACAAGAAATAAGAAACAGCTTTTTTTTCAAAAAACAATCTAAGCCCAAACGGATTGTTTTTAAGAGGATGGTTTTTGCAAGCCCTATAAAGTAACCTACAGACGGAAACAAAATGACGAAATTTAAAATTAGATTTTTAGTTGTACTACTATTTTCCCTACTCCATACCGGTAATGCACAGATTAAAAAAACCGGAGTTCCGTTTATAACGAATTACAGTCCGAAGAGCTATAAAGCAGCTTCCGAAAATTGGGATGTTTTGCAGGATTCCAAAGGCATGATGTTTTTTGCCAACCATTTCGGGATTTTGCAGTTTGACGGTGTCCGATGGAACATTGTCACGCAACCCGAAAACAAGAGTATGGTTCGTTCACTCGCGATTGATGCGAAAGATAAAATATATGTGGGGGCTCAGGGCGATTTTGGTTACGCCGTTCAGTTGCCCAACGGACAATATAAATATACGTCTTTGGTAAAATTGCTTCCGACGGCTAACAGGAATTTTGGCGATGTGTTGCATACCGTTATTCGCAACAAGGAAGTCGTTTTTTTTTCAAAGGAAGGATTGTTTGTTTATAAGGATAATAAAATCAAAGTCATACGACCAGCTTCAACTTTTGATGAATTTTTCGAAGTCAATAAAGCGATTTATGTTTCGGATAATGTGAAAGGGCTTCTGAAGTTCAATGGCAATGTTTTAGAGCCTCTTCCAAATAGTAAGCAATTTATAGGATTGAAGATTAAAAAAATCTTTGAGACGAAGAATGGATTGGTAGTTCTCACGCAAAAAGACGGTCTTTTTGTTTATAAAAACAATCAGTTAAAAAACTTTGTAACCGAAGCAGACTATTTACTGAAACAGAATCAAATTTCGACAGGAGCTCTACTTTCTGATGGTTATTTTGGAATCGGAACACGTCAATCGGGGTTGGTAGTTCTGGATAGTGAGGGAAAATTGATTCAGCACATCAACAAACAAATGGGATTACAGCATGATTATGTGACGAATCTCAAAACAGATAAAGAAGGAAATTTATGGGTAACCCTTAAAGAAGGGATTTCGTTAATTCAGATTTCGTCGCCTTTGTCTAAAATATTGGATGCCTCCAATTCTGAAACCAAAATATATTGCAGTCAGATTTATGAAAACAAACTTTACATTGCAACTGATAATGGCTTATTTTGGCTGGATTGGAATGCGTATAAGAACGGTAAACGAGAAAATGTACACTTTCAACATATCTCGGGAATGTCTGAAAATGTGTGGAATATTGGCATTTTTGGAGGTTCTCTTTTAGCTTTTGAAAAAAACGGAATATTCGAAATAAAAGGAACTTCAACTAAATTGCTCGCCAAAATAGACGGTGCCTGGCAAGGTGTAATCGTTCCCAATCGCCCTGATTTATTACTTGTAGGCGGTTATACCGGATTGTATTTACTGAAAAAAATAAACGGTTCGTGGGTCTATCAGAATAAAATTAAGGGTTTTGAAGAAAGCAGCAGGGTAATGGTGACCGACAATGATGCTGTCTGGATTGCGCATGGTTATAAAGGAATTTTTAAAATCAAACTCAACAAAAATTTTGATGCAGTTTGGAGTACTGAATTTTATAATCGGGAGAATGGTTTTCCGTCGAGTTTGTTTTTGAATACTTTTCAAATTGACGATCAGATCCTTTTTGGAACCACAAAAGGAGTTTATAAACGCGACAAGAAGAGCAATAAAATGATTCCCGATGCTGTTTTTGCGAAATATCTGGGAATGGACAGCCACATCCGTTTGCTTAAAGAAGACAATCAAAACAATATTTGGTATGTTTCAGGGGAGAATACCGGAAAGATCAGTCGTAAAAAGACAGGCCATTTTGATGTAGAAGAGTTGCCTTTCAGAAAATTAAGATATTTGTACATTCCGGGTTTTGAAAACATTCAGACGACCGCAACCGGTGATGTGTTTTTTGGGACCCAAGAGGGGTTAATTCATTATAATAACACGAAAGGAAAAAGCTATCAAACCAAATACAAATCAATTATAGCGGAGGTAAAGTGTATTTCTCCAAAAGACAGTTTGTTGTTTTCAAGCCGATATGATGTGCTTCCAACCAATTCAGAAGGTGATGACACCCTTTTTCCGGTTTTGGCCTATTCAAATAATGCTTTACATTTTTCATTTGCCTCTCTTTATTATGACGAGGCTGATGCTACTAAATACGAGTATTGGCTGGAAGGTTTTGAACCCAAATGGTCAGATTGGAGCCTTCAAACCGAAAAAGAGTATACCAATCTTCCTGAAAACAGTTATGTTTTTCATGTAAGGGCAAAGAATATCTACGATGTGGTAAGTGAAGAGGCCGTTTTCAGGTTCGAAATTTCGCCTCCTTGGTACCGTACCAGTTGGGCTTATCTTCTGTACATATTGCTTTTTTGCGGTTTGCTTTATGCAATTGTCAGGTACCAGAAGAATCTTGCCGAGCGTGAAAAAGCACAATTAATCTTAAATCAGGAGAAAGAATTGTTGCGAAATCGGGCAGAATTAAATGAGCAAAAATTGGCACTGGAACAACAAAACACGGTAATCATGCGTGAAAATCTGGAAGCCACCATTACGCTTAAAAATGTCAAAGTGGCTTCGAATACGGTGAATTTGATTCATTTAAATGAAATATTATTATCAATTAAAGAGCTTATCTCTGAGATTAAGAAAGAAAAAGAGGCTGCTATCAGCTTTAGTCTGCTCACTAAGATAAACCGAATTATTGATCATGAACTTCAAGGAGATCAGCATTGGAATGAATTCGAAGAAATCTTCAATCAGCTACATGATAATTTCATGCAACGACTGAAAAACAGTTTTCCTGAATTGACTCCGCGGGACATGCGATTGTGTGCGTATCTGCGAATGAACTTCAATACAAAAGAAATTGCTCCGCTTTTGGGAATTTCGGTAAGAGGTGTTGAGGACACCCGATACCGCATTCGAAAAAAACTGCAACTTTCTTCTGATGCCAATATTACGGAGTTTATTCTTAATTTTTGATTTGGTATTGTGAAGTAAAATCTTAGGTCTGATTGAGCCGTTTGGGACATTTTTTTATCAACCACCGTAGTCAAACCGTAGCCCCGAATTGGTCTTCAGGGTAGTTTATTTGTTAATATTGTGAATTATTATCAGAAAAATCAGTCCATTTTTTGCAAATTGACTTTTTGATTTGATGGTATTCTTTACTAACAAAAAACTAAAAAAATGAATCAAAAAAACTCTTTTTTCGGCCGACCACCGAGAAGCAATTGCAATTATCTGAAAAGGTGTTTTATTATGGCTCTGGTAGCCTTGTCCCCTTTTCTAAAACTACAGGCACAATGTAATACACTCGTTTGGGCAGACGAGTTTAACGGAACCACAGTAGACGCCACAAAATGGCAAAGTATTTCCGGAAACGGCTGTCCCACTCTCTGTGGCTTTGGGAACGCTGAAGCACAACGTTACGATCCAAATCAGGCGACTATTGTTAAAGAAGGAACAAACAGTTACCTTAATATTGAGGCGAAATATGAGCCCAGTGCAGCATTCCCGCAACAGCCCTATTCATCAGCAAAACTAACTACTGAGGGCAAATATTCTTTGAAATACGGAAGAGTGGAAGCCCGTATGAAATTATCTTCAGGTATGGGCGCATGGCCCGCATTCTGGATGTTGCCTGCCGGTGTATCCAATTGGCCGTATACTGGTGAAATTGATATTATGGAAGCGAAACACAGGAATCCAAAGTCTGTTGACGGAACCATTCATTATGACGGTGGAGGCTACCATTACACCGGTAGGAGTTACACTTCTCCAACAGATTTGTCTACAGAATTTCACGTATATGCTGTAGAATGGGGACCTAATAGTATTAAATGGTTTATTGATGGAAACTTATTTCATACAGCAACTCCAAACACCACTGTAAATGGCGGCTGGCCTTTTAATGATAATAATTTTTATATTATTTTGAATTTGGCTGTCGGTAGTTTAGGAACGCCATATACAAGCGTCAACGGAGCAGGAGTGGAGCCAATTCCGGCTGATTTTCCATCAAAATTGCAAGTTGATTATGTTCGTGTGTACGATGGAAGTTTTACGCATGGAGTAACCGGTGATGCAAAAGTATATCATAACGAAACAGGAAAAACCTATACGCTGAATGCGATTGCCGGAGCAAGTTACAATTGGACCGTACCATCCGGTGCGACGATTACTTCTGGGCAGGGAACCAATACGATTACAGTTAATTGGGGAACTACAGGAGGAGACATTGCCGCTGTGGCAACTGTTTCCGGTTGCAATGCCACAACCTATAAACTGGCCGTAACTACAGAAGTGCCTTTACCGGTTGAGAAAATCCACGAAGATTTTCAAAGCAATAGAAATGTGCTTTATCCGCTTAAGACGGGTGTTTTAACTGAAGCGGTAGCAAATCCGTCCGCTACGGGTGTAAATACCTCTGCTTTGGTTGGAAAATACGTTCGTAACGCTTCTGAATTGTATGATGTGGTAAACATTAAAAATCTAACCATTACCAATGCCAATGATTATGTTTATGGAAGAAAAAAACTCTCTTTTGATATTTATACTTCCGCTCCGGTGGGAACTAAAATTTCCATGCAACTCGAAAACAGTCTCGTAACAACGGCAACTAATTTTCCGTACGGAAGACATAGTGGTTACAAAGCGACTACAACCGTACAAAACAAATGGGAAACGATAGAATTTGAATTCGAAAAAGTAATTGATGCCAACACAAGTGCTTTGGCGATCAATACCGTTGTGCTTCTTTTTGAGTCCAATTCTAATTCGGGAGCGACCTATTATATTGATAATTTACTGACGAAAGCAGCTCCCGAAAAACCAATTATTGCCACAACGGTGCTGCAGAATTATGATGGCATTAATACAATTATAAAAGGAACAACGACCGGAACGTATTCGGTGGTAGCCAATCAGGGGTCTAATTCGGTTAACGCTTCCGCGAATGTGGCGAAGTACGTTAGAAATGTAACAGAGCAATACGATGTGTTGTTTTTTAATACGCAAAATACAATCGAAGATGCCGGTTTATTAAAAAATCAGACCAATAAAATCATGATTGATGTGTATACTTCGGCGCCGGTTGGGACTGTGGTGAGTTTAAATTTAGAGAATAGTGCAACCTCACTTCCTGCGAATTTTCCAATAGGAAGAAACAGTAATTATGTCGCCATAACATCCAAACAAAATCAATGGGAAACCTTGACATTTTATTACAATTCGAGCCCTGACGAAGGAACTTCTAATCTGGCAATTAACCAAATGGTGTTATTGTTTAACTCAGGATCTTACACGAGCGATACGTATTATTTTGACAATATCAGAATTGGTTCTACAAAATTACCGGATACGTATACTGCCGGAGTCGTTTATGAGGATTACCAAACCATACACAATATTACTTTTAGAGACGCAATTGGAACCTATACAGCCAATGCTGCAAATCCGAATGCAAGCGGAATCAATACATCCTCTAATGTTGGTAAATACGTAAGGAAAGCAACAGAGCTGTATGATAATTTTTCGTTTAATTCAACTTTGACCAATATTGGAGATTTCAAAAGCGGCACCAAAAAATTTGCAATGGATGTCTATACTTCGGCTCCGGTTGGATCTGTAATCTCGTGGCAGGCAGAAAGCAGTGCTTCGATTCCGTCTAATTATCCTGTGGGAAGACATAGCATTTATCAGGCCGTAGTAAAACAAACCAATAGCTGGCATACTTTGGTGTTCTCTTATGCAAGTGCACCCGATGCCTCTACTTTAAACAGCGAAGTAAATCGTTTCGTTTTCTTAGTAGAACCGGGAACGAATTCCGGAAGCACCTATTATTTTGATAACATCAGAAGTGTCAATTTAGTGAGCACCGAGAATCCAACGGCTACTTTACCTGCTCCGTGGATTAGTACTGATTTAGGGGCTGTGACTCCGGCTGGTGAAGCCACTTTTTCCGCCGGAACATTTACCGTAAAAGGATCCGGAACAGATATTTGGGAATCAAGTGATCAATTTCAGTATGTAAACCAATCCATAACAGGTGATGCCGAAATTATCGCGAAAGTAAATTCATTGACCAATACCAGTACGTATGCCAAAGCGGGCGTAATGTTCCGTGAAACGCTTTCACCGACTTCTAAACACGCTATGACTGATGCCAGTGCAGGAGCAGGAATAGAGTTTTTGTCAAGAGATACTACTTCCGGGACGACGATTTTTGAGGGTGTTGGAGGAGCAGCACCAAAATGGGTTCGTTTGGTAAGATTAGGTAATGTATTTACCTCATATACTTCAGATAACGGAACTACATGGACTCAGATTGGAACAGCAAGAACGATTGCAATGGCCAATACAATCTATGTGGGTATGGCGGTAACATCGCATGCAAATGGTACATTAGGAACTGGAATATTTAGTGATGTACTTGTTCGAAATATTGTTCCAAGTACCAATACCAATCTGGCTTTAGGGAAAACAGCAGTAGCTTCAACAGAAGAAAATACGACACTTTCAGCTGCCAAAACAACAGATGGAGACGCTACAGCAACAAGATGGGCGAGTTCTTTTGCAAATGCTACCGAATGGATTTATGTCGATTTAGGAAGTACTTACAACATCAATCGAGTGGTATTAAAATGGGAAGCTGCTTTCGCAACCCAATACAAAGTACAGATTTCTGCAGATGCTACTTTCACAGAAAATGAAACCGTTACTACACAAACAGCAAGCGACGGAGGAACCGATGATTTAGCCGTAAGCGGATCAGGAAGATACATTAGAGTTTTATGTACCGCAAAAGCGTTGGCACCTTACGGATATTCCTTGTACGAAATAGAAGCTTACGGAGCTGCGGCAGCGGCTAAAAAAGTTGCAGTTACTAAAGACATTTCTCCTGATAGGGAAGTAACTGAGGTATCCATTTATCCAAATCCAGCAAATGAGTATATCGAGCTTTCAGTTCCTGCGAAATTAACCAATAAAGAAGTTACGATTCATGACCTGGCAGGTAATCTGGTAGCAAAAAGCCGCATGGATACTGCGGTTGAAGAAAAGGTTATCGATATTAGCCGACTTCCAAAAGGAATCTACATTTTAAATTTTAGTTCCGATCAGAAAAGCGTTACTAAAAAAGTAATTAAAAAATAAACAGCAATCCGTCAGGTGTATTTTGATTTAAGAAAAGCTAACGGTTCAACGCCGAAGTTTAAAGAGAAAAAGGCCACCAAATAACACCTGACGGATTACCAAAAATCATTTCTTTAAAAGTGATTTTCAGAGTTTTAAAGAATAAGTAATCATCCCAAAAACTTTAGATATGAAAAGAATTAAACTTTACCGAATTTCTTTGCTGATAACGCTGCTTTTGGTGTTCTCCAATTTAATGTACGGTCAGGGCCCGATTCCCTTTACCATAAGCAATACTTCTACTTTTAATGATAACGAGTTGTACGTAGCCATAGTCGGAATTGATTACACAACTGGAAATCATGTTTGGGTAAATGCCAAAACAAGTCAGGTTTTACCAATGAATTCGTCGTACAATACGGTTACAGGGCCAACAATTGGCGGAAATACCGGACCGGGACAAAACTCAAAATATGCCAACTGTTTTACAAAACTGAGTGAAATTCCAAACAAAACCTTCACTTTGCCACAAATTGCAGGTTGCCGTGTTTTTATTTCAAAAGGACAACAATTGTACTTTTATTTCTTTGGGGCGAGTGGCGCTCCATCAGGATATACTTCACCAAATCCGTTGAATGCAACAGATCCCAATCAGGGAATTTTATATGAAATCATCGAACTTACCAATAACCAATATGGTTTCTTTGGAAATCCGTCAAGAGTAGATTCGTATAAATATCCAATGGGATTGGAGTTGTTTGGCGCAAACGGTTATCAAAAACGTGTAGGGGAATTAAAGAAACATGCTGATATAGTGGCTGCTTTTAAAGCCAATGTACCGTCAGAATTTCAAGGTTGTGTCAATGATGCTACTGGTGAAATTACTGCACCCTCAAAAACACCTGCCTTTGCTGATGGAACCGGAGGAACTACAGTTGGACCTCAGGCGAATTATCTAAAATCATATATCGACGCAATCTGGAATAAATACAAAAACGAAGATTTGATCTTTTATGCTGGAGATGCCGGAGTTTTTAAAGGCAGAGTTATAGGAGAACAACTTGAGGTTGTCGGACAATCAGGAGGTTTTGTGGGCCGTACG
Source organism: Flavobacterium cupriresistens (assembly GCF_020911925.1). Lineage (NCBI taxonomy): Bacteria > Pseudomonadati > Bacteroidota > Flavobacteriia > Flavobacteriales > Flavobacteriaceae > Flavobacterium > Flavobacterium cupriresistens. Next base: position 4,386,404 of record NZ_CP087134.1, on the reverse strand, counting down.
GGACGTGTACAAAGCAGACCTACAACGCAGGAAGCTCTTGAAGGGAAAGGGGTATTAGACAGAAGATTGGTTGACGGAGATTTAGACCTTGTAGTTCAGGCACAGTTAACGGCTGCTATAAACAGACACGTTGTGAATGTTACCACAACAAATCCGGGACAGCAAAACTGGTACAATGCATCACAATTTTATCAGGTAAATCCAACGAATCATTATTCTAAATTTTGGCATTTGCCGGGCATTAGTGTAGACAATTTGGCTTACGGATTTGCTTATGATGATGTAGCAGATCAGTCGCCATCCCTTCATTCGCCTCAACCAACCAAGGTAATCGCAACTTTTGGAGGTTATGCCGGAACAGTTCCTTCAGTACCCGCAACGACAGATGTGATTACAGTTTATAAAGATTGTAACTATACCGGATTCTCAGGCGGACTGACCATTGGTGATTACAATTTAGCACGTTTAAACACACTTGGAGTTTTGAATGATGATATTTCATCGCTAAAAATCACACAAGGTTTTCAGGCTATTTTGTATCAGGATGATAATTTTACAGGAACTTCAACAGTAATTAATTCGGATAACTCTTGTCTGAATACAACCTGGAATGATAAAGTGACTTCGGTTAGAATTATAGCAAACGGAACTACAACTTTAGGAAACGCGACCTATTATTTGCAAAACAGAAACAGCGGACTTAATATGGACGTTTGGAATGCCAGTACGGCCATTGGTGCTAATGTTGCGCAAGGAGCTGCTAACAATGGAAACAATCAAAAATTCACCTTCACACACTTAGGGGATGGAATGTATAAAATTATAGTAAATCACAGTGGTTTGTCATTGGATGTAAATGGTTTTAATAAAGCAAATGGTGCCAATGTAGAGCAATATCCATACAATGCAACGACCAATCAACAGTTTGTTTTAGTTTCAACCGGTGACGGGTTTTATAAAATTGTGGCACGTCACAGCGGCAGAATTGTTGAGGTAGCGGGTGCCAGTACAACAAATGGAGCCAATGTACAGCAATGGGACAATAACAACCAGACTTGTGGACAGTGGAAACTAATTCCGGCGCCGACCTTGCAAACGTCCGTTTTAATTCAGGCTGAAGATTATTCGGCTATGAACGGAATTCAGGTAGAAGCTACAACCGATACCGGTGGAGGTTCTAATGTTGGTTATACAGAAACAGGTGACTGGATCGCTTACAACAGTATTAATTTTCCAACAACAGGTTCTTATTTAATCGAATACAGAGTAGCAAGTGCCGTAACAGGAGGCAGATTATCTTCGGATTTGAATGGCGGAACAATAGTGTTAGGGAGTGTTGATATTCCGAATACAGGAGGATGGCAAAACTGGCAAACGGTATCTCAGACCGTAAATGTAAATGCGGGTACTTATAACTTTGGGATATACATTCAAAATACCGGAATGAATATCAATTGGATTAAAATCACAAAAGTTGGTGCTGCTGCAAAAACAGCAGTAATAAAAACGACGGAGGAAGAACCGATTGCAACGGAACTAAGTGTTTATCCAAGTCCGGCAGAAAATACTCTTTTTGTTACCACTACAGTAAACGGACAGCAAGTTAGCATTGTAGATTCGCAAACAGGAGCTGTAGTTTCTCAGCAGAAAATCAGCAACAACAGTATGGATGTTTCCCGTTTAAAAACCGGAATTTATTTCGTGGTTTTGGAGAAAGACGGTAAGAAAACGGTAAAACGTTTTATCAAAAAATAATTTTAGAGGAGTAGGAGCCTTGAACACTTCGAATTAGAAATGTTTAGGGCTTTATCGGGGTGCAGTTTTTAAAAAAAAATTAACACGAATTGCACGAATTGGCACTAATTATTTTTTTGTGCCACGAATTTCACAAATTGGCGCGAATTGTTTTTTTGCCAAAGATTAAAAAGATTTGCACAGATTGTCACTTCACAGTTGACCCGAATTAATTAGTGTAATTCGTGTTTAATTTTTTTGCGTAACAGATTATCAAAGCATTTTGCAGTAAATTTTACAGTTACCCCGAGTCAATTAGTGTAATTCGTGCAATTCGTGTTTAATTTTTTGCGTCACAGATTATCAAATCATTTTGCAGTAAATTTCACAGTTACCCCGAGTTAATTAGTGTAATTCGTGCAATTCGTGTTTAATTTTTTGCGTCACAGATTATCAAATCATTTTGCAGTAAATTTTACAATTACCCCGAGTCAATTAGTGTAATTAGTGCAATTCGTGTTTAATTTTTTGCGTCACAGATTATCAAAGCATTTTGCAGTAAATTTTGCAGTTACCCCGAGTCAATTAGTGTAATTCGTGCAATTCGTGTTTAATTTTTTGCGTCACAGATTATCAAATCATCTTGCAGTAAATGTCACAGTTACCCCGAGTTAATTCGTGCAATTCGTGTCTAATTTTTTTTACGTAACAGTTCATTAATCATTTTAATCCTTTAATCTGTGGCATTTTTTTTCTTATAGATGCACCGGGTTATCTTTATTTATTAAGTAACTATTTAAAAAAGAACATTATGAAAAACAACTACAGAAGAATGCCACTGAAATGGACCATCATTTTGGTACTTGGAGTTTTCAATCTTTCAATTGCTCAGAAAAAAGTAATTGCGTATATCCCCAACTGGATAGATCTGAACGCATTTTCGAGTAGCGTGCAGTACGGGAAATTAACACACATTAATATCGCATTCGAAAATCCGGATGCCAATGGTTATCTGACTTTCAATTCCGGAAGTAATACGATTATAAACGCTGCACATTCGCAAAATGTAAAAGTTTTTGTTTCCCTTGGAGGAGGTGCCGTTTCTGAAGGTGGTGCTATCCGTGATAATTATTTTAATCTCATCACACCCGGCAACAGAACGGCCTTTATTCAGAAAATCTACGATTATGTGGTGGCTCATAATTTTGATGGAGTCGACATGGATTTAGAAGGTCCGGCAATTAACGGGGATTATGGAGGTTTTGTAATTGCGCTGGCAGCTAAACTACATGCTAATGGTAAACTCATTTCAGCAGCGCTTTCAGAAGGGTATGGCGGAGCCAATGTACCTACTGCTACTTTTGCCGCTTTTGACTGGATAAATATCATGGCTTACGATGCGACGGGTCCATGGGCACCCAACAGCCCGGGGCAGCATTCTCCTTACAGCATGGCGGTTAATCAGTTTAATTATTGGACAGGAAGAGGATTACCGGCAAGTAAAGCTATAATCGGGCTGCCTTTTTATGGATATGGTTTTGGAGCTTCAGCCAATCAGGGAATCTCTTATGCAAATATTGTAAATCAATATCCGGGAGCCGAAAATGTGGATCAGGTTGGAAATACGATTTACTACAACGGAATTCCAACGATCAAACAAAAAACAACTTTTGCCGTTCAAAATGCCGGTGGAGTTATGATTTGGGAATTATCACAGGATGCAGTTGGTTCAAAATCATTATTGACAGCCGTAAATCAGGTAATTGTAGGTAGTCAGCCTCCGGGAACGGGAACTTTGATTCAGGCAGAAAATTATTCGGCTATGAGTGGCGTTCAAACCGAAGCTACTACAGATACGGGTGGAGGTTTAAATGTTGGTTATGCTGACACAGGAGATTGGATGGCCTATTACAACATCAATTTTCCGACATCAGGTTCTTATGTGATTGAGTACAGAGTAGCAAGTGCCGTTTCAGGAGCAAGATTATCGTCAGATTTGAGTGCAGGTGCGATTCAACTTGGAGCTGTTAATGTACCTAATACAGGAGGATGGCAAAACTGGCAAACCATCACGCAGACGGTTAACGTAAATGCCGGAACTTATAATTTCGGAATCTACATTCAAAATTCCGGTGTGAATTTAAATTGGTTCCGAATCACAAAATCGGGTGCTGCTTTAACGGCAAAAACGGCTTCTCAGGAAAAAATCGAAAGCCTGACTGTTTATCCAAATCCAACTGAAGAAGTACTTTTCTTTACGGCAGAGGTTTCAGAAGCCAACGTGAGTGTGATAAATGCACAGGATGGTGCTACAGTTTCACAACAAAAAGCCACTAACAACAGCATTGATGTTGCGGGTCTAAAAAGCGGAATCTATTTGATTTTAGTAGAAAAAGACGGAATCAAAACAGTAAGACGTTTTGTTAAAAAATAAGCCCTGTTGTATAAAAAAAATGCTGCCATCTTACGGCAGCATTTTTTTATTTAAACTAAAATTGGAGGTTAATTATCGCTCCGTTGTTTTCTACTTTTACCTTAGTTGTATTCCTTTCTGATGGGGTTTGAGTGGGGTACCAATTCCGATTTGGTTTTACAATAATCAATAAACCTTCATCATCACCAATGGCAGAAAAAATGGCACTATTAGAATTTTTTGTAAAGAAACCCAAGCCGTATTTTGTTTCTAATTCGGTACCTAATTCGAGCGGATTATGATGGACTATCCCGATCTCACTGATATTCAAAATAGATTTGGAATTGAATGCTGCGGTCTGACTATTGTTGAGGTCATGTCTAGCGATAAACTCCAATAAATTGCCATTATTATCGTAAAAGTAAATGGCGTTGGCATTCCAATTTTCAAAGTTTGTAATTACTTTTTCATCTTCAATCGGAATAATGTTCACTTTGTTTTTACACCATTCAATGGCTTCGTCAAGTTTGTTTTCAGGTATATTAAATGCAAAATGATAGATAGAGTCAAATTCGGGATCTTCAATGAATTTAAGAACAGAATTTCCTGCCTGAACAGTAACAGATTCAGTGCTTTTTTCAATAATCGAAAGTTCTAAGATGTCCTGATAAAATGCAGCAGTTGCAGCAACATTATTTGTTATAATCTGAAGGTGTTCTAATTTCATAATCGCAATTTTTAAATAAGAAGAAAACTTCTTTTCGTTTAAAACAAATTTAAAAAAGGACAATGGTATTCTGATGAACGGATCATCTTATACTTTGATAAGGCAATAACGAATTGTTATGAAAAAAGTACTGTTGTTATTCTTTTGTTTATTTAAATTGAATAATCCTACTATGTCGTTGAGTCCAATTAATTTGGAAAATAAATTTTTCTTTGTTCAGTTGATTTTTAATGAAATCATCTGTACCAATCGAACCCAACGGCCTAGTATAAACTGATATTACTTGCAGAATTTAAATCTGTTTTTAAAAGTTATGTAATCTGTTGTTCCTAAAATTCATCCACCCAAAAAACAGCAATACTAAATTGAATAGCAACAAAGGCAAGAAGGCTTTTGAGAATTTAATTTCTGATGGGTCTGTAAAAGTCTCCACTTTAAACTGATCCCATTTTTGCTGATTTACAGGAGTATTATCAAATATTTTTGGATAAAAATGCAGACGCAGTTTTTCATGAAATTGTTTGGTTTCTTTTAAAAATAGAAGTTGATTGCCTAAATCTGATTTCGCAATTTCATTCAATTGAATTTGGGTATGCAAAGTCGGAACGAATAATGCAATTGTCTGACTGGCTTTATTTCGTTGTTCCAATTTTGTTTCCAGTTCTCTAGATTGTTGTGCCGAATCATCATCACCCGCCTGTTGCATTGCATAATACCAAAGCCAGTTAAATTCGGAATCGGGTAAAGGATAATTTTTAAATTGAGGATAATGCGCATAGAACTTGTCCAAGGTTATTTTTTTGTCCATATCCCATTTTTCGTGATAAGCATTTCTTTGTTTTAAGGTCAATTCCAGAGCCTCTGGTACCGGATATTTATTGACAATATAAGTATTGATTACGGCCGGCAAAATAATAATAAGAAACAGCCAGACGGTCAATAAAATAACCGCATTAAAGTTGGAATTCTTTTGAAGAGAAACGATATAAAAACAAATCGAAAACCAAAAAAGTAGGTATAAAATGGCAAGACCATAGAAAACCAAAAAGGATTTGTCAAGGGGAATATTCAACAATAAAACAGCTATAAAAAGTACAATTGTTAGAAGCCCCAATAGACTTAAGATTCTGATTTGAAACAATTTTAAAATGTATAAAAAAGTGTTTTGACTCTGCGTTGCTACAATTTTCCAAGTACCGCTTTCTTTTTCTTCAGAAATCAGATTGTATGAAAATGCGATAATCAATAGCGGAAAAAGATAAATCAAAACAAAACTGAAATCAATGTTTCCGGATAATAAATTAGCAGGATTATTAAGTTCAGCATCGTATTTCTGCGCTTCCAAACCACGAATGGTAACACTCTGAACCGACGGATTTACATCGCGTTGTCCGATCGCGAGACTACTGATTGGAAAGGTTTTATTGACAAGAGAAAATTTAATATAATAAAGCAGAAGTCCGATCTCCTCTTTATGAAAAGCGGCATTTCGGGCAATATGCTCTTTCTGATAAAGGGCTGCTTCTGTTATCGAATTTTGCTGTTTACTTTGAAATTGCTGTCCAATTATAAGACTTATAATTCCGATGAGTAACAAGAAAAGCAAGCCAATTTTGGTTCCTTTAGATCGTATGAAATTTTTAAATAGTAATACTAACATATTAGATGGCTTTAAGGTTTTTAGCTGCAATGCGAAGAAGAACAAACAGCAGGCTAATCCAGAGAATAATTGAAATAATGGAAATGATTTCGCTTTTTAAAACGTCCCGAATGTCCTTTGGTTCATAATGAAATTCTTCGAGATCTGCCCAATGTTCTTTGCTGATGGCGAGTGGTTTGTCTGTTGCTGCGGGCTTTTTATTGCTGATGTACTTAATTTGTAAAGCATTCATTTTTTGGGCCATAGTGTAACGATAGTCCTCCGCTTGTTTCTGAAAATCGATATGTGAATCATAGTCCGTCGTAGACAACCCCATTGACAAATTTTTTATCGCGATATAGGGATTAAAAAAAGAAACAGTTTTAGAGAAACGGTTTTGTTTTTCGTAGACCTTAAGTAAAATTTCCAGATGTTGATTGTATATTTTTGAACTGATTTTTTCGCCTTCCGTCATAATAAAACCGGAATAATTGAAGGGCAGTTGCTGTACAGAATCAACCTTGTAGAGAGTTAACAAGGAGTCTTTTATTGCTTTGTAATGCAAATCATTAGGATTATGGCTGTCTCCTTGTTTCAGAATGTCTTTCTCGATATCGCTATTGAACCGGATTTTTGATGGGGCTTCATATATATACGCACCGATGGCCTGAGTAGTTCTGGGCAGAATGATTGTAAATACTAACCAGATTCCAATAAGACTGATTAGTGCTTTTTTTGAAGTTTTACTTGCCGCGGAAACCAAAACTGCTATGGCACAGAAAAAAATCAGGTAGATAAAATGAAACGCAATGAATAAAAGCATTTTTAGCATTTCATCAACAGATATAGTGAAATTTTGAAGGAATAACCATAACAAAACCAATACCAGCAGAGTCGGAATAAAAAGAAGCATGATGACGGAGACCACACCCAGTATTTTCCCGATCAGTAATTGTTTCCAATTAATACCCTGACTGAAAAGCAATTTTAAGGTCCCGTTTTCTCTTTCGGCTGCGACCGAATTAAAACCTATAAAAAAGATTAATAAAGGCAGTAATATTTGTAAAACCATAGCAATGCTGATTTCTCCAAAACGCAGCATGCTGTTTGAAAATCCGGCCTCAGAAAAGTTGGCTGTGTTTTGTTTATGTGCTTCAAGGAATATGGCATTTCCGAAAAACGGTTCCATTCCAAATTCAAAAACACTTAAGGAGCTACTTTTTCTAAAGGCGAAATTCCCGTAATGCGCCATTCGGTGTGGGTTTTTATCGGGATTACTCAACCAGTCTTCTCTCGATTCGTGTTGGTATTTTTCGCTGGTTTCATTTTGGCTGGTATAATTTTCCCAACCCGAAAAAGCGGCATATAACAATAAAGCACCAATAAAAAGTGTAATGAAATAAAAAGCTTTGTTTTTAAGAATAGCATTTTTTAAATGATTCGCGATTAAAAACTCCAGATGTAGTGTTTTCATGCAGATTAAAATTTATAGGTTACGGTAAGGCTATAATTTCTTGGTGCTCCGGGAAACAAACGCAAATAATTCTGAGCGCCCAACCAGTAGGTTTTATTGAATAAATTACCGGCGTTTAAAGCAATTTGCATATTGCTTTTATTGGGTTTATAGTACAAAGCAGCGTCAAAAACAGTAAAATCAGGAAGCGTAAAATCCCTGGTAAACCACGGTATTTTGCTACTTTGATATTGCAGTCCGAAACCAATTCCCAAATCTTTCAAAGCCGAATCAGAAGCAAAGTTGTAACGTGTCCATAAGTTGGCACTGTTTTTTGGTGTATTTTGTTTTCTGGCGCCAATTAAAGAGGTATTGCGGTCATTGGTAATTTTAGCATCAATATAACTGTACGAAACATTTATTTGCCAATCGGGAGTAATGTAACCCGCCAGATCACATTCAAAACCACGACTACGCTCAGCACCTCTGGTTACCAATAAATCCGGATGAACAGGATCATTGGCATTCATTAAAATATTGCGTTGATTGATCTCGTAAATTGCGGCGTTAAAACTCATCTTACTAGCAAAGAAAGTGGCCTTAAGACCTAATTCTTTTAAATTGCTTTCGAGCGGATCAAACAAACTGCCGGCAGGTAAAGAGCCTGTTTGAGGCATTAATGTTGTAGTATTCGATTGTGGCTGATAACCTTCCAAATAAGTGGTATAAACATTTACGGCTTGGTTAACAGCGTAAGTAACTCCGACACGTGGCAACAGAGCTGATTTTTTTACCGTCAGTTCGTTATTTGATTCATAGTTGGTAATGTCTTCAAACCATTCCTTTCGAAGTCCAAGTAAAAAAGTGAATTTCTCCCATTGAATAAGATCCTGAATATAAAGAGCATTGGTCGCAGTCAAAGCGGATGGTAAGGCTGTTCTAACATTCAATATATAATCTTCCGGACTCCTCATCGCATAAGAAGGGTTGTTTAAGTCAAAAAAGGAAACATTGGGTTTTGGTAAAACTACCCCATTTACGGTTGTGGTCTGATAATTAGAAGCATTTGCCAATATAAAAGAGCCCGCTACCGTTCCGTCTTTCAATACATAACCTCTTGCCGCATTTTGTCCACCGCCTTTGTTTTTATTCCAACTGCTCAGATCATAACCTACTAATAATTTATGATTTAATTTTCCGGTTTTATAATCAAAATTAAAAAAAGCACTTAGATTGTCAATGTCCCAATATTGCTGGCGTTGTACAAACTGCATCATAGCAAGACTTGTTACGGGTTTATTATTGATGTCTACCGCAAAGGCATTTGTAGTCCTGTGTTCCTGAAGATCTTCGGTCCAGGTTTGTTTCATATAGGTAGCATTAAAACCAATTTTCGAATTGAATTTATGGACAAAGTTTGTCGTTAAAATCATTTCCTTTGATTTAAAGTAATCCCCGGAAGCTCCCAGATTTAGACTAATCGGAGTTTGTTTTAAATTGGTTACACCGGCAACAGCCCCAAATATAGGCTGACCTCTGTCAAGGGTTCCCGTCATATCACTAATAATTAATTCGGTATTAATGGCCGTTTTTTCATTCGGAATATAACTGAACGAAGGAGAAATTAGAAAGGATTTGTTGGATACTAAATCCCGATACGATTTGGCTTCCTGATAGGCTGCATTAACACGATATAAAAGTGTTTTGGAGTCGTTTAAAGGGCCGGTGAAATCTAAAGTTCCGCGTAACGTACTAAAACTTCCAACGCTTAAACTAACTTCTTTACGATCAGTAGCCAAGGGTTTTTTGGTAACCAGATTGATACTTCCGCCAGGGTCGGCAGAGGAGAAAGTAGCACTTGACGGACCTTTAATGACTTCAACACGCTCGATATTATTCGTTAGAGGCTGAAGAAAATAATATTGTCTTGTACGCATTCCATTGATGATTTGACCTTCTTCATTCTGGCTGATTCCGCGAATGGTGTATTGGTTGTAATAACTGGCCGGAATTACGCCGCTGGCCATTTTTACAGCATCAGCGAGATAAAAAGCACCTTTATCAGCAATTAATTCTTTGGTTACAGTAGCAATAGATTGTGGAATATCTTTGTTTAATACAGCTGTTTTTGTTGCTGCAAAAGAATAATCGCTATTGTATTTTTTTGTAGCTCGACCAACAATTTCGACGGTTTGTAATTCATTGAGGGTTGTTTCCAATTCAATAGTAAAAAAATCTGAACTAGAAGTAATGCGCTGCGTTTTGTAACCCGTAGAAGTAATCTCAAGTATTCCTTCTCCTTCCAGACTAAAATTTCCATATTGATCTGTTATGGTCTCTTTGCCGGATTGGAGTACTTTTATGTTAACTTTTGCAATCGGTTCTTTGGTGTCAAAAGCTATGATTTGTCCCTTAATAACTTGGGATTGCCCGTAGTTTATGCCAATTATTAAAAAGAATAGGGAGAGTAAATGTTTCATTTTTTTGATGGTGAAAACTGTGTTTTCTTTTATACGGTTTGTAAATACAAGTTTTCTAATTCGTTGGCCGAAATTTTGCTGGCCTCGATAATGGTCATTAGATTTCCTTGTTTCATGATTCCGATATGTGTAGCAACTTCTCTAGCTCTGAAAATATCGTGTGTTGCCATAAGTATTGCGGTTCCGTCTGCAGAGAGTTCTTTTAAGATTTGTGAAAACTCATTTGAAGCTTTGGGATCAAGGCCGCTTGTAGGTTCATCTAACAGGAGCACTTTAGCCTTTTTAGCAATCGCAATTGCAATTCCAACCTTTTGTCGCATTCCCTTAGAATAGCCCCCAAGATTTTGACCGTGTGCTGTAATTTGCAAACCCGCTTTGGTCAGAAAATAAGTTAATTCTCCGATTGAATAGTTGAATCCGGCCAGAGACGAAAAGAATTTCAGGTTTTCTATCCCGGTAAGATTAGGGTATAACATTACAGTTTCCGGAATATATGCCACGTGTTTTTTGGTTTCCTGCGCATTTTCCGTAACCGAAATATCGTTTATTTTTAAAGTTCCACCTGTGGGTTGTATAAAACCCAAAAACAGATTAATCGTAGTTGTTTTTCCTGCGCCATTTTGTCCCAAAAGGGCGAAAATTTCTCCTTTTTTGATGGTTAGATTTAAAGCATTTAAAGCGATCTGGTCGCCATATTTTTTGGTCAGATTTTCTGCTGTAAGCATAATTGTATGAGTTTGGATTTGTTTGATTTTACTATTGTAGGTATAGAAAATCTTTGCCGCTACACAAGGTAACAAGCCAGATTTCTATTGTATTGGAACTATAAATAAGAGGGGTTTACTGAGAATTCTGTCGTTGGATTTCTGTTTTAAACTAAAAAGAAGCGTGTGTTTTAAGTTGTTTTGAACTGGGACGGTTGCAATAAAAACACAACGAAACAATGTCTTTTCCTGATTTTTAGTAAATAGGAAAAAAAAATTTCAGAATTGAAACAAGAATACAGTAAACTAAACTAAAATAGGGGGAGCTCTAAGGGCAAAAAGACTACCTTTAAAGAAGGTTGATACGGCCTTGGTATAAAAGAATACAAAGCTGTTTTCAAAGTTTGTCTTATGGAAAGATAAGGCCTGAAAAGAGTTTGGAATAAACGTACTAAATGCAAAATGACAAATCGAACAGTTGTTCTCTACCGTATGACTGTGCGTTATTTGCTTTTGGTTGGAAGCATAATGGTGATCGCAATGTTTTTCGGTCAATTGCCTGTAAACATGTTCATAAGAATGTATCGTCTGAAACAGCATTGCAAACAACACCGTATAAGACAACAAAAGATTAATTAAAATTACTTTTTTTTTCATTCTTGATTTACAGAAAGTTGGGAGTATGGAAGCCTCTTTTAAGGCTAGGTCTATCGCAACTTTGTTGCAAATATAGAAATCTAAATTAAAAATGCTGTCTTTTTTTTATTCCTGAAGACTAAAAATTATTAACTGTGTTGTTCTGTGAAGCGGAATAAGAGATTTATAGGGCATGATTTATAGTTTTTTAACCGCTGTCCAATTATTTAGTCGTTGATTTTTAAGTATTATGATTTTTCAACAAGGTTTTTTTTTGACCTTGCAGGTTTTTAATAACTCAAATTATACCTACAAGGTCAAAAAAGACCTTGCAGAAAACAGAAAAGCAAATTAAATACCGACGAACATAATTTAAATTTAGAATATTAATCGAGTTCAGGTTCTAACTAAATTGCAGATTTCAAGAGTAATAAAAATTACAATTAATATTTCTCACGCACAATGCATTTAGGCAATATTGCATTTTTTTAAATTGTTTAATTGCCGTTGATTTCAACCAACGAATTCAAAGGGTTTCGGCCAAACCCCAATGTCATTAAGTCGAGAATCGTCAAAAAAGGCTCACGAAGATTTAAGCGGAATGAAATAAAAAAATCCGCAGAATCCGCAAAATCTGCGTGAAAAAATAGCATTAATTTAACGACATTGAGTCAAACCTCGAGGCTCAAAGATACAGAACCGTTTTTCTTGTTTTTAAAATTATAAAATCTTAGCCAAAGCCCTAATTCCTTCTTCCATTTGTTTTTCAGTGAGTGAAGCGTATCCCAATCTAAATCCTGAAATGGCCGGACCAAAGCTAAACTTCTGGGGGCTCATTATCTTGATGCCGCTGCGTTGTAATTTTTCAAAGGTTGCCAGTACATCAATCTCAGAATTTGGGACGATCCAAAAAGCCAATCCTCCTTCGGGTCTGCTGAATGTAATTTTATCTTTGAGATGCTCGGTAAGCAGTCTTTCAAAATAATCTCTTTTCGACTTATAAATGAGATTGGTTTTTTTAAGATGCCTTTTGATTTTACCGTCATTAATAAGTTGTAAAACGGCTTCTTCCATAATATTATCTCCCTGCACATCAATTATTTTTCTGTGTTTGCCTACTTTTTGAATATTCTCAGCAGCACTTACCAAATAACCAATGCGGAGTGCCGGAGCAACAATCTTGCTTAAAGTACCGATATAGACAAAGTTTTTAGCATTGTCATAACTGGAAATTGGCAGAACAGGACGTTGACCAAAATGGAATTCATTGTCATAATCGTCTTCAATTATGGTAAAGTTGTATTGATTGGATAATTCAATAAGCCTCAATCTTTTTTTCAAACTAAGTGTTACCGTCGTCGGAAATTGGTGGTGTGGTGTAACATAGATCGCTTTTATAGTAGGGTATTTTTTTAGATAGACTTCCACCTGATCGATGTCTAAACCATCCGAAGTGACTGCTACAGGCAAAAGCTGTGCATTGGCATTTTCAAAGGCTTCCCAGGCAGGTTGATATCCCGGATTTTCGATCATAATAAAATCTCCTTTTGAGAGTAAACAATGAGAAGCCAGATACATGGCCATTTGGCTGCCTCGCGTAATGCAAATCTGATCTAATGTGATATTCATTCCTCTTTTGAAATTCAACATTTGCACTATTGCTTTTCTGAATTCGATATCGCCAAATTCGTTGCTGTATCCCATGATTTGCCAGCGGGATTTTCTACTAAATATTTCGCGGTAAGCGCGGGCAAGATCATTGGTAGGGGCAAGACTACTGTCGGGATGACCATCATCAAAAGTAAGATAGGGTTTGGTTTCTTCGGAAGTGGCGTTTGCTTTTGTTTCGCGTTTTTTGTCAGAAACAATTTCAGGTAATACATCTGCAATAAAAGTTCCTTTTCGGTCTATGGTAATAAGCCAGCCTTCTGCGATTAAAACATCCAGAGCTTCAATAACGGTATTTCGATTTACATTTAATAAAGCGCCAAGTTGCCTGCTTCCGGGTAATGCATTGCCTTTGGTTAATTTTCCCGATTTAACAGCATTGATAATAGCATCAGCAATTTGCAGATACAGGGCTTTGTCTGATTTTTTGTCTAATTGAATTTCAAGTGACCAAGGTCGTAACATCTGGACTATTTAAAGCGTTGAGAAATAGAATGAGTTGATAGTCCAAATTTACTTCAATTTTTTATTGATTGAAAGGAATTGTTTGTGAGGAGTTAGATATGAAGTATAGAAAATAGATTATAGAGAATAGATGGTAAAGAGCGAAAAATGAAAAATGAAAAGTAAAAACGCTGCTTATTGTAGCAACGGTTTTACTTTTGTTCCGATTAATTCTATTGCGTTCATCAATTGTGTATGAGTAAGCCCTGCATTATCCATCTGGAACGTAAATCTTGAAATGCCTCCAAGGGCTTCACTGTGACGTAAAATTTTCTCTGCTGCCTGCTCCGGACTTCCAAGAACCAAAACGCCTTTTTCGTCGATAAGGTAATCAAATGATGTTTTGGTAACCGGAGGCCAGCCTCGTTCTTTTCCTAATTTAGTCCAAAGTTCGGCATAACCGGGATAATATTCTGTTATAGCACTTTCGGTAGTTGAAGATACATAACCAGGGGAATGTAAACCAACCTTTAAGTCTTCGGGTTGATAACCTGCAGCTTTCCCCGCTTCCCGGTACAAATCAATCAACGGGCGAAATCGGTGTGTTTGCCCTCCAATTACGGCGACCATCAAAGGTAAACCAAGACTTCCAGCTCTGACAAAGGATTCGGGACTTCCGCCAACACCAAGCCAAACGGGTAGTTTGTCCTGTAGCGCTCTCGGATAGACAGGTAAATTATTCAATGCCGGACGGAATTTCCCCGACCAGGTGACAAATTCAGTATCGCGAACTTGCAGTAGAAGTTCCAGTTTTTCTTTAAAAAGAGCGTCGTAATCGTTCAGATTAAATCCAAAAAGGGGATAAGCTTCAATAGAAGAACCACGACCAACTACAATTTCTGCTCTTCCTTTAGAAATTAAATCCAGTGTTGCAAAACTTTGATACAACCGTACAGGATCAGCGGCGCTTAAAACGCTCACGGCACTAGTCAAACGAATTTGTTTGGTGCGTGCTGCGGCTGCACTTAGGATTACAGTGGTAGCAGAATCTAAAAATTCTTTTTTATGATGTTCGCCAATTCCAAATACATCCAGACCAACCTGATCTGCAAATTCAATTCGTTGAAGCAATTGCTCCATTGCCTCTACAGGGCTAAGTCTGTTGTTATCGCCGTACATCGCCGACGCAAAACTGTCTATTCCGATTTCGATCATGTAGTAAAGGTATTAAATTTTGAAATGGTTTGGGTTTGGAAAAGCGGATAATCAAGGGTGCTAGTTAACTTTTAAATGGAGAAAAAGGGCAGAAAATAAATTACAATTCCGCCAACACCTTAATATCCTCTATCTCCAAAATTTGTTTCGGATAACCGTCTTTAACCGTATTAATCATCGCCTGTCCAACATCTTTCAAAGTCAAAGATTTTTTAGGAAACAAAAGTGGGAAAAACGGAATAATCATTTTAAATATGGTTTTTACATTTTTCTGTTCTTTGAAAGGTTTCATAAAACCCGGACGGAAATTATATTGCCCTCTGAAGGGTAATTTCATTAAATCATTCTCTGTTTTTCCTTTTACACGTGCCCACATTACTTTTCCATTTTCGGAAGTATCGGTATGACTTCCGGTAACAAAATTGAAAACCATGTTGGGGTTAATTTCTGATAATGCTCGCGCGAAAGCCAAAGTCGTATCGTAAGTTACATAGGTATATTTTACTTCGTCCATGCCAACAGAACTTACGCCGGCACAATAGAAACAGGCATCATAGCTTTTCAGAACATCACTGTAGCGGCTTAGTTGCATAAAGTCCAATACAATTAATTCTTCTAGTTTTGGATGTTTAATTGCGGAAGCTTTGCGGTTGATCATTAATACTTTTTTGACCGCGTAGTTGTCAAGACATTCTAATAAAACACCTTCGCCAACCATTCCTGTGGCACCTGTAATAATTACTCTCATGTTTTTGTTTTGTGATATTATAGTGATGTTTGGGTTTTCTGTTTGTCAATTTCAGGATAAAACGCTGTTCTTATTTTTCTCAAAAGGTCAATTTTGATTTATTCAGAAGCTTAGTTTTCTAATTAGTGTTAAAGATATAATTTATTTCTTCCAGATTTTTAAAATGAATTTATTTCAAAGTGAAAAATAGGAAACTCCGACAAATTGCCGGAGTTCCAATTATCCTTATTGTTGAATTTGCTTATTTTTTAGCACTCTCTTTCGATGCTTTGATAATTACATCAGCAACTGCTTTTGGTTGCGACATAAACACTACATGACTACCTTTTATTTCCGTTATTTTTGTTTTAGAACGTTTGTACATCGCACGTTCTATTTCCGGATTGATACTTTTATCGTCAGTAGCTACAATTCCATAAGTTGGTTTGTCTCTCCAGGCCGCTTTGGTGATTGGAGTTCCAAAGCCTTTGGCATAAAAAGCACCTTGAGAAGCGTACATGAAGTCGGCTTGGTCTTTTGGAATATCGGCAGCAAAACCGGCGTGGAATTTAGCTTTATCATAATATACAATTCCTTTATCGTCGGGATTTAAGATTCCATTTTCCGGAGCAGGAGGAGCGGTTTTTAGCCATTGTACGGTAGTTTCGCCATTATCGGGCTGGAAAGCTGCAACATAAACTAAAGCGACTACATTTGGATGGTTTCCGGCTTCTGTAATTACAGATCCACCCCAGGAATGTCCGACTAAAACAGTTGGTCCGTCTTGGTTGTCTAAAACTACTTTTGTTGCGTTTACATCATCCTCAAGAGAAGAAAGTGGGTTCTGAACAATCGTTACATGATATCCTTTTTTGCTTAAAATATCATACAAAGCCCTCCATCCTGAACCATCTGCAAAAGCACCATGCACTAAAACTACATTTTTTACCGGTGGAGTGGTTTGTGCTGTTGCAATAGTAGTTGAAAATAGCAAGGAGAAAAATAATACTGCGAACATGAAATAGGACTTCATTTGTTCTTTTGCTGTTGTTGTTTTCATAGTATAAATTTAAAGAAATTAATTTGTTATTTACTTATAATTAAGCTGTTAGTGTAGTTGATAGCGTGATTTCTGTATTCAGTAGTTTTGAAATTGGACAAATCGCTTTTGCTTTCTGAGCTAATTCCTGAAATTGTTCTTCTGAGATTCCCGGAACTTTTCCTTCGAGTTCTAATTGAATTAAAGTAATGGTTCCGTCTTCTAAAGTTACTTTTGCTTTTGTATTCAAATCTTCCGGGATAAAACCGGCTTCGGTTAACAAAAAGCTCAGTTGCATGGTAAAACATCCTGAGTGTGCGGCTGCGATTAATTCTTCAGGATTTGTTCCTACACCTTCTGCAAAGCGGGTTTTAAAGGATAATTGTGCATTGTTTAAGGTAGTGCTTTGGGTACTGATGGTTCCTGTTCCTTCCATTCCTGTACCTTTCCAATTTGCGTTTGCTGTTCTTGTAAATTTCATGATCTTACTTTTTTATGTTATTTTAAATTTTTTGAGTTATTCAAATCATTGTTCTGATTTGATGGGACAAATTTAGAGCGAGTAGTTTTATAAATCAAATTGATAATTTTGTATCTTTATAAAATAAATTTATAATCATGACGATTCAACAGTTAAAATATATAGTCGCTTTAGACGAGGAACGCCATTTTGCAAGGGCTGCAGACGTTTGTATGGTTTCACAACCCGGATTGACCATTCAGCTAAAAAATCTCGAAGAAGAAATCGGAATTAAAATTTTTGATCGAAATAAAGTGCCACTGACACCAACGGAACTTGGAAAAGAGATTATAAACAGGGCCAGGAAAATTTTGCGTGAGACGAATGAAATCCGCGATTTTGTGGTAAACGAAAAGAATATGCTGGAAGGGGAGTTGAAAATTGGCGTGATTTCTACCTTATCTCCTTATTTAATTCCGTTGTTTATTAAAACGATGAAAGAGGTTACACCAAAAGTTCATTTTATCATCAAGGAAGCCAATACGGGACAATTGATGCATGATGTAGAGACCGGTGCTCTTGATGTAGCGATTATGGCGACACCTACCGGAAATAAAAATCTGATGGAACATCCGATTTTTAAGGAGCCATTTGTGGCGTATCTGAATAAAGAACACCCGATGGCAAGTGAGGATTTTTATGAAATTCAACCGGGAGACAAACCCTTTTTATTATTGCTTCAGAATGAGTATTGTTACAATGCGCAATTATTGGATATCTGTGGTTTGAAAACACCGGGAAAAATAAAAGAACAGTTTAGTTACGATATAAGTTCTATTGAAACGCTCAAAAATTTGGTTCGTGCGGAGTTAGGTTTTGCTATTATTCCGCAGCTTTCTATTTTAAACGAAAAGGAAAATATGCTTTTTAAGGCTTTTAAAGACCCTAAACCGGTACGTGAAATCAGTTTTGTGGTATCGGATACTTTTTCTAAAAAGTTACTGTTAGAAAAGATGAATGAAGCGATTTGGAGTTGTTTGCCGGAGGCACTTAAAGCTAATTTTAGCTATAAAAAAATTAGATGGAACGACTCTCCTTATTTTGTTGATGCGGTGAGTAAGTTTTAGATTCTTTGAACTCTATGTAAAAAAAACAACCCCGGATTTATCAATTTTATATCTTTATAAATCAATTAAATAAGGGATCAAATGATTGAAAACTTTCCATTTTATTTAAGTCTTATTGTGGTTATTTTATTTTTAGTAATGTTGGCCAACAAGATAAAAGTTGCGTACCCGGTAGTATTGGTTTTGGCTGGATTGGGAATTAGTTTTATTCCCGGTGTTCCGATTCTGCATATACAACCGGAGTTGCTTTTTATTATATTTTTACCTCCTTTATTGTATGAAGCCGCATGGGCAATTTCATGGAAAGAACTTTGGCGATGGCGACGTATTATTGCCAGTTTTGCTTTCGTCGTGGTATTTCTTACTGCGATGTCAGTTGCTTTTGTGGCGAATTATTTTATTCCGGGATTTTCACTGGCTTTGGGTTTTTTATTGGGCGGAATTATTTCGCCTCCTGATGCCGTAAGTGCGGGAGCCATTTTAAAATTTGTAAAAGTGCCTAAAAGATTTTCTTCTATTTTAGAAGGAGAAAGTCTGCTGAATGATGCTTCTTCGCTTATTATTTTTCGTTTTGCGATGATTGCAGTGGCAACGGGCCAGTTTATTTGGTACGAAGCCACACTGAATTTTGGTTGGATGTTAATTGGTGGTGTTGGTATTGGTTTATTAATTGCATTCATTTTTATGAAAGCCCATAAATACCTACCAACAGACTCTAATATTGATATTGTTTTAACTCTTATAGCACCTTATATCATGTATATGGCGGCCGAAGAAGTACACAGTTCCGGTGTATTAGCGGTTGTAAGTGGAGGCTTATTTTTATCGTATTACCGGCACCATTTTCTTAGCAGTCGCTCTCGTATAAGAGGCTCAAGTGTGTGGGAAAGTTTGTGTTTTGTTTTGAATGGCATCGTATTTTTATTAATCGGATTGGATTTGCCTGAAATTACAGAAGGCCTTGAAGGCGTTAGTATTTCTGCTGCGATTGGTTATGGTGTTTTGATTACTGCCGTGATAATAATAGCGCGAATTATATCTGCTTACGGCGCTGTAATTATTACGCTTATTGCCCGTAATTTTATTACAGTAGCAGATTCGAGACATCCGGGTTACAGAGTCCCGATAGTACTTGGATGGTCGGGAATGCGTGGGGTGGTTTCACTTGCTGCAGCTTTGTCAATTCCATTGCATTTGGATAATGGAGAACTTTTTCCACAGCGAAACTTAATTCTCTTTATCACATTTGTTGTTATTCTGTTGACTTTGCTCATTCAGGGGTTAACCTTGCCTTTTTTAATACGAAAAATACATTTAAACGATCCTGATCAGGTAGTTCCCGAAGAGGAAACGGTAATTTTAATTCGAAGACAACTGGCAGAAAAAGCTTTGGAGCATTTATATACCAAGTATAGTGAAGTACTTAAGGAACAACCGGCCTTGCAACAATTGGCGCGGAAATGGGAGGATAACAAACAAATGACCACCGATATAACAATGGCCGAGGAATGTAAAGTGGTTTATATAGAAATATTAAGCGAACAAAGAGCCTGGCTCATTAACAGAAATAAAGAAGAGGCGACTCTGAACGAAGAAATCATCCGAAACCAATTGCGCTATCTGGATCTTGAAGAGGAAAGATTGAGGTACATTTAAATTCGGTTGAACTGTAGGTATTGGAGTTGTTTTGATTTTTTTTCAAATTGAATAAAAAAATTTGTTCGTACTAGAGATCGAAGTTGGCCAAACCCAAAAGCTACGGTGTTTTTATAAATAGTATTCTGTGATCTGGAGAAAAATATTTAGAAGTTGATAATAGAAAGCTAAGAGCAAATTCTTTTTAATCTGAACTCGATTATTTTGCGGGATGTTAGTAAAATAGCACGCAGATTTTGCGGATTTTGCGGATTTTCGCGGAAGACAATAAAAAAAAGCAGCCTGGGTATAGCAAACAGGCTAAGCAAATCTGCGTAAAAAACAAAAGGATTAAAATAATTAGATAATCTGTCTAAATCCTTTTAATCAGGGGCAAAAAAAATGTGGTAATTGGTGAAATTCATGGCAAAATACTCTAAAACAAGAAATACAAACAACGTGCTTATCAGTAACTTAAAAAAGAGTTAGATAGAATTTTAAGAAAGCACGTTTAGAACTTCGAATAGGAATTGTTAGCTTTTGCAGAATAGTATTAAAACAGATAATTTCAGAATTAAATAGCACGCAGATTTAGCAGATTTGACGGATTTTTGGAAGAAGCAAAAAAAAAAAATCTGTCAAATCTGCTAAATCTGCGTGAAAAAAAAGAACAAAAGAAAGATCGAAGCACACAAATTGAAATAACCTCATTACCAGTATCATAAAAAGAGTTGAATAGAATCAAACGAATTAAAAGGACTTTTTTTCACTGTAGAAGGATTACTATTTGCGCTTAATTTTAGTGCTGGGCAATTTTTTGATTTGTTCCATAAAAAAACCAGTAAAGCTAACTTTACTGGTCTTAATGAATTCAAGGGAAATTATCTAAATTGTAAGGGTTTATCGAATTGCAAATCTTAGTTTTAATCCCAAAGAAACCAATCTCACATCATTTGTAAATGGTGAATCCAATACCGTATTGTGCTCTAATTGAGCAGTTGTTCCGGGATTGTATTGAACCAGATGTTTACTGGTATTTCTGTCATATACATTATTCAATCCATAGTCTAAATACGCGCCCAGATAGATCGAACTTTTGTCTCCAATTATTTGTTTTACTCCGGTTTCAAAAGTCACAGAGTAAGACACTTCGGCATTAAGATCCTGTTTACCCACTTTTACATTATTTGTACTTCCGAATCCGGCGAAGGCTGGACCAAATAATTCGACATTATATTGCGGATAATAACCACTTGTCGTTAGATTTTGTATCGTGGATTCATAGCTTCCGTTTATGGCAAAACCTATTTTGGCTCCGGCTGCAACATACAATTTAGTTGTTCCGGGAGTTTCAAATTGAATGTGAAGCGGAACATTGATATAGCCTAGTTTTTGCTCTTCTCTTAAATTGGTTGCTCTGAATCTAAATTGGAATGATTCCTTTTCAGAGTCAGTAGCCGCATAGCGTCCGGAGATCGTTTGAAATTTAGCATCAGTATTATAGGACTGGTATTCAGCACCAATTCCGATACTTAAATTTTCACTTAAATAATAAGCATAACGTAAACCGGCACTAAATCCGTTTCCTTCTACCAATTGAGCGGAAGTCTTATAATCTAAAAAAGAGGAGGGACCACCGACTGCAATTGAAAACTCATGTTTTTTATCCTGACCAAAACTATTTAAGACGGAGCCTAAAAGTGCTGTAATCATCGATAACGATGTTATATAGTTTATTATATATTTTTTCATCTTAAAGTTATTTTATGCCGGTGCCGTTGTTAAAGCGGCACCGGCAGATTTTATTTATTTACAATTACTTTCAGTGTTTTTCTAACATTTGCAGTTTCAATAACTACAATATACATATTGCTCTCTGTTGCCAGAGGTAATTGTATTTCTGTTTTTACTGTCGATGATTTCATTGTTTTTACCAGTTGACCAGTAACAGTATATAAGCTTATCTGCATGTTCTGCAATTCCTCCTCAGGATAGTCAGCTTCAACAGTTACCACTTTCCCTACTTGAATTGGGTTTGGATAAACTTTAGCTGTTAGCGAGTTCACTACTGGAATCTTAGTAGGACATGTTTGCAGTACTTTTCCATCTTTAGTTGTCATTTTTACCATATAATCAGCAGTAGGATCTAACGTGTTGTTGATGTTATCTCCAGCTGAATAGTATTGACCTGTTCCAACTAATTGACCGTTTTTAAACCATTGGTAAGCAACAAATTCGTAACCACCATTTGTTTGTGGATTGTTGTTTACAAGAAGCACGTTATTAAATTTCTGACGGGCAATATCAAAGAAATTGAAAGGTTTTGATACTGTAATGGTGTAATTCTTAACAACGCTTGCATCTTCTGAAGTTACCGTAAGAACTTGATTGTAAATTCCCGGTTTAGGTAACGGAATAGTAAAAGTAGCAGCCGGACTGATAGTTGCATTTGATCCGTTTAAAGCTGAAATAGTAAGACTGTTTCCTTCGTCGCACGTCATCAAATAATTAATTTGTTGTGCCGGATTATCATAAACAGTAGTACCAATTGTCAGTTTTGTAAGATCGGCATTGTTGTTCATTATTACTAAATTCTGCGAAATAGATGTTGCCGGTAAATAATTACTGTCACCATCCTGATGAGCTGTAATAAGTATCTGACCTGATCTAATCATGCTTACTAAACCTGCGGCAGTAACAGTAGCCGGTGGTAGAGGAGAAGTAAATGTTGCAGAATAACGTATTGGCAAACCTGAGTCAGAGAAAGCTCCTAAAGTAAAATCGTTGATTGCTCCAAGAGTTTTAACCGGTAAAGCACCAAAAGTAATTTGTTGTGGAGCTTTATTAATGGTAAGATTTGCGTTTAGCGTAATTAGCGAGCAATTAGTTCCTGGTGCTGGCGATACAAATGCAGTAACCAAATAAGTTCCTGCGTCAATAGCACCATTTTCACTTCCTGTTATCGGCGATATAGTGTATAGGACACTAGCTCCAGCTGGAAGTCCTGCAACCTCAATAGTATGTAAACTTCCGTCAAAAGTAGCAGTAACATCACTTAAAGTTACACCTTCAATAGGTGAAGCAAGGACATTTAGTGTTTGATTTTGTGTTGAACTATTGCCATGACCATCATCATACGTCCAAGTAATTACATAAGTACCTACTGCGGTATAATTTAATGGGTCAGTTGTTGTAGCATTTATTGTTCCTGCACAAGCATCAGTTGCTGTTGGAATTGCAATTTCAGACGATGTAATAGCACAATAGTTAGTGATATCCGGTAAGTTTGTTACATCCGGTACCGGAGCTGTAGTATCAGGGTTAGTTGATATAACAGCTGTTTTTGTTAAAGTACATCCATTTGAATCTGTAATTACTACTGTATAGGTTCCGGCAGTTAATCCCGTTGCTGTATCAGCTGTTCCTCCAGTTGGTGACCAGATATAAGTGTATGGAGATGTACCACCAGATACGGTAACTGTTGCTGATCCATCAGCGCCTCCAATACAAGTTACATTTGTTTGTGCAACTATAGCATCTAAAGCTACCGGTTGAGTGATCGTAAAGCTTTGTGTACCTGTACAACCATTAGCGTCCGTTACAGTCACTGTATAAGTTCCTGCAGTTAATCCTGAAGCAGTATCGGCAGTTCCACCAGTTGGTGCCCAAGAATACGTATAAGCTCCAGTTCCTCCGGTTGCACTTACTGTTGCTGAACCTGTAGCAGCTCCGTTACAAGTAACATCTGTTTGTCCAGCTGCAGTCGCAACAATAGCGGTTGGTTGCGTAATAGTAAAGCTTTGTGTTGCGGTACATCCGTTAGCATCTGTTACAGTTGCTGTATAGATTCCTGCAATTAAACCTGAAGCCGTAGCCGCAGTTCCACCGGTTGGTGACCATGAATAGGTATAAGTTCCAGTTCCTCCAGTTGCAGTTACAGTAGCAGATCCGTCAGATCCTGAGTTACAAGCAACATTTGTTTGAGAACCAATTGAAGCCACAAGTGCTGTCGGTTCAGTAATAGTAAAACTTTGAGTTGCTGAACATCCGTTAGCATCTGTAACCGTTGCTGTATAAGTTCCTGCTGTTAATCCTGAAGCTGTAGCAGCAGTTCCACCAGCTGGTGACCATGAATACGTATAAGCTCCAGTTCCTCCGGTTGCAGTTAAAGTAGCAGATCCGTCAGTTCCTGAGTTACAGGCCACATTTGTTTGTCCTCCATCTGAAGCAACAAGTACTGTCGGTTCGGTAATAGTAAAACTTTGTGTTGTCGTACATCCATTAGCATCCTCTACAATCACTGTATAAGTTCCTGCAGTCAATCCTGAAGCGGTTGCAGCAGTTCCTCCTGAAGGTGCCCATGAGTACGTATAAGTTCCAGTTCCTCCGGTTACACTAACAGTAGCAGATCCATTAGAACCTGAATTACAAGAGACATTGTCTTGAGCTGCTGCCGAAGCCACAAGGACTGCCGGTTCTGTGATCGTAAAACTTTGAGTTGTAGCACATCCGTTTGCATCTGTAACAGTTGCTGTGTATGTTCCGGCTGTAAGACCTGATGCTGTTGCAGCAGTTCCACCAGTTGGTGCCCATGAGTACGTATAAGTACCAGTTCCTCCAACTACATTTACAGTAGCAGATCCATTAGATCCTGAATTACAAGATACATTGGTTTGCCCTCCATCTGAAGCTACAAGAGCGGCTGGTTCAGTAATAGTAAAACTTTGAGTAGCTGAACATCCGTTAGCATCTGTAACAGTTGCTGTGTATGTTCCGGCTGTAAGACCTGATGCTGTTGCAGCAGTTCCGCCAGTTGGTGCCCATGAATAGGTATATGTTCCAGTTCCTCCGGTTGCAGTTACAGTAGCAGATCCATTAGATCCTGAATTACAGGTTACATTGGTTTGTCCGCCATCTGAAG
This sequence comes from Flavobacterium cupriresistens, assembly GCF_020911925.1. Taxonomy (NCBI): domain Bacteria; kingdom Pseudomonadati; phylum Bacteroidota; class Flavobacteriia; order Flavobacteriales; family Flavobacteriaceae; genus Flavobacterium; species Flavobacterium cupriresistens. The sequence goes on along the minus strand of NZ_CP087134.1, from coordinate 4,361,382 downwards.
CTACAAGCGCAGTTGGTTCAGTAATGGTAAAACTTTGTGTTGTAGCACATCCGTTTGCATCTGTAACAGTTACTGTGTATGTTCCTGCTGTTAATCCTGTTGCTGTTGCAGCAGTTCCACCAGAAGGTGCCCATGAATAGGTATAGGTTGTAGTTCCTCCAGTTACATTAACAGTAGCAGATCCGTCAGCTCCTGAATTACAAGATACATTGGTTTGTCCTCCATCTGAAGCAACAAGTACTGTCGGTTCAGTAATAGTAAAACTTTGTGTGGTCGTACATCCATTAGCATCCTCTACAGTCACTGTATAAGTTCCTGCAGTCAATCCTGAAGCGGTTGCAGCAGTTCCTCCTGAAGGTGCCCATGAGTACGTATAAGTTCCAGTTCCTCCGGTTACACTAACTGTAGCCGATCCATTAGATCCTGAATTGCAAGATACATTGTCCTGAGCTCCTGCCGAAGCCACAAGGGCTGCCGGTTCAGTAATAGTAAAACTTTGAGTAGCAGTACATGCATTAGCATCTGTAACAGTCACAGTATAAGTTCCTGCTGCTAATCCTGAAGCCGTAGCTGCAGTTCCACCAGAAGGCGCCCATGAGTACGTATAAGTACCAGTTCCTCCAACTACATTTACAGTAGCAGATCCATTAGCTCCTGAATTACAAGATACATTGGTTTGTCCTCCATCTGAGGCTACAAGAGCAGCCGGTTCAGTAATCGTAAAACTTTGAGTTGCTGAACATCCGTTAGCATCTGTAACAGTTGCTGTGTATGTTCCGGCTGTAAGACCTGATGCTGTTGCAGCAGTTCCACCAGCTGGTGCCCATGAATAAGTATAAGTTCCAGTTCCTCCAGTTGCAGTTACGGTAGCAGATCCATTTGATCCTGAATTACAGGTTATATTGGTTTGTCCGCCATCTGAAGCTACAAGAGCGGATGGTTCAGTAATCGTAAAACTTTGAGTTGCTGCACATCCGTTGGCGTCTGTAACAGTTACTGTATAAGTTCCTACTGTCAATCCTGTTGCTGTTGCAGCAGTTCCACCAGAAGGTGCCCATGAATAGGTATAGGTTGTAGTTCCTCCGGTTACATTAACTGTAGCAGATCCATTAGATCCTGAATTACAAGATACATTGGTTTGTCCTCCATCTGAAGCAACAAGAACTGCCGGTTCAGTAATAGTAAAACTTTGTGTTGTAGTACAACCATTAGCGTCCGTTACAGTCACTGTATAAGTTCCTGCAGTTAATCCCGAAGCAGTATCGGCAGTTCCACCAGTTGGTGCCCATGTGTAGGTATAACTACCTGTTCCACCAGTTACACTAACAGTAGCTGATCCATTAGATCCTGAATTACAAGATACATTGGTTTGTCCTCCTTGTGAAGCTACAAGTGCTGCAGGTTCAGTAATAGTAAAACTTTGCGTTCCAGTACATCCGTTAGCATCTGTAACAGTTGCAGTATAAGTACCTGCAGTTAATCCCGAAGCAGTATCGGCAGTTCCACCAGTTGGTGCCCATGAATAGGTATATGCTCCAGTTCCTCCGGTTGCGCTTACAGTAGCTGTACCGTTGGCCCCTCCATTACAACTCACATTATTTTGTGCTGCTGCACTTGCAATAATAGCAGTTGGCTCTGTAAGAGTAAAACTTTGAGTTGCTGAACATCCGTTAGCATCTGTAACAGTTGCAGTATAGGTTCCGGCTGTAAGCCCTGTTGCTGTAGCAGCAGTTCCGCCAGCTGGTGTCCAAGAGTAAGTATAAGTTCCAGTTCCTCCGGTTGCAGTTACAGTAGCAGATCCAGTAGCACCCCCATTACAAGCGATGTTGGTTTGCGCGACAGGAGCCGCAACAATAGCAGTTGGTTCTGTGATCGTAAAACTTTGAGTAGCCGTGCATCCGTTAGCATCTGTAACAATTGCTGTATATGTTCCAGCTGTCAATCCTGTTGCAGTTGCAGCAGTTCCTCCAGATGGTACCCATGAATAGGTATAAGTTCCAGTTCCTCCGGTTGCACTTACAGTAGCAGATCCGTTAGCTCCTGAATTACAAGATACATTGGTTTGTCCTCCATCTGAAGCTACTAGTAAAGTTGGTTCAGTAATAGTAAAACTTTGTGTTGTAGTACATCCATTACCATCTTCTACGGTTACTGTATAAGTTCCAGCTGTCAATCCTGTCGCTGTTGCAGCAGTTCCGCCAGTTGGTGCCCATGTGTACGTATAAGAACCCGTTCCTCCAGTTACACTAACTGTTGCTGATCCATTAGATCCTGAATTACAGGAAACATTGGTTTGTCCTCCATCTGAAGCAACAAGTGGAGCAGGTTGAGTAAGAGTAAAACTTTGAGTTGCGGTACAACCGTTTGCATCTGTAACAGTTGCGGTATAAGTACCTGCAGTTAATCCTGCTGCTGTTGCAGCAGTTCCTCCAGATGGCGACCAGGAATAGGTATAGCTACCTGTTCCTCCGGTAGCACTTACAGTAGCTGAACCGTTAGCACCTCCGTTACAAGATACATTGGTTTGCGCTGCTAAAGTTGCAACAATAGCAGTTGGCTCTGTAAGAGTAAAACTCTGAGTTGCTGAACATCCGTTTGCATCTGTAACAGTTGCGGTATAGGTGCCGGCTGTCAATCCTGATGCTGTTGCAGCAGTTCCGCCAGAAGGTGTCCATGAATAGGTATAAGTTCCAGTTCCTCCGGTTGCAGTTACGGTAGCAGATCCGGTAGCACCTCCATTACAAGCGATGTTGGTTTGTGCGACAGGAGCCGCAACAATAGCAGTTGGTTCAGTAATGGTAAAACTTTGAGTTGCTGCACATCCGTTAGCATCTGTAACAATTGCTGTATATGTTCCAGCTGTCAATCCTGTTGCAGTTGCAGCAGTTCCACCAGTTGGTGCCCATGAATAGGTATAGGTTCCAGTTCCTCCGGTTGCACTTACAGTAGCAGATCCGTTAGCTCCTGAATTACAGGAAACATTCGTTTGACCTCCATCTGAAGCTACAAGTGAAGCTGGCTCTGTGATCGTAAAACTTTGTGTAGTAGAACAAGTATTGGCATCTGTCACCGTTACAGTGTAGCTACCGGCAGTTAATCCTGAAGCCGTAGCAGCAGTTCCGCCAGCTGGTGCCCATGAATAAGTATAAGAACCTGTTCCTCCTGTTACACTAACAGTAGCCGTTCCATTAGCTCCTGAATTACAAGATACATTTGTTTGTCCTCCATCTGAAGCTACAAGTGCTGCAGGTTCAGTAATAGTAAAACTTTGCGTTCCAGTACATCCGTTAGCATCTGTAACAGTTGCAGTATAAGTACCTGCAGTTAATCCTGCTGCTGTATCGGCTGTTCCACCAGTTGGTGCCCATGAATACGTATATGCTCCAGTTCCTCCGGTTGCACTTACAGTAGCGGTACCGTTGGCACCTCCATTACAACTCACATTATTTTGAGCTGCTGCGCTTGCAATAATAGCAGTTGGCTCGGTAATAGTAAAACTTTGCGTTCCAGTACATCCGTTAGCATCTGTAACAGTTGCAGTGTATGTTCCGGCTGTAAGTCCTGCTGCTGTTGCTGCAGTTCCACCAGATGGTGCCCAAGAGTAAGTATAGCTACCCGTTCCTCCGGTTGCAGTTACAGCGGCAGATCCGTTGGAGCCTCCATTGCAATTTACATTAGTTTGTGCTGCTGCACTTGCAATAATAGCCGTTGGCTCTGTAATAGTAAAACTTTGTGTTGCTGTACATCCGTTGGCGTCTGTAACAGTCGCAGTGTATGTTCCTGCAGTCAATCCTGTTGCTGTTGCAGCAGTTCCGCCTGCGGGTGCCCAAGAATAGGTATAAGTTGGAGTTCCACCTGTTGCATTAACAGTAGCAGATCCGTTAGCTCCCAAATTACAGGAAACATTGGTTTGCCCTCCATCTGAAGCTACAAGTGCAGTTGCTGGTTCTCCTATAACAAATGTTCTGGTTGTCTGACACGTATTATTATCCGTAACAGTTACGGTATAAGTACCTGCTGCTAAACCAGTAGCCGTTGAACCGGTTCCACCGGATGGTGCCCAAGAGAAGGCGTAAGGAAATGTTCCACCGGTTGGAGTAACACTTGCTATACCATTGGCACCTCCGTTACAAGATACATCACTGCTGGATCCTGTAGCCAGACTAAGTGGCGCTGCTGGTTCACCTATGACAAACGTTCTGGTTGACTGACAGGTATTATTATCGGTAACTGTTACCGTATACGTTCCTGCTGTTAATCCTGCAGCCGTTGATCCGGTTCCACCAGACGGTGCCCATGAATAGGTATAAGGAAATGTTCCACCAGTAGGAGAAACACTCGCTACACCGTTAGCACCTCCGTTACAGGATACATCACTACTAGATCCTGTTGCCAGACTAATTGGTGCTGCTGGTTCATTTATGACATATGTTCTGGTTGACTGACAGGTATTATTATCGGTAACTGTTACCGTATAAGTTCCTGCTGTTAAACCTGCGGCCGTTGATCCGGTTCCACCTGATGGTGCCCAGGAGTAAGTGTAAGGAAATGTTCCTCCAGTAGGGCTAACGCTAGCCACACCGTTGGCACCTCCGTTACAAGATATATCGCTGCTAGATCCTGTTGCGAGACTAAGAGGTGCTGCTGGTTGATTTATAACAAATGTTCTGGTTGCCTGACATGTATTATTATCAGTAACCGTTACCGTATAAGTCCCTGCTGCTAAACCTGCAGCAGTTGAACCCGTTCCTCCTGATGGTGCCCATGAATAGGTATATCCGGGTGTTCCACCGGTAGGCGTTACACTTGCTACACCATTTGAACCTCCGTTACAAGACACATCGCTGCTGGAGCCTGTTGCGAGACTAAGTGCTGCAGCCGGTTGTCCAATATTAAATGTTCTGGTTGCTTGACAAGTATTGGCATCTGTAACTGTTACCGTATAGGTACCTGCTGCTAAACCGGAAGCAGTAGAACCTGTTCCTCCAGATGGTGCCCATGAATAGGAATATCCGGGTGTTCCACCGGTAGGCGTCACACTGGCTACACCATTATTACCGCCATTACAGGATACGTTACTACTTGATCCGGTAACTAAACTAATAGCTGTGGGTTGTGTAATATTATATGTTCGTGTTATGATTGTGCCTTCACTATCAGTAATAGTAAGGGTATAAGTATTCGCAGCTAAACCGGTAGCTATTGATCCGTTACCTCCTGAAGGTGCCCAAGAATAGGTATAACCTCCTGAGCCTCCCGTTACAGTTGCTGCTCCTACACCATTATTACCTCCATTACAGGAAACATTACTAGATGGTGTTGAAGAAGTGTTTAAAGCTGCTGTTGTTGTAAATGTTAAATCATTCCCATATGCAGTACCTCCGCTATTTTTAGCATAAGCTCTATAATGAATAAGGGTTGATGGGGGAAAGGAAGAAACGATACCTGAGTAGATTCCCGTTCCTGTTCCGATTTGGAATTTATTGTTAGCAGTAGTCGGGTTGACTGCTGTGCCCCAAACGATTCCTCTTTCTATAGTAGCATCACCACCATCGGCTGTTACATTACCACCCATGGTGGCTTTTACAGATCCGGTACCTGTTGCTGTTGTAGTACTTACTGTTGGTGCTACTGCACCATTTGAAAATATAAAATTATCAACAGCAAAATAATCATAATTGTTGCTTAATTGAATTTCAAGTTGATCTATTATTGTAGTTGTATTATTTGAACCTCCTTCGGTAGCGAAGTTGATGAACAGAAAACCGTTGCCGGGAAGTGTCAGAGGAATGCTAGCTCCGGTCGTAGTTTTAACGACAGTAAATTGGGTAACCCCTCCCAGTTTTCCTCTGAAAGTGATGTCCCCGGCCAATCCATTACTTGTGACACCTGCAGTAAAGGCAGCACTACCAGTTACATAAATCCATAAGCTGCTGAGTTTAAAACTCCCTGTTACATCTGTAAAAGTGCCTGTTTGACCAAGAGCTGCTGAGCCTGAAGAGTCTTCGACCTGAAGAAAATTATTCGAACCGTTGTAACCCTGACCAGGAAGATTGAAAACTTTAAAGCTAAGGTAGCTGCTGCTTAAGTTAAACGTTTTTGTACCGTTTGTAAAACTGGAAGCATCTACAGTTGCCGTTTCAAATGTTTCTGTAGTTTGTGCGGCAATGTGGTGCATCGCAAAAAACAGAAGGATTAATAATAAGTAAAGTTTTTTCATAATTTATTGATATTAAATTGATCTGTTAGTATTACTGTATACTATTTTAACTTATATTTCTAACTTTAAATAGAATAATATATAAGGTTGTAAAACATGTATAAACAGGAACTTACATTTATTGTGAAATCTATCATTGCATCAAATACTGTTGATGAGCATATACGATGTGCCGGAGAACTTTCAGGTTTTTATAAAAAAGTGACCAAGATTTTTATTTCTGAGAGCAATGAGACCTTCGTAAAAGGCGGTATTGCTTTATCTAGTTCCGAAGCCGCAGATTGCGTTGATGACAGTTTGCGTACAGTTTTTTTTATAAAAGGTATTTATAAGGCTTTAACTAAATTAAGTATAGATTTTCCAGAAAGAAGTATTAATGTACTATATGCCGGATGTGGTCCGTATGCGACACTAATTTTACCGTTACTTCCGTTATTCAATAAAGAGAAAATTAATGCTCTTTTACTCGATATTAATATAGAGTCAATAGCGTCTGTACAGCAACTTGTTTCTGTCATTGGTCTTGAAGAGTATAATATTCATTTAGTTGAAACTAATGCTATTACGTATACAAAACCAGTTGATTTTACTATAGATCTTGCCATATCCGAAACCATGCATTACGCGCTTACGCGTGAACCGCAGGTCGCGATCATGAGAAATATTACCAGACAATTAGCTTCTGATGCTATATTAATTCCCGAAGAAATAAGTATTGATCTGGCCTATACCTTTTTTGATTATGAGCCTTACCTTAAATACACTACAGATGGAATAAAGGGCTACAAAGAAATGCAGCCCTATCCTGATAACGTATTTGTTGATAGATTATTTACAATAAACAAAGAACATTGCGGCAGAGAAAATCACAATTCAAAATTGGAAAGTTCTTTTTATGATCTGCCTGAAAATTTTAGTAATCATCCTGATATTGCCATTTTTACTGAATTAAAGATATTTGAAGACATTACGTTAAGAACGGCAGAGTCTTTTATTACAAATCCTTATTGTTTAGTATCGATGTATAATCTCAGAGATTATTCAAAAATTCAATTGGTATATGATTTTAGTGAAATACCACAATGGTCATATAGCCTAAAAAAATAATCTTATCTTTTAATTTCTGGAAGGGAAAATACCTTCAAGGCAAATGATGTACGTCAATGCCAAATAAGGCTGCATTATTGAGATTGGAATATTACTTCCAGTCGCACCGGTAGTGATAGAACTTGCCAAATTAACACTTGGGGTTGATGTTGCAAATCCTAACGTTGGTGCAAATACTCTTGATACGATCGATCCCGGGATAGCAATAGAAGCACCGGCTACCGGTGTAGAATCTGTAGCATTAGCACTACTTACAGATATAGTCCCTACACCTGCGTGAACGTGTGTTGGAAGGTTACTTGTTAGAATGCTCGTTGTTGTAGTACCTGCTGTTTGTCCTTGAACATAACTTCCGCTCGGGCTGTTTCCAGCACCAATAGCTACGTTACCTTGTAGGTTAGGCAAGGCGAATGTAGTTTGACCATTACCTCCGTAAGTAGTACCTAAAATTGAAAATAATGCCGTGTTCTGAGCAATTGACATTATTTGTCCATTACATAAGGCCCATCCTCTTGGCGCAAAATTTCCCGCAAAAAGCTTTACAATTCCAATGTATTCTTCCATAATAAAATAGATTAAGTTAATTTATAATAGTTTTGATACAACAAAGCTACTTTATTGCCTACTCACAAGGGCAGGTAGAAATACCTGTTTTTGTAGTAGATTTTGCCCTTAAATAGCTTTGTGTTGAAGTTAATCGCTTAATAATGAGTTTAATCTGACTTTGTTATTTTTTTGTTAACGCTTTTGAATGGCTTTCGGGAGCCCATAAAGTAAAATTTAATAGCTTTTTTTGAATGAAAATAGGGGTGAATACAGTACTAAATTTGAAGGTATTGGTAATGATTTTTAACTCACTGATATTTAATTATTTAGTTTTGATTTCAAATTCACAGCTGTAAACTTATTCTTTAGCTGTACAAAGTGTTAAACTGCGAAAAAAATACTCTTTTATCAAAAGGCAATTTCTTTATGTGGTCTTAACATTCAGTTGTTTAGGAAAAAGGCTGCTGTTTTTCTGAGGCCAACTATAGTCTTCTTGATTTTTTTACAAAAAACTTAACAACTCGATACTCAATATAATTGTATGTTTGTATCCGAAATGCCGAAAAACAGCTATATATTACTTCTACTTATTCTTGGACTCTTTTTAAGTCCAATGCAATCTTTTGCACATAATAGTAGTAAGAAAGAAATGTCATGCTGTAAAAAAGAATCTTCTGAAAAATCTTGTTGTAAAGAAAAGAAGTCTAAAGAAACCAAACACGATTGCGATAGCAGTTGTTCGGGAGTTTCTTGTGGTTGTCCTGTAATGTATTGTGGTTTTAGCCCAATGTTTGTTTTTCAGGAAGCGAACGACGCTCTTTTTGATTTTTCAGATCGCAGACAAACTTATTTTTATTCAGAAGTGTTTATTTCTTCTGATTTCCGTTCTATCTGGCTTCCTCCTAAAATAAGCTAGATTTTCTTCTTTGACAGCCGTAAGTGCGTCAAATTTAAGCCTGTTCAGGCAACAAAATCATTTATTAAATCCGTATTAGTTTCAGAACATAGCTGTATCTGCTATAGTTTCTGTTGTACCCGTCGGATAAATTCATTCAAAAATTAAAAAAACATGAAATCAATATATAAAGTATTGGTAGCAATAATACTATTGTTATCAGTGGCAACTGTCAACGCGCAAAGTAAAAATAAAGTAACTGAAACTGTAAAAATTAATGGAAACTGTGCCATGTGCAAAAAGACCATCGAAACCACATCAAATACCAAATCAGCGGTATTAAATTGGAATAAAGACACAAAGACTGCTGTAGTTACTTACGACCCTAAGAAAACCAATTTAGAGGAGATCCTAAAACGCGTATCTGATGCAGGATATGATAACGAAAAATTCACGGCTACAACTACCGCTTATGACAACCTTCACGGATGTTGCCAATACGACAGAGAAACTCCGAAGAAAGCACAATGTCATAAACAGTAGTAATACTATTCACTCTAAATTAAATTTTTATGTTTAAAATAAAAAATGTAACCGTAGCATTCCTAATGATTTTAAGTTTTTCATTAGCAAATGCACAGATAAAAGTAGGTGATAACCTTCCCAATATTCAACTTCAAAATGATAAAAATGCAGCTGTAAAACTAAATTCTTTTAAAGGAAAAACAGTTTTGGTTGACTTTTGGGCCTCCTGGTGTGCACCTTGTCGATTAGCGAATAAAAATTTGGTCAAAATGTACGATAAGTATAAAGGTCAAAATTTTGAAATCGTTGGAATCTCAATTGATGCCGATAAAGACAAATGGTTGAAAGCCATAGCAAAAGACAAAATGAAACATCAGCAGTTAATTGACCCAAAAGGTTTTGACGCGAAAACGGCAGTACTTTTTGGAGTAGAAGCGCTACCATCAACTTATCTTTTTGATGCATCCGGAAAATTGATCGCGATCGATCCTACAGAAGCTCAGATTATTGCACAAATCAAAAAAAACAAATAAAATGAAAACCTTATCTATAAAATCTCTTGCCATTGCACTTTTGGTAATGCTTGGCAGCATAAAATCATACGCTCAAATTTCTAAAGCTGAAATAATTGCTACAGGATTAACTTGTTCAATGTGTTCTAACGCCATAAATAAGCAATTAAAATCAATGACGGAAGTAGACAGTATCAGCACCGATTTAAACACCAATACGTTTACGGTCTATTTTAAAAAAGACGTGGCATTACAACCTAAAGTACTTAAAAATGCAGTCGAGAAAGCAGGCTTTTTTGTTGGTTCTATGGTGCTGACGATGAAAGTGGATCCGCAAAAACTGGAAAACAATACGCTTAAAATAGCCGACGGTACTTTTGTGTTTATTGATTCTAAAAACCCGGTTTCAGGTAATGAAGCTGCCTATCAGGTCATTGACAAAGGTTTTGTAACACAGAAAGCATACAAAAAATTAAGTAAAACGTATTCAAATCAACCAAGTTATGCTGTTGAAAATGAAAACGATTATCATTTAAAAACCATATAGTAATGAGACAATTATCAATCCTATTTTTGTTGCTTGTTTCATTTAATATAAAGGCGCAGGAATTATTTGTTGTAACCGAGCCCGCCAGTAATGCTCCGGCGGGTTCTATTTCAGCCCGCGTAGGACAGTCTTTGATGAAGAACCAATTCGACGGAGGTAACATCTATGCTTTGTCGCCTGAAGTTACCTGGGGTGTCAACAAAAATTTAATGGTACGAGCCTCTGCTTATTTGAATAATATGAACAGTGGATTGGAGTACAAAGGGGGAGGGGTTTATGCCAAATACCGTTTTTTCTCTGTAGATGATCTTCAAAGTCATTTTAGAATGGCTGCTTTTGGGCGATACAGCTGGAACAATGCTCCGGTTAGTAGTGAAGCTATTGATTTGATGGGGATGAATACAGGTTATGAAGCCGGTTTGGTAGCGACACAATTAATTAAAAAAGTGGCGCTAAGTTCAACAGTAAGTTACGGACAGGCTTTTGATAACAATAACTACAACTTTCCGGACAGTCAAGGCAAGAGTGCTATAAATTACACTTTTTCAGTTGGACGATTAATGCATCCCAAAAAATACACCAGCTATAAACAAACGAACATTAACACGATGTTAGAGTTTGTAGGTCAGACGATCACTGCCGATGGTAAGTCATTTATGGATGTAGTGCCTTCAATTCAGTTTATCATCAATAGTCAGGCGAGAATTGATTTGGCTTACAGGAAAGAACTGTACAGCTCGATGAACCGTATCACATCCGATGGTTTCTTCTTGAAATTAGAGTACACCTTTTTTAATGTTACCAAGTAAACAATTTCTTTATAAAATGTAATCCTTAAAAGTTTTTTTTAAACCAATAAAAAGGAGCAGACAACTATTTTTCGATGGCAGCACCGTTGCCATCGAAAGAGTTGTTATGCAGATTAAAGAAAGGATCGAAAACAAAACGATAACCGGAACAACTCGTTCTGCTTAAATTGAAACCATGAAAAAAATACTATATGTAGCGCTCCTGCTGTTTGCTTTTGTAAACGGGCAGGCACAAATTTTAAATCCCGTAAAATGGACGCCAAAAATAGAAAAGAAATCCGATGCTGATTTTTTGATTACTGTTAACGGAACCATTGAAACCGGTTGGCATGTTTATTCACAATTTACCCCGGATGGTGGACCTCTGCCGGCAGAATTGATTTTTCATAAAAAAGATGGAAACTATGAGGTAATTGGAAAAGCGACTGAAAGTGAAACCAAAAGAGAATTTAACGACATTTTTGGAGTTGATGAAATTTTCTTTTCAAACAAAGTTGCTTTTACACAATCGATTAAAAATACGAATACAGAGAATGAAATTATTCAGATCGAGCTAGCCTATCAGGTGTGTAAAGAAAACTGCATAAGCGAGACCAAATACTTTGAGTTTAACTTAAAAACATTAGAAGCGAAAGAAATCGAAGCCTCGGCAATTAACACTCAAAAAACGATAAAAACAGATTCGAAAGTTCCTCTCGTAACAGAAAAGGACAATTCAGATTCAGAAACAGGTTTAGGGACTATTTTCTTTATTGCCTTTTTATCCGGATTCGCGGCACTGTTGACACCCTGCGTGTTTCCTATGATTCCGATGACGGTGAGTTTCTTTACCAAACAAAGTAAAAACAGAGCCAAAGGAATTAAAAATGCCATTATATACGGATTGTCCATTATTCTGATTTATGTTTTTTTAGGCTCAGTGATTACACTTATTTTCGGTGCTGATGCTTTAAATGCGTTGTCTACCAACGTATGGTTTAATGTTGTTTTCTTTGTACTGTTAGTGGTTTTTGCCAGTTCTTTTCTGGGTGCTTTCGAAATAATGCTGCCTAATTCCTGGGCCAATAAAGTTGATCAGCAGGCAGACAGGGGCGGTATTATAGGCATACTTTTTATGGCACTCGCTTTGGCTATAGTGTCGTTTTCCTGTACAGGTCCCATTATCGGAACTTTGTTAGTAGAAGCAGCATCTAAAGGCGGTATTGCTCCAATTGTTGGAATGTTGGGTTTTTCTTCCGCATTGGCATTGCCTTTTATGCTATTTGCTTTATTTCCGGGCTGGTTAAACACATTACCCAAATCGGGAGGCTGGTTGAATACCGTGAAAGTATTTTTAGGCTTTTTAGAATTGGCGCTGGCATTTAAATTTTTATCCAATGCCGATTTGGTTTTGCAATTGCATTGGTTTGAGCGTGAAATATTCTTAGCAGTCTGGATTGCCATATTTGGCACATTGGCTTTGTATCTGTTCGGAAAAATTGCACTACCACACGATTCACCGACTTCCTCTATTTCTGTAGGACGTTTGTCTATAGGGTTAATTGTACTAAGTTTTACGATTTATCTGATTCCGGGTTTATGGGGAGCACCATTAAAATTAATCAGCGGTTTCCCGCCACCAATGACTTACAGTGAATCCCCATATGGAGTGGGAGGTGCCAAAGGAGGAAATACTATTTCTACGACAGTATTGCCCGATGGTGCACACAAAGGCCCACATGATATTATGGCTTTTACAGATTATGAAAAAGGATTAGCCTATGCGAAATCGGTTAACAAACCTATTCTTTTAGACTTTACAGGATTTGCTTGTGTAAACTGCCGAAAAATGGAAGATTACGTTTGGTCCGATCCCAAAATATTGTCGATTTTAAACAATGAAGTTGTATTAATATCACTCTATGTCGATGATAAAAGAGAACTACCCGAAAGTGAGCAATACGTCTCCAAAGAAACTGGAAAAACAATAAAATCAATCGGTAATAAATGGAGTGACTTCCAGATTACAAGATACAAAGCCAATGCACAACCGTATTATCTTATTTTAGATACGAAGGAGAACAGTTTGAATAAAGCTGTCGGATATATGCCAGACGTCACTGAATATGAAGAATGGCTGCAATCCGGTATTCAGCAGTTTAAAAAGTAGATAAGGTACAGAGGTTCTTAGGTACAAGGGGCAAAGTTTTTAAACCATATAAGTGATGTAAGTCATTTAAGCCTAACTTATATTTTCTCATATGACTTATATGGTTTAATAATCTCAGTTTCCGCTATTCTTGTTGATGCAGAACTTGAAACTTGAAACCTGAAACTCGGAACCAGTAAAATATACGTTGTAGTTTGTCATTTCGAGCGAAGTCGAGAAATCACACCAGAAACTCCGTACAGTTTGTCATCCTGAGGAACGAAGGATCTACGTTTGCTGAATCGATACTGTTGAACTTCACTTTACGGAATTACTTGCGAAGATACTTCGTTCCTCAGTATGACAAAATTGTGAAAAATAGAAACTCAACACTTTATGTGATTTCTCGACTTCGCTCGAAATAACAGAATTGTGATAACCCTGAAACCAGTAACCAGTAACTTGAACCCTGAAACAAAAAACATATAAGTGATGTAAGCCATTTAAGCCCAACTTATATTTTCTCATATGACTTATATGGTTTAATAATCTCAGTTTAAATTATTCGTGTTGAAGCAGAACCTGAAACCTGAAACCAGTAAATTATGCGTTGTGGTCTGTCATTTCGAGCGGAGTCGAGAAATCACACAAGAAACTCCGTACAGTTTGTCATCCTCAGGAACGAAGGATCTACGTTTGCTGAATCGATACTGTTGAACTTCACTTTACGGAATTACTTTCGAAGATACTTCGTTCCTCAGTATGACAAAATCATGGAAAATAGAAACTTAGTACTTTATGTGATTTCTCGACTTCGCTCGAAATGACAGAATTGTGATAACCCTGAAACCAGTAACCATTAACCTGAAACCTGAAACAAAAACCACATAAGTGATGTAAGTCATTTTAAGCCCAACTTATATTTTCTCCTATGACTTATATGGTTTAATAATCTCAGTTTACATTATTCGTGTTGAAATAGAACCTGAAACCTGAAACAAAAAAACATTTGTAAGCGCAATCAGGCACGAATATTGTTAAAGTAATTCCAATCATTAAAAATTAAAATCATTAATTAAAAACAATCACATTTATGAAAAATTATGTAATCGCGATCGTTGCAATTTCAACGGTATTCTTTAGTTCCTGCAAAGCCTCAAAAGAAACAAAAAGTACCGCCAACATTTATGATACAACTTGGGAGTTAGAGTATATTTCAGGACCAAGAATCGCTTTTGATGGATTATTTCCAAACAAAAAACCACAACTTACTTTTGATCAGAAAGAAACCAGAGTGTATGGAAATAATGGTTGTAACGGCTATAGTGCTTCCTATACTTTAGAAGGAAAAAAACTTTCTTTTGGAGAGGCCGGACCAACAACAATGATGTTTTGTGATGGTGGAGGAGAGCAACAGTTTTTGCAACAAATAAATAAAATCACAAGTTATACGATTGATAAAGAGGGAAAATTAAATTTAAATGAAGGTGATGTCCCGATGATGCGATTTAAAAAAGTAGCCAAATAAGCACTACAACAGATTCTAAAAGCAGAAGCGCAAATATAAATAAACCCCAATATACATTTAGTACATTGGGGTTTAATATTTGTACGTATTTAAAATCAAGTACGTTTTGTCTCTGGAATTTCAAGTTCCAAAAATTGGAATTTGGAATTTAAAAGATTGGAATTTAACTTTCCATCAGAATAGGTACCTAAATATGTTTTTTAACATAATCAATAATATCCTGAACTATTTCATCTATCGCATTTTGTTCTGGGTTGAATGTGCTACCATCAAAATACCTGGCATCAGTACCATTTCCGGTAGGAGAACGATGGTGAATATCAATAGAATCTCTCCAGAAATTAGCATGATTTTTCCACTCTTCCTTATTTACCAGAGCAGGTTCTGTAAACCACAGATTCCACGATAAGGTATTTCCGGGCTGAAGCATATTTCCTGAACCCAGATTAAAAATATTCATTATTAAATGATTAAAGCCATCCACAAGGGAGCTTTTTGTCTCTTTGATAGCCCCAATTTCTACGGCAAGAAAGGCCGTTGCAAATGCCTCAGCTTCGTGTAGTGCAAACGGTGGATTTTCAAATTCAGGATTTAATCCGTGTATCACCTCAAAAATGGGTTGAGTAGGATCATTTTGTTTGTGAGTTGTAACTCGGATCGCGTGCTCTTTATCTAAAGGAAATTTAAAAGGACCATATTCCATAAAGGCCCAAATGTCATTAAATATGCCTCCCTTTTTTTTATCTCGCGTTAACCAAATTTTGCCTTCCACTGTCATGTCTATTGCGATCTCTTTAGTTACTTCATTGACCCAGCCTCTTTGTCCGGTAACGGTAACCTCGACATTGATACAAATCTCATCTTTGATCCAAACTCCTTGTTGTGGACAGATAACGGAATATACCCTTCCTTCATCGGTATAACCGGCTCTCGAGATATAGGGAGCAAATTGCTGATAGCATCGTTTCGTATTAGTAGGACTGTCTTTCTCTGTCTCCCAACTAAACTCGGGCCACCTTACGCCAAGCTGACGCTGAAGAAAATTAATATTGTCCATATTACCCAACATGGGTAAAGAGGAAAGATCTCGGGTTGGATATAACATTGGTGAACCTGCCGGTGGGAACCCGCCAACCCATCCTGTTGGAATAGGTGAATTTTGATTGTCTTGCATGGTATTGTTATTTAGGATTAAGTAACAAACTTAATGCAATGTATAATCCTACAAGAGCGTAGAACTACCCGTTTTTATGCATTTGCCAAATACAAAGGCATAAAATGATCAAAATCAGACAGTTTCGTTCATTGGTGTCCTTTTTACTGGTGGTTATTTCGGTAACAATTTTTTACTCTTTAAATAAAATAATAGTGGCTTTATAACCCGTACCCACATTCCATTCACTTGCATTAATAACGGTACCTTTGTCATCATATACCTCAAACTGAGCAGTATTCGGAGAAGCAAAGCCCTCATTTAGAGCTTCAAAATCGATTTTATTAATGCCTGCTGTGAGTTTTATTTTAAATTCTTTAAACGTTCCATCGAGACTAACTTCCGGTTCAACGATCTTATCATTCAGATATATTTTTATCTTATCACCATCCACATAAGCAGCATCTCGGTAACGAATTGTAGAAGTAAAGGATTTGGTCTTAAAACCTCCTAAATATTGATTTCTTCTGTAAAAAATCCCTTCGATATTAGCTTCTTTTTTGTATAAATTGGGATCTTTAAAAAGTTCTGCAGGATCAATTTTCAATGGATCCGGTTTTTCCACAATAGCTGGCGGCGCAATCTTTGTTGAAATCTCTTTCGGAGGAATAACTTCTTTTTTTTCCGATTCTTTTGCGGGGATTGGTTTGAATTTATTATTCATTTCATCCTGCGCATATCCCTGTAAGGATACACCAACCAATATAATTAAAAACAATATACTTTTCATCTCTTGTAAATATTAACAAATAAAACATAATAGACATAAAGTGAAACACTTTAATACCTATTTGTATAAACACTTAATTAAGTGATTTATTGTATTTACTGAAGATCAAAAATCAAAAAAAAATAAGAATGCCCAACGAATTTAGTGGCAAAGTTTTCTGAAAAATTGTTTCTGTAATTTTAAGAGATAGCAGTATGTCGTATGCAATTTTGCTCGAATAAAATGTAGTATTTTAAAAGGTTTTATTTCAAATATAAATTGCAATCGATCAGGTGTTGATTAATTAAAAGGTTTTAGTTTATGCTATTGTAGGTTTGCACGGATTTCGTTAAAAGGTAAGATAAATATCTTTTATGGAATAATGGAATTAGACCGGATCGCCATAATGAAGCCGATGAAAAGTTTGTGTTTTGGATGGATTAAAATTAAACGATGTTTTTGTTTCATTAGAACAAGATGGTGAATTTCAATTTTTATTCTTTTAAATATTGTTTCAGGTTATCTGTCTGTTTTATGATGTTTGGGGATGTCATTTGTGGGCAGATTCCTGACCAATCACTAGGTGGCGGAGCTTATGAATAGTATTTGTTCTACCTTGTTTTTTGATTTAAAGTTAATCTTGTTTTCATTCGAATTAATTTTGCTTACTTAAAATTTTCACGATTATAAAACGAATCGTTTTGATTATTAATTCCTTTTGTTTGATTGTCCGTTTGGTGGTTTATTTGCTTTGAAATTAGATATTTAATATGAAAAAAGAGGATTTAAGATTGCAAAAAGACCATTTATGGGGAATTGAAATAAATAAATTTAGTAATAATATGAAATTATATCTAACTGCTTTCTTTTTACAAGTTGTGATTTGTTTTGGTCAAAATAATGAGGTCTTAAATAATGGGATTGTCTCAATAAAAGACAATACTGTAGTTTCTGTATATGGAGATTTTATCAATTCTGTAAATGGGCGTTTTCAGAATGATGGCGATGTTTCTTTTAAACAAAATTTTCGTAATAATGGCGTAGTGTCTTTCAATGACAAACAAAACGGTTACACCAGATTTACGGGTTCAGAAATACAAAATATCGAAGGGACTGTGGAATCTCAATTTAAAAATGTTCAATTTTTGAATACTAATCGTTCAAATGCCAGTTTTAATCTAAGTGGTAATGTTTCTATAGATGGAATGGCTCTGTTTGAAAAAGGGATTTTGAACAATAGAGATTTTGGAGGGGCTATAACTTTTGGTCTTGATGCGGTCAATAGCTTAGCTTCAGATTTAAGTTTTGTTGATGGAGATGTATATAAGATGGGTAAATCGGATTTTACATTTCCAATTGGAACTAATAAAAGTTACAGGCGTTATATTATATCAGGTCTGGATGATGTAAATATTTTAAATGTAATATATTATAATTTGAATTCAGATGCATTGTACCCACATTCCGCAAAAGAAGATGTGGTAGAATTAATTGCGAATAATGAATATTGGGTTATTGATAAAGATAAGAACGATAAGGCTGATATTTTTATTTCACTAAGTTGGTCTGAAGATATGTCGCAGTCCGAAATAATTTCAGATCCTAAAAAAATTGGAATTGTAAAATGGAATCCGGAAAGCAAAAAATGGATAGTCATTAACAGTGTTTCCGATCTTCAGAGTAAGGTCGTGACAGCTGTCACTAAAAACGATGCTAAAGGAATCTTTACTTTAGCAAAGATAAAAAGGGAGGATACGGCAGGGGCAGGATCAGATTTAAAGACATATAATGCCGTTTCACCTAATAATGATGGAGTAAATGATTATTTCAAAATTGAAAATATTGAAAACTATCCTAATAATACCGTTGAGATTTATAATAGATGGGGAGCCAGAGTTTTTAAAACAAACAATTATGATTCTACAGGAAATGTTTTCGATGGATTCATGGCTGGTAAAGGAATAAAAGTCGGAACAGGTAAGCTTCCGGCGGGCACTTATTTCTATACCATTGAATACGGAACCGGAGCTGATAAAAAATTAAATACAAAATCAGGGTATTTGTATCTTAGTGAGTAAGTGTACTATTTTTTATACATATAAAATCATTGAATTTCATTTACATATGATGATATAGTAAATGAAAAAACAGATCAAGTCTAAAAGTTGCTTCCCAACAACTTTTGGATTTGGTCTTTTGTTTTTTCTAATAGTATCTTATTCAGTACTAAAAGCTTGTTAGCATAAGATTTTGGATCAAGTCCTAAAGTTGTGGGGAAGTAAAAATCTTGCAGAGTCGCAAAATCGCAAAGTTTGAATGAAAAAACAGAAAAAAACTTAGCGGCTTGGCGTCTTTGCGAGATCGTCAAAGCGGGAAGTTAGAAAATTAGTAACTTAAAAAGCTCTGGCCAAAAAGTATATGATCTGCTACTTCTAACAAAAGAAATTTCTAAAAATTATTTCACAACTTTTTAACTTGATTCGAAATTACAGAACTACAAGATATTTGCTCCTCCACAACAATATGTCTTGATCCACGATTTTAGCGTTTAGTACTGAATTAATTTGGCATCACTTTTAAGATGTAGTTTTATTAGTTAAAAGATCAAATCTAAAAGTTGTGGAGTAGTAAAAAAAGAATAACAAATAGCTTTACATTTAAAGAGAAAAAAGAAAACCCTTTTTAATCTTAAAAATCCGTGGCTATTTTTTATTCTAGCACAGATTGCAGGAAAGTTCATTTTGAACCCTACAAAGAGTTGCTAAGTTGTGCGCAATGTTAAAACAGTAAAATATCAAAGAGAACAGCACGTAGATTTGCTTCACATGTTCGCTATCCTTCGGGTGAAAGATTCTAGAAGGAAGCAAGGAGAAAATCTACTGAATCTACGTGAAAGCAAAAAAGGAAAATAATCCAAAAAGCCGGAAATATAAATTTAATGTTTATCCGTAATTTTTAAAAAAGAGTTAGTGATGAGTAAGTCGTTTGTATTTCTTGTTTTTCATCATTTTGTCACGAATTACACGAATCAAGTTTTAAAATTATTGACGGAGAAACATTGCTGAAGATTGAAGGCTTAGGATGGTTTAATCCCCAACAGCATAGAAACAATTCGCGGAAATTAGTGTAATTCGTGGCAAAAAAAGCCCCCCCTTTGTTAGTAATTTTAAAAAGAATCAAATAATCCGTGCAAATCCTCTTAATCTGTGGCAAAAAATAATTAGCGGCAATTTGCGAAATTCGTGGCAAAAAAAAGACCTCTCTTTGTTAGTAATTTTAAAAAGAATTAAATAATCTGTGCAAATCCTCCTAATCTGTGGCAAAAAATAATTCACGGAAATTAGTGTAATTCGTGGCAAAAAAAAAGCCCCTCTTTGCCAGTAACTTAAAAGGAGTTAGATAGAATTAAAAGATTGAATCATAAATTTATAATTTTCATTTTGCAATTGCCTTTGTCAATTAAAGAGCAAATTAGGCTATTTTAATTACACTCCGTTTGATTATTAGCACAATTATAAGTTAGAACATATCGATTATTAACTTGTAGTGATCGAGTGTGTTTTTTTGAATTTTCTTCGTAAGATATTAATAGTATCGCACAGAGAATTTATGAAAAAAAATACAACAGGAAAAAATGTCTTTTTTCTACTACTTTTTTTACTAAGTATTAATTTTAGTATGGTAGGGCAGATGGATCCCCAGTATTCGCAATATATGTACACTACCACATATTTCAATCCAGCGTATGCAGGAAGTGATAATTGTACAAATATTACAGGAAGCTATCGTTCACAATGGATAGGTTTGGACGGAGCGCCGAAAACAGCATCGATATCGATGAATGCACCCATGTACAAAAAAATGGGAGTAGGGGTTTCCTTAATCAATGATAATATTGGACCAATGCAGGAAAATAACCTGGCATTAGATTTATCGTATGGTTTGGATATTGATAATTTTAAACTTGCTTTTGGTATTAAAACTTCTTTAAATGTATTAAATATTGATTTTACAAAGCTGAAAATTTATAACGACTTAGATCCGGTTTTTGCCAGTAATGTAGAAAATCAACTTTCACCTAATGTGGGTGCCGGTGTTTATGCCTATTCAAGCAGATTTTATGTAGGGCTCTCAGTGCCGCAGATGATTATGACGAAACGATATAATGAAGAAAATTATTCCGTTGTCCATAGAAAGTTTCAAACCTATCTTATTGGTGGGTATGTTTTTGATCTGGACTATAATCTGAAATTTAAACCTACTTTTATGATTAAAAATATTGAAGGAGCTCCCTTGCAAGCAGACGTTTCAGCTAATTTTCTTTATGCAGAGAAATTTAATGCCGGGATTTCATACCGAGTCGGATCTTCTTTTAGTGCACTCTGCGGATTTCAGGTAACAAACAATCTTTTTATTGGATATTCTTATGATACTGAAGTAACTAAGTTGACGAATTATAATTCAGGATCGCATGAGTTATTTGTTGGATTTAAAATTTTCAAGAGTGGAAGCTCCAAAAACCTTGAACCCCGTTTCTTTTAGTTTTTGTAGGTTAAGCTTAAATTGTATAAAAACGGATGGGTTTATTGATACTGCTGAGATATATAAAACTTGTAGATAGAGGCTATTTCCAGATATACAGGAAAATTTAGCAACTCAAGTATTTTTAATGTTGCAAATTGTAGACATGAGGTCTTTTGTAGTGAGAAGAAGCATAAGTTGAAGAAGAGAATTGAAATTGTAGTACGGTCTGTTTAATAAAATTCTAGTTACAAGCAACTTACTAGTAAATAAAGTAATATCTTTAAGAGGTATTTTTTATCAAAATTATAATATTTAAAATGATGATTGGAAATAGATTAGTTTTTCTTCTTTTTTTTATAACTCTATTTTTAGCGCCTAAAACATATAGTCAGTCGGATTTGGATTTTGATGCAATAGATAGTGTAATTTATAGAAACCAAACCAACCGATATTCATGGTGTAAAAATCAGTTAGATATACTTAAAGATAAAAACAAAGATTTCCCAAAGATATCGCAAGTTATTTACGCAAAATCGGCTGAGTTTATGGCATCAAGAAACTTAGATGTTTTGGCCGAAATGGAAATGAGAAAAGCGCTAGCCATTTGTGACAATGGGAAATGTTATCCGGAAAAGGGTATTGTTAATATTATTAATGCTGAATATTATTTTGATCATGATAAAATTGTAAAAGCGTTGGAAATTATCCTTCAAAATAATCTTCAACTTGAAGAGCACGCCCCCTATTCGACAGTACTGTCTGATAGTTATTTTCAGACAGTAAGATACTATAACAGTTTAGAATCTTTTGAAAAAGCAAAAGTGTTTTTAAAGAAAACTATTGAGCATTCTAAAAAAATCAACTATAAAATCAATTTGTCAAGAATCTTCAATCAATATGGAATTATATTAAGAAAACAGAGAATACCTATAGAAGCGCTGAAATATTTTAGGTTATCTATTAAAAACGATAAGTTGAATAAAAATTTTAATCTGCACAGTTTAACTTATAATAACATGGCTTCTGTATATATTGATTTGAAAAATTATGATAGTGCTTATTTTTGCTTAAAGACGTCATTAAAGTATGTCTCAAAGGGGTATGTTCCGTATACCGATTTGAATAGTCTCGAGGCCAGTATAAATAAAAGAATGGCATTAGTTTTTGAAAGAAAAACAATGATAGACAGTGCTCTATATTATGGTAAAAAGTCTTTAGGTTACTATTCAAGTAATAGTTATTTTTTAAACGATCAAGAAAGCTTGTATAGAATTCTTTCTGAATGTTACGAAAAGAAAATGATGCTGGATAGTGCCTTATATTATCAAAAACTAGAATTAAAAGAGTTTAAAAGTGTGCGATTTTTAGAAAAAAAAGATCTGGTGGACAGGACTACGGAGCAAGCGAGGATTAAACATCAGAGTGAAGATATTAAGTTATTGAATGACAAGAACCAGCTAGAACAAGAGGTATTCCAGAGTGAACGTATTATAGTATTTGTAATCATGTTGCTGATAGGGCTTATCTTGTACGGCTTTTATCGTAAAAATATTGTAAGACAACAACAAACTGCGCTGCAGTTGGAGCAGAAAGTATTGAGATCACAGATGAATCCTCACTTTATATTTAATGCCCTTGTTGCGATTCAGAACTCAATGATGGATTCTGATATATTAGTATCAGCTTCCCACGTAGCAAAATTTGCAAAGCTCATAAGACAGAACTTTGATTTTACGCAAAAAGAATATATTACGTTAGAGGAAGATTTGGGGGCGTTAAAAAATTATATATCAGTCCAAAAAATGAGGTTTGGGGAAAGTTTTGATTGTTTTATAGAATATGAAAATGTCGAGATTGAGACTATTTTAGTTCCGCCTTTAATGTTGCAACCTTTTGTAGAAAATGCTATAGAAATTGGTTTTAAAGGAATTGAAGAATTAGGGATTCTAAAGATAAAGATATTTAATATTTCTGAGAAAAGAATTGGTTTTTGTATTTCGGATAACGGGGTTGGCTATAAGGTGGTTGAAGACGATAAGTTACATTCCACAGAAGTTTTTAGAGCCAGGCTCTTTCTGCACAATAGCCAAGATTTGAAAAGTTTTACGGTTGTGTCCAGACCGGATTTTGAAGGAACTAAAATTGAATTTAAATACACAATAAAATATGTATAAAGTATTAATTATTGAAGATGAGGTAGCTGCGGCTTCAGCCCTTGAAAAGATGTTATTTATTTTAGAGCCAGAGTTTAAGATTTGTGCTAAGATTTCCAGTATATTCGAAAGTCTTGTTTTCTTGAAAGATACGAGTGTAGATATTGTTTTTCTGGATATTCAGTTGGCTGATGGAGATTGTTTTGAGTTGTTATCAAAAATCCCGCAAATAAATTTTTCAATCATTTTTATTACCGCTTATAATAATCATGCAGTAAAAGCTTTTAAGTTTAGTGCGATTGATTATATTCTTAAACCGGTTGATCCTGATGATCTTGCAAAAGCAATAGTAAAAGCAAAAGAGAGAATTAACAATCGGGCTCAGATTGAGTATTTTTTAAGCAACAGAAAAAAGGAAGTCCCTCGTCTGACTCTTAATGTTTTGTCTGAAACTTTTTATGTTGATATTGAAGATATTATCAGACTGGAAGCGGATACAGCTTATACCAAGTTTATTTTGAAAAATAAAATAATTTTGGTGTCAAAAAACATGAAGTATTATGAAGATCTATTGAGTGAATATGACTTTATAAGAGTTCACAATTCACACTTAGTGGCCAAAAATAAAATAATATCGAAGAAATTAGCCCATGTAGTGATGAGTAATGGCGATGAAGTACCGGTATCTGTAAGAAAGAGATCTTTGTTTAAGAAATGAAGTGTTTAATTGCTGCAATCTAAAGAACATCTTTTGATTTAGTTGATGCAAAATTGAAATATTCAGGAGCCATTAAAGAAGTTGGTTTTGATACGATTAATCAAAAACCGGTTCATACAGATGGGAACTTCTGTAAAAAACATTTCTTTATTTTAATTTGATTCCAAACTGTTGTTGTGCTAAAATAATTAATTCAAGTTGCTATTTCTCTTATCTGTGAAATG
Source organism: Flavobacterium cupriresistens (assembly GCF_020911925.1). NCBI lineage: Bacteria > Pseudomonadati > Bacteroidota > Flavobacteriia > Flavobacteriales > Flavobacteriaceae > Flavobacterium > Flavobacterium cupriresistens. Next base: position 4,337,024 of record NZ_CP087134.1, on the reverse strand, counting down.
AAACAACTTATAGGATTTTCTAAAAAAGTCTCACACAGATTTTAGTGGATTGAAATAAAAAAAATCCGCAGCATCTGCGTGAAAAATAGCATAACTTCATGCCATTGAGCAAAAGCAGGAGACTATTCAAATAGTAACAGATTGAAAAAGAATAATGAACCAGCAGCTTGAATTAATTGTATTCTCTTAAACGCTTTTTTATCTTGCACGTATGTTTGGGGCATCACTAGTCTGCAGAGATAAAAAATCGTAGCCTAAATTTAGAAGAAGCTATAAATTAATTGATCAATAATGAGGTTCGGTTTTTAGTTTTTTGCCAGTAATAGTTTGACGTTAATGCGCTCTAAAGTTATTACAGAAGAACAAAAAGAGTGAAAATTTTAAAATTTTCACTCTTTTTGTTTTTATATTTCTCCATATCCTCTCACCCTAATGGACTTCTTTTTGTTGAAATAGTATTGTTTTATAGAAATAAAGATTTAACTGTAAAGTTGGATTTTTTTTTATTTAAGATAACATACTATTTGTTGTTTCCTACTTCGCTAAATAATACTCAATACTTTTGTGATTCTTTCAAGTTGTTGGCTTGCAGATAGTAAAAGAATAAGTAAGCTGTTTCTTTTAGGAAAATAAATGTTTCTCCGCATTCTGTACAGATACAATTAGCTCTTTTTTCTGTTTAAATATATTTTGTATGACAGCAAAACGCAAATAATAAAACATTGGTATATAAAATTACTATTACGGATATCCCGCAATAATGTTTTGAAAGTAAAACTAGATATATCAAATATCAATTCGATTTACGCACTAATAAAACATATTGGCTAATAATAGTTGTACTTTTTTTTATTTGCATAGAAATAAATTGATTTAAATATGAAAAAAGATGTACTTAGTTTCTTCTCATTGTTTCTAATAGGGGGTTATGTTAGTTATGCTCAGGTGGGAATTGGAACTCTTGTCCCAAATCCATCAGCTCAATTAGATGTTACAACTGCTAAGGGTGTAAATAAAGGGATGTTAATTCCTAGAATTTCCCTTACTGGTACAACAGATATTAAAACTATTGATAATGGGAATGTTGAAAGCCTTTTAGTTTTTAATACTTCAAGTATTTTAGATGTTATGCCAGGATACTATTACTGGTTTAATAATAAATGGAATAGGATCGTAATTTCTGATGAACTAAATAGTTTATCACGCTCAAATGACCTTGCAGGTGCTGCTGGAGCTCCGGGTACTCCGGGAGTGAGTATCCCTGCAGGAACAAACTTTTATTTGGATACTACAACCAAAATTTTTTATGTTTTAGAACCGGGATCAAATCCTAAAAACTGGATTCCATTACAAAATGGGTTAAAGGGAGAAAAAGGAGATACTGGTTTACAGGGTATACAAGGAATTCAGGGAGATAAAGGGGATACAGGAGCAGCTGGTTTACAAGGTATCGCCGGAATAAAAGGAGATACAGGAGATACCGGTTTACAGGGTATACAAGGAATTCAAGGAGAAAAAGGAGATACTGGTTTACAAGGTATACAAGGAATTCAGGGAGAAAAAGGAGATACTGGTTTACAAGGAATTCAAGGAATTCAAGGAGATCAGGGACCTGCTGGGGCTGATGGAACATTACTTCCAGAAGCTACGAACTTAATTATGGGGAAAATACAACTTGCAGGTGACTTATCGGGTACAGCGGATTCACCTAGTGTTGTTGCTTCAACAGAATCGAGAGCGGGTAAAGTTCAGTTGGCTACGGTTGCTGAAACTACAGCAGGAACAGTAGATACAAAAGCAGTTCATCCCGTAGGTTTGAAAGTAGAATTGGATAAAAAAGCGGGTCTTCCCGTATTGAAAGATGTAACGGCCAATTATTCAGCTGTGAGTACAGATGAATTTTTATCATGTGTCGGAGATGTAACCATAACATTACCTGATCCCGTGAGCAATAATGGCAAAAGAATGGTGATTTACAAAGTAGATCAAGGTACAACTTTAACTTTTAGTACCCCAATTAAATATACTTCTAACCAATTTTTCACAACCATAAACTATCCTAAATCAGTAATTGTATGGGCTAATAATGGGGTTTGGAATGTGGGAGAGTGGTAATACTCACATAATTTAAATGACTCAAATTGAATTGACAAAATAAATGAAAAATGATTTGATTTTTTAGGTGTTAACCGATCAGAATCCTAAATCATTTTAGAAAAAAAAATAAAAAATATTTTATTATGAATAAAAACTTATTAAAAATAGGAAGTGTAGTATTACTTGCCTTGGCTACGGAGTCTGTTAGCAGTCAGATAGTCCAAAAGATTGGAGATAATCCTTTTACATTGAGTCCAAGCGCTGTTTTGGAATTAGAATCAACATCAAAGGGTTTTTTAGCTCCACGAATGACAACGATTCAGCGAGATGCTATTGTTTCGCGTGCCGTTGGTTTGATTATTTATAATATTACAACAAATACGTTGGAAGTATGGAATGGAACAGCTTGGTACAGTACTTCGGCCAGTGGTCAATATATACCGCTTTCCGGAGCTACCATGACAGGATTGTTGACCTTATCAGCAGATCCGACTGCGAATTTAGGTGCAGCTACTAAACAATATGTCGATACGAAAGCACCTATAGCAGACCCAACATTTACAGGAGATGCTAAAGCAGTAACAGCAACAGCAGCTGATAATGACACTTCTATAGCCACAACAGCTTTTGTAAGTACAGCAGTGAGTAATGCGACACCCGACGCAACAGATGTAGTAAAAGGAAAAATTCAATTAGCGGGTGATTTATCCGGTACAGCAGCTTCGCCTAGTGTTGTTGCTTCAACAGAATTAAAAGCGGGTAAAGTTCAATTGGCTAATGCTGTAGAAACCACTGCGGGAACATTAGATTCAAAAGCAGTGCACCCAAAAGGTTTGAAAGTAGAATTAGATAAAAAAGCACCTATAGCAGACCCAACATTTACAGGAGATGCAAAAGCAGTGACAGCAGCAGCAGCTGATAATGACACTTCTATAGCCACAACAGCTTTTGTAAGTACAGCAGTGAGTAATGCGACACCCGACGCAACAGATGTAGTAAAGGGAAAAATTCAATTAGCGGGTGATTTATCCGGTACAGCGGCTTCGCCTAGTGTTGTTGCTTCAACAGAATCGAAAGCTGGTAAAGTTCAATTGGCTAATGCTACAGAAACCACTGCGGGAACATTAGATTCAAAAGCAGTGCACCCAAAAGGTTTGAAAGTAGAATTAGATAAAAAAGCACCTATAGCAGACCCAACATTTACAGGAGATGCAAAAGCAGTGACAGCAGCAGCAGCTGATAATGACACTTCTATAGCCACAACAGCTTTTGTAAGTACAGCAGTGAGTAATGCGACACCCGACGCAACAGATGTAGTAAAAGGAAAAATTCAATTAGCGGGTGATTTATCCGGTACAGCAGCTTCGCCTAGTGTTGTTGCTTCAACAGAATTAAAAGCGGGTAAAGTTCAATTGGCTAATGCTGTAGAAACCACTGCGGGAACATTAGATTCAAAAGCAGTGCACCCAAAAGGTTTGAAAGTAGAATTAGATAAAAAAGCACCTATAGCAGACCCAACATTTACAGGAGATGCAAAAGCAGTGACAGCAGCAGCAGCTGATAATGACACTTCTATAGCCACAACAGCTTTTGTAAGTACAGCAGTGAGTAATGCGACACCCGACGCAACAGATGTAGTAAAGGGAAAAATTCAATTAGCGGGTGATTTATCCGGTACAGCGGCTTCGCCTAGTGTTGTTGCTTCAACAGAATCGAAAGCTGGTAAAGTTCAATTGGCTAATGCTACAGAAACCACTGCGGGAACATTAGATTCAAAAGCAGTGCACCCAAAAGGTTTGAAAGTAGAATTAGATAAAAAAGCACCTATAGCAGACCCAACATTTACAGGAGATGCTAAAGCAGTAACAGCAACAGCAGCTGATAATGACACTTCTATAGCCACAACAGCTTTTGTAAGTACAGCAGTGAGTAATGCGACACCCGACGCAACAGATGTAGTAAAGGGAAAAATTCAATTAGCGGGTGATTTATCCGGTACAGCGGCTTCGCCTAGTGTTGTTGCTTCAACAGAATCGAAAGCTGGTAAAGTTCAATTGGCTAATGCTACAGAAACCACTGCGGGAACATTAGATTCAAAAGCAGTGCACCCAAAAGGTTTGAAAGTAGAATTAGATAAAAAAGCGAACGTTATCGTAGTTAAAACGGCATTAAATAGTAGTTATACATCCAGCGCAGATGAAGTTATATATGCTGGTGGAAATGTGACAATGACATTGCCAGATGTTGCACTTAACAAAAACAAAACGCTTAAAATTTGCAAAACAGGTGAGGGTACTTTAACCTTTAGTGCCGCAGTTTACTATTTTGATGATATGCGCGTACTGAAATCATTTACAACAATAAATTATTCTAAAGTAATAACTCTAATTTCAGATGGATCAAATTGGACTGTGGCAGGTTGGAATTAGTACTCTCATAATTTAAAATAACTCGAATTAAATTGGGCTAACAAATGAAATATAAAAATAGTTTTAGATTATTAATAGGAAAAACAGATCAGTATCCTAAATCATTTTAGTCAATAAAAAATAATTTATTATGAATAAAAATATTCTTAAAGTTGGAAGTATACTATTGCTTGCCTTGGCTACGGAGTCTGTGAGCAGTCAGGTAGTCCAAAAGATTGGAGATAATCCTTTTGCATTGAGTCCAAGCGCTGTTTTGGAATTAGAATCAACATCAAAGGGTTTTTTAGCTCCACGAATGACAACGATTCAGCGAGATGCTATTGTTCCGACCGCCATTGGTTTGATTATTTATAATATTACAACAAAAAGGTTAGAAGTATATGATGGAAGTAAATGGTATAGTACTTCGGCCAGTGATGAAAATGTACCGCTTTCTGGGGCTACTATGACAGGATTGTTAACCCTATCAGGAGACCCGACTGCGAATTTAGGTGCAGCAACTAAACAATATGTCGATACGAAGGCAAATATAGCAGCCCCAACATTTACAGGAGATGCAAAAGCAGTGACAGCAGCAGCTGCTGATAATGACACTTCTATAGCCACAACAGCTTTTGTAACTACAGCAGTGAGTAATGCAACACCCGATGCAACAACTTCAGTAAAAGGAAAGATTCAATTAGCAGGTGATTTATTAGGTTCAGCGGATTCTCCTAGTGTTGTTGCTTCAACAGAATCAAAAGCGGGTAAAGTTCAGTTGGCTAACGAAGCAGAAACCACTGCGGGAACATTAGCTTCAAAAGCAGTACACCCAAAAGGTTTGAAAGTAGAATTAGATAAAAAACTAAATCTTTTGGGAGGGACTATGACCGGAGATTTGAGTATGGGATTAAAAAATATTAATAATGTAGGTACCCTTTACTTCGAAGATCCTTCAGAATCCCTTCCTAGAGGTTTTTTTAGCTTAAGCTATAATTCAAATAATTTTAAGATTTACAATCAACAAAGTAAAGAAAATAATTTTTCTATAAACGCTACTACTGGTATAACCACATTAACCAGAATAGCCATTTCAACTAATGCAGATAATGGTAATCGCCCAGTAGCAGGCCAGATTGCAACTGCAAAGAATACAGATGGTGATGTCGTTTGGAGGGACGCACCTTCGGTAAGTGGAAAACTAGATCTTTCGGGAGGTACTATGACTGGAGATTTGAATATGGGAAATCAAGATATTACTAATGCAAACCAGATTACAGCAAATAATCAGATCGGGATGAAAGATAGAACTTTGACTAATACCAATATTTTTTATTTTTATAAAAATAATGGGAAATTGAATATTTGGAGTCAAACCGTCGGTGATGCTTTTTCTATTGATGATACAACAGGTAAAACCACATTAACCTCATTAGCCATTGGCAAAGGTACAGATGGTGGTGCCCCATTAACAGGTCAGGTTGCAACTGCAGCAGATGCAAATGGTAATATCGTTTGGAAATCCGCAACAGCTAATGTCGCTGATGCAACAGAAACAGTAATGGGTAAAGTTCAATTGGCTACGGCTGCAGAAACTAAAGCTGGAACATTAGCTACAAGAGCAGTTCATCCAAAAGGTTTGAAAGAAGCATTAGATCTAAAAGCACCCATAGCTGCCCCAACATTTACAGGTGATGCTAAAGCAGAAACAGCAGCAGCAGCTGATAATGACACTTCTATAGCCACAACAGCTTTTGTAAGTACAGCAGTGAGTAATGCGACACCCGATGCAACAGATGCAGTAAAGGGAAAAATTCAATTAGCGGGTGATTTATCCGGTACAGCGGCTTCCCCTACTGTTGTTGCTTCAACAGAATTGAAAGCGGGTAAAGTTCAGTTGGCTAATGAAGCAGAAACCACTGCGGGAACATTAGATTCAAAAGCAGTACACCCAAAAGGTTTGAAAGTTGAATTAAATAAAAAAGCACCTATAGCAGACCCAACATTTACAGGTGATGCTAAAGCAGAGACAGCTGCAGATGGTGATAATGACACTTCTATAGCCACAACTGCTTTTGTAGATAAAGCGGTGAGTAATGCTACACCCGACGCAACAACTTTAGTAAAAGGAAAGATTCAATTAGCGGGTGATTTATTGGGTACAGCGGCTTCGCCTAGTGTTGTTGCTTCAACAGAATCGAAAGCGGGTAAAGTTCAGTTGGCCACAGAAGTAGAAACTACTACAGGAACAGACAAGACAAAAGCAGTACATCCGGCAGGATTAAAAGTAGAATTAGATAAAAAACTAAATCTTTTGGGAGGCACTATGACTGGAAATTTGAATATGGGAGCTAAAGATATTACTAATGCAAACGTGATTACAGTCAATAATCAAATGAATATTAAAGATAGGTTGGCTACGAATACAAATGCGTTTAGTTTATATAAACAGAATGGAAAATTCGGTATTTGGAGCCCGAATACTTCTGACGCCCTCTCTATTGATGAAGTAACAGGTATAACCACAGTGACCAAATTGGCCATTGCCAAAAGTAAAGATGGTACTGCCCCTGAAGCAGGTATGATTTTAGTGTCAGTAGATGCAAGTGGTAGTCTCGCTTGGAGTGTCCCAGAATTTAAGGTCGCTAGTGCATCAGAAACAGTAAAGGGGTTAGCTCAGTTTGCCACAGAAGCAGAAACTACTGCAGGGACATTAAAGACAAGAGCTGTTCATCCGGCAGGATTGAAAGTCGAATTAGATAAAAAAGCACCTATAGCGGACCCAACATTTACAGGAGACGCAAAAGCAGTGACAGCAGAAGCAGCTGATAATGATACTTCTATAGCCACAACAGCTTTTGTAAGTACAGCAGTGAGTAATGCGACACCCGACGCAACAACTTTAGTAAAAGGAAAGATTCAATTAGCGGGTGATTTATTAGGTACAGCGGATTCTCCTAGTGTTGTTGTTTCAACAGAATCGAAAGCGGGTAAGGTTCAGTTGGCCACAGAAGCAGAAACTACTACAGGAACAGACAAGACAAAAGCAGTACATCCGGCAGGATTGAAATTTGAATTAGATAAAAAAGCACCCGTAGCTGCTCCAACATTTACAGGTGATGCTAAAGCAGAAACAGCAGCAGCAGCTGATAATGACACTTCTATAGCCACAACAGCTTTTGTAAGTACAGCAGTGAGTAATGCGACACCCGACGCAACAACTTTAGTAAAAGGAAAGATTCAATTAGCGGGTGATTTATTAGGTACAGCGGATTCTCCTAGTGTTGTTGCTTCAACAGAATCGAAAGCAGGTAAAGTTCAATTGGCTAATGCGGCAGAAACGACAACAGGAACAGAAACGACAAAGGCGGTTCATCCGGCAGGTCTTAAAGTAGAGTTAGATAAAAAAGCAAATCTTCTTACCGCGTTGAGAAAAGTAACTGCCAATTACACCGTTGTCAGTACAGATGAATTAGTGGTGTGTACCGGAAATATGACCTTGACATTACCTGCTGTTACGACTACTAATCAAGGTAAAAAGTTAACAATTAAGAAAAGTGATCAAGGAACAACTTTAACATTTAGTGCCGCAGTTACATATGATGGTGGTACTTTTACAACATTGAACTATCCTAAAGCAGTAACCGTAATAGCCGATGGATCTACTTGGGCAGTGATGAGCTGGAATTAGTACACATTTAATTTAAAAGCAGTTATTTGGATGTTATTTTTAGAAACGTAATTATAATCTAAATACCTGTAAAAGGTAAAAGGGAACTCTAATTTGAACCAGGACTGTATATTGATGTTTGTGATTTATTTGATATAAGGTTTATACAAGACATTTTGAAAATTAGAGTGATAAGCGATTGTTGAATAGAAGTAATTCTTTTCTCAATCGCTTGTTTGTTTTCACTATTTACTTTACATGGCAATTGGAAAAAAAATTAAAGAAACCTGTAGTGCATTTAGGTAATATAGTTTTTTAAATTATTTGATAGGTTATTTTTAAATAGTCCTTGGTTTTAACCAACAGATTTAAAAAGGTATTGCTGTAAGTTTTAGTCAAATGTCATTAAGTTAAGTTATTTTTCAGGCAGATTCTGCGGATTCTGCGGATTTTTTTATTACAATCCGCTAAAATCTGCGTGAGTTTTTTTTTTGAAAATCCTAATGATGTTGAGCTTTAGCCAAAATGTTGCTATCGGAGTTTGGACAAAACCGACGGTTATTCAAAACCGAATTTTTTATTTGCAATGGAAAGGACAAATAGCAGCAATGATAAAGGGATTTGGAGTAAAAAAATCTAATGATTTGCTGCAATTTGAATAATTTTATCGGCTGGAATTATAAATAGCTATAGGCCAAAGAAGTATATCGAATAAAGATTTTTGCTAAGACAAGGAAGTTGTTGTAAAAATTCATTCTACTTTTGTAAATAATTATTGTATCCATATGAAGCGTTTTAACAGTTATTATTCTTTAAATGTGTTCCGACTTGAATTAGATCGATGGGAATTTCCTACTCATAAACATAATTTTTATGAATTGATTTTTGTTGAAAAAGGAAGTGGTTATCATATAGTCAATGAGGTATCTTTTAGTTTTAAAGAAGGAGATGTTTTTTTGCTTCGACCCGAAGATGGACATTATTTCACGATCACGGAACAGACACATTTTATATTTGTAAAATTTACAGAGCAACTTTTTGTTGAAAAATTAGAAGGCGGAAAAACAGCAAAGTGGATGGAAGTTATTAAAACGTTGCTGCAAAATGTATCAGCTGTTTCCGGCAGTTTGGTAAATGAAGTTCAGGACAAAAAACATTTGGGTTACTTACTCCAGATTTTGTTAGTTGAATTCACAAAAACGTGTACCTACAGTCGTGAAGTGGTAGTAGAACTTTTTGGGGCGATACTGATGATAGTGGCAAGAAGTCATGCAACATCACAATATGGGGAACAATGTCCCGAGAATATAGAATTGGACAGAGTAAATCAAATTTTGGGGTATATGAGATTGTATGCACTCGATATAGAAAAAATGCGTATCGAAAATATAGCCTCTAATTTTGCAATGTCTTCAAACTATATCAGTATTTATGTAAAGAAACATAGCGGCGTTTCAATTCAGCAACATATTATACAAACGAAACTCAAGTTGGCAGATCAATTGCTAAAAAACAGTCGTCTTAACATCAATGAAATAGCCTCTAAATTAGGCTTTACAGATGCCAGCCACTTCAATAAAATATATAAAAAGTACAGAGGTATAAGCCCCGGAATTGCCTATAAAAACTCAGGATCGTCTTCTTAAAAGAAAAAAGTTAAAAAAGTGCTCTAGATAGTTCCCCACAATATTTTGTCATTTCGAGCGAAGTCGAGAAATCACACCAGAAACTCCACACAGTTAGTCATCCTGCAGACGAGAAATCACACAAGAAACTCCGCACAGTTTGTCATCCTGAGGAGGCGAAATCAAGCAAGAAACTCCACACAGTTTGTCATCCTGAGGAACGAAGGATCTACGTTTGCTGAATCCATACCGCTGAACTTCACTTTACGGAATTACTTGTGAAGATACTTCGTTCCTCAGTATGACAAAATTGTGGATAATAGAAACGGATCAGCGTGTGTGATTTCTCGACTTCGCTCGAAATGACAGAATTGTGATGATACCAAAAACAGTAAGTAATAGTCCGAAACTTGAAACTTGAAACCCGAATCCTATAAAACATACGGCGTAGTTTGTCATTTCGAAGAATGAGAAATCACACAAGAAACTCCGCACAGTTTGTCATGCTGAGGAGGTGTAATCAAGCAAGAAACTCCATACAGTTTGTCATCCTGAGGAACGAAGGATCTACGTTTGCTGAATCCATACCGCTGAACTTCACTTTACGGAATTACTTGTGAAGATACTTCGTTCCTCAATATGACAAAATTGTGATGACCCCAAAAACAGTAAGTAATACACTGAAACTTGAAACCTGAATCCTGAAACTCGAAAAGGGTAAAACATACGTTGTAGTTTGTCATTTCGAAGAATGAGAAATCACACAAGAAACTCCGTACAGTTTGTCATCCTGAGGACGAGAAATCACACAAGAAACTCCATACAGTTTATCATCCTGAGGAACGAAGGATCTACGTTTGCTGAATCCATACCGCTGAGCTTTACTTTACGGAATTACTTGTGAAGATACTTCGTTCCTCAGTATGACAAAATTGTGGATAATAGAAACGGATCAGCGTGTGTGATTTCTCGACTTAGCTCGAAATGACAGAATTGTGGTGACCCCAAAAACAGTAAGCAATAGTCCGAAACTTGAAACCTGAATCCTGAAACTCGAAAAGGGTAAAACATACGGTGTAGTTTGTCATTTCGAAGAATGAGAAATCACACAAGAAACTCCGTACAGTTTGTCATCATGAGGAGGCGTAATCAAGCAAGAAACTCCACACAGTTTGTCATCCTGAAGAGGCGTAATCAAGCAAGAAACTCCATACAGTTTGTCATCCTGAGGAACGAAGGATCTACGTTTGCTGAATCCATACCGCTGAACTTCATTTTACAGAATTACTTGTGAAGATACTTCGTTCCTCAGTATGACAAAATTGCGGAAGATAGAAACGGAGCAGCTTGTGTGATTTCTCACTTCGCTCGAAATGACAGAAATGTGATGACCTCAAAAACAATAAGTAATACCCTGAAACCAGAAACCCCATACAGTTTGTCATCCTGAGGAACGAAGGATCTACGTTTGCTGAATCCATACCGCTGAACTTCATTTTACAGAATTATTTGTGAAGATACTTCGTTCCTCAGTACGACAAAATTGTGGATAATAGAAACGGATCAGCTTGTGTGATTTCTTGACTTCGCTCGAAATGACAGAATTGTGATGACCGCAAAAACAGTGAGTAATAGTCTGAAACTTGAAACCTGAATACTGAAACTCGAAAAGGGTAAAACATACGATGTAGTTTGTTCATTTCGAAGAATGAGAAATCACACAAGAAACTCCGCACAGTTTGTCATCCTGAGGAACGAAGGATCTATGTTTGCTGAATCCATACTGCTGAACTTCACTTTACGGAATTACTTGTGAAGATACTTCGTTCCTCAGTATGACAAAATTGCGGAAGATAGAAACGGATCAGCTTGTGTGATTTCTCACTCTTCGAAATGACAGAATTGTGATGACCCCAAAAACAGTAAGTAATATCCTGAAACCAATAAGCAGTAATCTGAAACCAGTAGGCAGCAACCTGAAACCTGAAACTTGAAACTCAAAACCAGTACCCAAATCAATAACATTACTTTCTAAAAGGATTCAAAAAGCCTTAAAGAAAACCACTTCATAATAGAATTGATTTTTACAAAACAACAATAGATTTATACCTGAATACCACCAAGAGACTTTGTAATTTTGATCTATTAATTAAAACAAATTAAAAATGAAAAAATATACAGCAATAGTTAGCTTGTTGATACTAATGATGTTATTGGTATCTTGTAAGGGGGCTAAGGATTCAACAGTGTTATCAAAAAGTCATTGGCCTAATGGTGCTCAGTTGGTGGTATCCGTATCCATGCAATTTGAAACCGGAGGACAACCGGAAGGCGCAGAGAGTCCATTTTCGGGCAATCCATTGCCAAAAGGACAACCTGATTTAGCAGCAGACAGTTGGTTCCGATATGGAGCGAAAGAAGGAGTGTATCGCATGCTTGATTTATGGAAAAAATACGATATTAAGGTCACCTCACATGTAGTTGGACAAGCTGCCGTAAAATATCCGGAGGTAGCAAAAGCAATTGCTGATCAGGGTCATGAAATAGCAGCACACGGCATGACGTGGGACAATCAATGGAATAAGAACTACGAAGAGGAATTAAAGTTTGTAAAAGACGGAATTGATACCGTAGAAGCCATTACAGGAAAAAGAGGAGTGGGGTACAACAGTAACTGGTTAAGAAGAGGTCCAAATACATTAAAAGTACTTCAGGAGTTAGGTTTTTTATACCATATTGATGATTTGAGCCGTGACGAACCTTTTATCACAATGGTGAACGGGAAAAAATTTGTAGTGATTCCGTATACGCTTCGTAACAATGATATCGTAAATATTGAAGGCAAACATTGGAGTCCGGATCAGTTTTTAAATCAGTTAAAATTAGAATTTGATCAACTTTATAAAGAAGGCACAACAAAACGAAGAATGATGTCGATTAGTTTTCATGATCGCATAGGAGGATCACCGGCAGTTGTCAATGCAATGGAGCAATTTATAAAGTATACCAGAACTAAAACAGGTGTTGTTTACATGCGTAAGGATGCTATTGCCAGATTGGTACAAAACGATCCGAATACTCCCATTGATAATTCGGAGGAAAAATACAACAATTAATTAGAGTAGTATGCAACTCGACCATGTAACGATAAGAACGGGTGATTTGGAAGCCACTAAATTATTTTTAATTGGTGTTTTTGATCTTGTTGAAAAAGAGCGTCCGAAAATGATACAGCACATACCCGGATTTTGGTTGTTTGATGGAAATGATCCCATTATACATGTGATAAAAAGTTTTGGAAATCATTTGGATCATGCATCAGAGACAATTGATCATGTTGGTTTTAAATTAGAAAACTATACAGCATTTAAGAAAAAACTAGAAAGACTAAAAATTCCTTATTCCTTAATGGATATTGAGGAGCTAAACGAGAGACGCATTTTTTTCAGAACACCGACGGGAGTTCTCTTAGAAGGAGTCTTTAACGAATCGGTTTAGTAAAGCATTTTATTTATAACATTAATTTTAAAGTAGTAAAAATATGAAAGCAATAGGATTTAGAACGTCTTTCCCGGTAGATCATGAGGAAAGTTTTATTGAATTTGAAAGTCAAATACCGGAAGCGAAGGGAACGGATCTTTTGGTTAAAATACAGGCAATCTCGGTAAATCCGGTGGATTTTAAGATTCGACAAAGTGCAGCAAAAGATACTGTTTTGGCGGATCCTAAAGTGATTGGATGGGATGCCGTTGGTATTGTAGAAGCCATAGGAGAAAAGGTTTCCCTCTTTAAAGTGGGAGATACTGTTTTTTATGCAGGAGATATTACGCGATCAGGTTCTAATGCGGAGTATCAATTGGTAGATGAAAACATTGTTGGATTTGCTCCAAAAACAACCACTATTTCGGAGGCTGCCGCAATGCCGTTAACATCTCTTACTGCCTGGGAAATTCTTTTTGATCGCATTCGGATTAGTCCCGAAAAAGATAAAGGCAAAAGTGTTTTAATCATTGGCGGTGCCGGTGGTGTCGGGTCTGTTGCGATTCAGTTGGCCAAAAAAATAGCAGGCCTTAAAGTAATTGCAACTGCTTCACGACCGGAGACTATTAATTGGTGTAAAAAAATGGGCGCTGATGTTGTAGTGAATCATTTTGATTTAGTGAAAGAGGTACGTGAGGCGGGTTTTGAGAATGTTGATTTTATTCTGGATTTCGTAGATACAAATATGTATTGGGATGTAATGGCTGAACTTATAAAACCGCAAGGGCACATTGCTTCTATTACGGGATCGAGTGAACCGGTTGCGCTAAATAAGCTGAAAAACAAGAGTGTGAGTTTTAGTTGGGAATTGATGTATACAAGATCCATGTTTCAAACTGCAGATAAGATTGAGCAACATCATATTCTGAATCGTATTGCTGATTTATTAGACGAAGGTGTAGTACTATCTACATTAACTACAACGTTAAAAGGATTAACGGCCGAGAATTTAAAGGAGGCTCATAAGTTGCTCGAAAGTGGAAAAACGATTGGGAAAATTGTTATTGAATATTAAAAGAAACCAATATTGAAGTATTTGTAAAACTAATTTTTTTGAAGAATATGATAGCTACATTAATTAATCCGCCGGAGAATTGGAGTTTTTGGACAGCAGAGAAAATTTCGGAACTGGAAAATGCTACAGACAATTTTAAGGTTGGAGAACAGTTGGTTTTAGAGAATAATGAATTTAAGATTTGGACCATACATCTACCGCCAGGCGAAAGCATGCCATTTCATACGCATTCTAAACGCTATTTCTGGACGGCATTGTCAGCAGGCAAATCAATTTCGTATTACAATGACGGTTCTGTTCTGGAAACACAATATGAAGTAAATGACGTAAAGTATTTTTCGGATTTGAGTGATGCTAATTTTTTCACCCATAATTTAGAGAATACCGGAAGCACAGAATTAATTTTTATGACTGTTGAATTTTTAAAGGAATTAGATGTTGAAAATATTTAGAATAACAAGTGGACTCGCTCTGATTTGTTCACTACTACTGTGTTTGGTGTTTGTAATTGACCTTATTTTAGGGCGTTATGAATTTAGATTTGTGGTTATCAGTTTGGTTTTTATAGGGATATCGATGCTGTTAGTTTGGTTTTGGAGTATTCTTAAACGAAAAATCACAATCGTTTATACGCTAAACAGAGATCTGAATATTGGTTTAATCTACTGGACTTCCATTTTCGGATGTTTGATTTTAGTAGCGATTGGCTATTGTATGATTGGTTTGATCTGTTGTTATGGGCTTATAGACAGACTGCTTGGAGGGACAGCCCTTTTAGGATAAAATAAATAGAAATTTTAAAAAAATATTAAATGAAAGAAATGAAACTATTCCAAACTTATAAAGGGGATAAAATACAGACTAAAAATCGTTTTCTCATGGCCCCCATGACCCGTTCAAGAACGACACAACCCGGCGATATTCCCAATGCATTAATGGCCGAATATTATAAACAACGAAGCTCGGCAGGATTAATTATTACCGAGGCTACACAGATTTCATTACAAGGAAAGGGGTATGCCAAAACACCCGGTATTTATACTAAGGAGCAAATCGATGGCTGGAAACTAACGACCGATGCCGTGCATGAAAAAGGAGGCACAATATTTTTGCAGTTGTGGCATGTTGGGCGAGTATCGAGTTCAAAAGTAAACGGTTTACAACCGATCGGACCGTCAGGAGTAATTGCGAAAGATACCAATGTCTATATTTTTGATGGAGCTCCAAACGGTGACGCCACTTTTGTTCCTGTTGAAGAACCAAAGGAGATGTCTCAGAACGATATTGATCGTGTTATAGAAGAATTTGTAGAGGGTGCAAAAAATGCTATTTTGGCCGGATTTGACGGTGTTGAAATACACGGTGCAAACGGTTATTTGATCGATCAGTTTTTAAGAAGCAACAGCAACAAAAGAACGGATGCTTATGGAGGATCGCAAGAAAACAGAATCCGTATTTTATTGGAAATAACTGCGGCGATAGTAGCAGCAATTGGTAAGGAAAAAACCGGTGTGAGACTTTCTCCTTTTATTAGTTTTAAAGACATGAATGATCCGGAAATATTAGAAACCATTATGCTGGCTGCTAAAGAATTAAACAAATTAGACATTGCCTACATACATCTTTGTGAAGCAGATTGGGATGATGCACCAGTTATACCCAATGATTTTAGAAAGGCGTTAAGAGCCAATTTTAAAAACACCATAATCGCAACGGGAAACAAAAGTCCTGAAGAGGGAGAGGTTTTACTAATTGAAGATTTGGTAGATTTAATCGGATTTGGTCGAAAGTTTCTGACGAATCCCGATTATCCACAACGCGTATTAACGAATGCACCTCTTAATGTGATTTCAGACAATCATACTTTGTTTGGAGGAGGGGGCGCCAGAGGGTATACGGATTATCCGTTTTTATGAGTTATCGGTAAAGTTTGTTGATTTAGTTATAGTGTTAAAAATAATTAATGAATAAATAATAAAGAGTATGGAAAATACATTTAAGGCGATCGCATTTTTGAAAGCGAAATCGGGTAAAAATCAATTGTTGAAAGAAGCTTTACTGGCTTTAATTGAACCTACCAGAAATGAAGAAGGATGTCTGGAGTATGTACTTTATGAAGATCACAAGAGTTCGGGGGCATTTTATATGAATGAAGAATTTAAAAATGCAGAAGCATTTGAGGCACATATCCAAACAGATCATTTTCAAAACTTTGCAAAAAGGACCGACGAGTTGTTAAGTGATCCGGTAAATGTTGTTCGGATTAGTCAGGTTTCGAACTAATAATAGCCTTTAATTTAAGCTAAAAACAGGGATTTTTAGTTGACTTAGTGGGTGCGTTTTGGGAATTTTAATTTTGTGTTAGTTCCCTTACGATTGAAACCAACTAAATTTTATTTTTTTTTAACGGTATAAGTCTTATGAAATATTAGTTATTTTAAAGGAGGTACACTTTTTTTATGTTTTTTGATGAATGCCAGCAATAGTAAGTGAATTAGGCTGAATGTCTTACATTCGGCCTATTTCTTTTTAGAGGATTGCGTCATGAAAATGATGGCTAAACCAACTTTTTTTGGTAAATTTGGACGCGTTGCTCTCCCGGTGGCTTTGCAAAATGCATTTGGCTTTTTTGGATAAATAACTAGTTTTTGAAAAGATTAGTTATTTTATTTTTTTAAGGCAATATTGAAATTAAGTTTTTGTCCTATCTGAAATGGATGTATGAATTCTGAAAATCGCAAGAAAAACGGTAGGAGCAATTTTATATTTGTAGATTTCTACAACAAAAAATTCAATAATCGTTAGCAATGACAAGAAATAATTTAGCAGCTATTACGGCTGTAGGTGGCTATGTTCCTAGCACTGTACTGGATAATTATCAACTTGAAAAAATGGTCGATACTTCAAACGACTGGATTTTATCAAGAACAGGAATACAAGAGAGACGTATACTGACTGATCCCGAAAAAGCAACTTCAGACATGGCTGCAGAGGCCATAAAAGACCTTTTAGAAAATTCTGATACTAATCCCGAAGAAATCGATTGTTTGGTACTGGCAACAGCAACACCGGATCAATTACTGGCTCCTACAGCACCTGTAGTATGTCAGAAAGCTGGACTTACAAATGCTTGGGGATTTGACCTTAACGGAGCGTGTAGTGGTTTCTTGTATGCTTTATCAACTGCTGCGGCATTAATAGAATCAGGGAGACATAAAAAAGTAATCGTTGTGGGTGTAGATACCATGAGCAGGATTATCGATTATACAGACCGCAATACCTGTGTATTGTTTGGAGATGGTGCAGGTGCCGTACTATTGGAAGCCTCTGAAAACAATGGATTAAAGGATTTTGTATTAAAAACCAATGGAGCGGGCAGCGAATTTCTGTCGGTTTCAGGAGGAGGTTCTCTTAAACCTTTTCATGATGGTACATTAGAGAATCGGGAACAATTCGTAAAACAGGACGGAAGAACTGTATTTAAGAATGCTATTGAAAGCATGACCAATACGTGCAATGAAATCCTGGAACGCAATCTTTTGGACGTGACAGATGTGGATTGGGTGATCCCGCATCAGGCCAATATTCGTATTATAAATGCTGTAGCGAGTAATTTAAATGTACCAATGGAAAAAGTAAAGGTAAATATTGAGCGTTATGGTAACACTACAGCTGCTACAATACCTTTATGCTTATGGGATTTTAAAAATGATTTCAAAACAGGAGATCGATTATTACTGACTGCATTTGGAGCCGGATTTACATTTGGAAGCTGCTACTTGAGCTGGGGAAAATAAAAAGTAAAACACTATAACCATTTCTTTTGTTTAATAAAGTCTGGTTAGTATTATAAAAGTAAAAACGTTGTATTGGATCAAATCCGATACAACGTTTTTTTATGTTCTCAAAGTTTAGACTTTTCTAACACTGTGATTGGGTACTTCCCACCAATTTTTTATTCCACCGGGGATTATATCTTCGGTATTCAGAAAGCGTTCTACAATGTTTTGTACACGGCTGTCTTTCAGAAACAAGCCATGAAAATCTAAATTATTACTTATTTCATCAAAAAAGTTTTCTTTTTTCACAGCCAATGTAGTAATGTCCTTGGCATATATCGACGAGCTCTTAAAAGGTACGGTGCCGTCTCCGGAATCAATTCCTTTTTTTAGAGAATCTAAATCCACCAGGTTTTTGGTAGTGAACTTCTTTTTGTCAACCAATAATTGTGTATAGGTATTGTCTTTTTCTCCTACTACAATCACCATTTTGTCTTTTACGGCTTGTGGTAATTCCGATAAGTTTTTAGAGCCGGTAGGTCCATGAAACTCTTTTAATAGCGCTAATCGTGCATCGAAAAGTTCTTCAATGTCATCATAAATATTGTTTTGCCAGTATTTTTTTTCGAAAAGATTTAAGGGTTGTTTATCATCTTTATAAATCATAGCATTTGCGTATACCGGGAGTAATTCGTAAACTCCGGGATAGGTACGAATTACTTTTCGCATGTCTTCATTTCTGCCAATGGCCCAGTTGAGGATGCTGCGTAATCCACCATCTCCTTTTACCATATGCACCATCGCATAAGGGGAACCTAAAAATGGCGGAGCATTCATTACGATTTTGTCAATACCGGAATAGTCTTCTTTTAAAAGATTCAAATAACAGGTTAAGACCAATCCTCCCATGCTGTGCGTGACAAATCGGAATCCTTCAATGTTTTGGCCTTTTAATTTATTGCGAAGGTATTCTACATATAATTTGAGCCTTTTGGCACTTTCCATATTCGACATTCGCCAATCGTAACCAAACAAATAGATGGGTGTATCTTTATAAAGCGGATTGTCATTAAGCTTAGCTTTCAGTTTAAGTATACTGTTCTCATATGGAAACCGCGCAATATGATTGCGTTCGACAATGGATTCAATACTCTGATCGTAAAGCGGATTCAATTGCAGGTATTCTTTAATATAAGGTCCTGTGATTGCTGTACCGATAGAAGTACTTAAAGTGTCATAAGCATTCCAGATATAATTGAAATCAAAAGTATTGCTGTTGACTAAACTGGTGGCTTGAATACCGGGGATAAAAATAATTGGTTTCATGATTACTTACGATTTAATTGATACAAGTTTACTAATTCTTTGATAATAGATTTTGAACACCATAAAAGAGATAAGTGTTTTACAAAAGTAAGTGAAATATTATTTTTTATACCCATAGCATATTTAGGCGCTATTTTTTTCAATTTTAAGGATTTATAAATACCGAATTATCTTTTAAAATATTAAGGTCGATCTTAGGATTCTGACCAATAGCTCCGCTTTCGGTATATTGCCAGATCGCCCAATCTGTCCATCCATTAGGTATTGTCACCTTTAGACAGTTTGGTTGTGCTGGATAATAAGAGATCCATAGTTTCAGATTGCCTAAAGTGTGTGTTTTGGCTAGCTTTCTGTCCAGATACTCTTTACGACTATAGATTATCGGTGCTGCGCTCATACCTGTTTGGATAATGGAAGCAAAGGTTTTAATCCACAGCATATAGTCGGCTGGTTTTAAAGGAGTGTCCCAGCTCGCCTGATCTTCCAAATCCATTACTAAAGCTAAATTGGATTTGGGTAAGGCTTTCATCAAATTGAGTGCTTCATTGGCTTCTGCAGTGGCATCAGAAACAACGGTTCCTCCATTTCGGGTATCAGGACGACAGAAATGATAATAACCAATTTTGATGTTTTTACTTACTGCATTTTGAGCATTTTCTTTTGCCTTTGCATCCGGAGTTCCAACACCTTCGGATAGTTTTATATACGAAAAACGAACTCCGGCTTTAACAAATCCAGTCCAATCCGGTTTAGCATTATGATGCGAAACATCAACTCCTAATTGGTAGTTGGCAGGAAGATTTGTCGGAAGCCCCTTTAAACTTACGGTAGATGGAGATGTAGGAGCGGGAGCTGGTGGTGTAGGTGCTGCTGCTGGTGTAGACGTAGGAGGAGTAGCAGCGGCAGGTGCAGCGCTTAGTTTTGCCAAGCCATTTGCCCAATAATATTGTCCAAGGCTATCCTTTAACCATTTTCCTAAACCAGGATTAGGTATATTGGTTTCTGGTTCTAATTCGAGTATCATATCTTGTGTTACCTGAGAAATGATATTTTGTGTTTTAAAATCGGCTACCGGAGCTTTACGTACGTTAAGTCGCGGTACTATTACTTTATATCGGTCCATGGCTATCCTACTGCTTCAGGGTTAATATTGCTGTTCACTGTTACCTGAACAGGTTGAGTTTCCGGGGTTGGGTTTGTGGAACCATTTCCACTGGTTTCTTTTTTACCTGTTCCTCGGATTTTAATAAATTTCTGTAATAAATCAAACCAAAACGGAGCACCTAAACAAACACCGAATGCGAGAAGCAGAAAGCCCAAAAGTTTTCTTGCATTGGTGGATTGTTCTAATACGTAGTAGGCTTTGAGTTTTATCCAATGGTCATCATACAAACGTTGTAGTGCTTTTTGAGCATAAAAATTTTTAGCGTCTTTTGGAACTTTTAGCGTGACATCAGCTTTAAGTTCTTTTGTTATGCTTGCGAGTTCACCAGCGTATTCCTTTGAGACCAACGTACTGTCTCTTTTTAAACCATAATCTCCCCAACCTATTGCCAAGAGATTATTGGCTTCTTTAATCTGTCCATTCAATTGTTTTTTTATCGTGTCAATCTGACTTTTATATTGTACCAATGGATCTTTGGGAAGTTTGGCTTTTGGTGTTGCTGCGGTGTCAGTTGAGGTTTGCTGATAACCGGCTGCTTTTAAGCCGTCGGCTTCTTTTATGGCTAATTCAACCAACTTGTCTCTGGCATCTTTATCGGTACTTATTTTACCGGCAATTTCAATAATATCAACATTAAAGCAAATCGCAATAACCAATCCGATACTAAACAACCAAAATTGAACTTGCTTTTTGTACCATCCGGCAATTCTATTCATACTGTCATCGTACCAGTCCTCAATTTGCTTGGTAAATGTCTCGATATTTTGATAACTTTTCTGTAGGTAAAGCTGCAGTATTTCAAGTGTTTCGGTATCAATATCAGTATGTTGTGTTTTAAAATTAGCGATTAGAGCTTGACCGGCCGGACTAAGTAAATAATCCACCAGATAGTATATTTTTATAATACTTGGGGCATCTTTAAGATTTACATTTACTTTTTTCGCCTTGACATAAGCAATGACAGCTGCTTCGTGGTCTTGATAGTATTTTTTTAAAACCTCAATTAAGATGGTTGAAAAATTCTCTTTGGAGATATAGGAAGGAATCGAATTTCTATTGCTATAACCGTAATTTTTGATCACGGGATGCTCATAAAATTTATCGCCCAGTTTTTCTTTCGAAATGGGTTTGTAACCCACAATCAATTTAAAAGGCTCCAGTATAGTTTCAAAAAAAGACTTTAGTGTTTCGAACCATAACCATTCCTTGCGCTCGGTATTGGATAACATACTGTCAACGATACCTTTTTTTAGCATTCTCGCTCTTAATCCGAAGAGGGTAGAAAAGGCTTCATTTACAGAAGTGGCCAATAAACTGTATAAAAGATATATAAAAACCAAACCAATGGCAGTATCTAGTACGGGAGAATTAAGCATAATTTGTAGTTTTATGAATCATCGATTTATTTTAAAGAGTAGCAGGTATTGCATTTTAATTTGGATACTTCCAATTACCTTCTCATTATTTCGCTTTTAGGCTCGGAATTACACTCTGAATAATTTGAGTTGACCTTACTTTAACAGGCTTAAACAGAGTATTTTTTAGCGGATAGATTTAACATCTAAAGTATTAAAGATTTTTTTTTTGGAGTAGCGTATTAGTACCTGTTTTTGTATTGTAATTATGAGGTGTTTTTTATTCTGGATTCTTTTTTCAATTAGAAATAATCAATCCGGATTTTAATTGCCGTTGGTTTTAACCAACGGTTGTGTTTGTTTGGGACAATAGGCTTTAGCCAAAAAAAATGCAGACAAAGTTTTGGCTAAAGCCTTCTTGAATGTTCTTTTAAATCCGTTGATTAAAACCAACGGCTATTCAAAAAAAACACATTTACTAATTTTAACCGAAAATATTATGATGCAAATGCCATTATATGTAAAATAAATAATCACGCAATAAGCGTTTAAAATAGAGTAGATTCTGACCATTTTTTTAGGGAATAAACTACTATTCATTCATAAGTAAGTTTATTCTTTCCGGGGCACTACACAGCGGTAACATCGGGCCTCAAATGTTAATAATATGTTTCGTAATCGGCTGGTTTTATTAATGTAAACGTAACCTTTTTGACCTACCCTGAGCTTTAATTTTGGAGACATAGTATAAGAAACCAATACTTGTATATATGTCGCTTTTCAGAGTAAGAATTCATCGCAAAAAAACAATCCGTATCGATGTTGTAGTAAACCTTGTTTGTTTGACAACAGTTGCAAAAGCGTTGTATTATGTATAAGAAATATACTGACGAAGAACTTGTTGCATTATTAAAACAAGGAAAAGACAGAGCTTTTGATGAATTGTATTTTCGATACAGAGATGTATTAGTCCGCTTTGTATACCAGCGAATAAAATCGATTCCGATTTCAGAAGAAATTGTTCAGGAAGTTTTTACCACTATTTGGGAGCGACGCAAAACGCTGGTCATTCAAAAAAAGTTTTCGGCTTATATGTACACTTCAGTACGTTATGTAACGCTCGACTATATTAAATCCAACCAAATGACGGATGCCTACTGTAAAGAGGTCTTTGATCGAAATACAGTTATTGAAGGGAATAATAATACCACAGAAGAATCCATCTATCATGATGAGCTGCAACAGGCTTTAGACAAAGCTACTTCTTTGCTGCCAAAAAAGGCTAAAGAGGTTTTTATTCTGAGTCGTTTTAAGCAGTATACCAATAAAGAAATAGCTGATGAGCTTAATGTATCTCACGAGACCGTTAAGTATCATATTGCCTATGCGCTAAAATTCATGCGCCTTTATTTGGGACAATTTAATTTATAACAGATTTCAATGCTAAGGCATTCTTTTGGTTTCTTAACAAAAGGGTAACCTTGAGCACCTACCTGAAATCGGAATTCCTAAGACTTATTATTAAAGCAATAACTATATAATGCCTGAGAAATTACATCAAGATATTAAAACTTTTTTAGAAGGTAAATCTTCTTTAAAAGGGAAAGAAATGTGGGACAACTGGTACAACAATCCCGGAGAAATATTCGAACACGAGGTGGTTATACAATCGGATATTTCAAAACTAAAAAGAGAAATCAAAGCCATCAAAAAATCAAATGAAGTCATTTCGTTAAACACCAAAAATTGGATCATGGCGGCTTCTGTAGTGCTTTTAGCGGGTTTGTCCTGTTTTTTCTATCTGTCTACAGAAACAAGTATCCTTAAAGAATATGCTACAAAACCCGGAGAACATACCAAAATAACTTTGAGCGACGGAACACAGATCTGGCTTAATGCGGGAAGCCTTTTAAAATATCCTGCTGAATTTGAAGGAGATACCCGTGAAGTTTCTTTAACAGGAGAAGCTTTTTTTGATGTGGCAAAAGATAAAAAACACCCTTTTATCATTCACACCAATAAAATGGATACTAAAGTGTTAGGTACCAGTTTTAATGTACAGGCCTATCCCGATCAAACGACACAGGAGGTTTCTGTACTAACAGGAAGAGTAAATGTAAAATCGACTGTTACGGAAGAGAACGTTTATGTAACACCAGGTCAAAAAGTGGTTTTTAAATCAAAAAACAGCAGTCTGCATGCTTTTAGTAACATTCCGGTGAACTCCATTTCGCTATGGCGAAAAAATATTATTGTTTTTGAAGACACCCCATTACCGGAAGTAATTACAACAATCAACCGCAATTATAATATCGCTGTATCGGTCGAAAATAAGGATCTGAACAACCTCAAAATAAGTGCCTACTTTAAAGAATTACCGCCTGATCAAGTGATCCGATTGGTGTGTACTATTATTAATGCCAAGTATAAACTCGAGTCCGGAGTGTACCGGATTGAATAACTTTTAGAATAGAATGAAACTCCAAAAAAACAACAATAACTAAAGGAATAATCAAAATTAAAAATTATGAATGAAAAACAACTGCGGTATGTCGCAAAGTGTCAAAGCATTAAAAAAGGTCTTCAGACCCAATTGATTCTGTTCACTGCTTTATTTTTTATCGGATTAACGGCAAAGGCCGTAAATGTTGAGAGGGACAAAAGAATAACTTTAAAAGTAGAAAATGAAAGTATAAAAAATATTCTTCAAAAAATTGAAAATCAGGTGGACGTGCATTTTATGTATGAAGCCAATCAGATCAATACCAATCAAAAAGCAAGTTTAAAACTAAACAATGTCACGCTGGAATATGCGTTGGATAAAATTTGCAGCAGTTTTTTGCTGAAGTATGAAATAATCAACAACAATATTGTGATTAAGAAAAATCAGAAAGTAAGCGATGCGGGACAGAGTAAAATCACGATATCGGGAACCGTTTTTGGCGGTGATGACGGAATGCCGTTACCGGGAGTAGAGATTAAAGATAAAGGTTCGAGTGCAGCCACCGTAACTGATTATGACGGAACTTTTACACTGGAAATTCATTCGGCTGAGGCGCTGTTGGTTTTTTCTTATGTAGGGTATATTACGCAGGAAATTAAGGTTACTGAAAGCCGAAAAAATCTAAATATCAAATTAGCTGCCGATGTAAAACAACTGCAGGAAGTAGTAGTAATGGGATATGGAAGTGTAAAAAAGAAAGAAGTTCTGGGAGCTGTGGGATCTGTTTCAATGAAAGAAACCGCAAGCAGAACCTATAATACTGCTGCCGAATTATTACAAGGAACTGTTTCGGGTGTTACGGTTATTAATAATGGAGGTGATCCAACAGGAGAACCTACAATCAATATTCGTGGGATTGGTTCTTTAAATGCCGAAACTCCACTGATTGTATTAGACGGAATTATTTACAGTGGTTCATTAAATACCATTAACCCTAATGATATTGCTTCGATCAGTGTTTTAAAAGATGCGGCTTCGGCGGCTATTTATGGAGCGAGAGCTTCGGGAGGTGTGATTTTAATTACTTCTAAAAAGGGTACTTCTGAAAAAATTAATGTCAATGTAAATTATCAGGGAGGCTTTCAGAATGTAGCGAAAAAATTGAAAGTATTAAACGCCGCAGAATATGCAGACGCCATGAATACGGCTAGAGATAATGCTGGACTACCAAGAATACCTGCTTTTGATCCCGCATTTGAACCTACCGCCAGAATGACCAAAACCGATTGGATGGATGAAATTTTTCAGATTGGTGAAATTCAGGATTTATCTATTTCAGTAAACGGAAAAACAGAAAAATCTAATTTCTTTCTTTCGGGAAGTTACCGAAAAAACGAAGGAATATTGTTGAACACCTTTGCAAGACGTTATACAGCCCGCGCCAATTCTTCTTTTAAACTGGCACCCAATTTTACAATAGGAGAGAATCTGACGTATTCGTTAACAGATGGTCAGAGTGCCAATACTTCAAGTGCTTACACAGGAGCAATTTTAGGAGCGATTTTGTATCCGCCAAATGCAACGGTTTATAGAGAAGACGGTTCCGGTTCTTTTGGTGGAGTACCTGAAAAATACATCGGATCGTATGGAGATGTTATTAATCCGGTGGCTTATTTGAAAAGGCTGGACAACAACAATCCTGTTTCTACTGTTCTGATCAATCCTTATGCGGAATGGGAAATTGTAAAAGGTTTAAGATTTAAATCAAATTGGGGGTATACCAGAATTCAAAGTGATTATAAAGATTTTACCGTAAAGATTACAGAACCGGGGAAAGTATTTGATTTTAACAGATTAACTCAAACCACTTCTACGACAACTGATTTATTGAGCGAACAAACCCTTTCGTACGATAAAACATTTGGGAAACACAGTTTTAAAGCTTTGGCAGGATACACTTATCAACAAACCAAAAGGAATTTTTACAGTGTACAAGGTACCGGTTTTGATAACGAAGATCCATCACAACGTTATTTGCTTAATGCCAAATTAGTACAGCAGTTAGGAGCAGGAATGTCTGAAGAAATCATCTCTTCTTATGTCGGAAGGTTAAATTATGATTTCAGTCAAAAATACCTGTTCTCGGGAATTGTGCGTCGTGACGGAACTTCAAAATTGACTTCTGCAAACCGCTGGAGAGTTTATCCTTCAGTATCTGCAGGTTGGTTAATTTCTGAAGAAGATTTTATGAAAAACATTAGTTCAACCGTAAACAGTTTAAAACTTCGTGCGAGTTGGGGACAGATTGGAAATTTAGGAAACTTAGGACCTTATCAGTTTAGTGTACCGTTAAATCAGACTTCTGCTTTAATTGGATCGACTCCGGTGATTAATTACGGTTATTCGGAAAACGAATTGTCAAATCCGGCTTTAAAATGGGAAAGCTCAGAGCAAACCAACTTAGGTTTAGACTTCACTCTTTTCAACAACAGTCTTACAGGATCGTTAGACGTTTATAAAAAAACAAACAAAGACATGCTCGTTCGTGACCAGTTACCGGGAGTATCGGGAACACCATTAGGGCGAATTGTAAACTCGGGTGATGTAGAGAACAAAGGACTTGAATTAAGTCTTACCTATCAAAAAACAAGAGGTGATTTTAAATTTGATGTGACGGCGAATGCTGCTTTCTTAGACAACAGAATTGTTTCGATCAAAGACGGTTTAACCTCTCTTGAACCACTTAATTTGAGCAGAGTTCGTAGTTTGCCTTTAGCCAATATTTATCAGGTAGGAAGTCCGGTTGGTGCCTTTTACGGGTATAAAACAGACGGATTATTCCAAAGTAATGCAGAAGCAAAAGCCTATGTAAATTCAAGTGGTGCTGTATATCAACCAAATGCAGTTGCCGGAGATATGAAATTTAGAGATGTAAATGGAGACGGTGTGATTAATAATAACGACAGGGTAGTGCTAGGGAATCCGTTTCCAAAAACGACATTCAGTTTAAATTCCAATTTCAGATACAAAGGATTTGATATGAATATCTTTTTAAGCGGTGCGGCAGGTAACAGCGTTTTTAATGCGGTAAAATATACCGGTTTAAACGGTTCTTTTCCTGGATATAATTTATTGGCAGAGTCAAAAGATGCCTGGTCACCGCAGAATACAGGATCAAATATTCCGGTACTTTCGGCAACAGACAATAACAATAACTTCGGACGAATTTCTGATTTTTATATTGAAGATGCTTCTTACCTGAGATTAAAAAATGTGGCGATTGGATATACAATTAAAGAAGCTTGGTTAAACGGAAAAGCAAACTTAAGGTTCTTTATTTCGGCTCAGAATCTCTTTACGATTACCAAATATTCAGGAATGGATCCCGAGGTAGGTCTTTCTAATTTCGGACTGGATTTAGGGAAATACCCGCTGTCCAGAATTTATATGACGGGTATAAACGCTACTTTTTAAAAAACATAAAACATACAAAATGAAAAAGATAAGTATTTTATTGTTGAGTTTTACAATGCTGCTTGGAACGACAGCTTGTGAAAGTGAACTTGATCTGATACCACAGGGAGCCCCTTCGAGCGGAAATTTCTGGAAAACACCCGCAGATGCCAAGGCCGGAGTAAATGCTATTTATGCCTTGTATTCGGATGATAATATGTACGGACGTGGGTTTTTCTGGCTCAACAATGCCAGTGATGATATCGGAACCAAACCAAGGCAAAATGCAGAACGTATCAAAAACTTTATTGTTGACGGATCAGAATCCGACACAAAAGACATTTGGAGATTGCATTATGAAGTGATGAAACGTTGTAACGATGTACTGCGTAATATTCCAAACATTCCATTAGAAGAGAAAACAAAAAAAATGATGTTGGGAGAAGCCTATTTTAATCATGCCGTTATGCATTTAGAATTGGCGTATCATTATGGCGATGATCGTGCAGGAATCCCCATTCAGGACAGAAACGATCCTACGAATGTTTATGTACCAAGAGCAAAAAATGTAGCGGAGAATTACGCCTATATTGCTGCTGATCTGGTTAAAGCGGCTGACTTATTGCCTTATTTCAGTGAACTTACGGCAGACAATTACGGCCGTGCACACAAAACGGCTGCGTGGGCGTATTTGGTTCGTACCTATTTGTATGCCAAAGACTGGGACAATGCTATTAAGTACGCAAATATGGTTGTTAACAGTGGAAAACATGCTTTGCTTCCTAATTTTGAAGATGTATTTAAAATCAAAAACAACTGGTCATCAGAATACATTTGGTCTGTTACTTCAAGTGCCGATAATACTTCACTTGGGTCGATCTTTCCGGGTGTTTGTCTCGAAGATAAAGGTTGGGGCGCTTATAATGGCTGGGGGAATTTTTATCCAACCAAAGAATTATTTGATGCGTATGATCCTGCCGATAAACGTCGTAGTGCGACTATTCTACAAAAAGGAGATTCGTTTATGTACTTTGGTCAATTGGTTACTTTTAATGAAGGAAAATATGTAGTGAGTTCAAGTAACAGAACAGGCTATCAGTTTAAAAAGTATATGGAGCCGTTTGGTTATGCAAAAACCACTTCGGGAGGAATTGATATTCGTTATGTAAACGCAAATGGAGACAAACCTTCAACTGCATTAAATGTACCACTATTGCGTTATGCCGATGTGATTCTGATGTTGGCCGAAGCAAAATTAAAGAAAGGACAAAGTGCAGATACCGAAATAAATTTGATTCGCAATCGTGCAGGACTAACCTCTATTTCGGGAGCAACATTAACCGATTTAAAAAGAGAAAGACGTTGCGAATTAGCTGGAGAATGGACAGATCGCCATTTTGACCTTGTTCGTTGGGGTGATGCCGAAGCAACCTATGCCAAACCGTTACACCATTATAACGGAACGGTAATTTATCCTGCTCGTAATTTCAATCCTGCCATTCACCACGTATGGCCAATACCACCGGATGAGATTGCAGTAAGTAAAGGAGCTTTGTCTCAAAACAAAGGTTGGTAAAAAGTAGTTTCATTTGTTTGTGTTTTGTTACGCTGCGGGCTTCTAAGGAGTCTGCAGTCGTAAACAAAATGGCAACTTTTTACAGATAATTTAATAAGCCAGTCCTGTGTTAAGAAGGGCTGGTTTGTGTTTTTAAAGAATGGATAATAGAGAATAGATGGTTTCTGTTATTTGTTGTAGGAATTTTAAATTTAAAACTTTTAATATCAGTAACTTATGTCTGTTTCGTTAAAGTTGGTTTGTAACTTTTTAAACGGATAATTTATAATAAATATGAAAAAAATAAACACCTTTTTTTGCCTTCTTTTCTGCCTTTTTTTGCAGGCACAAGAATACAGTTCGTCCAATATACATTCTCATAATGACTATGCCGGGGCGCTTCCTTTTTATGAGGCTTATGCTAATGAAACAGGGGTTATTGAAGCCGATGTTTTTTTAGTGAAAAATGATTTGATTGTGGCTCATACTTCGGAAGAAATTAAAGTTGGTAATTCGTTGCGTAACCTTTATTTGGAGCCTCTTTTATTGAAATTTAAAGCACTGGGCGGTAAAGCTTATAAAAGCGATAAACCGTTGCTTTTGATGATTGATATAAAGTCAGAGGCAGAAGCTACTTTGAAAGTAATTGTGGAACAGTTAAAAATGTATCCGGATTTAATTTCAAATAAAAATTTCAAAGTAGTTATTTCCGGAAGCAGACCGGCTCCTTCAAAATGGAGCGAGTATCCGGCGTTTATTTATTTCGACGGAAGAGTAAACGAAACCTATACAGCTCAGGAATTGTCGCGTGTAGAAATGATCAGTGAAGATTTGAAAGAACTTACCGTTTGGAACGGAAAAGGGGTTCTGACCCAAGCCGATTCTGAAAAAACACAAGCAGTAATCAAAAAAGTACACGATCAGCATAAAAAAATCAGATTTTGGTCTACGCAGGACAATGTAAATACCTGGATGACTTTAATGAACCTTCACGTCGATTACATTGCAACGGATAACACATCGGCTTTAACACAATTCATTAAAAATATCAAGTCAACTTTTTACCAGAATACCGAGTTTTATGAAACTTATGTCCCTAAAAATGGCGCTGTATTTCCTAAAAATAAACGTCCGAAGAATGTGATTCTTCTTATTGGTGACGGAATGGGACTAACGCAGATTTATGCTGGTTACACCGCCAACAAAGGAAGATTAAATTTGTTTACTATCCCTACCGAAGGATTTTCGATAACCAAAGCCTCCGACAGTTATATTACAGATTCGGCTGCCGGCGCAACGGCTATGGCTTCGGGTCATAAAACCAATAACCGTTTTATTGGAGTGGATGAAAAAGGACAATCTTTAGAATCGATAACAGAGAAATTGGCTAAGAAAAAATATAAAACGGCGCTCATTTCGTGTGGTAATATTACCGATGCGACACCAGCTGCTTTTTATGCGCATCAATCAGACCGAAGTTATAGTGAAGCAATCGCGGCAGATTTTTTATCCAATCCGGTTGATATCTTAATTGGGGGAGGAACAAAGGAGTTCAGATCCCGCAAAGACGGTAAAAATCTTGCTGAGGTTTTACAGAAAAAAGGCTATACTTTTTCGGATCAATTTAGTGCTTTAGATACCATCAAGAACAATCGTTTTGTGGTATTGGATGATGCTTCGGTGGTTTCCAGAAAAGACGGAAGAGGTGATTTTTTAGCGAAATCATTAGCTAAAGCTACAACCACTTTTTCTAAAACTACAAATCCGTTTTTTATAATGGCAGAGGGCGCACAGATTGATTATGGAGGTCACAGTAATAATGTGGAATATGTGGTGCGTGAAATGTTAGATTTTGATCGTTTGGTTGGACAGGCGATGGAGTTTGTAGACAAAAATCCGGAAACTCTGCTAATTGTAACCGCAGACCACGAGACCGGAGGACTTTCTTTGATTGACGGTAGTATAGAAAAAGGATATGTACACGGAAGTTTCAGTACAAACGATCACACCTCGGTAACCGTTCCTGTTTTTGCATACGGTCCCGGAGCTCAGAATTTTATGGGAGTGTATCAAAACACTGAGATTTACAATAAAATAATGCAATTACTGGAAACGAAATAAGCCCTTTCTAAAAAGTTAACTGCAGTAGAGATTCCAAAAAGCTATGTCTCTATGTGTTAAAAAACTTTGCGTCTTTGCGAAAAATATTCCTGGTGCAATAACAACGCAATTTTTTAACACATAGAGACATAGTAATATTTAGAGATGGAAAAAAGATTTTTTTTAGTTCAATATTGGCTCACATAGCTTTGTTATCCTGGAAAAGGAGGATGACTTACGAAGGATTTTTTATTAATAAACAGTATCATGAATAGAATAATTTTTAGCTTAGTTGTAATGCTGAGTTTTACAGTTGGTTTTGCACAAAAAAACAATAAAGTTTCAGGAATTGTATTTGCCGATACGAATCAAAATGCTGTTCTTGATAAAGATGAGGTAGTGCTGTCTAATGTTTTGGTTTCTAATGGTAAAGATGTTGTTGAGACCAATTCAAAAGGAAAATACAGCATTACAAAAATAGAAGGAAATACCGTTTTTGTAATTAAACCGACGGGGTATATTTCAAAGAAAAACAAACAGAACAGCGTGCAGTTTTATGTTCCGTTTGATGAAGTAAAAGGTATTAAAAATTACAATTTTCCCTTGATTGCAAATGCTGAAAATAAAGACGTAAAAGTGGTGTTGTTAGGAGATACTCAGGTTGATGTGATGGATGATATTCACCACGTAGGAAAGTTGGTTACTGAAGAATTAATGGATCAGAAAATTGATTTTATAGTACCGCTTGGAGATCTTTCTTTTGACAATCTGACTATTTTTAAACCATTGTCAGAAACCTTAGGGCTTATTGGAGCTCCCATTTTTTATACCATTGGCAATCACGATCTGAATTTTAAAGAAACCGCTTTTGAGGATCGGGATAAAAGTTTTGAAAGTATTTTTGGGCCGTCTTATTACGCATTCGAGTACGGAAATCAGTTCTTTTTAGTGCTGAATAATATTTATCCTGTAAACGAAAAAGGATATGTAGGACGTCTTGATGAGACGCAAAAACAATTCATAACCAATCTGATTGCAGCAAAAAAAGGCGCTTTTAATTCGATCCATTTGTTTATGCACATTCCGCTGGAAGAGATGGAAGATCAGGATTGGATTATAAAATCGTTGGCTCCTTTTGAAGAGGTACTGATTAGTGCCGGACATACCCATACCCAATATCATAAATATTTTGAAAGAGAGACCGGACGAAAGGCAATCCATGAGTTAGTTGCCGGTGCTGTATGCGGTTCCTGGTGGCAGGGTCCACATGATCAGAACCAGATTCCGTTTGCGTTGATGTACGACGGTACGCCAAAAGGCTATTGGACTGTTGGAATTAATCCGGATCGTTATACCTACGATTATAAAGTTTCCGGAGCACCCAATACAAAACAAATGGACATCACCGTTCCAAATACTAACGAATGGGATACTACGCTCAATGCTCTGAATGACAATTACATTTACGCCAATGTATTTGCTGCAGATGACGCGACAAAGGTGTATGTAAATTTCGATAACGGAAGTTGGAGTGAAATGGTAAAATATGAAGGTATTTCGCCCAATATTCAAAAACAATACTATCTGCAAAGTCAAGGGAGATATGACAGCATGAAAATATCAAATTCCCCAAGGCCGGAAACAGTCAGTACACATTTGTGGAGGATTGCAAAGCCAGACAATCTACCGTCCGGCGCTCATAGTGTCCGAATAAAAGCAGTAGGAAAAGAGATTAATCTGGAAGCACATGGTAATGCGGTATTGTGGGTAAAGTAAGAATACTAAAAAATAGTTCGCTGTAATTGTAAGAGATAGAGACTTCATTATAGCTCATGAAATGGTTCTCGCCAAGTCGCCAAGCCGCCAAGTTTAAAAGTAAAAAAACTTTGCGCCTTTGCGTCTTTGTGCGATTTTTTTAGCATTATAGAAGCATCGTTTAAATGTAAATTATGGCATGGTTTCGATCTGTCCTAATTTTTTTTCATCTCTGTGTAACATATTCTTAAAAGACACTACTAATCTAGAGCTTTTCAATAGCTGTAATTGCTAAAAACTTTATTGCAGCGGACATAAAATATAGAATTAAATTACGGTTCTTTGCACTTTTCTACAGCATTGAAATTGGCAAAGCGATTCAATAGATTTCCAATCTGAGATCCTTGCAGTTTTATGTTTTCAATTTTGAAACACAATATAATTGCCGTCAAACAGTTTAGAGTAGTTATCATAGTTAAGTTATGGACAATAAGAAGTTTATAGTAAGTTTGAAAAAAGGCAATGAAGCATCCTTCAAAGAGGTTTATCTTACTTATTATGATCGATTGGTAAGTATCGCTAAAAGATTCGACTTTAAACTTCTAACTCCTGAAGACTTTGTTCAGGAAACTTTTCTAAGACTGTACGATAAGCGGGAATTACTTCACGAAGATGTTTTGTTGGACAAACAATTGTTTACGATCTGCAAAAATATCATCCTCAATCATGTGAACAGAGAAAATAAAATAGTTCAACTTAATCCTTTAAAAGTTGAAATTGCAGAAGAGGTTACGGATACAGGAGATTTTGAAGAAAAAAAAGAAAAATTATACAATTTCATAAATCAGCTTCCTGAACAGCAACAAAAAATATTCACTTTACACAAACTGGAAAATCTTAGCTATAAAGAAATTGCAGCACTTACGGATCTTTCTGAGAAGACCATTGCCAATCATATTTATCTTGCCAGTAAATTTATTAGAAAAAAAATCGAAAACCATTAGGAACTTTTCCGTTTTCGTTTGTTATATATAAAAACAGACTGTAGAAATGGATATAGAAGTTTACAAAACCGATGTTAGAACAAAAGAACAAGCTAGGTATATTGTAGCATTGTTGCAATTTGTTATTTCTGATTGTATCATGAACTTTGACACAGAAGGTTGTGATACTATTTTAAGAATTGAGACCAATAGAGATATTAAAGAAATGGTCTATGGTGTTTTTAATAAACAAGGATATTATTGTCAGAAACTTTAACGCCCCAAAGATATGGATGAAAATAAACTGGAAGAAGAATTAAAAAAAATGTGGGAGGAGACCCCTGTTTCGCATTCAGATAGTGAAAAAGAAACTTCTTGGGAGCAATTCCAAGCAAAAACCTTTCCTTCGAAAGAACGGAAATTGAAACCTTGGATGTATTATGCAGCGGCAGCGGCAATTTTAATTTTTGGCTTTATTGGAACCAGAGTTTTCAACACTGATAACCCATTACAAGTGGATAATTTTGTTGCTTCAACTGTCATTGAAAACCCAACTTCTAAGGTAAAAAGTGTATTCTTACCCGATAGTTCAGTGGTAGAATTAAGCCCGAATTCTAAGATCAAATACGTCAGTAATTTTGTTTCAAACAGAAAGATCGAGGTAGAAGGATCAGCCTATTTTAAAGTTAAAAAAGATAAAAAACATCCTTTTCAGGTTTTTTGCAAAGAGACCACTACAACTGTTCTAGGGACTTCCTTTTCAGTTAATGGATCTAGTGATAAAGAAGTAGTTGTCGAACTTTTTGAGGGAAGTGTTCAGATGAATGTAAAAGACCAAAAAGAAAACTGGATACTGAAACCCGGTGAAAAATTCACTTATAGCAATAAGATTGTGGCAGTGACCGATTTCAACCGCTTTGTGGATTTTGAAAATGAAAAACTAGTAGTACTCAGTACCTACATTGAGACCAACTATGGCTATAAAATGATACTCCCAAAAGAATTTGATACTCAAAGAATTACATTGAGAATCAATAAAAAGGAAAATTTAAAAACCATAATCCAATTAATCTCAGAAATGTATAACCTAAATTTTGAAGTAAATGAAGAAATAAAGCAGATTACTTTTCAATAGAAAAGAAAAGGATGCACTAGCCGCGAAACTAAACATCCTCCCTTAGTATGGATAGCATGATGCTATTCCACTTAATAATATTCAAAAATACAAATTTTTATGAAGCATTTAATTACAGTATGCTTTTTTTTACTCAGTTTTAGTGTGTTTTCCCAAAACGTAACGGTTACAGTAGATCAAACCGTAACATTAAAAGAATTATTTAAGCAAATTGAACAACAAACAGACTTTAAATTTGCCTTTACGGATCAAATTGATACCAGTCAGAAATATTTTACAAGAAAAAGTACTTACAAAAAGATCGAAATAGAGAAACTGATCGCCGAACTGAATAAGAATGCACAGATTCAATTTTCAATTGTGGGGAACAATATTTTTGTAAAACACAAAGCGCCAAAAGCAACAAAAAAAAAAAATAAAGTAACAGGTCAGGTTTTTGATGAAAACAATGAAACGGTTATTGGTGCCAACGTTTTTATTAAAGAACTCGAAACGGGCATTATAACCGATAAAAACGGAAAGTTTACCTTAGAATTACCCAAAGGAAGTTATACCGTTTCGATTAGTTATTTGGGATACAGTACGAAAGAAAAGCAAATTACGGTTTCCGATGATGTTTCAATTAATTTTAGTATTGCTTCTGATAGCCAACAATTAGATCAGGTAATCATAACAAACACTAAAGCAGTAGACGTCAGGAATACACAAATGAGTGTCAACAGACTTTCGATGGAGGATATCAAAAGAATTCCGGTTGCTTTGGGAGAACCCGATCCTTTAAAATCGTTATTGACCTTGCCGGGTGTTACCAATGCAGGAGATTTGTCATCAGGTTTTAATGTCCGTGGAGGTGCAGCAGATCAGAATCTGATTCTTTTAGATGGTGCTCCGGTGTATGGAGATTCTCATATGTTTGGTTTTTTTTCCATTTTTAATGCTGACATCGTTAGTGCATTAGATTTGTACAAAGGAGGGATTTCGTCTAAATATGGAGGACGTGTTTCTTCTGTTCTTGATGTGGCCCAGCAGACAGGAGATTTTGAAAAGTATAAAGTAAATGGAGGAATCGGTCTTATCTCGAGTCGGCTCTTAGTGCAAGGACCCATAAAAAAAGAAAAAGGCTCTTTTATCTTAGCCGGACGTGCTTCTTATGCTCATTTATTTATGAAACTGGCAGATAATAAAAATTCGGCTATGTTTTATGACTTTAACGCTAAGTTGAATTATCGCCTTAGTCCGAATAACAGCCTTACGTTCTCCGGTTATTTAGGAAGTGATTTGTTTGATTTGAATAAACGTTTCGCCAGTACCTACGGAAATGCAATGGGTATTTTAAGTTGGAAGCATAAATTTTCGGAATCTTTGAACACTAATTTATCGGTTTTATACAGTGATTATAAGTTTAACCTAACGATGACGGAAGAAAAGTTTGAATGGGACAGCAAAATCAGCAGTTACGGACTTAAGTACAATTGGAATTACATTAGATCAGAGAAACTAAAACTCAACTATGGTATCGATGGTTTGTATTATGATTTTAATCCGGGTACCGTGAAGCCTTCAGGTGCAGGTTCTCAGTTTAATTACAAGCAGTTGAATAAAAAATATGCCTTTGAAAGTTCTGCCTATATTGATTTTGAACATCAGATTACAGAGAAACTGAATCTTCGTTACGGACTTCGTTACAGTATGTTTTTACGTTTGGGTGCAGAGGATATTAATACATACAAAGACGGGAAAGCTGTAGTATATAATCCGTTGTATAATATTTATGAAGAAGGTACTCCAACCGGAACTAAATCCTATAAAAATGGTCAAACCATTAGTAAATTCGATAATTTAGAGCCTCGATTGGCACTATCTTATGCTTTTAATGATGATAATTCTGTTAAAGCAAGTTACAACAGGATGGCGCAGTATATTCATATGTTATCCAATACACAATCTCCAATGCCAATGAATGTTTGGACACCAAGTGGTCCTTTTACAAAACCACAATTATTGGATCAATATGCTGTAGGTTATTTCAGAAATTTTAAGGAAGGGGATTATTCTTTTGAAGGGGAGTTGTTTTATAAGAACATCCAAAATCGAATCGATTATATTGACGGGGCAGATGTAGTGGCAAACGATGACATTGAACAGGTTATTCTGAACGGTAAAGCCAGAGCATATGGTATGGAATTATTATTCCGTAAAAATAAAGGTAATTTCACAGGATGGGTTTCTTATACCTTGTCAAGAGCGGAACAAAAGACTCCGGGAAGAACTCCGGATGAACCGGGTATTGCTAATGGAGACTGGTATTTATCTGGCTATGACAAATTGCATAATTTAAATATAGTGGGGAACTATGATTTTAGTCCAAAATGGTCTTTTAATGCTAATTTTTCATTGCGATCAGGTCAGCCGGTAACCTATGCCGGTAGTTATTACAATTTTGGTGAACTTAATGTGCCAAATTACGGAGTGAGAAATGAAAATAGACTACCCTTATACCATCACTTAGATGTAGCGGCAACTTACACGCCTAAACCGGACAAAAAGAAAGGATGGCAAAGCTACTGGGTATTTAGTATCTACAATATCTATAATAGAGCAAATGCAGTTTCTATGGCGTTTACAACAAATGAAGACACAGGACTTAATGAGACCAAAAGGCTGTCTATTTTTGGATTAGTACCAAGTATTTCTTATAATTTTAAATTTTAATGGCATGCAAAGAGTAATAAAGTATAATTTTAAAAGCAGCGTACTTGCTTTATTTAGTGGTTTGTTTGTTTTGTTTTTTTCTTCCTGTGAAGATACAGTAAAGTTGGATTTAAATGAAGGAACCCCTAAGATTGTGATCGATGCGGAACTAATTTGGAAAAAAGGAACTACAGGTAGCGAGCAGACCATAAGAATCAGTAAAACGACATCTTATTATAATGCTGATACACCAAAAGTTTCAGGAGCACAGGTAAGAGTGGAGAACAGCAATGGAACCAGTTTCATTTTTAACGAATCGGCGCCCGGCGTATATGTATGTACTAATTTTGTTCCTGTGGTAGATATGGATTATGTGCTTCATGTGCAGGCAGAAGGGCAAAGTTTTACTGCTGTTGAAAAGTTAACTTCCGTAACTCCAATTAATAAAGTAGAGCAAAAATATGTACCGGATATATCAGGTCCTGATGTGCTCGTGGTTCAGATTTATTTTAATGACCCGGCTGATAAGAGCAATTATTATCTCACAGATTTCAAAAGTGATTTTTTAAAGTTTCCTCTTTATGTAAATTCAGATGATGAGCTGCTAAATGGGAATGAAATAAGTATTCAATTCGGAGATACAGATTTAAAACCGGGAAAAACCATTGGCATTGTGAATCGTGGTATTTCGAAGAACTTTTTTAATTATATGAAGCTAATTTTAGAGGCTTCACAAGGAAATCCTTTCTCTGTTCCACCAGGGAATATCAGAGGAAATATTGTCAATACCAAAAACGCTGATAGTTACGCGATGGGATATTTTAGACTTTGTGAAGCAGATGCTGTTTCTTATTTAGTGAAATAAAGATTTTAATCCTCAGTGATTGATTTGTGATTACATCTGGCATATTCGTATTTATGTCAGATGTTTTTTTTTGAGGATAGTGGAGGAGAGCTACAATGCCACAAAGTCACAAAGTCACAAAGTTTTTAGCGTCTGCTGCTGTATCTTTTGGACCTTTGAGCCTTTGTCTCTTTAAGCCTTTACACTAAAGAGTTATTGCTCTATCCATTCCCGAAAAGAAGCGGTATTGCTTTGACTGGTCTTCAGGTGTTTTTCATATCCTTTTATTTTTAAAGCAAAAGCATTTTTAGAATAACGCTCGACTCTTTCAACATATTTTTTATGAACCAATTCACTACGGTTAATTCTGAAAAAAGACTTTGGATCGAGTAAAAATTCAATTTCTTTAAGCGTTGTCTCATTCAGCAAATGTTTTTTTCCTGTTGTGTCGAAAGCAAATAACACCCCTTCGTTGGCTTCAAAAAACAAAATACCATTTGTTTCTATAAAATAAATCCCTTTCGGACTACTGATCGTGAAACGCTCTTTATAGGTCTTTACCGGATTATTGTTTTGAAGAATCTGATTTAATTTGGTTACTAAATCATGCTCGCTGGTGTTTGATTTTCCTAACAGCAGATACTTGTCCCAAGCTTTTTGAAAACGTTCCATCGAAAAAGGTTTCAAAAGATATTCGATACCATAATTCTCAAACGCATCCATCAGAAATTGATCGTAGGCCGTGGTGAAAATAATCGGACAGTTAATTTTAACTTGCGTATAGATTTCAAAAGCATTTCCGTCCAGCAATTCAATATCCGAAAGGATCAGATCTACTTCTGTTGTGTTCAAAAATGCAATTGCAGCTTCAACAGTATCTATTTCGCCCACTACTTCAATACTTTCGTTAAGCTGACTGAGAAATCTTTTCAGTTTGTTTCTTGCCGGAATTTCATCTTCTATGATTAGCACTTTTATCATTGTGGTTAGTTTGAAATTAGAGGTATAGAAACAGAAAAAGTAGTAGCTGTTTTTTCAATTTCGATTTGGTCTTTTGTTAACAGATAGTATTGCTCTTTTAAGTTCTGTAATGCCCTTCCTGACAAGGTTTTTGAATTGCGTTTTGGTACAATAGTGTTGCTTACCGTGAGTTTAGTATCTCTGTTTATTTTTATACGAATCGGATTTGTCTCGGTTCCTAAATTGTGTTGAATGGCATTTTCTACAAGCAACTGTAATGTTAACGGTACAATACTTCCGCTTAGATCTAAAGTTTCTGTTTGCAATTGGTAAGCAGTCCCGTATTTGTATTGCATCAGGTTGAAGTATTTTTTAGCAAAAGCATATTCTTCTTCCAAAGCAATTATTTTTTTGTCCGAAACCTGTAAAACATAGCGGTAAATTTCAGCAAACTCATTTAAGAAATCAGAAGCTTGCAGTTGATCTTCTTCAATAAGCTGATCCAGTACATTAAGATTGTTAAACAAAAAATGAGGGTTAAGTTGTGCTTTAAGCCGGTCAATTTTAGTTTCTGCCAAAGCCTGATTGTAAACTATAAGTTGCTTTTGATTCGTTTTGTTTTTTTGATAATAGTAATAAGTCAGAAAAAAACTTCCATAAATAATCGCATCCATTAGTTCCGAAAAGGTTGATAAAAGTAGCGTCTTCTGATTGAAGTTGCGCTCAAATGTATCAAATACGAGGGCAAGCAGCAGCCCTATAGTTTTCATTGTTGCTAAAAAGACCAACAAGGAGAAGCTGAATATTTTTAATACTTCTTTGAAACTAAAGAGCTCTGATTTTTGCCAGCGTTTGATAAAAAAATAAAGGATTAGGAATAAAACACAGGACGACATAAGTGAAGCTATAGCAGCCTCCGGTGTAAAAATAAACCAGTTTAATTTCTGCCTTATTAAAAAACGGACTTGTATCGATTGTGCGTAAGAGAATAAAAAGACAAACAGTAGAAAATACCGGGCTTGTTTAAGTTGAGATAGCATGTTTTTCATTTTCTATAGACGATGTATCAATACAAAAATAGCATTTCTAATTTTGCAGCACTATTGACCTGAAGTTTATTTGGTTTTATTTTCCGGGAATGAAGCAATGATGGCACCGTTGTCATCAAAGAAGTCCAATTTGGCTTTGTTTTCTTTATCTACATAAAACATCGCTTTTGGTTTTCCTTTATCATCAAACAGAAACAGCCCGTTGTTTTGACTTCTGGATTTTCCGAGCATGATGCGTGTAGCGCCTCCTAACAAGCCTTGTTCTTCATACTCCTTTAGTTTTTTCTCCATTGCCTGTGGATCTTTTTTGCGTAATTCTGCCAGTTCTTGTGTTATTTCAAAGGTTTTCAACTGTGATTCTTTTGCCGGGCGATCGTTAAAAGCGAGAGTGCTGGATACGACTCTTTTGTCTCCCTTAATGTAATCTTGTGTAAGCAATTGCATGACCTGATCACCATCGTATTGGTCGTAGGTAAGTGACAAACCGGCTGAGTGCCCGTTTTCTTTTTTCTGACCGTCATAGATAAAACCGCCGCATTCAATACCTTCTTCATTAAAGAAAAGCATGCCTGAACGTTTTTTTCGCCCTTCATTAGTAGGCCTTTTGTTGATGATATCCTTTCCGTTTGGAAAACGGTCTACATTGGTAATAATCATTTTTACCGTGCCGTCTTTTTCTACGATATTGAT
This sequence comes from Flavobacterium cupriresistens, assembly GCF_020911925.1. Taxonomy (NCBI): domain Bacteria; kingdom Pseudomonadati; phylum Bacteroidota; class Flavobacteriia; order Flavobacteriales; family Flavobacteriaceae; genus Flavobacterium; species Flavobacterium cupriresistens. The sequence goes on along the minus strand of NZ_CP087134.1, from coordinate 4,295,386 downwards.
CCGTTCTACATCAATTTCAGTAAATTTTGTATTGCTTTTTTCTTTGAAAGCGGAGCTTGTAAGGACAACCATTCCTAACGAGGTGGCGATAGCGAATGTTCTTAAAAAAACTAATTCTTTATTCATTGTTTTAGTGTTAAAGGGGTGAATTTATAAGACAAAACTATTTGAATAAGAACGGTCCGGCAAAGACAAAACAATAAGCTAAGGAAAAAAAAGGATGAATTAAGTATTTCAGGAAATGAGTTAAAATTGTATGAAAGAAAATCAGCAGAATCTGCGTGAAAAAATCTCTTAACCTAATGCCATTGAGCTAAAGCAGAAAGCCATTCAAATAGTAACAGATTAAAAAAAACTAACAACTTGAATTAGTTAGTTGATGATTGCCGACAGATAAACCCAAACAATAAAAAGGAGCTGTAATGGAATCCTAAAATACAAATAAGTCGTTCCGTTTCCGTCAAAAGTCCCTTTTTGATAATCGATCTGTTTAGTAGCGGCGTATATATTAGCCGGAAGTATAAGAATAAAAAACACAATGAGCAGCCAAGCGGTTATTATTCTGATTTGCGGAATTAAGAGCCCGATCGCAGCGGCAATTTCAATGAATCCGGTTAACCAGATAACGACCGTTTTATACGGAATAAAGTCCGATAACATCATGCTCATTCCCTTTGCAAATACAAAATGTGCTATAGCCGTGAACAGTAACATCACCGACATCGCAATTCGTGCCGCTAATGCAAAATTGTAATCTCCAGAAAGAAGAATAATAGAAACTAAGGAGATCAGAAAAACGCTTATTAGTATTAATAGTGGTTTCATGTCTTTTAAAATGAGGATATTAATGCTTCATTCAAAAATATAAAAAATAATTCAGCTTGTATGCTTTTTGGAAAGTAGAAGAGGGAGTAAATAAGATCCTTAGTTCTTTTTAAATGGCGGGTTAATGGATTTAAGTCGAATTGGTATCCGGTTGATTGTTGTTGGAGAGCTGAAAAGTCAATGTGTTTTAAATCAGGTATTTATACTCTTTTTTGGTTCGTTTTGTTTAACGAGTTTTGTTGTGTTTAATGAATAAATCCTACAAAAATTAGAGTTTTTGTAAATAAAGTTAAACAAGTTTATTTTTCGAATACCAACGGATTACAATAAAACTATTCTTTATTAACCCTTAACCAACTGGAATTATGAAAATCAAAACAAATGTATTTTCTGAATGCTCTGGGATTATGAGTGACAGAAGTCCGCCTTTTTCTTATGAAGAGTTTATGAGAACAAAACAACCCATTAAAACAAAAATCATATGAAAAAATTATACAAATATATGCTCTTTTGCGTATGTGGAATAACGTATTCCCAAACGCAGAATGATATTCAAAAGATTAGACAAAATTCAAATATAACAGAGCTGGAAGCGCTAAGTAAACAATACAAGAGTGAGTCAGACCGAAATAAGGACCGAGCTTTAAGTCTGGCCAAAACCAATGGCTGGAGTACCACATTTAAAAATAAAGACGGTACTGTGAGTGAATTGATGGGCGTTTCTGCAGATGGTAAACAACCTCTTTATTTTACACCTGAAAACGTAAATGCTGCCAAATCGACCCGTACAAACTTTCTGAATTCAGGCGGTGGTTTGGGGCTTAACTTAAATGGACAATCAATGACTGCTTATGTCTGGGACGGTGGAGCCACGCTTCCTACTCACAATGAGTTTGGAGGAAGGGTTTCTATTTCTGATGGTGTTACCACTATCATAACGACCAGTAATAACAGCCAACATGCGAACCATGTTACAGGTACTATTGTTGCAGCTGGTTTGGTAGCCGCTTCAAAGGGAATGGCCAATATGGCAACTGCAAGAACAAATGAATGGAATTCTGATTTAGCTGAGGCTACGACCGCAGCCTCAAACGGAATGTTGCTGTCCAATCATTCCTATGGATGGGGATTAAGAAATTCTGTAGGAACTGTTATAATGGCACCTTGGCGATTTGGAGCTTATGAAACTTTCGCAAGAGACTGGGACAATTTAATGTTTAATGCGCCTTACTATTTGATGATAAAAGCAGCCGGTAACGACGGTACTGACAATACCGCAAATCCGAGTCCGCTGGGAGGTAATCCGAGCTACGATAAATTAACAGGATATGCGACTGCGAAAAACAATCTGGTAATTGCTAATGCCAATGATGCTGTGATCAGTTCAACCGGAGCGCTAACCAGCGTAACGATTAATACTTCGAGCAGTCAGGGACCAACAGATGATTTAAGAATCAAACCGGATCTTACCGGAAATGGAACCTCTGTTTATTCTACCGCTACACTTACATCAGTAATTACGCCATTGACCAATACGAGTTATGGTAATGCAACGGGAACTTCTATGGCATCACCAAACGTTACCGGTACTTTGCTTTTATTACAGCAGCACTACAAAAATCTGAAAGGCAATTTTATGCGTGCGGCAACTTTAAAAGGATTGGCTTTGCATACTGCAGATGATGCCGGACCTACGGGCCCTGACGCTATATTTGGATGGGGTTTGTTAAATGCAAAATTTGCAGCCGAAACCATTACGAAAAACGGAACTTTAGCTATTATTCAGGAGCATACCTTACCAAACGGTGGTTCTTATAGTTTTCCGGTAACATCAGATGGAGTAAATCCGTTAATCGCTTCGATATCCTGGACAGATCCTGCCGGAACTGCTAATCCGGGAAGTATTGTAAATGTGGGTACAGCCCGACTTGTAAATGACCTCGACATACGAGTAACAAATACGGCAGGTACCGTTTTCCCTTACAGATTGTTGTCAGCCACAACAAACGGATTAGGAGATAATACCAGAGACCCTTTTGAAAGAATTGCTATTGTAGGCGCTGCAGGTGTCTATACGGTAAAAATTATGCACAAAGGAACGTTGGTGAACAGCAGTCAGAAATATTCTGTAATTGTTACCGGTATCACTTTGCCAATAGCTGATTTGTACATTAAAGACAGACCTTTTGATACAGGTTTAGAGCCAAATCCTGATTTAGGTCCAATGTGGATCAGTGATGACATTTGGGTAAGACAAAGTATAGATGCAGGACTGTCGCATCAGAACCCTGAGTTTAAATTGAGTTCTCCAAACGGAGTATACATCAGAGTTTATAATAAAGGAACAAGTCCAAGTTCTTCTGCAAAAGTAAGGCTCTATTTCGCAAAAGCGTCATCTGGATTGGTATGGCCTACTAATTTTGTAAACTTTAGTGTCGGAGCAGTAAAACACGGTGATGAGATTGGTGAAGTAAGTATCCCGTCAATACCGGTAGGAGGTAGCACGATAGTAATGGTGCCATGGTATCCGCCAAACCCGGCAGATTATACGTATGATCAGCATCATTTCTGCTTAATTGCCAGAATCGAATCTCCAAGAGACCCAATGCCTAATGAAGTCAATGGTGTTGTAATTACTCCAAATGCTAAAAACAATAACAATATTGCCTGGAAGAATCTGAGTGTTTATAATTTAAATACAACCGATTTTGTTCCGCCGACAGCAGTATTTATAAGAGGCGTGAAGTCTAAAACTATTAATATAAGATTTGTAGACAAAGGATTTAATGAAGAGCTTAAAAACAACTTCTTTGAATTAGGAGGAACAATCGTAGCAACACTGGATGACCGTCTTTTTGAAAGAGCGCAAGCAAACGGAAGCCTGAAAGGAGTTCAGATTATTGATAAAAACAAAATTCTGATTACTAACAGAGAAGGTGCAATTGCAAATTTACCGATTGACAATGAGGAAACTTTCGGAATAACATTTGACTTTAAAGTAGCGAAAGATTTCCCTCTGGATCAGCAGATCACACTAGACCTTATTCAGGAAGATGCTCTAAAAGGAGAACTGGAAGGCGGTGAACGTTTTGCCCTTGTAAGAGCTGAAAAACAGGCTAATACCAAAGGAAATGAAATTGCTCTTAAAGAAGCAGCCGAGTCTCAATTGTTTACAATTTATCCTAATCCGACAGACGGAGTGTTTAAAATCAGTATTAACAATGAGCAACAAGGAACTTTAAGAATAGTAAGTATTTACAACAGAGTTGTATTTAAAGAAAGAACCGCTAAACAGAGAGATTTTGATGTAAACATTGCGAATCAGGTTCCCGGGGTTTATTTAGTTCAGTTTATTTCAGATAACGGAACGGTAACCACCAGAAAAATAATTAAAAAATAAATTTTAAAATTTTAAAAATGATTGATAATGAATTGTTTAATTCGTTATTCTAATTAATTTTAATAACAAAAGACAGACTGTTTTACTCTTGGTAAGACAGTCTTTTTTGTTGTATATATGCAGGGTTTCATAAAAATAAAAACAAGTTTTTACAATTAATAGGATTATTTTTTGATTTTGGCTAGCAATATATGTACTCTTATTGTCTAATTTTGCCGTCGGAATAAATTAAGCTGTGAGAAAGAGCGCAATACATCTGTAAAGTATGATATTGTTTTCGAATTTCTTAACCCCTGTTAAATTATTTCAGAAAGGTTTTTACAATCTTTAAAAAGCCCTGTTTTATTTTATGAAAGCATATTGAAGTTTTTCTTCTGTGATAAAGACAATTCAGTTGCTTTTTTTTGAATGCAAATAGGATAAAAAACAGTTCGCAAGTAAATTTATAAATAACGATTCTGATTCACTACTTTTTATGTTTTTGAATAATACGGTTACTAATTTGATGAAATATGTAATTCTTTTTCTATGCTCTTTAAGCTTGCATTCACAAGGAATTAGTCCTCAAATGAAAGAGTTACAAGAAAAACTAAACTACTATGGTGGTCAGGGACAACTTGACAGTATTGGATTCTTAATCGAAAAACATTTAGCAAAAAATAACTTAAACACTTTCGAACTTCAATTTGGATTATTTGCTCAAGGAAACTATTATAAGCTAATTGGGAAGCACTCTGAAGCGATTCTTGCTTTAAAAAAAGCAATTTCCTTAAAAGGGAAAAGTAAAGAATCTAAAACGTTGCATTATAAAAGTTTGTATGTTTTGTCGGATATTTATTTCACTAGAAAAGAGTTTAAAAAAGCATTCCAATATGCCTATTTGTGTCGAAATAAATTTTCAGCGGCTAAGAATACAAACAGCTATATCATAACGCATTTGATAACAGGTTACTATTATTATTTAAATTATGAACACAAAAAGAGTTTACAGGAATTTTTACTGGCAGAAGAAGCGGCAAAAAAATATGATCCCTGTAATCTTGCGGAAGTTTATGTAAAAACGGCACGTATTTACAGCAGAGAAAAACAACTGGATAAGGCAAAGAAAACAATTGAAAAAAGTATCAATATAGCAGACAGTTGCGGCGCTTTGGAGAATAAAATTAATGCTCTGCGGACGCTGCGTGAAATTTTAGTGGAGCATGGAGAATTTGAAGGGGCTCATAAAACATTCGAGAAATTAGACCGCTTAGTAGGAGAGGAAGATGCTAAAAGAAGAAATATAAGAATAGATTCGTTTGAAATAGCCAATAAAACCAAGTTCAAAGAACAGCAAAATGCGAACTTGAAAAGGTTAAATAAAACGAAAGAGGAAAAATTAAAGCAGCAAAAGAATGCTCTTATTGCTTTAGTATCAGGAGTTGTTTTGTTAATTGTACTGCTTTATTTAGTTATTGTTTTGAAAAAAAGACAGGCTAAGACAAATGCAGCTTTACAAGTACAAAAGGAAGAGATCGAACTTAAAAATAAGGACTTAAAGCGGCTTAATCTTCTCCACCAAAAGATTTTCACTGTGATTTCACATGATTTTAAGGAGCCTATAACTACTTTAAGAATTCTGTTGAATAAAGATGAAATTGTCAGAAATGAGAACAAAATTGTGTCTTCTTACATAAAAGCGATAAGTCAGCAGTTAGAACAATCCGATGGGATGCTTACCAGTTTATTAGATTGGGCAAAAATGGAATTGGTAGCAACGGTTTCGCCTGACAATGAAATCAGGTTGTACGATCATATAACAATAGCCTGTAAGGAATTGTTAAAACAGGCAAAAGCTAAAAATATCAAAATCGAAAATGATATTTCAAAAGATACCGTTATCGTTTTTAATCCAATGGTTTTAAGTATAGTATTGCGCAATATTATTAATAATGCAATTAAGTTTAGCTATGAAGATAGTACGATTTGTATTGAATATGCGGACAATGAAATTACTGTAAAGGATTCAGGTAAAGGTATCGAACAGAAAAAATTACAAAAATTATTCAAGCAAAACATTAATCCGGGAATAGGAACAAATTTAGAATCCGGATTTGGAATCGGACTGTATTTATGTCAGGAATTAATGCTGAAAAATAAAGGTACTCTGGATGTTTTAAATAATGAATCAGATGGATGTACTTTTATAATTGTTTTACCTAAATAGGGAAAACCACTATTTACTTAACAAAAAATATATTGCTAATTTGTAGCATGGTACATATTGCTTTTTTTGAAGATCATCCTATTGTATGTGACGGTCTTAACAGTTTTTTCTCTAATCAAAAAGGTTTGGAGGTTCATTTTTATGCCAAAGATAAAGAGGAACTTTATGCTAAAATATTAGAAAATAATATATTAGATCTAATTATTGTAGATTTAATCGCAAACGATGTGCAAGGGTTGGAAGTCTACGAATACCTTGCTAAACATCACCCATCTTTAAAAGTTATCGCATTTACCTCCCTTTCCAGTCCAATTTTAGTTGAAAACCTACTGAATATAGGCGTTAAGGGATATGTAAATAAAAATCAGGATCCAGAAGCTCTTTTAGAAGCAATACAATTGGTTTCTGACGGAGGGGTTTATCTGCCGGAAGATTACTCTTTTTTATCCAAGCAGAATAGGCCGAATACGACCATGACTCTTACCGCAAAAGAGCTTATTATCATGCAACTTATTATCCGCGAATTTACTACAGCAGATATAGCAAAAGAATTAAAACTTTCGGTAAATACGATCGAAAATCACAGAAAAAACATCTTCAATAAACTCGATGTAAGCAATGTTGCCGGCATGGTTAGAGAAGCTTCAAAGCTGGGGCACATTAACTAAAGCGCTACATCATCCTTTTATTTTTTTACTGCAATTTTTAGGGCTATACAAATCGTCCTAAGGGCTGCCTTTTACAAGAATTTTAATAATTATTATATGGGGAACTTTACTTATTTTAAATTTTTTAGGTTAAATAGGCGCGACCGGGATAGATTTCTGGTCTGCTTCTTTTTTCTGTCTCTGTTGAGCAGTACAGGATACGCACAAGTTCAGACCACGCATACTGCCGGTCCAAATGATGCCACAATATTAAGCACATTAGACGGTAGCGGAGTAGTACTGAGTAGTCCTACATTAGTAAAAGGTGACCGAGCCAAACAGATCGCAATTTTTTCCGGTGGTATACCAGCTGGTCTGGGAATTAGCAATGGACTTTTGTTTTCTACAGGATTTGCGAATACGGATCTAGGTACAAAAAATACAGTATTACATGTCGATAACGTGCCAAGTGGCGGATCGACTATTGATTCGGATTTGAATTCGTTAAACAGTACGGCAAATTATGATGCTGTTGTATATACTTTTAAAGTGACTTTAGACGCAAAGATGACAGCAATACGCATCTTCTTTCAGTTTGGTTCAGAAGAGTATCCTAATTTCGTAGGAAGTAAATATAATGATGTTTTTGGGTTCTTTATTTCCGGACCGGGAGTTGTTGGTACACAAAACATAGCAAGGCTTCCCTCCAGTAATAGGGAAATTTCTGTGAATTCAGTCAATGGTGGAAACCTTGGATTTAATAAAGACTCTGCTGGGACACCAACTACAGATTTGACTCAGACTGCATTTTATATAAACAACGGTCATAGTATTGGTGGAGTCGAAAATAATGGAGTTGGAGCAAGATCTGCATTTGTGGAGTACAACGGACTGACAAAAATGATGTCTTATGATCTTACAGGGCTTACTCCGGGAGCAACTTACAATTTTAAAATTGCAATTGCAGATGTTGGAGATGCGTCTTACGATTCAGGTGTTTTTGTAGATGTAATTACAGCAAGTTATGGAGCTGATCTGTCGGTAAAAAAAGAATTGGTTGGAGTTGCTAAAAAAGTTGGTGATGTGGCGACTTTTGCCATTACGGCAAATAATGCGGGCCCATACGGAGCAACAGGAGTAAAAGTAAATGATTTGCTACCTTCCGGATATACTTTTGTAAGTGCGGTACCATCGGTAGGAACTTATGATGCCGTAACGGGAGTTTGGAATATAGGTTCTCTTGCCAATAGGGCCAATGCTACTTTAACTGTAAAAGGTATTCTTAAGACAACAGGAGATTATAATAATGTTGCGAGAATTACAGGAATTGAAGATGATCCGGATCCTTTGAATAATGAAGGCTCAAAAAATCCTGTAAAAGGGCCGGTTGCCGTAAACGATTCAAAAACGACTAATGAAGATACCGTAGTTACGATTGACGTAACGACAAACGATACCGATGTAGACGGAAGTATTGATGTGGCGACAGTAGATTTAGATCCCGCAACAGCAGGAAAACAAACAACTTTTACTGTTACTGGACAAGGGACTTATACGGTTGATGCTTTAGGTGTTGTAACTTTTACTCCCATAGCTAATTTTAACGGAACAGCAACTCCGGTAAATTATACTGTAAATGATAACGATGGTTTTACTTCTAATACCGGTCAAATCGATATTAGCATTACAGCTGTAAATGATGCTCCGGTTGCCGTAAACGATTCAAAAACTACCAATGAAGATACTGCAATTACAATTGACGTAACCACAAATGACACTGATGTTGACGGTACGATTGATATAGCAACAGTAGATTTAGATTTATCAGTGCGTGGTATCCAAACTACTTTCACTGTTACAGGAGAAGGAACATACAGTGTTGATGTTTTAGGAGTGGTAACTTTCACTCCGGTTGCGAACTATAACGGAACAGCCACTCCGGTAAATTATACGGTAAACGATAATTCAGGATTGAGTTCCAATATAGGAACGATCAACATTACGGTAACGTCTGTAAATGATGCTCCGGTTGCCGTAAACGATTCAAAAACTACCAATGAAGATACTGTAGTTACAATTGATATAACCACAAACGATACTGATATTGATGGAACTATTGATGTGACAACAGTAGATTTAGACCCTGCCACCACAGGAAAACAAACGACTTTTACCGTTACAGGAGAAGGAACATACAGTGTTGATGCTTTAGGAGTAGTAACTTTTACTCCGGTTGCGAACTATAACGGAACCGCCACTCCGGTAAATTATACGGTAAACGATAATTCAGGTACCGTTTCAAATACAGGAACGATCAACATTACGGTAACGTCCGTAAACGATGCTCCGGTTGCTGCAAACGATTCTAAAGCTACCAATGAAGATATCGCAGTTACAATTGATGTAACCACAAATGATACTGATGTTGATGGAACTATTGATGTGGCAACAGTAGATTTAGATCCTGCCACCACAGGAAAACAAACGACTTTTACTGTTACAGGAGAAGGAACATACAGTGTTGATACTTCAGGAGTGGTAACTTTTACTCCAGCAGCCAACTACAACGGAACAGCCACTCCGGTAAATTATACGGTAAACGATAATTCAGGTACCGTTTCAAATACAGGAACGATCAACATTACGGTAACGTCCGTAAACGATGCTCCGGTTGCTGCAAACGATTCAAAAACCACCAATGAGGATACAGTAGTTACAATTGATGTAAGTACAAATGATACTGATATTGATGGAACTATCGATGTGGCAACAGTAGATTTAGACCCTGCCACCGCAGGAAAACAAACGACTTTTACCGTTACAGGTGAAGGAACGTATAGTGTTGATACTTTTGGAGTAGTAAATTTTACTCCAGTATCAAATTTCAACGGAACTGCAACTCCGGTAAATTATACGGTAAACGATAATTCAGGATTGAGTTCTAATACAGGAACGATTAACATTACGGTAATAGCTGTAAATGATGCTCCCGTTGCTATGGACGATTCAAAAACAACCAATGAGGACACTGTAGTTACAATTGATATAACCACAAACGATACGGATGTTGACGGAAGTATTGATGTGGCTACTGTAGATTTAGACCCTGCAACAGTAGGAAAACAAACAACTTTCACTGTTATAGGAGAAGGAACATACAGCGTTGATGCTTTTGGAGTGGTAACTTTTACTCCGGTTGCAAACTATAACGGATCGGCTACTCCGGTAAATTATACGGTAAACGATAACTCAGGAACCGTTTCAAACACAGGAACAATCAATATTACGATAACATCTGTAAACGATGCCCCGCTAGCTGTAAACGATTCTAAAACGATTAATGAAGATACGACGGTTACAATTGATGTAACCACAAACGACACGGATGTTGATGGAAGTATTGATGTTGCAACAGTAGATTTTGACCCTGCCACCGCAGGAAAACAAACGACTTTTACTGTTACAGGTGAAGGAACTTATAGTGTTGATGCTTTTGGAGTGGTAACTTTCACTCCGGTTGCGAACTATAACGGAACAGCCACTCCGGTAAATTATACGGTAAATGATAATTCAGGATTGAGTTCCAATATAGGAACGATCAACATTACGGTAACAGCTGTAAATGACGCTCCCGTTGCTGTAAACGATTCAAAAACAACCAATGAAGATACTGCAGTTACAATTGATGTAACCACAAATGATACTGATGTTGATGGAACTATTGATGTGGCAACAGTAGATTTAGACCCTGTAATAGCAGGAATCCAAACGACTTTTACTGTTACAGGTGAAGGAACTTATAGTGTTGATGCTTTTGGAGTAGTAACTTTTACTCCGGTATTAAATTTCAGCGGAACAGCTACTGCAGTAAATTATACAGTAAACGATAATTCGGCTACAGTTTCTAATGTTGCTCAAATCAACATTACGGTAACGTCTGTAAACGATGCTCCGGTTGCTGTAAATGATTCTAAAACAACAGATGAAGATATCGCAGTTACAATTGACGTAACCACAAACGATACTGATATTGATGGAAGTATTGATGTGGCAACAGTAGATTTAGACCCTGCCACCGCAGGAAAACAAACGACTTTTACTGTTATAGGAGAAGGAACATACAGGGTTGATGCTTTTGGAGTTGTAACTTTTACTCCGGTTGCGAACTATAATGGAACCGCAACTTCAGTAAATTATACGGTAAACGATAATTCAGGATTGAGTTCCAATATAGGAACGATCAACATTACGGTAACGTCTGTAAATGACGCTCCGGTAGCAGTCAATGATTCAAAAACTACCAATGAGGATACAGTAATCACAGTTGATGTAACTACAAACGATACTGATGTTGACGGAAGTATTGATGTAGCAACAGTAGATTTAGATCCTGCAACAGCAGGAAAACAAACAACTTTTACTGTTATAGGAGAAGGAACATACAGCGTTGATGCTTTTGGAGTGGTAACTTTTACTCCGGTTGCGAACTATAACGGAACTACAACTGCAGTAAATTATACGGTAAACGATAATTCAGGATTGAGTTCCAATATAGGAACGATCAACATTACGGTAACAGCTGTAAATGACGCTCCGGTTGCTGTAAATGATTTTAAAACAACAGATGAAGATATCGCAGTTACAATTCATGTAACCACAAACGATACCGATATTGATGGAACTATTGATGTCGCTAGTGTAGATTTAGATCCCGCAATTGCAGGAAAACAAACAACTTTCACTGTTACAGGTGAAGGAACTTATAGTGTTGATGCTTTTGGAGTTGTAACTTTTACTCCGGTTGCGAACTATAATGGAACCGCAACTTCAGTAAATTATACGGTAAACGATAATTCAGGATTGAGTTCCAATATAGGAACGATCAACATTACGGTAACGTCTGTAAATGACGCTCCGGTAGCAGTCAATGATTCAAAAACTACCAATGAGGATACAGTAATCACAGTTGATGTAACTACAAACGATACTGATGTTGACGGAAGTATTGATGTAGCAACAGTAGATTTAGATCCTGCAACAGCAGGAAAACAAACAACTTTTACTGTTATAGGAGAAGGAACATACAGCGTTGATGCTTTTGGAGTGGTAACTTTTACTCCGGTTGCGAACTATAACGGAACTACAACTGCAGTAAATTATACGGTAAACGATAATTCAGGATTGAGTTCCAATATAGGAACGATCAACATTACGGTAACAGCTGTAAATGACGCTCCGGTTGCTGTAAATGATTTTAAAACAACAGATGAAGATATCGCAGTTACAATTCATGTAACCACAAACGATACCGATATTGATGGAACTATTGATGTCGCTAGTGTAGATTTAGATCCCGCAATTGCAGGAAAACAAACAACTTTCACTGTTACAGGAGAAGGAACTTATAGTGTTGATGCTTTTGGAGTAGTAACTTTTACTCCGGTATTAAATTTCAGCGGAACAGCTACTGCAGTAAATTATACAGTAAACGATAATTCGGCTACAGTTTCTAATGTTGCTCAAATCAACATTACGGTAACGTCTGTAAACGATGCTCCGGTTGCTGTAAATGATTCTAAAACAACAGATGAAGATATCGCAGTTACAATTGACGTAACCACAAACGATACTGATATTGATGGAAGTATTGATGTGGCAACAGTAGATTTAGACCCTGCCACCGCAGGAAAACAAACGACTTTTACTGTTATAGGAGAAGGAACATACAGGGTTGATGCTTTTGGAGTTGTAACTTTTACTCCGGTTGCGAACTATAATGGAACCGCAACTTCAGTAAATTATACGGTAAACGATAATTCAGGATTGAGTTCCAATATAGGAACGATCAACATTACGGTAACGTCTGTAAATGACGCTCCGGTAGCAGTCAATGATTCAAAAACTACCAATGAGGATACAGTAATCACAGTTGATGTAACTACAAACGATACTGATGTTGACGGAAGTATTGATGTAGCAACAGTAGATTTAGATCCTGCAACAGCAGGAAAACAAACAACTTTTACTGTTATAGGAGAAGGAACATACAGCGTTGATGCTTTTGGAGTGGTAACTTTTACTCCGGTTGCGAACTATAACGGAACTACAACTGCAGTAAATTATACGGTAAACGATAATTCAGGATTGAGTTCCAATATAGGAACGATCAACATTACGGTAACAGCTGTAAATGACGCTCCGGTTGCTGTAAATGATTTTAAAACAACAGATGAAGATATCGCAGTTACAATTCATGTAACCACAAACGATACCGATATTGATGGAACTATTGATGTCGCTAGTGTAGATTTAGATCCCGCAATTGCAGGAAAACAAACAACTTTCACTGTTACAGGAGAAGGAACGTATAGTGTTGATACTTTTGGAGTAGTAACTTTTACTCCGGTATTAAATTTCAATGGAATAGCTACTGCGGTAAACTACACCGTAAACGATAACGATGGTTTTACTTCTAATACCGGTCAAATCGATATTAGCATCACAGCTGTAAATGATGCTCCGGTTGCCGTTAACGATTCAAAAACGACCAATGAGGATACAGTAGTTACAATTGATGTAACCACAAACGATAGTGATCTTGACGGAACTATTGATGTAGCAACAGTAGATTTAGACCCTGCAACAGTAGGAAAACAAACAACTTTCACTGTTATAGGAGAAGGAACGTATAGTGTTGATGCTTTTGGAGTTGTAACTTTTACTCCGGTATTAAATTTCAACGGAACAGCTACTGCAGTAAATTATACGGTAAACGATAATTCGGGTACAGTTTCTAATGTTGCTCAAATCAACATTACGGTAACGTCTGTAAATGACGCTCCGGTTGCTGTGAATGATTCAAAAACTACCAATGAGGATACAGTAGTTACAATTGATGTAACCACAAATGATACTGATATTGATGGAACTATCGATGTGGCGACAGTAGATTTAGATCCAGCAACAGCAGGAAAACAAACGACTTTTATCGTTACAGGAGAAGGAACGTATAATGTTGATGCTTTAGGAGTAGTAACTTTTACTCCAGCAGCCAACTACAACGGAACAGCCACTCCGGTAAATTATACGGTAAACGATAATTCAGGAACAGTTTCTAATGTTGCTCAAATCAACATTACCGTAACGTCTATAAATGACGCTCCGGTAGCTGTAAACGATTCAAAAACCACCAATGAAGATACGACAGTTACAATTGATATAACCATAAACGATACTGATGTTGACGGAAGTATTGATGTTGCAACAGTAGATTTAGACCCCGCAACAGCAGGAAAACAAACGACTTTCACTGTTACAGGAGAAGGAATGTATAGTGTTGATGCTTTAGGAATTGTAACTTTTACTCCGGTTGCGAACTATAACGGAACAGCTACTCCAGTAAATTATACGGTAAACGATAATTCAGGTACCGTTTCAAATACAGGAACGATCAACATTACGGTAACAGCTGTAAATGACGCTCCGGTTGCTGTAAACGATTCTAAAACGACTAATGAAGATACGACGGTTACAATTGATGTAACCACAAACGATACTGATGTTGATGGAAGTATTGATGTAACGACAGTAGATTTAGATCCTGCAACAGCAGGAAAACAAACAACTTTCATTGTTACAGGAGAAGGAACATACAGTGTTGATGCTTTAGGGGTAGTAACTTTCACTCCGGTTGCCAACTATAACGGATCGGCTACTCCGGTAAATTATACGGTAAATGATAACTCAGGAACCGTTTCAAACACAGGAACAATTAATATTACGATAACATCTGTAAACGATGCCCCGCTAGCTGTAAACGATTCAAAAACTACCAATGAAGATACTGTAGTTACAATTGATGTAACCACAAACGACACGGATGTTGATGGAAGTATTGATGTGGCGACAGTGGATTTAGATCCCGCAACAGCAGGAAAACAAACTACTTTCACTATTACAGGAGAAGGAACATATAGTGTTGATGCTTTAGGAGTGGTAACTTTTACTCCGGTTGCGAACTATAACGGAACCGCAACTCCGGTAAATTATACAGTAAACGATAATTCAGGAACCGTTTCTAATGTTGCTCAAATCACCATTACGGTAATAGCTGTAAATGACGCTCCGGTTGCTGTGAACGATTCAAAAACAACCAATGAGGATACAGTAGTTACAATTGATGTAAGTACAAATGATACTGATGTTGACGGAACTATCGATGTCGCTAGCGTAGATTTAGACCCTGCCACAGCAGGAAAACAAACAACTTTCACTGTTACAGGAGAAGGAACGTATATTGTTGATGCTTTAGGAGTGGTAACTTTTACTCCAGTTGCGAACTATAACGGAACCGCAACTCCAGTAAATTATACGGTAAACGATAATTCTGGAACCGTTTCTAATGTTGCTCAAATCAACATTAGCGTAACAGCTGTAAATAATACACCGGTTGCCTTTGATGATAATACGAATAGTGTTATCCCATCAATTGCAGGAGCAACAACTATTAAGGCCTTAACAGGTAAAGATGATGATGGTACAATAATTAGTTATACTATTTTAAGTTTACCATTAAATGGAACTTTGGCATTGTCTGGAAAATCCGTTACGGTAAATCAAGTTTTAACGCCTGCTGAGGCTGTTTTGTTAACATATGATCCAAGCGGTGCATTCTACGGCGACGATACGTTTACTTTTACAGTAACAGATGACAATGGCGCTATTGATCAAAGTGCTGCAACAATTACGCTGATAGTTGCTAAAAATCAGATTACTGCAAATCCGGATTCAGTTGGACCAATAGTTGGAATTAATCAGAAGGTGACGGTTGTAAATGTTTTGACTAATGACACATTCAATGGTGGTCCTGTAGTGGTTGGAAATAATCCTGGAGAAGTAAAATTGACTCCGGTAGGACCAGTACCACCAGGATTAACATTACACCCTGACGGAACAGTAACTATAGCACCTAATACACCAGCGGGAGATTATAACTTGACCTATCAAATTTGTGAAAGTATAAGTCAAGTAAATTGTAGTAGCGCGACTGTTACTATAAAGGTAGTTGCACCTGCAATGACCATAAGAGCCAGTAGTTATTGCTCTAATAATATGCCTTATGTTACATACAATGTATCAGCCGATAATTTTACCCCAACAGATTTGTTGACAATTAATTGGGTAGATAGCGCAGGTAATGTAGTAGCGGTACAAAATAATTTACCTCTTAGCGGAAATGTTTTATGGCCGGGTGCAATTGTTGATTCTAACGGAAAAGGTGTAGACTGGCCGGGATGGGTTTATACAAATGGACAATGGGCGGAAGGCAATGATGGTTTTGAATTAACAAAACCAGCTGTGACGATGGTGTTTTCATTAAACCATACGCAGTCTGTAGATGTAAATTATCCAACAGAAATATCGGGATGTAAAGCAAAACCGGGATTAGTTATTGTGGCCAATGACGATCTTAATCTTACTGCCGACGGAATCAATGGTTCATTGCAGGTTGTAAATGTTTTACACAACGATAAATTTAACGGAATTACAATTAACCCTTCACAGGTTATTTTAAAAGGATTGACCGTTCCAACAGGAATTACATTAAATGATGATGGTACCGTAGATGTATCTCCAAATATAGCAGGAGGTTACTATACGTTAATCTATCAAATTTGTGAAGATGGAAATAGCTCTAATTGTGTAACAGCCAAGGCTACTATTTTTGTTGAAGTACCCGCAATTGCAATCATTAAAACAGCAGTATTTAATGATGAAAATGGAAATGGGTATGCCAACGCAGGAGAAACGATCACGTATTATTTTAAAATTACCAATACTGGAAATACAGCGTTGACAAATGTTACGGTTTCAGATCCTTTGCCAAATATTTTAATGACAGGGACGCCAATATCTTTACAACCGGATGAAGTCAATGATACAGCCTACAAAGGTTCTTATGTAATCACGCAATCGGATATTAATTCAAAGCGTATAAGCAATCAGGCAACAGTATCCGGAACAAGTCCAATTGGTGTTAGCGTTGACGACAAATCAGATGATAGCACTAACGCGGGAGATAAGGCAACAATTTTAGAAATTGAAGGCTGTGTTATTGAAATATTCAATGCGGTTTCGGCCAATGGAGATAGTAAGAATGAACGTTTTTATATTCAAGGTTTAGAATGTTATCCTGATAACAGAGTTGAAATTTACAACCGTTGGGGAGTTTTGGTTTTCGAGCGCGATCAGTATAACAATGAAGAACGTGCTTTTAGAGGAATCTCTGAAGGACGTGTAACTGTTAAAGAATCTGGTGGATTGCCGACAGGAACGTATTATTATATTCTAAAATATAAAGACAACGATTCTAATGCACATCAGAAAGCAGGTTATTTATACCTTAATAAATAATAGTTAAAACAAATTGAAATGGCTTAGCAAAACCGGCTAAGCCATTCTTAAAAGTTAAATAAATGAGGAAATTAGTTTTAGTTTTTATGTTTTTTTCGATTGCAGGTTTTGCACAGCAAGATGCGCAGTTTACACAATATATGTACAATACAATCAATATAAATCCGGCCTATGCCGGTTCGAGGGGAGCAATGAGTGTTTTCGGACTGTATCGCACACAATGGGTTGGGTTAGACGGTGCTCCCGAAACTAGTAGTTTTTCATTAAATACACCTTTACCAAACAGTAATCTTGGAATAGGTATTTCCCTTATAAATGATAAAATCGGGCCAACGAACGAGAATACTTTATCAGCAGATTTGTCCTATACCATTCCGACTTCGGCAGATTTTAAACTCTCTTTCGGTATAAAAGCTACTGCGAATTTGTTTAACCTTGATCTCAATAAATTGAAAGCCGAAGATCAGGGAGACCCGCAATTTCAGAATTTAGACAGTAAGTTTTCACCTAACGTTGGAGCAGGAGTATATTGGCATTCAGACAAAGCTTATGTTGGTTTGTCAGTGCCGAATTTCATTGAAACAAATCGGTATAATACCAGTGATATGGCCATCTTTAAAAAGAAGATAAATTATTATTTCATGGCAGGTTATGTCTTTAATTTAGACCACTACGAATATATCAAATTCAAACCCGCATTGTTAACCAAAGTAGTTGAAGGATCTCCTTTACAAGTTGATCTTTCTGCAAATTTCCTGTTTAATGATAAGGTTACCGTTGGAGTAGCCTATCGATGGAGCGCTGCATTAAGTGCCATGGTTGGATTTCAGGTGTCAGAAGGATTGTATTTAGGCTATGGATACGATCGTGAGACAACTGATTTAACAAATTTTAATTCAGGATCGCATGAAATATTTTTGCGCTTTGAATTTTTAAATAAATATGGCAGAATAACTTCACCTAGATTCTTCTAATCCCTGAACTATGAAAATTAAAAATATACTTTATACCGGTTTTATTGTACTGTTTGCAGTAAATGGAACGGCACAAAAAGCAAGTCTGAGAAAAGCAGATAAAAATTATACGGAATATGCCTATATCGATGCAATTACAATTTACGAAGAAGTAGCGGCTAAAGGGTATAAAGACGAGCAAATGTTTCAAAGGCTCGGAAATGCGTATTATTTTAACGGCGAGTTAAGTAAAGCGACAAAATGGTATGAGGCTCTTTTTGCTGTGAATGATCAGCAGGATCCCGAATATTATTACCGATATGCACAAACTTTGAAAGCAACCGAAAATTACACTAAAGCAGATCAAATGCTGGAAATTTTCAATCAAAAAAAGAATATTGATAAAAGAGCCATGTTGTTTGAAAGCAACAAAAATTATCTGGAGCAAATTAAGCTTAATTCAGGACGATTTGAAATTGCAGATGCAGGTATTAATTCAACTTCATCAGATTACGGAAGTGCCTTTTTAAACGACAAACTGGTATTCGCTTCCGCAAGAGATACAGGGGTTGTTGCCAGAAAAAGATTTAAATGGACCAACAGAGCATTTACTAATTTGTATACGGCAACATTAAATTCTGACGGAACATTGGGAGAACCGGAGCGATTTACAAAAAAGATCAATTCGAAGTTTAATGAATCAACTCCTGTTTTTTCAAAAGATGGTACAACCATGTATTTTACCAGAAATAACTTTTTGAAAGGTAAAAGAGGAAGGGATGATAAAAAGAACACCCTGCTAAAATTATACAAAGCAAATTTGGTTAAGGAGGAATGGACTAATCTTACCGAATTGCCATTCAACAGCGATCAATACAGTGTAGCGCATCCGGCTTTGAGTGTTGACGAAAAGACACTGTATTTTGCATCTGATATGCCTGGAACGTTAGGACAGTCTGATTTGTATAGTGTAACAATTAATGCGGATGGAACTTTTGGTCTGCCACAAAATCTGGGTGCATCGGTAAATACAGAAGGTAGAGAGACTTTTCCATTTGTTTCGGGGGACAATGAGTTGTATTTTTCAAGTGACGGAAGACCAGGTTTAGGAGGTTTAGATGTATTTGTATCTAAAATTAATGCCGACAAAACTTTTGGTGAAGTGCTAAATATTGGAGCACCGGTTAATACAAGTCAGGACGATTTTGATTTTGTAATGAACAACGAAAGCCGGATAGGTTTTTTCTCTTCCAACAGAGAAGGCGGAAAAGGTTATGATGATATTTACCGATTTACAGAAACTAAAAAGTTAATTAGAAAACAATCTTTAGGAGGAGTTGTAACGGATTCGGAAGACAATAAAGGACTTGAAAATGTTAAAGTTAATTTGCTGGATGATAATTTTCAGGTAATGGGAGAAGCATTGACAGGAGTAGGTGGGACTTATACTTTTGAGGTAGATGCTGATAAAGTGTATTATATAAGAGCAACAAAAGAAGCGTATGAAACGAAAGAGATTCCAGTTTCAGTTGACAAATCCACCGGAAAAATAAATGCAGCGGTACCTTTGTTTAGAAGAATTAAGTCAATTGAAAAAGGAACGGATCTAGCGAAAACTCTTGATATTCCGATTATTTATTTTGATCTTGATAAATCAGTTATTACAAAAGCAGCAGCCTTTGAACTTGAAAAAGTGGTAGCTGTAATGCGTAAATATCCGGAGATGAAAATTGATGTTCGTTCGCACACTGACAGCAGACAAATGGCAAGATACAATAGAACATTATCAGATAAAAGAGCAAAAGCTACTATAAAATGGCTTGCCCAAAATGGAATTGACTCAAAAAGACTTAGCGGAAAAGGATATGGTGAATCACAACTGGTAAATCAATGTTCTGATGGTATCGTTTGTACAGAGGCAGAACATCAGCTAAACAGAAGAAGCGAGTTTATTATTGTTTCAATGGAATAGTAGTATTGATAATCCTTTTTTTAAAGTATTAAAACAGGGAGACGCTTTTAAACTAATATAAGTTGCTTAAAAGCAAATGCTTGAAATGTTTGTTGATAGAAGATCGGTTTTAAAACAGAAAAACAGGCTGTTTCACTCCTTGTGAAAATAGCCTGTTTTTTTTATCTGGGAAAAGGTGTTTAATTTTGTTTTTTTGTCGAACATTGTCAATTTCGAGACACGAAAAATCAGGCCCAATTAGATACGGATTGCTTGTTTAATAGGGCATTTAGACGATGAAAAAAGTCAATTAAACACACTTTTCAACCAATTTTTTAATTCATTATATCCTTTGTATACATAATGTTCCCCGTCTGGCCATAAAGTTTGCCCTTTAGTAATCCAGGATAAACCAAAAGCTTCGAGTATTATAGTTTCAAAAATCAAAACAACCGGAATATTCTTTAAAAATAGAGGTTTCCAGATGTAATAGGTAACGAGAAGTACAACACTGACGACCATTACCCAACCACAAATTTTATAGATGATATTACGGTTCTTTTTCTGAGTGTTGAGCTGCTGTTTGTCTGATTTTGGAAAGTATACTAATGTCATTATAGACATTGAAATAAAGAGTAAAGTGGCAAATATAGAATGCCACTCAACCCCAAATACATTGGGAACAATTTTATTCTCAACATGTATGGTAGATGAAATCACCTGAGAAATAGCTGTCGGACAAAATGCAATGCCAAGACTACTAATAGAAGCTAATGTGGTTATCTTTTTTTCTGTTTTGTTATAACCGTTATAAGTAAATAAAAATACGCCAATTACACTCATTGTTACGACCAGTATATCTCCGCTATTAGTATAGTAATAAACACTGAGAGATTTTTCTACAAATAGCTTGGCAGTATGATCTGTTTTGGAAGTAAGTACTAAAATGAAAGGCAAGAGCATTCCTGAAAAGCCAATTAAATTTCGGAGTTTTAGATAAGAAATTATCAGATTATTTTTTGTTTCTGCCAGTTTGTTAAATCTTTCACTCTCCATTTTTTATAAAGTATTATTTGCAGAAGTTTTACTTATTTGTAAGACGTTTGAAGCATTAGTCTGTGCCTTTTAATCAAATGTAGTAAATTGAAGCAGGAAGAACCTATTTTCGTAAAAACCGATTTACTTCTGTAAAAATGTTTTAAGGATGTGCGCAAATAAAAAGGAGGGTGTTTTTTTATTTTTAACCCTTATGTACGCAATGGTTGCAAGAGAAAATAAAGAAAGGGTTTGCCTCATTAGTTCTGAGGCAGTCCCTTTTGTTGTTTTTAAATCGTAAAGAATTTAGTTATTTTAAAGCATTATACAATATACTCACGGGATGCTGTGCATTTCGGTTGGTACCGTCTTTTATTTGATGCCTGCAACTTGTTCCTGATGCTGAGATTAAAGTAGCTTCCTTTTCAGAGCGAATCGAGGGAAACAAAACTAATTCTCCAATTTTCATGGAAATGTCATAATGTTCTTTTTCATAACCAAATGACCCCGCCATACCACAACAACCACTTGGAATATTTAGAACGGTATAGTTTTTCGGAAGCATTAGAATTTTTTTCAAAGGAACTAAAGAAGACAATGCTTTTTGAAAACAATGACCGTGCATGCGTACGCGTTCTTCTTTATTTGTAAAACTAGCAGACGATATACGTCCTTCGTCTAATTCACGGGCCAAAAATTCTTCAATAAGTAATGTTCTGCCCGCAAATGTTTTAGCTTTTTCCTTCAATATGCCACGGCATAAATCAGGATATTCATCACGAAACGATAAGATAGCAGAAGGCTCTATTCCAATTAGAATAGCATCCTTGGGCATATGTTTTTCGAAAGCCAGTATGTTTTTTTCTGCAATTTCACGGGCTTCTTTTAACATGCCTTTTGACAAATAGGTTCTTCCACTTATGCCAATTTCAGGAACTATTACTTCATACCCTAAACGATTTAATAATTGAACTGCCGTTTGACCTATTTCGACATCATAATAGTTTAAAAATTCATCGTTGTATAAATAGACCTGACCGTGGATAAAAGTCCCTTTTTGAACGTGTGTTTTTATCCATTTTGCAAAAGTAATTTTATGCATTTGCGGTAGTTGTCTTTCAACAGCAAATCCGGTCGATTTTTTGATAAGGTTACCTAAAAAACCTTTAGTAGATAAATTATAAACCCACGGAACTGTAGCAAAAACAGCATTTATTTTTGGTGTATTTCCAATCAGACTGGAACGAAATTTGACTCCATTTGCATCATAGTTTTGCTGTAAGGTTTCCGCTTTTAACTTGGCCATATCAACATTAGAAGGACATTCGGATTTACAACCTTTACAACTCAAACACAAATCGAGTACTTCAAGAAGTCCTTCAGCGTCAAATTTGTTTTCT
Source organism: Flavobacterium cupriresistens (assembly GCF_020911925.1). Lineage (NCBI taxonomy): Bacteria > Pseudomonadati > Bacteroidota > Flavobacteriia > Flavobacteriales > Flavobacteriaceae > Flavobacterium > Flavobacterium cupriresistens. The sequence continues at coordinate 4,272,556 of NZ_CP087134.1, read as the reverse complement.
TTTGTTGAGGTAGTGATGGTTTCTCTGAGCATGTTTGCTCTTGCGCGGGTGGTGTGTTTTTCGTTTCGCGTAGCCATATAACTTGGACACATCGTACCACCACTTTTCTCGGTTTTTCTGCAATCTCCCGAACCATTACACATTTCGGCAGCACGAAGGATGCCGTTGTGTTCAGAGAAATCAAAGTAAGTTTCCGGCATTGGAGTATCCTGTCCCGGAGTATATCTTAAATTGGTGTCCATTGGAGGCGTATTCACAATTTTCCCCGGATTAAAAACATTCCAGGGATCCCAAGTATTTTTAAGTTGGATAAACAGTTGATAAATTTCTTCTCCGAGCATCAATGGGATAAACTCACCACGAAGCCTTCCGTCGCCATGTTCACCGCTAAGTGATCCTTTATATTCTTTTACCAAATGCGCAATGTCTGTGGCTATAGTTCTAAAAAGGACGGCACCTTCTTTGGTTTTTAAATTGATAATAGGACGCAGGTGTAATTCACCCGTTGCCGCATGTGCGTAATGAACACAACTTAAATTGCGTTGTTTCAGTATTGCATTAAAATCTTCGATGAAGGCTGGCAAATCATTTACATCAACAGCCGTATCTTCAATAACCGCGACTGCTTTTGCGTCTCCGGGGATATTAGACAATAATCCAAGTCCGGCTTTTCGTAAATTCCATACTTTGTTGGTCTCTTCGCCATAAACAATCGGAAAATGATACCCTAAGTTTTTAGAACGCATTAAAAGCTCCATTTCTTTGGCTATCGTATCTATTTCTTCTGGTGTATCTCTTAAAAATTCAACCACAAGAATGGCTTGAGGGTCTCCTTCTACAAAAAAACGATTCTTACTTTGTTCTAAATTCTCTTTGGTACATTCCAGTATATAATGATCAATAAGTTCAACACTATCAGGATTGAATTTCAGGGCTTCCAGATTAGCTTTCAAAGAATCGTTAAGACTTTCAAAATGAATGCAAACCAAAGCAGCAAAAGGTTTCAGCGCAGGAACTAAGTTTAGTTTTATAGCAGTAGCAAAGAATAAAGTTCCTTCTGATCCTGCAATTAATTTACAAAAATTAAATTTCTCATCAGTAACAACAAACGGCATACTATCGGCTAGTAAATCCAAAGCGTAACCCGTATTCCTCCTTGGAATTGATTTTTTAGGAAAATTTTTATCGAATAAAAGCCTGTTGGTTTCAGACGATACTACTTCTTTAATTTGAACGTAAATCGATTGCTCTAAAGGACTTACCGTGTCAATGCCGTTGCATTTATTTTCAAATTCGGTGTTGGTTAATGCTTTGAAAGTGACTTCATTTCCATCAGCCAAGAAACCCTTTATTTCTAAAAGATGTTCTCTTGTTGAACCGTAGACTACCGATCTGGCACCACAGGCATTGTTTCCTACCATACCGCCAATCATACAACGATTGCTGGTAGACGTTTCAGGGCCAAAAAAGAGTTGATAGGGTTTCAGATGCAGATTAAGTTCATCACGAATTACACCCGGTTCAACCCATGCGGTTTTATTGCTTTCATCCACCGAGATAATTTGGGTGAATTCTTGTGAGATGTCTACAATAATTCCATTACCCACTACCTGACCTGCAAGCGAAGTCCCAGCCGCACGCGGAATCACACTGCTCTTATTTTCACGTGCAAAAGTAATGATTTTTTGAATGTCTTCCTTTGTTTTAGGAATCGCAACAGCCAACGGCATTTCTTTATAAGCACTTGCATCTGTAGCATATAACAAACGCATGGTGTGGTCATAGAATAATTGACCCTCCAGTTGTTTTTCTAAATTTTCAAGATGGGGAATTGGTTCCGAAAGCGGATTATTATTACTATTATTCATTTTAATACTTTTTGGGCAAAAGCCTTTTTTCAGGTCAATCCTTAGCACTTAAGAAGGTTTCACAAAGCTTCACAAAGGTTACACAGAGACACACAAAGTTTTATTATTCTTTGTGAATCTCTGTGTGGTCTCCGCGAATCTCCGCGGAATTCTTATTCAAATCTTCACAAAACAACCATCCCACACAGAAAAAGAAAAACCCGCATAAATCCGTGTCTTCGCATAGCGAATCCGTTTAATCCGTGTGCCAAACTTTTAGCTAATTAGTTCCTTGATTCCTTATAATTCACTCAATGCCAGATCTAAGAAAGCAACCATTTCATCTGCATTTTGTTTATTAAAAGGCATAGGAGGTTTTATTTTTAAAACATTATGCAAAGGCCCGTCTGTACTCAGTAGATATCCTTTCTCTTTCATTTTTTCCACGACACGATCAATTTCAGCTACTGCAGGTTCCATGGTAATTGGGTCTTTGACCATCTCTGCACCAATAAACAAACCATGACCTCTAACATCACTAATAATCGGGTGTTTGGCCATTAAATTTCTTAAACCATCCATTAGATGATTTCCGACTTCCAGTGCATGTTGCTGCATTTCTTCTTCCTGAATTACATCTAAAACTGCCAAACCTGCTGTCATAGAAACCGGATTACCACCAAAGGTGTTGAAGTACTCCAAACCGTTATTGAAGGCATCAGCAATTTCATTAGTAACAATTACTGCGGCTAGCGGATGGCCATTTCCTATTGGTTTTCCTAAGACAACAATATCCGGAACAACATCTTGCAGTTCAAAACCCCAAAAATGTTCCCCAATTCTTCCAAAACCAACTTGGACTTCATCGGCAATACAAACGCCTCCTGCAGCTCTGACATATTGGTAGGTTGTTTTTAAATAATTCTCAGGAAGCGGAATCTGTCCGCCAACGCCTAAAAGAGTTTCGCAGATAAATACTGCCGGAGCTTTTCCTTCTGTTTTTAAATCTTCGATAATGCGTTGCACATCGGCAGCATATTTTTCGCCTGCATTTGCATCCCCGTATCGGTAAGGACCACGATATAAATCGGGATTAATGGCTTTATGTATCCAGGGCATTTTACCAAAACCACCTTTACTGTCAAATTTGTACGGACTCATTTCCATAGCCACAGTCGAAGTGCCGTGATACGCATGATCTAAAACAATTACATCTTTTTGTTTGGTATAATGACGGCTCATTCGGATGGCAAGGTCATTGGCTTCACTGCCGGAATTCACAAAATAACAAACACTTAAAGCAGGAGGTAAGGTTGCCGTAAGTTTTTCAGCGTATTCAATAATAGTATCATTTAAATAGCGGGTATTGGTATTTAACGATGCAATTTGTTTCTGCATTCTTCGAACGACTACCGGATGGCAATGTCCTACGTGTGAAGGGTTATTTACACAATCCACAAAAGTGCGTCCTTGATCGTCATACAGATATTGCAAAGCGCCTTTTACAATTTTTAGTTTGTCTTTGTAACCAATGCTTAAATTACGACCAATCTTTTCCTGACGGACTTTTAAGAGATCGCTATAATCGTTTTCTTTAATAACACCTTCAAAACCACAAGCTCTTCTAAAAGCATCCTGCGCTTTGATCGGGTTAATTTTGATAAGCTGATACAATAAATCCCAAGCCGGTCTTTCGGTAATAAAATGATGTTCGTTGTCACTGTCCAAAGAAGCATTGTAAGCCGATTGTGTAACGCTGATGCAAAGTCTTCCGGCTATTAAATAATACAGAAGATCTGTTTCCTGTTCGGTAAGAGGGTAGGCTTTATGGTATCCTGCTACAATTAAAGCCGCACAAGCCAATGGATCTTCCTGATCCAGCATGGCATACGTACAGGCAATCGCGAGATTGTTGATTAAGGCGGTAAAAACCATATCTCCGAAATCTATCAAACCACTTATCTTATCCTCCTGAACAAGTACATTATAATCATTGGCATCATTGTGAATATAAGCATGACGCAACTGATGTATTTTGGGAACAATTTCAGTATCAAACTGCAACAGGAAGTAAGACGCAATACGCCTTCTCTCGTGATTTAAAATATACTTAAGACCATCGTTTGCTTCACTGGCACGACTAATATCCCAGGTATAACTGCGATGCATTGCCGGGTGTGAAAAATCCTGAAGTGCTTTATCCATATTCCCTAAAAAGCAACCTAGATTATGAAATAACGAATTAGGCTTATGCTCTTTTTCGACCCAAAAAGTCCCCTCCAGAAAATTTAGAATTCTCAGGTAATAGATTTTAGAATCTTTTTCAATTTTGGTTAATTCTTCTCCTTCTTTATTAAGGCAAAAATGTTGAAACAAATCGGCCATATTGCTTTGGGACAAATGTCTGATAATTTTGACCTGAGCTTCCAAAAAGGGAAAGGAATGACTTTCGTTGGATATTTTTAGAATGTATTTTTCATTTTGATCATTAGACAGAAGAAAGTTTAATTCATCATATCCATTTAATGATTTGACACTAACGTTTAATGCGTAATGTTCCTTTACTAAGGTTTGAATAGCTGCTTCTGAAAAAGTCATTATTTTAGTATTTATTTTTTATATTTCTTTTAGTGGTCTTGTTAGTAGTTAAAAGTACACACTTTCGTTTGTTTTTTTGCCACAGATTAAAAGGATTAAAAAGATTTAATTCGTGGAAATTAGTGTAATTATTCATTTGTATAATCTTTAGTATATAAAGTCAACTTACACACTTTTTCCTACTTTTTTTTTCACGCAGATTTAGCAGATTTTTTTATCGTTTCTTTTGCGGAAATCTCCAAGATCTGCAAAATCTGCGTGCTATTTTTATTCTGTTAAAACTAAATTATAAACTTGTACCTACTTTTTTTGCCACAGATTAAAAGGATTAAAAAGATTTAATCTGTGAGAATCAGTGTAATCTGTGGCATTATTCATTTGCATAAGTTTTAGTCTGTCAAGCTCAAATTACACACTTTTGCCTATTTTTTTTTCACGCAGATTTAGCAGATTTAGCAGATTTAGCAGATTTAGCAGATTTAGCAGATTTAGCAGATTTAGCAGATTTAGCAGATTTAGCAGATTTTTTTATCATTTCTTTTGCGGAAATCTCCAAGATCTGCAAAATCTGCGTGCTATTTTTATTCTGTCAAAACCAAATTACAAACTTCTGCCTACTTTTTTTACCACAGATTAAAAGAATTAAAAAGATTTAATCTGCGGGAATCAGTGTAATCTGTGGCAAGAAAATAATTCGTGCCAATTAGTGAAATTCGTGGCAAAAGATCAGGATAATCAAAACATGTTGAAAGTAATAGTTTATTTCCAGATTACCGCTTGTGCAGGTAATAACGGGTTTTGTCCAACCAGTATTTTACTACCTTGCGGAATAGGTAAATTAACAGGCTCATTAGTATAATTTACACCCACATAAAAACCATCTCTCCATTCGATAAAAACACCTTTTGATAAATTTTCAATTGCAACATTGGCACGAGTGTAGATCGTACGAACAATTTCTCTTTCTAAGTTCCCGTCATTGCTTTCAACACCAACGTAGGTGATCGTTCCTTTGCCTAATTTTCGAGTTACTGCTGCCGCTTTTCCTTTATAAAATTGATCTTCATAAGTCGCCAGAACTTCCGTTCCTTGTTTGGGTGTAAGCACGTCGGCCCAAGTATTCCATTGAAAAGTAGTGTTTCCTGCTTTTACAACTCCATTCACATCCGAAACCAACATATCGAAGAAATCCACGTCAGCACCTATTAGCGGTACGATTGGTGCGCTCCAATTGGCTTCAAAAAAATGTCCGTTTTTGTCTTTTTGTCCGGTACGACAAGATAAGATTAGGTGACCTCCATTTTCAACATATTTCTGCCATTTGGCAACTAATTTTTGATCAACAAGCTGATAAGCCGGAGCGACGATAAACGGATAATCAGCAAAGTTGTCCGTTTCGGTAATAAAATCCATTGGAGCTCCCGTAGATTTTATAGCAGCCGTATAGGTATTTCTATGTTTCCAGGTGTTCCAGAATTTTGTTTGTTTTTGGTTTTCTAAATCCCAAAGGTTATCATGACTCCATAAGAAACCGGTCTTTCTTTTTACCAGATTTTGAGGCAATACGGCTTTAGGATCATACGCTTTACGCAACAATTTCATGTCTTGTATTGATTCAACAAATTCTTTACCACCTTGTGAAAGTGTAACGCCATCTGTTCCCACAATACCATCATGGTACATTTCACTGCTCCCCAGCGGATGTCTGTATCGATAAGTGCAAGTAAAAGAACAATTACCGCCAAAAGCTTGAGAAAGCCACATGTGCACGGTTCCCGGTAATAACTGCGGATTAATACCCGCCCAGTTTACCTGTCCTGGTTGCATTTCCATAACACCGGTTACACCAGTTATGGAGCGGTAATAATCGTTTGCTTCTGAAATTTTGCTTGGAGAACCCATTCTAAAACTCTGACCACCCAACGGATTTTGACCGCTTACGGGATACATGGTGTAGGTAATGAAATCCATTTTGTCGGCACTTCTTGGGTTGGCATCATAAATTACATTCGTAAAATTGGTAGTGATCCATTGTTTCGCATCAATGTATTTTCTAAGTATTTCGGCTTGTCTGTTCAGATACTCGGCTTGTGCGTCTGAGGTAAATCGTTTGAAATCCAAAACTGCGTGCGGACTTAATTTGTCTTCAAAATAGATCTCGGCATTAGGTAAAATTATTTGTTCGAAATTGGAATAACGCGTGCTCCAAAAACTACCGACCCATTCGGTATTTAATTTTTCGATGGTTTCATATTTAGCTTTTAACCAAATTTGAAAAGCTTTGCGGGCAGAAGGACTAAAATCGGCTGTGGCCAAAGGCTCATTATCGATTTGCCAACCCATAATGTTTTTGTTTTTTCCATATCGTTTTCCCAATTCAGCAACAATCTGATCGGTAAATTCGCGGTACTTTTCATTCGTTACAGATACATTAGCTCTGTTGCCATGTTCTCTGCGACGGCCATTTGCGTCGGTCAGATAGATTTCAGGATATTTGTCGCCCATCCATGCCGGAGGCGTTGGTGTCGGGGTACAAAGAATTACTTTTAAACCTTCTTTTTCGGCTATTGCCAAAGCATCATCAAGCCATTTAAAATTATATTTTCCTTGTTCAGGTTCCATATAAGTCCAGGCAAATTCGGCGAAATGGGTGAATTCAAAACCTAATTTTTTAATGTTTTTTAAGTCGCGTTCCCATTGTTCCCTCGGCCATTGTTCGGGATAATAATAAACACCAATCTGCATTAGATCAGATTTGGTGAAAAAACGCTTTGGATCTGCTTTTGCTGTTTGTGGAGTTTTCTTTTCCTGTGCAAATAAGGAAGTAGAAAAGCCACCCGACAGCAGTACTATTGATGCTATAAACTTGGTTAATCTCGAATTGTAATGCTTCATTTCGTAATTGGTTTTATCAATTTTTATAGTGTTGAATTATCATGAGGACGCAAAATTTTAAACTATATAAGTTATTTAAGAAAATATAAGCTTTGTTTTAAATGAACTTACATTACTTATATGGTTTAACTATTTATTATTGCTTCTGCACATGCTTCATTTCTTAATTGGTTTCTCAATTTTTATACTGTTGATTAGGTTTGGACGCGGATTGTGCGGATTCACTATCGTGAAGACGCGGATAAAAACGGATTTTTTTGTTTGTTGTACCTCTATTTCTTTCTTGACCTACAAGCTACTGAGTGCTATCGAGTCTTTGTTTAAATGTAAATGAATTTAAGCAAAAGAAACAAACCCATTTTAAATAAAAAAAAATCCGTTTTTATCCGCGTTTGTGCGCCAGCACACCCGCATAATCCGCGTCCCATTCTATGTGTTATTCAACCCCTAATCATTTAAAAGTAATAGTAAATAATGTGCCGCTGACCAGCTAAAATTTTCCGATTCTAAACCTTTTCCGGTAATAGGATGGTAATTTTCGCGAATCGATTTTCCTTTCTCAAAAGCACCTTCTGCATTGTGAATAAGTTTGTTTGAAAGCTGATTGGCTTCGTTTACATATCCGTATTTTCGTAAACCATCAATTCCGAAATAACTTTGATCGAGCCAGATTGGACCTCTCCAATACCCATTGTCGGGTTTGAATTTTGATTGATTTGCGGCTAAAGTTGGCAGTGGAACAAACGTATTGAAAGACGAGGGATCTAACAAGTTGTTTTTTACAGCTTTTGCCTGCTCGCTGGTTGCAGCTTCTACCCAAAGTGGTAAATAACCTTCGCAACCCATATCTTTTATAAAATTCTTGCCATCAATTGTAGTGTCGTAAAACCAACCTGAACTGGCGTCCCAAAATTGGGTCTGAATCTGATTTTTTAATTGCTGACTTTCTGTCTTCCAATTTTTCTCTTCGTCAGCCAATTTTAAAACGTTAGCCATCATAGCCAGATAGTTTTTTTCGGCATATAAAAAAGAATTTAGATCAACGCTTTCCTGATCCATTGAATACGCATTTTCACTGTTTTTTAATATCTTACTATTGTCAAAGCGAACAGCGTTATCCATACCACTTTCCCATTTTCCGGCAATTAAAGTACCGTCTGTTGAACCAAATTCGCAAAGACCATCCTGATCATGATCGCGATCTTTGTACCACCACGCATGGTATTTTTTCAACTTTGGATAAAATTCTTTTATGAAATCGACATCTTTAGTTTGTTTGTAAATTTCCCAAACTGCCCAAGCGGCAAGAGGAGATTTTGTATTTCTGTAATTGTTAGGTTCAATGGAAGTATCTCTGTAAATACAATCCGGAATAAAACCATTTGGCGACTGATAATCAAATAAAGCACGCATTTGGTTTTTGGCTAATTCCGGTGCAAAATGTGCTGCCGCTGCCGCATGTTTCCAACTGTCCCATGCCCAGAAACCATGAAACCATTCGTAATGATAACTCGGAAATATTCCTTCGTGTTTTAAGCCTTCGGCCGCAATTCGGCTGTTGTTTTGTAAAGTAAGAACCAGTTTGGCTAGGAAAACAGAATAATCGGTTCCTTTATATATTGATTTCTTTTTTGAAATTAACTGAGACAGTTGCTTCTCTTTCTCTCGTTTTGTATTTTCTAAAAGCGTATTAAATTTTATTTTTGAGAGATCTTCCTTTTCTTTTTTCCAATCGTATTGTGGGAAAATATAGGTCTGAGAAACTACAATTTCTTTAGTTTCATTTGGTTTTAAAGTAAGTTCAGCAGTTTTGGCAGCGAAACCTTCTTTTGTGATTTCGATGGTACTTTTTGCGCTAAGGAATTGAATATGTCCAATAGCATTGCTTTTTGAAGAAACGATTTTGATCGCATTCTCTTCCGCTGAAAACTGTAGATTATCTAGATATATTTTAGAATAATAAGCAGGAGTAAGCGTTATCGTTTTTGATGATCGATTTTTGATTGTTGTTTTTTGAATGGCAGATTGACCGGATGAAAATACCAGTTGTTGGATTACCTCCAGTTGATCGTTTTGAAATTGTTGTTCTAAATGACTGTTATAACTATTTTGTTGTACTAAAGCTGTTTTCCAATCGATAAGTTCTTGTTGTTTTTCATCGATAAGATGTAAAGAAATAAAAGAAGCACTTAACCAGACTCCGTTTTGTTCTGTCATTAAAAAAGGGCCTGAGAACCCACCCTGAGCTACGGCAGGCTCCAAAAAGCCGAATCCGAACCAGGCTCCTTTATCAGAAAAAGCGAGTGATTTTCGATCGGTTGCATTTTTAGGGTCTCCTTGGTAATCCAGACTGTTTTTACTGGCTTCTAAGTTGGTGTATTTATTTTGAGCAAAAGTACTCTGCATCATTAAAAAGAACAAAAAAATAGAAAATGCTTCTTTTTTGGACATGATATTTAATTTATTTGATGTTTTGAAATAATTACCCTGAAAGAGTTTTGTACTGCTTTCAGGGTAAAAATAAGTCTAATTATTTTGTATTTCCGTTAAAGGAACCGGATAAAAGTTATTTTTTGCAGCATCAAAATTGGTGCGGCCAACGGCATCAAGAGCCGCTTTGGTTTTCCCCCAACGACGTAAATCGTAAAAGCGGAAGTTTTCTAAAGGAAACTCAATAATTCTTTCATGTTCGATTTGAGTTTTTACAGCATCGTAGGTAGTACCTGTCATATTGGGCATGTCTGCACGCTCACGAACCGCGTTGATAAAAGGAATTGCTTCGGCCGGACGTTGTAACTCGTTTAGGGCTTCTGCTTTCATCAAAAGAACATTCGAATAACGCATTAAAGGAACATTAAGTCCTAAAAACTCGGTATCCATTTGTTCCTGAGTAGGAGGCAGGTATTTACGGAAAACAGGCTTGTCTAAAGTACCGAATTTTTGATCGTAAGTAGCTCCAAAAATTCTTGGATTAGCCGCATCATTAAAATAAGGATCTTTAAAGAAAATATTGCTGTAAAGACGAGTATCATAATTTCCTGTAGTCGCTATTTTGCCTTCTTTTTTAAATTCGTTCATCAACATAGTTGTTGGCAGGATTTCATCCCAACCACCCAGTTCGCTGGCCGCCATCCAGAAGTGTAAGGCTGTACGATAGAAAGCACCATTTGAAGTGTTCTCTGTAAATTGAAGTTCAAAAATAGATTCTTTAGAGTTTTTATTAGTTCCGTTAAAAAGACTTACATAATCTTTTACAAGTTCGTATCCCTGAACTTTGTTAAAAGCAGCAAGGGACTCCGTAAGATAAGTTTGTTTCTGTGCTGTTTCTTCGTAGGCTCTCGTTAAATAAGCAAAACCAAGATAACTGTTAGCTGCTCCGCTGGTTGCACGACCTGCTTTTTCTGCCGGTTGAGCCGCAGGAAGTACAGTGGCAACTGCTTTTAATTCGCCGATAATAAAATCCCATGCTTCTGCACGCTCAGAAAGTGGAATGCTAATTTGAGCTTGATCCGTGATGTACTTGTTTCTGATTTTGATTTTCTCCCAGTTCAAAATTAATTTTAAATGGTAATAAGCTCTCAAAAAACGAGCTTCTGCAATGACCTGATTTCTGTCGGCATCGCTAATAGAGGAGGAGGACATTTCACCTACTTTGGTAATAACCTGATTGGCATTACTGATCCCGCGGTAATTGTATTTCCAATAACTGGTAAACTGAGTGTTTCCGTTAGTATAAGTAAAATCAGCCAATTCTACCCAGCTTTGATAATTAAGAGCATCACTTCCTAATTTGCAGATGTCTTCTCGATAGGCTTCTACGGGCCATTTTATTTCAGAGAAGGAATATTCGTCAATGGAGGCTTCCAGAAAGGCATAGGTGGCAGAAAGACCTGCTTCGGCGTCAGCTTTATTTCTCCAGAAGGTAGAAGAGTCGAGTTGATCCGGTGATTGTTGTTCGAGGAAATCATTACTACATGCCGTTACTGCTACTAAACTTAGAACAGTAAAAAAATTAAATATCTTTTTCATGATTGTTTCTTTATAAATTTCTTAAAATACGTACTGTACACCCAAAATAAATGATCTCGTAAACGGATACACAAAACGGTCTACTCCGGTATCCAATAGCTCACGTCTGGAGAATTCAGGATCTGTACCGGAATACTTGGTGATGGTAAATAAATTTTCAGCACTGATGTAGAATCTTAATTTATCTATTTTGGCTGTCTCTAACAATTCTTGCGGTAAAGAATATCCGATTTGTAACTGACGCATGCGAACGAAATTTCCACTCTCCAGAAAACGATCTGACTCTCTGCTGTTTCCATTAGGATCTCCAAGTACGGCACGTGGTGTATTGCTGCGGTTTTCAGGTGTCCAGGAGTTAAGAGTAGAAGCCAGCATATTAGTTCCTGAACTCATAGATTCGTAAAAATAACGGTTTCCGTTGTACAATTTATTACCCCAGCCACTTCCAATTAAAGTACTAAAATCAAAGCCTTTATAACTGGCTCCCAAAGTTAAGTTAGCCTCTACTTTTGGTAAACCTGTACCGGTATATTCTTTGTCTTTTTCATTAATTATACCGTCATTGTTTAAATCTTTGAACCTAATATCTCCCGGTTTGGCATTGGGTTGAATTAAAGTACCATTATTGGTATAGCTGTTTACCTCGTCCTGAGATTGAAAAATTCCATTAGTGCGGTACAAGTAAAAGGCGCTGATCGGAGTACCCACACGTGCCTGAGTAGGGAAGTGCTCGTCATTAAATTTTAGACCTTCTCCATAAATCGCCTGATCGGCATTGGCAAGAGATTCAACATTGTTGTGTAGCGTTGAAAAATTGAAACCTACATTGTATTTGAAGGCATTACTTTGTTCACTATAATTTATTTCGAATTCAAATCCGCTGTTGCTTACTTTACCTACGTTTAGAATTGGATCATCGATACCTGCTGATGGCGCTAATCTTTTTGTAATCAACAAATCGTTGGTAACGTTGCGATAGAAATTGATCGAACCGCTAATTTTTCCGTTTTTAAGGGTATAATCAATACCGATGTTTTTGGAGTCGGTAGTCTCCCATTTTAATTTTCTGTTTTCTAATGTTGTAGCGATACTTCCCGGCCATGGGTTACCTCCGGTTCCTTGTACATAACCCGAGTTTAAATAATTTCCCGAAGTAATTAAAGAGCTTGATGCGTAGTAACCTAATGCAGCTTCATTACCCAATTGTCCCCAGCTGGCACGCAATTTTAATTTAGAAACAAAGAAATCTTCCGGAAAGAAACTTTCTTTATCAATTTTCCAACCCAAAGCAACAGATGGGAAGGCTCCCCAACGGCTGTCTTTTCCAAATTTTGAAGAACCATCATAACGCAAAGTAGCCTGTGCTAAATAACAATCTTTGTAAGAGTAGTTCAGACGGCTGTAATAAGAAAGTCTGTTGTATTGGTATTTAGATCCGTCAGCAGAATACGTTCCGCCTTTTCCGGCTCCGATGGTTTCGAATCCCGGGTCTAAGAATCCTGAAGGGCGTTCAACAGAAACAAGTTGTCCATTTTCTACCGTGTGGTCTATTGTTTTTCCTTCTACCGTAATGTCATTCCAGTTAGAAGAAGACGGGTTGATGGTTGCTCCCAAAAGAAAATCAATAGAATGAGCTCCGAATGTTTTGGCCACAGTCAATGTATTTTCAAATATCTGCTCATCCCAAAAAGCTCTTCTTTCTCTGTGTACGGTATATTTTTCCGGTGCTTGTGTGTTGGCAATAAAAGGCGGATTGTGTGCCTCAAGCTGGGTGTTTATTTCATGATAAGAGTAAGCCGTTTTAAATTTTAACCAAGGAGCCAGATTGGCTGTTATCGAGATATTAGCCGTTAAATCCTGTGATTTTACAGCTCCGCTTCTAAAATGCTCATCTGCTACCGGGTTGGTATTAAAAGGCAAACCGTCTTTGTTGGTTAAACCGTAACCATAAGTTTCATTTGGATCTAATACGGGTACTAATGGCGAGATCGCGTAAACTTCTTTTAATTGAAAGTTAGGTTGCTCATTATTAGTAGTAAGGTAAGATAATTTTGTATCAACATCAAAAATTGATTTTTTAAAACTCACTCTGGCACTTGCATTACGTTGTCCAAAATTATTGTCAATTACAATTCCTTTTTCTGTTGAATAGTTCCCATAAAGTGCAAATTTAACCACACCCTGGCGTCCTTGAACACCTATACCATAATTCTGCGCTAACCCGGAACGGAAAACCTGATCTTGCCAGTCTGTATTGTATTGTCCCGGTTTGGTAATATAGGCCGGTAAAGTTACAGGAGTATTAGCATATTTATTGTATTCATCGTACATTCTTCTGTGAACGGTCTGATAGCCTTGTGCATCTAATAAATCTAATGTTTTTGCGGTTGATGTGCCTTTCACAAAAGAAGTAAAATCAACTTTAATTCCTTCTTTTTGACCTGCTTTGGTAGTCACGATAATGACACCATTGGCAGCAACAGATCCATAAATAGCAGCTGCAGCTCCATCTTTTAGAACTTCCATTGATTCAATATTCGTTGGATTTACAGAGGCAATATCTCCCTGAAAACCGTCAATAATGTATAAAGGTTCGGTGCTTCCGAAAGTATTGATTCCACGAATTTTAACTTTTACAGTCGCTCCGGCGGTTCCGCCACTTTTTTGAACATTTACCCCTGCTACTAAACCTTGTAAAGCCTCAGCAGCATTATTGGTAGCTCTGGTTTCGATACTTTCTTTTTTTACAGAAGAAATAGCTCCGGTAACGTTTCCTTTTTTGATTGAACCGTATCCGATTACGACTACTTCGTCCAGTTTATTGTTTTCTTCCAGCAGTACAACATTTAGTTCTTTGCTGTTATTGACTGCTATTGACTGACTGGTAAACCCAATATAAGTAAAGGTTAAAGTTGGGTTTTTGATATCGGATGGAATAAGTAATGTAAATTTTCCGTTTTCATCACTATTTGCGCTCACATTGGTCGCATCTAAGGTTATATTCACTCCCGGAAGGGTAAAACCTTTATTGTCAGTTATTTTTCCTGAAACGCTTTTTTGCGCCTGATTTGCTTGTGCAAAACCGATAGCTGGCAGCCACAAGCATAGAAATAAGACAATATAGCTTATTTCCTTACTTAATAAAATTGGTTTTTTCATTTGATAGTGGTTTTGGTTAATTGTTTTTTTTGATGATTTATAGGTCGAATTTAATTCCCTGGGCCAGTGGAAGGCTGGTCGTATAGTTGATGGTATTGGTTTGGCGTCTCATATAAATTTTCCAGGCATCAGATCCTGATTCGCGACCGCCACCGGTTTCTTTTTCTCCGCCAAAAGCACCTCCGATTTCAGCTCCTGATGTTCCGATATTTACATTAGCAATACCGCAGTCAGAACCTGTTACAGATAAAAATCTTTCGGCCTCACGCAAGTTATTAGTCATAATGGCTGAGGACAATCCTTGAGCTACTCCGTTTTGAAGGTCTATGGCGTTTTCTACTTCTCCGGAATATTTTACCAGATATAAAACCGGCGCAAAGGTTTCGTGTTGTACAATTTCAAAGGAATTTTGAGCTTCGGCAATAGCAGGTTTTACATAACAACCGCTTTCGTAACCTTCTCCTGAAAGTACACCGCCTTCTATAAGAATGTTTCCGCCTTCAGCTACTACTTTTTGCAAAGCCTGAGTGTACATTTCAACAGCATGTGTGTCGATTAGTGGACCAACATGATTGTTTTCGTTAAGCGGATTTCCAATTCGTAGTTGTTTGTAGGCAGCAACTAACGCATCTTTTACTTTATCGTAAATACTTTCGTGAATGATCAATCTTCTGGTTGATGTACAACGTTGTCCCGCTGTACCAACTGCGCCAAAAACGGCACCTATAACGGTCATTTTGATATCAGCATCAGGAGTTACAATAATTGCATTGTTTCCTCCTAATTCCAGTAGTGATTTGCCTAAACGTCCCGCAACGGTCGGCGCTACGATTTTTCCCATTCGAGTAGAACCTGTAGCAGAAATTAGAGGAATACGGGTATCAGCAGTTAGTAATTCTCCAATTTTATAATCACCGTTGATCAAACAGGAAATTCCTTCCGGTAAATTATTTTCTTTAATAACCTGAGCCATGATGTTTTGACAAGCGATACCGCAGATAGGCGTTTTCTCAGAAGGTTTCCAAACGCAAACATCACCGGAGATCCAAGCCAGAGCGGTGTTCCATGCCCAAACGGCAACCGGAAAGTTAAATGCTGAAATAATTCCCACAACTCCTAACGAATGGTATTGTTCGTACATGCGGTGTCCCGGTCTTTCAGAGTGCATCGTCAATCCGTGAAGCTGACGAGATAATCCCACTGCAAAATCACAGATGTCGATCATTTCCTGTACTTCGCCATAACCTTCTTGAAGTGACTTACCCATCTCATAAGAAACCAATTTACCAAGAGCCTCTTTATTCTCACGCAATTTTTCTCCAAACTGACGCACAATCTCGCCACGTTGTGGAGCCGGAATTAATCGAAATGTTTTGAAAGCTTCTGTTGCAGCTTGCAGTACTCTTTCATAATCCTCAGGTGTTGACATTTTTACCGAAGCAATTAATTTTCCGTCTACCGGAGAATAACTTTCTAAAATGCCTCCTGATGAAAAGTTTTGCAAACCTGTCGATGTTCCTTCATTTATCGTTTTGATGCCCAGTTTTACCAGAGCCTCATTCATTCCAAATTGCGATGTTATTGATGTCATGTTTTGTATGTGCTTTTATACTTTAAAAGAAAAAGAATTGGAATTAAATCTTCTTTTAAAGCGTATTACTATTTATTGTGTTGTAATTGTACGTCTGTACTTTCAAATATCTTGTCGGCAGAAGAAGCAATAAATCCTTGGTACAGTTCACCGTTGGCCATTGGATAACGAAGCGCAAATTCGTAATAACAAGAAGGGATTTCTAAAGCGCCTTCCTCAAAATTAACGATGTGTAAATCTGCCAAGGTGCTGGATTGTTCTAATAATTGCTCCGGTGTACCTTTAATTTTTCCTCCTGAGGCATTTAATTTCCATCCGTTATCTTCTAAGAAAGCATTTAGATCTTGTAAAGTAGCAAAGCCTTTCAAGGCGTTAGTATTTATTGTAAAATGGTTCGCGCGGAATCCGTAAACATACATCCAAGCCGCATATTCAGATTCGGCCAATAGGAATTGGTAAGTGGCGTGTGAATTGGCGTTCCAAACGGTTCCGCTCAATACTAATTCCGGATGGTCAAATAGCTTTTGGTCACAACTGTCCAAAATGTTTTTTACCGTTGCCTGTAATTCAGGAGAACATTTCTCCAATTCCAATTCAGAAATGAAAATTCTTGGTGCATTTTGATCCGTAGCATGTTCGTAATGTTTAGCGAACAATTTTTTAGATTCAAAATGGTATTCTCCTTTAGCTTCGTAGCCAAGGTTTACAAAAAGCCTTTCTAATACGGTAATATTTATTCTATTATCATTGAATGTGCGGATCGCAATATGATCGTTTTTTATCTCTTCTCCTTTTTGTTCTAATAAGTCATGAATTTTTTTTGCTGATGGGGTAATTTCAGCGTATTGTTCCCATAATTTTGACAGTAATTGCGTCTTGTCCATCTGTAAAAAATTTTAAATGTTATTATTACACAAATCTATATATATAACTGTTATGTTATTATTATTACTGTACGATTATTTATAAATAAATGGATTAGCTGTTTTTTTTTGTAGATTTGACACTTATAAAAACAGTTTTAATCTTAAAGTTGTCAAAATAATAGAATCAAGTAAATCATTTGTAGCTATGTCAATCATAAAACACAACGAAAACACTGACTATTTAGATCAGGAAATTTTACGAAAGCTGGATGAAAATGGTAGAATCCCTTTTTCTGAAATAGCAAAAGATTTAAATATTTCTAATTCATTAGTGCATTTACGCGTTCGAAAAATGCAGGAATCTGGAATAATAAAAGGGTTTTCTGTTAAGTTAGATGCTAAGGGAATTGGTTTTGAAACGATAACCTACACAGGAATTGCGACCAAAGAAGCGCGTTTTGCTTATTCGATTTCTGAACAATTGGAGAAAATCCCTGAAGTAGTAGAATGCCACTGGGTTTCGGGAAAATATGCTTTGTTTATAAAAATTGTTGCTGCGAATAATGAAGAGCTTCGCAAAATTTTATACGAACAGATTCATCAAATCGAAGGAGTAGGGGGAACGGATTCTTTTATTTCGTTCGGTTCTGCATTTGAGAAAAATCTTCCTGTGAAATAAGTTGTTTTTTTAAAGTAATATGTTTTAGCTGAGAGAATTGCGAGTAGTTTTTTTGCACGCGGATTTTGCGGATTCTACGGATTTTTTTTATTTCATTGTGTTTAAATCTGGGTGAGACTTTTTTTGACAATCTTTGAACTTAATAAGGTTGGGCTAAAGCCATCATCGAGGGCTTTTTAAATCCGTTGGTTAAAACCAACGGCAATTAAAAAAATAGGTATTTGGTGTTTTTTTAAAGAATAAAATTGCCCAAATGTACTACGTGTTATTTTTATTTCATTCTGCTTAAATCTAGATGAGACTTTTTTTGACAATCTTTGAACTTAATAAGGTTGGGCTAAAGCCATAATCAAGGGCTTTTAAATCCGTTGGTTAAAACCAACGGCAATTAAAAAATATGCATTTGATGTTTTTTTTAAACAACAGAATTACCCAAATGTACTACGGGTTATTTTTATTTAAGTAGACTTGTAATTTCTTTAAACCTCTTGATTCTGAATGTTGTAGTGAGGTTGTGCTTTAATAATTAGGGATATCCATTTTTTAGCTCGTTGTGTAAATAATAAATAGGAGTTTGAATTGCCGTTGGTTTTAACCAACGGACGTTTGTGGCCAGAGTAATAGGCTTTAGCCAAAAATCTTAAGGCAAAGTTTTTGGCTAAAATCCAATTTTATTAAGTTAAGAGATTTTTTCGCGCAGATTTGGCAGATTTTGCGGATTTTTTTTATTTCATTCTGCTTAAATCTAGATGAGACTTTTTTTGACAATCTTTGAACTTAATGAGGTTGGGCTAAAGCCATCATCAAGGGCTTTTTAAATCCGTTGGTTAAAACCAACGGCAATTAAAAAAATAGGTATTTGGTATTTTTTTTAATAATAAAATTAACCAAATGTACTGCAGGTTGTTTTTACCTCAATAGACTTATAATTTCTTTAAACCTCTTGATTCTGAATGTTGTAGTGAGGTTGCGCTTTAATAATCAGGGATATCCTTTTTTTAGCTCGTTGTGTAAATAATAAATAGGAATTTGAATTGCCGTTGGTTTTAACCAACGGACGTTTGTTGCCAGAGCACTAGGCTTTAGCCAAAAATCTTAAGGTAAAGTTTTGGCTAAAACCTAATGTCATTAAATTAAGAGATTTTTTCACGCAGATTTGGCAGATTTGGCGGATTTTTTTTATTTCATTCTGCTTAAATCTGCGTGAGACTTTTTTTGATAATCTTTGAACTTAATAAGGTTGGGCTAAAGCCATAATCAAGGGCTTTTTAAATCCGTTGGTTAAAACCAACGGTAATTAAAAAAATAGGTATTTGATGTTTTTTTTAAACAATAAAATTGCCCAAATGTACTACGGGTTATTTTTATTTAAGTAGACTTGTAATTTCTTTAAATTCCCTTGACTTTGCACGTTATAGAGGTATTGTTGTTTTATAATCAGGTGTGTATGTGTTGGTTCGTGCTGTAAAGAATCACTAAGAATTTGAATTGCCGTTGGTTTTAACCAACGGTCGTTTGTAGCCAGAGTAATAGGCTTTAGCCAAAAATCTTAAGGTAAAGTTTTGGCTAAAACCTAATGTTATTAAGTTAAGAGATTTTTTCACGCAGATTTGGCAGATTTTTATTATTTCATTCTGCTTAAATCTGCGTGAGACTTTTTTTGATAATCTTTGAACTTAATGAGGTAGGGCTAAAGCCATAATTAAAGGGCTATTCAAAAAAGGCATATTTAATAGACAATATTTCCATTGTGAATAAGAGTGCGCACCGGAGACATTCGGGATACAGCCTCAGCAGAGCAGCTGGCTTCTATCAGTACTACATCTGCAGTATCACCGGCTTTTGGCCATTGTTGAATTCCTTTATCATCTAATGGTAATGGACCTGCGGTAGCGAGTTTTAGCATTCTGGATAAGCCGAATTCTGTAACTTGTCCGTACAATTGAGCTGCAAGATTGGCTTTTTGCAACACACTTCCGGTTCCAAAAGTATTCCAATGATCGATAATACTGTCGTTTCCGGTCATTACTTTTACGCCATGTTTCAGTAAAGTTGGAATAGGCATCACAAGATTACCGAAAGGAACAGTAGAAACAATGCCTATTTGAGCTGCGGCCAGTTTTTGTGCCATTTCTTCCTGTTTAGGTTTGTCCAGTTTTCCAAGAATAAAACAATGACTTACGAAAGTTTTTCCTTTCAGACTGGTATTTTCGTTGACTTTGTCTATTAGATATTCAACGGTTTTTAGTCCCGATTCGCCAGATTCATGCAAATGGATATCAATTCCTTTGTTATGGTCGAGAGCCAGTTGTACGGTGAAATCCATTGTTTTTTCGATCGCACCGTCAATCGTATAGGGATCGACTCCTCCAATAAAATCAATATCCATTTTTGCAGCTTCTTTTAGATAGGGAACAGTATCGGTATAAAAAACGCCATGTTGCGGAAAAGCTACCAATTCTGCTCCAAAACCATTTTTTTTATTCTCTAAAGCAATCTGTAGATTTTTTAAGGATTGTAACTTAGAAGTGGGCTCAATGTTCACATGGCTGCGGGCAAATGAGGTTCCGTGTGATTGTAACAGTTCGATTAGTTTTTCAGCTTTATAGGTTGAATTTTTTAGCAAATCAGGCATAATTTGCTGCTCTAATGTTATCATGCCTTTTACACCACCATTTCTCTTTTTTACTGCTTCCCAGGAATCGCCGTATAAAGTTTTATCCAAGTGAATGTGCATATCACGAAAAGCCGGAAGCATTAAAAAACCTTTGGCATCTATGGCCTCTGAGTTGGGTTTATTTGGCGAAATAGACTTGATTTTGCCATCACTGATTTCTACGCAGAAGAGTGCCGTTTTGGTGTGTACAATTTCTTCTTCTTTATATTCAAAACCTGTTTCTAATCTGACATTTTTTAGGGTGTACGATTTACCTGCTGCTATTTTTATATCAGAATTGGTTTTCAGGGAAGAGGCCGCTGCCGAATTTAGAAATCCGGAGCCAATGGCCAGTCCGGCAACACTTAATGCGGAGTTTCTTAAAAAGTCTTTGCGGGATATTCCGGAATTTTTCATAGTAGTTATAGTTTCTACAAATATAACCGCCCTAAAGAATCCGAATGTGAAGGATTTATTCCAAGGCTTGTAAAATTTATAACAAATCCCGAAAATCAGTAGGTGTTGTTCCGGTTTGGGTTTTAAAGAAATTGGAAAAATAAGCATGGTCAATAAATCCCAGTTCAAAGGCAATTTCCTTAACAGACACGGTGGTGGTTTTAAGAAGACGTTTGGCTTCCAGTACTGTTCTTTGCTGTATGAGTTGTGTTGCTGAAATCTTTAAATATTTTTTGCAAAGGATATTGAGATAATTAGCCGATATGTGAAGTTTTGCCGCGTAAAAGGACACTAGTTTTTCTTCTTTAAAAGAGACATCAATCAACTGTTGAAATTTTACGATGCGTGGCTCAGCCTCATAGTTGTTCAGATCGGTAAAAATTTTAGCGGCAGATTTACTTATAATAGAAGCAATGACGGCCGTACGGGAACTGATTAATTCTGAGAGGGAGTCTTCAGCTGCCAATTCATTTTTAATCGCATCAAATTCATAATGAAGCAGTTTAAAGGAATCCGGTTCCAGTTCAATAACAGGATGATTGTGATACTCAACGAATGAAAATCGGAAACTGGCAGAAAAACGTTCAAAAAAATGACGATCAATCATCAATTGATAGCCTGTTGTTTCCGGTTCGATATTCCAGGTATGTACCTGTCCGGGGAATAAAAGGTGAATTTGTCGGTTGCTAATTTTATACTCTTTAAAATCAATAGTATGATTGCCTTTTGCCTGATCAAAAAGAATGATGATAAAAAAATCGTGTTGATGTGGTTTATGAATATGTCTTTCGCCATGCAGTTCATTAAACAAAAGCGGCTCTTTAGAATGGAGTCGGTCTTTTCTAAACTCTTCTAAACCGAGAAGCGGAATATGTTTGTTTTTGTTTGTTAGCATCACATGGGGGTAGATTTCTTTGTAAAGTTAACTATAACCGTATGATTTTGCAAAAGGATACAATGGAGTACAAGGGTTTTGCATTTTCTTCAAAGAAGTCAAATTTAAAAAGTAGATACAAAAAAACCTGACAATAAAATTGCCAGGTTCAAAATACTCTACTTCGGATTAATACAAACTAAAGAACGCTTATAATTCCAGAGTATTTTGCAAAAAAATAGAACTAAAATGACTTAGTTTTTTATTACTTTAACATTTTGCTGCAAAATTCTTAGTTTAAGAAGTTTACTACTTTGAAAGATTTTTTGTTACCTGCTTTGTTTGTTACTACAACGATAAACAATTGTTTCGTTGAAAAACTATAATTCTGAAGCAGTATTTCGTTAGTGTTCATCCTGTTTTTGTAACTGGCTAAAGATTGTCCCAATGTATTAAACACGTCGACCTGAGCAATATCTTCCGTCTCGCTTTTAACTAGTAGAGCATTGTTTTTGAAATAAACCTCCGTATTGTTTTTTGCTTCAATTTTGTCAAGAGATAACTGTGCTGCAAAATAAGTAGCATATGCATTAGAAAATTCATAACCGGTTCCGCAGCCTGCATCCCAGTTAATCGACCAGGTCATTACCCCTCTCATATCAGGATAAGGACCACCTTTAAGTGTGTAATTTCGTCCTGTATAATTGATTCCGCTTCTTAAATAACTAAAAGCTTCAATTCCTTTTTGCGGTGTTATGTAACTTGCGGCCTGAGCTGCTCCGGTACAAGCCGGAAGGGCTATAACCACTTTGGACGGGGGTAATGGAGGGAAATAAAAGCCTGTAGTGCTTACATTAAATCCTTTCATTAACATCTCTGACATGGATACTAAGAAATCGGGTTTTCCTTGTTCATAGGCAAGGTTGTCCAGCGCGACTATTGATCCTGTATTGTATAATTGCACCATCAAAAGATCCAGCTCGTTGCGTAGATTATGAATTACCGGTAAGAAAGAACCAACTCCGTTTCCATAGGTATTATAACCTGCCTGAACGTAGTAGGCTTCGGGAGCAGCTGTCATAATGAATCCGCTGCCATAATTTGTTTTTAATTCTTTAAAAGCATCTACGACATTTTTTAATTTTGGATAAGCAGAAATCGATGAATAGGAGAAATCTTTAAGTGCTCCTGCTTCGAAATTCATTGAAGATCCTTCAAAATCAATATCAAGACCGTCAAAATGATATTGATCAACAATCGTTTTTATGCCGCTTACAAAAATGTCTTTTTGAGCGACTGTTTCTAACACTACATGACCATTTTGCCCTCCTATGGATACAAGAACCGGAATTCCTTTATCTCTTAAGAATTTGATATCGTTTTTTAATAACTGAGGATCAAAAACACCATTTGTAAAATATCTTGGCTCGTTTACCACAAGGACTGGTGTATAGCCGTCTCTGTTTCTAGTTTCAATGAAAGAATAAATGACTACATTAAATTTTTTATCCC
Source organism: Flavobacterium cupriresistens (assembly GCF_020911925.1). Classification (NCBI taxonomy): domain Bacteria; kingdom Pseudomonadati; phylum Bacteroidota; class Flavobacteriia; order Flavobacteriales; family Flavobacteriaceae; genus Flavobacterium; species Flavobacterium cupriresistens. The sequence continues at coordinate 4,249,394 of NZ_CP087134.1, read as the reverse complement.
CCATTTGATTGAAGTATAAAAACGGTGCACTTGAGTTTTCCCATCCGTGGGCATAACCAACAATTACCTTCGTCGGGAGAAGATTAAATGCAGAATTAACGATATTAATCGATTGGTTTAAGGTGTTTTCGCCTCCGGAGTTATCCTTGGCTTTTACAACTATTGCATATGTTTTGAAGGCAGTTGGAGTGAAAGTGTAATTGTAAGTACTTCCCGCGGCCTTTGTCATCGTATAAGAAACCCCATCAATACTAATAGAAGCACTTGCAACTGTACCATCTTTATCCGTAACATTTACGCTTACCGGTACAGTCTTGAATCCCGAAGCCTGATTGATAGTAGTCGATGCCGGATCAATCCAGGTGATTTCGGGTACTATATTTGGACAATTTACACCGGAACATTGTAAATAAAATGTTTTACTGTCTTCTGCAGTGATTGTATTTGACGCTATTGCCGTTGCTTTTAAGGTGTAGTTTTTATTAAAATCGGCTAAAGTTGGTGTCCAATTGGCTACATATTCGGTCCCTGTTGAAAGTGTTCCCGTAATCGTTTGTCCATTGATGTTAAATACTACAGAAGAAATAGTCACAGACGGATCTGCAAAAGTCAAATCAGCATTGGCTTTGAGTTGAACAACCGTTCCCGGTATAATTGCTACTGTTGTTGCTGTTGGACTTGTAATCGCAATTTGTGGTGTGACAGCGCTTGAATTGAAATTATAAACTTTTGATACCGTTGGAATCTCAAAGTTTGCCAAATCAGTTGGGAAATAGTCAATTCCCTTATTATCCCAAGTGTTCAGTTTTAAGGTTTGTACTTTTGAATAACCTGCTAAATCATCATTATTAAAACTGTACGCCCCTTGTGCATCTGTAGTTGCAATTATGGTTTTATAAGCATGACTGGAGTCGGTCCAGGGTAAGGTTAATTCTATTTTTGCTCCCGAGATCGGAGTTGAACCCTTTTTAACTGTACCACTAATTTTGTTTATAATGGCATCTTGGGTAAAGTCTAATGTTTTGTTGGTGTCAATTGCAGTATAAACGGTACTAGCCGGAGTATAAGTCATCCCTGCTTTAGCTGCTGTTACAGCGAAATCTAATCCTGCGACCAAGTTGGTAACGGTGTAATTGCCCGTAGCATCTGATGTAGTGGTCAGAGTCATAGTTCCGGAAGCTGCAGAAACCACCACTCCTGAAACTGCATTAGTTCCATTTTTAACAGTTCCGCTAACGGTGTAAGTAGGGCGTGCTGTTCCTTGAAGTACTATTGCGGTTTGATCCGTCGTTACATTTGTAAAATTTGTAGCTGTAAATGTATACGCCGGATGAACAGCGGTAAGGCTGTAATTTTTTCCGGAGGCTAAATTATGGAAAGTAAAATTACCAGTAGTACTAAGTGTAGTCTGCAGAATTACATTGTTTGAATCTCTTAATTCAACTGTGGCGTTGGCAATCAAAGCAGTTCCGTTTTTTACAGCACCACTAATACTTACTGTTCCGGGTAAGATAGCCCCAAACGAAGTATCTATCTGGTTTAGTAATGCATTTGAAATTGCACCTCTGGTATCCTGAGAAAGTTCCCAAATCATACCTCCGGCCAGATTTCGTGATTTAAGATATTGTACTTTAAAGTCTATAGATTGTTTGTCTTCATAACTGATAAACTGGTGTGTACGGTCGTTGTATAGATATGGAACTTTAGTAGTGTTGTCAAAGTACCTCACCCAACCGGCAGCAGCTGCGGTGGATGTTACCAGCATGGTAGTTGGATCTAAATAAGGATGTGGATTTGTAGTTGGATTTCCCACTAAATCACAGATTTCAATACTTCCCGAATTTTCACAGGTTTTACCTGAATCCCAGGTCCCTAATGGAGGTTGATGATTGGTGCATCCTGAAACGATATCTTGTGGAGCTGAAACAAATAGGCCCGGATGATTTGGATCTGTTCCATTATTGGCAACATTGTTAAACAACTTTCCATAGTAAGGCAATCCCATGATTAATTTATTGGATGGAATACCCACAACGTTTAGAAATTGATTCGTTAACTCATCTAATGATTCAGATTGCGTTGCGCCGTATAAAGGATCGTTTGTGTTTTCGCTGGCATATAAAGGAGCATTATAGCACGTTTTATCATACCAGTTTCCACCAAAATCATATCCAAAATAAGTGATATAATCGCAGTAAGTCGAAAGGTCTTCTGTCATCCCATATAGAGCTCTATTGTTAGGCCCCAGATATTGCTGAGAAACATTTTTCACATTATTCCCGGCAGCGATCGAGATTAATTTATTAGGCATTACACGACGCATTTCTTTTAATAGATAGACAAAATTTTTGTTATCATCCGGATTGTGATTTTGTGCAGGAACTGGAGCATCATTAAGCATTTCTGTTCCGTCTGTTCCTCCTTTTACTGGATATTCCCAATCAATGTCAAATCCGTCAATAAAGGGATAAGTGGTGATAAACTGTGCCATATCTGCTACCAAAGCATTTCTTGCTATAGGGTTTGCGGCAATTGGGGATAAATCCTGACCTTTGGTCCAGCCTCCAATTGAAATTAAAACCTTTAAGTGCGGATACTTTTGTTTTAACTTCATTAAGTCATAAAAGTTCCCTTTTACCGGAGCGTCCCATGGTATTCCGCCTTCCATATGTTCAAAATCAGCATAGGAGTCTAAACATCTTAATTTGGTGTTTTCGGGATGGGCGGGATCGTAGGTTGTCCCATAAAAGGAATAGTTTAAATGGGTTAATTTGCTACCGTCTATTTTTGGAATATTAAAGTCCCGAGCATAAATAGACCATTGTGCATAGTATCCAATTACTTTTTTACCATGAGCTGGTTGAGCTGCTGCCAGTAAAGGAAATAGTAATAAAAAGATTAATTTGTAGTACTGTTTCATAGGTTTAATTTTTGATTAAGAAAGTGTGAAAAACCCCAATTTGTATCAACTTGCCAAATTTAAATACAGTTTATAAATACGATAATCATAATCCAATCGGTAAGGACTGATAAACATTGAAATTATGGAAATCAATTCATGATTTTTTTACTGAAATAATTCGGATCATGCAAAAAGTGCAATAAAGCAGGTTGATAAAGGAATGAGGGCAAAATGGCAATACCTTCATTTTTTTTCAAAAATATTAAAGAGCAGTGTAACAGAAATAGTTGGTTGTATAGCTGTATGATTAAAAATTATAATTGATATAATAAATTCAATACTTATGCTATTAGAGGTTTACATTAGAACAACCGGAAAAGTTTGGATCAATATATTTTTTTCAGTAGTGAAAAAGGCATTTAATTTAGGATGCTTTAAAAACAAAAAAACAGTTACAAGAAAATCTCGTAACTGTTTAAGTGATATTTTTTTAGCCAAATCGGTTATGATTTGTCTAGTATTTAATTAGTTGTCCCTGCAGCACTTTTGTCTACCAAAAACAATAATTCTCCTGTAACAGGTTTTATTAGTTGCATCGGATAAGTAGTAGGGTTATAATCGCCATGTAACACTTCTTTTAATGCCGGAGCTTTCTTTTCTCCAAATGCCACTACGATAATCTGCTCTGCTTTGTTAATCAGAGGAGCGGTCAATGTAATGCGGTGCATGTTTTGAGATTCTAAACGGTAAGCATCTACCCATTTTGTTTGTTCATGCAAAACAGCTTCTCCAGGGAAAAGAGAGGCGGTGTGCCCGTCATCACCAAGCCCAAGTAAAATAAGGTCCAATTTTCCGTCCGGACCAGTAATATCTTTTACGGATTGCTCATAAGTAACCGCATACGCTCCAGGTGAAACACCCTCTTTGTACATCGGAAATATATTCTCCTGAGGAATTGGAACGTGGCTCAAAAGCGTATCAAAAGACATTTTTGCATTACTGCGGTCATCATCAAGTGGTACCCAACGCTCATCACCCCAAAAAATATACACTTTGCTCCAATCAATTTTTGATTTGTAATCGGGAGAAGCCAAGAGTTTATAAAGACCGGCAGGTGAAGAACCACCGGTAAGTACGGCGGTAAATTTTCCTTTTTCCTGTATGGCTTTTTGTGCTGACACTACGAAAAGAGTTGCTGCTTTAGTATTAATCTCTTCTATGGTGTTAAAAATCTGTATCATTTTAAATTTCTTCTTTTACGGTAGTTGTTGTGTTAGAAACCCAGGCATGTCCCTGACGTGCAAGTAATTCGTCTGCGGCTTCAGGTCCCCAGCTTCCGGCTTTGTAATTAGGGAAATTGGCAGGGGCATTGTTTTTCCAGAATTCCTGAATGGTGTCGATTGCATCCCAGGCCTGTTCTACCTGATCCCAACGCATAAATAGGGTAGGATCTCCTGCTAAAGCATCTGCAAGCAAGGTTTCATAAGCTTCCGGTGACATTGTAGAACATTGAAAATAGTCAAAAACCATTTCTGCAGGTCGCAAAGAAAGCGAAAGTCCCGGTTTTTTAGTCATAAACTGCAGCTTGATGTCCATAGAGGGCTGAATGTTTATGATCAATCGGTTAGGCGTCATTCCTTCATTGCCATAAGAAAAGGAGGAATGCGGTACCGGTTTGAACTGAATCACGATCGAGGACTGTTTTTCCTGCATTCTTTTTCCGGTGCGCAGGTAAAAAGGAACGCCTTGCCATCTCCAGTTATCGAGATAAATTTTCATCGCAACATAGGTTTCAGTATTAGAATCCGGTGCGACTCCTTTGTCCTTACGGTATTCTGGAACGGGATTTCCTTGTATAAATCCTGCATCGTATTGACCTCTTACGGTATAATGATCGACCTCATTTGGTTTTATACGACGGATAGAACGCAACACATCTGCTTTGCGACTTCTGATATCATCTGCATCTAAAGAAGCGGGAGCTTCCATGGCAGTCATGCACAAAATTTGAAGCAGGTGATTTTGGATCATGTCCTTTAAGGCTCCAACTCCTTCATAGAATCCGCCACGATCTTCAACTCCTACTTCTTCTGCCACAGTAATTTGGACAAAATCAATAAAATTACGGCTCCATAAGGGTTCAAACATAGAATTTCCAAAACGGAAAGCAAGGATATTTTGAACGGTTTCTTTCCCTAAATAATGATCAATACGGTAAATCTGTTCTTCCTTGAAAGTTTCAGAAAGCATCTCGTTAAGTTCAATCGCCGAAGTCTTATCGTATCCGAATGGTTTTTCGATAATAATACGATCTTGTTTGGCATTCGCAGCAAGACCTATTTTCTTGATATTACTCGAGATAGTGGTAATGAAAGAAGGGGCTATAGACAGGTAAAAAAGACGATTGGCTCGCAGACCAAAAGACTCATCGATGGCATTTAACTTGGAATCTAATTCCTGATAGGATTCTTCTTTGTCAATGTCGTGTCTGAGATAGGTAATATGCGAAATGAATTTCTGAGTATCTTCAAGGGAAAGCCCTGATTTTCTCGAAAATTTCTCTAAATTTTCCAAAACATAACTGCGAAACTCCTCATTGGTTTTTTCGGCTCTTCCCAGTGCTATAATCTGAAATTTTTCATCCATACGACCATCGAGATATAGATTTTGAAAGGCAGGGAAAAGCTTTCTTTTAGCTAAATCACCTGAGGCTCCAAAAATAACAATGATTGTTGGGTTTATATTTTTAACAGTACTCATTTTTGTTTTGCTTAAAGGTTCTTAATCATTCCATTGGGTATGAAAGATGCCCGGAGCATCAATACGTTCATAAGTATGCGCTCCAAAATAATCGCGCTGAGCCTGTATTAGGTTGGTTGGAAGATTTTCTGACCTGTAAGAATCAAAATAAGCCAATGAATTCATTAGTCCGGCAGTTGGTAAACCATTTTGCACGGCAAATTGAATAATGGTTCTGATACCTTTCTGACTTTCATTCAGTTTTGCTGCTATATTCGAATCTAAAAGTATGTTGGGTAAATCGGTATTTTGTGCGAATGCTTTTCTGAAATCTTCCAGTACTTCTGCACGAATGATACAACCACCACGCCATATTTTTGTTACGGTCTCTAAGTTTAAGTCGTAATTGTATTCTTTTGAAGCCGTTTTTAACATGGCCAGTCCTTGCGCATAGGTAATCAGGGTAGAAAAATACAAAGCTGATTTTAACGACGCAATCGCTTCCGTTGTGTCCACAGTTGTTTTTGCATTTTCCCAGATTAATTTTGTTGCTGCCTCAATTCTCTCGGGTTTGCTTTTAGACATATCACGCATAAACACTGCAGCATCAATAGTAGGGACAGGTACTTGCAGATCCATCGCATTTTGTGATGTCCATTTTCCGGTTCCTTTAGACTTTGCCCAATCCGATATTTGATTGATTAACCTTGAACCATCCGGTTCTGTTTTTTTAAGGATCTGTGCTGTTATTTCGATTAAGAATGATTTAAGATCGCTCTCGTTCCATTCTTCAAACGTTTTTTGAATAGTATCTTCATCGAGATTATAACCACGCTTCATCAGATCATAAATTTCTGAAATAAGCTGCATAATTCCGTATTCGATTCCATTATGAACCATTTTTACATAATTACCCGCTGATCCGTTCCCCAGATATTCCACGCAAGGTTCTCCATCGACTTTTGCTGCAATAGCTTCAAAAATCGGACGAAGTCTTTCGTACGCTTTTTTATCTCCTCCAGGCATCATACTAGGACCAAATCTCGCTCCTTTTTCTCCTCCCGAAATTCCCATACCAAAGAAATGAATTCCTTTTGCAGATAATTCAAGGAATCTTCGGTCTGTGTCGGTGAAGTATGTATTACCACCATCAATCAGAATGTCTCCTTCATCAAGGTGAGGTAAAAGGCTTTGGATGGCGCTATCGACAGGCTTACCGGCTGGTACCAAAAGCATAATGGCTCTTGGACGTTTGATAAGTTCCACAAAATGCTTAACGTCTGTTGTTGCTTCGAGGGTATGCTCCGCATCGGCTTCTTGCTGAAGTGAATTTACTTTTTCGGCATCTAAATCTAAGCCCGCTGCGGCGAATTTTTGGCTGGCAATGTTTAAAAGTAGGTTACGGCCCATTACGCCGAGCCCAACAATGCCAAAATCAAATGTGTTCATAATTTTTTAAATTAACTAAATTGTTAGTGTGTTGTTGTTTACAATACGACAAGGAAATACGCTGTATTGCTAATGTTCCGCTAAATTAGACAAAAAGGTTGGAATATTATAAAATAAACTCGAGCCTTTAAAGCTTTGCTGAGTAAACAGGAGATTTAAACGAAATTCAAGGAAAAGTTGGATGAAATTTATTTGTGCTCGAAAACAGCTATTTTTAATCCTACCGCTTTTTTTGTTTTGAAAAAGGAGGATTGCTTCGGAAGGGCATATTAATAAATCATTAAATGAATGGGTTATCAAAATAAGGAAAGTTAGTTTAAGGTAATTTTGTAAGGATACCTTACACCTTTAAAATTGCATTATGAATACTATTTTGATTACCAGATTGCGCGACGGAGACGATTCTTGTTTTAAAGAAATCTATGAGCTATATCACTTCAAAGTGTATTGTTTTGTTAAAAAGTATGCTGCTCAGCCTGCCGATGTAGAGGATATAACACAGAATGTCTTCATTCATATCTGGAAATACCGCACTAAAATAGATCCTTCCATTCCGTTAGACTCGATTTTGTTTAAAAGTTGCAAACAGGAAATTTCAAAATGGTATAAAAAACAGAATGAAATTTTTTCGATGGAGTATGAACAGTTGGTAAAAGATCTGGATGAAACCGATGAAGCAGAGGAGACAGTCTCTTTAAATCTGGAAAAAATAGAAATACTATTGCAGCAGATTCCGGAGAAAAGAAGAAAAATTTTTACCCTGCATAAGTTTGACGAAATGAGTTACAAGGAAATTGCCACCGAAATGGGAATGTCCCAAAGTGCTGTGGCCAACCAGATCTCCAAAACCTTACAGTATCTTAAGAAGAATTCTATAAAGAGCCATGAACTTTATTGGTTTCTTTTAATGTTCATTAACCATAATTAAACTTTGATTTTTGGACTGTATTTCGGAAATATTTAAGGCAAATTATTGATTGTGATTCTGTTGATTTTTTCTTTTAACACATAGAAACATAGATGCGGAATTTATAATTTGTGGTGATTTAAGGAAAACATAATTTTTTCGCATAGCCTTATGTGATTTGTTTTTTAGTGCAAAGTCTTTTTAGACTTTTTTGACCATATCTCTGTGTGTTAAAATGAATTGCATCCAACGCGTTGTGTTATAAAATTGCGTGACAAGTGTAAATTAAATGTAAGTTGTTTTGAGTCGTTTTTTTCTAATGAATTGTTTTTTAATCGGTTTCATTGTTTTTTGCTTTTTAAGGCATTAACAAATCGTTAAGTGTCGCGACCCCCTGTGATTTTTTGGAGTAAAAATATCTAATGTAGTTAGACAGGAGAAATTCTGGAGTTTTTCCTAAAATATTAATTTTTACTAAGATAAAATGAAATCGTACAGACTACGTGAAGAATGGGATGAGTTGCCACAAAAAGGATTATTTTCGGAAGAGGCAAAACTCAGAATGTGGACTAACATTCTCCGCGCAACAAACAATAGACGCAGACGTAATTACCAAAGAGCAATCGCAGCTTGCGCGGTGCTTTTTCTATCGATTGCCGCTTACCACACTTTTTTGGCATTCAATTTTTCCAGGAAACCCGAAATTATCACACAGACATTTCCTCAGGACATAAGACTATTGCGTCTTTCTGACGGTACCCGTGTTTGGGTAAATGAAAATACTCAGATTGAATATCCCGAACATTTTGCGGCTAATGAACGAATTGTAAAATTAAAAGGAGAAGCTTTTTTTGAAGTAGCGAGAGATACTACGAGGCCTTTTATTATCAGTTCCGGTGATATCAAAACGACGGTTTTAGGAACTTCCTTTAATGTAAAAGCGTACGGAAAAATAGCAGAGGTAAATGTGAGAACCGGAAAGGTAAAAGTAGAAAGTACTCAAAATGCTGTTTTTTTAGAACGAGGATATGCAGCACTATTTTTTCCAAAAGAGAACAGAGTTAAAAAACACAAAACTACTGAGTTGGAACCACAATGGAAAAAAGCACTGCTTGATGTTGATGGCCTAACGCTCGTTGCTGTTATCGAGAAACTTAAATCTGATCATGTCTTTAAATTGGAATACGCCAGCGAAGACCTGAAACAACTTCAAATAAAAGGAACACTTGATACCAGACAAGGTCTTTCCGAAATACTACAAACAATTGCATTTGCTCTTGAAGTTAAAATCAAACCCATCGGGGAGAATAAATTTTTAGTAAGCAAATAAGCTTTATCCGCTAAGAAAACATACGATTTCCTATAACCTAATATACCATTAAAACAAATTATTTACTTATGAGCTATTTTTTCAGGCAATTTCCGATTGCCATACAAATGCTGTTTTTTAGCCTATTCCTCAGTACAACCGCCACCTTTGCACAATCTGGAACCGTGTCGGTAGATTTTAAAAATGCTTCACCAAAAGAAATTTTTGAAAATTTAGAATCCCGAACTCCTTATCGCTTTATTTATCAAAAAGATATAGATTTTAGTAAACCATTGATCAATCTTAAAAAAGAGAATGTAACGATTGATGAAGTATTAAAAGAATTAGAGCTGCTTACTAATCTTAATTTTAGAAGAAACAATACCAATATTGCTGTCAATAAAAGGATCGCATCGACAAAAAAAGTAGGAGGTATTTCCGGAAAAATTGTCGACAAAAATGGCTTGGCTTTGCCGGGAGCCTCAGTGAAAGTCATAGAAACCGCAAATGCAATTGTTTCTGATTTTGACGGAAATTATTCTTTTGCACTGGAAGAGGGTTCTTATACCTTGGAAGTGAGTTATGTTTCCTTTCAAAACCAGAAAATTACAGATATAAAAGTGGGAGATGCAGCTGAAATAGTTTTGAATGTAGTCTTAAAAGACGATGCGGAATCATTGGATGAAGTGGTAATCACCCAAACCTATCAAAAAGCGACCGCTTCTACGGAAGGAATGCTGCTTCAGCAAAAGAAAGCCGCTCAGTTTTCTGATGGAATTTCTGCCGAACAAATTGCCAGAACACCGGATAAGGATGTCGGAAGTACCCTAAAACGTATTACAGGAGTAACCACAATTGATGATAAATATGTGGTCGTACGTTCGATGGGAGAACGTTGGAATCAAGCGGTAATGGACGGGGTTAATTTGCCAAGTACTGATCCGAATGTACAACAGTTTAATTTTGATATTATTCCCACGGCAATGGTAGAAAGTGTTGTAGTCAGTAAAAATGCAACTCCGGATATGAATGCCAATTTTGCCGGAGGGTATGTAGAAGTAAAAACAAAAGATATTCCGAAGAAAAATTTTATGTCCTTTACCGTCGGAAGTTCTTATAATAGCCGTAGTACGTTTAAAGATCGTCTGAGCAAACAAGAAGGTTCAAATGATTATATCGGGTTTGATGATGGGACCAGAGACTATCCTTCCGGTTTAGTAAATATTGCTTTGCCTACCACGGAGGCGACATCAGGGCCTTTTTTAGAGCAATCGAAAAAATTTACGGAGGATAATTTTACTACTTATAAAACCTATGCCGCTCCCGGAACTTCGTTGCAGTTTGCTTTGGGGCAGGTATATGAGTTAAAAGACAATAATAAACTTGGTTTTGTAGGTTCTGTTATTTTCAAAAACACACAAGATCAGTTGCAAATTGACCACACCGAAAGAGGTACCTATATGACCAACTCGGAGTTTACACCGGAACAGGAAGAAGGTTATTCGACTTTTAAAAGATATGGATTTAAAAACTCGGGTGCTTCCTATAATTTCAATTCAACTTTAGGCGGAATGTTGAATGCGGGTATTCAGCTAGGAAAGCATAAAATTGCCATTCGCAATACCTACATGCACATGTACGACAACCAACTGACTCAAATTACAGGTTGGAATTTCTACGCAGGAAACGTCGAAGGAATTGTAAAAGGAACTTATTTGCCTTTTACCAAAGAAACTGATTATCCGGTTTACCAGACTTTCATTCAAAATAAAATAGAAGGAAATCATCGTTTTGAGAATTTTGAGATCAATTGGTTTGGGGCTTTTGCGAGTACTTCAAAAGATACTAAAGACGCTACTTTTTTAACCAGTTACAGAAGAAAAGTGGGAAGTGATGTTCAGTTGTATCAACAAATTTATAATGCTGATCCGGATGCTTTTAAAAGATCCAATTTTACAAACAACGAGAAAGATTATAATGTAGGAATTAATTTTAATTATGCTTTTGATTTAGGAGAATCGGTCAAAAACAACGTAAAAGCAGGATATTTCGGGACTTACAAAATTGCAACCAACCAACAGGAATCATCGGCTCTGAATGTTGTCGGGCAAGGAACAGAAACAGCTATTGTTGATTTTCCTCTTTCGCAATTGCTGGACGGTTCTTATTATCGCTGGGGTGGTTATGGCTGGAACAGGATTACGACTTACGGTAATGAATATGAGGGAGATGTCAAAATTCATTCTCCTTTTTTAATGCTCGATAATAAATTTTCGCAGTACATCAGACTGGTTTGGGGATTGCGTGCCGAAAGTTATGTTTACACCCAAATCGCCAGTCAGTCAGACAATTCGGCTGGTTTTGAAACAACGCAAAAAGATGAGGATGTGTGGCAATACCTTCCTTCTGCGAATTTGACCATTAGCCCTACCAACAAAATGAATATCAGACTGGGGTACACCAAATCGGTCTTGCGACCACAGTTTGCAGAGCGAATCAATATGCCTTATTACGACCCAATACGCGATGCAAAAGTGCTGAATTATACAGGTGGAATTGTCTCTACTCTGGTTGATAATTTTGATTTTAAAGCGGAATGGTTTCCTTCTCAGGGTGAAATTCTGTCTTTTGGAGTATATCATAAAAACATCAAAAATCCAATTGAAGGAGTGACCCAGATTGGTAATGACGGAGGTTCGCGTACCATCTTTAATATGAACTCAGACAGTGCCAAACTATTTGGAGTAGAATTTGAAATTTATAAAAACCTCTCTTTTTTGGGTGAAGGGGATCTTTTGAAAAAAATCTTCCTATGTGGAAATGCCGCTTTTAATGATACAAAAGTAACCGGATATGTAAACATTGACGGTACAGGCGGACTTTATGAAGCCAATCGTCCTTTATACGGACAGGCTCCTTACAATTACAATTTAGGATTGGATTATGTAGGAGAACGTTCAGGATTCAGTATCAGACACAATGCTATTGGGGATCAGTACATTCTGGTTGGTTTTGATTATCAGGCCGAAGAGATCCGTATGCCGTATGCCGTTACCGATGCTCAGGTAAGTTATAAGTTTTTTAAAGAACGAAATTTAGAAATAAAACTAGGAATCAAGAATCTTTTTGATACCGCTATCGAGACGTATAATAATGCCAATAGTTACTCAAAAGATGTGGATTACGATTATGGTTCAAATCCAAGGGATCAGAAGGCACTTGGGGCAGGAGCAACCGATAAATACGATCCGTACATAGACCGAAAAATGTTTAAAGCCTGGAGTGGCAGAAGCTTTAATTTCTCTATGAATTATTCTTTTTAGTAACATTAGATTGTTGATTTTACGGATAAAAGACCATTAAAATTAAGAAAACGTTAAGGAAAGATTTTAGCGTGATTTTTTCCCCTTTTGAAATCTAATGTATATAAAGGAGACGATCTATTTTTAGCTATAAAGTAAATCTGTTTTGATATTAATTTCTTTGAAAAACTGCTACAAGTCAAACACTACATCTTAACAGACGTACACAATCTGCAAAAAAAATCCAGACCGAAAAAAGCGCGTCAGAATGGTACAATAGATTTTTACGTTCTCTACAACTTATAGTATGGTTTGTTTCAGATTTTGAAGAAAATGAGCCTTTCACCGGAACCCTAAAAGTGAAAGAGGAATACTCAGGGATAGTCTCCGGAGGTAAGACGGAAACCTATAAAATACATTACCAAAAAAAGGAAAGGTCAAAGGGAAGAAAATTTGCTGCTCCTCCCAAAGACCTCAAGTGTAAAATATTAGCAGCAAAGTTAATCAAAATTCAGTTATCATGAAAAAAGTTTTTTTGTTCGCGATTGCCATTCTTTTCTTCAATTCTTGTCAAAATGATGAAGCAACAAGTGCTGATTCTTCATTTGCAATGAAATCTGCAAGTGCAGATTATTCAGGTTACCCAGCTACAGTACAAACAGTAAGTGGTAACATTACAACTAACACTACTTGGACAAACGACAGAGTTTGGGAAGTTAGCGGAGTAGTTCGTGTTATTGGAGCGAAATTAACGATACAACCGGGAACTTTTATTAAAGCTAAAGTATTAGGTTCAGGAGTTGCTACAGGGGTATTGGTTATCACAAAAACAGGTCAGATTGATGCTCAGGGTACTGCTGCTTCTCCTGTTATTTTTACAAGTTTCAATTTGTTAGACGGAAACGCTGCTACTAAAGCGACTCCTGGTGACTTTGGTGGTCTTGTTCTTTTAGGAGATGCACAAGTAAATACAGGAGTTACTACTAACGTTATCGAAGGTTTAGGAGATCAACCAAACCCTTCTGATTTTTACTACGGAGGAACAAACAACGCTCACAATGCCGGAGCTTTAAACTATGTTCGTATCGAGTTCGCTGGTCGTATTTTAGATGCTACAACTGGTGTTGAGATCAATGGTTTAACTCTTGGTGGTGTTGGTAGCGGTACTGTTATCGATCACGTTCAGGTATCTTACGGAAGAGATGATTCATTCGAATTTTTCGGTGGAACTGTAAATGCAAGCCATTTAGTTTCTTTTGCTCCGGATGATGACAACTTTGATTTTGATTTTGGTTATACAGGATCAATCACTAAAGCGATCGCTATTGCAGATAAAGATTCTACACACAGTTTAAGCGGTGGAAACCCGGATTCAAATGGTATAGAATTAGACAATAATGCTACAGGTACAAGTACTGCAATCATTACAAGACCGGTTATCTCTCAATTGTCTATCATTGGTGCTAGTTCATCTACAAATGCTGCTCTTTATGAGAATGCTATTCACGTACGTAGATTAGGTCAAATCAACCTTTCGAATGTTACTGTTACAGGATACCTTACAGGAATCAGATGGGAAAGCCCTTCTTTACCTGCAAACTCTACATGGAGTCTTTTATCAGTTCACGGTTTCACAAATCCGGTATTGCCTGTTGGTACAGCTTTAGGTTTTGGTAGTACTACTTCTACTGTAAGCCCTGCTACAGCATGGGGTTTAACACAACCATTCTTTAATGATGGTACATTAAACTTCGCTGGTGCAACTGGTGCATTTAAAACGGAAGCAAACTGGACAAATACTTGGACTAAGTTTACTAACTTTTAATAGTACTGTAAATTAATAATACAATTTAACGGGGCTGTCTGAAGAGTTTTTTATTGTTTTTTTTATAAAGAGTAGGATATGGTTTGATTCCTCACTTTTTAGGCAGCCTTTGTTTTAAATAGATAAAAATGAAGAAAAAATTACTCGTATTGGTTTTTATGCTTATATCCGGAATTGCATCTGCACAGTTTGCAATTTGGGAAGATGATTTTGACGATGCCGAGGCATCAGATTGGACTTTTTTGGATGCTGATGGTGATGCCATAAATTGGATTACGCGAACTAATATTCAGATTGATGGAAATGGTGTCGTAACAGACGGGACTTTCAAAGTACTGGGAACTTATAATATTGATATGGCTTCGGGAGCGCCTCTTGGAGTGGAACAGAAAAACTGGGCCATCATGCCGGCGGTAGATTTATCCTATTATGCAGGAAACATGCAATTAATTTTAAATGCTCAAAAAGCGATTTATGACGGACCTGATAATTTATATGTTTATGTTTCTACAACAGATACTGATCTTAAATCGTTTACTCAGATTGGGGTTTTAGAATTAACAAGAGTATCCACTTTAGATGCAGAATTTAAAGATTATACACTGGACATTTCTCAATTTGCAGGAAAAACTCAAGTGTATTTCGCGTTTTTAAATGCGCCTAATTTTGTAGTAGGTTATGAAATTGATAAAGTTTCAATTACAGCAACATCATTAGGATTGAAAGACTTACAAGGAAAAAAAGAAATTGCATTAAAACAAAATCCTGTTGAGAATGATTTGCAATTAGAGTTGAACAGCACCCTAAATGAAGAAGAAATTGCACTAAAAATATACAATACAGCAGGTGTATTGGTTAAAGAATCGAAATATAATAAAACAGGAATTACTGTCGGTAACTTGTCGGGAGGCGTTTATTTTCTTGTTATTGAATACGGAGATGCAGTCGAAAAAATAAAATTTATCAAAAAATAGATTGGTATTGTAAAAAGAGAATTGATCTATACCAACACCAACAAGAATATCATTTTTAATAGTTTACAACTCATGACGAATATAGTAAAAGCAATAGTTCTCTTTTTTATTACAAGCCTTTTGATTGCCGCCTGCAGCAACGACGAATTAACACCCTTGTACGAGGAACAAAAAGCAGGAAAAGTAGTGATACGCGGTTATAATGGAGCACAGGATTCCATTCAGGTTTCCTTAAATGGTAAATTGCTGGTGGTTGATAAACGCAACGCCTTTTTGAAAAAAACAGAAAATAATTACGAATTTGTATTTTACGGTCAGAGCAGTAAAACTGTAGTGATTAGTCTTAAAAAAACAAAGCAAATTCTACATTCATATACTTTTACTACCGCAAAACCGGTAGATACAGTTTCTTTTTACACCAAAGAAAATGTTTGGATAGAAAATGTACTCGCTAATAAACCCGGAACCCTTAGCGCAGCTGGAAACACAGGCTATAAATTTATTTTCCCTTCCGTAAATCAGTATTCTAAAAGTGGTTACAACGGTACTTTGGATGCAATCTTAAGAAAAACCAACGGACAACAAATAGGCCGTATAGAAAACATAAAGAAAGACCGTTTCAGTACCTTTTTTGAGTTTCCGTTCAGTTTACCCCCAATCGTCAATGTTGAGCTAGTCAAACACGGAACAGATGAATCTTATGTACCAGGGAGAAAAGTATCTTTTTTGATGGTGATGCAAAAGAATAAATCAAAGTTAATCGTACTGGAAGAAAAAGCGGATGCAAATGGTGCTTTTTCAGGAGTAGATGGAAGTATTAATTTGACGGATTATTTTTCTTTTTAAATTTTGAATGACTTCCAATCCATGAAAAAATATCATTTTACTTTACGTTTTTTCGTCCTTGTTTTTTCTTTGATGATTTCCTGTCAAAGTGATCCCGTTCCGGTTACTTACGAAGAAGGAACTAATCAATATGTAAATGACTGGATGTATGAACAAATGAAAAAGTATTATTTATGGAACGAAAGTCTGCCTAAAAACACAGATAAGTCGCTAAATCCAAAAGAATATTTTGGGAGACTATTAAGTACGGAGGATCGATTTTCTTATGCAACAAATGTGATGTTGCCGGAAACAGCTCCTAAAAGCATTAGAATCTCCTACGGATTTGATATTTCTTTTATTGAATATGAATCACAAGTTTATGGTGTTGTTTTATATGTACTTTCCGATTCGCCTGCAGAACGATCAGGTCTTAAAAGAGGTCAATTGATAAAAGCAATAAACGGGGTTGCGGTAAACAATCAAAATTTGGAACGTTTGTATGCCGATATACTCAATTCTGAACGTATAAATTTGAAACTTACATCATATTCCTCGCAGTCCGGATTTTCAACTGCAAAAGAAATGGAGATAATTCGGGGGTTTACTTTTTCTCAGTCTGTAATTCATAAAGTTATTTCAAATAATAATCAAAAAACAGGGTACATCGCCATCGCTCATTTTGATAGCGGACTTGCAGCGACATTGTTGTCCGTCTTTAAGGAGTTTAAAAAGGAATCAGTCACCAAAGTGATCGTCGATTTGAGATATAATGGAGGTGGAGACGTCTCATCGGCAACAGCATTAAGTATTCTTTTGGCTCCAAACATTAAACCGGATGATTTGTTTATAAAATTTAAAGGAAATAAAAACGGAGGTTTTGTAAATAAGTCCTTTAAAGAAGCATTGGAAATGAACGAAACTCAAATTGGTTTTGAATCCTTAAGAACTGCACACCCATTATTAATTCAGGAGCTGTATGTGTTATGTGGAACGCATACCGCATCGGCTTCTGAAATAATTATCAATAATTTAAAGCCGTTTATGCCCGTAATTTCGATAGGCGAAAAGACCGTAGGAAAAGATGTAGCAGGTTTTGCTATAGAAGATGAAAGACCTTCTTCAGGTAACAAGGGATGGGTTTTATATCCCGTGATTTATAAGTTATTTAATGCCAACGACGAAGGCAATTATACCAAAGGAATAAACCCCGTTGTTGCGCTAGACGAACTACAGGAAATGGAAATTTTTCCCTTAGGAGATCCCAGAGAAATTTTAATCAATAGAGCTTTGAATGGGGTAGTGAACGCTAAACAAAATAAAAGCTCAGCTGTAAAAAGACTATCCTTAAAAACAATTTACAAGGATACAGATCCTTTCTTACAGATTAATTTGAAATAAAAATTTAGCGATTCTAGAGAGAAAAAGTAATCTTGTACAGCTATGGGCAAAAAAAGTTTGACACGAATTACACGAATTTGCACGAATTAAAATTTTAATCAATAAAAAGAATTAGCGTCAATTCGTGTAATTCGAGGCAAAAAAATCTGTGCGAATCTTTTTAATCTGTGGCAAAAAAGTTTGACACGAATTACACGAATTTGCACGAATTAAAATTTTAATTAATTAAAAAGAATTAGCGTCAATTCGTGTAATTCGAGACAAAAAAAATCTGTGTGAATCTTTTTAATCTGTGGCAAAAAAAATTAGTGCCAATTCGTGAAATCCGTGTTTAAAAAAGATCAGAACAACCGAATAGGTGTAAAATGTTTTGTTGTGTTTGTGTCTCGTTCTGAATAAGCCAATTTTGTGTCAACTTATTTTGGGACGGGACTTTTTTATGACAATCGTTTTTCGCTAGCATGTCTAACGGCATTATGGGAAATGAAACTAGTCTTATTTTTTTTCAAAATTTGTAGAAATTTTATCAACGATATACCAGACCCCATTTAGTTTAATCATATTGAAATAATCAGTAAATACCCTTTTTGGAGTTTCAATTTCACATTTTGCAGAAGCAACATTTTTTGTAAAATTGATATCGAGTATAGAACCTTTGGTATTTTCCATTTTTGGACGAGGTTTAAACCCGGCCAGATAGTTTTTTCTGTTAATTATGGTAATCTGATCGTCTTTGATGAATTTTAAATGGCAGGAAGCATGCATTGCCTTTCCAACTTTTAAAGTATCGCCGGTCATCCAGCCGTCAAAATAAGTTTCGATAGTTTGTTTGATCAAATCCTTTTCTTCTTTTTGGGCATGACTGTTAAAAGAAAAGAATAGGGTTAGCCCCAGGCATAAAATTCTTGTTGTTTTCATTTATAAGTGTTTAAGAATTACAAATTACAATAAACCTAATTTTTTAGCCTTGTCGATTAAGTCTTTATCTCCTCCTTTGCCTTCTAAAAGCTGGTCTTTTATATTGGCTTTGCGTTTTTCAATAGCACTCATGGATAGTGGAATGTAATTGGGCAGATTAACTGTTTTTACGCCCTCTGCCAATAATATCAAAATCTGACTATCATGATTATCCCAGTTTATATTTTTCTTTAATAATTCTCTTTGTGATTCTATTATTGTTGGGCTTTTGTAGAATTCTCCATTTAAAACTTTTTGACAGATGACCGGAAATAATTCAAAATTGATATCGCTTTTTGAGATAAATCCTTCGGGTTTTATTTCTTTAATTATTTTATCAACCGTCAAAGCTTCACTATGCATGGTAAGAAGAACGACTTTACAGAAAGGGAATTTTTTTCTGAGAAGAGAAGCCAAATCAACTCCACTGTTAATGTTTAAATCTTTATAAGGAGGGATGCTAATGTCCAGTAACGCAAAGTGTATTATACTATTCTGTTTTTCGTATAAGTTTATTTTATTATATGCCTCTTCACAATTATAACTTTTTATAAAATGCAAGTTTTTTTCTTGTAAACTACTGTATGACAGTAGGTTAATGTAACTATCGACGGTCATCGGATGATCGTCAACTATTAAAATGTTTAATCCCATAATTTGTAATCTCAATTTACATCAAATCTAGTTAAAATGTTACGGAAATCCCGTACAATTTAGAAAAAATAAAGCTTTTTTTTTACCAAATATTCATGATTAATAAAAAAATACAATTTTATGAGAATTAAATTCTACTTACTGGGACTTGTTTTTGCTTCATTATCAATGGCTTCATGTTCAAATGATGATCTTGAAAATGAGCAAGTTAAAAATTTAAAAACACAAAAAGATGCATTTGCGCGCGAATTGGACTCAAGCAGTATCAAAAGGGAGATAGCACCAACTAATTGTGACGGGGAACATTATGGCGACCCAAGTAATCCGAAACCACCAAGACACTAAAAATTTATTTGCTAATTATTAATATCATTAAGTTCCGATTTATTTCAAAATGTTATATTTGAGATTATAAACAACAATTGTATTTTGGCTATTTCGACCCGGGTTCCTTATTATTTTATTTTTCTCCTTTTTTTCTCGTGTAAGAAAAATGATACGTTGAGCTTTGAAAGTAGCCCAACGGATTTGTTTGATAAAAATTACGTTTGTAATCTCGAAAACAATAAAAAAGAGGCCTATTTAGATTATCGGGTTCTTGTCTTAAAAAAGAAAAAGAATGATTCGGCAGTAAGGGATGCTTATTTAGAAATTGCGTCAGAATATTATTATATTAATAAATCAAAAAAATCTTTAGAGGTTAGTTTGAAAGCTTTAGAATTATCAAAATTGGCTAGTGATAGTGTCAGAATGGCAAAGTCATCTTATTTTGTAGGAGATTGCTATGAAAATACACAAAAAGACAGTGCATACTACTATTATCTTAGAGCTGAAAAAATATACCATAAAATTCATGACAACGATAATGTTGCCAGAATGTTATTCAACAAAGGCTATGTTTTATTTTATGACGGTAATTATATAGAAAGTACTGTTGAAATTTCTAAAGCTTTACAATATTTAAAAAAATCCAAAGATTACGAACTGATTTACAGTTGTAATACTTTAATGGGGAATTGCCTGGAGAAACTTGTTAAGTACAATCAGGCTTTAAAATACCATCGCATGGCTTTGGAAGTAGTCGGTAAAATGAAAATTACAGACAAAGCTCATGTTAACAATTATAATGTAAGTTCTATTATTAACGTTTGTAATCTACATGATTTAGAAGGCGAATACGATAAGTCTATAAAAATGCTAACCCCATTAGTAACCGAAGACTTAAAGAAGAAATGGCCTAAATTGTATGCGAACGTTTTAAGCAATCTGGCTTATTCAAAAATGAAAAGCAAAGATTATAAGAATGTAAGTTCAATGCTTTTTGAATCCCTTAAAATAGTCGATAGTATAGGTTTAGAACCGGATATTCTATATAAAAAGATACGTATAGGAGAGTATTATTTGTCTCAAAAAGATACGGTACAATCTATTAAGATTCTGGTAGAAGCAAATCGACTGGCTGTTAAACTAAAAAGCAGTAATGAGATTCTGACCACTTTGAGATTACTTTACAAAATTGATAAAAAGAAAAACTTATACTATACAAATGAGTACATTAAATTAAGTGACAGCATTAATGCCATTCAGAAAAATGCACACGATAAGTACTCCAGAATCGAATATGAGACGTCAAGAATTGAAGACGAAAATAAGATTCTTACCAAGAGAAATTTTTACATCTTAATCACCTCCTTCGTATTAATTCTGGGACTATTAATAATTATCCTTTTTCGCTATTTGAAATATAAAAATCAGGAAATGCGATTCTTTAAAAAGGAGCAGTTGGCGAATGAAGTCATCTATCAATTATTGACCGATCAGCAGGAAAAAATTAATACAGCACGTGAAGACGAAAAGACAAAAATAGCGAAAGAATTACACGATGGCATAATGAATAAAATTTATAGTGTCAGAATGAATTTGGGCTTTTTTAATTCACAGAACAATGCAGAAATTATAGAAAAACGACGTTATTACATTATTGAATTGCAAAATATCGAAAATGAAATACGCACGGTTTCACATGGCTTAAGTCACAGCTCGTTCTTGGAGCATAGTGATTTTAATATCTTGTTAATGGCTTTGATAGAAAATCAAAAGGAAATTACGGAAACCAAGTTCAATTATTTGGATAATGATGGGATCGAATGGAGAAGTATTCAGATTATTTACAAAATAAATTTGTACCGAATTATTCAGGAGGCTATTTTAAATGTCAATAAATATGCTAACGCAAAAAGTTGTGAAGTAAAAATCAGTAAAAAGAAAAATAATATTCTGAAACTGACTATTACAGATGATGGTGTTGGATTTGATGTTCGAAGTAGAAAAGCAGGCATTGGATTAAGTAATATGAGAGACCGAGTAAATTCTTTGAATGGGAAGTTTACCGTAATTTCAAAAACAAATGAAGGAACCAGAATCGAAGTTACGATCAACCTTCATACGCAAGGGCGACAGGGCTTATTCTAATTTTTAAATCCTGTTTAGTAAAATCCGGATGGAGCAAAGTCTGGTAAAACTCAATATTTTTACCTCAATGATTGAAGTGGTTTGGTATAATTCTTCCAAATCAAAAATTCCTATTTCCTTTTCTTTTAGTGTTGTTTCGGTATGGAAGCTCCATGTATTGTGATATTAGTTGTTTTATTTAGGAGTGTTGTTGCAAGTTTCTGAAGACCGTAATTATTAAGTCAAAAGCCCGTAATTTTTAGCCCTATATCTCTGTTATCTTAGTGTTAAATTGGTTGACTGAAATAATTAGAATAAACATTTGAAACTGAGGTTGATGGAATCAGGAGGGAATGAAATAGTAATAGGTTTCTTATTTTTTTTATCCTGTTTGCCATTTTTCAGTGAGATAATTTAATAATAAACAGAGACGCAATGCAACAAATCAATCAGATTACTACTAGAGAAAATTGGCATAGAGAGATAAGCAAGATTGCTTCTTATGAAGGAAGTGTTTCTGAAGTTTCTACGATAGATTGTATGATAATAAACGCTTCAGATCTTTCTTATTTTTATGAGTTAACAGCTGGAAATACGATAGCAGAATACACTGTGTTAATCGGTTTGTACAATATACTGCTTCAACATTATTTTGAGGATTGTAACAGGATAGCGGCAAATATAGACTTGGATTTTAAGACGGTATCGGTAGGTTACGAATTTGACAGTATTGCTCAAAAATCAATAAAAGAATTTCTCCAGGAAGTCAGAGAAGAAGTGCAGACGGTTTATAAATGTATTAGCTATTCCGAAGATGATTCCTTTTTTGCTGCTGATGTACGTAATGTGCCTTTTCATTTTAATTATGGAGCAGAGGAGACAGAAGGGGATTTAAATTATGGATTCTCATTTCAAATAGAAAAACTGGAGAATAAAGATTATGAAATTTTAGTTAGTCATTCTCCAAAATTTATAGACAGTGCCATTGTTTCTGATTTTTTAATGAATTTTAAAAATTGGTTAAAAAATTTAAAAGAGAATATTGATGCTCCGATTTCTAAAATTCCACTGCTTTCAGACAGAGAAAGAAAGTGGCTTACTTATAATTTTAATGCAGTGAATTTTAATAGTGAAATTGCTGGCTCTTTAGGCGAGACCATTGTTGAAAGAAAAATTAATATGATTCCAATGGAGATTGATGTTATTCATACACAAACTAGTTTCTTGTTTTGATTTTTCTTTTTGAGTAGCGTATTGTCAAAAATAATGCAATAAAAAGTTGAACACGAATTACACGAATTTTCACGAATTAATTGTTGAGATTCTTTGCGGGGAATTTTGCCACTGATTAAAGGATTTAAGCTACTTTGCAATTCGCAAATAACTTAGTGAAAATTCGTGTAATTCGGTATCAAGACATATTGTTTTGGAGGAACACGATCTCGCAAAGACGCCAAGCCGCTAAGTTTTTTTCCTATTTTTAAGCTGGACCTTTCTGTTTTCTACTTTCTCGCTTTGGATTTCTAAAAATAGTATAGAGTCTCAAAGTTTTTTCTGTTTTTTCATTAAAACTTTGCGATTTTGCGACTCTGCGAGATTTTTACTTCCCCACAACTTTCGAACTTGATCCGTAATTCGTGGCAAAAAAAAGACTAAACCTGTATTATTACTATGTGTAATAGCATTTTACTAAGTAGCAAGTTAATTGCTTATATTCGTGTTGAATATAAGAAGTGTGAAATATTTAGTATTAATGCAATCTGGCTGACAATTAGATTTTCATACTATAAGTACATTTGACTTATAAAATTGTACGTTATGAAAAAGATTTTTTATTTGTTTTTGGCGATAGCACTATTGATTTCGATGGGATTTTCTACGTTTAAAGAAAAAAAGGCAGAGGAGTCTAAGTCATTTGTTGTCTTAGAATTGTTTACCTCTCAGGG
Source organism: Flavobacterium cupriresistens (assembly GCF_020911925.1). Classification (NCBI taxonomy): domain Bacteria; kingdom Pseudomonadati; phylum Bacteroidota; class Flavobacteriia; order Flavobacteriales; family Flavobacteriaceae; genus Flavobacterium; species Flavobacterium cupriresistens. The sequence continues at coordinate 4,225,753 of NZ_CP087134.1, read as the reverse complement.
CTGCAGTAGCTGTCCGCCCGCCGACAGATTACTAGGGAAATATGCTGTGGCAAATAATCCCGATATGATGCTGTTGTCATTTCATGTAGATTATTGGAACTATATTGGATGGAAAGATCCGTTTAGCAAAAAAGAATTTTCAGAGAGACAAAGACAATACGCAGCAACATTAAATTCCTCAGTTTATACGCCGCAGTTGATCATCAACGGAAGTGAATCGGTTGTAGGCAGTCAGGAGAGTAGTATCACAAGCCTTGTTAAAAAAGCACGGGAACAGAAACCTTTGGCTGAATTGAATATTACAGCCGAAAAAAATCTTACGAATATACAGGTTCAATACGACTGTAAAGTGCTTTTGGTGAAATATAAAATTTGTTTTGCTTTAGTAAAAAAAGAGGAGTCCACTGCAATAAAAAGAGGAGAGAATTCAGGTTTGACACTCACCAATTACAATATAGTAACTGATTTTAAAACCGTTCCTTCTGATTCGAAATCAGGTAGCATAAATTTTGTTTTGAATGGCAATGCAGCTGCTTCCGAATACCAGATTATTGCGTTTGTTCAGGATGCGAAATCATTGAAGATACTTACTGCTGCAAAAACAGAAATTTTAATCCAATAATTTGGAGAGTAGGTATTAAATAATTTACAAGCTGATCCCACGTTTTGCAGATTGTATTAACTTGGAAGGAATAGTAAGAAACAACTAATTGTATATTTTATATGAACGTAGAAGAGCAAATCAAAGAATATATTGCCAGTCTGCCGGAACCAAAACGAAGTGAAGTACAAGAGTTACACCGGGCCACACTGGAGGTATTACCGGGATGTCGACTATGGTTTTTTGATGGTAAAAACAGTGAGAATAAAGTTGTAGCTAACCCTAATATCGGATATGGATTTTTCGTTATGGAATATGCTGATGGAAAAACTAAAGAGTGGTTTCAAATTGGGATCAGCGGAAATAAAACCGGAATTTCGGTGTACATTTTAGGCATTAAAGACAAAACCTATCTGGCAAAAACCTTTGGAGAAAAACTAGGCAAAGCAAGTGTGACGGGGTACTGCATTAAGTTCAAAACGCTGAAAGATATCGATCTTACTATTCTTCAGTCGGCTATACGATACGGAAGTCAGAACAGTTGATTTTGACGTGTCATTGGTGTCATCATTGCCAACTGTTTTTGGGTTGATGGGTAGCGAAAAATTTATTTTGCCCTGTATTCTGATAGTCAATCAATAAACGGGTTTGTTTACTTTTTATGAAAATTTTTTTAAGCTTATTTTTTGTAATGGCACGATTAATGCAAAGAAGCCATCGATATGCTTTTTAAAAGCAGATCGAGTTTAATCCCAATTATAGGTGGCAACAATATTTTTACACCTATAATTGAATATTTTATAATCAAATACTTATGAGTATTACAAAATTTGAAACGATGAAAAGATTTAAGAAGATGTACGTTTTTATGATGCTATTGCTAGTATCAGCATTTACCTATGGGCAGGAAACAATCAAGATGACTGTCAAAGAAAACAAAGTGCCTTGTCAGGGTGTAGCTCCGATGGAATGTTTAGAAGTGAAATATGATAATGGAAAGGATTGGGAGCTTTTTTATGATCATATCGAAGGCTTTAATTTCGAAAAGGGTAACCGATACGAAATTATAGTAATCAGAACAAAAAGACAAGGAATTGTGCCGGCAGATGCTTCTTCTTATCTTTATAAATTAAAAAGTATTGTTTCGACAAAACCGGTAACAAAGGCTAATGGGATTTACAATACCAAGATGATATTAACGCGTTTGAATGGTAAAACAATCAATTCAAAGAGTGTATATATGACCATTGACCCAACTACCGAGACGATTAGCGGGAAAAGCGGATGCAATAACTTTAATGCAAAATACAAAAAACTGAATTCTAAAAACGGGATTCAAATTAGTGCAGGGGCAGGAACTTTAATGGCTTGTAACGATGCTGCAATGAAAGTAGAGAGAGATTTTCTTGACGCTATAAAAGATAAAAAATACAAAATCGTTAAGAAGAAAAATGTTGTTCAGTTTAAGAACTCAAAAAATAAAACGATAATGGAATTTTCTATTCCTACTCAAAATGATCTTTGGAGTTATATTGGTAAAAATGACTGGAAACTAATTAGCCTTGAAAATGTTGGGCAAGATTATGGAAGAGCTTCAATTAAATTTAATATTGCCGAAAAGAAAGTAAATGGAAATAGCGGTTGTAATAATTTTTTCGGAAGTTATACTGCTAGCGGTGATAACTCTATTCAGTTTAGCAATATTGCATCTACCAGAATGGCTTGCCTAAATGAAGAAGCGAATAAAACAGAACAAAAAATACTGTCTTTTTTAAATGACAAAAAATTACGTTTTGACGTAGCTGATCAAACACTTAATTTCTATCTTGATAACAAGTTAGTAATGATGTTTGGTGTAGCAAAGTAAATAGATTCAAACCTAGAAATAACAATAAAACCCGGCAATTGTCGGGTTTTGTTGTTTATACTGGTGAAGTGTCAATGTATTCTTCGATGCGACAAGATTATTAGTTTATGAATTAGCAACTTTCGGATTTTGTGAGCAATAAAAGCAAACTAAATTTGGAGTAAACTTGTAAATTGAAACAAAATGAAAAATTTTAAAATTATACCTCTAACGACAGAATATGCAAATAAAATCAAGCAAACTTATAAAGATGATTTCGGTAACCAAGTATACGAAGAAGTAGCAACTGGGAAGGGCCCTTGCCGAATTTCATTACAACCATTTGATGTCGGGAATGATAGAAGATTGGTTTTGAAACACAGTCCGTTTCAGATTGACAATATTTTCAATCAGCCCGGCCCCATATTTATTCAAAAAGAGGAAGTAGAACCGTATGCTGATATTTATAATTTTCCTCCCGCTATAAAAGCAGATAAAGAAAATTTTCCATTGACATTAATAGGTTACAACAAAGGGCAAAAAATGATATATGCCAAGCTGGTTGGAAACGCCGATGTAGATGATTTAATTGCTGAAATTTTTGAAAGTAAAAAAGAAATTGAGTTTCTTCACGCCAGAAATTCAGAAGCTTGTTGTTTTATTTGCAAAATTGAACGATTATAAAATCAGTTGTAGTTGCAAACGATAATAGTATTGAAATGCCCCTAATACAAGCTTCTATTGTCTGATCAATAACATTAGTTTCCCTTTAGTAAATTGATACTCACTGTAGCGATATCAGCATCCGGAAAACGGCTAAAAATGGATTGATCCGGAAATAATCCTGCTTCAGCGGCAACGGCATTGAAGATATCGATTTCAACAATATATTGGTCGGAAAAACCATGAGTAGCATCATAAGCTGTTGCGGGCGTTTTTCCTAAATTTTGAGCGGTAAGTTTTGGATCTATGGTATGCAATTCAATCAAAAGCAGACCAAATTTACGAACGTAAGGCGACCATTTCTGTAAATGTTCCAACAGATTGTCTTCTATGTGGTTGTTGCTGATTCTTTTTCCATGATAAGCAAAAGCACCGGTAGATTTACTGATTCTGTCTGATTTAATGTGTTTCGGCTCTTCCCAAATTCGATTGTGATCCAAGAAAGTCCTCACGTTTAGCAATTCTTTCAGGTCGATATTGTAATGTTCTTTCAAGTCTTCGGCTAGCAAATCGGGACGCCCAATGTCTCCCCAAATGACCTTTGCCCAAATATCTGCTTTGATGAGATTGGCTCTGGTTACTTTCAGTGCCGCTTGGTTATAATCGGCACCAACCAGAAATAACGGATACTCATCAAGCATTTTCCCTCTTAAAGTTTGTCTGTCAATGACTTCAAAAATATGCTGTAAAAAAGCACCATTACCACAGCCCATATCCAGTATTCCTTTAGGTTGTTCTTCAATTGGCAGGTTAAAAAGCTTAACCAGAATCTCGTCTACAACTTTAAAATAAGTATCGTGAGCACCGCCGCTTCCCCATACATTCATTTCACGGTCAACATGTATTTCATTTTCACCCTCTGTTACCATTCTTAAAACGGTCGCGTCGCCAAAAATCAGTTCTTCAATTTTCGCAAAGGTCGGCAGATAAGAAACGGTAACCCCATAGGCACTGGCTCTTTTAGCATAAAACAAACCCACTTCGGTAAATTGATAATTGCCATTTTTCTCTAGGAACCATCCAAGATGCACAAAAAAGTCTAATATTTTTTTAAATTTTTCAGGAGATTTATGAAATTCCTCCGGCTTGAAGGAAGTCTCCATAAAATATTTATGAAACATGCCGCTCATTGCCAAACGGACAATGGTTGGTCCAATCAGATATCCTTCTATGTGTTTTAAGATTTGGTCTTGAATACTGTTTACAAGCGGATCTTCGCCCTGTTCAATCTCATAGTTTTGTTTGTATTTTTCAAAGATAATATTAAGTTTTTCAAACGGTTCATCCTCAAAGACACGCGGATGAAACTGGATCGAAAATTTTAGTAAATCAACCACATCTTCATACAGGTAAAACATCGAAAAGGCTGTTTCTGTCTTTTCATTTGTCAGGATCGTAATTTCCTGAGTGCTGTTATTCACTTCATAATCCAAAAAACCTTGGGAAGCCAAAATCCTCAAACCAACATTCAGATAGCCTTCATTTGCTTTAAAAACAGTTGTAAGCTGTACCAACTGTAGTTGCTTTTTGTCTAGGATAAAATCTAAAACTCCATTGTTTTTCAATGCTATTGCAACAGGGGCAACAGCCAGGCCGTCAAGATGTCTGAATATAGAACTACGGAGTTGTGATTTATCGGTCATAGTAAATGAATGAAGGTTTACTCAAAAATAGTGATTTTTTTGACTGAGGACATGGATTGTCGTAATTGATCCGACCAAATTTTTGTTTTTATTAAATTATAAAGTTGGATGTTTTGTTATGTAATTCATCTCTAGGTAATTAAAATGTATTGAGTTTAAAAACTATTTTATTGAATCGTCTATTTTGTGTTTTTTTGAATAGCTGTTGGTTTTAACCAACGGATTTAAAAGATATCGATGCAAGGCTTTAGCCAAAATTTTGCGGTTAAGGTTTTGGTTAAAGCCTATACAATCAATAATATCCGACCGTTGATTAAAACCGTGGACTATTCAAATGCTGATTGATTAATTTTAATAGAAAATATTTGAGTTTTAGTGAAATAAAAACGACAGTATCAAATGACATGTTGATTGATTTCTTAAATTTGTATCAAGCACCATAAAAACTTCTTTAGTATGCCAATTATTGAACAATCAGAATATAGTTTGCCTTTTATAATGTACCGTAACAGGCACATTTCTACTATTTATGCTGCTCTGTTTAAAAAATTTGATGTTCCGGGCTACACAAGAGAAAAACAGGAGTTAAATGACGGCGATTTCATCAATATTGATTTTATTCTAAAGGATTCTAAAAAAGCAGTTATTTTATGTCATGGTTTAGAAGGAGATTCGCGAAGAACGTACAATAACAGCTGTGCAGCTTATTTTCAGGAGAAAGATTTCTCCGTTTTCGCCTGGAACAATCGCACTTGCGGGGGTGAAATGAATCGGCTTCCGAGACTGTATCATCACGGTGCTGTGGATGATCTGGATGAAGTAGTACAGTTTGTTTTACGAAAAGGCTTTGAAGAGGTATATTTAATCGGATACTCAATGGGAGGGGTGCAGCTTTTGAATTATTTGGGCTGGATAAAAATGGATGAACGCATAAAAGCGGCAGTCTCCATTTCAGTTCCAACGCATATCGCAACTAGTGCAGCAGAACTCAAAAAAGGATTTAACAGAGTTTACTTAAAGAATTTTACAATAGATATTAAACGAAAGCTAAAGCACAAAGCAGCACAATTTCCGGATTTTATAAACCGTGATCAGATCGATAAAATTTCATCTTTTGACGAAGTTGATCATTATTTTACAGCACCGCTGCATGGTTTTGCAAGTCGGGACGATTATTACCAGCGTGTTTCTCCGGAATTTTCGCTTAAAAATATTACCACTCCGGTTCTCATTATTAATTCGCTTGACGATCCTTTTTTAGGAGAAAGATGTTATCCGAGAACAATAGCGGGTGACAGTGCTTATGTGTATCTGGAAACGCCAAAATATGGTGGACATTGCGCTTTTCCACTGCGTAATTCGATGTATTCCTATGCAGAGAAAAGAGCGTATGAGTTTTTTGAATCCTTTTAAGGCTTCATAGTTTTTTAAAGCTGGGATCAAGTCCAAAGGTTGTGGGTATGTAATAATCTCGCAAAGTCGCGAAGTCGCAAAGTTTCTTTTCCTCTTTTCTTCTTTTTTATCTTTAATCCTTTGCTCCTGAAAATTGCTTCTAGCAATCAGCAAAACAAATAAAACTTGGCGACTTCGCGACTTTGCGAGAGCCATTCCCAACCTCAAAGAATGAATTTTCATAAAAACCTAAAACTTTTGGACTGGATTCTGAATAGGAGCACAGTATTTATTGGTTTTTTTAACAGTTGTAAAATACGCTTCATAAACACGTAAAACTACGTGTACAACTTTGATTTTAATTATTTTAATTTACAGTTAAGTTGTAATGTAAAACAGTTAAAAATGGAAAACGAAAACCAATTTGACGGTCTGGATACTTTTGACCACATTGTCGTTCTGATGCTCGAAAATCGTTCTTTCGACAATCTTTTAGGCTTCCTCTATAAAATGATGAAGTACCAGCGAATAAGTCGTTTGAAGGGCTTTACAACCCCACAGTTGACTATGCGAACCCTATTCCTCCAAGAGTTACCAATAATTCAGGAGAGACGAGTATTTCCCCTTCACGCGCTATGAACTATTCGGTGCCTTATCCCGATCCGGGTGAAGAATATCCGCATGTAAATACACAACTTTTTAATACGATTGACCCGCTTTGCAATGTTGGTTTGCCGGAGTATAAAATGACACCACCTTACAACCTGCCTACTCCTGTACCCACACCCGGGGGGATGATCGGATTTGTTAACGATTATGAGAGTAATCTTAGAGCTACTTATGGTATTGATGACCCAAGTTACGAACAGTATGAGGTAATCATGCAGTGTTTTCAGCCGGACCAAATTCCGGCAATGGCTACTTTGGCTAAGGAATTTGCAGTTTTTGATCATTGGTATTGTGCGGTGCCCAGTCAAACCTATTGCAATCGGGCGTTTTGGCACGCAGCCAGTTCGGGGGGCAAAGTGGTTAATCCGCTTGAGGAAGACGGAACCGGTTTTCCCGGGATTGATGGCGATTTCAGCGATATGGATTCGTGGATAAAAGAGGTTTGGCCTCTTCCCACCATTTTTGACCGTATGAATGACAAGGATGTTTCATGGAAAGTTTATTCGCCTATTGCGCCTCTGAGCCTCACCAATATTGTCAATGGATTTGGAGACGGAAAAGACAAAACACACGGACATCTTGATTTTTTCTTTGATTTGAAATTTGGAAGTCTTCCGCAATATTCGTTCGTGGAGCCTCAATTTCTTGACAAACACAATGATCAACATCCGTCTGCAGTGAATCACAAATTAGCTACGGGAACTGTAAAATTAGGAGATGAACTGATTCGCGAAGTGTATAATGCCATCAAAAATAGTCCAAAGCGAGATAAAATACTTTTTATCATCACTCATGATGAACATGGTGGCTGTTTTGACCATGTATATCCGCCTGCAACAGTACCACCTGTTCCCGGTATGAAAGGACAGTGTGATTTCACTTTTGACCGTCTGGGCATTCGAGTTCCTATGATAATGGTATCCTCGTATATCCAACCAAATACGATTATCAACGGACAGTTTGAGCACACCTCATTCATAAAAACTGCTTGTCAGAAATGGGGACTGGATGCGTTAACCGACAGAGATAAAGATCCAAGTGTTTTGCCATTTACGGAGGTTTTTTCCAATCAAAAAAGAACAGATTGGCCCGATATTCCATCTCACATAAGTCTGGAAGAATTACTTCCTGAGCCCGATACAAGCAAAGATCCGTTAAACGGTTTACAAAAAGCAATGTTAACGAGTCTGCTGCATATTGAAAAGGTTAGAGCACTCGGCAATACTCAAAAAGAAGATATACAAACAATTGGTGATATGATGGAGTTTATTAAAAGGTTTTCATGATGTCAGGTGGATAGATTGACTTTGCTGTTATTTTATAATGCAATAAGTATTTTTCCTTTATTTACCGAGAATTTAAGAAGGAAGAGGGGTATAGAAATTTTAGATTTACGGCTTTTTATTTAGGCTAATATTTAGCAATTATTCATTTCTGGTTTACATCTTGTCAATCATAATTGACTCGGCCTTACCTGCAAAAAAAAGTTTCTAAACGAAAAGCCGCATCATTAACTTTCATTGGATTTATTTTCGCTAATAGATATCTCCTAAAATTGCAATACAGAATTACCAATACCGGATCTTCGTTTCAACTTAATAAAAAATTGATTTATCTACTTACAGTTTGTATTTTTGCCCTTATGAATGATAACTTTATAAATGAATATTTTGGGATAGGGATACAAAATGGTAAAACTCCTGAAAATTTAGGTGTTTTGTGGCGATCTGCTCAAAACTTAGGTGCTACTTTTATATTTACTATTGGGAATCGATATGCCAAACAAGCCTGCGACACTCACGATGCGGTAAAAGCAATTCCTTATTTTCATTATGATACTTTTGAAGCTTTTTTTGAAAATCTACCAAAAGGAGCGCGATTGGTTGGTGTTGAATTAGATGAAAATGCCTGCGATTTAGAAACCTTCGAACATCCAAGACGTTGTGTTTATTTATTAGGAGCTGAAGATCATGGCTTATCCAAAAAAGTAATGGATAAATGCCATTATTTAGTGAAATTTAAATCCGAAAAAAGTTTAAATGTGGCCGTGGCAGGAACTATTATTATGTACGACAGAAACTTGTCTAAACCGCGATCTTAAAATGAAATCACTTTATATCTTATCATTATTTATAGTAATCCTAATAGGATGTAAATCAACGAAGCATTCAAAAGTTACTACTCTAAAACCAGATACAGAAAAACAACTCGATATTCCAGATCAAAAAACATGGTATAAAAAGGATTTTCAAAAGGATAATATACCTGGAATTTCTTTGGATAAATGGTATGCACAAAATAAAAAGAAGCCAAAAAATAATAACATTATTGTTGCAGTTATTGATACCCAAATTGATTTAAAACATGAAGATTTACAAGGTGTAATCTGGACAAATGCAAAAGAGATTCCAGATAATGGTATCGATGATGATAACAACGGGTATATAGACGATTGCAACGGCTGGAGTTTTACAGGTACCAAAAGTGGAGGTTACGTGGTATGGAACCGATATGAATATGTACGTATAGTCAATGAATGGGAAACATTATTTAAGGATAAAAAAGAAACCCAAATCGAAACTAAAGATTTGTACAAGTTTAAAGTATACCAAAGAGCGTTAAAAACATTTGAGGAAAAAAATAAGTATTATAAAAACTGGCACAAGTCTTTAATACATGGTGTAGCAATTTATCCCTTGGTAAAAGATACTTTAAAACATTTTTTTCCTAAAGAGGATTATACTTATCAGCAATTGGACAGCATGTATAATAAATACAAAATTAATAATAAAAAATACCGCCAGAGACGAGATGATAATGACAAAGATCTTGGCGCACTTGTGTTTTTTATGATGAGTAATCTTGAAGTTAATCAAAAAACTTTTGATGATGTAAAAGATCAAGAAGTTCAATTAGATTCTGTAGTTAATAAAAATTTAAATTTAGCATACAATGAACGACTTCCTATTGGGGACAATCCAACGGTTTTAGAAAAAGGATACGGTAATAATAAGATCAGCAATACTATAAAGGGTGTAAGAACTATTTAGGATCATAATACGATGGTATCCGGTATTATTGCAGCAAATAGGAGTAATGCTATTGGCATAAAAGGAATTGCTGATGTGAAAATTATGCCTTTAAACATTTCCCCATCTGGTGATGAACATGACAAAGATATTACCATGGCAATCCGGTATGCTGTAGATAATGGAGCTAAAATAATTAACATGTCTTTTGGCAAGGAGTTTTCTATGCATAAAGATTGGGTAATAGATGCTTTTAAATATGCCCAGGATCATAATGTTCTTCTTGTGCATAGTTCTGGGAATGATAGCCAAAATTTAGATAATTTCCTTAACTACCCCAATGACCTTAATAATGATGATACCGTGGAGATCTATGACAATTTTATTAATGTAGGCTCAACGACTCAACAATTAGGGGATAAATTTGTATCTGATTTTTCAAATTATGGTAAGCAGAATGTAGACTTATTTGCACCTGGCGATGAAATTTACACCACCGGAGCAGGAAACATCTATAAATTTGAATCAGGGACTTCATTTGCAGCCCCGATGGTTTGTGGAACCGCTGCATTGATTTGGTCCTATTACCCTAAACTTACTGTAAAAGAGGTTAAACAAATTATTTTAGATTCAGGTACGGCATATGATATAAATGTTATTGTTCCGGGAACAAACGACAAAAAAGCACCATTCTCTGAGCTATCAAAAACAGGAAAAGTTCTAAATGTGTATAACGCGATGGAATTAGCTAAAAAAAGTAAGTAAATAAAGTAAATTTTGAATTAGATTTTTGAGCAAACTCTCGAGTTATTTAGCAGTAAATAAGAATTTTTAAAATAAAGAAAAGGGTATTTATACTTGTGCAGTATATGTAATTTATTTTTTACTTTTAAATATTTCCAAGCTATAAAATATATTCACTATAAATTCTCAGATAGTTGTTAAAACTCTATTGTTTTTATATTAATACTACAGGTTGAAAAACGCGTTTTTGAATATTTTTTTTTAATTTTCAATACTTTTCTAAACTTATATGAAATGAATTGAAAATCAGTAGCTTTTACTAATAACTTTAAAATTAGAAAATGTCAAATCATACTATTAGTATTGGAATTCAAAAACACGGATTAAATTCGCAAGGTTTTTTCAGTTATAGTGAGCCTAAAAATCTAATTGTGTTTATTCATGGTTTTGGTGGCACTTCTATAGGAACATGGAATAATTTCCCAACTTATATTACTTCAGAAGAAGAGTTTGCAAAATCTGATATTATTTTTTACGGATACGATACTTTTAAAGGACAAGCCGGTGATCATTCCGGAGAACTTTTCAAATTTTTAAATCTTGTCGAAAATCCAGTAGCCAACCATATTTTGCCCATTGCACAAGGATTGCCTGAAAGAAACTATAATGGGATTATTTTAGTGGCTCATTCTCTCGGAGCAATTTTGACAAGACAAGCTTTAATATTTGCGATCAATGAGAATAAGACATGGGCTGATAAAGTTACTTTAGCATTGTTTGCACCGGCTCATCATGGAGCAAACATTATTAACTTGGCAATGCAAGCTTTACCTGGTTTAACCGGATTACTTGGGATTTTTGCTAAACTAAGATATCCAATTCTTAATGATTTAGATAATACTGAGGAAGGTATTATACATTACATAAAGGAACGGACTCACGAATTTCAAAATCAAAATAAAGGCGATTGTACTAAAGCAAAATTAGTTGTCTATGCTAAGGGAGATAAAGTAGTCAGAAATATTCCTTATCTAAATGATATAGCTCCGATTGTTTTAGCAGAGACAAGTCATGTCTCTGTTTGTAAACCCAAAAGTGGTTTTATAGAACCATTGGACTTGCTTAAGTCTATCATCTAAACTAAGGATTTATGGAAAATACAGACAGAAATTACGATTCTTTAAAGGCCGAATTTTATGAAAAGAAGATGCCGTCGCAAGGATTTGAATTGATAAATCAGTTAATTCTAGAAAATAGAAAGATTGACTTATATGCTTTACTGGATGATCATAAAAAAAGAAGTTATTACGGACTTGAACTTCAACAACGATTTTGGACGGATGAGTTAATAGGGTATTATAACTTTTTATTAATTGCCGTATTCGCTGGATTTATACCTCGAAAATTCAATAATGACCTAAGACAAGAAATTAATAAAATAATGTCTTATGAAGCTGTAGTGGAGTACTACAGAATAAACTATCCTTATAAATTAGCTGGATATACTTGCGAATTTTCGTTAAATGAAATGGAATATAATGGAGAAACAAACGAGGAAAGTTTGCGAATTTTTAATGAATATATCAGTTTAAACAGATTCTTAAAAAATGATGATGATGTTGACGTTTTTTTGGCAATGCTAGATTACGTTAGTTATGGTGAATACGATATTTCGGATGTTATTAAAAGTTTAAAATCATTCGAAAAATTAAGTCAAATAATTACATCAAAGGATAAATCCGCTTTAGCACAAGGCGTTTGGGGTTTTATTAAATATACCTCTTTTATAAGTCAGTTAAGGACATTAATGGAAAGCGCTGACGACTTTCCTATTCTTCAATCTGCCATTTGGTTGTATCATGAATATTATTTTAACCGATTACAAATGAAAATGAAGTCTTTCTTTGATATTGCGTTCTTTAATCTTGAAAAAACGATGAACAACGAATTGCTTTTTAAAGAAATGGTCGAAGGGCTATACAATCAAAATGTACCTGAAGATTTTAATTATAAAGAATTAATGGAATTTTCAATAAAAGAAATAAGTGACGCTAAAGATGACATTAGTTATATTTTAAATGAAAATTGGAGTTTAGCGATGGAAGACTATTTTAAAGAATCTTAAAGATTATTGTTTCGTTGTTCAATATTTGTTGCATGAAGTTATCGCAAATTTTAGACAATGCTATAGTGTTATCTTGTGCAATTTTTGATATAAATAATACTACTAACAATAAACGTCTTATAAAATTAAGAGGCTTATTATTAGTACTTATAGCATTAAGGTCACCGACATTATTCTTTTAAATACATTCGCTCATGTCCATCTTGGTAAATTCTTTTAATTCCAGAGATGGAATTTTTTTCTAAAATTATTTTTATACGAAATTCATCTATCCCATTTATCAGAAACAGATTTTGTTCTAAAGGGGTAAGCAAAAAGCTAACCGTATTATTCCATTTATAATACAAATTGGAATTCTCATAGACCAGTTCACTTTTCCCATATTTTCCTTGATATGATTTTAGAATTTCGGAATCTATAATCGCTGGTTTTTGTCTGTTTTTAACAACCGGAATAATCCAATCAATAGGGTGCAATGAATCTTTATTTTTTGATGATAATTTTTGTAAGGCTAAAAGATGAGCTACATTCACAGCATCTTCACTTTTACATAGTACATCCGGAGTGACGCCGCGACCCTCAAAATCTGTTTTTGTAATAGGGTCTGTTACTTCTCCAAAAGGTATGTTTACAGAAAAGCCGTTCGTGATTATTTTTCGATCAATCGGATGGGCGCCACCAGCTGTCTGCTCCCCAACAATAGTGACACGTTTTAGGTTTTGAAGAGAATAACTCATCCATTCAGCAGCGGAAAAAGTTACGCCACTTGTCAAAATATAAATGTCAATTTCATCTAATCGTTTGCCGGGAACAGAAGGCAACAACCACATTTCTCGATCTATTTTTTTTCTCCCACTTTCGTAATAATAATATTTATAGAGCGGTAAATCTTTATTGTAAAACAAATAACTGCTGATAAATTGCCCCATCTCCATTGCTCCACCATTATTTTTACGCAAATCTATAATTAAAGCATCAGTGTTGCTTAAAAACTGTAACGCGGTTGTTGCAACTTCACTTGCTTCGACCGGATCGTGAAAATAGGTAAATTCCAGATAGCCCACATTTCCTTCCAATATTCGTGTTTGTTGAAAACCAAAATTCTTTTTTTTCGCCTCTGTTAGTTCTTGAGCTTTAATTTTTTTTCGTAAAAGATCATCTTTGCTTTTCAATTGATCATTTATCCATTGTGGATCATAAATTACATTAAAATGCAAATCTTTGCTAATATCTACAATATCTGTTGTGAGCATGGAGGCAAATTCTTTTGGATCAGAACTTTTATTATACTTGCCTTTTTTATAGTTTTCACTCAACTTTGTTTTTATATTTTGTACCGCGTTGGGGCGTATATAAAATTCTATAAGCTTTTTGTTTAGCGAGTCTAAAATATCTTTTTTTTCTAATTCAGTAAGATTGACTTCTGTTCTTGTCGCTATTGTTTTTTGCGAATAAAAAGAAGTTGTTAAAGCTAATAGCAATAAAGTGATGATACGTTTCATTTTAGCTGGTTTTACAATTGGAGATTATTTTATTGAGGATTTTGTCAAGGAATTCAATTTCATTAGTAGTTAATCCATTTAGAGCAGTTTCTCTATTATTTGTTATTACAGGTGATAATAGCTCTATGGTATTTTGTCCTTTTTCAGTTATTTTGAGATTAAATTTCCTTCTGTCAAATTCATTTATTTCCCTTTTTAGATAGTGTTTTTTCACCATTAATTCAATTATTCTTGTAATGGAAGCATTGTCTTTAAAAATAAGATTAGCGATTTCTTTTTGAGAATAATCAGAGTTTTTATTGAGGATTATTAGCACTAAACATTGATCAACAGTTATATCGGTTACAATTTTGCTGATGTTTTTTTGCGAAATTTTTCTGTATTCTTTTATGGCTTGTTCCAGCGAATAAAGTACTGTTCCTGTTGGGGTATTGTTTTTCATCTTTATTTTATTTGATACAAATATAATTGATATATCAATTAAATAAACATAATTTTAAAATTTATTTTGCATTTGATTTTTTGGGGAGTTAGAAAAGCAGTATTTTAAAGGAATATTTGGGTTGATTTTATGTTCTAAATTCAGTTCAACACACTGCTGGCCAATGAAGTATTTTTTAATTGTCAATGACTCTTCTCCGCGAAGGTCTATCATGACAGACGCCGTGTATGCCCTCGGCCAGTGTCTTAGCGTACATTAGTGCAAGAATTTCGCGTGACAAGATTAATCCATTTTGGTATGATTTGGAAAAGTTTTCTACAAAACAACTGGGATATAGATCCGGAAAAACGATTGTAGTAATAATATTTTATTATTTTCGTTTAAAATCAATCAATCAATCAATCAATCAATCAATCAAAATGAAAAAACAAATATTTCTTTACTTTACAGCTTTACTTTTTACAAGTACTATTTCAGGACAAGAGATAAAAGATTTCTTTTCAACGCTTGCTAAAAATGATCTTTTTTACGGCAGTGTTTTAGTTTCCAAATCAGGAGAAAATACTTTTTCAAATTTTTATGGATATTCCAATATCGATAAGAAAGAAAAGATCAATGAAAAATCGCAATTTCCAATTGCATCGGTATCAAAAACGTTTACTGCGGTAGCAATTCTGCAGCTTAAACAAAAAGGTAAATTGAAGATTGATGATCCAGTACAAAAATATCTTCTGAACTTTCCTTATCCAAATGTTAGTATCAGGCATCTGATAAGCAATACTTCCGGATTAGGGCAAGAATATCATCTATTTGATAAGGCAATAAAAGAAAATCCGGAAAGAATTTTTTCTAATGAAGACATTATACCGGCATTAATTGATAATAAAGTACCACTTTCGTTTGCTCCAGGAGACAAATGGGAATATAATAATGTTAATTTCTGTCTTGCGGCATTAATAGTAGAAAAAATAGCCGGAATTAGTTTTGGAGATTATATGCTAAAAAATGTTTTCATTCCTGCTAAAATGAAAGATTCATTTCTTCCAAAAAATAGAAAGCTTAAAGAACCAAATCAAGTAGAATTGTACACTTATCCAAACTTTTATTCTACGGACGTAGTGAATGTTCAAACCTTAAAAGAAACTTTTTTAATCTATGAGAAAAGCAATTTTTATGGAGGTGGAAGTATTGTAAGTACCGCTCTGGATTTGCATAAGTACCAAAAAGCATTATTTAGTTACCAGCTTTTAGGCAAGAAAGAATTAGAAGAAGCACTGACGCCGACAAAACTTAATAATGGAAAAATTGCTTCTTATCGTTTGGGCGAAAAAGAGATAGCCTATGGTTTGGGATGGCAAATCTACACTACTGATACTAATGAAAAAATAGTTTTTCATGATGGACTCATTACTGGACTTACTTCAATTTTGATGCATAACATTACTAAAAATAACACGGTCATTTTGCTGTCTAATACAGCAAATCCGGTTTTTGTGACAGCCAATGAAGTTTTGAAATTAATAGATAAGAAACCTTATAAAATGCCATTGCAGAATCTCTCGAGAGTCTACGGCAGTTTGCTTGAAAGTGGAAAAAAAGAAAAAGCAAATGAATTAATTGGAGAATATTTAAAAAATCCAGACACTTACGAAGCAACAGAGAGAGATTTTAATAGATTGGGATATCAATTTCTTAGACTTCAAAAAACAGACAATTCTTTGCTAACATTCGCTTCAGCGGCATTAATTTTTCCAAATAGCTCAAATATATATGATAGCTATGGGGAGGCATTGCTCCAAAGCGGTAAAAAAGATGATGCGATTAAGATGTATCAAAAATCGGTTGAATTAAATCCGGATAATGAAAATGGTAAAAAAGTATTAAAAGAATTACTGTAAGCAACGAATATAGAAGTTTAGTGGTAATTAACTTTCAAGTACTTAATATAGTAACTAATTACCCACAAGTGTATTGTATACCTCGGTCTGAATGGAAAATGAGTGGTGATTTGTTAATGCTTGGTCAGTTGGTTTAAGCCCAATGTCATTAAGCTAAGAAAATTTTTCACGCAGATTCTGCGGGTTTTTCTATTTGATTCCGCTAAAATCTGCGTGAGACTTTCTTTAACAATTCTTAACTTAATGACATTGGGTTTAAGCGATATTAAAGATACTGGTATTGCTTGTTGTTACAGAACAAGACAGCGCTCCGATGCAGAAAATAACAATCTAGTGCTTGCTGCTATCGAGGTAGAAATAAGGTACAATTCAGAACAAATTATGTCCTCCTTTGCAGTTTTATAAATTTAAATTTAAGCCGTGCCTTACCTAAGAGAATATTGGTGGCTTTGCGCAAAATATTCCTTTCCATTTTAGGTAGGATCTCCAAATAAAGCATATTTTTTTTTTTGGCATAGGCTTTGTGTTTTTTCTGACGCAATCAAACACACACTCACACGATATGAAAAAAAATAAAACAAGAAGCAGGGAAATTACAAAGGATTATATGTCCAATAAGTCGATGCAGCGCAAAGAAAAGGTTATAAATGTAATGGTGTTTAGTATCATTTTTTTTATTGCTGTTTTACTACTAACTCAAATTGTATAGAGCGTATTTAAGCCTTGGTGTATCAAAATGATAAGGTTTTATCATTTTGATACTACTTTTACATAGCCATTAATTAGTATCCATTCTAATTGTTGTTATTAACGTCTTATGTTTTATTATTTAGAACATAATCGTAATAGTCAGGAGACTTTTGAGAGCCTAACGTTTTTATAACAGATAAAAAAATTGCGCAAAGTCAGAGACATTTGCTAGCTTTTTATTAGAACTCTTCAGGGAGCGTGGGAATTTATCACATTGCACGCCATTTATCGAAACCGTTGTTACCAGAAGGTACTACTTCTAATTGAAATTGAACCAGCATTTTTTATATAATATCGAAACAAAATAAGAAATAGTATAATATAAAGCACAAGGATATAATAATATTCGCGTGAGGCGAGTAATGTTATCGCAACCATCAACATGATTACATTAAATAGACAAATTCTTAGAAAGTGCCATGGCATTACACGTTGCATGCCATTTGAATAATCGTTGATAATTTTAAAATCATCTAAAATGAATAGTATTGTAAAGTTTAAAATACTTAAGTAGACGCTTTTAAATCCGATTATGATGAAGAATTCAGCTAACGCAATATTTAAGATGTAAAATCCAATTTGCGCAAAAAATAATGTTTCGCTTTTGGAAAAATTTATACTTGTATAATTATTAGAAATATGCCGAATTGGAAGAATAGCAAGAAGTAGAAAACTACCTAGTTTTTTATGTAGTACCTCTGCATATATATAAGTTAAGAGATAATATACTATCAAAACTGAGGATAGTCTAATAGGTAGAATGCCTAAAACATTTTCTTTTGTAATCCATTCTGACACTCCATTGTTAATAAGATTGTGGAAACCATTAAAGATTGAAAAAAAACCAAAAAACAGTCCCAATGCTAAAATTAGGGATATAAACAAGTATTTTAGATATGCAAAATTTATCTCTCTAAATCTCCAAGTATCGCTATTGTTTTTTATAAATGCATTATTGAATAATAAGAAAATAGTTATAGTTAGAGCTAGCGAAAAGTAAACGCCTTTGTTATAATTATCAACGTCTGTTAAGTCAAAAACTAGCCAATCGAAAATGTAAAGACCTTTTTCAATATAATATTCATGCAACATTAGCATAAGCTCAAAAACATATTTGAAAATTAAGAAACTAAGAACAAAAGAAATTAATCGGATTGTTAAGTACTTTATACTGGCGAAAAAGTTATCAATTCTTTCATTGTCAATGTTAAACCCTCGAAGTTGACGATATAATTCTTTTGAATTGGACGAAATTGTAAAGAACGCAAAAGCGAAAGGGCCAATTAGATAATAAAACCAGTATGGCCACGCGATTTTGACAATAGAGTTTTCAGCGTGTACAGCAACATTATTAACGAATTTGAAGTCAAATAGAATATATACGAACGATATGAAGCATCCTAATTTTAGTAATGTAAAAAGTGTTTTAATGCTAAATAGGTAAACTAATCGTTCGAGAAATGTGCCATAGTTTCGAATATGAAATTCTGAATAAACTTCGATAAAACAGACTGTGAAGGAAAGAAGTACAATAAAGGTAGTTAAGGTCATATGAATCTGGTTAGGCACTTTCTTGTAACTTATTTATTGGAGCTATACAATTGCTTCAAGAGAACCAAATTTAATCAGCTTCATACAATAAGTTAGTATTTATTTCTGGCGAATATAGAAAATATCTTTACTAATTTATAAATATTGTTAAGATAAATTATACTAATTATTTAGACAGTATAATTTTAAATTAAACAACATTTTTCCAAAGTGGGGCGCAGGTAGAGACATTAGGGAAACGGTAAATTAAGTATTTATAAAAAAGTTTAAAAAAGAGTTGATTCAAAATCTAGTATATAAAAAAAACGTTCTGCGAAGAGTTCTTGTGAAAAGCGAGGAAACGTCTCTGACTTTGTGCTTTTAAAAAAAGTTTTAAAAACCTTAAACCTCTAAAAGTCTCCGACTGTAAGCAAATTTTGTAAATGTTATATCAAAAAAAAATGATTTTGAACCTACTAACATAACGTCTTATGTTTTATTATCTGGGACATAACCGTAAATTGCAAGAGACTTTTGAGGACCTAACGTTTTTATAACAGATAAAAAAAATGCACAAAGTTAGAGATCTTCGCCTTTTTCACAAGAACTCTTCGAAGAACGAGACAAAACCTTAACAAAAATAACAACGGACCTAATAATTTTACGCTTTTAGAATTCTTTACTCACTTGATCCAGGTCGTACTTTTTATAAAACTGCAGTTTGCATTAATATAAACCTCATTCTAACGGTAACCATTACAATCGTCTCTCCCAAAAAGCAGCTGTTTTCCACCTGGTTTCCGCTTGGTAAAAAATACTTTTGTGGTTTAGGTAATGGTGCCAAATACGCTCCGTTTGTTCGGTATGTATTTTTTGTAGTGTTTCAGTAAATCCATACTTTAATACTAAATTTTGCAATTGCATGGCACTGGCCATTGCATTGTACATGCCTTGCGAAGATAAGGGGTCAAAACTTAATGCTGCATCACCTAAAGCTACCCATTGTTGCCCTGCTACTTGTTCTAATTTAGTAGAATTAGCGGCAACTGTACCTTTAAAAACAATAGCATTTTCATGTTCGTTTAGTAAAGATAAAATAACAGGATTTTCTTTTGCCAATTCCAAAAATGAGGTAGTAGTTTTAAGTTCGTTTTTAACCACTAAATCAGCATCGGTATGAAAAGCCACCACCCGTTTGTCATTAGGAACAACAGCACTATACCACCATCCGTTTTCACTAGCTGAAATGGTACTCATGGTATTTGTTCTGCTATTAGGTAAAGTAACCCAACAAGCAACCAATTTATCTTCCACTTGTCGTTTAATGCCCAAGCTCTTTGCAAAATGTGATTGACGCCCACTGGCATCAATAACAAAAGAGGCTGAAATTGTAGAAGTTGATAAAGAGGTATCACCAGCTCTTAGTTGCACTTGCCAATGAGAATCTTCATAAGAACTACTATGCAGTTTGGAACCCCACAAGCAATGAACTCCACGAGCTTCTGCAACTTTTCTTAAATAGGATTCAAAAGCTTGTCGATCCAAATTTTTAACAAAACCATCAGGATTTCTTAAATCATCCAGAAGATATACTTGATTACTTCCCCAATAGGACTGCATGCCTACGTTTTTTTGATACAAAGTGTCTACTTGGTTTTCCAAACCCTCCAATAAATTCAATTGTTTTAAAATGCGTTGCGAAGCAGGAGCTAAGGATTCTCCAATCCGTTCAGTAGGTTCATGAAGCTTATCAACTAATGTTACCTGATAAGTATCTATTAAAGAAATGGCGGCAATGCAACCTGCAATGCCACCACCTATAATTAATATATCTGTTTTTTCTGTCGCCAAACCTAGTGTTATTTTGGAATAAAACGTTGGAAACGAACTGATTGTTCAGGTACACCCACCTCTTTTCGAGGTTGTCTGGAATGAGGAACGGTTCTTGTTTTGGTTAATTTATGAGCTTTAGAAGCTAATAAATCAACTAGTTTTTGAACTTCACTTGTTAAAGCTTCATCCTGAACCAATTCATCTTGAATCAATTGTACCAGTTGCTCGCGCGTGCTTTCAATTACAATTTGTTCAGTAAACAAACCTTCGTTAGACAAATGCTCTAAAGTAATATGCAATAAAGATTCTTCTTTCTTATCCAAGTGTTTGTTGTCATTTAAGATTTTTCTCAATCGGACTTCTGTCTCTTGCAACAACAGTTGGTTTTGTTCCTCATTTGGAACTACACCAATTTGCATTTCCGGTGGAAAATTAGCGTTATCAGGTACACCCGGACGCGGTTGCACAATCGCCAACTTGTCAAAATATTTCACCATAGCATTAATCTGATTGGTTTGTGTTGGATCTTCACCATCTAATGGCAAATCATCTAACCAAAAATAACGATATGCAAAAGCCTCTCTACGGGTTTCTTCTGCTAAGTGTGTATCTAAAGTTTCTTTGTAGCGTTCTTCACTCAAAATATTATTAGGAACTCTGGCAGGCCAAAATGTTGGTAGATAAGGATCGTATGCAGTAGTATAACCATCTCTGCAACTTGCCGTATCAGTTTGCCAGGGAATAGCCATCCATCTCGTTACACCTCCAGGTACTTGACCACCTAATAATGGACCAGCAGGTAAAGTCAACACATCACTATTCATAGTAGAACCATAATAATGATAATCGGTTTTTGGTGTTTTAGGAGCGTGTTTCAATCGGAAAGGAGCCATATACATACCAGAAGTTCGCATAGGCCAAGTCATTTCACAACCCGGATGAAAAGCATCTGCCAAACAGAAATCCATAGCTGCTTTAGTTAACATATCGGGTTGTTCAGCAATAGGATAATCATCAATTTTTTTAACAGGTGGAATATAAGGACAGCCTGTTGTATCTACAAAATCAGCATCAAAATCACCTTCAACCCATTGATCTAAAAACTCCAATTGCAAATGCGATAAGGTTGAATGTTGACGTACAGAACCTTGTGTAGGAATGGCAACTGCATCACCATATAACCAAGGCCATAGCTGTGGAGCTTGCGCACCGGATTGATCAAACCTACGGAAATTATTGGAAATAGTACGACGCATTTCTAAGTTGGCAGAAGTAGGGTCATTTAGTTTTTTTACCCATGCTGCACTGGTATAATTAAATTGGCCTCCCCATCCAAAGGCAGCTGCAAATCCTGCATTTACCCATTGTAAATTGGTCATTCTTTCAAAAATAGGTAAGATGTCTTTAGAGAAAGAAGGTCTTGCAGGCCTTACTAACATTTCCGATTCTACAGCAACACTGCGCATTAAATCCCACATAGTACGAACCGATTTTTGCATAGGAGCATAATCAGGTGGAGCGCAAATCACCCAAGCAGGATCTACAGCAAGATCTACTCCTTCGTATTCTACTGTGGCTGTAACAGGACCATCTGACATATCATCATACCAACCTTCATTATTGGCAAAGGTAATAGCTCGATCACCATTAATGTTTTTCGATTTACCATGACCGCCCAGCATCACTAGGCGCCCTTTTTCATCTGTGTGCATTTCTCCTAAATAAACCGATTTTCCCATGAATTTTCCGGTGAATTCTTTCCCTTCAGTAATATTAGGTTTTGAAATACTTTCACTACCACAATCAATCAATAACTGACGACGGTCTTTTACATCAATATTTCTTAGTAAAGAAGGTGGAACATTGGGATCGGAGGCATCTGGAATGTCTAAGGCAATTTGGAATTGATACCAAGATGATTTTTGATTGGCCAAATGCGAATGCCAAGTAATTTTAGCATTATCCATCGTCAATTCTTTGATAGCTTTTCCAGCCGCATTGAAGCCATAAATTCGGAACTGAGCAGCCTGACGTTTTATCGCTCCTGTTTTATCACGATAAGCATACACATCCTCTTTTGCTTCCGGTTCGTCTACTAAAGGCCCTATGAAATACTCCTCTTCACTATTTCCCACGCGCATCACACCAATAGGAGGATAGATACCAGCTCTAACAATACAAGTACTATCCTCGTCTGTATTGCCTCTAAAATGTGGATTTATAATATTGGGCTCTTGTAGTTGTTGTCCATTGGCTTGATGCCTGGCTTCAGCACTAGCAGCATAAACAGTTTTTCGAGCGTCTGCAATACTGCCCAATGGTTTATGAGCCTCTAAAGTTCTCCAAATATTGAATGAAAGATTACTTCCAAATTCAGACTGACCAATTGCTGTTACATCTTGTTGGGGTAAATGTAACTTAGCAATACAGATGTACGGACTTTCCTCAGTACTCCAAACTACCTGTGCATCATTAAGAGGCATGGTTGCTTCGTTGGTACGCAATTGGATTTCAAATCTAAAAGTAGCATCTCCATTGCGTAAACGTTTTTCTAAATCCAATCGTAAATAATTATCATCATCAAAGGGTGCGCCTTTATAGGTGTCATCCGGAACCAAACGATATTTAACAATTTGATTTTCCCCTAGTTGAAAAGGCAAAATAGCCCAGTAACCGGCACTTAAAACACTAGCCTCTTCTTTTTGCATAGCTTGCAAAATACTGGCCAATTCAGGATGCTTGTTGATATAAGTATCGTAATCCCTATCAATAGCACCAGCGGTTGTAAACGCACACATTTGCTGCGCATCACTAGCAAAAAAGCGATCGATATTCTGAAAAATGAAATCGGCAGTAGGGCCTTCTCCAAAAAGTTTTGGTCCTTCCACTCCAAACAACTTCAAGCCCACTCCAATAGTGGTGTGTAAGTCAGGTGAAGTAGTGCCTGTATCACTGGAGAAACGAACAGCACAGTCATAACGAGAGCCGGTAAAAATGCCTATTTTGAATTCTTCAGGGATATCCTCATTGATCACGAACTGCCCATAAGTGATACCATGTTGTTTTCTGAAAACAGCACGTTCCGCTGGATTTTGCCCTTTTTCAATTCGGGTTTTTTGACCCATTTCTACAAACATCTCTTTAAGACGCTGTGTTACTATTTCAGTACTACCACTGCTGTCCCAACATTTTACGTTGTTTGCAGTAGGTTTTTCAACGATTCGTTTTTTGTTGTCCATATTTAGTAATTGTTTGTTTGTTACGCTAAGTAGGTAAATCGCATATATTAGGGGGTACTATGACAACCCTAACAGCTCAATAGTTAGCCACTATGGGTTGTACATCTTGACAAATCTAAAATTTATCCTGCAAATGAGTATAGGTAGTTTTACTTGTTCTTCCGAAATTTCTTTAATTTTTGGACCTACTTTTTATTGCTTGCCAATTATGGAATTGAAATATAATTTTTAGATTTAGTAAGTAATGAGAATGTACTATCCGAAACAATTTGCCTTCGATCTTAAAAGGGTTTTGAACGCGATAGCATAGAATTGATATCCTGCTTAAATGGAATTGATTATCCTCTTGAAAGAGTGGAACTTCACTTTTCAATTTTAAATCTCGCCGCTATGAAAAAGAATAAAGTACCCTTCGAAACAAGGTTTTGGGCTGGGTTCGTGGCAGGAAATCCATCTGAGGCATTTGATGCCATATTTGACTTTGCACATCTCGATTATTATAAACAGAATTTAACTGAATCGGTTCTCTACTGCTATAAGAGGAAAGCCTATAGTGAAATCCTATAATTTTCACTGTTTCCTAGGCCTAACAAGACTCGAACCTTAGTAATTATATCAATCGATATTTAGAATACAATAGGAATAGTAAAATCACAAAATACGATCTGACTTTTCCGTTGATTTTATTTTATTTAAAAATTGGAACTATCATAAAAGCCCGTAATTTTTATATCAAAAGCCCGTAATTTTTAAGTAGATGTTGTTGTTATTTTCGCGTAAAATCGATTATGCCTAAACGTTAAAAATTAATGTTTTTAAGGGAAATTTAGACTTTGTAGAAAATAGTTTAGAATAGAAATGAAGAGTCTTACATGATCTTTCAAAATGGTTACTAAATTAAGGTTGTACAATAGAAAGCTGGTTGTGCCCGAAAAATATAAATGTTGAGTTTATAGGTAAGAATAAAGTGTTATATAACATTGATTTGGTTATAAGGTATAGAAAGATAAGGGCATTAAAAAGAGAGGGAGTTCTTAGGGAGTACCAGAAACAAAATAGTCTGCCTTGTGTCGTTACTAATGCAAATGAACCAAATTATTTTAATAGTCTCATCAATAAAAATTCAATAGCTCAATATATAGTTTAAGTGCTATTTATTTGTTAAAGAAACTGATTAATGAATTTGATGGTTACGTAATATTAAGCTATAAAGAATATAGAATTGAAAATTAGTTTTGTGAAATGTAGAACCAAATCAAGTGGGATTTGACGCCCAGTATATGAGATTAAAAGCTTAAATGTTTATAGTGTCTTTAATAATCAATGTGAATTTACTTCTATAATAAAAAAAGGCAAAATCATCCAAAAATGAATACTTACTGTTTAAAAAGAGATTACTCTCTAAATATCCCTCAGATGTTATATGGGAGAATGTCTGAGAATTGGCTTTTAAAAGAATTAGGGGATATTCATTGGGAAATGATATCAAAAGGGTTGGGAGCTCCTTCTGATGCTATCTTTGATAGTAATGGTGAACGTCTTTATGCCAGTTTTGTTAGAATACAATGGAGTTGCCAAAACGATATAGGATTAAAAAGATTTGTAGAGAACGATGAAACGATAATCGAGTCCTGTTTAGAGCAGTTTAAAACTAAAATGTTTTTAAGCAATGGAACTGTAAAAAACAGAACAAGTGATAGCACTTTGCAAACCTCAATGATCTCAATTTTTTCAGCGAGAAAGAATGACGATAATCAAAATTTAGTCAAAGGGACACCTGTTCAAAAAGACGATTCCAAAGTACCATTATTAAAAATAATACCTAAATACGTTAAAGCTTTTTTTAATGTAAAGAATCACATAGCTTCTTTACCTACTGCCGAGGAAGAAACGTCTAACAAGCATTATTTTTATGATTCAGAGTTTACTATACTGGCAGAACCGCTGTTTACCAGAACTTATGAAGTAGAACCTTACGACGATATTAACGGCGTAGGGCTGTTATATTTTGCTTCTTACCCAAATATTAGTGATAAATGTGAACGCCATTTTTTTGAAGAGCATATTCTTGTAGATGGAGAAAAAATAAACTGGGCAATTCATGCTATTTGTACTGCGAGAGATATTCATTATTATGGAAATGCTAATCCTAATGAAAAATTAATATATCATCTTGATCAAGCCCTTTTGGTAGATGATTTAACCATACGATTAACATCGTCATTGTACAGGGAAAAAGACGGTCAAATTATTGCCAAGATTTTTACGGTAAAGAAGCTAAATCAAAAAGTAAGTATAGCAAGTGAAATTGTAGAAAGGGTAAAGAAAGAAAACGAAATTTTACAGAATGATAAAAAAAATGCGTCTGTTAAAAATGAAGTAACAGAAACTCCCAAGAAAGTTCACGAAGAAATCGCTGATAGCAATATAAAAATAGCGTCCGAAGAACTTTCGGATATTATTATCGGCTTTTTTAATTCGGTTTATGAAAGTAGTGAAGTCGATTTAAATACAGACTTACGCAAATTAGGTGTAGAATCAATCATTTATACCGAACTATCAGAGTATCTTAATCTGGAGTGTGGATTAAAAACAAATCCAAGTCGATTCTTCGGATTGTATACAGTCAAACAAATTGTATCGTATTGCTTAGGGAAATCTGTAAGTGAAGATCAGAAGATAGAAGAAAAAAATGAAAACCATAGTTCTGATATAGCTATAATAAGTACTTGTTGCAGATTGCCTAATGCCGATACTCCCGAGTTATTTTGGAAGAATCTTAAAGATGGCATTTCATCAATAACAACTACACCGGAAGGTAGATGGATTTGGCCTGAAGGAATTGAGAATAAATATGAAGGAATAAATTATGGAGGCTATTTAAGCGACATAGACAGTTTTGATTCTTTATTTTTTGAAATTTCTCCCAGAGAAGCTCAATTAATGGACCCGCAACAGCGAATGCTTTTACAATTAACTTGGGAGTTGTTCGAAAATGCAAAACAAAAACCAAGTCATTATAAGAAGAGTAATACCGGCGTGTTTATTGGGGTAAGTGGTAGTGATTATGAACGTGTAGTGACAGAAAATGACGCAACACAAGAAGGAATTGTTACCGGTAATGCAATTGCTCTTTTAGCGAATCGTATTTCTTATTTTTATGATTTTGAAGGGCCAAGCATGAGTATTGATACAGCTTGTTCTTCATCTTTAGTAGCTATAGCTGAGGCAGTAAAAGCGTTGAAACAAAAACAATGCGATCAAGCAGTTGTGGGAGGAATTCATTTGATGTGCCATCCGACAAAAAGTATAGCGTACAGTAATGCAAATATGCTTAGTAAAGATGGAAAATGTCACACTTTTGATATACAAGCAAACGGTTATGTAAGGGGAGAAGGTGCTGTTGTAATGCTTTTAAAACCTTTAGATAAAGCTCAGGAAGATGGGGATGAAATCTTAGGAATAATTAAAAGTACAGAAGTTAATCATGGAGGTTATTCAGGAGGAATTACGGTACCTAATCCGTTTCAACAACAAAAATTAATAACTAATGCTTACAAGCAAGCTGCTGTTCCGATAGAAACGGTTAGTTATATAGAAGCACATGGAACAGGAACAAAACTGGGAGATCCTATTGAAATTAAAGCACTTAAAGATGCTTTTGAACAAATGCAGCATACTGATTCAGTAACAAAGTGGTGTAGTTTAGGGTCTGTTAAAACCAATATTGGACATCTGGAAGCTGCTTCAGGAATTGCTGGATTATTAAAAGTGCTGTTGTCAATGCAAAACCAATATTTGCCTGCGACATTAAATTTTGAAACATTAAATCCACATATCGAATTAGAAAACAGTCCTTTTAGAATTCAAACTGAGGGACAAGTATGGAAATCATCTACTAACGTGCCCCTTAGAGCAGGAGTTAGTAGTTTTGGGATAGGAGGAACTAATGCGCATGTAGTAATCGAAGCATATGATCAGAATCCGAGATTAGATATGGACAAATACATTCAGCTACCGATGCAGGTGTTTGTATTATCAGCTTTAAACCAAGAAAGTTTAGAAAGATATGCTCATGAAATGTATAACTGGATCCAAAAGCAAGAAGTAATCCAATTAGCTTCTTTTGCCTATACATTACAAACAGCCAAAGAAGAATTTGCAGAGCGATTAGCATTTACATATAAAGATTATAATGACTTAATAAATAAGTTAGAAAGCTTCCTTTCGAAAGAAAAGAAAGAATCAGCATTGTACTATATAGAAAATATAAAACAATGCAAAGAGGTTCATAAAGAGGAATCCATAGCAGAGCAGTATATAATCGAACAAAATTTTGAGGCACTAGCGATGTTTTGGAGTAAAGGAGGAATTGTAAAATGGGAACAATTATATGATAAGCTTCAAATTTCAAAGATCGCATTGCCAATATATCCATTTGCTAAGAAAAGATTTTGGATAGGAAAAAAAATTGAAAGAAAAGAAAACCAAACCATTTCAATTATACATCAAGCAGAGCTTACAAAAGAAACGATTATATCTCCCCAAGAAAACGTAGTAGCCTCCATGGAATCAAAGAAGATTTTTACTGCAGCTAAAATTAAGCTTGTGCCTTTAAACCAAATACCTGCTGTTGCGAAGGAAGTTGTTTCCGTATCTCCTTATCTGGGAGAGAATTTAGAATTACTATTATCTCAAATATTAGGAGATTTATTGTATCTGGAACAGGAAGAAATTAAGGAAGATCAGACGTTTGCAGAGTTAGGTTTAGATTCTATTTTAAGTGTTGAATTTATAAAAAAGATAAATAAAGCTTTAGGGATTTCCGTAAGTACGGCAAAGCTGTATAGTCATCCTTCGGTAAAAGAGTTAGCAAATGCATTTAAGATACTAGTCCAACCAACTATTCCGAATAAAAAAGAAGACATTGTTAAAATTAAGTTGCAACCAATCGAAACTTTTGGTGATCCGCAAATTACTATTGAGAATGAAACGGAAGTACTATCGACTGAAACTCTAATGGAGAGGTATGAAAAAAAGCTAAATGAACTTCTATGTGATTTATTATATGTGACCCCGGAAGAATTAGGACCCGACCAGACTTTTGTAGAACTGGGATTAGATTCTATTTTAGGAGTTGAATTCACGAAAAAAATCAGAAAACAATGGAATATTGATTTTGCAACAGCACAATTGTATAGCCATCCAACTGTAAAAGAATTAGCAGTATACTTACAGGTAATAGACAGCAGTGACGAGGTTTTAATCACTCGCGAGAACAAAACATCTTTATCAAGTAAAGAAAGCGATAAAAATTACGCAGTACAAGATAATTATAGCGCTCAACATCCTACTATTCAAAAGGAGTTGTTGCTATTGGTATCAGAGTTATTGTATTTGGAAGAATCTGAAATAGACGACACACAAACTTTTGTAACATTAGGTTTAGATTCTATTTTGGGAGTAGAATTGGTGAAGAAAATCAATAAAAAATGGCAGCTTTCAATTCCTGCATCACAAATTTATAGCTATCCTAATGTAGAAGAATTAAGTAATTATATAATATCAAGTCTTGAATTAACAGCAACTAACGAAACAAAAGAGTCTTTTGTAGAAAGCATTGAACAGGAAATTATAAATGTATTTGAAGAAGAGGAGCTAAAAAATATTCTGGCAGAACTTTTATACTTAGAGAAAGAAGAAGTTTCGGGTACAGATACTTTTGTATCATTAGGTTTAGATTCTATTTTGGGTGTAGAATTTGTCAAGAAAATAAACAAAGAGTTTGGTACACAATGCCCGACATCCTTACTCTACAGTTACCCAACTTTATCTGAGTTGTATGCCTATTTGGGTTCGAATTATAGAATTAAAAGCAACAGACAAGAAGAAGGAAATGGTAGTATTAATTCTTTTTTTAAGCCAGTTGCTATCATTGGAAATATAGAAAAGGATAGTGAATCTGATATTGAATATCACTTAAGTATCGCAAATACACCATGTTTAAGAGATCATAAAGTATTCAATGAATACATTTTACCAACAGATGCTTATGTTGAATTATTATATAGTTTTTTTAGAGAGCAATTAGGTAAAAAATGCTTGACGTTAAAACAATTCCGCATCTCGGAAGTTTTAATTGCCAAAAAAGGAGAAATCGTTCCTATTGTACTGAATTTAAAAAAAGTTAGCGAAGGAATAATTCGCTTTATAATTAGTAACAAAGAATCACAGAAGGTTTATGTTAGGGGAACTATTGTAGAAGAAGTTGGTTTAATCGATGATTTCCTTTATACACCTAAAACATCAGGAACTAAGCTAGACCTCGAAGCACTAACAGATTGGACTAAAGATATTTTGTCTGATAGTTATTTTCAAGTAAGAAAGTCTCTGGAAATTGAAGGAGAATTTGCTAATGGTATCGTTGCAGTTACAAAACCACAGAATCGGGCTATTAGTTATGTGTCTCAGTGGTTAGATGGAGCACTATTATTTGCCATACAGTATGCAGCAATACAACAACGTCAAGGAAAAATAGATGGAGTCATGTATTTGCCTTACCGTATAGAAGCGATCAATATTCACGCAGCGGCACAGTCTGATGTAAATTATGATTGTCGTATGATTTGCCACGAAGCAGAGGATGATAAATTTCTTTTTTCGATAGAAATAGCTTCGGATTATGGTAAATTGATCACAATTAAAAACTTAGAAGTTGTAAAAATTGATCAGAAGCAATTAGCAGTACAACAAGAAAGAAAAGTAAGCGCAGAAGTACAGGTAGAGGATATTGTAAATTCTAAGAAACCTATAGCATCTGATGTGGCTATTATCGGAATGTCATGCCGTTTTCCGGGAGCAGAAAATGTAGTAGCGTTTTGGGAAAATTTAAAGGAAGGTGTCGATTCTATTTCTGAAATAGATTTAGAACAATGGCAAGACATCGATTGGTATAATAAAGACCCCAAGCAGCAGAAAAAATCGTATAGTAAGTGGGCTGGTTTTATAAAAGACAAAGATAAATTTGACCCTTTGTTTTTTGGAATATCACCTCGTGAGGCAGAAGTAATGGATCCTCAGCATCGTTTATTTTTACAAGAATGTTGGAGAACAATAGAAGACGCTGGTTATACATCAAAGGCAATTGATAAACAAAACATAGGAGTTTTTGTAGGGGCGAGTTCAGGTGATTATCAACAGCTATTGGCACAAAATCAAGCTGACAAAGAGGGCTTTGCTTTTATGGGAAATTCCCAAGCTATATTGGCGGGAAGAATTGCTTTTTTACTGAACCTAAAAGGACCAGCTTTAACGCTGGATACGGCATGTTCATCTTCGTTAGTCGCTATTGATAGAGCGTATCAAAGTATCGTATCCGGAGAATCAGATATGGCTTTGGCAGGAGGCGTAAAATTAATGTGTACACCGTTATTGCACATTTGGACAAGTCAAGTAGGAATGGCTTCTAAGGATGGAAAATGTAAAACCTTCGATAATAAAGGCGATGGTATTGTTTCATCAGAAGGGGTGGGCGTACTATTCCTAAAAAGATTAGATGCCGCTATAAAAGACGGAGATCAAATACATGCTGTAATTAAAGCTAGTGGTATCAATCAAGATGGTAAAACCAATGGTATTACTGCGCCTAATGGGGCAGCACAAGCTTTACTCCAACAGCGCATTTATAACCAATATAATATCGATCCGGCAACCATTAAATATGTAGAGACTCACGGTACCGGAACTAAGTTGGGAGACCCTATAGAGATTGAAGCACTAAAAACGAGTTTCGGTACTAAATCAGCAGTAGATAATAGCTGTGCACTAGGATCGGTAAAAACAAATATTGGTCATGCTGCTGAAGCTGCAGGGGTTTCGGGAGTCATTAAGACCATACTCATGCTTAAGAACAAGTACCTTGCACCTAGCTTGCATTTTGAGCAGCTCAATGATGAAATATCTTTGGAAAAGTCCCCATTTTATATTAATACTACGCTCAAACCCTGGCAACTTAACAACGAAAATCTTAGACGTGCAGTTGTAAGTAGTTTTGGATTTAGCGGAACCAATGCCCATTTGGTTTTGGAAGAATATCCGGAATTACAAGCAGATGCAATGGCAGATGACGGTACGGAACAATTAATACTACTTTCTGCTAAGACAGAATATAGTCTTAAAACGCAAGTGCAGCAAATGTTGGATTACCTTAAAGAGTCTAAAGAATCTTTAAGAGCAATTGCGTACACGCTACAATTGGGAAGAGATGCTATGCAAGAACGATTAGCCGTCGTAGGAAACTCTAAAGAAGAAGTCATACAACATCTTTCTAAATTTCTTGATACATCTAATCATGCAGTATTAAGAGGAACAGTTGAAAAGCGAAAAAAGAGTACAACATCTATTAGTTCAGAGGAATTAGATACTGCTATCCTCAAAAAGAACTACAGAATTCTTGCGGAAACATGGATTTCAGGGATAGAGATAGATTGGGCACTATTATATGATAAAGAACAGATAAGAAAAGTTCAATTGCCAACATATGCCTTCGAAAAAGACAGATATTGGATAGAACCCGTAAAATCAAATATAATAACGGAATCGGCTTTAGAACCTGTTCAGAATCAATTGCATCCATTAGTACATCGCAATGTTGTCACATCGGATGGGCACATGTATGTAAGCACGTATTCAGGACAAGAAACGGTTTATAAGGACCATGTAGTGAATGGTAACAAAGTTCTGGCAGGAGTTGCTTATATAGAACAAGCTAGTATTGCTTTAGCGGAAGCTACTTTGAAACGAATATGGGGACTGAAAGACATTTTTTGGCAACAACCTCTTTTGGCAAATACTCAAAAAGATGTATTTACCAGAATATATTCAGACTCGAAAAATCATAACTATGAGATTTATACTAAAGAAAACGGAAGTATTTTAATTCATGGTAAAGGAACTGCTATTTTGGAAGAGCCATTACAACCCGAAAAAATAGAGGTAAGAAGGTTGTTGAGTTTAAGTCAAAAAAAGATTTCAAGAGAAGAATTCTATGCTTTTCTGAAAACAGAAGGTTTTGATTTAGGAGTAAGTTTTAGGGGAGTACAAGAGCAGTATTCAACCCCGGAATTTTCTATTTCGAGAATACAGTTGCCTTTACAAGAAGGTTACAAGATGCAACCGGGTGCTTTGGATAGTGCACTGCAAAATGCATTAGGTTGGATTATGATCGAGGGAGTACTAAGTCAGGCACTCCCGTTTAGTATGAAAACATGTTATCGATTTGTGGATCAATTGCCGGAAACATTTTGGTCGTATGCTCGCAAAAGTAAATCAAACCAAATAACGGATAAAGTTCAAGAATATGATATAGATATTTTAGACGAGCAAGGTAATGTTTTAGTGCAATTTCAACAATGTGTATTTCTTCCTGTAAAAGACAAAAGAAAAAAAGAGTCTGGTAATGCACTGGATATCCAAGAAGTTGTATGGCAAAAAGTGGCCTGTCTCAAAAATCAGGATTCGGTTCATAGCCATACAATTGTATATATGATTGGAGGTAATCCAATTTTGGAGGATGCCATCAGAAATTCTTATGAAGCAGAAATTCAATCGATAACTATTGAAAATGAGATTTCGACTTATATCCAAATTTTTGAAGATGTAAAACAAAGACTTCATACAAAAGAAAGAATACAATTAATTGTTCTAGGATCAAACGAAGAATATGAACAGTTTGGATTCCTTTCGGGAATGCTGAAAACACTAACATTAGAACATCCTAATTTAGAAGGGAAAGTAATTGCTATTGAAGATTTTTCAATTCATAATATCCATGAGATACTTGAAATATTAAATAAAGAACAATTTAGTAAAGCAGTTGAAGTACGATATACAGCTCTTGAAAGACTCGAAAAAAGAAACGCAGAATTTACGATTCATAAACAGCAAGATGACTTAGTTAAAACATCAGGAGTATATGTATTAGTAGGCGGTACCGGAGCGATAGGGCGTACCGTTTGCGACTCTATTCTTGAAACTTTTGACACTAAAGTGATTCTGTTAGGAAGAAGTGAACAACCTAACAAAAGAGTGCCTGAAGGGGCATATTATTATCAATGTGATAGTACGGATGCATCCTCTGTTTCCAGCGTTTTTAAAGAAATTAGGATGCAATTTGGTACAATCAATGGTATATTTTATCTCGTTGGTAGTACTGCTGATGGTTTTGCAAAAAATAAAACAGCAACAGAGGTTACAAAAGTTTTAAAAGCAAAGATAGAGGGTATCAAGAATATTGATAGAGAAACGAAAGAGGATTCTTTAGATTTCATGGTTTTGTTCTCTTCTCTAGCCGCTATTCATGGCAATATAGGGCAGATAGATTACGCAGCAGCGAATACTTTTCTTGATGATTATGCAAGATATAGAGAAAATCAGCGTAGCAAAGGAAATCGCTACGGGATAACTAAAAGTATCAATTGGCCTTTTTGGAAAAATGGCGGAATGCAAATTAATGCCCAGACAGAAACATTTTTACTAAAAAAGTGGGGAATGCAGGCGATGCCAAATGAAGAAGGTATAAAAGCATTGAAACAAATTTTGAACTCAGATTGTGTTCAAGCTTCAGTTATCTATAAAGTTTCGTCAGAAAAGGTTCCGGTGAAGGTAGAAAATACGACCAATTCTTATAGTATTTCGACCAAAACGTTGCTGGAAAAATTAACGCAACTAGCAGCTACATTGGTTAAAATGAATCCACAGAAAATAATTTCGCATATAGAACTTGGAGATTATGGATTTGATTCGATTTTATATACACAGTTCTGCAATGAAATTAATGAGCTTTTTGGATTGGATATAACTCCAACATTGTTTTTTAATTACCCAACGTTAGAGGAATTAGCAGCACATTTAGAATCGAATTATGCCCTTTCGGTAGAGGAGGATCAAGCTCTTAATGATGAAAAGGAGAACATAGCGATTGCTACAGTTCGAGAAGAGACGGAAAAAGCAAGTTTTGATACCGATTCAAATAAAGTTGCGCGTAGAAAAGAAGTAGCCATAGTTGGTATGAGTGGGCGTTTTCCAGGTGCGGCAAATGTAGATGAGCTTTGGGAGCATTTAAAAAATAAAGAAGATTTAATTACAGAAGTTCCTGAAAGCAGATGGGATTGGAGAAAGTATTATGGAGATCCACAACAGGAAGAAAATACTACTTTATGTAAGTGGGGAGGTTTTCTGGACGGTATAGATGAATTTGATCCTTTGTTTTTTAATATTTCGCCCGTAGAAGCAGAATTGATGGATCCTCAGCAACGATTAGTATTGCAAGAAGTATATCATGCTTTAGAAGATGCGGCAATTTCAATCAATACAATTAAAGGAACAGACACAGGGGTTTTTATTGGAGTATCAAGTTCAGATTATTCAACTTTACTAAAAGAGCAGACAAATCAAGTTGGTATGGCACAATTTGCAACCGGTTCTGCGCATTCCGTTTTAGTAAATAGAATATCATACATTTTTGATTTGCATGGTCCAAGTGAGCCTATCGATACAGCATGTTCCAGTTCTTTGATAGCAATTCACAGAGCAGCAGAACATATAAGAAATGGTCATGGTACATTGGCAATTGCGGGAGGTGTAAATGCTATTTTATCACCTGAGTTAACATTGTCATTTAGTCAAGCAGGCATGCTAAGCAAAGATGGTCGTTGTAAAACATTTGATCAGGCTGCAAATGGTTATGTAAGAGGAGAAGGCGTTGGAATTTTAATATTAAAAGATTTAGATCAAGCCATTAAAGATAAAAATCCTATTTATGGAATTTTAAAAGGAAGCGCGGAAAATCATGGAGGGAAAGCTAATACTTTAACGTCTCCCAATCCAAAAGCCCAACAAAGTTTACTAATAAAAGCATATAAAACAGCAGGAATAGATCCTGGATTAGTAAGTTATATTGAAGCTCACGGAACAGGAACACCACTAGGCGACCCGATTGAAACGGAAGGTTTAAAGTTAGCTTTTGAAACATTATACAAAGACTCTGAGTCTTCTTATGGACAAGAAGCTCATTGTGCTATTGGTAGTATCAAAACAAATATTGGACATCTGGAAGCCGCCGCAGGAGTAGCGGGAGCAATCAAGGTTTTGATGGCAATGAAAAACAATAAAATCCCTGGAAATCCATTATTGCATCAACCGAATAATTACTTGAAGTTAGAGAATACTCCTTTTTATCTTCAAAAAGATACAACAGATTGGAAGGTGAAGGAAGGGCAACATAAAATTGCCGGTGTAAGTAGTTTTGGTTTTGGAGGTGCAAATGCGCATATAATTATTGAAGAATATATAGAAGATCAGTTAACAAATCATTCTTCAGAAGCATTACCTGTTTTTGTATTATCAGCCAAAGATTCTGATGGTTTAAATCGTCTGGTTAAATCGATGATTGAGTATTTATCATGTAGTAATGACACTGGTTTTCAGGATGTATTGTATACGCTGCAGTCCGGAAGAGAAGTGCTGGAATGTCGATTGGCATTTGTTGTAAATAATCGAAAAGAATGTATCAATCGATTAAATGAATTTGTTGAAACTAATTATGTATCAACCGATATGTATATTGGTAATAATGAAGATACTATGCATAGTCCTGATAAAGAAGATTTTCAGGATATTATGAACAATTTGATTAGAGATAAAGAGGCAGATACAATTGCCAGATTATGGAGTCAGGGTGTAGAAATGGATTGGGAACTTTTATATGGAAATAAAACACCTCAAAAAAATCATTTGCCTACCTATCCTTTTAAGAAAGATCGCTATTGGTTTGTTTCTACAAAAAACACTAAAGAAACGGTAGCAAAGACTTATCAAAAGGCGCATCCATTAGTACAAACAATTGTAAATGATTCAACTTACGAAAGTGTTTTTTCCGGTCTGGAACCCATTTTTGCTTCACATAAAGTAAATGGAATAAATGTCTTACCGGGTGCAGCGCAAATAGAATGGATTCGCGAAGTAGGAAATCAGTACAAGAAACAAGCTGTGACCAGGATTACTGATGTAGTCTTTAGAGAACCTATTCAAGAAAATGACAACGAACGAGTTGAGGTTGTTGTTGTATTAGAAGAAACTGAAAAAGGGTTGAGTTATGATTTTAGAAAGAAATCAGATCCAACATCTATTTACAGTAATGGTAGTATTCAATACGATTCACTGCCAGCAATAAAATCAGTAGCGATAGATAATATAGCCTTGCGATTGCCTAATAGTTTAAGTCAGGAAGAGTACTATAAACTGCTAAAGGATAAAGGAATCACTTACGGAAAGCATTTTCAGGGTATCCAGGATATTATGTATTCAGATACGGAAGTCCTGACACAGATTTATTTGACAGAAACGCAAAAGAACTATATGCTTTCACCGTTTTTACTGGATAGTGCAGTACAAACCGTGATGGGGCTTAGTTTTGGGTTTGATAAAAAGAATGCAACAAAACTTCCTTTTCGCGTCAAAGAGGTCAGGATTTATAAAGAATTACCACAACAATTTTGGTCATATGCTAAAAAAATAGAGCCAAAAAACGGAGAAGCACTCCCAACTTATAATGTAGATTTAATAGATGAAGATGGTGAAATCTTAGTTCAATTTGAAGGTTTTGTTGCTTTAGATATAAAGACAGCACCTACACAAGAACCCTATTCGATAGACGATTTGATGTATGTGTCTGAATGGAAAAGAGAAACATTATCGAAACAGGAAGAGAGCCATAACGGAAATGCCTTAATTATTTCTTATAAAAATAAAAGAAGTAAAATGGTAAATGAATTGAGAGAATATTTAATCCATAAAAACGTAGCCATTTTTAATTCTGATGAATTGTCTGTAATACCAGAAAAAATTACAGCTGTATATATTGTTCATGATGCACCTGAGGAAAACACCTCTACAACATTAGAAAGATTTTGGGAGAGAAATGAATTAGAAGTCTTTAAACAGCTCAAAAAACTATTGTCTTCTCCTTACATACATAAAGAATTAAACATTACTGTTTTATCAGATCGTACACAAAAAGTATTGATCAGTGATAAAGTACAGTATCAAGGCAGTGGGATTTTGGGATTAATGAGTTCATTAGCCAAAGAACAGAGCAATTGGAATGTTCGTATTATCGATGTAGATACATCAGATAAAATAACAGCTCAGGATATTATGAGGTTATTAAGAATACCGTATGACGCTAATGGAGAAATAATAGCGTATCGTCATCAAAATACCTATACAAGAAATCTATATCCTTTAGAAGCACAAACGATTACAACCAAATTTAAAAAAGGAGGCGTGTATGTAATTCTGGGCGGTGCAGGTGGTATCGGAAAAGTTACTTCGGCCTATTTGGTTAAAAAATACCAAGCCCAAATAATTTGGTTAGGACGTAGCCCCGAAAACCAAACCATCCTAAAAGCACAAGAAGAAATAGCAGAATGGGGGCCAAAACCGGTTTATATCCAATGTAATGCAATTTTAGAAAAAGAAGTAAAATCGGCTTATCATAAAATTAAGCAAACCTATCAAAATATTAATGGTGTATTTCACTCCGCATTGGTACTTAGGGATTGTTTAATTCACCAAATGGACGAAAGTACTTTTGTCGAAGTTTTTGAATCCAAAGCAACCGCCAGCCATTATTTGATAGATGTATTTGCCAAAGAATCATTAGACTTTATATGTTTTTATTCCTCAATGCAATCTCAGGTAAATGCTTTGGGACAAGCAAATTATGCTGCTGCCTGTATGTATAAAGATAGTTTTGCTTATACGGTTCAACAAAAATACAATATTCCGGTACAGATCATTAACTGGGGCTATTGGGGATCTGTAGGTGTAGTAGCCTCAGATGGATACAGAAATAAGATGAAACAATTAGGCATTGGCAGCATAGAAGCAGAGGAAGGAATGGCAATTTTAGAAGAAGTCATTGCGCAAGAATACCAACAAGTTATTGCTGCAAAATTTTTATAAAAGCCTAAGATCACACTAATCGAAACAAATAATTATGATTAAGATTAATAAAAATAAAAAAGTGACTTTGGTGCAGGAAAGTACACTTTTAACGCCTCAAATTCCAAATTTAACTTTATATAAAAAGGATCTGGTTGCCGAGAATGATTTTAAAGAAGATTGTGCTCTGGCCGTATTGCAAATAGTAATGCGAATGGGAATTGAATCCTTGCGTGCAAATACAATTGAAGAATGGCGAAAAGAATTAAATATCATTCCTCAGTATGATTCTCTATTTCAAACGATTATTAAAGAACTCGAGAAAATATCCTATATCCAAATTACGAATCAAAGCGTAATTGTACCAATAGATATTGAAGAAAGAGCGGCCTCCTTTTCTCTGCACAATAAGTTATTAAAAGCAAAAAAAGAGGCAAATAGTCATCATAGTTATTACGCATTATTGAATCAAACGATTGGTGCTTTTGAGGAAATTTTGATTGGAAAGACGAAAGCTACTGATGTATTGTTTCCAGAAGGAAATTCCAGATTGGTAAGCGCGATCTAT
This sequence comes from Flavobacterium cupriresistens, assembly GCF_020911925.1. Classification (NCBI taxonomy): domain Bacteria; kingdom Pseudomonadati; phylum Bacteroidota; class Flavobacteriia; order Flavobacteriales; family Flavobacteriaceae; genus Flavobacterium; species Flavobacterium cupriresistens. The sequence goes on along the minus strand of NZ_CP087134.1, from coordinate 4,186,216 downwards.
AATGGCGATTACAGATCTAATTATTTCAATTCAATAGTGGCATCAATTGTAGAAAATACAGTCAGAAACTATGAAGGAACTAATCAAAAAATAAACATCTTAGAAGTAGGAGGAGGCACAGGAGGAACAACGGTGCGTATTCTGGAAAAGTTAAAAAAATATGGCAATCAGGTAAAATATACTTTTACAGATGTTTCTCAAAGTTTTTTAATTGAAGCAGTAGAAAAATTTGAAGACATCATACCTTATTTTGAAACTAAGAGATTTGATATTACCCAATCTGCAGCAATGCAGGATATCGCAATGGGCAAATATGATATTGTGATAGGAGCCAATGTTGTTCATGCTACCGCTAATATTGCTGAAACACTTAAGAATATAAAACCAATTCTTAAGAAAGACGGGATTCTGATTATGAATGAGTTGAACGCATTGGAAATGTTTACGACATTAACATTCGGTTTGCTTTTTGACTGGTGGAATCATGAAGATAAAGAATTACGAATTTCAGGTAGTCCGGCATTAACTTTCGATAAATGGAAACAAGTATTATCTGAAGTTGGTTTTGTTGATTGTGATGTATATCCCAAACAAGAAGATATTCCACAACAAATAATAATTGCCAGGAGTAATGGCAGAGTATTAATTGATAAACAACAACCGGAAGAATTCTCTAAAACGGCAACAGAAGAAATAGTAAAAGAGGTTATACCAAGCTCCTTAAATACGGCAATAGATTTAAATGATTTTCAACAGAAATTAATTGCTATTGCAGCAGGCACTATCAAACTTCCGGTAACCGCTTTTAAGAAAGAAAAGCCATTTTCAGATTATGGTTTTGATTCCATTTTAGGGCTTACACTGATCAAAAACATTAATAAAACCCTCGAGATAACGCTGGATGTTACGGCTATATTCAATTATCCAACTATTCCGCTATTGGCTCTGCATATACTAGATATACGCCCCGAGTTACTGGATGAAAAAAAGAAAATAGCAGCACAAGTACTTGAACCAATTACTGAAAAAGAGGTCGAAGAACCAAGTTTCTCGAAAATTGACAGTAAGCAAGAAAAGGATAAAATTGCTATCATCGGAATGAGTGGGCAATTTGGGAAAGCAAATGATCTTGAGGAGTTTTGGGAAGTTCTAAAAAATGGAAAAAGTCTTGTAGAAGAAGTTCCTGAAGATAGATGGGATGTTGGATTACATTTTGACGAAAATCCAAAAGCCAAACAGAAGACCTATAGCAAATGGGGAAGTTTTTTAAGAGACATAGATAAGTTTGACCCGGAATTTTTTAAGATATCCGGTAAAGAAGCAGAAAACATGGATCCGCAACAGCGCCTATTTTTGCAACATTGTTGGAAAGCGTTGGAAGACGCAGCAATTGATCCAAATACTTTGCACGATTCTAAGTGTGGTGTCTATGTTGGTGCAACAGATGGAGATTATTACAAAACCTATTTAGAAGAAGCAAATGAAGCTTCTGCATTTTGGGGAATTTCGGGTTCTATATTGGCAGCGCGTATTTCATATTTTCTTAATTTGAAAGGAGCTGCTGTAGCAATAGACACAGCATGTTCCAGTTCATTGGTAGCAATGGATATGGGATGTAAAAGTTTATTGACAAAAGAAACAGATCTTATTATAACCGGAGGAATTTCATTATCTGTAACGCCAGAGTTTTACAAACTAAGCAGTATGGCAGGAATGTTATCTCCCGATGGTCAGTGTTATACTTTTGATGAAAGAGCAAATGGATTTGTACCCGGTGAAGGTGTAGGTGTACTTATTATGAAACGATTGGAAGATGCTGTAAGAGATGGTGATCCCATTTATGCTGTAGTACAAGGAATTCTTACCAATCAGGATGGAGCAACCAACGGAATTACGGCTCCAAGTGTGCTATCTCAACAAGACATTCAAAAGGAAGTTTTTAATAGATATGAAATTAATCCTGAGACAATTACTTATGTAGAAGCTCATGGAACAGGAACAAAACTGGGCGATCCTATAGAATTGCAAGCTCTTAAAACATCTTTCAGGGCGCATACATCCAAAGTAAATTATTGCGGGATTGGTAGTGTAAAAACAAATCTGGGACATACACTCAGAGCGGCAGGAATGGCAGGTATTATTAAAGTATTGTTGGCCATGAAAAACAAGCAATTGCCTCCATCAATTAATTATGAAAACCTTAACCAACACATTCAATTAAAAGATAGCCCTTTCATTATTCAGGAGAAATTAACTTCTTGGGATAGCAAAACACCCAAACGAGCTTCGGTAAGTAGTTTTGGAATTAGTGGCACAAATGCATTTGTTGTTTTAGAAGAGTATGTACAAAAAAATAGCCTTTCAGGAGCAAGTGATGAACCCATACTAATAGTTTTATCTGCACTAAATGAAGAAAGTTTAAAGAAAAAAGTAACGCAACTGGTTCATTTTATTAAAAAAGAAGAGAACTTAAACCTTCATGATATAGCCTATACATTACAGATAGGCAGAAAAGTAATGGAGTGCCGTAAAGCTTTTGTTGTAAGTAATATAGAAGAATTAACAGATCAATTGCAACAGTTTGCTCAAGAGGAAACGGTTAGTTCTTACAGAAAGGATAATGAAGTTAATGAAGCTGAAATTCAACGAGCCATTCATAAGAAGCAATATACTGAACTGGCAAAATACTGGGAACAAGGAAATACTATAGATTGGTTGCGTTTGTACACTGTACAGCAACCTAGAAAGATTCATTTACCTACCTATATTTTTGCAAAAGAGTCCTATTGGATAACTCCTAAAACAGAAATAGTATCATCTAATGTAAAAACATTACATCCATTAGTACATGAAAATATATCAGATTTTGAATCACAAAAATTTTCATCTTGTTTAACAGGAAGAGAATCGATCCTATCAGATCATATAGTGCAAGGAAAAAAGGTACTTCCGGGAGTTGCCTATGTAGAGATGGCAAGGGAAGCATTACAACGAAGTGGATTAAATGTAGTACCTGGTTTCTCGGATATAAAATGGTTGCAACCCATAGAGATAAATAAAGAGTCAGTCCGGATTGAAACTGAAGTTTATGCAAATGCAGAAGGCACTTTTATCGAAATAAGGAGTATAAAAAATGAGAAAGCCACCATTCATTTTCAAGCCAGTTTAGAAGAAAATCAAAAAACAACAGCACTTGGTTATAGAGATATATCGGCTATAAAAGAGCAAAGTAGTACATCATATACAAGTGATCAATGTTATCAAATTTTTGGAACAAAAGGAATTAATTATGGAGATAGTTTACAACTCATAAATTCTGTTCATGTTCTAAAAGAAGAAGTACTTACAAGTATTTCAGTTTTTGATAAAAGTGAATTTAAACTTCCAGTCGAAAAATTAGATAATGCACTTCAGACAGCTGCATTATTATGGTTGCAAGATTCTGATGCGCTGGCGTTACCTTATTCTATTGAAAAAATTTCATGGTATAATTTAGAAGAGGAAATTAAGTACTGCTATGCCTATTATTCGGATAAGGAAAATAAGAAAAGTTTTGAAGTAGAACTATTAAGTGCATCAGGAGAAATTGTTATAGCACTATCAGGATATAAAATGATGCCTATCTTAAAAATTAAGCCTAATACAGCACAAACCTATTTATATGAATCGATATGGCAGCCAAAGATAAGCACACGTAACAGAGCAGATCTTTCTATTTTATCTACCGAGTTTATAGTTGTAGGTGATTTTCCTAAAGTCGAATTAGCGGGCACTATAACAAGAATTACGGATCGTGAAGAAAGCATCTTATTTTCTGTTGTTTTTGATAAAGTTAAGCAAGCTATGACGTCCAGAACTCCGGTACGTTTTGTCATTATTTATGATGATAAGACCGAACATGAGGTACAGTTTTTATCAGGATTATTAAGAACCGCTGCAATTGAAAACCCTAAGATTTTATGGAAATGTATAGGTATTGATTTAGATAAAAACAGCAATGCAGAACAACTATCGAAAATTATTACGGAGGAATTAAATGAAAGAGAAACAATAGTCCGATACCAGGATTTAAAACGAGAAGTAAAAGCAATCGTACCAATTGCACCACCACTAACCGAGTCAAATGAAAATATCAAGTTCATTCCAGGCGGAGTTTATATCATTACAGGTGGTATGGGTGGCATTGGAAAAATGCTGATAGAATACCTTTTTGATACCTATAATGATATTAAAATTATGGCTTGCGGGAGGTCTGTTTTAAATTCAAATAATCAGGAATATGTAAAATCGTTCGAGAACCTGACCTATTACCGTTGCGACATTACGGATAAGTTAGCCACTCAACAATTAATTGATGAGGTACAAAACCAATACGGTAAACTAAACGCAATTATTCATGCAGCAGGTAGCATTAATGACAATTTTATTCAGCAAAAAAATAGTGGTGAAGCATTAGAAGTTTTAGAAGTAAAAACGAAAGGGATACGTAATCTTCATGAAACTACACAGCATATTTCGTTAGATTTCATGATGGTATTTTCATCATTAGCTGCTGTTTTAGGAAATTCAGGACAAGCAGATTATGCTGCAGCAAATGAATATTTAAGAGATTTTGCAAAATTCAGAAATAAAGAAGTAGCACAACAAAGAGCTTTTGGTAAAACAATAAGTATAGCATGGCCATTATGGGATAGTAGTGGAATGCAAATAAATGATGAAAGCAAGAAATCGCTGGAAAAGAAACTGAACATCGTTCCTCTACCGCAAGAGGAAGGAATATATTGGTTAGAAAAATTATTGGGCAGCACCGCAGAATCAGTAGTCTTGCATTATGGAAAAGCACCTTTACCCGAAATATTTTTATCGGATTTAAAAGAAGTACCGGAAAGTAGTGTAGCTATAAAAAATGAAAATGTAACGGAAGAATTAACGGAAGAAAGTTTAAAAGAAGTTACCTACGAATATCTCGTTGGGATTTTAGCCGAAGAACTGCGTTTTCCGGTTAGTAAATTTAAAATTACAGATACTTTTGAAAAATACGGTTTAGATTCTATAATGATGACGAGTCTCACTAGTCGTTTAGAAGAAACGTTTCCGAACATTCCGAAGACCTTATTTTTTGAGTTCTTAACCATAGAAGAATTGGTTATGTACTTTGTTGAGGAATATTCAAATGAGTTAAATGCCATAGACAGCAGTAAAAAAATACCGGTTGACATAAAAGAACAAATTAGTATTCCATCAGAAATAAAGGCGACTTTTAAAAAAGCAGTACCGCATAAGTTTGTGCAACTTTCAGAAACGAGACAAGACGATACAATAAAGCGTACCGATGTGGCTATTGTAGGATTAAGTGGTAGATATCCACAAGCAGATTCTATAGAAGAATTCTGGGAAAATCTTAAAATAGGGAAAGATTGCATCACAGAGATTCCTGAAGACAGATGGAATATGGAGGGATTTTTTGATACCGAAAAAGGAAAATCAGGACGTAGCTATAGTAAGTGGGGAGGTTTTGTAAATGATATGGATAAGTTTGATCCATTATTTTTTAATATAACACCTTTAGAGGCTGAGCAAATAGATCCGCAAGAACGTTTGTTTTTGCAAATAGCTTGGGAAACAGTAGAAGATGCAGGATATACTAATGAAACTTTAAAAAGGAATCCTTATACAGGAGAACAAGACGGAAAAGTAGGGGTATATGTTGGAGTTATGTACCAAGAGTACCAGTTATACGGAGTAGAAGAAACAGTAAAAGGAAACCCAACAACACTTAGAGGAAGTTCAAGTAGTATAGCCAATAGAGTTTCGTACGTTTTTGATCTTCATGGACCTAGTTTGTCTCTGGACACGATGTGTTCTTCGTCAAGTACAGCTATTCATTTAGCATGCAAAGCCATACAAGAAGGAGAAATCAGTATGGCTATTGCAGGAGGAGTAAACTTGAGTGTACATCCTAATAAATATTTGATGCTTAGCGATGGCGGTTTTGCCAGTAGCAAAGGAAAATGTGAGAGTTTTGGACAAGGTGGAGATGGTTATGTTCCCGGAGAAGGTGTTGGTGCTATTTTGTTAAAATCTCTTGAGCAAGCCGAAAAAGATGGAGATCATATTTATGGAGTAATTAAAGGATCTGCATTAAATCATGGAGGAAGAACGACAGGATATACGGTTCCAAATCCTAAGGCGCAAACAGCAGTAATTAGGGAAGCTATTAAAAAAGCGAATATCAAACCGGAGTCTATTTCTTATATCGAAGCACATGGTACAGGAACTAGTTTAGGAGACCCGATAGAAATTGTAGGGCTAAAAAATGCATTAGAAAGAACAACTGCAAATAAATGCCGTATAGGTTCTGTAAAATCTAATATTGGACATTGCGAATCGGCAGCAGGTATTTCTGGAATTACTAAAGTATTGTTGCAACTTAAATACAAACAGTTGGTTCCATCCATTCATTCGTCTCTATTAAACCCTAATATACAGTTTGATCAAACTGCCTTTTTAGTTCAGCAAGAATTAGAACCTTGGTCCGATCAAGACGAAACATTGTTAACTGCAGGTATTAGCAGTTTTGGTGCAGGAGGAAGCAATGCACATATCCTCATACAAGAGTATCCGAAAACGGAGAGAACTACTGATTTTGGTAAAGAACCGGTCATAATAGTTTTGTCGGCTAAAAACAAAAATAGATTAAAAGCTTATGCCGGTCGATTATTAAGTTATATAGAAAAAACTCCGGAAGCTTTACAAAATATAGCTTATACTTTGCAGATTGGTAGAGAAGCTATGTCAGAACGATTGGCAATAGTGACCGGTTCTAAAGAAGAGCTGGTGCAACAATTAGAGAATTTTGTTAAAAATGATGTGCGTTTAGCAGAAGATATTTTTACGGCTAATAGTAAAGATGAAAGCAATGATTTTCTCCTAAAAGGTAAAGCTGGCGCCGCATATATTAAAGAAGCTATTCAAGAAAAAGAAATAGCATCTATAGCGCAACTATGGACAAAAGGAGTTGAAATAAAATGGGAATTACTGAATTCGGGTAATAGTCCTTTACAAAGAATAAGTGTGCCTACCTATCCTTTTGCTAAAGAAAGGTATTGGGTACAAACAACAAATACTGCTGTAAAAAACGAATCAGTTTCTAAACTGCATCAATTACTTCATACGAATGAATCAGATTTTGAAGCTCAGAAATTTGCGAGTGTTTTTAAAGGAACTGAATGGTTTTTAGAAGATCATCTTGTTCAAAACGAAAAAGTAATTGCAGGTGTAGCCTATCTGGAAATGGCCAGGGAAGCGATAGAAAGAAGTACACATCAAAAAGTAACACAATTTCAGGACGTAACATGGTTGCATCCTATAAAAGTATTAGAACAACCCAAAAAAGTTGTTATTAGACTGGAACCTTCCGGTGAGCAGATTAGATATGTGGTATATTCTAAAGACCAAGAAGAAGAATATATTCATGGTCAGGGAATTGTAACTACAAGGGCTCAAGAAGAACCTAAACCCTATGATTTGATAACGATCAAATCCCGTACTAATCAGACAGCTTCTGAGTCAGAATGTTATAAAATGTTTAGCGCCCTTGGATTTGGATATGGAGAAAGGTTTCAAGGTATAAAAGAGTTATACTATAATGATACAGAAGCACTAGCCAAAATTACATTGCCACAACATGGGGACATGACCTTAGATCCCGGAGTATTAGATAGTACGCTTCAGGCATGTTTAGCCTGGCTACTGTTAAAAGATGAAGGTAAAATGCCATTGTCTATCCCATTTAGCGTAGGTAAAGTAACGGTTTATAAAGAGATTACATTTCCGGTATGGTCATATGCAAGGTTTAGCCCGAATGCTAACCCAAAAGCAACTATACCTAAATGTGATATGGATTTATTAAACGACAAAGGTGAGGTTGTGGTAAGTTTTAAAGATTTTGTCATTTTACCATACGATGGAGGATTTCTAAATAAAAATTCAAGAAAAGAATCCGTAGCGACAGAAATTTATGATTACCAATGGGAAGCAACTGAACTGGAAAAAACGTATGCGCATACTACAGATTACAATGATGTGATTTTAGCTGGGGCTACTCAAAATTTGGTACAACAATTTAGCCGGGAATTTGATGGAAATGTATATAGTGTAGACGAAGAAATAGAAGAATCCTATTTTCTGAAAATACTGGAGCTTCTCAGAAACAGAATGTCACAAAAACAACGGGGGCAATTTTCGGTGCTTATAAATGAGACAGATTATGATAAGTATGGATTTATTATCGGCATGTTGAAATCGGCTTCAAAAGAAAATCCAAGAGTTAAAACTAAATTTATTTCTATAGCATCTATGAATGTTAAGACAGGAAATGAATTAGTGCAAATTTTGAAAAACGAAAATCTTGATGAACAGGCAGAAGTACGTTATCTAAACGGAACCAGAGCAGTAAAGAGCGCTAGCTTAGTATCTCAAAATCAAATTTCTGATCTTAGGATTAAAGAAGGAGGTGTTTATTTGATTACTGGTGGTGCAGGAGGAATCGGAAGTGTTTTTGCAGAACATATTGCCAAAACCCAAGGAACGCAACTTATACTTACAGGTAGAAGAACTAATAATGATACAATCCGGAAGTATACAGAAAGCTTACCAAATGCGCAATATTACGCATGTGATGTTACTAAGTACGAAGACGTAGAAAACGTAATACAAACTATTTTAACAGATTACAAAAAAATAGATGGGATTATTCACTGTGCAGGTATAGGTCTGGCCAGTACAATTATAGAGAAAACAGAAACAGAAATCTATAAGGTATTGCCACCAAAAATTGCAGGAGTAAAAAATTTAGACAAGGCATTACAAAATGAAACAATAGATTTTATGATGTATTGCTCCTCTATTTCGTCAGTATTAGGTGATATAGGGTTGTCAGACTATGCTGCCGCTAATGCCTATATGGACCATTTTGCAAAAAAACGAAATCGTTTAGTTAAAGACGGTAAACGTAAAGGAACTACAATTTCTGTGAATTGGGGATTATGGGAAACTGGCGGAATGCAGGCAAATGCTGAGAGTATAGAATTTTTATCCAAACAATGGGGCATGTTTCCTTTACCGGAAGCAGAAGGAGCAAAAGCATTGGATAAAGTACTGCAACTGGCAAATGAACAAACAATTATTGTTTATGGTTCTAAAAATAAACTGGACAAAACCTTTGGAGTTAAAGCGAACAGTGTAGTCGCTATAGATAAAAAAGAGACCTCAGGAGAATCGGCAGTAGACTTAAGTACAATTGCTTATGAGAAAATAGTCGAAATATTTAAGAAAGAACTAAAATTAAAAGAAGAGCACATTCAAACTGAATTGCCTTTTGAAGAATATGGAATCGATTCTATGTTAGTGGTAAAGCTAACCAATAGATTGAGCGATATTTTTGATAATGTTTCGGTATCCTTACTGTTTGAATATCAGACAATAGATCAGCTTGTATCCTATTTTGTTAAAGAACATTCAGATACTTTACAAACATTAAATACGGCAAAAGGTACTCATGAAGTTCCTGTTCAGATGGATAAAGTAATTAGAGATGAAGCGTTTTCTATACTTGAAGCAAAGGAATACAAGCGCTTTATGCAACCTAAATTAGTTCCGGTTATTAAAAAGGAAGAAATAAAAAGTGAGGATATAGCCATAATCGGATTGAGTGGAATCTATCCCGGAGCAAATGATATTGCTGAGTTTTGGGAGAATCTTAAAGCTGGTAAAGACAGTATTACAGAGATACCGGAAGAACGATGGAATATTGAGGAGTTTTATAATGAACAGAAAGGAAAAAAAGGAACAAGTTATAGCAAATGGGGTGGTTTTATTAATGATATAGATAAGTTCGACCCCTTGTTTTTTAATATTTCGCCACGCGAAGCTTCAATGATGGATCCGCAAGAACGGTTGTTTTTGCAAACGGCTTGGCATGCGATTGAAGATGCAGGTTATACCAAAAAGAAATTACAAAATATAGGAAAAAAATCGGCTACAGATACAGGTGGTAATGTAGGTGTTTTTGTTGGAGTTATGTATGAAGAATATCAATTGTTCGGAATAGAAGAAAGACTAAAAGGTAATTTTATTGCTCCAACCGGAAATGCCAGTAGTATAGCCAATAGAGTTTCTTATTTTTTAGACCTTCATGGGCCGAGTATGGCAGTAGCAACGATGTGTTCTTCATCGCTAATTGCGATTCAGATGGCTTGCGAAAATATACATTTAGGGAACTGTGAAGGAGCTATAGCCGGAGGTGTTAATTTAAGTATACATCCCGGGAAATATTTAATGTTGAGTGATTTACATCTGGTTTCAGAAAAAGGGAAATGTGAAACTTTTGGAGAAGGAGGAGATGGTTATGTGCCTTCAGAAGGAGTTGGCGCAATCATGTTAAAATCATTGGCAAAAGCAAAACAAGACGGAGATCAAATTTATGGAGTCATTAAAGGTGGTGCTATAAACCACGGCGGAAAAGTAAACGGATATACCGTACCTAACCCTAATGCTCAGGCAGCGGTAATTCTGCAAGCAATGGATAGGGCAGGAGTTTCGCCTGAAGCCTATAGTTATATTGAGGCCCATGGTACAGGAACCAAATTAGGAGACCCTATTGAGATTGCCGGACTCAAAAAAGCATTTACAGGTACAACAAATCAATTTTGCAAAATAGGTTCTGTAAAATCGAATATTGGACATAGTGAGGCAGCAGCAGGGATATCCGGGGTTACCAAGGTGCTTTTGCAACTTAGGAATAAACAACTCGTTCCGTCATTACATTCTAAGAAATTAAATACCAATATCGATTTTGAAAATAGCCCTTTTCAAGTACAGCAAGAATTAGAAGACTGGATTACGTTAGATGGCAGACCAAGACTAGCCGGAATAAGCAGTTTTGGAGCGGGAGGCACCAATGTACATCTTGTGATTGAAGAATATAAAAAAGATTCGCAGAATTTTCTCGACTCACAAGAACCTGTTATCATTCCACTATCGGCTAAAAACAGTGTTCAATTAAAAGAACATGTTCAAAAAATAAGTCAATTTCTGGAAGAGAATATTAAGGTCCTGACGATTAATGATGTCGCTTATACCTTGCAAATCGGTAGAGAAGCCATGGAGAGCAGAGTAGCTTTTATTGTTGCAAATACAGAACAATTAGTTACAAAACTAAAGCAATATTTAGAAGATCCTGCAACAGGAATAGTGGGCGAAATAGAGGCAAATAAGTTGATGGCTTATTCAAAAATAAGCAATGCAGTTGAAGAAGCTTTAATACAAAAAGATCAAACAGCTTTAGCCACTTTATGGGCTCAGGGAGAACGCATTGATTGGAATCAATTATACGATAAAATGCCGACTGTTATTAGTCTTCCTAATTATCCATTTGCCAAAGATTATTGTTGGTTTAAGCCAAAAGATGCGACTGAGGTTACAGCAATAAAAAAGGAACATCCGCTGGTACATCAACAAGCCAATAAAGCAGATAGTTCTCGATTTATAAGTAAATATTCCGGTACCGAACAATTTCTGTCAGAACATATACTGCATACAGAAAAAATCTTACCGGGTGTAGCGTATCTGGAGATAGCAAGAGTGTCGGGCGGACGCTATACAGACCAAAAAATAGCTCAATTAAGAGATGTATTCTGGATGTCACCGCTACAAGTTAATGGACACTCCAAATCAATAGTTACAGAATTACAAACAGTAAATAAAGAAATTACGTTTACAGTTAAAGATCAGGAACAAGAAAATATCATCTTAAGCCAAGGTAAGATTAGTTCCGTATTTACAGAGGAAATAGAGAAATTGGATATACGATTAATTGGTAATCGATTAGGAGATGTTCTGGATAAAGAGGCCTATTATAGTCTATTCAAAGAACTCGGATTTCATTATGGAACGAGTTTTCAAGGGATAGAATATATCCGATATTCCGGAAACGAAGCCTTAGCCAAAATTAGCATCAATCAAGATCTTTCAGACAATTACTGGACTGTTCAAGCAATGGATAGTGCCTTGCAAACTTGTTTAGGAATTCATCTTAAAGGAAATACAAGAGAATTACCATTATCAATCCCATTTAGCGTTAAAGAGGTAAATATTTACAAAGAATTACCTTCAGAGTTTTGGTCTTATGTAACGATAAGAGAACAAAGTGAAGAAAAAAATACACCGATACACTATGATGTAAAATTAATAGATGGTAGTGGTGAAGTGATCATGAGTTTTATCGATTTTGTAACGCTACCTTTTGTTAGCCAAGAACAAGCTGCATCGAATAAAATAGAGGGGTATACGCAATTATATTCTTATGACTGGAAATCAAAACCAATCACAGAGAAGGTAATAAGCAATGCGAACAGAAATTATGAAGTTATTTTGGCCGGTGCAACATCAGAAATGGCCGAACGATTAACAGATGAGTTAGAAATCGAGGTAACAAGCATACAAAGTCAGAACGAAGAAGAGTTCTTTAGAATTATTCTAGATCGTGTTAAACAGCATTTAGTCAATAAAAAAGAACAGCATTTCTTAATACTATTTGAAGAGCAAGAAGCTTTGTCCTATAGTTTTGTTTCGGGAATATTGAAATCGGCAAACAAAGAAAACCCAATAATCTCAGGAAAAACAATAGCTGTAGACCAAATTTCTGTAGCGAATATAGACCTTCTTTGCAAGATTATAAACGAAGAAAGAACCACGGAAGAGGCTGAAGTTCAGTATATAAACAACAATCGGGAAGTCAGAGAAATAGGAATCTATAACAAAGTATCCGATCAGAATGCAATTGTTATTAAACCCAATGGGGTCTATATCATAACAGGAGGAGCTGGAGGATTGGGGATGATTTTTGCAAACTATTTGAATCAATTCAAAAATACGAAGCTCTTTTTAATCGGAAGGAGCGAATTATCTCCCGAAAAGAAAAGTGAGATCAGGCTATTAAACAAGGCAAAGTATATCCGTTGTGATGTTACCGACCGAGCAGCTATTTCAGTAGTGATCAATGAAATTCTTAGGGAAGAAGGACAAATTAATGGAATTATTCATAATGCAGGAATAGGAACAGCCAGTCAGATAATAAAAAAGACTCCTGAAGAAATACATAAAGTATTGGCGCCAAAAATTGATGCAACCAGAATTCTGGATGAACTAACGCAACAATTATCGTTAGATTTTATGATGTATATATCTTCTATTTCTGCCATTATGGGAGATATAGGATTAGCGGACTATGCCTCTGCCAATGCTTATATGGATGCTTATGCAGTACACAGAAATCAATTGGTAAAAGAAGGAAAACGCTCAGGAAAATCTATTACGATTAATTGGGGATTATGGCAAGAGGGTGGACTGCAAATAAATGAAGAAAGCCGGAAATATTTAGAGCATTATTGGGCAATGCTGCCGTTGCCTACAGCCGAGGGACTCAAGGCATTATCTTATATATTTAAAGAAGCACCTTCGCAAGTAATGGTTGTATATGAGAAAGCATCTAAGCTTTTAGAAAAGAAAGCGCATAAAAAGACAGCACCCGTTGCGAATACTTTTGGTATTACAAAGGAGGTTTGTGTAAGATATTTCAGAAATCTGATCGGCGAAGAGTTGCAAATAGAACCGGAAAGAATTGGTTTAACAACACCATTTGAAACGTATGGAATGGATTCTATTCGTATCGTGAAACTGACGAATAAATTAAATGAAGATTTTGAAGACGTCTCAAATACCTTGTTTTTTGAGAACCCGACTCTAGATGATTTAGCCCTATACTTCATGAAGAATTATTCTGATTCGATGCTGAAACTCACAGAAAATCAGGAAGAAAATCAAGTAATTGCAGAAGATAAAATAGAAGCTTTTTACACTAATAAAGAAGAAAAAGAGCAACAAGAAACTAATTATAACCCTATTGAGGAACCAATTGCAATTATTGGTGTAGCAGGAAAATACCCCGGAGCCAATACGTTGGAAGAATTTTGGGAGAACTTAAAAACAGGTAGAGATAGTATTACGGAAATTCCGGAAGACAGGTGGAATACCGAATTATTTTTTGATCGAGAAAAAGGCAAAGAAGGAAAGACGTATAGTAAGTGGGGTGGTTTTGTAGAAGATGTAGACAAATTTGATCCTATTTTTTTTAATATATCACCCAAAGAAGCTGAGTTAATGGATCCGCAAGAACGTTTATTTTTGCAAACGGCCTGGAATACAGTAGAAGATGCAGGATATACTCCGGAAGACCTGAATCAAAAAGTAGGTGTTTTTGTTGGTGTAATGTATAGTGAGTATGCTATGTTTGGTATAGATACGATGCACGAGGGGCAGTTTGCGACACCAAAAGGAATTCATAGCAGTATTGCTAACAGGGTTTCTTATGTGATGAATTTTGAGGGACCAAGTATGGCTATCGACACCATGTGTTCTTCTTCCGTCACCGCTATACATTTAGCTTGTGAGAGTCTCCGAAAAGGCGAATGCACAACCGCAATTGCTGGTGGAGTTAATCTTAATTTGCATCCGTACAAATATCTCTCGCTCAGTAGTGCAGGTTTTGTATCCAGCGAAGGAAAATGCGCTGCTTTTGGCGAAGGAGCTGACGGGTATGTTCCAGGTGAAGGTGTTGGAGCGGTACTTTTAAAACCGCTATCGGAAGCGATAAAAGATAAGGATCAAATCTATGGAGTAATCCGATCGACAACGATTAATCATGGCGGAAGATCTAATGGGTTTCATGTGCCTAATCCTAATGCGCAAGCCAAAGTTATTCAAAAAGCAATTCAAAAAGCAGGAATACAATCCTCGTCGTTACAGTATATAGAAGCTCATGGTACAGGTACAAGTTTAGGAGACCCGATAGAAATAGCAGGCTTGACTCAGGCTTTAAACTTAGACCATAATGTCACTTGCAAAATAGGATCTGTAAAATCGAATATTGGGCATTGCGAGTCCGCAGCCGGAATTTCGGGATTAACAAAAATTTTACTTCAATTTAAGTATAAACAAATTGCCCCTTCGATTCATAGCAATATCCTGAATAAGAATATTCAATTTAACGAAAGTCCATTTGAAGTTCAGCAAGAATTAACAGATTGGATCATTACAGATACAGAAAAAAGAAGAGCAGGTTTAAGCAGCTTTGGAGCTGGAGGAAGTAACGCACATGTTATACTCGAAGAATACCAAAGAAATGATGATAGAGATAGAGCTGAGACGGCGTCGGTACTCATTGTTTTATCGGCTAAGAATACAGAACGTTTAAAACAGAAAGCAGAAGAGCTTATTAAATTTCTGGACGAAGTGGAAACTATTTCTTTAACTGATTTAGCCTATACACTACAAGTAGGAAGAGTTGCTATGGAAACCAGATTAAGTATAGAAGTTACCTCTGTAAAATCACTCAGGAAGGAACTTCATAACTACCTGCAAGATCAATTTTCGGGGCATCAAAAAAGCTTGAAAAGTTATGAGTTAAATACAACAGACAATATAAGCATTTTGTATAAAAGAGCTTTAGAGAATAAGGATCTGAATGAACTGGCAAAATTATGGATTCAAGGAGAATATATTGCCTGGGAAAAGTTATATGACGACAATACACAGCCTAAGCGAATAAGTCTCCCAACCTATCCATTTGTAAAGAAGAGGTATTGGATACCGGAAATCTCTGAGAAATTTGAGAAAAGAGAAAAGGTATCAAAAGTAATACATCCATTATTTCAAAATTAAGCAGCATGAAATTCAAGATTATATATACAGGAAAAGAATCATTCTTTCAATATTTTAAAGTCAACGGAAAGAAAACATTACCATTATCAGCTTATATCGAAATGATAAGAGTAGCAGGGAGTAAAGTAAATAATGGAGAAATTAATGCCATACGAAACTTTAAATGGAATCAGCCTATAGTAATAGAAAATGAACCACTA
The DNA here is from genome assembly GCF_020911925.1 of Flavobacterium cupriresistens. Classification (NCBI taxonomy): domain Bacteria; kingdom Pseudomonadati; phylum Bacteroidota; class Flavobacteriia; order Flavobacteriales; family Flavobacteriaceae; genus Flavobacterium; species Flavobacterium cupriresistens. The sequence goes on along the minus strand of NZ_CP087134.1, from coordinate 4,170,236 downwards.
GTACTTCATATTGAATTTAAGGAACAAAATGAAGGATTTTCGTTTGAATTCTATCAGGATAATGATGATTTTCATAAAACAATATATGCACAAGGAGATTTATTAAAGGTATCTGAAAAAACACCTGCAAAGATTGAGTTAGAGCACTTAATAGGCATAACACCAGAGTTATACAAAGAAGCGTTCTATAAAAAATTAGGGAAGAATTTAGCAGAATATACAAATGAATTGCAGAGTATTCATTCTGTATTTCAAATTCAAAATCAAGTTTGGTCCAGAGTTATTCCTAAAAAGGAAGAAGAGCCGTATGTGTTGCCCTTAAATATAGTAGAAAGCGCTTTTCAGACCTTAAATGGACAAAAGGAGAATATTTCAAGGATAGAAAGCATTGAGGCAATGTATATGTATGGCGATATTACGAATACGCATTGGTGCCAGGCAATTAAAGAAGAAAGTAAAGAGGATTCTTTTACGGTTAATTTACTTAGCGCTGAAGGGGAGATTCTTTTTGTATTTGAAGGAGTGAAATTGCTTCCGGGTGATAGTGCTTTAGAATTGCAATATTTTGAAGAAAAATGGGAAGAGACTAAAGAGATAACTCAGGAAAAAAATCCTTTTCAGAAAAAGAAAATTTTATGTTTGGGTGATGATACGGATTTGCTTTTTGACTTTAAAAAGGCCTTAACAAAACAAAATGCAGAAGTTATTCATGTTTCAGCTATGGATGATATCGATGAATCTTTTGATTACGTCTTTATATTTCCAAACCGTTCTTTGGTAGCCCAGGACAGTGAAAATGGATCTTATGGAAAAGAAGAAGAGTTTGTTTTTACCTGTTTAAAAAAACTAGTAGAATTAAAAAATAATAATTTTCAGATTCACATTATTCTAAACCAAACACAGCAGGTTTTCTCTACCGATACAGTTCAGGAAAAAGGAGCCGGAATCTTCGGTTTAGTTGGGACAGTAGCAGCAGAAATGCCTACTTGGAATTTTAGAGTAGTTGATATCAATGAGAATGAACCCATAGATTTTGAAGAATTAGCTACTAAAATAGTACAAACGAGTGAGACTTTAGTGGCTTATAGAAACGGAAGTTTTTATAAAAAATTATTAAGTCCAATAGCCACATTACCAACAGTATCTTATTCTAACAGAATTAGAAAAAATGGAACTTATGTAATTCTTGGAGGAGCTGGTGGTTTAGGTAAAATCACTACAGAGTACCTGATTAATAAATATAATGCCAAAGTATATTGGTTAGGAAGAAGAGCATCAGACCAAACAGTAGAAGCTGGTATAGAGCAGTTTTCAGGCTATGAAAGGAAACCCGTTTATATACAATGCGATGCAAATAAAGTAGAAGATATAAGAGCGGCTTTTGAGCAAATAAAATCTGGTGGAGAAGTTATAAATGGTGTCATTCATTCAGCTTTAGTGTTAGAAGATAAACCATTTTATGCGATGAGTTTTTCTGACTTTACCAAAGCCTTTGCTCCAAAATCAACAGCAGTTCAAAATTTAGTTCAGGTATGCGGGAATGAGTTGTTGGATTTTATGTGTTTCTATTCCTCTATTCAAGGGTTTTTTAATGGTCCCGGACAAGCCAATTATGCAGCAGGTTGTACTTATAAAAATACCTTAGCAAAAGTAGTTGAGCAAAAATATAAGATACCTGCATATACAATTAATTGGGGGTATTGGGGGCATATTGGTGTGGCTTCAGACTCCAAATATGCAGATCGAATGGATCAAATGGGGATAGGGAGCATTGAAGCAAAAGAGGGAATGGCCGCCTTAGAGAAAATTCTGGATGGCGAACTAAAGGAAATATATGCAGTTAAGTTTTCTAAAAAACCGATTGCAAAAAGTTTAGCCTCGAGAATAAAAAAAGCCTGTTCAGTAAATAAAATTACCGAAGAGAAAACCCTGATAAATCAATTTGAGTTAGAGACTGCAGATACAGAAGAACATCAAAATATTGTATTAGACAAAGTACAAAAAATAGCAGCGTCTTTAATCAAGCTTCCTCAGGAAGAGTTTGATTTAGACGAACCATTCGCGGCAATGGGTTATGATTCTATTCTGAGTAATCAACTTAGTGACTACATAAATAAAGAACTGAGTATCGATATTCAACCAACGGATTTATTTAATTATCCTAGTATTCGATCTTTAGTACAATATATTATCGAAAATAAAGAGGGTTGGAAACATAAGATTATAAAAGACAAGAATGTAAATATACCAGTCCTTAAAGAGGAAGAGAATATAAAATATCTACCACAAGAGGAACAAAAAGATACAGACGATATAGCAATTGTTGGTATGAGTGGAGCTTATGCAGGAACATCAAATCTGGAAGAATATTGGGAAGCTCTAAAAGGAGGAGAAAATTTGATAAGAGAAACTCCAATAGAAAGATGGGATAGCACACTTCATTACAGCCCTATTAAAGGTGAAGAAGATAAAACCTATAGTAAATGGGGTGGTTTTATGGATAATATAGACAAGTTTGATGCTGGGTTTTTTAAAATATCAGGCATAGAAGCTGAAAATATGGATCCGCAACAGCGCTTGTTCTTAGAACATTGTTGGCATGCATTAGAAGACGCAAATTTAACTCAAGACCATTTAGACGGTAAGCAAGTGGGAGTTTATGCTGGAGTAGGTAATAGCGATTATATTCAGAATCCTAAAAACAAGCACGTGTCTGTTTTTTGGGGTATGGATAATTCAATTCTTGCAGCCAGAATTTCTTATTATCTAAACCTAAGAGGACCTGCCTTAGCAATTGATTCAGCGTGTTCGTCATCATTAGTAGCATTAGAAGCAGCTTGTAGAAACCTGCAATCCGGCCATATTGATATGGGGATTTGTGGAGGCGTAAGTCTCGCAGCCACGCCACTATTTCATAAAATGGCAAGTAAAGCTTCAATGTTAAGCGAGAATGGGCAGTGTTTTACATTTGATCATAGAGCAAATGGATTTGTACCGGGTGAAGGTGTAGGCATAGTGGTAGTTAAACGCTTAAAAGACGCGCTAAGAGATGGAGATAGTATTCATGCAGTGATTAAGGGAATTCTAACGAATCAAGATGGAGCAACCAACGGCATTTTGGCACCAAGTGCACCATCACAAGAAGCTTTAGAAAAACAAGTGTATGAAAAATTTCAGATAAATCCGGAAACGATAAGTTATGTAGAAGCACATGGTACAGGAACTAAATTAGGAGATCCCATAGAGGTTGAAGCTCTTACTAAAGCTTTTAGATCCAAAACACAAAAAAGGAATTACTGTGGTATTGGGAGCGTAAAGACCAATATTGGGCATACACTCCATGCAGCAGGATTAGCAGGATTGCAAAAAGTGATTTTGTCAATGCAACATAAACAAATTCCGCCTTCTTTGAATTATCAAAGAAATAATGAATTTATCGATTTTGAGAACAGTCCTTTTTATGTAAATACAGCCCTTAAATCTTGGGATAACTACATAGGTGGTAAAAGAAGAGCGGCTATTAGCAGTTTTGGATTTAGTGGCACTAATGCACACGCAATTATTGAAGAATACATTCCTGCCGTTTCAGAAAAAGAACAAGAAATTAATGGCAAAGTAATCCTTGTACTATCTGCAAAAGACAGAAATAGTCTGGAGAGATATTGTAAAAAAGTAGTATTGTTTGTTCAAGATAACTCCAATGTATCATTAAATTCTTTAGCATTTACATTTCAGGTTGGACGTACAGCAATGGAAGAGCGCTTTGCATGTGTTGCGCAGGATCATGATGAATTAATTATGAAGTTGAAAAACTTTTTAAATCCAGAGGGTGAGAAATCCGGAGCCTTAAATTATTATACAAATAATATAAGAGTTCAGGAGAATACGACTATAAAAGGTATTTCTGGGAAAGCATTTGTAGAAAGTGCAATTAAACACGCTGAATTAGAAACTGTAGCTGAATTATGGACACAAGGAGTAAGAATTGATTGGGAGTTATTTTACAATCAAAAAATAAAGAAAATTAAAATCCCATCATATCCATTCGAGAGAGATCGTTACTGGATTGAAGAAATAGAAAAACAGACAGAAAAAACTTCAAAAATACATCCCTTACTTCATCAAAATAGTTCGACTATTAAGGAACAGAAATTTGAAAGTAATTTTAGTGGTGATGAGTATTTTATAAAAGAGCACATCGTTAACGGTTCTGGTTTATTTCCCGGAGCTGCCTATATAGAAATGGCACTGCAAGCCGGAAAAATCAGTGCGAATGATATGATAAATGAGTTATATGATATTACGTGGCAAGAACCTTTAAGAAATAAAGATAAAGGGATGGAGCTTAATACGGTGATCTCAGAAATTACAAGTTCAGAATATCAATATCAAATATATTCAATTCATAAAGAGAAAAAAAGCATACATAGCTCAGGTAAACTGCGAAAACAATCTGCTAATACTACACCTTCAAAGCAATTAGATGTAGCTGAAATAATAGCCGGTTTGCCACAAATTAAAAGCAAAAAAGAAGTTTACGAACATTTTAGTGATCTGGGATTTGATTATGGAAGAAACTTTCAAGGAATTGAAAATATCAGCTATTCTCAGGATAAAGCAGTTGTTGAATTGACATTCAAAAAACAGGATCAATTTGTTTTAGAACCGGGCCTATTAGATAGTATATTTCAATGTACAATAGGGCTTTCATTAGAAGGAAAAACAAATACAGTTTATGTTCCATATAGCATACAGAGGGTTAGTATCTATAAAGAAGTACCTCTTAAAGCTTGGTGTTTAGTGGAGCAGGTTGCAACAAAATCCAGCACATCCGGTATTCGAAAATACAATATGATTTTAGTGAATAGCGTGGGAGAAATTATCTTAAAGTTAGACGAATTTACGCTATTGCCATTAGAAAATATTCTTGCAGATAAAAAGGAAAGTGAAGAAGATAAGAAAGAAGGAATTCGATATTTTAATGCGGTATGGAAAAATGTTGCCCCGCAAATAAGTAAGCGTAAAGAAAATAAACAATTGGTTTATTTGGCAGGATTTGAGCGTACAATAAAAGAAAAAATAAAGAACAATAGTCCGGAGGTTAGGTTACTGGAAGATAGTGAAGATCCAACGGATGGGTTTCAGGTTATCTTTAAGAAACTCAAACAAATTGTAGAAGTAAAGGAAGAAGTTGAGCTTACTATCGTCATAGAAAACAATAGCTATAAGCAATACGGCCATTTGGCAGCATTACTTCAATCTGCTCAATTAGAGTATTCAAAAATATTGGGAAAAGTAATAGTTCTGGATAATGAATCTAAAAAGAGTATAGAAGAGATTCTTGAAATTGTAGCATCAGAAAGTAAGTTAGAAGCCCCGGAGGTTCGGTATATAAACGGACAGCGAGAAGAAAGAATTCTAGAGGTTTTAACGCCGCAAAAACAAACTCCGGAGATAAAAATCAAGGAGGGAGGAGTGTATTGGATAACTGGAGGAATGGGTGGTTTAGGACAAATATTCTTGGAGCATATTTTAAAAACTAAGGATACGAAAGTAATTCTTACCGGCAGAAGTAGTAGTAACGATGCTTATAATAAAATTGTAAACTCCTATTCTAATGTGCTATATAATTCTTGTGATATCGCTGATAAAGAAGCTGTAACACTACAGTTTCAAAAAATAAAACAACAATTTGGTACTATAGATGGAATTATACATAGTGCGGGAATTATTAAAGATAGTTTGATAATTCATAAAAGTGCAGAAGAGGCAGAGGAAGTGTTAAAACCTAAAATCGATGGGATCCTATTTTTAGATGAAGTTACTAAAAATGAAAAGTTAGATTTTTTTGTAAGTTTTTCTGCTGTAGCGGCAGTAAAGGGAAATCAGGGGCAAAGTGATTACGCTTCTGCCAATGCTTTTATGGACAATTTTATGACTGATAGAAGAACAAAATACGAGCAAAAGACAAGATTTGGTAAAAGTATAAGTATCAATTGGCCGCTATGGGAAAATGGAGGAATGAAAATGTCCGAAGAACAAAAACAATATATAAAAAATCAGACAGGTATGCTACCAATGCCTAATGAGGTAGGTACAAATAGTTTTGATTTTATATTATCTGGTGAACAGAGCCAGGTAATACCGGTATATGGTTTATTAGAAAGAATTGAAATACAAAAACAGGGTAATAAGGAGGTTGTAAAGGAAGTTAATGAGAAGAAAATCAAAGAATACAAGCAAGAGGAGTTAAAAGTATTTATTACATCTTATCTAATAGATCTTTTATCAACAGAATTTAAGTTGCCCAAAGAGCGATTTGAAGCCCATAAATATTTTGAAGATTTCGGAATAGATTCCATTAGTATCACGAAGTTAACAAACACATTTGATGCGGTTTTTAATGATATTCCAAGAACCTTATTTTTTGAATACCAATCACTTCAAGAATTGATTGGTTATTTTCTGGAAAATCAACAAGAAGCGATACAAGAATTGTTGTTAAAAAATGAAGATCCAGTATCTCCTGAAGAAGCACATAATGAAACATTTGTAAGTGAAGGTATTGAAGAGAGAAATCAAGATTCAGACCAATCTGTAATAGAAGATAATCCAAAATCTCAAGATGACTTTTCAGCGGTCAGAAATGCGGACAATGAAGAAAAAATAGCGATTATAGGTTTAGCAGGAAAGTATCCTGGTGCAAATAATGTACAAGAGTTTTGGGAAAATCTAAAACAAGGAAAAGACAGTATTACCGAAATACCAAGTGATCGATGGGATATGACCAGTTTTTATGATGAAGAAAAAGGTAAATCAGGTACAAGTTATAGTAAATGGGGAGGTTTTATAGAAGACGTAAACAAGTTTGACCCGTTATTTTTTAAGATATCCCCTCGTGAAGCTGAAATAATGGAGCCTCAAGAACGATTGTTTTTACAAACGGCATGGGAAACTATAGAAGATGCTGGTTATACTAGAGAACAATTAGGACGGTCCACCCAAACAAATGAAATGACTGGCAATGTAGGTGTTTTTGTGGGAGTTATGTATGAAGAATATCAATTATATGGTATAGAAGAACAGCATAAAGGCAATCAGATTCATCTTGTGGGTAACCCAAGTAGTATAGCAAATCGAGTTTCCTATTTCTTTAATTTTCATGGGCCAAGTATGGCTTTAGATACGATGTGCTCGTCCTCAATAACTGCAGTAGAACTTGCATGCCAAAGCATTATGAATGGTGATTGTAAGGCAGCAATTGCAGGGGGAGTAAACGTAAGCATTCATCCTAATAAATATTTGCTTTTAAGTAAAGCAGGATTTGCATCAAGTACAGGGCGTTGTAAAAGTTTTGGAGAAGGAGGAGACGGATATGTTCCGTCTGAAGGAGTTGGAGCTGTCTTGCTAAAGAAATTATCAGATGCGGAACGTGATGGAGATCACATTTATGGAGTTATCAGAGGAGCATCTTTAAATCATGGAGGGAAAACGAATGGATATACAGTACCGAATCCTAAAGCTCAAACTTCGGTAATTAAAAGAGCCATGGAAAAAGCAAACCTCAAAGCAGATCAAATCTCCTATATCGAAGCACATGGTACAGGAACAAGTTTGGGAGATCCGATAGAAGTTGCGAGTCTGAAAAAAGCATTTCAGGTAGAAGAGGAAGATTATATCTGTAAGATAGGCTCTGTAAAATCTAATATAGGACACTGTGAATCTGCAGCGGGAATATCTGGAATAACAAAAGTGCTGTTGCAATTGAAGAATCAGCAATTAGTGCCCTCTATTCATGCCGAGAAACAAAACCCTAATATTAATTTTAATGATACTCCATTTAGAGTACAAAAAACATTAGAACCATGGAACACGGACGGAAAAGCAAGAATAGCAGGTATTAGTAGTTTTGGTGCAGGTGGTAGTAATGCTCATTTGATTATTGAAGAATATAATAAGCAAGAGAAGCAACAAAATTATGACCAACCAATACCCATATGGGTCCTATCTGCAAAATCAGAAAAACAGCTCAGGGAATATGCAGAGAAGTTATTGCATTTTATAAAAAATCAAGAAAAACTTTTGCCGGAAGAAGTGGCATATACCTTACAAGTAGGAAGAGAAGCAATGTCACACCGACTCGCTTTTTATGCTACAACTACAGAGGAAGCTACAGCTCAGTTAAACGCCTATCTAGACGGAGTTTTATTAGATTATTATTGCAGGATTACAGACCCGGAAGCTTCAACAATGGAAGATGTAACAGCTACAGAAATCAAAAGTTTATGGAAAAATAGAGATGCAAGAATATTAGAATTATGGTCTTTGGGAAGAAATATAGAGTGGTCTGCCTACTACAATAAAAAGCAATTACCGCAAAAGGTAAGTTTGCCTACCTATCCTTTTGAAAAAAAATATTGTTGGTTCTCTAAAACTGATAAAACAAATGAAAATGGAGTAACATTAAATGGAGTGGATGATTTACATCCGATGCTTCATATAAACAAATCTGATTTGGACGGAATTAAATTTCATAGTGATTTTTCAGGAAATGAAACCTTCTTAAAAGACCATTTAGTAAATTCTGAAAAACTATTTCCGGGAGTTGCTTATATAGAACTGGCCAGAAAAGCTTTAGAAGAAGTAACACATCAAGAGGTATTACAGCTCAAAGAGATTACTTGGTTGAAACCGTTAAAAGTGGAGGATAAAAGTACAGAAGTAATCACTCTTGTAACAAAAGATAAAAACGAGATTTTAGTTCAAATATCGAGTAAAGAAGAAGGAAAAAGTATAACGCATGTGGAGATAAAATTAGGCAGAGAAGATTTAAAACAAGGCTCGCGATATGATATTTCGGTTTTAAAAGAGCGTATGCAAGGCGAGAAAGAAGGCGAAGCATGTTATGAAGCTTTTAAAACGGTAGGCTTAGAATATGGTGATAGTTTTCAAGGGATCAAAAAAATGTATTTCAATGAAAATGAATCATTAGTTAGTATTGATTTACCGGCATGGGAAGGAGTTATCTTAAATCCGGGTGTTATAGATGCAGCATTACAAGCAACCATAGGGGTAGATTTTAATAACAAACAAGGAGGCTTACAATTGCCATACAGTCTTCAGGCGGTAGACATCTATTCTAAAGATTTATCAAGAGCTTCTTGGTGTTATGTACAAAAAAATAAAGAAAAAAGTAGAGTACACAAATATTCCATGCAAATACTGGATCAAGATGGGAATGTATTGATCGGAATGAGAGATTTTGTATCGATTCCATTAAGTCCAGAAACAAAAACAACTCAAGAAAATAAAGAGGAGTCTATTGGAATTTATTATGAATCGATATGGGAGGAAATATCTTTTGAAAAATCGGCGATAGTTCCGCATAAAAAGAATGCTTTTATAGGAGCCAAAAACGAATATACGGCAGCATTAGAAAAAGAAATACAAACCAATGGCGGAAGTGTAAATTGGTATAAAAATGCAACTGATGTTCCGCAAGACATTAAATCTGTTTATTTCCTGCAAGGGATATGGGATGCCGATGATAAAAATGAGGTGCTTGAGCAGATTGATAAAATAGAAGTAAACGTCTTCAAGAATATTAAGGCATTACAAAAAAGAAGTGCTGAAAAGCTAGAGGTTGTATTTGTAACTAAGCAAACACAAAAAGTAACCTTTTCTGATATTGTTACAGAAAAAGGTGCCGGTATTCTTGGATTAGTTGGTTCTTTAGTAAAGGAAGAAATGAATTGGAGTTTTAAAAGTGTAGATGTTTCGCATCCTAATGATATGATGCGCATTCTTGATACACCCTATTCTAAAATGGGAGAATCCTTAGCAATCAGAAATCTCGATTTATATCAAAATATACTCATACCAGTAGAAGATAAGATAGAAAAACAATATTCTAAACTTAGAAAAGGCGGCGTATATGTGATTTTAGGAGGAGCCGGTGGTTTGGGAAAAGTAACCACTTCATACCTGGTAAAAGAGTACCAAGCCAAAGTGTATTGGTTAGGAAGAAGAGAACAAGATGCAGCTATTACAGCAGCAATTGAAGAAATAGGGCAATATGGAGTATACCCAACTTATATTCAATGCGATGCAGACAATAGGTTAAGTATGCAATCGGCCTATACGCAAATCAAACTTACATCCGATGAAATCAATGGAATTTTTCACTCCGCTATTGTACTTAATGATAAGATAGTAGCCAATATGAGTGAAGAAGATTTTACAAAATCATTCTATCCAAAATCAGTTGGAAGTCAATATTTTATAGAAGCTTTTAGTCAGGAAGAACTGGACTTTATTTGTTTTTATTCTTCAGCTCAAAGTTTCTTCAGAGCTGCCGGTCAATCTAATTACTCGGCAGGATGCACTTATAAAGATAGTTTAGCAAAACAAGTACAGCAAAAATCAGGAATTCCAACCTATGTAATCCATTGGGGATATTGGGGGAATACAGGTATTGTTTCTTCTAAAGACTATGAACAACGCATGCAACAAATGGGGATAGGAAGTATTACTGAAGAGGAGGGAATGCAATCGTTAGAAAAAGTTTTTGCACAAAAAAAAGGCCAACTTTTCGTAATGAAATTTTTAAATGATGCTGTAATTAAGAGAATGAACATTTTTCAATTAAAAAAGAGAAAAATTCTACCTCCAAAAGAGGCGACAATAGAACTTAAAAGGATAAAAATAACTTCTCCAAAACAAATCTTAAATTAAATGACTACCATAAAAAATAATGCCATAGAGATGCAAAGAATATGTCATAACTCATTACTCAGTATTTTGATAAATATGGGGTTTAGAAGTGGCATAGCTAATGATATAGATCTGTTAAAAATAGAATTAAAAATTGTTGACAAACATACCCGTTTGCTGGAAGAATGTATTCGTAGTTTAAAAAGCTGTGATTATCTTCAGGAAAATGAAGCGGTATTTACCCTTACTACAAGAGCTCAGGAGGAATTAAAAGATTTTGACAGACAAGTAACATTGCAAAATATCTTTGCAGAAATGCCGGAGATGGCAGGTCATGCTAAATTATTACAAGGATGTTTAGATGGGTTACAGTCTATATTTCAAGGAAAAATAAATGCAACAGATGTAATGTTTCCAGATGGAAGTATGGAGCTTGTTTCTGGAGTTTATAAGGGCAATGAACAAGCAGATTATTTCAATGATATATTGTGCCAGGTAGTAGAAAATATTGTAGCAGATAATATCGAAAACTTAGGAGAAGGAGAAAAGTTTACCATTCTGGAAGTTGGAGCAGGTACAGGAGGAACAAGTAACTTATTGTTTCAGGTATTAAGTGCATACAAAGACAAGATAAGCTATGTATATACAGATTTGTCTAAAAGTTTTCTGTTTCATGCAGAGAAGCATTACAAGGCAATTGCACCTTATTTAGAAACGAAACTTTTTAATATCGAAAGGTCACCGGAAAATCAGGAGCTAGCCTTGGGAAGTTTTGATATGGTAATTGGGGCAAATGTAGTACATGCAACAAAAAATATTAGAAAGAGTCTTCAAAATATCAAAGGAGTACTCAAGAGAAACGGAGTGTTGGTATTAAACGAAATAGCACAAAACGATATATATGCTACCCTCACATTTGGATTACTCGATGGCTGGTGGTTGTATGAAGATGCAGAAGTTAGGTTGGGAGGAAGTCCCGGTCTATCTCCAAAAGGATGGCAAAAAGTATTAACCGATACAGGATTTGTCAATACAATGAGCTACCCGGAAGACGAAGAATTGTTTCAGCAAATTATAATATCTCAAAGTGATGGAGAAATTATTTTGGCTGACGAAGATGCTAAAGTCGAGCAAAGTTTAAAAGATACTAAACCCGATAAGAAAGAAATAGTATCTCAAAAAGCGGTGGGGATCGCACAAGCTGTAGACAGTAAGGAGATCGCAAATTTTATAAAGAATAAATTAGCCTTAGTGCTAAAAATGGAGATTTCGGAGTTTGACGAGATAACACCAATGTCGGATTATGGAGTAGATTCAATTATAGGTTTAGAATTAATAAAGGAAATAAATGAGACATTAACAAATGCAATTCCAACTACGATTTTATTTGATTATCCTACCATAAAAGAATTCGCTAAATATTTGGCAGAAGAACATAGTTCGGCTTTTACGATACAGCCAACAGTATCAGAAAACGAAATTAAACCAGAAAAGGAAGTTCTAAGCCAACAATTAGAAACGGTAAAAAAGGAAGAGACACCATTTTCTGTCAATAAAGAAAAAGGCCAAGCACAGCGATTATGGCTGGAAAAACCTGCTACAATAGATGATATTAGTATTGTGAATTTTGATTTACCTGCAATACAACAAGAGGAGGTTTTGGTTGAGATTTCTCATTTTTCGCTCAATTTTGGGGATTTACTTTGTGTGAAAGGATTATATCCTACAATGCCTCCATATCCTTTTTCTCCAGGTTTTGAGGCTTCGGGAATTATTATAGAAAGAGGAGATAAAGTAATCAATTTCAGCATTGGAGATAGAGTAATAGTAATGACAGATGGCAGCTACGGATTGCATAGTACACATTGTGTTGCTAATGAATTACAATTGCTACCTATACCGGAAAATCAATCCTTTGAAGAAGCATGTGCTATTCCTACGGTAGCAATGACAATGGTTGAAGCTTTTAGAAGAGTACACGTTAAAAAAGGAGATTATATTTTGGTTCAAACCGCCACTGGTGGTATTGGGCATATTGCTATACAATTAGCCAAGCATTTAGAATTAAAGGTTATTGCTACAGCGGGGAGTACTCATAAAATTGAGTATTTAAGGGAAATAGGCGTAACGCATGCGATTAATTATCGAGAACAAGATTTTGAAGAAGCCGTAAATAGAATAACGAATGGGCAAGGAGTTACAGTCGTTGTAAATACCCTTTCGGGCGAAAATATTCAAAAAGGAATCAACTGTTTAGGAAAAAGAGGGCAATATATTGAGTTATCAATGACGGCTTTAAAATCGGCAAATCATATTGATTTGAGTAAATTTTCAAACAATCAAACCTTTATAGCCGTTGATCTAAGAAAACTGATAGGCGAAGATCGGGAATACATTGAAGGTTTATGGGCAGAATGTAAACAATATATAGAAAAAGGGATTTTAAAATCAGTGATCAGTACAGAAGTTCCTTTTGAAGACTATAAAAAAGCCTATAAAATACTTGAGGACAGAGATAATATTGGGAAAGTGATTGTCAAAGCCAATTCAGTAAGAACGACGCAGACAGAAATTCCATCAAGTAGTTTTAAAGAAATTAAACAATCCAGTCAAAACACCAAAGCATTGGATATTGCCATAGTAGGAATGAGTGGGCAATATGGTAGTGCAAAGGATTTAAATGATTTTTGGCAAAAAATAAAAGGAGGAGAAAGTCTGATCGAAGAAGTGCCAAATGAGCGATGGAATATTGACGAACACTTCTCTGCAGATCAAGAAGTAGCGAATAAAACCTATAGTAAATGGGGAAGTTTTTTAAGAGACATAGATAAATTTGATCCCTTGTTTTTTAGAATATCAGGTAAAGAAGCCGAAGGAATGGATCCGCAACAACGGTTGTTTTTAGAACATTGCTGGAAAGCTTTTGAAGATGCCGCTATTGTAACAGATAAGCTAAATGGAGCAAAATGCGGAATATATGTCGGAGCCGGGCAAGGAGATTATGTACAGACAACTAATCTGGAAAATGCAGCAATTTATTGGGGAAACAGCAGCGCAATCTTAGCTTCAAGAATATCCTATTTTCTTAATCTTAAAGGACCAGCAATTGCTATAGATACAGCATGTTCATCATCGTTGGTAGCAATAGAGATGGCCTGTAAAAGTTTGTATTATAAAGAAGTTGATATAGCACTAAGCGGTGGAGTATTTATTAATACAACACCCAGATTTTACAAATTGTCAAGTAAGGCAGGTATGCTAAGTAAAGACGGTCAATGTTATGCTTTTGATCATCGTGCCAACGGATTTGTACCAGGAGAAGGAGTAGGCGTTTTAGTACTCAAAAGATTAGAAGATGCAAAAAGAGATGGTGATTATATTCATGGTATAATCAAGGGAGTAGAAACCAATCAGGATGGAACTACTAATGGAATTTTGGCACCAAGTATGAAATCTCAGGAAGAGTTAGAAAATGAAGTATATCAAAAATATGATATTCATCCGGAGAGTATCACTTATGTAGAGGCACATGGCACAGGAACTGCTCTTGGCGATCCTATAGAATTTGAAGGATTAACACGTGCTTTTAAAAAGCAAACCACTAATACAAATTATTGCGGATTAGGGAGTGTAAAAACGAATATAGGGCATACAGTTTATGCCGCAGGAGTAGCAGGAGTACAAAAAGTACTATTGGCATTACAGGAAAAAATAATACCTCCAACCATAAATTATGAAGCAAAAAATAGTTTAATCAATTTAGAAAATAGCCCTTTTTATATAACAGATAAGATACAAGATTGGACTTCTTCTGCAGGAACACCAAGGAGGGCAGCTGTAAGTAGTTTTGGATTTAGCGGAACAAATGCGCATTTAGTTGTAGAAGAGTATGAAAACAAACATCAAAAAAATAGTTCCAGTAAAGAGTTTGTTATACCAATATCTGCAAAAAGCGAGAAAGCGCTAGAACGTCAAATAATAAATCTGATTGATTACCTGGAACAAAAACCGGGGATTTCTATTTCTGATGTAGCTTATACATGGCAAGTAGGACGCCAACCAATGGAATTTCGTAGCGTATTTATAGCAGATTCTATAGCAGATTTTGTAAGTAAGTTAAAAAATAATAAAGGCTTAGTGAGCTCCAATGCAATTTCTGCAAAAGAAAAAGAGCAATTCAAAACTTTTTTGTCAAACGGCGCAGGAGAAGCCTATATAAAGTATGCAACAGAACATAATGAATACCAGTCTTTAGCAAATTTATGGGCAATGGGAGTAACTGTCGATTGGAATAAATTATACAGAAATAATAAAGAGCGGCCTCAAAGAATAAGTTTACCTACATATGCTTTTGAAAAAGAAAGATATTGGTTAAAATCTAATACGATAATCGAATCGAATTCTGCAGTACAGAAGCTACATCCGTTGCTACACCAAAGGATAAACGTTGCTGAAGGAAATCAAAAATTTAATAGTATTTATTTAGGAGAGGAACATTTTTTCAGAGATCATATTTTTAGGAATGAAAAAATATTGCCGGGAGTAGCCTATCTGGAGATAGCCAAAACGGCTGGAGAAAAGTGTATAGAAAAAAGCATTACGCAATTCAAAAATGTGTTATGGCTTCAACCTATATGGCATCGAGATAAGACGATAGAAATTGAAACAGAAATTATAAAACAAGGAGATAGCCTTCAGTATGTTATATATAGTACTATAGCAACAGCAGGAGTTTCAGGTCAGGAAAAGCAAATTCATGGGCAAGGAGAGTTAACTTCAACCGAAACCTCGGCACCTGTAAAACACGATATAGAAAAGATTAAAAAATCCCTTAGCAAGAATATTTCGAGAGATACTTTTTATGAAAAATACCAAGAAATAGGATTAGAACTAGGAGCTTCTTTTCGAGGAGTACAACACTTGTGGTTCAGTTCTTCGGAAGCAATTTCTAAGATTGAACTTCCAAAAGGAGAAGGATATGCTTTGACTCCTGGAATAATGGATAGTGCTTTACAAACTTGTATAGGAATTAATCTGGAGAAAGAAGTAACAGGTTTATTATTCCCTTTTAGCGTAGAGCAAATAGACATTTGCCAGCCATTGGAAGAGAATATATGGTCTTATGTACGAAAAAGTAAGAACAACAAATCAGACGAAGTCATTAATTATGATGTAGATATTTGCAATCAGAATGGAGAAGTATTAATTGCATTTCAGAATGTATTATTTCTACCGGAAAGAAAAACTGCACCTCAAACAATACCTACTGAAGAAATACAACTTTATAAAGCTGTTTGGAAAGAAACCCCGATAAGCAGTAAAAGGAATGTTGAAGTAAAGCGAAAAATAATAATCTGCGAAGCAGTACCGGAAATGGTACCACATTTTAATGAATTTTTGAATGCGGATATAGAAATGATTGAGGCTGCGTCTCCCGAAGTTTATTTTGAGAAGACTATAGCAATAATCAAGCAAGTAATAACAAGCAAAGAAAATGTCGAAGTTATCCTTGTATACCCGATTAATAAGCAGTTAGAAATAGAGTTTTTAAGTGCTTTATTAAAAACAGCATCATTAGAAAACTCAAAAATCATGACAAAAATGATTGGAGTAGCTATTGCGTTTACTGCATCAAATAGTGATGCCCTTTATAAAATAATTGGAAATGAACTGGAAACAACTGATCAGGAAATTAAATACGCTAAAGGAAACAGAAACTCTAAACAACTGGAATTAGTCAGACTTTCAAATTCTAAAGAAAAAACAGCTATTAAAAGCAATGGACTTTATGTGATTACTGGCGGAATGGGAAGCTTGGGACGCATTTTTGCAACATATATCACCAATAAAAAAGCTAAAGTCATTCTTTTAGGACGCAAAAAGCTAAATAAAAGTCAAACAGATTTTGTTGAGAGTTTACCTAATGCTACCTATATGATTTGCGATATAATAAACAGACAAAAAGTACAAAATGCAGTTTCTAAAATTAAAAAAGAGTATGGTCAGATAAACGGAATCATTCACACAGCTGGAATTACAAGAGATAGTTTAATCCAATTAAAAACAGAAGAAGAAGCAAAAAGTGTTTTTGCTCCAAAAATGGAAGGGGTAAAAAACTTAGACGAAGTATGTAAAAATGAACCGTTAGATTTTATGATGTTATTCTCTTCTATTGTTAGCGAACTAGGCAATATTGGGCAGTCAGATTATACTGCGGCCAATGCCTATCTTAATAATTATGCACTATACAGGGAACAAGAACGATTACTAGGCAATAGAAAAGGTAAAACGTATAGTATTGGATGGGGGTTCTGGCAAGATGGAGGTATGAGATTGCAAGAGGAGCAAATAGGGTATTTGGATACACAATGGGGAATGAAGCCAATGCCAACTGATTCAGGATTAGAGCTGTTTGAAACCATTTTAGCTACAGCTTCACAAAACCTATTAGTGGCTTATGGAGATTCAAAAAGAATGAGTACCATCATTACAAACCGATTGGTCGAAAAGAAAAAGGTGGAGAATTTGGTAGAACAAAACAGTAAAAATATTAAAGAAAAGCTTCTGGATAAGTTGCACCTATTGATTGCAGATTTGTTAAAATTAGATAAAGATAGAATAGATCGAGACAAAGACTTGGCGGTATATGGAGTAGATTCAATTTTATTAACAGAATTAAATTCGGAGTTGAATGCCTATTATGAAATTGCATTATTGCCATCAGTATTCTACAATAATACGACCATAGAAAGTTTAGCTGAGCATCTATTAGAAGAATACAATTTAGAGGTTCATACTAAACATCAAGATAGTAAGGAAGACTTTTTAGAAGAAGATTCGGCTAATAAAAACAATTTGTCTAATGCAAAAACTAAGGAGCATAGTTTAAGTCAGCTGGATGTTAGTAAATTACAAAGTACTATAGAAGGATCCTCTTATTTAATTCAGTTTCATAAGATAGCACCCGAGAAGACTTCTATTTTTATCATACCGGGCGTACCGGGAATTGCCTATGGATATTATGAAGTAGCAGAGCAGTTCTCTACCTACGGGAATTGTTACGGAATCACAATGCAGGGTATTTTCGATAATAAAAAACCACTGGACAGTATAGCAAAAATGGCTGCTCACAATGTAGCGGAGATTGCCAAAATAACCCCGCCAAATTCAGAGATACATCTTGTTACTCATAGTTTTGGTGGATTAATTAGTTATGAAATGGTCAAACAGTTGCAGCTATTAGATATAGAAGTGAAACAAATATTCATGTTAGATTGTTTTCCTAATACATTATCGAGTAACGAGATGGAGAAAACGGTTTTGTTTCTTAATCTATTCCCGGAAATATTTGATAAAGTAGAAATAGAAGCATTAAAAAGTAAAGTATACAGTATACTACAAGAAAAAAATGCTGATAGAAAAGAATTGCTATACAACTTCATTACAACAAATGGTGTGACTGTAAATCAAAACATGTTCGACAAATTATGGGATGTTTTTGATGTATCTATGAGTTGCAGCTACGAAATGGATATTCAGCACCAAGTTCCTATTACTCTGGCCAAAGTAAAAGATAAAGTAATTACAAATGAAGTATACGATTTAGGGTGGAGCCAATATTTTGAAGAGGTAGAAGTAATTGAGGTAGAAGGAGATCACTTTTCTATAATACGAGAACCTTATTGTTCTAAATGGGTTAAAGAAATAACATTTTATAAAGAAAAAAACGAACAGGTATCCTTAACCAGATAGCATAAAATAACATAAAAAAAAACGTAACAATGCTAGTATCTATAACTAAAATTAAAAGCACATCACTATTAAAATCAATGTCTCTATTCTCTGTAGAATACAGACTGAAAAAACAAATGAAAGAAGTAAAGTGTTTAAAATATAGAAGTCTAAAGCTTTTCAGGATAGTCTACACAATGACATTATGGAGAGACCATGAACATATGTTAGAATTCAGAAACAATGGAGAACATAGAAATGTGATGAAAGATATAGGTAAAATAGCAGTATATGGCGCCTATGTTTCCTATGAAACAGAAAAAAGTCCTTCATGGAAATCTGCTATAAAGGTGTTAAACGAAAAAGGAAAGAAAGTAAACTATTAACCGATTTATTAAATTATAGAATATGGAAATTGAAAAACAATTTTATCCAATTAGGCTAATAAACATTAGTGAATTAAAGGATAATAAAATGATTGGTGTTAATAAAGAAAATGTAGAACTTGTAGTGGTTAATAATCACGACGGGATTAAAATATTTCAAGGACTATGTCCACACGAAAAAGAACTTCTAAGTTTCGGAGAAATTGACGAAGAGCTAAACATTGTATGTCCAGCACATCAATGGAAATTTAATTCCCTGTCAGGAGAAAATAAATGTAATCCAAAAGGCAGCCTAAAAACGTTCTATTATGAAATCGTTAATGGGGATATTTTTATTGATAAAAACGAACTTTTAGATCATAAAAGGGAGATGGAAAATGCGCCTGCGCAAAGACAAATTCGTATAAAAACATTAAAAGATTTGCCGGGTCCAAAAGCAATACCTGTTTTCGGAAACTCATTAAGCTTTCTTTCCAAAATGACAAAAGTGCATTTACAATACGAAGAATGGGCAAAGCAATATGGGTCTTTTTATAAGATTAATGTTAATGGAGAAGACGGAGTAGTAATTTCGGAAGCGTCTTTTATCAAGGAAATTCTAAATCAGCGGCCTTATAAATACAGACGTTTCAAAAATATCAGACCAGTATTAGAAGAGATGGATGTTCATAACCTTTTCTCAACAGAAGGAGATGAGTGGAAAAGAAGTAGAAAATACGTAACCCAGGCATTATCAAATAAAGTACTCCGATCGTTTTATCCATCGATAAAAGAAACTACTGAAGATCTCTATAATCACTGGGAGAGAACATTAGAAAAAACTTCAGAGATAGATGTGCACAAAGACATTTTTAATTACTCCTTTGATATTATATCTTATTTAGCATTTGGACAGAAAATAGGAACTGTCGGAAATGAAGAAAGTAAGATTCAGAACAATTACAAAAGAGTAATGAACATGATTCAATTTCGAATTGTGGTTCCTTTTCAATATTGGAAATTTTTTAAACTACCTAAAGATCATAAGTTAGATAATGATCTAAAAGAAATAAAGGAAGGTATTTGGAAGTATATAAATGAAGCAAAAGAAAGGATCAGATTAAATCCGGAATTAAAAGAAAACCCAACAAACTATATTGAGGCATTACTACAAGCAACAGATGATCAAGGCGTATACCTGACAGATGAAGAGATTTATCCGAGCATATTTGGTACGCTCGTAGCAGGAGAAGATACTACTGCTAATACCATATTATGGGTACTTCATTACATCACAGATTATCCGGAAGTCCAGAAAAAAATGAGGGAAGAAATAACACTTGTTTTAGGAGATGAGAAGTTTTTGCAAGTAATGGATGATTCCAATGAGTTGGAATATGTAAATGCAGTTATTTATGAGGTGATGAGGTTAAAACCAGTAATTCCTGTTATAGCCTTAACTACAAATGAAGACTGTATTATTGGAGAATATGAAATACAAAAAGATACAGACGTGTTTCTGTTATCGCACTACAGAGATCAGGAAAGTTGCCCTTTTTTAAAGAGAGAAGCATTTGACCCGGAGCGTTGGGTAGAAAGTAAGAGTATAACATTTCATACCAATCAAAGTAATCTTATTCCTTTTGGACTTGGAAAAAGGATATGTCCGGGAAAATCATTGGCAATGGTAGAAATGAAAACCATTTTGTGTATGATTTTAAAAAATTATGAAATAAGTAAATCAGACAAAGAAAATAAGGTAGAAGACCATTTTAATACAACGCTGGGACCGAGTAAATTCAGTATAAAAATAGGGCGTATAAATGCGCCGGTTGCGGTGGTATAAAAGCGAATCATTTGAATTATAAACTAAAGCCTTAGATTTTTTAAAAACTATAAAATGGATAATAAAACGGCAATTATATTAGGAGGAGGTATTTCTGGATTATTGGTTTCAAAAGTACTCAGCAAAAAGTATGAAAAAGTAATCATCATCGAAAAAGACAAACTGGAAGATAAACCAGAAGTACGGCAAGGACAATCTCATGCAGGACAGTTTCATGTGTTGCTGCTTAGAGGCTTGAATACCTTAGAGCACTATTTTAAGGGGATTACAGGAGAGCTAAAAGATAGTGGCGCGGTAGAGTTAGATCTGGGAAATGGTGCCTACTGGTATTCTTATGGAGGAGTAAAAAAAAACAAGATTACAGGTATAAACACCTTATTATCTAGCAGAAAAATAATTGACTATACACTTCGAAAAAGGGTAGAGAAAATACCTAATGTTCAAATAGTAGATAAAACCAAATATATTGATCTTATTGAAGAAAACGGAACAATTAAAGGCGTGAAAGTTAAAGGGATAGATACTGACGAATATGAAATAAAATCAGATTTGGTTATTGATGCAACCGGAAGAGGTTCCTTAACGCCTAAGTGGTTAGAGAATAACAATTTCTCAAAAGTAGAAGAGGAGAGAACCGTCGTTAATATTACCTACAAAACAGCAATATACAACAGCCCCAAAGGAGGACTTCAGGACGGAAAGATGCTGATGTACTCGCCAACATCTCCCGAAAAAATAGGAGTAGTGATACAACCTATTGAAAATAAT
This sequence comes from Flavobacterium cupriresistens, assembly GCF_020911925.1. NCBI lineage: Bacteria > Pseudomonadati > Bacteroidota > Flavobacteriia > Flavobacteriales > Flavobacteriaceae > Flavobacterium > Flavobacterium cupriresistens. Next base: position 4,148,813 of record NZ_CP087134.1, on the reverse strand, counting down.
CAAAACTTGGTTTGTGTAGCGGGGTGGCATAAAGAAGATCCTCCGACTGATGAAGATTTACTTGAATTCCTTAAACAATTACCGGATGAAAGATTTTATAAGGTATTATCTGCATGCAATAAAGAGAGCGATTTTGTAACCTACAAGGTTCCTTATTGTTTAAGGAGGTATTTTGAAAAATTAGCTGATTTCCCTAAAGGATTCCTTCCGATAGGTGATGTGTTTTGTAATTTGAATCCGGCACACGGACAAGGTATAACCTCAGCTTGTTTGCAAGTAGAAATTTTAGAGAAGCTAATACAGAAACATGATCCGGCAAATATGTCTGCAATCTATTTTAAAAAAATAGTTAAGGTTTTAGATGAGTGTTGGAGTGCCTCAGCCTATGAAAATTTCAGATACGAGGAAACTATAGGTATAAAACCTAAAGCACTAAACCTTGTTAATAAATATATGGTAGCAATTCATAAAGCAGCCAATAAGGATGCATCAGTATATGCTGAGCTGGTAAAGGTTTCTGTTATGATAAAACCTGCAATGAATTTATTTTCTCCTCCTTTTATGTGGAAAGTATTCGCGGCTAATATGCGTAAATAGTTTTTTTATTAATTAAAACCAAGGAAGAACCAATGAAAGCAATAATGTTTCCAGGACAAGGAGCCCAATACAAAGGAATGGGGAAGGACCTTTTTGAGAAGTATAAAGACAAAATGGAAATAGCCTCAAATATCCTCGGATATGACCTAGAAGAATTATGTCTCAAAGATCCAAAAAAAGAACTTAACAAAACAGAATTTACCCAACCTGCTTTGTTTGTTGTTAACGCATTAAAGTACGAGGAACAATTTGCTTCAACCCAAGCAAATTATTTTATCGGTCATAGTTTAGGCGAATATAATGCTTTATTGGCAGCAGGAGCATTTGATTTTGAAACAGGAGTACGAATTGTACAAAAGAGAGGAGCTTTGATGGGAGAAGCTTCCGGGGGAGCTATGGCAGCTGTTTTAGGATTAGATGAAATTGCTTTAAAAGAAAAACTGGAAGAAGGAGGACATCATGCTATAGATATTGCTAATTTCAATACGCCAGCACAAGTAGTAGTATCTGGTCCTGAAGCTGCAATCAATCAGTTGGTAAAAGATTTTGATCAACAAAATATAAAAATTATTCAATTGCTGGTTACGGCACCATTTCACTCCAGATATATGCAAAGCGCAGTAGAAGAGTTTAATAATTTTATTCATAAACTAGAATTCAATAAGCTCAAAGTTCCGGTAGTTTCTAATGTTACGGCTAGAAGTTATAACCAGCATCAAATTAAAGATTTACTGAGTAAGCAAATAGCAAGTTCGGTGCAATGGGTAGATTCTATCCGTTATCTGATGGGGAAGAATGTTAAAGAATATGAAGAAGTAGGAGGAGATAGATTAACCAAAATGGTTGAGCAAATTCAGAACAATTGTACGCCCATCTATGAAGAAATAAAGATAGGAAAGGGAATCTTTAATAGCGAAAAGCAAGTAGAGAAAGAAACAATAGAAGCAACAGAAACAACCATCAACCATAGAATAAATACATTAGGAAGTAGCACATTTTGTAAAAGATACGACACTTCTTATGCCTATGTAGCAGGAGGTCTCCATATGGGAATAGCTTCTGTAGAGATGGTAAAAAAAATGGCGAATTCTCAGATGTTAGGTTTTTTGGGAACCAAAGGGCGCACCATAAAAGAAATTAATAATGATATAGAAAAGCTTCAGGAACAAGTAACAAAAGAAAGACCTTTTGGAGTTAATTTATATCACAATATTCTTGAACCAAATAAAGAAATTGAATTAGTTAATAAGTTGTTAGATAATGGGATTACAATAATTGAAGCAGGTGGATTTAGCCAAATCACCCTGGCATTGGCCTATTTTAGGACGGTTGGATTAGTAAGGAAAAAGGATCAGAGTATAAAATGTAAAAACCAAATCATAGCCAAAATATCGCGACCAGAAGTAGCAGAAGGTTTTATGAAACCAGTTCCTGAAAGACTTATTAAAAGGTTGTTGGACAAAGAATGGATAACACAAGATCAAGCAGAAATGGCAAGAGAAATTCCTTTAAGTGGTGATATCTGTATTGAAGCAGACCCGGGAGGCGTTACGCATAGAAGTGCTGCATTTGTTTTGTTTCCTTCTATAAAAAGTTTACGCAACCAAATACAACAGCAATATGAGTATAAAGAACCCATACATCTGGGAATTTCCGGAGGAATAGGAACACCGGAAGCGGCTGTTAGTGCTTTTGTCATGGAAGCCGATTTTGTACTTACAGGTTCAATTAATCAGTGTACTGTAGAATCTTGTTTAAGTCCTATAGCCAAAGAGTTATTGCAAAATAGTGATGTACAAGATACAGCCTACATCCCGGACGAAGAACTATTTGAGATCGGTATACAAGCTCAGGTATTAAAGAAGGGTGTTCTCTTCGCAACACGTGCCAAAAAACTTTACGAGTTGTACCAACGATATGATAGTTTAGAGGCAATACCTGATGATGTAAGGGAGCAATTAGAGCTTAAATACTTCAAGAAAACTTTGCCTGAAGTATGGAAAACGATCAAGCAAGAGTTTATACAAAGAGGTGAAATATCACAAATAGAGAGTATCGAAGAAAGACCTAAGAAAAAGATGGCTACCCTATTTAAGTATTATCTAAGGCTGGCAAGTCAATATGCATTGGATGGAATTACAGAGGAACAAGGTAATTTTCAAATACAAAGCGGAGCAGCTTTAGGAGCATTTAATCAATGGGTAAAAGGAACTCCATTAGAAGTATGGCAAAATAGACATGTAGATGAAATTGGCATAAAAATTATGGAAGCTGCAGAAAAACTAATGAAGAATAAATTCACGTTGGCCGAAGTATAATTACGAAGTAAAAACAGTAAAATAGTAAGAGTATGAATATGAATACCAAAAGAGAACATGCAGTAGTAATCGGAGGGAGTATGGCTGGTTTAGTTACAGCAAGAGTACTAAGCAAACATTTTAGAAATGTAACCATTATAGAAAAAGATAAAGTAAATGATAAACCAGAGACGAGAAAAGGACAACCTCAAACCAGGCACATTCATTTGGTATTAGCCCAGGCAATGAATATACTCTTGGGTTATTTTCCATCACTAAAAAAAGAATTAATAGAAGCCGGGGCATTAGAACTGGATGTATGTAATGATTATAATTGGTATTCTTACGGAGGATATAAGAAAAAAGGAGTTACAGGAATTACAGCCCTTACTATGACAAGGGAACTTCTGGAATATCATGTAAAAAAGCATGTTTTGAGCATCGGGAATATTACGATTCTAGATGAAACCAAAGCGTTAGAAATGAAAATGAAAGATGAAAATGTCTACGCCTTAGTATTAGAAAAAGCAGGAGAAAAACAGCTTATAAATACCGATTTTGTAGTAGACGCATCAGGAAGAGGAACCAGAGCTTATAAATGGTTAGAGCAGCATGGATATGCGACACCGGAAGAAACTAAGATCAAGATTGATATAATGTACGTAACAATATTATTGGAGCGTAAAGAAATACCTCAAGGAAAAAAAGCAGAAGTAATTAGCTACACTCCGGATGCACCAAACGAAAAATTAGGAGCTGTACTTATGCCTATTGAAGAGAATAGATGGGTACTTACGCTAATAGGAATGAGAGGAGTTGAACCACCCCAAAATGATGAGGAATTATTAAAATTCTTAAAAGGACTTCCTATTTCAGGATTATATGATACTGTATCAGAAGCTAAGAGACTTACAGATTTTCTAGTATTTAAATGCCCACATAGTATAAGAAGACATTATGAAAAACTAAAAAAATTCCCGGGGTCTTATGTTGTTTTAGGAGATGCAGTTTCAAACTTCAACCCTATGTATGCGCAAGGAATGGCATCCTCTATATGCCAGGCCAAAGTTTTAGATGAAGTACTGACAATTATTCCAGCAAATGATAAAGTATTTAAGCCTCATATAAAAAAAGTAAATGCCGTAATAGAAGATTTTTGGACTGCGGGCTCTTATGAAGATTTTAAATATCCTGAAACAGAAGGAGAAAAACCTGTTGGACTAAAAATGGTTAATGGATACATGAAAGCTTTGCAAAAAGCAGCCAATAAAGACACAGAATTATTTAAAGAAATATTAGAAGTAGCGGGATATCTTAAATCAGGAAAAACACTATTTAGACCCAAAATTATGTGGAAAGTATTTAAAACAAATTTATAATTAAAATAAAAAACAAGAATATGAAAAATCAAATAATAGAGCAAATCAGAGAAAATTTACTTGAGATTATTCCAGAACTGGAAGGAAAAATAATATCTAATGATGAGAAACTATCAGATATTGGAGCAAATTCTATCGATAGAGCAGAATTAATCGCATTAACATTAGAACAATTAGAGAAAGAAATTCCTAGAATAGAATTAGCAGGAGCACAAACCATAAATGAATTAGCAGAATTGATTGCTGAAAAATAAAAACACCTGCGTTGCTATGAGTACAGATCAAATACATAAAGCTTGTGTAACAGGAATGGGAGTCGTTACCCCAGTAGGAATAGGAATTCCCGCTTTTACAGAGGCTTTAAAAAACGGAAAATCGAATTTTGCTATAAAGGAGTATGTTATAGAAGATAGAACCTTTAAATACGTATATGGGAAAGTAGAAGATTTTGATCTAAAAAAAAACATATCAGATAGTGAGTTTGAGGAGCATTGGAAACTAAAAGTTAAACGTTTACGGGATATTTCATTAAGTACTGCTTATGGAACATTTTGTGCTCTGGAAGCTTGGCATCAAGCCAAGCTTCCGTCAACGATAGATAAAAGTAAAATAGCTATAGTTGTAGCAGGCAGCAATACACAACAGCAGCATTGTCAGGATATCAGAGAAACGTACAAAAATAAAATGCAATTCATGAAACCTTCCTATGGATTCAATTTTTTGGATAGTGATATGATAGGTGTAGCATCAGAATTATTTGAGATTACAGGAGAAGGATTTACAGTTGGAGCAGCCAGTGCCAGTGGAAACATGGGAATCATTCAAGCTTGCAGACTTATAGAAACTCAAGCATATGATGTCGTTATGGTAATTGCTCCTATGATGGATTTATCCGTTTATGAATACCAAGGATTTTCTGCTTTGGGAGCTATGCAGCCAGTAGCATCAGAGACAGCGGAAATTCCCCTGTACAAACCTTTTGATATCAATCATTCAGGATTTGTATACGGACAAAATGCTGGAGCAATTATTTTAGAATCAAAGCAGCATGCGCAGCAAAGAAAAGCAAAAGTGTTTGGAACGATATCTGGCTATGGAGTTACACTAGATGCCAATAGAAACCCGAATCCTTCAGTAGATGGAGAACAAAAGGCTATAGCTAAAGCGATGCAAAAAGCAGGTATTTTGGCAGAACAAATTGATTACATTAATGCGCATGGTACAGGGGCAAAACTGGGAGATCATACAGAGATTGAAGCTTTGATTAATCTGGAACTCAGAAACAAACCGATAAACAGCACAAAATCACTAATTGGTCATGGTATCACAGCAGCAGGAACTGTAGAAGCTATTGCGAGTCTGATACAAATGAATGGAAATTTTGTGCACGAAAATCTTAATTTAGAAACACCGATAGATTACCCTATGGACTGGATACAAAGTTATAGAGAGGCCCATTCAATACAATACGCATTAAGTAATAGTTTTGGTTTTGGAGGTATCAATACAGCTATTATTCTAGAAGCATAACCAAAATAGAATCAGAAAAAAATATGAGAGCAGGAATAGAAGCTATAAATATATATTGCGGATCAGCAGTCATAGACGTTGCTGAATTAGCAAAACATCGACAATTAAACACCGAGCGATTTGAGAATTTGTTAATGAAAGAGAAAACAGTGCCAATGCCTTATGAAGATCCGATCTCTAATGGGGTTAATGCAGCAAAACCCTTATTGGATGCATTGACTGATGAAGAAATAGAAAGCATAGATATGTTGATCACTTGTTCAGAATCAGGTATTGATTTTGGAAAGTCGATGAGTACGTACATACATGATTATTTAAAATTGAGTCGAAATTGCAGGTTGTTCGAACTCAAAAATGCCTGTTATTCCGGAACGGCAGGTCTTCAGATGGCTATTAATTTTATCCTTTCGGGGACTGCTGTGGGTAGAAAAGTTTTAGTCATCGCTACAGATATTATGAGGATGAGTACAGTAGAAGGAGGAGCTATGGAAATGTCTTTTGTAGAGCCTTCATCCGGATCCGGAGCTGTAGCCATGCTGATTAGTGATCAACCAAAAATATTTGAAATAGACAAAGGAGCCAGCGGTTATTACGGTTATGAGGTTATGGATACTTGCAGACCCGTTGCAGACAAAGAAGCGGGAGACTCAGATTTATCTTTATTATCTTATCTGGATTGCTGCGAAAACAGCTTTAAAGAATACCAAAAGAGAGTTGATGATACAGATTATCAGGATAGTTTCCAATACTTAGTCTTTCATACACCATTTGGAGGAATGGTAAAAGGTGCACACCGAACCAATATGCGAAAATTCAAAAAGGCAAAACCGGATCAGATCGAAGAAGATTTCCAAGGGCGTGTAGCTCCTTCTTTAGAATATTGTCAGAGAGTTGGAAACATTATGGGAGCAACAACTTATTTGGCATTAGTAAGCATGATTGAAAAAGGAAATTTTGAAACCCCAAAAAGAGTTGGCATATTTTCATATGGATCAGGATGCTGTTCCGAGTTTTTTAGTGGAGTGATACATCCTCAAAGTCAAATGTTAATTTCACCTTTGGCTATAGAAGAACATTTAGACGAACGAGTGGTATTATCTATGGAAGAATACGAAAGTACTTTTGCTGTTAACTCACAAATCAAATTCGGAACCAGAGATTACAAAATAGACACCACATTATATCCGGAACCCTTCAGTAAAGTAAAAGGAAAAAAGAAACTGATCTTTTCAGAAATTAAAAATTATCACAGAATTTACGAATGGGTATGATAGAGGTCAATAATAATTACAGTACCATTCTGGTAAGGCAACAACGAGAGGTTCTCCATATTCAGCTCAATAGACCCGAACAGCATAATAGTATTAATGCCTTGATGGCAAATGAACTTTTGGAGGTTTTGAAAGAGGTTAAACAAAACACAAAAGTAAAAATCATAGTATTATCCGGTAATGAAAATCAATTCTGTACAGGAATGGATTTTGAAGCGGTGGCAAATCAGCAGAAGGAAGCTTTAATGAATCAACAACCGGATCAATATTACAATGTTTTGAAAGCGATTAGCGAAATTGATAAGGTGGTAATAGCAAAAGTTGAAGGGAAAGTAAATGCAGGAGGAATAGGATTAGTTGCAGCTAGTGATATAGTACTGGCAAATAGTCAGGCAACTTTTGGTCTATCTGAAGCCTTATTTGGATTGTTACCCGCTTGTGTAATGCCTTTTTTGATGCAAAGAACTGGTCCGCAGAAAGCCAAATGGCTCACATTAATTACACTTGGAATATCGGCAGAACGAGCTTATGAAATAGGTCTGGTAGATGAAGTGACAGATGAAATTGATAATCTGCTAAGGAAAAATATACTAAGGCTTAGTCGATTAGAAACGAATACAATTCAGGAAATTAAATCTTATACGGCAAAACTCTGGATTATAAAGGAGGATACCAAAACAATAGCAGTTAATAAATTACAGAGACTAATGGAGTCTGAAACGGTACAGAAGAATATAAAGAACTTTATTGAGAAAGGAGAATATCCATGGGAGAGGTAGTAAACATTACAGAAATCACAGAAGAAATTGTACAAATTACGATGCAAGATAAAGTGTCAAGAAATACATTTTCTAAAGAACTAATGCAAGGGTTAAAACAGGCTTTTGCAATTGTAAACCAAAATAAAGCGTATAAAGTAGTAATTCTAATAGGTTACGACAGCTATTTTTCTTGCGGAGGAACCCCGGACGAGTTACAACAAATATATGACGGAAAGTTGAAATTTACGGAATTAGATTTTTTTACAGCACCAATTGATTGCGAGATTCCTGTAATTGCTGCCATGCAAGGACACGCAATTGGAGGAGGACTTGTTTTCGGATGTTATGCAGATTTTCAAATTTTAGGAAAGGAAAATATATATACTGCAAATTTCATGAAATACGGATTCACTCCGGGTATGGGAGCAACTTACATGGTGCCACTGCGTTTTGGTTCCTCTTTAGGCAGCGAAATGCTTTTTACAGCCGAAAGTTATAGGGGAGGAGAATTGCAGGAACGAGGAGTCTCTTTACACGTAGTTCCAAAAAAAGAAGTTCGTACAGAGGCAATAGCATTAGCAAAGAAATTAGCTGAGAAGCCAAGACTTTCATTAGTGACGCTAAAAAAACATATGACATCAAAAATCAAGAAGAGTTTAAAGGATATATTTGAGCAAGAATTAGAAATGCATAAAATAACTTTTCATCAACCACAAGTTAAAGAAAATATAAAAGCTTTGTTCGAGAGGTAAACATTAGTAATCTTACACAAGATATGAAAAAGTATAAAGTTGTCTTTTTATTTTCTGGCCAGGGTAGTCAGTATCGTAATATGGGAAAAAGTCTATTCATGAACCATGCTGTTTTTAGATCAAGCATGGAGGAAAGTGATCTGATTTTTCAGAAGTATTTGAATAGATCTCTTGTGCATGAACTATATGGTAAAGATGACTCAGATTTTGATGAGCTGCTAATCACCCATCCTGCTATCGTGGCAATTGAGATTGCTATGATAGAGGTAATGAAGTCTTACAATATTTTTCCGGATTATGTTTTCGGCCAAAGTCTTGGTGAGTTTGCTGCTGGTGTCGCCAGTGGTATTTGGTCTGTATCAACAGCTATAAAAGCTGCTATGGAACAGGCCAAATCTTTAACAAGGAGTAATCTGGAAGGAGGTATGCTTACTGTTATAAACGCAGAGACACATCATCAACTTAAAATATATGAACAATACAACTTGTACCTGGCCATAGATAATTTTAAGGGAAGTTATACGGTCTCCGGGACAACAGCAAATTTGGATCAATATCAAAAAATCTTAAAGGAAGAAGAGATAATACACAAACGTATTGCGGTAACTGTTCCTTTTCATTCTCCTCTCCTTAAGGAAGGTTTACATGATTTTTCGTATTATATGCAACAAGGGATTGATTTGGTTCCACCTAAGACACATTATTTGTCTGGCGTGACATCAGATCTTTTAAAAGAAATTGATGCCGAGTATTATAGTCAAGTGGTAAGTTCTTATTCCAGCCATAGTAAAACAATTGACTTTTTGGAACAACTCGGACCGTGTTTCTATATCGACCTGGGACCTTCGGGAACTAGTGCTACTTTTACTAAATATTCCATACTAAAAACATCTGAGTCCAGCATACAGCCTATTTTATCCCCTTTTGGAAATGAGCTTAAGCAATTAGAAAAAGTAAAAAGTTTAATTTCTAATCACTCTTCCTATGTTATATGAAGGTATTATAAGATTGGTAAGAGAAAACTCGGAACATATAGCGGGATATACCATTGTAAAAAAAGAATTAACCGATTTAAATGGATATTTAGAAGTTTTACATCCGGATGAGATTACCTATTTAAATGCTCTAAAATTCAATAGACGAAAATCTAGTTATTTGTTAGGTCGCATTAGTGCGAAGAGTGCTTTAGGCAAAATTATTCCGACAAAGACCGTTATGAGTTCTTTTAAAGTAGGTTTCGGTGTTTTTCAATTCCCGGTCATAGAGCAACTGTCTTGTTCTGGTTTTCAGGTATCTATTACGCACTGTGATGCTATTGGTATTTCCATAGCTTACCCGGAAGCTCATCCTATAGGGGTGGATATTGAAAAAATTAATCCGGAAAAAGTTGATTCTATGATCAATATGTTTACTCAGCAAGAAATAACTTTAACAAATTCGTATCTGAATGATAAAGCTTCAGCCTATACATTGCTTTGGACTGTAAAAGAAAGCCTGTCTAAAATCTTAAAGACAGGAATGATGATTGATTTCAACTATTTGGAATTAGATTCCCTTGATTACAAAAATGGATTATACAGTGCAAGTTTTAAGAATTTTAGGCAATACAAATCATTTTCTATAGTTCTGGACTCTTATATTGTCTCCATTACTTGTCCCAAACGTACCGATATAGATTTAACTAATTTTGCTAAACATTTAACGCATCTAAATTTACAGTCCTGATGATTTATGTGCAACTTTTTGAGGTTACTAATGGTGTTTTTAAGAATCAATGCTATCTGGTACATAATCAATACGAAGGTGTTTTGATTGATCCGGCTTGGGATTACGAGCTGATCACTAATTATATAGAAGAAAATGGAATTTTATTAAAGGGTGTATTGCTTACTCATGGCCACTTAGATCATATAGATCTGGCAGGAAAATTTTCTAAAGAAAAAAATGTTTCTGTGTGGAGCTCCGATATAGATGCAATTACTTTTCGATTAACATATTCTAAATTGCAATCGGTTTCTCACTTGAAAAGCTTTAAAATAGGGACTATCGAAATAACTCCAATTCTTACTCCTGGGCATACTTCAGGCAGTGTCTGTTATTTAATTGATAATCATGTGTTTTCTGGAGATACTGTTTTTATTGAAGGTGTTGGAGTTTGTTCTGAAGATGGTGCGGCATCTCTATATGATTCCGTTCAATTCTTGAAAAATTATCTGCCTGAGCACTCCCAGTTTTGGCCTGGTCATTCATATGGTGAAGCACCGGGAAAATCAATTTCTTATCTAATGATATACAATATTTACTTTCAGTTCATTTCGAAAAAATCTTTCATTGCTTTTCGGACTCGAAAAAATCAGCATAAAATATTGGAGTGGACTTTTAATAAGAAAATAGATGATCGCTTCTCTAGATGATATTACATAAAATGCCTTATTGTAGTGTTTTAGCCATTGTTGTTTTGTGATGTTTTGTGGAACCTATTTTCCGATACAGAAAGTGTTCCACCGCATATTTAGTATGTTATTTTAATAGTAGTAACATGTTTAGTAAAATAAACGCTTATTTTATTAATTTTTTATGTTGATTCAACTTCGTTATCCTCTGTAATTATTTCTTTGAATTTTTCAATAAATAAACTTTGAGAAAATTCATCTATAGGGAATCTAAAGCTAATAGGAGAAAATTGTTTCATCAGATTTCTATTAATTGATTCTTCAACTTCTTCTAAAGTTCTACCATCAGGTTTTAGTACTATACTCATCTCTTTTTGATGATTTTCAATAAAATTTTTAAAATTATTATTGGTCTTAGTAAAATAATTTGAACCAAAAACAATTGTATCTATATCAATGATTGTTAGGTTTTTAGTGAAATTATGATTATACTTCTCTTTTAGTTTCTCTTTAACTGATTTTAAATACCATTGATTTAAAATATAATTAACTCCTGGAATTTCCAATATTCTATCATTAACTAATAAAATAGGATATATTGTAAAATTCTTTTTAGTGTTTACATAATTATCATAATCAAAATTATTTTCAACTATTTGCAAAATAGAATTTATTAACTGTCCAATACCAATAGGTTTTCCATTATTTTCAAAGAATTTATCTTTAAAAATATTTAATATTTTATCAATATCCCCCGAACTCTTTATGTCTTTTCTTATCAGAACATCTTTGTTTTCAAAAATAAAAATAGTTTTACCGTCTCTAAGATAATAATCTGGTTCATAAGGCTTATTTATATTCTGATATTTTTTAAAATAGTGAGGTCTGTTAAATACTTTATCTAAAATGGTTTTCATCAAAAATTCCTCTGAAAATTTTGTATTGAAAAACTCAAAAAACGTTCTATCCTTATTCGATAAACCATGATTCTTATTAAATGATTCTTTTAAAATAAATCGAACACTTTTATAAAATTTATCTACAACAAAAAAGTGATCAATTACAGAGTATATTTCATCATCTATTTTATAAAGAGGATAATTCTTTAAAACTGTAAAATCATCATCAATATCAATTTCATTTGAAATTAAAGTGTCTAAAAATAATTTAGATTCATCATCATCATCAACATTAAATTTATAACTATTTTTTGTTTTTAATATCAGTAATTGAGAAAATAAATATTTAACGTGCTTTCTTAATTTATCAATAGATTTTACTTTAAAGTAGGAACAAACATCATCTGTTAAATATTGATAATCAGAATCAGAATTAAGGAATTCTATCAATATTTCAAATCTCTCTATAGCACAATACACTAATTTACCAAATTCAAATGTACTATCTTTAAAAACTCCTAAATCAGAGGTAGAGAATGACATAGCAATCATCATTTGAGCAAGTGATTCTCGATTTTCTTCGTTTTCTGATGTTGTTAATTTTTGTTTGCTATTTACTTCTTTATTAATTACTAAAAACGATTTAAACAAATTAATTTCATCTGAATCAATATTTTTTGGATTATTATTGTCATCGATTAATACTTCTTTATTTGAAAATATTATCTCAGCTAATTTTAAACTCGACTCTCTTGATACTAATTGAGGCTTACCTTTAATATTATTTTTATGACAATAATGAATTACGCGATTAATAGTATCTCTTCTAATATCTAAATTAGAAGCAAAATTATCAAAATTAGGTTGTGGGTATGTATTTGCGAAACCAATTATACTTAAAAGAGTTTCTTTTGTAACTAATTTTAGATATTCAATAACTTCAATCTGTTTCTCCTCAGGATAAACATGTTCAAATTCAAGGCGTAATGTATTTGTGAATTTCATTGAAATTTATTTAGTAATTAGCAATAGCTCTTATTTTAGTATCATCTTTTGTGTAAATTCCAAAACTATTTATTAAACCTTTTGATTTCAATTTAGTTAATAATTCTCTATTAAAAACATTATCATTGAATATTGGTTTGTGCTTTTTTACAAATAATTCACTATAATAATATCCAATACCTTTTACCAACGAAATAATATTTTCATTACTAAGTTCAGTAAAATATAAAATTATCAATTTAATTCTGTTTTCAGCAGAATCTAAACTTTTTATGATGTTTTCAATTGTACTGAATTCAAATGCAATTTTTGTAGATTTACTAATGATAATTTCTCCAACTTTCTTTGCAATATTTTCATCCTCAATAATTGTTTGTTCATTCAATTTAGGAATGTACTTAAATCTATTGTCAACAGTAATATTTTCGGATTGAAGTATCATCAAAATATCATCTACATCTGTTTCAAAATAGTCCACTTTTTCAATGAATTTATTATAATCTCTCTCGATTAATGTTATATGATTATTTGGAAAATGTTCCCTTAATAAATCGTAATTTGATTTAGTTGTATTAAGAATTCTGTTAACTAAGTTAACTACTTTATCTTCATCCAAATTCTCAAATTCTAATTTGTTGTATCTGTAACGACTACTACTAATTAATTTTTTATAGATTTCATACGAAATTTCATTACAGAGTAACATACTTTTTTCAAAAATTTTATTTGATTCGTCTAATGCTTCATTTGATAATTCTTCATTAACATCTTCAAACTCCAAAAACTTAATTAGATTTTCATTTATTGTATTTTCAGATGCTGTATAATAATCAATTACGTTATTCCATTTAGGAATTAATTTATTGTTTATCAGTAGTTGTGTTTTTATTTCTAATTCGGTGATATTCTTTAATTCAGATATTTTAGTTTCAACTTTTTGAATTATTTTTATTTTAGATTTACCACTTAGATTCTTAGCATTTAGCAGTTTAGTCAAACTACTTTGATCTTCAAATTTATTATCTTCTAGTTTTAAATATACATCATCAACATAAGTAGTAATTTTAGAATTAATATAGTCAATAAGTGGTATACAATCTGATTTTAAAATTGTAGAATAATTTGAGTGATTGAATTCTTCTTCTGCATTTTCCTTTCCAAATAATAAGAACATCTGTAGAAGATTATTTTGGTTTATTCTATAATGATTATTGTTATACACATAATTAAACAGTTTTCTCGTTTCATCATTAGGATTGTCCAACTTCTCAAATTCAACACCCAATTCTTTTAGAAGTTTTGTTATTTTATTAAAATAATCTAATTCTTCACCATTTTTGATTAACGATAGAAACTCGGAATTTTCTTCTATTTGATGTGTTAGGTAAATAGGATCGTTATTATACAAAATTCTTTCTGTTTTTGAAAATCGTATAATAAGCTCTAAATATTTATTTAACTTATCGTCAGTATAATTACATTCTAAAAATATATAATTCCAAAATGTAGTCCAGTTTTCTACCAATTTTTCAATAAAAATTTCAAGTGGTCTCTCTTCGTTTATAATGTATTCATCTATAAATTGTATTGACTTTTCTTTTTCGTTACTTAACAAACGAATAATAGAATCATATTTATCTGAGTATTTACTATAATTGTTTCCTAAATAATCTAATAAATCAAAGTTTAATATTGTTTCTCTCTCAAAATATCTTTCGTCTATTTTCTCTACTAAATTTTCAATTTTAGCACTTAGTTTATAATTAAAATCTGTTGGATATCCGCCCTTAACATTTCTTTCAAAGGTGTAATCTTCTTTTGTTATTGATACTTCGTGGAATAAAGAGATATAATCATTATAGTTTTCGTTGATATAACCATTTAAGATAAAATTTCTCAATAAAGAATTATTTGAAAAATTGTTTAGGTATTCGTCAATATCAACTTCATTGAATATTTGTTTTAAATTCCAATTTTTAATTTTGATTTTCTTTGATTTCAACTTTTCAATTTCGATTTTTAGTAAATCAACTTTATTATTATGTTTAGATTCTATCAGTTCAACTCTTTCTTCATAACAGTAATCAGAATTAACTTGATTTTCAATTTTAGAAAAATCAAAAGTGTGATTGTGTTTGTTTTCTCTATTATGGTAGCTATTATATTCTGTGTTCAATAATGTTTGAGTTCTAATAATTGTATCAAAATTTTCTAATACATCATTTATATCTATTGTTCTATAATTAGGCAAAGTTAATAGTATGGCTTTTAGATATATACTTTTTAATTCTTCAATATCAGTAATTATATGTCCTTCTATATCTTTTATTTGATAATTTTTTAGTGTAATTTCGGTATCTATTTTACTGATAAATTTCTTTATATAATTGCTCTTATTGTTGATTAATTCAAATAGTTTTCCCTCTTTTTTATTGAGTTTAGTGAAGTCTTTCGGATCAATATTCTTATAAGTTATCATAGCAAATAACTCATCATTTTTTTTAATGAATTCAGGTTTTAGCGTTTTTCTATAGATGACAAATTCGTGGAAAATATTTGTTAGTAAACGCATATCAATATCATCAATGAATGTAGTCACATCAGAAATAAATTCTTTGGTAAATATATTTTCATCTAATCCAGCTTCTTTAATCAATGTTCTTAATTGTTCATCAGCATTTGATGAATTAATAAACGGAATAACAGGAATTATGTATTCAAAGAATTTTACTCTTTCCTTTTTATCATCAAATAAATCATCTCCAACAGCATAAACAAAATTGATCTCTCTGTTTATGAGTTTTGAATTATTTAAGAGTATATTGATTTCTCTAAGTTTTGTGAATATATCCGTACTATCAAATCTATCTAAATCTTCTATTAGTACAACATCATATTTCGTTCGTTCAAAGAAGTATAAGATTTCTTCTAAATGTTCATTAAATACGGATTTATTTACATTGTCTCCTAACTCTAATTCTCCTTTTATGTTTACTTTATTAATTTTAGAGTTACTAAATAATTTGATAATCAATTTAGAAAATAAACCTAAGCCGATGAATGCTATTAAGAATATGATTAAAGCAAACCAATCAAAGCTATCTTTACTATTCCAATTATTTGGATTGATTTTATCTAAATAACTGTACTTCAACAGTAAAGTTGAACTTGTAACCCACAGAATAAAACCAATTGAAATACTCCATATCTTCCAATCTGGAATATTGATAATTCTTTTAAAACGAGATTCAGGGATTTCCTCAGGTTTAACATGATAAAATATTTGTTGCAAAATACTAACTTCTAACAACCTTTCTAATTCTTCTTTCTGTGCCTTTTTTTCAGATGGAGTTAATGTATCATCACTTTTTTTCTTATTAAAAGAAGCTAATGATATATTTAAGAATTTGTATTGAGGATTTAACTCTTTAAACGTTCCAATTATTGTACTTTTCCCCGAACCATAGCCACCAGTCAAAGCAATATTGTTAATGCCTTTTGTATCTATGGTTTCATTTAGTTTATCCAAATAAGGTTGAATCTTTTCAACATCTTCCTTTTTTGTTAAAATCTTTGGAGCAAGTGAACTAATTAAAGTATTGTTTTTTTTAATTTCTGTTTTTTTTGAGACAAATAAACTTTGTAGAGGTATCTGCATACTGTATTTTATTTGCTAAAATAGTAAATAAAAGATGTTTAAATTAATTTTATCTATTTGATTTTTTTAAAGTTATGAGATCATATTTTTACTATATTAACTATTTTTTATCTAAGATAGTTAACATAAAAAAAGGTCCTCTTTTGAAATTAAGACCTTTTATAAAGCGTAAAATATGATTTATTTTCGATGTTTTTTATTTCTTTATAGTTTTATGTAGAGTAAATGCAATCATTCCTTTGTTTAAATTTGGTTGTGTTCTATAAATAATTATTTCAAATCCTTTTTCAATAGATTTTGATGTAAATGTCCCTAAATAATCATTAGTTTTTGTTTCATCAATATTATAACTATTATCATTGCTAATGTCATTGCTAATGTCATTTACCATATATTGAGCTCTATTTAGAATATCATTCCAACTAAATATACTGAGGTTTTCTCCTTTAAATTTGACATTAACATCAAAAGTATGAATTGAATTTTTTTTGTATAAGTTATAATTCCTTATTTCATATCTTTTGATTTGAATTTATAACCATTTTCTTTTGTAATGAAGTTTATTGCTTGTTGTTTAGGCATATTGAATATACTTTTAATTAAAAAAGAGGATTTAATACAATGACTAATGTGGATATTGGAAAGTTATTTTCACTACATCCAAATATAGTAGGACTTTGTAGAAAGAGTTTACTTAATAAAGGATATCTGGTAAAGGATACTGAAGATAAAAGAATTCACTACTTAACCGATAAATTAAGTGGTATTGAACTTCCAATAATTAATGGTAAAAAAGATAGTAGAGAATGTATAGTTCCTTTTGAAATATATAATAATCCTAATTTAAAAACAGGTTCAAAATTATTGTGGGGAGAATATAATACAATGAGTAAAACTGAAAATGGATATTATTCAAAAAGAGAAACAAACTCGAAAAGGATGAATGTAAGTGATGGAAGTATCACGAATTGGACTAAAGAGTTATTTGCTAACGAATTTTTAGAAGTATATGAAGTGAAATCGGGATATATTACAAAAAACAAAAAATTATAAGAACCGCTGAGTTTAAAAGAGAAAAGATACCTACTGATATTTTTGAACTTGTTGAATATATTGATAAAAAAGATAAAGAGAAGGAGAATAAGAAGAAGGATGATAGTGATGAAATTCAATTAGATATATTAGGTTCAATTTAACTACATAGACAATCTTAAAATTATTTTAAAAAAAATTAATGATATATCTATGTCAACTCACAATTTGAAAATAAATTACGAAAGAAATATAAGAGAAATTCTTATTGATTTAGCACATCAAAGAAAAAACATTACTTATGATAAGTTATGTAAAAGATCTGGTTTTGGAGATAATATTTATATAAATGAAAAATTGAATTTTCTAAAAGAAGACCGTGTTTAACAATTATTGTATTTTTATCTAGTAGAGAAGAATCTTCTCCAAAGTTCTATGAGATTGCTGAAAAAGCGAAAATTAAAGATATAAGTATTGACAACAAAACTTTCTTTATTAATGAAATAGAAAAAGTATATTCCACATGGGAAAACACTATAATTACTTTAGAAATAATGATGTTTAATAAGAATTAATCTTTGAAAATTACTTTTACTAAATCTGATTTCAAAAAGAAAAATCTATTTTTCAGACACACATATTTCAAATTATTAATTCTTATTAATCTTCGTAAAGTAACCTCTGAAATTTCAAAAAATATAACTGCTTCTTTGATTGATAAGTAATGTTTAGAATTTAAACTCTCTTTAGATACAATTGGTTTTGTTTTAGGAATTACAATCGTATTTTCCTTTTGAAACTTCCTCCAGTTTCTCTTAAAACATAATATTGAACAGTAGATTCCTTTATTACTTTTTGCTATGAATTCAATATTACAGACGACACAATTTCTTTTGATTGTTAGATGACTCATTATTACTTATTGTCTGTGATACTTTACGATTTCCTTATGTTCATTAGGTAAAACACAGTAGGAAAGTAACTATTCAATGTAGTAGTGACTTTACAGACTATGGTATCATAAACTTCATAAAAAATTACTGATTTTAAAAATTAGTAGTACGATTAGTAACTCGATTATATTAAATAAGGGTAAACAAAGTTATCTATAAGTATATGGAAATCCCTTTGTTTACGACACTTGAAATGTAGAAATATGATGTTTTGAAATCGCTAGTTATTTCCCGATACAAAAATTAGCAAAAATATTCCCCAACAACTCATCATTAGATACCTGATCCGTAATAAGTCCAAATTGGTACAAAGCTTCTCGGATATCAAGCGTCATAAGATCGCTCGAAAGATTCGTTTCGAGACCAAATTTTACTTTTTGTATTTCATCTAATGCTTTTAGTAAAGAATCGTAATGTCTTGTATTGGTAACGATTGTTTCATTATTTCTAAGTGCCCCGTTCCGGAGCAAATTGACCACCAAGTTTTGTGGTTAATTAACGATTAAAAACTATTCATTTTTTCATGTTGTTAGAACCATACATTCGTTAAAAATATACGGATTATGGCAAACAAAATAACAGACATGAGTAAAATTAGAAAAGTAATTAAATTCTATTGAAATGGAAGAAAGAGTAAGGAGTCTGTCGCATCTGATAATAACTTTTATCTTTAGAATTTTAAATCCATTAAAAAATGTATACTTAAAGGTCATTGTTGTTCAAAATCCATAATTCTGCAAGCAGTATATTTTAAATTAAGATTTGCAGTATGAAAAAAAGCGACGCAGAATACCTTCCACGTCGTTCCATTCATTTCTATATAATTGATTTAGATACCTTCCACCATCAAACGAGTGTCTGGTAAATTTTTCAATGGCTGTATTTTAACCTCTGGTTTTGCCATTCTCGAAATTGCATTTAATGCGGCTGCAATAGCGCCTTCTTGCCAACCAGGAAGGGAGGAAATTTGATCACCAACAATAAAAAAGTTAGCATTGCTCGCATTTTTTGTTTTCGGATCTATAATTCCAGATCCTTGTGCAATAGCGTTAAATTGTTTCGTTGAATAGTTCGCATCTCCAACGGATTGCCAATATGCCCAGCCCCCCTTAATATTTGGCATATTTTGCCAAGCTATAGCAACGCCTTCTCCCAAGCCTTCGGCAAATTTCTTACCGAATTTACTGGCATCATTTCGTGCTTTGGTAAGTCGCTCATCAACGGGTAATTTTCCCCAATCGTGTGCTATTTTATCAAAATTATAAGCGCCTGTGAGCACGCCTTTTTCGTCTTGATATGCCGTAGATGGATACCAAATTTGTTGAATTTCATTGTCTGTCCAAGAGATTCCTCCAAAAATAGGTACAACTCCTACTTCAGATTTTTCAACTCCCATTGTCTTGAGATTTATTGGGCTTCCTTGCCATAAATATCGATTTGCTTGCCAGCCCACTTTGGAGGTACAGGCTAAAAAACGCGGAACGTATCCGTCTTTTCGCGGTTTATAACCTGGAGCTTGTGTTGGTTCAAATTGTGCCACAAAAACGGCTTCTAATGCATCTTTAAATTCAGGTTCAAGTCCCGATTTTAGGAGATCAGAATCTAGAATGTTTTTCAAAAAAGGCATCGCAAGGTTGCAAACACAATAATCAGCTTCGTAATAGATTGGTTCTTCTGTTCCAACTTGTCCAACCGAAATGATGTACTTTTCTTTAGTTGGGTCCCATTTTATTTTTTTTACAGGACTATTCAAAAGAATATTTCCTCCCAAAGCTGCCACTTGTTGAGCAAAAGCGTGTTGCACCTGATCCATTCCTCCAACGGGTTGAAATAAAGTAGGTTGCCAAAGAAAATCTATAGGTTGATAGAATTTTGTGCCTTCCCAAAATTTTGATTCGAGCAATTTATCAAAACTCAAAACATCGGCTACAATTCCAGCCGCAACACCAGGTAAAACTTCATATCCAGCGCGTGTTTTTCCATCCTCGAAGCCAGGTGATCCAGCCGTTGCGCTATAGGTTCCATCTACATCAAGCTCTCCGAAACTGATCATCAAACTTTGTAATTCTTCAACGCGTGTTTTAAGATTACTTTCATTAATTCCTACTTTTGAATTACGAAGTAATTCTTCCGCATTTTTGTATACCATGTGCGCCAACCAACCTCTTGTATTATGATCCAAATGACGATAAACCATAGGTTTACCTCCAAAACTTTCGTTCTTTTGAACCAAATTAGATTCAGAGTTCATCACATATATTTCAACGTCTACCGAAAAACGTTTTAAGTAAGAAAGGAGTCGTTTGTGACTGCTTGGAATACGACCAGGGCCTGCATTAAGGTAAGGTTCTGAGTCTCCCACCGGGCGTTTAAATCGAACAACTTGCGGTTCTCCTGGTTTCGAATCGAACAAATCACTGTTTGCATCTTCGATGAGTGTATCCCCTGTGCGTAAGCTCATGCAGCGTCCTCCCGTTTTATGAGATGCTTCCAGAATGGTTACTTTTGCACCTGATTCTTGAGCGAGTAGTTCATACGCGGTGGTAAGTCCGCCAACACCAGACCCGATGATTATAACCTCCTTTCCTTCTAGTTGATTTGGACTAAGTTTAATCGCTTGATTGGTAATCGTGTCTTGCATTTTTGTTGCTTTAACCAATGCGGCGAATGCAATTGATCTCGGATTGTTTTTTAAAAATTCCTGACGACTTTTGTACTGTCCCATTTTATATAAATTTTATGTTAAAAAATAAAAAATTTGATTTCTATGGTATTCGTATTTTCTTTGGGATAATCTCGAAAATGCTTTCTAGCTCTAGATTTTATTTTCCGAAATAAAATTAATGATTGAAAATAAAAAAAATGAAAAAGATGTCATTAGTGAAGGTTTTTCTGTCGTGAATGGATGTTTTTTTGTTGTGAATAAAATTGATTTATTCCAATAAAATAAATTACTTAAGGTTATTGTATGAATGCGGCTTTATAAAGAAGATTAAAATATAAAAAAGTAAAGGGAGCTAGCTGGAGAATGAACGAAACTTATATAAAAATTAAAGGTATTTGGTGCTATTTATATAGGGCAGTCGATAAATTGGATAACACAGTAGATTTTCTTCTTAATAAAAGAAGGCAAAGAATGAGTGCCCAGTGATTTCTAACTAGGGAAATAAATAATAACTGCAGACCCAGGTTAATAAATATAGATAAAAGCAGCTCGAACACTAGTGCTATAAGAGTTTACAATAAACGCTCTTTTTCGAATATCAAGATTCGGCAATGTAAATATCTCAACAATATAGTTGAACAAGATCATCGCTTTATTAAGTGGAGAATACAAAATAGTTTGGGTTTCAAAAGTTTTGAATCTGCCAAAAGAACCTTAGGTGGAATTGAAGTTATACATATGTTGAGAAAGAATCAGATGCTTAGGCCAGGCACAAATATGTTTAAATCATTCTGTAGATTGGCTGCATAATTTTGGGGTTCCTGATTTCTTTCGGATTCACATGACAGATACGATAGAACCAAATATTTTCGTGGTACAAAAAGGAACAAACTATCTGCAAATAAAATTATATAAACAGAAAGAAGAATCCCCGTTAAAATACCGTTTTATAGTATTTTAACTGGGATTCTTTGTTTTATTTTGTGATGTTTTGTGAAACCTACTTCCCAATACAAAAATTAGCAAAAATATTCCCCAACAACTCATCATTAGAAACCTGACCGGTAATAAGTCCAAATTGGTACAAAGCTTCGCGAATGTCAAGTGCCATAAGGTCACTCGAAAGATTCGTTTCAAGACCAAATTTCACTTTTTGTATTTCATCTAATGCTTTTAGTAAAGAATCGTAATGTCTTGTATTGGTTACGATTGTTTCGTTATTTCTAAGCGCTCCGGTATTTACAAAAGAAAGCAATTCATCTTTTAAATCATCCACACCAATTTTCTCTTTTGCGGAGATTAGTAAAAGTTTGGCGTTTAAGTTTTCGAGTTTATCGGTGATGTTTGAAACCTCATCAGTAGATAAAATATCTTTTTTATTAACAACAATCAGCAATGGTTTTAAAGGATATTTATTCTTGATTTGTTCAATTTCCGAAACAAACTCCGAACTTGAAACCTGAAACTTTAAACCATCAAACAAATAAATCACAACCTGTGCCTGCTCAATTTTTTCAAAGGTTTTTTTGATTCCGATGCTTTCCACAACATCCTTTGTCTCGCGGATTCCCGCTGTGTCTATGAATCTAAATCCGATTCCGCCAATTACTAATTCGTCTTCGATGGTATCACGTGTAGTTCCGGCAATGTCAGAAACAATGGCACGTTCTTCGTTTAATAAGGCATTTAGTAAAGTCGACTTTCCAACGTTTGGTTCTCCAACGATCGCTACCGGAATCCCATTTTTGATGACATTTCCAACAGCGAATGAATCAATTAAACGTTTTAAAACAAACTCAATTCGGTTCAATAATTCATGAAACTGACTTCTGTCTGCAAATTCTACATCTTCTTCTGCAAAATCCAATTCCAATTCAATTAGGGAGGCGAAGTTTAATAGTTCCTCACGCAATTTGGCTATTTCATTGCTAAAACCACCACGCATTTGTTGCATGGCAATTTGGTGTGAAGCTTCATTATCGGATGATATCAAATCGGCAACAGCTTCTGCTTGTGATAAATCCAGTTTTCCGTTTAAGAAGGCTCTAAGGGTAAATTCACCCGCATCGGCCATTCTGCAGCCTTTTCTTAATAACAACTGAATAATTTGCTGCTGAATATAAGTAGACCCGTGACAGGAGATTTCTATAGTGTTTTCACCGGTATACGAGTTCGGTCCTTTAAAAACAGAAACCAAAACTTCGTCAAGCGTTTTCGACTCGTCGACGATATGACCTAAATGTAAGGTATGTGTTTTTTGTTTGGTTAAATCCTTGTTTTTGATGGATTTAAAGACGCTGTCTCCGATCGTTATAGCATCGGAACCTGAAATTCGAATTATGGCAATTGCTCCGGCTCCTGAAGGAGTAGCCAATGCAACTATAGAATCTTGATTTATCATGCTGCAAAGGTATAAAAAAAGCCTCAAAAATCACGAACCGGAGCTCGTTGTATGGTGTGTATTTACGGCTTACTTTTATTGTTTGTACTTTGATGTGTTAAAATTAATTGTACCTAACAGGTTATTTATCAGTTTTTGCAGAATGTTAAATTACTGATAATTGTCAGGTTAATTTCTTTTTAGAATGATTAAATTTGAGAAAACAACTTCTAAATCTCAAACAAAATGAAAAAGATATTATTCCCCACAGATTTTTCTGAGGCCGCAACAAATGCTTTTGTTCATGCCTTAGAGTTTGCTAAGATTGTAAATGCCGAGCTTATTTTGTTGCATACCTTTGAGATCCCGGTTTACGACAGTCAATTTTTTCCGGAAAATTATGCCGCAATTTATAGTTCGGTAGAATTAGCCAAATTTGAAATGTTTAAAAATGAAATTCCAAAGCTAAGAGCTATAGCTGAAGAACGAAAATTAGGGAACATCGTAATAAAACACCGTTTAATGGATGGTGACTTACTGTATAACCTCAAAAATGCCGTCGAAGAAGATAAAGTTGATTTTGTAATTATGGGAACATCAGGAGCTTCCGACTGGACGAAATTTTTCCTCGGTTCCAATACCAGTTCCGTAATTTCAGGAGTTGAAGTTCCGGTTTTATGCGTGCCGGTTGATGCTAAGTTCAAAAAAATTAAAGTAATTGGCTTTACAACCCGTTATCGTGAAAAAGACAAAAAAGAGTTGAAAAAAGTACTCGAAATCGCGAAGAAAACGGATGCTAAAGTCAAAAGTTTATACGTGAGAACTTCAAGTTCAGATGTACCTGAAGCAACAGTTAAAGAGTGGGAGAAAGAGTTTGCAAATGAAAATGTAGAGTTTTTAGTTTTGCCAAGTGATGAAGTAAAGGAGACAATTCTTGATTTTGTGCTTTACAAAGAAGTGGACATTCTTTCTATGATCACACACAAACGTTCTTTTTTTGAAAGTCTTTTTGACTCCAGTTTCACTAAAAAATTATCCAAACAAGTGCCTGTGCCCGTTTTGGTTATGCACGAAGATTAAATTACTATAAATTCAGAACGTTTATTTTGTTATGGAAAACCTATATTTGTGTTCCATCAAATAAACAAAATGAATTCATATCAAAATAAAGTCGTTCAGTATACGGAACTTTTAAAAAAAATCAATAAAAGATACAACAGCATTAGTATTTCACGTCTTTTAAGCGTTTTTCTTTGTCTATTTTTATTGTTTTATTATATCAAGACAAACGAGATTAGCTACGTTGCTTTTGCTTTTCTGTCTTTTATTGGTTTTATTTTTTTGATGAGAGTCCACTCAAAGTTATCTTTCGAAAAGCAGCTTGCAACCGCGATACTGAAGATTAATGAAAACGAAATTTCCTTTTTGAAAAGAGAAAAATTGCCTTTTGAAAACGGAATTGAATTTAATGACTTTCACCACCCTTATGCATACGATCTGGATATCTTTGGAGAACATTCTTTGTTTCAAAGTTTAAACAGAACAGCCACTTTTGTTGGAAAAAAAACGCTTGCGAATCAGTTATTGGAGGTACTCCCCAATACAACCATTTTAGAGAATCAGGAAGCAATAAATGAATTAAAAAGCAAGTTGGATTGGAGACAGGACTTTCTGGCTTTAGCGACAATAAGTGCAGATTCTAAAAATGCTTATGATTCTATAATGCATTGGAGTTCTTCTAAAATCAACAAGCTGCCTAAAGTTATTATAGCACTTTCTATAATACTGCCAACCTTGTTTTTTGGTTTTTTAATCGCCTATATTATTACTTCGAAAATGATATTGCTGAGTTATCTGACTTATATTTTTATTGCAAACACGATAGTTTTAGGACAATGTTTTAAAAGAATTCAATCTGAAATTGCAAAAGCGGACAACGTTGATAAAATCATCAAACAATATAGTTTATTACTGATTAAGATTGAAACGGAGACTTTTCAATCCAAAAAATTAATCGATCTGCAACAACAGCTTGTATTTAGAAATGCAACAGCCAGTACACATGTAAAAGAGTTGTCGGAGTTGTTCTCGAGAATGGACAGTATTAATAATTTTGTCACGGCAATTGTATTTAATGGGACATTTTTGTTTAATGTGCATGTTTTAAAATCGCTTTTAAAATGGAAAGAGAATTACGCGACAGAGCTTGGAAAGTGGGTTTCAATAATTGGAGAATTTGAAGCTTTGAACAGCCTGGCTAATTTAGCCTACAACAACCCTGATTTTGTTTTCCCTGAAATAAATTCCGAATATAAAATTGGATTTAAAGATTTGGCGCATCCATTGTTGAATCCGGTAAGCAGAGTAGGGAATGATACTCATTTTTATCCCGAGTCGTTTGTGATTTTAACAGGGTCAAACATGTCCGGAAAAAGTACTTTTTTAAGAAGTCTGGGCGTCAACATGGTTTTAGGAGGAATCGGTTCTGTGGTTTGTGCCTCAGAAGCTAATATGCATCCGTTACCT
The DNA here is from genome assembly GCF_020911925.1 of Flavobacterium cupriresistens. Classification (NCBI taxonomy): domain Bacteria; kingdom Pseudomonadati; phylum Bacteroidota; class Flavobacteriia; order Flavobacteriales; family Flavobacteriaceae; genus Flavobacterium; species Flavobacterium cupriresistens. Next base: position 4,122,715 of record NZ_CP087134.1, on the reverse strand, counting down.
GTTTTAGTTTCCATGCGATTATCGGATTCTTTGTCCGATAGTGAATCCTATTTCTTTGCCGAAATAAAACGTTTGAAGCAAATTATGGATGCTCTGGAAGAAAAACCGGCTTTTGTTTTGCTCGATGAAATCCTAAGAGGAACCAATTCCGATGACAAACGCAACGGTACAATTGAAGTCGTAAAAAAGATAATTGCTAAAAAAGCGATTGGCGCCATTGCAACACACGATATAGAAGTGTGCCTGACAACAAATGATTATCCTGAAATTTTAATTAACCAATGTTTCGAAGTCGAAATCAAAAATGAAGAACTGCATTTTGATTACAAACTCCGTAATGGAATTTGTAAAAACAAAAGCGCCACTTTTCTAATGCAGAAAATGGGAGTTATTTGAGATTTTAGAGTGTAGATTTTAGATTTTTTGCTGGGCGTGTTATTTCTGCGAAATGATATTGCGTGCTAATTTAGCGCTCTATAAGTTTGCATCTTTTTGTTTTATTATTCTAGTCAAAAAAATAGACATTAAACAAATAATCAAAAATCAGCAATCAAGAATCTAAAATCTGCAATCTAAAATCTCTTATTTCTGTAGTTCTTTTATCGTTTGTACAAAGGCTTCAACCGGTTGTGCTCCCGACACGGCATATTTTCGATCAAAAGCAAAGAAGGGAACGCCTTGTACGCCAACTTGTTTCGCTTCGATAATATCGGTATGTACGTCGTTTAGAAACAATTTGTCGTTTTTCAGTACCTCTAAAACTTCGTCTGACGGTAGACCTGCACTTACAGCTAATTCCAGTAAGGTAGGATCGTCATTTAGATCTCTTCCTTCTGTGAAATATGCTTTAAAGAAGATTTCCTCCATTTCGCCAGCCAGATTTTTAGTTTTGGCCAAATGAATAATGCGATGAGCAGGTAATGAATTTGAAACAATAGCCTTTTCAAAATGATAGTCTAAGCCAACGCTTTTGGCACGCTCAGTGACGTCTTTGTGCATGGCTATAGATTGCTCAACCGAAATCCCTTTATGCTCCGCCAGGAATGTAAAAACGTCTTGCCCTGATTGTAGTGGAATGCTTGGATCAAGTTGAAAACTCTTCCATTCAATTTCAAATTCTTCATCTGGAAATTCAGCCAAAGCAGTTTCCAATTGTCTTTTTCCTATATAACAAAACGGACACATGATGTCCGACCAGATTTCTATTTTCATAGTAACAAAAATAGAGAAATATTTTTTAGAAGTGAAATTTGGGAATGTGAAAATTAGAAAATGTGATAATTGGATAATGTGAAAATGAGATAATTTGAAATGGAGGATGTAAAATGTAAAAATGTAAAAATGTAAAAATGTAAAAATGTAAAAATGTAAAACTGAGAAATGTAATAGATGAAAATGTAATAGGTGAGATGTGAAATAGTGTACCGAATCATTTTTTGTCAGATATATTCCATTTATCGGATGCAACATGGTTTTATGTTTTAGTTTTTTCTCTTATTCTAAAGATTTGACTATTACAGAAAGAAGTGTTTGATTGGAGATTACCTTTCGTACTTTTAAATTTCGGATTCAGTATTTCGGATTCAGTATTTCGGATTCAGTATTTCGGATTCAGTTTTTCAAATCCAGTTTTTCAGATTTAGTATTTCATTATCACATTCCCACATTCTCACATTCTCACATTATCTCATTATCTCATTCTCACATTCTCACATTCCAATAAACACTAACAATCACCCTATTTCACAATGGTAAGATAATACTTCTAAAATTGTAAAATTTACACTTATCGGGTAATATAAGCCGCTTTTGCGATAATATATTATCATAAAAATTAGCTAAAAAGCAAAACATTTGCCAATACTAATTATAAAACCATAATATGAAATTTAAAATTAATTTTATGAAAGTTACAATGCTCTTCTTTGTGCTTGTAGCTCAACTTACGTTCGCGCAGGAGCGGGTTGTGTCGGGAATTGTCTCAGATAATACAGGAATGCCATTACCGGGTGTCGGCGTATTAGTGAAAGGAACAAAAACAGGAACTCAGACTGATTTTGACGGTAGATACTCAATAAAAGCAGAAGGGAATGCTGTTATTATATTCAGTTATATTGGGATGCAGTCGCAAGAAGTTGTGGCAACTGATAAAAATTTAAACGTAAAAATGTCTTCGGGATCGATGCAATTACAGGAAATTGTAGTGACGGCATTGGGTATTAAAAGAGAGAAAAAATCTTTAGGTTATGCTACTCAGGAAGTAAGCGGTGAAGAACTTACGAAAGTGAATACGGGTAACGTTTCTAATAATATTTCGGGAAAAATTGCCGGAGTAGAGATCAGAAGAAACAATAACATTGGAGGATCAACCAATGTAGTGATTCGTGGTACGACTTCTTTAACACAAAGCAATCAGGCATTGTGGGTTGTGGATGGAATTATACTGAATAACGACAATACCAACACAAACGATCAAATATCGGGCGGTAACAAAGGTGGATACGATTACGGAAATGCCGCTTCGGATATTAATCCCGATGATATTGAAAACATGAACGTTTTAAAAGGTGCTGCTGCAACAGCATTGTACGGATCAAGAGCATCAAATGGGGTTATTATTGTAACGCTTAAAAAAGGAAGTAAATCTAAAGGAGGTTTAGGAATAAACTTTAGTTCAGGTGTAAATATTGGAGTTGTGGACAAAAAGACATTGCCAAAATATCAAAACCAATACGGAAGTGGTTATGGTGATTTTTACGGCACGACCGATTTAGGAAGTGGAACTCATCCTTACACTGCAACTGATGATGCGTCTTGGGGGCCAAGATTTGATCCGTCATTATTGGTGTACAATTGGAATTCGTTTTACCCTGAGTTACCAACTTATGGAAAAGCGACACCTTGGACAGCAGTAAAAAACAACCCAAATAGCTTTTATCAAAATAGCGTGACCTTTATTAATAGTATTGCTGTTTCGGGAGCGAATGAAGGTGGGGATTTTAGATTTGGTTACAGCAACTACAATCAAAATCAAGGGATTTTACCAAATAGTGAAAACAGAAAAGACAATTTCAACTTTTCCGGAAGTTATAAAATTAGCGACAGAACTAAAGTTTCAGCCACAGCAAATTATTTGAAATCATATGCTAAAGGAATGAATGAAACTGGTTATGGAGATGGTGGAAATAACTATTTAAGCAGTGTGAGACAATGGTATTCGACCAGTGTTGATTTTAAAGATCTTGAAGATGCCTACAATTTAACTGGAAGAAATACAACGTGGAATGTTGGTTCACCGGAGAATTTAAATGTACAATTTCATGATAACCCTTATTTTCAAAGATATCAGAACTACAATTCATTAGTGAGAGACCGCTTCTTTGGAAATGTAGTCATCAAAACTGATATCACCAATTGGTTCGATATTATGGGAAGAGGTGCAGTAGATTATTACCACCAATTGCAGGAAGAACGTGTGGCTGTTGGTTCGAAAAGAACGCCAAACGGACTAGGGGAGTATTCCAGATATGACAAAACGTTCAGAGAAATCAATTTAGATTTAATAATGAACTTTAAAGCCAGAATCGTTGACGGAATTAATTTCACGGGTATGTTGGGTGCTAACTCAAGACGTTCGATCAATACTTCCATTTTTGCAGTAACAAACGGAGGATTGGTAGTTCCTGGGATTTATGCCTTGGACAATTCAGTTGATGCGATTAATAGCCCGGATGAAATGATGGAAACGAAAGGAACAAACAGTGTTTATTCAACCGCTAATTTCAATTTCTATGACACTTACTTTTTAGAAGGTACGTATAGAGTAGATCAATCTTCGACTTTACCAAAAGACAATAGTGTTTATACTTATCCGTCGGTAACGGCAACGTACATTTTTAGCAATCACCTCAAAACAGACTGGTTGTCTTTTGGAAAATTGCGTTTGAATTATGCTGAAACAGGTAATGATGCTCCTTTTGGAGTAACAACTGCCGTGTATCCTAAAAACAACAATTTTGGAGGAGCATCCCGTTTTTCTACAGACAATAACAAAAGTAATTCGGATTTAAAAAGTGAATTAACAAAAGGGGTTGAAGCTGGTATTGAACTTAAGTTTTTCAAAAACAGAGTAGGACTTGACTTTTCGTACTACAAAACGAATACGACAAACCAGATTCTTTCTATTGAAACACCAACTCAAACAGGTTATACCAGAGCATGGATTAATGCAGGTGATGTGCAAAACAAAGGATTTGAAGTGTCTTTGAATGCGACTCCAATAAAAACAGACAACTTCACATGGCAAACTACAGTAAACTGGTCTACTAATAAGAATGAAGTAATTTCTTTGGGAGGACCTGACAGGATTTCGTTAGGAGGATTCCAGGGAGTAAGTTATGTAGCTGAAGTAGGCAAGCCAGTTGGACAGTTGGTAGGTTCCGGATATACGTATTTGGACGGACAGAAAATCATTCGTTCAAACGGAAGATATTTGCAATCAGCAGGAGTAGTTATTGGTAATGTGAATCCGGATTGGATTGGAGGTTTTAATAACGTTTTGACTTATAAAAATATCGCTTTCAACTTTTTAATTGATGTTAAAAAAGGAGGAGATGTATATTCTCTGGATCAACAATACGGACATACAACAGGTATTTACGAAAGCACAGTAAGCAATAACCATTTAGGAGTTCCACAGCGTGAACCGGTTGCTAATGGTGGTGGAATTTTATTAGAAGGAGTAAAAGCAGATGGAACTCCAAACAATGTAGTAGCAAGTATAACAGGTACTGACGGATACTATTTTTATAACTCAATGCCACAGCAGGAATACGTATACGATGCTTCTTATGTGAAACTTCGTGAGGTTGGAATAAGCTATAAATTTCCAAAAAAATTACTAAAAAGCACCTTCATTAACAATATGGTTTTTGCTTTGAATGGAAGTAATCTTTGGATTATCAGTAAAAACTTGCCGTATGCAGATCCGGAAGCAGGGATGTCTTCAGGTAACTTGCAAGGATTCCAGACTGGTGTATTGCCAACTACAAAAGAGTACAGTTTTACATTGAAAGTTCAATTCTAAAAAAAGATAACGATATGAGAATTATAAAAACAATATTTTTTGCAGGAGCTGTTTTACTTTCAATAGTTTCATGTGATAACTTAGACGATTTAAACGTTGATCAAAAAGCCTACACCAAAGTGGTACCTGCTGCTTTGATGACGAATGCGCAGGTAAATTATGCCTATTTTTTAACTAACGCTTCTGTGAATTCTAATAATTTCAGAGCCTACGCACAGCACTGGTCTACGTCAACTTATACAGATGAAGCCAACTACAATCAGGCAAAAAGAAATTTAGGAAGTTCACACGCGATATTGCTGTACAGAGATGTATTGCAGGATTTGGCGAATGCTCAAATTCAAATTAGAGAAGCGCAGGCTTTAGGACCAATTGAAGAAGCAGTTAAAAAAAATAACATTGCCATACTAGACGTACAAATTGTAATGGCTTACCAAACACTTGTTGATTTGTTTGGAAATGTTGCCTATTCAGAAGCGCTTAATGTAAAAGCATTTCCTTATCCTAAATATGATGATGCTAAAACTGTATACCTGGATTTAGCAGCTCGTTTAGATGTTGCCATAGCAAATATGGATGCTGCTAATGGAAGTTTCGGCGCTGCTGATTTGGTATTTAAAGGTAACGTTGGTCAATGGAAGACTTTAGCCAATAGCGTAAAACTTAAAATGGGATTGCATCTTGCTGATGTAGAACCGGCAAAAGCAAAAGCTATGGTAGAAAGTGCTTACAGTTCAGGAGTAATGAGTAATGAAACTCAAACAGCCTTGTTTCAGTATTATTCTACGAATACAGATATGAATCCGCTTTATGATAGTTTGGTGAATGAAAGTCAAATCATTATCTCCGCTTTTTTTGCAGATGAATTAAATGCAAAATCAGATCCAAGACGTGATTTCTTTTTTAACCCGGATTCAAAAATAGCCGGAGAATACAAAGGTGCTCCTTATGCACAGCAAGTTAATTATTCCAATTTTACAAACACGGGTAAAAGATTAAAGTTAAAAACCAATCCGGGTGTATTGTTTGATTACACAGAAACTTGTTTTTTATTAGCCGATGCTGCTAGCAGAGGTTTTAATGTTGGAGGAACTGCCGAAGAATATTATACTAAAGGCATAGAAGCAAGTATGAAATTTTGGGGAGTTGCCAGTACCGATATGCAAACGTATCTGGCCAGACCTGACGTTGCATTTGCAACAGCAACCGGTACAGACAAACAAAAAATCGCCTACCAACTTTGGATTGCTTATTACAACCGTGGTTTTGAAGCCTGGACAGAATACAGACGTTTAGATTTTCCAATACTAACGGCTCCCGTATCGGCTGTGGCTGAAGCGGAAGGCAAGGTTCCGGTAAGAAATATTTATTCCACTTCAGACAAAACGCTTAACAAAGCAAATTACGAAGCGGCATCAGCTGCTATAGGTGGAGATTTAATGACCACCAAAATTTTCTGGGACAAATTTTAATTTTTGAGTTAGTTTTATTTGTTTTTTGAAGCCGTCTCCCATTGTGGAGACGGTTTTTTTTTATGGGGGGCTTCGGCTTCGCTCAGCCTGACAGTTTGGGTTAAAGTCTCAGTTTTCAGTCTCAGTTAGTAAAACTGAAGAGTTAGTAAGACGTTTCGACTTCGGTCAGCCTGACAATTGGGGGTTTCCGTCTTAGTTATTTTTGTGTCACCCTGAGCGGAGTCGAAGGCTGGTTTATTTAGAGGGGGCTTCGGCTTCGCTCAGCCTGATAGTTTTGGGTTTTTGTCTTGGTCGTTTTTATGTCACCCTGAGCGAAGTCGAAGGCTGGTTTATTAAGGGTATTTGTGATGATTATGTTGTTTTTTGGTAAAAATAATAGATGTATTGATAGAAATTTTAGATTATTTTTTCATAGTACGTTTTTTTAAAGTTAATAAGTTGTTAATTATGTATTAATTCTTACTAAAATAGTATCAAAATAAAATTACGTCTAGGACTAAATTTGGTCATTACTAATTAAAACCCAAATAAGAATGAAATTTAAATTACTATTGTTCTTTCTGATTTTCAGTTTGTTGAAAGTTGGAGCTCAAGGTTTACCTTGTCGGACGACCGAAGAAAATGCTAAAATGTACCGGAATAATCCAAGTGCACTTCAAGAGAAAAAAGATTTTGATGCTTTTACCAAAAAGTTTGCTTTACAGCAAAAATCTAAAACTTCAAAAGCAGCGGTTACTACTTATACCATACCAGTGGTATTCCATATTTATGGAGACGTTCAAAGTGGAAAAACCGTTACTTATGAAAAAATTGTAAATCATTTGGCACAACTAAATGATGATTTTAATGGAAGAAATGCCGATTATCAAACGGTAGAATCGTTCTTCCAAGCCCGAAGAGGAACTTTGAATATCGAATTCAAGTTAGCAAAAAAAGACCCTAACGGTGGTTGTACAACAGGAGTTGTTTTTCACGCAGCAAAAAACGGTTATGGAAACGGTGGTGGTTATGACGACCAAATCGCTGCTGATGCCTGGGACAACACTAAATATATGAACATTTACATTCAAAATGATTTGTATAATGATGGTGCTCTAAATAACTCAGGAGTTGCCTGGTACCCGGATTCGGGTATGACGGCCAATAATACAGCCCGTGTTGTTTTTAATGGGGCTTATTTGTATGATAACTCCACCAACAAAGAATTCTCTGCAACCTTAACGCACGAATTTGGTCATTTTCTGAATCTGATTCACACTTTTGACGGTGGTTGTTCGGGAACAGACGAAGTAGATGATACACCGGCAGAAGACGGAAATCATACTTTAGCCTGTACTCCGGGTACAAATTGCGGTGGAGGCAAAGTAAACTTCGAAAATTACATGGGATACAACGGAGCTCAAGGCTGTTATAAAATGTACACGCAAGGACAGATCAGCAGAATGCTTGCTGCTTTAGAACATGCTTCACGTAAATCTTTATGGCAACCTCAAAACCTGATTGATACAGGTGTAAATGTAACAGGAAGTGCATTAGTGGCTTCTGCGACTTCCTTTAAAGAAGCAATTGTAAATGATGGTTCTTTTACAACTTCGTCTGCAGTAACTTTGAGCGGTGCAAAAACCTTCGCGATTAGTTCAGGGACAATGACGGCGGGAACACATTTCACACATACTTTCCCAGCCGGAATAACTCCGGTGCTTACTGTAAATTCAAACAATCAGGTAACGGTTACCTTAACAGGAAAAGCAACAAATCACGCATTGGCAAATAACACTTCAGGTGGTATTACTTTTTTACCGGCTGCTTTTGTTGGTGGAACTACTAATTTGTCTTGTACTTCTTTGTTCTTTAATTTCAGATTTTCAGATCCGTACGGTGTCTTTTTTGTAGACATGCCAGATGTAACGGTTTCGGTCTCATTAGGCTGGAAGTATTTCGAAATAGCGAAAGGTGATGATCCTGCATTTGGAGGTTGGAGATTTGCTGCTAATGCTTTAAAAATTGAAACATATGATAAGAAATTAGTCTGCGAAACAGGTTCCAGAAACATCTCTTTACTAGGAGCAAATACTGCCGTTGGCCCAACAAGTAATATGACGGCTCCAGGTGCATACCCGAATCAACTTGATTTGAGAACTGCCGCTTATACTGCTTGGGATGGAAAATCTGGTTATGTAGGTTTTGACTATTTAATGGATGGTCTAACGTGTTACGGATGGTTTAAAGTTACTGTTACAGCTAACGGAGACGGTTATACCATTTCTGAATATGCTTATAACACACAACCGAATACGCCAATTTATACTGGTATGACGGCTAAAACAGCTGTAGTTTTATCAGAAGGTACTTTATATGAATCGGAAGTAAATGATGGTGCTATAAGTACAAGTACTGTGATTTCGTTATCAACCAATAACGGAACATTTACAAAAAGCAGCGGAACATTTACAGCTGGAACACATTATACTATAACTGGAGTACCAGCTGGATTAACAGCAGTATTGACACTTCAGAGTAATTCTAAAACGGCACTTACTTTTACAGGAAAAGCTACTGCACACCTTCCTGCTAATGATGCGGCTGTGGTAGTTACTTTTAAGGATGCTGCAATTACCGGAGGAATTGTGACTTTAGACAACGCTGCAAAAACAATAAACCTGAAATTTGATGCTCCTTATGGCGTATTTTATGTAAACAATCCGGATTATGTAGCATCAGCTGCAGCGACATGGGATTATTTTAATTTAGGTATAGGGGACAATACGGAGTATGGTGCATGGCAATTTGCAGCAGCAGCTTTAAAAATTGAAACTTATGGAAAAAGATTAGTTGGAGAAACTGGGACAAGAAATATTTCTTTTATAGCAGAAGGAACTACTATTGGAGCTTCCAGTAATTTTGTTACTCCGGGAAGTGCTTATCCGGATCAATTAGATTTGAGAACTGCAACGTATACAAATTGGGATAATAAAACAGGATATGTTGGTTTTGAGTATAAAAGCAGAGGACGTACTTGTTATGGATGGCTTCATATAAAAGTAGAAGCTGGTGGAGTAGGATATACTGTTCTGGATCATGCCTACAATACAAAACCTGGTGAATCTATACAAGCAGGAACACAAACGGGAGTTACCGTTTTGGCTCCGTCAAATTTAACAGCAACAGTCAATGCTACAAATTTAGAAGCACAACTTAGTTGGACAAACAATGCTACAAATGCTACCAATGTTGTAGTAGAAAGAGCAGGTTCAGATGATGTTTATGCTGAAATTGCAACTTTAGCCAGTACAGTAATTACTTATACCAATACAGGTTTAACAGTTGGTAGTACTTATAAATACAGAGTTAGAGCAAAAGCGGCAGCGGTTTATTCTCCTTATTCAAATGTGGTATCGGCTACGATTCCAAATACGGCATTCTGTGCTGCTCAAGCAGCAAACGGGTATGAATACATCAATACAGTAGCAGTTGGAACTTTTACGAATACTACCGGAAAAGATGCGGCAGGTTATGCAGATCATACTTCAAAAGTGATTACGCTAACGACAAATGCAAGCATGAATGTTAGTTTGACTCCTGGATTCTCCAGTACTTCTTATACAGAATATTGGGGTGTTTGGATCGATTACAACAAAAACAATCAGTTTGAAGCTTCTGAAAAAGTGATAAACAACCTTTCTGCAAAAACCACAGTAACAGGAAGTTTTACTCCGGTTGCCTTTACAGGTACTACTCGTATGCGTGTTGTAATGAAATACAATTCAAATCCAACCACTGCTTGCGGAAACATTGGAGATGGTGAGGTAGAAGATTATACGGTTACATCAGGAACAATTGTGGTTCCTAACCCAGGAACTTTACCAGTACCAACAAATCTTACCAATTCAGGTGTTTACTCATCAGGCTTCTACGCTTCTTGGGATACAAAACCGGAGGCGGCATCTTATGAAGTACAATTAAATAGCACAACAGGCTGGACTTCAGCAGGAAGTTCTGCTACTTATTATTTGTGGATTCCAAAACAAGGTACTCAAACGGTTTATGAATTCAGAGTTCGTTCTATAAACGGAGCAGCATTTAGTGATTGGAGTCCTTCTCACACGATTGACCTGCAAACCGCCAGTTCAGGGCCACAGCAAATGGATACAACCAGATCATTTACATTGTATCCAAACCCGGCCTCTGATGTAGTGAATTTTAATTTTAACAATATTGATGTTACTAAAGTTAAAATAACGATTTACAACAGCACCGGTAACTTGATTGATATAGTACGAAATACTACTTCTTATTCTGTTAATACGCTAAGAAAAGGGGTTTACATTGTAGTAGCAACAGACGGAAACTTTATCGAAAAGAAAAAGTTATTAGTTGAGTAGTTATATTGGTTAGTTAATAATAAAAGGGTTGTTTCATATTTTGAGACAACCCTTTTTTCTTGTAGAATGGAAAGTTTTTTTTGTTTCAGGTTTCAGGTTTCAAGTTTCAGGTTTCAGGTTGCAAGTTTTGTTTCAAGTTTCAGGTTTCAAGTTAAATGTGAAAGGTAAACTGATACTGAAAACGGAGACCTTAACCCAAAATGTCAGGCTGAGCGAAGTCGAAGCCCTTCTCAACAAACCAGCCTTCGACTCCGCTCAGGGTGACACAAAAATAACTAAGACTGAAACCCCCAATTGCCAGGCTGACCGAAGTCGAAACGTCTTACGAACTCTTCAGTTTTACTAACTGAGACCGAGACTGAAAACGGAGACTTTAACCCAAAATGTCAGGCTGAGCGAAGTCGAAGCCCTTCTCAACAAACCAGCCTTCGACTCCGCTCAGGGTGACACAAAAATAACTAAGACTGAAACCCCAATTGTAGGGCTGACCGAAGTCGAAACGTCTTACTAACTCTTCAGTTTTACTAACTGAGACCGAGACTGAAAACGGAGACCTTAACCCAAAATGTCAGGCTGAGCGAAGTCGAAGCCCTTCTCAACAAACCAGCCTTCGACTCCGCTCAAGGTGACAAAAAAAAACTAAGACTGAAACCCCCAATTGCCAGGCTGACCGAAGTCGAAGTGTCTTACGAACTCTTCAGCTTTACTAACTGAGACTGAGACTGAGACTGAAACTTGAAACCTGAAACCTGAAACAATCCCTCCCCTTAAACCCCAAACGGATTATCAATAGATTCCATCGGAGTCGTAAACCACTTAGGACCGCTTGCTGTCATGTAAAAATGATCTTCATGGCGAATACCAAATTGACCGGGAATACAGATCATAGGTTCGTTACTAACGACCATGCCTTCTTGCAAAAGGGTTTGATTTCCTCGAACTAAATACGGGTATTCATGGATGTCCAATCCCGTACCGTGGCCTACACGATGGGGTAAACCCGGGATTTGGTAATCACCGCTTAGTCCTGCTTGGGCCAATACTTTTCGAGCAGCATCGTCTACAGCGCCACAAGTAGCACCAATTTGTGCGGCATCAAAAGCTGCTTTTTGAGTTGCTTTTTCTAAGTTCCATATTTTTATGTGGGCTTCGGTTGGAGTCCCGTATACGTAGGTTCGTGTGATGTCGGAAAGATATCCTTCTAAGCGACAACCCGTATCAATTAGAACAATATCATTATCTTTTAAATTCTGTGGAGCAGTAACGCCATGCGGATATTGCGAATCCTCTCCAAAAAGAACGATACAGAAATACGAACCTGAGGCTATTCCGGCTTTGATATGAGCTTTATTGACAAAATCTACAACAGTAGCCGCTTCAATTCCCGGATACAAAATACGTGCAGTTGCTTTTTGAACGACCATTGTAATATCTTTTGCCTGTTGAATTATAGCAATTTCGGCCGCTGATTTGTGCATGCGGCAACCGGCTGTTATAGGTTGCGCATTTATAAAATTATAGTCTGGATTTGCTTTGATAATACTGTCAACTTGAAAATAAGCAGCTGATTCATCTAAAGCGATTGTTCCGTTAGAGACGTTTTTCTTTTGTAAAATAGCACCAAACAGCAGGCAAGGATTTTCATGCTCTTCCCAGAAATTTAAATGGCCTTCCACTTGCATAAAGGTTTTAAAAGTACCTTCTTCAAATTTTGGAACGATGTATTCGATGCTTTCATCTTCAAAAAGTAAAGCACCAACCATTCGTTCAGAAGGGTTCCATTTGGTTCCGGTATAATAGTACAAGTTGGTTCCGGCATGTAAATAAAGTACTTTGCAGTTTTGTTCTTTCATTAGAAGAACGGCTTTTTTAAGACGTAATTGATATTCAGCGATCGCAATCGGCTGAACATTTGTGGTCATGTTTTGTATTTTGTCTAGTTCGATACTTGCGGTTGAACCGCCAACTCCAATTGTCATTTGTCTGTCTTTTTTTAAGTTAGTTATAAAGTGGTGTACTTCTATATTGTTTTTAATATTAGCGTAAAATAAACCCGTTTTTCATTGGATCATTTGGATCAATGATAAAAGTATTTGTTCCCGTAATGTAGGCCGTTCCTTCTACTTGAGGAATTACGGCTTTGAATTTACTGAAGTCCAATTCGTCAACAAGTGAACCCTTAAAAATACTATTTGTTATGCTTTCAATACTAATTTCCTGTCCTTTTTTGATCTGATTTCTTGCCTTTTCTATAGCAATTCTTCCCGAAACACCCGAGCCCGTTGGTGAACGATCTACTTCACCTTCAGCAAAAACGCAGACATTTCGACTATGGTTTTGCGCTTCCAAAGAGGTGTCTATAAAAATGGTACCGTATAAAAAACTTAAATCATCTTCAAACGGATGTAGTATTTCGTTGTCCTGTGCCATTACCGCATGTTTGATAGCCCTTCCGGTCTGAATAATCATGCGATTGTCTTCGGGTGTCAGAGTAAGATTTATATTTTTGTTTTTTCGAAGATCCACATAAGCGTAAAAGGCTCCTCCATAAGCCAGATCATAAGTAACTTCGCCAATAGTAGGTACAGAAACAACGCGGTCTAAACCTACTACAAAACTCGGCACACAATGAAAGTGAACTCCGGTCAGTTCACCGTCTTTTATTGTGGCATAGGAGTGAATTCTGCCACAAGGAGCATCGATTTTTAATTCATTTTCGCCTTCTTTTAAAGTGATCCAATTCATTTTTACAGCCAGGGTTGTGACCGCAATTATGGCATGTCCGCACATCGTACTGTACCCTTCGTTGTGCATAAAAAGGATTCCGAAATCAGCTTCGTCATCGTTGGGAGGGAGGAGGATGCAACCGTACATATCGGCATGACCTCTGGGTTCAAACATTAAGGCAGTACGTAAATAATCATAATGTTCTTTGATATACCTGCGATATTCTAAAACAGAATTTCCTTTTAATTCAGGGAAACCATCGATAATCACACGAAGCGGTTCTCCACCCGTATGCATGTCTATGGTTTTAATGGCGAGACAATTTTCTGGTATAGTATAAGTGTTGTTTTTTAAAATAGTTTGATAGGTTTTTTTCATTGTGGCTGTTTATTTGTCTTTAATAGCGTTTTATATTATTTGCTTGTAGTGTGTGTCGTTTTTGGGTCTAGTTTTTTTGTCATGAATTTTACGGATTGGGATGAATTATTTTTTTGCCACAGATTAAAAAGATTCGCACAGATTATCTTGTTATTTTGATAGTCTGGTTCTATCTAACTCTTTTCGATGTTGGTGTAAAAAGTTGTTATTGTTTCAATTTTTCTTTTTCTCACGCAGATTTAGCAGATTTTTTATCGTTGCATTAAAAAAAAATCCGCCAAATCTGCTAAATCTGCGTGCTATTTTATTTTAATGCGTTGAATTCCTGATAAAAATGCGCCGCTGCAACTAGATCTTCTAACGCATGCCCAACAGATTTGCTTCGCCTGTTCGCTATCGCTCGGGTAGCAGATTCATTATAATTTTATTTAAAAAAAATCCGCCAAATCCGCTGAACCCGCCAAATCCTCGTGCTATTTTGCATTACTGTATTTCTCATAAAAATGAGCAGCCGCCACCAGATCTTCCAGCGCATGCCCAACAGATTTGCTTCGCCTGTTCGCTATCGCTCGGGTAGCAGGTTCTTTATGATTAACATTTAAAAAAAAATCCGTCAAATCCGTCAAATCCGCGTCCTATTTTAGATTACTGTATTTCTCATAAAAATGCGCAGCCGCCACCAGATCTTCTAACGCATGTCCAACAGATTTAAAGAAAGTAATTTCGCGGTCGGTAGTTCTGCCTTTTTTGCTGCCGGAACACAATTCGAATAAATCAGCTTTAATGTCGCTCACTTTAATAACATTAGTCTGTAACGGAATTACAATATCTCCGCTTTCTTTTAATCCACCCTGATAAGTGTCAATAAAAATGGAGGTCCTTGAAATGGCAGTATCATCTGCCTCGCGCATATCTTTTTTATAAGCTCCCACTAAATCCAAATGTTGTCCTTCTTGCAACCATTCTCCAAAAACCAAAGGGGTCTTTGACAAAGTAGCGCAGGAAATAATAGCTGCTTTTGGAATGGTATTTTCAATAGAATCAACCATTTCACAGGTAAAAGGATATTCTTTTAAGGAGTCACAAACGAGTTTTGCCTTAGCAGGATTTCTTCCCCAAACATAGACTTTTGTTATAGGTCGGACACTCGCATGTGCCCGAATCAAATTGGTTGCCAAAGCGCCTGTTCCAATCATAAATAAAGTGCTGGCATCTGTTCGTGAAAGATAACTGCTGGCTAATGCAGAAACTGCTGCTGTCCGGGCTGCCGTTAAAGCTTTTGCTTCCAATATGGCTTTCACATGGCCTAAATGAGCATCCAGATAAACATAAATTCCCTGAATGGATGGTAAATTGTGATTACCGTTATTTGGACTTACCGTTACAATTTTTACACCCAGATCATTTCCCGGATGAAAAGCGGGCATTAATAATAAGGTAGAATCTACTTTTTCTTCCGGATTTGGAAAGTCATGGTGGTGCCGCATCGGAACTTCGATTTCGGTATTAGAAAAACCTTTTTGCAAGACTTCTACCAAGGTTTTATAGTCGCAATTTTCAGCTATAAAGGAGTCGGATATAAAGGGAATTGTAGTCATTTGGATCAGTTTTAGATTAAAATTAAAACTTTATTTCAGGATAACTATATTTTATCCGGAATCAGATAAAATATTACAATTAAGGGATAATATAGTATTGGTTCTGATTTAACAATGACAGTAATTTTAAAAATTGAATTAAATAGTATAAAATGAATAAAAAACTGTACATCGCTTTATTGCTCTTTATCGGCTTGAGTGCTTCGATTGGTTCGGCTCAAACGGTAGTAAAACCTGTGGCGGATCTTCAACAAAAATTAACGGAGTTGTTTCCTAAAGCTGTCATTACGCCAATAGAAAATCTGGAAGGATATACAGCGTCCTATCAATTGATCTTAGATGAACCACTAGATCACAAACATCCCGAAAAAGGGACTTTTCAGCACTATATTTATCTGTCCCATGTTGGTTTTGACAGGCCAATGGTTATAGAAACACACGGATACAATACCGGAAATATAAAAAGTGAAGTAAGTAGTTTATTGCAGGCCAATCAGGTTGCGGTAGAGTATCGTTTTTACGGAAAATCAAGACCTGAGCCAATTCCGTGGGAATATTTGACCAATGATCAGGCCATTGCAGATTATCACGGAATAGTAACACAATTAAAAAAACTATATACCGGAAAATGGATTTCAACCGGCATTAGTAAAGGAGGAGAGACGGCTCTAATTTACAAATCAAAATACCCGAAAGATGTTGATGTTGCGATGCCGTATGTGGCTCCTTTAATTAATACTTGTGAAGATCCCAGAACTGTAACACATGTAAAAGTGGTAGGAACACCGGAATGCAGAGCAAAAGTTACGGCTTTACAGAGAGCAGTTTTGCAAAACAGAGCCGAAGTAATGGCTGTTTTTTCAGAATACACAACAGCTAAAAAAATGCAATACACTAAGGTGCCGATGGAAGAGGCTTTGGAATATGCCGTTTTAGAATTTCCATTTTCTTTTTGGCAATGGGGTGGGAAATGTGATGAAATACCCGCCGCAAATGCTACCCCAAAAGAACTGTTTGATTATTTGAATAAAATCGTAGGTGTGGGAACTTACAATGATAAAATGTATTTCAATTACCTGCCTTCGTACTATCAGCATTTAAGCGAGTTAGGGTATTATGGATTTGACTTTTCTCCCGTTGCAGATTTACTTAAAACTGTAAAGAGTACTTCCAACGATCGATTTGCTCCGAAAGACGTTGTTATAAAATACAATCCCGATTATATTAAAAAAGTGCGTAAGTATGTTGAAAATAAAGGAGACCATATTTTATACGTCTATGGTGGCTACGATACCTGGTTTTCTTGTTCCCCAACGCCAAAACCAAATGTAGACGCCTTAAAGATGGTACTGCCCGAGGGAAGTCATGCCACCCGGGTGAAAGATTTTTCTTCAGCAGATCAAGCACTTATTAAGAGCACCTTGGACAAATGGTTGAACAAATAAAACTCTTTAATGCAGCAGAACGATTCAATTTTTTGTAATGCATCCTTAATAATATAGTGTAGCAGTTACTGAGCCTTTTCAATTTTTTATAAAGCAGTTTTGCGTCTGGCAGCTGACTTAATTTTCAATTTTAGCAGGGAATGTTTCGTGTCATTAATCTTCCATAATTGCTATGGTTCAGGACTTGCTACGCTTTTTTTAGAAATATTTTTCTAGAGATTAGTTAACAGAAAACTAAGTAGCATAGTACAATTTAGAGGTAATATAATATAGGTTTAGTAGGCTGATTGCTTGTATTTTTAAAATAAAAAAATAAATTTTGATCCAAAATAACGACATAGATCTGGTTGAAGATTTTAGAAATGGCAAGGAAAAAGCAATTCGTAAGTTGTATCTGCTTTTTTACCGACCGCTGTGTTATTTTAATAAGACTTTGATTAAATATTCGCAGGAAGCGGAAGATATTTCTACAGAAACATTTTTAAAACTGCTTCAAAAAAAGCATGATTTTGACAACTTATCAGATATAAAATCGTTCCTTTTTGTGACCTCAAGGAATGCGTGTTACGATTTTTTAAGAAAAGAGAAGCGCCATAAAAAAGCACATGAAGAAATTAGCTTTTTAACCGAATCTGCAGAGCAGTTTGGAGAAGGCGAGATGATAACAGCCAAAGTACTCCAAACCATTTATTGCGAAATGGAAAATCTGCCC
The DNA here is from genome assembly GCF_020911925.1 of Flavobacterium cupriresistens. Classification (NCBI taxonomy): domain Bacteria; kingdom Pseudomonadati; phylum Bacteroidota; class Flavobacteriia; order Flavobacteriales; family Flavobacteriaceae; genus Flavobacterium; species Flavobacterium cupriresistens. The sequence continues at coordinate 4,104,915 of NZ_CP087134.1, read as the reverse complement.
CAACAATGCCAGGAAGTTTTCAAATCTATTTTTATTGAAGGCAAAAGCACCGCTCAAATTGCAGGTGAAATGAAAATAAGCCCACAAACGGTTTTAAATCAAAAATCAAGAGCATTGTACAAAATCCGTTTAGCATTGCATCAGGAGAATATACTTTCTACAGTGGTATTGGTTAATATGCTTTCGGTGTTATTTTACAAACAAAGATAGTATTGCTCTTTCGCATTCGCATTAAGTAAACGGTATCCTTATCGTGTTTTATCCCTCCAAGTCAATCTGAAGAGCCTCACAACTCCTACCTCATTTTTGTCCCTCTGAGCAAAGCCGAAGAGCTTCATAATCCATAAACGTGATCCTCACCCCACTTGTGTGTCTCTGAGCGAAGCCGAAGAGCCTCACAAACCCCTACCTCATTTTTGTCCCTCTGAGCAAAGTCGAAGAGCCGCACAAATTCCTACCTCATTTTTGTCCCTCTGAGCGAAGTCGAAGAGCTACCTGCCTTAAATATAATCTTTTTTATAATAGTTTTTGTTGTTGTAAATCAGTCGATTATAAAATAATTCAAAAATAACTCCATTTTCCTGTAGTTAAAAAAACATTTGATACGTGTTGTTCTATACAACATAAAATCAAAGTTAAGATTATGTCAAATTTGCCATTTCAAATAGATGAATTAATATTAAAATTCCTCAATAAAACCATTACGCCTAACGAACATTTTGTTTTAAAAGAATGGATTAACAGCTCCCCAATCAACAAAGAAATCTTTGAGAATCTTACCAATAAAGAATGGGTAGCTACCGAACTAGATAAAATGTATGAATTTGAAAAAGACTCAGGTTGGGAAACCATTGCAGCTTCCTTAAAACACGCTAAAAGAATAGCCGGAAAAAAGAAGAGAAAGTGGTTTCAGATGGTGGCTGCTGTTGTGTTGTTTGCGTTAAGCATAGGGTTCTGGTTTTATAAAACTCCTGATAAAGTAATTCCGGATCAGAATTTATCTCAAAAAGAACGTTTCGGTGCAGAAATTATGCCTCCAGAAATCAATCAGGCGATTTTAACCCTGTCAAATGGTAAAAAGATCATCGTGCAAAATGACCCCAAGAAAGAGCTGATTATCCATGCAACAGCACTAACACTAAAAACGAATGACAGCAATATCATTGCTAAAGATCGTATTAATTCAAAAAAAGAGGTTTTAGCCCAAAATACTTTAGCTGTACCTAAGGGAAGTAAGCCCTTACAATTACTATTAGCTGATGGTACAATGACCTGGATAAATGCAGGGTCCTCTTTAACATTTCCATCTGAATTTATTGGTAAAGAACGAAAAGTAAGCATGACCGGAGAAGTTTTCTTTAAAGTAGCAAAGAACAAACACATGCCTTTTAAAGTAAATGCAAACGGAACGGAAACGGAAGCATTGGGAACTCAATTTAATATCAATGCTTACGCGGACCAATCCAATACCAAAATCACACTGGTTGAAGGAAGTATCAGAGTAGAAAAAAGAGTCTCTAAACTCTTGATCGGAAGTCTGATCGTTAAACCCAATCAGCAGGTGATTGCTGAAAAGGAACTGACTTTAATTAAGGAGGCCAATATAGAAGAAACAACTGCCTGGAGAGACGGACAGTTTTATTTTGAAGGAGCAGATATTAAAGTCGTTATGAATCAAATTTCGAAATGGTATGATCTTGACGTAGCCTATAAAGGAACTATTAATTCTTCGTTTGTTATGAAAATCTCCAAAGATGTACCACTGTCCGAATTGCTGAAAATAATGGAAATGACAGATTTAGTCCGCTTTAAATTGGAAGGAAAAAAAATTATAGTAATGTCTTATACAAAACCATAGAGAGGCTTTCGAGAGTCTTACTAAGGTTCACCGGAAATTAAAATGATTTTATAAAAAAAGCCGGAAAGTGTTCGAGCACTTCCGGCGATATAAGAGGTTGTTTTAATCATACAAGTTCCACAAGTAGTAATTATTAACCAATAACCAAAGTTATGAATTTAAATCCAATTTTGAAGACTTCGCCTACCAAGCGAAAGTCAAAATTTAAAACATCACTAAAGATGAAAATTACCGGCATTTTATTGCTAGCAGTTACCATGCAGGTTTGCGCAACAGGAATGGCTCAAAAAGTAAGTCTGACATTTAAGAATGATAAGTTGTTGACGGTCTTTAGAGAGATAGAGAAACAGACTAATTACAGTTTTGTTTATGGGAAAGAGCAACTGATGAAAGCGCAAAACATTACGATTTCTATTCAGAATGAAAAATTAGAAACCGCCTTAGAGCTGATTTTCAAAAACCAACCCATGACTTATATGTTAGAAGGGAATCATGTGATCCTGAAAAAACGAAGTGATTTCGCAAATCTTTCAGAAATAATTCAACCCATACAATTGCAGATTAGCGGAAAAGTAACCGATGAAAATGGTTTGCCGCTTGCCGGAGCAAACGTACTTTTAAAAGGAACCAAAAAAACGGTTTTGACGCAGGATGACGGAAGTTTCGAAATTCAGATTCCAAGTTATAAAAGCACTTTGATCGTTTCCTTTACGGGCTTTATTTCAAGGGAAATAATACTTTCAGAAGGAGAGAATGCGATTACCGTTCAATTAAAAGAAGAAAACAAAACACTCGATGAAGTGGTAGTTGTTGGATATGGCTCACAAAAGAAAGGAAGTTTAACCGGTGCTGTTTCTTCTATAAACGGAGCCGCTTTGGTAAAAAGTTCTACTCCAAACGTTTCCAATACCTTAGTAGGAAGGGTTGCCGGAGTTATTGCGAACAACCGTTCCGGAAGACCCGGAGATGACAATGCAACCATTCTGATTAGAGGAATCAATTCTTTTGGAGGAGGAACAGGACCTTTAGTCGTGATTGACGGCATACCCGATCGAGATTTAAGCAGAATGAATCCCGCAGACATAGAAACGGTTACGGTTTTAAAAGATGCTTCAGCCGCTATTTATGGAGTGAGATCTGCCAATGGTGTAATTCTGGTGACCACTAAAAGAGGGAAACTAGGAAAACCAACGATTCAATACGACGGATCTTACGGAATACAGCAATTAACCAGAATGACCGAGCGTGTTAATTCGTGGCAGTATATGACCTATTATAACGAATTAAATGTAAACAAAGGAAATGCTGCACCCTACGCACAAGCAGATATTGATAAATACAAAGCAGGAAATGTTCCCAATTATACCAGTACAGACTGGATGAAAGCGGTCTTTAGACAAAATGCCCCACAATCGACTCAATCGCTATCCGTTAGTGGTGGGACCGAGGATGTGAAATACTATTTATCAGGCCAATATCTGAATCAGGAAAGTAATTTCAGAAACAGCGATGAATTGTTTAAACAATACAATCTGAGATCTAATATAGATGTAAAAATAAGCAACAACCTAAAAGTCAATTTTGATCTTGCCGGACGCAGAGAAACCAGAGTGTATCCTTCGGCATCGGTAGGTAGTATTCTTCATGAAACGGTTAGTATGTATCCGTTTATTCCGGATTATTATGCAAACGGACTTCCTTCTGCGGGTATTGCAAATGGCAGAAATCCCGTTATTATGACTTCTTCAGCTGCGGGATATGATAAAATTCAAAACCTGATCCTGAATCCAAAAATTGGATTTGAATTGAAAATGCCATACGTAACCAAAGGATTTTCTGTCAGTGGTTATGCCGCTTTTGATTATGCTTTGCGTAGCGAAAAGAGATTTACAAAACCCTGGGATGCGTACTCGTATGATAAAACTACCGATACTTACAACAATCAAAAAGCAAGTACTGCTATTTCGAGTGTAACACAAGACGAATTCCTGTCTAATGAAAATACGTATTTTTTTAAAGCAGCTTACGACAGACAGTTCGACAAACATGAAGTAAATGCTTTTTTAGGGTACGAGCAAACTACCAATATAAATAAGAGAACCACGGCTTACAGACGAGATTTATTAAGTGATCAATTGGATCAGATTTTCACAGGAAGTACTGTAGCGCAAGATGCCAATGGATTTGAATACCAGGACGGAAGAGAAAGTTATTTAGGCAGAGTGGCCTATAATTATGACGGTAAATATTTTGCAGAAGTTTCGGCTCGTTATAACGGATCATTCAATTTTCCTACCGAAAATCGCTGGGGAATGTTTCCCGCATTATCCTTAGGCTGGAAAATATCCAATGAAGATTTTTTCAAGGATAATATTAAAATAGTAGATCAGTTTAAAATTAGAGCTTCATGGGGAAAAATGGGTAACGATGCCATCGCACAATATTTGTTTATGACCCGATATCAATTGAATACGATTCAGGAGTATAATGTATATTTTGGAGATTATACGCAGGCGACTAATTTATACCTTTCATCAACACCAAATCCTAATATTACCTGGGAAAATCAAGACACAAAAGATATTGGTTTTGATGCTTCTTTTCTGGACAATAAATTAAAAGTAGGGTTTGATTATTTCCACTATGTAAGAAGTGATATTTTGGCAGCTCGTAGTGCTTCGGTTCCGCAGTACACAGGGTTAGTACTCCCGCCGGAAAACATTGGAAAATCACAAAATCATGGTGTAGACATAGCGGTTAGTTATGCTGGTGGTACGACAGATTTCAAATACAATGTAGGGCTTAATTTTACCTATGCCAAAAGCAAAGTCATTTTTCGTGATGAGTCCCCAAATATTCCCGAATGGCAAAGATCTACCGGAGAAGCAATCGATTCGTGGTTAGTGTATAAGACAAACGGAATCTATCGCAGTCAGGCAGATGTAGATGCATCTCCACACTTAGAAGGAGCAGCCCCCGGTGATCTTTGGCTAAAAGACATCGATAATGATGGTAGTATCACAAGCAACGATAAGGTAAGAATCCCCGAATCTGCTACACCAAAAATCGTGTACGGTATTCCAATGGGATGTCAGTACAAAGGATTTGGTTTGGATATTCTTTGGACGGGTCAAACCATGGCAAAGCAAATGATACTTCCTCAGGCGCAAGGTTCTATAATTGCCCCGCCAACCTGGTTGTATGATGGCAGATATACAGCCGAAAATCCAAATGCCCCATATCCGCGAGCATTCAACAGTACAGATAGCAGAAATAATGTTCCTGCCGATTTTTGGTTGAAAGATGCTTCATTTCTTCGTCTAAAATCTCTTGAAGTATCCTATGTATTACCAAAAAACATACTGAATAAACTAGGTGTTACAAACTTCAGATTTTATGTAGGAGGCTCTAATCTGTTCTCTATTGATAAAATGAAAAAATACAATGTTGATCCGGAAACGAATAATACCACGGGGATTAATTATCCTCAGGTACGAATTTACAGATTTGGATTGAATATCGGATTATAATAAAATAGCTAAAGAAAGAAGTATGAAAAATTTTAAAATAAGAAGTATAAAAAATAAAATAGTACTGGCTGTTTTTCTGATGGTCAGTGGACTGTTCTGGTCTTGTAGTGACGATATTTTGGACAAAGTTCCTTTAGATTCCTATACAGATGCGTCGGTATGGAATGATTTAAAGCTGACAGAAGCCTTTGTGAATAATTTGTACAATGTACTCCCAACTACACAACACAACTGGGATACCGCTACAAACCGCACTTGGGCACTGTCTGCTTCTTGTGATGAAGCGTATAATAAATTCAATGATTATAATTCGTCAATTATCAATTCGGGTGCACTGACACCGGATAATATGAATGAATTTGATATCTGGGCTCCAACCTATGCCATCATTCAAAATTGCAATATTCTGCTTTCTAAAATTGATCATGTTCCGGGTGATGCCCAATGGAGAAATCGTTTAAAAGGAGAAGGTACTTTTCTAAGAGCCTATGCGTATTTTAAATTAATCCGTGATTATGGCGGAGTGCCTTTAGTCAAAGAACCTTTTGATCTGAACAGTAATTTTAATGTAGATCGCAGTTCTTATGATGCATGTGCTGCCTTTATTTCGGATGAATTGGATAAAGCCGCTACCATGTTGCCTTTAGATCAGAGTGGTGCCAATTTAGGAAGAATCACCAAAGCAGCGGCCTTAGCATTGAAATCCAGAACACTATTGTATGCCGCAAGTCCGCAATGGAATCCGTCGAATGATTTGACAAAATGGAAGAAAGCGTCTGATGCTGCTAAAGCCGTAATCGATCTGAATGCATTTCAATTGTACACCGGAAATTATGCTGATTTATTCACTACCGCTAATTCGGAAATAATTGCCGTTCGTTTATCGAGTAAGGTTCCGCAATGGAGTGCTTTTAACGGGGTTGAAATGTTTAATTCGCCAAGTGGTTTTCATGGCTGGGCATCCTTTGCTCCAAGTCAGAATCTAATAGATGCTTTTGGAACGGCCGATGGTAAAGATATCACAGACCCGACATCAGGATACGATCCTCAAAAGCCATACAAAAACAGAGATCCGCGTTTTTATAAAGATATTGTTTATGATGGACGTTCCTATGGTAATCCTGCCTTTTGTCAGGACCGTTACAAAGCAGGACATTCAAACATGGCAGAGTTTTATGAAGGAGGTTTAGATTCTCCTCAAGGCTGGGATACCTGGAACAATAGTGCGACACGCTATACGTTCCGTAAATATTGTGATACTACTTTTAATTACAATACAGAAACCCAAACCAACAAGCCTTACATCATTTCGCGTCTGGCAGAGATTTATCTGAACTATGCCGAAGCACAATTTAAAACAGGCAATGATGCCACTGCGCTGCAATACTTGAATCTGATTAGAAAGCGCGCAGGAATAAACAATGATCTGCCGGCATTATCAGGAACAGCATTGGAGAATAAAATTTACAACGAAAGACAAATCGAATTGTGTTTTGAAGGGCACCGTTATTACGATGTACGTCGCTGGAAAATTGCCGAGGTAACAGAAAACAAACCATTAATGGGGGTAATTATCACCAAGAATACTAATGGTACAAAAACGTATACCTACACTAAAGTACAAGACAGGGTTTTTAAACCACAACATTATTTATTGCCAATTCCAAGAACAGAAATGAACAGGACAAGTCTTGTTCAGAATCCGGGATATAATTAAGGGTTTTGATTAGTTGAACGATATTATGAATCATAAGCATAATATCAATTTTGGTGCAAACCCACTTTTTAGAAATAAATAGCTGGGTTTGTTTTTTAGATTATTTATAAAAAAAACAAAAAATGAAAAATTTTAAAACAATAAAATGGGCTCTTATCAGTATGGCTTTTTACGGTACACAACTTTCTGCACAAAAGGTCGAAGATTTAGTACCCACACCACCAATGGGTTGGAACAGCTGGAACACTTTTCATACCAATATCGATGAAAAAATGGTAATGGAAACCGCAGACGCTCTTGTTTCCTCGGGCATGCGTGATGCAGGATACGTCTATTTGGTTTTAGACGATGGCTGGATGGCAATGGAAAGAGACCGTGAGGGAAATTTGGTTCCCGATCCTAAAAAGTTTCCACGCGGAATGAAGTTTGTTGCCGATTATGTACACTCCAAAGGATTAAAATTCGGAATGTACAATTGTGCCGGAACCCTAACCTGTCAAAAATACCCGGGAACACGCGGGTATGAGTATCAGGATGCAAGAAATTATGCCTCTTGGGACATTGATTTTTTAAAGTACGATTGGTGTAATACAGCCGGTATAAATGCCAAAGAAGCCTATACAACTATGAGTGATGCATTGCAAAAAACAGGAAAACCAATTTTGTTTAGTATCTGCGAATGGGGTGTAAATAAACCGTGGGAATGGGGAAAAGGAGTAGGGCAGTTGTGGAGAACAACAGAAGATATTTATCAGATTTTTGATTCGGTACACGACGAAGGAACCTGGAATTCTTTGAGTGTAATGCACATCGCCGATTTACAGTCCAATCTTCGTAAATACTCAGGACCGGGTCATTGGAACGATCCTGATATGCTGGAAGTAGGCAACGGAATGACTTATAATGAAGACAAAGCACATTTCGCTCTTTGGAGTATAATGGCGTCCCCGTTAATCGCCGGAAATGATGTTAGAAAAATGACAAAAGAAACCATAGAAATACTAACCAACAAGGAGATTTTAGCAGTCAATCAAGACCCGCTTGGGATTCAGGGATTCCGTTATCTGGACAAGGATGGATTGCAGGTTTGGTTTAAACCGCTTAAAAACGGAGATTGGGCAGTCTGTTTTGTAAATCGCAATACACTGGCCAAAACCATTAGTTTTGACTGGAGCAAAGAAAAAATTGTAGACGAGATCTATGCTCATTCATTAGATAAAAACAGCACCTACAACCTCTTGGATCTTTGGAGCAAGAAAAATGCCGGAACGACAGCCAAAGAACTAAAAGCGACAATAGAACCACATGGCGTATTGATGTACCGATTAAGTAAAAGCGCTCTTTAAGTTGTACAGCATGTTGCTTATAAATGTTAACAGCTATTGATATAACGTAAATACTATTTAACACATAGAGACATAGATTTAGGATTGACAATTTTTTAAGCTTAACAAGCTATGTCTCTATGTGTTAAAAATAACTATGCGCAACAGTTTGATATCGTATTCAGATAAATGAGACTTAACACATAGAGACATAGATTTAGGATTGACAATTTAAAGTCAATCAATAAAAACAAATTTTTGTAAGATACCTTATGTGTTTTATTTTAAGTGAAACGTCTTTTTTTAGGCTCAGCGAACTATGTCTCTATGTGTTAAAAACAATTATACGCAACAGTTTGATAGAGCAATAGAATCACAAATTTAAAATCAATTGAATGAAGAAGTTATGTATTGGCAGCAGAGCGATTTTTTTTGCTGTTATTTTAGTTTTAGTAACCTGTAAAACGTTTTCACAAGAAAACAGTCGGTGGGAAATTGAGCAAAACGGATCAATTACATGGAAGATAAAAGATAATATTCCACACAAAGATCACATAGAAATGAGTGGTAGAAAAATCTCCGCTGTGCTTCGTTACGGAGTAGGAGCAGACGGTTCTTTTCATAGTACCCGTAGTTTAGTTTGGCCTATGTTACGAACGATTCCAAACAACACGCATGCCAGTTTTACCCGCCAGTTTGCTCAGGATGCGATGCGGTTTGTTTTGGTAAACTATAAGCCGATTGTCAATGAAAAGGTAGTTTTGGTAACAATAGATGGAACTTTACTCGCAAAAAGTAAAGTCGATAATACCTTAGAACTAACCCGACAGTATTTTCCGTCAACCTCTTTGCCTGTTTTCTGCGAAAATTACACGATCAAAAATACAGCTGATAAAAGCTGTGTAGTAGAAATTCCGAAAATTAATTTTGAGTATAAGTCAGAGGAGGATAAAGGAACAGAAGGCAGTTATACCGTAATAACCCGAGTTGCTAATGAAGGAACTTTTGTGTTACAGCCCGGCGAAACGATTGATTTCTCTGTTTTTTACTGTGCTACTAAAAAGAACGAATCCATACCGGAATTGAATATGGAAACAGAGAAAAAGAATCGTTTGGAACTGGTTCGTCAATTAAGAACTAAATTGGTACTAGAAACTCCTGATCCGATACTGAATACCGAATTTGAGTTTGCAAAACTAAGAGCCGCCGAGAGTATTTTTGAAACAAAAGGAGGACCCATGCACAGTCCCGGAGGAGAATCGTATTATGCGGCAATCTGGGCCAACGATCAGGCAGAATACATTGGTCCTTTTTTTGCGTATTTAGGTTATGATTACGCTAATAAAGCCTCTTTGAATGCGTATTTGCTTTTTGCGAAATACATCAACAAAGAATATAAGCCCATACCAAGTTCGATTGTAGCAGAAGGAACTGATATCTGGGACGGTGCAGGCGATCGTGGTGATGCCGCCATGATTGCTTATGGCGCAGCACGTTACGCACTGGCAAGAGGGAATGTTAGCGAAGCAGAACAAGTATGGCCTTTAATTGAGTGGTGTTTAGAATATTGTAGGTTAAAGCTAAATTCAGAGGGAGTAGTCGATTCGGATTCTGATGAGCTCGAAGGACGATTTCCGGCAGGGAAAGCGAATCTTAATACTTCATCTTTGTATTATGACGCCTTAAATTCAGCAGTTTATCTGGGTAGAAGTTTGAAGAAAAATCCAAAACAACTGGATTTGTATAAACTCCAATCGCAGAACTTAAAAGCGGCTATCGAAAAGTATTTTGGTGCTGAGGTGGATGGATTTCTAACCTATAAATATTACAAAGAAAATGATGTTTTGCGTGCCTGGATCTGCACACCTCTGACGATGGGTATTTACGATCGTCAAAAAGGAACGATTGCCGCCTTGTTTTCTTCTAAATTATGGACTCCCGATGGACTCGCCAGTGCAGCCGGTGACAAAACCTTCTGGGACCGCTCGACTTTATATGCTTTAAGAGGAGTTTTAGCCGCAGGAGAAACCGATAAAGCATTGGATTTTTTGCATTACTATTCCGAACGCCGTTTGTTGGGCGATCATGTTCCTTATCCGGTAGAGGCATATCCTGAAGGAGATCAACGTCATCTTTCGGCAGAAAGCGGTTTATATTGCAGGGTTTTTACGGAAGGATTATTTGGTATTCGTCCTGTGGGGTTAAATAGTTTTACTTTTACGCCCCGTCTTCCTAAATCATGGCCGGGTATGAGCTTGCGAAACATAAATGCTTTTGAACAGAATTTTGATATTACAGTTAAACGAACCAATAACGGACTAAAAGTAACCGTTTCGAATCAGAATAAAATATGGTTTGAAAAACAAATCAAGGAAGGAAATTTAATTCAGGTGACATTCGATAAATAATAACAAATAAAGAAACCTTTGATGTTTAATCAAGGGACACAAATACAGCTCTAAAATGAATTTTTATAACTTAAATGGTTTAAAAGAGATCTGTATAATCCATTAAATTCTATCTAACTCTTTTAAGTTATTAAAAAAGAAGTTGTTTAGATTCCTCGTTTTCGCGACCACCTTCATCATTTTGCGACGAATTTCACCACTTGGTACAAATTATTTTTTTGCCACTGATTAAAAGGATTTACACAGATTTTATAAATCATTTTAATCCATTGATCAGTGGCATTTTTCTTGCTCATAGAGGTGTCAAGTTAGCAATTCTTTTTGCAGTAAAGACAGAACTCTAAAACTTGTAATTAACGCCAGCTGTAACAAAACCTTTGATTCCAAATCCTAATTCAGCAAATCCGCTTAATTTTTCTCCAACACGCAAGCCAATTGGATTAACCTGCCAACCCAAATCGATAGAATTGTTTTTAATTACGTTCTGATTTGTTTCTGTTATTTTTTCGTTCGTAAGATAAGCACCGATGCTTGCTGAACCATAGAGGTCTACTAGCGGTATCCTTAAATAAGTGTAATTTGCAGTAGGCAAAATCAATATGTAGTCAACAGCTCTCTTTACTGTCTTTGAAGTTTTTTCTGTTATCATTTTAGAGCTGTAATTCTGGTAACCAAGATCAAGTCCAACTCTACTTCTATCCGTAATTTGATACCTGTAACCGGCTTCTATCATACCAAAAGAGGATTCGGACTCTATCTTTGTTTTTTCTCCTGTAAAGCCATCAATAATGGCTGTTGGTAAAATATTTGAAAAGGAATCAATTGCACCAAGAGTAAAACCATCACTATAAGCCACATGTACTTCATTATTGTCAAAATCCTGTGCTTTGATTGATCCTGTTATTATACAGAATAACATTGTTATAACAATACTTGTTTTCATTTAAGATATTATTTTAAGGTTAATTGTCGAAAAAACAAAGATGAACACGAGGTACTAAAAATCAAAAATCAATTTATAATGACTTGTTTTTGATTTATTTATGATAAAAAAGAGTAGCGAATTTCTAAACGACTTGCCAAAAAAATTATGAAGCTCTTTTGTTGCACAATACCAAATTGGCGGAGCACACTTTTACATTTTCTCCTCATTTATTTATAGTGCTAAATTTATAAATGTTGGTCTGGGAGAGAATTCTGAAAATTGCGGCAGGATTTTTTAGGATAGGTTAAACAGAATGAAAAAAAAAGTAAACAAAATAAAACTTTCAGAAGTATTATAAGGCAGGTTTACTTCAAGAAACCTTTGTTTTGTCGGAATTAACCAATGATTGAGTAGTTGTTGAATTTATTAATGACTATTTTTTTTATGTATTTGTTTGATTTTGTTTAATAAATGTTGCTCTGTTAACTTTTTTTTAATTAATTTTAACTAGCTCATACATAAGGCGCTAAGCGCAAATCAATTTTTTTTGTTGCTGCCAATCACAGCAATTTTCAACAAACGTTATCTGCCCCAAATGATGGCTGTTTGCTATAGAGTAAGATTTTTTAAGCCTACCAATTAATTGATTAATTCTCTACTGTTTTTAAGTAGAGACATTTTTATACTTAACGCTTATGAGAAGAAAAGTACTTAACGCACCCTTTTTTTTGTGCTCTCTGGTTTCTTTATTTTTTAGTTATTCAGAACTAAGTGCAAACACGGATCAACTCAACAGCAGTACTAAAGCTGTATTTGAGTCTTCTTTTAAAAACGAAAATGAAACTGTTTATATCGATTTATCGAGACAGGATTTCTTGTTGGGTAGAAAATCAATTCAAAGGCGTTTAATTGATTCCGAAAGTTGATAATCGAAACGGCAGGCTGTAAGAATTAGCTGATTCTATGCTATAACGTCGCTAAAATAGGGAGTAGTCCGGAGAATATTATTTTTTTCAAATGTAAAGTAGACGACAATTCTACTTTTTTATAGAATTTAATTTTGAAGTGTAAAATGTTCGCTTTCAAAAATAATATAGTAATACCATAATAGCTTTTATTTTTTGAAGTTGTTTTCTGTTTTGGTTAGGATTAGTTAGCTGATAAATAGAAATCTAAGTGTAATTTAATTTTTTTTAGTGCTGTTCATTGCAGCATTTTTTTACAAATGTTATTTGACTTTTTAACGGTCATTAACAAAGAAATGAGATTCATTTTAGGAATAAACTGAATTTCAATTTTTAGTATTTAGATAAAATTAATTTGTTCCCTTCCATTTTATACCAAATGGGGGATTTTTATATGTAACGCTTATGAGAAGAAAAGTACTTAACTCGCTATTTTTTTTGTGCTCCTTTTATGGGCTATTAAACAATAGTTCTAAGTACATACAATATAAAAAAGGTCGAAAACACCAATGAAATCAATACTTCACAGCAAAAAAGGTCGAAATTAGTTAAAAACAAAATTTCCATTTAAATACCAATAAATGCCAATTAAATGCCTGTTAAATACAAACTAATTACCGACTAGTATAAGTAAGTACCAAAACAAGTGTAATAACGGCGTAAAATGCCCGTTTAATTGATGTTTAAGCATATTTACACTAAAAATTAAGTCTCTATAAAGGGGCTTTTTTTATGAAATAAAGTGTATTATTCAAAAGTTGAAATTTTGCTTTTTTTATATTGGATGGACAGTTGGGTGGACATTTGGGTGGACAAAGTTTATAATTTATAAACAAGTTTATATATGCCTAATTATACTTTAAGCCCTGTTTATGTATAAAAACAACAAACTCACGGTACTTAATAACATTAGAAAAGCCGTGAAAGCCCCGTATTTACTATGTTTTGGCGGGTTATAGATAAAAAAAAACGCTTTTTTAAGTGCTATTAATGCTTTTTTGATTCTATTCTTTGTCTTTTAATAGCTCTATTTCTGATTTTAATTTTTGAACCTCTTGATTAAGGTTTTCAATTTTGTCTTTTTGCAAGTCAATTATATATTTTTGGTTCTCTAGCGTGGTACGTGCGTTTTCTAAATCCTTTTTTAGGGGTTCTAATTTATTATCATTTAAATGCTCTTTAAACGTGCTTTTTTCACTGTTTAAATGCTCGTTTTTTTCTTCTTTAATCATTTTGCCTTTTCCAGTTAAAAGCCACTCAGCAGATAGCTCTGGATAATTCTCCAATATTTTGGATAGAAATAAATCAGACGCTCCCGAATCCTGATGCGATTTATCAATAAAACCTTTTTTTAATTCAGTTTTTTTTAAAAATTCACTCGGTTTAATTCGTTGATTTTCAATAAAATATATTATTCTTTTTCGTGAAGTATCCAAAATATAGGTAATTTTAAATTAATTTGGGATAAATATCCAATATTTTGGATATATTTGCATTATAAATGTTTCAATAATAAGCAAATATATGGAAGAAAAAGAAATAGAGGCAATTAAAACGGCAATTAAATCGAAAATTGAAACTGGGGATTATATTACATTAAGTAAGGTTTTAGGTATAAAAAGAAGTACGGGAGTTTCAAGATATATGCGAAATAATAAATCGGCTGTTTTATGTATGCAAAATATAATCTTAGAAAAAGAAAAAATGATTGATAAACTAAAAAAAAAATATGCGTAGATATAATCCTTATGTTTTTTATAAAGGAAAGTTAGCCATTAAAGATAGTTCCCTCTATTGGTTCAAAAATGCTAAAGGTAAATTAACTCATACTAAAGAAATTATAAGCCAAAAAATTGCTAATGGTGAAATAATTAGAGTTAAAAATACTGGCGGACGATTAAGATACGGGCTTTTAGACTATGACCACTTAAGATATTCTCTTAAAGAAGAACTAATAAGAGCATACGGACTACCACCAAAAATAATTAACGAATAATGATAAAAACTTCTCAGGGTAATAATTAAAAAATCAACATTATGAAAAATCCAATTACAACAAAAAAAGTGCATACCGTAAGTGATGAGTTAACCAGTATGCAAACTGCTACAACGGTATATTTATTTGGGATTGCTATTTGCACATTAACAAACAATAGAAAGGTAAATATTAGCGTAGGACAATAAAAAAAGGTGGCTTTTACTAGAAGCCACCCTTAGAAACTTTAAAAACGAATTTTTAAAATCTTTAGAACGACAAACTTATGAAAACGAATCAAGAAAACCAAGTAGCAGTATTGAACCAATTGGCATTAGTAAACAATTCTCAAAAATTAGGAAATCAACAACCCGATTTAAATGCTTTAAGTGGTATTACAGCATCGCACGCAATAGTAACTAATGTAGAGTTTTTGAATGGTAAAAGCACAGCGATAGTAACACTATTCAATTGTAGTGAATTTGATTTTGAAGAGGTTAATAGGGGTATTGGAATAACATTAAGCAACCATTTAGGGCTTGCATCAAAACAAGCTACACTTTACAAGTTAAACAAAGGAAATTTACAAGAAACCGCAATATTTAAAAAGCAATATTATAACAACAACTAATGATTTTAAAACAAACTTCTGACATCTTTTTTTAATTCCTTGACCACAGCCCAGCCACCTTTTTAAAGGTGGTTTTGGTGTTTTTATAAGTAAATGATAAAACTATGTGTACAAAAAAAATAAGGGTAGTCCAGTTATTTAAACGTGGTTTAAGTCAGAGACAAATAGCAATAAAATTGGGGTTAAATGAAATGATTGTTGAATTATGGTTAAAACCAATTAAAGCAAGTAAAGAAGAGAATAAAACGAATATCGGAATTTTAGAGGACAAGTTAAAAACCTTGCTAGAAAACAAAACGGCAACCGCACGAGAAATTAAGGATATAACAGCCGCAATCAAACAATTAGAAAGTCGATTTTAATTAGCAATAAAAAGAGTAACAAAAATGGATAGAGAATTACGACTTGAAGAACTACAAATGATTTTAGAGTATTGCACGGCAAAAAACAAAAGCGTTTTTTCAATTGGCGAAAGGATTTGCATAAACCAAGAGCGTGGAATACTCATGAACGATGATGTAATAATTAACAGACCGTTTGAATATTCTAAAAAAATGCAATCAAAGATAGATTTTACTTTATCTAAAATAGAAAATCAAAAATTAATTTAAAAATAGAATTTATGAATGAAATTTTAATGTACGGAGAAATAGGTTTTGATATAACTGATTCGCAATTTATCAAAGAACTTGACCAGTTCAAAGGTCAAGAGGTTAAAATTCGAGCCAACTCCCCAGGGGGAGAAGTCTTTCAAGGATGGGCTATGTATAACGCCATTAAAGAACACGGTCAATGCGATATGCAAATTGATGGTTTAGCGGCTTCAATGATGACTGTTATAATGTTGGCTTGTCGCAAAATATCAGCTTCAAGAAACGCAATGATTATGATACATAATCCGAGTTCTGGTGGTGGTGGGGATAGCAAAAGGTTAAAAAAAGATGCGGAACTATTAGACAAAGTCAAAAATCTAATTGTTACTAGCTATTCAGAACGTACAGGTATAAGCGAGAATGAAATATCTGTAATGTTAGATGCAGAAACGTGGTTAACGGCTGAGGAAGCTTTAGAAAAAGGGTTTATTGATGAAATTACGGATGAAGTATTGCAAAGTACAGAACCCAATAATTTAAAGAATAAAAAACCAAAGGCGGTTTATATGAGTTTTAAAAAAGAAGCTCCAAAAAAACAATCCTTAACCGCTATTTTAGGTTTACAGGCAAACGCTGAAGCCGAAACTGTTTTAAAAGCAATAAGTGCTTTAAAAAACACAAACACATCACTTGAAGCCGAAAACAAAAGGATTAAGGCGCAAATCAAGCAGGAACAAAAAGAAGAGGCAAAAAAAATAACTGCGATTGCTATAGAAAAAGGTGTTATCAATAAAAACTTAGAGCGTATTCAATTAATGGCTTTTGATGCTGATTTTAAAAAGGCAAAAGAAGATTTATTAAACGCAATAAGCGAGGTTGACGGCTCTAGTGTTCAAATGGAAAACCATAGGTTAATTAGAAGTGTGATTTTAGGTTCTAAAACTGCTACCGATGAAGTTAAAACCGCAAAGCCTAAAAGTGAATGGACTTTACAGGACTACCGAAAAAATGCCCCAAAGGAACTTGAGAACGACCGAGACCTTTATAACAAATTAGTAAAACAAGAGTATAAACATTAATTTTTTTAAATATTTTACATTATGAATACATTGAATAAACAAGTTTGGATTAGCCAAATTATGGAGAATTTTTATCCCGAAGCATCATTTTTAAATTATGCTAAGGATATGACAGAATTTGTCGAAAACGACAAAATAAACTTAGCTGATTGTGGTTTTGACCCTGATGTTTACATTAATAATACAACATATCCAATTCCAATCGTTCAGAGAACCGACACGCCTCTTTCTCTTGAATTGGATTTGTACGAAACGGAAAACACGCTTGTTAGAAGTCCAGAGGCTGTTGAATTGGCTTATGACAAGCTAGAGAGTGTAATTTACGGACATCGAAATACTTTAAGAGCTAAATCGGGTCAAAAAGCAGCTCACGCCTATGCTCCGAACTCAAACACAGAAAACACGCCTATTCTTGTAACCACTGGAGCAGATAACGGCGAAGGTTATAAAAGGCTAGCCCCTGAGGACATACTAAAATTAAAAAAGAAGTATGATTTACTAGATATACCTTTCGAAAAAAGATATTTAGTATTAGACCCAAATCATGTTGAAGATTTGATTCTTTACGACTTGAAAGCGTTTAAAGATATTACCGACTTTGTGAATGGGCAACCAAATAGATTCGCTGGCTTTAATATTTTGCAATACACTAAAACGCCTAGGTACAATTTTTTAACAAAAGAAAAAATTCCTTTTGGAGCTGTTGAAGATGCTAACACAACATTCGGTTCGTTTTCTTTTAGTTCTGAGGAGGTAATGAAAGCGGATGGTAGCGTAAATATGTTTGAAAGAATTAACGACCCCGAACTTAGAGCCACTATAGTAGGTTTTGACAAAAGATTTTTGGCATTGCCAATTAGAAATAAAGCACTAGGGGCTATTATATCATCAAAAATTTAGAATTATGAATGCGTATGAATTTATTATACAAATGAAAAACATGGCATCTTCGCCGCTACGACAAATAGCGGCGAGTGTTGGCATGACTAATAATCGAGTTGAAGGATTAAACAGTACTTTTAGAAGTACAGAAAGTTCTTCAAATTCTTTTTTCTCTTCTATGGGTTCGGGCTTTAAAACAGTAATTGGTTTAGTTGGTGCGTTAGGTATTTCCCTTGGTGTTGTTGCAGGAATCAAGGCGGTTTTTAATATGGGGGTCGAAATGGAGCAAACAAATACCAAGTTTGAAGTTTTGCTCGGTTCCGTCGGTAAGGCTCGGGATATGCTCGGGCAATTAAACTCATATGCTGATGCAACGCCTTATAGTAATGAGGGAATTATTAAAGGTGCTGAAACAATGCTTGGTTTTGGTATTGCCCAGGAGAAAGTAATGGGTAATATGAAAATGTTAGGAGATGTTGCAATGGGTAATGAGGCACGCTTAGATTCATTATCCTTGTCATTTTCTCAAGTTATGGCAACTGGGCATTTGATGGGACAAGATATGAATCAAATGATTGGTCAAGGTTTTAATCCACTTCAAATAATATCCGAAAACACGGGTATTTCAATGGGTAAACTAAAGGATAAAATGGAACAGGGAGCTATATCTTCGGGGATGGTTTCGGAAGCCTTTAGACTTGCTACTGCTGAAGGTGGAAGGTATCACGATATGGCTAAAAAAATGGCTGAAAGTGCGGGCGGTAAATGGACAACAATGACGGGGACATTTAAAAATCAAATAAGTCGAATAGGTATGGCTTTTGCCGAATGGATAAAACCACTATTTGACGTGGGTACGGCTGTAGCTGAAAATATTATTCCTTTTGGGCATGCTGTAGCAAGTGTTGTTAAGTGGATTATTGAGGCAAAACCGTTATTGTTTTTCTTTGGAGCTTTGGTTACCACATTGGGAGTTTCATTTGTTGCAGCTAATGCAGGCTTTTGGATATTCTCAGCTCAATTTGCTTTATTTGAGGCACGGCTTTGGTTAGCAACTACAGCGCAAACAGCTTTCAATTTTGCAATGAATATGAACCCTATTGGTTTGGTTGTAATTGCTATCACCGCACTAGTTGCTATTGTTTGGGCGTGTTGGAATCGTTTTGAAGGATTTCGTGGCGTGATAATGGGAACTTGGGAAGTGCTGAAAGGCTTTGGAACTGCAATTAAAGATTATGTAATTAATCGAATACACGATCTATTATCAGGTATTACTGGAATGGGTAGCGCACTACTTGCTTTCTTTAAAGGAGATTTTAAAAACGCTTTTGAAATTGGTAAAAAAGCCGTGGGCGATTTGATGGGTGTTGACTCTAAGAAAAAACTCTTTGACGATGGTTTGAAAGCGGCTAGAACATTTTCTAAAGGATACAATGATGGTGTTAATATGAAAGCTAAAGAAGTCGGAATACAAACAAAGGGTTCGAAAACTCCAACACCTGACTATTTAAAGCAAGATAAATCAAAAGTTTTTGCTGATCTGATGAATGATACTGGAAAAGGAAAAAAAGGAAAAGGAAAGGGAGAAAAAGGCGATAACATTGTTTCGGGAGGTTCTAAAATGACAACCATTAATGTAACCATCCATAAGCTACAGGATGACACAAAAATATTTGTTGAAAATACCGAAAAAGGAATTGAAAGATTAGGCGAAACGGTGCAAGAAATATTATTAAGAGCTGTAAATAGTGTAAACCAAATGCAAACCAGTTAATATATGGAGAGTAAACAAGAGCGTTTAAATAGGAGAAATAAAGCAATACGAACTAGTTTTGAGAAGAAAACGAAAGCGCAAAAAAAATGGACGATTGAAGCCGTAATTGAGAGTGTTGCAAAAGAGTTTTATTTGTCTGTTAGAACTATTAATGCGGTTATATCGTATGAGGGGATTTACAAATAAAAATTTGTATATTTGCATTGTCAGGCTTGCGGGTCGGGCAATGCTCAATAGAATACCATTATGCTGCTCTATTGTTCGATAGCATAAAAAAAAGCCCCGATTGGGGCTTTTTTTATTTATTCTCTACTCATTGACTCAATTCACGAAAAAGTGTTTAATACGTTTGGATTTAATACAGACTCGAAAGATGTGTTTAAACATCTTGTTAATGATTGAATAGTTTGGCTCATCATCGCTTAAAAAAAGCTCTAATTATGGCTTTAATTACCTTTTAAATGATGTTCAAAAGTTTCTTTATTTGTCTCAAAAATGGAAATTTTGTTTTGTTAAAATGGAAATTTCGATTTTTCGATTATACTTTGTTTCTTTATTTTTTAATTATTCGGAAATAAGTGCAAAAAATGTTAAATTCAATACTGGTATTTTACCGGGTTTTGAGTCTTCTTTTAGGAATGAAGATGAAAAAAGCTATATCGATAAATCAGTACAAGATTTGTCGCTATATGATATTTCAAAAAATAATACCGCCTCAACGGTTTACAACTTAGTAACACACGGAAAGAGTGGGGCTCTTTATATAGAAAACAAATGGAGAAGCAAAGAGGAAATAGCGCTTTGGATGCTTCAAAACATTGATCTTTCTAAAATTAATCACATAAATATTTATGGTTGTGAATTTGCTAAAGGCAGAGAGGGCAAGGCAGCAGTTCGTTTTCTGGAGCACGCATTGGGGATTACAGTTGCAGCTTCTAACAACATTACAGGTAAAAATGGGGATTGGAATTTAGAGGTAGGAAAACCTGTTCAAGCTCTTAGTTTTAAAGAATACAAACACAATTTGCAGTATGCTCCGGGCAATGATTTTGATGGTGATGGAGTCATAAATTCGGTTGATTTAGATGATGATAATGACGGAATTTTAGATGCTTTAGAAGCTCCAAGTTGTTATTATAATGTTTTTGAAGCTTTGGTGATGGCTAAAGTTTCTACAGGATTAACTTCTTCTACAGTAAACAGTATAGCCGTAACTCCGACAGCAGATATTCCAACACTTCGCGATGGAGTTTCGACCACATTGGCGGCTTCAGATCATGTGATAGCAGCAGGACAAACCAGCGCTACAACTTCAGTTATTTATACGATTGAATATCCCGTGCCCGTAAATCTGGCAACGGTAAATGTAATTGGAGCAACAGCAAGTTGGGGAACCGGCTCTTTTGCTGTTTTAGAAGGTTCTACAAATGGTACAACCTACACTATGATTTCAGCGCCATTAGCCACAAGTGCAGGTACTACTAAAACCTGGACCGTACAGGCCGCGAATCAAAATGATTTTTACAGATATTACAGAATCAGGGTTTCTACAGTAGGGTCAACTACGCCCACTTTTACCAATTTTGAAGTTACAGCTACCCAAGGTCCGGCTTTTTATAGCGCTTCGGCAAATCCAAAACCAACCTGTAGTGTCGATACGGATGGTGATGGTGTAACCAACAATTTTGATTTAGACAGTGATGGAGACGGATGTCCGGATGCGAGAGAATCCAGAGTTACGGGAGTGCTGTTAAGCGGTACTTTTATAAACATAGGCGGAACGGTGACGGCTGCAAATGCAGTAGCACAAGGGCCTTATGGAACAAATGGTTTAGCCAGTTCATTAGAAAATAATGACACTTCTTCGGCAGTTTTAAACTTTTATACAGTCTATAATCCATACGCGTTGAGCAATGTTTATAAAGGTTGTCTTGACAGTGATGCTGATGGTGTTCCTGATTTAGCAGACTTAGATGATGATAATGACGGTGTCTTAGACGCCACAGAAGCGCCAGGTTGTTACCTTAGTGCTTCGGAAGCTTTGGTTATAGCAAAAATTGGTACCGGAATGTTTTCCTCTACGGTAAATAGTGTGACGGTAACCCCGGGGGATGATATTCCAACTTTGCGTGATGGAACTTCTACATCAGTAGCGGCTTCAGATCATGTGATAGCTGCTGGACAAGCCAATTCTACAAGTTCAGTAATTTATACGATTGAATATCCAGTACCGGTAAACTTAGCTACCGTAAATGTAATTGGAGCAACAGCAAGCTGGGGAACCGGTTCTTTTGCCGTTTTAGAAGGTTCCGTAAATGGAATGGTGTATACTACCATTTCGGCACCGGTGGCTACAAGTGCTGGCACCACTAAAACCTGGACCGTACAAGCTGCGAACCAAAACGATTTTTACAGATATTACAGAATCAGAGTGTCTACTGTAGGGACAACTACGCCTACTTTTACGAATTTTGAAGTTACAGCAACTCAGGGTCCTGCAGCTTTTAACGCTTCAGCAAATCCAAAAACAACCTGTAGTGTCGATACGGACAATGATGGTAAAACTAATAATTTAGACCTTGACAGCGATGGAGACGGTTGTCCGGATGCTAAAGAGGCGAGTGTAACCGGAACATTGTTAAGTGGTACTCTTGTAAATACATCAGGTAACGTAACTGCCGCAAATGCGGTAGCACAAGGACCGTATGGAGCTAATGGTTTAGCCAATTCTTTAGAAAATAATGATACATCTTTTGGAACTACAAGTTATGTAGTAACCTATGGTCTATATGCAACAACTCCGGGATTAAATTTATGTCTTGACAGTGATAATGATGGTGTTGGTGATCTGACAGATATAGATGATGATAACGATGGAATACTTGATACTGTTGAACAAGGAAGTTGTGTTTCTTTGCTGAGCGGTGTCGTTGATGGTACTTTTGAGGCTGCAGCTGGTGTTGCATGGAATGAAAATACCAATACTGCCAGTTTAAATTCAACTCTCGGACCAACAGGTTGGGCTTCTTCAGGAAGTTGCGATACCTGGACGGGTAGTTTTTCATTAAATGGTTCCGGATTTTGGGGAGGCGCCTTGAATGGTACAGCCGCTACACCGGACGGAAATATTTTCGCAGCTATTTATAATGGCTTTACCAATGAAGCAATGGGTACCACTATTCCCGCTTCTAAGGGAATCCAGATTGGACAATCCTATAAGTTTGAATTTTATCAAATATTTGGAGGTACAAACGGAGTAACAACAGTTGGTCAGCTGGCACAATTAAGATTTACCGTTGATGGTGTTGCCTATCTTTCTGATATGATGACCTATAACGGGAATAATGTGAAACAATGGGCAAAATCCTCTATCACTTTTGTGGCTACAACCACTGCTCCTGTACTTCTTATTGACGTATTTCCTACAGGTGCCGGAGATGGTAATTACATCGGAATTGATGGCATTACTTTATACAAAGCCAATACACAGGGATGTGGAGATGTTGAAGCCGATCTTGATGGTGACGGTATCCCGAATAGATTAGATTTAGACAGTGACGGCGACGGTTGTCCGGATGCTAAAGAATCAGGAGTTACAGGTACTTTATTAAGTGGTAATGTAGTAAATACATCGGGTACAGTAAGCACACCAAATGCGGTTGCACAAGGTCCTTATGGGGTAAATGGTTTGGCAAGTTCTATAGAGAGCGACGATACTTTTTCAGCTTCCACTAACTACGGTTCTACGTATAATTTATATGCATGGAACACCTTTTACAACTCTTGTATAGATACTGATAATGACGGAGTAAATGATTTAGCAGATATAGATGATGATAATGATGGAATACTAGATGCCATAGAAGCGCCAAGTTGTTACTATACGGCTTCTGAAGCTTCAGTCTTAGCTAAAGTATCTACAGGACTAAATGGTACGACCGTTAATAGCTCAGTTGTAAACGCAGGCGACGATATTCCGACGATGCGGGATGGTACTTCAACCAATTTGGCTGCCTCTAATCATGTTGTAGGAGCGGGACAAACGAGTACTACAAGCTCAGTAATTTATACCTTAGAATATCCCGGTTTTGTAAATTTGGCTACTGTAAATGTAATAGGAGCTACAGCAAGTTGGGGAACAGGATCTTTTGCCGTATTGGAAGGTTCTGTCAATGGTGTAACCTATACGACCATTTCGGCTCCGCTTGCCACAAGTACAGGAACCACAAAAACATGGACAGTTCAGGCCGCCAATCAAAATGATTTTTACAAATTTTATAGAATCAGGGTATCTACAGTAGGGAGTACTACGCCAACTTTTACCAATTATGAAATTACAGCTACTCAAGGACCTGCAGTTTATGCAGCTTCTATTAATCCGAAACCATCCTGTAGTGTCGATACTGATGGTGATGGAGTAACCAACAACAAAGACCTTGACAGTGATGGTGACGGTTGTCCGGATGCTAAAGAATCAGGGGTTACCGGAACTTTACTAAGTGGCAGCCTTGTTAATACATCAGGTACTGTAACCGCTGCAAATGCCGTAGCACAAGGACCTTATGGAACAAATGGTTTGGCAAATCCTTTAGAAAACAATGATACTTCTTTTGCAGTTACAAGTTATGCATCTACCTATAATGTTTACAGTATTTTTAAAGCTTTAAATGCTTGTGCTGATAGTGATGGTGATGGAGTTGGCGATTTAGTGGATATCGACGATGATAATGATGGTATTTTGGATACTGTTGAAGCACCAAGCTGTTATTATACTGCTTTTGAGGCTGCTAAAATAATAAATGTTACGACAAACCTAACCATTGGAAGCGGTACCCCGATAACCAATACGTATGATGGAATTGACAATACTTCCAGCGATTTTTATTTTAACCCGGGTCAAAATGCGATTGGATTATCTATATATGAAATTACACCTACAGTCCCTGTAGCGATAACTGCCATTCGTTTTTCAATGTATAATTTAGGTTTCACTGATGGTGGTGCCGGTAATACAGTAAAACTGCAAGGTTACAATGGTACTTCATGGGTAGACTTGAATGCTGCAGCAGTGCGATCAACCGTTAATGCAACAGAAACCTTTACCAATACCCTTCAGACCGGAGTTAAGTTTGCTAAGTATAGAATAACAGGAGCTGCAGGCACGGCTTACTATGCCAGAGTATTAGAAATGTATCTGGATTTGGATGCTTCTTATAGCGCGTCTCAAAACCCAAAAACAACTTGCACTGTAGATACCGATGGTGATGGAATAACTAATAATTTAGATTTAGACAGTGATGGTGATGGATGTCCGGATGCTAAAGAATCAGGAGTGACAGGTACTTTATTAAGTGGTAATGTTGTAAATACTTCCGGCACGGTAAGTACTCCAAATGCTGTGGCACAAGGGCCATATGGAGTTAATGGTTTGGCGAATCCATTAGAAAATAATGATACGGCAGGAGCGGTAACGAGTTATACTTCAACCTATAATTTGTATGCCATTTATAAAGCTTTAAATGCTTGTGCAGATAGTGATAATGATGGAGTGAGTGATCTGGCAGACATAGATGATGATAATGATGGTATTCTGGACGCTGTAGAAGCACCAACCTGTTATTATACAGCAGCTGAAGCTTTAGTGTTGTCTAAAGTATCAACAGGACTTGCAACTACTACAGTTAATAGTGTAGTGGTTAATCCAGGAGACGACATTGCAACAATGCGTGATGGTACTGCTACAACTGTGGCAGCCTCTAATCATGTGGTTCCGGCTGCACTGGTATATACGACAAGTTCCGTAATTTATAACATTGAATATCCCGTACCGGTAAATTTAGCGACAGTAAATGTAATAGGAGCTACGGCAAGTTGGGGAACAGGATTTTTCGCCGTATTGGAAGGTTCAACAAATGGTGTTACCTATACCACCATTTCTGCACCGGTTGCCACAAGTACGGGAACAACCAAAACCTGGACGGTACAAGCTGCCAATCAGAACGATTTTTATAAATATTACAGAATTAGAGTATCTACAGTAGGGACTACAACTCCAACTTTTACCAATTACGAACTTACTTCAACCCAAGGACCTGCGGTTTATGTGCCTTCGTCTAATCCAAAACCAATCTGCGGTGTGGATACGGATGTCGACGGGATAACCAATAATTTAGATTTAGACAGCGATGGTGACGGTTGCCCGGATGCCAAAGAATCGAGTGTTACAGGTACTTTATTAAGTGGTAGTCTTGTAAATACTTCCGGTACTGTGAGTGCAGCAAATGCTGTAGCTCAGGGACCTTACGGAACCAATGGTTTGGCGAATCCTTTAGAAAATAATGATACAGCTACAGCTGTAACAAGCTATACTTCAACCTATAATGCCTATGCTATTTTTAAAACATTAAATGCTTGTGCA
This sequence comes from Flavobacterium cupriresistens, assembly GCF_020911925.1. Classification (NCBI taxonomy): domain Bacteria; kingdom Pseudomonadati; phylum Bacteroidota; class Flavobacteriia; order Flavobacteriales; family Flavobacteriaceae; genus Flavobacterium; species Flavobacterium cupriresistens. The sequence continues at coordinate 4,078,835 of NZ_CP087134.1, read as the reverse complement.
GATAGTGATAGTGATGGAGTATCAGATTTAGCAGATATCGATGATGATAATGATGGTATTCTAGATGCTACAGAAGCACCAAACTGTTATTACACAGCAGCGGAGGCTTTGGTTCTATCTAAAGTATCAACCGGACTAACAACGACGACCGTTAATAGTGTAGTGGTCAACTCAGGTGATGATATTCCAACCCTGCGTGATGGAACCTCTACAACCGTGGCAGCCTCTAATCATGTTGTTCCCGCAGCACTTGTTTATACGACAAATTCGGTAATTTATAATATAGAATATTTGGTACCCGTAAACTTGGCTACAGTAAATGTAATTGGAGCTACAGCAAGTTGGGGAACGGGATATTTCGCAGTATTGGAAGGTTCTACAAATGGTGTAACCTATACTACTATTTCGGCGCCGGTAGCCACAAGTACAGGAACAACAAAAACCTGGACAGTGCAAGCTGCGAATCAAAATGATTTTTATAGATATTATAGAATTAGAGTATCTACAGTAGGAACAACTACACCAACTTTTACCAATTTTGAAATTACAGCAACTCAAGGAACAGCAGTTTATGGAGCTTCGGCAAATCCAAAACCAACTTGTAGTGTGGACACTGACGGCGACGGTATAACCAATAATTTAGATTTAGACAGTGACGGAGACGGCTGTCCGGATGCTAAAGAAGCCACAGTTACAGGTACTTTACTAAGCGGTAGTCTTGTGAATACTTCAGGTACCGTGACCGCTGCAAATGCAGTTGCTCAAGGACCATATGGAGCGAATGGTTTGGCAAATCCACTAGAAAATAACGATACAGCAGCAGCTGTAACAAGTTATACATCAACTTATAACCAGTATGCAGTAAGTGCAATCTTAAATGCTTGTTTAGATACTGACGGTGACGGAGTGGGAGATTTAGTTGATATCGATGATGATAATGATGGTATTTTGGATACCGTTGAAGCGCCAGCTTGTTATTATACTTCAGCTGAGGCTTCTAAAATTATAAATGTTACTTCAAATCTGACTATTGGAAGTAATACACCAATAACAAATACGTATGATGGAGTTGATAGTACAGCCAGTGATTTTTACTTTAATCCGGGTCAAAATGCGGTTGGATTATCGATCTACGAAATTACTCCTACAACTCCTGTAGCGATAACAGCTATTCGTTTTTCAATGTATAATTTAGGCTTTACTGATGGTGGCGTCGGTAATACAGTAAAATTACAAGGTTATAATGGTACTTCATGGGTAGACTTGAATGCAGCAGCGGTGCGATCTGTTGTTAATGCAACAGAAACCTTTACCAATACACTTCAGACCGGAGTTAAATTTGCTAAATTTAGAATAACAGGAGCAACAGGGACGGCTTATTATGCCAGAGTGTTAGAAATGTATCTGGATTCCGATGCAACTTATAATGCTTCACAAAATCCTAAACCAACCTGTAGTGTTGATACCGATGCAGATGGTATAACAAATAATCTAGACTTAGACAGTGATGGTGACGGTTGCCCAGATGCTAAAGAAGCGACAGTTACAGGTACCTTATTAAGTGGTAATCTGGTAAACACTTCAGGTACGGTAAATGCTCCAAATGCAATAGCGCAAGGACCTTACGGAGTCAATGGTTTAGCCAATGCATTAGAAAATAATGATACCGTTGCTGGCACTACAAGTTATGCATCGACCTATAGCCCAAATGCAGTAAGTACTGTTTTAAATGGATGTTTAGATAGTGATGGTGATGGTGTTGGAGATTTAGTTGATATTGATGATGATAATGATGGTATTACGGATATACTGGAACAAAATTGTTTGTTTGCAAGCTCTACATTAGCTCCTTCAAGTACATTTGCTTACGCTGTAACAAGGTATCCAAATTATGATGGAACAGCTACCGGAGAGGCAAGTGGATTTAAACCTTTAAATGCAACAGGAGCTGTAGCCCTTGCAAGTTATACAAGTACGAGTAATGATTTAAGTATTACAACTCCGGATGCACCAACGTCGTACATAAACGGTGTCGTAGTTGTTGAGTTCGTGCACACGATTAAGATTGAAGAAAGAGGATTTTATAAATTTTCAAATTTAGATGCTGCTGATCATTTTGCTATTATAAAACGTAAAAACGGAGTTGAAACTGTAGTTTATTCGAAATATCGAGCATATGCTGCACCGTTACCACCAACAATACTGGCTCAAGATGTATATTTTGATGTAGGAGATGAATTGGTACTACGTTGGGGAGAAGAACATGGAAATAGCTGGTGGCTTAATAATTTGAATGTAGAAAAAAGATTATGTTCCAACTTAGATACAGATGGAGATGGTGTTCCGGATAGTTTAGATTTAGACAGTGACGGTGATGGCTGTCCAGATGCCAAAGAAGCTGGAGTTACAGGGACTTTACTAAGTGGAAGTCTGATAAACACTTCAGGAACTGTAAGCGCTCCAAATGCTGTGGCACAGGGACCTTATGGAGTCAATGGTCTTGCAAATCCTTTAGAAAATAATGATACTTTCATAGCCACTACAAGTTATCCATCCACCTATAGTACGTATGCAATCTATAAAGCTTTAAATATTTGTGCAGATAGTGATGCAGATGGAATTAATGATTTAGTAGATATCGATGATGATAATGATGGTATTATTGATGCCGTTGAAGCACCAAGCTGTTACTATACTGCTGTTGAGGCTTCTAAAATTACAAATGTTACTTCAAATTTAACAATTGGAAGTAACACCCCAATAACGAATACATATGATGGGATAGATAGTACAGCCAGTGATTTTTATTTTAGTCCTGGTCAAAGTGCGATTGGATTATCAATTTACGAAATTACGCCTACAGTGCCTGTAGCCTTAGCAGCTATTCGTTTTTCAATGTATAATTTAGGTTTCACCGATGGTGGTGCCGGAAATACAGTAAAATTACAAGGTTATAATGGTACTTCGTGGGTAGACTTGAATGCCGCAGCGGTGCGATCTGTTGTTAATGCAACAGAAACCTTCACCAATACCCTGCAACCAGGAGTTAAGTTTGCCAAATATAGAATTACAGGAGCAGCAGGAACAGTTTATTATGCCAGAGTACTGGAAATGTATCTGGATTTGGGTGCTACCTATAGCGCTTCACAAAACCCAAAATCAATCTGTAATGTCGACAGCGATGCTGATGGTATAGCTAATAATCTGGACTTAGACAGCGACGGTGACGGCTGTCCCGATGCCAAAGAATCAGGAGTGACAGGTACTTTATTGAGTGGTAGTTTGGTAAATACTTCGGGGACAGTTACTGCTGCAAATGCCGTGGCACAAGGACCTTATGGTGCTAATGGTTTAGCTAATCCTTTAGAAAATAATGATACTGCCGCAGCAACGACCAGTTATGCATCAACTTATAATGCTTATGCAATCTATAAAGCTTTAAACGCTTGTGCAGATAGTGATAGTGATGGAATCAATGATTTAGTAGATATCGATGACGATAATGATGGTATTATTGATGCCGTTGAAGCATCAAGTTGTTATTATACGACAGTGGAGGCTTCTAAAGTAGCAAATGTGACTTCAAACTTAACAATTGGAAGTAACACCCCAATAACGAATACGTACGATGGAATTGATAGTACAGCGAGTGATTTTTATTTTAATCCGGGTCAAAATGCGATTGGATTATCGATATACGAAATTACACCTACGCTACCTGTAGCCATAACCGCTATTCGTTTTTCTATGTATAATTTAGGCTTTACCGATGGTGGTGCCGGTAATACAGTAAAATTACAAGGATACAATGGTACTTCATGGGTAGATTTGAATACAGCAGCAGTGCGATCTGTTGTTAATGCAACAGAAACCTTTACTAATACCCTGCAGCCGGGAGTTAAGTTTACTAAGTATAGAATCACAGGAGCAACAGGAACAGCTTACTATGCCAGAGTGCTGGAAATGTATGTGGACTTAGATGCGACATATAGCGCTTCGCAAAATCCAAAACCTATCTGCAGTGTAGATACCGATGGTGACGGTATAACCAATAATTTAGACCTGGACAGTGATGGTGACGGTTGTCCGGATGCCAAAGAAGCAACAGTTACTGGTACTTTATTAAACGGTAACTTAGTAAATACTTCCGGTACAGTAAGTGCTCCAAATGCAGTAGCGCAAGGACCTTATGGAACAAATGGTTTAGCCAATCCATTAGAAAATAATGATACAGCAGCAGGGACAACCAGCTATACATCAACTTATGCTCCAAATGCAGTGAGTGCTATTTTAAATGGCTGTTTGGATAGTGATGGTGATGGAGTAGGTGATTTAGTTGATATTGACGATGATAATGATGGAATATTAGATACAGTCGAATCCGCTATTTGTAAAGTTGCCGATAATTGCGGCGGTTTGCATGGTAATGATTCTTGGATTGTTTGGGATAGTGGAATAGGAACTGCTACTTGGTCCGGACATATGACCTATGGCAGCAAAACCGTGACCGTTACCTTGAAGAGTAATAATGCAACTGCAATGAGTAGTACTACTCAAGCAACATGGGATAATGCCAGTACTGGACTTAATTCTTTTTGCCCAGCCAATTTTACAGGATCTGTCGTTACGCCGATCATAAGCACTGCGGGTAGCTGGACTTTAACATTTTCAGAGCCGATTCCTACACCGAGATTTCATATATGGTCGTACGGTGGTGGTGGTGGCCAAGCCCCATTGGCTTTTACGGGCACTTATTCATTAACAAAAATCCAACAGGGTACAGGTTTAAATTTTACCGCAAACAACGCTCTGCATCAGTTAGATGGTGTAACGACTTATGCACAAGGAACAACAGAATTGGGAGACACACTATCGTCTATTACCTTTTCAACCACCCAAGCCGAATTCTGGTGGTCTGTTAATGTTTCTGCAGATATTACAGCCGGTGCCGCAGAGTGTGGCGACATAGATACTGATGGAGACGGTATTGTAAATCGATTGGATTTAGACAGTGATGGTGACGGCTGTCCGGATGCCAAAGAAGCGACAGTCACAGGTACTTTATTAAGCGGTAGCCTTGTGAATACTTCTGGTACGGTAACTGCTCCAAATGCAATTGCTCAAGGACCTTATGGAACCAATGGTTTAGCCAATCCATTAGAAAATAATGATACAGCAGCGGCTACAACAAGTTACACTTCGACCTATAGTCAATATGCAGTGAACAGTACTCTGAATGCCTGTATCGATAGTGATGGTGACGGAGTAGGAGATTTAGTGGATATCGATGATGATAATGATGGTATACTGGATACGACAGAATGTCTTCAAAGCAGTGTTAGTGCCGTACCTTCAACGGTATTGATTAATACAACCAACGAAGATACTTTTGGAATAAGAACCGGACTAATAACTGAATTTACAAATTATATGCCTGCGGGTTCTACTGTTTCTAACTTTCTTACTTTAGAAAATGCAACAGTACCGGCAAATTATTATAGTGGTTATGATATGGTCGTTATTGAATCTACCAGTAACACCATTAATGCAGCACACTGGACAGCACTTACAGATGCTATTGTCAATAAAAAAAGTAAATCATTTGCCTTTTTTGTTGATGGTTGTTGTAATGCTGCCAACATGACCGGTCTTGTAACCATGCTTAATACCGTTTATGGTACAAGTTATTCTGTAGGGCCATCTATTTCTCCGCAGGATTTACCACTAAACACAAATGCGGATTATTTTAGTATAATGAACCCAATATGGCCGGTTCCTCATGGAGCGGTATTCCAGCTTATAAATGGAGTAGCAGATAAGGATGTATTAAATTATGGTCAAGGATTCCCTACTTCTGCCTTTATAATTATGAGACAGATTCCGGGGGCATCAAGTAAAGGGAATTTTGTTTTTGTTTCCGATGATGCAACACCGACACAATCAGGATATTATCCGCAAAATCAAGGAAGAATTGCAACCGCTTTAAACACGGTATTACATAGTGATAGCTCTTGTAACCTTGATACCGATGGTGATGGTATTCCGAATCGATTAGATTTGGATAGTGATGGCGATGGTTGCCCTGATGCTAAAGAATCGGGTGTTACAGGAACTTTATTAAGCGGAAGTCTTGTCAATACTTCAGGTACTGTGAGTGCTCCAAATGCTGTGGCACAAGGACCTTATGGAGCCAATGGTTTAGCAAATCCTTTGGAGAGTAACGATACTCAATCAGCGACTACAAGTTATGCATCGACCTATTCTAATTATGCACTTTCTACTGGTGTGAATGCTTGTATAGATACAGATAATGATGGAGTGCCGGATTTAGTTGATATTGATGATGATAATGATAGTATTTTAGATGTTATAGAAGCACCGAGTTGTTATTACACAGCCGCTGAAGCTTCGGTTATAGCAAATGTATCTACAGGATTAGTATCCACTACTGTAAACAGTGGACCAATACTTCCCGGAAATGACATTCCAACAATGCGCGATGGTGTTTCTACGACCGTGGCAGCCTCTAATCATGTTGTACCGGCGGGATTAGTTTATACAACCAGTACCGTAATTTATAACATTCAATATCCAGTACCAGTTAATCTCGCCACGTTAAATGTGGTTGGAGCTACAGCAAGCTGGGGTACAGGATTCTTTGCCGTATTGGAAGGCTCAACAAATGGTACAACTTATACAACCATTTCAGCACCGGTGGCTACAAGCGCAGGAACAACCAAAACATGGACGGTTCAGGCAGCTAATCAAAATGACTTTTATAAATATTACAGAATCAGAGTATCTACAGTAGGAACCACAACACCAACGTTTACCAATTATGAGGTAACTTCAACTCAGGGTCCTGCTGTTTATGTAGCTGCATCAAACCCAAAAGCTACTTGTAGTGTGGATACTGATGGTGATGGTGTAACGAATAATTTAGATTTAGACAGTGACGGCGACGGTTGTCCGGATGCCAAAGAATCAGGCGCGACAGGAACATTATTAAGTGGTAATCTTGTAAATACTTCAGGTACGGTAAGCGCTCCAAATGCAGTAGCACAAGGACCTTATGGAGCCAATGGACTCGCCAATCCATTAGAAAATAATGATACTGCTGCGGCAACTACAAGTTATTTATCTACTTATAATAATTATGCTATCTATAAAACGTTAAATGCCTGTTCAGACAGTGATAATGACGGAATATCAGATTTAGTAGATATAGACGATGACAATGATGGAATCTTAGATGCCGTTGAAGCACCAAGCTGTTATTATACAGCAGCCGAAGCTTTGGTTTTATCTAAGGTATCAACAGGATTAAATACTACAACAGTTAATAGTGTAGCAGTTAATTCAGGCGATGATATTCCGACAATGCGTGATGGTGTTTCTACGACTGTAGCAGCCTCTAATCATGTTATTCCGGCAGGATTGGTTTATACGACCAGTTCTGTAATTTACAATATAGAGTATCCGGTACCGGTAAACTTAGCGACATTAAATGTAGTGGGAGCTACCGCAAGTTGGGGAACAGGGTATTCTGCAGTGCTAGAAGGTTCTACAAATGCGAGTACATATACTACGATCTCAGCACCACTTGCCATAAGTGCAGGAGCAACCAAAACCTGGACAGTGCAAGCTGCCAATCAAAATGATTTTTATAAATATTACAGAATAAGAATTTCTACGGTTGGAACAACTACACCAACTTATACCAATTATGAAATTACAGCAACTCAGGGAATTGCTGTTTATGGGGCTTCAGCCAATCCAAAACCAATTTGTAGCGTAGATACCGATGGTGATGGTATAACCAATAATTTAGATTTAGACAGTGATGGTGACGGCTGTCCGGATGCCAAAGAATCGAGTGTTACCGGTACATTATTAAGCGGTAGTCTTGTAAACACTTCCGGGACTGTAACTGCTCCAAACGCAGTAGCGCAAGGACCTTATGGCGCCAATGGTTTGGCCAATGGACTGGAGAATAATGATACTACGAAAGCAGTAACAAGTTATACATCAACGTATACTAGATATGCTACAGTATCAGGCTTGAATTTATGTACCGATACAGACGGTGATGGAATTGGAGACCTGGTAGATATTGATGACGATAATGACGGTATTTTAGATACCGCAGAAACGGTTATTGGTGCCTGTGCTCAATTTGGTACAAGATATTACGCTACTGTTCCGGGATTTGATAATAGTTTAGGTAGTACGGCATTGGCAAGCTATTTTAGTGGAACTGATATTTATGGTCAACCAACGTTTCCAAGTCAATATACTACTAACGCAAATAATCCAAGTGGTGGAAATGCCGGTACTTACAATGTGATAGTTGCTACGTCAGGTATTACGCAAGCTTTATACGATGATTCCGCAGGTACAGCAGCGAATGGGGATCTTGAAATGATAGTAGACGAGTTCTATTTAGACTTACGTACACAAAATAATGTACAGTTTAATGTAACGTCCGGAGGAGCTGTAGATTATACATGGCTTTCAGTTTTTCCAAATGGAGATCCTTCTGAAGTTCCTTTAACAACACAAATTACAACAAGTACAGGTGCAGCAAGTACATTTACACCTGCTTTTACCAATGCAACAGGAAGAGTTTTAGTTAGAGTTTATCATTTTGATAATGGCGCTGCAAACAATTATGTTGCGCAATGGCAGTCTGCTCAAACCACAGTAAGAACTATTTCGTCAGCTAATGTTAGTTCCGGTTGTATTTTGGATATCGATACTGACGGGGACGGAATTGCAAATCGATTAGACTTAGACAGTGATGGTGATGGTTGTCCGGATGCCAAAGAATCCGGAGTTACAGGGACATTATTAAGCGGAAATCTTGTAAATACTTCCGGTACTGTAAGTGCTCCAAATGCAGTAGCACAAGGACCTTATGGTAACAACGGTTTAGCCAATCCATTAGAAAACAATGATACGGTTACAGCAACCACAAGTTATCCTTCAACCTATACACTATATGGATTAAACAAAGCTTTAAACGTTTGTGCTGATACAGATGGTGATGGAATCAATGATTTAGTGGATATTGATGATGATAATGATGGCGTTTTAGATGCAGTAGAAGCACCTAGTTGTTATTATACAGCCGCTGAAGGATTGGTTATAGCAAAAGTTTCGACCGGTTTAGCCTCTACGACAGTAAATAGCATAACGGTAACACCAGGAAATGATATTCTAACTTTACATGATGGGACTTCTACAAATGTAGCAGCATCCAATCATATTGTCGCAGCGGCACAAACGAGTACCACCAGTTCAATAATCTACACGATAGAGTATCCGGCATTTGTAAATTTAGCTTCAGTTAATGTAATTGGAGCAACGGCAAGCTGGGGTACAGGATCTTTCGCTGTATTAGAAGGTTCAATTAATGGTGTAGCTTATACGACTATTTCGGCTCCGGTGGCAACCAGTGCAGGAACAACCAAAACATGGGCAGTACAAGCAGCAAACCAAAACGATTTTTATAAATACTATAGAATTAGAGTATCTACAGTAGGATCGACTACGCCAACCTTTACAAATTATGAGATTACAGCGACTCAGGGATCTGCAACTTATATTGCTTCATCAAATCCAAAAGCTACTTGTACCGTTGACACAGACGGTGATGGAAAAACCAATAATGTAGATTTGGATAGTGATGGTGATGGTTGTAGTGATCATTTCGAATCCGGTGTTAGTATGAATCGTACTTCTAATTTTACATACGGAAGTTCACAACCGGACACGAATTTAAATGGATTTAATGATACACTTGAGTCTCTTGCAAGCCCTGGAATATACACAGGAACTTATACTTATGTTAATGCAACAATAATAAGTCCGGATTCCGATGGTGATGGTGTCGCAGATTCTTGTGATTGTTTTGATAACACCAGAACTGACACCGATGGCGATGGAGTTCCGGATTATGCTGATGTTGATGACGATAATGACGGAATTTCCGATATAGTAGAAGGTACCGTAGATACTGATGGTGATGGAATCATCAACAGTTTAGATTTGGATAGTGATAATGACGGTATTCCTGATGCAATAGAAGCTTCCGGAAATCTTGCAAGCTACACAAGTCTTGTTAGTTGTCGTTTCCCTGACGGAAATGTTATTGATGCAGGTGGCTGTGAAACAGGACAGTCTACAGGCGGATTAATAACACCAATAAATACAGATGGTGATGCTTTGCCGGATTATTTAGACCTTAACAGTGATAACGATAGCTGTAGTGATGCTCAGGAAGCAGGAATCAATATAGTAACTTTTACAGTTAGCGTTGACGCCTATTCACCAGTGAATGACGGCAGTGGAACTGGACTAACAAATGCAGGTTGCTTTAAACCTATTAATACTGATTGGATCAATAGTGCTATTGCTAAAGCATGTTGTGAAATAATTGAAACCAGTTTGACAATAGCGGCAAACAGTCCAACAAATTGTACTCCGGGCAATGATGGAAGTTTGGTAATTAGTAATGGAGGACTTTTACCTGGAAAAATTTATCAGGTTAGCTATGTGAAAAATGGAGCTGCTCCGGTAGTAGCCAATATGACATCAAATAGCAGCAGTCAATTAACGATTCAAAGTTTAATGCCGGGAAGTTATACGGATGTTATAGTTTCTCTCACAACAGACAGTGGCTGTTTTGGTGAAGTGCCTGGTGAACCATTTATAATTCAGACTTATCAAAGTAATTTAGCAGTTACTAATCTTGCTACTAATATTGGTTGTCAAGGTCAATCTACAGGTGCCATAAATGCAACTGTTAACGGAGGAACTGGTCCATTTACGTATAGTTGGAATACAGGACAAACAACAGAAGACCTAACAGGAATTCCTGCAGGAAGTTATACCTTGACAGTAACAGATGCTAAAGGATGTAAATTTGTGACTAGTCCAATAGTGATTACTCAGCCATCTAGTACTTTAACTGCTAATTTAACGAAGCAAAATGCAACTACGGGTCAAGGCTGTAGCAACGGTAGTGCGACTGTAACCGTTTCGGGCGGTACAGCGCCATATACCTATCTATGGAGTAATGGAGGTACAACAGCAACCATTACAGGACTTCTCAACGGAACTTACAGCGTAACGGTAACCGATACGAACGGCTGTACGTTCACAGAGAGTGTCGTAGTGGATTGTGTGAATACCTGTGACGCTGTAGTAACAGTTGGAACCGTTACCAATGTATTGTGTACCGGAACACCTACAGGAGCTATTACAGTAAATGCAAGTTCGGCTTTACGTCCTGGAGCAGTCTTTACTTTCACTTGGAGTGATGGAACCATTACCACAGGTACCAGCAGTACGATAAGCAATAAAGCAGCCGGTACTTATACCGTAGGGGTAACTATAAATGGTACTGTATGTGATGCTGTAGAAGAAAGTATTACCATCACCGAACCGGCAAGCATGTTAAGTGCCAGCGCTACGGCTACCGATGAGAACGGTCCAACCACTAGCGATGGAACAGTAAGTGTAACAGCCAGTGGTGGAGTAGGGCCTTATACCTATCTATGGAATACCGGAGCAACTACCGCTCAGGTAACCGGACTGGATATGGGAACTTATACGGTAACAGTAACCGATACTAATGGTTGTACTGCTACAGCGAGCGCAACAGTGAACAGTGGAACTTGTCTAATGTTAGCTGCAACGGCTACCAGCACAGGGGTGAACTGTTTTGGTACGAGTACCGGAACAGTGAGCGTGAGTGTAAGTGGAGGTTCAGGCAACTTTACTTACCTATGGAATAATGGAGCTACTACAGCCACAGTAAACAATTTACCAGCAGGTAATTATAGTGTAACGGTAACTGATACGACTACTTTATGTACTACAACAAGTAGTACAGAAGTTCAAAGTCCATTAGCGTTGACGCTGCAAGCTGGAGCCACACAAGTATTATGTAACGGACAAAATAATGGATCTGTTGATATCACCGTAAGTGGTGGTACAGCGCCATATACTTATGTGTGGAGTACTACTAACGGAACTGGTTTAATAGCTGCGAATGAAGATCAGGTTAATCTGGGAGCTGGTACTTATAATGTTACCGCTACAGACAGCAAAGGTTGTACAGTAACGGAATCAATTACAATCACCCAACCGGTACAACTTACCCTAAGTGAAAATACCGGCGCTCATCAAGAGGCGTCTTGTACAGGAAGCGCCACAGGAAGTTTTACTGTTGTAGCCACAGGTGGAACTACACCTTATCTATACAGTATCGATAATTTTGCAACCAGTAATGCAACAGGAGTATTTAGCGGACTAGAATCAGGTAGTTATACCGTTTCGGTACGAGATGCAGGAGACTGTCAAACCAGTGTTGCCATACTAATTAGTGAGCCATCAAGTAGCTTAACAGCTAATCTAACTAAACAAAACGCTACTACAGCCCAAGGTTGTGCAGATGGTAAAGCTTCAGTAACAGCTACAGGTGGTACATTGCCATACAGCTATTTATGGAATACAGGAGCTACTACAGCAAGCATCACCGGATTAACAGCTGGCGCTTATAGTGTAACGGTTACCGATGGTAATGGTTGTACTTTCAATGAGAGTGTGGTAGTGGATTGTGTGAATAATTGCGACGCCGCAGTAACAGTTGGTACAGTAACCAATGTATTGTGCGTAGGCGCTGCTACAGGAGCCATTACAGTAAACGCTACTTCAGTATTACATCCTGGAGTAGTCTTTACTTTCACCTGGAGTGATGGAACAATAACCACTGGTACCAGCAGTACAATAAATAATAAAGCGGCCGGTACTTATACTGTAGCCGTAACGATAAACGGCACTGTATGTGATGCCGTAGAAGAAAGTATTACCATTACCGAGCCAGCTAGTTTGTTAAGTGCCAGTGCAACCGCAACAGATGAGTTAGGTCCAACAACCAGCGATGGAACAGTAAGTGTGACAGCCAGTGGAGGAGTAAGTCCATATACGTATCTATGGAATACGGGAGCGACTACCGCTCAGGTAACTGGACTTGATATGGGTACTTACACCGTAACGGTAACTGATGCTAATGGTTGTACTGCTACAGCCAGTGCTACGGTTAATGCCGGTACTTGTCTGATGTTAGCAGCTACCAGTGGTAGTACAGCAGTAAGTTGTTTTGGTACCAATACCGGAACAGTTCATGTAAGTGTAACAGGAGGTTCAGGCAGTTTTAGCTACCTATGGAATACTCCGGGAAATAATACTACCGCTACAGTGAGTGGTGTACCGGCAGGTACCTACCAAGTAACGGTGAAAGATAATACCACTTTATGTACGACAACAAGCAATGTAACTGTTCAAAGTCCACTAGCCTTATCATTAGGTTATGGATCTACAGCAGTATTATGCTCAGGTCAGACTAATGGTTCTATTGACATCACTGTAGGTGGTGGAACTGCGCCATATACCTATGCCTGGAGTACAACTAATGGTAGCGCCGTAGTAGCCACTCAGGAAGATCAGGTTGCTTTAGGCGGCGGTACTTACGATGTTGTGGTTACCGATGCGAATGGTTGTACATTAAACCAATCGATAGTAGTAAGTGAGCCGGCAACGCTAACACTTACCGAAAATACAGGAGCTCATCAACAAGTGTTGTGTTCAGCAGGTGCTACAGGAGGCTTCACTGTTATAGCCTCAGGAGGTAATGCGCCTTATCTGTACAGTATTGATAACTTTGCTACAAGTAATTCAACAGGAGTATTCAGTTCATTAGCAGCAGGATCTTATACGGTAAAAGTAAAAGATGCCAACGACTGTCAAGGTGCAAATCTAACCATAGTAATCACAGAACCTTCTACAGGTCTGATGGTTAATTTAACCAAACAAAACGCTACCACAGCTCAAAGCTGTAGCAATGGTAGCGCTACAGTAACCGCCACAGGTGGTACAGCGCCATACACCTATCTATGGAGTAATGGAGGCACAACAGCAACCATCACAGGACTTCTCAACGGAACTTACAGTGTTACAGTAACCGATGCTAACGGTTGTACATTCACAGAGAGTGTAGTAGTGGATTGTGTGAATACTTGTGACGCAGTAGTAACAGTTGGAACCGTTACCAATGTATTGTGTACCGGAACAGCTACAGGAGCTATTACAGTGAATGCAAGTTCAGCTTTACGTCCTGGAGCAGTCTTTACTTTCACTTGGAGTGATGGAACGATAACCACAGGTACCAGCAGTACGATTAGCAATAAAGCAGCAGGTACTTATACCGTAGGGGTAACTATAAATGGTACCGTATGTGATGCCGTAGAAGAAAGTATTACCATCACAGAACCGGCAAGTATGTTAAGCGCCAGCGCTACTGCTACCGACGAAAATGGTCCAACAACCAGCGATGGAACAGTAAGTGTAACAGCCAATGGTGGAGTAGGTCCTTATACCTATCTATGGAATACCGGAGCAACTACTGCTCAGGTAACCGGACTGGATATGGGTACTTATACGGTAACAGTAACCGATACCAATGGTTGTACCGCTACAGCGAGCGCAACAGTGAACAGTGGTACTTGTCTAATGTTAGCTGCGACGGCTACCAGCACAGGGGTGAACTGCTTTGGTACGAGTACAGGAACAGTAAGCGTGAGTGTAAGCGGAGGTTCAGGCAACTTTACCTACCTATGGAATACTGGAGCTACTACAGCTGCAGTAAACAATTTACCAGCAGGTAACTATAGTGTAACGGTAACTGATACCACTACTTTATGTACTACAACAAGTAGCACAGAAGTTCAAAGTCCATTAGCGTTGACGCTGCAAGCTGGTCCAACACAAGTATTATGTAACGGACAAAACAATGGATCAATTGACATCACCGTTAGTGGTGGTACAGCGCCATATACATATGTGTGGAGTACTACTAACGGAACTGGTTTAATAGCTGCGAATGAAGATCAGGTTAATTTAGGCGCAGGAACTTATAACGTTACCGCTACAGACAGCAAAGGTTGTACAGTAACCGAATCAATTACAATCACTCAACCGGTACAACTTACCCTAAGTGAAAATACAGGTGCTCATCAAGAGGCGTCTTGTACAGGAAGCGCCACAGGAAGTTTTACTGTTGTAGCCACAGGAGGTACTACACCTTATTTATACAGTATCGATAATTTTGCAACCAGTAATGCAACAGGAGTATTTAGCGGATTAGAATCAGGTAGTTATACCGTTTCGGTACGAGATGCTGGAGACTGTCAAACTAGTGTTGCCATACTAATTAGTGAGCCATCGAGCGCTTTAACAGCTAATCTAACTAAACAAAATGCTACTACAGCACAAGGTTGTGCAGATGGTAAAGCTTCAGTAACCGCTACAGGTGGTACATTACCCTACAGCTATTTATGGAATACAGGAGCTACTACAGCAAGCATCACAGGATTAACAGCAGGCGCTTACAGTGTAACAGTTACCGATGGTAATGGTTGTACTTTCAATGAGAGTGTGGTAGTGGATTGTGTGAACAATTGCGATGCCACAGTAACAGTTGGTACAGTAACCAATGTATTGTGTGTAGGTGCTGCTACAGGATCCATTACAGTAAATGCAACTTCAGTATTACATCCTGGAGCAGTCTTTACTTTCACTTGGAGTGATGGAACAGTGACCACTGGTAGCAGCAGTACAATAAATAATAAAGCGGCCGGTACTTATACCGTAGCCGTAACTATAAACGGCACCGTGTGTGATGCTGTAGAAGAAAGTATTACCATCACCGAGCCAGCTAGCTTGTTAAGCGCCAGTGCAACCGCAACAGATGAGTTAGGTCCAACAACCAGCGATGGAACAGTAAGTGTGACAGCCAGTGGAGGAGTAAGTCCATATACGTATCTATGGAATACGGGAGCGACTACCGCTCAGGTAACTGGACTTGATATGGGTACTTATAATGTAACGGTAACTGATGCTAATGGTTGTACTGCTACAGCCAGTGCTACGGTTAATGCCGGTACTTGTCTGATGTTAGCTGCTACCAGTGGTAGTACAGCAGTAAGTTGTTTTGGTACCAGTACCGGAACAGTTCATGTAAGTGTAACAGGAGGTTCAGGCAGTTTTAGCTACCTATGGAATACTCCGGGAAATAATACTACCGCTACAGTGAGTGGTGTACCGGCAGGTACCTACCAAGTAACGGTGAAAGATAATACCACTTTATGTACGGCAACAAGTAGTGTTACCGTTCAAAGTCCACTAGTTTTATCATTAGGTTATGGATCTACAGCAGTATTATGCTCAGGTCAGACTAATGGTTCTATTGACATCACTGTAGGTGGTGGAACTGCGCCATATACCTATGCTTGGAGTACCACTAATGGTAGTACTGTCATAGCCACAAATGAAGATCAGGTTGCTTTAAAAGGAGGTACTTACGATGTTGTGGTTACCGATGCTAACGGTTGTACATTAAACCAATCGATAGTAGTAAGCGAACCGGCAACGCTAACACTTGTAGAGAACACAGGAGCTCATCAACAAGTGTTGTGTTCAGCAGGTGCTACAGGAGGTTTCACGGTTACAGCCTCAGGAGGTAATGCTCCTTATCTGTACAGCATTGATAACTTTGCTACAAGTAATTCAACAGGAGTATTCAGTTCATTAACAGCAGGATCTTATACAGTAAAAGTAAAAGATGCCAACGACTGTCAAGGTGCAAATCTAACCATAGTAATCACAGAACCTTCTACAGGTCTGATGGTTAATCTAACCAAACAAAACGCTACAACAGCACAAAGCTGTAGTAACGGTAGCGCGACAGTAACCGCCACAGGTGGTACAGCGCCATATACGTATCTATGGAGCAATGGAGGTACAACAGCAACCATTACAGGACTTACCAATGGAGCTTACAGTGTAACGGTAACCGATACTAACGGTTGTACATTCACAGAGAGCGTCGTAGTGGATTGTGTGAATACTTGTGACGCAGTAGTAACAGTTGGAACCGTTACCAATGTATTGTGTACCGGAACATCTACAGGAGCGATTACAGTAAATGCAAGTTCGGCTTTACGTCCTGGAGCAGTCTTTACTTTCACTTGGAGTGATGGAACGATAACCACAGGTACCAGCAGTACGATAAGCAATAAAGCAGCCGGTACTTATACCGTAGGGGTAACTATAAATGGCACCGTATGTGATGCCGTAGAAGAAAGTATTACCATCACCGAACCGGCAAGTATGTTAAGCGCCAGCGCTACAGCTACTGACGAGAACGGTCCAACCACCAGCGATGGAACAGTAAGCGTAACAGCCAATGGTGGAGTAGGTCCATATACGTATCTATGGAATACCGGAGCGACTACCGCTCAGGTAACCGGACTGGATATGGGTACTTATACAGTAACAGTAACCGATACTAATGGTTGTACCGCTACAGCGAGCGCAACAGTAAACAGTGGAACTTGTCTGATGTTAGCCGCTACAGCTACCAGCACAGCAGTGAACTGTTTTGGTACAAGTACCGGAACAGTTCATGTAAGTGTAACAGGAGGTTCAGGCAGTTTTAGCTACCTATGGAATACTCCGGGAAATAATACTACCGCTACAGTGAGTGGTGTACCGGCAGGTACCTACCAAGTAACGGTGAAAGATAATACCACTTTATGTACGGCAACAAGTAGTGTTACCGTTCAAAGTCCACTAGTTTTATCATTAGGTTATGGATCTACAGCAGTATTATGCTCAGGTCAGACTAATGGTTCTATTGACATCACTGTAGGTGGTGGAACTGCGCCATATACCTATGCTTGGAGTACCACTAATGGTAGTACTGTCATAGCCACAAATGAAGATCAGGTTGCTTTAAAAGGAGGTACTTACGATGTTGTGGTTACCGATGCTAACGGTTGTACATTAAACCAATCGATAGTAGTAAGCGAACCGGCAACGCTAACACTTGTAGAGAACACAGGAGCTCATCAACAAGTGTTGTGTTCAGCAGGTGCTACAGGAGGTTTCACGGTTACAGCCTCAGGAGGTAATGCTCCTTATCTGTACAGCATTGATAACTTTGCTACAAGTAATTCAACAGGAGTATTCAGTTCATTAACAGCAGGATCTTATACAGTAAAAGTAAAAGATGCCAACGACTGTCAAGGTGCAAATCTAACCATAGTAATCACAGAACCTTCTACAGGTCTGATGGTTAATCTAACCAAACAAAACGCTACAACAGCACAAAGCTGTAGTAACGGTAGCGCGACAGTAACCGCCACAGGTGGTACAGCGCCATATACGTATCTATGGAGCAATGGAGGTACAACAGCAACCATTACAGGACTTACCAATGGAGCTTACAGTGTAACGGTAACCGATACTAACGGTTGTACATTCACAGAGAGCGTCGTAGTGGATTGTGTGAATACTTGTGACGCAGTAGTAACAGTTGGAACCGTTACCAATGTATTGTGTACCGGAACATCTACAGGAGCGATTACAGTAAATGCAAGTTCGGCTTTACGTCCTGGAGCAGTCTTTACTTTCACTTGGAGTGATGGAACGATAACCACAGGTACCAGCAGTACGATAAGCAATAAAGCAGCCGGTACTTATACCGTAGGGGTAACTATAAATGGCACCGTATGTGATGCCGTAGAAGAAAGTATTACCATCACCGAACCGGCAAGTATGTTAAGCGCCAGCGCTACAGCTACTGACGAGAACGGTCCAACCACCAGCGATGGAACAGTAAGTGTAACAGCCAATGGTGGAGTAGGTCCTTATACTTATCTATGGAATACCGGAGCAACTACCGCTCAGGTTACCGGACTGGATATGGGAACTTACACTGTAATAGTAACCGATACCAATGGTTGTACCGCTACAGCGAGCGCAACAGTAAACAGTGGAACTTGTTTGATGTTAGCTGCTACAGCTACCAGCACAGCAGTGAACTGCTTTGGTACGAGTACCGGAACAGTGAGCGTGAGCGTAACAGGTGGTTCAGGTAACTTTACCTATCTATGGAATAATGGAGCTACTACAGCTACAGTAAACAATTTACCAGCAGGTAATTATAGTGTAACGGTAACTGATACCACTACTTTATGTACTACAACAAGTAGCGCAGAAGTTCAAAGCCCATTAGCGTTGACGCTGCAAGCTGGAGCCACACAAGTATTATGTAACGGACAAAACAATGGATCAATTGATATCACCGTTAGTGGTGGTACAGCGCCATATACTTATGTGTGGAGTACTACTAACGGAACTGGTTTAATAGCTGTGAATGAAGATCAGGTTAATCTGGGAGCTGGTACTTATAGTGTTACCGCTACAGACATTAAAGGTTGTACAGTAACCGAATCGATTACAATCACCCAACCGGTACAACTTACCCTAAGTGAAAATACCGGTGCTCATCAAGAGGCGTCTTGTACAGGAAGTGCCACAGGAGGCTTTACTGTAGTTGCCACAGGAGGTACTACACCTTATCTATACAGTATCGATAATTTTGCAACCAGTAACGCAACAGGAATCTTTAGCGGATTAACTGCTGGAGGCTATGTTATAGCGGTACGAGATGCGGGAGATTGTCAAACTAGTATACCAATTTCAGTTACAGAACCTTCAAACAATCTAACGACGAACTTAAGCAAACAAAATGCTACTGTAGCTAATAGTTGTGGTAATGGTAGTGCGACAGTTACCGCTTCAGGTGGTACAGCACCATATACTTATCTATGGAGTAACGCTTCTACTACACAATCAATTACCGGATTAACTGCAGGAGCTTATAGTGTAACCGTTACTGATGTTAACGGTTGTACTTATACTCAAAGTATAGTGGTGGATTGCACAAGCAACGGTTGTGATGCAGTAATACAACTTGGAACTGTCACTAATGTACTTTGTGCCGGAACGTCTACAGGTTCTGCAACAGTGAGTGCTAATTCAGCTTCACGACCAGGGGCAGTCTTTACTTTCACCTGGAGTGATGGAACAGTGACCACTGGTACCACAAGTACAATAAATAATAAAGCGGCCGGTACTTATACCGTAGCCGTGACCATAAACGGCACTGTATGTGATGCAGTTGAAGAAAGTATTACGATCACCGAACCGGCAAATCTATTAAGCGCGAGCGCTACAGCCACAGACGAACAAAATGCGGCTGCTAATAATGGAAGCGTTAGAGTAACCGCTTTAGGTGGTAAAGCGCCTTATACCTATCTATGGAATACGGGAGCTACAACTGCTCAGGTAACAGGACTAGATGCTGGTACTTACAATGTAACAGTAACCGATGCTAATGGTTGTACCACTACAGCAAGCGCCAAAGTAAACGATGGTACCTGTCTGATGTTGTCAGCGATGAGCAGCAGTACAGCAGTGAGTTGTAATAACAGCAGTACAGGAAGTGTGAGTGCAAGTGTAACAGGAGGTTCAGGTAACTTCGGATACTTATGGAACACTGGAGCCACTACCGCTACAGTAAGTAATTTAACAGCGGGTACTTATAGTGTTACTGTAACAGATAATACCACTTTATGCACTACAACAAGTAGTGTTACCGTTCAAAGTCCACTAGCCTTATCATTAGGTTATGGTTCTACAGCGGTATTGTGTAATGCACAAAATAATGGATCAATCGATATTACCGTAAGCGGTGGCGCAACGCCATATACTTATGCTTGGAGTACAACTAATGGTAGCGCCGTAGTAGTCACTCAGGAAGATCAGGTTGCTTTAGGCGGTGGTACTTACGATGTTGTGGTTACCGATGCGAATGGTTGTACCTTAAACCAATCGATAGTGGTAAGCGAACCAGCAACGCTAACAATTGTAGAGAATACTGGAGCTCATCAACAAGTGTTGTGTTCAGCAGGTGCTACAGGAAGCTTCACTGTTACAGCCTCAGGAGGTAATGCGCCTTATTTGTACAGCATAGATAATTTTGCAACAAGCAATACAACAGGAGTTTTCAGTTCATTATCAGCAGGATCTTATACTGTAAAAGTAAAAGACGCTAATGATTGTCAAGGTAGTTTGTCTATTCTAATATCAGAACCAGCTACTGCTTTAACAGCTAATTTAAGCAAACAAAACGCGACGACTGCACAAAGTTGTAGTAACGGTAGCGCTACAGTTAACGCTACAGGTGGTACAGCTCCATATACCTATCTATGGAGTAATGGAGGTACAACAGCAACCATCACAGGACTTACCAATGGCGCTTACAGCGTAACGGTAACAGATACTAACGGTTGTACATTCACAGAGAGTGTCGTGGTGGATTGTGTGAATACTTGTGATGCAGTAGTAACAGTTGGAACCGTTACCAATGTATTGTGTACCGGAACAGCTACAGGAGCTATTACGGTAAATGCAAGTTCAGCTTTACGTCCTGGAGCAGTCTTTACTTTCACTTGGAGTGATGGAACGATAACCACAGGTACCAGCAGTACAATAAGCAATAAAGCAGCCGGTACTTATACTGTAGGAGTAACTATAAACGGCACCGTATGTGATGCCGTAGAAGAAAGCATTACGATCACCGAACCGGCAAGTATGTTAAGTGCCAGCGCTACGGCTACCGATGAGAACGGTCCAGCCACTAGTGATGGAACAGTAAGTGTAACAGCCAGTGGAGGAGTAGGTCCTTATACCTATCTATGGAATACCGGAGCGACTACCGCTCAGGTAACCGGACTGGATATGGGAACTTATACGGTAACAGTAACCGATACTAATGGTTGTACCGCTACAGCGAGCGCAACAGTAAACAGTGGAACTTGTTTGATGTTAGCTGCAACAGCTACCAGCACAGGGGTGACTTGTTTTGGTACCAGTACAGGAACAGTAAGCGTGAGTGTAAGCGGAGGTTCAGGCAACTTTACTTATCTATGGAATAATGGAGCGACTACAGCTACAGTAAATAATTTGGCAGCAGGTAATTATAGTGTAACGGTAACTGATACCACTACTTTATGTACTACCACAAGTAGCGCAGAAGTTCAAAGTCCATTAGCGTTGACGCTGCAAGCTGGAGCCACACAAGTATTATGTAACGGACAAAATAATGGATCAATTGATATCACCGTTAGTGGTGGTACAGCGCCATACACTTATGCTTGGAGTACTACTAACGGAACTGGTTTAGTAGCTGCGAATGAAGATCAGGTTAATCTGGGAGCTGGTACTTATAATGTTACCGCTACAGACAGCAAAGGTTGTACAGTAACAGAATCGATTACAATCACCCAACCGGTACAACTTACCCTAAGTGAAAATACCGGCGCTCATCAAGAGGCGTCTTGTACAGGAAGCGCCACAGGAGGTTTTACTGTTGTAGCCACAGGTGGAACTACACCTTATCTATACAGTATAGATAATTTCGCTACAAGCAATTCAACAGGAATCTTTAGTGGATTAACTGCTGGTGGCTATGTTGTAGTGGTACGAGATGCTGGAGATTGTCAAACTAGTATACCAATTTCGGTTACGGAGCCTTCAAATAATCTAACTGCGAACTTAAGCAAACAAAATGCTACTGTAGCTAATAGTTGTGGTAATGGTAGTGCGACAGTTACCGCTTCAGGTGGTACAGCGCCATATACTTATTTATGGAGTAATGCTGCTACTACACAATCAATTACCGGATTAACTGCAGGTGCTTATAGTGTAACAGTAACAGATGCTAACGGTTGTACTTTCAATGAGAGTATAGTGGTGGATTGCACAAGTAACGGTTGTGATGCAGTAGTGCAACTTGGAACTGTCACTAATGTACTTTGTGCCGGAACGTCTACAGGTTCTGCAACAGTGAGTGCTAATTCAGTTTCACGACCAGGCGCAGTCTTTACTTTCACTTGGAGTGATGGAACAGTGGCCACTGGTACCACAAGTACAATAAATAATAAAGCGGCCGGTACTTATACCGTAGCCGTAACGATAAACGGCACTGTATGTGATGCCGTTGAAGAAAGTATTACGATCACCGAACCGGCAAATCTATTAAGCGCGAGCGCTACAGCAACAGACGAACAAAATGCGGCTGCTAATAATGGAAGCGTTAGAGTAACCGCTTTAGGTGGTAAAGCGCCTTATACGTACCTATGGAATACCGGAGCTACAACAGCTCAGGTAACAGGACTAGATGCTGGTACTTATAATGTAACAGTAACCGATGCCAATGGTTGTACCACTACAGCAACCGCCAAAGTAAATGATGGTACCTGTCTGATGTTGTCAGCGATGAGCAGCAGTACAGCAGTGAGCTGTTTTGGAAGTAGTACAGGAAGTGTGAGTGTAAGTGTAACAGGTGGTTCAGGTAACTTTGGATACTTATGGAACACTGGAGCCACTACCGCTACAGTAAGTAATTTAACAGCAGGTGCTTATAGTGTTACTGTAACAGATAATACCACTTTATGCACTACAATAAGTAGTGTTACCGTTCAAAGTCCACTAGCCTTATCATTAGGTTATGGTTCTACAGGGGTATTGTGTAATGGGCAAAATAATGGATCAATCGATATTACCGTAAGCGGTGGTGCAACGCCATATGCTTATGCTTGGAGTACAACTAATGGTAGCGCCGTAGTAGCCACTCAGGAAGATCAGGTTGCCTTAGGCGGCGGTACTTACGATGTTGTGGTTACCGATGCGAATGGTTGTACATTAAACCAATCGATAGTAGTAAGCGAACCGGCAACGCTAACACTTGCCGAAAATACAGGAGCTCATCAACAGGTGTTGTGTTCAGCAGGTGCTACAGGAGGTTTCACTGTTACAGCCTCAGGAGGTAATGCTCCTTATTTGTACAGTATCGATAACTTCGCGACAAGTAATTCAACAGGAGTATTCAGTTCATTAGCAGCGGGTTCTTATACTGTAAAAGTAAAAGATGCCAACGACTGTCAAGGTAGTTTGTCTATTCTAATATCAGAACCAGCTACTGCTTTAACAGCTAATTTAAGCAAACAAAACGCGACGACTGCACAAAATTGTAGTAACGGTAGCGCTACAGTTACCGCCACAGGTGGCACAGCGCCATACACCTATCTATGGAGTAATGGAGGTACAACAGCAACCATCACAGGACTTCTCAACGGAACATATAGTGTAACAGTAACCGATACTAACGGCTGTACATTCACAGAGAGTGTAGTAGTGGATTGTGTGAATACTTGTGACGCAGTAGTAACAGTTGGAACCATTACCAATGTATTGTGTACCGGAACAGCTACAGGAGCTATTACAGTAAATGCAAGTTCGGCTTTACGTCCAGGAGCAGTCTTTACTTTCACTTGGAGTGATGGAACCATTACAACAGGTACCAGCAGTACGATAAGCAATAAAGTAGCAGGTACTTATACTGTAGGAGTAACTATAAACGGTACTGTATGTGATGCCGTAGAAGAAAGCATTACCATCACCGAACCGGCAAGCATGTTAAGTGCCAGCGCTACAGCTACCGATGAGAACGGTCCAACCACTAGCGATGGAACAGTAAGTGTAACAGCCAGTGGTGGAGTAGGACCTTATACTTATCTATGGAATACCGGAGCGACTACCGCTCAGGTAACTGGACTGGATATGGGAACTTATACGGTAACGGTAACCGATACTAATGGTTGTACCGCTACAGCGAGCGCAACAGTGAACAGTGGAACTTGTTTGATGTTAGCTGCAACAGCTACCAGCACTGGGGTGAACTGTTTTGGTACCAGTACCGGAACAGTAAGCGTGAGTGTAAGCGGAGGTTCAGGTAACTTTACCTACCTATGGAATACTGGAGCTACTACAGCTACAGTAAATAATTTACCAGCAGGTAACTATAGTGTAACGGTAACCGATACCACTACTTTATGTACTACAACAAGTAGCGCAGAAGTTCAAAGTCCATTAGCGTTGACGCTGCAATCTGGAGCCACACAAGTATTATGTAACGGACAAAATAATGGATCTGTTGATATCACCGTTAGTGGTGGTACAGCGCCATACACTTATGCGTGGAGTAGTACTAACGGCAGTGGTTTAATAGCTGCGAATGAAGATCAGGTTAATTTAGGCGCAGGAACTTATAATGTTACCGCTACAGACAGCAAAGGTTGTACAGTAACCGAATCAATTACAATCACCCAACCGGTACAACTTACCCTAAGTGAAAATACCGGCGCTCATCAACAAGCGTCTTGTACAGGAAGCGCCACAGGAGGCTTTACTGTTGTAGCCACAGGAGGTACTACACCTTATCTGTACAGTATCGATAATTTTGCAACCAGTAATGCAACAGGAGTATTTAGCGGATTAGAATCAGGTAGTTATACCGTTTCGGTACGAGATGCTGGAGACTGTCAAACCAGTGTTGCCATACTAATTAGTGAGCCATCGAGCGCTTTAACAGCTAATCTAACCAAACAAAACGCTACTACAGCACAAGGTTGTGCAGATGGTAAAGCTTCAGTAACCGCTACAGGTGGTACATTACCCTACAGCTATTTATGGAATACAGGAGCTACTACAGCAAGCATCACAGGATTAACAGCAGGCGCTTATAGTGTAACGGTTACCGATGGTAATGGTTGTACATTCAATGAGAGTGTGGTAGTGGATTGTGTGAACAATTGCGATGCCACAGTAACAGTTGGTACAGTAACCAATGTATTGTGTGTTGGCGCTGCTACAGGATCCATTACAGTAAATGCAACTTCAGTATTACATCCTGGAGCAGTCTTTACTTTCACTTGGAGTGATGGAACAGTGACCACTGGTAGCAGTAGTACAATAAATAATAAAGCGGCCGGTACTTATACCGTAGCCGTAACTATAAACGGCACCGTGTGTGATGCTGTAGAAGAAAGTATTACCATCACCGAGCCAGCTAGCTTGTTAAGCGCCAGTGCAACTGCAACAGATGAGTTAGGTCCAACAACCAGCGATGGAACGGTAAGTGTAACAGCCAGTGGAGGAGTAAGTCCATATACGTATCTATGGAATACCGGAGCTACAACAGCTCAGGTAACCGGACTTGATATGGGTACTTACACCGTAACGGTAACCGATGCTAATGGTTGTACTGCTACAGCCAGTGCTACGGTTAATGCCGGTACTTGTCTGATGTTAGCTGCTACCAGTGGTAGTACAGCAGTAAGTTGTTTTGGTACCAACACCGGAACAGTTCATGTAAGTGTAACAGGAGGTTCAGGTAACTTTGGTTACTTATGGA
The DNA here is from genome assembly GCF_020911925.1 of Flavobacterium cupriresistens. NCBI lineage: Bacteria > Pseudomonadati > Bacteroidota > Flavobacteriia > Flavobacteriales > Flavobacteriaceae > Flavobacterium > Flavobacterium cupriresistens. Next base: position 4,052,605 of record NZ_CP087134.1, on the reverse strand, counting down.
ACACTGGAGCCACTACCGCTACGGTAAGTAATTTAACAGCGGGTACTTATAGTGTTACTGTAACCGATAATACAACTTTATGTACGACAACAAGCAATGTAACTGTTCAAAGTCCACTAGCCTTATCATTAGGTTATGGGGCTACAGCGGTATTGTGTAATGGACAAAATAATGGATCAATCGATATTACCGTAAGCGGTGGTACTATGCCATATGTTTATGCATGGACTACTGCAGATGGAAGCGGTTTGACACCAACTCAGGAAGATCAGGTTGCTTTAGGCGGTGGTACATATAATGTTGTTGTTACCGATGCGAATGGTTGTACAATTAATCAATCGATAGTAGTAAGCGAACCGGCAAGTTTGATCCTCACTGAAAATACAGCAGCTCATCAACAGGTGTTGTGTTCAGGCGGAGCCACAGGAAGCTTCACGGTTACAACCACAGGAGGTAATGCACCTTATCTATACAGCATAGATAATTTTGCAACAAGCAATACAACAGGAGTTTTCAGTTCATTAACAGCAGGTTCTTATACGGTAAAAGTAAAAGACGGTAATGACTGTCAAGGAGCAAATCTAACCATAGTTATCACAGAACCAGCTACTGCTTTAACGGCTAATCTAAGCAAACAAAATGCTACGACTGCTAACAGTTGCAGTAATGGTACCGCTACAGTTACCGCCACAGGAGGTACAGCACCATATACCTATCTATGGAGTAATGGAGGTACGACAGCAACAATTACAGGATTAACGAACAATACTTACAGTGTTACGGTAACCGATACTAACGGCTGTACGTTCACAGAAAGTGTAGTAGTAGATTGTGTGGATACTTGTGATGCAGTAGTACAGTTTGGAACTGTAACCAATGTATTGTGTGCAGGAACTGCTACAGGTTCGGCTACTGTGAGTGCCAGCTCGGCTTTACGTCCGGGAGCAGTCTTTACTTTCACTTGGAGTGATGGAACCATTACAACAGGTACCAGCAGTACGATAAGCAATAAAGCTGCAGGAACGTATACAGTAAGTGTGACTATAAACGGAACGGCGTGTGATGCTGTACAAGAAAGCATTACGATAACCGAACCAGTGACCATGTTGAGTGCAAATGCTACTGCTACCGACGAGAATGGCCCAACAACCAATGATGGAACAGTAAGTGTAACAGCTAATGGCGGAGTAGGTCCTTATACCTATCTATGGAATACCGGAGCGACTACCGCTCAGGTAACCGGACTCGATCAGGGTACTTATAATGTAACGGTAACCGATGCCAATGGTTGTACAGCCACAGCTAGTGCAACGGTAAATAACGGTACTTGTCTAATGTTGACCGCTACAGCGAGCAGTACAGCAGTGAGTTGTTTTGGCACCAGTACCGGAACAGTAAGCGTGAGTGTAAGCGGAGGTTCAGGCAACTTTACTTACCTATGGAATAATGGAGCTACTACAGCCACAGTAAACAATTTACCAGCAGGTAATTATAGTGTAACGGTAACCGATACCACAACTTTATGTACTACAACGAGCAGTGCAGAAGTTCAAAGCCCACTAGCGATATCATTAGGTTATGGCACTACAGCAGTATCGTGTAATGGACAAAATAATGGATCTATTGATATTACTGTAAGTGGTGGTACAACGCCATATGCTTATGCGTGGACTACTTCAGACGGAAGTGGCTTAGCACCAACTCAGGAAGATCAGGTTAATTTAAGTGCAGGTACTTATAACGTTACGGTTATAGATGCAAACGGATGTATATTCAATCAATCGATAGTTGTAAGCGAACCAGCAAGTTTGATCCTTACCGAAAATACAGGAGCGCATCAACAAGTGTCTTGTACAGGAGGAGCTGCCGGAAGTTTCACTGTCACAGCAACAGGCGGAACTACACCATATTTGTACAGTATCGATAATTTTGCAACCAGCAATACAACAGGAATCTTTAGCGGATTAACTGCGGGATCATATATTGTAAAAGTAAAAGATGCAAGTGGTTGTCAAGGTGGCAGTTTGTCTATTGTAATCCTTGAACCATCAAGTAGTCTGATAGTTAATTTAAGTAAACAAAATGCTACTACAGATCAAGGTTGTAATAATGGTACAGCTTTGGTTACAGCTACAGGTGGTACAGTTCCTTATAGTTACTTATGGAGTAACGGTGGTACAACACCAACTATTACAGGATTGGCAGCAGGAATCTATAACGTGACCGTAACAGATAAAAACGGTTGTACTTTCACAGAAAGTGTTGTAGTGGATTGTGTGAACAATTGCGATGCGATCGTTCAGCTTGGAGCTGTTACTAATGTACTGTGTGTAGGTAGTGCTACAGGTTCTGCAACTGTGAGCGCCAGTTCAGCTTCACGACCAGGCGCAGTATTTACTTTCACCTGGAGTGATGGAACAGTTACAACAGGTACAAGCAGTACATTAAGTAATAAACCGGCAGGAACCTATACCGTTGCTGTAACCATAAACGGCACTGTATGTGATGCCGTTGAAGAAAGTATTACGATCACTGAACCGGCGAGTATGTTAAGTGCAACTGCAACAGCTACTGATGAGCGCGGTCCAACTACTAATGATGGAACGGCAACAGTAACCGTATTAGGAGGCAAAGCGCCTTATACCTATCTATGGAATATAGGTGCGACTACAGCTCAGGTAACAGGATTAGATGCGGGTACGTACAATGTAACCGTAACCGATGCTAACGGTTGTACCACTACAGCAAGTGCTACAGTAAACAACGGTACCTGTCTGATGTTAGCAGCGATGACCAGCAGCACGGCAGTAAGTTGTTTCGGAAGCAGTACAGGAAGTGTGAGTGTAAGTGTAACAGGAGGTTCTGGTAGTTTCAGCTACTCATGGAATACCCCGGCAAATAACACTACAGCCACAGTAAACAATGTACCAGCCGGAACTTATCAGGTAACAGTAACCGATACGACGACTTTATGTACGACGACCAGTAGTGTAACGGTTCAAAGTCCACTAGGTTTATCATTAGGTTACGGAGCTACGGCAGTATTATGCCATGGACAACATAACGGATCAATTGATATCACCGTTGGCGGAGGGAATACACCATATACTTATGCATGGAGTACTGTTAACGGTAGTGGTTTGGTAGCAACTCAGGAAGATCAGTTCAACTTAAGTGCAGGTACCTATAATGTTAGCGTTACAGACAGTAAAGGATGTACAACAAGTGAATCTATTGTAATCAGCGAACCAACAGAAATTGTTCTGACAGAAGCCGCTACAGGACACACGAATGTGACTTGTACAACCACTTCAAATGGAAGTTTCAAAGTTACCGCAACAGGAGGTATCGGTGGTTATATTTATAGTATTGACAATTTTGCAACAAGTAATACTACAGGTATCTTTAGCGGATTGACAGCAGGTGATTACACCGTACAAGTATCGGATAATGGAGGTTGTACCAATACAGTACCTCTTAAAATAACAATATCCGAATCTTGTATAAAAGCGGTTAAAACGGCTACAGTAGTGGACAATGGAAATGGCATAACCGGATTGGGAGATACTGTAAATTATACGATCACAGTGAAAAATACGGGTAATATAAATCTAAACAGTATTACCCTGGTTGACAGTTTAACTGATGGAAATGGAGCAACATTAACATTAGCTACAGGACCAACATTCCAAAGTGCTGATCAAGGATCGACTTTAGGTAATTTATTGGTAGGAGAAACAGCAACCTATCTGGCCAGTTACGTGATCACACAAAGTGATGTAGACAGCAACGCGATAAGCAATACGGTACTGGTAAGTGGTAAAGATCCTGTAGGAACTCCGGTTACCGATATTACCGATAACGGAAATGATACCGACGGTAACACGACCGATGATCCGACAAAAATAAACTTCACAGCAATTCCGGTAATCAAAGCAGTTAAAACAGCTACAGTAGTTGATAATGGTGACGGCATAACAGGAGCCGGAGATACCATAAATTATACGATTACAGTTAAAAATATTGGTGCTGTACTGGTTCAAAGTTTGATTTTGGATGATCAACTAACAGATGGAAACGGAAATGCTTTGACACTAACAACAGGACCAACATTCCAAAGTGCGAATCAAGGATCAGCTGAAGGAACTTTAAAAGTGGGAGAAACAGCAACTTATAGAGCAAATTATCTGATTACAGTTCAAAATATAGCCAATGGAAGTATAAATAATAGTGTAATAGCAAATGGTGTTGATACTAAAAACGTAAAAGTCTCTGATAAATCCGATAACGGAAATGACACCGACGGTAATACAGTAGATGATCCAACAGTTATTGTTCTAAGGGAACTTAAACCAACTATAAGTTTATCGAAAACAGGTACATTTAATGATGAAAATAAAGATGGTTTTGCCTCAGTAGGAGAAACAATATCTTACGCTTTCGAAATTGTAAATACCGGACAAGTCGATTTGTTTGATATTGATCTTAAAGATGATCTGCCGGGTATTGTTCTAAGTGGCAGTCATATTGATGAATTGTTGGTAGGACAAAGAAGTGTTGGAGTACTTACAGCAATTTATGCAATTACTGCGACTGATATTAGACAAGGATTTGTAATGAATCAGGCGATCACTATAGGAGCTGATGGCAAAGGTAATTTGGTCTCCGATTTTTCAGATGATCCAAATGATCCGACTAATAAAGATTTAAATAATGATGGAAATCCTGATGACCCTACAATAGTTAATCTGGTAAGAGTGAAATTAATCATTCCGGATATCATAACTCCTGGTGGAGACGGCCACAATGACAAATGGATAATTCCAGGTCTTGAACTGTATCCTAATAATACGGTAGAAATTTATAACCGATGGGGTATAAAAGTATTTGGAGCAGATGGATACGGATCCAGAGGAGCATTGTTTGAAGGTTATTCAGATGGACGTGTGACAATCGACAGAAATAAAAAACTACCAACCGGTACCTATTATTATGTACTGCATTATGTAGATGAGTTTGGAGAATCGCACGATATGGCAGGACCATTATATGTTATGCCTGACTAAAAGCCTGATTTATTTAATATAAAAATCTAACTAAATGAAAATTACCAAATCATATATAGGGATAATGATGTTGTTGAGTTTATTCACAACAGTAGGCAGTAGAGCACAGCAAGACTCTCAGTATACGCAATATATGTACAATACAATGACCATAAATTCGGCGTATACCGGAACCAGAGACATGTTAAGTATATTAGCGTTGTACCGCAATCAATGGGTAGGATTAGATGGCGCACCTGAGACTTTGAATTTTTCAATTCATAGCCCTGTTGGGGATAGAGTAGGTCTTGGGTTTTCGATTGTCAGTGACAAGATCTTTATATCAGACGAAACAAATGCGAATGGAGCTTTTAGCTATCAAATTCCTGTCGCCGATGGAAAGACACTTTCGTTGGGAGTAAATGCCGGTTTTAATTTATTGAGTGTTGATTTTTCAAGGGCCAATACAGGGGCATTAGACCCGACGGATCCGAATATTCAATACAATATAGAAAATAGATTTTCGCCACAAATTGGAGTAGGAGCTTTTTATTACACCGATAAATTTTATGCCGGATTAAGTTCTCCAAATCTATTAGAGACGAAACACTACAATTCCAACATAAACAGTACAGCCAATGAACGTACCCATATGTATTTTATAACAGGTTATGTTTTTGATTTGAATTATTTCCTGAAATTAAAACCGGCATTATTGGTAAAAGCCGTTAGCGGTGCTCCATTATCAGTTGATGTTTCTGCGAATTTTTTATTCAATGAAAAACTAACATTAGGAGCAGCCTACCGCTGGGATGCGGCGGTGAGTGCCCTGGCAGGATTTCAAATCTCAGATAAATTTATGGTCGGTTATGCCTATGATTGGGAAACTACAGAACTGAGTCGTTACAATAGCGGATCTCACGAGATTTTCATTCGATTTGAACTTTTCAATCTGAGAAAAAAAATACTATCACCACGTTTCTTTTAATTTAACTTAAAGCAAATCAAATATGAAAAAATATTTATATCTTATTTCGAGCCTGTTTTTAGTGACATTTTTTGGATACGGTCAGAATCAAATCTCAGAAAAAGGGAATAAAGAATACGATCAATACTCCTTTATCAATGCGCGCGAGTATTATTTAAGAGTAGCGAACAAAGGAAATGCCTCACCCGAATTATTACAAAAACTGGGAGATTCCTATTATTACATATCAGATTATGAAAGTGCGTCAAAATGGTATGGTCTCTATTTAAAGTCAGAAAATAATGCCCCTCCTGAGTATTTGTATCGTTACGCTTTATCTTTAAAATCAATAAAAGCTTATACGGAATCAGACGTAATGATGGATAAATTCTATAAAATCAAAGGAAACGATTTTAGAGCCGCGGAGTTTAATGCTAAAAGAGATTATCTGAAAGAAATTGGTTTGCAGTCCGGAAGGTTTACGATGGAAAAGGTTGATTTCAATGATAAATACTCCGATTTTGCACCCTCTTTTTATGGAGACACCCTTGTTTTCGCCTCCAATAGAGTGTATCGTACCTTTGAAAAAAACGTTCATACTTGGAACGATCAACCTTTTTCAGATTTATATCGGGTAGATAAAGACAAAAAGGAAAAAGTACATTTTTTCTCTAAAGAAATTAATTCTAAATACCATGAATCAACCGCTGCTTTTACTAAAGACGGCAATACGATTTATTTTACAAGAAACAACTATCTGAATAAAGTTTATGCCGAAGATGACAATGGTTTAAACCGATTAAAATTATACCGTGGACATAAAAAGAATAAAAAATGGGTTATTGAAGAATTACCCTTTAACTCCAATCAATATTCGGTAGCACACCCTTCACTTAGTACTGACGATAAAACGCTTTATTTTGCATCTGATATGCCAGGCGGTTACGGACAATCTGATTTGTACAAAGTAGCGATCACAGGAGACACTTTTGGAAAGATAATAAACCTGGGAAAAGAAATTAATTCAGAAGGAAGAGATACCTTTCCGTTTATGGCTCCGGATAATAAATTATTCTTTGCCTCAGACGGTCATGAGGGACTTGGAGGGTTAGATGTTTTTGTTTCTCAAATGAACGCAGACGGAAGCTTTGATCCCATCTTTAATCTCGGAGAACCGATAAACGGTCAACTGGACGATTTTACTTTTATTATCAACAAAGCAGGAGAGGGTTACGTGGCTTCCAATCGGGAGAACTCTCAGAATGATGAGATTTATAGTTTAAAACAAATTAAACCACTTATTCTTAAATGTACCCAATATTTAAATGGAGTAGTATTAGACAGTAAAACTCAAATGATAATTGCAGGAGCCCATATGAAATTACTAACAGAAAACGGAGAAATAATAGCAGAAACCACTAGCGGATTAGACGGTAGCTACACTTTTCCAGACCTGTTAGACTGTAATAAAATTTATTTAGTGCGTTCAGAAAAAATATATTATACCCCCGTAGAATTGGTATTGACTACAGGTACGGTTCCTGAAGGGATCATAAATCAAAATATATTGATGCAAAAAGGTGATTTTGTGACCGGTACTGACTTAGGACAAGTACTAAAATTAGACCCGATTTATTTTAACTTAGACAAATGGAATATTCGAAAAGATGCAGAAATAGAACTGCAAAAAGTAATCGATGCCCTGCAGAAATTTCCTGATTTAAAAATTGATGTCCGTTCGCATACCGATAGCCGTGCACCTTATAAATACAATTTAAGTTTGTCTAACAAACGCAATAAAGCAACCATACAATATATTGTCAAAAAAGGAAACATTGACCCAAGCAGATTATCAGGCCGCGGTTATGGTGAAAGTGAACCCGTTAACGATTGCAAAGACGGAGTTAAATGCTCAGAAAAAGAACACCAGCTGAATCGAAGAAGTGAGTTTATTATTTTGCAGAAGTAGATGGCCTTATGTTTCAGGTTTCAAGTTTCACGTTTCGTATGCGAAAGCAAACCGCGACTGTGATTAAAACTTGAAACATGAAACTTGAAACATGAAACTTGAAACTCGAGACTGAGAACTACTTCTTCCTTCCTAACCAGATAATTAAACCCGAAATAGGCAGTGTCAGGGCGAAAAGGGTTACCAGAAAAGCAATTATTTTAGTTGGATACCCATAAATACTTCCTGTATGAATCGGGTATATAAGACGTCTTACCCGGTCTCCATTGCTAAAAGATTCATAAGGTCTGGTTTCGATATTTTTACTGGTGTATTTATCAAAATAGACCGCACTGGATTGATTTGGAATACTGATATCCGCATATTCTTTTAGTACCAATATACTGTTTATGGTGTCTGACGGCATTCTGATTTGAATATTTCCTTTATATGGAAAAATACTGTCGGTCTTTCTGTATAGATTTTGATAAAAGCTGGTCTGATCCAGTTTTGGGTCTATTTTTGTCGGGTTTTCTACTTTCGGAGAAGCCTTTTTTATAGCACCGTCAGCCAGAAAATACATCCCACTTTCGAACCATTTAAAAGACCATGTCAGACCCGTCAAAGAAATGATTAGTAAGACCAGAAAACTATAAAAACCAAAGGTAGAGTGAAAGTCCCAGTTGACTCTTTTAAATGACGCACTCCATTTAACCGTTAATCGTTGTTTTAGATTTTTCATTTTTTTAGGCCACCAAAGTATAAGACCTGAGATCAGCATAAAAACGAAAATCAGACAAGAAATACCCGTGATCATTTCTCCAACATCATCAAGAAGTAATTGTCGGTGCAGCGATAAAACAATGGAGTAAAACCGGTTTTTTTGTAATACCGTTCCAAGCACTTTTCCTGTATAAGGATCCATAGAGAATATTTGTGCTTCTTTATCTTTATTTTTTCCAACAATTACAATGGTCCGCATAGGATCATTATAGGTACTAATACGGCTTATTTTTTTTACTGAATAATCTTTTTCTAAAACCGCAGTACAATAATCCAAGGTTTTTTTGGTGGAACCAATAGTGCTGACGGTATAAAATTCGGGATTTAGGAACTGATCAATTTCCTTTTCAAAAACGAGTAAACTTCCTGTAAGAGCAACAATAAATACGATAAGCCCTGATCCAAGACCCAACCAAAGGTGTAACCAACCGATACTTTTTTTAATTTTTTTATTCATGTGTTTTCAATGGTGAAGATGTAATGCAGCGATGTAATCTTTCAATCACAAGTGGTAACATCTTAATTTGATTCGTACTGTTTTGCGCGCAAATTTAGTATTTATTTAGATTAGTTATAGGCAGTGTAAAGTAGAAAGACCATCTTTTAAGTTACTCTTTATGATCCTGTAAGTTAAAAATGACTTTCTTATTCTAAGACAGAAGTCTTATTTTGTACTCAGTTTCTTTCTTTTAGTAGTATAACTGCAAATAATTTAATACAGTAGTATGGAATTATTTTCTTATTTTTGTTTAGACCAATTCTAGATAAACACAACTAATGAAAAATTTTCTTATTGCTGATTCCGAAAACCTACATATAATCGGACTGAAATATACACTAAAGAAATTTGTTAAAAAGGCAAGTTTAACGTTGGTAAATTCTAAAGATCAGTTACTTAGTCATTTGGAGCGGAATAAAGTAGAGTGTCTGATTATAGATCCCAATAATATTTTTTTATTCTATGAAGATGATTTTAGACAGCTGCGTGCCAACTTTCCGGATTGTAAGATTATAATTTTATCCTACTTTAAGAATAAACAAAACGTAAATACTTTTCTACAAGAAAGAATTGATGGATTTATTTCCAAAGATTGTCAGGAACAAACCATTTTTGATGCACTTTATAAGATTGAAAACGGAGAGCGTTACCTATGTCCAAAAACATTGAATTCACTTATTGATGTACTCGTTGTACCCCCTTCAGATGTAAACGAGAAACTTACTTTTAGAGAGCATGAAATCTTACAACAGATTGCTAAAGGCAGTGATGGAAAAAGTATAGCATCGCTCTTTTTTATAAGCATACACACCTTTAGAACACATCGGAAAAATATTATGAAAAAAACAGGGAGACATACCACCCCAGAGTTGATTTTATATGCTATTGATAATAAAATGATATAATTTTCATTCAAATTTAATAACTTTTATTAGTTATTTCCTACTACAGGTATGGTAGACCAAGTACCCCTTTTGGGGAGTTTTATTTACTCTCGGTGTAGTATTGACTTTGTTTTTTATGGGCTATACTTTTGCTAAAAACTATTCTTTAGAATGAATCTAAATAAAATAAACCAATGGAAGCAAGAGAGCAAATAAGAACAATTCAGTTAAAAAATGTATTAGAAAAAAGCTACAATAAACATATTTTTTCTAATAATGAAAAATCCATTTCTCTTTATAAAAAGAGTATGAAAAAGGCAATTAAATTAATTGCTAAACATTTGGAGAGCAGAGACACGCCTTTTACGGGTACAAGTATTGCTACAATTAAAGAGAAGATTGATGCAATTGCACTTGAAGATAATTACCAAGGGAAAAGTTTAGAATATGTTTTAGACGAACTTAAAGATATTTATCTTAATGATTGTATTCATTTTCATGATCCAAAATATATTGCACACTTAAATTGCCCGATTCTGACACCTACACTGGTTGCAGAAGCATTTATATCTTCTTTAAATTCGTCAATGGACACTTGGGATCAAAGTACCGGTGGTACTTTTATCGAATTGAAACTGGTAGAATGGACCATTGAAAAATTAGGTTATCCTGAGCGAGCTGATGGAATTTTTACAAGTGGAGGGTCACAGTCAAATTTGATGGGATTACTTTTGGCGAGAGATCATTATGTAAAAAAGCATTACAATATGGATCCTAAAATGGATGGACTTCCCGCTGATGCTTCAAAGTTTAAAGTGTTGTGCTCTGAGGTAAGTCATTTTAGCTTAAAAAAGAATTTGAGTTTATTGGGATTAGGTCAGAATGCTGTGGTTCCTGTAGCGGTTGACACTGATTTTAGAATGAATATCCAGGCACTTAAAAAAGTAATTCAACAACAGAAAGACCTTGGGAATATACCAATAGCAATTGTTGGTACTGCGGGAACTACAGATTTTGGCTCAATTGATCCTTTAACTGAAATTGCTGCAATTTCTAAAGAAAACAAATTATGGTTTCACGTTGACGCTGCTTATGGCGGAGGACTATTGATTAGTGAAAAATATAAAAACAAACTGGCAGGAATCGGACTTTCAGATTCTGTTACGATAGATTACCACAAGACTTTTTATCAGCCGGTAAGTTCAAGTGGTTTTTTCATGAGAGACAAATCGTATGTGGATTACATAAAATACCATGCAGATTACCTGAACTCTAAAGAACAGGAAGACGAAGGGATTCCAAACATGGTTAAAAAATCAATACAGACGACCCGCAGATTTGATGCGTTGAAACTTTGGTTTACCTTAAGAATAATTGGAACGGAAGGATTGAGTACCTACATGGAAAAGGCGATCGACAATGCCCTTTTTACCGCAAACTTATTGAGAAACAGAGAGGATTTTGAAATAATTCACCAGCCCGAAATTAGCACCGTTGTATTTCGTTATACCCCTTGGAAAAATGAGGAAGGATCGTTCTGTGGTCTAAACAGCTACATCCGTAAAGCTATTTTCAATGAAGGAAAAGCCATTATAACAAGTACAAAAGTTTACAACGAAGTATTCTTAAAATTCACCTTATTAAACCCGCTTACAACTCCTGCCGATATTGAAGAAATTATTGGTTTAATCGTTTCTCACGGTCAGGAATATACATTGATAAATTAATACCCCTTATGGAAAATAAAATATACGACTTTATAGCTGTTGGTGTTGGACCTTTTAATCTGAGCCTGGCTTGTCTGACTGCTCCAATTGAGAATCTTGATGGTTTGTTTTTTGACAAGAATGAATCTTTTAACTGGCATCCTGGAATGCTTTTGCAGGACACAACGCTACAGATTCCTTTTTTGGCCGATCTAGTAACGCTTGCTGATCCAACAAGTCAGTTTAGTTTCTTAAATTATATAAAAGAGCAAGGAAAAATGTACTCGTTCTATATTCGAGAAAACTTTTTACTGTTAAGAAACGAATACAATCAGTACTGTCAATGGGCGATTAAAAAACTGCCGAATGTATTTTTTAATACAGAAGTTTCAATGATCGAATATGATGAAAACTTGGGGGTTTATATTGTAAAAACCGTTTGCACTAAAACGGCTGCAGTTACTTTTTATAAAACAAAAAAACTTGTTTTCGGAACAGGGACCGCACCACATATTCCTAAATCTTGCGAAGCTCTTAAGGGCAAAGCAATTCATTCATCGGCCTATATTCAAAGTAAAGAAGCGTTGCAAAAGCAAAAGTCGATTACCGTTTTAGGAAGCGGACAAAGTGCTGCCGAAGTATTTAATGATTTATTGCAGGAAATTGATGTTTACGGATATCAATTGAACTGGATTACACGTTCGTCTCGTTTCTTCCCGATGGATTACAGTAAACTTACTTTAGAAATGACTTCTCCTGAATATGTGGATTATTTCTATAGCCTGCCGGCAGAAAAAAGAGATTACCTGCTGAAAGATCAAAAGCTGCTTTACAAAGGAATCAACAAAGATTTAATTGAAACGATTTTTGATACGATTTACGCCAAAAAAGTGATTGCTGAAATTGATGTCAATTTAAGAACAAATGCGGCCTGTGTAAAAGCAGATTACAACGATGATAAAGCATCTTTTGAACTCGAATTACATCAGGTCGAACAGGATAGAAAATACCGTCATACTACAAATGCATTAGTTCTGGCAACAGGATACGGGTATAAAATGCCTCGTTTTATTGAAGGAATTACATCAAGAATCCAATGGGATGATAAAGGACGTTTTGATGCCAACAGAAATTACAGCATTGACAAAAACGGAGGAGAAATCTTTGTTCAAAATGCAGAATTGCACACACACGGGTTTGTGACGCCGGATTTAGGAATGGTTTGTTACCGCAACTCGTATATCATTAAAGAAATGACGGGTGTTGAACACTATGCCGTAGAAACCAAAATTGCTTTTCAGGAATTTGGAGTTCCTGCTTCCGAGACCATCAAATCGAATGCCTTCGAAGAAATTTTATAATTAATTCAAGTTGCTGGTCAATTATTCTTTTGTAATCTCTTACTATTTGAATAGACTCCAGCTTTAACTTAATGTGATTAGGTTAAGATGTTTTTCATGCAGATTTTGCGGGTTAAGCGGATTTTTTTTATTTCAATCCGCTAAAATCTGCGTGAGACTTTTTTTGACAATCCTACTAACTTGTTCGATTTTAGAGATAAGAGCACTAGCAACTTGAATTAATTACAAAATACGATAGCACCTTATAAAAAAATAATAGCTTAATTCAGCAACAGATGATTAATAGTAAAATAACTTATACCGAAAATAAAACCATAACCGATATCGTTTTTGTCAAAACAATTCCCGGTACAGGTGTATTCGAACTCCGTCCATTGGATTTAGAGACCGATATGCCACTATTGCATGACTGGGTAAACCGCGATTATGCAGTTTATTGGGGAATGAATGGATTTTCTTTAGAACAAGTGTACGATTCCTATCGGGAGATTCTTCAAAAAACCGCTGTCTATATGGGCGTTTTTAATGGCGTTACTTCCTTTTTATTAGAATGTTACAATCCGGAGGAGGATAGCATTGGAGAATATTATGATGTAAAAGAAGGAGACAAAGGAATGCATATTTTAGTAGCGCCTTTTGAGAAACCAATTAACAGTTTTACATGGTCGGTTTTTACGGTGATTCTTGATTTTATTTTTTGCGACGCCAATAACCAACGTGTCGTTGTAGAACCGGATGCAAGGAATCATAAAATTCATTTATTAAACAGAAAAGCAGGATTTGTATTCGAAACCCTACTTGAACTGCCACATAAAAAAGCACATCTTGAATTTTGTACCCGTGAAGATTATTATAAGGCTTTGCAGGCTGTTTAGGTCTTAGTTTTCAGTCTCAGTCTCAGTCTCAGTCTCAGTCTCAGTCTCAGTTTTCAGTTTTCAATCTACATTTTACATTTTTGATGTACTTATTGTCTATCTGAGTGGGGTCTAAAAGTTTTACGAGGGCTTCGACTTCGCTCAGCCTGACAGTTTTGGTTTTCGGTTTTTAGTTTGCAGTCGCAGTTTACAGTCGCAGTTTATAATTGTGACTGTAAACTGCGACTGTTTTGTTTTATGGTTTAACTGTGAAACGATCAACGCAAAAACCTGTATGGTAACAAAAATCTTGCAGAGGCGCCAAGTTTTTTTGGAAATACTTTTTAAATACTTAAAGTTCATGTGGGGAAGTAAAAATCTCGCAGAGTCGCAAAATCGCAAAGTATTAATGAAAAAACAGAAAAAAAACTTAGCGGCTTGGCGTCTTTGCGAGATCGTCAAAGCGAGAAGTTGGAAAATTAGGTATTTAAAAAGCTGTGGCGAAAAAGTATAAGATCTGCTACTGCTAACAAAAGAAATCTAAAAATTATTCCACAACTTTTGAACTTGATTCGAAATTACATAACTACAAGATATTTGTTCCTCCACAACAATATGTCTTGATCCCTTATATGGTTTAAATACATTTTCACTTAATCTTTTACTTTTACACCCGATCGTGTAAACTGTGAAATGTAAGTTGAGGCGGAAAACTGCGACTGCCACTGAAAACTATAATTACCATAAACCTTGCGGTTAAAAAAACAACCACAAAGTTTGCAACGATAACATTAAATTGACAATAGCATAAAAACTTGTTAAGAATTTCTTAAAATCAAAAAGTTAACCAATAGTAAAATATTTACAACATTTGCACTGTAAAAATTTACTAATAGTAACTATTTGATTAACCAAATGAAAAACTTAAAAACGTTAATGATTGTATTAATGATGTTCTCAACATCATTAATTGTTGCTCAGACAATCCCTTTTAAAGGAAAAGTGATTGATGAACTTGGTCTGCCATTACCCAGCGCCTCTGTTCTGATTAAAGGAACCACTACTGTTGTAAACACAGATTTGGATGGTAATTTTGAAGTGAAACTACAAAAAAGTAGTGAAATCCTGGAAATCTCTTTTTTAGGATATGTACCGGTTAATTTTATTACTGCGGGTAAAACTTCGGCAGTAATTACTTTAAATCCTGATTCTCAAAAATTAGACGAAGTGGTCATTACTGCTTTAGGAATCAAAAAGGAAAAGAAAAGATTAAGTTATTCTGTTCAGGAGGTTGAAGGAGATTTAACTAAAGGAAGGGATGCGAATGTAATGAAATCACTTTCGGGAAAAGTTTCAGGTTTGGTTGTGGCTTCTTCTTCTGAATTTTTTACCAGTCCTAAAATGTATTTGAGAGGTAAAAGTCCGTTGGTTGTAGTCGATGGTGTACCGTTGGGAACAGACACTTGGAATATTAGTCCGGACGATATTGAAAGCATCAATGTCTTGAAAGGATCAAATGCAGCAGCACTTTATGGTTCTGTAGGTGGAAATGGTGCTATTCAGATAACCACTAAAAGAGGTGCAAGCAATAAAAAAGGATTTGTGGTCGAATTCAATCACAACTCAATGATCCAGGGCGGTTACAACGCGGTTCCTAAAACACAAAACGCTTATGGACCGGGTTCTTATGGAAATTATGCTTTTGTTGACGGTAAAGGAGGAGGAATCAATGATGCCGATTACGATCAATGGGGACCAAAATTCGACGGACAGTTAATTACACAATACGATAGTCCGCGTGATGCAAACGGAAAACTAATTGCAACTCCTTGGACGGCAAGAGGCGCTAACAACTTTGATAATTTTATGGAAGATGGTTTGCTGTCTACCAGCAATTTATCATTGTCTTCTAATTTTGATAAAGGAAATATTCGTTTTTCATTATCAAAAACCTATCAGGAGGGAATCAATCCTAATACGAAATTGAATATTTACAATTTCAATTTAAGCGGAAGATACAATTTGAGTGATAAAACCTGGGTAGATGCCAGCTCAAACTTTAATTTTCAAACCTCACCGAATAATCCAAATGTACAATACGGACCTAATAGCTATATCTACAATATGCTGATTTGGGGTGGAGCTGATTATGATGTCCGAGATTTAAGAGACTACTGGCAAAAAGGAAAAGAAGGCATTCAACAAAAAAACTTCGAATATACCCGCTACAACAACCCTTACTTTATGGCTTACGAATGGCTGAGAGGGTACTACAAGAATGATTACTCAGGTCAAATAAGTATAAACCACAAATTCAACGACAGTTTCTCTGCTTTGATCAGAACCAATATGGTGGTGAGTAATTTGTTTCAAAATGAAAAATTTCCTTATTCCATGTCTACTTATGGAAGAGAAAAAGCAGAAGGAGATTACAAAGAACAGTACGATTACAGGTTTAAAAGCTACTCTGATTTTATGTTGAATTACAATAAAACGATTAAAGATTTTGAGGTAAAAGCAACTGTTGGAGCTAATATTAATATTGATAAATACAGAAATTCCGTTGCATCCACCAACTATTTAAAAATACCGGGATTGTATACTTTAAGCAACACCCAAACCCCAATGCAGCCAACGAGTTACAACAGCCATTTTGAAACCAACAGTTGGTACGGCTCAATGGATTTGTCTTATAAATCGTTTTTATTCCTTGGAGCTACCGGAAGATTTGATACCGACTCGAGACTACCGGAACAAAACAATACGTTTTTCTACCCATCAGTTGGTTTAAGTGCCGTTATAAGTGAAATTATAGATATTCCTTTAGTCGATTTATTGAAAATCAGAACCTCGTATGCCAAAGTAGGTGGTTCTTTAGACATCTACAGCAATCTGGATACCTACCGTTTAAGAGATCCTTTTACTATTGGAGGAACAACTTATAATGCTGCTTATGTGGGTGAAATTCTGAACAATGCAAAACTGGAACCTGCTTTCAACTCTTCAAAAGAAATAGGAATAGAAACCAGAATGTTTAAAAACAGATTTGGTTTTGATGTTACCTATTATCAAAATACAAATGGTCCTCAAATTTTTGACTTAAAATATTCTGAAACTACAGGTTATCAGGGAAGCAAACAAAATGGTATTACAACACAGACAAAAGGTATTGAGGTAGCGCTGTTTGTGAAAGCTGTGAAGACGACCAATTTCAATTGGGATTTCAATGTGAACTGGTCTACTTATAAAGAATACTTAAAAGAGGTTTACGCCGGCATTCAAAATAATGGCTTAATTAAAATCGGAGATCGTGTTGATGCTTTTTATATCAATGATTTTATGAGAACCAATGACGGAAAATTAATTGTAGGTAAAGACGGAAAACCGCTTGTTAATTCGTACCAGACCAAAGTAGGGTACAAAGCACCGGACTGGTCTATGGGAATCACGAATAATTTGAGGTATAAAAATGTGGCTTTGAATTTTACATTTGATGGTCGCTATGGTGGGAAAATCGAGAACTACGTGAATCAGAAAATGTGGCAGAGTGGAAGACATGTTGATAGTAATACACCAGAAAGAGCCAATGATGTAAAAGGAATAAAATCTTATGTTACCGATGCTGTAGTGATTACAAGCGGACAATTGATCACAGACGGTCAGGGGAATGTGATTACAGATACCAGAACTTTTGCGCCAAACACGACAAAAATGTTTTATCAGGATTATGCAAAATCGTATCACGGTAATTATGCAGCGAATATTATTGACAAGACGTTTTTTAAACTAAGAGAAGTGAGTCTGACTTACAGTTTGCCAAATTCTTTCCTGAAAAAATCATTTATGAGTGCAGCTTCTATTTCATTGATTGGTCGTGACTTGTTTTATTTCTCAAAAAATAAAAATATCGACTTAGATCAGTTTTTAGACGAGAGTGCTTCTCCGCTGCAAACACCAACAGTAAAAAGTTACGGTATCAACTTAGACCTTAAATTTTAATCACAAACAAAAATGAAAACAATACAACACTATAAAAGCGTACTACTTCTTGCAATGGTTTTTATGCTGGGAGGTTGCACCAATTTTGAAGATCTGGCAGACGATCCCAATCGTGCGACAAGTGTACCACCTTCGATGTTATTGACCGAAGTTTTAAGAGTCATGAATAATGTAGATGACGAAGGTCCGTGGTCAGGTGCTCAGAGAGACAACCAGTTTTGGGCCATCTCTTTTGATTATTATGGAAATCAGGATTACAACTGGGGTTCAGCATCCTTACGTTACACCACACTGTCTAATGTTCAGGCCATGGAAAAAGAAGCCGGAAAATTGGATTCAAGAAACAAATACGGAGCATTGGCTAAATTTTTCAACGCCTACTTTTTAGATTATATGTCTAAAAGAATGGGGGATATTCCAATGTCTGAGGCTTTACAGGCCAAAAACAACAACCCGATTACAAAACCAAAGTACGACACCCAAAAAGAAGTGTACACTGAGGTTTTAAGACTTTTGGATGCTGCAAACGATCAAATCACTGTAGCAAAAGCAGAAATTGGAACGACAGCCGTGCAAGGAGATTTTTTATTCAAAGGAGATTTAGACAAATGGCAAAGAACGATCAATACTTTTCGTCTGAGAGTACTAATCAGTCTAAGTAAAAAAACAGGAGAATTAGATGTTGCCAGTCAATTCAATAAAATAATAAGCAATCCGTCAAAATATCCGTTGATGGAAGGAATCAAAGACAATATGACCCGTTATTTTTCAGATGAAACGGGGAATAATTACAAGATAAATCCCGGTAACTATGGTTTTAACAGAAACAGAAATATAATGGGAGGGACGTATTTGAATATTCTAAAACAAAATAATGACCCTAGAATTTATAAAGTTGCCGATCCTGCCTCTTTTTATTATAAAGCCAATGACCCTCTGAATTTGAATGCTTACATCGCCGCCAATACAGGTGATGAGCAGGGTTCTATGCAAGTAGCTTCCGATCAGGGGAAATTATCGTACCCAAATGAAAAGAGATATTACAGCAATTATATTGGTGAAGCCTACATTCTAATCGGTTATTCCGAGCAACAATTTGCAATTGCGGAAGCGATCAACAGAGGATGGATTAATGGTGATGCGGCAGCGTATTACAATCAGGGGATTAAAGCTTCCATGGAATTTTATGGAGTTGCCGCTGCCGATGTCACTACTTTTTTAAACCAGAGCATTGTAGTGTATCAAGGCAATAATGCAACAGGTTTGGAACAGATTTTAACGCAAAAGTATGTAGCGTTTTTTCAAAACTCAGAGAGAGAATCCTATTTCAATTACAGAAGAACAGGTATTCCGAAATTTGATGTTGGACCGGCAAATAAAAATGGCGGTAAGATTCCGACACGTTGGAAATATCCGCAAAGCGAATTCGAAACAAATTCCGAAAATGTAACGGCAGCTTTAAAGAGTCAATACGGAGGAACAGATGATATTAATGCTGTAATGTGGCTTATTAAATAGAAATTCTGATAAAAAATTGTTTAACACATAGAAACATAGAGTCATAGAATTGAAATCGTAAAAGGGAAGATATTTAAAGAAAATCATGATTTTTTTCACATAGTCTTATGTGATTTATGTAGAGTGAAACGTCTTTTTCCAGCGGTTTAAAACTATGTCTCTATGTGTTAAAAAAAAGCAATAAAAAGTTATTTACCACATAGAAACATAGAGATATAGAATTGAAATTGTAAATGGGAAGGTATTTCAATAAAATCATGATTTTTTCACATGGTCTTATGTGATTTATGTAGAGTGAAACGTCTTTTTTCAGCGGTTTAAAACTATGTCTCTATGTGTTAAAAAAAAACTAACCGCCAACGAGTTAAGTTCTATAAAAACAAAATCAATAATAATGAAAAAATCAATAATAATTTCGAGTGTCGCTTTTCTAAGTTTTTTTAGCGGAAACGCGCAACAAAAAGAAGCCGTAAAAAATCCAAAAGTAGTAGTAATCACTTTAGACGGATTTCGCTGGCAGGAATTGTTTACCGGCGCAGACCAGAAATTGGTAGCCGAGAAGAAGTATGTAGAAGACACAACCCATTTAAAAGAAAAATTCTGGAGAGCTACACCCGAAGAACGAAGAACCGCATTAATGCCTTTTTTCTGGAATGAAGTAACCAAAATGGGACAATTGCACGGTAACAGAAATCAGGGAAGCGATGTAAATTTAACCAATACCATGTGGTTTTCGTATCCGGGGTATAACGAAATATTAAGCGGAGTTGCCGATGATGTGCGCATTAAAAGCAACGATAAATTCAACAATCCCAATACAACGGTTTTAGAGAAAATAAACAGACTACCGAAATACAAAGGTAAAGTAGCCGCTTTTGGAAGCTGGGATGTGTTTCCGTTTATTGTGAACGAAGAACGTTCGGGAATTCCCGTAAATGCAGGTTTTGAGGAGGCTAAAGGAAAAAATCTTTCTGCAAGAGAAACTTTCTTAAACGAATTACAGTCCAAAGTACCTTCTCCTTGGGATTCTGTTCGATTTGATGCTTTTACTTCTAACTACGCCTTAGAATACATGAAAAAAGAACATCCGGAATTGATCTACATTTCTTACGGAGAAACAGATGATTTTGCACACGATGGGAATTATCAAGCCTACTTAAATTCAGCTCACGCCACAGATGGATTGATCAAACAACTTTGGAATTATACTCAGAGTGATCCTTTTTATAAAAACAATACCATTTTTATCCTTTCAACAGATCATGGTCGTGGTTCTGAACCATTGGACACCTGGAGAAGTCATGGTTCTAAAATAAATGGTGCCGATCAGGTTTGGCTGGTTGTTTTTGGTAATGGCGTTCAGGTTTTGGGAGAAGTAAGATCAAAAGAACAATTGTACAGCAACCAAATCGCACCTACTGTTTTGCAACTTTTAGACAGCAAAGCAAAAGACACTGAAATGAAAGGGAGCGCTTTACCGATCCTTAAAAAATAGTAGGAATGAGTAAGAAAAAATCAGATATTTCTTTTGTACTTACGGCTTCACTGGCTGCTTTCGGAGCGTACTTTTGCATGTATGCTTTTAGAAAACCCTTCAGTGTAGCCACTTTTGAAGGACTGGAAGTATTTCATATTGATTACAAAATCCTGTTGATTATTGCTCAGGTTTTAGGTTATGTGCTTTCAAAATTTATCGGTATAAAGGTTATTTCAGAACTAAAAGCGAAAAACAGAGTGTTTTATCTTTTAGGTTTAATAGGAATTGCAGAAGCAGCTTTAGTATTATTTGCGCTAGTTCCCAAACCGTATAATATTTTGTGCATGTTTATCAACGGTATTCCATTGGGGATGATTTGGGGCATTGTTTTTTCTTATTTAGAAGGAAGAAAATTTACCGAAATACTGGGAGTAGCGTTAAGCACAAGTTTTATCGTTTCCAGCGGAGTAGTAAAGTCGACCGGTTTTTTTGTAATGGAGTCCTGGGGGTTTTCACCCTTTTGGATGCCGGCCATAACGGGTTTAATTTTTATACCGCCCTTGTTGTTTTTTGCCTGGTTGTTAGAGAGAATTCCAAAACCAACAGCAGAAGATATAACGTTGCGATCAAAACGCATTCCGATGAGCAGTAAGGATCGCAAAAAAGTAGTCCTGAAGTTTTTGTTCCCGATCACCCTTTGGATTTTGTTTTATACGTATCTAACGGCTTTTAGAGATTTTAGAGACAATTTCGCAAGAGAATTGTGGGACAGTATCGGTTATAAGGGAGATACATCGGTTTATGCCAGTTCAGAAGTAATTGTGGCGGTGATCGTATTGTTGGTTTTGGGCGCTGCTTTTTATTTTAAAGACAATATGAAAGCCTTGTTTTTCTATCATATATTATTGATAATTGGCTCATTGTCTATTGGGTTTTCGACGCTTTTGTTTCACTTCGGAACTATAGGCCCTTATTATTGGATGGTGGTCTCCGGCTTCGGATTGTACATTTGTTACGTACCTTTTAACAGCCTTTTTTTCGATAGATTTATAGCTGCTTTCAAAATAAAAGGAAATGCAGGATTTCTAATTTATCTGGCCGATGCTTTTGGCTATTTGGGGAGTGTTTCGGTATTGTTGTATAAAAATTTCGGACAATCAACTTTGTCCTGGTTGAATTTCTTTATAGACGGAGCCTATATAGTGGCCGCTATGGGAGTGTTAGTTAGCATTGGTTCTATGGTGTACCTCACTAAAAAAAAGAACAAGAAGAAAAAAGAAAATGTAAAATACAACCCGTTAGGCGTGATTCAAAAGTCGACTAACGAGTTCGAAAATAATTTATTTTTAAATGAAAACAAGATATGATTTAATAGTTGTGGGAGGAGGGGTTTTAGGAACTTTTCATGCTTATCACGCTTTAAAAAAAGGATTAAAAGTGGCGGTTATCGAAAAAGATAAAATGCCTAAAAGTGCTACTATTCAGAATTTTGGACAAGTAGTACCGTCGGGTATGGATTCAAAATGGCAAGCTTATGGACGAGAAAGTCTATTGATTTACAAAGAAATTCAAAGCCAATTTGATATTTCAATCAGACAAAACGGCTCAGTTTATCTGGCTTCCAACGATGAGGAAGTGCAACTTATAGAAGAGCTGGCTGAAATAAATAAAGGGAATGATTATCAGTCCAATTTGTTGACTAAAGAGGAATGTCTGAGTAAATATCAGGGTTTACGCTCGGATTATGTAAAAGCAGGTTTGTTTTTTCCTGATGAAGTAACGGTAGAGCCAAGAACTATGATTTACCGACTTCAGGAATATATGCAGCAATTTTTGGGTTTAGAATTAATTACCAATACAGCAATTGTAAACTGCGAAAACACCGATGCCGGTGTAACAGTAGAAAGTGCCGCAAACGAAACTTTTTTGGCCAAAAAGGTGATTATTTGTAATGGCAGTGAGTTTAAAACGTTATATCCGGATTTGTTTTTCAAAAGTGATATTGAAGTTTCAAAATTGCAAATGTTGCAAACCAAACCACAAGCCAATTACAAGTTAGACAGCTCCATTTTAACCGGATTATCGATTAGAAGATATGAAGCTTTTTATGAATGTCCTTCGTTTAAAGCCATTAAATCCAAAGAAGATGCAGATTCTTTAGAAAAAAAATGGGGCGTTCATATTCTCTTCAAACAGGCAATGGATGGTTCTGTGATTTTGGGAGATTCACACCAATACGCTACCGCAGCAAACAGTGATGATCTGGGGTTTAATCTGGATATGGATATTGATAATTTTATGATACAGGAGGCAAAAAAGATTATCGATTTGCCGACTTACGAAATTCAAAACAGATGGTTCGGAACCTATTCTCAATGCAAAACCAAAGATGTTTTTGAGCACACTGTCGGTGACAATATTCATATCATTACCGGAATTGGAGGAAAAGGAATGACGGGGAGCGCCGGATTTTCAAAAGAGAATATTACTAAAATTTTTAACGTATAATAATGAAACAAAGAATAGAATTGGTGGTCTTTGATATGGCCGGAACAACTGTTGATGAAGGAAATGTAGTCTACAAAACAGTGCAAAAAGTAATTAATGAAGAGGGATTTATAATGTCATTGGAAGACGTTTTAAAACACGGTGCAGGTAAGGAAAAATACCAGGCGATAAGAGATATTTTAACAACCTGTACAAGTATAACAAATGTGAAGAGTGTGGCTGAAAAAGCATTCGCTAATTTTAAGATTGCTTTAGAAAAAGCATACAATGAACTGGACGTAAAAACTTTTGAAGGCACAGAAGAGCTGTTCAAAGATTTACAGGCCAATGATATAAAAGTGGTTTTAAATACAGGCTATGATAGCATTACAGCTAATAAATTACTGGATAAACTCGGCTGGAAAGTAGGAGTGACCATTGATGCATTAGTAACTGCCGACGATGTTAAAAACGGACGACCTGACGGCGATATGATTCTAAAAGCGATGGAGCTTATGGGGGTAAATGATCCTTTGAAAGTCCTAAAAGTAGGCGATTCGGCTATTGATATTGAAGAAGGAAAAAGTGCCCATTGTGGCATGACAGCGGGAGTTTTGACTGGCGCACAGACCCGTGAGCAAATTCAGGAAGCTGCTCCTACTTATATCGTTGAAAGTTTAAAAGAATTAAGAGTTATACTCTTATAATATATTGTGTTTATTTTTTTTTGAACTCTTCCTTTATTTCAGGTAAAGGAGGAGTTTTTTTGTTTTTACTTAAAAGTTGTTGTGATGACTCTGATAAATACTTTTTGGAGAGTATGAAAATTTTTATAAAGTTTTTCCTGGTTTTATGATTGTATTGTAAGAAAATTTATATTTTTGTTCAAAACAAATAACGGAAGAAGTAATTAAACGGTACGGACTGATTTCAATCTGTAGTGTATCCTGTTGTTTTGTTTTTTCCGTTGTGTAAATTTTTTAAATTATTATTTAGAACTTATGATCACAGTAGAAAAAACAATTTGCGAAGGGCAAAAAATAAGCCTTGTTCGTATACTTAGAGACATAAAGAAGAAAAACCAGGTTCAGGCTTTAGAAACAGTACTATCAGCTATAGAAAATGATGTACCAATAGAGAAAGAAAAACATCTTGAGAGTGTTAAATCTTTTGGCGTAAGTATAGAAACGATAGAGTTTGTCGAAGAGAAAACCACAATGAACCACAACATCACTTTTGCTGAAGCGGTTGAAATCGCTTTAATCATGATAGCGGTAATCGGATTATATCTATTTGCCGTTTTAATTCTTTTGATAAAATAATTTAGGCACTAGAATGAAATCGCACGCAGATTTAGCAGATTTAGCGGATTTGCGCCGTCTGTTCGCGATTGTTCTGGTAACGAATTTTTTTATCAGTTCTATTGTAAAAATCTGCCAGATCTGCTAAATCTGCGTGATAAAAAAGAACAATAAACCAAGAATGCGAAATAGAAATAACTCTTTACCAGTAGCCTAAAAAAGTATTACATAGAATTAAATTGACCCCTACAGATCAAATCCTTTTAATATGTGACAAAAAATAATTAGAGTCAATTGACGAAATACTAAACGAAAATAGCACGCAGATTTAGCGGATTTTGCGGATTTGCGCTGTCTGTTTGTTATTGTTCGGGTAACGGATTTTCTTATCAGTTCAATTGCAAAAATCTGCCTAATCTGCTAAATCTGCGTGATAAAAAAGATAAAAATAATCATGAACATGAAACATAAAATAGTTTTTACCAGTAACCTAAAAAATTATTAGATAGAATTAAATTGCCCCTACAGATTAGATCCTTTTAATCTTTTTAATCTGTGGCAAAAAATAATTAGAGCCAATTCGTGAAATTCGTGGCAAAAAAAGATCAAGAAAACTTAAGACTTGATTCCGTTTTTAATCTCTCTGGGTATTAAAAAAGAAGTATAATACCAACATTTTGGCAGTTGTTGTACTGCGATTTACAGGAACATGCGGAATTCTACCGTCAAAAAAGATCGAATCTCCTTCTTTTATCAATACTTCATCATCGCCTATGATATACACACATTCGCCCGAAAGCATGTATTTGTATTCGTAAGCATCCGTTTCGACTTTTTCTCTTTGTGAGTTTGGTTTTACTTCTAATAAAACAGCTTCAAATCCGATAGAGGAAAGTTGTTTACCAAAGATATATTGATAAGTAAAACCTTTTGCATCATCTTCTTTTTCGATAATGGAATTTTCCTCGGCACGGGATACCATATAATTTTGCCCCGAGGGTTTAGGCATTCCTTCAAAAAAGGCCGAAACTTCAATTTCTAATGCACTAATGATATTTAATAAAACAGGAAGGGAAGGAATTGTTCTTCCGTTTTCAATGCGCGATATTAGTCCATTACTAACTTCGGCAGCATTGGCAACGGTGCTAATTGTTTTTTTACTGTTCTTGCGAATGTCTTTTATTCGTTTACCAATTCCAATTAAATAATCATCCATTCTTTTTGTATTTCTTACGAATATGCAAATTTAACTTGAATTAAAAAAAAATAATTCGTGCTAGTTGGTGCAGGATGACTATATTTTATTCTTAAGAGTTTACTATTTGTAATTTTTGTATTGAATCTTAGTGGAACTGTTTTACCGGATCAAATGCAAAACCTGTGGCGTAGTAAAAAAGGAATGCGAAAATTTAGTTTGTCTAAAACATACATACCTCGTTTATACAATTACACTCTCCAGTTTGTCCTTTCGACGAAGGAGAAATCGCATCCAACATTCGACAAAGATTAGCGTTTTTCTTTGCGGAATTTCTTGTGTGATTTCTCCTTCGTCGAAATTGACAAGACTACAGAAAATAAGGCATGAGATTTCGATGATATAACTAGTTAAGCTTTTATTTTTTTTACCGCAAAATAGCAGATCAGAACAAATACAAGCCACAGCAGATAAACGGTAGCTAAAGAGTAGCCATAATTAAGTAATGGACTTTTAGCACCATACGAAGCAGTTGTTATGACCATATTTTGCAATGGTTTTCCATTAAAAAACAACCAAGCCATAGCCGCTAGATGTATAATAAGTGTACTGAAGAGATAAGTAAACAAAGGAAACTGTCCTAAAGTAAAAAAGAATTGAGCGACTCTGTTTTTCCAGTTTTCGGCATAGGCCAGAAACAGAAAAATTGGACCAAGTGTAATTGCGAGAAATTCCAGTGAAGCCGGATACTTTGTAAGATTGAAAAACGATAACACGCTCAGGAGTGAAGAACTTCCTGTTTTCCAGGGGATAGATTCTCCGTAGCCATTTAGGCCTCGCAACACAAAGAATACCGCTATCAGAATAAAACCACTGTACAACAATACCTTTTTTCGAAGTACAGGAGAACTTTCGGATCTGCAAAAGAACCCCCAAAAATACCCCAATAATAAAACACCCAACCAAGGAAGTAAGGTATAATTTACGATGTATAAACTCTGATTATGAGGTATAAATTTTTGTTGGTGTAACAAATACCAAAGGATAGCATTTGGCGAATCTCCTTTCATTTGTATAGAATCTAATACATGATGACCGATTAGAATAATTAAACTGATCCCTAAGATCCAATTTCTGTTTAAGTATTGCAAACCCGCCATAAAGTATAAGCATAACCCTAATGAACCGATGATAAAAACACCAATCGTGCGGTAATAAGGGTCAAACGTATACAAGAAATTGTTTATGAAAATTTCAATAAGGATCAGCACACTGCCCAACTGGAATAAAGGCCATATATTTTGTTTTTTTGTCTTTTTACCCATCCACTGGAATAATTCGATACCGGCTATAAAAAATACTGCCGGCGCAAAATAATGGGATATAAATCGCGTAAAAAACAAAGAGAAAGTAGTATGATCCAAATCTGCCGGATTGGTGTTCCAGTAATGGAAAAACAATCGGGTATGATCCAGAATGGCAAAAGTCATAATTACCCCCAACAGTATTCTACGGGATTGGAAAGTGCGCTGATCGATAGAATCCATTTAATTAAAATTTATAGGTAAAGTTGATCATAAAATTGCTCGGCTTTTGCGGACGTGCATAATAACCGTCACTTACCCAATATTGTCTGTCCAGAATATTGTTGGCTTTAATACCAATTCGATACTTCGGACGGTTGTAAAACAAGGTTGCGTCAAGAAGATTATAAGAAGAAAGGGTAAAGGTATTGGTATTGTCAATAAAGGCATCTGAAACATAAGAATTTCCTATTCCCATTCCTAAGCCCTGAGCCTTACCTTTCACAATAGTGTAACTTGCCCAAAGATTAACGACATTTTTTGGAGTACCTGCCGCTCTTTTACCCGGTGCACTAGCAGTTGATTTTGTTAACTCATTGTCATTATAACCGTAACTGGCTACATAGTTGAAACCTGAAAAAGGTCTTCCTATAACTTCAATTTCAACTCCCTTGCTTTTTTGTGTTCCGTCTTGTATAACAAAAGTTCCTTGTGGAGTAACTTCATTTCTCAAACTATTAGTGACATCAATCTGGTAATAACTTACAGTCGCATTGATTTTATCGGAGAAATCTAATTTAACACCACCTTCCAGTTGTGCGGCTTCCTGAGGTTTGAAAACAGAAACTGTTTTGTCTACCTGAATTTTTGGAGCTATGTTTTTAAAACCATTCATATAATTTCCAAAAACAGATAGTTTGTCTTCCAGAATTTGATACACCAGACCGAATTTAGGAGAGAACGCAGTTTGATTGTAGTTACCAAGAGTTACACGAGATTTTGTATTTGTTGTACCATCTCCAATATAACGATCGACACGTAAACTGGCCATAACTAAAAGTTGGTCTGTTACGTTGAAAACATCTGAAGCATAAACACTATAAGTAGATTCTTTTGTCTGGTTCTGACCTGTGTTTCTTTTGGCTAAAATAGATTCAACATCCTCTATTCTAATTACAGGTGTTGCACCTAGATCATCCAAATTTGCCGGTTCAAAAACCTTTCCTGCATAACCTAGTCCGTCGTATCGGGTAGATCTAAAGCTGGATAAATAGTCAAAACCAACTACAAGTCTGTTTCTGAAATTACCGATTTTAAAATCTCCTGTAAAATTTTGCTGGAAGTTTTTTCTAACATCCTTTTCGTCGGTGAATGTTCTAAGGATACGATCGACAGAGGATTTATTTTGCCAGATGAAGTCAAAAATATAGAGGTCGTCGTAATTCCCCGCACCGTAAGCATATCTGGATTGAGAAGTCCATTGATCAGAAATTTTATATTCTGCGTCAAGTAATACATTGGTAGAACCTTGTTTACTTACGAGAGAGTTATCGTTAAGTGAGATACGGTAATCGAGATTAAGATGGTTGAAACTGTTTACGCCTAATGTTGGTGAAACCATCCATCCAGCCGGAGTAATTCCCTGCATACTTTGGAAATCAGCATTCAACGTAAATTTTAAACGATCGGATACCTGATAGGTAATGCTTGGTGCAATAAGTAATGTAGTACTATTGCCCTGATCCTGAAAAGTGTTTTCGGTCTGACGGGCAACGTTTAACCTCACGAATAAACCTTCCGCATCTTTAACCGGAGTATTGATGTCTAAGGTCATACGACTCAGGTCCCAACTTCCCATTGTATAGGCAATTTCACCTCCGAAATGGTCATAAGGTCTTTTGGTGATATAATTTACAAGCCCTCCAAATGAGGTCATTTGTGCCCCGAAAAGTGTAGAACTTGGTCCTTTATAGGTTTCCACACGTTCTACAGCGGCAAGATCTACACCTGTACGCAGATAAGTCGCCATCCCGTTACGGAAATTTTCACTCGTTTGAAAACCTCTCGAGAAAAAAGAAGGCATTCCCGCTCCGGTTTTTGCAGGGGCAGCTCCCGGAACATTTCTAAAAGATTCTTCGACCGTTAAAGCCATTTGTTCTTTAATAAGTTCCTTGTCTACCACACTATAAACCTGTGAATTTTCCAGATTTTTGATTGGAAGTCGCGACACATATTCACTGTTCTTTTTAGAAGTGATTTTGTATTTGTTTCCGACAATAAAAACCTCATTTAAGGATTCAGCATCAGCGGTAAGGGTAAAGTCCAGAATAATTTCTTCTCCTGTATTTAGGGTTACCGTTTTTGTCTGAGAGGCTAATCCCATAATACTTGCTGTAACGGTATTTGTTTTAGAAGTAAGCTTATCAAATACATACCAACCGTCCTTATCTAATTTAACACTGTATTTTCCATTTAGGCTAACGGTGCCGTACAGCACTTTTTTTCCATCTTCGGTCATAACCTGACCTTTGATGGTGCCGGATTGGCTTTGTTGCGCTTGTGTATGTAAGGACAATAAAAAGAACACAGCAGTAAAGAGTAGGGTGGGTATGTATTTGTTTAATGTTGTAAAATAATTCACGAAAATTGATTTTTTATTTATTAGTGTAAAATGGAGTTACAGGGTTTTTTACAATACCTATATAAGGCAGGTTTTCAAATGGATTGGCACGATTTCTTAACTGTCTGTTATTATTCAGTTGTAACTTATTTAAGGCATCAGGGCTGAATTCATCAACAAACAAGTCGAATTTCTTGAAAGATTCACTGAATTCAGGATGTGCCGCTTGATAATCTAAGATACATTCTGCTACAAGTTTCCAAAACTCATCTTCCGGGAAATCGGCATGTTCAACAAGTATTGCAGCAATAAATCGGAAGATAGAATCGAATACTTGTGTAAATAAAGGCAATGTTTTGCGTTCGTCAGGAACAGTTACAGCAAGTCTTAAAGCTTCTTCAGGAATTTCTAAACTGCAGTTTAGTAACGAAACTTCCTCACCAATATCTTTCATAATAGCATTAACGACTTTATGATCTTCCAGAATCAGGATTAGATTTTCTCCATGAGGCATAAAGACCATGTCCCATTTGTAGAAACAGTGAAGTAATGGACTCAAATAACAGCTAAAGTATTGACGCAACCAATTAGAAATGGTCAAACCCGATGCTTGTATCAATTCTGGAAGATAGGCTTTCCCTTCATTATCAATGTGAAGCAGCGACGCCATGGTAACTAAACGTTGGTTACCGCTAATTTTGTCTGCCGGGCTTTCTCTCCACAAACAGGCAAACATTTTTTTGTAAGGCGTGTCACCCGGGACTGCTGTTTCATAATACTGATGAGCAAAACTTAAACTGGCAATCTCTCTTAAGATGATAAAACCTTTTGACTGTAAATAATGGTCATCCTTTACCAGGTTATAAATCCACTCGTTGATTGGCGGATTAGACAACATAAATTTAGGCGATAACCCACGTACATAGCCCATGTTCAGTACAGCGATTGCCGTTTTAACATAGAATTTTTCGGGATGTGTGATATTATAAAAAGTTCGTATAGATTGTTGTGGTTGGTATTTGTCTTCATTGTATCCCATACAAACCAAACGATTCGTAGCAATGTCGGCTGAGAAGATATTAGATAATTTATTAAACCATTGCCATGGATGCACCGGCATAAAGAAATAATCTTTTGGATTTAGCCCTTTTCCAAGGAGTTGATCGTTAAAGTTTTTTAAGGTTTCTTCGCCAAGTTCCTGTAGCATTACTTTATCATAATCTAAAGGTAATACGGCAGTAAAAACAGCAGTAGAGCGATGACCCGCAAGCCATACCAGAGAGAACGGCGCTGCTGCTTCGGGAGCGTATTCTCTATGATCACTGGAAGTAAAACCGATTCTTCCGTTATTGGCAATAAAACGTGGATGACCGGTCATCGTAGATTCCGTTTGCTGATAGCCGGCACTTAATAACTCTTTTGAGTTTGGTTTGCCATAATAATGCAAGTAAGCACTTCCGGCCAATGTACTGCAGACCTCTTCCAGGTAAACCGGTAAAGATTCCTCAGGAATTCCCAGCTCTGCCTTAAATTCGATGATAAAACTAAGCGCGTCTAATGCAGCAGTTTCACCCTCAGTAAATTTTTCAATAGAATCAGTATCAATATACCAATGGTTTAAAGCCAGTATTTTAGCATTAAATTGATAAGTGTTTTTTTCATCTGAACTGCTAAGTTGATAGATTCCCCAGCCGTCTTTGCTTTCGATTAAATTAGGAATTACAAGACGTTCATGAGAGAACTCGGCAAGTATTTTTCTAAGGTGCAGACGGGTTACTTTGTTCCAAACGGATTTTTCTAAATGTTCGGATGCTTGTATTGGAGAGATTAGCGTATCTATATTCATGGTTTTAGCGTATTATAGTTTTTAAAGAGGGACTAGATTAATTTGGTCTGATAAACAGAAAGTGGATTTTTTAAGGTACCGGCAAATTTTTGATTCTTGAAAGGATTGGTCGCATCAAGCATCTTTGAACTGTTTTGCATTTGCAGTCTGTTAGAGCAGGTTTTAATAATCTCTGAATCAAATAAATCATACTTTCTGAATTTATCCTCCAGTTCAGGATATTCGGATTGGTATTCGGTAATACAGTCCGCTACAAGACTCCAAAAATCTTCTTCCGGCAGATTAACATGTTCTACCAATACGTGGTTCAGGTATCGGAAAAAAGAGTCAAATATCTGTGTAAAAATAGTCAGGATTTTAAGGTCCTCAGGAACATTGATGATGATTCGTTTTACCGTTTCAGGCAATTCTTTTTCCTGATTTACAACGGCTACTTCTTCACCGATATCTTTCATAATGGCTCTGACCGGAACATTATCGCGGAATACCAAAATCAGATTTTCACCATGTGGCATAAAACGCATATCATGGTAGTAAAAACAATGTAAAAGTGGACTTAGATAAGCTTGCAAATAACTTTGAATCCATCCTTTTGCATCCAAAGGAGAAGATTTGATTAATTCAGCCAACAATGAGTTTCCTTCTGTATCGATATGCAGTAAAGCGGCCATAGTCATCAGACGTTCTCCGTTTGCTATTTTATCCATCGGGCTTTCTCTCCAAAGCGTAGACAGCATTTTTTTATAAGGAGAATCAATTTTTATTGCTTCTTCAATATAAGTATTGGTATAACCGACTGTAGCAATCTCTTTTAATGTAGTGAACCCTTTTTTCTGAAGGTAAGCATCATTCTCAACAAGGTTCGCAACCCATTCGCTAATCGGTGGGTTTGTTCGCATATAATAAGGAGATAACCCTCTCATAAAGCCCATGTTCAGAATAGAAAGTGCCGATTTAACATAAAAGCGTTTGTTATCGCTTACATTAAAAAAGGTACGCACCGATTGTTGTGGCATGTACAAATCTTTACTATCACCTAAACAAACTAATTTTGATGTGGCAATATCGGGAGCAAATAAATAAATCAGTTTATTGTGCCATTGCCATGGATGAATCGGGAAGTAAATATAATCTTGCGGATCAAGTTCTTTTTCTTTAAGCAACAAATCGAAAGATGCTTTTAGATCTGTATCTAATTCCTGTTCCATCACCTGATGGTAACTAAGGGGAGGGATGCTGGTAAATTCAGTGTGGCTTTTATGACCAGCAACCCAAACTAAAGAAAGTGGTTTTGCAGCTTCAGGGCTATAATTTTGATAATCTATTGCATCAAAACCTATCCTGGCGCTGTTGGCTATAAAACAAGGATGTCCGGCAGTCATGGCATGTTCAACATCGGCATAACTTGCTGTTGTCAAATCTTTGGCTGTAAGTTCGCTGTTGGTTTGCATATAAGCGCTGCCGTATAGACAACTGATTACTTCTTCCAGGTAAGTAGGCAGATTTGATTCAGAAAAGCCTAATTCTTCTGTAAATTCAAGTAAAAATGCTATAGCGTCAAGAGGCTCGGTTTGTTCGTTTGTTGTTTTAGAAATAGAGTTGTTGTCAATATACCAATGATCTAAAGCCAGTAGTTGTGCTTTAAACTGATATTCGGTTACTCCATCTTGGGTACTAAGGCTGTAAAGCCCCCATATTCCTTGAGTATCTTTTAATTCAGGGATAAGTAATAATTCATGTGAAAACTCGCATAACATTTTTCTTAGTTGGAGTCTGTTTACTTTTTCCCATATTTCCGGTTGAAGATGTGATGCGGCAAGTTGAGGATTTAATTGACCATTTTCATGTCTTTGTATTGTGGATTTTTCTTGCATTGTGGTGTAGTTTAATTGATATAATTGACTTTTCTGTGATGCTCTTTTTAGAGGAGAAAAGGTTTTTTTAAGTGGTATATCGGTTGGGGTTTACAGATTGTAGTTTGTTGGTGATCGACACTGTTGATAAGTAGGATCGGGCGGTTTTATTTTTCATAACTATAAAATAATTATTGACTATTTGACACTTGTTTTTTTAGGTGTTTAGCCTTTTTTTGGGTTAAGGAAACGGGTAGTTTTTTATTTCTGAGATAATTTCATTTCTATTGTTTTTATGAAAATTACTACATACATTTGTTTTATTCTTATTTATTCTAATTATAAATAACTAATTTTGCTCAGCAAAGCTATTTATAATAAATTTAAATAGCAAAATATATTTACATATTTTTCGTACTTAATTTATCTAATTATTGTTTTAATCCTCACAACATTCATGGAAAAAAGTGAAATAGCGGCTTCATCTGAAGTGGCAACCCAAATAATTCGTTCCAGAAAAAGTATTTATGCAGATTCCTATATAGGGGGTAGTCTGCCCGAAGTTGTATTGAATGAGATACTGACCAACGCCACATGGGCACCTACCCATAAAATGACTGAGCCTTGGAGGTTTATTGTGCTTACCGATAGCCAACTTGAAAAATATGGAGATTATATGGTTACTTATTACAAGCATCTGTATGAAGAACTCTCTGATGCCGACAAAAGAACGGCAAAGTATAATTATCTGAAAGGATACCCGCTTAAAGCAGCTTGTTTAATTGGGGTGGTACTTTCTAAAAGTACCAAAGTTACTATCCCGGAATGGGAGGAAGTGGCTGCAGTTTCCTGTGCCGTGCAAAACATGGCCCTAAGTGCCACTTCATTTGAGTTGGGTTCCTATTGGGATTCAAGTGGCGCTGCAGTAGAATACGTGAAAAGCTTTGGTTTGGAGACTAATGAGCAGTCGTTAGGACTCTTTTTTATCGGTTACCCGGATGCTTCGGCACTTTCTGTAACAAAGAGAAGAACCACGATAGACAAAAAAGTTTCGAGGTTCAGATAAGATCGGTTTCAAAGCGTCTTAAAAAACGGCCGAAACTTATCTTATACAGCTGTAACAGTACTGAAAGTGTCACAGATACTCACATTCAACAATAAATAAATTTTAATATTTTCTTTTAAACCCATAATTGTGCTAGTAAAAATACGTTCAATAGTTACTTTATTCAGGATTGCATTGCAAGGAACTGAAAAGAATTTTACTTCAGGAAATGTCAACAGAGCAACTTTCCTGTTATCAGTACCCACCATGTTAGAGCTCAGTATGGAGTCTTTATTCGTTTTAGTAGATCTTCTTTTTGTAAGTAGTCTTGGTGAAAATGCCATAACGGTGGTTGGAATTACCAATTCTGTCGTGATTCTGATCCAATCGGTGGCGATGGGTTTGAGTATTGCAGCCACAGCAATGATTTCAAGAAGAGTTGGGGAGCAGAAACCGCGCAGAGCGGGACAGGCAGCAATGCAGGTCATTTATCTTGGAATTTTTCTTTCCGTCATCTGTAGTGTTCTGGCCGTAATTTTTAATCAGGAGATTATGCGTTTTGCTGGTGGATCGGAACATCTGGTTACCTATGGCAATACTTTTTCTAAAACGATGTTCGCAGGACTGATCTTTATGATTATGCGTATCCTGATTAACGGGGTTTTTAGAGGATCAGGTGACGCTTCTATGGCGATGCGAACGCTGGCCTTTTCAAATATTCTAAACGGATTTTTGTGTGCCGTACTGATTTTTGGATTAGGGCCCTTTCCTAAATTAGGTTTACTAGGAGCTGCCGTGGCTATGGTGATTGCAAATGTCTTTAGCGTGGCCTATCAGCTGTGGTATCTTTTTAGAAACAATACCACAATTAGCATTGGAAAACGACAGTTAAAGATGGTTCCTGCCTTGATGAAACGCATATTAAAATTAGCAACAGCAGGGATGATTCAAAACCTGGTACCTTCTTCAAGCCGATTTTTAATGATTGTGATTGTCGCAAAACTGGGCGAGAATGTACTGGCGGGGTATATCATTGCTAACCGCATCATCATGTTTAGTGTTTTACCGGCATATGGTATTGCAAATGCTGCGGGTGTATTAACGGGACAAAATCTTGGAGCAAAACAACCGGAAAGGGCGGAAGCCTCGGTATGGAAAACAGGAACATTTAATATGTGTTTCCTTGGACTGATTGCTATTTTCTTACTGTTTTACGCTAAAGCGCTGGCCGGTTTTTTTACACATGATGAAGAAATTCTTTCCTATGCAAGTACCTACCTGCAATACATGGCTATTGCTTACTTTTTCTTCGGTTATACCATGGTGATTTCGCGTGCTTTAAATGCGGCGGGTAGTGTAAATACGGTAACGATGCTTTACATCCTGATGTTTTACATGATCCAGCTTCCTTTGTCTTATCTACTGGGTATGTATTACGAATGGGGACCAAAAGGAATATTTATTGCGATTCTGATCTCCGAAATTATACTCGCAACCAGTAGTATTCTTGTTTTTAGAACCGGAAAATGGAAAACGGTAGAGTTGTAAAATAGTTTGATCAATTAAAGGGGAGCGGGTGTTTGTGGTTGTTTTGCCACGAATTTCACGAATTGGCACGAATTATTTTTGCCACTGATTGAAAAGATTTACACAGATTATCTAATTGTTTTAATCTTATCACGCACTATTTTTAAGTTATTTATTAATAGGTTGTTTGTGGTTGTTTTGCCACGAATTTCACGAATTGGCACGAATTATTTTTGCCACTGATTGAAAAGATTTACACAGATTATCTAATTGTTTTAATCTTATCACGCACTATTTTTAAGTTATTTATTAATAGGTTGTTTGTGGTTGTTTTGCCACGAATTTCACGAATTTGCACGAATTATTTTTACTACTGATTGAAAAGATTTTCAGAGATTATTTAATTATTTTGATCTTGTCTTGCTCTGTTTTTAAGTTATTGATTAATAGGTTGTTTTACCATGAGTTACACGAATTTTCACGAATTATTTATTTGCCACCGATTAAAGGTTTAAAATGATTTCATCCATTTTGCGACGCAAAAAAAAAATAATTCGTGAAAATTCGTGTAATTCGTGGCGAAAAAATTCTATCCGTCTCCAAAACTTTTGAACTTGATCCATAACCATACGTTTACTTAATTTTACTGGACCTGATGAATTCTGAAAAGGCATTGGCATGCCCATTAAATACATCAAAATCATTTAATTGACCCTGCAACTTGTAGCTTGCAGATTTTTGCCAAAGTATCCAGCCTGTTGATCTCCATATAGTCGGTAAGGCTAAAGAGTCGCTGTAATCTGCAATCCATAAGTAGAAATTGGCAAATTCAGGATTAGTCAGGTATTTATTTGCGGTATTGTTGGTGGTGTATAAAATAGGTTTTCTCCCTGTTTTTTGCTGTAGTAAGGTTAAGAATTGTAATAAGTTGGGTTGGATATTTTCGCTATTAATTCCGGGATCGATACTTACCCCTTCAAAATCGACAATAGGAGGGAAGTCAGTATCCAAAATAGGTCCCACGGTTTGCAGATAATGAGCGGCTTGTTTTGCCGGATCGTCATTGCAATGATAAAAATGATAAGCGCCGCGAACATAACCTTTTGTTTGAATGGCCTGCCAATTGGTGCTGAAATTTGAATCTGTGTAGGTTATCCCTTCTGTTGCTTTACAAATTACAAAAGTGAGTTTATCGGTTTGTTTAGTAAGAAAACTGATTTCATTTCCTTGGTATCTTGAAATATCAATACCAAATACGGTAAAGTTATTGTTTACTGGCTCAGCTGTGCTCATTGTTATTGCTTTTATGGGTTTATTCTTTCTTCTCTAATAACAAGATGTGATGCATCATGATTACTTGTTCTAGGGTCGATTTGAACGGATTAAAAGTAATTAATAGTAAAATTATATTGGCAAAACGTATAAAGGTTAAAGAGAGTTAAACTATTAAAAATGAATGTATTTATGCAAGAGATCTTAACCTTTTTTTATTGTTTTGAATGTTTTTGTAAATAAAAGACTAATAACAGCAAGGTGAGTAAAGAGATGAATAATCGAAAGGATTTAATTTATAATTATGGAAGGGTCTCCTGAAAATTTTTATAAATAGCAAAGATGAGATCGCAGAACTATCGAAAGCATGTTCCTAATGATGAAATTGGGTATGATCTAACGAGAAGAAATTATAAAAAACATTTTGTTTTTTGATGTGAGACGCTGGATTCAATAGGTTTTTTAGGGTTAAGGTTTCTATTAAAATTCGAAGTATTTTCTGGGAATAAAAAGAAAAAATCCTTTGACAGTCTTACTTGCCAAAGGATGCTATAAAGTGTTTTTGTATTGGAGTTTACTTAATTGTAACAGGGCTATAGGTCTCTGTAGGATCAGAGTTCCCTCTTTTGTACCTCATCGCAAAGTATTCGCCAGGGGGTGTATTGGCAGGTACTTTAAAAACAGCTTTATAGGAAGTAACGTTTACAATTTCCAGTGGATAAACCACATTTGGATCCTCATAATTAAAAAGCTCTACTGCCGTAATGGTGTTCAATTGACTCCCTCTGACTTCAATAGTTTCTCCCTTATTTTTAGTGGCAGGAAAACCATATCTTTCGACGTTAAAATCCGGAGAATCTGCAATTTCAATTTTAAATCTGTTTTCGACAATTGAATTTTGCAACGTATAGGCTCCATTTTTTATACGAAGATCGTACTTACCATTAGGCATGTTTTCGGGAAGAAAGTAATAGACACCATAATTTAAAAATGGTGAAGTACCAGTTCCTTTACCTACATAAACGGTTTCTGCAGTATATTCTTTTTGGTCAGTGGTCGCAACGAAGTAAACTTTAGTTTCTTTTTGGCTTAGCCATAAATTGTCTATATGATCGGTCTGACCATTGTTTACCTGGCTTTGCAAAAGACCTTTATACAGTGTTTCGGGATGATGTGCTGTCCAGGCTCTGGGTTGTTTTTGTCTTAAGTCTATTTTTAGCGTATATTGTTTTTTTGTTCCGGCTTTTGAAGTAACGGTAAACAGAGTCCCTTCTTTAAAAGGAATTTCTGTACCTGACGCAGGAGCAATAGCAGCTTCCTGACCAAGAATAATAGTCGGTTTAATAGTTTCCGGAAGGGTCATATAATTGCTCCAGGTAATCACGATCTCGTTTTCTGTCAGCGCAGCACTCAAAGTATTGTTTTCTGCATCTTTTATGATGAAGGATTCAATTTGGTTGTATCCCGGAACTTTTATCACATCGCCCGGAATATCATTTACTTTATCTACGTATTCGGTGTCACAAGAGAAAAATAACAGTGCTGAAAAAAGTGTCGCAGCCTTACATAAAAGGAGGTTGGCAGTATTTCTTTTATTCATGATGGTATTGTTTATTTAATTTTTTAAATAATTTTATTAATTTTGCAGCTTATTGATTAAGTCTGTGTATTTTTTTAAATGCCTGCACTTACAATGTTTGCGGTAACTTTATAAAGCCGTTTTTAAGCCATGGGGGAATAAGTCGTTAAAGTAATTATGCAATGGATAGCCGGTCAGCTTTTATTACAATTTTCTCTAGCAGTTTTATGATCCCATGTTTTTTTATATTGTTATTAATTATTTTACTTGTGTCCAGTTATAAGTTACAACACTGTTTGAAGCTCCCGGAGTAACAGCAGTTACTTTAACAAGGTATGCTTCTGTTGCAGTTGAAGGACTTGTAACAG
Source organism: Flavobacterium cupriresistens (assembly GCF_020911925.1). Lineage (NCBI taxonomy): Bacteria > Pseudomonadati > Bacteroidota > Flavobacteriia > Flavobacteriales > Flavobacteriaceae > Flavobacterium > Flavobacterium cupriresistens. The sequence goes on along the minus strand of NZ_CP087134.1, from coordinate 4,013,167 downwards.
ATTGTGAATTTGTACCTGAAGTCGTTTTCCAGATCACAATTGCTTTTGAAGGTGTCATAACGTGTGTAAGTATGTTATAAGAATAATATCCTAAACCGTAGTTAAATCCTGAAATAGTTCCGTTGTATCCTAATACATTGTATGGATCAGCTGGTGATGTACCAACATTTGTAGAAACGTTTTTAACCACAATACTTGAATTCCAGCTATTCCAGTTTGCACAAGTTTGGTTTAAAGCTACAGTACCTACATACCATCTGTCTGTATTACCTACAGGACGGATAGAACCTCCGTAGATACCTTCCCACTGTACATTTACGCCACCGATTGTAGCGGCAACAGGAGTCCAGTTGGTGTAAGTAGACGATGGTGCTGCCGTTCTGGTAACCGTAACAGTTGCATTAGTAACGGTACAAAGTGCTGCTATTTTAGACGTTTTATTAGTCGCTTCTTTTTGAGCACTTGCTTGTGATTGTAAATCAGTAGTTTGGTCGTCAGAGCTACAAGATGTAAGTGAAATAGCAGCCAATGCTATAATTGAAAAGATTATTTTTTTCATAATATATTTAATTTTAATAGGGTTAATTGGCTTATTTTTGTACCACTTGTAGTAAGGACAGGCATTTTTTATTTTAAAAAGTTTTAATTGGTTATCCTGAACGGAAGTTTCATTGTTTTCGTCGTTTGATAACTTTCCATCATAAACCAATAATCGGTATTGGGCTGAAGCGTTGGTAAATTGTTGAGATCGTCAAAGAAAACATACCATGCATAATAACTGCCAATGTCGACTCCATCATTATACTGTTTCATTTGCCACTTTTTGTTTCCCTGTGCATCTACTACAAATAATTTGGTTACCTGATAAGACGGAAGGAAATTTTCTCCAAGTACCGTTACCGAAGTATTCGTATTTATAGTAAAATCCGGGGATCCATCTGATACTTCCTCTACGATTAGCTTAGGTTGTTGTATTACAATTTTGACTGTGTAGACCGCTGTTGTACCATCTGCCGCTTTTGTGGTGTAGGTAACAGGCTCTTTACTAAAAACAGGAAGAAGCTCAGTGGTAGCCGGTGAAATAGTAGTTTTTGAAGGTAATGTTACCGCTACTTCAAGGTATTGATATTCGTAATAGGCCGGTAAATATACCGTAATGGTTTTTTCAAGGTTATTTACGGCGCTATGTATGGCTTGAGCTTCGCCGGGATTGGTAATGCGAAAAGATACAATTCGCCTGGCGTCAAGATCGGTTATAATTTCGGTTTTAGTTTCTCCTTTAACATCTGTCCATCGCTCTTCCTCATTATCACATGCGGTTAATAATGCGAGCAAGGTAAAAGACATCAAAAATAAAACTCCTTTAAAATGGTCAACTTTGGTTTTCATAGTAATTGGGTAGCTTATTTAATTTCAAATTTGGTACTTCCGGCCGGCACTAATACGTAATCGAAAGTGTAGAACATATGAGGGGTATCTTTAAACCATTCCGCCGGATTATAGACATCTTTATACACCGAAATCATTTTAATTTTTGCATAATTGCCATTTGCAGTTTTAAGGATAATGGTTCTTGCAGGAATCACGGTCCCTTTGGTTGTTTTAAGCGATTCTCCAAGGGCATAAGCCACGTGTGCTTTCTTTGGATCGTTGTTACCCAAAACATCGCCACCAAAATCATATAGATACCAGCCAATTCCATTACCAAAGGAGCCGGCATCATCTGTACCAATAAGGTCTACACCCGTTTTAAACTGACTGTCTGCCGGTATATCAACGACTTGATCGAAGTGTTTGGCAACGATCATAATTCCACCGGAACCGCCTGCCTGAAATCCATTGTTTTTGGTATCGCTGCCATTATTTCCAGACAAAAAACTGGCGTAAAGCCCACCAAAGGCTAAATCCCATTTGCGTGTTTTTACATAAGATCCATCTATCGCTTTGTTGTCCTCAAGGCTGTAATACAAAGTCGCTGAAGGTTTCGTTGGATTCTCATCGGAAGTACTACCCTGATAATTTTTTACTCGGGTTACTTTATAAAACAGGGCATTATTAGCAGGGGGTGTTCCCGGATTTCCTCCGGTTTCTTTTCCCGGTACTTCTGTTTTGTTTTCATCAGAGGAACAGGCCGCAAATAGGGAAGTAATCAGTAAGAGTGTCAGTATGCTTTTGGTGAATTTCTTTGTTGGAACTTCAAATTTTTTCATGGGATATTATTTTGTGTTTAAATTTTTGCTACCATCATTTTGCACGAAGTACTTGAAGGTAAAATAGGGGGCAGGCCAGTTAAGATCGGTCACTGCAGGGGGATTACCTTTATAGGCGTTTATAAGCTGCAATTTTGCATATTTGCCGTCCGGCAGTCTAATGGCATAGGTACGATTTGGTATCGCCTGCATGATGTGAGTACTTAGACTGTAGTAAAACCAGCCAAGTGAACTTTCTGAGGATGCCCATCCTATTTTAGTGATATCACTGTTGTTAAAATCAGCATCGGCAGGTGCTTTATCTACGTTTTGATACGCTTCGTTGATCAGTACTACTGCTGTATTTGCTGCTGGTCCTTCAAAACCGGGATTGTATTGATACTTCGCATTATTGATAAAGACCTCGCTATTGTAGGGTCCGGTGAATGCAAGATCCCAGTCGTTTGTTTTCATAAATTTTAAGGAGTCTGCTTTGGTATGCAACCAGATTTGTTTTTGGTCGCTAAAACGGAACAGAAACGTGTGAAAGTTTCGATTCTCTTTTCCTTTTGTACCATCGCCCATTGCAGCTCCGGTATCACCTGCAAGATCTTTTATTACGATGCTTTTACCATCTTCAAGACCGGAAGTTGTATTTTCTTCGTTACTACTGCACGAAGTCAAGCTTAGGACGGAGAGCATTAGGAGCGCAAAAGAGCATTTTTTTATAGTTCGGATTGTTGTCATTATAATTTTATTTAAAGTTGTGGAATTATTTTTATTACTCTTTAAAGAAACGATACGTTACGCCGGCGAGGATTATGCGTCCCGGTTGTCCCGGCATTAGCGGATCTGTATAGTTGAAAATATTATCGGCTGTAAGTCTGATTCTCAAATGATCTTTTAACAGCTGTTTTTCGAGACTGGCATTGGTGAGAAAGTAGTCCTTCACAAAAATGTCATATTTGTCTATGAACTGGTTTCCGTTGCGATCACCAAAAGGATATTTACCTCTGAAGTTTACTCTCACGTTGGCATTAAGCTTCCACGGGGCATGATTGTAAAAAAGAGTAGCATTAGCCATATGACGGGAACGGTTCTCAATTCCCCAATAGTCAGAAGGCCTTGGTTTATAAGATCTTCCCGTGGCAGGATCGTGTATGTTTTGACTATAAGGCCATTTTCCGGAGCTAATACTATCTTTAATACTCAGATCTTTGGCTATTAAATATTGATAACCTGCACTTATTTCCAGATTTTTTATTGGACTGGCTTTAAAGGAAAGTTCAAACCCTTTATTAACAGCTTCCGGGAGGTTTTGATACGTGTAAATAATGCGGTTGTTACTTCCGGTAGCTACTTGTATGCTGTTAATCTGATTAGTTATTTTATGATAAAATAAATTCCCTTCGGCCTTAAATCCTTTCGAAAGTTGCAGCGTTAATCCCGTATTGTAAGAAGTGCTTTTCTCGGCCTGCAGATTTCCCGCGGTCTGATTTAGTATATATTGTCTGATTTCGCTAATTTGCCCATCTTGCTGTAATTGTTGTAAGGTGGGTGCCAGTACGGCATTACCAATTACAAGATAGTTACCGGTAGAGTTATAAAAAACCAGATAATTGGTCTTGAAATCCGGAGCTTTAAAACCAGTACCGATACCTGCCTTAAAAGTTATTTTCGGACTGATAAAATACTGCAAACCAAAACTAGGATTTATCCTTCCTCCAAAATTATTAGTATGATCGTATCGCAGACCACCAACTGCTTTTAGTTTTTCAAATGGAGTCCATTCACCCTGAACATAAGAAAAGAAGGTGTTTAACGAATTTACGTTGGTAAGTGCATCGTCGTTCATATTTTCTGTACTACCACCAATTCCTGCCACGATTTGGTATGAATTAGTTGTACTGTATGAAAATTGCTGCTCAAAACGATGTAAGGTCTGTTTAAAGACGTCCTGACTGGCGGTAGAATTACTTTGTTGCCAGGCAACACTCATGTCTGCCCTGTAATTGGTGAGATAATAACGGGTATTACTTCTAAGATTTGGGCTAAATTTATGGTCTAACGAGACAGAAAGATTAATATCCTGCTCGTCTTGGTAATCTCCGGAGACATGCCCCAGTCCGAAGTCTTTCTGCATGTAGGAACGACGAAGTCCATAACGACCGCTTAAATTTAAAAAGCTGTTTTCATTTAACTCATAGCGGGATCTTCCCTGAAGACTGTAATTCTCATAGGGTGGGGAAGTAGTGCCTTTGATGTATTTTGAATTGGTATTAAAACCGTCTGTTCTGTAATAATTGGCGGCCATATTTGCGGTAGCCTTGTTTTTGAGAAATGGTGTTTCCCCCTCTAAAGTAGCATCTACTATATTTAGACTTCCATAACTAATGCCGGCCTGTAGCTGAGGATCAAGCACACCATTTCTTGTAATAATATTGATTGTTCCGCCAAGCGCTTCGCTTCCGTAAAGACTGGAGGAGGCTCCTTTTATGATTTCGATACGTTCAATATTAGAAACACTGATTCGCGAAAGATCAAAATTCCCGTTGTTGCGACCTACCATAGGCTGGCCATCAATAAGCACCATAATATACTCGCTGCCAAAGCCCTGCATTTGAACACCCACAGATCTTGCACCGCCACCAATATTATTGACGATAGCAATTCCGGTCTGCTCTTTCAGAATTTCATCCAATCTTCGACTGCCCATAAGTTCTATGGTTCTGCGGTCGATTACGGTTACGGGCATGGCACTATATTTTGCATTGATCAGGTTTTCCGGGTTACTTTTTGTTTTGTTACCAATTACATTTACTTCTTTTAAATCAATCGCAGCTTCCATTTTTATCTGCAGTGGTTTAATTGCTTGTCCGTTTAGTATAAGCTCTTGAACATGGTCTTTATAGCCTGCATTTGCAATTCTGATGGTATAAACCCCATTGGGCAATTCTGTAAACGAAAAAGAACCGTTAGTAGCAGACGTGGTGGACTTACCGATAGGCTGCAATTCCACGAAAGCGTCTGAAATCGGAGCACCATTATGCTGAATTATACCACTTATTGCTGTTTTGTTTTGTGCATGTGTTATACTGGTAAACAGTAGTACAAAAACATGGAGGGCTGCGTTTTTTAGGAACGTTGTAATTTTGTTGCTTTTCATTTCAATTATTGTTGTAGGAAAATAATCCTCCTACTATCTTTATTTAGACTGTGTAAAAATAATAATTAAAATAGTATTGATAGTCTTTTTTTTACATGTTTAATAAAATAGCGTTAAATTGTTAAATATTGAGCTTAAGTTAATAAATGAGATAAGATTGTTTTAATTGTTTAAAATCAATTTATTAGTTGTGTTGTTTCAAAATAGATAGAAAAATGTTTTTAAGAAAAAATTAACATAAATAGCTAAGGTCTAAAATCATTTTTCTAAGTTTGAAAGCGTCGAATTAATTATAGGATGTATTCAAAAATTAAATTTAGTGTAGCATCTAATCTTTAATTCTTCAGAAAACAGGAAGTTTTATTGCTTTTTCTTTATTCGAATAGCTGTGAAAGGGAGTAGAATATTGTAAGAATTTGAATTTTCAGAAGTACAAACCGGAACATCTTATATTATAGTTTAACCAGCGACATTGTTGCCTCGTCAAGCCCGATTTCTTGTAATTCTGTCATTTCGACGAAGGAGAAATCACATCCAATATTCGACAAAGATTGACGCTTTTCTTTATGGAATTTCTTGTGTGATTTCTCATTCTTCGAAATGACAAACTGGTTGTGTTTTTTAGATAACCTAAATTTTGAGATTCGTTTTTTTACCGCTTCAAAGGTTTTACACCTAATACCCCAAAACCCAAATCTGACAGGTTTCAAAAACCTGTCAGATTTACTTCAAAGAGAGGCTTTTCTCCAATCTAATTTCTTGTAATTTGTCATTTCGACGAAGGAGAAATCACATCCAATATTCGACAAAGATTGGCACTTTTCTTTATGGAATTTCTTGCGTGATTTCTCGACTTCGCTCGAAATGACAAACTGATGTTTTTTTTAGATAACCTAAATTTTGAGATTCGTTTTTTTACCGCTTCAAAGGTTGTAGACCTAATACCCCAAAAACCAAATCTGACAGGTTTCAAAAACCTGTCAGATTTACTTCAAAGAGAAACCTTTTCTTCTAATCTCAAAAACAGATTTACTTAATCCAAATCTCTTTAAAACTCGAATTATTCAGTAGGGAATAGTATTTTTTTGAAGGCATGTGCAGCAAGATGCACCTGTACAGTCCAGTCCTCAGCAGCGTTGTCTCCGGCATCATCTGAAATATACTTTAGACACAGAAAAGGGATGTTTTCCATTTTTGCGATTAAAGCCAGCGGATAAGCTTCCATATCGATTACATTGTAGGCATCATTGAGGTGATTCATCTCGAAACTGTCTCCTGTTCCGCAAATTCCTTCCTGCAGACCACCCATAGAATGACCGTGTTCAAGTACGACAGGAATACCCGAGAGTGGCGTTTCGTACTCCAAAAAACCAAGACCTCTAACATCCATATCACGCTGAATAAAATTTCTACAGCATATTACTTCACCTTTGTTAAAACGACTACTTCCGGCAGAGCCCAGATTAATGATCAATTTTGGCTTTTGATGGATTATAGCTTTGGTCAATGCTATCGAAGCATTTACTTTTCCAATACCGGTTATCAATTTATTCATTCCGTCAAAAACATTTCCAGCTTCTGACTCCAATGCAAAAACAAAAAGAGTTTCTGAAACATTAAAACGGTCGTTGTTATCTAGTAGTATCATTAATTTTTATTTCATTGGTTTTAGCGATGTGCTAAAAAAGTATCAGCCAAAGATATTAAAAAATGCAGCAGCACTCCATTTGATTCTACAGTATCAAAAGATATCTTAAAAAGGAGAAGTGCCAGACAAATAACAGGGAAGTGATTCTTGTATTTTAATCCAAAGACCACCTATTAAGATCGTTGTTTTTTAAAGTTGAAGTATAAAAATCAAACCCATTCCTCAAGTGTGATAAAATCATCAGGCAGATAAGTGAGATATTGTACCATTCGGGGGCTTTTTCCTTTGTTTGGTGTAGCACAGTGTGGCAAAGTATTGTTCCAGATTATAAAATCGCCGGCATCGCCAAGTATGGGTTCTGGCTTCAAGGTTTTAAATGCCTTTTCTCTTGGGTTTTCACCGGCTTTAAGGGTATTCAGCCAGTTATTTATATGATTATGAAACTCCGGCACACAATGAAAAGCACCATCATTTGCACCACAATCGGTGAGATAAAGCAGTCCCTGAAGTCCAAACGGAATGGGTTGTTTTAAATTAGTATCCCAATGAAGAGGACTTCCGATAAAAGTAAAATCTTCGGTCTCAGGAGGGTTAAAACTTACTTTATCAATGGTTTTGTATATTTTGGTTGTATTATAAAGTTGTTCGTAAGCCTTTTTAATTCTTGGAGATAATCGATTTCTGTTTAAGGTCTCATGATCCGAAAAATTAAGCATTAGTCCCTTCTGATTCTCATGCCTTTTGTACCAGGTTTCTTTAGTGTCGGGGTCCATTTTTAAAAAATCCCAAATGGCCTGCTGCGTAGCTTCACAATCCTTTTTTGAAATCGCATTTTTTACAATGACGTAACCGTTTTTGTTCCAAAACTGCAGATCTTCATCTGAAAGTACTTTGGTTGCCAAGTCTTCAAACTCGGAATTTTCGTTTTTCCGATTGGTGTTAATCCAAACTTTAAAAATTTCGAAATCAGGTTTTTCAAAGTATAAAAACTGTAGTACATCTTCGATACTAATGCCTAGCTGGTATAAGGTTTTAATTTCATCATCCCAGGTTTGCTTAGTATTTGTAGCAGAAGAACCGGATGGGTTTAAAGTGCGCTTCCATAGTTTTTCAAGAATAGTCCAAGGCATATTTTTTTAGCGTTTATGGTTTTGCAGATTTAAATTTACTTCGAATTTTAACCATTTTGAAATCTTATTTCACAGCACATAAATGAATTCTTCTTTTTAGGGTAAGATAGTTTTGATGCCGTAGTTGGATAAAGATTTTAGGCAGATTCAAAAATAGTTTTTTTTAAGTTTCCGATCTAAAGTATAAATACCTGTTTTATATGAAAGCAATGTAGCTTTATAGCGCTTTACGGCAAGTAAATTGACAAGTAGAAGTTTTTGTAAGTAACCGTTTGAGAGCAAAAACAATAATATTCTCTTCACTATCTTATCCCAAATGTAAGATAGGTGACAATCTCCTTTGTTTATAGTGTTTAATTTTGAAATATAAAGTATACGCTATGAAAAATACAATCTATCTATTGTTTCTAATTTCAGTATTGAGTTCCTGTGAATCAGAAGGAGAGCTCACCCGCAAACCGGTTGGCTCTGTAGAAATTCCGGAGACAGCTGTGGTTACTTCGTCAGGAAATTTTGCTCCCACATCAGGTCATTCCGTTTCCGGAAGCGCTAAAATTTATAGCGATGGTACACATCGCAATTTAGCTCTCGAGAATTTCACAGTCACAAACGGTCCTGACTTAAAAGTTTATCTTTCTAAAAGCAGTTCCCCTGTTAATTTTGTCAATTTGGGATCTCTTGGAAATGGTACTAATCAAGCCTTTAGAATTCCGGACAATGTCGATCTTTCCGTTTATCCCTATGTATTGATACACTGTCAGCAGTTCAACCACCTTTTTGCCTTTGCAAAACTTTAACTAAACCTACTATTATTATGAAATCAAAAAAAATCTATTTAATTGTTTGTATGTTTTTTTACGTAGGTATAAAAGCGCAAGGCTGTAGTGATGCGGGAGTTTGCAGCATAAACAATACGTATGCAACCGATAGTATTGCAAAAAATGCGATCGAAATTAGCACTGTGTTTGGTGCAGGAGAATCAGATGTAACTTATATTTCACCTTATGTTTCTTATACACGTAATTTTAATAAAAGATGGTCTGGAAGTGCTAAGATCACTTCCTCTTTTGCCAGCGGGAGTTTTGGAGACAGAGGCTCTATAGGTGATGCTTTTTTAACAGCACATTATAAAACACGCTCTAATAAAGTATACAAATGGAGTTATACAGCAGGGCTAAAGATCCCGTTTAACAGCTCTAATCTTAAAATAAACGATCACCCGCTTCCGTTGGATTATCAGAGTAGTTTGGGGACGTTTGATTTTATAGGAAGCGTCAATCTAACGTATAAAAAACTGGATTTTATCTCAGCACTGCAATTGCCTGTGATTAATATTAACACAAATTCATACATAGCAGAATATTCCGGAACAACCGATTTTCCGACTACAAATCTTTTTGAACGTAAACCCGATGTGCTTTTTCGTACTACTTATACTATTGAAACAAGAAATTCTAAGTTTAGTTTCAAACCCAATGTGCTGTTTATTTATCATTTAGGTGAAGATACCTACGAAGATATTTATGGGGTAAGACAAGCAATAAAAGGATCCGAAGGGCTTACGATCAACGGGAATCTTATTTCTGCCTATTCTTTTAAAGGAGGAAGTTTGGAACTCTCTTTAGCTACGCCATTTGTAGTCAGAGACGTAAGACCTGATGGTTTGACAAGAAAATATACGATAGGGATAGGGTACAAAACAACATTCTAAAAGTGGAATAGGGAAGGGTAATTTATATTCTAAAGGCCAGCAGCGATTTTCTGATATTTAGAATATATTTGCCTTGCAGTAACCGAAACCAAAATGAAGAAAATCTACTTAGCGCTATTAATTGCAATTACCAATTTATCTGTTGTTTTAGGACAATCAATCCAACAAGAATTGTCTGATACTCCCGAGAAAACAGCCGGAGTTAATTATGCTTATCCTACCAAAGATATTGCGACTACTACGGCCGCGCCAAAAGGATACCAAGCCTTTTACATAAGCCATTTCGGACGTCATGGATCGCGCTATTTGACAAGTGATACTGAATATAAAGAGGTATTAGATTTGCTTGAAGAAGCCAATAAAAACAATACGCTAACAAGTCTGGGTAACGATGTTCTAAAGCGATTACAGCAACTTTGGAAAGAGGTAGAATTTCGCGGAGGAGATCTTGCTCCTTTGGGACAGAAAGAACAGAGAGGCATTGCAGAGCGCATGTACAAACAATACCCAAAAGTGTTTGTCAAGGATGCTCAAATAGAAGCCAGCGCTACAACAGTAGTGCGCGTTGTACTCAGTATGGATGCATTCTGCGAAAGACTTAAAGAAATTAATCCGGATTTAAAAATTGACCGAAATGCCGGTATAAAATGGCAACGTTATCTCAACTACAACACTCCCGAAGCAACTGCCTTTAAAGCCGCTAAAGATACCTGGAAAAAAGAATACCAGGAATTTGAAGACAAACACATCCATCCCGATCGTTTGGTTAAGTCGCTATTTTCGAATACCGATTATGTAGCAAAAAAAGTAGATCCAAGTGCTCTTATGAAAAAACTATTCGCCATAGCAGGAGGAATGCAAAACGTAGAAACAAAGCTGAATTTCTACGATCTGTTTGAAAAACAAGAACTTTTTGATTTGTGGCAAACCACAAACTACCGTCAATATGTGAGTGATGCCAATGCTGCTGTAAACAAAGGAATCATGTTTGAAAATCAAAAGCCAACCTTAAAAAATATCATAGAAAGTGCCAATGCGATGATTGCATCTAAAGGCAAAGGCGCTACACTTCGTTTTGCGCACGATGGTAATTTAATCACACTGGCAATGCTTCTCCATTTAGACGGAAGTTATAACAGTGTCTCTGATCCCGCTACTTTTTACGAAGCATGGAATAATTTCAGAATTGCTCCCATGGCCGGAAACATACAAATGGTATTTTTCCGCAAACGAAAATCAGAGGATATACTGATCAAATTCTTACTTCATGAAAAAGAAATCCTTGTTCCGACTATAAAGACAGATCTAGAGCCGTATTACCATTGGAAGGATGTAGAAAAGTATTATAAAGGACTTTTATAGAGGAAAAATTGCCAAAGATTTAAAAGATTAAAAGGATTAAATAATCTGTGCAAATCTTTTTAATCTGTGGCAAAAAAAACATTTCGTGATAATTCGTGAAATTCGTAGCAAAAGATCAAAAAAACTAACGGCCAAATTCATAATCGAATTTGGCCGTTGGTTTTAGTCAAAAATTAAACTTCTAATTATCACAAAAAGAACCTATTTGTTGCAAGTGTCTTTCTGTTTGGTATTTATTAAAGTTGTCCCATTTTGGTGGAGAACTTGTTTTTTGTCCGTACATCGCATCCAGACAAACATTGTTGTCTTTGTATTTATCATGTAAAACAGCAAGAATCTTAAAGAAAAATTCATCTAATAAGACAATAGCTTCAAATTCAGCTTTTAATGTATTGTAATTGCTGTCTGATGGATTTAATAGTTGTAATAAATCTAAAATTTCTTTCTTTTCCTCCTCATTGATCTCAGTCAAATAACCCATTTTCAAGGTTTTAAAGACTAAATTATTCCAAGCTTTACTGTCGTGACCCCACTGTACATCAGGCAGGTTTAAAGAATGCTCACAAATTAAAATAATAGAAAAAAGAACATCATCCAGGTATTTTGCCGGAAACTCGTCAAAACTTCTGAACTCAAAACCACTTTGATACATTTTTTCCTGATTAAAATCAAGCCCCACTTCAGAAAGCATTTCGTATTCCATTTCTGCTTCAATCTGATCACGCCACCAGATGTTTTCTTCCTTTTCAAACTTTAGCAGTTTTCTGAAATCATCCACATTAAAGGTTAGAATTTTACCTTTAGGCATCGATTTATTATAAGTTCCAACGCCTATGTAACGAGACATCGCATTTCTCATAGAACCTAAAGTGAACTTTTTATCCAAACCATATTTGTCACTTATTACCCCCATAATGTCAGGACTACCAAGTGTTGCTATAAAAAACGGCTCAAACCATTGTAATAAATAGATGGCATTACCATGTGTTTTTTCAAAATCAGTATAATCTGTAATCCTGCTGTCTTCTGTCAGGGTTGGCAAAGTAATATGAAAATGATACGTTCCATTATTAAACAAAACCAGGTTTTCCTGATTGGTCATAAACATGTTAAGACCGTTGTTATAATCCGGAAAATTTAGTTTTCCTTTTAAAACAGAAGACTCATTGATTTTATCGATAAACAACTTTTTAGTTGCTTTTAGTTCTTTGCAGGAATCAACCACAGTTCGATTTTCAAAATATTTAGTCACAAATTCAATAGAATCGCCATCAAAGTGAACAGAACCCATCGTTTTGTTTCTTTGGCTGATCATACTTTGAATGTTGTAAGGCTGCGCTTCAAGGAAAAGCTCCATAATTGATTTCCCAAGATAATCTGGATTCTCAAGAGGTTGAGCGGTAACGGCATCCGTTTCTTCTGCATCAGCAAGTGCTTTTACAGCCGATAATGTTTTGTGCTGATAGTTTATATCCAGTTTTTCCAGCGAATGACTGTTGATCATTCGGCTTACTTTATAATTTTCAGTTACACCAAAAGCTTTCTTTAGAACAGGAGTAAGGCTTTCCGGTTTATAACATTTTCTATAGTCAATACTGTATTTTTCAAAGCCAATCTTTTCTTGTATAAATTCACCAGTAACTATTAGGGATTCTTCAAATTGCATGTAGGTTTCGTTTTCTAATCCTATTCCCCAATAATATTTTTTTGTCTGATTGTCTTTCATTTATACTAATTGTCTTTTTTTATGGTTAATTATATTTTTAAAGCATTGTCTTTTATTCGGAAAATAAGATTCAAATCAATTTAAAATCAGGCACAAGAAGTCTTTTAACGGATTAAACACAGTTGTAATATCCATTAAAAAAGTTATGTTTTACTTTTAAAATTATAGAATTATATTTTTTAGTCTTAGAAATTTCACACCTGTATCGACTGAAAGACTGATAAAAAAGTAAAATTTTATAATGAGGTTATAAAATCACTACCGTTATTAATCACTTTTATATCAATAATTTAGACAGATGAATAGCATTATTGCAACTTTGGCTATTCTTATTTTTTCCAAGTTGCGAAAGTAGTTCTTTATTTTGTTATTTCCAAGCAGTTAACCCATTGATAATCAATAAATTTTTAGAGGTTTGTATAACGAAGTTGATTATTTTCGGCTAGGGGTGGTAATAAAGCACATAAGAGGAGTATAATTCATCGTTCCACCAATCTTTTCTAACCTCCGAAAAGTAGTTGTAATTTAGTTTTCCTGCCTGTGATTGTAGTGGATAAACGACTACGCCATTCTCACGATACGCTTTGTGCAGAGCGGTTTCAGGAACAACGGGAACAATATGCCCCGAAAGTCCTTTTTCTCTTCTTTTAGCGCAAATGATTCCAATTCCACCGTTGGCGTTTACTTTATTCTGAATTTCATCGACTGTAGCTATTTGCTCCCATCCAAAATCGCCACCCCATTCAGGGAACCAATCGTGTAGAGCACTGGAATAAATGCGATCAACAGTTTCTTCAAAAACCGCTTCAACATCCTGTCCCTGTTCTAATTTTTCCAGAGATTCGGCTGTCCACCAAACCGTTGGAAGATATACTTTACTAAAATAGCAATAATCATAAGAGTATACATTGCAGTAAGTATCTTCTTCTGTTCTTTGGTATCTAAGATTAGTTTCAACATCCAACTTATCAATTAATCGGATAATACTTTCTTTTTTGCTGGCAGTATCGGTCAGATCTCTAAAAAGTATGCTGGAATCGCTAATAGGTGTTTCCTTCATTTCCATAGAATCCAACTGAGATTCCGGATTAGGTAACAAATCTGCTTTTTTAATCTTTTTGTTCGATATTGTATTGGTATCCAAAGATATCGGTGCTATTGGTACGGTATTATTTTCCATCTTAACTGCTTATAATTGATCGGCCAAACGTTGCGAGATTTCATTATTCGGGCAACATTATTCGGTTGGCTAAAAAGTAAATATAATAATTTTAAACTTTATCAGGGTATTATAAGGAAATAAGGTGCCATAGGAGGTAAGATTAACATTTAACGCGTTGACGTAACTAGTTTTAACACATAGAGACATAGTTATAAAATTACGGAAGACTTGTGTTTCTCTCTATTAAATCACATTTAAAGCGAAACACTTTTTTTTAAGTTTCAAAAACTATGTCTCTATGTGTTAAAAAAATATTCCAACAGAAATGCTCATAAAAAACAATATAGTCTTTCTTTTTTCTGAAGTTCAAGATTAAAGTTTTCTATAATACAATCAGCAAGACTTGTGTCGACCCCGTTGGTCGTGTTGTTAGTAAAAGCCGCAACCCGCATACCGGCACTTTTTGCTGCTCTCATTCCGGAGTAAGAATCTTCGATTGCGATACAGTCGTTTGGAGCGACACCAAGTTTTCTCGAAGCAGTTAGGTATACCGCAGGATCCGGTTTTCCATTTTCTTCATCATCCGAAGAAGAAACAGAATCAAATAGCGGTGTTAGGTTTAGTTTTTCCAGTACAATTGGTATAATACTGTATGGCGAATTAGTGGCCAGACCAATCTTAAAACCTTCTAATCGGAGTGATTCAATATAGGTTTTTATGCCTGAAATACCCAAGCCTTCGTTTTTGATGAGCTCGGTTACTTTTTCTATCACCAGTTGTTCCGTCGTTTCGAGATTGGTATTTGTCCATGGAAATTTTGTATACCAGAATTTAGCAACCTCTGCAGTGGTCATTGTTCTTGTAATTTCAGCCATTTCTTTTGTTACCGTAACCCCCAGTGAAGAAAACACTTCAAATTCAGCCTTTTGCCAAAGAGGTTCGGAGTCGATTAAGACACCGTCCATGTCAAAAATCACTGCTTTTATTTTATGTTTTTCTGCCATTGTTTGGGAGATTATTTGAAAAAAAATAGAGGTATGTTACACCGTTTTTGGATAAAAGAATCTTAATAATACAGTTGAATTATGCAAAGAAATACCATAGAAATCTAAGTTTAGGCCTATTCATTCTTTACGTTAGAATAGCACAATAAAATTTTATCAAATATAGGTTTTTGATTTTTCGATACGGAAGTTCTTTTTTATAAAATATTTTTTCTGCTTACCATTTTCAAACTTCGTACATTTGCGGCTTAGAAACTTGGCTACTTATGAGCCCAGAACCTCAAGAATATGATTGAAATAGGAAAATACAATACACTTACCATACTACGTGATACCAAAGTTGGTTTATTTTTAGGGAATCCCGAAAAAGACCCGGAAGGAATTCACGATATATTATTACCAAATAAATACGTTCCCAATGAATTTGAAATAGGCGAAGAACTTATTGTCTTTGTTTATTTGGATCATGAACAACGCCCTGTTGCCACTACACTCGAGCCTTATATTTTATTGAATGAATTTTCTCTTCTAAGAGTAAACTACATCAATCAGGTAGGTGCTTTTATGGACTGGGGAATGGAAAAAGACATCTTGGTTCCGTTTAAAGAACAAGCCCGTCCGATGGAAAAAGGAAAACGATACTTGGTTTATCTTTATATGGATGAAAAAACAAATCGTTTGGTGGCTTCAAGCAAAACGAATCAGTTTTTAAACAATGATTCTTTAACGGTTGAAAATGGAGAAGAGGTTGATTTAATCGTTTCGCACATTACCGAAATCGGGATCAATGTGATTATCAATGAAAAACACAAAGGATTGTTGTATAAAGACGAAGTATACGATGATGCGATCAGAACAGGTGACAGAATGCGCGGTTTTATTAAAAATATCCGTCCTGACAATAAAATTGATGTAGCCTTGCAAGTGCAGGGATATCAAAGCATCGAACCTAATGCAGATAAGATTCTGGACGAATTGAGAGCCAATCGTGGTTTCTTGCGTCTGAATGATAATTCACATCCGGAAGATATTAAAACCGTATTAAAAATGAGTAAAAAAACCTTCAAAAAAGCTATTGGAGCTTTATACAAGGAGCAACTTATTGAAATTAAAGAAGACGGTATTTACCTGATAAAAGAGAGTTAAAACCTTACGTTTAAATTCCAAATAAAAAAATCCAAATCCCAATACTATTATAGGGGATTTGGATTTTTTTTGCTCTGAACGAATTGATTAAAAGACCTATTTCTTGCAACCCTGTCATTTCGACGAAGGAGAAATCACACGCGCAAATCACCAAAGATTGGCGATTTTCTAAGCGGAATTTCTGGCGTGATTTTTCCTTCGTTGTTTAGGCTGGTATGGCTAGAGAATGAAAAGTTATTTTTCAGATTTTAGAGAATAGTGATTAGAGGAATGTTATTTCTCGCAAAGACGCAGAGTCGCAAAGTTAAAAAATCAGGGAAAAAACTTGGGGACTCTGCGTCTTTGCGAGATTTTTACTTCTCCAAAAGTTTTGGATTTGATCAAATACTAGTAACAAGAAAGGCTACTCATTACAAGTAGCCTTTCTCTTTTTTATTCTAGTTTTAAAAAAAATTGTAATTAAAAAAAAACAGAAATAAAATAATTCGAATCCATTAAAAAAATAATAGCTTTAAAAATTTTAGAAATTACTTCTTTATATGGGTATGTCTTTAAACAATTGATACATTCATCTTAAAAGCAAAAAATCAAATTCACGGCTAAGCCATTGGTTGTATAGAATAACTTTTGGAAAGTATTTAATTAGTATTTTTTCCTCTTTTCGTATTCATTTTTGTACTAACACGGATACATTTCCAGCATTTAACCTTAGGTGTTACTATTTCCTCCTTGAAGTTTTAACAAATGCATAAATCATTTGCTCATTAATTATTGGTTTACTAATAAAAACCGTAAAAAAATGAGCGACAAATTTTTTAAATTTTCTCAAAAAAAGTCATTTTTTAGGTTAATAAATCAGTGAAAGAAAATCAATCAAATAACAACAAAATAAAATGTATCTTGCTGATTATAAGGGTGTAAAATTACTTATTTTTTTTTAAAACAAATGTTAAATAGTGTTATTTTTTGTAGGGAAATACCAATTGTTAACATTTGAAGCCGGTTTTAGTAAACACCAAAAACCAAATAGAGTAGGTAAAAATGTAAAAATGGTTTATTTTTACACTATAAATTATTAAAATTAAACAAATAGAAATGGATTGGATCACTGCCAGAGAATTTGAAGATATAACCTATAAAAAATGTAATGGAGTTGCAAGAATTGCTTTCAACAGACCAAATGTTAGAAATGCTTTTCGTCCAAAGACAACTTCAGAATTATACCAGGCTTTTTACGATGCACAAGAAGATACTTCGATTGGAGTAGTGTTACTTTCTGCAGAAGGACCTTCGACTAAAGACGGAGTGTATTCTTTTTGCAGCGGAGGAGATCAGAATGCTCGTGGACACCAAGGGTATGTAGGAGAAGACGGTCAACACCGTTTGAATATTCTTGAAGTGCAGCGCTTAATCCGTTTTATGCCAAAAGTGGTTATTGCTGTTGTTCCGGGATGGGCAGTGGGTGGCGGACATAGCTTACATGTTGTTTGCGATATGACTTTGGCAAGTAAAGAGCATGCTATTTTCAAACAAACCGATGCCGATGTAACGAGTTTTGACGGTGGTTACGGATCTGCGTATCTTGCTAAAATGGTAGGTCAGAAAAAAGCACGTGAAATCTTCTTTTTAGGACGTAATTATTCTGCTCAGGAAGCAATGGATATGGGGATGGTAAATGCTGTCATTCCACATGACGAACTGGAAGATACCGCTTATGAGTGGGCGCAGGAAATCCTTCAAAAATCACCGACTTCTATAAAAATGCTAAAGTTTGCGATGAATCTAACGGACGACGGAATGGTTGGACAACAGGTTTTTGCAGGAGAAGCAACGCGTTTGGCGTATATGACAGAAGAGGCAAAAGAAGGAAGAAATGCATTTTTAGAAAAAAGAAAACCAAATTTTGGAGAAAACAAGTGGTTGCCATAATAAATTTTAGATTTCTGATTTTAGATTGTAGATTTTTTTCGATCCATAATTTAAAATCAGAATACAATAATCTAAAATCTACACTCTAAAATCTAAAATAATAAAAAGAATGAAACATTGGATTGAAGCCGCAAGATTGCGCACGTTGCCATTATCAGTTTCGGGAATTATAGTTGGAAGTATTTACGCTTTATCCAACCCAACAGAAGCTATTAATACACCAACAGAAGTTTTTAGTTGGAAAATTTTAGGTTTTGCACTTCTAACAACGCTTGGTTTACAAGTTTTGTCCAATTTCGCAAACGATTATGGTGATGGAGTAAAGGGAACGGACAATGAAGACAGAGTAGGACCCAAAAGAGCGATTCAGAGTGGTGTGATCACCCCTCAGGAAATGAAAAAAGCGATAATAATCACGTCGATTTTGACTTTATTATCTGCGATTACCTTAATTTATTTTGCTTTCGGGGAGTCGAATTTTGGTTATTCTATCTTTTTTCTTTTGCTTGGAGTTGCCGCTATCGTTTCGGCCATTCGTTATACAGTAGGAAATTCAGCCTATGGATATAAAGGTTTCGGAGATGTATTTGTTTTTGTCTTTTTCGGATTAGTAAGTACATTGGGCGTTAACTTTTTATATTCTAAAGAAGTTGATCCGCTTTTGATTCTGCCGGCTATTTCAATTGGTTTATTGAGTGTTGGAGTGTTAAACCTGAACAATATGCGTGACGAAGAATCAGATCGTAAATCGGGTAAAAACACGATTGTAGTTCAAATGGGAGGCAAAAAGGCAAAAAAATACCATTTTGCATTGATTGTTACAGCAATGATTTTAGTAGTTGTTTTTGCTATTCTAAGCGATTATAATTTTGATCAGTACCTGTTTTTATTGGCATATATCCCCTTAACAAAACATTTGATTACGGTTGCTAAAAATCAAGAACCTAAATTATTAGATCCGGAGTTAAAGAAATTAGCCTTGAGTACCTTTCTTCTTTCTTTGTTGTTAACAGTATGTATGATTTCTTTAATCTCAGACATTATTGTTAATCTTTTCTTAGGCGGAAGATAAAAGAAGTTCAACTTAAATTTTTATAAAAATGAAAATTACTTTTTACGGACACGCATCATTAGGAATTGAAGTTGGAGGGAAACACATTATTGTTGACCCTTATATAACAGCGAATCCGCAAGCTTCTGATATTGATATAAACACATTAAAAGCAGATTATATATTGCTGACCCATGCACATGGGGATCACGTTTTAGATGTTGAAGCTATTGCAAAGCGAACCAATGCCGTTATCGTTTCTAATGCGGAGATTGCAAATTATTATACCAAATTAGGTTTCACTGCTCACCCGATGAACCATGGCGGAAGCTGGAAGTTTGATTTCGGAAAAGTGAAATATGTAAATGCGATTCACTCAAGCTCTTTCCCAGACGGAAGTTACGGTGGAAATCCCGGAGGTTTTGTAATTGAAGGAGAGCATAAAAACATCTATATCGCTGGAGACACAGCGCTTACAATGGATATGAAATTAATCCCGCTGCGAACTAAATTGGACTTAGCGATACTTCCAATCGGAAATAATTTCACAATGGATGTCGAAGATGCTATTATCGCCTCAGATTTTGTAGAATGTGATAAAATCCTCGGGTACCATTTTGATACATTTGGTTATATCGAAATTGATCACGAAGAGTCTATTCGTCAATTTTTTGACAAAGGCAAAGATTTAATGCTGCTTGAAATCGGAGAATCAATCGAATTGTAAAATTAAAATGCTACTCGTATTAGCGATTTTTTCGAAGAATTAGAAATCAAATTGAAGCGTTTATTCAATTAAAATAATAAATGGATAGTACAAAATTTATTTGTGAATGTTGCGGAGAGCAGCATGAGGGCTGGCCGGCACTAACGTATATTTCACCTGATGCTTATTCCCGTCTTTCTGAGGTTGACAAGGAAGAAATAGCGGTGATTGATGAAGACTTTTGCGTCATTAAATCTCCGGATCATGTAGGGAGATTTATACGTTGTGTATTATTTCAGAAAGTAAATGATCATTGTGAAGATCTGGAGTATGGATTTTGGGTTTCTTTGAGTGAGAAAAGTTTTCAGGACTATCTTGATAATTTTGACAATGAAGAGCATGAAACAGAATATTTCGGATGGTTAAACAACGCTTTGCAAGACTATACTTTTTCAGAAAGTGTTCCAACAACGGTAGTCACTCAGAAAGGGAACTGCCGACCGGTAATTTTTCCACATAAGGATTACGATCACCCCTTTGTTAAAGATTTTTACGAAGGAATTACAAAAGCGGAGGCCGAAACGCGAATTCAGAATATGATTAATACCAGTGAGCAAAATGCTTAAAATGATGACTAAAAATATAATACTGCTTTTCGTTTCTGTTTGCTCTTTTTGCAATATTTACGCTCAAAAAGACGGCTATTGGGATAAAGAGCGTGCAACTACAAAAGAATTTTTGGTTTCTGCCGGTGACCGAATGACGGTAAACACCGAAGATTTTCCTGTCGGTACAACTGAGATTGTTTATAGAATAACGCTTTTAGACAAAAATCAGGAAATGGCAAGTAGTTTAGTTTCTGTGCTAAAAGCGATACCGGATCCTTACGGAATAGGGCAGGGTTCAGCAGGAGCTGTTTTCTTGATGTCAAAAATTTCAGGAGATGATCAATGTACTTATTCGATTTTCACTTCGAGCGAAAAAGCAAAGAAGTATGTAAGCGATGGGAAAACCGACGCAGCCTGTTTTGCTCAGGTCGAACCGGTTAGCAAAGATGCAAAACGCCTGTCTTTGGACAAATCTTCCTGTTTAAAAGAAAATACGACTACAATCTGGTTTGGTTTTGAAAGTAAAAATTGGATTTTAAGTCAAAAAATCGTTTTAGAAGTCGTGCCTTGGGTAGATACAAAGCTCAATCGTGGCTGGAATCAAGATAATAAAAATGAAATTATCAGTTTGTGTAAAACATCGACAATGGCTCAGAAAATGGCCAATTCGGATGATTTTTGTGTTTGCATACTGAATAAAATAATGAAGCAATATCGTTATGCCGAGTTTCAAAAGTTATTACCAATTGAAAGAACCAAAGTATACAAAGACTTTGGAGCGGCCTGTTACAATGATGCAGGAATCTCTAAAAATGTTTATAGTGATTTGCACAAACAGATTGCCACTTTAATCAAACAACAGAAGTACAACGAAGCCATTCCGAAATTGAATGGCATAATCAACGATGGAAAAGCAACCGCATTAGATTATGCTTCTATTGGCTATTGCTACATTTTGACCAAACAATACGCAAAAGCAATTAAGTTCCTGAAGGAGGGCGAAAAGTTAGACGACACAGAGTTAGCGGTAAAACTGAATCTGGCACACGTATACCTTTTAAGCGACGATTACAGTTCAGCTAAGTCTATCTACAAAAAATATCAAAATCAGAACGTAACAGACAGCTTAAGCTGGACAGATAAAACAAAGCTGGATTTTACAACCTTCCAGAAAGCAGGTATTAAATCAGAAGATTACGAAAGAGTTTTAAAGCTTTTGACCAATTAAATTTCACCATATAAGTGATGTAAGAAAATATAAGTTTGTTTTTCCGCCAACAATTAAATGAACTTACATGACTTACATGGTTAAAAAACACAAAGCTTTTGACTAATTAAAATTTCACCATATAAGTGATGTAAGAAAATATAAGTTTGTTTTTCCGCCAACAATTAAATGAACTTACATGACTTACATGGTTAAAAAACACAAAGCTTTTGACTAATTAAAATTTTACCATATAAGTGATATAAGAAAATATAAGTTAGTTTTTCCGCCAACAATTAAATGAACTTATATGACTTACATGGTTTAAAAAATACAAAGCGTTTAGCCAATTAAAATTTCACCATATAAGTGATATAAGAAAATATAAGTTAGTTTTTCCGCCAACAATTAAATGAGCTTATATGACTTACATGGTTTAAAAAACACAAAGCATTTAGCCAATTAAATTTCACCATATAAGTGATATAAGAAAATATAAGTTTGCTTTTCCGCCAACAATTAAATGAACTTACATCACTTATATGGTTCAAAAAAACACACACAGTATATTGAAAGCCACTTACCACAAATACATGCTAGAGTTTAAGCGCCCGTCTGGAACCTCAAGAGGCATTATGACAGAAAAAGAAACCTGGTTTATTGTTTTGGAAGAAAACGGTAAAAAAGGAATCGGGGAGTGCGGAATCTTAAGAGGTTTAAGCGCAGATGATCGGGACGATTATGAAGAAAAACTAAGCTGGGCTTGCGAGAACATTCATTTAGGTGAAACGAAACTTTGGGAAGCCCTATTGGAGTTTCCTTCCATACAATTTGGAATTGAAATGGCTTTTTTGTCCCTTAAAAGTGATAATCCATACATACTGTTTCCTTCCGATTTTACTAATCATAAAAAGTCAATTTCAATAAATGGTTTGGTATGGATGGGAGAACCGTCTTTTATGAAACAGCAGATAGAAGAAAAGCTGGCCGATGGTTTTAATTGCATAAAACTCAAAATCGGAGCGATTGATTTTGATAAAGAATTAGAGTTGTTACAGTTCATTCGAAGTCATTTTTCTGTGGAACAAATCGAAATTAGAGTAGATGCCAATGGTGCTTTTGGATTAAGTGAAGCTTTAGATAAACTAAATCAACTAAATAAATTTCAGTTACATAGTATTGAGCAACCTATTAAGAAAGGAAATGTAAAGGCAATGGCTGATTTATGTAAGGTAACACCATTTCCAATTGCACTGGATGAAGAGTTAATCGGAGTATTTTCAATAGAAGAGAAAGAAAAACTGATCCAAAAAATCCAACCACAATATATTATTCTTAAGCCTAGTTTTGTTGGAGGTTTTAGAGGAACACAAGAGTGGATTACGTTGGCCGAACGATACAATATTGGGTGGTGGATTACATCTGCATTAGAAAGCAACATCGGACTGAATGCAATCTCACAATGGACGTTTTTGCAAAACTCAAAAATGCCACAAGGCCTAGGAACCGGCGCACTATACACCAATAATTTTGATTGTCCATTAGAAGTTTTAGAAGGGCAATTGTGGTATAATAAAGACAAGGACTGGTCATCTGAATTTTTCGATAAAGCATAAAAAAACTGGCCGGAAGCCAGTTTTTAAGGTTATATAAATTGTGGTTTTATTCTTTTCCTCCAATATGACTGTCTTGCCAGTCTTTTAATTCCTGCCATTTTCCCTGGTAGGCAAGTAGCGCTTGTTTCGCCCAGCTACCCGGATTATGTATTGCATAATTTTCACCTGCGGCATCCAAAATAGATTGCAATTTTTCGGTTGTTGTTGCCGATAATTCCTGCCAGGTTTTGATTCCGGCATTATTAAACAAGGTTTCAATTTTTGGTCCAATTCCTTCTACAACTTTAAGATCGTTCTCCTTTACTTTTTTGCCAAAAACGGTTGCAGCGAGCTCATTGTCAAATAACAACAACGGAGCGGCTGTAGCAGCAAAGGATTGCGCTGTACTGTTAATAGTTGGTTTAGCAGCCAAATCAGCTTCTAAAGTAGCGATACGGGCATTCAGATTCTTGGTATTCGCTTTGCAGGCATCCAAATCAGCTTGTAAAGACAATGCTAGTGAATCATCATTTTTTGAGTTCATTCTTCCTAGTAAGTAACCTAAAATTCCACAGATTAATCCAACTAGCGCAGGTATTAAGATACAAGGTATATTCATGATCGTATATTTTGATTAATTATTTTATTGTAATTACAGTTCTTCTGTTAGATGCCTTACCTTCTCGGGTACCGTTATCGCCAATTGGTTCATCAGGTCCTTTTGATTCCGTTTCGATTTGCGCACCAATACCATTTTTAGACAGATAGTTTTTAGTGAACTCAGCTCTTTTTTGCCCCAAAGCAACATTCGAATCACGATTTCCCACATTGTCCGAATGACCAACAATTAAAACCACAGCGGCTTTATCATGTGCTGTATATTTGGCAATATCTGCTACTTTTTGCTTTTCATCTGCACCTAGTATATTACGAGATTTACTGGTACTAAAATACAGCGTTAAAGGATCAGTATTGATTTTTTCTTTCAAAAGGCTCCACTCGTCAGTAGCGACCGTAGTGGTGTCTGCAACTTCAAATTTATAGGAGACCGGACCAAAAAGAGTATCTGAATTGGTTTGCCATTTGTCCACAATTTCACCTTTGGTATCCAATTGAGAGCCTGTTAAGCCTTTCGTTACAAAGTAATTTTTGACATCATTTGCCCTGGCTACTCCAAGATTTTCAAATTTAGTGGTATTGGTTTCGTCACTTGTGGCATAACCGGTAATGGTTATTTTTTGCTTTGGATTTGAAGTTAAAAACGCTTTTAGTTTTTCAATTCCAATATTTACAGAATCGCCAATGGGGACCAGTACTGAAGCATTGTTTTTAAGGAATTTGATGTTATCAGTCGTGTGATAATCAATTCCCGAGCCATTTAGAACAAAGGGGACAAGAGAGGCCTCCGGAGTCGTTACAATTGGTTTTTCGATAGGATCAATTGTTTCGGGTTTCGTACAATTGCAACAAAATTTCAAGTACAAAAAAGTACCCAAAATAATGGTTATTGCAATGCCTAATAGATAAAGTGCTTTTTTAGACATAAGTATGAAGTTAAGATTCTATCAAATTTAACCAAAAAAATAATACGTAAAGCATTAATAATCAGTTATTTTAATGTTTTGTTTTTGATTGCGAGGGAGTTAGGATAAAAATGATATAAGGTAAGGAGTTTGTGATTTGTCAATTTTACTACTGAATTAAATTAAGTAACTTGCATTGAAATTTAATTGAAATATTAAAATGATTGAAATCGAAAGAAAGTTTCTTGTAAAATCGGATGATTTTAAAGAACAGGCTTTTACTCAAAATAAAATTGCTCAGGGATACTTAAGTTCAATCCCGGAAAGAACAGTTCGCGTTAGGATTAAAGGTCAAAGGGGATTTATTACCATTAAAGGGATTGGTCATCAAGGCGGAATGTCCCGTTTTGAATGGGAAAATGAAATTCCAATTGATGAAGCAGAGGAGTTACTCAAACTTTGTGAAAAAGGCAAAATTGAGAAAACCCGCTTTGAAATAAAAGCGGGAGATCATGTTTTTGAAGTGGATGAATTTTATGGTGATAATGAAGGTTTGGTAATGGCCGAAATTGAATTACAATCAGAGACAGACTCTTTTGAAAAACCGGAATGGCTGGGTGAGGAAGTGACTAATGATCCAAGATATTATAACGCGTATCTGAGTAAAAACCCTTTTAAAACTTGGGAAAAGTAATTGCTTTATGACAGAACAATACGATTTGATCATTGTGGGAGGCGGTCCGATTGGTCTGGCCTGTGCTATAGAAGCCCAGAAGAAGAATTTGAGTTATTTAATCATTGAAAAAGGAGCAATTGTAAATAGTATTTTTAACTATCCTTTGTACATGACTTTTTTTTCGACAGCAGAAAGGTTGGAAATAGGGGGTATTCCATTTAACTGTCTGCCACCAAAACCGGGTCGTCAGGAGGCTTTGGAATACTATCGAAATATTCACCGCTATTTTAATTTTTCAATTCATTTATTTGAAAGAGTTACTGAAATAATAAAAGAGGGTGTTGAATCATTTAAAGTTAGCACAGATAAAAAAGTATATCAATCAAAAAACGTCATTATTGCAACCGGATTTTATGACATTCCGATTAAAATGGAGGTAAAAGGGGAAGAGTTGCCCAAAGTTCGTCATTATTATAAAGAGGCACATGAATATGCTTTTAGAAATATTCTAGTAGTCGGTGCGAATAACTCTTCTGTTGATGCGGCTTTGGAATGTTGGAGAAAAGGAGCCAATGTAACAATGGTAATTCGTAAAAACGAGATCAACAATCGCGTGAAATATTGGGCAAAACCTGATATCGAAAACCGTATCAGCGAAGGAAGTATTAAAGCTTGTTTTGAATCGAATATTACCGAAATTAAAGAGAATACGGTTGAAATTGAAACTCCAAACGGAAAAGTAACTATCGAAAATGATTTTGTTTTAGCGTTAACGGGTTACAAACCGGATTTGGCTTTTTTGCGAAATGCAGGCATTCAACTGTCAGAAGATGCATTAAAAACACCAACTTACAATCCGGAAACAATGGAAACAAATGTAAAAGGATTGTTTCTGGCCGGAGTGGTTTGTGGAGGGATGCATACACACAAATGGTTTATTGAGAATTCCAGAGTTCATGCCAATCTGATAATTGATTCTATTACTGCGAAGTAAAAAAGGAGTTAAACACGAATTTCACGAATTGGCACGAATTAATTAGTTTAAGCTGTGAGATTCTTGATGAAAAAAAATAGCCACGGATTAAAAGGATTTCAAAGATTAATCATTGGAATCTTTTTAATCTGTGGCAGAAGAAGGTTTGACACGAATTACACTAATTTCCACTAATCAAGGTTGAATAAAAAAGAAATTAGTTTAATTGGTGAAATTCGTGGCGAAAAAAAATTAAGAACTACAAGAAAGCATAGAGCAACCTACTTTAGAACGAGCCCAATCCGGTCTTTTGGCAAACCATTTCTCCATTTCCGGTTGTTCGTCATATGGTTTTTGAAGTAGGGTATATAATTCATCAACCAATGAAAAATCGCCTTTGTCTGCTGCGTCAATACTTAGTTGCGCCATATAATTTCGCAATACATATTTCGGATTGATACGATTCATTTTTGTGGCGCGATCTTCATCTGAAAGGACTTCTGTCGCTAATCTTTTTAGATATAACGAAAACCAGATCGTCCAATTTTCTAAGATAGTATTGGTGATTTCTTCCGGAATATAGAAGGCATCTTTAATTTTTGCAATTGTATTTTCAATCGAATCTTCTTTTTTTATGAGACTTAAATTTCTAAAAAAGATCGTCATATCCGTTTCAGATAACTGTAAAGTTGCTTCTAAATTAGCAATTAATTCACTATCAGTTTCGGTTGAAGTAAACAATCCTAGTTTACTTAAAAACATTGTTTTGTAATCGGAATCAAACTCGTTTATAAAAGACTCCAAAATATCTTCTAAAGGCTTGGCTTCGTTGATTAACGGATAAAGCGCATTAGCCAATTGATACAAATTCCATTGCGCAATTTGCGGTTGGTTACCAAAACGGTATCTTCTGTATTGACTGTCTGTTGTATTTGGTGTCCAATTGGGATCGTAATTTTCCAACCAGCCATACGGACCATAGTCAATGGTGATTCCGTGGATAGACATATTATCGGTATTCATTACACCATGTACAAAACCAACTCTTTGCCAATGCAAAATCATTTCACGTGTGGTGTCGGCTACTTTTTGGAAAAACTGTACATATTGTTCTTTTGGGTCTCCTTTAATTTCGGGGAAGTAATATTTGATCGTATATTCTACAAATTGTTTCAGGTTTTTCAATTCATTGCGAGAAGTAAGCAATTCAAAACTTCCAAAGCGAATGAAAGACGGAGCAACGCGACAAACAATAGCTCCTTTTTCGAAAGCAGGATTTCCATTGTATAAAATATCGCGCAAAACTTCATCACCCGATAACATTAAAGAAAGTGATCGGGTAGTAGGAACACCTAGATAATACATAGCTTCGGCACACAGATATTCTCTGATGGAGGAGCGCAAAACCGCCAGACCATCAGCAGTTCGGGAGTAAGGAGTTTTTCCTGCTCCTTTTAGCTGAAGCGTAAAAAATGAATTATCATGTTCTACTTCTGTTAAGTTTATAGCACGACCATCACCCAATTGCCCGGCCCAATTCCCAAATTGGTGCCCTGCATACGCCATTGCGTAAGGACGTGTTTCAGGAAGAATTTCTTTTCCTGAGAATGCGTTTAGAAAGGATTCTGATTGAATTTCGTCTTCAGAAATTCCAACCAATTCAGCTACAGATTTTGAAGCATGAATCAGTTGTGGATTTGATGGTTTTGTTGGATTTACATAGGAAAAAAGCGCATTAGCAACCTGACGGACTTCATTTGTCTCGTTAGGATCTGCAGGTAATTCTGCTGTAAATCGGTTGTTTATTTTTAAATTTTTCATTTCGTATTATCTTTCTTTTTTTTTCACCGCGTAAAAGATTATTTGGATTTTCAACAGAGAGAAAATAATTTTTACCGGCGTAATCTGGTGGTAAAAGTCGTATTAACCAATCAATTTATCAGCGTACATCTTTTTTAGTTTTTGTACTTTAGGGTCAATCACCATTTGACAGTATCCTGCTTCTTGATTTTCATTGTAGTAATTCTGATGGTAATCTTCTGCTTCATAGAATACTTCAAAAGGTTTCAACTGTGTTACAATCGGATCCGCAAAAACGGGTTTTACTTCTTCGAAAACTTGTTCTGCAATTTCCTTTTGAGTGTCATTATGGTACAGGATAATAGAACGATATTGTGTTCCACTATCACCACCCTGACGGTTTAACGTTGTAGGATCGTGACTTGTCATAAAAACAGTAATTAAGTCATGGTATGAAATTATGTCAGGATTAAAGGTTACCTGAATTACTTCGGCATGACCCGTTCTTCCGGTGCAAACTTCACGGTAGGGTGGATTCTTAATAAAACCATCTGAATATCCTGATTTTAGGGATTCTACCCCCTTTAAACGCTGAATTACGGCTTCAATACACCAAAAACATCCACCACCAAAAGTTGCCACTGCTAAATTTTCCATAAAAAAGTATAGTTTAAGTTCTTATTGCCCTATTAATCCGATAGAATATTATGATAAATTTTTATAAAAAAGACTATTTAATTAAAGATACTAAAAGGTTATCTAATGTTTGAAGTTTATAATTGATAAATTCTCAGTTCTATAAAAAAGCAATATATTTGCAATCAAATACAGGCACACTAATGAATAGCAAAAATAGTACCATCAGTTTAGAAACATATTTTCAGGATTTTAGAAAGCATATTGTTGGTGTTGACCAGGAATTTACTTCTCCATACGGCAAAAAACAGATCATTTATACCGATTGGACTGCCAGTGGAAGGTTATATCGCCCTATAGAGGAGAAACTTTTGAATGAATTTGGTCCTTTTGTTGCCAATACGCATACCGAAACGACCGTGTCAGGTACTGCCATGACAAAAGCGTATCATCATGCCAGAAACATCATTAAACGTCATACCAATGCCAATCAGGATGATGTTCTGATTACGGATGGAACAGGAATGACAGGTGTTGTCAATAAATTTCAACGTATTTTAGGTTTAAAAATACCTGAAAATTTAAAAGATTGTACCATTGTACCAGCAGAGAAAAAGCCGATCGTTTTTATCTCTCATATGGAGCATCATTCGAATCAAACTTCTTGGTTAGAGACGATTGCAGATGTAGAAATTATCCCATCTTGTGAGAAAGGGCTTTTTTGTCTGGATAATTTGGAGCAATTATTAGAGAAATATAAAGAAAGAACTATCAAAATCGCTTCAATTACGTCATGTTCTAATGTGACGGGGTTAAAAACTCCATTTCACGAAGCTGCAAAATTAATGCACCAGCATAATGGGGTTTGTTTTGTGGATTTCGCCTGTTCAGGACCTTATGTAGAAATTGACATGCATCCGGAAGATCCGGAATCTTATTTAGATGCCATTTTCTTTTCTCCGCATAAATTTCTAGGAGGACCGGGGACTTCAGGTGTTTTGATTTTCAATAAAAAACTATACAACAACATGATTCCGGATTGTCCCGGAGGTGGAACGGTAAGTTGGACAAACCCTTGGGGCGAACACAAATATATTGATAACATTGAGGATCGTGAAGATGGCGGTACTCCTGGATTTCTACAAGTAATCAAAACAGCTTTGGCTATTGAGTTGAAAGAAGAAATGGGAATTGAGAACATCTTGCAACGTGAACACGAAATCGTTGATTTTGTTTTTAATGAATTAGATGCAGTTTCGAATATCAAAATCTTAGCAGGACAACATAAAAACCGATTGGGAGTTGTTTCCTTTTTTGTAGAAGATCTTCATTTTAACCTTGGCGTAAAATTACTGAACGACAGATTTGGAATTCAAACCAGAGGAGGATGCAGTTGTGCCGGGACTTACGGGCACTTTTTATTACATGTTGATCAGGAAACTTCGAATAAATTAGTCAATGAAATTACCATTGGTGATTTGATCAAAAAGCCGGGATGGATCAGAATGTCTATTCACCCAACTACTACCGATGAAGAGATTGCTTTTGTTTGTAAAAGCATTAAAGAAATGGCAGAAAACCATAAAACATGGGCTTTAGATTATTCTTATAATAAAAACACAAATGAATTTATCCATAAAGACGCGACTTCTTTTGAAGATGAATTAGTGGCGGGATGGTTTAAATCTTAATAATAAAAAATAAATATTTAAACCCGACAGGTTTCAAAAACCTGTCGGGTTTGATTTTTTTTTTAAGAACTACATTATTAAACGCACACCTCCTAAGTCGGAGACGCGGTAAGAAAATTTATTTCCGGGGGAACCTATGAACATAAAGTTCTTTGGGATTTTCCATTTTTCGGATAGTTCATCTATAATTTCGGGACCAAATACACCTTCAATTTCGAGGTATTCGATATCAATTTCGTCGTAAGCACGATCTAAAACTTCTAAATCTTTTCGCAACTCTTCATTGCTTGTCATGCCGTTTGTAACGTGTACAATTTTAAGTTTTTTGGTTGTTTCGTTTCCTTCCACATATTGCAGTACTCGATTTAGAATAGCCACGTCATCACCTTTGGTAAAAAAGACAAATTCTTGCGAGTTTATCTTTAAGCTCATTTTATGCAGGTAACGGTTACTTACGATAACCATTTTTCTTAATGGTTGGTAAAAATACTCTAAACCTTCAATCAGAACCCGAATCAAGAAGATACGGTTTAACATGATTCCAATAAACAATAGGGACGGCACCATATATTTCAAGAAAGTATAAAACGAATTGATGTTCAGTTGCATATTACCGATAAAGGCCGCAATAATACTGGAAACCGCGATAACCACAACAATTCCTCTGGCGCGTTCGGGTCTTGGTAGCTTTCTGCGTTTAAATTTTAGCAGTAAATTTCCAATTCCAAATAAGGCCATAACAGCTAAAAAGGAGAAGGTATAAACACCAGCCAATGACTCTAAATGTCCGTTTGTTACAAATAAAACTGATATGCAAAGAACCAAGAAACTGATTACGATTCGGTAATGAGAACCTCTTTTATTTTGCTTGAGGAAATAATTGGGAAGAATACGATCTAAGGTCATTCGGTTTAGTAATCCAGAAACCCCAACAAAAGAGGTTAATACGGCACCACAAAGCACTAAAACCGCATCTATTGAGATCAACCACGCAAGCCAGGAGCCTCCGGTTGTTTGTCCCAAATACGCTAAAAGAGATTCTTTGTTAGAACCAACTTCGGCTAATGGAATGATACTTATCAATAAAAGTGCAATCACAGGATTGAAGAAACTCACAATTGCCCACATGTTTCTCAAGGTTTTTGGAAAAACTCCCGGTTTTTGTTCTTCAACAAAATTTGCAGAACTCTCAAAGCCTGAAATTCCAAGCATTGCTGCCGAGAAACCAAGAAAAAGTGCTGTTTTTATGTTTCCATAAGCTATAGGCGTCTGCCAATTGAGGTGGAAGGTTTCTAATCCATTGTTCAGAATAAACCACAACGATGCCAGAACAAGCAAACTTAAGGTAACTAAATGTGTTATAAATATGATTACGGCAACAAAGGCCGATTCTCCAATTCCTAAAATAGCGAGTCCGGTAAAGAGTACCAAAACAACAATCGTGGCGGTGATGATGTTTAAACCGTCAAATATCCCATGTAGATAATGCATTCCTTCAGATGCTGAAATAACAGCAGTTGCCATGTACGATAAAACAGTCAATGTAGCCGCAAGAGAAGCCAAGCGTTTGGTTGACGTGTTTAATAAAACATTGTATGCGCCTCCGTTTAAAGGAATTGCACCCACCACTTCTCCGTAAATTCTTCTGAAAAGGAATAAAACAACTGCAACAATCAGTAACGAAATCCAGGCAAATTGCCCTGCATACAAAATGGTTAATGCCGATACATATAAGCAGGAGGAACTAATGTCATTTCCGCATATCGCTGTTGCTTGTAATTGATTTAATTTCTTGTGTACAATTTCTTTCA
Source organism: Flavobacterium cupriresistens (assembly GCF_020911925.1). NCBI lineage: Bacteria > Pseudomonadati > Bacteroidota > Flavobacteriia > Flavobacteriales > Flavobacteriaceae > Flavobacterium > Flavobacterium cupriresistens. The sequence continues at coordinate 3,980,717 of NZ_CP087134.1, read as the reverse complement.
TAATTAGTCATTAAGATTAAAAAACACAATTAACTTGATATCAAGCAGCAACAAGAAATAAAACTTTAAAAAAGGCGGATATATTAAATGAAGTTCAAAATAATTTTTAGCTATTGTGAATTATGTAATGTACAATTTAACTAATTTATTTGGATTCCTGAAACTTTTTGAGAGATAACAAAGCCTGTTTCCTTATTTTGTCCTGAAAAAAACCTGTCCAACCCAGCAGAAGACCTGTGAAACCAAAAGCCTGTTTGGACCATTTCCAAACATCAAAATTGTCCGTATGTTTGATGATTAAACCATCTTGAAAAATAAATTCAGCTACTATTTTATTGACTACAGTTCTGTTTGTTTTGCTGAAATTATATGTAGCAATCCAATTGGCTGAACCCGAGAATTCATCTGCTTTGATGTTTGAAAATTCAATTTTAATATTGCCTTTACTTCTTGAAAGCAACATTTCCCACATTGCAGAAACTTGTTCTTCTTTTAATAAGCCAAAAGCAGGGTCAATAAAATGTATTTTTGGATGATAACATTCGCTCATTGTCTTGTAGTCAGCATTTCCAAAAGCAGTATAGAACTTAGCGATTAAGTTTTCGTTTGAATTCATTTTTTTAGTACAATTAGAGCATAAATATAAGACTTATTCTATTAAAGTATATTTACAAAACGCTAATTTCTTTTGCAGTATCGTATGATTTTTTTGAAGTATCAAAAGCAGTAGAAAAATAAGCCATCTTATTCACTGTTGTAAAATGCCCGGTCTGATTCCCAAAAACATCGGTACCTCCAACAATTATAAATCGGATAGACTTGATATCTGTTTTCTTTAATTTTAGCATTTCTGCGGGCGTAAAATAATAGTAAGAGGTTGTTTTACCGGCTGTTGACTCTTTTACGTTTTTGTCCACACACGGAATAACATCTCCATTAGCCAGATCTACATAAACACCACCCAAAATTCTTGATTTTTCATTGGCGGTATCAATTGATAGTTTTAAAATCCCTCCTTTTTCTGTTTTCGCAAGCTGGACTTTTGTCTCACCTGTAAAAGCATATTTTTCGCAGATAAAGGTATATTCTTGTGTAGCCGGAAAAGGTTTAGAACCATTTACTATCATCATTTCCTGAGCATTTGCAAAGGCCGATATGAAAAGCAACACAAAAAAAGGCAATTTTAATTTCATACTATAATTTTTTAATCGTTTAATTTAGACTCAAAATTCGCTTCCCAATCCATTGATTTTATGGCAGAAATTAAATTCTCTTCATTCACAAAAACGCGCAGTTCTTTGTTTGCTACTTTTTTAGTGTAAAGGGCATGGTAGCGATAAATGACTTCGTGTTTGGTTTTGTAAACCCCATCTAATTTCAAATCAACAAAACTTCCGTAATACTGACGAAATCGCTGACAGGTTTTTGTCAATCGCTCTTCGGTTGTATTTTCCATTACCGATTGGGTAACTTCAGTTCCATTAAAAGGTTTAAATTTAGAAGTGTTACAAGTTTCTAAAACTCTTTTCCCCAAATCATACGCTTTTTTCTGTTGATTGGAATTCATTTCAGAAGCTCCCACTTTTGTGATTTTCAAATCTTCAGTATCTCTCTTGATTGTTTTAGATTTACATCCGACTAATAAGGACAAACATATAATCAATATTGCTTTCTTCATAACTATTTATGTTATTTTTAATAATAAGTTAGGGTCGGGGCAATTTTCTATGTAAAAATTTAAGTCGTTTATATTGCAAACTCCGGGGTAATCGCCATTGTAATTTTCAATATTGTTTATAATTTGAAAATGCAAATGTGGCGCATAATCCCCATTAACAGTCGAACTTCCAAAAGTCGCTAAATAGTCACCTTTTTTGAAAATGTCCCCAACGGTAAGGTTTTCTATACTTTCTAACGATAAATGTCCATATAAAGTATAAAATTTTTCATTTTCGACTTCGTGCTCCAAAATAATAGTAGGGCCATAATCACCCAAACCAATATTATTTTTAAAGCTGTGAATTTTTCCGTCAAGCGGAGCAATGATTTTTGTTTCTACTTTTCCCCATAAATCCAATCCAATATGAATGTTGCGTTCGGGGTTTGAGCCGTCTTTAAAAATACTGCTTCTTTGGTATAAATTTCGCCCTTCAATATAACCACCGAAGGCGATCTCGGCATCATTTCTTTCCAAATAATTTGAAATAAAATCTTCAATTTCTTCGACATTCGAAGGCTTATTTTTAACTAATTCTTTGTTAGTCACAGATAGATCTAATGGAATGTATTTTGAAAAATCAATACTGGCGTCAATGACTTTTGTTGGAGGCAAGGCTTTTAAAATAGAGACTAAGGTTTTCATAAAGGTAAATTAGGCAACTTTTTCGATGATTATTAATTCGTTATGAACTTCAATTCGGGGCAACATTTTTGAGGTAAACAATTTAGTATTTATTTCCGAAATGTACTTCCTGTTTCTTACATTATGTGCCTCGTCGAGAATCATGGTATTAAAAAGTACAAAACCACGATCTTTTAAAAGCGAGCAAATCCGGTTGCTAAAGAAGCTTTCAAACAGAAAGTTCGGCATTTTTATATCTTCAAAAACATCAATAATAATAAGGTCGTATTTGTCTTTTGTTTTTAAAACAAATTCGAAAGCATCGTCGATAATAAGGTCAAGCTGTTTTATTTGATTCAGGTTAAAGTATTCATTGGCAATCTGAATCATATCCGGATCAATTTCAACACCGGTAATTTTTCCTTTATATTCAATTTCATCAATTAAAGTTTTGATGACGCTGCCACCGGCCACTCCCAGGACCAGAACATGATCCATTTCAAGAATTGTTTTATAACCAATATTTCGCAGACCATATCTTAAAATACGCTGTAAACTGCCATAAGAATAATTGGTGTTTTCAGAATCTAAAACCAATTCTCCATTAGTCCAGGTCACTTCGATTATTTTACTTCTTGCCGATTTTTTCCTGAAAATTTTTATTGGAATCAGATAACTGATTATTTTTTGAATCATTTTGTCCTCGTTTTACTCAAAAATAACATTTAAATCTTTTATTTTGTGCCAAACAATAGAATTTAATGAAGAAACAGTTGTATAAATTTATCTTTTTTAAGCTAATGGGCTGGAAGATAGTAGGGATCGAAAATGCTGAAGTAAAAAAATGCATCTTGATGGTAATGCCACATACAAGCAATCATGATTTTTATCTAGGAATTTTTACCAGAGGAATTTCCGGATTGGAAATGAATTGGGTCGGAAAGAAAGAATTGTTCCGGTTTCCGTTTGGCTATTATTTTAGAAATGTAGGCGGAGAACCCTTAGATCGTTCCGGAGGATTAAACAAAGTAGATTCTATAGCTGCTATTTTCGAACGTAAAGAAGTCTTTCGTTTGGCAGTTGCTACGGAAGGGACGCGAAAAAAAGTGACAGAAATTAAAACAGGTTTTTATTATATCGCGCTTAAAGCGAATGTACCGATTGTTCCTGTAGCTTTTGACTGGGGAAGAAAAGAAGTGAATTTAGGAAAGCCTTTTTTCCCGACCGGAAATTATGAGGACGATTTACAGGTTTTGAAAAAACATTATGATGGAGTCGTAGGTAAAATTCCTGAAAACGGATTTGCACTCTAAATTGGCGCTATTTTTCAATCGACGTGAGAATCGCTTAAATGAAAAATATTTTTAAAAATTTTCAAATACAGCATAATTTTTTAACTACGGGACATATACTTTAAATGTTCCGTTTTTATAAAAAAATATGATTTTTTCAATTTCGTCTTCTTCCAGATCAGAATTTGAACTTTTAGCGACTGCACTGTATTTTTTTTCTTCTTTAGGAGCAGGTTCAGTTTGGAGTCCCGAAAACAAATCAGCCGAAAAGAGATTATCATTCGATGGAATAGGAGCGTGCACTTGCTCCGTTGCCGAAACAACCTCTGTTGTATTGTTTAGAGATTCATTTTCTTTTTTAGGGAAATTTCCTGTCCCGTTTAAAATCCAATACAGATCGACCTCTGGAAAAATGGTTGAAATTTTTAATACAAAGTCAAGACTCGGTTTGTTTCTTCCGGAAAGCAGGTGAGACATGCTGGAACGTTGCACGCCTATTTTGTCCGCAAATGCAGAGGCATTTAATCCATAATAATCAAGGAGTAGTTCCAGTCTTTTTACAAAATCATCGATGTTTACCATTGTAAATTTTATTAAAGAGGTTAACTATTTACAAATGTAATTAAAAGGAATCAGACAACCTATTTTACAGTTGGAAATTAGAATAGAAAGGTGAAAATATATAGTTTATTACTTTATGTTAAGTGTTTTAAGTAGTTGATTTTTAAATGTTTAATTGTAATAATTAACATTAGGAGTAATTGATAATACTGGAGTTGCAAGATTCCTAAACAAATTGATAAATTGTGTTTACATTTCTAAATTTATTCTTTTTTCGATTATTTACAATTGTAAAAATAAAGATGTTTACTTTTGTAAACTAATCAAAAGACAATGAAATTAGAAGAATTATTTAACCAATACAAAGAACAATCAATAGAAGGTCGTTATTTGACTTTAGACCATATTCAGCCTTTATTAGATAAGCTTAATACGAACAATCAGGTTAAGGTTATTGGCAAATCAGTTTTGGATAAACCCATCTATAGCTATGAAATTGGGACAGGTAAAACACGGATTTATCTGTGGTCTCAAATGCATGGAAATGAAAGTACAACAACAAAAGCACTTTTTGATTTCATCAATGTCCTTAACAGCGGATCTGATATTGCGCTTAAAATGCTTGAAACATTTACTTTTTATTGTATTCCAATTCTAAATCCTGACGGAGCGGCACTTTACACACGTGAAAACGCCAATAAGATAGACCTGAACCGTGATTCTCAGAATCTTACGCAGCCGGAGAGTATTGTTCTCAGAAAAGTATTTGAAGAATTTAAACCGGATTATTGTTTTAACCTGCACGATCAGCGTACTATTTTTGGAGCGGGAGATACCGGAAAACCTGCAACCCTTTCTTTTCTGGCCCCTTCTTATAATGAAGAAAGAGAAGTAAATCCCACCCGATTACAGGCGATTAATTTAATAGCCGGTCTAAACGATGTTTTGCAGGAATATATTCCCGGACAAATCGGTCGTTTTGATGATTCATTTAACATTAATTGCATAGGAGATACGTTTCAATTTTTAGGCGTACCGACGATTTTATTTGAAGCAGGCCACTATAGAAACGACTACAGCCGCGAAATCACTCGGAAGTTCCTATTTTTCTCACTTTTTTCAAGTTTTAAAATACTTTCCGAAAACGATTTAGTTCATAACAGATTTTATGATTATTTGAATATTTCACAAAATAAAGTCGTTTTTTATGATTTTATGTATAAAAATGTCAAAATAAATTATGATGGTATTGAAATAATTACGAATTTTGTCGCACAATACAGAGAAGAATTGATTGGAAATAAGATTGAGTTCAATGCCTATATAGTTGAAGTAGGTGAATTAGAGAATTATTTTGGACATTTTGAATATGATGCTGAAGGAGCGAGTTATTCTGATGACTTTAATAATTTTCCGAATTTGAATCAAAAAGCAGATTTTTATTTAAATAAAAATATTAAATTTGTTAACGGGTTGATAAAAACTTAGTTTTTATGTGAATTTGTTATTTTTTATGCATATTTTTATACTTTGTAATAGCAATTAGTAATATTAATTAAAGAATTATGAGTAAATTTCGTTTAGATGAAGTAGATCACCAGATTTTAGATATGTTAATAGACAATACGAGAGTTCCGTTTACTGACATTGCAAAAAAACTATTGATATCTGCTGGAACAGTACATGTTAGGGTAAAAAAAATGGAAGACGCGGGGATAATAATGGGATCTTCTTTAGCCTTAGATTATGATAAATTAGGGTATTCATTTATTGCTTATGTGGGGGTATTCCTTAATAACACGTCACAAACTAAATTTGTATTAGAGCGAATCAATCAAATTCCATTCGTAACTGTAGCTTCAGTTACTACGGGAAAATTCAATATTTTTTGCAAAATCAGAGCAAAAGATACCAAGCATGCAAAAGAAGTAATCTTTATGATCGATGATATCGAAGGAGTTTACAGAACAGAAACAATGATTTCATTAGAAGAAAGTATAAACGATAAGAAGCGTTTGATGCATACTATTTTTAAAAATATGTAATACTTTCTTGAATGCTATACTAAAATATAACCTCAAGTTTATTCTTGGGGTTTTTTTATGACTAATTAACCAACCAACTACAACACAATTATGTACACGTTACCTAAAATTGAACGTTTTAATCAGGACGTTCTCTCAAAATATCATATTTATAATAGTGTTTTTATAACATTACCTTTTGATTCTATTGATAATACAGGTGTTTTACTGCCTTTGTTTACAGAAACTTGTGAAACGGGTTTTAAAAAACAGGAGACACCAAAGGAAATTTTCGATTTCTTTTCTAATAAGTATTTAAACAACGGCTCTGAGAGTGAAAAAATCGACTTAATGTTTCGATTTATTCAATACATAGAACGTCAAATTGTACTTTTTGATGCTATTGAAGACGCCGCTTTTCCCGAAGTAAACAATATGGAAGGACGCGGATCGCTTCGTGATATTAAAGAAAGATCAGACGCGAAAGAGAAAGACGATGAACTTATTGAATTTCTTGAAAATTTTAACGTCAGAACGGTTTTAACAGCGCATCCGACACAGTTTTACCCTGGGCCTGTTTTAGGGATTATAAACGATTTAACAGAAGCGATTCGATTGAATGATTTGCTTAAAATCAAACAGCTTTTAGCACAGCTTGGAAAAACACCTTTTATTCAAAACGAAAAACCAAATCCTTATGATGAAGCGGTTAGTTTGATTTGGTATCTTGAAAATGTTTTCTACGAAACTTCAGGCGAAATTGTTCATTATTTACAAAAAAACCTCCTTCATGGTGAAGCCATACAAAACCAATTAATCAAACTTGGATTCTGGCCGGGAGGGGATCGAGATGGAAATCCTTTTGTAACAACAGAGATTACTTTAAAAGTAGCAGAGCGTTTACGTACTTCTATTTTAAAGTGTTATTATGTTGAAATGAGAAAGTTAAAACGAAAGCTAACGTTCTCAGGTGTTGATACTTTGGTAACGGAACTTGAACATAAACTTTACCGTTCTGTTTTTTATTCTAAAGGTGAAATTTACATTACATTAGAAGAATTATTGGCACAACTGAATAAAATCAGAAGCATCATTATAGAAAAACACCAGTCGTTATATTTAGATGAATTGGAAGCTTTTTTGGTAAAAATTAATCTGTTCGGATTCCATTTTGCAACTTTAGATATACGCCAGAATAGTAAAATTCACAATGTTGTATTTAAAGATGTCGTAGATCATTATTTAAATTCAGGATCAAAAGTATTCCCGGATAATTATTTTGACCTGTCTGAAAACGAAAAAATAGTAGTGCTCTCACAGGTAAAAGGAGCGTTAGATCCGAATGATTTTGAGAACGAAATCACAAAATCTACTTTAGAATCGGTGCAAACTATAAAAGCCATTCAAAATGCAAATGGCGAGTCGGGCGCTAATCGCTATATTATTAGCAACAACGAAAGTGCTTTGAATGTAATGGAAACTTTTGCCATGATCCGTTTAAATAACTGGGAAAATCCTACGGTTGATATTATACCGCTGTTCGAATCTGTGGATGATTTACAAAAGGCTCATGAAATTATGGAGCAATTGTATACTAATCCGGAGTATGCGAAACATTTACAAGCGAGAGGAAGCAAACAAACAATCATGCTTGGTTTCTCTGACGGAACTAAAGATGGTGGTTATTTAATGGCAAACTGGAGTATTTATCAGGCAAAAATCGCTTTAACAGATATTTCAAGAAAATACAATGTCAAAGTAATTTTCTTTGATGGTCGTGGTGGACCTCCAGCGCGTGGTGGTGGAAAAACACATAAATTTTATGCTTCTTTAGGGCCAAAAATTGAAAATAACGAAATTCAGATCACCGTACAAGGACAAACGATCAGTTCTAATTTTGGGACTTTAGATTCTTGTCGTTATAATATTGAAAATTTATTAAGCGCAGGAGTTACCAATCAGGTTTTTAGCAAAGAAAAAAATGAACTAAGTGCCGACGAAACAGCGATTCTGACACAATTAGCCGAGTTAGGCTATGATAAATATTTAAGTTTTAAAAATCACCCTAAATTTATTCCCTATTTGGAAAAGATGAGTACTTTAAAGTATTATTCTAAAACCAATATCGGAAGCCGTCCATCTAAAAGAAGTAAGTCAGAGCAATTGGATTTTGCTGATTTACGTGCTATTCCATTCGTGGGTTCATGGAGTCAGTTAAAACAAAATGTACCCGGTTTTTTTGGAGTAGGAGCTGCCCTGAAACATTTTGAAGATACAAATCAGTGGGATAAAGTATACGATCTGTATCACAATTCTTTGTTCTTTAGAACGCTGCTTGAAAACAGTATGATGTCTTTGGCAAAATCATTTTTCCCGTTGACAGCTTATATGAGAAAAGACCCTGAGTTTGGTGAATTCTGGCAAATTATTTACGATGAATTTGTAGAAACGAAACGCCTTTTACTTAAAATAGCAGACCACAAAACGTTAATGGAGAATTACCCTGACGGTATAGCATCCATTCAGATTAGAGAACGTATTGTTTTGCCTTTGCTAACGATACAGCAATATGCTTTATTGCGTATTAACGAACTGAATAAAGAAAACGGAGGCAATGAGGAGCTGATCAAAGTATACGAAAAAATTGTTACGAGATCGCTTTTCGGAAATACAAATGCAAGTAGAAATTCAGCGTAACAATAGGAGTGAAAAATTGATTTAAAAACAAAAAAGTATAGAAAATGAATTCAAGCGAATTATTAGAAAACGAATACTCAGGTGGGTTTGCAGGTTATGTCCGCGAAGCCGGAGAGGTGAATTTGATAGAAGAATTAGAAATTTCGCTTCATGCTTTTATCAAATTTGTGCAAAATATTCCAATGGATAAATTTGATTATCGTTACGCAGAAGGGAAGTGGACAATCAAAGACATTATTCAGCATATAATTGACACGGAGCGTATTTTTGCTTACCGCGCTTTGCGATTTTCAAGATACGATAAAACGCCATTACAAAGTTTTGACGAAAATGAATATGTGGAGAACACCAATTCTAACGGAAGAAGTATTCAGGATTTGTTAACTGAATTTTCGGCATTGCGACATTCAAATTTGTTATTTTATAAAAGTTTGTCCGCAGAGCAACTTAAAGCTATCGGAACAGCTTCAAATAACCTGATCTCAGTTCGTGCCTTAGGTTTTGTAATAATTGGGCATCAGAAGCATCACCAGAACGTTTTTCAGGAGCGTTATTTGTAAATGATATTATTTAAAAAAGAAGAGTTGTCTCGAGTATTGAGATGGCTCTTTTTTTTTGCCACGAATTTCGCGAATTGGCACGAATTATTTTTTTTGCCACAGATTAAAAAGATTCGCACAGATTGTTTAATCATTGTAATCCTTTATCTGTGGCTATTTTTTTCTTTACCACAAATTTTTCGAATTGATACGAATTGTTTTTTTTGCCACAGATTAAAAAGATTCGCACAGATTACTTAATCAATGTAATCCTTTAATCTGTGGCTATTTTTTTCTTCGCCACAAATTTCGCGAATTGGTACGAATTATTTTTTTTGCCACAGATTAAAAAGATTAGCACAGATTGCTTAATCATTTTAATCCCTTAACCTGTGGCTATTTTTTTCTTCGCCACAAATTTCAAGGCTTAAGCGAATTAATTCGTGTCAATTCGTGAAATTCGTGACAAAAACAACAGTCACAGTTTTAACCTGAAACGTGAAACCTGAAACCTGAAACAAAAACAACCTCTCCCTTAATTAGATTGCAACTCAAACAACTGCACCTGACTTTTCAAACGATCAATCACTAAATTCATCATTCTTTTATTTAAGCTGGAAGAATTCTGAATGTAGGTATTGTATTCGTCAACTGTAAAGAAAGCAATGACCATTCCTTTTAGAGAATTTCTGAATTTGATGTCTTTCTGAATGGAGTTTTCGATGGTTTGCAATTTTTTTTCGACGGTATACGAATAAAAATCAGCTTTGTTTTTATTCACATAATTGATAAAAACGGCTACAAAAAGATCGTTTTGGAGTTTTAAAACCGGTCGGATGGTCTGATTTTGGAACAGCTCATCTGGTGAAGACTGAGCACTTACTGTTCCTAAAGTTTCGCCTCTGAATTCTTTTAAAAAAGTATCTCTGTCCATCATGTTTTTTCTTTAAAATTAACGAAAAAATCCCGTAATAAAAACCTATTTTTGTTAATATACTATAAAATTTATGAGATTTCACACCAGAAAGTGGGTTAAACCCGAAGATCTAAACCCTAACGGGACTTTGTTTGGCGGACAATTATTAGCCTGGATAGATGAAGAGCTGGCGCTGTACAGCATTATCCAATTAGAAAATCAGAGAGTCGTTACGAAACACATGTCCGAAATAAATTTTAAGAGTTCGGCTAAACAAGGTGACATTGTGGAGATCGGAATTGATGTAGTTAAATTCGGAACTACTTCTTTGGTTTTGAAATGTGCAGTAAGAAATATGATGACGCGTGAAATCATCATTACAATTGATAATACCACAATGGTTAATCTGGACGAAAACGGAAAGCCGTTGGCACACGGAAAGACACAAATTGAGTTTGTAAAAGATCGTTTATAATAAAAAATTAAGTAATGGTAAAAGCCCTTAAAATTGTTTCTTTATTAGTTGTTGTCGTTTTATTATCCTGCAATTCAAAAGAAGGTCAGGACTCGTACAGAAGTGTTTTATACCGCGCTGTAAATAACAAAGACACTGCAATTCTGCGGTTAAAAATGAATAATAAGAGATTTTATGGGCGATACGAAATCTTGCATTACAAAATCGGAAAAGACTCCGGAGATGTAAGAGGAGATATTAAAGAAAATATCTTGCGCGGAGATTACCATTACATCACCTTTGGAGGTAGTTGGAAAAGGGTTCCTTTGGCACTCCTTAAAAAAGACAACAAACTGATTTTAGGAAGTGGAGTAGTAGGTACCTATATGAATCTCCCTTGTTATGTTCCCGATGTACCGATAGATTACAAGAACGGAAGATTTGTCTTTGAAGAGGTAAAACAGTAAGGAAAGGTTTTTAAATTTTAAACCATATAAGTTATATAAGTCCATTTAAGCTTTGCGCTTATTTTTGACTCCGGTTAATATAAGTTCATTTAAGCTTTGCGCTAATTTTTTGACTCCAGTTTACATGAACTTATATGACTTATAGAGAAATAAGATTAGAGAAAAGGCGAGGTTTTAAACCATATAAGTTATATAAGTCCATTTAAGCTTTGCGCTAATTTTTTGACTCCAGTTTACATGAACTTATATGACTTATAAAGAAATAAGATTAGAGAAAAGACGAGGTTTTAAACCATATAAGTTACATAAGTCCATTTAAGCTTTGCGCTTATTTTTGACTCCAATTAATATGAACTTATATAACTTATATGGTTTAGAAAAAAAATATCTAATCGAGATGTCCTATCTTAGAAGGCAGTTCGAAGATTTCAAGGTCAAAATATTCTACAGAAGCCATGACGTGGTCAAAAATATCGGCCATGATGTATTCGTAATTGGCCCAACGTTTATCACTTGAGAAAGCGTATATCTCTAACGGAACACCGTGAGCAGTAGATTGCAATTGACGGCACATCATATGCATGTCTTTATTAAGTCCTGGATGCGTAATTAAATACTGCATGATGTATTTGCGAAACAATCCAAGATTCGTCATGTTTCGGCCGTTTAGCGCTAAAGTTTTGTCTATACCGCGTACATCATTGTATTTTTCAATTTCTGCCTGTCTGCTTTCGATATAAGGGCTAATCAGCTGTACTTTTTTCATCTGATTCAGATCTTCATCGTTCAGAAAACGAATGCTGCTGCTCTTTATTAAAACATGCCTTTTGATACGTCTTCCATCTGATTTTTGCATCCCGCGCCAGTTCTGAAAGGAATCGGAACTCAAAGCGTAGGTTGGAATTGTGGTTATGGTATTGTCGAAATTTCGAACTTTTACCGTTGTCAGGTTAATTTCAATAACATCACCATCAGCGCCAAATTTATCCATTGTAATCCAGTCACCAATTCGAACCATGTCGTTTATGGCTACCTGAACACTCGATACAAATCCTAAAATAGTATCTCTGAATATCAAGATGATAATCGCCGAAAGCGTCCCTAAGATAGTCAGTAATTCGCCTTGTTTTATTCCGAATAATTTCGAAATAATAATGGCAACACCAAAAATCCAAAGTACGATCATGATGACCTGAACAAAACTGTCAATTGGCTTGTCGCTGTATTCCGGTTTTTGCTTTAAATAATCGCGTAGGGAATTAAAAATGGTGCGAACGATCCATAGACCCAGCAAAACAATATAAACCCCAACAATTTTTCCAAAAATAGATTCCCAGTATTCGTATTTATCTAAGATTACGGGAACGGCTTTAAAAATGAAAAAAAACGGAATCAGATAAGCGGTATATCTCGTTGTTTTATTCTGAATTAAATAATCGTCAAATTTTGTTTTGGTACGTTGCGCAAAAACAGCTGTCAACGTTACCAAAAGAAACTTGGCGGCATAATAAATAATATAAGCCAGCACCACCAAGATGATGATATTAAAAATCAGGCTGACATAAGACGCAAAGTTGCGACTCATTCCCCAATCTCTAAAAACAGGATATAAAGAATTAAATATTTTATCCAAAAGTTTATGCATTGTGCTCTAAATATTTTTTTTCAATATAAAAAGTTCCAAAAGGAATTAAAGAAGCGATTAGAATGATGGCGAAAGTTTTTAAATCCCAGTTTTGAGATTTTTTCAATAAAAAGGCTAAGACAACATAAGCAATAAATAACACGCCATGTCCCATTCCGAAAGGGCGCACTATAGTGTGGTAGAGTTCCGGATTGTTTGTTTTAAGAAAAAGCATATTGGCTATTAATACTAAAAAAGAGATTCCTTCTAAAATTGCGGTAACTTTAAAAATCTTGAGCATGTATTTGTTTTTTGAGTTTATACAGGCAAAATTAAGTATTATCGTCGGCATTATGAGTATGAAACCCAAAAGTAATTTACTTTTACAATCTTAAACTTTGATAATGAGTAAACGTGATTTAAAAAAATACTTGGCAGAATTAAATAAAGAACAACTCGAAGAACAAATTATCGAATTGTATGAGAAATTCAGTCCCGTAAAAACCTATTATGATTTTGCTTTTAATCCAAAAGAAGATAAGCTTTTACAGGAGTGTAAGGTTAAGATTTCGCAGGAATATTTTCCGATAAAAAAGCCACAGGCCAAGAGGCGGCCAAAAGCAAAAATGCGTCGCTCTGTGGCACAGAAATACATCAAACATTTTATTTCACTGGGAGTTGATCCGTTTGTAATTGCAGATGTGATGCTGTATAATATTGAAATCGCACAAACTTATTCCGCTCAAAACCCGATCAAGCAGGAATTGTTTTTTAAAAGCATGTTGAATTCTTTTGAGCAGCTCGTGCATTTTACCATTTCTAATGGTATTTTGAGTGAATTTAAGACCAGAATCGTTTCTGTTTACCAAGAAACAATGCAACAAAAGTGGAAAAACAGCTACGAATTTGAGATACTTTTGGAGAAAATCGACCAATAAAAACACTTCCTATAAAAAATCTTATTAAAAAGAATCATTTATTTTAAGTTAAAATAAGATGAAAAACTGTTTTTTAGGTGTACTTTTGCAAAAATCCAAAAATTTACAATGTCTCAAAACACTTTAGAAATAGAAAGAGAAGAGAAAAAAGAACTTTATGCATACCAAAAAGGTGACATCGATGCCATTTTTGATCGTTTAGACAATGCTCCTACTCAACATCACTTATTATATCAATTACCGACCGGTGGAGGAAAAACAGTAATTTTTTCTGAAATCGTTCGTCGCTATTTGGCTAATAATGATAAAAAAGTAGTTGTTTTAACCCACCGTATCGAGCTTTGCAAACAGACTTCGAAAATGCTGAAAGGCTTTGGAGTTTCAAATAAAATCATCAATAGTAAAGTAAAAGAATTACCGGATCAGAACGATTTTTCTTGTTTTGTGGCAATGGTTGAGACTTTAAAAAACCGTATCAACGACGAGAAGCTACACCTTGACAACATTGGTTTGGTTATTATCGATGAGGCACACTACAACTCATTCCGTAAGTTATTAAACTCATTCAAAAACGCTTTTATTCTTGGAGTAACAGCAACTCCTTTGAGTTCGAATATAAAATTACCAATGCACCAAAGTTATAATGAACTTATTGTGGGTGATACCATTAGTTCATTGATTGACAAAGGATTTTTGGCGCGTGCTACCACATACAGTTATGATGTAGGCTTAACGTCGCTTAAAGTGGGTATTAATGGAGATTACACCGTAAAATCATCTGACGATTTATATACCAACACCATCATGCAGGAAAAACTCTTGCATGCTTATACAGAACGTTCGTTAGGAAAAAAGACCTTGATTTTCAATAATGGTATTCATACCTCATTGTATGTATATGAAACGTTTAGAGAAGCAGGTTACGACATCAGACACCTTGATAATACAAGTAGTTCTGAAGAACGTAAAGACATCTTACAATGGTTCAAAAAGACTCCGGACGCGATTTTAACATCGGTTGGAATCTTGACCACAGGTTTTGATGAGCCAACAGTTGAAACTATTATCTTAAACAGAGCAACAAAATCATTAACTTTATACTACCAGATGATTGGTCGTGGATCTCGTAAATTACCTGGTAAAGACGAGTTTACAGTAATCGATTTAGGTAATAATGCTGCTCGTTTTGGTTTATGGAGTGAGCCGGTAAACTGGCAACACATCTTTAAATCCCCTGAGTTTTACCTTGAAAACCTTCGTGATGATACGGAAATTGAATTGTATTTCAAATACAGCATGCCACCGGAATTACGCGCAAAATTCAGTAAAACTGCAGATGTAACTTTTGATGTTGATGAAGAGCACAAACTAATCATCAAGCAAAACTTACGTTCAAAAGTAGTATTAGACAAATCACTAGAGCAACACGCTTCAATGTGTGTAGACAATACAGAAACTTTGCAAGAAGCAAAATCTCTTGGTAAAGAATTAGATGACGATATCGATTGCCGTATCAAACGTTACGCAAAATGTCTAAGTCAATGTAGTAAAAACTACCGCGAATGGCTGGTTGACGATTACAAACTAAAAATGGTTCTGCTAATCGGTAAAAAATACCGCGAGAAAATCATGAACGAGCCGGACTGAGAGTAGCGAAAGTTTCTAAGTTTCAGGTTTCAAGTTTCAAGTTTCAGGTTGTCCCGCTGAGCGAAGTCGAAGCGAGCGCCCCTCAGTTGGAATTTGGAATTTAAAAAATTGGAATTTCATTCAAGAATAAACCATTAAGGTATTTAGAAAAATTAAGTTCAACGCTTAATGAAACTTAATCCCTTAATGGTTCAATAATTTAGAGACCAGAGGTAAATCCGGAATCTAAACTCATAAATTTAAAATAAAAAAAACATGTCTAAACCATTCTCAGAATTAGGAATTTCAGCGCCAATTTTAAAAGCGTTAAGCGAATTGAATATTGTTGAGCCAACAGAAATACAACAAAAAACGATTCCGCTTCTTTTGGCTGAAACTCACGATCTGGTAGGTTTAGCCAAAACCGGAACCGGAAAAACAGCAGCTTTTGGATTGCCATTATTGCAATTGATCGATACCACATCGCCAATTGTTCAGGCTGTTATTTTGGTGCCAACAAGAGAACTTGGACATCAGATTTTCAGAAATCTGGAAGATTTTGGAAAACACATTCCAAATCTTTCTATTGCAGCTACTTGTGGTGGAATCCCAATAAAACCACAAATGGAACGTCTTGCACAACCAACCCATATTGTTGTAGCAACTCCGGGACGTTTAATTGATTTGATTCAACGCAAAGCTGTTGACTTAAAACAAACAAAATTTTTGGTTTTAGATGAAGCGGACGAAATGGTCTCTATTCTAAAAGAAAGCTTAGACGAAATCATTGCCGAATTGCCTAAAAAACACCGTACTTTATTGTTCTCAGCTACTTTGCCCGGAACAATTAAGCAACTGGTTCAGAATTATTTACACAAAGATGTAGTTCAGGTTAGTGCCAATATGGAGACAATTGGTAATCAGGGAATTGATCACGAATACATAGTGGTTGATCCGATTGAAAAATTGGATGTACTAATGCACTTTTTGAATTCCAGAGAAGGGGAACGCGGAATTATTTTCTGTAAAACCAAAGCAGCAGTAAACAAACTGGCTAAAAATCTGGCTATAAACCGTTTTTCTTCAGGAGCACTTCACGGTAGTTTGTCACAAGGAATTCGTGATCGAATTATGGAGCAATTTCGTGAAGGACATATCAATATTTTGGTTGCTACAGATTTGGCTGCCAGAGGAATAGATGTAAAAGAAATCTCTTATGTAGTCAACTATCATTTACCGGATACTTACGAAGCTTACGTTCACAGAAGTGGAAGAACAGCCAGAGCAGGTGCAAAAGGACTTTCTTTAACCGTTCTGCAAGAGGAGGAAGTGGCTGAAATTGCTGAATTTGAAAAAGAATTGGATTTAAAATTCATTGAATTTAAAAAACCAACAGCAGTAAGTTTAGAGGAGAACAATACACTTCTTTGGGCAAAACAAATTTTCAAAACCAAACCGAATCATGATCTTTCTGCTGAATTAAAAACAAAAGTGAAAACTGTTTTTCATCATTTAACCAAAGAGGAGTTGATTGAAAAACTGTTAGCAAATTATGTTTTGCAGAACAAAATCGATGTAGTTGAAAAACCTGTTAAAAAATTCAAAAAGTAAGATATGTTGGCTTTGTAGCTGTTTAATTATATTGTACTTTTAAGGTGATTTTTAAAAGAAAATTATCTTATTCGTAAAACAATATATATGAAAATAGTCATTATTGGAGGTGGGTTTGCAGGTATAAATCTGGCGAAGGAACTTGTAAATCAACCTCAAATTCAAGTTACACTTGTAGACAAGAACAATTACAATTTTTTCCCACCACTAATATATCAGGTTGCAACCGCTTTTCTGGAACCTTCCAGCATTAGTTATCCCTATAGAAAGTTTTTTGCAGGCAAAAAGAACCTTCAATTTCGTTTAGGAGAACTGGTTTCTGTAGTTCCTGCAGAGAATAAAGTAATCTTAAACAATGGCGAATTGAGCTACGATTATCTGGTTTTTGCCACAGGAGCAGAAACTAGTTATTTTGGCATGGAAAACGTGATGAAAAACGCCATTCCGATGAAAACCTTAAATGATGCCATCGAAATGCGAAATACGTTGCTTAAAAACCTCGAAAAAGCCGCTATAACCAAAGATATTCGCAAACGCCGTAAATTACTAACGATTGTGGTAGCCGGTGGAGGACCTACCGGAGTGGAAGTTTCAGGAATGTTTGCTGAAATGCGTAAAAATATATTACTCAAAGAATATCCGGAATTAGAAACATCTGCCAGCAATGTCTATTTAGTAGACGGAGGAGATGCTTTACTGGCTCCAATGAGTGTAGCTTCACAAAAAGATACTTTAGAAGCGTTAACCAAACTGGGAGTTGTAGTAAAACTAAACAGCCGTGTTACCGATTATATTAATGATACCGTTCATTTTGCTAACGGAGAAACGATTCAGACCAAAAATCTAATTTGGGCAGCCGGTGTTTCGGCTAAACTTTTTGAGGGTATTCCAACAGAAAGTTATGGTCGTGGCAGACGTATGGCAACGGATCAATACAATAAAGTGAATGGTCTTGAAAATGTATATGCCATTGGCGATACTGCTATTTTAGCCGGAGATCAAAAATTCCCCGACGGGCATCCTCAGGTAGCTCAGGTTGCCATTCAACAAGGGTTAAATCTGGCTAAGAATTTTAAAGCGATGGTTCACAACAAACCTCTTAAAGCTTTTACTTACAACGATAAAGGCTCGATGGCTATTATAGGGAAAAATAAAGCGGTAGTAGATTTACCAAGTCCAAAATGGCATTTTAAAGGATTTTTCGCCTGGATTATTTGGTTGTTTATACACTTAATATCGTTGATTACTTATAGAAACAGACTGAATACGTTCTGGAACTGGATGGTGGCTTATTTTGCACGAGATCAGTCTTTGAGAATGATTATCAGACCGGATAAGAGGAGTTAAAATTTAATATTTGAAATTCCAAATTCCAAACGCTAATTTGTTTTTTTTTGTCATTTCGAATTTAGAGGCATTATGTTTAAAAGATAGGCGATTTCGGGAATAAGCCTTCGACTTCGCTCAGGGTGACATTTGGGAGAAGTATGGAACTTGGAATTTTAGTATTGGAATTTCAGCCCCTTTTTTTGTCATTTCGACAAAGGAGAAATCACACACGTAACTCGACAAAGATTTTCCTTTCTTAAGCGAAAATACTATTGTGATTTCTCGTACCTAGAAATGAATAGTCTGAATTCCAAATTCCAAACGCTAATTTGTTTTTTTCGTCATTTCGACGAAGGAGAAATTACATCCAATATTCCATACAGTGCGTGCTCAGCGTGTGTGATTTCTCCTTCGTCGAAATGACAATAATGTGAATTCCAAATTCCAAAAATTTAAAAAGCCGGAAACTTACGTTTTCGGCTTTTTGGTTTTATTTTTTTTTGTTGTTTTCTACTTATTTGGATTCAATAAGATACCAGTAATTAAAAGTCTTTTCACTCGGAAGATGTTTTTATTTTATTAGGGTAAGAGCAATTGTATTAAATAGTTCTTAATATTATAAAGATAATTGTATATTTGCCGCAGATTTTGGTCTATTTTTCTAAGTTTTTTTAGAGAATAGTTAAAAGGGAATCAGGTGTAAATCCTGAGCAGACCCGCTACTGTAAGTTCTATATAAGTCTTTAAACGTTTCTAATGCCACTGTTTGCTACAGCGATGGGAAGGCTGATTTAAAGATAGAATAAGTCAGGAGACCTGCCATAATCACATAGTTTAAGACTTTCGTGGTATAAAGTTGAAGAACAAGAATATTCCCTGCTATTTTTATAGTCGGAATGTGTCTTATTGCTTCTTGTTATTTACATCTCTGAAAGTTTATTTAATAAAATCAGTGATGCATAATACCACAAAAACGCTTGTATTCTTTTTTATTGTATTGATCCCGTTTTTACCTCAAGCTCAGGTAAAAAAGGACAGTTTACGGGTTTTAAAGGAGGTAATCTTAAAATCAAAACCCTATCAGGAGGTAATTCCCGTACAAACGCTTTCAGGGAAATTACTCGAAAACCTGGCCAGTCATAACGTTGCCGACGCACTACGGTATTTTGCAGGAACCCAAATCAAAGACTATGGCGGACTTGGTGGCCTTAAAACGGTTGATGTACGTAATATGGGAACCCATCATGTAGGTGTTTTTTATGACGGAATTCAACTGGGTAATGCACAAAACGGAGTTACAGATTTAGGGAAATATTCCTTAGACGACATGGAATCTTTAACCATGTACAACGGACAAAAAAGCGAAATATTTCAATCTGCCAAAGACTTTGCTGCGGCTTCTACGATTTACTTAAGAACGAAACGACCTGTTTTTGAAGGCACAAAAAAAACGAATCTTTTAGTACGTTACAAAACGATGTCTATCAACTATATCAATCCTTCATTCCGATGGGAACAGAAGTTGAGCGATAAAGTAAGCATGAGTGTAAGTTCGGAATACATCAAGTCTAATGGGCAGTACAAATACAGATACACCAGAAACAATCAGGATGGTTCTTTGGCTTATGATACTACAGCGACCCGAATGAACAGTGATATTGAAGCTTTAAGAGTAGAATCAGGGCTTTACGGGAAAATAAATAAAGGTTCCTGGGATGCCAAGGTGTATTATTACGATTCAGATAGGGGAGCACCGGGAGCTATTGTGGCGAATAAGTTCAAAGACGGTTTCAGGCAATATGATAAGAATTTTTTCGCTCAGGCTTTCTTAGTGAAAGAAGTTAGCGAGAAGTATAAATTTCAGGCCAGAGCAAAATACGGCTACGATTACACACATTATGTTGCTCGAGATACGACCAAAATTTTAGGAGAAACAGTAACCGAAGGCGCCCAATCCGACGATAGTTACTACCAACAGGAAATCTATTTCTCCGCTGTTAATATGTACAGTATAACGCCAACGTGGGATGTGTCATTATCCACAGATTTGCAATACAACCGATTAAATGCAACAAGAAAAGGAATCCAAACCTTATTTTCTTATCCACAACGTTATACGGCCTTAGTTTCTCTTGCCAGTTCGTACCGACTTGGAGGACTTAAAGTCTTGGGAAGTCTTGTAGGCACGCATGTACAAGAAGAGGTCCGCTACAATGCAAAAGCTCCGGATAAAACAGAAGTAACACCTGCGTTGTTTTTGGGTTACACTCCATTTAAAGGACATGATTTTAATCTAAGAGCGTTTGCAAAACGTATTTTCAGAATGCCCACTTTTAATGATTTGTATTACACCATGGTTGGCTCCAGTACTTTGAGACCGGAATATATGAACCAGTACGACCTTGGTTTTACCTACAATTTGCCTGTAGGGAAAGGTTTTTTTGATGCCTTTTCGATTCAGGTTGACGGTTATTATACCAATACCAAAGATAAGATCGTAGCAGCACCAACCGGAAATTTATTCCGCTGGATGATGACCAATATCGGACAAGTTAAAGGAAAAGGAGTCGAATCTGTTCTGAATATGGGAACTCATTTTAACAAACTAAACTTAGTCGCCAATCTGACTTATACCTATTCTGAAAGCAGAGATTATACAAAATTCGCAGGCTTAGAAATTTCATCTTACGGAGACCAAATCCCCTATACGCCTTGGCACAGCGGATCGGGAATACTAAACGCCAACTACGAATCATGGAACTTCAACTACAGTTATATCTATGTAGGGAAACGTTTTAATGGAAACGTAAACAACATAAAGGTTAATGAAGTACAGCCTTGGTACACCCACGATTTTTCGGTACAGAAAGCTTTCGCAGTTAAAAATTATAAAATTAAAGGAACTGTAGAAGTTAACAATGCATTCAATCAACACTATGAGGTGATCTACAATTACCCTATGCCGGGTCGTACGTTTAAATTTATAATAAGTATTGCGCTATGAAAAAGAACCTTTCAAAAATACTGCTAAGTTTATTTATCGCTCTTGCTTTTACTTCCTGCAGAGAAGACGAAACCATTTTTCTATCCTCAGACAAAAATGTTGCCGCACCAAGAAATGACGGAAAAATAGAAGGTTTTTACCTCCTTAACGAAGGTAATATGGGGATGAACAGGGCCAGTATAGACATCTTTAATTACAGGACCGGAAACTATACAACCGATATTTATTCTGAACGCAATCCGACAGTTGTAAAAGAGTTAGGAGACGTAGGTAATGATATAAAAATATACGGGAACAAGGTTTACGCCGTGATAAACTGCTCGAACAAAATAGAAGTAATAGACAAGTGGACAGCAAAACGAATCAAAAAAATTGATGTCCCCAATTGCCGTTATATGGCTTTCTACAAAAATAAGGCTTATGTGAGTTCCTACTCAGGCCCCGTAGCTATTGATCCCAATGCCGAAATTGGCTTTGTAGCCGAGATCGACACTACGACATTAGAAATAAAAAGAAAAGTAAAAGTGGGCTATCAACCGGAACAAATGGTCGTACACAATGGCAAATTGTATGTAGCAAATTCAGGAGGTTACCGTGTACCTAATTACGACAGAACTGTATCTGTAATTGATCTGGAAACCTTTACTGAGGTCAAAAAAATAGACGTGGGTATAAATCTCTTTAGTATGCAAATAGACAGTCGTGGTGATATTTATGTGAGTTCCCGCGGTGACTATTATGATACACCTTCAAACCTTTTTGTTATCGACACCAAAACTGACGAGAAAAAAATGCAATTGGACTTTCCGGTTTCCGGAATGTGTATCGTCGATGATTTGCTCTATTTCTATGGTGTTTCATGGAGTTATCTCACGAATAGTAATAAGGTAAGTTATGGCATATTAGACACGAGAACTAAAAAGATCATCAGCAATCAGATCATCACAGACGGAACAGAGAAACAGATTATGATTCCGTATGGGCTTCAGGTAAATCCGGAAACCAAAGAAATATACATTTCAGACGCTCAGAATTATGTGGTGACAGGCTACATCTATTGTTTCACGCCTGAAGGCAAATTAAAATGGAAAACAACAGCAGGAAATATTCCCGCGCATATTGCTTTTATATTAAAAAACTAAAACAACCAAATTATGTTAAAAATAGCTTTAAAACAGTTCCGATTGGTGTTGCTTTTGCCGGCAGTATTGTTGCTTGTAAATTGTTCCGGTGGTGACGAAAGTAAAGAGAACGGGAATACAGGACAAGATGATTCCGGGTATAGCGTACAAAGGGCTGCAATAGTAACGGTAACTTCTAAAGGGATCGTAAGCACAGAAGCCACCTATAGTTGGAGCGTAACCACAGCACCATCAGAAAATTATTCTTTAGCTAACGCAACTGCAAAAGAAGCCTTATTTGCAGCAACAGAAACGGGTACTTACGAATTAACAGTAACTATAAACGATAAAGGGAATGTACAGACCCAAAAAGCGAAAGTAAATGTAAGTAAAGAAACCAAAGAACTTAAAACGTACATCGCCAAAGTATTTGATTTCAAACCCGCTCCGGGACAATTCATAAATGATTTACCAGCCGCCAATGACGGAGAACCTTTTGAAAAGATCCTGAGCAGAGCCAATAGTTATCTGGCTAAGAAAAATGGAGACTTGCTTTCGCTGGGTGCCTTTGGAGGTTACATTGTTTTCGGCTTTGACCATACTATTGTGAACATAAAAGGCAAACGTGATTTTAGAGTATTAGGAAATGCATTTTGGGCAGAAGCGAATCCAAAACCAGACGCTACTATGCGCGGAGGAAGCAGTGAAGCTGGCGTAATAATGGTTTCTTATGATAAAAACAAAAATGGTCTTCCTGACGACGAATGGTACGAAATAGAAGGAGCAGGTCATAAATTGGAGAAAGCGATTCACAATTACGAAATCACGTATTTCAGACCTGATCCAAACAAAATACCAGTTCCGGGTGGTACAACAGGAAGTGTAGGATTTGTAGATATGGAATACATCTACTGGAAAGACAATCAGGGAAAAAACGGGTATCTAGTGCAAAATAATGCTTATAATCATTCTTTAGATTACTGGCCAAAATGGCTTAGAAATCAGGAGTCGATCACTTTTAAAGGCACCAGATTACCGGATAATGCCGTTGATGAAAGTGGTAAAGGAAGTTACTTCGTGCAATATGCCTTTTTATACGGCTACGCAGATAATGCTCCAAACAACGACAATGATTCCGGAATTGATATTGACTGGGCAATCGATAAAGACGGAAAGAAACTTCATCTTCCAGGGATAGATTTTGTGAAAGTATACAACGGTCTTAACCAACAAGCCGGATGGTTAGGCGAAACTTCGACAGAAATAATGGGTGCCACAGATTTGCATCTTTTGGGTGAAAATATCGCAACCAGACCTTAAACAAAGAATATAAACCAAAATTATTATATCAGAAATTATGAAAAAAAATGTTAGCCATTTATTGTTGCTTGCCTTTGCCTTCTTGTGCATAGGATGCAGTAACGATAATGACAAAGCTGAAGCAGAGGTTGCAAACCCAATAGCAATTACACTTCAGGATAAGTATGAAGTAGCCGCGTTTAATGTTTTAGATATTACAGCTTCCGCTAAAGGCAGTGCTCCGACTTATGAATGGGTAATGACAAAAAATCCAGTCAATCAAAAGACAGATTCTATCGTTGGAAATACAAAAGACTTAAGATTTATTGCCATATACGCTGGGGCATATGAATTTACTCTAAACGTAAAAGAAGCAGATAAAAAAGCAAGTAAAAAAACGATTGTAAACGTAACCAATGAAGTTAAAAATTACAATCCTTATATAACTGCTATTTATGATTTTAATCCTGCACCGGGCATGTTTGCCAATGATTTGTATACGACCGGATTCACTAAAGCTGACGTAATGAAAATTGCCTTGGGAAGGATAAACGAAACCAGTGTTGGTTATCCGATTGATTTAGGTGGATTTGGAGGATCGATTACAGTTGGATTTGACCATACAGTTGTAAATGTTCCGGGACAAAAAGATTTTAGAGTTTACGGAGGTGTTTTAACCGATAAAGGAAATCCACCAGCACCCGGACTTATTTATATCGCTTATGATAAAAACAAAAATGGAAAACCGGACGAGGACGAATGGTTTGAAATTGCAGGAAGCAGTCATGCTAAGGAAACTACCATCAAGAATTTTAAAATTACTTACCATAGACCGGCAGCAGGCAAACCTGTAGTTGTAAGTGGTCCGAATGATCCTTTTTCAGATCGTGAACATTTATTCTGTGAGAACAATCAGAACGAATCGTATTACCTGCCAAGAGCCAAAACTAAAAAAGAATACTACCCAAGCTGGATTGCCGAAGGAACGACTGTTTTTGAAGGAATTAGATTGAATGTTGATTTCAAACCGGTACGTCCTACACAGACTACTTTATGGAATTTCACAGCTCCTGAGTGGGGTTATGTGAATGCAATAAACCCGGATATAGACATTGATTGGGCAGTTGATAAAAAAGGAAATAAAGTAAATCTTCCCGGTATAGATTTTATAAAAGTAGTGAACTGTGTGAGTGAACCAATGGGATTATGCATTCAACAGTCTTCTATGGCGACTAAATTTTCTGGAGCAGGAGATCTTCATTTATTAAAAAAATACAACCTAAAAAGAGTAAAAGAAAAAGAATAAGGATATGAAAAAGTATATAAAATATAGTTTGTATGTGTTGGCTTTCAATGCTTTTTTCGGCTGTAGTTCCGACGACCCAAAAGAGGATCCTGTAAGTATTGATCCAAAACCAGCTGTGGATCCCACCATCAAATTAAGCTTAAAAGCAGATTACACCGTAGAAAGATACAAAGCAGTAGAGGTAAATCCCGAAGTTGTAATCGAAAACGGTAGTGGACTCACTCCGCAATACAAATGGACCTTAAAGGTAACCGATAAAGCCGGAGCGACTAAAGATTCGGTTATCGGTGATGCGAAAATTTTACATTTTATAGCTCCTTTAGCAAACAACTACACCGTAGATTTCACAGTAACGGTAGATAAAGTAGTCAAACAAGCTTCGACTAAAGTTACGGTTTCGGAAACGGGTAAAACTTACAATTCAAAAGCATTAACGCTTCTGGATTATTTGCCTTCTCCACACTATGGCATGGATAATTATGAATTTGCAACAAAGGCAGAAGTTTTAGAAAGAGTTCGCGAAGAACTTATGGAAGAAAGCATGATCCCCCTGGGTACTTTTGGTGGTTCTATTAGTGTTGGTTTTGACCATACGGTAATTAATACCTACGGAAAACGTGACTTCACAATTAGAATGAACAGCAGTTCAACTGTAAAATTTACTCCTGTTAGCGTATACGTTGCCTACGATGCTAATAAAAACGGACTCGCTGACGATAATGAATGGTATGAAATTGCAGGAAGTGAATACCGCAAATCTTCAACCGTTAAGAATTACGAAGTAACCTACCACAGACCTAATCCGGATAAAGTACCTGTAGCAGGCGCTTTAGACTGGCAATTTGACAAAGAGTATCTTAAGTGGAACGACAATAAGAGCGCCAACGGCTTTATCACAAAAACAGCAAGAGGGGAGTATAACAATTACTATCCGCAATGGATGGGAGATTCTTATACGGTAAAAGGTACAAAAGTGTCTTTGCCTGTAAAAGATGTAAGTGACGGTTCAGGAAAAGCATTTAATGTAGGCACTTTTGAGTGGGGGTACGGCGGAATTAAAGACCCTTCAATTGATATTAGCTGGGCTGTTGACAGCAACGGAAACAAAGTGCATTTACCGGGAGTCGATTTTGTAAAAGTGTATGTGCCGACATTAATAGAAATCGGAGCTTCAGATTTACTGACCAATTTCTTTAAAGAAGTGGAAGATTTGAATTTTACAACAGGCAAATAATTTAAAGAGCTCCCTATTTTAAAAAAAAAGATTTCAATACAATTAACCATGAATATTAACCTTAATTTTTATAAATAATGAAAAAAGTAGTTTATTTTTTGACCGTAGGATTGCTTTTAGGGCTTTCGTCTTGTAACAATGAAGACGATGCCTTAATGAATGACAGCTCAAGTGCTGTAAAATACAATACAAGTGTAACAGGAAAGAAAGCGGTTACAGATCCTGCAATAGGAACCACAACCACTCTTAATCTTACAAGTGCCTTATTAACCAACGGTACAACAACAAGCGGTGGTAAATACTGGGAGAATACGTATGTGTCTAACACCAAACTTACTGTAGACATCTTTACATTTGCTCACACTGCCGTATCATCAGGATATAATTACTGGGATGGATTTATCGTGTCAAACGTAAATAATATTACCAATTTCGGATCAGGTGCAGGTTCAGGCGGATCTAACGGATGGGTAGCGAATCAATGGGGAACTATGGCAGGAAGTGGTTCAGGAACTGCTGGTACAATTGCTGCAGGAACTCCGGGAACAACAGGAGATCCATTTATTTTAGCGTACTGGTCTAGTTATACAGATCCTAAAAATCCGGCAGGTACTACTTTTAGTGAAGCTAATTTCTCTAACTGGATTAAAATTGGTAACACAGCATCATACCAGGTGAAAGGACTAAAAGTAAACATGCACCCATGGCCTTACTACGGTTGTCTGTACGGAGATGGTTTCGCAAGAGCTTTTGCATCAGGAGATCATTTTGAATTGTTAATCTATGGAGTTAACGCAAGCGGAGTGGTGACAAGCCCAATCGTACGCTCATTAGCTGATTATACTGGAGGATCTTTAGTAATGCCAACAGGTTGGATCAATGTAAGTACATCAGATCTTCAAAGTTTAGGGAATGTTAAATACCTTGTTTTCCAAATGGCTTCAACTGACTCTGATTTAGTGTATGGAATGAATACAGCAGCTTATTTCTGCTTAGACAAACTTTCTGTAAAACGTGTGAACTAAGAAACACATCGTTTTTATTGCAAAAACCATTTCAAGATTTTATTTTGAAATGGTTTTTTGTTTTTAAACAATTCTCAGATTGCATTTGAGAATTAGTAAACATCTTTGGCCTTTTTTTTGTTTTTGCCACAGATTTCACAGATCAAATAGATTTCATTATATCATCCAGAGTGAACATTGAATAGTATAATTAATTGAAGTTGTAGTTAATTATTCTTATTTGAATCTGTTACCATTTGAATTGCCTCCTGCTTTAGCTGGAGGTAAATGATTTAGGGGTTAGAGTTGGCTTTAGCCGAAAGAAACACAGTATATTTTGGCTAAAGATATTTAATGTTTGATTTTAACTATATTTCTTAGGAGAAAAGACAATGTCATTTTGTTGAGATAATTTTTCACGCAGATTCTGCAGATTTTGCAGATTTTTTATTCATTTCACCTGCGCTAGAATCTGCGCGAGACTTTTTTTGATGATTCTTAACGTTCTCCTATTTTGTCTATGAATAAGCAAACAATAAAAAAATCCATTTAATCTGTGAAATCTGTGGCCATTTTTTTTTGTTTCTGCCACAGATTTCACAGATTAAATGGATTTCATTCTATCATCCAGAGTGAAATCGAATAGTATAATTAATTGAAGTTGTAGTTAATTATTCTTACTTGAATCTGTTACCATTTGAATTGCCTCCTGCTTTAGCTGGAGGTAAATGATTTAGGGGGTTAGAGTTGGCTTTAGCCGAAAGAGACAAAGTATATTTTGGCTAAAGTTATTTAATGTTTGATCTTAACGATATTCCTCAGGACAAAAGACAATGTCATTTAGTTGAGATACTTTTTCACGCAGATTTTGCAGATTTTGCGGATTTTTTTATGCTATTCGACTAAAATCTACGTGAGATTTTTTTTTGATATTTCTTAATGTTCACCTGTTCTGTCAATAAATCAGCAAACAGTAAAAAAAATCCTTTTAATCTGTGACTCGAGCAATAGCGAAAAAGCGAAGCAAATCTGTGGCAAAAAATAATTGGTGCCAATTCGTGAAATTGGTGGCAAAAGATTTATATTTTTCAAATTACACCATGCCTGTATTTCAATAAAAAACTTTATTTTTAATTTATATTTTGTAAGACAACTATTTGATATATGCACATATAAGTTTTAAATCTTAGTAGCGTTAAGATTTTTATACATGGAGTTTTAAGTATTGTTTTATAAAAGCGAAAAAAAAATATTAACTAAACTAAAACTATTTTTAGATATGGAAAATTTTGATTGGACATCCTTTACAAAAAAAATTGCAATCAAGGCAGATCTCGCTACGATTTATAATGCTTGGACTAAGTCCGGTGAATTGGAAAAATGGTTTCTCAAAGAAGCTGATTTTTTTAATGCAGCTGATGAAACAATAGATAAAAACAGCAATGCCTCTCAAGGAAACGGGTACGAATGGTTGTGGTATCTTTATGATGATAATATGAAAGGAACCCTAAAATCAGTTAATGGAAAAGACCAATTGCAATTTACTTTTGAAGGAAAATGTTTGGTAGATGTTAATTTGAGTGAATTTAACGGCTATACCATAGTCGAATTAAAACAACACAACATTCCAACGGATGATTCTTCTAAGAAATTTATCAGATTAGGCTGTTCAAATGGTTGGCATTTTTACTTGTGTAACCTGAAATCAGTTTACGAAGGCGGTCTGGATTTACGTAATAAAGATGCCGATTTGAATCCGATGATTAACAATTAGGATCGATTTTGGTTGTACCCTATGTGAAATACATTTTTTAATTATGTACCACTAAAAGATAAAAAATGATTTTTGATATTGAGATTTTAATTCGCTTTTTTCTCGCTCTGTTATGGGGTGGACTTGTAGGCGCTGAACGGGAGTATCACGGTAAAGTGGCTGGATTTCGCACAACGATTATGATTTCGTTTGGAGCCTGTTTTTTCACCATCATGTCAATTGCTATTGGAGGTTCAGGAAACCCCGATCGCATCGCATCAAATATCGTGACCGGTATTGGATTTTTAGGGGCAGGAGTGATCTTTCGCGGAAACAATCGCATTAGCGGAATCACTACCGCAGCCACCATTTGGACTGTAGCTGCTGTGGGAATGGGAATAGGAGCAGGCTACTATTTTGCCTCAGCTTGCGCAAGTTTGTCTATTTTATTTATACTGGCCGTATTGCCTTCTTTACAAAAACGAATAGACCGTCTTAATCAATCGCGTAGCTTTTATATTCGCAGTAATAGAGAATCGAATGCTCTTGCGCTTTGTGAATCAGAAATGAAAGCGCTTAAAATTAAATACAAATTGGTACGTCAGGTTCGGGATGGCGAAAAAATACATTTAACCTGGATGTTACATGGGAAAGCAGAAAATCTGACTGCTTTTTTTGACGGTATGTTTAAGGCAGAGTATATCGATTTTATGGAATCTTAAAGGATTGTACGATTTATACTTACGAGGATTTTTTAAAGATTTATCAGAGTAAAATCAGAGCAACATTAAAATAACATTAGAAGATAATTAGAACAAGATTAGAAGTTTAGCTTCCGGATCGTGTTGCTTTTTTGTAAAAGTTTGATAATAAGCTGTTTTAAGAAAGTGTTGACCACTCGCTTATATTAAAAATTATTTTTACATTTGTTTAACTTTAACTATTCTAAATAAAAACAAATGAAAAATGTATACCCTAAAGTTGCTCTTGGTTTATTGGCCGGATTAACTTTTTTTGCCTGTAGCAATGATGATAAAAAGGAGAATAACGATACTAATACCCCAACTGCCGTTACAAAAAAACAGGTGATTACAAATTATGCAGATATCGTATATGCCAATTATAAAAAAGCATATGATGATGCGGTACTTTTAGAAACAGCGATTACCACTTTTACAACCACTCCGACAGCTGCCAATTTTACAGCTGCAAAAACAGCATGGAAAACTTCAAGAGAGAGTTACGGGACTACAGAAGCATTTCGTTTTGCAAACGGACCAATTGATGATGATAATGGACCGGAAGGACTTTTGAACTCATGGCCTTTAGATGAAAACTTTATTGATTATGTAGACGGAACTCCAGCTTCAGGAATCATTAATAATACAACTGATTTCCCGGTTTTATCGAAAAAAGTTTTAGCTGATGAAAATGCTTTAGATGAAGACGAATTAAATGTAAGTGTTGGATATCATGCTATCGAGTTCTTATTATGGGGACAAGATTTAACACTACCATCAGCCAATTTACCAGGACAAAGACCTTATACAGATTATGTAACGGGTGCTGGAGGAACAGCTGCTAACCAAGGTCGCAGAGCTGATTATTTGAAATTTTGTGCTGATTTGCTAACTGATAATCTGGATTATTTAGTGCAACAGTGGAAAGTAGGAGGTGTATACAGAGTTAAGTTTTTGGCTTTATCGGAAGATACAGCGATAAAAAATATTTACCTGGGAATTACAACTTTAGTTCTTACTGAATTACCTGTGGAACGCATGATTACAGCGGTAGAAAACGCAAGTCAGGAAGACGAACATTCTTGTTTCAGCGATAATACACACCGAGATATTGTTCTGAACATGCAAGGCGTTATCAATGTATATCAAGGTAAATATGGAGCTATTGATGGCCCGTCTTTAGAAGATTTAGTCAAACAAGCGGATAGTAAAGTTTACGATGATACTGCAACGGCAATAGCTGCATCAACTACAAAAGTGGGTGCTATTTTGATTCCGTTTGATTTAGCGATTTCGGGAGGACCGACATCTGTAGAAGGTGCAAAAGTAAAATCTGCTGCGCAACAATTGCAAAATTTAGGAGCTAATTTATTGGCCGGTGCTGTAAAAATTGGTATTATCGTTAACGGATAATCAATTTTAATGATTAATTAAAACAAAAAGTGTTCCTTTGTAGAACACTTTTTCTGTAAATAAAGATGAAGAATTTTAAAGCGTATTGGTTTGTTATTGTTTGTATTGCACTTTTTAGTTGTAGTGATAATGGTAATGATAATGATAACGAGGAAAGTTATATTCCTTTAACGGCTGAAGATGGTGAGCAGTTTTCTGGTGGTGAAGCAACCGTTTTTAATACCAGTGAGGAGGCCTTTGGTTTTTTTATGCCCACACTTACTTTTGACCAACAAACAGATTTCGGTGTCGGAAATTCATTTTTCAGACAAAGCTGGGTTACCGCACCTTCTTCTACTACCGCTCGTGATGGTTTAGGCCCCTTTTTTAACGCCCATTCCTGTTCAAGTTGCCATTTTAAAGATGGACGCGGCAGACCTCCCTTGTTTGATGGGGAAGATAGAGCCGGATTGCTTTTCCGCATTTCAGTGGCAGGGCAAGATACTAACGGAATTGGTTTTCCTGACCCGGTTTACGGTTCGCAATTGCAGGACCACGCTATTTTAGGTCAAACAGCAGAAGGTCAGTTTACCATTAGTTATCAACCCATAAAAGAGACTTTAGACGATGGGACTGTAGTGACGTTGCAAAAGCCGATTTACACCATTACTAATTTAGGATATGGTCCATTAGCTACTGTTCAAATTTCACCCAGAATTGCCAATCAGATAATTGGTTTAGGATTGCTTGAAGCGATTTCTGAAAGTACAATTTTAGGTTTTGCCGATGAAAATGATACGAACGGTGATGGAATTTCCGGAAAACCCAATTATGTATATGATTTCGCCAGCAATTCAAGCAAATTAGGACGATTTGGATGGAAAGCCAATCAGCCCAATGTAAAACAACAGGTAGCTGCTGCTTTATCGGGTGACATGGGAATTACATCGAGTTTATTTCCGTACGAAAGTGGACCAAAAGGAGTTGATTTAACAGCAATTCCAAACGGTGGAATGCCTGAAATTACAGAAACTAATTTAGACCGAATGGCAATGTATTCCAGTACTTTGGCGGTTCCGGCAAGAAGGAATTATACTGATCAAAACGTATTGAAAGGCAAGAAAACTTTTGAAACTATTGGATGTACAAGTTGTCATATTCCAAAAATTCAAACCGGTACCACGCATCCTATAACCATTTTACGCAATCAGACGATTCGCCCTTATACCGATCTTTTATTGCACGATATGGGAGCTGGTTTAGCAGATAATGCAACTGATTTTAAAGCATCGGGATCCGAATGGAAGACTCCTGCTTTATGGGGAATTGGATTGATTAAAATTGTAAACGGTCATACCAATTTACTGCATGACGGAAGAGCCAGAAATGTAGAAGAAGCTATTTTATGGCACGGTGGAGAAGGGCAGAAGGCCAAAGAGAAGTACAAGAAATTAAGTGCTTCAGAAAGAGAAAATCTGCTAGCCTTTATTAATTCATTTTAAAAAAACATCCGCAAGATCAATTGATTCTGCGGATGTTTTTTTTAGTTACCGATTCTATTGAGAAGTTTTGGATACTATGTTTCTATGTGTCAAAAATATTACGCTAATAGGTTATGATTTTTCTTTAACACATAGAAACATAGATTTTGATTTGTTTTAAGTGTAACGCTTTTTTTAAGCTTTGTGAACTATGTCTCTATGTGTTAGAAATAAGCGCCAACGGTTTAAAATGAGTTCCCTAATCTTAAAATTTAAATTCTAAAGTAGTATAAAACGTCCTTGTGTCAGAAGGGATAATTCCGGGGCCGGGATAACCTGTAGCACGACGTGTAAAATATTTACTGTCCGTAAAATTCGTAATTCCCGCTTCTAATTTCCAGTTTCTCCATTTATAAGAACTGGAGAAATCTGCAACAAAATAAGCAGGTATCTGACCCGTAATACCATCACCGATATTATTCTCTCCTGTTTTTAAATTTTCAGCATCTGTATATTGCGAAGTAACATAAGTGATTTGGATACTGGACATGAAGTTTTTATATCCAATCCCGCTTCCACTTTTAATATTAAAAAGCGGCACAAATTCTACCGAATTACCTTCAACCCCAGGTACTTCTGACTTTAGATATTTTGAATTTGTTACAGCTACATTGGCAAAAAGATTCCACGACCAATCTGGATTTTCGTTTAGGAAGGTATTGGTTAAATTCCAATCAGCCATAGTTTCAAAACCATAGGTAAAGGCAGTTCCAATATTGTCACGGACGCGCACATACGCACCACCTATTTCGGCAGGATATTCCCCAATTTTATCATTATAGTACAAACCATAAATACTAGAGTCAAAATTAAGTATGTTTTTATACTTACCACGAATACCAATATCTGAAGTAAATCCTTTTTCGTCCGAAATATCAGGAGATATGTACTGACCTGCATTAACGGTTCTAATATCATTAAAAGTAATTGAACGATAGTTCTGTGATATATTACCATAGAATTCAATACCGTTTTGTGGTTTGTAGCTCAAGCCAACACCAAACAAAACAAAATTTCTGTCTTTTACATTGTCTTCATACTTGGTTTCATCTAAAAGAACATTTCCGGCAAGATCAAGATTTATTCTTCGGAAGGAACCGACCGCTTTTGTTTTTATTTTTTCAATTCTAAAGCCTGGTGTAATAGAAAAACTTGGTGAAATTCTAAAGATATTTTCTCCGAATAAGGAATAGTTTAGATTTGGAAAGCGATAATCGGATTGGTTTGGATAAAGTGGAAATTCATCTGTTGCCAGATTAAAATTGGCGTCACTACCTGAGCTACCCGGGCCTTGAATTCCAGTGTTATTAGACTGATAGTATTTGGCTCCAATTAAAAACGTACTTGTATTTCCTTTTATTTGATATTTTTGAAGATATCTGACTTCTGTACCCCAATTCACAAAATCTCCTTTAATTAAATCTCGAACCGTTCCTTCCTTATCATTCGTTGAAATGCGGTTTGGACGGAATCCTACCGTTTTTCTACTGGCATCCAGACCAAATAGCTGTATAGAGAAGTCGGCATCATGGTTAAAATGATGTTTGAAGCGCAAAGCAAATAAGTTCCAGTTGACACCAAACCAATTTCGCGCTCTGTTACTTTGAGTAGGGTCTTCATTAAACATTTT
Organism: Flavobacterium cupriresistens; assembly: GCF_020911925.1. Lineage (NCBI taxonomy): Bacteria > Pseudomonadati > Bacteroidota > Flavobacteriia > Flavobacteriales > Flavobacteriaceae > Flavobacterium > Flavobacterium cupriresistens. The sequence goes on along the minus strand of NZ_CP087134.1, from coordinate 3,946,274 downwards.
ATCTGTTAATCCACCTGCTTGCTGTGCGAGGTAAGTAAAATAGGTGTAGTCAAAATGTAAGGAAGTATTTTCAGTAAACTGATAGTTTAAATTAGCAAAGAAGTTTTTACTGTCAAATCCGGAGTTCGGTCTAAAACCATCCCCTTGTTTGTAGTTGTAAAAGCTGTAATAGCTGAATTTTCCATTTGTTCCGCTTAGACTTGTAAAATTAGTAAACAAACCATAAGAGCCAATGGTGTTTCGGGTCACAAATTCAAATGGTTTTTTAGTTGGACTTTTTATTACAAAATTCACGAGTCCTCCAAATTGAGTTCCGTATTGTAAAGAGGCGGCACCACGCACAATCTGAATTTCTTCCAGTGCTTCGGTAGGAGTTGCATAATAACTCTCCGGATACCCCAGTACATCCGCGCTAATGTCGTAATCGTTCTGGCGGGTATTAAAGTTCGCCGTTCTGTTTGGATCTAGTCCACGGCCCCCAATACTCAATTGCAGACCTCCATCTGAGCTTTCATTAATCGTAAGACCTACAACCTGTGCATAGATCTGACGAGGGTTGTTGGCCGCTTTGTTTGCGGTTATTTTATCCAAAGAAATTACTTCTGTTTTTTTTCCGGCGTAAATGGCTGTTCCTTCAACGTCTTTTAGTTTACGTAGGGCAAAAACTTTATCTCTTTCTTTTTGTATGACTACTTCTGAAAGATTGGTCATTTTATGAAGAACAATTTTAACTGTCGTAGTTGGTGCGGTAAAAGGTTCGTCTAAAGCGGCATAGTTTTCCTTGTAAAATAAAAGCGTGTAATCTCCGGGATTTGGAACTGTCAAGGAAAAATGCCCTTGCTTGTCGGTATATACTTTTTGTGTGCCAACAGTTGTAAATACTTCGACATAAGGCAATTTCTCACCATTTTGATCTGTTACTGTTCCTGCTATTTGTGTTTGTGCAAAACCACTAATCGTAAAAAGTAGTACTATAATAAGGTTAAAGTCCTTTAATTTCATCGTTGAAAGGTAAGATCCATGTTTTACGACGGAATGATTCATATTCTTTTGCGAGATCGATATTGGGATCAATGTATTGTTTGCTTAATCTTCCGTTGAGAGCAACATAACTGTCTACTCTGACTTCGGGATTGACAATACCTTGTTTTTGATAATAATCATGTAGAAAATGGGCATACTCGAGTATAAAATCGGGTTGAAATGCCATTTGTTTTTCCTGAAAAGTCGTCAAGAAATGACGGTTATTTATCTGGATTGTCTTTTTTGTAAGACTGTCGGTTACGGTAAATTGTGTATAACCGGCTTTTTCCATTAGCATAACGCGCCAGGAGAAACGAAATCCTTCCTCAGTCCAGAATAGTTCTCCGGGATAGAAAAGATAACGGAAAGGGAATGTCAATTGAAAAACCAGAAAGATTGTGAGTAATGCCAGTTTTGTTTTATAGAGAATAGAGAATGTCGGTTTTTTTTCTTTGCCATTATCAAAAATAGCATAATCTAGTTTGAAAAATCGGCTTAAAAAAACCAGAACTCTTTTGTGAAAATTACTTTCAAAAAAGAGGAGGGAACTGATGATCATTACATAAGGGAATACACCAATTGGAAACAAAATTTTGGTTAAAATATGGAAAACAACAACCAATACAAAGGCAAAAAGGCGTGTGCGTCTGTACAATAATAAAAACGGAATCGTGAGATCGTATAACATCCCGGTCCAGCTAAAAGTAAAATGCACCCAATTCTGATTTAAAAAACCGCCAATCAAAGGCAAATTATGATTGGTTGGCAACCATATTTTTAACGGCATAGCCTGAAAGAGCCAATCTGAATTGAGTTTGGCTAAACCCGCATAGAAATAAACTATGGCCAATAACAGCTTTAAAATATCAGTGTTCCAACGTGGAATTTTCTCAAAAGCCAATTTAGGATTCCTAAAAGCATCTATTGAAAAAGTTGCATTTGCAGGCAAAAAAATCAAAACGAAACTAATGATCGAAATAAAATAGTAATGATTAAGATACGTGGTCTTATCCATCAATTCGATATAGGTAAAGCTTAGAAAGAAAACGATCGCTGAGAAGCGGTACAAAAAGCCTACAGCCACAAAGACTGCAGAGATCAGAGCGCTGATAAAAAGAAGGTAAGTTAATGTTCCGAAAGGTTTTATCCACTCAAATCCGTAATAGGTGAAGTGAAAGAGAGGCTCGATATAAAATTTTTCGATCCAGCCATAACTCATAAACCGGAGCAAACTAAGAAGCATCATTAAACCAAACGCTAGCCTGAAAAAAGCTAGCGTTGTGGCCTGAGTTGTTTTATTAATATAGTTTTGGATATAATGAGTCATAATTAATCTCCATCACCATCTACATAATCAATTGTAATATTCAATGCCTGCATCATATCTAATTTGGTGTAGATTACATTTTTTTGCAAAGCATCATAAGAGGTGAGCATTTTTGTATTGTCATTTATAACCTGTTGAGATAAACTATTGCTTAGCGCCTGATTGGTTGTATAAATAGTAGCAAACTGTGTGTTGATGATATCGCTTAGTTTTTTTCCATCACGTGTGGCATTCACAAAATCCAAATACGATTTTAGTGATGGGCCTGTGGTTTCAGATGCAAAATATTTTCCGTTGAAAAAATCTTGTGATGCTTTTACACCAATATTCAATAAGTCTTTCGAAACATCATTTTTGTAATAAGCTTCTACTTTTTCAGGGAAAGTTGTTCCATTGGAGAATTTTCCGGCAGGAATACCCAGTTTTCCGGTTCTCACATCTTTCTCAAAATTCTTTACAAAATTATTGGTAGTTTCCGCTACAGAGGATCCTACTGAAGTTCCGTTACTTTTGATGTAAGCTTCACGATATCCGGATTTCCAGTCGGTAAGAACTGCATCACTATTTTGTTTTAATTTAGTAATAACCGCAGCTAGGTAGGTTTTATACTTGGCTGCATTTGCATTAGTGGTATAAAAAACAAGAATACCGGCATCATCGCTAGCCAGACCATTCAACAGATAATCTAAACCCGGAAAACCCTGTCTGCTGTACTGCGAAAGTAAATCAAGGTTATAGGTTCCTGTGATATTGGCATTGATACCATTGACATCTGCAGGGTAGGTATTGCTCATGGCATTAAAATTAATATCAAGTGCTTTACCAAAATTATAAATTGCGGTATACTGAAATGCTTTGTAGGCATCAAGCCATGAAGCACGAACTATTTTTAGGTTTGCATCATTTGGAGTGGTATTAAAAGCGGTAGCTGCGATCTGCAATGTGGCTACTTTTGTTTGATAGTTGGTGTAGCTCGGGATGATGATATTGTCGGCCCAATTGGTCAACATTGCTGTCCTGTCGAAGTTACTCTCTCCTCCGGTATCCTTATTATCATTACTTGAAGAACAGGCATAAATACCAACAATAAGACCTAGAATTAAAACTATTTTTTTCATAATCGTAAATTTTCAATATAAAAGCTATTTTATTGAGAGTCAAATTTATGTAAAATTAGTTTACTTTTGAAGCTTGCGCTACAGTAAAACCAAATTTTGTTGCAATTTGAGTAGAAATCTCATCTAGTTTTGGAGATAGTCCGTCAATATCCCATAAACCGTTTGTACCGCTTAATAATTTAGCCAACATCGCGTCAACTTCTGCTTTAGTAAAGTAAGGACTGTTTGTACCCGGTTTGTTTGTATAACGCAAACTCATGATAAATCCATAACCTTCAGATAAAGAGTGTAATGCTTTTGCTCCTTGGTCTCCTGCAGTTAATTTTGCTTTTCCGTCTTGAAGGTAGTAAACCGCACGAACAGCAGGAACTATCGATAAGTTGGTTTTAATAATGGCAATCTGCGCATCACGTACGGCATAGTCATTGGCTATAATGGCAGCTCTACCGGTTCTGAAAGCCAACTCAATAGCCGCTTTTGTTTTATTGAAATCAGCATCAGCATTTACCTGATTGATATAAGAGCTCCAGTATTTAAAAACATTAGGCGTAACAGTAAGATTGTCAGTGCCGTAAATGTATCCGTAAGCCTCATCCCACGCATGTTCCATTGTAGTGTACTTAGTTCCGGCTTCTAATACTTTTTTAGTATTGTTTTCTTTATTTGAAGCCTCATCCAGTTTGTTTGTACTCAAATAGTTGTTCAGAATCTGATCTAAAAGACAAGCTCCCATTAAACCTTTCAATAAAAGTTGTTGTGGCTCCATACCGTTTGCAGCAAATACTCTTTTGCTTGTTCCGTCCAGATAAACTCCCGCAATACCCGGCGCTGCAGTAGTACCTTGTGTTCCAGCCTGAGCATCTGCAAATGAATTTTCAAATACTTCACGTACAGCAACCTGCTCGGCACTTGAACCACCTCCTTGGTTTAGTACAAAATAATCTTTAGACGCGGCTGTTTTGTCTTTTAATTGTTTTCCGGATCCATTTAATCCTGCTCCGGTGAAACGTGCGTTCTTGTTAGAATACATATCAGATAAAAAGGTTTTGTCGGCCACAGTTCCGTTAGTTCCAGCATTTTTGATATAATTACCCAATTCATCAAGCATTACTAAACGAGTTGTTTGTCCTGAATAATCAACAGATGTAGCACCTTCTCTTGTAAAAGTGTAGGTTGCCGGTACCGTGTAAGGAGCGATGCCTTGTTCTTGCGGTTTATTATCGTCATCGTTTGAGCAAGAAACTGCTGTAAGCATTAAAGTCGAAAAAGATCCAAGTAAAATTAATTTTTTAACATTCATTTTTATATTTATTTAGATTGAATTAACGTATGTGATTTGCAAATATATTTTAAAAATGCTATGAAGCAAAATTATTAAGAACTTATTCGTCAGCTTGTTGCTTGTTAGATGGGAAATGATGCGATCTGAATTTTGAAAATGATTTGTGATTTGACGCTTCAAAAGAGGTGCAATTCAACACTTTTATTCGAGGAATTAATGAAGTTAAAAAGGATGAAAAATACTTGTATGATTATAGTTCGTTGGACAAAGTTTCCAGGTGTTAAAATTAATTGTATACAAGGAATTCTATGTTGTTGAACAACATTTTTTGAGTACTCCATAAAAAGCAAAAATCCCAAAAGTATATTTGAGATTTTTGCTTTTAAAACAATAGTAAAAAAAGTCTACTGTGGTGTAATATCTGTTAAAGACAATGTAAACGGAATCTGTAATATTGGAACATAGCTGTCCGTTACTGAATAAGCTGTTAACATGAACGTAAATGTTCCGGCATTACTTTGTGGAGTACTGTTTAGCATCCAGGTGTTTATTCCTTCGGTGATCATGTCGGCGATAGCTTTTCCGTGATCCGCAACAGTCAATGTAGTAGGAGTAACCAGTAAAACCGGTACGTCTACAGAGAAGGTTGTAGTTGGAATGACATAGGTATAATCACATTGCATTTTTATGGTGAATTCCGTAACAGCAGCATTGATATTTTCTGTTAAAGAATCGAACAACGCCAGCATCTGAACACTAAGGGTACGCGTTGGCTGTACCGGATAAGTAGTAGTTCCGATGGTATTAATAGCTATTGCGTTATCGGCATTTAAGAACGGAATCAGTTTATTATAGAACATCACTTGCGGAGTCTGATAGATAAACAACGGATTAGTTGTTTCCCATGTTCCATCCTCATTTTGTAATAATTCTTCGTTTCTGATTACGGCGACACTGCTCCAGGCATTTTGCGCACTTAAGATATCAAGACCATTGATTAAAACAGTTCTTGAAGGATCATTGTTTCGGTCATCATACATCAAATAAACTTTCTCACCGGAGTCGTTTAGCTTGTAATACAGGAATTCATTTTTCTTGCCGTCTACCAATCCAATACTATAACCGTTAATTCCGACATTGATTTCGACATCAGCAGATTGTGGGTTATTATAATCAACAGTGACAATTAGATGATCCGTTCCATCCTGAGGACTTTCGGTGATGGTATAGGCCAACGTAAATGGTGGTGCAGGTGCAGGAGTACCAACCATTGCCTTCAAGAATTGGTTTCTTGGATTGACCTGATTGGTTAATGACCATTGCTCTGCTACTTCATTTACAATATCTATAAAGGCCAGCATAGCATAACGAGCATTGATTGCCAAAGGTGAAGTTGCTTCTAAAGTTGCAGGTGTAAGTAGTGCCAGGTAATTATCAAAATCAGCACTGATTTGCGGATAGGAATCAATAAACTGAGCTAACGCTTGGTATAACGGCAGATTCGGTGTATTCGCAGTGGCATAATAGCTCTGATTTTCATCAGTAACATTAAATTGAATTTCAGTTACTATGGTATCCTGTGCCGCAGATGGGTTTTGATACGTGTAATAGTACTCCCAAATACGAGCGTTTTGTATTGTTATGGCTTCTTGTTGGTTGGATTCGTTCACAGGATAATCAAAATTCTGCGCAGATATTGACGGTGGCGTCGGATAGGCACGCAATGGTACCGGTATTGTGGTTTCGCCAACATCGGTCATACCTGCCAACGGACTGTCTTTGTGATCGATATCACCATCAAGCGGAATAATAAAAGTCAACCAGGAAGAAGCAAGATAATCATCTAAATCCGGTATATCGGTAATATCAAATTCCAAATGACTTACACTGTACTCCATATCTCCAAAAGCGAAACTACGACTTTCTGCGGCATCTTTGGCTTCAAACATATACGTCAACCAAGAGTCTCCATTGGCAGTCGGTACTTTGGCCGTTGACAAAGAGTACTCAGTAGACTTAAGAACAGTGTCAGATCCGGCAGTAGTAGGATCAAGCCCTAACATTTTTCCGTATAGGGCAGGAACGTATGGAGCCTTCGGTGGCACGTTGTTTGAATTGGCATACTCGCTACCGGAATAGGCTGAATTTATACTCGCAGTTGTTTGTACAGAAGCAATATAACGATAAGCATTTGCTAATTGTATCAGGATTTGTTGTTTCCATTTGTCCTGTGCATTACCAATATTTGAAGGCCCTTTTCCTGCGGTTGGTTCAATAATAAAGTCGATAGTACCTTCAATCGCTTCAGCCAGTTTTTGTTTGGCATCCAGTATTAATTGTAAATAATCAGGATCTCCGGCAAAGACATCACTTGCAGTCAATAAAAAGGCAGGGACCGAATAAGATGGACTTAGGAATTTATCAACAGCCTGTAAGAACTGTAAGCCCCAGCTGTCCATGTCAATACTCGTGTAATTTTTGGTTACACCGCTATCAGCAGGATACGCTTTACCTTGTTGGTATGTTTGTATTTTAGCGGAGAAGGACTGTAAACTGGTTGCCAACGGAATAGGAGCAAAGTAGTAGACCTGTTCTTTATTGAAACCAAATTTAAGACCATTGGCACCTGTGCTGTCAAAACGCACCATCCAAAGAGGAGCATTTGCAGTGGTATCACTGTTTCCTTTGGTTAAATTGGCTCCGGTTGCGGCTTTAAGCACTATGCCTGCAGTAGGCTGATTGATAAAAGCGGCTTCAAATTGTTCCGCAAAATAAGAAAGTGCCAGCATACTGTTTACACCATTGTCTGATGAAGGCTGTATAACGGTATTGGATAAAGCCACTCCTGCAACAGTTGCAAAATTAGGATCCAAATTAGCAATACGTTTCATCGTTATACTGGTAGAAACCAATGAAATTTCGGGTAACGTTATGATGTTGCTTGTTGTTACTTCGGCATTTATTGTATACGTTGTCACTGCAGCCGGCTGTTGTCCGGCGATGATTGCTTTTAAATAAACAATAATCGGATTGATAAAATTAGTCAATAAATCAGTCGTTGTAATAACATGATCTGTTGAAGTAATTACTCCTTGTGCATTGGCCTGATCTTCTACGGTTGTAGTGTAATGAATAGCCATATCATTACTACTAAGCTGATAGTAGATATTCATATAAGTGATCATATCGATCTGAGCGTTATTCTGCGCTCCTTCACCTACATAACGAACGGTATTGAAATTAAAATTAAGGTTGATGTTTGGTTTGCTGTTTACCGGACTGAAAATATACGATACCGATACAGATGGCCATTGGCTTATCGCTATAATCGCATCGGCATACAATAACTGCATTGATGCATTTAACGGAGTGGTTCTGTTAGGTGGCACATTCCCAAACATATCCTGCCAGTTCAATACCATTTGTACCGTTGTACCTATGCCCGCATACGGATTCGGATATAACGGATCTGTACCTGCAGGTTGGATGTATTTGTAGTAAGGCACCACCGCATTGTAGTTCCAATCTTCAACATCAACATTAGGTGAAGGGGTTCCGTTTTTGGTATTCGCAATGGCATCATCATCCATCGAGTCTACCGGTCCTGTAGGGGTTGGATTGATATAGGCCGGTATGGCCGGAACTGTTAATCCAATCAGATTGAATTGCGTTTCCAGATAGATTTTGTCTTCTGCTATTGTTGGTACCGGTTGTGTCGGAACATAATCCCCTGGGTTTTTGCGGGTTACTTCATAACCGACTGTTCCCGGCAATAAAGTGGCTACACGGGTAGTGTATTGTTGTGCAGCTGGCGCGGTATCGGGTGACTGTACATAAACAGAAGTATTGGAAGTATCAATAGAATCTCCAACAACAACACTGTTCACAAATGGACTTAGTATGAGGTCATCGTAAGTTACTACCAATGCCAGATTCGCTACTCCGTTACCTGCAAATAAGGTGTCAGGTAATCCTTTATTTTCACTGTTGTTGTAATAGAAGTAGAAGCCGCCACTGCGAACAATACTGCATTCCCATAAAAGCTTAATAAAGTCTCCGGCATCGTTTAGCGTATTGTAATCTCTAACAGGAGTTTCGACAAAAGCAGCACTGAAAAAGGCTTCTGCCGGATTGGTTTCTGTTGAAAGGTTGGCTTGTACGATAGCAGTTTTAAAACCACCATTGGCATCCGATATATAACCACCGTTTGAATTTGTTGTCGGATCAGGTTGATACAATATCTGAATCTGCTGTATGGTTTTGCTTCCATCTTTATCACCATGTGTATTGAGGTAAGTCAACAGTTCTTGTAGATAAACTGTTCCTGCATCATCGGCACCTACCAGATTGTACATGTTATTTGATAATGGCGTTACTTGTCCGTCGACTGCTGTAATTTTCTGTAATGAAAAATTAACAACGGTACCCCAAGTGTAATTATTGACTTTTGCTTTGGTAGTTCCTGTACTGGTTGTGGTCAAGGTTTTGACATCAAAAAGCCAGTCTTTTCCATCCGAAAAGATAGTGGTTAAGTTAGACGGTAATTTCCATAAGTAAGGTTTATTGTCTACGCCACTGTAATAATCTCCCGGATATTGCCATAACGCTGGAGCTCCCAATGAGAAAGTTTGCGGCGTATCATTATAGTTGATAAGTGCAGCTGGTCCGTACGAAAGAGTAGGCGACAATGTAATCGCTGCTACATCATGTATGTGCTGAATCTCGCTGTCATTAATCGTTATGGTAAGCGTATTATTAGTACCGGATACCATAGTAATCCAGGCCACATTTGGATTTTGCAATAAAACTGAATATTGATCACCCGCTTTCAATGTAGACGGAATCGCAATCTGCTGACCTGTTAATACATACAAAGGCTGTGTGATTCCTTTTGCTGCATCCGGTGGTTGTGGTAAGCGCAAACCATGAAGCATAAAACGAGACGCCATACCTCCAATTCCCTGTACACTATCAGCTACTGCGGCGGTAACCACATCACTTACTTTGCCTTTAAGAGTATCTTGTTTAGTCAGATAGTCTGAAGCAGCCTGAAGTGCTTGTTTCGCCAATAACGCTACAAAATCGGTAAAGATAAAGGTAGGAAAGGAAAGGTTATGCTGCTCCTCATAAGTCGGATCGGTTACATTACTGCAATCGGTCGAATCGTAATATTCTGCCGTAATACCGGACTGGTAATCTACTCCGGCTGAAGCTAGTAATACCGTTATATCACTGATGTAATTTTGGGTACCAGTCATGTTTTGGGTAGCAAAATTTACAGCAGTACCGGCAGTACCGTTCAGATTTGTATTCAGAGTTAACTCCGGGACTACAGGGAAAACGGCAGCATCCATACTTCCACTTTGTGTAGCATCAACTGCACGTATATTTAACTGGAAGTACGTACTGAAGAAAGTCTGTATATCGTCATGTGCCGCATTTATATAATTGAATGGCGCTACATTATTGGGTCTTGTATTAAAGTAGCAAAGCAAGATAGCAATTTGATCTGCTGTGATTTCTTGTGCTTTTAACCAATCCAGACCGGTATTTTCACTTGTATTACCAATTAGAGCATTAATTGCCCAGTATAATACACCTTCTGTTAACGAAGAAAGACTGTTGCTGTTAACATCTGTATTGATGTAAAGCATAGAAGCATATTGCGGTCCTGAAGCTCCTGTTTCTCCCGATACCGTAAGTTGCGGGAAGAACAGTAAATCCAAAGGTACTTTTGCGGCGGGTTGAATTGGTTGCCATTTCAGTACTATTGGCGTTGTGGTCAGGCTTAACAGTCTTGCATTTCTGCTACCCATGTCTAGTGCCGCTATAGCATTTGATCCTTTTACCGGACAATTAATCCAAGGCGCATTATACGAGGTGTCGCTACCAATGATAAACGAGGCACTGATCGTAGCACTAAAGTGTAAGGATACTTTAATAGAGAATAAACCTAAATTAATTTTAACGGTAAGTTTTACCGAAACACCTGCTTCAAAAGTAATTGGTATTGGTTTGTAACTTTCAATGACCATCGTGATATAGGCATAGGCCATGATATCTAATCTGGCCGATATAATGGCAAAATTAATCTCACCATAGATATGTCCTGTCAGACCAAAAGTTCCCGTGATTTTATAATAGGTTTCGTCATGGGTATCCCGAGAAGTATTAGCACTGAAAAAGCCTAATACACCCTGAAAAATACCAACAGCAGTAAGCGAAAGACCAGCTTTCATTATACCTGAATCAACCGTTTTACCAACTCCTAAAGAGAGTCCTAAACCGAATTCAATAACAGGATTAAAAACCCCGCAAGTAGTAGTCGGTACATTGCTCGATGTAGCTCCGCTCAGATAACCGAAATAGAATCCACCGAATCCCAGAAAAGGGAATACCTGCACAGAGAAGGAGCGGGAGAAATCGGTAATACTGGCCGGGAAACCAAAGTCCAGATAAAAATTACCATTGGTGTATACTTTTACTCCAATAATAGGAAGCGTAATCGACACTTCTCCAAATTCGAGATGTCTGAATTGATCCGGCAATTGCAGATCAATCTGATACATTCCGATGGAGTCGTTTATTTTTTTATAAAGAATTTCAAATTGAAGGTTTTTAAAGGCTCCTGCGTCTTTACTCACTCCAACTAACAATCCATACATGTTAGGGTCGTTAAAAACTGCGGCGATACGATAAAATTTAGCCACCGTAAAGTCAGCTCCAATAAGCCAGTTGCTGTTCTGATCAAATATCAACGTACCCGGTTTAGTACTTTCAGCGGGTACCGGTATAGCAGTCGAACTTTCGTCTGATGTGGTGGTGAATGCTGCTCCCAATGCTGTAATAGCTGCGTCTACGGAGTCGAGACTTGGTACATCATACATCGTAACATGCTGCCCCATAGCGAGTAATTTCAAATCAAAAAACTCACTACCCATTCCCGGTACTGCCGGCATTTTGGTAGCATCACTTCCTTTACCGTCTTTTTGTAATGGGGAATCGGGTAAGATTGGAAGACCTAAGAAAGTACCATCAATAAAGATGTAAACACCACTGCCGCCAATAGAATCGTCTTTGGTGATTTTTAGGGCTTTTATATTAATGAAGCCTAAGTCTACTTTTATCGGTATACTGGCTTCAATAGTGCTTTTTGCCGAAGTTTTGTATCGGGTGTATTTAAATTCAAAATCAGAGAGATCGATGCTGTTTAATATACTCCATGGTGAAGACAAACTGAAGCCCGGGCTGAAGGTGCCAACCAAAGTGCTGACAATTTCGCCCAATGAAATTTTATCAAATTTAATATCGATGATATCATTTTCTGTACCGCTTGTATAGGTAATGGTACTGGCAAATTCGGGTATTTTTAAATAGACTTCTGTATCTGCTGTACCAAATTTATAACCAACTATAAAAGTCAGTCCAAGCATTTGTTTGGCATCAGCGGTTCCTGTAATAGTTCCTGACGTTTTACCATCCGTGTAAGTAATATCAACATTAGCACTCAGTTTCAAATCAAAAGAACTGTATTGCAAATGCCATGCGACATCTCCTTTTACGTTGTAAGTGGATGATTTCGCCTTATCATTCGGCAAAATATCAGTAAAGTTTACATTACTGATACTTGGCAGATTATCTTTTACCCAACTAGGAATGGTGTCATAACCCATACCAAAGGCTTGTAAAAAGGTAACGGCAATGTCTCCCAGTGAGATAACCTGATCGGTTCCGGTACTGGCGCCAAAGGTCCACGCATCACCATCGTATTTAGCAAACGTGGTCAGATCAACACCGCTGTCCGGTGTATTTGGTCCTATATGGAATTGCCCGCTTATTTCTCCCGTAGTCTCACCTTGCTGACTGCTGATGTCTAAAGCCAAACCAGTCATAGTAAAACTTAAATTTGGATTACTTATGGTAAAGAAAACCCAGTCGGTTACCACAGTGCAATTAAGAGTATAGTTTTTGGCATTTGGATCAATTTGAACCTGCAAAACGGTTATTTCCGATTGAAGGTTGATCTTGGTCCCAGTCCAAAACATGGTAAGTAAATCACCCAGTTGTATGGTTCCATCTATTAATTCTACACTTGCTTTAAAATTGGGAGCTTGTGCAGTTAGCAGTACATTGTTTGCCCCTGGTAATCCTATCGTAAAGTTGCCTGTAAAGGTAAACTCAGTAGTGATACCACCCGTTTTACCAAAACCTAAAACAAGACAATTAATATCAATAGCAGAAACCGCAAGACCGGGCAAAATTTGCCACTTATACTCAGGTGGTGTACTAATATTGACGGCGATATACTCTACTATGGTTTTGGATGAATTGTAACTAATGTCAATAGATTTTAGACCAAGTGTAGATAAGGTACTAAAAGGTTGCGGTAATGCAGCGGTCAGATTAACACCTCCAACTAATTGATAAAAATTAGAAATACTTGGGTACGGTGTATTAAAGTTTCCTTGTAACAACCAGGTATTATTGACGATAGGATAGACCATTTGTAAGGCTACATTAACAGCAGAACTTACCGCAATTGTTCCTCCCATTGCCCCAATCACCGGCATATTATTATCATAGACCTGCACCCCTATAAAAGGACTGGAAATTGAAAACCAATCAATTCCGCTAATAGCCCAAGTGCCATTTGAAAGTATGGCATTTAATTTTGAATACAAACCAACATCATCTGTAGCAAAAATAATAGCAACACTCATATCACCAACTCCAAAAGAAGTAGTGTCACCGGAAAGTGTAAAAGAGGTAAGCTTGTCATCCCAAGCCGCAGGAGATAAAGTAGCTTTATCTATGGTAAGTGTTCCGGAGATGGTTATATCTGAATAGAATTTACCGATAGTATCTGAAGTATCTAATACGTCAGGGACAAGAGTACATGTTCCATTTCCCTTTTCTATGTTTGCTTGTATCTCCTGATATAAAGTTTTCAGGGTTGGTGTTTTATCTTCAGTCATCTTTTTGCGGAATTACTTGTATTAATTACGTACAGATTAATCTTTACACTTGTTAGTTATTGGTATTTATAAAAACAAACAAACTCAACAATAATTTATCATTCAGTTCATCATGGTAAAATTGCTGCGTTCTAAAAAAATACTGCGAATATTCGTTTTGAGCATCTTTTGTTTGAATGGTAAAATCTCCCATTTTAACCGGAGATGATGGATCATCATTTTGTGGCCATGATTGAGGTCTTTCCTGCATTGAATTGGCAATAGCCTGAATTGCTTTAGCGTCAGGGTCGGTTTCTACAGCGCTTAATGGTAAAGTTGGGTATACAACTCCAGCGCCGGCTTTAGCTAAATAATAATAAGGGTTGGCAAAGTTAATGGCGAGGTTGGCTGTGTTTTTTCCCTCAAATACAAAGGGTATATTAGAGGCATACATCATTTGATTAAATACCGGAGGAGGCAAACCAGGCAAGCTGACAACCAGAACTTGTCCATCTTGAAGCTCATCAATGGCTTTTACCAGAGCATTATTTGCCAGTGAAGTAATTGTTTTTGCGTTGCGAGGAACGTTATAGTCTTTAAGAAATGCCAGTAGTTTTGGATTGGTAAAGGGACCACCATCAGTATCTATACCTAAAAAGTAATTCTTTAAATCATTATAACTGTCATCAGTAACATTGGCAAGTACAAGTAATACAGCTCGGGTTTTGAGAGTACCTGTACCGTTTTTTTGTACGTATAACATTGAAAGTGCCAAATTAAAAAGAAGACTGGCGGCTGTCGTGGGTAATGTAGTGAGACCATTATAAGCATCACTCATCCCGTAAGCACTACACAGGTTTATATTTTTGTATTTAGGACTTTGATTGGTTGCAAGTGAATAAATATAATTAGCCTGTTCCGACCTAATGGCTACATTTGGATTATCCATGTATAAGTCCCATTGCTGATCCGTTAATGTCGGATCACTCATGTAAAAGCCCCTATCTCCAAAACGAGGACCAATAGCCTGTACATCTTCTAAGGGCAATGTAGTGCTACCTCGCAGGATGCTGTTGTTATAAACCGCTTTTCCCCATTGGAAAGGTTGTAGTACAATAAAACAATTGGTAAGATACTTTGTAGACAAATTGGTCCCATCATCATACCCTCCGGTGATACCAAAATCTATTTGGTTGGCGGGTTTGTAAGTGGATGTAGGCTGAAAAGATATAGTAGCCCCACCAATTGTTATGGGTTTGGGTACCTCTGTGCCTATTAAAACAATTTCAGGCAAAAGTAAGGCGAGTTTTTGTATCGTAGGTAAATCTGCAGCACCATCATCGTAAATACAGACCATGTCTTTATTAAAGCCGTAGCCAATTAAACGCAACATGATATTTACAGTCGAAACCTGATGACCAAATCCATTCGTATTGGTTACATAAGTACGAATTTCATTTTGAGCTTCAAAAAAAGCCGCAAGATTTTCTTTGTTTATTCCGGAGATTAGTTCCTGGTGTGAATTTGCGACACTAAGAACTTTGGCAGCTAATGTTTCAAACATATACTTTAATTTTTTACATATGATCCGTACCAGCCCAAACTCTCAGGTTTTGCATTGGCAGCTGGATTGCCAAATAGCATAAAACAAATGTTCCCTCCCGGAGGAAAGGATAAACTGAACAATTCTAAAGCAATATTATTTATTTTCATCAGATAGGCAGTCTCTGTAGTACCCGTTGCTTTTTGTAACAGTATAGAACCAATATTTAATTTTAATACGCCTTGCAAACTAAAGGAAGGAGCTTGTGGATTTACACCCGGTAATTTTACTCCTGCCCATGCACCATCTGCACCAACACACCAAGCCATCATAAAAGTAGAGGTAAACCCGGCTGAACTTGCCAGTGAACCCAGTGTTCCCATATTCAAGTTAAACACCAAAGCAAACCATTGACCACTTACACTTTGCTGTTGTTGCAAAGAAGGTATAGCTACATTAAGATATCCTTGAGAAGTTGGACTGTTGGTCGCATCTCCATTGGTAATACCGGACAATTGCAAAGGAAAATGAGAATACAAACTGTCTTTTCGTGGTGTACTTTGCCCCACATCAAATGCCATCTGACTAATATCAAATACAAATGTTTTGGTAGTAGGAGTTTCCAACTGAAAGGTCAGATCTACATACATATTGGAGTAGGATAATCCTCTGAAATTATTTACTGTACTGTCGGGTTCTGATCCAAATGAAAACAAATCAAAACCCGACAGATCGTTAAAATTGATGAATCCCCAAAAAGAAAATTTAGCATTAACCGTAGTACTGGTTTCGTCGTTTTGAGGAACTACCGTGACAAAGGCAGATTTTATAATTTCTACCTCTGTAATGATGTTGTTGTTTACCGGATTCAGAAGATTATCAGCTGTATTGGTAAAGGTGTAAGAAGGTACACCATTGCTGTTTTCGTAGGTTCCGGTAAGTATAATGAGATTGGCTCTGTTGGCGGCGTCAATTTTTTCTCCGAACAATTTATTAACGGTTAAAGCCAAATAACTGTTGTAATTGTATATTTTACTATTCGTAAAGACTATTTTTAATTGTAAAACCACAAAGTCATAATCAACAGCACCATTTATAGGCGCTTTTTCTTTGTAAACTATCGGATCGGATCCAAAACCTTCAAATGTCGGATCTTCATAATCGATCAGCGCAAACATCGAACTGGAATGTTTCATGGCTACCACGCCAGCCTCGTTGTTTACGATACTGATATCAATTCCAAAATGATGAGCATAAAATTTATCTAAATCAATACCTGCCAACAACCCTTGTAATTCTTTAGGGAAATCTTGTACACTGATGTCAACGCCAAGTGAAATTACACCTTGCCAATTGGGATCTGTGGCTATTTTGTAAAAGTTATAGTAGTCATTATCGTGTTGTACGGTGTATTTGTCCATCCCGTTTTGTATGTATTGTTGTAACCACATACTAAGGTTGGGCAGTCCGTTACTGCTCGTATCGTTAAAGGTGTCCGGTGAGTTCCATCCCTGAATATTCTGAACTTTGTCGGTTAGTTTTCCATTGCAGAATTTAAAAATGATGACGTTTTTATACTTCCCATTGGTTGGTTCTTTGGGTACATTTAAGATAAAAGGCCATTCTGTAATTTCCATTTCATTGCTAAAATTATCCAGCACATAAGTACCGTCACTCAGTTTTTCATTATAAGAAATGACAAGAAACAACTGATTCGATTGTAGAGCGGTTTGGAGTACGGAACTTGGCGGAGTAAACTGTAAATCAAATATTTTTGAAAGCACCCCTTTTGAGGTTAAAAATTGATTACTGGCCAGTTGCAAAGTGTTCCATTTTCCGGTTGCGGGGTCTACATTAACATAAAATCCTTGCGGACTAGTAGAGGATATACCGTCATTAGTTGCTCTGGAACTTAATAATCTGGATGATGCAGGTGATATATTTTGCGTACTCATTGCATTGGCAATAATAGCTTTTCTGGTAGGGTTAAGGATCTGTTTTTCAAACAATGAAAAATAAACATTCTCTGATGGTGTTGCCGTTGTGACCCCATAAGGTACCAAAGGAAAAAATATAGTAGCCGCTGCGTCCGACAATACGCCCGATCCCGTGGTAAGATGGCTAAACAAAGGGGAATGAGAATCTTTATCCGGTGCGAATAACGGTGATCCCTGAGGTTGTGCATGATATACTACCGGTATATTTTCTGTATTAGCCAATACAACACCATTCCATGCTGTTATATATTTGTTAGCGAGCCATTCCTGAGTGGTATTGCTGCCAACCACATTTTGAGTAGTCTGAATAGGGAACTGGGGTGCAAATGCATTTTGGTTGGTCTGGTAGAAAAGCCAGTCCCCGGTACCTGTAATTACATTATTAATATCAATAAACTGTGGCGTAAAACTAACGGTTTCTGTAGAACCCAGTCCACACATTAATTGTACCTGTTTGTTGGTGTCTATATTTTTCTGATATGATATGTCGAGCGTAAGTGATAAGCCTCCCTGAGGAACCATATACCAAACCGCATTTGGATCGTCTGGAGTTTGTTCACTAAATACTAACAGCGAACTGTTTGCTGTCGGATAGTTTAGAGAAGTATCGTGATTTATAAAATTAAAATAAGGGATTAAAGTTAAGGGATAACCAAAATTAGTCAGATAATAGGAGGGCAGTATGGTAATTGTTTTTAGTTGGGTATGCGTATTATAGGTTTGTCCTAAAAAAGCAAAATAGGTGTTTACTCCGGTTTTGTTTAATAAGTCGCAAGGATAGATACTGCCTTGCATGGTTACTAAGTCGTTCAAATTCCCATCTAGTAAAAGAGAATAAGTAACTCTCGTCAAGAGGCCATTGTTGGCATTATTATTAAAGCTGTATTGGTTGCTGAGATTAAAATTTCTAAAATCAGAGGAGGAATATAAACCATAGGTAAACCTGATGCGTCCTTGTCCAACTCCTGTTAATGGAATTTCGATAGTGCCCATAATCTCACTTTTAGAAGAGGGGGTATTAGGTAGGAAAGTATAATTATCACCGGATATGGTCATACTGTTATTGGTCGTATCCAAAGTCAGCGCAACACTGTTATTACTTATGAATAGGGTAGCATAATTATTTCCAAAATTATAATTAAGTCCCGTTAGAACAGTATAGTTTCCATTGGTGCCTCCTGTCAAAATCAGTTGAGTTGTATTGCTGGCAGTTAATGCTGTATTAGGATTTTCAAACCAAACAACCGATGCCGACTGATACGTTTGCAACGGACCAAGAAAGGTATATACATTACCTACAAACGTTGTAATGTCAATAGTTGGCGCATTCAAAGAAAATAAAAAATAACCATTGTAAGCGGACAGTTCGTCCAGACCTATTGTACCACTTTCGGGTCCTGTCACTCCTTTTGCCAAAAGATAAGCGAACCAATTAGAGTCCTTTGCAGCCAGATACAACGAAGTGTTGCCTGACGAAGTATTTGTGAATTGTAAGGTTGCCATAAATTCTACTTAGTAAGGTTAATGTTAAATTCCAAAAAATGGAAATTCCAAATTCCAAAAAATCTAAATTCTAAAAAACGAAAACTCTAAATTCCAAATTGCAGAATCTTCAATCAAAAATCTAAAGTCTAAAATCTTCAATCTAAAATCTTCAATCTAAAATCTACAATCTAAAATCTTCAATCTAAAATCTTCAATCTAAAATCTACAATCTAAAGTCTCTACTCATAAACATACCAGCCTACTAAATCACCTTTAAAAGGAAAGCTGGTGTTGTTGGCTTTAGCGGTGTAGGTCAGATCTGCTTTGAGGGTCGAAATTGATGGTGAAAAATTCAGAAAAATGCTGAGACTTCCGCTAGTGGTGCTTTCTCCGGATTTTAAATCGAATTGGTAAATAGGATCAGTCGCAGTTAAAGAATGTATGCCTACCAAAACGGTAGCTAAATATAAAGTGCAGACTACAACAGTACCTTTTGAATCGATGGAGTACTCTATGGCCAAGTCACCAAAATAGCGCTCTCCGGAAGTTCCACATTCGACAATAGGCGGCGTTATTTCCTGCAAGGGTACCGTAGTGAGATCCTGAGCAAATGTCGCTATAGGAAATGCCATAAACGCACTTATAAGCAGCACTTTTATTAACGTATTTATATTACAAGCTCGATTTCTGAATACTGTTTTTGATTTCATAACTCTATTTTGTCCCAGGGAATTACCGTGGTGTTTTTAATTAAGACCAGGCAGCAATTACTTTATCAAAAGAAATTCGATTATTATCCTGCAGATCTGAGACAAATCCGTGACAGGTAACTTGACCTGTATCTAGTGCGAATTGCGCTCTGAAAGTGATTAGCTCTATGTTAATTTTTAGTGATCCCACTACAAATTTTATATCTACGGCTTTTGACTGGACTGGTGAAAGCGTGACAGATCCTAGTGCTCCGACTGGAGGATCAGATGCTTTTAAGGAGGAGCCAGGTACGGAGTTCATTGCGCCTAATGAGGAAGAAAAAGTGGTAACAGATACTTCCATTCCATTTTCAATAGAAACGACAGTGGTTGATTTAATGTTATTCGTTAACATTATCTCTTGGGTATAAGGATAGGTTGCCATAATTTTGAGGAGTGATTTGAGGAAGTTTCCTGGGGTAATGTCAATATAGGAAGTATTGGGGCATACTTATAAATAGTACTTTTAATAGGTTATTTATATGTTAAAATTAGATTTTTATATGCTGTTCTTGGACTTTCTAAATCTTTTATCCCAGGAAATTACCCTGATATTTTAATTAAGACCAAGTAGCAATTTGTTTAGCAAAAGCAGTCTCGTTATTACCGTCTTGATCCGTTGCACGTCCGCTACAAGTAACCTGACCGCTGTCAAGTCCGAATTGTGCTCTAAAGCTAATAAGGTCTATTTGTAGTTTTTGTGCTCCTGCTTTAAACTCAACATTTGTAGCTGTTGGCTGTACAGGCGAAAGAGTGATTTTACCTAAATCTCCTGCTGGTGAAGTAAAAGTAGTAACAGATACTTGCATTCCTGATACAATAGATACTACAGTTGTTGCTTTGATGCTGTTAACTAACAGTGCATCCTGCGAATAAGGATAAGTTGCCATAATGAATTCGTTTGTTTGTTTTTCCTACTCATAAGGCTTTTCGGAATCCGCCTCGTTTTTTTAAGTGGGTTCTGACTCCACTGCTTTAAATTGTTGTACAATATTATGAAAAATCCGACTTTTGGTATCGAGTAGAAATACTTGTTTTTGAAGATATTGCGTAAATTTATGCCGTAATGTCCTATTTGTTATAAATGTTTGATTTTCTGAAAAATTTGTTTTTTTTGAATGTCAAAAGCACAAATACAAGTAGAAATACGGATATCCGCACAGAGAAATTCCTTTAATTTTGTTTCTCTGAATACCGAATAAAGCTTCATATAAAACCAAATAGATATGACGGATTTTAACAAAAAATGGATGAGATACATTCCGGATCATAAAAAATTGAATGATCTTACCATTCCCGGAACTCACGACAGCGGAACATATCCGGCTTATGCTTCTAGTTTTTTAACCAAATGTCAGTCCATGTCGATCACAGAGCAATTAAATACCGGAATTCGGATTAGTTAATACCGAAGAATTAAATTTCTTTTCTATTTTAGCGAACTATAGCTACTGCTGTAAATACCGCTTAGTTTTATGGTATTAACTGTTTTTTGTAGTGGTATATCAATTTCGCAACAGTTTTACGGGGATCCGAAACATAAAAATAGAAAGATTTATAATGAAAGTATTTATAATTGACGCCTTCACAGACCAAGCGTTTAAAGGCAATCCTGCAGGAGTTTGTCTGGTAGAAAAGGAAATCAGTACCGCAACAATGCAAGCTATTGCCAGCGAACTCAATTTATCGGAAACCGCATTTCTGAGAAGATCCGAAACTAGCGATACAGACTATTCGATACAATATTTTACCCCAACCGTTGCGATCGATTTTTGCGGACACGCTACACTGGCAGCTGCAAAATTGGTCCTACACCATTTAAACAAACCCTTTGTAAATTTCACCACATTTCACAATCTAAAAGTACATGCCGGTAGCGAAGGTGAAAATATAAAAATGAAATTTCCCTTGTACGATGCCATCGACTATACTCCAAATAAAGAACTATATGAGGCGTTTGGTATTGACAATCCTATTGCAACAAAGTTTGCAAAAGAGTTAGATATGTTAATTATTGAAGTTTCAGACAAAACAACCTTAGAGAACATTACTCCCGATTTTGCAAAGGCAATCCAATCTTCAGATGTTATAAAAGAAGTTGTGGTAACGGCAAAATCAGAAGATGCGTACTATGACTTCTATTCCAGATGTTTTTGTCCCTGGATCGGAATCAACGAAGATCCGGTTACGGGTGCTTCTCATTCTGTTTTGGCTAAATATTGGAGTCAAGTTTTAGGAAAAACAGAAATGCGAGCCTATCAGACTTCAAAAAGAGGAGGCTTTATGCAACTAAAAATTAGTAGCAACACTGAACTTGAAGTAATCAGCAATGCCAAAATAATAGTCGAAGGAAAGATAAATATAGACTAGAAAAAGGAAAGTTGTAAAATCTCACGCAGATTTAGCAGATTAAACCAAAAAATCCGCACAATCTGCAGAATCTGCGTGAAAAAACACGTCAGCTTAGTAAAATTGCGCTTTAGTCCAATGTCATTTAGGTAAAAGATTATCAAAAAAAGTCTCACGCAGATTTAGCAGATTAAACAAAAAAATCCGCACAATCTGCAGAATCTGCGTGAAAAAACACGTCAGCTTAGTAACATTGCGCTTTAGTCCAAAGCCACCAAGTAAAGGATTATCAAAAAAATTGCCACACAGATTTTAGCGTAATGAAATAAAAAAAATCCGTAGAACCCGCTTAATCCGTAAAATCCGCGTGCAAAAACATCCTAACTCAATAACATTCAGTTTTGGTGTATTCTCATTAAGTGAGGAATTATCAAAAAGGTTTCAGGTGTTTGTTGCCGATAACCTAAAGGATTAAAATAGGGCAGTACAAGATTATGAAGCCAAAAGATTATATTTGCGCTCTTTTTAAAAAGAATTAGTTAATATATCGACTAAGTTTTTTATTATCGAAGAAAGTCATGATCAAATGAACCAAAATGGAAGTGAAAAAAGTGGAAGATGTAAAAGGAAACTGGACTAGTTGTCAGGAATGTCAGGGGCGTGGTAAAAAAAGCCAAAGACTCAGTAAAAAAGTACGACTTCGCTACCAGTCAGAATTAGATCTTTTTGAAAAATCAAAAGGTGAGGGGACAGCTCCGGTACGTCCTAAAGCCCATTTGGTCCTTTGTTTAAAGTGTAACGGCTCGGGATTAGTTCGCTCTCCTGAGCCTTCGATAATCGATACCGAAAACTATCCGCATGTTGCAATTATTGGTGGCGGCATCGGTGGAGTAGCTCTGGCAGTAGCTTGTTTGCACCGCGGAATTCCTTTTACTCTTTTTGAACGCGATAACAGTTTTGATGAGCGCTCTCAGGGTTACGGACTCACTTTGCAACAAGCTAGTAAAGCAATCGAAGGATTAGGTATTTTTTCTTTAGAACAAGGAGTCATTTCTACCAGACATGTGGTGCATACTACCGAAGGAAAAGTGATCGGAGAGTGGGGCATACGAAAGTGGTTGCAGACCGAAGAAAATACGTTTACAAAACGAACCAATGTGCATATTTCCAGGCAATCTTTACGTTTAGCCCTATTAGAGCAACTCGGCGGACCGGATAAGGTACAATGGGGACATCAGCTTTTGGATCTTAAGCAAGCTGATGGCGAAGTCACGCTAAACTTTCAAGTTGACGGCCAAATCAAAAACGTTAAAGCAGATGTTGTAGTGGGAGCTGATGGTATTCGCAGCTCAGTACGAAAGTTACTTATTGATGAGGAAAGCAGCCCTTTGCGTTACCTGGGCTGCATTGTGATATTGGGTATTTGTCCTTTGAAAGCTCTTGAAGATCTCAATAGTTCTCTATTAGATTCCGCTACGGTATTTCAAACTGCTAATGGCAATGAACGAATTTATATGATGCCTTATGCTTCAGACTCGGTGATGTGGCAACTTAGTTTTCCAATGTCCGAAGAAGAGGCGAAGGAGCTAAGTGCTCAGGGGCCTCAAGCTCTTAAAGAAGAAGCATGTCGCAGAACACAATGGCACAGTCCAATACCTCAAATTTTAATAGCAACTAAAGCAGCACAAATTTCCGGTTATCCTGTATATGATCGCGAATTACTCGACTCCGAAACGTTGGCAAAAGCCGGACAAGTAACATTAATTGGTGACGCAGCTCATCCAATGAGTCCATTTAAAGGGCAGGGAGCCAACCAAGCTTTATTGGACGCACTTAGTCTGGCGAGAGGCATTACAAGAGGATGCAGACCTTTGTCACAATGGCGAAAAACTGGAGTGAGAGAAAGTGTCCTTACAGAGTTCGAAGCCGAAATGTTAGAACGTAGCGCTACCAAAGTAAAAGATTCAGCTGATGCAGCCCTTTTTTTACATTCAGAAATTGTACTTCATGAAGGTGATGAGCCAAGAGGAAGGTGTCTGAAAAAAAGTGATTCTTAAAGACCGAGTTTAAAAACTATTTTTTTAAATTAATTGAAGTGGCTAGTTGTTTTAGGTTTGAAATTAGACCGCCTATACCTCGTTTCTGAATTGTAATAATCTAAATTTCTAATAAAAATTAAAATATTTGGAAAGATATCCTTTTGAATAGTCTCCTGCTTCAGCTGGAGGATTACAAGTAGTTCAAGATTTAAGGGCTTTAGCCGAATTATATCCCAGTTCTTTCGACTATAGCCAATGATACAACTTCTCAATCATTTATCTGCAGCTGAAGCACAATCTCATTAAGTTAAGGATTGTTAAAAAAAGTCTCACGCAGATTTTAGCGGAATCAAATAGAAAAACCCGCGTAATCCGCTTAATCCGTAGAATCTGCGTGAAAAATTTCCGTAACTTTAGTGACATTGTGCTTCAGCAGGAGGTAAACCAATCCTTTTGTGCTTTCATCAAATAGAATCAACTAATTAGTAACCAGTAACTTGAATTAATTAAAATAAAGCTAGAAGGCATAAGTTATTTTTGTTTTCAAAAAGAAGGGAGTTCCAGGGGTAAAGTGGATTTCTTCAACACTTTCCGGCTCATTTTGCAATCTGGATTCAGTGGCAAACTGAGTTTCATTCCATGCTGAATTAAACAAATTCTCTATTGAAATACCAAACGTTATTTTTTTATGCGTGTAACTCACATTGGCATCGGCAATGAAATATCCTTTGGCTATGATCGAATTGTCTTCGTTTGCAGGACGGCTGTCTAAGTAACGGTATCTGATGCCACCCGAAAAACCATTCCATTTTTGAAAGCTAATTCCACCCGTTGTAGTAAAATCAGGCGCTAACGGAATATAATTTTCTCCTTTCGGATCATCAATACTTCTTGCGTGTGTGTAGTTGGCATCGAAATCAAAAAACAGATAATCTGTCAATTGGTATCGTATGCCCAAATCACCACCAAAACGTTGTGTTTTTCCACTAGGCTCAATAACGCCCGCATCACCCACATACACAAATTCTTGCTGTAAGTATAAACACCAAAGCGCAGAGTTGATAATTAATCGGGGGAATGGCTTCCAAATAGTACCCAAATCGCCTCCAATTGCAGTTGGTAAGATCTCTTTTCCACTATTTTGCACCACTACACGAGCATCATTGGAATGAAAACCCATTCCGGTTTTTAAGTAGAATTGCAAATTGTTGTTTTGAGAATAAATGAAATTTAGTTTAGGAGAAATTTTAGCCTTATTTTCGGTTTGTGTCTTATAGGCAGGAGCTAATTTATCCTGATAATTGAATTTGAAATAATCAATACGAAGTGCTGGATTTACAATCAATTTCCCGAAATGTAATTCCGTATTCAAGTAGGCAAACAAGTTAGATTGATCAATATCTCCCAATTTAATTTGATTTAAAACAGTACTTCTGTTTAACGTATGTGAAAGTTCTGTATCTGTAGTGGCATCAGCACGAACCCCAACACCAATTTGATATAAAACATCGAAAGTATCGAAATCTTCTTTTTTGTTCAACTCGGCATTTATACCATATATAGAGCGATTTTCTTTTTGTTTTATTTGATCCCCATTTACAGGATCTTCGAGAAAAAAAGTAAAATTGGAGTACAATTCAAAGTTATAAACACTATAGAAAGCATTGGTTTTAATGAATGTATTTTGGTCAATTGGTTTACTAAAAGAGGCATTAAAATTTGTTCTTGAAGTTTTACCGCCTTCCGTATCGTCAACAGATCCAAATCTGGAGATTAAACCGGCATCGACTAAACGTTGCGGAATCTGCCCCGAAGCATCCCATTTGCTTGCAAAATGAGAAGCCAAAATCGAAAACGAGCTGTTGTTTTCTAAAATTGCCGAATATTTCCCCAATAAGTTTATACGATTAAAATTTTGAGGAGAATCAAAAGGGCCATCTGTCAGTATATATTCTGTGGCAATATAGGCACTTTGTCTTTTCTGTTTACCAAGAAGATCGAACAAACCTACAGTTCTAAAAGTATTAAATTGTCCTATTTCGAGACCAATAGCGCTATTATCAAGTTTGTCTTTTGTTTTAAAATCGACATATCCTGCAGTATCAAAATCTCCTTTGTTGGCATAATACGTTCCTTTTCCAAAATCAATTTTGTCAACTGTTTCCGGTATCACAAAGTGCAAATCGGCATAACCTTGCCCGTGAGCATGTGAGACCATATTTACAGGCATTCCGTCTACAGAAATGGCGATATCCGTACCGTGATCGATATCAAAACCCCTTAAAAAAAGCTGCTCCGCTTTTCCTCCTCCGGCATGTTGCCCAATAAATAAACCGGGAACTTTACGTAGTATTTCCTGTGAAGAATTTACAGGAGTAGTCTCTAAATCAATCTTTGATATAACATTCATAGCCGATAGTTTTGGCTGAATTACCACCTCTGATAATTGAAAACTATCTTCTTCCAGCGCAACCAAAATAGCTTCATTAGTCACTGTATAGCTGTTTTTTTTGTACCCCAATGCACTGATTTTTAGAATATTCCCAATAGCGGTTTTTTCTATGCTAAAAACACCCAATTCGTTGGTATGCGAATGGCTTTCGGTGGTAGTGTTAAAGACATAGGCGTTCTCTATCGGGTTTCCAAACAAGTCCGTTATTTTACCACTTAAGGTTTGGGCATGAGAATACAAGCCAGTTATGGCGATTAAAGCAAGCAGAAATTTTTTCATTGGTTTTTTTTTACAATTGTGCAATTTTACTTTCCATATTAGGCCCTAATTCGTAAGTGCTTTTAAGAAGCTCTTCTTTTATAGGTTTAATTTTTTGAGCAAAATTATTAGCTTTATAGATTGTAGCCAAATAATATTGAACTCTAGGTTAAAAAATTTTCCAACCACATAATTTTGTACAATTTCGAAAGCCTTTTTTGCATTCCCTTTATTTCTGTCAGTATATCGACACACTGACACGTGTAGTCAGCTCCATCGACGGCAGAAACAGTTTTATGTATTTCAGCTTCAGAAGTTTTAAATAAGAGATTTAAAAAGGAGGGAGTCGTTTTTTTTGAAATAGAATAGAAAACGATAAGCTATTTTGCCGATACACTATTTATGAGCATCAAAAACTATGGTAGTACTCAAAGTGTATAATTTTGTATTGGCATTAGAATCACGACTTTTTCGAAACCGCCATGATGACTGATGGAAACAGGTTGAATTTGATTGCCTTTATCAGTGATTAGGTGGGGTATACCAAAGGCATCTTTCTTAATTCCTTTGTTTTTAATTTCAACTATATTGGTGAAATCACTTTGACGGGTAACAGCAATGGTATGGATATTATCTTCTGTTATAACGGTTTTGGTGTAATAAATAGAATCCATACAAGATACCTGGCCCAAAATGAAATGATCATTTCGAACTGTTATTTTGCAAACTAACTTTTGGGGGATATATGCCCTAATTTTGGTTTGTCGGTTGTAGATTTTATAAGCAGCCTCTTTCATGCTCCAAAGCAGCCACACCATGATTTCCGGTGTTGCAGCAGTGGAGATAAGCTGTTGTTCTTCAGAAGTGAAAATTTTCTCTAAATAGCCCTTCCGTTGCCAGTTGCTTTCAATGCGTGATTGTGGAAGGTTTACCACATCATTACCGATCATTTTGCGGCAAGTTTAGTAGCTATAATCTCGACGGTCGCTTTTACATTAAGCATGCGTTCCATATCGGTATTGTCAATAATTAAACCAAAGTTTTCTTCGATATCCAGTATGATATCTACGAGATTGGCCGAATTAATATTGAGATCCGTGATAAAATCAGTGTTCTCATTAAGGGTCTCATAAGCGTCCGCATTGGTGGTGTACGGCTTTACAATTACTTTCAGCTGGGCAATAATTTCTTCTTTTGTCATGTTAGTTTTTAAATTTTTTAAATAATACACAGGTGTTGACATCGCCAAAGCCAAAGCTTGCTTTTGCAATTATGTCGATATCTTTATAAATAGTTTTTAAAGGTATTTTTGCGGGGTCAATTAAAGCTGTAATTTCAGTATGCAGGTCATCACAATTAGTATTTCCAAATATAAACCCCTCATGGAGCTGTAGCACAGCAGCAACGCTTTCAACGCTCCCGGCCGCAGCAAGACAATGACCGGTCAGACTTTTTAAAGAGTTTATGTAGGGAAAATCATTACCCTTTAAACCTAATGCTTTGGTCCAGTTTTCTATTTCCAGACTGTCTTTTGTTGTAGCGGTTAGATGTCCGTTTATTGCGTCAATTTCATTGGACTTAATTCCCGCGTTTTTAAGTGCAGTACTGATACAGTGTTGCACTGCTGTGCTGTTTGGGGCTGTCATGCTACCGGTGCCGCGCTGTCCGCCCGAGTTTACATTGCCACCCAATAGCTCTGCGTAAATTGGAGCTCCACGTTCCAGAGCACTATCTAAATCTTCTACTAGCAATGCGCCCGCTCCGCTGCCCGGAACAAATCCTGCTGCTGTATTACTCATAGGGCGTGATCCTTGCTCGGGATTATCATTGTATTTAGAGCTGCAGACGCGCAACGCATCAAAACCACCCCAGATGTAGGGGCCACTGTCGCTGGTACTGCCTACTAACATTCTTTTTGCATGTCCAGCTTTTATTCGGTCATAGGCCATAAGCAGGGCTTCGGTGCCTGTTGCACATGCGGACGAATTGGTGGTAACCTGATTTCCTAATCCAAGTTTGCCTCCTAGATAAGCACTAATTCCGCTATTCATCGTTTGAGCCACTACGGTACTTCCCAATTTTCTAACTTGTAGCTCGTCTATTTTATAAATGCTTTCCCGAAATTTATCAATGCCCGAAGTGCCCGCTCCAAAAATGGTTCCACTGTCCCAATCGGGTTCTTCATTAGTTTCTATTGGTAATCCGCTATTTTTCCATGCTTCGATGCCTGCAATAACACCGTACAATATACCTGTACTGCCAAAACCTCGTAGTTCAAGCTCTGTAAAGTACATGGCTTTTAGCTCTTCAGTTAGCGGTGGTGTGCCGGCAATTTGACAAGAAAACTGCAATTCCTGCAATTGCGGATCATGTTGTATGCCAGAAATCCCATTTTTTAAGGCATGGGTAAAGGCAGGTATTCCCACCCCGTTTGGAGCAGCGACTCCCAGACCGGTTATTACGATTCGTTTACTCATAATTTAGTAGTTATCATACCTGCTATTGTACCTTTACAAACTTCTTGTCCAGCTTCATTTTTCATCGATACATCGCATTTTAGTTTTCCAAATCTGAAAAATATTTTTTTCGAAATTACGGTCACTTTTTCGTTAGGATATACCGGTTTTATAAATTGTATGTCCGCTGATGTAAAAGCAATTAACGTATCTTTAGTAAATTCTTTATTTAAGTCTTTGTCCAGCAAATAAATACCTAGACAGACCATACCAATCTGCGCCATTGTTTCGGTTAAAATCACACCGGGGGTCACCGGATTATTCTTAAAATGACCTTTATAAAAATCGAGATCTTCCTTAAAGGTATAGGTACCGCTAATCCCGTTTTCATCGGCAAAAATCAATTCATCGACAAATAAGAAAGGCGAGGAGTAAGGCAGTTGTGCTTTTATATAGTCTAAGTCCATAATATTTTTAAATTAATTACCATTGCAATAAAACCCTTTGTGCCGAAAATCCCGGGCCAAAACTCAACATTAACCCTTTTTCGCCGGGCTTTGGATTGTTATCCATAATATGTTCCAGAACATATAAAACAGTAGCACTTGACATATTTCCGTATTCTTTAAGAACCTCTTTAGTTGCTTCTACATTTTTTCCTAATCCCGCAAAAAGCGTTTCGACTGTTTGTATTATTTTTTTTCCTCCTGGGTGAAATATCATATGATCGATAGCTGCAATCCCTAAATTATTTTTTTGAAGAAAAGGATGAATAATGTCTTCAAAATGTTCGGAAATGGTGTCTGGCACTTCAATATCCAATATCATTTGCAGTCCGCTGTTGGTGAGTTTAAACCCCATCATATGTTCGGCATCATAGAAATGATACATTTGTTCGTCGGTTATTTCGGGACCGGGGTCAGTTTCATAAGACGATAATAAGCAACAGGCTGCACCATCGCCAAAAATGGCAGCGCTCACTATGTTTGGCATTGAATAATCAGTATGCTGAAAGGTCGCCGTTGGCGATTCTACAGCAATTACTGCAGCGCGTTTCCCGGGGTTTGACTTAAGAAAGTTCTTGGCATATATAATGCCCGACACTCCTGCAGCACAGCCCATTTCGGTTACGGGCAGTCGGACAATATCCTGCCTTAGATTCATTTTATTAATAAGATATGCGTCCAATGAAGGAATCATTATTCCTGTGCAGCTTACAGTAATAATATAGTCCAATGACTGTGGTTCCCATCCGGCTTTAGCAAGCGCTTTTTCGAGTACTTGTTCGCCCAGAATAATAACTTCACGGCTGTAAATATCATTTTTCTCTTCAAAAGAAGTCGCGGTAAAAACTTCAAACGGATCCATTATAGAATAGCGTTTATCTACCGCAGCACCTTCAAATATTTTTTTTACTTTTTTTATAAAACGCTCTTCCTGCCCCTCGAGCCAATTGTCCAGAAAAGGAAGGATATCGGCAGTGGTACGTGAATATTTCGGCAGTTGCTTTGCAACAGTACTTATTTTTACACTCATAGTTTAGCAATTATCCATTGGTAGCGAAAGGCCCATTTCCAGTTGATGTCAGAGTTTCTTAAATTTAATTTTTTTGAAAAGCTTTCCAGCTCTTTTTTCTTAAATCCTTTTAGAATAGAGGTCAACCCATCTTCGCGTGATATGGTACTCAGGCGAAAGACACCTGAGACGATTTCAAACAGGCGATAGGCGAGTTTACTGCGGTGCAAATCATTTACGACAACTCCTACTGTGGCATTTTCAGTAAAGATTTTAATGATATGCAAGATTTCTTCGTTTGTAAAATGATGCAGTGTAAGGGTACATAAAACAATATCATACTTTAACTGCTTAAATTCTTCACTGAAAATATTGATGCAAGCGTATTCAATATTTGGATAAGATTGGGATAACTTTTTTGCATAGTTTATTGTACCTGTGTTTGCATCGATCCCCGTTAGCTTAAAATTGAGCTTATTTTTTATGCCGTAATCAGCCAGTACACGTAACATATCGCCATTGCCACAGCCAATATCTGCTATTGTTATGGTTGTAGCGGGATCTGTTTTTTTTAATAACAACTTCACACTATTGAGAGTCAGTTTATTGCCTCCTAAAAAGTGATTGATGCGGGCAATTGTATCGAGTGCCTTGTCAATTTCTTCGCCTTCAAGCGAAAAATCATCCATAATCTCCGTTTCCTGTGTTCTGTATTTTATATCTAAACGCATTTAATCAATTGCTATAGTTTTACCATGTGTTTGTTTGATTACGTACTGAAGTAAAGCCGGAAAAGCAGTCGTTACAGCAAACAACAGTGTGGTGATTCTTTTATTTTGCAATAGTTGTGCTAAGATTCTGCCTGCGGACATTCTCTTTTCAAAATGTTTTTTCCACTCTTTGGCATATGTTTTTTCCAGCATTTCGCGTGATGCCATTTTTCCCGAATAATAGTCCAATACCAATTCTGATACAATTTTCGCACTGTGTACGGCTATTGCCATGCCATTACCACAAAGCGGATGAATTAACCCCGCCGTATCACCGATCATGAGTATGTGGTTTTCTACAAGTTGTTTTTTATCAAATGAGACCTGACTTATCGTGATTGGTTTTTCAAAAAGTAAGCTGGTATTTTCAAAAATTGATTTTAGATTCTGATTCTTATAGAGCACATTATGCTGGTAATCGCTTATGTTTTTATATTTCTTGAATGTTGCGTAATCTGCCAGATAACAAATGTTTATAATGTTGTTTTCTACTTTGGAAACACCACAATAACCCCCTTCAAAATTATGCAAGGCCACAAAATTATCTGGAAAACTACCCGAATAATGCGCTTTAACAGCCAACCAAGGCGACTTTTTATTGATGAAACTCCTTGCTAAAACCTGATCAATATTGGAACGTTTACCAAAAGCGCCCAGTACTATTTTTGATGTTATGCTTTGATTTGTTCCTTTAACCGTAAAAAGATCATTGTTATAGGAAACTTCGTTAACCGTGTCTTTCAAAATAGTACAGCCATTGCTAACTGCTTTTTGATACAAAAAATAATCAAATGTGTACCTGCTGATACCAAATCCGCCTAGCGGTAGTTTGGCAGTTACTGCTTTTCCGCCACCGGTAGTGAATTCAAATTGAGTAATAGTAGCGTGGTCTAGTTCTAAAACATCAGCATCGAGCCATTTTAGATAAGGAAGGATTTCGTTCGAAATATACTCCCCACATACTTTATGATGCGGATAATCGGATTTCTCCATTAGAGTTACCTTTAATCCTTTTTTAGACAGATGCAGTGCACTTGTCAAACCAGCAAGACCGCCACCTATTATTATAACATCTTGATTAGTATTCATATACAGCAATTTAGTTATAAAATATGAAATGACAATCGTTTCTCACAAAATAAAAAAAAGCCCTCTCGATACCAATTCGAGAGAGCTTCTTCTAGAAACATTTCCTATATTATTAGTGACTTTTACTATTTTCAAAGCCAAGAATTGTAATGGCATAAGGTGTTGCCGAAACTTTTATTTTCTTTACTATGGCCATTGTAGCCAGATCTAACTGCCATAATTCTCCCGTAGTTGGAGAGGTGATGTAAGCAAAACGCTCTGTTAACTGCATTTGAGGTTTTGAAGGAGCATCACTAGCCGTTTGACCGATTGCTTTTCCTTCTTTTTCAACTTGCAGGCTGGTTAGATTGAATAGTTTAAACTCACCGGTATTCAACAGTATCCCTAATTTAGTAGCATTGTAACTCACTTTACATTGTATAATATTTGTACTTTGTAAAATAGGTTTGATTGTTCCGTTTACCACATCGATAGCGTAAGCACCTTTTGCAGCAGTATATCCAATAAATTTACCTTTGGCTTTTGTTTCTAAAATGGTTCCAAACCAGGCTGTTCCAAAATCTTCAGGAAGTGTGATTAGTTTTTGTTTTCCTGAACTTTCCACCACAAGTACACCGCTTGCAGAACCAAAAACAGCGTAAGTTCCGTCAGTAGCATTTCCGTGAATTCCTTTTGTTGCAACAGTAGCTTCAAAAAGAGTTTTACCGATTGCGTCTATAATTTTTACTTTTTCAGGTAATGTTCCGGTAACCGAATTGTCTTTTTGTGTAATGGCATAAGTTCCGTTAGTAAAACTAGCCATAGCACCGTGATGGGCCAATAATCCTGCATTTATTAGCTTAAATTTAGCTCCAGCCGTATTGATCTCCGATTCTTTACCAACTGATAAAGTACCATCACCATCATTGAACGTTAATAGCTCCCCAATTTTACTTTTAAAATGAGTAGGCGTAACTGATTGCCCGACTAATGCACCAAATTTCGGAATTCCATCAACATCTACGTGATCACCATGACTTTCGAATCCGCTGTCAAAAGTTTCAACCGTATTGTTTGCTCTGTGAATTATTCCTGCATAGCGGCCGGATTCTGTTGTATAGAGGGCAGATTTTGCAAATTTTGCATCAAAAGAACTTGTCGTAGCCTCTAACGGATTAACCAGTGTCAGGGCTGTAGTTTTTTCATCAGAAAGGAATATTCTTAGATACTTATGCTCTGTCAGCTTTTCTATTGGAGTTTCAGTAGTATTGTCATCATCGTTACTACAAGAGAATGTAAGGGTTGATAACGCAAATAAAAAAATCAGTTTGTAATAATTGTTTTTCATTGTAATGGTATTTAGATTAATATTTAGAATTTATGGATTAGTATGCAATTGTAATAGGCATTGATTTGTAGACACTCATATTGTAAGTGGTGTTTTTGTAAAGCACCACCCAGTTGTACTGGCCGGACTGCCAGGCTTTGTCTGCCGTTGTAGGGTCACCGTTGGCATCTTTATC
This sequence comes from Flavobacterium cupriresistens, assembly GCF_020911925.1. Lineage (NCBI taxonomy): Bacteria > Pseudomonadati > Bacteroidota > Flavobacteriia > Flavobacteriales > Flavobacteriaceae > Flavobacterium > Flavobacterium cupriresistens. Next base: position 3,912,366 of record NZ_CP087134.1, on the reverse strand, counting down.
GGCACCAACTACAATACTTTCGCCACCCCAAACCTCATTTATCTTTTGCAGGGTTGAAATTTTTGAAGCTGCCGGAAGGCCCGTGTGTGTAACTTTTGAAACCACAATAACCTTTTTCAGATCCAGGTTATCGATGCTTTCAGGATAGTAATTGAGACTCTTTTTGATTAAAACAGAATATAAAATTCCATCACCCATAATCTGACTTACCTGAGCATGTGCGGTCAATTTATCGTTCTTTTTGAAGATTAATTCAGCTTCGACCCAGGTTCCCATATAATAGATTAAATCTTCATTTCGGGATAACATATCGCGACCAATTAAGGGATCGACGGGCATATTTGCGGGATCTGTTAGCGTAACCTCTTCTTTGATTTCTAACTTAGTTCCATTCTCATCCAACACGATAAAGAAGAAATCATATTTACCTTCCGGAGCCTCGGCAGGAATGGTAAAATGTTTGTGTACGTTGGTGTTTTTTGCTCCTTTGTAGACGCTCCAGGACAATTCTAACTTCCAGTCCTTGGTATAGGTTTCTCCTTTTTTGGGAAGTATTTTTAGTTGGACATCGCTAATTTTATCTCCCGCAATCACATCTGCATTGAAATGGAAATCACGACCGATTAAGGCTCGTTTGTTATTGGCCGTTCCAATTTCAACATTTTTGATTGTTGGTTCTGAAACTTTAGCGGTGTCCTTGTTGTCATCGTTGTCACAAGCGGTAAAGGCTGCGGTGATAAGGAATAAGAGTGAGAGGATTTTCTGTTTTTTCATAGGTAAATAGCGTATTAATTTGGTTTATATGGATTATGTATTAAAAATGGAATTTTGACCGAAAGGATAATATTTCGACTGGCTTCAGGAAGTTCAATTAACCTGTAAAAACTGGTGTGATTGAGGTATTTTGCATTCAACAAATTTTGAACTTGCAGACTAATCAGCAGATCCTGCTGGCCTGTTTTTACTTTTGTCCCCACACCGAGGTTAAAGACGTTGCTGCTTGGCGTTTTTCTCTCAGGCGGAACAATTTGATTTTGATCGGCAGTGTATCGGTAATCGAGGGAGAAATAAGTGTTTTTCACCCCTTTAATTTCCGGACTATAGGTGATATTAAATAAAACCGATGGAGGAGGAGAGAAGGGCAATGTATACCCTTTTTTGCTCCCTGATAATTGTTCCGAATAGAGATACTCTGCCAGAATCTCACCACTGATATTTTTGGAGAATTGATAGCGTGTTTGCAATTCGACCCCGTAGCGCATGACTTTACTCTGCTCGTATTCGAAAACCTGATTGCCGGCTCCGTAATAAATATCGTGCTGTGAAGTAGGATTGAGGTAAATATAATTGGTGAAATAATTAAAAAACGGACTCAGCTGTACCGACCACTTATTCTGCTGCCATTCCATTCCGAGATCTACTTGATAAGAACGTTCTGGCGATAAATTCGGGTCTCCTTTTTCAAACCTGAAATAATGGTAATTCACACCATTTGAAGCCAGTTCTTTTGCAATAGGCATTCTAAAACTTGTTCCAAGATTTCCTTTAAACGAAAATGGGCCAGGGGTGTAGTTGATTCCTGCCGACCAATTGAGACTGTTGAATGTTCGGGTCAGTTCTTCGGAACGCTTTAAATAAGCCGAAGTGGTTTGTCCATTTTCGGTAATTTCGCTTTTAAACCAGTCGAAATAAGGCTTCATGTCGATTTTGCCGTAATCCATTCGAACAGCTCCATGCAGCAGCCATAAATCGTTGATTTTATATTTGTCATAAACAAATATTCCTGCGTTCCATTGTTGAAATGCCGGTATTAAAAAGCTCCAACCCGCGATGGCATTTTGCTGTTGCTCGCCATTTATTCCGACAGTAAATTGATGTTGACCTAACGAAAATTCGTCTTTAACCGCAACAGAGAAGACTTCTTTATCGTATTCTCTTTCCAAATCTTGAGATCCAGGTCTGTTCTCAGGATATATCGGTGGCATATAACCATGATTGACATAATGACTCCATTCCCGACGGAAATTCTTCTGAAACCCCAATTGTGTTTCCAATTGATGCGTTCCGATCAAAAAGGAAGTGGTATTGCTAATTTTAGTATGCGTAACTTCCTGATACGGCATCAGTATGTCTCTGCTTGATTTGTCATGAAGTTCGGTATCTACATTTCGTGGTTCGAGTCCGTGGGCATTGGCAAAAAAACCGCTTTTGGTATGAATAGAACTTAGGTAGAAAACCGATTTAAATGTATCAGTCAGGTATCCAACACTTCCATGCAAATCCAATTCTCGTCCCGCTGTATTACGCAACCGATTTTTGCTTAACGGAACAGCATAATTGTAAACATGCACCGTATCTGCAGGAACGCGGTAATCTCCGTAATCCATAAAAGTAATTCTCGAATCGAAAAACCATTTTTCTTTTCTTCCAAATAAATTGAAGGAACCACCATACTGACCATTATTACTCTTGCCTGTAATGTCCAAACTTCCGCCCAAAACATGTTGGGAAGGAAAAGGAACCGGTTTGATGTTAATAGCACCACCAATGGCATCTGATCCATACATGATAGAAGAGGGGCCTTTTATAATTTCAACGCGATTTACGGCATATTGGTCAATTTCTAAACCATGATCGGCTCCCCATTGTTGTCCCTCGTGTTTAATACCGTTCTCAACGACTATAACCTGATTAAAACTTAAGCCGCGAATTAAAGGTTTCGAACTTCCCGAGCCAATAGAAATGGCTTTTACCCCCGGGAGTCTTTGCAGGGACTGCATCAGGCTTCCACCAAGATTGCGTTGAATAAAACCACTACTTACGATTTCAACGTTTAAAGATTCTTCTTTTTTTCGTTGCCCCTCGTAAGTATTGGTAATTCTGACTTCGTTTAATTCTTTTACTTCCGGAATTAAGGTAATATCAGGAATAGTGTTTGAATTTTTATTTAAAGAAAGTTCCATTTCGTAGCGCACATAATCAGCATAAGTGATGGTTATTTTTTTTGATTTTTTATGAATTTGTGTAAAGAAATAATACCCCTGTTTGTCTGTCATGGCAGTAATACCTGAAGGAAGTACGGTTACGATAGCACCCTCCAACGGTTTATGACCATTGGAGAATACGCTACCTGATATACGAACAGATTGCCCTGTAACTGTTGAAACTATAGCAAAACAAAACAGCCACAGGCAAAAAGTTCGCAATCGATTTGATTTATTTTGGTTCATCAAAATCAACTTATATAATTTTAATACTTAGTCCTTTAATGGTTTGCCATCCCTCTTTATCAGTCAAACGAATCATAAAGTGATAATCACCCGGATCGATATCGGCCGGGATAAAGATTTGTTTTGTTGCCTCGTGGCTTTTTTGTCCTTCAGGAATAGGCGTGATGTTGATATATAACATTGGATTTACCGGTTTTTTGATCGGATCAACCACACAGGTATTGACTTCTGTACTATGTGAATGATGATCAAAATTGTGGTGAATGTCCAAACTATAAGAGCCGAGATTAGCATTGTCCGAAAATTTTGCTTTGAAAGTAAATAGCTGTCCACGTTTTACTTCACTGCATTGTTTCGGAAATGCAGTGGAAGCCGAAATATCAACTACCGGATATTCCGTGTCAATTTCGTTTTTGTCACTGCTACAAGACGTTAAAGCGGAAGCACCGATTAAAAGGGCGACTAAGATTCTGTTTTTTTTCATTTTGTCTGATTTGATTTTAAGTTTATTCATAGGTTTTTATTTGGTATACGAATTGGAAAAGGGGTTCCCGAAAATCATTAAAATAGCACAGCCATTTCCTAAAGAACTATAACAGTCTTTTGCAAATTGGCATAGCATAATCAAGAAAGATTACACTATAAAAAGCATGTTTTTTTGAGAGTAGCAGTAAATCATTGGCAGGGAATCATTCAGAATATCAATTAGTTGCAATTGATTTAAGTTGTTCTGGCCGGACTTCGAAAAGGAGATATACAGAATTTCTGAATTAGGTTTTGACGCTAATTGTTTTTAAATACAAATGAAACACTCAATAACCCAAAAAGAAGGGGAATGGAGTTTCTTGACAGCAGTACTTATATAGTATTCAATAAATTAGAAATACGTTGGTTTAACTCAAGTCCATAAGATAATGAATTCTGGCCAGTATCTAAGAAATGGTAAAAGAAAAAGTTCTCTTAAAATGACTTAAACTTCAATAAATAATAATGGTAATACTACTGATTGTATTTAAAACAGAAAATTGCAGTGATCCTTTCGAAATAGAAATGATTACTTTTTTAGATTGTCGGAGGTGCACGAAGCGCAAATAAAGCCCCTTTAAAGTAATTGGAGTACGTTTTGAAATAAAAGTAAACATAAGGCGTATTGCTTATACTTTTATAGAATTCAAAATGAACATAGGAAAAATTAGCAACCGGACTAAACTTGAAATGACATATTTGACATTCTTCGCTGGTGTAGTTGTGTGCCTTAAAATCACTTTTGTTGGTAGTGTATTCTTGAACCTTTTTTTCGACACTGAGATTGTGACTGTGAATATGTTCGTAAGAATGGACAACAGGAAATAGTATTGCAAACAATACTATCAATGGCATTAGAAGATTAATAAATTTTAATTTCTTTTTCATTCTGTGAATCCGGTTTTACTACTACAAGATTACTGCAAATATAAAATACTTATTTATAAATGCAACATTGTTTCATTAAAGTTTTTGTAACATGTTATAGTTTGGCGCCGTAAACTCCTTTAAAATGCTAGTTATTAATGTAATATAGGACTTTAAAATTGTTATTTGTAGGACTAGTAATACTTACTGATTGTCTTTAAGTCTGTTGCTTTTTTAAAAGTCTTTTAATTGCTACTGATCAGAGATTTGTTAATACAGAAAGCGTGTCAAATTTTATTTTTTTTTGATTTTTTTGTATCTTAGCGTAGTGTATTATACTGTTAAATAGAGAGTTGAGTTCTATTGATGTAGTATGCTTTATAAAATTCTTACAATTAATAACTGTTGCGCTATGTCATTGGATAAAACGAAATTGAGACTTTACAGTTTTTTAAAACGACATAAAAATTTAGTAAAGAATGCCGCGCTAAATATTAAACCCAATTATTTTGATAAAGATTTGTACTCAGGTCACAGTTACCGTGGATATGATGATGCCGACAGAGACTTTATTTGCACTAAAATAAAGGACCTGGATCTTATTTTTAACGGTAACAATCACAGAATTCAATTAGATGGTATTGATTTTAATACTGAAAAAAAAGCCGTCATTGAACTAATGGCAGTGAAGAAATGTATTGAAAAAGTTCTAATTGAATTGAATGCAATAGAACTAAAAAACAGAGATCGGGATTACTCCGAATACCCTCTTAAAATTACCTATACTACATTTAAAGAAATCGACGATGATTTACAGGTAATTCTCTCGTCTGAAGAAATGTCAAGCTTTCTCCACGATATTGATCTTAGGACGCTGGAATATGAGAATCTAAAATTAGAGTTTGGTATTTTGTGGCAGACCAAATTGTTTAGATATTCGTTGCATTTTCTGGCATTTGTACCATTTTTAACGAGCTGTCTTTATGTAGTGTTTAATGCAGATGATACCGATTTTCCTTTTAATGAAAAAGTCGTAATAATTGTTTCAGGTTGTCTGATGACAATTTTGCTGCATGCTTTTTTAAACACCAAAAACTCATTCAAAGAATCTTTTAAATTTATTGCACCAAAATCAAGAAAAAATCTTCGGGAAAAGAATTGGTTGTTATTTCTGGATGAGGACCATTAATTGGGGTAGTTCTTAAGTAGAAAAGAAATCATAGGCTTTCTTTAAGTTTGACTGTATTTAATTTGATTAGTTTTGATGAAGGTTAATTGCCCAAAACATATCCGACAAGAGCTGATATTCCCATGACAAAAGTACTCCAGATACTGAGCCGGAGCGCTGCTATAAATATGTTCGATCCGCTTGCTTTTGCGGCCAGTACGCCGGATAATATCAAAAAAAGGATAGAGCAGGTGTATTGACAGAGTACCATTTCTTTTATAGGCGCCAGAATAACCACGAGTAGAGGTAAGAGTCCACCAACCATAAAAGACATTGCCGCTGCAAAAGCCGACATGAGTGGGTTGACTTGTTTAATTTCATCTGTTTCTAACTCATCTATGGTTTCAGTATCAAAGGTAGTTGGAGAAGACAGCTCTGCGACAACCTCTTTTGCCAGTTCTGTATTTATTCCTTTCTGGATAAAAATACGCGTCAATTTATTAAGTTTTTCTTCCGGCATCTTGTTGATTTCTTCATTCTCTTTTTTGAGGTCAGCAGTTTCGATATCAGATTGAGAACTCACAAATACGTATTCTCCTGCCGCCATCGAAAGCGCTCCGGCTGTTAAACCTGCTACAGACGCCAGCAAAACCGGTTCGCGGGTTATACTGGCAGCAGCAACACCAATTGCTAAACTGGTTATAGACAATATTCCGTCTTTAGCACTAAGTACGGCTGCTCTGAACCAGCAGCTCCGATTAATGTCGAGTTTTTCCATTTCCATAATTTTGATTATATACGGGGTTTAATTTGTACGGGATTGTAAATTGGGTGGGTTATGGTTTCATAATTTATTCTTCTGCTGTTTACTTTTTTGTAAATAAAGTAGTTAAGTACTTGAGTTGATTTGATTTTTTTATGTAGCGCACTCTTTCAGTGAATCTTAAAGGTTCACGAATGGCTGTCGTTTTTATTTTTGAACGTGTTGATTTCTTAATAAATGCATTTGAAAAGGATCACTAAGTAGCCTTTGAAAGCGCTATTAGAATTATAGCTTAAAAAATCTGCGGATAAGTAAGAATTAGGTACGGAAGATCTCGGAATTAAAGCTTAAAAAACTTTAATCGCACTAGTTAAAAAGGCTGTATATTATTTTTCGCTGGTCCTAATTTCTAAAGCTATTATTGTGAAACTCTTAAAATTTGCAGTTCTTCTGGTTTTGATTAAGGTTATTAGGTGAAAGTGACTTGGTTATGGGTAAGCTTGCTATTTTACGGGTCTAAAATATGGATTTTCACATTGAAATTAACACGTTTATTTTAATTGTAAATCTTTTGTCTTTGAATGACAAAAATAGTCGTTGAAAGGAGTGTTTTCTTCGAAAAAAATAGGAAAAAGAAGCTCTTTTTTACCCACATAATATATAGGTAAAATAGTTTGTTTTTTTTCAAAAATGATTTAGATAATAACTAGAAATAATTGCAGCAGTAGTTCATTAAGTAGACTTTCACTTAATGGATCAGAATTGAGACCCCATAGCGCAAACAATTTATTTTGTCATTAGTGACGTTGATAGCACCAATGACAGGGGATATCGACCGATTTAACGTACTGTATTTCGCAGATTTAGAATGAATCTAATTAACCGCATTGCACGAAAAACCAGTAAAACTACTTGGTCGTTTTTTAAAATTATGCTTTACTATTGTAGGAATAAATTTCTAAAAACACGGCATTACATTGTGATATAAAATTTTAAAGTCAACTACAAACAGTGCTCCTTTTTTTAGAAGTTAAATGGTTTAGTTTTTATTGAGGTAATATACGGTACTTATTTGTTTAATAACTATTTAAACAAATGTTATTCATTTTATTTAAACAAGTAAATCAGTAGGTTATTCAATTAAATCTAACATGGAAAGAAATAAAAAAAGAATCAGAATCAATCTATTATAAGCATCAGGTCTTGAAACAACAATTTGCTGGATTACTATGACAACAGTTTGATTTTAAGACAAAACAACTAAGCCCCTTAACTACGCAAATTATTAACTTTAAAACCAATATTATGTTAAAACGTAACGATCTCGGAGACGAGATGCAAGAATCTCAAAAAATCGCAAGTTTCAGTGCGCAGGAAAATGAACTGGGAGCAGATCCAGGAGCCAATAATAACATATTAGAGAAGTTGATGAAGGGATATACAAAACTCGAAATCGACGACGCGCTTAGACCTTTTTACGAACACAACCTTCAAAAAATTGTAGACGATGTAGACTACGGAGTTTTGGCAGCTTTACAGGGCACTTGGGTGAGCTACAATAATAAAGCTACTAATCCAACAGTAGACAGATTAATAGGAAGTGGAGTACATACCACGATTATGCCTTCGCCGGGTACAAATTCCGGAACTATTCCAGGGAAATATAGTTTTGATTGCCAACAGTATATCGAAAAACTAACATTCGATTTGGTTCCGGGAGGAGTTCGTAACCGTGGTGGTGCCAATGAACAATTTTGCGGAGCTGTAAAATACGAGCAAAGTGTCAAAAGTGTCAGTACTGAAAAAGAAAGCGCTGCTTTAAAATATACTCCAATTCACGAAGAAAACGGTATGTATTTATGGCTTAGTGACGTGTTTAATTATGCTGCCACCGAGAAAACCATTAAAGAAGACCGTGGTTTGCTTCCTGTAGCAGAAACGAATCCAAATAAAGATCTATATCCTGATGGTTATCCGGACGAAACCTTATTTTTAGTTTTAAACGATAAGGGAGTAAAAGAATATGTAACATTAGCAAACTTAAACGGAAGACATTATTATGCAATCTTGGCAGCTAAAGAACTTAAACCCGGAGCCGGTCAAACTGGTCCGTATTTTATACCTGATTATTCTATTTCTAGAAGTGGGGTAATTCCACACGGTAGTACGATAACTTTATTAGGAGACCTTGCTCAAGGGGATAATGGCTTTTTAATTAAAGGTGCACCACAATTTCCGGAAGGGAATGCTGCCTGGAAGTACGATCATCTGGCTATTTCAAGAACAATGGGAGGAGCCGGCGCAAGCGAATCGGACCCAATAAATCTTGATGCACCGCCACCACCATGGGTTTTTGAAACACTGAATCACGATACTGATCCCGAAGAAAACAAAATATATACGCAACGTATACTTGCTAATCCGTTATATCCTTATTCAGTAAGACCGGATTTGCGACTTCGTGATACGAATAAAGGACAAGAGATTACAAACCATGTCCTGATTCAAATGTCTTCCAAAAATAAAACAGGCGCACAAGGAGGAATTATAAATGTTCCTTTTGTGGATCGTTTTGTATCGACAGTCGAAATGAAAATGAATCTGTGGATTGAAACCGTTAAAGAAGACGGAAAAGAGTTTCTACAATTGCAATACGAACAAATTATATTCTTCGAATTTGCTTTTGGAGACAGCGGAGGCACAACAAGCTGGCCACACATACAAGTTAATACACTGCGTAAGATCGAAGATATTCCTGAAGATCAAAGACAGATAATTATAGATCAATTCTACAATACCGGTAAAAAAGATGCCGCTGCAGCCGCTACCGGATGTCCATATCATAAAGAATAAAAAACTTTAAAAATAAAACGCTACAGTGTCTTGTCATCAAGACGCTGTGGGGCTTTATTGCTTTTAAAAATCACACTTTCTTCCGCTTTTCAAGCATTTTTTTAGAAATTCTAAAAAGTATGGCTGTTCAAAAAAAGTAACCTATCAAATGAATTGATTTGATACCATCTTATAGTACAAAGATTAAATAGAAATTTAACTAAACAACGTATTATGAATTACAATCAGAAAAGAGACCATTTTATTGCCCCAATATTAGAATGGGCCCAAAAGAATAAACCAAAATCGACTACTGCAAAAGGTATGTATTCAGCTGCTGCTGCTATGAGTGGTTGTGATCATCTAAAAAACGCAAAACCTTTTGAGGTACCTTCTCAATTTACCGGAAAAGATTATATCACCATGTTGCTTCAGATCGATGCTGAAATTGAACAAGGACTTATGTTGCAATACCTGTATGCGGCTTATAGCATGGGTGGAAAACAAATTCCCGAAAAGTATCAGGAAAAAGTACATACGTGGCAAAACATAATTTTAGGTATTGCTAAAGAAGAAATGGGACATTTTATCTCCGTACAAAATGTATTAAAAGTGATAGGAGCTCCCTTAAATTTTGGAAGAGAAAGTTATCCTTGGGACAGCCCGTTTTATCCTTTTCCCTTTACTTTAGAAAAATTTTCCCTTAGTTCGCTGGCCAAATACGTCTACGCCGAAGCTCCTTGCGAATGGCTGGAAAGTGACGATCCATTGGCAGCCGAAATTGTAGCATCTGTAGACGCAACTGTCAAAGATCCACATACTGTAGGTGCTTTATTTATAGTTTTACTGCAATTAATAAAAGATCCTAAAGTAATATCCGACGAAACTTTCCAACCCGGAACTTACAACTGTCAGGCGAAGTTTGATGAGTGGGGTCGTGGCTATACCGGAGGAGACCGAGGAACCGACGGAAAAGGAATCTACACCAAAAGCCCGGATGTTTTAGTAGCGCCCTTATTATCTCGTGATGATGCTTATAATGCGTTGGCAGAAATAGCAGAACAAGGAGAAGGTATGGATACAAAAGAGGAAACAACACCATCCCATTTCGAACGATTCTTGCACATTTACAAAGAATACAAAACAATTTTAGAAGAAACCAATAATACTTTCGAGCCTTCCCGCAATGTGGCTACGAATCCTTACGTGGGTTCAAAAGTACACACAACAGAGTCCGGTACTTCACCTAAAAAAGTGGATAACAATGCTATTACAGATCCTGAAGCCATTCTTTGGTCCGATTTGAGTGATCTTCGGTATCGTTTATTGCTTAACTACTTAAATCATAGTTTTTTACTAGATAATGGTTATAATAATTCAGGAAGCTTTTCGCCTCGTGGTATGATCATCAATTCGGCATTTGGAGAAATGTATAATTTGAGAAGTTTGGCAACTATTTTGGTTCAGACCCCAATCGCTAAAGATGGCGATGTCATGGGAGGGCCACCTTTTACACTTCCTTATACCTTTGATTTGCCTTTTGGAGAGCACAACCGCTGGAGGATGCACAGAGATCTTCTCGAAGCTTCTCAGAATATTATCGTAAAGCTAAAACACTTTCAAAATCAACCTCATATTCAATATTTGAATGGATTACAGGAAGCCGATCAAAAGCTACTACAAGTCATTGTAGACTTAACAGAAGAAGTTTCAAATTAATTCAATCCATTTAATAATTTAAAATACTACGATATGAAAATTATAGAATTAAGAATTCTTCCGCCGATTGCAATTGGCAGATTAGGAGAATCAGAGGAACCAATGGCGGCATATGATCTTCAATTATCAAAAGAAAAGCCACTAGATTACAGAGAAATTACTCCCGAAACGACTTTGACCGTAGATCCCGTTTCAGGAGAGCTAAAATCATATAATCCTACCCATATAAAATTTAAAGACGTTAAAACTCTGGCGGACAGAAATGGAAAAATACATCCCGTTTCTCCTTTTTTGGAAGTGTTTGCCATAACAGATCAAAAGCCGGATGAATTAGTACCGCTCACAGAAGCCTTGCTTGCTGAAGCCGGATTGAGTTTGACAGACATTAGCTGGGATGTAGATGTGGCCAACATTAAAATTTTCAGAAGAACGGGGGATGTAAATGATAAAATGTTTGCAAAAATCAACAACATCACCACGCACGAAGCCAAACCATTATTAGCGGAATGTGCTAATTTCCTGGCCAGCAAAAGACTGCCGTTAGGTTCTATTCAATATATAAAACCAACTTCAGAGTTTCCCGAAATAAGGTTGCGCTATACACCGGCAGCAGGAAAAGTGTACGGTTCCGACAGATATAGAAAAACTGGTAACGGACCTAAAGACATAGAAAAAGACCCGACTTTCACAAGTGACGACCAAATACTGTATGATATCAGTGAAGGAAAAGGCAAATGGCGTGGTTACCAAGAAGGCAGTATAACAAATGTGCTCTACACTAATCCGGCACAAATTTTTGCAGGTTATTCATATACCGATAAGCAGGGGGAAAGCTGGCAGGTAAGCTGGGGTTATATTGATGATGAATGTGATGGTTTTGTAACCGTTAAACTAAAAGTTTCAAGCGAAAAGACCCTAACCGCCAAAGCACATATTAGTGCCGGACCTCCTTCTTTTGCTCCTGATACGCTGCCGATTCGTGTAGTGTCAGATGAGCTCGAACAAATTATATTGAGTACAGATATAGAAGGAGAAGTAACGATAGAAGAAGCCGAAGAGATTATTCGCCGGGCTTTTGAAACCATTCGTTTGATGAATACCGCTATCATGAATGGCAATAGTTACGAAGGAAAACAAAATGTTGCCAGTACCATGGTACGCCAGAACACCAATGACTTTGGACGTTTCTTTGAACCTATTATGGCAACCTCTCTGGTGGACAATCTTGCTTTACAACTTTTACACGAAAGAGTGTTCAACGGATTAAGTTCCGGTGCATCACCCTGGTTTGGTGATTTATTGCGAAAACCGACAGAAATTGGCGATTTGTCCAGTAAAGCACTTCGAAAAATGCCCGCTTTAATGCGTGGTGCCGATGGTAGGTCACTTACTTTTACCTACCGACAAATCAATATGATTATTAAGGCCGCAAGTACTTCGATGTTCAAGGATATCAATCCGGATACATTGCCCGTAAGTTATGGTTCAGCATTTAAAGCCAACAATTTAACAGCGCAATTGCACTACAGAGGGACAGGAAACCCTATTGCTGTTTTGCCAAGAACGGCCATTTCGAATTGTTTTCCGGGATTGGAATTTGATTTCAGAAATCTTTGGAGAAGAGCCTTTAACGGAATTGTCCTTATCGAAAACAATAACTACGTACTAGAGGCCACCGAGGAAAAATTCAAAAATTTAGTAAAACACCGATTGGTAGCGATAGAAGGCCAACCTACCATGGTGCAGACTTTTGGTCCTTTATTTCCCGATGGAGACAATGTACCTTTAAAAACAGATGCCAATCCAAATGGAGTTTCGTTTATGGAATGGTCGAACTCGATGGTTCATGTTTTACAAAAGCAAGGACAAGAAGTAGTATGTCATTTCACAGCAGAAGAATCAACACAGGAAGTAGTAGTAGATTTAAAGGAATTAAATAATCCCGAAAAATATATTGCAGTTACCCTAGTTGTTAATACGATATTTGATGGCAATAGTGCCGCATTTTCGGATACCATTATAAAACCCGGAGAATTGACACAGGGACTTTGTGCGCCGTGGCAAAATGATTATCGTGAATGTTCCTGCTATTATTGGGCTGCGAGCAGACCTGATTTTGTAAATATTGTTGCGGATGAAAATGGTTTAAGTACCGGAGATTTATGGATGTCTAAAAAACGAACCGGATCTTATATTCCGGATGATTGGGTAAATTCAAGATTGATTTCGTATCAGGATCTTTTTGAAAACTGGCAAGGAGAACTCAATTTTATCATAGCCGGAAAAGATGCGATACAAAGTGAGCCTGTAAAACCTAAATCAACCAAAAAGTAATGACAGGGGCAACAGAAAGATCCGTTAATATGGGAATGAATGGGCCAATTGCAACCAAATTGGCACAGCTGATTGTTCCGCAATCCAGACCACGTTCTGCTACGGCACATTTGGTAAAAGGAGGACAATCGACTCAGATTTTTATTCCAAACGGAAGCCGGCTTTATACTATTTCTGAGGAAGTAGAGCAAAAAATAGCTTTTTTGATGGACGAAAAGAACGAAAAAGGCTTGCAAAACGAACTGATTCGCCTAGGGCTCGACGCTCCGGAATATATCACGGACGAGCCTTTGCAAAGTCCGAGATTACATGCTTTGTCATTGGCAATAGCACAGAAATGTAATATGGGATGTACGTATTGTTATGCCGATCAGGGAGATTTTGGAGGACCTACAAAAAATATGTCTTTAGAAACGGCTTTTAAAGCCATAGATCTGTTACTAAAAGAATGTCCGGAAGGAGGAAAAGCACAGCTAACCTTTTTGGGAGGAGAACCTCTGATTAACAGACAGGCGATTAGAGAAGCGACTGTTTATGCCGAAACAATGGCAAAGAAAAAAGACATACAACTCAGCTATTCGATTACCACAAATGGAACTTTGGTCACAGAAAGTGACGCTGTTTTTTTTGAAGAATACGGTTTTTCGGTGACTATTAGTTTGGACGGAATAGGAGAGGATCATGATCGCAATCGTCCAATGAAGCGCGGTAAGGGAAGTTATAACACCATCTTGAAAAACATTCAACCCTTATTGAGGCTGCAAAAAAAAATGCAGGTATCAGCAAGAGTAACCGTAACACCCGAAAACACAAACCTTCCGGCTGTTTTGGATGAGTTTGTTCAGATGGGTTTTCATGGCGTAGGTTTTTCTCCTTTGTTAAGATCCAGTAATGGTCAAAACGAAATGAACAAAGAACAGCTGGCGGTGATGTTAGAAGGGATGATTGCCTGTGGACTTAATTTCGAGAAAAATGTATTAGCAGGAAAACGCTATCCTTTTTTGAATATGGTAAACGCCCTGAAAGAAATTTCAAAAGGAACGCACAGGCCTTACCCTTGCGGTGCGGGGGCGGGTTATATGGGCGTGTCTGCGGACGAAGATTTATTTGCCTGCCATCGTTTTGTAAACGAAGACGTCGGTAAAATGGGTGATCTAAATCAGGGCATACAACCCGAGTTACAAAACAATTGGTTGGCCTCCCGACATGTAAACACACAGGATCCCTGTTCACAATGTTGGGCCCGTTATCTCTGTGGCGGTGGATGTCATCACGAAGTAATTGAAAAAGGAAGACCGGCTTGTGATTATATCAGATCGTGGTTATTTTACACCATACAAGCCAATGAAAGACTATCGAGATTAAAACCTAATTGGAATAATTAATTCAAGTTGCCATTTAAGTAACTTTTGTTGAATTAATTAAACCGATTTGACGAAAGTATAAAAGGATTAATTTGCCTCTTGCTTTAGTTCAGTGTCATTAAGTTAGGAGTTTTTTTCACGCAGATTCGGCAGATTTTGCAGATTTTTTAATTTGATTCTGCTAAAATCTGCGTGACACTTTTTTTGACAATCCTTAATTTAATGACATTGTGCTTCAGGAGGAAACTATTCAAAATGATACTTTGTCAATATTTTAATTTTAACCAGAAATTTATATTGTTATAACTAAGAAATGAGGTCTAGGCCTTATAATTTCAAACATAAAACAACTAGTAACTTAAATTAATTAGTAGAAAAATGAAACGGTTACCTGAAATTTTCGACGTGTTTATTCTTGGCGCAGGTCCTGCCGGATTGTGTGCAGCGATCCGTTTATTAGAGATGGGATATACCGTTGGTATGCTCGAACAAGAACAATTTCCAAGACCACAAATAGGCGAGTCGCTTTCTCCGGGGATTCGGAATATTTTCGAATATCTGAATGCAAAACACCTACTGGAAGACCCAACATATTTAGAAAATTGTGCTGCCAAGGTCATTTGGGAAAACAAAGAACAGGTCTACAATCGCCCCGCTCAAATTAAGGGTGGAATAATTGTAGATCGAAGTAAACTGGATCAGGATTTACTTGAATTCACGGTTTCGAAAGGATTACATATAATACAACCCGCAAAATTAAAACAAGCCCTAAATTCTGAAAACGGTTGGCTATTAGAAATAACAGCAGGTTTGGATGAATTTAAAATTAGTTCCAAAATAGTACTGGATGCAAAGGGGCGTAAAGGAACGCTTTTAAAAGAAAGAATGTCAATTGCTCCTTCAGCGGTCGCCGTTTGGACCCACATAGAAACGAACTCAGCCTGCAACGAGGCGCTTATTGAAGCTGTTGAAGAGGGTTGGTTATGGGGATCGCCCGTTTGTGGAAATCGCTACCGCATTATGACTTTTACGGATCCGATTGCCCTAAAAAAAAATAGTGAATCCCATCTTTTGGAAGTTATACGTAAAACAAAACTATTCTCTCCATTCGTAAACAAAATAGGAGGTGAGGCCATAGAAACCTGTTCCGTTACTTCGTTTGTGAATCAAAATCCTTGGAACAACGGATTTATTAAAATCGGGGAAGCTGCTTTTACCTTAGACCCTTTGTCTTCAACCGGCGTAGAAAAGGCCATGCGTTTTTCTTTGCAAGTTGCCATTGCGATAAACACCTACCTAAAAGATCCGGATTCGCCGCATCCAAAGGATTTTTACGAAGAAAAATTGATAGAATCAGTAGTAAGTCATGCGCATTGGACAGCTGATTACTACCGCAATGCATGGACTAGCAACGAAAAAACGGAGTTCTGGACAAAAAGAACTAATTTTCAACTCGATGTTTCGAAAAACGAAACGGATTTTACACTCAAATTGGAAAAAGAATTTAATACAAATGGTATACTTTTTGAAAAAAAACAAGAACCCATTCCGGTAGATTTTATTCTGTACCGTTTTTGGAATGAGGAAATTGTAGTTTCTCCTCATGCGACATTTAAAACGGTTTATGCCATTAGCAAAGACAGCATAGTCCTAAAAGAAGCATTACTGCATCCTAACTTGGAACGACCTTCCGTTTATTTGGATCAAATCGAATTATTTCCTTTTTTAAAAAACATAAACGGCAAAGTAGTTTCCAGTATAGTAGCGCATTTGAATACTACTATTGGAATAGAAAAGTCAAAAAAAATACTCGTTTTTCTTTTGTCCAATCACTTGCTTGTTGTCGATAAAAAAGAGCAAGAGTTTAATCATTATTTGTAAACCGAATCGTATTCAGGTCCAGGGTGTCGGTCTTCTGTGATGCAATTTCGTAGGTTATCTCTATTTCATTTTCCGATACAAATTCGATTTTCTTGTCGCACCCTGTAGCACATGATTCTGCAATAATCGGGAAGTATAATTTTTTAGCTTTATCGTATCCTATAATGTTATGACGGAAGTAAGTAACGATTTTAAAACGATCGTTTTCAATGACCTGATCTTTGTCGTAATTGCCATTAAACTGAAATAGATTTTCGGAGTAGTACGTACTTTTTACAGAATTCGGAAATGAAGATTCAGTATTGGCATTGTTATCTAATTGCCATTTTTGTTCAAAGTTTTTATAATAATTGATGTCTTTTTCTTCTTCGGTCGGATTGTAAACCCACTTACTTTTATTCGCAAACTGATACAATTCTTTTTTTATTGTAGCATTGGCTTCTAAATTTTCATTTTTTAAAAACGCCCCATCAATGCCCTCATCAGATCTTAAAGTAGCTTCTCCCACATATTTTAGGGTATAGGATTTCAGATTAGTTACATTTAACATAATAAAATTTAAAATTATCTCACGATCTCCATTGCCTTGTGAAGACTCCATTACAGCAAACAGAAAATAGTCCTCGTTTTGAATCTTTTTTCGCAAGAAGTGGCGCTCGTCAATATTGACATAATAAAATTCATCTGAAAGCAAAGTCTCTTTTTGAACGAATTGTAAACTTTTACCATTTTTTCTATATCTCGAAACGGTAAGTGCATTTTTATCCCCAACCAGGAAAAAAGGATTATCAGAACTGATTTCGCTGGCAGTGATTTTAACAACTTCCGTACTGTCTTGATTGCTTAAGGTAAATAAAGTAGCGGTCTTATCGGAAGTTTCCTTTTCGACACCTTTTTTTTGTATAGTATCAGTTGTTTTTACTTTTTCTGTATTTTGGTCTTTCTTGCAGGAAGAAAAAGTAAAAAAAGAGAGTAGAAGTATTAGGATCGTATTTTTTTTCATTCCTTTAAATTAGGGACTATTCCAAGTTTTTAATTGACAGTTTTTTTAATCGTAACCGATGAATTTTGTACTTCTATCGGTTTAGATATACCAAATATAGAAAAACAGCTGTAATAAAAATCTCTTCTAATTCCACTAAGTATCTTGATGGTTACTTCGAACACCTTTTAGGTTCTTAAAAAATAATACAAATAGAGTTTATTTGTTAAATTATTGCGAAATAACCTGTTTCTGCCTAAACGGTTTTCCTCATTTATTACCTCTGTTTAAAATCAATTTTACATCATTTTATCCTGAATTTACTGAGAATAAGTCAGTGTCAAGTTAAGTCCAAAGAAAAAAACGGTTATCCCAAAATTTAGGCTTAAATCACGAGATTTTAGTAAAATTAATCTTTATAGTAAATTAAATTTTTTTATAAAATAATTTTTTATTTATTTTACTACATCGATTTCGTAATGCGATAATCGCAAATAACTACTTAAACAAACAACAAAAATTATGACTAATTTACAAAAGACGGTATTCACTTTTGGCAGTAAAAAAGCCCAAGGAGATGCGTCAATGAAAGACTTGCTGGGTGGAAAGGGGGCCAACCTATGCGAAATGAATCTTATCGGAATGCCAGTACCTCCCGGTTTTACCATTACCACAGAAATGTGCAAATTATACAACAGTGAAGGTAAAGTAGCCGTTTTGGAGAAGATCAAAGAAGAAGTCCATACCGCAATGCTACAGATTGAGGATCAAATGGGCAGTAAATTTGGAGACAATCTAAATCCTTGTTTGGTTTCGGTACGTTCCGGTTCCCGTGCTTCTATGCCCGGTATGATGGATACGATTCTGAATTTAGGTCTAAATGACAAGGTGGTTGAAGGATTGATCGAAAAAACCGGAAATCCACGTTTTGTATGGGATTCTTATCGAAGATTCATTCAAATGTACAGCGAGGTAGTCATGGGGATGAAACCAAAGAGCAAGGAAGACGAAGATCCTTTCGAAGAAATTATTGACCAATTAAAACACGAAAAAGGGGTAAAATTAGATAGCGAATTTACAGCAGAACATTTCAAAGAGATGGTTTCTTTATTTAAAAACGCCGTAAAACAATTTACTGCTACCGATTTCCCGACAGATCCTTGGGAACAACTTTGGGGAGCGGTTATAGCCGTATTTGACAGTTGGACCAATGAACGTGCGGTATATTACCGCCGATTGAATCATATTCCGGACGATTGGGGTACAGCCGTGAACATACAAGCCATGGTATTTGGTAATATGGGTGAAAGTTCAGCTACAGGAGTTGCTTTTACACGTGACTCGAGTACAGGCGAGAATCTTTTTAATGGAGAATATCTTATAAATGCACAAGGAGAAGATGTTGTGGCCGGTATTCGTACGCCTCAGCAAATTACGCTTGAAGGTTCCAGAAGATGGGCAAGTGTTGCAGCTATTACGGAAGAAGTTCGTGCTGAAAAATTTCCATCGCTTGAAGAAACTATGCCGAGTATTTTTCAGGAATTAATCGATATACAGAAAAAACTAGAGCTTCATTATAAAGACATGCAGGATATCGAGTTTACGATCCAGGAAGGTAAACTTTGGATGCTGCAAACGAGAAATGCAAAACGCACCGGTGCAGCAATGGTACGCATTGCTATTGACATGCACAAGGAGGGTCTCTTAGACGAAGAAGCAGCAGTATTAAGAGTGGACCCAAACAAACTTGATGAGCTTTTGCATCCGGTTTTTGATCCAAAAAGTTTAAATCAAGCCGCATTGGTAGCACAAGGATTGCCGGCATCACCAGGTGCAGCAACCGGACAAATTGTGTTTTTTGCAGATGATGCAGAACTAGGGGCAGAGGAGAATCGCGCTGTTATTTTGGTCCGTATTGAAACCTCACCTGAAGACCTGAAAGGAATGGTGGCCGCTCAGGGTATATTGACGGCACGTGGCGGTATGACTTCACACGCAGCCGTTGTGGCGCGAGGTATGGGGAAATGTTGCGTGTCAGGAGGAGAGCGTCTTCAGATCGACTATAAAAACAGAACGGTATCAATTGGGGATCTGGTACTGAAAGAAGGAGATTGGATTTCATTAAATGGTTCAACCGGTAAAATATACAAAGGCAAAATCGAAACTACTGCTGCAGTACTAAGCGATGATTTTGATACCTTGATGGAAATGGCGGACAAATACGCTACCATGAAGGTCAGAACCAATGCCGATACCCCAAAAGACGCAGAAGTTGCGCGTCGTTTTGGAGCGCAGGGAATCGGATTGTGCAGAACCGAGCATATGTTTTTTGAAGAGGACAAAATCATGGCCATGCGAGAAATGATTCTTGCAGAAGATGAAGCCGGTCGTCGTAAAGCACTGGCAAAACTGTTGCCGATGCAACGCAAGGATTTAGAAGGTATTTTTGAAGCCATGAACGGACTTCCGGTAACGATTCGATTATTGGATCCGCCTTTGCATGAATTTGTTCCTCACGAATTGGAGAATCAAAAAGAAATGGCAGAAGAAATGCGTATTTCTGTTAAATCGGTTCAGGATAAAATTGCCTCGATGCACGAGTTCAATCCAATGTTAGGACACCGTGGATGCCGTTTAGGAAACACCTATCCGGAAATCTCCGAAATGCAGACAAGGGCCATTTTAGAAGCTGCAATAAATCTGAAAAAAGCAGGAATTAAAGCGCTTCCTGAAATTATGATTCCCCTAACCGGAACACTTGCCGAAATGCAAATGCAAAAGCAAATCGTAACGGAAACTGCAGAGAAAGTTTTCCTTGAAAAAGGAGATTCTATTGCCTATTCCGTGGGAACCATGATCGAAGTGCCACGCGCCGCACTTGTTGCGGACAGAATTGCAGAATCGGCTGAGTTTTTCTCTTTTGGGACTAATGACCTAACACAGATGACTTTTGGATATTCACGCGATGATGCGGGGAAATTCCTTCCCTTTTATTTGGAAAATGGCATTCTGAAAAACGATCCTTTTCAGGTTTTAGATCAAAATGGAGTGGGGCAGCTTATCAAAATCGCAGCAGAAAAAGGTTTGGCAACACGTCCTGACTTAAAAATTGGAATTTGTGGCGAACATGGTGGTGAACCGTCTTCAATAGAGTTTTGTCATTTGGTAGGAATGAATTATGTGAGTTGTTCACCATTCCGAGTGCCAATTGCTCGTCTGGCGGCTGCTCAGGCTGCCATCAAAGAAAAAAAAAATTCTAATAAGGAAGTTAATAGTATAAAAAAGACAGAAGAAGATTTGGTTCTTCTTTAGTTAGTTTTTAGTTTGTTTTTTTTAAAACAGTTGCAGGTATAAACTTGCAGCTGTTTTTTTTTGATGTAAAGTGAGTGGAAATCTCGCAGAGTCGCGAAGTCGCAAAGTTTTAATGAAAAATAGAAAAAAACTTTCAAATCTTGTGTCATTTCAAGAAACCCACAGTAAGAAAGAGGAAAACACAAGCAAAAAGCCAAAAAATAAAAAGAAAAACTTAGCGACTTCGCGACTTTGCGAGACTATAAAAGCGAGAAACGAGGAAATAAGACTTAAAAAACTTTGTTGTAAAAATATAAGATCTGCTTCTTCCAACACAAGAAAAAAGCCTAAAAGTAAAAAGAAAAAAAACTTAGCGACTTCGCGTCTTTGCGGCATTATCAAATCCATATTAAGATCATTATGACCTCTTTTTTAGTTCTAAACAGGTTTACAAAGAGTACTAATTTCTAATTCAATACGATCTGATTAAAAAAATTCCTACACATTTCACAAAACGAGCTCAACTATTAACTGTCTTATTGTTAGTGATTTGAAACATTCAGAATGAACGAATTAACATTTTTTTACAAAAAAAAACAACTAAAATTTTTGGTTTTACATTTTTAATATACTTTTGTTCTATCAAATTAGTAGAATTTAAAATGAATCAAAAGGCAATAGAAAAGATAGTCAGCAAAGAGACTTTATTTTAAATAGGCGGGGGTCATTTGGCTCTTTCATCTTTTAAATGTTATGATAATTTTAAAAGTGATAGTCTATACTTCTTGCAGAATTTCAAATAAGATTGGCTTTTAATTTTAGAACGAAATGCTATACAGATCAATTCAAATATAATAGTAATCCAAAATAGTTTAAAATGAAGAAACGAATGCGTTGCATGTAAAAAAAAACCATTTCTGCGGGAACAGAAATGGCGAAGCTTAAAGAAATTGTACATCTCTATAAGGATAGCGCGAGTGGATTAAATCCATTTCGGCCTGCCTTATTTATTAAACCAAAACAAAGTAATGAAAAAAATAATTAATAGCTCTATATGGTTATGCATTTTGCTAATTTCCATTGGAAGTATAGCGCAGGAGACAAAACCGTTAATCCAGTCTAAACTTGATGGAAAAGTCATTGATGCTGTTACAAAAGAGCCTGTTATCGGTGCTTCCGTAAATATTAAAGGCACTACACATGGGGTTGCAACAGATTTAGATGGAAATTTTTATTTCCAAACAGGTCAAAAATTCCCTTATACACTAATTGTAAGTTATTTGGGTTATAAAAAAGCAGAAATTGTGGTTACTGAAAACCCGATTACCATTTCACTTACAGAAGAACAGAATGTGTTGTCGGAAGTTGTAGTTACGGCATTGGGAATTTCAAAAGAAAAAAGATCATTAGGATATACTACCCAGTCTCTTAAAAATAAGGACTTAGCCAATACAAAAGAGTCGAATTTCCTGAATAGCCTTACGGGTAAATTGGCCGGAGTACGAATCACCAATTCGCAGGGAGATATGGGATCATCCCGTATCGTTATTCGTGGCGAAACCTCTATAGCCGGAAACAATCAGCCTTTATTTGTGGTAGACGGAATCCCGGTAGACAACTCACAGTTGAACTCCGGTGGAGCAACTCGTGATTTTAAAAATGCGATTGCCGATTTGAATCCACAGGATATTGAAACCTTAACAGTATTGAAAGGACCTAACGCCGCTGCCCTTTATGGATCACGTGCTGCACATGGTGTAGTGCTTATTACTACGAAATCCGGAAAAGGTCAAAAAGGATTGGGGATCAATTTTAGTACCGGTATAACAATTTCAAAAGTAGCAACTTTACCCGATTTTCAGAATTCATTTGGACAAGGATCAAACGGAAAATTCAGTTATGTAGACGGTAAAGGAGGAGGAATAAACGATGGAGTTGATGAAAGTTGGGGACCAAAATTAGACGGGCGTCTTATTCCACAATTCTATTCCAATGGTGCAGCAGTGCCTTTTGTAGCACATCCTGATAATGTGAAAGATTTCTTTAATACCGGGGTTACTTACGATAATAGTATTTCGATAGCCCGATCAGATGAAAAATCAGATTTTCGTTTAGGAATCAATAATCAAAAACAAATCGGGACCGTGCCTAACAGTGAAGTCAACAAAACAAACTTTACCATAAACACTAATTACCAAATATCTAAAAGTATAAAAATAGGAGTAACAGCCAATTATATTGTAACCACAGCACCAACATTACCGGGTGGACCATCGGGGAACCGTGCTGCCGGTGTGATGTTACAGTTTCTTTGGTTCGGTCGTCAGGTCGATATCAATGAGCTTAACAAGGATTGGAACACCAACTGGAACAATAGCTATTACAGCAATCCGTATTGGAATGCCAATTATAATACAACTAGCCAACAACGCAATCGTTTAATAGGGGATATTCATTTGGAAGCAAAGATTGCGAGCGGACTTGATTTTAAATTCCGCACAGGAGTAGATTATTATAATGATCGCAGAAAGTATACCATTAAATATGGCACAAACGGAACGCCATTCGGCTCGTATGCTGAAGATGCTTATACAGTAGAAGAAAGAAATACAGAAGCGATCTTGCAATATAACAACAAATTGAGTGACGATTTTACTTTGGATGCTCTTGCAGGATTCAATGTACGTAACCATAGTGACGCTAATAACTATCAAAAGGCGCCTCGTTTGGCTGTACCTGATTTGTATACCTTGACAAATTCGCGTGATCCGTTGACATCATCAAACACGTTTTCGAAATTGAGAGTGTATAGCGGGTATGCTTCAGCACAATTGGGCTATAAAAATTACGCTTATTTAAACCTGACGGGGCGAAATGACATATCGTCGACATTACCAAGCAGTAATCGTTCTTATTTCTATCCTTCGGTAAGTGGTAGTTTAGTGGTATCCGAAGCCCTGAATTTGAAAAGTAATACGCTTGACTTCTTAAAGTTGCGTGCAGGTTGGTCGGAAGTAGGGAATGATGCTGATCCTTATCAATTGGCTACTGTTTACAATTTTCAAAGTGCATTTGATGGAAATCCAATTCAAACTTCCTCACAAAAGAAACTTAATGAAGACCTGAAACCCGAAACAACCCGCTCCACCGAATTGGGGATAGAATCTTCTTTCTGGAAAAACAGACTACACCTGGATGTTGCTTATTACAACACCAATAGTTTTGATCAGATTCTGGAGATCAAAACAACAGCTGCCAGTGGATATAATTCACAATTAATCAATGCAGGTAAAATAAACAACCGTGGTTTAGAAATTCAATTGGACGGAACTCCCATTCAAAGTGAAAATTTCAAATGGAATATTGGTTTAAATTATTCAACCAATAAAAGCAAAGTAGAAGTTTTGGATTATGAAGGAAAGATTAAAAACTACACTATCGGCTCTTCAGGAGGTGTTGACGTATTGGCATCGGTTGGACAAGCTTATGGAGCACTTTATGGTACAGCTTACCAACGTGACGCAAACGGAAATATAGTAGTAGGCGCAAACGGATTGCCAAAAGCTGATCCTCAAAAGAGAGTATTAGGGAATTATACCCCAGACTATTTGGCGGGTATTACAAATACATTGACCTACAAAAACCTCGAATTGTCCTTTCTTGTTGATGCCAGTGTAGGTGGCGAGATTTTTTCAGGAACGAACAGAACAGGAAATTATACGGGTGTACTGGCGCAAACCCTTCCAGGTCGTGATGCTGCCAACGGTGGATTAAATTACTATTATTCAGGCAATACAAAAACCTTATTAACAGGTGGAACTGCTCCAAACGGGCTACCGGTATATGATGATGGTGTTATTTTTAATGGTGTTTATGCCAATGGAACTCGCAATACTCAGGTGATTAGTGCGCAGGAATATTATAAAGCCTCTTACAATATCAGCGAAGCCTATGTTTACAGTTCGACTTTTGTAAAATTAAGAGAAGTAAAACTCGGTTACAATTTTGATAAGAAGCTGGCTAAAAAACTTGGATTAGCAGGAGCAAGTGTTACTGCTACAGGTCGTAATCTGTTTTTTATTTACAAAGATGCACCAAATATCGATCCTGAATCGGCTTTTAACACCGGGAATGCACAAGGACTTGAAAGTTTATCGTTGCCAACCACCAGAAGTTTTAGCCTTAATGTTAATCTTAAATTTTAAAAATACCGAATCATGTTAAAAAAACTATCCTATATACTTCTATCTGCATTGGCATTAACCTCCTGCAGTGATACTTTGGATGATATTAATAAAAATCCAAATGCGACAGAGACACCATTGGCACCCTTCCTTTTAACAGGAACATTAAAA
Organism: Flavobacterium cupriresistens; assembly: GCF_020911925.1. NCBI lineage: Bacteria > Pseudomonadati > Bacteroidota > Flavobacteriia > Flavobacteriales > Flavobacteriaceae > Flavobacterium > Flavobacterium cupriresistens. The sequence continues at coordinate 3,887,055 of NZ_CP087134.1, read as the reverse complement.
CAAGGTGCCGACTTATACTGGGGCTCAGACAACAACTTTAATTCGTCTTTGTTATTTGTACAACATTGGGCTAAAGTTCAATATACCGAACCCGACCGATATGATGTGTCGAACAATTCTTTTACTTATTTGTGGAATGCCGGTTACTCTACTTTAATTACAGATTTGAATACGATTCTGAATTTTCCGGATCAGCAGGCCAATTCAAATTATAAAGGAATCGCACTGACCTTACGTTCCTGGACCTTTTTATTACTGACTGATGCTTACGGAAGCATTCCTTATAAAGAAGCAGGCCTAAAAGTAACACCGGCATACAATACTCAAAAAGAAGTCTATACCGGATTGCTTGAAGATTTAAAACGTGCTCAGTCCTTATTGGCTACAACAAACGGAACAGTAACGGGTGATTTGGCTTATAAAGGCAATATCGCAAAATGGAAAAAACTGGTCAATTCTCTTCGTTTGCGTATCGCCTTGAGAATATCAGACAGAGAACCTGCTTTGGCTAAACAAGCCGCAATTGAAGCAACAACTGATGCTGCGGGACTAATTAGCAGCAATAGTGAGATCTTTCAGTTTGTTTACACCAGTTCGCCACAACAAAATCCGGCATCGGCATGGTTTGAAACACGTGATGATTTTCGTATCTCAAAGACCGTAGTAGATAAGTTAAAGGAATTGTCCGATCCACGTTTGCCTGTGTATGCTCAGTTACCATCAGATGCGAGTGTAGGTAAGTACGTTGGAGGCGCTAACGGATTATCAAACAGTGATGCCAACAGTCAGGGTTTTGCTAAAACATCAAAACCGGGCTCGTATTTCCTAACCTCGGCATCACCCGCTATACTGGTTTCTTATTCTGAAGTCCTGTTTAATCTTTCTGAAGCGGCTGCACGTGGTTACATTGCCGGAGACGCAGAACAGCTTTATAAAAGTGCGATTACGGCATCATTCAACCAATTTGGGATTACCAATGCAACCATTATTTCAGATTATTTGGATCAGCCGATCGTAAAATACGATGCCGCTAATTACGCCAAATCAATAGGCACACAAAAGTGGATTGCCTTTTTTGGACAAGGTCTGGATGCCTTTGCAGAGTGGAGGAGACTCGACTATCCGGCACTGACAGCGGGTCCGGCTACTGTTTTAGACGGGCAACTGCCTTCTCGTTTCTTTTATCCGGGTACAGAACAATCGCTGAACGGGACCAGTTATCAGGCAGCAGTTGCTGCTCAAGGAAAGGATTTGCTTACAACAAAACTGTGGTTTGACACCAAATAAATTAGAACAAAAAAAAGTTCAGAGTGTAACTGAATCTTAATTATAATTGTTTAGATTTGAAAATGAATAAAATATTTCAACATAAGTTATTATTTTCAGAATAGTACTGTTAAAAATATTATATTTGTATTTAACAAATAATTATTTTAAGATGCAAGAAGGTACAGTAAAATTCTTCAATGAAGAAAAAGGTTTTGGATTTATTACACCAAAGAATGGTGGAAATGAGGTCTTTGTTCATGTTTCAGGTCTAACAGAAAACATTCGTGAAAACGATGAAGTTCGTTTCGAGATTGCTGAAGGTAAAAAAGGCCCAAACGCGGTAAATGTAGTTGTACTTTAAAGTCTTACTGAGCGTATAAAAAAAGCATCTGTTACCGGCAGATGCTTTTTTTATGCTTATAATTTGCCGTGGTTTCTTTCTCCTTTTTTATTCTTTGGCAGTATTTATTTATCGCCTTTATAGATTTATTTATCGTAAAACCAAATAGAAATCAAACGATATAACTCTTCAGATTACCACTAAAATGGGCATATCACAGGATTTAAACTGAACTTTACAACAGTGTCCCTCATTTTTTTGTATATTGAATTTTAAAGTTGTGCTGCCGTGTCTTTTTTGCATTTCCTAAAAACGGCTAAATTTTGAATTCTATAGCGCCAGAAAAATATTTTATATTTATGATAATCTCCCTTTGTTTACTTGTTTTAGTTGCCTACGCCTTTGACCTAAGTTCAAAACGAACCAAGATACCGACCGTAATTATATTGTTGCTTATGGGGTATTGTTTGCGTTATGCAGCACTTTTTTTAGAAATAGAAATTCCTAACCTGGAACCCTTATTACCTGCAATAGGAACCCTCGGATTGATTTTAATCGTATTGGAGGCGGGATTGGATTTAGAGCTCAATAAAAATAAAAAAGCGATGATTTCGAAGTCCTTTTTATCTGCTTTAATCCCTTTATTATTTCTATTTCTGATAATTGGTTTTGGAATCAACTATTTTACGGGTGCCTCCATTATTAATAGTTTTATAAATGCCATTCCGTTTTGTATTATCAGTAGTGCTATCGCTATTCCAAGTGTTCAGAACCTTTCCGAAGACAAAAAAGAATTTGTAGTTTACGAAAGCAGTATGTCTGATATCTTAGGGGTTATTATTTTTAATTTCTTCTTATCCAATGATACTATTGGATTAGGGTCATTTATAACTTTTATTGCTCAAGTTGTGGTCATGCTGCTTATATCCTTAATAGCAAGCATCGGTTTAGCCTTTGTGATCAAAAAAATTGACCATCACGTAAAATTCATTCCCATTATGGTCATGATAATTTTGATCTATGAGGTTTCTAAAATTTATCATTTACCCGCTCTTATTTTTATCTTAATCTTCGGTCTCTTTTTGAATAATCTGGATGAATTAACGCATTTTTCATTTATAAAAAAGCTGGAACCCAAACGATTGAATATAGAAGTACACCGATTTAGCAAATTAATCGGAGAAGTTGCTTTTCTGATCCGAACGATATTCTTTTTGCTTTTTGGTTATACTATTACTACAGAAACAGTACTAAATACCAGTACTTTGCCTTTCGCTGTTGGTATTGTAGCAGTCATTATTTCTATTCGGTTTATTCAACTTAAAGTTTCAAAAACACCGATTAGTCCATTGCTTTTTATAGCACCACGTGGTTTAATAACCATTATGCTTTTTTTGTCAATACCACTTTCTAAAAAGGTTGGTTTTATTAGTAACTCCTTGTTGACACAGGTGATTATTTTGAGCGCTATCGTAATGATGTTGGGGTTGATGTTTGCGAAGAAGGATAGGGTTGTGGGGTAGTTTTTGTGAACTTAGAGATACAAACTTCAAATTATTTTCTGTAAGATTTGAAGAAAGAGTCATGTCCTAATTTTATCTTGTCAATTTTGAATATACTAAGGACGAATTAGAAATTAAGTCAATGACTATACTATTTTTTATTTGATATCAGATTATGGATAACCGTAAAGCATATAATATGCAAAGACATAAATTTGATAAATTTAAAATTTAAAAATATGGTAAAGTATGATGAAAATGACTTAATCTATGACGATTATGTCAACACAACTACAAAAGGAGACAATCCTGATTACATTGGAATTAAAGACAGAGAAAAGGTTAGTAAAAAAGAGCTTTACGAAGTTGTTTGGTTTTGCGATGCATTCGTAAAGAATTACAATGTTGAGAAAACAAAGGCAAGCTTTCAAAAGGCTGAAAAGTTATTGAGATTGCCAGATGCCAAGAGTATTATAATGAGGGATGAATTAAACAAATTTGTAGCAACAAACTGGAACAAAAATTAAGTTTAGGATATTCTTTCTAGATACTTGAAAAGATGCTTTGGTATTTTTTTTGGGGAAACACCAAAAGGACTAATAAGCATAAATTTAAGAAAATATTAATCTTTATTCTTTAAGTGCATAGAAAAAGCTCAATTCTTTCGAATTGAGCTTTTTAGTTTTGTGACTTCGACTAAACAAATTACAGACTAATTTAAGAAGTATTTGAAGCGATTGACTTACTATATGTAGCGTTTGCCTTTTATTGCCTTTTATTGCCTTTATTAATATGGCTTGAATGTCTTGTTGAAAATTGAATAAATCACAATTCTAACTATTTGAAAATAAGTGTTTATACTCGACTACATTTCGCCGAAGAACTTTATATTTGATATAGTATTTAGATTTTTTTAACAAGAGAATCTGAGCATAATCTTAATTCTATCATTTATGAAAAAAAAACTACTCTTACTGTTTACATTATTTTTTAGTCTAACCATTTCAGCACAGGTAAATCCAACCCTAGCAGTAGGGTTAGAGAAACTAACAATGAATAAAGGAACAATTGATGTCGAAGTGTTGACTGAAATCATCATGGGCAAACAAAAGGAGCTTAGACAGGAAGCGCTTAGAAGGTTTATGTACAGATTATTTCCTGAAGCAAATTTTACAACTAAATATTATGTTCAGAATTGTCTCAATGTACTTTTAAATGAAAAGAACCCACAGGTAATTGAAAAAGAGATACTGGAACTTACTACAAATTATTCCCTTTCCTTAGGGGTAGCATACGCTATATTGAAATCTCCCGAGAAACAGCTTTTTGATATGAATTACGCTTATTCTAAGTATAAAATTTCATCCCCTTACAATCAAGATATGATTATAAAGCAAAGGGAAAATCATTATAAAAAGAATGATAGACGGAAGGACTTAAATGCATCAATCAATACACTTGAAGGAGAAGTAGAAAGTGGTCTTAAAGTTATAAATACTTTGAGCGAAAATGATTTTGCCCGTTTAGTTAAAAAAAAGAATGATCTGATAAAACTTAAAAAAAAATTAGCTCGTTTGAACTTAAGGGAAAATATTACTAATGATAAGGAAGCAATTATCGCATTAAAAAAAACTGAAAGTCTGAAGATTATTGATCAAATGTCGTCAAACAATGCCATTAAAAGCATTGATTCAGTAGGGTATTATTTATCAGAATTCAAAGATTATCTTCAATCGGGGAATAACATTATACAACTAAATAATTATTTGATAGAAATTAACAATTCAATTTCAAAATATGAGAAGTTGCTGAAGATGGAAATTCAATTAAACGATGAACTTAATAAACTAGATGGAAAAAATACAAAAGAGAAAGCTGAACTTAAAGAAAAAATCAGCAATTTAAAAATTGCTGAAGAAAAGATAATATTAGACAATAAAGTAAAAAATATAACGAAATATTATATAGAGATTCCTTTTGGAATTATTCTCGACGTTGTAAGTCTTTCTTTGTCAGATATTCCTGAGTTACAAAAGAAAGGTTTTTTCAAGAATAAAATTGATTATCGGACAAGTGAATTTTATTCAGGTCTAGAGAGTAAAACAAATCTAGTAAAAAAGGACGCTACCGATTTTAAGAAAAGTCTCGATAGTATGAAAGTTTATGTTTGCAGAAAAATTACGCCATATGTAAAAAATTATGATGTCATTAATGAATTTCTTAAGAAAAACAAGGGCAAGAAAGTAGTTGATATTATGAAGAATTTACAAGGTGAGAGTATTGCACTTATTGCTCCAATGTTAAATGAAAAATCATGGAAAAGCAAATATTCTTATATTAATGATATGCTCAATCAAATAAGAAATTTGGAGAGCGAAATTAGTATCATAAATGCTGATAGACTAAGGAGTAGACCAAATGTTGAAGAAACTTTAAATGTGAACTGTGAGAGTGACTGCGGAAAATTAACTATACTGGCTTACAACGATTATGTTCAGATTCAGAATATTTTAACATCGTTTAGAGAAGAATTTAAGGATCCTTCTGTTCAAAATCAAGTGGATGCTATAATAAAAGATTTTTTGAAAGTCAAAGCTCAATTTAAGTTCTCAAGTAATTCGATACCAGATCTAAAACATTTAGACGCGACAAGTTTTCCAGATGAACCCACCATAAAAGTGGTAAATGAATATATTGATAAAATAAATAAAAAAATTAAAATACGTAATTCTTCAAATAATAATGATAAAAATATTTTAACTATAGATGCCCTAAATTCAATACTTGAACTTGATAAATATCTTAAACCTTTACCTAATAATGAATATCTGAGCGAAGCTCTCCAGATAAATTCTTGGATTGAAGGAAAGTTTGTAACTGCTGATATATCGAATTTAAAAGCGGGGTTTGAAAAAAATCAGACTTTCATGCTGGCTCTAGATGTTAAGATTGGAGTTAGAAATAGAAAAATTAAGACTATAAAAGAAAGTAACAGAAAAAATATTGATAATAATTATAACAAAATTGCAGAGTCAAATGATTTTTACAACGAATATTTAACTACTGTATTAGATGAAGTTACAACAGGTAATGACTTTGATATTAAAGAAGTAGATTCAGCAACTATTGCTAAGGCTTCAGTTATTCTACCAAAAATACACGCTACAATAAAGTCTCTCATTAATAATGATGATATCCATATGAGTGATATCGTTTATTTAGATGAGTACATATCAGAGAAAATGATAGAACTTAAGGTTAGAGATCAAAAAAATGATGCTCTTTATGATGCAATTATTTCCCATACAAAAATTATAATTCCCTTACTTAAGATAAGAGCATTACAGGGAATAAAAGGTATTGGAAATTATGATGAAGAACTTATGAATCTCTTTGAGTTTATTTCCAATCTTAACAACCTGGATAAGGCAGAAACATATCAGAGTATCGTTAATATGTTAAGAGATGGAAGTAAAAAAGTAGAAGATAATCTCACAGCTGGTGAATTTAAAGACAGCTACATACTTTTTATCAATGCCATGAAAAAGTATACTTTAATTAATCCAGCAGAGGAATATGTCGAAATAGACGTCGTTTCATTTTTAAATGAGTTGCAACAATATTATAACAGGAATAATAAAGCAGTTTTTTCACTTTATCTCAGTCTGGGATTAGATCAAAATTTCTTTTTTAAAAACTTCAAAATTTCAGATACAGAAACAATTAACAACATTAGTTTTGCCTCAGAAAAAATAGGAGTAAAATGGCGTATTGCGAATTTCAAACGCTTTGAAGGATATGAAAATGTAGTTAAAGATGACGTTTACCTTAATAAAAAAGCTCCTTTTATAAATGAAATATATAGCATTGTTTATGGATCAGGATTACTCTACAATGTGGCTAATACCACTACTAACGAGAATTTTGATTTTCCGCATGTTGGTGTAGGAGTCGGGATGCGATTTTATAATGCTTTAGATGTTAATTTAATTCTAGGCTTTCCATTTGTTAAGGATTATAATTTTGGAGACAATGCTTTTTATGGTTTTGGACTGGATATTCCACTGGGTGAATATTTGGAAAAATTGGGAAGTAAAAATAAGTAAAAAGAACAATTGGCTGATTATTTAAAGCTAAAACTGCAGAATAAAATTAGATCATAAAAAAAGCTCAATTCGAAAGAATTGAGCTTTTAGTTTCGTGACTTAAGTATTGTTTAGATATCCGAAATGGTTTCCCTTAAACTTGTAGTCGTTTACTAAGATAACAAGCATTACAGAACCTAACCTAACAACCCCCAAATCCCCTTAGATTTTTTCAAGCACTAAATTGCTATGAATTGTTACTAATTCCTGTAGCGCTATTTTTAGCTCTATATTCATTTCTGCAATCAATTTTTGCTTTTTTTCGTATTCAGCCAAATCTTTATACTTTGTAATTGTTACCAAAAGATTTTTGTCTTGAAAAACGGGAAGTCTCGGAAAATCATTTTCTTGCATTTCGCTGACCCAAAGGGATAGGTCGCTAATATTCAAAGATTTTAAAAACGGAATGTATGTAGTTTTAAATAGATCAATAACCTTATTTAAAGTGCTATTGCAGATATAAAAATCTATAAGTACTATCCCTTCATTTATGTCTAAAAAGTCAAGAGTGGTACTTTTTTCTAATGGCTTTAGTAAATGCACGTGATCTGAATTTATCATCATAGCATTTGCGCCTTGTCCAAAATTTTTCCATGTTGTACTGTTGATATAAAAATCATTTAAGAAGTTTACTCTTGTTTTCATGTCTTCAAACCCACGTAGCCAAACAAATCGATCATTTACATTATTAATTTTAAATTGTCCCAGAGTAAAGCCTTCCAGTTCAGCCATTGGGGTTACAAAATGATTATTGAAATATTCTTCAAAATCGTTTAGTTTATTGGGCTTTAGTAAATAATTACGAAGTTCTAAAACAGTAATTTCCTTATCGTTTTCTTGTTGTGTATGCTTCATTTCGTTTTTTTATTTTTTAAAATTTATGGAACTTGATTTGAAAGAAAAAAGTATTTACCTGATCACAGTCTTTAGCGCAGATTTGAATTCTGTACACACAAAGTTAGTAAAGAAAGTATAAAAAAGGAGAACAAAAAAACTTCAGATTTCTTTGAAAATTTTGTCCTTCGCAGTCCTAAAGGGATTACAACCGTTTTTAAGTAAGTTATAATTTGATTTAAGCATTGCGCATCTATAACGGCTGCTAGATTTAAGAAAGAATAAGTTAAAACACTTATCAAACTATTGTAAAATGTTTGTTTTTTAACAAATTATTTATCAATATAAAATCTAAAGAAAAGTTTTTTCTTATGTTTGTTAGTTTTTTAAGATTCATCTTTTGAACCTATTGTTTTAGCTATAACATTTTAAAAACCTATTTAAGTGAAAAAAACTCTACTCTTTTTTTTTATTCTAAAATCTTTAATACTATTTGCTCAAAACGCTGCTGATGTGGAGCACCATTTTGGACCTTCACCCGGATTTGGCGGTTTGGTAGAATGTATCGTAACCCAACCTGACGGTAAAATAATCATAAAAGGAGCTGCTGTCTTTAGGAGTAAGAGAACTAATGGATTGGTTCGTATTAACCCTGACGGAAGCCTGGATCCGACTTTTGTTTATAACGAGGATATTACTCGTTTTACTGTAAAATCTATCGCTTTGCAGTCTGATGGAAAATTATTGGTAGGAGGAAACGATAACGTTGAACAATCTCGTGTAATACGTTTAAATGCAGACGGAAGTAAAGATACTTCTTTTCTATTTGGAGGAGGTGTGGGCGAAAGTTCGGTTTCTGTGAGTGCTATAACAGTTCAATCTGATGGAAAAATACTTGTAGCTAATAAAAAGATATATTCTACGCCACAGAGACGATTGATTCGTTTGAATGCCGATGGAAGCCTTGATACAGCCTTTAATATAGGCAACGGATTTGATAATGATATTACTGCTGTCGCCGTTCAATCTGATGGAAAAATAGTTGTAAGTGGCAAGTTTAGTACGTTTCAGGATGTGGCTCAGCAATATTTAATTCGTTTGAATGTAGATGGTTCCAAAGATACTTCGTTTAATACAGGAACTGGCTTTGTTGGTAATTACGTATATTCTGTTTTAATACAAAGTGACGGAAAAATAATCGCTAGTGGCGGCTTTAGAACTTATCAGGGAGTGGCTCAGAAATATTTAATTCGTTTAAATCCCGACGGCAGCAATGACACTTCATTTACTAATCCAATTAATTTTGCATATATGAATTATGAATATGCAAGTAATATGTCCCTCCAGCCTGATGGAAAACTAATTGCAAGTTTTTATAAGCCTAATAATTCTTCCGGTGATGATGGTGTCTATCGTTTTAATTCGGACGGAAGTCAAGATAGTACTTTTTCAATCGCTTCTTTTTATGATGGAGCAAATCTTCTTACAGGAAAAGCAAATGCAGACGTTTTGGCTACAGCTATTTTAAATGATGGAAGAATCCTTATTGGCGGTAAATTTAACTATTGCAATAAGATTATTGAGAAAGGTATAGTTTGCTTAAATGCCAATGGAAGCAGAGATTCTTCTTTTAACAAAGACACAGGTTTTGACGCAGCTGTGCAGTGCTCAGCCGTGCAAGGTGACGGAAAAACCTTGATAGGAGGATATTTTGACAATTTTCAGGGAGTTACACAAAAAAAACTGATTCGCATAAACCTTGATGGAAGCAAGGACACTTCATTTAACCCGCCGGCTGAATTCAATGATGAAGTTCAATCGATACTATTACAGGCTGATGGAAAAATATTGATAAGAGGTAAATTTACTAACTTCGGGAATTCAGGCAGAAATGCCCTGGTTAGATTAAATCCTGATGGTTCGCGTGATACTTCTTTCCTTAGATCATCTGAATATGATGTTGAAGTTATAGCTTTGCAGCCCAATGGAAAGATAATCATAAGTGCTTTTGTTGATAGTTATCCGTATCTCCCTGTTAGAAGATTATTTCGTTTGAATATTGATGGTACTAACGATGTTTCTTTTACAGCCGGAAATAGTTTTGATTTATCTAAAGGAATAATTTCTTCTATAGTAGCACAACCCGATGGCAAAATACTGGTAGGAGGGTCATTTACTACTCTTAATCCAATTCCTCAAAAATATTTGGTTCGTTTAAATCCGGATGGAAGCCAAGACACTTCGTTTGATATCGGAACTTTATACAATTTGGCGATTAATGTTCAAAAAATAACTTTGCAGCCTGATGGAAAAATACTGGTGGCCGGTCTTTTCTCACCTACTACCGGAAATTATCAAAATTACCTGGTTCGTTTAAATTCAGATGGGAGTAAAGACCCTTCTTTTAATCAGTCCATTGGATCTGAAAGTGTACGAACAGGATATGGTATTGAAATTAGTTCTTTGGTTTTACAACCTGATGGAAAAATACTTGTAGGAGGGGAGTTTGATACTTTTCAAGGAATTGCGCAAAACCGTTTAACCCGTTTAAATTCTGATGGAAGTATAGATGCTTCATTTGATACAGGAAACCAATTTGTAGCTCCGATTTACTCTATTTCATTATTTCCAGATGGAAAAATTAATGTTAGTGGCGTGTTTTCTTCTTATAAGAGTTTTACTTCCTCTTATTTCATTCGCCTGAAGGGTACCTATTTTACGCCTCTAAACGCAACAACGATCCAAACCAATGTTACTTGCCTTGACAGTGCTACAGGTTCGGCATCTATAGTTTCTGTTAATGAAGGAAAAGCACCTTATACCTACCTTTGGTCTAATGGAGCAACAACGCCGGAAATTACCGGATTAGTGGCTGGAAATTATTCTTGTAAAATAATAGATAGTGAATCGGCAACGATAACTAAGAATTTTATAATAATCACAGATTCTGATATTGAAAGACCTATTATAACTGCTCCGGCAGCTGTAACAGTCAACGCCAATTTAGATTGTACAGCAACAGCTGTTGTACTGGGAACTCCCATAACATCAGACAACTGTAACGTAGCTTCAGTAACCAATAATGCTCCTGCTGTTTTTCCTGTAGGAAATACAACGGTGATCTGGACCGTAAAAGATGCAAGCGGTAATGTTGCAACAGCTGCTCAGACCATAACGGTAAAAGACGTTACTTTACCAACTATTACAGCTCCAACTGCTGTAACGGTGAATCTGACTGCTGCAGGTTGCACACTATCAGCAACAGATGTCGTTTTAGGAACTCCGGTAACGGCAGATAATTGTTCAGTAGCTTCTGTAACTAGTAATGCTCCAAAATTTTACTCACTAGGAACTACAATCGTAACCTGGACCGTAAAAGACAAAAGCAATAATAGTGCAACGGCCACCCAAATAGTAACAGTAAAAGATGTAACACCGCCAACAATTACCGCTCCTGCAGCAATAGTATCAAATACCACGTTTAACTGTAAAGCAGCAGGAATCGCATTGGGAAATCCAATAACTGCCGATAATTGCTCAGTTGCTTCAGTTACGAATGATGCGCCGGCAAATTTCCCTATAGGAAACACAACTGTAACCTGGATTGTAAAAGACAGAAGCAACAATACAGCCACAGCAACACAACTAGTAACAATAAAAGGTCTTGATGTAACAGTTTCTTACAATGAAGGTAAATTAACTGTTGCCGAAACAGCGGCAACTTATAAGTGGCTAACCTGTAATAATGGAGTATTTACAGCCATCCCAAACGAAAATAATCCCACTTTTACACCAAAGCAATTAGGAAGCTATGCGGTAGAGGTTACTAAAAATAGCTGTACAGCTACAAGTACCTGTTTTGATGTTGCAGTTCTGGCAACAAAAGATTTTACTTTGCAAGACTCATTCAAATTGTATCCAAATCCGGTTAAAGATTTCATAACAATTGAGGTGAATATACTAAATAGCGCCAAATTGGATGTTTTTGATGTAACAGGGAATCTTCTTATTACGAAAGAATTAAAAACGATATCTACCAAATTAAATGTATCTAATTTACCAGTTGGTGTCTATTTATTTCGAGTTTCAAATGATATGGGAACTGTAACGAAAAAAGTGATTAAAGATTAAATAATGGTCTCCGATTAGGTGTTTTTGCACAAGAGCCATGTAAATCAGTGAAAGAGAAAATAAATTATAATTTTTTAAATAGTATAAAGAGACGATCTGCTGGTCGTCTCTTCTGTTTTTAATACCCACTATTTGAAGTCACCCGACTTCGTAGGGGCAACAGGAGTTAAAGGTCTAAACATGAAATATCAAATGATTTTTAAGAAAATTTCACAAGATAATTCATTAAACTTTGACTAGGATTAAAGCATTATATATGCAAAATAATCAGTTAGTTACATCGTATTAAACTCTGTTTGAACCACTCTGTAAATTAGCAGTGTAACTTTTAAAATTAAATATTTATATTGGATTCTGACAGCTGCGACACAACGATGCTTTGTAGGATTCCTTTTTTAACTTATCTTCGCTTTTTATACATTTCTGAATACATCTAATCCCTTTAAAAATCTAATTTGTGAAAAATAATCAAGATACTGTACAAGAGAATCAACTTAAACGCGGACTAACTAACCGACACATTCAGTTAATTGCCTTAGGCGGATCGATAGGAACAGGTCTTTTCCTCGGTATTGGTCCAGCAGCCGTATTAGCAGGGCCATCTGTTATTTTAGGATATGCGATTGCCGGAATTATTGCTTTTTTTATAATGAGACAACTTGGTGAAATGGTTGTTGAAGAACCGGTATCAGGAAGTTTTAGCTATTTTGCCTATAAATATTGTGGTTCTTTTGCAGGTTTTGCATCAGGTTGGAATTATTGGATTTTGTATATTTTAGTTAGTATGGCCGAACTTACAGCTATTGGAGTTTATGTGCAGTTTTGGTGGCCTGAAATTCCCTTGTGGGCATCCAGTTTATTTTTCTTCCTGATTATTAACGCTTTAAATTTTGCTTCCGTAAAAGTGTATGGAGAAACAGAATTTTGGTTTTCAATTATAAAAGTGGTTGCCATTATTGCCATGATTCTTTTTGGTATTTATCTACTGATAAGTGGAACAGGAGGAGAGCACGCTACGATTCATAATTTATACAACGATGGTGGTTTCTTTCCAAAAGGTTTCTTTGAAAAAACAGCAACTGGTGATTTTCAAGGTTTATTGGCCGCAATGGCACTGATTATGTTCTCCTTTGGAGGTTTAGAACTCATTGGAATTACCGCTGCAGAGGCCGAAAATCCGGAAAAGAACATTCCAAAAGCAACCAATCAGGTTATTTATAGAATCCTTATATTTTATGTTGGAGCATTGGTCATTTTATTTGCTTTGTCGCCTTGGCAGCAAATTACTACAGACAGCAGTCCGTTTGTAATGGTTTTTCAAAATTTAAACGGAATGGAGTTTGAGCTCTTTGGCAAGAAAATATTTTTCACCAGCCTTATAGCCAATGTGCTTAATTTAATTGTATTAACCGCCGCTTTATCCGTATACAATAGCAGTGTATACAGCAACTCACGAATGTTATTTGGTTTAGCAGATCAAGGCAATGCGCCAAAGTTTTTAAAGAAGCTGAACAAACAATCAGTACCTGTTAATGCTATTTTAATTTCTTCCTGTTTTGCAGCGATCTGTATTGTAGTAAATAAAGTAATTCCAGAAGAAGCTTTTAGCATTTTAATGTCTTTAGTGGTGTCTTGCTTGATTATTAACTGGGTTATGATTTCATATACCCATCTACAATTTAGACGTGCGAAAGACAAAGAAAACACAAAAACTAAATTTGCTTCTATATTTTACCCAGTAAGCAATTACATCTGTTTTGTGTTTTTATTAGGTATTTTAGCCATTATGTGGATTACGAATATGAAGATATCTGTAGAATTAATTCCTATTTGGTTGGGGATTTTATTTGTATTTTATAAGGTTTCTAAAACGAAAAAATAGGTGGTTTTTTTAAAAAATCCCATTTCGTTAGAAATGGGATTTTGATTTTTACTAGTTAGTTAAAAACTGTATTTTCTTTTTTTAATCTGTTAAAATATACTTTGCGGACAAAGATTACAAATCCGTATGATCGGGATTTATACAAGAATTATTAGGTCATTAAAGCAGTAAGACCATCTAAATTTACACCCATCTTAGTACGAAAAGTATTCAACAAATAAAAAGTTCGTTTGATGATTTATGAAATAATAATCCTATTTTTGAAAGAGAGTTAATACTAATATTTATCAGACATATCGACCCAATTTAGAGTAGATAAGTTGGATATCATTAGGCATATATACAAGTTAGGCACTATTATAAAGAACCATGAAGAATTTATTTCTAAGATAAAAACAAAAATGAAATCAAAAATATTTCTAATATTCTATTTGTTAATTTCAAATGCCTCTTTTGCTCAGTATGGATATCATCATTATTTTCCTCTAATTGGTAAAATCAAATCCTATGAAACTTTTCAAATAATTGAAAACGATTTGAAAGAAAGACAAATTTTAGTGGAAAAATTAACTTATGACAATATTAATAGAGTTTTAACTAAAAGCACTAACGAGTTCTTGTATCAAACCCCACAACAAGAAAAAAATATTTATAAAGAGAATTTAATTATAACCTATGAATGCAAGTGTAAGGATATAAATGAGTTTATAAATAACTTCGTTATCAAAAATAAAGCTGAATTGAAAAACAAAAAAAGTTCAGGTTCTGGTCAAGAACCCACAAAATTTGTTACTTACAACTACTTAGACAAAAAGGGGAATATTACATTATCTGAAAATTTTGGAGAACCAGGATATAAAATTTCGACAATAAAAACTCTGTATAATTCTGCAAATAAAATTAGTAATAAAAAAGTTTTTGATTTCGATGACAACCAGACTGATGAATATACATATGAATATGACAAAAGTGGTAATTTGATTAAAGAAGCTTCAAAAGACATCAAATATTCAATATATTACACATATCTATACAAATACGATAAAAGTAATTTTCAATATGAAAAGTTGACGTATGGTAACGATAATAAACTGTTGTCTCATGACACTTATGAAAAAGTTACAAGTAAAAATAAAGAAGAAATATATGAAATTGATAATTTAAAAAACTTAAAAAGTTTATACAAAGAGACATTTTATAATTCGAAAAACATTATCATTCAAACAAAAGAATATTCTAATTATGATACAATTATAGAAAGTAAAGAAAAAAAATATACCGAGAATGGAATCCTTTCCAATATAAATTATGTTGATCATTTAAATTCTTCTAATTTAAAATTTGAACAAGTGCTTGATTCTAAAAAAAACTGGATTGAATTAATTGTTTATGTATCATTTCCAAATCAAAAAGAAAGAAAAGAAAAAAGGATAAAATATCTACGAAATATTGAATATACAAAATAACAGTGCCTAACAGCTACAAGAGATCTGGTAATTTGACTGAATTTAAAGATGGTTTTGTACTTGGAAAATTTGTGCATAATGGAAAAAACTCGCATCTTTAATCCCAAACCTCTTGTAGCGCCAGAACTTTATGGGCAACCCTAAAAAAAAATACAACCTAAATACAACTATGAAACTCAAAATATCGGAAATAAAAGAAATCATTACTTTTCTTGGTTTTAAACAGCAAGAAGGAGAGAAAAATATTTTCTATAAAGCACATAAAAATCACAAAGACTATATAATCAAAGTTGACTTTGATAAGGAAAATATTGATTACGGAACAAAAATTAAACTTGGTGACTTGACAACTAGTAACTTTGAGAACAGCGAAAACTTTGTTGTTTTAGAATGTGTTGACAGAATTTTACAAAAAGGTTATCCGCCAGAAAAGCTCTCATTAGAGTATAAATGGCCTATGGGAAGAAAAGAAAAAGGAAAATTAGACATACTTATCACAAATTCAGACAATAAAGCATATTTGATGATTGAGTGTAAGACTTGGGGCAGTGAATACGAAAATGAAAAAAAGAAAATGCAGAGAGATGGAGGACAGCTATTTTCTTACTTCCAACAAGATAAAGCAGCCCAATATTTATGTCTATATGCTTCGAGGTTTAACTCTGGAAAAATTGAGTTTATAAACGATATTGTCCAAGTTGATGAGCAATGGACAGTATTGAGCAATCAAAAAGAAATATTTGACCATTGGAATAAAAACTTTAAAGATAATGGTATTTTTGAGAGTTGGGCCAATGCATATGATATTGAAATTAAAGCACTAACTCGAAACAGATTAAAAGAACTTACAGAAGAAGATAGTAGTCGTATTTTTCATCAATTTGCAGAAATTTTAAGGCATAATGTAGTTTCAGATAAGTCAAATGCATTTAATAAAATTTTTAATTTATTTCTTTGCAAAATTGTTGATGAAGATTGTAAACCAGAAGAAGAGTTAAGTTTTCAATGGTTAGAATCTGATAATAATGAAGAACTTCAAAAAAGACTTTCAGACCTATATAAAAAAGGGATGAGAGAATATCTGACTAAAGAAGTTACAGATTATAATGATGACCAAGTAAGTGAGAAACTTTACGCTCTTGACCCCGATGTAAGAGAACAAATAAGAGAAATGTTTACTCGTGTTAGACTTCACAAAAATAATGAATTTGCCTTCAAAGAAGTATTTGACGAAAAATCTTTTTTAGAGAATGCATCTGTAGTAAAAGAAGTAGTAGAATTATTACAACCTTTTCAAATTCGTTATGGTCATAAACAACAGTTTTTAGGAGACTTTTTTGAATTATTATTAAGTACTGGTGTAAAGCAAGAAGCAGGTCAATTTTTCACTCCTGTACCAATTGCAAAATTTATTGTTTCATCATTGCCTATGGCAGAACTTATTAAAGATAAAATCAATAATGATGAAACACAATTTCTACCTTACATTATTGATTATGCGGCTGGTAGTGGGCACTTTTTAACTGAAACTATGGACGAGGTTCAAACAATAATTGAAAACATTGATGCAGACAAACAACGTCCGTCTGTTAGATCAAAATTAAAAAGTTGGAGAGAATCTTCATTTGATTGGGCTTATGACTATGTTTATGGAATAGAAGCTGATTATCGTTTAGTAAAAACAGCGAAAGTAAGTTGTTTTTTAAATGGTGATGGTTTAGCTAATGTAATTCACGCTGATGGCTTAGACCATTTTCAAAAAAGCATAGAATATATAGGTAAATTAAAAGAAGTTAACAGTGATGATTCCAAAGACAATGGTCAATTTGATATTCTTGTTGCTAATCCTCCATATTCAGTTTCCGCTTTTAAAAACTCGTTAAAAAATGGCGATGAATCATTTGAATTATTTAATAAAATAACTGATAGTAGTTCTGAGATAGAATGTTTATTCATTGAAAGAACAAAACAATTACTAAAGGTTGGTGGTTTTGCAGGTGTCATATTACCTAGTTCAATTTTAAGTAAGTCAGGTATTTATGAAGATGCTCGTGATATTATTTTTAAATACTTTAAAATTAAATCCATAGTACAATTTGGAAAAAATACATTTGCTGATACTGGTACCACAACTTCTACTTTCTTTATGGAAAGAAGAGATAATAATGATTGGAAAAAAATTGAAAATTATATCACTAAATTTTTTAAATCTCCAAAAGACTTAACTATAAATAATATTGAAAATGCATTTTCAACTTACGTTGAAAATACATTTACCAATATTAATATTGATGATTATATAAGTTTCATTAGTCAAAATCCAAATGAAAACGTACTAGAAGACGAAAAATTTATTGAATACAAAATATCTTTTAACGAGTTAACAGAAATTAAACAGTTCAAACAGAAAAAAAACTTTACTGATTTAGACTCAAAGCAGCAAGAGCAAATTATAAACAAAATGTTCTTTGATAAAGTAATATCCATTGAAAAGATAAAAATTTTATTCTTTTTATTGACTTACTCACAAGAAGTAATAATAGTAAATGTAGGCGAAAAGAAAGCTGAAAAAGATTTTATAGGTTACGAAATAAGTAAGAGAAGAGGATACGAAGGTTTGAAATTATATAGAACTGTAGACGGAACAATGAAATCTAAACTTTATTCTGAAACCACGAAACTAGATGAGAAAAAAGTAAGTACGTATATTTATAAATCTTTTTTGAATGAATCATTACCTATTGATTCAAGTTTATCAAAGAATGTCACAAGAATTGAATTATTCAATCTAATGAATTTTAATGCATTTCATTTTGAGAAAGAATTAAATTTGATACCACGTAAAGATGTTATTTTTAAAACAAAATGGCCTTTATCTCCAATTAAAAAATTATCGATTGATATTATTAATGGGAATACACCATCCAAACAAGATGTTTCTTATTGGTCTGAAAATGATATACCTTGGTTAAATATACCTGAATTTCCTAAAGATACTATCTATGTAAATAGTTCGAATTTATATGTTTCAAACAAAGCTTTAGAGGATAGAAAAGTAAGAATTATACCTGTTAATTCAGTTTTAATCAGTTGCACTGCAACAATTGGACGTGTAGCTATAAATACAATTCAAATTACAACAAACCAACAAATTAACGCTATCATTTGTAATGAAGAAGAAATTTATCCAGAGTATTTAGGACATTTTCTAAATATGTATGGTTATAGAATGGCTGATCTAGTAAATAATCCAGGAGTAAAACACGTTAATTTAGGGGTTTTAAAAAGTTTTAAAATTCCTCATCCTCCAAAGAATATCCAGCAAAAAATTATTGATGAAATAACAATAATTGAAAAAGATGTAAATATGAAATCTTCAATACTAAAAACAAAAAGAGAAAATGTATTAAAAAAATATTTAGAATAGTTAGGTAAATTGAAAATAACAAATTAAAAAAGGGCAGCCTATAACAGCCGTACAAGAGACTTGGGCATTTGACTGAATTTAAAGATAGTTTTGTACCTAGAAAACTTGTACATAATGGAAAAAACTTGCATCTTTAATTCCAAACCAACTTTATTTTCAGAACGTTAGCATTGATAAACCAAAAAGTGAGCGATAAAAAACAAAGAATTTAAACTGTTAATTATGGAAAATAAATACGAAATAAATCAAAAGGTTGTTTGCTTAGGTAAAAGATGTATTGTCAGTGCAACTAAAAAGCTACCTAAAAAAAATATTAATAATCCATATTTAAAGGAAGAAATAAAACCCGAAAAGGATTATTTTCTATACATTTTTGCTAAATACGAAGATGGTAATGAAGTATACTCAGGCACTTTAGATGTATTTGAAGATCAAATAGAATTTGGAAATTGGTAATTAAAAATACTAATAAAATGACAGGAATAGAATTCTATACTTTTTTGCGGAGTAATTATATACAAGACGGTCAACAGCTATATGGAAATTATTCATTTAAAAAATGGCTTCATAAAAAAGATTCGCAGTCATTCCAATTCAATGGAAATAAACCACTTAAGTCAATACCAAAGAATTGGTTAATCGATGCAAAGAATGCTAAAAACAGAGGCGAGAAAATAGACAGAAATTGGTTCAATAATTTTTATGAAAAACAAAATTTTAACGATTGTAGAGCAAGTGTAGCCATTTGGTTAATTGAAAACTTTACTAATAAATAAAAAAGTATTGATGCTTATTGGCATTTCAACGGATTTGGTAATTGGCTTAGTAGGAAGCTATTTTTGCATTTGAGATGATTTTGCAAATGCTAATTATGTGCTAAATTTAATTAAGACTCGCTGTAGATCCAAAACAAAAAAAAGAGACTCGAAAAGTCTCTTTTTAAAATTATTATGCCTTACAAATAATTATTTACCAATCAATTTCTCAAGCCTCACCATCATCTCATCTTTCTCCTTCAACATACGCTCATACAAAGCAATCTTTTCTTCGTGAAGTTTAATCAATTTATCGATTGGATCATTATTGAAAGTTGGGCTATAATTAATCAAGCCTTGAGTATCATGAAATGTATTAGAAATAATATTAATCGCCTGTTCCTCATCAAAATTCTGAAAAGCTTCAACAGGAATTTTTAATACAGCCGAAATTTGTTTCAACAGATTGTCTTCAATTACATCTTTTTGCTCCAGCATAGAAATTTTCTTTTGGTTCCAGTCTTCGCCTAGATCATAAGCCAATGCTTCTTGCTTTATGTTAAGCATTTCTCTAAAACGTTTTACGTTTCTTCCCTGATGTATTTTCTGTTCCATAACGAATATCTATTTTTCTAAAAGCTCAAAGATAAAGCCATTTGGCTTAAAAATCCTGAGTTTCAAAGATAAAAAAATATCCCGTAAAACATCCTTTTTGTCAGATATCGAATAACATTAATATACTTTCGTTATCATTTCATCTATAGGCAAACGAACTTTTTTCGTAGTTGCCATATAGTCTTTTTCCAAATCACGGTATCCTAAAGCAAGAATAACTGCGGAATGTAGCCCTTTCTCTTGTAAACCCAAAACTTCATCGATAAGAGAAGCATTAAATCCTTCGATAGGAGTGGCGTCCACTTTCAATTCTGCCGCAGCAATAAGTGCTGTTCCTAGTGCAATATAAGCCTGTTTGGCAGCCCAAAGAACTTTTTGCTCTGTGTTAATAGCGCTAAAATAGGAATGTAATCCATTTCTAAATCCTGATAAGGCACCGGCTTCAAGACCTCTTTGCTTTTCTGTCATTGCCATGTAATCGTCAATGTAAGTCGGAGTCACGTCATTAAATGCAGCAAAAACCAACAAATGAGAGCAGGAGCTAATCTGTCCATTATACGAGTCAGCACCTAATTTTTTTTGGATTTCCGGGTTGCTTACAACAAAAATACGGTAAGACTGCAGACCACAAGAAGATGCTGAAAGATTTATAGCTTCTAATATCTGATCAACCTTTTCTTCTGTTACTTTAAGGGCGCTGTAGGCTTTTGCGGCGTAACGCCATTTTAAATTTTCTATCAAATTCATTACAATATCTATCTTAAGTTTTGTCAAAGATAAATTATATTGTTTTCTTTTTCGAGTCTTGAGTTGCTGTAGGAAAATTCAAATCAGTCATATCCTGGTTCCCTAAAGAATAATTATCTGTTTTCTTTCATTATTATATTTGTATAAAGATTAATAATCCTCAAAAGTTTATAAAAAAAGAATTATTATCTGAATTTTTGGTTTATATAAAATATTAAATCTTTTATTTTCAATTTTGCAGGGTAAAAAAACTAAAAGTTGTCATCAGATGAAAGCGAACATACAAGAAAATAGGGGAATACACGAAAAGCAGGATATTGAAAACACCCAGAATACAATCAAGAATGATTTTGCATTCACACTAGAGAGTACTTGTTTAGATGAAAACTATCACCCCTCAAGTCAAACGCGTTTGACAACCAATTTTGCCAACTTGGCTAGGGGAGCTAATCGCCAACAAAACTTACGTAATGCCTTAAATATGATTAACAATCGATTCAATGCATTGGCTCATCTGGATAATCCAAAAGCGGATCGTTATCTTGTAGAACTTGAAATCATCACAGTAACGATGCGTATTGATGATAAGAATAGTATTAACAATCTGCCGTTGATTGAAGTTTTAAAAACGAATATTTTTGACCACAAGACGGGTCAGCAGATCGAAGGTATTGCCGGAAATAATTTTTCTTCTTATGTTCGTGATTATGATTTCAGTATTTTATTGATCGAGCACAATAAAGATAAATCTAATTTTTGCATTCCTGAAAATTTTGGTGATTTGCACGGAAAACTTTATAAGTGCTTTGTGAATTCAGCCACTTATAAAGAGCACTTTAAGATGTCACCGATCATTTGTCTAAGTGTATCGACCAACAAAACTTATACGCGCACGGAGTATCAGCATCCGGTTCTGGGTTTTGAGTATCTGCAGGATCAGTATTCTATCACGGATGAATATTTCTCTAAAATGGGCTTAAAAGTTCGTTTTTTCATGCCTCCGAATAGTGTGGCACCAATGGCTTTTTATCATTCCGGAGATCTACTTGCTGATTATACTGATCTTGGACTAATCAGCTCAATCAGCACGATGGAGACTTTCCAGAAGATTTACCGCGCTGAAATTTACAACGCAAATTCAGTGGCTGGGAAAATCTATCAACCTAGTCTTAAACACGAAGATTATTCACTGACTCGCGTAGTTTATGACCGCGAAGAGCGCAGCCAATTGGCTGTTGAACAGGGTAAATATGCAGAAGAGCATTTCATTAAGCCTTACAAAAGTCTCCTGGAACAATGGTCTGCTAATTTTACCCTTTAATTGATTACAACGCATTAAAATTATACTATTATGAAGAAATTATTATTACCCACCTCTATTGTTGGAAGTTTACCCAAACCTGCCTGGCTTGCACCACCCCAAAAACTTTGGTCACCATGGAAATTAGAAGGCGATCAGCTACTTGAAGGGAAGCAAGATGCTTTACGCATTTCACTTCAGGAACAACAATTGGCAGATCTGGATATCATTTGTGACGGCGAGCAGACACGCCAGCATTTTGTAACGACTTTTATCGAGCATTTAAGCGGTGTAGATTTTGAAAATCGCAAAACAGTAAAAATCCGTAACCGTTATGACGCGAGTGTTCCAGTGGTTGTAGGGGAGATTGCACGTCAAAAAGCAGTTTTTGTTGAAGATGCTAAGTTTTTACGTAAACAGACTAATAAGCCTATAAAATGGGCATTGCCAGGCCCTCTGACAATGGTAGACACCTTGTACGACGACCATTATAAAAGCCGGGAAAAATTGGCGTGGGAATTTGCGAAAGCACTCAATGAAGAAGCAAGAGAACTTCAAGACGCGGGGGTAAATATTATCCAGTTTGATGAACCTGCATTTAATGTGTTCTTTGATGAAGTAAACGATTGGGGAATGGCAGCATTAGAAAGAGCCATTGAAGGTTTACACTGTCAAACCGCGGTTCATATTTGCTATGGTTATGGAATACAAGCAAATACGGATTGGAAAAAGACATTAGGTTCAGAGTGGCGACAATACGAAGAAATTTTTCCGAAAATTCAAAAATCTAAAATTGATATCGTGTCTTTAGAATGTCACAACTCCAATGTGCCTTTAGATTTAATGGAACTAGTTCGCGGTAAAAAAGTGATGGTCGGTGCTATTGATGTGGCAACCAACACTATCGAAACACCGGAAGAAGTAGCGGATACCCTGCGTAAAGCGCTTGAGTTTGTAGATGCCGAAAATCTTTACCCTTCTACAAACTGCGGTATGGCCCCGCTATCTCGAAACGTAGCTAGTGGCAAGTTAAGTGCTTTAAGCGCAGGAGCAGAAATTATACGAAAAGAACTTGGGATTTAGTCTCCATGTATTAATTTGAATAGGGTTTCCTTGTTTGAAGCCTGCTGTCCGTATAATTTAACAGAGCGACTCTGCGGACAGACTAATGAATCTGGAGAATCCACGTTTATCTGCGTAAGATATTTTGTAACCTTAACTCTACGGAGGAATAATATTTAAAACAAATTGAAGAAATTATTAGAAGTATTAAAAAAAGCAGGTTTCGACGGTTTCCTGCTAATGATAGCCACCATGATTCTGATGGCTTATTTTTTGCCAAAGCCAGGCATGGTCAAAGAACCTGTTTCACTGGAAGAGATTGCCAATGCTGGCGTTTCCTTGATTTTCTTATTTTATGGCTTACGACTGAGTGTTGAGAAACTAAAAGCCGGACTTTCCAACTGGAAAATGCACATTGTCGTCCAGTTGACAACCTTTTTATTTTTTCCGCTCATTGTTTTGGCATTTCGTCCGTTGTTTGTCAATAACGGTTTCGAACTACTTTGGCTAGGTGTATTTTTTCTGGCAGCTTTGCCGTCTACAGTATCCTCTTCGGTGGTCATGGTTTCCATCGCCAAGGGAAACATTCCCGCAGCCATTTTCAATGCGAGTATTTCCAGTTTGATCGGAGTAGTGGTTACGCCGCTCTGGGTTGGGCTGTTTATAGCTTCTGCAACAGGTGATTTTGATGTCACTCAAATCGGCACAAAGTTGATTCTGCAAGTCTTGCTGCCCGTCATCATTGGTATAAGCCTCAATTCCCGTTTCGGCGCTATTGCCGAAAAATACAAGAAGCAGCTCAAATATTTCGATCAGGCAGTTATTCTAACAATTATTTACACGTCGTTTTGCAAGTCATTTTCCCAACATCTTTTTGAAGGCTTCACCGCCCTTGAACTTGCCGGGCTCGCTGCAGGGATGATGGTATTGTTTTTTACCGTATTCTTTTGTGTCGGACTACTCAGCCGCCTGTTTGGTTTTTCAGATGAAGATCGTATCACTGTCTTATTCTGTGGGTCTAAAAAGTCATTGGTACACGGCACTGTTATGTCAAAAGTACTTTTTCAACACAGTACCATCACCGGCATCGTATTGCTGCCACTCATGCTTTATCATGCCTTGCAATTGATTGCTGCTAGTATCATCGCTCAGGGTATGGCTCGCCGAAAAGAAGTATAATTTTAGTTATGACACGGCCCTTTATCTTTTTTTAATAAAGTGTACCTAAGGATAAAGATAGATTTTAAAACGACGTCAAGCGATTACAATTTTAATGCAAAAACTATTAGATCATCAAAATTATAGCTGTCATCACGATTAAGATAGTTTTAGCTTTGAACAAGTAAAAGGCATCAACTCCATCATTCCCTGTGATAAAATAGTGTGTTTTGGTTTTTTATACTGCGAAAATAAACTTTGTAGTATAATATGTTTTCAGTTTGTACAAAAGAAGATTTTTGTGTTGTTTTTGGTTATATTTGAAGAGTTTTATTCTGTTATTGTAAATAAATTAAACCTGTTTAAAGTAAAATATTCAATGGAACAAATAGACGATATTGATCTTCAGTTATTAAATATACTACACGATAATTCTAAATACACTGTGAAAGAGCTTGCTAAAATGGTAAATCTTTCGGCATCGCCTGTTTTTGAGCGGATTAAAAGATTAGAGAATAATGGTTATATTAAGAAGTATATAGCACTACTGGATGCAGAAAAATTAAATAGAGGATTCATCGTTTTCTGTAATATCAAACTGAAACAGCACGATCGTAATATTGGGAATCAGTTTGTTAGTGATATTATGAAAATAGAAGAAGTTGTGGAATGCTACAATATCTCAGGAGATTACGACTTTTTAATGAAAGTTTCTGCCAAAGACATGAAGCATTATCAGGATTTTGTGTTTAATAAATTGGGATCAGTTGAAAGTATAGGGAGCACCCAAAGTACCTTTGTTATGTCGGAGATAAAGAATATGTATGGATAGTTCCGCGATGGTTTATTTAAATCGAACCATGAAATGTTAGGTTGTAAAGGCTTGATAAATCTACATATTAATGCATAAAAAAAAGAGACAACTATTTGCTAGTTGTCTCTTTTTTTGTCTTAAAGGACAAATTTTACACCATTTTATGCCACGATTCTGCCATAAAATTTGGTTATTAATATTATTAAGAAGAATACTCCAACCACTTTAAAGAACAACTACCTTGTTTTAAAAGCATTATTTAAAGCGTCAATTAAAATATAGAATTGATAAGTTGTTTTAAATTTAATATTTAATCATTTGTTTAAATCAATAAAACAATATACATTTGTAAGTAATTGCCTAAATATGGAAAAGAAACTAGATACTACAACGGAAAATAAAATTAAGGAAGCAGCAAGAATTGTTTTCTATAAAAAAGGTTTTGCCGCTACAAGAACAAGAGATATTGCAGAAGAAGCCGGTTTGAACCTTGCACTGTTAAATTATTATTTCAGGTCAAAATCAAAATTGTTTGAAATTATAATGATGGAAACTTTATCCGGTTTTATCCAGCGAATTGCTATTATACTTAATAATGAGAAAACTACATTAGATGAAAAAGTGGCAGCAATTGCCGAGCATTATATTGATACCATTATTAAAGATCCTGAGATACCAACTTTTATTGTGAGCGAAATCCGCAGCAATCCAGGTTTGCTTGTAAAAAAACTATCTTTCAACGAGGTGGTCAAAAACTCGGCTTTCTTTAAGCAACACAATCAGGCTGTTCAGGACGGTTTAATAACAGAACCAAATCCTCTTCATTTTTTAATGAATCTAATGGGTTTAGTCGTATTTCCATTTATTGCTAAACCTATTCTTATGGGAGGGAATGATATTACTGAGAGCGATTTTAATAAAATAATGCAACAAAGAAAAAAAATGATTCCAATCTGGGTAAAAGCAATGATGTCTGCCTGATTCTTTTGAACAGTAAGCTTCAGAACTAGCATTGCCTTTTAAGATAAATTATATGAGAAAACTACATTTTACAGCCAGCGTTTTTTTACTTTTTGTATTTTCAGCAAAAGCGCAGTCACTAACGATAGACAGTTCATACAAACTTGCTGAAAACAATTATCCTTTAATCAAACAATATGATTTGATCGAAAAAACAAAAGAGTATAATATTAGCAATGCTAATAAAGCTTATTTACCCCAAGTGAGTATAACAGCTATTGAGGGGTATGTTTTTGGTGATTTTCCAAGTATGGGATCGGGAAGTGACAGCAAATTTAAATTTATTGGAATCGGACAGGTCAATCAGACCATTTGGGATGGTGGAGCCACAAAAACGCAGAAAAAAATTCTGGAATCTTCTACCAAAGTGAAAAAGACGAATATAGATGTTTCGCTGCGCGAATTGCGATCCAGAGTAAATCAACTCTATTTTGGAATCTTGCTTATTGATGAACAATTAAAGCAGCTAGCGGTTCAAAACGGAATTCTTAACAATAATATTGATAAGGTAAAAAAGCTCAATGAAAATGGTTATTCATACAAAATGGATGTTGACGAGATACAGGTCGAACAGCTGAAGTTAAAACAGCAGCAAAAAGATTTTATTTTTACTCGAAAAGGATACATCAAAATGCTGTCGTATCTTATTAATACAAAAATTGACGATCAGACAAAATTTGAAAAACCCATTACTGCCGATCCATCTCCTGACGCCACCATAAAAAGACCCGAATTGCTTTTATACCAAAATCAGCGTGATCTTGCTGATGTTAATGCTGAGATGCATAAAGTGAATTTAATGCCTAAGATTGGAGTTTTAGGTGCCGGTATTATGCTTGCTCCGGGCATGAGTCTTGGTAATACTACAATTTCAACGCTTGGCGTTGTCGGACTTAATGCTTCGTGGAATATTAATGCACTTTATAAAAATGGCAATGAAAAGGAGTTAACCAAACTGGAAAAGGATAAGATAAATGTACAGGAACAAACTTTCTTATTTAATACCAACCTGCAGATCGATCAGAAAACAGCAGATATAGACAGGCAGAAAGAAATCCTTAAGGATGACGATGCTATTATTGCTCTTAGAGCCAATATTCAAAAAGGGTATCAGTTAAAATATGACAATGGAGCTGGTCCATTGGTGGATTTGCTAAATGCGATAGAAAATGAAAAAGATGCCCATACACAAAAGGCATTACATGAAATACAACTACTAATGTCGATGTACGATTATCAAACCATTATAGGAAATTAATACTATATATTATGAAAATAAATAAACTCTTACTACTGCTTATTGCATCGCTTTTTATAGTATCATGCGGAAATAAAGAAAATCAATTTGATGCTTCGGGTTCTTTTGAAGCTGTAGAAACCATACTTTCTGCAGAAGCCAATGGACAAATCTTGAAACTAGATGTTCAGGAAGGCCAAACGTTAAACCCTGGAGAAGTTGTAGGTCTTATTGACAGTACACAGCTCCATATTTCCAGATTGCAATTAAAGCAAAATAAAAAAGCAATTCTGATTGGAAAACCTACTATAAATATTCAAACAGAAAGTTTAAAAAAACAATTGGCCAACGCAGAGCTTGACGTCAACAGAACTCAGAAATTAGTACAAGACGGAGTTGCATCTCAAAAACAGCTTGACGATGCCAATGCAAAAGCAACTACTTTGCGATCTCAAATCCGCGCTCAGGAAAATTCTCTGCAAACTACAACAGAGTCGATGACAGAACAAGCCAACACTGTTGCTGAACAGCTGAAAGGAACAAACGATCAATTAAATAAATGTGTAATAACAAACCCAATAAAAGGTGTTGTTCTTGCCAAATATGCAGAGCAGTATGAAATGGCCGTTATTGGAAAGCCGCTTTATAAAATTGCCAATACAGAAACGCTTGATCTTCGTGCTTATATTACAGGAACACAACTCCCGCAGATAAAAATGGGACAACAGGTTACCGTTAGAATAGATCAGGGAAATGATAAGTATAAAGAATATCCGGGAACCATAACCTGGATTTCAGACAAGTCTGAGTTTTCTCCTAAAACCATTCAAACCAAAGACGAAAGAGCTAATCTCGTGTATGCCATAAAAGTTAAAGTAAAAAATGACGGCTACATTAAAATTGGGATGTACGGCGAAGTAAACTGGACAAAATAAAATCAGTATGATTTCAGTAAGTGTAAAAAATATAACCAAAACATACGGTGAACTCAAAGCGGTTGACAATGTTTCGTTTGAGGTAGAAAAGGGAGAACTCTTTGGCTTGATTGGTCCAGATGGTGCAGGAAAAACATCATTGTTCAGAATCCTTACCACCTTACTTCTTGCTGACAGTGGAACAGCAACAGTTGAAGGTCATGATGTAGTGAAAGATTATCAGGCAATCCGAAATAAAGTTGGTTACATGCCCGGACGTTTTTCTTTGTATCAGGATTTGACTGTTGCAGAGAATTTAAATTTTTTCGCTACTATTTTTGGCACTACCATTGAAGAAAATTACGATTTAATTAAAGACATCTACGAGCAGATTAAACCTTTCAGCGATCGAAGAGCCGGAAAATTATCTGGCGGTATGAAACAGAAACTGGCTTTATGCTGTGCCTTAATTCATAAACCCGAAGTTTTGTTTTTGGACGAGCCAACGACCGGTGTTGATGTGGTTTCCCGAAAGGAATTCTGGGAAATGCTCGATAAATTAAAAAAACAGAATATCAGTATTGTGGTTTCTACTCCATACATGGATGAAGCCAAACTTTGTGACCGTATTGCACTGATTCAAAATGGAAAAATCATGAGCGTTGATAAACCTGAAACGATTGTTCTGAATTATCCAAAAGTGCTTTTTGCTGTTAAAGCTAAAATCATTTATAAACTTTTGGACAATCTTCGTTTAGATCCTGAAGTGGAAAGCTGTTATGCATTTGGCGAATACCTTCACCTGACCTTAAAAAATGATGATGACAATGAAAAGACAGTTCAGCAAATAGCCAAAAAATACAATCCTGATGAACTGGAAGTAATGGCAATAACGCCAACTATAGAGGACAGTTTTATAAGACTTATGCGCGAACAACAAAGTACAAACGATATAATACCAACCTCCAATGGACAATAAAGCGATAGTTTGTAAAAATTTAACCAAACAGTTTGGCGATTTTAAAGCCGTTGATGGAATTTCTTTCGAAGTAGAGAAAGGGGAAATCTTTGGCTTTCTAGGCGCCAACGGTGCTGGGAAAACTACTGCCATGCGTATTCTTTGCGGACTGTCCTTTCCTACTTCTGGTGCTGCCACCGTTGCGGGATTTGATGTTTACAAACAACAAGAACAGATTAAAAAAAATATTGGATACATGAGTCAAAAATTTTCTTTGTATGATAATCTAACCATATTAGAGAATATTGAATTTTATGGCGGCGTGTACGGTGTTTCGCGAGATGAAATAAAAAGGCGCAGTGCAGATTTGGTCAAAACTTTAG
Organism: Flavobacterium cupriresistens; assembly: GCF_020911925.1. Classification (NCBI taxonomy): domain Bacteria; kingdom Pseudomonadati; phylum Bacteroidota; class Flavobacteriia; order Flavobacteriales; family Flavobacteriaceae; genus Flavobacterium; species Flavobacterium cupriresistens. The sequence goes on along the minus strand of NZ_CP087134.1, from coordinate 3,857,096 downwards.
GTCTTGAAAAAGAAGCCACAAAATTAGTGGGTGGATTACCGCTGGGGTGGAAACAAAAACTGGCTTTTTCAGTAGCGATATTTCACCGACCACAAATCGTTTTTTTGGATGAACCTACCGGAGGTGTTGACCCATTAACCAGACGTCAGTTTTGGGATATGATTTATAAAGCAGCAGACGATGGAATAACCGTTTTTGTGACTACACACTATATGGATGAAGCTGAATACTGCAACAGAATAACTGTTATGGTTGATGGAAGGGTAGAGGCTTTGGATACACCAACAAACTTAAAAAAACAGTTCAATACGCATTCTATGGATGAAGTTTTTTATCAACTGGCAAGAGGAGCCAAAAGATCCGGAGATTAAAAATGAAACAGCTATTTGCATTTATCAGAAAAGAATTTTATCACGTATTCAGGGATCGCAGAACCCTGCTTATACTTTTTGGTTTACCCATTATGCAAATTGTGCTTTTTGGTTTTGCACTGAGCAGCGAGGTTAAAAATATTGGGATTAGTATTCAGGATAACGCCAAAGATGCGGCATCACAGCAGATTATTGCAAAAATCCAATCTAGTTCGTATTTTCATGTAAAAGAACCAATTTTAAATTATACCGAAATTGAAAGTAAATTTCGAACCGGAGATATCAAATGTGCTGTAATTTTTCCAGCCAATTTTGGCTCAGACCTGTTTAAAAAAGTGGGCGGTAAAATACAGATTATTGCGGATGCTTCAGATCCGAACACAGCAACAATTGTAACTACTTATCTAACATCCATAATTAATAATTACCAGCAGGAACTCAATCCTACTACAAATATTTCGTACCGTATAATTCCAGAGATAAGGCAGCTTTACAATGAAGAACAAAACGGTTCGCTAAATTTTATACCAGGAGTTATTGCGCTTATTTTTATGATTGTAAGTACAGCGCTAACTTCTGTAGCGGTTGTTCGTGAAAAAGAATTAGGTACTATGGAAATCTTATTGGTATCACCTTTCAAACCTATTTTGGTCTTGGTAGCCAAAGCAATTCCTTATTTGGTATTATCGCTTATCGATTTTATAATTATACTTCTACTTTCGGTATTTTTATTGCATGTTGAAATTAAAGGTAGTCTGCTGTTATTATTTGCTGAGAGTATATTATTTATCATTACTTGCTTGTCTTTGGGGCTATTGATTTCCAATTTGACCAATTCACAGCAGACAGCAATGCTGGTTTCGATGATGGGAATGATGCTGCCTACTATGCTTCTAACAGGATTTATGTTTCCAATAGAAAATATGCCTTGGATTTTTCGTGTGATTTCGCATATTATCCCATCACGTTATTATTATGCAATTGTTAAAGCCGTAATGCTCAAGGGCCTCGGGTTTTCTTATGTATGGAAGGAGACTCTCGTTTTAATAGGTATGACAATAGTGTTGTTAACTCTTGCTTTGAAAAATTTTAAAATCAGACTCTCGTGAAAGTATTAGGATTCATATTACAGAAAGAGTTCCGCCAGATCTTTAGAGATAAAACGATCCTGGCCATGATGTTCGCTATGCCGATAATTCAGCTCATCATCATGCCATTGGCGGCCAATTTTGAAGTTAAAAATGTCAATGTGGCTTATGTCGATAATGATCATAGTTCTTATTCTCTAAAATTAATCAATAAGATTGCAGCTTCAGGTTATTTTAAAATTGCGGGTAGTCCAAGTTCATACCGTGAGGGATTGAAAATGATTGAAGACGGGGATGCAGATCTGGTTTTGGAAATTCCAGCTGGTTTTGAACGAAATCTTGTTAGAGAAGGAAGTCAGAAAGTAAATCTTTCCGTTGATGCTATTAACGGAACTAAATCTTCTTTAGGAGGAGGTTATTTAATGGCTGTTATTGCAGATTTCAATAGTTCATTAGCTATAAATTTTAAATCACCTCAAGGTACTGCACAGGCACAAAGAGCAAGTATTGAAATTGATTCCTCCAATTGGTATAATCCCAGAGCAGAATATAAATATTATATGGTTCCGGGCATTTTGGTTTTACTTCTTACTCTTATTGGAGGTTTTATTACAGCACTTAATATCGTACGAGAAAAAGAAATTGGTACCATTGAGCAAATCAATGTGACACCAATTAAAAAGTGGGAGTTTATCCTGGGAAAACTAATCCCGTTTTGGATCGTTGGTATGATTGTCTTTACCGTGGGATTGGTGGTCATGTACGTTATCTATGGGATTTTTCCAAAGGGAAGCTTATTGGTTTTATATCTTTTTGCGGCAGTTTATTTAATTGCCCTGTTGGGATTAGGTCTTCTTATTTCCACATTTGCTGACACACAACTGCAGGCGATGTTTATAGCTTTTTTCTTTATGATGATTTTTATGCTGATGAGCGGATTTTTTACCAGCACTGACAGTATGCCTGATTGGGCAAAACAAATTTCTAATTTCACACCTGTCACTCATTTTATATCAGTGGTTCGACTAATTGTACTTAAGGGCAGCAGGTTTTCAGAAGTTAAAAATGAATTGTTTTATTTAATTGGTTTTGCTTTCCTGCTCAATGGACTCGCGATCTACAATTACAGAAAAACAAGCTAGGAATTCTTTCTTAAATTTTAAACAAATAATTAATAAACTAAATAAAAATTAAAGTAGTATTAATTGCAAATCTTTCTGCAAATGGAAAAGTCCTTTTAGCAGATAATCCATCAACTCAAGAAGCACCGCAAGAGGCCTTGGGTTATTTTGTAGAGCAGGCAAATCTAAAGGGAAATCTTATTCTTGGCAGAAAAACTTATGAAGTTATGCAGCAATTTCCAGGAGGACTAAAAGCATTTTTTCCTAATGTAGAGATTGTATTGATGTCACATTCGAAGATCTCGGCAGAAGGCTTCACAGTGGTAAATAATCCTGAAGAAGCGATTAATTACCTAAGTGAAAAGGGATTTAAAGAAATTATAGTAGGAGGAGGAGTGCAAGTCTACAACGAATTTCTTGATAGGGAATTAGTAACTGATGTGTATTTTAATTTTGTTCCAATGATTATTGGAAATGGTGGAATTATAGGTAATTCAGATGAATTGAATACGAAATTTAAGATTGTTGATAATAAACTTCTAACAAAGAATATTGCCCAGATTCATCTAGTAAAAATTTAAGTTTTTCAAATCTAAATGATTTTAAGTAGTTATTGTAAATTATAAAAAACCTTTACTTATCAAAATGGTATCTATTGGGAGTGCTTTGGTATCTGGTATCATTACTCTAAGTTATAATTTTGTCAGATATAAATTTTAAAATTAAAATAAAATGAATAAGGCACTATTATTAATTGATATACAGAAAGAATATTTTGAAAATGGGGCATTAGAACTTGTAAATCCTATTGTTGCAAGTGAAAACGCAAAGAAACTATTGGAGCATTTTAGAAAAGAAAATGGGACTATTGTTCATGTTCAGCACCTATCGGGAGAAGGTGTTCCCTTTTTTGTTCCCGGTACAAAAGGGGTGGAAATTCATGAAAATGTAAAACCGCTGGAAGAGGAGAAAGTAATTACGAAACAGTTTCCTAATAGTTTTAGGGATACTGATTTATTGGAATATCTGCAGTCAAAGAAGATAACACATTTGGTAATCGCGGGAATGATGACTCACATGTGCATTGACGCAGGAACAAGAGCTGCTGTTGATTATGGATTTGAATGTACAGTAATTGGAGATGCCTGTGCTACAATGAATCTTCAAATAAATGATCAAGATGTAAAAGCCGCGGATGTTCATAATGCATTTTTGGCGGCATTAGAATTCTTTTACGCAAAAATTACTACAACAGAAGAATATCTGCTTTCGTAAAATTAAAGATAAATAAGAAATTACTTTTATGAAATGAGCCGTAGTTAATTACTGCTCATTTTTTTGGTTTGAAGTAATTTGTAAATGAAGTTGTAAATTTGCTTTAATTATAATGTTAGAACAAATCTTAAAAGTAAAAGAAAAGGATTTCAATAGGTTAACTAATTAGAAAAAATGAAAACAGTTAAATTTCATAAAACAGAATGTGGTGTTGAAGTGCTTCTCAACGTATTGCACGGCGATATGCTGAGTGAGAGATATTTGGAGCGAGATACTTACAATACTGATTTTTTTGAAATATTACTTTTTAAGACTGCCAAGGGATCCCTGATTTTAAATCAGCAGAAAATCAATATAACTGACAATACAATTGTTTTTATTTCTCCTTTTCAAAAAAGGCAATGGACCTTGGAGAGAGAGGGATTGGATTATACTGTTCTGGTTTTTCAGGAAAATTTTCTTAATGATTTTTTTTCGGACAAATTCTTTACGTATCGGCTACTTTATTTTTATCAATTAAATTATCCTTTAAATATTAGTATTGGAAGGGAAGAAGTTCAAAAAGCATTTGACCAGCTTATGGAAATCAAATACGAACTTGTTAATAGCAAAACAGACAGTATTCATATCATACGATCTCTTACTTATTATTTGCTTTTGAAGTTTAACAGAATGTATGCTGGTGCAAATAATCTTTCTATAGATAGGGCAGAAAATAATTTCGCTTACCAGTTTAAACAATTAGTAGAAATACATATCAGGCAGAAGCAACGCATTGACTATTATGCAGATTTATTAAATGTTAGCAGGATTACAATTAACTCTTGTGTAAAAAAGCAGTTTAATGTTACCGCGACAGAGCTCTTAAAACAGAGACTGCTTTTTGAAATAAAGAATGACCTGATACATTCTGGAAAAACTATTGCTGAGATAGCCTACGATCTTCATTTTTCAGAACCTGGACATTTGATGCGATTTTTTAAAACCCAGACAGGAATAACCAGCAGCCAGTTCCTCTCAGATTACCAAAATGGTATATTTTCATAGCATTTTAGTTATCCAAACTATCAAAATGTCATCAAGTTTATTTAGTATTTATAACTTTTTACTCCTTAATAAAAACCACCTACAAATAAAAAAAGCTCATTTCTTTCGAAACGAGCTTTAAATTTTGTTACGTCTAGTTTACAATTTGCAAACCATTTTATGAATGATTTAAAGAAATTTGAGAACCTATCGGTTGTATGTTAAAAAAATCTCAAAATGCATTTTAAAATATACTTTTTAGTATATTTGCTCTCTAATTAAAAGAGTAATGTTAACTAAAGCGGAAAGAACAAAGCAATTTATACTTGAAACTGCAGCTCCTATTTTTAATCAAAAAGGAATTGCAGGCGCGAGCATTGATGATGTACTTGAAGCTGCTAAGTTGACAAAAGGCTGTCTTTATGGGCATTTTGAAAGTAAAGAAGATTTGTCTATTCAGGTAGTAAATTACATGCTTGATTATAACGGATTGCGATTAGTAGCGGCTATTAATAAAGCTAAAACGGCTAAAACTAAGGTTTTTGCTTATTTGGATTTTTATAAAGATCCATTAGAAACCAATATAAAAGGCGGATGTCCAGTGTTTAATATGGCCGTAGAGTCAGATGATACTTTTCCAATAATCAAAGAAAGAGTGGCTGGCGTGATCAGAAATGGACAGGATTTATTTGTCGAAATTTTAAACAAAGGTATCTTAGATGGTGAGTTTACAAATAAGTTAGAACCCGAAATCTATGCTTTCAAAGCAGTTGCAGCCGTTGAAGGCGCTTTGGTTTTGTGTAGAACTATGAATACCGCTAAACCTATGCAAGGCCTTATTAAAAATTTGAAGGAAGAATTAGAACAGTTTGTAATCTGACTTTTTTTTTTGCTTAAAATAAACTTTTTAGTATATTTTATAGTTTTTAAATGAAGAAAAATTAAAGCCTTCAATCTTTTTTTGAATATAAAATATACTAAAAAGTATAAAATTAGAATTTAAATATTTAACAATTAAATAAATAACAAAATGAAAACAACTAATAATACAATATTTATTTCAGGCGGTAGCGCTGGAATTGGATTAGCATTTGCAAAAAAATTAAGTGCCGCAGGAAATAAAGTGATCATCAATGGGCGTAATGAAGAACGTTTACAAAACGCATTGAAAGAATTAGACAATGCTGTTGCAATACAAGGAGATTTATCTGTGGCAGAAGATCGTATTCGAATTGCAAAAGAATTAACAACACAATATCCAGAGGTAAATATTATTATCAATAATGCCGGTGCTGCCTTTATGAATGATTTAAGCGACAGCAAAAACAATGCTGCCGAAAAAGCATTTCAGGAAATTAATACTAATTATTTAAGTGTTATCGATTTTACACAATTGGTATTGCCACATTTAATACAGCAAAAAGATGCAGCAATTGTAAATATTACTTCGATTGCAGTTTTTAGAGGGAATAAATACCTGCCAACTTATTCTGCAAGTAAAGCTGCATTACATCTTTATACACAAGGTTTAAGAGATTCATTTGAAGAAAATCCTAATCTAAATGTTTATGAAGTTTATCCACCCTTGGTGAATACAGAATTTTCTGCTGAGATTGGTGGTGCAAACGGAATTTCACCTTCAGAAGTTGCAGATGAATTATTCTTGGCATTAGAGAAAAATCAGTTTGATGTTTTGGTTGGAGAATCAAAAAAGTTCGCAGATAAATTATAAAACTGAAAATAACTTAGATCTAAATCTTTCATTAGAGATTGAATTAATAGGAAAATGTAAAATTATGGTACTAAAGGATAAAGTGATATTAATTACCGGCGGAGGTTCTGGAATAGGTCTTGAGGCTGCAAAACAATTCTTGCGGCAAGGTGCAAAAGTTATTATTACGGCTAGAAATCAAGAGAAGCTTGATAGTGCAAAAAAAGCACATCCAAGTTTAATTGCTATAAAAAGTGATGCCGGAAAGGAAGAAGATGCGATTGCTCTTTTCAATCATATAAGAGGATTGGGCGGAATTGATATTTTATATCATAATGCAGGAGTGTTAAGTCCGCTTTTAAATTTAGCTCTTACAGATGAAAGACATAGCAAGAATGCTGCCTATGAAATTGAGGTTAATTATCTTGGCGTAATTCGCTTAAATAATCTTTTTATGGATATGCTCCAATCACGAAGAGAAAGCGCCATTATTAATACAACCTCGCTTCTTCGTTATGTACCTTCAATTGTAGAACCAACGTATTCTGCGAGTAAAGCGGCATTAGGTTTTTATACAGAATCGCTGCGTAAACATTTACAGATTTTAAACAGTCGTGTAAAAGTTTTTGAACTTCTTCCTCCAGTTGTTGCTACCGAAATGACTGCAGATAGAACAGGTAAAAAACTAACAACAGAAGAGTTTGTAAAAGAGTTTATTAATGCTTTAAAGAAAGATCATTATACGATTCGAATAGGAGATACAAAAGCTTTGTATTTGTTAAATAGATTCTTTCCTCAATTAGCGTATGCTTTAGTTAATCCTAAAAACAGCTATAAATTATTACAAAAATAATCACTTAATAAAATCATATGAAAGCATTTATAATAAAGAGTTATAAACCTAAAGACGGTATGACTCTGGTCGAAGTTCCGGAGCCAAAACTACAAGAAAACGATATTTTGGTTAAAGTAAGTGCAGCCGGAGTTAATCTGCTAGATTCTAAGATTAAAAGTGGTGAATTTAAAGCCATGCTTCCTTACAAAATGCCACTTATTTTAGGTCATGATGTGGCAGGAGTTGTGGTAAAAACAGGTTCTGGAGTAAAGAAGTTTAAAATAGGAGATAAAGTTTATTCGCGTCCAGCCGATTTTAAGATAGGTACTTTTGCTGAATTTATTGCCATTAATGAAAATGATGCCGCACTAAAACCAACAACTATTTCGATGGAAGAAGCGGCCTCAATTCCGTTAGTTGGGTTAACAGCTTGGCAGGCATTAGTTGAAAAAGCCGCTTTAAAAAAAGGACAAAAAGTATTTATTCAGGCAGGTTCTGGCGGCGTAGGAACTTTTGCGATTCAGCTGGCCAAACATTTAGGAGCTACAGTTGCCACGACAACCAGCACTACAAATATTGAATTGGTAAAAAGCCTTGGTGCAGATATTGTTATTGATTACAAAAAAGAAGATTTTGAAACCATTCTTAAAAATTATGATGTTGTTTTAAACAGTCAAGATGCTGTCAGTCTAGATAAATCCCTTCGGATATTAAAACCAGGAGGAAAACTAATATCAATTTCAGGTCCACCAGATCCGGAATTTGCAAAAGAATTTAGACTCAATGCCGTATTAAAAATAGTGATGTTTTTTCTGAGTTACAGTACTAAGAAAAAAGCAAAACGATTAGGAGTATATTATTCGTTTCTTTTTATGAAAGCAAGCGGGGAGCAGCTTCATCAAATTACAGAACTCATCAATTCTGGAATTATACGCCCGGTAGTAGACAAAGTATTTCCATTTAATAAAGCTAACGATGCTATGACTTATGTAGAAAGCGGACGTGCTAAAGGGAAAGTTGTGATTAAGGTTAATTAAAATTGACAACAAGTTTATTATAATACATAAAACAAAAGCTCAATTCTTTCGAATTGAGCTTTTGTTTTTGTGACAGTGACAGGACAAATTTCAACATCATTTATGGATGATTTGAAGAAAATTGGCATACTATAAATAGTCCCTGTCTTTCATTGGCTTTATGAATTTGGTTTGAATGTCCTGTTGTGGATTGACGAAAAAATGTATTGATTTTTCAAACGATTTTCAAGGCAATGTTAAGAATAATGCATTCAAAGTTATGACTAAAAGTGAAAAAACTGGCCATATCTTCCTGTCCATTATTTTTGTCTGACATGGAAAATGGTAATAAAAAATATTCACATTTATGTATTTGAATAAAGTAAAAAGCATTTTTCTTTACTGCTGCGAGTTGGATATTATTTTATTTTTATAAAACAGGTATAATTACGTATAGCTATTGAACGTTAAAGTTATATTTTTGATAACTAGTTCAATAATAAAAAACTAAGTGAAGTTTCTGTTTTTTATAATCACACCCCTTTATAAAATGAAATTCAAAAGTCTACTATCCCTATTACTATTTTTATTTATTTTAAAAATCCAAGCGCAGGCATCAATTAATGAAACTAAAAGGAAAAGTAGTTTCATTGAAACTTTGCTGTCAGAGGAATATAAAAAGTTAACTGCTGATATTGCAGAGTCGAATGAAAATTTAAAAGATCTTACTAGTAAGTTGATTTTAAAAAATGCACTTGTAAAAGATGATATAATAGAACAAGATATAAAAGTGCTGGAAGCAGCTAAGGAGGTTGAACAATCTCAATTAGATTTATTACTGGAAAAAAGAGATTCATTTATTAAAAAACAAGAGGACCAGAAGCCGTTTATTGAATACTTTAATAGCAAGATAACAGAAAAAGTGGTTGCTAATACCCATTCGAGGACTGCTATTACTACGGCAAAAACTTTGAAAGAAATGGATGAGATCCAGAAGGGAATTACAAGAAACGAGAGAGATATTAAAATTCTGCAGGAACAAAAGGAGAGGAGGCTTCTAAATCTTAACACTTACAGATGGTTTATGCCAACAGTCCGAAGATTTGACAGAGAAATCTTTTTTCAGGATATGTATAACAACAGCACCGATAAAACCATTTTATTAAATTCGCTTGTACTGAATAGCAATAGTAATGCAACTGCAGTTCAAACTGAAATTGTGACCGATAATTTATCTGCTCTGAGACTGTCTTTTGGAAGCGTGCTTTCACTGGCCTCATCGGAAAAAGATACAGGAGAAACGGAGCAGGAGCAAAAGCAAGCTGAAACGGAGCAGGAGGCATTGAGCCGTCTTGTTAACGGAGGTGGTAATTTTTACTTGGAAGCTATTCTCCCTGTGTTGTGCACCAATCCAAACAATGGCAATCAGTTTACCTTTTATGGATATGCAAATGCAAGGGGAGCTATGGATATTGATGGGCTTGGAAACGATATTGATACTGCGACAGGAAATTATAGTTTTGGGCTGAACACCTATTTTGGTTTATCATCAGACAGTAAAAAGTTTAATTTCTTTTTGCAGGCTAATGGAAATGTTACAGGAGGAACAAAAGAATTTTATAGAAACCTGGGGCTCGCTAATGAGAAAATTTTCTTTAATGGTAAAGTGATCGCTGGGATGACAATCCTTAATAATTTCAGATTGTCAGCAACCCTGAGCAACTACGGAAGTGATCAAAAAATCAGAAGTAACAAAATTACTGTTGGAGTCCAGATTCTGCCTGGTTTTTAAAAAAAAATCCATCATTTTAATAAATCACAGTATAGTGAATACTTAAAATTAAATTAATTAACGCGGTTCATTTTGTAAGCCCCCGCTGGGTAGAGCTTTAAGTTCTTTTGTAATAATTTTAAATGATTATACTATGATTGAAAAGTACTTCATTACGATCTTATTGATCAGCTACGGCGGTGTTTTTTCACAAGTAAACCCTTTGATTGACCAACTTCAGTATGGAGCTACACTAAAAGCGAAGATTGAGCTGTCACACAACTCCAAAGATGAGCCTTTGTTTAATTTCAGGCTGTCCTCGAATGTTGGAGCTGCTGCCAAATGGCTTTCTGATAATCTTTATCCTTCAGTCAATTGCGAATTTCAGCTATACAATGGAGGGCTGGGTTCAAGATCAAAAAAAAATCCCTTGAACCGATACAGTACCTTCGATGCGATAATTGCTTTTACTCTCACTGCTGGAGATCTGGATGATAGTTTTAAAACAGATAAGTTGTCCATATCAAGAAACAATCCTTTACGGTATTTTGCCGATTTTGCAGTTCCTTCAATGCAAAATCCGTACAAATATTCAATATCATTGGGAACCAATCTTGTTTTTACTAGCGATGGAGCAAGGTCTTTTCAGCGTTTAGGTTTTTTAAATTTTAACTTCTCAGGGGTTCAGCTCTCGTATTACAATGACGGAACCCCTTTTCAGTATATTCTTCTGGGGGATGGCAAGGACCGTTATTATACCGGTGGAGGAGTTTTATCTTATGATAAAGGTTACGGTAATATTTACGAATTAAAATCATATTCTATTGAGGTATCCTACCATAAATTTACAGGGTTTAATTTAAGTTCTTTTGAACTGGCCAATTCAATCTGTGCCTCTAATGTAGATTATAAAGAAGAGTATCAAAAGGAATTTAACAAAAGCCTTTGGAAATTTAATTTTTTATCTAATGATGAACATCATGGTTATGGCGCTGCCGCATCATTTTACAATTCCGTTAGATTTGATGGACAGCACCAAATTCACTGGCTGGTAAACAATTCTTTTCATATAGTTCCCTATGATGCCAGTTTTACATTTGAACCTTCCTATTACATAAAAGGCAATAATTTTAATAGCTTATCAAGATGAAAAAGACGGCTTACTTTTTGTTGATTGTATCTGGTGCACTATCTTTTGGGTGCGGGCGGACTTTTTTTTATTCTAATGAATGTTATACTTCGAATTATATTGAGGTTAATTCCCAATCCGATGTATTTATTAGAAAACTGTATTTGAATGAAGAATATGAAAAAACGAAAGACTCTATTTCTCTTACTAATAAAAAAGAACAGAAAAATTTATTGATAGAAGTCCAATACCTGATTTTTAATCCCAATAAGGAAATCATCTATATTGCTACCACGCCGTCAAGATATATAGAAGATAAAACGGATGCCTACCTTATTCACAGCCGCAAAAATATATATCCTAACAGCTATTTCCTTAATACATTTTACTTTGGTAGGGAGATCTCTTCTGATGGAAATTTTTTTAGAAAGATAGAATTCAGAAATAAAAAAATGACACAGGAATGGCGTTTTGATAAGATCGATTCTAATAATATGAAACTTTCCGTAATAGACAATTATAAAATAAAAAGAGTTTTTATCAATCAGAAAAAAGAGGAAGAAAAAGTTTTTGTTTCTACTGAGAATGTCAATCTCTCATCCAATCATGATATTGAATTTCAAAAAATACCTTATTTCCATTATCTATCCTTTAAGATTCCACAAGAAAATAAACAACCTTCAAAGGCGGCAAGTAGAGGAATGGATAGCTTGGCAGAAATAAAATATACAATCTATGATGAACATTGTCAAAAAAAGGACACTTTCTCAAAGAAAAAGCTTTATCCAAGGGCGGAAAAGATTTATTTCAAATACTGGAATAATAAACTAGAGTATATTTTTATTCCTTTTAGCCTGCCTGTTAATGGTTATCATAGCATAAAATTTAAAAGTTCTAAAGTAAAATTTGATAGGCTTCCTTAGAGGAATAAATCAATTGTTTACCTTAGTTGAACAACAATTAATAATAGTAAATATGAGAGACGATGATGATATGATAGACCCATTTCTAAATGAGATTGCATTATTCGCTTTTGCAAAATTAGCCAAATGGCATGAAAGAGTGAGTCAATCTGGATTTAAGCCTCTTAATACAATCTCCAGAACAATTACAAATCACTATCAGACTATTTTGAATTAATTTGACAACAGAAGCACCAACGCTTCGGCAGAATCTTTCAACGCGAAAATAAAAGCATTTAGATCAAAATTCAGAGATGTTAGAAATATAGAATACTTCCTTTTTAGACTTACTAATATTTATGCTTAATTTTTACTACTCCACAGGTTTTTGTGTTGATCCAATCGAACCATGAAATGTTAGGTTGTAAAGGCTTGATAAATCTACATATTAATGCATAAAAAAAAAGACAACTATTTGCTAGTTGTCTTTTTTTGTGACCTCGACTGGATTCAAACCAGTAACCTCTTGAGCCGTAATCAAGTGCGCTATTCAGTTGCGCCACGAGGCCTTTTTTCTCAGTTGAACTACATTTAGCAGCTTTGTTTGAGCGCTTATCGCGGGTGCAAAGATAGACATAAATGTGAGATAAACAAGGAAAACAACCCTGATACGACAGATTTTTTTTATGTGGTTTTGAAATAGGATTTTCTACAAACCTTTTTCATTAGTAATACTTTGAAAAGCAACCAAATAGCTAAATATCCTTTAAAACCAATAAGGAGTTATGTATCCATCCAATTTCTTTTTTACTGCCGCCATCCGAATTAACGACGTCTTTTTTGTCATTTACCAGATAAACTTTGTTCCAAGAACTGTTGGTTTCAATGAGGCCTACTTCATAATCCTTTTTCAGACTTTTTATAGGCGTATTTTCTTTTGAGGGACCGCTTCTAAAATTAGTTCCGTTTTCTGTAACCTTAAAGATTTTTCCAACAGTATCTGTTTTTCCAAATACGGCAATTTTAAAGTCGTCCCACGGGAATGCCGGTCCCGGATCGGGTTTTCGAGCCGGTGAAATATCATCGTGACCAATAGCCGTAGTGAGTTCATATTGACTAATCAGTAAACCGGATAGTTTGTATACGGCATCTAATTGTGCTTTGGGGAATTTAAACCATAGATGATTGTCAGGATCGGTCCAAAATTTGTGTTTATGGTTACCCACATGCAGTTTTGATGCAATAGTAGCGGGGTAGGTCTTGTAAACCGGTTTCTTATTTTTGTCAGTTCCAACGCGTCGGCGGTAGCTTCCGTCGGTTAATTTTTCTAAGTACCCGGGATTAACAATTTCGATCCCTATGGAATGATCATTAAATCCCGATACTTTATCCCACACGCTGTAACCGGCATGATTGGCTCTTCTGTTAAAGGGAACCAACTGTGTGATACTACCATCAACATCTACCACAATATGCGCTGCAATTCGATCCGGATTTCCTTTGTCTTGCGGAGTCATAAACCAATTTAAAGCAGATTCTACGGTATCACCGGCAGTATAATGAATAACCAAAAACTTAGGAACAATAGTATAACGGGCGTTTGGAGAAACCAGTTTTTTTATTTTATCTGTGACTGTATCGGGAACCAGCCAATCTTTTTTTATTTCCATGATCACTTTCGTTTTTAAAATTAATACTGTTTTTTTTCGTTTAGCATTGAGTTCAGGGGTATGAAAAATAGATTATGAATATTTATAATCAGCATATTTGAATAGTTGTATTAGCAGTTTAGGGTAGGGGTGTGCAGCCTTTACATTTTACTTTTTCATTAAAACTTTGCGATTTTGCAACTCTGCGAGATTTTTACTTCTCGACAACTTTTGGATTTGGTCCACAAAAGACTCAAAAGGAAGGCGTATAGGGTATTTTTTTTCTCTTTATAATACGAAAGAAAAAAGATTCAAAGAAGAATTTACAGTTTACAGATTACGATCAATCTATCTATAACTTTCTCAAAAATAAGAATATATACGAAGTTGTAAAAGAGGGTTTATACCCTTTTTGACTTATTTCATTCAAAAAGAAACAAAAAAAAAGGAACATCTTTTAGAATGTTCCTTTATAAAATGCCTTTTACTCATTAAAGCCAGACCGATGTTAGTGGTGGCGGCCTTGTTTGTATTTGAGATTTTTATTTATTTTGGCTAAAATGACTTAAAGCCTATAACTACTATTGCGCATCCCAAGACGCACTAGGATAAGAAATAGAGCTCGTCACAGGAGCTGTCCAGTAGCTCTGGCTACCACCACGGAAGGTGTGAAGACTTACTGCATTAACATTTCGTTTAGCGTCGTTAGTTACCCAGCGAATGCTTTGATTCAACACCTCCGTACCATTTACATAATATTTGACGTATCCGTTAGTATTGGATCCGGTATTCAACTTAACTGATATTTGACAGTTGTATGTCACGCCTTCTTGGATGTAGTACTTTTTTCCGAAATCATTACCAAATTGTCCGGGTTGATCTTTATAGTAAACGTAAGGCTGAAGATAAGCCCCGCTTCCCTTTGCAGTGTTCGATCCGCTAGGGCAGTACCACATAAATCGGGCGCTACCACCATTCCCGTCCCAGCCTGGGTCACCGCCTGTATTCTGATCCCCAATTAGGATACCGTATCCGCATTTACCGCCTCTGCTCCAATAAAATCCGGAATTAAATTTCATTGTAAACCACACCGAGTAAACATCACCCGACCAAACACCATACGAGGTACACAAACCACCGGGACATGATAGTGTATTGGTTTGCAAGGTAATCGTTCTGGCTCCGGCAGAACCTTGTAATACTGCGCCATCTGTGGCATCCTTGCTGACAATTTCCGGTTCGCTTTTGTTACCGTTTCGCGACATCTCTTTGTTAGTACTTTGAGGCTCACTTGAATCTTGTTCCTTTTCGCAGGAAGTAAACACTACTGCTGTAATAAATAATAAACTTGTTAATTTTAAGATTTTTTTCATTTTTAAAGGTTTAAGGTTAGTAAATAATTAATGGTTAATAGGTTAATTGTATGTTTGTTACGTATCACATTTACGTTTGTTACGCAATGAAGTGATGTTGCAAAGTTGCTTAATAATAGTTCTCAGGGGGAGCAATAAAGTACGATTCTGGGTACAGAAAAATCCTATTTATGTATTTGTAGTATACTTTTTAAGTGCCAAGGAAGTATTGCTAAAAAAAAGCATAAAAAAAAACGCAAAATTCTAATAATTAAGAAAATTTGCGTGTTATTGTTTGTCGGAGAAACTTGATTGAAAATACAACACCGCTCTTAAGTAGAGGTCAAAGCAGGTTAAATTGCATAAAAAAGAGCACTTAAGTTGATATATCTTCACGCCAAAGGGAGTAGAATTGTCCTTTTGGCGTAAAGATATTAGTATTGGGCTTTTATTATTTTATTTTATTGAACATATAACGAGCAATCTTCCATTGTCCGTTTACTTTTTCAAATACAAATAACTCTCGATTCTCCTCTGGAACTGTTTGTCCATTGGCGTGAATTAAAGTGGTTCCTTTTGATGTTGTTTGAGCAAAAGCAAAGTTACCATTGACTTGGATTTCGTCAATGTAAAACTGAATGTTTAGTTGAATTGTCTTGAAAACGAACTCATAAGAACTTTTTATTTGTTCCTGCCCAATTGCCGATGGTGCGCCTGAAGGCATAAAAACGCCGTCATTAGTATAAAGCGGTAACACCTTATTAACATCTGATGCATTCAGTGCATCACGATAAGAGAAAAGCACTTTCTCAATTGCTGATTTTTCTATTTGAGTATTCATGGTAATTTTATTTAAATTGTTTGAATTATTTTTCACTTTGTTTTCACAGGCTACGAGCGCTACCAAAAGCACTACACTAATTGCAATTTTCTTCATTATATTATTTTTATAGTTGTGATTTTGTAACTGCTACTTTTGCATCTTCAAGTGAAATAGTTTTCCCTAATGTTCCAAACTGATGCAGATCACCAAACACTTCAATGCGTATGCTTTGGTCAATTCCACCAATGTGCAGAGGTTCAAAACCGGCACTTGAAATGAGCTCTTCAATTTGACAATTACTGTTTGTGTTGTCTGAAGCATAAAACAGAGTCATTTTGAAAGGATCTTTAAACGCATCGTTCTTAAGTGATTCAGCACCCAGCGTTCCGAATGCTTTTACCAGTTTAGCATTAGCGGGTAATAAGGCAGAAAGAATTTTTGCCGCCGATTCATTCTCATCAATAATTTTTTTGAAACCACCATTTCCATCTGGCGCAATAGGATTCGAAACGTCGATAATTATTTTTCCTGAAAGCGCATCATTATAGTTTTTAAGAAACTCTTTAATGAGATTGAAACCGATTGAAGGAATAATTACATCGGCTTCAGTAATGGCTTCAATAATCGTTTTGGCAGTAGCGGTAGCCCCAAGAGTAGTGGCAATTTTTTTAGCTTTTTCGAATTCTCTTGATGCTAAAATTACATTGTGATTGCCTTTAGTAAGGTTTGTTGCAAGAGCTATGCCTATGTTTCCAAGTCCAATTATAGCTACTTTAGTTGGTGATGAATTTTTCATTTTATCTTTGTATTAAATTGTTATGTCATTATTAACAATACAAAGATGCGATGATGAGTTCGCTCATGTCTATAAACTACTTTAAGAAATAGTCTTAATGTAGCTTAAGGGTAAGTGTTATTTCCCCGCTCTATCATTTCTGATTTTGCTTAGAAATTCAGGTGTTACTCCAAGATAGGATGCTATTTGCGTGTTAGGCAATCGCATGGAAAGTTTTGGGTACTGCTCCAGGAAAAATTCATAGCGTTCATAGGCTGTCGAACTAAAAGTCTGCAACAATCGATTCTGAAGTTCAATGTATTTGTCTTCAATAATTACGCGAAAGTTTCTATCAAACTTAGGATAGTTGGTATAGAGATACCAAAGATCTCCTTTAGATATTTGGAGAATTGTAGAAGGTTCAATTGCTTCAATATAAAGTTTAGAAGGTTTTTCTTTATGCAGACTATCAATATCAGCAATCCAGTCGTTCTCAGTTGCAAACAAGAGATTGTGTTCCTTGCCTGTTTTGTCAACGCCGTACATTTTAAAACAACCTTCAACAACATAAGTAAAATATTTGCAGGTATCACTTTCTTGCAAAATAAACTGTCTGCGTTTTATTTTACGCTCTACCAAGCGGCTCAGCAAGGCCTCTTTCTCGTTTTCATCCAAAGAAAGATATTTGTCAAAGTGTCTAACTATATTTTCCATTAGTCTTATGTCTTGTAGGATTGCCTGTAAAATTCGGGTTCATGGCAATTTTAAAGATTAAAGATGCGAGTTTTTTCGATTAGGTACAAATTTTATGAATATAAAAAACAATTTAAAAAGCAACAAGTGACTACTATTACATAATTTTGCAAAACATAAAGCAACTACCTTCCTAATATCATACCATGAACAAAACATTTTCTGACAACAACCAAATTGGAGTAGTATCAACTTTCTCTGAGCTTGTACAAACCGATTTCAAGGGAGAAATGAATGCACTATGCTGGCACAGAAATTCGGATGGTGATTTTAACGATGTTGTAGCACAGTTGAGTATAAAAGGAAATATAACAGAAGTTTATGCTGAAGACCTGATTGCGCTCCAACTCTCAGAAAAGGGGAGTGTAGCACGGGAAATAATCTTAAATGATTTGCAATTACTGACTGATTTTGGCGCTTCGCCTTCCCTTAATTTACTGAAGTGTTACGAACGCGATGATGAATTTGATTTCATATCAACTGATGTGTATTCGTTTCATGTTGATCGTTCGCCAATTGCGACAGATACTTTTTTATGTACCTATCACGGTGCGGCAAGTGATATTATTTCTAATTCGCAAGCAGAGCAAAAAGTGCTAATTCCGGAAGTCCGAACAAAGTTAAAAGAGCTGCATGATGGATCGCCAGAAGAATTCGAAGACTTTCTGAAGGAAAACTATTTTGATTTGCATTATCAGGCACATGCAGACGTGAAGCCTATTAATTTAGGGTTAGTACATCTTTGGCGATTGGCCGTAGATCATCCGGAACAACAAGTGTTACCCTGTATTCATAGAGCACCAATTGAAAAGGAAGGGGAGTATAGGTTGTTGTTAATTTGTTAGCGATTTTTTTAATTCTTTATTAGTTTAACAACTTGACTTTGACAGTTTTCATTTTCCAATTGAAAACAGAGAGATAGGAGGGAACCATTAAGTACGTTGCAGACCTAACAGTTTACAATTAATCTCTATATTTGATCATTAAATTAATCAAATGAACGAAAAAACGAAACCGTATGCCTTAATTACGGGCGCCAGCAAAGGGATTGGAAAAGCTATTGCTTATGAATTGGCTAAACAAGGTTATCCATTATTACTTGTCGCAAGAAGTGAAGAGGAATTAAAAACACTATCTGATGATCTTCAAGTTAAATACGGCATCAACGCTTCTGTTTTATCAATTGATCTGTCGACAAATGGTGCATCGTTAAAAGTCACCAATTGGATAAAAGAGAATAACTATCGGGTTGGCTTTTTAGTTAACAATGCCGGTTATGGTGTGTGGGGCAATTTTAGTGAGTCTTCTCTAACCGATCAGCTTGGTATGATGCAACTTAATATGAACGTAGTTGTAGAACTTTCACATTTATTAGTGCCCATACTTTCACAAGAAAAACAAGCCTACATTTTAAATATAGCGAGTACTGCTGCCTACCAAGCTGTACCAACGCTGGCTGTTTATTCAGCTACAAAGGCTTTTGTTTTATCATTTACCCGTGCCTTACGTTTCGAACTTGCCCCAACTTCAATTTCAGTAAGCTGTTTTAGTCCGGGTCCAGTTGATACAGGTTTTGCTGCCAGAGCTGGTTTAAATGCTTTTAGCAAAATGGCTGAAAAGTTCAATATGCAACCTGATGAAGTTGCTAAAATTGCTGTAAAAGCCATGTTCAACAGAAAATCGGAAGTTATTCCCGGTTTTACAAATATCATTTCGGTTTATGCCAACCGCATACTACCAAAGGCTTTCATCGAAAAAACTGCAGCCGGGATTTATAAAATTTAACTTTTTCAAAAAAAAATAAAAAAAATATTCTTTGCGTAAGTGAAATTATCTTACATTTGCTTAATATCTACTAATTCTATAGAACATGTGTAATAAAAGAAATTTGTTTAATTTATCTGAAAACCGAATGCACGCCAACATGCGAATGTGTTGTTGCTGTTGCAACTCTTTTAGATAAAATTTCAAACGTTATTCTTTCATTTATTAAATCTATATATTATGGTATCTTCTTATAAAACCTTTACTCTTACTGAGCAATTAACTGACGAGCAAATTAACTTTTTTAACCATTATGGTTTTATCCACTTCAAAAAATTTATAAATCCGGAAACTGTTTCATCAATCATTGATGCCTCGAAACAAGTGGAGCAAGAATGGATTGACAACGATCTTAAAAAGGTAAACGGTGTTCCAATTAAATTTGGAAAAGATTTAGATGGTTCACCTATTGTACAACGTTTTGCTTTTATCAATCAACATCATCAAACCTTAAGCGGTCTTCTACTTGATCCAAGATTCAATAGTTTATTAGAATTGGCTGGTGATGGCGCAAGATTAGGTACGGAAGAAAAAGACGGAATGGTTTTCAATCATTATATCAATGGGCCGGAAAGTAAGTTTACTAAAATGGGCTGGCATACAGATGGTTTGAGAGATATTTTTTATGGCGGAAAATTAAACCCGATGCTAAATGTAGGGATTCATTTAAGCACTTTACAACCCGAAAACGGCGGCCTTAAAATCATTCCGGGTACTCACAAACAAAGTGTTTATCAAATGCTTTTCCGTAAAAAGTACTTTTTAGATAATAAACCCGATCCACAGGAAATTTCCATCAATCCGGAAGCCGGTGATTTAACCATTCACGATGGCCGTTTGTGGCACAGAGTTGCAGAATCATCTATCCGTGGCGAAGAAAGTAGGAGGAGAGTGGTTTATATTCCGATTATAGCAGGAAAGTACGCTCCTAAAAACGAAAATAGCCCAACGGTTTTCTATCAACGTTTTGCAGGTATTGTTAAATAACATGCTGATTGTACTCGCATTTAGTTATCTGGTTAGATCAGGCAAGCTAAAAAGAACCACCGACTTTTTTAAAAATACCCAAAGAAAAATAAAACTAAAAATTGTAAAACTAGAACTGCCTATACTAGCAGGCGTATTAATATTAGGCTATTAATGGGGAAAGAAACACAGATTGAAGCGTATAGTGCAATTGTACAAAGAACATTTTCGGACCGTAAGCGAACTAATATTTTAAAAAGAGCAGAACAATTAACTATCGTTTTTTTGCTTCCAAAGGTGCCTGAATTCATTTCGCCAAACGTACTCACCTTAATTGGTACACTAGGTTCGGGATTAATTTTTTTAGCTTTTGCTTTAGGCACTTATTTCACCAATTGGTATTTACTTTTTGGTATTATTGGTTTGGTTATAAATTGGTTAGGCGATTCTTTAGACGGAAGATTGGCTTATTATAGAAATATTCCACGTCGTTGGTATGGTTTTGCACTCGATATTATTGCCGATTGGATTGGTATTGTACTGATAGGATTTGGCTACTACATTTATGCTGAAAACGGCACACAAATAGTAGCCTTTGCTTTTGTCGCATTGTATGGATGGTCGATCATCATCAGCCAGTTGCGCTACAAAATTACAAATGAATACCGTATAGATTCCGGTTTTGTTGGTCCAACAGAACTTAGATTTATTATTGCTTTAATTTTAATTATAGAAGTTTTATTTCACGGATCCATTACCTATTTGGCTGGTTTAATCTCTATTATACTGCTTATAATAAATACTATTGATAGCATAAAACTTTTAAAGTTAGGTGATTTAAGGGATAAAGCTCAAGACTAATATGTTCAAGAGAAAATCTATTTTCATTTTTCTGCAAGCGCAAGTTGCGGCATTTTTAGGCGGCATTACCGATTATGGCTTAATGATTTTATTGACAGAAATATTTAAATTGCATTTTACCTTTTCTATTCTAATCTCCGGAACCGTTGGCGCAATTGTCAATTTCAGCATCAATAGATTTTGGGTATTTAAAAACCAATCCGGTTATAGTAGCCACATCAATAGTCAGCTTTTTAAATTTGCGTTGGTTGTATTGGGAAGTATCTCTTTAAAATCATTTGGTACGTTTGTTTTACAAAAAGTATTTCAAATCGATTATAGAATCGGAAGATTAATCACGGATAGTTTTGTCTCTTATGGATTCAATTACCCATTGATTAAATATTGGGTTTTTAAGGCCAACAAAAAACAGAATGTAACTGAACAGAATTAGCCTATAAATAATCCATTGGTTGCAACTAAACTACATGTTTTTTGACACATAGAAAGATAGATTCTGATTTACAATTGAGGTGTTTTAAGAAAATCATAATTTTTACACATAGCATATGTGATTTATTTTAAGTGTAACGCCTTTTTAAACTTTGTGAACTATGTCTCTATGTGTTAAAATTAATTGCACCCAACGGGTCATATAAACATTTCGCTATGAACAAATTATCATTTAAATATTTTAGAAAATTACTAATCGTTATATCGATCTTAGTAAATATACATTCTAATGATCTGATGGCACAATCCAAAAATCCATCGCCATTAAATTTCCCAACGCCTAAAAATATCGATAATATGCTATTTTACATTCAGCGGGATCCTAATACAAACACTGCTATTTATGCCATAAACTACCAGGAAAATGGAAAAATAAACAAAAGCGATCCCATAAAAGCCTATTGGATTCGATATGCTGAGAAAGGAGATAAAAAAGATTTTAGTTACATACAACGCAAATTTGCATACGGAATAGAAAGCAAAACGGTAAATAATGAGGAGTTTGAGCTTCAATTTGTATCGTATAAAAAGTTGCCTTTAACCTTAAAAAAGATAGAGTCAGATCAAAAATACCATGTTTTTGTAAGTGTAAATCAGAAAAAAATACAAGTAGAAAAAATATTTGTACGCATTGAAGGCGGTTCTTTTTGGCTACCCAATGTAAAGTATGCCGAAGTCACCGGAATTGAAGCTTCTTCCAATAAAACAATTACGGAAAGGATGTTGTTGAAATGAGATAGATATCCAACAAATAAAAAAACCTTTTGATGATTTGTAAGAGAAAAAGAATATATTTGAAATAGTAAAAAGCGAAACAAACCTTCACAAATCTGCCTTAAAAAGGATGTATACATGAAGGTTTGTTTCGCATATATTAATGTTAGTGGATAGTTTAGAGCGACAGAAAATCGAAATAAAAATTGGCAAAAAATGAAAACCAAACTAATAATTTTACTTCTATTTATTAATTTATTTTCATGTAAAAAAACGGAAGAAAATCAACCTAAAACTTATAATAAAAAGATTAATGAACTAAAAACCAAAGGAAAAGAAAATGCCGAATTCAATTTTGACAAGTTTTTAATATCAAAAGGGAAAGTTGGAGAAATCAAAATAGGAATGAACCTTAATGATGCTGAAAATTCTTTGCGTGAAATGAATAGAAAAAAAGTAGAAGCCTATGATTTTGGTTATGATGGAGGCGGAAATGCTTTTATATATTCAATTAAGAGTGAAGCAATTATTGCTTTGATCCCTAACAGAGATACGACAAAAATTATCGCAATAATTGCAATTAGCAACAAACTAAAAACAGACAATGGTTTAAATCCAAAATCAAACATAATTGATATTCTAAAAAGATATCCAAAAATGGAAGTTAGTCAAGATTTGATGACCGAAAATGAATATATGTATGATGAAAATAAAAAATGGAGTTTTATCTTCCTCACTGATGAAAGTAACAGAATTGGAGAATATAAAGATATAGATGAATCAGCAAAACCAAAACGTTTGGAAGCCAAAATGGATTATATCGAAATTAAATAATAACCATCTCCTCAGAAATTATAAACTTAATAGAAGTCTCCCGACTTTTTACAGTTAGTTCTTATTATAGTCATGGATTTTTTTACATTCAGAAGAAATATTATAACAAAATTAGTTTTAAATTCAGACACTTTATGAAGTCACAGTTTTTCAGTTATATTTGTTTAAAATAGTACAAAGCCAGAGACATTTGCGCAGCACAAAGAAGAACACTTCGTAGAGCGGTGGTAATTTTAGACAAAAGCGAGAAAAATTAAAAATGAGAAAAAATATCCAAATTAAAAGTCTAATATCTATTAGTTTGCTAATTTTTATGTTGCCTTTTTTCCAAACTTGTTCTGACAAATCTATCAAGAAATATAGATGTATTGAAGAAGTCGAAGCAGAAGCTCTAGTTGACTCAACAAGTATTTCCTTTAAAAATTTGGATTATAAAACAAATATTACAACGGAAAAAAAAGTCATTGAAAACAACTACACTAAAGAAAATGAAACTTGTTTAGAAAGAGCTAAAAGTGAATACACTGTCAATGCCTATTATGTTGTATTTAAAAATTTTAATGAATTTGAAACCAGATATTTTTTAGATAAAACGTTTTATATTTTTTTAATTTTTAACATAATAATTGCTTTTACAATTTTGATGTTAATATTTGCAGTAATGGAAAATATAAAGAAAGTTCTAATTTTTAGTTATATAAATTTAATATTAGCAATCATTTGGTTTATCTCATTATTTTTATTTGGTATAATAGAAGAACTCAATCAAATAAAATATGGTTATTATTTATTTGTTTTAAATTCAATATTAATAATCATTGAAAGTAGAAATGAATTAAATAAACAAACCGAACAATAAAAACTGCCTACAAAAGATTTGGGTATTTGGCTGAATTTAAAGATGATTTCGTACTTAAAAAATTTGTGCATAATATAAAAACTCGCATATTTAATTCCAAACTTCTTGTAGCGCCAGAACGTTGGGCGACATACAACAAAAAAACTAAAATTCACATATGACAATTGAACAACAGAATAACGTATTAATACACATTGAGAATTTACTAAAAACAGACTTAGCTAAAAAAATTGCAGAAATTTATCCCGAACAAACAGAAATTGGAAACATCCAAATTTCAAAAATGACAGTTTCAGAATTTTTAAATTTGACTAAACGGTTATTAAATCAAATTGCATATGAGCTAAAAAGCGAAAATCGTTTAATACTACCATTTATCATTTCTACTCCCGAATTTGGTCAGTTTAGTTTGGATCAAACTGTAAATGAACTTAATTCACAAATTAGTAATAAACAACTAACTAGTGCTGAAAATTCATTAATGAAATTAGCTCAATATTCATTGCAAAATGGATTTTATGATAAAGCAAAATATAAAATCCATCCAATTGATAGTTTGAAATTAGAAAAACAGAAAGAAAATCTTGATATAATTTCAGCAAATTACAATGAATTAAAAACTAAATATGAAAATTTGATAATTGAACTAGAAAGCACGAAATCAACTTTAAATGATTTTTATGCCAAAAAACAAACTGAATTACAACAAATAACAAACAATTTAGATACCACTAATTCAAACAATACACAAATTCAGAATTTACTTACTCAAGCTTCCCAATCTCAAACGAAAATAATCACATTTTCAGAACAAGCTGAAAAAGAAAAAAACAAAATTGATTCATTAAAAACTGAAATTGACAAAACCTATTTAGAATTTAAAAACAACTCAAATTCTTTAATTTCCGAACTCGAAGATTCCGACAAAAATTTCAAAACTAAATTTACAGTTTTTACGGAAAAATTGAATTTCATTGAAGATAAAACAAAATATTTTGACGAAAGAAATGAATATTTAAACAATCTAATCGGAAGAGAAGTTGGCGCATCATTATTTGAAACTTTTAAACAACGAAAACTAGAATTAAATTCTCCTCTAAAATTTTGGAAATGGAGCGTTGCATTTATGTCTATTTTAACGTTCATAATAATTTTATCAATTTTCACTAACTTTTTTGGTTTATTTGGTGAAATAAGTACTGAATTTCATTGGGAAAATATTCTTGTAAACGCTTTAAAATCTTCACCGTTTTTCTTCTTATTATATTATACAATTGCTCAATATAATAAAGAAAGAAATTTTCAAGAAGAATATGCGTTTAAATCAGCTTCAGCATTAACAATAAAAGCTTATGCAGATATTATTAATGATTTAGAGAAAAAAGACGACTTAATCTTAAAAGCTGTATATGGCTTATATCGCAGTCCAATTTATAGTAAATTAAAATCAACAAAAGAGGTAAATTCTGCTTTAGATATGATTGGTGAAATCGTAAACAAAGGAACAGAAATATTTACAAAAAAACAAGTATAATCGTACAACAGCCGTTACAAGAGATTTGAGCATTTGTCCGAATTTAATTTACTTTTCCGAATCCCCCCGCTATTTGAAGTGTTCTAATGAAAAGCCGGTAAATGTCTCTGAATTAGCACCCATAAATAATGTTATCAAACAAAAAAGAGACTCGAAAGTCTCTTTTTTGTTTTAATATATCTTCTATAAATAACTATTTATTAATAAATTTCTCAAGCCTAGCCATCATTTCGTCCTTCTCTTTCAACATACGCTCATATAACGCAATTTTTTCTTCGTGAAGTGAAATCAATTTTTCAATTGGATGAATATTGATTGTTCCGTAATTAAATGAATTACCGAAAGCATGTTCTCCAAAAGTATTAGAAATAATATTAATCGCCTGTTCCTCATCAAAATTCTGAAAAGCTTCCACAGGAATTTTTAATACAGCTGAAATTTGTTTCAACAAATTATCTTCAATTACATCTTTTTGCTCCAGCATAGAAATTTTCTTCTGATTCCAGTCTTCGCCCAGATCATAAGCTAATGCTTCCTGCTTTATGTTAAGCATTTCTCTGAAACGTTTTATGTTTCTTCCCTGATGTATTTTCTGTTCCATAACGAATATTAATTTTTCTAAAAGCTCAAAGATAAAGCCATTTGGATTAAAAATCCTGAATTTCAAAGATAAAAAAATATCCCGTAAAACATCCTTTTTGTCAGATATTATATCCGATTTTCGAATAGATTATCCTTTTGAATGAATCGAACTTCACTTCTTAATTTTTAAATCTATTGACTATGAAAAAGAAGAAATCATCCTTCGAAACTAGCTTTTGGGCGGGATATTCGGCGGGAAATCCACTTAAGGCAATTAATGCTTTTTTTGATTTTGCAGACCTGGATTATTATAAACAGAGTTTAAATGAAGCGGTAATTTACAGCTATAAAACAAAAATCTACAGAGAGGACAATCCTTCTGATGTTTTTGTTTTGTATACCGTTTTCAGCTCCTTTCTCAAAGTCTGCTATTGTCTGCATGAGAAAAGCAAAAAACGAAAAGTGAAAGAATCTTTGCGCTGTGAAACGGTTTCCCATCTTTCTTCTCTCTCGAAAGAAGAATACGACAATCCCTTTATTGTATTTCAAAAAGCATTTGATGAAAAAACGCTGGAAGAATTTGAATTATTTCTATGTCAAATCCTGGAGCTTTTATTGTCTCCCCATCCCGGAGATTCGGATTCTGACTTGACGACGCCCTATATTCATTTAATCAAAATGTTCGATGCAGTGGAACAAATGAGAGAAAGGGGCGTTGAGAAAATAAAGAAAACGGATAAGGTTGTTGCTGTAACGGAATAAATTATCCGGTATTCGAATTTTAAAATACTATACTATGAACTTCAACATAGATTTTCTATAGGTTATCAGTTATAAAAGCAAAAAAAGCCATAAAAGAAGAAGCCGTCTCAAGTTAGTATTGAGACGGCTTCTTCTTTTTGCTTATGAAATGATGTGTCGTTAAATAAAAGCATACAACAAGCACTAAACCTCTCAGTTTAATGTTTTTAAATTATTCACGTTATAATTTAGCAATGTCGTCAGTTTTTTCATTTAAAAACTTCTACGAGCGCTAAGTTTCGCAAATAATTAACGTAATTTTGGTTTAATTAAAATGTTATTTATAAAAGTAAAATATGAAAAAAATTATTGTAAGTATGTTTGTTCTAAGTCAATGTTTTAATGTACATGGACAATCGATTGATAAAATTATTACGACCAAGGAAGTAACTCGTATAGAGAAAATACTTTCGGCTGATGATATGCAGGGTAGGAGAACTTTTACTCCCGGTATTGAGAAAGCATCTGCTTTTATAGAATCAGAGTTTAAAGAAATTGGTTTGAAAACTTTCAATACAGCAACAAATTATAGACAAGAATTTTCGATAACGGTCTCTAAAGGAGTTTCTTCAAAAATTACTATTGATGGCAAAGAAATAAATAATAATCAAATTGCAACATTCTCCTACCTTCCTCAAGTTTCTTTAACTGAAAAAAGCGATATTTCTATTGTAAAAATCAATAAAGGGGATAACATTGGGGATAAATTTAATGAATATTATAAAAGTTCGAAAAATCTTTTGGTACTAGTTGACCCTTCATTTGATAGTGTTTTACCAAATATTCAACATATTGATCGAGTAAATTCTAATCCCGGAAACAATACAATTATGTTTGTTTTTGGCACCACAGAAGCGACCACTTTCTCTGTTGAATTAACGAATGTAATCTCCAAAAAAACATTGAATAATGTTGTTGGAATATTACCCGGAAAAACTAAACCAAATGAGTATGTGATTTTCTCAGGGCATTATGATCATTTAGGAATAGGCTCTCCCCAAGAAGGTGCTCCACATCCTGCAACAGATTCTATTTATAATGGCGCTAATGATGATGCCGCTGGAACAACAGCAGTAATTATGCTTGCGAAATATTTTAAAAAACAAAATAACAACGAGCGCACTATCATTTTTACCACATTTACAGCTGAAGAGATAGGTGGTTATGGAGCCAAATATTTTTCTAAACAGCTTGCACCGGAAAAAGTGATTGCGATGTTTAATATTGAAATGATAGGAACAGAATCTAAATGGGGTAAAAACTCTGCTTACATTACAGGCTACGAAAAGTCGAATATGGGAGAGATTTTGCAAACTAATTTAAAAGGATCAAGTTTTACATTTTATTCAGATCCTTATCCGGAACAACAATTATTTTACCGCTCCGACAACGCTACGTTAGCCAAGCTTGGAGTTCCTGCTCATACCATCTCTACTTCAAAAATGGATAATGAGCTAACGTACCACACAGCCGATGATGAATTTGAAACGTTAGATATTGATAACATGACCCAAATAATAAAATCAATTGCCTTAAGTTCTTCTTCAATTATTAGTGGAAAAGATACGCCAACAAGAGTAAATACTACTCAACTGAAATAACAGAAGTAAATTACAAAGAATCGAAAAAGCACTGAAAATGATTGGTTTTCAGTGCTTTTTTAGTATTTGTCTTGTCCTGATATAGGTTGACTATTTTTGTTTTATTTATATCAAAAACATTTGATTGTAACCCCAAACCTAACAGGTTTTAAAAACCTGTTAGGTTTAATTCACAACATTTTCGGAAGTAAAAACCCGTTAAATTCGATTGAAAAAAACAAAAAAAAGCCCATTTCGTTAAAAATGGGCTTTTCAGCTGTGACCTCGACTGGATTCAAACCAGTAACCTCTTGAGCCGTAATCAAGTGCGCTATTCAGTTGCGCCACGAGGCCTTTTTATTTCTCAATTTAGCTAAAATTCTGTAGCTTTGTTGAGCGCTTATTGCGGGTGCAAAGATAGCTATAAATGTGAGATAAACAAGGAAAAAATAATATAAAAACAAAAAAAAATGAAGTTCGAAAGTTATATACGTGATATTCAAGATTTTCCCAAAGAAGGAATTTTATTTAAAGATATTACCCCGTTATTAAATGATCCGGTTGCCCGGAAAGAATGCCTGTCAATTCTGCTAGCATCGCTAAACGGACAGGTTATCGACAAAGTTATAGGTGCTGAAAGTCGTGGGTTTTTCTTCGGTATGTTGTTGGCTCAGGAATTGAATGCGGGTTTTGTACCGGTTCGTAAACCTAAAAAACTGCCTTACACAACTATTTCCGCTTCTTATGACTTAGAATACGGCACAGATACCTTAGAAATTCATACAGATGCCATCAAAAAAGGAGACAGGGTCTTGATACATGATGATGTTTTAGCAACCGGAGGAACAGCTAAAGCACTTGGAGAATTGGTAAAGGAATTGGGTGGAGAAATTGTACAGTTTAATTTTCTAATGGAGCTTTCATTTTTAAACGGTAGAGATAAAATTGCCGAAAACCCTATTTTTGCGGCAATAACCTACTAATCCAGTGACTTTAACCCAAATCTGAAAATGAAATATATTTCTCTACTAGCAGCACTGTTCTTATTTTCCTGTAATGACCAAAAAACAACATCCTCTGAAACACCTGTAAAAACAGCAGCGAATAAAGAAAAGCAAATCCCAAAGGCTTCCCAAGAAGAGGCCTTTTTTAGTGCTATACGCCCAGGAGAGAGATTGAATAAAGAAAAAGAATACTCAGATGAAGTGGAATATGTAGAATATGATGACAACGGCGATTATAACCTGTTTACCATAAAAAAAGGCAAGGAAACTGTAGCATTGAACACTAATTTTGAAGGAACTGCTGCCTTTCTGAGGGGCGACATTTTAGAAATAACCTGGAAAATAGATACAACTTACAGTGCAGGCGACGGAGAGAAACTCGATTTCACACCTTGGCTGATAAAAGCTAAAAAAGTAAAAGACGGTAGCGTAAGTCTATTTAAAAGAAAATACAAAAAACCAATTAAATATTATTCGACAGGCGAGGAGCAGTATACAAAGTCTTTTGTGGAATACCTCAATGTTTTGGTCGAGTACTACCTCGCAAATTCTAAAAGAGAGCTCGTAAAAGCAAACCTCCAAAATCCGGACACCAATTTGGTTTATTCGATAGAAAATGGAGATAAAGACGGTCGCTCTTATGTTATTGTTGGAATTTCAAACGAATTCGAAAATCATACCAGTATAATTCAATGGTTGTATTTAGATAACGAAACCAGGAAATTATATGAGTATGATTTGGCAAATGATACATTAATCGAATTTAAGTAGTCTTTAAACCAAAACAATTTTATGTTTGATCGCATATAAAACTAAACCAATTCGGGTTTTAATTTCGAGTTTATCAAACAGGGACTCTCTGTAGCCATCAATTGTTTTGGGACTCAGACACATTTCTGAAGCAATTTCCTTATAGGTTTTTTCACTGCAGGCATGTCTTATAAAAACAATTTCTTTTTCTTTTAAACTGACTTTTTTAGAATCGTCATTGGCTTTTTTTACGAGCATTCCTGAGACTAATTCGGTAAAATAGAACCCTTTATCGATCACGCACGACATTGCTTCCTTAAATATTTCGGGCGAAGTGTCTTTTAGTAAATAACCTCTGGCACCATTAGTAATCATTTTGATGATAATTTCTTCATCATCGTTTACCGATAGCGCTATAATTTTTAACGAAGGCCTGTTTTCTTTGACCCATTTCATTGTTTCAAGGCCGTCTAACACAGGCATATTGACATCTAAAAGAATCAAATCTACCTCTAAGTCTGTGTTTTCCTGAAGATATGTTATAAAAACTTTGCCGTTTTCAAAGCGATTGACCACGTCAAATTCTTTAAAACTATTGATCAAAAGCTGCAAGGATTGTGAGAACAACTGGTGATCATCGACAACAATAATTTTATTTTTAACTTTTGTTTTCATCGGGTGTGGTTAAGGGATATTCTAAAGTTATACTTGTTCCGGATGTATTGGATTCCATAATTAGTTTAGCACCAATTAGTTTAGCTCTCAATTTCATATTGTTTAAACCAATTCCGGAAGTGACTTTTTTGGTGTCATAACCAATTCCGAAATCCTTCATTTTTAACTGAAAAAGGTCTGCTGTTGTCGTAATATCCACCTCGTATAAATCGCTGAGAGAATGTTTTAAACTATTGTGCAAAGCTTCCTGAAAAATGCGGTAAATAAACAAATCATGCTCTTCGTTAATCTCAGGTATTTCTCCTGTAAATTTATAATTATAGTGAATGTGTTTCAGTTTTTTTATGCGTTCCAAATCCTGTTTTATCGCTTCTATAAAATTGGATTGCAATAAGTTATCCTTGTTTATAATGCGGGATAAAATCCGAATTTCGTCGAGTGATTTGGCTAAAACATGCTTAAGATCGGTAAGCTCTTTGCTTTTAATTGATTTTCCGGTTTGTATGTACATATTAAGCTGCATAATTCCCACTGAAACAATCTGGCCAATATTGTCGTGCAGTTCTTTGCTGATTTCGGAGAGCGTCTGATCTTTAATCTCAATCCTGGTTTTGACTAACTCTGATTGAAAGTACATTTCAGATTCCATTTTCTCAACCAGATAATTGTTCTTTTTCTTCAAAAAATAGAAAAAAAGCACAAGCAACGTGATGAGTAGAGTAAAAAAAACAATACCTAATGAAATGACTAATAATTGTATTTCTTTTCGCTCCATATAAATCCGATTATAAAACAACTGTGTGCCAGAAAATTTAAAATAAAAACAACTAAACTAAAAATAGAGTCGTCTTGTTTGATTAAAAACCAGTTTATCGCTAGCATAAAAGGCAGAAAAGGAACGTGAAAGACCAATATGCCTAAGATATACCAAAAAAAAACAGATTTTTTAAAGTTTAATATTTTGTCTGAATTAAAGATCTCTACCAAATAGAGACAGGCAAGTATCATCACTACTATAACTCCTATTGCAAAACTGTATGTAAACGAGTGATTCATATCTTCTTTGAAATATAAAATATTCAAAAAAAAGGAAACCACGAACAGCCCTAAAAATAGTACCGCAGAAATTCTGTTATCCCGCTTCAATAAAAGGCTTCTGAGTAATAGTATATAGGCCGAGAAACTAACGAACATGTAAAAATTATAAACATAATAGTTTAATAAACCTGTCCATTGTGTAAAAAAGTAGCCGACTATTTCAATTAGCACTGAAAACCAGATTAAAAGTACTAAAAATTTAGCTTTATTACTAGGAAGTTTATGCAACGAGATTAACCCGATGATTCCTGATAGCAAAGCTAAATAGACGATATAAGATCTTAAAAATTCAAACATAATTTTTTTTAGTAGGTTAGGCTAGGTGGTCTTCCTATGTTGCCATAATTCATTGGTTGAATGCTTTCTATGTCATGTGATTCTTCTTCTTCAACCGTAGAAGCAAAACCTTGCATTTTGTTTGCACTCGATACTGAGCTTGCTTTTTTTCCAGTAGGAGCCAGAAAAAGTGTAGTCAGACCAGCTTTCTCGCCATGTTTTTCGTCCTCTGGGTATACGCCAAAATAGAATCGGATCCCGTCTACGTCATATCCGTTTTCAACTCCTTGTGTTTTAATATACTGTATATAGCTTTCTAAAGCTTCCAGTGAATACCAAATGGCATTTGCGTCGTCTTTTTTGGTTGATTTACGGATTATTTTCGCTCTTTTATGCGTGTAATTCGAATTCAGCTCCTTGGCAAATTCTCTCGTTATCAACTGATTGGGTTTTGAAGAAGGGTTTTTCATGTTTTTTAGTTTTAAAGTGTAATTAGTTAAAAAGTTATTAATTAAGGTTTTTGATAATCTTACGTACAAAATTATTTCAAATGACAAGATGCGACAAGGGGGAATTTACCCTTTTTTACGCAGGTAAATTTATTTAAAAATTTGGGCTAAAGCGCTGTTACAGGATAATTTCTAATGATACAATTTTACATCGTTCCTTTTTTCGAACAAATGAGTCAGGCGAAACTCAAAAAAAAGAGCCAATTAAAAATGTAAAACTTTAAATTATTTAATTATGTCACAACCAACACCTCTAGGTTACCCACATGCAGGAGCCGGAACAGTAGAAATCCTTTTAGAAAAAGAAGATGGAGCAGATTTTGCAGTCCTTTTTTCACCAGATCCCAACAATATGTTATTGAGAGACGCGGGATTACCAATGCAGTTTTATTATTATCCAAAAGCACCACGCCTGGCGAAACACCCTGACGGAAGATTCAAATTCTCTATGCAGGTTTTTAAATCAGAAGGAGATTCCTCAACCGTAATCGGTGCAGAAGGACTGGAAGAAGAAGCAGGAGCTTATACTACATTGACAAGCACTATAGATTTACCGGAAGCTTTATTAAAGAAAGCAATCGATAAATTGAAAACAAAGCTTCACACGAGCTATAACAATCAAAGAACTTCAAAACTTTTTGGATTGTTTTCTTTCCTAAAAGGAGTTGACAGAGATTTTAACGAAACAAACGTTAGACCGATACAGTTAACAGAGAACAAAATTGCCATGCATATAGTAGGAGAGAAGTCTCCAAACAATCCTTTTGGAGGGGCTAATCCATGGACGTTTAATATTCAGGGAGAAGGAAACGGAAGTACTTTTGGACTTGGAGATAACGCATTGTCTGTATTAATGGGACGTAACAGTGCTTCCTTAGTGAAAGGCGCTTTAGAAACAGGAACCAATAACCTGGTTGTCGAGAACAGTATCAAGTACAAAGGATACATGCCAACAACAACTATTAAAACTACTGTAGATGTCAAAAAAGTACACACTTATTTTTCTGCTAAAGTAAATGCCAGCTGGTCATTTGTTGATGTAAACTGGGAACATGAGTATGAGAAAATCTTAACTCAAGGTGGAATCATCAGTGAAATCATCACAGACAACCAATTCTCTAACGAGGAAAGAAAAAAAGTAGAAGAAGCACTTTTAACCAAACAAAGAGATTTTGCTTTTCAAATGGTACAAAAACAAATTTTTGATGCTCCTGAAAAACAATTTACTCCGGCATCTACACCGGAAAAACCAGGAGGATTCTTTAGAGTGCTATTTGGACTGGGCAGCGTAGGAGTAAGCTTAAAATCCGGAACTCAAATTAGAGAAGTAAAATTTACCGATGAAATTAAATTCTCTGCCATTGAAGTTTTAGATTCAAAAATCAGTGGAAATCTGACTCCTTTGACTTTAAAATCAGGAGCTGAAGCAAAAGCAGAACTAAAAAAATACATCACTGAGATTCAGCTTGATGAAGATTTTTCTAAAGTTCAGGTAATTGCGTCCTTAAACGGTGGTTTGATTAAACTGGACAAAGACAGCGATATTGTAAACGACAGTCCAGTGAGCCAGGTTTCTATCGAAGTTGGTTATCCAGATTCAAAAGGAAAAATAATCTGGAAAAGCTCCGGAAGAATGATTGCACCTGAAGGTACTCCGTATGTGAAAAATACGAGCAAATCCGGTAAAGAAATTGACGCTATTTTCCCGGCAACATGGAATGATAAATCCAAAGAGAAAAATGCTTTTGTCTTTGATTTTGTGAAAAACAATGGTTCGACCAAAATTAAAGTAAGACAAGAAGTAATGTACGAGAAAGACAAGAGAATCAAATTAAAAGATACCACCAGAGAATTTGAATTTGAAGGAACCAAAGTCTTCGTACCACTACCGGTGATGAACATGATCAATTATACATTGTCTACCGAAGAACTTTTTGAATGTGATACTTTGGAGGTTACCTTAAAAGTAGACAAAATGTCAAGCAAAAAATTCAAATTTACAGCTGACAATTTTGAAGACGCAATACCTTACAGAGCTTGGTATGAATTAGATTATACCATAAAACCAACTGAATACAAAGTAAAATATACTTGTAACGGTAAAATTGGTAAAAAAGCCAAAAAGGTAAGTATCTCTACGGATTATCAAAAAATTGATTATTTAGAAGGGGATGTTTTATTCGAAATCCCAACAGGAACTGCTGCTCAAAATGCGGACATAGAAAAAATCAGAGCGCCATTTATGGAATAGTTTTTTTCTAAACAAACAAAGGGGACATTTTGTCCCTTTTGTTTTCTAAACCTAATTAATCATTAAAATGAAACATCATGCCAGATTTAAATACATTCAAACTTGAAGGAACAAAACTGGTTCCCACCAACAGATTCAACCTCGAACCGGCAAAACCCAGTGCTTCATTTACGGTTGCACCCAGTGTCAAAGTAGCTGATTTTAAAGTTATCGAACATCCTGTAATTCATTCGATAAACATAAGACCGGAGATCATCCTGATACCCTTGGATATTTATTTTCCATTGATTGAAAACGATACCGTAATAAACGAAAACTCCACTTTCAAAGATTATAACAATCCAGATATTACCTTGTTTTTTCCCGAAATAGAACTTACACCAAACAACAACACGGTGTTCTATTACGAAAACGTACTGGATAAATCCGGGAACAAAAGCGGCTTACTTGGCTATGTTACTTTAAAATACAACATCAAAAACAAACAAGTAAGCAGCAATCAGAGGAATATTGCTTTAAACTTAAGAGAAGCAATACTAAATCTGAAAGTAAACGGAGACCTGGTCAGAATCAATGGCGTAATTAATACCTTAACCAAAGAAATACAATTTGACCTAAAAGATGAAGCCGTAAAAATTGCCTATTTCAATCTCATCTCGCAAATTGAAAGCGCCAAATGTAATATCGATTTGTTCTTCGATTTTAAAGGATACTCCAAGTACAGAAGAAACCTTTTGTTTGCCAGAGATATTTCCTTAATCAATACTAAAATGGCGATCAAAAGTGATTTAGTGGCTCCTAAAACACTTTCAACAAAAGCAAATTTGATAAGCAGTCCTTTGCTCGTGAAAGCAGGACCTGCAAAAAGCATGATTTCAAGCAAATCCATTACCGAAATTCAAAGAGAGAATAATATCGACACTTCCATTCAGGCAGAATTGGTTAAAAGCACTTTTTTATTAAAGGTAAATAAGACCGTAGGGTATGCTGTTTCAAAAGAACCCGCAACCAGTCTTTACAAAACAGCCGATGGAGGGTTTATTGTTAATCCTTTTAATCTGAATGAAGACTTTTCTCAGTTCAAACAAATATTTGTCGCCGGAATAAATTTCAGCAAACTTTCGATTTATAAATCGATGGTGCAACCCAATACCTTTTTACTGATTTCTAAAATGTACAGTCTTTCTAAAGATTTAGATACTTTAAAACCATGTATTTCGACTATTTTTCACGCCTTTGAAGACGGTGTAGGTTCTTCGGAAGAAATCTCAAAAATTAGTTTCCAGTTTGCTATTGGCCCAAATCTTTCCGAATTTGATTTGGCAAAGCTAAAAATAGCACTTTTAAACAATAATTTTATTGATGGAGACACGACCGATTATTTCAATAAAGTTCAGTTTCTTTTCCCAAATGACATTGAAGCCGAGTACGAGGTGAGCGGAAATTATTTTTTGCAAAAATCAGATATTAATGTAGACGGGAAACATTTTCTGTTCAATCTCTCTACTGAAAATCTGGCCGAAGCAAGTATAATGATCAACGCTTTGAACAACACCATATCACAGTTTGCTAATATTAATTTTAAACATAAAGAAATAAAAGACACCAGTGTCATTGAATTGAATATTGAAAAAACGATTGGAGAAATAATCGCTGCTTCGATAGATAATGATTTGAAGAAGATTCAAATTAAAAATCAGTCCTTTTCCAGTTGCAGACTCAATTCTATTCTTTTGGTTTACAATCAAAACGCAACGTATTTTAACAGTACCTTTTTCAATAGTTATCCGCAGTTAATCAGTAACGATAGCAAGGTTTTGGACAGTGTTGTTCTCAATCCCAGTAGTGCATCAGGGAATTTAGAAAACGTATTTTTTGATTTTGAAAACATTGAAAATATTAGCTCCGAATTCAATCAGATCGTTTCGCAATCTACAGACTACAATCGTTATATTCAGATCGAAATAAAAAAGCAGGCCGCGGCTACAAGTAAAATTACGGTAGAGTTAACGGTTCTGGAATCTGGAAGTAAATTCAGCATTGAACGCTTAAAATCGGAATTTTCGACTCCGATCCTCTTTAATTTCATTGTCAAAAATACAGGGATAAATTCGACTCTAATCTCGTATAAAACAAATTATTTTGACAAAAACGACAATTTGGTAAAATCCAAAAATGAAGTTTTTGATTTCTCAACCTCTTCCAAAATAACGATAATCAAGTAAAGCCATGAGAACTATAAAATTTGGAGTAAAATCAAGTGAGGTGTATTACTTAAACGAATTACTCACAAAACGCAATTACAGCGTTATCGTTTCAGACTATTTTGGCGTTGAAACGGATAAAGCAGTAAAGGATTTTCAGTTAAACAACAATCTGGTAGTCGATGGAATTG
The DNA here is from genome assembly GCF_020911925.1 of Flavobacterium cupriresistens. Classification (NCBI taxonomy): domain Bacteria; kingdom Pseudomonadati; phylum Bacteroidota; class Flavobacteriia; order Flavobacteriales; family Flavobacteriaceae; genus Flavobacterium; species Flavobacterium cupriresistens. Next base: position 3,819,494 of record NZ_CP087134.1, on the reverse strand, counting down.
TGGGACTAAAGACCTGGTCAATGCTTTTGGAACAAAGTGATGCCGGATCTTTATCCAATAACAAATTACTTTCGGAGCAAGATCTTATTGATTTCTCGAACGACCATAATCTTGAATTAGCAGTTGTTAAAGCGGTAAATCAGGTTGAAAGCAATGGCAAAGGTTTTCTGGTAGACGGGAGGCCAAAAATTCTGTTTGAAGGCCATGTTTTCTGGAGGGAATTAAAAAAGAGAGGCATCAATAGTCAAGCTTATGTCAATTCAAATACGGCCAATATTCTCTATCAGGATTATACCAAAAAGTATTATGTTGGTGGGGAAGGAGAGTATACTCGTTTAGAAAAAGCGATGAATTTAAACTCGGATCCAAATTTTAGTGACGCTGCAAAATGCTCGACCTCTTGGGGGCTCTTTCAGGTTATGGGATTTAATGCTGTTTCTATCGGATATGCGAACATAAACGAATTTACAGAAAAAATGAATCTAAATGAGGGGGAACATTTAAAAGCTTTCGGGTTCTTTTTGAAAGAGAATAATCTGATTTCGGTTTTAAGAAACCAAAAATGGGTTGAGTTTGCCCTTAAGTACAACGGCGAAGGTTATAGAACAAACAAATACGATGAAAAACTAAAGAATGCTTATGAGCGATTTGCGTCTTAAAAAAAAATCCGACAGTTCTTTAAAAACTGTCGGATTTAATTATAACAAGAAAGTCCTTTTTTATCTTAAACTTGCTCCAAGTTCGGTCTCAAATGCATGTTGTAATTTCGACATGATTTTATCAATCTGAACATCTGTAAGTGTCTTAGTATGATCCTGAATCGTAAAACTCAAAGCGTATGATTTTTTACCTTCCGGAAGATTTTTACCTTCATAAACATCAAACAAATTCACATCTTTCAAAAGTGTTTTTTCCGTTTGTTTCGCCAAATTATAAACACTCTCGTATGTTGTTTTCTGATCGATTAACAAAGCCAAATCTCTACGAACTTCCGGATACTTTGGAATTTCGGTGTATTTGATTTTTCCGGTAATAATTTTCAATACCAAATCCCAGTTGAAATCAGCAAAATAAACATCTTGTTTGATTCCGAAATGTTTTAGGATCGGTTTTTTAATCACACCCATTTCAACTAATACATCATTGTTGTAACAGATAGATGTTCCTTCAGAGAAAATATCAGACTGCACAGGATTATTAGATATTTTATCGATTCCTAAACGAGCTAGAATAGCTTTAACATATCCTTTCAACAAAAAGAAATCTGTAGCTTTTTGAGGGCTTGTCCAGCTTTCTTTATTTCTGTCTCCGGAAATCGATAACGTTAAATGTTTGTGCTCCTCATAACCGTTAAGGAATTTATGATAGGTTTTTCCAAATTCAAACAATTTCAAATCAGAACTTTTTCTGTTGATGTTGTATGAAATCGCTTCCAAAGCAGAAAACAGCAAAGATTGACGCATAGTTGCCAAGTCACTACTCAACGGATTAAGCATGGTAACATTATGCTCTTCTTTTAACATAGCCGATAGTTTTGTATAAGCAGCTGTTGTTAAAGAATTGGCCATCATTTCATGAAAACCTTGCGAGTTTAATTGTGAGCCGATTAAGTTCTGCACTTTGTAATCTTCTGTTCTTGGTGAGTTTGCAACCGTAGCATTAAACTTCTTCGAAAACTCGATATTGTTGTAACCGTATACTCTTAAAATTTCTTCAATTACATCAATTTCACGTTGTACATCCACACGGTAAGCAGGAATCGTTAATCCCAAACCGGAATCAGAAACACTGTTTACTTTGATATCTAAAGAAACCAGTATTTTTTTGATCGTATCTTTTGGAATTTCCTGACCGATAATTTTATAAACATGACTAAAGTTCAATAAAACAGAAAAATCCTCTACCTTTTTAGGATACACCTCAATTACATCAGAGGTGATTTTTCCACCTGCAACTTCCTGAATTAAAAGAGCAGCACGTTTTAAAGCATATTCTGTAATAGTCGGATCAATTCCTCTTTCAAATCTAAAAGAAGCATCTGTATTTAACTGATGTCTTTTGGCTGTCTTACGAACACTAACCGCATCAAAATAGGCACTTTCAAGGAAAATAGAAGTAGTTCCTTCAGAAACTCCTGATTTTTTTCCTCCAAAAACACCGGCAATGCAAAGTGGTCCTTTTTCATCGCAGATCATCAAGTCTTCTGCATGCAATGTTCTTTCCACATCATCTAAGGTTGTAAATTTTGTACCCTCAGCCAATGTTTTTACACTTATTTTTCCGTTGACTTTTGCAGCATCAAAAGCGTGCAAAGGTTGTCCCAATTCATGTAAAACATAATTGGTAACGTCAACAATATTATTTTTTGGAGCTAATCCGATCGCTTTTAGACGATCTTGCAACCAGCTTGGAGATTCTCCAACAGTGATTCCCGAAATCGTAACACCACAATATCTTGGAGCTAAAAGAGGCTCTTCAACAACCACATCAATTTTAAGGGTACGCATATCCACTCTGAAATTGCTTACAGAAGGTGTAATTAATTCGATGTTTACGCCACGTTGCAGCATTCCGGCTCTCAGATCACGCGCTGTTCCATAATGGCTCATGGCATCGGCACGGTTAGGTGTCAATCCAATTTCGAAAACTTCGTCGCTTACGATATCAAAAACTTTAGAACCCGGAGTTCCAGGTACTAATTTTTCATCTAAAACCATGATTCCGTCATGACTTGTGCCAAGACCTAATTCGTCTTCTGCACAGATCATTCCGTGGCTTTCCTGTCCACGAATTTTTCCTTTTTTAATGGTGAATTCTCCACCGTCTTTATCATACAAAACTGTTCCGATAGTAGCAACTGCTACTTTTTGTCCGGCAGCAACATTTGCAGCTCCACAAACAATCTGTATAGGAGCTTCCAATCCGATATTTACAGTCGTAACGTTTAGTCTGTCAGCATCGGGATGTTTTTCACAGGTAAGCACGTGTCCTACAACAATTCCTTGTAAACCACCTTTAATGGATTCATATTTTTCAACAACTTCGACTTCCAGACCTAAATCTGTAAGTAATTCTGATGTTTGTTCAGAGGTCCAGTCTGTCTTAATGAATTGTTTTAACCAGTTGTAAGATATTTTCATGTTAACTTTTTTATTCTTGAATAAGGGTGTAAATATAAGGATTGATCAGCGGAGTTGGAAACAATTTTTTTGTTTTTTGCCGTATAAATTTACCTTTCAACGTTATAATGATGCAACAAATTTAACACAAGCATTTTGTAATCTGTTTGTAATGAGTTGCTACACTACTTTGTAAGGGGATTTAAATCAGTTCTTCCACGTGTTTTTTGATATTTTCCGAAATCTTTCTGATCGGCAAATCATTCTCATCATCACCAAAAGGATCTTCAATTTCTTCTGCAATAAGCTCTAAACTGGCTAAAACGTAAAAGATAAAAACAACCACCGGCGCTACGTAATATCCTAAACTTACTGCATATCCAAAAGGCAATGTCATTGTATAAAAAAAGATGAATTTCTTGATGAAAGCACTGTAAGAGTAGGGGATAGGCGTGTTTTTGATGCGCTCGCAGGCACCACAAATATCGGTAAAAGATTGTAATTCTTCGTTTAAAATAATCAGCTGATCTCCGGTAATTTTTTTAGCATCATACAAATCATTGATTTTTTGATACATAATTCTTTTTACCTGATTCGGTTTGTGTTTTTGATGATCAATTTCTAAATCTACATCTTCAAAAAGCTGTTTACCGGTATCCTCATTGTTCAAATGCTTCTGCAAAACAGAAGCATAAGTTGGTATAATCTTACGGAAAAATTTCCTGTCGTTTTCTTCTTTTAAAATAGCGGAAAGTTTTATCGCTAAATTACGACTGTTGTTTACAAGTGCGCCCCAAAGCTTTCTGCCTTCCCACCAACGATCATAAGCTGTGTTGGTTCTGAAAACAAGTAATAGGGATATTACAAAACCAAGCATTCCATGCATAATAGGAATGTTCTGGATGTAGTCATTTTTAGTGACTTTAAAATATTCAAGTTCAACATATCCAACCGCTCCCGCGTAAACTCCGATCGCAAGCATAATTGGAAATAATTTTCGAACGGTATCTGATTTATGAAAATGAAAGATAAAAGAAAACCATTCTTTAGTATTATATGAAATCATTTAAGTTTGTTTTGAAACAAATTTAAATTAAAAATTCATATTTCCCGCCAATTCTTTTAGTGCAATTTCAGATAATTTTGCCTGATATTGGGCATTGCTGTAACGTACCTTTGCGTTTACATAATTAAGCTGAGCTGTTCTGAAATCAATGGTAGTGATCGTTCCGATTTTGAATTTATCCAGCGTAATCTCTAAGTTTTGTTTAGCGATTGCTTCGTTGTTTTCCTCAAGACCAATCAATTCTAAATTGGTCAAATACGTCTGAAAAGCAGTACTTAACTGTGTATTCAAAACCATATTTTGCTGCTCGATGGCAATTTGAGAATTCTCAATCTGCAGTTTAGCTACTTTTTCATTTCGATGCTGATTAAAGCCGTCAAAAATATTCAGTGTAGCATTAAAACCATAATTTAAACCTCGGGAAGAAGTAGCGCTGGTAAATCCTAAACTCGATTCACTTTCGTTAAAATTATAACCCGAAGTCAGCCTCACAATTGGATAACGATCTGCTTTGACTTGTTTCAACTGTAATTCGGCTATGCGTTTGTTTATAACCTGCGCTTCTAATGCCGGATTCTGTTTTTGAGCTAAATCTACTAAGTCATTTAAAATTAACTTATTATCAACAGTCACTAAATCAGTTACTTTAAAATTTATTCTTGAATCACGTGCTAAATACTGGTTCAATAAAATTTTGGCATTAGCATACGATTCTTTTTGTCTTAACAACGCCACCTGATCCGAATTTAAATCCACCTGAGCATTTAAAACCTCTAATTTTGAGGCTTTACCAATACTAAAACGATTTTTAGCTAAAGTTAATCTTTGATTGGAAATTACAATTGTCGTGTCCAATGCAGCCAATTGTTGTTGCTGCTGCACCAAGTCATAATAAGCCGAATTTACTTGTCCAATCTTAATTAAAATGGTTCTTTTAAGCTCTGAATCGCCCAGTTTTTGAAGTTCTTTTAACTGATCCAATTTCGCAAACATTTTCATTCCGTCAAAAACCGTCCATCCCAGACTTACACCGTAGCTTAAACTATTGTTTTTAGCGTTTTTTAATGATGTTGAAGTTCCATCCTGACGTGTTTGTGATGAATTCTGAATATTGTTGTTATCTGTAACCGAAGCTGTTGCGGTAGGTAACATTCCGGCGTTTCCGACCGTAACATTAGTCTCACTTATTTTCGTGTTGTTTTTGGCAATCTTAATTTCAAAGTTATTTTCCAAGGCTATTTTCATAGCATCTTCAATAGTTAAAACTTCTTGCGCTTGTACTTTTGTGAGGCAGAAGAAGCAGACTAGCAGACTACTGAATAAAATTTTAGTACTCATATTTGTTTTTCTTTTGACAGGAATTCACCAGCTCAAACTTTGGCAATAGTGAATTCCTGACTAATAAATTATTTACTTTCTTTTTCGTATTCGTCAATATGATCAAACTCCGGATAGTGTTTTCTGGCTTTAGACCACATCAGGTAAATTGCCGGAATCACAAAAAGAGTTAGAGCCAAAGAGAAAATAGTTCCACCCACAATAACAACTCCCATTCCGATTCTACTCGTTGATGCTGCTCCAAGTGACATTGCAATTGGCAAAGCTCCTAAAGCAATCGCCAAACTCGTCATTAGAATTGGACGCAAACGCGCTTCTGATGCTTCTAAAATAGCTTCCAGTTTTGGTTTTCCTTGCTCTCTTAGCTGATTCGCAAATTCAACAATTAAAATACCGTTTTTAGTTACCAATCCAATAAGCATTACCGTTCCAATCTGACTGAAAATATTCCAGGTTTGATTGAATAACCATAAAGAGAATAGGGCACCTGCAACAGCCATTGGCACTGTAAGGATGATGATAAGCGGATCGATAAAACTTTCAAACTGAGCGGCAAGAATTAAAAAGATCAACAACAAAGCCAATCCAAACGCGAAAGAGGTATTGGAGCTACTTTCGACAAAATCTCGTGATTCTCCACTTAAGTCAGTCGTAAAAGTATCATCTAAAACTTTAGCTTTAATCTGATCCATAGCCTGAATACCATCGCTGATACTTTTGCCCGGCGCCAAACCTGCAGAAACAGTAGCCGACATATAACGGTTGTTGTGATACAATTGAGGCGGATTACTTTGTTCCTCTATATTCACAACATTGTCCATTTGAATAAGCTCTCCTTTGCTGTTTTTAACAAACATGGAAGTTAAATCAAGAGGCTTAGAACGGTCCTTTTGATCAAATTGACCAATAACCTGATATTGTTTTCCGTTTTTAATAAAATAACCAAAACGCTGACCACTTAAAGAAAGCTGTAAAGTCTGCGCAATATCGATAATAGAAATTCCTAAACTCTCGGCTTTCGCACGATCGATACTAACGTTGATTTCCGGTTTATTAAATTTCAAGTTCACATCGGTAATAGAGAAAACATCGCTTTTACCCACTTCTTCCATAAACAAAGGGATTTTTTCTCTTAGTTTTTCGAAATTGGGCGCTTGAATAATGTATTGAATCGGCAAACCACCACGTCTGTTTACGGCAATAGTAGGTTGTTGAATCACTGATGTTTTAGCATCCGGATATTTTTTCGTCCATTTTGTTAATTTGTCCGCAATGTCTTTTTGAGACAATTTTCTTTCGTTTGGTTCTTTTAAAGATAGTCTGATAAAACCGGTGTTTGTTGCAGAAGCTCCAAAACCAGGTGCGGTTATCACCAAACTCACTTTTTTCTCCGGAATAGAATCATCTACCAATCTTGATATTTCCTGCATAAAACGGTCCGTGTACTCATACGAAGAGCCCTCAGGAGTTGTCATACGCATGGTTACCGAGCTACGGTCGTCATAAGGAGCCGTTTCTTTTGGAAGTATCGTAAAAAACAAATAAATTAATCCAAAACAAGCAATTAGAATCGGAAAACTGATCCATTTTTTCGCCATAAATCGGTTTAGAGCATCCGCATAACCGCTGTTTAGCTTTTCGAAAAAAGGTTCTGTTTTAATATAGAATTTTGATTTTTTTTGTTCGCCGCCTTTCATTAAGTAAGCATTCAACATTGGCGTTAAAGTCAATGATACAAATGCCGAAATTAATACAGCAGCACCAATTACAACTCCAAATTCCCTAAAGAGTCGGCCGACAAAGCCTTCCAGGAAAATTACAGGTAAAAACACAGCCGCCAAAGTCACCGAAATCGAAATTACAGCGTAGAAAATTTCGTTTGATCCTTTAATAGCCGCTTCAATAGGCGACATGCCTTCTTCTACCTTTTTAAAGATATTTTCCGTTACCACAATTCCATCATCTACCACCAAACCTGTCGCCAAAACAATAGCTAAAAGAGTCAGTACATTGATTGAAAATCCAAAAAGCCACATGATAAAAAATGTCGCAATTAAAGACACCGGAATATCAATTAAAGGACGGAACGCAATGGCCCAGTCTCTAAAAAACAGGTAAATAATAATAATTACCAGAATAATTGAAATCCCTAAAGTCTCCGCTACTTCAAGTACTGATTTCTTAACGAAAATAGTATTATCCAGCGCAATATTAAGTTTGATGTCTTTTGGTAGATCCTTTTTTAAGGCATCGTATTTTTTGTAGAATTCAGCCGAAATATCCAGGTAATTAGCCCCCGGCATCGGAACAATAGCCAAACCAATCATCGGAAGGCCTGATTGACTCAATTTTGTTTCTATGTTTTCCGGACCTAATTCAGCACCACCAATGTCACTTAACCTGACAATGATATCACCGTCGGTACGAATAATGATATTGTTGAATTCTTCCGGTTTAGAGAGATTTCCAACCGTTTTTACTGTAAGTTCGGTGTTATTTCCGGTCAATTTTCCGGAAGGTAACTCCACATTTTGTGCGTTTAAAGCATTTCGAACTTCCGCTACTGTGCAACCGTAAGCTGCCAGTTTTGCTGGATCTATCCACAAACGCATGGCATATCGTTTTTGCCCCCAGATTTGCACACCACTAACTCCCGGAATCGTTTCTAAACGTTGTGAAATTACATTTTCTGCATAATCACTTAATTCCAACGCGCTTCTGGTGTCACTCTGTACGGTCATCGAAATAATAGCATCACTATCGGCATCAGCCTTAGAAACTACGGGCGGTGCGTCGATATCCTGCGGCAAACTTCTCACTGCCTGAGAAACCTTATCTCTTACGTCATTTGCAGCCTCTTCCAGATCTTTGTCCAGATTAAACTCGATGGTAATGTTACTGCTTCCCTGATTACTGGAAGAAGTTATATTTCTGATTCCGTCAATGGCATTTACAGCTTTTTCAAGAGGTTCTGTGATTTGGGATTCAATAATATCAGCATTGGCTCCGGTATAATTGGTTCTGATCGAAACCTGTGCCGGATCAATGGAAGGAAATTCGCGAACACCCAGAAAAGTATAACCAATAAAACCGAACAAAATAATCAAAAGGTTCAGTACAATGGTTAAAACGGGTCTTCTTATACTAGTAGTAGATAAACTCATTATGATTTTTAGATTTTAGATTTTAAGTAGTTGGTTTTTGATTGTTATCTCATAAACCGATTTTCAAAATCTATAATTATTTTACTTTAACTTTTATTGGAGCTTCATTTTTTAATGACATCACACCACTTGTCAGCAGGGTATCACCCGCCTTTAATCCGGATAAAATCAAAATCGAAGCATCTGTTCTTGTGGTGGCATCAACCATAACTTCTTTAGCTTTACCCATATTAGCGATATACACTTTTTTACCACTTTGAACAGGTACAATAGCTTCTGAAGGAACTACGATCGCATCTTTGATAATATTAAGAGGTAATTGCACATCTGCAAAAGTACCCGGCAAAAGTTTTCCGTCGATATTATCTGCAATGGCACGAATTTGTAAAGTACGTGTTGCTACAGCCACTTCAGGTTCAATGGCGTATATTTTAGCTGTATAAACTTTTGTTGAGCCCGAAACTGTAAAATCAATATTAGAGCCCGACACTACTTGTGAGGCATATTTTTCAGGAATTGAAAATGTAATTTTTAATTTTCCTGTGTTCACTAATTTTGCTACGAGTATAGTAGGAGTGATGTACGTTCCCGGAGAAATAGAACGCAAACCAATTTTTCCTGAGAAAGGAGCTTTTACAGCTGTTTTTGAAATCTGTGCTCTGATCAATTGGCTTTGAGCTTGTGCTGATGCATAATCTGCATTGGCAACATCAAATTCTTCCTGACTTATCGCTTCTTTTTGGAGTAGTAATTTAGCTCTTCTTTCGTTTTCCGCTGCTAATTTTTCTCTGGTAACAGCTTGTCTCAATTGCGCTTTTAATTCAATATCATTTACCTTAAAAAGCACCTGACCTTTGTTTACGAAAGTACCTTCAGTAAAGTAAATATTCTCAACAATACCGGAGACTTCGCTTCGAATTTCTATTTGCTCATTAGCTTCAATAGATCCCGATAAGGACAGATTATTATCAAAAGTGGCCGTTTTTACCACTATTCCTGTTACGGTAGTTGGACTGTCTTTATCGCCGAATTTTTTAGATTCTTCGTTTTTACTTTTATTAGATACAACTCGGTAGGCAATAAACCCTCCAAGTCCGATAATCAGAAGGGCATAAACTAGGTTTTTTACTTTCATAAAATTGAGGTAAATAGATTTTTTGGGTAAGTGTTTTTAGTAAGTGTACAAATTTAACTTTTTGGAGCGAATCCAAATGGCGTTAGCTTTTATTTAACATTTGTATGTACAAATCTTTACATTTAATTTAAGTTATTAAAAAACAGTATTTTACTATTATTCAAATTGACTTAGAGCTGTTCTGGCGCCGATTTTTGGCTGTTTTTTGAAAATAGGTCATTTTATAAAGTTGATGTGAGTAATTGGATTTAGATGCTGATTTAGATGATTGGTTTAACGGCACGATCTGAAAAACATGTTTTTTAACAAAACTTTTAGAAATGTTTTAATGTGCTGTGTTTTTTGTAGGTTTTTACGCAAGTAATTTTGCTTAAAAATAAAACAAAAAATAAGGTAATTCTTATCTAATAGGCAAAATTTGCATTTTAACTGATTTTTTTTGTTGTTTATCGATTTTATTCGTAACATTGATAAGCTTAAACAAAATGATCGGTTTTTTGTGATAATATTAATGTTTTTAGGGGTTAAGCGTGTAAATGTGTAGGTTTTTTATTTGTTTTTAAGTTAAAATTAGTTTTTTACAAAACCAATTACTTAACAGTTGTTTAGACATCATTAGAATTATATACCCAAAACTACTTATTTATGGCAAAAAAAATACTCCTTGGCTTATGGTTTTCTTTATTGCTCTCCGCAATTCTTGTTTTATTCTGGCAGAATGAGTTCAAATACAGTTTGCCAACTCCGATTCCTAAAAATTATCATACCATTGCTATGGGCTCCCGAATTGACTTAGGGAAATGCTGGGTTACCAACAACAAACCTGTATTTATTCATTTTTTTAATCCGGATTGTCCTTGTTCGCGATTTAATATACCACACGTTAGCGAACTAATCAAAAAGTACGGTGACCGTATTAATTTTAAAATTGTGGTCTTAAACAAACACAAAAACTTTACGATTGAAGAAATACAGAAAAAATTCGATGCTGAAATCCCTGTCTATTTTGATGAAGCGATGGCCAAAAAGTGTGGTGTTTTCTCCACTCCGCAAGCTGTTATAATTGATCCAGTACAGAATTTATACTACCGAGGGAATTACAATAAAACCAGATATTGTACTAATGCCGACAGTAATTATGCACAAATGGCAATTGATTCTTTGCTCAAACAAACCAAGACCCCTTCATTTGATGCTTTAGCTCTGAGAGCTTACGGATGTTCGTTACCAAAATGCACTAAATAAATCTAACCCTCAACCTAAATTACCCAAAATTATGAAATCAAAAGCAAGTTTGAATGAACAAGATTACCTACACAGTTTTATGTCAACAATGACACAAAAGTCAGACACGATTATTAATTATGTGCTTGCAGCCTATTTTCTTCTCGGAATTGCCCTGGCCTTTAAGTACGATACATTTGAAATTGGGGTTGGAGTAGGTGTCATTAATTTATTATTGTACTATTCGGCAAAATTCTTTTTTAAAAAATCGAACTTTTACCAGTATGTTTTGTCAGTAGTGTTAGCGATTTTTATGGCGCAATACATTTATCAGATGCACGGTTTATTCGAAATGCACTTTACCGTATTTATCGCCAGTACCATTTTAATTATTTATCAAAATTGGAAATTGCAAATTCCGCTTACGCTTTTGGTGGTCCTGCATCACGGAGCCCTGGCTTATATGCAGAATGCTGTTTTTAATGATCCAAAAGGTTTGCAGTTGTATTTTTCTCAGGTAAATTTCGATTTAGAAACTTTTATTATTCACGTAGTATTAGCTGCAGTTGTATTTTTAATGAATGGGTATTGGGCGTATTATTTCAAAGAACACAGCCAGAATCACATTTCAAAAATATCAGATGAGTACGAATTGGAAAACATGAAATTGGCTTCTGCAAAATACAGCACACTGTCTTCTAATAATGAATTTAATGTTTTTGTTTACAGAACAGCACAGGATTTAAGACTTCCGGTAGATTCAGTTTTAAAACTTATTGATGCCTCAAAAGGACATACCGATAATGATAAACTATTAAACTACCTGGAAATGATGCGTGAAAGTGCCAAAAAAATAGATGATTTGGTTAATGATATTCACGGTAAATCGGCCACCAGAGTTTCAAATTAACTTTAAGTTGTATTTAGTAGTAGGTATTAATTCAATCCATTATAACTTAAATTTAATCTTATGTCGAAATATGATTTTGAATCAACCAATGCAATGCTCGATTCTTTAAAAAAATCGTTTGACAGTTTCCTTAAAGAAGACGTAGCTGTAAATTCATTTGATAAAATTACAGAAACTGATTTTGGAAAGGAAGTTGCCCGAATTTTTAACCAACACAGCGATAATCACAATGCTAAAAATTTAGATTTTCAATATAAAAAGATCGTTCATATTGCAAATGATATTCAGCATTTAAAACTGGCCAACGATGCCACCTTACCGGATTGGCTGGAGGAAGAGCTCGAAGCCGTTTTTAAGAAAACAAAAGGCTTGTTAACTATTTTAAAAGAAGAACTGAACTAGAATACTATTTAATACGCAGCGCATTTATTTATGCACAACAAAAGAGTCGCATATTAATTTTAAAATACGAGATTTATGGATACCAGAATTACCCGCCCGAATCCATCAGACAGAGAAGTTGATTGGAATAAAACCAAAGTATTACTAAGCAAAACAGATACAAAAGGAACTATTTTGTATGCTAACGAAGCTTTTATTGATGTATCGGGCTACGATGAGTTTGAACTTATCGGACAGCCCCACAACGTTATCCGTCATCCGGATATGCCAAAAGTTATTTTTAAATTTTTATGGGATAGTATCAAGGGTAATAAAAATATACATGCTATAGTCAAAAACATGTCTAAAACCGGAAGATACTATTGGGTAATCACAGATTTTAAAATTGTTTCTGATTCAGACGGAGAAATTGTAGGGTACTTTGGAACCCGAAAATCGGTTCCGGAAGAAGTGATCGTTAAGTTTATAGAACCACTATACAAAAAACTAATCCATATCGAAGAGGCGAGTGGACTTCATGCGTCTGAGGAATATTTGATCGGTTTTTTGGAAGAACGTAAAAAAACGTACACCGAATATGTAGATCATCTTGTAGCCACCGGAAAAGATGATAAAAATAAAGTAAGTAAAGGTTTTTTTAACGGCTTTTTCGAAAAGAAAAACGGAACCAAAAAATAACGTAGAACAAACTACTATACGCTTCATTGTATCAGTTCTAAAATAGGAATGCTTTTTTTGCCCCAACTCTATTAAGCTTACTAATTTATGTAACTATTTTAGACTTAAATCTCGACCGTTTAAGATGATACTTTGGAGTGTATTTTTTTTTAAAGTTTCTGAGTTACTGAGTTTCTGAGGGGCTAAGATTTGGGGTGAATCTAAACGTGGTAGTAGCAAAATCACGCAAAAAGAAATTTAGCTCGTTGGAATTATTACGAAAAACCTACAATGATAGAACGAAAAACAGGCCAACAAAAACCTTTGGCAAAAATTAGCAATCCTCATTTCTGAATTATAATAATGTAAATTTCCTGTAAAAATTAAAATATTTGCAAAAGTATCATTTTGAATAGCCTCCTGCTTCAGCTGGAGGATTACAAGTAGTTCAAGATTTAATGGCTTTAGCCGAATTACACCCAGTTCTTTTAGCTAAAACCAAAGATGCACCTCTCAATCATTTACCTCCAGATGAAGCATAATGTCATTAGGCTAATGATATTTTTTCACGCAGATTCTGCGGATTCTGCGGATTTTTTTATTTCATTGTGCTAAAATCTGCGTGAGACTTTTTTTGATAATCCTTAACTTAATGGAATTGAGCTGAAGCGGTAAGCAAATCAACCCTTTTGTGCTTTTATCAAATAGGATCAACAAATTATTAGCTAGTAGTTTCAATTAATTAAACAAAACAGTTGTTGCAAATCACTTCGTAACTTTTAGATCTCTTTTTATAGCTTAGAAACTAAAATCAAGACAATATCCAAGATTCTCAGCAACTTAGCATCTTAGTAACTTAGCACCTTAAAAAAAACTAACTAATATAATTCCAGATATTCTTCTTCTTAGTTAGTTCAATAAAGACCGCTTTCAAAATAGCATGCTCCGGTTTTTGAAGGGCAGAATCTTCTTTAAGAATTTTCATGGCATAGTTTCTTCCTAAAGACAATATATCACGATCACGGACAATGTCTGCAATTTGAAGGTTTAAAACACCGCTTTGTTGCGTCCCCATTAAATCTCCGGGGCCACGAAGTTTAAGATCTACTTCGGCAATTTCGAAGCCATCATTGGTTTGCACCATGGTCTCCATTCGGGTTTTACTGTCGGCACTTAATTTATGGCTAGTCATCAGAATACAATAACTTTGTTCAGCACCACGTCCTACACGACCGCGAAGCTGATGCAATTGAGACAATCCGAAGCGTTCTGCACTTTCAATAATCATTACACTTGCATTGGGTACATTTACCCCAACTTCAATCACGGTTGTTGCGACCATTATATTCGTTTTTCCTTCTGAAAAACGTTTCATTTCAGCATCTTTATCTGCGGGCTTCATTTTTCCGTGCAAAATAGAAATCGAATACTGTGGCAATGGAAAATCACGTGAAATACTCTCGTAACCGTCCATTAAGTCCTTATAATCCATTTTTTCAGACTCTTGAATCAACGGATAAACGATATAAATTTGTCTTCCCAGTGCGATTTCATCCCTAAGAAATTTCCAAACTTTCAGACGATTACTGTCAAAACGATGTACGGTCTGAATGGGTTTTCGTCCGGGAGGCAATTCATCAATTACAGAAATATCCAAATCACCATAAAGACTCATCGCAAGCGTTCTTGGAATAGGGGTGGCGGTCATTACTAAAACATGGGGCGGAATCTCGTTCTTCTTCCATAACTTAGAACGTTGCTCGACACCAAAACGATGTTGCTCATCGATTACCGCTAAACCTAGGTTTTTAAATTTGACTTTGTCTTCCAATAAAGCGTGTGTCCCGATTAAAATATGTAAAGTTCCGTTTTCAAGTTCTTCATGCAGAATTCTTCTGGCTGCCGTTTTGGTAGAACCAGTAAGTATTTTAATGTTGATATTTAAAGTTTTAGCCAATTCCGACAATCCGATAAAATGCTGGTTGGCGAGAATTTCTGTTGGCGCCATCAAACAAGCCTGAAAACCATTGTCCATCGCCAATAACATGCTCATAAAAGCTACAATAGTCTTCCCGGACCCCACATCACCCTGCAATAATCGGTTCATTTGGGCATTGCTTCCCATATCGGAACGGATTTCTTTTATAACTCTTTTTTGTGCATTGGTCAATTCAAAAGGCAAATGATTTTGATAGAATTCATTAAAAAATTCACCCACTTTTGTAAACGGATGCCCTTTTATTTTATGCTTTTGAATCAGGTTTTTGGTGATTAATTGCAGTTGAATAAAGAACAATTCTTCAAACTTTAATCGAAACTGCGCTTTCGCCAAAGCATCAGTACTTTTCGGGAAATGAATATTGAATAGCGCTGCTTTTTTTGAAATCAATTTCAACTCTTCAATTAAATAAGAGGGAAATGTTTCTGTAAACAAAGCCTGCGTTTCAATAAACAGTTGCTCCATTAATTTATTGATCGTTCGATTAGAAATGCCTCGATTTGTCAGCGTTTCTGTTGAAGGATAAACCGGTTGCATGGCAGAACGGAGGCTTTTTTCATGTTCATTTAAAGGTTCGATCTCAGGATGCGCCATACTAAATTGACTCCCGTACAAAGAGCATTTTCCAAAAATGACACAAACTTCATTCAGCTTTAAGCTTTCGCGAACCCACTTGTGTCCCTGAAACCAATTTAAATCAATTTGGCCCGTATCATCTACAAAGGTGGCTACCAGACGCTTTTTGTTTTTTGCAAATTCAACCGTTTTGATGTTGATGATTTTTCCAATAATCTGAACTTCAGAACCCGTATTTTGAAGTTCATTTATCTTGTAGTATCGCGTTCGATCAATATAACGATTTGGAAAAAAGTTAACTAAATCACCATACTTATGAATCCCCAATTCCTTGCGCAGCAATTGACCCCGATTGGGACCAACACCTTTTAAGTATTCGATAGGAGTTTCAAGGAGATTATTAGACATTTTTTGGCGTTACGTTTTTAGAATATTGCAAATAGATTTTAGAGAATAACTTTAAGATTCTGCACCGTATGCTGACGGGGCTCTTCTTTTTTCTCTTTTAGAAATACGAAGATAGATTTTAATTGGGAATTTTAAAAATCTGCCTGCCTTGAAAAGTCAGTTGTTGTAGGAAAGAAATTGACGTTTGTTAAATCCGGTAAAGGTAAAAGACGAATATATAGACAGTTGATTATTAATTGTATCGACATCTATATTTTCATATAATTGGGACATTTCCATCTACATTTCAAGCCGTTTTAGTTTGGTATCTTTTTTTTAATCCTAATCGCAAAACTATAATTGAGTCCGGCTCCATTTTTATTGCAATTGATTTTTTTATCTTTGAACAAAATTTAAAGACAATGACAACACATCTGGTACTTTTACGCGGCATAAATGTTTCGGGACATAATATGATGAAAATGGAAGCATTAAAGACAATGCTTGAAAATATAGGTTTTCAAAATGTTAGAACGTACCTACAGTCCGGAAATGTATTTGTAGATACGCCGGAAGAAAGTGCATCGGCAGTGGGTTTTCAGATAAAACAAGAAATCTTTAAAGTTTTCGGTCATGAAGTTCCGACGGTAGTGATTACCAAAAAAGACCTTGATGATTGTTTCAAAAACAGCCCTTTTCTCAAAGAAAAAGAAGTCGACACTAAAAAACTGTACGTTGCTTTTGTCTCAATTGCTCTGAAAAGCGAGAATATCAATGATCTTAAAATTAGTCAGTTTAAACCTGATGAAGCCAGTATTGATGGGAACAGAATTTTTATTAAATACGCGGTTGGAGCAGGAAAGACAAGATTTGATCAAAAATATATTGAGAAAAAACTAAACGTAACGGCAACGATTAGAAACTGGAATACGGTAACTAATTTATTGAACATGTACGAAGAGTAGATTTCTATTCTAAATTTTTTATAAGATCGTTTGCAACACTTGTATTCATGCGTTTTAACTCCGCAATCATCAATTGTTTTTGTTCTTCACTCATGCTGATTTGAGGCTTCTTAAATTGATTTTCTGCTGCTTCTTTGTAAAAAAGAGCATCAGTCCATTCATTTCGAACTCCGTCAATTACTAGGTGTATACGATCCTGATCGCCTCTGTTTGCCACAGAATGCTCAAAATTAGCATCGATATACCAGCATTCTCCTTCACCCATAATCAGACGTTTTCCGTCCAAAATAAACTCCACATCGGGATTAGTAATTATTGGAATATGCAATCGGAAAGAACCGTCTTCGTACCCCAAACAATGATCGGAATGCGGCTTGATTTCCGCACCAACGGCTAATTGGAGTAGGCGTACGGCGGTTTTTTCAAAAAGAAAATCATCTAAAATTTCTTTAAAATAGGTACAGGAATCTAAAATTTCGGTTTCTTTAATGGCATCGTCAGTATTGGGTAAAGCAAAAATAGTATCCGATTTCCCGTCTGTAGACATCAAAGCAACCGAAGTCCATTTTCCGGAATAATCATTGGTATTGTAATGCGCCACCCATTTTTTATTCATTATTTTAGAAAGATCACTTTTAAGTTTGTCTACATCAAAAACAATGGGGAATTTTATAGAACGTATCAGTATATCCATAATCTATTTTTTTGCATTAGAATAATAATAAACTCTCGTGAATTTATAACCCAGCCTCAGTTTACATCACTTATTTAGGAATCAAATCGCAGTACCAGAATCCAAAATCGAAAGCATCGGTCGTATTCGTATCGCAGGCAGTATTGGATGAGTCATCCTTTTTTGGCCTTTCGTATTTGCGGTAAACGATTTCGCCAATTTCAAAATCAATTGGTTTAGAGAAAAGCGGACCATCAAATGTAAAGGTATGAAATTCACCATTTTCGCCACATAAATCTACATTTTCAGGCAAATCATTGATAAAATCCTGATCGATAATACGACCGGCAAAACTTTTGTCCAAATAGCGTTCATTTACACAAACTACAATTGTCTTAAATCCAAGTTGAATGAACTCCTGGATCAATTCCTTTGTTGGAATTTTCCAGATTGGAAAAACACCTTGAAAACCAATTTTCGCTAATTGATCCTCACGATATTTTCGCAAATCTTCCAGAAAGATATCCCCGAAAACAGAATGTGTAATTCCTTCCTTTTTTAATTCATTTAAAGTTTGGGCCATTACGTTTTCATACACTTCCATTGTTGGCATCTCCGGAACCTGCAGTACTTTTAATGGAATACCGATACTTTTTGCCTGTGCTTCGAGAAGTTCAATGCGTACACCATGCATCGAAATTCGTTGGTATTTCTCGTTGACACTGGTCAGTAAACATTCAATTTTACACTCCGGATTCTGTAAAATTTTGTATAAAGTAAGAGCAGAATCTTTTCCGCTGCTCCAGTTAAATAATGCTTTTATTGGCTTTGACACTTTGTTGTAATTTTCTGTAGTAAACATACAAAATTCATTCGATTTGTTGGCGAAACCTTTGTAACTTTGAGATTATTATACGCCTCAAGAAATGATATTATTTAAGAATAAATACAAAACTGATTCTAACAGATTGAAAAACTGGGATTATTCCGGTGATGCAATCTATTTTATCACAATAGTGACACAGAATAGAGAGTCCATTTTTGGCACAGTTGAAAATGAAGCGATGAAATTAAACGACAATGGAGAAATTATTGAGACCGAATTGAAAAAATCAATTTCAATTCGGAAAAATTGGTTCTTCCATAATTGGGTGGTAATGCCAAATCATATTCATTTGTTGATTGAAATCCAAAATAATCCGATTTCTAACGCAGAAACGCACAATGTAGAGACGCACAGTGTAGAGACGCACAGCAGTGCGTCTCTACGGGAACGTAATTTGGAAGATGATTTGGAACATCATTTGAAAGATGATTCAAAACATAATCACGATCAAAAATCGGACCCACAACAAGACCACGATAACCCCAAAAAAATCAAATTAACCCGAAAACCAAATTCAATTTCATCATTTGTTGCGATTTTTAAATCGGTCACAACAAAACAAATCGGTAATGAAACATCAATCTGGCAATCCAATTATCACGATAGTATTGTTAGAAATCATATTGCCTTTGATAAAATCTATAATTACATAAAAAACAACCCTAGAAATTGGGAGACGGATCCCATAAATTCAAATTTTCAATGAAATACTTTTTTCTTTTTATTACCAGCTTCGCTTTTGCACAGCAAACCCAGTTCGTCGATTTTAAATCCGTTTCGGGGCAATTAAAATTAGATGCCAAGGAAAAATCTGTTTCCGGTAGCGTTACGTACGATTTTGAAGTCTTGAAAGCTGTAGATACAATTAAAATTGATGCGAAAAACATGGAATTTACCAATGTTGAAATCGATGGAAAAGAAGTGATTTTCCTTAACACAGGCAAACAATTGCAAATCATTGACAATCTTGAAAAGGGCAAAAAACAGCTTCGTTTTAACTATTCAGTTAAACCCAAACAAGCTTTGTATTTTGTTGCTGTTGAAAATTCAGAAGTGCAAATCTGGACGCAGGGTCAGGGGAGATATACCAGCAACTGGTTTCCGAGTTTTGATGATGTAAATGAAAAAGTAATTTTTAATATGGAAGTTACTTATGAAAAGGGCTATCAGGTAGTCTCGAATGGAATCTTGAAAAACAAAACAGAGCATAACAATCAGGTTCAATGGCAATACCAGATGAAAAAACCAATGAGTTCTTACTTATTGATGCTTACGGTCGGAAAATATGATAAAAAAGAGTTCAAGTCAAAA
The DNA here is from genome assembly GCF_020911925.1 of Flavobacterium cupriresistens. Lineage (NCBI taxonomy): Bacteria > Pseudomonadati > Bacteroidota > Flavobacteriia > Flavobacteriales > Flavobacteriaceae > Flavobacterium > Flavobacterium cupriresistens. Next base: position 3,799,682 of record NZ_CP087134.1, on the reverse strand, counting down.
ACAAACATTCCTTTAGAGTATTATTTGGAGAATAAGGATTTGGCTCGTTTCGAACCTACTTACCGTTATTCGAAACGCATATTCGATTTTCTGGAAAAAGAAATAGGAGTAGGGTACCCGTGGGGAATTTATAGAGAAATTCCGGTTCGTGATTTTTTGTATGCAGGAATGGAAAACACAACGACCACACTTTTTGCAACGCGTTACGTTGTTGATACTACCGGTTTTGAAGACCGAAATTATACCAATGTCGACGCACATGAGTTGGCACATCATTGGTTCGGCGACCTGATTACGGCCGAAAGCAGCACACATCATTGGCTTCAGGAAGGTTTTGCGACTTATTATGCTTTGCTTGCCGAAAGGGATATTTATGGTGATGATTACTTTTATTCTAAATTATACGAAACCGCACAGCAATTAAAGTTTGCCTCAAGAACAGATACGATTCCGGTTTTAAATGCCAAGGCTAGTTCTTTAACCTTTTACGAAAAAGGAGCTTGGACGTTGTTCGTATTACACGAATCAATAGGTGATAAGGCCTTTAAAAAAGCCATTAAAAGCTACCTCAAAAAATACGCTTATCAAAATGTAAATACGCAAAATTTCTTTGATGAAGTTAAAAAAGTATCCGATTTTGATTTGGATAAATTTCAGAAGACCTGGTTAGAATCAACTGCTTTTGATACCGCAACTGCTAATGCTTTATTGAGCAAAAACAAAGCAATTCAAGTTCGTTTGGAAGTAGATAAACTAAAAAAAACGCCTTTATCAGAAAAGAAAGAATTCTTAATCAAAACTTTAAATTCAGATACCTACCACACTGTAAAAGAAGCTATTGTTAATCAAATAGAAAACGATAAGTATGATGCTAAAAAAGAATTATTAGTAATCGCTATGCAAAGTAATGATGTACAGATTCGTCAGGCAGTTGCGGGTAATTTTAATCAAATTCCGGAAGATTTCAGAGCCACCTATGAAACTTTACTTAATGACAAATCATACCAAACTCAAGAAATCGCCCTCTATAGTTTATGGAAAAGTTTTCCCGAACATCAGACTGAATACCTAAACAAATCAAAGAATTGGATTGGTTTTAATGACTATAATCTTCGTACATTATGGCTTTCATTGGCTTTATCTACACGAGATTACAGCGAGAATCCGGAAGATTTAGTTACGGAGCTGATTGGTTTTTCATCGACAAAATGTGAGGCAACGACAAGACAAAATGCGTTAGAAAAATTAATTGCTTTTAGATTGATAAACGATACCGTTTTAACAAATTTAGTAGGTGCAACAACACATCATATGTGGCAATTTTCAAAATTCGGAAGAGATTCTATTAGGATTTTATTAAAAAATTCGGAAATGCGTGCGTCGTTTGAAAGAATTTTGCCTAATTTGACATCCGATGAACAGTTTCAATTGAATCGTTTATTAAAAGAGTAAAGAGTATAGAACAAAGAATATAGAGCATAGAATATTAGGATGTAGAGCAAGGAAAAAACTCCAATCTATATTCTGTACTCTATTCTCTCCCCACATTCTAAATAAAAAAAATAATACCTACATTAAATTTATGAGAGCATTGGTTATTTCAGGTGGAGGCAGTAAAGGAGCATTTGCGGGTGGTGTGGCACAATATTTAATAGAAGAGAAGAAACACGAATACGATATGTTCTTAGGAACTTCAACAGGGAGTTTGTTAATTCCGCACCTGGCTCTGGGGCATTTGAAAAAAATCCACTGGGTTTACACCAATGTTACCATGTCTAAAATTTTTAATATCTGTCCGTTTGTTGTGAAAGTCAAAGATGGGATTGACATCGTAACCATCAATCATTTTAATGTTTTACGTCAATTTTTTAGAGGAAAAAGGACTTTTGGAGAGAGTAAAGGACTACAAAAGTACATCAAAAACAATTTTTCGATAGCCGATTTCAATAAGCTCAAAAAACTTAAGAGTGATGTTATTGTTACCGTTACCAATTTAACCAAAAACGAGGCAGAATATAAGTCCGTTAAAGACTGTACGTACGAAGAGTTTTGCGACTGGACTTGGATTTCAAGCAATTATATTCCGTTTATGAGTTTAGTCACCAAAAACAATTACGAATATGGAGACGGAGGTTTCTCGAGTTTGGTACCCATACGTGAAGCCATAAATCGTGGCGCAACCGAAATTGATGTGATCATTCTGGAAACAGAAGTTAATATGGATAAAATGGTAATCGGCAAAAACCCGTTTTCCCTGATGATTGATTTATTCCGAATTGCTCTGGATCAGGTAGAAAAGCATGATATCGCAATTGGAAAACTAATGGCCAGCAATAAAAATGTAAAATTAAATCTATACTACACACCAACAAAACTCACAAATAACGCTTTGATTTTCAATAGAGAAGTTATGAAAGTGTGGTGGGAGCAAGGTTATGAATATGCACAGAATAAATCTGAAATTATGAGTGATAATAAGTAGTTTGTAATTTTATAAAGAATAGAAGCATTATTTTCCATTGCCTCCTGCTTTAGCTGGAGGTATGCAGATTGAGAAGTACAAAATTGGCTTTAGCCTAATTGACTAACAATTTTGGCTTAAGCCTTTAAAATTTTAAATTAAATTATATTCCTCCAGCTAAAGCACAATGTCATTAAGTTAAGAGATTTTTCACGCAGATTTTGCAGATTCTGCGGATTTTTTTATTTCATCCCGCTAAAATCTGCGTGAGACTTTTTTTGATAATCCTTAACTTAATGACATTGAGGTAAAGCAGGAGGCAATTTAAAACAATACTTCCATTTTTTTTGATTGTTTATAGCTTCTTAAGCCAGCCCAAGTTGCGGCAGCAACACACTTTTATGTTTGTCTTTATTTAGCAAGCGAAGATAAAAATATCCAGTCCCTGCTATCCCCATCATCAGTCCCGGCGTATACTGTCCGCTACTTAATCCTGTAGACCATTGAATATTATTGTTTGGATATTTGCTAATACCGGCGTTCCCGACAGCTTCTGCCAGTTGTTGGTATTCCATTCCTCCACAATCCATCATAATATCTGCATTTCCTGCTATGCCATGACAAATAGAGTAATTGGTACTCGTCAGATTTTCCATTAGCCCCTGATAAACAGAATTAGCGGTAGTCGCGAGTGCAATATTCATTTCGTTTGTAAAAACAGGATTTGAATCTAATTGATTTGCTTTTAATCTTGAAATTGTAATCCCGGGAGCTCCGTGGCACCAGGCTAGTCCACATACATTGGTTGTGGTGCTTGCGACCACATCGTCTCTAAAGTCAGGCCAGTTTTGTTGTGTGTTATCAAAAGACTGGCGTTCGTAATTAAAACCACCTTCAGCGGCTTCCATAAATGCGGGGTTTCCCGTTACTTTATACAATTGCAATAACGCTAAAGCTATTCCTGAGGAGCCGTGTGAGAAACCTGTTAGATTTTTTTGTGAAGGAACCGTAGCCCATGACCAAACAGTATTATTTTTAACAGCCGCATCACACAATAAATGCCCTAATGCAATTGCTTTATCCAGTAATTCCGATTTTTTAAAAACAGTATAAACATCCAGCAGCACCGGTATTGTTCCGGCAGCACCACTTATAATATCAATTTCATAGGATTGAAGCGATTCAGAAGGAATGCTATCGAGTAAATCAAGTCCCTCTTGTACCCAATCTGTTCTGTTTAATTCTTTTCCAATTTTGATTAATGCCGCTGCGATCCCGGGTTTTCCAGCATAGAATCCGTGACTAATAGCAGCATACATGGTACTTTTCATTTGTTCAATGCTGCCTTCTATTGTTTGGAGCAAAATCGGGTCTTCTCTTTCCGTATACAAAGCCGTCAAAAATAAAGCAATACCCGCTGTACCTGAGTAAACATCCGGTCCAAAAGTTCTGATCACGGGTTGATACGTACCATTCAAAGGCTCAAATGAATACCCTTGCCAGGTACAGGATTTATCATGCCAGATACTGGTTTTCATTAAATTAGTTCCGATATTCCATGCCGTTTCAAGGAAAATATTTTTATTGGTCTGATCCATAATTCTTTCTTTTAATTGAATAGTATTTTTGTTCCTTTATTGAGAAAAGTCGTTTTCGGGTCTATTCCTCTTTGTAGAAAAGTGCTTCCAATTTCGTTAACAACAGCTGTAGCCACCAGTTTTTTGTGTGTAGTTCGGAAGAGGGTTTCAGCTAGTATGGTCACTCTGTTCATTCCGAAACTTTCATTCTCATTTGGACTTTCAGCCATACCAACTCCTTTGGCATACGGATAAGCAAAAAGAGGTACATCTTCTTCAAGGTAGTCTTCCATTTCGTTACAAATTTCAGGCAGTAACATTTTGATTATAGGAATCATAGTCTCTTCTATATAAAGCACTGCTGCATCTCTTCGAAAGTACAAATCAGGGTGATTAAGGCATTTAAAGAGAAACGGAATCGAATAATAGTTAAGTTTTTCAGTAATGCATTTTATAAGTTTTGGCGCACCATCGCTGTTACAATTCCAATATATTCTCGTAAAATTTTGAAACGGATTCATGGATTGATCGCTAAAAACATAATAAAAAGTAGGTTGCCTCTGCCTGTCTTCTTTTGAAAATAAAACCGAAACCGTTTGCCCGATTTCCGCAGTTGATCCGGACGGAAAATCTACTAAATGAGAAGCGTGTATGACTTGCAGTTCGCTCTGTTTTGTTACTTCTAAATACCCATTCGGATGTATGTTTTTTACAATCCAATCCTTTTCTGTTCTGTTTTTACTTAGATTATTTTGAGAAAGCAATTCCAAAAAAGAGTCATTAGAGTCCGTAAAATGGAGCGCTCTTTCCTTCTGACCTGTCTGATAGCTTTCTTTTAAGGCATAACATTCGGAATACAATATGCTAATGAGACTGCTCATTGCATTCTCAGGTGTAATAGCATACTGTTTTTCTCTAAATTGGAGAAAAGAGTCTGAAATATGAAGTTGACTAATTAGTCGCGTAAGTTCTTTAACGATGGTTTTATCCTGGAACATAATCTTGTTGTAGTTTTATATTAAACAATTCCTGTAATGCGTTAAAAGGATTACTCATAATATTGAACGCCAATTGAATACAACGCATATTATTCGCTTCAATTTTTGAATTATAAGTAATTCCTTCTAAACTCGTCTGAATAATTCTGGCTGCTGTTAACTGAATTATTTTTGCCAAAATAGTACCATAATATGATTCAGGGTATTTTTGTATAGCCATATATTCATAAAGGAAAGCCTGTGCCGAAGATTGGGTGTTTTTGATATCGTAGGGTTGCATATACTCCGGTAATTGGTAACCGGCAGGGTCGTTATTATCAAATCCAAGGAGCCAAACACTGATATACGATTGCATGAGTCCGGCAACATCCCACAACGGATCGCCAATGTCAGCAAGTTCCCAATCGATAAGTTTTTGTGTAAAACCTTTTTCATCTTGAGTAACCATAAAGTTGATCCATTTGATATCACCGTGTATCAAGTGGGTGTAATTCCACGATATGGCCAAGTTTATTAATGCGTTTTGCAGGACCTGATTCTCTTTTATCAGGCTAATAATAGAAGTGCTTGCTTCATTGTTTACAAAAAATTGATCGGCATCGTATTTATCCAATTGTAATACCCACGGAAGGTTTTTTGGAAACATTGATGCAATTGATTTGTCTTCAGGTACAACATGACATGCTGATAATATAACAGCTTGCTCGCGGGCAAGGTTTAAGTCGAAGTTTTTGGTAAGCATATAATGCTCATATAAGTTTTTTGCATCATATAACAGTTCGGTTATCATTATATTAGCAACATCATCGTAATCCAATAGTTTAGGAACAACAGCTGCAATTGATGAAAATTCTGCCTTGTTTTTAAATAAAGTATAGGTATTGATTTCTCTTTGAAATAAACCGTCACTAACGATATCTTTTTGCATTTGCTTCACAAAAAGAGAATTCTCAGGACGGACTATTATTTTCATGATGGTATTTCTGGTCTTTACCGGATGTACCATAAAATTGCCTTTAATCACTGCCTCTTCATCAATAAGTTGGCGTTTATGTAGATACTGATATACGGTTTCTGGAGTTAATTGCATTACGTAAGATTTAAGGATTAAAAAACAATCGCAGGATTGTTTAGACCCTGCGATTTTTAAAATTAAATAGTATTAACAAATAAAAGGTATTCCGGTGCACGATGCCGTTGGGATACAAGACAAGGTTGGAACACACGATACAGTAGGCACACACTGATTTACCGGTAATGTCGGTATTGCAGCAGCATTACCCTGATAGTCAGCGCCTAAATGTCTGCATGCTATAGGATTCGTTGGGGCACAAATAAGTGTATAAGTACTTTGTTGTGTACTTCCCGCTTGAGCAGCAACACCATTACAAATAAATGGGATTCCGGTGCACGATACCGTTGGGATACAAGACACTGTCGGAATACAAGATACCGTAGGTATACATTGATTTACCGGTAATGTTGGAATTGCAGCTGCATCAGCAACAGCTCCTGTTGGTCTACATGCCATTGGCAATGTTGGAAAACACAATACCGTATGTGGTGGTCCTGCATTTACACCGCCAGTACTTTGAACAGCATCATTACAGATAAAAGGTATTCCTGTGCATGATATTGTTGGAATGCAAGAAACAGTAGGAATACAAGATGCTGTAGGAATACATTGACTTACAGGTAATGTTGGTATTGCAGCAGCATTTGCATCAGTAGCACTTAGTTGTCTGCATACCGGAGGATATGTTGGAAAACAAACTAATGTTCTGGCTTCGGCATTGGCAGTATTTCCAGCTTGAGCAGCGACACCATTACAAATAAACGGGATTCCGGTACACGATACCGTCGGAATGCAAGATACAGTAGGAATACAAGACACTGTAGGGATACATTGATTTACTGGTAGTGTAGGTATTGCAGCTGCATTTGCACCAGTATCTTGCTGTGTAAGACAAATAGGGGATATCCCTGTTACACATGATGTAATAGTTGGAATGCATTGTACAGTTGGTATCGGAAAGCATTTCGTAACCGGTATGGTTGGAAAAGCGGCCTGGCCGCTCAGATAGTTGTTGTAAATATCACCTTTCAACAACGGAGTAGCCGTATCGTCGCAGTGACATCCAGCATCTAAAGCACCACTGGCGTGTAACGTTAACAAACTTGTAAAATGAGAATCGTCAATATCACTTTCGATACCTGCTACTAATAATGGCACAGAGAATGTGTGGCTGAAATTAAAGCATTTCCATCCATAAAACGGAATGTCGATGCAAGGATTCAGAGCCAGATCAAAACTAAAAACACCGCCGGCTTCATTGAAGTTTGCGATGCTTATGGTAACTTTGAATTTACTAAAAGGCTGCCATGTAAAACTTACATTACTATTAAAACTAAAGCTTTTAGATACATTTCCGAAAGGAGTTCTTAATTCTATTGTGATCGTAACCTGACCTTTGACAGCACTGGTAGAGACACACGCGCTACATCCCAGAAATGATGGGGTACACCACTGTGAGGCAGCAAGGCTATCGTACCCTTCGTACACAGCCCCGTTTTCTACGTTAGAAATTTTAGTCATAACTTATTGGTTGATTTGTTACCTACTCTTTTTTAGGGTTTTTCGGCTTCCTTCCCTGTTTTTTGGTTGATTTGCTTATTGTTTGAAATAAATATGGACTATAACTTTTTCTCTTTAGCATGTAAACACATGATGGTTTTTATTGTCATATAATATTCTGATAATAAGATAAATAACAATTGACGCATGCTTTTCAGCTGTTATTAAGGAATAAAATTACTGGGGATGTAAACCTGTAAAGGAAGAAATGACACGAAGAGGGAGAATTTTTGTCACGAAAGCAGAAAAAATAGACATAAAAAAACTATTTCACGGCAATAAATACATATAAGTAATTAAAAATCAACTATTTAAAAAAGAACATCTAAGTGATTATTTGTGATTTATCGCGATGTAGTTATTGAAGTAATATGCCTTTTTTTTCTATAGTCCTGTCCTTTCGACGAAGCAGAAATCACATCCAATATTCGACAAAGATTAGAGCTTTTCTTTGCGGAATTTCTTGTGTGATTTCTGCTTCGTCGAAAGGACAAACCAAGGGTATTGTGTAAAATAAGGTGGAGTAGACAAACTAAATTTTAATCCTCATTTTTGTTACCGCTCCACAGATTTTGGGTTTGATCCGTAATCAGTGCAAATAGAAAATAAAAAAAGCACGCAGATCTAACGGATTAAGCGGATTCTCGCGGAATGCTATAATTAAAAATCTGCTACCCAAGCAATAGCGAACTGGCGAAGCAAATCTGCGTGAAAAAAAATCAGTGCGAATCTTTTTAATCTGTGACAAAAGAACAATTCGTAAACTTTTGTGAAATGACATTCAAATGAAAAAAAAGCGCGCGCAAATCCAGCGGATTAAACGGATTTTCGCCGCAGTGTTTCTGCTATAATCTGCTAAATCTGCGTGAAAAAAAATCAGTGCAAATCTTTTTAATCTGTGGCAAAAGAACAATTCGTGAACTTTTGTGAAATGACATTCAAATGAAAAAAAAAAAAAGCACGCAGATCCAGCGGATTAAACGGATTTTCGCCGCAGTGTTTCTGCTATAATCTGCTAGATCTGCGTGAAAAAAATCAGTGCAAATCTTTTTAATCTGTGACAAAAGAATAATTCGAGAAGATTCGTGAAATTCGTGGCAAAAAAACAACGATTTCAGACAATAAAGAAGAAAGAGAGAAAAAATTGAAAGATTGACCAAGTATCAATCTTTCAAAATAATTGGTTTACCACATTTCGGCAACTTCGTTTTTTATGTACCCCAAAGCTGCATTACTTGGAGACTGTTTTTCTAATAAATCGTTCAGAATTACTTCACGTAATTTATCAGCATTCTCAACACGGTCGCTCATTGCGGCTTTGCGAATAATTTGTATGGTTGAGTTTTTAGCAGTGGTAATAATAGTCCAGCATTCGTCGGACATATAAATCTGTTGCGTCAGATTGTGTTCAAATTCCTGTTCGATCTGATCAATTACAAAATTTTCATAATCGTGTTTTTCGTTAGAAATAGGAGCAATTCTAATCAATAACTTAGTCAGATTAATACGTTCTAAGTACAAAGTCATACGCTCGTATGCCTGTAAACGTATTGGTAAGGATTCTTTATGAGCCTGTTTGTTTAATAGAAAAGCACGTTTTCTATCGTTGTTTTTAATATGTAATTCAAAAAAACTGTAGGCTACAAATCCGGTAACGATAGCTGGTAAAGTATAACTGGCTAATTCTATAATTCGTGTAAAATCCATTTTCGTAATTTTTCAACAAAAATATACTTTTTGAGGAGAAATCCACTTTAAAATTATTGTAATAAACAAAATGGAAGGCTACTTTTGTTCCCGATTTATTAAACCTGCTGATACCCAACCAAAATGGAATCCTACTTAATTATTTTACTTTGTTTAGCTGCCTTTGCTGCAGGATTTATTGATGCCATAGTTGGAGGAGGAGGGCTGATTCAAACACCAATGGGCTTAATTTTGTTACCCAATTTACCTGTTTCTACCGTGATCGGAACTTTAAAAATTCCAGCTTTTAGCGGAACAGCGGTAGCCGCTTTTCAATACTTAAAAAATGTCGTAATTCAGTGGCGATTATTACTGATTATGATGGCGCTGGCAGTCCCTTCAGCTTTTTTGGGTTCGACTATTCTAACCCTTGTCAGCAATGATTTTATGAAACCGCTGCTATTGGTTGTTTTGTCTTTGTTATTTATTTATACCTATGTAAAGAAAAACTTCGGACAGCAGGTTGCCAAAGACCATTCAGCAACAACCCAGATATTATATGCTGTTGTAATAAGTATAATTATTGGATTCTACGACGGTTTTATCGGACCGGGAACAGGAAGTTTTCTGGTTGTGGCTTTTATAGCGCTTTTAGGTTTCGATTTTCTGCACGCTTCGGCGAATGCGAAAATGGTCAATCTGGCAACCAATTTTGGTTCTATTTGCCTGTTTATGATAAAAGGAAAAATCATCTGGACAATTGCCATACCAATGGCCATCTGTAATGGAATAGGAGGATGGGTTGGCGCCAAACTGGCCATTAATAAAGGAAACGGATTTATCAGGATCTTCTTCCTGGTGGTGGTAATTGGTACTTTGATTCGTTTTGCCTACGACGTATTTTACAAGTAAAGAGGCTAAGATAATAAGGCTCTAAGTTTCTGAGATTTCTTTTGAAGAAAAACTTAGAAACTTAGAGCCTTTGCTCTTTAATAACTTTAAAAAAGTGGTATACTAATTTTTAATAACCTTCAAAGTATCACTTTTACCCTCCGAATATACCTTCACAAAATACAGACCTGATTTTAAAGCACTAAAATCAATTTCTACATTGTCTTTGTTATAAGTACGACTAAATTGAAGTTGTCCTAGGATATTGTAAACCTGAACTTCAGTAATATCCTCACGATTCGAGATGGTATAATATTCTTTTACTGGATTTGGATAAGTCACCAAATTAGGCAAATTGTTTTCTTTTACTCCAAGTGCAGCAGAATATACGGTTACCGGTAATCTATAGCTGCTTTCTGTACCATTTATACTTTGTGACGCATAATAAGTTGTTCCGTTGACCAAAAGTGTTGTAGAAGGCAACAAAGTTTCAGTATCTGCGGCACTTTTGTTTGTTGTATTGTTATTGATACCACAATTGCTTTGCAAACTATACCATTTTAAAGCTGTTCCATCCACTTTAAGATCCGCCAAAGTCTGTCCGTTTGTGAAAGGCTGATAAATTTCGCCAGCAGGATTTGAACTTGAAGTACTGTTAGACGTCTTGTAGCGCACGATTCCACTTTTGTTAACGCCATCAAGTTTATCAAAATACCCGTAAAAAAGTAAATCTTCACAGTTTTGAATCGCAAACTCTTTAGAGCTATTATAGGTCGTACTGTCTGTTAATTTTCCATCCGAACTAAGCGTTACTTTTTTTGTTGAGTCAGTAGCGTAAGTAGCTAAGAATAAATTAATCTCTCCATTTTCATAAAAATCAGAACGATTAACTTTACTTGAAGCAAAAGAATAAGTACTAAAGGTAGGATCAGCCGAACCATCAGAATTCACTCTTGTCAAATAAAGATCTTCACCATTGGAACCAGTACGATATCGATCATAGTAGGTAATTAATAGTTTACCATCATTTAGTTCTTTTATTTTGGAGTAAGGATAGATTCCGGATTTGAAAGAAGCGTCTTTCGTACCGTCTTCATTTAATTTTAAAACCGGATAATAGGTATAATTAGGATTGTAATCCAGAAAGGAAACTAAAACTTTATTATCGGACAAAGGAGCTATTCTAAATGGCTTTTTGTATTGAACACTTTTGTAACCATTATCAAGTGAACCATCTGAATTAAATTGAATGATATTAAAGGAATAATAACTTCCTCCCGTGTTAATAAAAACACCATTTTCACCTATCATTAGAATTTTTCCATTACTTAAAAGTTGGATATCAGAAGGGTTGTAAGACACATACTGATCTATGTTAAAAGTAGGATCAATAGTACCATCAGGTTTTAATCTAATAATAGAGGTTGTACGACCATCTATCAACAGCGTACCATTATGAACCAATATAATTTTTCCGTCTTTCTGCTCCAAAATGCGATATGAACTGTCTGTATCCGCTAATATTCGAATCTTTGGATCCAGCTTAAAACTTGGATCGTAGGTACCATTTTGATTGAGTCGGCATATATTTCTCACTGGGATATCATTGTAGGTTGTGAAATTTCCAACCAATAAAACCTTTTGATCTAAAAGTACTTTCGATAAAAAAGGAGACGTTTCATTAAAAAATAAATTAGGACCTGAATGCGGATTAAAAGTCAAATCAAGACTTCCATCAACATTTATTCGATGTATATCAGCTCTTGTAATTCCTTGACTGTCTTTAAAACGAGCACTAATAATCATTTTATCCCCTTGAAACTGCAAAACTCCTTCGTTTAGGAAACCCACTGTATTAGTGTATTTAAAAGTGGGATCTGTTGATCCATCAGGATTCAGTCGAATAAATTTATAATAGTCAATATTAAGAATGATTTTATTGTCTTTTTGTATATAAACTTTTCTTATTCTTTGCTCTCTGTCTGTAAATAATTTAAACCCCGTATCTCTTGTACCATTAGCATTTAGTCTAACAATAGAGTAAGAAATGGTTCTGCCGTTTTCGACATAATTACATCCAACTGCTATTACTTTTCCATCAGGCTGCACGGCTATGTCATCGATAGTACTATTATCTGCCGTTTCAAAGCCATTTGTCACAAATTTTTGCACAGGATCGATAGTAGCAATTATCTTAAAAGTGGGGTCGATTTTCCCATCAGCAAAATATCGTGATGGTCTTGTTCCGCCTACAGCCACGTAATTTCCATCGTTCTGGATCACTATTTTTTTACCAGCAGATTTCCATTTAAAAGTAGGATCAAGACTTCCGTCCGCATTTAAGCGCACAAAACCTACAGCATAAACGTCATTCAAAGTATCAAACGCACCATAGAGAATGATTTTCCCATCGTCTTGATAAATGATATCATTGATTCTATAAGTATCGGTATTGGTGTTTTTTATAGTTGTAATAGTAAAACCTGTATTAAGCGTTCCATCTGCATGAAAGGCTTTTAACTTACCGCTGTAATCAAGCGTTAAAAAAGCACCATCTGATTTAGCAAATATCCGAATGTCTTTTGATGAAAAAGAAGCCGTCGTATTAAAAGTATTATCCCGGCTTCCATCCGGATTCAAAAGCAATACATTACATTCAACCTGCCCATTTTTATAGACGCTTAGTATTTTATTGTTTGGAAGCAGAACCGCACCGGATCCAATTTTTTGCTGATAAACTCCATCATCTTTGGGATTAAAAGTAGGATCTAGTCCCGGGTTCTGAGCCAGTAGTTTTAAACTTAAAAATAAAAGTAATAGTAGGTAAAATTTCTTCATAGACAGTTTTTTGTAGTTAGGATAAAAGTAAAATTTTATTCAATTAAATCCTGTTATTTTGCCTGAAATTTTAACATTTCTCACAACCTTTTTAGAAAAAATCAAAATCTTCTTTTTATAGTATGTTTTACTTCAAAAGCGAATATAAAATAAGCACGTTTTATTGTTTAGAACCTCAGAAACTTACTAGCTTATTAAAACTAGAATTCTTATTTTTGCCTAAATAGAAAAATTTCATGCAAAATTATATTGACCAGCTAAACGAAGCGCAAAGAGAACCCGTTTTACAAAAAGACGGGCCAATGATTATTATTGCTGGTGCAGGTTCAGGAAAAACCCGTGTTCTTACCATTAGAATTGCTTATCTGATGCATCAGGGTGTTGATGCTTTTAATATATTGTCGTTGACTTTTACGAACAAAGCAGCTCGTGAAATGAAACACAGGATCTCTGATATCGTAGGATCTGCTGAGGCAAAGAACCTTTGGATGGGGACATTTCACTCTATTTTTGCCCGTATCCTTCGTGCCGAATCAGACCATTTGGGATATCCGTCAAATTTTACGATTTATGACTCACAGGATTCTGCAAGGTTGATTTCTTCGATCATTAAAGAAATGCAATTGGATCGCGATGTCTATAAACCAAAACAGATTTTAGGCCGAATTTCAAATTATAAAAACAGTTTAATTACGGTAAAAGCCTATTTCAACGATCCTGAGTTGCAAGAAGCCGACGCTATGGCCAAAAGACCTAGGTTAGGAGAGATTTATCAGCAATATGTTGAAAGATGTTTCAAAGCCGGAGCAATGGACTTTGATGATTTGTTGTTGAAAACCAACGAATTGTTAACCCGTTTTCCGGAAGTTTTATCAAAATACCAAAACCGTTTTAGATATATTTTGGTTGATGAGTACCAGGATACCAATCACTCTCAATATTTGATTGTAAGAGCATTATCAGATAAATTTCAGAATATTTGCGTGGTAGGTGATGATGCGCAAAGTATCTATGCTTTCCGTGGAGCGAATATCAATAACATTCTGAATTTTCAGAAGGATTATGAAGGGGTAAAAATGTTCCGATTGGAGCAAAATTACCGTTCTACCCGAAATATTGTAGAAGCGGCCAATACCATTATCGATAAGAATAAAACGAAACTGGATAAAATTGTTTGGACCGCAAATGATTTCGGACCAAAAATCAAAGTACACCGAAGCTTGACCGATGCCGAGGAAGGTCGATTTGTGGCCAGTACAATTTTCGAACAAAAAATGCAAAATCAGTTGCATAATGGTTCCTTCGCTATTTTGTATCGTACCAATGCGCAGTCGCGTGCGATGGAGGATGCTTTGAGAAAACGTGATATTCCGTATCGAATTTATGGTGGTTTGTCTTTCTACCAACGTAAAGAAATCAAAGACGTTTTGTGTTATTTACGTTTGGTTATCAACCCAAAAGACGAAGAAGCATTGATTCGTGTGATCAATTATCCGGCTCGTGGAATTGGAGATACAACGGTCGAAAAATTAACTATTGCTGCCAATCATTACAAAAGATCGATTTGGGAAGTAATGGTAAACATCGATAAAATTGATTTGAAACTGAATACAGGAACCAAAAACAAGTTGAAAGATTTTGTGACCATGATCCAGAGTTTTCAGGTTATTGATCAGAATCAGGATGCTTTTTATATTACAGACCACGTAGCCAAAAAAACAGGTTTAGTACAAGAGCTTAAAAAAGATGCTACTCCGGAAGGAATGGCTAAAGTTCAAAATATCGAAGAACTTTTAAATGGTATAAAAGACTTCACCGAAGGCCAGAGAGAAATTGACGGCGCAAGAGGTGCTTTGTCTGAATTTATGCAGGATGTTGCCCTTGCTACCGACTTAGACAACGATACAACCGATGAAGATCGTGTCGCTTTAATGACCATTCACTTAGCAAAAGGATTGGAATTTCCTCATGTTTTTGCAGTCGGAATGGAAGAAGATTTGTTTCCGAGTGCCATGAGTATGAGTACCCGAAGCGAACTGGAAGAAGAGCGACGTTTATTTTACGTAGCCCTGACACGTGCCGAACATCAAGCGTACTTAACGTATGCACAATCGCGTTACCGCTGGGGAAAATTAACCGATAGTGAGCCTTCCCGATTTATTGAAGAAATTGATGCGCAATACCTCGAATATTTAACTCCCGCAGAAACGAATTACAGATACAAGTCCCCGATTGACGGCGATATTTTTGGAGATATTGACAAATCAAAATTACGACTGGCAAAACCGATTGGAAGTACTCCACCGAAACAGCACACTAATAATGAGCCAAGACCGGATTCTAATGTCCGCAAGTTGAAACCGGTTGCAGGAACGAATCCAAACAGTAGTGCTCCAAATTTATTCGATAATAAATTGACAATCGGAAATGTCGTAATGCACGAACGTTTTGGTAGAGGAGAGGTAGTCAATCTGGAAGGAGTTGGTCCCGATAAAAAAGCCGAAATTAAATTTGAAGTAGGCGGACTCAAGAAATTATTACTTCGATTTGCTAAATTAGACGTGGTAGGATAACAAGGAATTTGTTTTAAGTTTCAGGTTTAAAGTTTCAAGTTCTCATCACAAGTCCTTAAACGTAAAACATGAAACGTAAAACATGAAACGTGAAACGTGAAACTTTAAACTTTAAACGTGAAACCAGAAACTGTAAACAAAAAAACTCATGGCAGAATTTATAAAAATATACCCCGATAAACCAAGTGAAGCTGCAATAGCCAAAGTGGTAAAAGTACTTCAGAATGGTGGTCTGGTAATCTATCCAACAGATACGGTGTACGGATTGGGTTGTGATATTACCAATTCCCGTGCGTTGGAAAAAATAGCAAAAATAAAAGGCGTAAAGCTGGAGAAAGCAAACTTCTCCTTCATTTGTCATGATTTAAGCAATTTATCCGATTATGTGAGACAAATTGATACGTCAACGTTTAAAATCCTGAAACGGGCGCTGCCGGGACCTTATACTTTTATTTTGCCGGGAAATAACAATTTACCAAAAGAATTTAAGAAGAAAACCACTGTCGGTATTCGTGTGCCGGATAATAATATTGTTTTAGAAATAGTGAGACAGCTAGGAAACCCAATTGTTTCTACTTCGATACGTGATGAGGATGATGTAATTGAATATACAACAGATCCTGAACTCATTTTTGAAAAATGGCAAAACCTGGTAGATCTTGTTATTGACGGAGGTTATGGAGATAACGTTGGTTCAACAATTATAGATTTATCTGAACATGAGCCTGTAATTATCAGAGAAGGAAAAGGAGATATTGATATTCTGTAAAAAATAAAAGAATACAATTTTAGTATAACAAAGAATGGTTTGATTAATTTACTTGTGAATTAATTAAACCATTTTTCTTTTATTTAAAAAAACTGAGTAATCCGGAATACACTTTCAGACGGATCGTTTTTACATTTACAAGCAAGAGAGTAACTCAAATATTGAAAAACATCGTTTTTCTGAGTAAATGGGAAGAAAAGAAAGTGGGGGATATGATGCTGTTAAACGATACAATACAGCAATAAAAATCTAATTTGCAGCTATAAATTGAAACCTTAATAGTGCTTTTGTAAAAAAAAACTTAAAACGTATCGTAATTTAAAAATAATAACTAACTTTAATATCAGTTAAAATTTAGTTAGTTAATTAAAAATAATGCTATTCTTGATTTATATTTAATTGGTTATTAAACAAAGTTAAGAATACATAAAAGCAGGTCGTTCGACCTGCTTTTTCTGTTTAAAAATGATATGGAAATAAAGAATTATTTCGATTGTTTTTTCATTTCTTTTTCAATCATATCGTAGAATTGATCGATTTTTGGCATAACCACAATACGAGTTCTTCTGTTACGAGCTTTATTTTCAGGAGTATCATTTGCAACTAAAGGCACATATGAACTTCTACCTGCAGCAATTAATTTCGCTGGATTTACACCAAGATCGTTTGTTAATACACGTACAATAGCAGTAGAACGTTTCACACTTAAATCCCAGTTGTCTAAGATAATTCCGTTGCTTTTGTAAGGAACGTCATCTGTATGACCTTCAACCATACATTCAAAGTCCGGTTTGTCATTTACAACTTTAGCCACTTTAGCCAAAACTGTTTTTGCTTTATCACTTACGTCATAACTACCACTTTTAAATAATAATTTATCTGCAATAGAAATAAATACAACTCCTTTTTCAACGTTGATTTCGATGTCCGGATCGTTGATTCCAACTGCTCCTTTTAAGCTTGTTACTAAAGCCAACGTCACACTGTCTTTTTTAGTTAAAGCATCCTGAAGTCTTGATATTTTTAAATCTTTCTCTTTTAAACTTTCTAAAGATTTCTCTAGATTTTCAGCTCCTTTTGTAGTTAATACAGTCAAATCTTTAGAACTGTTTATTAAGTCCTGGTTGTGTGATTTATAACTTTCAGCAGTAGCTGCTAAGCCCGCTTTCTCTTCCAAACATGAATTAAGTTTTACAGTACAAGAATTTAATAAGTCTTGAGTCTCTTTGTTTTTAGCTTCTAATGCCGCGTATTGTTTTTTCGAAACACACGAAGTTAAAGCCATTAATACGGATAGTGCAATTACTATTTTTCTCATAATTTTAATTTAATTAGACGTTGATTACAAATTTAGTTTTTAATATATTGAATTCTGTTAAAGATTTCTTTAAATAATGTCAATTTTTCCACGTAATACAAGTAAACGATACTTTTGACACTATAGTATTGTTGGATCTGAAAATCTTTTCTTTTTCTTTTATACGCAAAAAACAGGCCATAAAATGAGAAATGCGCTTTCAAAATCGCAATAGCGTGCTGAAATTTTCCTTGAAAAAGAAAACGTACCCCCGCAATTCCGTCTAAAACCATTCGGACGAAAAGAGTGGAGAGTAACCCTTTTTTCGGAAGGTTTTTTACCATCATTAGTAACGAGTTCCTGAAATTCAGATAGGTTTTTCTTGGATTTCCTTGTTGTAAAGTCGCGCCTCCCACATGATACACTATCGATTGTGAATTGTATTTAATAATATACCCTTCATTTAAAGCACGCCAGCACAAATCGATTTCCTCCTGATGCGCAAAAAAAGCAGCATCAAAACCCTCTAATTCATGATAAACAGTCCTTCTAATAAAAAAACAAGCCCCGGAAGCCCAGAATAATTCGCAATTATCATCGTATTGACCATTGTCTTTCTCAATCGTTTCAAAAATACGTCCACGACAGTAAGGATATCCATATTTGTCTAAAAAACCACCCGCTGCACCGGCGTATTCGAAATATTCTTTATTTTTAAAGTCCAGAATTTTAGGTTGAATAATAGCCGTTTGCTTTTCACTGTCAAACATTTCTATAATAGGTTTCAACCAATTTTCTGTTACCTCGATATCTGAATTGACTAAAGCGTATAGTTCGGCGTCAATATGTTGTAAAGCATCGTTGTATCCTTTCGCAAAACCATGATTGCCATCATTTTTGACAATCTTTATGGTTGGGAAGTTTTCTTTGACGAAATTTATAGAATTGTCCGTTGAAGCATTATCTGCAACATAAATAGTGGCTTCTGCCGAAAATTGGATGACAGAAGGTAAAAACTGCTCTAACAATTTTACTCCATTCCAATTTAAAATTACGACTGCTATTTTATCCAAAAGTATTTTTTTATAATTTATTAAAATTTATTTATAGTCCGGAAGCGATGGTAAAAACGCATATTTCTCGTTTTCAAAGTCCATTTGACAATAATAATGATTCAGACCGTTCGTAACATTCAAAAACCGTGCCTGCATTGTCATATTATAACGGGCAACCTGGTCAAAAGTTGCCTGCGATATTTTTACTTCAGGCGCTTTGCACTCTACCAATATATGTATAGAACCATCAGAATTAAAGACCACAACATCGTAACGCTTTCGCAATCCATTGACTGTCATGACTTTTTCCACATTTATAAGTGATTTGGGGTATTTTTTCTCCTTCATTAAAAAATGGACGACATGCTGACGCACCCATTCTTCCGGGGTAAGAATGATGAATTTTTTCCTGATTTCATCAAAAATAGACACTTTATTTTCGCTATTTTTGAATCGGAAAGTATAAGTAGGGAAATTTAATTTTAGCATAAAGCAAAAATATAAAATTGTTGCAGGTTTCAAGTTTAAAGTTTCAAGTTATTGGAGCGTAAACTTGAAACCTGCAACTTGAAACATCAAAATGAATGGATGAAGTTGTAAAAATTGTAAATGATATAAAAGCCGGAAATATTAAGCCAATTTATTTTTTAATGGGTGAAGAGCCTTATTATATTGATAAGTTAGCAGAGTACATGGAGAAAAATCTACTTGCAGAAGAGGAGAAAGGATTCAACCAGACTGTTTTATACGGAAGAGATGTTTCTGTCGAGGATATTGTTTCAACGGCTAAGCGCTATCCGATGATGGCTGATCGTCAGGTTGTTATAGTGAAAGAAGCGCAGGACTTATCCAGAACTATTGACAAAATAGAATCTTATGTTGTCAATCCTATGGAAACTACGGTTTTAGTCTTTTGTTACAAATACAAAACACTTGATAAACGTAAAAAAGTAACCAAACTATTAGCTCAAAAAGGAGTTGTCTTTGAAAGTAAAAAATTATACGAAAATCAGGTTGGTGACTGGATCAAACGGGTATTAGCGGGAAAAAAATATACAATTGACCCCAAAGCAAATGCCATGCTGGTTGAATTTTTAGGTACCGATTTAAGTAAAATCAATAATGAACTTGAAAAATTACAGATTATTTTGCCACAAGGAACTGTAATTACGCCACAACATATTGAAGAAAATATTGGTTTCAGTAAAGACTACAATGTTTTTGAATTAAGAAAGGCAATCGGAGAGCGCAATCAGATTAAAGCGTACAAGATTGCAGAAAACTTTGCTCACAATCCAAAAGAATACCCGCTGGTAATGACAACCGGACTGGTATTTGGATTTTTTATACAACTACTGAAATACCACGGACTTAAAGACAAGAATCCGAAAAATGTAGCTACAGCCATCGGAGTAAATCCTTATTTTCTAAAGGAATACGACCTGGCGATAAAGAATTACCCGATGCGAAAAGTAAGTCAAATAATAGGCGCATTACGCGATATTGATGTAAAAAGTAAAGGAGTTGGGGCGAATGCATTACCTCAATCAGATTTGTTAAAAGAAATGCTTTACAAAATATTTAATTAAGCCATGAAAATTCACGATATTTGCATTTCCAAAAAAATTAAAATAATCTAGATTAAAAAATAATTCACAATTATGGGAATGAATAAAAATACTGTTTTAGGATGGGCTACTTTTATAATGATACTTATGGGATTGTTATTAATAGGTCTTGGAGCTTTTAGATATAGTGATGTTTCGGGTTGGGGATTTGGAGCTGTAGGCGTTGGTTTCTTTGCTAATGCATGGGTTTTTAATGCTTTAAAAGGTAGAGTTTAAAATAAAAATATAGAAATTTAAAAAATAGATCATAATGTCAGACGATAAGAAAGTAATTTTCTCCATGTCAAAATTGAGTAAAACCTACTCAAGCAGTGACAAACAAGTACTAAAGAATATTTATTTAAGCTTTTTTTATGGAGCTAAAATTGGTATTTTAGGTTTAAATGGTTCCGGAAAATCTTCTCTTTTGAAGATTATTGCCGGAGTTGATAAGAATTATCAGGGTGATGTAGTTTTTGCTCCGGGTTATACTGTTGGTTATTTAGAGCAAGAACCACAATTAGACGAAACGAAAACAGTTATTGATATTGTTCGTGAAGGAGTTGCCGAAACTATGGCAGTTTTAGAAGAATACAACAACATTAATGATTTATTTGGTCTTCCTGAAAATTACGAAGATGCGGATAAAATGGACAAATTAATGGACCGTCAAGCAGCTTTACAAGATAAAATTGATGCGCTTGGAGCTTGGGAAATTGATACCAAATTAGAAATCGCAATGGATGCTTTACGTACTCCGGACGGAGATACGCCAATTAAAAACCTTTCTGGAGGAGAGCGTCGTCGTGTTGCTTTATGTCGTTTGTTGTTGCAACAACCTGATGTATTGTTATTGGATGAGCCTACCAACCACTTAGATGCAGAAAGTGTACTTTGGTTAGAGCAACACTTAGCGCAATATGCCGGAACTGTTATCGCGGTAACGCACGATAGATACTTCCTGGATAATGTAGCGGGTTGGATTCTTGAATTAGACAGAGGAGAAGGTATTCCATGGAAAGGAAATTATTCTTCTTGGTTGGATCAAAAATCAAGCAGAATGGCATTAGAAGAAAAAGTAGCTTCTAAGCGTCGTAAAAACTTAGAGCGCGAGTTGGACTGGGTTCGTCAAGGAGCAAAAGGGCGTCAGACAAAACAAAAAGCTCGTTTACAGAATTACGACAAATTATTAAACGAAGATCAAAAACAACTGGATGAAAATCTGGAAATCTATATTCCAAACGGACCTCGTTTAGGAACAAATGTGATTGAAGCTAAAAATGTGGCAAAAGCGTTTGGAGATAAATTATTGTATGATAATTTGAATTTCACTTTACCACAAGCCGGAATTGTTGGAATTATCGGACCAAACGGTGCCGGTAAATCTACGATTTTCAGAATGATTATGGGAGAGCAGGAAACCGACAGCGGAGAATTTTCTGTTGGTGAAACCGTAAAAATCGCTTATGTAGATCAATCACACTCTAACATTGACCCAAACAAAACAATCTGGGAAAATTTCTGCGATGGTCAGGAATTAATCATGATGGGCGGACGTCAGGTAAACTCTCGTGCTTACCTAAGCCGTTTTAACTTTGGAGGAAGCGATCAGAACAAAAAAGTCGCTATGCTTTCGGGTGGTGAGCGTAACCGTTTGCACTTGGCCATGACACTAAAAGAAGAAGGAAACGTACTTTTATTAGATGAGCCTACGAATGATTTGGATGTAAATACACTTCGTGCACTTGAGGAAGGTCTTGAAAACTTCGCGGGTTGTGCTGTAGTAATTTCGCACGACAGATGGTTCTTGGACAGAATTTGTACTCACATTCTTGCCTTTGAAGGAGAATCTGAAGTGTACTACTTCGAAGGTGGATTCTCTGAATACGAAGAAAACAAAAAGAAACGTTTAGGTGGTGATTTAACTCCAAAACGTTTGAAATACAAAAAATTAATCAGAAACTAAATTCCTGGGGGAATTTAAATTTCAAATTTTATAAATTCCAAATTCCAATCTTTAAAGGTTGGGGTTTGGGATTTTTTTTTTGGTGAAATTTTTGAAAATTTAGTTGTAGATAAAGTTGTGCGCTATACGGCAATTTTATTGCTAACCCATCAACAGCAAACTCCATTGTCAGGCTGAGCGAAGTCGAAGCGCCTTTATTACTTAAATAGCCTTCGACTTCGCTCAGGGTGACAAATCGTTTTAAATTTTCTATCTGTTGTGATCATTTTATTTTTCAACCAATAACACCAAGACTTAGCACATAAAAAAACTAATTCCCCCACTGTCAGGCTGAGCAAAGTCGAAGCCCTTTATTACTTAAATAGCCTTCGACTTCGCTCAGGGTGACAAATCGTTTAAAATATTCTATTTGTAGCAATCACTTTACTTTTCACAATTTATCTTACTCAAAAACAGCAAGTCCAGTCTATCAACAAAAAACAAACCTAATTTTCTTTCTGTCACGCTGAGCGAAGTCGAAGCGCGCGAGCCCTACTTTTTATTATACCTCTCAATAACAGCAAGACCCAATCTGATTTTATCATACGAAATACTTCCTTCAAAATGATCAAAATAAGGTTTTAGAGCTGTAGGGTTTTCTAATTTTATTTGCGCTCTTTCTAATAGAGCAATTTCTTTAGAAGTAACAAACTTGCTTAAGTCAATATCATAGCCCTCCACATATAATTTGGCCAAATGTGAGACTACTGTCGAAAGCCCGAGTTTTCTTTTGAAGGCGATTTCTTCGACAGAGCTACCGCTTTGGAATAATTCTAAAGTTTCTTTATAGGTATTACTTTCTTTTTTGGTTTTTGTGTTGGTCTTTTTCTTTTTATAAAAATCAATAATCGCGTCTATGAACTCCGATCCATATTTTTCAAGTTTGACTTTTCCAACACCATCAATAGTCAAAAATTCTTCATCACTCATTGGACGAACAGTTTCCATTTGACGTAAGGCGGCATCACTAAAAATCACATAAGCCGGAACTTCTTCTTCCTGCGCAATTTCGTAACGTAATTTTCGAAGCGTTTCAAAAAGAGAATTTTTGGCAACTGTTGGTTTTTCTTTTATTGCGTTTTTATCGATCACTTTTTTGACAACGGTTGTCAGTTTTACTTTTTCGCCTTCAAACAACACTTTCTTTGCAAAGGGCGTTAGTAAAATTTTATTGTGTTGATGAAAGGCAATTTCACAATATCCTAAATTGATTAGTTGAATAAGATATTGATTCCAATCGTACCAGGAAATATCAGCGCCAATTCCGTACGTTTTTAACGTTTGATAATTTTTTTCGTAGATATACGCGTTTTTCGAGCCTCTTAAAAAATCAACAATTACAGCCAAGGGTTCGGATTCCTGCAAACGGATAATCGCTGACAAGGCTTTCTGTGCTAAAATTGTTCCGTCAAAGAAAACGGGAGGATTTTTACAGATATCACAATTACCACAATTTTCCGTAACCAACTCACCAAAATACGAGAGCAGAATTTTGCGCCTACAGCTTAAGGCATCAGCATATTGCTTCATTCGTTCCAGTTTTGCCAATTGCACATCGGCGTTTAAACCTTCTGATGCAAACTTCTGGAGCTGAATCACATCGGCATAACTTTCAAATAAAACAGTTTCAGACGGCAATCCATCACGACCGGCACGTCCAATTTCCTGATAATAGCCTTCAATATTTTTGGGAAGATTGTAATGCACCACCCAACGCACATTGGATTTATCAATCCCCATTCCGAATGCAATTGTCGCACAAACCACCTGACAATCATCGTTTATAAACTCATCTTGTGTTTTTGCCCGCAGCTTATTCTCTAAACCCGCATGATATGCTTTTGCTAAAATTCCTTTCTTTCGAAGTTTATCAGCTAATTCTTCTGTGGTTTTACGACTTAGACAGTATACGATTCCCGATTCGTTTGGTCGCTTTTCAATAAAATCTGTAATTTGTTTGATACGATCCAAAGCGGGACGGACTTCAAGACTTAGATTTTTCCTGTCAAAAGAAGCTACAAAAGTTTTTGGGTTTCTTAAATTTAACTGTTTTGTAATATCCGTACGCGTTGCTTTATCAGCTGTAGCGGTCAATGCCAGAATTGGAGTAGAAGGGAAGCGGCTTTTCAAATACCCTAAATTGGTATAGGCCGGACGAAAATCATGACCCCATGACGAAATACAATGTGCCTCATCTATAGCGATTAAGCTGATTGTTAACTCATTAAAAACCGCATCCAAATAAGACAAACTTTCTGGGGCTATATACACCAGTTTAATCGTATTTGACTTTAGGTGATCGATGTAAAATCGCTGTTCTTCAGAAGATTGACTACTATTAATATAACAAGCCGAAATACCATTCGTTTTCAGACTGTCTACCTGATCTTTCATCAACGCAATCAGTGGAGAAACAACAATGGTAATTCCCGGAAGCACTAGCGCCGGTAACTGAAAACAGATTGATTTTCCTCCTCCGGTTGGCATAATAGCCAGTGTATCCTGACCGGAAAGTATCGTGTTTATAATCGTTTCCTGATTGGGTCTGAACTTTTCAAATCCAAAATTTTCTTTTAGTTTGGCATGTAGTATCTGTGAATTCATCTGGCGCTAGTACTTTAGAATTATGTAAATATAGTATTTTTCTTATAAATAATGATAAGTTTTATAAGGAAATAATAAAAAAAGGAACCCGAATAGAGTTCCTTTAGTTTATTAAAAAAGAGATAAATTAATCTTCATCGTCTTCATCGTCGTCGTCGTCAGCGATGTCTTCTTTATCTTCGTCGTCATCATCGTCATCTCCACCGTCAGAGTCTGGTTTGTCTTGCGTATCTTCATCCTCGTCCTCATCAATATCATCATCAAGATCAAGACCTTTTACCGGCTCGATAGTATCTACATCAACGTCGATATCATCATCTTCGTCGTAGTTTTCGATTCTGTCTGCAAGTTTGGTACTAATTTTCACTAAATAAATAGTGTCTTCAGTACGAACTTCAACCGCTTCGATCAATTCGTTTTTAGCATTTCTAAAACGGATAACATCCGAATCATCATAACCATCAGGAAATTTCTCTACCAAAAGGTTTAAAATTTCGTTGGTAAGTTTAGCGTAGTCTACTATAACTCTTTTCATAAAATTATCCTATAAATCTAATAAATATGCAAAAATTAACGGAGCAACGATTGTAGCATCCGACTCAATAATAAATTTAGGGGTTTTGATGTCTAATTTACCCCAAGTGATTTTCTCGTTTGGAACTGCTCCAGAGTACGAACCATAACTGGTTGTTGAATCTGAAATTTGGCAGAAATAACTCCAAAACGGGATATCATGCATTTCCATATCCTGGTACAACATTGGTACCACACAAATAGGGAAATCTCCTGCAATACCACCACCAATTTGGAAAAATCCAATTCCGTTAGTGCTATTTTTCGGATACCAATCAGCAAGGAATGTCATGTATTCGATTCCTGATTTCATGGTAGAGGCTTTTAACTCACCTTTAATTACATATGAGGCAAAAATGTTACCCATTGTACTATCTTCCCAACCCGGAACAATGATAGGTAAATTTTTCTCAGCAGCTGCATACATCCAGCTATCTTTTAAATCTATTTCGTAGTATTCTTCTAATACGCCGGATAATAACATTTTATACATGAATTCATGCGGAAAATAACGTTCTCCTTTGTCATCAGCATCTTTCCAGATTTTGTAAATGTGTTTTTGTAAACGACGAAATGCTTCATGTTCAGGAATGCAAGTATCGGTAACACGGTTTAATCCCCTTTCCAGTAATGCCCATTCGTCTTCCGGTGTTAAATCACGGTAATTAGGAACTCTTTCGTAATGAGAATGAGCTACTAAGTTCATGATATCTTCTTCCAGATTGGCTCCGGTACATGAAATAATCTGTACTTTATCTTGTCTGATTATTTCGGCAAAAATTTTACCAATTTCTGCTGTACTCATAGCGCCAGCCATACTTACCATCATCTTAGCTCCATTTGCCAATTGTTGTTCGTATGCCTTTGCAGCATCAACTAAAGAAGCAGAATTAAAGTGCAAATAATGTTTTTCAATAAACTGACTGATTGGTCCTTTCATTTTCTTGTTTTTTTTGTTTTTTTATTTTGAATTAAAAGTTTAACCTTTTAGATGATACTGCAAATTAATAATTTTAAAGATATTAAATCATCAATTTGCAGCTTTTTTTATATTTTTTTAGAGTAGCCTAATATCTTCAATACATCATCAGAAGTTTGTTGTTCTGAAAAAACTTCAGTAGCCAAAATTCCGTTTTCGTCTCGATCTATAAGGATGTGTTTGGGCTGTGGAATAAGGCAGTGGTGTAAACCTCCGTAACCTCCAATTGTTTCCTGATAAGCACCTGTGTTAAAGAAACCAATATACAATGGTTTTTCTTTGTTGTATTTAGGTAAATAAATGGCGTTCATGTTTTGCTCGGAGTTGTAATAATCATCGCTATCACAAGTTAAACCTCCTAACAGAACCCGCTCGTAAGTATCGTTCCAGCGGTTTACCGCGAGCATGATAAAACGTTTGTTGATAGCCCATGTATCCGGCAAAGTGGTAATGAATGAAGAGTCAATCATGTTCCATTTTTCTCTGTCATTTTGTTGTTTTTGATACAAAATCTGATAGATAGCACCACCGCTTTCTCCAACAGTAAAGGATCCAAATTCAGTAAAAATGTTCGGAACATCTACTTCTGCTTCGTCACAGGCAATTTTAATCTGATTGATAATTTCATCAATCATATATTGGTAGTCATATTCAAAGGCCAATGAATTTTTGATAGGGAAACCACCACCAATATTCAAACCATCAAGACCAGGGCATTCTTTTTTTAGTGCAATGTATACTTTGATACATTTCACCAATTCGTTCCAGTAATAAGCCGTATCATTTATTCCGGTGTTAATGAAAAAGTGAAGCATTTTCAGCTCTAATTTATCATTCTCCTGAATTTGTTTCTTGTAGAAAGCAACGATATTTTTGTATCCAATACCTAATCTGGACGTATAAAACTCAAATTTAGGTTCTTCTTCGGCTGCAATACGGATTCCAATTTTGAATTTTCCTTTTATTTCAGCCTGAAGTAAATCAAGTTCTTCATAATTATCAATAATCGGAATAGTGTTTTTATGTCCGTTATTGATCAGTCTCGCAATGTTGCTGATGTATTCGTCTCTTTTAAAACCGTTACAAATAACATACGTACTTTTGTTTATCTTACCATTTTCCAACAAATTCTCCACGATATTCACATCAAAAGCAGATGATGTTTCGATATGGATATTGTTTTTGAAAGCTTCATTCATGATGTACTCAAAATGAGAGCTTTTTGTACAGTAGCAATAGTAATACTTCGCTTCGTACTTGTTTTTTTCCATAGATTTTCTGAACCAGCCTTTTGCCTTATTGATATTGTTCGAAATCTGTGGCAGGTAAGTAAATTTTAATGGAGTTCCGTATTGTTCCACCAATTTCATCAAATCGATATTGTGAAATTGTAAGTTGTCTTTATTTAATTTAAATTCTTCTTGCGGGAAGTAATACGTTTGATTTATTAAGTCCGAATATTTTGTATTCATTTATTTTTCAATATTTAAGATTGTATTTTTAATTTAGGTAAACGGTGCTAAATCTAAAATTCAAACTCTAATATTGGCGAATATAATCGGCAGTTTTTCGTGTTCTGCTTTTGAACATAAAAAAACATCAAAACAAAACGGACTCTTGCTATTATAAAAACGATTCAACATCCTTAGCAAGGAACTATTGAGGCGGTTTCTATAAGAACTAAATTGTCTTTGTTTTCTGTTTGTTTTCATCGTGGCAAATGTAAAAAATAAAATACACCTAAAGCAAAGCTTTTGCTTAAAAAAAGTTTAAGATTTATAATCCTCAAACGCGTCTAGAATTAATTTATTTTCAACGGATTGGTTAATTTTTATTTTTCCTATTCCTTCAATCAAGGCAAATTGAATGGTACCGTACTCATTTTTTTTGTCGTGAATAAGCAATTCAAGGATCGGATCGATGTCTTTATCATCAAACTTCACGTCGTCATATATACTTTGAATAGCCGTTTTGATTTCGGCATATTCTGTAGCGCTAATCAATTCTTTTTGCAATGAAATATAACTCTCCAGTATCATTCCTACTGCAATTGCTTCACCGTGCAATAAAGTTTTTTTAGTTTCACTTTCTAAAAAGTAGCTTTCAATAGCATGACCTAAAGTATGACCAAAGTTTAATGCTTTACGAATATTCTTTTCTGTTGGGTCCTGAATTACAATTTCGTTCTTAATTTCAACAGAACGATAAATCAGTTCATCAAAATCAGCATAATCAATTGATTTCAGGTCTAAAAATTGTCTCCAATAAGGAGCATCATAGATCAAACCGTGTTTCAACATCTCAGCCAAACCGGAACGCATTTCGCTTTGCGATAAAGTTTCCAGATATTGCGTGTCAATTAATACCATCTGAGGTACGTTAATAACACCAATCTGGTTTTTCAAATTCCCTAAATCAACTCCGGTTTTTCCTCCAACAGAGGCATCCACCATAGATAATAAGGTAGTCGGTATATTAATAAAGTCAACTCCACGTTTAAATGTAGAAGCTACAAACCCGCCTAAATCGGTTACAACACCACCACCAAGATTAATTATAAGTGATTTTCTATCTGCACCAAGTTCCGTCAAAACATTCCAGATTTCGATACAGGTATCAATATTTTTATTGATTTCACCTGCCTCAAATTCAATTATTTCAATAGTTAAATCCGTTTCAAGTAAAGGTAAAAACTTAGACAAACAATGCTCATTTGTATGATTATCGACTACAATAAACAGGTTTGAATATTTATTTTCTCTTAAGTGTACATTTAGAGCTTCGTATGCATTTTGATTAAAATGTACCAGATAATTATTGGCTTGAATGGATTGCATAATTCTTTAGTTAATTGAAAGCGCAAAATAAGGCATTTTTAAGTAAATAATATTGAAACTCTGTCTATATTTGCACAAAAAATAACCTAAATGGAAAAAATATTCGATAACACTCAGGTTGCATTTTCGTTAAAAAGCGATACGGAACTTGACAGAGCTTATTTTCTTTTTAAAATGATCGACAGTGAACCCTTGGTGAGGATAGGAACGGCTGTTACTAATTTTGCTATTAAAGCACATTTGCCAGTAGAAGGATTAATCCGCGCAACTGTTTTTGACCATTTTTGTGGTGGTATCAACGAAGACGATTGTATTACTGTAGTAGACAAAATGTTTACCAAAGGCGTTTCATCTGTTTTAGATTATTCAGTTGAAGGAAAAGAAGAAGAAGAGCAGTTTGATGCTGCTTTAGAAATGACTTTAAAAACGATTGAATTTGCTAAAGAACGTTTAGCAATTCCGTTTGCGGTTTTTAAACCTACGGGCTTAGGTCGTTTTGAACTTTATGAAAAATTAGGAGAGCAACAAACCTTGTCTCCTGCAGAACAAGCAGAATGGGATAGAGTAGTAGCCCGTTTTGATAAAGTTTGCAGTGAAGCACACAAAAAAGATGTTGCGTTATTAATTGACGGTGAAGAAAGCTGGATGCAGGATGCTGCAGATGACTTGGTAACCGATATGATGCGTAAATACAATAAAGAGAAAGCAATTGTTTTCAATACTTTACAAATGTACCGTTGGGATCGTTTGGATTATTTGAAAAAATTGCATGATATTGCCAAAAAAGAAGGCTTTTTTATTGGAATGAAATTGGTTCGTGGCGCTTATATGGAAAAAGAAAATAAGAGAGCTGAAGAAAAGAATTACGTTTCTCCAATTTGTGTTTCTAAAGAAGCTACAGACGTTAACTATGATGAAGCAGTTCATTATATGTTAGAACATTTAGATACTATGTCCATTTTTGCAGGAACTCACAATGAATTGAGTTCTTATAAATTGATGGAAATGATGCAAAACAAAGGAATTGCCAAAAACGATAACAGAATCTGGTTTGGTCAATTGTACGGAATGAGTGATAATATCAGCTACAACTTAGCCGAAAACGGTTATAATGTTGCCAAATATTTGCCATTCGGTCCTGTAAAAGATGTTATGCCGTACTTGATTCGTCGTGCAGAAGAAAACACGTCTGTAGCAGGACAAACAAGTCGTGAATTATCTATGATTAAAGCAGAACGCAGACGTAGGAAAGGGAAATAGTTTTCAGTTTGCTGTCGCAGTTTACACTTTAGAAGAGGTCGTTTTGGAACTCAAAAAGAGAAAAAGTTAGAAACAGATTAATTCTGCTGCTATCCAGTTAAATGAAGAGGGAATCTCAAGATTATGAGATTCCCTCTTTTTTTATCCTATTTGTCAGTTTAGCACGAGATTTCCTAACTTACACTTTATACTTGATTCCGTGTCATTTCGACGAAGGAGAAATCACACTAGGAATTCCGCATAGAGAGCGACCATTCTTTGTCGAGTCACGTTTGTGATTTATCGTACCTCGAAATGAACAAATGTTTTTCTAACTCACACTTTCACTCGATTCCGTGTCATTTCGACGAAGGAGAAATCACATCAGGAATTCCGCATAGTGAGCGACCATTCTTTGTCGATTTACGCGTGTGATTTCTCCTTCGTCTAAATGACAAGTTTGCGTGTAATTTCAAATTAAAATAGATTGTCGTACAACTCAAAAAAAAAAAAAGAAGAAATCCCAAGATTATAAGATTCCTTCTTTTTTTTTAAAACGAAACCTGACATTGCAGCACCACAGTTCCTAATCGATCGCTTTGTTTGTATTTTCCAATTAGTGGATTATCGTAGATCGCTCTGTTTTGATAGTTTAGACTAAATTTTGGACCAAAAGTACCTGTTGTGTAATAATTTGCTCCAATTTCATACATCGTCATTGGAGTGTCCAAGGCTTCTAAAGCAGCAACTTGTGCCGCTACATAGGGCTGGAATCGTCCTTTTTTAGCCGCATTAGAGGATTTAGCAAATAAGTATCCGAATTGTCCGTAATAAATATTCCCTGTACCTACGCCAATAAAACCGGCTCCGGAACCATTGATTAAACCATTATCTCCAACAGCCGGGTTAGGAGTTGAAACAGATTGAATGTAATTTCGACCGTAATTATTATTGTTGTAAGAAGCATAAGCGGTAATAGCAGCTCCTTTATCATTGATTGGACTGTCGTAAAAAACATCAAAGCCTAAAACACTCATGTCATCGTGGGCGATTTTATCGTCAGCTGTTAGATGCCACATCGCTTTTGCTTGTGTCATATAACCCAGTGCCAGATTAAAGACCTTTTTAGTCCCTAAGTAAGTTCCTTTGTGGTATGGATCTTCCAAAGATTCTTTCTCGAAAAAAGAATAGGTCAGGATCCCTGAATATTGCGCTCTCGGCGTTTCTGTACTTAATGTAGAGTTGATGCCTAAATTATTTACGCTGTTTTTATATGGATTTGTGATTGCAGCTCGGTAATTGAATTTTCCCAAATCTCCTTTAGCATAAATACTTAAGTTTCTGTTTCCAAAAGTAGAGGAGGTATTAATAAACTGTTGATACATCGGCGTATCCAGTGTTAAATGAGAAGAACTACTATTTGCCGAATATCTTGTTGTTCCGGCTCCCCAGGCGGTTAAACCACCACCAATATGAAGTTTATCATTAAAATGGTATTCCCCCAAAGCATCCATAATAGAAAGCGGTGCATTGGAAGGGCCCGAATTTTGCTGAAAATTGATGTTATTTTGCCCCAATTGAAGGTGAAAAAAGATATTCTCCGTTAACATTCCCATCGCCTGCAAACGCAAACGTCTAATTACGATATCATACGTTTGGTTTACTTCGTCAGTTCCAATTTTGCTTCCGGGATTTAGCTCTGAATAGCGTCCCCAAACCTGAAGATTCATTCCGAATTTAATGTATTGTGATCCGTCTTCGGATAAATTAACTACAAATGGGGATTGTTTTTTTTGGGCGTTTAAATTAGAGAGTGAAAGGAGTAAAACAGCAAAAAAAATTAAACTGCTTCTGTAACGGATTTTTTTCATAATAGAGGCTTGTTTACCGGATTTAAAGGCAAACATATAAAATCTGAGCTTATTTCAAGTCATAAAATTTTCCCAATTTTACAGAAATTACTTTATTTAAAGTGAAATATCCCATTGCACTCTAAAGCGCCAACCACCGGTATATTGCAGGCTAGAATCCTGGAAATCAAAGTAGGAGACCTCTCCGGTGAGCTTGTTTTTATGCCCCTTAAAAAAGTAATTAAAAGCAACCGTAGATTCTCTTTGCAGGTTGTCTTTAAAATTTTTATCAGGACGATAAACCGCATGTCTCCCTGCCATTTCTAAATGTTTAGGAACCCAAGGCCAAATGGTATGAAAAAAGTAGCCAGCTTGCGCATAATACCCTCGTAATCGGGTTAATTCATTGTTGTTTACCCTGTCGATAATATTTTTGTGATGCCATTCGCTTTGCCAGGAAAATCCACGAAACATGAATGCGGATTCTATATTGTATTGATTAACTCTGTATTGACCCGGTTTTTCTTCTTCAAACCCCTCCAAAGAGCCACCACCGGCTTGGGAAAAACGAGTATACGGACTTCTGTTTGTTACTCCGGCCAAGGCTATAATAGCGGTTGGTTTTTCATGAAATTCTAAGTCTCCTCCTTCGAAATCAAGTGTTCTGCCTAAGAAATTCCACTGTGCTCTTCCAAAGTACATTAGGTTTTGGTCGTCGTTTTTAGTATTTCCTCTTCCGGTTCCGGTTAGAGCAGCTACCCAATAATTAAAATCAGCTATGCCTTTTCCTTTTAGATGACCATAAATTTCAACTCCATGCTGTCTGTCTGTGGTAAAAGGGCGGTTTAGTATAGAGCGTTCGACCATTTGTTGTTCCCCACTGCTAATAAAACGTTCGCGGGTAAATTCCGTTTTCCATTGACCAATTTTAAAACTCATCCAATCCCATTTTTCAATCATGATTCTAAAATCCAACAAATTGGACTGACTTAGCTCGTATTCCCAATAATACTTCAACCACGGCTCAAAAGCATGACCTCCGACCTTTAGCCTTGCCCTGTTTATTTTAAAGGCGGTCTGATTGTCCTGATTGAAATCATCATACGTTAACGGGTCCTGATCGTATGGAGTTGCAAAACGAAACTGTAATCTGCTTTGTAATTGAAACAAGAATTTATTATCTCTGGTCTCTAATTGAATTCCTTTACTTCCATAACTCACATTCATTAGTTTAGTAGAGTCCTTTTGCTCTTGAGAGAATGTAATTGAGCAAAAAGATAAAAGTAAGACACCAAAATAAATTTTCAAATTAAGTTCTTTTTGACTCATATTTAAAGTATTTGATTACGACATAAACTGGAAACGATTTAGGTAAAAAAAAAAGAAAAGCCAATGAGTTTTTACACCCATTGACTTCAAATTTAAGTATTTGTTTGTTATTATTTTATATTTTCTTACAAAAAAAAGAGACTTTTTTTAACCTCTAATTATGGGTAAATTGTAAGTTACTCAGGTTTTTATAAATTCCATTCTCCAAATTTATCAGTTCCTGATGTGTTCCTTCTTCGGTAATTTTTCCGTTGTCTAAAACCAAAATTTTATCGGCACTTCTGATTGTTGACAGACGGTGTGCGATAATAATACTGGTTCTTCCTTCCATTAGAATTTCTAAGGCTTCTTGAACTAATTTTTCACTTTCACTGTCCAAAGAAGAAGTCGCTTCATCGAGAATCAGTATACTTGGATTTTTAAGCAAAGCCCTTGCAATGGCAATACGCTGACGTTGACCACCGGACAATTTTACACCACGTTCTCCAACCAAAGTTTCGAATTTCTCCGGAAAACCATTCACAAAGTTGAATGCGTTTGCTTGTTTCGCCGCCTGAATAATTTCCTCGTCCGTAGCGTCGGGTTTACCGTAAGCGATATTTTCTTTAATCGTTCCTCCAAACAAAATCACATCTTGCGGAACGATACTCATGTTGCCACGTAGATTTTCCAGATCATAGTCATAAATATTCTTTCCATCAACGGTAATTACCCCTGACGAAATATCGTAAAAGCGCAGTAAAAGAGATGAAATAGTCGATTTTCCGGCACCACTTGGCCCTACAATTGCTATTTTTTGACCAAATTCTGCTGTAAAACTTACATTCTTAAGCACTTCTATTTCTTTGCGCGAAGGATAACTAAATGCTACATTGTTAAACGCTACATTTCCTTTAATTTTCTCATGCGCCCCGTTTGCTTCAACGTTTATTTCCTCCGGTGTTTCTTCTAATAATTCAAAAACCCTTTCAGTAGCACCAATTGCTTTCTGTATTTGAGCATATAATTCGGCTATTCCTCCAAAAGACGCCCCTACAAAAGTAGAATACAACACAAATGAAATCAATTGACCGACACTCATTTCACCCGCAATACTCAATCGTACCCCGTACCAAACTACGGCTACAATCGCACCAAACAAACAGAATATAATAAACGAAGCAAAGTAACCACGGTATTTACCGCCTTTAATCGCCAGTTTAACCACTTCGTTTATTTTGCCTTTGTATCTTGCAATTTCATACCATTCGTTAGCAAATGCTTTCACGATACTAATCCCTTGCATGGTTTCTTCTACAATAACCTGGCTTTCGGCCACCTGATCTTGCACTTGTTTGGAGTATTTTCTAATAAATCTTCCGAAGATTACGGCTGCAACAGCCACCAAGGGCACAACAGAAAGCATTAACAAAGTAAGCTTGAAACTTTCTGTAGCCAATAAAATCACACCTCCGATGATCAATATAAACTGGCGTAAAAATTCTGCTATCGTACTGGTCAGCGTGTCTTGAATCTGCGTAATATCAGCGCTGATACGACTGTTAAGTTCACCAACTCTTTTTTGAGAGAAGAACGTCATAGGCAACTTAACCAAATTGGTATATAAAGACAAACGCAAGGTTGCCAGCGTATTTTCGGTAAAATTGATAAATAAAGACAATCTAAAGAAAGAAAAGAAGGCCTGAAGAAATAGTATAGCAACTAAGCTTAAAGCAATTTTATTGGTTTCTGTATTGTCTTTGTTTTTAACGCAGTCGACTAACATTCCCATTAACTTAGGAAAGGCTAGGGCAGTAGCTCCTGTTAGCAACAGGAAGAATAAACCAACATAGAATTTCCATTGGTGTTTTCCGGCGTATTTGAATATTAGTTTTGCTTTATTGAGAGAAGTAGCGGTAATCTTTGATTTTGGCAAATCATTTTCTTTATATCTGGCCATTTTAAATATACAATTAAGATATACAAAGGTATGATTATAGCGACTGAAACCAAAGTTATATGCTAAACTTAGCCGTTTTGTGATTTTTTTAACGGAACCTGAATAATTATGAAGCAAATGGGATTACATTAATTTACTGTAAAAGAGTTCGCTAAAGAAAAACTCAAAAAATTATTTCACTTTTTTCACAAATATGCTTGCAAATACAAAATCTAGCTGTATATTTGCACTCGCAATCACAATACGATTGCAACCTAGTAAAATAGGGCGATTAGCTCAGCTGGTTCAGAGCACCTCGTTTACACCGAGGGGGTCGGGGGTTCGAACCCCTCATCGCCCACCAAGAAACTCCTTAAGAAATTAGGGAGTTTTTTTTTTGTTAATGTACTTCGCAAATTGCTTCGCTAAATTTTTTATTGTCTCAAAAATAAATCTCAATTTATAAAAAATATAATAATCATAGTATTTTGTTTTATGTAGTATTGTAAAAACGTGTTCTTTATTATTTAGTCCATACAAACCCATAGTAAGATAGATTAATAATTATTCTACAAGGTTTCTCTTGCGCAATTTTATTTACTTTAAATATGAAGCATATTATTAGAAAATATCAATCTTAGTAGAAGAAAACACATGACAGCCGTCGCAATAAATTTAGGCAATTTGCTTAATTTAAAAATGGTTTTGTACTTGCAAAATTTGAGGATAATTGGAACATCTCGCATCACTAATCCCAAACTTCGTGTAGCGCCAGAATACTAGCAATAATTGAATCGCAGAATCAGAAAAAACCTTAAAATTATGAACAAAACACTTTTAACATTAGTAGTAATCTCATTCACAAGTTTTTCGTTTAGTCAACAAATAGAAAAACTTGATTATTGTAATTGTATAGACAAAATCGAAAATAACTCACCTACTTATGATGGGAAATATGAAAGAATTTGCAATGAGAAAACAAATACTATCGGTGCTTTTAAAAATGACTTTCCGGATGGAGAATGGATTTCATATAATTATAAAGGTGGACTAATTAGTAAAATAAATTATTCCGAAGGCAAACTTAATGGTTTGTTGGAATTATACTTTATGAATGGCAAAGTAAAATTTACTGGTAATTTTATAAATGGCAAAAAAAATGGAGTTTGGAAATATTATAATGAAAAAGGAATTCCAGTAATTGATGGTGAATATGAAATGGACAAACCTATTAATATATGGACTGTAAAAGATAAAAAAGGAAAAAAAATAGTAACACAATACAATTACGCAAATTCAGAATATATCTTAAACGAAGTTGAGGAAAAACTTAAAGGCTCAACACTTTTAGGAGGCGTATTTTTATCCTATGATTTATTTATAGAAAACGCCGAAGTTCCAATAGATTTTTGGGATACATATGCAGATTTAAAATATCTAGCAAAATATCGAATTGAAGAAAATAGCTCCAGTACATTTATTCTTAACGAAGAAAATGAAAAAAGTTCAAAAACTACACTTAAATTTAGTACTACTGTTCAAACCAATCCTGAAAGTAAACTACATAAAATTGAGCACAACAAACTATCTAAAAAATTACTTTATTATACAATATTAGAAGCTTTAAGTGTTTTGCCACCTTGGATTTATAAAGGTGAAAAAGAAGCAACAATTTACATTCCATATAAAGTAAATGTCAGGTAAATCAACTACAGCTAATAGCCATTGTAAGTGATTTAGGCATTAGGCTGAATTTAAAGATAGTTTTGTGCTTGGAAAATTTGTGGATAATTGCAATATTGATTTTTATTCCTTCAACATATATTCTGTCGAAATTTACATTGAAAGAAAACAGAAAAGAAACTATGAAAGAATTTGGAGATATAGAAACGGAAGGTCTACTTATTGGCGTATTCTTACTTTGTGCAGTTTCAGGATAACTGCTGTAATAATGCTTATTTTATATCGGATAGAAACTTCTATCGTATAAAAAAAAAGTTTCAAATTTAATATTAATGGAAAAACATTTAAAATTGAAAGGAATTTTAGTTCTAAATGAAGGATGTTAAATGGGAATTTTAAGTTAAAAACGAACTTATTTTTCCTGAAAATAAAACTAAATAAAAAAACTACTGCCTTTTTAAATAAAAGGTTACTACAAAGATAATATACATGACACATTTTGTATCTATCTCTTTATTATGCTTTCCTTATTAAATATGCTTTCTAGTCAACTCCCAGATGAAATAAATTGTTAACTTTTAAAATTAGAAAAATATGTCCCATTATAAAAAAATACAATTTATTCTTTTATGTAGTTTTCTTTTTTCAATATTTTTAATAGTTTTAAGATTGGAGTTTTCAAGATATATTCCAATCATTTTTGGATTATTATTTTATCCTTTTTTCATTTTTAGATGGATGAAAACAGCTTTTAATTCATCATCATATTTAAAAAAAAATCACATTGAGCTTTATAACAAGTATAAATCTTCAACGTATTCAATGGATGGTAAAATTGTTTCACTTCGCTCAATAAGTGATTCAGAGATAAAAACAATAAACGATCCTATACTTTTAATTTTCAAAACTGATGATAAGAAAAACGCTCAGCTAATGTTTTTTTCATTCTTAGGTATCTTTTTACTTGCATTATTAACAGTCATTTTAGCAATGAAATAATCATTTAGATCGTAGAAATTTTCTTTAAATCATGCAAAAAATGTTTTGCAAACAGGTTCGTAAGGACCACCTAGAAACTCCTTAAGAAATTAGGGAGTTTTTTTATGTCTCTTTTTTTGGATAATTGTTAACTTCTGGAGAATCAAAAAAATCTCGCAAAGCTGTGGAGTCGCCAAGTATTTGTTTTTTAATTTCGCGGCTGTGCCACTTGCGAGAAATAATTGTCAGATTCAAAACGGATCAGGTAAAAAACACGCAAAAAATAAAAGCACTCCATCTTAATCGATCAAAGTTGTTTTTTAATATAAAAAAACCGTTTTGTCAACGCTTTTGCTATTGCAAATCCGTATAATCCGCGTCCAATTATGTATAATTTTCACATACGGGTATCGTAACTTAATTTTATACACGGATTCAACAGATTTGTTATCGCGAAGACACGGTTAAAACGGATTTAAAATTCTTTCTAATGAATTTAAATAGGTACTTGGTGGAGCTTTCCTTGTTTTTCTAACTTTTTAGTTTCCTCGCTATGAATCTCATGGCTAATAAAATCACGCCAACTGCCCCTGTTTTTTGATAGCCATTCTATCAGTTTTGAATATAAATAGCTCTAAAAAGAATTTAATTAGTACCATAAAGAAAATAAATATTCAGGTTTGTCCAAAGAATTTCTAATTTTATTTAAAAGAAGATTTGATAATAGTTACTTATAAAATTGTTTCTATATTAGCTAAAAATGGAACTAGTTTTATAAGATTCATATATAAGCTTAGTAAAAAATTGAAGTAAAATATGGCAAGTAGTTTTGTTAATTTTGAAAATAATGGATTTTGGGCAAGAGATGGTTTTGTTGAAGCTATGCAACTTTGCTTGATAAATGAAATAGAAGACCAAAAACTTGATTCAATAGAATGGATTAATGAATTCAAAAGCGAATTAGCATTACAATCTTTCCCCATGATAATTGGTGGAATGTCATTGGAACTTGAAGAATTTATTACCCATAATGAAAGAAAAATTCAGCTAGTTCAATTGATCGACTTAATAATTGTAAAAATCGCCTTAAGAGATAATTATATGACTGGTGCTAATTTACACGAAATGAGAAAAAGAGCCATGAATATACTTTCTGAAACTGCTAAAATGGAGTTTAAGACCCCAGAAGAGCTTGAAGAAGCGGTTTATTCATCAGGCTGGATTTTAGCAACTGGAATAGTAAATATCAAAGAAAAATACCAGCATTCGTTCAAGCTTTTAAAAATGTTAATCGAAGGGGAAATAAAAACGACAGCTTCGTCGCCTGATATTTCATAGTAGTATTACTTTTTGCGAATGTAAATACCCGTTTCTAACACATAGAGACATAGCTAGCAAAGGGTAAAAAAGGCTTAAGAAGCAATATTAAAAATTAATGAATCTTGGATAGCTTTTTTCCTTGTTTAAATAAAAGTTGGAGTCCATGTTCTTGTTCCCAATCACATTGACAGGCAACTTCTACATCAACACCTTTCCCTTTATGGAGCTCGTTTACAACATAAATTTCTGTTGGTTGTATAAAATTCCAGATTTCGTCTTTGTTTTTTATTTGCCTCAAATAATCATCAGCTTTGTCAAATTCAACAGCTTCTAAAAAAGCCATACACCTTTTGTAAGCAAGTTCCGAGATTGATTTCCGATCCTCCACAGTAAGTTTCATAAAATTTACCAAAGCTTGATCCGCCTCTTCCATAAAAGTCGGATCAAGTTCAGGTTCATAATCCGTAAAGGTGATGATCAGTCTACGATTGTCGAAGAAAGGAATCTCAATTTCGGCGCTTTTCCACCAATCTGGTAAACTTTGGTCTTGTCTTAATATTCCAATTACTTTGGATGTAATTTCTTTAACCATAATCTTTTGTGTTTTTTGCAGTGAAACTATTTTAGAACCTATTCTGGTTTTGCTTTTGAAGCTAACGAACAGAACTAAGTTACGAAAAAACATGTTTCATTTGAAACCAGAGACAATGATCACATTAAATAAGCGATTTGTGTTTCCTGTTTTTATGATTATTTTGGCATGAATTTCACTAATTGGCGCAAATTGTTTTTTCACGACAGATGAGCTAGTCATTTTATCCTTTAATTAGCAGTAAAAATTTCCCACTAAATAGCAATAAGCAATTCGTAAAAATTTCGAGTAATTCGTAGCAAAAAAACGCACCTAATTTTTACTATTACCCGTTTAACGTACTTTAGTCAAATGCTTTTTAACACATTAGGAACATAAATTTAAAATTTGCAATTGAAGAAGTTTCAAGAAAATCACAATTTTATCGCATAGTCTGGGACTCGGACCCCTCATAGCCCATCAAGAAACTCCTTAATAAATTAGGAAGTTTTTTTATGTCTTTAATTTTCTAAATATTGATTTACCGGCGAAAATTGTTTCTATATTAGTAGCGAAATAATTTCTGGTTTTTGTCATACTTATACCGCTTAAATTAAACGAATTAAGTTTACTATCAAGATTTATTACTTGTAAGCGTGACAGGATAATGTGAAAAAGAAGCCGTATTTTCATATAACCCAAAAAGAAATTAAATTATCAACCCAAATCTTTAAAATGAAAAAAAAACTAATAACTCTTTTATTTGTATTTACTGTTGTAAATCTGTTCGGGCAAACGCCAACCGCAGCAACGTTGGGTAAGACCGATCCTTCAGACACTAAGAATGATAAGGTTTTTAATAAAGCGATAAACCCGCTTAAAAAAGTTCCGTTATACGAAAATTCGATTCTGATTCACGATTACGACGGTATTCTTTTTTCATTTGATTTAGATTCGGAACAAATTATCTGGACCGTAAAAGCCACGGATTCGCATGCTGAAATGTGTGCCAATAAAATAACACTGCTGGATGGAGTTCTATACGTTCCGTTTATAAACGGTGAAATTTTCGCTATTGACAACGAAACCGGAGCTATTTTTTGGAAATCAAGATTAGGTAATATTACAGATCAGGTTGTACTAAAAGATCAAACTCCGATTATAAATAATGGACAACTGTATATTACGGCTCAAAATCAAGACCAAAGCAGTAACATTTATGCACTTGATATAAAAAATGGCAGTTTAATATGGACCTATAAGTTTGATACCCCGAACAATGACATTCCGGTACTCTTTTTTGACAATAAAGTTTTCGCCCAAAGCGCGTCTAATTTTTATTGTTTTGATGCAAATACAGGAAAAGTTCTTTACCAAAAAACCTTCGAGAAAGCGGTGGACGGGAAACCTGTTACAGA
Organism: Flavobacterium cupriresistens; assembly: GCF_020911925.1. Lineage (NCBI taxonomy): Bacteria > Pseudomonadati > Bacteroidota > Flavobacteriia > Flavobacteriales > Flavobacteriaceae > Flavobacterium > Flavobacterium cupriresistens. The sequence continues at coordinate 3,757,991 of NZ_CP087134.1, read as the reverse complement.
TGGCGAAAATGTCTTTACAGCAAATGAAGAAGGTATACTTTTTGCCCTAAGCCCTAATAAACCGGATGTATTATGGCAATTTAAACTGGATGAAAATCAGCATAATGTTAAAGAGCGCATCTTGTGCAAAGACAAAAAAGTATATTTTGCAGCTCAAGGCCCAACAGTTTCTTCTTTATACTCGTTAGATTCGAAAACAGGAACTCAGCTTTGGAAAACGGATTTTAAAGACGACAATATCCAATATATTACGGAGCAGGATGATAATATCTGGGGATATACCCGCAAGGGAAGACTTTTTCAATTAGACATCAATAATGGCGAAATAGCCTTCGAAATAAAATTAACCACCTTACCGATTTCAAATTTAGAATTCCCTATTGATGATTCCGTGTTTTATTATTGTGATGCCGGTTTGGTTCAATTTGATTTAAAAGAAAAAGACGAAAACATGACATACATGCGGACTTCGATTAAAGAAGATGTATACAGTGCTTTTATAAAAATAATTCGATAAAAAAATAAAGAAATTGTCTCGATATCGAGCTCTTAAAACTAATAGTAAGTGATTGATTCTAAATTCAGATACTTTGCAAAAACTCCTTAAAGAATTAAGGAGTTTTTTTTATTTCTGTAATGTAAAGTCTTTTAAATCAATCTTTCCACAAGAATTCCTTGCTTACAGGAAAACAATCCTGTTGTAGCCAAAATTAATAGGAGTATCTTTTTTTTCATATTTTAAAGTGTGTAAATACGAATATCTATGCCTTGTCATTATTGATTTGGTTGCGCCCAATCCGAATTTCTAATTAACACTAAACCTTGAGCATAATCTGCAGTAGAAGAGGTTTCATCGGTAATTTTCATTCCCGAGAGTAGGCTAAACAATCCAAAGCTTTTAATCAGTCTTTTTGATTTTCTGTAGGGAGAATCGATTTGATTCAAGTCAAAAAAAGTATTTGTATTGTTCTTGGTTAGTTGTTTAAATTCATTAATACCGCTATGGTAAAGAAGAAATGGATTATCGCAAGTAATACCTGATTTTGTATGCTCATTTTCACTTCGCAAAAAGAAAGGCAAAAATTTAGAAGGAGCAGACATATCGCTGTCCAAATACCTTGAGATAATTGTGTAGGTTTTGTTCTTAAAATTAACGTCTTCTTCAACCAAAGCACCAAAATCCTTTTTTCTATTTATTTCTTTTTGCAGTACATGAGCTTCTCCAAAATAGCCATAGATTTTTTCCTCTTTAAAATTATATCTTTCATATAAATATTTAAAGTTTAAGTACATTCTATTTTCTCTTGATGATGTTGTGTAGTCAGCAAGATTTTTTTGAATAAATAAAACATCTTCCGCAATATCCTTATTTTTTATATCGCCATTTGAAATCATTTTCGGGAGTCTTTCTTTCGCCCATTTAAGAAATAACGCTTCATCGTTTGGAAAAACATCAGAAAGCCCTAATTCTTTCAATAGAATTTTCAAGTGCTTTTGAGTTAGTTTTAGATTTTGAATTTTATCTATTCCGTAAACTTTTATTTGTCGATCGGGAGAATTAGATTGATTTAGGTTGTAAATCTCAATCCATTTACGTTTATAGTCGCGATTGTGATGTCCATGATAAACAATCCAACTGTTTAAAACGGAATCAATAAGAGTTTCCTCTCCTGATTCAAAATATTGATTTAGAAAATAAGCCTGACTGAAATCAATTTCTGCCAAATGTATTTTCATTTCAACTTTACGATTTAAATATTTAATTAAACTGATATCAATATCAATTGTCTCTTTTATTCCATGAAATTCTCCCAGTAAAATCAAGTCATTTTCAACTATATATTGGTCTAAATTAGCAAACGATAAATCCTGATTTTGATGGACTGATTCGTATAATTTTTTATTGTTTTTCCAATACTCCAAAGTTTCTTTTCCCGAATTTTTATCATAAGTCTTTAAAGAAAAACTATAAATCAGACCCAAGACGAGAATACAAACAAGAAATTTAATTCCTTTTTTTAATACTTTTTTCAATTGTAATGTTTAGAATATATAAAACGTCTATACTAGAAATAAAATAACTACAACCCTTTAAAACCAGCCTGTTTAAGACTATAAGCTGTTGCTTGGGAGGCTAATATAAGAAATATCTTCGCTAAAACTAATATTAAAGTCGTCCAAAAGGATTTGTCTGGAAGCAAGAAAAATTCAAACCGAAAAATAATTCGACAAAATCCGGAAAGCCGTAGTAAAAATCCAAACAGTAACTATACTTTAGCAAAAAAATTCGTCTAACAACCTATTACGTTTGTCAAGCATCAGAACCTTGACAGCGTATAAAAAACTAACATTTAAATACAATGAAATTAAAACAAATGCTTTTCGGAATATTTATTTTAGGCTTTTTATCATTCAGTTGTATTGAAAAAAAGACATTTGAATTTATTTACCCCAAACAGAATGGAGTTAAAATAAGCTTATTGTCGGATCATTTTAAAAAATTCAACAAAGAATGGAGGGGTTCCGATTATTATTACTCCGCTGAAAAAGATGGATTTGTATGCTCTGTTTTATTTTATAAACTTGACGAAGAAGAAAAACTTGCTCTGGTTGAAGTCCCTAAACTTGTACTTGGTAAAAAGTTTAAAGATGCAAACAAAGACTTTCCTGAAAACTCACCGGTATTTCCCTATTCCTATTTTAAAAATTACTCCAATTTGAAAAGTATGGAAACAAATGATAAAAGTTGGGGCGAAATGACTGATGATTTTATGTTTAGAGAAAACGAAATCAACATTGAGGGAACTAAATTTACTCAAAAGCACATGTATGGATACGCCATGTTTGGCAATGATTTATTTGTAAATGTTCATCTCTCAAAAATGAATTGTACTGAAGAGGATATTGTGGAAATGAAAGAGATTTTGAATTCTCTAAGAAAAGAATCTAAATAAAAAAAAAGCATCTTTCCAACAACAGTATAATTTCAAAACTTCAAAAATGCAGAAAAAAATACTCCTGTTATTGTTATTTAATTTCTTTTTCGGTGCGCTTGCTTTTTCTCAAAAATGCGATTGTGAAAAATACAATACGTTTATTGAACTTGCTAAAAAGCAAAATGCTGTTAAAAACTATAAAGAAGCCAATAAACTTTTTAAACAGGCTTTTGAAAATACGGATTTTGCATTGGGTACAGATTTGAATCTTGCCTTAAAAGTAGCGGACCAAACCGAAGACAAAATTTGGATGGAACAAATTGCAATAAAATTAGCAAAAGGAGGGATCCCATTACTCTTTTTTAAAAAATTTGAAAACTATAAGTGGTACAAACAGTTCAACGAGCAATTTCCGGAATATCAAAAATTGTATAACGCTAATTTTAATTTAAAATTTAAAGCAGATCTCATTGACTTAGAGAAATTTGATAAAGAAATCAATACCCATTACCACCAGTGGAGAACAAAAGAGCACGATTATGCAATTGAAATACTAGTTTCTGAAATGAAAGCAGTTTCCTTAAGATTCCAAAATATGGTCGAGAAATACGGCTTCCCGACAGAAAGAAAAGTGGGTTACAACTATGTCAGAAAAAATATTGAAGATCTGCCAACAGCAATATTATTAACACATATTTACCAAAGAGGTGAATTACTCTACAAAGACCAGCTGAAAGAATTAGTCTGTAATGGAAATTTAAGTCCTGGTTGCGCTCAACAGCTTCAAACTGTAAGAGGGTTTGGCAATAGTACCGGTATTGAACAAGAAATGGAAGTTAGAAAATTAAAATATAGAAAATAAAGAAGCTGCTAACAGTAACTCGATCAAATCGTCTTTTTATACCTTTATGCTTTAAGGGACAAAGAATTAAAATGTAGAAGTTTAAACTTAAAAATTAGAATTAACCAAATAAAAACAATTATTATTCATATTTTTAACAGTTAACTTGTAACATAATTAAGGTTTTACTATCTAATACCTCGTATTTAACAACCTTCTTAACAAATTAATTCATGGAAAATAATAGACGCGACTGGTTAAAAAAAATTAGTGTTGGTGTTGTTGGACTTGGACTCGTTCCGTTTGAAACATTTGCTTTACCCACAGATCATTTTCCTGAAAAAGAAAGCAAAGACACTCCTGTTAGATTAAGTTCAAACGAAAACCCTTATGGCCCGTCTAAAGCCGCAAAAACAGCCATGATCGAAAGCATAACTTTAAGCAACAGATACGGTTGGGAGCTTTCATCCGAATTAGTCAATTTATTAGGAGTAAAAAACAAGGTGAACCTCAACAATATTTTAATTAGCGCAGGTTCAACTGAAATTTTAGATTTAGTAAGCCAATTTGCAGCCTTACAAAAAGGCAATCTTGTTATTGCAGACCCAAGTTACGGATATTGGACGGATACTGCCGAAAAATTAGGGCTAACCAAAATCAAAGTTCCATTAACAGCAGACAAAAAAATTGATCTTCCTAAAATGCTAAGTTCAATTACTGCTGACACAAAGTTGGTTTATATCTGTAATCCAAACAATCCAACGGGAACCATTTGCGAAAGAAACGATTTAATACAATTCATATCTCAGGCCTCTAAAAACTCCATTGTTTTAGTCGATGAAGCCTATATTGATTTTACTGACCAAGAATCGGTAAGTCACTTGGTACTTGAAAATAAAAATGTAATAATTGCCAAAACTTTCTCAAAAGTATACGGATTAGCAGGCGCAAGAATAGGGTATGCCATTGCCAATTCGAGTACAATTGAAAAACTGAGCGAACTCCAAACCTGGGCTAATGGAGCTGTTAGCGTTGTTTCAACAGCAGCGGCGATAGCATCATTAAAAGATGAAAATTTTGTAAACGAAACAAAAGCATTAAATCAGAAAACCAGAGATTATACCATTGCGGAGTTAGAGAAATTAAACATTTCGTGTATTCACTCGAATTCCAATTTTATTTATTTCTCTTTAAAAAATTATAAAAAAGATTTTTTTCACCAGTTAGAAGTCAATAATATAATCGGTACCAAAATTTACGAAGAGGAGGGGAAGTGGTCCAGAATTACGATTGGCAAAAAGGAAGAAATGCAAAAATTTATCGCTTCATTGCAATAAATAAAACAGAAAAAAAATATTCCAGTTTACGCTCTACCAGATTAAACTGGAATATTTAATTTATCTATAATCAATAAACTGCACAATCTCCTCAATTGTTCGATCCGGTTGATCTTCCTGAATATAGGTTCTCGCGTTAGCAATTTCCACAAGTTTTGCATTTGGGAAAACAGCTTTTAAATTTTCTCCTAATTTTAAGGGAAAAAGTTTGAAATCCTGATTCCCCCAAAGTATCAACACCGGTTTTTCGAAGGTTCGCAATTTCTGAGCGGCTTCGATGGTATATTTTGGAGACCACGCTTTGGTAGCACTTGCAAAATTAGCTCTGACTCCTTTATCGCTAATAAAATTATTTAAGTATAAATTTGATAATTCCTGATCTGTTACTTTTAAAGATAACAATCCCATAATCAAATCCTTTTTCAGCAAAAATTTTAAAGAAAAGACACGACTTAACAAAAAAGTAAAACCCGGAACTCTCACGGCGTATTTTAGATATGCAAACTTCGCAGGCGGAAAAATAGCAAGGACTTCACAATTTGAAAACACCAGTTTCGATACTTTTTCAGGAAAAAGTGAAGCAAAAATCTGCACATAGGCACCCCCCGTATCATTTGAAACTACAATAATTTCGTTGATACCAAGATATTCCAGAAATTCATTGAGTAACATAGCAATTCCAATTGGTGTTAAATCAACATTGTCTGCTACCGCTAAATAATTCCCTCCAAGAGGCAAGTCAATGGCAATACATCTGTAATTTTGACTTAGAATTGGAATAACTTTCCTCCAGGTATTGGCATTAGATAAGGCACCGTGAACAAATAAAACCGGAATCCCATTTCCTTCATCAATGTATTGAATACCTCCTTTAATTTTTGCAGTATGTCTTTCGAAGACTGGCTTTAACGTCGGATCAACTTTAAAAGGTTCCTTAGCTTCAGTTGATAAATTGAAATCTGTGGTTGCTGTCATTTGTATACTCTATTGGTTTAATTTATACAAAGATGGCTTGAAGTAACCTGTTAAGAAATAGACAAATGTCTTCAAATTAAGTGCCGTTGCGCAACCTGCTTAAATGCCTTGGAGAAATACCTAAAAAAGAAGAGAGGTGTTTTAACGGAATGAATTTGATATATTTTGAATGGTTTGCTGCTAGTATTTCATAGCGCTCCTTAGCAGTTTGTTTTTGAAAGGAGATCGTTCTGTTTTCCTGATCAATATAGTGCTGTTCGGTTAGCCTCCTGCCTAAATTTTGCCATTCAAAACTATCCGCGTATAAAGAATATAACGCATCTCTTTCCAGAATGATTAGTTCTGTATCACATAATGCCTGGATATTTTCATAAGTTGCTTCTTGTGTTATAAAACTTGAATAAGCAGTAGTTAATTCATTTTCAAATGCAATACATTTAGTCGTTTCTTTCCCTTCAATATTACTATAATAGGACCTTAAAATACCACTTTTAATTAGCACTAGTTCAGTACATATTGCACCCTCTTTAATGAAGTACTCCTTCTTTTTTAAGAATTTTGTTTTGGTGATACCCTCTAATTTTTGAAGTTCAGTATCAGAAAGTAATTGCAAAGATTTTAGAAATTGTATCAACTGTATCGTTTTAAAATATTAACTCTGTTTTAACCCGTTGGCTGCAATGAATTATAACGCACAAAAACATCCTTAGTAAAGCCTAAAAAGAACGTTTTGTATAGACTAAATAGCAAAATTCCCTATCAAAATTACATAAAATTAATACAGGAAACCGGAGTAGATTAAAATTCCATTTTTTAATCTTTAAAAATACCAACTCAGCATCCTTTGCAAATCAAGATCCGGTAAACAAATCTGATCTCACTACTTGAGAGAGCTGGAGAGCACAATTTACATATTCATCCATAAACTAGATAAACACACTTATAAGTTTGATTTAAACAAAATTAGTCTGTTTGATAATTTCGCTCTGTAAATGCAATTATCGTAATAATAAAGAGTGTTTTGTTCTTTCCATAGTTTGTAAAACTGTAAATCTTAAGAAAGGACACTATTCAAAGTTAAAATGACACGACACAGTCCAAGCACTCTTGCACCATACCAAATAAAGTTAACTGGTATTTGTAACGTATGCTAATTGCAGCTTAAACCCGAAGTGAGGAAATTTCGAAGAAAACCACTCGAAATCTAAATCTTATTTCAAATGCTTATGAACTTGTATAAATTACGCTATCTTTTATTTTCTATTTTATTCGCCACTACTGCTTCTTACAGCCAGGTAACTTACGAGTTTTGTATGACGGGTAAGTATGGAAAAACTATTGTTTTGGACTTTAAAATTCACAACAATACTTCAGCTCCAATTACAGATTATGACTTTACTTTTAATTGGAAAGCTGTCTCAAATACTACAGTGTGGTCAGGATTAGACGTCATTCAAAATGGAGATAATGGTGTAGTTGAATTAAAAAAAACGACCTTCGGAAATGCTCTTCCCGCTGGCACAACTACATACAGTGTCACAATGGATTATGAATTAGGGATGTTTCCACCTGACGAAGGCATTTTAAACGGCAATCCCATTACAGGAATAAGTTGTTACACACCTCCTGCACATGAGAACTTTAAATGTGAAAGGAATTTTAGTGCTGCCTGTACGGTAAAACCAGTTGGCCCGGCTGCTCAGGAAATACGAATAGGTGAAGGATCAGTTTTTGCCTGGAATGCTCCAATACAGGTTTATATTCCCGAGAATCGGAAAGGTTGGGCTATTGCGATGGCGGTGTCCCATTCTTTATTTACAAACCTAATGGGATTTGATGCAATGAGTATCAATGCATACTTTGCTACTGCTATTCAGGAATCACAAGCAAGCTGTGAAGGAAGTCAGCTTATTGCCCCAAATTGGGTTACAAAGACATACCCCCATAATGACATCAATGCTCCTTTGTATTGTTATGATGCCAGTGGTGCTGTAGCTGTAGGGTATTTTCAACAAGAAATGGGAGGGAGCTGGACAGAGTTAAATACAAGCTATCCCTGTTTTATTCCACAAATTGATAAAAAAAGTTTTATAGGTACCCCAAATACAAGTTCGAGTTTTGAATTTCAATCGATTGTGAAAGCCTATCATGATTATCGAAATGTAGCGTATTGGCAATATGTTAAATGTTGGAATCCGATTGACTTTTTTAAAAAATCAAACGATCCTTATGCCGCTGTCAAAATAATTGGCATGGCTTATAATCAGGGCATGAATCATTCCTCATTTGAAGATCTTTTTGACAAAGACCGTTCAGCTGCTATCAGCGCAACAAACCTAATGGATCGAATTTCTCCATCTACACCTGCTGCAACCAATCGGCTTTATGCGGAACAAACCAACCGATTAACAAAAGTACTGGACAACAAAGTTGCTGACATCAATTGGACAGATGCCGCTGTTTTTGGCATCACCAATAAAACAGCACATAGTTTCAGAGGCTATTACGACGCTTTATTTGCGTGGAACGAAGTAGAGGAATACATAAAAAAAATAATGCCTTTTTACGCTTCTTTTGGCGTACAGGAACAAAACTTTATAAATACTATTAAGCCTGTTTTTGATCGAATTAATGGAGGAAATCCTATTTCTTTTAGGTATCAAATGTCAGCTGTAATAGAAGCAATAGTAACCTTTCTACCAGCTTTTGATCCTAAAAAAGGACTGGCTGAAGTATATGGCGGATCTGGTGCTAACAGCTGTTTTGCACCTACCGCCAGAATGGAAGGTTTTAATGCCACTTGTGGAAAAGAATTATCCTTAAAAGTCTATTTCTCCGGCAAAGCTCCTTATACATTCAGTTATAAAAAAACAGCCGTATCTCCGGAGATTAGTTTTCCGGATGTGACCACTTCGCAAAATCCGTATACCATACAATCAGTTAAAGAAGGCAGCTATGCACTTACTGCTGTGGCGGATGCCGTTAGCGCTGGTGAAGTCGTATGTAGCCCAATAGAATTAAAATATATTGGAGCTGTAGCAACTGCAAAATTAGTTAAATATGGAGGGAATTATTGTACTGGAAAAGGCTCCGGGATTCAGATTGAAATAACAAGTACGGAGCCAGGTCCTTTTATCCTCGAATATGAGATAAACGGAATATCACAGCCATCTGTAACCGCAACTACCAGCCCGTATACTCTTATTACAGCACCCGCTTCAAATGGAATTTATCGATTGACGAAAATCTCTGTTGCCGGATGCACTACTATATTAGACGATAAACTTACTATTACTACAACAGCAGCCAATCCGGTCCTGAATGCTACACTTTCTAAATATGCAGCCTCACCATCTTCTGGAGCAGACCCCGGTGTCCAGATTGAAATAAAAAGTACTGAAACCGGTCCTTTTTTAATCGAGTATGAATTAAACGGAGTACCGCAACCTACCGTAACAGCAAATAGTAGTCCTTACATTCTTATCCCTTCACCGGCTCCGGAAGGTACGTATCATTTGACAAAGATTTCCGCTTCAGGTTGTGATGCTTTATTAAACAACAGCCTTGTTATACCCCCAACAACTACCGGATCAAATTTGAGTGCTAAACTTGTTGCCTATGGTGCATCTATTTGTGCCGGTATCGGACCGGGTGTTATAGTTGAAATAAAAAGTACCAAGCCAGGCCCCTTTACAATAGAATACGAGATAAATGGAGTAGCGCAACCTGCAACAACTATAAATAAAAGTCCACATATACTTTTCAAATCACCAGCACCAATCGGTATTTATAGACTAACAAAAATTACTGCAGCAGGATTTGATACCGTATTAGATGAATCTCTAGATATCAATTCCAATGTAGCTACTCCGGATATAGTACTTTCTAAGGTTGACAGATCAACTTGTCAGGGAACAGGCACTGACATTCAGATTGAAATAAAAAGCACTGAACCGGGACCTTATATAATTGAATACAAACTAAACGGAATTTCGCAACCTCGGGTAACAATAACTAACACCCCACAGATCCTCGTTTCGTCTGCATCCATTGGTACCTACAAAATAACCAAAATTTTTATTTCGAATTGTACCTTTTCAATTAATAAGACTCTCACTATTGCTAAAAATAGCGGACTACCAACAGTTAAAATAGAAGGTAATTTCTTTTTCTGTTATCCGTATAAAACCGTTTTAAAGGCTGTAGCAAATTCATCATCAACACAAATTAAATCGTATCAATGGAAAAAAAATAATACAACTATTACTAATGCCAATAGTGATGCTTATATAGCAGACCAAATAGGGGAGTATACCGTTATGATTACAGACCAAAATGGTTGCGTGCTTACAGCGCCAATTGTCAAAGTAGAAGAGAAATGCAATAAGGCCATTTCAGATCCCGATCCGCTAACATTAGATTATCCAAAGTTTTTTACGCCAAATAATGATGGACAAAACGATACCTGGCACATCAAAAACTTTGATAATTTTAAAAATCCCGAAATAAGAATTTTTGACCGCTATGGTAAATTTATAATTCAATTGTCACAAGATTCTAATGGATGGGACGGTACCTCCAACAACACTCCTCTTACGGCCACAGATTATTGGTTTACAATGACGTACACTGACAAGGATGATCCATTGGCACGAAAAACGCTATACGGGCACTTTTCACTGAAACGTTAAAACACTTTCTTAAATAAATATTCTAAAGAGCAGCACCGTATTTGCAACAAAATAACTGCTTTATTTACAACCCTATTTTCTAAAACTACTGTGTTAGTAGTGAATAAAATTTAAAATAAAACTTGAATGATGTATTCACGATTTGTCTCTTATATTACCCTTCTACTGATCTCTGCACATTGCTTTTCGCAAGAAGGAATTCCGATCTACTCTGATTATTTATCCGACAATTACTATCTCATTCACCCTTCAATGGCAGGAGCAGCTAATTGTGATAAAATAAGATTAACCATTCGCAACCAATGGTTCGGTCACGAAGACGCTCCTGCATTTCAGACCTTGAGTTACAATACCCGATTTGACGAAAAATCGGCCGGAGGAATTATTCTTTTTAACGATAAAAACGGATACTATTCTCAAAAAGGAATCCAACTTACTTATGCACATCACATTATGTTTTCAAGGGACGCTATCGATTTGAATCAACTCTCTTTTGGAATAAGTGGCGGTATCACGCAAAGCCAGTTAGATGAAACTCACTTTCTGGATTCCGGTGTTACAGATCCGATTATTAAAGGAAACGTCGAAAGCGAAACACATGTCAATTTTGATATCGGAACTTCCTATAATTATCTGGACATGTATGTTCATCTGACTGCAAAAAATATTTTGGAAACCAAACAAAATAAGGATTCCAATCATGAAACAAGCAACCTAAGGAAATATCTTTTTAGTACCGGTTACATTTTTGGCAATTCAGATTGGTTATCATGGGAACCTTCTGTTATGTTTCAATTTACTGAAATGACAAAAGAAAAGACACTTGATGTAAATTTGAAAACGTACAAGAATTTTAGTGAAGGAATGCTGTGGGCCGGTTTGTCTTATCGTACCGGTTTAGATACCCAGCACCCGGTAAGTGGCACTTCAAAACAAAAATTACAATATTTGACACCTATTATCGGTATAAACTATAGAAACTTCCTGTTTGCCTACACGTATTCTTCCGTTTTTGGTAGTGTCAAATTTGACAATGGCGCTTATCACCAGCTTACATTAGGGGTGAATTTAGCTTGTAGAAAGGAGAAGTACGATTGTAATTGTCCCGCTGTAAACTAAGATTTTACAGCTTTGGCGAAGTGTAACACAAAGACAATCTACAAATAAAACGAAAGTCTTAGTAATAAATAAGAAAAACCTATCTCAGTAGTCTTTGACTTGATATAAAAACCTCCAAATTCATTTGATTTTGGAGGTTTTTTATATGTGAAATAACTTCATCATTAAACCAATAATCGCCCACGAAAACCTCTCGCTGCATAATAAGAATCAGCGCCATTATGGTAGACAAAAACAGTATTGTAGCGAAAATCAGAAAAAAGAGCACCGCCAAGCTTTCTGATATCGGGAGGCGTTATAATCCAGCTGGATGTTTTGGCGTCAAATTTTCCAAGTTTTTGCAGATCACGGTATTGTTCTTCGGTTAGGATTTCAATTCCCATTTCAGCAGCTTTATTAATAGCACTGTCTTTTGGTTTGTGCTCTTTACGTTTTTCCAAAGCTTCATGGTCGTAACAAAAGCTTCTGCGACCTTTTGGACTTTCTACTGAACAATCCACAAAAATGTATTGATCGGTCTCTTTATTATACCCCACAACATCCGGTTCCCCTTCAGTTCTTTCCATTTCATCCAATGACCAAATTTTGTCCGGATTAGCTTCTAATTTGGCTTGAATTTTATGCCATTCAAGACCTTCGTGGCGTTTGCTGTTATTCTCAAAGCGAGCTTCTAATACACTAAGCAACTGATCCTGTTGCTCAGCAGATAATTGGTTCTTTTTACTACTCATATTACTTTGTTTTGTTTTTTATGATCTTAAATGTCTTTTAATCCTTTTCCTTTTAGGATTTGGAGCATCGCTTTTTCTATTCGTACTTCTCTGGTTTTGGATTGTTTGGGCTGCGAAAAATAAAGCAGATACCCTCTTTGTCTTCCGGGAGTTAAGGCTTCAAAAGCTGTTTTTAAATCCGGAAGTTCTTCCAGTTTTTTCTGAAATTCTTCGGCAACGGCAAATTCTGTCGTTTTTTTAAAGGTAACTTGCAAACCGGCTCTTTCTATTTCAATTGCTTCATAAATATAAGCTTTAAGAGTCGCCTTTATTGCAGTAATGTCAGCTGTATTTGTGAATCGAATCTGGCGTGTGGCTTGCGTATTTTCCGATTGTTGAATGAGAATACTTGCTGTGTCTTTTAATAGAGCGCCTTTAAAAAACAGAAAAGCACAATATTCTTTAAAAGCATGTATCAATACGATATTGTTGCCTTTGTACGTATAACACGGAGAATCCCATTTTAGTTCTTCGGTCAACTGGCAATCAAGAGCAATATTTCTTAATTGCTCCTGTTCTTCCTGCCATTTTTTAGCTTCATCAAAATAAAAATCAACGTTTGGATTCATACCAATTGAATTTTAAAAACTAATTACACAATTGCTTTACGGTCTGCCGGTCTGAAATACCAGGATACGACTGTCAGTACAATCAATAAAACCGGACCAAAAAGTTCTTTGGCACTATCACCACAGTATAAATGAGAAAAAACCGCTCCCGACATAGCAAAGAAAAAGCCCGCATAAGCCCATTCTTTCAATAATGGAAATTTAGGGATCAGTATTGCAATTACACCCAAAATTTTCCAAACTCCCAAAAGAATTAAGAAATAAAGCGGATACCCCAGACGTTGTATCATTTCTGCTTCTTCTTTCATTTGTATCAATTGTACGATTCCTGTTGCAGTCATTCCCAAAGCAAGCCAAAGTGTGGCAACCCAATAGATAATTTTGTTTTTCTTAGTCATAATTATTTTAGTTTAGTTGGTTAACAATATCCTGTAATCTGTTGTGCGCCATATTGATCCCTTGGGCAAAAGGCAATTTCAGCATTTGATCTCTCAGCGCCACCGATTTGTAAATAATTTGCATCGTAAGTCTGCTGGTAGAATCCGTAATTTTTTCAAATTCTAAAAACTCTAACTGAGGAGGAAAGGGGCTGTTTTCCATTTCAAACGTACGTGTAATCCTCTCGTCAGGAAGAAACTCCTGAATTACGCCATTGGCCTGAAATACAACATTTCCCTTTGGGTCACTCGTTTCAAATTGCCAGCTGCCGTGTTTTCTATTTTCGAGCTTTATCACTTTTGTTCCCATCCATTGCGCTACAATTTCAGGTTCGATATACGCTTTAAAAAGCAATTCAAGCGGCAAATCGAATTCTCTCGTAATAAGTAGTTCCTGCTTGCCGTCTTCCGCATTAATTTTTGTTTTTCTTTCCATGAGGTTTATTTTTTATAATTTTTCATGATCTCTTCTAATTTATTAAAACGTTCGTCCCACATTTTTCTGAAGGGTTCAATGAAGTTGTCAATTTCCTTAATTTTCTCAGCGTTTAAGTGATAATGAATTTCTCTTCCACTTTGTGTCTGATGCAGCAACTCACATTCGTTAAGAATTTGAATGTGTTTTGAAATCGTTTGTCTTGAGGAATCAAAATTGGCTGCTATCGCTCCTGGAGTCATTGCCTGTGCAGCAACCAAACTTAGTATGGCTCTACGGGTCGGGTCGGCTATTGCCTGAAATACATCTCTTCTAATTTCCATTGCGCAGTTATTTGACTGCAAATATAGTGCAGTTATTTGACTGCGCAAATATTTTTGGACTTTTTTTTATTCTTTTTTCAAAATAACATCCTTAAGCACAACAAACTAAAGGAATTCTCATTTACAAAAAAAAGATTATCTAAACTGTTTAGGTTTCAGGTTTTGTGCAGCCAATACGGCAATTTCGTTGATTCGATTTTGTCTTGTTTCCGGTCGTTTAGCAGAAACTACCCAATACAGCAGCATCTTTTTTACAGACTTACTTAAACTCGTAAAATATTCTTTTGCGCCGGCATTCACTTCAAAAGCCGCTAACAAATCTTCGGGAACATGCAATTCTTCTACCTGATCCAGAATAGTCCAGGAACCATTCTGTTTTGCTCTTTCCACACTTTCAAGACCAGCCTCAGTCATAAGCCCTTCTGCAACGAGGCGTTCTATTTTTGCCTTGTTGATCTTAGACCAATTACTGGAAGGTTTGCGTCTGGTAAAAAACTGGATGAATTTATCCGAATCTACCGATTTTCGGGTACTGTCAATCCATCCAAAACACAGCGCTTCATCAACAGCATCGCTCCAGGTAATGGTGGGCACATTAGCCTGTTTTTTATAACAAACAAGCCAGATGGACTGCTTTACATTATGATTCTCTATCAGCCATGCTCTCCAGTCCTGGCTACTGGTTGGGTAAAAAGTTTCAATATCCTGCATTTGGTTTAGTAGTTAAATGGTATTTATTTAGATTATCGATTAATTACAAGATGGGGTATTTTTTTTTGCCACGAATTACTCGAATCTTCGCGAATTGTTTTTTTGCCACAGATTAAAAAGATTCGCACTGATTTTTTTTCACACACATTTGCTTCGCCTGTTCGCTATCGCTCGGGTAGCAGATAATAACAGAAACACTGCTGCGAAAATCCGCTTGATCCGCTAAATCTGCGTGCTATTTTATTTTGTCAGTACCAATCTAAACATCATTCTGGTAAACGGCAAAAAAAACTCCTTGAAGTAAGGAGTTTTTTCTTTTGTTGTTGTATTGGGTGTTCAGATTAAGCTGAACTTATATTTTTTTAAGCGTCAATTTCATTTCCTTACTGTCTAATATCAATTGATCTTCTGTTATAGTACTTTCGCACGGATATGGAGTTCCAGTTTCGTCTTTTATGACTAAACTTTTCCCACCTTTTGTCAAAGCATATGTCCCATCTGTTATTTCACTTTGCAAATATCCGGTTACATGTCCGTCTTTAGTAAACGTTAGATTCCCTTGTGTTAAAATTACATTTTTAGCTGAATCAGAAAGAGGCATTTTAGCTTCAACGGCAGTAATTTTCCAAGAATTAACCAGTTTGTTTCGACCTTTGCACGAAATCATTAATACGGCTAATAGTGTAATTCCTAAGATAAGTAATTTAGATTTTCTCATGGTTTTTGATTAATAAGTTAAACAGGAAACAAGTTACAAAAAAAATAAGTTCAAAATACTTAGAATCAATTATTTAAAAAAAGTTAGCTATATCTGGAGTTTTGTTATTAAAAGTTTAGGTTTAATTATCGTTCTATATTAAAAAGTAATAAATCACTAATCCGGCTAATTATTCCTACAAATGGGTTAGTTCAAAGTTAAAGCCCCAAGAATCTCTTCATACATAAAAGGGCCACCGGGATATTTGGCTGTATAATCTAAATTCAACCATACCTGACCACGTTCGTCGATGTGATAATGCAACTTTTGCTTGTAACTTTCCTTAACAAAAAGCACGTTTTTGATCAAATAATTGACTTTTTCCAAATCGATCAATGAACCAATTAAGATTTCGGGATAAATATGTCCCTTGGTATGAATCAATCGCGGAGTTCCTCCAATCGAACGTATTGCAGCAGCCATCAATATCGAATGATCATCACAATCACCCGAAAAATATTCTAAAGATTCACTCGCCGTTGCAATGTAATCTCCTTCTTTAGGATCGTTTACATAGTTCCATCGGCTGTTAATCTCTTTAAAAACAGCAAAACACTGAATCGTTGTTCTGTAGTCGGCATAGCCTTTTATGCCTTTAAAATGCTTCGTTGTGGCCATAACAGCAAAATTCCGAACTTTCGGATTCTGATATTCTATGGCATTTATAATTTTAGATTTGTTAGGAAACGGAAGCAATTTTGCCACGATAATATCCTGCGGAAAAGGATTATCCGACATCGTGTAAATCATCGAATTATAATCTTCCGAGATCTCTGTAAAACCATAATTACCAATGACAGTTCCGTAAAATAAAACCAGTAAATAAAGCGCAATGCAAATGATTATTATGGTTCGCAAAAGCATCAGTAGAAAGAAAATTGCAGTAAAAACAACTATAAACAGCAATACACGATCTAAATTAAAAGGCCATTTTAAATCGATGAAATTTTGATGCATAATGATAAAAATCGGAACGGTAATCAGCACACTCAACAGCATGATAATAATCCTGTCCCAAGGTGATTTCACCTGTAGCTTGGATTTTAACTGCGGAAAGTCGATTTTCGGGAATTTTATCATAAGAATCAAAAGCAGTTTTTTATAGTGCTTTTACCATTTCTACAAAAGTACTTTTTTTCTCAATAATTCCGAGATCAAATAATTGATTTTGAATTTTATTGAAGGCTTTTTCATCCAATTGTTTTTGGGACCATTGCGTAAGTTGCAACCAATCCTGAATGTCCTCGATTTTTTGATTAAAAAGTTCCGATAATGTCTGGTCTATATTGGGGATTTGTTTAAAATCGTAAGTTGTTTTATTGATGATTTCCAGTACTTTTTCAACTGTTTTAGAATTCTTTCTCAAAAACTCATCGCGAACCGTAATTACAAAAGAAGGCCATGGAGTAGGGCAGTCACCAACTCTTCTGAAAATTCCCTGGTCTACCAGAGGCTTTGTCATAAAATGTTCCCACATAAAATAGTCCGCTGATCCGTTTGTTAAAGCTTCTACAGCACCATCGATCGTATTTACAATTTCAAATTTCAAATCATCGGTTTTCCAGCCTTGCTCATTTGCGTTTACATAAGCCATAAGCTGCGATCCTGAACCCAATCTGGAAATAGCGGCTTTTTTATTTTTAAGGTCTTTTAACTCCTGAAAATCTGATTTGGCTGCTACGTGAATTCCCCAAATCAAAGGAGATTGCACATAAATCTGAACTATTTTAGCAGGATTGCCGGCCGCAATATCTTTTACAATTCCTTCGGTCAGGATAACGGCAATATCTGCCTCCTCATCCCGAAGCATTTGACACATTTTGCCAGTCCCTTCCGGGATATTTTTCCATTGCAAATCAATATTTTCTGCTTCAAACTCCCCATTTTCAATACACAATTGCCAAGGCAGATTGAAGTGTTCCGGAACACCTACTATTTTTACAGTTTTCATTATATTCAAAGTTAAATTGGGTATGCGTATGCTAATTTTAGTACTTCAGGCTTGATTGTACTAGTTTTTTAATAAATCGGCTCTGTGTTTTTCTGAAAGACAAGGCTCTGCAAATTCTATGACAGAAAGTGTTTCGTATTCACTCAACAAACTTTTGACGATAGCATAATCAATATCCTTCACTATTTCCACAGCAAAAAAGGTGTCATTTAAGCCTTCAGACAAACAATGAATTGCTTTTAATTTCTCTCTGATAATTTCTTTATCAAAATCTTTGTCTAAAATTACAACCTGCACAATTGAATTCCCAGAACTTTGCAATGTTTTTTTGTAAACCAAACGTTCTTCAGTTGTATCGTACTCTGCATAGAAAAGATCATCCGTTGCAATTAAAGGTCCAAAAAAAGGAATATTATCCAGTTTAAAATGTCCTTTCTCCAAGTCGATGATTTCAGCCCACATAGTCTCTACAATAGTATCCTCCAGATAATCACTGTAATATCTGAACAAGATTTTTTTATGCGTATTTTCCATTATTCAATTTCGTTTATTTCTGCTTTTAATGGTGAGATGACGATACGATACCCATCCGGATCCTGAAACATTTTCCCATTCTCATTCCAAAAAGGATTGCTTGCCGTTATGCTTACTATATTATGATTTAAAAGTCTGTCTATTAATTCAATATATGCTATAATAGTTTCCGGATAAAGCACAATAACATCATCTTCATCAAAGACATGTTTGGCTTTTGTCTCGGATTGTGTAAACTCAAAGTGCCAGTCCAAACCTGCTTTTCCGATAAAAACACCATCATAATTATTGTGATTTTGAAAACCGCCCAAGCGTTCAAACCCCAGAATATTGACATAAAAATGTTCTATTCTTTCCAGATTGTCGGTATGTCGCGCTACTCGTAAAGTCATAATTATACTTTAATAATTTTATCTTAAAACAAAGACTTAGTCTTTAATCTGTTTGATATGATGCTCTAAATGTTCCACATAATCAGTCATTAAAAATCTTAAATCAATAACAGATTGATCTGCTAATATGATTTTATATTCCAAAGCTTTTTCATTAACACTCTTAAATAGTCTGATGATTTGCTTATTTAAAGAAAGCCAAAGCTGTATCAGTTCCGGAAAATCCATCTCCTGATACTGGTTTATAACAACGAGATTATGCTGTTGATACGGTCGATGATAATACGGTTGTTCCAGATAATTTATTTCTGTGAAACGTACCAAATTATGAATCGCAGAATCTATTAAATGGCCTAAAATCTCTTTTTTAGACCATTTTCCAGTTCTTTTTGCCTCTAAAATCGAAATGTCAATTGTTGGAAAAGAAACAGCACTTTCGCCAAGCAATTGTTCAAATTTAAGAATTGTATACTGCATTTAGATCGTGCTTGAAAGTTTGTTTAGTGTGTAAGTAATCAATTCATCTACTGCTTTATACGGATCTTCACTAAAAGTTCCGGAGGCACGGTTGGCAATAATAGCATTTAAAGACAAAGCATTATGTCCTAAAAGAGCCGAAAGTCCATAAATAGCAGCCGTTTCCATTTCTAAATTGGTAATTCGGTGGTCATTAAAGTTAAAATTATCCATTTTAGCGTTTAATTCCTCATCTTGGATATTCAAACGTAAAACACGTCCCTGTGGGCCATAAAAACCACCTGCAGTAGCCGTAATTCCTTTGAATATTCGATCTGATTCGATCACTTTTTCTAATGCTTCCGAACAAGGAATCACATAAGGTCTTCCTTTTCTGTTATCCCAATTCGTATGCACTATAAAAGCATCCTCAAGCGCAACATTTGTAACTTCATCAATTAAATAGGAGCGAAGCATATTGTCCAATCCTAACCCGAATTTTGACATTACAAAACTGTCTACAGGAATATCAGCTTGTAAAGAACCCGAAGTTCCAATTCTGATGATGTTTAATGAAGTCAGCTTCTCTTTTGGCTGACGCGTTTCAAGATCGATATTTACTAAAGCATCCAATTCATTCAGAACAATGTCAATATTGTCCGGACCAATTCCGGTTGACATTACAGAAATTCTTTTTCCTTTGTAGATTCCGGTTTGCGTTTTAAATTCTCTTTTTTGAGTTGAAAATTCAATTGAATCAAAAAATTGAGTGATTTTTTCAACTCTGTTTTGGTCGCCAACAAAAATTATATCGTTGGCTATGTGTTCTGGGCGAAGATTTAAGTGGTAAACGCTTCCGTCCGGATTTAATATTAATTCTGATGCTTGTATCATTCTTCTTTAAGTTTCTGAGGCTCTTAGTCTCTGAGTTATTTTTGTTTCACGTTTTAGGTTTCAGGTTGTGTGACCTGAAATAAAGCTCCATAAGTTGGAATTTGGAAATTATCCCAATTACAATTAGTATTGGAATTTATCCCCCGACTCTTTTGGTTTTAAAGCCTTTTTCTTTTAGAATTGCCATTATTTTGTCACGATAATCACCCTGGATAATGATGGAGGCATCTTTGAAAGTACCGCCAACACTCAGTTTGGTCTTGATTTCTTTCGCCAGAATTTTAAAGTCTTCATCGCTTCCTTCGTAACCTTCGATTATGGTTGTTGCCTTTCCTTTTCGTTTTTCAAATTTGCAAATCATGGGCTCTTTTTGAATATAAAGCACATGATCCTCTTCCTGAACTTCTTCAGGCTCATTTGATTCGATATGATCCGGAAATAAATTCTTTAATTGATCTTGTAAATCCATAATATTTTTATTCTAAAAGGTAAATTCCAAAATTGTTTGTTTAAAAATTAAATTCCAAATCCCAAGTTTTGATAGTTTTGGAATTTGGAATTTAAAAAATGGAGATTTAAATGTTTTATTTTTTTATTAAACCTAAATCTACCAGACGTTCATACAGATAATCACCTGCTGTAATGTCTTCAAATTTCTTAGGATTCTCTGCATCAATACAGTTTTCTAAACAATCCAGACGCATATCGCTTACAGGATGCATAAAAAACGGAATTGAAAAACGAGAAGTTCCCCATAATTCTCTCGGTGGATTTACCACTTGATGAATCGTTGATTTTAATTTGTTATTGGTGTGTCTTGACAACATATCTCCAACATTGATTACCAATTGATCGTCTTCAGCGATAGCATCAATCCATTCGCCATCGTGATTTTGAACTTGTAATCCTTTTCCCTGAGCCCCCATCAAAAGGGTAATCAGGTTGATATCACCATGAGCTGCAGCACGAATAGCATTTTCAGGCTCAGTAGTAATTGGTGGATAATGAATAGGTCTTAAGATTGAATTTCCGTCTTTTGCATACTGATCAAAATAAAATTCATCTAAACCTAAATGCAAAGCCAGCGCTCTCAATACATAAACACCTGTTTTCTCAAGCATTTGGTACGCTTCTTTACCCACAACATTAAAACGTGGTAATTCTTTTACTTCTACATTGTCCGGATATTCCGAAGCGTATTTGGAATCTTGGTCAACATACTGACCAAAGTGCCAAAATTCTTTTAAATCTCCCTCTTTACGTCCTTTAGCATGCTCTTTTCCAAAAGAAACATAACCTCTTTGTCCGCCAATTCCGGGAATTTCATAATTATGCTTAGTTTCTACTGGTAAGGCGAAAAATTTTCGAATTTCGCCATAAAGTTCGTCTACCAACTGATCATCAAGAAAATGACCTTTTAGGGCTACGAAGCCAATGTTTTCAAATGCACTGCCGATTTCATTTACAAATTTTTGTTTACGTTTCGGGTCGTCCGAAAGGAAATCACGTAAGTCTACACTAGGAATGTTTTGCATACTTTACATTTTTTATTAAAAGATAAAAGACTATAGAAAGGTCTTTCAGTAACAAAGGTATATAATATTTTATATTTGAATTTTAAATTTTACTATAAAATTGATTTTTAGAACAATAATTTAACTACAGAACAAGGAATCTTATTTTTGATTTTTCTATAATTTAACAGCAGTTATAGTCCTAAAACATGTTAATAATTCCAAAAATATTCCCATTTGCAATAAAAAAATCCTATTTTTATAAAAAACAACATTATGAAAGTAGGTCTAATTGGATTCGGAAAAACAGGAAAAGCGGTAGCATCGGTAATTTTGCAAAACAAAAAATTCTCTCTTTCATGGGTTATGAAAAGGAGCCAAACGCTCGAAAACAGAACTGCCGCAGAATACCTCGGAATTGACTCGGAGGAAACAGGGAAAATATACTCAACAGCATCAACTTCTATTACTGAACTACTCGATAATCAGCCCGTTGATGTTATAATTGATTTTTCATCCAACTCCGGGATCTATGCGTACGGAGAGGCTGCAAGTGAGCGAAAAATAAAAATTATTTCAGCAATATCTCATTACACCAATAAGGAGAAAGACTATCTAAAATCGCTTTCCAACCTTACAACCGTCTTTTGGAGTCCAAATATTACCTTGGGGGTAAATTATTTGCTTTTTGCCTCCAAATTTTTAAAGAAAATCGCTCCTTGGGTTGACATTGAAATCATCGAAGAACATTTTAAAGGTAAAGACGGCATCTCAGGAACCGCCATAAAAATTGCCGAAGCACTTGATCTCGAAAAAGAAGACATTAACTCGGTTCGTGCAGGTGGAATAGTAGGCAAACATGAAGTTGTGTTTGGATTTCCGTTTCAGACCGTAAGACTTGTACATGAAAGTATTTCACGCGAAGCTTTTGGAAGCGGTGTCATATTTGTAGCCGAAAATCTGGTAGATAAAAAGGAAGGTCTGTTTAATTTTGAGGATATACTTTCACCTTATTTTGCGGTATAAATTAAATTTGAAGCGCATTTAGGCAAAATTGTTTTCTTCAAAATATTTAATTTTTGAATAGCCGTTGGCTTTAACCAACGGAATAAAAAAGGTATTAATACAGGCTTTAGCTAAAACTATACTCTTAAGATTTTTGGCTAAAGCCTTTTTGATCAATTATACTTGACCGTTTGATAAAACCAACGGCAATTAAAAAAGGCATTCATCCATCATTAAACTACAGGTTATCAAAAAAAGTCTCACGCAGATTTAGCAGAATGAAATAAAAAAAATCCCCAAAATCTGCAAAATCTGCGTGAAAAAATAGCCTAACTTACTGACTAACCGATCCAATTTTCGACAAAGATTGACGCTTTTCTTTGCGGAATCTCTTGTGCGATTTCTCCTTCGTCGAAAGGACAAACAGAGCAAGATTCTAGAAAATCAAATTCTAAAACTAACCCTGATTTATTCTTTAAATCAAATTAAATCGTATGTAGCTATTTTTTCCTATTTTTAATGTTACAAATTCATAATTTTCATGGTGTTAATTATCTAACAAATAATGTTAAAATTGTTATATTTTTATATATTTGAAAATTATAAAAAACAACCAAATGATCTTCAACAGACAAGAACTAACCGATTCACAGCTTTTAGATTTATATAAAAAAATATTAAAACCCCGTTTAATAGAAGAAAAGATGCTTATCTTAATTCGGCAGGGAAAAGTGTCCAAATGGTTCTCCGGAATAGGGCAGGAGGCAATAGCCGTGGGTGTTACAGCCATTCTTGATGAAACGGAATACATATTGCCTATGCACAGAAATCTGGGTGTTTTTACCACTAGAAACATTCCATTATACCGCTTATTTTCACAATGGCAAGGAAAAGCAAATGGCTTTACAAAAGGTAGAGATCGTAGCTTCCATTTTGGAACACAGGACTATAATATTATTGGAATGATCTCGCATCTGGGTCCACAACTGGGAATTGCAGATGGAATCGCTTTAGCGGACAAACTTAAAGATAACAAAAAAATAACAGCCGTTTTTACCGGTGAGGGCGCTACCAGTGAAGGAGATTTTCACGAAGCCTTAAATATTGCCTCAGTTTGGAAATTGCCGGTAATGTTTGTCATAGAAAACAATGGTTACGGACTTTCGACACCAACAAACGAGCAGTATTATTGCGAAAATCTAGCCGACAAAGGTATTGGTTACGGTATGGAAAGCCACATTATAGACGGAAATAATATACTGGAAGTATATAATAAACTGGCGCAACTAAAAGCAGAAATGCAAGAGAACCCGCATCCGGTTTTACTGGAATTCAAAACATTCCGAATGCGTGGCCATGAAGAGGCGAGTGGTACCAAATACGTTCCTCAGGAATTAATGGACGAATGGGCCGCTAAAGATCCTGTTGCGAATTACAGAAATTATTTAACAGAGACAGGAGTTTTAACAACCGAATTTGATGAAGCTTTACGCAGTGAAATAAAAAAAGAAATTGATGACAATTTAGTGCTTGCAAATGCGGAGCCTGAAATCATTCCTACCTATGCCGGTGAATTAGATGATGTTTACAAACCTTATCAACATGAGGAAGTTAATCCATCTGCATCATCAGAAAATATTCGTTTTATTGACGCCATACGCAATGGTTTGAATGAGTCTATGCAACGCCATAAAAATCTGGTGATCATGGGACAAGATATCGCAGAATATGGTGGTGCCTTTAAAATCACAGACGGATTTGTTGAACTTTACGGAAAAGACCGCGTTCGCAATACTCCAATTTGTGAAAGTGCTGTAGTTTCAGCCGGAATGGGACTGTCTATAAACGGTTATAAAGCGATTGTAGAGATGCAATTTGCCGATTTTGTTTCGACAGGTTTTAATCCTATTGTCAATCTATTGGCTAAATCTCATTATCGTTGGGGCGAAAATGCCGATGTTGTGGTTCGTATGCCTTGCGGTGGCGGAACTCAGGCTGGTCCATTTCACTCTCAAACAAATGAAGCCTGGTTCACCAAAACACCTGGTTTAAAAGTCGTTTATCCTGCGTTCCCATATGACGCTAAAGGATTGTTAAACACCTCAATAAACGACCCTAATCCGGTTTTATTTTTCGAACACAAACAATTGTATCGTAGTGTTTACCAAGATGTTCCAACCGATTATTACACCATTCCGTTTGGAAAAGCAGCCTTGTTAAAAGAAGGAAATGCAGTAACCATTATCTCATTTGGAGCAGCGGTACACTGGGCATTAGAAACTTTAACCAAAAACCCTGAAATACAAGCCGATTTAATCGATTTAAGAACATTACAACCTTTAGATACCGAAACCATTTTTGCATCGGTTAGAAAAACAGGAAAAGTAATTATTTATCAGGAAGATACTATGTTTGGTGGAATTGCCAGTGATATTTCAGCTTTAATTATGGAAGAATGTTTTGAATCTTTGGACGCTCCGGTTAAAAGAGTAGCCAGTTTAGATTCTCCTATTCCGTTTACAAAAGCACTCGAAGATCAGTTTTTACCAAAAAGTCGTTTTGAAGAAGTTTTATTGGAATTATTAAAATATTAAACTTATTTTACCTTCCTTTAAACCTTGTACTACCAAAAAAGAATAAATTATGAAAAAACTGTTTGTTTCTGTTTGTGCGGCTACAGTACTTTTGTCTTGCAATAAAAGTGCTAAAACCGCTGAAAACACCCCTTTAGATAAGAAATTCGAGCATTATAAAGAGGGCTTTGTAACCTCTTTATGGGAAATAAATCCGGATTGGGCTTCCAATGTCGGCTACCATAAATTTGATAATGTTTTGGTAATTCCGGACAGCAAAGAAGAAAAAAAGCAACTTGATTTTGCTACAGCACAATTAGATTCTTTAAAACAATATACTATTGAAGAGTTATCCGATAAGAATAAAACTGATTTTTACATGATAAAAAATCATTTAGAGGATATTATTTTCAGCGCTAAAGAATTAAAATCCGGAGAATGGAACCCTTCTGAATATAATGTTTGTGGTTCTTTTGCAGAAATTCTTAACGGAAATTACGATACTTTAGAAGTTCGTTTAAGAGCTTTTAATACTAAAATGAACGGAATTCCGGCTTTTTATGAAGCTGCAAAAAAGAATATCAAAAACCCAACTGTAGAACACACCCAACTTGCAATAGACCAGAACTTAGGCGGTTCAAGTGTCTTTGAAGGAGAGTTAAGTGAGGCTTTGAAAAAAAGTAAATTAACTGCCGAAGAGAAAAAAGAGATTCTTGAGAAAGCAAAAGTATCGGTAAAAGCGATCGCAGATTATGCAGACTGGTTGAAAAAATTACCAAACAAAACACCACGTTCTTTTAGATTAGGAGCGGAATTGTATGCTAAAAAATTCAATTTTGACATTCAATCAGGTTATAATGTCGATCAAATTTATAAAATAGCCGTTGATCACAAAAAAGATCTTCACGATAAGATGTTTGTTATAGCAGATAAACTTTGGACAAAATACAAAGGAACTGCTCCAAAACCAACTGATAAATTAGATCTAATCAAACAGGTTATTGATAAAATCTCCTTGCAACACACTACACCTGAAAAGTTTCAATCAGAAATTGAAAAACAAATTCCTGAATTGACTGCTTATGTAAAAGCAAAAGATTTATTGTATATTGATCCGTCAAAACCACTGGTAGTACGTAAAGAACCTGCTTATATGGCGGGAGTTGCAGGAGCTTCTATTTCTGCACCAGGTCCTTATGACAAAAATGCAAACACCTATTATAATGTTGGTAGTATGTCTGGTTGGACAGCAGAAAATGCAGAAAGTTATTTGCGCGAATACAACGATTATATTCTTCAAATTCTAAACATTCACGAAGCTGTTCCGGGACATTACACCCAATTGGTTTACAGTAATCAATCTCCAAGTATCATAAAATCAATTTTAGGAAATGGTGCAATGGTCGAAGGATGGGCGGTTTATGCTGAAAAAATGATGTTGGAAAGTGGTTATAAAAACTCAGACGAAATGTGGTTGATGTACTATAAATGGAATCTAAGAGCCACTTGTAACACCATTTTAGATATCAGCGTTCATACTAAAAACATGTCTAAAGAAGCGGCTCTTGACTTACTGATCAAAGAAGCTTTTCAACAACAAGCCGAAGCTGACGGAAAATGGAAACGTGTCACCTTATCTCAGGTTCAATTGTGTTCTTATTTTACGGGATACACTGAAATTTACAATTTAAGAGAGGAACTTAAAAAACAACAAGGAAAAGATTTTAACCTGAAACAATTTCATGAAAAATTCTTGAGTTTTGGTAGTGCTCCTGTAAAGTACATTAAGGAATTGATGTTATCTAAAGAGTAAAAAAAAGGCTTTTTCAACATATGAAAAAGCCTTTTTTTTTAGAATAATTTCTAAGAAATGTACTCAATTATCATCAAAATTTAAGAGTCAAGTTCGTAAACTCTGCCTTCTCATGCGTTTAAAATCAGCCCAAAGCCTTGAGTTACAAAGTAATTTAATCTAAAAAGAACAGCCACAGCTTTAACTTGATACTTGATTTTTTTCACGCAGATTTAGCAGATTGCGCAGATTTTTTTTTAAACGCATAAATAAGATCCGCCTAATCTGCTAAATCTGCGTGCTAAAAAATAGCAATAAAATTATAAAGGAGCCGTAATGTTATAACCTGATACTTGATTTTTCTTTCACGCAGATTGTGCAGATTGTGCAGATTTTTTTTTAAAAATAAATATGATCCGCCTAATCTGCTAAATCTGCGTGCTAAAAAATAGCTCTAAAATTATAAAGGAGCCGTAATGTTATAACCTAATACTTGATTTTTCTTTCATGCAGATTTAGCAGATTGCGCAGATTTTTTTTAAAAGGGATAAATAAGATCCGCCTAATCTGCTAGATCTGCGTGCTAAAAAATAGCTCTAAAATTATTAAGGAGCCGTAATGCTATAACCTGATACTTGATTTTTCTTTCACGCAGATTTAGCAGATTGCGCAGATTTTTTTTTAAAGGGATAAATAAGATCCGCCTAATCTGCTAAATCTGCGTGCTAAAAAATTAGGTGTAAAATTACAAAAGAGCCGTAGCCCTATAACTAAATTCTTAAAGAAACTTCGCCTTAATCTCAGCACTAGGAATCATACAACTTTCTTTTTTGCCGTACCAATTGTATCGATTTTTAGCAATATAATCATAAATGTAATCACTCATAAAAATGGGAATGATTCTGAAAATAGAAATCAATTTCCAAAATCCTCCAAAATTTTTGGCAATTTCTATAGCTGCTGAAGATTTATAAAAATAGGAGACACCCGGATTGTATAAAATAATACTATCCATTTTAGAGAAACTTACACCTAGATGTTTGCATATTGAAATCCCTAATTCCGATTGCAATGCCACAAATCTAAAAATGTCCTTCGTATCGTGTTTGATAATATATTGTACAGCTGAATTGCATAAGTTACAGACTCCGTCAAAAAGAATTATTTTTTTATTTTTTGGAAAATTGAGCATTATTTGATTTATTTTGAGGTTCTGTTACCTTTTTTTTGTCTTGTTTCAGGTTTCAGGTTTTTCTTACCTCTATTTTTGTTTTGTTTCAGGTTTCAGATTCGTTGTAGTTGTTTATTAGTTTTATCTATTGAAATAAAAAATTCTATTGAAAATTTAAATCAAAAACAGCTTTCATAAATAAATTCTGAGCGATTTTCTAAAACATTCCGTCTTCGTTGTTATCTTTTTAAAAAACGTTACTTAAAACGCTTTATTTCAATTTCGGCCCCTTTTTTTTAGTTTTTATTTTCAAAACCGAATACTGAGACTGAGACCGAGACTGAGACCGAGACTGAAAACTTAAAAACTTACTTCTTCACAGCTTCAACCAATTCTAATTCATCTAAACTTACTTTCGAAGTAAAAATTCCATAGTTCACCGTTGCTTTATTTTTTTCGATTGAGTCAATACTTCCAACCGATCTTCCGTCTTGCATTCTTACGCGATCTCCGACTTTTAAGATTGGTTTTGGTTTTTCGATAACCGGTTTAAGTTTCTTTTCTTTTTTCTCTTTTCTGATTTCTTCTACCTGTACCGTAATTTCAGCAATAACTTCTTTTTTCTTCTCAATTATCGCTTTGGTTTCTTTTGGAGTTGCTTTTTTGCGTTTTGAATTTTCAATTTCTACAATTTTCAAAAATTCACCAATCAGTTCTTTTTTGTTTTTGTTGTTGAAATATTTCTCCGAAATGTCTTCAATTTTTTGTCCAATGTAAATGGTTTTCTGGTTGCTGTCGTACAATTCCTGATAGCTTTCCAGTTTTTGTTTGATTTTTACATTGATATTTTCCATTTTTTTACCTTCTTCACGGGCTCTTGTTTCTTCTTCTTTAAGGTTGATAGAAGTTTTTTCAAGCTTAGAACGCTCTTTTTGAAGTGTGGCTATGGTTTTATCAAAACGAACTTTTCCGACTTCGATTTTCTTTTTCGCACGATTAATCAGTCCAAATGGGATTCCGTTTTTTAACGCTACTTCAAAAGTAAAAGAACTTCCCGCCTGACCAAGCGCCAGTTTGTACATTGGTTCTAATGATTTTTCATCAAACATCATATTGGCATTCGTCGCAAAAGGCAATTCGTTTGCTAAAATTTTCAAATTAGAATAATGTGTCGTAATGATTCCGAATGCTTCACGGTGATAGAACTCTTCCAGGAAAATTTCTGCTAAAGCTCCACCAAGTTCAGGGTCAGATCCGGTACCAAACTCATCAATTAAAAACATGGTTTTCTTGTTGCATTTTTTCAAGAAATAATTCATATTTTTCAATCGGTAACTATAAGTACTCAGGTGATTTTCTATCGATTGATTGTCTCCAATATCCGTTAGAATTCGATCAAATAAGAAGGTTTCACTTCTTTCGTGAACCGGAATCAACATACCGGATTGCAGCATCAATTGTAATAAACCAACTGTTTTTAGCGAGATTGTTTTACCTCCCGCATTGGGTCCCGAAATAACAATAATTCGATTGTCCTGTTTTAATTCAATGGTTTGCGGATGCGTAATTTCGTTTTTTTGTTTGTTATTCAAATACAAAATAGGATGATACGCTTCTCTGAAAAATAACCTTCTATCTTCTGTAATGGTTGGTAAAATTCCGTTAATTCTATTGGCATATTTTGCCTTTCCTGCTACAACATCAATATCACTTAAAAATTCCTGATATTCAATTAAAAGCGGCAAATACGGACGAATCTCATTCGATAATTGCTTCAGAATTCGAGTAATTTCTTCTTTTTCTTCGTATTCCAGATTGCTTAGTTCACGTGAATATTGCAAAGTTGCTTCTGGTTCAATATAGGCAATACTTCCGGTTTTTGAACTTCCCAGAATAGAACCTTTTACCTTACGGCGATACATGGCAAGAACGGCCAAAACCCTACGGTTCTGAACGAAACTTTCTTTGATATCATCCAAGTAACCAAGGCTGTTGTTATGTGTAAGCGCCGCGCCAAAACTCTGATTTACTTTGCCTCGAACAATATTCATGCTCTGACGAATACTCAAAAGTGCCGGTGAAGCATTGTCTTTTATTTCTCCATATTTATCTACAATCGCATCAACCAAAGTAACAATATCTTTGGTGTATTCGACTCTTGAAGCTCTGGTATTTAAATTTGGATAATAATCATCAAATTTCTTAAGGAAATTCAATAGAAAATTAGATGTCGACGAAAGTGTTGCAATTTTTCTAAAACTGCCCACTTCAAGAAAACTGTCCTCGATAGCCAAGAATTTGATTTCATGCGTAATGGCATCAAAACCATGATTTGGAATCGCATTATTATTCTCAAATGACGAAACGTATTCTGATGTTTGCATTAAAGCCTGCATCAAAGTTTCTTTATCTCTAAAAGGAGTTATTTCTAAAGCTTTTTGTTTTCCAATATCTGTATTACAGCCTGCTGAAATGGTTTCAAGCACTGTTGGAAATTGTAAATCTTGTAATGTTTTTTCAGTAATGGATATCATTATATATCGTAAGTTGTAAAGTTCAAAGTTACAAAGTTTTAAAACTAAATAGTAGTATTAATTGGTACTTTGCAAAAATCTTTACGTAATTTGTAGTTAAATTTTATTTAAATGAAAATTACTCTTTCTTCAGATTGGCAAACCGTTTTGGCAGACGAAATTCAAAAGACTTATTTTACGGAATTAACCGCTGCTTTAGAGGCCGAATATCAAACGCAGGTCTGCTATCCACCAACAGAATTGATTTTCTCCGCCTTTAATACTTGTGATTTCAAAAACTTAAAGGTAGTTCTTATTGGCCAGGATCCTTACCATGGAGAAGGAGAAGCAAACGGTTTGAGCTTTTCGGTGAATGATACTGTTAAAATACCACCTTCTTTGCGCAATATTTACAGAGAATTAAGCACTGATTTAGATTCGATTTTTATGCCAACTTCGGGTAATTTAGAAAAATGGGCAAAGCAGGGCGTTTTGCTTTTAAATGCGTCATTAACCGTTCGAAAAGACAGTCCGAACAGTCATAAACATTTAAAATGGAATCTTTTTACAGATGCTGTAATTCAGACCATTTCCGATCAAAAAGAAAACATTGTCTTTTTATTGTGGGGTGCTTTTGCGCAGAAAAAAGGATCAAAAATTGATCGATCCAAACATTTCGTTTTAGAATCAGGACATCCGTCACCAATGAGTGCTAATCAAGGGAAATGGTTCGGGAACAAACACTTTAGTAAAACCAATGCGTTTTTGAGCTCTAAAGGAATTCCTGAGATAGAATGGTTGTAAAAACTATTTTTTTGTAATTTCTTCTAAGATTGCTTTGTTCTCGTAGTTGATTACTTTTAAGACAATTTCCTGATTTTTTGCAGTTTTACCTTCAATAACGTATAGTTTTCCTTTTTTGAAAGGCACATTACTCTGATCGAAATCAACGTCTCCAAATGTCAATGTGTTTTTTACATCAGCAGTATCAACCCATTTTTCATTTAAAGTCTGAATTGCTTTTTCGGAATATTGAAATGGTTTTGTACGTAAACTGTTCAAAACTCTGGCGTTTGGAAAATAGTTGCATCTGGTATCTTTTCCACTAAAAACAAGGGCTACAAAAAAGCATCCCATAATCAGACCAATCAAATAATAAGCAAAACGATGTACAAACTTCATGAAATATTTTTTTTGCAAAGGTACACTAAAGTTCCCTTAAAATACAAGTAAATTAATATCGTTATCCGGTAAATCAAACCACTCGCCAATTGCTTTGTTAGTTAGGATTCCGTGATACAAATAAACTCCGTTTTTTAGTCCTTTATTGCATCGTATAGAGCTTTCCAAACCACCCTCTTCGGCTATCTGAAGCAGGTAAGGAGTTAGCATATTACTTATTGAAAGTGAGGCTGTTTTGGAATATCTTGAAGGAATATTAGGCACGCAATAATGCAAAACATTACTCTTAATAAAAGTTGGTTTTTCGTGTGTTGTGACTTCAGAACTTTCAAAACAACCGCCTGTATCAATGCTAACATCAACAATTACGGCTCCTTTTTTCATATGTTCCATCATGGTTTCGGTCACTACAATCGGACAACGTTCTTTACCACGCATCGCACCAATCGCTACATCACAACGTCTTAACGCTTTTAATAAGGCTTTTTGTTGAATGGTAGACGTAAAGATTCGCTGGTTTAGATTGTTCTGCAAACGACGTAATTTGGTAATTGAATTGTCAAAAACTTTTACATTTGCTCCCAGACCAATAGCTGTTTTGGCAGCAAATTCGCCAACAGTTCCGGCTCCTAAAATAACAACTTCAGTAGGAGGGACGCCGGTAATGTTTCCGAATAAAAGCCCTTTTCCGAATTCGTCGGTAATCATTAATTCTGCGGCAATAAGTATAGAAGCAGTTCCCGCAATTTCGCTTAATGATTTTACGGCCGGATAAGAACCGTCTTCGTCTTTAATATATTCAAACGCAAGTGCGGTTATCTTTTTTAAGGATAAAGCTTCAAAATAAGCTTTCTTTTTTGTTTTAAGCTGAATGGCAGAAATGATAATCGTTTCGGGATTGATCATTTCGATTTCGGCTAAAGTTGGTGGTTCTACTTTAAGAAGCATCGGACAGCCGAAAACCCTTTTCGTATCTTTTGTTACTTCAGCACCCGCATCTGCATATTCTTTATCGGAGTAACTGGAGCTTTCTCCCGCACCCGATTCAATCATCACGCGGTGCCCTTCATACGTCAATGAATTTACCGCATCCGGCGTTAAACAAATACGACGTTCCTGATAACTTGTTTCTTTTGGAATCCCAATAAAAAGCTCTCTTTTAAATCGGCCAATTTCAAGTTTTTCTTCTTGTGGCAACAATTGTTGTTTCGTAAATGGAGTTAAGGTAATTGACATGGGTTGTGCGAAAAATTAAGAGTACAAATTACGTAAAAAGTTTTAAAATCAATGCAAATATTCTGCTAATACTGCATTAATAATCAGGTCAGTATTTTTTCCATTTTTATATCGGCTCTTTCGTACACTCCTTCTTCTAATGGAATTTCGGTAAAACCAAATTTTTCATAGAGATGAATTGCCGGAAGTAAAATTCTATTGGAATATAAAAACAGCTTTTTAATGCGATTCTCTTTGGCTACAGCCATACAATGCACCAGCATTTTGTTTCCAATTCCCAAGCCTTGTGCTCGTTCTGAAATGGCCATTTTCCCTAACTCAAATGTGGTTGCATCTGTTTTAATCAGCGAATAGGTTCCAACAACCTCATCGTTGTATTTCGCATAAAAAATCATTCCGCCTTTATCAATAATATAGCGCTGTGGGTCCGAAAGCACTATTTCGTCTTTTTCTTCGACTTTGAAATACTTTTCAAGCCATTCCAAATTTAAGGTTTTGATTGCCTCTTTTAAGTCAGAGGAATAGGGAGTTATTTGTACTGTATTACTACTCATCATCTGGTTCAAATTTATTTCTAATCCATTTATCACCAATAAATCGTCTTTCAGCTTCTTCCCCGTATTCAAGATCAAAAACTTGATTCAAAGTATTGTCTTTTGTGATTAATTGTTCTAACGCAACAATTACACTATCTTCTATTGAAACTTCATCATCAGTAAAAAAAAGCCAATCTCCATCATGATCATGGACAACTCTAACAACTGACTTTCCTTCGAGCCATTGTTTCGTTGTGAAAGTAGCTAAATTTTTAGGCTCTATAAATTTAAAATTATTATTTCTATCAAGCAAAGGTTGTTTATGACGAAATTCCTCTTCAAAATTTTCCTCCCAAGGAAATTTATCATTTCGATCTGTCCAAACCAACTGAAAAGCTGGAAAATCTTCTTTTTCATAGAAATTGATGGCACTACCAAAATAATCAGATATATTATCAGGGTGAACTTTTAAAAATTCAGCTCTGGCATTTTCAAAAATATCCGGGTAGTTTTTTCCTTCAATTATAGATTCATTTTCTTTAATTATTTCAGCAACATTATTGATTAAAGTTTGAAGAAGAGAATTGGATAATCCAAAACAAATTATTTCAGGATGTCTGTATTTCTGCCAAAATCCTATACTATAGGCAAATGATGGCAAATAATCAGTTGCTTCTATAATTATAACTTGAAGACCATATTTTTCAATATTATTCTTTGCATTCTCAATCAATTGATCAGAATCTATACAATTATGTTTTTTTTCTGAAGTCATTCACAATTACTATTTTAATTTCAATTCTCTCTTTCCGTCCGCCAACAATGTAATGGTCACAACAGAATGTTCTTCAGGAATCAAACTGGCAATCTTTTCAGACCATTCGATAAAACACCAATTACCAGAGTACAGATAATCGTCAACCCCCATATCCAGTGCTTCTGTTTCTTTGTTTAAACGATAAAAGTCAAAATGGTATACAATTTTATTATCAATTGTATCATATTCGTTAACTAAAGAAAAAGTAGGGCTACTGGTAGCGTCTTCAACTCCCAAAGTCTTGCACAGTTGTTTTATTAAAGTTGTTTTTCCAACACCCATTTCTCCATTAAAAAGGATAATTTTCTTTGGATTTTGAGCTAAAATCTGCTCTGCTACTTCCTTAAGTTGTTCTACTGAAAAAACGATATTCATTCTTTGTTTTACTTTTAATTATAGTCTATTTTTTTAGTCTCAGTCCCGGTTTTTAGTCCCAGCTTTCAGTCGCAGTTAAGATTCGTGACTGAAAACCGAGTCTGCAAACTCTTTTTTATTTCGGGTTAAATATCAAGAACGGAATAATCATTTCTTCTAATGAAATTCCCCCGTGTTGATAGGTATTTTTGTAATAACTCACATAATGATTGTAATTGTTTACATACGCCAAAAAGTAATCGTTTTTAGCGAAAATAAAAGAACTACTCATGTTTATGGCAGGCAAACCAATTGCTTTTGGTTCTTTTACCACATAAACGTCTTTTTGCTCGTAGGTCAAACTACGACCTGTTTTATAACGCAAATTTAGACTTGTATTTTTATCTCCAACAACTTTTGAAGGGTTTTTTACATTAATTGTTCCGTGATCTGTTGTTAAAACCAATTTAAAGCCTAAAAGTTGGGCTTGCTGAATGATTTCTAATAACGGAGAATTTCTAAACCAGCTCAGCGTTAAGGAACGATAAGCTTTATCATCAGAAGCCAATTCTTTTACGACTTCCATTTCTGTTTTAGCATGTGAAAGCATGTCAACAAAGTTATAGACAACCGTTACCAGATCATTTCCTTTTAAAGCCTTAAAGTTTTCGGCCAGTTTTTTACCCCCTGCATAATTGGTGATTTTAAAATAGTCTTGTTTGATGTCCAGTCCTAAACGCTTTAATTGTGCAGTTAGAAATTCGGCTTCGTAAAGGTTTTTTCCGCCGTCTTCAACATCATTTTTCCAATATTGCGGAAATTGTTTCTCCATTTCTATAGGCAATAATCCTGAGAAAATGGCATTTCTAGCGTATTGAGTAGCGGTAGGAAGGATAGAGAAATACGGAACTTCTTTTTCCAATTTATAATAATTTGAAACTACTGTTTCAAAAGATTTCCATTGATCGTAACGTAAATTATCAATCACAACAAACAGTATCGGTTTGTCTTTCTTTTTAATTTCGGGTACTACTAATTCTTTGAATAAGTTATGCGACTGAATTGGCTTATCGGCTTTTGGCGCAAACCAATCTTCGTAGTTGCGCTCGATATATTTACCAAATTGTGAATTGGCTTCGACTTTTTGTGATTCCAATATCTCGATCATCGCCTGATCGTTGATGTTTTCCAGTTCCAACTCCCAAAAAATCAGTTTTTTATACAGCTCCACCCAATCTTCAAAGGAGTTGACCATTGCCAGTTCCATTGAGATTTTTCTAAATTCCTTTTGGTAGTCTAAAGTTGTTTTTTCGGAGATTAATCTCGAATGATCCAGATTTTTCTTTAAACTCAATAAAATCTGATTTGGATTTACGGGTTTTATCAAATAATCGGCGATTTTAGAACCAATGGCTTCTTCCATTATATATTCTTCTTCGCTTTTGGTAATCATAATCATCGGAATGGCTGATTTTTTCTCTTTCATTTCCGAAAGGGTCTCCAAACCGCTCATCCCGGGCATATTTTCATCCAAAAAAACAATATCAAAATTATCTTCTTCAAAGAGGGTAATAGCGTCTAAACCATTGTTACAAGTTGTTACTGCATAATTTTTTTTCTCCAGAAATAATATGTGTGGCTTTAAAAGGTCGATTTCATCATCAACCCAAAGTATTTTTATTTTATCCATAATTGTTTTGTCTGTTCAAAAGTATTAAAATCTATTGGCAATTTACTTCTTTTTGAAACGGCTATTTATTAATATTATGATAATTTTTACTATAAAAAAACAAAAAACCATCGAATAAAAAATACTCGATGGTTTTTACTTTATAACTAATACTTCCGGACGGGTTTACTGCCAACCACCTCCAAGTGCTTTGTACAATTGGATTACCGCATTATACTTAGCGTATTTATTTTCGATTAATGTCAATTGCGCATTCAAAGCATCATCTTTAGCCGTTAACACTTCCAAGTAATTGACCAAACCATATTTCAATAATTCATCAGAATAATCAGTCGCTACTTTTAAAGCTTCCACTTGCTTTTCACGAACAGATATTTTGTAAATTTCATTGTTGTATTGTGCCAAAGCATCTGAAACTTCTCTACCGGCAGTTAACAAAGATTGTTCAAATTGCAAGTAAGCTTTTTCCTGATTGGCTTTTGCAATTTCGTATTTGGTTCTGATCTCACGTTTATTAAAAATAGGTTGTGTTAAACCGGTCACGATGTTGGCAAAAATAGAATTGGCACTAAACCATTCTTTTAAATCAATACTTTGAAGTCCGCCTGTTGCTGTAATTTTAAACGTTGGATAAAAATTACTTTTCGCGACATTCGTTTGTTCAAAATACGACATGAAATTGTATTCTGCTGCAATTACATCAGGTCTGTTACGCAATAATGTCGCCGGAACTCCTAAAGTAATTTCAGGAACTTCTTTTTGAGCTCCAAAACTGCTTCTTTCAATTTTACCTGAAGGCTGTCCTAAAAGAATACTCATTTTGTTTTCGAAAAGAATACCTGCTACTTTTAAATCTGCAATAATAATTTGGGTAGCGTATTTTTGAGATTCGGTTTGCTTGACACCAACTTCTGTAACATTTCCGGCATCTTTTAAGGCTTGAATTGCCACGATGCTTTCGTCTCTGTTTATCAAGGTCTCTTCTGCAACTCTAATCTGTTCGTCGATCGAAATCAATTGAAAATAAGTAGAGCAAATGTCAGCGATTAACTGTGTTCTTACCGCTTGAGTCGCTGCTGTTGTTTGCAAATAAATCGCATTTGTTGCACGTGCATTACTTCTTATTTTCCCCCAGATATCAGCTTCCCAGCTTAAAGTTCCGGTCAATTGATATTGATCGGTGCTTCTGTCACGAAGCAAAGCTCCAAACTGACTGTTTTTTGATAATTGTTGATGCGTCCAATCTGTTCCGGCAGACAGGGTAGGGAAGTAGCCCGACTTACCTTGTTTCATAGAAGCTTCTGCTGCTGCGATATTTTGCATGGCAATTCGAATATCCAGATTGCTATCCAGACCTTTTTTAATATAACCTTGCAAAATTGGATCTGTAAAAATGTTGTTCCAGGATATATTGGCCAACGAGACGCTGTCCTTTGCCGCAACTTCGGTTCGGTACAGATTCTCGGTTTTTACATCCGGTCTTTTGTATTCCTTTGCAACGAAGCAGGATTGCATAACAGTTGCCGAGACGACAACTGTTACTATTTTATATACATTATTTTTCATATTCTTCGTCTAAAAGTGTCGTTTCAGATTCATTATTTACTACTGGTTTTCCTGAGATTCGCTCTTGCAAACTTTGGAAAACAATGAACAATATCGGAATTACAAATACACCGAATATCGTTCCGATTAACATTCCTCCAACTGCTCCCATACCAATAGAACGGTTCCCTACAGCACCAACACCGGAGGCCAGCGCTAATGGTAATAAACCAAATATAAAGGCAAGAGAAGTCATTAGAATCGGACGCAAACGTGCTTTTGCACCTTCAATAGCAGCTTGTGCCAGATCCATTCCCTGTCGTCGCCTTTGTATAGCAAACTCCACGATCAGAATGGCATTTTTCGCTAAGAGTCCTATAAGCATGATCAAGGCTACCTGGAAATAGATGTTGTTTTCTAATCCCGCCAGTTTTACAAAACCAATGGCTCCGGCAATTCCGACAGGCAATGAAAGAATTACAGACAAAGGCACTAAATAACTCTCATATTGCGCACTTAACAAAAAGTATACAAATATTAAACTCAATAAGAACACACCAGCCGCCTGACTTCCTGCAAGGATTTCCTCACGGGTCATTCCTGAAAATTCATAACTGTAGGTCTTTGGCAAATGCTGCGCGGCAACTTCCTGAATGGCTTTAATCGCGTCTCCTGAACTGTAACCCGGTTTAGCTTTACCATTTACGTTTACTGCTTTTAACATGTTGAAACGTGCAACCGCCTCAGGCCCGTAAATTCTTTTGAAATCAACAAACTGACTTATAGCAACCTGCTGTCCGGAATTATTCTTCACGTATACGGAATTGATCGATTCCAGATTGGCTCTGTCTGAAGGTTTTGCCTGAATCATAACACGGTATTGTTTTCCGAATTTATTGAAATCAGTCGTATAAAGACCTCCATAATACCCTTGCATCGTATTAAAAATATCACTCACAGAAACTCCTGCGTTTTTAGCTCTTTCTACATTAATATCCATTTGATATTGAGGGAAAGTAGGGTTGAAGTTCGTGATTGCGTATTGAATTTCAGGTCTTTTCATTAATTCACCCAAAAACTCATTACTCACTTTACTTACCGTTGCCCAATCATCATCTCCTATGTCCTGAATTTTAAGCTCAAAACCATCCGCAGATCCAAATCCCTGTACACTTGGTGGTGTAAAAAATAAGGCTCTGGCGTCTTTAAAGTGAGCTGTTTTTGCAAACAATTGCCCCACAATGGCATCCACAGACTGATTGGCCTCTGTTCGGTATTTCCAGTCTTTTAATTTAATAACCATAAAGGCATAAGAACCTCCGTTTACGCTATTCAATAAACTGAAACCCACCACACTCATTCTCGATTCAACGATATCCATTGAAGAAACAATAGAATCCAATTCATTAACGGCTAGTTGCGTTTTCTCCAACGTTGTTCCCGGAGGCAACGTTAAATCTGCCATAATAATCCCCCTGTCTTCATTCGGAATAAACCCTGAAGGTGTACTTTGGAATAAAAAGATCGTGATCGCAGAGAAAACCGCCAGTCCAGTAATGGCAATCCATTTTCTTTTGGCTAAAAAACCAAGAGATTTCACGTATCGGTCATTCATCCTGTCGAAACTGGTGTTGAATGCAATGAAGAAACGGTCTTTAAAATTTTTGTGTTCATGTCCGTGCTCAGAATCTGCATGCGGCTTTAAGAACAAGGCACATAATGCCGGACTTAGCGTTAATGCATTTACTGCAGAAATTAAGATCGCTATCGCTAAAGTAATCGCAAATTGCTGATAAAATACTCCTGAAGGCCCGCTCAAGAACGACACCGGAATAAATACGGCAGCCATTACCAAAGTAATAGAAACAATAGCTCCTGTGATTTCACTCATCGCAGAAATAGTAGCTTCTTTTCCGGATTTTGCTCCTTCGTCCAGCTTAGCATGGACGGCCTCGACGACGACAATTGCATCATCGACGACAATACCAATAGCCAGAATCATGGCAAATAAAGTCAGCATGTTGATCGAAAAACCAAATACCTGCAGGAAGAAAAACGTACCAATAATCGCTACCGGAACGGCTATCGCCGGAATTAAAGTAGATCTAAAATCCTGAAGAAATAAAAACACTACTATAAATACCAATATAAAAGCTTCTACCAAAGTGTGAATTACTTTTTCAATAGAGGCATCAAGGAATGTTTTTGTATTAAATGGAATTACATAATCTACTCCTTTTGGAAAATCGGGTTTGGTCTCGTCAAGAATTTTGGTAACCTCTGTAATAATGTCTTGCGCATTAGAACCGGAAGTTTGAAATACACCAACAGCAACACCTTGTTTACCCATGGCAATATTTTTTGTTCCATAATTGAAACCACCCAATTCAACCGTTGCGACATCTTTTAAATGAAGGAAATTCCCGTTTCCGGTTGATTTGATCACGATGTTTTCATAATCCTTAATTTCAGAAAGACGGCCTTTGTATTTGATTACATATTCGTAAACACCTTCCGCATTTTCTCCAAATTTACCCGGTGCCGCTTCTACGTTTTGTTCTTGTAATGCTGCCTGAATATCTTTAGGAGAAACACTGTAAGAAGCCATCTTCTCCGGATCAATCCAGATTCTCATGGAGTAATCTTTGGCACCAAAAACATTTACTTGTCCAACTCCTTTTACACGTTGTAATTTAGGTACAAGGTTGATTTTAGCATAATTCTGAATATAGGTTTCGTCAAAATCATTATTATTAGAATACAAAGCAAAAAACATCAAGGCACTAGTCTGACTCTTAAGTGTTGTTACTCCCGTCTGTACAACGGCCTGTGGCAATTTGCTGGTGGCACGGGAAACTCTGTTTTGAACGTTTACCGCGGCAATATCCGGGTTAATTCCAAGTTCAAAATAAACAGATATTTTGGCAGAACCGTCATTTGCAGCAGACGAAGTCATATAAGTCATTCCTTCCACACCGTTGATTTCTTCCTCTAAAGGAATCACGACACTGTTAAGTACGGTTTCTGCATTGGCTCCGGTATAGGTAGCACTAACCTGTACGGTTGGAGGGGCTATTTCGGGATATTGCTCGATCGGCAAAGTCATCAATCCTAAAATACCTAAAATGGTAATTAAGATCGAAATTACCGTCGAGAGAACTGGTCTTTCTATAAAAGTTTTTAACATCTTTACTATTATTTTTTAGCGGAAGAATTTGTATTTGCTGTAGTTACAGCCTCATCTTTGGCTTGTTGTGGTGTAATTTCTGCATCGTCTTTTAATTTTGACGCTCCTTCGATTACAACAATTTCACCCTCTTTAAGCCCTGAAGAAACAATATAGTTTAGCGCTGTCGTCCCATTGGTTTCAATGATTCTCGACTTTACTTTATTGCCTTTCTCCACCACGTAAATGGTCTGTTTTCCCTGAACCTCGAAAACGGCATTTTGAGGAACCAGAATTACATCTTTTTCTTCAATCGGTAAACGAATAATACCGGTGCTTCCACTTCTTAAAATCCCTTCAGGATTAGCAAATTCAGCTCTGAATTGTGTCGTTCCGGTTTGTGCATTCACCAGACCGTTCATCGTTGCAATTCTTCCTTTTTGATCGTATTCTGAGTTATCAACTAAAATCAAGGAAACCAAAGGAGCTGCTTTTAATTTTTCGGCAGTTGTCGCTCCTTTAAATGTTTTATTAAAGAACAACAATTGCTTTTCATTCATAGAGAAATAGGCACGAACAATTTTGGTATCAGATACCGTTGTCAGTGGCATTTCGTTAGTAGCACTAACCAAACTTCCTTCTCTGAAAGGCAATCCACCAATAACACCGTTTACCGGAGAGTAAATTGTTGCATAGCCAATATTGGCCACAATGCTTCCGTATGTACTTTTTGCCTGAGCTAATTTCGCTTTTGCCGTTTCCAATTGTACCACACTAATGATTTTTCGATCCACCAAAGGTTTCAATCGGTCTACTTCAACCTGGGCAGCCTGAACAGCGGCTTTTGCTGCAGAAGCATCTTCATTTAACGTTTGCGTTTCTAGTTTAAAAAGCAATTGTCCTTTTTTTACAACCTGACCTTCATCAACATATATTTTTTGAATAAATCCGTTTACTTTTGGACGTATTTCCACATTCTGTTGCCCTTCAAGATTGGCAGTATAGTCTTGATATACCGTCGCATTCTGAATTGTAACAGTTTTAACCGGAAAAGGAGCAGGGCCTTGAGGCGGTGCTTGTTCTTCCTTTTTTTTGCAGGATGCAAAAACTAGCATAATGGCTAACAGAGAAAATGAAATATGCTTCATACTTATTTAATTTGAATTAATTATTTGTGGGGATTTGTCGGATTTTCTATTTCTGTAAATTCAGATATAGTTTCTTTTATCAGTTCTTCAACTTTTATTACGTGCGCTTTATAAGCTCTGGTATTGTCCAGATTTATTAGCTCTTCCGGACTTGACATCGTTTTTTCGCGATAGGAGAGCATCTTATCAATGATTTTTCTTTCGTAAGCAATAATCTTGAGATAACTGTTTAATCGCTCGCTAAACGGAGAAGACTTGTAGTACTTTTTCCGGTCTCCCGGTATCGTAAAGTAGTTTATCTTTTCCATTTTTAGAAGCAAGTTCAGATTCGTGGAAACAGAGCTTTTACTGGCGCCGGTTTTCTCTACCAATTGTTCAAATGTCAAGCCCTCTTTTATACCGTCAACGATTAGCAATCCAAGGATTCTGGAACCTAATGGAGACATATGATAAAATGATTCGAAGTAAACTCCGAAAGATTCTATGAGATCTTCTCTCTCTTTTTGAATCGATTTCATCTTTTTTTTGAGCAAAGATAGATTTTGGTTCGTTATTTACAGAACCAACCGAACTTAAATTTGTGTTAAATTTAGGTTACCTAAAAAACGCGTTAAAGGGGGCCTTAAAAGACTTCGCAGTCCTCCGGATAAAAACACTTTTGTTGCAGTACTAAAATTGTTTTATTTTTTGAATGCAAACAAAAACCGAATAAGTAGTAATTTAGTTATATTTGTTGTCTTATAAAAAAACCAAATTGTGACTTCAATTAACAAGTTAAAAATATTCAATGATCCCATTTATGGCTTCATTTCAATTCCGAATGAGCTCATATACGACTTAATTCAGCATCCCTATTTTCAGCGTTTGCGACGTATTTCGCAAATGGGACTCTCGTATTTGGTTTATCCCGGTGCCAATCACACCCGTTTCCATCATGCTTTGGGCTGTATGCATTTGATGCAAAAGGCGGTAGAAACACTTCGTTTTA
This sequence comes from Flavobacterium cupriresistens, assembly GCF_020911925.1. NCBI lineage: Bacteria > Pseudomonadati > Bacteroidota > Flavobacteriia > Flavobacteriales > Flavobacteriaceae > Flavobacterium > Flavobacterium cupriresistens. Next base: position 3,714,632 of record NZ_CP087134.1, on the reverse strand, counting down.
AAGGAGTAGTAGTCTCGTCTGAAGAAGAGAATGCCTTGTATATCGCAATTTTATTACACGATATCGGTCATGGTCCGTTTTCGCATGCTATGGAAAAAAGCATAGTCGAAGATGTCAATCACGAAGCCATTTCATTACTGTTTATGAATCAGTTAAATGAGGAATTTGACGGAAGATTGAGTTTGGCAATTCAGGTTTTTAAAGGAGAATATCACAGAAAGTTCATGTTGCAATTGATCTCAAGTCAATTAGACATGGATCGTATGGACTATTTAAAACGCGATAGTTTTTACACCGGAGTTGCAGAAGGAAATGTCAATTCGGAGCGATTGATTCAAATGATGAATGTGGTCGATGGTGTTTTGGTAATTGAAGAAAAGGGAATTTACTCTGTTGAAAAATTCCTGCTTTCAAGACGATTGATGTATTGGCAGGCTTATTTGCATAAAACTAGTCTGGTAGCGGAATTAATTCTAATGAAAGTTTTAAAGAGAGCCAAAGAATTGGTACTAAAAGGACAATCATTGCCTTGCAGTGAACCCCTTTTGTATTTTATGAAAAACAAAATTACACTCGAAAATTTCGATGCTGAAAAGTTAGATTTATTTTCTCAACTGGACGATTTTGATATTATAAGTGCTTTAAAAGCCTGGCAGAAACACGACGATTTTATATTGTCTACTTTAAGCAAAATGATAATTAACAGAGATTTATTAAAGATAAAACTCAGTGCAGATAAAATTCCGATGGAAGAATCTCAGTCTTTAAAAGAAGAATTTGCGCAAGAACATAATGTTTCCTTATTAGAAGCAGGTTATTTTATTTTCAGAGGAAAAATAAAAAATCAGGCTTACAGCAAAGAAGCAGAGCCTATACGAATTTTGAAAAAAGATAAAACAATTGAAGATGTTGTCGAAGCTTCTGATCAGTTGAATTTGAAGTCGTTATCTAAATTGGTAACAAAATATTACATCTGTTTTCCAAAACAACTTATCTAAAATTAACATTTAAAATCTATTTTTTATATTTTTGTCGCGATGAAATTTACAGCAGAACAAATAGCAGGAATTTTAGATGGAGAAGTTGTTGGGAATCCCCTTGCAGAAGTTTCTCACTTATCTAAAATCGAAGAAGGTGAGGAAGGGTCGCTGACTTTTTTAGCTAATCCAAAGTATATCAATTACATATACACAACAAAAGCAACGGTAACCATTGTTAACGATAGTTTTACACCCGAAGCAGAAATTACGACAACTTTAATAAAAGTAGAAGATGCCTATGCCTCTTTTTCCAAACTATTGCAGTTTTACAATCAGGTAAAATTGAATAAAAACGGAATTGAAGCAAACTCTTTTATCTCTGAAGGCACTAAATATGGCGAAAATCTATACTTAGGCAGCTTTAGTTATATAGGACAGAATGTGGTCTTAGGAGACAACGTAAAAATTTACCCAAACAGTTTTATTGGCGATAATGTTGTTATTGGCGATAATGTCTATATTTTTGCCGGCGCTAAAATATACTCTGAAACTATAATTGGGAATAATTGTACGATACACTCCGGTACTATTATCGGGGCTGATGGTTTCGGTTTCGTTCCAGATGAAGAAGGAGTATTCAGTAAGGTACCGCAAATCGGGAATGTGATTCTGGAGGACAATGTAGATATTGGCGCCAACACTACAATTGACAGAGCTACACTTGGTTCTACAATTATTAGAAAAGGAGTTAAATTAGACAATCAGATTCAAATCGCACACAATGTAGAAATTGGTAAAAATACCGTAATTGCAGCGCAAACAGGTGTTGCCGGTTCTACAAAAATTGGCGAAAATTGTATGATTGGTGGGCAGGTTGGTATAGCAGGCCACTTAACTATTGGGAATAATGTGAGAGTTCAGGCGCAATCAGGCGTTGCCAGAAATATTAAGGACGACGAAGTTTTACAAGGAAGTCCAACCTTTAGTTTAAGTGATTTTAGTAAATCGTATGTTCATTTTAAGAACTTACCTAAAATCGTAGCCGAACTGGAAGAATTAAAAAAACAAATAATAAACCCAAAAAATGGAAATAATGGTTAAACAGAAGACCATCAAAAATGAAATTTCACTAACAGGAGTTGGATTACACACTGGTAAAGAAGTTACAATGACTTTTAAACCAGCTCCAATTAATAATGGTTTCACTTTTGTAAGAGTAGATTTGCAAGGTCAACCAGTCATTGAGGCTGATGCTAATTATGTTGTTAATACACAAAGAGGCACAAATCTTGAAAAATTAGGAGTTAAAATTCAAACTCCGGAACATGTTTTAGCTGCTTTAGTTGGATGTGATTTGGATAATGTTATTATAGAATTAGATGCTTCAGAACTGCCTATTATGGATGGTTCTTCAAAATATTTTGTTGAAGCAATAGAAAATGCAGGAATCGAAGAACAAGACGCTAAACGTAATGTTTATGTAGTAAAAGAAGTTATTTCGTTTACTGATGAAGCTACAGGAAGCGAAATCTTGGTTATGCCAAGTGACGATTATCAAGTTACTGCAATGGTAGATTTTGGGACTAAAGTATTAGGTACTCAAAATGCAACTATGAAAAGTATCGCTGATTTTAAAGACGAAATTTCAAATTCAAGAACCTTTAGCTTCTTGCACGAATTAGAATCTTTATTAGAAAACGGATTAATTAAAGGTGGTGATTTAAACAACGCTATTGTATATGTAGACAAAGAAATTTCTGATGCTACAATGGAAAATTTAAAGAAAGCCTTTGGTAAAGATAAAATTTCAGTAAAACCGAATGGTGTTTTAGACAATCTCACTTTACACTATCCTAATGAAGCTGCACGTCACAAATTATTAGATGTAGTAGGTGATTTAGCTTTAATCGGTGTTAGAATTCAAGGGAAAATTATCGCTAACAAACCTGGTCACTATGTGAACACTCAGTTTGCTAAGAAAATTGGAAAAATCATTAAAATTGAACAAAGAAATCACGTTCCGGTTTATGATTTGAACAAAGAGCCATTGATGGACATTCACAAAATCATGGCCATGTTACCTCACAGACCTCCATTTTTGTTGATCGACAGAATCATCGAAATGTCTGATCGTCATGTGGTAGGTTTGAAAAATGTGACGATGAACGAAAACTTTTTCGTTGGACATTTTCCTGAAGCACCGGTTATGCCGGGAGTTCTAATTGTTGAAGCAATGGCACAAACAGGAGGGATTTTGGTTCTAAGTACCGTTCCGGATCCGGAAAACTACTTGACTTATTTCATGAAAATTGATAACGTTAAGTTCAAACACAAAGTACTGCCGGGAGATACCTTAATTTTCAAGTGCGAATTGATTTCTCCTATCAGAAGAGGAATTTGTCATATGCAGGCAAACGCATACGCAAACGGAAAATTAGTTACTGAGGCAGAATTAATGGCACAAATTGTAAAAAAACAATAATAGTTTAATCAAAATTATTGTTTAGGTTTGTTGCCCAAATCAGACTATTTTAATTTAAAATATAAAACAGACAGATGAATCAACCATTAGCTTATGTTCATCCTGGCGCTAAAATCGCTAAAAACGTTGTAATTGAACCCTTTACAACAATCCACAATAATGTTATTATTGGTGACGGTACATGGATCGGTTCAAATGTGACCATTATGGAAGGCGCTCGTATCGGAAAAAATTGTAATATTTTTCCCGGAGCTGTAATTTCTGCTGTACCACAAGATTTAAAATTTGGCGGAGAAGATTCTTTGGCTATTATTGGTGACAATTGTACGATCAGAGAATGTGTAACCATCAATAGAGGAACTGTTGCTTCAGGGCAAACGACTTTAGGAGACAATTGTTTGGTTATGGCTTACGCGCATATTGCTCACGATTGCGAAATTGGTAATAACGCTATTATTGTAAACGGAGTTGCCTTGGCAGGTCACGTTGTTGTGGGTAACCATGCTGTAATTGGAGGTTTAGCAGCTATTCATCAATTTATCCATATTGGAGATCACGCTATGATTTCCGGTGGTTCTTTGGTAAGAAAAGATGTACCACCTTATACAAAAGCAGCAAAAGAACCGTTATCATACGTGGGAATCAATTCGGTTGGTTTAAGAAGAAGAGGTTTTAGCACCGATAAAATCAGAGAAATTCAAGAAATTTACAGAATTTTATACCAAAAAAATTACAATACAACACAGGCTTTAAGCATTATTGAAGCCGAAATGGAAGCCACTCCTGAGAGAGATGAAATTCTTGATTTTATCAGAAATTCATCAAGAGGAATTATGAAAGGTTATTCAGGTAATTACTAATTTAAGATTTTAGATTTTAGAGTGTAGATTTTAGATTATGAAATTCTACACTCTAAAATCCAAAAAGACAGATTGATTCTTTTCAGAGAATCTAAAATCTGAACTCTTAAATCTAAAATATAAAAAAGGGAGATTGGTTCTTTTATAAGAATCTAAAATCTACATTCTTAAATCTAAAATATAAAAAAATGGCATCTACATCAGATATTAGAAACGGATTGTGTATCAAATTCAATCACGATATTTATAAAATTGTTGAATTTCTTCACGTAAAACCTGGAAAAGGTCCTGCTTTCGTAAGAACAAAATTGAGAAGTTTAACTACAGGAAGAGTATTAGACAATACCTTTTCTGCAGGACATAAAATTGATGATGTGCGTGTAGAGACGCATAATTACCAATTTTTATATGCTGAAGGAGATGAATTTCATTTTATGAATACAGAATCTTTCGAGCAAATTTCTTTGAATAAAAACATCCTGGATGCTCCGGGATTATTAAAAGAAGGAACAAGTGTAATGGTTCAGGTAAATACTGAAACTGACTTACCTCTATCAGTAGACATGCCATCTTCTGTAATTCTTGAAGTTACTTATGCTGAGCCGGGAGTTAAAGGAAATACAGCTACTAATGCAACTAAATCTGCTACTGTAGAAACTGGTGCAAATGTAAACGTTCCTTTGTTCATCAACGAAGGAGATAAAATTAAAATTGATACCGCTTCAGGTTCTTATATGGAGCGTGTAAAAGAGTAGTATATTAATTAGATAATGGGATAATGTGCCAATGAGATAATTAAGTTTATTATCTTCTAACCAGCACATTATCCCATTATCCAATTGGCAAATTATCTAATTAAAAAATATGAAATTTCCAAAAGTTCACTCTTTACAAGAAATTGCAAATTTGCTTGAGTGCGAATTTATAGGCGACCAAAACTTCCCCGTTTTAGGCATGAATGAAATACATGTTGTTGAACCTGGAGATATTGTTTTCGTTGACCACCCAAAATATTACGATAAAGCTTTACAATCGGCGGCTACAATTGTTTTAATCAACAAAAAAGTAGATTGCCCGGAAGGAAAAGCACTTTTGATCTCTGATGATCCTTTTAGAGATTTTAATACCCTGACCAAACACTTTAAACCTTTTCAATTTGCAAACGTAGCGGTTTCCGCTTCTGCTACCATTGGAGAAGGAACGCACATTCAACCTAATAGTTTTGTTGGAAATCATGTAAAAATTGGAAAGAATTGTTTGATTCATTCTAATGTTTCTATTTATGATCATACCGTTATTGGTGATAATGTAATTATCCATGCCGGAACGATTCTAGGTGCTGACGCTTTTTATTACAAAAAACGTCCGGATGGTTTCGATCAGTTAATTTCAGGCGGTAGAGTTGTGATTGAAGACAATGTTGGTATCGGTGCCCTTTGTACAATTGACAAAGGTGTTACAGGAGATACTACAATCGGGGATGGGACTAAAATTGACAATCAGGTGCATGTTGGACACGATTCTGTAATTGGCAAAAAATGTCTGATCGCTTCACAAACCGGTATTGCCGGCTGTGTTGTTATTGAAGACGAAGTAACAATCTGGGGACAAGTGGGCACCACTAGTGGTATCACGATTGGAACTAAGGCTGTTATTATGGGACAAACAGGTGTTACAAAATCGGTTGAAGGAGGGAAATCTTATTTCGGAACTCCAATCGAAGAATCAAGAGAAAAGTTGAAGCAATTGGCTAATATCAAAAAGATTCCCGAAATTCTAAATAAATTGAAGTAATATGTCTATAAAAGAATTTGTTCAAAAATTTTATAAGTCCGATGCCTTGATTGATAGCGAAATCATGAAAATCTATCTGCATCCGGAAGTCTTGTTAGATTGGAATAGCAGTAAAGGGCTAATTTTGATGAATTATGATTCTTTACTAGGAATGGCCAATGAATTAAGTCGTGCTTATGTGCGGTCTAAAGTCCGAATAAGCCATATTATTGCCGAAGATGATTTAGTATCAATACGTTATTCTCATTACGTTAAAACGATCGAAAACCCAAGAGAGGAGATGTTGTTGGCTCATTTTTCTACCATTTGGCAGATTAAAGACGACAAATTATATCGAGGATTCCAAATGAGTCAATTTTCTTAATATTTTTTGATGACAAAAAGAGTAAAATACATTACAAAACCTTATTTTTGCATCACAATTTTAAAAACTACATAAAATATATATCATGAGTGTTTTAGTTAATAAAGATTCCAAAATAATTGTTCAAGGATTTACAGGTAGCGAAGGAACTTTCCACGCTTCTCAAATGATTGAGTACGGTACTAATGTTGTTGGTGGTGTTACTCCTGGAAAAGGTGGAACTAGCCATTTAGATCGTCCGGTTTTTAATACCGTAAAAGACGCTGTAGAGCAAGCTGGAGCTGATACATCTATCATTTTTGTTCCGCCGGCTTTTGCTGCTGATGCAATTATGGAAGCTGCTGATGCTGGAATTAAAGTAATTATTGCTATTACTGAAGGAATTCCTGTTGCAGATATGATTAAAGCAAATAATTATGTTAAAGAAAGAAATTCCAGATTAATCGGACCAAACTGTCCAGGTGTTATTACTCCGGGAGAAGCTAAAGTTGGTATTATGCCAGGTTTCGTTTTCAAAAAAGGAACTGTTGGTATCGTATCTAAATCAGGAACTTTAACTTACGAAGCTGCTGATCAGGTTGTAAAACAAGGTTTAGGAATTACTACTGCTATCGGAATTGGTGGAGATCCAATTATCGGAACTACAACTAAAGAAGCTGTTGAATTATTAATGAACGATCCTGAAACTGAAATTATCATCATGATTGGTGAAATTGGAGGTCAATTAGAAGCTGATGCTGCTAAATGGGTAAGAGCTGATGGTAACCGTAAACCAGTTGTTGGTTTTATCGCCGGAGAAACTGCTCCTGCTGGTAGAACAATGGGTCACGCAGGTGCTATTGTTGGTGGTTCTGATGATACAGCTGCTGCTAAAAAACAAATTATGAGAGACAACGGAATTCACGTTGTTGATTCACCAGCTGAAATTGGTAAAAAAGTAAAAGAAATACTTGGATAATCTCCAAATATTCAAAATAACAAATTCCAAAAAAGTCTCAATTCGTGTTGAGACTTTTTTACATTTTTAAAAAGAGGATAAATTAAAGCTTAGCAGCTTAGTTTCTCAGAAACTTAGACGCTTAAAAAGAGAGATATGAACAAAGAATTAGAAAAGTTTAAAGTAAGCAATAGCTTTACTTTTACTGTAGAAGATAGCCTAGAACAAGCTTGTAACGCACCGGAATCAGGAGCAGGAGTTTTTGTTGTTTACGCTGTTGAAGGAGATGCAAAAGAGTTAATTATGGTTGGTTCTACCGGAACTGTTCAGAATGACGGAACTCTAAAAAGCAAAAATGGCGGCTTATACGACAAAATCGTAAACGGTCACCAATTTGCAAAAACAGGTAGAAAATATTCTTGGCCAGCACAAATGAAACTAGAAAACATCACTGCTCTGGAAGTGGTTTGGTATGAGACTTTTACTGTAGAAGTAAAAGGAATTCCAACAACTGTAGAAGGACAGGTTTTACAAAATTTCTTAGATGCAAATGGAAAATTACCTAAATGGAATGTAGCTTTTTAAGGCATTCTATTCTTAATACAATTTGACTTAAAGTCTTACTATTTGTTTAGTAGGACTTTTTTTTTGCTCTATAATTAATTTGCAATACATTGTGATTAAGCCGTTTGTGTTTTCAGTTTTTTTTAAATCTTTTGCCACGAATTGCACCAATTTACTCGAATTATTTCTTTGCAACAGATTTCAAGAAAATACGTCTGTGACTTTGACAAAGAGTTGCTAATTTGGCACCTCTATGAGCGAGAAAAATGCCACAGATTAAAAGATTAAAATGATTTATAAAATCTGTGTAAATCCTTTTAATCAGTGGCAGAATGATGAAGATGGTCACGAAAACGAGGAATCTAAACAACTTATTTTTTAATAACTTAAAAAGAGTTAGATAGAATTTTTAGGATTAAAATGGATTTCTTCTTTTTTCACTTTTTTCAACACTACCTATCTTTAATTTTTACCACTCTGCAACTTTCAGTCTTGATCCAAAATTACAGCCAATTCAGTAAAGATTTAAGGCAAAATATCCAAAAAGAACGATTGAATTATTTCTTCGAAAAGCATAAAACAAAATTCAGCAGAAACATTTAGCGATTTTAGTTGATTAAAGAATAAGTTGTAGTAAAATCTCACAATTAAAAAAAAGTAAAAAAAATGGTTGCGTCCCAAAATAGTTAAAACTTCGTTAAAATAAAGGCGTAGAGACGGTTTTCCTGTATTAGGAAACCGTCTCTTTTTTGTAAAAAAATTGGTTTTAAATTTTTGCTTTTATACATTTAGAGCATTAAGTTAAAAGATAATGTTAAAAAAGTATCTTCTTGATATTAACTAACAGTACTCTTTATCAATAATTCTATGCCAAAACCAAGTTATGAAAACCAAAATTTTACAAACCCCATTTGATGACATTACGCTTTGGACTAACCTGAAAGAAGGAGATGAGAAATCATTTTCATTACTATTCGAAAGGTATTACAGAGATTTGGTTAATTACGGTAATTCACTTTCGCCCTTTGCAGAGAAAGTTCAGGATTGCATACAAGATGTGTTTACTGATGTATGGGTCTACAGGAACAGCTTGCAAGGTTCTGTAGTTGTAAAAGCTTATTTATTATCAAGTGTTCGTAAAAGAATTGCACGTTTACACGAAAGAGACCACATCTTTCGCAAAGCAGCAAGCACTGATTCTGTAGCTTTTTTATTGAAATTTTCGGTAGAGCATGAACTTATCGACGATGACGATGATACTACAAGAGCAAAAGTGACGCATTTGAATGAATTATTAAATAATCTTCCGGTAAGACAAAAAGAAGCCTTGTATCTCAGATACCATCAGGGACTTACAGTTGAACAAATCGCAGAAATGCTGGATGTCAATTATCAGTCTGCAAGTAATCTCTTGTACCGCGGTTTACTTACGCTTCGCAAGGAATGGAAAGGTACTTTTTCTATAATTGCACTACTATCCTCAAGTACTTTTTAATTTTATTTTTAAAAATATAAAAAAAATCACAATTTGGTGAGTATATAATAAGAGTACTGTCCTCTATGTCTTTGTAACCTCAAATACAGATGCAAGAACGTAGTACATATACCGAAATAGAAGATTTTTTATCTGATAAATCATTCCAGTCCTGGATCCTCTCTCAAATTGACGAGGACGGTTGGGAAGAATGGACTTTAGAAAATCAGCAACGTGCGAAATTGGTTGAAGATGCAAGATTGTTTTTGCTTGCAATGAAAGCACCAAATTCAGAATTATCCAATTCCGATATTCACAAAGCGTTGCAGGATACCTGGAGCAAAATTGAAAAAAAAGAGAATCAAATTGATTCCACTCAAAATAACACATTTAGTTTTCTAAAAAAATATTTTTTAGCTGGAGTTGCTGCCGCATTATTTTTTTGCTTAATGTCGGTTTGGTTTTACAAAAGCACTTCAAGCACAAGTCATGAAGTTGTTACCTACAATGAACTAATTGATGACAATAAAGAAGGATTGGTGGAACAAACAAATAATTCCAGCAAACCTCAAATCATTACATTATCAGACGGAAGTTCTGTTTTATTACAACCCAATAGTAAATTAAGTTATCCTAAAATCTTTACCGGAAACGAAAGAAAGGTGTATTTGTCCGGCGAAGGTTTCTTTGAAATTAGTAAAAATCCTAAAAAGCCTTTTTTCGTTTACGCAAACGAAATTGTTACAAAAGTTGTTGGAACCAGCTTTAGGGTTAAAGCTTATTCCGATCAGCCAAATGTAGAAGTTCTCGTTCGCACCGGTAAAGTTAAGGTTAAATCGAATGAATTAGTATCGATGTCGGATAGGGAGGTCGTTTTACTCCCTAATCAGGCATTGCGTTTTCAACGAAGTGATCTAACTTTTAACAAAATCACCAATATTACTCAGGACAAAACATTGGTAAGCAGTGTTGGTAATATCGAACAATTAAGTTTTGAATTTACCGATATACCGGTCGCTCAAATTTTTGAAACAATTGAGCAAGCTTATCTGATTGATATTGATTATCCTAAAGACAAATTAAAGGAGTGTCATCTTACCACTTCGCTTAGCGATCAGCCTCTGACGGAGAAGTTAAGAATTGTATGCAAAAGTATCGGTAATAATACCAGCTTTGAAATGAATGGAAACCAGATTATCATACTATCTGAAGGATGTAATTAATCTATTTTTTGTACTAAAGTCTTCATGGCTTTGAGAAATTATTTTTCGCTGAATAATCCCATAGAAAAATAAAAATAGATAAAGGATTTCTTTAAATAGAACAAGTTTAAAAACAACCAAAACCAAAATAAAATAACCAAAAAAAACAAAAGAATGCCTATGTAAATAGTAGAATGCAAAAAAAAAGTGTCGAAATGCTGTAACATTATCGACACTTCATTAAAGTTGAATTGTTCTCTGTAAAGAATAATTCAGTCGTTTCTTAGAATACGCACGAAACAGTATTAATCAAAACAAACCAAAATTATGAAAAAACCAGTTGTTAAACAACGATTACTCCATCGAATCATGAAAATAACACTATTTCAGTTTGTCTTAGCACTTATCTTTTCAAGTGTTGCTATGGCAAACGATATAAATGGACAAAAGAAACTAGACACCAAAGTTACAATTACAGTTGAAAATTTAACTTTGGATAACGCATTGTCTAAACTTGCAAAATCGGCTCAGGTTAAGTTTTCTTATAATTCAAGAATAACACAACTCAACCAAAGAGTTAGTATAGAAGCAAATGATGAGACCTTATCGGCAATTTTGTCGAGAATTCTGGAACCCTTAAATATTTCATACGCTGAAATTAGCAATCAGATTATATTGCAAAAAAGCAGCAAGAATATTTTTTCAGGCGCAGAAACTCCGGCTTCATTATTTGATGTTCTGGTTCCGGGACCAATCATTAGAGGTAAAGTTACGGACCCAAGTGGAGTTCCGTTACCTGGTGCAACCGTATTGGCTAAGGGATCAAAAGTAGCTGTATTAACGGACTTTGACGGTAATTTCTCTATCGAAATGCCGGCAAATAGTACCGCTTTAGTAATTTCTTATGTTGGTATGGAGACTAAAGAAATTGGAATATCGAATACTACCCCAACTATTGTTTTGAACGAAGCAGGACAGAACTTAAAAGAGGTTGTAGTAACTACCGGTTACGAAAAAACATCAAAAAGAACTTTTACAGGAGCGATTAGTAAAATTTCGGGTACTGAATTAAAAGTAGACGGTGTTGTAGATATCAGTAGAATGATTGAAGGAAAAGCAGCGGGTGTAACGGTTCAGAACGTTACCGGAACATTTGGTACTGCTCCTAAAATTACAGTTCGTGGATCTTCTTCCATTTTTGGTGATACAAAACCATTATGGGTTATCGATGGTGTGGTACAAGAAGATATCATCAACATTTCATTTGCAGATTTAGCTTCAGGAAACTCTGAAACTTTGTTGAGTTCTGCAGTTGCGGGATTAAACTCAAATGACATCCAAAGTATTGAAATTTTGAAAGATGCATCAGCTACTTCAATCTATGGTTCAAGATCATTAAATGGAGTTGTAGTTGTTACAACAAAACAAGGACGTAGAGATTCTCCTTTAAAAGTAAGTTATTCTGTTGAAAATACAGTTAGAACAGTTCCAAGTTACACACAGTACGATATTCTAAATTCTCAGGAATCTATGAGTATTTTAAAAGAAATGGAACAAAAAGGTTTTCTTGACATGCCATCAACTCTTCAGGGTAGATATGGTGGGGTTTACAATATTCTTTCAAAAGAAATTAACACCTACAACACATCAAATGGACAGTTCGGGGTTAGAAACGAGCAACCTTATATGAATCAGTTTCTGAAAAAATACGAATTAGGAAACACAGATTGGTTCAAAGTTTTATTCAGACCTTCAATTACACAAAATCACTCTTTAAGCTTTTCAGGTGGTGGAAAAAACAATACTTTTTATGCATCATTGGGTTATTACACAGATCCGGGATGGACAATTGCTGACAGTGTAAAACAATTATCATCGAATATTAAAGGAACTTTTTATGTAAACGACAGATTAAACATCACGTTGTCTACCTTAGCTTCTGTTCGTGATCAAACCGCTCCGGGAAGTTACGAAAGCCAACAAGATGTTGTATTCGGTAACGTAACCAGAGATTTTGATATCAACCCGTTCAATTATGTTTTAAGTACGAGCAGAACACTTCGTCCTTATAATGACGCAGGTGGATTAGAGTACTACAGAAATAACTGGGCTCCAATGAATATTATTAACGAATTGCAAAACAATGTTTTAGAAATTAAAGTAAAAGACATCCGTTTTCAATTGGATTTAGATTATAAAATCAACAAACATTTAAGTTATAATCTTACAGGTTCTGCGCGTTATGCCAATACTTCAAGAGAGCACAAAATTTACGAAAATTCAAATGTTGTAGGAGCTTACAAAGCGGGTACAGAATATGGTGCAGATGGCGCAAACACAATCGTTAGAGACGCTAACATCTTTTTATATAAAGATCCGAACGATTTAACAGCACAACCAATTTCTGTATTACCTAATGGTGGATTCTTAAGAAAATTCACTAACGACCTGACTTCTTACAATATCAGAAACAGTGTGACGTACAGAAATACTTTGAATGAAAAGCATGAATTAGAAGGCTTTTTCGGTACAGAGCTAAGATCTTTAGACAGAAACAGTGATAATTTTACTGCTGCAGGACTTCAATACGACAGAGGATTAACAGCTTTTACCGATCCAAAACTTATTGAAAAAATTATTAATGAAGGAAACTCTTACTATGGATTAAGTGCTGAAAGAGAAAGAACAGTTGGTTTCTTTGGTAAAGTAGGATATACGTATGATCGTCGTTATACAGGATCGATTACAGGTCGTTATGACGGATCAAACAGACAAGGAAACAGTGGTTCTTCAAGATGGCTTCCGACTTATACTTTTAGTGGAAAATGGAATGTTGCTGAAGAAAAATTCATGAAAAATGTAGAATCTATCAATAATTTAGCTTTAAGAGCATCTTATGGGCTTACTGCAACAGCCGGTCCGGCGACCAACTCATTAGCGATCTACAAAAGTTTTATTACAGACCGTCTAGGTATTCCAGACAGAGAAACAGGAATTGATATTGAGCAGTTACAAAACTCTGATTTGACTTGGGAAAAACAGTACGAAACCAACATCGGTGTTGATTTAGGAATGTTTAATAACAGAGTTCAGTTTACAACAGACGTTTATAGCCGTAAAGCATTTGATTTAGTTGATTTTGTTGTTACTTCAGGAATTGGAGGACAAAAAATCAAGCAAGGAAATAATGCTAATATGGAAACTAAAGGTATTGAGATTGGTTTTACTACTCAAAACATTGTTACAGATAAATTTAAATGGTCAACAACACTTAATTTCTCTGTGTTCAACCAAAAGATTACAAAATTAGAAAATCAACCTACAGCATTTGATTTAGTTGATGGAAATGGAGGAAATGCTCTTGGTCGTCCTAGAAATTCAATCTATTCTTACCAATTTACAGGTTTAAATAACCAAGGATTACCAACTTTTGTGATGCAGGATGGTGAAGATGATAAAGTAACTGGAGCTAATTTTCAGGATACTGAAAATGTTACTAAGTACTTGAAATACGAAGGTTCAATCGAGCCAAACAAATCAATTGGTTTAGCTAACACGTTTACATACAAAAGCTGGTCATTATATGTGTTTTTCGTAGGATCAGGTGGAAACAAAGTTCGTTTAAACCCGGCATTCAGCAGTCAATACGATGATTTAGCTGTGTTTACAAAAGATTTCACAAATCGTTGGATCAATCCAGGTGACGAACAACGTACAGACGTTCCGGTTATTGCTGACAAACGTTTGATTACAAATTACGGTGGAGTTAATACGCTTGGACGTGCTTACAATACTTATAATTATTCTGATGTTAGAATTGCAGATGGTGATTTCATAAGACTAAAAAATGTTTCACTTAGCTGGGAATTCCCTAATGATTTCAAGAAAAAATTAGGCGTAAGTACCTTTACATTAAAAGGTTCAGCAGTTAACCCTTGGTTGATCTATTCTGATAAGAGATTAAACGGACAAGATCCTGAATTCCGTAATACAGGAGGTGTAGCTTTCCCAATTACAACACAATACAGTTTTACTTTAAACCTTTCATTTTAATATAGTTGATTATGAAAAACATAAAATATATAAAAATAACCGCTGCCTTATTACTGCTCGTTGGTGTTAGTAGCTGTGATGATTTTTTGTCAGAGGTTCCCGATAACAGAACTCAAATAGATACACCGGAAAAAATATCCGAGTTATTGGTTAATGCATACCCGCTGGCTTCTTATATGGATTTGGGAGAAACAATGTCTGATAACGTTGCCGATGCTGAATTAAATAACGCCAGTGTAAAAAGTACACAAAGTTACTATTGGGAAATGCAAGACGAGACCAATATAGATACTCAGGCTAATTATTGGGATGCTTGTTACAGAGCTATTGCGCATGCTAATCAGGCTTTACAGTCCATTAAAGAACTAGGAAATCCTACTAGCTTAAATCCTCAAAAAGGAGAAGCTTTATTAGCAAGAGCATACTCTCATTTTATGTTGGTTACCTTTTGGTCAAACCGATATAATCCGGCTACTGCTGCAACAGATTTAGGGGTTCCTTATGTTACAGAACCGGAAACAGAATTACTGAAAAGTTATAAAAGAAATACAGTAAAAGAAGTTTTTGATTTCATTCAACAAGATATTGAAGAAGGATTGAGATACGTATCGAATAACTATAAAGAGCCAAAGTTCCATTTCAACAAAGAAGCAGCCAAAGCATTTGCCAGCCGTTTCTATTTAATAAAAGGAGATTGGGATAAGGTACTTGAAGTTTCAAGCGGATTAGGATCTAAACCAGTTGGTAAACTAAAAGATTATGTAACTTTGTCAAGTTTAGCTCCGGATATTCAATTTATCGAATACAGTAAATCTTCTCTTACGTCAAATTTATTAATTGGATCACCAAATACATTAGTCGGAAGATCTGCAAATGGTAGTAATTTTTATTTGACAGATGAGAAACAAAGAGAACTTTTTAATGGAACAAATCCATTTGGAAAAGCCTGGCTTTTTGATTTTTACAGCTACAACAGCAGCAGTACTTTATTTACACCAAAATTTGAAGAGTATTTTAAATATACAAATCTAACGGCAAATATTGGAATTGCTTATTGTGGAATCGTACTTTTGTCTAATGATGAGTTTTATCTAAACCGTATTGAGGCACTTGTTATGAAAAACAGAATTGCAGATGCCAACACAGAATTGGAATACTTTTTAGGAACAAGAACAGCCGGATACAATGCCGCAACAGATAAACTTACTGAAGCAGATGTTGTAGCAGGATACCCTGTAATTGCAGATGAGTTAACACCGTTCTATACGATGACAGACGTACAAACTTCTTATGTTAAAGCGCTTACCGAAGCGAGAAGAAGAGATTTTGTTCATGAAGGATTAAGATGGTTTGATGTAAAACGTTTTAATATTGTTGTAAGCCGTGAAGATCAAGGAAAACCTGTAAACACATTGGTTAAAGACGATAAACGAAGAGCATTACAAATACCGCTAAGTGCATCAAACTACGGCGTAGAAAAAAATCCTAGATAAATTTTTATTAAATTTAAGATACTATGAAAATATTTAAACTATATAGAACGATGATACTTGTTGCAGGAGTTTTAACTTTTGCAGCTTGTGCTCATGAAGATCAACCTAAGGAAAGTCAATTGGATTTTTCACCTCTTCCAAAAACGGAGCTAGACAAATGGATCACAACAAATTACCTGGATCCCTATAATATTAACGCACAATACTTATGGAATCAGAATAAAGTCGATAACAACAGATTTCTTTTTCCTCCATTAGTAGATAAAGTTAAACCAGCTTTAAATATCGTTAAACAAATCTGGATCGATAGTTATTCAGAAGTTGGAGGGGCTGATTTTGTAAAAATCATCGCACCAAGAGAAATTGTTTTGGTTGGTGGAGTAAATTCAAATTCAAACGGAACCAGAACACTTGGTATCGCAGATTCAGGTCAGAGAATCACCCTTTTTGAAGTAGATTATCTGAATCAAAAAAACAGAGACAATGTTACTGAATTCATCCATACCATTCAACATGAGTATGTACACATTTTAAATCAAAACAAACCTTTTGACGAGCAAGCTTGGCAAAAAATTACTCCAGGGGATTATACAGGAACCTGGCATTTAGAAAATCTTGCAGTTTCAAGAAATCTAGGTTTTGTTACGAACTATGCAAGAAACAATGTTACTGAAGATTTTGCTGAAACAGCTTCTGTTATATTGATAAGTTCAGTAGCAGAATACGACGCAATTCTTGCCAGTATTACAAGCGCTGACGGAAGGGATAAATTGAAAAGAAAAGAAGCAATCGTAGTACAGTATTATAAAGATGCTTTCGGAATTGACTTTTATGCTTTAAGAGATGCAGCGCAGAGAAATACAACCAACGTCGTAAATAACTAAGTGTCCGTTAATGTATAATTAAAATAGTAATATTATGAAACTAAAAAATATATTTAAGTACTCGATGTTTGCTTTTTTAGCAATGTCTTTGGGTGCTTGTACCAATAATACAGACGCGGAAAAAATCTTTGATAAAACTCCGGTCGAGCGAATAAACGCACAGAAAAGTGAGTTGAGAACAGCCTTACTTTCTTCAGAATTTGGCTGGAAAGCAGTGTATTTTACAGATGACACCCAATTGGGAGGTTTTACCCATTTGTTTAAATTTACTGACGACGGAAAAGTACAAATGGCATCCGATTTTAATGCCGATACAAAAACGTACGAAAGCCAGTTTGATGTGGTATTAGGAAGCACTATGAGTGTGGTATTTACTACCTTTAACAGAATACACCTTTTGTCAGATTCAGGCAATGCTCCAACTGCAGCTTTAAGAGGAAAAGGATACTTAGGAGATTTCCAGTTTTTATACTACGGAAAACAAGCCAATGGTGATATTCTTTTTAAAACCAACAGATTAGTTAGAGATGTTCGTTTTGTAAAAGCAACTGCTCAAGACTGGGCTGATTTACCTAAGAATACAATATCACAACAAAATTTCATTGGAAATAGCAGTAGCCCACTTTTCAGATTGCTGGAAACTAACGACGGAACTACCACTAAAAAGTATAGCTTCTCTGTTTCGCAAGCAAGCAGATATTCCATTTCAACAGCTTTAGACGGATCTGGAGATGTTATCAGAACAGGAGTTGCTTATACGCCAACAGGAATCACTGTTAGTCCTGCTATAGTTGTTGCAGGTCAAAAATTAACCGACTTTACCTATAATGATACTGATAAAAGTTTTACTGCTACGGGAACAGGAGGGGTAACAGCTTCCATTAAATTCTCTAACACACCTTTAGCCTTAACAGACGATTACAAACTATTACTGCCTGGAAGTGGAAATAATGTATACGCTTATATATTTAATACAACAAAAGGTGAAGCAGCAAACTCTCAGTTATTCCTGACTTTATTAAATGATTCAGAGCAAGCAGCCGGATTTATGCTTACAAGAGTACAACTTTGGTTTAATAATGCTGATGGAAGTAATTTTATTGAATACAGATTCGGAAATGCCAGTGGCGCCACTGTAGCCAGAAGATACCACTACTTTACTTTAACTGCCGATGCCACAAAGAAAACGGTTACATTTACCCCTGGAGTTTGGAAATCAAGTACGGCACCTACAGCACCAGCAATAGCGGCTCCATCTTTCCTGCAAGCGTTAGATAATCAATTCATGAATCCTCAAGGTCTTTATTTTGCCAAGGCGCAGGTTTCAGGTTATAGTGGTTATACTTTTACGAGTACATCAACTCCTTTTAGAATGGTTGCATACTCATTCCAATAATTAACTTAAAACAGAGAAAGGTCGTCTCAAATTAGAGACGACCTTTTTTAATTCTAATCTTCAGGATAGTTTTTTATTTCAATTATTAAATCAAACAAGTTCAAAATATTTGCATTAAGATTCCTTGTAAAGGATATGCTGATACTTATTGGACGGCAAATTCTATTGGCAAATACACCAAAACAATAAAGTGATTTTTTAGCATAATGAAAAAGTATCTTACATCAGTAAATACCGTGTTCTTTTTATGGGGTATTATACTTATAGCAATATCAGAACTTTACCCAGGCTTTACCCGATATTATTTGTACTTGTCCATAATAGTGATCATTCCTGTAATGATTGTTAATCTCATAAAACAGAGAAAAGATGACAAAATCAATAACACTACACTGTTTCAGTCCTCTATTTACAGGATGCTAATTTTAGCGGTAGCAGTGACAATTTTGTTTTTTGCAACAAAGCAAAATCATATATTTTAGTTTTTTTTTATTTTATTTTGAATTAAGGCAGCTCGCTTTTGAGCTGCTTTTTTTAAGGAAAAAATTAAAATATATGACTTTGTACTTTATTTAAAAACAGCAGAAAAGACAATTAGAATACGTTTCATGTCTGAAACTCAACGGACACAAAATGATTGAGAAACCAACTATTAACAACCAATTTTATTATGTTAAAAACTTTTTTAAATTTTTCAGGAATCGAAGTATTAAGCAGCGAAGAGCTGAAAAGCCTAAACGGAAACGGTAGCGGAGGAATAAGATGTACCGTGCCTTGGTCGCCTTTTACATACAACGGACCTTGTATCATGCTTCCACGTGAGGAAGAAGTAATACCACTATGCACAGCAACAGTAGACGGTATAATTTGTTAACACGGTCTCAAAATGTAGAACCCTAAAAAAAATGATGCAGGGTTCGCATTAGATTGATAGCTAAAAATTAACCAAAAAACCAACTATGTTAAAGACTATTTTAAATTTAGAAGGAATCCACCTTCTTAATGACGAAGAACAAAAAAACATTACAGGAAAAGGTCCTAATGACCCAAAACCTGTAGAAAAATGTAAAACCTATGCTCCTCCGGGTGCGAATCGTATAGACTATCCGCTCTATCCATGTGCAGACATTATACGTGAGAATCCATTTCCTATAGATGATCCTTGTGTTGGACTTGGGTGTTAATTAAGTTTATTTCAAAAACAAAAATACCGTTTCAAATTTTGGAACGGTATTTTTATTTTCAGCGAACAATTAAGTACTTAAGAAGAGGGAGACCATAAATTATACGATTGTTATTTTTTTAAAAAGGGAATTATCATATATTTGACAAGTCATTTATAGCGCTGCCAGAAATGAAAATCTTTTTTCTGTTTTTCTTCAAAAACAGAAACGAGAGAATCGATAACAGGAACAGCTACAAATAAATATTAAATTTAATTTTGAATATGAAATTACTAGAAGGAAAAGTTGCCATCATTACAGGCGCTAGTCGTGGAATTGGAAGAGGAATTGCAGAAGTTTTTGCTAAACATGGCGCAAATGTTGCCTTTACATACAGTTCATCTGTAGCTTCAGCAGAAGCTTTAGAAGCTGAATTAAACAGTTTAGGAGTTAAAGCCAAAGGATACCAATCTAATGCAGCTGATTTTAATGAGGCTCAAACTTTTGTCGAAGCAGTTTTGGCTGATTTCGGAACGGTAGATATTTTAATTAACAACGCCGGAATTACAAAAGACAATTTGTTAATGCGTATGTCTGAAGCTGATTTCGATCAGGTAATTGATGTTAATTTGAAGTCTGTTTTTAATATGACAAAAGCAATTCAAAAAACTTTCCTAAAACAACGCGCAGGTTCAATTATCAATATTAGTTCAGTAGTAGGAGTTTCCGGAAATGCCGGACAAACTAACTATGCAGCTTCAAAAGCTGGTGCAATTGGATTTACAAAATCGGTGGCACTTGAATTAGGTTCTCGTAATATTCGTTGCAACGCAATTGCTCCAGGATTTATCGAAACAGAGATGACAGCTAAATTAAATGAAGATGTAGTAAAAGGATGGAGAGAAGGAATTCCTTTAAAACGTGGCGGAACTACTGAAGATGTTGCCAATGCTTGTTTATTCCTGGCTTCAGATATGAGCGCTTACATCACAGGACAGGTTTTAAATGTTTGTGGAGGAATGTTAACTTAAAAAAGTTCCGGTCCAGATTTCAGTTTTTACTGAAGACTGAAAACCGTCACCGAATACTATAAATATGACTACAAACACGATTCTATTATTGTTGCTTTCTTTAGTAATAGCTGGTGCTTTGTCGTATTTTCAATATTTTCATAAAGCCAAAAGCAATTCAAAAGTGAATTTGTTTTTGGCTTTTTTGCGCTTTTCGACCATTTTTGCGATACTCGTTTTGTTGATTAATCCGATTGTAACCAAAAATACCCTTGAAGTAACCAAAACACCTCTGGCAATCGTAGTAGACAATTCCAGTTCGATTCCGGTTTTAAAATCAGACAAAAAAACAATCGAATTGTACCAGGATTTAGTTTCAAATCCTGCACTTCAGGAAAAATTTGAAATTCAGTCCTATCAATTTGATGCAGATTTAAAACCTTCCAAACAATTTGATTTTAAAGGAAAACAGACGAATTTAGATGCCATTGCCAAAAACTTAAAAAGCATCAACAGAAATACTATTTTCCCAACGGTTATTATTACAGATGGAAATCAAACCACCGGAAATGATTATGTGTATCGTTTTGATCCAATAAACAAGGTTTATCCTGTAATTGTAGGTGATACGACCACTTTTTTTGATTTAAAAATCAATCAATTAAATGTAAACAAATACGCTTTTCATAAAAACAAATTCCCTGTAGAAGTTTTTCTTCAGTATTCCGGAACTAAAAATACGACAGCCGATTTTTCTATTGTTCAGGGAAGCAGTGTTATTGCTAAAGAAAAAGTTTCTTTTTCACCGTCTAAAAAAACAGCAACAATCAATTTACTTTTACCCGCTGATAAAGTTGGACTGCAAGTTTTTAAAGCGAGTATTTCTTCTAATGTAAAAGAGAAGAACAGCTACAACAACATCAAGAACTTCGCAGTTGAAGTAATGGATCAAAAGTCAACAATAGCGATTGTTTCGGCAATAAACCATCCTGATATTGCTGCTTTGAAACGTTCTATTGAGTCTAATGCGCAACGCAAAGTAATACTGGTAAGACCTAACGAAATCAATTCATTACAAGATGTTTCTGTTTTGGTTTTATATCAACCGACAACCGCTTTTAAAGCCATTTTCGACACTAATAAGTTGGCAGGCACAAATACCTTTATTATTACAGGAACTAACACTGATTTTAATTTCTTAAATCAGCAGCAATCTAATTTGGTCTTCAAAATGAGTGGCCAGAAAGAAGATTATCTGAACGAGTTTCAATCGCAGTTTAATTTATTTGCCATTGATAATATTGGTTTTGAAAATTTTCCGCCTTTGCAAAATTTATTTGGGACCGTAACCACTAATGGAAATGTTTCGGTTTTACTTTCTTCAAAAATCAGAAATGTAAGTACCAACGCACCATTGTTGGCTTTCGCCGAAAATCAAGGCAAACGAACGGCTTATCTTTTAGGAGAAAACAGCTGGAAATGGCGTCTACAAAGTCATGTAGACCATCAGTCTTTTGAAAAATATGATGTTTTTATCGATAAAATAGTTCAGTTTTTAGCTTCATCAACCTCTAGAAAATCATTGGTGGTCACACACGAAAGTTTCTATAATTCAGGCGAAGCAATTGCCATCAATGCGCAATATTTCAATAAAAATTATGAGTTCGATGAAAAGGCAAGACTTACGATCAGCGTAACAAACGCAGCAACGAAACAAACTAAAAACTACGATTTACTAAAAGGAAACAATTCTTTTTCTGTAAATTTGGATGGATTAACAGCTGGAAAGTATAATTTTTCAGTAAAAGAATTAAACACCAATACCAATTATTCCGGGCATTTTGAAATTTTAGATTTTGATATTGAAAAACAATTTGTAAATCCTGATGTTTTAAAATTAAAACAATTGGCTCTACAAACCAATGGAAAAGCCTTTTTTGAAGATCAGTCAGCAGAATTGATAAAAACACTTTTAGAAAATAAAGAATACAAATCGATCGAAAAAAATATTGCAACAAAAACACCTCTTATTGATTGGATTTGGTTACTAATTATACTTGTTGCTCTACTGACAACCGAATGGTTTGTTAGAAAGTACAATGGATTATTATAAGGTAAGCTCAGAGTGTCAAAGGTTTTAACAAAGCCCAACCTGAAACTTCAAACTTAAAACTTGAAACAAAATTAACCTAACACCCTTCCAGAATGGACTTCAGGCTAAAAGTATTCTACACCGTCGCTTTAAGGCTTAACTTTACAAAAGCCGCAACGGAATTGTATATTACACAGCCCGCAGTTTCTAAACACATTCAGGAACTCGAAGAAACCTATAAAACAAAACTTTTTGAACGAAACGGGTCCAAAATAGCCTTAACTCCAGCTGGCGATATGCTACTGCAGCACACTAAAAGCATCTTTGAAATCTATCGCAAAATTGATTTTGACATGAGTGTTTTTGCCAGTAACCGCCAGGGTTTATTGCGTTTAGGGTCGAGTACCACAATTTCACAATATATTATTTCTCCTGTTTTGGCGCAATTTCATCAAAAGCAGCAAGAAATAAAAGTCAATTTGCTTAATGGTAACACTGAGCAAATCGAAAATGCCTTAATCAACAAAGAAATTGAAATTGGAATTGTGGAAGGACAATCAAAAAATCAGTCCATCAAATACATTCCATTTTTAAAAGACGAATTGGTTTTGGTTTGCAACAGTCAAAATCCTATGGCTCAGCAGAATGAAATTTCATTAAATGATCTCAAATCAATGAAATTCATCACGCGGGAACGTGGCTCAGGAACACTTGAAGTTATAGAATATGCTTTAAGGCAAGTCAATTTAAAAATAACGGATTTGCAATTCGAAATGCAATTAGGAAGTACCGAAAGTATCAAATCCTATTTATTAAATTCCGATTGTTTTGCCTTTATGTCAACACATGCAGTAGGTAAGGAGTTAAAAAACAACGAGCTAACAGTATTAGATGTCGAGAATTTAACCATTGAAAGATACTTTTACATCATTACTTTAGTCGGAAAATCAGACCCTCTATCAGAGCTATTTGTTCAAAGTATGTCAGCTTACTATAACCTGAAGTTATAGTCTATTGTAATTTACGATTGGCGATTTTAATAGAATCGTCAGATCTTTGCTGAGTAATTAATAAGTATATTATTTTGAAATCGCAAGAACATTCAACACCGCAATTATTAGACGTTAGTATTTACTTTCAACAGGCCGTTTTTGCCCTGGTTATTATTCTGTGTATATTCTCCATTATTTCTCCACCTGTCGCATTGTTATTGGGCGTTCTTATTGTTAACGTTTTTGGAAACCCTTTTTTAGCTTTCAATCATAAAGCCATTACGTTTCTATTGCAATTTTCTGTTGTAGGTCTTGGTTTTGGAATGAATGCAGCCAGTGCCATTTCAGCAGGAAAAGAAGGTTTTCTACTGACCATACTCTCTATCTTCAGCACTTTGATTTTCGGTATTCTCTTAGGAAAGTGGCTTAAAATCGAAAAGAAAACGTCACATTTAATTTCTTGCGGAACTGCTATTTGTGGTGGTAGTGCCATTGCAGCAGTAGCTCCGGTCATCAAATCAAACGAAAATCAGACTTCAATTGCTTTGGGAGTCATTTTTATACTGAATTCTGTCGCTTTATTTCTTTTCCCTTATATTGGTCATCAACTTGATTTATCGCAAAAAGAATTTGGTTTATGGTGCGCTATTGCGATTCATGATACCAGCTCTGTAGTTGGGGCAGCGAATAGATACGGGGCTGAAGCTTTGCAAATTGCTACAACAGTAAAATTAGCAAGAGCTTTATGGATCATTCCAATTTCAATTTTCACTGCTATTGCATTTAAAAACAAAAACAGTAAGATCAAAATACCTTATTTTATCGGACTGTTTATTGTAGCCATGCTTTTAAACACTTATGTCCCTTCAACAGCCATTGTGGCGCCGCATATCGTAAGCATCGCAAAAATTGGTCTAACGATAACTTTGTTCCTTATTGGTGCAACTCTAAATATAAAAACGCTCAAAGCGGTAGGAGTAAGGCCTTTGCTGCAAGGTGTTTTTCTTTGGGTCTTTATTGCCTTTTTAGGATTGACCACCATTGTATACCTGAATTAAGAACCTATTTAACGTTTGAAAATTTTACTACCGGTTTATTAATCATTTTATAAAATTTCCCTTTAAATGAAAATCGTCTTTCCATCTCAAAATCGAAAGACTTTTTCGTTTTAGCCATAACAGCTATTTCTTCGGGTAAAACAACTTCGAACTCATCATTAGCTTGCTCCGCTTTATTAAATGAACCTTTTGTTGTAATTATAATGTCTCTAAAATGTATTTTTTTGTCATCCTTTACAACTTTGTAAGAACTTGACCAGTCCACACTTTGTACATTGGTGAGCTGATAATTATTAACTTCCATTATGGACTGGTACTTACCATCAAAACCCGCAATCAGATAAAGATAACCTTCAAAAGGACCACCGGCACCACCATTGACATGCAACAGGGTAAAAGCATATTGATCTTCTCCGATTTGCAAAAGTTTCGGAGTAGGGCATCGTGCGAAGGCTCCAAAGCCGGCAACAGCAGGCTGAAAAGACCTCATTTCCCAAATAGTATTATTCTTTGCAAATTTAGCAAGGCCCAACAATCCACCAGAAAAACGGCCTGTTTGTAATCCGTCTTCATCATGAAACGAATGATTAAAAGCAAGTATTTTAAACTCATTTCCTTTGGAGTCCGAATAGCCCAGCGTCGTTAACAATCTTGTGGCAACGCCTGATTCATACGGAAAAAGCTGATCGCCTTCGACCTCATTAACGTCTGTATAAGCAGTAGTCTTGCAATTTTTGCACTTCCAGCTCACAAAAGTATTTTTATCAGCAAAATGGTATAAATTACCCGGAAACAATTTTTGCATTGTTTTCTCGCCATTTAAAGGATCCGAAATTTTAAGTGTTCTTTTTGAATTCAGAACAGTATCGCTGACGTTTTTTAGCTGTATTTCAGCCTCTTGGGCCAAACAAAAAGGAGCTAAAAAAAGAAAGAAATTTAAAACAATAAGACGCATAACATTCGATTTAACTAAAGCAAACATACAAAGAAAATGACTGATAAGATGGAATTAGTATCCTTGGTATAGTCCAAAAAATAACAAAAAGTTAAATTACTATAATAATTAGTCCCGTTTTCTTTGTAGTGTGCATAAATGGGATAAATTTGCAGTCCAAATAAAAATTTAAAATGAAAAACTTTAGAATGAAACCAAGACTAATTGCCTTTCTAGTAGTAGGAATTGGTTTTTTGACATTATCATGGGGAATCGTAGGTCATGAACGTATCAACAAAGCAGCGGTAATGGCTTTGCCCCGTCCACTTCAGGTGTTTTTTTACAATCATATTGATTTTATTACTCAGGAAGCTTCTGTGCCGGATATCCGTAAATATGCATTGAATTATAAAGACGAAAATCCAAGACATTATTTTGACATGGAAAATTTCGGACCTGTAGAAAGTATACCACAAACTTTTGAAGAAGCAAAAAAGAAATATGATGCCAAGTTTTTGAATGACAATGGAATTTTACCATGGTACATTGAAGATATGATGGAAAAATTGACAAAGGCATTCAAAGAAAAAAACAGAGCCGAAATTTTATTCCTTGCAGCAGATTTAGGTCATTATATCGGAGATGCCCACATGCCATTGCACACTTCTGCAAATCATGACGGTCAGTTAACCGATCAGAAAGGAATTCATTCACTTTGGGAAAGCAAATTACCGGAGTTATTCGTCAAAAATTATAAGTTAAATGTTCCGGAAGCGCAATACTACGAAAATGTACATAAAGCAACCTGGGACATGATTAATGACACCCACACTCTTGTTGAACCTTTATTAGCGGTTGATAAAAAACTAAGAACTTCAACTCCTGAAAATAAGATTTATGTTATTGGTGCAGACGGAAAAGTTGTTAAAACTAAATACAACGCAGCTAAATTCTCTGATGACTATGCCGAAAAATTACACAAAGAATTAAACGGAATGGTTGAAAGCCAAATGAGAAAAGCAATCACGGCAACAGCAAGTTTTTGGTACACGGCTTGGGTTAACGCAGGAAAACCGGATTTAAGTGATTTGGATGCATCGACAGTTACACAAAGAAACAACCAAGCTTTAAGAGACGATTTAAAATTGTTTCAAAGCGGATATCTTTTCGGAATGCAAAATCAGAATGACTAAAACGGTCTCTTGATTCGAGCATGAGCAAAACAAAAAAGTCTCAAATTCTAAATGAATTTGAGACTTTTTTTTACTTTATAATATGGATTGCATTCCGTTGAAAATTACAATTTTACTTTCTCTTACTTTTGATACTTCTTATGCTTAAGAACATCAGAAGCGGTTTGATAAAAAGATATGGTTTCATTGACCAAATCAGTTCTTTCCTTCTTTAATGGTACCTCATCATAATAAATATAATATTCCGGTGAAAGACCTGCTGTTGGTTTTACTTTCAATTCAAATTGTTTGACTAGTTGCTTAGGTGATAAAATAGTCAGGACATTGTCTTTTATCAAACCCAAATCCTGATAAGTCGCAATAAAAGCTCTTGGTTTGTAATCCGGTTTTAAAACATCTTGTCCAAAAAACTTACTTTGATAATTAAAGTGAAGTAATCCAAACACGGTTGGCATAAGATCAATCTGTGACATTACCTGATTGTATTTTTCGGCCTTAACTCCGGGTCTGTAAATGAATGCAGGAATCCTGTATTTATCTACCGGAAGCTGTGTTTTACCCGCACTTGAGGCGCAATGATCTGCAACAATTACAAAAACAGTGTTATTAAACCAAGGTTGTTTACTGGCCATTGCAAAGAATTTTTTAAGCGAATAATCGGTATATTTTACACCACCATCACGTGACTTGATGTCTCCGGGAATATCAATTTTATTATTAGGGTAGGTAAAAGGCCTGTGATTACTGACAGTCATGATGTGATTAAAGAAGGGTTTGTTTCCTTTTGCTTCGGTATTCATAACCTTTATGGCTTTGTTGTACATATCCTCATCGCAAACGCCCCAAACGTTAGAAAAGGTAATCTCTTCGGCTGTAAAATTTGATTTATCTATGATTTCATAGCCATTTCCGGTATAAAAATCCCTCATATTATCAAAGAACGCATCACCACCGTACATAAATTTCACATTGTATCCTTTTTGCTTGAAAAGAGCTCCGGTCGAAAATTTGTTTTTATTGTCTTCTCTTTTTACAACACTTTCTCCGGCAGTTGGCGGAAGACATAAGGTTACTGCTTCAAGTCCACGTACGGTTCGGTTTCCGGCAGCATACAAATTAGTAAACTGAAGACTCTTTTGAGATAAACTATCTAAAAACGGCGTTATCTTCTCTTTGTTTCCATACATTTCCATGAATTCGGCACTGTAACTTTCAATGGTGATAAGCACCACATTTTTTCGATTTTCAGCCGAATCACTTTCTATTTTTCGGATCGTGCTATTCCCCGTAATCGCAGGTAATTGCTGTTTCAAAATTGTAAAAGCTTGCTGCTTCGGAAGTGTTTTATAAAATTTAAAATAATCTAAACTGTTATTATGAAAAGCTAAATAAAACTTATACAAACCATTCGATTGCAATTCATTGACAAACACGTTTTTTGAGTTTTCTGTCAACGCCAAAGCCGGAATTAAAATCAAAGAAGCAATTAATAAATTGATATACAGAGCAGAAATTTTTATTTTCTCTTTAAATGTTGGAATTGCATCAATATAGCTTCTGGATTTTCTCAGAATAAAATAGGTAAAAGCTCCTGTTATCAGAAACAGAATAGAAAATAATGGGATCACAGGATACGATTCCATAATGTTACCAATCACCTCATTGGTATAAATCAGATAGTTTACCGCGATAAAATTGTATCTGACTCCAAATTCATTCCAGAAAAAATACTCACTCAATGCATTTTGAAGAATCAGTAAAACATACAAGAAAATTACAAAAGCAAATAACCAAAATCGGATTTTGTCGCGATGTTTTGGAAGAAAAAGCAAAAGAGCAAAAAGTACTGTTTTAATCCCCACAAAAATTAGGACAATTCCAGGTAACGCACCACCATATTCATCCAATATACTTCTTCCGGAAGCAATATAAAGAAACAGCAGCACAAAAATCCCCAGAATAATAAACCCCGAGGGCTTGTTGTATTTAGAATTAGAAATAAAAATCAGATAAAGCCAAAGAAAGAAACTGGCCACAACAAATACGAAAAAATCAGAAATAAGACCTAAAACAAAAATTTTAAGACTCTCCACAATACTAAAAGAGCTCTGTGTGATAGGATGAAAAAACAAAACAACCCTAACTATAAAACTTACAATAAAGTAGAATAATCCAAGATAGTAGAACGGGGCAAGTTTCTTATAAAATATCATTATTATTTTTTTAAACAAAAGTAATTTTGATTGATTAACGCCAGATTAAGTTCCTCTTTTACCTTCCTTAGTGTTAACTTAATGTTCGCTTAAGATGTTCGTTTCATTAATAGAGAAAGGTTTTAGAGATTTTCTAATTTTTTAAATTTGTATCTTTGAATTGTAAATCAGTAAAAAATGTAGTACATTTCCTAATTAAAATCTTAAAAAATGCATATTTTAATAATTGAAGATGAATTAGGTATAGTTCAGTTTCTGCAACAAGGTTTGCAGGAGGAAGGATATAAAGTGACCACAGCAAATGATGGTGCAAAAGGGTTTGAGCTAACGCAAGAACAGCAATTTGATTTAATCTTACTGGATTGGATGCTTCCAAAAATTAATGGTTTAGAACTCTGTAAAGCCATTAGAATTAAAGACCAGACCACACCAATTATATTTCTGACAGCCAAAGACACGGTACAGGAGACCATTGAAGGACTCAAAGCGGGGGCAAACGATTACATCAAGAAACCCTTTAGTTTTGAAGAATTGGTCGAGCGTATTAAAATTCATTTTCGAAAACATAAAGGCAAAGAGATTCTTTCACTTGGTACTATCAAAATTGATTTGACAAAATACATTGTACTAAAAAACAATGAAGAAGTTTCTCTAACACAAAGAGAATTTGAGTTATTGGCGTATCTGATTCGCAATAAAGGAAAAGTATGTACCCGAAATCAGATTCTAAAAGATGTCTGGGAAATCAATTTCGAATACGACACAGGTGTTATCGATGTCTTTATGAATGCCATCCGAAAAAAACTCAATCTGAAAATTGAAGAAGATTATATAAAAACAATTCGCGGTGTTGGTTACATTGCTAACGACTAATAAATGGCGCAACTTTCCTTTAAAAACAGAATTGCTTTAAACTACATTATCACAACAGGTTTGCTGATTTTAGTGGTTTTTTTTACTATTTACGCTATTGTTAAACACTCCGTTTACAGTCATATTGATGAAGGTATAAATGTAGAAATACAAAATCACCTCAAAGAAATTAAAGTAACAAATGGCACTGTAATTTTAGTAGACAAGGAAGAGTGGGAAGAACGTGAACATAATACAGTTGATGTAAACCCTGTTTTTGTTCAATTCCTGGATACCAACAAAAGAATAACTGAAAAATCTCCAAATCTCAATACAGCAGTACTCGTTTTTCATGACAGCGTAGAAGATTACGAATTATTCGACACCAAAATTGGCAATAATATTATTCGGCAAGTTCAGGTTCCTCTTATCATCAAATCTAAAAACATTGGCTATCTCATGATCGCTATGTCACTGACTAGTTCCCGAATGGTTCTTAATAATCTATTCGAAATTATGTGTCTGGCATTTCCGGTAATTTTATTGCTGTTGTTTTTTATAGCCCGCTTTTTTGCCGGTCGAAGCATCAAACCAATAAACGCCATTACCAATACCTCTAGGAGTATTACCAGAGATAACCTGAAAACAAGAATCCCATTACCCAAAACGAAAGATGAATTATACACGCTGTCCGAAACAATAAACAGCCTGTTAAACCGAATTGAAGATGCCATCGAACGCGAAAAACAATTTACTTCAGACGCCTCACACGAGCTAAGAACACCACTAACCGTTATTAAAGGAACACTTGAAGTACTAATACGCAAACAAAGAGACAGCAAGGAATACGAAGAAAAAGTAAACTTTTGTATTGCAGAAGTTGACCATTTGAACAGGTTGGTAGACCAGCTGCTTTTAATGGCACGTTCTGAGAACAAAAATGACAATATAAAATACGAATCCGTTTATTTGAATGCTTTGATTTTGGATGTACTGACTTTAAATTCAGAAAAAATAAACCATAAAAAAATCAATATGAAATTTGAAGCCGAAGCTGATTATTATATCCATTCGGACAACTATTTGGTATTGACAATTTTGAGAAATATTATTTCAAATGCTATAAAATACACCAGTGAAGCCGGAGAAATCTCAATTTCATTAACCAGACAAGAAGATCAGATCCGCTGCACGGTTACCGATAACGGAATTGGGATTGATCAAGAAGATCTCGAAACGATTTTCAACCCTTTTTACAGATCAAAATCATCCGAACATCCCGAAATCAAAGGAACCGGTTTAGGACTTTCTATTGTGAAAAGAATCGCAGATTTGTTGTCTATTACATTTAAGGTAAATAGCGATAAAGGGAAGGGAACCACTGTAATTTTAGATTTTAAGCAGCCTATGAAAACGTTATCGGAAATTAAAAAAACATAGTAAAAACAGCACTTCAAACATTATTTAACAATAAAATATCATTAAGTTAAATTAAAAAATGCTTTTTTATGAAATTAACTAGTATATTTGCAACCGAATCAAAGAATTATAAAACAAATCAAGTCATGATTTCTATTCAATTACATCATCATCATTTTCATTATTGCTCTCAAGCGATGTGTTAATGATATGCGTGTAAATCATCATATTTTAAAACCCGTTTGAGTACATCAAACGGGTTTTTTATTTCCAACTCTTTGTACTCAGACTATTTAATCCAAAAAAACTAAAAAAATGAGTACTTTAAAAATTGCAATTCAAAAATCCGGTCGTTTAAACGAAGACAGCATTCAAATCCTGAAAGATTGCGGGATTTCAATCAATAACGGCATTGATCAACTTAAAGCCGAAGCTTCTAATTTCCCTCTCGAAGTACTGTATTTGAGAAATTCAGACATTCCGCAATACTTAATCGACGGGGTTGTTGATCTGGCCATAGTCGGAGACAATCTTCTGGTTGAAAAAGGAAAAGGAATAGAAGTGGTTCAAAAATTAGGTTTTTCTAAATGCAAGGTTTCTGTAGCAGTTCCGAAAACCTTCGAATACAACTCCGTTAAAGACCTTGCCGGTTTACGAATTGCTACTTCTTATCCCAACACAGTAAATGAATACTTTAACTCTTTCGGGGTAACGGTTGATATTCACCAAATTTCAGGTTCAGTAGAAATTGCACCTAACATTGGTCTTGCAGATGCAATTGTGGATATTGTCTCCAGCGGAAGTACTTTATTCAAAAACAATCTGAAAGAAGTTGAAGTAATATTAAAAAGCGAAGCCGTTTTGGCCGTTTCTCCAAAAGTTTCTCCTGAGATTCAAAAACACATTGATACGTTGAAATTTAGAATTCAGGCTGTTTTAAGAGCCCGAAATTCAAAATACATCTTAATGAACATTCCCAACAATAAAATTGAAGCCGTTGGAAAAATCCTTCCGGTTTTAAGAAGTTTAACGGTTCTTCCTTTAGCGCAGGAAGGCTGGAGCAGTGTACACTCTGTAATTGATAAAGATACTTTTTGGGACGTAATTGATCAATTAAAAGAAGCAGGAGCGGAGGGAATTCTGGTTTGCCCGATTGAAAAAATGGTACTGTAAATTAAATTCCAACGTTAAAAAAACAAATTCCAATAATGAAATCCCAAATTCTAAATTTAGAACTTGATAATGACTTTGCGAGTCTTTGCAGTTAAAAACCAAGTAAGAATTTGAAATTCAAATAAAAATACAAATGAATAGAATAGATAATCCCAAACCGGAAACCTGGTCAGAACTATTACAAAGACCAACCAAAACGATAGACGACATTGAAGTTACCGTTAAGGAAATCTTCAAAGAAGTACAAAAAAAAGGAGATGAAGCCATCGCAAAATACACTTCTATTTTTGACGGAATCACTTTAGATACTTATGTAGTTACTAACGAAGAAATACAAGAAGCGATCGGTCTGGTTTCAAGTGAATTAAAAGAAGCCATTCAACTTGCAAAAGACAATATTTACAAGTTTCACACAGCCCAGAAAACAGACAGAATCTCCATAGAAACAATGGAAGGCGTAAAATGCTGGCAGGAAAAAAGACCTATTCAAAAAATAGGTTTGTATATCCCTGGCGGGACAGCACCTTTGTTTTCTACAGTTCTGATGTTGGCTGTACCGGCTGAGATTGCTGGCTGCAAAGAAATTGTTTTATGTTCACCTCCAGACAAAACAGGAAAAATTAACCCCGCAATATTGTACGCAGCTACTTTATGTGGGGTAACCAAAATCATAAAAGTAGGCGGTATTCAGGCAATTGCCGGAATGACGTTTGGGACAGCATCTATACCAAAAGTATATAAAATTTTTGGCCCCGGAAATCAGTTTGTTACAGTTGCCAAACAACTCGCCACTCAATTTGGTGTTGCGATTGATATGCCAGCCGGACCTTCAGAATTATTAGTTGTGGCCGACAACACTGCGGTTCCCGCCTTCGTAGCCTCTGATTTGTTATCACAGGCGGAACATGGGACAGACAGTCAGGTAATTTTAGTTTCGACTTCAAAAAAACTAATTGACGCGGTAGAAAAGGAAATTCAGATTCAGATTGAGGCTCTTCCAAGAAAAGCGATAGCAAAAAAGGCGATCGAAAACTCCAAACTAATCTTAGTCGAAAATGATACAATTGCCTTGGACTTAATTAATGATTACGGTCCGGAACACTTTATTATTTGCTCCGAGTATGATGATTTTTATTGCAATGGTGTACTAAACGCAGGCTCTGTTTTTATCGGAAATTACACCCCTGAAAGTGCCGGAGATTACGCATCAGGAACCAATCACACACTACCGACTAACGGATATGCCAAGAATTACAGCGGTGTAAACTTGGACAGCTTCATGAAATCAATGACGTTTCAGAAAATATCAGAAAAAGGAATTCAAAATATCGGAAAGGCAATCGAACTTATGGCGGAAGCAGAAGGCTTGCAAGCCCATAAAAATGCAGTAACACTACGACTGGAAAGTTTAATGGAAAAGTAAGAAGTAAGTTGTGAATTTGTAAAATATAGAATGAAAGATTTGAAATACGAGATAAAAAAGGGTTTTTAAATGATTCTGAATTTTTACAATTCACATTTTCACAAATCACATTTCACAAATTCACTTCTTAAAAAAATAAAATAAAATGAAATTCGACCTAAATACAATAACACGTGAAAACGTAAAAACCCTAAAGCCGTATTCGTCTGCACGAGACGAGTTTGAGGATTTTAATACTGCGAACATGATTTTTTTGGACGCGAATGAAAATCCGTTTCAAAATGGTGTAAATCGCTACCCGGATCCACAGCAAAATTCGGTGAAAGCTATTTTAGCAAAAAACAATAAAGTAAACCCAAATCAGATTCTACTGGGGAACGGTAGTGATGAAGTCTTAGATTTGCTTTTCAGAGCTTTCTGTGAACCTAAAAAAGACAATATCATTTCGTTGCCGCCGACCTACGGCATGTATGGCGTTCTAGCCGACATAAACGCAGTAGAAAACAGAGAGGTTTTACTTTCGACTGATTTTCAACCACAAGTAGAGAAAATCTTAGATGCCGTTGATGACAATACCAAAATCATCTTTTTTTGCTCTCCAAATAATCCAACCGGCAATTCTTTTTCGGATGAAAGCGTGGTAAAATTACTTCAGAACTTCAAAGGTTTGATTGTAATTGATGAAGCCTATATTGATTTTTCTGACAAAGAAAGCTGGCTCACCGAAATGGATGAATACCCTAATTTAGTCATCACACAAACACTTTCTAAAGCCTACGGTTTGGCAGGAATCCGATTGGGAGTTTGTTATGCTTCAGCAGCAATAATTTTGGTTTTGAATAAAATAAAGCCGCCCTATAATGTAAATGAATTAACACAACAAAGAGCGATAGTTCGCTTGAATGATTCAGAAAAAATAAAATCAGAAATTAGTTCTATTATTGAACAAAGAGAGGAATTACTTAAAGTTTTACTCGAAGTTTCTTTTGTAGAGAAAATATATCCCACAGAGGCCAATTTCATTCTTGTAAAAGTAGACAATGCCAACAAAAGATATGATGAATTAATTGCAAAAGGAATCGTAATCAGAAACCGTACAACACAAGCTTTATGCGAAAACTGTCTTCGATTCACAATCGGAATCCCAGAAGAAAATGCAGTTTTAATTAAGGAATTGAAGTTGTTGAAGTAAAAAATTAACCTCAAAGTTCGCAAAGGATTACGCCAAGAACGCAAAATTATTCTTGCCCAAAAACACAACGATTATACTAATCATAAAACTAGAGCAATTCGCAACAAAGAAAAAAATCATTCTAATCTGTGTAATCAGTGGCCAGTTTAAAATTTACCGTTAACAATCAAATTAGCGCAATTCGTGAAATTAGCGGCAAAGAAAAAAAATCAGTTTAATCTGTGTTAATCTGTGGCCAATTAAAAATTCACCATCAATAAACAAATTAGTGCAATTCGCGAAATTAGTGGCAAAAAAAAAGAATCAAACTATGAAAAAAGTACTTTTTATCGATCGTGACGGAACGATTGTTTTAGAACCCGAAAATTATCAATTAGACAGCCTGGATAAAGTAGAATTTTATCCAAAAGCATTTCAATATTTAGCCAAAATCGCCAGCGAACTCGACTATGAATTGGCTATGGTAACCAATCAAGACGGATTAGGAACAGACAGTTTCCCCGAAGATACCTTTTGGCCAACACAAAATTTTATTCTGAAAGCCTTTGAAAATGAAGGCGTATTGTTTGATGATATCTTCATTGATAAGTCTTTCCCTGAAGAAAACGCACCAACACGCAAGCCAAGAACCGGAATGCTAACTAAATACTTGAATAATCCCCAATATGATTTAGAGAATTCATTTGTTTTAGGAGATCGTCTAACCGATGTTGAATTAGCTAAAAATTTAGGAGCAAAAGCCATCTTTATAAATCATACTGATGGAATCGGCACCAATGAAATCAGCATAAAACGAGAAGAATTAAACGATACCATTATTCTTCAAACAACAAGCTGGAAAACGATTTATGAATTTCTGAAATTAGAAGAACGTTCAGCCTCAATTACCAGAAAAACAAACGAAACTGATATTTTTATTGGTTTAAACTTAGACGGAACCGGTAAAAGCAAGATCGAAACCGGAATTGCCTTTTTTGATCATATGTTAGATCAGATTGCACGTCACGGTCAAATGGACTTAGAAATTACTGTAAAAGGGGATTTAGAAGTCGATGAACACCACACCATTGAAGATACTGCAATTGCTTTGGGCGAAGTATACGCAAAAGCATTAGGCAATAAGTTAGGAATAGAGCGATATGGTTTCTGTCTTCCAATGGACGATTGCCTCGCGCAGGTTGCCATTGACTTCGGAGGAAGAAATTGGTTGGTTTGGGAAGCCGAATTCAAACGTGAAATGGTTGGAAAAATGCCAACCGAAATGTTTTATCACTTCTTCAAATCATTTTCCGATGGAGCCAAAGCCAACATCAACATAAAAGCCGAAGGAACAAACGAACACCACAAAATCGAAGCGATCTTTAAAGCCTTCGCCAAAGCGATAAAAGTAGCAGTAAAACGAGATACAGAGAAAATGATTCTACCATCAACGAAAGGGATGCTTTAACAAGTTTAAGATTGTTCAAAGTTTCAGGTTTCAGGTTTCAAGTTACGCACAGAACGTGAAACTTGAAACTTGAAACAAAACATACCAAAGAATAAAAATGAAAATAGTTATCATAAATTACGGGGCAGGAAATATTCAAAGCATCATGTTTGCTATTGAAAGACTGGGTTACAAGGCCATCCTGAGCAATAATCCGGAAGAAATTCTGGCTGCCGACAAAGTGATTTTCCCCGGAGTTGGCGAAGCAAGTTCAGCAATGGAAAAACTGATTGAGAGTGGTTTGGACTGTTTGATTCCAAATCTAAAACAACCCGTATTAGGAATTTGTCTGGGAATGCAGCTGATGTGCCAATCGTCTGAAGAAGGAAACACCAAGGGATTAGGTATTTTTGATGTTGATGTGGTCAAATTCACATCTAACGTAAAAGTGCCTCAAATGGGTTGGAATCAGATCTATAATTTGAAATCAGATTTGTTTAGAGAAATTCCAGAGAACGAATTCATGTATTTGGTACACAGTTTTTATGCTCCAAGTTGCCCCGAAGCCATAGCAACAACCCATTACGATGTTGAATACGCCTCGGCCTTACATAAAAATAATTTTTACGGAACCCAGTTTCACCCCGAAAAAAGCGGAGACATTGGAGAGAAAATACTGGGGAATTTTTTAAATATTTAAATATTTTAAATTCCAATTTAACCAAAAACATCTATTTCAATTCCAATTTTAGAATCTAAAATCTAAAATCAGAAATCTAAAATAATAAACATGAGAATAATACCAGCCATAGATATCATTGACGGAAAATGTGTTCGTTTGTCCAAAGGAGATTATGACACCAAAATAATTTATAATGAAAACCCGCTTGAAGTCGCAAAATCATTTGAAGCACACGGAATCGAGTATCTGCATTTAGTCGATTTAGATGGTGCCAAGTCAAGCAAGATTGTCAATTATAAAATCTTAGAACAAATAGCAACAAAGACCAAACTGAAGATTGATTTCGGAGGCGGACTAAAAGCAGATTCCGATCTGAAAATTGCTTTTGAAAGTGGTGCAAATCAAATCACAGGCGGCAGTATCGCAGTAAAAAACAGAGAATTATTCCAAAAATGGATTGCAGAATACGGTTCTGATAAAATCATTCTGGGAGCAGATGCCAAAGATGAAAAAGTGGCAGTTTCAGGCTGGTTAGAAGACTCAAATGAAGATTTGGTTCCATTTATTCAAGACTATCAAAACAAAGGAATTCAATACGTTATTTGCACGGACATTGCCAAAGACGGGATGCTAGAAGGCCCCAGTTTTGATTTATATAAAAAAATAATAGAGAATTGTACCGTCAAATCGAACGCAGCAGAGATTAAATTAATCGCATCAGGAGGAATCTCAACATTTGATGAATTACCCAAATTGGCCGAATTGGGCTGCGAAGGAACCATCATCGGAAAAGCGATTTATGAAGGACGAATTTCGTTGAAACAATTGGAAAATTACATATTATCAATGTAGAGACGCACAGCAGTGCGTCTATGCGGTGCGTCTATGCGATGCGCCTTACGGTACGTGCCATGGCACGTATCCACGATGCATCATGACATGCAAATCATAACAACAAAAAAATGTTATTTTCAAGAAAACCTTATGTATCAAATAATTACATAATTTTAAAATTATCCAATTGACACATTATCTAATTAACACATTAAAAAAATGTTAGCAAAAAGAATCATACCTTGTTTAGATATAAAAAACGGTCGAACCGTAAAAGGCGTCAATTTTGTTGATTTGCGCGATGCGGGAGATCCTGTAGAACTTGCTGCGTTATATTCAGCTGAAGGGGCAGATGAGTTGGTTTTCCTGGATATTTCCGCTACGGAAGAACGCAGAAAGACTTTAGTAAATATGGTGCGCCATGTTGCGGAAAAAATCAATATTCCGTTTACGGTCGGAGGAGGGATTTCTTCTGTCGAGGATGTTGAAATCCTATTGAACAATGGAGCTGACAAAGTATCAATCAATTCATCGGCTGTAAAAAACCCGCAATTAATCAATGATTTGGCACAAAAATTCGGAAGTCAATGTGTTGTGGTAGCAATCGATGCCAAACAAATTAACGGACAATGGATTGTACACTTAGTAGGCGGAAAAGTACCTACAGAGTTAAATTTATTCGATTGGGCCGTAGAAGTTGCAGCACGTGGTGCAGGCGAAATTTTATTCACATCAATGGACAATGACGGAACCAAAAACGGATTTGCAAACGAGGCTTTGGCAAAACTCTCGGAACTAGTAAATATTCCGATTATTGCATCGGGAGGAGCCGGAAATATTCAACATTTTGTCGATTCATTTAAAATTGGAAAAGCAGATGCCGCTTTGGCTGCGAGTGTTTTTCACTTTAAAGAAATCGAAATTAAAGCTTTAAAAAGAGAACTTAAAAACAATAGTATTGAAGTTAGAATTTAAATCCCAAATTTCTTAAATTCCAAATTCCAATACTTATTAATTAAATTATAACAGGATTCAGCAATCTAAGATCTGAATTCAAAAATATAAAATCATAATGAACATAGATTTCTCAAAAAACACAGACGATTTAATTCCGGCAATAGTTCAGGATTCAGAGACTAAAACAGTTTTAATGCTGGGTTATATGAATGCAGAATCGCTTCAAAAAACGATAGATACTCAAAAAGTTACTTTTTTCAGCCGATCCAAACAAAGACTTTGGACAAAAGGGGAGGAGAGTGGTAACTTTTTAAACTTAGTAGACATTAAAAATGACTGTGATGGCGATACCTTATTAATCCAGGCAAAACCCGTTGGACCAACGTGTCACACAGGGGCAGATACCTGCTGGCAGGAAGAAAATAAAGAGTCTTATGGTTTTATTTCCAATTTAGAAAACACAATCAAAGTCCGTAGAGAAAATGCTGATTCCGAGAAAAGTTATGTGGCTTCACTATTTGAAAAAGGCATCAATAAAATTGCCCAGAAAGTAGGGGAAGAGGCCGTAGAAGTGGTAATCGAAGCCAAAGACGATAATGATGATTTGTTTTTAAGTGAAAGTGCTGATTTACTTTTTCATTATTTAATTTTGCTACAAGCCAAAGGTTTTCAGCTGGAAGACGTTGTAAATGTTTTGAAGAAGCGTCAGAAGTAGTTATTCGATATTTTTTTTTTAAAAATAAACTTAAAAGCAGAATTAAGTAGTATTTTAGTTTAAAAAATCTGATCATGAAACTTTTTATATGCTTCTTATTATTTTTGAATCCTTCGGTTAATTTCGATTATAAGAAGAGAATTTTACCCTATTCTATAGTTATTTCAAAGGCTGATTTAATTGTCGAAGGATCTATCACAAGTGTTTCGAAAGGGAAATACGAACTTTTAATAAATCAGTTTATTAAAGGCAAATCAACCCCGAAAATCAAAGTCGAAATTTTTGAGGATTGGATGTGTGACCGACGAATTGAAAAACCAAAAGCAGGACAAAAATTGATTCTTTTTTTAGAAAAAGAGAATTCGTATTACAGTATAATCAACCAAAGCACCGGAGAATTATTTGTTTCAAAGGACAACTCTGTTCGTACTTTTATGATGGATAAATTTCCAAAATCGACAGTCTTAAAAAAAGGAATAACAATGTTTTTAGACACCTATACGTGTCAAGGAAATTTAAATGATCGGTTTTTGCAAAATATCCATTTTCAAAAAAAGAAGACTTCTACTGAAATTGATAAAATGAAAAAAGAAAATGAGTTTTTTAAGTATTTAGTAGGAGAGGGTATTCAATAGCATAAAGCAAAATTAATATACTTACAGCACGATAATATATTTTTTTTGTCATTTCGAGCGAAGTGAGAAATCACACCAGAAACTCCGTACAGTTTGTCATCCTGAAGAACATAAGTTTACTGAATTAATACCGCTGAATTTCACTTTACGGAATTACTTGCGAAGATACTTCCTTCCTCAGTATGACAAAATTGAGGAAAATAGAAATGGAGCAGCTTGTGTGATTTCTCGACTTCGCTCGAAATGACAG
Source organism: Flavobacterium cupriresistens (assembly GCF_020911925.1). Classification (NCBI taxonomy): domain Bacteria; kingdom Pseudomonadati; phylum Bacteroidota; class Flavobacteriia; order Flavobacteriales; family Flavobacteriaceae; genus Flavobacterium; species Flavobacterium cupriresistens. The sequence goes on along the minus strand of NZ_CP087134.1, from coordinate 3,673,936 downwards.
AATTGCAACAACCCTAAAACTAGTATGCAGTAACCTGAAATCTGAAATCTGAACCCTTGCAAAATAAACTGTGTGGATTGTCATTTCTGTAAACCCACAAGAAATCACACCAAAAACTCCGTCCAGTTTGTCATCCTGAGGAACGAAGGATCTACGCTTGCTGAATCGATACCGCTGAACTTCACTTTACAGATTATCTCATGAAGACACTTCGTTCCTCAGTACGACAAAATTGAGGAAAATAGAAATAGGGTAGCTTGTGTGATTTCTCGACTTCGCTCGAAATGACAGAATTGTGACAACCCTAAAACTAGTAAGCAGTAACCTGAAACCTGAAACTTCAAACCTGAAACTTGAAACCTGAAACAAACCATTAACAACCCTTTCACTCCACAAACTCCAAAACAGCAAACTCCTCCGGTTTATGGAAACCAAATACAGGATTCTTATAAGGCTGTAATGCAAGATATTCAGTCGTATTACCGTAATCGATTCTAAAAGCATTTCCTTTCCATTTGGTGCCGATTTTCGGTTTGTTAAAATTCCCATTCGGAATGTTTTTCAACCCCGAAAAAGGAATTTTTATTTCGGTAGAAAAGCCTTTTGGATTTATTTTACTAACTGCTTGCATGCCGGAAAGGTTAAACGATATAGAAGTATTCCAACCTCCACAACCAGGCGAAATACATTTGATGAGCATATCGTAATGCGTTGAGAAAGCATTAACTCCGATTTCCAGATAATTTTGCCTATCTCCATCAGGATCTATAAAAATTTCAACCAAATCATCACTATTAAATATTTGCGAGTCGTTTTGCTTCTTTGACCCGACAATTTTAGCATCTTGAGAACGATATGCAACATAAAGATTTTCATCATCCCAAGCAAAAGAGACAGTGGTTTGTTGGGTAGCCTTTCCACCTGAGTTATGTATAACAAACGGACCTTTAAATGGTGTCTTCCAATCAGCTAAATCACCATCGATACTTATTTTCCCTTTTGTTTTATGAATCGGAATCGTTTGGGCACCAGCTGTTACAGAAAAAACTAAACATAAAACAAATAGTATTAAATTGGATTTCATAAAGTAAGCGGTGTTTTTTAGAAAAGCTAAAATACTGAAGAATAATGAATTTTAACATTAAATATTTCGAAGAGAAATCATAAAATTTCAGATAACTTAATCTGAATGTTTACATTTGTTACAGATTAAGTTGGCTTAAATACCTTATTTATTACAAATTTCTAAATTTATGAAAAATTACTTTGGAGGCTTTGTTATAGCCTTTCTGGTTAGTTTCGGAACCAATGCTCAAGGACTTCTTAATAAGTCTGAAACTACTTTTACACATCAGGACACTTTACGCGGAAGCATCACAAAAGAAAGAGCCTGGTGGGACTTGAAATATTACCATCTGGATATTAAAGTAAACCCTTCTGAGAAAACGATAACCGGATCTAATACGATTCGTTATACGGTTTTGTCAACAGGGACGAAAATGCAAATAGACTTACAGCAGCCCATGCAGATTTATAAAGTCACTCAGGATGGGAAAGAGCTAAAGTTTGTGAGAGATGGCAATGCTTTTTTCATCGAATTGACTGCTGCTCAAAAAGTAGGAGATAAAAAGGAGATTGTGGTTTCATTTGGTGGAAAACCTAAAGAAGCAATAAAACCACCTTGGGACGGAGGAATTACCTGGAAAAAAGACAAAAACGGGAAAGATTTCATCGCTTCCTCTTGTCAGGGTCTGGGCGCCAGTGTTTGGTGGCCTAACAAAGATCATATGTATGACGAAGTGGAGAACATGTTGATCAGCGTAAATGTTCCGGGCGATTTGACTGATGTTTCTAATGGAAGATTACAAAGCATTAAAAAAGAAAAAGACGGTACGAGAACCTTTAATTGGTACGTGGCCAATCCAATCAACAATTACGGTGTAAACATTAATATTGGAGATTATGCTCATTTTTCTGAGAAGTATAAAGGAGAAAAAGGAGATCTGGACTGCAGTTATTATGTTTTAAAAGACAACTTAGACAAAGCCAAAGAGCACTTTAAAGATGCACCAAGAATGCTAAAAGCATTTGAAAACTGGTTTGGACCTTATCCTTTCTACGAAGACAGCTATAAACTGGTTGAAGCGCCTTATTTAGGTATGGAGCACCAAAGTTCTGTAACCTATGGTAATGAATACAAAAACGGCTATTTAGGTCATGATCTAAGCGGTACCGGATGGGGAATGAAATTTGACTTTATCATCATTCATGAATCTGGTCACGAATGGTTTGCAAACAATATTACGTACAAAGACATTGCAGACATGTGGATTCACGAAAGTTTCACCAATTATTCGGAGAGTCTTTTTGTGGAATATTACTATGGCAAAGAAGCGGGAGCTGAATATGTTATCGGATGCAGAAGAAACATTCAAAACGACAAACCGATTATAGGTAATTATGAAGTAAACAATGAAGGTTCCGGGGATATGTATCCAAAAGGAGCCAATATGCTTCATACGATTCGTCAGATTGTAAATGATGATGCCAAATGGAAATCAATTTTAAGAGGTTTAAACAGTACTTTTTATCATCAAACCGTTACTACTAAACAGATTGAAGATTATATGAGCACACAAACCGGAATTGATTTAAGCAAAATTTTCAATCAGTATTTGAGAAGTACCAAAATTCCGGTTTTTGAATATATGTTTAAAGACGGACAACTAGGATACCACTGGACAAACTGCGTAAATAAGTTTGACATGCCGGTAAAAGTAACGGTAGACGGAAAAGAAATCTGGTTGAAACCAACTCAGGAATGGAAATCAGAAAAAATTGAAGGTAAAGAACCTAAACTGGAAGTAGACAAAAACTTCTATGTTACGACTTCTAATATTATAGAATAACATTGTAGTAAATTCCAATAATTTAAAATCCCAAATTCCAATTGTTGGAGGTTGGGATTTTTTTTATGGTTTTTATTACCTTAAATAGAATTTCGTTTACAAATTTAAACCCGACAGGTTTTAAAAACCTGTCGGGTTTGTTTTTTTGGAATTTGGAATTTCAAAATATTGGAATTTTAATCTTACCTATTAAGTTTCGCCTTTTCCCTCATAATATCGGCAATTTTCCTGTTTTCTATTTTGCTCTCCAGCCATGAAATAATGTCTAAATACAGAAAAGCCCTTTTTTCATAGGTAATTTTCTCCAGTTCTATAAAACGAGTCCTCATTTTAATAAACTCCTTTTTAATATCGGCAGGATAAAAATTGTTCAGGTTCTTTAAGAATTTGATAATCTCCTTTTGAACCTCATGCAGATCGTTCATTTTCAGTAAAAACTTATACGTGTTTTTAAGGTGATTTTCCAAGTAATAATCTTTCCCTAATTCATAATGCACAATCAAAGACAAGATACGCGCAAAGCACATTAAATCTTCGCGCATCGATAAATTTTTGTTGTTGATGATTTTATCCAAATAGTGAATAGACTCATTGTACTTCTCATTCCCAAAATAAATACACGCAATTTTATAATAGAACACCATTTCGTGATGTTCATCAAGATGTTCATTGTGCAGTTTTATTTTCTCCAGAATCTCCGGGATCAGGTATTCGCTTTCGGCAAAAGTACCTTCCAGGATATGTAAATTTAGTTTGTTGTTATAAACGTATAAAAAGGATAGCGACGCAATATTATCGTTCACAGGAAATTTAGGATCCTGAATGGTTTCTTCCAAAAGTGTCAAATACTTTTTAAAATTCGTTTTATATTTCAACATATAAAGCGATTCCAGAAAATAATGATTCCCTTTTAGGAAAAATACAGGATTCAAATAAATCATATTAGGATTATCGTAAAACAAAGTCACCCATTTATAAGCATATTTATAACTTGCTACAAAATCCTGAACAAGGAAACTACGCCACAGATTGGCATTATAAAACCAATACTTCTCACGAAAACCAAACTTAGACTCGTCCAGCTTGGCGATGTGTTTATTAAAGTAATCGTCTATATACTTATATTCCTCATCACTTTTTACGTAACCCGTTTTTAGCATGATTCCGTACAATTGCAGTGATAAATTCGATAATTTGCTTGAAATTGTATTGCGATAGTTCAATTCTTTGGCCTGCACGACTAATTCATCTGCGCGACCCTGAATACTTCTGGTAATATACTGTGATTCGATTAGTTTTTCGAATTCGACAATCTCATACGCCATATATTTTTCATCATTCTCCAGCGCCAGAATTTTTGTCTTGTCAAGGATCTTTAAACTCTGTCTATAAAGACCTTTATTATAAAGAATAACAGCAAAATCAATCTGTTCCCGCAACTGATAACGAATGTTCTGACTTGGAATATTCAATCGAATACTGACCAATATCTGCTTGTACAAATATGATTTTAAGTTAGATAGCTGTACTTTTTTTATGATTCCGCTCTTAAGAATGAGTTTTTCATCATAAGTTTCGGACTTATCTAAAATATTAAACAATTCAATAAATTTTGTATTTGAACTCGTTTCCAAACGACTTGCAAAAATTTTAAACTGCCTTTTTTCAGATTTTGAAAGTGATTTTATCAGAACAAATAAGAAATCTTTTTGATGGTTAGCCATTGTAAAATATAATAATGTAACTTATTGATTTTTAGTTATTTAATAGCGTATAAATTGTTTTATAAACAGTATAATCTCATTAAAATGAATTTCATACAGAAGTAGTACAACATATATTTGTTATCAAGATGTGAAATTACATTAAATAAATGAATATGAATAGAGAGAAAGTTCAAATTTTTGACACCACTTTGCGTGATGGTGAACAGGTCCCGGGATGTAAGTTAGATACGAAACAAAAATTAGTTATCGCAGAACGACTTGATAAGATGGGAGTTGACATCATTGAAGCAGGTTTCCCTGTGTCAAGTCCGGGCGATTTTTTATCGGTCTCTGAGATTTGTAAAATTGTAGAAAACGCAACCGTCTGCGGACTAACAAGAGCCGTAAAAAACGACATCGATGTTGCTGCAGCTGCCTTAAAACATGCTAAAAAACCAAGAATCCACACCGGAATCGGAACATCAGAATCTCACATACTCCATAAACTAAATACGACAAAAGAAGATATTATCGCCAGAGCAAAATATGCCGTATCACATGCAAAATCTTATGTTGAAGATGTGGAGTTTTATGCCGAAGATGCCGGTAGAACGGATAACGCTTTCCTTGCAAAAGTTTGCGAAGAAGTAATAAAATCGGGAGCAACAGTATTAAATATCCCTGACACTACAGGTTATTGTTTGCCTGAAGAATACGGTGCAAAAATTAAATATTTAAAAGAAAACGTAAAAGGAATCGAAAACGTAATCCTTTCCTGCCACTGTCATAATGATTTAGGAATGGCGACTGCAAACTCAATTGCAGGGGCTATAAATGGAGCAAGACAAATAGAATGTACTATAAACGGTATTGGCGAAAGAGCCGGTAATACTGCGTTGGAAGAAATTGTAATGATTTTCAAACAACACCCATATCTGAATTTAGATACCAATATCAATACCCGAGAATTAAACGAAATGAGTCGTTTAGTTTCTGAAAGTATGGGAATGATCGTTCAGCCCAATAAAGCTATTGTTGGTGCGAATGCTTTTGCTCACAGTTCCGGTATTCACCAGGACGGAGTAATCAAAAACAGAGCAACTTATGAAATCATGGATCCACTTGATGTGGGAGTAAATGAATCATCTATAATATTAACAGCAAGAAGTGGTAGAGCTGCATTGGCTTACCGTGCTAAAAAGGTAGGTTATGAACTTACCAAAACACAATTGGATATCGTATACATCGAGTTTTTAAAATTCGCAGATATCAAAAAAGAAGTATTAGATGTAGATATTCATCAAATCATTGAAGCTTCTAAGATTGAGGGTGACTTGATCAGAAACTAATTAGACAAAAAAAAAGATTTAAATACATAAAGAACGAGACGTTATGAATTTGAAAATAGCAGTTTTACCAGGAGATGGTATTGGACCGGAAGTAATTTTACAAGCCAAAAAAGCTTTACACGCCATAGGCGAGGTGTACAATCATGAATTTGTTTTTGAAGAAGCGCTTATGGGAGCGATCGCTATCGACAAAACAGGAAATCCTTTACCGGAGCAAACACTAAACCTGTGTCTGAATACAGATGCTGTTTTGTTTGGCGCGATTGGAGATCCTAAATATGATAACAATCCAAATGCAAAGGTGCGTCCGGAGCAAGGATTATTAAAACTGCGTAAAGAACTGGGTTTGTTTGCCAATATCCGTCCAATTAAACCTTATAAATCATTGATTGATGCTTCTCCTTTAAAAAGAGAAATTATCGATGGTGCTGATTTCACTATTTTCAGAGAATTAACAGGCGGAGCTTATTTCGGAGCCAAAACCCTAAACGAAGAAGGAACACATGCTTCTGATCTATGCGAATATTCAGAGGAAGAAATTACCCGAATTGCACATTTAGCGTTTAAAGCGGCACAAAATCGTCGTAAAAAGCTAACCATGGTAGACAAAGCCAATGTTTTGGAAACCTCAAGATTGTGGAGAAAAGTAGTTCAGAAAATAGGGGAGAGTTATCCCGATGTTGCTTTAGACTTCTTATTTGTTGATAATGCCGCCATGCAGATCATTTTAAATCCAAAACAATTTGATGTGATTTTGACAGAAAATTTGTTCGGTGATATTTTGTCTGATGAAGCCAGTGTTATTACAGGTTCTATCGGTTTATTGGCTTCGGCTTCTTTAGGAGAAAAAAATGCGTTGTTTGAACCCATTCACGGTTCTTACCCACAAGCAAAAGGAAAAAATATCGCAAACCCAATTGCTTCCATCTTATCTGCTGCAATGTTATTAGAACATTTCGGACTTTTTAAAGAAGCAAATGTGGTGTATCAGGCGGTTGAAAAAGCAATTGAATTTAAAGTAGTCACAACAGATTTGAAAGCAGATTCAAAATTTGGCACAAATGAAGTAGGGGAGTTCGTTTCCAATTTCATTTTCAGCAAAGACGACTTACTTTATTTCAATAATGATAATGTTCACATTGGACAATCAACAATTGTTTAGTGTTTTTATTAAAATAATACAAAAAACAACAATAAGTATCATAAATGTTGAGATTTTATTTTTTTAGTCCTTTAAGTTTTTATACTTTTGTGAAACTAAAAAAGAAAAGATGCAAATCTCAATTATTATTATTTCTGTTATTGTTGTCAATGTGATTAACACATCTGCATCAGGAATGGTATAAATATAATTGAAAAAATATATTAGAAACCTTCCAAATATTGGAAGGTTTTTTTTTGGATAAAATTTAAATAAAAAATACATAATGGAATTAAATAAGTACAGCAAAACCATCACTCAAGATCAAACACAACCAGCAGCGCAAGCCATGTTGTACGGTATTGGTTTAACTGAAGAAGATTTAAAAAAAGCACAAGTAGGTATTGTTAGTATGGGTTACGATGGTAATACCTGCAACATGCACCTGAATGATTTAGCAAAAGATGTTAAAAAAGGTGTTTGGGATGCAAATCTGGTCGGACTTATTTTTAATACCATTGGTGTAAGTGACGGAATTTCTAATGGTACAGACGGAATGCGTTTTTCTTTAGTGTCCCGTGATGTAATTGCAGACTCTATCGAAACCGTTATGGGAGCGCAATGGTACGACAGTTTGATTGCGATTCCCGGTTGTGATAAAAATATGCCAGGTGCTTTAATGGCAATGGGTCGAGTAAATCGTCCGGCAATTATGGTCTACGGCGGAACAATTCACTCCGGAAAATGGAAAGGGGAATCTTTGAATATCGTTTCAGCTTTTGAAGCTTTAGGAAAAAAATTCAACAACACCATTTCTCCTGAAGATTACAAAGGCGTTATTCAAAATGCATGTCCGGGAGCAGGGGCTTGCGGTGGAATGTATACAGCAAACACCATGTCATCGGCAATTGAAGCTTTAGGAATGAGCTTACCATACAGTTCGTCAAATCCAGCTTTAAGCGAAGAGAAAAAACAAGAATGTCTTGATGCCGGAAAAGCCATCAGAGTTTTATTAGAAAAAGACATTAAGCCCAAAGACATTATGACCCGCAAGGCTTTCGAAAATGCAATTACGCTGGTAGCTGTTTTAGGAGGTTCTACCAATGCAGTAATGCACTTAATTGCCATGGCTCATGCGGTAGATGTTGAAATTACTTTAACAGATTTCCAAAAAATTAGCGACAAAACACCCGTACTGGCTGACTTAAAGCCAAGTGGTAAATATATGATGGAGGATTTACATGCAGTTGGAGGAGTTCCGGCTGTTTTGAAATACTTACTAAAAGAAGGATTAATTCATGGAGATTGCTTAACCGTAACCGGAAAAACAGTAGCCGAAAATTTAGCCAATATTCCGGACTTACAAGACGGACAAGAGGTTATTCACGAGATTCAAAAAGCACTAAAACCAACCGGAAATATTCAGATTTTGTACGGAAATCTTGCTGCTGAAGGTTGTGTTGCTAAAATAAGCGGAAAAGAAGGAGAATATTTTCAAGGAACAGCAGTTGTTTTTGAAAGCGAATTTGATGTAATTCCAGGTATTCAGGCCGGTAAAGTAAAACCGGGAGATGTAGTCGTCATTAGGTATTGTGGACCAAAAGGTGGTCCGGGAATGCCCGAAATGCTAAAACCTACATCAGCTATTATTGGAGCCGGCTTAGGAAACAGCGTTGCTCTGATTACAGACGGTAGATTTTCCGGAGGTTCACATGGCTTTGTGGTAGGACACATCACACCCGAGGCATATGATGGTGGTGGTATTGCACTGGTTAATGATGGGGATTTAATCGCCATTGACGCGGTAAAAAACACCATTGATCTTAAAATATCTGATGCTGAATTTGCAGCCAGAAAGGCAAGTTGGATTCAACCGCCTCTAAAAGCTTCAAAAGGAGTATTACTGAAATACGCGAGATCAGTCTCGAGTGCCTCAACAGGTTGCGTTACCGATAAATAATGATTCAATAACAACATCAAAAATCAATTGTATATAAACAATAATAAAAGCAAAAGTAAATTTCAAACAGAAAACTAGAAATTGATTTTGATTTTAACATTAGAGGAGATTTTTGAAAAAAACAGATACAATGAAAATATCAGGGGCAGAAGCCGTTATAAGATGTTTATTAGAAGAAGGAGTAGACTTAATATATGGATATCCGGGAGGAGCCATAATGCCGGTTTACGACGAATTATATAAATTCCAGGAGCAATTACACCATGTTTTAGTACGTCACGAACAAGGCGCAACACATGCCGCTCAGGGATATGCGAGAGCTACAGGAAAAGTCGGAGTTGCAATTGCTACTTCAGGCCCCGGAGCAACCAACTTAGTTACCGGAATCGCCGATGCTCAGATCGATTCAACACCAATGGTTTGTATCACAGGTCAGGTTGGAAAACATTTACTGGGTTCTGATGCTTTTCAGGAAACAGACATTATCGGAATTTCAACTCCGGTAACCAAATGGAATTATCAGATTACGGAAGCTTCCGAAATTCCTGAGATTATGGCAAAAGCCTTTTTCATAGCACGTTCTGGTCGTCCAGGGCCTGTTTTGATTGACATAACTAAAAATGCACAGTTTGATGAATTTGAATTTAGTTATGAAAAATGCACAGCCATCAGAAGTTATACTCCGGTTCCAAAATTAAAATTAGATAAAGTTGCCGAAGCTGCGGCTTTAATCAATAGCGCTAAAAAACCTTTTATTGTTTTTGGTCAAGGGATCATTTTGGGTGAAGCCGAAGCACAATTAAAAGCGTTCATCGAAAAGTCAGGAATTCCTGCAGGGTGGACGATTCTTGGACTTTCCGCATTACCTACAGCTCATCCTTTGAATGTGGGAATGTTAGGCATGCACGGCAATTATGGCCCTAATTTATTGACTAACCAATGCGATGTTTTAATTGCACTTGGAATGCGTTTTGACGATCGTGTTACCGGAGATTTAAAAACCTATGCCAAACAGGCAAAAGTGATTCATTTTGAAATTGATCCGGCAGAAGTAGATAAAAATGTAAAAACAGAAGTGGCTGTTTTAGGCGATGTAAAAGAAGCACTAAATGCTTTATTGCCTCTAATTGATGACAGAGCACATGACGCTTGGCACAACGAATTCAAAGAAAAATATAAAATCGAATTTGATTCGGTTATCGATGAGGAGTTAAAACCAACAAACAACAAAGGAATCTCTATGGGTGAAACCATCGAAATGATCAACAAACACTCCAAAGGGGATGCGATTATCGTTTCAGATGTTGGTCAGCATCAAATGTTTGCCTGTCGTTACGCGAAGTTTAATTCAACCAAGAGTAACATTACTTCGGGAGGTTTAGGAACTATGGGATTTGCTTTACCGGCTGCAATTGGAGCTAAAATGGGAAGACCGGATCGTGAAGTTGTCGCTGTTATTGGTGACGGTGGTTTCCAAATGACCATTCAGGAATTAGGAACCATTTTTCAGACGAAGGTGCCTGTAAAAATTGTTGTTTTAAATAACGAATTCCTCGGAATGGTACGCCAATGGCAGGAATTATTTTTTGATAACAGATATGCTTCAACAAAAATGATCAACCCCAATTTTGTTGCAATTGCCGCAGGATATCATATTAAATCTAAAAAAGTCACCGAACGTGAAGATTTGGATGCTGCTGTAGCCGAAATGATGGCTTCAAAAGATTCTTATTTTTTAGAAGTTATGGTAGAAAAAGAAAACAACGTATTCCCAATGATTCCAACGGGAGCATGTGTTTCTCAAATTAGATTAAGCTAAAGAAAAAGTTTCAGGTTTCAAGTTTCAGGTTTAATAACGTGAAACTTGAAACAAAGAAAAACTTTAAACAAAACAACATGGAAGATAAAACATTTACCATATCGGTATACTCGGAAAATAACGTGGGCTTGTTGAATAGAATATCAGGAATATTCTTAAAGCGTCACATTAACATATTAAGCTTAAATGTTTCAGAATCAGAAATTGAGAATGTTTCACGATTCATAATTGTAGTAGACACTACTGAAAAATGGGTTAAGAATATTGTCGGACAAATCGAAAAACAAATTGAGGTTATTAAAGCATTCTATCACACAGATGAAGAGACTATTTATTTAGAAAATGCTTTGTTCAAAATCGCTTCGAATCTGCTTTTCGATGAAAAACAAATTCAGAACATCATCAAAGAAAGTCAATCTACTATTGTGACCGTATCACGTGACTTTTTTGTGATTTCAAAATCAGGAAGACGATCTGAAATCGAAGAATTATACACAAAAATTAAGCCTTACGGTATCATGCAGTTTGTACGTTCGGGAAGAATATCCGTTTCTAAAGAGAAAATGGAAATATCAACAATGTTAGAGACACTTAAATAGTATCAATTATTAAATTACACATTCATTAAATAGTATTAAAAAAATGGCAAATTATTTCAACACACTACCACTTAGATTACAATTAGAACAATTAGGCGTTTGCGAATTTATGGAGCAATCAGAATTTGCTGATGGAATTGCAGCATTGGCTGGAAAAAAAGTTGTTATTGTAGGTTGTGGTGCACAAGGTTTAAATCAAGGTTTAAACATGAGAGATTCCGGATTAGACATTTCATACGCGCTACGTGCCGATGCAATCGCTGAAAAAAGAGCTTCTTTTAAAAACGCTACAGAAAATGGTTTTAAAGTGGGAACTTACGAAGAATTAATTCCAAGTGCCGATTTAGTTTGTAATCTTACTCCGGACAAACAACACACTGCTGTTGTTACTGCGATTATGCCATTAATGAAAAACGGTTCTACTTTATCGTATTCTCACGGTTTTAATATCGTAGAAGAAGGAATGCAAATCCGTAAAGACATTACTGTAATTATGTGTGCTCCTAAATGCCCTGGATCTGAAGTTCGTGAAGAATACAAGAGAGGTTTTGGTGTACCAACCCTTATTGCGGTTCACCCTGAAAATGACCCAAATGGTACTGGTTTAGATCAGGCAAAAGCATATGCAGTAGGTACAGGTGGTCATAAAGCAGGAGTTTTAAAATCATCTTTCGTTGCAGAAGTAAAATCTGACTTAATGGGAGAACAAACTATTCTTTGTGGTTTGTTGCAAACAGGTTCTATTTTATGTTTTGACAAAATGATTGAAAAAGGAATTGACGCAGCATATGCATCAAAACTGATCCAATACGGATGGGAAACCATCACAGAAGCTTTGAAACACGGAGGAATCACCAATATGATGGACCGTCTCTCTAACCCTGCAAAAATTGAAGCTTATGAACTTGCAGACGAATTAAAAGACATTATGCGCCCATTATTCCAAAAGCATCAGGATGATATTATTTCAGGAGAATTCTCAAGAACAATGATGACTGACTGGGCGAATGACGATGTTAACTTATTGAAATGGAGAGCAGCAACCGGAGAAACTAATTTCGAGAAAACAGCTCCACAAGAAGCTCCAATAGCTGAACAAGAATATTTTGACAATGGAGTATTAATGATTGCCATGGTAAAAGCGGGAGTTGAATTGGCTTTTGAAACCATGACCGAAGCAGGTATCATCGAAGAATCAGCTTACTACGAATCCTTACACGAATTACCTTTGATTGCGAATACAATTGCAAGAAAAAAATTATTCGAAATGAACCGTGTTATTTCTGACACAGCAGAATACGGTTGTTATTTATTCGACCACGCTTGTAAACCGTTGTTGACTGAATTTATGAAAAAAGTAGAAACAAACATAATTGGAAAACCATTCTCAACTTCAAACGGAGTAGACAATGCAGTTCTAATAGCAGTTAATAAAGAAATTCGTCAACATCCTATCGAAGAAGTAGGAGCATGGTTGAGAGAATCGATGACTGCAATGAAAAAAATTGGATAATAAATTGGGGTTTGCACTGTATCTCTTTTACGTAATATTTTGAATTAGTAAGCATTTATTAAGATAATATAGATATAGATGCATATTGTAATCACTTAACTTTTAAGTTTCTGAGTTAGGTGAAGGTAGTCCCAATTAATGGGGTATGTTTAGCAATAAACATACTTGTATCGATTTCTATATTGATTAATCAAGATGTTGCTATTTTCAAAATAGAAAAGAGCATTGTAATGCAGTATTACAAAAAAATTAATTGTTATTGAAATTGTTAAAACGAAAAGGCATGATATTAATTTATTGTGCCTTTTTTATGGTGTTGTTTTGCCATAAAACCCTTATTTTTATGAAATACCCATAAAAAAGTAACATTTTTTTTACTATGTGTTTTTTTATGCTAAAATTTATAAATTAAATAATTTTAAGAATACATACAGATTTAATACATTTATAAAAAAAAAATCCATCCAAAATGAGTTATTATAAAATTGAAAATTTAGAACAATATTTTAAGCATTACAATAAGTCAATAAGAGAACCAAGAAAATTTTGGGGAAAAATAGCTGAAGAAAATTTCACTTGGTACCAACAATGGGAAAAAGTAGTTGATTTTAATATGGGCGATGCTGAAGTAAAATGGTTTACTGAAGCTAAAGTGAATATTACAAAAAACTGTATCGACAGACATTTAAGCAAAAGAGGAGAAAAAACAGCGATTATTTTTGAACCAAACGATCCTTCAGAAAGCGCTTTACATATAACTTATAACGAATTATACGAACGAGTATCTAAAATGACCAATGTGTTGCGCGAGCAAGGCGTACGTAAAGGAGACCGTGTTTGTATTTATTTACCAATGATCCCGGAATTGGCCGTAGCTGTTTTGGCTTGTGCCAGAATAGGGGCAATACATTCTGTTATTTTTGCAGGATTTTCGGCATCAGCAGTATCTGCAAGAATTAACGATTGTGAATGTAAAATGGTCATCACTTCTGATGGCGGTTACAGAGGAAACAAAACAATTGACCTTAAAGGGATTGTAGATGAGGCATTAGAAACCTGCCCATCTGTTGAAAAAGTTCTGGTTGCGAAAAGAACACAAACAGCAATTAAAATGAAAGAAGGCCGTGACATTTGGTTACAACCTTTATTAGATGCTGCTCTAGACAATAGTGTTGCAGAAATCATGGACGCTGAAGATCCTTTGTTTATTCTATACACTTCCGGATCAACCGGAAAACCAAAAGGAATGGTGCATACCACAGCCGGTTATATGGTTTATACCGCCTATACTTTTAAGAATGTTTTCAATCACGAAGAAAATGATATTTTCTGGTGTACCGCAGATATCGGTTGGATTACAGGTCACTCTTATATCTTATACGGACCATTATTGAATGGAGGAACAACCGTAATTTTTGAAGGAGTGCCTTCTTATCCTGATTTCAGTCGTTTTTGGGAAATTATCGAAAAACATAAAGTAACTCAGTTTTACACAGCGCCAACAGCGATTCGTTCTCTGGCAAAAGAAAGCTTGGATTATGTTCAAAAATATCCTTTAAAATCACTTAAAGTAATCGGATCAGTAGGGGAGCCTATAAACGAAGAAGCTTGGCACTGGTTTAATGATCACGTTGGAGATAAAAGATGTCCGGTTGTTGATACTTGGTGGCAAACTGAGACTGGTGGAATCATGATTTCGCCAATCGCTTTTGTAACACCTACAAAACCAACTTATGCTACTTTGCCATTACCAGGAATTCAACCTGTTTTGATGGATGAAAAACGCAACGAAATTGAAGGTAATCAAGTAGTAGGTAGTTTGTGCATTAAATTCCCTTGGCCGGGAATCGCCAGAACAATCTGGGGAGATCACCAACGTTACAAAGACACTTATTTTTCTGCTTTCCCAGGTAAATATTTTACAGGAGACGGTGCTTTAAGAGACGAAGTAGGGTACTACAGAATCACCGGTAGAGTAGATGATGTTGTGATTGTTTCGGGTCATAATTTAGGTACAGCTCCAATTGAAGATGCAATCAACGAGCACCCGGCAGTTGCAGAATCTGCTATTGTTGGATTCCCGCATGATATTAAAGGAAATGCTTTGTATGGTTTTGTGATCTTAAAAGAAACAGGCGAATACAGAGACAGAGCCAATTTAAGCAAAGAAATCAATCAGTATATTTCGGACCACATTGGACCAATTGCTAAATTAGACAAAATTCAATTCGTGTCCGGTTTACCAAAAACACGTTCAGGAAAAATTATGCGTAGAATTTTACGTAAGATTGCTGAAGGAGACTTCTCTAGTTTTGGAGATACTTCAACACTATTAAACCCTGAAATTGTAGATGAAATTACAAAAGAGAAAATCTAATATTCTCAAACTAACAGATACAAAAAAGCCTCTTAAATTTTAAGAGGCTTTTTTTATTTTATTCCCAATCGGGATTTTAATTTTAAGAACAATAACGAAATTCTGTACGCATCTTCGGTAGAGGAATTTCGGTCACTTTTTGGGATTTTATAGATATCACACAAATCATCTAGTGAAAACTGTTTGTCATTGATATCCATTAACTTTCTGTACATCATGTCGACGTCAAGTGCTTCATTTTTAAGCCTTCCACAGTCCAAACGTTCCAGGGCACTGTTTAGCATTTCGAGATCAAAATTAATGTGATGTCCGACCAAAACAGCATTACCCAAAAAACTAATAAAAGCTTCAATTGCTTCAGGTTCCGGCATTTTTATCATTTTTGTTTCAATGATAAATTCGTTAGAAAGCCCATTATCCTGTAAAAACTTATACTGTAATAAAACAGATTCAAAACTATCCTTAATATGGATACTGTCATCAACTACAGAAAATGCTCCTAAAGACAAAATCACATCCTTATTCGGATTCAAGCCAGACGTTTCTGTAGACAAAACGACAAACCGATTTGGTTTTGTTTCGAATTTAGCCAGATAATCTTTCCAGAATTCAGGATGTTCTTTGTTAATATTTTTAAGCCAGTCTAGCATATATTAAGAGAATTGTGTAAGTTGAAATTTACTTTTAATTAATTCTTCCAGGTCTTTCATTGGTGACAAAGCATTTTTTAATTTCTCTTTATCGTTTTTAGACATTTCTTTTAAATTGATATATTGTCCCGAATCGTCATTTCGCAGTCCTTCAACCGTTCTAAATTTTGATAATGTCAAGAAAGCCTCAGCACAACTTAAATAAATCTCCGCATTTTTAGAATCTGTTATCGCTAATTGCTTAAATCTTAAATAAGTGTTTTGTATTCCTTTTATATTTGAATTCAAAATTAACAAACGCGCTCCATCAATCAAAGGCATTAAAGCACGTGTTTTAATATCGAATGCTCCTTTATGCGGACCTTCTTCTTCAATAAGAAACTTTTTGAAAAAACTCAAAGGGGAGTTTCTCTTCAAAGCATCATTTCCTAAAAAGTCAAAAAACAAGGTATTGTTGACCGCGTTTTTGAAAATAACATTTTCTATAGCTTCTTCAATTTTTGGTTCCCCAAAAACAATTTCATAATCAAAGAAAATACTACTCAAATCGTTACTGTTTTCACCTGGAGTATTCATCCAACTGTTGTACTGTTTTGTCCAGTCTGTCAATGACTTACACCACAACATATTACTTCCCATATGCCCATTTGGACAAAGTTCATAACCTACTTTTTCTAAGATAGCAGTAGTTCTTTTTGCCAATCTTAAAAAGTAATCCTTAACGTCTCTGTATTTATCGGCAGTAACATCTTCAAATATTAAAATACTATCCTGATCCGTAAGCAACAATTGCTCCTTACGCCCCTGACTACCAATACTTAACCATGCAAAACGAGCAGGAGGTGAGCCTAAATCTAAAATTGACAATTCAACAGATCGTTTAATTATAGCTAAATTAATTTCACTGGCAATATTACTAACATGTGAAATTGGAATATTCTTTTGAATCGAATTCTGAATAAGATCAGACAAACGATCACGTATTTGTTTTAAATCTTTCGGAAGTTGTGAACGCTTAATTTCCTTGATTAACACTCCCGGATTACTGGCCTGAGCCACAATCAAATCGTGTTCAGAGATAATTCCTCGCACGGCAGATTTACTTGTACCGTCTTTTGTCACACATAAATGCGTTACATTGTGTTTCAACATCAATAATTGTGCTTCCGCCAAAGAAACATTTTCTAATACCGTAACAACCGGCGACGACATGATTTTATCAATCGTTTCCGTAATAGGAAAGCGGCCTGTCGCAATTTTAGAAGATAAATCGGCGTCGGTAACAATACCAATTGGATGGTTTTTTTCGCAAACCACAATATTATCCACCATTGACTCCGTCATTAAAATCGCCACATCTTTTACAATATGATGCGCCTCAGTTTTTAATGGAGCAACATTATAGGTAAGGGATTGAATATATTGCATTTCTGACTGCTGATCTACATAAAAAGAAGTATCAGAAATTGCTTTTCCGTTTGAACTTACATTGTCCTTGGTATGTCTTGAATTTGTTGCAAAACTTTCCAATAAGAAGTTTAAAACATCCGAATTATTAGCCACAAATGGTCTAAAAACAGCAATCGGTATCGCATAAACGATACTTTCTTCACGTGCTTTGGCCGACATCATATAGTTATTTTTGGCAAAAAAAGGACGCAAGCCAAAAATATCGCCTTCATTACATTTGTTTATAATCGTTTCTTCAGCATCGGCAATCGTTGTTAAATTTATAACACCCGAAGCGACTACATAAAAACTATCATGCAGCACATCATTATTTTGAAACAATACGGCGTGTTTTTCTAAATTAATAACACGAATATTGGTTGCAATATCTGATAGTTCTTGAAAAGTCAGATTTTTAAACGGCTGGTATTCTTTTAAAAAATCCGCGATATGCTCAGCAATTGTATTCATAGATTTGATAATTTTTTTTAAAGTATCGAATGTAAAAATAATAAAATAAACTCTTACAATGAAAGCATCTTCATGATTTTAAATAAATCTCAGAATATCTGATTTAATAGTCATTATTTTTCTTATTTATTATTCTAAACCTATGATAGTGAAGTATATGTTAATCAGGATGTTCTTAATCGTTATATTGTTTCTATTACAAATCTGTGATAAGTTAGCCCAGTGGGGTCCTGAAAAAGTCTATTTTACATAATATAAATTATGGTTCAATTATAGTATGACTAATTAGCAATTATCATACTTGTGTAGTTCGTAATAGACAAGCCTTTATATTGATTTACAAAGCCTTAAATTTTATGTCTTTTTTAAGTTTACAGCATCAATGCATTTTAAATTATTAAATAATTTATTTTCTCCTTTTTCTGTAACTACAAAATCATCATTCCCGTCAATACTTATTCTTATTTTTTCTATTGGTTCTTTTTCTAATATATCCATAAAGTCAGTAATGTTAATTGTTAAATATGACACATTGCATTGTGTGCCAGAATCATAAGTACCAATTTTTAATTTTTCTCCACTTTTAAATTGAATATGAACGTAAGAATTTTTTGATTTACAGCCCGTTGCATTCGCAAAAAAAGTCATTGTTATTAATTTTTTATCTATTTTTTCTTCATTATATTTAGTAATAACATATGTTAGTCCATCTTTAGCGAGCATAGTTTCATAAAATCCTACACTATAAGTCCATACATTTTCAAAATCATCATACTCGTATTTAGTGTAACATTTATGATCAATTTTGCAAACACCTTTTTCTAATTTTTTTAATTCAGATTGCGAATAGCAGTTAAAACTGAATATTAATAATATAAGTACTTCTTTTTTCATAATTCTTAATTTTGAGAAATGTAATATTTTTTTAGATATAATTATTTATTCTTTCATAGCAATTGACGAAGCTTGGTAAAATTAATGGTATTATATTTGAAAATATTTAATAATTATAAACTCACAAAATAAACGCACATGAAAAAAATTACAATTTTATTATTTCTGGTCTCGTCTTTTGTTTATTCACAGAATACAGACGTAAAGATTTTTATTGAAAAAACTGAGACGGTTAATTTTGATCAGTATGATTTAATAAAAAAAGTCAATCAGTACTATCCTGATATATTTGTCAGCAGAAATGTTACTAATTATATTTCCAATAATCTGAAAGTTCAGCAGATTTTGTTTTCCCAGCTTATTTATGAATTGCCGTCTGATTGCGAATATTATACAGTAAAAATTTCTGATAATACAAACACTTCCTTATACTATAATTATAAATTAAAAGACGGAACATATATTTATGGTGACGTTCGTTTATTTAATGGTGGCGCGATTAGAACTTTGTTTAAGGTTAAAGATAATGAGCGAGTTTCTCGATACTACGTGAATGGAATTTTAAAAACTCAATAACCTAAACGAAGCGTTCATCGGTAATTCAGGCACAACTACAGGCGGGACTTATTATATTAATCCAATTGAGAAAATAGTTCAGCTTCATGAAGAGAAAATTATCCTTTACGAGCGTATGTTAAAGGAAAAAGAAGTGATGATGGCAAAACTGGAGAAATTGATTGAAGATAAGTAATATTTTCACGCAGATTTGACAGATTTTTTTCTGTGATCTTCCACTAAAATCCGCTAAATCTGCGTGCCTATTTTTTTAATCATACAACTTAGTCAAAATCGTTTCTTGCGGAATCAAGTCTGAACCGGCTCTTTTAGTAAACTGAATATTTTTATCACTTACATCAAGAATAATACTTGCGCCGATCCCATTTTTACCTTTAAGTTTTACAATAGCTTTTTCACCAAGAGGATAAACAAATCCGGTGACCTCCATGATACCGGTGTTCCTTTTTTCGTCGTTGTTGATTATTTCAGCTGTTCCAAAAATGTTTGAATTTGATTGAGCCAGAATGAGATTCAAAATATATTTTTTACTGCAATCTTTGCAATTTTCGTTGCTCCATGTTCCGGTAAACAAATTGGTTTGGGAATATCCTGCCAAAGAAAAAAATAGAAAAAGTAAGCTGATTTTCTTCATAAAAAAGAGTTTTTTTGTAAATTACTTTTCAAATATACTGCAAAAAAAACCTCTGTAAACTAATTACAGAGGTTTTTGAAAAGCAATTTCTATTGTTTTATTTTTTAACGTAAACTGATTTTCCGTTTACAAACAATTCAAACTCTTTTTTGTCATCATAGTAGATTGTTTTATAATAATCTCCGTCAAAAAGAGTTACATCACCATGAGATTTTCCATCGGCTTTTGTGGTGTAATTGAACGTGACTTTTTGATTATAAGGCCCAAGTCCTAAACTATATGCACTAAATGGTGTGCCTCTCAGGTCAAATTCCTGCTTAGAATCGATAATCTTGCCGTCTGCATAAAAATTGGTAATTTGTTTTGTAAGTGGAATATCCGAATAATATTCACTGACTTTTTTAAGAAATTCATACTGCTCGGGGCTTGTCGTCTCAATTTTTGAGCTAATAGTCTGAGCAAATGAAATTGATGTAAATACAAGCGATAATAATAAAACGTACTTTTTCATAATTTTTAATTTTAGATTAGTAATCACATAGCAACTTAACCAGGTTTAAAAATTCAGTCTTTCCATAAAAAAGACTTTAATCACTTAGAAAGATATGAAATCTTTACCTTTGCAAAAAATTAAAAGCCTTTTTTTAAGATAATGACAACAAAAAAATACATAAAACTGATCCTGATTTTAGGTTCTTTGACAGCTCTTGGTCCATTTTCAATAGACATGTACTTGCCCGGATTCTCAGAAATAGCCAAAGATTTACATACTTCTGTAGCTCAGGTTGCAATGAGTTTGTCCAGTTATTTTGTCGGAATCTCTGCCGGACAATTGCTGTATGGACCATTATTAGATCGCTTTGGACGAAAAAAACCACTATTTATTGGTTTAATGGTCTATATTTTAGCTTCTTTAGGCTGTGTTTATGTGACCGATATTGACTCGTTTATCTTTTTGAGATTCATTCAGGCTATCGGAAGCTGTGCGGCGACAGTTGCTTCAGTTGCGATGGTACGAGATTTATTTCCTGTAAAAGACATTCCCAAAGTTTTTTCTATGTTAATGCTTGTTGTTGGGCTTTCGCCAATGTTAGCACCAACAGTCGGCGGTTACGTTACCGAGGATTATGGTTGGCATATGGTATTTCTTATTTTGATGTTTATGGGAATTCTTATTTTAATCGCTTCTCAAGTTGGTTTACCAAATTCATATAAACCGGATACTTCAATTTCATTAAAACCAAAACCTATAATCACCAACTTCTTGTCGGTTTTAAAAGAGCCTCAATTTTATACGTATGCATTTACGGGTGCCATCGCATTTTCGGGCTTATTTTCGTACGTAGCGGCCTCCCCTATCGTTTTTATGGACATTTATCATGTTGATCCTAAGACATATGGATGGATTTTCGCCTTTATGTCGCTTAGTTTTATTGGTTCGAGTCAGTTAAATTCGATTTTACTAAAGAAATTCTCAAGCGAACAAATGATTTTTGGGGCTTTAATTTCACAATCAGTTATAAGCATACTATTCCTAATCTTGTCTTTAAAGAACCTTTTAGGACTGTATGAAACAATCGGAATGCTCTTTATATACCTGGCTTGCCTGGGAATATCAAATCCCAATACTGCGGGACTTACTATGGCTCCGTTTGCAAAGAATGCCGGAAGTGCTTCAGCCTTAATGGGGGCTATTCAGCTTGGTTTAGGCGCATTGGCTTCATTTGCAGTGGGAGTTTTTGTGAAAGATTCGATTACTCCAATGGTAGCCATTATGACTACAACAACGATTACGGCCTTTATTGTTCTAAATATCGGAAAACGTTTTATCAAAGAAAAAGTAGCTCTTTCAGACAAAGATGACCTTGTGATTGGGCACTAGAGGGTTTAAATTCCAATATTTTAAATTTTAAATTCCAAATTCCAACTTTTAAAGCAAAAAAGTCGCTACCTCACATTTATTAGGCAGCGACTTTTTTGT
The DNA here is from genome assembly GCF_020911925.1 of Flavobacterium cupriresistens. Classification (NCBI taxonomy): domain Bacteria; kingdom Pseudomonadati; phylum Bacteroidota; class Flavobacteriia; order Flavobacteriales; family Flavobacteriaceae; genus Flavobacterium; species Flavobacterium cupriresistens. The sequence continues at coordinate 3,651,908 of NZ_CP087134.1, read as the reverse complement.
TTTCTAATAAAGCTTCTTTTATTTATAGAGATCTTCTTTTTTAAAGTGTAAGATCAAAAGATAATAAACTACAACTCGGTATTTATTCCTATTCGAATTACCATACTTTTCCAGAACGGCTTGAATCCCTTCGTCTAAAGCTGCATTTTCAGGCAGTCCTAACTTCTTTATTAAAAAATTATTTCGTACTGTTTCCAGTTCCGATCGCTGTGTTCCGGCAACTGTAGAGGAATCATCATTATAAATCGATGGTCCACAGCCTATTGTTACTTTTGTCAATAGTTCCATGTTTGGAACAATACCACATTTCTCTTTCAGATCTTCTGCATACTTTGCGATTAATTCTTCTCTTGTATTCATAATAAAATTTATAAAGATTTGGTACTATTTAATAACATCAAACTTATAGCTTTATCTCTTATAATCAAAAGAATACATTAATTTTAACACTTATTCGCTTACAAATAAATTAAATTAGTTCTTTAAAAAACTGTTTTAAAATAATATCGTTTTCAGAAGTCGGCGTGAAAATTTCCAGCAACACCGGAACATCATTCTCGGCATAAAGCAATTCTATACTTTTTTCCAACGAATTCAAATCCGAAGCGGCATAATAACGCAACTGATACATTTTGGCCAGATGCTCCGCCGTTAAGTGATGTGAAGTTTCGAAATACGTATTAAAAACTGGTTTCTCTTCATGTCCGGGTAAAATTCTGAAGATCCCTCCTCCTCCATTATTAATTAAAATAATCTTGAAATTTTTAGGAATATAAGCATTCCACAAGGCGTTACTGTCGTATAAAAAGCTAATATCACCCGTTATAAAAACGTTTTGTTTTCCGCTTCCTACTGCAGCACCAATCGCTGTTGAAGTACTACCGTCGATTCCGCTCGTACCTCTATTGCAAAAAACCTCTATCGAAGAATCAATATCTATCAATTGTGCATAGCGAATGGCAGAACTGTTACTAATCTGCAGCTGGCTGTTTTTAGGCAAAGATGCTATTACTTTCTCAAAAACTTTAAAATCTGAAAACGGAATCTTATTTAAATATTCCTTTTTTCTTATTTTTCTTAATGCGTAGCTATTGTTTATAGTATCAAAATAATCACTTTCTGTAGTTACTGCTTTTGATAATAGGTCTTTAAAAAAATCATTTGGTTGCATTACAAAATGCTTTGTTAGCGCATTAAAAGTGTCATACGCGCGCAAAGTATCAATATGCCAATGGTGTTTTGGTTTGTATTTTCTCAAGAATCCTTTGATTCTTTTTGAAACGATCATTCCCCCAAAAGTTACTAAAAGATCGGGATGAAAGTCCTTAAATTCAATATCATCAAAGGGTGTAATTAAAGTATCAATGCTGTTAATAAAACTCGGATGATGTAGATTTGAAGTTGTTTCTGTCAGTACCACAACCGAAGGGTCTTTGGCTAAACTTTCAATTACTTCCTCTGCAATCGTGTTGACTTCATTTACGCCAACCATAATTAATTTACGCTTGGCTGAATTCCAAATCGAAACAAATTCTTCTCCGTTTTCTATGTTTTTAGTTTCTGCTAAAGGTTCTGAATTTGTGATTTTTGAATTTACAGAAAGTGCTTCAACTGTTTCGTATAAAGGTTCTTCGAAAGGCGCATTGATGTGTACAGGGCCTTTTTTAGAAATGGCAGTGTCAATTGCAGTATTGATTTTTAAATCGTTTTCAACGGAAGCATCTTCTGTTAAATTGGCATTAAAAACGGAATGATTTTCATATACATTTTGCTGTCTGATGGTTTGTCCGTCTCCGATATCAATTTTACTCTGAGGACGGTCAGCCGAAATTACAATTAAGGGGATCTGACTATAGAAAGCTTCGGCAACAGCCGGATAATAATTTAATAATGCTGATCCTGAAGTACAAACAACTGCCGTTGGCTGTTTGGTTTGCTGGGCAATTCCTAATGCAAAAAAAGCAGCACATCGCTCATCTGCAATACTGTAACAGGTAAAATCAGGGTTTTGAGCAAATCCAATTGTTAAAGGAGCATTTCTGGATCCCGGAGAAATTATAATATTGGTGATTCCTTTTTTCAAACAAATCTCAATAATGCTTTGAGCAAGCGGTATTTTGGGGTAAATCATTCGTATAACGTATTATTTTTGAAAGAAAATCATCAATTTTCTATACTACAAAGTTACAAACTTCGACGTTCATTTAACTTATAAATGGCGAGATATTAAGACAATTTCTGGAAAAAGGGAATATATTTGTAAAAGCTAATTTTTCGAATAAAACAGAACTACTTATGCGCTATCTCTATTTGCTTTTACTTTTCGTTACACTACAAACTATAAATTCGCAGAATCAGTTTATTCCCGATGGCACCACTTACAAAACTGGTCTCGAGACTGCTAAAAAAGAAAACAAATCTCTTTTTGTAATGCTTTATGCCGATTGGTGTCCGCATTGCAATCTGATGAAAAAAGAGGTCTTTAGTGATCCGACCGTGATGGGTTTTTTAAAAAAGAACTATGTGTGCGTTTGGTTGAATATTGAAAAAGAAGAAGGGAAAACGATTCAGAAAAAATTCAATACCAAATCACTGCCTACGTTTTTGTTTTTAGATGCCAATGAAACGCTTCTTTACACTTTAAAAGGCGAAATGAAAACAGCAGAATTTATGACAGAGGCGAATAATGCTCTAAATCCAAAACTGCAATTGCCTTTTTTAGAGAAAGAATTCTTAGCTGACCCAAGCAATTCAACAAAATTCTTTGCTTATTTGAACACCTTAAGAAAAGGTAAAGACAGAACCGATTTATCGCCGGTTACTCATACCTATCTTAACACCCAATCGGATGCACAACTGATTAGTGAAACCAACTGGCGTGTGATTGCCAATGGGGTCACGGATATTAACTCGAGAGAATTTCAGTACGTTTTAAATCATCAAAAGGAATTTGCTGCTGTGGCTTCGCAAAACCGCGTTGATCGTAAAGTGGTGAGTATCGTTAGTGAATTATTACGTCCTCTTGTGGATAATTTAGATACGGTAAACTATTACAAACAAAGGGAAATTGCGAAATCTATCCGATTACAGAAAACCGATTCTTTGGTTTTTAAATTTGATCTGACTTTGGCTGAACGCACTGAAAAATGGAAGTTCTATAAAAAAGTAACCTTAGAAGATACTCAAAAGCTAGTTTGGAATGATGCTTCTTTTCTGAAGGATATCGGGCAGACCTATCTCAAACACATCGAGGATATTGATGCATTGAAAAAATCCATTTTTTGGGTCAATCATTCCTTAGAACTTACTGATTCTTATGATGGAAACTTACTTCTGGCCCGACTTTACAACAAAATAAAAGATAAAAAAGCAGCCTTGAAATACGCAAAAAAAGCAAAGGTAATCTGCACTGAAATGACCTGGAGCACCAAAGATGTGGATGCTTTATTGGCTGAATTAGGCACGAAATAGTGCTACAAAACTTAAAATAAATATGAACATTGTACTTAGACCTGCTACAACAAACGATTTAAAGAAAATTCTTGACATCGTAAATCATTCGATTTTGCATACCACTGCCAATTATAGTTATGACATTCAAACATTGGAGGTGCAAACCAAATGGTTTGAGGACAAACAGGCTAAAAACCTTCCTGTAGTTGTGGCTGATCTTGATGGCGAAGTTGTTGGTTTTGGCAGTTATGGCCCTTTTAGAGAGAAAATTGGATACCAATATACTGTTGAACATTCTGTTTACGTTGTTGACACTGTGATTGGAAAAGGAATAGGTTCTAAATTGCTAACAGCAATCATTCGATTAGCCAAAGAACAAGGCTATCACGTGATGATTGGCGCTATAGATGCTGATAATGCGGGAAGTATTGCTTTTCATGAGCGATTTGGTTTTGTGGCAACAGGAACGATTCGTGAAGTTGGGTATAAATTTGATCATTGGCTTGATCTTGTTTTTATGCAGTTGATTTTGGTTTAGTTGCGGACTGCGTTCGGGAATATTTGCTTAACCGCAAAGTGCGCAAGGGAATACGCAAGGTTCGCAAAGTTTTTGGATTAGCTCCAAAGGTTGTGGAGCTACTTACGAAGATTTACTTAGATAGTTATAGTATCAACCGTCAAGCCTTATTTCTTGTAGTTCTGTCCTTTCGAGGAACGAGAAATCACACTCTAAAATCAACAAAGATTGGCAATTTTTTGCGCGGAGTTCCTTGTATGATTTCTCGTGCCTCGAAATGACAAGAAAAGGGGCTGAAATTCCAATACTAAAATTCCAAATTCCAAACTTCTCCTAAATGTCACCCTGAGCGAAGTCGAAGGCTTATCCCCGAAATCGCCTATATTTTAAACATAATGCCTCTAAATTCGAAATGACAAATTAAGTGTGTATTTTCTAAACAGGGTGCTTTTTCTTATTCTTTGAGGCGGGGAAACTTTAATAAAAAAATCCACAAATCTGATTAACAAATTTGTGGATTTTATTTTTTGGGTAATTTCAGCTTTTAGCTTTTTATCCAATTGATGATTTCAGGATCTGTTGGTAAGGTTCTTGGTTTGATTACTTTTACCAGTTCTCCTTTTTCATTGATTAGGTATTTTTGAAAATTCCATTCTACTTCTGAATCTTCTACGCCATTTTTCGCTTTTTGCGTTAAGAATTTATAAACCTCACACATATCGTCTCCTTTTACAGAAACTTTGTCCATCATAGGGAAAGTTACTCCGTAGTTTTGCTGACAAAAAGCACCTATTTCTTCGTTTGTTCCAGGCTCTTGTGAAGCAAAATTATTGGCCGGAAAACCTACAATCACGAAGCCTTTATCTTTATACTCTTTGTAAATTGCTTCCAAATCTTTGTACTGAGGTGTTAATCCGCATTTTGAAGCAGTATTTACGATCATTACTTTTTTTCCTTTTAAAGAGGCAAAATCAAAAGGGTTTCCTGATAAATCTTCCACTTTAAATTGGTAAATAGTTTCTTTTGCCATGACGTTATCCGTTTTAGGAGTTTTTGTTTTATTTGTTTGTGCTTGATTTTGGCAACTAAATAGAAATAGTGCGCCATAAACCATAAATAATACTTTTTTCATTGTTCTAATTTTTTATAAAATTAATCAAAAACAGTTTTGTTGGTACTTTTTGCTCCCTATATTCTGTATTAAACATAAGTTAAATAAAAAAACGAAGCCTAACGTTAATCAGACGTTAGGCTTCTCCCCATACAAACAAATCAAACCATGAAATTTGAATCTTTTAAGCATCTCTGCTTTAGATTTTCAGGGAGTTCCGGGTGTTTTACTGAATTTCTTCAACACTTCCGAACTCGTTTTATATTATTCGATCTTCTTTCAAATAGCAGCTAAATAAGTCCTCTACTAAAATTCCGATTCTCTTTTTAAATAAAATCAGGCGCCATCGTAGTGTACTTTTCTCCTTCGGAAACATCTTCACTTTTAATGGCTTATAATCGGCGCCTAATTTTTCAGAAGTTAAAAAAATACAACCCTTCATAAATGTTGACCAGTTTAACTTCCGCCCCAAATACTCTTTGTTTACTAATTCAAAGTATTCTCTTTTATTTCTTATCTGCTTTGCTTTTACAAGACAACTGAAAAATTTAAATTCGGTTTATGCTCCTCTACCCTCTCTTGCCTAAAATGACTCTTATTAAAATTGGCAAGTGCTAAAACACTTGTTAATCCTACAATCAATATTATTAGATTTTTCGATTTTTGCATAACTCCGTTTTTAATGAGATTTACTTTACTATTTATTTATTAAAAAATGTAAACTATAATTATCTGTTTAAAACAAAACCACTGTCAGTCCATTCATTTTATAAGAAATCTTGACCAGTTTGCTATATGATATGATCTTTTTCACATGTCATAATAGCATTTACGTAATTGGTTTGCTTTTGGTTTTAAAAAAAGTAAAAAAAAATGATTTTTTTCTCAAACCCCTTATTTTACTAAGGATAAGCCTGTTAAAATAATTATCATTTACAGAAAAAAATAAATTACCTTTATCTCAGGTAATAAAAAAACGTTTTTAAAATTTTGTTTAAGCTTAAAAATCCAACCTATGAGTCAAGAAGAATTATTAGTTTTAATTTACAAGAAAGACGAAAGAGCTTTTACCCATTTGTATGATATGTATTCGAAAAGTTTATTTTCGGTCATAAACGTGCTAATAAAAAATCGTGAAGAAGCTGAAGATGTTTTGCAGGAAGTTTTTGTCAAAATCTGGAAAAACATTGATTCGTATAATGAAAGTAAAGGTCGTTTTTACACGTGGATCCTTAATATTGCTAGGAATACTTCTATCGACAAGCTGCGATCCAAAAATTTTAATAACAGTCAAAAAAACCTTTCCTCCGATAATTTCGTAAATCTGTTAGATGACAGTAATAAGTTAGTCAACAAAATTGATACAATTGGTATTCAGGAATTTGTAAAAAAATTAAAGCCGAAATGTATTGAGATCATCGATTTATTATTTTTCAAAGGATACACCCAACAAGAAGCTTCAGAAGAATTGGCAATGCCATTGGGGACTATCAAAACGAACAACAGAAACTGTATTAACGATTTACGTAATTATTTAAAAATATAATGGAAGCACAAGAGTATATTGAATCAGGAATTCTGGAATTATACGTTTACGGTTTATTAACCGAAAAGGAAAATCTGGAAATAGCAGAACTGGCTAAAAATAACCCCGAAGTAGATCAGGAAATCCTATCGATCGAGAAAGCGATTGTTGCTTTGTCATCCAGTTTTTCTCCTTTCCATTCGGTGTCTAATTTTGAGAAAATTAAAGCGCGCCTAGAGCTTAAACATGGCAAAGTGGTCGAGATGAAACCGACTTCAAACTGGTCTCAATATGTGGGCTGGGCTGCAGCGGTCTTACTTCTTTTAGGCCTTGGATACCAAACTTTGGAATTAACCCAAACAAAAGAGGCTATTTCGACTGTTGGTAATGAGAAAACTAAAATCGAAAGAGAGTTTGCTTATTTAGATCAGCAAAACAAAGAGACAGAAAAGAGTTTGACTATTGTAAGAGACATCAAGAATACCGGAGTTACACTTGGTGGTCAGGCTGTTTCGCCAACGTCATTTGCAAAAGTATACTGGAATAAGGATACTAAAACGACTTATATTGATGCTGCAGGTTTGCCAAAACCTCCAAAAGGAATGGTGTATCAGGTATGGGCGCTGAAATTAAGTCCTGTATTAACTCCTACCAGCATTGGTTTGTTAAGCGATTTTGAAGGCAACAATCAGAAAATATTTGCTGTAGACCAAACCGTTTCAGCGGAAGCCTTTGGAATTACACTTGAGCCTGCGGGAGGAAGTTTAACTCCGACAATGGAACAGTTGTATACTTTAGGAAAAGTTTAAAAACTAATTTATTACATACTAAACGCATATTAATCAATTTAATATGCGTTTTTTTATTATTTTAGATTGAAAATTAACTATAACCACCAAACAATGAATGGAACTTTACTCTTAAGAATTTCGGTTGCGATCATCCTTCTAACGCATTCCGTATTTGGAATGTTTAACAACGGTATTAATAATTTTGGCAATTTGTATCTGAACCAAATTGGCTTTGCCCCTTTTGGTGTAGCATTAGCCTGGTCCATAAAACTATCGCATGTAGTTGCAGCGGTGCTGCTGTTATTAAATAAATATATAAAATTAGCCGGCTTTGTAACCATACTGGTCCTTATCATGGGGATAATTTTAGTACACTCCCAGGAAGGTTGGTTTGTTGTTGGAGGAGGCAGAAACGGCATGGAATATAATTTTTTACTCATCGTAGTACTTCTCGCTATTATGTATCCGAATGGTTTTAAAAAGAATAATGTTTAGAAATAAAATTGATCCATTCCTTACACTTTCATTATAACTATTAAAATAATGGAGATTACCTGCAAAAACTGTCATCAAATTTATACTGGCCACTATTGTAATAATTGTGGCCAATCTGCTGAAACTCATTTAATAAATTGGCATTTTTTATGGCATGACATTCAGCATGGATTACTTCATTTTGATAAAGGTATTCTTTACACGGTCAAACAATTATTTACAAGACCGGGACATAGTATCCGTGAATTTATTGAAGGTAAACGTGTAAGACATTTTAAACCCCTTTCGTTAGTCGTAGTTTTGGCAACGCTATATGGGGTTTTGTATCATTTCTTCCACGTTGACTTAGTCCAAACTGATTCCGATAATCCCTTAAATTTAGTTAAGTTTAATGAATGGGTTTCTACTCATTTCTCCTGGGTTACCATTGCCTCCATTCCGCTTTTTACGATCGGAACTTACATCTGTTTTAGAAATCAAGGTCGCAATTTTGTGGAGTATTTTGTATTGAATACTTTCAAAGCGTCTCAAAAATTAGTTATTGGAATTCTATTATTTCCATTAGCCTATTTTTTTAGTGAAACTCCACAAATTAAAACCGTCACCGTTGTTTTGTATGCTATTGATCTCGTTTTGATTCTATGGACCAACATGCAATTCTTCAATAAAATATCCAAAACAAAAGTCTTCTTTTTGTCTCTTCTAAGTCATCTCATTTTTCTATTTCTATTCTTTCTGATTGCAGCTCTTGTTCTGTGGATGACGCGAAATTTATAGGTGAGAAGTAATCATTTTTATATGCTGCTTTTCATGTTTCATGTTTCATGTTTCACGTTTCAAGTTTCATGTTTGACGTTTCATGTTTGACGTTTCGTGTTTCACATCTTACTTTTTTTCATTCTTTCGGGATAAAAAACGAGTTGTATCAGATTGTACTCCAATTGTCTGAAACTAAACTTTTGACCATTGACATCAAATTCTGATAATGGATACCATCTTAGATTTGTTCTTAAAACTAAAACTTCATCCGTTTTTCCCGGGACAATATCCCAACCAAATGTGAGACCGGGCTCAAATTTTCCTTTAAATTTAATAGCGCTCTTTACGCCCTCAATTTCTTGTTCGTAACGCAGTTTGTCGTAAGAAATATTTAGGCCTACAAAGGGTGCAAAGCCGGAATAATCCATTAAAAACTTGTTGACCTCCAATGCTAAAGCTGTCTTTTTTATCGTCTGCGAGCTCCCATACCCTTCCGTTTCAAACTTTGGATTTCTGAAAGACAATGCGGTAAATAGATTTGCTTTAGTAAAATGATAGCCTAAGGCAATATCAAAATAGTTTTTGGAAGCTATTTTATCATTTAGATAAGGAAGTTTCATCTGATTGTAATCCGATTTACTCAGAGAGAAAGAGAACGAAGGCCCAATCCCGATAAAAAAAGCTCCTTTTCTTCTGGCCTTATACGATAATTTACTAAACTCAGGATAGCTGTTCCACCTGTCTATGTTTTCCTTATTAGTGTCTTTTGTGGAGTCAAAAGCATAAAGTAAACCTAGGGACGCAGTGATTTCGGGCGTTTTAATTTCTGCTTTTTTCTCTTTGTCTAAAGGATAATCCCATTTATTGTCAGCATTGTAATTTACTCCCAAACGAAGCCCAAAACTTTTGTAGTTATAAAGTAGTCCGGCTTCAAAATTCAATAAAAAATCTTTTGTTAATACCGTACTATTTTCATCGGAGTTAATGATTTGTTTAAAGTCCACCGCGCCCCAGTTGACACCAACAAAAGGTCTTGCCTTTTTATCTTGCATTGCCCAGGGATATATCCTTAAGCCCGTAACAACTGATTGATCTAATTCGTACGTTTCTACCGTATTTTTTTTCAGATTTAATTGTCCCAACGGAACAACAACAAAAAATTCGGCATGTCCCCAAAAATGAAATCCTCCCCATGTAAGGTATTGGTTTACTGTGGCGGGGTGATTAAACGTCGTAATTGTATTATCCTGAATTTGCTTTCCTTTAAAAGAACTCACATAAGTTCCTCCAAATTCAAAATACATCTTTGCAAAATCTAACCGTTGTCTATTGGTATTTCTGGAAATCGAATCTTGTGCATATAAGTGTGCTGTACAAGATATAAATAAACTAAATGCAATTTTTTTAAACATACTTCTGTCTTTAATTGTTTGAGACAAAAGTAGGTAGCTGAAAGCACGCAAAATATCGGCAATTGGTATGAAATATAATGTATACCAAATTTCATACAAAAGTATGAGATTTGATTACTAAGCAGTTATCAATACCATTAATTCGTATTTGCTTTTTACATTACATTTTCTGTAAACATTTCCGGTATGTGTTTTTACAGTTGGAACTGAAATAAACAACTGTTCTGAAATAGATTGATAACTACATCCTTGGACTAATAATCGCGCCACTTCCACTTCGCGATCGGTAAATCCGTAATTAAAAAGATCATTTTGCAGATTTTGTACTCTGTTCTTTAAAATATGGAGACGATTTATATCTTCTATTATTTTATTAATCGCTAATAAAGTAAAAATTACAGGAAGCAAAAATCCTATCGGAAAATTTATGCGATAATTGCTAAAACCAAATTGTAGGATTAAGTATAAAGGAACAATTATAAGAAACGCAATTGCAAATAATCGATCTGGATTTATTTTTTGAACCATCTTAATTTGAGGTTTAGTAACTCTAATCATAACCATTGATACTGTAATAGAAAACAGTAAATACCCAATTGCGAAGCGTTCTGCAATTGGACTTATATTCAAAAAAGGACTTATAATAACAGCGCTAAAAATAAGCAAACCTATTCCGACATGAATCTTTTTATATACTTTTTTAAGTTTATGCTTGCGTTCTTTTAAGGTGTTCAAGAAAGTAGTGCATCCCACGATAGTCATATTTGATACTATCAGAATATTTGATAAATCATCGTATTTCAAGCTTTTTAGCAGTGGAGAAATTGATATCGAAACAATGAGTAACAATAAAGAAATAGTTAGTGCAATGGTTTCTTTGGGTTCTATATTTCGCTTATAACACACGATGCCAAACGCCAAAGAAACAATCAAGGCCGTATAAGCAACAATAAACAGAATAATTTCTAAAATAACCATAATTTGAGGGAATGACTTGTGTTACTCTTCAAAACTACAAATAATAATCAAACGGAGTACTTGTTTAAAAAATTGAAATAGAAAGGTTTGTATTTTTTTGATTTGAAAGTTTTCACGCAGATTCAACAGTTTTTGCAGATTTATTTACGCAGTTTTTTTTCCAATGAATCAAAAAAAATCTACTAAATCTGCGTCACTAAAAAAGATTTAAGAAACTTCTTCAAATCACAAAACTTACATTACTTTCTAAAGATTGCAAATAAAAAAGGTCCAACTCGCGTTGAACCTTTTTTATTATTATTTACTGTTTTTGTAATACTTTCGATACTTCGGATATGTCACGGCTCCAATTACCGAAATGGTTCCTAAAGAATACCAAATCCAGCTTAGAGAATGTGCTTCTCCGCTAGCGTACGAGTGCAAACCAACTAAGTGGAAGTTTACTCCATAGTAAGTGAATAAGATCGATACAAAGGCAAACATACTCATTAAGTTAAAGAACCATTTTCCTCTTAATGCAGGTACAAATCGGGCGTGAATTACAAATCCGTAGATCATAATCGAGATTAAAGCCCAAGTTTCTTTTGGATCCCATCCCCAGTAACGTCCCCAACTTTCGTTGGCCCATTGTCCTCCAAGGAAGTTTCCTATCGTTAACATAATCAGACCAATGGTCAATGACATTTCGTTGATATAACTGATTTCTTTGATGTTCAAGCTCATTTTGGCTTTGTTCTTATCATTGGTAAAGAAAATTAAAACCAAAGCTACGAAGCCTAAAATCATTCCTAATGCCAATGGACCGTAACTTCCCACAATTACTGCTACGTGAATCATTAACCAATACGAGTTAAGAACGGGCTGTAAATTGGCAATTTCCGGATCTATCCAGTTTGCATCTGCTGCAAAAAAGATCATAGAAGTTACAAAAGCGGCTGAAGCTACCGTTAGTTTTGATTTTCTATCAAAAGCCAATCCAAAGAACATGGTAGCCCAAGCTACGTATACAATCGCTTCGTAAGCGTTACTCCAAGGTGCGTGACCCGAAATATACCAACGAGCAATTAAAGCAAGGGTATGTAAGGCAAATATTCCTCCTATTAAGATATGAAAACCATTAACGGTTATGCGTAGAAACTTTTTATTAAAGAAAATACTCAATAAAGTAAAAATCAGCATAAAAATTCCTGCCATAGAATACCAATAAAGCATTTTTGGTAAAATATCATAGGTATTGTAAGCAATTTCAAGATCAATTTTTTCTTCGCTAGGACGTACTTTTGAACCAAATTTCTTTTGAAAACCGTTGATGCTTTCTACTAAATTATCGGCTGTACTAAAATCCTTAGAAATAGAACCATTGTTTAAAGCACTGAAATATAAGGGTAGAATTTGTTTTACATAAGTCGAGTCCATTCCTTTAAGACCGGCACTTTCACGTTCTAAAAAAGAAACCCATTTATTGTTTGGATCATTTGGAACCGGGAAAATTCTTAAAATACTTCCGCTTAAAGCAGATTCCATTAAATTTACCTTTTTATCTGTCTCGATAAAGTCCTTCTCAAAACTGTTCGGATTAGCAGCTTTATAAGCAGCATCTAAATAAGGAGAAAGTTTGTAGTTTCCGTTTTCATCAAAAAACTTCACGAAAGGAGCCAGCTTTGCTTTTCTGTCAATACCGATAATTTTACGAATACTATCATCTTTGGTATTAATATAAATAAGAGGGACCTGAATCCATACCTGAGCGTACTGTGTCATAGACAAAAATACCTGATCTGAGTTCATACCGTTATACTTATCACTATGGCTTACTTTTCTAAGTAATTCAGATGAAAAAGTATTGATTGGTTTCATACGTCCACCAGCATCCTGAATAATCAAACGCCCAAATTTTGCAGCGTGTTCTTTCGGTGCTTTATAAATCGTCAATAACGAATCTAGTTGCTTCTGACTTGGTGGAGCCGTTACGTGATTGGCGTGATTGTTTGGATCTTCATTTTTATTATGTTCGTGGGTATGTCCCGGAGTATGAACGTGTGGCGCTTCTTGTGCAAAACCATTCAAACTAAACAGCAAAACCAAAATGGTAATTAGTTTCTCTTTTTTCTTTTTCACAACTTCTAATTTGCGCTTTAGATCGCCAAAACGGGAGTGTTTGGTGAACATAATAACCATTAAACCGAAATACAACATAAAATAACCCAAATAAGTTATAGAAGTTCCCCAAAAGTCATGATTTACAGACAATACAGTTCCTTTTTCGTCCGGACTAAAAGAAGACTGAAAGAAACGGTAGCCTCTGTAATCTAAAACGTGATTCATAAAAATATCTGCGTCAAATGTATCTGTAGAATCCTGAACGGTTACCTTACTTTTAAAAGCAGAATAACTTTTTTCTGTTCCCGGGTATTTTGTTGCAATAAAATCGTTTAGTTTTACTTTGAAAGGCAAAACATAAGCTTTACTTCCATAAAACAAGGAATATTCGATATTCCCAATCTTAACGGTTTTTGGTTCTCCAACACTTCCTTTAGAGCCCAAAAGCATCACTTCTTTTTCCTGTCCTTCTGCTTTTACTTTTACGACTAAAGCATCATGATGGTCTTTTGCTTTGTAATCATTATTCGATTCATAAGTAATACTCCCTTTCATAGCGGGATCCGGAAATACAATTCTGATATCACCAATGCTGTACAAAGAACGCATCATCAAAGGTTGTACGTTATCTTTAGTGACTTTTCCTTGAAATTTATCCGCCATTCGCATAAAGTTCCCTTCAAATGGCGTCTGAATGGTATATTTTTCACCAGTAGTATTAATGTTAATAGCACCTTCGGTTGGTTTATTTAAAGCAAACAAAACATTGTGAATGTTCTGCACTTCTCCTTCTTTCAGGAAATGCTCTTCACGTCCACCGGAACCGGCTTCGACTAATTTAAGGTATAAAGTACCTTTTGGATCTGGTTTCACCACCTCTTTAGCGCCCATAATGTAATTTACGTACGTGATTTCAAAAGGAGTTTCAGAAAATTTACCTGAAATAGAAAAATCATTATTCGTCACTGGTGATAACAAAAGTTTTTCTTCAAAAACTCTTCGTTTCATTTCACCTTTATGTTCACCGTCTACAAAAGCAGTTAAAAATGTTTTATCAGAGTAAATTTGGTTTTCTGCTGCCCCTTCGCGAATTGGCATCATCCCTTCATAACTGATGTAACGGGTTATAAAAGCACCCAAAAGAATAAAAATAAAGGCAATATGAAGCAATAAAGTAGCCCATTTTTCCTTTCTCAATAGTTGATAACGTTTGATGTTTCCGATAAAATTGATCATAAAAAAGACCATTATCGCTTCAAACCACCAGGTATTGTAAATTAAAATTCGGGCTGTATCAGTATTGTACTTACTTTCGATAAAAGTTCCGATACCCATTGCCAAAGCAAATGTTAAAAAAAGAACAGCCATTAATCGTGTAGAAAACAAAAAAGAGAATATTTTTTTATCCATTTTTGAGGAATTACATTGTATAAAAGTGCGACAAAAGTACTTAAAAATGTTGAGTTCCAATATTTGTCATTTGTTAATTAAAACCAAAAAATAGATCAGATTACTCCCTCCTACTGCTTAAATCTGTTAATTCAAAAAAAACATTCCTAAATTGAACCTGATCTTTGATTTTAGATGATCCTAAAATAGAACAATCAGCAAAGAAACTGTTTACGAAGTAGTTTCGAAATTCTAATTTAACTGTGCTATGAATTGCTCTTTTCTTCTAAAATATTAAAGAAGTGCGCTTTACTTTTCTTCAAATGACAAACGAATTAAAAGCAATTAACTTTAGAAAAAATAATGCTAATTTTGCGGTATGATTCGAATAACTGTAATTGGTTCGGGAAATGTCGCCCAGCATTTGATAAAGGCTTTTACTAAAAGTGACCTTGTTGAGATTGTGCAGGTATTTTCCAGAAAAAAAGAAGTGTTGTCTTCTCTAATTGGTTTTGAAAAAATTGTAAGTGCTTTTGAAGACTTAAAAGAAGCCGATTTGTATATCATTGCGGTTTCGGATAAAGCTATTTCGGAAGTTTCTAAACAATTGCCGTTTCAAAACCGAATTGTCGTTCATACTTCGGGAACCGCTTCACTTGCTGTTTTAGATGTAAAGAACAGAAATGGTGTTTTTTATCCGCTTCAAACCTTTTCTAAAACCAAAGAGGTTGATTTTTCAACCGTTCCGATCTGTTTGGAAGCAGAAAACCCTTATGATTATCGCGTTTTAGAAACGGTAGCCAAGAGTATTTCGACTGCGGTTTACCCAATTAATTCGGAACAGCGAAAAGCGCTGCATGTTTCAGCCGTTTTTGTCAATAATTTCACCAATCATTTGTATCAAATCGGACAGGAAATTTGTGAAGAACACCAAGTCCCTTTTGCGATCTTAAAACCTTTGATTCAGGAAACTGCCGAAAAAGTAAAAACACTAAATCCAATTGATGCTCAAACAGGGCCTGCAAAACGCAACGATTCGACCACAATTGAAGCTCATTTAGCGTATTTGACCAACGAAAAACAAAAAAACATCTATACTATATTAACACAATCTATACAGAATAATGACAAGAAATTATAAAGAAATAATGAATGACATCAACACCTTTGTTTTTGATGTTGATGGTGTACTTACAGACAGTTCGGTTTTTGTAACTAATGAAGGAGAAATGCTTCGCACAATGAATATTCGTGATGGTTACGCCATGAAAGCGGCAGTAGAAAGCGGCTATAATGTTTGCATTATTTCGGGAGGAAGCAATGAAGGTGTTCGTATTCGTTTGCGCAATTTAGGAATTAATGATATCTATTTAGGAACGCCTGATAAAGTAGCGACATTCAAAGAATATACAGATCTCCACAACATCAAACCGGAAAATGTATTGTATATGGGAGATGATATTCCGGATTTTCATGTGATGCAATTGGTGGGATTACCTACTTCTCCTCAGGATGCAAGCCCGGAGATCAAAAATATTTGTCGTTATATCTCTCATGTAAAAGGCGGAAAAGGCGCTGCGCGTGATGTAATCGAACAAGTAATGAAAGTTCAAGGAAAATGGATGGAGCATTTTAGTGGGAAACATGATTAGTTTTCATGATTAGTTTTCAGTCTCAGTTTTTAGTCGCAGATTAAGTCTCAGTTACAATTTACAATAAAAAAATGAAATTCCTCAAGCTCATTCGATATCAGAACCTACTTATGCTTGCTTTTATGCAGCTTTTATTTCGGTATGCATTTTTAGAACAGCAGGATATTCCGCTGGCTTTGGCCGACTGGCAATACGGATTATTGGTTTTAAGCACCGTTTTAATTGCAGCGGCGGGTTATGTAATCAATAATATTTTTGATGTTGCTACAGATACCATTAATAAACCCAATGATGTTGTGGTGGGTAAAGGGATAACGGAGACAGCTGCTTATAACATTTACATTGCCCTTACTATTAGTGGTGTTGCTATAGGTTTTTATCTATCTAATGTAATAATGAGGCCTACTTTTGCTACGATTTTTATTCTGATCGCTTCATTGCTCTATTTTTATGCTACGTCTTTAAAACAAATCATGATTTTAGGTAATTTAATTGTGGCCTTGTTATTAGCTTTTAGTGTAGTAATTATTGGTGTTTTTGACATTTTTCCGGCTACAAATACGGATAATCAGGCACAAATGGCAAGTTTATTTTCTATCTTAATCGATTATGCTTTATTTGCTTTTATGATTAATTTTATTCGTGAAATAATCAAGGATATCGAAGATGTAAACGGCGATTACAATCAGGGAATGAATACGTTGCCAATCGCGATTGGAAGTGCCAGAACGGCAAAAATTGCTTTAGGGCTCGCTGTTATTCCATTTATTTTATCAGTGCTTTATATCAATAAATATTTTATAGAAAACAGTCTTTTTATCGTTACTTTTTATGCTTTTGCGTTTGTTTTGGCGCCTCTTTTATATTTTATTGTCAAGATAGTCGGGGCGAAATCGCAAAAGGAGTTTCATCATTTAAGTACCGTTTTAAAGTTGATTTTGCTTTTTGGAATTTTATCAATTATAGTCATTGCCGTAAATATTAAATACAATGCTTAAAGAAAAACTAAAAAAATACACGCTGATTCTGGCTTCAGGATCTCCAAGAAGGCAGCAATTTTTCAAAGATCTGGATTTAGACTTTGAAATTAGATTAAAGGACGTAGAAGAAATCTATCCTCCCGAATTAAAAGCTGTTGAAATAACGGATTATTTAGCAGTACTAAAAGCAAATGCTTTTGAGGGTGAACTCCAAACGAATGAAATTTTAGTGACCAGCGATACTATTGTCTGGCATCATAACAAAGCATTAGGAAAACCTAAAGATGCAGCAGAAGCCTTTGAAATGATAAAATCAATGTCAAACGACACACATGAAGTTTTTACTTCGGTTTGTTTTAAGACCAACACTGCTTCTACTGTAATAAATGATGTTACCAAAGTTACTTTCAAAGATTTGTCTGACGAAGCTATTTTGTACTATATCGCCAACTACAAACCTTATGACAAGGCTGGCGCTTATGGTATCCAGGAATGGTTTGGTTTTATGGCCGTTGCTAAGGTTGAAGGTTCTTATACCAATGTAATGGGACTTCCAACTGCTAAAGTTTATGAATATTTGAGTACTTTAGATTAAAAAATAAGTTTATGTTTACTTTTAAAGAGTATAGCCAGGAAATTATAACGACGGGAATTCTCCTTTTTACACTGATTAGTTTAAGAATGATTATTGCCAAATTAATCCGTCGTTATGCCAGTTCCAGTCAATTATTAGAGCATCGGACAAATTTGGTGATCAAATACATTCATTTGTTAATGAATATATTAGTAATCATCAGCCTGATTGTAATTTGGGGCGTTGATACGAAAGACATTTTTATCACTGTATCTTCAATTGCCACTGTAATTGGTGTCGCTATGTTTGCGCAATGGTCTATACTGAGCAATATTACTTCAGGGATGATTTTATTCTTTTCATTTCCTTTTAGAATTGGTGACACTATAAAAATTCACGATAAAGATTTCCCGATCGAGGCCGAAATTGAAGATATTAGCGCCTTTCATGTAAATTTAAAAACCAAAGAGGGTGAGAAAATTATTTTTCCAAACAACTTATTGCTGCAAAAAGGAATTTCAATCATGCCGGTTCATTACGAAGAGAAAGAGTTTTTTGATTAATTAATTCAAATTCCCTGCTCTAATCCCTAAAATTAAAAGATTCGTAAAAGCGTCATTTTGAATAACCTCTTGCTTTAGCGCAATGTCATTAAGTTAAGCTATTTTTTTACGCAGATTCCGCAGATTTTGCGGATTTTTTATTTCATACTGCTTAAATCTGCGTGGCACTTTTTTAACCATCTTTCCTCATCTCTGAATTATAATAATTTAAATTTCTAGCAAAAATTAAACTATTTGCAAAAGCATTATTTTGAATAGCCTCCTGCTTCAGCTGGAGGAATGCAATTAGTTCAAGATTTAAGGGCTTTAGCCGAATTATACCCTGATTCTTTCGACTAAAGCTAATACACCTCTCAACCATTTACCTCTATCTGAAGCACAATATCATTTTGTTAAGTATAAAAAAAAGTCTCACGCAGATTTTAGCAGATCAAAATAAAAAAATCCGCAGAATCCGCAAAATCTGCAAAATCTGCGTGAAAAACATCTTAACTTAATCACATAATAATTGAATGGGAATTTTATAATCTAAAGAAGAAAAGCTAAAACAATAGTATTAGAATAAAGTATAATATTTGTTAAGCAAACTTTTTAGTTTTATTTAAATCTCAAAAAAATGACGGAACCTGTACAATTGCCATTTTATGCTAAACTTCCCCTTATACTGGTAAGTCTGCTGTCTTTTGCCTTTATTTTTTGCATTGGAAAAGATGTAATTACTCCTGTATTAATGGCATTTCTGTTTTCAGTACTGTTACTTCCGGTATTTACACTTTTAAACACCAAATTCAAATTTCCAAGATATCTCGCTGCATTACTTTGTGTATTGCTTTTTGCTTTATTTGTTGCCGGAATTTTCATTTTCATTTCTTATGAAGTCACGGATATGGCAAATGATTTCGAGACGATCAAAAAGAACGCAAGTGCTTTTATTACTGACATTCATAAATTTATAAAAGACAATTTTAATGTTAGCATTGGCGAGCAGAAAAAGTACATTACGAATGTGACGAAAGACTCTGTTGCCAATGGAAATGCAACTTTAGGTTCTGCCATAATCTCACTAAGTGATCTCCTTTTAGATTGTACCATTATACCGATTTACACTTTCTTATTTTTACTGTATAAAGATCATTTTATACTCTTTTTGGCCAAACTAATCGACAGAGACAACCATTCCGTACTAAAAGATATCTTGACTCAGATAAAAGTTTCGATCAATAATTATATCGTAAGTTTAATTTTAGAAATGATTGTTGTTTCTGTTTTAACCAGCTTAGGTCTTTGGATTATTGGTGTGAAATATTTTATACTACTAGGACTAATAACTGGCCTCTTAAACCTTATACCCTATATTGGAATCACAGCCGCTGGAATAATAACGATCTTAGCCTCACTTACTGGCTCAGCGGAAACATCCATAATACTGGGTATTTTGATTGTGAATCTTATTGTGCAATTAATTGATAATAATGTACTCGTGCCTTTAATTATCAATTCTAAGGTAGAAATTAATGCGTTTGTATCTATCATGGGAATTATAGTGGGAGGCGCGGCAGCCGGAATTTCAGGCATGTTCCTGGCAATACCGCTTTTGGCCATTTTAAAAATTATTTTTGACAGAATCGAATCACTGGAACCCTGGGGGTATTTAATGGGCAATCACATGCCAAAAAGGTTTATTTGGAGAATTAAAAAAGCAAAGATTGAAAACTAAATTACAAGCGATACAAAATATGAATAATATTTAGCTTATATTTCATTTAAAAATCATCTTAAGCTATCAAATAGATCTGAATGTTTCGAAAAATAAAAATAGTTATTGTTCTACTCCTTTGTTTTAGCCTGCAAAGCCTCTGCGCGCAGGATACGAAACAAAAAAAAGACAGTACCGAAATATATACCAAAATTCGAAACTATTCTAAAAAAAACAAATTTACCAAAACGTTACACAAACTCTTTTTCAGAACCAGCAAACCCCGAAAAAAAGAAACGGAACCGGTAGAAAAAGACACCACTGATTACAATGGTAAAATCATTCGAAAAATAACAATTGTTACTTTAGATCCCTTTGGACATTCTGTTTCAGACACCACTGCTATGCCTCGGAATTGGGGAGAAAGAACCGGTAACAGGCTTCATTTAAAAACAAAAAAAATAGCCATTTACAATTTATTGCTATTAAAAAGGAATGCGCCTTATGATTCCTATAAAATGCAGGAATCGGAACGTATCATACGATCGCAACGGTATGTAACTGCTGTGAAAATTTCAAACAAATTAGCCGGCAAAGCATCAGATTCTATCGATGTTACCATCCGCGTTTTAGATTCGTGGAGTACTATTCCGAGATTTTCAATTTCGAGCAGTCGGGTTGGTATCGGATTAAAAGAAAAGGACTTCTTCGGAACGGGACAGCAATTAGATTACAAGTTCACAAATCGTTTTGCCGATGGTGCAGATGGGCATGATGGAACCTATACTATACCTAATATTGCACGCACTTTTGTCAGCACTGTACTCAAATACAATATAGACTTTGACAATAACTATAACAAAAGCATTGATGTGGAACGTGCTTTCTATTCCCCTTTAACCAAATGGGCTGGCGGTGTTTACTTAGGTGAAAGTTATAAAAAAGACAGTTTGCAGGGGCCGGATCTAAAATTTGCTTTTCAGCCCTTTAAATACCGTTTTCAGGATTTTTGGGTCGGAAATGCTTCAAAAGTTTTTGAAGATGAACATCATGGAATAACCAATCTGATTGTCTCTACACGTTTCCTTAATATTGATTACAAAGAAAGTCCAACTATTGAATACGACTCTATTAATTTTTATTCTAATGAAAAACTCTTTTTAGGCGGAATCGGATTTAACACCCGAAAATTCGTTAAGGACAGTTATATCTTTAGAAATGGGCGGACAGAAGACATTCCTATTGGGCGAATTTATGGTATCACCTTCGGTTATCAATACAAAAACACCATTTGGCGCCCTTATCTGGGTGCTCAATTTTCTTTTGGTAATTATTACAGATTAGGTTTCTTAAGTATGAATTTTGAGGCCGGTACATACTTTCATCAATCTAAAACCTATCAAACCTCAATATTGCTCGAGTCCAACTACTTTACAAAATTATACAGTATTGGTAATTGGAAATTAAGGCAATTTGTTAACCCACAATTGATATTGGGAATCAATCGGGCAGACAGTATGGGAGATCGCTTAAATTTAAACGAACAAAATGGATTAGCAGGCTTCAATGCCCCACTCTACGGAACAAGTAAAATGGTTTTGGCACTGCAAACCCAAACCTATTCTCCTTATGAACTTTTGGGTTTTCGTCTGAATCCGTTTTTTAATTACGCGATAGGTGTGCTCGGAAGCCAGAATGACGCCATGTTTAAAAATAAAGCGTACTCTAAATTGACTATAGGTTTATTGATTAGCAATGACTATTTGGTTTTCAGTTCCTTTCAATTATCACTATCCTACTACCCTACTATCCCGATGCAAGGCGATAATCTATTCAAAACCAATACCTTTGAAACCACTGATTATGGTGGTTTACAGAGTTTTGAACTCGCCAAACCAAGAATTGTAAAGTATAAATAGCCTACAAGCTCCTATTTTGCATTTTACTTTGCGTTGAACTTTTTTTTAGATTTTTTTTCAAATTCGCAACACTTTAAAAATCAAATACTTTACAAATCATTAACAAAATAATATCGATAAAAAGCATCATTTATCGGTTAAAATGCATTTTGTTTTTATTTTTGGCACAGTATATGAATATTGCCTATTAGAGTTAAAATTAACAAAAAACTAAAAAAATGAAAACAGTTAAAATAGCAATCGCAGGATTATTACTTTTGGTTGCAAACGCCACGCAAGCCCAGGTATCTATAAATGTTAACATAGGATCTCCACCAGCATGGGGCCCTGCAGGTTATGAACAAACAGAGTACTATTACTTACCCGACATTGAAGCTTATTATGATGTAAGAGCCTCGCAATTTATTTGTTATGGAGGAGGAAGATGGTCAAGAGTAAACCGTTTACCAAGACAATATCGCAACTACGATTTATACGACGGGTATAAAGTAGTATTAACAGATTATCACGGTAGAACTCCTTACACTTACTTTAACAGACACAAAGTAAGATATTATAAAGGATATCACGGAGCGCCACAAAGAAGTTGTAGACCAAGACCGGTTTACGGTTATAATGACAATCACAGAAATCACAAAAACTATGATAAACATTATAAGAAACGTGACAGAGATGATGACGACGACGACGATGATGATGACCACGATCACGATCGCAGACATGATGGTCCTTACCGCCCGGGAAGAAGGTAATTCTTTCCTAAATAAAAAGAGAGTATCAGAATCCTGATACTCTCTTTTTGTCTGTTTTAATAGCAAAAAAATCAACCGTTAACATTTCATTTGCACTATCTTCAATAATATAATTAGTATTTTTGAACTTCTTTCAAAAAACACCTAAACCAACCATGCGAAAAATACAGATACAAATTCTTCTTCTTTTTTTAGTCGGAACTTCCATTTCTTTTGCACAACAACCACAGAAACCAAATGCCGTAGAAATTTACAATCAAATCAAGAAATTAAACTTTCTGGGATCTGTATTGTATCTGGCTGCACATCCTGATGACGAAAACACCCGTCTGATCTCTTATTTCGCTAATGAAATGAATGCCAGAACCGGATATTTGTCCTTAACCCGTGGTGATGGAGGTCAAAATCTAATTGGTCCTCAATTACGTGAATTGTTAGGTGTTATAAGAACTCAGGAATTAATTGAAGCAAGAAAAGTAGATGGTGGAGAGCAATTTTTCTCCAGAGCGAATGACTTTGGCTACTCAAAAAATCCTGAGGAAACTTTGCATATTTGGGACAAAGACAAGGTTTTGGCCGATGTTATCTGGACGATCAGAAAATTCCAGCCGGATGTAATTATCAATCGATTTGATCACCGCACACCCGGTTCAACACATGGGCATCATACTTCGTCTGCTATGTTAAGTGTTGAAAGTTTTAAATTGACCAATGACCCCAAAATATATCCTGAACAACTAAAATATGTGAAGCCTTGGCAGGTAAAACGCCAATACTTTAATACTTCATGGTGGTTTTATGGAAGTCAGGAAAATTTTGAAGCAGCCAATAAATCTAAATTTGCAACCTTAGAAACAGGTGTCTATTATACCGGAATTGGTAAATCAAATCAGGAAATTGCTGCCCTAAGTCGCAGTCGCCATCAATCACAAGGTTTTGGAAGTACAGGAGTTCGCGGAAATGAAACCGAATATTTAGAACTGATTAACGGAGAAGCTCCCAAAGATCCGAATGTATTGTTTGAAGGAATTGACACCAGCTGGAATCGCGTTAAAAACGGAAAACCTATCGGTGAACTGATTTCTAAAATTATAACCAACTACAATTTCAGCAACCCGTCGGCAAGCATACCGGATTTGGTAAAAGCGTACACGATGATTGAATCTTTAGAAGATGAGCACTGGAAAAGTGTAAAATCTGCTGCCATAAAAAATATTATTGCGTCTTCTGCCGGTTTATATCTGGAAGCAGCTGCAAGCGAACAGGAAGCTACTCCAGGAAGTATTGTTAAACTAAGTCTTGAAGCGATTAACCGATCTGCTGTAGAAATGGTACTGACAAGTGTAACGACTTTACCGGAACATAAAACTACGGTTCAAAACACGGTTCTAAAAAATAATAACGATCAAAAAATAAGCCTACAAACTCAACTTCCCGCCACAATCGAGTATACACAACCGTATTGGCTAAAAGAAAAAGCTTCAGAAGGAATCTATACCGTATCCAATCAGGAAAATATTGGAATTCCTGATATTATAAGAGAAGTAAAAGTTCTTTTTAATGTAAAAATTAGTAGTGTTGAGATTCCGTTTGAACGTACTGTTATTTACAAATACAATGACGGCGTAAAAGGTGAAATGTACAATTTTCTGGATATTGTGCCTGAAGCAACCACTTCAATCGTAGAAAAAGTGCTGATTTTTAAGGATACCAAAAGCAAATTGGTTCCGGTAAAAGTTCGTGCCGGAAAAGACAACATAAAAGGAAACGTACAATTAGAATTAGGGAAAGGCTGGTTGATTTCGCCAAACCAAATTTCATTTGCCTTAGAAAAAAAGGGAATGGAACAGACCTTTTATTTTGAAGTGACACCACCCGTTCAACCCGAAGAAGCCATTGCAAAAAGTGTCATTGCTATAGATAAAGAACGTTTTGACAAAAGCATAACGATCATTGATTACAGTCATATAACCAAACAAATGATCCTGAAGTCAGCGGAATCAAAATGCATCCGCATTGACTTAAAAACTTCAGGAGATGCCGTTGGATATATTATGGGAGCGGGTGATGAGGTTCCTGAAAGTCTTACACAAATGGGGTATAAAGTAACTCTTTTGAAACCTGAGGAAATTACACCTGAAAAACTAGATTCTTTTAATACAGTTATTACCGGAGTTCGTGCTTATAATACAGTCAATGCTCTAGCCAACAAGCAAAAAGTACTCTTTGAATTTGTAAAAAGCGGTAAAAATATGATTGTGCAATACAATACATATGGTAGACTAGTAACCGATCAACTTGCACCATACCCATTGAAAATATCAAATGACCGTGTAACAGAAGAAAATGCAAAAATCACATTTTTGGCGCCCAATCATCCTGTTTTAAACACCCCAAATAAAATCAGCACTAAAGATTTTGAAGGCTGGACACAAGAACAGGGTCTCTATTATCCGGATCAATATGACCCTGCCTTCACTCCTATTTTATCGTCACATGATAAAGGAGAGTCTGCTAAAAATGGAGCCTTATTAGTGGCACCATATGGAAAAGGATATTACATTTACACCGGTTTAAGCTTTTTTAGAGAATTACCTGAAGGTGTTGCGGGAGCATATCGTTTGCTTTCGAATATTATCTCATTGAAACAGCCTATTGAAGCTCCTAAACAGCAATTAAAGCAATAAATTTTCAAAAATGGAAGATAAAAAAACAAAAAAATGGAAAAAAAGCTACACCTACGTTTTGGTGGCCAATGCCATTTACATTCTGATTTTTCTCTTAATCATGCAATTATACTCATAACCTATGCAACTATTTGATTGGATCGTTCTAATTGTTACACTTTTATTTATTGTTGGATACGGCTCTTGGAAAACCAAAGGAAGTAAAAATGTCGAGGATTTTATTCTCGGCAACAATGAAACACCTTGGTATACCGTCGGACTTTCTGTAATGGCAACTCAGGCAAGCGCCATCACTTTCTTGTCAACACCCGGACAAGCGTATCATGACGGAATGGGTTTTGTACAGTTTTATTTTGGATTGCCAATTGCCATGATTGTCATTTGTGTGACTTTTATTCCGCTGTATCATAAAGCAAAAGTTTATACTGCCTACGAATTTCTGGAAAAGCGATTCGACCTTAAAACCAGATCTTTAGCGGCAATTCTTTTCCTTGTTCAAAGAGGTTTAGGAACCGGATTAACCATTTACGCACCGGCAATTATCTTATCGGCTCTTTTAGGCTGGAACCTGACCTTTATGAATGTTATCATTGGTTTGCTGGTAATTATTTATACGTTTTCCGGAGGTACAAAAGCGGTAAACGTAACTCAAAAACAACAAATGTTCGTCATTATGACTGGAATGTTTATCACCTTTTTCCTGATTTTACATTATCTCCCAAATGATATGACTTTCTCCAGTGCCATGCATATTGCCGGAGCAAATGATAAAATGAATATTGTAGATTTCTCTTTTAATCCTGAAGAAAAATATACGTTCTGGAGCGGGATTACAGGAGGTTTTTTCCTTGCACTTGCTTATTTTGGAACGGATCAATCACAGGTGGGGCGTTATCTATCCGGAAAATCAGTTCGCGAAAGTCAGATGGGACTAATAATGAACGGGCTTTTAAAAGTACCTATGCAATTCTTTATCCTGCTTACGGGAATTATGGTTTTTGTGTTCTTTCAATTTAATCCGGTTCCGTTAAATTTTAATCCAAACAATAAAATTGTAATCGAGAAATCGGCATTCAAAGAAGAGTATCATACGTTAGAGAAAAAATTAAACACGCTTTCTGATGATAAAAAAGTAATCAATCTATTATACATCGATCAGTTGAATCAGGATTATGATAACCCGATTCTGCGAAAAGAGTTGGTTGCTTTATCCAATAAGGAAAAAGACTTGCGTGACCGTGCCAAAGAAATCATTTCTAAGGCAGACAGTAACAGTGAAACGAATGATAAAGATTATGTGTTTTTTCATTTTATTCTTCACTATCTGCCAAAAGGCCTTATCGGATTATTATTAGCCGTAATTCTTTCGGCTGCCATGTCTTCAACCGCTTCCGGATTAAATGCATTGGCTTCAACAACTGCCATTGACATTTACAAACGAAACTTAAAAACCGAAAAATCAGAGAAACATTATCTGAATGCAACCAAATTTTTCACCCTTTTCTGGGGAATTATCGCCATACTTTTTGCCTGTGTGGGAACATTATTTGAAAACCTTATTCAGTTAGTAAATATTATTGGTTCTATTTTTTACGGAACGGTTTTAGGAATCTTTCTGGTTGGTTTTTACTTACGTCATGTTCAGGCAAAAGCCATGTTTTACAGTGCCATTATCAGTCAGATTACCATTTTTATCATCTATTATTTCATGATTCATATTTACCCGAGTGGTCAGGAAAAATTAGGGTATTTGTGGTTGAACTTTATCGGGGCAATTTTGACAATTGTTTTGGCTTTATTGATGCAATTATTTGTTTTTAAGCGAAATGAGCTTGAATTGAATGAGTTATAGATTTGTTTTTTCGTGAGCAAAATTTCACGCAGATTTAGCTGATTTGGCAGATTTTATTAATCGAAAACTGAGCTTGGATAATCTTAAATTTATTTTTTATGAAAATTGTATTCGGAAAATCACTCGTACTTATTTTGTTCTGTTTTTGTCTGCACGTTGAAGGTCAAAATGTAAAGGACACTATATTTGAAGATCATTCAATTTCAACAAAACTGTATACGAAATGCTTTGAAAATTTAAATCAAGGAGCGGTTATTTTTGAAAAATATCCAAATTTTAAGCGAACAAATATATGTTCCTTATCTTATTGTATGTTATTACTATCCTCTCCTGAAATAGATATACAATTGGCAGCCGAAGAGCTACTAAAGGGGATTGCTACACAACTTTATCGTGAGGGCAACCCCGTTTTTATGATCAGCGGTATGGAAAGCTACACTTCAGCAATGAGAGAAAATGAAAATTTAGAAGATAATAATCATCTGGTTTATATCAGTTATGGAGAATGCCAAAGTCCCTATTTTCTATCAAGAGGTGCCAATGTGATAAACAAAGAAACTTTTAGGCTAATAAATCAAAATAAACTTGTTTCAAAATCTAATGTCACACGTATTCCACAAACAGACTGAAATTAAGATAAAAAACAAATAGTCCTTAATTTCAAGGTTATTTTTCAACCTCAAAATCTCTATCTTTGAAAAACTAACCATTCCAAAAACGCCATTATGAAAGACTTAAAAAAATACAGCAACAAAACCAAAGCGGCTTTCATTCTGCTTATTGTCATGCTTCTTATTATTTTGAGTAATTTCAACACCTTACTAAACTCCAAAAATGTTAACGAAAACATTAATGCGATTTACAAAGATCGTTTAGTAGTAGCGCATTATATTTTTCAATACTCCAAAGAGCTTCATTTTATAAAAACAGAAGCCGAAAAATTAAACCTCAGCGATACCATCAAAAAGAATGAAATCGCAAGTACCTTAAAGATTATCCACACCATAGATGATCTGTATGCTAAAACAGTTCTAACACCGAAAGAAAAAACTTATTTTCAAGCCTTTCTAAATTCATGCGAGACCATCCATAAACAATCTCAAGCTAAAAACTGGATTCAAATTTCAAAAGCAAGCGATGAAGCTTTAAAAACGTTAGAATTACTCTCTCAAATTCAGATTACAGAAGGAAAGGAAAAATTAAAAGCCGCGAATGCCATGCATAGCGGTAATAATAGTCTTGGACAACTTCAGATAGCCTTACTTGTCATTTTGGGTGGGATTACTTTTTATCTGTTGATTATTAAGAAAAAGAAAACGGTAAAAATTCCTGAATCTCCTAGCTTGAATTAAACTTAGAGGGAGGGGGATTTTTTGTTTTTTTTGTTTCTTTTGTTTCAGGTTTCAGGTTTGAAGTTTCAGGTTTGAAGTTCCAGGTTTGAAGTTTGAAGTTTCAGGTTTCAGGTTTCGATATCCTAAGCCTCATCTTCGATTTAAGGCTTTCCAAGATCGTAAAGTTTATTCCTGATTTTTCTTTAAAGTTTTACCTTTTAAGACCTTTCCACTCACTTTTTGTCATTTCGAAGAATGAGAAATCACACAAGAAACTCCGTACAGTTTGTCATCCTGAGGAACGAAGGATCTACGTTTGCTGAATCGATACCGTTGCGCTTCACTTTACGGAGTTACTTGTGAAGATATTTCGTTCCTCACTATGACAAAATTGTGGAAAATAGAAACTCCGTACAGTTTATCATCCTCAGAAACGAAAAATCTACGTTTGCAGAATCGATACCGTTGAGCTTCACTTTACAGAATTACTTGTGAAGATACTTCGTTACTCAGTATGACAAAATTGTAAAAAATAGAAACCCCGTACAGTTTGTCCATCCTGAGGAACGAACAATCTACGTTTGCTGAATCGATACCGTTGAGCTTTAATTTACGGAATTACTTGTGAAGATATTTCGTTCCTCAGTATGACAAAATTGTGGAAAATAGAAACCCCGTACAGTTTGTCATCCTGAGGAACGAAGAATCTACGTTTGCTGAATCGATACCGTTGAGCTTCATTTTACGGAATTACCTGTGTGATTTCTCATTCTTCGAAATGACAAAATTGTGGAAAAATAAAAACCCCGTACAGTTTGTCATCCTGAGGAACGAAGGATCTACGTTTGCTAAATCGATACCGTTGCGCTTTACTTTACGGAGTTACTTGTTAAGATACTTCGTTCCTCAGTATGACAAAATTGTGGAAAATAGAAACCTCGTACAGTTTGTCATCCTGAGGAACGAAGGATCTACGTTTGCTAAATCGATACCGTTGAACTTCACTTTAAGGAATTACTTGTGAAGATACTTCGTTCCTTAGTATGACAAAATTGTAAAAAATAGAAACCCCGTACAGTTTATCATCCTGAGGAACGAAGAATCTACGTTTGCTGAATCGATACCGTTGAGCTTCACTCTACAGAATTACTTGTGAAGATACTTCGTTTCTCAGTATGACAAAATTGTAAAAAATAGAAACGGAGCAGCTAGTGCGATTTCTCATTCTTCGAAATGACAAGGTTGCAAGAAAAAATGCATGACTAAAAATAAAATACCATTAGCTAATCCATCCGACCAAAGAAAAATAGCACACAAAAAAACCATATTGCAAAGCAATTTAAACCACAAAAAAAAATCCCAAATCCCACTAAATTTGGAATTTGGAATTTTAAATATTTTGAAATTTTAAAAAAGATTCAAAGAATCTTTTTTTATCTGCTCCACTCTGTGATGCTGTCTTTGTTCATTTTTACGTAATCCTGATTCTTGGCCGTTTCAGCAGCTGCTAAAGAGGCTTTTGCTGTTTCAATTGCTCCTTTTTTATCGCCTTGTTTTGCCTGAATTAGTGATTTTAATCTTAAAATGTAATATGGTTTTTCAGCACTCATGTCCAATGATTTGTCCACATAAGTTCTGGCATCGGCAATATTTCCGTTTGACTGAAATGTATATTGCGCTGCATCAAAGTAATCTCCTGATGATGGTCCTGCCAATACTTTCTCGATACTTGCCGTAGCTGTTTTTGCAGTTGGAACTTCAAATTTTAAAGCAACATGTGAATTTTCCCATGCGATTTCCAGAAAACCGAAATTAGGATCTAAACCATTAATACCAATTGTAAAAGTTTCAACCGGTTTTGGCAAAGCATCTTCTTTCACTGTCGTTCTTAAGGCAACATAAGCATCGTTCCAGTTTTCAGGCAATCCCCAGTTGTCAGTAGAAAGATAGAAAATCACTTCCCAGCTTTCTATTTTAGGAATCGTATAAATTGCATATTTCCCTTTTTTTAATGTTTTACCATCAATTACAACATCATCGCCGAAGTTAATGATCGTATTTTCATTAGCACCAGTTCTCCACAATTTTCCAAACGGAACTAAATTTCCAAATACAGCTCTACCTCTCGCTCCGGGTCTTGAATAGGTAACCTCAACATCGGTTAAACCAACCGTTTGTTTGATATAAGCTTTTGGACTTGCCTGTGGTGTTCTAACCTGTGCTTCTGAAGCAAAAGGAGCCATAAAAAGGGCTAATGCAATAAGTAGTTTTTTCATTGTTTTAGGTTTATTTGTTTTATTCAAATTTACAATTCAATCAGCTAACAAATGTTAAATTTTACATAATTCAAGCGCCTAATTGCGATATTTTTTCAGCATTTAATTCCTTGAAGTCATTGATAATTAAATCCGAAGCTGACAAATCCTGCATTTTAGAATGTGGGCTGTTGTAACCTACACAAAAGATGTCTGCACCTTTGGCAGCCAGCACACCATTAGTGCTGTCTTCAATCACAATACAGTTCTCTTTCGGTGCTTTTGAAAGGGATGCCGCATGCAAAAAAATAGCCGGATTGGGCTTTGATTGCGGGAAGTCTTCCCCACTCACAAGATCCGTAAAATACTGATGCAAATTAAATCGGCTAAAAACACGTTCAATGGTTACTTTCGATGCTGAAGATGCTAAAATTAACTGGATTCCGCTCGCATATAAATCTTTGATCAAATCTTCCACACCCTCCAACAGATACAAATCTTCTTTGGTATCGAAAGCATCGTTGAAAATTGTTCTTTTTCTTTGAATCAAATCCTCTACTTCCAGTGTTATAGTCGGGAAATGCCCTTTTAGCGTTTGAAACGTATTTCGTGTCGAAAATCCGGTAAACGAAGTATACATTTCTTCTGAAACCTCAATATCGAGCTCAGAAAATTGTTTGTAATAAGCGTAACGGTGAACGGGTTCCGTATCGACAATAACGCCGTCCATATCAAAAATTACTGTTTTTATCATTTTTTTTTAAGTCTCTGAGGTTCTGAGCTACTAAGGTTCTGAGTTTTTTAACTGTGTCTGTAAACTGTGTCTGCAAACTGTGTCTGCAAACTGTGTCTGTAAACTGTGTCTGTAAACTGTGTCTGCAAACTGCGACTGCAAACTGTGACTGCAAACTGCAACTGTAAACTGCGACTAAACTTTAGTAAGCAAATATCTAATCACCGTCTCGGCAGCATGAAGACCAAATAAACCGGGCATATAACTGTTGGTTCCGTAGAATGATTTTTTGAAGTTTTTTCCGTCTGTTAATTTCAAACTTTTCTCATCTTGAATTTCTGAAGAAAAAACAACTTTCAATTTATTGATTTTTGCTTCTTTCAAACGCTTGCGAATGGTTTTAGAAAAATAGCAATTTATGGTTTTAGAAATATCAGTAACTTTTACTTTCGAAGCTAACATTTTTCCACCAGCACCCATACTACTAATGATTTTTACTCTTTTTCGTTTTGCAGCAAATATTAAATTTAACTTCGGAGTAATACTGTCAATACAGTCCAGAACGTAGTCAAATTCAGGAGTAACAATTTCAAAAGCACGCTCAGGAGATAAAAATTCCTGAACTCGCGTCAGTTTTAATTCCGGATTAATATCCATCAAACGGTCTCCTACGATCTTTATTTTTGGCTCTCCAACTGTAGAATGCAAAGCCGGTAATTGTCTGTTTATATTGGTAATATCTACTACATCGCCATCCACAATGGTCATACTCCCCACACCTGCTCTGGCCAAAAACTCAGCTGCAAATGATCCCACACCACCTAAGCCAACTACCAAAACATTGGAGTTTTGCAAGTTTTCTAATCCTTCTTTGGTAAATAAAAGCTCGGCTCTTTCTGTCCACTCTGCCATATTATCTGTATTGTTTAAAAAATTAATATCTTTTGTTCTTTTGTTTCTTTTGTTTCAGGTTTCTTTTGTTTCAGGTTTCACGTTTCAGGTTTCAGGTTTTTTGGAAGACTGCTTTATAGTTGTTTGAAATGATTGCTTCCAGTTCCTTACTGTCTAAATTCTTGTATGCTGATGCAAGAGTATATACTTCCTGAATTGTTTCCTGAGTGGTGTCTGTTTCCAGGAAAAAACGATCGTTTGGGACTTGCTGGAAAACCGTTTTCAATTCAGAATTTCTGAGTAGGTACTTTCCAAACGAAATATAAAATCCTTCTTTAACAAGTTGGTTCGCGATCTGATTGTTTTTTGAAAAACCATGCACAATCATCGGAACAGTGATTTTCATTCTTTTTTTGATTGCAATCACTTCCTGAAAAGCAGCTACACAATGAATTACTA
Source organism: Flavobacterium cupriresistens (assembly GCF_020911925.1). Lineage (NCBI taxonomy): Bacteria > Pseudomonadati > Bacteroidota > Flavobacteriia > Flavobacteriales > Flavobacteriaceae > Flavobacterium > Flavobacterium cupriresistens. The sequence continues at coordinate 3,619,034 of NZ_CP087134.1, read as the reverse complement.
CCGGTTTTCTGTATTTTTCTGCAAGAATCAATTGTTTTTCAAAAACTGTTATCTGCAAGTCCAACGGAACTTCTGTACGTTTGTCTAAACCACACTCCCCGACAGCCAGACAATTTTTAGTTTGCAATTTTTCTTCAACAATTTTCAGATCGCTTTCTAATCTGTCTTCCGTAATGTACCAAGGATGAATTCCAATGGAATAAAACGGAATGCTATCATCAAATTCTTGTGGATATTGATTGACCAATTCTAAGATATCAGATTGATTGGTAAACTGATGCGTATGAAAATTGAAGAATTCCATTAGTGAAAGGTTTTCACACCTGCTTTAATTTCAACCTTCAAATCATTCTCCAATGGAACAATCGGGCAAGAATATTTGTGATTATAGGCACAATACGGATTGTAGGCCTGATTGAAATCGATAGCAATTGTATTGCCTTTCGGAATTTCTAGGTCAATATATCTTCCTCCTATATAACTTTCTTTGCCACAGGTTAAATCTGAAAATGGCAAGAATAAATGATTCTTATACTCGGGATTTTTAGAGAGTTCTATATTTCGATACACATTCAATTGACATTGAACTCCATTTATCTTAAAAGTAACTGTTCCGTACTTAATGTATTTTGGTGTTCTTGTTCCGGTGGTTTTCATTTCAAAAACCTTTTCATTTACTGCTTTTTCAAAAACAGCATTCACAAAAAAGGCTTGATTTATTGGATAAAAATCTAAGGCTTTAAAAGTTTTAAGGTCCTCCGCCATTAACGGACTTGTCTTAGCGTCAGCGTATTCTGAATTAATTTTCTTCTGAAATTTTTCAGCATCGCTCTGCTTAAATTTCTTTTGGCTAAAACCTAAAGCACAGGTCAGCAACAAAACAAATGCAATATATTTTTTCATCTTTAAAATTTTATGCAAAAATAGTTTAAAAGTAACAAAGCAGCAACCGCTCTACGTTACAAAGTTTTCTAACTTTGTTGTAAATAACCAATTTACAATGCTCAAAACTGCTTTTACCCACTACATCAATAATTTTAAAGGATTTTCAAGAGAAATTTGGATACTTACACTAGTCACTTTTATTAATCGTGCCGGTACTATGGTGCTTCCCTTTTTATCAAAGTACTTAAAAGAGGACCTGCATTTTTCATACAATCAGGTAGGTTGGATTATGGTTTCATTTGGTTTAGGATCTATGTTAGGATCTTGGCTGGGAGGAAAATTATCCGACAAAATTGGGTTTTATAAAATCATGATTTTTAGTTTATTCACTAGTGGAGTATCACTCTTCTTTATTCAATATGTAACCACTTTCTGGGCACTCTGCGCTTCCATGTTTGTTCTAATGGTCATTGCAGATATGTTTAGGCCGGCTATGTTTGTTTCTTTAAGCGCTTACGCAAAACCGGAAAACAGAACCCGAGCCTTAACATTGGTTCGTTTAGCCGTAAATCTTGGCTTTGCTGCCGGACCCGCTTTAGGTGGTTTGATCATTATGGGAATCGGTTATTCAGGTTTGTTCTGGGTTGATGGAGCGTCTTGTATTGTTGCCATATTGATTTTTGCTTTATTGGTAAAAGAAAAGAAAAAAGTTCCACATAACGACAAAACTGAAAGTCCTGTGGCTATAAAATCTGTTTTTCATGATAAGATCTTTTGGGTTTTCTTATTTGTAAGCTTTGTAACAGGCATGATTTTCTTTCAGCTTTTTACGACCTTACCTTTATATCATAACGAAAAATTTAGTTTAACCGAATTCCAAACCGGTTTATTAATGACGTTAAACGGACTTATGATTTTTGCTTTTGAAATGCCAATAGTCGGTTTTATGGAGCGAAAAAGTTTCCCTAAAATAAAAATCATCTTACTGGGTTCACTTGTAATGTCTTTAAGTTTCTTCATGTTACTTATTAATGTTTGGGCCGGAATACTGGTCATTAGTATGATTTGCATCTCTATTGGAGAAATCTTAACCTTTCCATTCTCTAATGCTTTTGCTTTGAGTCGTGCTCCGCATGGTCAAGAAGGCCGCTATATGGCGCTTTATACCATGAGTTTTAGCTTGGCACATATTATGAGTTCCAAAATTGGTTTTGAAATTATTGCCAGACTGGGCTATCAAATAAACTGGTTTTTCATGGCTTCTATCGGAATCATCGCTACTCTTTGTTGTCTGTGGATCAAGAAAGCTTTGATTGACGAAAAGGTTTCTTAACTACGCATTCCGATTACAATAAACGCATTTTCAATTTAATAATACTAAATTGAGGCTTTTGCGTGCTTTAATTTTAACACATAGAGACATAGTTAGCAAAGCTTAAAAAGAAGTTTCACTTATAATAGATCATATAAACTATGTGAAAAAATCATGATTTTCTAAAAGCTTCTCAAATTGTAAATTCAAAATCTATGTTTCTATGTGTTAAAAAACATTTAGCTCAATTACGCTCTACAGGCTAATTTGAGAGGCTTTACAGCGCTTCAAACACAATTCAAACGTAAAAAATAGTTAAATAACTATTTTTATAGTTGCGTAACTATAAAAATAGTTGTAGTTTTGAATTAAAATTAGAAAACATGCAAAAGCTAACGAACAAAGAAGAGGAAATCATGCACATTTTATGGAAGCTAAAAAAAGCATTCGTAAAAGAAGTTCAAGCCGAGATTACAGAAGACCAACCGCACTACAATACGCTTTCGACTATAGTGCGCAATCTGGAAGAAAAAGGATATGTAAATCATAATGCCTTTGGAAACACCCACCAATATTATCCGATTGTAAGCATCGAAGATTATCGCAAAGGTTTTATGAGTACCGCTATCGATAATTATTTCAATAGTTCGTATAAAAGTATGGTGTCTTTTTTTGCTAAAGAAGAGAAAATTTCTGCCGCTGAATTACGTGAAATCTTAGCCATGATCGAAAGTCCAAAAGAAGAAAAATAATCATTTTATGGAAGCACTATTCATTTATATCGCAAAATCAGGTGGATTGTTACTCTTGTTTTATACTGCCTATTATTTTTTACTGCGCAAAGAAACCTTCTTTACCAGTAACAGATGGTTTTTATTGACCGGTTTAATCACTTCTGTAGTATTGCCCTTTATAGTGTACACCAAAAATGTATGGGTTGCCCCTGCTTCAACACAAAATCCGGATTTTCAACCTGTTTTTACGCAAACAATTGAAAATCCTCTTTTTGAAATCAATTGGAATTATGTGCTTCTAGCCTGTTATGGCATTGGCTTCATGGCTTTGCTGATAAAATTCGCAATAGATTTTTATAGTTTAAATGCTATTCTAAAAGGTAAAAAGGTAAAACAACAAGCCGATTTTAAATTTATTGATGTCAAGGAGAATATAGCTCCGTTCTCTTATTTTGAATACATTGTGTATAACTCATCACTATACACGGCTACAGAATTAGAGAATATTATTGAACATGAAAAAGTACACAGCGATCAGAACCATACTGTAGATGTTTTGGTTTCCAGAATCTTCAGTATTTTGTTTTGGTTCAATCCCCTTGTCTGGCTTTATAAAAAAGCGATTACTCAAAATCTCGAGTTTATTGCAGATAATGAGGCAGCAAAAAAACTTTCCGACAAAAAAGCGTATCAGTACACGCTTTTAAAAATAACAACACACGAAAATTGTGTTGCCATCACCAATCATTTTTATCAATCATTAATCAAAAAACGAATCGTTATGTTAAATCAAAATCAATCAAAAAAGCGGAATTACTGGAAGTATTATACCGTAATTCCAGCACTTGTAGCGTTTGTACTTCTATTTCAGATTGAAGTCGTAGCCCACGAAAAAGAGCAAACTCAAAAAAACAGTGCTGCTGAAAAAGTAAAAGGAATGGATGTTTACGAAATCAAAAAAACAACCACAGATCAAGAGCTTGCAACAATCACCGAAAAGTTAAAAGCGGAGCACAATGTTGATGCCGTTATTTCTGAAACAAAAAGGAATTCAAATAATGAATTGACCTCTATTAAAGTTGATCTTAAAAACGGTAAAGAAGAAACGCAGGCCCTTCATATTTCGGGTTCTGATGCTATCAAAGACTGTGGTATTATCATTAAAACTGAGGAAAACGGGTCTAAGAAAATAATTGTCGTTACAAAAAACGAATTTCAAAAGGACGCAACCGAAGCATCAAAGATAAAAATCAAGAAAACTCAAAAAACTAATACCAATACCGATGTTAAAACTAATACTACTACTGGCAAAAGTGATCCTACAAATGGTACAACAAATACTCATGTGATCACAACCTTCAAAACCAATGTAAATACAAACGTGAATGTAAGTACTGATGGGGACAAAAACGAAACTACTTCTATAACCTACTACAGTCAATCTAAGCCAAAAGTTATCGTAAAATCAGGCGGAAGTTCTGCTAAACAACTTATCATCGTAGATGGCGTTGTACTGACAGATGGTACTTCTATGGATGATATTGACGCACTTGATATAGAAAAAATGAGTGTTTTTAAAGGCACTCAGGCTATAGAAAAATATGGCGATAAAGGGAAAAATGGTGTGATTGAAATCACAACCAAAAAGTAGGCACTTCAGCTAATTTACAACCTTAAAACTATCCAAAAGCTAACCAACAAAGAAGAGGAAATCATGCACATTTTATGGAAGCTCAAAAAAGCATTTGTAAAAGAAGTTCAGGCCGAGATTACAGAAGAGCAACCACATTACAATACACTTTCGACTATAGTACGTAATCTGGAAGAAAAAGAATATGTGAGTCATACTACTTTTGGAAATACCCATCAGTATTATCCAATTGTAAGCATCGAAGAATATCGCACAGGATTTATGAGTACCGCTATTGATCATTATTTTAATAGCTCTTATAAAAGTATGGTATCCTTTTTTGCTAAAGAGGAAAAAATTTCTGCAGCTGAATTACGTGAAGTTTTAGCTATGATTGAAAATTCAAAAGAAGAAAAATAGTCGTTTATGGAAGCACTTTTCATTTTTATCGCAAAATCAAGCGCATTAGTTGCTTTGTTTTACCTTGCTTATTATTTACTATTACGCAAAGAAACTTTCTTTACCAGCAACAGATGGTTTTTACTAGCCGGATTGATTACATCGGTAGTACTGCCCTTTATAGTGTATACCAAAATTGTATGGATTGATCCTGTACCGGTTTCAAATATGAGCTACTCTCCCGCTTCTATTGTCCATGCTATAGAAGAAGAGTCTTTCGAAATCAATTGGAATCTGGTTTACATTGCTATTTATACCATTGGTTTTATTGCTTTCCTAGTAAAATTCGGATTAGATTTTTACAGTCTGAATACTGTTCTTAAAGGTAAAAAAGTGCAACAACAAGCTGATTTTAAATTTATCGATACAAACGAAAATATTGCTCCTTTTTCTTATTTTGATTATATCGTTTACAACTCATCACTGTACACGGCATCAGAGTTAGAGAGTATTATTGAACATGAAAAAGTACACAGTGATCAGCATCATACAGTTGACGTTCTGATTTCAAGACTATTCTGTGTACTGTTTTGGTTCAATCCAATCATCTGGTTTTATAAAAAAGCCATTATTCAAAACCTTGAGTTTATTGCGGATAACGAAGCGGCAAAAAAACTTTCGGACAAAAAAGCGTACCAATACACGCTTTTAAAAATAACTACACATGAAACTTGTGTAGCAATCACCAATCATTTTTATCAATCATTAATCAAAAAACGAATTGTCATGTTAAACAAAAATCAATCAAAAAAGAGAAACTATTGGAAGTATTACGCCATACTTCCGGCACTTGTAGCTTTCGTAGTGTTATTTCAAATCAAAACAGTAGCGCAGGAAAAGAAACAAATTGAGGCAGTCGCAAAAGAAAAAGAGCAATCGGTAGAGATTTACAAAATCAAAAAAAACACCACAGATCAGGAATTAAAGGAGCTTTCTGAAAAATTAAAAGCAAATCATGATGTAGATGTAGTAGTGTCAGAAGTAAAGAGAAATTCAAAAAACGAATTAACCTGTATCAAAGTAGCTCTTAAAAAAGGAGCCGGAGAAGCACAAACTATTCAAATTAATGGTGATGAAGCCATTAAGGATTGCGGAATTGCCATTACAACAAACGATAATGGAACGAAAAAAATCAAATTAATCGCCGATGGAGACCTCGATGGTTTAACCGATGAAGAAGGTCCTGCACAGGTTAGAGAAACCAGAACCGTGTATCAAAACGGCGCTTATACGACACCTCCTACTCCGCCAACACCTCCAGTTTTCCCGGCCGGTGCAATGCCATCACCTCCAACTGCTATGGCTAATATGCCAAAACCTCCCGTTCCGCCTGCAAATCTAAATGATAAAACGGCTATGAAAAATTACGAGAAGGAAATGGACGAATTCGAAAAGAAAATGGATGCCTTTGAGCCGCAAATGGCTGCTTACGAAAAGGAGTTAAATGAAGTCATGTCAAAACGTGAAGCTATTTTTGAAAAAGAAATGGAAAAATACGAAGTAGCCATGGAGCAATTCAATGCGGATATGGGGAAATACGATCAGCAATCGAATGTTGATATGAAACAACATGAGATCGACATGAAACAGCATGAAAAAGATATGCGTCAACATGAGAAAGACATGAAACAATATGAAAGAGATATGAGGCAACAAGAGCGAGACATGAGACTGCAACAAAGAGCGATGATTCAGCAACAAAAAAACATCGCTAAGAGACAGCAAAAAGCAAATTAAAAACACGCCTGCTTAAATCAATGAAAAAAAATCTTTTTATCACTTCGTTTTTAGTATTCTTCAACTGCTGCTTTAGTCAAAATAGAGCTACTACTGCAAAGGAAACCGAACAAAAAATTGATACCTATCTCAAAGAAGTAATACAAGTAAATGAAATACCGGGAGCTGCATTGGCGGTAATCAAAAAAGGAAAAGTAATTTATGAAAAGTATTATGGGAAAGCGTCTTTAGAAGCACATAAACCAGTGGATAAAAACACTGGTTTTAAGATTTTCTCCACCACCAAGTTAATTACCAATGTTGGTGTTTTTCAATTGATAGAGAGTACTCAGAAAGACTTTGTTAAATGACAAAGTCTTTTTTTATATCTTTGAAAAAAAATTAACCTACTATGTATAAAATTTTAGCCAAACTAAATAAAATTCTTTTACCAAGTTTGACCAAACAAGGTTTAGACATTACCAAAGCAAAAAAATGGCAAATGGCGCTTATAGGATACCGCTATTTTGTAACTAAACGTGCTTTAGATTAATTTTCCGTACTATTTCTCGCGCAAACGCGTAACTTTTTCATATACTACCTGCCGAATGTGTTGCCTGTGATTGAGCTAAATCAATTTAACACATAGAGACATAGATTTTGATACTTATAATTTGAGGTGTGTTAAGAAAATTTCCATTTTTTCACATAGTCTTATACTGCTTAAGATGTCTTTTTTAGGCTTTGGAAACTAGGCCTCCTCCCAACGGGTTAATTTTATACTATCCGAAAACCTTTTGTGCTTACTTATTTGTAGTTTTGCGTTTCAGCATAGACTTTCAATGAAAAACAAAGAATTCAACCTCCCACCGGTTCCGGCTGTGTTATTAGCCATTATAAGCGTGCAATGTGGCGCTGCTATTGCTAAAACAATTTTCCCGTCTCTTGGTGCTGCAGGAACAGCTTCAATAAGAATCGGTATCTCTGCCCTGATCTTATTTGCTGCTTATCGTCCGAATCTGTTTAAAATTACGAGACAACAATGGAAAATTGTAATTCCATATGGCTTGAATTTGGGTGCAATGAATTTAATATTTTATCTGGCAATAGAAAGAATCCCTATTGGATTATCTGTTACTTTAGAATTCATAGGTCCCTTATTACTCGCCATAGTCGGATCGAAGCGTTTACTTGATTATTGCTGGGTTGTACTGGCAGCAATCGGAATCCTTTTAATCGCCCCATGGACGAATAGCAGAATAGATACCTTAGGAGTGTTATTTGCTCTTTTAGCGGGAGGACTTTGGGCCAGTTATATCGTTTTGGGTGGTAAAGTCTCCAAAATTATGAATAGCGGTGAAGCTGTTTCTGTGGGAATGCTCTTTGCTTCTCTTTTAATTCTTCCTTTTGGTTTTTACGAAAATGGCCTTGTAAATCTTACTCCAAAACTTTTTGGATTAAGCATTGCGTTGGCTCTTTTATCAAGTGCTATCCCTTTTACACTTGAAATGAAAGCCTTAGGGCAGTTACCTCCGCGAACGTTCAGTATATTAATGAGTTTAGAACCTGCTGCGGCCGCTATTTGTGGTTTTATATTTCTTCAGGAGCGTCTAAATTTTTATGAAATAATAGCAGTTGCCTGTGTTGTTATTGCTTCGGCAGGATCAACTTTAATGGCTAAACGATAAGATTCTTAGCGATATAAAATAAAAAGAACCGTAAATAGTCATTTACAGTTCTTTTTATCTTGGCATTTAAATGCTGTTAATTAGCTTTTTGGCAATAATACAGTGTCCACTACATGAATTACTCCATTAGATTGATTTACATCTGCAATTGTTACTTTAGCTTTGTTACCACTCTCATCGCTGATGTATAACGTTTTTCCGTCCATCCAGGCAGTTAATGTGCCACCACTTACGGTTTTTAGGGTTGCTTTACCTTTACCCATTTTTATCGCTTTTGCAATATCCGAAGCGTTCATTTTTCCGGCCACAACATGATAGGTTAAAATTGTTTGAAGCATTTTTTTGTTTTCCGGTTTCAACAATGTTTCTACTGTTCCTGCCGGTAATTTATCAAACGCTGCATTTGTTGGGGCAAAAACGGTGAATGGTCCTTTACTCTGTAAAGTTGCTACTAAATCTGCTGCTTTTACCGCAGCCACCAAAGTAGTATGATCTTTTGAGTTTACTGCATTTTCAATAATATTTTTGTTCGGATACATCGCCGCTCCACCAACCATTACTGTTTTTTGTGCGTTTGAAGTAAATGCAAATCCTAAGACTAAAACTGCTGCTGTTAAAAATTTTCTAGTTTTCATAATTAATGTTTTAAGTTATAAAGGCATTTACGCTGTAATAATCGTTTTGGTTTTAGGAAAAATTCAAAAATGTGAATCTTACATTGAATATTCCTCAAAACACACTAAACAGCAACGCTTTAGAAAAATAATTAAATTTTAAAAATCGAATTATTTTTTTCTATTAACTTAAATCGCAGACTCTGTTTTAAGAAGTAATTTAAATTATTGGTTTGTTTATGTTTGAAAGCAGATACCTTACAACCCATTTTCTGAATTAAAAGAATATATTTTTTAATGGTTAAAGCGTTTAAAAAGCAATTTAATTGGATGGGATCCATTTAAATTGGCATAAAAATATTGCCCTTTTATAAAGAATAAAAGTATTATTTTGGATTGCCTCCCGCTTTAGCTCAATGTCATTAAGTTAAGAGATTTTTTCACGCAGATTCTGCGGATTTTTTTCAATCCGCTAAAATTTGCGTGAGATTTTTTTTACAATGCTTAACTTAATGATTATGGCAAGTGCAATTCCCCTATATCACGTATTGAATGATAACCCAATTTACGATAGCTCTCAAACTGTGCTTCATCAAAAAACTGATCTGCTGTAGACTGCTGTGGAAAATCGGGATTCGCCAAAGCATATTCTCGTATATCAATAGGTTCATTACCTGTCAAACTAGCTTTGATATAAATTAATGTACCTGTACTTTTTATACCCGGATAAGTGATCGTTCCTTTAATAATATGCTCCTTCGACATACCTTGATGTTTTGTAATATCTTTAAAATTCTCAAAGGTAATTTCTACACCAAAATCAATTCGACATCTCCTAATGGCGTTTGCTAAACCTTCGCAAGCGACGTCCTGATCCTGCTCACCATCTCCTAATATAATATAGTGACAGCGTCTTCTGATGAGTTCGTACAAGCCCATATTATCGAAGTGTCCTCCATCCGAAAGACAAACATAATCCATATTGATATCGGATTTACCGGTCAAATCATGAATTAGGTACAACAAACCACCTCTTGGATCAGAATCCTTCCATCTTTTAAGTCTGGTATTACCAATCCACCATCCCAAACGGACATTAAAAATTGTCAGTAAAAAAGCCATAGGAGCTGAAGAATGATATCCCCAATTAGGATTCACCGCTGCTCCGGATATCGCCATTGCTGTTCCTATAGTTGGCCCACCTTTTTCATTAGAAAATTTATTGGTAGGACGATAGCCGTATTCATAAACATGGTCAACATCGTAAGTAGACGGACGCGTAGGGCTAAAATCATAGCCACAATATAAGGGTGTAAACACGAATGATTCTGCTTTCCGATCTTGTCGGTCGAGAGCTGAAACAACAGTCGCATTAAGGGCTGTATTAAGAATAGGATACGGACCAAAATAACCATCATCAACCTTCATAGACGATAACAATATGTCGTCATTGGTATCAAAACCCGTAAATGCATTTGCTGTTTTAATACGATCTTCCCTGCTACGCGTAGCGCCCATAAAAGCTCTTATAAGACGGTTGCGATAAAAATGGTGAAGGGAAAACTCATTAACCCCCACACGCCAGCTTAGAAAAAGGGTTATCAAAAACAATCCTCCAGTTGTCAGACGATTTATAACATCGCTATTCCCCTCTCTTATAAGGTTTATAATCCCGGAACCTATAAGCAGTACCCCAATCATGAAAATAAAAGGTACCACCTTAACAACAATATTCGTAATACCCTTAGACTTACCCGGATCATCATCTCCTTTGGATGAAAATGCTATTTTTACTCCCCAGGCAACTATACCGGCCCAACCTCCCCAGGCAGACAAAGTAATTTCCAAATTCATCCATAAAGAAGGCCATAAATTAGGCATAATAAATATGGCAAAACAAATAATAATCCAGAAAAGCACAAACCGGTTGATATAACCTCCTGTTCTTCCCCACCACTCGCGACGGTAATCGGGAAACATTTTGCCTAATATTGCCATTCTGGTTATTATCGCAAGCGAAAAAATCTCAAGAACGATGGGAAGTCCAAACAACAACATTACTTTATCTAAGCTTATCCTTCCGTTGAAATTTTTAATTGAAATCAATATCAAATCATAATTTTTCCAAAACAAGTACAGTAATACGCTTAGAATGGCTGCGGCCACAGCTGAGGATACTATTAATATTATTGGAAACCAATTGATAACTCCAACTTTATGTATTTCATTTTTTACCTCTATTTTTTCTTCGTCAGACAATTTTTCCTTCACTACATTGGCCTTTCCTAACTGAATAAGATCATACCTTTTGTGATAATTCCCCAGCAATGCGACTAAAATCAATGCGATAAATGCCGGCAATGAGACATTAAGACCAAACCATACATACAGGTTTTCACTCTTACGACAAATTTCATCTATACTTATATTAAACATAAATGTACTGACTAAAAAAGCGCAAATAATAGTCCATACGATAAGCAAATAAGGCAGAACACTTGTAATATTGGTAAGAAAGGGAATGTCAATATTAAAAATATTCCAAATTTTGGTAACCCGGGCAACTTTTCTCTTCTGTTTTACTTTATAAAACGATCGCATGGCAAAAGCAGCTGTAAGCGCTCCAAAAATCAGCATTGCCGTATTCAACCAAAAAAACGGAATTTCATCCTTCTTCTCCAATCCTTTAAATAGGAGTCCGAGAATTTCCCATCCTTTGTAAAGATCCAGAATGAAAGAGAAAACGGTTAATAACACCAGTAATAACAAGGTCTGATTGACTAGAGTATTTCTTAACCAAGTCATTCCGGACGTCCAGGCATCGGGAGACATCATCCCTACGTTTGGAGAAAGATAATTACTGAACATTCTAAGCCATCGAATCGGACGTACTTCATCAGCAAACGGATCGGATGATTTCTCGGGACATAACTGATCCGTAACTTTACTGAAAGAACCGGATCGTTTTATCCACGATGTATACCAGGTACCGATATAACCACCTCCGGATACTGTCGATATGTAATCAATTTTTTCTAAAACGTCCAGACTTGCCAGTCTTTGCAGTATACCAAGATTAAATGTAGCTGAACGAATACCTCCTCCGGAAAAAGCGATACCGGTAAGCTTCATATCTGTAGCCCGTACCATCGGATCGTATATTTTATCTCCGTCAGAAGTTACTTTTAGGAGATTCTCATTTGTACTTTCATCAACGGTTACGGATGCCTGCCATTCCTCGCCTCTCTTCTTACGGGCTTTATTAATTTCATCCAGCTCGTCATTAAATAAGGTTTCAAACGGCAAGGGAAACTCAGTTCTGATTTTCCTTTCCGAACTATTATTTAGCAATTGTCTAAGAAGTACTCTATCATCAGTGAGGTACTTTATAGCATCATCCTCGTTTTCATCCCACCATGTTTTATGATTTTTAAGATCGGTATCATTTAGAATATTTGAATAATCATACTCCTTCTCTTTTGCTGCATAAAATTGATAGAGACGAATATCATATGCTGATTTGTGCTGCCCGGTAATGGCCTGAACCACCTGTACCGGCATGTATCGAAGTACCGTTGCCAATTTTTTTCGCTCCTCTAAATTTCCTTTATAAAGTGCTGCCCGTATTCGCTGCCTCCAAAAAAAAGGCACCCTAAACAATAAAAGTTCACTGGATTCGGTCTTATCCATATACTTTTTATCAATATTGCTGGCAAGCCATTCTAAAAGATCATAAACGATGTCTAAATATACTTTTGTTAGATTCTTTTCTCCATTTTTATCAGCGCTATGCCAGACAAGGTCAGTTATTTCGTCTATCTGACCGGGAGTCAATTGATTTATACCATAATGGTTTTTGTCCATATTTTCATCCTTACTTACAAGGGTACTCCAAGAATCTTTTTTAAGAAACGCTTTAGGAAAAGTGTTCTGAGGATTGCTTTTTAATATATCCTGAAAAAGGGTAAGATAGGATATCGCTTCAGCGGTGAGGTCGGTTACAATGTCCATAACAAATAAAATTAGGTAATTACTATACTATAGATTCCGGGAGAAAATTCAAACTATTTAATCCTCAATAAAAAAGGAGAATTAATTATTCATTCCAATTATTAGTATTTCAAAAACCGGATTTTCCAATTTTGAAAACCACATCTAAATTACGTCAAAAGCCCATTTAAAAAACGAGTATAATTACCTGTTTAGAAACCGTTTACTTTCATTAAATTAAATACTTTACAACTATCATGTTAAACCACGTATAATCTTATATTTTTTTTCTACTTTAACAACAAATTCATCAAACATGCAGCAACTCCCTAAAAAAGTCAGAAGTAAAAAATTAGGCCCAAAAATCGACTTAACTGCTATGGTAAGCGTCTCTTTTCTGTTGATAATATTCTTTATGGTTGTTACTGAATTGGCAAAGCCAAAAACACTGGATTTAAGTATGCCTGATTGCGGTGATACTTGCGGTCTACGTTGTTATGGTGAAAATCGTTCGGTAACAATATTACTGGATGACAATAATAAATTGATAGTATATATAGGACTTCTGGCATATCCGATTATGGCTCCAAAAAATTTAAATTATGGAAAAGAGGGAATTCGCAAAGAACTTTTAATTAGAAATAAAAGTATGCTTGAATATTCTTCCCGTCGCGGGAAACCCGGAAGTGGAATTACAGTAATTATAAAACCTACCAAAAAATCTAATTACGGCAATCTAGTCGATATTCTGGATGAAATGAAGATAACAGGAATTAACTCCTATGCAATTGCAAATGATTTTACTCCTGAAGAAACTAAATTATTAGCCTCTAACTAGTTTTGTCAACTTACGAAATCGCAAGTACATCCGATTTTAAATAAAAATGAGGAAACCGAAATCTCCTCATTTTAAAAAAGAACTTACTAAATAATCTGTTAATTCTCAGAACAGATCAAAACCTTGAGCAAATATCTTTCTTAAATAGGCTAATTTTTATCCAAAAACGCTTTTAAAATAACAGTATAAGGTTTTTTCCAGCTATTATTTGAATAGTGAGTCTTCTGAAACCTAATTCTAAAAATTAGAACATAAAAAAAGTCCCACATTGCTGTGGGACTTTCTGTATGGATGTGTAAAGACGCACTGCTGTGCGTCTCTGAGAATTATTTTTTCTCAGTTTTTTCCATTTTAGCTTTTAATGCAGCTAATACATCATTGTTATCTCCTAAAGTTGCAGCTGGTGCGTTTGTAGAAGTAGATGAAGTATTTTCAGTTGCAGTTTTCACATTTTTCTCTTCTTCTTCACGGAAGATAGCAGTGTGAGAAGCAACTACTCTTTTGAATTCTTTGTTGAATTCGATTACTTTGAAATCAGCAGTATCACCTTTTTTCAATTTCTTTCCGTCTTCTTTTTCAAGGTGACGAGTAGGAATGAAAGCAACGATATCATCTCCGAATTCTACAGTAGCTCCTTTGTCAACGATTTCAGAAATCTCACCATTGTGGATAGTTCCTACAGCGAAAGAATCTTCGTATTGATCCCAAGGATTAGCAGTAGTTTGTTTGTGACCTAAAGATAATTTACGTCCTTCAACATCTAATTCTAATACTACTACATCAAGTTTTTCACCAACATTTACAAATTCAGATGGGTGTTTGATTTTCTTAGTCCAAGATAAGTCAGAGATGTAAATTAATCCATCAATTCCTTCTTCTAATTCTACGAAAATACCAAAGTTTGTAAAGTTTCTAACGATACCTGTATGTTTAGAACCTACTGGGTATTTAGAAGTGATATCAGTCCATGGATCTTGAGTCAATTGTTTGATACCCAATGACATTTTACGGTCATCTCTATCTAAAGTTAAGATAACAGCTTCAACAACATCTCCAACTTTTACGAAATCCTGAGCAGAACGTAAATGAGTAGACCATGACATTTCAGAAACGTGGATTAAACCTTCAACACCTTCAGCAACTTCGATGAAAGCACCGTAATCAGCGATTACAACTACTTTACCTTTTACTTTATCACCAATAGTTAAATTAGCATCTAAAGCATCCCATGGGTGAGCGTTTAATTGTTTCAATCCTAATTGAATTCTTGTTTTCTCATCATCGAAATCAAGGATTACAACGTTTAATTTTTGGTCTAATTCAAGAACTTCACTTGGGTGGTTGATTCTACTCCAAGAAAGGTCAGTAATGTGAATTAATCCATCAACACCACCTAAGTCAATAAACACACCATAAGAAGTAATGTTTTTAACAACACCTTCTAATACTTGTCCTTTTTGTAATTGACCGATGATTTCTTTTTTCTGTACTTCGATATCAGCTTCGATAAGCGCTTTATGAGATACAACAACGTTTTTGAATTCGTGGTTAATTTTTACCACTTTGAATTCCATCATTTTGTTTACATATACATCGTAGTCTCTAATTGGCTTAACGTCAATTTGAGATCCAGGTAAGAAAGCTTCAATACCGAAAACGTCAACGATCATACCACCTTTAGTTCTGCATTTCACAAAACCATTAACGATTTCTCCTGTTTCATTTGCAGCAATAACTCTATCCCAAGATTTGATAGTACGTGCTTTTCTGTGAGATAATACTAATTGACCAGTTTTGTCCTCACGGATGTCGATTAATACTTCTACTTTGTCACCTACTTTTAAGTTTGGGTTGTAACGGAATTCGTTTAAAGAAATAACACCTTCCGATTTTGCGTTGATATCAACGATAACGTCTCTATCTGTAATTCTAACAACTACACCTTCTACTACTTCTTCTTGATCTGTAGCGATGAAAGTTTTTGAAACTAGTTCTTCGAATTCTAATAAGTTTTTCTCATCTACTGCATCAATTCCTTCTTGGAAGTTATGCCAGTTAAAATTTGCTAAAAACTCTTCTTGTGATTTTAATTGTTCAGACATGCTGATAAAAAATTTGTATTCTGTTTTTCTTGAGTTTCATAAAGCGATAGAAAAAACAGAAGTTGTTTTACATAAATTGTTGATACCTAGTGGAAACTCTACTCTGCCAAAAGGACTGCAAAATTACTACATTTATTTGTACTGACAAAATAAAACACAAATGATTATCAGGCTAGTCTTTCTGTAGTAGTACAGTTGATGTTTTTTAAGTTCTAAAACCTTAAAAAATAATTAAACCCGACAGGTTTTAAAAACCTGTCGGGTTTGAATAAATTAAAATCAAAAATGACTTAACATTCTATTTCATTTAATCGCTAAAATTAATCTTATTTAATGCCTTAAATTCTCAACCTCCTTTGGATCATGTTTATACTTAAAAAGAAAAGCAAACAAAATTAGAATTACAAATGCATAACCAGCAAATGAAAACCAAACATTAGACCATTGCACTGTATTTCCATCAGTAAAATAACCTACCGTTCTTCCAGCAAATTCACCTCCTAAAATTGCTCCAATACCATTAGTCATTAGCATAAATAATCCTTGAGCACTTGATCTAATTTTGCTATCCGTTTCTCTTTCAACAAATAACGAACCTGAGATATTAAAAAAGTCAAAAGCCATTCCGTAAACGATCATTGATAAAACAAGGAAAATCACACCTGATCCAGGATTTCCGATACCAAATAAAGCGAAACGCAATACCCATGCAATCATACTAAAAACCATTACCTGCTTAATACCAAATCTCTTCAAAAAGAAAGGAATAGTCAGAATAAAAAGTGTCTCTGAAATTTGAGATAATGAAATAATAAATACGGAGTGCTCCACTCCAAAAGTTCCTTGATACTCAGGATTAGAACCAAAACTTCTTATAAAAGTATCACCAAACATATTAGTAACTTGTAATGCAGCACCTAAAAGCATCGCAAAAACAAAAAATATAGCCATTTTCTTTTGCTTAAAAAGCACAAAACTATCTAATCCGAATCTACTAGAAAATGATTGGTTTGTGTTTTTATTTTCAGCAGGAACATCAGGCATAGAGAATGAATATATACCAGTAATAATCATGGCAACGGCCGCAAAAACAAACTGATTCGTACTTGATTTCCAATCAGTCAAATCCGTTACCCACATTGCTATAATAAATCCAACTGTTCCCCATACACGAATTGGAGTAAATGCTTTTTGAACATCAAAACTAAATTTATTTAAGACCGCGTAACTAACGGAGTTGTTTAAGGCTATTGTTGGCATATAAAAACAACTTGTTACAAAAATAATCCAATACATTTCTGTTGAATTAGTCGCTTTAGTTGCAAAGAAAATTGCAATTCCCGCAATAACGTGAGCAATTCCCAAAACTTTTTGCGCACTAAAATATTTATCAGCAATGATCCCAAGTAAAGCAGGCATGAATAAACTTGCCCATCCCATAGAAGCATAAGTTCTTCCTATAGACAAGCCAATACTACCTCCTTCTAAAGGACCAAAAACCTGGCCCATATATCCACCTAATGAAATCAACCATATTCCCCAAACAAAAAATTGGAGGAAATTCATAATTGTCAGCCTTAATTTTATACTCATATAATAAAATTGTCTTTGTAAAATAATAAATGAAGCGGTAAAACTACCATTAAAAATGATATCTGCAAAAAATTAAACCGTTTTAACAACATCATTTACTAATTCAAGAACAGCTGAAAATTGTTCTTCTCTGTTTAAATAAGAATTATCGATTTCAATTGCATCATCTGCAATTACTAATGGAGAATCTGCGCGATGTGTATCAATATAATCTCTTTCGACCACATTTTTCAAAACCTCTTCATACGAAACAGCATCGCCTTTTTCCTGTAATTCATCAAAACGCCTTTGCGCACGCGTTTCCGCACTTGCAGTCATAAAAATTTTAAGCTCAGCATTAGGAAAAACTACAGTACCTATATCTCTGCCATCCATAACGATAGCTTTGTTTTTACCCATTTCTTTTTGTTGCTCCACCAATTTAGCACGCACTTCTGAAATTTCAGCCACTTTGCTTGCGTAGCTGGACACCTCAATGGTTCTGATTTGTTTTTCAACATTCTCATCATTCAGATACATTTCTGCAAATCCTAAATCTGCATTGAATTTAAACTCTAATTGAATTTTTGGAAGAAAATCCACAAGGCCTGTTTTATCGAAGAATTCAGGTCCTATTAATTGATTCTGCATTGCAAATAAAGCTACCGCTCTGTACATTGCTCCCGTATCGACGTATACGTATTCTAATTCTTTTGCCAATTGTTTTGCTAAAGTACTCTTTCCTGTTGACGAAAATCCGTCAATTGCAATGGTTATTTTTTTCAAAATAATCTTTTTGATTTTATAAATTAATAATAAGTGTGGACGATTTTTTAGTAGTAAATATCTAAAATAATTCTTGATCTGGAAGTATCAATTATTTTTTCTATTCTTTTGAAGAAGGCTTCACTAACCATTGGGCAACCCTGGCTGCGTGAAATATAATAATCCTGTTCATTTTCAGGAACAGCTGAATATCGATGTAAAACTATAGCTCTTTTCAAAGCGTTATTATTGGTTTCATCCAGACCAGCCAGTCTGTAGGCCTTGCCAAAAATTCCTTTATAACATTTTTCGATGGAGTATCTTCCTAATGCAGTTGCTTTAGATTCCGGTGTATTACTAAATTTTAACTCTCCACCAACTCCTGTTTCTGATCCGGATCCGTGGGCAACAAGTCCTTGATCTATAATTTTATCATTTTCAATGTCGTACACAAAAAAGCGATTTCTACCGGATTTGATTTTCATATCAACCAGAAAAGCAATTTTTTGATTGTAATTAGAGCTAATCGCAATCTTTTCCTTTACCTCATTGATATGGGTATTTATCCTTTCAATATCTATAGCAGTCAATACATCTTCCTCTTCCAAAGCACTATTTGAGGTATTAAAAAAACCTGCAGTTACCAAGAGAATTAAATAAAATAGCTTCATAAAATCACCTATTGAAAGTTAAACATTAGTCCAAAAAGACTAGTATTAGCCGCTAAAGTATATTTTGAATATGAGTAATTAAACTTTAATCGATTCATTTTTAAACCAAACCCTAAAGAAACTCCCGAAAAATTACGTTGTTCTTCAATTCTTAACTCCTCACCTCTTCTAAAATTATACCCCAATCTGATATTAAATGCTTTTTTAGGAAAAAGCTCGACACCAACAATAACATGTCGTAAGGCGTTGTTTACAAAAGAAACTTTCTCTTTACTCGCCGTACCGTCTAAGTTTGTTTCGCCACGAACCGGATTCGAGAACGAAACATTCCATTGTTGCAAATTCTCTAAAGTAAGATGCCAGCGAAGCGGCACGTGCTCTAGTTCTTGCGATACTCCTGCAATAATTTCAAGGGGCAATTTTTCCTGTATTCCGGAATAAGTTGTGAACTGAGTTCCAATATTTCGAATTACAAGAGCCAAATTTAAATCATTTTTTTCAATTATATACAAAAAACCTAAATCAATTGCACCACCGATAGAATTATAAGTTTCTAGCGTTGAAGTTATTAGCTTCACATTCGCTCCAACATGAACATCTGTAAAAGGAATATTATACGCATACCCTAACGAAAGCGCTCCTTCATTACCTGTAAAATCTGAAGTCGCCTGACCGTTTTCGTCATAACCTTCAAATGTACCGTAATTCACATAACTTACTCCGGCATAAAAAGTCTGCAAATGCCTGTCATACGTATAAGCGTAGGAAGCCGTCCCGTAGGAGGCCTGACCGTAATAACTTCCGTAATTCATAGCCAGATGATTGTCCATATCTTCGTTTAAAGTCGCCGGATTAAACATAACCTGATTCACATCGTCGTCGTAAATTGTAATCGTTTTTCCACCTAACGCTGCCTGCCTTGGTGAAGTCGTTAAATTAAGAAACTGATACGTGTAACGACCCCCTATTTGCCCGAAAGAAATCGAACAAATCAATAACATAAAAAATACAACAAGTCGTTTTAACATGCTTTTTGAGGCGTTCCTATAGGGAGATAACGCAACTGCGAAGATAAAATTATAAACTTATAAAAATAAATAAATCCCAAAAATATAAATTCCAAATTCCAAACTAAAAAAGCATCAGTTTATTGGAATTTGGAATTTATATTTTTGGGATTTTATATAGAAATTTATTTCAGCGTTTTAGCGTTTTTAACATTTTGATCTGTCAATGCCAAAGCCAATACTTCACTCATTTCTTTTACATAATGAAAGGTCAGTCCTTCTAAATATTCCGCTTTTATTTCGTCAATATCACTTTTGTTTTCGTGACACAGGATAATCTCTTTGATGTTGGCTCTTTTTGCCGCCAAGATCTTCTCTTTAATTCCACCTACCGGTAAAACTTTTCCACGAAGCGTAATCTCCCCTGTCATAGCAAGACTTTTCTTTACTTTCTTTTGCGTTAACAAAGAAACCAAAGAAGTCAACATGGCGATACCGGCACTTGGACCGTCTTTTGGCGTAGCTCCTTCCGGAACGTGTAAGTGAATGTTGTATTTCTGGAACAACTCAACACTAAGACCTAATTTCTTAGCATTTGCTTTGATGTATTCTAAAGCAATTGTAGCCGATTCCTTCATTACATTTCCTAGATTTCCTGTAATGGTAAGAGCTCCTTTTCCTTCAGAGATCAAAGATTCAATAAATAAAATATCTCCTCCAACACTTGTCCAGGCCAAACCTGTTACAACTCCTGCAACATCGTTATTTTCGTATTTATCACGTTCTAATCTTGGTACACCTAAAACAGTTACGATATCTTCATCTGTAACTTTTTTATTGTATTCCTCTTCCATTGCAACTGCTTTTGCTGCATTACGAATGACCTGAGCGATTTTATTCTCCAGATTACGAACACCGGATTCACGTGTATATCCTTCTACAATTTTCTCTAATTGTTTTTTGCCAATTGTCAAATCTTTAGTCGTTAAACCGTGTGCTTCTAATTGCTTTGGAAAAAGATGTCTTTTTGCAATTTCTACTTTTTCTTCAATCGTATACCCTGACATTTTAATCACTTCCATTCTGTCACGTAATGCCGGCTGAATGGCTGACATATTATTTGAAGTCGCAATAAACATTACTTTAGACAAATCATATCCCATTTCAAGGAAATTATCATAAAAAGAATTGTTTTGCTCCGGATCTAAAACTTCTAATAAAGCAGAAGAAGGGTCACCACTGTTTCCGCTTGAAAGTTTATCAATTTCATCTAAAATAAAAACCGGATTTGATGTTCCTGCTTTTTTCAAACTCTGAATAATTCTTCCCGGCATGGCACCGATATAGGTTTTTCTATGCCCGCGAATTTCTGCTTCGTCACGTAAACCACCTAACGAAATACGCACATACTCACGTCCTAAGGCCTCGGCAACAGAACGACCAATAGAGGTTTTACCAACACCCGGAGGTCCTGTTAAACAAATAATTGGCGATTTCATATCGTTACGAAGTTTCAATACAGCCAAATGCTCTACCATTCTTTTCTTAACTTCTTCAAGTCCGAAATGATCTTTGTCTAATATTTTCTGAGCGTGTTTTAAATCAAACTTATCTTTAGAATATTCGCCCCAAGGCAATTCTAGAAACAACTCTAAATAGTTACGTTGAATCCCGAAATCAGGAGATTGTGGATTCATTCTACGCATTTTTGACAGTTCTTTTTCGAAATGTTTTTGCGTTTTCTCGTCCCATTTTTTAGTTTTTGCTTTCAGCCCCATTTCGTCCATTTCCTCTTCCTGCGAAACGCCACCCAATTCTTCCTGAATGGTTTTCATTTGCTGATGGAGGAAATACTCGCGTTGTTGCTGATCTAAATCAAAACGAACTTTTGACTGAATGTCATTTTTCAATTCTAATTTTTGCAACTCTACATTCATATAACGTAAAGTTTCAAGGGCTCTGTCTTTTAATCCGTTTATCGATAATAAACCTTGTTTTTCTTTTACCGATAAATTCATATTAGAAGAAACAAAATTGATTAAAAACGATTGGCTTTCAATGTTTTTAATCGCAAAAGTAGCTTCGGAAGGAATGTTTGGACTTTCCTTTATAATTTGAATAGCCAACTCTTTAACAGAGTCCAAAATCGCTACAAATTCGGTATCATTTTCATCGGGACGTTCTTCTGAAACTTCTTTTATAGTAGCTGTAATATAAGGGTCTTCTGAAACGACTTCGTCAATTTCAAAACGTTTTTTTCCTTGTAGAATAACAGTAACATTCCCGTCAGGCATTTTCAGAACACGCAGAATTCTTGCTACCGTTCCAATTTTATGAATATCATCTTTAGACGGATCTTCATCTTCTTCATTAATTTGAGAAACAACACCAATGATTTTTCCACCGGCATTCGCATCATTAATTAATTTTATAGACTTATCCCTTCCTGCCGAAATAGGAATCACAACACCAGGAAATAAAACAGTATTACGCAAAGGCAAGATAGGCAACGAAAGCGGAAGCTCTTCGTTATTCATTTCTTCTTCGTCTTCTGGAGTTAATAATGGAATTAATTCTGCCTCTGAGTCAAATTCTTGAAGTGACAGATTGTCAATAGTAAGTATTTTATGGTTTGACATAATAATATATAAGTCGTTTTGTCATTAAAAGTTCAATCCTAACTGTAGATATGGTCTTAGATATGCTAGTTTTTGGTAAAACAATCCTAAGTATATCCTCCACAAGATAGACGGTAAAAATAGACAATCATTGTGCCAAAACAAATTTATACCTTAATTTTATTGTGTGGATAATCCTAAACCTTCTAACAGCTTTAATAAAAACACAAATCAGGAATAGACAATCAATTACAACCACTCCTAACTCCTCAATGAACAACGACTATCAAACAAAAAAAAGAATATTTCAGAAAAAAAAATAAATTAAATTTCATTGAAACTGTAACAAACCAAAAAAAGCAAAGTCCTTATTAAAAACTAGCAACCATTACTTGAATATAACAAACCAAAATATCGAAGAATTAATCACGCTTTGTAAAGAGAACAATCAAAAAGCACAATTCGAAGTTTACAACCGTTACTGTAAAGCCATGTATAATGTGGCGTACAGAATTGTAAAAGACGAGCATTTTGCACAAGACGTCATGCAGGAAGGTTTTTTGAAAGCTTTTACAAAAATTAACGACTATAAGCAGGAAGTTGCTTTTGGGGCGTGGTTAAAAAAAATAATTGTCAATTACAGTATTGATTTTTATAGAAAGAATAATGCTCTTCAAATCGAGGATCTAAGCAAGACACTTTACAAAATTGAGGAAGATGATAGTTTCTTTTCTGAAAGTATTGATTTGAACTCCTTAAAAGTAAAACAGGTCTTAGATGCCATTTTAGGATTAAAAGACAATTACAGAATGGTTTTGACCCTCTTTTTTATTGAAGGTTATGATCAGGAAGAAATTTGCGAAATTTTAAATATCAGCTATGCCAATTGCCGGACCACATTAAGCAGAGCTAAAGAAAATTTACGAAAAAAATTAGAGGAAATATGAAAAAGGAAAATGACAACTTAGAACAATTGTTTAAAAAATTAGAAAATCAGTGGGATGTACAGGAAATAAATCCGGATCACCAACTTGATTTCCTGAATAAACTAAACCATCAAAAGAAACCTAAGAGAAATAATTATGCCGTGTGGGGAATTGCAGCGTCTATTGCCTTACTGATTGGAATATCTGTTTTTTATAACAATGACACGAAGCCAAAGCAATTTCAATTTGCGTCCAACGAAACCAAACGAACCGATTCCATATTCAATATTTTAATTGATAACGAACTGGTTAAACTAAAAGAAAAAAGTTCGCCTGAAAATGAGCAAATTATAAATGACGCTTTAAAACAGATGAAAGTTTTTGATGCCGATTATCAGAAAATCATAAACGAATTGCAAAAAAATGGCGAAAACAAACAGATTATTTACGCCATGATTAGCAATCTTCAAACCCGAATCTCTTTTTTACAAACGGTTTTACAACGAATAGAAGAAAACGAAAACTTAAAAAATACGACACATGAAAAAACACTATAACCTCCTAATGCTCTTTCTTTTGATTCCTTTCTTGGGATTTTCAAACGATGAAGGCTACATTTCAAAACAAAAAACAATCAAAAAAACCTATATCGTCAATTCCAATGCCGGAATAGATATTGACAATAAATACGGTAACATCACTGTGACAACCTGGGATGAAGATAAAATTGATCTGGACATTACCATCAAAGTAACCGGAGGGAATGAAAATTGGGTAAACGAAAGATTAAATAGCATAACGGTAGATATTACGGCTTTAAAAGCAATGGTTAGCGCTGTTACGTCGCTTGGAAGCTCTTCTTTTAAAAGCAGAGGAAGCAGCAATAGTTTTGAAATTAACTATGTCATTAAAATTCCAAAAAACGGGACAGTAAAACTTAGTAATAAATATGGAAACATTATTACGGGTGATCTGGCTTCTACTACTGATATTTTCTGCAAATACGGCAAAGTAGAACTTAGTAAATTAAACGGAAATGCTAATAACATTCAAATCGAGTACTGTCAAAATTCAACCATTGATTATATTAAAAGCGGAACTATTGAAGCCCGATATTCCGGACTAAAAATCAATGATGCCGGTAAAATTACCCTCGATACCAATTATACGGACCTAGTGATTGGTGATGGACAAAGTGTTAAGTACGATTGTAATTACGGTAAATTTAAGTTTGAAAAAATTGGCTCTGTTACCGGTTCCGGAAATTACCTTACAGTCAATGTTGGAGAGCTCTTAAGCAACTTAAGCGCCGATCTGACCTACAGTAAACTAAGTGTTGGAATCATAAACGAAAAAGCCAATAACGTGACTGTAACCTCCGAATACTCCGATATTTCATTGGGATACGACACCAACTTCGCTTTTGATTTTGATATCAACAACCGATACGGAGGTATTAAAAATGATGGTTCATTAGATATCTCATCTTCAGAAACTAAAAACAGTAGTAAAAGAATAAGTGGCTTTTATAAGAAAAAAGGACAAAATAAAATCGCTGTCAATTCAAGTTATGGCAGTGTAACGTTAACCAAAAAACAATAACCAAAAAAGTATAAATTATGAAAAAATCAGTTCAATTATTAGTTTGTGGTGCATTTCTTTTAAGCTTAACAGCTAATGCACAGTCGTCAAATAAGGTAACAGGAAACGGTAAAATAAGTACCGAAACCCGAAATACAAGTGATTATGACGGAATAAAAGTCTCAGGTTCTTTTGATGTAGACCTGGTTTCCGGAAAAGAAGGGAATATTACCCTCAAAGGAGAAGAAAACTTACTTCCATTGGTACAGGTTGAAGTTTCAGAAAATACTTTGAAAATTTCCATGAAGAAAAACACTAATATTCGTTCCCGTCAAAAAATACAAATTACGATTCCGTTCGAAAAAATATCTCAAGTGACTTTATCCGGTTCGGGAGATATTCAAACTAAGAATAATATCAAAAACGATAAATTTTCAGCTAAACTTTCGGGTTCAGGAAACTTTAATTTAGGTATCGATTCTAATGATCTGGATCTTAATTTAAGCGGATCAGGAAATGTACGATTGAAAGGAACAGCCAATAATTTTACCACTAAACTTTCGGGTTCAGGAGATATAGATGCGGCTGATCTGAAATCAAAAAATGCTGATATCAACATTTCAGGTTCCGGCAACGGTCGTGTTAACTGCAATGAAACTCTAACAGCAAGAGTATCCGGATCCGGTAATATCAAATATGAAGGGAATCCAGAGAAACGTGATGTAAAAGTTTCGGGTTCAGGAAACATTTCCAAGGCATAAAAACAGCTAACTAAAATCATAAAAAGCAATAATTAATAACGTAAAAACCATGAGAAATTTAATTATTGCTTTTTTATTAAGCATCGGTTTTCCATGTCTAAGCCAGCAAAAAGCAAACCCAATTAGCGAAAAAGAAATTTTTGCTTCTCTCGATAAAAATGCCGCTACATTACTAACCAATTCAAAGGCTTATTCTGTCTCTATTGGTGTTGTAATAGACGATAAAGTCTACACCAGACATTATGGCGAAATCGACAAAGGAAAAGGAAACAAAGCTACTGACGAGACTCTTTTTGAAATCGCTTCTACTACAAAAGTATTTACTGGGACACTTGTTGCAAATGCAGTCCTGGACGGGAAAATAAGATTAGACGATGACATTCGGAAATACCTGAACGAAGAATTTTCAAATTTGGAGTTTAAGAAAAACCCAATAAAAATTAAAAATCTAATTACCCACAGAAGCGGGATATTAACTCCTTTTCCGGATACCAAAGAAATTAGACAGAAATACAGTCCTGACAGCTTTCTTGTTCACAAAAGCAGACTTGATAAATCGTATACCAAAACCGATTTTTTTACTGCTCTGCGACAGGTAAAAGTGGACACTCTTCCGGGTACAGCCTTTAAATACGGAGCACTAGGCCCTGAATTGTGTGCCCATATTCTGGAGAATGTTTACAAAAAGAACTACCAGGATTTATTACAGCAACATATTTTTGACAAAGCAGGAATGAAATCCACAAAGGTCAAATTGGCTACTACCGATGTACTTGCCAACGGCTATAATGCGAGTGGATTACTAATGACTCCTTTATCCAGCAATCTTTGGGGTGCTTCTAAGATGCTCAAATCTACTATGAGCGACTTAATTAAACTTATAAAATTTGAACTGGACAGAACTAACAAGGTTGTTATTGAATCCCATCGAAGAATTTATACAAATGGCGATATGGGTTATTTTTGGGAAATTCAACAAGCTCCCGATAAAACTATTGTTTACGCCAAAGATGGAGGCTCTAATGGTACGCAAAATATACTTAAAATACACTCAGAGTATAATTTAGGCTTTTCAATTATCATGAATCAAAGTGATAAAGATTCAGGCACACATCTGGAGGCTGCTGCCGAAGGTCTCTTGGCAGATTTAAAACCTGCTACTAAAAATGTTACGCCTTAAAAAATGCAAAGAGTTAGCATAATCTAAAAACCATTCCTTTAAAAAACCGATAATAATGAGACGGACAATTTACATTTTCCTTCTGGTGCTTTCTTGTGCCCTATCTTTTGGTCAGAAAAAAGAAAATACAGATGAAACAACAAATAAGATCAGTGCTTTAAATAGTTTAAAAGCAAGTATAACATCACTTATGGCCCAACACAATCTAAAGGGTTTAAGCGTCCCGGTATTTGAAAATTACAAAATAATCTGGACAAGCGAATGGGGAATTAAAGCAGCTGACTCGCCAGAAAAAATCAATGCAAATACAGCTTTTTCAACCGCCTCCATTTCAAAGCCCATTACGGCAATAGTTTGCGCTATTCTGGAAGAAAAAGGTTTAATTAATCTGGACGATCCTATTTCTAATTACCTTAAAAGATGGAAATTACCTGAAAATGATTTCACAAAAAGCAGCAATGTGACCTGGAAACAGCTTTTATCTCATACTGCCGGAACAAGTCAAGGCGGTTTTGAAGATTATTATCAAGGTGATTCAATTCCGACAATTGTGGAGAGTCTGCAGGGAAAATTATTGCCCAGATCCAAAAAAGAAATTGAGTTTCTTTTTAAACCGGGAACCAATTGGGAATACAGCGGCGGTGGATATGTAATCCTTCAATGTGCTCTCGAAGACCATCTTGGAAAGCCGTTGGCCCAAATTGTAAAAGAACAGCTGCTTGATCCTTTAAAATTGCAAAACTCAACCATGATTCAACCTAATGAAGACGGTTTTTTAACCAATATTGCAAAAGTGCATAATTCAAAAGGAGAAATTATCAAAACCGGAATTCCGATTACTCCACAAGTAGCTCCTTCCGGTTTATGGTCTACTCCCACTGATCTGGCCACTATTGCCATCGAAATGCAAAAGGCTTTATTAGGCAAAGGAAACACTGTAATTTCTACAACCGTTGCTCAAAAAGTGACCCAAATCGTAACATTAAACGGACCAAGAGGCTGGAGTTACGGCTGGCAACGAAGTCTAGGTTGGGGCAATCTGGATTGGTTTACACACGATGGCTCTAACACAGGGGTTGGCGGTGAGCTTCTAGCCACTATGAAAAAAGGGAACGGAATTGCGATTTTAGCCAATGGTGACAAACCTAATCGTTATCCTTTAATGAGTTATATCACTAAAGAAGTTATAAACAAACTTAATTGGACTATTCCGGTCGATGAACAAACAACCAAAGAAACTCCCTTCGCACTGCGTAATGCCATAAAAGGCTATTACACCGAAATTCTTTACGGCTATAACCGTCTCGGAACGACAAAGATCTTCGAAGAAAACAAAAAACTATACCTCTATTCCCCTTTCTTCAAAGAAAATTTTGATACCGAAAAAAGTAGCATGTACTACCTAGGCAACAATACTTTTAAGGTTGACAATTACCCAAATAACATTCAATTTAATTTGAATAACAAAAATGAGTTAACGGGAATCACCATTTCCCGCCAAGGTGATACAGTTCAAAAGCTGGAACTTACATTAGATGAAATCAGGACTCCACAAACCAGAATGATCGAAATTTTTGATAACTCTAAATTTGAAACTGCCGTTGTTGCATTCAAAAAGTTGAGACAAAAATATCCTGATTTTAATTTTGAAGAGGCCATCAACAATTTAGGATACAGTGTTTATAACAAAAAGCAAACCGCTCTTTCGATACAGTTATTTTCACTTAACTGCAGCGAATACCCACAATCTGCTAATGTTTACGATAGTCTGGGTGAAATCTATGAGCTAACCGGAAAATTAGAATTAGCAAAACAAAACTATAAAAAATCATTGGAGCTAAATCCCAAGAACAACAATGCCAAACAGATGATTGCAAAAATTAATACCCTAATGAATCCGTAAAGGATTTATCAGGGTATTACTCTTTATTAAAAATAGATTTACAACTGGTCTTTTGACCTACTAATTACTTTGAAGTTGCATTTTTTGGAACTCTTCTCAAAAGAAAAATAGATGTTAAGAAGAAAAGAGCTAAAATAACGATTGCCGCACGCGGGCTTCCGGTAATTTGATCAATAATTCCGTAAACACACATTCCGATTACGATTCCGATTTTTTCGGCAACATCGTAGAAACTAAAAAACGAAGCTGTATCTTCTGTTTCCGGCAATAATTTCGAATAAGTAGAACGAGACAAAGACTGAATTCCACCCATTACAAATCCTGCCATGGTTGCCATTACATAAAACTCAATTGGTAAAGTGATAAAATAGATCAAAGCACAAAATGTAGCCCAAATACCATTGATTACGATCAGGGTTGGGATATTACCCCATTTATTTGAAGCTTTTGAAGTACAAATTGCACCCACAACGGCTACCAACTGTATGATCAAGATACATTTTATTAAACCAATAGTACCATCTTCTTCTGTCTCCCATTGAATCTCCTGAGCCCCAAAATAAGTAGCAACTAACATAACAGTTTGAACTGCCATACTTGAAACAAAAAACCCTCCCAAATAACGTTTCAATGGAATATTTTTTTTCATAAGACCCCAAACTTTTTTTAGCTCTTTGAAACCATTAAATATAACATCACGTGATAATTTCTGAGTAGTTTCTTTACTTCCTTTAGGCAAGAAAAAGTAAGTATATTGACTGAACAGAACCCACCAAACACCAACCATGATAAAAGAATATCGCATTGCTTGCATCTTTGCTGCTCCATTTTCTGCCCCCATAATCATCACCAAATTAATAATTAGCAAAAGAACACTTCCCACGTATCCTAATGAATAGCCTTTGGCGCTAATTTTATCTTGCTGTTCCGGAAAAGCAATATCCGGAAGATAGGAATTATAGAAGACCAAGCTTCCCCAATAACCAATTAATCCTAAGAAATAGAATGCCAATCCAACATAAATATTACCCAAATCAAACCAATATAATCCCATGCAGGATAATGCTCCAACGTAACAAAAGAACTTCATAAAAGATTTTTTGTTTCCAACGTAATCCGCAATACCGGATAAGAAAGGGGAAATAAAAGAAACCACCAAGAATGCTGCCGCCGTAATAAAACTAATCAAAGCAGAATTTTTTAAGTGCATCCCAAAAACATCTATATAATGATTGTCATCTGAGAATAAGCTGTCGTAGAAAATTGGAAATACTGCCGATGCAATGGTAAGTGTATAAACAGAGTTTGCCCAATCGTAAAATGCCCAGGCATTTAGCAATTTTTTATCTCCTTTTTGTAAGTTCTTCATAAAAATGGGTTGGTTAATTAAGCTGCGAATTTATCTCTTTTTTATTAAGAATTCATTATTACAGTATTAAGAACATCATTTTTTATAAAAAAAGAAACTCATCGCACTTTTCAAAGATCTACAAAAATATTTGGGAAAGGCTTATTTTGTTTAAAGTGTATGGTTTTAAGTTATAGCTGTAGGGGCTTCGGCTTCGCTCAGCCTGACAATAGGTATAAGTAGAGCAAAACTGAAAACTGTGACTGAAAACTAAAATGTCAGGCTGAGCGAAGTCGAAGCCCTATTTAATAACTCCTACCTTAAGCGCCGTAGCTTTTGCTTCAGGTATCAATGCTTTTATATTAGCAATCCTTGTAGCGTCAGACGGGTGTGTACTCATGAACTCGGGAGTTGATGCTCCGCCGGATTTAGCAGACATTCTACTCCAAAATGCTACAGCGTCATCCGGATTATAACCGGCAATTGCCATAAGTGTCAGTCCAATTTTGTCTGCTTCGGTTTCGTTTCCTCTGCTAAATGGCAGCATAACGCCAACCTGCGTACCAAGTCCGTAAGCTTGTGAGAATATTTGTTGTGTTTGTTGTGTTTTTCCACTGGTAGCTGCTCCCAGAGCAACACTTCCGATTTGTTGCAATTGAGCCGCACTCATTCTTTGTGCTCCGTGATTAGCCAAGGCATGCGAAACCTCGTGTCCCATTACAGTTGCTAAACCTGCATCGTCTTTGGTGATCGGCAAAATACCGGAATACACCACAATTTTACCTCCCGGCATACACCAGGCATTAACTTCTTTATTGTCAACTAACTTGTATTCCCAACGGTAGTCTTTTAAATATTGTGTTTGTCCTAAATACGTCAGGTATTTTTCTGCAGCAGCTTTAATTTTCATACCAACAAGTTCTACCTTTTTAGCATCTGCTGTCCCCGTAATCACTTTATTTTCAGTTAAAAACTGGTTGTATTGCTGAAAAGAAGACGGAAACAATTCACTGTTTGAAACAAAGTTCAAATTTTGCTTTCCTGTAATCGGATTTGTTGCACAGCCCATCAAAAGAATAACAGCTGTTCCTCCTAACCAATATTTTTTCATAATTCCTGATATTTAAAGTAACAAAAATACGATTATTATGAAATCCTCATTTACATAATTCAATTAAAATATATCAAAATAGTACTATTCTCCTGTGATATGAAGTTCGCTGAATTCTTTATTTACTATTAAAAATTGATTTTCTGAGAAGCCAACTTCATCAAATGCTACTTTTTCATTATCAATTTCAATTGTCGTCACTTTAAAAGGCAGTCCGATTAAATTGATCTTATACTTGCTGTAATTTGTTTCGAATTTACCTTCTTTGTGCAACTGCACAATCAGTTCTTTTTCTTTTCCGATTGTGGTGAAAGACAGAAAGCTATAACGCCCTTTTTTGTAATCGTAACCATCTTGAGAATCTTCGTATACAAACGATTTTTCTTTTCCGTTTTTGAAATACAAATCCAGTGTCAATTCATCAAACTCTAACTCTCCGACATATTGCTGAACAGGGTATTTTGGAATGATAGCACCTGCTTTTACAAAAATTGGAATCTCATCAAATTTGGTATCCACCCACACTTCTCTTCCTCCGTTTGAGAACTCATTGGTCCAGTAATTGTACCACTCTCCTCTTGGAATGTACATACGTCTGCCTAACGAATTTGGTTCCAGTATCGGGCAAACTAATATCTGATTTCCAAAGATAAATTCATCATTGCGATAATGGGTTTGTGTATCTTCCTGATCGTAGTAAACAAGCGGTTTCAACATCGGAATCCCTTCTTCAATATACTGCCAGAACATGGTGTACAAATACGGCAATAATTGATAACGAAGACTAACAAATTTTCGGGTAATATTGATCACTTCTTCGTCAAAAGCCCAAGGTTCCTGATTCCCATGGTCTCCGGAAGAATGCGTTCTGCAAAATGGATGAAATACACCTAATTGAATCCATCGCGCATACAATTCTCCGGTTGGTTGTTCAGCAAAGCCGCCAATATCAGAACCGGTAAAACCCATTCCTGAAATCGACATTCGCTGTACCTGAATATTAGCAATCCACAAATGTTCCCAAGTGGCGACATTATCCCCAGTCCAGGACGAGGTATATCGTTGTGCACCGGAATAGGCCGATCTTGTAATCACAAACGGTCGCTTTGGATAAGCAAATCGTTTTACTCCATGATAGGTCGCTCTGGCCATTTGCGTACCATAAATGTTATGCGCTTTTCTATGACTACACGGATTTCCATCATAAACATGACGAACGTCCATCGGAAAAGTTTTATTTGGCACCTCCATTACGGCCGGTTCATTCATATCATTCCAAACTCCTTTTACACCAAAGTCCGAAATTAATTCTTTGAATAATCCTGCCCACCATTCTCTTACAGCAGGATTTGTATAATCGGGAAAATTACATTCGCCGGGCCATACTTTTCCTTTCATATAAGGACCGTCGGCTCTTTTGCAGAAATAATCTTTCTCTAATGCTTCTTTATAAACCCAATAGTCTTTGTCGATTTTAATACCGGGATCTATGATTACAACCGTTTTAAAGCCGTCTTCAGCCAATTCGGCGACCATACGTTTTGGATCGGGAAAATAGTCTTTATTCCAGGTAAAACAGCGAAAGCCTTCCATATAATCGATATCGAGGTAAATCGCATCACATGGAATTTTGAGCTCCCTAAATTTTGAGGTAATTTCTTTTACTTTACTTTCCGGGTAATAACTCCACTTACACTGATGGTATCCCAAAACCCACAGTGGTGGTAATTCGGGTTTACCTGTTAAATCGGTGTAGGTTGTCACAACATCCTGCATTTGGGGACCATAAACGAAATAATAATTCATCTCTCCTCCTTCTGCCCAAAAACTCGTAACATTCCTTCTTTCCTGACAGAAATCGAAAAAAGTTCTAAAAGTATTGTCAAAGAAAATCCCGTACGATTGTTTGTTATGTAAGCCAATATAAAATGGAACTACTTTATATAGCGGATCTTGTTCTTTTTGAAAAGCATATTGATCTGTGGCAAAATTTTCTACTCTTTTGCCTTTTAAATTCATCTGAGTTGCTTTATCTCCTAAACCATAAAAACATTCTCCATCTTTAGAAGATTTACTCATTTTTACGATGTTGCCACCATATTCATAACTTTCTTCCCAATGAAAACCAAGTTCGTCTTCCAAAATAAGAAAATCGTTTAAATCATAAATGGATAAACGAAGATCAGCCTTTTGAATTTTGCATTTTACTTTGCTGGTTCTGATTTGGAAATAAGTTGCTTCTTCTGTTAACTCGAGGAAATTATATCCGTGTAACTGTGTTTTATCAATTGCATATGAAAAATCAGTACTAAAATACCCTTTTGTAGTAAAGCGAAACCGAATTAAACTGTCCCTGAGAATGGTAACTTTTAAGATTACTTTATTGTCTGTGTGAAAAAAAATGGAATCTCCTTCATGTTCATACGAGACAATTTTTGATGGATATAAATCGCCTTTGTATTCTAATGATGTGTTTGTAATCATATCGCTGATAAATTAATTATAACAATTCTATCTCTTTCAAACATACAAAAAAACTAGTTAAACCTTTATAAATATGAGGTTTATTCACGAAAACGTTTTCTCTGTGGGAGTGAACAATTCCATCTTAAAAAAGCAAAATATCGATAATTTACGAGCCAAAAAATAACAAAATCCTATCGTACAAAAATTGACTGGTTCTATTCAAAAGAATAAATCGTTACACTCAAAGGTGGCAAGGTCAATTCAATCGAATAATCTCTTCCATCGTATGGCGATGCTTCTATTTTTAGAGATCCCGGATTACTGATTCCGCTTCCTCCATAACTTTTATCATCACTGTTAAATACCTGCTTCAGTTTCCCTTTTTGGTGAATTCCGATTCGGTACTTTTCCCGTATCACTTGTGTGAAATTACAAACGATAATCAAATTTTCTTTTGCAACATTTCCTTTTCGAATGTAAGCCAACACCGCATTTTGATGATCCGAATAATTAATCCATTCAAAACCATCATTGTCAAACTGTTTTTCGTACAATGCCGGATGTGATTTATAGAACTGATTTAAATCTGTAATTACTTTTTTTATTCCCGAATGATAATCGTATTGCAATAAATGCCAGTCAAGGCTTTTTTCAAAATTCCATTCATCACTTTGCCCAAATTCACAGCCCATAAACAACAGTTTGGTACCGGGATGCGTAAACATATACCCGTACAACAAACGTAAATTGGCAAACTTTTGCCATTCATCACCCGGCATTTTATTGGCAATTGATTTTTTTCCATAGACCACTTCATCGTGCGAAAACGGCAACATGAAATTTTCGCTAAAAGCATAGGTCATCGAAAAAGTCAATTCGTTCTGGTGGTATTTTCTGTAGACGGTCTCTTTTTGAAAATATTTTAAAGTATCGTGCATCCAGCCCATCATCCATTTCATTCCAAACCCCAAACCTCCTGAAAACACAGGTCTTGACACCATCGGAAAAGAAGTACTTTCCTCTGCAATGGTCTGAACTCCTTCGAAATTAGCGTAAATAACTTCATTAAACTCTTTCAGGAAACTAATGGTCTCGAGATTTTCTCTTCCTCCATAAATATTAGCCTCCCATTCGCCCTCTTTTCTGGAATAATCAAGGTACAACATCGAAGCGACGGCATCGACTCTTAGACCATCTGCATGGTAATGTTGCAGCCAGAAAACAGCATTGCTAATCAAAAAGGCACGAACTTCATTGCGTCCGTAATTAAAAACCAGACTTTTCCAATCCGGATGATAACCTTTTCTGCGATCCGGATGTTCGTATAAATGTGATCCGTCAAAAAAGCCTAAACCGTGCGCATCATCAGGAAAATGAGACGGAACCCAATCTAAAATCACCCCTATTCCAACCTGATGTAATTTATCGACCAAAAACATGAAATCCTGAGGCTTTCCAAAACGGGAAGTTGGGGCAAAATATCCGGTTAGTTGGTACCCCCACGAAGGATCATAGGGGTACTCCATAATCGGCATAAATTCTACATGCGTAAAACCTGTTTCTTTAACATAAGAAACTAAATCTTCCGCAAGTTCCAAATACGTCAAAAAACGATTGTTTTCTCCCCTTTTCCAGGAGCCTAAATGTACTTCGTAAACCGAATAAGGTTTATCAAGACCATTGTGTTCCTGACGCGATTGCATCCAGTTTTCATCCTTCCAGTCATAATTCAAATCCCAGACAACAGAAGCAGTATGTGGTGGTTTTTCGCAGTATAAAGAGAATGGATCAGCCTTTTCGGTTACCACCCCATTTATATTCGATCTAATTTTATATTTGTAAAGTGATCCTTTTTCGATATTGGGAATAAAACCCTCCCAGATTCCGGAAGAATCCCATCGAACCTCTAGCTGATGCTCGTCTTGTGTCCAATAGTTGAAATCACCAACAACAGAAACGGTAGCTGCTGTAGGTGCCCAAACCGCAAAATAAACTCCTTTTACTCCGTCAACTTCTGTCAAATGTGCTCCGAGCTTTTCATACAGTCTAAAATGCTTTCCGGCCTTGAACAAATCGATGTCAAAATCAGTAAAAAGAGAGTGCGTAATAACTTTATTCATAATTGGTTTTTAAAGGCAACAATTAGATTCTTTTTTATTCTATTCTAAAATTATCAGAAAGTATAACATCTTTTTTAATGACCACAATTCCGTCTTTGATGCTGTATAATTCATTACTGAAGTTGTCCAAATGTTTGCCTCCGTTAATATGAACATTGTTTCCAATACGTACATTTTTATCGACCAGAACATTTTTTATAAAACAGTTTTCTCCAATTCCGACGTGAATTTTATTCTTTTCAGTATCCTCTTTCAATTCATCCAAATCCTGATAAAAATCGTTCCCCATCACATAACAGTTCTCAAGAATGGTTCCTTCGCCAATTCTGGAACGAATTCCAATTACAGAACTTTTAATTTCTTTAGCATTAATAATACATCCCTCAGAAATCAAAGATTGATTGATCGTTGAATTTCTAAATTTAGACGGAGGAAGTAACCTCGGACGTGTAAAAATCTTATTGTCATTATCAAACAAATTAAACTCCGGAATATCTGCTGTCAAGCCAATATTCGCTTCAAAAAAGGATTCAATATTTCCGATATCGGTCCAATACCCTTCGTACTGGTAACTCAAAATTTTATGTTTCCCAACCGCTTGCGGAATAATTTCTTTTCCGAAATCTTTCGTATCCGGATTGGCCATTAACTCTTCAAGTAATTTTTTATTAAAGATGTAAATCCCCATAGAAGCCAAGTATTTTTTCCCTTTGGCTTGCATTTGTTCGCTTACTTCCGATTCCCATTGTGGCAAGAGCGAAGCTTCGGGTTTTTCAATAAAAGCTTCAACGCAACTTTCATGGTTGGTTTTAAGAATACCAAATTCAGGTGCGTCTTTTGCGTTTACAGGCAGTGTGGCTATAGAAATTTCCGCATTACTGGCAATATGAGCTTCTAACATTTCATTAAAATCCATTTGATACAACTGATCCCCTGACAAAATCAAAGCATGCTCGAAATCATGTTTTTGAAAATGAGCCATACACTGACGCACAGCATCTGCCGTTCCCTGAAACCAAGTTGGATTATCAGGCGTTTGTTCAGCGGCTAAAATATCAACAAAGGACTGACTGAAAATACTGAAATTAAAGGTGTTTTTAATGTGAGCATTCAAAGATGCCGAATTGAATTGTGTCAATACGAATATTTTAAAAATATCAGAATTAATACAATTTGAAATTGGAATATCAACCAATCTGTATTTTCCTCCAATCGGAACAGCCGGCTTTGATCTGGTTTCTGTTAAAGGGAACAAACGTGATCCTTGTCCTCCTCCTAAAATAATGGCAACTACATTTTTCTTTTTAAACTTCATTTTTCTGAATTATTAAGTTGTAAATTTCGATGTATTCCTCACACACCCTTTCCCAGGAATGGTCGGTCTGCATTCCTCTTTCAATTATTTTATTAAAATTTGATTTATCGGCATAAAGTTTAACCGCCCGATTAATCGAGTAACAAATATCCCCCACAGAAGCCTGATCATGACAAATTCCGTTTCCATCATCACCAAAATCAATTACGGTATCACGCAATCCTCCGGTTCTTCTAACAATAGGCACTGTTCCGTAACGCAGCGCATACAACTGATTTAAACCGCAGGGTTCAACACGGGATGGCATTAAGATAAAATCAGAACCCGCATAAATCAAATGCGCTAATTCTTCATTATAACCAATAAAAACATTGTAATACCCTTTATAATCATTTCTCAATTGAACCAACTGAGCTTCAATATCTGGATTTCCGGATCCCAAAATCAGAATATTGATACTTTCAAAATTCTCTGATAAAGCCAACGCCGAAGCCTGAGGCAATAAATCACCGCCTTTTTCTTCAAACAGCCTTCCAATAAAGCTAAACAAAGGTTTTGATGGATCCAATTCGAACTCCTCACATAACTTTTCTTTATTCTTCTGTTTTCCGGCGCCAAAAGTTTCGACCGAATAGTTTTCTACAATCATCTGGTCCTTAGACGGATCCCAGATTTCAATATCAATACCATTTAATATCCCTTTTGACTTGTCCCGAACCTGGTTAAATAATGCTTCCAAACCATTTGCAGAACGGTTAATTTCATCCAAATAACTTGGCGAAACCGTAGTAACCGCGTTTGCACATTTAATACCAACAGCCAAAGAATTTATAGCAGTATTCCATTCTAAAAAGCCGACATGAATTAAATCAAACTCAGGCAAATAATGCAGCTTATCAAAACCAAACCAGCCCTGATACAAGCCGTTGTGAATGGTAATTACCGTTTTAACGTTTTTTAATCGCTCATACTTATAGGCATACTTTACTAAAAAAGGAATTAATCCCGTATGATGATCATGACAGTTTATTACATCCGGAACCGTTTCTCGAGCTGTAATCCAATCTAAAGTAGCGATCTGAAAAGATAAAAACCGCTCAATATCATCCTCATAACCATAGATGTTTGGGCGATCAAATAATTCTTTGATCTCAATCAGATAAAGCTCATAACCTAACTGATCTGTTGTCTCTTTTAAAACACTGAATGGAAAATCAAAATTCCCCAATTTAACATTTCCCCAATGAACACATTCAAATTCAT
Organism: Flavobacterium cupriresistens; assembly: GCF_020911925.1. Classification (NCBI taxonomy): domain Bacteria; kingdom Pseudomonadati; phylum Bacteroidota; class Flavobacteriia; order Flavobacteriales; family Flavobacteriaceae; genus Flavobacterium; species Flavobacterium cupriresistens. The sequence goes on along the minus strand of NZ_CP087134.1, from coordinate 3,580,459 downwards.
TTTCTCTTTTAAATTTAGTATCATAACAAGGCACAACCACACGAACCTGATGACCGGCCTTACTTTGATATTTGGGTAATGCTCCTACAACATCTGCCAGTCCACCAACTTTTGCCATAGGGTAACATTCTGCACTTACATGAAATATTTCCATCCTAAAATTTTAAAAACACATTTACTAAACTAAATTCTTGCTGTTTTTTAAAGCAAAAATTTATTAATTGTACTACTTTTATGTTCTTTAAATTTAAGGAAAAATAACCGAAATCTGCGCTTGAGACAAAATTTACCAATATGACAAAAAAGGCTTCCAATCCTATTCAATCTTTAAAAATTCCCCAGTTTATTATTATATCCTGCAAAATTTGCGCTTTTTTCTCTACAAAATTGACCGTAAAGTATGCTGCAAAACTTTTTACAACCCCCATAAAACATAAGGTTCCTAAAAGAGAACTCGATATGGATCACAAAAGCATTCAACACACTATTCTTGTTCCGGCAATAAATAAAAACATTGTGGTGTATGAATACGGAAAAAGTGATCGGAAGGTTATACTTGTACACGGTTGGTCGGGACGCGGTACTCAATTATTCAAAATTGCCGACGAACTTTTGCGAAAAGGGTATGCCACAATAAGTTTTGATGCTCCCGCACATGGAAAATCGGATGGAAAAACAACTATAATGTCTGATTTTATAGAATCTGTTTTAGAAATTGAGAAGCTGTATGGCCCTTTTGAGTTTGCTATTGGACATTCATTAGGCGGAATGTCTGTTTTGAATGCAATAAAAGACGGACTAAATGTAAAAAAAGCTGTCGTTATCGGAAGTGGTGATATTGTACAGGATATTTTGGATGATTTTACTTCAAAAGTTGGGTTAAAACCTAAAATGAGTACCCTTTTACGCGATCATTTTGAAAGCCAATATCAGACAAAAATGGATGATTATTCTGCTTACAGGGCTGCTACTAAAGTTAAAATTCCAGTCTTGGTAATTCACGATAATGATGATCCCGAAGTACCGGTAAAGGCTGCAATTCATATTCACAAACATTTAGAAAACGGAACTTTAGCACTTACAGATGGTCTGGGGCACCGAAAAATCCTTGGAAATCAAAATGTTATCAAAAAAACAATAGAATTCATCGAAACTACTTAATTTTGTGATAGTTATAATTTTTAATTAGTCACTTTTAAAGAAAAACAGAAATGGATTTATTTGAAGAAACATCAAATTGGGAAGTAAAACTTGGGCCAATTTTAAAAAAATACAAAGGTAAAAAGCATCCCTTAGACTATAAAAATACGTATCAGTTACTTGTAATGGTCGTGCTGTCGGCCCAAGATTCTGATGCCAATATAAACACAATTTCGCCCGCTTTATTTGAAAAATTTCCTACACTTGAAAGTTTAGCGTACGCAGATCCCGAAACATTTAAATCGTATATAACCAAGGTTAGAAATTATCCAACAAAATTGCAATGGCTGCTTGATATCGCTAAAACACTACAAAAGGATGAAAATATTCCTTTGAATATGAAAGAATTAACAGCTTTAAAAGGCATTGGAAGAAAATCTGCTAATGTGATTTTAAGGGAAACCAACAAACCTGCGGAAGGTATTATTGCAGATTTACATGTTATTCGTGTAGCTCCCAGAATCGGAATAATCAAAGAAGCAAAAGACGGGATTAAAGCAGAAAAAGATCTTATGCTTGCGATACCTAAATCAATTTGGTCTGAAATTGGAATGGCGATTTCCTTCCTGGGAAGAGAAACCTGCAGACCAAAACCCAAATGTGAGGATTGTTTAATAACGGATTCCTGTCATTATTACACAACTCAAATACAATAGGTTACTGCTATTTCCTTCTTGTATCAATTAAATAAATGATTTTCCAGGTCTCTTTTTCTTTAAACAAAGTAAATGTATTTACTCCTGTATGACTCAATTTGCCATTAAGATAAAACTCATAAGGAGCCCAAACATGAGCCATAGATCCGTCTATTTGAATGTTATAATCTAAAATTTTCTCCTTAAAATTGACACTGGCAGGGATTGATACGATCGATTTGTAAAAATCTTTTGCTTTTTCATCAGATAATTTGTTTCCTTTCAGAGAATTCTCACTGATAGACTGCAGAATAATTTTATCCGAACAAACAGATTTAATTTTCATCGAATCTTTTTCATGAAAACCTTCAAAAAATAATTCAATAGACTTTTGGACTTCTTGTTTTTGTGCATTCGTTATTAATCCAATAAATAAAAATACAATAAGGACATATTTTTTCATAAACCGTTCTTTTTTCTTAAACCCCAAACTGAGTCAGATGATGATCCAGATGTTTGGCAAACAGATTATTCCACTCTTTCGAAGTCAGTTTTCCAAAAGAATGTGATTCTTTACCATCAAATTCACTTTCTCCCAATTCCTGAGTTTTAATCAAATACGCAATCAATCTATTTTTTTCGGCCTCAAAATCACGATTCCCTGCAATTATAAATTGTGGCGCTGTTTGATTATTCTTTGAAAAAGGCTTATCACTGACTATTTTATTCTTCACCAATGTCTTAAGAATAAATTTCACAAAGCCACTAGGTTTCGGATGAATCGTATCATAGACCATTTCATACGCTACATTGCAATGAGCAAACATCTGATCTACAGACATTTTACCCCAAAGCCCTTTTGAATCCAAGTTCAACTGATTAATTCGATTAATGAATTGATCACAATCTTCTCTAAGAAAAATATTTTGCATAATTCTACTGTTCTATAGTTAAGTAAAAATATAAAATTTATTCCCAAAATAGTAAATAGGGTTTTAAAGTTGCCCTAATTTTTGCAAAAACTTCTATTTAGCAAGAAAACAAGGTTGCAAAATGGTGTCTCTTATATGTACTGTTTTTCTTTAACCGCAAGGACCGCAAGGGTTTACGTAAGTGGTCGCAAAGTAAGGCTTAACTGAACTTACATCACTTATATGGTTAAAAAAAAAGTATATAAAACAAAAAACCCTATCCGATTTGGATAGGGTTCTTAAAAGAAAGGCGACGACATACTCTCCCACATAACTGCAGTACCATCTGCGCAGGCGGGCTTAACTACTCTGTTCGGGATGGGAAGAGGTGAGCCCCGCCGCAATAACCACCTTAAGGTCGTTGTTACTTGAGGTAACGTACAATTAATTAAAAATTTAATATTAATAATTAAATAATTGCAACAATATCTTAACATACTGAGATAAAGAATATAAAAAGTCCTTGACCTTAGTCGAAGGGAGAAAGTTTCTTCCCCACACCAAAGTGTGGGGAAAAGGGTGTACATAAGCTTACGGATTATTAGTACTACTCGACTATGACATTACTGCCTTTACATCTATAGCCTATCAACGTGGTCATCTTCCACGATCCTTAAAAGAAATCTCATCTTGTGGTGGGTTTCGCGCTTATATGCTTTCAGCGCTTATCCCTTCCAAACGTAGCTACTCTGCGGTGCCCCTGGCGGGACAACAGATACACTAGAGGTTTGTCCAATTCGGTCCTCTCGTACTAGAATCAGATCCACTCAAATTTCTAACGCCCACAGTAGATAGAGACCGAACTGTCTCACGACGTTCTGAACCCAGCTCGCGTGCCACTTTAATGGGCGAACAGCCCAACCCTTGGGACCTTCTCCAGCCCCAGGATGTGACGAGCCGACATCGAGGTGCCAAACCCCCCCGTCGATATGAGCTCTTGGGGGAGATCAGCCTGTTATCCCCGGCGTACCTTTTATCCTTTGAGCGATGGCCCTTCCATGCGGAACCACCGGATCACTATGCTCTACTTTCGTACCTGATCGACCTGTATGTCTCTCAGTCAAGCTCCCTTATGCCATTGCACTCTACGCACGGTTACCAAGCGTACTGAGGGAACCTTTAGAAGCCTCCGTTACTCTTTTGGAGGCGACCACCCCAGTCAAACTACCCACCAAGCAATGTCCCCCACAACGCGGGGTTAGGCCTCAGATAAACAAAGGGTTGTATTTCAACAATGACTCCACAACGCCTAGCGACGCCACTTCACAGTCTCCAACCTATCCTACACATCATTTATCCAAGGTCAATACTAAGCTATAGTAAAGGTGCACAGGGTCTTTTCGTCCCACTGCGGGTAAACGGCATCTTCACCGTTACTACAATTTCACCGAGCTCATGGCTGAGACAGTGTCCAGATCGTTACACCATTCGTGCAGGTCGGAACTTACCCGACAAGGAATTTCGCTACCTTAGGACCGTTATAGTTACGGCCGCCGTTTACTGGGGCTTCAATTCAATGCTTCTCCGAAGATAACATCTCCTCTTAACCTTCCAGCACCGGGCAGGTGTCAGGCCCTATACTTCATCTTACGATTTTGCAGAGCCCTGTGTTTTTGATAAACAGTCGCCTGGACCTCTTCACTGCGGCCAGCTTGCGCTGGCGACCTTTCTCCCGAAGTTACAGGTCTATTTTGCCTAATTCCTTAGCCATGAATCTCTCGAGCACCTTAGGATTCTCTCCTCAACTACCTGTGTCGGTTTACGGTACTGGTACTAATTACCTGAAGTTTAGAGGTTTTTCTTGGAAGCCCTTAGGCGCACTATCTCTTTGTCCGAAGACTCCGAGTACTATCGTATTTCCCCAAGCCGCGTGGATTTGCCTGCGCAGCTTATAGGTAGGTACTTCAACGAACTATTCCGTCAGTTCGCGGCGCTTTCATCACTCCGTCACCCCATCACAGTAATTAGTAGTACGGGAATATTAACCCGTTAGCCATCGACTGTCCCTTTCGGGTTCGCCTTAGGACCAGACTAACCCACAGCTGATTAGCATAGCTGTGGAAACCTTAGTTTTTCGGTGTGCGGGTTTCTCGCCCGCATTATCGTTACTTATGCCTACATTTTCTTTTCTAACCAGTCCAGCATACCTTACGATACACCTTCAACCCTGTTAGAATGCTCCCCTACCACTTACAGTAAACTGTAAATCCATAGCTTCGGTAATATGCTTATGCCCGATTATTATCCATGCTCGTCCGCTCGACTAGTGAGCTGTTACGCACTCTTTAAATGAATGGCTGCTTCCAAGCCAACATCCTAGCTGTCTGGGCAGACAAACCTCGTTCTTTCAACTTAGCATATATTTGGGGACCTTAGCTGATGGTCTGGGTTCTTTCCCTCTCGGACTTGGACCTTAGCACCCAAGCCCTCACTGTTATCAATCATTATATAGCATTCGGAGTTTGTCAGGAATTGGTAGGCGGTGAAGCCCCCGCATCCAATCAGTAGCTCTACCTCTATATAACTAAAATAACGCTGCACCTAAATGCATTTCGGGGAGTACGAGCTATTTCCGAGTTTGATTGGCCTTTCACCCCTACCCACAGGTCATCCGAAGACTTTTCAACGTCAACCGGTTCGGACCTCCACACTGTGTTACCAGCGCTTCATCCTGCCCATGGGTAGATCACACGGTTTCGCGTCTAACACTACTGACTAAAGCGCCCTATTCAGACTCGCTTTCGCTACGGATCCGTGGCTTAACCACTTATCCTTGCCAGCAACGTTAACTCGTAGGCTCATTATGCAAAAGGCACGCCGTCACCCCACGAAAGGGCTCCGACCGCTTGTAAGCGTATGGTTTCAGGATCTATTTCACTCCGTTATTCACGGTTCTTTTCACCTTTCCCTCACGGTACTGGTTCACTATCGGTCTCTCAGGAGTATTTAGCCTTAGCGGATGGTCCCGCCAAATTCAGACAGGGTTTCACGTGCCCCGCCCTACTCAGGATACCACTATCTATTACACTTGTTACCTATACGAGGCTATCACTCTCTATGGCATAACTTTCCAGTCACTTCTAGTTCCTTGTGCATAAAATGTCGTGGTCCTACAACCCCAATCTTGCCGTAACAACATTGGTTTGGGCTAATCCGCGTTCGCTCGCCACTACTTACGGAATCACTTTTGTTTTCTTCTCCTCCGCCTACTTAGATGTTTCAGTTCAGCGGGTTTGCCCACCTATCGGTGTACTATGTCTTCAACATAGTGGGTTGCCCCATTCAGGTATCTACGGATCAATCGGTGTGTGCCCGTCCCCGTAGCTTTTCGCAGCTTATCACGCCTTTCATCGCCTCTGAGAGCCAAGGCATCCCCCATACGCCCTTATTTTGCTTATTGTACCAATCATAAAATCAATTATGACCGTTTTTTTTTGTCTTTTATTATCCGTATTACTACCAATAACAAAAAACGCTTTCTACTTTTTATTATTTCTTATCTCAATATGTCAATGAACTTTTATTTACTACTTTTATAGTAAATCAGTGGAGAATAACGGAGTCGAACCGTTGACCTCCTGCGTGCAAGGCAGGCGCTCTAGCCAGCTGAGCTAATCCCCCATTTTGCAATCTTAGATTGTAGAATTCAGATTTTAGATTTCTTAATTCTTCTCTAATTTCTTTGGTGAATTCCAACTTCTAGAATTTCCTTTTTTTAAGCTTTTCAGTCTTTTTAAGTTACTTTTAATTATAAATTTTTGATTTTTAATTAATTCTCTTTAAAAAGTAGTCCCGGGCAGACTCGAACTGCCGACCCCTACATTATCAGTGTAGTACTCTAACCAGCTGAGCTACGAGACTCTGTTTTACTTAAATTTATTATTTGAACTAACAGCAAGAGTAATAAAATTTCATGATTCAGAAACATTTAGATCTGCATCTTTTTTCCTAACCGTGCAATTGCTTGCTAACACTTAGGCTCTAGAAAGGAGGTGTTCCAGCCGCACCTTCCGGTACGGCTACCTTGTTACGACTTAGCCCTAGTTACCAGTTTTACCCTAGGCAGCTCCTTGCGGTCACCGACTTCAGGCACCCCCAGCTTCCATGGCTTGACGGGCGGTGTGTACAAGGCCCGGGAACGTATTCACCGGATCATGGCTGATATCCGATTACTAGCGATTCCAGCTTCACGGAGTCGAGTTGCAGACTCCGATCCGAACTGTGACCGGTTTTGTAGATTCGCTCCTGGTCGCCCAGTGGCTGCTCTCTGTACCGGCCATTGTAGCACGTGTGTAGCCCAAGGCGTAAGGGCCGTGATGATTTGACGTCATCCCCACCTTCCTCACAGTTTGCACTGGCAGTCTTGTTAGAGTTCCCGACATGACTCGCTGGCAACTAACAACAGGGGTTGCGCTCGTTATAGGACTTAACCTGACACCTCACGGCACGAGCTGACGACAACCATGCAGCACCTTGTAAATTGTCTTGCGAAAAGTCTGTTTCCAAACCGGTCAATCTACATTTAAGCCTTGGTAAGGTTCCTCGCGTATCATCGAATTAAACCACATGCTCCACCGCTTGTGCGGGCCCCCGTCAATTCCTTTGAGTTTCATTCTTGCGAACGTACTCCCCAGGTGGGATACTTATCACTTTCGCTTAGCCACTGAACTTGCGCCCAACAGCTAGTATCCATCGTTTACGGCGTGGACTACCAGGGTATCTAATCCTGTTCGCTACCCACGCTTTCGTCCATCAGCGTCAATATATTAGTAGTAACCTGCCTTCGCAATTGGTATTCCATGTAATCTCTAAGCATTTCACCGCTACACTACATATTCTAGTTACTTCCTAATAATTCAAGTCTAGCAGTATCAATGGCCGTTCCACCGTTGAGCGATGGGCTTTCACCACTGACTTACCAAACCGCCTACGGACCCTTTAAACCCAATGATTCCGGATAACGCTTGGATCCTCCGTATTACCGCGGCTGCTGGCACGGAGTTAGCCGATCCTTATTCTTACAGTACCGTCAAGCTGGTTCACGAACCAGTGTTTCTTCCTGTACAAAAGCAGTTTACAATCCATAGGACCGTCATCCTGCACGCGGCATGGCTGGATCAGGCTTGCGCCCATTGTCCAATATTCCTCACTGCTGCCTCCCGTAGGAGTCTGGTCCGTGTCTCAGTACCAGTGTGGGGGATCTCCCTCTCAGGACCCCTACCCATCGTAGCCTTGGTAAGCCGTTACCTTACCAACTAGCTAATGGGACGCATGCTCATCTTTTACCGTTGTGACTTTAATAATTAAATGATGCCATTCAATTATACTATGAGGTATTAATCCAAATTTCTCTGGGCTATCCCTCTGTAAAAGGTAGATTGCATACGCGTTACGCACCCGTGCGCCGGTCTCAAGCTCCGAAGAACTCTACCCCTCGACTTGCATGTGTTAAGCCTGCCGCTAGCGTTCATCCTGAGCCAGGATCAAACTCTTCATCGTATATTTTTTATATTATATTGCGATGCGTTCTCTATCGGTTCTTTTCGAATCTCTCGATTCCATTACTCTTATTCTTTTGTTTTAACATCTCTGTTAAAACGGCTGTCAATTCAATATGTCTACGAACGTATGTTTCTGTGTTTCGCTTGTTTCTCAAAGCGGGTGCAAAACTACATCTTTATTTTTAACTGGCAAGACTTTTTTGAAGTTTTTTTTAGAAACTTTTCGTTTCTAATTTTCTTCTTTTCTTAACCAATCTCTCAATGAACTTGCGTGTTTTGCGGGGTGCAAAGGTAAGCAGCGTTTTCAAATCTCACAAGCTTTTTTGAATCTTTTTTTTATTTTGTTTTCTCAAACTTTTCTAAAAAATTAATCCTCTTTTCTTGTCAGTCTATCAGGGAACGTCTGCGTCGTTGCGGGTGCAAAAGTAGTCCCTTTATTCGCTTTTACAAGCTTTTTACTTTGCTTTTTTTGCCTTTTTTTGAATCTTTTTCTTAACTTACTGGTAATGGTGTTTTTACAAAACTTCTTTTTTTGTTGTTTTTAGGAATTTTCTTTCTTTTTGTAATTTTATCTTGTTGCTGTTCTTTTGGAAGGGCTGATTTTACTGGGGTTTTTAAAAAATAAACCCGACAGGTTTTGAAAACCTGTCGGGTTGAGGACGTATAATTAAGGATGTAATTACACCTATAAATATAAGGACAACTGTTATTCTCTACCTTACTCTCTTTAACAAACCCGACAGGTTTTAAAACCTGTCGGGTTGGGGGTGTATAATTAAGGATGTAATTACACCTATATATAAGGACAACTCTTATTCTCTACCTTACTCTCTTTAACAAACAAACCCGACAGGTTTTGAAAACCTGTCGGGTTGTGGGTTTGGTGTATATTAAAACAAGACCGGCTTTAAATGCTATTGTGATGGCTTGTTTTTTTTAATATACTAGACGAAACTTATTTGATAATTAATTTTTGTGTTGCGGTTTTTCCATCTTGTTCTACTTTAACTATATAAACTCCCGATGGCAAACTAGAAACATTTATTTCTTTGTCAGCAGATCGTATCGTAAACACCTTTTTTCCGGACATATCAGATATTCTGATGTTTTTAGAACTGCCGGAACTTGTTTGTATGTGCACTTTCCCGTCTTTTACCGGATTTGGGTAGATAACAAACCCTTCAATTGTATTGGAATCTACTCCTAAACTACATGCTGTGCTTGATACATTTATTATACGAGTTACTGAAGTTTGATTTTGCAAGGCGTCTTTGACGGTATAAGTACGAATGTATTGACCCGGCGTATTTACATCGACAGAACCAGAAACTACAACTCCTGCTCCAATATCAACACCTAAATTGTCTTTTGCGCTATAACCTGCATCGGTAAAAACACAACCTTTATTAATAGAAACTATAGCGTCTCCTAAAAGCGTTATAATTGGTGCGGCTCTTTCAATTGTTACGGTCCAATCTACAATATCTCCATTTTGCGCCAATACATTATAAACAACTGGCGAAGTATAGTTTAATCTCGTAACGCCACTATCTTGAAAATAGGTACCGATACGCAATGTAGCAAAATCAGATATTTGGAAAACCGGAACTACTGTAGCTAAATCAGCATTATTATCAACCAAAACCTTAGCTGTTTTGGAAACCGGATCTATAACACTTGTTCCTACTTGATTTGCAACAGTATATGCCAAAATATTGGCCTCTGAATTTCTCGCATTTAATGTAACCGTATAATTGGTCTGTGAAAGTTTGTTCTCTGAGACAACAGTAACCAGAAAACTATTCGAATAATCTGATATAATTGTTTTCGAATTTAACTGCTTCACCCCGTCTATATAAAGTTCCGCTCCCGGAGAAACAACAAAATCTGCTTTTAAACTTGAAATATTAGTTCCAAAGACTACTGTTTTTGTAACATTGTTTCCTGTTATATCTGTATTAATATCTGATGTTAACACCGGATTTGATGCGGTTGTAAAATTATACGAAATTAATTTGCTTTCCGTTTTTAAATCGGTAATCACTTTAATAGTATACGTTTCTGAAATTCCTGTATTAAAACCAACTCCCTCAACTGTTAGCGTAACTGGATTAGTATAGTCATTTGCTGTAATACCGTTTACTTGTGTTATTCCGTTTATTTTTGCAATACTATTCATTCCTAATCCCCAGTTGGCAACTGCTGTCGTTATATCGGATCCATTATTCAACAATACAGTATAGGTTTTGGTTGCTGCATCGTAAGTAGATGAAAGCTGATTTACAAAATCTACCTTTTGTAACAGAACAGGAATATTCCAGAATTTCCCTTCACCTAAACCATTTGAATCGGCATTTGTTACTACAGCTGTATTATCATTTGCAGAAGAATCATGAACAAATTGTTTATCACCTTCAGAGAAAGGATAATAACCTGTTAACCCAGCTTCATTACCCGTATATCTTACCATTGCATTGCCGGAAATTGTTGCCTGATCGCGAACACCTGACCAAATACGAACTTCATCTATGTTACCATTTAAACCACGTGTTAAAGTGGCATTGTTACCAATATAAGCCGGCAGTGTTGCATTTGTAGTAGCTGCCCCGGCAATACCGGTACTAGTAAAAGGAACAGAAACTCCATCAATATAAACAGTATATACATTAGTTGAACTCACTGTGTAAGCAATATGCTGCCAAATGTTCTGTTTAATCGAATTTGCTCCTGTATTGATTACATATGAACCTGAAGCAGTTGTAATAGAAATCACCAAACTATTTTCTTTGTAAAGCGTTACATTATTACTGTTGTGAATAAAAACTAACGCCCTGCTTTTGTCTAAAACTCTACCAAAAGTGGAAGGTTTCTTCTGATTAACCCATGCTTCGAATGTGTAATTGTTGGTAAGATCCAGAGCTGGTGTAACATCTGTCTTTATAAAATCATCAACTCCATCGAAAGTCCCCACTACGTTTAAAGCATAATTTGCCGCATGTGTAAGCGAAATTGATTTACTGTCGTTTGTTACGTCTGTATCACCTGCCAATTTAGTATATACTTCAATTGTATAATCTCCTGACGCACTTAAGTCTGCTTTAGTAGTGAATGAAAAAGTAGCTGTTCCCAGTGCCGCAATAGAGGTGCTGACATTTTGAACCACTTCGGTTCCGCCATTAATTTTGTATGCTATTGGGAAATTAGCAATTACAGTATTTGAAAAATTGCGTATAACTGCTGTTACGGTTACAGGTTTATTAGCAGATTTAAAAGGCGCTGTAATCCTTTCTACACTTGCATCAGCAGCGGTTAATGGCAATACATTAACGGTATATTCTTCTATCTCAAAATCTCCTCTTGAACTTGTTAATCCATCAATAGTTGGTCCAAGGTTTACGTTAAAATACTCATTCGGTGAACGAAACATATGGATAACACGCATCAATTTTTCACCTGCTGTCGTACCTGCAGGAATCGTTAAACCTCCTGCCAATGAAATATTATTTCTGAAATAATGGGTGCTTGTTGTAGATGGAATTGCCGGTGCAGCTGAAGTAGGTGTTGTATTCACCCAGAAATTACCCGCATAAAATTCATCGGTTAGATTACCATCTCCATTCAAATCAATAACCATCATAGTAAACACACCAACAGCAGTTGCTGACAGATCTCTTGTGATTGGTATTTCTATTTTGGTGATTGAAACCTCAGGCTGATAGGTCAATCCCGGATATACCGGAATTTTTATATTCTTAAAATCAGAATAGGCAGTCGTTCCTGAAGTATTCACAACATCATTCCATTTCAATTTAGAAATGGCATATCCACTGGTATTCTCATGAACAGGTAGTTCATTTTTGTTATATACTGTCTTTTCTTTTGCGTCATTACTATTATTATCGTCTGTTATATCAACACCACTTTTTATTAGGTAAGTTGCTCCAACATCAGACAAATCTGCTTTGGCTGCAAAAGTAAAACTTACTGTAGCATAAGCAGCTATAGCAGGAACTGTCTCTGCAACTTTTGCTCCTCCGTTTACCTGATAATATACCGGGTGGTTTGTTAAAGCAGTTGCACCTAAATTACTAACTCTAATCGTTACATCATTTGTACTTGTTTTTTTTCCAAGAATCTCCGGCGTAACTATAGCAGCGACACTAGCATCAAGTACGGTTGGTTTTGCAACACAACTGATGTCAGCGGTCCACCCTGCTCCATTTGTGTTTGAATCTGAAGTAAACCTAAAAGTTAGCTCTCCTCCTGCTGCTTTAGATGTTATTGATGAAGGCAAAGCATTGCCTGTAAAAGTGCCGACCAATGAAGCTGCAGAAACCGAAGGGCCATTATAAACATACAAATAATCAAAATCTTGTTCCGTATCAAAAGTTGTAAAATCTACTTTTATACTGCTGCCTGCTGTAGCGGGTTTAAAAGTTAGGGTCTGGGTTACATTATCACTATAATTGGTGAAACGTGTTCCGTTATCTGTAAATACCGCCGAACAAGTAGTATTTGGGGTAGCTGACCCCATTAAAACATCTGTCCCGTTATTATAAACAGTTTTTGTAATTGTATTATTTTCAACAACAGCGTCACCGGTATAATTTACATTGCCAACAACTTTGTAAACACCCGGAGTAGCATAATTGACTTTCTGAACAAAATCATAAGACACGCTGCTCAAAGGAGCAATGGGTCCCGGAATAACTTCACTAACTTCTGTTTCTTCATTAATTTTATAAGAAACAGGAATAGTACTTATTGCAACAGGAGAATTGTTAAACACTTTCATTGTCACGGTCTCAGTAGCTGTTAAAGCAGTATTGGCTACCAATGAAGATAGTGCCAAATCGGTAGTTGTGGCTTCGAAAAGACTAACATTATCTACAAAAACAGTAGTGTACACCGTATCATTACCAACCACACTCGCATCATTATCCATAACAGCTTCAAAAGCAATACTAAATGTTGTTCCTGCGAATGCCGACAAATCATAGATTACTTCTGTATTTCCTGATAGCGTGGCTCCTGCATAAACGTCTATGTTTTCATGACTGCTTAGTGGGATTCCATTTACCAAAACTCTAAAAAAGTTTTTATTAACGGCGCCAACACTATTCCAAATTAAATTAAATTTCATACGAATCACTTTTCCTGTCAGTGCTGTAGCGTCGACATCGCAAAAAGACATCTTTTTTATGAAATTCGGGTTATTGGCAAAGGCATTCGCAGTTGTACTTGCAACCCATGGCGTCAAAGATACATTTCCGGACCCTGCCATTTTTACACCGTCCAGTAGTGTTGCGTTTACATATTCATATTTTATAATACCTGCAGTTCCTTTGGAAAGAACATAATTCGTTGCTTTTCTTTCATTAAAGTTTTCTAAAAACGGTAAACTGGCGACTGTCAAAACCGGCTGTGAAACCGGATCCACGTTTATTGCTTTAACTCTTTCAGAAGTAATTCCTGTAGCGACATCTATTGTGCGAACAGAGAACCAATTGTCTTCCCCTGCTGTAAGATTATTAAACGTATAACTAGGTTCTGTAACTGTCGCGACAACATCAAACTTGTATCCGTTCATTTTTAAAACTTCATATTTTGCTCCTGCAATAGGATCCCAATCCATTTTATAGGAAGAAGTACCGCAGACAGCTGGCGCAATCACTAAATTTTTAGGCTCTGCAATAATATTAAATACCTCTTTTGAAGTATCTACTTTTGCACCTGTACTAATTCTTATCTTAGCGTTTGCAACCACAGCTGCAGGTACTTTCCAGGCAAAACTTCTTGCGGCAGCAGGAACTTCTTTTGCTAGTGTTGTATAATTTATTCCTCCATCAAGTGAATATTCGATCGTGAACGTTTTTGCTTCTCCTTCATAATCCCAACGGATGTATTCTGTAGTTTCCGGATTGAATTTTTCTCTACCAATCGGATAAGTCAGACTTAATTCCGGTGCCACATAATCGTATACTACCGAAAATTCCTGACTGTTAAGAGGAACTCTTGTACCGGTAACCACAATTTTATAGGTTCCGGGAGCAGGATTATCTAAAGTTACTTGCTCGATATTGTTCATCGTATCTACTCCTCTTGTTGCATTTGCATTTGGAGTTGTTGGATTTAAAATCCACGGTAAGGTCGTAGTACCGTCTTTTACAATTTTAATATCCAAATCATTTACCTGAACAGAAGTTGAGCCGGGTGTTCCTGCTACATCCGAATAAGCAAGCATAACTTTTAAAGAAACTAAACCCACAGGCACCACAATTTCTTTTTCATAAACTGCTCCGCCTGCTACAGTAGCCGTGTAAAACATTTTTTTATCTAAAGCTTTAATCGCTCTTAGACCATTCAAATTTCCAAAACCATATTTATAATCCGGACCCGGGTTACCGGCATCTATTGCGGTATTGGTAACCAACGCTTTCATTAAAGAGGCTAATGGTTTTTCTCCATAAATATTTTTATATCTTTCGTAGAGCAAAGCTATTGTACCACTGGTTCCGGGTGTAGCCATTGAAGTTCCACTCATAACCTGATACCCATTACTATAAGCCAATGAATATACATCTGAGCCAACTGCCGCAATTTGTGGTACCAAGCGACCATCAATCGTTGGCCCGAAACTACTGTAACCACTAATCATATCATCAGGATTATTGGCTGCTACGTGCAATGAGTTTTTTGAATTTTTAGTAGAGGTATTAAAACCACCCGGGTATGCTGATTGCGAATTTCCATTAGAATACACATTTAAAAGATAAGGATATAGAACCGTAACATTATCATCTCCACGATCTGCATTATCGTATCTCCTCACATTGTATCCGGAAGTAAGACTGGATCCGTAAGAATTAGAGGTGATTTCGATCCCGTCTTCTGTTACCGCTTTTACTCTTTCTTGCTGCACACTTAAACCATTTGATTGTGTATTAAAATTCCAACCAAACATTTCTACCTCCGGCGCCATACCTCTGGCTCTTGGATCTAACAAACCGGCGCCGCCAATTGTTCCGGAAACGTGTTCTCCGTGAGAAGAATTAGACTCATATTCTCTAATTGTAACTCTACCGGTATGATCTTTATGTTTTTCCAGATTTCCATCCCAAACACCCACTTTAACCCCTTTTCCTGTCAATCCATATCCTAAACCGGGAATAACTGAACTTAAAACATTTACTTTATGAGAAGTTACACCAGGCTTATTATCACTTTCAACAGGAGCAGCAACCAGTTCAATATTTTGAACCCAGTTTAGTTTTGCTATTTCCTCCAATTTATCTCTGGAAGCTTCCAAATAAACTTCATTAAAAGATTCGTCGATCTTACTGCTTTTCACAAATAAACCTGCCAGATTTTGTGAAATAACTTTACTGTCAACTCCCTTAAAGTAACTTACTACAACCTTAACGTTATTACTTCCTTCTAAGGCATAATCCGGAATTGCTCCATTTGCAATCATTGGATCAATTTTATACTTTGAATCTACCGTAACAACAGTCCTGATAGTAGAAGAAATAACCCCTTTATTGTAATAGTTCGAATTAATTAAAGCATAATACGCATTATTCGATAAATAACTAAGCAATGTAATACCTTGCTCTTTTAACTTTTGCTGCTCTTTTACAGATGGCATTTGGGTAAATTGCACCAAATAGTAAGTTGCCACTGGCTTTTGCTTACTTGTATTCTTCTTAAATTCTCTAACTTGTTCTTTAAAATTGGCAGAAGTAGGTATTTTATTTCCATTTATAAAAACAGAATAATCATTTTGAAGCTCTTCTTGCGACCACATCGAAATCGCAAAAAACATCATAATAAGACTAAGTATTCTTTTTAGCATAGGAGAATTTTTTGGTTAATTAATAGTTAAAAAAAAGTAAACTTAACGAATTAAACTACAAACAGCAAATAATTATTATAAGAAATTTCTTAAACAAGCAAGCGTAAACTAAAATTAAAACTAAAAACCAGTATTGGCGGGATCTTACAACAGCATCGGCAGCAGGGTAAAAAAAGAACCGAACCTGTCTTAGAAAAAGAATATACCTATTACGAAAACCAAATATTAAAGTTTTATCCAAAAAAAAGACTTACCAAAAATTAATCCGGTAAGTCTTTTTAAATAGATGTGTTTATTTATTTTGCTGCTTTGAGCTCTTTTGCTTTTTCCTGCCAATGATTACTCAAATCATCGTAATCAACGGGATGTGCGGGCTTTTGATTGATTAATCTACCCGATTCGAAGGCTCTGACGAGTATGGTTTCGATCAAATAATCCTCGTTTACTTCATAGGGCTTGTACTCTCTTTTTAGGCTGATATCGAATAAATTAGCTGTCGTATTGGATACAAATGCTTTGAAACCACTTTTTAAATTCTTGATAAGGTCAAAGGTCGTGGTTCCGGTTTGGCGGTGAACGAGTTTTACGAGTATTTGTCCTTGTTTTCTGGAAAGTTTTTTAAGTCGGTCTTCAAATTCATTGTTAAGGTAATCCTCAACGATTTTGAAATACTTTTTCTTTTCGCGATTTGTTTTTAAACGTGCCATTCCCTGATTTAAAGCAGTAAGCCTGTCTGCGGTTGTTTTAGCATAAGGATAGGTTTTATAAACCCGATTCTGCAGAATAAGAAATTGCTTCTGTGCCTCGGGATCCAGCTTCTCTTTAGAAATTATAATCTCCGGCAATTCGATAGTATCATTTAAGATAGTATCCTGTTCGGTCAATATATAGCCCATTTCCTGATTCTCTTTAGGGGTAACCTGGGCTTGACTTTTAAAACTAATCAATATAAAAAATAAAATAAAGTAGGTAAATCTCATGGAGTCATAATTTAAATGTAAAATTATATATTTATATACAACTCTAATACCAAATTTATAAATTAGCGCAAAAAATTTTCTATGAGCACAAAATCTATCTTAAAAGATACCTCTATAGCTTTTCTTGAAAGCTACCTTAATAATGCCTCACCTACCGGTTACGAAAGCGAAGGCCAAAAACTTTGGATGGATTATCTGAAACCTTATGTAGACACCTTTATTACTGATACCTATGGCACAGCCGTTGGAGTTATCAATCCTGATGCTCCTTTTAAAGTGGTTATTGAAGGACATGCAGATGAAATTTCATGGTATGTAAACTATATTACTGATGACGGATTACTATATGTGATCAGAAATGGTGGTTCTGATCACCAAATCGCTCCCTCAAAAAGAGTGCATATTCACACTAAAAAAGGAATTGTAAAAGGGGTTTTCGGATGGCCGGCCATTCATACCCGATTACGTGATAAAGAAGAGACACCAAAAATCAGCAATATTTTTATTGATTTAGGTTGTGAGACCAAAGAACAGGTTGAAGCAATGGGAGTTCATGTGGGCTGTGTAATTACGTATCCTGATGAATTTATGATTCTGAACGAAAACAAATTTGTGTGTCGCGCCATCGACAACAGAATGGGTGGTTTTATGATCGCCGAAGTAGCCCGTTTGCTTCATGAAAACAAAAAAGAACTTCCTTTTGGTTTGTATATCGTAAACTCCGTTCAGGAAGAAATTGGTCTTCGTGGTGCTGAAATGATTGCACAAACGATTAAACCGAATGTAGCCATAGTCACTGATGTGTGCCATGATACGACAACTCCTATGATTGACAAAAAAGTAGAAGGTGATCTAAAAATGGGGAAAGGTCCTGTAATTGCTTATGCTCCTGCAGTACAAAATAAATTACGCGATTTAATTGTGGATACTGCTGAGGAAAACAAAATCCCATTCCAGCGTCATGCCTCTTCGCGCGCTACAGGAACCGATACAGATGCTTTTGCGTATAGCAACGGTGGTGTAGCATCTGCTTTGATTTCATTACCTTTACGTTATATGCATACTACTGTAGAAATGGTACACAGAGAAGATGTTGAAAATGTGATTCAGTTGATTTATGAATCTATATTGAAAATCGAAAACAACGAAACATTTTCGTATTTCAAATAGGGGATGTAAAAAAATGGTACGCGGATTTGGCGGATTTAGCAGATTAAGCGGATTTTTTATCAGTTCTTTTGTTAGAATCTGCTAATTCAACGTGATAAAAAGTTAAAGCAATTCAAAGGTGCTAAATAAAAATGGCACGCAGATTTAGCAGATTAGGCAGATTTTCGCCAAAGCAATGATAAAAAATCCGCTAAATCTGCTATATCTGCGTGAAAAAAAGATAGAATTAAATTGATCTACACAAATCAAATCATTTCAATCTTATTAATCTGTGGCAAAAAAATTAGACACAAATTGCACTAATTGCACTAATTAATTCGTGCCAATTGGCGAAATTCGTGGCAAAAATATTTTTATAAATAGATAAAAACACATCGTTTTAAACTTCTATTTGAGACTCATAAAACATTGGTTCGGTTATTCGATACAAACATCGGATAACCGAATTAACCAATATAAAAAGAACATGAAAATTTTACTACTCGAAGATGATTTTACTTTATCAAAAGAAATCTCAACATTCTTTACCTCAAAAGAATTCGAGTGTTTTCCCTATTACGATGGCTCCTTATTGTTAAAAAAATACCTTCCAAACGAATACGACTTAATAATTCTGGACATCAATGTACCCGGAACAACGGGAATTGACGTTTGCAAAGGCATTCGCCAAGTCGACAAAAAAACGCCTATAATTATGCTGACTGCTTTTAGCGAAATCGAAGACAAACTCGCTTCTTTTGACAATGGCGCCGATGATTATCTGGTAAAACCGTTTCATTTTGAAGAACTATATGCCCGAATAGCTTCGCTTTTAAGACGAAAGGACATTCCGCAACAAACCGAAAAAAAGATTCTTATTAAGGATTTAGAAATTCAAGAAGAAGAAATGAAAGTCTTTCGCTCCGGCGAAGAAATAAAACTAACCCCAAAAGAGTTTAAACTCATCTTAATTTTGGCTCATGCTAAAGGCAAAGTGCTGTCTAAACAATTTATAGCCGAAAAACTTTGGGACTATCACATCGAAACCAATCAGAACACTATTGAAGTTTACATTAATTTTTTAAGAAAAAAAATTGATAAAGACCACGAAACAAAACTCATTCGTACCAAAATTGGCTACGGATATTATTTAAGTGATCAGGAATGACATTAAAAAATCGAATATCGCTATTAGTCAGTTTGCTGTTTACCATCCTTTTTGGTTTGGCTTCGACTGTGATATTCATTTTATATTCCAATTACAGAAAAGAAGAATTCCGCGACCGGTTAGAGATTAAGGCTTTATCAAACATTAAACTTCTGGTAAACGTCAAGCAAATCGACAATCAGTTGCTTAAAATTATCGATCAGAACTCCATTAATAAGTTATACGACGAAAAAACGCTGGTTTTTGATTCTAACTACAAATTAATCTACAGCAGTATTGATGATGCCAAAATAAAATGGTCTGTTGATGATCTGAAGTATTTAAAAAAGAACAAAACCTTTTTCAAACAACAAGGTGATTATGAAGTATACGGCGTTTTTTACGATACCAACGACCGTGATTTTTATGCGTTGATTTCGGCAACTGATAATTTTGGTAAAAAGAAATTGCTTTTTCTGCGTTATACCTTAATCGTATCTTATCTTTTCTTTACCTGTCTGTGTTGGATTATCACTTCTTTTACCGTAAAAAAGCTGATGAATCCTCTGAATTCCTTTCATCAAAAAATAAAAAATATAAACGAGAACAATCTCGATACTCGTATTGAGTCTAAAAGCAATAAAAACGAAATTGATCTGATTGCCAACGAATTCAATTTCATGATGGACAGAATTGAAGTCTCCTATCAAAAACAGAAAGAATTCACGGCAAACGCTTCGCATGAACTCAGAACTCCACTGTCCAGAATTACTTCGCAAATCGAAAATACTGTTGCAGATCCTAAAACGAGTGTTGAAAATAAGTCCTTTTTAACCAATATATTAGCGGACGTAAATCAATTAACAGAACTGATTAACTCCTTATTGATTTTGTCTAAAGTAGATACCAACAGAGGTGAAAATACAGAAATACATCGCATGGATGAAATCCTCTTTTCTGCTATTGAAAATCTGAATAAAAGTTTTCCTGATTTTGTAATTCTATTTGAAATTGAAGAAAATGAAAACCTCGATACCGCTTTAGAAATAAAAGGAAATAAAAACTTACTCGAAATTGCCTTGAGCAATGTTCTCAAAAATGCCTGTGTATACTCAGACAATAAACAGGCAACAGTTAAAATTAGTGCAGACGACCATCATTTAATTCTCTCTGTTTCTAACACCGGAATTACCTTAAGCGAAGAAGAGCAAAAAAACCTTTTTCAGCCTTTTATGCGTGGAGAAAATTCAAAAGGAACAACCGGATTTGGCCTTGGATTGCGAATTGTTCAACGAATCCTCACGCTACACAAAGCAACCATAAGCTACTCAGTATCAAATACTAACACGAATTTATTTCGATTAACTTTTCATTTGTAAGTAATTTTAAGCTATTTTTAAGGTAGATTTTAAGGTGTCTTAAAGTCTGTCGATAGCATATTTGTACAAACTAAAAATGATACAATGAAAAAGTTATTTGCATTACTCCTATTCGCAATGCTTAATCAGGCTGCAATGGCTCAAAAAACGGTCACCCTTCAAGACTGTGAGGCTCAATTTTTAAAAAAGAATCTCTTGTTACTGGCTTCTCAATACAATATTGATGCGTCAAAAGCCATGACCATTCAAGCCCGAATTTGGGATAACCCTACTCTTACAGCTGAATTGAATGCTTATAACCCGGAGCGGAATCAGTATTTTGATATTGGAAAAGAAGGGCAAAAGGCTTTTGGAATCGAACAACTCATCTATTTAGGCGGAAAAAAACGCAATGAAGTAAAACTGGCTAAAACCAATGAACAACTGGCAGAACTTCAATTTAACGATCTTCTGCGAACATTAAAACTTCAATTACGCAAAAGTTTTTATACTGTTTATTTCAATATCAAGAATCTGGAAACCACAGACAAACAAGTCGTTCATCTGGAAGATTTGATCAATTCTTATACTATTCAGGCTCAAAAAGGCAATGTTCCATTAAAAGATGTTGTTCGCTTGCAATCTCTTTTTCTAAATTTTAAAAATGCAAGAATGGAAACTGTAAATGATAACATTGACGAACAGGCCAACTTAAAATTACTATTAAATGAGACTGAAAATGTAATTCCTGTAGTTTCCAAAGAAGAATTTGATAAGTATCTTAAAACGATTGACTTCGATTTAAAGAAATTCGAAACCGATGCCATTGCCAATCGACCGGACTATCAGGCCAAACAAAAAGAAATTGATGCCAACGAAATAAATGTAAAATGGCAAAAATCACTATCTATTCCTGACCTTACTCTAGGAGCCAACTATGATCAGCGCAGTGGTGCTTTTAATAAAGAAAGTAACTTGACTATTGGGATTCCACTCCCTCTTTGGAACAAAAACAAAGGAAATATCAAATACGCACAAACGATTCTGGAACAATCAAAAATTGACAAACAAAATTTTGAATTGCAATTACAAACCGAAATCACATCGGCCTGGACCAAGTGGGACGAATCACGAAAAAATTACAGCGTGATAAAACCAACGGTGAATGCTGACTTTGAAGCGGTTTACAATGGAATCCTGGCCAATTTTCAAAAACGAAACATCAGTATTTTAGAATTTACCGATTTTATGGAAAGTTACAATCAGGCCACCATTCAGGTAAACGAAATAAAGAAAAAGGTAGCCCTTTCCGGTGAAGAATTAAATAGCACTATCAATAAAGACTTATTTTAAAACAAACTAAAGATGAAACATAAACTAATTATAGGAATTGCGATTGTAAGTTTATCCATAACCGGCTGCAAAAAAGAAGTTGAAAATCCCGATACCAATACTTCTTTTGTACTGAGCGATGCCATGCTAAAAACAACCACTACTGCACCGGCAGAAAAACAACCCGTAAAAAATGTATTGAGTTTTTATGGTAAAATTACGGCCGACAACAACAAAATGATAGACGTTTACCCGCTTGTTGGCGGAAGTGTATTAAAAGTGAATGTTGAACTTGGAGACTATGTAAAAAAGGGACAAGTTTTAGCCTCGATAAAAAGTACTGATGTTGCCGACTTCGAAAAACAGGCTATAGATGCCAAAAATGATTTATTGGTAGCCAAAAACGGCCTGAAAGTAGCTCAGGAATTATATGACGGGAAGTTAAACTCAGAGAGCGATGTCTTGCAAGCAAAATCGGAAGTAAATAAAGCGCAGTCGCAAGTCAGTAAAATTCAGGAAACCTATAAAATTTACAATATCAAAGCCGGTTCTATTTATGAAGTTACTGCTCCGATAAGCGGTTTTATCATTCAAAAAAGCATTAATCAGGACATGCTTTTGAGAAATGATCGCACTGAAAACATTTTTGATATCGCCGAAATTAGCGAAGTATGGGCCATGGCTAACATTAACGAAATTGACATCAATAAAGTAAAACTGGGCACTGCTGCTGCCGTAACTACGCTAAGTTATCCCGATCAGGTTTTTAAAGGAAAAGTGGACAAGATCTATAATGTGATCGATCCTGAAACCAAAGCCATGCAGGCACGTATAAAATTAAGCAATCCGGGGTACTTATTAAAACCGGATATGAATGCCAGCATAAAATTATCCTTCGACGAAAATGAGTCTATGATAGCCGTACCAAGTAAAGCAATCGTTTTTGATAAGAGCAAAAACTTTGTCGTGATTTTTAAAGACCGTAACAATATTGAAACCAGAAAAGTGGACGTGTATAGAGTAGTTGGTGACGTAACCTATATTTCGAGCGGACTAATAGAAAACGAAAAGGTAATCACCAACAATCAATTGTTTATATACGGTGCCTTAAACAATTAGCCAGATGGTAAAAGTAACTACTATAACAAGTTTCGGAATCTTCCTGTTTTCTGCGTTATCTTTTTCGCAGGAAAGAGATTCGATACGCAGTTATAGTCTGAAATTTCAAATGACATCAATATACCAATACCAACCGGCTTTTCATTCTCCTTATCAAGGAACAAACAGTTTAAGTCCAAAAGAAGAAAAAGCCTTGTCCTTAACATCAACTCTATATTTGGATGTCCCTCTGTGGAAAGGAGCAACAGTTACCTTTAATCCCGAAATGTCAGGAGGTGAAGGGCTGTCTCAAGCAAGAGGTTTAGGGGGCTTTCCTAACGGAGAAACCTTCAGAATCGGAGATACAAAACCGGTCGTATATGTGGCAAGAATGCTTTTGAAGCAGCAGTTTCAATTAAAAAACAATCAATCACTGCAATTCGTTTTTGGAAAATTTGGATTGTCTGATTATTTTGATGGAAATGCGTACTCTCATGATCCCAGAACCCAGTTTTTAAATTGGTCATTAATGGCCAATGGAGCTTGGGATTATGCAGCAAATACCAGAGGATATACCGTTGGATTTTATGCCAATTATCAATTTGATACCTGGCAAATCAGAACGGCGATGGTAGCAGTACCCACCTATGCCAACGGTCCAAATGTAGCCTTTAGCTTTGATGATTCGAATGCTTTTAATCTGGAGATTGAGAAAAAAATAACGTTTGCCAATTCTGATACCAGCGTTATTAAATTATTAGGATTTCGCAATGTAGCCGGAATGGGAAATTACGATGAGGCCAACTCTAATTTTATAACAACACCGGATATTAAAAGTACCCGTAAAAATGGTCGCACAAAATATGGCATCGGTCTCAATGCCGATTACACACATGGAGACAATTGGGGATTATTTGCCCGAATGAGTTATAATGATGGTAAAAATGAAACCTGGGCCTTTACCGAAATTGACCGATCAGCATCCTTGGGAATGAATCTAAAAGGAAAAATGTGGAACCGTAAAGAAGATTTTGGCGGAATCGCACTAGTGGTTAACGGACTATCCAAGCCTCATGAAGAGTACCAAAGACTAGGAGGAAATGGTTTTATGATTGGTGATGGTACTTTAAATTATGGAACGGAAAAAATCGTAGAAGTTTTTTACTCCTTTGCAATTCCCAAAACCCATTTTACGCTTTCGCCCGATTATCAATTTGCATTAAATCCGGCTTATAATAAGGATAGAGGGCCAGCACAATTTTTCGCATTGCGTTTTCATACCGAATTCTAAGGCCAATTATAAAACGAATTAAAACATAAAATTCATCATTAAAAATACTTTTTAAAATGAACAAATTCATAAAAAACATTATTGCTTTCTCGCTAAAGAACAAAGCATTTACCTTCTTTTGGGTGGGATTACTGGCCGTTGCAGGATTTATTTCTTTCAAAACCATGCCTATTGATGCTTTTCCTGATGTAACTAATACACAGATCATTATCATCACACAATGGAACGGGAAAAGTGCTGAGGAAGTGGAACGTTTTGTTACTTCTCCTATCGAAATTTCGATGAACTCGGTACAAAAGAAGACCAGTGTCCGCAGTATTACCATGTTTGGTTTATCGGTTATCAAAATCATTTTTGATGATGGTGTCGATGATACTTTTGCCCGTTTTCAGGTAAACAATCTCCTAAAAAATGTGTCATTACCCGATGATGTCGAACCGGACGTTCAGCCTCCATATGGTCCAACAGGAGAAATTTTCAGATACATTATAAAAAGTAAAAGCAGAGACAGCAGGGAATTATTAACCTATCAAAACTGGGTGATCGACAAACAACTGCGCTCCCTTCCCGGTGTTGCCGATCTAAATGTATTTGGAGGGCAGACTAAAACTTATGAAGTAGCCGTTGATCCGATAAAATTAGCCAAATACAACATTACTCCTCTTCAGGTTTATAATGCAGTCAATGCAGGAAATCTAAATGTTGGTGGTGATGTAATTGAAAAAAACGGACAGGCGTTTGTAGTCCGTGGTGTAGGGTTATTGAAATCTATTCCGGATATTGAAAATATTATTGTTGACGATGCAGGAGGAAATCCAATTTTGGTTAAAAACTTAGCGGCAGTAAATGAAAGTTCAATGCCAAGAGTCGGACAAACCGGAATTGGGGATAATGATGATGCGGTTGAAGGAATTATTGTCATGCGTAAGGGTGAGAATCCTCAGGAAACTCTGGCACTCATCAAAGCCAAAATAAAGGATCTTAACGACAATATCCTTCCAAAAGACATTACATTAGAAACGTTTTATGATCGTGATAATCTGATGAATTTCACCACCGAAACGGTAATGCACAACTTATTTGAGGGTATTATTCTGGTTACTTGTGTCGTCTTTCTTTTTATGGCCGACTGGAGAACTACCTTTACCGTTTCTATCGTTATTCCGCTGTCGCTGTTGTTTGCGTTTTTATGCCTCAAAATGATGGGGATGAGTGCCAACTTATTGAGTTTAGGAGCCGTCGATTTTGGAATTATCATTGATGGTGCCGTCGTAATGGTTGAGGGATTGTTTGTTGTTTTAGACCGTCGGGCGCATCAATTAGGAATGACCGCTTTTAATAAAATAGCGAAAGGCAGTCTGATTAAAAGAACCGGAACCGAAATGGGAAAAGCGATCTTCTTTTCTAAACTAATCATTATTACCGCTTTACTACCTATTTTCTCCTTTCAGAAAGTAGAAGGGAAAATGTTCTCTCCCCTCGCCTATACCTTAGGATTTGCTTTAATGGGAGCTTTAATTTTTACTTTGACATTGGTACCGGTCTTATCCCATATCCTTTTAAATAAAAATGTAAAAGAGAAGCACAATCCGTTTGTCAACTTTTGGGACCGGATAGTAGGTAAAGGTTTTGCCTGGACTTTCAAACACAAAGCCAAAACACTAATTGCTTCAATCGTTTTATTGGCTACCGTTTTCTTTTCTGCAACTTTTCTTGGAACTGAATTTTTGCCCCAATTAAACGAAGGCGCCTTATGGGTAACCGCAGAATTACCAATGAGTACTTCTCTTCCCGAAAGTGTGAAAACAGCTGCTATGATCCGAAAAGACCTCGAAAGCTTTCCCGAAGTAAAAAAAGTGCTGTCACAAACCGGAAGAAGTAATGATGGAACCGATCCAAACGGTTTTGGGTTTATTCAGCTTCAGGTTGATCTAAAACCAAAAGCAGAATGGACGCGAAAAATTACGATGGACGACCTGATCAATCAAATGGATCAAAAATTAAAAGTCCATCAAGGCATTACCTATAATTATTCACAACCCGTTATTGATAATGTAGCCGAATCTGTAGCAGGATTTAAAGCTTCTAATGCCGTAAAAATATACGGTGATGATCTTAACAAACTCGATGAACTGGCCAATGAAGTATTGGCCCAAATTAAAAACATTCCCGGTATAAAAGATGCCGGAATTCTTCGAAATGTGGGACAACCTGAGATCAGTGTTATTCTGGATAGAGAAAAAATGGCAGCCTACGGTGTTACATTGAGCGATGCCCAAGCGGTACTTGAACTTGCTTTTGGAGGAAAAACAGCCACAGAAAAATACGAAGACGAGAAAAAATTTGATGTAAGAGTTCGTTTTTCTCAAGAATACAGAAAAGACGAAAAAGATTTAGAAGAAATAAAAGTACCGACGATTAGTGGTATTAAAATTCCTTTAAAAGAAATCTCAGACATCAAGACCATTACAGGCCCGGCTTTCATATACAGAGACAATACCAAACGTTTTATCGGGGTTAAATTCTCTGTTCGCGATCGTGATTTAGGAAGTACCATTGCCGAAGCACAGCAAAAAGTAGACAAAATGAAACTACCACAAGGTTACACTACCGGATGGACGGGAGAATTTGAAAATCAGGTTCGTGCCAGTGCGCGTTTGGCACAAGTTGTTCCCATAAGTTTAATCGGGATATTTGTCTTGTTATTTATCCTTTTTGGAAATATTAAAGATTCCTTACTGGTTTTAGCTAATGTTCCTTTTGCTATTATCGGTGGTATTATTGCTTTGCATCTTACCCGTATGAACTTCGGGATCTCGGCTGGGGTTGGTTTTATTGCTCTACTTGGAATTTGTATTCAGAATGGTGTTATTCTGATCTCGGAATTCCATCATAATCTAAAGGCGAAGTTTAGCCTCGAGGAATCCATTTTTATGGGGGTAAAAGCACGAACAAGAGCCGTTGTAATGACAGCCCTCATGGCTTCTATAGGTTTAATGCCCGCAGCCATTTCAACAGGAATTGGTTCTGAATCACAAAAACCATTGGCCATCGTAATTATTGGAGGATTGATTACCGCCACGATTTTAACCTTATTAGTGTTTCCGATTATCTTCTGGGTCTTCAACCGTAAAAAACACGTACCGATTGAATAAACAACTTCAAAAAAACCACTCTTTCGGAGTGGTTTTTTTTATCTAAATCCTTCCAATCTTTTTAATCTGTGGCAGATAATAAAGACTTGTTGACTTTTACAGAATGTCTTTAAGGGGCGGGAAATGCTAAAATAAAATAGCACGCAGATTTAGCAGATTTTGGCGGATTTTTTTATCCTTGCTATCTGCTAAATCTGCGTGTAAAAAAAGGTCATAAAGTGCCAATTTCCTAACTTCTCGCTTTAACAGTCTCGCAAAAACGCCAAGCCGCTAAGTTTTCTCTTCTTATTTTTAAGTTTTACCCTTCTGTTTTCCACTTTTCAATTTGGGTTTCTCGAAATGTCATGGAGTCTCAAAGCTTTTTTTCTACTTTCTCATTAAAACTTTGCGATTTTGCGACTCCGCGAGATTTTTACTACTCCACAGATTTTCGTATTGATTCTTTATTTCGTCAAGATGATTAACTGGTGGCTCGCGAAAGCTAATCCAAATCTAAACCTGACCTATTTGAAGCATCAACTGAAACATTTTTAAACAAAAAAAACGACCCTCTGCTCATGAAGATCGTTTTTAACTAACTTAAACTCTTTTAAACTAATCTAAAATCTTATTTTAAATCTTTCAAAAGGGCAACAGCATCTGTAGCGTTTGATAATTGTGCGTATTTCAAAGCTGTATATCCTCTTTCGTTTTTATCAGATGGACGTGCTCCACTAGCCAATAAAACTTTAATAATTTCAACTTTGTTGTAACGTGCTGCAGTCATTAAAGGAGACATATCACCTGACTGTTCGTTTACATTAGCTCCGTATTCAATAAATTTCTTAACTCCGTCAATATCACCCTTACTAATAGCAACGTTTAATGGTGTTGCATCTTCGTCTATAGATAGTACAATTTGATCTTTCACAACTGTTTTGTGATTTGCAGCCATTGATACATTTGCAAATGTTACTAAAGCTAATCCTAAATAAATAACTGAATTTTTCATAATGGTTTTGTTTGTTAAATTGATTGATAAAATATGATTGATGATCTTTTTAAATTCTATACAAATGTAAATAATATTTTGGTATTTTGCATTACAAGGTACTATGTTTTAACTAATTCTTAACGTTTTGTTAATGATTCCTAAATAATACCACCCAATCGTTATTTAATTCTGTATAAAAGACGCTGCAAAGGTAGAAATGTTACACAAAAACGAATATTTCTAAAAAATATTTGTCAAATTTTCCCAAAAATGTAAAACCAAAACATTACTTTTTTAACTTTACTTTGAAGTAATACTCAAAAAAGGCCTATTTTTTTAATGAAAAATAAATTTTCGGCCAATAATTCATACATTAATGATCTAAATTACTTATTTTCAAAAAAAATAAAAAAGTAGGATAAAACTTAAGTATATAGCTTTACGTTTTGTCGTTTTTTTATAAAGAAAACGGCTAATAAAATAATTGACCAATCATTTTCACCATTACCAAATCATTTAAATAACCTTTAAACCAAAAAAAATGGGAGCAATCAAAAAAATTCTGGCCGCCTTAATCTTAGTTCTAGCAATCGTATTAATTACGGCTTACTTTATGCCTCGAAATTATGCTGTTGAAAGAGAAATTATCATCCATAAACCGGTCGATAGTGTTTTTAGTTATGTCAGATATTTAAAAAATCAAAATGAATTTAGCGTCTGGGCCAATATCGATCCCAAAATGAAATTGACTTACAAAGGAACAGACGGTAGTGTTGGTGCATTATCAGCCTGGGAGAGTAAAGTAAAAGAGGTTGGTGTGGGTGAACAGGAAATCACCAAAATTACAGAAGGAAAACGATTGGATTTCGCTCTCAGGTTTAAGGAGCCGATGAACGATACTGCTGTCGGATTTATGTCGACCGAAAGTTTAGCAGCGGATCAGACCAAAGTAAAATGGGGCATAAACGGTGTTATACCCTACCCTATGAATATCATGTTGCCTTTTATGAAAATGGACCAGATGATTGGAAATGATTTACAAAAAGGCCTGGATAATTTAAAAGCAAAGATGGAAGAATAAAAGATCAGGTTCAAAAATTCGAGGGAAATAAAAACTTTGCAACGCTGCGTCTTTGCTAGAAATAATTTTCAGGTTCAAAGCAACAGAATAAAAACGAATCTTTGTAAAAAAAAGAAAACCGTCATTAGTTTGTTAATGACGGTTTTCTCTTTTTTAATGGTTTCCTTTATTACAAACCTTTCAGAATTGCAATAGACTCTGTAGCCTTCGAATATTTGGCATAATCTAACGCTTTTAAGCCTTTATCATTTTCAAGTGAAGGCTTAGCTCCATTTTCTAATAAAACTTTAATAATCTCTACTCTGTTAAATCGTGCTGCCAACATCAGCGGAGACATGTCTCTTGATAATTTATTGACATCTGCCCCGTATTCGATACTTTTTTTAACGCTTTCAAGATCCCCGTTGCACACTGCAATATGTAATGGCGAAGATTCATAAGCAGAAAACTCGATTTGATCTTTTACCAACGGCTTGTGATTTGAAGCTACTGATACATTTGCAAATAAAACAAAAGCTGTCCCTAGAATGATTACTGATTTTTTCATGATTGATTGATTGATTGATTGATTGATTGATTGATTTAATTGTAAACTGTAATTTAGCAGGGTTGCATCAAAAATGCTGTCTTCTAAATAACAGTTACTATCTATATAGACGCTTAAAAAACCTAAAACGTTACATTTAAATCAAAAAAAAATCAAAAAAAACAAAAAACAAGTAAAGAACCTCAATAAAAAAGCGCAATCCAAATAATTGGATTGCGCTTTTTCTATTAAAAATAAACTCTTAAAACCTAAAATTAGGCCTTATCAGCAAGATATTCCTTTACATTTTTATCAATACGTGCATCAATATTAGCAATATCAGCTTTTACAAATTTTTCTCCTAAGATATTCTCGTATAACTCAATATATCTTTCTGAAACAGATTCGATGTAAGCTTCTGTCATTTCAGGAATTTGTTGTCCATCCTGACCTTGAAAACCATTTTCGATCAACCAACGACGTACAAACTCTTTTGATAATTGTTTTTGCTCTTCTCCTTTTTCCTGTCTTTCCTCATATCCGTCAGCATAAAAATAACGGGAAGAATCCGGAGTATGAATTTCGTCAATCAAAACGATTACACCGTCTTTTGTTTTTCCGAATTCGTATTTTGTATCTACTAAAATTAAACCACGACTTGCGGCAATTTCTGTCCCTCTTTGAAATAAAGCACGGGTATATTTTTCTAAAACAATATAATCTTCTTCTGAAACTATTCCTTTTGATAAAATAGCTTCACGCGAAATGTCTTCATCATGAGAACCATTGTCTGCTTTTGTAGTTGGTGTGATAATTGGTTCCGGAAACTTATCATTCTCCTTTAAACCTTCCGCCATTGTTACACCGCAAATTTGTCTTCTTCCTGCAGCATACTCACGCGCAGCATGTCCTGAAACATAACCACGAATAACCATTTCAACTTTAAAAGGATCACATAAATGTCCCACAGCCACGTTTGGATCCGGAGTTGCAATCAACCAATTGGGTACAATATCTTGCGTTAATTCCATGAACTTTGTAGCAATCTGATTCAGAATTTGCCCTTTGTATGGAATTCCCTTTGGTAAAACTACATCAAAAGCCGAAAGTCTGTCGGTCGCCACCATTACCAAAAGTTCCTCATTGATATTGTAAACTTCTCTAACTTTTCCGCGATAAACTGATTTCTGATTCGGGAAATTAAAATCTGTAGTTGTGATTGTATTGCTCATTATCCTTTAGTTGTGTTTTGTTTTATGGATGCAAATTTAAAACTAATTAAAAGAGGAAGCAAAAAAAGTATTCAGTTTTCAGCTTTCAGTCGCAGCTTTCAGTCGCAGTCTTCACTCTCAGTTGCAGTTTTCAGTTGCAGTGACAGTCTGTGCTTTTGTCTAAATCTTTTCTCAACCTCAGTCTTAACGCAATATTAAAGACTGAAAACTGAGACAAAAAGACCGAGACCGAGACTGGGACCGAGACTGGGACTGCAACTGAGACTGAGACTGAGACTGAGACTGAGACTGAGACTGGGACTGGGACTGAAGACTGAGACTGAAGACTGAGACTGAGACTGAGACCGAGACCGAGACTGAAAACTATTTCTTCAAAAGAGTCGTATTAAACAAATTCAAAATTCTGCTGTATTCATCAATTAAGGAATACGTTTCTTTAAAAGTATGCGCTTCGATCGGGAAAGAAGCTAGTGTCCAGTTCTTTTTTTCTAATTCTATAAAACGCTGTGATAAACGCACAATGTCTTTGTATTCTACATTATCATCCACCATTCCGTGTAACATTAGTAAATTTCCTTTCAGGTTACCGGCATAATAAATAGGAGAGCTTTTTTTGAATGCCTCAGGATCTGTCTCAGGAAAGTTTAAAATATTCCCCGTATATCCGTGATTGTAGTGTGCCCAATCTGTAACCGAACGCAAAGCAGCACCCGAAACAAATTCTCCGGGAGTTGTCAGCATTCCCATTAAAGTTATGAATCCACCGTAAGAACCTCCGTAGATACCTACTCTGTTGACATCAATACCCAAATTATCTACTAAGTATTTTTTACCATCAAGATGATCGGTTAAATCTTTACCTCCCATAAAACGATAGATTCCGGTTCTAAAATCCCTTCCGTAACCGTCACTACCTCTGTAGTCAATATCCAAAACTGTATAACCCAAATCGGTTAACAAGTTATGAAACATATATTCTCTGTAATACGCACTCCAATGGTTGTGTGCGTTTTGTAAATATCCTGCACCATGTACAAAAATTACGGCTGCTTTATTGGTGTTCTCTGCTTTTGGCGTATACAATCTTGCATATACCGGAGTTCCGTCTTGTGCTTTGAAAGTAATCACTTCTGGTTCTCTCCATTGGTATTTTTTAAATTCTTCTGAAGTTGAAGATGAAATTTGCTGTAAAGCAGTATTCTTTTTGTTCTCGGCAATATAAAAATCCCAAGGTTTATTTTTAAATGAGTAACGTACCAAAAGTGTCGATTCATCAGGAGATACCACCACTTCGTGTGCTCCGTCTTTTGTTAAAATAGGTTGCATAATTCCATCTGCAACATTTAACTTATAAAAATCTCTATTTCCCGGATGTGTTGTATTCGTTGTTAAATAAAATGCCTTTTTGTCTTTAGATAGAATTAGATCGCGAACCTCCCAGTTTCCTTTGGTCAGTTGTTTTTTTACATTCGATTTTAAATTGTATGTGTATAAGTGTGAGTATCCCGTAGCTTCCGATTGAAAATAAACCGTTTCATTGTCTGCCAGAAAACCAAGATTTCCGGTTTCAAAAGCATAAGAAGGAATTCCGGGCCCACCAATCCACGCTTCATCGTGTTGGTGTTCTATTTCGGTAAAAGTTCCGTTTTCGAGATTCAGACTTACAATCCATCGGTCTTTATTGTCCTGACTTCTGATTTCTGTAATCGCAAAGGAACCGTCTTCGTTATATACAGGTGCCAGCGCAACAATTAGTTTGTCTTCTTTCTCTTTGTTTTTTAAATTATCGTAAGCCTCATAGTATTTCGGAACGTCCTGAATATGGCTCAATTTTGAGAAATTGACAAAATAAACAGAGTCTTTTGCAACGGAGTAAATACCAAAACGTGTTTTTACCAAATTGGCCGTCGATACTTTTTCTTTGGTATCAGGAGATTGATTATAACCGTCATCTGTTATAAAAACTTCCATTTTTTCCATTTTAATTTCAACATTTTCTACTAAACTAAAAGTAGCGTAGTTTCCATTTGGATTTGCTTTGAGGTCTGTCAAATTATCTTTTCCATAAAAATACTCTTTGACAAAATCTGACTTCACGGCTTTGCTTTTAGCCATATTCCATTGTTTTTTTGCCTCTTTATCATTGATAAATTGAAATAATTCTTTCTGTTGTTCTTTCAAGAAAGTATCTTTTTCGGGTGTTTTCTCTTTCTTATTGCCTTTACTGAAATTAGTAATTTGCAGTAGTGTGCCTTCTTTGCTATTGTATTTAAAAATGTTTTCGTTTTGCTCAAAGAACACAACTCCAAGCTGACTTCCTAACACAAGATTAGAAATCGGAGTATTTTGCTGGTATAATTTTTTTGTTGCTTTTGTACTAATAGTGTACGAGTACAAACCTCCTTTATTCGTATAAAAAACAATATCTGATGTCGGTTTTCTTTTAAAATCGAATTTAGAAAAAACGGCTTCCTTCGGCTCTACAAGTACCGGATTAGAAGCTCCCTTTTGCCAGGAGTACGTGCTTGTGCCTAATTCGTTTTTCGGATTCCATTCAAAATAAACTTTTTTTCCATCCAGTGACCATCTTCCGTTTGTTGGCTGATTGCCAATGAAAGAGTCTCCTTTCATAATTTCTTCTAACTTTAAATTTTGGCTGGTACCCGTTATTGAAAAAATTAAAAAGGCAAGGATAAAGATGTTTTTGGTCATGATAGTTGTTTTTTAGTAGAGCAAAAATACACTTTGTGGGCTATTAAAAAAACTTTTTCCTCTTTGCTTCTAAAATCCAATTTCTAATATGGAATTACGTCTAAAACTTGTATAGTTTATTCTAACGGTTAAGTCTTCTAAGATTTCACAAGAGACAAAAAGACACCTATTTAATATGAACTGAGAGGACTTATATGGTTTAAAAAGTCAAGAATAGGGAACTAAACATCAAGAGTCCTTTTTTTCTGTCTTGTAAAAATACCTACAAGGTCAAAAAAAGACCTTGCAGGAAAGACACAATGCATAAAAATCAGTAACTTAATAATTGAACTCAGGTTATTAACTGAATTACTTTGTTACTCTGCTACTTTAAGATTTTATCCTAAATAGTTCTATAAAAAACAATCCCTGATGCGCTTTCATCAGGGATTGTTTTTAAGTCTAAAAAGTTTATTTAAAATCCAGGATTCCTTTTCCTAATGATTTTACGGAAGCATTTAAATTACCGAGGGTAGTTTCGTTCATTTTTTTTATGTGGATACTGTCCACTACAAAAATTTGTCCCTGATCTTTAAATGGTGCGGTTGGAACAAAAA
Source organism: Flavobacterium cupriresistens (assembly GCF_020911925.1). NCBI lineage: Bacteria > Pseudomonadati > Bacteroidota > Flavobacteriia > Flavobacteriales > Flavobacteriaceae > Flavobacterium > Flavobacterium cupriresistens. The sequence continues at coordinate 3,545,667 of NZ_CP087134.1, read as the reverse complement.
CAACAGCACTGCCGGACGAATCTTCTTCTATAAGGCGGGCGGGCTGCCAATAATCTCCATTTTTAAGCAAAACGGGAATATCAGTACTTGGCTTTTTTACTTTTGTACTTAACTTTTCTTCCGCTTCTTTTTTATTTTTTTCATAGCCCGGAAGGAAGATCATTAACTTATCATCAATCCATTCTGTGAATTTTTTCAAATAAGTCAATCGCATCATGTAACCACTAAAATAAAGCAATACCAATAAAATTACTCCACCCAGAATATCGGTTGCAATCGTTCCGAAAACTTCATCGAGATGTAAAAGTTTTGCAAACTTCTCCCCATATTTCTGAAAAAAGCCCCATACTTTCTGAAGCACAACCCCAAATACCAGTAGTGGCAATAAAACTACAGCACCTGAAACACAGTTTCTTTCTACCTGACGTAAAAATTTTTTCATAATTAATACAATTTTAGATGTACTAAATATAGTAAAAATCTCAAACTTTATTAACGTTTCATTGCAAAACACAATTCTACATCACTGTTAATCAGTCGATAAAGTTATTTACAGCTGATTAACATTCAGCAAGTTTTTCATCTAAAATTCTTGAAGCAATATAGTGTGCTACTCCGTCTTCTGCGTTGGTTTTGATTACTTCTAAGTTGGGTAACGTTTCTTTTAACAATATCGGAGCATTGCCCATAATCAACCCTTTTCCGGTTGCAGACAACATTTGAACATCGTTAAAACCATCTCCAAACGAAACCGCTTCTTGCATTGTAAATCCTTCTTTTTCTAAAACTCTGGCTATTGCAACGGCTTTGTCTACCGATTTATCCATAAATTCCAAACAGGTTGGAAGACTAAAGGCGTGATGCAACTCACTTGAACCGTTTGCCAGGATGGCTTCTTTTAAGGCTACTAATTTTTCGTGATTGTCATGTGCAAAGAATATTTTTATCGCACCAAAATCTTCAAGTGTTTTAAAATCTACCAATTCAGGAAGGTATTTTAATTCGGTTTGAAAACTGTTTAACTTCTCGTTTAATTTATTGGTCTGCCAAACATTTTCTTTGAATAACACCACTGTTATTTCCGGATCAATTTCTACATTTAAAGCCGCTTTTACCACTTCACTATTTAAATCGAAGGCAAAAAGCTCTTCTTTTTCCGGTGAATGTATTCTGGCTCCATTTGAACTTACCAGATAAACCGGAACATCGAGTGTGCTGATAATGGCCATTGCATCGAGATGATGACGCCCTGTAGCTACCACGATAAGATAGTTTTGATTGTGAAGTTCCTGAAAAATGCTTTTAGTGTAATCTGAAATTTTATGCTGAGGATTGAGTAAAGTTCCGTCTAAGTCGGTAACGATAACTTTTATATTCTTAAGTTCTGAGTTCATAGTAAAAATCGCGTATTATTTTGATAGGCAAATTTACAGCTTTAAGCTCAGAAGTACAAAGTTAAAACGGCTCTACAGCCTAAAAACAAACAAGTTTATTATTTATTTAACTATTTCATTAAACAAATCACTTCATTTATTTTTAATCTTTATAATTCCTGTCATATATAACTTTATCGCTTTTTGCACGATTTTTTCAATTCTATCAATGGGCAGGTCTTCATTGGAACTTAACATCATTATTTTCATTCGGGAGCGGCTTTCCTGAATCAAAAACGATTCATCGAAGTGTTTGCCTTCCACAATTCCGATATAAGGTTGTTTGTTTTTCTTGTGTATCCACAGGTAACAGAACATTTTTCCTTTATAACAAAAAAAAGGCATGCCATACTTGAGGACATTTGAAATGTCTTCGTCCTGCTTTAAGATAATTTCTTTTAGCGCTAATAAAACTTCTCTTAGAGGTTCTTCTTGTCTTTCGTAAAAATTATCAACTTCTTTCATTACTCAATTGGTTTTTCTTATTTTTCCGGTTCGGGCGTACACAATACGGAGCGTATCCGAACAATTTGAACCTGCTTTTATTTTATAAGTTAAAGAATCATTTTTAAGATAAAATACCTCCTTCGTAAATTGGGCAAAAGAAACATCATTATCAGCATCACAATTGGGTATTGTAAATTTATCTTCTATTGCATCCGACCCAAAAGGGATACAAAAAACAAATGGAAACACCTTGTAACAAGTATCACTGCTTGTGCTATTTAATTCAAGGGAATCTCCAATTATTTTCCAATTGCCTTTAGAAACTACTCTCCATTGACATCCGGCACTTTTATACGAAAACGAACTGTCTTTATTTATTTTTAACACGGATTCGCTAGGAACAATATATTCTGTCCCATACCAAGTTCCAAGAAATTTATTTACTGGTTTTTGCTTTTTATCACATGAAATAAAAAAAGCAAACAATAAGAAACTGATTATTACAACCCTCATTTTAACTCTGTTACAATTTAGACATTTTATTATAAAAAAAATATTCGTTTTATACATTTCAAAAAAGAAGCAGTATAAAACGAATATTCCCTAAAATTGTAAAACGTGAAAACAATTCACCTTTCACAAAAAACATTTCACAAAATTAATCGTGATTTTCTATTTGTTTATAAGCATCAATTACCTTTTTAACTAATCTGTGGCGTACGATATCTTTATCGTCAAGATAAATGATTCCGATTCCGTCTACGTCTTTCAGAACCAAAATGGCTTCTTTAAGACCTGAAATAGTTCGGCGTGGTAAATCGACTTGTCCCGGATCACCCGTAATCATAAATTTAGCGTTTTTTCCCATACGGGTTAGAAACATTTTCATTTGTGAGTGAGTGGTGTTTTGTGCTTCATCCAGAATTACGAAGGCGTTATCCAGTGTTCGCCCACGCATAAATGCCAGTGGTGCAATCTGAATAATTCCTTTTAAAATATAATCCTCGAGCTTTTCGTTCGGAAGCATATCGCGTAATGCATCGTAAAGCGGTTGCATGTAAGGATCCAGTTTTTCTTTCATATCGCCGGGTAAAAAACCAAGATTTTCTCCTGCTTCTACTGCCGGTCGCGTTAGGATGATCCTTTTTACTTCCTTGTCTTTAAGTGCTTTTACAGCCATAGCTACACCTGTGTACGTTTTTCCTGTTCCGGCTGGTCCTACTGCAAATACCATATCGTTCTTTTTAATGGTATCTACCAGTAATTGCTGGTTAGGCGTCATTGCTTTTATAATCTTACCTCCTACACCATGAACCAGTATTTTATCATGATCGTAGGCTCTTTTTTCATCCTGACCATCACTCATAATTACACGTTCAATTACATTATCATCAATGTTGTTGTATCGGGTAAAATGCAACATTAATCTTTGAAATCTTTTTTCGAATTCATCTAAAACTTCTTTTTCGCCAAATGCTTTCAAAGTCGTTCCTCTAGCTACTATTTTAAGCTTTGGATAGTACTTTTTAATGATTTCCAGATGGCTGTCCTGAGCGCCCCAAAACTCTTTTGGTGCAATGTCTATTAGCTCGATTATTCTTTCGTTCAAATGAGATAGTTTTAAATTAAAATAAAATTTGTTTTTATATCAGTTGCTGTCGGGTGTTTCTTTTTTTTAACGAGTCAGGCTTTCAATGACAGTCACGCTTTTTAATGTGTAAAAAAATACTTCCAAAGAATCATTTACTGTTTACTCCTAATGTACTTTTTTCTACAGACTCAAAACTGAAACTAATTGACTGAGACGATCGTAACGCTTACTTACTTTAAAAATTGTAAATTGTCTTTTCTTTCTTTCAATTTGTATCTAAGTATTCTTAGCTTTGCATTTCTCAAATTTAATGAAAATTAGATTCAAAAACTACCAATAGTTATAAACAAAATGATGTCAATAATTACCCTCACTACCGATTACGGCTTAAAAGACCACTTTGTTGGTTCGATAAAGGGTAAAATATTATCTGAGGCTCCGGAGACTACAATTATTGATATTTCACATGACATTGATCCCTTCAACACTGCCGAAGCCAGTTACGTTGTTGGTGCTTCTTATTTAAGTTTTCCAAAAGGAACTGTACACTTAATTGGTGTCGATATTGAACGCAATAAAGAGAACGTGCATATCGCCATGCAATGGAATGATCATTACTTCATTTGCGCTGATAACGGGATCTTAAGTATGCTGACGCAGAAAATTGTGCCACAAAAAATTGTCGCAATCAACATTCATGATCGCTTTCCGCCTGAGTCTACCGATATGGACATCTTCATAAAAGTTGCCTGCCATATTGCAAAAGGAGGTTTACTGAATGTAATTGGTAAAGAAATAGCAGCCGTTAAAGAAGTCACCGAACTTCAGGCTGTAGTAGCAAACGACGGTAATTCTATAAAAGGATATGTCATTTATATTGATCATTTCGGTAACGTGGTAACCAATATCTCCAAACAGCAATTTAAAGAGGTGGCAAAAGGTCGCTCGTATGAGATCGTGATGAAACCTAAAAGCATCAAAACCATTCTGCCAAACTATTCAGCCATAGCAAGCTCAGACAAATACCCCATTAAAACGTATGAGGGCGAAAAACTGGCCATTTTTAATGAAGCCGGTTATCTGGAAATCGCAATTTTCAGAAGCAATCCTTCCAAAGTAGGCTCTGCAAATAGTCTTTTAGGATTGAACTACAGAGATGTGATCACGATAAAGTTTAATTAAGATTTTAGACTTTAGACTTTAGATTTTAGATTGTAGATTGTTGACTTTAGCAGAAAAAAAATCTGCACAATCTGCAGAATCTGCGTGAAAAATTTTCTTAACTTAATGACATTGAGCTAAAGCAGGAGGCTATTCAAAATGATACTTTTAGAATAATTAAATTTTTACTAAAAAAGAACAATCAATTTTGGTATTTTTGCGCGCGTATTGCAGATTTTCGGTTTAAAATCTAAAATCAGCACTCTAAAATCTAAAATAATAAAAAAAGATGTTTGTTCGAATAGTAAAAATGAGTTTTCATGAAGACAAGATCCCTGATTTTCTGGAAAATTTTGAAAGCATAAAAGACAAAATACGAAATGCGCCCGGAAATCGTTTTTTAGAATTGTATCAGGATAAAAACGATAAATGCATCTTTTTCACCTACAGTTATTGGGAAACCGAAGAAGACCTAGAAAATTACCGACAATCAGCGCTTTTTGACTCCGTTTGGAGTTTCACAAAAAAACTATTTAACGCAAAACCCGAAGCCTGGAGTGTGGATAAGCTGGTGAGTCTGGACTAGTTTGAAGTTTCAGGTTTGAAGTTTCAGGTTTGAAGTTTCAAGTTTCAGGTTTCAAGTTTCAAGTTGACGCACAGAACGTGAAACCTGAAACTTGAAACTTGAAACAAAATTTAAAAAAAACACGAATACAACGTTATATATGAAATCAATCATTTTACGAGAAATAAAATCCTTTTTTGGTTCTCCTATTGGCTATTTGGTCATTGCTATTTTCTTAATTAGCAACGGGCTCTTTTTATGGGTATTTGAAGGAGATTACAATATTCTCAATACCGGTTATGCCGATCTGACTCCGTTTTTTACTTTAGCACCGTGGATTTTGATTTTCCTGATTCCGGCGGTTACCATGCGCAGTTTTTCGGATGAGAAAAAACAAGGCACTTTAGAATTGCTTTTAACTAAACCTTTATCGATTTGGGAAATTGTAAACGGAAAGTTTTTAGGTTCCCTACTCCTGATCGTTTTGGCTATAATTCCAACCTTTATTTACGTTGAAGTCATTTCATCTTTGGGTGCTCCGGAAGGAAATATCGATATGGGAAGCACGATTGGTTCTTACTTCGGATTGTTGTTTTTAATCGCTTCTTATTCCGCCATCGGAATCTTCACCTCTACCCTGTCCGAAAATCAGATTGTTGCTTTTATTATTTCGGTTTTTCTGTGTTTTATCTTTTACTTTGGTTTTGAAGGTTTATCCACCTTAATTCCGGGTTCTTTTCCTATTATTTCAGCATTGGGTATGCAGGATCATTTTAAAAGTATGAGCCGTGGTGTAATCGACACGCGTGATGTGATTTATTTCCTGAGCGTTACGGTTCTATTTCTGTCTTTTACCGTTTATAAATTAAAATCTTTGAAAGCCTAATGAAAGCATTCACTCAACAAAATATCAAAACATTAGGGATTACTGTTTTCATTTTAATTGTTTTAAATGTACTTGGTAGTCTGTATTTCCACCGATTTGATTTAACCAAAGACAAACGATATACGCTATCTGAAACTTCCTTAAACATCGTAAAACAAGTTCAGAATCCGCTATCGATTAAGATTTATATGCAGGGCGATCTTCCTGCAGATTTCAGACGCTTACAGCAGGAAACCAAACAATTGTTAGAAGAATTTCAAGCTTATAACAACCATATTGTTTTTGAATTTGTGGATCCGTTGGAAAACAAAGACGAAAGCATGGATCTGATAAAATCTCTTTATCAAAAAGGTCTTACGCCAATAAACATCACCGTTGACGACAAAGGAAAACAATCTCGAGCAATGGTTTTTCCTTGGGCAGTTGCGGTTTACAACAATAAAGAAGTCAATATTCCTTTGTTGAAAAACAGAATGGGGGCTTCAACGGAGCAAAAAGTGATGGGATCTATTCAACATTTAGAATATTCGATTGCGGACGCTATCAATAAAATCACCAAAGACAAACAAAAGAAAGTTGCTATTATTAAAGGAAATGGCGAGATCAATGAAATTCATATTGCGAAAATGCTCATGCAGATCCGCGAGAGTTACTATATCGGTCCTTTTACATTAGATTCTGTGTCTAAAAGTCCAACTGGGACTTTAGAGGCCTTAAAAAAATACGATTTAGCCATTATATCGAAACCAACCGAAACTTTTTCTGATGAAGAGAAGCAGGTTCTGGATCAATTTATTATGAATGGTGGAAAAACGCTTTGGTTGATCGATCAGGTTGCAGCAGACATGGACAGTCTGTACAATCAATCGGGTGCTACTCTGGCGTATCCGAGAGATTTAAATCTAAACGATATGTTCTTCAAATACGGATTCAGAATCAACCCTGATTTAGTAAAGGACGAATACGGTACTCCGATAAAATTAGCTACGGGTGAACAAGGAAGTGCTACCCAATATCAGGAATTTAAATGGAAATATGCCCCTGAAGTTTATCCGACAAGTTCACATCCGATCGTAAAAAACTTAGGCGGTATTAAATTTGATTTTGCCAGTCCGATTGATACTTTGAAAAACGGAATCAAAAAAACGGTCTTATTACAATCCTCTCAATATTCAAAAATAATCGGGACTCCGGCTGAGATTAATTTGGATATTGTAAACGAAAAAACGACTCCTCAGGAATATGTTGATAAAGGTGATTTACCACTTTCTGTTTTATTGGAAGGCTCTTTCCATTCGGCATTTGAAAACCGTGTTTTACCCTTTAAAGAAGGTTCTTTTTTAGCCAAAGGAAAACCGACTAAAATGATTGTGATTTCTGATGGCGATTTAGCCAAAAATCAATTAGATAAAAACAGGATGCCTGTAGAATTGGGATACGATCAGCGTACGGGAAAACTGTACGACAACAAAGATTTTATGATGAATTGCATCAATTATTTGTTGGATGACACCGGACTTATTAACATTAGAAGTAAAGATCTTGATCTGCCTTTACTCGATAAAGATAAAGTTAGCGACAATTACAGTCGTACACAATTCATAACTATCGGGCTTCCAATTCTTATTTTATTGATTTTCGGACTTGCATTTACTTACATCCGTAAAAGAAAATACAGCAAATAGATGTTAATAAAAAAATTGTACTACTTTAGATAGTTTACGATATATTTGTAATCCGTATATTTAGCCTTTATTAGCTAAAATACACCTCAAAAAATAAAATATAACAGATGAAATTTATAGTATCGAGTTCGTACTTATTAAAACAATTACAAGTTTTAGGTAGTGTAATCAACAGTAACAATACGTTGCCTATTTTAGACAACTTTTTATTTGAACTAGACAATAACGAATTGACCGTTTCAGCTTCGGATCTTGAAACTACAATGTCGGCTACTTTATCTATCGATTCTACAAGTAAAGGTAGTGTGGCTGTGCCTGCTAAGCTTTTGCTTGAAATTTTAAAAACGTTTCCGGAACAACCTTTAACTTTTACTGTTGAAGATAACAATACAGTAGAAATTAGTTCAAATTCAGGAAAATATGCTTTAGCATACGCTTCAGGAGACGAATTTCCAAAAGCAGTAAGTCTAGAAGAACCATCCGTAACTTTAGTTCCTGCAGAAGTTTTGGCAACTGCGGTAAGTAAAACTATTTTTGCAGCCGGTAATGATGATTTACGTCCGGTAATGTCGGGGGTTTTCTTTCAATTCTCACCGGAAGGTTTAATCTTTGTCGCTACTGATGCGCACAAATTAGTAAAATATGCCCGTACAGATGTAAAAGCATCTCAGGTGGCGGATTTTATTATGCCAAAGAAACCTTTAAACATCTTAAAGAGTATCTTAGGTTCTTCTGATGCAGAAGTAAAAATCGAATACAACGATTCAAATGCGACTTTCTCATTTGACAACTATATCTTAATGTGTCGTTTGATTGATGGAAAATACCCTAATTACGAAGCGGTAATTCCAAAAGAAAATCCAAACAAATTGATGATCGATCGTTCTTTATTTTTAAGTTCTGTTCGTCGTGTGGCTATTTTCTCAAACAAAACTACGCACCAAATTCGTTTAAAAATCGCAGGAGCTGAATTGAATGTTTCTGCAGAGGATATTGATTACTCAAACAAAGCAGAAGAGAGATTGACTTGTGATTATCAAGGTGATGACTTACAAATTGGTTTTAACTCTCGTTTCTTAACAGAAATGTTAACCAACTTACAATCCGATATGATTATGTTGGAGATGTCATTACCAAACAGAGCCGGTATTCTAACTCCTGTTGATGGTTTAGAAGAAGGAGAAACCGTTACCATGTTGGTAATGCCTGTAATGTTAAATAGTTAACATCAAAACCTGATTTTGTTACAGGGGTGTTTTTTAGTTTCAAATTAAAGATATATCATTGTAAAAAAAAAATATCGCTATTAACCAACCATTTTTTATACCTAGAAACCGCAATTCCGATAAAGAGTTGCGGTTTTTTATTTGGGGGAGTGTTTGGGGGGGTGCTTTTGTTTCAGGTTTCATGTTTCATGTTTCAGGTTTCATGTTTCAGGTTTAAACTATGACTGAGACTTTTTTGGTTTCAATGTTTTAAAATCTCGCAAAGACGCAAAATCGCAAAGTCTTAATGATAAAGTAGAAAAAACTTAGCGGCTTGGCGTCTTTGCGAGATCATCAATTGGTCATCATTGCACTTCTCGTAATTACCCCCAAAGAAAACCTGAAACTTGAAACCTGAAACATTTAATACGTTCAGACAAAAAAACAAACACGAATTACACAAATTTCCACAAATTAATTCACGCAATTGGTAAAAAAAACAATTAGTGGAAATTGGTGCAATTCGTGACAAAATTTACCGCTACATAACTTTTGGACTTGATCCTACTCATTGCCCCCTCACATCTAGGTCAAAAACCTGAAACCTGAAACCTGAAACTTAAAACTTGAAACCTTAATACGTTCAGGCAAAAAAAAAGACCCCCTTACCAACTATAAGAGGGCCTTTTTTAATTCTATCTGAGCTTACTTTGCTCCGGGAGGGCAGTTTTTTTCTATATACCTCACAAAAGTATCCATTAAGTGTTTAGTAGTTCCTTCTCCTTCATCGATGTCGTGCGAACGGTTCGGGTAAATCATTAAATCAAACATTTTATCGTATTTGATCAATTCGTTTATTAAAACCTCAGCGTTTTTGTAATGCACATTGTCATCACCTGTTCCGTGAATGTACAATAAATTTCCTTTTAGATTCTTAGCGTACGTTACAGGAGATGCTTTTTTATAGGTTGCTTCATTACCCTCAGGAAGTCCCATGTAGCGCTCTGTATAAATATTATCATAAAAGCGCTGGTCTACAACTGCCGAAATTGCAATACCCGTTTTGTAAATTTCCGGATATTGAAATATCAGATTTAAGGTTACAGCTCCACCACCACTCCAACCGTGAATCGCTACTCTGTCGGCATCAATAAAATTCCACTTTATAACTTCTTTTGCTGCCATTGCCTGATCGTGGGTATTGATGATTCCGATGTTTTTATAAATAGACTTTCTCCATTGGGTCCCTTTCATGACAGGAGTTCCTCTATTGTCCATCGCTATACCGATATATCCTTTTGGAATTAATGGCGCTATAAGCGAATAAAAATACGGTGTATCGTTGGCAACCGCTCCCATTGGCTCTCCATAAACATAGAAAAACACAGGGTATTTTTTTGAAGGGTCAAAATCCAGTGGTTTTGCCATTATACCATCCATTTCTATTCCATCAACGGTGGTTACTTTGAATTTTTCTAACGAATAGTTCCTTCTTGGAGCTTGAAAAGTGTCGGCTTCTTTTGGCAGTATTTTTTTATGTCCCGACAAGGCTACTAATCGTATATTATAGTCTCTATTTATGCTTGAATTGAGATGTCTTGCATACATCGCATCTGTAGAAAAACGGTACTTATTTGTTCCGTCAAATGCATCCGGAGTAACTCTTTTTGTCTTTTTTGAATTTAGATTCGTTTCATACAAATAGCGCTGTGTGGCATCTGTCGGACTTGACTCATAATAGATCGTTTTTGTTTTATCATTATAAGCCATAAAATAGGCATCAAAATTAGCCGTTGTGATAAGCTCTTTTTTCTTGCCATCCATACTAATTTTATAGATATGCATCCAGCCGTCTGCATCAGAACTCCATAAAAAGGCTTTTCCATTATCAACAAAATGACAAGGAAAACCATCGTATACACCCGAAGAAACATCAAAAACATCAATCCATCCTGCTGCTTCTTCTTGGTAAACCACCTTTGCTGTACCTGATTTTGTATCACAGTTGTAAATAGTAGCCTGATTTTGATTGCGGTTTAACTGCACTACCATTACCGATTGGTTGGTAAGCCATTGCATACGAGCCAAATAATTATTATCCGGTTCACCGGGAATATTTAACCAATTGGTTTGTAATGAGGTAATATCAATAGTCCCGATTTTAACAGAAGAAGGTCGCTCTCCTGCTTTTGGGTATTCTACAGGAACTACCACCGGATATAACGAATCGGTATTATTAATCATCAAATGAAATTTGGTCGCCGATGCATCCACGCGCCAAAAAGCAATACTTTTGCCATCAGGGCTCCATCTGAAACCGTCTCTTGCCGATAATTCTTCTTCATACACCCAATCAAATGTTCCGTTGATAATTTTATCGGTTCCATCGGTTGTCAGTGGCGTTACTTTTTCAGTTTGTAGATTTTCAAGATAAATATTGTGTTTTGAAACGTAGGCTACATTTTCATTATCAGGCGAAAATTTAGCAAACATCAAAGACGACTCCTCCAGATTTTTACCCAGCTTTCTTCCTTTTCCTGTGGCCAGATCAAAAAACCAATAATCACCTCTTGTATTGGCTCTCCATACCTTTTTTGAATTGGTATACAGCAATACTTTCGTTTTTGCAGCATTCCACACTATACCTTCAATTTCTCCGCTAAAACCCGATTCAGACAACTGTTTCTGAGTTAAGATAGTAGTGTGTTTGTCTAATTGATCAACATCATAAATTTTCAGGTTATTGTTTTCGTTTACCCAAAACGAATGGGAATCGGGCAACCAATTCAGATCATTTATATCAATATCGCTCTGAGCAAAAGCAGATGTGCAGATAAAGAATACAAGAATCAAGTACTTTTTCATATTATTGTTTGTTATTTTTTATTAAACCTTCGATGTCTGCGATTTCAATTGGTAATGCTTCGCTCAAATTAATATTTCCGTTTTCAGTTAACAGATAGTCATTTTCTAAACGACAGCCAATTCCTTCTTCCGGTATGTAAATTCCGGGTTCACAAGTCAGTACCATTCCTTTTTCAAAAGGTCTCGAGTACAAGCCTACATCATGCACATCCAAACCAAGGTGGTGTGCAGTACCGTGCATGAAATATTTTTTATAAGCGGGGTTGTCGGGATTCTGATTTGCAATTTCATCCTGTGTTATCAAACCCAGTTTAAGCAATTCTGCCTCGATTAATTTTGCCATTTCGAGCTCATAATCCTTAGACAATATTCCGGGTTTCAAAAGTTTCGATCCTTCTTTCAAACAATGCAAAACCGCTTCATAAACTGCTTTTTGCCTTGGACTGAAAACGCCATTTACGGGAACACAGCGCGTGGTATCTGAATTGTAATTGGCATAACAAACTCCAAAATCAACCAAAACCATTTCACCTTCACCACAAACCTGATCGTTTGTATTGTAATGAAGCGAACAGGCATTTTTACCGGAAGCAACAATAGGTTTAAATGCCGATCGTGTTCCTCCGTTTTTTACAGAGGCGTAGGCCAATTCAGCTTCTAATTCGTATTCTTTTATATTAGGTTGAATAGCATTTAAAATTCCATGAAATCCTTTGACACTTATGGCAATCGCTTTTTTAATCAGATCAATTTCTTCATCGGATTTTATTGGTCGCAAATCACGGGTAATTTTTGCAGCACGTTCGTAATGATGCAATGGATATTTTTCTTTGCACCATTGAATCATTCGATCTTGTCTGGTTTGCATCCCGGCAGTAATTCTTTTGATATGCTCGTTGTGTCCTAAATAAAAGGTATCAGCTTCAAAAGCAAAAAGTTGCAAGGTTTTTTCAAATTCTGCAATCCATTTTACATTTTTGATGCCTGAAATAGTGGTGGCCTCTGCTTTTGTTAAAAAATTACCATCCCAAAGCACGGTGTTCTCGTTGCTTTCTTTCACAAACAAAACAGCCCGATTCTCTTCTTTGAAAGCATCGGGAAAAAGAACCAATATTGTTTCATCCTGTTCAATTCCGGACAAGTAAAACAAATCATTGTTTTGTGCAAAACCCATTACATCGTCTGCATTGTTGGGCATCACGTCATTTGAAGTCAGAATAGCCAAACTATTCTTTTGCATTTTATCAGTAAACCTTTTTCGATTCTTTTCGAATAAGGAAACTGGAATTGAGTCGTATCTCATATTTTAAATTTGAAACATCTTAGTATCTACCGAAGTCGTTTTACCGGCTATAATTTCGGTTACAATTTTTCCTGTTGCCGGTGCCAGACTTAATCCCATCATGGCATGTCCGGTAGCTAGTGTCAAATTTACAATTTTTTTATCTTTTGTAATGATCGGCATTCCGGATGGTGTGCAAGGGCGGAATCCAAACCAGGTCTCTTCTGCTTTTGGCATTTCGATCTGCATGTCGGGATAAAAATCGTTGATACTAGTTACAATTCCGCGTAATCGGTTTTCATTTATTTTAGTATCTCCCGTATGTGTAATTTCCATAGTTCCACCAAAACGAATATCGTTATTCATAGGAGTTACAGCCACTTTTCCTTCGCATAAAATCGATGGAATACTTGGTTTTTGACTTCTGTCTTTCAATGTAAAACTATATCCTTTTCCGGGTAAAATTGAGATCCCAATATTTAACTTTTTAGCCAACGAAGGACTCCACGATCCTGCCGCCAATACCACTTCATCTACTGCAAAAGTACCTTTACTTGTTCCTATTTTAGCGATCTTATTTCCTTCAAAAACAAAATCTTTAACGGTCGTATGTTGGTGTACTTCTACTTTTAAACGAACTAGTTCCTCTTTAATAAACTTCATGAATTTCTGCGGATACAAATGTGCATCACTTTTGTAATGAACGCCACCAATTACATCTGTTTTAGTTCCGGTTTCTAAAGCTTCTACCTCTCTTCTCGAAAGGTAATTGACCTCCAGCCCCAAACGCTCGGCTTCTTTGCCTTCGTGGTACATTTCTTCTTCTACTTTATCAGTTCTATAAAGCATCAAAAGTCCTTTTTCTTCGTAAAAAAAAGAATTGTTTTCTTTTGCGAAATCCTGATACAACTCTTTACTTAACAGAGACAGATCTCGTAAAGCGGGCATGGCTCTTTCTACATGACTTTTATTCGCGTGTTTATAAAACTGTAAACCCCATTTCAATAAATCGGTATTTAAACGTGGTTTTACATAAAATGGACTCTGACTGTCAAACATCCATTTCATACCCTGTGCGATCATACCGGGTTGCGCCAGAGGGATAATATGAGAAGGCACAATCATTCCCGCGTTTCCGTACGAGCAACCGTCTTCCATCGCTGATTCATCAAAAACAGCTACTTCGTAACCTTCTTTAGCAAGATAATAAGCGGAACACAGACCGATAATTCCACCACCAACAATACCTACTTTTTTCATACATTTTATATTAATTAAAAGTGCATTGACCAAATTCGTTCTTTTAGCAATACCACTTTATTTTATCTTATTCTTAAATCACTTGAAATCCGAATGCGTAAGGATCGTCGCTTTCATCAATAATGATATTGTTATAACCGTATACTTTTGCCCAGCCCTGAATACTTGGAACAATCGCAGGAATGTCTCCAATAGCTGTTTCTTCAACTACTTTTCCAATAAATTTGCTTCCGATATAACTTTCGTGAATGAACTCTTCGCCTACTTTCAGTTTTCCTTTCGCATGCAATTGCGCCATTCTCGCTGAAGTTCCGGTACCACAAGGAGAGCGATCTATGGCTTTGTCTCCATAAAAAACAGCATTCCTTCCTGATGAACTGGAATCAATTGGCTGTCCCGTCCACAACATATGGGTTACATCTCTAATGGTATTGTTTTCGGGGTGAATAAAATAATGCGGGTATTCTTCGTTTATCCTATTGCGCAATTCCTGACTGTACTGAATAATTTTACTTGCGGTGAAATCCTGAACACCCGAAAAATTCTCCTGTGGGTCTACAATCGCGTAATAATTTCCGCCATAGGCCACATCAAAAACAAGCTCGCCCAGTTCGGGACAATTAATAGTTAATCCCTCAGCAGCAAGATACGATTTGACGTTGGTTAGACGTACCCAATCTACTTTAGCTCCTGTTTGCTGGTATTCGATTTGTACTAAACCGGCCGGTGCTTCCATTCTGATCTTACCTGGAACTTTTGGGATCACCAAACCTTCTTCGATTGCAATGGTGATGGTTCCGATAGTTCCATGTCCACACATAGGCAAACAACCTGATGTTTCTATAAATAAGATTCCGAAATCATTGGCGGGATCACTTGGCGGGTACAAAATACTACCGCTCATCATGTCATGACCACGGGGTTCAAACATAAGTCCTTTGCGAATCCAGTCAAATTCTTTTAAGAAATGTTGGCGTTTTTCGCTCATGGATTGTCCCACTAAATTTGGTCCTCCACCGGCAACCACTCTCACGGGATTCCCGCAGGTATGTGCATCTACACAAAAAAAAGTTTTCTTTAGCATTAGTTATAAGGTAATAGTAACCGGTTAGTTTTTATTTAACACATAGAGACATAGATTTTCTTTAACATTAATGAAGAATACAAAAAAGAAATACATATCCTTCACATAGATTTCTATATGATTTACGAATAAGTGAAACCCCTCTTTTTAAGCTTTTAAAGCTATGTCTCTATGTGTTAGAAAATCACTCGCAACTGCTGTCAACCTGTTGTTTCTATCCAAACGAATTCTATTTAATACATAGAAACATCAATTTTCTTAAAAAAAGATTAAGATTCTATTTTTTGCCACAGATTAAAAGGATTAATATTATTAGATAATCTGTGCGAATCTTTTTAATCTGTGGCAAAAACAATTTGTGAAATTCGTGGCAAAAAAATCAGGTTGCAATTGGTTATCTTCTATGTGTTAAAAAATTAGTCACAACCGGCTAGTGTTAGTTTATTATTTACTGTTCGTGAAATTTGCAGCGGGTTATTGTTTTGCAACTCGGCTGGCAACAAATCGTCCGGCCAGTTCTGATAACTCAAAGGACGCACCCATCTGTAAACAGCATGTGTTCCTACTGCCGTAAACCTCGAATCTGAAGAGGCTGGATACGGTCCGCCGTGTAACATAGACGCGCATACTTCAACTCCTGTTGGAACTCCATTAAAAATCAAACGTCCAACGCGATTTTGCAAGGCAAAAATTACAGCTTGGTGTTTTTGTAATTCCTTCTCCTCACTGATGATTGTTCCGGTTAACTGTCCATCTAATTTATTAATTATTTGGATCAACTGTACCTCATCCTCACATTCCACTAGAATCGAAAAAGGTCCAAAGACCTCATGACTTAATGATTCATTTTTTAAGAACTCTTCTCCGCTTACTTTCAAAATAGTCTGACGACCGTAATTGGGTAATACTTCTCCTTTAAACTGAGCGACTTTAGAAACTCCTTTTTGGCTTTCCTTTTCTGCAATTCCTTTTTCAAAATCAGCTTGCATTGTGGAGTGCAACATACACAAAGGCTCTATTTTTTCGATGGCTGTTGTTAATTCGGTCTCAAAATCATTTAATTCAGCTCCTTTAACTGCCAGTAATAAACCGGGATTGGTACAAAACTGACCCGCTCCTAAAGTAATAGAACCCGCATAAGCAGCTGCCCATTTCTGACTGTTTACTTTCAAAGCTTCAGGTAATAATACAACAGGATTAACACTTCCCATTTCGGCAAAAACCGGAATTGGTTCGGGACGTTGTGCTGCCAAATCGCACAAAGCACGACCACCGCTAATACTACCTGTAAACCCAACTCCTTTTACTAGTGGATGTTTTACCAAACTGGTACCTAATGTTCTTCCTCCTCCTACCAGATTTGAAAAAACACCTTCGGGCATATTTGTTTTTTGTGCTGCTTTAATAATGGCCGAAGCAACCATTTCACCGGTTCCAATATGCATCGAATGGCTTTTTACAATCACCGGACAACCCGAAGCTAAAGCCGAAGCGGTATCTCCTCCTGCGGTTGAAAATGCAAAAGGAAAGTTACTGGAGCCAAAAACTACAATTGGTCCTAATGGTACCAACATCTTGCGCAAATCTTCTTTTGGAGCCGGTTGTCGGTCCGGTATTGCAGTGTCTATTGTAGCCTGAACCCAGCTTCCCTCGGTAAGCATAACAGCAAACGAACGCAATTGTCCGATCATCCTGCCTCGTTCTCCCTCTGCTCTTCCCCTTGGAAAACCGGATTCGCTACAATATTGAACCAACAATTCGTCCCCTAACGCTAAAATTTCATCTGCTATAGCATTTAAAAACTGTGCTTTTTCTAAGCCGGAACATTTTTTATAACTGGTAAATGCCTGATTGGCTAAAGCAACAGCCTCTTCAATTTCTTCAGTAGTTGCTTCTGTAAAAACCCAAGGATTTTCGATATTCAATTGCGGATTAAACGTTTTTACGGTTTTTGTTCCCCCAGCTTTGAGTTGACTTCCTATATAATTTTTTCCTGTAATCATGTTTGTTGGTATTATAAATAAATATTATGCCTACTTAAAAGAATATAACCTATAAAATCGATTCTAATGATTGTATTGTTGTTAGGCTATATTCCTGAAAATCTTTTTTTTTAACACATAGAGACATAGTTTTCTTTCCCTTAAAAGGCGTTTCACTTTGTTTAAAATCACATAAGCTACGCGTCAAATTATGATTTGCCATATACTCTTCCTGCTTTTTTTCTATGTTCCTATGTGTTAAAAATAATTACTCGTTGAGCAACATCCCTATAAGTTTTTATAATCCGGTAGTGTTGGTCTGGTACGCAATCCCTCGGCTATAATACCTAAAACTTTTTCTCTTTCTGAACCCTGAAGCGGTAATCTTGGGGCACGAACGTGCTCGCTGCCTATTCCTGTAGCCACTTCTGCCAGTTTGATGTTTTGCACTAAAAAAGAATTAATGTCTAATTCTAATAAAGGTAAAAACCATCTGTAAATTTTTAAAGCCTCATCAATTCTTCCTGCTTTAGCCAGGTTAAAAATCGCGACAGTTTCTGCCGGAAAGGCACAAACCAAACCTGATACCCATCCGTCAGACCCCATCAATATACTTTCTAATGCCAGTGTATCAACACCTGATAAGATTTTTAAACGATCTCCAAAACGATTAATCAGTCGCGTCACATTTGAGATATCTCTTGTAGATTCTTTTACAGCCTGAATGTTATCATATTTTAATAATTCTTCAAACATGTCTAAGGTCACTTCGATTTTATAATCGACAGGATTGTTATAGACCATAATCGGAAGGGAAGTATTTTTGGCTACTTCAGAAAAGTAAACTACCGTTTCGTGATCAGAAGCTTTGTAGCGCATTGGAGGCAACATCATCAAACCTTTTGCTCCATCTTGCTCCGCTTTATTGGCTGCCAAAATTGCTCCTCTTGTAGTTTGTTCTGCAATATTCATAATCACAGGTACTTTACCATTAGTAAGTGCAACAGTATGTTTGACCAACTCTCTTTTCTCGTCTTCCAAAAGTGTACTGGCTTCCCCCAATGTTCCACCTAAAATAATTCCTGATACACCGGCCTCTAATTGTGCCTTCATATTAACTTCAAACATATTGAAGTCTAACTTATCATCTGCAGTAAATTTTGTAGTTACTGCCGGCATAACGCCGTTCCATTGAATACTCATACTATTGATTTTTTATTATAGACCAAAATTATCTAGAAACAACAGAGCATTCAGGCAAATAATTACCTCAAAACAATACTATATTACCCTGTATAGTCAATAAACATAAAAAACTGATCACTATATCATCATTTTTTTGTTAAAATGCAATATATTTGATTATAACTAACCAACCAAACCATGAAAGTTTTTCCATTTAAGATCCCTAAATCTGGAGAAGAACCCCTTATCTATCAAGAAGATATAGAAATCTCTTTTTACGACAAATTACACCAACATGAAGAAATTCAGATCAGCTTTATCGAAAAAGGAGAAGGAGCCATTTTTGCCGGAGACACCATTTCACAATATCGCGAAGGCGATGTATTAGTGATTGGCAGTAATTTACCTCACGTTTTTAGAAGCGACGTTCAGGAAAACGAAACTTCTATTATGCGAACCTTATTTTTTACTTTTAATTCTTTTGGAAAGGATTTTTTTGAATTGCCTACCTTCAAAAACATTCATCCGATCTTAGAAAGCAGCAAAAATGGATTCATCATTCACAATGCTCCCAAAAAAGTCACTAAATATTTTAAGAAGCTCAAAAAAGCGGACAGCTATTCTCGTTTTATACTGTTTCTGGATATTGTAAAATGGCTTTCGGTCTCAGAGAACAACTCGCTCTCTAATTACTTGTATCATAAAAAAATAACGGATAATGAAGGCAAGAGAATGCAAACCGTTTTTGAATATGTAATGACCAATTTTCAAAAAAACATTACTCTTGACGAAATTGCCTCGATAGCGAGTATGACTAAAAATGCGTTTTGCCGGTATTTTAAAGTCCGGACCAACAAATCTTTTTTTCAGTTTCTCATCGAAGTCCGGATTGAGCGGGCGGCAAAACTATTATCGAGTAGCGGAGAGCTCTCTGTATTAGAAATTGCAGAGTTATGTGGCTTTAATAACATCTCTAATTTCAACCGAAAATTCAAAGAATTAAAGCAACTTTCGCCTTTGCAATACCGAAAACTTAATTTGTAAAAAGATAAATTTTACGCTTTCTATAATAGTCTCTCCGTTTCACTCTAAATGAAACTGAGAGACTTTAGTATAAAATCTATAACTCTCCAAAATATAAATAGCCTCCAGCTTCAGCTGGAGGATTACAAGTAGTTCAGGATTTTATGGCTTTAGCCGAATTATACCCCCGGATCTTTCGACTAATCCCAATGATTCACCTCTCAATCATTTACCTCCAGCTGAAGCCCAATGTCATTCAGTGAAGATATTTTTTCACGCAGATTCTGCGGATCCGGCGGATTTTTTTTATTTTAATCCGCTAAAATCTGCGTGAGACTTTTTTTTACAATCCTTAACTGAATGACATTGAGCAGAAGCAGGTGGTAATCAATCTTTTTGTGTTTTCGTCAAATAGGACCAACTAATTATTAAATAACAACTAGAATTAATTAGATTTTCTTTAATTATTTTAGTACGATATGGTATTACTTGCCATTGGCTCAAACGCTATTGTTTTATTTTTACTGGCACTGCTCCATATAGTAGAGAAGAACCTGCTACTTCAGTAATATTAACTTCTAATTCATCTGATGTAGTGACCTTACTAACATTGACATCAAGCATTGAACTACTTTTTATGTTGACATCTATTGTGCCATTAGAATTTACTGGCACTAAAGCGTAATTCGTATTTAAAAGCGGTTTCTTATCTTCAGATTTTAAACTTCCTCCATAAGCTTTTGGAATAAAGTCAATACTTTTAAGCGTAAGAATGCTTAGACAAATCGCAATAACGGTCAAAATAAACTTGGTGTAAAAATCTGATTTCATAATGGTGGGTTTTATGTTATACTACTTATAGATCAAAATTAGGTTTTTAAACTTAAAAGCAAAGTTCCTTGCAGGCTAATGAAATCAATCACTTTTCTAAGTTCTTTAAATCATCAACCGAATAAAATTTAAGGTTATTTTCTATTGCAAACGCACAGAGCTGTTTCAGTAATCCGATCGGAGTTTCTAACCTATCGTTTACTTTGTCTACTGTTTTATGTCCGTAGAAAATGACAATTTTATTGTGCTTTTTTGCGTAAAGTAAAAGGCTTTTGTAATATTCCAGATTAAACTGTTCGTAGTCTTCGTCTATTCCTAAACCGTAGATCACACGTTTGTTCTCATAATAACAATACTGAGCTTCCGGTCTAAGTTCACCGTAAGTTGTTCCCCTTATAAAATCAAAATATTTGAGTAGCCTTTTATCCAGCTGACTGTTTCTGGCTCCGTCGGGATAGGCAAAAGACTTTATATCAAATCCATCTTTGCGCATGATTTCTTTTAGCGGAAGGATTTCGTTTTTTATATATGCGTCGAGTCCATATTGTGCGGCATATTTAACGGCATTCTCATGATTGTAACCATGTCCGGCTATATCATGTCCCATATTCTGAAGATAATGCAGCTTTTCTTTTTGTTCCGGTGTAAAGGCACTGTACTTACAGATAAAAAAAGTAGCTTTCCAATTGTAGGGACGCAGTTCTTTTTCGGCATTATACCAGGTATCTACATAATCGTCATCAAAAGTTAATACAATCCCCGGTTGGTTAGGCAGTTTCTTTTTTGGTGCAGCGGGAATGTCACCTTTGACATCAAAATCCACAAAGAGAATTACTACAAGAGCGATAAATAACAACAGTACTACTAGTTGGGATCGTTTCATTTTGGCTACAGTTATACTCTCAAATATACTCATTAATTTAAAAGAATAACCTTGTTAATCCATTTGTATGAAAATCTTGTCGCCAAATGATAAATACATCATTCCAAAATCAGTGTTGTATTAAACTCATGGACATTTTGTATTATAGCATTCTTATAGGAATCATTTTTTTCTGTGAAATTGAAACTGTGCCAACATCAGAAGGCTGTATGGGAAGCAATATAATCACTTGCTAAAATTAATTAAAGCCACTACCAAGCCTCTCTAATTTTTGAATCGCTCCATAACACTAATTTTCCGGTTTCTTGCAATCGGCAAAACAGTGTCCTTTACGGAGAGTTTGAAACCATCAATATGTGTTATGTATTTTGCATTCACAATATAACAGCGATGAATCTGTAAAAAGTCAGCATTGGGAAGCTGATCCATAATGCCTTTTAAGGTTTGATGAATGATGATTTTTTTACTGTTCTCTGTATATATTTCAATATAATTCTGCATACTCTTGATATACATTATTTGCCTTGGATGCACTTTTACAGTCGTCCCGTTTTCTTTAAAAAACAAAGGTTTCGAAATCAACTCCTGCTGATACATTAAATCGTACAGCTTTTTGGCTTTAAAAACCGCGGCTTTAAAGTCTTCAAAAAAGATCGGCTTTAA
Source organism: Flavobacterium cupriresistens (assembly GCF_020911925.1). Classification (NCBI taxonomy): domain Bacteria; kingdom Pseudomonadati; phylum Bacteroidota; class Flavobacteriia; order Flavobacteriales; family Flavobacteriaceae; genus Flavobacterium; species Flavobacterium cupriresistens. Next base: position 3,523,636 of record NZ_CP087134.1, on the reverse strand, counting down.
CAAATAGTCTACAGCATTTACCTTATAGCCTTTGAGGGCATACTCCGAATAGGCCGTTGTGAAAACAATCATTGAAGGTTTGTCTGCAATTCGTTTTGCAAATTCCAGTCCGTTAAGCAATGGCATTTCTATATCCAGAAAGATCAGGTCAATGGTTTCTGTTTTTAGTTTTTCGAGAGCCAGATGCGCATTAGAAAACACCCCTTCATTACTTAGAAAATCAATCTCTTTTATAAAAGAATCCAGACCTTCTCTGGCAATTCTTTCGTCGTCAATTACGATACATTTCATGCGTTGGTCAAGTTTAATTTAAGGCTTACACTATAAGAGTCTGCTTCAGAAACAAACTCTAAATCATAATTATCTTTATAGGAAAGTTCTAATCTTTTCTTAGCATAAGTCAACCCTACTCCCGCCTTCTTGCGATTTAACACTTCTGAATCGAATGAATTTTTTATCTTCAAAAACAATTGATTTTCCTCTTTTAGAAAAACATGCAGTTCTATGTAGTTCTTTTTTTCGCTGAAAGAAGAAACGTGCTTGAACGCATTTTCTACAAACGTCGATAACAGAAAAGGAATTACCAAAAGTGTATTTTCGGGTATGTCCCATTGACAGGAAATCTCAAGATCTTCCCCCGAGCGGCCTTTTTCTAACTCAAAATAATGTTTTAGAAAAGTAATCTCGCTGTCTAATCTGATCCATTTATTCTGAGATTCGTAGACGTAATAGCGCAATATTTTACTGTAGGCCGACAACAATTCTAAGGCTTCATCCTGATCCTTACGAATCAAAAACTGAAGATTATTGAGTATGTTAAAGGTGAAATGCGGGCTAAGTTGGGTTCTTAAATGATCGATTTCCATTTCCAGCACACTATTTCTTAGTTCCTGATGTCTTTTCTCTGCGACGACATTCTTTCGAAACATTTCGATAGAATAACACATACCCGAAACTAAGATACTGGCCATAAACGTTCCAAAAAACATGGAAATCATATCGTTTTTCGTATAAACAGCTTCAGGCATCATAAAGCGAATTATTAAATAACATTCTATTGTAATAAAAAAGGCCGTGATGGAACTAATAAAAAGTACCGAAAACACGAATTTTCCCGTATCATGTGTTTCCATATATTTTCTTATAAATACATTCAGAAAACATACATGCAAACGCAGGGTCAGCACATTAAAACCTGTAGTTAAAAAAGCACACGGAAAACTAAATTTTGGAATACCCGAAAGCATTAACTGCAAAAAAATAACAAGGAATAAAAAGATCCAAAAAAGAAGGCTGATTCTTTTGATTGTAAACATACTGATAAAGTTTGATTGTAAATTTAATGCATTTTCTATCATATCAAGAACCACTGGTCAACAAATGCAAGCCATTGGTCAAAACCAAAAAAAAACTTTTAACTCTTGGAATAGTTTTGCCCTGTCAAATAAAAAAATTAAATCATGAGAACATCTTCCTTACTTACTTTGTTAGTTTTACTAATGGGAATCACGCAGGCTAAAGCGCAAATATCTATTCAAACCGAATATATTGGGGAATCACGCTACGGCGATGAAGAGAATAACAATATTGGAAACGGTAAAGGATCCGCAATCGTTTATCAGGCCACTGCCAATATTCCGATTTCAATGAAAACGAACAAAGACAATCTTCCTGTTGTTTGGGGCGTATCCCTAGCGGGTGCTTACGCTTCTTTAGACAATAAAAATTTTACCGAAGAACTTGTTGTATCTGATATTGTGAATGCATCCTTTTCGTTGTATAATATGCGTCCGATTAGCAAAAAATGGAGTCTCCTGACAGCAGTTGGAGCGGGCGTATTTACGGATCAGACTCAAATCTCTAAAATGGGCGCCAGAAATATTCTTGGAAACGCGGGTGTCATTTTTATCAAAAAAATCAATTCTAAATTAGATCTGGGCGGTGGACTTGCTTTCAACAATTCATTTGGATTCCCTATGGTATTCCCGGCTTTATATCTTAGCTATAATTCTCCCGGGAGATACGTCTTTAACGTTTCACTTTTAGATGGTGTACGAGCGTCAGCAGGATATCAACTGACAGACTACTTTACACTAAGTATTGTTGGATTGATGAATGGTCAAATGGCACTTACTCAAAGAGCAGGAAAAGAGGTCATCTTTACCCATCAATATATGGTCGGAGGATTAAGACCGGAGTTTAAGATTAACAAACACATTACGATCCCTATTACAGTGGGAATTAGCGGTGCACGTCCTGCCTATTATGCGGAGAAATCTTTAAAAAGTATGTTTAGTACTAAGGATAAATTTCAGTTTAAATCTGCACCTTATGCTGCTGTACAAGTCAATTATAATTTTTAATTGCTTTTATAAAGCGTTCAAATCTATGAATCAAATTCAAAAGTTGTGGAGGGAGTAAAAATCTCGCAGAGTCGCAAAATCGCAAAGTTTTAATGAGAAAGGGGAAAGCTTAAAAATAAGAAGACGTATGTTTAGTACTAAGGATAAATTTCAGTTTAAGTCTGCTCCCTATGCTGCTGTACAAGTCAATTATAATTTTTAATGGCTTTTATAAAGCATTCAAATCTATGCATCAAATTCAAAAGTTGTGGAGGGAGTAAAAATCTCGCAGAGTCGCAAAATCGCAAAGTTTTAATGAGAAAGGGGAAAGCTTAAAAATAAGAAGACAAAACTTAGCGGCTTGGCGACTTGGCGAGATCATCAAAGATAGAAGTCGGAAAACAGGAACTCAAAAAGCTCTGATGAAAAGTATAAAAGCTGTTACTTCTAACAAAGGAGAATTTCTAAAAAATTATTCCGCAACTTTTTTAAACTTAAAAAAAATAAGGGCAGTATAGTCTTACTGCCCATCACCTTAAATTATCAGTAGTATTATGATTTCTTTTCTAACAGCACTTTTTACTTATTTACTTACGTCGCTTTCGGTTATTCCGAGTAATCCTTTAAACAATTCAATTCATTTTCCTGAATCGATTAATTTTCAGACACAAACGTCAAATAAGAATTAAATCACTTATTCATTAGTTGCAATTATCTATAAATGCGTTTCGTTATTGCGCCTATTGATTTCTTTTTATTCCTCTTTTTATTATTTAGAATGCGATGTACAAAGCAAACTTACCGCTCCTAACAATGCAGCGGCTTCATTGTCATTCGAAACAGAAACCTGAACTTCGATACCGGCTTCTTTTACGCTTTTCGTAAAGGATGGTAAAAATAAAGCACCGGCATTGGCTATTTTACCTCCGATAATAATGTGATCCGCACTGAAATTTTGTATCCACGGAATAACAATTGCTGCCAGATCAGTACCCATTTTTTCGAATACACTGATTGCTAATTGATCTCCTTTAATAGCCAAATTATACAATTCTAACCCATTATTTAGTGTTGTACCACTTAAAGCATGATAATGAGATAAAAGCCCGCGTACCGAAACATAGTCTTCGGCAATACCTTCTTTATACGGCAGATTGTATATTTCTCCGTCTAAGGGTACCAAATCTCCTGTGGTTACCGAAACTCCTTTGTCAATAAAACAAGCCCCTAAGCCTGTACCCAGCGTAATTGCGATTACTTTTTTGGACAAGTTTTCTTTCTGTTTGAAAACCTCTCCTTTTCCAAAACAAACGGCATCATTTTCAAAAAGTACCGGAAAATCGGCTGAGAGACTAAGACTGTCCAAAAGCAGATTTCTAACATTCAATCCATAAAAATGTTCGTATTTGGATTGCCCTTTTATCCAGCAAACCCCTTCCTGATAATCAAACGGACCGGGCATACACACTGCCAAACCAGCCATACTTTCAATTTTAGAATTTTCTATGGCGGCAGAAATTGCTTTTTCCCAAATGGTCATAACCTGATCAACCGGTAAATTAGAGTCAAAAGATTCTTTTTGCAGAGAGTAGTCAATAACTTTCATCTCTGTTATATCGATAACTGCTGCTGTAATATGTGTCCCCCCTATATCTAGCCCAATGGCGTGTGGTGTATTCATTTTTCCTGGTTTAACTTGCTTCTTTAAATATTTTTATTCTTTAAAATTTGTGGATATTTGTTACTGGTGTGAACAATCATCTCGCCAAATAAGGTATTTGCCCAAGCAAACCATTTTCGGGTAAATTTTGCGACATCATCTTTATGAAAGGATTCGTGCATAAATCCGGTATCTGCATTTGTTTTGATCAGATTGCTAATGCAGGCTTGTATTTCTTTCTCGTCAACACTTGTAATCGCTCTCAGCACAATACTCATCGGCCAAATTGTATCTACTCCTGTATGCGGGCCTCCAATCCCCTCTCCAGCTTTTCCTTTGTAGAAAAAAGGATTGTTTTCTGAAAGCACCACTTTTCGGGTATTAAGATATAAAGGATCGTTTGGTGCGATTGCTCCCAAATAAGGCAAAGACAATAAAGAAGGAACGTTGGCATCGTCCATCATGTGAAAACTACCGTATCCGTTCACTTCAAAAGCAATAATTTTCCCGAATTTCGGATGGTCTATAATTCCGTTTTCCTTTAATCCTTTTTTTACCTGCTCTCTTAATTCTTTTGCTTTTGCTACTAAATCAGTGTCTTTAAGTGCCGGCAAAGAGAATATCTCGATCAGATAACCCAATATTTCAATCGCAAACATATTGCTTGGAATTAAATAAGGCAACAAAGTACAATCGTCACTTGGTCTGAACGTTGACACAATCAATCCACAAGGTTTTACCGGATAACCATAGCCCGCTAATGGAACCCCATCTGTAGCCCAGGCCGTTTGACGCTGAAAACTGTATGGGCCTCCTTTTCCGTCTAAACGTTGTTGTTCTCTAAAAGTTTGCAGTATCAATAACATCGCTTTTTTCCATTGGTCGTCGAACAAACTGATGTCTCCGGTTTCTTTCCAATAACCATGCGCCAATCGAACGGGATAGCACAAACTGTCAATCTCCCATTTTCTTTCGTGAATACCGGGCTGCATTTTGGTCAAGTCATTTTTCCATTCGCTTTCCTTAGTAAAATCTTTATAAAAAGCATTGGCGTACGGATCTAATAGAATACATTTTGCCTGACGGTTGATTACTCCTTTGACCAATTCGGCCAATTTAGGGTCTTCTTTTACAAACGGAATATAAGGCCAGATTTGCGCTGTACTGTCTCGCAACCACATGGCGTCAATGTCACCTGTAATTACATAGGTATCGGGTTTTCCGTCAATGATTTCAAAATCGACTGTGGTATCTAATGTATTGGGAAAGCAGTTTTCAAACAACCAAGCCAATTCGGGATTTGCGATTTGTTTTTTGATTCTGACAATTACCGCTTCGACTGCTTGACTGGTAAATTTTCTTTCTGCTAACGGAGGTCTTTTACTCACAAAATCTTTAACCGTAAACTGAAAATCATCCGAATTTAGTCCAAAAGCATTTGCTTGAATGGCCAATAGTCCTGCTGAAAAAATTCCTGTATTTTTTATAAATTTTCTACGTGATTGCATAAATTTTATTTTGAAGTTGAATAAGAATAGGGATACGCTCCGGCGGTTGTGCCTCTTTGTAAATTAGGAGAACTGCTCATCTCAAAGTTTAATTCTCCACCTTTCAATACATCAAAGTGATTGATGTAATTTTTTGTGTAGGTTGTATTGTCCCACTTTAATTCGTTTACATATTTATTGTTTGCCGAATTACCTGGAGCTTCTATAATAAGCTGTTTTCCGTTTTCTAACTGTAAGGTTGTTTTCTTGAATAAGGGTGCACCAAGAACATATTCTTCTGTAGCGGGGCATACCGGATAAAATCCCATTGCCGAGAAAATGTACCAGGCCGAAGTTTGTCCGTTGTCTTCATCACCACAATAACCATCCGGAGTTGGTTTATACAAACGATTCATGACTTCTCTGGACCAGTATTGGGTTTTCCAAGGTTCTCCGGCATAATTGTACAGGTAAATCATGTGTTGAATTGGTTGATTTCCGTGTGCATATTGTCCCATATTCATAATTTGCATTTCACGAATTTCATGGATTACCGATCCGTAGTAACTATCATCAAAAACCGGAGGTGTAGTAAAAACTGCATCCAGCTTGGCTGTAAAAGATTTTGCTCCTCCCATGAGATCAATTAAACCTTGAACATCATGAAATACACTCCAGCTGTAGTGCCAACTATTGCCTTCGGTAAAAGCATCTCCCCATTTAAACGGATTGAAATTCGCCGGAAAACTTCCGTCTTTGTTTCTTCCGCTCATTAGTCCGATAGCAGGATTATACAGGTTCTTATAATTCATCATTCGTTTTTCGAGTAACTTAATCTCTTTCTTCGGACGATTTAATGCTTGCGCTAATTTCCAGATCGCAAAATCATCATAGGCATATTCCAGTGTTCTGGCGGCATTTTCATTAATTTTCACATCGTAAGGAACATAACCTAAAGTATTGTAATAGTTCACCCCTTTTCTTCCTACTGCATCCATTGGACCTTCATTATTGGCACCATGCAGTAAAGCTTCGTACAGTGTATTGATATCATAACCTCGCAATCCTTTCATATAAGCATCCGAAACTACAGAAGCTGAATTGTTCCCTACCATCACATTTCTAAAACCTGGACTGGACCATTCCGGCAAAAAACCGCCTTCTTTGTAATCGTTTAGCAAACCTTCCTGCATTTCTTTGTTTATAGAAGGATATACTAAATTTAACAAAGGGTATAAGGCGCGAAAAGTGTCCCAAAATCCGGTTCCTGCAAACATATAACCCGGTACAACTTTTCCGTTGTAGGGACTGTAATGCACTGTTTTTCCTTCTGCGTCAATTTCATATTGTTTTTGAGGGAAACAAACTGTACGGTACAAACAAGAGTAGAAAGTTCTTAATTGGTCTTCGTTGTTATCTTCTACTGTTATTTTTCCTAGAATTTTATTCCACTCTTTTTTAGATTCTGCTACGGTTTCATCAAAAGAAGCGGTGCCTAATTCGTTTTTTAAATTCAATTCAGCCTGAGCTAAACTGATAAAGGAAGAAGCCACTTTTACATTTACTTTTTCTCCTTTTTTAGTTTTAAAACCAACTACTGCACCTACGTGAGTTCCCGAAAATTCTAACTTCCCTTTTTCCAGTTTTTTTTCATTCCAAGTGGCATTAGTCAAAAAAGGTTTGTCGAACTGTAAAACAAAATAGTTCTTGAAATTCTCCGGAACACCCCCACTGTTACGGGTTGTGTAACCAACAATTTTATTTTCGGATGGAATAATTTTGATATATGAGCCTTTATCAAAAGCATCCACTACAATAGACGAATTTTCGTTATCCGGGAATGTAATCTGAAAATGAGCCGCTCTTTCTGTGGTGGTAATTTCTGTTGTAACATCATAGTCAGCCAGATAAACGCTGTAATAATACGGTTTTGAAACCTCTGCTTTATGACTAAACCAACTGGCACGTTCGTCTTCGGTAAAAGCTAATTTACCGGTAACCGGCATAATCGAGAATTGTCCGTAATCATTCATCCAAGGCGATGGCTGGTGGGTTTGTTTAAATCCTCTGATTTTTTCCGCTGTATAGGTATAAGCCCATCCGTCACCCATTTTTCCGGTTTGTGGTGTCCAGAAATTCATTCCCCATGGTCTGCAAACCGCCGGATAGGTATTTCCGTTAGAAAGATTGGGTAAAGATTGTGTTCCCATTAAAGGATTTACATATTCTACAGGATCTAAGGTCTTCACCTGTGCATTTACAAAAAGGCTGCATTGCACTAATCCTAAAAAAATTAAACTCTTTATTTTCATGGTAGTATTGTTAAATGTGAAATGTGGTTTCTAAAATGTAAGCTGTGGGCTCTATTTTTATATAATTGCAAGGTTTTAATAACTTTGCAGGATTAGTTTGAACTGAAACTAAAACTGTGACTGCAAACTGCGACTGTGACTATTGATTGACCGTTATACCTAACAGGTTTTAAAAACCAGTTAGGAACGTTTATTTACATAGGTCTGTCTTCTTTATTTACTCCAAAAGTTGGTGAAGGCTTGTTGCCCATGTACAATTTCAGTTCTCCTCCTTTTACGATCATATCGTGTGTGATGTACGATTTCGTGTAGGGCTTTCCATTGTATTCCGCTTTTTGGATGTACATATTGATATTGCTGTTGTTTACGGCATTTAAAGTAAAGGAAACTCCTTCTTTATGATGGATTACGGCATTATTTACTAATGGACTTCCCAAAACATAAATTCCGTTGGCAGGATTAACAGAATAGAATCCCATCGCAGAGAAAACATACCAAGCCGACATCTGACCTAAATCTTCATTACCACATAAACCATCGGGTTTGGTTGAATAAAATTTATCATCGATTTCACGAATTAATTTTGCAGTTTTCCAAGGTTGTCCGGCATAGGCGTACAAATACGGAATATGGTGATTGGGTTCATTTCCTTGTGCATATTGTCCGATTAGACCACTGATGTCGGGAGAAATTTCTTCGCCCTCTACTTTATCTGTAATTAAAAACAAGGAATCTAACTTATCTAAAAACTGTTTTTCACTGCCAAATAAATCGATTAAACCATAAGGATCCTGAGGAACTAACCAGGTGTATTGCCAGGCATTTCCTTCTACATAATCATCCTTGCGATGTGCAGAAGAAAGCGGATTAAAAGGCGTTCTCCAATTTCCATCTGTTAATTTACCTCTCATAAATGTGGTTTCTTTATCGAAATAAAGTCGGTATAAATTGGCTCTTTTGGTAAAATAAACATAGTCTTCTGTTTTGTTTAGTGCTTTTGCCATTTGCGCCACACAGTAATCGTCGATGGCGTATTCTAAAGCATTTCCAACTGATTCTAACATTTTATCTGCGGGAATATATTCCAATTTTTGAACGTAATCCATTCCGTCGCGTGTTTGCATGGCGGTTTTTCTAATGGCTTCGTAAGCCAATGCTGTATCGTAGTCTCTGTATCCTTTGAGATAAGCGTCTGCAATTACTGCTATGGAATGATTCCCATTCATTGTATTGGTTTCATTCCCCATTAAATGCCAAACCGGTAGTCTGCCTTGTTGTTTATAAATGGCTAAGAACGATTTAACAATGTCGTTGATCTTATCCGGTTGTGTAATGGTATACAAAGGGTGCAAAGCACGGTAGGTATCCCAAAGTGAGAAAGTCGTGTAATTGGTAAAATTGGCTTTTTCGTATACTTTTTTATCGGTTCCGCGGTAATCTCCGTTGACATCATTAAAAATGGACGGTGCAAACATAGTGTGATACAATGCCGTATAAAAAACTTTCATGGTTTTATCGTCTGCTTTTATCTGAATCTTATGCAGTTCCTTATTCCATTTGTTATTTGCTTCTTTTACTACTTTGTCAAAATCCCAATTTGGAATCTCTGCTTTTATATTGGCAGCAGCATTTTCGTAGCTTACAGGAGAAATCCCCACTTTTACCAAAACCTGTTTGTTTTTTAAGGTGTTAAAATCTAGTATGGCTTTCATTTTCAAGCCTTCGCCTTCATTTCCTTTTACAGGAGAAATACTGTCATATAAAGTAACAGCCGACATTGGATCTGAAAATTCGATTGTAAAATAAATGCGCTGATCATTGGCCCAGCCTTTAGAATAACGATATCCTGCAAGTGTTGTTTCGTTTATTTTCTTTATGAATGTTTTAACCGGTTTGTCCCATCCGATTCCGTCCGCAAGGTCCAGTAGCACGTGTGAATCGGTAGCGGAATCAAAAGTATATTTATGAAAACCTACTCTTTCGCTGGCGGTTAGTTCTGCTTTGATTTTGTATTTGTCTAATAAAACACTGTAATATCCCGGTTTGCTTACTTCATTTTTGTGTGAGAAATACGAACCGTAACCGTTTACCATGTCTTCTTTTGTTCCTTTGGTAAGGGCAACTTTACCGGATACGGGAAGCAAAAGAATATCATTTAAATCTCCAATTCCTGTTCCGCTCAAATGGGTATGTGTAAAACCCAAAATCGTATTACTCGCATAGTTGTAACCACTACACCAATCCCAGCCTTCAAAAACATTTACCGGTCCTAACTGTACCGCCCCAAAAGGAACATTTGCACCAACAAATACGTGCCCATGACCGGCAGATCCTATGAGAGGATTCACATAACCGGTATAATCAGTGGGGTCATTGGTGGTTTTATTTTTAATTTCTTGTGCGAATGCCGATAAATTAATCAGCATCATTATTGAAAAAACAATGTATTGGTATCTTTTATTCATTTTTATTTGTTTTTTGGTTGACACGTTCCCGTAGAGACGCACAGCAGTGCGTCTCTACCGTGTATGTGGAGACGCACTGCTGTGCGTCTTTACATTATTTGTATTTTTTCAAAACATCGTATAGAGAGACAACCTTAATATCGGGATTTGCTATTTTACCTTCAAATGAAAGCGTTTTCTCTTCTCCGGCGGTCAGGTCGATATAATTATCACTCCATTTTCCGGTATATCCTTTTACAGAAATGTATACATATTTTGCTGCTTTTGTTGCTTTTAAAACCACTTTATTTCCTTTGACCTGCCAACTTATTTTTGGGTCTTCCAACTGCAAGTCAATTGGACGGGTCAGATCTATTTGAGGCGTGATATCATCCCTGTAAGCTTCGCGCATGGCATACCAGGCTGCTTTAGGTTGGCGGTTGTAATAATCGGTCACACTCCAACTTGCTACTGGCCAGCAATCGTTGAGCTGCCAAACTAAAGTTCCCATATTGTAAGGAGCTTTAGAACGATGAATGCCTATAATATTTTTAAGAGAATAATACTGTAAACATTGGGTCAGATAGGTATAATCTTCCACATTCATTTTTTTAATTTTAGTGGAGTCTATAAAATACCGGTTTAAATAGGAATCTAATTTTATAAAACCTTTCCCTGCTTTTTGATGGGCTTGTAAAATGTCTGAATACAAATATCGGTCTTCGGGTAACGTAAAGGCTTCTATAGACGAATAGTTGGGCATGGCCTGCATGCCATATTCACTCACAAAACGACCCGTTTTATTCTTTACGACTTCAACATCTTCCAGTCCCCACCAAGTTCCCCAGTAATGACTGTCTCCTTCTGTAATACTTTTTTCTTTCGACCAATGAAATAGAGGTGAAGAACTAATATAAGGGCGCTTATTGTCTACTTCTTTTACCCATTTTGGAATACTGTCTTGAAACAATCGAACATAATCGTGCCACAAACGGGTGGAATCTTTTTTCGACATGTTCATACTTTTTTGCCATCCCCAATTTTTAAAGGCTTCATCTGCTTCGTTGTTACCGCACCACAAAACGATACTTGGATGGTGGCGCAAACGTTTCACCTGGTATTTCACTTCTTCTTTTACATTGTCAAAAAAGGCTTTGTCGCCCGGAACCATCGTACCGGCAAACATAAAATCCTGCCAGACGTAAATTCCGTTTTTATCGCATAAATCATAAAAATAGTCGTCTTCATAAATTCCGCCACCCCAAACACGAAGCATATTCATATTGGCGTCTTTTGCCATCGCAATTACCTTTTCGTACTCTTTTTTGGTTACTCTGGAAAGAAAAGCATCCGAAGGAATATAATTGGCTCCTTTCATGTATACCGGTTTACCATCAATTTTGAAGTAAAATGATTTACCAAGACTATCGGGCTGTTGTACCAATTCGATTTTACGGTTTAGGACATACGGTTTCTCTGCCTCTTTTTTATCGTAGGCTTCTAATCGTGGGGTTTTCCATATTCCGCAGGTTGTGAATTTTGGTCCCCAATCCCATCCAAAATGATATTGTGCTTTACGAACATAGGCACGAGGATTATCGGGAATTACAAAAGGCAGGTCTTTTTTAGCAAGAGAATCAACCACATTTTGTGCGGACTGAAATACAATCACCAAATCATTGTTTCCTGACTTTAGCACCTTTTTAACGTCTACACGCCATTGACGAAACATATTGTCGGCTTTAAGAACCAACTGATTGTTAAGATAAACGGTGGCATAAGTATCCAATCCGTCAAAAACCAGTTCGGTGTTTTTCTTTTTTAGCGTTGCTGCAGCTACCTGAAAAGTCGTTTTATACTCCCAGTTTTTGCGTTCTACCCAAACCACTTTTTTTTCATTGTCCCTGTAAAATGGATCGGGGATTGTTTTATTATTCAACAAATCGGTATGTATCTCTCCAGGAACAGTTGCCGGATACCATTTTTGTGTTTTTTCTTCACGATACTTCCAATCCTTTTTTAAATCAATATTCTGAGCAGTAGCTACCGATGAAAAGTGGATAAGACCAAGGCAGATTACGCTGTAAAAGTGCTTTTTTAAATTCATTTTATTTCGGAATAAATTAATAGTATATGAATTTTAATTATTGGCAGTAGGAGAAGGAATAAAGCGCTACACCATTATCCCTCCTCATTAGGGGTACATGTCAACGAATAACTAACAAAATATTCAGAAATCATTTTCCTATACTGCGCATAATTTAACGGGAATTTGTACTACAATTTAATCAATTTAACTGTAGTAACAGTATATTAAATCAACTTATTAACAGTTCTAAAAGCTATTCTTTTTGGTGCTGTGATTGCTATAAGTGTATTAAAAAAGAATCCCCTTTTTTTCAGCAAAAGCAATTTTAGCGGCTGCGAAAAAAAAGACATTAGAGCAATACATCCAATCCATACCATAAGAATTCTATTTGAAACTTATCAATAAACGATTTAAAGATAAGCCGGGTAAAAGGAAATTACCCGACTTATTCTAACAAACCAACCAATATATATTTTAAACTATTTGTCCCACCAGATTCTGGTTGTCATAACATCAAGCCCCTGACGTTGAATTGCTGCCTTGTAATTGTCCGCATTTGTTATCAACTCCGACTGATCGTAAACTAATCTTCTTGGAATAGTACCTTGAGTTTCTCCGTTTACATCATTAACAGGAACCAGTGCCGGATAACCTGTTCTTCTGTACTCAGAAAAAGCTTCAAAACCATTAAACAATAGAACAATCCATTTTTGACCAATAATTTGCTCAATTTTTTGCGCTTCTGTCCCAGCAGATTTAAAAGGGAAAGCAGCGATATATGCATTGTATTCTGTAGTTGAAACTGCCGGCACTTTATCTCCAAAAATAGTCAGAATCTCCATGGCAGCTTTTACTCCGTCTTCGTAGTGTTTTTGAGCTGTTCCGCCAACACTCCAGCCTTTAACTGCTGCTTCTGCCAATATAAATTCTACTTCGGCATACGACAAAATTAAAGTTGGTGCATCTAAACGCAATACTGTTGAAGTATTCGGGTCTGAAAAAAGCTTTTTATCCCCACCCGGAAATTCTTTAGCATCATTAGCAAGACCTTGCTGACTTGCAGGAGAATTATCTCCGGTTGCTTCCAATTTGGCATAAATTCTTAAACGCGGATCATTTGTATTTTTCAACGCATCTATGAAAGTTTTGCTGTATTTAATGTTTGCTTCTCCTCCGTTCAAGTCATTTCTAACCCATGAAGAAGTAATTGGATTCGTTTTAACACCTGGAGGGCCTGCATCATGTTTTAGCACAACACTGTCATTATTTGAAGTAAAAACACCTTTTGCAGCTGCTTTTTCAACAAATTCTCTGGCTTTTGCAGGGTTTACTTTAGACAAACGCATGGCGACTCTCAACATTAATGAATTGGCTAATTTTTTCCATCTTGCCACATCACTTTGATAATACAAATCGGCATTACCAACAAATGGTTTATTCGCATCTAAAGCTGTTCCTGCTTCGTCTAATTCTTTTAAAAGATCATTGTAAATTGCTTCTTGTGTATCGTATTTTGGTGAAAAGATATTTCCGTTATATCCTTTTCCTGCTTCGAAATAAGGAATCTCACCATAAGTATCTGTCAATTTCTGAAACATCAATACTTTCATGATTCTGCAAGCCTGAATCATATTAGAGTTTTCAGGCGTATTTTCCAATACCGATAACAATTGCATGATCTGATTCAATCCTTTTCCATACGATTCACCAAAAAGAGAACCTGAATATTCGGGAGAATAGGTATATTTTGATCCTGGTCCACCCAATGAAGAAAAATGCTGTACAATTTGTGCTGCATAAGCATTGTTCCCTCTTGTATTAGAAAAATCTTGTCCGTCTACATAAATTTCAGCCAGGGTAAACATTGATTTTACCGCAGGTTTTGTCAAGGCATTTGGGTTGGTATTCATTTCCTCAAATCCTTTGTCGCATGATGTTAATGCCAGTGTACTAACTATTGCAACGCAAAATATTTTTATATATTTATTTTTCATTTTTTACTTTTTAGTATTAGAATTTAACATTAAGCGTTACACCGTAATTTCTTGTCAAAGGCATAGATGCTCTTTCAAGTCCTTGTGCATTACTGTTAGAATAGTTAGATTCCGGATCAATGTTCGGAACTTTATCATAGATCGTCCATAAATTATGAGCAGAGAAAGCTAAACTAATGGATTGAAATGGTGATTTCTTGATAAAAGAGCTTGGAAAATTATAACTAAAAGAAATTGCTCTAAGCTTTACAAAATCAGCATCGTATACAAAGTTTGAGGTTACATCACTATAACTTCTCCAGTAATCGTATGCAGATACTTGTTTGTTAACCGGATTACCATTTACATCTGTACCCGATACGGCAACTCCTCCTTCACGACCTTCAAGTGTGCTTTGAGCTAATCCGTAACGTGTTCCCAATTGGTTAGTCGCCGAATAAATTTCTCCTCCAAATTTAGCATCTACAAAAACAGATAATGTGAAGTTTTTATAGGTAAAATCATTTGAAAGTCCCATTGAAGTTGGTGCTACTCCTTGTCCTGCAATAATTAAATCACCTCTCAAAAATTTACCATCAGTTCCTAATACAATGTTTCCGTTTTTGTCTCTTAAATAATCATAGGCTTTGATTACTCCGAAAGGCTGTCCTTTTTCTAAAACTACAGAAGCTCTTGAGTCTCTGTTTCCTTCCAATGATTTGGTGTTAATCTTGTCAGAAAGACTAATAACCTCACTGTCATTATAAGCAAAATTATATCCAACACTCCAAGAAAAATTTGGCGTTTTAATCGCTTTTACGTTGATTGCAAACTCCACCCCTTTGTTCAGGATTTGTCCCACATTAATTTTGGTTGTTCTGTATCCTGCTGCCTGAGAAATGTCTGCATCAGCAATATCTTTAGTCGTTTTTTTGCTATAGAAAGTCAAATCTGTACTTACTCTGTTATTGAAAAATGTATTTTCAAAACCAAATTCAATTGTACTTACGTTATAAGGTTTTAAGTTTCTATTTGGAACGGTTTCTCCGTTAACACCTAAAATCGGTTGTCCTTGCGAATCGGTTTGCCCGTCCGGTGTTGTATACGTTAAGTCTAAGGCATAGGCATCCTGCAATCCACCTCCTACATTACCCCAACCTGCTCTAAGTTTACCATAAGACATCCACTCCGGTAATTTTATCACTTCAGAATAAATGAAACTGGTACTTACTGATGGGTAAAAAATACTATTGTCTTTTGGATCTAAAGTAGAAAACCAATCTCGACGACCTGTTAAACTAACATATAAAAAATCCTTGTATCCCAAATCTGCCGAGTAAAAAAGAGAGTTTACTTCACGTTCAGAAAACAATTTTTCTGTTTTGTCCGGTTGTGTATTTCCATAGAAATATTCAAATGGTACAATAAAGTTATTTCCCTTCATTTTAATACCACTGTATCTGTTATGTTGACGGTTAGCACCAACAAAAGCATCTAGTGACAGGTTTTTAACGATGTCTCCTCTATAACCTAAAAAACCGGAGGCATTAACTTCTGAACGATTTTCAATTCTGTTTTCATAAGATCCTCCAGGATTGTAATTGATTCCTGTTGGCTCAATTTCAGTATATTCATAATTAATATCATCAACACCGATAACCGCTTTTGCATAAAATTTGTCTGTAATATTATACGTTACTTTTGTCGAACCAATAAAACGTTTTCTAAGATCCTCGTTTAAAGGCTGTTCTGTAGTATAATATGGATTGGTATGATACACATTCGCACCAAAATAATCTGCTTCACCTCCATTTTGATCGTAAGCATTTTTAAGCCATCTGATGTCTGTTCCCGGAGTCAGGAAAACAGTCGGGAAAGAAGGATTTCTTGGAGAATCGTTCAAGTAAGGTCTGTTATCACTCTTCTCTGAGATATACTGTGCATTTGCTTCTACATTGATCTTCTTATTTGGAGACGAGTTTAAACTCAAAGACAGGTTATTTCTACCAAAATCTGTTCCCGGTAAAATAGATTCGTCTTTTGTGTTTCCGAAAGATAATCTGAAATTAGTAGTTTCATTTCCACCCGAAATAGCTAAAGTATTACTGAAAGAAAATCCGGTTCTGTAGAAATTCTCCACATTGTTTTTTCCATAGGCTTTGTAAGGTCTTGTTGTACCATCGATGGAAAGTGAATTTGTTCCGTCGTATTTATCACCCCAGGCAAAATAGTACGAATCTCTTAGTTCCTGCAAATCGCTAAATCTCGTATAAACACCATTTACAGGAGCTCCTGCTCCGTATTGATCCTGCCAGTTCAAAAGACTTGCAGGCGTATTAAAAGTTGCACTTGAGCTAAAATCTACTCCTAAACCTGTTCCGTTTTTTCCTTTTTTTGTCGTAATTAAGATAACACCATTTGATCCTCTGTACCCGTAAAGAGCAGAAGCGGCACTTCCTTTTAAAACCGACATCGAAGCAATATCATCCGGATTGAAAGAAGACATACCATCACCTTTATCGGCACCTCCCCACATTCCTGCATTTCCTTGCTGCGTATTGTCTATCGGAATACCGTCTACTACATACAAAGGCTGGTTAAACCCTGAAGCTGAAGTAGCACCACGAATCACCACACGACTGGAACCTGAAGGTCCCGTAACCGGTGCAGAAACGTTAACCCCTGCAATTTTCCCCTGAAGGGCATTACCTAGGTTAATTTCTTTGTTTTTCGTCAGTTCATCCCCTTTTAATTCTCCAACGGCATATCCTATACTTTTCTTTTGTTTTTTAACACCGAAAGAAGTAATTACCACCTCATTTAATTCCTGATTGCTCTCTGACAATACAACAGAAATTTTGCTTTCATTTTCTTGAAGTACCACTGATTTTGATACAAAACCTAAAGAAGTTATTTTTAAAGTAACTTTACCTTCAGGAACATTTAATTTAAACTGACCGTCAAAGTCAGTAATGGCATTAAACGGTTTTCCTTGTACTTCAACCGATGCACCAACAACTCCCTTGTTCTCTGCATCTACCACTATGCCTGTTATTAATCGATTTTGCGCAACAACACCTAAGCTGCTGAACAATATCATTCCTAACACTGCTAAAATTCGTTTCATAAGCATTTTTTTTGGTTTAATTGTTTTGATTATTGTTTGTTTCTAACGCGTTTGTTTTTAAATATTAATAAAAATTTTGAACTCCATTTCAAGAAAAAAAGCGGCAAGTTTAGCTCTCGGAATAGCCCAAAAAATAAAGCTGTAAGACTGTTTTTTCTATGTATCTCTTTCTCAAAAGAAGCAACTAAAAGCGATTCTTTTTGTTTACTGATTTTACTAAAACGATTTAGTAAAATGACTAAAAAAAAACTACTGCAATAATTTATCTTTTTCTTTTATTTTTAACTTCAAAAATTATAGGTTATCTAAACCGATTCTCTAACAATCAATGTACCTTTTTTAAGTACTTTCTCTACGGTAAAGGAATCAAAATCTGTCATCTGACTCATTAAGAGCTCAATCGATTTAATCCCAATATCATTTATGGGCTGCGCTACGACAGAAATGGTTGGCGTATGCAATTTGAAACTATCATGATCATCAAAACTGATCACTGAAAGATCATCCGGGATTCTGTACCCCATTCCTCTAAAGGCCTGAAGACCGGCAAGTCCCATATAGTTGGCCAAAAATAAAACACCGTCAATCTTGGGATTTTGCTGAAAAAAATGCGCAATCGAATCGATTCTGCTTTGTTCATCAGTATGGTAATCTAAGTGAAGCGTCAGGGCTTCATCATAAATCCCTTCTTCTTTCAGGGCATCTGTATAACCCTTTTCCCTTAATTTCATCTGAATCATTTCAGATTTAGTATTGACAACGGCAATATTTTTGCGTCCTTTATTTATTAGAAATTTCGTAGCTGAGTAAGAACCTTCATAGTTATCCATTACGACGTGACTTACTTCCTGATTGGCAAAATACCTATCGATTAAAACTACCGGCTTTTGCAATTTTAAAAGCAAATCAATACTTTTTTCTAAATTTTTTGTCGGTGTGATAATAAACCCCTCCACATTGGCCTGCAAAAGACTTTGCACTAATTCCTCACAACGTTGATCATCATCTCCGGTACTGCAATAAAAAACTCTGTAATCAATATTTTTCGCTTCGTCTTCTATTACCCTCGCTAAATCAGCAAAAAACTGATTGGAAATATCTTCTACAATAAGACCAATTGATCTCGTTTTTCCTGTTCTCAGACTACTGGCAATCATACTTGGTCGGTACTGAAGCTTTTCGGCAACCTCTTGAACTTTTTTTATAACAGCCGGACTAATTGCCATCTTCTCGCCTTTTCCGTTAATAACAAAAGATACAGTAGATATAGACACTTGGGCCTCGGTGGCAATATCTTTAATAGTGATTCTTCTCATTAACGTTTTTTATTAAATGGCTTTATAATGCTTTGGACAAATATATATAAATAGGGTTTACAAAATCGTTTTAGTAAAATATTTTTTAAACAAATCGTTATTTTAAAGCCAAATTAAAGTATAATAATCAGTAATTATAAAGTTTTTACCTATAATTCTCATTTTTAATTTTACAGAATATTCATCGTTTTTTAACTTTGTTTTTACCTCTGTTCCCTATAAAATAAAGAAAAGTTAAATTGGAGTTAAGTTCTTACTTTATCGCTGAAAAATTTATTTTGATAGTAGTCGTATTACTGTTTAATCCGAATAGATTTTGCACATATCTTCTTACTTAAATGTTTTTGCTTTCTGTTTTTTTAATACTAAAAACAAAAAAAGACAATCAAACGATTGTCTTTTTTTAGTTTAGTTCTTTATAAAATCTATTCGAAAACCTTCTTAGTAAACGATCTCGAAAATCTTCTTTTTTCAATTAAACTTTATCTTTTGCTTTTGCTAATTGATTTACTCTCCACATTAAAAACACGGTACATAGGGTAATAACCGCAATTACATAGCCCAATATATCGTAGTTTTCTAAAGGAGACGTTTTGGTTTCCTGATGCACAATAAAACCCGCACAAACAGCCGCAATACCACCGGCAATCTGTTGTAGCGATGACGTTATAGACATATAAGCGCCACGGTCTTTCATCTCTGGAATAGCAGTGTTTAACGTCGTTGCCGGAATCATACGGCTCATGATTCCCATAAACAATACCATATTAATCACTACTACTTCCCACATAGGGATCGGGTTAAGATTGGTATAAATTAAAATCATAATTACCGAGATGACTGATCCAACTGCAAACAACTTAAATTTGCTGACTTTATCGCTTAATTTCCCAACTAAAGGCATAATAAAAAGTACAGAAAGTCCCGTAAAGAAAAAGACCAGTGGTAACTCCAGATGGCTGATATGAATGTTATTAACCAAAAAGGCTGTCCCAAAAGGCTGTAACATAAAACCTCCCACAGAAAGGAATGCAATGGCAGTAAAACCAACCTGATAGTGTTTGTTACTTAAGGTATGCCAAAGATGCAGAAAAGGACTTTTGTCTGATTGTAGTTCCAAATGTTTTGTGATCGGTTGCATTTGTGTTATAATAGCTGCAAGAATCAATAGTCCCAAAACTGCAATCATAATAAAGGCGGAATGCCATCCCCAGTTATTGGCAAAATAGAGTCCGACCGGTATTCCCAAAATCTGACTGGTTGCAAAGGCCATTTGTATAAATCCCATCACCCTGCCTCTTTGATGAATTACAAACAAATCCGTCACAATTGCCAGTGAAACAGAACCGATTACACCTCCAAAAAGTCCTGTCACGATTCTCGCCAAAAGTAACATCTCGTAAGTTGAGGCCAGCGCACAGAAAACGGTACCTATAATGAATCCCGTATAAAAGAAAATCAGCAATTTTTTTCGGTCAAATTTATCTGCAAAACCTGCCGCAAGTAATCCCGAAATTCCGGCACTAAAAGCATATCCGGAAACTGCAAAACCGAACTTTGAGGGTGTCATATCAAGTGTTTTCATCAGGATATCCCCCAACGGAGAGATCACCATAAAATCAAGTATAACGGTAAATTGTAAAAGCGCCAATATGGCAATAATAATTTTTTGATGTGTGGTAAAAGCAGGAGCTTCTATAGTATTTTTTTCCATTTTAACAGGTTGTTCTTTAGGTTAAGGCAAGTCCTGGCACTCATAGCCAAGTCTTTTAATGATACTCTTTATTGTATCCGGATTAAGGGTTTCTGACACGATGCGGAGCACGCAATCAATATCTTCGTAATCGATACTCCATTGCTGTATCCCTACATGATTATCTAGTGTTTCAGATAAAATAGCTGCTGAGCTAATTTTATCAATATTTGTTTTAAAAACATGTACTGTGTTTAAATCTGTTTCCATAATTTTTCATGGTTTTAAAGCTTTTATGGTTGCGGTAAAAGCTTCTTTCATCATTGTATCGGTAAGAACAAACGGCTTCCCTCCCAAACTCTTACCCTCAGTATGGAAGTTCAACAAAGTATATAATGGTCCATAGGCAATAGCCCAAAAAACTTCAAAAGACATTGGAATAAGTTCATTATTTTGCAAACTATTATCAATAAACTGTTTCATTATCATTCTGAAATCTGAGAATTTGGTGGTAGAATTCAATATTATTTCCCCATGTGGCGAGTGTTTAATGATCTCAAAAAAAGCAACTTGCTTGGGATATTTCATGGTAAAATCAGCCCTGTTTACCCATTGTATCCACAATCCTTCTTCAAAAGACATTTCAGGTGAGAAGTCTTTAATTGTGCTTGAAAAAAAATCAATCGCAACGGTTGCCCCTATTTTCTGAATTAAATCATCTTTGTCCTTGTAGTAAATATATAATGTCGCTACCGAAATATTGCAGGCTTTTGCAAGCTTGTTCATACTGAAACCCTGAAATCCATCCTGCACGATTTGATCTATTGCTCTTGCAACAACCAGTTTTTCTTTATCAATATCTCTTATTCTCATGCCATTTTTTTAGCAAAGATAAAATAATAAGTGAATGAACGTTCTTTTATTTAAACATTTTTTTTCCAAAGCCCTAACTATCAATTTTGAAAGCTCCTTTAACAAAAAAAATAGTGCTGCCTAAAACTCATGTAGGTTCTCTTAAATCCTGAACCCTAATAAAAGCAAGCCTTGCGAAATAATTTTTAATTTATTGCTTCAAAATTGCAGTAGAGCTATTATAATTCCGTTATTTTGCCGGCAAATAAATTAAACCTATTATTCTTAATTATTTAATTACAAGCCTATAGAAATTATTTAAGCGACATACTACAAAACCCCACATTTAACCCCAAAATTTTAACGACAATGAAACCTACTTTTTCCAGAAGTCTATTCACAATAGGCTCCTTATTTTTAGCCATTGCGCTACAGACAAGTTGTAGCGACAGTGAGCCGGATGCTTATGAACCGCATTATTTAGCCCAAATTGATGCAGAGAAACTACCTGCTGCGAATCATCCGATGATTATGTTTGCGGATAATGAAGATCCGGCAAGGATGTACGACAAAAAAGACCGATGGTTTAGAGTGAATCAACCTTTACAGATCATACAAAAAGGAAAGGACTCTATACAACTATCTCTTTATTCGCCGGTTGGTCTTAAAGATGTAGTGGTCTATGCCAAATTACCGAATTATAGCAAACGTTTTGCATTGTATCATTTTACACAAATTCCTGCTTTTCATCGCTCTGTTCACCAAATTCCATTGGTAGCGGCCAAAAATGATTATCAATTAGAAGACGGAAAAACCGTTACTATCGACAAAATAGATGGATTCTCATCCGGAGGCATTGAATTTTCAATCGAATCCTCTGATCCTTTATTCGCAAAATTCAAGAAAATTAAATCTTCACAATTGGTTCAGTTTCACGACGGGTATCATATCGAAGAACTTGGAAAGTTTTTACCAATGAATCCGGTATTAGCCAAGGAAGCTATTACCATGATCATTAACTACTCTTATGCGTTGAGTCATCCTATTTATTATAAAACACATAATAACTTTGATGTTTATAAAAAAGAACAAGCTGCACTTGCCGGAACAGCCGTAGTGGGCGCTACAGACTGGCATGGCAATACTGCGGATGCAAATGGCCAATATGACTATTTTACAAAAGCCGAAATTGAAAAGCGTTACTGGGACTATGTTGACGGAAGAACGCTCTACATGGCAATGGTTGGCGGTGATGCTGCATGGGGCGGCGGAGCACTGGCTTCACAATACGAAGGCGGATACGTAACAGGACACTGGAACGGAGAAATGTCGCTTTGGTCTCATGAATATTCGCACCACACCGGTTACAATCATGACAGTAATTTTGCCAACAGTGGCGAAGGTGGCGGACAACAGGAAATGCTGACGCAGTTTTACAAATACCTGATTTACTTAGACGATCTTCCATTTACGGATCCTGATATATTAAAAACCTATACTAAAACACAGTATCTGAAAGGAACTTATAAAAAACCGGTTTTTAAAATCGATCCAAAAAATACATTTTTATTAAAATATAAAGGAGAAGGAAAATGGAACTAACAAGACTATTCAATATACCAAAACTGGTTTTCGTACTGCTTTTAGCATTAACAAGTTGTAGCGATAAAGATGAAAATAATGCCCCTACAGACTACTCCTATTACTATCCAACTGAAGAGGCAACGATAACTGCCAAACAAATTGGAGACGGAACCGGAGCTTTAGATCCAAGAGGAATAACTATTGCCAACGCAAAATTATACGTTTGCAACGGTGATGTTCTTGAAATTTTTGATGCAAAAAGCCTGAAATACATCAAATCTCTAACGGCTTATACCAAAGGAACTACGACGATTCCTTTTACCAACCTTTCTTCTGTTTCTGTTGACAATAATAGAATTTATTTAGGAAGTGTTGATTCACGTCTTTTTGTATTAGACGAAAACACTAATCTGGGAATCAATACAGTTGGTAACGGTCAATGGTGGAACACTTTTGTTCACGTTTTTGGAGTTACAGTAAAAGACGGATTGGTTTTTGTAAAAGAAAAACACGCCTCTATAAAAGTTTTTGAGACCTCTCAAATTACAGAAAGCAGTAATTGGAACCTCACTCCTATTGCAAAACTAAACACCCTAAGCGGTTTTGATGAAATGTATTCTATGGATGTGGCGGTTGGAAATCTGGTTGTTGCCGGAAGAGATTCCAAAGCCTATTTGCTTTACAATATTGCAGCTATTCGTGCCAATGCAGCAGCTTCTCTTGTTACACCGTTACAGCCTTCAGCAAAACCAATTTCGAAGAGCGAACCAACAACAGTCTCTTTAGGTGCTGATTGGGCCATAACTTCTGAGAATGTTGATTCGGTTGATTATCTAAGATTTTACCCAAAAGAGGAGTTTTTAAATCAAACCTATACGGCCAGAATAAATGCTACTGATATTATGGGGAAAAATTCTTTCGGTACAATCATGGGAATTACACAATTGGAGGATCGCATCTTCTTATCGGATAAGACCAACAAACAAATTAGAATACTCAAGCTAAAGAAATCTAACATTAGCGAACAAAAATAATAGTAAAAAGCTGCTTCAAAAAATTGAAGCAGCTTTTTTTTATTCAAACAAAGACTATATCTTTTTCACAAGTATTTCAATTAATGTGTGGCCGATTTCGAAAATACATTCATTATGACCACTCCCGAAACAATAAGCAGTATACCTATAATTGCCGGTAGATCCAGACTTTGTTTAAAGAGAATTACCGAAATAATCGCCGTCAACACAATCCCAAAACCTGCCCAAATCGCATAGGCAAACCCAAGTGGAATCGATTTTAAAGCGTGCGAAAAAAAGTAAAAACAAGTTACAAAAGCCACAACTGTTACAATACTTGGTACCAGTTTTGTAAATCCTTCCGATTTTTTCAGAAAGCTGGAACCCACGATTTCTAATATAATGGCTAAGCCCAAGAATACGTATTTCATTTTTTTTGATTTTAAAGTACAAAGAAAGCGAACAATTCAAAACGCTTTTTTGATGTACATCAAAATCATCTATCTCTTTCTGATTCTGCTTAACGTTTCCTGAGTGACTCCAACATAAGAAGCAATGTGTCCCAAATTTATTCTTTGCAAAAGGTCGGGAAACTCCGTAATTAGGGACAGGTAGCGTTCTTCTGCAGCTTCTGTATGCAATGAATTGATTCTTTCCTCCAGAATAATACAAAGTTCTTCTGCCAGTTTTCTTCCAATAGTGTTGAGTTCCGGATACGTTTTATAAAGTTCATTCAGGTCATTGATTGCAATAGAATATACCACAGAGTCCTCTAAAAATTCGATATTTTCGAAAGACGGTTTCCCGGCATACAAAGGAAGAATTGAACCTATTATTACATTTTCAACACCAAACCAGGAATTGACTTCTTTATCATTTTTAATAAAATAGGCTCTTACCAAACCTTTTTCAAGCATAAAAAGACTGGCCATTATTTGTCCTTGTTTTAACAGAAAATCATTTTTCTTTTTGCTGAAATAATTGATTTTCCCGGCAAGCTCTCGTTCTGCTTCGACGGTTAAATCGCCATAGGTCTTTAGTTTTTCTATTAATGGATTCATATTTTCAAAAAGAGATTCTTATACGTTATAGAATGTGTAAGCTACGAAATAATCGACAAAGAAATCTTGTTTTCTGAAAATCTACAGTTATTCAATAGCCTTCGTTAGTTACAAATTGACATTCACAACAAAGTAAAATGGTATTTTAAACAAAGTCACCCATTTTTGCCAATTAAAAACAATTCTGTCTCCTTTTTAAAACAAGACAGAATTACTTTTTTTAGAATAGAATATCAGGATCCACTAAATCGGATAATTTTTCTTTTAAATGTGGTTTTAAAAGTGTCAGTCCAAATTGGTAAGAGGCATTCATCCAGCCAAATCCTTCTTCGGTGATGTAATTAAATTCTGTTCCCACATTTCCGTACTCTGCAAAAATTTTATGGGAACTTATAGACAAATCAAATTTTTCGGGAATTGTTCCATTGTAATCAACCGCATTTCGCGTGATCAGCCACAACCAGCGATAGACCATCTCTTGTGTTTCTTCCTGAAAATTGTAATTCAATAACCCTTTCCATAATAATATTTGATGCGGAGCCCAGCCAAAAGGATAATCCCATTGCCTTGTTGGATCATTTTCGGTTACTGTAGCAATAGATGATTTTGTACTTCCGGCAATTCCACCCTTCATTTTAAATTTAGGCAATGTCTTTTGAACCAAAGTGGCAGCTTGTTCCTGCGTACATATTTTGGCCCACAAGGGATAAAAAGTTGTTGCAGCTTCAAAATAATGTTGCTCTTTTAACTCGAAATTATAGTCAAGATAAAGACCATTAGCTTCATTCCAACACAATTCGTTGATCTTTTCTTTTCTTTGTGCTGCTTTTTTTCTCCAATAATCACTGGAATAACGGGTGTTCTCGTTGTACTGGAAATCATCTTTAAAAACAGTTTCAATCAAAAAGGCAATATCAGTTTCATATTTATAGAGAAGACTGTTTATGGCTACCGTATTTAAATCGGCACAAATCCCAACCAATCGATTTGTGGTGTCGTGACCGCTTTCGCGCATGCTTCTGTCATGGGTGAAATAATGGTCCAGATCGGCATCTAAAATTTCTCTTTCCAGGTATTTTTTCTCAAATGCTCTGGTCGAAAGCTTGTATTTTGGAGCGTACTTTTCTAATATATCATCAAAATGTCCTTCCTCGACCTCAAACGGAAGTCCAATTCCTTCTGCTTTGTAACGGTTTAATCCATTTGGAGTAAGCCTTTTCCCCTGCTCCATCCAAACTGTTTGGTATTCTTTTATGGCTGTTTTTAAGTGCCTTTCAACCCATGAAATCTCGGGATTGGACTTTTGGATAATGTCAACAATCAATGAGGTATATAAAGGCGGCTGAGTTCGGGTTAAATAATAACTGCGATTGGCATTTAAGATTTTCCCATAATGATCAATCTGGTATTTAAAGTTTTCGGCCATGCCAAGTGCCAAATCAATTTTGTCATCAATCAGAAGCCCCATGGCAATAAAATAACTGTCCCAACCGTACATTTCATTAAACCTTCCACCGGGAACTACAAAAGGGACTCCATCGGTTGTATCGTTCTTAGTTTGCAGCGCTAAGGCTAAAATACCGGGTTTTTTATTCAATGATAAAACATATTCCGGTGAAATAACCTCAGGCAACTGAACCACTTTTAAAGTAGGATTTGCTGCTTCTAAATTTTTGAAATAAGTAAAAGCTGTTGTGTCTCCGGCTGGTACATATAAATACGAAATCGCATTTTCTATTTTATCATCCTCCAAAATCTTTTTTACTCCTGCAGCATCGATCGTTCTGGTAAGCCCGTTCCAATATAAATCCTTAATTTTTCGGGAGATTCTTTTTACCGGATCTTCTGTAATATCGGCTAAGTTGATTTCGGCAAATTCAACATTCGTCTTTTTGGACAATGCCAATTCCTGCAACAAATTCGAAAGCTGATACGTTCCTTTAATGGCAATCGAATTTCCTTTATCATCTTGCAATGAAAAGCTTTTTGGTCCCTTATCATCAATGGTTATCTTCTTGTCGCCATCAGTGTCTTCCTGAGCCAATAGTTGACTAAGCGTCTGATTGATATGTAATTTAAATTTCATTTTTCGAAGTAATTTTTTTGAGAATAAAAAAGGAGATCAATAATAAAAACATTGGTATCAACGTGAAATAAAAGGCTTTCTCCGGGCCTTCATTTTTAAATAACCAACCTGTTATACGCGAGCCTAATGTACCTCCAAGAGCAGAAAAAATAACAATTAATCCTGTCATTGAACTTTGCAGATTTTTGGGTAATGAACTGAGTACAATTGAATTCAGTAAAGGATAAATTGGTGCTATAAACAACCCGATAAGTGGAAAAGCAAATCCAATAAGCGGAATATCTGAAAGTGAATTAATATTTTTTACTTCAAGTCCAACTACATTGGGCAGCACAAAATAGACAATCAACATGGCTGCTACCACGCAAAAACTTAGTACCCAAATCCAATTAATCTTTTTGGTAACGATTCCGGCAACAAGCCTCCCGATCGCCAATGATATCGCCAGAATACTGGCCATCATTATACTGATGTTTTCCGGTAAATGAAGTACTTTGGTATTAAAGGTTGGCAGCCAGGAAAGTATTCCCTGCTCGATCATTACAAATAGAAAAACGCTGATTACAAAAACAACTGTAAGTGTTTTTGCGATCAATTTAAACATTTGTAAAAAATCATCTGTAAAATTTGCTCCCGCAGTTACCTTAGTTTCTTCAAATTTGGTAAAAAACAGAAACAAAAAAGAAAGCAATGATAATCCGGCCAGAAACCAATAGACATTTAACCAGGAATCCGGGTTACTTTCGTCATTAAAAGCCGGAAACAAAAAATAAGCCAATGCGATTCCGATCATAAAAACGCCTTCAATACTGCTCATTAAAGCGTTATGTTCCTTCTGACTTTCGGTAACCGTTCCAATTAACGAATAAACCGATACTTTTATCAATGCAAAAGAGACACCTACCGTTGCAAATAATATTTTGGCGTTATCAAACGAATTTCCAAAATACATTGAAATACAGGCCAGAGTGACCAATGCCAAACCTGTCAGCATTGCTTTTTTGTAACCGATCCGAGGCAGAAATGAGGCTATAAAAAAAGAGACAATAGCTATAGGCATATCCTTAAAAGCCTCTAGAATACTGGCCTGTACTTCGTCTACTCCGTAATTTTTTTGTGATTTAAGAATTACAATCCCTACGCTATTCAATAAAATAGCAAAGACAAAGTAGTTCAGATAAAGTGATATTTTAATTCCCAGGTTTTTCATTCGTGGATTTCTTTTTATTTTAAACCAGTAGGTTAGTTTTGAATATGCTTGTTTTTGGCTTCTATAGTTCTATATTTTCGTATAATAAAACATTTGTAATTAAGTGGTTCTTGTTCTTTTATGATCATGCTTATTTTGCTACGACTCGAGCGATAGCGAACAGGCGAAGCAATTTCACCAATTGCCACGAAATTTTTTTTCTTACCACTGATTACATAGATTAAAAGGATTTTTTTCTTTGTATAAATTACTCTGTGTTAATCTGTGGCAAAAAACTATTTTTATTCTACCGCAACAGAGTTTTATAATCTAACGAAAGATATCTCAATAAGGTTCTTTCTCTAAAGTTACAAAAATACCAAATGCCGTTTTTCACAACAGCATTTGGTCACCATCCATCTAAACTAACAACTAATTAAAAATTAACGGCTACTGAGAATCTAAAAGCGCGTCCCAAAATTGGTCTTGCCATAAACACATCGCTTGCTGCTGATGTAGTTTGTCTCGGATCGCCTTCTGTTAAACCGATTTCATTGAATAAATTCGATGTATCAACCGCAAAACGAAGGTTGTTGTACGTATAATTTAAACCTGCCCCAACTTCTTTATAGGCTGGTAAAACCTGCTTATTATCTTGATTGGTGAATTTTTTATCGTAATAAGAGAATTGTACATAAGCTGTAAAATCTTTTGTAATATCTACTTCCGGTCTTAAATTACAGAAGAATTTAGGGATTCTTCGGGCTGTATTTCCATTAAAATCAAAGGTAGAACCGTCTGCATTTGTACCGGTAAACTTATCATATTCTGGCTTTTGAACAGTGAACGTAAAATTCAGTTTTACCATCTCGTATCTGGCATTGGTTTCTACTTCAAGACCGATATTGTTCACGTCAGCAAACTTGTTTTCAGAACTTCCGTCCGATAAAATATCGGTAAAAGCGACATTTTTCAAATTCATATGGAATACATTGGCATTCACAGTAAAAAACGAACCTGAATATTTGTAACCAAGTTCTAATTGATTCACTTTTGTATTTTCCAGCTTGCTTAAATCAGCAGCGTTGTCATAAAACGATTCTTCAATTGGAGATCTGAAACCTTGACTATAACGAATATAAGAAGCCATATTATCGTTGAATTTATAATTTCCGGCGGCAGTATAGGACCATTCACTCACATCATATCTCCAATAGGTATACGGATTTCCTTTTACGGTTGTCACAGCATCATCGGCGGTATTGTTGTCTAAAACCCCTAAGTTTTCGGCAAAGAATCGGGCATTGTCTCTATAACCTGAATATTTGTCTTTATTGTAGCGTAAACCGGCATTAAAAGTAAGATTATCAGTGGCTTTAATTTCTGCGTCGGCATATATGTCATTTAAAACACTTTTGGTTTGCGCGTCTCTTTCTAACCAAGTGATTCTTTCAACTCCATTCCACGTGTGGTCTACCCCGGTTGTATTGTCTTTTACATTTAAAAGTCTTGGGTTGTCTGAAACATTAACCAGATACGAATTCCAGTTCCAGTATTGATTCGATTTCCAATTCGAATAATAGTATCCTGCGGTCAATTTCACAGGGTCTAAATCAAATGAGAAAGAGAAATTATTCGCAAAATTGTTCATTTTTTTCTGAATGTACCAATGATCTGCTCTCATAATTAGTGCATTTGGATCAACAGCAGCCCCATTATCTACATAAGTATAAGCTAAATTACCAGCAGTGGTTTTTTGAATATCGGTCGCATAAAAATCTTGCGTCCACGGACCTCCGTTAGGAAAAATTGCATTGTAATTCAAATCGATTGCCGTTTGTTTGAATGCATTTTTGAATGTCACTTTATCAGATATTTTCTTTTTAAACTCCGCTCCAATTGAATTGATAACAGGATGTGAACCATCTTCTAAATCGGCAGTAAAAGTGCCACCACCGTATTGCGGAACATTCAAATGACTGAAATTTGCAGAAGTCAGCGTTCCATAATTTGGATTGAAACCGTCTATGCCTTCAATTTTTCCGTTATTACTTTTTAAGGGTATTGGCAGATAAAACGTATTTCTGTCATTAAGATGTTTGAAATTAACTCTTAAATAATCTCCATCATCAAATTTATAAGTCAAATTTCCTTTGATCTGACCTCCTTTATTAGCAGTGAAACCTGTATTTCTTACTCCATTATCAGCTCTGTAAAAACCGCCAACATTAAAGAATAATTTATCTTGAATTAAAGCACCTGATAAATTAAGGTCGGTTCTGAACATCCCGTAATCCGAGGTCGAAAATTTAGCTCTTCCCTGAAACTCATTTTGCCCTGTTTTGGAGATAAAATTGATGATTCCACCCGGAGCATTGTTCGCAAATATCGAAGCTGATCCTCCGCGTACTGCTTCCATTTTACTAACGGTCTCATCTAACCTGTAAAAAGTATCGGCATTGGCAAACTGCAACGCTCCATCTTCAAAAACCGGTAATCCGTCTTCCTGAATTTGTACATATTCATAAGCTCCTGCTGATGGAATCCCTCTTGCAAAAAGGTTGTTTCCAATTTCTCCTCCCGAGGCTTCTACTACGAATCCCGGAATGGTTTGAAGTAAAGCTGCGGTACTTATTGGGGCTCGGTCTTCAATAGCCTTTGCTCCCATCGTTGTAATTGCGACACTCGATTCTAATTTAGATCGTGGACTGGATGATCCTGTAACCACTACTTCTTTCAGGCTCTGTGATTCCGTTTCTAAAAACAGGTCTTCCTTCACTGACTCTCCATCTTTTACCGTAATTTTTTTCTCGAAGCTTTTATACCCCACATTTGTTGCTGAAATGGTATAACTTCCGGCAGTAACATTCGAAAATAAATAACTTCCGTTTACATCTGTGATCACATTTTGATCGCTTCCTTTTAAGGATACATTTGCTCCCGGAATAGTTTGTCCGGTTTCGTCGAATACTTTTCCGGAAACAGTATTCTTCTCCTGTGCCAACAAATGGTTGGGAACAGAAATTAGGCACAACATTAAAAATAGTCTGCCTAGATACGCATTAATTGGTTTCATTTGGTATTGGTTTGGTTAGTAAATCTTATGATTGTTACTGTAAACTTATACAACTAATTATACCCTGACTATGAAAATAAAATCGAAAACGTTTTCGAAAACACCTAAAACGTTTTCGATTTTATTTTATTTAAGTATAAAGTTAGTTTTTTTAACCGCTAAGTTCACAAGGGGCTATGCTAGTGTCTGTTATTTTATGTTTTTATGTCTTTGCGGAAAAATTTTCACGCAGATTTTGCAGATTGAGCGGATTAATTTGGTTGCTTATGATTTATTTGGATTGTTCTATTGTTAAAATGTACAAATCAACCGATCGCAATTATTTTGGAGAGTGGAGAAAATCGGCCTAATCTGCAAAATCTGCGTGCACAAAAAACTTAGTACCTTTATATCTCCCAGTCTTTACTGACTTACACTATTATAAAGAATTAAAAAATCACTCCGGATCTTGCGGTTAAGATTTTTTAGTATATTTAGTTCATGAATGATACAAAATTAATTGATATCGCTTCGGCATTAGGAATTTCTGTCACCACCGTTTCGAAAGCTCTGAAAGGTTATACAGACATTAGCCAAAGTACTCGCGCAAAAGTAATTGAGATGGCAGATAAGATGAACTATATGCCTAACTCTGTTGCCGTAAACCTCAGGACTAATGAAACCAAAACTATCGGAGTCATCGTTCCTGCGACCGTGCATCACTTTTTTTCGAGCGTTCTAAACGGAATTTTAGAAGAAGCCGAAGAAAGAGGCTACATGGTTATTATTCTGCAGTCAAGTGAAAAATATGAGTTGGAGAAAAAGCAGGTCGCCTTATTGCTTCAAAAAAGAGTAGATGGTATTTTGATGTCTCTTTCAAACGAAACCGATGATTTTTCGCATATCAATGAAGCTATTCGAAAAAAGACTCCTGTGGTTTTATTTGATAAAATTGCCAAAAGGGTTGATTGTTCAAAGGTTGTAATTAATGACATGAAGGCCGCATATGATGCTGTAACTTATTTAATAGAAAAAGGATATAAAAAGATCGCTCATTTTCGCGGTTCTTATGTTCCTCAGAATTCCATCGATCGCTTTCTAGGATACAAAAAGGCATTAGAAGATCATAATATAGTATACGATCCATCTTTGGTCTACGTTTGCGATCACAATACAGATTTTGAAGATGGTTATGAGAATGCCAAAAAATTAATAGAAGACCACGATGATGTAGATGCCGTTTTTGCCATCACAGATTTGGTTGCTATTGGAATTATTAAATATTTCAACGACAACAAAATAAAAACCCCGGAGCAAGTCGCTGTTTTTGGATTCAGCAACTGGTTCATGAGTACGGTAATTTCACCTAAACTAACTACTATCGACCAACCCGGCTATGATATTGGTTATCGTGCTGCTGCAATATTAATTGATGAAATCACACAACTCAAAGAACATCTTCCGGTAGTGCATCAGACAGTTGTATTGCCTACTTACATTATTGAAAGGGAGTCTACGCAGAGAACTTTGTAATTTTTTCTTAACTGCAAGGGACGCGAAGATTTACGCAACATTTACAAAATTGTAATTGAAAAGATTTTCACACCACCATAAAACAATCCCGATCGAACGAATATACTAATACAATATTGAAGTAGATTTGCAATCTATATTCTCAAAATAAAGCGGCCAAAACATAAAAGCTAGAGACTTTAAAAAACATGAAAAAAATATTCTTAAGTTTAGTATTCTTTTTTGTACTATCCTGTAAAAATGAAAATTCAAAAAACAAAATCAATTCAGAAATAAAAATAAAAAAGGAAATTAAATTAGATTTTTTTAAATCTATTCCAGATACATTAGATGGGTGTTTATATACTTTTAACTATGATTCTATCCTCTCACCCCAAAAAAATATTTTATTGTCTAATGGTTCTGACATTACCATAATTAAAATAAAGGGGAGAGAAATATACTTAAATAAAGACACGATAAATACGAAACAATTATCTAATTCGTCCTATCGAGAGGTTTATTTTAACAACGATTATAAATTAATTCTAAATATTGAAGAATACAATTCGGCTAATGAAGCAGCACTTTACAAGGGAACATTAGAAATATCAACTAAACAAAATTTCACCAAAAAATATAAAATTAAGGGGAAAGGTGGTTGCTAAATTATTTACCGAAAGAATCGCGCTAAAAGGTCAATTGCCCAAGTTTCAAAAAAGAAAGTTCTTGTAAAAACATAAATCTCTCAAAATTCTCTCCTTCTTTTACTAATTCTTCAATACACAACAATAAATAAGATAACCTTATCTTTTTAAAAAACTAAAAATGAAGGAGAACAAGGCGATTCAAGATCAAAATTTTCCTTATCCTGAATTTAAAAAAAACACTAATTAACACAATGGACGAAAAAAAAATAGTACTTCGTTTTTTAAATTCATTCAGGTTTAATGAAAAAGTTATCTACTCTGACGAGTGTATTAATCATCTTGAAAATAGTGAAATAATAATTACATATATAGGTAATAATAATATTTCCAATTTGATTACATTTTATGAAGAAAGATTAGAGACAAAATCAATTACAGGCAGTGTGTCCGTACCGGGTTATGAAAATTTAATTTCTAAATTATCGGAATCAGCCAATAAAGAATCAATTATTTATATTATTCGTTTATATGCTCCTAAAGTTGGTTATATTTTGTTTTACTTAAAAGAAAACAATGAGTTGTTTTACATTTTAAAAAATTATAATATGTCTATTGAAAAAGAAGAAGAAAGAAATAAAATTTATTCAAACCTTGGGTATCAAACATCTTTTTATATTAAACTGATAGCGGGGAAGATAATTACAGAATTTTGATAACCTATTCTGTTCTGCACAGAGTTCCAATAGATAGTAGTACCGTAAACTATTTGCGAGCAGTAAAAGAAATCTAATAAAAACCGGACTACAGTTCCATCTCCTCAACTAATTAGTAAAATTTCATGAAAAACTACAACTTAGATTTTCTTCTAAATAAAAAAATAAATAGCATCCACGCTATCTCTATCAATGAAAACGATACTGTCTATGTTCTTTCTGATACATTAGTATTAACATTGGACGATGATTCACTTGTTCAGATCGTAATGAATTACGACATAAAAGTTTATCCATTATCCTCCTTAGAAAAAGTTATCCTATTAGGTGATTATGACCTTCAAAACTCGCAAATTTCTTTAGTAAATACAAGTAAAACAACTGATAATCAAAACATAAAAGTTATTTATAACTATTCTCAGTCAACATACCATTTTGGTTCAAAATTTCTAAATGCAAATCATGAATTTATATTTGGATTTTCTTTTGGTTGGGACGAAATTATATTATTAGACGAGGAAAACTTTCTCACAATGGTGGGTTCTTACGAAGAAAAAACAGATTCTCTTAGACTTAACCGGAATTTGACCAAAGTGGAAAAGAGCACTACCGGAAGATTGAAACCAACTTATGTATTATGAAAAAAACAGTAATAAATTAAACAAATAGAATGAGTTTATTTCAAGAATGTGTAGACAGTTTAAAAAAAGAAGTAATTGTATATGCTGCTGCTGCAACATTGAAAATATTTGAGGAATTTCAGCAAAAAAACAAATTTACGTTTTATGGCAGAATAGATTGGTCTACATTTCAGAGATCCTTCAAAATAAACAACTTGGATGACATTAGAAAACACATCGTGCACAATGAAAAATGCTACATTTTATGGAATGATACGTCATTTCCTGTTTTAGAAACTTCTTTACAGTCAGTGTATATGAACGTTGATAATGTCCTTGCAGTAAGTTATGATACATGGCTTTATGTTTTTGAAAAAAATATTGTAATTGAATTCTATCATGATGGAGAAATAACCATAGGGTTTATTGATTCTAATGATTAAATATGTTCCGTCTCTTCGAATAGTCTTAATCAAAGATTTTACAAATGTTGCTGTTCTATGGGAAGTTTTTTATGAAAAGCTATACAAAGTCAGCCCATCTACACAGCATATCGTCAACGCTTAGAGAAGCTGGACTCAGTAATTTATATCCAAGAAAAGTATTAAATGAAAAATAAATTTTATTCAAAATACCAAATTTATGCGATTACAGGCTTGTTTGTCGGGATTATGTATATGATTTTCAACTTCTTTCAATATGAGAAGAGTATTAAAAATGGTGTCTTAGTCGAAAAAGTAGTAATAAGTCAAAGTTGCAGATCATATACTAAACTTGCTTCAGGAATATCGATAAAAGAAGGTAATGAAGTATATAGTGTCAAATTAGATTATGGCACTTGTATTAAATACCCTGTAAAAAGCAAAATAAAAGTGGTGCACGATAAAAACAGAGCTCTTTTTATTTACCCCGTTAAAATCCTCAATTATGGAAAGATATATCTTTTGGGGATTTTATTATTAATCTCACTTATCCCTTGGTTGTACCTAATCAAGCTGGTCCGAAACACTAAAAAACCACAAAGCCGGAGACGTTCTCGCAGA
This sequence comes from Flavobacterium cupriresistens, assembly GCF_020911925.1. Taxonomy (NCBI): domain Bacteria; kingdom Pseudomonadati; phylum Bacteroidota; class Flavobacteriia; order Flavobacteriales; family Flavobacteriaceae; genus Flavobacterium; species Flavobacterium cupriresistens. The sequence goes on along the minus strand of NZ_CP087134.1, from coordinate 3,487,815 downwards.
AGGTATTGAACTCTTAGGAGAGTCGAGACTGTTTATAATAATCCATATGAGATACAAAGTAGTGTATTTATAGATCCTTTTAAAGAAGAGAAAAAAGAAGAGAATGAAACATAAAAAGATTTTAAAACTAGTCCTTCTTTCAATAACAACGGCAGCTGTAGTCAAATATATTCACCTATAACTGTTCAAGGCCTACTACACCTCATGATACAACAAATACAACAACAGATTTTTTTATAAATGGAATACAGCTTGATAATTAAAATAAAGAAGACCACTATCTTACTTTTTATGATAACTATATTTTGTAGTTGCGGAGGACACAAAAATCCCGCTTTAAGTCCTGTTAGCGAAACGGATGATTGTTCTTTAACAGAATGTAAAATCATCAAAATTGATAATTTTAAAAATTATTATCTTATTTATGCTAAAGGAATTAAAAATAATATTGGATATAAAATTATATCGCCCATAAAACCAATAGTCCCTTCTACTACTTCTAAAACTAATAATGCCAATTTACCAAAAGTGATGGTTGGCAATACGTACCGCTTTAAGCTAACTTGGATCAGTGAGCCTGCAAAGGAAAACAGAGTCATGAATTATCTTGATCTCGAACGATGTATTATCCGTCATCCCTTCGTTGAAATATGCACTGAGGCTGGATTTGAGTTATATGAGGCCAATAACCTGCAAGGTTTGGAATTACATAAGGGATGAAAAAGATAAAAAACGCAAAGTCAGAGATATTTGGCGCAGCTTATACTGGGCTCTTTAGGAGATCTTGATTTGGAATTTTTAAAATAAATTAAGATGTTAAAAAACAAAGAAAATATATTTAGAGTAATTGTTTTAGCCCTTCTAGTAATCGTAGTTATTTTTTTAGCTAATTATTTCTCAAATAATGAAGCTTTTTACAAAAAAGCACTTGAAAACAGAAAAGAAGAATCATTTTCAGGTATTGTGATTGAAAAATTTATTGATTCATCACAGCATTGTACTCCAATGCTAAAATTTACAAGTAATTCAAGTAATCCTGTCGTAAATAGTTTTTGGGATGGAGTAGCAATTGGAGATTCCATAGTAAAGAATAAAGGGCAGGCAACTATTTATTTATACAAAGATACACTGCTAAAACAAGTATTTGATTATGAGGCGCATTATCAAGGTCTGATTGATCGAAAATCAAAAAAGTAGACCATATTATTTTAACAATGTACAACCGACCAGTAGTATAATTGGTTCGTTAAATCAACAGCTGAATTTGCAAAATGTTGCAAATAAAATTGGGCATGCGATTAGAATTGACGCAAGAACTTACTATACAAGAGGATAATGAAAAAAACACCTATATTTTTACTTTTCGGTTTATTTGTTTGTTGCAAATCAATAAAGCCGAATACTTATTTTAGTACCTGTACACTCTATGGAAAATCGGAAATTAGCTTAAGGCTAAATAGAGATAAAAGCTTTATTTATAATTTTAGATACTATGATCAAGCAATAATGGGAAAGTGGAAAGTGAACTCTGATACTTTGATTTTGACTTCCGATTTTTTTAATGAATCAATGGACAGTTTAAGTCCAAAAATTAAAAATTCTGATGAGTATGGTGTGGATAAATATTTAATAAAAGGGAAAAAGCTTTTTATTATAAATAAAAAAGGAATGTTATCTAGAAAGTAAATAACCCCTATTTTTCCAGGAATTCTAATGAAATATTGCGACAAATGCCTTCAACTTAGTATCCTCAACATTTCAATGGTAAATGATTAAAGAACTGGATATATTTGTAAAAAAAAGCGCAATGTCATGGACATTTACACTGAACTCTTAAAGGAGCCCGGCTTACATTTATTTTGAATATTACAAACAATTTTACAAAGAATGAGAAATTTTTTAATCTTTATACCTGTTATAACTTTTGGTTGTGCTAATAAATTACAAGAAGATCGTCTGTATTTGAAAGAAATAAAAGCAAAAAAGAAGATTATAGAATGGTTTTATTATTCAAATGTTGCTTCAACTAGTGCTGACTATGTACTACTGTATGATTCAATAAATGACAAAAGCGATACAATTGTTAATTCAACAAACCTAAAAGATCTTCATTTTGCAAACTATACCGTTACTTTATTTTTTTATGGCAAACCGAAAATTTACGATGCCCCTTTAATAATTAAAAACACAATCGATGAATTCAAAATTATAGTTGATACGAATGCAATATCAAACGAACCAAGCCCAAGCAGGCAGTCTTATTTAAAAAAATGATTAAGAGTTTTAAGGTAATGGAAGTCTAAGAAAAATATCCGAGACTTTGACAGGATTAATCATTATCATAAAAAAACGCAAAATCAGAGACATTTGTAAAAAACATAAAATAAGGGCCATTTCCGTAGCGTGTATTGGGCACTTAGGAGTGCTGGAATAAGGAAACTGTTCCAACTGAAACGCGATGTTAAATAGCTAAAGAACTAAAAGATAATAATAATCTATGAAAACAAAATTCTTAATTCTTCTAATGTTACTTGGAAATAGCATGTTTTCACAAGAATTTGCTAATACAAAGCAAACGCAAGAAATATTGGATGCATCTAAAAAATTTTTACTTGAAAAGAAAGAAATGGATATCGAGCTTCCAATGATAACTTTTTCGATACGTGAATTAATCAACAATAATGAACTTAAATATAACACTAAAGGTATTTACAGATTGTTTACAAATAAAAGTCCATCATCTACATATATTGTTTTAAAAGATAAAGATAAATTTCAAATCATAGACTTACGATCTTTTTCAAAAAACATAGTCGTTATATCTGATTTCCTATCATCCAGATTTGATGATACAATTGTTGCGCAATATCTTGAGGAGATTTTAAAGATTTATAAATATAACAGATATGATGAAAAAATAAAAATGTAATACTTTCATAGTTTAGGTTAATAATAACCTCAGTTCTGCAAAGTGTTCGTTAAAAAACTTAATATTGTGTGAACGTCTCTGACTTCGAACTCTCTTCTCTCCACTAACAGTTCTTCACGAAAAGCCGTCTAAAGTCAAAGATTTTGGAAAGATTAAGATTGTAATAAGATATATTTGTAAAAAACGCAAAGTCAGAGACATATTTGTCCAGCGTGTACTGGACTTTTAGGAGAGCTGGGATTATAAAAAGAATAAACCTTTTTTCAAAATTTATCGAATACAAAAGAGATAACCAATCATTAAATTATTATACAAATTTTAAAAAAATCTCGTGAAAAAATATTTATTATTAATCTTAATTAGTTTCCATATTTCAAATAGATGTGATGCCCAAGAGATTACTAAAGACCAACAAATTTCAAACACATTAAAAGAGTTCTATTCAAGCTATACCAAAATAATAAGTAAAAGTTATTTTCCTTTTAAAAAAGAGCAATTAGTAGAATTAAGCTTACTTCAAAAAAAATATTGCACTAAAAAAGTGATTCTAGAATACAAACAATGGTATGAAGATGGTCATGACTTATTTACAAATTATTGGGAGGTCGATACGAAGTCATTAAATACAATGAGAATAATTAAAAATTTAAAGACTCAAAATAGTTATAATGTTTCATTTATAGTTGATTCGAACCCTGTATCACCCCAAAAAATTGTTAAAAAGGATATACAACTTCAAATTAACTTAATAAAAAACGGAGAAATATATAAAATTAATTCAATTATAGATATTACAAAAGAATAAAACTATTATGCAAGTCAAAGTCTTCTAATTTCCAAAGTCTTCCTTAAAACATAGAAGTGCTGACGAATATCTCCGACTTCGAACCTTCAACAATGAGCAAACAAAACATATAAAAACAAAATCGACTGTCTCTAAATTTATTATGAAAGCCTACCTATTTTGTTGTCTCTTTTATTGTTCATTTCGAGGTACGAGAAATCATACAAGAAACTCCGTTTCTATTTTCCGCAATTTTGTCATTCTGAGGAACGAAGAATCTTCATCAGATAATCCGTAAAGTGAAGTTCAACAGTATCAATTCAGCGAACGAAGATTCTTCGTTCCTCAGAATGACAAACTGGACGTAAACTATGTGTGATTTCTTTTACCGCAATGACAAAATTTACTTATTATATTGATAAACCAGCATTGTTCTCTCGACTCAAAAGCCTTTTAACGCTTAAACTTCTTTGATTTGAAAATCTTCCCTTTGTCTGTAATCATCATACAACTATACTCCGGATATTGATTGATTAATTGAAGTCCTGATTCTTTTCCTAGAACAATTAAGGAAGTGCTAAATCCATTTGCCATTTCTGCGCTGGGACCAAAAACGGTAACACTTACCAATCCGGTCGCGGGATAACCTGTAATCGGATTTATAATGTGTGAATAACGTTTACCGTTTAATTCTACAAACTTTTCATAGTCGCCGGATGTGGTAACGGCTTCACTTTTTAACGGAACTATTTTAACAAACTTCTCGGTATCAAAAGGGTTTGTAATCCCAATCGTCCATGCTTTTCCGTTGGGTTGTTTTCCCCAGGTTGTCAAATCACCGGATGCATTTACAATTCCGGCTTTTATACCTTTGGCTTCCATAACTTCACGGGCTTTATCGGCTGCGTAGCCTTTTCCAATTGATCCAAAACCGATTTTCATTCCAGGCAATTGGAGGAAAATAGTCGATTGAATACTGTCCAAAACTATGTTTTTATACCCGACCTTCTCTACCGACTTTTTAATTTGTTCAGGAGTTGGGATTTCGGTCATTGAACCGTCAAATTTCCACACCTTTTCCATTGCGGCAAAACTAATGTCAAAAGCACCGTTTGTCATTTTAGAAATTGCGATGGCACGTTTGGTAAGATCAAACACTTCCTTGTCTACTTTTACAGCACGAATACCGGCATTTTGATTGACTTCGGAAACTTGAGAATCTGATTTCCAATCTGAGATAAGATTTTCTATTCGTGTAATTTCTGCAATGGTTTCGTTTATTCGGGTTTCGGCGGTCAGAGAATCCTGCGCTACAATGGTAATATCAAAACGACTTCCCATCAATAAAGTGGTTCTTTTTCGCATTACCTCTTGCCCTGTACAGCAGAAACTAAACAGGATCAAGGACATTAGAATAGTATTTTTAAATTTCATAATCATATTTTATAACCTTATAACCTGAGTTGAATTATTAAGTTACTGATTTTTTTTAACACATAGAAACATAGATTTGGAAATTATAATTCGAGAAATTTTAAGAAAATCACACTTTTTTCACATAGTGCCATGCGATTTATTCAAAGTAAAACGTCTTTCTAAGCTTTGTTAACTATGTCTCTATGTGTTACAATTAATTGCACCCAACGGGTATTAAATACTAACAAACAATAATTTAAATATTAAACGAGTTCCGGTTAATAACAATCTGCTAACACCTGCTTATTTGTTTTGTAGTACGCGAGATTATTTCCGTTTTTCTCTATGCAAATGGCATCCAGTACTTTTTCAACATCTTGTTGCATTACCAGTGAACCGCAGATCATAACAACTCCACCTTGTTGCAATAAAGTAGCAAAGAACTCAGTCTCTTTTTGTATTAAATCCATCACATAACATTGATTTTGTTCGCGTGAAAATGCAATATGAAAATCTTTTAAATGTTGCTTCTCAATCTGGTTTTCTGCAAACTGTTTGTGTTTGGTAACGGTTTCAGTTTCATTTCGAAAACCTGTATACAAATGACAGGCTACCTTGCTCTTATTTTGTTCTATCATTCCCAGAAATGGTGCAATTCCGGTTCCGTTTGAAATCATAGCCACAGCAGTAGCTTTCTTAGGAAAATGGAAAGCTTCATTTTTCATCACACGGGCTTTGATAACCGAACCCGGCTGAAGATTGTACAAATATCCTGAACCCAGTCCATGTGGATGTAATTTTACCACGAGACTTATATTGCCATTACTTTTTCCAATCGAATACAAACGATCTCTGCCATCTCCCGCAGGATAAACAGCGAGTAAATCTCCGGAAGTAAATTTTGTTCTCATTCCGGCACGCAAGGTCAACATAAAGGTATGATCGGTTTCTGAAATTGTCGTTTTTTCCAACACAATCATTTTCTCTAAACCTTTTGGCTTTTGAGCATACGTTGCTGGTGTTGTAGCTAAAGTAATTTCAGATTTTGTATTCCATTTTTTAACCCAGTCCGCAAATTGTACGGGGGATTTATCATCTATCGTATGCAAATCCAAAAAGCGGTTGCTCCAGGTTTGAGTGGTCAAAATTTCATCTGTTTTTCTAGCAAAACCGCAGAAATCAGGATATGATTTTGAACCAAATCCGATTACTGAAACATTAACTTTTTGTTCTTGTGGGTATTGTTCTACCAAGGACAAAAATTTGGTCCCATTTGAAGGTGCATCGCCTAATCCGTGTGTAGAAGTAAAAATAATAATATGTTCTGCTTTTGAAAAGAGAGCATATTCATTTAAACCTCCCAAATAAGAAGAGAAACCGTTGGTCATTAATTGCGTATGAACCGCATTGGCAAAACGCAATGTACTTCCGTTTTCTGAACCGGCCAGTAAAATAAATTGACTGTCTTTTGCTTTGTGTTTGTTTTTAATTCGGGTTTCTCTACGACGTAAAGTAATTGCAAATCCGGAATAAATAAAAAACAGGATGTTTAGTGCTGCTATTGCCAAAACGATTGCCCAAATGGCACTTGCTCTTCCGGTATGGAGATCAAGGCTCAGGTTTTCGAGCAAAACTGTAGTTGGATAGTGTACTTCACTACTAATTTGCCCTGTAAACTGGTTTACCTGTATTTCACGGTCTGTTAATTTCAGTACATAAACTTCTTCGGGATCTTCTGTATCAAAAGGGAATTCTATTTTTTGAACTTCAGAAAGTTTAGTCTTTTTGAAAATTTCAAAATCGGCAATGCTCTGCTGTTTAAGGGTCTTATTTTCAACTTGTACTTCTTTCTGATCGTTTTTGTTTTCAGGGAAAAGTTTAAATCTTTGCATTGAAAGATACGTACCCGAAAGTGCCATGATCAAAATAGGAATTAACATCAGTCTTCCTAAGATAACATGGTAATATTGTACAAAACTGTCTTTAATAATTTTAGAGAAAAAACGTCGTACTCCTTTTTGTCTCTGTATCACTAATACGGAACCCGAAATAGCAATCAGAAAAAGTAAAAAAGAATTAACGCCTACAAAAAGTCTTCCGGCTTCATGTAAAAAAAGAGAACGGTGAAGTGAAGTAACCCATTGTATAAAATCGCTTTTCTTTTGGTTTTTCCCTACCACTTTGCCGGTAACAGGATTAATGTATGCATCAACATCGTTGCCGTCTTCATCAAGACCTTTTAATGTTGTAAATTGATTGTGATCTACGCTGATTTCACTAACTTCCAGATAATTTTTAGTCAACGCAGGAAGAACCTCCGCTACTGACAAATTCTCAAAATTAGCTACACGATAAGGCGGTATTTTCTCCCCTATTGCGTCGACAGCAAGTACCACTCCGGTAAGCGATGCCAAAACAAGAAAGAGTGAAGAAAATACCGCCAAAGTTAAATGAGCATATCTCCAAACGGATAATGTCATATGCCTTATATATTGCTAAGTTTTACATATCTAATGTAGCCTTTACCTTCCACTTTTTCAGTAATACCAGCTGTTGTTAAAGGTATTTCTGCGTCTGTAACGTGATATTTTTGATCTTCAACTGCTGATTCAAAACGTATTTTATACCCTTTGTCTATTTTAGCGGTTTCGATTTCAAACATCGTCACACTGCGGTCTCCTCCGGTAACAGAAGCACCTGTTTTTGCACTTACATCTGCCTTTTTAGAACTGAATTTATGCCATTCTTTTAAACTTGTATACCATTTTTTATCATCACCCATTACATACAGGGTTTTTTCATATTCTCCTTTAGCATTAATAAGCGATACAGCTACATAAGCTCCTTCACCTACATAGTTTGACATTTGCAAAAGACATTTGTATTTGGTGGTTTGTGCCGAAGCCTGAAAAGAAAATAGGGATACAAGTACTGCCATCAGGCAGATTTTAGATACTGATTTCATTTATATTTATTTACTATTTTAAAAAGTCAATTGCTATATTATTCTTTGTTAACAATTCATTCTCTTGTGCCAGATTATAAGCCGTTTCGTCAAATTCAGTTTTAATCTCTTTTTTAGCCCCGATCGACAACAAATACTTCAAAACACTATCGTCTTTTGCAATCATTGCTGCTTTGTGTAATGCTGTTAAACCTTCTTTGTTTTTAGCATTGACATCAATGTTTAATCCGTCCAGTTTTTTCAACAAAGCGATATTGTTTTTGGCTGCAGCAGTATAATACAGGGTGCTTCCGTCTTTTTGTTGCGCTGCAAAGTTAATTCCTTTACTCTTTAATAAATTCAATTTATCGTCAAAATCATCTTTTTGCGCTCCGCCTCTTGAACCTTTGTAAGATTCAATCAGATAGAATGCCAAATTGTTTCCTGCCGTGTCCTTAACATTGATGTCAGCTCCTTTGCTTAAAAGCAACGAAATCACTTCTGTAGAACTTCCTTTTACGGCCGCAGTTAATGCAGACTCTCCTTTAGTATTTACTGCATTGATATTTTTTACTTTTGGCAACAATGTTTGTATTAACTCAACATCTTTTCCTGCTGCTGCAATGATTAAAGCTGTATTTCCTTCTTTATCGGCTTTGTTTGCGTCTACTCCTTTGTCTATAAAATACTTTACAATCTCAGCTTGCTTTTCTTTATAAGCAATGATATGAAGTACTGTTTGCCCATTTGAAGCAGTTGCAGTTGGTTTTAATTTTAAATCATCTACCAAGTATTTAAACACTTCAATAGAATTTGCACTTCTTCTCATTCCTTGAGCTGCTGTTATTAAAGCATTATCTGTATATTTTACTCCTTTGGCAGCTAATTTTTTCAATAAATCAACATTCCCTGATCTTGCTGCATAGTCAAAAGCAGTATTTCCATGACTATCAACCTCTTTAAGAGATAAACCTTTTGATACTAAATAGTCAGTAATGGTTAAATCTTTATCGCCGGGAATCGCAAGCAATAAAAGGGTTGCTCCCTCACTGTATTTTTTCTTAGGATCAATTCCTGCTTTAAAAAAAGCATCATATGTCGTTGGATTATTTACCCCTGCCGAAGCAGCAAATGCAATTGGTGTTGTGCCATGGCTGTCTTCCAGATTAATATCAGAACCTTTGGCAATAAGATGTTGTACCAGTTCTGTGTTTCCTTTGTAAGCCGCCCAATGCAAATAAATACGATTATCGTGTGTCATTTTATTAGTTGCATTACCAGGGAGCTCTAACAAATATTTTATATCCTCAAGAGGTGCACTATTATTAATGGCCAAAACAACCGGATCGAAGGCATTTGCATTTAATTCTGCAGGATTATTTCCTTTTTCTATTTCAGCTTTTAAAGTCGCTAAATTTGGAGAAGCTTTCCAGAAATTTGCATCTAAAAGTTTATTTTCCTGAGCGTTAACCTGCAATGTCGCTGCGATTATGGCAGTAAAAAGTATTTTTTTCATAATTTAAATAATAACAAATGGTAGTGTATGAAACGAAACAATCCGCCCCGTGATTTCGAGGCGGAAAGTTAGTTCTTATTTAGAATATTTCAAAATAAGAATTAATGATTCTGTTCTAATTTTTCAACAAAAATCCTAGAACACTCCAATATAGCGATTTCCAGTTTTATTAATTAATTTAGCACCTTTTGTAACGGCTCCGGTTTTACCATCCAAAATATAGATATTACCATCTTTACCAACAGGAGTAACTGCAATAAAAAGTTCATTTTTATCTACCACAAAACCTTGATACTGCTCAAAACTTAAATCTGCATCATATGGAATACCCTCTACTAATTTAGCTGTTTTTGCAGTAAGATCAATTCTGGCTACAAAACTTTGCTTGCTAGCTCCAACTCTGTATACTGCATACGCAATACCATTACCAACATATCTCCAAGCTTCTACATAAGAACCTTTTACTCCTAAAGCAGTATCTAAACTAAAGTCATAAGTGTTATCGTATTGATTGTTTTGATTGATTTTTAAGATATAAGAACCTTTAATTAAATCTCTCTGAGTTGCCTGATAAATGTTTCCGTCAGTAGCAAGAAAACTGTTAAAACTTCTAAAACCACTTGTATCTCCAAAAGCTACTGTAGAAGTAATAATCTGAGGATTTTTTAATGAAGGATAATCTACTACGACAGATTTAGAGCCAATACGAGTAAATTCTTTATCTTGCTGTCCTGTAGCTGGGTTAGTCTTAGCCATCCAGGTACCAATAATCAATTTATCTCCTGCTTTATTAAGAGTTGGAGCGTCTAAACGAAAAATATAGTGCCCTAAAGCTTCTTCTGCATCTGACAATGGAATTTGGTATTGTTGAGCAGCAGAAATTGCTATCCCTTTTAAATCTAAAGACAATACGGTAGCTCCACCTCTAGTGTGTTTGTAGCTTTTATCTTCATTTGTAACTACAACCGGAGTTGTTATGTTTACTGCTACACCTGTTTTATCTCCGTCAAAAAGTTTGTTCCATCTAGGTGATGTCCCTGCATATTGTGAAATATTTACAGTAGTTCCTGATTGAATAAAGTTTTTTCCACCACCTACAGTATAAGTCATAAATTCACCTCCATTTGCTCCTGTATAGGTAATATTAAAAAGTGTACTACCATCTACAGAAGATTGTAAACGTGCCGTTCTGCTTGATTGTACCGGAGCTCCGTCGTCAAAAACATTAACAGAGAAAGCAGGATCTTTTGCATTTTCTTTACTAATCGAAAACACTTTGGTTCCACCATTTCCATCCCCTGGCTGATCTTGCATTAAAGCTCCTGCAAGAGTGATCCAACGACTATCTGCTGCTGGCGGAGCAACAATAACCTCTTCTTTTTTATCGTCACTACTGCAGCTAGTTGCCAATCCAAATGTGGTTAGAACCAAACCACATGCAAGTAATTTAAAGGTACTCTTTTTCATATTTATTGTATTAAAAATTTAATTATTAAAATTTACTGATCGTATAGTTCAACTTCACATAAAAGGCTCTTCCGGGTTTTTGAGCACCAAAATTATCATATATCTGTTCGTTAAAAATATTTCTGGCATCCAAGCTCACTACAAATTTTTTATTTGGAAACGTATAACTGGCTCCCAAATCCTGCGGAAACTGTGCCGGAGCAAAATCCAGTTCTTTCTGCCATGACGTATAAAAAGGAGCTACATAACCAAAATTGTAATACAGATTAAACTCTGATTCACTCTGTATAATATTTTTAAAATTGTATTGAACACTTCCATTCACTGTAAAAAAGGGCTCGTTTGGCAACTGCCGGTTATACCATGGAACGAGATTACCATTACTATCATACTTCGTTTTATATAAAGAATTGAATTTTGACATGTTCAAAGACACAAACAATCTGTTATCGTAAACATACTCGGCTGAGGCTTCAAAACCAACTGACTGCGCTCTTCCCACATTCACATAAGGCGATGCCTCGATTGCTTCATTTACTCTGTCACTTATTCTTTGAGCAATTTTATCTTCGGAATTCCTCCAAAAATAAGATCCACCCCAAGAGATTTTATGCGCGTTGTATTTATAAGGACCAAATCTTAATCCTACATTCAGGTTATTACTTAACTCTGGTCCTAAAGCAAGGTTAGGTAAAATATTTTGTCCGGGTCTACCAAATATTTCATCATCAGACGGTAATCGGTATGCTCTTTCTGCAGAGGCCGAAACCATCACTTTTGGTGTCACATAATAAGATCCTGCAAATCCATAACCATAAACCGAGGTGGTGTTTTTGGTTATCTTTTCCGTTATAACATTTTGTACCAAGCTCCAGTTTCTGTATACGTACTTTTGCTCATAAAACTTACCGAAAAGATTTGTTTTCAAACGATTCTCAAAAGCACTCATTTCATAACCCAACGAGGTAATGCTTTTTTGATAATCACTCTTAGGTTCATAAGTTCTTTGCAATTCGGGTTTCATTATATCTAAATCACTTCGATCTGAATCATAAAACATGCTACCAATTGTTATTTTGTGATTTTCATTCAAGCTGTAATTTAATGCCGCTCTTGTATTTAGTATGTTATTTTTAATTGTAATTAGTGTTGCCGCGCCTTGTTGAGCACCCAAAGGTGTCAAAAGTGGCACTCCATGTATACCAATTGACTTCTTACCATCCCAATTATAAACCCATTTAACGGTATCATTTACGATCTCATTTCTCTGGCTATAAACCGCGTTCAGAGTAAATTCAAGCCCTTTTACCAAAAAGTCCTTTTTGGCATAATTCAAACTAAGCACATGAGCCTCAGATTCCGTAAAACGACCTTTATAGGGTTTGGTCATATATTGACCGTGTTGGATTTGATTGTAATCTGCTGAACCATTGTATCCGATCAAAAAAGCATCAGCCCATTTAACTTTTGTAAAACCAGCCTCTATCCTTCCGCCATAAGAGCGGTACATACTCTCAAAACGTTTAACTCTCGTTGGAATACGTTGCCCACCAGGATTTATATTGTAAACAAATCTTCCCCATACTTCATAATCGTTGTCGGAGTAATTTGAAAATCCCGATGCTTTTACCGTAAAACCGGACTTAGCACGATAACTTGCATTTAGATTGGCTTGAAAAGTATTGAATGAACCGTATGAAACAGAAGCGTTTAAAGTATTTTTAGCTCCGTTTTTAAGAATAACGTTGATAGCTCCACCTAATGCATCATCAGCCAGGTGTGCGGGAATAACGCCTTTGTACACTTCGATACGCTCTATTAGCGCCGGTGGGATACTATTTAAACTGAAGGATGGGCCATAAGTAGAAATCGAAATTCCGTCAATAAATACGCGTACTGCATTTCCTGACATTCCGTTTAGGTTGTAATCCACTCTGGAACCCAGTCCCCCGTTTTGTCGAATTCTAACCCCTACGGATCGGTCTAATAAATCGTTTGTTTGAAGATTTCTTTTGGCTGCTTCTTCCGTCTCAATTACGTTTACAGAAAACCCTTTGTTGATAATCTCTTTTTTAACCGATGTTTTTTGAATAACAACTTCCTTTAAACCCTGTGCCCCTTTCTTTTCTACTGTTATGGCAACTGTCAAAGAAGGACGGTCTAAAACAATATCAACTGTTTTTGTTTGAGCCTCTGCAGAAGAAACCTCTAAAGTATGCGCTCCATAAGGAAGTCCCTTAATTTCAAATCGGCCCTCATTGTCTACCACCACGTATTTTTGAGTCCCCATGACCATTACTGTTGCACCAAAAGCATGTTCCTTGTCATTAAAAGTAACTTTTCCACCAACATTTCCGTTTTGAGACCAGGCCGAAAAATTAACCAGCAAGAACATGAGCAATAGTAAACGCATTTTTTTTGAATTTCTTAAAATAGGAAGGCAAAACTAGCAATCTATTTTTACTTAATCTAAATAAGCAGATTAGAAAATCATTAGAATTACATTAGAGATTCTAATCTTAAAGGTAAAAGAGTCGTTACATTCATTCAATTTACCCTTCAAAACAAATACTCAGAAAGGGAGCGCGTAGCACTATTTATCTCATGCTTAATAATTATGCGCATCGAGAATTACGAAATCTTAAAGACAACTTATGTTCATATATCCAATAATCTTAGAATTACCTCTTAAATAAAAACAAGAATATTCATACTTTTAGTAACGTTAATATAAATATTATTTACAAATATAAACTCATATAAATCATATATGAATCAGTACAAACTCTTTCAAACTGCTCATCTTATATTTGTGCCAATACAAAGAAAGAGGTTTCATGAATTTTTAGTTTTTTATTAGTTTTAAGCATAACTTCTGTTATGCTTTTTTTTGACAACTATCTTAGTATTATAAGAATTATTACTTATTTATGATGCTTTATATCAAAATATTTTACATTTTTGCTGACTTTAATGAATACTTGACTTATTTTTCCAAATAATTCTCTATTCGACTAACCCCACTTTTATTATGAAAAAAAACTACTTTATTCTCTTTTTATTATTCTCTTTAAAAATTCTGGCGCAGGATATTGATAACAAATGCGGCTTTAAGATTGAATTAAATAAAATTGACCCTGCTGTTCTTAAAATGCAGGAAATGCAATTACAGCAAAAGATAAAAGAACGCGACGAGTTTTCAAAAACCTCAAAAAACAACGCGACTGTTCTTTATCAAATTCCAATTGTGATACATATTATACATACAGGTGAAGCTTTAGGAACAGGATTAAATTTATCTGAAGAGGTGGTCTTAAACTATGTAAAAAGATTAAATCTATACTATCGCTATTTAAATGGTGATGTGAATTTTGATAAGCGTTATGGTTTAGATTCTAAAATCGAATTTGTTTTGGCAGTACGTGATCCAAAAGGAAATTGTACTAACGGTATTGAAAGATATGATTATTCAAACAACGCTACTTACGTTAGCGGCGGAATAAATGATAAGACCGGAGTGCCCGATTCCCAAATTAGAGCGGCCATGCAGTGGGATCCAAAAAAATATTACAATGTTTATTTAGCAAAAGTTCCAGGAGTTAACGGTTATGCTTATTATCCCGGAACAAGCACAGACGGGGCTTTTATTAACGCAACGCTTGCCTATGATCTCAATAACAAAACAATTGCACACGAAATAGGACATGGATTAGGCCTACGTCATACTTTTGAGGGAAGTTCCGATACTACATGTCCGTCATTAGCCCCTGCTTCAGGGGATCTTTGTGAAGATACCCCGCCACATCTCGAAACAAATCAGGATTGTGATAAAAACAAAGACGAAGACATTAATGCATGTGCTCTAAATTATGTTGATTCGAGAACTGGATTATCGTTAAAAAGTAATAAATACTTTATGAATAATATAATGTCGTATTCTCCGAACTCTTGTAAATTCATGTTTACACAAGACCAAATCGACAGAATGATCGCTACATTAGAAACAACCCGAAAAGGTTTATTGGCTCAAAACGGAAATTTATCTTTAGTACCGGTACAACAAGCAGAAGTTGATTTTGTTGCAGATAAAACTATAATCTGCCCTTCTAATAATAGCGTTACACTAAGAGATGCCTCAACGTGTATCCCTAACAGCCTTTTACCAAACAGCCAATATCCCGGCATTAGTTTTCTTTGGACTGTTACCAATGGCACTACAACATTAAACTCTACGGTGCAGAATCCAAGTTTTGCTTTGACACAAGGCGGAACTTATGATGTAACATTAGCCATCACTACTTCAGCAGGAACTGTTACAAAAACAAAATCAAAGCTTATTACTATAGGCGAGACCGGAACTGCTCCGTCTTGTAAATTTGGAACGTACCAAAGCGGAAACTTTGGAGCAGCATTAAGTAAAGTAGAATTTAACACCATACAAAACACAACTCCTGTAAGTCTAAATGAACAATACTCTGATTTTAAATGTTCAAAAATTACCGAAGTTCAAACCTCTAAAAGTTACCAATTACAAGCCTCTATCTCTACTATAACAAGTCGTAATAGTTATGTTAAAGCTTGGATTGACTATAATAATGACGGGGTTTTTAATAAAAGTGAAGTCATCTTTGCCGGTAAACAAATGAGAGACCAAACCCAAACACTACGTACTGTTTTATCGCACAATATTGTAATTCCTAATCAGGTTGTAAGTAATAAAATTTTAACGATGCGTATCGTTTACAGATCTTCTTCTTCTGATTTAGACCCTTACTCTGATGCAGCAATATCAGACTCCGGCTGTTATCCAAGTTCATCAAATGTTTTTGATGTTGAAGACTATGGTATAATAATCAAAAGTGGAACATTGGGTGTTGAAAATTTCGAAAGTGAGCTACCATCTTATGTTATCTATAAAAACAACGGTTCTTTCAGGGTTGAAGCCAATAAGATACTATTGCAGGAAATCTATGTTTACGATATTACCGGTAAAGTTTTATTTCATTTCGATAAAATTAATTCCACCCACTATGATTTACCAGTATTAAACAATCACCAGATGTATATTATTAAACTAAAAGATACAAATGGTACTGTTTATTCTAAAAAGGTCATCAATTAATTCAAGTTGCCAGTTCTCTTATAACTAAAATGAAACAAGTTATAAGATTGTCTAAAAAAATCTCACGCAAAATCTGCAGATTTTAGCAGGATGTAATAAAAAAAATCCGCAAAATCTGCAAAATCTGCGTGAAAAAGCTCTTAACTTAATGACATTGAGCTAAAGCTCGAGGCTATTCAGATTGAAAAAAAAACAATTAGCCAGCAACTCGAATTAATTAGAATTTAGCTTTTTAGAGGTTTGCCATTTAAATAAGTTATAAAACAAGAAAGCTCCTGTTCAGTCGAACAGGAGCTTTTCAAACAAATTAATCTCAATCAATTCAAAATTACAATTTTCACTTTTTACTCTTCAATTTTCACTTTTAATTTTTATCCGACAGTCCACGGGTTAACCATCCTCTTTTATTTGCTGTAACAATTGCGTAAGGCGTTATCCAGAACAAACTAAAGGTGTAGAATATACTATAGGAATATGCCCATAGTGAATCAGCAAAATTGTATCTTTTGGCGTAAAATAAAACCGGAAAAGTAGACACTATCAAGATACTCAACAAAGTCGAGCTTAAAAATAACAACGGATGTGTCAGTATAAAAAACAGCATAAAAATCAGAAACGGATATGCTAAAATGATTTGCAAAGATTGGTTCACAAACAAAAGTCTTGTACCAAACTTAGATCCTTTTCTAAAATCTTTAAAAACATATTGTGCCATCATAAGATTCTCACGCACATTACTCCTGCTCCATCTGATAAACATTTTGTATAGACCGGTATATTCTTCCGGCACATTTGTTAACACTAAAGCATTTCGCTGAAACAAGACATGAAGTCCTTGTTTTAGAATCATATTGGTCATCGCACGATCTTCTCCAATATCAGAAGGTTGTCCCATAAAGGTTTGATTGATCCATTCCGGAAGACATTCCAAAACAGCATCTCTGCGGTATGCCGCTGCTGCACCCGGAGTACAAAGCACCGATCCCAGACTACTTTCAGCAGAACGCATAAATTCAAAACTCATTACAAAACTTACGTTTAACATTTTAGGAAGCAATGCTTTTTTATTATTCAAAACAAGAACATTCCCGGCGACTGCACCACATTTTTCGTCAATTATAAAAGGACTCACTAAATTTCTCAAAGTATCCTTTTTTACGATCGAATCGCTATCTACGGTTACAAAAATTTCTCCCGTACCAAGTTCAAATCCACGGTGAAGTGCATGTCGTTTTCCGGCATTTTCAGGTTGCTGAAAAATAGTCAAACGATCTCCTAACTTTATTTTTGCTTGTTGCATCCAGTACCAAGTATCATCTTTACTCCCATCATCAATAGCAAGTATTTGTAGTTTTTGCTCCGGAAAATCACTTTCGGCCAAACTCAATAAAGTATCCCAAACCAATTTCCCTTCATTATAAGCAGGAACGATAACGGTACAGGTTGGCAATAAATCATCCGAAACGGACTCGATTGGTTTGTAGCGCAGGTAAAGAAATAAATTATAAGCAAAAACACCGCTTTGAAAGACAAATAAAGCAATCGCTAAAATTAAAAAAGGAAATCCCCAACTGGAATTTATTCGGTCAATTTGAAACTGATCAAAATCGGTTTGAAATTGATGCACCATAAAAGCGCCCGTTAACATCAGTATAAAAGTACTTGCAAGGACTATTAAACCTAATGGACTTGCCTTTTCTTCACTGTTATTGGTTGCTGTTTTACTCTTAAAACGAAAAATGGAACTGCTTACAGAATGTTCGTTATTGTTTGTATTGTCGCTTGTAGTATAAAATTGTTCTGAAATAATTGTTTCACTCTTCATATTGTACTTCTATTGATTTCTATCCTATGGCTTTTAAATAAATTTTCCCGAAAACAGGAATTCACAGTAACACATTTAGCAATGCATGTGCCATTATTCTATAAAATGGATTCTGAGGGATTTACGATAATTCAATACGATTTAGTGTGTATAAAGTTTATACACTTGTACAATGTTTACACAGGTTTTGTGTGTCCGGAAGCTAAGATTATGAGTAAATACAATTGCTTTGAAGTGTTGCAACCGTCAATTCTATCAATTTTGAAAAGTACTTCAAAATGAATTTTAAATTACTCCTGTATTAACGCAAAAAAAAGAGGAATAGTATTTACCTACTCCTCTTTTCATGTTTCATGTTTCATGTTTCATGTTTCATGCTTCATGTTTCATGTTTCATGTTTTATGTTTTACATTCCACCTTTCACAACAAACAAGTCACATCAAACCATCTGAAAAAATTGCAATTTCCCTGAACCGCACTCCACGGTTTAATTTATTCTTTTTTTCCTTTTAGAAGTTTGCCCTCTTTTGTAAATTCAAGATCAATTTTGTTCGTTAAATCTACATCGAGGTCTTTGTGACCGTAATCAATGTGGGTTATTTTTTCGTTCGGATAGTTTTTTGCGACATAGTCTTTAACAGCTGCCGGAATAAATGCAGTCGGAATTGGCTTCTTACCTCCGTCAACCTCCCGATAGGAACCGTCTTTCCAGAACTCTACTTCGGTTCCGTCTTTCAGTATGACTTCATATCCTTTTTCACCGTGTTCCGCGTCTTTTTTGACTACTTCAACAGTGGTGTAACTAAAATGTTTTTTTAGAAAATCTTGTGATGCTTCGGGAAGCTCGGTAATTTTGATTCTCTTTTGCGCGTTAGCCGATATTGCAAAACCCAGCAATACTGTGGCAAAAATGATTTTTATTTTCATGATTCAACTGTTTTAAGGTTATTGCCTTACTAATTTACTACAAGCAAAAATGTTTCCAAATCAATTTAAGAAACCTTTATCACTTATAAAATGCTTCTTTAAAAATGCTAATCTTGTATTTTTTACTTTTCTAAATGTGTTTACTGCTCATTACTAACTCCATTTCCAACACGATTTCGCCTTCCGGAATACTTTCAAATAAAAATACACAGCAAATAATTCTTTTTATTTCAGTTCGTAAGTCCCGTAAACATTCACTTTTACGCTCACGTTCATTTTTTTTACATTTTTTTTATTTTTTTTGTCCAATTTTGAAAGTTCAATTGTTATTAGAGTATAAACATTTAAAAATTACACTACATGGAAACTAGAATTAACGTATTTGAAAAAGGTCAAAAAGCAATCGGAACTTTATTTGCAATTACCGGTTATTTGAAAAAATCAAGCCTCGATAGATCTCTTATGGAATTAATCGATTTTAGAATATCTCAAATTAACAACTGTGCTTATTGTTTAGACATGCACTCCAAAGAAGCATTGGCCAATGGCGAAACTACACAACGTTTATTTGGATTAAGCGCCTGGAAAGAAACTCCTTACTTTACAAAACGTGAAAGAATTGCTCTTGCCTACGCAGAAGCCGTAAATGCCTGTGATGTTCCCGATGAAATTTACAATATTGCACAAGAGGAATTTACAGAAGAAGAATTAATAGATCTTACACTTGCCATTACTACAATAAATACCTGGAATCGCATTAATATTGCTTTTGCTAATACTCCGGGAACTTACAGAGTAGGGCAATTTGGATAATTAAATTGGATTTTTTAATCCCGCAAAACACTATTTTTATTGTTTGAATAAAAGCAGTGTGTAGCCAAAACTATTTTACAAACGCAAATTGACAACTTATAAAACGTACAAAAATGAATGAATTTTTATTGATTTTCAGAAGAGATTTTATAACCAAAGAGACACAGCCTTCACCCGAAGAATTGCAACAACATTTACAACAATGGCAAAATTGGTTTGGCAGCCTTGCAGCACAAGACAAATTAGCAAGACCCTTACAACGTTGGGACGGACAAGGTAAATTGGTTTCTTCTAATAAAGGAATCACCGATGGTCCCTTTGTAGAAATCAAAGAATCAATTGGAGGGTTAATTATAATCAAAGCCAAAGATTATGAGGAAGCAGCCGAAATCGCACAGGGATGTCCGGTTTTAAATTTCGGTGGAAACGTTGAAATTCGTATGGGCGTTTAAACTTTCAAATGACAAATTTTAAAAATGCCTTTGTATCTTTACTTGGGCATTTTTACTTTATACTATGGAGAACAAAGAACTTATACCTCATTTATTCAGAACCGAATATCAAAAAATTGTTTCTGTTCTTTGTAACCTGTTTGGTATTCATCATATCGAAATTGCCGAAGATATCGTGAGTGATACCTTTTTGTCTGCTTCAGAGACCTGGGCTATAAAAGGAATACCTGAAAACCCGGCCGCCTGGCTCTATACCGTTGCCAAAAACAAAACCAAGAACTATTTGAAAAGAAATACTCTTTTTGAAACCAAAGTAGCCGCTGAAATAAAATACAACACCCCACTAAACAATCCCGAGGTCGACATTGATTTATCGGATCAGAATATTGCCGACAGTCAATTGGCAATGATTTTTACAGTTTGCAATCCTTGTAATTCCAACGAAGCACAGATTGCACTGGCACTAAATCTACTGTGTGGTTTTGGAATCAATGAAATCTCCGATGCTTTCCTTTCCAATAAAGAAGTCATTTACAAAAGAATCAACCGCGCCAAAGAAAAGCTTAAAGAAGAAGATATTAAAATTCAAAATCCTAGTATTTCGGAAATAAAGGAACGAATAAGTACCGTTTTGAAAACCATTTACCTTCTTTACTCCGAAGGCTACTACTCTACTTCACAAAATACGATGTTACGCGAAGATCTGTGTGCCGAAGCCATGCGTCTTACCTATTTATTAATTAGCAACAAAAACACCAATTTACCGGAAACGAATGCTTTAATGGCTCTAATGTGTTTCCATTCTTCCCGATTTGAGGCCAGAACAGCCGAAAACGGAGAAATTATCTTATACGTCGATCAGGATCAATCGCTTTTGGAATCAGGAATTAATAGATCGTGGAATGTATTTTCTGAGCCAATCTTCTACCGGGAGTACCCTTTCAAAATACCATCTTGAAGCCGGAATTGCCTATTGGCATACGATTAAAGAAGACACAACCGAAAAATGGCAACATATTCTGGAATTATACAACAATCTGATCATTTTAGAATATTCTCCTATTGTCGCGCTAAACAGAACCTATGCTTTATCAAAAGTAAAAAGCAAAAAAGAAGCCATTGTAGAAGCCGAGAAACTCAATTTGACCGACAATCATTTTTATTATTCTTTGCTTGGAAATCTATATGCGGATTTTGACACAAAAAAAGCCTTGAAACAATTTGAAACAGCTTTGGAGTTAGCCAGAACGACAGCGGACCAAAACGTTATTAGTAAAAATATCGAGAAATTGAACTTAAAAAACAATCCCTAATGACCCGATGCTTATTCCTAAAATATTACATTGTATCGCACGAATACCTTAGTCTTTTTCTTTGACGACGAAAAGATCGTTAAAAGGATAGGTAATAAAATAAACTTTACTTCCATATTCTGATTTTTTCTTAAACCTGAAAATGATGACATACGATTCTCCCTCAGAAACATCAGGGGGAACTTTAACTGAAAAATGAGTATAGGATTCATTTACTACACCGGAAGTAGTAAAAGCAGAATTTAATCTTCTATTGTTACTACAGGCAAACTCAACACCTTCCAATACCAAAGACTCCGGTTCAACATTCTTATTATCGGAAGACACCAATCTAATTATTGTTCCAATCGGGCCTTCTGATGGTGCAAACGAAATGATTTCAAATACTTCCATATATACTGTCCTTATTTTTTGTACTCCATAAAAACTACACGCGATTAAAATAACAACCAAACCCTCAGTAAAATAGATTTAAATCGATATTTGAGTGTTTTCATCTTATATTTGAAAAATACTTTTCGGTTTTGCGAATTGGCAAGATTTTTACTTCCGTAAAACTTTTGGACTTGAACCCTATTCCTAAAAAAAAAATAGAATTCTACTAAAACCAAATTACCTATTTGAGCGTATTTGTAAGAAAGGATACTCTTGAATGAGGTGAATTCAAATGAATAATACGTTTTTTGGAGCTATTGAACTTTACCTCATTCCTGATTATTCACCATTAAACAAAGTAACAGGTGGAAAAAATAAACATTCAAACATTAAAAGAATCTTTAAAATATCTGGAAAGCAAACAGCGTCAATTAAACCGAATGCACGAAACAGATAGCCGAAGTCTCGAATCAATAATAAAATACACAAAAAAGGATATGATAGAGCGGTTCAATTTATTGGATTTTGACTCTTATATCAAACAGGAAATTGAAAATACGGACACTTTCATCAGTATCGTAAAAAGCATTATAGAGACCAACTCCTAGGGGAGCTTCTAAGATTTGACCAAAACACAAAGTCAGAAATAAAAAAACGCCTCAAAATTTGAGGCGTTTTTACACTATTTTAGCGGTATTAATCCAATTATGCTTTCGCTTTTCTTTTCACTGTACAACCAATTTCTTTCGTTTCCGTTATAGTTGGCTTTTGATTCTTTTGTAAGGCCGAAATTACGTCTTCGACATACTTTGTTTTTTCTGCTTTGTCTCCTTCAGGGTCATTGTCAATTGCACCGGTATATTCTACAAAAGTTCCTTTTGCACTTTTAGACACCACAAAAAGATGTGGTGTATGTTTGGCTCCATATTGATCGGTTACCAACTGTCCTTTATCAAATAAATAAGGGAAAGCGTATTTTTTATCTTTAGCCAAATCCTGCATTTTATCAAACGTATCAGCTTTTGATGCTTCCGGATCATTTGGATTAATGGCAATTACAGGATATCCTTCGGGTTTAAATTTTTTGTCCAGGTCAATTATTCTTTGCTCATATGCTTTGGCGTACGGACAGGTATTGCACGTAAAAACCACAATAAAGCCTTTTGCTTTTGGAAAGCTTTCAAAAGAAACGTCTTTGTTGTCTACATTTTTAAGTTTAAAATCCGGTGCCGTCTCTCCGGCCTTTAAAGTTTTGCTTTGCGCCTGAGAAAGAAAGGCAGTCAAAAACAACATAATGGTGATGTACTTTTTCATGATTTATAGTTTTTTATACTCGGTTAATAATTGTTCGTAGGTAAGTTCACTTTCGGTGAATTTTCGTTTCTCCTTTTTAATAAATAGTGTTGCCGGAATACTCCCCGACCACGATGGTTCTATACGATCGATATATTCCTGTGGATTGCTTTCGTTGAGAAGAAAAACCTCATTTTTTATCTTTTTTCTTTTCACAAAAGGAATGACTGCCGAACTCAATTTCGATTTAAAATCCACACTAATCAACAATACAACCAGTTTTTCTGATTTATACTCCTGACCCAATTTTTCAAAATACGGTAATTCTTTAATACAGGGTGCACACCAGGTCGCCCAGAAATTCACCACATAGGTACTGTCATTTCCTTTTTTGATTCTTTCTTGAAGCTGATCAACCGTAATGAGTTTGACTTGCTGACCGTAGAACGTTGCTGAATACGTCAGTAAAAAAGCGAAAATTATAAAAATGCTGATTTTCTTCATCTAAGTACCTGATTGGGTTTCTTTTATACTATTTGGATTCTCTGTAACAAATATAAATATTATATCTAACCTGTTGAGCATAATTTTTTAACACATAGAAACATAGATTTAGAGTTGTTCTTTTCCCAGAGTTTTTAAGAAAATTACATTTTTTTCACATAGTCTTAATGTAAATTATTTTAAGTGAAACGTCTTTTTTGCGGCTTTCTTTGCTATGTCTCTATGTGTTAAAAAATCGCACCCAACAGATCATCCCTACTACCTAATCACTCCTAAACGCAATATTTTGAGCCCGCCAGAAGCCTTATTATAATCTTGAAATAACCCGTTGATCATATTTTTTTTTAACACATAGAAACATAGATTTAGAGTTATTCTTTTTCCAGAGTTTTAAGAAAATTACATTTTTTTTTCACATAGTCTTATGTGATTTATGTTAAGTGAAACGTCTTTTTTTACGGCTTTGTTAGCTATGTCTCTATGTGTTAAAAATTATACCCGACAGATCATCCCTACTGCCTAATCACTCCTAAACGCAGTGTTTTAAGCCCAACAGGAGCCTTATTGCATCTGGACATCAAAATATACCTCAAGTAAATTTTAAGCTGTTATATTACAGAATAAGCTTTATTTTTGCACCAAATAAAAACTGCAAATGAATTTGTCCGAGCTTATCGTAAATGATACTGAAAAAATTGCGTTGAAAGATCTGTTTTTTAGCCCCGAGAATAAAGCTGCCTTAGCGCAGACGATCAAAGAGCATCACTATCTGGAGGAATTAAAAAAATACAATCTTAAAGTAGATCATAAAATACTGCTTTACGGTCATTCGGGCTGCGGTAAAACCACGACTGCAAAAGCAATTGCGACGGCTTTGGGGAAAAACATTGTCATTTTAAATCTTAGTACTCTAATAAATGCCCGTATTGGCGAGACATCCAAAAATGTAAAAGCCTTATTTGACAAGGCGATTCGCGAAAAAGCAGTGCTGTTTTTGGACGAATTTGATCAAATCGGGAAAAGTCGCGATAGCGAAGACAAAGACGTCGGAGAAATGAGACGTCTCGTAAATACCATCATTCAGTTAATTGATTACTTTCCTGCAGACAGTTTACTCATTTGTGCCACCAATCATTACCACAGTATTGACACCGCTTTATTGAGAAGATTTCAGTTGCAATTGAAATTTGAAATGCCTCAAGAAAACGAACTTGATCGTTATTACGATACGATCTTAGAAACTTTCCCTGTTCAATTCCGGGATATTCCACGAAAATATCAGATTTCTTATGCTGAGGCCAAAGATTACACTCATACGCTGATGAAAAGGCAAATTATTGCAGCATTAGAGCTTGCTCACAAAAAAGACAGGGTTTAGAACCATTAAGCTAAACCCAGCCCTGTTTTAGACTATGTTATCTATGAATCTAGGTGTTAAAAAAATGCGTCCAAGGGGCTATTTATTCCTTCCGGATCAGATAAATCAATATCTCTTCTTCCAGTTCTTTTGATAAGTTTTCAAACTCCAACTGGTTGCGAAAATCCTTTTCAAATTTCTTTCTGTACTTCTCTGTTTTGATTCTACTCTTCGAATACTCATCACAGATTGTTTTAAATTTATCATCTACCAAATACAAAATCTTAAGCGATTCAATGTATTCAGCAAATTTTGTATTGTACAATTCGTTGGGAAGGGACATATTTCTCTTTTTAAATAAAACAATAAATTAAAAAAATAAGCAGCTGTTTAATGAAATCGCTTTTTAATAATCAATTGTTACTATTGTTTTGATACCTACTAAATTAACAAGAAGTATTAAACAATAACTTGCAAAGAGGTTTCATTCTATAAAATGAAACATGAACATCCTACATAATACGGTTTTGAAACACATAAAAATTAAAAAAGTCTTTCTCTTTGAATTAATTTTGAGCCTTTATTGAGTCAATTCCAAAAGTTGTGAAGAAGTAAAATCTCGCAAAGTCGCAAAATCGCAAAGTTTTAATAAAAAAGTAAAAAACCTTTAAAGCCCTTATCATTTCGAGAAAGCTAAAATGAGAAATTAGAAAACAAAATAGTAAAGCTTAAAAAATAAGAAGAAAAATTTGGCGTCTTTGTGTCTTTGCGAGACCCTCAACGCGAAAATTTGGAAAATGCCCCTTTGAAAATCGATGGCAAAAAAAGTATAAGATCTGCTACTTCTAACAAAAGAGAAATTCTACAACTTTTGAACTTGATTCACTTTATTCTAAAACTTTTTCTATCTTGACGTAACAAAATTTCATAACACTGACTCATTAAAAAACAGAAAAAGACATCCTGCCCCAACCAATTCTAAAGCAAAAACCAATGACAACAGATATCATCGAATTAAACGACTTTATTGTTTTGATTGAACAATCCAACACAACAAAAACATTTGTTCAGAAATGTGAAATTGATGGTGACGCTGTAGGATTTGCCTTTTATGGTTCAGGTAATGTTGAACTGGAAATAAAACACAACAATCAAACAAAATACTTGACTAACACCACGGGTTTGGCCATTTGCTTTTTTGGAAATCAGAAAGTAGAATTTGCGCATAAAATTGAACCCGATAAACCTTTACAGTCGATTAGCATCTTCACCAAACTAAAAAATCTGCCCTCTTTACCACAAGCAGAAAAAGAAGTTTTTGAAAAATACCTGCCTCAATTGCTCAACCCTCAGGAGCATTTTGTAAAAGGCCCGTCTTTTTATATGACCTTGGATATGCAACTGGCCGTTCAGAAAATTTTCAATACCAATTATACCGACAATACCCGATTGTTATTCCTGAAAAGTCAGATCAACGAACTATTAGCGCACTTTTTCGGACTATTAGCAAGTGATCAAAAACAAGCCTTTTCGGATAAGGACAAAGACAAAATTTTTCAGGCAAAAGAAATCGTTACACACAATTACTCTCAACCTCCTTCTATAACACAACTATCTAAAATGGTTGGACTTAACAGTAACAAGTTAAAAAAGAACTTTAAGGAAATATTTGGCATTCCGGTATTCAAATTTGTTCAGGAAGAACGACTAAACAAAGCTTATGAGCTCTTGCAAAACAAGGATAAAACGGTTCAGGAAGCCGCTTGGGAAGTGGGTTACGAAAGCATCAGTTCTTTCTCTAATGCCTTTTATAAAAAATTCGCAACCCGTCCGAATGACGTAAAGCAAAAGTACTTTTCAAACAAATTATAATTCTTTTGCAACAAATGATTTAGCCTTAAACCAGGCACCTTTGTATCAGTATTCATTTAAAAAATATTGATATGAGCAAAAAGAAAATTTTAGTACTTGGTGCTAACGGAAAAACCGGACGAAGAGTCGTAGAACGTTTACAACACCTAAACGATATAGAAATCATCATAGGATCGCGTACTGCGGAGCATCCTTTTGATTGGGAGAATCCTGAAACCTGGCCAGCAGTTATTGAAGGGGTTCATTCGGTTTACATCACTTTTCAACCCGATCTGGCTGTTCCCTCCGCTCCGGAAATTATCACCGAATTTACACGTCTTGCAAATAAATTTGGCGTTGAAAAAATGGTTCTCTTATCCGGAAGAGGTGAAAAAGAAGCACAGGTATGTGAAGAAATAGTACAATCTACCGCAAAAAGCTGGACTATTATAAGAGCGAGCTGGTTCAATCAAAATTTTAGCGAAAGCTTCTTTCTAGAGCCCATTTTAGCCGGCTTTGTTGCCTTACCCCGAGCAGAGGCTCTCGAACCTTTTACCGACGCTGATGATATTGCCGATGTTGTTACAGCATGTCTTTTGAATGACAAACACAACAGTCAAACCTATGAACTTACCGGACCAAGATTGTTAACCTTCCCCGAAGCGGTTAAAGAAATTGCCAAAGCAACTGACCGAGAGATTCAATTTCAATCTTTAACTCTGGAAGAATACACGCAGCAACTACGGGAATATCAAGTTCCGGAAGATCATATCTGGCTGATCAACTATCTTTTTGAACACGTATTGGACGGCAGAAATTCAAGTATCACCAACGACATCGAAAAAGTGCTGAACCGCAAAGCCACCGATTTCAGTGCTTATGCAAAAGAGATCGCAAAAACCGGAATTTGGAATGCTGTAAATGTCTAAAATCACGATGATGACTTATTCAAAAATTCTGCTGCCCGGTATTTTTGTTTGGATTTGTGTTAGTCTGTCCTTTTCACTTTTAGGTCTAATTCCGATAGTGAAAGATTACTTTAACCTGCAAACCCTAATAGCAATGATGCTGATTGTTTTATATGCTATAATCGGAGCTTCTTTTCACTATAAAAACAGTTCAAAAATGCACGGTTTAACTCTTGGTTTAATTATGTCCGTCACAGCATTATCATTGGATGTCTTAATTACCGTTCCTTTGGTCGAAATTCCAAACGGAAGAACCTATCAAAGTTTTTTTACAAGTCCGGTTCTTTGGCTATTGGCTTGCATAAATTCGATAACCGTTTATAGCTATTGGAAGGTGAAAATTAAAGCTAAAAAACACTCTTTTTAACACAAAATTTAATGACAAAATGGCAAAAACTCCAATTTATCACAATTGGAGTTTTCTGTATAAAAGTATAAACAATTAATTCAAATAAAGAAACATAATAAACTGAATTACAATACAATTAACTCAATTCCTACAAAATATAATTTCAGTAAAAAAGCAAGTCTTACACCTCTAAAAAAGCCTCTTTTTATTTCCGAACCGCTAAGACGTTTAACTTTTGATTTTCTAACCAAAACTTTCTCTTAAATCATGACTGATTTTAACGAAAGTTCCTCAAAAAAAATTAAATTTGAGCCCTTAATTCATTCCCAAATTTTATGATTCAAAAAAGAAGTTTTACGCGTTTTCTGAGTTTATTGACGTTGTTGTTTTTTACCACACTTACCTACTCGCAAACTCCGGCTAAAAAAACAGAAGGCCGTTCTAAATTATTTGAAGAAACCGCAACCGACAGCGATTATCTGATGGCAATTGAAAAGGCCAGCACGGTAATGGAAACAGCATACAACGATGCCGATTTTGACGGAGCAAGTCATCACCTTTTTGGAGAGATTAAAGGAACCCAAAGCAAACTGGATTTAATTTTAGAAAGTCTCAAAGACGCCAATCCAAATGTGCGCAACCAACAAATGTATCGTGTTGTTTTAAAAGAAATCCAACAACAATTGGACGAACAGAATGACGCCATCAACTTGCGCAATAAAAATCTTGAAAAAATCAAAGACCGATTTATCGAATTGCGTAAAGACAAAACATTAATAGGACTTTTAAAGGATACGATCCGTCGTAAAAATTTTAAGAATGAATTTGCTAATCTTAGAAAAAAATACAAGAATACGGACAGTCTGATGACTAAAAACCAAGGCGTATTAAACAAATACAAAAGGCTGACCGTACAAAGAAAAATTGCCGTTTCTAATGCGCTTATCGCCGTAGAAAGCAAACTTGAAAAAACCGGAATCAGTATCCTTAAAAAAGAATATCCTTTTTTATGGAATGTAACCGATTCTGTACCCAGAAAGAAAGTAGCCCAGACCATCAAATCAAAAATAATTGTCGAAGAACATGTCGCAATCTACTATCTGGGTTATTGTGCCGGTGGCTTATTTACCTTAGCTTTTTTCATAGGTTTATTGGGTTGGTACATCTCTCGCAATATTAAATACCTGAAAAGCAACGGTCATGCCGAGAACTTGTCTCTTTTTAATTTTAAATACCTCAACAGAGGCATTCTGATTCCTGTAGCCGTAATAGGCCTTAACATTGCCGTGGTGAGCAATCTGTATGCTCCGGCTTTATTTATCGAAATACTTCAGCTTATTCTGCTTGGAATTCTTACGATCCTTTTCAAAAACAAGTGGTCAACAAATGCGATGAGAAACTGGACCTTTCTTTTGGGACTGTTTTTTGCCCTCTGTTTCCTTGATTTATTCATCAGCGTTGGGTTATTGCAACGTTGTTGCTTTATTATCATAAACCTATGTGGAATACGCTATGGACTGGTTCAGATCAAAAGTGTGAAAGACGAATTGTACATTAAAGGGTTCTTTAAATGGGCTAGTATTCTTTTTGTTGGATTTAATGGTTTATCGATACTTTACAATATTTTCGGACGCGTTTCGCTTTCAAATATGCTAAGTTTAACGGCTTTTATTTCCCTTACGCAAATTATCGCCCTGAGTGTTCTTTTAAAAATAATCTTAGAAGTTATTATTCTACAAATCTACACGACCAGAGTTAAGCGCGGAATTGAGAAGATTTTCGATCACGAAAGTTTATCAGATACTTTAAAAAAACCCTTTATTATAATCATCAGTTATATGTGGCTGGTTGTGATTGCTTCTAATTTGAATATCTGGGAATCACTTCGGGCTTCGTTCGGATTGCTGCTTAGTCATCCTAATACCATTGGTAGCATTACCTTTACCTTAGGCAACATTTTATTGTTTTTTATCATTATCTGGGTTGCACATTTGCTGCAAAAATACGTCGCTTACTTTTTTGGAGAGATTGATGATGAAAACGAAGAAAACATCAACAAAAGACAACATTCCAGATTACTGATCACCCGACTTGTTGTTTTAATTGTGGGATATCTTCTGGCGGTAGCAGCTTCGGGTATGCCTTTAGACAAATTAAGCATTCTTTTAGGGGCTTTAGGTGTAGGAGTCGGACTTGGATTGCAAAACATAGTCAGTAACTTCGTTTCGGGTATTATTCTGATCTTCGATAAACCCATACAAATTGGAGATGTAGTAGATATTAGCTCTGAATCAGGCCGCGTAAAATCTATGGGATTGCGTACCACAAAAATTAATGCCTCAAATGGAGCCGAGATCATTATTCCGAACGGAAACCTATTGTCTCAAAACATCACAAACTGGACGTACACGGACAATTTTAAGTTGGTCGAGGTTTCTATTGAAATTACAGGAGATAGTTTACCAGAAGCCATTAATAGCATCATAAACGAGTCCCTGCAAACGATTCCTTTAGTTAACGATACAAAACCTTCACAAATTTATTACACTGCCATTTCTGAAGGCAAATTTAAAATCCAGATTAAATTCTGGTGCAGTATTTACAAAACTGAAGAAACAGTCAGCAATGCCCGTCAGGTATTGTTTAGTAACTTTAAAGCAAAAGGTCTGACTTTTTCAACCTAAAATCAGTTCTGATTCAAAAAAACCAAAAGCCGTCAAGTATCCATTTGACGGCTTTTAGTTTATATTCTATTGGACTTAAAATTTCTCAGCAAATTCTTTTGCAAAATCCTCCAATTTGATTTTTCCATCAATAGAGAAATTTCCTTTTATAAAATCTTCTGTAATTTTACCACTTCGCAAACCTGAACCCATTTCGGTATACAAACCGGCAATTTCTTCGGGCAATCCCGCCTGTATCATCCCCTGCAAAGATTGTTCATCCGTAAACTCAACCCAAGGTAAATCGGTTTTGTCAATGGCTAATCCTACTGCTTTTGCGATTTCACCGGGAGTTCGTACATCGCTAATGATATAACGGATATTTTTACCTGTAGCTTCTTTTAACAACTCTTCCGCCACTGCGGTTGCAATGTCTTCGGGATGTACTAACGGCATTTTAATACCAACAGGATAATTAGCGCCCATAATTCCGGCACCTTTAATCATCGGGACATCATTGTACAAATTGGTATAGAAAAATCCGGCACGCAGAAAGGTAACCGCTGCACTTTCTAATTTATTGTAAACTGCCTCTATATGATGAAGTCCTGCAATTGGTCCCGTTCCACCTGGTAAATCTGCACCGATACTACTAAGCATTACTACACGCTTAATATTTGCGGTTTGTATTGCTTTCGCGAAAGCTTCTCCGGCCGCAACGGTATTAGAAACCACATTTTTTCCTCCTAAATTGGGTGGTGTCATTGCAAAAATAGCGTCAGCTCCGATAAAAGTATCAGTCAAAAAAGCAACGTCACTAACCGAACCAATAGCCGCTTTTGCTCCTATTTTTTCAATTGCTTCTTTTTTATCGGCATTACTGCTGATTACCGTTACATCATGTCCGGCAGCTACCAGTTTGTTTGCCAATGGCTTTCCTATGTTTCCTAAAGAACCTGAAAGTATAATTTTCATCTTTAATTTGTTTTAAATTTATAAAAACAAAGGTATATTTGTACTTACTTTTATACAAGTACTTACCCTAAAGTATGTATCATGACAGCAATCAAAGAAGCCTCTACAATACAGGAAAACAAACAATACGCATTAGACACCTGTCCTGTGACTTATGTAATGGAAAAAATTGGCGGATACTGGAAACCCATAATCCTTTACCATTTATCAACCAGTAATAAGCGCTACAGCGAATTAAAAAGAGCCATCCCGGCCATAACCGAAAAGATGCTTATTCAGCACCTGAAACAACTGGAAGCCGATGGTTTGGTAATCAGAGAAGCCAAGCCGGTTGTACCTCCGTTTGTAACCTATAAATTAAGCAATGCCGGAAATGGTTTGATTCCTGTAATTCATGCCATGGCAGAATGGGCTTTTAAAGAAAAGGATGGAGTTTATAAAAAGTAATGAGATTCGTTGAAAAAAATCTCAATACTAAATTGCAAAACCTTACCTATGATTTACAACAAGATCGTCGTACTTTTATTACCCAATAAGAACTTAATACAATCACTATGGAAAATCAGGATAAAATTAGAAAAGTAGCCATTGTTGGATATAACCGAATTCCGTTTGCCAGGGCTAATACTTTCTATTCGGATGTAAGTAATTTACAAATGATGACCGCTACACTTGATGGTCTTATCGAGAAATACAAACTGCAAGGTCAATTGCTTGGAGAAGTGGTTGGTGGTGCTGTAATCAAACATACAGCAGATAATAATCTAATAAGAGAATGTGTGATGAAGACTGCTCTTGATCCTGCAACACCTGCCTGCGATTTGCAGCAAGCCTGCGATACAGGAATTGAAAGTGCCATCTACATCGCCAACAAAATTGCCCTTGGACAAATAGAATCCGGAATTGCTTGCGGGGTTGATTCGATCAGCGACATGCCAATTGCGGTGAGTGAAAAGCTCAGAAAAATATTGCTCCAGGCAAGAAAAGCAAAATCATTAGGGGAAAAAATCAAGTTGTTTCTGAAAATCCGACCAAAGGATCTAACGCCCTTAGTGCCAAAAAACGAAGAATCACAAACCGGACTTTCTATGGGTGGACACACAGAAATCACGGCTAAATATTACCAAATCACAAGAGAAGATCAGGACAAACTGGCCTTACAAAGTCATCTGAATATGGCAAAAGCTTATGATGAAGGCTTTTTTGCTGATATGATTAGTCCGTTTAACGGACTTGACAGAGACAACAATTTAAGAAAAGACAGCACACTGGAAAAACTCTCCAAATTAGCTCCTGCTTTTGATAAAATCAACGGAACGCTCACAGCAGGTAACTCTACTCCGCTTACTGATGGTGCTTCGAGTATACTCTTGGCCAGTGAAGAATGGGCAAAAGAACACGGCTTACCGATTTTGGCTTACATCACCCACGCAGAAGTAGCTGCTATTGAATATGTCAAAAACCAACAAAATTTATTGTTAGCCCCTTTATTTGCTGCATCGCGAATGTTGGAGAAAGCCAATCTTTCTTTGCAGGATTTTGATTATTATGAAATTCACGAAGCTTTTGCTGCTCAGGTTTTAGCCACGCTCAAAATTTGGGAGAGCCCCGAACTTAGCAAAGAAATTGGTCTTAAAAAACATCTAGGTGCCATAGACAGAAGCAAACTTAATGTAAAAGGAAGCAGTCTGGCCGCCGCTCACCCGTTTGCAGCTACGGGAGGAAGAATAATTGGCGTAATGGCCAAATTACTAAACGAAAAAGGCTCCGGAAGGGGTTTCATTTCTATTTGTGCCGCAGGCGGACAAGGAATTACAATGATTTTAGAGAAGTAGTTCTAGCTCAAAGTTGAAAAGGTACTGAGGCACTAAGGTACTGAGATACTGAGATGCTGAGATTTGGCTAAAGCCTTTTATATCCTTCTTTTATACCTCCAGCTGAAGTTGGAGGCTATTGAAAAAAAGCTGTGCGCCTTTGAACCTCATTACCTCATTACCACAGCCTCATTATCTCATTATCTTAGTACCTCAGCAACTCTGAACCTCTTTAATGCGAGAAACCAAATGAAATACTCAGTACAATTATTCCAATAACGATTGTGGTAATGACAACATATAGGTAATCTTTCTCTAAAAAGAATGAAAACAATGACAATAATACTCTGAAAACCGGCGTCAGGAAAAGCAATACAATACCCAGAAATATTATCGATTCTCCCCTTCCCTGAATTACACCTTGGTATACTGCGGTAATTACTTCGAAAATATTTCGGTCATTTTCTTTAAAAACAGAATAGTCTTCAAGCTCGTTGCCGTGATGCAACAGATATACAATACCTCCAATAAATGCTACGGATAACGAAGTCCAAACCCCATAACGCAATAAATTACCTATAATAGTCTGAAAATCTTTTTCTCCAAATTTTTCCTGTGTCATATGCTTAGATTTTTCCATTAAGTCCACTGTAGATCATGTTTAAGGCCAGTACAAAAATAAGACAGGCAAAAAAGATGCGCAGTTTTTTAGGATCTGTTTTCACCAGAATTTTAGCTCCCGCCATGGCTCCGAACAGTACTCCTATTACAACTGGCATACAGATTCCCGGTTCGATATATCCTTTTTGAATGTAAATAACAGAACTCGCCATTGCAGTTACTCCCATCATAAAATTACTGGTTGTGGTAGATACTTTAAACGGAACCCGCATGATATTGTCCATTGCAATTACTTTAAAGGCGCCTGAACCAATTCCTAATAGTCCTGACATCATTCCCGCAATTCCCATCATGCTGAATCCTCCCAATACATTTTTTGTTCCGTAAGTCACCAATTCTCCATTGTGCGTAGGATAGGTTCCTTCTAATTTTAACTTTTTGGCTAATGGACTTGATTCCAAAACAATATGTTCTGTCTTTTTTCTTAATGAATTTATGGCAGAGAAAATTAAGGTCAGTCCAAATAAGACTGCAATAAAAGAAGTTGGCGCAATTGTAGAGAGTAATGCTCCGCAAACCGCTCCGATTGTGGTTGCGATTTCAAGAAAAATCCCCAAACGCATGTTGGTGATCCCTTCTTTTACATAAGCAGCAGCCGAACCCGATGAAGTGGCAATTACAGAAACCAAAGCAGCACCGATGGCATAATGAATATCGACTCCAAGAACAATCGTCAAAAGGGGTATGATAATAATCCCGCCGCCTAATCCTGATAAAGAACCTATAAAACCAGCTAAAAATGCACCCAGAATCATAATCAGGGTAAATGTAAGTACTGTCATTTGGATTTATTTATTTGACAGCTAATTTACAAATACAATTCTGCTATTGGAATATTATATTTTATGACAAACAGGCAGAAACCACTTTTACGTACATAAAACATTAACTACCAATAAATTAACACTAAACTTAAAAAGACCTTAAAAATTCTATTCCTCAAAAATGGTTTACTTTTTACACACAACTGAGTATTTTTAGGTCATAAACGGAAATCTCAAATTGCATTATTTGTATCCTGTTTTAAAACAATCCAACTACAGCTGCTCTAAAGAAGGGTCTACGTTTTATCAATTCCTTTTCAAAAACATCTTATTACAGTCATTGTATTACGCTAATTTCCGGTTAAACTGTTATATCCAAAACAGTAACCGTTTTTCGCTGAAAATTATGTAATTAGAAATCTAAATTCTATAAAGTAAAAACGGTTTATGGCCTTAATTTTGATACATACAACCTATTGAGGTTAATTTTTAAATCAAAAGCGTTATGGTAGAAAAGAATTATGATCCCGACAACGATCATTGTCCGGAAAAAGACACCGTAGAAAATCTTCATAAATCGAAGCTAAATAATGGTAATACTCAGACTGTAGAAGAGTTTATAAATGATCATCCAAATTTTTCTAAAGACAAAGAGAAAGAATCCGGGCAAAAAAAGGATACGGATCGCACAAGAGATTAATATCCTAAAAAGAAGATTTACTAAAAAGAACTAATAAAAAAGCTATAAACCTCTACAATTACAGGTTTATAGCTGAAAACCGAATCTGAACTGATTTTCAGATTTTAAAAATGTCTAATTAAAAAAACAAAACAGAATATGGCAAATTTCATTAATCCATTACTAGCAGCAAATACCCCTTTATTAGAAGATAATACATCAAAAATCTCTGTCAAACAATTGATTTGTGCCGGAGTAGGTTCACTTTTAGTTGGTGCAGCTTTAAAGAAAACCGGACATGACAAAGCAGGGGCTTTTATTGCAGGTCTGGCTATACCAATGCTGACATCTGCTTGTTATAAAAAAATCAAGGAAAAAAAATCAGAGAATTTTAATAAGAGTACCGACATTACCGGAAATTATTATTAATCTGTCATCCCCAATAAAAAAAGCACTTCCGTAATAAGAAGTGCTTTTTTTATGCCCTTGTTTCACCAAAGTCCATCAAACTATTTTTTTCTGTTTTTGGACTGACAATCTTCTTTGTACTTATTAAATATATGATCTGTTACTGGTCTTAATTGTTTACCATTTATGGGGTTCCACCCGTCTATATTAAAGAAATCAACTTTATTATTAATTTTTCCGTACCAGATAATCGGCTGGCCATTCTTAAGATACGTTGTTGTATCGCAAACTTCAATTTTCTTTAGCTCAAACTGCTGCTCTTCAAAAGATTTGATACTATTAAACCCTACTAAACTTTTTACTTCCTGAACGCAATCTACTTTTTCATAATGATCTCCTGTCCATTGCATGCACTGTTTCTTAGGATATAAATAATAACTTATTAAAAACCCTAAACAGAAAACTATTGAAATTCCTGCTATCGTCAATTTTACTTTGTTGTTAAATCGTTCTCTAATACTTTTTCCAGATGGTACAGTATTAACTAAATTATCTTTTAATAAAGCTTGCTTTCCATTTTGATCTTCACCTTTTTCTACTTTTTCTACTTTTTCTACTTCTTCCGCTTTTTCTACTTCTAAAATAAATTGCTCTGATCCATTCAGATCTTCAATTGTTTTATTTTCTTCACTTATCCCTTTATTATCTTCAAAATTTCTGAAAGGACGCGGTTTAAAATCAACTAAAATAGCTGCCATTTCTATTCTAGGTCCATTCTCTGTATTTCCACCTTGCAAGAAAGAGATAATAGGCTTTAACTTTCCAGTGTTACAGTTTTCAATGGCTCTTTTCAATGGAAAACTTTCCCTGGTTTCGAAAAATATTTCCATAATTTCCGTATCAATTTTTCCCACACCTTTTTCAAAAATTCGAAAATAAAAATTTCTAATCTCAGCTGGTTTTGGATTAGACAAAATACCGGACACATCCTCTGCAGTAGCAATTTTATACTTAGCTCTAATTGCTCTTTTATAATCTTCAATAGTAATGTTGCTCATAAGTTTCTGCGGAATTATTAGAAAAACTGGAATGATCGGAAATATAAGAATCTTCTATAAATTCAAAAGTAAAACTGCCATTCCTTTGTCCTCAGATTAGTTATCGATTTGATCTGCAGGTCAAAAACAAATGTACAAAACTAGTTCAATTAAAGAGTGCGGAAAACCGTAAGACGGACTTTATCCGGGAAGTATAAATAAAATCATACTGTTCTACGCACTTCACTTCCCAACCTCAATTGGTATTGCTTTAACAAGATCCGGACAGAATCCGGACGGCCATACCCATGTCCACTTTTAAAATTTAATATCATGAAAAAATTAATATACTTGGGAACATTTGCGCTATTGACTACTACATTATTTTCTTGCACAGCTGACGACTATGAAACAGCCGACAAAAAAACAGATCTAAAAAAAGAAAGTCTGAAATATGAAACACAAGCAACTGATGAAGGTCCCGGAGATGATCCAATTCCAATCAAACCACCAAAAAAATAATAGATTAAAGTAGTTCGTTTACTATTAATTACTAAATTCGGGGAAAGTAACTTTCATGCTACGATCCCCGTTTTTTTGTTTATTTATTTTTATACTTTTCCTTTCCTGTAAAGAAAAAACAACCGTTTCAATACAGCCGGACTCTCGCAAAAAAGAAGCTCATTCTTTGCGGGAAAAAGCACTGAATTACCTTGATGACAAAAAATTCAATAGTGCATTTTACTACTTCAATAAATCAAAAATACTTTTTGAGTCCATAAA
Organism: Flavobacterium cupriresistens; assembly: GCF_020911925.1. Taxonomy (NCBI): domain Bacteria; kingdom Pseudomonadati; phylum Bacteroidota; class Flavobacteriia; order Flavobacteriales; family Flavobacteriaceae; genus Flavobacterium; species Flavobacterium cupriresistens. The sequence continues at coordinate 3,449,805 of NZ_CP087134.1, read as the reverse complement.
AGACAGCTCTAATATTACTTATAATCTTGTCATGATGGCGTCTATTCAACAAATAAACGGCGATTATTATGGTAGTAAAGAGACATTGACAGAGGCTTTACCCTTTGTTAGGAAGGACTATAATTATTCGGCTTCAATTAATAATTATTTCGGAATTGCAGACAAAGAACTCTCCTTATACGATGATGCTGCTTCCTATTATAACGAAGCAATAAAAGAGGCTAAAGATACTACATCAAAGCAATCTCCATTAAATAATATTGCAGTCGTTTACATTAAACAAAAGAAATACGATCAGGCAATTACTATTTTAAAGTCAATTCTGGATTCAAAAATATTAGACGATTCTGAACTTCATAAAGGAAAAGCCAGAGTTCTTGACAATCTGGGATACGCCTATTTTAAAAAAGGAGTCAATGACAAAGGGCTTCAACTAATGAATAAAAGTCTGGAACTCCGAAAACAAATCGATGATTCTTATGGAAGTATTGAAAGTTATCTCCATTTAGCGGAATATTTTGCTGAAACTGATCGTCAAAAATCTAATCAATATGCTCAAAGTGCTTATGCGATAGCGACAAAATTTAATAGTATTGATGAGCGTCTCAAAGCTTTATCCTTATTAATATCAAATGATGCCGATACAAAATATGCTCAAAAGTATATTACATTAAACGATAGTATCATCAAGATCCGAAACAACTTTAAAAATAAGTTTGCCAAAATCAAATACGATTCCAAAAAAGAAAAAGACGAAAACCAGAAACTTCGTTTAGAAAAAGCAGAGGATTTAGTGTCCTTACAAAAAGCAGAATATCAAAAATTTGTACTCCTGATCATTTTTGCTCTTCTCATACCACTTGTGATCGTATACAGAAGGTACTATCTGAACAAACACAGAATAGAAAAAATTCAGACTTCTTATGATACGGAGAAACGAATTTCGAAGAAAATCCATGACGAATTAGCGAATGATGTTTTTCATGCCATCACTTTCGCAGAAACACAACCTTTAGCTACAGCAAACACCAAAGAAAATCTACTCCAGAAATTAGACGATATTTATGCCCGTGTGAGAGGGATTTCGAGAGAAAATAATGATATCGACACAGGTGCAAATTATTCAGCAACCTTAAAAGAGATGCTCTCTACTTATAACAGCAGTACCACAAACGTCATTGTAAACAATATCGAAAAAATAAACTGGGAAGCGGTCGACGAAATTAAAAAAGTTACTATTTATCGCGTTTTACAGGAATTGATGGTCAATATGAAAAAACACAGTCAGGCCCCTGTGGTGATGGTAAAATTTGACAGTAACGCAAAAGCACTGCTTATTGATTATGTAGATAAGGGAAAAGGATGCACAAAAGAAAAAATCATCAAAAATGGTTTGCAGAATATGGAAAACCGTATTCTGACTATAAAAGGAACTATTATTTTTGACACTGAACCTGACAATGGATTCAGAGTTAAAATATCAACGCCAAAATAAACTTTATATGTTTAAAAAAGTAATAATTGCTGAGGATTTGGATAGCATCAATTTAGGAATAGAGCAAGCCCTTGATGATTTAGGCATTATCAATTATCAACATGCTAAATATTGTGATGATGCTTTTCTAAAAGTACGAAAAGCAGTTCAGGACAACGAACCTTATGATTTACTAATTAGCGATTTGTCTTTCAAAACCGATCATCGCGAAGTAAAAATTGCCAATGGTGATGAACTCATACAGGAGGTTCGCAATTTACAACCACATATTAAGATCATTGCCTACTCTGTCGAAGACAAAGGCTATCGCATAAAATCACTTTTTGATAAATCCGGAATCGATGGTTTTGTATTGAAAGGCAGAAATAGCATTGAAGAGTTAAAAAAAGCAATTCATTTAGTGCTGTCCAATCAACAGTACATTTCGCCGGATATTGCTTCTGCAATTAAGGAAAATAACAATTACGAAATAGATGATTTTGATGTGTTAATCATAAAACATTTGTCTTTGGGAACCCCACAAGACGATTTTACTGAAACTTTTAAAGAATTGGGGATAAAGCCAAACAGCAAAAGCACCATCGAAAAAAGAATCTCAAAACTAAAGGACTTTTTTAAGGCCAATAATACGATTCATCTGGTTTCTATTGCCAAAGATATGGGGATTATTTAAGTCTTTTACTAGTCCATACCATCATTTATCAAGCTCCTTCGGGGGCTTTTTTTATGGCTCGATTCTAAATTCTTATGGTTTACGGTTTTCCGTAAAATACTGGTTTCTATTGGGTTTACATTTGAATAATTAAAAATCAAACTATTAATTAAACCTGAAAAATTATGAAAATTTATTACGTAAACAAAAATGCACAAGAAAGTAAAGATCATGAAGTCCATACAAGCGATTGCAGCCATTTACCAATTTCTGCCAATAGAAAATACTTAGGTGAATATGCTTCCTGTGAACCTGCCATTATCGAAGCAAAGAAAACCTATCCTCAATCCAATGGCTGCAAAATCTGCTGTCCTGATTGTCATACCAATTAAACTGCCATGGGATTTCGATTTCAAAAGAGAATAAAACTCGGAGGTGGGCTCGGCATAAACCTAAGTCAATCCGGTATTTCTCCAAGTTTAAGAACAAAAATGGGGACGTTTAGTAAGAATAGCTATTCGGTTAAGACGGGAATACCTGGGCTAAGATATCAAAATAGCGGTTGTATGGTACTTATTGCTTTTACAGGATTTACAACACTTTTAATTTACACACTAAAACATTTATAACTATGGGATATAGAAAAGCATATTTTAAAAAAGATGGAACTTATGTTCAAGGACATTATACTAATAACAGATCCAAATCTTTTTCGAATAAAAATAACGGATGTCTGATATTATTTTTAGCACTATTGCTATTAGGATTGCCAATGGCATGTTCAGATTCGTCCTCATCAGAAAAAACAGATACAACAGCAAAAAACAACTGTCCAACTAAAACTTGCGGTGATTTTACAACTCAGGCGCAAGCACAAGCAACTTTTAATAGTAATAAAAGCTGTTACAAGAATCTCGATGCGGACGGAGATGGAATTGCCTGCGAAAACTTATCTAAATAAACAGTACAAAACATGATGACACTAGAACTAAAAAGCCATTTTTTGAGATTGTATCAAATGGCATTATCCGATGATCAATTTGACGTATTAGAACTTCAAATGCTATATCATTTTGCTGATGAACGAGGAATTCCACGAGAGGAATTAGATAAACTTTTCCTGAACCCGATCAATTCTGAACTAATTATACCGGAGGCACTAAACACACGGATAGAGTACTTATATGATCTTGCACGAATCATATGGGCCGATGGAAAAGTTACCGATGACGAACTAAATATGCTGAAAAAGTATTGCAGGAAATTTCATTTTCTGGACGAAAACATTGAGGAACTCTCTAGTTACCTTATTGATTGCGTTCAGAAAAACATTCAAAAAGAAGAAATCATTAGTCAATTAAACACTTAGATCATGAAATCACTTACCCAACTGTTCAGCATAAAAAAAACGGAAGATTCTACAGTCGAAACTATTGATGAAAACGAAGAAGACAGAGAACAAATCAGAATTACCTATTATCAAAGCGGGTTTGCAGCATCTATAAAAGCGACTGGCAAACCAATCGTTCTAAAAGCATGTTTACAAAATCTTTATATGAGTTTTGAAGATCAATGCCGGAAACAAAAACTCGAACAGGATAAGCTAAAACAGCCTTATCGCGAAGAACAGGAGAAAAACAGAACAGAACTTAAAAAATGCGAGGCAGCAATTGGCATTTATGAAAAAAAAGAACTGGATATCGATGCTACTGTTGATCAACTAAAAAATGAAATTATCGAAGTAAAACGCAATCCTGATAAATACGGTATTGAGGATGGAAAGGGCTTGAAAGCCCAGTTTTACATCGGATTATTTTTGCTTCTGCCCATTACACTTTATGTACTGGTTTTTTACATTTCTGCTTCTTATTCTGCCTTTTTTAAAGAATTTTCAAATGATAGTTTAACTGCAGCCATTTTTGATGCCGATGCGTTGACCAATTCCTTTAAAGCAAGCTGGTTAGAAGGCGTTTTGGTTGTCACTATACCCTTTGTTTTTATGGGGTTAGGTTATGTAATTCATATGGTACAAAAAGGAAAAGGCATTAAAAATACCTTCAGGATGATTGCTTTATTCCTTACCACCTTTTTATTTGATGCCTTATTGGCTTACCAAATCGAGAAAAAGATTTACGAATTTAATAAAACAACAGATTCTGCTCCTTACAATCTAAATATTGCATTGGGAGAAGCCGAATTCTGGATGATCATATTCGCCGGATTTGTAGTATATATCATCTGGGGACTTGTTTTTGATTTTGTGATGAAGGAGTTTGAAAACATCGATAAAATCAGAGCTTTCGTAAGAGGTAAAAAGGAAAAACTTATTGATTTAGAAAAACTAAAAACAGACTACATCAATAAAACAAATGATTTCAAACAACAGCTAATTGCCATAACTGGGAAAATCTCAGAACTACAGTCCAAAATCGATGGATTTGTATTCCCTGTCAAAGAATACCTGCACTACCATCATCAGTACAAAGAAGGGTGGTTTCAAGCAATAAATACCGAAATCGCTTTGGCTCATAAAGAAAAAACAGAACTGCTGGAAAACTGTGAACTTCATTCCGAAGAACATCTTAGTAAATTAAACTTAGTAGATCCTGACTTTCAGCATTTGGTCTATTCTAAAAACTAATTCTATGAACAACCTTATAAAAACATTCGTCCTGTTACTAGTATTAGTTTCTGCATTTTCGTGCAAACAGGATTCTGATACAACTCATGAAGAAATACTATCTAAAAACACAGTCACAGAAAATTATAACATTAGTATACTTTTGGACTTGTCTGACAGAATTAGTCTTCAGAAGAATCCAAATCCAACAATGGAATACTATCAAAGGGATTTGGGATACATAAAATGGGTTTCAGAAGCTTTTACCCAACATTTAAAATCCAAAAGAATAAGGCAGATTAAGGACAAAATGCAATTGTTTTTTAATCCTGAGCCTCAAGATCCGGAAATTAATTCAATTTCTCAAAAGCTAAAAATTACGATTGATAAAAATAATGCTTCAAAGGAGTTATTGAATTCAATAAACTCAAATTACGCTTTACAAACCTCAAAAATTTATAATTCGGCCATAAAAGACAACAATTTTATTGGCTCGGATATATGGAGTTTTTTTGATTCCAAAGTGAAAGATCAGTGTATCGAAAATGGAGACCGTAATATACTAGTCATATTAACCGATGGTTATATGTATTATGAAAGTACTAAAATGAAAGAAGGCAATCGCACCTCTTTTATTACACCGGAACTGATCAAAAAAAATAGTCTGAACACAAAAGACTGGGAGGAAAAAGTACAAAATGGCGATTTTGGTTTTATCAAAGCCAATGATAACCTGTCAAATTTGGAAGTTTTGGTTTTAGGAATTAATCCCAGTCGTGCGAATCCTTACGAAGAAAAAGTCATAAAAGCCTATTGGACCAAATGGTTTACTGAAATGAAAGTAAAACGTTTTGAAATTAAAAATGCCGATTTACCATCGAATATGGAAAAAATCATCAAAAACTTTATACTGGAAAAGCAGTAGTCTTTTTACTTCCAACTAAAAGAAAATTATTAATTCGTTTCGCAAAGAGGATTTTATCGATCCTCTTTTTGTTTTATAACACTCCCCTTCAGATAAAAACATAAAAAATTTCAGTTTACGGTTTTCCATAAACTACTGATTTTTATTGGGTTTACATTTGAATAAACAATCAAAGTATTACTAAACTACACAATTATGGAAATTAACATTCAACTTAAAGCATTGGCAGATAAAATTATACTGCTAAAAGATAAAATTGAAACAGAAGAGTCAACCAAACATGCTTTTGTTTTACCTTTTATAAACATATTGGGTTATGACACTTTTAATCCGACAGAAGTTGTTCCTGAATTTACTGCCGATCTGGGCTTGAAAAAGGGAGAAAAAGTAGATTATGCGATTTTTCAGGATGGTGCTCCCATTCTTATCATCGAATGCAAGAGCTGGAAAGAAAAACTAACGATTCATAATTCTCAGTTATTCCGTTATTTTCATGTTACTAAAACACGATTTGCCCTTTTAACGAATGGAATTACCTATCAGTTTTTTACCGATTTGGATGAAAAAAATAAAATGGATGAAAAACCATTTCTGGAATTTGATATCACAAGTTTAAAAGAGAATGTAATAAACGAGATCATTAAATTTCACAAGTCCAATTTTGATGTGAATAAAATTGTAAACAATGCCAGTTTACTTAAATACACCACCGAAATCAAAAAACAAATCGACAATGAATTACAAAAACCTTCCAATGAATTTGTAAAACTATTTGCTAATAAAGTATATGCCGGACGATTAACCGAAAAAGTAGTGGATGAATTTAAAGATCTTGTTCAAAAAGGCTTTAATCAATTTATCAGCGAAAAGATAAACGACCGTCTAAACGCAGCAATTAATAAAGAAAACCAAAAGCAAAAAGAAGAATCCGAAGAGATTGTCATTCCCGAAGATACCAAAATTATTACCAGCGAGGAAGAACTGGAAGGTTACAGAATTGTTGTGGCCATACTGAGACGAAAACTTCCCACAAACCGCATTGTCTATCGTGATACGCAATCTTATTTTGGAGTATTACTTGATGATAATAACCGTAAACCGATTTGCAGATTGCATCTTAACGGAAGTAAAAAATACATCAGTCTTTTTAATGACAATAAAAGCGAAATTCGTCAACCCATACAAACTATAGATGATGTATATTTATTTGAAAAAGAACTGTTAGAAACTATTGAAAGCTACGAGTTGGCTTAAATTCAGGTATAACTATGATTAAAAATATACTCTTAGTATTGCTATCAACACTAGTCAGTTGTAAAAAAGCCACTCCCACACAAAAAATAAATTCCTTCTACCAAGAAGTCGTTACAGCCGATGATCGAAAAACTATTACGCCCGAAGAAGCAAAAACCTATCAGGTAAACACCAGGTATCAGTACGAATACCGAACGGGTACACCAACTCATTACGAGTATAACTATGATGTAAAAGGGGTAAATTCGAAAGGAGATTCCGTACATGGGAATATTAATGTTCAAGGAAAATACGGAGCCGGAATACTCCTTTTTGATACCATCGCGGATATTGAAATTAAAACAGAGTGGATTTCCCGTGGAAAACTAAAAGCAACTGACAATCAAAAAAATGAATACCTCTTACTAGTCGATTAAAACCCTAACCCCAAATCTCATCAAATGAAACATGCCATTATCCTGCTCTTTGTCATTTTTGCTTCTTTTCGTCCGCTGGAAACCAAAGTATATATCTGTGGGCCTGTAGGAGCAAAAAAATACCATTACACCGAAAATTGCCGTGGATTAACCGCCTGTCGGCATGAAATTACAAAAGTACCTGTTTCTAAAGCTCAGGGCTACGGATTAACACTTTGCGGTTGGGAAGATTAATTTTTCAACGTCATTACCCCATAAGGACAAAAGAAGCTTTCTCTTTTGTCTTTTTTGCTTCAAACTCCACATCCTATTCATTTTCAACACATTATTCCTATTATAAAAACTCATCTTATTGAAAATAATATAAAATTGGTAAGAAAAATTATTTAACTTTAACACTAATTAACATATTTGCCCCATTCAATCCTTTAAAATAATCCATTTATACTACCACAATTCTAAAAAAGAACCAAAAAGAATATTAGTACCTATTTATTTTACGCAGTTTGATTAATTAATTTTAAAAACACTAAGCCAATGAAATGCAATACACTACTATCCGCTTTTTTATTATTCTTTAGCATTCAAATTTTCGGACAGGTATATACTGATAAAATTGTTGGAGAAAAAAACCAGGAACTTAAAGACAGTCTCAAAGTCGAAAAATACCCGTACGCTCTACCCATATGGGGAGAAAAAGTAGCCCAAAAAGGGTATAAACTACCTTATTCTGCGGGGCTTTCTGTAAATTACTTCTGGCAGGAATCTGATATTATCATCAATAGCTTAGAAGTGGGATTTAATAATGGCCCCTTATACAATCTGGACGAGATTATACGTTTTGATAAATCTTCTGTTGTGGCCAGTTCTGTTACGATTCGACCAGATGTATGGCTGCTTCCCTTTCTGAATGTATATGGCATCTTTGGGAAAGCCAATACCGCGACCAAAATAAATGCCGGTGTCTGGATTCCGGATGCCGATAATAACTGGTCTGAAGTTGTCAGTTTTAAAACCCAACAGCATTTTAACGCCACTACATTTGGAATTGGTATGACTCCCACAATAGGTATTGGTGGTGGCTGGCTGGCCCTTGATATGAATATGGCCTGGACCGATATTAGTGCTTTAGATAAACCTGCCTTCTCCTATATTTTTGGACCGCGATTGGGTAAAACTTTCAAATTTCACAAAGAAGATCAAAACATTGCGGTATGGGTTGGTGGATTTAGAGTACATATTTCCGGTGATACCAACGGAAACCTAGCTTTATCTGATGTAATCCCTTTGGAAGGTGCTCAGGAAAAAGTTGATAACGGTTTGGCAAAAGTGTCCGAAAATCAAACAAAAGTAGATAATTGGTGGGGGGCATTAACACCTACGCAACAAAAAAATCCAGCCAATATTGCCAAACACAATACCGCAAACAGAGCCTTAGAATCTGCCGGAAACATTTTGACAACCCTGGACGGCGCTTTAAGTACCGCTGGTTCTTCAACTGTGCAATACTCGCTTCAGAAAGCCCCTAAAGATATGTGGAACTTTATTGTGGGAACTCAATTTCAATATAATAAACACTTTATGCTCCGATTAGAGACTGGCTTTTTAGGCAGCCGCACCCAGGTTTTATGCGGTCTGCAATATCGTTTTGGACTTTAACTTCAGCTGTATGAAAAAAGGATTATTACTACTTGTCATATTATTTAGTATGACTCCGGTACATTCTCAGGTTTTAATCTCTCTGATCTTTGGAGACAAACTCAACTCCCCTTTTCTGGAGTTCGGTTTAGAAGGAGGTGTCAATTTTTCGACAATCTCTAACCTGGATACTTCAGGAACAGAGCCCGGTTTTAATCTAGGTTTTTATTTTGATATCCGATCCAAAAAGAATCCGGCCTGGATGATCAACACCGGAGTAATTGTAAAATCTCCCATGGGCGCACACGGATTGCCGGTCTATTCTTTAAACGATGAAAACCTGGATAAAACTTTTGCTAATGGAAGTGTTGATCGGGAAATTCGGTACTTTAATGTTCCTATTTTAATCAAATACCAACTTAAAAACGGCATCTATTTCAAAGCCGGACCACAGTTGGGTTTATTAGCAAAAGCCTTTGATAAATTCCATCAGGAATACGACAAAGAGGATGTTGTCTACAAAAAAAACATCCGCGACCAGATTCATGTCATTGACGCCGGTATCGCTATTGGCACCGGTTATCATATGAAGGTTGGAAATGGTTTAAACCTAACCGTTCAATATTACTACGGATTGGTTCCGGTTATGAAAAATGATATCAACCCAAATTCATACAACAGATCGCTGTATGTAACAGCCGGAATACCTATCGGGAAAGGAAAAGCGGCTCAAAAAAGAGCTCAAAAAGAGGAAGAATTAAACAAAATTCCACTTCCTGAAGAAGCAAAACCTTAATTAACTCAAGTAGCTGATTAGTTATTCTTTTCAATCTGTTACTATTTTAGTAGTCTCCTGATTTAGTTCAATGGCATTGTGTTAAGGTGTTTTTTTTTACGCAAATTCTTCGGATTCTTCGGATTTTTCTATTTCAATCCGCTAAAATCTACGTGAGACTTTTTTTTAGCAATCCTTAACTAAATGATATTTTTTCACGCAGATTCTGCGGATTCTGCGGATTTTTTCTATTTCGATCTGCTAAAATCTGCGTGAGACTTTTTTTGACAATCCTATAACTTGTTTCATTTCAGGGATCAGAGAACCAACAACTTGAATTAATTGCACTCAACTTTTTTCAAAGACATAAACACAAAAAATCTCTATTCCGCTGAGTAAAGTTTTCCGAAAAGGTAAGAATCGTTAAAATCTAATTTTTTGACCACCTTTACTATTGTCTTTTTATCTGATTAACTATCATCGTCTCTTAATACAAATAAATCTATCCTTTTGTGGAACTTTATCTTCTGCGCTTGTAACGGTATCCAATAAACCATCATTCTTCCTTTCTTAATTTCCCTTAAAAACTACTAAAAAGAGAAATCCTGTAACATTATCTATAAATGCTGTAAGATATTTTTTAAGATTCTGAATAGTTTTACAGTATAACATTTAAAACATACCATTATGAAAAAGTTAGCACTGGCAGTAAAAGTAATTTTTGGCGCAGGATTAATCCTGATATTTCTAAATTCCTGCAAAAACGAACCAAAACAAGAAGACCCTAAAGAGGCCGCTGAAGATACAAATGAAGCCAAATTTGACTCCATTGAAGATAAACAAGATGACTCCGAATTTTTAGTAGATATTACGGAGGTAAATTTAGCTGAAATTGAAATCGGAAAACTGGCTCAAACCAAAAGTACCAATGCAGAAGTAAAAAAACTGGGAAAAATGCTTGTTGATCAACATACCAAATCTGCTTCTGAAGTAAGCGCTTTGGCTAAAACCAAAAACTTCACTATCCCAACTTCTTTAACCGAAGAGGGTCAGGAAGCATACAAAAAACTAAACGAAAAATCTGGTGTTGATTTTGATAAAAAATTCGCAGATATGATGATCGACGGTCATGAAAAAGCAATTAATGAACTGCGAAAAGCCTCTGAGAGTGCAAAAGATCAAGACATAAAACTTTGGGCATCTAAAAGTATTGCCGGTTTAACGGTACATTTGGAGCATGCCAAAATGCTTAAACAAGGTTTAGATAAAAAATAAGGTAAGTTTCTAAGGTACTAAGATGCTAAGTTTCTAAGTTTAACGTTTGTTTTTCTTAGAAACTTAGTGCCTTAGAAACTTTATTCAAAACTATTGTATTCTTCATCGGTTACACTTGCTAACCAGACTCCTTTGCCTTTATCAATTTCTGTGATAATTGTGATATGAGAATATCGGCTATTCGGTGTTGCACCGTACCAATGCTCTACTCCTGGCAATACGGTAATGACCTGTCCTTTATTAATCGTTTGTATTTCTTTACCCCTTTCCTGATAATAACCAACTCCGGCTGTCGCTATAAACAACTGCAAACTTGAATTGATATGCCAGTTGGATCTTGAACCCGGTTCAAAAGCAACATCTTTTATCATTGTATTTCTTGGGTGAATAGCACTGGTTTGTTTTTTATAAGAAACATCACCAGTCATATAAGTATTGGAAACTTTTCCTTCTTCCGTGACGGTACTATATTTTGTTGACATAAATTAGGTATTAAAGGGTTTCTTTTAAAGTATTCAAAAACTGTTGGATGCTGGTCTGTCACTCTTCAGTCCCGATTTATCCGCGGTGTTATCATTAAAAAGCAATCCGTTATTGAAAACTGCGCTTTAACCGACCACTAAGGACTTGTAAATGAGTATTACGATTAATCGAACACAAATTTACTTTAGTAAAGTCACTCCGAATAATAAAAATCAAACAAAAAATTAAGAATATCAAACAATTTACCCCCTAAGTGATTTCGGAATCGTTCCAGTAAGTCTTTTAAAATAATTATTGAAGTAACTCGGGTATTCAAATCCTAACGAATATCCGATATCTGCAATACTCCAATCGGTGTGTTGCAGTAATGCTTTTGCCTCACTGATAATTCGTTCTGTAATATGGGCTGTGGTAGGCTTTCCCGTGATTTCCTTTACCGAACGATTTAAATGATTTACGTGAACAGCCAAATTTTGCGCATAATCTTGTGGTGTCTTTAAGATAAGCGGCTGGTTTTTAGTCTCAATCGGAAATTGCCTTTCTAAAAGTTCTAAAAATAAGGCCGTTATTCTGGAAGAAGCATTTTTATGCTTATAGAAATTTTCCGAAGGCTGCATTTTCATGGATTCATGAATAATCAGATTGATATAATTTCGGATTAAGTCGTCTTTAAAAACATAATCCGTATCCTGTTCTTCAATCATTTTCTGAAAAAGAGACGTTACAAATACCTTTTGTTCAGCGGATAAATAAAAAATCGGAGTTCCGCTGATTTTAAACAACGGACATTCATGAAGACTTTCTGAACGATCGTTTACCTTTAGAAACTCCTCCGTAAAAACACAGGCAAAACCATGATAAGAAGGAGACAATACTTCCCATGAATAAGGAATATGCGGATTCCCGAAAAACAAAATAGTTCCGTCGGTTTCAATCCCTCTGTCGGCATATTGTATGATATTCTGACCGGTAGTAATACAGATCTTATAAAAATCTCGTCGATTATAAATGGGTATGGTACTACAATCACTCCCCACTTCATACACTTTAAACCCCTTCAGTTTCAAGTCGGAAGCAGCAAAATCAACAGTTTCAGAAATAAGGGTTTCCTTCATGCGCCAAAGTTATGAAATTCAAACAGATATTTGCTTCTTGGAAGGGTGAAAAGATTTTAGATTGTAGATTGCAGATTGTAGATTGTAGATTGCAGATTTTAGATTGCAGATTTTAGATTGCAGATTTTAGATTGTAGATTTTAGATTTTAGATTGCAGATTTTGGGATTTGTTTTTTGATTTGGAATTTGGAATTTGGAATTTGAGAATTGGGATTTTACCCCCCCTTAAATCACTAGTATTATTCAAGTTACATCTACAATTGCTGGGCTTTGAAAAATTTAGAATCATTCTATCTGCCCTTATTTGTCAAATCTTATTCAATTAACTTAATTTTACTTACAAATAGATAAATTGTATGAATTATGAGTGTTATAAAAGATGTAGACACGTTTCATAGCACCCTGAAAAGCATCGATCAGAAGATTAATACGCTGAATGATGAAAAAATAGTTGCTTTTTTTGAGTCGCTTGGTCTAAATGAAAGAGAAGATATCCCTAAAGATTTCCTCCAATGGGAAACCATACTTATCATTGTACCCGACCGTCATGTGTCTAATGAACTAAAATCCTATAAGTACTCAATTGCAAGGCTTGCCTTCGTTACCAACCCGTACGCCAGCCAGATTCATATTCTTGATTTTCAGGAATGGAAAAACAGTACCCGAAGTAAAACACAGTTTCAAATCAGAGAAATGCTGAAAACCAATTTTGGAGGGGTTAGAAAAATACCGAACGATTAATTAAATTCCAAATCTCAAATTCCAAATTCCAATCTTATACGTTAAAATTGGAATTTGGAATTTGAGATTTGGAATTTTCAACCCTATTGTGTTGTTACCAGGCTTTTGACCATTTCATTCAATGCATTTCCGTGAATGTTCTTCGCTAATACGACTCCGTTTTTATCCAGTAAGACATTAAATGGTAAAGCCTGAATCATATAATCCCCCACAACAGGAGAGCTCCAATACCTTATGTCACTAACCTGAGACCAAGGTTGTTTTAATTTCGCAACCATTGCCACCCAATTCGCTTTTTTATTGTCTAAAGAAACACCATAGATAGAAAGTTTATCCGGATACGTATTATAAAGTTTTAGTAATTCCGGTTGTTCTTTTAGACATGGTCCACACCACGTTGCCCAAAAGTCAACTAAAACCAATCCGCCTCTTAAAGACGAAAGTGCAATTGTCGTTCCTTTGGTGTCCGGAAGGTCTATTTCGGGTGCAATATCTCCTACATCAGTTCCAACAACTTGCGCGTTGACATGGATTAGAGTAAAGAATACTAAGGCTAAAATAAAGTAGCTTTTTTTCATAGGTAATTGTGTTTATCAGATAAATTTGGGACTATCTTCTTTTGTATCATTTTTAATTCAAAATCTTTCGCATTCTACGCTAATTGGCTTAGTAAAAGAATTAGCTATTTTGCATTTCTGCGTGTGAAATTTTTAACCCTATAAGTTATGTAAGTTCAATTAAACTAAACTTTATGATTGGAACGCTCACTTATCTATCTGTTCTCTTATTCTATTGTCAAAATAATCCAAATAAATCTGCTAAATCTGCGTGATAAATTCACATCAAAGTAAGTCAAAAAACCTGTATTCTGGCGGCTTTCCGGGAATAGCAATAAAAGACCTAAATCAAAACAAATATAATGACTTCCTGAAATATTTCAATACCTCCTTCAAAATTTAAGCTTCTAATATCCCCTTGCTCCATCTTAAAGTTATGCTAAATATTTTTCGCTAAACAGATATATCGGGAAAAGTCGATATCTTTGTTACATGGAACATATCGAAATATTCAAGGCATTGTCTAATAAATCCAGATTACAAATGCTGGAATGGTTAAAAGAACCTGAAATAAACTTCCCGGGCCAAATCACTGCAGGATTTGAACATGGGGTTTGTGTTGGGCAGATACAAGCCAAGGCAGGCCTGACACAATCAACAGTTTCTGAATATTTGTCGATTTTGCAACGTGCCGGTTTTATCGAATCCAAACGCGTTGGACAATGGACATACTACAAACGCAACGAAGGTGCCTTTGAAGCACTCAGTAAAATAATTAAATCTAATTTATAAATTACTATGAGTACAAATAGTTTATTTACTCCCTTTCACTTAAAAACTTTAAGTCTTAAAAATAGAATCGTAATGGCGCCAATGACGCGCTCTTTTTCTCCTAACGGAATCCCAACTAACGATGTAGCTTCTTACTACCAAAAAAGAGCGGAAGGCGAAGTTGGATTAATATTGTCTGAAGGAACTGTAATCAACAGAGCTTCTTCCTCAAATGATGCCAATGTACCTCGTTTTCACGGGGATGCAGCGCTGCAAGGCTGGAAAAAGGTCATCGATGAAGTTCATGCAGCCGGAGGACAAATGGGGCCTCAAATCTGGCATATGGGAATTATGGACAACCACCATTCGGGATGGGTTCCTCCTACTCCTTTTGAAGGGCCATCCGGATTAAACCGACCTGATTTTAGTAACGGAAATGCAATGTCTGAAAAAGATATTGAGGATACGATTATCGCTTTTGGAAAAGCCGCTGCAGATGCCAAAAGATTAGGTTTTGATACCATCGAAATTCACGGCGCTCACGGTTATTTAATCGATCAATTCTTCAGAGCCGAAACCAATTTACGTACCGACGTTTATGGTGGAAAAACATTGCCGGAACGTAACCGTTTTGCTATAGAAGTAATTAAAGAAATCAGAAAGCAAGTTGGAGAAGATTTCGCAGTTATAATGAGATTTTCTCAATTTAAACCTTCTGATTACAATTATAAACTGGCTAAAAATCCGCAGGAAATGGAAGCCTGGCTTACTCCTCTTGTGGATGCCGGTGTAGATATTTTACACTGTTCACAACGCCGTTTCTGGGAACCTGAGTTTGAAAATTCTGATTTGAATTTTGCAGGTTGGGCTAAGAAAATTACAGGTAAACCAACCATTACGGTAGGTTCTGTTGGATTATCAGGAGATTTTTTTGGTGCTTTTGCCGGCGAAAGTTCTCAGCCAACTTCATTAGAAGAATTAAACAGACGTTTCGACAGAGGCGATTTTGATTTGGTTGCGGTTGGAAGACCTCTTTTATCTGACCCGAATTGGGTGGCGAAAATCAAAACAGGAAAAACAGACCAGTTAAAAGGTTTTAGCAAAGAAGCTTTAGGACAATTGGTTTTGGAGTAATTTATTTTCCGGATCTATGGCGGCAATTTTAACCGCAAGGTACGCAAAGGGTTTACGCAATGAACGTAAAGTTTAATTATAGCAGTATGGCTCCTTTTTAATTTTACACCTATTTTTTTTTTTTCACGCAGATTTAGCAGATTGAACAGATTTTTTTAAGAGGTAAATAGATCAGCCTAATCTGCTAAATCTGCGTGAAAAAAAAATCTTTGCGAACGTTTACTTTATTTAATCACAAAGTAAAAACAAAGTACGCAAGGATTTGTGCAAGGGTAGCAAGGTTTAGTTGTAGCTTACTACCTTCTCTATGACTATTTGATTTTAGAATAATTTTTCTTTCTACTATCTAAAAAAGACATCTCTTTTACAGTTAATTACAGCATCTTATATACTCCTGCAAGGTCTTTTTGACCTTGTAGGTTTTTAATAACTCCAATTATACCTACAAGATCAAAAAAAGGCCTTGCAGGAAATGGGTTAACTCCAACAAATTACTCATCATCATCTCCATCTGTTTCAAAAAAGTCATTTGAATCAAAAGGAATATCATCGTCGGGATCTTTATCATGGGCATTAACTCCGGGTGGATTAAATAGCCCCCAATCATCTTTGATATAATTCCAAACATCAAAACTTGCTACCCAATCAACAAATAAAAGACGGAATTCATCAATTGCATTTCTTAACAAATCAATATAATCCAAATCTGTAATATCTTTTTCGAAGCGCAAACTTCCTGCCTGAACATATAATTCTCTGGCAGCTTTTCGAATAATTGAAGCATTTTCCATACGTAAATCATATAAACCACAACTTTCCGCACCTGCTATTTTAGCTGGAATAAGCATTGCATTTTCCAGCATAAAACAAACGGTTGTTTCTTGCAAAAAAACATTTTCAGCTGGCACAATATGCACAAATCCTTCTGTAAGTTTTAAAATTTGTTCTGCTTTTTGAAAAATGGGTAATTCATGAATTTCATCCATATCTGATATCCTTTGTATGTTCTACTTTCATCAAAGATATAAACTAAAAAAGGGACAAAACTTAAGTTTTCATCCCTTTTACTTATCTGTAACTAACAAAATCACAAATGAAATTTTTATCTTTTATGAAACAGGCACACTTCTTTTTTGAAATTTCTTCTGCAACCAATTCCTAACCGGCTCATCGTATAGTTTCAAACAGGCATAAGCCAATACGATACTGGCAATCAAAACTCCGATTCCCAACATATAACCGTCTTTTAAAGCAACTTTATTATCTACAACCCAAGCTGTATACCAATAAATAAGCGGATAATGTGTAATGTAAATCGGGTATGAAATAGCTCCCAAAAGTTTACAGATTTTCAATGAAAAAGGATTTTTTAATTCTCCTCCGGCTCCAATAGAGACAATTAAAGGAAATAATAAAATAACACAAACGGATTCATAAATCCCATTCATCCATAAAGTATTTTCGTCTCCAATTCTTGGGATGGCTAATACTATTGTGATCAGTAAACTACAGATCCAGAATGCTCCTTTTATGTGAATTAATTTTCCTAAACGGGAAAGTAAAACTCCGGCAAAAAACGGATACAATAAGCGGGTAAAACCAATATTCATTTGCTCCAGGTTTAAAGACCAGCCACCAATCACATCCCCTTTTGGTCCAAAAACAGTATAATTGATAAACATTCCGGCAAATATCACAACAAATAATGTCATCACTTTATTTGAAAATCTGCGAAAGAGTACCGCGTAGAGTATATTGGCAATATATTCAAAAAACAAAGACCAGGCCGGCCCGTTGAGTGGATGCATTTCACCCCAACCTCTAATCTCTGCTGATGGTGTCAACGGAATTAAAGTAAATCCAACAAACATCACCAGAATCAGTTTCCAAACCGGCATAGTTGCAATTTGCGGAAATAAAACGTCTGAAGCCTGAAAATAATACAATGCGGCTCCAATGATCATTCCCATAATGACCATAGGTTGCAAACGAATTAAACGTCGTTTGTAAAACTCCCATTGGGTCATCTTTTCCCAGCGATCGTCGTACGCATAAGCAACGACAAAACCCGATAAAAGAAAAAAGAAATCCACAGCCAGATAACCGTGATTGATCATTTGTATAAAACGATTCCCGCCTGAGAAAGTTTCAAAAATGTGAAAAGCAACTACTAAAATTGCCGCAACACCGCGCAATCCGTCAAGAATCTCGTAATGCTTTTTAGGTTTGATAATTAATGAATCTGAACTCATAAAATATTTTGGTGGTTAAAAGGTTAGTTTTGGTTTAATCTAAAATACTAAAAATTTCAAGTAGAGCGATTTTATCTTTTTAACACATCAAGACATTGTTTTGCAACTCAAAAAACATCTCAATAATTTAAACAATCAGAACTAAACAAAGTTTCGCGTTAAAATTCCACATCCAAAAAGTAAAACAAAAAAACAATCGTCATTATGTTAGGATATTTTTTCACGCAGATTTTGCGGATTCTACTGATCCCGCGGATTTTTTTAATTCATTCCGCTAAAATTTGCGCAAGACTTTTTTTGATAATCTTTGACTTACTGACATTGAGCTAAAGCAGGAGATTCTTCAAAATGATACTTTTACAAGCCTTTTAATTTTCACAAGAAACTTGAATTAAACTATTGTTTTCAAAAAAAACCTCCCACATCTCACATTTAATATTTCACATTCCCACAAATAGTCGCTTAAAAAAAAGCTGCAACTTTTTACCATTGCAGCTTTACAAACCAACCAAAGTTTAGAAATTAATAGAAATTATTGAAGCGAGAAACTCACTTTAGATTTTATATCCACTGCCGAAGCTCCAATTATGGCTTCGAAAGCTCCGGGTTCAGCCACCCAGTCGTGTTTTTTATCATCAAAAAAGCTTAAAGCTGTTTTATCTACTGTAAACGTTACTGTTTTCTCTTCTCCCGCTTTAAGCGAAATTTTCTCGAAACCTTTCAATTCCTTAATCGGACGAGGCAAAGACGATTTCAAATCACTGATATAGAGCTGAACGACTTCAGATCCTTCTCTGTTTCCTGTATTTTTTACTTTTACGGAAAACGTGATCTGATCTCCGGCTGTCATTTGTTTTTTGTCGGCTGTCACTTTCCCATATTCAAAAGTAGTGTAGCTTAAACCATGTCCGAAAGCAAATAAGGGTTTTGCTTTTTGCTTGTCTGCCCAGCGGTATCCGACAAAAATGCTTTCTTTATAGGTTACCTCATCGCCACCCGGAAATTCTCCTAAAGCATGAGCACCATTATCCGATAATTTTACCGGAAAAGTAAATGTCAGTTTTCCTGATGGATTTACATCTCCTACTAAAACAGCTGCCAAAGCATTTCCGGCCTCGGTACCTAAAAACCATCCCTGAACAATTCCGGGAACTTCTTTTACCCACGGCATCGCTACAGCATTACCTGAAATATTTATAAAAACGATTTTTTTATTTACTTTAAGCAATTCAGAAATCAATTGATCCTGATGGTACGGAAGTCCTAGTTCTGTTCGATCATGTCCTTCTGCATCCTGATGATCACTTTTGTTCAATCCTCCAAAAAACAATACAATATCGGCGTCTTTTGCCACCTTCAAAGCTTCGGCAGTCAACTCTTCCTGGGAACGTTTGTCCTCTAAGCTAACTTTTGCAACTACGCCGTTGTACTTACTGGTTGGGTCTCCCACATAACCACGGGCATATACAATTTCGGCTTGTGAACCTACTCTTTTCTTCAAACCGTCTAAAGGTAAAACTTCATATTTCGCTTTAAGCGAAGAACTTCCCCCACCAACGGTCATCATTTTGATCGCATTTTCTCCGATTACCGCAATTTTTTTGGTTTTAGAAAGATCGATTGGCAAAACATTATTTTTGTTTTGAAGTAATACAATTCCTTCTTCGGCGATTTTTAACCCGGCATCAGCATGTTCTTTTGTTCCGAAAGAGCCGAAAGGTCTTTCTTTATTCATAGTAGTTAAGAAAGATAAACGCAAAATACGACGTACTTTATCGTCCAGTTCTTTAGTTCCTACTTCACCATTTTTAATCATGTTTGAGTAAGGTTTTCCTAAATAATAGTTGTCGTAAGCATTACTCGTTCCCCACGAAAGTCCGTTTGTCCAGGAACCAAACTCCATATCCAAACCATTGTGAATGGCTTGTTTGGTGTCATGAACTCCTCCCCAATCGGAAATTACAACACCTTTGAAACCCCATTCACCACGAAGAATATCATTCAATAAAAACTCATTATGACAGCAATGTTGACCTTTGTATTTATTGTAAGAGCCCATTATTGCCCAAGCATCACCTTCTTGAACGGCAGCTTTAAAAGCGGGTAAATAAATTTCATATAAAGCACGATCATCCACAATTACGTTTACAGCATTACGGTTGGTCTCCTGATTGTTTAGGGCGAAATGTTTGACACAAGCAGCAACTCCATTAGACTGAACTCCTTTGATATAAGGAACTACCATTTTTGAAGTCAGAAAAGGATCTTCACCCATATATTCGAAGTTACGACCGTTTAATGGCGTTCTGTAGATGTTTACGCCTGGTCCTAACAATACATTTTTATTGCGGAAACGGGCTTCTTCTCCAATTGATTTCCCGTATAATGCAGCTAATTCCTTATTCCAGGTAGCTGAAAGAGCGGTAAGCGCAGGAAAAGCAATACAGGAGTCATTTGTCCAGCCGGCCTGATCCCACTCGTCCCATAAAACCTCCGTACGAATTCCGTGTGGTCCGTCTGTCATCCAGTTTTCAGGAATTCCCAAACGAGGAACGCCGGGCGAACTAAACTTAGACTGTGCATGAATCATGGCAATTTTCTCGTCGGTAGTCATTCGCAGAAGCGCATCTTCTACGCGTTCCTGAATTGGCTTTTTATCATCCAGATAAACCGGAACTTTATTTTGCGCTTGAAGCCCTAACGAACTCCATAAAACTAAAACAACAATTGTCTTAACGTTTTTAAACATAATTATTAATTTATTAAAGCATTTACTTTGGTCAGGAGACTCTTTTGGTTTGCCGGTTATTGTTGTTTTAACACATCAAGGCATAGACTTACTAAGCTTAAAAAAGACATTTTATTCCGAATAAATCGCATAAGGCTGTTTGGAAAAATTGTGATTTTCTTGAAGCGTCTTAGATGGTCAATTCTAAATTTATCTTTCTATGTGATAAGATAGTATGCGACACCATTACACCCAACGCATTCTTTTAAAAAGTGTCTTTTAATACTATTGTAAAGCTAAAACGTTATAGTACACGTTACATTTCTAAACGAAAAAAAGTAGTGATCTAAAAAACCAAAACACTAACAACCAATAAGTTAACAAGTTAATAAGCCAAAAAAAAGTAGTACTTTTAAAATCAATCCTTAGGCTTTCAAGGAAATTAAACCGATTTTCATGACCATTTCTTCGAAATCATTTCGCGAAACAGCGGCTTTATTTCGGGCTCTGGTGCGGTAATTATAAATCGTACTTAAAGAGTAACGCAGGAAAGCAGCAATTTTTACACTGTCGGTAATCCCAAGACGGATTAAGGCAAAAATTCTAAGTTCTGTATTGAGTAATTCTCCTTGTTTTAAAACGATCTGCTCCTCTTTAATAAGCAGTTCATTAAAATCTTTTACGAAGGTTGGATAGAGGTTTAAGAAAATACTATCGAAGTTTTTGTATAATTCCTCCAATTCTGTATCAACCAATGTAGTTGATTTTAGCATTTTATAGATCTCATCAAATTGTTTGGCCGTAGCTTTTTTATTCAAAGTGATTCGATAATTCTCTAATTTGTTGATGTAAGTAGAACAAAGACTAAAAAAGTGCGCAATATATTCTTCTTTAATATGATTTGATTCTGATAATTGTGCATTACGTTCCTGCAACTGATTGTTGGTTTCAGTAATATCTTTGTTTAATTCGGCTAGTTTCTGACCACTTTCATAAAGTTCTCCACGGATTTTGGATACCTTTTTCATTTGTTTGTACACGTAAATCACCGCGACAATCAAAAATACCGAGAGTAAACTGATACATAAAAGATAAAGTTGCAGTTCTGTTTTTCTCTTGGCCTCTCTTTCTAAATAAACTGTATTGATTATCGAATATACTTCGGACATCAAAAGGGTACGAAACTGGACATTGCAATACAAGGCATCTTCAATAGCTGATTGCGTCAGTTTGTAAGCCATATCTACATCCCCCACTTCATAAAAAACCAATGCCAATTCCTGAAGGGAAGCATTGTCTTTATTTGCATTTTTTATGTCTGAGGTAGCCGAAAGGGCATAGTATTTTTTTCTTAATTCTAATTGATGTGTTCCTTCATAAATACTCCCCAGAAGATACGCAATCATAGCATACTGAGGGTTATCTTCTTTTTGATATTGCAATAGATCAACTAATTTCTTTTGGGCAACAGCATATTTTTTTTGGTAAATCTCCTGTTGGATTTTGTTAATCTTATAATTTAAAGAGCTCGGATCTAAAACAGTCAACAAAGAGTCCCGGTACTGCTGTATTTGTTCTATGTATCTTTTGTTGTAACTGTTGGCTGCATAATGTTCAAAAAACTCGCGATATGCAATGTAATAGGTCGGAAGCAACGTAACCGACAATTTTCTTTTGTCGATACTTTTTAAAATCCCTTCCGATTCACGGTATTTTCCGGAAGAGGAATAAAGCGATACCAATTGCAGGTTAGCCAAATCGGAAAGTTCTTTATTTTGAAGTTCAGCCGCTATTTTCAGATTCTTTTTCACATAAAAAATAGCCGAATCTGAATTGAATTTCTGGTACTCCGCGTACAAAGCTTTGTTATAATTGTACTCCTGCTCTTTGGTTAAATCAGCTGACTTAATTTTTTTGAAGTTCAGAATTCGTTCTTCCTTAAGTTTAACGTAATACTGCTTCTTTTTCAGAGCATCATTCAGTTTATTCAAAATAGTAGCTGTACTATCCGATGAGTAAACCGGAAAACAAATGAGAAGGGTGAAAACAAACAGTAAATATTTTTTCAAACTAATAAAAGATAAAACAGAATTACAAATATAAGTAAAGTGATAGTATAAAAGGATAAATTAAAAGAGTGACAAGCATCAAAATTTTAGGGCGACAAACCTAAGGAAAACTATTATATTGGAATCTGTTTTTCATTCCATTTCTAATTTGGTTTAAGAGAATTTTTTATTCCAAATACCGTTTATCGCTTCTAAAACTTTGTCTTGGTATTACACCAAATTTGAATAATCGTTAGTCTTAACCAATGGTTGTGTATGTTTGAGTCGATAGGTTTTAGCCAAAAACCTTACGAATCGCATTTTGGCTAAAGCCTTTATCATCTCCTTTTTTAATCCGTTGGTTAAAACCAACGGCTATTCAAAAAACACATAGGGCGACGTTTTGGCTAATGCCTGCATTATAAATAACCAATCCGGATTTGAATTGCCGTTGGTTTTAACCAACGGTCGTGCATCTTGGGTTGATAGGCTTTAGCCAAAAAACCGTAAGCCTAGCGTTTTGGCTAAAGCTCAATGTTATTAAGTTAAGAGATTTTTTCACGCAGATTCTGCGGATTTTGCGGATTTTTTTTATTTCAATCCGCTAAAATCTGCGTGAGGCTTTTTTTTTGACAATCCTTAACTTTCTGATATTGACCTAAATTCAAATCATTACCTTTTTTTTAAATTCGTTGGTTAGACCAACGGCTATTCAAAAAACACCTATTAGATATTTAAAAAAATAGCATCGAAATGTACTGCTAATTAATTACTTTTTACTGCAATTGGCGCAGCCAGACAGCTCTCGGGAATATCAAAAGCATTTACCAAAGCAACAGCATCGGGACGAATATCCCAACAAAGCTGATTGACCATTTTACGGATTGCTTTCGTTTTTACTGCTTCCATATAACCGTCTTCAAGATACCAAGCTTTATTTTTTTCTATTTGCGAAAGTGCATACAATTGATTTAGTTTTATCAGGATAGCTTTAGAATTTTCATCTTCTACCGTCTGAATCGCTGCTTGAAATTGCTCTAAAACTACTCGTTCCAAATACGCTTGCGCTACATCTATCATTTGATGTTGTACAACATTAAAAGCATCATAAGCTTCTAAGCCTTCTTCAACCAGTTTTTTGATTCTTTTTGCTGCCGATGCCAGAATTGTTTTTTCTCTGTGCTGAAAGGCCAACAAATGAAAGGCTCCATCCAATAAATGCTCCTCATCTGTTTTACGCGTTGCGATTGGATTTTTCTCAGCAATGGCAGATTTTGCATTTTCATACACATAATTAATGATTCCTAAAGAACCCATTTCGCCAAATGCCTTTCTGAATTCAGACAAACGGTTTTTAGCTACCAATTGCATTAAGACCGTATTATCTCCTTCGAAAGTGGTGTAAATTTCGGTATCGTTTTTTAAGGCATTAATTCTGTTTTCAGATAAATAACCTTTTCCACCGCAAGCTTCGCGGCATTCCTGCAAAATATCTCTGGTGCTCCAAGTCGAATAGGATTTCATTCCCGCTGCCAAAGCTTCTATTTCTTGCATTTCTGATTCAGTTCGGTTCAGAAAACGATTCGTCAGGTATTGCAAAGCAAAATGTACGGCGTATGTTTTGGCTAAATGAGGCAATAACCTGCGTTGGTGCATACGGTAATTCAGAATCGGCACTTCAGAACCGCCTTCAGGGCCAAATTGTCGGCGTTGATCGCTATACCGAATTGCGATCGTAAGCCCCGATTTAGCAGCAGCCAAAGCCGAACGTGGAATACCAATTCGCCCTCCGACCAAAGTTCCCAACATCGTAAAAAAACGTCTGTTATCACTTGGAATCGGGCTTTCGAATTCACCTTTGTCATTTACAGAGGCAAAACGATCGAGCATATTTTCTTTTGGAATTTCAACCTGATCAAAACTAATTGTTCCGTTATCGACACCATTCAGTCCCATTTTGTGTCCGCAATCTCCGATGGTAACTCCTTTTAAGGTATTTCCGTTTGTGTCGCGTAAAGGAACTATAAAAGCATTTACACCATAATCATGATCGTCAATAATCAGTTTAGCGAAAACGGTTGCCATTTGACCGTGAACTGCAGCGTTACCGATATATTCTTTTTGAGCATTTTTGTTTGGCGTATGAATGATAAAAGTTTGATTGTTATGCTGGTAAGTTGCTGTAGTTTCAAGTCCTTTTACATTGGAACCGTGATGTGTTTCGGTCATGGCAAAACAGCCCGGAAGCTTTAAGGAACCGATATCTTTTAAATATTTTGCGTAATGTTTCTCTGTTCCCAGCGACTGAACACTCATTCCCCAAAGTCCAAATTGGACTCCAAACTTAATTACAAGACTCAAATCGTGATAACTGAGTGTTTCCATTATGGCAAAATAGTCCGCTATGTTTTCTCCTCCTCCATATTGTTTTGGATAGGCCATATTTCCGAGATTTTCACCGGCTAAAATTTTACACCAATTGTATACGGTTTGACGATAGACATTGATATCGGTTGAAGTTTCGTAAGCAAATTCGGGTTTTGAAATAATCGATTTTACCTTTTTAATGATTACCGCTTCTTTACCATCCAAAAGTGTTGTTATTTTTTGGATATCAAAATTAGAAGTGGTTTGAGAACTGGCGGTAAAAGAACCTGTTCTGGTTTTAAAGTTCTGAATTACTTCTTCTCCCAAAATTCCAAGGTCATTTTCTAATTTTAAAAAATCAGCCTCTGCTACATAGATCGCAGAATCCTTTTCTGAAAGCGCTCCGGCAAGTTCAAAAATAGTTTTAATGGCAGGTTTATTTTGAATGGTTTTCGCTATATCTGATTTCCATTGTTCTAATTCATTTCGCGAAGGCGGATTTGAAATGTCAATTTTAGACAAAAGATACTCTTGGTCTTCGGGCGAAATTCCTGTTTTTGCAACGATAAATTCTTTTAAAGTGGCAAACTCTTTTTGGGTCAAAAGATCATCGGACCATACTAGATAAAATAACGGTATAAAGGCTTGGAGCTTGGTGTTTTTCATAACATCTTAAATCAGTTAGTGTATTTATTTTTTTTTGCCACAGATTCAAAGGATTTACACTGATTTTTTTGCCACGAATCGCACTAATTTTCACGAATTATTTGTTGATGGTGCATCACTAAATCATTTTAATCCTTTAATCTGTGGCATTATTTCGTTGCAAAAAATTTCAATCCTTAATTTGTGCAAATTCGTGGCATAATTTTTTCTGATTTTGAATTGTCCGTAAACAAAAAAACAGAAATGAAAAATACTCATTCCTGTTTATAAATCCTGTTAAGATTCTGGTAATTTTATTGAACTACTGTTTCTTATGTGTTTTTCGATGCAAGAATCCATTTTTGTCTTATTGCAAAAAGGTGATGTGAATTAAATACCAATACTGCCATAAAAATAATCCCGTACGCACCAATCTGTAAACTGCTTATTTTTTCGTGGTACACAAAATTTGCCAGACCAAAAGCAATCATTGGATTGATGTTTAAAAGCATTCCAACTGTAGAGGAATTAATTCCGGAAAGCGCATACAGATTTAAGAATAACGGAAAAATAGTAAACAGAACTGCTATTGTCTCTATACACAAGTAGAATTTAAACTCTGTTGGAACCGGTCCACTGTAAAACGGATAAAAAGGCAATAAAACAATTGCTGCAAAAGTAATGTGAAATGTAAGTGTAATAAATTTATCAAAACCTTTATTTACTCGTTGGCTTACTAAATAACCCGCATAGGTCAAACCAATTATTATACTAAAAAACATGTCCATTATATCGGCATAAGACAATAACAAACAGCCTGAAACGCTTAGTCCAACAGAAACCCACTGTACTTTAGAAAGTTTTTCATGCAAAAGAAAATAAGCCAACAACGTGGTTAGAATTGGGCACACCAAATACGCCAGCGAAGTTGCTTTTACACTAACATGATTCATTACATAGATAAACGTAAACCAATTGGCCATTAGAAAAGTACTACCTCCGAAGTTTAATAAAATAGTCTTTCTTTTTTCTGCTTTTGATAATGCTTTAAAAATTTCTATCGTCTCTTTTATTCTTTTTCTTTTAAAAATAAAGACAATCAATAACATTAGAATGCTACAACTAAAAACGCGATTGAATAAAATATCTAAAGAAGGATAGTCATGAATTGGCTTTAGCGCTAAGCTAAAAAATCCCCAAATCGTATAAGCTGTAATGGCTGCTAAGTAATATTTTGTTGTTTTCACGGAATCTTCTTTTTTGATTGATTTCTGATGCAGCAAATTTCTTAAAAATAATACAGCAATACAGATACAGTTTTTGTAAATTGCACCATAACAGTTTCTTTTATGAAAAATTCAAATTACTTATATCTACAGTTTGCTGATCGAATTGAAAAGCAAATAAAATCGGGCGTTTTGAGTGTTGGAGACAAATTACCTTCGATTCGGGAAGTCTGCTCAGAAACCGGCTACAGCATGAGTACGGTGAGCAAGGCCTACTACGAAGTTGAAAGTCGTTCTTTGATCGAATCAAGGCCGCAATCGGGTTATTATGTAAGTAATATTTCTGCCCGAACGGTTCCCGAACCCTCGGCCAGTTCTCCTATTTTAAGCGTAAAAAATGTAGAGCGTGAAGATTTAATCGATTTGGTTTATAATGATATGAGAGCAAAAGGAGTTACGATGTTTTCATTAGGTTTTCCATCAAATGAACTTCTTCCTATCGCCAAACTGAACAAAGGCATGATTCAAGCCATGCGGTCTTTACCCAATAGTGGAACCAGTTATGAAGATCTACAGGGAAATCTAAACTTAAGAAAAGAAATCGCACGTTGGGCATTCACTTGGGGAGGATCTCCAACCGAAGATGATATTATAACCACTCCCGGTTGTGTCAATGCCATATCACATTGCCTAATGTCTTTAACCAAACCCGGAGATACTATAATCACAGAAAGTCCTGTTTATTTTGGTGTTTTACAATTGGCCAAATCTTTGGGCTTGTATGTGATGGAATTACCGACCAATATTACCACAGGAATTGAATTAGATGCCGTAAAAAAAGCCATTGCTACCAAAAAAATAAAAGCCTGTGTATTGATGAGTAATTTCAGCAATCCGTCAGGAAGCATGATGCCAAATGAACATAAAAAAGAAGTCGTTCGCTTAATGGAGTTTTATAACATTCCACTTATTGAAGATGATATTCACGGGGATTTGTATTTTGGCTCCGGCCGTCCAACAAATTGTAAAACTTACGATGAAAGTGGAATTGTACTTTGCTGCAGTTCTGTTTCCAAGACATTGGCTCCCGGATATCGTGTGGGTTGGGTATTACCGGGGAAATTTAAAAAAGAAGTCCTGCGCTCTAAACTCTATCATACCATCTCCTCTCCTACCATCACACATGAGGTTGTGGGGGATTTTCTAAAAAACGGAAGATATGAAAATCATCTTCGTAAGATTCGCAAGATATTAAATCAGAATTGTAACAATTATATTAATACGGTCTTAGAATCTTTTCCAACGGGGACAAAAGTGAGTCAGCCACAAGGTGGTTTTTTCCTTTGGGTTGAACTTGATAAAAGAATAGATACGGCTGATCTTTATCATTTAGCAATGAAACATCAGATTAGTATTTCTCCCGGAAGAATCTTCTCTTTTCAGGATCAATTTTCGAATTGTATGCGTTTGAGTTTTGGCTTGCCTTGGACCAACGAGTTGAGACAATCTATACAAACTTTGGGCAAACTGGTTGATTTATAACCAAACATTCCCCTGTATTGAAAGTTAATCAATGGTTTATGAGCAAAAAAAGCCACAGATTAAAGGATTAAAATGATTCATAAATTGTGATGTAAAAAAAATAAACACGAATTGCACTGATTACACTAATTAACTCGGGTTAACTTTGAAATTCTTGGCAAAATGATCAAAATGATTTGTTAATCTGTGTGAATCATTTTGATCTGTGGCAAAAAAAATAAACACGAATTGCACTGATTACACTAATTAACTCGGGGTAACTTTGAAATTCTTGACAAAATGATCAAAATGATTTGATAATCTGTGTGAATCATTTTAATCTGTGGCAAAAAAAATAGACACGAATTACACTAATTTCACTAATTAACTCACTTTGTCTTTTTTTACGAAGGTGGCTCGAACCAAAGCGAATAAACCAAATAAATCTGCATTTGCTGAGCTTGTTTTTACGGAGTTTCTTGCGGAGATTTCTCCTTCGTCGAAAGGACAAACCGTGTGTGTGTGTGTGTGTGTGTGTGTTAGATAAACTAAATTCTCACATCTATTTTTCCTTTTTAGACTAACGAATATATAAGCTTAATTTTTGCTACTCCACAGATTTTCATGATGATCCATAATCTGTGTGAATCATTTTAATCAATGGCAAAAAAAAATTCGCGCCAATTAGTGAAATTCGTGGCAAAAAAATTAAAATGACCAGATAATCTGTGTAAATCTTTTTAATCAGTGGCAAATAAAATTCGCGCCAATTGGTTGAATTCGTGGCAAAACATTTTTAGAAGCTAAAGAAATCACAAAACTATTTTTACCCTTTGTAGCTTCGTAGTTTTTTAAACCAAAAAAAATACCAGGCAGTGTGAACAATAAACACACTGCCTGGCTAACAATAACAATTAAAGGACCAAAAAATTAATTATAAAACGAAATAAGCGTCGTTTTCCGCTTTTCTAGGCTCGGGTTTAAGATCAAATTCTTTGATGATATCAAATTCACTTTGATACTCATCCAACATTTGCATTAAATTCTTTTCGATTGTATTTGCAATAGCGGTAACCGGCGTATCTGTAGGCCTGTTTTCAAACGGGTCCTGCAAATGAATCGCCATTTTTTCAATTAAGAAAAAAGTACCTCCAATGATTGTGATCAAAGGAATGGCAAACCAACTTAATAAGCTGATCAATCCAAAAGGCAATAAGATAATAAACAAACACAATGTCATTCTGATATACATACTGTAGGTCGTTGGGAAAATCGTATTTTTAATACGCTCACATTTCCCCATTGCATCACACAATCTCGTTAATGTATTATCAATTTCAACTTGTTGATAAGTGTTGAAACGTTTATTTTTTTTGGCAATTCTCAAATCTCTCGCATGTAACAACAAGATCGCATTTGGAATGTTCTGATGGTTCTTTACAAAACGCAATTCTTCCTCACTTAAAAGGTCTTTAATTGGTTTTATAGCGTCTTTATTTCGTAAAGACTGTCCCAAACTAAAACACCATGCAATTTGTCTTTTAGTGAAATTTTCTTTGAATTCGTTTGCTTCAACAGAAAAATCAGGGTCTTTGTAGAATGTCAACAATTGTCTGATCAAAGTCCTGGATTCGTTTACGATAGATCCCCAGATAATTCTGGCTTCCCACCATCTGTCATACGCCTGATTGGACTTGAAAGCCAATAACAAGGATATAATCGTACCAATCATTGTTGGTATCGCAATCGGAATATCTACGGAAACATTAATAAAATAGTGATGAAAAATCTCAAACAATATCGTATAAGCCATCAATAGAGCCAATTCTACTTTTATTTTCCCAAGAACGTACTTCATTGGGATTTTCTTTTTTAACAGCATATTTTTTCGCTTTAAAGTTTAAACTTGTATTTTTTAAACATTTAAGTTTTAAGCCAATTCTTCGTAAAGTGATAATACTGGAAGCCCCAATTTATCATTCACCGTCTCTTTTTTGGTCTTTTTGAATTTGATTTTCTCGCCTTTACGGGTTTCAACCAGTAAATCAATACCGTATTTTGAAATTGCTTCAGACAAATAAGGTTCAAATTGCTCTAAGTTGTCATCAAAATTCGCTGTTTGGCTTACAATTTCATAAGAGAAATTTTGACTCAAAAACTGCTGAACATCCTTTACGTGCATGTTAACATTGCTGTTTTCTATATAAAGTGCTTTATTGAAGTCTTCTTTGATTGCTTCTGTACCTAAATGCAGTATAGGGCATCTTTGATTTCCGGCTAATTTTACGGAGTATTGGTGAATACGCTTTGTTTCCTGCTTGTAAGAAGGAGTCAGGATAACCAACTTCACATCAAAAGCATCAATAATACCTTTAAATATTGGTGACGAAAGTCCGAATTGGTTGTGTATTTTTATTTTGCAATTAGCAGTATGCTCTACAATATAGCGGCAGGTTTCCAGGACTTCTTCCTGACTTAAGGTAAGACCAGTTCTCATCTCACGCAAGAAATGCGACGAAGAAAAAGAGTCGGGAGCATCTGCAACCATCATTAAAACAATCTCACAACTCGTGTTCTTTGCCTGATTAACAGCCGATTTAACAGCGCTTATGGTATCTTCTTTTAATGTAGTGGGTATAAGGAAATTTTTCATAAGTATAATTGTTTAGTTTTATACGTACAAAATAACTGCCTGAGAATTAGAAGGGTCTTAATATAAAATTAGATTTCTCTAAGATTCAATATTAGATTTTTTAATATTGGCTTTTTTATTATTATCTTTCCTAAAGACGATCGTCACAATGGTACCTTTGTCCTGCTCTGATTGTACTTGTATTTCACCATCATGCATTCGGATAATCTTAGAAGCTAAAGGAAGCCCCAAACCATATCCTATATATTTAGCGGCGATTTTACCTCTGAAGAAAGGTTCATACAAATGCGGAATATCCTCTGGAGGGATTCCGATTCCGATATCATTTATCGCAATTTTAATCCATTCCTTATTCGCGGAAAGCGATACAAAGACTTCATTATTGTCTGAATATTTTACACCGTTGGTAATAATATTATTAATCGCCAGTTCTAAAAGTGGTTTATTACAAGGAATCAACAATAAATTGGAATCTTTAGGCGCAAAATTAAGCTTGATACTTACACGGTTATCCGGATAAATTTTATCCAAATCCGATTTTACATCCATCAATAATTCATCAATTCGGGCAATGTCCAGAACTTGTTTTTTTCCGTCGTAACCTGTTTGCGTCAGTTTTAGCAAACTTTCTGTTAGATTTCCTAATCTTGATGCCTGACTGTAAATATTTTCTAAAGACTGAATGTATTCGGATACTTCTCTTTCCTTAAGAAGCATGATCTCAGACTCTGCGATGATCGTGGTAATGGGTGTTTTTAACTCATGAGAGGCATTATTAATAAAATTTGCCTGTATTTCAAACGAGGTTTCCAAACGGTCCAACATATCATTAAAAGTCTCCGTCAGATCTGAAATTTCATCTGAGTTTTTAACTTCAGGCAATCGGTTGTGCAGATTAGAAGCACTTATTCGGTTTACTTCTTTGGTAATTCTTGCTACCGGATTTATAACACGTTTTGCCAAAAATCGACCTAAAAAGAAAGCCAGAAATATAAAACCGATACCACCAAAAAGCATAATTTTGACAATATAAATCGCGGTCGTTCTTCCTTTTCTGTCCCTTGCACCGACAATTACTATATACTTTTGGTTGTGTTCTGTAAAAACCTGTCCTAAATAATACTTGCTATTAATTTCAAAATAGTCTTTTCCCGTTTTTAATATATTTGTATAAAAGTTATTGGGTAAATTAAGATTGGTATTGTAATCAAAACTATTGGCGCTGTTTATTTTAAGGACAAACTCTTCTTCTTCAATAAGTTCTTCCAGTCCATTTTTTTTAAGATTACTGTAGTATTTTATTTTTTCAGGATCTTTCTGAAAATGAATTGACGCTACAATTTTAGCCCTGTCTTCCAGTCGTTTTAAAAAATGGTATCGGTTGTTTTCACGAAATAAAACAAAAACAACGATACATAATAGCAACGTACTAAAAGAAGAAAGAGCCACATAGGTAACCGTAATTTTTTTTCTTATATCCATTTTAAGGCTGTATGACATAACCCAAACCTTTCATGGTATGAATCAGTTTGGTTGCAAAAGGTTTATCTATTTTTTTTCTTAAATAATTGATATAAACGTCCACGACATTGGTGTTCATATCAAAATTAATGTCCCATACATTGTCTAAAATTTGATCGCGGGATACAATTCTACCCGTGTTTTTAGCCAAATAATACAGTAATTTAAATTCTTTAGCTGTCAAAACAATAGATTCGCCGTCTCTTTTAACCGTTTTGGCTCGTCCGTTTATTTCTAAATCACTAATCGTAATGGTATCTACTTTATCTGTTTCCTGATTGGCTCTTCTGTTTAAAGCATTTACTCTTGCATCAAGTTCGCCAAACTTAAAAGGTTTTACCAAATAATCATCGGCCCCGGCATTAAGACCGGTTACAATATTCTCAGAAGTTCCAAGTGCTGTGAGAAGCAGAATAGGAACAAAATTTTTACTGGCTCGCAATCTTCTGCAAATCTCAATTCCGTTAATATCCGGCAACATTACATCTAATACAACTACATCAAAAGTATAATTATGAAGCATCTCTAAGGCAGTTTTGCCATCAAGTGCTACACTTACTTCATTATTGTTCTCAGCAAATCCTTTTCGTAAAATGGATAAAAGGTTTGGTTCATCTTCGACTATTAGTAATTTCATCTTTAGAAAGTAGTATATCGAACAAAAATAAGCATTGAATTTTATAAAAGTAGTACATCAACAAGAAAATATGAGGAATAAAAAAGAGGCTGTCTCCCAAATGTAGTGAAACAACCTCTTTTCTAATTCTTGTTCCGGCAGCATTGTACCGCAAAACAGGAATAGCAATATGTCTTAAATCATTAGAAAAACAAACTCTTAAAAAGTCTCACCCGCATTGAGATAAAACGCATTTGAATTGTTTCCAACTGCGTAATCTACAACTAAGTTGGTACGTGTTTTTTTATCTATTAAAATACGTAAACCAGCGCCAATTGCGGGTTGCACATAACTAAAAAGAGGTGTATTGGTTTCTGAATTACTGGCAGTAGTAAAATTGGTAAATACAGTTCCGCTAAACATTTGATTGCAACTTATCGGAAATCTGAATTCTGCTGAAAGATAGACTAAATTACTACCTCTGAACAATCCCTGTGTATACCCCTCTCCGCTCCTGCTTCGCTGATCCCAGCCAATAGCGGGCAGATTCAGATACGGTACTTTTCCTCTTGTTACAAATTGTCCATACGTCCAAAATGCCAAAATATAACGCTCATTTTTACTGGAAAGAGGAATAAAATGCCTGTATTCTGTATAAAGAACATTACTGTATCGCTGATTTTTGAAGAATACCGGATTAAATCTATAATTAATATTGGCAAACCAGCCGCGAGCTGTATTAACCTGATTGTCCCGGGAATCGTAGACGAGATTAAGGCTCATTCCGGTTAAATAATACTCGAGATCATTAAATCCGTATTTCTGACTGTAGTTATAATGGTAGGTAAAAACCTGATTCGCCACATCTAGATCTTCGTCTTTTATAGACGAATACCAATCGATATTGATTCCGCCACCCACATAAAAATTCTTTTTTACCTCCCAGGATGCGGTTTGATGGAATTTAAAATAATTATAATCCATAGGTTGTGCAATAGAATCGATACTGAAATTATCTCGCCTGCTGTGATGCGGAATAATATTGGTTCCGAGACCATAATTGGGCTGCGAAAAAATATACATTCGATAATCGCCACTCAAAAAAATCTTATTGTTTTTTAGTAAAATATTGTTCTTGACATTTATAAGCCATTGTTTTTTGGTGGTATAGGTTACTCCTAAATTGGCAATAGAGTATTTGTCTGTGGCCTCTTTTCCTTTAAAAGTATATTGTGCCACTCCGCCAAAAACAAAACCCGTGGCAGGCTGCGCACCGATAACAGGGATTACCAGAAAAAAACTGTTTTTTATGGGCTTTAGAACCAAAAGAGAATCTTTCTTCTTAAAAAGTTCAAATACGGTTTTAGGTGGGCATAATTCCGGATTGTCGGAATCATTTTGCGCATGAAGCATAAATGGAAGAAAAAACAATAGTACTAAGACTGTCATTGAACATTTAGAATAATTATTTTTTAAAAACTTTACCATTTCTAAGTTCAGTGTTTTTGGATAATAACAAACTCTATTGTAAATATAACCCTTATTTTCAACATTTTACACAACTATTCTTAATAATAAAATCGGTTTTATAAAATCAAAGAAGCAAAAAGTCAGACAAAAAATGTATAGTATCTTGCTTAAATTAGTATCTTTTCGCTCTGAAACAACGAATGAAAAGCATTGAAAAAAGAATCTGAATATTTCCTTGATAAAGAATACAATACCATCGTTTATGGTAAAGAGGATCTTAATTTTAAGGATTTTGAATGCTGTGTTTTTTCGAATTGTAATTTTTCTGCCTGTACTTTTCTAGCCGTTACCTTTATTGATTGTGTTTTTAATGATTGTACTTTTACGAACACAAAAATCAATTATGTGGCATTCAGAACAGTTACTTTCAACCGCTGCGAGATAAAAGAAGTCAATTTTGCGATGTGCGACAAATTGATTTTCGAGGTTCATTTTTACAATTGCATTTTAGATTTCTCTAAATTTTATACCTTAAAAATAAAAGGAACAACCTTTAACAATTGCAGTCTGATCGCCGTAGATTTTATGGCCACAGATCTGACAAGTGTTCTTTTTGATCATTGTGATCTCTACCGCTCTGAGTTTGACAAAGCCATCGCCAACAAGGCCGATTTTAAAACCAGTTTCAATTATACGATTGACCCTTCTAAAACAAAGCTCAAAAAGGCTGTTTTTTCTTTGAATGAAGTGAAAGGCTTATTATTTAAACATGATGTTATTGTGAGTTAGATATTAACTTCAACCTTATTATATTCTTTCATCCTAAATATTTAAATTTTAACCGATAAAACTCAAATATTTTAAGATATTTTAGTCAATTACTATATTTTTGTAAAAACGTAACTAACTAATACAAAAAATGGCAGACCAGGAAATCATTAAACACACTAAAAAAGTACATCGAATTATAACAAACAAGAAGCACAATCTTATAGAAAAAATAAAAGAAATTAGTTTAGAGATTTTTATCATTGTTTTTGCCGTTTCGCTATCGATCTGGCTACACGGATGGAGCGAACACCAACACGACCAGCAAGACGTTAAAAAATTCCTGATTGGACTTAAATCAGATATCCAAAATGATATTAATAGTACTAAATCTTTAATCAAACAGTATCAGGAATTTGGTCAAATATACCAGCACCTTAACCAATTAGATCAAAATAAATCTTACGACGAAAATCAATTTAAAAAAGAATTATCATTTATCAATTTAAATGCCTATTTAAGACCTAATATTTACAGATTTAACGGTTTTGTGTCATCGGGCAGAATCGGAAATATCGAAAATGATTCTCTTTCCCTAAACATTCTGAGATTCTATCAGAAAAACCTCTCTGAAGTTAATTCTTCTGAATCAGGATGGCTAGCGCGACAAAAAAAATTACAATCTTATTTAGAGGATAATTTAACCAATCCGGAAAGCACTGCCGACAATTGGAAACTACTTAATACTCCAAAGGGTAAACAGTTGACAAAAAATCTTGTTCCGTGGGATCAGATTTACGAGCGCTACAATAATTTAATTCTTTTAGGAGAAACAATTGTTAAACAGATTGATAAAGAATACGATATAAAAGAATAGAACTTTTTCTTAATCAAACAGGATCTAATCAATGTTAATAAACAAGTGATTAGATCCTGTTTTGTTTTTAAAGCGGTCGCTATGGTCAATAATTTATTACTTAAAGACAATCTTATTTTGAATCAAATCCAAAAGTTATAGGGTAAT
Source organism: Flavobacterium cupriresistens (assembly GCF_020911925.1). Classification (NCBI taxonomy): domain Bacteria; kingdom Pseudomonadati; phylum Bacteroidota; class Flavobacteriia; order Flavobacteriales; family Flavobacteriaceae; genus Flavobacterium; species Flavobacterium cupriresistens. The sequence continues at coordinate 3,413,114 of NZ_CP087134.1, read as the reverse complement.
TTTTAGAACTTTCCTCTTGTTAGAATTAGCAGATTTTATACTTTTTGATCACAGCTTTTTAAATTTCCCAACTTCTCGCTTTGACGATCTCGCAAAGACGCCAAGCCGCAAAGTTTCTTCTTCTTATTTTTAAGCTTTACTTTTCTATTTTTCACTTTCTCACTTTGGGCTTCTCGAAATATCATGGAGTCTCAAAGTTTTTTTTCTAATTTTTTTATTAAAACTTTGCGATTTTGCGATTTTGCGACTCTGCGAGATTTTTACTTCTCCGCAGCTTTTGGACTTGATCTCTTACTTTGAGTTATTACCATAAAAAAAAGCCAGTATAAACTGGCTCGTGATTTCTATATTTTCTTTAGGATTATCCTACTATAACATCTCTTTTCATGGCATACAATTTTAAGTTAATTGGATATACAATTTTACGCAATAATTACCTTGTAGACAAATAATTAGTGTTAAATATTAGTGTTAAATATTAGTGTTAAATATTAGTGTTAAATATTAGTGTTAAATAATTAAGCAACCCCTAAATCATCTCCCGATTTAAACCTTTTCGTTGTAATAACATCTTTACAATAGAAGTCCTGAACAAAAATATTTGTAAAACCCGACAGTGAATGTTTCGCAATTACAGTAAGTCTAATATAAGAAGACGTATCACTCCAATTTGATTCGATATCTTCACTGGTTCTGACTCGCATGGCATGTAAACTATTTGTATCAGATTTCTTTTTACAGGGAATATAGGAGATGAAATTATCCTTTAAAACGATATCCTTTCCTTGAATATTCATGCCTCCAACACCTCCTACTTGTTTATAAAATGTCGGTTCAATTCTAATATCAAATATTTCTGAGTTTGTTTTATTGACAAATTTGAAAAAATAATTTACTTCTCCTTCAAATATTACCTTACTTACATGAGGTGATATTTCAATCTTTACTCTTTTTCTTTTTAAAAAATACATTAAAAACAGGTAAGATGAAATTACGCCTGCAACGATACTGATAGTGATTCCTAAAATTAGATCTGTCATTAAATGAATACTTTGACAGAAAGTTAAACTCAAAATTCAAACCATTAAAAGATTATCTCACATTGCTTTGATTTCGATTTACAATCGTTTCTCCATCACATAATCCTCCATTAAATAACCGTTTCCAATTTCGATATTAACTTCATCGATGATTTTAAAACCTGTTTTCTCATAAAAATGTAAAGCTTTATTAAATCGGTTTACATTTAAATACAATGAAGCTGAATTATGCTCTAAAGCAAAATTTCCAATACTTTCCATTACTGATTTTCCAATTCCTTTGCCCTGTGTTTCCGGCAAAAGATATATTTTATGAATTTTTGTAATAGCTTCTTTTTTATAATTGTGCTCAATTCCTATAAATCCTAAAACCGAATTTTCGTCAGAAATCAAATAAAACAACTGTTCTTTTTTATCCAACTGAGCGGTTAAAGCTTCGTCCGAGTAAAACAAATCCAGCATATATTTTAGTTGTTCTTCAGTCAAAATTTCACCATAAGTTATAGGCCATGTTTTATAGGTTATATCCTGAATTATTTTAATATCATTCCTGCCTGCTTCTGAAATTGTAATCATATTTAAGTATACTGCTTTAAATTAATTCGTAAAAACTTGATTTTCCTGTTCGCTTACCCTAATAAAAGTAGTTCGTTTGGTAAGCTCTTTTAATCTTGAAGCGCCTACATAAGTACAAGTGCTTCGTATTCCTCCTAAAATATCTAAAATTGTATTTATAACTTTTCCTTTAAAAGGAACCTGAACTGTTTTTCCTTCACTTGCTCTGTATTCAGCAACACCGCCTACGTATTTATCCATGGCGGTCTTCGAACTCATTCCGTAAAATTGTCTGAATTCCTTACCATTAATTTCGATAAGCTCTCCACCACTTTCCGTATGTCCGGCAAGCATACCGCCCAACATTACAAAATCGGAACCTGCGCCAAAAGCTTTGGCAACATCCCCTGGTATTTTACAGCCTCCATCGCTAATAATGTGCCCACCTAAACCATGAGCAGCATCAGCGCATTCTATAATAGCTGAAAGTTGCGGATACCCAACACCGGTTTTTACACGTGTTGTACAAACGGATCCTGCCCCTATGCCTACTTTTACAATATCTGCGCCGGCTAATAACAGTTCTTCCACCATTTCACCGGTTACCACATTACCGGCAATAATAACTTTATCAGGATACTCCTTTCGGGTTTGTTTTAAAAACTGAACAAAGTGTTCCGAATACCCATTGGCAACATCAATACAAATAAACCGCAACAGTGGATTAGCCGTAATAATCTCTCTGATTTTTAAAGAATCTTCTTTTCCAGTACCCGTACTTATAGCGATATAATTGTAAAAATCGGGAGAAACCTTCTCTAAAAAATCAGTCCATTCCTGAAGCGAATAATGTTTATGAATTGCCGTAAACATTTTTTCTTTAGCCAAAACTTCAGCCATTTCAAAAGTTCCGACCGTATCCATATTGGCAGCCATAATCGGAATTCCTGTCCAAACACTACTACTGTGTAAAAATTTAAAATTTCGTTCTAAAGAGACCTCCGATCTGCTCTTTAACGTTGATCTTTTAGGTCTGATCATCACATCTTTAAAACCCAATTTTAAATCAGTTTCTATTCTCATGGTGCTAAATTTCTGTTACTCTCAAATGTAAGGATTTTAGATTTTAGATTTTAGATTTTAGATTTTAGATTTTAGATTTTAGATTTTAGATTTTAGATTTTAGATTTTAGATTTTAGATTTTAGATTTTAGATTTTAGATTTTAGATTTTTGTTGGAACGGAAAATTGGAACGGCAAAATGTAACTACAAACTGAGACTGAAAACCGAGACTGTAAACTAAAAAAAACTACCCGTGAATAGTCTCTCCTTTTCCGTAATTTGAGATAATTGACTCTTCGTAGGCCAACCATTCTCTCCAACGTTTTTCAACATCGATTCCTACTCCGTATTTTCGGGCATAGGTGATGAATGTAGTGTAATGACCGGCTTCACTTTCCATCAATTCTCTATAAAAAACAGCCAGCTCTTCGTCTTGAATGTTTTCAGATAAAACTTTAAAACGCTCGCAACTTCTGGCTTCAATCATTGCTGAAAACAATAATCTTTCCACTAAACCGGAAACTCTGCTGCCATCACCGCTTTTCTTCATGTACAAATACAATTCATTTACATAATCGTCTTTGCGCTCGCGTCCTAGTTTAAGACCTCTTTTGATGATGATATTATGCACCTGCTCAAAGTGATCGATTTCTTCTTTCGCTAAAGCCAATAAATCTTTCACTAAATCCTGATGCTCAGAATTATTTGTGATAATCGTTATGGCATTTGTAGCCGCTTTTTGTTCGCACCAAGCGTGATCTGTCAGGATTTCCTCGATGTTTTTCTCTACTATATTAACCCATCTAGGGTCAGTTGGCAGTTGTAATCTTAATACACCCATATTCTTTTTTTGTTTCAGGTTTTCTTTTGTTTCAGGTCTCCTTTTGTTTCAGGTCTCCTTTTGTTTCAGGTTTCTTTTGTTTCAGGTTTTCTTTGTCTCATTTTTAGTTGAAATAAAAACTAAAAAAAGTTTAAAGCTTTGTGCTGTTTTAAACCAACACAAAACTTTAAACTTGAAATTTTAAACTTGAAACTTATTTCTTAGTAAACGAAAATCGGTCTTTCGCTCATCATTTCATTTACTTCATTTGCTACTTCTTCGATCACTGCTTCGTTAGTGTGATCCACAAGTACTCTGTCAATTAAAGCTACGATAGTTTCCATATCAGCTTCAACTAAACCACGAGTTGTGATTGCAGCTGTTCCAACACGAATTCCTGAAGTTACAAATGGTGATTTGTCATCAAAAGGAACCATGTTTTTATTTACTGTAATTTCTGCTTTTACTAATGCGTTTTCAGCTTCTTTTCCTGAAATGTTTTTGTTTCTTAAGTCAATTAACATCATATGGTTGTCAGTTCCTCCAGAAATAATGTTATATCCTCTTTTTACAAAAGCATCCGCCATAGCGTTTGCATTTTTTTGCAATTGCATAGCGTAAGTAAAGAATTCGTCTTTTAAAGCTTCTCCAAAAGCAACAGCTTTAGCAGCAATAATATGCATTAATGGACCACCTTGATTTCCTGGGAAAACAGCTAAATCTATCAAAGAAGACATCATTCTGATTTCTCCTTTTGGAGTTTTTAAACCTTGTGGGTTTTCAAAATCTTTCCCCATTAAGATCAAACCTCCACGAGGTCCGCGTAATGTTTTATGTGTTGTTGTAGAAACAATATGACAATGTGGAATTGGATCATTTAATAATCCTTTTGCAATAAGACCTGCAGGGTGAGAAATATCCGCAAATAAGATTGCTCCTACACTATCTGCGATTTGTCTGAAACGTGCAAAATCCATATCACGTGAGTAAGCCGAAGCTCCTGCAATGATTAATTTTGGTTGTTCTTTAGTAGCAATTTCCTGAATTTTATCGTAATCTAAACGACCTGTTTCAGCATCTACACCATAAAAAACCGGACGGTATAAACGTCCTGAAAAGTTTACCGGTGAACCGTGAGTCAAGTGACCACCGTGTGACAAATCGAAACCTAAAATCTTGTCTCCAGGGTTCAAACAAGCATGGTAAACTGCTGTATTTGCTTGAGAACCTGAGTGAGGTTGTACGTTTGCATATTCAGCACCAAATAATTCTTTGGCTCTGTCAATAGCAATTTGCTCGATTACGTCTACTACTTCGCATCCTCCGTAGTATCTTTTGCCAGGGTATCCCTCAGCGTATTTATTCGTTAAAACAGACCCGGCTGCTTCAATTACTTCATCACTTACAAAGTTCTCTGAAGCAATAAGTTCTAATCCGTGAATTTGTCTGTCCTGTTCCTCTAGTATAAGGTCAAAAATTTGTTCGTCGCGTTGCATTTTTTCGTTTTTCGTTAATTTGATGCAAAAATACAAAAAAACGTTTGTCATACAGTTAGATTATGATATATTTGACAAGTAATTTTTCAACAAATAATTAACATTCACATGCCGATAACCGCCAACGATACCAAAAGAAAATCATGGTTAGAAGTGCCTGAAAATAGCGACTTCCCTATTCAGAATATTCCTTTCGGTGTATTTCTTACCAAAGAAAATGTCGTTACAGTAGGAACCAGAATTGGCGATTACGCTATAGATCTAGGAGCTTTACAACAATTAAACTATTTCTCCGGAATAGATTTAACTGATGATATGTTTATGCAGGACACGCTTAATGATTTTATTTCTGACGGAAAAAAAACATGGCGCCTGGTCCGCAACCGCATCGCAGATATTTTTGATGCAACCAACCCACAACTTAGAGATTCGACAAAAGATCGTGATATCGTTATTTTCAAGATCGACGATGTTGAAATGCAATTACCGGTTTTAATTGGTGATTATACAGATTTTTACTCTAGTAAAGAACACGCTACAAACGTAGGTAAAATGTTCCGTGATCCCGAAAATGCTTTATTACCAAACTGGTTACACATTCCGGTAGGCTATCATGGAAGAAGTTCTACGATTGTTCCGTCTGGAATTCCGGTTCACAGACCAATGGGACAAACATTACCTAATGGAGAAAAAACACCCGTTTTTGGTGCTTCCCGATTAGTTGATTTTGAATTGGAAACTGCTTTTATTACTACAGACGTAAACGTAATGGGCGAAAATATCCCAACTTACGAAGCCGAAGATTATATTTTCGGAATGGTTTTACTAAACGACTGGAGTGCCCGTGATATTCAGAAATGGGAATATGTACCACTTGGGCCTTTCCTTGCAAAAAACTTCGCGACTTCTATATCGCCTTGGATTGTAACTATGGATGCATTAGAGCCTTTTAGAACAAAAGGCCCAAAACAAGATCCGGCTCCGCTTCCTTATTTACAAACGAAAGGAAAAAAAGCTTTCGATATTCATTTAGAAGTTTCTATTCAGCCTTTAGATCAGGAAGAAACGGTTGTTTCTAAATCAAATTTTAAATATTTATACTGGTCAATGTGTCAGCAATTAGCACACCACACTTCTAATGGATGTCGTGTAAATTCTGGCGATATGATGGGTTCAGGAACTATCTCAGGACCAACACCGGACAGCTTTGGTTCGATGTTAGAACTAACCTGGGGAGGAAAAAATCCATTAAAATTAAAGGACGGAAGCGAACGTAAATTTATAGAAGATAATGATACCGTAATCATCAGAGGTTTCTGTGAAACTAATGAAGTTCGTATTGGTTTTGGTGAAGTTGCCAGCCAATTATTACCTCCTTTTGTGAGACAATGAAGAGCAAATGAATTGCCTGAATAATATAAAAAACTTGTTAGAAGACTAACAAGTTTTTTTTTGTTTACGTTGTTTCTCTCGCAAAGTCGCAAATACGCAAAGTTTTTACTTTATTACGTTAAGCTCTATACCCTACAAAATAGCGAAAAACGTGTAAGTAAGGTTTAATCGAAGCCGATTTGTGTTTTGTTGAAAGGACCGGATATACTTAAATAAAATAGCACGCGGATTTTGCGGATTTAACGGGTTTTCGCGGAAAGCAATGATCAAAAATCTGTGAAATCTGCGTGAAAAAAAATCTTAAAACTTTGCGATTCTGCGACTTTGCGAGAAATCAATCACGCTGCGAAATGAATTATATTAATTTGACGATAAAAAAAACTTGTTAGTCTTCTGGATATACTTAAATAAAATAGCACGCAGATTTTGCGGATTTAACGGATTTTCGCGGAAAGCAATAATCAAAAATCTGCAAAATCTGCGTGAAAAAACCTTAAAAACCTTGCAATTCTGCAACTTCCCTACAAAATAGCGAAAAATACGTAAGCTAGGTATAATCGAAGCCGATTTGTGTTTTACTCAAAGTACTGGATATACTTAAATAAAATAACACGCAGATTTTGCGGATTTAGGGGATTTTCGCGGAAAGCAATGAATAAGAATCTGCAAAATCTGCGTGAAAAAATCTTAAAAACTTTGCGTCTTCGCGACTCTGCGAGAGATCAACCACACCGCAAAACGAATTATATTAATTTGAAGACATAAAAAAAACTTGCTAGTCTTCACTAACAAGTTTTTTACATTTTAAAATTTAATAATGCTATTGCTTAGGTTGCTGTTGGGTAACACAATGTACCATTCCGCCATTTGCGTATAAGTTTCTTACATCTATACCGACAACTTCTCTTCCCGGATAAAGACCTGCAATAATTTTATTTGCAACACTATCATTTGGATCATTATAATTTGGAACCAAAACTTTACCATTAGCAATATAGAAATTAATGTAATTCCCTTTGTAACCAAGGGCTTTCCCTGTTTTTGTCACTACATTTTTCTGCGTAAGTGGCAAAATTACTTTTGTATACACTTCGTTTTTAGTGTTTGAGGCTGCATTTAAAATCGCAATATCCGAATCTATCAGTCCCCAACCTGATAAATCAGAATTACTCATTGTGATCATTTTGTTACCAGCTGCAAATTTCATGATCCCATCGATATGCATATCTGTAACATCCTCTTCGCTAAAACCTCCTTCAAGCCAAATGAATTTTGTAGCTCCAAGATATTTCGTAAAATTTGATTCCGCCTGAGCTTGGCTCATTCCTTTATTTCTAACCGAATTTCTAGCTTTTTGACTGATTATAGAACTTTTAGTTGCCATTAATACTCCATGACCGTCTAATTCTACCGAACCACCTTCGTTTACCATTACATTATTTAAGTTCAATACGGTTACTCCGGTGTCAGCTCCGATCGCGCTTGGTATTGCATCACAATTCGCTGAATCGTATTTGCCTCCCCAACCATTAAATCCCCAGTCTTCGATCACTAGTTTTCCCTGAGCGTCACGTACGTAAATTGGTCCGTTATCTCTAACCCAAACATCGTCTGTACGATGAATTTTAAAATCAACATTAGTTAAAGAAACATTTGCTGCTTTTAATAAATTAGTAATTCTCGTTTGTTCAGCGGTATTGTAAGCAATAATATGCACTTTTTCGGTAGATTGCAGCGCTTTTGTCATTGCTACCCAAGTTTCGTCCAGTTCGTTTCTGTAGGTAACACCGTGTTGGTATTGATGTGGCCATTGCAACCACGTCCCTTCATGTGGTTCTGATTCTTCGGGCATTTTATACACTATTTGTGTAGGATCAGGTTTACCGATTACCTCTGCAGTACCTTCGTCGCCGGCACAAGAATTAAAGATTGGAGCAGCCATCGAAGTAAATAAAATTAAGAATTGAAATTTAATCATGATGTATATTTTTTTAGATAGGCAAAACTAGAATATGTCTGAGTATCAAGATTGTCTTATTTTGACAACTTTCGTTTTACGGGAACGTATATTGCTGTTGTTAGTTGGTCTGGCGATTTTTCATCATCAATATACTGTTCTATAATAGGAGAAATTCCTAATTCATAGTCACTCTCATAAAGCCATCGGTAATATATTTTTCGGTAGGTTTCTTCAATTTTATCAAAATCACCAAGATGAATATACTTCGCATACCAGCCTCCAAAAATAGCCTTCGAAAGGTATAATTTTGGATTAACACAGGTGCCGATACAGGCCTCATACCTTGATTTCTCTTTATCTGAAATTATAGGTTGATCCACAATCACGCCAAAACAATTGTAAGGTGGGATCGTTTTATTCTCTTCAATAATCGCATCCCATAGCTCATTTATCGCCACATTATTGTAATTATTACTGATAAGCGTTTTAGAATAAACTTGTATTTTCTCTTTGTACTCGTATTCAAAATCAATAAACGAAAGGTCATTTTCTTTCCCTTTTATATATTCCTCAAAAAGAGGTTTTCTGTTCTGGCGGGCTTGCAAAGGCGTAATTTCAAATTTATTTTTAAATGCTTTCGCAAAAGACTGATTGTTGCTATACCCAACATCATACGCAACAGCTACAATGGTATTATTGGTATAAATCAACTGTTTATAAGCGTTTTCCAGCTTTAACCGGGTACAAAAATCACCTATTGTTTCCAATAGTATCGCACTAAAAATACGCTGTATATTTCTATAAGAATAATTCGAAACTGCTTCTAATTCTTCCGGTTCGATTTGCCGATGATAATTGTCTTCTAAAAAAGTAAGTACCTTTTGTATATTCTCTATTTTCATCGATTTTAATGTGAGCTGTAAATAAACATTATCAGTTTTTTAAATCCTCAAACTCCAAATAAAGCTGCCTTAACAAATCAACTTTAAGTTTTCTACCATCAAAATTAACTTCAATCGTGTTTCCGCTAACACCAATAGGCGCATTAACCGTTTCATCAAAAGTGAAAATTTTATACGTATCTAACCGTTCTCCTGTTTTTATTTGCAGAATTTGATCGAAATCCGGAGCTTTCGCAATACTATGAACGGCAAACTGCTCCCTATTATTACCAAACAAAATAAAATCTGTAGTTTTTGGCTTAATCGTATTTGGACTCAACTTCTTAAAATAAATAACCTCCTGAATTCTTACCGCAACCGATTCGGCAATTTTAATGCCTCCGCGTTCAAAATGCCCTCTGTAAATACTTGCTTTAAACGGACGGGGATTTGCAATCATGTCCGGTAGAATAAACTTTTCCGGTTCAATTGTGTAAGTAGCATGTTCAGGATGTTGCTGTTGATCCCTTATAAATTGCTGTCTAGTTCTTTCATCAAAAACCAATTCCAGAACAATCTGATAATCATGCGGAGATCGAAACATTGGTAAATGGTACGCATAAATTTTATTTCTTCCAAAGATAGCCATCCCGTGTGTTGAAGGCTCGTCCTGCGCACCATGATCGTGTTGCTGCGAAAAAACACCACAAGAAATAAGAGCAAAAAAGAAAAATACTGTTTTTTTCATCTTTAAGTATATTTAGATTAGGGACTTTTTTTTGTTCTAAAAACAATAGCAATGCAATAATTGTCTTTAGAATTTAACTTCAAAGTTAAAACAAATCTACTATCTAAAACATTTTTCACAAATCAATACAACACTGAAATTCAATATCTTAAAAATAAAACTACATCAGACCTGGTAATTACTTATCCATCTGAATAAATAAAAGCAAAAAAAAATATCCGTACAGCTTATGTACGGATACTTTTATCAAATGCCGACTTACGGCACTCTATTTTAAAACACTTGTTTAAGCCGGAATCTGCTGACTTAGACAGTGCAACGTTCCAAATCCCCAAATAAAATCGATACAGCTAATTCCGATTACTTCACGATCAGGGAAACACTCCGATAGAATATTCAAAGCCACACGATCGTTACTATCATTAAAAGTTGGAACCAGGACACAATTATTCAAAATCAAGAAATTAGCATAACTCGCCGGTAATCTTAGATCTCCAAAATCAACACGTTTTGGCATTGGCAAAGCTACAATTACTGGAGATTTTCCGTTTTCTAACTTCGCATTTTGCAAACGTTTTAAATTATCCTGCAAAGCCTTGTAATTAGAATCGGTTTTATCAGTTTCAACAATAGTAACAATTGTATCTTCATTTACAAATCGACATAAATCATCAATGTGTCCGTGCGTATCATCCCCTTCTATTCCGTCTCCTAACCAAATCACATTGGTAACACCCAGGTATTCTTTAAAAACAGCTTCGTAATCTTCTTTTGTAAATCCGGGATTTCTAACCTGAATTGACTGGTGCATCAGACATTCCTCAGAAGTCAATAAAGTTCCTCTTCCATTTACATCAATAGCACCACCCTCTACAATTACCGGTTTACCTTTATACATTACCTGCGTTACCGGCACTTCAATAAAATCAGCTATTTTAGAAGGAACATGTTTATCTAACTGATGATTTTTATATTTTGCCCAACCATTAAAATTAAAATTCAGCGCTTCTCTTTTTGAACCGTTTTTTACAATAATCGGTCCTGAATCACGCATCCAGCTTCTGTTGGTTTTATGAATGATAAAAGAAATATTACCCATATTTACTCTTGCGTCTTCTAACATTCCGGCTACTTTCTCTTTTAACTTTTCATCGGCTACAACCAAAAAAACAGTTTCAAAAGTGGCTACTTTTTTTATAAATTCTACAAAAGCCCATTGAATGGCTTCGTATTTCCCTGGCCAGTCATTGCCATTATGCGGAAAACACAATACAATTCCCTGTTGTTTTTCCCATTCTGCTGGGAATCTTCTATTATTTGTTGACATAAAGCATTTCTAAATTTGAAAGAGTACAAAGATAATGATTCATAAGGATTATAAAACAACTAAGCGAAAATCAAATCAAAATCAGTCCAAAACAATTCCTAAAATTAAGTTAAAGATTAAATAATACAGCCTTAATACAAAGCCAGCTTCTGCTATTTACATTTGAAAAAACTAAAAACAAACACAATGAAAAAACTAAGTATCTCTTTATTAACCGCTTTGTTTCTAATGGCAAGCTGTAATAATGACGAAAACTCAAACAATGAAAAACCCGAAGCTGTTGTAAACGAAGATCCCGGAACCTTCAAAGAAATCGGAAGCATTACTATAGGTGGCGAAGGTGCAGCAGAAATTTCGGCTTATGATGAAAAAACAAAAAGACTTTTTACAGTTAACAATAGCGGAACGAATCAAATTGATGTAATTGACATATCAGACCCTACAAAACCAACCAAAATTGGCAAAATTGACTTAACTCCTTATCAAGGTGCCTCCAACAGTGTTGCTGTTTTTGACGGAAAATTAGCTGTTGCTTTAGAATCTACAATCAACAAACAAGGAAATGGAAAAGTGGTTATCTTTAATACAGCCGACTACAGCCTGATTAAACAAATTACCGTTGGTGCTTTACCGGATATGATTACGTTTTCTCCTGATGGGAAATATATAATGACTGCTAATGAAGGGGAACCGAATACAGATTATTCTCAAGATCCAAACGGAACGATTTCGATTATCGAAGTAACAAACAATTATGCGGTTACTACTTTAGATTTCAGTTCGTTTAGCAGTCAGGCCGCAGCCTTGAAAAAAGACGGTTTCAGAATTTCAACCTTCGCTAAATCTTTTGCACAAGATATCGAACCTGAATATGTAACCATTTCTGATGATTCTAAAACGGCTTGGGTAACGCTTCAAGAAAACAACGGTGTTGCAAAAGTGGATTTAGTCTCTAAAACCATTACTGCTATTTATCCTTTAGGTTTGAAAAATTACAATACGGCCGAAAATGCAATTGACGTAAGTGATAAAGATGATAAAATTGCTTTTAACCCATGGAAAGTAAAGGGAATGTTTATGCCGGATGCTATTAGCCATTTCTCTTCAAACAATGTACCTTATTTTGTTACTGCTAATGAAGGTGATGCCAGAGAATATACTGCGTACAGCGATATCAAAAGAATGAAAGACATGAAACTGGACGCAACCGTTTTTCCAGATGCTGCTACTTTAAAACTGGAAACCAATTTAGGAAGACTAAATCTTGTAGCCGATATGGGCGATACGGACGGTGATGGTGACTTGGACGAAATGGTTAGTTTTGGTGCGCGTTCTTTCTCGATCTGGAACGGAAATACCGGAAAAATTGTTTACGACAGCAAAAATGATGTGGACAAAAAGACCAACGAACTAGGTACTTATGATGACAAACGTAGTGATGATAAAGGTTCTGAACCGGAAGCAGTGGTAGTGGCTAAAATAGGTACTCAAAACATACTTTTTGTAGGATTAGAAAGATCAGATGCTTTTATGACTTATGATGTAACAAATCCTGCTTCACCACAATATTTACAGACTGTAAAAACGGGTGATGCTCCTGAAGGAATTCTTTTTATTCCGGCGTCAAAAAGTCCGACAAAAAGAAGTTTAGTTGTAGTAAGCAGTGAAGGTGACGGAACTATTAAAATTTTCCAGCCAAGTTTGAAGTAAACACAATAATTCAATAAAAAAGAAAGCCGTTTCAAGTATTTGAAACGGCTTCTTTTTATCTAAAAAATTGAATTAATCAATTGCTCTTTTTGTAATATCTCCAAAAGCATCAATTCTTCTGTCTCTGAAAAATGGCCAGTTCTGACGTACATTTTCCTGTAAATCCAAATCAACTTCGGCGATAAGAATTTCTTCTTGATCGTGTGATGCCTGTGCCAAAATTTCTCCCTGAGGTCCCGCTATAAAAGAAGCTCCCCAAAATTGGATTCCGTCAGTACCATCGATATATTGTTCTAAACCAATTCTGTTTGCGGCAGCAACGAAAACGCCGTTTGCAACAGCATGACCTTTCATTACGTTCATCCACGCCCCATATTGATTCTCTCCGTATTGCTCTTTTTCTTTTGGATGCCAACCGATTGCTGTTGGGTAAAACAATACTTCTGCACCTTTCAAAGCTGTAATACGAGCTGCTTCCGGATACCATTGATCCCAACAAATCAGTGTTCCAACTTTTCCTTTTTTAGTTTGAATAGCTTGAAAACCTAAATCTCCCGGAGTAAAATAGAATTTCTCATAAAAATGAGGATCGTCCGGAATGTGCATTTTACGATACAAACCAGCTTCTGTTCCATCAGTATCAATAATATAAGCACTGTTATGATAGATTCCTGCCATTCTTTTTTCGAAGAAAGGAACAATAATAACAACTCCCAATTCTTTCGCTAATGCGCTAAAAGCAATAAATGAAGTGCTATAAAGCGGTTCTGCTAATGCAAAATTATCAACATCTTCGCTTTGGCAAAAATAATGACTGCTATATAATTCAGGCAGTAATATAACTTCAGCACCTTTAGTAGCTGCGTCTTTTACCCAGCTGATGCATTTTTTAAGATTATTCTCGGCAACATCGTTCAGGTTTAACTGAATAACGGCTATTTTATATTTTCTTTTCGGCATGACATAAAATTTAGAGTGCAAAAATAGTAATTTTTGAAGGAATGGCAAACAGATCTCAATTAGTAACTATTACAAAAAAAGAACTCTTATGAGTTCTTTTTACAATTGTTTACTTGGATTTTGTTTTGTTGAAAAAATTTTGACAATATAAACAATCCCCTCCACTTCTTTATAGAGAATCTTATAGTCGCGAACTATAATCCTCCTAAATTCAGGCTGAATTTCATCTGATTGAAATTGATCTGTAAAATGAAAATTTCGACGAAATAGAAATCTCTGTTTGTTGAGCTCGTTTTTACGGAGTTTCTTGCGGAGATTTCTCCTTCGTCGAAAGGACAAACGTGGCGTATATTTTTTTTTAACAGACTAAATTTTCGCATCTAATTTTCTACTATTCTACAAATTTTGGATTTGATTCTCTTTTACGTACCTCATTACTTCTAAAACAAAAAAAACACCAATCCTAAGATTGATGTTTAAATGAATGAAATTTAAGGGCAAGCTATTTTTACTAATTACCAAAAGCGTATTAATCAATTACCACTTCATGTACAATAAATTCAGTTTCTGATTTTTTGAATTTAATTTTAAAAGTTCCTTTTGTAGCAGATTTAAATTTATAGACTGCCTTCTTAGCATCCGGAACTATTTGTACACATACAGGAGATGCATATTTTACTTCAACCTGTAACCCTTTATCGGCACCAATTGTAGCTTCTGTAAATTTATTAAATTCTCCACAAGCAGTCTCTGGCATAAATGTTACATCATAGCTAAGTTCTGCATTCACTTTTCCAGTTGCCGGACCTTCCAATTTAGTTGCAAAAGCATTTTTAGTTACAACAACTACCGGATCTGGTGTTGCTTCTTTCTTATCATCATCACTACTACATGAAGACAATCCAATTAACAAGAACAAAGCTACTAAACCTGATTTAAATCTAAAATTTTTCATATAAAATATTTATTTGTTATTTTAATATGAAGAGGGCGAATAAATAATAAGGTTGCTTAGATTAAATGTTAAAATATTAAAACAAAACACCAAACACCTATAAACAAAGGGATTAACTTCAAAATAAAAACATAAAAAAAACACCAGCTTTGCAACTGATGTTCTATTTATTTGAAAAAATACAATGTTTCTATTAATGCGCTTTCTTTCCAAAAAGTTTTTTCAGAAGATTCACAATCGCTAAAACTATAAATCCAACTACAAGTCCTACGATAAACTCTTTCAAAATCGAAGGAAATTGAGGTAGTAAATGATGGAAAAACTCAATATTGTGAACGAATAAACCTCCAGCTACCAGAATCAAAGCAATTGTTCCGATCACAGTTAAAGCCTTAATCACTTTTGGAAGTGCCTGAACCAATAAATTACCGATCGTTTTTAATATACTTTTTTCTTTTTTACTGTGTTGGATCATTTTAAAACCTACTTCATCCATTCTGACAATTATAGCAACGATACCATAAACACCAATAGTCGCAATCAATGCAATTATTGAAACTACTGCAATCTGTGATGAAATCGGCTGACCAATTACAGTTCCCAATGCAATGATTACAATCTCTACCGAAAGAATAAAATCGGTTACAATAGCGGACTTTATTTTGTCTTTTTCAAGTGCTAAAATTTCCTCTTCTGTAAAGGTTTCTTCTGTGATTCCTTCCGAAGCGTGTTGGTGAGGAAAAAAGAACTCATATATTTTCTCAGCACCTTCATAAGCAAGGAAAAGTCCTCCAAGTACTAAAATCACAATAATGGCAATAGGAAAAAAGGCGCTCAACAAGAATGCGATTGGCAAAATAATAATTTTATTAAGTAGTGATCCTTTACTGATTGCCCATAAAACAGGAAGTTCTCTTGAAGAGGCAAACCCTGAAGCTTTTTCAGCATTAACTGCTAAATCATCCCCCAAAATACCTGCTGTTTTTTTTGCTGCAACCTTGCTCATTACTGCAACATCATCCATGATTGCTGCGATATCATCTAATAGTACGAAAAAACCTGATGCCATTTATTAATTTATTTATTTTAAGAATTACGTAATTCATTGGTTTACAAAACCTCATATAAGCTACGTTATTTGTTTTTTTACCTCTGCGAATCTACTACTTTTTTATCGAATCTTTTGCTAAAAAATTAACTGCACTGTCCCAAAAGCAACCATAGAATGATGAAAATAAATACCGTGCTAAAACACCCGCATCCTAATTTTTTAGCTCCATAACCCGCAATTAACCCTCTGAATATATTGTTCATGATCTTATTGTTTTATGTTCTTAGTAAATTTCAGAAATTAAACAATACATACTGTTATACTACCCTGCAATAAAGTTTCATTATTTACGGTTTCTCCAATTTATTTAAACAAAAAAACAC
This sequence comes from Flavobacterium cupriresistens, assembly GCF_020911925.1. Lineage (NCBI taxonomy): Bacteria > Pseudomonadati > Bacteroidota > Flavobacteriia > Flavobacteriales > Flavobacteriaceae > Flavobacterium > Flavobacterium cupriresistens. Next base: position 3,396,773 of record NZ_CP087134.1, on the reverse strand, counting down.
CAGTCTTGCGACTGGTGTCTTCCCAATTAATAATTAACTAAAAGAATTAATCGACTTTATGCGTTTGATTTCTAAAAACCAATTTTCCATCGAAAGCATCAATCAAAATGATACTATCGGTTGTTATATTGTTTGCCAGAATTTCTTTCGACAATTGATTTAACACTTCTCTCTGAATAACTCGTTTTACCGGTCTTGCTCCAAATTGTGTATCATACCCTTTGTCTGACAGATAAGCAATCGCTTCCGGCGTAGCATCCATAGTGATACCTTGTAACGCCAGCATTTTGGTAACACTTTTAAGTTGCAAGCTTACAATTCTCGAAATATTTTCGATAGTTAAAGGCGTAAACAACACGATTTCATCAATACGATTTATAAATTCAGGACGAACGGTTTGTTTCAATAAAGCCAAAACTTCCACTTTTGCAGCTTCAGTTGCAGCTTCAATACCGCCTTTCAGATTATCAAATTTCTCCTGAATAATCTGACTTCCCATATTGGAGGTCATGATGATAATTGTATTTTTAAAATCAGCCAGACGACCTTTATTATCCGTCAAACGGCCTTCATCTAAAACCTGCAATAAAATATTAAACGTATCCGGATGGGCTTTTTCGATCTCATCCAGTAGAATTACAGAATAAGGTTTTCTTCGAACAGCTTCTGTTAATTGCCCTCCTTCATCGTAACCAACATAGCCAGGAGGCGCACCAACCAATCGACTCACGCTGTGACGTTCCTGATATTCACTCATATCAATACGGGTCATGGCATTTTCATCATCAAAAAGGTATTCTGCCAAAGCTTTTGCCAACTCCGTCTTACCAACACCCGTTGTCCCTAACAACAGGAATGTACCAACCGGTTTTTTCATATCCTGCAATCCTGCACGGCTTCTGCGAACAGCATCACTTACTGCTTCAATCGCTTCTTCCTGACCTACAACGCGTTTGTGCAATTCATCCTCCAAATGCAAAAGTTTTTCTCTTTCTGTCTGAAGCATTTTCATTACCGGAATTCCTGTCCATTTTGCTACAACTTCAGCAATATCTTCACGGGTAACCTCTTCTTTTATCAATGAATTACCGGATTGGTATTCCTGCAATTGTTTCAATAAAACATCCAGACGTTCCTGGGCTTCTTTGATTTTTCCGTAACGAATTTCAGCTACTTTTCCATAATCCCCTTCACGTTCTGCACGTTCCGCTTCATGTTTAAAATCTTCTATTTCTAATTTCACAGCCTGAACACCGTCAACGACATCTTTTTCAGACTTCCATTTGGTATAGATTTCATTTCGCTCTTCTTTTAGGTTCGCCAGATCCATTCCTAAAATTTTGAGCTTACTTTCTTCTTTTTCACGCTTAATGGCTTCGATTTCAATTTCCAGTTGCATGATTTTGCGATCCAAAACATCTAATTCTTCTGGTTTTGAATTGATTTCCATACGCAATTTCGACGCAGCCTCATCCATTAAATCAATGGCTTTGTCCGGTAAAAATCGATTTGTGATATAACGTTGTGATAGTTCTACCGCTGCAATAATAGCTTCATCTTTAATCTGAACTTTATGATGCGTTTCGTATTTTTCTTTAATTCCACGCAAAATCGAAATAGCACTTTCTGTATCCGGTTCGTCAATTAAGATCTTTTGAAAACGACGTTCCAATGCTTTATCTTTTTCAAAATATTTCTGATATTCATCTAAAGTTGTGGCTCCGATCGCTCTTAACTCTCCACGGGCCAAAGCCGGTTTTAAGATATTAGCCGCATCCATAGCCCCTTCACCTCCACCTGCGCCAACAAGTGTGTGAATTTCATCGATAAATAAAACGATATCACCTTCTGCCGCTGTCACTTCTTTTACTACCGATTTTAGTCTTTCCTCAAATTCACCTTTGTACTTGGCTCCGGCGATCAATGCTCCCATATCTAAAGAGAAAACAACTTTATCTTTTAGATTTTCAGGTACATCACCATCCACAATTCGGTGCGCTAAACCTTCAGCAATAGCCGTTTTACCAACACCCGGCTCTCCCACCAACATAGGGTTATTTTTAGTTCTGCGGGTTAAAATCTGTAACACACGTCGGATTTCTTCGTCACGCCCGATAACAGGGTCCAACTTTCCGGTACGCGCTAACTCATTCAGGTTTTTAGCGTATTTATTTAATGAATTATAGGTCTCTTCAGCAGAAGCCGAAGTTACTCTTTCTCCTTTTCTAAGCTCCGCTATTGTAGCTTTCAAAGCTTTTCCGGTAACACCCTGATCTTTTAAAATCTGTGCTACTTTGCTTTTTGAATCAAAAATTGCCAAAATTAAATGCTCGATTGAAACATACTCATCGTCCATTTTTTGTGCAATAATTTCTGCTTCATTCAATGCTTTATTTGCGTCTCGCGAAAGCATAATATCGCCTCCCGAAACTTTTGGAAAGCTTTGTAATGTTGAATCTAAAATTTGTAAAAACAAAGGCACATTTACATTGAGTTTTTTCAATATAAAAGGCGCCACATTTTCATCCACTTCAAAAATCGCCTTAAAGATGTGTTCGTTTTCTATTTGTTGTTGACCATATCTTTGAGCCAGCTGCTGCGACAACTGAATGGCTTCCTGAGATTTAGTCGTAAACTTATTTATGTTCATATTTGTATGATTTATGATTGATTTATATTTGTAATAAGTAACTTTGCAATTCAATATTCAAATTATATTCCACAATAAAAACACCGACAAAAAGTCATTAAAAATCAAGGTTTTACTTGAACTAAATGTCAAAAAGTCATAAAAACAGTCAAAACATGGGTTTTTTAAATTCTATCTTCGGAAATTCTGACCATTCGGATTCACAAAAAAGCAATATAAACTGGATTCCTCTTACAAATTTAACACAGTTGGATGATATTGCTAACATTTCAAATGTTAAGCCTATCGTAATTTTTAAGCACAGTACGAGATGCAGTATTAGTAGAATGGCTTTAAAACAATTTGAAAAAGAATACGATTTAAACGAAACGGTTGATGCCTTTTTCCTAGATTTAATCGAACATCGTGACGTATCTAACGAAATTGCCAACAAATTTAACGTACACCATGAATCTCCTCAATTGCTATTGATTAAAAACGGAAAAGCGGTTTACAATGTTTCTCACAGCGATATTGATGCTGAGGCTTTGAAAACGAAAGTATAAGGACCTCTTTTGTAAAATGTGAAATGTTTTCTTGTAAAATGTGAAACGCTAAAAAGATCTTATGAATTGTCATTTCGAGCGAAGTCGAGAAATCACATCCAATATTCCGCAAACTGTGCGTGAATTTCTAGTGTGATTTCTCATTCTTCGAAATGACAAAAACAAAACCCTGAATTCCTCTAATTCAGGGTTTTGTTTTTTATATCATCTATTGAAAAACATTTCATCTTTCATGTTTCATGTTTCATGTTTCACGTTTCATGTTTCACCCAAATCAAAAACTCCCCTCAGATCCCCCGCCACTAAAGCCACCTCCTCCAAATTCCATTGGAGAATCAGCTGGTTTTACTTCCGGTTTCATTCCGAATGTTGAAGCAATTATCAAGGCTTCTGCATTTAAAAAGTCGTTTGAGTTGGAGATTCTATCCGGTTTAAAAGTCAAACCTGTTTCTTTAGTTTTTAATTTCTTTATGGAGAAAAATGCTATTGCGAATAAAAGCAATCCTCCAAGTGTCAGCGCTACCTCTACTGGTAAAACCGAGTGATAAAATCGAAAGCTGTAAAAAGAAAAAGCAATGGCGATAAAACTGATCCACAGCATAATTCTGTCTTTATTCTTTAAAGCGAAAAACAAATAAAGGACAGGAACGGCGAATGTAAAAATCCAAAAGAAAAATGCTAACGGTATTTCGGGGCTTACATCATAATAAATTCCTGAGAGTGTTCCAGATAGCTCCCTTACCACCATATAATTTCCGGAAAGGTAAAAAAGAATCAAACTGATACTCTTTATTAAAACAATTCCTGAGTAATAAAAGGGTTCACTTAAATCTTTAAGCAATTTTCTACAAAAATAATACGTTCCTGCACCATACAATAGCATAAAAAAAGGTAAAATAGCCTGTCCGAATTCCAGAAATTCAAATATTGCATATCCCAATGTTACTGTTAATGCCAAGTAAAAAACCAATGCCGACAATAGATGTAAATAACGTAAATACAGTATAAATGAAACTACAGTAACAGCAATCATAATCGATAGTACATTTTCCCCTTCACTTAAAACCCCAATTGCGAGACCTGTATTTAAAAGAGTTCCTAAAATAAAGGCATCATCGAGTCCGTGATTATGATAGCCTTGTTTGGCTAAAAGTTCCGATCCTACAAAACCTATTGCAGCAAAAACAAACGGAAGAACTTTCCAATAGCTGTCTATACCAGAAAGTCCAAAAAGCGAAACTGCTCCGCATAACGACGCATATAAAAACGATCCCAATAAAAAGAAACCAATACGTACCAGAATATTTTTGTGACTGTTAAGTACAAGAAGTTCCTTTTTAATAAAATTGAACTGTTCTTTACCAATAAAACCTGCATTTTTTAATGCCTCTGCCTCTTCTGTTAAAGCCGAATTGTCTAATTTATTTTTGTCCAGTACAATCATAACGCAATTTCTTTATTGAAGTTTTTAATTAATTTAATGAACAAGACTATTGAACCAATGAAATAGGCCGGGATAGCTAAAACAAATATTTCCCAAATCTCCGAAAAATCAATATGTTCTAAAAAGCGGAACAATACTATATTGATTCCGATATAAGCATAGATAATCGTAAAAACAAACAATGAAATCGCTTTAACCTCATGACTTACTTTATAAAAATAAAAACAAGATGCGCCAAGTACAAAGGCAAATACGAACCAAATCCAATCAAAAACATCCAATAGATTACTGATTAAAGCGATACTAATCATATGCAAAGCAAAAGTTAGATAGATCAAATTAAAATGTGTTTTTAATTGAATTCTGGAGCTATAAATCGTCCATAAAATCAATAAACCTCCTAATACGATGGCAGAATAACTTAATCCTTGGTGGGAATAAAAATCGCTTGTAAGCAAATCCTGCGGCGTTACAGAAAACCCTACATAAGCTGCCAAACCTGTAATGGCAATAGTCAGAACACTTCTATTATCAAAATAATAAGCACAAAAGAAACTTACAATTGTGGGAACCAGGGTCGCCAAACCATAAGAGGTACCGAAAGGTTTGTATTGAAATTGTAAATAACCAATAAAAATACACGTCAGTATATTGGCTGCGAGCACCAAATATTCTAAAACAGGGTTTTCAAAACTTGTTTCGGATTTTTGGAATCCTTTTGAATTTTTAAAACAAAAATAGAAACAAACACCAATGGCAATCAACAATAGTGTCAAAATCGCAATATGGCCAATAGTATCAATATTTTTATAAATCAGGATTCCGATTCCAGATGTAAAAAGCAAAACTGATATGTATAAAAATACTTTTAATTCAGCATGTAACGAAAAAACACCCAAACTTCGGTACTCTTTTATCTGGTTGTGTTGTTCTTCCGTAATAAAGTTTTTCTCGAAAAGTTGCTGAGTTGCTTGTTCTTCTAATTGCGTCATACGTATAATTTAAAATAACTGATTACCAAATGTATGTATTTATGACGAACTTTCTGTCGCAGACAAAAGGTTTTACAAAAAAAGCGCTATTAAACCATAGTGCTTTTCTTCAATTTAGTTTTTACACTAAATTATTTTTGGATTTTAATATCCGTAACAATTCTAGGGTTAGAACCAACTCTGTGAACTGATTTCACATAGATAACTCCTTTTTTACCTGCTGCATTTTTAAATAAAACAACAAGAGGCAGTTTGCTGTCTGGAAATGAATTACCATCATTAGTAATAGTTAAACCATTTAAGTCTTCTCCTTTTTCTAATTTATTAAATTTATCAATTGTGAATTGATCTTTTATATCATTAATAAAATCAGTAGTAGTTCCTTTAGCAATACCATATTCTGCATCGTTAGGAGTTGTAAAGAAATTTAAAGAAAAACTTCCTCCGTAAAAAGCAATATCAATTTTCGGTAACGTAGCCGCATCAATCTGTGCTTTTTTGTATGATTTCCCTGTTTCAGTTGAAAAGAAACGTCCTGCATCAAAACCTTCTTCAGCATCTAAAGAAAAAGTTACATCCTTAAACGTTTTTAATGTAGCAGTATCAACAACTACATTTTCGTTTTCTTTCTCGTCACTTGAGCATCCGGTGAAAACAGCTCCGGAAATAAATAATAGTACAAAAGCAATCTTTTTGGTCATGTTTAACATTGTAATAATTTTTAAAATTTTGCACGAATATACAGGTAAAACAAGCCAATTATAAAGTTATTTTAACAAAATCTTTTTTACTTTTTTAACCATCAACTCAACTAGTAGAAAACGAGTATTTTACATTTATAAAATATAAAAAAATAAATTATTAACATTTCCTCTATAGAAATGATAGATTTATTTGTAAAAATAGCAATTTTAAATTCTAACACTTTATCTCATTTTCGTAAGATGTTTGCACAACGTGATTAAATTCAAAATTGCATAATCCAAACCTATATTTATCCTGTAAAACCTGTTTTTCTACATCATTATTTAATTAATTCATCTTCCATTATTTCATTAATCCAGACAAAACCAATAAAAAAAGGCTATCGAAATAAATCAATAGCCTTTCCTATTTTCTGAACAGTATCAAACCGGGACTTTAATAAGCGGCTTTCATTTTCGCTTTTATAGCGTCTAAGCACAAATTATTGATACTTCCTTCGTGTGTGTGTTTAGTCTCTTTTGGAGATTTGTAGGTTCCGGCCTCCAATTGTTCTGCAACAGCTTTGTAAGCATCTCTGAAAGGCATTCCGGCTACAACCATTTCGTTTAAAGTATCAACCGTAAACAAATAATCGTATTTTTTATCTTCTAAAATATGGTCTTTTACGGTAATATCTTTTATAGAGAAAATCGCAATATCCAGACAGGCTTTTAAGTTTTGAAGTGCAGGAAACAAACCTTCTTTTAGTAATTGTAAATCTCTGTGATAACCGCTTGGAAGATTGTTTGTGATCAAAGTAATTTCATAAGGTAACGCTTGAATCTTATTGCATTTCCCTCTTATTAATTCAAATACATCCGGATTTTTCTTGTGTGGCATAATACTCGAACCTGTTGTAAGATGGGACGGCAAACCAATAAAGTCAAAATTCTGACTCATGTACAAACAAACATCCATCGCAAATTTCGATAACGTTGCCGCTACACTGCTCATCGCAAAAGCTACTGTTTTCTCTGCTTTACCACGGCTCATTTGTGCTGCAACGGCATTGAATTTTAACGTTTCAAAACCCAATTCCTGTGTTGTAAAGGTTCGGTTAATTGGAAATGAACTTCCATAACCTGCCGCGGAGCCTAACGGGTTTTGGTCGACAATTTTTCCGGCCGCATTCAACATGGTTATGTCGTCGATCAAGCTTTCCGCGTAGGCGGAAAACCACATTCCAAAAGAAGAAGGCATTGCAATTTGCAAGTGTGTATAACCGGGCAATAATACATTTTGATGTTTCTCTGCAGATTCCATCAACAAATCAAAAAGTGTTTTTACCTGCTCTTTTAAGGCTTTTACTTCGTCCTTTAAATACAAATGCACATCAACTAAAACCTGATCGTTACGTGAACGTGCGGTGTGAATTTTTTTTCCTGCATCGCCTAATTTTACGGTTAGCAGGTATTCTATTTTGGAATGAACGTCTTCAAAACTATCTTCAATCACGAAGTTTCCTTTTGCGATATCAGTTATAATTTCATTTAAGGCATCCACCAAAGAAGTTGTTTCTTCTGAAGTTAATAATCCGATTTGCCCAAGCATTTTGGCATGTGCGATAGAACCTAATGCATCATATTTGGCAAGAACCAAATCCAGTTCTCTATCATTTCCAACCGTAAATTGCTCGATTTGTTTGTCGGTCGGTATTCCTTTTTCCCAAAGTTTCATAGACTATATATTTTTAAGAAAACCTAACCGATTTTAAAAACTTGTTAGGTTTATGTTTGCTTACTTATTTGACTTCTTTATTTTTAAAACTTCTCTGTCAAAATCAGAAATATAATCCCGATCTTGAATTATTCTAAATTTATCAAACTCAGATTCTGCTTTTATTTTTGCTTCCAATAATGAGATTTTACCATTGTCTAATAAAATCGGATAATTAGAAAGCTGAAGAAAATTATTTAAAAAAGTACTCCAATCTTCCATTTTCATCAACAACTGTCTTTTCGCATTATTTTCTGCTAAATCTAAATAAGCCGACACTATTCTGTTCAATTCCTGAATGTGATTTTCACTTAAATAATTTTTAGCAATTACAACATCTGCTTTTTGAATTTTCCCATCGGGAGCATCTTTCCACGTAGACAACCCCATATGCAATTTTGCTGCATCTGCTTCTGTATAAATAATCTCAGCAGCTGTTTTTCCTGAGATTGCCCAATGCAATTTATTCTGTACGGATGCGAAAAAAGCTCTGGTTTCTGATGCGCCTTTTTCATAATCCGCAGAAAGCGCATAAATGTCTGTTATCTTTTGATAAAATCTTCTTTCGGAAGATCTTATTTCTCTTATTTTCCCTAGTAATTCTTCAAAATAATCTTTGCCAAATGATGAACCGTTTTTCAACATTTCATCATTCAATACAAATCCTTTTATAATAAATTCTTTTAAAGTTTTGGTCGCCCAAATTCGGAACTGAGTTGCTTGTTTTGAATTGACACGGTAACCGACAGCGATTATAGCGTCTAGATTATAAAAATCAATCTCACGACTTACCTGACGATTTCCTTCTTTTTGAACAATCCGGATTTTCCGGTTAGTTGCGATTTTTTCTAACTCTTCCGAATTAAATATATTTTGAAGATGCTCATTAACAGTCCTAACGTCAACAGTAAATAATTCAGCAATAGCTTTTTGTGTCAACCAAAAATTCTCATCAATATAAGTCACTTCAACATTTATATTGGTGTCTGCTGTTTGATATAATAAAATAGGCTTTTGCATAATCGTTTTTGTTTATTAAAAATATTTTGATGACAGAACACTCAAATATTTTTGTATTGTTACTTCTAAGCTCAATAGAAATTATTCTTCGACTTCGCTCAGGATGAAAATATTACAATCTAAAAAAATCACTTAGTATTTTGATATACAAATCGACTCCTTCCTCAATTTCATTGATAAAGATAAATTCATCGGCTGAATGTGACCGTAGGGTTTCACCTGGTCCTAATTTTAACGATTGACAACTTAAAACCGACTGGTCTGAAAGGGTTGGCGAACCGTAAGTCGTTCTTCCTAAAGCGATTCCTGCCTGAACTAAACCATGTGTTACCGGAATAGACGAAGCATTTAAATGCATGGATCTTGGTGTAACTTCGGCGTTTACATTTGCTTTAACAACGTCAAGGATTTCGGTATTCGAATAACAGTCGGTTACACGAATATCTACCACCAAATCACATTCTGATGGCACCACATTATGCTGTTTTCCGGCACTAATCTGAGTTACAGTCATTTTTACAGGACCCAAAACCTCAGATATCTTGTCGAATTTATAGTTTTTAAACCACTCCATTACCGGAATTGATTTATAAATCGCATTATCATCATTCTGATGTGCAGCGTGACTTGCCGTACCTTTTACTTTAACATCCAGAACCAGTAAGCCTTTTTCAGCAACGGCCAACTGCATTAAAGTAGGTTCACCAACAATCGCACAGTCCAATTCCGGCAAATGTTTTAAGACGCTATTTAAGCCATTTTTACCGCTACTCTCTTCTTCTGCAGAAGCGACAATTACAATATTGTGTGATAAATTTTCGACAGCATAAAAATGCACAAAAGTCGCCAGTAAAGAAACCAGACAACCTCCGGCATCATTGCTTCCTAATCCGAATAATTTACCGTCTTTTTCAATCGCTTTAAACGGATCGTTGGTGTACGCTTGATTTGGTTTTACGGTATCGTGATGAGAGTTTAATAAAAGTGTTGGTTTATTTTTATCAAAATTTTTATTGAAAGCCCACACATTGTTGTTTTCTCTCTTAAAAGGGATTTCATTTTGATTGAACCAATTTTCAATTAAAAGAGCGGTTTGATCTTCTTCACTTGAAAAGGAAGGGGTTTCAATCAGGTTTTTCAATAAAACAATGGCTTCTTGGGTCAGCGTTTCTATATTTTTCATTTTTGTTTAGGTACTGAGGTACTATGGTTCTGAAGTTATAAGATGCAAAAATCTTAGTTTCTAAGAAACTTCGCAACTTTTTCTTTACAATATAATCGTGGTGTGCAGAACATCCGGGCTCTGCAACATCCTGTGATGTCCAATTTTAATTTTTTGAACACCTCTTGATAAACTATTAAAACAATTATCCAATTTAGGAATCATTCCGGAATGGATTACTTCTTCTGCTTTTAGCTTTGCATATAAAGCTTCATTTATTTCTGTAATTACAGACGTATCATCTTCAGAATCTAACAATACTCCTTGTTTTTCGAAACAATACGTAAGTGTTACATCGAAAACTTCAGCTAAGGCAATAGCTAATTCACTTGCAATTGTATCGGCATTTGTATTTAGTAATTGTCCCTTTTTATCGTGCGTAATGGCACAGAAAACCGGTACGATTCCACTTTGCAATAGTGTAGCCAACAATATTGTATTTACCTGTTTCACATCGCCCACAAAACCATAATCAATTGTTGGATGATTTCGTTTCTCCGACTGAATTAGATTTCCGTCAGCGCCTGAAAAACCGATTGCATTGTTGTCTTTTGCCTGTAATTGCGCTACAATATATTTATTAATCTGTCCGGCATAAATCATCACTGCAACATCGAGCATCGGAGCATCTGTAATGCGACGTCCTTCAATCATTTGAGGGACTAAACCAATACTTTGTGCCATTTTAGTAGCTGATTTTCCGCCTCCATGAACAACTACCTTGTATCCTTCAATTTTAGAAAAATCAGTCAAAAATTGTTCTAACTCGGTTGGGTTATCAATTATGTTTCCACCTATTTTTATTACGGTAACTTTTTTCATTTTTAGTTTCTAAGGAGCTAAGGTTCTGAGTCACTAAGCTCTTAGTATCTTAGACACTTAGAACCTTAGCAACTTTAAAATTACAATTTCTTCAAAATCTTCTGTAACACCAACTGTGCTGCGTACGTTCTGTTATTAGCTTGTTGAATTACGATTGAATTTTCACTATCTATAACTTCATCGCTTACAATTACATTACGACGTACCGGAAGACAATGCATGAATTTTCCGTTGTTGGTCAATGCCATTTTTTCAGTTGTAACAGTCCAGGATGGATCTATGTTGGTCACTTTTCCGTAATCGTTAAAATTACTCCAGTTTTTTACGTAGACAAAATCAGCATTTTCGAAAGCCTTATTTTGGTCGTATTCTATTTTGCAGTCTTTTGTAATTTCGGGGCTTAATTCATAACCTTCCGGATGTGTAATTACAAAATCCATTTCCTTTTGCAATTGCATCATTTCTACAAATGAATTGGCCACTGCTTGTGGCAGAGCTTTAGGGTGTGGTGCCCAAGATAGTACTACTTTAGGTTTATGCTCAGTTTTGTACTCTTCCATCGTAATGGCATCTGCTAAAGATTGCAAGGGATGACGAACAGCACTTTCCATATTTACTATTGGCACCGTTGCATGTTTTATAAAACCTGAAATAACGGTTTCCGAATAATCTTTTTCTTTGCTCTCCAATCCAGCAAAAGCACGAATAGCAATAATATCACAATATTGAGAAACAACTTCTGCTGCTTCTTTGATATGCTCGGAAGCACCTGAATTCATTACGGCTCCATCTTCAAATTCCAAAGTCCAGCCTTCGTTGGTAAAGTTCATTACCATCACATTCATTCCCAAATTTAGTGCTGCTTTTTGGGTGCTCAAACGCGTTCTTAAACTCGGATTAAAGAATAACATTCCTAACGTTTTATTCTTCCCTAAACTTTGATTTTTAAGTGGACTTTTTTTAATTTTTAAAGCACTTCTTACCCATTTTGATAATGAGCTACTATCTTGAATTGAAATATAATTCATAATTTTTTATTTAATCGGTTAATTGTTGAACTGTTTAACCGATTTCTCAATTAAACAAATTTAACATCTATACATTCTAAAAAACAGCATTGAATACTTCCGTTTTAATCCATTACCCAAATTAACGATTAAACCGTTAAACATTTCTAAACTATCTTAGTAAACGGAATTTCATTTTTTAAGGCTTTCAAAATAAAATTATCTTCTAATCCGTTAATGATCCAGGTTTCAATATTGGCCGCCTTTGCAATTCCGGCTGCTTCAATTTTAGATTGCATCCCTCCCGTTCCATGTGAAGACTTAGATTCTCCAATTTCTTTTTCTAAAAGCTTTAAATCTTCTACTAATTTTATGGTTTCCGGAATTTTATTATGAATAGAATCCTTCGTATAAATTCCGCTTGTATTGGTTGCAATAATCAGAATATCAACATTTAGAAGTACTGCTGTCAAAGCGGCCAATTTATCATTATCCCCAAACTGAATCTCATCTGTCGCAACAGTATCATTTTCATTGATAATCGGAATATAATTGTTCTCGACCAAAACATTTATTGTATTGACAATATTGACTTTGGACTGTTCCTTCTCAAAATCAGAATACGAAAGCAGACATTGCGAAGTCAACAAACCCAAATCGCTGAAATTCTCATGAAAAATCCGCATTAAATGGGGCTGCCCAATCGAAGCCAGAGCTTGTTTTACAATAATTTCTTTGCCTTTACTTTCGAGTTTTACAAACTGTTTCGCTGCTGCAATAGCTCCGGAGCTTACAATTACAAACTCATACTCTTTGTTTAAAGCCGCAATCTGCATTCCGATATCTTCAATTTTTCCTCTCGAAATATGATTGGTTTCTTTTGTCAGCGTATTGCTTCCAATTTTCAATAAAATTCTTTTTTTCTTCATTTTTTTAAAGTCTCTAAGATGCTGAGTTGCTAAGATGTTGAGTTTTGAAAAATCAAAAATCTTTTAATCATAAAGGGCACAAAATTTTAAAATAAAATTCCAAATTTTTAAATTCCAAATTCCAATTCTAACGTCGGCAATTCAAAATCAACAATCTAAAATCTAAAATCACCTAACCTGTCCTTCACCATAAATATACCACTTATTGGTTACAAGATGCTGTAAGCCAATTGGTCCTCTTTGATGCAATTTATCTGTGCTTATGGCTAATTCCCCACCTAAACCTAGCTGTCCACCGTCTGTAAAACGTGTTGAGGCATTTTGATAAACGGCGGCTGCATCTACATTCTCCATGAATTCCTGAGCAACAGCGGTATTTCTGGTTATAATTGAAGCGGAATGTCCACCGCAATATTTATTTATTTTTTCGATGGCATGGTCTTCCGAATCGATGGTTCCAATTACAATTTTATAATCTAAAAACTCTTCGTACCAAATATTCTCCTCTTTTAGAAGGGTTGTATTTTTAAACGTAGCTAACGTTTTATCTGCAATAATTTCCACATTAGATTCTATCAAATCCTCGATTAACAAAGCAACAAAACCTTCAAAATTCGGCAATCTGGAATCTATCAGTACCTTATCGAGCGCATTACAAGCCGAAATTTTAGACGTTTTGGCATTCATAATTACCTTCAGCGCCATATCGGTATCCGCTTCTTTATGAACGTAAACGAAGTTGTTTCCACGTCCGCTTACAATTACAGGGCAAGTCGCATGTGCTTTTACAAACTCAATTAACTTTTCTCCACCACGAGGGACAATTAAGTCTACTTTCTGTGTTGGTTTTTCTAAAAAAGCTTGTGTTTCAGTTCTATTAAAATTCAAGTATTCCACCCAATCTTTCGAAACTTGATTTTCCTCTAAAGCCTGATGCCATAAGCTCACAATTTTCAAATTAGACTGCAATGCTTCTTTTCCACCTTTTAATAAAATTTTATTTCCGGATTTGAAAGCGATTCCACCCGCTTCGATGGTTACGTCCGGACGAGATTCGTAAATAATTAATATTGTACCAAATGCTGCTGTTTTATTAATCACCTTGATTCCGTTATCATGCTCAAAATGAAATCGTTCTACTCCAACCGGGTCATCTTGTGCGGCTAATTGGCTCAACGATAAAATCATTTCATCAATCTTTTTATCATCTACTTTTAGGCGCTCTTCCATGGCAAGATCGGAACCGTCGTACGCCAGTAAATCAGCCTGATTGGTTAGAATAATTTGGTTTCTTTCCTGCTCAACAAGCTTTGCCATTGACAGTAAAACCAAATTCCGCTTTTCGATTGCTAATTGATGGTTCATAATTTTATAGTTGGTTGGTTTTTGTTTCGTTAAATAGGAACTTATTTAAACCTGACGGGTTTTGGAAACCCGTCAGGTTTGTTTTATATATTAAAAAAATTAATTTTTAAGTTCTTCTAAACTTTCTTTTAAAGCTACAATAAAAGTATCTATATCTGCTTTTTTAACGGTTAACGGAGGTAGAATTCTCAACAAATTCTTATTGTTTGCGCTTCCGGTAAAAATATGTTTCTCGATAATTAATTTCTTTCTTAATGCGGCAACGTCAAAATCAAATTCAATTCCAAGCATTAATCCTTTTCCTTTAATTTGTTTGATACCCGGAACTTGTTTGATTTGTTCTGAAAAATAAGCCGAAACTTCGTTTACATTCTTCTGTAAATCCAATTTTTCAATTACATCCAGAACGGCAATTCCAGCGGCACAAGACAAGTGGCTTCCGCCGAAAGTAGTTCCTAACAGACCAAAACTTGCTTCAAATTTTGGCGAAATTAAAATAGCTCCAACCGGAAAACCATTCCCCATTCCTTTTGCTACCGAGATAATATCCGCATTAATTCCGTGATGTTGAAAGGCAAAAAACTTTCCGCTTCTTCCATATCCGGATTGTACTTCGTCTAAAATCAAAACAACATCGTGTTTTTTACATGCTTTTTCTAAAGCCTGAAAAAAGGCTGTTGTTCCTTCGTCTAAACCTCCAACCCCTTGAATTCCTTCAATAATTACACTCGAAACATCTCCTTTTTGAAGTTCTGCTTCTACTAATTCAATTTGATTTAAAGGAAGAAAAGTAACTTCCTGCTGCGCATTTATTGGCGCTACAATTTTTTTATTGTCTGTAACCGCAACAGCTGCAGAAGTTCTTCCGTGGAATGAATTATGAAAAGCTACAACTCTGGATTTTCCATTGTGGAACGAAGCTAATTTCAAAGCATTTTCATTCGCCTCGGCTCCCGAACTGCATAAAAATAACTCATAATCTTCTAATCCTGAAAGTTTTCCGAGTTTTTGAGCCAGTTCAACTTGCAAAGGATTCTGAATGGCATTGGAGTAAAACCCCAAATGATCCAATTGATTTTTCAATTTAGCAACATAATCAGGTTGTGTGTGTCCAATAGAAATCACACCGTGACCACTGTATAAATCTAAGTATTCTATACCGTTTTCATCTGTAATGGTACAATCTATTGCTTTTACAGGAGTAATATTATATAGGGGGTAAACGTTAAATAAGTTCATCTCTTTTTTGTTTAACGTTTCAGGTTTCAGGTTTCAAGTTACGTGCTGGACGTGAAACTTGAAACTTAAAACCTGAAACAAATTTTTTCTAAAATCCGCTTGGTTTCAAATGTAAACCTGTGGTTTCTTCTAGTCCAAACATCAAATTCATGTTTTGAATCGCTTGTCCGGAAGCACCTTTGGTTAAGTTATCAATAATAGAGGTGATTAAAACCCGATTTCCTTTTTTCAATATACTAATGATGCATTTATTGGTTTGTACTACCTGTTTCATATTGATATTGGTTGTTGTTACCGTTACAAATGGCTCATTTTTATAGAAATCTTCATATTTAGCAACCAAATCTTCTAAACTTTCTTCTGAACTTGTATATAAAGTAGCAAAAATTCCTCTTGTAAAATCCCCTCTGTTCGGAACAAAAATCAACTCGTCTGAAAAATCAGATTGCAATTGCGCCACACTTTGATTGATTTCTCCCAAATGCTGATGTTCAAAAGCTTTATAATGTGACATATTATTGTTTCTCCAACTAAAATGCGAAGTATCTGCTAATCCAACTCCGGCACCAGTACTTCCGGTTGTGGCATTAATATGAACGTCTTCTTTTAATAAATTATTTTTCGCTAAAGGCAATAAGGCTAACTGAATAGCAGTTGCAAAACAACCCGGGTTTGCAATATAATTTGCCTTTTTTATGGCTGCTTTATTCAATTCAGGCAATCCGTACACGAATTGTTTTCCTTCAAAATCAGCCTCTTTGGTTAATCTAAAATCATTTCCTAAATCGATGATTTTAGTGTGACTTGCGAATTTATTTTCTTTCAAAAACGAAATAGATTTCCCGTGTCCAAGGCATAAAAAAACAACGTTTACATCCGGATTAATTTGATCTGTAAAATTCATTTCGATATCCCCCATCAAATCGTGGTGTGCCACAGAAAGCGGTTTCCCAGCATTGGTTGTACTGTAAACAAAATCCAAGTTTACGTTGGGATGATACATTGCTATTCTAATGAGTTCGCCGGCTGTGTAGCCCGAACCACCAATTATTCCAACATTAATCATGATCTAAATGGTTTACAGATGAAAATATGTTTTGAGCGTTTCCTAAAATCTTAATAAATCCTTTTGCATCATCAGACGTCCAGGCATTATTCATTTCGCCATACTGACCAAAACCAGTGTTCATTAGATCATTTTCAGATTCAATTCCGTCAAGCGAAAAATGATACGGTTTTAAAGAAACGGTTACTACTCCGTTGACCGTCTTTTGGGTGTCTTGCAAAAAAGTTTCGATATTTCTCATCACGGGATCCAGAAATTGGCCTTCGTGAAACAACATTCCGTACCAGTTTCCTAGTTGTTCCTTCCAGTATTGCTGCCATTTCCCCAGCGTATGTTTCTCTAATAAATGGTGTGCTTTGATAATAATTAACGGTGCAGCTGCTTCAAAACCTACTCTTCCTTTAATTCCGATAATGGTATCACCTACGTGAATGTCTCTTCCGATGGCATAGGCATTTGCCAGTTTTTCCAGCGCAACAATATTATTTGACGGTTTGTCTGTTTTACCATTAACCGCTACTAATTCGCCTTGTTCAAAATGTAACGTTACTTTTTCTTCACCTTCTTTTTGCAATTGTGAAGGATAGGCATCACCAGGCAATGGCTGACTTGAAGTTAGTGTCTCTTTTCCTCCAACACTTGTTCCCCAAAGTCCTTTATTAATCGAATATTGGGCTTTTTCCCAAGAATAATGAACGCCATTTTTGGACAAATAATCGACTTCTTCTTGTCTCGAAAGTTTTAAATCTCTAATTGGAGTTATAATTTCAATTTCCGGAGCGATGGTCTGGAAAATCAAATCAAAACGAATTTGATCATTTCCTGCACCTGTACTTCCATGTGCGATGGCACTTGCTCCTACTTTTTTAGCATATTTTATAGCTTCAATAGCCTGAAAAACACGCTCTGCACTCACTGATAGTGGATAGGTATTGTTTTTTAATACGTTTCCAAAAATCAAATATTTTATAGCTTTATCATAATATTTATCTACAATGGTTAGGTTGGCGTGTTGTGCACTTCCTAATTCGTAGGCTCTTTTTTCAATAGCTGACAATTCTTCTGCATCAAATCCTCCTGTATCTACAAGCACGGTATGAACTTCGTATCCTTTTTCGTTTTTTAAATATTTCAAACAATACGAGGTATCTAATCCTCCGCTATAAGCTAATACAACTTTTTTCATAATGTTACTTTTTTAAAAATAAGGCTTGTTTAATGGTTCTCAGTCTATTAAGAACTTTTTCGTTAAAAGGGTGTCTTGGTGGTGTTTTTTGTTTCTCTTTTGGATCGTACAACATACCGGTACAAAGACACATTTTGTTATCTTTACTTTGCAAAATTTCGTAATTCGTACAGGTTTTACAACCCGCCCAAAAACTTGGATCTGTTGTAAGTTCCGAGAAAGGAACCGGTTTATAACCCAAATCTGAGTTGATTTTCATTACAGCCAATCCTGTGGTAATACCAAAGATTTTAGCGTCCGGATATCTTTCCAGCGAGTAATCAAAAACTTTTGATTTTATCTTTTTGGCTAAACCTAAACTTCTGTAATCGGGGTGCACAATTAAACCGGAATGTGCCACGAATTTCCCGTGTTGCCAGCTTTCGATATAACAAAAACCTGCAAACTTTCCATCCGCCAGAGCAATCATTGCATCTGCATTTGACATTTTTTTCTGAATGTACTCAGGAGTTCTTTTAGCAATCCCTGTACCTCTTAACAAGGCTGATGATTCTATCGTATCGCAAATTTCCTGCGCATACTTAAAATGTTCTTCCTGAGTTACAACAATAGAGATCTTCATTTCAATAATTGAAGTTAGAGTTAAAAATTAAAACGTATTGTTTAGTTTGAAATCCAGAAATCAATCCAATAAAAGTAAGCAAAATAAAGATAACCCCTTCTAAATCAAAAAGTTGATTATGAGGCAATTTTAAACAATAGGTGCTTTTAGGATAGGTTTGTCCAATGGACAAAGTATGTGATTTCAAAATGAAAAATGAATAGAAATAAATACGCGACGAAAAACTCAGTGGCTACTATACAGATAGTGTCCGCACTTCGGGAGAAGTACTAGGTGAGTTTGTCCGTGACAAAGAAGTTGTATTTAAACTTATTTTATTCATCGATGCAAAAGTACACTATTTTTTTATTCACAAAACAAAAAATTTAAATTCTAACATTTTTTTAATGCTTTGTTATTTTTGGACATAAAAAAACCCGATAGTATTTAATAACTATCGGGTAATAAACATTTTACTGTTTTCTATTCTATTTCTTAGTAAACGGTATTACTTGTCCATTTCCTAAAACAGTCATATCTAATCCGGTTTTAGCTTCGTTAAATTTGAATTTTAATCCTGCTCTTTTTGATTCAAATGTATCTTTTTCATCAGCTACAGCTTTAACAGAAAACTTAGGAAAGTTTGTAATTTCAGCGCTTAAAGTACCGTTTTTCTCTGTAAAATCAATTGTTAACGGAGCGTTTTTAGTGGTATAAGTTCCTAAATATCCGTCTAACACAATGTCTTTCTCTATTACACCTTTTCCGGCTGTCCAAACATTATTACTTTCTGTATGATCAGGAAAAACGTGATCCGGATCTAATGTAATGCTTTCAATTTCTTCAGTAGAATTGTGTTTGAATGACCAATCCTTATTACGTTGCCAAATTTCAACCGGCAATTTAACTCTTGTTACTTTTCCGCTTTTTGTTTTCACATCTAAAACAATTGGCATCGGCATTTTATCAAAATTCTCTACTGAAATAATCACTCCTTTTGCAGGATTGTTTTTCACATATTTAATACTGTTGATACCTTGGTCAAAACGCCAGTTATTTACGAACCAGCTTCTCCAGAACCAACTTAAATCTTCTCCTGCAACATTTTCAATTGTTCTGAAAAAGTCATCCGGAGTCGGGTGTTTAAAAGCCCAACGCTCTACATAAGTACGCAATGCTTTGTCAAAACGCTCTTCACCTAAAACTTGCTCTCTCAAAATTGACAGACCTGCAGCTGGTTTAAAGTAACATAATGTACCAATATTACCCTCCTTCATATTGTCAGGAGAACTCATAATAGTTTCTAAATCAGGACTGGTTAAATCTTCTGCACCTTCGTGCATGTCAATCGCTTTTTGCTTGTATTCTCCGTTATTAAAATCAAAAGAACTAACCGAGTTTATAAAAGTATTAAAACCTTCATCCATCCAGGCAAATAAACGCTCATTAGAACCTACAATCATAGGAAACCAAATGTGTCCGAATTCGTGATCTGTAACTCCCCATAAATCATCTCCTTTAGATTTCCATCCGCAGAAAACAATACCCGGATATTCCATTCCGCCCTCATTTCCTGCAACATTTGTTGCTGCCGGATAAGGATATTCAAACCATCTTTTAGAATAATTTTCTATCGATGCTTTTACGTATTCGGTAGAACGTCCCCAAGCATCATTCCCGTTACTTTCAACCGGATAAGCAGATAGAGCCAATGATTTTTTACCACTTGGCAAGTTTATTTTTGCACCGTCTAAGATAAAAGCCGCTGAAGATGCCCATGAAAAATCACGTGAATTTTTGATTTGATAATGCCAGGTTTTTTCTCCTGTTGCATTTGTGTTTGCTGTTGCAGCCACTTCTTCTGCTGAACGAATCATAACCGTTTTATCACTTTGAGAAGCCTCTTTATAACGTTTAAATTGTGCTGCAGGAAGTACTTCAGCACCATTTAACAACTCACCCGAACCAACAACATAATGGTTGGCAGGAGCTGTAATTTTCACATCAAAATTACCATACTCTAAATAAAACTCTGAAGCTCCTAAATAAGGCGCCGTATTCCAACCTCTTACGTCATCATACACACACATACGTGGGTACCATTGTGCGATGGTAAAAATTTTACCGTTTTTAGTTTCTAAAACCCCCATTCTGTCAGATCCTTCAAAAGGAGCAATAAACGAGAAGTCAATTTTAATCTTTATAGAACCTCCCTTTGAAGCCAATGCTTCCGGAAGAAAAATTTGCATTCTGGTGTCTGTTACAATATATTTTGCAACCGTTTCCGTTTTATTCTTTCCTCCTGAAATAATTTTTACTGATTTAATTTTATTTCCACCATCAAAAACCTGTCCCTGAGCACCATTACGACTTCCTGTTAAAGGCACTACAGCATTTCCTCTTGAACTTTCGTTGAATAAATTCTGATCCAGATTCAACCAAACAAATGACAACTTATCCGGACTATTATTCGTATATGTAATTTCATCTGTCCCAACAAGTTCATTTGTTGTTCCGTTTAATTTTACCGTTAACTGATAATCTGCCCTGTTTTGCCAGTATTCAACCCCTGGCTGACCACTTGCAGAGCGGGTTGGTGTACCATTTTTAGTGTAGAAATGCGGTGCAAACGCATCATGGTAGTTATAATTATTAACTGGATTTGCTGCTGTTGCAGGTGGCGTTGTTTGCGCCCAAGCAGAAGAAATCCCAACAAACAAAGCCGCGGTTAACAAGGCTTTTGAGGAATGCTTTTTCATATTTTTTAGCTGTTTATCTAGCAAATTAATGAAAAAAAAAGCTATTTAAAGAGAAAAAATAAGGCTATGATTCATTTTTAGCAAAATTTTAGCAAAAAAATATTTTAAGTCTATAATCCGAAAAAATAAAATTTATAAAATATATTTACATTCTATTAAAACTAACTTATTTCAATTATTAGATTTTGACTACAACAATCTCAAATTCCTACTTAAAAGCTTCTATCAAACATGCCGGAGCTGAATTATTCTCTATCCAAGACCATCAAAATAAAGAATATATCTGGGAAGCTAATCCTTCGTTTTGGGGCAAGCACTCACCGGTTCTTTTTCCTATTGTAGGAACTTTAAAGAACAACACTTACACGATTGATGGAAAAGAATACCACTTATCGAGACATGGTTTTGCTCGTGATATGGAATTTCAGTTAGTTGATCACACAGAAGACAGTGCTACTTTTTCATTAAGTTCAAATGCAGAAACGTTGCAAAAGTTTCCTTTTAATTTTGAATTACAACTTATTTATACCCTAAAACAAAAAGAACTAACACTATCCTATAAAGTAATTAATACCGAAGCTACCCGAATTCCTTTTTCAATAGGCGCCCATCCGGCCATTGCATTACCGAATGATTTTGAAACGTATTCTTTTGAATTTGAAAAAGAAGAGGTTTTAAAATACAATTTACTTGAAAATGATTTGATTTCGAATACAACCAAAACATTGGAAACTACTTCTAATTTAGTTCCTTTAAGTTACAAACTATTCGAAAACGATGCTTTGGTTTTTAAAACCCTCGAATCTAATTCTCTGACCATTCTTGAAAATTCTAAGCCTTATGTCAAAGTTAATTTCGAAGATTTCCCCAGTTTAGGTATCTGGACAAAAGAAAAAGCTCCGTTTATTTGCATTGAACCTTGGTTTGGTTACTCTGACACCGTAGAAAACTCCGGAGACTTATTCGAAAAAGAAGGCATTTTAATCTTAGATGCCCACCAAACATTCCAGTCGAAATTTAGTATTCAAATATTATAACAACAACACTATGTTAGAATTTAATTTTACACCGTTCCCAGTCATAGAAACGGAACGTTTGCTTTTAAGAAGAATCAACAATGATGATGCAAACGAAGTTTTTGAACTACGTTCGAATCCCGAAACAATGAAGTTTATTCCAAGACCACTGGTAAAAGATACCGAAGATGCGCTTGAACATATCGCTATGATGGAAGACAAAATTGTAACAAATGTTGGCATAAACTGGGGGATTACCTTAAAAGATAGTTCAAAATTGCTTGGCATTATTGGTTACTACAGATTACAACCTGAGAATTACCGTGCTGAAATCGGTTATATGCTGGCTCCGGAATATCATGGAAAAGGGATTATTCCCGAAGCAGTAAACAGACTCATTAGATATGGTTTTGATGATTTAAAGCTACATTCTATTGAAGCGATTATTGATCCTGAAAATTTTGCTTCAGAAAAAGTATTGCACAAATGTGGTTTTGTTAAAGAGGCTCATTTAAAAGAAGCCGAGTTTTATGACGGCCGTTTTTTAGATAAAGTAATCTACTCACTACTAGATAATTAAATTTTTATCCCGTTTTATAATACAAAATAAAACTTGTTAAAAGTATTTTTCACACAACACCAGGCGTAATGTTGCGTTATATTTGCATTCAAAATAAGTAATTGGAGCTTATTTTATACCGCGAAAAACTATTTTATGAAAAACATTTTAATTCTCTTTGTTCTTTTCTTTTCTGTACAATTACAAAGTCAGACTTATCTAAAATTTAACGGTGCAACAGCACTTATTGGGGTTCCAAATGTTGGAATAGAGACCAGCATAGGCGAAAAAGTCACTTTTAGTGTCGATGTGATGGCTTCTTTTTGGGAATCTTTCAACGGACACCATCCGATGAAATTTGTAACTTTAACACCGGAAGTTCGTTATCATTTTAAAGAAAAATACAATGGTTTCTATGTAGGTGGCCATATCGGACCGGATATGTACGAAATTCAAAAATGGAATTATTGGGATACCAATAAATACGAAAAAGGATTTGGCTATCGCATGGGGGTTACCGTAGGATACAATATCAAAATAAACGACAAATTCTTGCTGGATGTTTTTGCCGGAGCTGGTTGGCACCAAGGATTTTATCACGGTTATTACAATGACGGAAGACCTGGCAGATACGAAAAAGCTAAAAACTGGAACAAAAGTGGAGAATGGCTTCCGTATCGTGGAGGTGTTATGCTTTCTTATAAACTAAATTAATTCTCAGGAAATTTAGAGAGTGATTTAATATACAACTCTTCTACCTTTTTTCGGGCCCAATCTGTTTTTCTCAAAAAAGTAAGGCTAGATTTTATACTGGGATTGGAAGTAAAACTTTTAATGGGAATCAACTCTCCTAAAGTATCAAAACCGTAATAGTCAACCAATTTTTCGACTATTGCTTTAAGTGTAATTCCGTGTAAAGGGTCTTTAGATTGATTTTGCATTTGGTAGTTTTAAAGAATAATTTTCTCAATAATCAATATTCGATTATTTCGACAAAAATAAATAATTAAAAACCGTTACAATATGTTTTGTAACGGTTTTTAATTTTATTTTAGTTTCCAGAAAATCTGTCTCTAATTCTGCAAGCCATTTTTTTAATACCAGATTCGATACATAAGCTTTCATGAATCAGCTGCAAAAGTTAGGGATTAGAAAAAAATGCAAAAAATAGAAACACTCCCCTTAATCGATCCATAATACTTTTCAATATAAAAAATCCGTTTTTATCAGCGTTTTTGCCATTACAAATCCGCATAATCCGCGTCCATTTCTGCATAATATAAAGATGTTGCCACCTAATTTCATACACGGATAAAACAGATTCATTATCAAGAAGACACCGGTTTAAAAGGATTTAAAATTCTTTCTATAAAAATTTAAACAGGGACTTAGCTAAGTTTTTATTTCCCCACAACTTTTTGAACTTGATCCTTATTTCAGCAAGTAACGCAAAGCAACCCTAAAATGAACTTACATCACTTATATGGTTTAAATACACCTTTACTTAATCCCAACTCTTGCACTCGATCAGCTTTTATTGTCGAACCAATCAGCACAATACCAGACAATGCTGCCTTTTTTTTCAGAATTTAAGCTTATAACAGAATTTCTCTTTAAAAAATACCAAAATCACCAATCAAAAAAACACATTAATTATCTTTAATTTTATTAAAGTATTTCATTTTTATTTACATTTGCAACCTATGTTAAAATCAGTCAATATACTTAATAAAAGAGCTCGGTTTGATTACGAAATAATCGACACTTACACTGCCGGAATTGTTTTATCGGGCACTGAGATCAAATCTATTCGTTTAGGAAAAGCCAATATTACCGAAAGTTTTTGCGAATTCAGTGGTATAGAGCTTTTTGCGATTAATACTTACATTGAAGAATATACGTTTGGAAATCAATTCAATCATAAATCAAGAAGCGAGAGAAAATTACTTTTAAATAAAAAAGAGTTAAAAACACTTCATAAAAATGTACAGGCAAAAGGTCTGACGATTGTTCCTTTAAAATTATTCACTAACGAAAAAGGACTTGCCAAACTACAAATCGGTCTTTGTAAAGGAAAGAAAAACTACGACAAGCGAGAGTCTCTTAAAGAACAAGACACGAAACGCGATCTGGACCGAATTAAAAAAGCTTACAACTAAAAATAACTTCTTCATAAAGAATTGTTTTTTAATATTTTATACTTAGATTTACGATAACACTAACTTTAATTATAAAATATGAGAAAATACTTATCATTATTAGTTATTTTATTTCTTGCAAGTTGCAGCAGTAATACTGTAATTGTGAGCAGTTGGAGAGACCCTAAAATTACCGTTGCTCAGGAGCACTTTAAAAAAGTTCTGGTTGTTGCTTTAGTAAAAGATGAGGCTTCGAGAAGAACTACAGAAAACAGAATTGCAGCCAGCAATCCCGTCTTTAAAACTTCGTACCAATACATGAATGGTACCAACTTACATTTAACCAAAGAACAGCAACTAAAAATTTTACAAGACGAAAATTTTGATGGTGTTATCACAATGCGTTTAGTAAGCAAAGAAAAAGAAACCAGTTATGTTCCGGGAACTTATACCGGAATGTATTACGGAGGTTTTGACGGTATGTACACCGGCATGTACGGGTATGGTTTTGGAAACTGGTACGGTATGTACTCTCCAAATTTCTACGATCCGGGTTACTATCAGGAAACTACTTCTTATATGGTTGAAACCAATATTTTCTCCCTAAAAGACAACAAACTGATCTGGACCGGAACTACAAAATCGGAGTATGTTACCGACTTAGGACAAACTGTAGACGCAATCATGCAGGCTGCTGTAAAAGAAATGAGAAAAGACGGCTCTCTGCCTCCAAAATAAAAGTCACAAAACAATACTTAAAAAGGCAATATTTCTGATATTGCCTTTTTTGCTTTTAAACGAATGACTAAATTTGTCAAGACACTTACCAACCTTGCTAATGAAAACACTTCTTAAAAATGCCCGAGAACAAAAAGGACTAAAAACACGTGAAGTAGCTCAAATTCTAAGCATTGATCAGGCTTTGATAAGCAAATTTGAAAGTGGAACACGAAGACCAACCAAAGAACAAGTTTCTAAACTATCCCAACTACTAGAGATTGATTACGAAACCATAATGGTGGCATGGTTAAAAGAAAAAATACTTTACGAAATTGAGAACGAAGAATTCGCCCTCAAAGCTTTATTACTTGCCGAGCAGGAAATTCAGAACAACAGAAAAGAAATTAACTCTGTTATTTTATCTTCCCTTCAAGTCTCTTTAGATGAAATTGAAATCCTGAAAAATCAAATTCAATCCTTTAATCCTTTCGAAACACGACAAATTTCGAGGGCCCTGGAGTTGGATTTTATTTTTAAAAGCATTCGTTTTAACGGAAACTCACTAACATTAGAAGAAACAAAGTCTATCATTAACGAAGGATTGACAATTGCCGGTAAAAGCATGCAGGAACAACTTGAAGCCATTAATTTACAGGAAACCATATCCTACATTAAAGCTTTAATTCAGAAAAAAACTCCTTTAAACGAAAAGGAATTTCTTGCGATACACAGCCTACTCTTCAAAGGAATCAAACCCGAAAATTCCGGAAAATATAAAAACGATGCAATTACGGCACGTGAAATAAATTTACTTTTTAATTGGCTTGATACTCATAAAAACACGTTGCATCCACTGGTTCTGGCTGCCGAAACTCATTTAAAAATAACGAGCATCAGTCCTTTTGAACACGGAAACCTGCAAATGGCCAGCTTAACACTCAATTGGATCTTATTGCAGCACCATTACGTTTATGCCGGTACTGATAGTAATGAAGAAAGCATTGCTGAATATGTATCCGTTTTAGAGCACAGTCAACAGACAAAAGACACTTCAATTTTCACTAATTATATCCTCCGAATTGAAAAAGAAAACCTTGTTCGCGCTATTGAATTGGTTTCAAAATAAAAGCCCGCTTAAACGGGCTTCAATTTTAATTTTTATCTTCTAATAAAGGTACAAATCTAAATTCTCCAAACTCATGTTTTTCAAATTGTGTTTCATTTTTACGAATCAATAAAGTCATAATCTGAACATCTTCTCCCAACGGAATAACCAATCTCCCTCCTATTTTTAACTGTGCCATAAGTGGTTGCGGAATAAACGGAGCACCTGCCGTTACAATAATGCTATCAAACGGAGCAAAATTTGGCAATCCTTTATAACCATCTCCAAAAGATAAATGTTTAGGGCGAATGTTCAATTTTGGAAATAAATTTGAAGTCGTTTTAAACAACTCATTTTGTCTTTCTACACTAAAAACTTTGGCTCCCAACATACACAAAACAGCGGTTTGATATCCTGATCCTGTACCGATTTCCAGAATTTTATGTTCCTTTTTAACTTCTAATAACTGTGATTGAAAAGCAACAGTATAAGGCTGTGAAATAGTTTGCCCTGCCCCTATAGGAAATGCTTTGTCCTGATAAGCATAATCTTCAAAACTGGAATTAAGAAAAAGGTGTCTTGGAATTTTTTTAATCGCTTCCAAAACTGCTTTATCGGTTATTCCTTTCTGTTCTAAAGTGCTTACTAACTGATTACGAAGTCCTTGATGTTTGGCAGTATCTTTCAAAATGGGTCTGTTTATTTTTGGCAAAAATAAGAAAACAAATCATCAATTATCAACTACTTTTCAACCAATTAATCTCTATTTTTGATTAAAGACCTAATCCTTATGAATACTAATATTTTATAAAAAAAATTATACTCGCTCTTTCTCTGTTTTTGTCTGTGTTAGGTATAATTGGTTCCTTTATTTTTGTGTTTCTTGATTTTGAAAGCCTTTCTGCAATTATGGACCTACTGCTCTTTTCTGTTCGTCCCTATACATTCTCGGGATTGAGTATTTACATTCCCAGACACCAAATTGCAGGAAAGCTAGAATACAGCACCATCTCTCTCGGGCTTGTCAATTTATTTTTTTACCTCTCCTTTCTAACAGGCGCTGTTATTTATTATTTTTCGAATTTGAATCCATCTACAAAACTACACCGGCAAAATTCTTAACCGATTGTTATGTAACTGACAACGAAGGAAACTCCCCTACTTTCCCGGTGCTTTTAAAACGAAGTTTATATCGATTAATTCCTCTTGAAAGTCTTTCTTTCTTAGTCGGCAAAAATCTGCATGATACCTATTCAGCCACCTGCGTCCTCAATAAAAAAAGAAATCCTAAAGTAGAAAAACGTTACTTACAATTTTTAGGAACTGCCTTCCTACTCGTTTTAGTAATCTATTTCTTTAGCGAACACTAAAGACTTTACTGTTAACCATTTAAAACTTATAAAAGTGTAGAAAAAACTAAAATGTACATTTAATGAATAAATCGCTAAATCTTTAATACATTAACTTTTACTTTTAACGAAATAAATTATATTTTTGTTTAAAATACATTATCATGTTAAAAGTGGGAGTTTTAGGTGCTGGTCATCTGGGTAAAATACATTTACGTTTATTACAACAATCTGACAAGTACGAATTAGTTGGATTTTACGACGAAAATCAAGAGAATGCCGAACGAATTTCAAAAGAATTTGGCTACACTAACTTCAGTACTATTGCAAAATTAATCCATGCTGTTGATGTAATCGATATTGTAACCCCAACATTATCGCATTACAAATGTGCCAAAGTCGCTATCAAATCAGGAAAACATATCTTTATAGAAAAACCTATTGCCAATACAGTTGAAGAAGCGGAAGAAATTATCGCTTTGGCAAAAGAATACAATGTAAAAGGGCAAGTAGGTCACGTTGAACGCTTTAATCCGGCGTTTATTGCAACCAAAAATATGATCGAAAATCCGATGTTTATAGAAACACATCGTTTAGCCGAATTTAATCCGCGTGGTACAGATGTTCCGGTGGTTCTGGATTTGATGATTCACGATATTGATGCTATTTTAAGCGTTGTAAATTCAAAAGTAAAAAACATCAATGCAAGCGGCGTTTCTGTAATTAGCGAAACTCCGGATATTGCAAATGCCCGAATTGAATTTGAAAACGGTTGTGTTGCCAACTTAACAGCAAGCCGAATTTCAATGAAAAACATGCGTAAAACACGTTTTTTTCAAAGAGATGCCTACATTTCAGTTGATTTCTTGGAGAAAAAATGTGAAGTAGTCCGCATGAAAGACGCTCCAGAAGTTCCGGGAGATTTTGATATGATTCTGCAAAATGCCGAAGGTGTAAAAAAGCAAATTTATTTCACCAATCCTGATGTCGAGCAAAACAACGCCATTTTAGACGAACTGGAATCTTTCGCCAATGCGATCAGTACAGATACCACGCCCGTAGTAACACTGGAACAAGCTACCGATGCATTACGTGTAGCCTATCAGATTATTGAATGCTTTGACAAATAGTACAAAATATAACTAACCTAATCATTTAAGGTTTAAAGTTGGAAAAAAGGCCGCTTTAAACCTTAACTTTTTAAAATTTAAATACGAAATTAAATGAAAACTATAGCTGTAATTGGTGCAGGAACAATGGGCAACGGAATTGCTCATACTTTTGCACAAAGTGGTTTTGTTGTAAAACTAATTGATGTTTCAGAAAAATCATTAGACAAAGGAATGGCAACTATTGCTGCCAATCTTGATAGAATGCAAGCAAAAGGGACTATTACTCCTGAAGAGGTTGCTAAAACGATTACCAATATTATTACCTATACAGACATCAAAGACGGTGTTGTCGGCGTTGATTTAGTAGTGGAAGCTGCTACCGAAAATGTTGAATTAAAATTGAATATTTTCAAACAATTAAACGAAGCCTGTTCACACAACACCATCTTAGCCACCAATACTTCGTCTATTTCAATTACACAAATCGGAGCTGTGGTAGCACATCCGGAACGTGTTATCGGAATGCACTTTATGAATCCGGTGCCCATCATGAAATTGGTAGAAATCATTCGCGGATACAATACCAGCGATGAAGTAACAAAAACCATCATGGATTTATCTGAGAAATTAGGTAAAACGCCTGTTGAAGTAAACGATTACCCGGGTTTTGTGGCAAATAGAATTTTAATGCCTATGCTAAACGAAGCCATCGAAACCTTATACAACAAAGTTGCCGGAGTTTATGAAATTGACACGGTAATGAAATTAGGAATGGGACACCCAATGGGACCTCTTCAACTAGCTGATTTTATTGGTCTTGATGTTTGTCTTGCCATTTTAAATGTAATGTACGAAGGTTTCAAAAATCCAAAATACGCTCCTTGTCCGCTATTAGTAAATATGGTACGTGCCGGAAAATTGGGTGTGAAATCCGGTGAAGGTTTTTATGATTATAGTGAAAGTAAAAAAGCAGAGAAAATTTCGAAGCAATTTTTGTAAAATTCAATCTTCTAAAAAATTAAACTAATAAATGTCAATAGCATCAAACTTAAATTCGATAAAAGCTACATTGCCGGAAAACGTAACACTAGTTGCTGTTTCTAAAACTAAGCCCGTTTCAGACTTAATGGAAGCTTACGAAGCCGGTCAGCGCATTTTTGGAGAAAATAAAATCCAGGAAATGGCAGACAAATGGAAACAAATGCCAAAAGACATCCAATGGCATATGATCGGACATGTGCAGACGAATAAAGTTAAATTTATGGCGCCGTTTGTAAGTTTGATTCATGGAGTTGACAGCTTAAAACTATTACAGGAAATCAACAAACAGGCAGCAAAGAACAACAGAGTCATTGATTGCCTGTTACAAATGCATATTGCCGAAGAAGAAACCAAATTTGGTCTTGATGAAAACGAATTAAATGCACTCCTCTCTTCAACCGAATTCAAAGAGATGCAGCACATTAGAATTCTTGGATTAATGGGAATGGCAACTTTTACAGAAAATCAAAACCAAATAAGAAAAGAATTTATATATTTAAAATATATTTTTGATTCGTTACGCAATAGAGATGCACAGCAACATGGAGGTAGAGATACACATAGTAGAGATGCACAGCAGTGCATCTCTACCTCCATTTCAACCATTTCAATGGGAATGTCGGGCGATTATCAACTTGCTATCGAATGCGGCAGTACAATGGTCCGTATTGGCAGCAGCATTTTTGGAGGGCGTTAATAACCCGATTTGAAAACTGAATACTGACACTGAAAACTAAAATTTGTACGCAATACTAGACATAGAAACAACTGGAGGCCAGTTTAACGAAGAAGGAATTACCGAAATCGCCATTTATAAATTTGATGGCCATGAGGTAATTGACCAATTCATTAGCCTCGTTAATCCTGAAATTCCGATTCAGCCTTTTGTGGTTAAATTAACCGGAATTAACAATGCTATGTTGCGTTCAGCACCCAAATTTTTTGAAATCGCCAAAAGAATCATCGAAATCACTTCTGACTGTATCATTGTAGCCCACAACGCTTCTTTTGATTACCGAATACTGCGAACAGAATTCCGTCGCTTAGGATATGATTTCGAAGCCAGAACACTTTGTACCGTTGAGCTTTCCAAAAAACTAATACCGGAACAAACTTCTTATAGTCTAGGAAAGTTAGTTCGGGCACTTGGAATACCAATGGCAGACAGACATCGCGCGAGCGGAGACGCCATGGCAACTGTAAAGTTGTTCAAAATGCTCTTGGAAAAAGATTTAGAGAAAACAATTGTCAAAGATTTCATAAAACTTGAAGTCGAAAAAGGAATTGCGCCAAAATTATTGGATCTTCTAAGACAAATGCCAAGCAAAACCGGTGTGTATTACATTCATAACGAAAGTGGTACCCTGATTTATATTGGTAAAAGTCAAAATATAAAAAAACGAATCAACCAACATTTTACCGGAATTACGACCAAAAGTAAAAAAATACAAGCGGAAGCTTTTACCATAACTTACGACGAGACCGGAAGTGAATTAATCGCACTTTTAAAAGAAAGCGAAGAAATAAAAATAAACCGACCAAGATACAACCGCTCACAACGAAAAACGCTTTTTCAGTACGCTTTATATGCCGAAAAAGATGCAAACGGTTATATCAATCTCAGACTTGAAAAAGCGGACGGCCGCAAAAAAGAAATCACCTCCTTTGCCTCTTTGCAAGAAGGTAAAAATGCTCTTTTCAGATTTACGACAAAATACCACTTATGTCAAAAACTGACCGGATTGTATCAAAGTAAAAAAGAGTGCTTTCAATACAAAATAAAAGAATGCGATGGCGCTTGCCTTGGTGAAGTAACTCCCGAAGTATACAATGCCAGAGTGCAACAATTTATATCTGAAAACAGCTTCGAAAACAAAAGCATGATCTTGATTGACAAAGGCCGAAACGTAAACGAACGAAGCGCTGTCCTGATCGAAAACGGAGTGTACAAGGGATATGCCTATTATGATCTGAATTATCAAATTACAAACATCGAAATCCTGAAGAATATTCTTATTCCGATGCAAAATAACCGTGATGTGAAAAATATAATTCAAAACGACATTCGTAGAAGCAAAACGTTAAAAATCCTATATTTCTAATACTTACAAACTTTACGTATCTTCGTAGAAATGACAACACCTAAATCAAAATACGAGGTTTTTAGAGAGCAAACAAAAATCATTCTCTACGGAACAAACACCTTTTGGGGACGCATGTTTGATTTGGTACTGCTCGGTTTGATTCTTCTAAGTGTTATTTTGGTTATGCTGGATACCGTAGAAGGAATCAATAATAAATACCACTCACAACTGCTTATCTGCGAATGGATTATCACCGTGTTCTTTTCCATTGAATACATTTTACGCATCATAGCCATTCAAAAACCATTGCGATATGTTTTTAGTTTTTATGGCATAATCGACTTACTCGCTATTTTACCCATGTACATGTCGATTTTTTTTCCTGCTACCAATATACTGACGATCGTAAGAATATTGAGGTTTCTCCGATTATTCAAAATTCTGCATATACCCCAAATTTCACATCAGTCTTTTCAGTTAAAAGAAGCTTTGCAGGCGAGTAAAGAAAAAATCCTTGTTTTTATCTATTTTGTCATCATTAGCGCTGTAATTATCGGTGCTTTAATGTATGTCGTAGAAGGACGTGAAAGCGGCTTTACAAGTATTCCTGTAGGTATCTATTGGGCAATAGTAACTTTGACTACGGTTGGATATGGCGACATATCACCGGCAACACCCTTAGGGCAGTTTTTAGCGTCTCTGGTTATGATCATGGGTTACGGAATTATTGCTGTTCCCACAGGAATTGTTACTGCTGAATTTGCAAAAAGCAGCCTGAGAAGCAACGCAGTCAGTACAAAAAACACCTGTAAAAAATGCAATGCACAAGTACACTTTGACAGTGCAAAATATTGTCATGAATGCGGAACCGAATTACAAAAGACTTAATCAATACCACTTTCCAACACAACAGTTAACGACTCTATTAGTATCTTTGCCGAAGAAAAAGAAGATCTCAACTGCTGTTCTTTTATACTAAATAAATTATAACTCCGGATTTTGATTCTCCACCGGACCAAAAAATATGAAATATTTAATTACCATCGTCGGACCAACTGCTATAGGAAAAACTGCCTTAAGCATTGCTTTGGCGCAACATTTCAAATGTGAGATCCTTTCTTGCGACAGTCGTCAGTTTTTTAAAGAAATGACTATTGGTACTGCGGTACCGAACGAAGAAGAACTACAAGCTGCAACACACCATTTCATTCAAAATAAATCTATTTTTGAAAACTACACGGTTGGCGATTACGAAAAAGAAGCACTGATTAAACTGGAACAATTGTTTCAGGAAAATGATTTCGCCATTCTAATTGGTGGTTCAGGATTATATGTCGATGCCGTTTTAAAAGGTTTTGATGAATTTCCGGAAATTGATCCCGAAATCAGATCCGAAGTAAATTCAAATTATGAAAAGCTCGGAATTAACTACCTGCAAGAACAGCTAAAAAAGTTAGACCCTGATTATTATCAAAAAATAAACCTCGAAAACCCGCAAACACTACAAAACCCACAGCGAATGATGCGTTTTACAGAGGTTTGTCTGGGAACCGGAAAACCCTATTCTTCTTTCCTGAATCAGAAAAAAGGCAACCGAAACTTCACACCAATTTTAATTGGTTTAGAAGCCGACAGAGCTGTTATTTACGATCGTATCAATCAACGTGTTAATATAATGATACAGGAAGGTTTACTTACAGAAGCCGAAAGACTTTATCCTAATAAAGCGTTAAATGCACTTCAAACGGTCGGTTACAGAGAATTATTTAGTTATTTTGACAAAGAATTCACGCTTGCCTTTGCGATTGAAGAAATCAAGAAAAACACGCGTCGTTTTGCCAAACGTCAATTGACCTGGTTCAAACGAAATGAAAGTACGAAATGGTTTGATTTTGCTACTCCAAAAAGCGAAATCATCAAGTACATTCAATCTAAAATCTAAAGTCATAAATTTAAAATTAAAAAATGCCTATATCTCCAAATTTCACTTCCGTTTTAAGCAAAGAATGGGAAATTAATTTTACACAATGTACCCCAAACGGTTATTTAAAATATACTGATTTGTGCAACCTTCTGCAACTAACCGCTGCGGCACACTCAGAAGTTGGAGGCATTAGTTTTGCTGATATGCAGGAATTTGATCAAGCCTGGGTATTAAGCCGAATGCGTGTTGAAGTAACCGCTTTACCGAAATGGCAGGATATCGTAACGGTAAAAACATGGATAAACAGTCTTGAGAATTCACGTTCTGTTCGTGCACTGGAAATGTATGTTAATGGTAAAAAGATTGTTGGAAGTGAAACATTCTGGGCGGTATTCAACACCAAAGCCCGTCGTCCCGAAGCCTTAGCGCTACCCTACCAGCATTTTGAATTATTCCCTGAAAACAGAGCAACTGTAGAAGGTTTCTCTAAAATAAATGTCAATCCGGAAAAAGAATCTGTATTTGAAAAAACCGTTTACTTATCTGATTTAGATATTGTAAATCACGCCAACAATGTAAAATACCTGGAATGGTGTTTAGACCACGTTGATCCAAACAAAATTTTAAAGCAGGAAATCGCCAGTTTTGAAATGAATTTCATGAAAGAGTTATCGCTAAATGATGCTGTTGTTATTCATGAAAGCGAAACAGAAATCGATTCTACCTTTAGCATTATCAAAAAAGATAAAATCTGTTTTGCCTTACAAGTTAACTGGAAATAAAATACAACTAAATCACGAATCTGAAATCAAATTCTTTTAATCTATTTAATCTGTGTACGTTTTTTTTGCCGCAGATTTCAAGAAAGTAGGCTTACGAAAACCCACTTAATTTAAAATAACACGCCCCATTTGTCCTTTCGACGAAGGAGAAATCTCCGCAAGAAACTCCATAAATACGAGCTTGCAAACAAAGGCCTCTCTTTCGTCGAAAAAACACAAAACGGGAACAGTAGCAGCATTTGCTGATTTAATTGACTTAAGTCTGTGCGCGGAACACCCTCGCCAGCACCGAACAGATCAAAAGTTCTTTCTCTAACTTGTAAGACAAGCCCCGGATCCCTCCACAGGTTTTACCGATACATCATAAAAAAAGCTCTGATTTCTCAGAGCTTCCATTTATTTTCGATAAGGTGAATCTAATTATTCAGCAATTTTGCTTTTAACAACTAATCTGAAACCTTCTCCGTGAATGTTTAAGATCTCAACATCTTCATCTGCTTTTAGATATTTTCTAAGTTTAGCGATATAAACGTCCATACTTCTTGAAGTAAAATAGTTATCGTCTCTCCAGATTTTAGTTAACGCTAATTCTCTTGGCATCAAATCATTTTCATGAAGAATAAGCATCTTAAGCAATTCGTTCTCTTTTGGAGATAATTTAATTGCTTCATCATTTTCAAAAGTTAAGAATCTAAGTTTAGAGTTTAAGTGGAATTTACCAATATTAAACTCAAACTGCACTTGTTCTGCTTTTGTATCCGCAGATTTTCTCTGGATAATGGCTTTGATTTTCATCAATAAAACTTCTGAATCAAAAGGTTTATTTAAGTAATCATCAGCACCTGCTTTGTAACCTTTTAACACATCCTCTTTCATAGATTTTGCTGTTAAGAAGATAATTGGCACTTCGCTGTTTTTCTCTCTAATTTCTTTTGCTAAGGTATAACCATCTTTATACGGCATCATTACATCAAGAATACATAAATCATATACATCTTTCTTGAATTTTTCGAAACCTTCCATACCGTTTTTAGCTAAAGTAACTTCAAAGTCATTTAACATTAGATAATCTTTAAGAACTGCCCCAAAATTAAGGTCATCTTCTACTAAAAGTATTCTTTTGTTATTATTTTCCATATTTTAATTTATTAATGGTATTTTTATTATAAAGGTGCTACCTTTTCCTTTTTCGCTTTCAACATATACTTGACCATTGTGATCCTCTACTATTCTTTTTACATAAGCAAGGCCTAAACCATGTCCCTTTACATTATGTAAGTCTCCGGTATGTTCTCTGTAAAATTTCTCAAAAACTCTTTTCTGAGCTATCTTACTCATACCTAAACCATTATCTTTTACTTTTATCAGAATCATGTCTTTGACATTTTCTGTAAAAATTTCAATTTCAGGTATATCTGGCGAATATTTTATTGCGTTTTCTAAAATATTTACCAAAACGTTTGTAAAATGAACTTCATTGATGAGACAGGTTGTTCTTGCAGCATTCAAATGCTTCACAACAGTTCCTTGTCTGTCTTCTAAAATTAAATTTACGTGCTCAATTGCATCATCAATAATATCGTGAACGGCAGTTGGCTCTTTTGAAATATCCAATTCTCTTTTTTCTAATTTAGAGATTCTAAGAACATTCTCTACTTGTGCGTGCATCCTCTTGTTTTCATCTCTAATCATCTGAAGATATCGGAAAACCTTTTCTTTATCTTCAATAATTTTCGGATTCCGAATGGCGTCAAGCGCTAAATTTATTGTTGCAATCGGAGTTTTAAACTCATGCGTCATATTATTTATAAAATCGGTTTTGATTTCAGAAATATGCTTTTGTCGTATTAATTGATTTAACGCACTTGTATAGGCAACTATTATAATTAATGTAAAAATTATTGATAGTATCGTAATACTTAATAACTCAGATAATAAAAACTTCTTTTTATGCGGGAAGGTGATAAACAATTCATATTTACTGTTTCCTTCATTGTCCGTATATATAGGTACATGATAACTTGCGTCTTTGTCATAATGAAAACCTTCTGATTTCACTTTTGTTGCCAGGCCACTATTTAAAACACCATATTCAAATTTGGTTTTAACACCATATTCTTCTAATTCCTTTTTTAATAGTTTTTGAAGCTTATCTCCGGTAATTCTTCCTTCTATTGGGGTTAAAGAAGCAATATCTTTGTACTGAATTTGTTGTTGTACTTTATTTAAAATGTCTAAACTACCTGATTTCTCTATTTTAAGATCCGGTATAACGGTTTGATTCAACGAATTATTGTCAATACCATTATTATTGTAAACTTCTGTAACGCGTTTTGCACTGAAATTTTTAAATCGCTCGCTGCTAAATTTTTTATTAAAAAGCGAACCATTTATATCATAATCCTCAGAGGTCAGCGTGTTAGAATAAATAATGGTCTTATTTGTTTTTGTATTTCTTTGAACGTAATAAACCTGAAGCAAATCTTCTTTTTTCGGAGTTTTACCGGTACTGTCTTTTATTCTGTTGTATTTGTCATAAAAACTGTACTCTTCCTGCTGCTCAAGCTTGTCTGCAACATTTCCAATTACCTGAGTAACATGATACTTAAACTGTTCGTCATTGTTCTTAAACGAAGAGTTAAACCAATATACTTGAACCAGAATTATCCCAATTAAGGACAAGCTCATCAGTAAAACAAGTATTCTAAAAAATAATTTATTCATCGAAACAAAATTAATATTTTAACAATATACTAAATAATACATTAACCAAATATTAACATTTAAGACTGATTTTGTTTTATATTTAAAATTTTAAGAATTTTAACAACTTCTTCTCTAGCTTTTTTAAGATTCTCGTTATTAATTACAAAATTGCTTCCAGAAATGCGTTTTTCATCATTCCATTGCATTTTCATGCGGCTTAAAACATGCTCTCTTGTGGTATTGTCACGTTCTAAAACCCGTTTAATTCTTATTTCTTCCGGGGCAGTAACTGTTATTATAAAATCACATTCTTTATAACGACCGCTTTCAAATAAAATTGCGGCTTCGTAAATTATATATTCGTACTTTTCATGTTGCAATAACCATGCCTCGAAATCCGCTTTAACGGCAGGATGCACAATTGCATTTAACTGGTCTAACTTCTCCTTATCTTTAAATACGATCTCAGCCAGTTTGGGTCTGCTTAAAACATTATTCTCGAAAATAGCATTTCCGAAAATCGTTTTTATCTGTTCTAGAATGACTTCAGACTGCATTATTTTTCTGGCTCCGTCATCTGCGATATAAACCGGAACCCCCAACTCCTTAAAATAGTTAGCGATTGTTGTTTTACCACTTCCAATGCCGCCTGTCAAACCAATAACTTTTGTCATACTACAATTTAAAAAACATACGAGGAAACGCCTCTTGCGGTTTTTTCTTTAATAGAATAATCTTAACAAATGATTTCAAGAACCCGGTTCCATAACCGTAGAACTGTTTCCAAACTGCTATTACTGACAAATACCCTATTTTAATGCTTTTATTCTGAATGCTGGCAGTAAGAAAAATAATAACGAAATATACAAAATATATTTGTAAGAAAAGGTCAATATTGAAAATTAACAATAAAAAAGCTACTAACAAGCCGATTATAAAAGCTGTCGGAAAGAAAAAAGTAATTTTATTGTGCTCCGGATACCAACTGTTCAAAATTGGTCTCGCGATTCCAAACTTGTGTACTTGAATCGAGAACTTTTCCCAGTCTATTCTACGTTTGTGATACACAAATGCATCAGGAAACAATCTGGTTTCAAAACCTAAATTCCACAAACGAATCGATAGATCCGGATCTTCTCCGGGATGAATATTTCCAAAACCGTTTGAAACTTCAAAAGCTTTCTTCGAAATTCCCATATTAAAACTTCTTGGCTGAAATTTGGTGATTTTCTCAGATCCCCCACGAATTCCTCCTGTAGTAAGAAAAGAAGTCATCGCAAAGTTGATAGCCTTCTGAATATCAGAAAAGCTATCCAGGGCCTTATCAGGTCCTCCAAAACAGTCTACATAATTAGCATTAAGTTCTTTTCGCACTTCGGTCAGATAGTGAGGCGGAATAATACAATCAGAATCAAAAATGATAAAGTAATCCCCTCTCGCCTTTTGCATCCCAAAGTTCCTTGAATCTCCCGGTCCTGAATTCTCTTTGAAATAATAGGAAATATTAAGTTTTCCCTGATACGTCATCACCACTTCTTTACATGGTATTGAAGAACCATCTTCAACAAGAACAATTTCAAAAGCTTCATTATAATCAGATTTAGATAAACTTTCTAAAAGTTCATCAACTTCGTCTGGTCGATTATACACGGGTATAATTAAAGAAAAAATCATAATGGAATAGGGGGTATTAGAGTAGTAACTGTTTTAAGCTTAAAAATTTCAACAAAGATATGGTATATTCACAAAAAAACCATCAACTTTTGGTTGATGGTTTTATATATCATAAGCGGTACTTATTTAATACTTTCAATATTTACAACTTCATTTGCATCTGCTTTGTAATCAACTCCTGCAAATTCAAATCCAAATAAATTTAAGAAGTCATTTTTGTATCCTGCTAAATCTCCAATTCCAGGTAAAGATTCTGTAGTTGCCTCTAACCAAAGTTTAGCCACTTTTGCCTGAACATCTTCACGCATTTCCCAATCGTCG
Organism: Flavobacterium cupriresistens; assembly: GCF_020911925.1. NCBI lineage: Bacteria > Pseudomonadati > Bacteroidota > Flavobacteriia > Flavobacteriales > Flavobacteriaceae > Flavobacterium > Flavobacterium cupriresistens. The sequence goes on along the minus strand of NZ_CP087134.1, from coordinate 3,356,935 downwards.
ATTCTGATTCTTCCTTTATCATCGGTAGGAACTGCTGATCCGGAATACAATCTGTCCTGAAACAAACGTTGAATTTGCTCGATACAACCTTCGTGAATTCCTTCTTCTTTCATGATTTTATACAACAAAGAAATATACAATGGAATAACCGGAATTGCAGAACTTGCCTGAGTAACCAAAGCTTTATTTACTGATACATACGCTTTCCCTCCTACTGATTTCAAACTTTCAGTGATCGAAAATGCTGTAGCTTCTAAATGATCTTTTGCACGACCGATTGTTCCTTTACGGTAAACTGCCTCTGTTAATGATGGCCCGATATATGAATAAGCAACTGTTGTAGCTCCTTCAGCTAATAAATTTTCTTCTTTTAAAGCATCCATCCACATGGTCCAGTCTTCACCACCCATTACAGCAACGGTATTTTCGATATCATCGTCATTAGCCGGTGCAATCGAAACTTCTGTTACATTTCCGGTATGAAAATCAACTGTTTTGTTTGTGAATGTTTGTCCGATTGGCTTTAAAACTGAACGGTGTAAAACTCCTGTTACAGGGTGTAAACGTACTGGCGAAGCCAAACTGTAAATTACAAGATCTACTTGTCCTAAATCAGCTTTTATTAAATCTAAAGTTTGTCTTTTAATTTCATTTGAAAAAGCATCACCGTTGATACTTTTTGCATATAAACCTGCATTATGCGCTTCAGTTTCAAAAGCCGCAGAATTGTACCAGCCCGGAGAAGCTGTTTTTCCTTCAACTGGTGGTTTTTCAAAAAACACTCCAATTGTAGCCGCATCAGATCCGAAAGCACTTGTAATTCTGGAAGCTAATCCAAAACCTGTTGACGCACCAATAACCAATACTTTTTTAGCTCCGGCAATTGGTCCTTTTGATTTGATATATTCTATTTGATTCTTAACATTTTGCTCGCATCCTTTTGGGTGTGATGTCAAACAAATAAATCCTCTCATTCTAGGCTCTATAATCATATTTTTTTTATTTCAATTTTAGCTTTATTCTTTTTATACCGAAATACTATTGAATACAGTATTACTTAATAATTTTATCGATATTCTCACGGACAACCAAAATACCTACCTCTTTATCACTACACTCTATCTTGGTTCCTTTATATTCTTCAATAAGAAGATTCAAACCTTCACAATCTCTTATGAAATTAAACTCTTTTTTTTCAACGTTAAATACAATTCCTTTCAATTTGTTCAAATTAGAACCAACAACCATTCCAACCGCTCCTCCTGTTCCATACGCAAAGGCTTTAGACCACATGTTTGCATAAGGTCCTTCAAAATACCAGAACTTACCATCACTTATAACTCTATGATAAGAATTCAAATCATTACCTTCTTGATTCTTATCTTTTTTAGAGGCAAGCTTTTTAATTAATCTTTGTTGAATATACAAACTACCGTTATAAGATATTGCAGCATAATTACTTACTCTAACACTGTCTCTTTTAAAATAAAAGTAAACCTGATCAGCAACAACATCTTTAGCAAGAGAATTTTTTTGATAACCAACAATAGGTCTTCTTTCTATAGCGTCCCCCATATTTATCCCCTTCTTTTGAAGAAGATCATCGAATGTAGGATAAACACCTTGCGGATAATCTTTTACTAAATAAGAAGTTCCACTTGTATTTAATTCAGAACTTACAACATTCTGATTACCATCCTGAGCATTGAGCTGGATAATAAAAAAGAAAAAAATAGTTATTTTTTTTAACATCGATTATATATAAATTTGTTGAGCAAATATAAATTAAATATTTAATTTAATAATTCTTTTGCATGATTTAACGCCGAATCTGAAATGTTGGCACCGGAAAGCATCTGAGCAATTTCCGTAACTCTTTCTTCCTGAGACAATAACTTTAATTCTGACTGCGTATCTTCATCAACTGTAGATTTGAAGACTTTAAAATGAGAATCTCCTTTTGCCGCAATCTGTGGCAAATGGGTAATGGCAAATATCTGCATTGTAGCACTCATTTCTTTCATAATCTCCCCCATTCTGATGGCAATTTCTCCCGAAACTCCGGTGTCGATTTCATCAAAAATTAAAGTAGGTAATTTAGAATACTTTGCCAAAATTGCTTTAACAGCTAACATAATACGGGACATTTCTCCTCCGGAAGCCACTTTTTTAAGCAATCCGAAATCGGTTCCTTTATTGGCAGAGAACAAAAATTGCAATTCGTCTTTTCCGTTTTGAAAATAGGTCTCAGACGGCAAAAGTTCCATATTAAAACGAACATTTGGCATTCCTAAAGTTTCAAGAATCGTAATTAATTGATTCGATAAAACCGGAATGGCATTCTCTCTATTTTGGTGAATTATCACTGAGAAAGCATCTAATTCCAATGTTTTCTGCTCTAGTGACTGTGATAAAACCGCAATCTCTTCCTCGATATTCCCTAATTCAATAACCGCACTTTCCAAATTAGCCTGAATCTGAAGTAATTCGTCAACGGTAGTGACCTGATGTTTCTTTTGAAGATTGTAAATCAATTGCAATTTCTGATTGGTTAGTTCTAACTTCTCAGGGTCATTTATTAATTTTTCGGAAGCATTTTGCAATTCTCTCGAAACATCATCAAATTCAATTGCAACACTAGTAATTCTTTCAAACAAACTCTGATATTCCGCAGAAAAAAGAGCTATTTTTTGCAAAGAAGTTTTGATTTCGTTCAGATTATGAAAAACTCCAAATTGTTCTTCATTAGAAATCGACAACGATTTATCGATTGATTCTTTTATAATTTCAACGTTATTCAGTTTTTCAAACTCAGCTTCCAGTTCTTCCTGTTCCCCTGATTTTAATTTAGCCGAAACCAATTCATTCAATAAAAAAGTATTGTATTCCTGCTCTTTCCCTGAATCACTTTGCTTTTTCAGCAACGCATTTAGTTTTGACTTATCAGATTTATAAGTCTTAAGCAATTTTTGATAAGAACTTATTACCTCTGTATTATTGGCAATTGCGTCAATTATTTTAAACTGAACACTTTCATCAGAAAGCTCCTGAGTTTGCTGCTGCGAATGAATATCAATCAAAAACAAACTCAAATCCTGTAATTCCTGAAGATTTACCGGACTGTCATTAATAAAAGCACGCGATTTTCCTGAAGGCAGAATTTCACGTCTAATAATTGTTTCTTCTTCATAATCGAGATCATTTGCTTCAAAAAACTCTTTCAGATTGTATTTTGAGATTTCAAATTGTGCTTCGATAACACATTTCTCTTCTTTATTTTTTAGCGAAGTTAAATCGGCTCTTTTTCCAAGAACCAAACCTATTGCTCCCAGAATAATCGATTTTCCGGCACCTGTTTCTCCTGTAATTATCGAAAATCCTTTTGAAAAATCAATAGCGAGTTTTTCAATCAGAGCATAGTTTTTAATTGACAGTGAAGTAATCATAAGAAAAATTGATAAGTATAAAAAATAGTAATGAGGGAACTAAAATAACAGCAAGCAATTAAAATTTTATTTGCGACCATTTCGTAGCATTCAATGGCGAAACCCTGCTTAAAACATCCGTTAAATCGGTGATCGGAATACTGGGACCGCCCGAAAAGATTGAAACAATCTCATCTGATTTGGCATCAAAAAATATCCGGGTTAAAAAAGCATTCGGTTTAACCGAATTTACTTTTGCAATAAGCAGTATAGAAGACTTTATCTTCTCTTTTGCTGCTTTTAAATCCTGGTTCATGGTATCCAGACCTGAGTGGTATAAAGCCCACGTTTGTCTTAAATCACTGTAAGTAGGAGAAAGCATGTCGTTTATTAAAAAATAACGGTTTTGCACACCGTCTGACTGACTCCATCCTTTATAACCGCCTTGTTGCGCAACGTTTGCAATATTCTGAGCTGTTTCCAGATAAGAACTTCCTGCACCCATCTGAAACGTATCGGCATCTATTCCTAAAATCATATAACTGTAAAAGGAAACTAAAGAAACTAAATTAGATTCAAAATTAGTCGGATTAAATAACAAAGGCTCGTATTCGGTATAACTGAAACTAAAATCTTTATCGTTATAATTAAAAATCGGAGAGGAATAAGTCGAATTATAGACCATTCTTGAAGCCTGTATCTGGATTGTTCCTGAATACTGATTGGAATTATACGATGACAAAGTAATATACATCGAACAATTGATGCGTTCGTTTTGCTTCAAAACAGATCCGGCCCAATCGGTTTTATTTACGAATTCAGACAAAGCGGTCTCCAGCGTTTTGAAAACCTGTTGATTTGGAGTTGCAAGTCTTTCCGTATTTATAGTTACAGTACAATTTAACTGCTGCGCCTGCGAAAAGCCAAAAATCAAAAATACCAGAATAGTAACTATTTTTTTACACATACGAACATAATATTTGCTTTTAGCGAAATAGACTAGCGCTAATTTTTAATTCCGTTTTCGATTTAAAATCAATAGTGCTGTTTATGAAAAATGTGAAATCACTTTATTCAAAATATCAGCAGCCACTAATTCTTTTGATTTTAATTCCATAGGTTCAATTTTAAAATTTTTATCAATAAAAGTAATTTTATTGGTTTCTTTCTTAAAACCGGCACCTTCGTCTTGTAAGGAATTTAAAACAATCAAATCTAAGTTTTTTTTCTGAATTTTCAACTTAGCATTCTCAATTTCATTTTCAGTTTCTAAGGCAAATCCAATCAAATATTGATTTTTCTTAGTATTGCCAAGTGATAATAAAATATCTTTTGTTTTCTCGAGTTCAATCGAAAATTCATCCGCTGCTTTTTTTATTTTCTGTGAGGCTACTACTTTTGGCTTGTAATCGGCAACTGCTGCTGCTGCAACAGCCACATCAACATCGTCAAAATACAGATGACAGGCATCGTACATTTCTTGCGCAGATACGACACTTACAACTTTGATCGAAGTGTTTTTTGCTTTAAAATGGGTTGGTCCCGAAACTAAAACAACACTGGCTCCTAAATCTGCCGCTGCATTTGCAATATCAAACCCCATTTTTCCTGAAGAATGATTTCCTATAAAACGCACAGGATCTATTGCTTCGTATGTTGGTCCTGCAGTAATTAGTATTTTTTTCCCTTTTAAAGGCAATTTGCTCTCTAAATCTGCTTCAAGAAATGCGATTATGTTCTCAGGTTCAGCCATTCTTCCTTCACCGGAAAGACCACTGGCCAATTCTCCGTTTTCTGCAGGAATCATAGTATTGCCAAATTGCTTTAAAGCAGTAAAACTCGCAATTGTAGAAGGGTGTTTGTACATGTCCAAATCCATTGCCGGAGCAAAGTAAACAGGACATTTAGCCGATAAGTAAGCTGCAATCAAAAGATTATCACAGTTACCGGTTGTCATTTTAGATAATGTATTGGCGGTTGCCGGAGCAATAAGCATTAAATCAGCCCAAAGTGCTAATTCGACATGATTGTTCCAAACAGCATCTTCATCATCCTGATTAAAAAAATTGGAATGTACCGGATTTTTGGATAGTGTAGATAACGTAAGTGGCGTTACAAAATCCTTAGAAGCAGGTGTCATTATCACTTGGACATGTGCACCTGCTTTTATAAAAAGTCGTACTAATGATGCTGTTTTATACGCTGCAATTCCACCGGAAACTCCCAGTAAAATTTTCTTTCCGTTTAAAACTGACATTATACTATTATTTGTTTGTACCTCTGTGGTATGTTTTACCGTCTAACCATTCTTGAACAGCTAAAGCGTGTGGTTTAGGTAATTTTTCGTAAAATTTAGATACTTCAATTTGCTCTTTATTTTCAAAAACTTCCTCAAGACTGTCATTGTAAGTAGCAAACTCTTCTAACTTCTCAGTTAATTCTTTTTTGATTTCAGAATTAATCTGATTTGCTCTTTTAGCCATAATGGTAATTGCCTCATACACATTTCCTGTTGGCTCTTCAATAACTGTTTTATTGTAAGTTATTGTATTTACAGGAGCATTCGTCTTTTTTAAATCCATGACTTTATTTTATTTAGTAAATTTTTGTAAATCTGTTTCAACTCTGGCATTCATTTCTTCAGCCTTCACTTTGTATTTGGTATCGCTCTTAAACTTAATTAAGTTACCATACGCCACCTTTGCCACATTTAAACGTTCCTGCATTTTTGCCGGAATACTGTTTATTGCCAATTTGTATGCAGAATCATATTTATAGAACAATGCATCTTCTTTAAAAGGTGTTCCCGGAAAATCAGCGATAAAATTATCAAAAGCGATTAAGGCTGATTTATAATCTGAAATCAAATTATATCCTTTGGCATTTTCGTATGCTTTTTTCTCTAATTTCCCATTCAAGACTTTAACAGCATCATTGGCCTGACCAATGTATTCTGAATTCGGGTAATTATCAATAAAAGCTTGTAATTTCTCTAATCCTTTTGCTGTATCAGTCTGATCTAAACTGTAAACAGGTGATAATTTTGAATAACTGTAAGCCCCAAGAAAAGCAGCTTCCTGCACTTTCTCGCTTCGTGGGTAACCCGAAACAAAACTTTCAAACTGGTAACCTGCCAAATAATATTGTTTGGTCTTATAATACGACTGAGAAAACATGTAAAACAGTTTTTCAGCCTGAGGTTTACCTCTATACGTAGGTGCCAATTGTTCAAAAAGACGAATTGCCTTTGAATATTTGCCAGCATCATACATTTTTGTTGCTACTTCAAACTTTGCTGCAACATCTTCATTTTTTAATGCTTTTTGGTAATCACTACAAGAACAAAAAAGGGCAACAACAATTAATAGAGATACTATTTTTTTCATTTTATTACTTTTATTATGATTACTCAGACAATTGTGCCAAAGCAAAATCACACCGAAGTTCCGGTGGCAAATTTAGTTATTAATTTAGCTACTACAAAATATTTTTTTGGTATAATAAAATACCGTTAATCCTGCTCTACTTTAATGCTTTTTTTTACAAATTCATTCAACCTGTTTGCCAGTTCAACGTCTACCGTTACCAATGGCAAACGCACTGTGTTCTCAGCAATACCAAGGGCTTTGAATACTTGTTTGATTCCGGCAGGATTTCCCTGTTCGAAAATCATATCAATACAATCGGATAAAAAGTACTGCGTCTTAAAAGCTTCATTTACTTTTTTATTCAATCCTAAACGGATCATTTCTGAAAATTCTTTTGGAAAACCTTGCCCAATTACAGAAATTACTCCTGCTCCACCGGCCAAAACGATTGGCAAAGCAATCATATCATCTCCTGAAATTACAAGAAAATCTTTCGGTGCATTTTTTATCAGCTGCATGGCTTGCACTACATCTCCTGCTGCCTCTTTTATGGCTACTATATTCTCAAAATCATTTGCCAGACGCACTACTGTACCCGGCAACATATTACTTGATGTTCTCCCCGGTACATTATACAATATCACAGGTATAGGAGAAGCTTCGGCTATTGCTTTAAAATGCTGATAAATACCTTCTTGTGTCGGTTTATTATAATAAGGAGAAACAGAAAGAATAGCTTCAAATGCAGAAAAATCTCTGGTCTTTAATTCCTCAACCAGTTGCATGGTATTATTACCTCCAACACCCAGTACAAGAGGCAATCTTCCTTTATTATATTCTACAACTGCATCTATAACCAATTCTTTTTCTGCTTGCGTCAAGGTAGCATTTTCTGCTGTGGTCCCCATAACAACAAGATACTCAACTCCTCCATCGATCGAAAAATTTACGATTCGTTGTAATGCTTCAAAATCAATTGAAAAGTCTTTTTTAAATGGAGTTACCAGAGCAACACCGGTTCCTATTAATGATTGCATATTCTACTTTATAATTTATTTAATGTTCTTTAAATACCTAAACAATTCGAAAACGAAAAGTTTATAATTTTCCAGGGTGGTATCTATCATCCATCGGTTTAATTCTTTATCGACGGATGTAAAACCAACTTTAAATTTTGCTTTTGACTTCGCCGTTATCAACATCAAAATCGTTTTTTCGATGTCGTAATAACTAATCAAAAGATCAAATTCTGTATCGATAAATTCAGTTAAAAAATCTGTTTCAATCTCCCCTTTCCAATTGATGTGTTTTCTACCAAATGTGGGTCTTGAGTACGTTTTTTTCTCCTTAAATTTATCTCTATACGCAACAACTTTTATGTTATCGGGGTTGATTCCATTCAAAACAAGCTCTTTTATCAGCTCTTTTGAATGTTTAAACTTAGTCTCATCAACCAGTAAACCAATTGTTTGTATAGCACTTGTAAAGACTTCATTTTTTACGCTACGCAAGTTATTTTTTAACGATTTTTTTATAAAAAATTCCTTTATGTAATTTAAAAACATAGTACATTTACGAGATTACAAAATTAATTATTTAAGTCGCATTTAAGATGGTAAAACTAAAAAAGTATAACGGGTTTTTAAAACTTTTTGTTATATTCTTAACACTTTTTTTTATAACTTCTTGTAGCAAGAACTACAATTTAACGAAGATAGAAGGGAAACAACTTCCTATAACCGAGAAAGCTCCACAAACTCCGGAAATCGAAACTTTTATTACTCCCTATCGCAATAATATCAATAAAGATTTGGACAGCATTTTAGCTTATTGCCCTGAAACACTGGAAAAAAGTACCGGAAAATGGCAAACCAGCATTGGTAATCTAATTGCTGATGTTTGCTTAAAAAGAGGAAATACCGTTTTTAATGCTCGTGAGAAAAAAGATATCGATTTGTGTTTTTTAAATCATGGTGGAATCCGTGCTATATTACCAAAAGGGAATGTTACCAAAAGAACGGCTTTTGAAATTATGCCTTTTGAAAACAATCTGGTGGTTCTGGCCCTAAAAGGAGAACAACTCGTAGCAATGACCACTTATATTATTAAGGAGAAAAAACCGCATCCTTTGGCAGGAATGACTTTTACAATCTCTAAAGACAATACACCAAAAAATATACTTGTTCAGGGAAAACCGCTAGATACCAACAAAACGTATTATGTTGCTACCAATGATTATCTGGCAAATGGCGGAGACAACATGAACTTTTTCCTAAAAACTACTCAGAAATTTGATTTGAATTACAAACTTCGAAATGTACTGATTGATTACTTTAAGGAAGTAGACACGATTCCGGTGGCGAAAGACATTAGAATAACAGAAGAATAACTCCATTTAAATTACAATTACACTCAGCGTCCAGCTAAAAAATATACCAATGAAAAGAAGAGAATTTATCGAAAAAACGGCTGCCAGTACTGCTTTATTAAGCTTAGGTTTATCATTAAGCAGTTTTGAATCCAACGATATTAAACACTTAACTGTTTTACACACCAACGACGTTCACAGCCACATCGACCCTTTTCCGGCTGATGATCCGCGTAATGCAAATAAAGGTGGTGTATCTCGCAGAGCGGCTCTTATAGAAACCATTCGCAAAGAAAATCCAAATGTGCTTTTATTGGATGCCGGTGATATTTTTCAGGGAACCCCGTATTTTAATTACTATGGAGGTGAACTTGAATTTAAGCTGATGAGTATGATGAAATATGATGCCTCAACGATCGGAAATCATGATTTCGACAACGGACTTGATGGTTTACATGCTCAAATGCCTCATGCCAGTTTTGATTTTATTTGTTCTAATTACGATTTTAAAAACACCGTTATGAACGGACTTATAAAACCGTATAAAATTTTTCACAAAAACGGAATCAAAGTGGGCGTTTTTGGTGTTGGAATTGAGCTTGCCGGCTTAGTTGACAAACAAATGTACCAAGAAACGATCTACAACAATCCTGTTGAAATTGCTCAGGATATGACCCAATTATTAAAAAAAGAAGAGAAATGTGATTTAGTCATCTGCCTTTCTCATTTGGGTTACGAATATAAAAATGATCCTTCAAGAATCTGCGATTTAAAGCTGGCGCAATTAACTCAGGATATTGATTTAATTATTGGCGGACATACGCATACTTTTCTGGACAAACCGACTGTTGTAAAAAACAAAATCGGAACAGAAGTATTGGTAAATCAAGTTGGTTGTTACGGAATTAACTTAGGCCGAATTGATTTTTACTTTGACAAAGACAAAGCGCACAGCAATCAAGGAAGGTCTATTATTGTGTAATTACCTTTTATTTGATTCCTAAAATACAAAGACTAAGACATGATCGTAAACAGGCATTCTAAAATTGGATTGTTTGGAAATAGAAAACCAAATAATACAAAAGGACTTTTTTTATTTGATTTTAATACTCAGGAAAAAAAATACTTAGCTGATTTTCCGGAATGGGAGCCCCAAAACATCTCAATTGACGGAAAAAGGATTGCCATTACCAGAACTTCGTCAAACACCAGAGCTTACAGAACGGATTTAGTAATTACAGATCATGAAAATGAAACTGTATTACTAAATACCGACAATTATTGTATTTATGACGTTGAGTTTAATGCTAAAGGAAATAAAATTATAATCGTCGCAAGCAAAAAGAAACCCTTTTGTTATGATTTGTCACTCCAGCAAATCACCGCCGAATTACCCAAACAAATAAGAACCTATAAAGGAGATCTAGATCCTGAAAATGATACTTTTCTTGCACCTTGTGAGAATACTAAAGATACTTGTTATTTATTCAATTTTGCTACCGGTAAGACTGAATCGATTAAATTTGGTACCAAAGCAATGATAAGCCGAATAAAATTTTCGGTCGATTTCACTTTTATCTATCTGGTCACCGAAACAAATGTTTTGTATTGCTTTGATCGCGATTACAAAATAAAGTGGTATAAAGATTTTAACTACTTAGGAAAAGATGGAGGAAGAATAAACTCTTCTGATATATTTCAAACAGAAAATGGACAACTTTTAGCCCTTTACGCTTCTTCTACTGAATCCAATAGTTGGGGAGCAGAATATGTGGTGGATGCTACCAATGGAGAAATTGTAAACCAAATTGAAGCGTATCAATTTCGTGGCGGGTTCTCAAGTGATTTTTTCGAAAATAAGGTGTTGCTTTACACCCACAACACAATTGATTTAATTACCGGTAAAGTATCTGAAAATCCTGTGATCTAAAGTTAAACGAAATTTTGTCTACCTAAAAACTTTATCTGATTTTCTTTTGAATTTTAATCTTTTCCAGAAAATATTCTACCATAAAGTAGTACGCCATAATTTGCGTGGCATCCCGGATTATCACTAAAACAATGGAATGCGAAAAACTTTGATTGAATACGTAAAACACATCGGAGAACATAAAACTAATCGTCATTAATGACATTAGCAAGGCGATATGGGTTCCTTTTGTGATATAACTTGCAAACGAAAAATAGCTCACAAACCCCAAAACAACGCCATAAATAGTATACAGAATAATAAACTTCTTCATGTTATAAAACTGCAGGTTTAGTATAGAAACCAACAGATAAACCAGAAATATAACAATTATACCGATTGGCAAAACATCTTTTCTGGTTAGTTTCAATTTTTCGTGTTCCCGTACAAAAATCATCAAAAGCAAGATATAAACAATCAAAAAGCTCAATACACCACCAATTTCAGAAGCTTCAATCGCCATGATTTCGAAGACCTGGCCTATAAAACAGAATAGAAAAATTAAACTTTCTATCTTACCGATTCTAAAATCGCTACTAATCAGAAAATAAATAAAAATAGCCGGCAGAACGATTGATTTCGTATAGATTACCAAGAAATCCTGTTCCATACAATCAAAAATGATCGTAAAGAGTAAGGCTAGAAAAAACAAAATCAAAGACGGTTTATTCGCTTTCATTTAATTTGTTTATAAAATCTTCTTCGGACAATATTGGAATATTTAACTTATTCGCTTTTTCTAATTTGGCTGGTCCCATATTATCTCCTGCCACCACAAAATCTGTTTTGGCAGAGATCGAACTTCCTACTTTTCCTCCGTTATCCTCGATCGCTTTCTTTAATTCATCGCGCGAAAATTGAGTAAAAACACCTGATACCACAAATGTTTTTCCTGCAAATTTATCAGTAGCATTCGGATTTACTTTTTCAACAATTTCAAATTGAACGCCTTGATTTTTCAAACGATCAATTATACTTTGGTTTTCCTCATTCTCAAAAAACTCAATAACACTTTTTGCAATTCTTTCGCCAATTTCATCCACCAAAATCAAATCCATTAAAGAAGCTTGAGCTAATGCATCAATATTCTTGTAATGTTTGGCTAATTTTTTTGCTACTGTCTCTCCAACAAAACGAATACCTAAAGCAAACAAGACACTCTCGAACGGAATCTCTTTTGATTTTTGAACTCCATTTACCAGATTTTCAGCCGATTTTTGTGCCATTCTTTCCAAAGGCAAAATTTGCGCTACGGTCAATTCATACAAATCGGCATAATTATGTACCAATCCGTTATTAAAAAGCAAAGCAACCGTTTCACCTCCAAGACCTTCAATATCCATCGCTTTTCTTGAAATATAATGCTGAATACGTCCGATAATCTGCGGCGGACATCCATAAAAATTAGGGCAATAGTGATTGGCTTCTCCTTCGTTTCTGACCAACTCAGTCTGACATTCCGGACAGTGTGTTATATAGTGTGTTATTTCCGAATTCTCAGGACGTTTTTCTAAATCTACAGCAATGATTTTAGGAATAATTTCTCCTCCTTTTTCAACAAAAACGGTATCGTTAATTCTAATATCTAATTTCTCAATCTGATCTGCATTATGCAAAGAAGCTCTTTTTACAACGGTTCCTGCCAATTGAACAGGTTCTAAGTTTGCCACGGGTGTAATTGCTCCTGTGCGCCCTACCTGATAGGAGATTGAATTTAATTTCGTTGAAACTTGTTCAGATTTGAACTTATAGGCAATAGCCCAGCGCGGTGATTTTGCTGTATAACCTAATTCTTCCTGATGCTGAATGCTGTTTACTTTTATTACTACACCATCTGTTTCATAAGGCAGTTCGTGACGATGAACGTCCCAATAATCAATAAAATCAAAAACTTCTTGCAGGTTATGAACTAATTTGGCTTCGTTTGGTACTTTAAAGCCCCATTTTCGAGCTGATTCCAATCCATCATACTGAGAGGAAAAAGGCAGATTATTACCGGTTACAAAATACAATAGGCATTCTAACGGACGTTTGGCAACCTCAGCACTATCCTGTAATTTTAAGCTTCCCGAAGCTGTATTTCTTGGGTTGGAATAAGGCGTTTCGCCAATTTCGATTAATTCCTGGTTCATTTTTTCAAAACCGGCATAAGGAAGTATAATTTCTCCACGGATATCAAATCGATCCGGGTAATTTCCTTTTAGCTGTAACGGAATTGATTTTATGGTTTTAATATTGTTCGTTACATCATCTCCCTGAAAACCATCACCACGTGTTAAAGCCTGAGTCAATTTTCCGTTTTCGTACGTAATGCTTATTGAAGCACCATCGTACTTTAGTTCGCAGGTATATTGCAAATCAACATTGCCCAGTACTTTCTGGATTCGGTTTTGCCAATCTTTCAAATCGTCTTTGGAGTAAGAATTGTCCAGAGAATACATTCGGTATTGATGTGCAATTGTTTTAAAATTCTTGGTAACCGTACCTCCTACTCGCTGCGTTGGTGAATTTTCGTCAAAAAACTCCGGATTCTTATTTTCTAAGTCCTGAAGCTCTTTTAATTTGATGTCAAATTCATAATCCGAAATTGTAGCATTATCAAGTACATAATAATTGTAATTGTGCTGATTAAGTTCGTTTCGTAACGTTTGAATGGTCTCTTGAATACTCATAAAATACTAAAATGATACAGATTGGAATGTTGTTTAATTGTACCTCAAAATTAGGATTATTTTTATTGAAAAACATCAAAAAATGAAAGTTTTAAAAAACCAAAAATCAGGCTGTAAATTCATACAACCTGATTTCCTTCATGTCCATCATTCTTAAAAAAAGAATTAATAAAAACCAACTTCCAATGGTATCTTCGTGTTGCACTTTTAAGCTCCTGATCAAACCACCAGAGCCGGAATACAAAACTATTTCTGGATAATGATAAAGTCAGAACGTCTGTTTAATAAATGCTCTGCTTCTGAACATTTTACACCATTTTTACATCTGTTAATTAGTCTGCTTTCCCCATACCCTATTGCACTTTCTATTCTGGAAGCGTCAATCCCCTGAGAAACAATATAATCACGGGTTGATTTGGCTCTTTTATCTGAAAGCACCATATTATAAGCATCCTTTCCGCGAGAATCGGTATGAGATTCTATTTTGATTCGGATGTTTGGAAATTTTTGCATGATAAAAACAACCTTAGTTAGCTCTTCGATAGCCAGAGGTGTAATATCGTACTTATCATAATCAAAATAAATTGGTTTTACGTCTACTTTTTCAACTCCTTTTTTCTTTACGACTAAGTCATCGTAATTACTAAGTTCAAAATTGACATCTTTGATTTCGCCTCCGTTTACCTTGGTAGTTTCTACTGTTTTTTCATCACTACTGTAGTTCATTTTTGCCGCAATCATTTTAATCACTTTCCCACAAGGAACTTCTATTGCATATTTGCCCTCATAGTTGGTTTTTGTTTCGCCCAGAACTTCGCTATAGGAATTGTAAGCCATAATTACAACATCGTCCAGTGGCAATTTGGTTTTTCTGTCGACTGCCATACCGGATATCGATTGATTGCAAATTGGTTTTCCTTTTTCAAAAGCGTAAATATCGTCGTCTCCTTTACCGCCGTCTCTGTTGGAAGAAATGTACCCCAATTCACCGGCCTTATCAATTATAAAAGAAAAATCATCTTTGTTACTGTTTATTGGCGCTCCTAAATTTCGGGGTGTAGTAAAACTTCCATCAGACAACATTTTACTTTCATAAATATCTAAATCTCCCCAGCCATAATGCCCGTCTGAAGAAAAATAAAGAACTCCGTTTCTGAAAAAAGGAAAAACTTCATTCCCAATTGTATTGATTTTTGGTCCTAAATTTACAGGAGAACTCATGGTTCCGTCGGCCGCAATTTTCACATAATACAAATCTGTTTCACCAAATCCGTTCGGCATGTCTGACGCAAAAAAGAGCAACTGCCCGTCATCACTTAAAGAAGGGTGTCCAACGGAATACTCTTCACTGTCAAAAAACACTTTTTGCGGATTCTCGAGTTTATTATCTACTATTTTTCCTTCGATAATTTGAAAATTGTTGATTTTGTTTTCATCTACAACCAGTTTGTTTTTCTTTACAATATTTGTTGAATAGTAAATGGTTTTCCCGCTACTGTCAAAAGTGGCTGTCGCCTCATGGTATTTAGTCATTACGTTTGCCAGAAACACTGTTTCGTTAAACAAACTACCATCGGCAGGATTTCTGTCGGCCAAATACAAATTCAGGAAAGGCTGGTTGTTCCAGGTGTATAACTTATCTCCGAATTTTGTTGTGTCTCGGGCAGAAGAGAATACAATTTTATCTACAAAATAAGTAGCTCCAAAATCAGATTTACTGGTGTTAATATCTAAATTTCTAATTTGATAAAGAGATTTCGTTTTAGCTAAACTATCCATTTGGGTTTTCTGAGCGACATAGCGATTGATCTCTTTTTGATCTCCTTTTTTATTTAAATATTCTTTTGTGACCCTATCTGCCTCGTCATAATCCATAACTGCTTTCATAGATTGAATGTAACGCAGGTAGTAGATATCTGTTAAATTATTGCCTTGCACTTCGTATAACTTCCTGTACCATTTGAGTGCATTCCTTGAATCGGAATTGAAGTAATACGAATCAGCAGCGTTCTTTAACGTTTGTGCTGAAGGACTTTTTATGTTTTGCAAACACTCCTCATAGGCTTTTGAAGCATCTAAATAGGAAAAGTTTTTAAACAATGCGTCCGCTTTCTTTAAATTCGTTTGAGCAAAACTAACCGTAAAACTCACGAATAAACTTAGTATATACAATTTTTTCATAAGCTTCATTTTTAGAAGAATCTTGGGGATTTGATTTTACTTTGATTTTTAGTAAACTGGTAGCGCAGAATGAATTCATGTGTACCATCGTTGTACTTATTTAACTGGCTGACCGTATAATCGAAAGCATATCCGAGGTAAAAACTTTTTGTTATTTGAAAGCCTGCCAAGATACTAACGGAATCATCCGTTCTGTAGGCACCTCCAATTACAAATTTTTCCGCAATCATAAAATTCGCCGACACATCAGCAGTAAGTGGAGCTCCATTTACTGCTTTTACTAAAAATGCCGGTTTAAATTTTAAATTTGGACTTAAGTCAAATACATATCCTCCCATTAAATAATAATGTAAGCGATCATAATCTATTGATTCTTGTACATCATCGTAATAATCATTCTGAATGAAGCTTGGAACTGAAAACCCAACATACCATTTGTCGGTGTAATAATAAATTCCCGCTCCAACTGCCAGTTTCATCTGGTTGCTAATGTTTTGATTTAACAAAACATCGTTCTCATCATAAAATCTCCCTTTAGACCAATCTATATCCAACATTCTAAAACCTGCTTTTAAACCAAATGCTAATCTTTTTTCATAACCAAGTGGCAATGAATAAGAGAAGTTTCCATCCAGATACAATTCGCTTGAAGGACCGATTTTGTCGTTTACGACACTTAGTCCCAGACCAATTTTCTCATTGCGGAGTGGTGTGTGAGCAGAAAACGATTGTGTTTCCGGAGCACCGGAAATTCCAACCCATTGAGAACGATGCAAAAGTGTTGCTTCTAAAGTTCCGGTAGATCCGGCATAAGCCGGATTTATCGCCATAGTGTTGTACATGTATTGCGTGTACTGTGGATCCTGTTGTGCGCTGGCACAAAATGTAATAAAAGAACATATTAGAATGAAATACGTTTCTAATAATTTTATATATAGTTTCATAACGATACTTATTTAGTTAATTAATTAGATGATTAATAGAAGCTTATCTCATTATAGATAACCAGCCTTTTTTAATCGTTCCGTCTCCAGTGTCTATCACATAGAAATAAGTACCTGTTGGTAACATATCTCCTCTATTCACAACTCCGGAAACGTTCGCAGTTCCATCCCAAGTATTTTCATAATTTCTTTTACTGTATACTAATGCACCATATCTATTGAAGACTTTTAGTTCATTGTCCGGATAGGTTTGGATACAATCAATTCTGAAAAAATCATTTAGTCCATCGCTATTTGGCGTAAACTCGTTGTACACTGTTAAACAGGTCGGAGTAATTGTTGCTGTAGCGGTGTTATTGAGTAAATTAACATCCAGAGGCATTGAAACCACAATTTTTGCGACATCTAAATAATAATCCGCAGGTATTGCCGCTGCCATTTTGCCTTGTGGAGAACTACCCATTTTATTAGTGTTAACACTTAAAGGTGGTAATACCTCAGCCGTGATTTCCAGTTTTACGGTCTGACCTGAATTTAAAGTTGGTATACTCCACATTCCGGTAGAAGCCGTATATACACCTGAAGTTACAAATGCTCCGATAAAACGATAGCCGGCCGGTAAAAAATTATTAATCTCTACATTAATAAAATTCCCCATTCCTACGTTTCCTATTACAATAGTGAACATTACAGTATCTCCAAAATTTGCTGTAGGATTACTAACAACATTCGATATGGTTAAGTCTGAGCAGGTAGCTACTATTACATCTAATGATTTATAAGTATTATCATTACAGGTATTTAAATAGGCAACCTCAACTTTACCAGGACCGATATCGGACCAAGAAACTGTTACTGAGCCGTCTGATGCTCCTCCACCTGAAAGAATCGTTCCATTAGTAATAGACCATACGTAATTTGATTTTCCATTGGCAATTGAGTAGGTTACCCCGTCAAAAACACATGGCGTATCGTCACTAGCTGTGATCAGAACCAAATCATCATTAGAGAAATTAACTACAACTGCTAATCGTACAGCATTATTACAGCCATTAGTCATATTGTCCTGTGCTGTAGCATAGTAGGTTCCTGCAACAAGAAGTGTTCCTGCCGGTAATGCCGTTCCTCCAGTAGCTGAAGTATACCAGATAGCGCCTGTTTCATTAACCTCGATATCTTCTATCGTTGGATTTGCAGATAAACAGAACGTTTGTACTGGTTTTGAAGTTGTAATAATTCCTTGTGAATTTACATCTACGATCACTTCTAATCTATCCGGGTTTTCACAATTAACAGCGCTTAAAATAACACCATAGTAAGTACCACTGGTCAAAGCTGTTGTTAATGGAATTATAGTTCCACCAGTAGGTGTACTATACCACCCCACATTAGGTTCATTTACCTGAATACTAGCAAAAGTAGGCGCATTAACTATACAGAAGTTTTGTGTAACTGAACCTGTAGTTGGTTTAGGACTAGGTTGTGCCACTGTTACTTTAACCTGTAATCTCACTAAGCTTTCGCAGCCGTTTGTGGCATCATAAATAGCTCCATAATACGATTGTGTTGTTAAGAGCGTATTTGCTGGAATTGGTGTACCACCGGAAGCGGTATAGAACCAAGCAACATTTGTTTCATTGACTACTATGTCTGCCACTGTAGCAGCAGCTGTAGAACAAAATACCTGTTGAGAGTTTGGTGTGGTCGGGTTATTTGGAGCTCCAACAGTAACCTGAACTTGTAATCTGTTAGCACTTGCACAACCCGTTACCGGATCCAGAATAGCTCCATAATAAGCACCTGTCGTCAAGAGTGTTGTTAACGGAATTACTGTTCCACCAACAGCAGTACTATACCAAACTACATTAGCCTGATTGGTTTTGATACTCGCAAATGTCGGTAAGCTTAACAAACAGAAGTTCTGAACTCCTGCAGTTACCAATGTTGGCGTGCCCGGATCGGTTACGCTGATGGTAACCTGTAATCTTACCGCACTTTGACAACCTGTTGTTGCATCTAACAAAGTAGCATAATAAACACCACTGGTTAAAGCTGTTGCCGGAGCAATCGCTGTTCCACCTGTTGCGGTACTGTACCAAACGACATTAGTCTGAGTGGTTTGAATACTAGCAAACGTTGGTGCATTTATCAGACAGAAGTTTTGAGTTCCTGCTGTTACTAATGTCGGTGTGCCCGGATCGGTTACACTAATAGTAACTTGTAATCTCACTGCACTTTGACAACCTGTAGTAGTATTTACCAAAGCAGCATAATAAACACCGCTGGTTAAAGCTGTTGCCGGAGCAATCGCTGTTCCTCCTGTTGCGGTACTGTACCAAACTACATTAGCCTGATTCGTTTGAATACTCGCGAATGTTGGTGCATTTATCAAACAGAAGTTTTGAGTTCCTGCATTTACTAGTGATGGTGTACCCGGATCGGTTACACTGATCGTAACTTGCAATCTCACCGCACTTTGACATCCTGTTGTTGTGTCTAATAAAGCAGCATAATAAGTACCGCTGGTTAAAGCTGTTGCCTGAGCAATCGCTGTTCCACCAGTTGCAGTACTATACCAAACTACATTAGTCTGATTCGTTTGAATACTCGCAAACGTTGGTGCGTTTATCAAACAGAAGTCTTGTGTTGCATCTGTCGTTGTTGGTGTGCCCGGATCGGTTACACTAATGGTAACTTGCAATCTCACTGCACTTTGACAACCTGTAGTAGTATTTACCAAAGCAGCATAATAAACACCGCTGGTTAAAGCTGTTGCCGGAGCAATCGCTGTTCCACCTGTTGCAGCATTGTACCAAACCACATTAGCCTGAGTAGTCTGAATACTCGCAAATGTTGGTGCGTTTACCAAACAGAAGTTCTGAGTTCCTGCATTTACTAATGTCGGTGTGCCCGGATCAGTTACACTAATAGTAACTTGTAATCTCACCGCACTTTGACAACCCGTAGTAGTATTTACCAAAGCAGCGTAATAAACACCACTCGTTAAAGCTGTAGTTGGAGCAATCGCTGTTCCTCCTGTTGCGGTACTGTACCAAACGACATTAGTCTGAGTGGTTTGAATACTCGCAAATGTCGGTGCATTTACTAAACAGAAGTTTTGAGTGCCCGCATTTACTAATGTCGGTGTGCCCGGATCGGTTACACTAATGGTAACTTGTAATCTTACGGCACTTTGACAACCAGTAGTTGCATCTAACAAAGCAGCGTAATAAGTACCGCTCGTTAAAGCTGTTGCAGGAGCAATCGCTGTTCCACCAGTTGCAGTACTATACCAAACTACATTAGTCTGATTCGTTTGAATACTCGCAAAAGTTGGCGCATTTATCAAACAGAAATCTTGAGTTGTATCTGTCGTTGTCGGTGTGCCCGGATCGGTTACACTAATAGTAACTTGCAATCTCACCGCACTTTGACAACCTGTAGTAGTATTTACCAAAGCAGCATAATAAACACCGCTGGTTAAAGCTGTTGCAGGAGCTATTGCTGTTCCACCTGTTGCAACACTGTACCAAACTACATTAGCCTGATTCGTTTGAATACTCGCAAATGTTGGTGCATTTATCAAACAGAAGTTTTGAGTGCCCGCGTTTACTAATGTCGGTGTGCCCGGATCGGTCACGCTGATCGTAACTTGTAATCTCACAGCACTTTGACAACCCGTTGTGGCATCTAATAAAGCAGCATAATAAACACCACTTGTTAGAGCTGTTGTCGGAGCAATTGCTGTTCCGCCTGTTGCAGCACTGTACCAAACGACATTAGTCTGAGTAGTTTGAATGCTTGCAAACGTTGGTGCATTTATCAAACAGAAGTTTTGAGTTCCTGCAGTTACTAATGTCGGTGTGCCCGGATCAGTTACACTAATGGCAACTTGTAATCTCACGGCGCTTTGACAACCTGTAGTTGCATCTAACAAAGCAGCATAATAAGTACCGCTTGTTAAAGCTGTTGCCGGAGCGATAGCTGTACCTCCCGTTGCCACACTGTACCAAACGACATTCGTTTCATTCGTTTGAATGCTGGCAAAAGTTGGCGCATTTACCAAACAGAAGTCTTGTGTTGCATCTGTTGTTGTTGGTGTACCCGGATCAGTTACACTAATAGCAACTTGTAATCTTACGGTACTTTGACAACCTGTTATCGCATTTAGCAGAGCAGCATAATAAGTACCGCTGGTTAAAGCTGTAGTTGGTGCAATAGCTGTTCCTCCTGTTGCAACACTGTACCACACTACATTAGTCTGATTCGTTTGAATACTTGCGAATGTAGGTGCATTTACCAAACAGAAATCTTGTGTTGTGTCTGTTGTAGTTGGTGTGCCTGGATTTGTTACACTAATGATAACCTGCAACCTTACTTTACTTTGACAACCTGTTGTAGCGTCTAACAAAGCTGCATAATAAACTCCGCTTGTTAAAGCTGTAGTTGGTGCAATGGCTGTTCCGCCTGTTGCAACACTGTACCAAACGATATTAGTCTCATTCGTTTGAATACTTGCAAAAGTTGGTGCATTTATCAAACAGAAATCTTGTGTAGTATCTGTTGTAGTCGGTGTACCCGGATCGGTTACACTTATAGTTACTTGTAATCTCACGGCACTTTGACAACCTGTTGTAGCATCTAACAAAGCAGCATAATAAGTACCGCTCGTTAAAGCTGTAGCCGGAGCAATAGCAGTTCCGCCTGTTGCAGCGCTGTACCAAACGACATTAGCCTGAGTAGTTTGAATACTGGCAAATGTTGGCGTATTTATTAAACAGAAGTTTTGAGTTCCTGCAGTTACTAATGTTGGTGTGCCCGGATCGGTTACACTAATAGTAACTTGTAATCTCACAGTACTTTGACATCCTGTAGTAGCATTTAGTAAAGCTGCGTAGTAAACGCCGCTGGTTAAAGATGTTGTTGGCGCAATGGCTGTTCCTCCTGTTGCAACGCTGTACCAAATAACATTAGCCTGATTCGTTTGAATACTCGCGAATGTTGGTGCATTTGCCAAACAGAAATCTTGTGTAGCATCTGTAGTCGTCGGTGTGCCCGGATCGGTTACACTGATGGTAACCTGTAATCTTACGGCACTTTGACAACCTGTAACCGGATCTACAATACCTCCATAGAAAATTCCACTGGTCAATGCCGCTGTTGGAGCAAAAGCAGTTCCTCCACTTGTCGCATTGTACCAAACCACATTTGGCTCGTTTACCTGAATACTTGCAAATGTCGGTGCGTTTACCAAACAGAAGTCTTGTGTGGCATCTGTAGTAGTTGGTGTACCCGGATCGGTTACACTTATAGTAACTCGTAATCTTTCGTTACTTTGACAACCTGTGGTAGCGTCTAACAAAGCTGCATAATAAACCCCACTGGTTAAAGCTGTTGTTGGTGCAATAGCGGTTCCACCTGTTACAACACTATACCAAACAACATTAGTCTGATTCGTTTGTATACTCGCAAACGTTGGTGCATTTGCCAAACAGAAATCTTGTGTAGTATCGGTTGTAGTCGGTGTGCCCGGATCAGTTACGCTAATGGTAACTTGTAATCTCACAGCACTTTGACAACCCGTTGTAGCATCTAATAAAGCAGCATAATAAGTACCACTCGTTAAGGCTGTAGCCGGAGCTATAGCTATACCACCCGTTGCAACACTATACCAAACGACATTAGCCTGAGTGGTTTGAATGCTTGCAAACGTTGGTGCATTAACTAAACAGAAGTTTTGAGTTCCTGCAGTTACTAATGTCGGAGTGCCCGGATCGGTTACACTAATGGCAACTTGTAATCTCACAGCACTTTGACATCCTGTTGTAGCGTCTAACAAAGCAGCATAATAAGTACCGCTGGTTAAAGCTGTAGTCGGAGCTATTGCTGTTCCGCCTGTTGCCACACTGTACCAAACCACATTGGCCTGATTGGTTTGTATGCTCGCAAATGTTGGTGCATTTACCAAACAGAAATCCTGTGTTGTATCTGTAGTGGTTGGTGTACCTGGATCGGTTACACTAATCGTAACTAATAATCTTACGTTACTTTGACAACCTGTTGTAGCGTCTAGCAAAGCAGCATAATAGGTACCACTCGTTAAAGCTGTTGTTGGTGCTATGGCAGTTCCTCCAGTTGCTACACTATACCAAACGACATTAGGCTGATTGGTTTGTATACTTGCAAAGGTTGGCGCATTTACCAAACAGAAATCTTGTGTAGTATCTGTAGTAGTCGGTGTGCCCGGATCGGTTACACTAATTGTAACTTGTAATCTTTCGTTACTTTGGCAACCTGTGGTAGCATCTAACAAAGCGGCATAATAAACACCACTGGTTAAAGCTGTTGTTGGTGCTATGGCAGTTCCACCTGTTACTACACTATACCAAACGACATTAGGCTGATTCGTTTGTATACTCGCAAAGGTTGGCGCATTTACCAAACAGAAATCTTGTGTAGTATCTGTTGTTGTTGGTGTACCCGGATCGGTTACGCTAATAGTAACTCGCAATCTTTCGTTGCTTTGACAACCTGTGGTAGCATCCAACAAAGCAGCATAATAAACCCCACTGGTTAAAGCTGTTGTTGGTGCAATGGCTGTTCCGCCTGTTACCACACTGTACCAAATTACATTAGCCTGATTCGTTTGTATACTTGCAAAGGTTGGCGCATTTATTAAACAAAAATCTTGTGTAGTATCTGTAGTGGTTGGTGTACCCGGATCGGTTACACTGATCGTAACTAATAATCTCACATTACTTTGACAACCCGTTGTAGCGTCTAACAAGGCAGCATAATAAGTACCGCTCGTTAAAGCTGTTGTTGGTGCAATCGCTACTCCTCCAGTTGCTACACTATACCAAACGACATTAGGCTGATTGGTTTGTATACTTGCAAAGGTTGGTGCATTTATCAAACAGAAATCTTGTGTAGTATCTGTTGTCGTTGGTGTACCAGGATCGGTTACACTAATAGTAACTCGCAATCTTTCGTTGCTTTGGCAACCTGTGGTAGCGTCTAACAAGGCAGCATAATAAACACCGCTGGTTAAAGCTGTTGTTGGTGCTATGGCAGTTCCACCTGTTACTACACTATACCAAACTATATTAGGCTGATTCGTTTGAATGCTCGCAAACGTTGGTGCATTAACTAAACAGAAATCTTGTGTAGTATCTGTAGTCGTTGGTGTGCCCGGATCGGTTACGCTAATAGTAACTCGCAATCTTTCGTTGCTTTGACAACCTGTGGTAGCGTCTAACAAAGCAGCGTAATAAACACCAGTGGTTAAAGCCGTTGTAGGCGCAATAGCTGTTCCTCCTGTTACAACACTGTACCAAACTACATTAGCCTGATTCGTTTGAATACTCGCAAAAGTCGGCGCATTTACCAAACAGAAATCTTGTGTAGTATCGGTTGTAGTTGGTGTACCAGGATCGGTTACACTGATCGTAACTAATAATCTTACATTACTTTGACAACCCGTTGTAGCGTCTAGTAAAGCAGCATAATAGGTACCACTCGTTAAAGCTGTTGTTGGTGCAATCGCTACTCCTCCTGTTGCAACGCTGTACCAAACGACATTAGGCTGATTGGTTTGTATACTTGCAAAGGTTGGTGCATTTACCAAACAGAAATCTTGTGTAGTATCTGTAGTAGTCGGCGTACCCGGATCGGTTACACTGATCGTAACTAATAATCTCACATTACTTTGACAACCTGTTGTAGCGTCTAACAAGGCAGCATAATAAGTACCGCTCGTTAAAGCTGTTGTTGGGGCAATCGCTACTCCTCCTGTTGCAACGCTGTACCAAACGACATTAGCCTGATTGGTTTGTATGCTCGCAAAGGTTGGTGCATTTACCAAACAGAAATCTTGCGTGGTATCTGTAGTCGTTGGTGTTCCCGGATCGGTTACACTGATAGTTACCTGTAAACGAACAGAACTCTCACAACTGTTTAAAAGGTCTAAAACAGCACCATAATAAACTCCGCTGGTCAATGCCGCTGTTGGTGCAAAAGCAGTTCCTCCCGTTGCTACATTATACCAAACTACATTACTTTCATTTACCTGAATACTCGCAAAAGTCGGAGCATTTATCAAACAGAAATCCTGAGTAGTATCGGTTGTAGTTGGTGTATTAGGATCAATTATAACTATTGTCGCTTCCTGAAGTGTACCGGCAATATTTTCGCAGGTTCCATCACTGGAAACGGCCACATAATATATAATTGGGCTCAAGGCTTTTGTTAAGCCAGTTGCTGTTAAAACACCTGTGCCGCTTATTGCGTAAGTAACCCCGCCAATAACAGCTCCATTTGTTATAGGCTGCGTTTTATTCGCATCCAAATACCACGTAAATACTGCATTTGTTAAAGTAGGTGCGGTTGGTGTCAAGGATGCCGCTATGTTATGACATACGGATGTCCCGTCAACCAGAATATCGGTCTTGATAGAAGGAGGCAGTATTGTAAATGTAATCTGTTTTCTATCTATCGCCGCGGTTTCACATAATTCATCTGAACTAACCCCTACATAATAAGTATAGGTTCCCGGTGTTAAACCATTTACAATTAATTGAGCAGTTGTTTCTCCCGCAATTAACTGACTTGTTGTTCCATCAAAACTATACCAATAATATATCGGATTTGTTAGTACCGGAGTACCACTTAAGCCAGTTGCTAAAGTTACGGTTCCAGATGGAGAACAAATAGAAGTAACTGCTCCTCCGTTTAAAGTAATATTTGTTAAAGTATTTACCGGGCTTGAAGCTCTAACCTCAACGGTTACTTCTCCTCTTGTAAAAGCTTCACAGTTGTATCTTACCGGTTGTATATAATATTTATAAATTCCTGCCGCCAAGGTAGTCGGAATAGTATAAGAAATACCGGTTGCCACAACATTACCTCCTGTTGGTGCGTCATACCATTTATAAGTTGAACAAGCTACTTCGGGTATCTGGAGCGTGACCGCCGTTCCCGGACAGACCGTGACCTTATTGTTTATATCACCCCCTACTACTTTCGTATTGGCTACTCGGTCAACGGTATGAACTCTTAGATTATCCAAGACTCCCGCAACACCACCAAAACGAATTCTAACTCTGTCATAAGGTTCAGGTTGCGAATTCACTAAAACGATAGCCATTGAATCACCTGCTAACAATTTCAAACTTAATAAGGTGCTTGTATTATCTATCGGAGTTCCAACCGCAACATCACCTAAATAACGTTGAATCGTAAATCCGGTAAGTAAATTAATTGCCAAAATAGTTCCCGGTTTTGAGATTACTATTCTTAAAGTATCACTTACTATTGAGGGAGTTTTAAATGCTACAGTTAAATCAGCCGCAGCAAGTGCCCCAACACCGCTGTACATAGTAGCAAAAGTACTGATATCGTTATCTGCTACATTCCATGCATCGC
Source organism: Flavobacterium cupriresistens (assembly GCF_020911925.1). Taxonomy (NCBI): domain Bacteria; kingdom Pseudomonadati; phylum Bacteroidota; class Flavobacteriia; order Flavobacteriales; family Flavobacteriaceae; genus Flavobacterium; species Flavobacterium cupriresistens. The sequence goes on along the minus strand of NZ_CP087134.1, from coordinate 3,330,585 downwards.
TAACACCCACTGTAGCAGTCAAAGCTCCTACTCCTAAATCTACTGCTCCGTAATAAATATCCTGAATATCTCCAGGAGTACAAACTACAGTAGAAACTGATCTTGTATAATAAGCATCATATACTTTTGTGCTTTGTGCTACACTTACAAGTGATGCCATTTGAATTTTTATTCCATCATAATCTTGTGGTCCGGTACCATCACTTGGAACAAAAGTAAACTCGAAAGCACTGTCTCCTGACAATAGGTTCAACAATGATCCTGAAACCGTTTGAAAAGTTCCTATGTTTACTCCATTTTTAGTTCCGATCACAGATAGGTTTTGTCCTAAGGCCAAAAGACTTAATTCAGTTCCCAACTTAACCGTTACCGGAGTTCCTTTTACAATATTAGCCGGCCATTTCAAATCTTGCCAGGTAGTCCCAACTCCTAAAAGTCCAATTCCGGTTGTAATGGTAGAGTACGTTCGAGTACTTCCGTCAACGGCATTACCCGGATTTGATACTCCTCCCGTTATATTAAACCCAAAGGTTTGTGTAGTAGCATAAACTCGTTCTGTTAATGATTGACAACTATTCAGGTCAATAACATTAATAGAAACAGTTCCGGTTCTTGTACAATTCGCATTACTTGCTACTACTGTATAAGTATAAATTCCAGGCGTGTTTAATACACCAGTTTCAAAGGCTGGTCCTACTAAAGCATTCCCTTGTGGATCAAACCATGCCAATGTTCCATCAGATACTGCGTTTAAAGCTACATTGCTTCCAGTATTCACAGATATCGAAGGTGTCACCACCAAAGTTGGTAAGGCATTGATCGTCACGGTTACCGTTTGTTTAGACGAAGGACAGGTAATTCCATTGCCCTGCGCCTGAATAGAGTAAACGCCGCTTGTGCTTACACTTGCTGCAGCGTCTGCAGTTATAATCGCATTTGACGGATCATAAAAAGTATAAGTTGTATTTCCTGAAGTATCGAAACCAACTATTGCATCTTTCAAATTAACGCTTCCACATCCTTGTAGTGGAACTGCTATTAAAGTTAAACCTGTCGTTGTTGGATAGGTAACGGTTACCTCTTTTAAATTTCCTGCTTCATTTTCGCAATTGGTTGCATTCACAACGGAAATAAAATAAGAGTAAGGCGACGCTCCAGCTGTTAAACCACTAACCGTCAAAGCATAGGTAGTTGGATTTATTGCATAAGTCTCACCTGATCCACCGGTACCCGCGTCTAAGATTGGAATAGTCTTAGCCTGATCTCCGTAATATTTAAATTGTGCTCCGACCAAAGCTGATGTCGGAGAAAGTGTAACTACTCCGGCACAAGAAGCTTCAACAGGACTTGCAATTGTAATATTTGCAGCTGTTGCAAATGGAGATACGGTCACCGTAATTGGTTCACGAACGGTATTGATACAACCACCACGTGTTGCTTCCAGATAATACGTTGTTGACGCTGTTAATGAAGGAGTAGTATAACTTGCTAAAGCAGAAAGCTCTATACCTCCGGTTGCGGAATCAAACCATTTAAATGTTTCTCCTATTGCAGTTGTACTGGCGTTCAAAGTAGCCGTTTGTCCACTGCATATAGGTGAAGAAGCTCCTGTAACGGTTGCATTTTTATATCTAAATGATGCATCATAAATATTCAGACTGGTCAGAACAGTAGCAAGTCCGTTTAATTGAACACGAACACTGGTAAAGGCCCCACCAGCTGTAAAACTAGCTTTAAAACGATTTCCTCCTAATAGTTGGATATCCACAAGTGAACTAATAGAAATCTGATCACTATTAGGAACACCTGAATTAAAACTTTGTAAAGTGATATTGGAAAGAAGACTAATATCAAGAAGTCCGGTAGGAATTCCCAATTCAACATCTATAATATCACCTGATTGACCAGAAGTAGTGAACGTTAATGTTTGCTCAATATGATCTCCTAATAATCCTAAAGGAATGTTAAGTGTTGAAGCTGTTGTTACATCCCCATCAGCAGCATTTCCATCATTATTTGAGCTACATAATAAACATATTGTCGTTCCTCCTTTAGTAACAACCTCCGAATTGGCTTGCAGACAAGAACTAATTGAAGCACTTACGACAACATTAATAGGTGTTCTTACACTACTTATACAGCTGGAAAGAAGACCTCTCGCTGTAACATAATAAGTTGTATTTGCTGTTAGCACTGGTGTTACATAAGTGCTTGTGGCAGTAGCTAATAATGTCCCGCCAACAGCTGCGTCATACCAATCAAATTCAACATTCGGTTCAGGACTTGATACTTGCAAACTAACACTTTGTCCGGACTGAATGATCACATTAGACGATGCCGCAATTGGAGCAGCCGGTAATGGATTAACAGTAACGTCGACTTGCGTTCTTAAAGCGCTTATACAACTGTTAATTCCCGCTTCTATATAATAACTGGTGTTTGCTGTTAAATTTGGTGTTACGAAAGAAGTTCCCGTAAACAACAAAGTTCCGGCAGCCGCCGCATCATACCATTTATAAATTGTACCAAGCACTGGAGATTGAATGGTTATAGTTGAAGTCTGTCCGCTACAAATACTTGCAGGAACAGCAGCCACTATTGGTGCCAACGGATTATCAATCAATACTTGCACCGGCGAGCGCTCACTATTTACACAACCATTTCTGGTGATCTGTATATAATTAGTTACCGCCGAAGTCAAAGCCGGAGTAGTATAGGATGCTGTACTGGCTAATAAATTTCCTCCTGTTAAAGCATCAAACCAAGCAATTGTTTCACCAACAGCAAGACCTGCCGTTAATGTTGTGGTTTGTCCACTACAAATTGTTGTATTTCCGGTAACAGTAGGTACTTTATATCGGTAAGCAGCCTGATAAATATTCACACTGGTTAAAAGAGTAGCCAAACCACCTAATCGAACTTCGACACGGTCAAAATTGGCTCCTGCAGTTACACTGGCTCTAAATTTATTTCCTCCTAATAATTGTATACTTACTATATTATTAATTGAAACTCTATCGTTATTAAAAGTCGCTCCATTATAAGTAGCCAAACTAATATAATTCAATAAAGACAAATCAAGAAGACCAGAAGGTAATTCCAAATCAACATCTACAATATCTCCTGCTTTACCCGGATTATTAAATTGAAGCGTTTGCTGAACCCATCCGTTTACTAAACCAACAGGAACCGTTAGCTGTGCTGCTGTTGTAGCACTACCATCTACAGAATTGTTAGGATTCGTTGAAGTACACAATAAACAAAGTCCATTTAAAGTAGTGACCTGACTATTTGCCTGTAGACAACTTCCCGGCGGCGTACTTATAACGGTTACTAATACAGGTACTCTGGTACTGCTCACACAACTACCTGCAGCACTTTGTGCCTCTGCGTAATACGTTTTAGTGGCTGTTAGTACCGGAGTCGTAAAGGTTGGAGAATTACTAGCCAGAACCGTTCCTCCGGTGGCTACATCATACCAATTTATAGTTACTCCCGGTTCTGAACTTGTTGCGCTTAATATCGCGTTTTGTCCTGATTGTATTGTTACACTTTGTGTTAAAACTGTAGGAAGTGCAGGGACTGCTGTTGACACCACATCAACTTGAGTTCGGGTTGAACTTAAACAAGAGCCTATAACTGCTTCTACATAAAAACTAGTAGTGCCCACCGAAACGGTTGGGCTATAGCTGCTTCCTGAAGCTAAAAGTGTTCCAGCACTTGCTGCAGTATACCAATTATAAGTAGTTCCTAAAATTGGATTTATGACCGATAAGGTGGTTTGCTGTGTACTGCCACTCGAACAAATTGCAGTTCCGGTTGTACTAATTACCGGTGCAACAGGATTCGAGACATTTACAACAACCGGTATCCTCTCATTACTTTCGCAACCTGCTGCCCTTGTAACTCCAATATAATAGGTTGTATTCGTCGTTAAAGCTGGACTTGAAAAAGAGTTCCCTCCTATTAAAGCCGTTGTAGAAGTTGCCGAATCGTACCATGCCAAAGTAGTTCCCACTGAAGGAGCTGCTGTTAATGTAATAGAATTTCCAGAACAAACAGTCTGACTTAAACCGCCTGTCACTGTTGGGTCTGCAAACTCTAAACGAACATCATAAATTCTTAAATTAACTAAGGCACTTAAAACACCTCCCAGCTGAATTTGAACCTGATTGGCATCACTTGTCAGCTTAAACTTTAATATTCCGGTTGTATTACCCGGAAGCAAACTTAAATTAAGCAAAGGACTATCCATTGCAACACTTGGCCCTGCATTAGTGCCATTTAACTTAGCCTGAATGGTACCCGTAGATAACAATCCTAAACTAAGTAAGCCACTGCCGTTACCAATGTAAAAGACAATTTCATCACCAGCTTTAGCTGTTTGGTTCAAGACCATTGTTTCCTGGACCGAACACAAAACCCCGACGACCGTATTCATAGTCGTAAAGGTGGTCAAACCGGGATCATTGTCGAAAGCCGCCGTAGGATTAGTTATACTTGAGCCAACACATATACCAGAAATACCATTCGTTTGTGATACTGGTCTACAAAATGTTTGCGCAAATGTTTTATTGCATAAAAACAATAAAAATAATAGTCCTAACAATCTCTTCATAAAATGGAGATCATAAAAAGTAAAATTTTTTTTCATAATTTGGAAGATTAGAAAATGGACAATAAAATACCTCTTGCGATAAGTACGTATACTTAGGCAATTCAAAAAAGCACTAATAATCAATTGATTAAAACAAAACCTAAAGCCTTAAAAAATAAGGACTTAAAATCTATTTCTTAAAAAAAATAATATTGTAATTTGGTTAAATTAAATATGCTGCCGAGCATTTCTTATTCAATGTGAATAAAAAACGGACTCAAAATTTTTTGGAATACTGACCTGGATCAATCTTCCCTATGAAGTGATTTGTTGTAGTATTAATTTTCAGCGATGAAAATTATAAGCTTGGAAGAATTGGGGAATTCTTTAAAATATTTGGTATGTTTCAATCACTATAGAAAGATGATTAGGCCTTCTATAAACTTCTTTATTTAGAGTTGACTCTAAAAAATTGAATACATTAATTTTAATAAATACTATTTCTTAATTAAAGAAATATCATTAGCATAAAACTGCTAATTAACAAACCGCTGACTGGGGTTTGAAAATACAAAATTGACGTAACGGGAAAATCTTTGGAAAAAGTTTACAATCCAATCAAAATCAAGATTCAAAGACGTCTTAATTTTAATTCTGTAAATAAAGAGTAAAGCTAAAATAATAAAAACACCAAATGTAAACTCGATAAAGAAAGTAAATGTCAATTCCATAAGCAGATTAATTTAAGTTATTACTAAAATCTTCAAATTTAAAATCCTGCAAAAAAAACATAAAATTGTAACCTGTCTCTTCTTTAATGAAGTAATCAGATTACTTACTATTTAATAGGTATTTTTGAAAAAGTACAAAAAAGCATTTTGTTTAACTTTCACTACTTAAAATTATAAAAAAGGAAAATATAAAACAAGTATGTTTTTTTGAGTATACGATAATAAATTCATACTAATGAACAAGGAAATGCTCTAAATGGCATATAAATCAATAGTTTTTATACCAAAAGCAACTTCGTTTAACGTTAAAAAAAATAAAAATAGTTTTACTAAAACACAAAAAGAAAGTAAAGTATTACAAATAAAACCCGACGATTGATCAAAATAACAGCTAAAGTGCAAATTTGAAAAGTAAAACTTACAATTTAACTCTAAAAACAGGCTGTATTGCATATTTCACAAAAAAGCACGTAGAAATACGGGGTCAAAAAAGAAAAAAAGTTTAAACAAAAGTTAAAAAACTAAAAAAAGGTAAACAATTTAACATCAATCGTTTACCTTCTCTATACTTTCAATACTTTCTAAATGGTTATGATTCTATAATCGTATTGATTTGTTTAAATAATTGCCCGTCACTTAAAAAAGCACCTTGCTGAATCAATTCAAAAATAGAAGCATTTCTGTCTTCTGTAAACACCTTTTTTCCAACTTTCATTTCAATATTGTCCGTAAACATATTGTCACTCAACCATTGTAAACCCTCTTTGGTCAGAAAATCAGTTTCAGGAACCAATGCTTTTAAAACTATTGATTGCACATGCGTTTCGAAACATTGAAACAAAAAGATATGGTTTCGGGAAAAATGCTCCAAGAATTCAGCTCTGGATAAAACACCTTCCCAGATTAAATCTGAAAAAACATCCAACTCCTGTTCTGCAACTTCAGGTTTGTTTTCTTTAATAGAATCCCACTCTGCTTTATCAATAGCTTGCGTGGCCAAAAAGTTTGAAAATTCTGCGTGTAGCTCGTCAAATTGCTCTTTTGTTAATCTTGCGTATTTCATTATTATTTTTTCAAATTAAACCCCTCTAAATAGCTTTATAAACGTCTAAATTTTTAAACAAAAAAAGCCCCCTCAATTGAGGGGGCAAATTTACAATATCTTTATTCGATTAGAAAATATATCTAACACCAAATTGCATTTGCCATCTGGAGTTCAGACTGGCATCATAGCTAAATGTTTTTGTTTGTGTATTGGTAAAGGTATAAGTTGGTGTATTTCCAACAACGGAAACACCGATAGGCTGAACACTTGTAGGCACCTGAACAACTCCCCAATCCGAATTAAGCAAATTTCCAACATTTAAAATATCAATACTAAACTGAATGGTATTCTTTTTTTCTGAGGCAGATGAGACTTTGAAATTAAAATCTTGTAAAATTTTCATATCCCATTTCCCTCTCCACGGAGAAATTGCGCCGTAACGTTCTGCATATTCTCCTCTCCTGTCTCTTAAATAATCATCCTGCTCAATAAATTTATCAAAAGCAGCTCCTTGTGCAGCTCCTCCCGTAAATGTCATTAGTCCTATTTCAGCAGTCGTTGGGATATAAATCAAATCATTCACACCCGATCCGTCGTTATTAATATCTCCTCCATAAGTATAGCTAAATCGTCCCCCTCTGGCATATTCAAAGAAAGTAGAAACTGTCGTAGCCCATTTATCGCGCCCGTATTTCCATTTTTTTGATGCTACACCAATAAAACGGTTGTTATCTCCATATTTAGAATTAGAAAGCACATCCTTGTTTACGTTTCCTAACGCAGGATTAAAAGCAAATGCATCTCCGGTAATCTCTGCTTCAATAGAGTTCACATCTTTAGACACTAAATAATTGTACGCTACACTGGCATAAAATCCATTCTCAAAAGTTTTCTGAAGTTTAATCGAACTATTAAACGCAAATCCTTTATTGGAATTCCCCATTACGTAGGCATTGTTTGTTCCTTTATCAGCTGCTGTATAAATTAGTCTGCTGTCAACACCACCTAAAGTTCCGGTCGGATCTTTTAAACCCCAGTTTTGCACGTGAACACCATTAATATCTTTATTATAAGACATATCAAGAGTTAAAATATAATTTCCTTCAAATTTATGGTCATAACCTACACTGGTTCTCCAAACTTGCGGCCATTTATAATCCGGATCCATAATCTGCAAAAAGCTATCATCAGCACCACTTACCTGGTTCCCTAGCCAAACAAAAGGAATTCGGCCTGTAAAAATTCCCGTTCCTCCACGAAGCTGTGATGTTGCATTACCACTTACATCCCAGTTAAAACCAAGTCTTGGCGACCACAAAATTTTATCACTAGGCAAATTGGTAGAAATTAACGGTGTCACTTGTCCGTTTGACGGATCATAATATTTAATACTATAATCTCTTCCTGCTCCGCCATTATCCGTATCTATATATTTTTGAATCAGATCTGCGGTATTAAAATACAAAGGTTTATCAGCTCTTAATCCTATTGACAATTTAAAATTATCTGTGATACTCCAATCATCCTGTGCATAAAAAGCCCATTGTCCAACGTTTAATTCTGCTAATTTCCAACCATGGTCTTCACCGGCTTTAAAATTCCCTTTAGCATTATACGTATCTATTGCATATTGCATGTTCTGAGCTATGATACTTGTCGCATAGGGTTTAGCCGCATCATCCAAAAAAGCCTGCGTAGTAAAATAAGGCGTAAAGAAAGTCCCCGCATACCCATTTGGATTTCCAAAATTATCATAACCTGCTAAATTGAAAGAATTCTCGAAGTTGAATTTCTCAAAAGAAGTTCCAAAAGTAAACACATGACTTCCATTAATATAGGTCAGGTTATCAGTAATCTGAATTACTCTTTGTTTAAGTGTATTGTTGATCGAAAAAGGTTCATGACCTGCTATAATATAATTTGATCCCGATCCGTCCTGAATATTAATAACCGGAGCAGGAGATGAAAACGGATCTCTAAAGTCGTTAAAATAAGTATATCCTGCCTGAAGTTTATTAGAAACAGATTCACTGAATTTTGAGTTTAGTTCCAATAAAAAAGAGCTCAGCTTATTGTTGATCTGATAACCTGCATTCTGAAATTGAAGAATAGAAGCATTTGGACCTCTGAATCCTAAAGCAGTTGGGTGTGCCGGTTTATCTTTTGAAGCATCAAGAAAATTGTAAATAAGCGCCAGTTTATGATTATCCGTAATATTCCAATCCAACTTGATAATTCCTTTTGTTGAATTTGATTCATGAATAAATCCCTGATAAGCACCCGGATTGTAATTAAAATTATTACCATTGGCGTCTTTTAAATTCATCAGCGCATTTGATACCGCAATTAAATCAGACTCTAAAACTCTGGATTCATTGATTCCGGTAACCCCATCATTATTGTTAGCGATAAAGTTAGAGCCTAAATCGTTTCTTTTATCAATTTCGAAATTCCCGAAAATGAATAATTTATCCTTAATAATCGGAGCACCTAAACTAAACCCGGCCTGAGTTTGTTCTAAAGAGGGTACAAATATTTTTTCTCCTTTAATTTTACTTCCCGTTAAATCCTGATTTCTATAAAATACATAAGCAGTACCATGATACTCATTACTTCCGGATTTGGTAACCGCATTTACAGAAGCCCCTGTAAAACCGGATAAGGTAACATCGTAAGGAGCAGTCGCCACCTGAATCTGATCGATAGCATCTAATGAAATAGGCTGAGCATTGGTTTGCCCACCCGGAGTTGCGGCGTCAAGTCCAAAAGGATTATTAAAAATCGCTCCGTTTAAAGAGTAATTGTTATACTGGTCGTTTCTACCTCCAAAGGACCCTCCGCTGGCCGTCGGTTCCAATCGAGTGAAGTCTTCTGCTGATCTCGAAATGGTAGGCAAGGCGGTTAACTCTCTTCTGCCAATTGTGGTTTCAGCGCCTGTTCTTCCACTTTGAAAAACTTTATTTTTAGACACTACTTTAACTTCTTCCAAAGCTTGGCTTTCGCTGGCTAAAAGAACATCTAAATTAAAAACTTTCCCTAAATCAAGATAAACATCATTGTACTCTTGATTTTGGTAACCAACAAAAGTGACAATAATCTTATAGGGGCCGCCAATTCTCATGTTCAAAATATTAAATCTTCCGTCTTCATTAGACAAAGAAGAGTACTTTGAACCCGTCGGAGTATGAATCGCCAGGATCGTAGCTCCGGGCAACAGTTCGTTGGTTGAACTTTTTACAATACCCTTGATACTCGATGTTGTAGTCTGCCCTAAACCAACAGTAAGGCTGAAAACACATAACAATAGTGCAAATAATTTTTTCATTTTCTTGGTTTTGTGTGAGTTATAATCTCAAAATTAACCAAAAAAAAATCACTCCGAGGAGTGATTCTTATATTTTATTAACAAAAAGTTAACGGTCTGTTATTTCTCTGCAATAATTTCGTACGCTAATTCAACAATAACATCTCTGTGTAAACGGATGCTAGCTGCATATTTTCCTGTACGTTTTACGATACCACTAGTGATGAATTTTCTATCAATAGCGTTACCAGATTTAGCTAATGCGTCAGCAATATCGATGTTTGTGATAGAACCAAAAAGTTTCTCTCCACCAGCTTTAGCAGTAAGTTTAATCTCTAGAGCTTTTAAAGTTTCAGCTAACGCTCTTGCATCAGCAACAACTTTAGCTTCTTTGTGAGCTCTTTGTTTTAGGTTTTCAGCTAATACTTTCTTTGCAGAAGGAGTAGCTAAAATACCAAATCCCTGAGGAATTAAAAAGTTACGTCCGTAACCTGGTTTTACTGATACTACATCATCTTTAAAACCTAAGTTTTGTACGTCTTGTTTTAAAATAAGTTCCATGTTGTTGTCCTTATATTTTAGAAGTTAGGTTCCGTTTTAACGGGAAACCAACAACTGAGTTTTTAAATTATTTTAATAAATCGGCCACGTATGGCATTAAAGCTAAGTGACGTGCTCTTTTCACAGCTACAGACACTTTTCTTTGGTATTTTAAAGAAGTTCCAGTTAAACGACGTGGAAGAATTTTTCCTTGTTCGTTAACGAATTTCAATAAGAAATCAGCATCTTTATAATCGATGTATTTGATTCCTGATTTTTTGAAACGACAGTACTTTTTAGTTTTGTTAGTTTCAATGTTTAAAGGCGTTAAATATCTGATATCTCCGTCTTTTTTTCCTTTTGCAGATTGCTCTATTGTAGACATAATAATTAAGCTTTAGTAGATTTTAATTTAGTTCTTCTTCTTTCAGCCCAAGAGATCGCATGTTTATCTAAACTTACAGTTAAGAAACGCATAATTCTCTCATCACGTCTAAATTCAGTTTCAAAAGCAATTAGGACTTCTCCAGCTACTTTGTACTCAAATAAGTGATAAAAACCACTTTTTTTGTTTTGGATTTCGTAAGCCATTTTTTTAAGACCCCAATCCTCTTTAGATACCATTTCAGCTCCTCTACTAGTAAGAAATTCTTCAAATTTCGTTACTGTTTCCTTCACCTGAACCTCAGATAAAACGGGATTTAAAATGAAAACAGTTTCATAATGATTCATAAATACAATATTTATTTGTTAAAATTGGGTGCAAAAGTAGACATTTTATTTATATATCCAACACTTTTTTACGTTTATTCGTTGTAAAGCAAAAAATAAAATCTAAATTTAGTTTTTTTACTAAAATAATAATATATTTACTACTGCTATCCTGAATTTATTCTAAATTTGAATGTTATGAAACTAAACTGTGTTGTTGTAGATGATAGTTCTATACAAAGAACCATTATCGCCAAACTAGTCAATAATCACCCAGGTTTGCATTTAATCGGTGACTTCTCGAATGCGATTGAAGCCAAAAGTTGTATCTCTTTAAATAATATAGATTTAATATTCCTTGATATTGAAATGCCTGTTATTAACGGTTTTGACTTCCTTGACGGACTAAAGTCCAAGCCGCAGATTATATTCATTACTTCTAAAGCTGAATATGCTTTGAAAGCTTTTGATTATGACGCTACCGATTATCTTCAAAAACCTATTGCCGTAGACCGTTTTAATGCTTCCGTAAAAAGAGCCATTGACATGCATCTGCTTAAAAAAGAAGTAAAAGAAGAAGAAGGTGAACATATTTTCATCAAAAGTAATCTTAAGAAACTTAAAATTTTTACTGCGAAAATCAAATGGATTGAAGCTTTTGGAGACTACGTAAGAGTAGTAACCGAAGACGACAGCAATTTGGTTCTTTCTACAATGAAATCTTTTGAGAATGATTTATCAAAAGACAAGTTTATTCGTGTACACAAGTCTTATATCATCAATATCGATAAAGTAGAACGATTTAACAGCAAATTTGCAGAAATAGGAATCACAAAAATACCTTTAAGCAGAAACAAAAAAGAAGACTTAGTGAAAGCTCTTTCTACTTCGTCTTAATTTTAATAGAAATCGACATTTATTACCACCTTAATAGGTCGGTATTGTCCAACCGCTTCAAAACTATTCAGCATTTTCTGAATAGTTTTTTTTGTACTTCCCAAAGGCAAATTTTGCGGAATTTTAATTAAGATCGTTCTGATGTATTCGTTCCTTATTCTGTTTATTGCAGGTTCTTCAGGGCCAAGCACAGGCATATTGAGGTTTTGACTCAATACCTGATACAACCACATTGAACCTTCTTTTAATTTATCAAAATCGCGATGCTTCAAAGTCAGCTTAATAATTCTAAAGTAAGGCGGATATTTATAGATCTGACGATCGTATAATTGTTCCTTATACATACCTATATAATTATTAGTCGTTACCTGCTGAATGGTATTGTGATTTGGATTATAGGTTTGAATCACCACTTTCCCTTGTTTTTCGGCTCTTCCGGCTCTTCCGGCAACCTGCGTCATCATCTGAAAACTGCGCTCGAAAGCTCTGAAATCCGGATGATGCAACATATTATCTGCATTCATAATCCCAACCAGACTCACATTGTCAAAATCCAAACCTTTGGCCAGCATTTGAGTTCCTACCAAAATATCAATTTCCCGATTCTTGAAAGAGTCAATAATTTTTTCAAAACCAAATTTACCACGGGTGGTATCCTGGTCCATTCTTCCGGTTTTAGCTTTCGGAAAAAGAGACCCCAATTCTTGTTCAATTTGTTCGGTACCAAAACCTTTTGTAGTCAAATCAATACTCGAACAACTATGACAATGTGTGGGTTTAGCAATTGCATAACCACAATAATGACAACGCAACTGGTTTTTATGTTTATGATACGTCAGACTTACATCACACTGCTGGCAATGCGGAACATGCCCACAAGTAAGACATTCTATTACGGGCGAATAACCACGTCTGTTTTGAAATAAAATCACCTGTTCCCCCAACATTAATGCTTCGGATATTTCTTCGAGCAGCACATCACTAAAATGCCCTGTCATTCTTTTTCTGAAATGCTTGTCTTTCAAGTCAACCAGAACAATATCCGGCATTCGAACATTATTGTAACGCTCCGTAAGGGATACCAAACCGTATTTTTGGGCTTGTGTATTAAAATAGGTTTCTATACTTGGAGTTGCTGACCCCAACAACACTTTGGCTTTATGAAAATTAGCCAGCACTACAGCCGAATCTCTGGCATGATATCGTGGCGCAGGGTCTGTTTGTTTGAATGTCTGCTCATGCTCTTCGTCTACAATTAGAAAACCTAAATCGACAAACGGCAGAAACAAAGCCGACCTTGCTCCTATCACAATCTGTGCTTTAGCTGCATTTTCTAATGTTTGCTTCCAGACTTCTACCCTTTCATTATTACTGTACTTTGAATGAAAAACAGCAATTTTATCGCCAAAATGAAATCTCAACCGCGAAACCAATTGTGTTGTAAGTGCAATTTCAGGCAACAAATACAAAACCTGTTTCCCGAGTTCTAAATACTCTTCAATCAATTTTATATAAATCTCTGTTTTACCGCTGGATGTCACACCATGAAGCAGACAAACGTCTTTCTCGGCAAAAATTTCTTTAATCTCAGTAAATGCCTTGTTTTGAACTTCACTCAACTGCAATTGATTCTCCGAAGCTTTTCCCTGATACGTAACACGATCTTGTTGCAGAAAATATTCTTCAAAAATTTCTTTTTCAATGAGCGTTTTCACCATCGTCGATGTAGACTGTGAAACTTCAATCATTTTTTTTACGGTAACCGGCTTCTTTTCTGATGCGGTTAACTGGAAATAAGCCAGTACTACTTCTTTTTGTTTATTTGCACTCTTCAACACTTCCAGTAGCTGTCCTAAACCTTCATCTGTTTCATATTTACTGTGTAATTTTACATATCGAACAAGCTTCGGTTTGTACCCTTCTTTTATCTCTTCTTCTAAAACGATGATGTCTTTATCCAGCATTTTTTGAAGCACCGGAAAAATACTTTTTTTGTTTAAAATCGAAATAATATCCTGAACCTTCAAAGAACTCTGTTGCTGCAAAGCTTCATAGATCAGGAATTCCTCATCAGAAAGTTCGTTTTGATTAACCGAAACATCTGCTTTATGCGAAATAATTGTTTCACTTTCCAACAGTAGTCCACCCGGAAATGCACCTCTGTACACATCACCAATACCACACATATAATAATCTGCCACCCAAAGCCAGTGTTTTATCTGCGTTTCGGTAGCAATAGGTTTTTCATCTAAAATCTGGTGGATTTCTTTGGCTTCATACAAAGTCGGGGCATTTTCATGGACATCGAGAACCAGTGCCGTATAAACTTTGCTTTTACCAAAAGGCACCGCTACCCTCATTCCTTTTTTAATAAAATGAAATTCTGCCTCAGAAACCCTATATGTAAAGGTTTTAGCTAAGGAAAGCGGTAAAATAACTTCAATAAAATACATCGATTTTCATATGATTTCAGAACAATTACAGATTCAATTATTCTATACATTTTTTTATTCTAAACACAAGTATCTATTCAGCCATAACAAAAAACAGAGAGTGTTTCGTCTTAGCTGAATTTACAAACTATTTCTTATCTGATTTGCCTGAGGCTTTTTCAGCATTATATTTATTGACCAACTCCAGCGTATGATCCAGAGAGCGTATATCTGCCCAATCCTCATGCCCCGGAATAATATATTTCGGTTTCTTAAATTTTGCTTGTACTTTCTTAATCGATTTTTCCCATTCTTTGACGTCAGAATCTCCCAAATACCCTAAGTCTTCCGCAGCAGCATTTTTCACAAAACAACCACCATAGAGCACTTTTTCATTAGCAAACCAAACTACAATATTGTCCGGTGCGTGGCCTTTTCCGGGATAATATACCTCAAATTTATATTTCCCAACCGTAAATGTAGTATCAGTTGGCAGTACAAATTCCGCTCTTGGTTTGTTCTCTTTCTTTAAAATAGCATCAGTCGCTTTTCCGGTATAGGTTTTAATTCCTTTTTGTCTGTAGAACTCTATCCCTCCGGCTCTGTCATCGTGAGAATGTGTCGCAAAAGACATAATCACTTTTTTGTTATGTCTTGCTTTTATACTATCCAGCAAGGGCTGAAATTGCGTTTTGTCCCAAGGAGCATCAAACAATACAACTCCTTCGTCTGTTACAAGATACATGGCGTTTGCAGAAATCAGCGTTCCTTTATAATCATGAAAAGTTTTATAAACATAAAAGTCACCTGTGAGATGACTTATGGGTAATAACGAATTCTTAGTTTGTCCAAAACTGCTTGACAGCATGGTTAAGAAAAATAGTATCGATCCTAATTTTCGCATTTTTACGATTTAAAAAAATGATTTTTTAGTTTTTTACTCGTGACCAATATTGTGTTCTTCCCATAATCGAAAGTCCAACATAACCACGTAGTTTTAGTTTATCTACAGATTCTAAAGTGATATAACATTTGTATTTTTTACCAGTTGTAGGATCTAAAATAGTTCCGCCATTGTATTCACTACCGTCTTTTTTAAGACCGTTTATAATAATCATGCCTAAAATTGGCTTGTTTTTTTCTGCACCGTCACACTTTACACATACATCCTTCTTATGGTCTGCACGAAGTATTTCTACAATTTTACCGTATACTTTTCCGGATTTCTCATAGACCTCAAC
The DNA here is from genome assembly GCF_020911925.1 of Flavobacterium cupriresistens. NCBI lineage: Bacteria > Pseudomonadati > Bacteroidota > Flavobacteriia > Flavobacteriales > Flavobacteriaceae > Flavobacterium > Flavobacterium cupriresistens. The sequence continues at coordinate 3,315,087 of NZ_CP087134.1, read as the reverse complement.
AATTGATTTTGCCTCGCCTGTTTCGTCGTCAATTGTTTTCCATTTCCCAATAACAGTCTGGCTTTGAATTGTACCTAATGTTAGAAAAAACACCCCAATCGTTAACATCCAATTTTTCATAATTTATTTGTTTTTTTGTTTTAATTTTCTGATAGTGGCATTCAATTCAAACCCCAATAGCAGTATCATACAGTTTATCCAAATATAAAACATTAGAATTAATAATGTACCAATAGAACCATAAAGTTCGTTGTATTTTGAGAATTTTATAACCCAAATCCCAAAAAAGAACGAAGATATAACAATTAAGACAGTCGTAAAAACAGACCCTATACTAATAAATGGCACTTTGTTATATTGCTTAGTACCATAACGCAATAATACCGAAGATGTTATCAGAATCATTAATATTACAAACACATAACGACCTAAAATAATCAGCGGAATACGATCACTCAACACATCCTGAATAATTGTTTTCTGGATAAAAACCTCGAAGACCACAATCGTTGCAACCGTTACAAACAAAATAATGGTCATAATCAGCGAGATGGCTAATGCAACCAGATATTGTCTGAAAAAACCACGTTTATCAAAAACATGTTTAGAGGATTCAAAACCACTAAGAATCCCGTTAATTCCATTTGCCATTAAAAAAATAGAAAGCAAAAATCCCGAAGACAATAAACCCGAATGACTATTATTTAAAATATCACTAATAATCTTACTGATAGCATCATAAGTATTTGGAGGAACCCCCTGGTGCACAAATTGTAAAAAATCGGCCTGAAATCCTTCGATCGGAATAAAAGGGATTAAGTTTAAAATGAACAACGCAAAAGGAAACAAGGCCATAAAAAAACTGAAAGAAACAGCACTGGCATGATACGAAAATGCGCCTTCAAGAATCCCTAAAGTATATAATTCCAATAAATCATATAACGAAAACCCCTCTAGCCAGGGCAATTTTATTCTCTTAAAAATCCGCACTATAGAACGCAATACCGGAATTTTTTCAATCCGATCTTCTATCTCTTGAGACATACTTTTATCATTTTAGATTTTTGATTGTAGAGGTTAGATTTTAGATTTTAGATTTGAGGTCCTGTTTTCTGTCTTTAATTGATAATTTACAATTCAGATCGCTGCTAGAAAGCTTTTAGACTCAGGTCCATATTGTAAACAGAGTGTGTTAGTGCACCCGATGAGATGAAATTTACACCACATAAAGCATATTCACGAATGGTTTTTTCGTTGATATTTCCTGAAGATTCTGTCTGGCATTTGGTACCGATTAATTGCACTGCGGTTTTAGTATCTTCATAATTAAAATTATCAATCAAAATTCTGTAAACGCCTTCGCTTAACAAAATTTCACGAATTTCATCTAAATTTCTAGCCTCAACAATGATCTTTAAATCTAAATTATTAGCCTTCAGATAGTCTTTGGTTTTCTTTATGGCAAGTGTAATTCCACCTGCAAAATCGATATGATTGTCTTTCAGCATTACCATGTCGTAGAGTGCAAATCGGTGGTTTTTACCTCCTCCGATTTTTACGGCCCATTTTTCGGCTACTCTGAAATTTGGAGTTGTTTTACGAGTATCTAATATCTTAGCCCCTGTTCCTTCTAAAAGTGCCACATATTGCCCCGTTTTTGTAGCAATTGCAGACATACGCTGCATGGTGTTTAAAACGACTCTTTCTGATTTTAAAATGGACTGAGAGCTTCCGGAAACTTCAAAAACAATATCTCCGTATTCTACATGTGTACCATCTTCTATAAAAGTTTTAATTTTTAATGCCGGATCTACATATTCAAAAATCATTTTAGCCAATGCAACACCGGCAATAATCCCTTGATCTTTCACCAAAAGCTTAGCCTGGCCATGTGCGGCTTCAGGAATACAAGCCAACGAACTATAGTCGCCTGTACCTACATCTTCTCTAATAGCGTTACTAATAAGTAGTTGTAATTCGGTTTGAAATTGTACGTCGCTAATCATTTTTTAAAATTTTATAAGATGCTAAAGTAGGACATATTTCGGGGATTTGAAAGTGAAACAAACGCTAAAAATTTTAAAACAACAAAATTCACGCAAATTCCTGAAAGAAAAATAGTAAAAACTTGCAATACCTCTGAAAATCAATTTTCAATAGTCCAAAAAAGCATTTCTTAGAAAACAATCTTCATAAAACCAATAGAAAAAATTAAGGCCTCATAAAGATCTCCTGCTACTTTTCTGCTTTAGAATGCCTCACCGAATGCATCTTAGTTATGATTACAATAATCACTCCCAAGGCTTTTTACCAGGTTTCCAAACCTTGAATACCGGACTAAACTTAATACGAAAATCGATAAAAAATCGCTCAACATTAAATATCTTTGAAATTCATTCAAACAAAATTATGGGATTAATTAAAGACATTTATTCGGTTGCTTTCTATGAAAAATTCAGTCAGGCTGTAGCCGAAGTACATCCGGCATTTGACAAACAAAAATTCATAGCCACCATTTACGAAGGTGATTTTGCCCAAAAAGAATGGAAAGAACGCATGAAACATACCACCATTGTTTTTCATCAGTTTATGCCTGAAAATTTAGCGGAAGCGGTTGCTTTAATTGATAAAATCATTGAAAACTTAAAGAAAAACAAATTTACAGACGGCAATCTGGCCTTTATCTTTTTTGCCGATTATATTGAAGTTTACGGTTTGGAGGATTTTGAAACTTCGACGAAAGCCTTTGTTTCCATCACTCAATTCATTAGTTGTGAATTTGCCGTTCGTCCTTTTATTTTAAAATACAAAGAAAAAATGATTGCTGAAATGGTGAAATGGTCTTTGCATGAAAATCATCATGTCAGACGATTGGCCAGCGAAGGAAGTCGTTCGAGATTACCTTGGGCAATGGCAATTCCGTTCTTGAAAAAAGACCCTGTTTCTATACTGCCTATTTTAGAAAATCTTAAAAACGACTCCTCCGAATATGTACGCAGAAGTGTAGCCAATAACCTGAATGACATTGTCAAAGACAATCCGCAGATCGTCCTTGAAATTGCCAACAAATGGAAAGGAATCAGCAAAGAAACCGACGGAATTATCAAACACGGTTGCAGAACTTTGCTCAAACAAGGCCATCCTGAAATATTGAGTCATTACAGCTTAGAAAGCACTAATATTGAACTTACCGGTTTTGAAATCAAAACTCCTGTTGTAAAAATCGGAGACTACTTACAGTTTCAATTTCATTTAAAAAACAATAATAAAGCCCCAAAAACGGTTCGATTAGAATATGCCGTTCACTATAAAAAAGCAAAAGGTCATTTAGCCAAAAAAGTCTTTAAAATAAGCGAGAAAATCTATCCACCGGAAGAATTAATTAAAGTAGAGAGAAATCAATCTTTTAAAATAATCACCACTCGTGTTTTTCATATCGGAGTTCATGAGCTATCGATTATTATTAATGGGACGGAAAGCGAGACATTGTCTTTTGAATTGGTTTAAAAAGGGGGGCTTCGGCTTCGCTCAGCCTGACAGATGGGTAAAAAGGTCTTTGCGGCCCTTGCGTGTTTTGCGGTTAAACAACTTTTACAAAACAACAATCAATTTACTATTTCATACAATTGTCACCCTGAGCGAAGTCGAAGGCTCGTTGAACAAAGGGGGGCTTCGACTTCGCTCAGCCTGACACAAGGGTAAAAAGGTCTTTGCGGTCCTTGCGTAAGCCCTTGCGTGCTTTGCGGTTAAACAACTTTTACAAAACAACAATCATTTACTATTTCATACAATTGTCACCCTGAGCGAAGTCGAAGGCTCGTTGAACAAAAGGGGACTTCGACTTCGGTCAGCCTGACACATAGGTAAAAGGTCTTTGCGTCCCTTGCATAAGCCCTTGCGTCCTTTGCGTAAATCCTTGCGCACTTTGCGGTTAAAAACAGATTCTACAAAAATGTTATTTTTCTGCCAAAAAATATATTTTTTTCATAAACCATCAAAATTTTATCCTTATTTTTACCCCGTGAAATGGATTAATATCATATTATCAGTTTACTTAATCGTGCTATCGTCTTTGCCTTGTGCAGATACGCTAGCTACTGATGCAACTACACCTGCAACAGAAAAAGTAAGCCAAATTGATGATCAGTCTCACGAAAAAGGATCGGATCTTTGTCCGCCATTTTGCAGCTGTAATTGTTGCGCTGTGCAAATACTAAGCACAACTCCTGTTATTTCATTCTCTTTTAATAAGCCTACACTACTTATTAAAAAACCTTTATCCTCTTACCATTCCATTCTTACTTCTAATTTTTACGGAAGTATCTGGCAACCGCCTCAGATAGTATAATGTAGCCCGAGTAATTTCGGGTAGATGTGTTGTGGACTTACCACAAAAAAACAGGCCGATTTCGTCTGATTTCTCATTCATTATATCCAAAAAAATGCTAGATAACATTATACAATTTAGTATAAAGAATAAATTCATTATACTTCTAATTACCCTGATTCTTATAGCCTGGGGAAGTTATTCCCTTAAAAACCTACCGTTGGATGCTCTCCCTGATATTACCAACAATCAGGTGCAGATTATCACTACAGCGCCAACATTGGCAAGCCAAGAAGTAGAACAATTGATCACCTACCCACTTGAACAGTCGGTAAAAACGATACCAAAAGTAATCGAACTGCGAAGTATTTCCCGTTTTGGACTATCAGTTGTTACGGTTGTATTTGAAGAAGGTGCCGATACGTATTGGGCACGTGAACAAGTTTTTCAAAGGCTTAAACAAGCCGAGGAAATCATTCCTAAATATGCCGGAACACCCGAATTAGCTCCTGTTTCAACGGGTCTTGGTGAAATTTACCAATATGACGTGTATGCCAAAAAAGGCTATGAGGACAAGTACAATGCAACCAGCTTAAGAACCATTCAGGACTGGATTATTGTACCTCAACTACAAGGCGTAAAAGGCGTTGCCGAAGTAAGCACCTGGGGAGGAAGCGTAAAACAATACGAAATTTCCGTTGATCCCAACCGATTGAATAGTGCCGGCGTTACCATTACAGAAATTTTTGACGCGCTCGAAAAAAACAATCAGAATACAGGTGGTGCTTATATTGAAAAAGATGAATTTGCTTATTTCATTCGTGGAGTCGGAATGGCGTCAGGAATTAAAGATATTGGAAATATTGTGGTTAAAAACCGAAATGCAACTCCTATTCTAATTCGCGATATCGCAACCGTGCAACTCGGAAATGCGATTCGTTTTGGTGCCACTACCAAAGACGGAAAAGGTGAAATTGTGGGTGGACTAACCCTTATGCTTAAAGGAGAAAATTCGAAAGCTGTTGTGGAACGTGTCAAAGAAAAAATGATTCAGATCAACAAAATGTTGCCTGAAGGTGTTGTTGCCGAAGCTTTTATTGACAGAAGTAAATTGGTTGATAATGCTATTGGAACGGTTACTAAAAATCTACTTGAAGGAGCTTTAATCGTCATTTTTGTATTGATCTTATTCTTAGGAAATCTTCGTGCGGGATTAATCGTCGCTTCTGTGATTCCTTTGGCCATGCTTTTTGCTGTAATTCTGATGAATGCATTTGGCGTCAGCGGAAACCTTATGAGTCTTGGGGCAATCGACTTTGGGATTATAGTCGATGGTGCCGTAATTATTGTCGAAGCCACCATGCACCACTTGCAAAAACTCAAGAAAAAAAGAGAGCTAACACAATCTGAAATGAATGAAGAAGTTTATGCTTCGGCTTCAAAAATCAGAAACAGTGCTGCTTTTGGGGAGATTATTATCTTAATTGTGTACCTGCCTATTTTAGCTTTGATCGGAACTGAAGGAAAAATGTTCAAACCAATGGCTATGACCGTAGGTTTTGCAGTTATAGGAGCTTTTATTCTATCCCTGACTTATGTCCCTATGATGAGTGCTTTATTCCTGTCTAAAAGCACAGAACATAAACCGAATTTCAGCGACCGAATGATGGCTTGGTTCGAAAAATTATATACGCCGCTTTTAGAAAAAGCATTACGTTTTAAAAAAGCGGTTTTAGGTATTGCTGTGGCCTTATTTGCTCTTTCTCTGATCATCTTTCAAAACATGGGAGGAGAATTTATCCCTACTATCGAAGAGGGCGATTTAGCCATTAATGCTACAATTATGACCGGAAGTTCTTTATCACAAATGATCAAAACAACAACGGAATATGAAAAAATGTTGAAGGCAAAATTTCCGGAGATTAAAACCATCGTTACAAAGATCGGTAGTGGTGAAATTCCAACCGACCCTATGCCAATAGAAAGTGGTGATTTGATTATTGTTTTGAAGGAAAAAAAGGAATGGACAAGTGCCGACAACTGGCAAGATTTAGCTCAATTGATGAAAGCTGAAATGGAAAAAATCCCCGGAGCCAACATCGAAGTTTCACAGCCGATACAAATGCGTTTCAACGAATTAATGACCGGTAGCCGAAGCGATATTGCCATCAAAATATTTGGTGACAACCTCGATGTTCTGGAAAGAAAAGCCAATGAACTAATTAAGAAAATCAATAAAATCGAAGGTATCGGCGATCTAAAAGCCGACAAAGTAAGTGGGTTACCTCAGATTACCATTAAATACGATTACGATAAAATTGCCTTGTATGGTTTAAATATTGAAGACTTAAACAAGATACTTCGCTCTTCTTTTGCAGGGGAAGCAGCCGGTAAAATTTATGAAGAAAACAGACGATTTGATATTGTAGTTCGAATGAACAAAGACAATCGAAACGACATCGCTGATGTGAGCAATCTGTTTATTCCGTTACCAAACGGACAGCAGGTACCGCTTTCGCAAGTGGCGACTGTAGAATACGAACAAGGTCCTGTACAAGTAATTCGCGAAGACGGTAAACGCAGAATTACCATTGGACTGAATGTTCGTGGACGTGATGTGAAAAGTGTTGTAGAAGAAATTCAACAAAAACTGGATAAAAACTTCAAACTGCCTGCCGGATATTATGTGACTTACGGAGGGCAATTTGAAAATCTTATCGAAGCCAACAAACGTCTTTCTATTGCTTTACCAATTGCACTGAGCTTAATTTTAGTGCTACTTTATTTTACTTTTAAAAGCACCAAACAAGCGGCTTTGATTTTTACCGCGATTCCGCTTTCGGCCATCGGTGGTGTATTTGCCTTATGGATGCGTGGTATGCCTTTTAGTATTTCAGCAGGAATTGGTTTTATCGCGCTGTTTGGAATCGCAGTTCTTAACGGAATTGTTTTGATTTCTTATTTCAATCAATTAAAAACAGAAGGAATCACTGATCCGCTGCAACGTGTATTAATTGGAACAAAAACAAGATTACGTCCCGTTTTAATGACAGCAGCAGTAGCTTCTTTAGGATTTTTGCCAATGGCATTATCTACGAGCGGTGGTGCCGAAGTTCAAAAACCATTAGCGACGGTTGTAATTGGTGGTTTATTCTCCGCAACCTTACTAACGTTAATTGTTTTACCTATACTCTATTTATTGTCTGAAAAAAAAATTAATCTAAAAGCAAAAATGACAAAATCAATAGCAACTGTTTTTTTACTACTGATCAGCAGTTTTTCTTTTGCTCAAAACCAACAGACCGTTACATTGGAAAAAGCAATCGAAATAGCAAAATCTAATAACATCAATTTAAAAATTGCCGATAAAGAAGTAGAAAAACAAACGATCCTTAAAAAGACTGCTTTTCAACCCGATGCTTTGCAGATACAGTACCAAGGCGGACAGTTTAACAGTGTCGATTATGATAGCAATGTTTCTGTGCAGCAGTATTTCCCAATCGGAAAAATCACCAAAGCGAACCGACAATTGCAGGAAGAATTGGTGAAATTGGCTGAAAAACGAAAAGCCATGTCTGCCTATGAAATTGAAAAGGCAGTAACATTAGCTTACTATCAATATTTATACGGCGTTTCTATTCAAAAATTAAATACCGAATTGTTCAATATTTATGCTTTATTTCTAAAAAATGCAGAGCTGCGTTTTAAGACCGGCGAAAGCGGAAATATCGAAGTAATTAGTGCCAAGGCTAAAGTCAAAGAAATTGAAACTCAAAAAGAGCAGCTAGCCTACGATTTGACTATTTATCAAAAACAGTTGCAGTTTTTTGTTCAAACTAAAGAAGATATTGTGCCTGATACCACGACCTCTTTACAGTTTACAACACTTGCAGATTCCAACAAGTCTAAAGTAGAAAACCTAATGACAGAGTACTATCAGCAACAAATTTCGGTGTATCAGAAAGAAGCGAATACCTATAAAGCACTACGAACACCAAAACTGGGTTTAGGGTACTTTGCACAAACCATTGATACTAAATCTTTGTTTCAGGGATTTACGGCGGGTTTACAAATTCCGCTGTTTGGTGGCGTTAATACCGCTAGAGCCAAAGCCGCAGCGATAAACATTACACAATCAGAATTGGAGTTAGAGAAAAATAAATTCTCTTTGGAATTACAAATACAAGAATTGAATAACGATTTTGAAAAACAACAAAAAGGGCTGTCTTATTATCAAAAAGAAGGCCTGCAATATGCCGAGCAGATTATTACAACAGCCCAGAAAAGCTATTCAAATGGCGATATGAGCTATTGGACTTATATCAGTTTTTTAAATCAGGCCATTGACATAAAAAAACAATATGCCGAGACTTTGAATATGTACAATCAAAGTGCCATTCGTTTACAATTCCCTTCTATTTCTAATAACTAATATTCATCATAATGAAAAATATAAAAAATACAACAAAGCGTTTTACCCTCCTGTTTGTCCCTGTCGCCTTTCTTCTAATGCTCATATTACTCCTAACATCGTGTAATGAGAAAAAAACCGAAGAGGTTCAGGAAGACGAGAAATTAGAAAATGAAGTAATGTTGACGGCTGCTCAATTTAAAACAGTTGGCATTCAGTTTGGAATGGTGGAAAACCGTAACCTTAACACGATCATTAAAGCAAATGGGTATACGACGGTTCCTCCTCAAAATTCCGCTAAAATTGCCACATTACTTGGAGGTACAGTCAAAGACATTTTAGTTTTGGAAGGTACTTATGTCAACAAAGGCAAAGTGCTGGCTACTATTCAAAATCTGGAAGTGGTAGAAATGTTAGAAGAATACAAATCGGCTACAGCCAATATCGAGTATTTACAATTAGAATACAATCGTCAAAAAACATTGGCTGATGAAAATGTAAATCCACGAAAAACATTTCAGGAGGTCAAAGCAAAATTGGCTGTAGAACGAGCACGAGCACAAGCGGCAAAAAACAAATTGCTGGCGCTTAATATTAGCCCAAACAGCAACAATGCATTAATCCCTATTCTATCACCGATAAGTGGTTATGTAGGTAAGATCAGTATTGCCAAAGGAGCATTTGCGGAAACAGGAATTCCGTTATTTGAAGTAGTTGACAACAGTCAAATGCATTTGGATTTAAATGTATATGAAAAAGATTTAGGCTCAATTTCAATAGGTCAGGAAGTCGATTTCATATTGACCAACCAATCCAATAAATCCATAAAGGGTAAAATATTCGGTATCAATAAATCTTTTTCTAACGAAAGTAAAACAGTTGCCGTTCACGCCAAAATAAATCCCGATGATGCTAAAGGACTAATCTCCGGAATGTATGTTTCTGCCAATATAAACCTTAATAGCGCTACCGTGCCGGCACTGCCAAAAGCATCAATTGTAAAAAATGGTGATAAATATTTCATCTTTATTCAAGAAGAAGAACATGCCGAAAAAGGCGGAAAACACGATTCTAAAGAGGAAGCTGAAGAAATACATTTTAAAGCCATTGAGGTTATTCCGGGCACTACCGATATGGGATATACTGAAATAAAATTTGTAACTTCAATCCCGAATACAAGCAAAATTGTTACACAAGGTGCTTTTTATCTATTGTCTGCTCAAAAAGGCGGTGGAGAACACACTCACTAATCTAAATTTTATGATACATAATGACGATACTGATTGCTGTGAAACAAAACAAAACACAGCTCCCAAAAAAAATACAGAAGCAGGTTGCTGCTCACATGATGATAACAAACATAGCGACGACGATGGACATGACCACTCAGTAGGAGATCAGACTACTTTTCAGCTTTTTTCTCCGGCAATAACTAGTTTTGTTTTACTAATCATTGCCATTGTTTTCGACAATTATTTACCTCAAACGTGGTTTACAGGTTGGGTTAGAATTGTTTGGTATATAGTCGCTTATTTACCGGTTGGTTTTCCTGTCATAAAAGAAGCAATTGGAAGTGCCAGAAATGGTGCTTTCTTTTCAGAGTTTTTATTAATGAGTATTGCTACCATCGGTGCTTTTGCAATTGGTGAATATCCCGAAGGCGTTGCTGTAATGCTTTTTTATGCTGTTGGCGAAACTTTCCAAACATTGGCAGTAACTCGTGCCAAAGCAAACATCAAAACACTATTAGACCAGCGTCCGGATGAAGTGACGATTCTTGAGAACAATCAGCCTAAAATTATTAAAGCAAAAAATGCTCAAATTGGAGACATCATTCAATTAAAACCAGGCGAAAAATTAGGCTTAGATGGCGAACTTCTTTCTGAAACAGCTTCCTTTAATACCGCAGCATTAACAGGAGAAAGTAAACCTGATACCAAAAACAAAGGCGAAAATGTCCTTGCGGGAATGATCAATCTCAATGCCGTAGCTGAAGTAAAAGTTACCACTTTGTATACCGATAGTAAATTGTCTAAAATTCTGGAAATGGTTCAGGAAGCGACTTCCAAAAAAGCGCCAACCGAATTGTTTATCCGAAAATTTGCCAAAATATACACGCCAATTGTGGTTTATGCAGCAATCGCGATCTGTTTACTGCCTTACTTTTTTGTAGACAATTATCTTTTTAAAGATTGGTTGTATCGTGCCTTAGTCTTTTTGGTAATCTCTTGTCCTTGTGCCTTGGTGATTTCAATTCCACTGGGTTACTTTGGCGGAATTGGAGCGGCAAGTAAAAACGGGATTTTGTTTAAGGGCTCGAGCTTCTTAGACATCATGGCGGCAATTCAGGTTGTGGTAATGGACAAAACCGGAACTTTGACAAAAGGGGTTTTTAAAGTTCAAAAAGTAGTAGCAGTCGGGATTCCCGATGCTGATTTAATAAAATATACGGCTGCACTCGAAACCAAATCAACACATCCTGTTGGTACTGCCATTATTGACTATGCCAACGGAGCAGAAAAAAACAGTGTTGTTACCGCTGTTGAAGAAATTGCAGGTCACGGTCTAAAAGGTACAGTTGACGGCAATGCTATTTTGGCCGGAAATACCAAACTAATGAAAAAGTTCGATATTAGTTATGATACCGAAATAGACCAAACGCCTTTCACTATAATTGTTGTAGCCGTCAATCAAAAATATGCCGGTTATTTCCTCATCGCCGATGAAATAAAAGAAGACGCCAAAGAGGCCATTGAAAGTTTACATCGAATAAATGTAAAAACCGTCATGCTTTCGGGGGATAAAACAGCTGTGGTTAATACCGTTGCCAAAGAATTAAATATCGATGTGGCTTATGGTGACTTATTACCCGAAAATAAGGTTGAAAAAGTTACGGATTTAAAAAACAAAGACCTAAAAATTGCCTTTGTTGGCGATGGCGTAAATGATGCACCTGTGATTGCGTTGGCACATGCCGGAATCGCAATGGGTGGCTTAGGAAGTGATGCTACTATAGAAACGGCCGATATCGTGATTCAAAACGACCAGCCAACAAAAATATACACCGCCATAAATATTGGTAAAAAAACCAAACAAATTGTATGGCAGAATATTAGTTTAGCCTTTGTTGTAAAAGCCATTGTACTTGTACTGGGTGCCGGCGGCCTCGCTACCATGTGGGAAGCTGTTTTTGCTGACGTGGGTGTCGCTTTATTAGCGATTCTGAATGCAGTTAGGATTCAGAGAATGAAGTTTTAAATAAAATTAAAGTATATTAAAAAGGGGTATTTGTACGATTCTGTACAAATACCCCTTTTTTTTACGTAAATATTTCAAACCTAACAGGTTTTAAAAACCTGTTAGGTTTAGGTTTAAAAATGGCCTTTAGTAATTAAATATTTATCCTTACTTTTATGATAACTCTGTTCTTAATCTACATTAAGTTGCATTTTTAATAATGATAGTAACTTTGTCAAACCAATTATAAAGAACCCCAGCAATAATTACAATAAATCTCAATCGTCAAAAGATCAATTTTAAAAATATACCATGTCAAACATCAGTTTAATTATCGAAGAACGCGCCGCCAACATTGGCAATTTTATGGTAGGGAGATTATTGCCTTTTCGTGAAAAAAGAGCAGTCGGACCATTTGTATTTATCGATCATATGGGACCCGCACATCTGAACCAACACCAGAATATGGACGTCCCTCCTCACCCGCATATCGGACTTTCTACACTGACCTTTATGTTTGAAGGAAGTATCATGCATCGTGACAGTCTGGGAACAGAACTCGAAATAAAACCGGGCGCTGTAAACTGGATGACCGCAGGAAAAGGAATCGTACATTCCGAAAGAACACCCGAATATTTAAGAACTTCCGATAAAGTCCTTCATGGATTACAGATTTGGGTTGCTTTGCCAAAAGAATTAGAGCAAATGGAACCTAATTTCACACATGTGGAGGCAGATGATATTCCACAATGGGAAGAAAATGGAGTTTCATATAAATTAATTGCCGGAGAAGCTTTCAATAAAAAATCACCGGTTCCCGTGTATAGTCCGTTGTATTTTATTGAGATCAAAAGTGAAACGACTCAAAAAATCAATATTGGAAAAGATCTGTATGGAGAAAGTGGTTTATATATCCTGGAAGGAAGTATTAAAAGCGGAGAGCATGTTTACGATCCGAAGCAGATCCTGATTACAAATGACAGTACTTTATGTGAGTTTGAAATTGCTGCTCATTCTACTGTTTATATTTTTGGAGGAGCTCCTTTCCCTGAAGAACATTTTATCTTCTGGAATTTTGTTTCCTCTGACAAAGAATTAATCGAAAAAGCAAAAAGAGACTGGACAGCACAGACGTTCCCAAAAGTCCCGGGAGAAACTGAGTTTGTTCCTTTACCTGAACCCCGAATGAAATAACATATGGAAACTATATCAGCACAAATTGACACGCGCTTGTATCGCACCGAAATAAAATCTGCCAGCGGAAATACGGTAATAGCAGACGAACCTCAAGAAATTGGAGGTAAAAATCTGGGGTTTAGTCCTTCTGAACTTTTAGCTTCTTCATTAGCAGCCTGTACACTTATTACATTGCGAATGTACATCAACCGCAAACAATGGCAAGTTTCTGAAATCAATATTAAGGTCGATTTTGAAAGAGACTCTAATCAGAATGTCTCTTTATTTACCCGAAAAATTGAAATTATCGGCGAGGTAGACGATACACAACGACAACGTTTAGAAACCATTGCCAACAGTTGCCCAATTCATAAAACATTAACACATTCAATAGAAATCAAAACCACATTATTTTAACAATCATGGAAATACAACAAATAAACGAAGGAAGAAAAGGATATTTTGAAGCTGTAGAAGACGGAAAACAAGCGGGAAAAATGACTTATAGCTGGGCCGGAGACACCAAATTCATCATTGACCATACAGAAGTAAATGAAGAATTCAACGGGAAAGGTGTTGGTAAAAAAATGGTCATGGCTGCCGTTGAATACGCAAGGGCCAATGATTTTAAAATTATTCCGCTTTGTCCTTTTGCCAAAAGTGTTTTCGATAGAACCGCTGATATACATGATGTTCTTTTTTCATAAAAATAACCCCGTAGAGACGCACTGCTGTGCGTCTTTACTTAAATATTCCCCCTTCCTTTTCAAAAGTCCTGTAAAATAACTACATTTGCATGTAATTTAAACCTAGACTATGACAAGGATAATTACACTTTTCTGTATTTTTATAGCACAAATCGGCTTTTCTCAATCGGCTGAACGTTATTTGGAAAAAATCAGAAACAACGAAGCCCTTTCTACTGCTTTTTTTCAACAAATGCCTAAGGGAGGCGATCTACACCATCATTTTTCGGGATCAATTTATGCAGAACCTCTTTTGGAAAGAGCAATTTCTGAAGATTTCTATTTGAATTTAGAAACTATGGCGGTCTCTAAAACAAAACCTGCAAATGGAAACTGGGAAACCTTTTCTTCACTTAAAAATAAAGGAAAACTGGATTTTTACAAACAGCAAGTGATGCAAACCTGGTCTGCAAAAGATTACAACGGGGTATCTGTTCCTTCTGACGACTTGTTTTTTGATTCCTTCGATAAGTTTTATGCAACAATTGACGGGCATTTTGCCGAAGGAATGCTTGAATTAAAAAAACGAGCCCTTGCTGAAAATGTAAGTTATATCGAAACGCAATTATCAACGATACCTTGTGATATGAATGTTGCTGATTTAGCCGATTTTAATACCAAACTCCGTCAGGCTGCGGCACAAAAAGACGAGAAAGCAGTTCTAAAGTATTTAGATGAACTGTATAAATCACTACAACAAAAAGATGCTAAAAAATACGCCGAAGATTTCAATACAAACTTCGTCGCAAAACTACATAAGGAACTAAAAATTGATGACGATCGTTTTACCATGCGTTATCAGAACTTTGTACTTCGTTTTATGGAACCGGTAGATTTATTCAAAAATCTGGTTATTGCTTTTATCTCAGCAAACGACAGCAAATTAGTTGCAGGCGTAAACATTGTTTCTCCTGAACATGGTGAAAATTCTATGAACGATTACTGGCTTCATATGGTCATGTTCAAATATTGCCATTCTAAATTTGACGATGTAAAGTACACACTCCACGCAGGAGAATTAACTCTTGGATTAGTGCAACCGGAGGATTTAACCTGGCATATTAACTCCGCCATTTATACGGCCGGAGCCAATAGAATTGGACACGGAGTAGATATTGCATACGAAGCAAACTCATACGACTTGTTGCGTTATATGGCCAAAAACAATATTCCGATTGAGATCAACTTAACGAGTAACGAATTCATCTTAAAAGTAAAAGAGAACAGACATCCGTTTACACTTTATAAAGAATTTAATGTCCCAATTGTAATTAGTACTGACGATGCCGGAATTCTAAGAACCAACATGACCGAACAATATGTTCTACTGGCAAAAAGATATCCTGATGTGACTTATGAAACGATCAAAAAATATGTTTACAATAGCATCAATTACAGCTTTATTCAGGATGCTTCTGTAAAAAAACAACTATTGAAAGATCTGGACGCCAGATTTAAAACTTTTGAAAATCAATTTTCTAAAAACTAACTTAAATCAAACCAAACAGGTTTTAAAAACCTGTTTGGTGTAGTTTAAATTTTACAACATAAAATATGATTCTGGAAGCAGCCTATCTTTACGTAAAACCAAATTTGGCAACTCAATTTGAAAGCGATTTTACAAAAGCAAGTCAGTACATTTCTTCTATTGAAGGCTATTTAGGGCATCGCTTAGAAAAATGTCTGGAGATAGAAAACAAATACCTTTTACTAGTAGACTGGAATACATTGGAAGATCATACTGTAGGTTTCAGAACTTCAGCCGCATACTTAGAATGGAAGAAACTTTTACATCATTATTACGAGCCGTTTCCTGTCGTAGAACATTTTGAAACCGTTTTTAAAAATAAGAAGCCATAGCATTAATTTTGCCACAAATTAAAAAGATTCCCACAGATTAAAAAAAAGAAAAAATCCTTTTGAATCTTTTAAATTTGTGGCAAAAAAAATTAAAAAAATCAGCTCATTTTTTCATATATTAATTTGTGCCAATTCGTGAAATTCGCGGCAAAAAAGCAAACAATAAACTAGAGAAAAATCCTTCCGAATCCTTTTAATCTGTGGCAAAAAACTAAAAAACCATGAACATCAAACTCATCGCCATAGGCAAAACCGACAATAAATCGCTTCAGACTTTGATTGACGATTACACCAAACGTTTGTCATTTTATATCAAATTCGATTTAGAGATTATTCCCGACATCAAAAACGTAAAAAATTTATCTGAGAGTCAGCAAAAGGAAAAAGAAGGCGAGCTAATTCTTTCCAAATTAACCCCAACCGATCAGCTAATTCTACTCGATGAAAACGGGAAAAACTTCTCCAGCGTTGGTTTTTCTGAAGAATTACAAAAGAAAATGAACTCCGGAATCAAAACACTTGTTTTTGTAATCGGAGGTCCTTACGGATTTTCGGACACGGTTTACAGCAAAGCGCAAGGTAAAATTTCGCTTTCCTTAATGACCTTTTCCCACCAAATGGTGCGTTTGTTTTTTATTGAGCAATTGTATCGTGGGTTTACGATTTTAAGAAATGAGCCTTATCATCATCAATAAAAGATTTGTTTTAGGTTTTCTTTGTTTCAAGTTTCCTTTGTTTCAGGTTTTCTTTGTTTCAGGTTGGAGATTTAGAAAACAAATTCTTCTTCGGTATTTATAAATACAAAATCAATTTTTTCCTGTATCATTTTTTCAACAAGAATTTTACATTGAATGTAATCTCCGTACGTCATATTTTTATCATACGAAAATTTAATCTCAGCCTTAGGATTGATTACTAAACTATCCAAAAACGGTTTTAAATCACTTTTAGGAAAATCATACGTTTTTCTTCCGCTGTATTGTATCCTTCCATTTTTCTTGAAATACAGCTGACTTCTGTTATTGGCAATTTCCATTTTATAATGCACTTTCGTGAAAGGCAAAAAGGCTAAATTCTTTCCAACAGAATCCGCATACGAATAATAATTCTCTGCTTTTTCGTTTTTGTGTGCTTTCTCGGCTCGTTTCTTTTCCTGAAGTTTCATTACTTCGCGAATTACCAATTTAAGCGGCAAGCGCTTGTCAATATTGAAAATCCAATTGGTTGAAATGATGCTGTTTTTGCGATTTACTTCAGCGATGGTATCCTTGCCATCTGTTTTAAAAAAAATGTAGATTGGCGAAAGATCTTCTACATTTTTAACCACCGTTACATTTGATTTTGGCAATAAAACATCTTCTTTTTTCCCGCATGAGAAAAACAGAACTACAAAGAGTAAGCTAAAGTATTTCATAATTTAAAATAATGGTAAGATTTAAAATGACAAACCGGAATGTTACATTAATTTTGTTTAAAACTCATTTTAGTAAACAAAGTAACGCATTCAACCGCTTCTTTTACATCGTGAACGCGCAGTATTTTAGCTCCTTTTGATAAAGCAATGGTATTAAGAATTGTGGTACCGTTTAGAGCTTCCTCTGCCGTTATGTGGAGCGTTTTATAAATCATAGATTTTCTGGAAACACCAGCCAAAACAGGTAATTCCAAAAGATTAAAAAGTTCCATTTTTTGCATCACTTCAAAATTCTGATCTGTCGTTTTCGCGAATCCAAAACCGGGATCCAGTATCAAATCATTAATTCCGAGGCTTCTCGCTTTTTGTACTTTTTCAGAAAAATAAAACAACATCTCTTTCAAAATATCGTCATACTGCGTCATGCTTTGCATCGTCTGTGGATTGCCACGCATGTGCATCATAATATAGGGTACGTTATATTTTGCAATCACATCAAACATTTTGTCGTCTAACTCACCTGCTGCAATATCATTTATAATAGCTGCACCGCTTTCTATACTTGCTTTAGCAACTCCAGCTCTAAAAGTATCAACAGACAACAAAGCGTCAGGAAAATGCTTTAAAATAAGTTCTATAGCCGGTACAACGCGGTCAATTTCCTCCTGCTCCGATACAAATTCTGCATTTGGCTTACTGGAATACCCTCCAAGATCAATAAAATCGGCCCCTTCGGTTAGTATATTAGTTGCTCTTGTGATGATCTTGTCTTCATTATTGTATTTTCCTCCATCAAAAAAAGAATTTGGCGTCAAATTCAAAATTCCCATTACTCTGGGAACTGACAAATCTATAAGTTGTCCTTTGCAATTCATTACAATCTTGTTTGGGTTTATTTTGTTTCAAGTTCATTTTGTTTCAAGTTTCGAGTTTGAACGTAAAACATGAAACTTTAAACTTGAAACCTCTCAGGCTTTCAAAAAATTATCCTTATTTTTGGAAAAAAATTAAGCAAATATACAACAATAAATGAAGAATACTTCTTTAGAATATGATAGCGTAGTAACGGTTTGCCGTACTTTATTTATCAATAAAATGAAAGATTATGGCAGTGCCTGGCGTATTTTGAGACTGCCTTCACTAACCGATCAGATTTTTATAAAAGCGCAACGAATCAGAAGTTTACAGGAAAACGAAATTCGCAAAGTTGATGAGGATGAAAGTGGCGAATTTATCGGAATCATTAACTATTCGATTATGGCTTTGATTCAATTGGAATTAGGCGTTGTTGACCAACCTGATCTGGACGTAGAAAAAGCAACCGAATTATACGACGCTAAAATTAAACTTACTAAGGAATTAATGGAAGCCAAAAATCATGACTATGGCGAAGCATGGCGCGATATGCGTGTGAGTTCGCTTACCGATCTGATTCTGCAAAAACTGCTCCGTGTAAAACAAATCGAAGACAACAAAGGAAAAACTTTAGTCTCTGAAGGCATTGATGCCAATTATCAGGACATGATTAATTATTCCATTTTTGCGTTGATTTTGAACCCAATGAAATAATAAATTTCAAAAATGAAATCCCAAATTCCAAGGTTACTTTTTGGAATTTTAAACTAAATTCTAAATTATGAAAAACGTTATTACCCAATTCTCCAGACTGTTTGTCGGCATATTATTTATTATTTCAGGATTAATCAAACTTAATGATCCGGTTGGATTCTCTTATAAACTGGCGGAATATTTTAGCGAGCCGGTTTTCAACATGCCGTTCTTAGAGCCTTTAGCACTTGGATTAGCTATCTTTTTAGTAATTTTAGAAGTCGTTTTAGGAGTAATGTTATTAGTAGGTTACAAAGCAAAAGCAACGATTTGGTTCCTATTGCTATTGATCATTTTCTTTACTTTCCTTACCTTCTACTCTGCTTATTTTGATGTAGTGAAAGATTGCGGTTGCTTTGGAGATGCTTTACATCTTACGCCTTGGCAGTCGTTTACAAAAGATATTGTATTGCTTTTCTTCATTTTGATTTTGTTTATCAATAAAAAATTAGTTAAACCTTTATTTTCAAAACTACTAACTAATATTATTACTTTAATCAGTGTAATTTTATGTGTTTTTATGGCCGTTTGGGTATTAAATCACAATCCTATAAAAGATTTCCGTCCATTCAAAGTTGGAAACAACATCGAAAAAGGAATGGAAATTCCGGAAGGTGCTCCTAAATCTGTAGTTGAAATGATTTTTATCTACAAAGTAAACGGAGTTGACAAAGAGTTCACCGAAAAAGATCTGATGAACATTCCTGAAGGCGCCACTTTTGTAGACCGTAAAGACAAAGTAATTACAGAAGGATATGTACCACCGATTCACGATTTTACTATGGTAAAAGACGACTCAGATTACAAAGACGAATTATTAAAAGAACCTAAATTAGTTATTTTTGTTACCTACGATTTGAATTTATCTAATCCTGAGGGAATGAAAAAATTGGAAAAAGTAAATCAGGAAGCTAAAGCGAAAGGATACAAAGTAATTGCAATGACAGCTTCCGGACCGGACGTAATTGCAAAAGCTAAAAAACAATACGGTTTAAATGTTGATTTTTATTTCTGTGACGCAATCGCTTTAAAAACAATCGAAAGAGCAAATCCTAGCATTGTGGTTCTGAACAAAGGAACTATAGTACAAAAAGTGCATTATAACGACGTTGACGATTTAAAACTATCAAATGTTGCTTATAGTCTTTAAAAAAAGAAGTAATTTAAATGGCGCCAATATTCTATATTTTAGAGGTATTGGCGCTTTTTTATTTATCATTGTCATTTTACAAGTTCATCCATAATTTAGTTTAATCTCCCTCCAGCCATTTTACTTTTATTTCCTATAAATTTTATATTAATAAAAATGATAAAGTAAACTAAGCTACAACATATACCAATAATTGGTATCTTTGAATTAAAACTTTAGAAATCATGCCGAAAAACACCTCTATATTACTTGGAGATTATTTTGATAATTTCATAAACAGTCAGGTAAAAAACGGGAAGTTTACTTCTGCCAGTGAAGTTGTTCGCGCAGCATTACGACTGTTTGAGCAGGAAGAAACAAAAAAGAGTGAATTAATCAGTGAACTTAAAAAAGGGGAAAAATCCGGATTTGCTAAAGATTTTAACCGCGAATCATTTTTGAATAATCTTCATGAAAAACATTCAAAATGATGAATTACGAAATAAGTAATTTAGCAACAAAAGATTTAGAAAACATATGGCTGTACACCGCTGAAAATTGGTCGATTGAACAAGCTGACCGATATTTAAATTTATTATTTGAAGAAATTGAATATTTATGCTTAAAACCAAATTCCGGTACTGATTTTGGGGCAATAAGAAAAGACTATTTTCGTTCAAAAGTAAAATCACATCTTATCTTCTATAAAATAAATATAAAAAAGAATCAATTAGAAATCATCCGTATTCTGCATGAGATGATGGACGTTGAAAATCATATCAAATAAAAGCTATAGAGGACAGATTAAAAAAAATCAAAAAAATTAAACTAAATCAAAAACCACAATGAAAAAACCATTTCGTCTTATTCCTTTTTTACTTCTTACACTTTCCTGTTTCTTTGGCTTTAGTCAAACCCAATCAAATAATCCAAACCAAGCTTATATCTTTTTTCTGCACAATAAATTTATAGAAGAACACGATTTGAATGAAGCTCATCCTGAGTACGGTAAAGCCGAATACAACGAAATAATCAATTCTTTTAAAGCAGATAATTTTATCGTTTTTAGTGAGAAAAGAAAGAAAAACACCAACGCAGCCCGTTATGCGGAAAAAGTGGTAAAACAAATCAACAAACTAATAAAAGAAGGAGTTAAACCCAACAAGATAACTGTAATCGGAACCTCAATGGGCGGTTATATTGCACAGTATGTTTCTACTTATCTGGCAAATCCGGAGGTTAATTTTGTATTTATTGGCAGTTTCAGAGATATTGATATTGAAGAAATTCCGGACATCAATTTCTGTGGAAACATTCTGACCATTTATGAAAAATCAGATGTTCTGGGAGTTTCGGCTATCAAACGAAAAGAAACTTCAAAATTGAAAGTCAATCACTTCAAAGAAATCGAATTAAATACCGGTTTAAAACATGGCTTTTTATTCAAAGCCTCAGACGGTTGGATTGTTCCCTGCAAAAAATGGGCTAACGGAAATTATGAGCTAAATTAATACTGCTAAAAAAAACGCGAGAAAGAAATTTTTGGCGTTTTTTTGCTTTGAAAACTCTTTTGAAAACTGAAAAAACGATTTTTTTTAGTTTTTTAGAAATCCTCTCTCAAGATTTTACTCCGAAATTAGATTTTCACAACGAACTATTACGATTTCAGACCTCTTTTTTTAACCGAAATTTCCTGTTTTGTGATAAAACAAAGCAGTGTTCAAATTTTGTTAATCTCCATTTGGCATTCGATTTGTTTGTTTAACTTTGTGAATTCGGTATTTCAAATAATAAACCAAACTCTTACTATGAAACAAATAGCTCTAATCCTCATTGCCTTTATTACTTTTTCATGTTCGCAAGCTCAGAAAACCAGTTTTTCAAAAGAAGCGCTTTCTCAAAAATTATTAGCTACCGATGACAGTCAGGTAAGTTTTAAAAACATTCTAAAAAAATACAAGGGAAAAACTTTGGTAATCGAAGTTTGGGCTTCTTGGTGTGGTGATTGTGTAAAAGCAATGCCAAAAGTAAAAGAGCTACAAGCCAATAATCCTGATGTTTCTTATTTATTTCTTTCTGCCGATAAGACCGCAGATAAATGGAAAATCGGAATTGAAAAACACGAAATAAAAGGAGATCATTTTATGATGACTGACGGTATGAAAGGAGTTTTCGGAAAAGCAATTGACTTAGATTGGATTCCAAGATACATCATTGTTGATAAAACCGGAAAAATTGTATTGTACCGTGCAATCGAAAAAGATTTTGATCTGATCAATTCGACTTTACAAGGATTAAAATAAAATGCAATAAAAAATCAGTTGCAACTTCAATAAAAAACAAAAAATTAAAAGAATACTAAAAACTACCAAAATGAGAAAAAAGATTGTCGCAGGAAACTGGAAAATGCATAAAAACGCAGAACAAACTGAAGAATTATTAAGCGAATTAATCACCAAAATACCAGCTCAAACTACCGCTCAGGTAATTGTTGCACCAACATTTGTAAACTTGGCCGGAGCTGTGGCTAAATTAAAAAACACCACTATTGGAGTTTCTGCACAAAACGTTCACCAAGCTGAAGGTGGTGCTTTTACAGGAGAAATTTCTGCAGATATGTTGACGAGTATTGGTGTCACTACCGTAATCCTTGGTCACTCGGAGCGCAGAGCTATTTTTCATGAAACTGACGCTTTAATCGCAAACAAAGTAGATACTGCTTTGAAACATGATATGACTGTTATTTTCTGTTTTGGAGAAGAATTAAAAGACCGTCAATCCGAAAATCATTTTAATATTGTTGAAAATCAATTGCGTGACGGATTGTTCCACATTGCAAAAGAATCATGGTCTAAAATTGTCTTGGCTTACGAACCTGTTTGGGCAATCGGAACCGGAGAGACTGCTTCACCGGAGCAAGCACAAGAGATGCATGAATTTATCAGAGAGGTGGTTCGTAAAGCTTTCGGAGCTGACATTGCTGATGAAGTTTCAATTTTATACGGCGGTTCTGTAAAACCGGATAACGCTAAGGAAATTTTCTCTAAACCGGATGTAGATGGTGGTCTTATCGGAGGAGCAGCTTTAAAAGCAGATGACTTTTTAGCTATTGTAACAGCAATCTAATTTTAGATTTATATAAAACTAAAAGCGATACGTAACAGTATCGCTTTTTTTATGTCTAAAAATTATCCCAAAATTGACAACGTTCTAACATATTTATAAACAACTTCTCCTTTGTATTCTTACCTTTGCAAAAAAATTATTTATGTCGAATATATATTTAGGGTATCATTTTACTATTGAACCAAAAGAACTAGGATCAGAAATATTAATTGCTGAATTGGGAGAAAAAGCATTCGAAAGTTTTACAGAAACTGAAAATGGAATTTCAGCTTTTGTGAAGAAAGATTTATGGGATGAAACTATTCTGGATGACATTTATATTTTACAATCGGAAGAATTCAAAATCGAATATACTTTTGAAGAAATCGATCAAGTGAACTGGAACGAGGAATGGGAGAAGAATTTTGAAGCAATTGATGTGGATGGAAAATGCCATGTTCGCGCCCCTTTTCACGAAAAAACAAATGCCGAATTTGACATTATCATTGAACCAAAAATGAGTTTCGGAACGGGTCACCATGAAACGACTCACATGATGATTCAGCATTTATTGGAAACAGATGTTGCCGGTTTGAAAACTTTAGACATGGGTTGCGGAACAGCAATTTTAGCCATTTTAGCTGAAATGAAAGGCGCCGAGCCAATTGATGCGATTGACATTGATAATTGGTGTTATCTGAATTCAATTGAAAATGCAGAACGCAATAACTGTAAACATATTACCGTTTATGAAGGCGATGCTGCTTTATTGGAAGGTAAAAAATACGATTTGATAATTGCTAATATCAACCGTAATATCTTACTAAACGATATGCATGCCTATGTGGATTGTTTAAATCCAAAAGGGACTTTGCTTTTAAGCGGTTTTTACGAAGAAGACATTCCATTTATCGATGCTTCGTGCACAGAAAAGGGATTGACTTACGTAAAAAAGTTCCAAAGAAATAACTGGGTTTCATTAAAATACGTAAATTAGTCAGTAATTACAACAGTACAAAAATCTAAACAAAATGAGTACTAAAGAAAAAGTAAGAGAAAGGGTTCGGGAAAAGGAAGCTGTAGGTTTTAATAACGAAATCATTGTTTACAATGACGATGTAAACACTTTTGATCACGTAATTGATACTTTAATGCGTGTTTGCAGCCACACTTCAGAACAAGCGGAACAATGTTCCTTAATTGTACACTACAACGGAAAATGCGCGGTAAAAACGGGTCCGATGGACAAGTTAAAACCACAATGCACACAACTTTTGGAAGCGGGTCTTAGCGCCGAAATTGTTTAAGTCCGGAATATTTTAAAAAGCATTCAATTTTATTCTATATTTGATTAAAATTGAATGTTTTTTTTTATGGAAGAATATGGAAAAATATTAATTATCGCTACGCCTGTTTTTTTAGTATTAATTATAATCGAAAAAATATACGGGCTCTATAAAAAGGATGATACTGCACCTTTAATAGACAGCGTGTCGAGTATTAGTTCAGGAATTACCAATTCGGTAAAAGATGTTTTGGGCCTTAGTCTGACTTTTATTTCGTACGAATGGATGGTTTCTAAAATTGCACTTTACCATTTAGAAGCCAATGTCCTCTCCTATTGTATTGCCTTTTTTGTCATCGACTTTTATGGGTACTGGAGCCACCGATTGGCGCATCAGATTAATTTTCTCTGGAACAAACATGCTATTCATCATAGCAGTGAAGAATTTAATTTGGCTTGTGCGCTGCGACAACCTATTGCCAGCTTAGTCAACTTATTCACCTTTTTATTGATTCCGGCCGCCTTACTTGGTGTTCCTGCCTCTGTTATTGCGATAACTTTGCCGCTTCATTTGTTTTTGCAATTTTGGTATCACACCAAACATATCAAGAAAATGGGGTTTGTTGAGCATATTTTGGTAACGCCCTCTCATCATCGGGTGCATCACGCTATAAATCCGGAATATTTAGACAAAAATCATTCGCAAATATTCATTTTTTGGGACAAACTTTTTGGCACTTTCCAAGAGGAATTGGATGATGTTCCTCCTGTTTTTGGAATTACAAGACCGGCAAGTACCTGGAATCCTATTCGAATTAATTTCCAACATTTGACTTTATTGATCAAAGACGCCTGGCGTGCTCCAAAATGGAAAGATAAACTCACCATCTGGTTTAAACCAACAGGCTGGCGACCTGAAAATTTTGAAGAATTATACCCCGTAAACAAAATTGAAAATGTTTTTAATTTTGAAAAATACGGTATCCATAATTCTCAAAAACTGATTTATTGGTCTGTTGCTCAGGTTCTCATAACCCTTTTATTCGTCACTTATTTGTTTGACAATATTGCCAAAATCGGCCTGCCCAATATCTTTGTTTACGGCTTTTTTATTTTGATTACGATCTACAGTTATAGTGAACTGATGGATAAAAGCCAATATGCCCCTTTGTGGGAGGGCTTTCGTTTTACAATTGCCATTGCGATTATCACCTATTATGGTGATTGGTTTGGTTTGAATGTTGTATTCCCATTTGCCAATTATGTCGTTATTGGTTATTTGACGTTATCCTTTTTAATTTCCCTGTATTTTGTTACTATTGATTTTAAAACTAACCAAAATCAACTCGCCAATTCATAACCCAAACTTACTATGAAAAATCCCCCGCTTCTTAAAATCTATATTGGTTTTAGTACTGTTTATCTTTTGCTCTTACTTTCGGGCTACGAGAGTTTTGATTTATTTTTAAAACCCATTCTGATTCCCTTGTTAGGATTTGGCGTTTATTTTTATAAAAAATTCCCATCAAAGAATACCCTTTTAACTGCCTTATTATTTTCCTGGATTGGAGATGTAATTTTACTTTTTGCAGATATTGCTGAGATCTATTTCATTTTAGGTTTGGTTTCGTTTCTTCTGTCACATCTCGTTTATTGCGTTCTTTTTAATAAACAGACTAAAACTCAAAACAAGAAAAAAAGAACCCTTTTTCTAATTGGAAGTCTCGTTATCGCCTGTTACTTAATCGGGATGTTGACTGTTTTATTACCTTCTTTAGGAGAATTAAAAATCCCTGTGATTGTTTATGCATCCGTAATTTCTTTTATGTTACTGTTAGCTTTTAACGGGTTCTTAATCTGGAAAAAACCCGGTAATCAATACGTTTTTATTGGTGCCGTTATGTTTGTTATTTCAGACAGCATTCTGGCAATCAATAAATTTTACGCCCCAATTGAGAAAAGTTCTTTTTTTATAATGTTAACCTATCTTGTGGCACAATATCTGATTGTAATTGGTATCTTAAAATTAAATTCCGGTCTCACTGTAGCAACAGAATCTAAGAAAATTTAAGACTTAATCTAATGTATTTCTGTCTGTATTTTTCTTAATCCAGATTATTTTAAAAACCATTTTTACGGCTTACATTTGTAATACAAAATACGCACTCAACATGAAAAAAACAGTTCTTTTTATCGTTTTACTTCTTTCGGTAACCTCTTGTATCAGTACAAAGTCCACTTTAAAAAATGTAAACGATAATGCTCCTGATTTAGTATTAAAAAAAGACAATACCTTTATCATTACTTTATTCAGTAACGACAAAAAGTACGGTTTCGATCCAGATTATCCTGTGAATATTTTTTACAGAAACACAAAAGATGAAGCTTTAAACGAAACCCGTTTTTTAAATGCTTTGGCTGGTCCAAACGGAGAAAAAATCACTTATACGC
Organism: Flavobacterium cupriresistens; assembly: GCF_020911925.1. Lineage (NCBI taxonomy): Bacteria > Pseudomonadati > Bacteroidota > Flavobacteriia > Flavobacteriales > Flavobacteriaceae > Flavobacterium > Flavobacterium cupriresistens. Next base: position 3,288,338 of record NZ_CP087134.1, on the reverse strand, counting down.
GATTAGAAACCTGTTGCCCTTTCCCTACGAAAAGAAGTGATATGGGAGCCGGATTCCTGAATGTGTATGAACTGAAATGGGACGGGCAAAAGAAACCCCTTAAACTTTATCTGAACATTTACGAAAAAGGAATTTTGATGGTTCCGATGGGATTGCGTTTGAAGCAGGACTAGAGTTATTGTTATTATTAATTGATGTTTGATTCTCTTTGCGCTCACGAGCGTCCCGCTCGTGAGCGCAAAGAATTTAAAATGTATAAACTTTCTTTTGGAATCAATTTTAAAAAAACAGAATTCAAATTTTATAAATCAAACCCATATTTAATCATGACGGCTGAAAAATTTAATTTAAACGAAAAAGCCTACAGCATCAGCACTATTAGCTCTTAAAAAATTCTTAAATCTTCATCTCAAACTCATAAATCATAACTACCTTTGCACTGTCAAAAAAAACATACTATGAACATACAACATATTCCACAAATTAAGCATACAGATAGCGGAAATTTCTTTTTATTAGCAGGTCCTTGTGCTATTGAAGGAGAAGAAATGGCGCTTAGAATTGCCGAAAAATTAGTTGGTATTACCGACAAACTTCAGATTCCTTATGTATTTAAAGGATCATTTAAAAAAGCAAACCGTTCCAGAATTGATAGTTTTTCAGGAATTGGTGACGAAAAAGCCTTAAAAATTTTAAGAAAAGTTTCTGAAACTTTTCATGTTCCAACGGTAACAGATATTCACACGAACGAAGATGCCGATCTGGCTGCTCAATATGTTGATGTTTTGCAAATTCCGGCTTTCCTAGTGCGTCAAACGGACTTAGTGGTAGCTGCTGCAAACACAGGTAAAGTGGTAAACTTGAAAAAAGGACAATTTATGAGCCCTGAAAGCATGAAACATGCCGTTCAGAAAGTATTAGATTGTCATAACGAGAATGTAATGGTTACCGATCGTGGTACTATGTTTGGTTACCAAGATATGATTGTTGATTACAGAGGAATTCCTACTATGCAACAATATGCTACTACAGTTCTTGATGTTACGCATTCTTTACAACAGCCAAATCAGACTGCCGGTGTTACAGGTGGAAGACCTGATATGATCGAAACTGTGGCCAAAGCAGGTATTGCTGTTGGGGTTGACGGTATTTTTATCGAAACTCATTTTGATCCTGCTAATGCAAAAAGTGATGGTGCCAACATGTTACATTTAGACTATTTTGAAGGTTTAATGACCAAATTGGTTGCGATCAGAAAAACGGTTAACTCATTTTAAATTTTAATACTAAGTTCATTGAAAACTAAATTTTTATTTTTTGTCTTATTGGGTTTTTCATTAAACACTTTTGCACAGGAAGAAATCGCAGTAGAAAGATATACCGCCCATAACAAAGGAAAATTCTTTGTATCATGGGGTGGTAACAGAGACAGTTATACCAAGTCTGATGTCAATTTCAGAGGAAAAGATTACAACTTTACAGTTGATAACATGACTGCTCATGACAAACCAAAAGGATGGCATATTGACTATGTAAATCCAGCTAATATGACCATTCCGCAAACGAATTTTAGATTGGGATACTTCATTAATGATCATTATAGCGTTGCTATCGGTTGGGATCATATGAAGTATGTAATGACTCAGGATCAAACCGCAAATGTATCGGGTTATGTTAATTTGCCTTCGGATCAAATTGGCTCAACAAACAATGGGGTTTACAACAATACTCCCGTTGACTTTACAGATGGTAAATTCTTAATGTATGAGCATACCGATGGTCTGAACTATGTAAATACGGAAGTTTCCAGACATGATGATATCTCAGAATGGTTTGGATTACCAAATACAGACAAAGTTCAAATCAATTTGACTGAAGGGTTAGGAGCCGGAGTTTTATATCCTAAAACGAATACAACTTTGCTAGGAAAAGAACGTCATGACGATTTTCATATTTCAGGTTATGGATTGTCTGCAAAAGCGGGGATTAACTTTACCTTTTTTAAATATTTCTATCTTCAGGGAGAGTTAAAAGGTGGTTATATCAACATGCAGGACATCAGAACTACAAGAAGTAGTGAAGATAGTGCTTCACAGGATTTCTTCTTTTTACAACGAATTATCGCTGTTGGAGGAATTTTCAGAATCTAAAAAATAGGTCACTTTATATTTTAAAAATAGCTGTCATTTTATTTGGCAGCTATTTTTTTTATCATTTACTTTGTACTTCAAAGTACTTTACTTTTTACTTTAAATTTTTAAAATGAAGAAGACAAAATATATTTTCCTTATAGTAAGTTTTTTAATCAGTTTTTCTTGTGCCCTTTATGTGACGTTACTGTTTTTCCCAATGAATTCCTTTTCGAAATCCAAACAGGAAAATAGTGTTTTGGCTAAAATACAAGATGGCGATATTATTTTTCAGACCTCGGAATCCAGTCAGTGTGAGGCAGTCCGTATTGCAACCAGGTCAAAATTTTCTCATTGTGGAATCATTTTTACCGTGAATGGAAAACAATTCGTTTTTGAAGCCGTACAGCCCGTAAAACTAACTCCATTGGACAAGTGGATCGAACATGGAAAAGACGGCAAATACGTCGTGAAAAGGCTAAAAAACGCCACTGCTGTTCTGGATTCAAAAACACTTGAGAAAATGAAAAACTACGGCAATCAATTTATGGGTAAACAATATGATGCCTATTTTGAATGGACCGATACTAAAATTTATTGCTCAGAACTGGTTTGGAAAATATATAAAAACGGTGCCGACATTGAATTGTGTAACCTACAGGAATTGAAAGATTTTAATTTAGTCGATGAAAGAGTACAAAAAGTATTAAAAGAAAGATATGGAAACGCGATTCCGCTGGAAGAAAAAGTGGTTTCACCCTCTAACCTCTCCGATTCTAAACTGTTAATTACAGTACTAGATAATTACTAAAAATACGAAAGCTGATTTACAATAAAATTAGCTTTTTTATTTCTTATTTAACTTTGAAACTCAAAGAACTTTTAAAAATTAACCACCTTATGAAAGATCGTCTTATTGAAAAAATGTACGAACATACTAAACAACCGTATCAAAAATATTTCAAAAAAAACAAACCTTGGGACATTGACAAAACTACATTATTAACCTATCCGGCAGAGAGTTTAGGTTTTGGACTGGGAACCTTCCTTACTAAAAATCAGTTTGATATTCAGCCAAAACTAGAAGATCATGACATCATTCATGTTCTGACCAATACTGGTATTTCCGTTCGTGAAGAAATCGGAATGCAATATTATCTTTTGGGGAATGGCAAAAAAAGTCTGTATTTATTTCTTGTAATCTCGTCGGGTACGCTTTTTTATCCAAAACAAATGAATTATTTCATTCAACAATACAAAAGAGGCCAACAAGCGCTTCCGTTTTACTATCTGGATTTTTCAAAAATGTTGCACACGCCAATTCAATCTATTCAAAAAACATTTAATATTTAAAATCATGAGAACTAGTAACAACAGAACTTTTACTGAAACCGAATCAATCGATCTGACCATTGGTTCGTTTACAATCAGTACGTTATTTTTCGTTTTTTATATACTTTCGAATGGAAGTACAACTCTGTTGGTCGTTGCCAGCCCGTTTGCTTTTTCTGCACTGATCGTAAATGCTATCATGTTATTTCATTTGACGGACAAATTTATTCAGCTATCGGAACAAAGAAAGGATATCGGAATTAAAATTCTGATCCTGCTCTCGAATATCCCGATTCTCTTTTTGTATTACAGTATTGCAATCAGGGTTTAATCGGTAACGATTGCGATTGCTTTTTTATAATCACAATGTTCACAAAGGGCTTCTTTTACACGCAGATTTAGCAGATTAAGCTGATCTTATTTACCAAATACAAAAAAATCTGCGCAATCTGCCAAATCTGCGTGCTAAAAAATTTACGTATAGAATTAAAAAGAAGTCGCAATGCTATAAATAAACTTTGCAAACCTTGTCTTCATTTTACGATCAAAAAATTAACCGCAAGACTAGCAAAGATTTTCTTTTGCACGCAGATTTAGCAGATTAAGCTGATCTTATTTACCAAATACAAAAAAATCTGTGCAATCTACCAAATCTGCGTGCTAAAAAATTTACGTATAGAATTAAAAAGAAGTCGTAATGCTATAAATAAACTTTGCAAACCTTGTCTTCATTTTACGATCAAAAAATTAACCGCAAGACTAGTAAAGATTTTCTTTTGCACGCAGATTTGGCAGATTAAGCTGATCTTATTTACCAAATACAAAAAAATCTGTACAATCTGCCAAATCTGCGTGCTAAAAAATTTACGTATAGAATTAAAAAGAAGTCGTAATGCTATAAATAAACTTTGCAAACCTTGTCTTTATTTTACGATTAAAAAATTAACCGCAAGACTAGCAAAGATTTTCTTTTGCACGCAGATTTGGCAGATTAGGCTGATCTTATTTACCAAATACAAAAAAAATCTGCGCAATCTGCCAAATCCGCGTGCTAAAAAATTTACGTATAGAATTAAAAAGGAGCAGGAGAACTCTCTATACAGCACAACTTGATCTAAAAAAAAAGCTGCAAGATTGAACTCGCAGCTTTTATCATTTTATTTAAGAAACCTTAATTTACTTTAGGCGTCTCAATTCCGTTTTGATCCATTAGATACATTAAAGCAGTCATAGTTGCCGCTCCTAGTTCTAATTCTCTTTTGTTAATTGCATCAAATTTATCATTTGCAGCGTGGTGATAATCAAAATAACGTTGAGAATCCGGTTTTAAACCTGCTTTTACAATTGCTTTTGATGTTAAATGATTAATATCTGAACCTGCATGTCCAATGGTGAAACTATGCACTAAATAAGGCTCGAAAAGGTCTTTATAGCCTTGTATCTTTTTCAAATTAGTATCATCTGCTTCAATAGAAAATCCTCTTGGACTAAATCCGCCTGAATCACTTTCTAAGGCAAAAATATGATTTTCATTGTTTTTCTTTGAAATTTCTTCATACTTCGCTCCACCTTTTCCACCATTTTCTTCGTTCATAAACAATACTACACGAATGGTATTTTTAGGTTTGTAGTCTAAATTTTTAAGAATACGAAGTACTTCCATACTTTGTACTACCCCTGCTCCATCATCATGTGATCCGTCTGCTAAATCCCAAGAATCTAAATGACCGCCCACAACCATAATATTTTCAGGGTGTTCTTTACCTGTCAATTCCCCAATAACGTTATGAGACAAAACATCCGGTAAGGTTTCGCAAGATTGTTTGAAATAAAATTTCAAAGCCGGATTTCTCTTTAAAGATGCACTTAACAATTCGGCACCATTTGTACTAATTGCCGCTGTTGGAATGTATTGCTCTTTTGGCAAATCACCATAACTTTGTGCCCCTGTGTGTGGAAAATCATCTAAACGCAAATTCATAGAGCGAACAATAGTTCCTACTGCTCCCAATTTAGCGGCTTCTTTTGCACCGGCGTATCTTTGATCTACACAAGCTCCGTAAGAAGTAAAAGTTTCAATGTTCTCCGGATTCATTGGTCTGTTATAAAACACAATTTTTCCTTTTACTTTATCTCCTAATTCTGCTAATTCTTTGATTCCTTTCACCTCAATTACCTCAGCTGTAAGACCACCTTTAGCTGTTGCAACTGATCCACCCAAAGCACAAATCGGAACCACCGTTTTTGCTTTATTGTCTAAGATATAGGCAGTCTCTTTTTCTCCACGAACCCAGTGTGGTACCATTACTTCCTGCAAATATACTTTGTCAAGTCCCAGTCTATCTAATTGCAATTTGGTGTATTGAACTGCTGCTGCTGCAGTGGGAGATCCTGATAAACGACTTCCGATATCGTTTGACAAATATTCTAACCAAGTATAACATTTTGACTCGGTTAAGGCCTTTTTGTAGAATAATTTAATGTTTTTTTCATCATTTGACTGCGCAAAAGATGTCAATCCGTTTAAAGCTAAAACAGTTAAAAGAATCGTTTTTTTCATGGTTTTTATAGCATTTTGGGTTAAGCGCTCTTTTTTATCGAGCCTTACAAAGGAACAAAATTCTTTACAACTCGACTACTTTTTCTTAGTGCTTTTCTATAAAAAAACGCTGATTCTAAGCTTTTTTGTTTGGAATCAGCCTTTTCAGGATTTCACTACTCAAAAAATAATTTTACTTAGCTGTCGGGTGTAATACTGCTAAATTTATTTAACACATAGAAATATAGATTTAAAACTAACATTTATGGTGTTTTTAGAAAATCACAATTTTTTCACCTAACTTTATGTGATTTATTTTAAGTGAAACGACTTTATCTGACTTTACAAACTATATCTCTCCTATGTTTGTCTCGTTAAAAACACCCTCTAGATATCAATTAAACATTCTTTTATGCATTATTGTCACCCTGAGCGAAGTCGAAGGCTGGTTAGGGAAAAAGAGCTTCGACTCCGCTCAGCCAGACAAATGGTGGAGAGATAAGGAAAATTGTGCAGCATTTTTGCTTAGTAATCTCCTATGTGTCAAAATTAATTGCGCTCAACAGCTATTTTACTTCAATAATTTTACTTTTGGCACCAATACCGTTTTCGTTAAAAGGTTCAATTGCAAAATAATACTTTGTGCCTTTGTCCAGACCTCTGAAATCATAAGTACGATCACCATAGACCATGATACTATTGTACAATTTATCAGGCGTAATTCCGTAGTAGATGTTGTAACCTATAGCGTCTGTTTTATTTGTCCATGAAATAATCGCATTACGGGGATCGGTTGTATTTCTTTTCACTTTAAAATCAGAAACTGCTTTTGGTTTTTCTGCCAATCCGTTTCCGAAAACTCTGAAGTCTGAAATAGCAAACATCCCTGAAGCATTATGAATGTTGACCATCTTTATATAACGCGCTTTAATTGGTTTTGTTAATTCAACGTAATCATGAGGAACATCTTTATCATTGGCTGATTTATCAACCACTAAAGTCCAATTTTGGGCATCATCGGACATCCATATTTTATACTGATAATAAATATCCATTGCTTTATTGTACTGCGTGGCTTTATGATCTGCATAATTGATTTGCAGCGCCTTAATCTCCATATTTCTTCCCAAATCAAGTTGCAACCACTCTCCCAGTTGATCGGATGTTGCGGACCAGTAGGTCTGAATATTTTCGTCAGTCAGGTTTGAAGCATCGTAACAGATTTTTTCATATACTTTTTTACCACCGTTGTCCATCCTGTGTGTCTCCACCTCGTTACAAGCTTCAGAAGAAGAAACTGTCACGGGCTTTTTATAGGAAAGTAACATCCAACCTGACGAGGCTCCTTTGGTCTGATCCCGTTGTTGGGTTGGCAGAACAATCGGGAAATCACCGTATGTTGTAATAGAATACATTACTCCATCTTGATCAAATCCGGCCGGAAACATATCGATGCGGCGTTCAAAACGGTCTTTTATAGAGATTTTACAGGTACCTGTATTCCAATAATTTCCATAATTGTCAGCAAAAGTATTTCCGTGGCCTGCTCCAATTACAAAACCTCCGGGTTTATACGACATTGGATTGTGTTTTTGATAGACAAATGGCCCTAATGGATTATCGCCTACGTGAACTCCATTTGCATAACCTTTAAACTCGGTAGCGGGTGCTCCGTACTGCATATAATATTTTCCGTTGTGTTTGGTCATCCAGGCTCCCTCAATAAAATTCCCCCAGGGAGCGGGCTCCATATCATTATTTGGTCCAAAACGTTCCCAGCCATGTATTGAAGGGTCTAATCCAACGACTGCTTTTGCCTGTCCATAAGGTTTCTGAATGTCTTCGACTTCTGTTGCAGCATATAGTTTGGCATAATCAGCCTGATTTCCTTTTGGAAGCCAGGTTTTATAATCTACCTCAACACCCACTAGCGGTAATTTACCGCTTGAACCATAATACATATACACTTTTTTATCATCATCCTGAAAAATGGCTGGATCCCAGGTTGGCAGCATTGCAGTGTTGACATGCCTTGTCCATCGTCCTGATTTTGGGTCAGCTGTTTTCCAAACCGGATGGTCTTTTTTCCAAGTTGAACCTACATAAAACAGGGTATCGTTTACCACCCAGGCTGCCGGTGCACATTGATCATCGTCTCCGGGATTTCTTTGAAAACTACCGTAAACAAATTTCCAATCAGACATATCCTTACTCCAGAAAAAACCGGCCTGATTGGTGGCAAATAAATAATAATCCCCTTTATAAGTGATAATCACCGGATCGGCACTCGAACGGCGGGATTCCGGAATTCCATTATGATTTTGAGTCGTATAATTGTACCCAATATTGATGGGATTACAATAGGTTGTTGCTGGTTTTTCCGGATCAAACCATTCTGTTTTTCCCGGTATGTTCGTATTTTGAGCTGCCATATTACTACTATACAACATCAAAAGGGACAAAAGAAAAATTGTCAGCAGTACAAATATATTTTTCATATGATTTTAATTTTATAAAGAAATTATTTCATCTAAAAACATTTCTTTATTCTATTTTCTCCCCTTTACTCTTTCCTTCAAAAGTTCGGGTTCATTTGTAGTTATATAGTCAAAATTATTCGCAATTATCCAATCCATATCTGCTGGATCATTAACCGTCCATGCATTTAAAATGATATGGTTTTCTTTTGCTTCTTTGATCCATTCAGGATGTTTTTTGAAAACGGAATAATGATAATCAATACCTGTAATCTGATCTGATTTAACTTCCGCAGGTGATTTATTGCCTTCCAGATATTGCAAAGTAGCTTTTGAATCTACTTTTCTAATCTGCTTTAAAATTTCATAATCAAAGCTGATATAACCGGTTATTTTTTCGGCTTTAAGTTTCTTTACAATTTCAACCGCCATGCGTGCAATTTTTTGTCCTCTTTCTTTGCTTATTCCTGAAGGTTTTATTTCACACACCAAAAGAGTCTGTTTATTATTCTTTTTTCCTTCGGCAATATATTCGTAAAGTGTTGGAAGTTTTTCTCCATTAGAGAGTCTGAACTTAATTAAATCCACATAGTTAGTTTCCTCAATAATCAATTTATTGTAATGCGGATCATGGTTGATTACAAGGGAATCATCGGCTGTCATTACAACATCAAATTCTGAACCTGCTGCTTTTAAATCGATGGCATGTCTAAGCGCTGCGATAGAATTTTCAGGTAACTTATTGGTTTTCCAGGCGCCGCGATGTGCCACTACACCATTTTTCTTACTACCACAGGAAGAAAAAATGGCCAATATTATCAAAAAAAGAAATGTTCGAACTACTTTAATTGTATTCATTATCTAAGAATTAAAATTATGATGGTTTAAAAAATAAATGTTTCTTTTAAAAAAAAGCCCTTCGCTAACTACACGAAGGGCTGACCAATAGAACAAACCAACTATTTAGTTAACTCAAAACTAACTTTCTTATCGGCATTTGAATCTGTTCCTACGAAAACATCAAACTGCCCAGGTTCTGCTACGAATTGTAAATCAGAATTATAAAATTTTAAATCTTCAACTGTGATCTCAAAAGTCACGGTTTGTTTTTCTCCTTTTTTAAGGGCTATTTTTTGGAAACCTTTTAATTCTCTAACAGGTCTTGTTACAGAACCAACTAAATCTCTAATGTATAATTGTACGGTTTCTTTTCCATCAAAATTTCCTGTATTGGCAACCTCGACAGTTACTTTTACATTTCCGCCAAAATTCACCTTATCGGATGAAATTTTCAAATTTGAATACTCAAAAGTGGTGTAACTTAAACCAAATCCAAATGGAAATAAGGGTTCGTTTCTCTCATCGATATAATTGGATCTGAATTTTTCGAATTTCCCTTCTGTATTAGCAAGTGGTCTTCCTGTATTTTTGTGGGCATAATAAATAGGCACTTGCCCTACGCTTCTTGGAAAAGTCGATGTTAACTTCCCTGATGGATTAACATCACCGAATAAAACATCTGCAATAGCATATCCTGCTTCACTTCCCGCAAACCAAGCATTTAAAATTGCCGGAACCGTTTCATTTTCTTGATTCAATACTAACGGACGTCCGTCAAATAAAACCAAAACAACCGGTTTCCCTGTTTTAAGTAAAGCTTGTAATAAATCTTTCTGTGCTTGCGGAATTTCTAAATTAGTACGACTGCTGGACTCTCCGCTCATTTCTGCAGATTCTCCAAGTGCCGCCACAATCACATCAGATTGGTTGGCTACTTTTAATGCTTCTGCCAGTAGTTCTTCTTTAGAACGATCATCACGGTGCAATGTTTTGCCAAACATCGTTGCCTTCGTCTCGAAATCTGCATCATAATCTAAATTACTTCCTTTTGCATACAACACTTTAACGGAAGGTCCTGCTACTTCTTTGATACCTCTCAATAAGGATACTGCATTTTCCATTTTTGTAGCTACACTCCAGGTTCCCGGCATGTTTTCTTTGGCATCTGCCAGAGGTCCGATAAGCGCGATAGTACCTGATTTTTTAAGAGGCAGTGCCTGATTTTGATTTTTTAACAACACCAAAGATTGTGCTGCGATCTGACGTGCTTCTTTTCTACTACTTGCTGTAAAAATTTCTGTTTTGGCTCTTTTGTCATCGCAATATTTATACGGATCTTCAAATAATCCTAAATCATATTTTGCATTTAAAATAAGCTGAACCGCATTATCAATTTGTTCGATTGTTACTCTTTTTTCGTCTAAAGATTTTTTAAGTGTTGTTAAGAAACCTTCACCCACCATATCCATTTCAACACCGGCATTTAAAGACAGAGCAGACACATCTTGCAAGTTCCCCATTCCGTGCTCAATCATTTCCGGAATTCCTGTAAAATCTGTTACTACAAAACCTTTAAACCCCCACTGTTTTCTTAAAACATCGGTCATTAACCATTTATTTCCAGTTGCGGGAATCCCGTCAATTTCATTAAAAGAAGCCATTACGGAACCTACTCCTGCATCAACAGCCGCTTTGTACGGAGGAAAATAATCGTTAAACATCCTGATATGGCTCATATCAACTGTGTTGTAATCACGTCCTGCTTCCGGTGCACCGTATAACGCAAAATGTTTTACACAGGCCAAAATAGTATTGTTTTTTGTCAAATCTTTTTGTTGGTACCCGTTTACCATTGCTTTTGCAATCTGGCTTCCTAAGTACGGATCTTCACCTGAACCTTCCGAAACTCTTCCCCAACGCGGGTCACGGGAAATATCAACCATTGGCGAAAATGTCCAGTTAATCCCATCTGCACTGGCTTCCTGAGCTGCAATCTGGGCACTTCTTTCAATTAAGTTCATATCCCAGGTACACGATAGTCCTAATGGAATTGGAAATGTTGTTTCGTAACCGTGAATAACATCCATACCAAATAACAACGGGATTTTTAAACGGCTTTTTTCAACCGCAATCTTTTGTACTTCTCTGATTTTTTGAACTGATTTTATATTGAACAAACCCCCTACTTTACCATCAGCAATATTTTTTGCAACATTGGAGCTATTGGCTTGCCCTGTTGTAATATCACCTGATGTTGGCAAATTTAACTGACCTAATTTTTCGTCCAGTGTCATTTTAGAAATTAACTCTGCCACAAATTCAGACTTCGGTTTAATTTTTACTGTATTTTTAGTGTTCTTTTTTTGAGCGTAACCCAAAACAGCACATCCTAAAAAAAGTAAGACTAATTTGTTTTTCATTCTATTCTATATTATTTGTTCGTATTTGTTTTTATCTGTTTAAACATCCAGTCATAAATTTCCGGGTTGTCATAAACTCTTGTCCAGCTGTCGTGACCCGCGTCGTCAAAAATGATTAATCGGACATCATTCGTCTTGCATTTTTTTAGTTCTTTGTAAACCGTTACGGCATAATCTACATTGACAACATCATCTAATAAACCGTGATAAATTCGGGTTGGAATAGACGCTATTTTGCATACTTTTTCTAACGGAATCAAATCAACAAAACCTGAAATGGGCACAATTGCCGCGAACATATCGGGGTGTGAAAGCGCTAAATTCCACGCTGCCCAGCCTCCTGAACTCAAACCGGTCACATAAATACGGTTGGAGTCTATGTTGTTTTCTTTCCTGATTTTCGTAATTAACTGGTAGATAGACTCTATGTCCCAATCTTCGTCTTCTTTACATTGCGGAGCAAGAACATAAGCATCTAAATCGTGTGTTTTCAGGTATTTTAGAGGGCCGTGAATTTTTACTTTTTCAATGTCTGTACCTTTTTCTCCATCACCTGAAATAAAAACTATTAAGGGCTTTTTCTCTTTTGTATTGGCCGGTTTGTGCAATGCATAACCCACTTCGTAATGGGTTACGATCACCGTTTTTAGTTTTCCGGTTGTTTCACTTTGTGCAAAACTCAATACAGAAAAGAACAGTATCAATAGTGTTATTTTATATTTCATGACAATTAGATTCCGTATTTGCCTGATTTAAATCCAAGTTTGGTTAAACCTTGTTTGGTGTCTGCTGCGTTCATAAACAACTTCCATAATAAACCGCTTCTGTAATTCTCAATCATTGGCGCTATCGTTCCTTGGTCTATAGCCAAATAACGAGGTGTTACCCAATTGTACTGTGGCGAAAAAGCATCGTAAGGGCCTGCAATTCCAATATATTTTGCTTTGTTTTCATCATACAGATAATGCAAAAATTTCATTGATTCTACCGGTGTAAAAGGAAAAGAAGACAAAGCTGCTGTTGGTGTGATTACTCCCGTATCGTTATTGGGTTGGTGTGCGGTATAACCTGTGGTCCCATCTGTATTACGGGTATAACTTGCGGTAAGTCCCCAACATTTATCGGAGTAATCTTTCCATTTTTTCGGATTAGCAATGCTGTATTGCACCATAATTTTGGCGTGATTCTGTGTCAATTGCCAATAATCGGCGTATTTATCGCTTAAGGTATTCGGATCTAAACCTAAATAAGAATAATGCGACCAGAACATTGGTCCAACGTTACCCGAAGCTCCATTGTAATTTAAAACAACCGGTAACCCATATTGAGCACTGCCACTTACTATAGCTCCGTTTCTTGCCCAAGCCTGATGATAGGCTTCTGCAGAAATCGGATAGGTTGGTGATGCGGCTGCCATAACATAAGTGATTAAACATTCGTTGTAACCTTCGAGTTTAAAATTCATTTCCCAACCATAATTGGGAGACCAATGCCAGTATAAAGCATTTTCGCCTTTTGTGTACCAGCTCCACTCTACACCTCTCCAAAGCTCATCTGCTTTTACTGCTAACGCTTTTTCCGTAGTGCTTCCATTTTTAAAATATTCTCTGATGGTAATTAAAGCTTGGCAAACAAAAGAAGTTTCAACCAAATCTCCTCCATTATCTTTTGTTCCAAACGGAATCACTTTTCCTGATTTATTGTCCATCCAATGCGGCCATGCTCCGTGAAAACGTTCTGCTTTTTCGAGGAAAGTTAAAGCCGTTGTAAGTCTGGAAACAGCTTCAGCCCTTGGCAAAAAACCTCTTTCTATACCTACAACAATGGTCATTAACCCAAATCCCGAACCACCGGTTGTTATAATATTGGACTCAAAATTAGGATCCTCCGTAAGATATCTTTCTCTCGCCAATTTTGAATTTGGATCGGCATAATCCCAAAAATATTTTATAGCATCTTTTTGAACCTGATCCATTGCTTCTGCATCGGTCAAAGGTTTAGTCGGTGTTACCGGAGTTGTGGGTAATGGAGTACCTCCTGATTTTTCCTCGGGTGTAGAGGACGAACACGAGTTAAAAAAACTCAAAAAAGCGATTAGGTATATTGAAATTTTCATTCTTTATAAAATATTATGAATTAAAAAATACACCCGGAGAAAAAATCTCCAGGTGTCTTACAAATTACTTATCTGTTATCTTTTTCAAGTTTATATAATGCTGCAACTTCATTATCCGTAAGAGCAGAATCATAAATTCTGAATTCATCCATTAATCCCGTATAATGAAGCATCCAACTATCAGGATTTCCAAATGGAGGACCTAAATGCTGTTGAAAACCGCCAATGATAAATTTTGAGACTTCAGAATTAGCCAGTTCTCCATAAGGACCTCCTCCCATTGTAGGATCACTTGCATATCTTTTTGAAAGAGATAATGGCAAGTCTAATTTTTTCCCATCTATGTAGAGACTGTACGTAGAACTTGTACCATTATAGGTCCACACTAAATGTTTCCATGCGCCAAACATATTAGTCAAAAGGTTTGCTCCATTATGTTCAATAAATTGCCCAGCCCAAGGAATACTAGGCATTACATCTCTTTGGGTATGGTTTTTCATCAACATTGTGGTTGCTGGTCCAGTTCCTTCAATAAGTGTAAAAATATTCCCCCAGAAATCTGTTTTTTTAGGGAGCATGTATAAAGATTGAGCTCCACCTGTATGTGGATCCGTTTTGATCCACATTGAAACTGTAATACTCTTCAGGTTTATTACAGAACTTGCAACGTTATTGTAGGCTATAAAAGAAGTTTTAGATCCTTTGTAGGCCTCTCCCTTGATTCCCGCTTCATAACTAACGTTTTGTCCAACACCATCCGTAATTGCATTTTTAGAATCTGAAATAGTTCCATCAAAACTAAATTTAGCCACCAAATGGTCTGGAGCAATAGCATCTGAATTATCATATCCACCAATTTGTTCGTACGGAATTGGACTGTTAACTTTATCTATACTATCCTCACAACTGGTAAAAAATGCTGCCATTGCAACAGAAGAAAGCAAGAAAATATATTTATTTTTTTTCATTTTGATTGTCTTTAAAAGTTATCGTAACCAGGGTTTTGAGAAGATAGATTTCCGGCTTCTCTTAAAAATGCTGCCGGTATAGGGAACAATTCATGTCTTCCAACTATAAAGTTCTTTCCATCAACATCAAAAGCAGCTTTGGCTTGTCCTGTACGTACTAAATCGAAAAATCTGTCGTGTTCAAAAGCCATTTCAACTCTTCTTTCTTTCCAGATCGCTATTCTAACATCTCCTTGAGAAACAGCTGGTGTTTCTCCTAAGTTTGCTCTAAGTCTGATTTTGTTTAATAATGGAATTGCCTCTCCTGTTTGTCCTAGTTCATTTAAAGCTTCTGCTTTCATCAATAAAACTTCAGCATATCTCAAGTATTTGATGTCCACATCTGTTTCCCACGCACTTGTATAAAGAGATGAATAACACTTGTAGTTGTATCTTTCGTTTTCTACCGTGTTAGGTATCACTCTACCATCGTACAAAGTACTACCTCTAAAAATGATAGTAGCATTTTTTCTAACATCCCCCGGCTCATAGGCATTTACCAAACTTTGAGAAGGCGTATTAAATCCCCATCCCCAACCTCCGGTACCACGAGCACCTTGTGTGTTAGAATACCCCTCAATTCCTTTTGCCGGTACGGCGCCTTGCGCATAAATTTCGAAAATAGATTCAGAATCAAATTTTCCGGAAGCTTTGTACATAGAAGCGTAATCATTAACAATAGAATATCCGGTAACTTTATTACAATTATCGACTACTTGCTGCCATTTCTTTTGATACAAACTTACTTTTGCCAATAGCGCATAAGCCGCTCCTTTTGAGGCTCGTGCTCGTTCTCCGGCAGCATAAGCGCCTTTTTCCGGCAGAGCAGCTATCGCTTCGTTTAGGTCGTTTTCGATAAACG
Organism: Flavobacterium cupriresistens; assembly: GCF_020911925.1. NCBI lineage: Bacteria > Pseudomonadati > Bacteroidota > Flavobacteriia > Flavobacteriales > Flavobacteriaceae > Flavobacterium > Flavobacterium cupriresistens. The sequence continues at coordinate 3,272,616 of NZ_CP087134.1, read as the reverse complement.
CATATACTTCTGCAGACGATTTACGTGTTAATTGCATAATTCGGTCTGAATCTGAAACCGGCACAGGTAAATGATCCACAATTGGAACTCCTCCGTAACATTTTACCAAAGTAAAATACATAAAAGCTCTCAGGAATTTTGCTTCACCAGCTAATCTGGCTCTTAAAGCAGGATTAGCTTTATCTAATTTTGGTAAAATATTTAAAGCTTGATTACATCGGTTAATTCCATCATAATTAGCTTTAAAAGTACTCTCTGCAGAAGGATTTGATGCATTATACGTTAAAGCATCCAATACATCTTTATCGGTTCCTGTATCTCCAGGTGATGAACCTTTGTCTGCATCATCAGACGTAATACTTGAAAGACCAATCCATCCAAAAGAAGTCATGTCCCAATTTAGAAACTTGTTATAAATTGAAGTTACAAATGTAGCAGCTCCTACATCATTATTAAACAATTCGGTATCATCTGTAGAAATAGATTCGGTTTGATCTACATCTAAATAATCGTCTGCACATCCTGAAAAAAAGAAGGCTGAAACTACAAACGCTGTTATATATATTTTTTTCATGATCTTAAAATTTTAAATTAGCACCCATTACAAATGATCTCAAAGTTGGATAAGCATCTAACTCTACTCCTTGAAGTTTGTATGGATCACCATCGCCATTTAACTCGGGAGAAAATCCTGAGAATTTTTGCGTAATAAAGGGATTAATTGCGTTTACATAAATTCTGCAAGAACTAATAAAACTGTTGCTTTGTAAAGGCAATTTGTAACCTACTGTAATGTTATTGATTCTAAAAAAATCACCTGATTCCAAATAATAAGTAGAAGCCACAGGCACCTTATTAAATGCTCCGGGATTAGAAGCGGTCGTATTATTTGGAGTCCAGAAATTATTAGCCAAAGATTCTTCGATGTTTTCGCCTGAAAAACGTTGCGCTTTTTTACCGTTATACACCTTTGCTCCTGACGTTCCGTAACCATCAACAGAAAAATCAAAGTTTTTATAAATAAGCCCTAAAGAAACTCCATAATTAGATTTTGGCAGAATAGAGCCTACATATTTTTTATCTGTAGCTGCATTTAAAGCATCTTGGGTAACTTTGTTTCCTGCAGCATTATAATAAAGCATGTTTCCGTTTGTCGGATCAAATCCAGCATATTCGTAGAGATAAAAACTTCCTAATGGCTTGCCCAATGAAGAAACATCCAATAACTTTGTATCTTGCCCATTTCCTAACCCCCCACCAATAAGCGGAGCTACGGTTACGTTTCTTAGACTAGTAAGCTCATTTTTATTGTTTGAAAAGTTTCCACCAACCCAATAGCTGAAATTCTCATTAATTTTATCATCCCAACGTAGCGAAATTTCATAGCCTTTATTAGAAACTTTACCTACATGTCCGGGAGAATCAGCTGTTATTCCGGAAGTTATTAACGGCTTAGTAAAAAGAATAACATTTGTCGAATTTTTATCATACACATCAAACGATCCTTTAAGTTTATTCTGAAAAAGCTCAAAATCTAAACCTACTGAAGATTCTTCCGTTATTTCCCAAGACAAACTCGGATCTATTTGAGAATTGATAGTAGTTCCTTCATTAAGGATAGAACCTCCTAAATAAGCCGTTTGACCGGAAGTATAACTTGCTTTGTTTAATGGTACATTTTGGTTACCCAATCTACCCCAACCCCCTCTTAGTTTTAATAAATTAATTGCTTTGACATTAGCCATAAAATTCTCTTTAGTGATTATCCATCCTAAACCAAAGGCAGGAAAATTACCCCAACGATAATCCTTTCCAAAGTTGGAAGATCCATCACGTCTAATAGTACCGGTAAGTAAATACCTATCCATCAATTTGTATTGAAAACGTCCCAGATAAGAGGCTAATTTTGTTTCATTAAAAACCTCATCTTTATAACTTGTTACATTTGTTGCGTACTCCACATCTTTTAATGACCAATAATTAGCATCTGCATTTACGTTTTTTCTAATAATAGTCAATTTTTCTCTGGATCCTTTTACACTTGTTTCGATACCGGCGGTAACCTCCAGATCATGAATTTCCCCAAAAACTTTATTGTACGTTAAATAATTAGATAGATTCCAATTGTAATATTGCTCCCTACCTTTTGTAAGCGTATTTATATTAGCAGTAGGAAATGTTTTTTCATAATCGCTGGCTATTTTATCAGGATTTGCAGCCAGCCAAATATTTTTGTTGTCTTCATAATTATACTGTTTCCACGTATAATATTCTCCGTTAAATTGCGAAGTGAATTTTAAAGATTTTAAAATTTCGTAATCTAATTTCAAACCACCTTGAAGTGTTATACTTCTTTGTTCTTCATCAAAAAAGCCCAACTGTGCCACAGGATTCCCTACATTATTAAATGAAGATCCCGTCTCGTTAGCAAAACCATTATCACCAACTCTGGAAACGCCATATTTCCCGTCAGGAAAATAAACCGGTACCAAAGGAGATTGTTTGTATGCATTTGTAAAAGCGGATAATGGCTTTGGAGTTGATTTAGAAGATGTAAAACTAAAATTCTGATTTAACGTTAATTTTTTAGAAATCTTATATTCATTATTATTTCTAAAAGTCGTGCGTCCAAAATCCAGACCGTTCAAAATTGCTTTTTCTTCATAGTTTCCTAAACTAAAGAAGTATTTAATACTCTCTGAAGCTCCTGAAATAGAAATATTATTTTGTGTATACGTTCCTGTTCTTGTAATTTCGTCAAACCAATCAGTATTAACGGGCTGATCTTGAGAAAAAGTGGTCGATTGTAATGCTGAGTTAGTATAATGAGCATATTTGTTACTACCCGCCATTTTTACTTTTTTAAGAGGCGATCTAATACCGGCAAAACTTTCTATTTCTACAGAAACCTTATTCCCTATACCTTTTTTAGTTGTTATAATAATAACACCATTTGCTGCTCTCGTACCATAAATTGCCAGCGCTGAAGCATCTTTTAAAATATCGTAAGAAGTGATATCATTTGCATTAATGTTATTAATATTCTCAGTCGGCATTCCATCTACAATGTATAAAGGAGCCCTTCCTCCTCTTGCAGTACCAAGACCTCTAATAATTACAGATGGTGTACTTCCCGGCAAATCAGAAGAGATAACTTGTACACCGGCTGCTTTACCTTGTATGGCTTGTGAAGCATTTAGTACTTTAGTTTTTGTAATTTCCTCCGATCTGATGGAGCTGATAGCGGTTGTATTATCAACTTTCTTTCTGGTACCGTATCCAATTACAACGACTTCTTTTAAAGCGGTATCACCAGATTCTTTTAGCGTGATTGTCATTTGTCCTGCACTTGCCGGTACAGAAGCAGAATCAAATCCCAACATAGCAATTTTTAAAGTCTCTCCAACTTTAGCATTAATCGTAAAATTTCCGTCAAAATCAGTATCAGCAGAAGTTTTGGATTCCGATGCCGTAATAATAGCACCCGGAACACCCATCCCGCTACTGTCTAGTACTTTTCCTTTAATTGCCTGTCCGGACATATAGGCCGGAAGCAGCAAGAGTGCTAAAAAGCTAAAAATAAAATTTTTCATACAGTTTGTAATCGTTTAAGTTAGTAGAGCCAAATTAAACAATTACAACGTTGTAGTACATCAAACACACTACTACACAGCTACATCATTATGCGAAAAAACAAACACAATTAACTGATAATCAATGATTTAAATATTCAATTATTTCCTTTAACATAACGTTATGATGTAGTAATGATGTATTAGAATAATCTAAAGAAAGAAATAAAAAAGTAAAAGATGTTTAAAAAAATCAACAGAATCTTACAGACTTAATAAAAACTTTGACAGGTTTTCGTCTTGAGTCAGGTCTAACTTCTTTCTTAGACGATATCGGTGTAATTCTACACCTCTAAAAGAGATGTTCATCATAGGGGCAATTTCCTTTGAAGAAAGGTTCATTTTAAGATACACACAGAGCTTAATATCTTTTGGAGTCAGATTTGGGAATTTCTTGGTAAGGTTAATAATGAACTCATTGTGGATTTGGTTCAGATTGGTTTCAAAAATTTCCCACTCGTGTTTGTTTACTTCATTGATTTTAATTGCTTTTTTAATTTCGCTTTTGAGTTTACTAAAATCTTTTTCCGTATTTAAAATATTCTGGATGTTGTCGATCATTTCGCTCTGCTTGGCAATTGACAATGATTTTCCGGCAACTTCAGATGATTTGGTTTGCAGTTCCAATTCCAGAATGTGTTTTTCATATTCTTGGATATTCAACTCATTCTCGGTTTTTAATTCCATTTCCAGAATTTCTCTTTGGTGCTTTAATTCTTCCGCTTGCAATTTTAATTTTTGAGTATAACGCAGCTTATTCCATTTATAATAGAAAAACAGAATTCCTGCTATACCTATTAAATAAAGTAAAATCATCCACAAAGAAAAATACCAGGGTTGTGCTACTTTAAAATCAAAATCAGCTACTTTTTCATAACTGGCACCGTCGTGTTTGTAAATAACAACTGAATGATAACCGCTACTTAAATTATTCAATAAAATAACGCCGTCAGAAATTGGAACAAAATCTTTACTTTTATTTAGCTTGTAGAATAAATTAGGTTTACTTGCTCCATAAATTCCAGAGATCACATTTACTTTAAGCTCTTTATTGAATTTAATTTTAGAATTGTCTGTCACCAGAGTTCCCTCGCTAAAAGCTTCTACTCGTAACGTTTTGTGCTGCTTGTTGATGTATTTTAACTGAAGTGAAATAAAACCATCATCTAAATTTAACAGATAATGATTCTGATTTTTAAAAATTCTTAAATTCTCATTAATCAATTTTCCTTTATAGTATTTCTCCTGAATAATGTTCCAGACAAATTTATTCCCAGAGGCATAAATGTGATACAGAATTCCGTTTTGAAGTACCATAAAATGATCTTCGTCTATGGCTACAACATCTGAAACGTTTTTGAAATTGGCATTAAACAATTCATTTTTTTCGAGTTTATTGCTAATTGAATTGTAGGTGTACCATGAATTATTAATTAGAAAAAGTATTTCTTTTCTAAACTCAAAGATCTTGATGCCAAAATCATTCTTTATTTTACTTTGTTGGGTAACGTTTTCTACTTTTTTGGTATTGTAGTTATCGTCTAATAGTACATGATACAATCCGCGGTAATTATCGGCTGCCCAAATTTCATTTTTCTTATTCTGAGCCACATATTTTATGGGCTTTGTGAGGCCTTTTATTGTTTTGTACTTAGACAAATCTGACAAATCATCATACACTAAAATACCACTGTAAGTCGATTGGAAATAGGTATTGTTAATGGTGCTTTTGGACAAATTCCACCCCCCGCTCACGGTACTGATTTTAGTCAATGAACCGTTGTCGTAAGAGAATGTTCCGTCATTGTGACCGATAATAAATTTATCCCCAATTTTAGTAATATTCCAGCCTTGCCCCTGCGTATTTGGCATCATCTTAAACTTACCGGTGCCAAATTCAAAAATACCATGATTGGAAGCTATTAAATAGCCGTCTTTTGTGTTTGCCACAGAGTAAACGGATCCCAGGATTCCCGTATTATCATAAAAAATTGATATCGGCGAGTTCACCTCAATATGGGCAATTCCATTATCTAAACCAAGCCATAAATCATCCTCTTTGTCAAAACCAATACTTAAAATGGAATTGTTCATTAAAACATTATTTCGGTCAATGTTTTTAAACAAATTGGATTTTAAGTCTAAAATAAATACGCCTTTATTCCCTGTACCAATAACCAATTTATTGCCTTTAATAAATCTGGCCACATTTATAGTAGTTGACTTTAAGGTCTCATTCAACGGGTTATCCCACGGTTTAAGTCCATTGTTTTGGACCACAAAAACGCCTTTTTTTTGTGTAAAAATATACGTTTCATCTTTGTATTTTTCAATGGCGTGAACCACCGTATTTTTTAGAATCCCCCATCCCTTTGGATTGGCTATTTTTTTTCCATTCATCTTAAAAATACCGTCCTTAACAGACGCTACATAAAGATTCTTATCGACAGGAAAACAATACGAAATAAGCGATGAGAATTTGATCTTTTGAATGGTTTTCCCATTATAAATAAAGACATCATTGAAGGATTGAAAATAAAGCGATCCATTGAATCTGAATATCTTCCAGATCTCTTCATTGTCTTTTTCGGCAAACAGGCGAAGATTTTTGGTAATCGAAACATAATGCATTTTACCATCCTTGCGATACCAATACCCAAACTCTTTATAGGAACCGGAATATATTTTGTCGTCTTCGATTAAAATAGAACGAATGATTGTTTTATTAGGCAACGTGTATTTCTCCCACATTACACCGTCGTAGCGCAACAAATAATGATTGTTGGCAAAATACATGGCGTTATCTTTCCCCTGAGCAACGTTCCAAACCTGATTATCTCCCTGAAAATCGGATTTACTGTAGTTTTCAACAAAAGGAAGTAATTCTTGTGCCTGAATTTGAGAAGTGAAGAGGAAAAAGAAAAATAATTTTAAAAGTGTCGATTTCAAAACATTTGGTTTTATATTCAAAGATACTGACAAAAATTTAATTTTTTATGTGACACCAAGCAGTCTGTTCTTTTGTCACCAATTTGCCCTGTTACTTGACACATCTCATCACTTGTTTTTACAATTCATATTAATCCTATTTCTAAAATCTTTACCCATCCTTTCCATTTTATTGGACTCTTTTTTCGCTAAAAAAAATTACTTGGTTCGCTTTGCTCATTATCTAAATTTCATCAAAAAAACACTTCATAAAACTATTTCTATAAAATCAAAGACTTTTTTATAGGGTATGGATGGTATTCGTTGAAACTTATGAATCATAAAAAAGCAATTAGTCTATAGTACAGTCGCTTACTTTTATTTGAAAAAATAAACTTGTTAAAAAACAAACAAATAAGAGTAAAAATAGTATATTTTTTTTGCCTCCAGTTATTATCTTTTTTATATTTTCGCTAAAAATAAGTTAATTCATTCAAAAATTAACACATATGCAAGAAAATTATAAATTATATTTTTCTCAGTTTTAAGCACCAAAAAGAGTGAAATCTTTTTATTGTAGTAAAAACAAATGGAGACGAAGTTCAATTTTGACAGCTGTCAGGAATGCAAAGAATCCAAACGTTAAATACTATTCAAAGCAGCTCTAAAGGAGCTGTCTGTTTTTTTACAACGCATCTTAGGAATCGGCTGCTGATTCAAAAATCAGTCGACTATTATATAATTCCCCTTAATTAACAACCAAAAAAAGAACAAAAATGAAAACAAAAAAAATTAAATCTATTCTCTTAACCTTTATCTGCTTAGGGATTGCCTTCTATGCCAAAGCTCAGAAAAATTACACTGTAGATACAAAATCACTATTTTCAGTAACCGGAACCTCTACTTTACATGACTGGGAAATGAAATCTGATACCGGCACGGGTACAGCAAACATAACAGCCTTGAATCATAAAATAACCGAAATCAACAGTCTTACTATTATGCTGTTGGCAGAAAGTATAAAAAACGAAAAAAACGGTATAAACAAAGCTGCTTACGAAACGCTAAATACTAAAACACATAAAAACATAAAATACGTTTTAAAATCTGCAGAAAAAGTAAATGAATCTACCTGGAATTTAACCGGGATCTATACCATAGCCGGAGTTAGTAAAGAATATAAAACCCAGATAAAAACAAGCTTTGTCAATGAAATTATAAACTTACAAGGAGTTCAAAAAATAACTTTTGCCGATTTCGGAATGACTCCCCCTAAAGCATTATTAGGAACAATTAAAACCGGTAAAGACCTTACTATCAACTTCAACCTCTTTTTAAAATAAGCACTAATGAAAAAAATTTATATTCTGGTAATAACTTTAATACATATTGCTACTGTAACAGCTCAGGACAGATTCGGTCAAATTCAAAATCTGATTCCGCGTAACAAAGAGGGAATCAATCAATTTGATGTTAAAAAAGACAGCGTTAAGTTTAAAGGATTGAGTGTTGATTTAGGAGCTGCTTTTGCACTGCAGTTTCAGGGGGTAAAGTCTTTTAATGATCATAACTATCCTGCTGACCAATACAAATTAAATAATCTTGAAAATAATTTTAATTTACCAAACGCAAATATGACTATTGGAGCTCAATTGTTTGACGGGGTTCGTGTAAATTTAGATATTTATCTGGCTTCAAGGCACCATAACGAAACCTGGGTAAAAGGTGGTTATTTACAGATTGACAAATTAGATTTTATCGAAAAAGATTTTCTGTCCGATTTTATGCAGTACGCCACGATCAAAATCGGTCAAATGGAAAACAATTATGGTGATGCTCACTTTAGAAGATCCGACAATGGAAATGCATTGATGAATCCTTTTATTGGTAACAATATCATGGATGCTTTTATTACCGAAATGGGTGCTGAGATTTATTACATCCGAAGTGGCTTTGTCAGTATGATTGGCGTAACCAATTCTAAAATGAATCAAAATGTTAAAGAAATTGTTCCTGCTCCAACAACCCCTGCTGCCCCGGATCAAAACACTACCATTAGCCCTACCATTCTTGCCAAAATAGGTTATGACAAACAACTTGACGCTGATCTGAGAGTCAGACTTACGGGTTCTTTATATCACACGGCCAACTCCAGCGGTAATTTGTACTCTTCTGATAGAGCCGGAAGCCGCTTTACAGGTGTAATGACTCATGCCGCTTCGTCATTTGATCAGGATAATAATCCGGCCACTCCTCCTATCTCTATTGCCGATAATTTTGACCCAGCTTCTAACCAGACCACCGGAAGATTCAATCCTGCATTTGGCAACTGGGCTACTTCTTTCATGATTAACCCTTTTGTAAAATACAAAGGGCTTGAATTCTTTGCAACTTTAGAGTTTGCATCAGGAGGAGATAAAAAAGGCAATGACGAAAAACGTACTACAAACCAGTATGAAGCCGATTTGGTTTACCGATTTGGTTCTTCTGAAAACTTCTTTATAGGAGGAAAATACAATACCGTGAGTGGCAAATTAAGCAATGCAGACTCCAAAAAAGTTTCTGTGAACAGGTTTGAAGGCAGTGCCGGCTGGTTTATGACCAAAAATATCCTTGCAAAGGTTGGCTATATCAACCAAACCTATAAAGATTACAGTCAGTTTAATGCCAATGGAACTCCAAACGATTTCTTTGGCGGAAAGTTCAACGGAGTACTATTTGAAGCCGTTATTACTTTTTAACGAATAAAATGAGAAAGTTAGTTATAATTGTAATGTTGGGTCTTGTATCTTTTCTAGTCTTAGGAAGTGCCAGACCCACTTTTTACCCTGATGACACTATTTTAATTATCAAAATGATTGAAATAAAAATCAGTGGAAAATCAACGATTGGAGATTATAATTGTGATAATTCACTCTTAAAAAAAGACACCATTTTTCTAAATCTAAACAAAAGAAACAACATTGTTGCAGAAATTCCGATGCTCCGCTTTGATTGCAGACACCGAATAATGACTAAAGACTTTCAAACTACGGTAAAAGTAAAAAAATACCCTACGAGTTCTGTAACCATTTACGATATAAGAACATACGGAAAAAACTATAAATGCAACCTTTCTTTTTTGATAACAGATAAAACTTTCAAATACAAAGACATTATACTTAACACTTCGGGAAATAAAATTGAGGGCATCATAAATTTAAGCTTCTCCGAGATCGGACTTGAACCTCCGGTAAGAATGGCTGGCTTGGTAAAAGTAAAAGATGAAATACAGATTGACTTTTTTCTGCACAAAAACTAGGTTGTCTTATTTATAAAAAAACCTTCTAAAGCCTATTCCAAAGATGATCTAAAGATTTTTTTATATTGGAAAGTCTTTACAAATAGTATTGCCCTTAAAATTTCAATGCAAAAAACATTATGCTTGCCCGTTTAGACATTTAAAATCTGAATATCAGGACTATGATTTGGATACCCTTCTCATAACTCTCATAATCTGCAGCTTAAAAAACGTTACTCTACATGGGCAAGCATAATTTCATCTGTAAATACAGCATCTTAGTTTTGAAGCAAGTGGTATACCTGATTGGCAATTTCGTATTCTTCATCAGTTGGGACAATCAAAACTTTAACTTTAGAAGTTGTTTTGTTGATTTCTCTTATTTCTTTGGAACGAATCTGGTTTTCTTCATCGTCGATATCAATTCCGAAAAACTCCATATCCGTACAAACCAATTTGCGCATGTACGAAGAATTCTCTCCAATTCCGGCCGTAAAAACAATGGCGTCCAAACCATTTAATGCCGCGGTGTAAGAACCGATAAACTTTCTAATACGATAGGCATTCATGAACAATGCCAATTGACATTCCTTATCTCCTTTTTCGGCATTTGCTTCAATATCACGCAAATCGCTGTAGCCCGTAAGTCCCAACATTCCGCTTTTTTTCTGAAGAATCTCATTTATTTCGTCTAAACTGTATCCCAATGAGTTCGCCATATAAAAAATCACTGATTGATCTACATCACCGGCTCTGGTCCCCATAATTAAACCGTTTGTTGGTCCAAAACCGAAAGAATGATCTACACTTTTTCCGTTTTTAATTGCAGTCATACTACAACCGTTTCCTAAATGAATGGTGATGATATTTTGTGCGGCATGTCGAATCCCTTTCAAATACTTAATTGCTTGTTCTGAAACATATTTATGACTTGTTCCGTGAAAACCGTACACTCGAATTCTTTTTTCGGTCAACAATTCATTTGGAATTGCAAATTTATAAGCTACTTCGGGCATCGTCTGATGAAAAGCGGTATCAAAAACGGCAATTTGATCTGCTGTATGAAAGATTTCTTCGGCCACGGTAATACCTTCTAAATTGGCTGGATTGTGAAGGGGTGCCAAATCAAAAAGTTGCTTGATTTTGGCTTTTACTTTTTCATCGATTTTTACGGTATCAGTAAAATTACTTCCGCCATGCACCACACGATGTCCAACGGCAGTAATTTCTGAAGTTGATTTTATAACTCCTTTTTCAGCATCTAAAAGCATATTGGCTACTTTTTGTAATCCTACTTTATGGGTTGGGATTGATACTGTTTCTTCATAAGAATCGGTTGAAGTTTTAAACGTAACATTGGAACTTTCCAAACCAATTCTGTCAATCATACCGGTACAAATTACCTCATTTGCCGGCATAACCATTAATTGGTATTTAATTGATGAACTTCCTGAATTTATGATTAATATTTTCATTTTTTTTGCTGAGTTTTTTTTGTTTCAGGTTTCAAGTTTCAAGTTATAGAACCTGAAACTTGAAACTTGAAACCTGAAACATTTTTTTTCTTGACTACAATCCTTGTGCTTGGATGGCTGTTATTACTACTGTGTTTATAATATCATCTACGGTACAACCGCGGCTTAAATCGTTTACTGGCTTATTTAAACCTTGTAACATTGGTCCGATTGCTAAAGCTCCGGTTTCTCTCTGAACAGCCTTGTAGGTATTATTTCCTGTATTTAAATCCGGAAAAATAAGTACACTTGCTTGTCCAGCGACTTCTGAATCGGGCATTTTACTTTTTCCGACTGTGAGATCAACTGCAGCATCGTATTGAATTGGTCCTTCAATTTTTAAATCAGGTCGTTTTTGTTTTACAATTGCTGTGGCAGTTCTTACTTTATCAACCTCGTCTCCTTTTCCGGAAGATCCTGATGAATAGGAAAGCATCGCTATTTTAGGTTCAATTCCGAACGCTAAACTCGACTCTGCTGATGAAATAGCAATCTCTGCCAATTGTTCTGCCGTTGGGTTTGGATTAATCGCACAATCTCCGAAAACGGAAACACGATCTTCTAAACACATAAAAAATACGGAGGAAACTACAGAGGAGTTCGGTTTTGTTTTAATGAATTGTAATGCGGGTAAAATGGTGTGTTGTGTTGTATGCGCTGCTCCTGATACCATTCCGTCAGCGTGGCCTTTATAGACCATCATGGTGCCGAAATAAGAGACATCTTCCATTAAATCCCTTGCCATTGTAATGCTTACGTTTTTAGCTTTTCTAAGCTCGTAGTAGGTATTGGCATAGTCTTCATAAAGTGGCGATTCTATCGGATTGATAATGGTAACCTTCGAAAAATCAAAAGTAATTCCGAGTTCTGTGACTTTATTTTCGATTTGTTTTTTATCTCCAATAATTGAAATATCAACGACATCCATGTCTAATAATCTTGAGGCCGCCACAATAATTCGTTCGTCATTTCCTTCCGGAAGCACGATGTGTTTGCGGTGTTGTCTGGCTCTTTTAACCATGTTGTACTGAAACATTTTCGGTGTCATACCTTCTGCTTCAAAAGTGATTAATTTTTCAGACAGTGCTTCAATTTGAACGTATTTTTCAAAAGTACTAATCGAGGTTTCAATTTTATGAGTGTTGTTGGCATAAATTTCCGATCTGATACTACCTATTTTATTCGTGATATAGTACGTTCCCTCAGCAACCGCAATTATAGGTACCACTGCCGAAAGTCCTTCTATAAGTTTTAATATGCTTTCTTCCGGAATTATATTTCCGGTCAGGATGATTCCGGAAATCGAAGGATAGTTCGCCGATTCATTTGCCTGTAATGCTCCTAAAATAATATCGGAACGATCACCGGGTGTAATTACCAGAGCGTTATCATGTAAGTGAACCAGGTAGTTATGCAATTGCATCGCCCCTACACTATAATGCCCAATCTGATTGTTCAAATAAGTACTTCCAAACAATACTTTAGCACCCAATTGATTGACGATCTCCTGCATTGTCGGATTGTTCAGACTTGAAATTAGCGGAATTGTATTAATCAAAACCGTACTCGGCAAGCTTTTTTGCAATCCTTGTGTCACCAATTCAATATTTTCGAATTGCACTTTATTGGCAATAACCGATAAAACTTCAACTTCTTTGACTTTAAACGAATTGTAAACCAAATTAAGACTGTCTACTAATTCGTCCAAGGTTTTTCCAATTCCGGATCCTATGATTATTGTTGGGATTCCGAGGTTTTTCGCGATTAGCACATTGGTGTCCAGTTCAATTGCAGTTCCTTCTCCTGTAAAGCTTGTTCCTTCAACCAAAACAAAATCAAAACGTTCTTCAAGGCGTTTGTATTTTTCGATAATTAGATCTAAAACCTCTCCTATTTTTCCTTTATTTTTCTTCTTAATTAATTTGCTTTTTGTAATCGCATAGGCCTCTTCAAACTTAATGTCAAGATTAAAATAGGAAAGAACAGTTTCTATATGATTGTCTGATTCGCCATCGACAAAATCTTCTATGATGGGTCTAAAATAACCCACCTTTGCCGTTTTACCAATCAGAATACTCATCAAACCGAGTGTCATAATCGATTTTCCGCTATTTTGGTCGCTTGTAGCTATGTATATCGCTTTACTCATATTTTATATTTTTAAACTTAACAAATGTAGTCTATCCCGAAATTTTTAACTTCGAAATAAACGTTAAAACCAACGTCTTTTTTTGAAATAAACGATCAATCCGATAACCAGAAAAAACATCGCAATCATGACATAATGATAGCCGTATTTGTACCGAAGTTCAGGCATATTGTCGAAATTCATTCCGTACACTCCAACAATAAAAGTCAGTGGAATAAAGATGGCCGAAATAATGGTGAGGGTTTTCATGATTTCATTCATTTTTCGACTTTGCTCCGAAAAATAAAAATTAGAAGCGCTTTCCAATGAACTCATATCGGATTCAATTTGCTCTAAAAGCTCTAAACTTTTCTGATGTAGTCTTATAAAAAAATTGAAGGTTTCTTTTTCGATTCCGTTATCCGTATTGTCATCTTTTATTGATTTCAAATAGTATAATGAATCTCTAAGCGGAATAATTGATCTTTTTAAAAAATTTAAATTATCGCGATGGTTTTCAATCTTTTCCAGAATAATAGGTCTGGCCTCTTTTTTAGTTTCATTGATTAATTCCTCTACTTTATCTTCCTCATCTTCCAACGTAATGTAGAAATTCTCCATTACAGCATCCAATAATAAATACAACAAATAATCTACTTTTTTTGTTCGCACAATCCCGGAATGGGTACGAAGACGCTCGCGTATATGGGTAAAAAAATCACTTCGCTTTTCCTGAAATGAAATTAAAACGTTGTCTTTCAAAATAAAACTAATCTGTTCAACACTAATGTTATCTGAATATTCGGAAGGCAAAATCGATTTTATATTGAAGAATAAAATATCTTGTTGCTCCTGTAATTTTGTTCTTTTGGTGGTATTTAAGATATCTGCCAAAAGAAAATCATCAACTTTAAAATGCGCTCCAATGGTTTTTATCAAATTGATATCATTCAATCCATGGATGTTCAACCAGTTATTTTTGGTATAATCAACACAGGTATTTAATGCCAAAATACTAAATTTCTCGTATTCAATAACATCCGCATCATCATAGACAAAAAGTTGCATCTCTGATTGATGTTCTTTGTGAGAGCCCGTGTACTCTAGCGTAATGTGTTGCAGCTTGCGTCCTTTCTTGTATTTTATCTTTCGCATTCAAAAATGTTTTATACAGTAATATTACGAAAAAGAATTCGAAGGAGAAATGACAATTGTCATTTTGATGAAGTGGTTTGTATAAATCATTTAACTAATTCGTCCTACTTATATTATTTTTAAACCTAAACCCGACAGGTTTTTCAAACCTGTCGGGTTTGAAAAACAAAAAATAAAATTTATAACGTTATGCAACTTGTAGAACCATTAGAATTTGGAAAATACTATCATATTTATAACAGGGGGATAAATAGTGAAAATCTTTTTAAGGAAAATAGAAATCATGAGCATTTCTTAAAGCTTTACAACAAACATATAGAACCTATTGCAGAAACTTTTGCGTGGTGCTTGCTTAAAAATCATTTTCATCTATTGGTAAGGATAAAAAGCTTTGAAGAAATTTTACAAAGCCATGAAGAATATGAAATAAAAAAGATTATCGCACCTCATCAGTCTTTTGGAAATTTATTTAATGCGTATACAAAAGCAATTAACAAAGGCTACAATAGACACGGTGCTTTATTTGAAAGGCCTTTTAAAAGAAAATTAATTGATAACGACTCCTACTTAAGAGCTGTTATAAAGTACATTCATTATAACCCCGTAAATCATGGATTTTGCAAACATCCGATAGAATATCCCTGGAGTTCTTATGAGACCTGTATTTCAGAAAGACCAACAAAACTGAAACGTGAGAAAGTAATCGTATTGTTTGAAAATACTGAAAACTTAAAAATCCTTCACAATCAGAAAGAAAATTTCGATTCTTTAGAACAATTTTTAAATTTATAAAAAAACTAAACCCGACAGGTTTTTGAAACCTGTCGGGTTTTAACCGTTTTGTATAACACAAAATTTATTCTCCTTTAATAACTGTATAAGATAAATCGGTAAACACACCATTAGTAACTTCAAAGACATCCGGAGTTACGATTTTAGTTTGTAAAATACCTCCTTTTTCATTTGTAAAACTGAAGGTTCCCGAAACTGTCTTTTTCTCCGGATTCATAGCTGTAATTGTCATTTTTCCGGATTTAGGTGTATGTTCCACAAAAGAATCTCCACCAATTAGATAATAGTTCAAAAACAGTGCATTAATATTAATCAGTTCTCCTTCAGAACCTGAATCTTCAAAAACATATTCTTTTAGTGGCATAGCATCATCGGCTGTTAACTCGCCTCCGCACGTTAAAAAAAGTCTTTGTGAACCATCTTCAGCATTGATATCAAAACGCTGTCCTCCATTTTCTCCCGGAACTTTCATCAAAGTAACACTGTTGATTTTTGTAGCTTTCCACGCTACACCATTGATGGCAGCTGTAACTGAGGCAATTCCAGCCTGGTCTTCTTTTTTGTCATCAGCATCACCACTACATCCTGTAAATAAAGCAGCTACTAACAGTACTACCAGGCCTAATCTTTTTTTCATAATTTAATTTTTGCGCAAATAAAACACTAAAAAAGCTAATACGATTGAGGGAAACCACATTCATAGAAAAATATTTCACAACCAAATCAAACCAGTTTCCGTAACCTGCTGGGGTTAATTCAAATAAACAGAATACCCGACCTCAAAACCTATCTAAAAAAAAGCCATAAAAAAACCGAGTCATTTCTGACTCGGTTTTCTATTCTTATGTAAGAGACGCACAGCAGTGCGTCTCTACGGAGTAAATTATTTTACTTCTTCGAATTCAACGTCTTCAACATTGTCACCTTGAGACTGCTCTTGTTGAGGAGCCGCTTGTTGACCTTGTTCACCTTGAGCGTACATCGCTTCTGTAGCTGTTTTCCAAGCTGCATTGATGTTGTCAAGAGCTGTTTGAATAGCTGGAATGTCTTGAGATTGGAAAAAGAACGTTTGTTGTAAACTCTTATAGCGCTAGTGTTCGAGCCGCTTTTATCTATATTTATTACCTTTGATCGGCAGTTGTTATTTATTGCCTTAATTAGAAAAGACTGGGCACTCATTCTCTGTCTCCTTCTGGTCAAAAGAAAATCGACAGTATTACCCGATTTATCGACTGCTCTATATAAATAACACTAGATACCTTTAACTTTTATATAGGTCTCATTCATTCTCCATCTGACTCCCGCTCTGCTCTTTCTCTTTTTCATTTTCATTTGTGATTCAATCATTGGAGTAAATTTAAACACCCAGCGCTGAATCGTAACATGATCAACTTGTATTCCACGCATTTTCATTATTTCCTCAACATCTCTGTCACTCAATGTAAATCTCAATTTGAAATAAACGGCCTGAAGAATAATAGCTTTGGGATAATAATGACCTTTGGTATTCATTTAATATATTTTGAAGCTCTAAAGATAATAGATATTGCTGGATGCGACAGAACCACCTAGATCTGGAAAAGTCCGAAATTTCACATAAAATAAAGATTTCTTAACAAATAAATGATGTAAGTGTTTTTTTATATAAAAAATACTATTTATATTAGATCTAATTAAAAACAGTAGTCTAAAAACAATTAATATGTTGACTTTCAATTAATTAACTTGTTGTTTTTCTAAAATAACAAATCACAAAAGTTGTTTTTTCTAAATAAAATCGTACATATCCTTTTTTATTCATTTATTTTATTTAGATTTGGTCTAATTAAATATAGTGCAATATTATGATTTCTGAGAGTGTTGGCCTTAATAAAATAATCGTATTTCTTTTTCTCTTTACTTTTTCCATTAAACGTGCCGATGCTCAGGTTACAATGAATATTATCAGCGAATTTAAGGAGCCAATTATTGGAGCGACAGTTACGGTTAGAGGGAAAGACTCTTTCTATTTTCAAAAGACAACCGATGTAAAAGGACAAGTAATAATTAGCGGGAGACCGGGTAGTTATTCCGTTTTTGTAGAAAGTGTTTCATTCAAAAAAAACAATTTCAAAATGCAGATCAATGCAGAGCAAAGCACTTTAGACATTATCCTTATGAAATCAATACAGGAGCTTGACGAAGTGGTAGTAGAAAAAACCAAGTTAACTGCAGCACAAAAAATTCGCGAATCGCTCTATGCACCGGAAGTGATAGATTTCAAAGACTTCAAAAGTACTTCTAAATCTGTGGTTGAAGCAATAAACTTAGCGTCAGGGTTGCGAATACAGCAGCAAGGCGGCATGGGAAGTGCTTTGAATATCAATATAAATGGCATAGACGGTAAAGATGTACGCGTATTTGTAGATGAAATCCCGGTTTATCTGCTAGGTCGTGGTTTTGAACTTCAAAATCTCACTACAAACATGATTGACCGCGTTGAAATCTATAAAGGACTCGTCCCCATACAGTTTGGCTCTGATGCTTTAGGAGGAGTAATCAATATTGTTACCAGAAAAAGTGATGCGAATTTCTTAGGAACAGGATACTCTTATGGTTCCTGGAATACGCATGAAGCTACTCTCAGTGCCTATACACACCCACTCAAAAACAAAAAATTCTTTGCAGGTATTGACGCCGTTTATCGCCATTCCGATAATGATTACTGGATGGATGATGTGGAAGTGGTAGCGGATGATTTATACAATACAAAAAAGGGACGAGCCAGAAGATTTAATGATAAATATGATTTTGGTCTAGCCAAAGTACAAATTGGATTTAAAGACTTAAGTTGGGCCGATAACCTAAAATTCATTTCTTCCTTTACATATACAAATAAAGAATGGCAACATGGAATTACGGCCCTAAAACCTTGGGGAGAACCCTTTTCTAATGAATATACGGGAGGTGCCGCGCTTAACTGGAAAAAATCAAGTTCCCAGAAAAACAGCTGGCAAATTGATGTGACCGCCGGATATAATTTCGAACAGAACTATTTTGAAGACATTTCCTCACGCATCTATTTTTGGGACGGCAACTATATTGAAGGACAAAATAAAGGAGAAAGCGGTTTATACAGTCAGGGCATCACACCTAAAATAATTCAGAAAGTCTGGTATGCACGAGAAAATGCTTTTTTTAGAATAGCAGAAAATTACAGAATAAATGTCAATCTGTTTACTACAAAAAGGGAATTAACCGGAGAAGACAAAGCAGGTGCCGCTACTTATAAAGATGATCCTTTTAAAGAGCCTCAAACCCTTCTAAACAATTTCTTCGGAACTTCGCTGGAGTCTAAATTTTTAAACGGTCGCTTACTTAGTACCACCTCTTTAAAGCATTATTACAGCAAAGTGCGTGGAGTAAGCTTTAAGATCACTAACGAATTTGATAAAATTAGCACCTCCACTTCTTCTGATATTGGCTTTGGTCAAGTGTTCAAATGGGTTCTTAGTCCAAAAATAGCCATCATTCCGGGTTATGAATATACGGTTCGTCAACCCGATAGCCGAGAAATTTTTGGTGACTATATAACGGTTAGCCCGAATCCCAATTTAAAATCGGCTACAAGTCATAACGTTAATTTAAAAATACAATTCAAAGCACTAAATGAAAAGCTCTTTACGGGCATTGGCGGCTTCTACAGAAACACAAAAAACCGAATTATATTAACTTCATTCTCAAATTCGCTTGCGGCTTACACCAATTTATTACAAACTACTACAATTGGTGGGGAATGGTACTTACAATACAAACCTACCAACACCATTGATCTGAGTATAAACACGACGTATCAGGATATAAGACTGGCAGCGGTTGACGATCTGGGGATTTTTACAGACAAATATATCGGAGCAAGAATTCCAAATACCCCTTACCTATTCAGCAATTTTCAAGGGTCTTATACCTTCAATCCCGGGAATAACCGAAACTATTATTTCAGATTTTTATACACCTCGTCCTATGTACATGAGTATTTCCTCACCTGGGCTATTAATGGTAAAAAATCTTCAAAAGTAACAATTCCATCTCAACTTATAAATGACGTTTCAATCTCCATTCACTCAAAAAATAACCGATGGAGTTTTGCGATTGATTGTAAAAATTTAACCGATGCAAGGTTATACGATAACTTCTCTGTTCAAAAACCCGGGAGGAGCTTCTATGGAAAAATCACTTATATATTAACCAAACAATAATCATGAAAAAATGACAAACAAGTTTACCCTTTTAATTTTTACACTGCTGGCATTATCATCTTGTAGCAGCAATGACGACAAGACAGAGTCCACAACAGATACATCGGCGAATTATGCCTTAATTACAAGACCTCAAAATGCAGATGGAAGATCTTTTGCTGCCTATATGCAGAAAATGGATTCTCCGGACGTAACGGGAACAATAAATAATGCTAATGCACACGAAATCTCCGCTTCGCATTCGGGAGGCGTTTATGAGTTTAAAAAAGCAGTATATGTAAATGATTACCAAAATGGATTAATCACCAGATGGACTTTATCTAACGGGAATCTAGGACAAAAAACAGGATCTATCAGCGTTCCGGAATTGGGATTCCAGGGAAATATTTCTTTCAAAGATGAAAACACAGCCTACATTGGAGGATCAGGAAAAATTGTAATTTTTAATCCTACCACCATGGTAAAAACAGGCGTTATCGATTGCTCTAGTTTGTCAAGAGTTGGAAAAGTGACAAACTTTCCAACTGCCGGAGCAACAATTAAGGCTGAGGGAGTTACGGAGATTATCATCAATGGGAATTTTATGTACGCGGCTTTATATGCTATGTATGACTTTAACACCTTTACCCCGGCTACCACTACTTGTGATATACTTGTAATAGATCTAACAAAAGTAAATAACTCAGCTGCAGGTAATTCAGCAGCTTTAGTAAAAGTAATTACAGATGATCGTGGCTCATTTACAGGTGCCTGGAATACGGGAGGTGGTGTTTACTACATGAACCGAACAGAAAACGGAGACATCTATGTATTGTGTCATAATGTTTTTGGTGGTGCCCGATCTGCCATTGGTAAACCGGCCTGTTTATTACGAATTAAAAGCGGAGCTACTGCCTTTGATACCAATTACTATTTTGACTTAGAAACAGTATCACAAGGAAACGGTAACCCGGTAACCAATTTTGAGTATTATGGAAACGGTAAATTCCTTGCAACGGTGCTGGACCCTACAAAACTGGATCCAAACAATCCGTATTCCTATAATACTGATCCTGTTTTCCGTTGGTGGAGTTTTGACTTAAATGCTAAAACGGCAAAGAAACTTGATGATGAATACACTAATAGTGGAAAAGTGGCAAGATGTTATTTTGCAAACGGTTACGCCTATGTTCCATTTGCGAATAAAACCACCAACTATATCAACAAAATTAACTTAAACGATTTTAGTAAAACTAAAGCGGTCACTACAACCGGTATTTCTCATATTCTGGGATTAAAATAATACCTCGTACTGATTTTGAGCATCCGAGATACCCACCCGGATGCTCATTAAGTTTTGCCACAGCATTTTAACTCTGCTATTCGTTAATCAAAAAATAAATCTTATGAAAAAAACTATGCTTGTACTACGGTATGTTTTTGCCGTAATTCTTTTGCTCTTTGGTGCAATAGGAACATACGCTATGTTAACAGAAGGCTATAATCCGCAAAGTGAAGGTATCCTCTTATTCGGGAAAACTTTTCGTGATTTGCACAATGCCATCATGGTGAGCTATTTGGGAGTCTTTGTCCGTTTGTCACAACTGTTTGTTGGCATTTTACTATTAACAAAAAAATATTGGTGGATTGGTTTGTTATTCTATCTTCCTTTCGCTGTCAATATCTTTTTGATCCATGTAATTCATGATAATCCACCAGTACATCCGGGATTTTTTGCTTCGGGAATGGTTGTATCGATCTTGAATTTTATCTTGGTTTTCTATGAAACCGGTCGCTTAAAGCAATTGGTAGTACACTCACAAAGCAAGTAAACAAGATGGCCACAAATCATATCGTTTACGAAGCCTTAATTGTCGGATCGGGATTTTCGGGCATTTCAATGGCTATTAGCCTAAAAAAGCGCGGAATAAACTCTTTTATTATTCTCGAAAAAGCAAAAGATATTGGAGGTACTTGGAGAGACAATACTTATCCGGGAGCAGAATGCGATGTGCCCTCTGCCCTGTATAGCTATTCTTTTGAACCTTTCCCTAATTGGAAGAAAAAATGGTCCGATCAGCCGCAAATTCTCGAATATCTTAAATTCAATGTTGAAAAAAACGGATTACAAGAGCATGTTCAAACTGAAAAGGAATTTTCGTCTTCCTCTTTTCTTGAAAAAGAAGGGCTTTGGGAAATAAAAACCAAACAAGGCGACACCTATACTGCCCGATTTTTGATCATGGCGGTCGGTCAATTGGATCATCCAAAAATTCCAAATTTTAAAGGAAAAGAAATTTTCAAAGGAAACACCTGGCATTCGGCAAGATGGAATCATGCTATTGATTTAAACGGAAAACGGGTAGCCGTAATAGGTAACGCCGCCAGTGCCATACAGTTTATTCCGAAAATTGTTTCACAGGTACAAGCGTTGACTGTTTTTCAGCGAAGCGCCAAATGGTTATTACCCAAGAAAAACTCCCCATACAGTAATAAAGACAGGCATTTACACCAAAAATACCCTTTCCTGCTTCATTGGGCACGTCATTCGAATAACACTTTCAACGGTTTGTTCTACCATTTGATGGGTCAAAACAAATTCTGGAAAAAGGTTTGGCAAGGAGTAAGTATGAGCCATCTCAAAAAAGCAATCAAAGATCCGGAATTGTTAAAAAAGCTAACACCAAATTACCCTATGGGCGCAGTCCGTGTTCTTTTGTCCGATGACTATTACCCGGCTCTGGCAAAAGAGAATGTAACTGTAAACGATGAAGGTATTTCTCATTTAACAGAAGATGGCGTTGTCACCTCCTCAGGAAATAAAATCCCTCTGGATGTAATTATATATGCTACAGGTTTTGAAAGCAATCCTTTTTTGAAAGGACTGGATATTTGTGGTTTGAACGGAAATTCTATAAGCGATGCATGGGAAAAATCTACAGAAACTTATCTTGGAATCACCACAACAGGTTTCCC
Organism: Flavobacterium cupriresistens; assembly: GCF_020911925.1. Classification (NCBI taxonomy): domain Bacteria; kingdom Pseudomonadati; phylum Bacteroidota; class Flavobacteriia; order Flavobacteriales; family Flavobacteriaceae; genus Flavobacterium; species Flavobacterium cupriresistens. The sequence continues at coordinate 3,249,994 of NZ_CP087134.1, read as the reverse complement.
CAATTTCTTCATGATGTACGGTCCAAATACAAATCTGGGACACAGTTCTGTCTTACTCATGGTAGAAAGTCAGGCGCATTATATCTCTGAATGTCTCCGTCTGATTTCAGAAAACAAATTGAAATACATGGACGTAAAACCTGACTCCCAAAAAGGATTTACAAATCAGGTGAATGAAAGAATGAAAAAAACGGCTTGGGCTCAGGTAAAAAACAGCTGGTACAAAAACGGTGATGTTATCGTCAACAACTGGCCCGGCAAAGCCAAAGAATATCAAAAACTCACAAAAGAGGTAGACGAATCTGCCTACACCTTTTGCTAATAAAAATAATTCATCAATCAACCAAACAAACAATACTGACATGGAAAAAAGTCATCCCAAACTTGCCCCCAACAAATCAGATCATCAAACCATTGAAGAGGATTGTGTTTGCCTCATTGATTTTCTGATCGAAGGGAGTATAAAGTGTCCCAACAAAATAGTATTCAGTGATGTAGATAGTACCCTTCATGAAGCTCCCCTAACCTATTCTGAATTTTTATTTCAGGTACAGACTCAGGCTCAGATTTTTAAAAGTAAGGACGTAAAAAAAGGCGATCGTTGTCTTTTGATTTTTGATCAGGGCATTGAATTCATCATCGCTTTCTTCGCCTGCCAGTGGATTGGAGCTATCCCCGTGCCACTCAACATGCCCGGACGATTAAAGCCTTTGGACAAATGGGAAAATATCGCCAAAGAATGCCATCCTAAAGCAATCGCGACCAGCGAAAAAAGTGCTTCCAGACTAATTCAAAGTATAGGCAGGTCAGAACTCCTCAACGGCACATCGTTAATTAAGGTAAAAATCACTGCCGCAGACCAGTCCGAAACTCATTTTACAGCTCAACCGGATATACATCCTACCGCATTTTTGCAATATACTTCAGGCTCCACCGGGAATCCTAAGGGAGTGGTTGTAACACAAGATTCTTTGATACAAAATTCAAAAGGGTCGAAAAACGACATGAATTTCACTTCTGAAAGTGTGCTGGTAAGCTGGCTTCCCTTCTATCATGACATGGGACTGATCTTATTTATAGTTCAAACCATTTACAACGGGAGTACGCTTTATTTAATGAGACCCGAAGATTTTATGAGTAAACCCCTTAATTGGGTAAATGCACTCAGCAAATGGAAAGCTACACATACGGGAGGTCCTAACTTTGCTTATCAATTGGTTGCCGATAAACTTGTGCAACTGCATAATGAACTTAAAGCTACCAACGCTACAACAGAAATTTCACTAAAAAACCTGAAAGTATGCGCCTCCGGTGCTGAACCAATTCGTTTTCAGACTATTTGTAATTTTCAAAATGCGATTTCGTTGTTTGGCGCCAGCAATCATGTAATTTCTCCCGGTTATGGTTTAGCAGAAGCTACTTTAACCGTTTCTGTAATTAAAGAAGGTGAAAAGGTAAAATGGTTAAAAGTTGATAAAGAAGCGCTCAAAAACAATACTGTAATCCTTCAGGAAAGCGGTTTTATGGAAACCGGACAGGATTTTCACGAAGAAGAAGGAGCTGTTTATCTCGTAGCAAACGGGCAAGTAATTGACAACCACGATATCAATATTATCGCCATTTCTGATCTGGAAACAGCATTACCCGATTCGATCTCCAAACTCAAAACACAATCTCCCTATGCTATTGGTGAATTATGGTTCTCAGGTCCTTCTGTGACAAATGGGTACTATGAAAACGAAAAAGCAACCTCCGAAAGCTACTTCAACTCCTCTTCCGATAACACTACTTATCTGCGAACAGGTGACTTAGCCTTCAAAGATGACGAAGGACAGATTTATATTGTCGGTCGAATTAAAGATCTCATTATCATAAGGGGCTTAAACTATTATCCTCAGGATTTAGAACGCAGCTCTTATTATTCACATCCTGATTTAAGGATTGATGGTGCTGCTGCTTTTTCTATGAACAAACAAGGAAATGAATGTTGTTACATTGTTCAGGAATTAACCCGTAATGCAGTACTGTCTCCTAAATTTGATGAATATACGAAAGCAATTCGCACTGCTGTTTTAAAAGAACACGGAATAGCAATAGAAGCCATTCTTTTTGTTTCTCCTATGCATGTTCCCCGAACTACCAGCGGAAAAATTCAAAGACGACTTGCAAAACGCACTACCGAACTCGAAGAATGGCCCAATATTTTACATGCCTCTCATTTAGGTGCAACGGTATCTAAAAAAGAATCGGATTCCGCCCAAACTGATCTTCAAGAGCAATTGCTACAGCAGATTACCGGAGAATTACAACATTTTCTCCAAACCAGAGTCGATAGTTACACCATTGACGAAAGACGTACAATACCGCCCTATATCATGACCGAGTTTGCCCGTATGGGACTTATGGGGCTTATGGTTTCGTCACAGTACGGTGGTTTAGGATTCAATCTGAGTCAGACAAGTCGCTTTATAGAAATTATCTCATCGGCAGATTTAACGCTGGGATTATTCGTGAGTCTTCACAATGTACTCGGACTGCATCCTATCGCACGGTTTGCAAAAGAAGAAATCAAGGAAAAAGTTGTTCGGGAACTGGCCACCGGAATAGGAACAGCCAGCTTTGCGCTAACGGAACCAGGTGCGGGAAGTAACCCCAATGCAGGTAAAACTTTTGCTCAAAAACAACCGGATGGCAATTGGATTTTAAACGGTGAAAAATGCTGGGTGGGTTCTTCGTCATGGGCGAGTTATCTGACCGTGATTGCACATACGGAGGATCAAAATGGTAAATACCTCGGACAATCCGCCTTTTTAGTACCACAGGGAACACCGGGGCTGAGTCATATTGAGGAATGCATGACCATGGGAATGCGTGGTTCCGTACAAGGACATTTTGTCCTGAACGATGTAAGTATTCCGGAATCACATATACTGGGCGAGATAGGTAAAGGAGCCGAAATTCTTCAAGAAGTCGTATCAATGGGGCGCATCGGGATTAATTCTATGTGCATCGGAATCTTAAAAACCGTTTTATCCAGATCAAAAAGATGGGCCGAAAACAGAAAAATCAATTCTGGATACCTTATTGACCAACCTGTGGTACTTAAACAACTGAATCAGTTGTTGTCCGTTCTCGAAATAATCGAAACGTACCAATCAAAGCTTTTAAAATGGAAAGATCAAGGACTGCTTCTACCTGATATGCTTATCAGTGCCGGAAAAGTTTTTTCGACAGAAGAAACCTGGAAAGGCGTTGATTTTCTAATGCAGATCACTGCCGCCAGAGGTTATTCAGAACACAACGGTATTTCGCAGCTTTTCCGTGATGCTCGTGTGTTGCGAATTTTTGAAGGTCCCTCAGAATCGTTAATTGCTGATTTGGGAGGACGTTCCGATGAAACCATCAGCGAAACATTAAACTTCCTGATCATGCAAGATGTTGCAATCAACGCAAAAATTCAAATAGAAAAAATACAGCTTGTAAAACAGCAGTTCGAGCCTAACAAAGTAGGTTATGATGGGCAACACGATCTTCAAAAGAACAGAAAGTTTGCCAAATATGCTTTTGGTGAAGTACTAGCCTGTCAATTGATTTTGTGGATGTGTGGAGACGATATTTCATCCCAAGCAAAAAAATGGATCGAGAAAAAAATCACAACGCTCACAGCAGATGCACTCGAATTTGATACAAGTCTGCTCGTTAAACAGCAATTTGAAGCTCAATTCAATCATTTACTAAAAGACCATCAGACCATTTACACACAACCTGCGCTTACTGATTCTGCTATGCGCTCCCCTTTTCGGGATTTGCGTACAATCGAAACACAGAACTTTATACAACAAACAGAAGACGAAGGCTACATTAAAAATAATACAACAAGTAAAGCTCCACTTTTCGCCAACAGCGCTTCTGCTGTAACGCAAAGTACCCCTCAAGTGTTGTTAAAAAACAAGGCTATTAAAGAAATGGAGTCCTGGATATACAATTGGTTAGAAAAAGAAGCAGAAATCGAAAGCGGGCACTTTGCCTCTACCACTTCTTTTTCAGAATATGGGCTCGATTCTTCCTTATCCATCCGTTTTATAAGCGACATCAATTCGTGTTACGCAATTCATATAGAACCGTCCATCATTTGGAGTTATTCAACGGTAAGTGAACTGGCCACCTATCTGTGTGAATTTGAAATCAAACCTTCTGAACTCACCGTTATAAAAGAGAATGAAGAAAATGGTGTAGACGATGCCTTTTTGAAAGGACTATTGGAAGATGAAATAAAATGATAATCAAAAGCAAAAACATATGAGCAACGTCAATAAAAATAAGATAGCTGTCATTGGTTTAGATTGTAAATTTCCGGGACAATCCGATGGTCCTGATCAATTTTGGGAAACTCTTTTGAATAAAAAAGACGGTATAATCCCAATACCGTCAGATCGTTGGAATCATTCCTACTATTATGACGCACAAGGTGGCAAAGGAAAAACATTTGTCGATCGCGCCGGTTTTATTTCCGATGTATTTGATTTCTCTCCACAGACCTTTGGCATGTCCGAAAAAGAAGCTGCCGACATAGACCCGCAACAACGTCTGTTGATCCAATCTTCTTGGAACAGTATTCAAAATGCAGGTTACAAAATTGATTCTATAAAAGAAAAAACAGGCGCTTTCTTTGGTTTGAGCTATCGTGATTATTATGATTTCGATATTGCTCCAAATGGTGTAAACGGTTTTACGCCCGCTAATCCATTGGGGACTGTCAATGCAATTGCAGCAGGCAGGGTTGCCTATTTATTGGGATTAAACGGACCTGCTATTCAACTTGACACTATTTGTTCTTCTTCGCTCATGACCTTGCATCTGGCCTGTCAAAGTCTTCTAAATAAAGAATGTGACTATGCTCTTTCGGGTGGTGTTAATTGCATACTATCTCCTCATGCTTTAGTTGCCTTAGCACAGATGGGGGCTTTGTCAAAGTCAGCCAAATGCCAGGCTTTCTCTAAACATGCAGATGGTTACATTCGTGGTGAAGGCGTAGGAGTTCTGCTCCTTAAAAGACTGGAAGATGCAGAACGCGATGGAGACTATATTTACGGCACTGTAGAAGCGACAGCCACCAATCATGATGGCCGCAGTAATGGATTAACCGCGCCAAATGGCAAAGCACAGGTAAAACTTATAGAATTCTGTCTGGAAAAAGCCGGACTTTCTCCCGAAGACATCGGTTATATCGAAGCCCATGGTACAGGTACATATTTGGGAGATCCTGTTGAACTTGAAGGCCTTAACCAAGTGTTTGGAGCTTCAAGATCACCTCTAAATCTGCTTTATGTAGGGTCAGTTAAATCTAATATTGGACATCTGGAACCTGCTGCAGGAGTCGCTTCGTTAATAAAATCATTGCTGATTCTTAAAAACAACTATATCCCTGCCGGATTACACTTAGAAGAACTGAATCCCGGTTTTAAATGGAATGAAAAACCCATAGAACCCGTTAAAGAAAACAGAGCTTGGGAAAGTGATGAAAAATTTATTGGTGTAAGTGCCTTTAGTATGACAGGGGCCAACGTTCATGCCATACTGGGTAAGGCTCCAGAGCAAACCGAAATTTATTCAACTGATGTATCTGCTATGAAGTGGCCGATTCTCATTTCCGCACAAAATGAAACCACATTAAAACAATATATTTCTTCCCTTCTAAACAGTATAAACCAAAACACTTCTATCGCATCACTATCCAATACATTCCTAAACGGACGTGAAGTATTTGAAGAATCGATTTATGCTTGCTTCGATACCACTGAGCAACTTATTCAGGAATTGGAAAAACATCAAAATGGATTGCAAAATGTTTTTGAGAAAGTTTCTCTGAAAAGAAAAAGAAAAAACAATCAGGTGGTTTTGAACATCGGAAACTTTACCGACTTCAAACCCGAATACCTTCAAATCTGGAAAAAGCAAAAACTATTTGCCCCATCCCTTACAAAAACGGATCGTATCCTGACCAATTTACTTGGCAAATCACTATATGAACTTGCAGCCCATCCCACTACGGAAATGGAACGAAAAATTAATAATTTTTCGCAGGCTTTTATATGGTCAGATACTTTGGTGTCTGTATTAAAAACCGATGTACTATTCAATACATCAGGCGAAGGTGATTATCTGGGAGCTGTTTTCAGTGAATTGATAAGCTTTGAAGAATCTTTGCTGCTTTTTATTCTGGAAAATGGATTAAAACGGAACCAACTGCTTGACAAAATTAGATTCCGCACCGAAAACAATCATTGGGACAAATCAGCAAAAGCCTCCAACAAAGAATTTTGGCTTGATAAAAAAGAAGATGCTTCAGCAAAGGCGATCACATTAAATATCCTCAATGATACAACATCTCTATCTATAACTCAAACCGAAACAGTTGGTCAATTACCTGATTTTCTTCTTTACAGTTATGCAAAAGGAGTTGAAATGGAATGGACACAACTTTTAGGAAACGAACTCTTCAAAAAAGTTTCGCTCCCTCCAGCGCCACTTGCCACTGCCACTTACATTTCCGAATCGTATAAATTCAATAGCAGGAAAGATCCGGCAAACTTTCAGAACGCAGGAAAAAGTAATGTTATCGCTTCTATTTTACATCATCAATTAGAGCATGAACAAAGTAACCGAAAAAGCTTTAATTCCTTTTTTAGTCCTGAGCAAGATTTATTCATTAAAGACCATCTGGTTAACGAAACCTATATTTTTCCAGGTGCCGGTTACCTTTCGATGATTTGCGAAGCTTTATTTTATCTTAAAAAAAGTCATCAGATCAAGCTAAAGAACGTGCAGATTTTTCAACCAATGAGTTTCAGTTCATTGACCGAAAAAAGAGAAGTAAAATTGGATTTAACTTATGAAACAAAAAATACCGAAGAACCTTTTTCTACAAGCGGCTCTTGGGAAATTAAGAGCCGAAAAGATCAGGAAGAATGGGCCATTCACATAAAAGGCAGTTTCGGAATTCGTTCTGAGGCTCCCTTGTTTCAAAGTGAAAAAACAGAATCTACGCCTAATGAGACCAACTTAACTCCTGTCGATACAGCTGTATTTTACGATTCCTTAAACAATTGGGGAGTACAATATGGCCCTGAGTTCCGTCTGATTAATCAACTGCAATCTGATGAGCGCAGCATGAAATCTGTAGTGAAACAGGATACCGCGACAATGAATTTATTTGCTTCTCCGGAACTACTGGATGCTTGTATGCACGGTTTATTTTCTGCAAAAACATTTGAACATTTTTCGGAGCCTTTTGTCCCGTCCCGTTACGATGAAATAAATTTCTATCAACCCCTACACGGTACTATTCATGCCTCAGGAATACTCTTAAAAATGGAGTCTGATGCTATGAATGCGCAATTCAGTTTCTGCGATCCTGAAGGCAATATTCTATTGGAAATTACATCAATGGAAGTCCGCAAAATCTTAAGTGAGTTCTTACAATCAGAAAAAGAAAACGAAACTGTTTATCAAGAAAAGTGGCAAAAACTTGACATTGTCAACAACCAGCAAAAAGCAAATACTGATAATCAGTCCGCTTCAAAAGACAGCTGGATTTTTCTAAATGCAGAACAAGCACAACAGTCGTTTTCAGAAGTGATTAAAACCGCTGTCAACGTTCCCCAAATTGCTCTACTTGGGCAAGAAAGTAGTACGATATTGGATAACAGTATAGGGGCATTTAAAGATATAACCGAGCTGCTAAAAAGTCTAAATAACAACGAGCAGCAGTTAATACTATTTGCTCCTCCTATTGAGGATATTAAAGGATTGTCTCAAATGTTCACTTTATTCAAAGACTTGCTTTTGAATCTACCACAAAATCTAAATTTCAGATTGTGTACCATCAAAGGAATGGCAATCCATTCAGAAGAGCAAGTTAACCCTTTTCACACAGCCCTATGGGGACTGGCCAGAACGATGCCTATAGAAGGAAAACAAAAATGGAAGGGTGTTATCGATATCTCCTCTATTAATGAAGCTCCTATGCTATTGGATTCACAGTTCAAAACTATCCTTGCTACACATGATCAGTTGGCATTAAGAGAAAAAAAATTCTATACACCCATCCTGACAACCGAAATTGATTCTTTGTCCGACAACTTACAACCAAAAGGAGACTGGGCTAATCCTGTTCTAATTACAGGTGGGCTAGGACAAATGGGGCGTGTATTTACAGAACAGCTGGTTCAACTGGGATGTAAAAAAATCTATCTTCTTTCGCGCAATCCAGCCTGGCTTGAGATTGAAGACAGTCAGACAGACAACTTCAACCTAAGTCAATCGCAACTTGAATTTCGCGAGTATATTAAGAAATGTGAAGCCAAAGGTATCTCAATTTCTGCCGTTAGCGGAAAAGTAGATTCTAATGAAGATATGGCTGCAATAGCCGCATTACTAAAAAAACAAGGTATTGACGCCATTAATCTGATTCATGCTGCAGGAGCCGTTACCCGAAATAAAGTGGTTGATGCCACATCTGAAGAACTGGAAACAGAATGGAAAGCCAAATACGAAGGAGCAATACAACTAGACAAACACTTCGGCCCTTTTAATGTCGGATTTACTTTGTACACTTCTTCTATTGCTTCGCTCTGGTCGGGAGAAGGTGTAGCCGGTTATTCAAGTGCCAACTTATTATTGGATGGTCTGGCCGTTAACAGGAATCTTGAAGGAAAAAGAACTCTTTCGGTTCGATTCGGAAGATTTGCCGAGAAAGGTTTGATGAAAGAACATGAAGCGCAAGAGCTGGAAACATTAGGTATTTTGACATTACCCATGTATGCTGCTGTCGACAACGCTTTGGAACTTGCTGAAAAATCAACACTCACCACTCCAAGCATCATGCAGGTAGATTGGCAGCGCTTTAGTTCGCTTTATCAACTTCTGAACCGCAATCAATTTCTATCCCTATTGGCACATAAGAACACCACTTCTGAGGGTAATGCTGAACCCAATTTTAGTTACAGTCCGGACAAACCTTTACAAGAAGTCATCAAAGAACTGGTAGCTGAAGAACTGGAGATTGACATCCATGATGTGGATTCTACAATTCCGCTTTTTGAATTAGGCCTGGACTCTGTTGATTCCCTTAGCATACGTACAACTTTAGAAAAACTTCTGAAAATCAAATTATCAGTAAGTCTTATTTACGACTACAATACCGTTGATCTCCTGAGTAAACATCTCGAAGAATTAACTCAAAAAGTCTCAGATCCAACTGTTGAAAGTAAAAAAGAAAAAAGCGAAGAAGAACTTTTACAACTTTTACTTGAAGAACTTAACTAGTATAAAACAGAATTCCAATGGAAAATAACAATACAGTAGATCGTTCCGATATTATAAAAAAAGCGCTCGAAGAAATCAAAAGATTGAAGAAAAAAGTAGCAGAAAACCAAACTTCTCTTTTTGAACCAATTGCGGTCGTGGGCTTGGCATGTCGCTTTCCAAAAGGTGCTAACACACCTGCAAAATTCTGGAAAGCCTTGCAAGAACAAAAAGATTTGATAGGACCTGTACCTGAAAAACGGGCAGATCATTCTCTTGGCGGAGCATGGGAAGGAAGTCCTTTTCTAAAAGAAGCGGGTTATCTCGAAGAAGATATCGAAGATTTCGATCATCGTTTATTTCGCTTTTCTCCCAGAGAAGCAGAACGCACAGATCCTCAGCAACGATTATTCCTAAAAGTCTGTTGGGAGGCTCTCGAAAATGCAGGTTACGCCCCTGACTCCTTGCGAGGCAGTAAAACGGGAGTTTATGCAGGTATAATGCTCATGGAGTACATGCAGCAACTCACCTCTGAGCGAAAACTTACCGCTCAGTTTGATCCTTATGATGTTTCCGGAAACGGATTCTCCTTTTTGTCGGGCAGGACCAGCTATTTTTTTGGCTTTCAAGGTCCCGGCATTACAACAGATACCGCGTGTTCGTCCTCGTTGGTAAGTATCGATCAGGCTTGCAAAGGCTTATGGATGGATGATTGCAAAATGGCGCTCGCCGGTGGAGTGAATCTACTGCTTTTTCAAGACTCTACAGCTTTATTTTCTTCCTTGAATATACTTTCACCGGATTGCCGTTGTAAATCGTTTGATGCAGCAGCAAATGGAACCGTTCGCGGAGAAGGATGCGGTGTAGTTGTCTTAAAAAAGCTGTCTGATGCCTTGCAGGATGGTGACCACATTCATGCCGTTATCAAGGCTACGGGTGTAAATCAGGGTGGATTATCTTCGGGACCAACTGTGCCACACGGGCCTTCACAGGAAATGCTTTTAAAAGAAGTCTGGAAAAAAGCCGGTCTCAGCGAAACGGGCCCGGACTACATTGAAGCACACGGTACAGGTACTGAAATTGGTGACCCTATCGAAATGAACTCCATTATCCATTTACTGCCTAAAGAACGTAAAACACCCGTATTTATAGGAACGGTTAAATCAAACCTCGGACATCTTGAGGCCGCTGCAGGAGTAGCGGGATTTATTAAAACCGTTTTGGCATTAGAAAATAAAAAGATTCCGGGCAACCTGCATTTCAATACCCCATCCGGTCATATCAACTGGTCCGAATCCTGTATTGAAATCCCTCGCCAAACAATAGAATGGAACAAATCTCAAAAACCACGAACAGCCGCTATTAGTTCCTTTGGTCTAAGTGGAACCAATGCACATATTGTATTGGAAGAGTACGAAACTGCCATCACACCTGCACAAGAAAAAACAGCTTATCCCGAACGCCAATGGCCGCTTCGTTTCAGCGCACGAAGTCTTTCCTGTATAAGAGATCAATGGATTGCTTTTGTTGCTTTCCTTAAAGAAAACGAAAACTGGAGTATGGATCAATTATCCTATAGTCATAACGTTTCCAGAGCCGATTTTAAAGAAAAACAGGTAATCTGGGCCGCTACTAAAGAAGAAGCCCTGCACATTCTGGAAACTGCTCTTGCCGATGAATCGGATGAAGTTCCGGTTAAGAATCTGTGGAGAAATAGTGCTGACCTACCTCAGGTAACTGATTCCTCAGAAAAGAGCTTACAAGAGATTCGCTTTTCAGACACTAAAACAAATCCGGATCTGGAACAAGATGTTTTTGCGGACTGGGTGAAAGGAAAAAAAACCGACTGGAAATCCTATTACCGCGGATCTGGTCTACGAAAAATTAATATTCCGAATTATCAGTTTAGGGAAAAAGTATTCGGTTTGAAAACAATCCAAAGCTAGGGAGCAGCATTTGTACAACAAAACAAGATCACCTCTACAAACTATACCATGACAACTATAGAACAAATACCACAAAAAATTACCCTTAAAAATATTTCAGAAGCTTTTGAATATCTGCAAAAGAACCTGATGGAAGAGTTGAAACTCGATAAAGACGAGTTGGAAGAACTTGAAGACGACGAAAATCTGTACACCTTGGGATTAGACTCCATTTCAATGACCGATCTAACGAGTCGTTGGAAAAGAGAATTGGGAATCGAAGTAAAAAACACCGATTTTTTAAGAGAGCCAACTTTGGAAAGCTGGGCAGCCTTTCTTATTGAAAAAATAGAGGAACAAAACAATCCAACTTCTTCAGGGGACGCTACATTACAATTGTATCAAAACGATGAAAAACATCGCTTCGAACGTTTCAAACTTGGTGAAATACAAAATGCCTATCTCGTAGGCAGAAATGCAGAACTCCCGTGGGGTGGCATCAGTTGCTATGGCTATTTTGAAATGAACACAAAAGACCTCAACTTAAATGCTTTGCAACTAGCTGTAAATGCTTTGGTGAAGAGACATGAAATGCTTCGGGTAAGAGTCGATGAAAACGGATTCCAAAAAATCCTTCCGGAAATGACCTATACCCTTCCTGTTTACAAGTTGGAAAATAATCCCAATTTGCAAAACCACCTTGTCAGCATTCGGGAACAAATGGCCAATCAGATTATGCAGCTCCACAATCCTTTGTTTGATCTTAGGGTAAGTGAAATGAATAATAAGGAATGGCGCATTCACTTTGGTATGGATTTTATTGCCAGTGATGCCTTGAGTCTTCGTTTGTTTTGGAGAGATTTATCGATTTTATATTCACAACAAATAGAAAATACTACGGTTAAAATACCAATGCCGGAGATTAAAGCTTCCTTCCGCGATTATCTTCAATACGTTGAACTCCGCAAAAAGTCCGACCGTTACGAAGGAGATAAAGCGTATTGGCTAGGCCGAATAAACAATTTACCTGCTCCACCTAAATTACCGGTAAAAAAACAAATCAGTGAATACGGTCATACCGCAAAAGAATTTACCCACTTTGAACAAACCTTTGAAAAAGAACAATGGGACAAATTCTGTAAACATGCAGCACAGAAAAAACTAACCCCGACAGCCGCTTTAATGAGTATCTTCTCAGAAGTACTCTCTGCCTGGGGAGCGGGACAGCATTTTGGATTGATGCTGACTGTTTTTGAGCGAGATCCCGTTCACCCCGATATTGATAAAGTAATTGGTGATTTCACTCATTTGTCGCTTTTGAGTGTAAACTGTCTCAAACGAACCGTTGGAGAAAATGCACAAGCATTGCAATGGCAAATGCAGGAAGATCTGGAACACAAAAGTTTTTCTGCTATTGAAGTAGTAAAGGAATTAAACCGCGTAAACCCATCTGCTGACCTTTTTTATCCGGTAGTATTTACCAGTGCACTAGGTTTAAGCAAAGACGAAAATGATTTAGGGGATCCTTCTGTTTTTGGTGAAGTCGGTTATTCGTCTTCACAAACACCGCAAGTCTGGTTGGACTCCCAAGTGATGACCAAAAACGGAAATATGGTCGTGGCATGGGATGTTTTAAATACCATATTCCCCTTTGGACTTGCAGCGGAAATGTTTGAAACTTATACGAATCTGATCGAAACTGCTGTTCAGGAAATCTCTTTTTGGGAATCGACACTAGATGACCTTAGACCTGGGCAACAGCGCTATTTACATGGATTAGTAAACCAAACACAATACAGTTATCCGGAATACCTACTGCACGAGCAAATTCTCGAACATGCAAAAGAAGACCCCAACAGGGAGGCTATCGTGTTTAAAGAAACGAGCTATTCATACCAACAATTAGTTGAAAAGGCCAATCATATTTCGGCTGTATTGCAAAAAAATAACATACCGAAAGGAGCCCGAATTGTAGTTCAAATGCAAAAATCTTTTGAATCTGTTGCGGTAATTCTCGGTATCGTACAATATGGTGCGGCTTATATTCCAATGTCACACAACAATCCACAAGCCAGAACTGTTGAAATTATTCAGCAATCAGAGGCACATGGTTTTATCACGGATCAGGAATTTGAACTAAACGAAATTCAAACTAAAAACTTCCTGCATCTCAAGGAATCAGACCTTACTTGGGGAAAAATTGATTTTGAACAACCTGTTATTCTTCCTGATGATATTGCTTACATCATCTTCACCTCGGGATCAACAGGAAAACCTAAAGGTGTCGTGATCAGCCACAAGGCAGCCACTAACACTATTTTAGATGTTAACAAACGTTTTGGTGTCAGCAAAGATGATGCAGTTTTAGGCGTTTCTGCTTATAGCTTTGATTTGTCTGTTTATGACATTTTTGGAATCCTGGGGATAGGCGGAAAACTTGTAATCCCAACAGAAGAGGAACGTATAGATCCTAAAGAGTGGAAATCACTCCTTATCAAACATCAGATTACACTATGGAATTCTGTTCCGGCACTGTTCAATATACTACTGGACTCGCTTTCTGACTCGAACACGATTCCTTTAGAAAAGGTCTTTTTATCAGGCGACTGGATTCCCCTCTCTACTTTTGACCGAATGAAAAAACTGTTACCGGAAACAAGTCTGGTGAGCATGGGTGGAGCCACAGAAGCTTCAATCTGGTCCAATTTCTATGAAGTGAAACAAATCAAGGAAGACTGGAGCTCTATTCCTTACGGTTACCCGCTTTCTAATCAGGAATTTTACATTTTAGATGAATCGGGGCGTCCCTGTCCATCGTTTGTAAAAGGAAAATTACACATCGCCGGAAAAGGCCTTGCCGTAGCCTATTGGGGTCGCGAAGACTTAACCCAACAAGCATTTTATGTTCATCCTACCCTACATATTCGTCTGTATGACACTGGTGATTACGGACAATATATTGAAGAAGGAATTATAGAATTTTTAGGTCGAAAAGACGATCAACTAAAAATCAATGGTTATCGAATTGAAATTGCCGAAATCCAAATGGCTTTTCAGAAATGCAATCCTACTTTAGATCCTGTTATTCTTCCTATTGGAGAAAAAGCAGCCAACAAAAAACTGGTGGCGTATGTGAAAGCAACTGTGGAGACTTTTTCGGAATCTGCTCTTAAAAAACAGTTGGCAGCATACCTTCCACCCTATATTATTCCAGACAGCATCATTCCGCTGGCAAGCTATCCGGTAACAAACAATGGGAAAATTGACCGAAATAAACTTATTCAACTGGCCACTGAAAAAACAGTAGCGCATTCAGAAAAATCGAATGCTGAAAAAAGGCTGAAAAATAATCAAAACCAATACGGCGCTGTACATCCCGTACTAAAAGTCGTTCGCGAAGTTTTTGACTTACCTGAATTAAGCGTACAGGATCAGTTTAGCGAATTGGGAATTTCTTCTATAGACATTATTCGCCTTGCCAATCAATTGGAAACTTCTTTTTTGGATCGTCCCGCAGTAGGTGATATGGTGAGACTGGATTCAACAGCAGAACTCATTGCTTACTATGAGGAAAAAGACATTCACTTTGAAGAAATTGATTCTGTCAACGCTCAGATAGTTTCCGGTAACATGCAGGCTATTCCGCCTCAGTTTCTACTTTACACACCGGAACAAATGAAGTACCTCAACGGGTTAAAATTCATTGACAAACTAGACGACAGACAATCGTACAAAAAAAGCCGCGTAGCAAAACGCAAGGATCTCGCTTCCAACAATCGAATTTCTTTGAGTGAAACAAAAACAACAGATTTACCTGGCGAATGGAGAAAAAGCTACCGTAGTTTCCTTGATAAAGTAGTTTCCTTTGAAGAATTTAAAGGCTATTTAAACCTTTGCTCAGCTCAGGCGATGGATCAAAATCATCGCTTCAACTATGCCTCTTCCGGTGGCATATATCCGGTACAGATTTACCTGACTGTTTTTAAAGATAAAGTAGAAAATGTAAAAGAAGGTTACTATTATTTTGACCCGTACAGTCAGGAACTTGTGCTTATTTCGAGTGAAAATGTTATCTCACCAACACAACTTAACTTTAATCATCAGTGGTTGGAACAAGGGGCTTTTGCTGTACATATGGTGGCGGACATGGAAGCCGTTTACCCGGTTTATCAAAAAGAATCACTTAAATTCTGCATGCTCGAAGGTGGTCTTATTTCACAATTATTAGAGTCAGACGGAGCACATTATAATATAGGATCGTGCCAGTTGGGCGGATACGATTTCGAACAAATCAAAGCGTATTTGAACCTTTCTGTACAGCATTTTTACATTCATACACTCATAGCCGGAGCAATCGATTTTCAATCTGAAAAAGCGGCTATGCAAACAGCGCGTGAAACTTTGGAATGGCAAAAACACATCCACATTCTCAATTCCTTAGTAGCCGAATGCGACCAAAAGAAAGTACAACTTTGGGTAGAAGAAGGTAAATTGAAATTTAAAGCCCCCGAAGGAGCACTTGACAATGAACTGCTTGAAAAGTTAAAATCCAATAAAACTTACTTAATCGCCTATTTGCAATCCGAAACTTTTAAGGAATATCAAAAACGCCACGAACGATTTGATCTGACTCCTATACAAGCTGCCTTTCTAATGGGCAGGGACAACAACTTTGAGTTAGGAAATGTGGGCTCACATTATTACAGTGAACTAAAATGGCCTCATTTGGATGTAGCTAAATTAGAAAAAGTAGTCAACCAGATCATTAATCTGCACGATGCACTGCGCACGGTCATTTACGAAGATGGTACGCAAAGAGTTTTACCGGGGCAACCTGAGTATCACATTAAAATTTCAGATGAAAAGCCTCAAAAAATAAGGGACCAACGTTCACATCATAAATATCCTTTAGGTCAGTGGCCGATGTTTCACTTTGAAGTGAGTCAGGTCAATACGGCCGATACTATTTTACATCTGAGCGTTGATTTACTTTTATTGGATGCCTGGAGTGCCGATCTGCTGATGAGGGAAATTATTAAAGCCTATCAGGATCAGGCGGTCAAAAAACCGAATTATACTTTCAAACAATATATTGCTGATGAAAAGGCATGGCATTTGGAACATACACAATTTATTCAAAAGGCAGAAACTTACTGGGCTTCTAAACTCAAAGACATGCCTGCGGGACCAGCTTTACCGTTTAAAAAACCACTTTCTGAAATTGAACAACCACAATTCAAAAGGTACACCTTTGCTGTTTCAGATGAAGCAATTGCGATTTTAAATACAAAAGCCGGACATTATAAGCTAAGTGCCACTGCCGTATTCGCAACCCTTTTTTCAAAACTGTTATCCCACTGGAGCGGCGGAAAAGCACTCACTTTAAACATGACCCTTTTCAATCGTTTAAGCCTGCACCCTGATGTAAACGAGGTAATGGGAGACTTTACCAATGTGGCTTTGATTTCTTATTTCCCGCATCACGATGCGACCTTCTTAAATGAAGCAGCCGCCATACAAGAACAAATATGGCAGGCGGTAGAACACAGAGCCAAAAACGGATTGGAAGTCTTACGTACTTTAAACAAAAACAATCCCGGGAAAGCAGTTATGCCGGTAGTTTACACCAGTTTGTTAAGTAGTGAGTCAGCCGACATTGAAAACAACTTCTTCCCAAAAGGGGTCAAAGAAGTGTATGCGGTAAGTCAGACGCCACAAGTGGTAATCGACCATCAGATCTACCGACGAGGCGATGAATATTTAATCAATTTAGATGTGGTGGAAGAAGCTTTTGATCTGCAACAACTCGAAGAAATAATCGCCCTGTATGAAACATGGGTACATCAAATTGCAAAGGCCGAAACCTGGGAAATCCAACTTCATTCAACCTCACTTATAAATCAATTTTAGCAACCCAATATAGATTAAAAATACATGGACACACTACAAAAATGGTTTCCCTTTAATCACAAAAAAATAAGGGAGGAAAATGAACAAAACAGTTCATTCAATGCTTCAGAAGAATGCATTCAGGTGTTTTGTTTTCCTTCGGCGGGCAGTAGCGCCAGTTTGTACAGAGCTTGGTGCACCGCTACGAAAAATGTCGATGATATCGATTTCATTCCGATCGAAATTCCGGGGCGTGGTAATCATATTACGGTACCAACTGCCGCGTCAATCAACGAATTGGTAGAAAGTTTCTTAACTATTTTTTCAACCGTGGTAAGGCAGCCTTACATTTTATACGGACACAGTTTTGGCGCAGTAGTGGCGTTTCAGGTCGCTCATACCCTTCAGGAAAGAGGATATCACTTACCTGAAAAACTTATTGTGGCAGGCCGTCACGCTCCACACATGAAAGACCCAAACCCTCTGAGCAGTGTAAGTACTGATCAGGAAATTATTGAGGAAATTAAAAAAATGGGAGGCACTCCCGAGGCCGTATTGAGCCATCCGGAGATGTTACAATTTACCCTTTCGCAATTGCGCGGAGATTTGCGTACGCATGAATCCTTTAAATACAGAGGGCAAAAACTTCAGATTCCGATAGAAGCGCATTGCGGTACTGAGGATGATGCTAATAAAATGATAGTGGAATACTGGAAAGAGGTGACAGAAGAAACCTTTACGGTTACAGAATTTGAAGGCGATCACTTCTTTATTAAGTCCTTAGGTGACACGTATCTTAATTTTCTGATTCATACTATTTTAAAAACAAAAGAGTCACTTACCTAATCTATTTCAAATGACAACTGATTTACTTCACAATACAACAACATCGCAAATCATTCCTGATGGTGATTGCTATATAGAAAAAATTCAGCTCTCTTCTGTGGTCTATAAGGCACTTCAAGAGAAATTGAAGCAACAAAACCAAACACTTGAGCTCGTTTTGACGCTTACTGTCCTACTCTCTTTAAGAACTTGTCTGGATCTGACAGATCAGGAAGAGGGTGAACAGATTACGCTCTTTAGTAAAAATGATTTCTGCTCTATCCTACTCAATACGTTCTCGGAAAATACCGAATTTAATCGTGATTTTCAGGACCTCTGTACTGATCTTCAGAATTCCATTGCAGCAAATACAGGCAAAACGGTAGCAACAACTAACAGCAATTTTTTACTAATACATCAAGAGGACACGTCTGATTTTAAAATCCCGGAAGTTACGCCTGCCGTCCTTATTACAATACTGGTTGCTGAAACCGTACAAATCAACTGGCAGGTTAATCCTGAATTTTTAAGCGAAAAAAGAGTAAAATCTTTAGCTCAAACACAGGAACGTTTACTTAACTGGGTATCAACAGCGAACTTGCAACAATCAGTACCGGATCTTTTAACCGAGCAAGAAAGAAAAGTCAGAGAGCAAGTAAATCAAACCGCAACGGTTATTGAGCCGCAACTTATTCATCAGGCCTTTTTTGAGCACGCGCAAAAAAATCCACAGGATATTGCACTCAACTGGGAGAACAATCAATCCTTTCAGATGAGTTACGGTGAACTGGCAAACACAGCTTTAAAACTATCGCGTACTTTAGTCGACAAAGGAGCTGAACAAGGCAGTCGTGCAGCGATTGTATTACCCAAAGGTCCGTCTCAGATTTTTGCTGTTATGGGAATTTTAGGAAGTGGTTCACTCTATATTCCAATAGGTGTAGAACAACCTTCAGGACGACAAGAAAAAATCTTTAAAAAAGCCGGAGTACAGTTTATTGTGACTGATACTTCAACACTTTTAAATTTTCCGCATCTCAAAGATTTAGCACAAGAACAGAATATTACTCTTATCAACCTCGATGAAATAACTGAAGTAAAACCGTTAGATACCCCCGTAAATTCAAGTGTTGACCAACTGGCTTATATCATTTTTACTTCAGGATCTACCGGTGAGCCCAAAGGTGTTGAAATTACCCATGCAGCCGCCTGGAATACCATTCAGGATATTAATAAAAAATTTAAAATAAGTGCTTCGGACAAAGCTTTGGCCCTATCTGCGCTGGATTTTGACCTGTCCGTTTATGATATTTTCGGACTCTTGGCAGTAGGCGGATCCTTGGTGTTAATTCGTGAAGAAGACCGAAAAGAAGCTTCTCTATGGCTGCATTTGGTTGAAAAACACAAAGTGACCCTTTGGAATTCAGTTCCGGCACTTTTTGATATGCTGCTTGTCACTTCTTCGACAGAAAATGATTTATCGAGCCTTCGTTTGGTATTAGTCTCAGGAGATTGGGTCGGATTGGATTTGAAAGACAGAATGAAAGACAAATCTCCTAACTGCCAGCTCATTGCCTTAGGAGGAGCAACTGAAGTATCAATCTGGTCTAACTTTTTTCCTGTGGAAGAAGTAAAAAAAGATTGGAAATCAATTCCATATGGAAAACCACTTTCCAACCAAAAATACCGCGTCGTTAATCACATGGGTATGGATTGTCCTGATGAAGTTATCGGTGAATTATGGATCGGAGGAAAAGGCGTTGCTTCAGGTTATACCAACAACAAAGAGCTAACAAACAGTCGCTTCGTTACCGCCAATACCGAAAAATGGTATCGCACAGGTGATCTTGGACGCTATTGGGCGGACGGTAATCTGGAATTTTTAGGTCGCGTCGATCATCAGGTAAAAGTAAATGGTTTCAGAATCGAATTGGGAGAGATAGAAGCTGCTCTTAAAACTTTTCCCGGTGTGACTCAGGCTACAGCAATAGTACTTTCCATCAATCAATCTGCACATTTGGTTGCGGGAATAGTCGGTGAAAAAGTTCTTTCTACTGATGGTATTGATGATTCCTTATTGCTACCAACAAGCTCCCCTGCTGCTCAAGAAGAATATGACCTTCAAAAACAAATAGTAGCCGCTTTTCTATACGAACTATTAGATTTATCAAAACATACACAAAAATACGTTGCAAATAATTCTGTTAATTCTGTTTCAAATCAACCGTTACCACTTCAATTAATACAATTGCGAGCGCAACTTATTACAGCATTAAACATTGCTCCTGAGCAAAATTCGGTAATTGATATGTGGCTCAATTGGTTGCATGCTGAAAATATTTTAACAGTGAATGACGATCAGCTTTTTTTCATTTCGGAATCTAGTCCAATCGATAATAGTGGCACCTTCTTTAACAACTTTAAAGAAAAATTAAGCGAACGTAAACCGTTGCTTCGTCAAATTCTGTCCAATACGATTCCATCCGTCTCTTTGCTGGATGATGAACTATTGTCTCCCGAAGTATTAAGCACACACGACAAAGGCACGCTGAAAGGAATTGAACGTATTGCCGAAAAAATCAATCAGGAGCTCGCTCCATCTAAAAAACCATTGAAAGTGGCTATCCTTGGTGGTCGCACTGGTGTGCTAACTGAAAAACTACTTCAGGCCATTCAAAACAATGAAATTGAATTTTCTGTAATCGATGAAGGCCGTGCCATGGTTCGCAGTTTTACGGAGCGACTCTCAGAAGCAGGTTATCACGTAAACGGAATTGAACTAAAACACAATCAGGTACCTGAAGAATATTGGTATCATTTTGATTTTGTAATTAGCCTTAACACCTTGCACCGTTTTCCTGAACCCGATCAAGGCGTGTTTATAAGCAGCTTGCTTTTAAAGAACGGAGGGCGTCTTTTAGCTCTCGAAGCCGAACTATTGATGCCGATAGCATTGGTTAGTTCCGGTGTAATTGATCGTGGATTTCAACACTTCAATCCGCAACGCAGAGAAGTTTATAGCCCTATGTTAAATGAAAAATCATGGCGGAACTATTTTCTGAAAACAGGTTTAACCAAAGTTCATACTGAAGTTATTCCCGATTCATCTACAATAGTATACGATACTCGCAGTCCTGAAAATCGTCCTCAATTAAAAGAAAGTACTATACTCTCTCACATTCAGGCATTACTGCCACCACACATGACACCCGAGAAACTGGCTATCCTTCCGTGGATGCCCTTGAGTGCAAATGGAAAAGTAGATCGAAAGTCGTTTACAGAACTCATAAGGACTATGATTGAAGCCGACGTTCGAAAAAGTACAGAAGACTTCGAAAAACCAATCGGTGAAATGGAAGAAGCTATCGCTGGCATCTGGAAAGATTTACTGGCATTGGAAGCCATAGGCCGAAATGATGTCTTCTTTGAAATTGGAGGCGATAGTTTGTCGGCTACTCGTTTTCTCACAGAAGTAAAGAAACAATTCGAGGTGCAATTATCGCTGAGAGAATTGTTTGGAGCTACTTTAAAAGATACTGCCGGCAAAGTGCAAATAGCACATTTGAAACTACAGCAGGAATTACAAACCATGGAAATAGGAGAAATTTAAGATGATAGGAATAATTGGAGGTTACGGAGAAGTAGGCCATCATGCCTGCCTTACCTTACAGCAATATGGTATTGGCCCATTAAAAATTGGAGGGCGCAATCCCGAGAAAGGAAAAGCAAAACAGTCGGATTTTTTACCCGGGACAGTCTGGGAAAAAGTAGATGTAGAAAACGACCAAAGTTTGTCCGATTTTATTGTCGGTTGTGATTTGATATTAAATTGTGCTGCTCCATCGCATCGTTATTCGAGACGTATTGCTAAAATTTGTTTACAGCATAAAGTCAATATGGTAGATGCGGGAATAGACAATAATTATGAAAGTAATCCGCTCGATACAGGAGAAAATGTAATCGTTTATGCAGCCGGAGCCACTCCCGGATTTTCGGGACTTTTCCCTGTTTGGTTTGCCCAACAGTTTCAAAAAGTTCATTCGCTGCTTAGCTATTACGGTACTTCAGGGCAAATAACTCCTGCGGGTGCAGAAGATTATCTGGAAGGGTCACTGCATTCTAATAATGTCCCTCGTGCCGCTTGGAGAAATGGTGTAGTTCCAAATGTATTGTCACGTAAAAGTGGCGTAAAACTACCTTTTTTTCCGGGAGAGATTACCTTATTTCCCTTGTTTGACGATGAAACACAACTGGTAGCCAAAAGACTTGCACTCGAAAACGGCGAATGGTATGCCGCTGTAGAAGGCGAAAAATCAATTGCAGCACTCGACAGCGCCAGCTTTGAATATAAAACAAATCCCAAAGCGATGATTGAAAAATTGTGCTTTGCTGTAGAAATGGATACGCTGGGAAGAAGTCCATATTTTATTCTCATGGTTCAATTAAAAGGAGAATCCGAAGGTCTGGAAAAAACACAAACAGCAGTTTATGAAGTCAGCAAAATTATTCCGTTCTGTGGAAAAATGGCCGCGATAATTGTAAAAGCAGTATTGGAGGGCAAAATCTCTCCCGGATTGCATCACACCGCTTCCATTGAAGATGTCAATTTTGTCATGAATCATCTTGAAAAAACGGACGCGACGCATACCATTCAAATCATTGACCACTCCATTGAAGAACTTTCATTTGAGGAGGAAGGAACCTTATAAACATTTCAAAAAAATGAATACTAACAACGGAAATTATAAATCAGGGAAAATAAGAACAGTAGTTTTTGGCTCTACTTTTGGGCAATTTTACCTCGAATCACTCAGCAATCTGAATGATGACTTTGAGATCATTGGCCTAATTGCGGGTGGAAGCGAACGATCACGAAAATGTGCTGAAGCTTATGGCATCCCTCTTTTTAATGATATCAGAGAAATAGATCCCAACGATATTGATCTGGCCTGCATCATCCTGCGCTCGGGCGTGATGGGCGGTAAAGGAACCGAGTTTGCGCTTTACTGTATGGCAAACGGAATTCATGTGCTACAAGAGCACCCCATTCACCACAAAGATTTGACTACCTGTTTACGAGCAGCAAAATTAAACGATGTCCATTTTATAACTGGTAATTTATACCCGCATCTGCCTGCCTTTAGACGGTTTACTGAAGTAGCAAAACATCTTTTTGAAACCAAAGAAGTGGTTTACCTTGATATTGCGCTTGCTACTCAGGTCTCTTTTCCATTGGTTCAAATGATGATTGCGCTTTTACCAAACCCGAGACCTCTTAAAATAAAAAATGTTCTTAAAGATTCAGGGCCTTTTCAAGTACTTACAGGCGAATGGGGAGGCCTCCCTTTTACCCTTCGTGCTCATAACGAAGTAAATCCAAACGATCCTGATAATCATCAACATCTACTGCACACCATTTCCATCGGATGCTCGGGAGGCACTTTATCGTTGACAGACACTCACGGGCCGGTTGTATGGAAAACCCAACTCCATATTCCGCATAACGAACTTTTGAAAAATGTTTCTCCAGAGCAACAGCTCAATGAAAAAAGTACCTTGGTTCTGGGACCTGAATTCCCGCCAAGTTATCAGGAAATACTTCAAAAGCAGTGGCCAAGAGCTATTGGAAAAGACTTGCAAATGATGAAAAGTTTCATCACTGGTGAACAAAAACCGGAACAAAGAGCACACTTAGAATTGTTATGTACCAAACTGTGGCACGACTTAACGCACGCTTTAGGAGCTCCAACGTTAAAACCTAATGCCGTGTACCAACATGTAGAAATAAACACACTAAAAGAACTAGCCGATAAAATCCCGGCCGAACCGGAAGAAATAAGTATCTACTAATCCGGCTTAAAAACAAATACTATTAATAACTCCACTATTGTGATATGATTATAAATATAGAAGAAACTGATGTTCAGGAGCTGATTAGCAGCATGCGAAAAAAGAAAATTCAGCTTTGGACAGAAGATGGAAAATTAAAATTCAAAGCTCCGAAAGGAATAATGGATCAAAATAATATTGAACTACTCAAAGAAAATAAAACTAAAATCCTTGAGTATCTAGAGTCAGAGATCAAGGCCATTACAATCCATAATGACCTGCCTAATCGTTACAAACCATTTCCACTTACAGACGTGCAGTCGGCCTATCTTTTGGGCAGAAACCAAGGCTTCCGATATGGCGGTGTGGCCTGCCATCTCTACATGGAACTAAAATATAACGCTCTGGATCATAACCTTGTCGAAAGTACCTGGAACACTTTGGTACAAAGGCATGAAATGTTACGAGCTACGGTTAGTAATCAAGGTTTTCAAACCATTCACAAAGAAACACCCCGTTTTAAGGTAAGTTATCAGGATGCTTCTGTGTTAGACGTTTCAAAACAAGCTATTGTTCTTGATGAGGTACGGGCACGTATGAGCCATCGCGTTTACGATACCGAGCAATGGCCATTATTTGATATTGCGGTCACTACAACGCAGTCGAAACAACAGAAAGAATCTGTGCTTCATTTTTCAATGGAATTCCTCATCGCCGATTGGATTAGCATGTGGATGCTCATGGCAGAATTTGAAAAACTATATTTCAATCCTACCACATCACTTTTACCCTTAAACCTCAGTTTCAGAGATTATGCAATTGCAGAAAGAGGTGTACGTGAAACGGCAGCTTATGCCAAAGATCGTAACTATTGGCTGAATCGTGTAGAAACATTACCGGCAGGTCCAAATCTGCCAATTGCGCGACGTGAAAATACCTCCTCCAATCACTTTACAAGAAACAGTACGCTTATTGAAAAAAAGAAATGGGAAAGTTTTAAAGCAACAGCCAATTCATACGGTATTACTCCTACTTCGGCAGTGGCCGCAGTGTATGCTTCCGTACTGGAACGCTGGAGCGAAACCCAGCATTTTTGCTTGAATCTTACCGTGCTCAATCGCATGCCCCTTCATCCCGAAGTGCATCAAATCGTAGGTGATTTTACTTCCGTTAGTTTGCTCGAAGTAGATTGGAGGGAGCAAAAAACATTCACCGAAAAAGCAAAAGAAATGAATCTCCAGTTGTTTGACGACTTGGATCATACCTTGTTTACCGGAGTAGAAGTACTTCGTGAAATGACCAAAAAGCAACAAAACGGAAGAGTACTTCTGCCGGTTGTACTGACCAGTGCCATCGGATTACTTGATACGGGTGAAGAAGCGGGATTAAAAGGTCAGATTGGTGATTATAACATCAGTCAGACACCACAGGTTTTTATTGATTGTCAGGTAGTAGATACCGCACAAGGACTGTCTGTAAACTGGGATACCCGCGATGGTATTTTCCCTGAAAATATGATCGACGATATGTTCTCTACTTTTGAAGCAGTACTCAATGAACTTGCCGATAACGCGGGGCACTGGAATAAAAAAGAGCTGATTGCATTACCCGTTCGACACCAGCAGGAAAGAAATCAACTGAATCATGAACCCGCAAAATTACCGGAGGATTTATTACACGAACCTATTATTAAAAATTTAAAAACTTTAGCAGACAAAGTAGCTATCGTTGATCAATATGGTTCCTTCACTTATAAAAACATAGAGCAAAAATCGGTCGCCATCGCTTTAAAATTAAGCCAATTAGGTTGTTCCGAACAAGATAAGGTAGCCATTACGCTTCCCAAATCACACCATCAGGTAACCTCTATATTAGCGGTACTTGCTTTGGGCGGTGTCTATGTGCCAATAGACGAAAATCAACCCATTGAGCGACGCGCCAAAATCATAAAAAATGCAGGCATTCGTTATGTACTTACCAGTGACGAAATTATGCAAGAAGGGTACGGAGTCGAAGATGATGTAAATGTTATCGCCGTAGATGGCTTGCAAAACAATACCGAAATTGATCTTGAAACCATTTCAACGAAAATAAAACAGGATCGTAATGCGCCTGCTTATGTGATTTATACTTCGGGCTCTACCGGAGAACCAAAAGGTGTAGTCATTTCACATTTGGGTGCTCTGAACACGATTGAAGATATAAACAGACGTTTCAAAATTGATCAAAAAGATAGTGTTCTTGCGCTGTCACAACTCGGTTTTGATTTATCTGTTTACGATATTTTTGGACTGTTGGGACTTGGTGGTACAATCATTTACCCTCACCCCGATCGTCAGCGTGACCCTTCTCATTGGTTGGAACTACTACAAAACTACCAAATAACATTGTGGAACACCGCTCCGGCTCTTATGCAAATGTTTATCAATTTTCTTGAAAGTGAAAAACAAAGCATCGGCTCGTCCCTTACTTCTTTCAGATTAGCGATGCTATCGGGAGATTGGATTCCTTTGAATCTTCCTGATACTTTACTACAGCTTGTACCTACCGTGCAATTAATAAGTCTTGGTGGCGCTACCGAAGCTTCTATTTGGTCTAATTTTCATATTTATAAAGGTTTACAACCGGATTGGAACAGTATACCTTATGGCAGACCACTTTCTAATCAGGGTTTCCGCATTTTAGATGAACAACTTCGCGATTGTCCGGAATGGAAATCCGGAGATTTATTTATCACCGGTACCGGATTGGCTCTGGAATATTTTAACGATCCTGTACTTACCAACGAACGTTTCTTCCCTCATTTTGCCAATGGTGAAAGAATGTACAAAACCGGAGACTTAGGCCGTTATGCTCCCGGAGGTGAAATTGAATTTCTAGGAAGAAGAGACAAACAGGTAAAAATAAGAGGACACCGTATTGAATTGGGCGAAATAGAATCGGCTCTAACATTACATGCTGATGTTTCCAACGCCGTAGTCATTGCAAAAGCCAACACCGAAAATAATAAAATCAAAACCTTATTTGGTTTTATCGTTCCTGCGAAAAATCAACCTTATACAGATCTAGTTTCCGAATTGTTTCAGCTGCTGGGCAAAAAAGTGCCGTCTTATATGGTACCTTCTCACATTCAAATAATGGAAAAAATACCCGTAACAGCCAACGGTAAAGTGGATGCCAAAAAACTGGAAGAACTTTGTGTTTTTGAAGCGGATAAAAACGGTATCGGAAATCAGGATTTTCAGGATGAGATTGAAAAAACCATCCACGACTTATGGTGTAGTTCCCTGGGCATAGACACGATTGGAAAACACCAGAACCTTAATGACTTTGGGGCAGATTCTTTAATATCGGCTCAAATGGCCGGAAAACTACGTGATCTTTTTACAGACCGAGGACACCAAAATCTAAGTTTTGACCTGATTTTAAGACAAATTCTGACTTCTCCTACTATTGTCGGTTTAGCCGATTTCTTTAGGGATCAGGAACAAAATAGTGGTATTCAGGAAAAGGTTCAGGAGACCAAAAAACCGGTTCGTATTGGAACGCTAACCTATTTTGGTGGCGATCAATCCGAGACACATCGTATTATACTTCATGCCGGTGGCGGTACATTGGACAGATACAAACACCTGATTCGTGAAATGGTCAACCAATATTCCGGCGCAGTATATGGGATTTCAGTAGGTGATTTTGATGCCTATTGTGCGATAGAAAGCGATCAATTGGTCGAACGCATTGCAGATGATTATTGTGTTTCCATTATTGAAAATGGTGCGAAAAAAATACAACTTATTGGTTATTCCATTGGTAGTATGGTCGCTGTAGAAATGGCCCGAAGATTAAGCGAAAAAGGAATTGAAGTCGTTGATTTGTGCATTATCGATGCTATTCGTGTTCCTTTCAAAGTATACGATGATTTATTTGTTGAATTCCGCTTCCTTCCTAATTTAGGTCTTACCCCTGCCGATGCCGGTTTTGGTACGATGAATGGAAACTTATTAATGGAATGGGTCACCACTACTTTACAGGAAAACAAAAACGAACTTCCTGAGGGAGCGATTTTTACTATGCAAGGCAACAGCGAATTGGCCGGAATCAGCTCGGTTTTTAACAACATGAAAGCAGTAAGCCAATCAGACCGTTTTGATGCTTATCTCTCTGCTATGAAACGTTTATCGGGGAGAGAAATGCCTAAAGAACTGCTGGAACGAACTTACAGCACTTTTGCCCAAAATTTTAAAGCTTCCAGATTTACCTCACCTCCCTATTTTGGTGACATACGCTATTTTAAAGCAAAAGAACAAGGGGCGACAACAGCAACCGGAATCAATGACGATATCGTTGAATTATGGTCTGAAATAAGCCTTGGCAAACTGCATATCACAGAAATTGAAGGCGATCATTTGGGTTGTGTCGGAGAAGAATATGCTCCCGATCTTGCAAACCATTTACGAGAGATTTCACTTAAATAATCCTTCAGCATTATGAATAATAGTATGGAACACAAAGACAAAATCCTGAATGGAAACTTATGGAATCTCGCATTGAGCTTGTCCTGGCCCATCATCATTGCCATGGTATTGTATGGACTTAATATGGTTTTAGATGCTGTATTGGTCGGTTTATTTATCGGTGAAAATGCTTTGGCTGCCGTTGTTATTACATATCCGGTAGTTTCTTTAACTATGGGTATCGGCTCCCTCATTGGTGTGGGAGCCGGTTCTATACTCAGCATTGCTATTGGCGAAAAAGACCATCAAAAACAGGCTACTCTATTGGGTAATGTCAATTTTTTATGCGTTGTCTTGTCTTTAGCCTATCTGTTTTTTGTCTTCTTTGCCGATAGAATCATTTTACGATTTATGGGTGCTGAAGGCGAAGTATTAAACCTTGCCCATACTTATTTTCAACATACTCTCTTTGGTGTTTTCTTTTGGGTATATGGTTTTGCTGCCAATATGATTGTGCGGGCAGAAGGCAAAATGAAACTTGCCGCACTTATCATGGGAACGGGCTTAGTGGTGAATGTACTGGTTAGTTATTTCCTTATAGAAGTATGGAAACTTGGGATAACAGGTGCTGCCTGGGGCATGAATATCGGAATGTTTGTCTATTCTGTCTTTGGATACTGTTATTTTCGCAGCAAAAAGGTTTCTTTTCCCGCTCAGCCTCTTTCCTTTACATATGATAATGCCATTTTAAAAACCATTGCTTCTCTAGGAATGGCCTCCTTTGTTATGGTCGTCATGAGTCTGATACAGGCAATAGCAATCTTTCAGAGTATTTCACGATACGGCAACACGGTCGATTTGGCTGTTTATGGCGCAGCCTACCGCGTATATACCTTATTATTGATGCCTATTGCCGGCTTTATGCGGGCACTTCAACCTATCGTTGGAATTAATTACGGTGCAGGAAAATATACTCGAACCGTAAATGCCTATATGATTTTTGTCGTTTTATCGACGGTACTCATTTTGCCCGTATGGATTCTTATTATGGCGTATCCCGGACAAATACTATCTTCTATGATCAATGTGGATTTATTAAAAAACCTGCATTATCAGAATTTCCAAGTTTTATTGTGGGCCACTCCTATCATTCCGTTTCTGTTTATGACTATGAGTTTTTATCCCTCCATTGGCAAGGGCAAACCGGCAGTACTTCTGGCGATTACCAGACAAATCATTTTTTATGTGCCTGCCATGCTTATTTTACCCGTCCTGTTTGGAATAAATTGGATTTACCTTGCTTCCAGTGCAATCGAATATATAGTAGCTGTTATTGCTATTATAATGGTTGTCCGCGAATTAAGACAAATGAATAGACTATAGACAAAATTAACTCTAAAATGAGCTATTAATTTTATCATTACCCCTCTTAAACAATCAATATCAATACGATGAAAAACTTACCTAATGACCTACACGCCGCTTATTTTGATGTAGATGGTACACTAACTAAAAGCAACATTGTCGAACCTTTAATGTACATCAAAAAACACGTAATGTCTCCCTCTAAATACAAACTCTGGAAAGCGATTCTCCCAATTCGTTTTATTTATTGGACGATCCTTGACAAGATCAATCGTGAAATGTCAACGGCCTCCATTTATAGGCAATACAAAGGTATTGCTGTTGAAAAAATGGCTACATTACAAAACCCATGTTATCAGGAAAAATATAAAAAGAAACTCTATTTGAAAGCATTTGAAACTGTCAATTTATTCAAAGAACAAGGCATTCAGATTGTTTTGGTTTCAGGTTCCTTAGATATTTTTTTACAACCATTAGCAGAAGAATTAGATGCAACACTAATTGCAACCTCTTTGCAAATAAAAAACGGAATCTACACCGGAGAAATTGAAGGTCGCACCGTTTCCGGAAAATGGAAAGCAGAACTAGTCAACGAACACGCGCATAAAAACCAATTCGATTTGGAGCACTGCGCCTCCTTCGGAAATTCGACTGATGATATCCCTATGTTGTGCTCGGTAAAGTACCCTGTGGCAATTAATCCCGACAAAGGATTGATTTCATTTGCTCAAAAAAATAACTGGGATTCTCTAATTTGGTCTTAGAATGCATATATACGGTGTCAATATTAACCACAATTTGTACGAAACTTTGTTTAAAGAAATGACCCAATATGTTTCTCCTGAAAAAAAGGCCAAGATCCATCGGTTCCGAAAACCAGTTGATCAAGTACGGTCTTTATTTGGGGATTTAATTATACGTTACATTTTGTGCAAGCATTATGGCTTGCACAATAACGAAATAAGGTATGAGTATCAGGAATTCGGTAAACCTTATCTTCCATTGCATCCTCATTATCATTTTAATATCTCACATTCCGGAGACTGGGTCGTGGGTGTAGTCTCCACATCTTTAGTGGGAATTGATATTGAAAAAATAACGGATTTAAAAACTGACGCATCTTCATTGGCATTAACAGCTGAGGAGATCGAAAAATTCCGGAAACTAAATGAAACGGAAAGAAATGCGTATTTTTTTGAATTATGGACTTTAAAAGAAAGTTATTCTAAGGCTACCGGAAAAGGTTTATCTGAGGGATTAAATACGTTAAGAATTTCAACTGACAATGGGATTATACATATCCTAAAAGATGAAAATACCATAGACGCTTATTTTCAGATATTAGAATGTATAGCCGGATATAAATTTTCTTTGTGTTCACTTTCTGAAAGTCTTCACAAAAATATTAAATTATTCCCTCTCAATGGATTTAGTGAAGAGGCCAAAGCCTTTTTTATGTTGTAAAATTACTTTTTTGGGTTCTGTCGCATCTGCCATATAAAACAGAAAGAAATTTCAGAGCTGAAAATTATGCTGCCAATTTACAAAATGATTTAAACATACTTGTGCCTAGCTTAAGCATCTGATTCTTTCTCAACATGTTTACCACTTCAATTCCTGCTAAGGCTCTTTTGGCACACTCCACTGTTGTGATGCTTCGGTTTAAATATTCACGGATTCTCTGGGGCGTTTTCTTTCCACAAACCTCAACAGGATAGCTTTCTATGTAGACATACCATTCCTTTCGGTCTTCTGCTTTTCGCAGGCGCACGGTCACCTTGGTTTTTGCTAATTGCTTCATATAAAATCATTTCCGTTATACAAATTATCAATTTCCGTTTTTTGAGCATATACATGCTTTCCAATCTGTCTGGTCGGGATTGAATATTTCCTGATATGCCTTTAGACAGAACCTTCAGATATTTGAAATCTCCCGTCTATTTCGCCAATGGAATAGCTGTCTTCTTTTTCAAGGCTGTAAAATTTTTTCTTCGGTGCGTTTTCACCCTCAGGCCCGCTGCGGGTAGGGGCAACATCTCACCCATAGCGCTGCGGTCTATCCTTACAAGGCGAATTCCCAGATTAACTGACTGAATTTTTCCTTTGTACACAAGCCGGTAAAGGGTTCTTTTTAAAATGCCAAAAAGTACGCCAGCTTCCGCAACAGAAATAAAAGCATTATTTTGTGGTATTTTATCTGCCAGCACTTTGAGTTCCACTTCATTTTTAAGCCGCAGCATCTTCTGTTTGTATACTTTCTTACTGCATTTAGCCGAGCAGTAAACTGAAGCCACTCTTTTGGGCAGAAATTCCCCGCCACAGACAAGAATTGATTATTTATCTTTCATCGCCCATATCTCCTGATTAAGGAACCATAAGTATACATAAATACCGCTTTATCTCCTTTTAAGTGCCGGTACAAATGTGGCACAAATATGCGGCAAAAAAGGATTAAAAAACAGCAGAAACAGAAAAGGACAAAAAAGAAAAAACCGCTGTAAACATATATTTACAGCGGCTTAACACTTATTACTGATTATTTTTAATCAGCAATTATTTTACTTCTTCGAATTCAACGTCTTCAACATTGTCACCTTGAGACTGCTCTTGTTGAGGAGCCGCTTGTTGACCTTGTTCACCTTGAGCGTACATCGCTTCTGTAGCTGTTTTCCAAGCTGCATTGATGTTGTCAAGAGCAGTTTGAATAGCTGGAATGTCTTGAGATTGGTGAGCCATTCTCAATTCAGTTAAAGCGTACTCTACAGCAACTTTGTGATCATCAGCTAATTTAGATCCAAGTTCTTTCAATTGAGACTCAGTTTGGAAGATCATTCCATCAGCTTCGTTCAATTTTTCAGCTCTTTCTCTAGCTACTTTATCAGACTCAGCGTTAGCTTCAGCGTCTTTTTTCATTTTCTCGATTTCTTCAGCTGTTAAACCAGAAGAAGCTTCGATACGGATATCGTGAGATTTTCCAGTTCCTTTGTCAGTTGCAGAAACTTTGATGATACCATTCGCATCAATATCAAAAGAAACCTCGATTTGAGGAACTCCTCTTGGTGCTGGTGGAATACCGTCTAAGTTAAAACGACCGATAGTTTTGTTATCAGCAGCCATTGCTCTAGCTCCTTGTAATACGTGCAATTCAACAGTTGGTTGAGAATCTGCAGCAGTAGAGAAAACTTGAGATTTTTTAGTTGGGATAGTTGTGTTAGACTCAATTAAGATAGTCATAATTCCACCCATAGTTTCGATACCTAAAGATAAAGGAGTAACGTCTAATAACAATACATCTTTTACATCTCCAGAAAGAACTCCACCTTGAATAGCTGCTCCAATTGCAACAACCTCATCAGGGTTAACTCCTTTAGACGCTTTTTTACCGAAGAATTTTTCAACTTCGTCAGCAATTCTTGGCATACGAGTAGAACCACCTACCAAGATAACTTCGTCAATATCAGAAACAGATAAACCTGCATCTTTTAATGCTTTAGCAACTGGTTCCATAGAACGTTTTACTAAAGAATCAGTTAATTTTTCGAATTGAGCTCTAGTTAATTTTTTAACTAAGTGTTTTGGTCCTGAAGCTGTAGCAGTTACGTAAGGTAAGTTGATTTCAGTTTCAGCAGAAGATGACAATTCAATTTTAGCTTTCTCAGCAGCTTCTTTCAAACGTTGCAAAGACATTGGATCTAAACGTAAATCAATACCTTCTTCAGCTTTAAATTCGTCAGCTAACCAGTCAATAATTTCGTGGTCAAAATCATCTCCTCCAAGGTGAGTATCACCATTTGTAGACAATACTTCGAATACACCGTCTCCTAATTCAAGAACAGAGATATCAAAAGTACCTCCACCTAAATCATAAACAGCAATTTTTTGATCTGTTCCTTTTTTATCTAATCCGTAAGCTAATGCAGCTGCAGTTGGCTCATTGATGATACGCATAACTTTAAGACCAGCAATCTCTCCAGCTTCTTTTGTAGCTTGACGTTGTGCATCATTAAAGTAAGCAGGAACAGTAATAACCGCTTCAGTAACTGTTTGACCTAAATAGTCTTCAGCAGTTTTTTTCATTTTTTGAAGTGTCATAGCTGACAATTCTTGTGCAGAGTACAAACGACCATCAATGTCAACACGTGGTGTATTGTTATCTCCTTTTACGATTGAATAAGAAACTCTTTTTGCTTCAGCCGAAACCTCACCAAAACCTTGTCCCATAAAACGTTTGATAGAAGCAATAGTCTTAGTTGGATTAGTTACCGCTTGTCTTTTTGCAGGATCACCCACTTTAATTTCTCCACCTTCAACAAAAGCGATGATAGATGGTGTAGTTCTTTTTCCTTCTGCGTTAGGAATAACAACTGCTTCATTACCTTCCATTACAGAAACACAAGAGTTCGTCGTACCTAAGTCAATTCCGATTATTTTACCCATTTTTTATATAATTTATTTTTGATATACTAATTTTTAAACTCATGTGGCATAAGTCAATCTTTGTGCCAATATAAAAAACCAAAGTAAATTGTCAGTTTACTATTGACACACCAAAAAAATATGACAACATGACATTTTTAAAACCTGACATTCATGGCATATCAGTACTTTAAGTGTCATTATCAGGAGCTGATTCCTGCTGTCTGCTCTATCTTTTCCTTGCTAAAGAAGCAAGAAAAAGGATGCCGCTCCCATCAGGGCTAGGGCACTTGGTTGTGTTAAAAAAAGTTCTGTGAATACCATTAAAATAAGTACATTCGTCAAAAAAAAAACGATGAACGAAAAATACCCTTTTTTACTCGAGAGAATACAATCTATTCTAATTGACTCGGTTTTAATAGTAGCTTGCATGATCATTTTCTCTGATATTCTATCTAATTTCAAAAATGTACCCGATTGGCTAAGGGCTGTTTTGCTGATAGCTCTATTTTTATACGAACCAATAGCCACTACTTTTGGTGGCACAATAGGTAATAACATAAAAAGCATAAGAGTCAGAAAAAATTCCGACAGCACAAAACGAATCAATATTTTCCAGGCGCTGATTCGATATTTCATCAAATTACTATTCGGCTGGCTTTCTTTTATCACTATTTTTTCAAACTCAAAGAAACGAGCCCTTCATGATATTCTTAGTGGGACTGTAATGGTGAAAATTTAAGCAGAATAATTAAGGTTTAAAAACCTGCACCTCTGCATTGGCTACGTTATCATTATGTCATTCATTTGCTTTAAGGCTGAACAGGTTTAAGATATACCCAATCGTTCTTAGTACACAACAATAGTAAAACAACCGAAATCTATATCCCTCGCTATGCGAAGCCTCCCGACTTCCAGTAGCGCTTTAGTTGAATTATCGTTTTTATTCCTATATTCGTCGAGCCGAAAATACTCGGCTTCTAAACCCCTAACCATGACAAGCGCCGAAATTTTAGTAACAAGGCGTTATGAAATCTAAAAAAATCAGTATGAAAAAAATTTTTCTCGGAATTATCTCTATCATATCATTTTCAATGTATTCACAAAACAGATATGAGCTTCTTGAAAACGGAAAAGAGAAATTATTTCTTTCAGATTCAATTTCAAAAATGGCTGAAAGTGGATTAATAACAAATCGCCCTATTGTTGTTGTTAATGGAATACCATTTCGTTACCAAGATTTAGAAAAAGAAAAATTACCATTGTCAAAAGTTGCTATTGAAAAGATTGTAGCAATTGATAAACAGAAAGGCATTAGTATTTATGGTAATTTCGGCGAAGCAGGAGTTTTAATAATTACAACCTCAAAAACGAAAATATTTTTACTGGAAAATGAAGATGAATCACAATATTATTTGGTTGACAAAATCAAAACCGCTTTCCAAAAAGATGAAATTGCTAATCCTCCATTAATAGTCATAGATGGAGAGCCTTTTAAATATAATAAAACTCTTAACACAATAGTTCTACCTATAAAAAAAGAAATTATATCAGATGTTACCATTTTAAATAAAAACAGTAGTAATGTTATATATGGAAAAGATGAAGTTTACGGAGCTATAATAATAACAACTACAAAATAATAAGAACAAAGCCCGGCTAACTAATAACCGTTACACGAGATTTGGACATTAGTATGAATTTACAGCTAGTTTTGTACTTGGAAAACTTGTGCATAATGGAGAAAATCCCGCATCTTTATTCCCCAACCTCTTGTAGTGCCAGAACGTTGCGCCACAGTTAACCGCAGAAGTAAAAAAAAAGACCAAATTTATGAATGTTTACAAATAACAAATTTACAATGTTATTAAATTTCCCTGAACAAATTATTGACGATTTTATAATCCCTGCTTTTACTATAAATGAAGGAGAAATTATTATAATTGAAATTCTTGGAGGTGCTAAATTTAGGGACTTAACTCTTAAATTAAATAGTATTTTTACAAATCAAAACTCAAGTTTCAAATATGTTGAACACATACAAACAGATTCACTTTTAAGTTTTATCTTTCCTCTAACAGTTGAAAAGTATCTTAAGAATTCTGGCTCAAATATATTTTACAGAAATAAAATATATGAACTTAATTGGATGAAACCAAAAATAAAAGTGAACACATTAGCAGGAAGTCCTAGAAGAATACTAAGCTTATACAAAACGTTAACTTTTACAAAGAATATTATTATTGATTTAGTTGGAGTCGACCCAATTGGAGGAGTTGAAATTTATCAAATCTTGAAAAGTAACAAAAATAAAAATGGAGCTACAATCTTATTTGATTCATGCAATGAGTTTGAAAATGATTGTTCAAAATTTATACGAACAAAATATATTGGAGAGTAATAGTAAATAAAATAACCGATCGCACAACAGTCGTTTGTCGTGATTGAGCCTTTCTTGAATTATCGTTTTATTCCTATATTCGGCCTTCTAAATCCCCATACTCGTATAGTGCCAAGACGTTGGTAGTACTATTACCGAAAAATTAGACATAATTGTAATCCATAGCATAGAATCAGAAAATTAAATTTTTAAACAATGAGTAATTTATGAAACGTAATATATTAATATTAGTGTTTTTCTTAGGAATTATACCAATCTCATGTGAAAGTGTAGACCCATATTATAAAATTGACAATTTGACTTGTCAGGCTTTTAAGGACGAAGCATTAACAAATGTTGTTAAGCCTATAGATATAATTTCAGAAAATAAAGTATACTTTAAAATTAACATGTCTTATACCTACGTTGCAAATATTGAAAAATCAAGACAGTGGTTCAACTTTACAACTTCAGCTTATGCTTTTTCAAAAGGCACCCCAGGTATTGACGGACTGAAAGATAAATTGAAAACAATTGAAATATTCAGTAATAATAATTTTAATGGTAAACCAGCAGGTACAGACATTAAAGATTTATTTAAATGGCATGATGTTCAATGGGATGGGCAACAAAAAACAATAGATTCATTAGTAATTGCTTTAAATCAAAGTTCATTTTTTATAGGCGGTAATCCATATTTTTTAAAGTTAATTCTAATGGGAAAACCTAATGATAATTTACCGCAAACATTTACCTTTAACTTTGTTTATGAAAACGGTAGTCGCCAATTAGTTAGTTCAACTGATATTAATTGGGTTTAAAAATACAACTACCAACAGTCGTTAAAAGAGATTTGGGTACTTGGCTTAATTTATAGCTGGTTTTGTACTTGGAAAATTTTTGCTTAATGGAAAAAACTCACATCGTTAATCCCAAACCTCGTATAGCGCCAGAACGTTAGTTGTAAGCTTCAGTACATTTCAAACATAAAACATGAAATTTAAAATTCTACTATTATTATCTCCAATCCTAATGTTTGGACAAACAGGCGAAACAGATGCGAGCAAAATAAAAACTATAGAATCACATGTAAAATATACGGACAGTATTTCTAGTTTCCTTACAGAAGAAGTGTCTAATGAAGAATTTGTATTTACACATGGTCGAATTGATGGAAAACCTACAAGAAGAATGTATAACAATACGCGGTTATTAAAAACTAATGGTCTAGTTATCAGGATTTGTTATACACGAAGGAATCAAGAAACAGACGAAGACATGAGTTTTTACTATTCCAATTCGAAACTTATTTACATAGAATCAATAATTAGTCGTAGAAAGAAAAAAAAGTTTATCAAAAAAAGATTTTACTATGAAAATGACATTTTGATTTCTCCAACGTTTTCAAGTAAAGAATACAATCTAAAATATGAGTTAGAGATTATTGAAAAGTCCAGAAGTTTATTGAAACAAGCCAGCAGTTAACAACTTTTACATGAGATTCGGGTATTTAATTTAATTTGCAGCTGGTTTTGTACTTGTAAAACTTATACATAATACAATAAAAGCGCACCTTATATTCCCTAGCTGCCACAAATGTCAAACCGTTAATAGCTATATCTCAAAAAAAACGAAAATGAAACCGAAAATTATTTTACTTATTTGCTTTTCTATTTTTTTAATGTCGTGTAATGTTAGCGAAAAAATTGATGGAAAGTATCGATCAAACTTTGCGGATTTAGGTTTCTTTATAACAAAAATTGAGTTGAAATCTGATAGTACTTTTCACTATGAATTTTCAGGCGATTTATCACACCAAGAACTTGATGGAAAATACATAATCAAAAAAAAGAAATTATATTTACGATTTAACAAACTGAAAGACGAAACTGAAAGTGAAATTGTCAAAATTAACGGAAAAGATACCATTGTAAATTTTGGAAATTTTGGAAAAACTCATTCTTATGAGTTAAAAAAGGAAAATGAGATAGAATATCATTTGAAATACAAAATCTCAAAAGGTAAACTACAATCATATAATACACAAACAGATAAATTAGTTCGTAAAGGAGAAAAATATTCTATTAATTTTATTCCTATTACTCGGTTGTAATAATAACAAAAACAGAAAGTCAAAATGAAAAGAAGACATCTATTTTTCATAGTAATAGTACTACTTATAATAAGTTGTAAAAAAAACGACGAAAAAAACAAAACCGAATTATCAAGTACGGACACAAAAATTGCAGATGAATCTAATTCGAAAGAAATATTAAATGCATTTTATGTAGCTTATTTACATGAATTTACTAATTCAAATCTCAAAGAATCCGAGAGAAAATTAGATTCTTTAAAAAACAAATATTGTAAAAAGACTTTATTAGACAGTATTTCGAATGAATTTGAAAATAATGAATTGGATTATGACCCATTTATAAATGCTCAGGATGTCTCTGAAAAAATGATAGAATCATTATCTATAGAAAATGTAGTGGGACAAAAAAATAAATTTCAAGTAAAATTTCATGATGATAGTTCCGAAAATAAAACCAATATAATGGTAACTATTACTGACGGAAAAATAGCTGCATTAAAATAAGCAGCCGCTAAGAGCTCTTATACGAGATTTGAACATTGCCCAGAATTTAAAAATGGTTTTGTACTAGGAAAATGTGCGTCAAATGGAAAAAAATCAACTTTTTAATACCTAACCTCTTCAAACTCCAAAAATGCAAACTGAAACCCAATTCTCAGAAGAAACTTCAACTGAAATACAAATCCAAAAATGACATTTAACATACTTCTGTCTTTAATTCTTTTCATCATAGGTTTGGGCTTTTTTCCTGGGCTTTTTTTTCTGCTGAAAAAGAATACACGAAGAAAAGGATTAATACTTATAAAAACTTCTTCAATCATTGTTATAGCTTTTCTACTGTTTGGTTTGTTTAGTGGGCTATTCACAAGTAGATCAAAAACTAAAGATTTAGTTGGAAAATATCATATCGTAAAGGTCACTCGTCTTAATATTGACAAAAATACTTACGATAAATATAAACTTCAATTGTATGAAAACGGCACTTTTAAATTGACCACAACTCCATCTATTGACATATGTCAAAATGGAAAATATGAAGTTGACTACGAATTTAAATATAATGAATTGTCTTTAGAATGCCCAAATCTTTTTACTTCTGCTCATATTGATAGAGGTTTAGGGAATTATAGAATTGAATTTATAATTGGTGACCCGGATAGTGGGGAAAGTATTTACTTTGAAAAAATTGAGAAATAAATTATTAACCATACATATTGATCTGAATAATTTGACTACTATTAACAGCAAAAATAAAAGCATCTTTTTACACATCTCTGTTTACACATTAAATCCTGAAGTGGAAACCTGAAGTTTACAAAAAATATGTAAAAAATGATAATATCCTTTTTTATATTTTAGAAATCCCAATTACACATGAAATTTAATATTAAATAGAATTAAACATCGTAACGGCTTAAAAAAACAAATGAAAAACATCTATTCACTTACATATAATTTTTGGTGGAGTGAAAAATGGATATTTCCCCATTAAAAATGGGAACATCTTTTGTTTTTTTAGGGGCAGGCTCGTTATTTATTTCAAACTTTATAACAAAAAAAATTAAGTATAAATTTGACCAATACGCTATAAAAACAAACAATAAACGCTAACAGCCGTAAGCTGTAATTTTAGAAAAACAACAACTATGAGCCTATTTAAACGATTATTCGGAAAAACCGAAAACAAAGAACAAGAAAGAAATTCATCAATAATTGAAAAGAATGCTGAGGAGCATGAAAAAAAAGCAATGGATGAACTTAAATCTTCGCCACAAAATGACCAAGATTTATTTTTAGAAATGATGAATAAATTATCCAGTTCTAATGAAATTAGTACAAATACACCTGATCTTTTTAAAACGGAATTGTATGATTCAATAAATCGATACTATTCATCTCCTGAATTTAGAATTGAGCTTAGTTTAGAAGACGAACAAGGGAATTTGTTTGAAGAACACGAAGCTTTTAATTTCACTTTTAATGAATGGAAAAAAGTCAGATCAATTTGGGACCGAAGAGCAATTTTATTTGAACAATGGGATGAAACTGAACTTAACAAATTACAAAAATGGCAAATAATTGAACGATTTGTAAAAGACAGATACGCTCTAAAAGCTTTAAATTTTCAAGAAACCAATATAAAACAAGATGATTTTCAAGATATAAGATTGATTGTTGCACTATCAAAACTTTATCGTGTTTTAAACTCCATTCCTCAAGCTTTACATTATTCAAAAGGCGCTTACGAATTGAGACCGGATTTAGATATTGTCAAAACCGAATACGCTAATTTATTACATTTATCCAATTCATATGAAGATAAAGAACTATCCCATAAATTAATTAACGAAGTAATCGAAAATAGAATCAAAAACGATGCTAACGAGAAAGAAATTCCATTATTAAATTATTTTGCTTTTTCTGTTAATTATATCGATTCATCTATTTTTGCAATTAATTTTCTTAAAGCAGGAAATTGTGATGAAGAAACTTGGGAAAAATTAGCCGAAGAATATTATTGGTGTCCAACATTTAGATACGAACATTCGGTTTTTCTGTCACAAAATGGAGAAAGTCTAAGAGCATTAGCTAAACTTGGCTCCTTAGCAAATGAATTTCCTTGGTATGAATCTGGTGTATTGGCAAACATTGACGCTATAAATCAATTAAGAATACAAAATAAAGACAATTCATTTATGAGTGAAGAAATGAATAAAATGGAACAGTATAAATCAATGTGGAAATAAAAATTACAGTCGACAGCCGTTTTAGTTTCCAATTCATCAGTAGCCGGAAAGTATAAAATTGCCTCAAAAGTATTTACTTTCAAAATTGAGGGAAATGAAAAAGTTTTTGGAGTTTATAATAAAGAACAGAATTATGATTTGCTTGCTAAAAAGTTGAATTTAAACGATGAAGTACTAGTTTATTTTAATGATAATAATTCAACAAACTTAAATTTGGATATCTTTCAAATTGAGAAAAAAAATGAAGTTGTATATAGCGCAGCAGAATATATTGAAAAACAAAGACTAGGTGCGTATATTGCTCTCATTGGCGGATTTATTTTACTTGGAATCACAATAATTGAAGCCAAAAAGGATTATAAAAAATACTACCGCTAACCGTTCCTGGCATTTTCACACAGAGCACCGAAAATAACCAATGAACAACCATAAAACAACAAAATATGTTAAAGAAACTCTCCATAATTAGTTTATTGATTCTATTCCTCCCCTTTTTTCAAACTTGTTCAGACAAAAATATTTCTGAAAATAGAAACTTAAAAAATAGTCCATTATGGGAAGAGGTAAAAAGCGTCTCTAAAACGGAACTTAATGAAAAAGAGTACAATTTAACTTTCGCAGAACTGACCGTAAAAAAGCAAAATGCAATTACTGATTTTGTAAAACTCAAAAAAAAATTAACACTAAACGGTTATCAAATCGGGAAACTATTCATTGATGATATTGAAACTCCTCAATGGCCATTAATGCCGTTTTCGGTTTCTATTTTAATAGATCTACTTATAATATTTTATTCGTTTAAAGACAAGCCAAAAACAACTTTTATTTTAGGCATTCTAAATATATTCTTACTTATAATCCCACTGATAATGTTATATTTCGGGAAAATTTTTGAAGATGTTGAACAAATAAAGAGTGGATACTACTTATTACTTTTTAATCTCTCAATAATTACTGTGGAATCCTATTCACAATTGAAAAGAAAAAACATCAGATAACAACAAGTTTACTGTAACCGAATAGAATTCTACAACCAGAATGAGTTCCTAACGAATTTAAGTATGGTTGAATTACGAAAAAACTATATATAAAACCTATTTAATGAAAAAAACAATTTTATTTCTTTCTTGCTTATTTTTAAGTACAAATGTATTTGCGCAGAATTTTGAAAAGTTAAAACTTAATGAAAATGAAATTCCTGTAGATTATCATTTGACAAATAAACCAAAATGTATCTCAATACAAGCTTGCACATTCTACAATAATCCTGATCTATATTCTGCTTTGATTGGAAAAGTAAAACATAAAGAAGTTCAAAATTTTGAAAACAAAACTGACAGTGGAAGCATTATGTATTTTGAATTTGAAAATAATTTTGAAATGCAAGGTTTCCTCGAAGGTCTACTTTGGGGCGGAAAAAAATCTACAAAGGAGCATCCGGAAGATTTTTTTGTAAAAGATAACATTTTAATTATTTGGAGTTTAGCTGAAAAAAGTTTACTGAAAAAAGTATCTAAAGAAAAAATTGAATTAGAGTTAAAATAGAATCATTTACTAACAGGCATTTGTCGTAATATGGGACTTTTGGTCGAATTTGCAGTTGGTTTTTTGTATTAAAATTTGTATTTAATGAATAACCTTCCCAAACGTCGGAATGCTAACTGTGTACTTAAAAAACTAGAGAATAAAAGGTTAATTGAGTAATAATGACAAACGAAAATCATAAAATAAAATCAATCTACAATTACATTCTAGATCATAATTCTGA
This sequence comes from Flavobacterium cupriresistens, assembly GCF_020911925.1. NCBI lineage: Bacteria > Pseudomonadati > Bacteroidota > Flavobacteriia > Flavobacteriales > Flavobacteriaceae > Flavobacterium > Flavobacterium cupriresistens. Next base: position 3,206,995 of record NZ_CP087134.1, on the reverse strand, counting down.
AGATAGTGATTTTTGGTCTATGGGTGGTGGTAGCAATGAAATCCAAAAAAAATTAAATACATTTCTTGATGAAGATTGGAGTAATTTAAAAACCGAAATTGTTAAATGGGATAATGATTATATTGATATTATATTAGTATCTATTACTTTCGGTTTTGACGGAATGTTTGTTCCATGTTTACATGAAAGATTAATTCCAAATGCCGGAAACTTTTTACTAGATATGTTTATTTTTTTAGATAATTTTGATCAAAAATATGAAATTGCCTTTAACAGTTTTTTTATAAATACTAGTAATTCAAATAAAATAAGCGAATTAAAGTTAATGAAAAACTGGATGATTGAAAATGGTTTTAACAAAAAAGAATGGTTAAACTTAAATATAAATCCTCTTAAAAATATTATAGAAGCTATTAATAAAACCAGCACGTAACTGACGTTTGGCGAGATTGTAATATTACAATAATTTTGAAGATCACTATGTACTTCTAATTTTTTGCAAAATGGAAAAAACCTACCTCCTCAATCCCCAAACATATCAAGCACTGTAATATTAGTGACTATTATCTCCAAACCGAAAACATAAAAATATGAAATTCAAAATTATTTTCTTTTTACTAACAGTAACTTTATTAAGCTGTAAAAACAAAGAAACAAACACCAAAAAAGAACTTTCCATACAATCGAAAGATTTCGAAGTGTTTCTAAAGAAATTTAAAACCCTGAAATTCCCCTTAAACATTAAAACTTCAGACATACAGATTGAGAATTTAAAGGCTTTTACAAAAAACGATTTAAAGTTTTTAGATTTAAATAATATCGATCCTGATCTCGACAATGTCTATCCTTATGGTATATTGCCAGACACTTTAGAAGCTTATAAAGTCATTTATCTGCTTCCCGCTGAAACTCATATACCCGTAATTGCAACTTATACAAAAGAGGGTAAAAAAATAAGTACTGAAGAATTAGGTGTTGGCGGATGCGGGGCTGACTGTGGATTTACCTGCGCAGCATATATCAAAATTGACCGTAATCTAAAAATACATTCTGTTGATTCCATTACAAGTCATCAATGCGACAGTCTCGGGCCTATTTTAAATACCAAAAGAAACTATACTCACTTTAAAGACGGAACTATAACCAAAAAAGGAAAGATAACATTCTCAAAAACGATAGAGCAATACTAAAAATCGTTAATTTAACCGAACAAACAATAAACAAAGAAAATTATAAAAAAAAAAGATTTTTTACTTACTACTTTTTTGTTTCATTTTGTCTATTCCATACTTCCTTACTAAAAATGAAATTTTTAAACCTAAAACTCAAATTGACACAAATAAAACTTTAAACATTAAAGACTTAAACGCAAGAAAATTCATACAACTATTTATAGAGAAGTATGACCAAAAGCGAGGGCTTAATTGTGTAACTCTTTCGGGAGACTTTCCTAAAAATTGGGTCAAAAAAGAGGATGTAGAATATTTGATTAGTATACTTAATTCTAATCAAAAGTGCTGTGGTTATATGAATCCTTTTTCTTCATTTATTTCAGGAGATAATGCCGAAGTTGGTGGATTTGCAATTATTTTTTTAAACTCTTACATTACAAATTCAAAAATAGAACTCGGTCTGAATTCTAATCCTAAAGTTGACAAAAAAGAAAGTGAAAAAATAATGTATTGGTATAATAATCTTAAAAACAAATAAAATCCAATGGTTAACGGCTTGCAGTGATTAGGTCTTTAAGTTTAATGAAAAAAACGCGCCTTTAAATCCCAATCACTTCAAAAGCAAAACATTGGACGATCTTTTTGAAGAGCAGAATAAAATAGAAGCATTTGCAACAAATAACAAAATGAAAAAACTGAATATATTCTTAAATGTCCTTATTATCGTATTTGTTTGCGCTTTAGGATTACGTGGAAAAATTTCTGGTGAAAAATTTGATTCTCGCAAATGGAAAAATGCAAATTTAAACCTTGAAGAGAACATGACTATGCGTTGGGATATGATGAACAGTTTGCGAAATAATTATAAACTAATCGGAATGTCCAAAAACGAGATTGTTAATTTGCTCGGAAAACCTGCTAGCAATTTTTCAACAGAAAAAGAATTTAGATATTATCTTGGATATAGTAAAACCGGAATAAACACCGGAAGTTTAACCATAACATTTGAAAACGAAAAAGTTGCAGAAATTAATGTCTGGCAAGGCTAAATTGATCCTAACAGCTTGAAGAGATTGGGACTTTAGTGCAATTATAATTTTTATTGCTATATACGTTTAGTCAAAAATACTCAGCTTCGAAATCCCTAACCCTTTCAAGCACTAGATCGCTATTAACAAATTTAACACAGAGTCAAAATATAATACAATCAAAATTACATCCACTAACAAGCGTTTATAGATAATTTTAAATAACCGAACTAACTGAACATAAAACATATAAATCTCCAATGACCAACTTTAAACTTTGGCTTGAATTTGAACATGTCGATTTTAGCAATTCTGATATGGAAAATGAATCTTGTAACATTCATGTTGATTTGCCAAATGGAAAACATTACGGAATAAACATTTGGACGTATAAGTTTTTAGAAACTGTAAAAAAGCTGAATGAAAAAAGCGGCGACAATTTAAATGGTTTATATCAATGTACGCCAGATTTATTTGTAAAGGAACTTACAAGGGAGTGTATTGAAAAAACTATTGCAGATTTACTAGAAATTGGAAATCTGGAAGATGTATTAAATCGGAGTGTACTTTCAGAAAAATAAAAACCATCATCTAACACACAACATCAAAAATCAACTACCAATAAAATAGAAACAGGATAATCTAAGAAAGTTTGTGAATTTTTTATTTTAAGAAATAACTAAATTAGTAATCTCAAAAAATACCTCATTTAGTAAAAGCCAACTAATGGAAAATTACAGCATCATCATTTTTATCCTGGCCATCGTAATTGGACTTTCTGCTTTTGCAGATAAAATTAAGTTACCCTACCCTATTTTATTGGTTATTGTTGGAATCATAATCGGCTTTTTTCCAAGTATGGGCGAAATTGAGATTAATCCCAGCTCTTCGAAGTGTTCTTTCAATATTGCGATCGCTGTGCGAAGTCTTTTGGCTTCGCAAACACTACTATATTCGGCTACAACTTTTTTAGCTCATTGGAGCAGGTACGAAGTCGGGAGACTTCGAACAACGGAGAATTTGTACATAATGGACAAAACCGCAATCATTAATTCCCAACCAAGTATAGCGTCATAACGTTATAACCAATTTTATAAGACATCAAGACAATATGGAAGAACCAAAAAAAATGATCTCTGAAATTATAGAGACGAATTCAGAAATAATTATATCTACTCCAAAAAAGAGAAGTTGGGTCTTGATAATTTTCTTATCATTAATAACACTTCAATTTACAAATGGAATTATTCAATCCTTATTTTTTACCAACAACTTACCTTTGATAAGTCGAATTATGATTTTGGTATTATCCATAACCGTCGTTTATTTTACACTAAGAGGGCTACTATGGCAACTAAAAGGAATAAGAGAAATAAGTATTAGTAATGGAGAATTAAAATTAAGTAAACTATCCCCTCTTTGGACAAAAACAAAAACATATAAACTTTCAGAAGTTAAAACAATTGATATTAAAGATGAAGCAGTATCTGAAGGACCAATAGCAATGCTCCAACTTCTAAGAATTACCGACAAAATAAAAATAACTTTCTTTTATGGATACGAAACTATAACAGCTACTGGCGGAATAGACCTTACAGAGGCTATAAAACTAAAAAAACTAATGCAAAGTAAAACAAACCTTAATTAACTAATATAAAAAGTGGCTATAACAGCCGTTCAATTTGGGCTAAATTTAAAGACCCTTTTGTACTGCGTAATTCGCGCATAATGGTAAAAACCAGCATCTTTACTCACAAAGTTATTAATTACCAAAAGGTTATTCATAACTTTGTGAAAAACACTATGTTGAATTGACATCCAGTATGAAAGAGACGCAAAATAATAGCCAAAACAGAGGTCAGGAAATTACAGCACTTTATTTCGATTTTTTAGACCTACATATAGAAGATGTTGTGCAAGGAAAAGTTTCCGATTTTATGGAACTCAATCAAATTGCAAGCAAATTATTTATTTCTCATTCGCATCTCTCTGATACTTTACAAGAAGTAACAGGACATCATCCTTGTCATTTTTACGATTTAAAAATTGTAAACAAAGCAAAATCATTACTGACAGAAACCAATTTATCTATTGCAGAAATAGCAAAAATATTAACTTACGATCCTTCCAACTTTTCCAAGTTTTTTAAAAAATTTACTGGAAAAACAGCCGGGAAGTTTCGCCGGCAATTAAAAAAATAAAACCTATTTCAAAAGTTCCGAAAAGTTCACCACGATAGAACAATTCCATTTGCTCAATTTTGACGTATAAAATAATTAAAAAACGATTATTATGATACGAAATGATTTAAATGAAAAAGTAGTTTTAATAACAGGTGGTGCAAAAAACTTAGGTGGTTTATTAAGCCGTAATTTTGCAGCAAAGGGGGCTAAAGTGGCAATACATTACAACAGCGAAAGCACCAAAGCAGACGCCGAACAAACATTGGAAGAGATCATAAATAAAGGAGGCGAAGCATTTTTATTTCAAGGAGATATGACTGATGTTAAAAACATTACTCAATTTTTTGATGCAACAATTGCAAAATTTGGAGGTATAGACATTGCTATTAATACAATTGGCAAAGTATTAAAAAAACCTTATGTTGAAACCACAGAAGAGGAATACGATAGTATGGCAGATATAAATTCTAAAGTAGCTTATTTTTTTATTCAGGAAGCCGGGAAAAAATTAAACGACAATGGAAAAATTAATACCATCGTTACTTCCTTACTAGCTGCCTACACTGGCTTGTATTCAACCTACGAAGGAATGAAAGCACCGGTAGAACACTTCACCAGAGCTGCTTCTAAAGAATTTGGAAATAGAGGTATTTCAGTAACAGCTGTTGCTCCCGGACCTATGGATACTCCTTTCTTCTATGGGCAGGAAGCTCCTGAAGCGGTTGCCTATCATAAATCGGCATCGGCATTAGGTGGGTTAACCAACATTAATGATATTGCTCCCTTAATAGAATTTTTAATAACTGAAGGTTGGTGGATAACCGGGCAAACTATCTTTGCAAATGGTGGTTACACAACAAGATAAGAATTAATTCAATAACTTTACAAAAGGCAGATGACGTTGTTGTTTGCCTTTTACAGTAAAAAAACCATTCTATGATACTGAAAATTATTAATACCATCTTGATGCTTATTGCTATTTTTATGGGACTTAAACAAGGGTATGCAATGCTCACCGTTAAACCTGAAATGCTCGAAATATTCAGTAAATGGAACTTCAACAGAACAGCGCTAATTATAAATGGAGCCGTTACAATTATTAGTGCTTTGCTAATACCTTTTCCAAGAACATTTGTTTGGGGTAATTTTTTAATGGGAGCCGGGATCCTTATGATTATTTGTCTTCGTCTTTTAGATAAAGATTTAAAAGGTGTTGCTATTGAATTGCCTTTTCTCTTACTCAATATGATAATCATTTATCTGCAACACCCACTTTCAAAAACAAATTGATAGGAATGAATTATTCTTTATTTTTATCAGTCCGTAATTTTAATAATCCCCCCCCTTTTTCAATTCCATTTACACTCTGCCAAAAATACTTGTTTTTCATATTCCTCTTCTAGCCAAATAGGGAGTTTCTCCTTTTTTACTAAGGTCAGAAATTGTAATTCTTATGTTATAAAATCAAAATTTAAAACCAATAAAACTAAAACAGGATAATTTAAGAAACTTTGTGAATTTTTTATTTTAAGAAATAACTAAATTAGTAATCTCAAAAAATACCTCATTCAGTAAAAGCCAAATAATGGAAAATTACAGCATCATCATTTTTATCCTGGCCATCGTAATTGGACTTTCTGCTTTTGCAGATAAAATTAAGTTACCCTACCCTATTTTATTGGTTATTGTTGGAATCATAATCGGCTTTTTTCCAAGCATGGGCGAAATTGAGATTAATCCCGAGATTATTTTTTTGATTTTTCTGCCTCCACTTTTATACGATGCTTCTTTTAATATTTCGCCTAATGATTTTAAAACCAATATCAATACAATTGGTACATTGGCCATTACATTAGTTTTTGTTACCACTTTAGGAATTGCCATTGTTGCCCATTACCTGATTCCCGGAATGACCTGGCCGCTTTCGTTTGTACTTGGCGCAATCCTTTCTGCCACCGATGCTGTAGCGGCAATAAGTATCACAAAAGGGCTGAAAATTTCACACAAAACCATCACAATCCTTGAGGGAGAAAGCCTTATTAACGATGCATCGGCATTTGTTGCTTACCGCTTTGCTGTGGCGGCTGTAATGGGATCTGCTTTTGTAATCTGGAAAGCTACCTTACAGTTTATGTTATTGCTTGGAGGTGGTTTTTTGGTTGGTTTTATCATGGCCAAAATTCTCGCTTACATCCTAACCAAAGTGCATAAAAATGTGAACGTTACGATTAGTTTTATGCTCTTAATGCCCTTTGTAGCCTATCTTGTTGCTGAACATCTGCACGTCTCAGGCGTTATCGCGGTAGTCGTTTTAGGATTGTCTATTGCCCGATTCAGTAATAAAATCTTCCCCGAAAGTTTAAAAAACAACTCCAGAACGCTTTGGGATATTATTATTTTTCTCCTTAACGGATTAATCTTTATTTTAATTGGTCTTAATTTCCGCTACATCCTCAAAGACATAGACAATACCATGATTTTACCTTATATTGGGTATGCTGCGATTATTACCATCGCAGCACTGTTAATTAGGATGGGAAGAGTTTTTCTGCAAAAAATAAACCTTCAAAAAGCTTTTCTAGATACAAAAGGAAAAAGAAAAGTAAGTGAACATGCACTTTTAGACTTCAACAACAGTATCATTTTGGGTTGGTCCGGTATGCGCGGTATTGTTTCGTTGGCAATCGCGATCGGATTGCCCAAATTTCTGGAAAACGGAACGCCATTCCCTCAAAGAAATGCTATTATTTTTATTTCAGTTGCGGTTGTATTATTAACCCTTATCGGACAAGGACTTACTTTGCCCTGGATTGTAAAAAAATTAACTCCAAAAGAAACGAATCGTTCTTAAAATATATTTTTTATACATTACTAAACCAACTAACCCTTATGAAAAATAGAATTGCAATTTATGGTGCCTACGGACACACCGGAAAATTTATTGTCTCCGAACTTTACAGACAAGGTTATACAAATCTTATTCTTTCGGGAAGAGATCAGGAAAAATTAGTGCTTTTAAATCAAGAATATCCAGATTTAAAAATACAAGCAGCATCTATTCATGATCCGAAAACATTAGATGATGCATTTTCAGGTGCAGAAATTATTATAAACTGTGCCGGCCCTTACTTAGACACTGCAGAACCGATCATAAAATCTGCTTTGCGACTGGGCAGCCATTACATTGATTTAACGGCGGAACAAAAACCTGTTTTAGACATCTTCGAACAGTTTTCTGAACAGGCAAAAAACGATAAAATCCTCATAATTCCAGCCTCTGCTTTCTATGGCGGTTTAGCAGATTTATTGAGTACTGCCCTAACCCACGATTGGAACCAGATCGATGAAATAAATGTTTATATCGGATTGGACTCGTGGCATCCAACAAAAGGAACAAGGCTAACAGGAGACCGAAATCACTATAAAAGATTAACGTTCAAAGACAATCGTTTACAAGAACTTGAAGCAAGTCCTTCGCAAGAATGGGATTTTAAAAGTCCAATTGGGATTAAGGAAGTTGTTGCTTTGCCGCTTTCTGAAATCATTACTATTTCACGTCATTTAAATGTTAGCAGTGTTAATACTTATCTTAGTCAAAACTCTTTGAATGATCTTAGAAATGATGATACTCCGGAACCTAAAGCTGTAGACGGGAAAAACAGATCCTCACAACAATTCTGTGTTGATGTTGTTGCAACAAAAGACAACCAAATAAGAATCATTACCGCTCAGGGACAGGATATTTATTCCGTTACCGCTCCGTTGGTAGTAGAAGGAATAAATAGAATTTTGTCCGGCAGAGTAAAAAAGACCGGAGTGACAACAATGGGAGAAGTTTATGACGCAGCAGATTTTTTACAAACTTTAGATGAAGATGACATCCAAATATCAGCCATAAAAGAATCTCAACTGAATTAAAAATAAATTACTGCATTACCCAATGGCAAAATTGATTTCACTATACTTTATCCTTTTCTCCACGTTGCTCTTTGCTCAAAAAGATAATTTCAATAAAGAGATTACCAAAGTAAAAGGCGATTTAAACAAAGACGGTTTAATCGATTATGTTTTGGTCTCACAAGACACCTTAAATGATGAAGGACCTTATAAACTCGAAATCTATTTTGCTGAATCAAATGGAAAATTCAAACCAATTATTTCTTCAACAAAAGCAATAGACCCAGCATTTCCTGAGGGCAAAAAAGGTTATTACTCAGGGAATGCTTTTTCAGAAATTACGATCAAAAAAGGGATTCTCAGTATTAATATTGAACTTACAAGAGGCCATTATGAACATAAATTCCGATTTCAAAATGGTAATTTCGAACTTATCGGTTTCTCCGAAGCCTATTCTGACGGCATAGGTACAATGACCACAATAGATTTTAATTTATCTACCGGAATCCGAATTAAGGATACAGAACGTTATGACGACGAAAATGAAAAGCCAACTCATTCCCAGAAGAAAGTCCTTATCAGACCATTACCGAAATTACAGGATTTCGTCTCTTTTCAAACAGAATTTTATTAAGCTGTCGCTGATACTTTAAGTTTTCATAAAGAACTTTTCCGGTTTTTATTTGTAATTTCGATTTCTGACAATAACCGTTTTTCCGAGAAACAAAACTCAAAAAACAGTTCCGATTAACATTAAAATTAAAAAAACAAATGGTTTCATTTACTAAAGAATTATCTTTTCGCTGGTCAGATCTTGACCCAAATTTTCACGTTCGCCATAGTGCTTATTACGATTTTGGCGCACAACATCGTATTGAAGTTTTAGAACAATTGGGGTTAACTTTAAGAATAATGCAGACAGAGGGCTTTGGTCCCATTTTATTTAGAGAAGAGTGCGTTTTTAGAAAAGAGCTAAAACTTTCAGATAAAATATTCATTCATACCAAAACCTCCAAAATGAAAGCGGATGCTTCGCGCTGGTCTATCATTCACGAATTTAGAAAGGAAGATGATACGCTTTGTGCCGTTATTACCGTTGATGGTGCCTGGATGGATACTAAATTGCGTAAATTAGCTACTCCAACTCCACAAATTGCAGTTGATGCTTTGAGTATTTTCCCGAAAAGTGAAGATTTTATAGCGCTTTAAAACAACTCCTATGTAATAAATTGACTCCATTTTGTGCTTACAGTTAAACGAATGTTTCAACCATAATTAAAACGATAACTATGAAAAAAGCAATCTTAAGTTTTTTTACACTATTAATTTTAATCTCTTGTAACAACCAAAAACCGCAAAATATGGAGTCAAAAAATACAGCCTTAGTCAAACAATATTTCGAGCATTTCAACAACCACAAATGGAAAGAAATATCCGAAATGTATACCCCGACTGCCGATTTTAAAGACCCGTCACTAGGAACAGGGATTGTAAAACAAACTCGTGCCGAAACCCTAAAAAAATACAGCGAATTAAATCAGATGTTTCCGGATTTGACTGATAAAGTCATTCAGATCTATCCTTCAGGCGAAAATAATGTTATCGTTGAATTTGTGTCTTCCGGAACTGCCGAAGACGATTCAACTTTTGAACTTCCGATTTGTACCATTTTTACAATTGAAAACGGTTTGATCACAAAAGATTTTACCTACTACGACAATTTCGACGAATAATAAGCTCCTATTTACAACGAATGATTGATTATATAACAGATTTTAGGATAGGCATTTTTGTCGCTATTATAGTGATTGTAACCATCGTTTTGGGAGCCATTACAGATAGAGCCTTAAAAATGTTTCTCTATCGCAAACTCAGCGATAAAGAATACGATGCGACAGGTTTTAAGTTTTTAAAACACTTAATCATTACGGTTATTTATATTTTGGGATTTGCATTTGCCTTAATACAAATTCCGGAATTTAAAATTATCGGACATTCTTTTTTGGCAGGTGCCGGCGTTATTTCGATCGTGGCCGGTTTGGCTTCGCAACAAGCGTTAAGTAACATTGTAAGCGGTATTTTTCTTGTAATTTTTAAGCCTTTTCGAATCAATGACAAAATTACCATCAACAATTTTGTAGGTACCGTTGAAGATATAAATCTAAGACAGGTCGTTCTGAAAGATGCGGAAAACAACCGAATCATTATTCCTAATTCGATCATTAGCAATCAAATTATTGTAAACACCAACATGCACGATACCAAGTGTTGCAAAATAATCCAAATTGGTATCGGTTACGAATCGGATATCGAAAAAGCGCTGGAAATCATGAAAGAGGAAGTCAGCAAACATCCCCTTTCTATTGATAATCGAACTGCCGAAGAAAAAAAGAAAAACACGCCTTTAGTTAATGCAAGAGTAGTTGAACTCGGTGCATCAAGTGTCAATATAAAAACCTGGGCATGGGCAAAAAACTCTACGGACGGTTTTATTATGTATTGCGATTTATTGCAAAGCATCAAAAAACGTTTTGACGAGGCCAATATTGATATCCCTTATCCGCAACAGGTTGTCACGTTAAAGAAATGATTTGCGTTAGAAATAAATTTTCTTGTGCAAGACGTTGTTAGTTTATTGAAACTTCAATCCAAAATTTACTTTATCAAAAGTTGTACTGCAGGAAACTGCAAAACGACCAAAGTTTACCGTTCCAAAAATTCCTTCTTCTCCCTGACCGGAATAAAACCCTCCCGCCGCGAAACCATCGTTCTGATATTTTAAAGCAATATCATTAACTCTGCTGCTTAACTGACCAAAAACAATCACATGTGGGATAATTTCGTAACTCGCAAAAACTTTTGGAACCAGCTTTCTGTAATAATCGGAACTTTCATCGGTATCATAACTAATGCTTGTTGAATGCAGATTCTCGAGACTACCACCAATAAAAGTGTTCTCCTTAAAATGCCACGACACACTAAATCCCGTAAATGTTCCGTCATAACCACTCCTCGACTCTAAGTAACCTATAGCGATTGTAGCTCTGAACTTTTCACATATCTTACCGATATAACCAACATAAGACCGATCAATATCAGACTTATCGATGCCAGCTCCCAAAATAACATCGTCCTCACACATCGTAAAGGCGTACTGAAAGTAAGTCGAATATTGATTTTCATTGCCCGCAACAACACTACGTCCTTTATCAAGATCGATATTGGGTGAAATTAAGGTTGAGTTTATAACGGCAAAATCAAATGTATTGATTTCCTGGGCAAATGTAGGGGCTGTCAACAGGAATAGAAGTATTGTTCTTTTCATAATATCAATTTTAGCTTACAACATTCTACTATTAAATTTACGAAAAACCTTGCTATTTAAAAAAAATATCCTTTTAAGTGCATTATTCATCGCCAAAATACAACATTTTAAAAATCAAGAAGTTAACTTCAAATTAAACGAAACTAAAAAGAAACCTACAAAAATTAGAAGTCACGGTAATTCGCAGTCCTTTGCTTTTTCAGATAACTTTAGCATTTTACTCTTTGTTTTAAAAATGGTTCTCTTTACTTTTATAAGTATCAATTCAAATTCGATCAGATAATAAAAACGGAATCCGTTTTTTGATCCATTAATCGTATTTTTGAAATATAATAGCAATCTTAAAAAACTGACAATATGTTTACAATCGAACAAATAAAAGAAGCGCATTCTAAAGTAAAATCGGGTGCCGATTTTCCAAACTATATACAAGACTTAATTATTCTGGGTGTTAAAGGATACGATACTTTTGTGCACGACGGTCATGTAGAATATTACGGCGTAAATAATTACAATGTGACTGCTGATGAAAAATATGCCGAAATTAAAGTTGCCCCTTTTCCGAACAAAGAACTTTTTATTGAGTTTTTGGTAAAACATCAGTATGGTGAAACCGATTATATAACATTCTGCGGCCATTGTGCGCAATGTGGTATTGCAAAATGGCGTGTTGATATAGTCGAAATGACCTGTACTTATTTTGATCAATCAGATAATGAAATCCTGATCGAAAAAATCCCAAGTTAACCTCAGTCACCAAACAAACCAACAAATTCAATTCGCGCCAATTCATACAATTCGTGGCAAAAAAAGGAAGCACCGAACACAAATCGCCAATTTTCAATCCTTTATAAAACCAAAAAACGCCAAAGCCATGTCAACTAAAATTTCGCCTCTTATAAATCCCAATGAACTACTGGAATTACATGCTTCTCAAAAAATCATCCTAATAGATGCGAGAGCCGGAATCGGTGCGGAAGAAAATTATAAAAAAGAGCATTTAAAAGGTGCCGGTTACGTTGACTTAAACCACGATTTAGCCACGATCACAACCGAACCTGCAAACGGTGGAAGACATCCTTTACCTTCTTTTGAGAAATTTTCAAAAACACTATCAAACCTTGGAATTCAACCCTCAAGCCATGTTGTAATTTATGATGACAAAAACGGCTCCAATGCCGCCGCCAGATTTTGGTGGATGCTCAGAGCTGTCGGACATGAAAAAGTACAAGTTTTAAATGGTGGTTTACAGGCTTCTATCAAAAGTGGCTTTCCAATAAGTTCAGAAATTGAACATTTTGACACCGTAGAAAATTATCCGATTAAAGAATGGCAATTGGGTTTAGCGGACATAAACCAAGTTGAAACGGCTCGAAATAATGACGAATTTATCGTTATTGATGTTAGAGATAAAAATCGTTTTGATGGTCTCACAGAGCCCCTGGATTTAATCGCAGGACATATACCGGGAGCCACTAATGTTCCTTTTAGTGAAAACTTAGACGAAAATGGCTTTTATCATGCTGCTGAAATATTAGCAAAAAAATATACTGAAGTTTTAGGTCCTGCAAAACCCGAAAATACAATAGTCCATTGTGGTTCGGGCGTTACGGCTTGTCATACTTTATTAGCAATGGATTATGCCGGAATTCCGATTCCAAAATTATACGTAGGTTCCTGGAGCGAATGGTCACGTAACGATCGTCCGATGGCAACCAAAGAAAACAATTAATCTTTTAAGAAATAAAAATGCAGCATTGGGATATCCTTTTATCAAATAAAGTAAACAAAAAAGCTTTTATTGACACATTACTTTCCGGTACTATTGAAGGAGAACTGGCCGTTTTTAAAGACCAGAAAGGCATTCTTTTCTCCGACATGGCGATAGAGAAATTTATTGAAAAAGAATACCAATACGACATTGTAGAAGCTTCTCCGGATTCGCACCGACAATTGCGAACCTTTTCTTCGGGCGAGCGTAAAAAAGAGTTTCTTCGATACTGTATCAATCAAAAACCTGATTTCATCATTTTCGACAATCCTTTTGATCATTTAGATCAGGCCTCCCGTGTTGTTTTGGCGGAATCTCTAAAAAAGCTGACCGATAGTATTGCTATTATTCAATTGGTTAATCGATATGTAGATGTTCTTGATTTTGTTCCGAATAAAGCTCAAATTATGGACAATTCATTTGCCTTACATCCATTATCAAAAGTCGAAAACCATTTTAAAACGTTACAGACTACTTCAATTCCAAAAGCCATAGAACCGCATTCCTTTCACGAAAGTATATTAATAAAAATGGAAAACGTTTCGGTAAGTTATGAAGAAAGAAAAATTGTAGATCAAATCTCGTGGACCATAAAACCGGGTGAGTTCTGGCAACTTATCGGTCCTAATGGTTCCGGAAAAAGCACTATTCTTTCTTTAATTACAGGAGACAATCCAAAAGGATTTGGTCAGGATTTATTTTTATTTGGAAGAAAAAAAGGAACGGGAGAAAGTGTCTGGGACATTAAAAAACAAATCGGAATCTTCACCACTTCGATGACCGATTTGTTTCAAAAAGGCCACACTTTAGAACAAATGATACTGTCCGGATTCTTCGATTCTATCGGATTATATACAGAACCTACAACTTTTCAAAAGCAAAACGTAGCACAATGGCTTGAAGTAATCGAAATGAGTCCATTAAAAAACAAACGTTTTACAGAACTGTCAATCGGCCAGCAAAGAGTGGCGTTGATTGTTCGTGCCGTTTTAAAACATCCGCCATTATTAATTCTGGACGAACCTGTCGAAGGTTTAGACGACGAAAATGTAGATCTGGTAATTCAGCTTATCAATACCATAAAACAGGAAACCAGCGTGGCGATCATCTACGTTTCGCACCGCATCGAATCAGGCCTCGCTCCTACCTCCGTATTTGAATTGGTACCGACACCAACAGGTTCGATTGGAAAAGTAAAATAGCATCCGGTGCAAAAGTTGATAATCAAGTAAAAGTATATTTTTAAACCATATAAGTAATGTAAGTTCATTTTAAATTTACTTTGCGTTACTTGCCTAAAAAAAGGATCAGGTGTAAAAAATTGGATCTAAAAATTTGGTTTACTAAAAAAAACGTCATTTGTCCTTTCGACGAAGGAGAAATCACACAAGGAATTCCGCATAGAAAATCGCCAATCTTTATTGATTTGAGAGTGCAATTTCTCCTTCGTCGAAATTGACAGAGCTACAAAAAAAGGCTTGATGGATTGAAAATACCATGCTGAAATTGAATTAAAAACCAAACTTATGACATTTAAATACCTTATATTCTTCCTGTTGTCCTTATTACTAATTTCTTGCTCCAGCGTAATTTCAACACCAAAAAAAGAATATCAATTAACCAAAACAGCACAAATTAAATCCGACTGGAAGCAAAATTCAAAAAGTTGGTCTTTACAAAAAGATACCTTAATGGGTACCGGAGGTCCTATGGTGTGGGGTGTTATGGAATCTAAAAAACAACTTCCGAAAAATTTCGAAATTGATTTGAAAGTCAATATGACAAAAGAATCTTTATTTGAAATAATGCTCCATATCGATCAGGATAAATACATCAGAACTTACCTTTATCAGATTGATCAGAATATCGTCATTGGCAGAGGCACCTACAACAAAGGAAGTAACGAATACGACAAACGTGGCGGACCAAGTTTATTTACCAAATCAATCAGCTTAAAAAATAATCATTGGTATTCGGTCAAAATTCGGGTTTTAAACAATCAATTATTCTTTTCTGTGGATAATGACACTAAACTGGAATGTTCCCTAGAAAAAAGCAATTTAAGCCAACATGGAAAATTGGGTCTCTTAACAAATGGAGAAGTAAAAATAACCGACTTTATTGTAAAAAGTATCTAAATAAAAAAGCTCCAATAGGAGCTTTTTATATTACAAAATTATTTAATTTTCTAATTGACAAATTATCTAATTAATTCTCTTCGTCTTCCATATTATGCGTTTTTCCATAATTGCGCCATTTCTCAATACAATCTTGAAAATCTTGCGGTAATTCGGTATCAAAACGCATCATTTCTCCCGTAGTCGGATGCACAAAACCAAGTGTTTTAGCATGCAACGCCTGACGTGGTAATGCTTTGAAACAATTGTCTATAAATTGTTTGTATTTTGTAAAAGTGGTTCCTTTCAGAATCAAATGCCCCCCGTAACGTTCGTCATTAAACAACGGATGTCCTATATGTTTCAGGTGCGCACGGATTTGGTGTGTTCTGCCTGTTTCCAATTTACAAGAAATAAGCGTTACATAACCAAAACGTTCCAACACTTTATAATGTGTAATTGCAGGTTTCCCGATTTCAGGATCAGCAAAAACAGCCATTTGCATACGGTCTTTTAAGTGTCGGGCCAGATTTCCTTCAATCGTTCCCGCTTCTTCCGCTACATTACCCCAAACAAGAGCGATATACTCACGTTCAGAAGTTTTGGCTTCAAATTGCTTTGCCAAATGTGTCATGGCAGCTTCAGTTTTGGCTACAACCAAAAGTCCTGAAGTATCCTTGTCGATTCTGTGAACCAAACCAGGGCGTTCGCTGCTATTCATTGGCAGATTATCAAAATGATGTGCCAAAGCATTCACCAAGGTTCCGGTGTAATTTCCGTGACCCGGATGTACTACCATCCCCGGTTCCTTGTTGATTAACAACAAAGCATCATCTTCATAAACAATATTCAACGGAAGATCTTCCGGAAGAATATGATTTTCAAAAGGCGGGTGCGATAACATCACGGTTACCACATCTAATGGTTTTACTTTATAATTTGATTTTACCGGAATATCATTTACAAAAATGTTTCCTTCAGTAGCTGCGTTCTGAATTTTATTTCTAGTCGCATTCTGAATCAAATTCATTAAATATTTGTCAATACGCAAGAGCGCTTGACCTTTAGGGACTTCAAATCTGAAATGTTCGAATAATTCGTCTTCCAGATCTAAATTTTCAATATTATTGTTCATCTTTTGGGGTTTCAGTTGGTGGCACAGCTAAACTATCTGTCGCCTGACTGTCATCTGCATACGTTGCTTTTCCGTCTCCTAAAACCAAATCAATTTTAGAAGCTTTCAATACACGGTCACCTACTTTTAAATTTCTTCCTTTGTAACGCATTTCCAAAACCATATCTTTTCCAAGATTCGGAATATAGGTAATTGTTCCTGCTTCAAGTCCTAAAGCCTTTAGCGTAGGAACTGCTTCACGATACGTTTTTTCTATTAAATCCGGAATTCGAACAGACGAAAATCCGGAAGCATTAATTTTTATATATATTTTTCTACCAACTTTTACCTTTGTTCCAGGCAATGGATCCTGCTCCACTACACTGTATTTTGGAAATTCACTTCGGTAATCAACACTATCCAAAAGCACATAATCTAAGTCCAGCTCGTCTAATTTTGCTTCTACTTGCTCTTCGGTTAGTTTAGATAGATTCGGAACAGCGATTTCATGCCCGTGATCAGTTGTAAAAGTCAACCAATGCATAAACAAATAACCCAAAACTGCAATAATAGCAGCCGCACCTAATACTTGCAAAAAGAACACACGGCTTGTTAAATACTTACGTAAACTCATAAAATTATTTTTAGTTGTGGCAAAGATAAACCTATTTCGTTTCAAAAAAAATGATAATTTTGTTTAAAACAAGAAAGTGGTAAAAAAACGCTACGTTAAAATTTAACCGCAAAGGCCGCAAAGATTTCACGCAAAGTTCACAAAATTGTCGAACTTGAAACCTGAAACTTGAAACAAAAAAACGAACAAAACATACTAAACATAAAAAAATGAAAAACATAGCCATCATCATGGGCGGATATTCAAGCGAATATAAAATTTCTCTTATCAGCGGAAATGTTGTGCACCAATATCTTGACAAAACAAAATACGTTGGTTTTCGTATTCATATTTTCAAAGAAAAATGGGTATATGTAGACGAAAATGAAGCTGAATTTCCAATTGATAAAAATGATTTCTCCGTAACTGTAAACGGGCAAAAAATTACTTTTGACTGTGTTTTCAATGCCATTCACGGAACTCCGGGTGAGGATGGATTAATGCAGGCTTATTTCGAATTGTTAAACATTCCACAATCTTCCTGCGATTATTACCAATCTGCACTTACCTTCAACAAACGTGATTTACTTTCGGTTTTAAAACCATACGGAATCAAAACAGCCATTTCTTATTACCTAAATAAAGGCGATGTTATCAATACCGAAGAAATTGTAAAAAAAGTAGGTTTACCTTGTTTCGTAAAACCAAACAAAGCAGGATCAAGTTTCGGAATTTCAAAAGTAAAAACCGCCGCCGAATTGCCAATTGCTATTGAGGTAGCTTATAAAGAAGACAATGAAATCATCATCGAAAGTTTCCTTGACGGAACAGAAGTTTCGGTTGGTGTAATCAATTATAAAGGTGAAATTAAAGTTTTACCAATTACAGAAATTGTATCTGATAATGATTTCTTTGATTATGAGGCCAAATACGAAGGAAAATCACAAGAAATAACACCGGCAAGAATCTCAGACGAATTAACTCAAAAAGTAGCTGAAACAGCCAAACGTGCTTACGAAGTTTTAAAAATGAAAGGTTTCTCCAGAAGCGAATTCATTATCGTAGACAACGAGCCTTATATGCTCGAAATGAACACCATTCCGGGACTAACAACAGAAAGTTTGATTCCACAGCAAGCCAGAGCAGCGGGAATCTCTCTGGAAGATTTATTCACCAATGCGATTGAGCTGGCGTTAGTTTAAAAAAGTTACTGAGGTTCTGAGATTCTAAGTTACTAAGATTTCGGAACCTTTTTTAGTTTTTTTTTAAAACCTGAATTGCTATTTCGAGTAAAGCCTGGCTAAGATAGCTTTCTTGACCCTTAGAGCAAATCACACAAAAAAATCAATCAAAAAAGAAAATAAACTCAGAATATATGATAATAAATATAGGCCGTAACATAAAACAATTACAAACAGGAACGATTGAAAATGCTTCATGTCCAAACTGTAATAATAAAAACGGGTTAAATTTTTCAATTTATGGTGGTTTCGTAAATATTGTTATTATACCTGCTGCACCTAATAAAACGTACAATAATAGTCGAATGTGATCATTGTAAAAAAACATGGAAATTAAAAGAATTACCAATTGATATTAAGGACAATTTCAAGAAACAATATAAAAAGAATCCCGTAAAAACCCCTTTATGGCAATATACGGGTTCTATCATTCTAATGTCTGTACTCTCATTTGGTATTTATACAGGTATTCAGGCAAAAAAAGCCGAAAAAAATTACATTAAAAGCCCTTTAACCGGTGATATTTGCCTTGTAAACAATGACGGACATTATACTACTTTGAAAGTAAAATCAGTATCAAAAGATAGTGTTGGTATTATCTTAACGATATGGAAGTAGATAATTATACTGGTATTAATGACATTAATATTGATAAGAATTATAATAAAACACAAAATTTTACAAAACAAGACTTGAAAGACCTCTATGACAAAAATATAATTTATCAAATAGATCGCAACTAAGCTATTCTATGCTTATTATCTAAATAACGAAAGGTGTATTCTTTAGAAACGTAAAAAAACTAAAATAACTCAATATTGTCATTTCAAAAAAGAAAACATCATACTAGAAACTCCACAATCAAAATAAAAACCTCTGAACCTCAAAAACTCAGAACCTTAGAATCTTAGAAACTCAGAACCTCAAAAAAAATGAGAAAAGCCATATTCCCCGGATCATTTGATCCCATTACACTAGGTCACGAAGACATTATCAAAAGAGGAATTTCTCTGTTTGATGAAATTGTCATTGCGATTGGTGTTAATGCTGAAAAAAAATACATGTTTTCATTGGAAGAAAGAAAACGATTTATTGAAGAAACTTTCAAAGACGAACCAAAAATAACGGTTATTACCTATGAAGGTCTTACCATCGACTTATGTCATAAACTAAAAGCGAACTTTATTTTAAGAGGGTTGCGCAACCCAGCCGATTTCGAATTCGAAAAAGCAATTGCACATACCAACAGACGTCTTTCAAAAATAGAAACCGTATTCTTGCTGACAGCAGCCAAAACATCCTATATCAGTTCCAGTATTGTTCGTGACGTATTGCGAAATGGTGGCGAGTATGAAATGTTGGTTCCGGATGCTGTTAGGGTGCAGAAATAATCTAAAGTAAAAAACCTAAAAACATAAATTTGTAAGCAAAGCTATTAAAAGGTAATTTTGTCTCTACAAATAAATTACAAAAAATGAGCATAGAAAGAGAATTAAACAAACGAAGCGGATCGAAATGTGAACTTTGTGGCGCAACCGAAAACCTAAAAGTATATACCGTTTTACCTACACAAAAAGGCGGAATTGATGAAAGTATATTCGCTTGCACTACTTGTATAGATCAAATCGAAAATCCGGATAATGTCGATTTAAATCACTGGAGATGCTTAAACGACAGTATGTGGAACGAGAATGTTGCTGTACAAGTCGTAGCCTGGAGAATGTTAAGTCGTATGCGTGCTGCAGGATGGCCGCAAGAATTGCTTGACATGATGTACTTAGACGAAGATACTTTGGCATGGGCACAAGCAACAGGAGAAGGTGAAGAGGACGAAAATAAACTAATTCACCGTGACAGTAATGGCGTAATTTTAGAGCACGGAGATTCTGTGGTTTTAATTAAAGATTTAAAAGTAAAAGGATCCAGCATGGTTGCCAAACAAGGAACTGCTGTACGTAACATTCGTTTAGATCATGAAAATGCCGAATACATTGAAGGAAAAGTAGACGGACAACAGATTGTAATTATCACACAGTACGTTAAGAAGATATAAGTTTTCAGTCGCAGTCTTCGGTTTCAGTACATTTCTGTAAACTGCGACTGCGACTGAAAACTAAAAAAGGCCGTTCAGAAAACTGAACGGCCTTTTTAATATAGTGTCTGCTAACAAATTATTTTTGAAACAATTTATTAATCTGATCTTTAACGAATGGCTCAGAAACACTGCTAGTTGCAGAAGAAGCATCTTTAGTAGAAACCATAAACTGAACAGTCGCTTTTTCCGGAAGAACACTTCCTGTGTAGTGCAACCAAATGTAATTGTTTGGCAACTCTAATTTGATATCATATAAAGGGCTTGCTGTAAAACCATTTAAAATAATATTGTACAAATTAGTGTAATCGTTATTTACGTTTTTGAAAGTAAACTTTCTTAAACTTGACGATTCGTCCTCATTTTGAATACTAGTGTAATAAACCGTATACTCATCTCCAATTTTTTGAATATAGTTGTTATTTACTTTTCCCAATTTTTCAACTGGTACAGTTTCAAGGACTTTAATTTGCGCAAACGAAACAAAACTAAAGAGCATAAGGGCAAGGGTAATAATGTTTTTCATAATGAATTTGGGGTTAATTTTTACTTATATTATTAAACGCCGAAATTAGGAAAAATTACCTCTAAAACTGCTATTTTATTAACATTAAATTGTTGATTTTGTTCAAAAGCTTTTCATTCCTCAACAAACGAACCACAACAGATTAATAATCAATAATTTAAACTCAAAAACCACACTTATTTAAGAGATAAAGCTTTACAAAAAGTTCTTCAAATTCAAAAAAACTATCGCTCTTCTTCTTTCTTAACTACCTTTCTGGCTACTTCAATTTTAAATTTCTTCCCTTTCATTTTCTCCTCTTTAATATTCTTAAGGAGCTCTGTCACTTTGTTATATTTTACTGCTGCGAAAGAAATAAAATCTTTTACTTCAATCAATCCCAGATCTCCTTTTTCCAGTTTTCCTTTTTGCGAAAAGAACCCCACAATATCAATTTTATTCAATTTTGTTTTCTTTCCTCCGCTAATGTAGATTGTTTGAAATTCAGGTGGTTTTGGTAGTGTTGTTGTATTTTCAACATTCAAAACATCCATTCCGTAATCGATGTAATCTAATTTTTTTTCACTTTCGTGAATGAGTATATAAGCCGTACCCGAAGCCTGCATACGTGCCGTACGACCATTTCTATGGGTAAATTCGTCTTCTTTTAAAGGTAAATGATAATGTATAACGTGTTTCATTTCCGGAATATCCAAACCACGGGCAGCCAGATCAGTTGTAATCAGATAACTCACACTTCCATTTCTGAACTGAATCAAAGCACGTTCACGCTCATCCTGGTCCATTCCGCCATGATAATACACTGAGTAAATTCCTTTTTCATTTAATGTATCACTAATACGTTCAGCGGCATCACGATGATTACAGAAAACAATAGCCGATTGCGACTTTAGAGAACAAATTAAATTGAATAAACTCCCTAATTTATCTTTCGCAGGAGAAACCACCATTTTCATCGAAAGATTGGCTTTTTCTTCTTCCTCCGGAATAAAATCTAAAACGGTCGGATTAACCACGCGGGTATATCTCGGAATCTCAATATCTGAAGTAGCCGATACCAAAACACGTTTGTTTAATTTCGTTAGCTTGCCAATGATAAAAGACATTTGCTCATGAAAACCCAATTGCAATGACTTATCAAATTCATCCAAAATTAAAGTCTGAATTTTGTCCATTCGGAAAGTTCCTCTTTCTATATGGTCTGCAATTCTCCCCGGAGTTCCGATTAAAACAGCCGGTGGATTACTTAAATTTTTAATTTCAGTGTCAATCGAGTGACCTCCATAACAGATATTCACCTTATAATCAGTCCCCATTTTCTTCCAAACCTGTTCGATCTGTAATCCTAATTCACGAGAAGGAACCAAAATCAAACATTGAACCGAAAGCACTTCAGGCTGCAATAATTCTAAAACCGGCAATAAAAAAGCCAGTGTTTTTCCCGATCCCGTTGGAGAAAGCAGTAAAACATTATTATCGTTAAGAATTGCATCTTGTGCAACTTCCTGCATTTCGTTCAGGCTCTCAATACCTAAATTCGAAAGTATATTATTGGAATGGTGTTTTTTATTCATTTTGCAAAAGTAAACAAAATAGTGTTGTTTATGGGGGTAAAGTTTTTTTTCAGGTTTGGAGGTTCAAGTTTGAAGGTTCAAGTTTCATGTTTCAGGTTTCAGGTTTGAAGTTTCAGGTTTCAGGTTTTCCGTAAAAGGCTTCGACTCCGCTCAGCTTGACATACGGTATAGTCCTGAGCGAAGTCGAAGGGCGTCCTGACCAAAGCCGAAGCTCTCTCTGAGTCAAATCAAAGATCACCCAAACGAAGTCAAAAAACATCTTAAGCACAGCATTGCGCCTTTGCGAAAAACCTTTGCGAACCTTGCGGTTAAACACGCCATCCAAATCCACCCCCGTTTCAAACCTGAAACTTCAAACTTCAAACTTCAAACTTTTAAACCTGAAACTTGAAACATGAAACTTCAAACCTGAATCTTTTTAAACCTCCTCCAAAATCAATCCCAACTCCTTAACTTCACTCTCAGTCAATGGCTTCAAGGGACTCCTCAAAAAACCTCCATCGATTCCTTGAATTCCCAGACCTGCTTTTATCGCTCTTGGCAAACCTTTATTCACTATAAACTTCAAAAGATTTAATTGCTTGTAAAACACCTTCTGAGCTTCATTCAAGTCATTATTCTGAATCGCATTATACAAATCCGTATTTAAATTGGGAATCAAATTGGGTGCTGCCGTACACCATCCCGTAGCCCCGGCAGCAAACGCAGCCAATGCCAACGGATTTGAGCCGTTATAAAATGCCACATCGTCTCCCAGTTCTCTTTTCAAATAATGCATTCTCTGAACATCTCCCGTACTCTCTTTTATCATGGTAACATTGGGAATTTCAAGGATTCTTTTAAGCAAGGCCGGTGACATGTCTACTCCTCCGGTCGCCGGATTATTGTACGCCATGATTGGTACTGTTATTTGTTTTGCCACAGTATCAAAATGTTTTACAATTTCATCATCCGATAATTTCCAGTAACTCATCGGAATAATCATGACCGCATCGGCGCCTGCTTTCTCTGCAAATTTCGCATGATAAATCGTTCTTTCGGTCGTTAAGTTTGATACTCCAACCAAAACCGGAACCCTGCCTTTGACTTGTTGTATGGTTGCCTCCGTAACGGCTTCTTTCTCTTCGTCTGTCAAATAAGGCATTACACCCGTGCTGCCTAATGGCGCAACTGCATGTGAACCTGAAACAAGCAATCGCTCCAATAGTTTTTTATACAACGAAATATCTACTTTCTCTTCTTTATCAAAAGGAGTAATCGGATAAGCTATAATGCCTTTAAATAAGTTATTTTTCATTTGTTTTTTTAGCTTGTTAAAGATCTCTTCCCTCTTCCTCTCTCAAGGCAACACCCAAATTTTGAAGTTGCGGTGCGTTCTCACAAGCGATATATTTTGCAGACGCTTCACTACTCAGGTTCTTATGTCTGTGCCATGCCCAACTCGGAATATAAACGGCATCTCCGGCCTTCCACTCTACCCTTTCGTCTTCAACTTCTGTGTATCCATGCCCTTCTATAACATACAATACGGTTTCATAAGTATGTCTGTGTCTGTTTGTCATCTGATCCGGTAACAAACCTCCAATTGTCATGCTTACATTTTTACTGGGAAGATCAACGAAAAAAACCGGGTGTTTTCTTTCGGTAGAAAATTGATTGTGTACTCCGGCATCTTCTACATTTCTGTGAATTAATTTTTCCGGTTTCACAAATGTTGGTCGGGCAAAAGTTTGGTGAAAATCTTTTGATGAAAATTGTTCTTTAGTTTCCATAATTTTTGAAATTTTGTTTACTGCAGTATTGCATTTTCAAAACTACTTCAACTTTGGACTATGCAAGTGGTACAGTTTTAAAACAAACAACTAGTCCAGATTCAATTTCGGAAAATTAAATTTTAAAGAAACACTCCTGATAACTACAAAAGCATTAAAACATTTACAACAAATAATTATATTTGACTCCTATTAAAAACCCAAATCATGAGACTTTTCACAATTCCCATTTTACTTTTCACCCTTACAATTTTCGCGCAAAACACAAAAAAATACGATACTTTTTTCGAAAAAGGCAATGGAAATCAAGCGGCCGATTATCACGAAACTATAAAGTACTACACTCTTTTGTCCCAAGATTTTCCAACGGTTCAAATGCAGGAAATGGGGTTGACAGACTCGGGATATCCTTTGCACATGATTACTTTCAATCCGGATGCGGCATTTGATTTTAACGCCATTCAAAAAAACAAAGCTGTTCTTCTTGTCAACAACGGAATCCACGCCGGAGAACCGGACGGAATTGACGCCACCATGCAATTGTTCAGAGATTTGGCTTTAGGAAAAATTAAAGCGCCAAAAAACACGGTTATTGTAACGATTCCGGTGTATAATATTGGAGGTGCTTTAAACAGAAACTCAACGACAAGAGCCAATCAGGATGGTCCGGAAATTTATGGTTTCCGCGGAAATGCCCGAAACTATGACTTAAATAGGGATTTAATAAAGTCCGACACTCGAAATACCAAAAGTTTTGTCGAAATTTTCCAGAAAACAAATCCTGATGTTTTTATTGACAATCACGTAAGTAACGGATCAGATTATCAATACAAGCTAACGTATATTATGACGCAACACAATAAACTGGGAACCGTTTTGGGTGATTTTATGAATACCGAAATGATGCCGGCTTTAGTGAAAGATTTACAAAATAAAAAAATTGAAACAACCCCTTATGTAGATTCTTTTAAAGACACACCGGACAAAGGTTTTGGCCAGTTTACAGACAGTCCGAGGTATACTACGGGTTATACTTCACTATTTAATACAATCGGTTTTGTAGTTGAAACGCACATGCTTAAAAAGTATGCCGATCGTGTAAAAGTAACCTACGAATACATGAAATCGACAATTGACTTCATGGAGGCGAATTATTTAAAAATCAAACAGCTTAGAGCAAAAAACGAAGCACAATATCTACCTAAAAAGTCTTATACTTTGAAGTGGGAAATGGACAGTACCAAAACCACTAAATTCTCCTTTTTAGGCTATGAAGCGGGGTACAAAAAAAGTGATGCTACAACCGGAGACCGTTTGTACTATGATCGAAGCAAACCGTACAAAAAAGACGTTCCGTACATCAAAGAATTCAAATCGGTTAAAGAAGTTGTGATTCCAACCGCTTATATCATTCCACGTGGTTACTGGAACATCATTGATCTTTTGAAAAATAACGGAATTGCCTATTCTCAACTAAAAAACGACACAATTGTTGAGGTTGAAAGTTATAAAATCGCTGATTTCAAAACGGCTCCATCCGCTTATGAAGGGCATTATATACATCGAAACACAACGATAACTTCTAAAATCGTAAAAGTTGCTTTCGCGAAAGGAGATTACCTTGTGCCAACAAATCAAAAAGGCGCAAAATATTTATTGGAAGCTTTTGAACCGGAAGGTGTGGATTCGTTCTTCAATTGGAATTTCTTTGACGCTATTTTACAGCAAAAAGAACATTATTCTGAATATGTTTTTGAAGATACTGCTGCAAAACTGCTAAAAGAAAACCCGCAATTGAAAGCGGAATTAGAATCTAAAAAACAAAACGACGCAACATTTGCTAAAAGTCCTGAAGCACAATTAGAATGGATTTACAAACATTCTGCATATTATGAGAAGGCGCATTTGCAGTATCCGGTTTATCGGGTGCTTTGAGTTTTTTTATTTTTCTCTCAAAACGATATTAAAATAATAATTTTTTAAAATATAAATTCAAAATTATTATTTCCCAAAAAATCATTTTATTATAATCTTATTCTTTTTGAAATAATTTTAAAATAGTTATATATAAATACTTCTGTCTTTTTTTAGTTAACTTTAATTACAAATAATTAATAATCTATGACAAATATCAATCATTTTACAGAAAGCGATGTAGAAATGAAAATAATTCTACCTCTTTTAAAAAATACATTGCCAAACGGCCTTGGCTTAGAAGATTATCATATTCAAACCAAAGCAAGTCTAAAAAAAATCTTAATCGACAAAGGTACTTCTCAAAAATTATATTATCCCGATTTTGCAATAACAATTTTAGGAGTTCCGTTACTTATTGTGGAAGTCAAAAAACCAAATGAAAATCTAGATGAAGCATATAGACAAGCATGCTTATATGCAAATGAAATAAATAGGGAATTTCCAAAAAATGTTAATCCGTGTCAATTAGTTATTGCATCTGATGGTAATAGATTATTTGCAGGAACTAGCGATACAAGTACTCCTGAATTTAAAATTGACAAAATTAATTGGATTAATACTAATTTAGATTTTGATAACTTTTTAAATACGTTCAACTATAATAGATTAGAAACTAATGCAAGAAATTTTAGATCAAAAATACGTACTGATGCTAAATTCAAAAATCCAATAAATTTATTAGGTGGAAAAAATATTAGAAATTTAGAATCCAGTAATTCTTTTGGAGAAAATATTTCGATTCAATATAGACATCTCTTTAATCCGAAGCTTGAAATAGAAAAAAAAGATATTGTAATAAATGCTTACGTAAAATTGAATAAAGTTGAATCACATATTTCACCAATCGATAATATTATAAGACAACGAATTTTCAATAATGATGGAATTTTGATTTCAAACTTTGAAAATCCTTCCGAAATTATAAATAAATTTGACAATCCTAAAACTCTTAATAACCAAGTACTATTATTAATTGGCAGCGTTGGATCTGGTAAATCAACATTTACAACATATTTAAAAGAGGTAGCCTTAGATCAACAAATTAGAGACACGACTCATTGGATTAATTTAAATCTTAATGACGCTCCAGTAAATAAAGAAGAAATTTATAAATGGATAAAAAAATCTATTATAGATAATATTAAAAATAATTTTAATGATATTGAACTTGATAGTTTATCTTTTATTCTGGAATTATATAAAGAAGAAATTAGTTCACTAAAAAAAGGTGTCTTATCATTATTCATTGAAACTGATACAAAATACAGAGAATTATTAGCAGAAAATTTATTAAGGTTTCAAAATGATATTGATTTAACACTAGAAAAACTTATTCTAAGATTAATCAACGAAAAAAACAAAGAACTAGTGATTGTATTAGATAATTGTGATAAAAGAAATATCGAAGAACAACTATTAATGTTTGAAGTAGCCAATTGGTTAAAAGATAATATAAAAACAATAGTTTTTTTACCTCTTCGGGATACAACATATGAAAATCATAAATATGATAAACCACTGGATACCGTTGTAAAAGATTTAATCTTCAAAATAAATCCTCCAAATTTAGAACAAGTTCTTTCATCGAGAATATCATATGTTTCTAAATTATGTAACAATAATAGAGATGGCTTTTATTATTTAAGTAATGGCATAAAAGTAAAATACCCTTCGAAGGATGAAGAAAAATATTTAAAAAGTATTCTAAGTTCCTTATTTAATAATAATTTTTTCAAAAAGCTTATTTCAGGATTTGCAGGTAGAAATATCCGAAACGGAATTGAAATATTTTTAGATTTTTGTAAAAGCGGCCATATAAATGAAGCTGAAATCACAAAAATAATTAAATCTCAAAGTGAATATGTACTTCCTAATCATTTAATAAGTAAAGTTTTTATCAGAGGTAATAAAGTATATTATACCGATTCAAATTCAAGAATAAAAAACTTATTTTTCAGTGTTCCTAGCGATGAAATTCCTGATCCGTTTGTTAGAGTTTCTATTTTAAAATACTTGTTTGATAATCGATTTTCAACTGATGCACATAAAAATTTAACGGGCTACATAAAAACAGATCTACTAATTAAATTCTTAAATGCCCTTGGACACGATGAAAACAGAATTATTGAAGAATTAAAATATTTTTTAAGATTCAATCTAATAGAGAATGAATCATTAAACCCTGATTTCTTCAACAAACAAGACCTAATAACCATTACATCAACAGGTTGTGCGAATTATGAAATTATACGAAATATTGACTATTTAGCGTCTGCTGCTGAAGATATGTGGTATAGAGATAATATTCTAGCAGAAAAAATTGTTACAAATCTTTCAGGAAATGGAGAGTATGCACATTTATCAATACAATCCGTATCACTACATTCAAGAAATCTTATAAGTTATTTACAAAAATATTATAACAGTAATTTTTCATTTATTGTAGGTAAAATAATAGATACTGATTTTACACCTATTGATTTTGATCAAGTTAACTCTGATATAGATGATTTTGATAAAAACATAAAAACAAATACCAGACCTAATTTATCTAAAGATAGAGATTATGAAGCATCTGTTTTAAACATTCAACATTATGGAATGATATGTTCGATAGTAGACACACCCTTTTTTGGATTATTACATATAAGTGAATTACCAAATGATTTTCTTGTGAAATATTCTCTGGGAAATACATTAAAAATTAAAATTAAAAAATTTAAAAAAGAACACAACAAATATGACTTGATGTTAATATAATAATATCAAATCAAGATGTAACTTTGTATGAGGGATAAAAAAACTTACCCCTACTCGCGCTAGCGAAAGAAATAAACTATCAAATACAACGGTGTAAACTTGGGAAAGATTTTAACCTATTTTAGAAAATAGCTTAAAAATCTTGAAAGCATTAAAAAAGCCTAATAAACATATAATTTATTAGGCTTTTTTTAAAATATTGAAGAAAAAAATTATCCTTCAGTATTTTTTCTAAAAACTCAACTTTGTCTTTTTCAGACTGAACTAAACGTTCGTAGAGTTTTTTATTTTCTTCTACAGATTCCATTAATTTGTCTAACGGATTAAAAGTGCAATGGTTATTAAACGTCCCTGCATTATTATCTGTGAAACTATCGAAATAATTAATTGCAGCTTCCTCTGAAAAATTCTTAAGTGCTTCAATACTTACTCCTAAAGCTTCCTGTTTTATATCTCTAAGCTCACGAATTCGGCTAATTTTTCGTTCTACGTGATTTGGTTTTGCTAATGTGCTAATAATTCAAAGATAAAGTATTGCTTATATGTAAACAAAAGTACGATTTTTGAGACATGAAATAGTTAAAATTAAAAAATTATATAAAGCCCTCCCTAAGACAAGTCTCTCACTCCTGAGCGCAATCAAACCCTAAGAAATAGTTTTCAGTCCCAGTTCCTGTTTTCACAAAACCTGAAACCTGAAACTTGAAACAACCTAAAAAAATTCCAAATTCCAATTGAAATTGAATCTAAAAGTTCAACATAAAATTGGAATTTGGAATTTTAAAGATTTGGAATTTACACCAGCAGTTATTGGAACTGAATTTCTTCTTCAAATAACAGTTTGATGTTTTCGTACGAATTCTTCAAGGCTTCTTTAATTTGTTCAGGGTTTAACCAGGCGACCTTTTCAATACCTTCTTCCTGTTGTCCGTGTGGTGTTCCTTCGAAATCGGAATGCATTTCGAACCAGTGTGTGATTTTGAGCTTGTATTTTCCGTTACGTTTAAAAACGTGATAGGTTTTTTGAAGCTTATTTGTGATTCTTAATTTTCCTACGCCAGTCTCTTCTTCGACTTCGCGCATGGCAGTGTTCTCTATTTCCTCTCCTTTTTCGATTCCGCCTTTTGGCAGATCCCACTTTCCGTTTCTGAAAATAAATAAAACTTCCCCTTTTTTATTGTAAACTAGTCCTCCACCGGCTTTGTTTACAGGAATTTTAGCCTTCAGCGTCTTCAATATCTCCTTTTCATCAGGATGGTACAAATACGCTTTTTGAATTTTATTCTGAAAAATTTTGACAATAAGCTGTTCAATATCAATGCTCTCTAACAGAAATAATTGAAAATTGGTCTCTCTTGAGATTTCATTTGTCAAAAAAAGTGGTTTGTCGTTCACAAAAACTTTATACATTTGTACTATGATTTTTAATAAAGATACAGCCGAAAAAACAGCCGAATTGCTTTTGCAAATAAATGCAATTAAATTGAATCCAGAAAATCCTTTTACATGGGCTTCTGGATGGAAGTCACCTATTTACTGCGATAATAGGTTAATTCTTTCATTTCCAGCCATCCGAAATTTCATTCGTGATGAGTTTGCGAAAAATATAGAAAAACAATTTGGGAAACCAGATGTCATTGCCGGTGTCGCAACGGGGGCAATAGGAATTGGTATTTTAGTGGCCGAAAGCCTTGGATTACCTTTCGTATATGTACGCCCGGAAGCAAAAAAACACGGAAGACAGAATCAAGTAGAAGGCTTCCTGCAAAAAGGTCAGAGTGTAGTTGTCGTAGAAGATTTAATTAGTACCGGAAACAGTAGTCTTATGGCTGTTGAAGCTTTACGCAATGAAGGTGCTATTATTAAAGGAATGGCAGCAGCCTTTACTTATGGCTTTAATGTTGCCGAAGAAAACTTTAAAAACGCTAATATCGATTTGTACACACTAAGTAATTACGAGAACTTATTGGATTTAGCGGTACAAAAACAATACATCTCTGAGGATGATATGGCTGCATTAAAAGAATGGAATGTGAGTCCGTCAACTTGGAGACAGGAGTAATTGTAGATTTTAGATTGCAGATTTTAGATTCTTGGTCTTGATTCTACAACTTAAACATAAAACCTTTGCGAACTTTGCGTTTATAACGTTTTACAATAGAACAAAACTTGCGAACTTTGCGGTTAAACAACCAACTTAGCTTAAATAAAAAATAAAATATGAACTTAGAAAGTCCAAAAGTTACTGTTCAGAAATCAGCGCAAGATCTATTTGATTTATTGACTGATGTTAGGAATTTTGAAAAATTAATGCCGGATAACATTGCTAAATTTGAAGTAATTGGCGAAGATGCTTTTATTTTTGGATTAAAAGGGATGCCGGAAATAAAACTAAAAATGAAAGAAAAAACAGCTCCAAACAAGATTGTCTTGGGTGCTGCTAGTGATAAACTTCCGTTTACATTGGTTTCTAACATTGATAGTATTTCTGACTCAGAAAGTGCTGTACAATTGCAATTCGAAGGTGAATTTAATGCCATGATGGCCATGATGATCAAAGGACCAATTAGCAAATTCATTGAAACTTTGGCTACTAATATGACAAAGCTTTAATTGTAAATTAGCCCACATAATAAAAAAGTCCGATTTTACGATCGGACTTTTTTATTGTTTTATTTTCTCTCGCAGATTTGGCAGATTTTCGTTTTGTCTTGCTTGTAAAATTACAACGTCATGAAGTCTTTTATGCACGCAGATTTTACAGATTTAGCGGATTTACATCTATAACAAAATTAAAATCCCCAATTTTAGCTCTTCCTCTCTGAACCTTTGCTCTTTTTAGTCTTTGAACCTCCCAGCCTCCCCTCTCGCTAAAAACTTAGCAACTCAGCATCTCAGCGCCTCAGAACCTTAAAAAAACCCAATTCATCCTCAAAAAACCACAACTCAGAACTATAAATTATTCCGCTCCGCATTATTGATCGAAGTTTGGCTCATTAAACTAAAACACATCAAAATGGAACCAGTTATTAAAATTTTAATTTACATTCATGCTTTTTTTGGAGGACTTGGACTAATTACCGGAATTGGGAGTATTATAGTCCGAAAAGGCGGAAAACTGCATAAAAGAATGGGGAAACTGTTCTCTATTGGCATGATCACCAGCTCTCTTATCTCGTTACCGATTTGCTGGATGCCAAAGCATCAAAATATATTTTTATTTCTAATTGGATTGTTTACCATCTATCTTGTTATTTCGGGAAACAGAGCTTTGACTTTTAAACATAAACCCAAAGCAGATAGATTAGACAAAATAATCTCAGGAACGATGTTATTCTTTTCAGTACTAATGATTTCTTTAGGCGTTTATTGTCAATTGAATAACATTGCAAACGGAATTCTATTTACATTTTTTGGTGGATTTGGATTTTACATGACCGTAAAAGATTTTATTTTCTATAAAAACTTTTCGGAAACCAATAGAAACTGGCTTTCAAAACATATCGGAAAGATGATTGGAGCTTTAATTGCCTCTATTACGGCCTATATCGTCGCCGGATTAGGAATTGGAAATTTAATAGCCTGGATCACACCGTCAATCTTAGGAACAATCTATATTATTTACTGGAATAGAAAAATTGAACCGAAAAAGAATGTCAGCACGCAGATTGAACAGATTTAGATATTTCTTTTAAATCTTGTATAAAAGTCATGAGTTTTTTTTAAGCACGCAGATTTAGCGGATTTATTTCTATCAACAATTAAAATCTTTCAATTTCAATTCTTCCCTCTGAACCTTTCACAACCAAAAACTCAGCAACTCAGAACCTCAGAACCTTAGCACCTCCCTAATAAAGCATCTGAATCTCCTTAATCTCAAACTCTTTCACAGAGTCGTCCTCAAGCATTATTTGTATTTTTCCAACAGGAGAAACCCCTTGAATAATTCCCATGAAGTTTTGATTCTGGAGATTTTTAAAAGGCATTGGAACCCCCTTTCTGAACAAAGAATTAAAGTATTCGTCCCAGAAAACTTTAGAATTGGTTTTCCATGCCTCAATTTTCTGTTCTATCTTTTCTGTGATTAAAAAAGGTAAAACATCCTTATCAAAAGTTCTTCCGGAAATTACCGATAAAGAGGAAGCATTAGGCAATTCGGTGAAATTTGTTTGATTAACATTCAGTCCTAATCCAACAACTGACACGATTCTGCCATCACTTTTGAGAGTATTTTCTATTAGTATGCCACCAATCTTCTTGTTATATGACATAATGTCGTTTGGCCATTTTATACTTAAATCAGAAATATCCAATGATTTTAAAGTTTCAATTACGGCTAATGAAACTACTATACTTAAATTAAAAACCTGTTCATTATCAAACAAAAAACCCTTCACCAAGGCGCTCATAATTAAGTTTTTACCGGATTCAGACTGCCATTTGGAGCCCATTTGCCCCTTGCCTTTTATCTGATTTTCAGCTGTTACCACTGTAAAATTATCAAGCTCTTCCTGGCTCGCCAATGCCTTAAGAAAATCGTTTGTAGAATCTATGGCATCGAGTTTGATTAGTTTCATTTAAATAATTTATTTATACTTAATTTAATATTTTGTTAAGGTTCAAAATTAATGACAAAAATTGGTAACTTTACAAAATCATATAAAATAATTCATGGCGAAAAAGACTATTAATAATGACGTTCTATTAGCGAACATAATCAAAGGAATTGAAGAAGTAAAAGGGAATGATATCGATATTCTTGACTTAAGAGAAATAGACACGGCTGTTTGTGACTATTTTGTAATTTGCAACGGAAGCTCTAACACTCAAGTTAACGCCATTGTAAACTCAATTCAGAAAACAGTATCCAAAGATTTAAAAGATAAACCTTGGCACGTAGAAGGAACCGATAACGCAGAATGGGTTCTGATGGACTATGTTCATATCGTGGTACATGTTTTCCAAAAACACATCCGTGAATACTATAATATCGAGAGCCTTTGGGGTGATGCCAAAATAACTACAATCGAAAACAAATACTAAAGAAAATTTTTTCTAATGGCTAAAGATAATAATCCAAATCCGAGTAAATTTAAAATAAGTCCCTGGTTAATATATACTGCAATACTTCTGGTTTTTTTATTTATAAGTTTTGCAACCGGAGGATCTAGCTTAAGCGAACCCGCTCAATTGACCTCTTCTAAATTCAATACTTTATTAGAAAAAGGACAAATTGAAAAAGTAATCGTATACAACAAAGCGGAAGCTGAAGTATACCTTACAACAGCAGCACTAAAAGATGCAGCGAATAAAAAAGTAGCAAAAGATATTTTTGAAAGACCTAACAAAGGTCCTCATTATACTTTAGAAATTGGTAACGACCAGATTTTTCAAACGAAATTAGAGAAAGCAGTTGGCGAAGGCAAACTGAAAGATTTTAATTTCTTGCAAAAAAACAACTGGAGCGATATCCTGATCAGCTTACTTCCTATCATCATTATTATTGGTGTTTGGATTTTCATTATGCGTAAAATGTCAGGCGGTGCCGGTGGCGGTGGAGGACAAATTTTCAACATTGGAAAATCGAAAGCAAAACTGTTTGATGAAAAAACAGATATCAAAACAACATTCAAAGATGTTGCTGGTTTAGAAGGTGCAAAAGAAGAAATACAAGAAATTGTAGAATTCCTTAAAAATCCTGAAAAATACACCAATCTTGGAGGTAAAATTCCAAAAGGAGCCTTATTGGTAGGACCTCCGGGAACTGGTAAAACCTTACTTGCAAAAGCAGTTGCGGGTGAAGCTCAAGTACCTTTCTTCTCTTTATCAGGTTCTGATTTTGTAGAAATGTTTGTTGGTGTTGGTGCTTCACGTGTACGTGATTTGTTTAAACAAGCAAAAGAAAAATCTCCTGCTATTATCTTCATCGATGAAATTGATGCAGTTGGTAGAGCAAGAGGAAAAAGCAATATGTCAGGCGGAAATGACGAAAGAGAAAATACTTTGAACCAATTACTTACAGAAATGGATGGTTTTGGTACAAACTCTAACGTAATCGTTTTGGCTGCAACCAACAGAGCTGATGTTCTTGATAAAGCTTTAATGCGTGCTGGTCGTTTTGACAGACAAATTTTTGTTGACTTACCGGACATTCGCGAAAGAGCTGAAATCTTTGCAGTACACTTAGCTCCTATCAAAAAAGTAGAAGGTCTTGATTTAGATTTCTTAGCCAAACAAACTCCTGGTTTCTCAGGTGCTGATATTGCAAATGTTTGTAACGAAGCTGCTTTGATTGCGGCGCGTAATAACAAAACTGCAGTAGACAAACAAGATTTCCTTGATGCTGTTGACAGAATCATCGGAGGTCTTGAAAAGAAAAACAAAATCATTACTCCAGAAGAGAAAAGAGCAATTGCGATTCACGAAGCGGGTCACGCAACGGTAAGCTGGATGTTAGAACATGCCGCACCACTTATTAAAGTAACTATTGTGCCACGTGGACAAAGTTTAGGAGCTGCCTGGTACCTTCCGGAAGAAAGACAAATCGTTAGAACAGATCAAATGTTAGACGAAATGTGTGCTACTATGGGTGGAAGAGCTGCTGAAAAAGTAACTTTTGACAGAATTTCAACCGGAGCATTAAGTGACTTGGAAAAAGTAACACGCCAAGCTCGTGCTATGGTAACGATTTACGGTTTGAATGATAAAATCGGAAATGTTACCTATTACGACTCAAGTGGACAAAGCGAATACAACTTCTCGAAACCTTATTCTGATGAGACAGCAAAGATTATCGATGCTGAAATTTCAGAATTAATTGAAGGTCAATACAAAAGAGCCATTCAAATTCTGGAAGAAAACAAAGACAAATTAAATCAGCTTGCTGATATCTTAATTGAAAAAGAAGTTATTTTCAAAGATGACTTAGAAACAATTTTCGGAAAACGTACTTTTGATAAAAATCTTGAAGAAGTAGTTTCGTAAATTATACAGAAATATTTAATATTTTTTAAAATCTTAATTCAAAATAGCCTTTTGAATTAAGATTTTTTTATCTTTGAACGTTTTCAATTAACATGTAAAGTATTTCATATAAAATGAATTTTTTCAAAAAAATATTTGGTTCCGGTGACTCCGCTTCTGATGAAGAACATGAAAGCGAATATGGAGGAAGTGCGGCAAGTCCTGATAGTCATTTGTCAATTGACGAGAGGTTCATTTTTAATTTTAAGAAGAATGGCGGTAAATTTTTGTATTGTGAAAACAAACAAGAAGTTGCTGAACAGTTTGAAAATATTCTGGAAGAAAACGACTGGTTCGAAAACGAAGTTTTATGTTATGAACCGGGGTTATTTAGCCTGTTAGAAGAGAATAAATTACTTTATATCTCTCCTAGAAATCCTAAATTTTTACTTGCCTCTTGCGAAAACCTTATTGCCGATGAAGGTTCGATCTTGTTTTCATCCAAACAAATCAGACAAGACAAACCAAACGAATTACCTGCTAACATTGTCATAATAGCAACCACAAGTCAGATCCTGGCTATAAAAAGCGATGGTCTAAGTGCTATTAAACACAAATACGAAAGGGATTATCCAACTAATATTACCACAATAAAATATTTCGAAAAAGCAAAAGAAGAAGATTTTACACAATACGGAAGTGTTGCAAAAAATCTATATTTATTGCTCTTAGAGGATCTTTAAGATGAACGAAACACTCAAGCGAGCCATTTCCGGTGCTGTTTATATTGCTTTACTATTAAGTTCGATCTTGTTTTCTACTGAAAGCTTTATTATCCTTTTTGGTATTTTCCTGATCATTACAATTTACGAGTTTTGCAACTTGGTAAGCCTTAATAAAATCTTCGCCATTCTATTCGGAGTTTTGTTATATGCTGTTATTGTACTCCTAAGTCATTACAACAAACAGACAACTGCTTATCTGGATGAATTGTTTCAAACAAACCTCGATTTAGAAACCAACATTCAACAATTAAATCTGATACTTCTTGCTGTTACAGTAGTGATATCAGTTAAATGTATTATATTCTTATTTTATGACTCTGTTCAAAAAGTAAGCATTTCCTCAAAATATCTCTACCTACTGGGATATATTACACTACCCTTTCTTTTTATTGTCAAAATTTCTTTTGGAACCAACGATTACAATCCGAAAATTATTATTGGACTATTCGTTCTGATCTGGACCAATGATACTTTTGCTTATCTGGTTGGAAAATCGATGGGAAAACACAAACTTTTTGAGCGTGTTTCTCCAAAAAAGACCATAGAAGGATTCCTGGGAGGTGTTGTATTCGCTGCTTTTGCCGGTTTTTTAATTTCAAAACTTTACATTCAGCCTAGTCCGGCTTTTAGTAATAAATCTATTTTAATATGGACGATTATTGCTTTAATAGTAAGTGTTTTTGGAACGATCGGTGATTTGATCGAGTCTAAATTTAAGAGAATCGCCGGTGTAAAAGACAGCGGTTCGATAATGCCGGGACACGGAGGCATCTTAGATCGCCTGGATAGTGTTATATTTGTTGCACCATTTATATTTTTATTTTACCAAATTTTATATTATGTTTCATAAAGAAGGAGCCCCATCAATCTTATTAGGTACAGTTTTTACTGTTGCCGTACTTTTAATTGCTGAAAAATTTATCGATATCAATTGGCTAAGAATGCTTGTTCAAATAGCAGCTTTGTTAATTTTGATTATTATTCTGCAATTTTTTAGAAACCCAAAAAGAATCGCCGTTTTAAACAGTGATCACATTCTTGCTCCAGTTGATGGAAAAGTTGTGGTAATTGAAGAAGTTTACGAAGGTGAATTCTTTAAAGACAAACGTCTTCAGGTTTCTATTTTTATGTCACCAATAAACGTGCACGTTACGCGCTACGCAATGAACGGTATTATCAAATTCAGCAAATACCACCCTGGAAAGTTTTTAGTTGCATGGCATCCAAAAGCAAGTGAAGAAAACGAAAGAACAACTGTTGTTATCGAAAATGATACTTTCGGACAGGTATTATACAGACAAATTGCAGGTGCTTTGGCACGTCGGATTGTGAATTATGCCGAAGAAGGAATGCAGGTTATTCAGGGAACTGATGCAGGTTTTATTAAATTTGGTTCGAGAGTAGATTTATTTTTACCTTTAGGTACTCCAATTAATGTGGAATTAAACCAAAAAGCAATTGGAGGAAAAACCATTATTGCTACAAAAGCTTAAATGACGATAAAAGATTTAGATACACGTTTCTCTGAGGCTGTAGAAAATGCATTAAAAATGACACAAGCCACGTTGCCGCAAGATGTGCAACTAAGGCTATATGCCTATTACAAACAAGCCACTTTTGGAACTGCCGTTTACAATCAATCTGAAAATTTTGATTTAAGAGACGCTTTCAAAACAAATGCATGGATGCAAATAAGCCATTTATCAAGAGATGAGGCTAAAGAAAATTATATCGAAATCATTAATTCACTAACAGCAAAATAATTTTTATTATGAAGAAAAACATTGTTCGTTTCAGTATTTTAACTTCATTCTTAGCATTATTTTCTTGTCAGGACAATAAGCTAACCGAAGTTGTAGAAGTTCCTTTACCAACAAAAGAAGAGAAAATACTCATAGGAACACCCGATGATGTAAAAGCAGACGCAGGATCTTTTGCTTTAACCAAACTTTCTTTTGCTTATGACGGTTTAGCCCCTGCCATACGATCACTTACTTTAGAAACACATTATTCAAAACATTATTTATCGTATACAAATACTTTAAATAAAGAAATTGTTTCTACCGAATATGAGAATATGACGATTGAAGATATACTGAAAAAATTAGATCTCAACAATGCCAAACTTCGTCAAAATGCTGGTGGGTATTACAATCACACGCTTTATTTTAATATTCTGACACCAAAAGAGCAAACCCCAAAAGATACGCTTGCAGGTTCAATTAATAAAGAATTTGGTTCGTTTAATAATCTTACACACCAATTTAAAAGTCAGGCAACAAAACAATTTGGTTCGGGCTGGGTTTGGCTGGTAGTGGACAAATTAGGGAAATTACAGGTCACAACGACCGATAATCAGGACAATCCACT
This sequence comes from Flavobacterium cupriresistens, assembly GCF_020911925.1. Classification (NCBI taxonomy): domain Bacteria; kingdom Pseudomonadati; phylum Bacteroidota; class Flavobacteriia; order Flavobacteriales; family Flavobacteriaceae; genus Flavobacterium; species Flavobacterium cupriresistens. The sequence goes on along the minus strand of NZ_CP087134.1, from coordinate 3,167,715 downwards.
AATGAAAAATGCTTTGATTCCCGGAACACCCATTATGGGAATTGACCTTTGGGAGCATGCTTATTATCTCGATTATCAAAACCGAAAAGGAACCTATATTGATGCTTTTTATCAACACATAAATTGGGAAAAAGTAAACGAAAATTATATTGAGGCTTTAAAGAAAGTAAGAAAAGTATAAAACATAAAAAACAGGCTGTTTCTACATTAAGAGACAGCCTGTTTTTTTTATCCTTATAACTTTTAAGGTTAGAAAGTTTAACCGCAAGGGTCGCAAAGGGTTTGCGCAAAGGACGCAAGTTTTACTTATAGCTTTGTATTTTTTTTTAGCACGCAGATTTTGCAGATTAGGCTGATTTATTTACTGCTAACAAAACAACAGTAGCTATTTTAACTTTGCGCGGCAACAAAAAAATCTGCCAAATCTGCGTGATAAAAAAATATCAAATTGTAAATGAATCTATTTTCAACTCTAAACCGAAAACCAAAACTGTTTTTTTTAAAGCTTCAATAACTTTACGGCAAAATGCACTAAGTAATATTATATCTTTTTATAAAGTCTAAGAAAAAAAATCATAGCGAACCTAGCGTAAACCCTTTGCGACCCTTGCGGTTAAAAAGTTACTTCACTTCATAAATAAACGACTCAGAAGGCCCTATTTTAACTCGTGCAACGCCTTCACCATTCTTTACTGTAAAATAGATTTTATTCTGCAAATACAACTGATCCAAAAGCACGTAAGAACCCTCCTTTAATTTCCATTTAGAAATAACATCAGAAGGAACTTTTAATTCGAATTCGCTTGTCTTTTCCGAAGAAAAATTAGCCACAACAATCAATTTCTGGTTTTCGGACCAACGCACATAGGAATAAATCAGATCGGTATAACCTGTATTCTGACGATTTACAGAATGAATTTCCTGAAAACTTCCCATCAAAGCCGGACTGTTAATCGAAAAATTCAATAAACGTTTATAAAAATCACGAAGACTCTTCTCTGACTCTGAAAGCTGCCCACCATCAAATTTTCCCTCATTCATCCAACGCTGATGATTTGGGACACCTATATAATCAAAAATTGAAGTTCGGGAACGCGTACCGAAACCGGCGTTTTCATTTCCGGCCTCTCCTACTTCCTGTCCAAAATACACCATGGTTGGCGATGTGCTGATTGTAGTAGAAACAACCATCAATGGTTTACCTTTTTCCGGAGTTCCTGCAAATTCAGGACTTGCCAAGCGCTGTTCATCATGATTGTCTAAAAAATGCAACATATGATGTTCGATATCCGACATTCTGTTTTGAATTTCAGACAAACCATCAGTTGAAGATTTTCCACGAATAATATCTTTTAGCTTATCGTATGTTTCTACTTTATCATACAAATAGTCCATTTTCCCCAAACGGATATAATTTCGGTATTCATTCGGATTATAAACTTCAGCCAATAAAAAGGCTTTTGGGTTTTTCATTTTGATTGCCGAATTCATATAACTCCAAAATTCATAAGGAACCATTTCGGCCATATCATAACGAAAACCATCAACCCCTTTAGCTGTCCAATACAAGGCAATCGATTTAAATTTCTTCCAGGAATCCGGCACGTCTTTATCCTGCCAAAAGGCAAAATGCTCTTGATAGGTTTTTTGATCAAAACCAGCCGGAAGTTCCGGAAAATCCTTTGAACCATCCGGACGAATTCCATAATTTACTTTTACGGTTTCGTACCAATCGTTTTGGTCCGGTTTTATTTTACGGGAGCCATTACCGGTCCATTTTGCCGGGTTTTCATCAAAAACACCATCAACGAGAGGGCTTTTTTCTCCATTAAGCGGAATATCGCCATCAGGAATCTGAAAATGTTGATTCGGAATATAATAGAAGTTATTGTTTTTACTGTATTCAACCTTTACATTATCATCAGCGCCAAAATCCCGAACACCCTCCGGATTGCTTTTTCCTTCATACTTTCTGGCAATATGATTGGGTACTATATCAATAATGACTTTCAAACCCGCTTTATGGGTTCGCGCAATCAAAGTTTCGAATTCCTGTAAACGATTCGCAGGATTCACCGCTAAATCAGGGTTTACATTGTAATAATCTTTCACTGCATAAGGAGAACCTGCTCTTCCTTTTACCACTTCCGGATCATCGTTTGAAATTCCATAAGCTGTATAATCACGAACCAAAGCATGATGTGGAACTCCGGTATACCAAACATAAGTCACCCCTAAATCTTTAATTTCATGCAATGCTTTATCTGTAAAATCATCAAACTTTCCAACCCCATTTTCTTCAATAGTGCCCCATGGTTTATTGGTGGTGTTTTTATTTCCGAATAAACGTGTAAAAACCTGATATACGACAATTTTCTTAGCTGCAGCAACTTCCTCTTTGTCTCTGTTCATTTTCAAATCTTTTGTTTTACATGCCGAAAACAGCATCGTCACAGCCATTCCTGCAACAAAAATTCTTTTACTTATCATATTGATTTTATAAACTGATTTTTTTCTAAACCGAAAGATTAAATCGATAATTTAGAAACCATTTATTAAATTTAAACTAATTTTTAAAATCCGAAGAAAACTTAAATCAATTTATACTGTTTCCAATTCAAAAAGACAAACTACAACGAGAGAGTAGCGGTTTTTGTTCATAATTTAAACTTTTAAAATTCGCTTAACCTGTAATGAAATTTATGAATTATAAATTAATCCTAATATCCTTAAAGGTTGTAACCTTTTTCATAAATTTGACAAAAATTTAAACCATTGAAGAAATCACTCCTTTTCATATCTTATTGTTTGCTTCTTTTAAGTGTTCAAAGCATCTTTGCACAAACACCAAAAAAAATCATTGTCGAGAATGCTGATTTTTCTGATGTCGATCAGATATTAATGCCGGACGCTCTTTTGTTAACCGGAAATGTGAAGGTCAATCATGATGGTGTAGTACTAACCTGTAACAAGGCTTACTTTTTTCAAAAAGAAAACTATCTGAAAGCTTTCGGAAATGTACAATTAGTACAAGGAGACACCTTGTTTCTAAACAGTAAATATGCCGAGTACAATGGTAATATGAAAAAAGCTTTTGCAACCGGAAATGCTGTAATGACTTCTCCGGATGCCACTTTGCAAACGGATACGATCAATTTTGACCGAAATGTTCAGGAAGTTTTTTACAACACAAAAGGAACTATCATCAACAAAGACAATACTTTGGTTAGTAAATCAGGCAGGTATTATGTGACGGAGAAAAAGTTTAAGTTTTTAACAGCCGTTACGCTTACCAACCCGAAATACGTAATCAAATCAAATCACCTGGATTATTACAGTAACTCAGGACACAGTTATTTATTTGGTCCGTCGACAATTACCAGTAAAACCAATTATATCTATACAGAAAATGGTTTTTATGACACCAAGAAAAATCTGGCGCATTTACTGCGAAAATCCTATATTAAATACGATGATCGGCGCATAGAAGGTGATAGTTTATTCTACAATCGGAATACCGAATTTGCATCGGCAACGCGCAATGTAAAAATTACGGATTCAATCAATCGCGGAATCGTAAAAGGACATTATGCAGAAGTCTTTAAACTGAAAGATTCGATGTTTGTTACCAAAAGAGCCGTTGCGGTTAACTTTGTAGACAATGATTCCGTTTATATTCACGGAAAAAAACTGATGGTTACCGGTAAAGAAGGCGAGCGAATCCTTAGGGCTTATAACAATGCACGTTTTTACAAAACCGATATGAGCGGAAAATGCGATTCGATTCATTCCAACTCTAAAAGTGCGTTAACAAAACTAATCGGAAATCCGATTCTTTGGAATGGTGAAAGTCAGATTACAGGAGACATCATGCACCTTATCGGAAATAATACAACTCGAAAAATCGATTCTTTAAAAGTACTCAACAATACCTTTATGGTCTCACGGGATACCCTCGGAACGGGTTATAATCAGGTCAAGGGTATCAATTTATTTGGTAAATTCCGGGATGGAAAACTACATGATGTCGATGTCGTAAAAAACACGGAAGTTATTTATTATATGCGGAATGATGCCCATGAACTTATCGGTATCAACAAAAACGTGAGTAGTAAAATCAATATGATTTTAGAAAACAATGCGCTCGAAACCATCACTTTTTTCAACAAAGTAGATGGCGATATCTACCCCGAAGCTGATCTGCCCGAAAATGCCAGAAAACTGCGAGGTCTAGTCTGGCGAGGCGATGAACGAATAAAATCTAAAGACGATATTTTTACCCCCGAAGAGAATGAACTCAACGATAAATTAGTCAAAGAAGGAAAACAAGATGATGCAAAAGAAAATGTTCCCATGAAAATCATGAAAGAGACATTAGATTACGATAAAAAGAAGCCAACTGTTAAACAAAAGAGTAAGGAGAAGACCAAGGAGAAAAAATAGTTTTCAGTCGCAGTTTTCAGTCTCAGTCGCAGTTTTTGGCAACCTGAAACTTGAAACTCAAGAAGTAGTTTTCAGTCGCAGTCGCAGTTTTCAGTAACCTGAAACTTGAAACTCAAGAAGTAGTTTTCAGTCGCAGTCGCAGTTTTCAGCAACCTGAAACTTGAAACTCAAGAAGTAGTTTTCAGTCGCAGTAGCAGTTTTCAGCAACTTGAAACTTGAAACTCAAGAAGTAGTTTTCAATCGCAGTAGCAGTTTTCAGCAACCTGAAACCTGAAACTTGAAACCTGAAACCTGAAACCTGAAACAAAAAACCCAAAATCTCAGCAACTCAGAATCTCAGCAACTTAGCACCTAAAAAAGAAATGAATCCCGATTTTATAAAATACCAGGCACAAACATCCCCATATCCTTTAGGAATGGAGGTTTCGCATGCCATTGGTTCCTACATATACGATACCAACAATAAAAAATATTTAGACTTTGTGGCCGGAGTTTCTGCCTGCACGCTTGGTCATCAGCATCCGAGAGTCAATCAGGCTATAAAAGACCAGTTAGACAAATATTCGCATGTTATGGTTTATGGCGAATATTCGCAAAGCCCTGCGGTAGAATATTGCAAATTATTAGCTTCACTCCTTCCCGAATCCCTGAACAAAACTTATTTGGTCAATTCAGGTACAGAAGCGATTGAAGGAGCGCTTAAATTGGCTAAAAGAACAACAGGTCGCAGTCAGCTTATATCGTGTCATAATGCGTATCATGGTAACACGATGGGTTCTATGAGTGTTATGGGTTTTGAGGAACGCAAACAAGCTTTTCGTCCGTTGTTGCCTGATGTAGATTTTATTACATTCAATAACGAAGAAGATTTACAAAAAATAACCACGCGAACGGCTGCTATTCTTTTAGAAACCATTCAAGGAGGTGCAGGATTCATCCAACCCCATGATAATTTCCTTCAAAAAGTACGCAAACGCTGTGATGAAGTTGGAGCCATGATGATTGTGGATGAAATCCAACCCGGATTTGGAAGAACCGGAAAACTGTTTGGTTTTCAAAACTACGATGTCGTTCCCGATATTGTCGTTATGGGAAAAGGAATGGGTGGCGGAATGCCTGTAGGTGCTTTCACGGCATCGGCAGAAAAAATGGATCTTTTAACGGAAAATCCGAAATTAGGACACATCACCACCTTTGGAGGTCATCCTGTCATTGCGTCAGCCTGTCTGGCAACTTTGCAGGAATTAACTGAAACAAACCTCATGCAAGAGGCGTTAGAGAAAGAAAAACTCTTTAGATCGCTTTTGGTACATCCTTTGATAAAGGAAGTTAGAGGAAAAGGATTGATGCTTGCCGCCATGACTGAAACTGCCGAAATAACCAACGAAGTTATTTTGAATTGTCAGGACAAAGGGCTCATTTTATTCTGGTTGCTGTTTGAAGGATGTGCGATACGAATAACACCGCCGTTAACGATTTCTGAAGAGGAAATAAAAGAAGGTTGTGCCATTATCTTGAATGTTATGGATGAAATAATGAAAAAGGAACAAGAAAATTAATCAGGAGTAAATACGCCGGATTAGTATTAAATTTTAGAATAATAATGCTGTATTCTTTTACAAGAAAAAAGAATACCACCTAAAAAAACAGAACACGAATTCTGTCCATATTGTTAATTAAATTGTTCAAAACAATTAATCCCCTTTCCTCACAACAAAATATGGTTGCCTAATTTTATAACAGGCTAATTTCAAATAAACAAAGTATGCAATTAAGCAACGAAGAAGAAGATTATAACCTATCCCTATCCAAATTTGAGTCGATGTTAAAAACTAACAAAGTACTCTTTTTTGATTCTGAAGAATTTGAAGAAATTATTCTTCATTATTTAGACATAGGTAAGGCTAATTTAGCAAAAAAAGCCTTAAAACTCGCATTAGATCAGCACCCAAAATCTACGGGCTTAAAACTAGTACAAGTAGAAATGCTGGTTTATGATGACAAACTCGACATCGCTGAAAAGCTTTTGAATGAGTTGTATGCAATTGAACCTAACAACGAGGAAATTTACATCCAGAAAGCCAATATTTGTTCTAAGAGAGACCAACACGAAAAAGCGGTAGAATTACTTAAAATTGCGCTGCAATATACAGACGATTACGCTGACGTGTACAACTTGATCGGAATGGAATATCTGTTTATGGATAACCTTGAGATGGCAAAAGACAGTTTTATTAAATGTCTTGAAGAAGATTTAGAAGATCAGTCTGCTTTATACAATGTGGTGTATTGTTTTGAATTTTTAGATCAAAATCAGGACGCCATTGTATATCTGAACGATTATATCAACAAAAACCCGTACAGTGAGATCGCCTGGCATCAGTTGGGTCGCTTGCACTATGGTGTTAAAGAATATGAAAATGCCATTCGTGCCTTTGATTATGCAACCATCATAGACGATGAGTTCTTAGGTGCCTTTATGGAAAAAGCGAAAGCTTACGAACGCCTGAAAGACTACAGCAAAGCCATCGAAAGCTACAACCGTACCATCGAATTAGACGATGCTACCTCGTATGCTTTGTTGCGTATCGGAAAATGTCATGAAAAACTGGGCAATTCAGCCAAAGCATTACAATATTACAATCAGACCGTACATGAAGATCCGCTTTTAGACAAAGGATGGATTGCGATTACTGATTTTTATGTTCGTCAAAAAAACTTCCAGAAAGCCTTATTCTTTGTCAATAAAGCATTGGCTATTGACAATCAAAATCGTTTGTACTGGAAACGTTACGCAACGATAAACAAACAAATGAACTTCTTTGAAGAAGCTGAGTTTGGGTATAGAAAAGCAGTAGAATTTGGCGATTACGCCTTAGAAACCTGGTTATTCTGGGTTGATATTCTTCAGTTTTTAGGTGAATTTGAAAGCGCCATTCAAACCTTATTGCAGGCGTCGGAATACTTCCCTGAAGAAAATGAAGTTGAATATCGTCTTGCGGGATTGTATTTTATGATTCAGGACAATACAAAAGCTAAATTTCATTTAAGCAACGGATTACGTTTAAACTTTGACAATTACATCTTAATCGAAGATTTGTTTCCGGTAGTCTGGACCAAAAAAATGGTTAAAAATTATATTGAAAAACACAGAAAGCAATAATGATTGACACTTTAAAAAGACGTTTTGGCTTACTGGGCCGTAACATTAGCTACTCTTTTTCGAAAGGATATTTTACTGAAAAATTTAGCAATGAAGTTTTTACCGGCAACAGCTACGAAAATTTTGACATTTCAGAAATCAATCACTTCACCGGATTAGTTAAAAACAATCCGGATTTAAAAGGATTAAATGTTACGATTCCGTACAAACAGCAAGTCATTCCCTTTTTAGATAAACTTTCAAAAAAAGCGGCTTTAATAGGCGCTGTTAATACCATAAAATTTACCAAAAGCGGTAAATTAAAAGGATACAATACGGACTACTATGGTTTTAAAAAATCATTAAAGCCACTATTAGAACCCCATCACAAAAAAGCACTCATTTTAGGTACCGGTGGTGCCTCAAAAGGGGTTGCTTTTGCTCTTGATGAGCTTGATATTCTTTATACTTTTGTTTCGAGAGAGGCCAAAGACAACATCATTGATTACGATTTAATCAACGCCACTACTTTTGACAATTATCAAATTATAATCAATTGTACTCCGGTAGGTACAAGCCCTAATATCGAAGCTTGCCCTGACCTGCCGTATGAGTATTTCACCAATAAGCATATCGCTTATGATTTAATTTACAATCCGGAGGAAACTCAATTTCTAAAAAATGCAAAAGAACGTGGTGCTGTTATAAAAAATGGTTACGACATGCTTATTTTTCAAGCCGAAAAAGCCTGGAAAATCTGGAATAAATAAAAAACCGGCCGTCCATAAAATGTTAAAGTAATTTTCGTACATTAGACTACTCGTTAACAGGTAGTTATGAATGAATCGTTACTTATTCTATTTTTTTTAATTGCCACGGCTACAAATGCTCAAGGAACAGTTGAGTCCAAAAGTCCTTTTTCGGAACCCCGTTATCATTATTTTCTTAAAACCATATTACTTTTTAATGAGTATTTAGATACCGACAATGGTTCTTTTAATACTACACAAGTACGTGCTTTAGTTCCGATTGGAGACAAAGCTTGGAATTTACGGTTTGACCTTCCTTTAATATCAGCCAATACCAATTCAATAAACAAAAGCGGGATTGGAGATGTTGGCATGGGGGTTAGTTACATTCCTTTTATGGAGAGACAAAACGGTATTGCCCTCAGAGCAAGAGTATATGCCAATTCTGCCGCAGATCCAAACTTCGGATCGGGTAAATGGGTTGTCATGCCGGCCGTTTTTTATGGGAAATATATGAGCGGCAAAAAATTTCTTTGGATCGCTTCCTTAGAATATCAGGCGAGTTTTGCCGGTTCCAGTGAGCGAAGTGACATTAGCGTCATTGCTTATGAAAATGTACTATTTCATTTTTTTGGCAAAAACTGGATTGCTGCCGATGTTGCTTTTCGGTACAATAGTATTTTAGAAGGCTTTCAAAATAATGCTTTTTTAGAATTTGGCCGAAAAATTACCCCTACTAACCTCGCCTACATCCATCCGAGTGTGGCTTTTGGAGGTAATAAAACATACAACTATGGTTTGGAGGTTGGTCTTCTAATCTTATTCTGACAAAGATCTTTGACTACAAAATTTCAGATTTCTTAAAATAAAATCCTTAATAGAAAACGAAATAATCAATTAATAGCATTTTTCTAAAAATGGTATGGGGTCAAATTTCGAATTTATTTCAGAAAACGAAACAAAAAAAAGAATATCACATCCCTAAAACAGAACAATAAATAAGGATTTCATCGAAAAATAGTGCATAAACAAACGATTTATTTTGTATTTAGAAACACCTTTACTATCTTTCGCTCTACTTAAACCAATAAACCTTATACATTTAAAATGTTAGAAGAAAAGAATGATAACCTGCAAGATGCAGACGGAAAACTAGAAATCGAGATTAGCGATTCTATACAAGACAATGTGATTGAAGAATCTGATTCTGAAACTGCAGCCGAAAATTTAGTTTCAACTACTGAAATTGAATTAGAAACTGTGGCTGAAACTCCGGAAGCAGATCATCAAGAGGCATTAGATGCGATCACCAATTCGAACGCTGAGGAAAGTGAAGATGAAACGTTAAAAGAACGTCATGAAATCCCTATGCAGGATTATGATACTTTTACGCTAGATACTCTTGTTGACGAACTGAAAAAACTTGTAAATACAGACAAAGTAATGTCTGTAAAAGAGCATATCGAAGAAATCAAGAAATCATTCTTATTACAATACAATCATCTTATAGAGGAGAAAAAAGAAGAATTCAACGCTTCTAAACAAGATCCTAATGAAGAATTTGAATACCATTCTCCATTAAAATCTAAGTTTGATGAATATTATTCTATTTTCAGAGAAAAGAGAAATGCGCATTTCAAACATTTACAAACCAATTTAAAATCTAATTTAGACAATCGACTTGCAATTGTTGAGGAGCTAAAAGAACTTATAAACCCGCAGGAAAACATCAAAGACACCCTTAAACATTTTAATGATTTAAGAGAAAGATGGAAAAATGCAGGACCAATTCCAAAAGACAAATACAATCACGTTTGGAACAACTATCACTTTCATGTAGAAAATTTCTATGATTATCTGCATTTAGATCGTGAAGCCAGAGATTTAGATTTTAAATACAACTTAGAGCAAAAACAAAAAATTATAGCTCGTGTTGAAGAATTGGTAAACGAAACGGATATCAGTAAATCTTTCAGAGAATTACAGGACCTACACCGAATCTGGAAAGAAGATATCGGACCTGTTTCTAAAGAACACCGTGACACGATCTGGAATAAATTTAGTGAACTGACTAAAAAAATCCACGATAAAAGAGAGGTTTTATTTGAAAGCCAAAGAGCTAATGAACAACAAAATCTTGAAATTAAAAAAGAGATTATTGGTAAATTAGAAGTTCTGGGAACTGAAAAAGTAAACTCACACTCCCAATGGTTGCTACAAATTCAAAAAGTAGAAGCGTTAAGAAATGAGTTCTTTGCAGCTGGAAAAGTGCCGTCTGAGGTAAACGAAGAAACTTGGGCTTCTTTTAAAACTGCCGTTAGAAATTTCAACTCTTTTAAAAATTCTTTTTATAAGGACATTAAAAAAGATCAAAACGACAACTTAAATAAGAAAATGGCACTTGTTGCCAAAGCCAAAGAATTACAAGAAAGTACTGATTTTGGTGCCACTACTCCAATCATGAAACAAATTCAGGAAGAGTGGAAACAAATTGGTCATGTTCCTAAAAAATATTCTGACAAAATCTGGAAAGATTTCAAAGACGCTTGTAATCACTATTTTGATAAATTAAAAGAGCACAAATCAGAGGAAAACGGTGATGAAGTAGCTGCTTTTGACAACAAAAAAGCGTACTTGGATATCTTAAGAGCTTACCAGCTTACCGGAGACCATAAAACAGATTTAGACGCTATAAAATTACATATTGAAACTTGGAAAGGTTTTGGTAAAGTCCCTTTCTCAAGACGTCATATTGAAGGGAAATTCAATAAAATCCTGGATGCTCTTTTTGAAAAATTAAGTTTGAGTAAAAAAGAAACCGAAATGATGCGTTTCTCTAACCGTATAGATTCTTTATCGGAAAGTAACGACACCAGAAAACTGGATAACGAAAAAATCTTCTTAATGCGTAAAATTGAAGAGGTTCAAAATGAAATTTTCCAATTAGAGAACAACATTCAGTTTTTTACCAATACAAAAAATGCTAAGAAAGAGAATTCAATTGTTCTTGAAGTTCGTAAAAACATTGCTGTTCACAAAGAAAGCCTTGATGTTTGGAAAGACAAACTAAAACAATTACGTAATCTAGGTCAGGAATAAGACTTTTGATTTAAAAATATAAAAGGTGTAATGAAATTCTCATTGCACCTTTTTTTTTATGCACTATTTTTTTTTAACCGCAGGGTTCGCAAAGATTTACGCAGAGTTCGCAAAGCAAGATCAACATAAAGTTTTTCGGACTCCTATGTTTGTCTCGTTAAAAACGCTCTATAACGTTCTTTTATGAATTATTGTCACCCTGAGCGTAGTCGAAGGCTGGTTGGATAAAAAGGGCTTCGACTTCGCTCAGCCTGACAAATGGAGGAAAGAAGAGAAAAACTGTTTGGCATTTTTTGCTTGGAAAACTTCGAAATCAAGTACAGAAATTGCAGAGAAACAAAAATCTCGCGAAGCCGCAGAGTCGCGAAGCTAAAAAATCAGTATAAAAACTTGGCGGCTCTGCGTCTTTGCGAGAAATAAAGCCTAAAAAATCACCAACAAAATAAACAGAAAAAGATTTATACAAATTACTCCACATTTTTTTGACTTGATCCAAACTTTGCACGCAATTATGCTTTCAAGTATTTCTCCCAGAAACTTAACGTTCTAATTAAATTTCATAAAACTATTCTTTAAAATATTGATTATATTTGAGAATCAGAAGATTGTAAACCTTTAAATAGTATCAATATGAAATTTACAAGAAAAGCAAATGCCAACTGGAAAGGTACGGGCATGGAAGGAAAAGGAACTATCAGTACACAAAGTACTACATTAGACAATGCGCAATTGTCCTTTAAAACAAGATTTGCAGACGGAGTCGGAACGAATCCGGAAGAACTTATTGCAGCAGCGCATTCGGGCTGTTTTACCATGCAATTAAGTTTTTTACTTAACGAAGGAGGTTTTACCGCAGATGATTTAACTACAGAAGCCACAGTAACTTTTGAAGACGGCGCCATAACTTTGATCCATTTGGATTTAAAAGGAAAAGTCCCTTCAATTTCAGCAGAAGAATTCGAAAAAACGGCTGCTAAAGCGAAAGAAATTTGTCCAATATCAAAGCTTTTAAATACTACAATTACGTTAACTGCTACTTTGGTAAGTTAGACGAAACTTTAAAGCATAAAAAAACCAAGGTCAAGCCTTGGTTTTTTTTATACTAATTCATTTCTGCTTACATTGTAGCTTTCAAAGCTTTTGCTTCAGCAGTCATTTCTAATGCTTTGTAAACACCTAATAATGTTTTAGAAACATCTTCGTTTTTAGGATCTAATTCGTTTGCTTTTTTAAGGTAAGGAATAACTCCTTTAAAAACAGACTCTCTTTGCGCTTTTAAAACGTCATAACGTTTCATGTCTTTTGCAGAAGTACCCAATTTGTTCATTTCTTCAATGATTGGTTTCTCTGCTTCTAACTTTAAAGCTGCAAGGTTAAGATAAGCGTTTGTATAATCCGGTTTGATTTCGATCGCTTTCAAATAGTATTTCTCAGCGTCAGCAGGATTTTTAGCATTGTTACTAATTACTCCTAAGTTAAACAATAGATCAGCATTGTTCGGGTCTTTTTGTAAAGCCTCGTTAACTAATTTTTTGTACGTTTCAAAATCTTTCGTTTCTAAATATAGATTGGCTTCTGTAAGCAACAAAGTAGAATCTTCCGGATTTGCTTTTCTAGCATCTGCAACGGCTTTTTTAGCATCTTCAATACGTCCTTTTTGAACCAGGATTAAAGCAAGATTTTTGTTGATCTCACCTCTTTTAGAAGGAATTGCTTCTGTTCTTGGTTTTTCGTGAGTTCCTAATTTCACAGCTAAATCTCTTTCGTTAGCATTATTAAAACCGTCTTCGTTTTTAGTTGCTTTGTTTAATGCTAAATAACTAGTTCCTTTTCCGGAATAATTTACTTTTTTCAATTCTTCGTACATTGGTAAAGCTGCATCATAATCCTGAGCATTTACCGCTGTTGAAGCTGCATAATACAAATTGATTGTATCTTTTTTATCTAACAAATAAGCTTCGTATAATTTCTTTGCACCATCAGCATGTTTGCTTGCTTGTGTATCAGCAATAGCCGAGTTAATCAAGTTTCCTTTAATTTGAGTAATTGAAGTAGCTGCCTGAGTAGAGTATTTTAACTTTCCTGACTCTTTTTCAATATCAATTAATTTTTTGTAGCTCTCTGCCGCAAGAGATAAGTTTTTACTTTCTTCAACTTTTTTGTTAGCCAAATCCAAGTAAGCGTTCCCTTTTACAAAATAGTATTGCGCTTGCTCTACATCTTTAGCATTAACAACTAAATTTTCGGCATCTTTTAGTATTGTGATAGCCCCTTGTGCGTCTCCGTTTTTTAATGCTTTCTCAGCACTTTTAATCTGATCTTTTTGAGCAAAAGTAGCTACTGAAATCAATAATGCTGACGCAAGTATTACATATTTACTTTTCATAATAGTCAATTTGTATATTTAATTTATTTTTGTGGTTTACTTATTCTTCTGATTCTTCTTCAGAATCCTCTTCGTCTTCTGTTTCTTCTTCAGCATCGTCTTCATCGTCCTCTTCTTCTGCCGTACCGTCGTCTTCAAGAACTTCTAAATCCGGCTTCACTCTTTCTATAGCGGATTCGATAACATTACCATCTTCGTCAACTACAACTTCTGCCACATCGTCTTTCATTACTTTTGTAACAGCAGCGATTGAATCTTTTCCTTTTAAGTTAATCAATCGAACTCCTTGCGTTGCACGACCCATTACACGTAAATCTTCAATTGCCATTCTGATTGTTAATCCAGATTTGTTGATAATCATCAAATCATCCGCATCGGTTACCGCATTAATCGAAATTAATTTCCCTGTTTTCTCCGTGATATTAAGTGTCTTAACTCCTTTTCCTCCACGGTTCGTAATTCTGTACACATCTTCACCATCATCATCAACCAATTTGGTACGTTTACCGTATCCGTTCTCGGTTACTACTAAGATTTGTGAATCGTTAACGTTGTCTTTATCAACAGTAACCATACCAATTACTTCATCGGTATCGTCTTTTAGCGTAATTCCACGAACTCCGGAAGCTGTTCTTCCCATCGGACGGGTTTTAGTTTCTTCAAAACGAACTAATTTACCGGATTTCACAGCCAGGATAATTTGGCTTTCTCCGTTTGTTAATTTCGCTTCCAGTAATTCATCCCCTTCTTTAATTGTAATTGCAGCAACTCCATTTACTCTAGGCTTAGAATATTTCTCTAAAGATGTTTTCTTAACCTGTCCTTGTTTGGTTACCATTACAAGGTTATGACTGTTGATATACTCTTTGTCTTTTAAATCTTGTGTACAAATGAAAGCTTTTACTTTATCATCGCTTTCAATATTTACCAAGTTCTGAATCGCTCTACCTTTTGCGGTTTTGCTTCCTTCCGGAATTTCATAAACACGCATCCAGAAACATTTTCCTTTTTGCGTAAAGAACATCATATATTGGTGGTTGGTTGCAACGAACATATGCTCAAGGAAATCCTGATCTCTTGTTCCTGCGCTTTTTTGTCCAACGCCACCTCTGTTTTGTGTTTTGTACTCTGTAAGGTTTGTACGTTTGATATAACCAGCGTGCGAAATGGTAATAACCACATTCTCATCGGCAATTAAATCTTCAATACTTACATCACCACCTGAATATTCGATTAGAGAACGACGGGCATCGCCATATTTCTCACGAATTTCTTCCAATTCTTCTTTAATTAAGTTCGTTCTAAGAGCTACATCTGCTAATAAAGCTTTCAAATGCTCTATTAATTTCATTAATTCTTCAAACTCAGCTCTTAATTTATCTTGCTCCAGACCTGTTAACTGACGCAAACGCATTTCTACGATGGCACGCGCCTGAATGTCTGACAAATTGAATCTTTCAATTAATTTATCACGTGCTTCTTCCGTATTTTTCGAACCTCTGATGATCGCGATCACTTCATCAATATTATCAGAAGCAATAATTAATCCTTCTAAAATATGCGCTCTTTCTTCTGCTTTACGCAATTCGAAACGAGTTCTACGTACTACTACATCGTGACGGTGCTCAATAAAATAGTGAATCATATCTTTCAGATTCAACATTTGTGGGCGACCTTTTACTAATGCAATATTATTTACACTAAAAGAAGATTGTAATGAAGTGTATTTATATAAGGTATTTAAAACTACGTTTGGTGTAGCATCGCGTTTCAGGATATACACGATACGCATACCGTTTCTATCTGATTCGTCACGGATATTGGCAATACCTTCGATTTTTTTATCGTTAACCAAATCAGCCGTACGTTTGATCATTTCGGCTTTATTAACCTGGTATGGAATCTCTGTAACGATAATACATTCTCTTCCGTCTACTTCTTCGAAACCAACTTTAGCACGCATTACAATACGTCCTCTACCGGTTTTAAAAGCTTCACGAACGCCTTCATAACCATATATTACACCTCCTGTTGGAAAATCAGGAGCTTTAATATGTGTCATTAATTCGTCTATTTCAATATCATTATTATCCAGATACGCTAATGTACCGTTGATAACTTCTGTTAAATTGTGTGGTGGCATATTAGTAGCCATACCAACTGCAATACCTGTTGCTCCGTTTACTAACAAAGTAGGAACTCTGGTTGGCATTACTTTTGGCTCATATAAAGTATCGTCAAAGTTGAGTTGAAAATCAACTGTTTCTTTTTCGATATCTGCCATAATATCTTCCGAAATTTTACGCATTCTTGCCTCAGTATAACGCATTGCTGCCGGACTGTCACCATCGACAGAACCAAAGTTACCTTGGCCATCTACTAATAAATAACGCATACTCCACTCTTGAGCCATACGCACCATAGCGTCATAAACAGAGGTGTCACCATGTGGGTGATACTTACCCAAAACCTCTCCTACGATTCTCGCTGATTTTTTGTGTGCAGATCTTGAAGTTACTCCTAAATCATACATTCCATAAAGAACTCTTCGATGTACCGGTTTCAAGCCATCTCTAACATCCGGAAGTGCTCTTGATACAATTACTGACATCGAATAATCGATGTAAGCTGATTTCATTTCATCCTCTATGTTAATAGGAATTAACTTTTCTCCTTCAGACATAAGTTGTTATATTAAATAATTATATTAATTTCAAAGCGTGCCAAGATACGGTTTTTTGAAATTTTTATAACTATCTTCATACACTTATTTCAATGATTTATTAACAACTTTATTTTCAATTTCAGTTAATAAATTAAGCGTTTTTTAACGCTATAATTGCTATTTTTTTTGTCTATTAGCTGTCATGAGATTCCGAAGGGTACGGTTTTTGTTTTTCACACAGTAATTCACTAAATTTACAATACATTACAATTATATATTATGGATGATAATTTTTCACCAAGAGTAAAAGATGTTATTACCTACAGTAAAGAGGAAGCCTTGCGTTTGGGCCACGACTTTATTGGTACTGAGCATCTAATGCTGGGCATTTTGAGAGATGGAAACGGTAAAGCCATTCATATTCTCAATAACCTGGCTGTTGATTTAGATCATTTACGCAGAAAAGTAGAAATACTCAGTCCAGCCAATCAAAGCGTTGAAGTCAATGCCGAAAAGAAAAATCTTCATCTTACCCGACAAGCTGAAAGAGCTCTGAAGACCACCTTTCTTGAAGCAAAAGTATTTCAAAGTTCATCGATCAGCACGGCACACCTGCTGTTATGCATCTTACGAAACGAAAACGATCCCACAACCAAGCTATTGAATAAACTAAAAATAGATTATGATATAGCTAAAGAACAATATTTAAATATGACTCCAAACGAAGAAGAATTCTTAGAAAACTTGCCAAGAAACGAATCATACAACGACGATTCAGGACAAGATGACAGTCTTAAAGAAAGTAGTTTTAACAATCCCGCCAATAAGTCAAACAAAAAGTCAAAAACTCCGGTTTTAGATAATTTTGGGAGAGATTTAACAGAAATGGCTGAGGAAGGAAAACTGGATCCGGTTGTAGGACGCGAAAAAGAAATTGAACGCGTTTCTCAAATCCTAAGCCGTAGAAAAAAGAACAATCCGCTACTTATTGGAGAGCCGGGAGTCGGTAAATCTGCTATCGCAGAAGGTCTGGCTTTACGCATTATTCAGAAAAAAGTATCTCGTATTCTTTTCAACAAACGTGTAGTTACTCTTGATCTGGCCAGTTTAGTAGCCGGAACAAAATACCGCGGTCAGTTTGAAGAAAGAATGAAAGCCGTTATGAACGAGCTCGAGAAAAACGACGATATCATTCTTTTTATTGATGAAATTCACACTATTGTAGGTGCCGGTGGAGCAACGGGTTCACTGGATGCTTCCAACATGTTTAAACCTGCTTTAGCAAGAGGAGAAATCCAATGTATTGGAGCAACTACTCTTGATGAATACAGACAATACATCGAGAAAGACGGAGCTTTAGAAAGACGTTTCCAAAAAGTTATTGTAGAACCAACTTCTGTTGAGGAAACAATCGCGATTTTAAATAACGTAAAAGACAAATACGAAGACCACCATAATGTTACGTACACCAAAGAAGCAATCGAGGCTTGTGTAAAATTAACCAACAGATATATGTCTGAGCGTTTTTTACCGGACAAAGCTATCGATGCTCTTGACGAAGCAGGATCTCGTGTACACATTACCAACATTGATGTTCCGAAGCAAATTTTAGATTTAGAACGTCAGTTGGAAGAAGTGCGTGAGCTTAAAAATATGGTTGTTAAAAAACAAAAATATGAAGAAGCAGCCAAACTTCGCGATGATGAAAAACGCATCGAAAAAGACCTGGCTGTAGCTCAGGAACAATGGGAAGAAGACTCTAAAAACAACCGTATTGAAGTTACAGAAGATAATGTAGCCGATGTTGTTTCTATGATGACCGGAATCCCTGTAAACAGAATTGCACAAACAGAGAGCAATAAATTAGCCCAATTACCGGAACTAATTCAAAACAAAGTAATTGGTCAAAACGAAGCTGTTCTGAAAATTGCACGTTCTATTCAACGTAACAGAGCCGGACTTAAAGATCCGAACAAACCAATTGGTTCGTTTATTTTCTTAGGTCAGACCGGAGTTGGTAAAACACAATTAGCTAAAGTTTTAGCAAAAGAATTATTCGATTCTGAAGATGCGTTAATACGTATTGACATGAGTGAATACATGGAGAAATTCGCTATTTCCCGCTTAGTGGGAGCGCCTCCGGGATACGTAGGTTACGAAGAAGGCGGTCAATTAACCGAAAAAGTACGTAGAAAACCATACTGTGTTGTTCTTTTAGACGAGATCGAAAAAGCACATCCGGACGTGTTCAACATGATGCTTCAAGTATTAGATGACGGTTATTTGACAGATAGTTTAGGTCGTAAAATTGATTTCAAAAACACGATCATCATCATGACTTCAAACGTCGGAGCCCGTCAGTTAAAAGACTTCGGACAAGGTGTTGGATTTGGAACTGCTGCGAAAATAGCTCAGGCCGATGATAATTCAAAAAGCATTATCGAAAATGCATTGAAAAAAACATTTGCTCCGGAATTCTTAAACAGAATTGATGACGTTATCGTTTTCAATGCATTAGAAAAAGCAGATATTGATTTAATCATCGAAATCGAACTTAAAAAACTGTACTCTCGTGTTGCTGAATTAGGATACAGCTTAAATCTAACCGATAAAGCCAAGGCATTTATCGCAGAAAAAGGCTTTGACAGACAATTTGGTGCAAGACCGTTAAAAAGAGCGATTCAGAAATACGTTGAAGATTTATTGGCAGAAGAGATCATTACCTCAAAAATACATTCCGGTGATGAGATTTTAATGGATCTAAAAGATGACTCTCAAGAACTTTCTGTAGAAATACACAAAGCCGAAGAGCCAACAAATCAATAAATACTTATTTTTTATAACAGAAATAACAAACCCGTTACGTTTTTATAACATAACGGGTTTATTCTTTAGTCCAAATCCTCGATTTATTAAAAGCAAATAGTTATTTTTGACTATTAAATTCTATAATAAAAAACAACGTATGCTTCAAAACAAAGTCATTTTAGGTAGCGAAGAATGGTGCTCATTTCCAGAACTAGGAATCCCAACAATCAAGGCTCGTGTGGATTCCGGTGCAAAGACATCGGCATTGCATGCTATAAACATAGCTCCTTTTATTAAAAATGATACCAACTGGGTAAAATTCGACATTAACCCGATTCAGAATAACATCAAAACCATCATACATTGTGAAGCACCGTTGGTTGACAAAAGAATTGTAAAAAGCTCCAGTGGTTTCAGAGAACATCGTTACGTAATCCAGACGCATCTTAAAATTGGTGATACGAAGTGGCCTATCGAAATGACGCTAACCAATAGAGATTCAATGGGCTTCAGAATGCTTTTAGGTCGCGAGGCCATGAGCGGACGTGTATTGGTTGATCCGGAAGAAAAGTACTTATTAGGACAACCAACTCCGGAATCCTTAAAAGAATTATACCAAAATTCAGAAAAAGCAACTTCCGGTTTAAGAATCGGACTTTTAGCCAGCAATCCTGAATTGTACAGCAATAAAAGAATCATGGAGGCCGGCGAAATGCGTGGTCACGAAATGCACTTTTTGAACATCAAAGAATGCTACATGAAACTGGATGCAAAAACTCCCGAAATTCATTACAGAGGTGGAAAAATTCTTAACCAATTTGACGCTATCATTCCACGTATCAGACCAAGTATTACATTCTATGGTTGCGCTTTGACACGTCAGTTTGAAGCATTGAAAGTTTTCTGTTTAAATTCAGCTACAGCCATCACACAGTCCCGCGATAAATTATACTCTTTACAACTGTTATTAAATAGTGGTATTGACATTCCGACGACTGGTTTTGCTAATTCTCCATTAGACACCGACAACTTAATTAAAATGGTTGGTGGTTCTCCGTTAATCGTAAAATTATTAGAAGGAACACAAGGAAAAGGAGTTGTTTTAGCAGAAACCAAAAAAGCGGCGGAAAGTGTTATTAATGCATTCAAAAGCTTAAATGCCAATATCCTTGTTCAGGAATTCATTAAGGAAGCCAACGGAAAAGACATTCGTTGTTTTGTTATTGACGGAAAAGTAGTCGCTGCCATTCAGCGTGAAGCTATGCCAGGCGAATTTAGAGCCAATATCCACCTTGGCGGAACCGCTTCAGTTATAAAAGTAACTGCCGAAGAGAAAAAAATCGCCATAAAAGCCGCAAAAGCAATGGATCTAAAAGTGGCTGGGGTAGATATCATTCGTTCTTCAAAAGGACCGTTGTTGCTTGAGGTAAACTCTTCGCCGGGTCTTGAAGGAATTGAAGGCGCAACAAACAAAGACATTGCCGGAGAAATGATCCGAGCGATTGAGAAAAATTTCAAGCTATCTTAAGTTAAGTTCATTTAAACTTAATACCGCATAATTATTTTAGTAGCTTTGTTAAAGTACCGTACTTTGACAAAGCTATTTTTTTAACTTAATTCCTGAAGAATGATGCTATTTCCCTATCTTGATATTATTTTCCGAAGTGTTGCTGTCTATTTTTTCATGACCATTGCACTCCGAATCTTTGGCAAAAAAGAACTCTCACAATTAAATACTGCCGATATTATTCTGATTCTATTAATTAGTAATTCGGTTCAAAATGCGATGGTTGGCCCGGACACAAGCCTTTGGGGTGGACTGGTTGCGGCTTTAGTGTTGTTTGTAATTAATTTCATTATTAAAAAACTAACACACAAATACAAAGTCCTTAACGATCTGTTATTAGACAAACCCGAGATTCTTATTCATAACGGAAAATTAGATTTTAAATCCCTAAGCAAATTAGACATTTCCCACGACGAATTAAAAGAAGCCATGCGTGAACATGGATTAGAACATTTCACCGATGTAAAGCTTTGTATGTTGGAAATTGACGGTACTATTAGTGTTATTTCTCAAGATAAAACTAACTTAAAAGAGACCCACTACAAGCGTAAGCACAATCATAAAAATTTCAGGAAGTAGCATTTGGTATAAAAAATGAAATGTGTCTATGTTTATAAAATGATATTACAAATGTTAATGTTTAATAATACAAAAAAAAAAGCTGCTTTAAATAAGAAAGCAGCTTTTTTGTTATTTTAATTAATTAGTATTATTTCCAAAACTGATACCATTTATTCTTGCTCGTGAAGAACTCATACGTTTCCACATCTATATTTTTAATTGTTGAATTTGTTAAACCAAAAGGCTTTAGTCTAAGATTTAAATTCACCAAAATATAATTTTGTTCTTTCGGAAATCTTTCGGAAACACTTTTGTAATGCCTTAATAACTTTTTATCTTCAAGTCCATCCAAAGCTTGTAAGGCTGTACGAACAACAGAGTTTGTTTTGTCATTTAAACCCTGAATAAAAATTTCAAGATATTTACTTTTATTTTTTAACTGACCAAGTGAATAGTAAGCACTAACCCTAATCTCTTCATTCTCATTAGATGCAAAAGGCGCAATTATTTCACCATAATCTATACTCATTTCTTTTAATAAATAAGTACAAAATCGAAACGTTTCTTCATCATTTATCTTTCCAACATTTGATTCAATACTTCCAAGCCAGTCGCTGCTTTTCTCCTTTGCATACCAAAAAACAAACTGAAAGACCTGCAGTAAATTTTCCTTTGCATATTCAATTAAATGAACGTGTGCTTTGTTGTAATCAAACTTTGTCAGTATTTGGAGTAAAACTTCCTGAATTTCTCCGGATCTTAATTTATACTCTGCCTCTATAACATCTAAAGTTTCCGTATCCAGTTTAGCCTTTTTTAAAAGCGCATTTAAGCAGTCTTTTTTAATATTGAATTCGCTCACAGAAAAATATGTTTCCAAAAGATCCTCTGCCTTACCTCCCATTGAATATCCAAACCAAGTTGCTGTATCTACAATCAGATCTCCTGAAATTACTTCATCAAGCCATCTTTCATACCAATCCAAAAAATTATTTTCGAAAGTAAATTTCGGTTTTTGCCTATCAATGTCAAGATTAACAACTCTGCCTTTAAATTCACCATTTAATACAAGCCCATGAATATAACTGCAACCTTGTGATCCAAGAGGCAAAACTCCTGAAAATATTTTCCCTAATTCGATTTCAAAATCCTCATCTGAGATACCTTCTTCATCAATATTTTTTGTTATTTCATCCCAATATTCATCCGTCATATTTGGATACCAAACACAATCCTGACTTAAATACTCTTTTGCATTTTTATCGATCAATTCCTCGATCATTTTTCCAAATGGGTAAATACCATAAAACGGACCAGCTCCTGAAGCATTAAAACCTATCCCTCCATTGCCAACATTAGTCAAAAAAGTTCTATAACACTCAGGCAATTCTAAATCATATTCCTTTTCAAATTTTAAAATATCTTTCTCATTCAAAGTATACCCTAAAGCATACTTATGCTCTTCCGAACCAAATACTTTTAACTTTACATCAGCATTTTTAGCTTTAATAAGCTTATTTTTTATTCTTTGTACCTGTTCTACAAACATCATTAACTGTTTAAATGGTAAATATATGGAATGTTCAATTTTAAAAAATAAAAAAAAAGGATAAAATCTTTCGAAATTATCCTTTTTCCTATGTTTAAAAATGTAAAATTTAAATCTCACATTTTACAAAAATCATTTTATTTAAATAAAAATACTCAATACAAAATACACTAAACCTGCTAAAATAGCCGAAATAGGAATCGTTAATACCCAAGCCCAGATCAAACTTACGGTTACCCCCCAACGAACGGCAGATACACGTTTTGTCAATCCAACACCAATGATAGAACCTGTAATTGTATGTGTTGTACTTACCGGAATTTTTAAATGCTCTGTAAAATAAAGCGTTAAAGCTCCAGCTGTTTCAGCAGCAACACCTTCAAAAGAAGTTACTTTTGTGATTTTTGAACCCATTGTTTTTACAATTTTCCAACCACCACTCAAAGTTCCTGCTGCAATTGCAGAATAACACGCTAATGGAATCCATCCCGGCATTACTCCTTTAACACCTAAATCATCATTTGGCAAGACCACATCTAACCAAGAATCCATATGAACCCCAGGGTTTGTATTGATGTATACCGCTACTGCCGCAGCAATAATACCCATTACTTTTTGTGAATCATTACCTCCGTGTCCTAAACTAAACGCAGCAGAAGACAATAATTGCATTTTCTTTAATGCTGCATCCGCCTGATGTAAATTTAAGCTACTGAATATTAAGCAAAAAGCACTAACCGTTAGCACAATAAAGGCTACCAAAAACCATTTAATATTGTGTGGATCGAAAACTACACTCCAAAAATGAGAGTCGAAACGAGCTTTTCCTCCTTTTTCCAAAATCTCTTCGTAAGGAATCATCTGACTGTAAACAAACCAGATTGTTAGCAGCATTAAGACAACAGTAAATATTTTAGGTCCAATACTTTTTCGAGAAGCATTTAACAACCAAATCGAAATTAGGTAAGAAGCCAATGCTCCCAATAATGGTGCTAAAACAATAAAAGCAATAATGATAAGAACTCCTGATGGCATTCCACCGTCTTTTCCTGCCTTATACCAACTTACTATTTCATACCAATAATGTGTAACTCCATCTTCGCCAACATAACCTGAGAAACCGTGTACAGCAATCGCATGAGCTATTGCAGCTCCGGCAAATCCACCAATTAAAGTATGCGAAGAACTCGAAGGAATTCCAAGCCACCAAGTCAATAAATTCCAACAAATCGCTGCAATAACACCGGCCAGAATTACAACCAGGTTGATCTCCATAGTGTGCGCTGTTTTTGCAACAGTATCCGCAACACCAAATCCGAAAACCCAGTAAGCCAGAAAGTTAAAAAATGCTGCCCAAAGAACGGCCTGAAAAGGCGTTAGTACCTTTGTCGCAACAACTGTAGCAATAGCATTTGCCGCATCATGAAAACCATTGATGTAATCAAAAATTAAGGCTAATACTATAATAATTATAAGTAGCGTCATAAATTATAACTTCAGAATGAAATAAATTGAATTTAAGAATGTTTTACAGAAATAGATTCCAGTATGTTCGCAACACTCTTACATTTGTCTGTAGCTGATTCTAAAACAGATAAAACTTCTTTATATTTAATAATATTTTTAGCATCTGTTTCGTTTTCAAAAATTTCAAAAACTGCTTTGTTATAAACATTATCAGATTTATTCTCAAGTTTATTAATTCTGGCGCAAGCCTCTTTAATAACTTTCATATTGCTTAGATTTCTAAGCTCCTTTACCGCACTGTCAATATTCTGACAAGCCTCAAGGTTAATTTCTGTCATCTTTCTGATCGATTTTGTAATCTTATCAACCTGATACAATTTCATTCTGCTTGCGGCTCCATGAAGGTAATCCGCTACGTTATCAATAGAAGTAATCAAAGTATGAATATCCTCTCTGTCAAACGGCGTAATAAAGTTTCTGCTCAATTCAAGATTGGTCTGACGCGTAATGTCTTCTCCTCTTTGCTCTAACTCATCAATTTTTTGAAAAAGAACTTCTCTTTCTTTCAATGGAAGGTTTACAGCTTCGTGTAAATTAGAAGCTAATTCAATTAAATTACTTGAAGCTTCTTCAAAAAGTGGAAAGAATTTTTTGTCTTTCGGCACTAAAAATTGGAAAATACTGTTTATTGACATTTTTTTATTTTTGATAGCGCAAAATTACTTCATTAATACTTTGTAATGTTAAGCCATTGTTAACAAATCGTTTTCAATTTGAAAACTGTTCAGGAACGATACTGTTTTTTCGATGTCATAATGCAAAATTCGGTCTTCTTTTACCAAAGGCACCACTTCTCTGTAGCTCGTTAAGAACATTTCGATGAAATCACTTGATTTTAAAGGTTCTCTGTACGCAATAGCCTGTGAAGCATTTAACAACTCAATTGCCAAAATACGCTCAATATTATCCATAACACGTAATGCTTTGGTAGCACCGTTTGCTCCCATACTTACGTGATCTTCCTGTCCGTTACTCGAAACGATACTGTCAACACTTGATGGAGTAGCCAGTTGTTTATTTTGACTCGCAATACTTGCCGCTGTATATTGTGGAATCATAAAACCGGAATTTAACCCCGGATTATCAACCAAAAACGCCGGAAGATTACGCAATCCTGAAATCAACTGATACGTTCTTCTTTCTGAAATACTTCCTAATTCAGCCAAAGCAATTGCCATAAAATCTAATGCCAAAGCCAAAGGTTGTCCGTGAAAATTACCTCCGGAAATAATCTGATCTGACTCAACAAAAATATTTGGATTGTCTGTAACGGAATTAATTTCTGTTTTGAATACTTTTCTAACATAATCAATCGCATCTTTTGAAGCTCCGTGAACCTGAGGTATACAACGGAATGAGTAGGGATCCTGAACATGTTTCTTTTCCTGAGCAATAATCTCACTTCCTTCCAAAAACTCATTGATGCGTTGTGCCGTCACAATTTGTCCTTTGTGAGGACGTATAAAATGGATCAATTCATTAAAAGGCTCTATTCTTCCATCAAAACCTTCCAATGAAATAGCTCCGATCAAATCTGCCAAATACGAATATTTATAAGCTTTAATTAAAATATGAGCTCCGTAAGCACTCATAAACTGAGTTCCGTTCAACAATGCCAAACCTTCTTTAGATTTCAAGACAATTGGCTCCCAGTTAAAATGTTTCATAACTTCTGCTGAAGCTACTTTTTTTCCTTCAAAAAGCACTTCTCCTTCTCCCAACAAAGGCAAAGACAAATGTGCCAAAGGGGCTAAATCTCCGGAAGCTCCTAATGAACCTTGTGTATAAATAATAGGTAAAATATCGTTGTTGTAAAAAGCAACCAGACGATCTAACGTCTGCAATTGAACTCCCGAATGTCCGTAACTTAAAGATTGAATTTTAAGCAACAACATCATTTTTACAATTTCAGACGGTACTTCCTCTCCTGTTCCGCAAGCGTGCGATTTTACAAGATTTTCTTGTAATTTTGACAGGTTTTCATTTGAAATTTTCACATTACAAAGTGATCCAAAACCAGTATTGATTCCGTAGATAGGCTCAGAATGTGACGCCATTTTTTTATCTAAATAATCGCGGCATTTCTGAACGTTTACTTTTGCTTCTTCTGATAATTCAAGTGTTTTTTGATTTACGATTATTTCTTGTAAATCTTCTAAAGTTATGGTCTCCGTACTTATATAATGAATCTCTCTCATGTTGTTTAAATATTTTAAGATGTCAAAATTCAACAAATCAATATTAAAAAGCAACATTTGTTCATAATAATTAAAATTGCCACAATCTAATATTGCCAATTCTAATCATTTCACATTATTAACCATATAAATCTTATGATAACATATAACCCGAATAAACCGATTTTTTAATAGTCCTCAGAAAATCAAAAAACTAAAAAGTCTATTAAATTTATAGACTAAACCGCTTTTTCAACTGAATTTGTCATTAAATTCAAACAACTTTTGACTTAACGACCTCAATAAAAAGTAAATAAATATACGAATAAGCTTATTTTATATATTGAATTTTATAAAATACTCAATATTGAATTTTATATTTTTGAAATAATGAAATATTCGCAAAAAGAAAATAAAGATTTTTAACTTTTATAAAAAACTGTACTTTTGAAAAATCAAAATGAAAAGTAACAGCACTACATATCAATCTTCTACAGTAACTCCAATCGGAGCTGTAATTGCTGTTACCACAATTTCTACTACAACAACTACCCCTTAGGGGTATACACTTTTACATATAATCCTGATTGTCTATACTTTTTTCTAAAAAGAAGAAAGCTATTGGATAGATAAAAATATTTGCATCAAAGAAAAAAAATCATCAAAATGAAAGTATTAAAATTTGGCGGAACTTCGGTTGCCAATGCACAAAATATAAAGCTCGCTCTCGAAATAATAAACCAAAATTCCAAACAGGAAAAAGTAGCTGTAGTGGTTTCCGCATTAAGCAAAGTAACGGACCTTCTTCAATTGGCAGCTGCAAAAGCCGCAGCCAACGACGAAAGTTTCAGGGAAATTATTGCCGAAATCGAGAAAAAACATCTTGACACTTTAAAAGAACTGATTCCGGTAAGCGAACAAAGTAGCTTGTTAAGTCATATCAAAAGAATTATAAATCATTTAGAAACTTTATTGGACGGTTGTTTCTTGCTGGGAGAATTATCTCCTAGAACAGCAGATACTATCTTAAGTTTCGGTGAATTGTTATCGTCTTTTATCATTGCACAAGCTTACCTGCAAATCGATAAAAATGCCGTTTACAAAGACAGCCGTGAGCTCATTAAAACCAATAATAACTTTGGTAAAGCAGTTGTTAACTTTGAAATCTCCAATCAATTAACTCACGACTATTTTACTGAAAACGAATCACAAATTACTATTTTACCGGGATTCATTGCCTCCACTCTTGACGGAATTACTACCACTTTAGGTCGTGGTGGCTCTGAT
This sequence comes from Flavobacterium cupriresistens, assembly GCF_020911925.1. Lineage (NCBI taxonomy): Bacteria > Pseudomonadati > Bacteroidota > Flavobacteriia > Flavobacteriales > Flavobacteriaceae > Flavobacterium > Flavobacterium cupriresistens. Next base: position 3,139,755 of record NZ_CP087134.1, on the reverse strand, counting down.
TATACTGCTGCTATTATTGCCGGCGCTTTAAATGCAACACAACTGGAAATCTGGACTGATGTAAACGGAATGTTTACCGCAAATCCTAAAATTGTAAAACAAGCAAGACCCATTGCTACTATTTCATACCAAGAAGCTATGGAATTGTCTCATTTTGGGGCAAAAGTGCTTTATCCACCTACAATTCAACCCGTTTTAAGGAAAAATATTCCAATTTTAATCAAAAATACTTTTGAACCCGAAGCCGAAGGAACTTTAATTTCGGATCAGGTTTCATCAAAAGATACTGTTGTAAAAGGAATCAGCCATATTGATCATATTTCTTTGTTAACGTTGGAAGGCCCTGGAATGATTGGAGTTTCGGGTTCATCAAAACGTCTGTTTGAAGTATTGTCTCAGGAAAAAATAAATGTTATTTTTATCACTCAAGCTTCTTCTGAACACTCTATTTGTATCGGAATTTTGAATTCTGACGCAGAAAATGCCGAGGCCGCAATCAACAGAGCTTTTGAAATTGAAATCCTTCAAAACAAAATAGATCCTTGTATCGTAGAAAAAGACCTTTGCATCATTGCTTTGGTTGGCGAAAACATGAAAAATCACCAAGGTCTAAGCGGTAGAATGTTTAGCACTCTGGGGAAAAATAACGTAAACATCCGTGCCATTGCACAAGGTGCTTCTGAACGTAATATCTCGACTGTAATCAACGAAAGAGATGTTAAAAAAGCACTGAATACCTTACATGAGAATTTCTTTGAAGAAAACACCAAACAGCTTAATTTGTTTGTAATGGGTGTTGGAAATGTTGGAGAAAAGTTCATCGAGCAAATTCACAATCAGAAGAAATTCTTAAAAGACAATCTGAAGATTAATGTTCGTGTGATTGCTTTGTCCAATTCCAGAAAAATGCTTTTTGACGAAGACGGCATTTCGCTTAAAGAATGGCAAAATGATTTAGACAAAGGAGAACCAGCCAACAAAGAAGCCTTTATCGAACGTGCTAAGGAAATGAATTTACGTAACAGTATTTTTGTTGACATCACAGCAAATGCAAGCGTTTCCGATACCTATGAACAGTTTTTAAAACAAAGTATGGCAGTCGTAACTTGTAACAAAATTGCTTGTTCCTCTGCATATGCCAACTATAAAAAACTAAAAAACCTATCGCGTCAGTACAATGCTCCGTTTTTGTTTGAAACAAATGTTGGTGCGGGATTACCTATTATTGATACCGTAAAAAACTTAATTGCTTCAGGTGATAAAGTGCATAAAATTCAAGCCGTTTTATCGGGAAGTCTGAATTTTATCTTTAATAATTTCGATAAAAACAACTCTTTTCACGATGTGGTAAAAGAAGCCGGAGTACAAGGATTTACCGAACCTGATCCTAAAATTGACTTAAGCGGAATCGATGTGGCTCGTAAAATCCTGATTCTCATTCGCGAAAGCGGTTACGAAATGGATATTGACGCCATTGCCAACGAATCGTTTTTGCCTGCCGAATGTTTATCGACAACAAACAACGATGACTTTTTTGCAACCTTAATCAAACATGCACCCCATTTCGAAAACATTTACGAAGAAGCTTTAAACAAAGATTCAAGGCTAAAATATGTAGCACAATTCGAAAACGGAAAAGCGAGCGTTGGTTTACAGTTTATCCCAAAAGAGCATCCTTTTTATAATTTAGAAGGAAAAGACAACATCGTTTTGTTCTACACCGATCGCTACGTCGATCAGCCCTTACTTATAAAAGGTGCCGGAGCAGGTGCAGCGGTTACCGCTTCAGGGATTTTTGCAGATGTGATTAGAATTGGAAACATATAAATTTTTGTTTCAAGTTTCATGTTTCAAATTTTTGTAGCACGTTCTGCAAAAACTTGAAACATGAAACCTGAAACCTGAAACAAAAAATAATGAAAGAAATAAAACTATTTTGCCCGGCAACAATCGCGAATCTTTCGTGTGGATTTGACGTGCTTGGACTTTGCTTAGACAACGCGGGTGACGAAATGATTGTTCGGAAATCGGATCAAAAAGGGGTACGAATTACTAAAATTATTGGTGCCGATTTGCCATTAGAAACAGAAAAAAATGTTTCAGGGGTGGCTGCTTTAGCGATGTTGGAAACCTTAGAGGAATTGGATTTTGGTTTTGAAATTGAAATCTACAAAAATATCAAAGCCGGAAGCGGTATTGGAAGCAGTGCCGCGAGTTCTGCGGGAGCTGTTTTCGGAATCAACGAATTGTTGGGAAGACCTTTTTCCAGAAAAGACTTGGTGCAATTTGCCATGCAAGGCGAAAAACTAGCTAGTGGAAATGCGCATGCAGACAACGTTGCCCCTGCCCTTTTAGGCGGTTTTACTTTGGTAAGAAGTTACAGTCCGCTTGACATTATTAGAATTGACAGTCCGGAAGAATTGTTTGCTACGGTGGTTCATCCTCAAATCGAGTTGAAAACCTCTGATGCCCGTTCGGTATTAAAACAAAATGTTTCCCTTAAAAGCGCCATCATGCAATGGGGAAATGTCGGCGGATTAGTAGCCGGATTGTACACCAAAGATTATGACCTGATCGGACGTTCGCTTCATGATGAAATCGTAGAGCCTTTAAGAAGCGTTTTGATTCCAGGTTTTGATTTAATTAAACAAACTGCCCTAGAAAACGGCGCTTTAGGTTCAGGAATTTCAGGCTCCGGTCCTTCCATTTTCGCTTTAAGCCGCGGAGAAGAAACCGCAAACCGAATTGCAAAAGCCATGAGCGACGTTTACGAAAAGATGAATCTGCCTTATGAAATTCACGTTTCGAAGATTAATCCTGATGGGGTAAGGATTTTGTAATTTGAAAAGAATTAAAAATTAAAAAATTTGGGTACCGTTTGTCATTTCAAACGAGAAATCGCACAAGTGAGGACATACTGTTGTCGAGTTCCGAGTGCGATTTCTCCTTACGTCGAAATGACAAAAAGAACCGCTTATAATTAAGATTTAGAAATCAGAATTATCCACAACAACAATTCTGATTTCTAAAATCTAAAATCTAAAATTGACCAATGAAATATTATAGTTTAAACCATAACGCTCCTGAAGTTTCTTTTCAGGAAGCTGTGATACAAGGACTGGCAAGTGATAAAGGATTGTATTTCCCTTCAACGATTACGCCTCTAGATCCTTCTTTTTTTGATAAAATCGAAAGTTTAAGTCACGAAGAAATAGCTTTTGAAGCGATTAAACAATTTGTTGGAGACGAAATTCCGGCTTCAACTTTAAAAGAAATTATTGCCGAGACTTTGTGTTTTGATTTTCCGGTGGTGAAAGTCGAAAACGGAATTTATTCGTTAGAATTATTCCACGGCCCAACAATGGCTTTTAAAGACGTCGGAGCCCGATTTATGTCGCGTTGCCTGGCGTACTTTAACAAAGACAAAAAAGAAGCTAAAAACACTGTTTTAGTAGCAACCTCAGGAGATACAGGCGGTGCTGTTGCCAGTGGATTTTTAGGCGTTGACGGCGTTGATGTGGTCATTTTATATCCGTCAGGAAAAGTGAGTGACATTCAGGAAAAACAACTGACTACTTTAGGACAAAACATAAAAGCACTGGAAGTTGATGGTGTTTTTGATGATTGTCAGGATATGGTTAAAAAAGCGTTTTTAGACGAAACCTTGGCACATAAAAATTTGACCTCGGCAAATTCTATCAATATTGCGCGTTGGTTACCGCAAATGTTCTATTTTTTCTTTGCCTACAAAGCCTTGAAAAATCAAAACAAACCGCTGGTTTTCTCGTGTCCAAGCGGGAATTTCGGAAATATCTGTGCCGGAATTATGGCAAAAAAATTAGGTTTACCTATTGAACATTTCGTAGCTTCTACAAACGTAAACGATACAGTGCCAAGATTTTTAGAAAACGGAAAATACGATCCGAAGCCTTCTAAAGCAACCATTTCTAATGCTATGGATGTTGGAAATCCAAGTAACTTTATCCGAATACAGGAATTGTACAACAATGACTTAAAAGCTTTCGAGAAAGATTTCTCTTCGTATAGTTATACGGATGAAGAAACATTAGTTGCTCTAAAAAACATTTACAATACCGACGGTTACATCGCAGAACCACATGGCGCTGTTGGGTACTTAGGCTTGAAAAAAGAACTGCAAAAACACGAAAATGCTATTGGTATTTTCTTAGAAACGGCTCATCCAATTAAGTTTTTAGATGTGGTTGAACCAGCATTGGGAATTACGCTTCCTATTCCGACACAAATTGAGAGTGTTATGAATAAAGAGAAAGTGAGTGTGAAGATTGGGACTTATGAGGAATTGAAGGCGTTTTTGGGGTAATTTGCTCTGCTTATAAAATTTTAAAAGTCATGGATTATAAGGATTTTGTTCTTGTGATTTGTGGCTTTTTTTTAAAACATTAAATTCTAATCAAAATTCAATTCTAATTTCCCCCCGCCATCGCGAACGTCACACTCATGAACGCGAACAAAATAAAACCATAAAGCCATTTGGAACGTTCACGAGCGGGACGCTCGCGCGAGCAAATTGAATACTCAAACTAACCCAGTAAATCTTATTTACTATTTCGTTTACCAGTTGGATATGCAAAATGCTTCTCCTTAAATTCAGAAATTTCATCTTTCAATTTTTTGTTGGCATTGTGCAGCAGTTCATTCTGCACTTTCATGATACATAATAGGTCGTTAATAGCATTCAGGTTTTCTAATTGTGTCATAACAATTTGTTCAAGATCGGCTTTGGTATAAGTTTTCATGATTTTATATATTGAATTTCAATACAAATATATACTAAATTACAATATTTCACAATACATTTTTATATCATAATTTAACATACCGAAAGAAAGTTATTAGTAGACAATAATTTTCTATGTTAAATAGCATTACAAAAAACGAATCAATGGCTGATATTCAAATGAACAGGATCAAAGAAGTACTGAAAGAGCAAGGAAGAACACAAACATGGCTAGCTGAAAAAATCGAAAAAAGTTATGTGGTCGTAACGAATTATTGCAATAATAATTCCCAACCAAGTATTGAGGTTTTAAGGAAAATTGCAGAGGTATTAGATGTAGATGTTAGACTATTATTGGTTTCAACAAAATAAAACAAGGAAAAATAAAATATCTCATGCTCGCGCGAGCGTCCCGCTCGTGAACGCAAACAAAATCAACTAAATAGCTATGGCAATTTGGCAATATCTCCTAATCGTTGTTCCTGAAAAATCTATTCAAAACGATTACCAATGCATTTTCAAAAATAATACAACGGAATATCTACCTGAAACTGAACCTTTGTGGAAAGATTTCGATGGTGATACGATTTCTATTATTTCCACAATGGACAGTATTATAAAAAGAGCCGATTGGGGAGATGAAACCGATATATGCTGGAAAGGAGATACTAAAAATGAAGAAGACAATGACTGCAGTATTTCTTTAAATGAAGATAAAAATCAAATTATAGAATTCCGATTCCGCATTGATTTAAGAAAAGCTTCAAATCTTACTACTACCCTTCAGCCAATTTTAAAACTTTGTGAAGACAATCAACTTATTCTGATGGATTTAAAAGGAGAAATTCACAAACCAAAAATAGAAGATCTTATGGCCAGTATCAAAACCTCAAATGCAACTGCTTTTCTTACTGACCCAATACCTTTTTTAGAAAACTTAAATAATAAAAAGAAGACGTCTTTTAAAACGATTTTGATTCCTATACTAATTTTGATGACTTTCATATTAATTAAAATGCTAGGATTCTAATAATTGTTCTCACTCTTATTCTCTATCACTATTTATTAAATTAAAAAACATAGATTAAAAAACACTACCATTAAAAACCAATAAAACTATGCTTAAAATATTCACTGCCCTTTCACTTGTACTTTTAACATCTTGCCGAGAAAATGAATCTACGGATCGAAATAACAAAGAACCAAAAGCATTACAAGAAAAAAGTATTGATTTAGGAAGTTTAAGAAGCGGTAATAATTTAGTTGACGACCTCTATCAAGAACTTGTAAATAAATCTCCTGAATTGAAAGTTTTAGAGAATGAATTAGATGAGTTGAATACAAGAGATACTACAGACATCTTCTATGATTACGACCAAAAATCTGATGCATATTACAGTTCTGCAAACAGCTATATTAACACTATTAATGACAGTGTAATGAAACAAAAGATTTTAAATTTACTCCATAAAAATCAAGAGAAATATGTTTCCCGAAAAGCGGAATTGGAAAATCTTATAAAAACGATTCATAAAAAACGCATTGAAATAAAAGATTATCATAATGCCTTAAAAATTGTTTTAACGCTTCCATTAATTGAAGAATATCAGAAACAACATCTTCCAAGTAAATCTCCTTTTGAAAAAATGATTGAAAAGGAAAATCAATTACTCCTTAAAACCAAAAAGAATACTCCAAAGTATTAATCTGACACAAAATATAAAGCCCACGAGAGCAGAAACGAAAAACTACCAATTTTATATTATTACATAAACGTGCTATATTAACTTCTAACAATAAAACCCTGTAAATGAAGAGAAAACATTTTTATCTAGTCCTCATTCTAATAACCTTAATTTTCATATCAATTCCCATTATTCACGTATTGAGAACAAAATGGAATGAAAAAGATCATAAAACCGAAACTCCAACCGGTTATACCAACGATGCAAGTCAGCTTAATCTAACCAAAGTTGATACTATACTTAAGGTTCCGAAAGATCAAGATTCAATTGTAAGACAACTTCAAAGCATCTTAAGATACGCAAAGGAAAAAAATCTAAAAATAGCTATTGCCGGCGCACAGCACAGTATGGGCGGCCATAGTATTTATCCGGACGGAATTGAGATCAATATGCTGCCTTACAAAAACATGAAACTAGATACCGTTACTAATATCCTAACTATTGGTTCTGGTGCATTATGGCAGGATGCAATTGAGTATTTAGATACTTATGGAAAATCGATATCGGTAATGCAGGCTTTCAGTTCTTTTTCTGTAGGCGGCTCTATGAGTGTCAATGGGCATGGTTGGCAGAAGGACTCTCCTCCTATTTCATCGAGTATTGTTTCTTTTACCCTCATGAATTATGAAGGTAAAATTCTCAACTGCAGCAGAACCGAAAACAAAGAACTGTTTAAATTAGTTCTGGGTGGTTACGGTCTTTTTGGAATCATTTTAGATGTAAAGCTAAAAGTTACTGAAAATACGGCATTGCGATTTAAGTATGTTCGTTTGAGTTCCGAAAATTATGTTTCAAATTATAAAAAATACGTCTCCGAAAATCCAAATGTTGAACTGGTTTTTGGAAGATTACGAATTTCTAAAAAACATTTTTTAGAAGATGCTACTTTAACTTTTTTTGAAAAGACGAACAACAAACCATTACCCTTACAACAACAAAACAAAAACAACCAGGAAACCAAACGATTGGTTTTCAGAAGTACAGTCAATAGTGAATACGGCAAAAGACTACGTTGGGATTTAGAATCTGAAATGAATAAAGTTTCTAGAAATGAAGTCTATTCCAGAAATGAATTGTTAAACGATCACGTTTCTTTGATTGAGAATAAAGATCCAAATTCGACTGATATTTTACAGGAGTATTTTATTCCGGAAAGAAACTTCAACCAGTTTATTAATGAAATGAAACCTATTTTGGAAAAATCCAATATTGATTTGATTAATATCACAATTCGCGGTGTGTACAAGGACGAAGACACCTACATGAATTATGCAAAAGAAAATGTCTTTGGTTTTGTTTTCCTGTTCAATCAAAAAAAGACGGAGAAACAGGAAAATCAGATGGCGATTCTAACAAATGATTTGGTTGATATTACCATAAAAAACAACGGAACTTTTTATTTACCATACCGATTACATATCGACAAAGTAAAAATGAGAAGCGTGTATCCGCAAGCTGATGCTTTTTTTGAGCTTAAAAGAAAGTATGATCCAAAAGAGATTTTCAACAATAAATTTTATCAGCATTATAAATAATTCCCCGCTAACGCGAGCGTCCCGCTTGTGAGCGCAAACAAAATCAATCCAGAAAGACAATGGTCAATATAGAAGTCCTAAACTGACCTTATTCAAGATTAAAAAGTTTTTACACCAAGAAAAAGTCTTAGCTGTTTCGGAAATCCGAAACGGCTAAGACTTAAATTCAAAAGTACCTTCTACTGTATTCGTTTTTACTTATAAATAAAACTCATTTTTTCATTATTGAAACTTGAACTCGGAGTACCATCAACACTTTTCGTTATTGTTCCTGACAATAAAATTTCGCTTAGTCTGCCATTTTTGTCCAAATTTCTTGTAAAAAAAATCGTTCTGTAACCCAAAAATTGATTAGACCTTTTTTCATATGAAAAATCGGCTTTAGCGATATTGTTAACATTTTTCTTTCCTAATTTATCTTTAAAAAAAACATGCAACCCCTCAACACTACCAAAATACAAGGGTGTTTCATAAACCATATCCCCCATATTTACATAAGGATTACTATCATAAGAATAATTAACCTCTGTAATTCCGGAGTATTCCGATGTTTCTTTGGCTTGTGTAATATTTCCGTTAACTTCAATAAAGTCAAACTGTTTGTCTAGACTGTAAGAATTCCCCCAGTTGACTGATTTGCCATAAAACTGAACCTTTGAAAGGTATTTATTACTATAGCTGAATAGTGTAGAATCTGTTGCTGCATTTTTACTTTCATTAGTGGTCTCTATTAGATCAAACTTTTTATCTACAATCAATATAACATTTCCGTCTTTCAGGCTGATTGTCTTTTTTGATACCATCTTTCTTCCTTCGATTGGATCTTCCAATAAATTGATCTCAATCAAATCCGGATTTACATAAGTAACTCCGTAGACGAAACCCGTAAATTTTATTTTGCTGATTCTGTTTAAATTATCATACTCAAAAGTCTGCTTATCCATCATGTAAGGAATATTATTGCTAAAAGGATAGACAACCGAAACTAATTTTTCATTTGCAGGATTGACAACTTCGGGTTGCACAGGAAGTGTATCTGAAGCTGAATCTTCGTCAGAAGAGCAAGAAGTAATTGTAATACAGATAGAAGAAAACAAAATAAATGGTAATTTAGGAAATCTCATGTTTTTATGTTAAAATAGGTGAAATAGTTCGTTTATAGTGGCGCAAACATAATTATTATTTTTCCTATTCTCCCTTTCTTTTCCAAAAATAATAACAACAAAAAAACATACCTGAAAATAAATCTGAACCGCATTATTTTTTTTCTTTAATACTTTAATTCTAAGTCGATTTTCCGGTTAATGAATACAGTTCTGCCAAATGTTTCAACAATCAAATAGTCAACTTTTGACTTATTAGTCTTGAAATTACCCCGCGTTCATCATAAATAAAACAGTATCTTTCAATCAAAATTAACAATCACCATTTAACTCACATTACCAAAAATGAAGAAAACTACTTTAGCTTTTTTACTTATTACTTTACCCCTTCTTTTTACAAGCTGTGCAAGCGACGAAAACGCACCCGCTACACCTACTCCCGATGTAATTGACCCCAGATTACCAAATCAGGAGGTATTTAAACCTGCCATACAATTGATTCCTAAAAAAACGGCAGCAAAAACCACGGGAAAATCAACTGAAACAGCACCGCATCGTTTAATAAAAGAAGTAGTCTCTGATATTATCAAAGATGATAACGGCAACGAAATAGAAGAAAACTTAAGAGAAAGACGTTATACTTACGATTCAAGAGGCAGATTACACTCAATCGATAAATATACAGACAATCTATTAGTTGGAAATATTACAAAATTCGATTTTAATGAAGCCAATCAAGTTACTAATGCCTACTATGCTGATATTGTTACAGAAATCAACAGTAGTGGTTTTATCTCAAAAGTAACTGCTCCAAACGGAAACGTAACCGATATTTATTATGACGAAATCGGACGTGATATAAAAGAAGTCGAAAACGGAACTTATACCCAAAGAATTCTTCAACAGCAGCCTGACGGAAGTTATCTTCAGGTTCCGGTTACCAACCCGGTAAATATAACCTATTTGTATACTTATGTTGGCAATAAGGTTTTTGTGAATATAACAAGCTTGCAAAAAAATTATTCAAAACGTGTCGTTACCAACGGAGTTACTTCTTATGTTGTTAAAGACAGGATTTTAGATACCACTTACGAACTTACTGTAGACTACACAAAAGCCGGTATATATTCCAGTGAGCCAATTTTCAGATGTTACATTTACAATTGGATGCACATTTTAGACTGGAAAATTAAAGCCGTTTCTGAAGGGGTGACCTTATACGAAATGAGAAACGAGTATGATTATAAATATGATGCTAATGGCTATCTGACAGAATCTACTGTTAAAGTAATCGATTTGGCATATCCTGACGAAAAAACCGTTACAAAAACGGTGTACAGCTACGAATAATCTGATGCTGTTTATCCGGGTTTAAAATATATTTACAAAGCGCAAACGTCCCTGACTTTGCGCTTTTTTATTGTATTAACTTCTCTTTTTGCTTTGAAAGTCTCGCAAAGACGCCAAGCTGCAAAATTTTCTCTTCTTATTTTTAAGCTTTACCCTTTTGTTTTCCACTCTCTCACTTTGGGTTTCTCCAAATGCCACGGAGTCTCAATTTTTTTCTGTTTTTTTCATTAAAACTTTGCGATTTTGCAACTCTGCGAGATTTTTACTTCCCCAAAACTTTTGGATTTGATCCTTAATCTGATCTTTCAAACACATTTACTTTTTCTATCTTTGAAAAATAAAACCATAGTCCATTCCTGTTACAAATGATCACAAAAGCAACATTAGCAGACATCCCTGCATTAAACTTATTAATCAATTCGGCCTACAGAGGAGAATCGTCTAAAAAAGGCTGGACTACAGAAGCCGATCTTTTAGAAGGAAAAAGAACCACTGAAGAAGAATTGACGCAAACCATTCAGGATCCAAAAAATACAATTTTGAAATTTACTGAGAATGGAAAAATCATTAGTTCCGTTTTATTGGTCGAAAAAGAACATCAATTGTACTTGGGAATGTTAACCGTTTCACCCGAACTACAAAATAGCGGAATCGGCAGAAAAATGTTGACTGAAGCCGAAAATCATGCTAAATCTTTAGGTTTAAATTCTATTATTATGACCGTGATTTCAGTTCGTGAACAATTGATCGCCTGGTACAAACGTAATGGTTATGAAGATACAGGCGAAAGAGAAGCTTTTCCGCAAAGCGAAATTCACGTAAATATCTCTGAAAAACCTCTGGAGTTTATTTATTTCGAGAAAAAGATTTAAGTTTTTAAGTGCAATTGTTAATCATTGAAAAAATAGCACATTTGATTTCTTATTAAAAACAATAAAAAATGAACCTACATCTTTTCCCAAAAGAAAATAGTAAAGCCTCTGTTTGGAGTGGTGGATTGACCTACGAATATCTGATACATCCGAAAACAGCCCATTATGCCGACAGGGATTTTGTATTCAGAATAAGCAGTGCTACAATAGAGCAAGTGCCTTCAGAGTTTACCAAATTTAAGGGCTATTACCGCTACTTGGTAATGCTTGATAACGACTTACATATTGACCTGAACAAAGAAAAAAAAGTATATACTAAATATGAAATCATGGAATTTAATTCCGATGATGAAGTGACTTCTTATACAAAAGGCATTGATTTTAATTGGATGGTTTCTGAAAAAACAAGCCATCACAAACTGAAAATAGCCAATAGCAATCAGAATTGTAATGCACAAATAGTGATTTTATTTTCTTTAAATACAACAGTTATTACAATTAATGAGAAACCGTACGATCTAAAACCTTATGATTTAGTAGTCATTGAAAATCAAAAAAAGGAAAATATACTGCTTCATTTTTCCAATGAATGCCTCTACGGAATATTGGACTTTTAATCCGATCGTCAATTGAAAAGGATAGATTCGTTTTTTTTGTTTCAAGTTTCAGGTTTCAGGTTTTAACTGAATGTGTTTTTGCACGCGGATTTGGCAGATTAAGCGGATTTATACTGCTTTTTATCTCGCTTAAGAAAACTTGAAACTTGAAACTTGAAACTTGAAACTTGAAACCTGAAACAAAAACCTTCAAACCTTTAAACCTCTTCCTACAAAACCAATTCGTCAAAAAGCCTTTGAATCGTTTTTTCTAAATCTTCACACAAACCCGGATGAGGTCTTGACGTTTGAATCGCCGAACTCCTGATTGCGGTTAACCATCTAAAACGTTCCGGAACATCAAATTCAGCAATTGGACCTGCATCTTTGTCCCCGTTGGCAATTTTTTGTAATGAAGTTAAATTACATTCTAACTGTTCGATATCAAAATCATCGGAAAGTGCTTCAATTTTAGTTGTATTAATGTGAAAAAGCACCTTTATAAACTTAGCTCTTTTGCAAAATAAAATGATTCCGATATTGAGGAATTCTTCGCGCTCCACTCTTGGTACCACACGAATTACAGCATACTCATATAAGTGACTATCTTGCATTTTGAGCCTGATTTACAAAGATTTCGGAATTATTTAAACGGGTTTGCAAAAACTGCAGATATACGTTTCGCAAAGCTTCGGGAGTTTCATCAGTATCTTCCCATTGCAGCCATTCTAACGGAATTGTATTGGCAATTTCTTCCAGAATTTTGGGTGTTAAAAGCGCTTTAAATTCAACATCAACCTCCTTTAAAAGAGAAGCCTGTGGTAGTAAAACATGGTCTTTTATCAAGGCAAACGGACTTTTAGCATGCTGCTCCCAATTGTTCCAGGAATGATGAAAATACAAACAAGCCCCATGGTCGATCAGCCATAATTCTTTATGCCAGATCAACATATTTGTGTTTTTGAAAGTACGATCAACATTGGTAATATAAGCGTCCAGCCAAACAATTTGAGAAGCAAGTTTAGCATCAACAGTGGTTACAGCAGGATCAAACGTAATAGCTCCTGACAAAAAGTGAAGTGCCAGATTAAGCCCTTGACTGCCTTGCAATAAATCTTGAATTTCTTCGTCGGCCTCGGTTCTACCAAATGCTTCATCAAGCTGAGCAAAAACCAATTCAGGAAGCTGTAATTTTAAAGCTTTCGCAACTTGACCACCAACCAATTCGGCAATTAAAGCTTTTACACCATGTCCTGCACCTTTAAATTTTAATACATATTTAAAATCGTCATCGGCTTCTGCCAAAGCGGGTAAAGAACCGCCCTCGCGCAAAGGCGTAATATAACGCGTAACGTTTACCGTTCTGAGATCGAAATTGTTTTTCATAAGCAGTATTTACTGGAATACAAACTTACGAATTTTGATTTCTGAATTCCGATTTTAGATTTTAGATTTTTTTTTAAAATTCGGACTAAATCTACATTCTTTACAAAGTATCTGTATAAAAAGTGGAGAAGTCTAAAGTGCTAAGAATCCAACGATAAAAATGCTTTTCCCAGATTTTTAATGCTATCAGAAGCGATAAAAGAATGATATCCTGTTTTTTGCACTCCAATATCTGCCGTTAATCCATGAAGGAAAACACCAAGTCTTGCGGCTTGATCCGGTAAGTAGCCCTGCGCTAATAAACTGGTAATGATTCCGGTTAACACATCTCCGCTTCCGGCAGTTGCCAATGCGGCATTACCTGTTGTATTTTGGTAAATTTTACTTTGATTAATGATAAAAGTGGGTGCTCCTTTCATCACAATTATAACTTTATAGCGTTCCGAGAAAATAATTGTCTTTTCAAACTTATCGATCTCTGAGCTCCACTTTCCAACTATTCGCTCCAGTTCTTTAGGATGAGGTGTCAGAATCGTATTTTCAGGTAAGAGATCGAGCCAGGATTTGTTATTCGATAAGATATTTAAAGCATCCGCATCCAGAACTAAAGGGCTTTTATTGTTTTTTAAAAATTCAAAAAGCGCTATTTGTGTCCTTTGTTCCTGCCCGATTCCGGGACCAATTCCGATTGCTTGCGGTACTAACGAAAAATCAATTTTGGTGATACAATTTTCGCTTTGATCCGTCATAACCATTGCTTCGGGAATACTGATTTGCATAATCTGATACCCACATTTTGGTGTAAAAGCAGTGACCAGTCCACAACCTGCTTTTATGCATGCCTTTGAGGCCAAAACTGCCGCTCCTATTTTCCCATAACTGCCGCCAATAATTAAGGCATGACCTTGAATCCCTTTATGAGTTAAAGGATTTGGACGTTTATAAAAGGTCAGAATTTCTTGTTTTGTAATCTGAAGCGGAACTTTCATTTTGGATACTTTTACAGACCTAAAAGTATGAAAAATATTGAATACGAAGAATTTTCTTATTACTAAAATACTGAACTCGTTCATTCTTTACATTAATTTTACAAGTACAGGTACTATACGCAATGTTTACTACGGTATCTCCCTATTTTTTTTCTTAAAAAAGCAAAAGATATAGCGAATCACACAAAATCAGTATCAATCTTTAAGAATTTTATAATTTAGACTGTTTTATTTTGATATTTTTTAAATAAATTTGCGACTCAATTATATAAAACAACACAATGAAAAATACTGCGCTTACGCACATACATGAAGGTCTGGGAGCAAAAATGCTACCTTTTGCCGGGTATAATATGCCAATTACATATGAAGGTATCAATGCAGAACACGAAACGGTTCGTAACAGTGTGGGCGTTTTTGACGTTTCACACATGGGTGAGTTCTTACTTACCGGACCAAATGCTTTGGCCTTAATTCAAAAAGTAACATCAAATGATGCTTCGACTTTAACAATCGGAAGAGCGCAATATTCTTGTTTACCAAATAATGATGGTGGAATTGTAGACGATTTAATTGTATACAAAATGAAAGAAGAAGAGTATTTACTGGTTGTAAATGCTTCGAATATTGAGAAAGACTGGAATTGGATTTCATCACACAATGATTTAGGTGTTGAAATGAAAAATCTTTCGGATGACTATTCTTTATTGGCGATCCAAGGACCAAAAGCGGTTGAAGCAATGCAATCTTTATCTTCTATCGACTTATCAGCGATTGCTTACTACCATTTTGAAGTGGCGGATTTTGCAGGTCTTAGTGATGTAATTATCTCTGCTACGGGTTACACTGGTTCAGGTGGATTCGAAATCTATTGTAAAAATGCTGATGCAGAAGCAATCTGGAATAAAGTTTTTGAAGCTGGTGCAGCTTTTGGTATTAAACCAATTGGTCTAGCAGCTCGTGATACTTTACGTCTTGAGATGGGATTCTGTTTATACGGAAATGATATCAACGATACTACTTCTCCATTAGAAGCAGGTTTGGGATGGATCACTAAATTCACAAAAGAATTCACCAATTCTGACAGTTTGAAAAAACAAAAAGAAGAAGGTGTTACTAAAAAACTAATCGCTTTCGAAATGCAAGAGCGTGCAGTACCAAGACACGACTACGAAATTGTTGACGCAACGGGCACTGTAATTGGTGTTGTTACTTCAGGAACCATGTCACCTTCGATGAATAAAGGAATTGGTTTAGGATATGTAACAGTAAGCAATAGTACTGTTGACAGCGATATCTTTATCAGAATCAGAAAAAATGATGTTCCTGCAAAAGTGGTTAAATTACCGTTTTACAAGAAATAATATTTTTAAACTTTTAAGTATAGGTGCGTTGCAATTTTTATTGTAACGCATTTTTTTTTGCCACTAATTGCTCGAATTTTCACTAATTGATTTGTGGTTTTTCTTTTAGTTTAATCTGCCACAGATTACACTGATTTGAAGGATTTTCTTCTTTTGTCTTTTAAACTTTGACAAATAACACAAAGTTTAAACGATAAAATAATTCGTGGAAATTCGAGCAATTAGTGGCAAAAAAACTTCCCTATATAATATGCCACTTACTGTATATTCTTTCATAAAAATTTAAAACAAGAAACAAAATCTTAATAATCCTTTTAATCTGTGGCATTACAATTCACAAAGTAAAAATTCTAATAATTCGGGCAATTAGCGGCGAAAAAACCTCCTCCATGCAATTTGACCCAATTAATAATTCCTTTGCCGATATTTTAAAGAATTTACTGTCTTTTATCGAAAAATAAACGTAATTTTAGTCTGAACGATCATTTTCAGATTTATGAAAAAAATAGTATTTGCATTTGCATTAATTACCAGTACTCTATTTAGTCAAAATAGCGATAAAACCTGTGAAATACTAAATAAGATAAATGTACTAATTCAAACCGAGCATATTCGTCCCAAACCGGTCGACGATAGTTTGTCGGTATTTGTTTTCGATAATCTAATCAATGAGTTAGATCCGTCCCGAAACATTTTTTTTCAAAGTGAATATGAAGAAATATCCAAAAAATACCGCCACAATTTAGACGATTTGATTCTTCAGAACGATTGTAGCTTTTTAACAGATATTACTACCAAATACAGAAACGGACTCCTTAGAACCAAAACCGTTCTGGAGAAAATTCAAGCTGAACCAATTGATTATAACAAAAACGACACCATACGATTTTACAAAAAATCATTTGCTTTTTATCTCAACAAAGAAAATCTGGAGAAGGTCTGGCTAAAAAAACTGCGCTATCAAATTTTAGATGATATCGTAGAGACCAGTGACAATTTAGACTCTATAAAAACCAATTTCAAATCAATTGAAGCAGTTTCAAAAAAGTTGATTTTAACTAACGAAATCTGTCGCATAAATACATTGTTGGAAACAAAAAGCAAACAGGACGAAAAACTGTACAATTTCTTTTGTACCTATTTTGATCCCCATACCGCCTATTTTAGTGATGATTCTAAATCCAGTTTTGTCGCTTCCTTATCAAAAGAGCATTTATCGTTGGGAATGACCGTAAATCTAAATGAGAAAAACGAAATAATCGTAGAAGAAGTCGATCCCAATGGTCCGGCCTTTAAAACGGGACAGATTAAAAAAGGAGATCAGATTGTCTCCGTTTCCAATGAGAAAGAGACTTTGAAAGTTTCCTGTGCTTCTTTGGAATCCATTTCGACCATGATTTTATCCGAATCAAATAAAAATATTGTCTTTACATTAAAACGAAATTCAGGCAAAAGCTTTGAAGTGGCTATTGAAAAACAAGTCATGAAAGATGAAGAAAACTCGGTCTTTAGTTTTATAATTGGCAAGGAAAGTAAAATTGGCTACATCAAAATCCCAAGTTTTTATGCTGATTTAGATGGAAACAGCAGAAAAGGCTGTGCTGATGATGTTGCCCGCGAGGTAATCAAACTCGAAAAAGACGACATAGAAGGCCTGGTAATCGATTTGATTGACAATGGCGGAGGTTCAATGGAAGAAGCTATAAAAATGGCCGGTATGTTTATTGATTACGGCCCGCTTTCTGTTGTCGTGGACAATAAGCAAGAACAAACGGTGATAAATGACCCTTTTAGAGGACTAATTTACAAAGGCCCAATTGTGATTTTAGTAAACAGTAATACAGCTTCAGCAAGTGAGTTTTTCTCTTCTATTCTGCAAGATTACAATCGCGCCTTGTTGTTGGGCAGCACTACGCTTGGCAAGGCAACGATGCAAACCATTCTTTCGCTTGACGAAGAAAAAAATACCGACTTTCTAAAAATCACGATTAATAAATTCTACAGAGTTACCGGCAAAAGTCATCAATACGTTGGCGTTACTCCCGATGTAATACTTCCGGAATTTTACGAAGACGTGTATCAAAAAGAAAGTGATTTTCCGACCGCTATCAAGAATGACAGCATTAAACCGTTTTTAAAATACAGAACCTACGTCAAGCGAAACCTCATCACTAAAATAGCAACCAACAGCACTATAAGATTAGCGGATAATTATTATTTCAACGACATTAAAAAAATCAATCAGAAAATCGATAAATTAGTTAATGTCCCAAAATCAGAAGTGCTCATGACGCTGGATGCTGTTTTTGAGCAGAAAAAAAGAATCAGCGCTCTTTGGACAGAAATTCATACTTTTAATGACGATAACAACCCGCTTGATGTTTACAACTCTACCGTAAACCAATTTCTATTAGGCGTTTATCCCACTGAAAAAACAATGAATCAGTACCAGATAGACAATCTTAAAACGAATCCGTATCTGAATGAGGCTGTGAATATTATTACTGAATTTAACGGATCGAAGTAAAAACTAGATTTGTTTCGGGGTGGGTTTGTTTCAGGTTTGTTTTGTTTCAGGCTTGTTTTGTTTCAGGCTTGTTTTGTTTCAGGTTGGTATTATTGTTTCAGGTTGGTTTTGTTTCAGGTTGGTTTTGTTTCAGGTTTCAGGTTAATCTTCTTATGGCTTTTCGGATAAATTACAGTATTCAGTCACAGTACTCAAATATGCTGTAAAATGTATCCTTTTCTTATTAGATTTTATGGTTACACATCAAGCTATAAAAGCAATTGTTTTTAAATACAATTACTTATAAAAACATTATACAAAAAAGAATCCTTTTGATTTTGGAAAAATAAGGAATAACCGTATTTTTGCATCACAAAATAAAAAATTAGTAATGGGAAGAGCGTTCGAATTTAGAAAAGGAAGAAAAATGAAACGTTGGTCTGCAATGGCCAAAACATTTACCCGAATTGGTAAAGATATCGTTATGGCTGTCAAAGAAGGCGGTCCTAACCCAGAAGCCAATTCTAGATTAAGAGCTGTAATACAAAATGCAAAAGCGGCCAACATGCCTAAAGATAATGTTGAGCGCGCTATAAAAAATGCCAGTAATAAAGATACTGCCAATTATAAAGAAATCTTGTTTGAAGGATACGCTCCTCACGGAATTGCCATATTAATTGAAACAGCATCTGACAATAATAACAGAACTGTGGCTAATATTCGCAGTTATTTCAACAAATGCAACGGAACAATGGGAACTCAGGGATCGGTTGAATTCATGTTTGATCACACTTGTAATTTCCGCATTGCAAAAGGAGAACTTGATGCTGAGGAATTAGAACTGGAATTAATTGATTTCGGTGCAGAAGAGGTTTTCGAAGATGAAGACGGAATCTTAATCTATGCTCCTTTTGGAAGCTTTGGAGCTTTGCAAAAAGAATTAGAAAACAGAGGTTTAGAAATCTTGTCTTCTGGTTTTGAGCGTATTCCACAAATAACAAAAGAACTTACTGAGGCTCAAATCGCAGATGTAGAAAAATTAATCGAAAAAATCGAAGAGGATGATGATGTGATGAACGTTTATCATACGATGAAAGAAGAATAAAAAACTTCTATATACCTGTCCAAAAGCTCTGAAAACTCAGAGCTTTTTTTATTCCCCAAACTCTAAGTAAAGACATTTATTTTAAACCATATAAGTGATGTAAGTTCACATCAGCTTAAGCGTTTTGCTTAAAATGGACTTACATCACTTATATGGTTTAATTTTTCATCTACGGTTCTTTTTTACTTAAACCCGGATTTCTGCTTTGTAATGTTTCTGTTTTAATTATGAAAAGACAGATTAACTGTTATATTTGCAGCAATCAATAGTTTTATTAAAATCTAAAAATCAATCTCATGAGAACATCAAAATACACCAAATTTGCCGTGATTATTCTGGTAATTTTATTCGTAGTGTTAAGTGTAATAAGCTAAAACGACACCCGTAAAAAAACAAAAAGCCAACTGACGATGCATTTCAGGAGGCTTTTTCACTATTCAAAACTTAACAACTAATAAACTAATCAATCTATAACTATCAAAGTTTTACATTCAATTTAAGGTTGTTTTTAGAGGGATCATTTGTTATTTACAACAAACAACTCCCTTCCGTCAAGTCATATATCACTATTCTTTTTATCATCCCTCACTCGTTTCAGTCGATCTGAAAACACTCCTCTTCTTAAGTCTGAAAATTTCGTTTATCAATACCGATAACTCCGCATTGTCGTATATTTTTCATCGAATCACTATAAGTAATTAAAAAACAGCGCATTATTCTAATACTACTAATCTATAGTATAATAGTCTTAAAAGAAAATTTTCCCGTTAACTTACCTAAATAGTCGGCAAAACAATCAAAAGTGATGATCGTAGATGTTTTTAAGGCTGTTTTAAGCAATTATTTCTAAATTTTACTCCACTCTCCATCTAATTTCTTTCTTCGAAACTCAACTATTAACATCATCAATTCGTCAAACTCTATTTCCTGTAATTTCATGTAGAAAATCGCCAATCTTTGCCGAGTTACTTGTGTGATTTCTCGTGCCTCGAAATGACATGGTTAGTTGAAAAACGTTAGTATAAGAACAGGATTCGCTCTTTTTGTCATTTCGAGCGAAGTCGAGAAATCGCACAAGCAACTCCACAACAGGAACACATTTAGTTAGTCATTTCGAGCGAAGCCGAGTCTCCTTCGTTGAAAGAACAAACGGGACGCTTATTCTTTCTAGAGTTAATCCAAGTATCCTTTGCTTTAACTCCAAAAAAAAACTCCATTCGACCGGCGAATGGAGTTATATCTCTAAAAGTATATAAATTACTTTACGAATTCAATTTTTTGAACTTCTTCTTCATTGATGCTATCAAAGAATCCTTGTTCGTTCATCCAGTCATCACTAAATACTTTACTCATGTAACGTGAACCGTGATCTGGGAAAATAGCAATAACATTACTGTCTTTGGTAAACTCACCTTCTTCAGCATATTGTTTAATAGCCTGCATTACCGCTCCGGATGTATACCCCACAAATAAACCTTCTTTACGGGTGATCTCTCTTGCGGAGTGAGCACTTTCTTCGTCGGTTACCTTCATGAATTTATCAATAATATCAAAATCAGTCGCAGATGGAATCAGGTTTTTACCTAAACCTTCAATACGATACGGGTAAATCTCTTTGTTATCGAACTCTTTTGTTTCGTGGTATTTTTTTAATACCGATCCAAAAGCATCAACACCTAAGATTCTAATATTTGGATTTTGTTCTTTTAAGAATTTTGCTGTTCCGGAAATTGTTCCTCCTGTTCCGCTACAAGCAATAAGATGCGTGATTTGGCCTTTTGTCTGTTCCCAAATTTCAGGACCTGTGGTGTTGTAATGTGCATCAATATTTAACTGATTGAAATATTGATTAATATAAACCGAACCTTTAGTTTCTTCGTGTAATCTCTTGGCAACATTGTAGTATGATCTTTCATCATCTGCAGAAACGTGCGCCGGACAGACATATACTTTAGCTCCTAAACTTCTTAACATGTCAATTTTATCTTTCGATGATTTTGAACTTACAGCTAGAATACAATTATACCCTTTTATAATGCTGACCATTGCTAAACTAAAACCGGTATTTCCTGATGTAGTTTCGATTATGGTATCTCCCGGAGACAGAATTCCTTTCTTCTCGGCTTCTTCAATAATATATAATGCTATTCTATCTTTTGAGGAATGTCCCGGATTAAAAGCTTCTACCTTTGCGTAGAAATTTCCTTCTAACTCTTCGGTGACTTTATTTAGCTTAATAAGTGGTGTATTACCTATTAACTCTAAAACATTATTATAAGCATTTATTTCTTCTTTCATAAAAAAATAGTTAATCAAAGGCATTTTTAAATAACCTCGATAGGTTGCAAATTTAACAAAAAAAATCTAATTAGCTTTTAATTTTTTCTAAATCTAATAAAAAACTAAATTCCTTTGCTAAGTCTTTTAGTGCTTCAAACCTTCCTGAAGCACCGCCATGTCCGGCATCCATATTGGTATCTAAAAACAAAAAATTATTATTTGTTTTCATTTCTCTCAATTTGGCTACCCACTTGGCTGGTTCCCAATATTGCACTTGCGAATCATGCAATCCTGTAGAAACGTACATATTTGGATATTGTTGCGCTTTTACATTATCATAAGGCGAATAAGACAACATATAATCGTAATACTTTTTATTGTTTGGGTTCCCCCATTCGTCATACTCTCCTGTCGTTAATGGAATACTATCATCAAGCATTGTTGTAACAACATCAACAAAAGGCACCTGAGCAATAACTCCGTTATACAGTTCCGGGGCTTCATTTATGATAACTCCCATCAATAACCCTCCTGCTGATCCTCCTTCTGCATACAAATGTTTCGAAGAAGTAAATTTTTCGTTAATTACAAATTTAGAGCAATCGATGAAATCTGTAAAGGTATTTTTCTTTTTTAACAGTTTTCCGTCTTCATACCATTGTCTTCCTAAGTCTTCTCCTCCTCTAATATGGGCAATTGCATATACAAATCCACGATCTAACAAAGAAAGTCTTGTAGACGAGAAATAAGCATCCATTGTCATTCCGTATGAACCATATGCGTACAACAATAAAGGATTTTTACCATTTTTCTCGAGTCCTTTTCTATAAACGATAGAAATAGGCACTTTTACACCGTCTCTGGCAGTAGCCCAAATACGTTCTTCGATATAATTTTCTTTCTCAAACTTCCCTCCTAAAACCGCTTGTTCTTTTAAGATTTCTTTGGTTTTAGTTTTCATATTAAAATCAATCACAGACGATGGCGTTGCAAGCGATTGATAGCTATAACGCAAAATATCAGTATCAAAATCAATATTTGTTGTCGTATAAGCACTGTACGTTTCGCTTCCAAAAGGCAGATAATAATCCGGTTCGTCCTTCCAAGGCATGATTCGAATATGATTCAATCCATTGGAGCGTTCTTCGACAACCAGATAATTTTTAAAAATTTCAATGTCTTCCAACAAAACATCTTCGCGATGCGGGATAAGATCTACCCAGTTTCTCTTTTCTGTTCTGTTTTCAGGCGTTTTCATCAACTTAAAGTTCGTTGCCTTATCTTTATTGGTTAAGATATAAAACGAATCTTCGTAATGCGAAATACTATATTCTAAACCACGTACACGGTGCTGAAAAACCTCAAACTCCCCGTCCGGATTGTCTGAATTCAGGATTCTGTGTTCTGTAGTAAGTGTACTTCCGGATCCTATTACAATGTATTTTCTTGATTTTTCTTTGCTGATGGAAACATTAAAAGTATCATCCGTTTCATTAAAAACCAGTACATCTTTTTCAGAACTTGTATTTAGTTTATGTCGGAATACTTTATCGGCTCTTAAGGTAACTTCGTCTTGTTTGGTGTAAAAAATAGTATGATTATCATTTGCCCAAACAGAACCGCCTGTAGCATTTTCGATTTTATCTGCCAGAATTTCTCCTGTTTCCAAGTTCTTAAACTGAATCGTATAGATTCTTCTACCCACAATATCCACTCCAAAACTGGCAAATTTATTGTCCGGACTTATGCTTAAACCTCCTAGTTTAAAGTAAGCGTGACCTACTGCCAATTCATTACAATTGAATAAAATTTCTTCAGCAGCAGAAAGGCTTCCCTTTTTTCTTGAAAAAATAGGATAGTTCTGTCCGGTTTCGAAACGAGTTATATAATAGTATCCATTATAAAAATAAGGAACCGATGAATCATCTTCTTTAATCCTCCCTTTCATTTCTTCATACAAAGCATTCTGAATTTCCTTTGTATGTGCTGTCATACTTTCGTAGTAAGCATTTTCCTGATTCAGATAATCTATTACCTCAGGATTCTCACGATTATTCAACCAAAAATAGTTGTCGATTCGGGTTTCTTTATGCTTTTTTAATTTCTTTTCAATTATTTTGGCCTTTGGAGCCGTTATATCATTTGGCATAGATTGAGCATTAGTTTTTAAATAAGAAGGAGCAAAAGTAGCACAAACACAATAAAACAGAATTAATTTTTTCATAAAATATTGTATTGAAATACTAGAGCAATATACTAATTTTGTACGGAATAATTTAAAAATCAACAAAAATGGATTTAATGGGAATGATGGGCAAACTTAAAGAAACCCAACAAAAAATTGAAGATACAAAAAAGCGCCTGGATACTGTTTTAATTGACGAACAAAGTGCTGATGGATTATTAAAAGTGACCTTAACTGCAAATAGAAAGATAACTTCCATTTCAATTGACGACTCTTTATTGGAAGACAAAGAACAATTAGAAGATTACTTAATTGTAACAATCAATAAAGCGATTGAAAAAGCTACAGGTGTAAACGAAAGAGAATTGGACGCCGTTGCAAAAATGGATATGCCAATGATTCCGGGAATGGACAACTTGTTTAAATAAGAATGCTTCAAGTTTCAGGTTTCAGGTTTCAGGTTTCAAGTTATACGTATTACGAAAAACCTGAAACTTGAAACTTGAAACAAAATTTAAACCTTTTTTTTTAAAACTTCGAAAGTGTCTCCAAAACATACGTATGCATCACTTCTCTATAATCCAGATGCGTTACGATTCGGAGTTTATTATGTCCCATTAAACTTATTGAAATATTTTTCTGTTTCAATTTTTCTACTAAAAGCTGGTCACTGTAGTTTTCGGCCAATGAAAAAATCAAAATATTAGTTTCTACCGGTTCTATTGCGGCTATCCAGGGTTTTGTACTTAAAACCGCTGCGATTTCTTTAGCTCTGCGGTGATCTTCGGCCAATCTTTCAATATTATGAGCCAAAGCATAGAGTCCTGCTGCTGCCAAATACCCCACCTGACGCATTCCACCACCAAGTATTTTCCTGATTCTCAACGCTCTATGGATATCAGCTTTAGATCCTAACAGAACAGAACCGATTGGCGCACCTAATCCTTTAGACAAACAAACCGAAATAGTATCGAAAATAGCTCCAAATTCTTTTGGGTTTTGTCTTTTTGCTACCAACGCATTCCAAATTCTGGCGCCATCCAAATGAAATTTCAAATTATTGGCATCGCAGACTTTTTTTATCTCTCTTAAATCTTCTAATTCGTAACAGGCACCACCCCCTTTATTGGTTGTATTTTCGACACAAACCAAACTTGTTAAAGGACTATGATAAAATTCAGGATCATTAATTGCTGCTGCTACCTGAGTAGCATTGATCATGCCGCGATGTCCATCTATTAAACAACAGGAAACACCACTATTAAAAGAAACACCTCCTCCTTCATAATGATAAACATGCGCGTATTTATCGGCAATTAATTGTTCACCCGGTTGGGTGTGTAATTTGATTGCAGTTTGGTTAGCCATAGTTCCGGATGGAAAAAAAAGCCCGGCCTCCATTCCAAAAAACTCCGCTACTCTGGTTTCAAGCTCAATGACTGTCGGGTCTTGTTTGTATACATCATCACCGACTTGGGCATTAAACATATACTGCAACATTTCCAGAGAAGGTTTGGTAATGGTATCGCTAATTAAATTTATTTCCATATTCTAAAAACTATGTCTTATTTTTGCACAACAAAATTACGTATTACTGACAGTTATTCGAGATAAGTTTTAATAAACTTTAACTAGTGAATATCCCAGAACCAAATTAACGTAATATTTATAAAAAACATATAAAACTTGTATTAATTTATGACAACTACCGAACAAATTAAAGGTATTGTGGAGCGCCTTGGTGCGTTGAGGAGGTATCTTTGACGTTGATGCCAAGCTAATCGAAATTGCCAACGAAGAAGAAAAAACCTTCGCACCTGACTTCTGGAACAATCCTAAAGAAGCTGAAATCATTGTAAAAAACCTTCGAAACAAGAAAAAATGGATCGAAGATTATGATAAAGCTATTGAACTTACAGATGAATTACAGCTTGCTTATGATTTCTATAAAGAAGGGGAACTTTCAGCCGAGGAATTAGACGAGCATTACAACACGACACAATCGCATATTGAAAACATAGAATTCAAAAACATGCTTTCCGACGAAGGTGACAGTTTGAGTGCTGTGGTTCAAATTACGGCGGGTGCCGGTGGAACTGAAAGTTGTGACTGGGCCGGAATGCTGATGCGCATGTACATCATGTGGGGAGAAAGTTACGGTTTCAAAATAAAAGAACTGAACTTTCAGGCTGGCGAGGTGGCAGGAATCAAGACTGTAACTTTAGAGTTTGAAGGAGATTATTCTTTTGGGTACTTAAAAGGAGAAAACGGCGTACATCGTTTAGTTCGAATTTCGCCTTTTGACAGTAATGCCAAACGTCATACTTCATTTGCATCAGTTTATGTATACCCACTTGTTGACGATAGTATCGAAATCGACATTAACCCTGCCGATATTGAGATTACAACTTCCCGTTCGAGTGGTGCCGGAGGACAAAACGTAAATAAAGTAGAAACCAAAGTACAATTGGTTCACAAACCAACCGGAATTCAGATTCAATGTTCTGAAACCCGTTCTCAGCAAGATAACCGACAACGTGCCATGCAGATGTTACGTTCTCAGTTATACGAAATTGAGCTTAAAAAACAACAAGCCCAACGTGCTGACATCGAAGCCGGGAAAATGAAAATCGAATGGGGTTCGCAAATCCGTAATTACGTTATGCAACCTTATAAATTAGTAAAAGATGTCCGTACAGGTTACGAAACCAGCGATGTTGATGGCGTAATGAACGGAAATATTGATCCTTTCCTAAAAGCATTTCTAATGATGATGGGACAACGAGAGGAGGAATAGTTTTTTTAGTCGCAGTTTTCAGTCACAGTCGCAGTTTTACTCTTTGATTAAATTCAAAAGCAAAACCGTCAAGTAAACTGAAAACTGAGACTAAAAACTTGAAACCTGAAACCTGAAACTTGAAACTTTAAAAAAAAACTACTTATGATCAAATGGGCAGATGTAATTCGTTTTACAAATAAAGGAAATCCGGCTCCTGAAAAGAGAGTGGAAAAAACAGAAGAAGAATGGAAACAACTTCTAACTGCTGAAGAATATCAGGTAACTCGTTTAAAAGGAACAGAAAGATCTTTTAGTTCTGAGTTATGCAGTTTATTTGATCCCGGAATTTATGAATGTAAATGTTGTGGTACGCTACTTTTTGATGCCAGTGAAAAATTTGAATCAGGAACAGGCTGGCCCTCCTTTACGCAACCGATTAAAGAAAATGCAATCGCTTATAACGCCGACAAATCATACGGAATGATTCGTGTTGAGGTAGTTTGTAATACTTGTGACGGACATTTAGGACACGTTTTTCCCGATGGCCCGGAGCCAAGCGGATTGCGCTACTGTATCAATGCTATATCTCTTTCTAAAGTAAAAGAGTAATTAATTCAAGTTATAAGTTTTCTGATGCCGAAAGCCAAATCAACTAAGGTTTGTTAAAGCATTATATTGAATAATCTCCTGCTTTAGTTTGAGGAATATAGTTAAGATGTTTTTCATGCAGATTTTGCGGATTTTTTTTATTTCAATCTGCTAAAATCTGCGAGAGACTTTCTTTTGACAATCCTTAATTTAATGGCGTTGAACTTTAGCTGGAGGAATATAGTTAAGATGTTTTTCACACAGATTCTGCGGATTTTGCGGATTTTTTTTATTTCAATCTGCTAAAATCTGTGGGAGACTTTTTTTGACAATCCTTAACTTAATGATATTGAGCCAAAGCTTGAGGCAAATCAAATAGTAAAAAATTCAAAAAGGATAATTATTTACAAACTAATTATTCAGAAAAGCGATTCCTTATTAGTAAGTGAATTGCTTTTTTATTTTAGTCTTATAAAGTAAACGATTATTGTAAGTCGCTTTTAAAAGTAATCCGCTGCTAAATCATTTCTTTCGTTTTTATAAATCATACTATTTATACTACTATTTTTTCATATAATCTCCCCATCACTAAAAAAACTTTTTTTCGCCACTATTTTACGCTTCGTCCTCATTATGAACGAATTACAATAAAGATCAAAATCAAAATTCGGAATGAGCCCAAAAAACCGAAAATTGTAATTTTTCCGATCTCTCTTTTTTCACAAAAAAGAAACAACAAAGCAGATAGTACGGCATAAAACATCAAAAGCAGTTCACAATAAATACATGATAACCAACAAAATAAAACCTCATTCTTCTTTTTATTTTTTACTGAGATTTACATATCTAAACTACAAAATCTGCAGCGGAATCAAAATTTATGCAAACCTGAAAATTGCACAACAATCAAAAAATTAGTAGTTCTAGTATTAAATTTGTAATATTTAAACTATTATTTAGAGAGTAATTTAAAAAACTTAAAAAGAACATTAGGTAATTCGAATCAAATTGATTTTATTTGGCAAAAAATAACCCCTACAATCAATTTAATTCATTCATGAAATCCTATTCAATCCAAGAAATTAACGAAGTCATAAAAGGTGAAATTTATGGCACTACTTCGCAAAGCGTAACTGCAACAGAGCAA
The DNA here is from genome assembly GCF_020911925.1 of Flavobacterium cupriresistens. Taxonomy (NCBI): domain Bacteria; kingdom Pseudomonadati; phylum Bacteroidota; class Flavobacteriia; order Flavobacteriales; family Flavobacteriaceae; genus Flavobacterium; species Flavobacterium cupriresistens. The sequence continues at coordinate 3,111,466 of NZ_CP087134.1, read as the reverse complement.
CTGGAAAAAGCAACAACTACTGAAATTTCTTTCATAGGAAATAAAAAATATGAAAAATTATGGGAAGCTTCAAAAGCCTCAATAGCAGTTGTTAATGAAGATATTTCGATTGAACCTGGAGATAATCGTGCTTTTATAAAAGTAAAAAATGCCGATTTAGCGATGTCTCAAATTCTTGCCCTTTTTGCCCCACCTACTCCAATATTTCACAATCAAATCCACAGAACTGCGGTTATTGACGAAACTGCTATTATTGGTGAAGGAAGTAAAATTGGTGCAGGCTGTTATATTGGTCCAAAAGTAGAAATTGCTGCTAATGTGACCATCTATCCAAATGTGACTATTTTAGACGAATGTACTATCGGTAAAAATACCGTTATCTGGTCAGGAACCGTAGTGCGCGAGCGTTGCCATATTGGTAGCGATTGTATCATTCATCCAAATGCAACAATTGGAGCTGACGGTTTCGGATTCCGTCCTTGTAAGGAGAAAGGATTGGTCAAAATTCCACAAATCGGAAATGTAATTATCGGAAACGGAGTTGAAATTGGAGCCAATTCCTGTGTGGATCGTGGTAAATTCAGTTCAACCATTCTTGGTGACGGTTGTAAAATTGATAATTTAGTTCAAATCGGACATAACAGCAAATTAGGTAAATTTTGTATTATGGCCGGAAACAGTGGTTTAGCAGGTTCTGTAACCCTTGGTAACGGCGTAATAATTGGTGGTAGCGCCTCTATTAAAGACCACACCACTATCGGTGACGGAGCCATTGTAGGTGCCGGTTCCGGAGTTGTTGGAGATATCCCTGCCGGAAAAACAATGTTGGGTTATCCTGCTGTAGAAGCTCGTGATGCTCTAAAACAATGGGCAATCCTAAAAAGATTGGTTTGCGAATCTAAAAAATAATCGTACGATTTATACATATACTAAACAGGAGTTCGCTCCTGTTTTTTTTTGCTCTTTAATTACAAAAAAGAAATCAAATTTCAATTTTAAATCCATAATAGTTTATTTCAATTGATTTTGTAAATTAGCGCAGACTATTTTGTAAAAAAATCAATTTCTTATGGATTTAAACTTCAATAAAAACGAAGATCACAATAAATTACTACTTTCTGAATTAAAACACAGATTTGCTAAAGTCAAATTAGGGGGAGGTGAAAAGCGAATTGCAAAACTTCATGCAGAAGGCAAAATGACAGCCCGCGAACGTATCGATTATTTACTGGATGAAAATGCTAAAAGTATCGAAATCGGAGGATTTGTCGGAGACGGAATGTATGCCGAACATGGAGGCTGTCCATCCGGTGGTGTGGTTATCAAAATAGGATACATAAGAGGAAAACAATGCATTGTGGTGGCTAATGATGCTACTGTAAAAGCCGGTGCCTGGTTTCCTATTACAGGAAAGAAAAACTTACGCGCTCAGGAAATCGCAATGGAAAACAGATTACCTATTATCTATTTGGTAGATAGTGCCGGTGTTTATTTGCCATTACAAGATGAAATTTTTCCTGATAAAGAACATTTTGGACGTATTTTTAGAAATAACGCTCAAATGAGTAGTATGGGAATTACCCAAATAGCTGCCGTAATGGGCAGTTGTGTAGCCGGTGGTGCTTATCTGCCTATTATGAGTGATGAAGCTTTAATTGTAGACAAAACCGGAAGTATTTTTCTTGCCGGAAGCTACCTGGTAAAAGCGGCCATTGGTGAAACGATTGATAATGAAACTTTGGGTGGCGCAACAACACATTGCGAAATTTCGGGTGTAACCGATTATAAAGCAAAAGATGATGCCGATGCCTTAGATAAAATAAAAAACATCGTAGATAAAATAGGTGATTTTGATAAAGCCGGATACAGTCGTATCAAAGCCGAAAAACCTGCTTTAGAACCAAAAGATATTTACGGAATCCTGCCAAAAGCCAGAAACGAACAATACGACATGATGGAAATCATCAATCGTCTGGTTGACAATTCTGAATTTGAAGCTTATAAGGATGGTTATGGACAGTCTTTGATCACCGGTTATGCCAGAATCGATGGTTGGGCAGTTGGTATTGTAGCCAATCAAAGAAAAGTAGTTAAAACCAAAAAAGGAGAAATGCAATTTGGAGGAGTTATCTACTCTGATAGTGCCGATAAAGCAACCCGTTTTATTGCCAATTGCAACCAGAAAAAAATTCCCCTTGTCTTTTTACAAGATGTGACCGGTTTTATGGTTGGATCAAAATCAGAACATGGCGGAATTATAAAAGACGGAGCGAAAATGGTAAATGCCGTGAGTAATTCAGTAGTTCCGAAATTTACCGTAATTGTGGGTAACTCTTATGGAGCCGGAAATTATGCCATGTGTGGAAAAGCCTATGATCCAAGATTGATTTTTGCCTGGCCAAGTGCAGAACTTGCCGTTATGGGTGGAACTCAGGCCGCAAAAGTATTGGCTCAAATTGAAGCCTCTTCGCTTAAAGCTAAAGGAGAGATTGTAGATGAAGCCAAAGAAACAGAATTGTTCACCAAAATAAAAGCACGTTACGACGAACAGACGTCTCCATATTACGCTGCTTCGAGATTATGGACAGATGCCATTATTGACCCTTTAGATACCCGTACATGGATTTCTATGGGAATTGAGGCTGCCAATCATGCTCCTATTCAAAAACCATTTAATTTGGGTGTAATTCAGGTATAACTTTTAAGGGATTCTTAAAATACGTTAAATTAAAAGTAAAAAACTTATTTTAAGTCCCTTAAAAATATTTATCTAATTAAAAATTAGTAACTTAGTGTGTAATTTTTAATCAGGTAACATCATGGAAAATGTAAAAAGCTTGAATAAATGGGCTAATTCGCACACTTATTTGCCAGTAGATTTAATACGTATTGTATTGGGCATTTTTTTATTTATGAAAGGAATTTCATTTGTAACCAACGTTCAATATTTGCATGATTTGATTTCACCAATTGACCAATTTGGAGGCGGAATGTTTCTCTTACATTATATTGCGCCAGCCCATATGATTGGAGGAATCATGATTTTCTTTGGATTACTCACCCGTTGGGCAATTGCCGCGCAATTACCCATACTATTTGGAGCTGTTCTCGTAAATTCCATGGGACATATGCACTCTGAAAATCTGACTGTAGCCATAGTCGTTTTATTAGTTTGCATTTTCTTTTTGTTCTACGGAGGCGGAAAACACTCGGCTGATTATTATTTCAAAATGCAAAAATAATATTGTTTTATCCTCAATTGTATCACAAAACTGTTGAGGATAAAATAATAACACCTTTTTTTAGCGTTAATTAATTCTTTAAAATTTCTTTAATTGTCTTTTATGAATTAAATTCGCCGCTATGAACGGGATTCGCAGAACCATTATCTTTTTTTCACTTTTAATTATAAGTTTCTTTGCTTGTCAAGGGAATGAAATTACTGTTGAAAAAACTCAAACGGAGAAAAGAGATCCTGCGTTCTCTATGGAATTACCTGATTCTTTAGCTTTCATACAACCTCAGGCAAGCTATCAATTTGTTGCAAATGTCAAAACCAACTATCCAAACTTAGTTAAATGGTTTGACGCTATATTGATGCCCATTCCAAGACATCAGGCCGTAAAATCAGCATCCAATTTTGCTAATCAACATTTAAATCAGAGTAAAAGAATACTACTTCTGCTCTATCCTTTCCATTATTTTTGGTAATTAGTTTTTGAAATTTCAAACGGAAGAAGTTCGTTCTTCTCCAATCACTAAACGGTTTTCCTTATGAAAGCGGTTTAACTATTTCATTCAATTAAACTTCAAAAACAAAATGGATACAAGTGTAACTATTATTGGTATTGTGATTGCGATCATAGTAGCCATCCCTATATATTTTTCTGCAAGAACAAATGCCGTAAACAAAGCAAAAATTTTAGACATAAAAAAAAGATTCAATCCAAATCACCCACAAGATTTCGATTTGACAGAATCTCAAAACAATAAAACGCTTACTATTGATCAGAAAAACGGGAAATTTATTTTGATGAATTTCAATCCAAATCAACAGGAATCTACCTACGTGGATTTAAAAAACATTTCTTCCTGTAAATTGGTTCCGACTACTGAATCCGGTTCAGATACCATCTTGAAAATCGATTTTGAGTTTCAGGAAAAAGAAACCTCCAAAAAAATTACAATACCATTCTATGATTTCGATGACGATCGCATCAAACAAATAAGTGCTTATCAAGATCAGCAGTTTGCAAAAAAATGGCTTAAAATCATTCAGGATTCTATTTAATGTTAGTTATTTAATTCACCGAAGAGGCTCAATTGAGCCTCTTTTTTTTGTGCCGGTCGTATGACATTTATCATTTTATATGTTGGCCTCGCTCCTTAATTTTGATAAATCGAAAATCCATTTTTATGAAAATTTCCCTCACACAGAAATACAATGTTCCCGGTCCAAGATATACCAGTTACCCTACTGTTCCGTATTGGAATGAGTCTGATTTTACAGAACAAAAATGGATAGAGTCGTTTCAAAAAGCTTTTTCAGAAAGTAATACCCAAAACGGAATTAGTTTGTATATCCATCTCCCTTTTTGTGAAAGCATGTGTACTTTTTGCGGTTGCAACAAACGAATCACAAAAAATCATACGGTTGAAGAAACGTATATAAAAGCACTTTTAAAAGAGTGGAGTTTGTATTGCAAACTTTTCACAGAAAAACCACTTATAAAAGAAATACACTTGGGAGGAGGTACGCCCACTTTTTTTTCTATAAACAATTTAGAACACCTCATCAACGGAATTTTCTCTTTTGCCAATAAAGCAGATCATTACGAATTTAGCTTTGAAGGCCATCCCAACAATACCACTTACGAACAACTTAAAAAATTATATGAATTAGGTTTTCGCAGGGTTAGTTTTGGTGTTCAGGATTATGCAGAAAAAGTGCAGAAAGCAATTCACCGCATTCAACCTTTTCATAACGTAGCCAAAGTATCGTTTTGGGCAAAAGAAATCGGATATACTTCTATTAGCCACGATTTGATCTTTGGATTGCCTTTTCAGAATGTGGAAAACATAATTGATACGGTCGAAAAAACAAATTCTCTAAAACCGGACCGATTGGCTTTTTACAGCTATGCTCACGTGCCGTGGATAAAAGGGAATGGCCAACGTGGTTTTAATGATGAAAACCTCCCAAAAGATGCCGAAAAACGACAACTGTATGAGATTGGAAAACATTTACTTTCTGAAAATGGTTATCACGAAATTGGTATGGATCATTTTGCTTTAAAAACAGATAGTTTGTATAAGGCTTCGCAAAGCAACCAATTACACCGAAACTTCATGGGATATAGCGCTTCTAAAACCCAACTCATGATTGGATTGGGCGTTTCTTCTATTAGCGACAGTTGGTACAGTTTTGCTCAAAACACCAAGAATCTGGAAGATTATTATCAATTGTTGGAATGGGATAAATTGCCTGTTGTTAAAGGGCATGTTCTTACTGATGAAGATCTGACGATAAGAAAACATATTCTAAATCTTACCTGTGAATTTGAAACTTCCTGGAATAACAAAACAGGCTATTTTAAAGAACTTCCCGCTGTTTTATTTGATTTGAAAGAGATGGAAAGAGATCATTTAATGGTAATCGAAGAACATAAAATCAAAATTACAGAAGCCGGAAAACCATTTGTTCGCAATATTTGTATGGCTTTTGATTTGCATTTAAAAAGAAAGTCACCGGAAACAAACTTGTTTTCGATGACCATTTAAGTTTAATGACAATTGGACTTTTGCTGTACAAATAAACTCATATTTGATGGTGACAGGTACGGAATTCCGAGCCCCAAACCCCTTAAGATAAACAAAACTCCAATAAGCACCGCTACATATGGAATTACCTTCTGAATTCTGTTTCTAAAGGATACCGTAATTATCGAATTGATGTACACTACAAGGGTCATTAACGGCACTGTACCCAGTCCAAACAAAAGCATATACAAAACTCCTAAACCGGCACTTTGCATGGCCATTGCTCCAAATAAAGCCACATAAACCATTCCGCAAGGCAGGAATCCGTTTAATAAACCGATTAGAAAAAGGGATTTGTAACTCTTGTTTTTAAAATGACTTCCTAAACTTGATTTTATTTTTGAAATGATTTTGTAGACGGGTTTCGAAAAATTGTATTTAGAAATTGTTTTTTCCGGAATCAAAACCACAAGTATCATGGCGACACCTATAAAAATGGACATTTTTTGCTGTAATCCTGCCAAAAAGAAAACCCGTCCCAGCAGTCCAAATAGTAATCCTATAGTGGCATAAGCTGTTAATCGCCCCAAGTGATAGGTTATAATCTGGGCGCTCTTTTTGGCTTCATTGGTACGATCTACAGGCAACATCATCGCAATCGGGCCACACATTCCTATGCAGTGAAAACTACTGATGAGTCCGAATATAAAAGCTGAATATAACATCTTGTTTTGTATTAATTGACATAAATCACTTCTTTTGACAAGTATTTTGTGCCATTACACTGCCATTCCATATGGACATCCCAGCGTCCTTTGATTAATTTTTTCTGCGGAATTAACAGTTCATTATTGGTCAAGGCAATTTCAGTATCAAAATCAAATTTCTTGTTTGATGGTCGATACAATAGTACGTTTCCTTTTATTTTTTCATTTTCAAATGTATTCGGAAAAGCTATTTTTAAACCCTCAGCGGTATAAATGATAGAAGGTTTATTCTTTAGATCATGGGCGTTCTGAATTCTTGCCATCTCGTCCTGAAAATGCGAATCGTGTTTGTAATATTCCTCGACAACCAGGTCGTTGTCGTATTTACTATTCGATTGTACTTCAAAAACAAAATATAAAATAAAGGTCATAAATAATCCAAACGCGATTACTATTCCTGTTCCCCAGTTGATTTTCATGGTAGTATTATTTTAATTATTTTTTTTCACGCAGATTTTGCGGATTCCGCGGATTTTTTTTTATTTCAATCTGCTTAAATCTGCGTGAGATTTTTTTTTGATGATTCTTTACTTGATGACGTTGGGCTGAAGCACAATGTCATTGAGTTAAGAGATTTTTTTCACGCAGATTTTGCGGATTTTGCGGTTTTTTTTTGTTTCAATCTGCTTAAATCTGCGTGAGACTTTTTTTGATGATTCTTTACTTGATGGCATTGTGTTTTAGCCTAAAGAATTACGGTATATTTTGGCTAAAGCCATTTTATTTTTAATCCCAACAACATTCCTACAGCTAAAGCTGTAGGCAATTCATAATGATCCTTTTATAAATCTTTTAATTTTTAATCTTTAATTTTTACAGTATTACAATTCAGAAAACGAGGTATAACTTGTTTCATTTTAGGGATAAGCCCCCCAAACTTGAATTAGTTAAAACTTCGTGGTCCTAAAAAATTTGTTGTGGCTGTTTCCAACAACTGATTTCCGTTATAAATTCCAATTTTGACTTTAGTTTTATCGCTTTCTAAAAGTGCTTTGTCAATTTCTATAAAAAGAGTTCCTTGCGAAATTCCTTCTTTCAATACTTTAAAATGTTGCTTTCCGACGTTTTTAATTGCTCCTTTTTGGTCTATGAGCTCAAAATGGATATCGGGATACTCTTTCATCGTTTTGTTTACAATTTTATAAGTATACACATTACTTATTTTATCGCCTTTGTGCTGAAAAAGCTGTCCAGGAAGTCTCAAAACAATCGCCTGAACATCTGTTCTTAAAAATAACATTCCAACAAAAACACTCAACAGTATCAATAAAACGGCGGTGTAGCCTTTCATTCTGGCGGTGAATTTAAAAGGTGCTTTTTTCTCAATTTCATCCTCAGAAGCGTATCTGATAAGTCCTTTCGACAAACCTACCGTTTCCATTATAGTGTCGCATTCGTCAATACAGGCGGTACAATTGGTACATTCTAACTGAGTGCCGTTTCTGATATCAATTCCCATTGGGCAAACATGAACACATTGATGGCAATCAATACAATCTCCTTTTCCTGTGGCCGCTCTGTCTTCTTTTTTACTGAATTTTGCTCTGCCGGTTTCTTTTTCGCCACGAACAAAATCATAGGCCACATTTATTGATTTATTGTCTAAAAGTACTCCTTGCAAACGACCATAGGGACACGCAATGATACAAACCTGCTCACGAAACCAGACAAAAACAAAATAGAACACCGCCGTAAAAATCAGCAACGCCAGAAAGTTACTGGCCTGTTCAAGAGGCCCTTGTTCGATCATTAAAAACAAGGTATCACTCCCTACTAAATACGCCAGAAAGACATTTGCAATTCCAAAAGAGATTAGAAAAAAGATAGTCCATTTTAAAACTCTTTTGCGAATTTTTTCGGCATTCCATTCTTGTTTTGACAATCGCAACTGAGCGCCACGATCTCCATCAATCCAATATTCGATCCGACGAAAAACCATCTCGAGAAATATGGTCTGCGGACAAATCCAACCGCAAAAAATCCTTCCGAAAACCACGGTAAACAAAATAATAAAAACGATACCAACCAGCATGGAGATCACAAAAAGATAAAAATCCTGTGGCCAAAATGGAAATCCGAAAATAGTAAACCGACGTTCCAAAACATTGAACATCATAAACTGATTTCCGTTTATTTTTATAAATGGGTTAGCTATTAAAATGGCTAATAACACATAACTGACCCATTTTCTATACTCATAAAATTTACCCGACGGTTTCTTAGGAAAAATAAACTTCCTTTTACCACCTTCATCAATAGTTCCAATGGTATCTCTAAATGTTTCGTCCGGTAAATTTGACATGGTATTTCTTTTATTATTTAACTTGCGTACTGTCTGCGGCTTTAGCAACCGCTGCTTCTTTTTTGGGAGCCGCTTCATCAACCCAAATTTCGCCCTCAGATTCTTTCGGGTCTTTTGGATTGCTTCCTTGTAAAGACAAAATATAACTTGCTACTTTTTGAATTTCTTTAGGTTTTAAAGTTCCTTTCCAGGAAATCATTCCTTTTCCGTCACGTCCGCCGTTGGTTATGGTGTGAAATAAATTTTTAATTCCTCCACCCAATATCCACTGATTATCTGTCAGGTTTGGTCCAATTTGCCCGCCTCCATCTGCACGGTGGCAAGCGGCACAGTTGGTGGTAAATATCTCTTTTCCGGCATCGAGACTTGGTGCATCTGTTAGCAGAACAACTGTTTTTTCATCCATTAAATCGGGGGCAGTCTTTAGGTATTCTTCTACATCAATTTTAGCCTGAGCCATCTCCATTTTTAGCTCCGTTTCCTGATCGTCACCACCAAACAATTCATATCGGGCGACATATATTACTCCGAAAATGACACAGATATAGAACAAATAGACCCACCAGGGTGGTAAATTATTATCGAGCTCTTTGATTCCGTCATAATCATGATCCATCAACAAATCGCCTTCTTTTTCTATGGGCTGAGTCTCGGTCAATTTTTGCATTAAGTTTTTGTACCAATTGCTTTCTGTCAGCGGCAGACTCTTTTCATACTCTATTTTTGCTTTTTCTTCGGGAGACAATAATTGAAACAGAACCCTATTTACAGCACTTAGCGTAATTTCTATTGCAATTAAAATGAATAAAAAGACCAATAGAAAGACAGTAACCATCGGATATTTCACAAAAGCAGGCCTATCTCCTGAATCAATAAAATACTCCATCAAACCGAAAACGATAAAGAAAATCACAGGGACTCTTAGATATACGGGGAAAAACTTTTTCATTTTATTTGTCTTTTGATATTACACAAAGTCCTTCGTCTAAAGGGATTGCACTCATTTCTCTAATTTTTTCTTTTTTATAGGAGAAAACCCAAAGGGCCAAACCCACAAAGAAGAAAAAGAATATCAGGAGGGAAAGTATCGGGTAAATTTCGATACCCGATATGTTTTCCATGTTGTGTTTAATTTGTTCGAACATAACGCTTAGTTTTTGGCAGTTTCTTTTACTTTAATATCTGTACCCAGTCTTTGGATGTAAGCAATCAACGCTACAATTTCTCTTTCGTTCATAGGAACGAATTTTTCGCCTTTTGCAGCTGCTTTCTTCTTACTGTCTTCGTAACTTTTTACAAAATCAGGATCGCTTTTTAGATTGTTCTCGATCGCTATTGCTTGCGTTCTCAAAGTCTTTTGCGCATTGGCTACATCGGCATCGGTATAAGGAACACCAAGCGAAACCATGGCTTTCATTTTCTTTTCTATTAAAGAAGTATCCATTGGTTTGTTATCAAACAACCATTTGTAACCTGGCATAATTGATCCTGCGGAAGTACTTTGAGGATTCCAAAAGTGATTAAAATGCCAGTTGTCGTTATATTTCCCTCCGACTCTCAACAAATCAGGTCCTGTACGTTTTGATCCCCAAAGAAATGGATGGTCGTAGACAAATTCTCCGGCTTTGGCTTGTGGTCCATAACGTTCAACTTCACTTCTAAACGGACGAACGGATTGAGAATGACAACCAACACAACCTTCACGAATGTATAAATCACGTCCTTCAAGTTCCAACGGACTATATGGTTTCACACTGCTTATCGTAGGTATATTTGATTTTACCATAATCGTTGGCACAATCTGAATAACTCCTCCGATTAAAATAGCGATCGTAGCTAAAATGGTTAGCTGGATTGGTTTTCTTTCTAACCAAGAGTGGAATTTTTCTCCGCTAAGTCTATTGCTGTTTATTACCTGTAAAGCAGGAGCCTGAGCTAATTCGTCTTCCACTGGTTGACCGGCTCTCACTGTCATGATGATATTATAAACCAAGGTCAGCATACCAATCAAATACAAGGTACCTCCAATGGCTCTCATCCAGTACATTGGCATAATTTGCGTAACGGTTTCCAGGAAATTTCCGTAAGTTAAAGTCCCGTCCGGATTAAATTGTTTCCACATAGAGGCTTGAAGAAAACCGGCTACATACATCGGAACGGTGTACAGGATAATCCCTAAAGTACCAATCCAGAAATGGAAGTTTGCTAATTTGTTTGAAAACAAAGTGCTTTTTGTCATTCTTGGAATTAACCAATAAATGATACCAAATGACATAAACCCATTCCATGCTAAAGCTCCAACGTGTACGTGGGCAATAATCCAGTCCGTATAGTGTGCAATAGCGTTTACGTTTTTAAACGATAACATTGGTCCTTCAAAGGTTGCCATACCGTATCCCGTAATAGCGACTACAAAGAATTTTAAAACCGGTTCTTCACGAACCTTATCCCACGCTCCTCTTAACGTTAAAAGTCCGTTGATCATACCTCCCCATGATGGGGCAATAAGCATTACAGAGAATGCAACTCCTAAATTTTGTGCCCAGTTTGGTAAAGCAGAGTATAACAAGTGGTGTGGTCCTGCCCAGATATAGATAAATATTAAAGACCAGAAATGTATAATTGATAAGCGATACGAGTAAACAGGTCTGTTAGCTACTTTCGGAACGAAATAATACATTAATCCTAAAAATGGCGTTGTAAGGAAAAAGGCCACGGCATTATGCCCGTACCACCACTGCACTAAAGCGTCCTGAACACCCGCGTAAACAGAATAACTTTTTAAAGCTGAAACCGGAATTTCGATATTGTTGAAAATATGCAATACGGCAACGGTAACAAATGTGGCCAGATAAAACCAAATGGCTACATACAAATGGCGTTCTCTACGACGCAACATCGTACCAATCATATTAATCCCCATTACAACCCAAATAAGCGCAATAGCAATATCAATTGGCCATTCGAGCTCTGCATATTCTTTTGAGGAAGTATAGCCTAACGGCAGCGTAATTGCAGCGGCAACGATAATAAGCTGCCATCCCCAGAAATGAAGTTTACTTAAAAAGTCGCTAAACATTCTGGCTTTCAGCAATCGTTGCAGCGAATAATACATCCCTGCAAAAAAGGCGTTACCTACAAAGGCAAAAATAACCGCATTGGTGTGCAAAGGTCTTAATCTCCCGTAACTCAGCCAGGGAATCCCGTCGGTTATATTGGGAAAGAGGTACATAACCGCTAAGGTCAGTCCTACTAACATCCCTACGACTCCAAAGAGGATCGTAGCGTAAATGAACTTCTTTACAATTTTGTTGTCGTAATAAAACTGTTCCATTTCCATAATTATACTTGTTTTTCTTCTGTATTTGATTTATTCTTTTTGGGGGTAATATTGGTCTCATCGTCAAAAAGCATTCTGACCGAGGGGGTATAATCATCGTCGTATTGTCCGGATTTGACAGCAACGATAAAAGCAATAAAGAATCCAATTGCTACGAAAATACTTACTGTAATTAGCAGATAAATGACACTCATACTCTAAATTTTATGTTACCAAAATTATTGTGTAACGAGCGTATAAAAAATGATATTTATCATGGTAAGGGAGGAATGTTGGCTTTATAAAAACACCTTCCGTATATTTTTAGTTTACCGTAGATTCTTAGCACTAAAATAGTTAGTAGCAAAAGTTACAAATCCAACTATAGTAATCGTACTTAAAGGCATAATTATAGCGGCCACTAAAGGAAGGAGATTGCCTGTAACAGCAAAAGATAAGCCAACAATATTATAGAGTAAGGATAAAGCAAAACTCATCTTTATAATAAGAATTGATTTTTTCGAAAGTTTTAAAAAATAACCTAAGCGGGCAAACTCCGACGCATCTAAAATGGCATCGCAGGCGGGTGAAAAAACATTCACATTCTCTGAGATTGAAACTCCGATATTACTTTGCACCAAAGCACCTGCATCATTCAAACCATCTCCGACCATCATCACGTTTTGTCCTTTTTCCTGGAGTTGTTTAATGAATTCTAATTTCTGCTCGGGTTTTTGATTAAAAACCAATTCTGTATTTTCCGGCAGGATTGCTTCTAAATTGGCTCTTTCACCATCATTGTCACCCGAAAGTACTTTTATCTGATACTTTTTGCTTAATGCTAAAAACAATTTTTCTAAACCCTCCCGATATTGATTTTGAAATGTAAATCTGCCATAATAAATACCGTCAATTTCGATATGAAGCGAAGTTTTCCCAGCCTGCGTCTCTTCGGAAACAGGAACGTCAAGAAATACTGCTGAACCTATCCTTACTGTTTTATTAGCAACTGAGGCCTGAATTCCTTTTCCGGTTATTTCGCAGAAATCATCGATTTTAGTCTTTTTATTTTCAGGTAAAAAGTCATATAACATTCGGCATAACGGGTGATTTGATGCACGTAGTACATTTTTTATAAGTACATTATTTTCTTCTGAAATTAGTTTCCCGTCATACTTGATATTTGCCTTTTTACTGGTGGTGATCGTCCCTGTTTTATCAAAAACTATGGTATCTACTTTTGCCAGCTGCTCAATTACGAGCGCATTTTTAAGATAGAATTTTTGTTTTCCTAAAATCCTGAGGATGTTCCCAAAAGTAAAAGGTGCTGTCAGTGCCAGTGCGCAAGGGCATGCTACGATAAGCACCGCCGTAAAGACATTAAAAGCAATGTTTGCATCAATAGCAATCCAATATCCAAAACCTGCAATAGCAATTAATAACAACAGAGGCGTAAAATAACGACTAATCGTATCCGTAATGGTTTTATGCTGCTGCAGTACCTTTTTCTGAAAAATCTCATTGCTCCATAACTGTGTCAGGTAACTTTGCGAAACCGAATGTAAAACTTCCATTTCGATCACTTTCCCAATTTGTTTTCCTCCGGCAAAAACTCTATCCCCTGATTTTTTGGTAATCGGAATAGCTTCACCGGTAACAAAACTATAATCGATCTCTGCTTTTTCACTAATCAAAATACCATCAACGGGGATCAATTCCTGATTTCTGATTATTAATCTATTGCCTTCTACGATATCATAAACCGGAACACTTTCTTCAGATCCGTCAGCATCAATTCGGGTGACGGCGATCGGAAAATAGGATTTAAAATCTCTTTCAAAACTTAAAAAACTATAGGTTTTAATCTGAAACATTTTCCCTAGGAGCATAAAGAAAACCAGTCCCGTTAAACTATCAAAAAAACCTGAACCATAATCCATTACAATATCAAAAGTGCTTCGAATGAACATTACAATAATACCCAGGGCTATTGGAATATCAATATTTAACATTCCGGCCTTTATACTTTTATAAGCCGAAACATAATAACCACTTGCTGAATATAAAAAACTGGGCAATGATAAAATCAAAATCAAAACCCTGAAAAATGGTTTGTAATTGTCTAACCAAAATTCCTTTATTTCGAAATATTCCGGAAATGACAGTAACATAATGTTTCCAAAACAAAAGAAGGCAACCCCTAATTTATAAGTCAGACTACGATCTACATTATTTTTTCCGGTTTCATAATTTTCTAAACTTATATAAGGTTCATATCCTATCGAGCTTAACAGGTAAACAATAGTTTTAAGAGAAACGAGTTCCGAATTGAAAGTAATTCGAACTTTCTTGTCCGGAAAATTAACTTGCGAGTTACTGATTCCGGGTTGCATCCTATTGAGGTTTTCCAGAATCCAAATACACGAACTACAATGGATATGCGGAATACTTAAGGATACAATAGCAGTATTTCCTTCCTGAAATTCTAGTAGTTTAGATAGTATGGCTTCATTTTCCAGGAAATCATATTTGCCCTGAATATCTTGCGGTGTAGCTCCCGGTGCTTTTTCAAAATCATAATAAGAGGTTAGATTATGAACGCTGAAAATCTCGTAAACTGTTTTACAGCCTTTGCAACAAAACTTTTTTTCATCAAAATTGATCTCTTCGTCTTTAGAAATGGTTAATCCGCAATGAAAACACCCTTGCTCGCTCATAATATGTTATTTTAACTTCTGCAAAGTTTATAAATCACAAAAGACTTTAACTATGATATTTATCATTCGCAGCTACCGGATAATTACAAACCCGCAGTGCATTTAGAAAACCAGCTAAAAAAGCATATATAGCGGATCAGGAGAATTTTTTATTGCAAATACAATCTGTAACTTCTAAAATTGGTACTTTTCATTGCAAAGAGTTGAATTGCCGTTGGTTTCAACCAATGGTTCTGTAGGTCTGAGTTCGGAGGCTTTAGCCAAAATTTTATACTTTAAGTTTTTTACTAAAACATAATTTCATTAAAATTAAAATGTTTTTTCACGCAGATTTTGCAGATTTCGGGGATTTTTTTTATCTGCTAAATCCGCTAAATCTGCGTGAGACTTTTTTGAGAATCCTTAGCTTAATAATATTGGGCTAAAGCCTTACATCAGCACCTTTTAAATCAGTTGGTTGAAACCAACGGTACTGTAGGTCTGAATTCGGAGGCTTTAGCCAAAATTTTACTCTTTAATTTTTTTGCTAAAGCCTAATACCATTCAAATTAAAATGTTTTTTCACGCAGATTTTGCAGATTTCGGGGATTTTTTTTATCTGCTAAATCCGCTAAATCTGCGTGAGACTTTTTTGAGAATCCTTGGCTTAATAATATTGGGCTAAAGCCTTACATCAGCACCTTTTAAATCCGTTGGTTGAAACCAACGGCTATTCAAAAAATACAATGTTACTTAAATGTACTGCACGCAATTACAATTCTAACTTTACAGAAATAAAAAAATACTAGCTATCAATAATTTTTTGCTGTTATTTTTCCAGTATAATTGGAGCATGATATTAAAACTCTTACATACGATTTTGGATAAAACACAAAAAGTAAATCAGGAGAGTTTTTTATTGCAAATACTATCTGTAACTTCTAAAATTGGCACTTCCCACTGTAAATAATCAATCCGGATTTGAATTGCCGTTGGTTTCAACCAACGGTACTGTAGGTCCTAGTTCGGAGGCTTTAGCCAAAATTTTATTCTTTAATTTTTTTGCTAAAGCCTAATGTCATTCAAATTAAAATGTTTTTTCACGGAGATTTTGCGGATTTCGGGGATTTTTTTTTATCCGCTAAATCCGCTAAATCTGCGTGAGACTTTTTTGAGAATCCTTAGCTTAATAATATTGGGCTAAAGCCTTACATCAGCACCTTTTAAATCCGTTGGTTGAAACCAACGGCTATTCAAAAAATACAATGTTACTTAAATGTACTGCACGCAATTACAATTCTAACTTTACAGAAATAAAAAAATACTGGCCATCAATAATTTTTTGTTGTTATTTTTCCAGCATAATTGGGGTTTTGAATACGAATAATCGTAATTTTGCAGTAAATTTTTTTGCTATGAACAAATGTGATCAATGCATCGTAAGACAGCTTACTTCTCTAAAAGCACTGAATAAAGATGAGGTTATTAGATTAGCAAATAGCAAAACAACATTAAGCATAAAAAAAGGGGATGCGATTTTTGAAGAAGGTGAAATTACCAATGGTGTTTTTTGCGTAAAAGACGGTATTGGAAAACTTTCTAAGTTAAGTGCTAACGGAAAAGATCAGATTGTAAAGCTTGTTAAATCAGGTGAACTTTTAGGGCAACGCTCGATGATCAGTAACGAACCCGCAAATCTAAGTGCAAAAGCTGTCGCTGATATGGAAGTTTGTTTTATTCCAAAAACAGAAATCATCAACTTTTTTAACCATAACAATCAGTTCTCCATGAATCTGATGCAATCGGTGTGCGAAGATTTAAAAGAATCTGAAAACGACAAAATCGCATTGGCACAAAAAACCGTAAAACAAAGACTGGCCGAAACTTTATTATACTTACTGGCTACTTTTGGTGAAAACACAGACAAAACCTTAAAAGTTCAGCTTACTCGTGAAGAATTAGCCGGAATGATTGGTACTGCCACTGAAAGCTGTATTCGTTTATTATCCGATTTCAATAAACTCGGACTAATCGAATTGGTTGGAAAAAAAATTGTACTCAAAGACATCAATTCCCTAAAACGATTGGCGGAATAATTGACTCAAATTGCTAATTATTATTTTTCAATCTGTTGCTATTTAAACAGCCTTCTTCTTTAGCTTAATTTCATTAAATTATTATTTTTTTCACGCAGATTCTGCAGATTTTGCGGATTTTTTTATTTCATTCCGCTAAAATCTACTTGGGCTTTATAACAACCTTAACTTAATGATATTGTCCTTTAGCAAGAAATAAATAACTGATCAGCAAACAGTTGAATTTCACCGAAAGAGGTGTAGTATATTTTGGCTAAAGCCCTTTAATCTTAACGTATTCCTCCAGCTAAAGCAGGAGGCAATTCAAAAAATGAGGTATCACTGGTTTCATTTTTGAGATAAGAGAGCCTGCAACCTGAATTAATTACTGTTTTTTTGCTTCATTCCAAAACACATCCATTTCAGCTAAAGTCATATCCATTAAAGGTTTGCCCATATCACTTGCTTTGCTTTCTAAATATTGAAAACGCTTAATGAATTTTTTATTGGTGCGTTCTAAAGCATCTTCGGGATTTACATTTAAAAATCGGGCATAATTGATCATAGAGAATAAAACATCTCCGAATTCGGCTTCTATTTTATCCTGATCGCCTGCTTTTACTTCTACTTGTAATTCTTCTAATTCTTCCTGTACTTTATCCCAAACCTGGTGCGGTTCTTCCCAGTCAAAACCTACACCTTTTACCTTATCCTGTATTCTGCTGGCTTTTACTAAAGCGGGTAAACTTCTCGGAACGCCTTCTAAAACTGATTTTTTGCCTTCTTTAAGCTTTAGTTTTTCCCAGTTTTGTTTGACTTCTTCTTCATCTTTTACAACCGTGTCACTGTAAATATGAGGATGGCGATGAATCAGTTTATCACAAATTTCATTGCACACATCAGCCATATCAAAAGCATTGGTTTCACTGCCTATTTTAGCATAAAAAACAATATGTAATAACAGATCTCCAAGTTCTTTTTTAACTTCATTCAAATCATTGTCCAAAATGGCATCTCCTAATTCGTAGGTTTCTTCAATAGTAAGGTGTCGCAGGGTTTGCAAAGTCTGTTTTTTATCCCACGGACATTGCTCACGAAGTTCATCCATAATAACTAATAATCTTTCGAAAGCCTGAAGTTGAAGTTCTTTGCTCATTTTTGACGTTTTTTTGATTGTATAACCGAACGGTGTAAAAGTAAAAAATCCTGTCAAGAAAACATCTTAACAGGATTATTATATTTGAATGTAAAATTTACTATTCTTCTTTTTTAACTTTTGCTTTCTTAGGAGCTGCAGCTTTTTTTGGTTTTTCCTCAGCAACAGGAGCTTCTTCAGTTTCAGTTGGAACCGGAGCTAAATCTGTCACTAAACCTTTTCCTTGAAGAGTGTTGTACCAGTTTAATACTTTTTTAATATCTGATGGGTAAACTCTTTCTTCATCATAATCAGGTAAAACTTCTTTAAAATAAGCTGTTAAAGTTGCATTATCTTCTTTATGAGAAATCGCCTGACCTTTGTTTTCTTTAACCGCAATGCGTTGCATTACTTCAGTCAACGGCTTTTCACCATCTTGTGTATAAATCGAAATTTCAGACAATAAACTTACATTACTTTTTAAGCTTACAGTGATTTTTTTTCCATCAGTTAATGATTCAGCTACAAATCCTGTACGAGTCTGTACTTTTAAAGCATATAAACCTGGTTTCCCGGAAACAGCTAATATTTTTTCTAAATTCATGTTTATTATAATTTGTATTAAGAATTTCGTTTATTTTTTATTGTCTCTTTTTTTATCAAAAATAATTATCTGCCTTTTTTGGCAGCAACAAATTTCATTTTATAATCCTGAAAAGTCTTGCCTTCTGTAATATTTTTTAATTTCTTTTGAATCAAACGCTTTTTTAAAGAAGATATTTTGTCTGTAAACAACACTCCTTCAATATGATCGTATTCGTGCTGAATAACTCTGGCAATCAAACCGTCAAAAACCTCTGTTTTTACAACAAAATCTTCTTCACAATACTCGATTGTAACGGTTGGTTTTCTGTAAACGTCTTCACGAACATCAGGAATACTTAAACAACCTTCGTTAAAACTCCACTCCTCGCCTTCTTCTTTCACGATTCTGGCGTTGATAAATGTTTTTTTGAAACCTTTTAATTTATTTTGTTCTTCTGTTGAGTAATCTTCATCGTCACTAAAAGGAGTTGTATCAATTACAAACAAACGAATTGCTATTCCAACCTGTGGCGCAGCAAGTCCAACACCATAAGCGTTGTACATGGTTTCATACATGTTTGCTAATATCTCTTTTAAGTTTGGATACTCCGGTGTAATTACCTCACACACTTTTCTTAAAACTGGATCACCGTATCCTACAATTGGTAAAATCATTTGTATTATTTTTTGTATTATCTACTGGAAAACACTGAATTTTATTCTCCTAATTCAGCTGGCAAAAATAGTAAAAAATAGTCAATGAATAATTCTAAACAACATATTAATCTCATTTTTGCATGCTTATTAAAAACTCAGCTATAATTGTGCCAAAAGAATTCGTACAATTCTTACCTTTGCTGGTAAACCATACTATATGTTTAATCGTATCTCCAAATTTACCAATAGTACCTCTTTTCTAAATGCTTCTAAAGTAACTATTGCTTCTGTTGTTCCTGTTCTGATCCTGAACTTTCTGGGACATTTTGAAATTGGTTTTACGATTGCCTTAGGTGCGTTTTATACCTATCCGAGTGATATTCCGAGTACGTTAACGCATAAAATAAAAGGTCTTATTGTAGCCTCCTTAATCGTTTCGGGTGTAAATCTTCTGGTGAATCTTGCTTATCCGTTCCCAATATTATTTTATCCGTTTTTAGGATTGTTACTGTTTTTATGCTGTATGATTTCTGTTTATGGGCAGCGCGCTACCTTGGTATCCTTTTCTGCATTACTTTCAATTTCTTTGTCTTTTGGCCATTTACATGAAGGCTGGGATGCGGTTGAATATTCCGGTTTTATTTTTATTGGTGGTATTTTATACCTCATTGTCTCGCTTATTTTTCATTTTGTACAACCTTATAAATATGTTGAATTACAAATTGCTGAAGGCATAAAACTAACGGCAAAATATTTAAAACTAAGAGGAGATTTATGGAGCCCTGAAGCGAATCGCGAGAAAATAACTCAAAAGCAATTGGCTGTTCAGGTAGAACTAAACCAAATCAACGAAGATTTAAGGAAAGTGTTAATTGGAAATCAAAGCACTTCCGCTGCCACCAGTCAGAATCGTAAAATGTTACTTGTTTTCATAACGCTTGTTGAAATTCAGGAATTAGCATTATATACCTCATTTGATTACGACAAACTTCATGAAAAGTTTGACAAACATCCCGACGTTTTAAGAACGTATCAAAATGTGGCGTACAAACTGGCTTCCACTTTAAAAAAACTATCCAAAAATGTACATCATATTGCCGCTTATGTGGACAAAAATGATCTGAAAAATGAATTGGACGCGCTCGAATTTGCCATTTTTGACTATGAAAAAAGCTTAGGAAGAGACGAAGCAAACGAAGGAGTTCTCATGCTGACCAATATGCTGAAATATGCTAAAAATCAGGTTGGAAAAATCAAGATTATACAAAGGGCTTTTTCGCTTGCCATGCAATCTTACAAATTGAAAGACAAAGACAAGGAACTGGAAAAATTTCTGACACCACAGTATTATCCGCTTCGTACACTTATTGAAAATATGAGTTTTTCTTCTTCTATTTTCAGACATTCGCTCCGACTGACCATTACGATTCTGATTGGTCTTGTTGTTGGGAACTTTCTTCCTTTTCAGAATGTCTATTGGATTCTACTAACCATCGTTGTCATCATGCGTCCGGGTTATGGATTAACAAAAGAGCGTTCGTATAATCGAATTTTCGGAACTGTACTAGGCGGACTTCTGGCATTTGGGATTGTATCCCTTATTCAGAACCATGTGGCGTTGAGTATATTTTCTATTGTTTGTATGTTACTGGGTATCTCATTTACACAGATTAACTATAAAATAAGTGCCACTTTCGTAACCATGTATGTGGTTTTTATTTACGGAATTCTAACGCCAAATGTTGTAGAAGTAATCCAGTTTAGAATATTAGATTCGCTTGCAGGAGCTATTTTAGCTTTTATTGCCAATCAATTTTTATGGCCGGCCTGGGAGTTTATCAACACTCCAATACACATTGAAAATTCGATTCGCGCCAATCGAAATTACCTTAAAGAAATTGCTGATTTTTACAATAAAAAAGGAGAAACACCAACATCCTACAGATTAGCCAGAAAACATGCTTTTGTTGAAATTGGCAATTTAACGACCTCGTTTCAACGTATGATGCAAGAACCTAAATCAAAGCAAAAAACGCTGCCATTGGTCAATAAACTGGTGGTTTTGAATCATTCTTTGCTATCGGCTTTGGCTTCTTTGTCTACTTATATCCAATCGCATCAAACTACATCTGCTTCGGAATCGTTCAACTATATTATTAAAACGATATTATTGAATCTTGATCATTCTATTTCGGTTTTAAAAAACGAAACGATTATAACCGATACTTTTTTTGATAAGGAAGATGTAACCCTGCAATTTGAAGAATTAAAACGCATTAACTTTACGCGTCTGGCGGCAGACGATGAACTTGATAAAGAAACCCGTCAGGCTAAAATGCAGGAGGCTCAGATGGTGATCGAGCAATTGATCTGGATGAGCAATCTGGCAGAAAAAATACTAAAAATTACGAAAGAGCTAAAAGCAACAAATCCAGATTAATTCATCTGGATTTGTTGTTTATAATAGTAAGTAGTTGATTCTAGTTTTTCAATTTTAAAACTTCAGAAGTATATTTTCTCATTTCTTCTAAAAGCTCCGGTGTCTCATTCAGGTTTTTACCGTAAGAAGGAATCATGATTTTCATTTTCTCTTCCCATTCAGGTGATTTACTTTGATCTGCAAAACATCTGCTAATTAAGTCCACCATGATAGAAACAGCTGTAGAAGCTCCCGGAGAAGCGCCTAATAAAACCGCTAAAGTTCCGTCGTGTGTATTAATTACTTCTGTTCCAAATTCTAAAACTCCACCACCGTTTTCGTCTTTTTTAATCACCTGAACACGTTGTCCGGCTCTTTCTAATGTCCAGTCCTTAGAACGTGCTGTTGGTAAATATTCGCGAAGTGCTTTCATTCGGTCTTTTGGAGACTGACGCACTTGTTCGATCAAATATTTGGTTAATGGAATATTATGAAATCCCGCTGATAACATCGGGATTACGTTGTTTGCTTTTATAGACAAAGGCAAGTCCAGATACGATCCGTTTTTTAAGAATCGCGTAGAGAATCCGGCGAAGGGCCCAAAAAGAAGCGCTTTTTCACCATCAATGACACGGGTATCAATATGTGGAACGGACATTGGAGGTGCTCCAACACTTGCTTTTCCGTACACTTTTGCCTGATGTTTTGCAATCACTTCAGGATTGGTACATTTTAACCATTGCCCGCTTACCGGGAAACCGCCGTACCCATTTCCTTCCGGAACATTGGCTTTTTCTAATAAAGGTAATGAACCTCCACCAGCTCCGATAAAAACAAACTTGGTATAAGATTTTCTTTTTTGTCCTGTAGCTAAATCGGTAATTTTAATTCTCCAGGATTTATCTTCACGTTGTCTCATTTTTTGAACCTCGTGATTGAAATGCAGCGACACACCATCCAGTTTTTCCAGATAATTAAACATGCTTCTGGTCAATGCACCGAAGTTTACATCGGTACCAATCGGCATAAAGGTGGCTGCTAATTTTTCATTATTTTCTCTGCCTTCCATTACAAGAGGCATCCATTGTTTCAATTGTTCAAATTCGGTACTAAAAGTCATTTGAGCAAAAATTGGATTGCTTTGTAAAGCTTCAAAACGTGTTTTAAGATATTCAACGTTTTTATCTCCCCATACAAAACTCATATGCGGAACGCTTTTTATAAAATTGTCAGGAGAGGGAACTTTATTTTGTTGCACTAAGTAGGCCCAAAACTGGCGGGAAACCTCGAAAGATTCCGCTATACTTATTGCTTTTTTAGGATCAATACTTCCGTCTGCCTTTTCCGGAGTGTAGTTTAATTCACAAAAGGCCGAGTGACCGGTTCCTGCATTATTCCAAGCATCAGAGCTTTCGGCTGCAGCAACATCTAATCTTTCGTATATTTCAATTTTAATATCCGGTTGTAACTCTTTCAAAATTACTCCAAGAGTGGCACTCATAATTCCAGCTCCAATGAGAACTACTTCACTATTTGAACGTATTGTTTCGTCAGGCATAACAAATTTATTTTAAAACGCAAAGGTACTTTTTATAATTGCAAAAAAAAACTAATTTCATAGGATAAAAGTTAGGAAATTTAAAACTCTAAAATCCTTGAAGATTCCAAAAAAGAAAATGCTAAAATCGTTTTGAAGAAAGATAATCCTGAAGCATTATGGTAGCCGAAATTTCATCAATCAACCCTTTATTCTGGCGTTGCTTTTTGCTTAATCCGCTATCTATCATCGTCTGGAATGCCATTTTTGAAGTAAAACGCTCGTCTACACGCACTACTTTCATATCCGGAAAGATATTTGAAAAATGCGTTACAAATCCTTTAATTATCGAAGCACTTTCAGACGGAAGCCCGTTCATTTGTTTAGGCTCCCCGATCAAGACCGCTTCTACTTTTTCTTTAGCGAAATAATCTTTCAGAAAATCTATTAAAGTATTCGTCGGAATCGTTGTCAAACCCGAGGCGATAATCTGCATTTCGTCTGTAACGGCAATTCCGGTGCGTTTTTGTCCGTAATCTATAGAGAGGATTCTTGGCATTTTAGTAATTTTTATCAAAGATAGAAAGGAAAATTTACAAACCTGAAAAAAGAATTATTTCATTTTACAAAAAAAGAGTCCGCCTTGATTACTCAAAGCGAACTCATCCAACATTAAAACCTAAAAAAATGGGGTTATCTACCAAATAAACGACTAAAAAAACCTCTTTCGTCCTCTTCCTCCTCTTCCTTTTGCTCCTGGTGGAAAGACTTAGATTGTGCTCTTTCGTGGTCTAAAATCAGTTCCTTGATATATTCTACATAAGATCTCTTTTTCTCTTCTAAAAATCCGATCAGGTATTTTTCGCTGAACTCCACTCCGCTCGCGTTTTCTATTTGCAGTAATTTTTTGTACAAGGGTTCAATATGCAGGGCAATGACTTCTTGAGGAATGGCTTGTCTTCTTCCAAAATAATTTACAATAACGCCATTTTCATCTTTCGCAATTTCAAAATCAGTAATAACCCAGTAATATCTTCCTGACTTGGCCAGATTTTTTACAACGGCATGAAAGTTTTTACCTACTTTAAGATTTTCCCACAAAACTTTAAAAATTACTTTGGGCATATCGGGATGCCTGACGATATTATGTGGCTGCCCCATAAGCTCGTAATCTTCATATCCGCAAACGTCTATAAAAGTTTCATTTGCATATTCGATGATACCAAATGCATTGGTTTTACTCATAATCACCTGAGTTTTGTCCCACGAGACTTCTTTATCTATTATGGTTCGGTTTTGGAGCTGATTTTCGCTATTCATATCTTAGTAGATTAATTTGTTTTGGATTGGTACTGACAATTCTTACTTTATATTGTCCGAATTAGGGTACAAAACTAACAAGAAGTAAAAACACAAAATCTGACTTTTATCATATTATAACAGTAAAAAAACGTTTACAGACCATTGTTTTAATTTTTAGATATAAGAAAGTTGTACTAAAAAACCAGGAAAAGCATCATTTTATACTTTGATTTACAAATCATTTTTTTGTTTTCGTAAATTCTCTACAGACTTAAAAGCCTTCCCAAATAATCTGTTTTACGAATATAAACTAAACATCAAAGCATATCAATTTTTAAGAGGATTACCACTTTGTCAGGTTAATTTTGAAGCTGCTTCTAATACAAAAACCTACAAATAAATGAGCCGTTACAAACAAAGCATTTCTTTGCTTTTAAAAAGAGTTCTTATCGTTTTATTACTCTATCAATTCACCAGAGTTCTTTTTTACTTATTTAATATTGAATTGTTTACCGAATTTACTTTTCAAACTTTTTTGGGAGGACTGTCTTTTGATATGTCGGCTATCGTATACATAAACAGTATTTTTATAGTTGGTCATTTACTTCCCGGTAACTTAAAATATAATACGGCTTATCAGCATATTTTAAAGGTCTCGTTTTATCTTGTAAACCTTCTTTTTATCGCTACCAATTTTATTGATATTATCTATTACAGATTTACAGGAAAAAGAAGCACTCTTGCCATGATCACTGCAAAAGGAATGGAAAATGAAACATTAGGACTAATCCCTTCTTTTTTAAAACAGTTTTGGTACGTTACGCTCTTTTTTCTTATTATTAGTATTTTATTCTGGTTCTTACTATCGAATTTTAAAAACAATACAAATCCAGAACATTCAACAAAGAAAGACCGTTTTAAAGAATATGCCTGTTTTATTATTTCACTACTTGTAATTGTAATTATAGGACGCGGAGGATTCCAAAAAAAACCAATTAAGGTCGTAGATGCAATTAGATACAGCACACTTAACAATACAGGCTTAGTCTTAAATACCCCTTTCTCCATTCTTACAACTCTCTTTAAAAAAGAGGATATTGACAAAGTTAATTACTTCAGTGAAAAAGAATTAATTTCAATTTACAACCCGATAATTTCACTAAAGCCTAACCAACCTACTATAAAGAAAAATGTAGTAATTTTAATTTTGGAAAGTTTTGGGAATGAAAATATCGGACGAGGACAAACTCCTTTTTTAGACTCACTCATCACAAAATCTTATTATTTCAAAAATGGTTTTGCAAACGGGAGAGTTTCTATAGATGCGGTTCCCTCCATAATTTCGAGTTTACCAAGTCTAATGAATAATGCATTCATATTATCCAGTTATTCATTAAATAAAACAAATAGTCTTCCGCAAATTCTTAAAAAAGAAGGATACAATACCTCTTTTTTTCATGGTGCTTTTAATGGTAGTCAAAACTTTAATCAGTATGCACTAATATCCGGTTTTGATCAATATTATGGAAAAGACCAATATACAGGACATGATGCCTTTGATGGAAAGTGGGGGATTTTTGACGAAGAATTTTTACAATTTTACGCTCATAAATTGAACACTTTTAAAAAGCCATTTTTTAGTTCTTTATTTACAATTTCTTCTCATTTCCCGTATACAATTCCAAAAAAATATCAAGGAAAATTTCCAAAAGGAACTACTGAAATACAAGAAAGTATAGCTTATACTGATTACTCTTTACGAAAATTTTTCAACACTGTTAAAAAAGAAAAATGGTATAAAAACACCTTGTTTGTTCTTTCATCGGATCATACTTCCGGCGGAGATAAAAAGACAGACAAAACAAATATTGGAATATACCGAATTCCAATACTATTTTTTGATCCTTCCAACCCCGAATTAGTTGGCGTTACTAAAAAGAACTTTCAACAAATTGATATCAT
This sequence comes from Flavobacterium cupriresistens, assembly GCF_020911925.1. Lineage (NCBI taxonomy): Bacteria > Pseudomonadati > Bacteroidota > Flavobacteriia > Flavobacteriales > Flavobacteriaceae > Flavobacterium > Flavobacterium cupriresistens. The sequence goes on along the minus strand of NZ_CP087134.1, from coordinate 3,084,950 downwards.
GCCTAGTATCCTCGATTACTTAAATATAAAAACTGATCTAATTAGTTTTGGAAAAAGCTACAGATCTAAAGACGACTTTGTAATCAATTATCTTCAAGGAACTTATCATTATATACAAGGCGATTATTATATAAATTTCGCTAATAATCAAATAATTGGCTTATACAACTGGAAAAAAGATGTTTTATTAAAAACAAATTTGATGCAATCAGACAAGACCAGAACCAAAAAAGCTACAAAATTTCTGAAAGCATATATTCAATCTTTTAACGAAAGGGTCATTGACAATAAATTGACTCTTTAAATCAATCAAATTTCACTTCTTTCATTGAAATTTAGTACTACATATTCAAAAAAAAACTTCAAATAATTGTGATAGAGCGTTTCTTCCTGAAAAACACAATATTACACATTACTTATTAGAATAATTAAATTATGCAATTGAGAAACACAAAAAAACTATCCGTTATCATTCTTACTCACAATGAAGAGTTTTACATTAGTGAAGCAATAAAATCGGTTTCCTTTGCAGATGAAATCATTGTTTTAGATTCATACAGTAATGACAGAACTCCAGAAATTGCTTCGGGCTTAGGAAGCAATTTAATTTTCAGAGAATTCGATAATTATTGTAATCAAAGAAATTATGCCATACCCTATGCCACGGGAGATTGGATTCTATTTTTAGACGCTGATGAGAGAGTATCTGAAAAACTTAAAAGAGAAATATTAAAAAGCATCGAGTCAAATAAATTTAGTACTTATAAAATCTGGTTTCCTCATTTTTTCATGAATCGATTTTTATTTCATTATACAGATAAAACTGTTCGTTTGATGAAAAATGACGATCTACTATTTAAAAATGAAGTACACGAAAGATTAGTTCTTAAGTCAAAACCTGGTGTATTACGAAATCATATGATACACTATACCTACAGAGGGCTTTTACATTTTATAAGTAAAAAAGATAAATATGCTTGGTTTCAAGCAAAAATGTGCATTTCTAAAGCACAAAAAGTAACTTTGTTTTTGTTGATTTTCAAGCCCTTTTATCGTTTTTTCCACACCTATATTATCAAAAGAGTATATCTTGATGGCGTTCCGGGTCTTGCTGCTGCAGCAATAGATGCATACGGGGTTTTCTCCAGATATGCTAAAATGATGCTCATTGAAAAAGACTCAAAATAGTCTTAATTTACCCCATCTTATTTTTAATCTAAAGATCATTAAACTATCGTGCCCTTCAATACTAATTCGTTTTATCTCATATTGATCCTTAAAAGGAAAATAGTTGGGGCGATTACCAATTTTTAAACCAAATTTCATTTTATTTTCAACGATTACGCTCTTAAATTCTGCTTTTTCCTTGTTTTCCCTCGGATAATTACCGTAAGGATACGCTAAGACCGGGAAAACTTTCAAATTGTTCTTTGTCATCACTTCTTCACATTTTAAAAAATCATTTTCTATTTCCAAAGCAGATAATGAACTGTATTTTTTATGTCCAAACGAATGATAACCTAATTCTATTTTATCACTATTAAGACATTTCAATTGATCCATAGTCATTATTTTCTCTCCAGGGAACTTTGAGTTTTCATTCCATAAGTCTATTTTACCAATATAAGAAAAAGGAATAAAGAAACTGGCCTTTAAATTGAACTTCTCCAATAACGGAACTGCATAAATCAGTTGATTCTCTGTAACGTCGTCAAAAGTAAGAACAATACTTTTCCGGGGAATAACCTGCATCTTTTCCAATTCACCAAAATGAAATGTTCTGTAGTTATTGTCTTTTAAAAATCGAAGTTGCTCTTCTAAATTTCGTGCTGAAATAGTCAGTTTATTGCTTTCATTTTCACACTGACAGATGTTATGATACATTAAAATGGGAAGTTTAGACATTTTTAATTTTATTTTTAAAAATTATTAAAAAATACGTATTTTCATACAAAAATATTCTATGTTATCCAGTATACCAACTCCCAAAATCAGTGTTATTGCCTTTTGCACTAACGAAGTAAACGATATTAAAAAACTTATAGACAACGTTTCATTTGCTCATGAAATCATTCTAATAAACACTAATAAACGTAACAATGCTATCCTACCACTTGTCGAAAAATGTGGGGCAACTCTTGTACAACAAACTATCACAAATAAAACCCAACAACAAAATCTATTAATTAACCAAGTACAAAACGACTGGATACTGCTATTAGATCTAAAAGAATATATTTCTACTGAACTTAAAAATGAAATTTTACTCAAAATTTCTAATCCGCAAGCAAATAGAATTTACTACATCAAACAGACGTTTCATTTTTTTAAAAAGAAAATAAATTATGGCGAATTTATATACCGAAAAAGGGTCTTCCTTTTTAGAAAAAAAGTAGAAATCTCTTTATCTAATAACAGGAATAAACCTTCTATAATTGCTTTCTTTAGAAAATCTGAAATATTAAAAAACAGAATCGATTCATACACTTATAAAGATTTCGACGAATACAACTTGCGATTAAGTTTAAAAAGCAAAGAGGAAGCAATACTTTTACATATGAAAAACATCAAACCCAATATGTATCATTTTCTTTTAAAGCCTTTTTTTAATTTTATGAATCAATATTTCGCAAAACTTGGTTTTTTAGATGGAAAGGAAGGTTATATTCTTGCTTACATAAACTCGTTTGCCATTCTAAAACGTTATTTATTCCTTTGGTTATTACGCAATAAACTGGAATAATTTTATCTGTAATCAGAAAATTTACTAGTTCTTTTTTTTTAGAATCCTTATAAGATCTCCAATAACAGAGTGTATTTTTCTTTTTCGATTTATTCCCTCATTAGTCAGAAACACTCTTATTGTCGATGCCAAAAAAGTACTTTTTACTTAAAAATTTAATTCTCTGTTCAAAATTTTTAAACCAAAGCAATGAAGCAGACCTGTTAAGTCTATTTTCTTCTCGAATAATGTCTTTTATTTCGCTTATTGTTTTTGTAGGAAAAAAAGCTAATTTCTTGCATCTTTTAGGTTTTGAATAATGAAAGTCTCTGTATTCCTTATAATTATTTTCATTAACCTTCAGCCATTTTACCAGGAACCCATTGTCAACTTCTGCATTATGTCCCCAATTTTTAAGTTTAAAACGTAAATCTTCTTCTGTTCTGGATAAAGACTCATGCAAGACTATATTGTTAGTATAAATTTGACGCCCGTAGGTTCTGCGTCCAAACATATACTCGGGGTAATTTGTAGCAAAAATTGCTTTCTGAGGTTTATCTACATATAGAATTCCATTATCTGTGTATTTATAAAGCATGATCAAAAAAGCACAAATCTGAACCGGTTTTTTCTCCGGATTTTCAAGATAAGAATCGTATTCTCTTAAATCGTAAACAAACTGTTTGAAATTAACAAAATACTCGTCACTATCAATTTGAATTAACCAGTTTCCTATACCCATCTTCTCCGAAAGCATTTTTCTTTCCCTAATTTCGCACTCCATCGTTGTTAAGGTCGGAACGTAAAAATCCTCTTCATAAATGACAATCTTATTTTCGATATCAAAATTATCAATCCATTGAAAAAATGATTCTTCTATAAAAAAAGAATCTCCCTTCCATGTAAGTCTTTTTTTATCAATTGCAAAAAAGATAGTATCCGCATCCTGATAGATAATTGGTATTGATTTTTTTAATAATTCGTAATCATATGAAACTAAATAACCTATTTGTATTTTCCCTTTCATTCTTTCCATATTAAATCTGTTGCAAGATACAAATTGACGCTCAAAAGTTTAACAAGAAAAAGACACGATTATAAATCGTTACCTGCCATTGATTTGCTCAAAACCAAATTTGCGTCAAGAATTACGGTACAAATCCAACTAAATAATAAAGCTTCTTTAAGTCAGCACTTATTTTTTCAAGTTCAATTAAAAAAGTACACCTAAATTTAAAAAATTAGCATCGAGACAGATTCCGTTATTATTCTTAAATTAATTTAGAAATAAATTGCAAAGGTTATTCTGTTATAACAACGAAAAAAAATAGTCTTCTTTCATTTACTATAATTTTTAGTACGCAATTTTGTTTATCAAATTAAACACAAAATGTTATATTTATAACACTTTCAACTGCTTTTACCTTTTTGCTTTTGGCCAAATACGCTATCTTTGCCAAAAATTAAAACTTATGAATTCTTTACAAACGATAATCGAACAAGCTTGGGAAAACAGAGCTTTACTACAAGAAACTACTACAACTGATGCCATTAGAGAGGTTATAGAATTATTAGATACAGGAAAATTACGTGTTGCTGAGCCGGTTGGTGAAGGATGGCAGGTAAACGAATGGGTAAAAAAAGCAGTAGTAATGTATTTCCCAATTCAAAAAATGGAAACATTAGAAGCGGGTATCTTCGAATACCACGACAAAATGTTACTAAAAAGAGGTTATGCTGAAAAAGGAATTCGTGTAGTACCAAATGCAGTTGCACGTTACGGAGCTTACATCTCAAGCGGTGTTATTTTAATGCCAAGTTATGTAAATATCGGAGCTTATGTTGACGAAGGAACTATGGTTGATACCTGGGCGACTGTTGGTAGTTGTGCACAAATCGGTAAAAATGTTCACTTGAGTGGTGGTGTTGGTATTGGTGGTGTTTTAGAGCCTTTACAAGCTGCTCCGGTAATTATTGAAGATGGTGCTTTTATCGGTTCTCGTTGTATTGTAGTAGAAGGTGTACATGTTGGTAAAGAAGCCGTTCTTGGTGCTAATGTTTGTCTTACTGCATCAACAAAAATTATAGATGTTACGGGTGACGAACCAGTTGAAAGAAAAGGTTATGTTCCGGCTCGTTCCGTTGTAATTCCGGGAAGTTATACTAAAAAGTTCGCTGCTGGAGAATTTCAGGTTCCTTGTGCCCTAATCATTGGTACACGCAAACCTTCTACAGATTTGAAAACTTCATTAAACAATGCACTTCGCGAATACGATGTAGCTGTTTAAATTAATGTTAACAAAATATTAATTTTTTTAGGTTTTTTTTAAAATTGGGTTTATACTTTTGCGCAAAAATTAAAATCCCATTTTTAAAAAAAACCTAAAATTTTTAAATGAACAATATTAATCAAAACGTAATTTTATTTTTAAAAAGATTTACTTTAATATTACTGACCTACCAACTTAGCAGATTTCTATTTTTCATTATGAATATAGAACTGTTTGAACAATTTACTTTTAAAATTTTTATCGGAGGACTGCTTTTTGACTTAGCTGTTATAGCCTACATAAACTGTATTTTCCTTATTCTACATATAATTCCGGGTAATTTTAAATACAGGCCGTTATACCAAACAACATTAAAAATTACTTTTTTCGCAGTTAATCTTCTGCTTATTTCTACCAACTTTATTGATATTATCTATTACCGCTTTACGGGTAGAAGGAGTACTTTTGGACTGATTACTGCTACAGGTATGGAAAATGATATTATCCGATTAATTCCTTCCTATTTAAAAGAATATTGGTATGTTGGTGTTTCTTTTTTATTGACCAGCATTGTACTTTGGATGTTGATGCCAAATCCAAAAGACAAAATTGTTATCAACAATTTAACCAAAAAGAACTATTTAAAAAAATGCTCTTACGGAATTGCATTGCTGCTTGTCATTTTAATTATTGGCCGTGGTGGGTTTCGAAAAAAACCACTCCGAATTGTAGATGCTATTGAATATGGTGAAGTCAACAATGCAGGATTAGTGTTAAATACTCCTTTTTCTATTTTAAAAACTTTATTCAAAAAAGAGGGCAATACTTTTACACACTACTACGACAGTAAGGAATTGTCTAAGACTTACAATCCAATCATTTCCATAAAATCAAATCAGGCACCGCTACGAAAGAATGTTGTCATTATAATTTTAGAAAGTTTTGGAAATGAAAATGTCGGAAGAGGTCAAACGCCATTTTTAGACTCCCTTATTACAAAATCATACTATTTCAAAAATGGATTTGCAAACGGAAAAGTATCAATTGACGCTGTTCCTTCGATCATATCAAGCATCCCGAGTTTAATGAACGATTCTTATATATCGTCCAGTTATGCTTTAAACAAAGTACATAGTCTACCCCTGATATTTAAGGAACAAGGATACACTACTTCTTTTTTTCATGGTGCTTTTAATGGCAGCCAAAACTTTGACAAATACGCAAAAGCAGCAGGTTTTGATGAATATTACGGAAAAGATCAATACCAAGGAAAGGATGCTTTTGATGGAAAATGGGGCATATTTGACGAAGAATTCCTGCAATTTTACGCTACGAAACTAGGCACATTTAAAAAGCCGTTTTTCAGCTCCATATTTACTATTTCTTCGCATATCCCTTACATTATACCGGAAAGATATCAGAATAAATTCCCTAAAGGAACAACTGACATACACGAAAGTATAGCGTACGCGGATCATTCTCTTCGTAAATTTTTTGATACTGCAAAAAAACAGAAATGGTACAAAAATACATTGTTTGTTATCTCATCAGATCACACTTCATCTGGTGGAGATCGGGAAACAGATCAAACTAACATTGGCAAATTCAGAATTCCAATCTTATTTTTTGATCCTTCAAATCCGGCATTAACAGGTGTCAGCGAGAAAAATTTCCAACAAATTGATATTATGCCTAGTATTTTGGATTATCTGCATATCAAAACCGATATGGTGAGTTTTGGAAAAAGCTACAAATCAAAAGAAAATTTTGTTGTGTACTATCTTCAGGGAACTTATCATTATATTCAGGACGATTACTATGTTTCATTTTCAGACAACAAGGTAATTGGATTGTATAATTGGAAAAAGGATGTTTTATTGAACAATAATTTAATGAAAATTGATAAAGTCCGAGCCCAAAAAGCAGAAAAATTCTTAAAAACCTATATTCAATCCTTTAACGAAAGAGTAACAAATAATCAATTGGTAATTTAAAAAGAAAATTACTTTTCGAAAGACAAATAAAATTCCAAATTCCAATCAATAAAATAATTGGAATTTGGAATTTTTTGCTTCAATTTGTATTCTCAAAAAAAATTCTATTTTTCTATATGAAGATACTTGTAATTCAGCAAAAAATGATTGGTGATGTTTTGGTTAGCAGTATCATTTGCAACAATCTGCGTATTGCTTATCCTGACGCCCAGATTGATTATTTGGTTTACAGCTCAACAACTCCTGTTCTCGAAGGCAATTCAAGTATTGATAATATTATCCTGTTTGAAGAAAAACATCGAAAAAGCAAAAAAGAATTACTTCAACTTGGTTTACAGATCAGAAATGAAAAATATGATGTATTAATTGACGCCTACTCCAAATTAGAAAGCTGGGTGTTGGTTCTCTTAAGCAATGCCAAACGAAAAATCTCGTACAAAAAACCGGGTAGAAACTTTCTTTACACAGACAATATTCCGTTTGAATCTTATCCGAAAACCAATCTGGGTCTGGCGATTGAAAGACGTCTTTCTTTACTGGAACCTCTGGATTTACAAATAAAGACAGATCCTATTCCGAAATTATTTGTTTCGGACAAGGAAAACCAAGATGCCATTGCGCTTTTTGAGAAACATAAAGTTCAAAAAGACCGAAAAACAATTATGATCAGTCTTTTAGGAAGTGAAAAACTAAAAACATACCCTTTAGCCTTCATGGCCGAAGTTGTCGATTATATTGCGGATCAGGAGGATGTAAATATTCTTTTTAATTATTTTCCAAAGCAACTTGAAAGCGCCAAAACCGTATTTAATGCCTGCAAACCCTCCACTCAGGAGAAAATTTATTTTGATTTACTAGGCGATGATTTAAGATCCTTTATTGCCATTATGAATCAATGTGATTTAATTATCGGAAACGACGGGGGTGCAATCAATATGGCAAAAGCCTTAGAAAAACCCTCTTTTATTATTTTCTCTCCTTGGATTGAGAAAAAAATATGGGCCACTTTTGAAGATGGAATCCATCATCTCTCAGTGCATCTTAAAGATTTCCGACCGGACTTGTTTGTGGACAAAACGGAAAAAATGCTCAAAAAAGAAGCCTTATTTTTATATGAGGAGTTCAGACCTGATTTTTTTAGCGATACAATCAAATTGTTTCTAAATCAAAACATAAGCAAGTAACAAAATGATATTGCCTGAAAAACAACTTTTATCGGCCTTGCTTATCACTTATAATGAGGAGTCAAATATAAAAGAAGCGCTTCTCAATCTGTCTTTTGCAGATGAAATAATCGTTGTTGATTCTTTTAGCACGGATCAAACAGTAGCAATTGCCTCAAGCTTTAAAAATGTAAAAGTTTTTCAACATGTGTTTGACAACTTTGCTTTGCAACGAAATTATGCACTAAGCCTTGCTTCCAATCAATGGATTCTTTTTATTGATGCAGATGAAAGAATAACTCCGAAATTGCAGCAGGAAATCAACGCTATAATTAATGAAGCCGACAGTTATCCTGCTTATTTTATGTATCGCAATTTCATTTTCGAAAACAAAAAATTACGTTTTAGTGGCTGGCAAACAGATAAAATCATTCGTCTTTTCAAAAAAGAAAACGCCATTTATAACATCGAAAAGATTGTTCACGAGAAATTAATTGTAAACGGAAAAACCGGCAAATTAAAACACAAACTGATTCATCATTCGTATTCCAATTATGAGGATTACAAGCAAAAAATGATTTTTTACGGGAAGTTAAAGGCGCAGGAAGAACTGCTAAAGAAAACCAATCCAAACTTTTTTCATTTTTATATCCGTCCGCTTTACCAGTTCCTGAATCAATACTTGCTTCGCTTTGGTTTTTTAGACGGTAAAAAAGGAATTATAATTTGTTATCTTAATGCCATGAGTGTGGCCATACGTTTTCAGGAACTTAAAAAAATCCGAATGACGTCTTAAGACTTCCAGAATTTAAGTTTCTTTTTAAGTCTTTTCTTTTTTGCAAACTCTTCCTGAAACTGCGTTGTATCTTGCCACATCTGCTCAAAAATCTCCAGTTCAGATTTAGCGGTATAGAACTTCGAATATTCATTACTCATCACCGCAATCATTTCTTTCTTTGGAGTTAAACGTCTGAAATTATTCATGCGTTGTTCAAAACTCATATTTTCATGAAAATTCATTCGATTTAAGTCGACCAGAAAAAAATCATATTGATTAGCTTCCTTTTTCTTGATTAAAGTGTTTCCGGGTGAATGATCTAAGAACTCTACTCCTTTTTCATGCAACTCAAAAGTAAATTTAGTGAACTGTCTTAGAATGTTCTCATAATCCGGATAATTCGCGATTTCTACCAGTTCTCTATAAGTCAATTCCGTTACCAAATGCTGGCTTACATAATAGCTGTCCCTTAATCCAACCCAGCTAAAATTTTCAAGAAATGCAAGGGGCGTAGGAGTTCCAATCCCTTTTTCTAATAAGATAGTAGCAAATTCAAAAGAGCGTTTGGCTTTGGATTTCCTAAAGTATTTATAGGCGATTTTATTAACAATATTGGGGATTTTAAATGACTTGATATTAATGGTCTCCTCATTTAAACTAAAAAGCTTTATTTTATTTCGATCTCCATTACCAAAAAGAGTTCCTGAAGTATTAAATGTTTCAATATTTTTAAGTATTGACTCGGTACTATTTTTAAAAATCGGATTTATCTTGAAATTCATTCAGTTGTGTTTTACGAACAAACAAAAATACGCATAGAATTTTAGACTTCAAATTATTATTGTATTTTCGTAAAAAAAAGAATTAAATGTCCAGCAAAAAAAGTGTTTTCTTAGAGACCCATAATATCAACAACAGGGCTACTGGCTTAGGCACTTTTAATTATGAACTAATTAAAGGTCTGCAACATCTTAATTTTGAGGATTTAGAACTGCATCTCAACGCAGGACAACCTAAATTACTAAAAGACGAATTTGGCGATTCATTCAAATACCATAAATACAGGTCGTTTCACAGGTATAAAACCTTCAGACCGCTACATAAATTTGATTTATGGCATTCTGTAAATCAAAACTCTAAATTAGAACCCAGATCGTATTCTAAATATCTTTTAACGATTCATGATGTCAATTTTCACGAAGAAGTTTCTTCTGACATGAATCATAAAAGAAACCGACTTTTTACGGAGAAACTAAATAAAGCGACCGCTATTACTTATATTTCTGAATTTGCAAAAAAGCAAACTCATGATTATTTTGATGTCCCAAATGTTCCGGAACATATTATATACAACGGAAATCCAATTTCTACCTTATTAGATACTTCGGGTTTTGTAAGTACCGTTCCTGTAAACAAACCTTTCTTTTATACTATCGGAGATTTTATCGAAAGAAAAAACTACACCTCTATTATCAACATGATGAGGTTAATGAAAGATTTCAATTTGATTATTTCCGGAAATAATGACAGGAAATACGGGCAGGTAATTAAGGATCTTATACAAGAAAACGGGCTTCAGAACCAGGTTTTTTTAACAGGTAAGATCAGTAATGAGGGAAAACAATTTTACATGAAAAACTGTACCGCTTTTCTTTTCCCGTCTATACGAGAAGGATTTGGTTTACCTCCTATTGAAGCAATGAGTTTTGGCAAACCGGTCTTTTTATCTGATAAAACTTCTTTACCTGAAATTGGTGGCGAAATGGCTAATTATTGGTCCGATTTTGATCCCGAATACATGAAAGAGGTATTACTAAACGGACTGGATCATTTTGAAAATAACAAAAACCTAATCGAAACAGAGATGAAAAAAAGAGCAGCAAGTTTCGATTGGAAAGTTGCTGCTGCTGATTATTTGAAAATTTATAAGGATATTCTAAAATAGAATTACTTAAATAAATGTTTGAACCATTGTCCGAAGTTTTTCTTTGAGATGTACGAAAATGTTGGAAGTACATCTAGGAAATCTAAATTTTGCTCAATTTCTTTAAATGTGGTTCCTTTTACGAAAGCCAGTTTTTTCCATTTTTCAGGCTCCATATAGAAGAAATTGCGCATCTCTTTATAATTACTCTCATTTACAGCTTCCCATTTTTTGAGAAACTCGTTTTTATTGATATCGGTATCGTGTCCCCAGTTATTGAACTTCATTTGCAGTTCTTCTTTTGTTCTGGAAAGGCATTCATGAAGCACGGCACCTTTGTAATAAATAATTCTTTTACGGGTTTGACGTCCGACTCTATAACTTGGATAATTGGTGGCGACCATAATTTTTGTTGGTTTCTCAACATACAGCACCCCATTCTCAACCCATTTATACATATTAATTAAAAAAGGAGAAATCTGAACCTGCTGTTTTTTAGGGTTATCCAAATAATGGTTTTTAGACCTCAGAAAAGAGACAAACTCTTTAAAATCCAAAAAATATTCATCGGCATCCAATTGGATCAGCCAATTTCCAATTCCCATTTTTTCTGCAAGAATTTTACGCTCGCGAACTTCGCATTCCATACTTGTTAATTCCGGACGATAGAAATTATCTTCCACAATTTGAATTTTTGAATCAACATCAACTGATTTAATCCACTGAAAAAAACTGTCTTCAACCGTAAAAGACTCCCCTTTCCAAGTCTTTCTATCCTTATCAATTGCTAAAAAAATTGAATCGGACTCCTTATACACCTGAGGTATAGCATTTTTAAGCAATTCGTAATCATATGAGACCAAAAAACCAACTTGTATTCTTTTCATTATAAAATTTTGTTAAAAAACAAAGATAGAAACATTCGCAAATTATCACACAAAATTACTTTTGAATTATATAAAATAGACTAAGTTAATATTATATATTTGTCATTTTAATAATAAACTAAGTTTATGGTAACTCCCGAAATTTCTGTTATAATGCCCGTTTACAATGCAGGTAATTTTTTAGCTGAAAGTATCGAAAGCATTCTAAAGCAGACTTTCACGAATTTTGAACTAATTATTCTTAACGACAAATCTACCGACAATAGCCTGGAAGTAATCTCTAATTATCAACGAAACGATTCGAGAATTATTATAATCAACAAAGACATTAACGTTGGTCCGGCAAATCTTAGAAATGAAGGTCTGAAAATCGCTAAAGGAGATTTCATCGCTTTGATGGATGCAGATGATATCGCATTGCCTACACGTTTTGAGAAACAAATTGCAGTTTTAAAAAACAATCCTGAAATTGGAGTATGCGGAACCTGGTTTACTTTTTTTGGATCTAAAAAGAACAAACTCATAAAACACAGCGAGAAACCTGATGCTATAAAAATTTCATTTCTACACAGCTGCGTTATAGGAAATCCAACTGTGATGCTTCGAAAAACAGCCTTAAACAACGCTCAATTCGAAAACGAATATGTACCTGTGGAAGATTATGATTTATGGAGCAGATTATCAGCTAAAACGGCCTTTTACAACATCCCCGAATCCTTACTAGACTACAGACAGCACGATAACAACATCAGTAAAACCAAAATTGACAATGTAAACCGATCGGTAAGAAAGGTTAAAATCAATCAACTGAGCCAATTTGGAATTGAAAGCTCAGACCCAAAAATTGATTCTTACTTAAATGCAGTATCGTTAAAAAAAGGGTTGTCTTCGGAAGAAATACTTCAGGTTATTTCAGCAGCAAAACATTTGATTGAACAAAACAACAAACTTAACAATTACAATTCCGAATTACTTGAAAGCCACATTACCAAAACCTTATTGCGTACAATAAGAAATGCCGGTAATTATAACTTGGCTTTCTACAATCAGTTAAAAGAAACCGACAAAAAGTTGTTTGGAAAAATAAATGGTCTTGATAAAGTCCTTCTATTTTTCAAATCTTTAATTGGCTGGAAAAAGTAGTTTTTTTTTACTTCAACATCTTACTTTTTAAAGAACGCATAAAAAATTTGATTCTGGTTCCTATAGAGGCCTGATCTAAAAATTCTTTAATTGCCTCTTTTTGCTTTGTATTATCAAGCGTTTTATCATGAACCGATTTTAAGGCTTCGTATGCTGAAGCTTTTAATAACGTTTTCATAACACGCTTAACATTTGCTGTTTGCGACTGAGGGATGATGTGTTCGTAAATTTCTTTAACATTCAAATACGAAGAATAACGTTGAGTGAATGGCTTCTGCAAGGAGTAGATTCCTCCACAATGCCACCTGTAAACGGCGCTTTGGAAATTCATGTAAGCCCCTTTTCCGTTACACAATACCAGCGCATAAAGTGTGTTGTCTTTACCGTAAGCAAATTTTTTATAATCAAGAGGATCAACTGCCGTTTTTCTGAATACAGCTGTTAAGGTATAGGTACAATACGGAACAAATAAATTATCAAAGTCAATCGTATAAATGTCCGGTAGCGAATCTTTAAAATCATTTGGAACCATTTCACTTTCTTTTTTCATTAAAAAGTCAGTCCATGTTATGGCATAGTCCGCATTGTTTTCTAAAAAATCAACTTGTTTTTGTAATTTTAAGGGATCGATCCAATAATCATCTCCTTCGCATAGGGCTATATAAGTTCCTTTTGCTTTCGGAAAAGTAACATCACTCCAGAAATTAATCTTTTGTGAATATTGGTTCACTGTTTGAAAAACAGGCTTTATAATTAAGGGGTATTGATCTGCAAATTCTTTTACGATTGCTGCCGTTTTATCTGTAGATGCATCATCATGTACGATTATTTCAAAAGGAAAATTCGTTTCCTGACTTAAAAAACCCAGCAAAGTTTCACGAATAAAATTTTCATGATTATACGTATCGCATAAAATACTTACCAACGGTTGTTCCGGATTTCCTTCCCAATTTAAAACAATACTTTTTTGATCTCTCATTCAATACCTCTTTCAATATTATACAGTTTCTTTTGATCTAGAAATTCAAGACTTTCGCCGGAACACCAAAAACTGTAGTACCTTCTTTTACATTTTTAATCACTAAACTTGAAGCTCCTACTGTTGCTCCTTTACGAACGGTTATATTTGGCAAAACTGATGCTCTGGTATTCAAGCACACTTCTTCCTCTAAAACCGTAAAACCTCCAGTAAAGCTATACGCATTCAGATGTGACCATTTACCTATTTTAGTATCATGGCCTAACCCTACAAAACCTTGTATCGTAACAAAATCATCAATAACACAATCATTACTGATATTGGAATACATAAAAACAATCACCCCATTACCAATAACAGCATTTGTATTTAAAGTAGATGAAGGATGAATCAGGTTAATAAATTTACCTCCTTTAGCCAGAATAAGTTCAACATAGTGTTTTTTCCATTTGACACTCCCAAGAGCGCATACAAAAACATCATTATCCTGTATTTTGTACTCTTCAACACCTGAAATAATTTCCGGGTAATTCTCAAAATCATTTAATGCATCTGATTTATCATCCAAAAATCCTTTTATAGTATATTCTGTATTATATCCTGAACATTGTTTTGCCAGATCGTGTACCTCACGCCCGTAGCCTCTTGCTCCTATTATAATTAAGTTTTTCATTATTCTACAATTAAATTACAAGCTGCCCAGGAGTAACCAACACCAAATCCTGCTAAAACTATATTTTTACTGCTATCAACCCTGCCTTGTTTTTGAGCTTCATATAAGGCTATTGGAATTGTTGATGAAACTGTATTACCACAATTTTCCATCGCGATAAAAAAGTTTTCTTCCGCAATCTTTATTTTTTTCCTTAAATGATTCAGCATGTATTTATTTGCCTGATGAAAAATAAATAAATCGATGTCTTCTTTAACCAGATTCGATTTCTCTAAAATTGCCTGGGTAAGTTTTGGAACAAACTCTCCTGTAAAATTAAAGATTTCGGTTCCATTCATGAACAGGTTTTTATCATTTCGAACATTTCCAAACTCATCTGCAACATCTTCACTTTGGTTTGAAACCGGGAAACGCATTCCACCTTGTTTTACAATTAGATTTTCAGCTCCTTTTCCATCTGTTCCAAAAATAAAATTTTCAATAGAACAAAATCCTTTTTCACTGGTTACTAATGTCGCTGCTGCTGCATCACCAAAAATTGTTTTATTGCTTTTGTCTTTTGGATGGATAAATTTTGAATAGGTTTCTGAGGTAATCAGTAAAACATTTTTTGCCATTTGTCCCGCAATTAATCCTTTTGCTAAACTCAGACCGTATACAAAACCGGAGCATCCTAAATTAAAATCTAAGGCTCCAATAGTGGTTTCAAGTCCTAATTTCTGCTGAATTATACAAGCTGTTGTTGGCAAAAAGTAATCCGGACTTTGGGTACAGAACAATAAAAAATCAATTTCTGATTTATCAATATGGTGTTCAGCAAATAATTTTTCGGCTGCTTTAACGGCCATATCTGATGAAAACTCTTCCGGAGCACTAATGTGTCGGGCATTAATTCCCGTTTTAGAACTGATTTTTTCAATACCCCATTCCGGAAACTCCTGATGGATCAAATCATTCGATAAAACTCCTTCAGGTAAATAATACGAAATGGCTTTTATATTCGCTTTCATTGTCAATTATATCGTTGAGGTTCTCCCGCCGTCTAAAACTATATTTTGTCCCGTAATCCAGCTGCTAGCCTCAGACAATAAAAACACAATTGGATTTGCCACCTGAACAGGGTCACCATATCCTAAAGGGTATTTTTTTTCGTCCTGCTGAATTACTTCTAAAGATAAATCTTCAATAGACTTTGAGGTTATTTCTGTTTTTACCATTCCCGGCGAAACACAATTTACTCTTGTTTTACTGTTTGCAAACTCGCTTGCCCATACTTTCGAAATCGCAATTAATGCGCCTTTACTTGCCGCATAGATTCCGTTTCCTTTCATTCCGAATAAACCTGCGATTGACGAAACTAAAACAATAGAACTTCCTTTATTTATCTTTTTCTTTTTGAAAATTAAATTAACCAGATAGGCTATTGAGTCAAAATTTATTGCCCTCATTTCATTCATTAACTCTTCCGAATAAAATTTAACCGGTGCTAATGAAACAATTCCTGCAGAATGTACAATACCGTCGATATTTTCTATAGTATCTACAATACTTTTAATATCTTCCATTTTAGATAAATCAGCAGCTATAAAACTATTTTCGCCTGTACAGTCTTCAATTAGTTTTTCGAGAAAATCCTGGCGTCTGGCGACCGCAATAAATGTCCCTCCCTGTCTTACTATTGCCAAACAAGTTTCGTAACCAATGCCCGAAGATGCTCCGGTTACTAGTATTTTTTTTCCTGATAAATCAAATGGATTCATTATATATCTTTTAATTCTTTCTTATTAAAATATTCATAGAATTTTAAAATTCTAAACTCTTCATCACCAAATATTGGAGAACTGTCTTTAAAATTAACCAAGTTGGTCTGAATATTTTCGACTATTTTTTTGTCTTCATTCAAAACAAGATCCAACGAATCATTTGAACTGTTATTAATAAAATCAATAATATTCTGTTGTGACTCATTTAGTTCTTTTTCAAATTTAGGAGCAAAATATCGTACTCTTAAATTTGTTTTTGAAGGGGATTCCGGAAACATAAATCCAAAATAAAACCCTTTTCCTTCTACAGAACTAATAAATGCGTTCGGGTAAATATAAAAATGTAAATAGCCCTGTATTTTTAAAGTTCGGTCTGCTAATGCTTTTTCAATAATTTTACTTGGCTTGGCACTTTCTCCTTTCGGAAACTCGCACCAGCTGTGTGCATCAAAAAAATCGAATTTTTCGGGAGCAACTGATCCAAATCCCATTTTTGCAAATGAATTTTCATGAACCGAAGTACAATGATAACATTCTAAAACATTCTCGACCAAAAGCTTCCAATTGACTTTATGTTCAATTGTATAATCAATCGTTTTGTCACCAAAATGCTTGCTTATTTCCTCTAGCGGACTAAATATGTTTCCTAAATAATCACTTAATTTTTTATCTGTCTGCTCGTTTAGCTTTATAAAAACGAAATCGCCGCAAAAATCAACTTCATATTCTTTTAATCTTAATTCACTTATATGGTCTTTCTCAAATGAATTACGACACATTAACCCTACTACATTTCCTTTTTTACCGTAAGTCCAGTTATGATACAAACAAGAAGAAACCCGGTTTCCAAAAGGTTCCTCATGTATCGTATTAAACCTGTGCAGACAAACATTCTGAAAAGATTTAATAGTGCCATTATAGTTTTGGACAAAAATTTTATTTCCAAAATAGTCTAAAGCGACAAAATCGTTGTTGTTTAGTAACTCATTCTTGTGGGCAACTAATATCCAGGATTCATTAAAAAACAAAGATTTTTCTTTTAGATAAATAGCTTCATCTATGTAATTTAAGTTTTTTATCATATTTCAATTAAATCTGAAATTACAGTATTTTCCAGTCTTACTTTTACTGTTCCCCAAGATAAACCAACTCCAAATCCACAAAGGATTAAATCCTGTGAAGCATTTGTCAGATTGTCTTTTAATTCGGTCACAATAGTTAATGGAATTGTTGTAGAAGAAGTATTACCGAATTCTTTTAAGGAATACGGAACTTTCTCAAGGGGTAATTTTAATTTTTTAACAATCATTTTATTCATCATTAAATTGGCCTGATGAAATACAAAATGATTGATTGCCTCTTTATCGATATCAAACTTTTCAATAAGTTTATTTACTGTTTTCGGGGCTTGTGAAATTCCAAAACTAAAAACATCCATTCCGTCAAGAATCAGCTGACAAGCATTTCTTTCAATTCCCGGTGAAATCGTATGATAGGTTAGCGAATCTGAATTTATTCTGTTTCTGGATCCGCCATCGTTTATAATTATCGTTTTATATCCCGAACCATCCGTACCCAGATCAAAAAGTAAATCAGCTGCTTTTTCGTCAAATTCAAATGCAGTGGCACTACCTCCGTCTCCAAAAAGCGGAACGGTACTTTTGTCTGATTTGGAAAGCAGTTTAGTACTGGTGTCCCCGGCAAGAAGTAATCCTTTTTTCAAACCGGTTGCTTTCATCATACCTGCTATTATAGACATTCCGTACACATAGCCCGAACATCCTAAAGGAACATCAAAAGCAATACAGTTTGTCGATAAACCCAATCTGTCTTGAAGTATCGCAGCAGAAACAGGTAAAATGTAATCGGCCGTTTGTGAAACAAAAACTAAGATTTCTATTTCCTCCTTTTGCCAATTCAAATCTTTGATTAATTTTTCAGCAGCTTCAGAACATAAATCAGAAGTACAAATTTCTTTTGTTGCAACACGTCTTTCTTCTACTCCGGTTGCATCAATAAACTTCTGAATTTCTTCCTGTGTCAATATATCTAAATCTATATTGCGCTCCGTATTTTTCGGAACGCAACACGATATACCTTTAATTGCAATATTATTTACTGAAAAAGTAGCCATTTCAATTACCCTTTATTTTTGATTATTTCGAAGATATCATTTAATGAATTTGAAGATTTAATATCATCTCCCGTTAATTTTACTTCATATTCTTCATCGGCCATAGCTATAAGCGACAAAGCAGTTAACGAATCCCATTCTTCTAAATCTCTAAAAACAGTTTCTTGTTTTATTAATGTTGCATCTGTATCGTCTAAAAGATCTGCAAAATTTTGCAAAAAAGTGTTGATTTCCATAGTATTCCTAAATTTATTTTGTTTTTATTCTGTTTTTTAATTTTGTGAAATTTCAAAAAGGCAGCCATTTCATTTATCTTAGGAAAACTACTCCTAAAATATTGTTTTTCAAAGCCTCAAGTACATCTAATAAAGGTTCTCTTTTTTATAATTCCCGCTTATGCTGATAAATCAGCATTCTTTTGTTATTTTTACCCCGCAAATATAACAATAGTTTGCCCTTAAAGGTTAATTAAACTTACTAAATCCATAATAAAATGATTCCTGTTACCAAAACTTTTCTACCTCCACAAGAAGAATACAATTCTTATGTAAAGCGTGCCTGGGATAAAGTTTGGCTCACAAATCGTGGTGAACTCACATTAGAACTTGAAGATAAACTTAAAAAATATCTGGACGTTCCTCATATTACAATTACTAACAACGGTACAATACCGCTACAAATTGCCTTAAAATTATTTGGCAAAGGCGGAGAAATAATTACCACACCTTTTTCTTACGTAGCTACTTCGGCTGCTATTGTATGGGAAAATTGCACACCTGTTTTTGTTGACATCAATCCGGAATACTTAACGATAGACGAAACTAAAATTGAAGCTGCTATAACTTCAAAAACAACTGCCATACTGGCTACTCACGTTTTTGGAAATCCATGTCATATTGAGGCCATAGAAGCTATTGCAAAAAAACACAACCTGAAAGTGATTTATGATGCTGCACATTGTTTTGGAGTGACCTACAACAAACAATCAGTATTTAACTTTGGAGATGTAAGCACTTGCAGTTTTCACGCGACCAAATTATTTCATACCGGAGAAGGCGGTGCCATGTTCTGTAATGACGATGCAACACAGCAGCAATTGTTCTACAGTCATAATTTTGGACATAACGGACCATTAGCCTTTCATGGCCTTGGAATTAACGCGAAGATTTCAGAACTGCAATCAGCCATGGGATTGGCTCTTTTTCCTTATATGGAGCATATTATTGCAGAAAGAAAAAAGGTAACTGATTTTTACAATAGCCATTTGAATTTCGAAAACCTTAAAAGCATAAAAATCAGAGAAAATACCGAGTGGAATCATAGCTATTACCCTTTACTTTTCGAATCTGAAGCTGTCTTATTAAAAGTTCAGGAGGCATTAGCAGAGGAAAACATTATACCAAGACGTTATTTCTACCCTTCCTTAAATACCATTACTTATACTAATGGTGCTGAAATGCCGGTATCAGAATCTATCGCCTCCCGAGTAGTTTGCCTGCCGTTATACGTTGGTCTTTCTACAATTGATCTGGAGAAGATTGTCGCTATTATAAACAAATTAACTTCATAAAAAGCAGTATCGTTTTTTACGAAGTATTACAATTACAAAGTAAATTTTTCAATTATGAGTCAGGATATCAATCAGGAAATAATCAACGCCTACGAAGTTATTAAAGAAGGCGGAATCATCCTTTACCCTACCGATACGGTTTGGGGAATTGGTTGTGATGCCACCAATCCGGAAGCAGTTGCCAAAATATACAAACTCAAACAACGTGCAGAAACACAAAGTATGATTGTTTTGATGAATGGAGAAAAAATGATGTACAACGTTTTTAAAAACATTCCTGAAGTTGCCTGGCAGCTTTTAGACTTGTCTGAAAAACCAACTACCTTAATTTTAGATGAACCGAGAAATGTTGCCGCAAATATAATTGCAGCTGATAATTCGCTTGGAATTCGCCTCGTAAAAGAACCTTTTTGTTTTAAACTTTTAGAGCGAATGAAAAAACCATTGGTTTCTACTTCTGCTAATATTTCAGGACAACCAACACCCATCGCTTTTAAGGATATCAGTCCCGAAATTGTAAAAGGTGTTGATTATGTGGTAAAATTAAATCAGGATAAACTTGCCGGAAAACCATCAACGATTATCAAATTAACGAATGATTCTCAAGTGAAGGTTATTCGTAAATAGTTTTTGTGTGAAATGTAAAATGGTCTTGGTTAAATTGTTGATTTGAAAAATGCAATGACATGATTTAATCAAGGTTCGTAAAGTTTAATTGTAGCATTACGACTTCTTTTTAATTTTATACCTATTCCTTTTGCACGCAGATTTGGCAGATTACGCTGATTTTATTTACTTTTTATAAAAAATCTGTACAATCTGCCAAATCTGCGTGCAAAAGAAAATCTTTCCGAGCCTTTTTAATCGCAAAGTAAAAACAAGGTTTTACGCAAAGTTAGCTATACCTATACACCTAAAAACCTCAGAAACTTTGAGCCAGCAAACCTAAAAACTCAGAAACTCAGCCTCTCAGAACCTCAGAAACTTTAAAAAAACTAAACCGTTTTCAAACTCTCAATCAACCAGTCAATATCTTCTTTGGTGTTGTAATGGCTGAATGAAATTCGCAAGTTTGGCAGTTTTAAATCTTCCTCTGAAAGCATTTCTTTTAAAACATGGGAAGGTTTAATACTTCCGGATTGGCAGGCACTTCCTCTGGAAACTGCAATTCCTTTCATGTCTAAACTAAACAAAAGCATAGCAGTTTTATCGGAAGAAAAAGGAAGAATGATATTGATGATATTGTAAAAATCCTCTTTTTTACCGTTGATTCTAAAGCCCGGGAAATGAATTTCAAGCTGCTCAATAAGATACATTTTCAAATCTGAAATGTATGTTCTTTCCTGATCTAAATTTTCATAAGAGAGCGCCAACGCTTTTGCCATTCCGGCAATTTGGTGCACGGCTTCTGTACCTGCGCGAAGTCCTTTTTCCTGCTCTCCTCCAAAAATAGAAGGCTGTAATCCCGAATTTCTTCGAATAAAAGCAAATCCGACTCCTTTGGGGCCGTGAAATTTATGCGCACTAGCCGAAATAAAATCAACAGGCGTTTTTTGCAGGTCTATTTCTGTTTTGCCGACAGATTGCACCATATCAGAATGAAACAAAGTATTGTATTGCTTGCAAATAACACTTACCCTATCCAGATCCAAAATAGTACCGGTTTCATTATTTACATGCATTAAACTTACGATGGTCTTCTTTTCTTCAGACAACAAATTGGACAAATGAGTCAAATCAATGCTTCCATCGGGATTGATTTTTACATAATCAACCTGAATAGTATACTCCGCTTGCAAAGCCAAGGCGGTATATAAAACAGCATGATGTTCAATTTTGGTCGTAATAATACGCTCTATTTTAAGATCCTTTACTGCAGAACGCAAGATCCAATTATTGGCCTCAGTTCCTCCTGAGGTAAAAATAATTTCCTGTGCAGAACAGTTTAGGTATTTGGCAATACTTTTTCTGGAAAGCTCCAGAATTGTTTTGCCGTTTCGTCCAAAGCTGTGAGTTGAAGATGGATTACCAAAATCATCGGTCATGACTTTTGTTATTTCCTGAATAACTTCAGCACGCATAGCAGTTGTCGAGGCGTTATCGAGATATACTTTTTTCATTGCGGCAAAGTTAAGAAATATCAATTGTGAATTCTTAAATATCAATTGCCAAATTTTTCACTATTTTTGACCCAAATATATTTATGATGAGAAAATATGCATGCCTTCTGTTATTCGCCCTTATATTAAACGGCTGCGATGATGGTGATGTAACTGTTGAAACATTAGATTTTAGCGACATCAAACAAGCTTCTAGTTGTCCTAGTAGTAACAATCAATTGGTTTATAAAATTAAAAGTCAGGAATCACTGCTTTTACAATTAGACAAAGACACCTTCAAAAACGAACCAACACTTCCTGGTAAACCAAATACATATCAGATCGATGATAATAAATTCAAGCTTTACTATAGAAGTTACGACGGACCTGTAGGAATACCAAACATTTGCGACTTCATTCCTCCCACAACACCAAATGTGATTAATGAATGGTATGCAAAATCCGGAAGAATTGAAATTGCGACTACAGCAATAACATCTACAAACTCAACCACCAATGCTATCACAATTACAGGATACAGTCATAATATTGTCATCAAAAATATAACCTATTCAGTATCCAGTCTGGATATCACACAACCTCAGGTTGTTTTTGGTGATTTTACAACAACCGTAGCTGATGTGGATAAACTGGATTTAGCCTTCACCAGACCACTAGTACAATGTCCTACTTCAAAACAAATCTACACCTACAATACCAAATCTGCAATGACAATTGATGCTATTGATCCTCTATTAATTAAAAATGAAGCAACAGCTCCAAATTCCCCAAGAAGAGGATTAATCGGGTCAACTGTAAACAAGCTTTTGTATAAATTATTTACTGGCCCTCCAGTTAGTGACGATTACTTTTGCGGTACAACTATACCAACTACACCTACAGTAAAAGAGACCTGGACCGGAGTCGATGGTGTAGCTAATACAAGTGGTATTATAGAGGTAACCACAACTACAGCTGTAAACAATCAGTTCAAACACACAATTGTACTTAAAAATACTTCTATAAAAAAAGGAAACAACTTTGTTAATTTAGGAACCAGTTATGTATTGGGGGAACTATTAACGAAATAACCGACCTTAATTCCTGTTTGTAAAAAAGTTTTTTTTCTTACAAAAAAGAAGTCCGTTTTCATGCTAATTTAATTTTAAAATTAGTTCTGAAAACGGACTTTTTTTTACCGTATATTCTGGGTGATCTCACACCCAAAAAGTACTTTACTTGGTATTTTGCCTAAAATAAACTTCGGTCGCTCCTAAGCCATATTTTTGATAATTGGCGTCTTGAAAATCTACTCCGTCATATCGACCCAACAAAAAGTCAAGTTCTGACTTTAGAATTCCTTCACCAACTCCGTGAATAAAAACTATTTTCGGAATACGATTTCTAATCGCAAATTCTATGTGTCTTTTTGCCGTCTCCGTCTGTAAAGTTAAAATGTCATAATTCGACATTCCGCGTTTGTTCGGAACCAGTTTTTCGATATGCAAATCAAATTCCGGAGCCGAAATTTCGCGTTTATCTTTGCGTTCTTTCACAAAACTTCTTGGTTTTGGCTCTGTTTTCTCTTTTGTAATCTCATCTAAATTAATTCTTTTAATAGAATTCATTAAATTACTGGTATCTTGTATTTTAAGTAATTCATTGACAAAAAATGTCATCATAAATCCATCCTCCGTTTCAATCAAAACCTCCTTGTTTTTAACTGAAACCACTACTCCGTTTATGGCCTCGTCTAAAACAGAAACCTTATCTCCTTTACTTAACATCTTCTTCTTCTTTATCCTGGTTTTTACTTGGTGTTTTTGCACTCAACTGCATCATTCCATACATGAAAACCACAATGGCAATTATCATGATATAGACATTTTTCTCTGCTGAGACCTGCTCATATAAAGCGACCGAAATGGCAAGTAGCATTATTAAAATTTTAAAAGCTTTCATATTTTTAAATCATAAGAACTCAAAAGTAAGAAACTTTAAAATAGCAGTTCTTACCTCCGGAAACATTATCATATATTTTTTGTAAAATTGTAAAAATTAAAACCCATGAGTTTAGAACATTATATGCTACCCTGCCTTTTCAAAACGCTCTTTGGAATAGAGTGTTTAGGCTGTGGTTTTCAACGCGCTTTATTCTTACTTTTTCAGGGTGAGTTTTTAGCCGCTTTTAAGATGTATCCGGCACTCTATTCTACCCTTCTTTTTTTTGGTTTTATCCTTTTGTATTATTTCGACAAATCAAAAAACTACACCAAACTACTTTGGATTTCCGGAATCCTAAATGCCCTTTTTATGGTTGCGGGATATTGGTATAAACACTTTTAAATTCAAATATTACACTCCAATTATTTTTTAATCTGGTTCAGAATATCATCCATCATTTCGATTTGTACTTTCTGAATTTCGATTAACTCCTGTTGTTGGTGCATAATCAAATGATCAATTTTATCGTGAATCATTCTAATTTCCAATTCCGATTTTAAGTTAATCATATAATCTTTTTTGGCACGATTTCTATCTTTTTCTTCCTGACGGTTCTGACTCATCATAATTACCGGAGCTTGTAATGCAGCAATACAGGATAAAATTAAATTAAGCAAAATAAAAGGATAAGGGTCGAAACCTTTATTCACCAAAATCCATACATTCAAAGCAATCCAAACGATGATAAAAAACAAGAATGAGATTATAAACGTCCAACTCCCTCCAAAATCAGCTACCTTATCGGCTATTTTTTGTCCAAAACTTCTGTTCTCATCTTCATCCTCAACAATACTCACTATTGATTTATCTTCTTTTAATGACTCAATAACATTCTTTTCAAGATCCGAAAGGGCTCCAATCTCCGTAGATAAATAATTGGAGATGTATTTCTGACGATACGCATTCAATTCCTTAACCGCTATGAAATCACTATCGCAAAAAGCCGGATAATCTTTTACAATAAGGCCTAAAATAGGATCGTGAATCGATTTTCCCGAAATTTTATCCTTTGCAGGGAAAGACAAATTTGAAATAGCACTTTTAAAAGTCGGATTGTTTTTCATTTTAATGTGTTTTAACTGCTAATTTAAGCATTTAACTTATTCCGAATCACAATAAATTAGTAGTCTGTTATTTTTCTTTATTTATCACAAATCCAATTCGCAAAACAAAATTTCTTTAGGCAAATCATGCCTTTGTTTCCAAAAAACACCTTACTTTTAAGGCTTCAAAAATATTCATTCAATTTTACAATTGTGTCAAAAGAACTTATCATACAAAATATAAAAGCGTTAAAAAGTCATTTAAATATAAATTACGGGATCAAAACCAAAACGGAAGACTTTACCGAAAAGCTTTTTTACACTCTTTTTGATTCTAATGCAGCGTTAGACCAAAGTATCCAGGAACTTGAAGTACGATTTAAAGAGATTGCTATTCTGGCCTGCAAAAAACCGGAAAACTTGTGCGAGTCGATCTGGGAACGTTTTCTGGAAAAACTTCCGGGTGTCTTAGAAAAACTAAATGAGGATGCGGAGTATATTTTAGAAAATGACCCTGCGTCTAACAGTATTGATGAGGTTTATTTAGCCTATCCGGGCTTTTATGCCATTGCTATTTACCGATTAAGTCACGAATTGTACCTTATGGACTTGTTACTCTTCTCGAGATTAATGAGTGAATATGCACATCGCATTACCGGAACTGACATTCATGCCGGCGCTACTATTGCTTCACCGTTTTTTATTGATCATGCCACCGGTATTGTTATTGGAGAAACCACCGTTATCGAAAAACATGTCAAAATTTACCAAGGTGTTACTTTAGGTGCTTTGAGTGTAAGCAAAGAAATGAAAAATGCCAAGCGCCACCCAACCGTGGAAAAAAATGTTTGCATTTACGCAAATGCGACCATTTTAGGAGGAGAAACCGTTATTGGCAAAAACAGTATCGTAGGAGGAAATGCCTGGATCACCAAGTCGATTCCTGCCGATTCTATTGTAACAAATACCACCACTACAGAAATTAAAATAAAAGAAAAAAGATAATATGGGTCCACAGAAACTGCTAAACCTAATTGGAAACACACCATTGATGGAAACAGTCAATTTGGTTAAAAATAAAAATGTAAAACTGCTATTAAAATTAGAAGGAAATAATCCCGGCGGAAGCGTAAAAGACAGAGCCGCTTATAACATGATCGCATCGGCACTTGAAAGAGGCGACATCAAAAAAGGAGACAAACTAATTGAAGCAACCAGTGGAAATACAGGAATTGCACTTGCAATGATCGCTCAATTGTTTCAAATAGAAATAGAATTAGTACTACCGGAAGATTCTACAAAAGAACGAACACAGACCATGCGTGCTTATGGCGCTACAGTGATTTTAACACCTGCCAGTGAAGGAATTATCGGATCACGTGACTATGCCGACAAAAAGGTCGCAGAAGGCGGTTATTTGATGTTAAATCAATTCGCCAATGAAGACAACTGGAAAGCACACTATAAAACTACCGGACCAGAAATCTGGAACGATACTGAAGGAACGGTAACCCATTTCGTTTCAGCAATGGGAACCACCGGAACGATCATTGGAACTTCGACTTATTTAAAAGAAAAAAATCAGGACATTCAGATCATTGGTGCACAGCCAAGCGATGGTTCTCAGATTCCGGGAATTCGCAAATGGCCAAAAGAATACTTACCTAAAATTTTTGATGCTTCAAAAGTTGATACTGTGATTGATGTCAGCGAAGACGAAGCCCGTCAAATGACCAAACGTTTAGCTCTTGAAGAAGGTGTTTTTGCAGGAATGAGCAGCGGAGGTTCTGTTGCAGTAGCTTTAAAAATAGCAGAACAATTAGAATCGGGGGTTATCGTAGCTGTAATCTGCGATCGTGGGGATCGCTATCTTTCATCTGATTTATTTGATTAAGAAAAAGAGACTAAGTTTCTGAGATGCTAAGTCAAAAAGTTTTCTTTTCATTGTAAATCAAAATTTATCATTTTAGCCTCTCAGAATCTTATTCAAATTAAACAGAATCTTCCATTATAAGACTAAACTCAGTCACTTCAAACAAAAAATTCCATTCCAAAATTAAACTCAGTACCTTAGCCCCTCAGGAACTTAGTCACTTCAAACAAAAATGCTTACAAAATCAAATTTCAAAGAATGGTTTAACAGGTATAAATATGCTGAATTAGCAAGCACAACAGCAGCACTTCTAACCTCATTCTTTAGCACAATCTACAGCGGATTAACAACAGCCTACCTTATTACCTTTGCCGAATACCTGGCCTTTTACGGGACCATTCTGGTTTCTTCTTATAGAAAAATTGCACAGCAGAATAAACTTCAAAACAAAACAACCACTTTTGGCGAGATGGTATCTCTTGTCAAAAATTTAGTTTTAGAGTTTGGATATCCGGCGTTTTTAGATTTTTTAGTCGTTCGCCCTTTTTGTATGTATTGGATGCCAATCTTATGCGGAAACTATTTCTTCGGAATTATTCTGGGGAAAATAACAGCAGATACTTGTTTCTATTTTTTCACCATTATCAATTACGAAATCATCAAGAAAAGATCTTGATTAGAGTTCAAAAACGATTTTAAATTCAGCTCCTTTATTTTTTCCTTCACTGGTAGCACTTAAGATACCTCTATTTCTCTCTATGATTTTTTTACAGAGATAAAGCCCAATTCCGGTTGAGGATTCTTTTGCTGTCCCTAATCGGCTCATTGTGGTGAACTTTTTAAACAATTCATCAATCTGGTGTTTATCAAAACCAATCCCCTTGTCAGTGACCGTAATGATCAATTCGTCATCTTCAAAATAGATTCTTACTTTAATTTCACTATCAAAGTAAGAAAATTTTATTGCGTTACTGATTAGATTCACTAAAACCTGAACCAACAAACCTTCTTCGATTCTCAATTTAGCTTCAGATAGCTCTAAACTCAAAGTCAGCTTAATATTTTTATCAATCAGTCGTTGTTCAACCTGCTCATTGATAAAAGGCAAAATATTAGGAAATACAATCGTTTTTAATTCCTGATTCATTTTTACAATCTGATCCTGTTCATTCAACAATTTTATGAAATTATCGATATATCTAAATTGCAAATTAGTGGATTCACAAATCAAACCAGCCAGATGTTTCACCGAGTCTGACGGGTTTTCGCTTATAATGAGATTGGCTAAACCTTGAGGATTCCCTGCAAAGTTTTTTAAATCATGTGAAAGCATATAAATTAAATCCTGCTTTTCATTTATATAACTTTCGGCTTCATAAATAGACTCCTGAATATTACACATTAGCAAACCTGCCTCATCACTGTATTCCGTTGGCAAAACCGATAATCTTCTGTTATTCCTGTAATCGTCTAAAGATTTTGAAGCCTTTGCTATCGGCTCAATTAGATTCTTTAAAACCAAGAGTGTTATCGCAGTTGCCAGTAAGGTCATTATTAAAGAAAAAACCAAAACAGAAGCCGGTGAAATAGAAGTATCAAAATAAAGCACAAAAAACAAAATACCGATAAGGGGAATATGTATACCTATAAAAGCTACAAACAAGAATTTGAATGCGTAACTCTTCTTTAAAAAGCTAATTTGTGAAAGATTGTGATACAACTTCATAAAAAGATAACAAAACTATAGGTTAAAAATGTAGCTTTTGGGATTATTGCTAAAACAAAGTTACTTTTAAAAGTCGATTAAACTAACAATTTAAAAAAAATGGTAAAATATTTTAAAATTTAAATTTATAAAAGTTTACAAACCCTTATTTTTGCGCTATGGGAAGAAAAAATACAGACAAAGTTGTCTTTCATCAAATTCAAGTTCTTGATGCTGGAGCAAAGGGAGTATCAGTAGCAAAGGCTCCTGACGGAAAAGTGATCTTTATTCCGAATGTGGTACCTGGTGATGTAGTTGATGTACAAACTTTTAAGAAAAGAAAAGCCTATTATGAAGGCAAAGCAGTAAAATTTCATGAATTATCAGAGCATCGCATTGATCCTATTTGCGATCATTTTGGTGTTTGTGGAGGATGTAAATGGCAAAACATGAAATACAGCCAACAGCTGTATTACAAGCAAAACGAGGTGAAAAATCATTTACAACGTATTGGAAAAGTTGAACTTCCTGAATTCGAAACTATTCTGGGTTCAGACAAACAGTTTTTCTACAGAAATAAAATGGAATTTTCGTTTTCTAACAGTCGTTGGTTAACCGAAAAAGAAATTGATAGTACGGAAGATTTAGGAAACAGAAATGCTTTAGGGTTCCATATTTCAAAAATGTGGGATAAAATCCTTGACATTACAAAATGTCACCTTCAGGAAGACCCTTCAAATGCTATTCGTAACGAAATCAGAGCATTTGCCAACGAGCATAATTTAGCTTTTTTCAATCCTAGAGAGCATTCCGGTTTATTGCGTACTTTTATGATTCGCACGGCTTCAACAGGAGAAATCATGGTTTTGATTCAGTTTTTTGAAGAGGACCAAAAGAACAGAGAATTGTTATTAGATCATTTATATGAAAAGTTTCCACAGATTACTTCTTTGCAGTATGTAATTAATGGAAAAGCAAATGATACCATTTATGATCAGGATGTTAAATTATACAAAGGAAGAGATTATATCCTCGAAGAAATGGAAGGTTTAAAATTTAGCATTAATGCGAAATCATTTTACCAAACCAACTCTGATCAAGCGTACGAATTGTATAAAATAACACGTGATTTTGCAGGTCTTTCCGGCAACGAAACGGTTTATGATTTATATACAGGAACCGGAACTATTGCTCAGTTTGTTTCTAAAAAGGCAAAAAAAGTAATCGGGGTAGAAAGTGTACCTGAAGCTATTTTAGATGCTAAAGCCAATGCCGAACGCAATAATATTACCAATTGTGAGTTTTTTGTTGGAGACATGAAAGTCGTATTTAATGAGGCTTTTATTGCACAACACGGAAAACCTGATGTAATTATTACAGATCCGCCAAGAGATGGTATGCACGCTGCCGTTATTGATCAGATTTTGAAAATTGCACCTAAAAAAGTCGTTTATGTGAGTTGTAATTCAGCTACACAAGCACGCGATTTAGCCTTGATGGATGAAAAATACAAGGTAACACGTGTTCGTCCGGTAGATATGTTCCCGCAAACGCATCATGTTGAAAATGTTGTACTTTTAGAACTTAGATAACAAAAATATACATGAAAAAAATAATCTCTTTTTTATTGCTTTTTGCTTTTGGTTTATCCGGCTGCGAGAAAGATGACATTTGTGATGCAGATACACCAACAACGCCACGTTTAGTAATCTCCTTTTATGACATAACCAATGCATCTATAAAAAAGAATGTAAAAAACCTTAAAGTAATTGGTAAAAATCAAGATAGAGGTATTGTTTTCAACAAAACCGGTATTGGTGATGCAATGTACATAACCAGTGCGAACACTATATCTATTCCTTTAAGAACAGATGCTGACACGACAACTTATACGTTTATTTACGACTCGGGAAATCCGAATTCTCCTGAGTTTAATACGGATGTACTGGAATTTAAGTACACGCGTCAAAACATTTATGTTTCAAGAGCTTGTGGTGTTAAAACTATTTTTAATCTAGAAGCTTTCATTCGAATAATCCCTGATGCTGACAACCCTTGGATGAAACAAATTAACATAAAAAAAACTAACATTGAATACGAAAATGAGACACATGTTGAAGTATTTTTTTAGTATTCCTCTCTTGTTTTCAATGTTTATGGTTCAGGCACAAGAAACAACCAAAACAAAAGAAACTGTTCAGGAAAAACCAAAATCGGAAATCAAAAAACCAGCTGCTCAGCAGGTTACCACGGACACAATCCCTCCAAAAACAGATCGATACGGTCTGCGCGTTGGTGTTGATGTCTACAAATTAACACGTGGTTTTTACGACAAAGATTATAAAGGTGTTGAATTTACAGGTGATTTTCGTCTGACGAAAAAATACTATTTAGCAGCAGAACTTGGTTTTGAAGACAAAACCACTGATGACGACAGAGTAAACTCCACCGCAACAGGAACGTATATAAAAGGAGGTTTTGACTACAATACGTATCAAAACTGGCTTGATATGGAAAACCTTATCACTATAGGCTTGCGAGGCGGTTTTAGTACTTTTAGTCAACAATTAAATACTTATAAAATCTATAATCGAGATCCTTACTGGTCATCACAAGAATCAATTGTTTCAGGTGAGAAATACAATGGTCTTACTGCTGCCTGGCTCGAAGTCGCTATGGGAGTTAAAGCAAAAGTTTTCAATAACGTATTCGTTGGTTTTGGTGTTCAGTTAAAACTTTTGGTAAGCAATAAAGAACCAGGGAATTTTGAAAATCTTTACATTCCCGGTTTCAACAGAACCTATGACGGAAATTTTGGAGTAGGTTTTAATTATACTGTTTCTTATTTTATTCCGCTTTACAAGAAAAAAGTAATCATACCGGAGATTAAGGACATTCCGAAGAAATAGGTTTTCTTAAGTTGCTAAGCTCCTAAGTCGCTAAGTTTCTGAGTTTTTTAACTGAGAAAAATACAGCCAAAAAATAAGCCACAAATTCACGAATTAAACTTAATAATTCTTGAATTTGTGGCTTATTTTTTATCAGAAAAACTCATCTCAAACCAATCAAAACTAAAAGTTATGATACACTTTGTCTCGTTTTTAGAATCTCGCAAAGACGCAGAGTCGCTAAGTTTTTTCTTAGAAACTCAGTCGCTTAGAAACTCAGTCACTTAGAACCTTAGCACCTTCAACACCTACCCTATTTCTCTAATTCCTTTTATAAAAATCCATTTCATAAAAAGCTTTTCACCGTCTTTGGTTTTTACTGCTTGAAATTTAGGCGAAATCAAAGTCGCGGCAATAAAAGAGGTCACCGGAATCCAAAGTCCTGTTAATCCCGTATAGCTTGCTACCAAATACCTTCCTGCTATAAACAAAATAGCGAAACATCCCAACTGATATAAAAAACCTCTTACTTGTAGTTTTGTCATTTTTTTTTTTAAGTTGCTAAGGTTCTAAGATACTGAGTTTCTAAGATTTTTTTAATCTGGCAACTCAACATCTTAGAACCTTAAAATTATTATTTTAAATTGTATAGAAAAGCTTAGCACCTCAGAAACTTAGTCCCTTAGAACCTTTTTCCTATTCATTAACCTGAAACTTAGTTCTCTTACTTCCCTCGTACATTTCGTACTTCACCAAACGCGCTTCTAAACTTGCGTTGAAAAGTTTGATTTTTCTAGACGGTTTTAATCCAACAAATTTCAGTGCTTCAAGATTGGCTGTAATAAACCAGGCGTTTGTTCCCGGGTAGCTTTTCTTCAAAGTATCTCCAATATTTTTATAGAATTCTTCCATATGAATGTCCAAACGTTCATCATAAGGAGGATTGA
Organism: Flavobacterium cupriresistens; assembly: GCF_020911925.1. NCBI lineage: Bacteria > Pseudomonadati > Bacteroidota > Flavobacteriia > Flavobacteriales > Flavobacteriaceae > Flavobacterium > Flavobacterium cupriresistens. The sequence goes on along the minus strand of NZ_CP087134.1, from coordinate 3,052,391 downwards.
AAACCATATGTAATTTACCTTCAACCGCTTTTTCGCTATCAAAAAAGTTGTTTTCCTGAACCGTAACGTAATCTTCTAAATTAGCGTTTCTGATGTTATCTTTAGCTTTATTTACCGCACTTGGCGCTTTGTCAAAACCTTTTATGGTGTAATGAAATTCTTTTGTCTTTTTCATCAGACTGTTTACAATCTGATCAAATAAATCATTGTCCCAGTCTTTCCATTTCTCAAAAGCAAACTCTTTACGATTAATGTTTGCCGGAATATTACAAGCAATCATAGCAGCTTCTGCCAAAAACGTTCCCGAACCACACATTGGATCCAGAAAATGACTCTGTCCTTCCCAACCTGACAACAATAAAATTCCTGCTGCCAAAACCTCATTAATCGGTGCAATATTCGTAGCAGTTCTGTAACCACGTTGGTGCAATGAATTCCCTGAAGTATCCAACGCAACCGAAACCTGATCTTTATCAATATGAATGTTAATTCTTAAATCCGGAAAAGCTTTATCAATACTCGGACGTTGCCCTGTTCGCTCTCTAAATTGATCTACAATGGCATCTTTACACTTTTGAGAAACAAACTCAGAGTGATTAAAATAAGTAGAATGTACCGTAGCATCAATAACAAAAGTCTGATTGGCATTCAATAATTTAGACCAGTTTACACCTGAAATTCCTTTATACAATGCCTGTTCATTATTCGCCCTGAAAGAATATATAGGTTTCAAAACTTTAAGAGCAGTACGCAACGACAAATTGGCTTTGTACATAAATCCTTTGTCGCCTTTAAAACTAACCATTCGCACTCCTTTTTCTACATCCTGAGCACCAAGCGCACGCAACTCATTTTCCAATATTTCTTCAAAACCAAAAAAACATTTGGCTATCATTCTAAAATTTTCTTCCATTTTTTCTCTAAATTAAAACAGATTTCTTATCAATCTCAAATCTGCATTAAAAATTTCACCTTACACACAATGATTCACGAGGTATCATTGCGAAATAGTTATTTTTCGGCAAAAATACACTAAATTTGCGGGACTTTTGAATTAATTGAAATAGAATAAATGTCTGACGCATCGAACTCATCCACACCGAATCAGGAACGTAACACCGAAAATTGGTTTACTTCGTGGTTTGACACTCCTTATTACCACATTCTTTATAAAGATAGAAACTACCGCGAAGCTCAGATTTTCATGGATAATCTTACACATTATCTAAATTTACCTGAAAAAGCAAAAGTACTCGATCTTGCCTGCGGGAAAGGCCGTCACTCTATTTACTTAAACCAGTTAGGTTTTAACGTAATAGGAGCCGATTTATCTGAAAACAGCATTGCTGAAGCAAGCAAAAACAGTAATGAGACACTTCATTTTAAGGTACACGACATGCGTGAGCCTTTTGAAGAAAAATTTGATGCGATATTCAATTTGTTTACCAGTTTTGGTTATTTCGAAAGTGACGACGACAATCTAACCACCTTAAAAGCCATAAAAGAAAGCTTATCCGAATATGGTTTTGCTGTAATTGATTTCATGAATGTAACTCAGGTCTTAGAAACTTTGGTTCCCGAAGAAATTAAAACAGTAGACGATATCGATTTTAAAATTAAAAGATATCTACAAGACGGACATATTTTTAAAGAAATAGATTTTGAAGATAAAGGCCAGCATTTTCATTTTACTGAAAAAGTAAAAGCCTTAACATTAAAGGATTTCGAAGAGTTAATGAATGAAGCAGGTATTTTTCTTTTAGATACTTTTGGAGATTATAAACTAAAAAAGTTTCATAAGACTGAAAGCGAACGATTAATCATGATTTTTAAATAAAATGGTTTAATTGCCACTTTGTTTAACCGTTGCATCGATTAAACAACCCAACAGTTAAACGATTAAACTTAACAAACGATTAAACAAAAAATGAACTACTTATTACCTTTATTTTCGGTACTTCTGGGCTATATTGTAGCTTTGTTTTTAAAGCCAAAAAACAAATCCAATCTAAAACTTTTATTAGCTTTTAGCGGCTCGTTTTTACTATCCTTGACGGTTATGCACCTGTTGCCGGAAGTTTACGCGTCACACAATCATAATATTGGTTTGTTTATCATGGTGGGAATCCTGTTTCAGATCATTCTGGAATTTTTCTCACAAGGCGCAGAACACGGTCATGTTCACGGGCACGAAAAAATGAACCAAATCCCGTGGTTGCTTTTTATAAGTTTGTGTATTCATGCTTTTTTAGAAGGTTTCCCAGTCAGCCATCATCATGATTTAGCGATTGGAATTGCAATTCATCATTTGCCAATTGCCATTATATTAACGACATTTTTCCTAAACGCAAGCTTAAACAAAAAAGCCATTTTTGCTTTTATGCTAACTTTTGCAGTTATGACGCCGTTAGGTACAATCGCATCAGAATATTTGCCGATTTTAAACGAATACTATACAGAGATTACAGCAGTTGTAATCGGTATCTTGTTTCACATCTCCTCTACTATTATTTTTGAAAGTAGTGAAGGACATAAATTTAATGTCGCTAAAGTGTCGATGATCGTTCTTGGAGTTCTGTTGGCTTTTTTCTTATAATTAACAGCAACAGATCTTAACAAGAGATTCTATTTGACAAATCGCTTACAATACCCACATTTCATAAACATACAGAAGCAGGTTGTTTCTAATTCCTCACAAAAAACTAATTGGTACAAATATATTTCGTTGTTATAAGCCTTAAAACTTTGTAACTTTGAGGCTTTGTAACACAGCACATAAAAGATACCATGATTTTTACAAAAACTACAGAACAAGCATCAAAATATGATCATTTAGAAAAAATGTCTGTCCATGAATTGCTTGCTAATATCAATAACGAGGACAAAACCGTTCCGCATGCCGTTGAAAAAGCGATGCCACAAATTGAAGCTCTTGTAGCACAAGTTGTAGCCAAGTTAAAACTAGGCGGAAGAATGTTTTACATCGGAGCCGGAACATCGGGACGTTTAGGCGTTGTTGATGCTTCTGAGTGCCCTCCTACTTTTGGAGTTCCCTTTGATCTAGTAAACGGAATTATTGCCGGTGGTGATACCGCTATTCGTCGTGCCGTAGAAAATGCCGAAGACGATGCAGCACAAGCCTGGATTGATTTACAAGCAAATAATATTGGAAAAAATGATATTGTTATAGGTATTGCTGCTTCTGGAACAACACCTTATGTTATTGGAGGTTTAGAAACTTGTAATGAGAATAATATTACTACAGGCTCTATTACCTGTAACGCAGGAAGTCCTTTGGCCCTAACAGCACAATTTCCAATTGAAGTGGTTGTAGGACCAGAATTTGTTACCGGAAGCTCCAGAATGAAAGCCGGAACTGCACAAAAATTAGTTCTGAATATGATTTCGACTGCAGCCATGATCCAAATTGGTAAAGTAAAAGGAAACAAAATGGTCGATATGCAGCTCAGCAACATCAAATTGGTCGATCGCGGTGTCAAGATGATTATGGGAGAAATCCCTGTCACTTATGAAGAAGCCTCTGATTTGCTGAAAAAATATGGAAGTGTCAGAAATGCTGTTGACAACTATAATTTGTAAAATGTGAGATGTTTTTGGTGAAAAGACTATCGATTTGTCATTTTGGTCATACGATTTGTCATTTCGAGGTACGAGAAATCACACTCAAAATTCGACAAAGATTAGCGATTTTCATAACGGAATTTCTTGTGTGATTTCTCCTCCGTCGAAATGACAAGATTGCGAAAAACTTGAAACCTGAAACAACTTTAAACCTGAAACACTTTTAAACCTGAAACCTTAAAAAAAAATGGCAACAAATAAAGAACTACTCGGAAAAGGCATCAAATACGTGACAGGTTCATTACCGTTACTATTCATTGGACCATCCCTAATTTATAACGCTTTTATGAATCAGCATACGAACTGGCACTATTTGGTTTTAGGAATCGGAATTGTAGCTTGTTTAAGTGCCATGTTTTTAATTTTTTATGGATTGAAAATCATCATGAAAGGTTTGTTTAATGATTAATTTATATCTTTACTAAAACTCTTTATTATGGATATGCAAGCAGAAATAAATTGGATTCATCAAGAAATTGACAAGGTCAAAGATCCTTCCTTTGTAGAGAAACTAAAACATCTTTTACAATCTGTCAATAGCACTACTGCTGATTCTGATACTGCCTACAATTTAGATATAGAAAATGCTTTAGAAGACATTAAAAAAGGGAATTTCCATTCTGAAGAAGAAACCAAAGAAATAGCCAAAAAGTGGGGAAGAAAATAATTTGGTCGGGTAACGCTCTACAACAATTAGAAGATATTCATTTCTATATTTTCTTTGAGAGTAAATCACTCCAAATTGCCGACAAAGTAATTAATTCCATTTTTGACAGTACCGATATACTAAAAACACAACCTGAAATTTATAAACTTGATAAGCAAAAAACCAATAATGATGGTAGTTTCAGAGTTTATATGATCTATAATTTCAGCGTTTCATACCAAATTACCAATCAAGTAATTCAAATTTTACGGGTAAGACATACTGCCCGGAAATCAAAAAAATATTCATGGAAAGTCTAATACACATTCAGAAAACATTTGACAAAGTCATTTATATTGATAAAAAAATAAACAATCGGGAGTTTGAAGATTGTGTTTTTAAAAATTGTGATTTTTCCAACAGTAATTTTGCTTACAATACTTTTTTAGACTGCGAATTTATAGATTGTAATCTGTCGATGACCAGTTTAGCCGGAACGAGTTTAAAAAATGTGACTTTTAAGAATTGTAAACTTTTAGGAATTGCTTTTAATGAGTGTGATGACTTTTTATTTCAAGTTTATTTTGAAGAAAGCACTTTAGACTACGCTGTTTTTTCGAACAAAAAAATGCCAAAAACTAAGTTTATAAACTGTTCGGTGAGAGAAGTAACTTTTATAGGAACCAATCTCACAAGCTCTTCTTTTGATAATTGCAATCTTGAAGGCGCTATTTTTAACGAAACTCAATTAGCGGCAGTTGACTTTAGAACAGCTTATAATTACAAAATTGATCCTGAATTCAATCCGATGCGAAAAGCACAATTTGCAACTCAGGGAATTGAAGGCCTTTTAGACAAATATGACATTAAAATTGTTTAGTTATGGATGCAACCGAATCGTATTTAGAAAGTGTTAAAAAGCAATTTTTATATTACAAAATCTTAGGCGAAAAAGCAATGGCTCAATTGGAACCCGAACAGCTTTTTACTGCCGTAAATGAGGACACCAATAGTATCGCTACAATCATAAAACACATTTCGGGCAATATGTTATCACGTTGGACTGATTTCCTAACTACCGATGGCGAAAAAGAATGGCGCAATCGTGACGCCGAATTTGAAAATGACTTACAATCAAAAGAAGAAGTTTTAGCGGTTTGGAATAAAGGATGGGATTGTTTTCTGACTACTTTAGAAAATTTAAAACCCGAACAACTTTCCCAAATAATCTACATCAGAAACGAAGGCCATACGGTCATTGAAGCCATCAATCGACAATTGGCACATTACCCTTATCATATCGGACAAATTGTTTTTTATGCCAAACAATTAAAAAAAGACGACTGGAACAGTTTATCAATTCCGAAGAATAAATCGGGAAATTACAATGCCGAAAAGTTTGCCAAAGAAAAAGAAATTAAGAACTTTACGGATGACGAGCTAAAAAAATTGAAATAATCGTATTATCCGTCTAAACGAAGTCAAATGTCGGTCTGAACGAACCCGAATGTCAGTCTAAGCGAACCTGAATGTCAGTCTGAGCGAAGTCGAAGACCTACTAAAACTCCTTCGACTTCGCTCAGGATGACTCAAAAAACAACATAAACAAAAAAATGAAAAAAATTATATTCTTACTTCCGTTATTAGCATTAGTATCATGTTACAACGCAGAACACAACTGCAAGGACTTCAAAAACGGAAAATTCAAATTTGAGTTTGAAGTAAACGGTGTAAAAAAAACCACAATATTTGAACGAAAAGACACTATAGAAATTGAAACCTTTGATGGTAAAACAGATACATCAACCGTACGTTGGGTAAGTGATTGTGAGTACATTCTTCAAAAGAAACACCCAAAAAATATGGCAGAAGAAAAAGCAATCAGTATGAAAATCCTAAACACTACAAAGGATTCCTATACATTTGAATTTGGAATGGTGGGCTCTGAAGAAAAACAACGCGGAACAGTTCATAAAATAGAATAAATTAAAAGCTCTTAAAAATGGAAGTATTCCTAAACCCCGATGCGTGGATTGCACTCTTAACACTTACTTTTCTTGAAATTGTTCTGGGAATTGATAATATCATTTTTATATCGATTGTAACGGGTAAACTTCCGGAAGAAAATCGCAAAAGAGCTACCAGAATTGGTTTGTTTTTAGCCATGTTCATGCGTATTGCCTTGTTGATGGGGATTTCTTATCTAATTGCTATGAAAGCCATTTTGTTCAGCATAAACTGGGGTTGGCTAAATGCAGATTTTACAGGACAAGCACTGATTTTATTTTTCGGAGGATTGTTTCTTATTTATAAAAGTACCAAAGAAATCAGCGAGAAAGTAGATCATAAAGGCGAAGAGGAAAAAAACATCAAGACGGCAGCAAAACAATCCTTCTCCAATGTTATTCTACAAATCTTATTAATCGATTTAATCTTTTCGGTTGATTCAATCCTAACGGCGGTTGGAATGACAAACGGCGTAAATGGCGCTTTGACTATTATGGTAACTGCCGTTATTATTTCGGTAGCAGTAATGATGCTGTTCGCTGTTCCGGTTGGGAATTTTGTCAATCAGAATCCTTCTATACAAATATTAGGATTGTCTTTTTTAATCCTGATTGGTTTTATGCTGATTACCGAAAGTATGCATTTATCTGAAGCCACACTTGCAGGGGAACACATTGGCGCGATTCCGAAAGGGTATTTGTATTTTGCCATAACATTTTCGTTGGCTGTTGAATTTGTCAATATGAAAATTCGAAAGAAACAATAATATCTTTCTTAAAAATAAGCTTCTTTTCGGGGAATTTTAACCGCAGAGCGCGCAAAGGGTTTACGCAAAGTTCGCAAAGTTTAGTTATAGCTTTGCGAACTTTGCGTTTTTTCTTTTGCAAGCAGATTTAGCAGATTAGGCTGATCTTATTTACCTCTTAAAAAAAATCTGTGCAATCTGCTAAATCTTCTAAATCTGCGTGCAGAAAAATTAGGTATAAAGTTAAAAAAGTGCCGCAATACTATAATTAAACTTTGCATACCTTACCGTTTAAACTTTTTAGCTCAAAAGAGACAAAATCATTTTTAATCTTTAAAATCTGTGGCTACTTTTTCTTGCCACAGATTAAACGGATTGGATGGATTTATTTTTAGGGTTACTTTTTCAATTTCGCATCTTTACTCTGCTATTATACTTCTATTTTTTCCGCAGTTTTATTATAACTTCCCTACACGCATAAAATTTACAATTAACTTCCAATATTTACGATTTAATAATATATACCTTATAGTTTATTAGCAATTATAAAAAACTGACGTAACATGTATTTTGTTTTTGAGGGATAGCTTTGCTCAAAATAAAAAAACCAAAATATTATGAAATTTAATTTTTTAAGATCGCTAGCATTGCTTGGTATTACGGGTCTTTCTGCAATCAGTTGTCAAGATGATGACAACAAAGGTGCTACTAACGAGGTAAAGTCCTCTATCGATTTCACATCACACTCAAAAGTCCCTGCTTTTGTTTTTCCGATGACTGGTTTCGAAAACCTTCAGATTAGCACCTTGATCAGTAGTGCAGACGTTTTACCGGAATCTCCGAAATTTGTTTATGGAGCACAGCCAGATGGAGCCGGGTTCATGAAAAATCCAAACGGAGAAGGTTATATCTTAATTACCAACCACGAAATATTACAATCTGTATCAAGAGTTTATTTAGACAAAACTTTTAAACCAGTAAAAGGAGATTATCTAGTAGACGGAATTGGAGGTTTAACACGTTTGTGTTCGGCAACTTTAGCTACTCCTGAAATTCACGGATTTGGTCCAATCTTTTTAACTGCCGGAGAAAGTGGTCAGGAAAGTATGGTTCATGGAATTAATCCACTAGGATTATCTTCAGACAAAAGCAAAACCGACAGAGTTTTACCTGCTTTAGGGAAAGCCAGTATGGAAAATGCAGTTCCATTACCAAAAGAAGCGTATCCTGGAAAAACAATTATCATGATTGGTGAAGATCAATCTTACGCAACTTCACATGCAAGTGCGGGACAATTGATCATGTATATGAGTACTGTAGGAGATTTATCAAACGGAAAACTATATGCTTTAAAAAGAAATGATGGAAATCAGGTAGAAACTGCCATGACTTTAAACAATTCTTATCCTGTTTCTTTTGTTGAAATTCCAAATGCAAAAAACCTGACAGGAGCTGTAATTAATACTACTGTAAATGCATTAGGAGCTATTCGTTTTTCAAGAGTAGAAGATGTTGACTACAGAAAAGGAAGTGCCAGCAATAACAGAGAGGTTTACTTTACAGCAACCGGACAAGCTACTTCAAACGCTCCTGTTGACGGTTATACGATGTGGGGAAGAGTTTACAAACTAAAAATGGATGCTGCTGATCCTTTAAAAGGAACTTTAGAATTAGCCGTTGAAGGTGATAGTACTCCGGGAACAGGAATCATCAATCCGGACAACCTTTGTGTTACTGAAAATTACGTTTACATTCAGGAAGATGGTGATAGTTATTATGCTGATGCAAAACACGATTCGTACATCTGGCAATATAATATTGCTTCAAAACAAAACAAGCCTTGGTTAAACATGAATCACAAAAGAACAGACGCGTCTTGGAATGCCTTATACAATCAAGCTGGAGAGACAAGACTTGGTAGCTGGGAATTTGGTGCCATGCAAGATATCTCTGATTTAATTGGTGTACCAAACACTTTTACAGTAAATATTCACTCGCACACTTGGCAACTTGATGCATTCAAAAATGCAGATGGTTCGGGTATTAACACCAACAAAGAAGGTGGACAAACTGTTATTATTAGAAACGTACAACGCTAATAATTTCAACCTAAATTAAATTTACAACCCTTATTTTTTTGATAAGGGTTGTTATCTTTTTACGTACTATGATAAAATTAAAATACTTTATTCCTCTGTTTATACTTTTTTGCCTGGCCATTTCATGCAAAGAAAATCAAGCTTCTCAAACTACCATCAATCAGGATTTGATCATTGATTTAAACAAATTAAACAATGAAATTGTACAATTTCAAAAATTAGTGACTACAGACCAATCCCAAAAAGAAATTGTAGAACAGTTTAAAAAGTCCCGTCTGGCCTATAAAAAAGTAGAATGGGCAGTTGAATACTTCATTCCCGAAACCGCTCGTTTTATGAACGGCCCAGCCTTAGACGAAATGGAACTGGAAGAAAACAAATCCTTCGAACCACATGGTTTTCAGGTTATGGAAGAACTTATTTATCCGGAATATGAAATTACGAACAAGGAAGATTTAGTTCGAGAATTAAACATTTTCGCCTCCAACATAAAACAGTTGAAAAGCACTTTTGAAGTTATTACGATTAGCAACGATTATGTCTTAGATGCTGTTCAGCAAAACGTTTTTAGAGTAATTGCTTTAGGTATAACTGGTTTTGACAGTCCAATTTTACAGACCTCAATTCCTGAAGCTGGTGAAAGTTTAATCGGTATTCCAAGTCTACTTCAAAGAATTGATGGCAATAGTAAAACGTTAGCAGATTTAAAAAAACTAATCACAGAGGCACAAAAATATTGCAAAAACAACAACAATTTTAATGCCTTCAACCGAGCCGTTTTTATAACTCAATATCTGAATCCAATTTCAAAAAAAATAAAAGCTTTCCAGAAAGAAGAAAAGATTCAAAATGTAAAAAAAAGCAGTCCGTTAAAACCCACTGCAGCCACTTTTTTCGATAAAGAGGCCTTTGACGTAAATGGATTTGTTCTTTCGGATGCACATAATTTTACCGCTGATAAAGCAACATTGGGAGAAAAGTTATTTTATGATAAAACGCTTTCCAAAAACAATGACAGAAGCTGCGCCACTTGTCATCATCCTGAAAAAGCCTTTACTGATGGCCTAAAAACAAATGTTTCGCTAAATGGCAGTAACTTGATGAGAAACACGCCTACCCTGACTTATGCTTCACTACAGAATGCACAATTTTGGGATATGCGCCAATTAGATTTAGAAAAACAAAGTGTTGATGTCATTGAAAATAAAGACGAAATGCATGGTTCCTTAAAAGATATTCATGCTCAGATTTTACTGGATGCCGAATACGTAAAACTTTTCAAAAAGGCTTACCCTAAAACGGCAAAACCGGAAGCCTGGCAAATTCAAAACGCAATTGCAAGTTACGTAAGGTCGCTTAATGCTTTTGATTCTAAATTTGACGTTTACATGAGAGGCGAAGAAAATACACTGACCAATCAGGAAATAGAAGGCATGAATCTTTTTATGGGTAAAGCAAAATGTGCGACCTGCCACTTCACACCTCTGTTTAACGGTACGGTTCCACCAAATTATTCCAAAACCGAACACGAAGTTATAGGAACTCCAAAGGACATCTCAGGAAAAGCATTGAGCCCCGATACCGGCAGATACTTATACAATAAAATGCCTCAGTTGGTTGGAGCTTTCAAAACACCAACGGTTCGAAACATTGCTGTAACAGGACCCTATATGCACAATGGTGTTTTTAAAACTTTAGAAGAAGTTGTTGACTTCTACAATAAAGGTGGTGGAAAAGGATTGGGTTATGCAGTAGACAACCAAACATTGCCTTTTGATGCACTAAAACTGACTAAAAAAGAAGAACAATCGTTGGTTGCATTCATGAAAACACTAACGGATAAAAAATACCAACAAAACTAAAATAACACTTTATCACCAATAAAAAGGATGTCTCGCAGTTAGCGAAACATCCTTTTTTTATTACTTCTTTTTCTGAACAGCTCAACTTCAGCAAATTTGAGCTCGCTTTTTTTACCATTTCGATACGAGAAATCACACTAGCTGCTCCATTTTTATTTCCCACAATTTTGTCATACTGAGGAACGAAGTATCTTCACAAGTAATTCCGTAAAGTGAAGTTAAACGCTATCGATTCAGCAAACGTAGATCCTTCGTTCCTCAGGATGACAAACTGTACGGAGTTTCTTCTATGATTTCTCGTGCATCGAAATTAACGCTCGCTTTTATCATGGAAATCGGAATGACAGGTCGGGCCAAAAAATGACTCCAAAAATTATATTGCAAATTGCCTCCTGCTTTAGCTGGAGGTTCCAAAATGCATACAAAAAAGGCTTTAGCCAAAATTGCAGTTTTGGCTAAAGCCTTGAAATCTATACTTGATCTGATTCCTCCAGCTAAAGCAGGAGGCTATTCAAACCTTGCTCTAAATCAAGAATGGATTTTTATGATTTTATCTTTTTAGTAACTTGCTCTACTTCCTTTGTAGTAAGATTCAAAATAACTGCTATTTGTTCTATTGTCATCTTCTGTTTTAGTAAATTGGAAATAACCGTCATTTCAAATTCAATCCTTAAAGACTTTTCTATTTTTGCGGTTTCCTTAAATTCTTTTGCCGATTCTTTTAATTGGTTTGTTGTTTCCTTTAATTTATCCGCTTTTTCTTTCCCTAATCTGATTTCCATTTCCTGTTTGCGGATTATTTCTTCTATTTTATACGGAACAACATATTTCAGGCTTTTTTCTAATTGAGCCATTAATCCAATATCCAAAAAACTAATATATTTTTCTGCACTAATAATAAAATGGTCTAAAAATTTTATATCTAAAATTTTCCCCACTTGTATTAATCGGTCTGTAGTATCCTTATCGGCTTCAGATGGAGTCAAATTACCACTCGGATGGTTATGCACAGCGATAACACTTGTAACACCTTTTAATACCGCAACTCTATAAACATTCATTGGCTCTGCTTGTGAAGCTTTTACGCTCCCCATACTTACCAACTCTATATACACGATTGTATTTGCCATGTTTAGCCCTATCATCCAGAAATGTTCCTTCTCACGGTCTATTTTATTATCACGAAACAAAATCTGTCGCATGATTTCGTATAATTCATCAGGATTCGTTACACTAATTTTATCTTTATCTGTTAGCTTAACATTCATTTTTTATTACTTTTTAGATTCAGTAAGTTACACAAACATAATCAATTTTGGTTGATCAACATCTGTATTGTAGGAATAGATTTTATTACTGTTTCATCTAATAAATCAGATTTCGGAGGCACGAGAAATCACACTAAATGCTCCGCTTCTATTTTTCACAATTTTGTCATACTGAGGAACGAAGTATCTTCACAAGTAATTCCGTAAAGTGAAGTTCAACGGTATCGATTCAGCAAACGTAGATCCTTCGTTCCTCAGGATGACAAACTGTACGGAGTTTCTTCTATGATTTCTCGTGCCTCGAAATTAACGCTCGCTTTTTATCATAGAAATCGGAATGACAGGTCGGGCCAAAAAATGACTCCAAAAATTATATTGTAAATTGCCTCCTGCTTTAGCTGGAGGTTCCAAAATGCATACAAAAAAGGCTTTAGCCAAAATTGCAGTTTTGGCTAAAGCCTTGAAATCTATACTTTATCTGATTCCTCCAGCTAAAGCAGGAGGCTATTCAAAAAAAACTTTTATCGCTTCATATTAAAATAAAATCATTCTAATCCATTAATCTGTGGCAAAAAATCTAAATCGCTATATAGCTACAAGCAAAAGCAAAAAAAACCGCCTCAAACTGAGACGGTTTACACTAATTTATCTTAATCCAGAACCAGACCAATCTGGCCGTCGTCATCTAATTCGGTTTCAACTGAACCATCGTCATTATAACTCACTTTTCTTTCTACAACCTCTTCTACAGGCTCTTCGTAAGGCAATGGCTCTAATAAATTAACCTGTTTCAATTTATCAGTGGTCAATTGATTTCCTAATGCTTTAAATCCTTTTACAGCAATGAAATCCTCAACATCAATATGTAAATCTTCTTTCTGAACTCCTTTTACTTTTGCAAAAACCAATTGCGCAAGCGGACGATAGTCTGTCGATACAATTTCTAATTGCGAATTTGGGTGATCGGTAATAAAACTTTCTTCCTTGTTTTCGGTTTCCACCAGAAAACGTTTCAGAAAATAGCGCTCTTTTTCCCCATCATAATAAATCGCTGAGATCGGTTTCTTAGGTTTCCATTTCTCCAGAACAATCATATCTTCATCAAAATGAGTAGACAATTCCGGAATGATAACTTTTACTTTACCTGCCTGGCTAATGACCAATATCTTATCACTTGGCTTAAATTCGCCTAACAGTTCGCCTCGTGCATCTACATTCAGACGTTTTACCGTATCGTCGAACCAAACTTTTCTTGGTAGTAAAGTTGAAATTCCTTTCTCTTTTAATTCGATTTTTTTAATTGGATATTTAGTAACCAGATTCCCTTTTGAAGCGCGTCCTTTAATCGCCAAATTAGCAAAATCAATATCAAATTTCAATTTTTTGATAGTTCCAATCTGACGCAGTAAAATGGTCACCACCTCAGCTTCTCCGTTTGGATTATGTGAAAAATAAACGACCTGTGAACCATTTGTACCATTTGTCAAATCGTAAGGTTTGTCACGGGTAACTCCAGTCACGTTAAAACGTTTTATATAAGAAGGACCCGATTTACCATCACGATACATCATGTTGTAAATTGTACGTTTGTCTCCTTTATCAAAAACGGCAACATGTATAATATCTTTTCCTGTAAATGTTTTGGAATCGACTTTTGTAATCATCAATGTACCATCACGCAAAAACACAATTACATCATCAATATCAGAACAATCTGCTACATATTCGTCTTTCTTTAAACTCGTTCCGACGAAACCTTCTTCGCGGTTTACGTACAGTTTTGTATTTCTTAAAACTACTTTTGTAGCTTCAACATTATCAAAAATACGAAGTTCTGTCTGGCGTTCACGACCTTTTCCGTATTTCTCTTTTAATTTCGTAAAGTAGGCAATGGCAAAATCTATCAGGTTTTCTAAATGATGCTCTACCTCTTTCATTTCGTCTTCTAACCTAGCGATAAGATCATCGGCTTTATCAGAGTCAAAACGGGTGATACGAATCATCGGAATCTGAGTCAGTCGTTGCAAATCATCGTCGTTGATTTCTCTGACGAATGCTTTTTTGAAAGGCTCAAATCGATCGTACATATATTTGTATAATCCTTCTTTATCACCATACAGCTTAAAGTCAATATACATTTCTTCACGGATGAAGATTTTTTCTAAAGTAGCAAAATGCCATTTGTTTTTTAATTCCTCCAATTGAATTTCCAACTCCTGACGCAGTAAATCAACCGTTCTCTCTGTTGAAATTTTCAACATATGAGAAACTCCTATAAACAACGGTTTATTGTCTTCAATTACACAACCTAAAGGCGCTACAGAAGTTTCACAGGCCGTAAAAGCAAACAAAGCATCAATTGTTTTATCCGGAGAAACGCCTGGAAAAAGGTGAATTAAAATCTCAACATCGGCTGCTGTATTGTCTTCGATTTTCTTGATTTTGATTTTACCTTTATCATTGGCTTTCAAAATACTGTCAATCAAAGTCGTGGTATTGGTCGAAAACGGAATTTGTGTAATCACCAATGTGTTTTTATCCAACTGGGCAATTTTAGCGCGCACACGCACACGACCGCCACGAAGTCCGTCATTATAATTGGACACATCGGCAATACCCTGTGTCATAAAATCCGGATAAAGTGTAAACGGTTTTCCTTTTAAAATCTTAATTGAAGCATCGATTAACTCATTGAAGTTATGAGGTAAAACTTTCGTTGAAAGTCCAACCGCAATACCTTCAGCTCCTTGTGCCAGTAGTAATGGGAATTTTACCGGAAGATTGTTCGGTTCAGCACGACGTCCGTCATACGAAACACCCCAATCGGTAATTTTTGGAGAGTATAAAACTTCCAAAGCAAATTTAGACAAACGCGCTTCGATGTAACGCGAAGCTGCAGCACCGTCACCCGTTAATATATTTCCCCAGTTTCCCTGGCAGTCAATCAATAAATCTTTTTGACCAATCTGTACCATAGCGTCACCAATACTAGCATCTCCGTGTGGGTGATACTGCATGGTGTGACCAACTACATTGGCAACTTTGTTATAACGACCATCATCCAGCTCCTTCAAAGAGTGCATAATACGACGTTGTACCGGTTTAAATCCGTCTTCGATAGCAGGAACTGCACGTTCCAGAATTACGTACGACGCATAATCCAGGAACCAGTCTTTATACATTCCGGTTACTTTCGTAATCGTATCCTGACCTTCCTCTTCCTGATTTTCGTAAAAATGCTGGCCTTCGAAATGTTTGGCATCTACATCAATAATTTCGTCAGAATCCCCATCCTGATTATCATCAGCTGAGTTTTCTTCGTAATTATTATCTTCCCCGTCCCGAATTATGTTATCGTCTTCTTCGTCTTTCATTATTTATATTCGAAATTATAAATTTAATGTTATCTGTTTTCAATGCGTTTTTTTAATACTGACTCACTAGGTAAAACGGTCTTATACTTGCTGGCAAAAATTTGCTCATTATTTTCATCTTCCAAATGCTTTTTTCATCATCAATACGCATTAAAAATTGTAGTGCGTAAAACTCAATTTGAAAAACGAAGACAATGTTGGATAATCTAGTTTACTAAATTGAGCAGTAACCGACTGCTCTTTTTGAGATATGAATTCCGCAGTCACTGATTGCGTATTTCGAATTTGTAAAATCCGCATCACTGACGCGGAAATTGAGTAAGTCAAATAAAACTTCCTTATTCTTTCCAAATTATCTATCGAAAATCCTTTTCCAAATTCTTAATTCAATCGTTGTAAAAGTCCTGATAAAACCTGCTGTCTAGCGTTTTGAAGCAACTCGACTACTTGTTGAAATACATCTTTATTTTGCAGATTGTTTGACAATAATATGTTGTTTTTTAAGCTTCTTCTTCAATCGCATCCAACTCCACCTTCAAATTCTTGATAATAAACTCTTGTCTGTCCGGTGTATTTTTACCCATATAAAAAGACAATAATTGCTCAATCGAAGTATTTTTATCCATCATAACCGGGTCAAGGCGAATGGTATCTCCGATAAAGTTTTTAAACTCGTCGGGCGAAATCTCTCCCAATCCTTTAAATCGCGTGATTTCCGGCTTTGGTTTTAATTTCTCAATCGCGTCTTTTCTTTCTTCTTCCGAATAACAATAGATCGTTTCTTTTTTATTTCTAACCCTAAAAAGTGGTGTTTGCAAAATGTATAAATGCCCTTCTTTTATTAATTCGGGGAAAAACTGAAGAAAGAACGTAATCAACAACAAACGGATGTGCATACCATCGACATCGGCATCGGTTGCGATTACGATATTGTTGTATCTTAATTTTTCTAATCCGTCTTCTATATCTAAAGCAGCTTGCAGTAAATTAAATTCTTCGTTTTCATACACAATCTTTTTGCTCATTCCGTACGAGTTCAGAGGCTTACCACGTAAACTGAAAACGGCTTGTGTATTTACATCACGCGATTTGGTAATCGATCCCGATGCCGAATCTCCCTCGGTAATAAACAAAGTACTTTCTAAGTTTCTTGGATTTTTTGTATCAGGAAGATGTGCACGACAATCTCTTAATTTTTTATTGTGAAGATTGGCTTTTTTAGCACGGTCTGTGGCCAGTTTTCTAATTCCTGATAGTTCCTTACGTTCGCGTTCTGCTTGTAAAATTTTACGCAACAAGGCTTCTGCCGTTGGTGTATTTTTATGTAAATAATTATCTAATTTGGTTTTCACAAAATCATTTACAAAAGTACGAACCGATACTGCAGGCGTTCCATCATCAGAACCCATGTCCATTGAACCCAATTTGGTTTTGGTCTGAGACTCAAAAACAGGTTCCATTACCTTGATACTAATCGCACTCACAATCGATTTACGAACGTCTGATGCCTCAAAGTTTTTGTTATAAAATTCTCTAATGGTTTTTACAACAGCTTCTCTGTAAGCGGCTAAGTGCGTACCTCCTTGTGTGGTATTCTGACCGTTTACAAAAGAATGGTATTCTTCGCTATATTGTGTTTTACTGTGTGTTAAAGCGATTTCAATATCATGATCTTTCAAATGAATAATCGGATATTCTAAATCTTCTTCACTGATGGTTTCTTCTAATAAATCTCTAAGACCGTTTTCTGAAAGGTATTTTTCACCATTGAAGATAATCGTCAAACCATTGTTCAGATAACAATAGTTTTTGACCATTTTGATTACATATTCTAAACGGAATTTATAGTTTTTGAAAATCGTTTCGTCCGGTGTAAAAGAAACCTTTGTTCCTTTTCGTTTTGTTGTATCAATTACATCTTCTTCTGAAACAAGATTCCCTGCCGAAAATTCTGCTGCTTTCTGTTTCTCATCACGAACCGATTCTACACGAAAACTACTTGACAAAGCATTAACCGCTTTTGTTCCGACACCATTCAGACCCACTGATTTCTGGAAAGCTTTAGAATCGTACTTTCCTCCAGTGTTCATTTTCGAAACTACGTCGACTACTTTACCTAACGGAATTCCACGTCCGTAATCCCGAACAGAAACCGTTTTATCCTTGATCGTCACTTCAATAGTTTTTCCGGCACCCATAACGAATTCATCGATACAGTTGTCTAAAACCTCTTTTAAAAGAATATAAATACCATCATCTGGTGAAGATCCATCACCTAATTTTCCGATATACATTCCCGGACGCATACGGATATGTTCTTTCCAATCGAGTGATCGAATGTTATCTTCGTTATATTGATTTTGCTCTAGCATAAATGAATTTAGGATTTTTGGCTAATGTACCATTTCTGGGTAAAAAATGAAAGCGTATCATTTTAAAGTTATCAATAAAAACGGCTTTTTAAAACTATTTAAATTGATTTTAAAATAATACGGACCTTAAAAATATAAAAAATCAACGTTACAACAAAAAATACTATTTAATTCCCAGTACTTCTTTTGCCAAAGCAATCATTTCGGGCGTTCCTGTATTTTTATTTTTTTCGTCAGAAAGTTTCACAACTCCCTGCCAATGTGTATTATCTGGTTTGGTATCGGTTAATTTCACCACCATATTCATAGACGGAAGGCCAACATCATTGGTAAAATTAGTTCCGATTCCAAAAGACATTCTGATCTTGTCTTTACAGAAATCGGATATCACTTTTACTTTATCAAAATTAAGAGAATCCGAAAAAACAATACTTTTTGACTTGGGGTCAATTCCCATCTTGGTGTAATGTGCAATTACTTTCTGAGCAAATTCTACGGGATCACCACTATCATGCCGAACGCCATCAAAAAGTTTGGAGTATTTTTTATCAAATTGGTTGAAAAATATATCCGACGTATACGTATCTGTAAGCGCAATTCCGAGATCTCCTCCATACACCTGTGTCCAATGCTCCAAACTCATTGAATTGGCCATCTTAAAGCCGTATTGTGCTGCATGAAACATAAACCACTCGTGTGCATGTGTTCCCAGTGGTCGTTTATTGTTGACCATTGCAAAATGCACATTACTGGTTCCAATAAAACTTTGATTACCAAAATTATTCAGCGTTTCATTTACCAACTCCTGCACCTCGTAAGAATGGCGGCGGCGTGTCCCAAATTCCAAAACAGCCACCCCAAGTGCATTGTAATTATCTATTTTATCTTTGGTCAGGCTTTTTATGGCATCATCGTTTAATCGAATCAGAAGATTGGCTTTATAAAAAAGTTCCGATATCAGAGCCATCAAAGGAACTTCCCACAAAATGGTACGATACCAATAGCCTTCAATAGTAACTTTTAACTCTAATCCTTCCTGACTAATTTCGACTTCTGAAGGATCAAAACTGTATCCTTGCAAAAAATCCAAATAGGTGGGATCAAGGTAATGGGTATGATGAGACAAATAACGCTTCTCTTCTTTTGTCAATCGCAAATCTGCCATCGCATCAACCGAACGCCGAAGCAAATCAGCAAAACCGGGCGGAAAAACATGCTTTCCACGATTGATAAAAGCATAACGCACCTTTGCTTTTGGAAAAAGTTTAATTACAGCATGCTGCATCGTAAATTTATAGAAATCATTATCTAAAATTGATTTCAGAAAAGTTGTTTCCATAAGTCCAAAACTATTTTTTTATACTTCTTGCTAAGATACGCTATTAAAATAATATTTCGAAATCTCCTTAAAGTCTAAATTGTTTTTGGAACTACTTTAAAAGAAGCAAGAGCATTTTTATCAAGATACAAAGTAATAAAACGACCCTGTTTTCTATTATAAGTAATTTGAAATTCTAATACCCCATCCTGTTCTTTTAGATTTTCAATTTTAACTTTTTCTTCCTTTTTATCAAGATAATAAAGATCATCCCCTTTTGAAACATTTTTAATCTTAAAAGTTACCTTATCTCCTTCATTAGCATTAATTACACCCGAAAAAGGCATTAAGATTTCGCACTTTTCCGCTATAAAATCGTTATAGATAAGTGGTCCATTCAGAAATTCATTTTTATTTCCTGTATTACCTTTGTACATCGCAGCTTCAGGATAATGTTTGGCGTTAAAATATTTTGGCTCCATGTCAAAATAAATAGGCGTAAATTTCCTTACCAGTACTTTACGTTTGAAATCATAAGACCCTTGTCCCCAGGTAACATCAATTAAAATCCATTTTCCATCAACCTGAACCGTATTCCAAGCATGATTCGAAAGATAATTTCTTCTTCCAATATCCGGTAAATCTACTTTTGAATCCCCGGTTACTACCTGACATTTTAATCCGGTTAATGCAGCCAAATGTGCATACAAATTCGCAAATCCTTCGCATACCGCTTTTCGGGATCTAAAGGCTTTTTGAGTAGTACTGGCATCGTTTAATTGTTTTTTTTTAGCCCAATCAGCATCCTCTTTGGCTGAAAAACTTTTTTTATCGCGTGGATTTAAAAATGTCTCTAAATCATATTCTAAATTTAAAGCAATCCAACTGTATATTGCTCTTGCTTTATCATGTTCTGAAGTAAAATCTATTTTAATTCTTTCTGCTAATTTTGTTGTGTTTCCAAAATCCGGATATTTTAATACAATACTGTCAATAGCGCTGTAATTTTGGGAATAAGAGGCATGTAAAAAAATCATATTCGCAAAAAGGAATAAGATAAGGAGTTTTTTTAGTGGCATTTAATTAAGGTAATTTTTGGGAAATCTGGTTTTAAGTTTTATTTATTTTTGAATAACTTTAAAGGAAACAATACTGCTTTTGTCAAGATAAAAAGTAAGGTATTGGCCGATATTCTGGTCAAATGTAACCTGAAATTCTAAACTTCCCCCCCTTTCTTTTGAGTTTTCGATTCGAACCGCCTGATTTTTTTGATTCAGATAAAAAAGTACCGCTGTTTTTGAAATGTTTTTAATTCTAAAAGTAACCTTATCGCCTTTTTTCACTGTAATAGTTCCCGATTGAGGTGCCATAATTTCATAGTCCCCTTCAATCGTTTTGTTATAAATCAGAGGTGCATTCATGAAATCACTTTTACTTAATTGATCCCCAAGATAAGTACCTGAATCAGGAAAATGTTTGGCAAAAAAATAGGATGGATTGGTATCAAAATAAATGTCCGTAAAATCTTTGGCCAATTTTCTTTTGCTTTGATCGTAATATCCTTCTCCCCAGGTCACATCTACCAATCGCCATTTTCCATCTGCTAGAACAACATTCCAGGCGTGGTTAGAGGTAGTGTTTTGTCGCCCGATATCATTCAATCTGGTTTTAGAATCTCCGCGGACAATCTCACACTTTAAACCAACCAATCCTGCCAAATGACGGTACAAAAGCGTAAACCCTTCGCAAACTGCTTTTCGGGTTTTAAACACTTTTTGAAGGTCTTTATCATTCTGAAGTTTTATTTTTTGCTGTTTATCCAATTCAGTCGTATAACTAAAACCTCGTGCTCTTGGAGGATTCAGATATGTGGCTAAATCGTAACTTATATTAAAAGCAATCCAACTGTAGATCGCTCTTGCTTTGTCGTAATCTGAAGTAAAATCTTTCTCAATTCTTTCTGCTAATTTTTCAGTACTGCTAAATTGCTTTGGGTATTTTAAAACAATATTGTCAACCGCATTATACTTTTGCGAGTAAGCGGATTGTAAAAAAAGGACACTTAGAAAAAGAACGAAAATGGTATTTTTTTTTAATATCATGGACTAGAAACTGGCTTTTATACTCTCTTTTAATTCTCTATCTAACTCTGTATTTGAAATTTTATTTTGCTCAATATCAAAATTAGCATTGAAAGCCGGTAAGGAGAAAGTCGCTTTTATCTGCGCTCCATACCTTGGTAAAGCATTGTTTGCTATTTCTAAAACAGATGCTCCTCCTCTAGCTCCTGGTGAGGTCGCTAATAACAGCATCGGCTTTTGCTGAAAAATTTCTTTCATAATTCTGGAACTCCAATCAAAAAGGTTTTTGAAAGCTGCCGAATAATTTCCGTTGTTTTCTGCCAGAGAAATGACCAAAGTATCAGCACTCTCTATTTTACTCAAAAACAATTTGGCAATTTCGTGCTGTCCTATTTCTTTTTCCAGATCGACACTAAACAAGGGCATTGCATAATCATTTAAATCTAAAACTTCAATTTCTGCATTTTCAAATA
This sequence comes from Flavobacterium cupriresistens, assembly GCF_020911925.1. Lineage (NCBI taxonomy): Bacteria > Pseudomonadati > Bacteroidota > Flavobacteriia > Flavobacteriales > Flavobacteriaceae > Flavobacterium > Flavobacterium cupriresistens. Next base: position 3,030,504 of record NZ_CP087134.1, on the reverse strand, counting down.
AACCGGCTGCGTATGTTGCCAATTTTTTATTGATTGAATGCTGACTGTTACTTCCTCCAAACGCTATAATTTTCATATGTATAAATATTAATTTTTCTTTGTGTTTTTAAACATTTAAGGTACTCATTTTCTAAACCATATAAGTAATGTAAGTTCATTAAAGCTTTGCGCATAGTTTGAAAAGCTTTTTAATATGAACTTACATTACTTATATGGTTAAAAAAAACGTATTATTATCATTCCTTGATTTCGAAAATTTCTTTTTTTATTTCGACCGAATACTCGTTTGGCACAATCTGTCCGCCGTATGATTTTGCATATACTTTCGTAAATTCAGCTCCAAAATATAAAATAATAGCCGAGTAATAAACCCAGACTAAAATAATAATTACAGAACCTGCAGCTCCGTAAACGCTGGCGATAGTTGAACTACCTAAATAAAATCCAATCGCAAATTTACCGATCATAAAGAGAGCCGCTGTGCAGGAAGCTCCTATAAAAGCGTCTTTCCATTTTATGACCCCATCGGGCAGCGTTCTGAAAATAATGGCAAAAAGCAACGTGATACTCGCCAAAACAAGGACTAAATTTATAACATAAAAAAGATATACCGTACTTTCGGGGAAATATAATTTCAACCTGCTGTTTAAAAGGTCTAAAACAGTATTTAACATTAAACTGACCAGCATTAAAAACCCCACAGAAGCAATCATAGAAAACGACATGATCCTGTTTTGAATGAATTTCTTTAGCCCTTTATTAGGCTTGGCTCTAAGTCCCCAAATAAAATTAATCGAACTCTGAATCTCTGCAAAAACACCCGAGGCCCCGATAAGCAACATCACAACTCCAAAAACCGTAATAAAAACATTGCTATCTGACAATTGCACATTTTTTATCGCTTCCTGAATCTGAATGGCGGCATCGTTTCCTACCAATCGGTTGATTTGTCCATAAAGTTCTCCTGTTACGGCTTCTTCTCCAAAAAAGAAACCACATATCGTTATAATGATGATCAACAAAGGTGGTAATGCAAATAATGTATAATAAGACAGTGACGCACTTAACTTGATCGCGTTATCTTCGTTGAATTCTAGAAAAGTATCCTTCAGTAAATTCCATGATTTTAAAAATATATTTTGACGTTTCACGAGTTCCGGTTTTAGACATACTCTCAAATTTAAGGATTCAACAGAAAAATTACGTTTCGATATTCCCTTAGAAGTTTATCAGATTCCCATGTTAGTTTAAGGTAAATTAAGACGGGAAGCTTTTTTTTTAAACCATATAAGTAATGTAAGTTCATTTAAACTTTGCGCATAGTTTGGAAAGCTTTTTAATATGAACTTACATTACTTATATGGTTAGAAAAGCGCATTACTTTTTTTTTGCACGCAGATTTAGATTTGGCGCATAAAAAAACCGCTAAATTTCTTCAGCGGTTCAATCTATATTCTTTATTCTATTCTCTTTATTCTATCGTCAAAAAAATTATACGTTGAAACGGAAATGCATTACATCACCATCTTTCACAATATATTCTTTTCCTTCTACTTTGAATTTTCCTGCTTCTTTTGCTTTGGCTTCTGAACCGTATTGAACGTAATCTTCGTATGAAATTACTTCTGCACGGATGAATCCTTTTTCGAAATCAGTGTGGATAACTCCGGCTGCTTGTGGTGCAGTAGATCCGATATTGATCGTCCAGGCACGAACTTCTTTTACACCTGCTGTAAAATACGTTTGTTGTTTTAATAATTTGTAAGCAGCACGAATTAAAACAGATGCTCCCGGCTCTTGTAATCCCATATCTTCAAGGAAAACCTGACGCTCTTCGTAGCTTTCTAATTCGGTAATATCTGCTTCTGCTCCTACTGAAAGGATGATAACTTCAGCATCTTCGTCTTTTACTAACTCACGAACCTGATCTACATATTTATTTCCGTTTACTGCTGAACTTTCGTCAACATTACAAACGTATAAAACCGGTTTTGCGGTAATCAATTGGAAAGATTCCATTAGAACCTCTTCATCATTCCCTTGAGGTACAATAGTACGAGCCGACTTAGCTTGTAATAACGACTCTCTGATTCTGTCTAAAAGCCCTTTTTCTGTTTGCGCTTCTTTGTTTCCGGTTTTAGCGGCACGGTTTACTTTTTCCAAACGTTTTTCAACCGTTTCTAAATCTTTCAATTGAAGTTCAATATCAATTGTTTCTTTATCACGAATTGGGTTTACATTTCCGTCAACGTGTACAATATTATCATTATCAAAACAACGTAAAACGTGAATAATAGCGTTACACTCTCTAATGTTTCCTAAAAATTGGTTTCCAAGACCTTCCCCTTTACTTGCGCCTTTTACCAAACCTGCGATATCTACAATATCAACGGTTGCCATTTGTACGCGTTCTGGCTTTACTAACTCTTCTAATTTGTTAATTCTCGGATCCGGAACGTTTACAACACCAATATTAGGCTCGATAGTACAAAACGGAAAGTTGGCACTTTGCGCTTTTGCATTAGATAAACAATTAAATAATGTTGATTTTCCAACATTTGGTAATCCTACAATTCCTGCTTTCATCTGTTGACTCTATTTATTTTTTATGTAATCCCGATTTTATCAGGACTTCCCACCTCATGTTATCCTTATACAGGAGTCACTTTAAACGGGTTATGATTTACGTATTGTTCTTATTCTTCTGTCAAAATATTATTTTTCGACTTTAAAATTTTGCAAATATAAGATTTAATAGCTCGCCAGTGAAGTAAAAATGATGATTAATATTTTTAAAAGCATCCTCTTGAAAATAATTATATTTTTTATTAATTTTTTGTTAAAAAACATTACTTTTATAATATACCAAACAGAAAAAGTAAACCAAACTTAAGTAACTATGAAAAAGATTGCACTATTATTATTTCTATTTAATACGGTATTTCTCTTTGCTCAAAAAGAAATATCGGGAGTTGTAAAAGACAAATCAGGCACACCAATACCGGGAGTTAACGTTCTTGAAAAAGGAACAACAAATGGGGTATCTACCAATTTTGAAGGCGGTTACCTTATAAAAGTAAAAGAAGGTGCTACCTTAATTTTTAGTTATGTTGGCTATACTAATGTAGAAAAATCAACAACAAACCGTATAACTGACGTTACTTTAGACGAAAATGGCGGACAAGTACTAAGTGATGTCGTAATTGTTGGATCAAGAAATTCCAAAAGAACTGTAGTCAATTCTGCTGTTCCTATTGACGTTATTAGCGTAAAAGATGTTACTACCCAAAGCGGTAAATTAGAGATTAATGAATTACTGCAATATGTCGCTCCTTCTTTTAATGCCAACAAACAGTCCGGTTCTGATGGTGCCGATCACGTAGATCCTGCTTCCTTGAGAGGTCTGGGACCGGATCAAACCTTAGTTCTTATTAATGGAAAAAGAAGACACCAATCGTCACTTATTAATTTATTTGGAACTCGCGGGCGTGGGAATACAGGAACGGATTTGAATGCAATTCCGGCTACGTCTATCAAAAGAATTGAAATTTTACGTGATGGTGCTGCAGCACAATACGGCTCTGATGCTATTGCGGGGGTTATTAATATTGTATTAAATGACAATGTTGATGAACTAACCGGATCCGTAACTTATGGCGTGTTTAATACCAATGCAAAAGGTGATTTCCTGGACGGAACTCCAAATACCAAAGATTTCAGATTGGATCAAAACGGGAATGGAAATTCATACGGTAAAAACCAATCTTTTGATGGTGGATCCGTAAAAGTAGCTGCCAACTATGGAGTTGCTATTGGTGAGAAAGGCGGTTACGCTAATTTCACTACAGAATACATCAACAAAAACAAAACACTCAGACCTGCTTATGATTTTAGAAAAGGTTTTGGAGATGCCGCCATTCAAGGCTTTAATCTTTTTGGAAATTTATCCATTCCTATTTCTGAAAAAACGCAGTTTTATGCTTTTGGAGGCCGAAATTACAGAGATACTGATGCTTATGCTTTTACCAGAAATGGTGGCGAAAGAGTGGTAGAATCTGTATACCCGGGTGGTTATACACCAAGAATTACCTCTAATATTGTGGACAATTCTTTGGCGGCAGGATTTAAAACCAAAACAGCCAGTGGATGGAATATCGACATGAGTAATACTTATGGGAAAAACCTTTTTCATTACTATATAAAAGGAACCATAAATGCTTCATTAGAAGACAAATCTCCAACAGAATTTGATGCCGGCGGACACAGTTTGACTCAAAACACTACTAATTTTGATCTTTCTAAAAATTACGATTCGGTATTGAGTGGTTTAAATCTTGCTTTTGGAGCAGAATTCAGAACAGAAAAATTCAACATTTTTGCCGGAGAAGAGGGTTCTTATGCAACCTATGATACTAATGGAAGACCTATAACGGATCCTACAACGCAACAGGCTCCAACAATCCCAAATCCGGATTATGACCCTACTAAACCTACTTCGCCTGATAATCCTTTAACAATTTCAAGACCAGGAGGATCACAAGGATTCCCAGGATACAGCCCTGCCAATACAGTTGATAAAAGCCGTACCAACTTATCCTTATATACAGATGCTGAGTTGGACGTAACAGAAGCCTTTTTATTAAGCGGAGCGGTTCGTTTTGAAAACTACAGTGATTTCGGAAGTACTCTAAACGGAAAATTAGCTGCCAGAATAAAAGCAGGAGAACATATTAACTTCAGAGGATCTGTAAGTACCGGTTTTCGTGCTCCGTCATTAGCACAAATTTACTATAACTTACGTTTTACAAATTTCAATGCAGGCGGTGCTACCGAAGTTTTACTGGCTCCAAATAATAGCCCTGTTACAAAAGCTTTTGGAATTCAAAAATTAAATGAAGAGAAAGCCGTGAACGCCTCTTTGGGTTTCACTGCTACATTTGGTGACTTCACAGCAACAGTAGATGGTTATTATATCAAAGTAAAAGATCGTATCGTTCTTACCGGATATTTTGATGCAAGTGCTTTTAATCTTGGCGTTGACAAAGCGCAGTTTTTTGTTAATGGTGTTGATACCAGCACACATGGTTTGGATTTAGTTTTGGCCTGGAAGAAAAAATTCGGAGCCTCACAATTTGGAGTGACTTTGGTTGGAAACATCAATGATATGAAAATTGATAATGTGAAAAATGGTTCTCTGGCCGAAGCTACTTTCTTTGGAAAACGTGAGAAAGCCTTTTTATTATCCTCCGCTCCGGACAGCAAATTTGGTTTAAACTTAAACTATTCTAAAAATAAATTTGATGCGGGCTTAGCGTTCACACGATTTAGTAAAGTAGTTTTAGTGGACTATGGTGACGAAGATGATGTTTACAACGCAAGATTAATTACAGATCTAACAGTTGGTTATAAACTGACAAACAACCTAAAATTAAGTGTGGGTAGCAATAACTTATTTAATGTATACCCAACTAAACAAGACGAATTAGGTAACACCGAAGCCGGTGGTTATTGGGATGCGGTTCAAATGGGTTTCAGCGGTGCTTACTACTATGCCAGAATTGGATTTAATTTCTAATAGGTAGTACATAAAAAAATAAATCCGACAGGTTTTTGAAACCTGTCGGATTTATTTTTTTATATTTTTAAAACTACAGCTTAAAATCTAATGCGCTGATTAATACTTTTTCCTCTTCAGTAGCTGTGAATCCTGAAATATCCCAGTAATTAGTCAAAATCTTATTGCGTTTATTAAAAAGGGTTTTCTCTTTAAAAACATCGCTATCCTTATAACTAAACTTTTGCTTATTGAAATTGGTCGTAATAAAATTATTGCGAACATGGATTTTTTTAACTTTATTATCTTTCAGAATAAGATCATACGCAATCTCTTCATTCGAACTCAATAAATAATAGTCTAAGCCATCCAGTCTGTAATTTACTTTCACCACCGATTGGGTAATATTCTTAGCTCCTACTCCTATTTTATCTACTTTTTCGGCTAATGTTCTCGGAGTAATCGTAATCGAAAACTCCATAATTACTTTTTTTACCGGATCGTACACAATTTCGAAATTATCTACTGCGTCTTTAGATTTATCGCGTGGACTAATACTCATTATATAATAGTCCGTATTAGAAGGATGTCCTTTGGTAAAAAAATCGTACTCCTTTTTTGCTTTTGGACTTAAGAGTGGATCCAAATAACTTAAATTCGAATAATTCTCCATGATATTATTCAAATTATATCCTTTTAAATCTGCGCTTACATCATTTTCCAATAAACCATACGAACGATTTTGCTCTACCAATAATGTAGTATTCACTTTCTTCTGGTTCACCGTAAATTGAAAATTAACAAGACCGTCATTATAATACGAATATTTGTTATCAAGACTAAAAAATTCCCTCACATACACCTTTAATCGATAAGGCATGGCCAGTTTCTTTCTGGAACTGGAGATAATTTTTTGCAGTGTTTTTTGAGGAGATTCTTTAGATAAAACAATTTCATCTAATTTGCTGTGTCTGTTTTTTAAATAAACAACAAATCCACTTTCTTTTAAAACAGCCCATCGCACGGTTAAATCTTCATGATCCGGTTCCGAAACCTGAACATTAGTACCCCCATTTAGTATAAAAGTAACTTTACCCTCTACATTACTTAATAAAATTTGCTTGGTTTTCATGATCACAACCGATGCATTTTCTATAGGCAACTGTGTTTCCAGGTCTTTTACAACAATAGAATACTCTGCGTTTTGGGCTAAAACACTGACACTAAAGAACACAAAAAGTAAAAGTAAAACTCTCTTCATAGGATGCTTTTAAAATTATCAAACAAAGTGTTAAAAAACATCGCCAAATTAACTAAATTAAATCCTTAAATACCAATACTATACAAAAATAAAATAAGAAATAGCTGGTAAAAAAAATCCCAAGTTCTAAAACTTGGGATTTTTCTTATGTTTAAAACTTGTGAAATATTATTCGTTGTGCAGAAATGCCTGACGCTCTAGTAACGTTTCTTCATCTTCTACATGATTATCATCAGGTACGCAACAATCAACCGGACATACTGCAGCACATTGAGGTTCGTCATGAAAACCTTTACACTCCGTACATTTTCCGGGAACAATGTAATATACTTCATCAGAAATTGGAGTTTGTGCATCACCTGCATCTACTTCAGTTCCATCAGGTAAAATTATTTTTCCGGATAAACTTGTACCATCTTTGTATCTCCAATCATCCGCTCCTTCATAAATTGCTGTATTCGGGCACTCCGGTTCGCAGGCCCCACAGTTAATACATTCGTCGGTTATAATTATTGCCATTTTTGTCTTAGTTACGAGTTAAAAGTTACAAGTCGAGAAATAATCGATTAAGATTTTATTCTCCTTTGCCTTATAACTTAATATAGCTTATTTTTGTGCAAAATTACAATCAAAACAATTCATAAACAAACATTATGACATTAGAAACAAAAAAAAGTGTTTTTGTTGAATTAGGAAAATTCTTAAACCAATTTTCTGAGCAGGATACAATTAAAAAATCGGATGTTTTACACAACGATTTATTTTTTGATGATTTCGAAAAACTCATTCACTTATCGCAATCTCATAATGGCTGGTATACTCCTGAACAGGTTTATTTTGCTCTTCAATCCTGGGCTGCTGCCTTAAAGGAAGAAAACATTACAAAATGGCTTTCTGCTTATTCGTTAGACGCTGCTGAAAATGACAAAACGGTAGCTTTGATATTAGCAGGAAATATACCATTGGTAGGTTTTCATGATTTTTTATCTGTTTTACTGACAGGAAATCGTGCTATCATCAAAACATCTTCAAATGATCAGCATTTATTGCCTTTTTTCGCAAAATACATCATTGCGGTTAACCCTGATTTCAAAGATAAAATCACTTTTGTCGAAGGTAAATTGGAAAATTTCGATACTGTAATTGCTACGGGAAGCAACAATACAGCGCGTTATTTTGAATATTATTTTAAAGACAAACCTTCTATTATTCGAAAAAACAGAAATTCGGTCGCTGTTTTAAACGGAAAAGAAACCAAAGAACAACTAGAAGCTTTAGGGGAAGATATTTTCAGATATTTTGGTCTGGGATGTCGCAATGTCTCGAAACTATTTGTTCCAAAAGGATATTCTTTTACTGCTTTTTTTGAAGCAATTTTCAAATATCAGGACGTTATACATTATGAAAAATACGCCAACAACTACGATTATAATAAAGCGGTATTCTTAATGAGTAATTTTAAATTGCTAGATAATGGCTTTCTAACGATAAAAGAAGACCCAAGTTACGCCTCACCTATTTCGAGTGTTTTTTATGAGTTCTACGATGATATTGAAGAGCTGGAAAAACGCCTTCAGGCTGATGCTGAACAAATTCAGTGTATCGTTAGTAACGATTTAGTAAAAAACAGTATTTCGTTCGGACAAACACAAAATCCGCAATTATGGGATTATGCGGATAACGTAGATACTATAACGTTTTTGTTAACAACAAAGTAACAAAATGTTCAAACATTTCTAATATTTTATCGCTTTTTCCGCTCCTATTGCCGAAATTTGCGTCTTTAAAATTCTCGACTATTAACAAAAACCATGAAAAAACACAACTACAGCGCAGGACCAAGTATCTTACCTCAAGAAGTTTTTGAGAAGGCATCACAAGCAATTTTAAATTTTAACGATTCAGGACTTTCTATCCTTGAAATCTCCCACCGAAGCAAAGATTTTGTTGCTGTAATGGAGGAGGCGCGATCGCTTGCTTTAGAACTACTTGGTCTTCAAGGAAAAGGATACCAAGCCCTATTTTTACAAGGTGGTGCCAGTACAGCATTCTTAATGGCTCCGTATAATTTGATGAAAGAAAACGGAAAAGCAGCCTATTTAGATTCAGGAACCTGGGCAGCAGCTGCAATAAAAGAAGCCAAAAATTTTGGTGAAACGGTTATCGTTGGTTCATCAAAAGAAGAAAATTACAACCATATTTCAAAAGGTTACGAAATACCAAGTGATGCTGATTATTTTCACTGTACCAGTAACAATACTATTTTTGGAACTCAAATGAATGATTTCCCTACTACAAACGTTCCTGTAGTTTGCGATATGAGTTCAGATATTTTTTCACGTGTTTTAGATTACTCTAAATTTGATTTAATCTATGCCGGAGCTCAAAAAAACATGGGTCCAGCTGGAACAACTTTGGTTGTTATAAAAGAGGAAATTTTAGAAAAAACCGGAAGAACTATTCCAAGTATGTTAGACTATGCTAAACATATTAAAGCAGAAAGTATGTACAATACACCTCCTGTTTTTGCTGTTTATGTATCGTTATTAACTTTACAATGGATTAAAAATAAAGGTGGCGTTGCTGCAGTTGAAAAATTAAATGACGCAAAAGCAACTTTACTTTATAATGAAATCGACAGAAATCCTTTATTCAAAGGAGCAGCAGCAGTTGAAGATCGTTCTAAAATGAATGTTACTTTCTTATTGAACAATCCGGATCACGCAGCTACTTTTGATGCTTTATGGAAAGAAGCTAATATTTCAGGATTGCCGGGTCACCGTTCTGTTGGTGGTTACAGAGCTTCTATTTACAACGCAATGCCTATCGAAAGTGTTCAGGTTTTAGTTGATGTAATGAAAGCTTTAGAAACTAAAGTTTAATTGTTAATTCGGTTACTTTTTTAATCGAAATAATGGTTTGCTCAGAATACCGGAAGCCCTAGCCCCGATGGGAGGGAAAATCCTTTTGCTTTTTTCTTTAAAAAGCAAAAGATTGGAAGGAACAGCGGGAAATAGCTACTGAACAAAAAAGAAAAAATCGTAATACTTGGTTGATCAGTTAAACGATTAGCCATATAAACAAAATAGATACAAATGAAAGTATTAGCCAATGATGGAATTTCTAAAAGTGGAATTCTAGCTTTAGAGAAAGGTGGATTTGAAGTTATAACTACAAAAGTTGCACAAGAACAAGTTGCTAATTTTGTAAACGAAAACAATGTAAGCGTAGTTTTAGTGCGTAGTGCGACTAAAGTTCGTAAAGATATTATTGATGCTTGTCCGGGTCTTAAAATCATTGGACGTGGTGGTGTTGGTATGGACAATATTGATGTTGATTATGCTAAAAGTAAAGGGATTCATGTAATCAATACTCCGGCTTCCTCATCAGAATCTGTTGCGGAATTGGTGTTTGGTCACTTGTTTAGTGGTGTTCGTTTTTTACACGATTCTAACAGAAATATGCCACTTGAAGGAGATACTAATTTTGACGGTTTGAAAAAAGCCTACGCAAATGGTATTGAATTAAGAGGGAAAACTTTGGGAATTGTTGGTATTGGCCGTATTGGTCAGGCTACTGCAAAAATGGCGCTTGGTTTAGGTATGAAAGTTATCGCTGCCGATAGTTTCATACCGACAGTAGATATTAAAGTGGAGTTTTTTGACGGTCAGTCGATCACTACAACAATTGTTTCTCAATCTTTAGAGTCTTTATTTAAAGAAGCTGATTTTATTACTTTACACGTTCCGGCTCAGGATGGTTACATCATTGGAGAAAAAGAACTTGCGATCATGAAAGATGGTGTTGGAATCGTAAACTGTGCCCGTGGCGGTGTTATTGACGAAGTAGCATTAGTAAAAGCGCTGGATTCAGGAAAAGTTGCTTTTGCCGGATTAGACGTTTTTGAAAGCGAACCAAAACCGGAAATGACTATTTTAATGCATACTAAAATCTCGTTGACGCCTCATATCGGAGCGGCAACCGGAGAAGCACAAGACAGAATTGGAACAGAATTGGCTTCACAAATTATTACTTTATTAAGCTAATTAACTATAATTAAATATCTTAAAAGGGATTTATTAACATCGTTTAATAAATCCCTTTCTTTTTTTCATTAAATTTGAGGATACCAATCCAAAAAAATTTAATCATGTTTGAACAATTAACACAATTAGTGCAGCAATATGGAGGAGATGCTGTTGTAAATAACAGTGCTGTCCCAAATGAGCATAATGAAGCAGTAGTAAAAGAAGCTGGTAATTCGATATTTGAAGGACTGCAAAAAATTGCTTCAGAAGGTGGTGCAGAGCAATTGGCGGGTTTATTTAACGGAAGCACTCCAATAGACAGTTCAAATCCTGTTGTACAGCAAATAACACAACAACTAACTGGAAGTCTTGGTGAAAAATTCGGACTTAGTAGCGCTGACTCTTCAGGTGTGGCTTCTAATATGATTCCGCAAGTATTGAATTCTTTAGTTAATAAAGCAAAAGATCCTAACGATAGTAGTTTCCAGATTTCAGATATCATCAATTCAATTTCAGGAAACAGCGGACAAGCGTCAGGCATCATGGACACCATTTCTAAATACGGAATGCAATTTGGACTGGATCAAAATGCCGACGGAAAAGTCGACATCGCAGATGCCGTTGCCATTACTCAAAGCAAAGGTGGTATTTCTGGTCTGCTTGGTAAATTATTTGGAAAATAGGTTCTTCTTATAAGTTGCAAAGTTTCAAAGGCACAGAGGAACAAAGTTTTTCTCTTTGTGAACTTCCTTAATACAAAAAGCTGTTTATTTTTTGAATAAACAGCTTTTTGTATTTTATTAAAACCTTTGAACCTTTGCCACTTTGTACCTTCCTTCAAACCAACCTTCACTTTTTTTTCGTAAATTTAAGATCAAATAAAAAGTCATGAAAAATGCTGTTTACATCCTGATCATTTTAGGTACTATTATTGCGTGCTCTACTGCTAAAACCAATGTAGAGCAACCTGTAACTAAAAATGTAGCCTTAAGCGATACGGTCAGAATTGCGAATGATTCTTTAGAATATGAAGTTATTATTATTGATAACGGCTTTAGTACGTGGTTAGCTTCCAGAGCTTTTCCAAGACAGTATTACTCACAAAGCTACCTTGAAACAAAAAACAGACTTTACATAACCGAATGGAACAATCGTGTTTTACAACCACAACGTTACAGTCCGAATTTGTACGAAATGAATATTAATTACAATCCAACAATCGATTATGGATATGAAGTAAATTACCTCATTTACAATTACATGATTTATTTTCAAAATACTTACAAACAAAAGCTTTGGGGATATGTTCCGTCCAGATAATGTTGTTATATTTGTAATTGTTATAAATAAAGAATGAAGAGATTAAAAGAACGTTGGGGTATTACCTCAAACCTACAAGCCATAATCATACTTACCGTTTTTGCTATCACAGGATCATCTTCTGCATGGCTTTCTAAACCCTTTTGTGTTTTATTGGGAATTACGAAAGAAGATTTTGGAGGTTGGTTTACTCTAATTCGTCTGTTGGTTATTTTTCCTATTTATCAGGTTCTATTGGTTGCAATAGGAGCTCTTTTCGGTCAATTCCGTTTCTTTTGGAATTTTGAAAAGAAAATGCTTAAAAATATGGGACTTGGATTTTTATTCAAAGACTAATTTAAACTCGTCTTGTATAATCCAGCTAAAGACTATTTAACACATAGAAACATAGACTTAGAATTGTCAATTTAAAGCGCTCAAGAAGTCATAATTTTTTCACATAGTCTTATTAGTCATATGTGATTTATTTCAACAAAACATCCTCTTTAGCTATCCTCGATGTAATAAAACTAATTGAAGTCAATAGCTTAATTCTACTCTTTCTTCTGAATATAATAGGTATAAATCCATGTAAGAGTAAAGGACGGAATTATATCTGTAAAGGGTAAAATCTCTTCTACAAAAGTCAAAATACCGGCTACTTTCCCAACCCTGCCTTTATACATATAAGTCATTAAGAAACCGGCAAGCGGTGCCCAAATCACATCGGCAAAATCGCCAACTAAAGGAATCGTAAAGGAAAGCATTCCTATACCATCAAAAAGTAAACCCATCAAAAGTTTCTTGTTTTTTTCGTCCTTCACGATTATTTCTTCTTTCATGTTCATAAATTTAGTTCTATTTTCTTAAAAAAACAACTTCCCTAAAATTCCAAATCTTAAATCTTAAATTCCAAATTCCAAAATCTACATTTCTCATTTTCTCATTTTCACAAACCACCAGAAACCCATTAATCAAATATTGTTCCCAAAATTCTGTTACAACCCATTTTAATATCGACAGAATCTTTGTTTCTTTGTAAAAACAGTTTCATCATGATACACGCAAAAAATATACATAAGTTCTACGATCAGCTTGAGGTTTTAAAAGGAGTAGATCTGCATATTAAAAAAGGTGAAATTGTTTCTATCGTTGGAGCTTCAGGAGCCGGAAAAACAACGCTTTTGCAAATTTTAGGGACTCTTGATAAACCTTCAAAGTCAGCGGATGAAACTTCATTAATCATAAATGGAGAGAATATTTTAGGACTTAACGATAAAACATTATCCAAATTCAGAAATCTGAATTTTGGTTTTATTTTTCAATTTCATCAACTTTTACCTGAATTTACAGCCTTAGAAAACGTGTGTATTCCCGCTTACATTGCAGGTAAAAAACCCGCGGAAACAGAAGCAGCAGCAAAGAAACTTTTAGACTACTTAGGATTATCTCACCGAATTAATCATAAACCAGGCGAACTTTCGGGCGGTGAACAACAACGCGTCGCCGTTGCAAGAGCTTTAATCAACAAACCCGATGTGATTTTTGCCGACGAGCCTTCAGGAAATCTGGATACTCATTCTGCCGAAAACTTACACCAATTGTTTTTTCAGCTTCGTGATGAATTTGGTCAAACATTCGTAATCGTCACTCATAACGAAGAATTAGCCAATATGGCCGACAGGAAACTAATAATGGTTGATGGTTTAATTAGTAATTAGTCACTTTAAGCTATAAGCTCAATGTTACTAAATTAAGCTGTCTTCTCACGCAGATTCTGCGGATTTTGCAGATTCTACGGATTTTTTATTTCAATGCTAAAATCTACGTGAGACTTTTTTTGATAATCTTTAACTTAATGATATTGGGTTATAAATTGTAGGCACAAGCTAAAAACTAAGAACAAAAAAACACAAACCTCCAAGAACTTTCATTTTATCATGACCCAAAAAGAACTCAAAGAATTTCTCGACGAAAAAGTCATTCAATACAACAATCTCGATTTTATTGAAAGCGATCCGGTGCAGATTCCGCATTTGTTTACGCAGAAAGAAGACATCGAAATAGCCGGTTTTCTGAGTGCTACTATTGCTTGGGGAAATCGCAAAATGATTATCAAGAATTCACATACCATGATGGAATTAATGGGGAACACTCCTTACGATTTTATCATGTCCCATTCGGATGAAGATTTAGAAAGATTAGAAAATTTTGTACATCGAACGTTCAACGGGAAAGATTTTACCGCTTTCGTAAAAGGATTGCAAAACATTTACAAAAACCACAACGGCTTAGAAGCTGTTTTTGCCAAAAATCAGGAAAAAGACAGTTTACAGAAAAGTATCCATGAGTTTAAAAAAGTCTTTTTTGAAATTGACCATTTACCGCGAACGCAAAAACACATTTCAGACCCTTTAAACAATTCGGCAGCCAAAAGAATCAATATGTATTTGCGATGGATGGTGCGTCAGGACTCAAAAGGTGTCGATTTAGGCATCTGGAAAAGCATTTCGCCAGCCGCTTTATCTTGTCCACTAGATGTGCATTCCGGTAATGTTGCCCGTAAACTGGGCATTTTAACCCGAAAACAAAACGACGGAAAGGCTTTGACTGAATTAGACCTTAAACTCCGAAAAATGGATCCCAAAGACCCTGTAAAATATGATTTTGCTCTTTTTGGATTAGGCGTTTTTGAAGGGTTTTAAAAGATTCTAATCCTCATCAACACCTGTATACAAACACTGATTTCACAATTATTTTAGTTCAAATAGATTTTAATGTTTTTTGCTTGACTACAAGTATTTTTTTGCCAAATAAAACATGTCGAGACTATATTTCTGCTATCCCTATCTTGTTAAATAAATATAAGCTTTAATTAATTTACGTATTTTCTTACAATTAATCAAATTAATTGCTAATATTGCAGCTTAGAAAAATAACAGATGGCTGGAGAAAGACCGAGAATAAAATCTATTATCACCGACTCAATTGTTAACCTTGAAGCATATTCTGAAAATTGCTGTTCAAAAAATGCACGACAAGTACTATCAAGTCCCCATAAATTCAACTCAGATGTATGGGCAGATAAACACTATACTATTAGAGTACAACAAGGTGATGATAATGGAGTTCGAGAAGGAATTGAGCTTGAAGCAATTTTAGAGCTTATAAGAGACACTTTTAATCACGTCATTAATTATTCACTTAAATATGGCAAAATTGTTAATTTTCCACCATTTGCGCCGCCACAAAGCACAAGAATAGTTATTCAAAATCATGTTGATAATCAAGAACATTTTTTAAATGTTGCTCTCGAATATCATTTTCTCGATGTTGATACTTATGAAGTAACGGTCTGGACTGCCATGAAACATAAAGGCTTCCATATTAGAGAAGGGCAATATATTATCCAGTTACATCATGACAAAACTATTCTTTTACAATTTGTAAAAAGAGCTCTTAAAAAACTACATACTTTTGACAGAAAATAACTATAAACTATAAAATAGAATATCCTAATAGATTAATACAATTGATTTTATTTACACAAATGAAAAAAATACTTACCTTTGCTTAAACAAAGACAGGATAAAGAATTTGACAGGTCGAAAGACAGAATTCTTAATCTGAAAGGTCTTTAAAAAAACCAAAGCTCCATTAGTGGAGCTTTTTTTATATGAAATTCTTACCCATCTTGCGAACAAATTAGGGATCAAGACATATTGTTGTGGAGGAACAAATATCTTATAGTTCTGTAATTTCGAATCAAGTTAAAAAGTTGTGGAATAATTTTTAGAAATTTCTTTTGTTAGAAGTAACAGATCTTATACTTTTTCGCCACAGCTTTTTAAGTACCTAATTTTCCAACTTCTCGCTTTGACGATCTCGCAAAGACGCCAAGTCGCAAAGTTTTTTTTCTGTTTTTTCATTAAAACTTTGCGATTTTGCGTCTTTGCGAGATTTTTACTTCCCCACAACTTTGGGACTTGATCCCAAATTGGCATCAAACCACTAGCTATTTTCCTTTTGCAACTATTTGAACTTTAGCATTCAAATTACCTCTTGTTAAGATTACAGAACTTAGTTTTCCATCACTGTAATCAAATTTTAACAAGTTCGGGTAATCTGCAATTTTAAACAATCCGTTTTTAAGATAGATTAATTCAATATCATTTCTCTCCATGAAATGGCCCAACATTACAGATTCTATATAAAGACGATTATTCTTTTCTGTTATTTTTGTTTCTCCTCCCATTCCGTAAAGGAAATCGTCGTAAGTTCCGATTAGTTTCTCTCTTAGAGCTAAGGGGATATCCTGAACCTCGTCAATCGCTACTTTTTTATTCCAGTTCATCAATTTCAGAATTTTCATTTGCGTATGTTTTATCACAGGAATTCGGTTCTGTTTTTCGCCGTTAGCAAGAAAAGCAAAGCCATTTCCATCGGTCATTGTAGCAAAAACACTGCCACCCACTCCGGTATTAGAACCATTACACGACAACCAATCATAGTTATTATAACTAAAAGATCTTTGCCATCCACTACTCCAGCCCCCTACAGCATTTTTTAAAGCAGCTACTTCTGCTATTTTTTCAGCCACGCTATGAGAAATCACTTTGTTGTTTTTATTACGTAAGGCATTTTGCATTTCAAACGAAAGTTTAGCTAAATCAGTCGGTGTAGACCACATTCCTGATGCTCCTACTTGCGGCGTGATTGGCAAACCTGTTCTGATCACTTTCTCCTCTTTATCGTGTGCAAGAGCTACATTGGTTAGAAATCCTTTTTCATTGGGCTGAATCATGGTTGTGTTTTTCATCCCCAGAGGCGAAAAGATATATTCTTGAGCAAGTGTTGTAATAGATTTGTTTAAAGTGTCTTCCAGCGCCATTTGTACAATTACATAACCTCCACCGCTGTACGACCAACCTGTTCCCGGAGTAAACAAAAATTCAATTTCTTTATCATATCTTGGTATCTGTCCTAAAAGACTTTGTTTTATTGTTGGAATCGTATCGCCTTGATAATGGTCTGCAAATCCACCTTGACTGGTACCGGCGGTGTGATTCAAAAACTGTTTCCAGGTTGGACTGTTGTTTTCCGTAAACTTACTTTTTGGCAAATGCCAACGTTTTAAATACTTGTCGATTGGATCATTGAGGTTAATTAATCCTTTTTCGGCAAGGATATGACAAAGAAGCGCTGTTACTGATTTAGAAATTGATCCCGTAGAAAAAGCTGTATTTTCATTGATCTTCTCTTTAGAATCTACCGATTTCACACCAAATTGATTGGAGTATACAATTTGATAATTTTCAAAAACAACCAGACTAAATCCGGCCAATTTGTATTTTCCTAACTGTTGGTCCATTTTCAAACTGTCCGTAAGAAAACTATAGTCTCTTTTTTGAGACAATGTTTTATTGTTTGTTTGAGCGTTCGAGATTATAATTGCAAAAAATAGTAAAAAAATAGTACTTTTCATTGTATCGTGTTTTGGGTTAAAAATTTATTTCGATACAAAGATGTGGATGTAAGTATTCTTATGCGACCGAATAAAAACAGTCGGACGCATTTGTTTCAAAAAATAAGTACGAGTAGATAAAAACACAAGTACGAATCATTACAAAATACTATTTTACAGACTTTTACGGTAATCAGTAGGTGTGCTTCCCGTGTGTTTTTTGAAAGCGGTATTAAAAGAAGATTTTGAATTAAACCCTACATCGTACAGAATTTCTAAAACAGTTACCTTACTTTTTGTAACATCTTTTAAAATTTCCATAGCATTTTCTATACGATAGGTATTGACAAAATCATAAAAATGTTGCTCTAGTTTATGATTAATCAGAAGAGACAAATCGCGAACAGGAATTTCAATCCCCTTAGAGACATCTTGAATAGTCAGCGAAGGATTAAGAAATGGCTTTTCTTCGATCATATACTTTCTCAATTTTACTAACTCTTCATTTGATTCGTTTTCCTTTAAAGCCGGCTGCTCCTTCTTTTTTTCTTCTAAAACAATATCCGAAACCAGTTTTAATTTCGAGTCAATATTTCTAAATAAACCGGGATTGTTTAATGCTTTAAACAAATACCAACAGGTAATAACCAACTGAAATGCCAGTAGTCCTACTTTTATCCCTGCTGAAATATAGGGGTAATCCGAAAATTTAAAAATGTTTTTTACAATGGTAGCCGCATATAAAACAGTCAGTACAATCGTAAACTGAAACAACCAATTATAGGACTTAATATTTGTACCAGCGTAATTTTCAAGATATAGTTTTTTAGCTTTTCTCAATATCATAAAAACAAGAACAAGGTAGGTCACCATTTGAACATGTATCAGAGCATGATTAAACTTTAGCTCTATTTCATTTTGATAATTTTGAAGAAAACTGATCTTAGAAGCGAGATCAACACTATAAAAACGAGGTATCAAAATGGCATTCGCAATAAAAAAAGGAAGCAAATGCAGTATAAATTTAGGTTTGAACTTAAAATCCGAATAACAAGCAGATACTACATAAAGATAAAAAACAGGGAGCTGTAAGAAGCATAATAAATTTCTTAACATTCCTAAATTTGAAGGTCCGTCACTCACTAAATCAAATAAAGGATAACTAAAATCAATCGCGCTTATTATTAAAAAAAAAGCAAAAAGAGAATTACTAATCTTATGTTTTGTTTTAACCGTAAGCAGAAAAAAGGCAAGAAATAATGAAATAAACAAGGAGATAACAGTCACAATAATTAGTAAATTAATCTTATCCATTTATTAGTTTCTATTGGTTTTTTGGGTTTATAATTTTGGTAACGTTTTACGATTTGGTGAAGGTAGGATTTTGCCATAAACCTTCATTTGAAACCTTAATGTTCAAACTTACAAAAAACTTTTATACGAAGTCTATCCTTCTTGCTTTTGCCTAACCAAAATCTAACACAGGCATTTCTATCCTTTGTCTATAGTGATAGTCAGTTTGTTTTCTTCCTGTTTTATAAATACATCTCGATTGTCATTTCGAGCGAAGTCGAGAAATCACACAAGGTACTCCGTTTCTATTTTCTCCAATTTTGTCATAATGAGGAACGAAGTATCTTCACAAGTAATTCCGTAAAGTGAAGCTCAGCGCTATCGATTCAGCAAACGTAGATCCTTCGTTCCTCAGGATGACAAACTGGACGGAGTTTCTTGTGTGATTTCTTGTATCTCGTAATTGACAAGCTACACAATACATTTTACAGATTTCAGTATACTGCTTACTGGTATCGAGATTGTCACAATTCTGTCATTTCGAAGTATGAGAAATCACATCCAATATTCCGTACAGTGCGTGCTCTGCTTGTGTGATTTCTCGACTTCGCTCGAAATGACAATATTGAGGAACATGGGGATAAAAGTGAATGTAATATATTTCACTAACAATCAAATAACAAAATCCCTAATCTAGTTGATTTTTTTCTTAAACTGTAACAATAATACGTTTCGATTGTCAATTTCGACGCAAGGAGAAATCACACAAGCTGCTCCGTTTCTATTTTCCCTAATTTTGTCATACTGAGGAACGAAGTATCTTCACAAGTAATTCCGTAAAGTGAAGCTCAGCGCTATCGATTCAGCAAACGGAGATCCTTCGTTCCTCAGGATGACAAACTGTACGGAGTTACTTTTGCGATTTCTCGCATCTCGTAATTGACAAACTACACAATACATTTTACAGATTTCAGTATACTGCTTACCGGTATCGAGGTTGTCACAATTCTGTCATTTCGAAGTATGAGAAATCACATCCAATATTCCGTACAGTGCGTGCTCTGCTTGTGTGATTTCTCGACTTCGCTCGAAATGACAATATTGAGGAACATGGGGATAATAAAGAGCTGATCAAACAACTCCCCCTATCTAGTTGATTTTTCTCTTAAACAATTAAAGTAATGCTCTATTTAAACTAAACACAAACGTTTATTAGAAACGTTAATTTTTCTAAAGTTCAACTTCGTCGAGCAGATACAGATGACAGTGTTTTTTATTCAATATTATGCCATTCATGTCCGCAATCATTTTGACACACTGAATTTCTTCTTTCTGTATCTGTTTGCTTAAATATCCATAACAAAGCAATTATAGTCTTACTTCTTTCGGCTTCTGTAATTTTCTCCAGTTTATTAAATGCAATTTTTGTCGAAAATGAGTTTAAAATAACGACCGGTGTAAATGTTGCTCGCAAAGGAATTGTTTGAATTGCATTTTGATAAGCTTGACTATTATAATTTGTTTTCTCCGGAATAGAGTTAAAAATATAATTTCGTAAACAGTTAAAAACGATTTCGAAGTTAAAATCTAAATCACTCAGTACCTTTTTACAGCCTTCATTAAATTCAATTTTATCTTGCGCTATTTCATTAATAGTACGTTCTATCTTATTCATTCGTTTTTTGATTTCAATCTTTTGGAAAGTATTCAATTTCACCTTTCACTACCTTTATCAATACTACTTTATTTTCGTTCTCGGGTGTTAAAATAACCGGTTTGTTTAAGAGGACAGACATTTGACTCATATATTCTATAATTTTTTCATGGTCTTCAATAGTAACGATTTCTCTTGGTGAAATATCATTTTCAATTTCATCTTTCACGAAGAAATGGTTATTGATTTGTATCTTTCCTATATAAATACTAGCCATAGAAATGAACTCGTGTTCCGCATTCAAATACCCTTAAACAGTTTCAAACTCAATTTTATCTTCATTAATTTGTTTTAAACCATTAAACCAATTAACCTCGTAGTTATTATTCGCAAATTCACACCATTTCTCATTATCCTCTATGTCTGTATTTTGAATATAAATATCTTTCAAAGAGCCGTCTGTATAGTAAATTTCACTTTTTAATTCAGTCCAATCC
Organism: Flavobacterium cupriresistens; assembly: GCF_020911925.1. NCBI lineage: Bacteria > Pseudomonadati > Bacteroidota > Flavobacteriia > Flavobacteriales > Flavobacteriaceae > Flavobacterium > Flavobacterium cupriresistens. The sequence goes on along the minus strand of NZ_CP087134.1, from coordinate 3,009,454 downwards.
ATCGTTTAGTCAAAAGTTGCACTTGCAATAAATCTTGTAATTGTATATTTATTTTCAATATATAATCCATAAAATATAGCAAATTGATAAAGCCTGTTTTTAGTATCCCAAAAATATTCAAAAAAAAATGCAAATCGTTGCAAAGCTTTTTTGTTCTTGAATACTTTTCATGTATGAAACAATACAAATGACACCAATAATTAAGACTTACCACTTTTTGAATTGGTCGTTTTTAAAGCATACAATCATTGATAATCAACCAATTAAATACCTAAATTTCTCGAATCAACTAATAATCTAACAATCAAACCGTTATTTTAACGTACCTTTGCACAAAATTTAATGTAAATGAGCACTTTCGAACAATTCAATCTTCCAAAATCACTTCAAAAAGCAATAGACGAATTAGGTTTTGTTAAACCTACTCCTATTCAGGAAAAAACTTTTTCTGTGATTATGTCAGGTCGTGATATGATGGGAATTGCCCAAACCGGTACGGGTAAAACATTTGCCTATTTGTTGCCACTTTTAAAATTATACAAATTTACACCAACCAATACACCTAAAATTGTAGTGCTGGTTCCAACACGTGAATTAGTTGTTCAGGTGGTAGAAGAAATCGAGAAATTAACCAAATACATGTCGGTTAAAACACTTGGAATCTTTGGTGGTGTAAACATCAATACACAGAAAAAAGCTGTTTACGAAGGAATCGACATTTTAGTCGGAACTCCGGGAAGAACAATGGATTTGGCTTTGGACGCGGTAGTTCGTTTTGATGAAACTCAGAAATTAGTTATCGATGAGTTTGATGAAATGCTGAACTTAGGGTTCCGTACTCAATTGACGGCTCTTTTGGCAATGATGAAAACCAAACGTCAAAACATTTTATTCTCTGCAACAATGACTGATGAAGTTGATGCTGTTTTGAATGACTTTTTTGATTTTCCGGAAGAGGTTACACTTGCCGCTTCAGGAACTCCACTTGAAAAAATCACACAGATTACCTATAATGTTCCGAACTTTAATACCAAAGTTAACTTACTGAAACATTTATTAGAAACAAACGAAAGCATGGAACGTGTTTTGGTTTTTGTGAATAATAAAAAGATTTCGGATATGCTTCATACCCGAATCGAAGAGGATTTTGAAGGTCAGTTTGGGGTAATTCACTCGAACAAGTCTCAAAATTACCGTTTGAGCACGATGGCAGAATTTCAAGAAGGAAATCTACGCGGATTGATCACAACCGATATTATGGCCAGAGGTTTGGATATTTCGAACATCTCGCACGTTATCAACTTTGAACTTCCGGAATTCCCTGAATTGTACATGCACAGAATTGGTCGTACTGGTCGTGCTGATGCAACGGGAACTGCAATTAGTTTCATCACTCCTCGTGAAGAAGAATTTAAAGTTGAAGTTGAAGTTTTGATGAATCAGGAACTTGAAATCGCTGATTTCCCTGAAGAAGTTGAAATTTCTTTGAAATTAATCGAGCCGGAAAAAGACCGTCAACCAATTAAATTCTTAACGAAAAAACCAAAACTTACCGGAGATGGTGCTTTTCACGAAAAAGATAAAAAGAATAAAAAAGTCAATCTTGGTGGTCCTTCAAAAACCAAAAAGAAAACGCATGGTTCTGTTAATAGAAATATGTTGAAGACTAGGGATAAGAAGAGGAAAGATAAGAATAAATAGTTTTCTTGAAGGTTCTGAGGTACTGAGTTGCTGAGGTTCTGAGTTTTAAAATATTCAATTTGAGATTCTGAGACACTTAAGATACTGAGATTCTAAGTTTTAAGATATTAAAAAAGCTTCAAATACAAGTTTAATCATTTAAACCTGTATTTGAAGCTTTTTAAGTTCCGATTCTTAGCCACTTAGAAACTCAGTACCTCAGTACCTTCAGAAAACTAAATCTTCGTAAAAACCAACCCAACCGGCGAGCACAATTCGATTTTTTTGCCTGTATCGGTCAATTTTCCTGTTGTTTTATCTCTTTTAAAAATAACGATAGTGTTTGTGTATTGATGCCCTACTAAAAGGTAATTTCCAGTTGGATCGATAGCAAAATCTCTTGGGCCTTTTCCTAAGGTACTTACTTGTTCTACTTTTTCAAGACCTCCGTTTTTAAGGATTTTATATACGGAAATAGCGTTAACATCTACACGATCGGACACGTATAAAAACTTTCCGTCAGGCGAAATTTTTATGGCTGCTGCTCCCGTTCCTCCTTTAAAATCTTTTTCAAGAATGCTTGTTTCTGCGATAACTTTCAGGCTTCCGTTTTTATCAAAAGAAAAAGTAGTTAGTGTTCCGTCTAATTCCTGAACCAAGTACACAAATTTGCCATCTTTGCTAAAAGTCAAATGTCTTGGGCCACTTCCCGCTTTCACAGCAACACTTTCTTTTAATGTCAATATTTCGTTTTTAGAATCGGGATTGTATTTATAAACAAAAACTTTATCTAAGCCTAAATCATTAGACAAAACATATTTTTTATCGGGAGAAAAACAAACCATATGTACGTGTGCCTTTTCCTGGCGTGCAGGATTAACTCCTTTTCCTTCATGTTGAATTAATTGCTGTCCTGTTGTAATACTTCCGTCAGGATTCTTTTTGAATACAGCGATGTTTCCACCGGAGTAATTGGCGATAATTACATTTTTATCGTCATTAATCAGATGACAAGGATCAGCTCCCAAAGCATCATTTTTATTCAGGAAATTAAGTTTCCCGCTTGCTGAATCATAACCAAAAGCGCTTACTGTACTTTGAGTTCCATTTTCGTTTACTGCATAAACAAATTTGTTATCCGCCGAAACCGACAAATAACTTGGGCTCAAAACATTTTCTGAAGAACTCTTTAACTTAAAATCTCCGGAATTTGAATCAAATTCGTAAACGTAAATTCCGTCACTTTGACAAGTATTGGTATAAGTCCCAACCAACAAATTAAATTTGCTTTGAGCCTGTGAAGCCGAAAAAGCCAACACAGAAAAAAGCAACATATAGACTCTTTTCATATTTTTTATTTTTTGAATCTGGCTAAAATACTTAATATTCTAATTAGGGCATCTAATTTTTATTACAAATGAATTCACAAAAGTTATATTTCTTTTTAAACCATATAAGTTATGTAAGTTCATTTTACTTTTGCGTATAGTCCCCATTTTGTCTTAATGCTTTGGAATAAACTCGCACAAGTTGTATTTCTTTTTAAACCATATAAGTAATATAAGTTCATTTTACTTTTGCGTATAGTCCCTAAAGTCGCCTTTTTCATTAAACTACGTTAGCGCTAAAAATTAACTTTACTTTTGCGCACAGCTTTGATGAACTTACATAACTTATATGGTTAAAATTACATTGAAAAATAAATTAAATCCGTTCTGATCCGTGTCTTCGTGTTAACGAATCTATTCAATCCGCTTGTGAAATTAAGTTACAACATCAGTATGTGAAGATTGTGATGAATTTAGACGCAGATTATACCGATTTGCAATAGCAAAAACGCGGACAAAAACGGATTTTTTTATTAGAATGCAATTTTTAACACATAGAAACATCGTTTTAAAATGGATTGTTTTAAGTGGTTTTAAGAAAATCGTGATTTATTCGCACAGGTATCTGTGATTTATTTTAAATGAAATGCCTTATTATGATTTCTACAAGCTATGTTTCTATGTGTTAAAGAACTTTTACAGCATTACAGCCGCCACCTTAGATTAATTTAAGTTTAGCCCGCTTGATTTTCAAAGCACTGTATTTACATGAACTTATATAACTTATATGGTTAAAATAAAAAAACAAATTTGTATTTTTGACCAGCATCTTCATGAAAAATCAAACGTAGTGAAGTAAATCGAAGCCAGAATGCATTTTAAACACCCTGAAATTCTATACTTTCTGTTTCTGTTGATTGTTCCAATTTTGGTGCATTTATTTCAATTACGCCGCTTTAAAATCTCTTATTTTACTAATGTCCGTTTCCTGAAAGAACTTTCGATACAAACCCGAAAAAGTTCGAAAATTAAAAAACGATTGCTACTGGCAACCCGTTTATTACTGTTGGCATTTGCTATTATTGCCTTTGCCCAGCCTTTCTTTGAAGCAAAAGACAGTAAAAATGCCTCAAACGAAATGTATATCGTTTTGGACAATTCGTTTAGCATGCAGGCCAAAGGAAAAAAAGGCGAATTACTAAAACGTGCCGTTCAGGAATTGCTTGAAAACACACCCGAAACAGCGCAATTCTCCCTACTTACCAATACCGAAAACTTTTGGAACACGGATATCAAATCATCCAAAGGTGCTTTGCAAAATCTAAATTACAGCGCCACTCCGTTTGAACTTTCGGCTATACTGGCGAAAATAAAAGCGCATAAATCGGCTCATAAAAAAGACATCGTCATTATTACAGATGCCGTAGGTCTGGCCGAAAAAGAGTTAAAAAACATTGATTTTGAAGAAAAACCGTATTTCATAATTCCCGAGGCCGAACAAAAAAACAATGTGGCCATTGATAGCGTTTTTATCAATCAGACTTTAGAGAATTTTTACGAAATCACTGTCAATTTAGCTGCTTACGGTGAAGATTTCAAACCTGTATCGATGGCCTTGTACAATCAGGAGAAATTAATTGCCAAAACCATTATCAATTTTGACAGTAAGGAAAAGAAAATCAATTTTACAATTCCAAAAGAAGCTTTTCATGGTTACGTAACGATCGAAGATCATGGTTTGACTTACGATAACAAACTTTATTTTAGCATTTCTAAAACTAAAAAAACGAATATAATTAGTATCGGAGAACCGGAAAAAAGCAACTTTTTATCGCGAATCTATACCCCAACCGAGTTCAATTACAACAATTATTCGATCAGTAGTTTGGACTATAATAGTTTAGACAAACAAAACACTATTATTCTAAACGAATTAGAAGAAGTGCCACAAGCTTTGCAAACGACCTTAAAAGCATTTGTAGCCAAAGGTGGTAATCTGGTAATCATTCCATCTGAAAAAACTTCGGTTGCGAATCTAAATTCTTTTTTAGGCAATTTTGGAAAAATTCAATTCAAAAACCTTCAAAATACCAGTAAACTAATTACCAAAATCAACTTTGATCATCCTTTGTTTTCGGGTGTTTTTGAAAATAAAATCACCAATTTTCAATATCCGAAAACGTCCAAATCATTTGATATTTCGAGCCCTTATCCGGCCGTTTTATCTTATGAAGACCAAAGTGTATTTTTGACCATGGTTCAAAATCCGGTTTCGGGAGTCTCTGTTTTTTCGGCACCGATTAATGCTGTGAATTCAAATTTTCAGCAGTCTCCGTTAATTGTTCCTCTATTTTACAAAATGGGACAGAACAATCAAAAAACTGGAGTTAATGCTTTGACCATTGGCAATAATCAGCCTTATTTTGTTGATGTTCTTTTGACGAAAGATGCGATTTTGGAAGTAAAAGGAAATGATGATTCTTTTATTCCGATTCAGCAAATATTGAACAATAAAGTAAAATTAGTTTTCAATGATTTCCCTGAAACAGCCGGAAATTATAGTGTATTTGACAAAAAAAATTGGGTAGAAAATCTGAGTTTCAACTACAAACGAAGCGAAAGCGATTTAAGCCAGGTCAATACAAATGTGGTTTCAGATTTCAAAACTGCCGATACCGTTTCTACTATTTTTAACACCCTACAAACTGAGCGAACTGACAGCCAACTTTGGAAATGGTTTATTATCTTTGCACTGTTATTTTTAGCATTAGAAATGGCAATCATCAAATTTGTAAAGTAATTCAGTCCTCATTTCATCGAAAGAAAAAGTACAAGCACTGAGAATACACTACATGGAATATTGAATGCGATTTCTCCTTCGTCGAAATGACAAATAGAATGGTTAAAAAACGATTTCAGTACAAAATAAATTTATCTACATATGAAAATAATCATCAGAAGCGCCAAAATTATCGACTCCAAAAGTCCGTTTCACAACCAGACCGTTGATCTTTTAATTGCAGATGGTATTATAGAAAAAATAGGAGCTTCACTTCCTGAATCTACAGAGGCTAAAGAAGTAAAATTTGATAACCTGCATCTTTCACAAGGCTGGTTCGACAGCAGTGTTTCTTTTGGAGAACCTGGTTACGAAGACAGAGAAACCATTGCAAACGGGTTAACTGTTGCTGCCAAAAGTGGTTTTACGGGTGTAGCCTTACAACCGAACTCCTTTCCAATTATTGACAATCAATCGCAAATTAATTTTGTAAAAAGTAAAGCCCATGGTTTTGCTACAGAACTTTTCCCTATTGGTGCTTTAACCAAAGCCAGTGAAGGAAAAGATATGGCAGAATTGTTTGATATGAAAAAATCGGGTGCCGTGGCTTTTGGAGATTACAACAAAAGTTTAGACAATGCCAATTTGCTTAAAATCGCTTTACAATATGTACAGGATTTTGATGGTTTGGTAGTAGCGTATTCGCAAGATGTTAACTTAAAAGGGACTGGTGTTGTAAATGAAGGAATCATTTCTACCAAATTAGGATTGAAAGGAATCCCGAATTTAGCCGAAGAATTACAAATTTCAAGAAATCTGTTTTTACTGGAATATACCGGTGGAAAATTACATATTCCAACTGTTTCTACAGCAAAATCGGCTGCCCTGATTAAAGAAGCCAAAGCTAAAGGTCTTAACGTGACTTGCAGCGCTTCTGTTCATCATTTGGTTTTAAACGATGAAAAACTGGAAGGTTTTGACACCCGTTATAAAGTTACGCCACCCTTGAGAACTGAAAGCGACAGAGTTGCTCTTGTAAATGCTGTTCTTGACGGAACTATTGACATGATTACTTCTGACCATAATCCGATTGATATTGAATTTAAAAAAATGGAATTTGATACGGCTAAAAATGGTACTATTGGACTTGAAAGTGCTTTCGGAGCTTTACTTACTGTTCTACCTTTGGAAACTGTTATCGAGAAACTAACTCTTGGAAAAGCTGTTTTTGGAATCGAAAATAATTCGATTGCGGAAGGTTCTAAAGCCAATTTCACCTTCTTTTCTCCTGAAGGCAACTCAACTTTCACAAAAGAAAACATCCTTTCAAAATCAAAAAATTCTGCCTTCTTAGGAACTGAAACAAAAGGTACTGTTTATGGCATTTTAAATCAAAATCAACTCGTTATCACAAAATAATTACAATGAATAATTCAATCGAAGAGGGAAAAACGGCCGCAATTACCAGCTATATTTTAATCGTTGGTGTACTAATTGCCATGTCTATGAACTCGGAAAATAAAAATAGTTTTGCTTCTTTTCATATTCGTCAGGCTTTGGGATTGTCTTTAGCTTTTATTTCGTTTGGAGCGATTATCAGCAACTTTGACAGCTTTTTTATCACTTTCCCAATGTGGATTTGTATTTCTGTTCTATGGTCTTATGGCATTTTCAGTGCTATTCAGGGACATACAAAACCAATTCCTTTGGTTGGTGAGCTTTTCCAGAAATGGTTTAAAAGTATCTCTTAAGTTTAAATCCCAAACTTTTTAAATTCCAAATTCCAATCTTTGTTAAAGTTTAAAACTTTGTCAAAGTTGAAGCCGAAAACCAAAAACTTACATTTCACAATTAAAAACTTAGAGCCTCAGAATCTTAGTCTCTTAGAACCTTAAAAAAAAATGAATCTATCTTTAGAATATAAAATACAAGAACCAAAAGTTATTTTAGATAAAAATCCTGTTTTACTTTTATTACATGGTTATGGCAGCAACGAAGCGGATTTGTTTTCGTTTGCAACCGAATTACCGGATCATTATTACATTATTTCGGCCAGAGCACCTTATGACATACAATATGGCGCTTATGCTTGGTACGCTATAAATTTTGATGCAGATCAGAACAAATTTTCAGATAACGAACAGGCGAAAACCTCTCGTGATTTAATCGCTACTTTTGTTGATGAATTGGTAGCTACATATCCTATTGACGCTAATAATGTTACTTTAATTGGTTTCAGTCAGGGGTCGATTTTAAGTTATGCAGTGGCACTTTCTTATCCGGAAAAGATTCAGAAAGTAGTTGCGATGAGCGGTTATTTTAATGACGAAATCATAAAAGAAGGTTACGAGCAAAACGACTTCAAAAACCTGAAAATATTTGCTTCTCACGGAACTGTAGATCAGGTTATCCCAATTGACTGGGCGAGAAAAACTCCGGCAATTTTAGAAAAATTACATATTCCTGCTGTTTATAAAGAATATCCTGTTGGTCACGGTGTGGCGCCTCAGAATTTCTTTGATTTTAAGAATTGGTTGGTGGAGTAGTTTACAGTCGCAGTTTTCAGTATTTAAAAATTAAATGGAAATAAAAATGGATAAGAACATTGAAAATTTAATTCCGAAAGATAAATTTGATATTGAAAGAGCTGAAAATTTAAAGAACTACTCCTACTTAGAAATAAAATCAATTGTTCCAGAATTATTGGAGTGGATTCAAGATTGTAATTGGTCCGTAGCAAAACCTATTTCAGAATATTTAGCTAGTATCCATGAAAATATCACTTTTGAAATTCTGCAAATTCTAAAAACAAATGACGAAGTTTGGAAATATTGGACTATTTTAATTTTTGGAGAAATCACGAATAATAAATCAATTCGTGATGAAATTATCAGAATTGCAATAAATCCTACTGAAAATGAAATCGCTGAAGAAGTTGATAAAGTAGCAAATGATATAATAAAAGTTCGAAATTGGAATTAAAACTTCAAAATATGAGTAGCACAAAACTTAATAACCTGGCATTAATTTTAATTGATATTCAGAAAGGATTCGATGATATTGCTTATTGGGGAGGAGACCGAAATAATGTAACTGCAGAACAAAAAGCCGGCGAACTTTTAGGAATCTGGAGAGCTAAAAACTTACCGATTTTTCACGTACAACATTGTTCCTCTAATCCAAATTCAATTTTGAATGAGACAAGTCCGGGAAATGAATTTCAGGATGTTGTAAAACCACTTGAAGGCGAAACCGTCATCAAAAAGAATGTAAACAGCGCTTTTATCGGAACTAACTTAAAAGAGTTACTCGATACTGCAAAAATAGAAAACCTTGTTATTGTTGGTCTAACAACCGATCATTGCGTTTCTACAACAACGAGAATGGCCGGAAACTTCGGTTATTCCGTTTATTTAGTTTCGGACGCAACAGCAACATTCAATAAAAAAGGTATTAACGGAGAAGATTTCTCAGCAGAAATAATTCATCAAACCGCATTAGCAAGTTTAAACGAAGAGTTTGCACAAGTGGTAACAAGTGCTTTTATCCAACAAATCGTTTAGATTTATGTGAAATGTGAAGTTTGATGCACCTAATAAAAAAGTGAGATATAATTTGGCATTCACCATCTTACATCTCACTTTTTCACATCCCACATTTTACAAATTTGGAATTTGGAATTTCAAAAATTTGGAATTTCCAAACCTATATCCCTGTATAAATAATTTTACCTGCTTTTTTAAGAACATATCCTTTCCATGGAATTAGCTCATAATCGCCTTTTGTCCAGGAATCACCTTCTGATTTTCTTTCTAAGATAATGGTTTCGTTTTCTGTATTGTCCAGAAAAAGCTCTGCTTTATCTCCTTCAAAAATTACGTAGGCAACTGTCGAATATGTTTTTCCGTCTTCGGCGTGAGCCAACTGTGTTCCGACTTCAAAAAGACGTACACATTCTTTCTTAACAATTGACCAGGTATAACCGGCAGAGCCTTTACATCCATGAGCATCACTATCGCCACCAACCACTCTTGGTTTTGGTTCTTCTTGCACTGGTTTAGCTTCCTGAGCAACTTTCTTATTGCAAGAAAAAGAAAGTGTGATAATAACTGCGAATAAAAATAGTTTTTTCATAATTTCATTGTTTTAAATTACTACATATCAAAGCATTATCATTCTTTATTTTTGATACAACAAAGATTGATTTACTTCAAATGTAATACTTTCGTCAGTATTAACAAAGTACTTTAATAAGACTTCTCCCCATAATTCACCATTACTATAATCAGCGATAATCCATCTGTGATTCAGGATTTTAATTTTATTGATGATAAACTTTTTACCTTCAATTTTATCCTGTCCTGTATAAGGATTCCCATTTGGATTCGAATTCAGGTCTAATAATTTTTCAGTTACAACCGGAATCAGTTTTTCGTATTGAATAATTTTTCCACCTGTAGCACTGTTATCAAAGTAGTTTTGGGCATTTTCGTTACGCTCTAAAGAAAAATAATCTGATTCAGATAGTTTTGTCGAAACCAAACTGATACTGTCTCTGAGCTTTTTAGTAGTCTTCTCGTATCTTTCCTGCTCAAATTTCACTTCGCGACTATAAAACATATAAGTAAAAACATTCATTAATATCGCCAGGATAAAAAGATAAAGCATTAAGGATTTTTTCATTTTGTAATATAATTAAATTGTAATTTCTAAATTATCGTAAGCCAGAAAAACGTTTTTAGGCAGTAGTTTTTGCACTTCTTCGTGAAAACCTAAAACATGACTGATATGCGTCAAATAAGCCACTTCAGGTTTTACTAAATCAATAAAATCTAAAGCTTCCTGTAAGTTAAAATGGGTGTCATGCGGTTCAACGCGCAAAGCATTCACCACCAAAACTTTCAGATTTTTAAGTTTCTGTATTTCAACATCTTCTATCGTCTTTACATCGGTCAGATAAGCAAAATCATCGATTCGATAGCCAAAAACCTGTAAATCACCGTGCATTACATTTACCGGAATTGCCATTTTATCTCCAATGGCAAAAGGTTCATTGTTTTTTACTTCAATAGTTCTGACACTTGGAGCGCCGGGATATTTGTTTACGGTTTCAAAAACGTACTCAAAACGACGTCTTAAATTGTCTATAACACGTTGATGCGCATAAACCGGAATTTCGCCTTGCCTAAAATTAAACGGACGAATGTCGTCCAATCCCGCAGTGTGATCCGCATGTTCGTGTGTAAATAGGATTGCATCCAGTTTTCTGCAGCCGCAAGTAAGCATTTGTTGCCTGAAATCAGGTCCGCAATCTACCACATACGAATGTTCACCCCAAGTGATCCAAATGGACACTCGAAGTCTTTTATCCTTAGCATCAGTGCTTTTACAAACAGGATGATCAACCCCAATAATTGGGATGCCTTGAGAAGTGCCGGTACCTAAAAAATTGATCTTCAATTGAACTTATTTTTTTTACAAAAATAGGATTATTTCTCTTTCATTAGAAGCCTAATTTGCTAACTTTGTAACAAATCTATTTAAAATAAAATGGGTACAGAAATAAAACTCAAAGGTGACAAGGTCATCGAACAGATTCCTTCTATAAAAGACAAAGCTTTACGCATTAATTTAAACGAGAATATTTACGGGACATTTGCTGAAATCGGTGCTGGACAAGAAACCGTTAGACACTTTTTCAGATCCGGAGGTTCATCGGGAACAATTGCAAAAGCAATGTCTGCCTATGACAAAGATTTTAGTGATGCGGTTTACGGAATTGAAAGTGATGGAAGATATGTGACGGAAAACCGTCTGAAAAAAATGCTGACTTTTGAAGGAGAGCTTATTGAAGAGCGTTTGAGCCGTGAAAAACATCCAAACAAACTTTTCTTTAGTTATGCGAATACCGTTGCAACTATTGATTTTGCAAAACAATTTAAAGGTCATGGTTGGGTTGGAATCCGATATCAAATTGAGCCGGACGAAGCTTACAACGAAATCATTCTACACATTCGTTTTAAAGAAACCGATGCCAGACTACAACAGGAAACACTTGGTATTTTAGGGGTAAACTTAATCTACGGTGCTTTTTACAAATACAATGATCCAAAACGATTACTTCGTTATTTATACGATCACTTAGACAAAGATCAATTAGAAATTGACACGATTAACTTCTCAGGACCTCGTTTTGCTGATGTTGACAATCGTTTGATGAGTTTACAATTGGTTAAAAACGGAATGACTGATGCGGTAATGTTCAATCCTGAAGGAAAAAACATCTTACCAGCTGCTATTTTATACAAAAAGAACCTTTTAGCTTTAAGAGGAAGTTTTCGTCCCGTTACAAAAGTTAACATGGACATGTATGAGAAGTCATTAAAAATGTTTCTCGAAGAAAACAAAGTTGACAAAGACAATACTTTGGTGGTTTTTGAAATCACACTTTCGAATTTACGTTCAGATGGTGAAATTGACGAGCGTGACTTTATGGACAGAGCCGAATTACTTTGTTCGCTAGGTCAGACTGTTATGATTTCAAATTTCCAGGAATATTATAAGGTTGTTGAATATTTTGCAAACTATACCAAAGCACGTATGGGACTGGCAATGGGTGTTAACAATTTAGTTGATATTTTTGATGAGAAATATTACCGTCATTTAAGTGGTGGAATCCTTGAAGCTTTCGGAAAATTATTCTACCGAGATATGAAAGTATTCTTATATCCGATGTTAGATGAAAATGGGACTCTAATGAATTCAACGAACTTAAAAGTACATCCACGAATGAAAGAATTGTACAAATTCTTTAAATTCAACGGAAAAGTGGTTGATGTCGTTGGTTACGATCCACATAATTTGGAAGTTTTCTCTCGCGAGGTTCTAAAAATGATCAATCAGGGAAAAACCGGCTGGGAACATATGTTACCTCCAGGTATCGCCGAAATCATAAAAGAACACCATCTTTTTGGTTACCATCCGGAGAAAGAGCTGAATCAGACGAATTAAAAAAAAATCCCCTTAGAAGAAATTCATTCTTTTTAAGGGGATTTTTTTTTAGTATTCAGTCGCAGTACTCAGTTTTCAGTCGCAGTTTTCAGTCTCAGTTTTATACTAAACGCTGAGACTGAGACTGAATACTGAGACTGGGTACTTATTTCAAAATCTGCGCTGCGTGTTCTTTTGTTTTTACTTTTTCGATTACCTCGTCGATGATACCGTTTTCGTCTATTACAAAAGTAGTTCTGTGGATTCCATCATACTCTCTTCCCATGAATTTTTTAGGTCCCCAAACACCAAAAGCATTGATTACCGATTTATCTTCGTCGGCAATTAGCGGAAAAGGAAATTCATATTTATCTTTAAATTTCCCTTGTGCTTTCTGACTGTCTGCACTTACACCTAAAAGTTCATAATTATTGGCTTTAAAACGCTCAAAATTATCTCTTAAATCACAAGCTTCTGCCGTACAACCCGGTGTACTAGCTTTAGGATAAAAGAAAACCACTAATTTCTTACCCGCATAATCCGCCAATTTATGCACTTTTCCATCCTGATCTGTTCCCGAAAATTGCGGCGCTTTATCTCCTTTTTGTAGTGTTGTCATATCTTGTTTATTGTTTACTATCGTTCTGTGAAAATGTGAAATGCCAAATGTTTGATGTGAAATATGTTTGTAAGATCTGAAATTTTCAATTTTATTAATTTTAACTTGTCAGAATACGCATTTTACATTTCACTATACACATTTCACTAATAAAATTATGCTATTTTTACGGGACTAAAATTACGGAAATGAATAAAGAAGCTCGCGTACAATTTGTTATAAATACGTTAAAAGAACTCTATCCTACTATACCAATTCCTCTTGATCACAAAGATCCTTATACTTTATTGATTGCTGTTTTACTGTCAGCGCAATGTACAGATGTGCGGGTGAATCAAATTACGCCTTTACTTTTTGCAAAAGCGGATAATCCGTATGACATGATTAAAATGTCGGTGGAAGAAATCAAAGAAATCATCCGTCCTTGTGGATTATCGCCAATGAAATCGAAAGGAATTCATGGTTTATCACATATATTAATTGACAAACATGACGGAAAAGTTCCGCAAAGCTTTGAAGCACTTGAAGAATTGCCGGCTGTTGGTCATAAAACAGCAAGTGTTGTCATGTCTCAAGCTTTTGGAGTTCCGGCATTTCCGGTTGACACACACATACACCGATTGATGTACAGATGGAACCTTACTAATGGGAAAAATGTAGTTCAAACTGAAAAAGATGCCAAAAGATTATTTCCAAGAGAAATATGGAATGATCTGCATCTTCAGATTATTTGGTACGGACGTGAGTACTCCCCTGCCCGCGGCTGGAGTTTAGAAAAAGATATTATCACCCGAACCATTGGGAAAAAGTCTATTATTGAGGAGATGAATAAAAAATTACAAGTTTAACCGCTAAGTTCGCGAGGGTTTCGCAAGGTTCGCAAAGTTTAATTATAGCATTACGACTCCTATCTAATTTTATACCTAATTTTTTTTCACGCAGATTTAGCAGATTGCGCAGATTTTTTTTCAAGAGTTAAAGAAGATCTGCCTAATCTGCTAAATCTGCGTGAAAAAGAAAATCTTTGTGAGCCTTGCATTTAATTTTTAAAGTAAAGGTTAGCGTAAAGGTTTTAAAATAAACATGGATTTTGCCATTTGGAATTTAATTCCCCTTATAACAAATACCGATACCTATTTTAAAACCTTTACCTCTTTATACCTTTAAACCTTCAAACTTATTCCCTCTCTACATCCCTCCTTTCAAAGAATTATACTCATTGGTCATATCAAGTGATTTATAAACTCCCAAAAGTGTTTTTGTAACGGACGTATTTTTAGGTTCAATAAGAAGTGCTTTTTTAAGATATGGTATAGCACTTCTGGTTATATCATCTTTTTTAGCATTTAGTTTGTCATACTTTTGCATTTCTGCTGCGCTGGTACCTAAAGTCGCAATCTCGTCTGCCAATACCTTTTTCAATTCTAATTTCAAATATGCCAAATTGATATACGCATCTATATTGTTAGGATCTAACTCCAAAACATTATTATAGATTACTTCTGCTTTGGCGAAATCCTTTTTTTCCAGATAGGCATAAGCTAAATTCTTATTGACTTCTGTTTTCTTGGATGGAATAGACTCCGTTCTTGGTTTTTCGTAAAGCCCGGCCTGAATAGCTGATTCTCTTGCTTTCGGTGAGATAAAAGTATCTTCTTCTTTTGTTTTTTTATTTGTAGCGAAATAAAGGATTCCTTTTCCTGAAAACTTAATCTTTTTTAACTGTTCATAATATTTTATGGCTAAGTCATAATCTTCTCCGTTTATAGAAGCTGCGGCCGCGTTATATAAGTTCAAAGTATCTTTTTTATCAAACAAATAAACCTCGTAACTCTTTTTTGCACTTTCTTTGAAATTACCAGTTTTAAAATCATTCATCGCGCCGTTAACGAGATTCGATTTCATTTGTTTTAATGCGGCATTCGCTTTTATACTGGATTTGTATTTACCGGATTCGTTTTCGTATAACAAAACATCCTGATAGGCTTGCGAGGCCAGAGTGAAGTTATTGGCTGCATCTATATTTTTGGTCGCTAAATCCTTTAATACATTTCCTTTTAAAAAGTAAAAATCAGATTTGTCTTCATCGGATGCGTTAAGAATAAGATACTCTGTTTTATTCAAAATCGTAATCGCATCTTGGGAATTACCTTTTTCAAAAATAGATTGGGCTTCTTTTATTTGTGCATTTTGTGCATACGCACCAACATTTACCAGTAGTATGGATACTATTATAAATTTTATTTTCATTGGAGATTAAGTTTGATTTTTAAAATAGATTTTGGGCCTAATTTTGCGACCAATTTTTAGCAGTAAGCCAGCTTAAAAAATTACCATTAGAATATTTTAAACAAAATATCCTTTATGATTCCAGACAAAACGAAGGTTTATCAATGTCCAGTGGCTTTCTTTTAAACAAAATTGTGTCTTTCTTTTAATATCCTCTCGTGGATTTAAAAGTGTATCAAACTGAAAAATTAAAAAGGGTAGTTTTTTATCATACTGAGCATTTTACAGGTTAAACATATCACATTACTTCTTTATCATAATTACAGAAAAAATATCATTTTAACAATATTTAAGCTATAAATATTTTTTAATCAATAAATTATTAAAAAGAATTTATTTTTAACTAAAATAAAATTAAAAACTGAATGCACAAATAAAATACAGGCAATTTTTTAACTAAAATATAACATTTTAGGTAAAATAAGTAATAACTTATGATTTACTAATTATAAGAAAGTATTTTACTATAAGAATAGTCTTGAATTACATTTTTGATCCTATTTGAATATTTTGCACTTTTTAAAAAGACAAATGGATCAAACTTTAAAATTGTGGAGTTTATGGGAGCTCTTCGGCTTTGCTCAGAGTGCTCTTCGACTTCGCTCAGAGTGACAGGCTTATTGGTTTTAACAAACCTTTGTTTTTTTGTTGGGAATGATAAAATTATTTAATCCGTTGCTTGTTTTTGTTTTGCTACAGATTAAAATGATTAAATAATCTGTGTAAATCATTTTAATCTGTGGCAAAAAAAACAATTCGTGACAATTGGTATAATTCGTGGCAAAAAGATCACCCATTAATCGGCTTATTCTTTCTACAGGTAAAACTAATTCAAGTTTTGCGGTTTCCAAAAACTTGAAACTTGAAACTCGAAACCTGAAACAAACAGAAAAACTCACTAGCTGTACTTACATACCTATAGTGAGCTTTCAACCAAACGACCAGTTGGTTTTTCTTTTTAAAATATATCCCGTTAAAAGTACCGGGCAGTTTAATTCGCTATTATCTCAAAACTTTTGCCTTCCACTTTCACAACAGAAAGTGCTTGTGAATAGCTTAATAAAAAAGAAACAACTTCTTTTCTAGGTTTTAGGTCTTTAGAAGCTAACGCTTTTTTAGAGTAAATTTTCGCCATACTATTAAAATGATTTGTTTTATAGTATAACGAACTAATACTCAAAATAGTATTAGTTGGTTAAAATAATTTGATGTTTGTCAATTATTTTTCTCAAATTCATTAATGCATAACGCATTCTTCCTAATGCGGTATTGATGCTTACCCCTGTAAGTTCTGAAATTTCTTTAAAACTCATGTCTTGATACATGCGCATTACCAAAACCTCTTTTTGATCTTCAGGAAGCTCTTCGATTATCTTTTTCAAATCCACCTCAACCTGATCAAAGATCATTTTGTTTTCGATTGTCAAAGAGTTGTCCGACATTACAGAGAAGATAGAAAACTCTTCTGTTTCTCTGTACATGGGCATTTTTTTGGTTTTACGAAAATGATCTACAATTAAGTTATGCGAAATACGCATTACCCAAGGCAGAAATTTTCCTTCTTCATTATAGGAATTACTTTTAAGGGTTTTGATTACCTTAATAAAAGTATCTTGAAAAATATCATTTGAAATATCTCTATCAGCAATCTTCGAATATATAAAACCATATATCTTAGATTCGTGTCTTTTTATTAGTGTCGCCAAGGCAGTTTCGTTGCCTTCGATATAGTTTTTTACTAATAGAGCGTCTGGAATATGCAGATCAACCATAATACTACTTTTTTAGTTTCTGTTTAAAATTTGGAGTAATTTTTTCTAAAAAGTAATTTTATGTAATAGGCGGATCTTTTTTTGTGAGTTATGTTAATATTCTGTTCAAATTTAACAAATTATTATTCTAAAAAGCAAATTAGAACGACAATTAATTAATAATAAAAAGGGCACTATTGCAAATTAAAAGTAATTTTTAGGTGCAAAGTGCTTAAAATCACCAAATAACAGCGACTTCTTTAACAATTTAAAATGAAGAATAACAAGTTAAAACATTCAGTACAAACAAGTTATCCTTCATTTTTTTGTACTATTTATAGTACTTATATTGCTATTGATAAACACGAATATAATCGATATAGTACTTTTGAGGCAATATACTATCATCAACCTCAGGCCCTCCAAAGTTACCTCCGATCGCTAAATTAACAATTATATAAAAGGGCTTATCAAAAGGCCAGGTATTTTCATCTTTTACCTTAGGATCAAAAGTATAAACTAAAGTAGTGTCTACAAAAAAATCAATTTTATCTTTAGACCATTCTATTGCGTATACATGGAACCCTTCTTCAATATTAGGAAATTCTGTTCTTTTGGTATTGATTGTATTCCCGTGACTGTCTTGTGTATGCAGGGTTGTATACACCATATGAGGATCTCTTCCGATGTATTCTAAAATATCAATTTCGCCTGTTTTTGGCCATTTTACCTCATCAATATTAGCGCCCAACATCCAAAATGCCGGCCATAAACCGTGACCTACAGGCAATTTTGCTCTCGCTTCTATCCTGCCATATTTAAATTCTTTTTTTCTTTTGGTTGTAATTTTAGTAGACGTGTACTTATTTCCTTCTTTTCTAGCTTCAATAATCAGATTTCCGTCTTTTATTTCGTGGTTTGTCTTGGTATAAATCTGTCTTTCATTATTACCATAACCACACAAATCCGGACAGCCGTCTCCCAGTTCAAAATTCCAAAAGGTCTCGTTTATTTTCTTTTTGTTAAAATTTTCTTCCCAGATGAGTTTTCTGTTTGTCTGCTGTGCAAAACAAAAGCTGCTCATTAATACCAACACGATTATTTTCTTCATACGTACGTTTTAAATTTCTACAATTAAGAAGGTCAGCCTGCAACTGACCTTCTTCTTTTATTCTTACTACTCAACTCGTTGTTGCTGTTTTAAATCACATCCAACGAATTACTTTATTGATACCCTATTGATACACTCTCACATAATCAATCTCCATAGCCGACTGTGTAAAGGCAGAATCAATCGCACCTCCGAAGGTTCCTCCCATCGCAACATTCAAAATCAGAAAGAAATCCTTATTGAATGGCAAAGTGGCATCATTCGGAACAGAGTGAATCAACTCTGTGTCAACGTAAATTTTTACCGATGCAGGTGACCAAATCGCTTTATATACATGGAACTCTGTGGATACATTAGGAATGGTTTTAGAACCTGTATTCGCATTTCCTCCGGAACGTCCCGGATAATGGAGTGTTCCGTGTATCAAGTTTTGACTGTTTCCAACATGTTCCATAATATCTATCTCGCCACATGCCGGCCATGCATTTGTAGCATAATTGGCACCCAGCATCCAGATGGCGGGCCAGGTTCCTCCTCCTATTGGAAGTTTGGCGCGAACCTCAACTTTACCATACGTAAAATCAAATTTTCCTTCCGATTTTAAACGTGCAGAAGAATAATTGAATCCACCTGAGGCTTCTTTTTTTGCAGTGATTTTTAAGTTTCCTCCTTGTACTACTACATTTGATGCGGCATTGGTATAATTTTGTTTTTCGCTATTTCCCCATCCGTTATCGCCATTTCCTAAGTCATAGACCCATTTGGAAGGATCCGGTGCTCCATCCGTATTAAACTCATCAAACCAAACTAAATTGGTGTAATCTGTAGTTGGATTTTGATTGGGCGGTGTTGTGGTAAAGGTATGATACCAAGCCAATGCTGTGTTGCCTCCCATTACGGCTCTAACCGTCATTCTGTTTTCGGTTATTGATAAAATCTCGTAAGAACTTTGTCCAATATAGTACCCCATAAAACCTCCATCAGAGAAATTCAACATCGTTCCTCTGGTTTGCTCGGCATGTTTTGGGTTTTTCATCACTACTGATTCTGACGGACCTAGTAAAACCGATTTAATTCCGCTCGCATCGTATGCCAAACAAGCATCAGAACCGGAACTTCCGCCACCGATGGCTTCGAAAGCAGCATTAAAGAATGTAGCTCCGCCATTGTCTAACTGATATTTTAATTGTCCATCTACTAAAGAGAAAGTCAATACGTTTTCGTATAAACAGCTGCTCGTTGGCGAGCCTGCTTTTTCAAAAGGAGTGGCTTTGTAGTAATCCGGAATCCAGTTTTTATCGACATTGTCATCATTTGGACCTACACCCAAATGCCCTACTTCTGCCGCGGCCCAATACCATTTTTTAGAAGTTCCTGCTGTTAAGAACTGTACGGCTTGCTCGTCTTTGAAATCACTAAAAACCTCAACCTCCATTGTTATATTGGTTGCGACACCACCTCTTCCATAAGCAATAACAGTAACCGTGTATTTATTAATTCCTGTGGTATTAAATCTCTTTTCAGAAATTCCATTCGGCGAATTTTCCGAGCCACCATCACTAAATACGTATTTATACGAAATAACCTTATCTGCAGTGGCTTTAAAATTAACTTTTCCTGATCCGTCACCATAAGGCATCTCGGCCGTCTTACCTACTATCTCAGCGGTTATCTTAAGATTTGTTGGCGTGTCTATTGCCCCAAACGCATAATCTTCTTTTTGACAACTCATTGCCAGTATTGCAAAAAGGAACACGAAGTATTTAATATATTTTTTCATTTCGATTTTTTTATAAAATGTAAATTCACTTTAAATGAATCAATAAGACTTACTTTCTATTTATGAAAATAAACGTTATCAATATAAACAGTATGACTTCCGGCAGGCTTTCCTGAATAGATCAACTGTGCAATATGTCCTCGCGTAGTTAATCCTGTAAAGTCACTGAGAGGAATATCCAGACTCACCCAGCCTCCCTGTACGGGCGCCGTAAACTTAATTTCGTGTTCAACATCATCACTTCCTGCTCCGTTGTAAACGCCATTTACTCCAAAATCGACTAGTTTTATTCTAAATTCTGTAAAATCAGAAGACCATACGTCTACGTGAAAATGTGTCATTGCAGTGGCATCAATTGGTGCAACAG
Source organism: Flavobacterium cupriresistens (assembly GCF_020911925.1). Lineage (NCBI taxonomy): Bacteria > Pseudomonadati > Bacteroidota > Flavobacteriia > Flavobacteriales > Flavobacteriaceae > Flavobacterium > Flavobacterium cupriresistens. Next base: position 2,988,760 of record NZ_CP087134.1, on the reverse strand, counting down.
GTTCAACACCTACGAAATCTAAATCTGCGTATTTTTTTACTGCATTTCCGCTAATGGCGGTCTCCTCCAATACAGCACTTGACCATGAAGTTCTCCAGGTACTCATTGGTATATTGGTATACGCATCACTAAACAATGAAATAACGTCTCCGGCTGCTTTTGTTGGTGTTGGAGCTGGGGTTAAACTCGTACCTTCTTTATAAAAATAAATATTATCTATAAAAACCGTTCCTTGTGCCCAAGGTGTTCCAACCAATTTCAATTGAAAAATATTGGTCACGATGAATCCATCCTGGCTTGTAAAAGCCGAAATCGGAATGTCTATACTAGTCCATTGATTTGCAGTAAGATTTTTCACAACCGGTCTTTCTTTACTTGCTGTATTGATTAAAGAAGTTTCAATTTTCTCTACATCAGCTGTCCAAACATCCATGTGAATGTAATCCATACCGGAAACATCTATAGAAGTCCCCTCCGCTAATGCAATCCCTTGGTAACTCAGCTTGATATAATTCAGCATTTTATCACCATTCAGATCAAACTCACTCCAACTACTACCTTGGCTTGCTTGTCCCCAATCCGGGAAATAATTGACTCCGGCAAGGTTTGTATATTTAGACCCATAAATCGAAATTACATCTCCGGCTTGTCTGTTTGGAGGCGTTGGCGCTGATGCTGTCGGGTTTAGAATAAGGATGGCTTCAAACTGCTGCGTTTTTTCTGTAGTCTGAATTGCAGCACTTTTTGAAACAACTCGTATCGTATAAACTCCCGCTTGCTGATAGGTATAGGAAACAGGATCTCCATTGTTTGCCGAAACAGGGTCCGGTTTTCCTGCTTCTCCAAAATAAACATCGTAGAACAAAGCAAAATCGGCTGTTGCCTTAACGGTTACTTTTTTTGAGATAGCGATATCATTTGTAATAAGAACCACTAAATTTTCGGGAGCTCTGAAAGAAACTACCACTTCTTTGTCTACTGTGGTTATTTTTCCGTTGATTCCCATTGCAGTGATTTTAGCTTGATACACACCTTCAGCATAGGTATGTACGATTCCTTCTCCGGGAGCTACATAAGCCGATTCGGCGCTACCATCCCCAAAATTGATTTTGTACTGCGTTGCACCTTCACCTTTAGGAACAAAAGTTACTTTACCGGTATTATCCTGCGTTACGGTCGTCAAAGCCGAAATATTTGCCGGCGCACTAACGCTATCTAAATCAATAGTACCACCGTCATCGTTTGCACAACCTATAAGTGTGGCTAAAACGAAAAGACTTATAATAAAATGTATTTTTTTCATAATTACTTTTTTTTAATAACCCTGATTTTGAGGCCAGTTTCCATTAGCAAATTGAATTTCTTCAATCGGCAGCGGAAATAATTCGTTTTTATTTGCTTTAAAACCAGGTATGGTTCCAGCTGCTTTTCCGGTTCTTACTAAATCAAAGAAACGGTGTCCTTCTCCGAAAAGTTCTACTCTTCTTTCATTCAAAATCACATCCGTCAAAGAAGCTCCTGTAAGATTTACATCATGATTGTTGTCTCCAAAAGCACGTCTTCTGACTTGATTCAGGTATTCTTTTGCTTTGCCATCGTCGATTGCGCCTCTGTTGTAGGCTTCTGCTGCCATCAATAAAACATCTGCATAACGAATGGCTCTGTAATTATTTGGATTTGTCAGGTTCAAATCTCCCTGAGAATTGGTACTTCTTTTTCTTGGAATGTATTTTCTGTTAAAGAAACCGGTGTCTTCATTCCCTTTTCCGAATTTAATTCCGTTACCACCATCATAACTTGCATTTGCCAAAGCCCACGCATTAATATCCAAAATAGCAACCTCTTTGCGTTTGTCTCCTGCCGCAAATGCATTTGCACTTTCCTGCGTTGGAAGATTAAAACTAAAACCTGATGTGTAAAGCGGTCCGTCATAACCTCTTACTCCGCTAAAACCTACGGCAACGTTTCCTTCACTACATTGTAAACAGGTAAAAGCTGCTCCTTCAACATCGGTATATTGAACTTCAAAAACAGATTCATTTCCGTTTTCTTGCTCTGCTTCAAATATTTCATTGTAATTAGGTAGTAAGGAATAACCTCCCGTAGTAATTACAGTTTGTAAAATATTCGCAGCCGGAACAAATTTATTTTGGTACAAATACACTTTACCAAGCAATGCCTGAGCAGCACCTTTTGTAACTCTTCCTTTTTGTGAAGGTATTGGAGATAAATTAGCTGCCGCGAAAATCAAATCGCCTTCAATAGCAGCATAAACTTCTGCTACTGATGAACGTGGTATCTTAGTTTCATCTCCAATTTTAAACCTCGCGTCGCCTTTCATCGGAATACCACCAAACCATTTCACTAATTCAAATTGGTAGTAGGCTCTAAGAAAACGGGTCTCCGCTATAAGTTGTGTTTTACCTTCAAAATCTATTTTATTTTGAAATTCAAGTATATAATTAGCTCTTTGAACACCTGCAAACATCCAGTCCCATACATCTTTAAGGTTACTGTTTGTCGGTGTATGAATCATATCATCTATTTGCTGAAAACCAATTACATCTGTTGGGCTTTCTCCTCCACAAAGTGTATTGTCTGATGCAATTTCACCCAATAAAACATTTACATATGTGGCTTGAAGTAAATCGTAAGCTCCGATCAAAGCCTGATCGTAATCGGCCTTTGAATTGAAATAATTCTCAGAGTCGATGGAATATGGCGGAGTGGGATCAACAAAATCATCCGAACAGGAAATCGTTACGGCTGAAAACAGTGTTACCATTACTATTGTTGTAAAAAAATATTTTTTCATTTTAATAAAAATTAAAAATTAATGTTTAAGCCTAACAAATAGGTTCTTGGAACGGGATAGAATCCATAATCGATTCCGGCTCCAATAGGAGATTGTGATACTCCATCTCTATTTTGAGGTCCAAAGGAAGCTCCGGGATCAAAACCTTTGTACTTTGTAAAAGTGTACAGATTATTTACTCCTGCATACAGTCTTAGTTTTGTTATTCCGGCCTTCAGCGTTACTTTCGGGTCAAGTGAATATCCTATCTGTATATTTTGAATTCTCAGATAAGAAGCATCTTCAACAAAATAATCGGAGAAAACATTGTTTGCCGTAGCTCCTGTTGTAACTCTTGGTGTCGAATTACTGGTTCCTTCTCCGGTCCAGCGGTCTAAAACATAATTTAAACGATTGGCGTTTGTAACGGTTCTTTCGTAGTTTCTTACCATGTCATTTCCGACAGAGGCAAAAGTAAAGAGCGCAAAATCTACATTTTTATAATTCAGTTGTAAATTGAATCCCATTGTGGCTTCAGGAATTGGGTCTCCAATATTTGTTTTATCCTGAGTATCAATTTTTCCATCACCGTTTACATCAACAAAACGAAGATCTCCCGGCGCCGCATTGGCTCCCAACGCTAATTGAGAAGGATGCGCTGCAACTTCTGCCTGATTCTGAAAAATCCCATCGGTTTTATAGCCATAAAAATAGCCAATTGGTTTACCTACTTCCATACGGGAAGGCGCCAATTGCCCTACTCCAAAGGCTCCTCCGGGAATAAATCCGGTACCATTGTTTACTTCCAGCACTTCGTTTTTCAAAAACGTCACGTTGTACCCCACACTTAATGAAAACGAATTAGAAAATTTTTCTTTATAATCTATTGAAAATTCAAACCCGGAATTTCTAACGGTACCCGCGTTCACTGTTGGCGGACTTGCACCAGGTGCTCCGGTACCATTAATTCCTGAAACAGGGACATTGGGAATCAACAAATCTTTTCTCGTATCAATAAAGTAATCGGCAACGATGGAAACTTTGTCATTAAAGAGTTTTAAATCTAAACCTGCATCAAATTTTTTCGCCTCTTCCCATTTTAAATCAGGATTTGGCACTTGTCCTGTTGCTTGACCACTGGCCAAAGAACCTCCAAACACATAGGTCGCTTCACCATTTAATAGAGAGATATAGCCGTAATTTGGAATTTGATCATTCCCCAGCGTACCATAACTGGCTCTGAACTTTAAAAAATTAAATGTTTCAGATTTGCCAAAGAAATTTTCGTCAGAGATCACCCATCCTGCGGTAAGAGAGGGAAAATAACCTACTTTGTTGCCCGGACCAAACTTAGTAGAGGCATCACGTCTGATCATAGCCGAAAACAAGTATTTTCCTTTGTAGTCGTATTGCACTCTTCCAAAATAAGAAAGCCTTCTTTGATCGTACACATATCCGGCTGTATTGACCGCGACCGGCACTCCTCTTGTTAAACTAATGTCGGCATACTCCCAGGAATTGTTCGGAACATCAAAACCGGTAGCATTAAAACTGTTTCCCCATTGTTTGTAGATGGTATTACCTATTGTAGCGACTATGTTATGATGTTCTGCAATTTTAGTCGTATAAGTTCCAAAAAGGTCAAATGAATAGTCATTGTCATTCGTTGCACCCTGATTAACCGAACTTCTCAATACGTCAAATACTTTATCACTAGGATTAATCCAGTACAAAAGTTTTTTCGCAAAAGTTTTTGATTCACTGTTAGAGGTATTAAAACCTATAGAAGACGATAACGTAAATCCTTTAAAAATTTTATAATCCAAGCCAAAATTTCCATTGATTTTTTTATAATTATAGTCATTATAAGTATTTTCAATTTGTGCTAATGGATTTATAATTTCGTTTCCAAATCCGGCTATAGGCACTTTGGTAAGTTCACCATTAGCATCGTAAGGAGTCATCGTTGCAGGCACGTTTAAGGCATTAAACAAAACCGATCCTAATCCATTTTCATTTAATGTTTTTCTGGTGAAATACGTATAAATAACATTGGTTCTTAATTTGAATTTTTCGCTTAAATCAGCACTAAGGGCTATTCTAGCTGTATTTCTTAAAAAACCTGATTTATCACCTCCTACTATACCTTCCTGATCTAAGTGAGAACCACTTACAGAATACGTAATTTTTTCTGAACCTCCCGAAATAGTCAAATCGCTATTGAGAATAGGCACTCCTGTTTTAAAAACCTCATCCTGCCAATTGGTTCCTTTGCCTAAACCGCTTACGTTCGGGTAAAGAACCGGTTTTCCTCCATTGGTATAACTTTCGTTTAACAATAAAGCATATTCTGTGGCATTCAACATTTGTATTTTTCTGGATGTTTCCTGAAATCCGGTGTAACTGTTGAAAGAAATTTTGGTTTTAGAATTTTTCTTTCCCATTTTGGTCGTTACTAAAATAATTCCGTTTGCTCCAATCGTCCCGTAAATGGCGGCCTGAGCATCTTTTAAAACGGTAATAGTTTCAATATCGTTTGGGTTTAAAATTCCTAAATCGCCGACATAACCGTCAATAATTACGGTAGGTGAATTTTGTCCATTAGTAGCAATACCACGAATACGGATATCCAACGGAGCTCCCGGCGAACCTGATTGTGTGGTCACATTTACTCCCGAAATAGTTCCTTGTAAAGCTTGTTCGATTCTTGCTGGTTTTAAAATATCAAGTGTTTTACTGTCCAGAACCGCTACTGCTCCCGTTACTTCTCTCTTTTTCTGGCTACCATAACCAATCACAACAACTTCGTCCAGTGATCTGGCATCCTCACTCAATTTCACGGTTATTTTAGGTCCCGTAACCGCAACTTCCTGCGTCCGAAAACCAATATAACTTAAAACAATTATAGTCCCTTTTGGAACACCTGAGAGCTTAAAAGATCCATCAAAGTCTGTGGTTGTACTTTGTGATGAACTTTTAACTTTTACATTCACACCAGGTAATGATAAACCTGATCCATCCAGTACTGTTCCGGTCACATCAAAAGTCTGCGAGAATGCAAAAGATGTAAACAGTAACAATACCATTAGTAATAATTTAGATTTCATAATTAGTTAGTTTTTATTGAAAGTTAAATTTATCGCATCCTTTTAACAATAACCCAAAATTAACCTCAACAAAAAACATACATCATAAAAAAATAAGACTAATTTTTAAGATATCATAAAACAAACCCTTATTTAACTGTAAATTACAAATGTTAATTTTTTTAACATTTACATCGAAAATGCACAACAAAACGTTAATGTTGTGGTGATGTATAGGTGTTTTGGGGCGCTCTTGGGTTTCCTATACAGCCAGAATGTACTCTACTAAGCCATTTTCGTGCTGTAAATCCATTTTTTTGCGTAAACGATATCTTTTTATCTCCACACTTCGAACGGAGATATTAAACAAGGGAGCGATTTCTTTTGAAGAAAGATTCAATCGTAAATAAGCACAAAGGCGCAAATCGTTGGGTGTTAATAAGGGATGTAAAAGCTTAATTCGCTTTAGAAAATCTTTATCGGCACTATCAAATGCTTCTTTAAAAACCTTCCACGAATCCTCTTCGGTAATGTTATCGTTTATGGTTCTGATCACCGATTTGATGTTTTTAGTATCGTCCTGAGCTGTTTTCTTTAAATCTTCTTTGATAAAAGCCAAAAGTTCATTTTTACTATTCAAACTCATAGTCGAAACGGCCAGCTCTCTGTTTTTAGTATCGACATCTTGCGACAACTGTTCGTTTCTTAACTTCATGAGTTGCTGCTCATTTTCCAGCTCTTTTATCTCCAGCAAAAGATTGTTTTCTTCGATTAACTTCTCTTCTTGTTTTCGGTAAAAATTACGATAGGTTTTGTTCACAAAATAGGCCAGAATAAGGATTAACAGGAAATAAATAAAGTAAGCCAGATAGGTTAAATACCAAGGTTTTAAAACCACAAAAGTATAAACCGCTGTATTCTGCAAAATTGTATTGGCGTATTTAGCTTTTAATTTGAATGTATATTTGCCCGGCGCCAGATTTTTAAAATTAACCGACGATTTTGTACTCCATTCGCTCCAATCGTTTTGAAATCCTTCGAGTAAATATTGATACTCTGTGTTGATGTATTTGTTGTACTCGGGAACGGTGTAGTTTAAGGTGATGTTATTTTCATTCGATTTAAAACGTCCTTCTTCATTGAGCACAACATCCTTCAGCGTTTGATTTTGCTTATTAATTGAAATTTCCGAAATCAAGACGGTATAGTTTTTAAAACTTAAATCATCAATATCCAGCATATAATAGCCATCAGTAGTTCCGATTAAATAAGTTGATTTTGAAATTTGTGTAATATTCTCAAAACCCAACATCGAATTGGTCAGAGAGGACGGAATCGGAATTATGTTTTGTTTTAACTGATTGCTAAGTTTGCTGGCAGAGAAGTAATGAATGTAGTTTTTAGAGAAAAGCCATATTCTGTTGGAATTATCTACAATTAATTTACCGGAAGTATATTCGTCCTTTTCAAAAATAGAACTTAGTACTTTCTCTTTTTCAAATTGTTTTGTGGTAGGATTCAATTTAAAAATCCCTCCTTTATAAGCATAATAAATCGAATTATTGAATTTTATTAAACTTGCATTTTTTCCTTTTTTTGGAGCTGAATAGGCATAGAATTCTTTTGCTTTTAAAAGGCTTTTGTCCAGTTTAAACCTAAAAATCCCCTTGTACTCGTGGCTAACATAAACCTCCAGATTATTTGTTATTTCGAAATAACGGGAAGAATAATCAAATCCCTGAATCTTATTTCTAAACTGCCATTGATCCCCTACTTTTTCTAAAACCGAAATTCCGTAATAATTCCCTTGTATTAACTGGTTTTTCGCATTCGGAACGGATTCAAATTTCCAGGTTCCTGAACCGGAGAAAATAGTTCTTGCTGAGGTATTCGCCACGATAAAAGTCCCGGAATCGTGCCCACAAAAAAGCGTATTATCATAAACAAACAGCGACCAAACTTGTCCTTTTGTTCCGCTTATAAACTGAAAATCTCCATTGCTTTGGTATTTTTTACAAAACAATCCCTGATTGGTACCTACATACAACATTCCGTTATAGGTAATCGATGCATATACGGTTCCCAAAACTCCGGTATCGTCTGTAAAATTATGTACCGGTGTTTGCAGATTGATACAATTAATTCCATTATCAAGACCCACCCATACATTTTGATCTTTATCTTCAAACAAAGACAGGGCGGTATTGTTGCTCAAACCTTTACTTTGCGAAATATGGTATCTTAATTGCCCTTCTTTTGACAGAATATAAATCCCATTTGAAACGGTCCCTAAAGCATATCCTCCATCTTGTAAACGCTGACTGCTGTACACAAAACTTGATTTCAAATCTGCATCTACAGCGGTTTTAAATGGTGTTAATGCAGTTCCGCTTAGCTTATAAAATCCGTCTAATTGGGTTTGAACTAATAAACCATCATCAAGTGTAAAAACATTAACAATAGTATATTTTTTAAAAACGGGATGATCTGAAATTAGTTTTCCTTTTCCGGCTTCAATTTCAAAAAGACCTTCGTTTGCGGTTTGATAATAAATCGAATTTTTGTTACTGAACGATTTTATAACCCCTTTCTCAGGCGAAATGATTTTGAAGTTTTTTGTTTTTGTATCGTAAATATAAATTCTGTTTAAAGACTGAAACAAAATCCATTGATCGTATTTTAGAATGTTCCAAAACTGTTCGTCGTCCAGAATTTTTGATTTAATGGTATCACTTAACGAAGTATACGTCAATTTTCCGTTTGGCTGTCTTGTCCAATAGCCAAAATTCATATAACAACCTGTGTAGATCTTATTGTCGATTACTTTTACAGAACGCATTATGGTTTCGTTTGGCGTCGGATATAATTTCCAATTGGTACCATTAAACTCCAGAAGGCCCTCGTTGTTGGCAAAATACAGGTAATTTTGCTCGTTCTGAGAGATCATCCAACTTTGATTTCCGGCACCATAAACGATGGGCGGATATTTTACAATTGGCGGCAGCTCTTGCGAAAACACCGTAAAGCTGACCAAAACAAATAGCAGATGTAATTTTGATTTCAAACTGGAATGGTATTAATTTACTATAAAAACTGCTCTAAAATAGCTTATTTTATACTGATACAATAACTTTTTAATAAAAAAACCAATATTAAAAAATGAGAAACCAAGCTGTAAATTGTTAAGATTTGGATCAATCTCATTAACTAAACTCAAGTCAAAATTGATTACTTTTGTAGAAATTGACTTTTTTTATGCAAATCGACCTTTCTACACTCGACCCAAAACATAATATTATCATTAAAGGCGCACAAGTACATAACTTAAAAAATGTAGATGTAGCTATTCCCAGAAACAAACTCGTGGTTATTACAGGACTTTCAGGTTCCGGAAAATCGAGTTTAGCCTTTGATACCTTGTATGCCGAGGGACAGCGTCGTTATGTGGAGAGTTTGTCTTCTTATGCGCGTCAGTTTTTAGGTCGTTTAGACAAACCAAAAGTTGAATATATCAAAGGGATTGCACCGGCAATTGCGATTGAGCAAAAGGTAAATACTACCAATGCCCGATCTACTGTAGGAACATCGACTGAGATTTACGATTATATGAAACTGCTATACGCCCGAATTGGTCGTACGTACTCTCCGGTTTCAGGTCAGGAAGTAAAGAAAAATACCGTTACTGATGTTGTTTCAGATGTAAAAACATTGGAATTAGACAGCAAATGGCTTTTATTAGCTCCCATTCATCTGGAAGAAGGAAGGCAATTGGAAGACAAACTAAAAGTGCTTCTTCAACAAGGTTTTGCCCGTATTCTTGTGAATAATGAAATGGTTCGTCTGGATGAATTTGCTGAGGCAGAGTTACATCAATTTGACAATAAAGACATACTGCTTATTATTGACCGAATCGTTGTAAAAGAGGAAGAAGAATTCTATAATCGTCTGGCAGATGCGATACAGACTGCTTTTTTTGAAGGAAAAGGGATTTGTTATCTGCAAGAATTAAACTCAGAACGAAGATTTTCTTATTCTAATAATTTTGAATTGGATGGCATTACGTTTTTAGAACCAAATGTTCATTTATTCAGTTTCAACAACCCCTACGGTGCTTGTCCGGTTTGTGAAGGTTATGGAAATATTATCGGAATAGATGCCGATCTGGTGGTTCCGAATACTTCTTTATCTATTTTCGAAAGCGCCATCTATCCCTGGAGAGGTGATAGTATGAGCTGGTACAAAGAGGAACTGGTTAAACATGCTTATAAATTTGATCTTCCTATTCATAAACCTTATTTTGAACTGTCAGAAGAACAAAAAGAGCTGATCTGGAGTGGAAATCAATATTTTCAAGGGTTAAATGATTTCTTCAAAGAGTTAGAAGAAAAAAATTATAAAATCCAAAACAGGGTAATGTTATCCCGTTACCGTGGAAAAACAAAATGCCATGTTTGTCGTGGTAAACGCCTACGCGAAGAAGCGTCCTATGTAAAAATCAATGGAAAAACGGTCTCTGACTTAGTCGATTTGCCAATTAAACATCTGGTTACTTTTTTCAAAAATATAGAACTAAACGTTTACGAACATCAAATCGCAAAACGTCTGATGATCGAAATCAATAATCGTTTGTCATTCCTAACCGAAGTAGGTTTAGACTACCTTACTTTAAACCGAAATTCTGCAACACTTTCAGGAGGAGAATCACAAAGAATTAATCTGGCTACCTCTCTCGGGAGTAGTTTGGTTGGGTCAATGTACATTCTAGATGAACCGAGTATTGGTTTGCATCCAAAAGATTCAGAACGTTTAATAAAAGTTTTACTCTCTCTGCGTGATTTAGGCAATACCGTTATTGTTGTAGAGCATGACGAAGATATCATGAAGGCAGCCGATATGATTATCGATATTGGTCCAGAAGCCGGTACTTTTGGTGGACATCTTGTGGCACAAGGTACTTATCCAGAAATCCTGCAATCAGAATCTCTGACCGCAAAGTATTTAAATGGAGATCTGGAAATTACCGTTCCGAAAAAAAGACGAAAATTCAAAAATCATATTGACATCGTTGGCGCCAGAGAAAACAACTTAAAAAATATTAATGTTACTTTTCCTTTAGACGTTTTGACAGTCGTTACCGGTGTATCCGGAAGTGGAAAAAGTACCCTGATAAAGAAAATTTTATTTCCGGCCATGCAAAAAATGCTGGAAAGTGCTTCTGAAAAAGCGGGGCAGTTTAGCGAAATAAAAGGCTCTTTTTCGCAAATAAAACATATTGAGTATGTCGATCAGAATCCGATTGGAAGAAGTTCGAGATCTAATCCTGTTACATATATCAAAGCCTATGATGATATTCGTGATTTGTACTCCAAAGAAAAACTATCAAAAATAAGAGGGTATCAGGCGAAACATTTTTCTTTTAATGTTGATGGAGGCCGATGTGAAACCTGTAAAGGAGAAGGTTCTATTAATGTTGAAATGGTCTTCATGGCCGATGTGCAGCTACCTTGCGAAACTTGTGGAGGCAAACGCTTTAAAAAAGAAGTCTTAGAAATTACTTTCGATGATAAAAACATCAACGATATCCTTACGATGACGATTGATGATGCTATTGCTTTTTTCGAAAAAAACAAACAAGCCAAGATCACTCAAAAATTACAACCGCTTCAGGATGTAGGTTTAGGGTATGTGCAATTAGGGCAATCTTCTTCTACTCTTTCAGGTGGTGAAGCGCAACGTATTAAGCTGGCTTCCTTCTTGGTAAAAGGAGCTACAAAAGACAAAGCTTTGTTTGTATTTGATGAACCTACCACCGGTTTGCATTTTCACGATATCAAAAAATTACTTGCTTCGTTTGAAGCATTAATAGATAAAGGTCATTCGATAATTGTTATTGAACACAATCTGGATCTCATCAAATGTGCTGACTGGATCATTGATTTAGGCCCGGAAGGTGGAGAAAATGGAGGTCATTTACTAGCGGTAGGAACTCCGGAAGACATTGTAAAAGTAAAAGAATCGGTTACTGGAATATATTTAAAAGACAAACTGTAGGTTTTGCACAAAGCTTTACGAATACTATTTCGTTTAGTCAGTGCAAGAATGACAAAATAGTAAAAGGAGAAATCAAAAACCTTAGATCAAATCCTTTTAATTAGTGTAATTCGTGGCCAGCTTTTCTTTGTATTGCTATCACTCTGAACCAGCGTACTTATTTTTGTACCACAGATTTCGAGAAAGTACATTTTTGGGATAGGAAATACAAAAGTAGAATAGCACGCAGATTTTGCAGATTTAACAGATTTTTTCAAAAAACAATGAAAAAAAATCTGCAAAATCAGCATGAAAAAAATAAATAAATTGCGTTTAATACGTAACTAAATAACTCAAAAAATAAAACGGCCAGAAATCCTATTTCTGGCCGTTTTACTTACTGTTAGCTGTTACTTTTAAGCTACTAAACATTTCTCTTCAAAAGGAAACCCGTCTTCATCTATTGCGACTAATATTTTTTTCTGTTTAGACGCTTCCAGAGTAAGATAAAGCCATGCAAATGACCATAACCCCAAAGTCAGACAAAAAATTGTAAAATTCAAACTGTGATTGACCACTTTTCCCCCTTTTGAAAGAACTGCAAAAAGCAATTCATCATTTCTTTCTTCCAGTGTAAATCCATTATGAACTTTATTCGATATCATATTAGAAAATACTTGTAAGCTTTGTTCCTGACTAAGTTGATTGTGCTTCATAATTACCAAATTAAATTAATCCCAATACTTCCACTCTCATTGTTAATTTTTCTTAATTACTATCAATTATTTCAATCTACTAAAACACCATTACTTTATATTTATTGCATTTTATTAGATTTTTTTAATCATACTAATTAAACTGCTATTAAATTCTCACCTAAAGTTAGTTTTTATTAAGCGAACAACAAAATAAAAAACTGTTAAAATTTTAATACTTATATCTGCCTATCAGCAACTTAACTCTTGTTCTTTACATTAAAGGTTGGTGCTTCATAGTCTGTTTTTAAATAATTTTCAGGAATTGTTGTTGTGTTTCCGTCCCTTAACGCTTTATAGTGTGGAGACATGATCTCGATACCGGCAGCATTAAAAGAGTCCTGAATATTTTGATGCAACGACGAATAAATCCTCGGTTGTTTTGTAGGTTCTTTAGTATAAACATTTACCTGATAGGAAACGTAAAAATCATCCAGACTCGTTTGCAATACAAAAGGAGTCGGAGTTTGTTCTATCATGTCTGTTTTTAGTGCTGCTTCAATCAAAGCTTTATGAATATCTTTCCACGGAACATCGTATCCAATTGTCACCGTAGTGTGGATTAACAAGCCATTTGAGGCATTTTTTGTATTCGCCGAGAAGTTCGTCGATGTACTCGATAATACAGTCGCATTTGGAATCGTAATGTCTTCAAACTTCGGAGTTCTTACACGGGTTACTAAAGCTGTTTTTTCGATCACTTCCCCGCTTACATCACCAATCTTAATAAAATCACCAATCTTAAAAGGACGCATATAAGTAATAACTAATCCCGCCACCATATTGGCAATGGCGTTTGAAGAGCCCAATGAAAACAAAACCCCCACAAATACGGAAACTCCTTTGAAAATCGGAGAATCAGAACCCGGCAGATACGGGAAAATAATAACCAGCATAAAGGCCATCATTAAAAACCGAATAATATTAAAGGTTGGCATTGCCCAATCGCTGTAAAAACCATCGATTTTTATGTTCTCTTTTTTTATTTCGTCAAAAAAGAATTTGATAATTTTCAGCGCGTATTTGAATATTACAATGATCACTATAATAGCAAATAAACTTGGCAGAAAACCAACAAATCCTAAAAAAGCAAGTTTTGCCGGAGAAAGCACCCAGCGAAGCAATGTTGTGGTGTAATCTTCTGTAGCCGGAAAAATACTAAACAATAAAGGCAAAGAGAAATAAACGATCAGAATCAGCGCAATAATCTTGACGAATCCGTATAAACGCATCACGACAAATTGCTGTCTTTGCGGCGAAAGCATCGTGATATTATTATAAACAAACCCTTTAAAGTGTTTGTCGCTGTTCTTTAAAATGTAAAGTTTAACTCTATTAAAAATCTTGCCGACAAAAAACAGTATAAAACCAACAATCAGAATAAGCAGAACCGTATAACCCAATCTTTTTGGAAGCTGGGAATGATTTTCGTTCTGGCCAATAATTGCTTTCTTAATTAAGTTTAGATTCCGTTTTGCAAGATAAGCTGCGGACTGTTTTTCGGACTGGGCATCAATGTCCAAAACAGACATAATGACAAAATCACCTTTATAGACGATGTCCTGAGTAATATCCGACGGCACGACCTGAATCGAGTCTGTATCGAAAAAAGAATCTTCGTATATTTTTTTTATCTTTCCTGTAATGGTGTTTGCTCTGTCTTCTGCAGAAAACGAGCCTACTCTGTTGTAAATGTAAAAAAGTGTATCTTTAAAAGGACTTACAGGATAACCTTTTAACTTAACTGAATCTATAGCTTTTGCTGGCTCTTGCGGCTCTTTTTTCTGAGCAAAACTGACAGAAGAAGACAGTGCAATAAAGAGCACTAAAAAACAAACTAATCTTTTTTTCATAAGCTATTAGAAATAAATTAATTATCCTTTCTAACAAATATAAAAACAATTAAGTTTCCTTTTAACATTTCTTTTTATTTTCTGTAAAATCTTATTAAATGCTAATTCCGATTCTTTTTAAAAGATTCTTAATAACCTGATTGATTTCAGGTGAGATATTGAACTTATAATTGAAATAAACATAAAAAACAGTTACTATAGCGGATTTTAAGGCAATGCTAATCAATTGATAAAAAGGAAATTCCCAAAAATAAAACACTAAAAACAAAGCAGCTGTTATTAAAATAGAATGTATCGTCTGTTTTGTAAACGGATACAGATGCAGTCTCTTAACCACAAATTGCAATTTAGCTAAGCTGTATAAAGTAATAGACAATAAAGTCGCAAATGCAGAACCGAATATTCCCCAATACGGAATAAAGATCATGTTTAAAACAAAAGTCAAAAACACCAGCAGTAATCCTAAATACAGCACCATTCGGTAGTATTTGGTATTAAAAATAATGGCATTATTATTTCCTAAAATCAAATCGAAGTACTTCGACAATCCAATCATAAACACTACAGGAATTCCCCCGCTGTATTCTTTAGGAACCAATTCGTACAATTGATTGATGTTTACAAAAATGCACAGCATTACAAAACCACCGACGAACTGTAGGTTTATTGAGGTTTTTTTGTATAAAACATTCAGTTCATCATGTTTATTTTCGTGCATCAATTTTGCTGTAATTGGATATACAATCTGATGCATCGCCCGACTTGGAACCGAAATTACCAACGCAATATAGGTCGCAACAGAGTAATAGGCAATATTCTCAATTTTCATGTATTGATTCAGCATCAGTTTATCCCCGTCCAAAAGTAAATTTGCTACACTTCCTGATAGAATAATAAAGAAAGTATATTCCATTACACTTTTTACATTCGCTGGAATTGTAATCTGAAAATTGGGTCTTTTTATGTAAAAGGCATAAAACATCGTCACCAGAAAGCCAATAAAATAAATTACTGCCGTAACGTAAACAAATTGCACCAAGGTAATCCAATGAAAATACAAACCAACTAATGCAAACGAAGAAAACAATCTCAATCCTACTTCTTTAATAAAATTTCCAAAAACCGAATGCATGTGTACTCTTGCCCAGGCATAAAAAATTTCAAAATAAGCCATACAAATTCCGATAAAAGGAATCAGAAGCATAAATTCCTTTACAACAGGATTTTCTTTAGAAACAAAAGCTGTAATATCGTCAAAGAAGAGCAAACCAATAATCCCTAAAGGAATACACATTATAATAGGAAACAATGCCGTAAACGACAGAAACTGCTCTCTTTCTTTTTCTGTTTTATACTGCGAATAAAATTTAACCAATGTGTTTTGCATTCCGATTGCAAACAATGGCATGATTACATTGGCCGCGGAAAGAACATAATTGGTTAAAGCATAATAGGTAGCACCTAAAAAAACCGGATACAAATAAAGGGTATTGATAGCTCCAATTCCGAAGCCTATATAAGTAATTATGGTATTTTTGAAAGACTGATTTAAGACAATGCCCATTTGTAATTTTAGATTGTAGTGTTCTGATCGTTTATTCGCTAATCAACTGTGCTAACTGTTTGGTTAGGTTTTTTCTCGAATATTGTTGCAAACCAACGCCATTCGCTTGTAATTTCCCTTCCAAATATTGATTATAAAAGTCCAAAATTACACTTTTTAGTTTCGCTTTTTCAGAATAATCAAAAAATACACCTGTATTTGTTTCCTTTATAATATCCGCGAAATCAGAACCTTGTGGTCCAATTGCTATTATAGGTCTGTTTGACACCATATATTCAAACAATTTACCCGGAATAATACTTCTGGTATCTTCTGAATTAATTTCGATCAGCAGCAAAACCTGTGATTTTTTCTGATGCGCAATAGCTTCATGATGCGAAACATAACCCAATAGGTTTAAATATCCCTCCAGATTAAACTCCTTGATAGCATCTAATACTTCCTGACTTACGGCACCAATTAATTTTATTTCTAAATGCGTCTTAAAATCCGGAACTTCCTGAAGCAATTCGATCAGACTTTCCCATAAAAAACGAGGGTTGCGATCTGAAAGAAAGGATCCGATATGAGCCAGAGTAAACTTGGTATCCAACGTTTGTTTTTCAACATTTTCAATATCATAACCGTTTGTAATTACCGAAATTGGTTTACTGGTGATCGCCTGAAACTCCGTTTTCGTCGTTTTACTGGTTACAATAATCGTATCTGCCGAATTAAGTACTTTATGCTCTAATTTTTTATGTTTTTTCGCAGCGTAAGCAGATAAACGCAATGCTTTATGATAGCCAATTGTAGTCCACGGATCGCGGAAATCAGCAAACCATTTTACATTTAGTTTTTCTTTTAATTCTAATCCGATTAAATGCAAACTGTGCGGTGGACCCGAAGTTACAATCGTATCTATATTGTTTTCTTTGATGTATTTTTCAAGATAAGAAACAGAAGGTTTTACCCATAAAACACGGGCATCCGGAATAAAAAGATTCCCTCTGACCCAAAGAAAAAGTTTATCCAGAAACGTTTGCTTTTTCTTTTGTGGAAAGATTCCCGAACTGATTTTCTTTGTTTTATTTTTAGAAAAAAGAGCCGCCAGTTGGTAAGGCTCCATAATTTTATTTTTAAGAACAATTACCTGATCCGACACTTCGTTAACCAAAGCTTCATCAACGATTGGATAGGTTGGATTTTCAGGAACATAAACGATAGGCTGAACATTAAAGTCAGGTAAGTACTTTACAAATTTCAACCAACGTTGTACACCAGGCCCTCCGGCAGGTGGGAAATAATAGGTAATGATTAAGAGCTTTTTTTGTTCCAAGAAAAATTGGTTTAAAGTTTTAAAAATGCAAATTTAAAAGTTATTAGAATCATTTATGCCTTTTTAAAATCAATTTCTTATATAAATTAAATAAAAAATAAAATAACAGAATACCGTTTAAGATAAGCCAGAAATTACTAAAGACATAAACTACTTTATATTTCATTTCCATGCTTGAAAAACTAAAATACTCTCCTTGACTTTCATCATAAAAATCATCGTATCCCATCATAAAAAGACCACAGAAAATATAAACTGAAAGATCTAAAATCAGCAGACCAATAATTGAAAAAACGTTCAAAAATAACTTACTCAAAATCACCCATTTCTAATTAAACTAGCTTTTATATATCTTTAAAAGTGTACTTTTTTACCCTTCTCAACATATAACACAACTCTATCAGAGCCATTAATTTTTCAAATCTTTCCAAATAAGAAAGCGCTTTTTAGATTCTGCTTTCCATTTATTTTTTATTCAATTTATTCAATTCTTCAATATCCAGCTGATCTTTTAATCTATTAGTCGCTTTTTTTGCAATCATTAAATTATCATAATCAATAAAATAGACAGGTGTTTTTTGTAAATAAACAATAGTAGCTTTTCGATGTAATTCATCAAATTTCACATTCTCTAGACCTTTAATCGAAGTCATTACATCTAATCTCAAATCATAAGATATAGTAAAATCAGTATATCCTGCTACAAATTGCATTGTTTCAATTTGTGGAAAATCACCTAATCCTATTTTTTTAAAAGCGGCACGAAGGTTTAATCTATTTTCAACAGAATCCTCAATCAATATATCAATATCTCCTGTATTTCTTACATAACCATAGATATTAACAGCCAAACCTCCAATAGTAATGTAACGAACATTCTCTTCATTAAAAATTCTCCAAATATTTAGAATTTCCAGAAGCATTATTTACTCTGAATAATTTTAGGAGAATGTTTTAAGGCATATGAAAGTTCCACTAAAGCCATAAAACGCTCTATCCTTTCAACGTATAACTGCTGCAATTCCGAATTAACGGAAGTATCATTCACTTGAGGTTTCTGATTTTTTTTTACAGTAGTAGTTTTCATGAAAATTTACTCTTTATGTAAAATTACTCTTTTCCTTTCAAAATAAATCCCACCAATCAACAATAATAACATTCCGATTGAACTTATCAAGGTAATCGTACTTCCGGTTTTTACAACCTGAGGTTCAAATTTAAACTCAATAGTGTGTTGACCACCCGGAATCTCCATCGCTCTTAAGACATAATCTACAGGGAAATGATCTGTCAATTGTCCATCGATATAGGCATTCCAACCATTTTTATAATACATTTCAGAAAAAACCGCTAAACCGTCTTTCTTATTATCCGATTGGTATTTAATATAATTTGGTTTGTATACTACCGTTTTGATCGTTCCGGTTGTATCCCATTGCTTTTTTAAACGTGCATTTCTGAATTTACCTTCGTGTTCACGGACATTAAAAACAGCGACCCTTTTAGTATCGATATTGTCTAATGCTTTCATCACATCATCCGGTTTGTTTACCAGTCTAACCGAACTTACAAACCAGGCATTACCATTGGTATTCGGGTTTACGGTCGGGAATTCTTTCCCTTCTTTATCCGTCTGGATAATATATTTTACATTCAACATGTCCAGCACTTCCATATTGTTTTTTGCAATTTGGTAATCAAACAACTGTTGAATTCTTCTTGGTTTTGCTGCGTGGTATCCTCCCAATGAATGATGAAAATAAGAAGCACGTGCACTCGACATATTTCCGTTTACTTCAAAAACTCTGTAATGTGTGGTATCTTTTAAAATCTGAGCATCGGATGGCGTTTCCTGAAATGGAGCTGCAATTTGCACCGGACTAACGAAATCTTTGGCTGAAACATATTTTTTATCTACAAAAAACAAATCAAAAATCATTAAAACACCAACAATGACCAAAGTTGTATTTTGCGAAAATTTGTTTTTAATGAACAACCACAGAATTCCAAAAGTCACTACAATAAAAAAGCCTGATCGCAATAAATCTGCCGAATACAAACTCATTCTGTCTTCTTTTAATGCGTCAACAAAATCAGGTCCGTAGCTTTCTAAGTAATAACTATCGCTGCTTCCTGAAAAATGGAACATGCTTTTGGTAAATACTAAAATCAACAAAATTCCAAGACCAAAAACTCCGGTTTGCACCAATGCTTTCTGTTGTAATTTTGGTTCTTCTTTCGCTTTAAAAAACGATTGTAATCCCATAACAGCCAAAACAGGGAAACACAATTCAAGTATCACCTGAATAGAAGAAACGGCTCTGAATTTATCGTACATTGGTACGTAATCGATAAAAAAGTCTGTTAAAAGAGAGAAGTTTTTCCCCCATGAAAGTATAAGTGAGACTAATGCTCCAGAAAGAAAAACGTATTTTATTTTTCTATCATCAATAAACAATGCCAAAACGGCTAAAAAGAAAACTACAACCCCAATATAAGCCGGAGCTGCAACAATAGGTTGGTCTCCCCAATAAGTAGGCATCCCGGATACAAAATCTTGTGCTTGTTCTGACGGAACTCCTTTTTCGATCATGAAAGAATACATACGACTGTCTGTCCCTACATTTTCATGATTTGAACCTCCAAAAAGTCTTGGCGCAATTAGATTCAAACTCTCTGCAATTCCATAACTGTATTCTGTGATATATTCACGGCTTAGCGCATTCTCGTTAGTCTTTTTTGTTCCGTCCGGATTAAAAGTCAATTCGCTATTGCTTCGTGTACTAAATTTAGCATATTCGCTAGTCGCCAATAAATTAGTTGCATTGGCTCCAATAGCCAAAATTCCTGCAGCTACCAAAACACCAAACGAAATTAAAAGCGGCTTGTATTCTTTATCTTTAATGAAATTGAACGCATAATAACCCGAAAGTATCAGCAGAAAAATCAATAAATAATAGGTCATCTGGAAGTGGTTGGCATTAACCTCTAAAGCCACCGCAAACATGGTGAGCAAACCTCCCCAAATGTATTTTTTCTGAAAAACCAGTATAAATCCGGCAATAACCAATGGCATATAAGCAATCGCATGTGCTTTTGCATTGTGCCCTACTCCCAAGATAATAATTAAGTAGGTTGAAAAACCAAATGCCAATGCGCCAATAAAAGCTTTTAAAGGATCTGTTTTTAAAACCAACAATAAACCGTAGAAACCTAAAAAGTATAAAAATAAGTAATCAGCCGGACGAGGTAAAAAACGCAATGCATCGTCTAATTTCCCAACATAATCGTTAGGGTAATTGGCACCAAGTTGGTACGTCGGCATCCCTCCAAAAGCAGAATTTGTCCAATAAGGCTCGGCATGTTCTGTAGCTCTAAAATCATTTTGCTCCTTTGCCATTCCGGTATACTGAGCAATATCAGACTGGAAAATTTGTTTTCCCTGTAAAACCGGGTAAAAATAAATTAGGGAAACGAGAATAAAGCCCAAAACTACTAGGGCGTGCGGATAGAACTTATTTACTATTTTCAATTTAGGCAAGTTTGGTTAAATGATGAATCCTGTTTTTTCAGGACACAAACTTAATCTATTTCTTCGTAATCAACATAATCTCCCACTTTTTTGGTTTCACGGGGATTTTTCGCATTCGCAGTATCGATAATTATCTCATCTTTATTGCGTTGCGTATTTTGCCATGAGTTACCTTGGCTATATTGTTGTTGTCTCTGAAAATTCTCTCCTGCTTTTTCTACAGCCTTTTTAACCAACACAGGCAAAAAGATTCTAGCTAAAAATTTAAAAATATAATAAAAAGCCAAGATGTAAAAAATAGCTTTTATTAAACCTGAAAAAGATGCTTCTTGCATAATTGTATATTTTTTTTTCAAAATTAAGAAATCTGTTGTTTAAAATTAAAATATCAATCTTAAATAAATAATAAAATATGTACATTTGAAATGCGTTATTACTTTTTAATCAAAAATTACGTTTATGTTAAAAGTTAAAAACTTATTTATTGCTACTCTCTTTTTTACACCACAATTCTTTTTCGCACAATACACTGATATCATTAATTCTAACCGTCCGGGGGAGACAATGTCTGCCTTTGCTGTTGGAAAAACTGTTATTCAGGCCGAAATTGGCATCTATGGAATAAAGGAAAAACATGATTTATTAAATTATGATGCGAATGGTTTTGGTACCGATTTAACATTCCGTTATGGTGCATTTTTAGAAAAACTTGAATTTGTACTTGATTTGCAATATCAAATGGAAGCTTTTAATACACCCTACAACAATTCTAAGAGAAATAATTTCAGACAAACCGTTTTGGGAGCGAAATATTTAATTTACGATCCTTTTAAAAACTACGAAAAAACCAAAAACATATACAGTTACAAAGCCAATCATAGTTTTGACTGGCATCAGTTAATACCTGCTGTATCACTTTTTGCGGGAGCCAATTTTGTTGGCGCAGACAATCCGTACTCTTTTTCTCCGAAGTCCAGTATTTCGCCAAAAGTAGTATTGATTACACAAAATCAGTTTGGTGGCGGGAAATGGGTATTTGTAACTAATATTATTGCCGATTATATCACAACAGATTACCCAAGTTATGGTTATGTATTAACTTTAACGCACGGTTTCAACAACAAATGGTCTGGTTTTGTTGAAAATCAGGGTTATAAAAGTGATTTTTACAGCGATGCCATCGTGCGCGGTGGAGCAGCCTATCTGATTAACCCAAACTTACAGGTTGATGCTTCTGTAAGCACCAATTTTAAAAACACACCGTCTATATTGTACGGAGGAGTTGGAGTTTCATGGCGTTATGATGGAAAATACAAAGAGAAACAAATAGAATCCAAGAGACAGTCCCGAAAAGACAAAAACAATCCTAAAGATGCTAAATCTAAGAAAGAAACAGATTATCAGGCACAAGAGAGAAAACGTAAATCTAAATACGAATAAAAATTTAATAACCTAAATCTCAAAACAAAGAGATATTTCACAATACGATCTTAATGATTACAATTAAAGAAGCCAAAAGCAAAAAAGAATTAACAGATTATATCAAATTCCCGTTTTCATTATACAAAGACAACCCGTATTGGGTTCCGCCTATAATTGCTGACGAACTGGAGTCTTTTGATAAAACCAAAAACCCTGCTTTTGAGAACGCCGAAGCTTATTTTTATCTGGCTTACAAAAATGATGAAATTGTTGGTAGAATAACGGCCATTATCAACTGGTCGGAAGTAAACAATCAGCACAAAAAGAAAGTTCGTTTTGGCTGGTTTGATGTTATTGATGATATTGAAGTGACCAAAGCCTTATTAGAAAAAGTATACGAATTAGGAAAACAAAACAATCTGGAACATGTTGAAGGTCCAATGGGCTTCTCTAATTTGGACAAAGTTGGAGTACTTACAGAAGGATACGATCAGATGGGGACTATGATTACCTGGTACAACAATCCTTATTATGTAACCCATTTTGAACAATTAGGTTTTCAGGTCGAGAAAGAATATCTCGAAAGCATCTTCCCATTTTCTAACGTAAAACCTGAATTTTTCCTGAAAGCACAGGAATTAATCAAAAAAAGATACGGTTTAAGATCGCTTACTTTTACCAAAACAAAAGACATTATGCCACATGTGGATAAAATGTTTGATTTGTTTAATGATTCTTATGCAAACCTGGCTTCATTTGTTGCCATTTCTGATGTGCAGAAAGAATATTTCAAAAAGAAATACATCAGTTTTATCAATCCGGAATACATCAAATTTGTTGTGGACAAGGACGATAAATTAGTAGCTTTTAGTATTGTAATGCCTAGTTTTTCTGAAGCTTTACAAAAAGCAAAAGGAAAACTTTTCCCATTTGGTTTTTACCATCTATTAAAAGCCAGAAAACACAGTAAAGATGTTGTTTTCTATTTAATAGGCGTACATCCCGACTATCAAAACAAAGGAGTTACAGCGATTATCTTTGATGAGTATTTTAAAACTTTTTCTGAAAAAGGAATCGTAAACTGCATTAGAACTCCGGAATTAGCCGAAAATACGGCCATTCATTTACTTTGGAAAAATTTCGATCCAAAAGTACACTGTCGAAGAAAAACGTATAAAAAGGATCTTTAAAATAAACTAAACCCGACAGGTTTGAAACCTGTCGGGTTTGATTTTATTATTTTATTCGACCTTACAATCGACCTTCGTCAACGCATTTTTCTGATCAAACTTCAGTTTTGTTTTATCCTTAAAGGTTGCTTTATCATTTACCTCGACAATATCTCCATATCCTTCAATAAATGCACCGTCTTTTTGAAGAAAAACAACTTCTCTGACAGACGAAAGTCCTTCCGACATAAAGGTATAATCTGCAATCAGCGTATCTCCCTTCATATTTCCGATAATCGTTCCGTCATTCTTATCCTTTCCCGATAAAGCATAACTCAATTTCCCGTTAACTTCCTGATGTGAATTTACATTAAAACTAAGTTGCACAATACTATTATTAGCAATAGAAGCATAACATTGATCTCCGGAAGGCTCTACAATCTCTGCCTCTTTTGGCGGATTTGGCGCAATCTCTACCGGTTCAGGTGCTTTTTTACAGGATGTTAAAACAGCCAAAGTGACTATCGTTAGTGCGAGTATTTTTTTCATAATAATAATTTTTATGTTTTACTATTATAAATTTAGCTGAAATAAAAAAAATCCATTCTTATGCAGAATGGATTTTTTTACATAATTCCCACTATTGGAGGAATCTATCATTTTCAGCAATTAAGCATCTAAATCAACCTTTGTTTTACTTGCTATTTCTTTGTAGGTACCGTTTTCTAATTTCTCACGAATTGCTTCAAAAGCAACTAACGTTTCATCAATATCAGCTAAAGTATGTGAAGTTGTTGGAATCATTCTCAATAAAATAATCCCTTTTGGAATTACCGGATAGATTACAATAGACAAGAAAATACCGTAGTTTTCTCTTAAATCATTCACCATAACCATTGCTTCAGGAACACTTCCTTCTAAATAAACCGGTGTTACACAAGTATTAGTATCTCCAATATTGAAATTTTTTGAACGTAATCCGTTTTGTAATGCATTTACGTTTTCCCAAAGTTTATCTTTCAATTCCGGGTGGTTACGCAACAATTCCAAACGTTTCAAAGATCCAATAGTTTGAATCATTGGTAACGCCTTAGCGAACATTTGAGAACGCAAATTGTATTTTAAATAATCGATAATATCTTTATCTGCAGCTAAAAAAGCTCCAATATTAGCCATTGACTTTGCAAAAGTAGAAAAGTAAACATCGATACCGTCCTGAACTCCTTGCTCCTCACCTGCTCCGGCTCCTGTTTTACCAAGAGTTCCAAAACCGTGTGCATCATCTACTAATAATCTGAAATTGTATTGCTCTTTAAGCGCAACAATTTCTTTCAATTTCCCTTGTTGACCACGCATTCCAAAAACACCTTCTGTAATAAGTAAGATTCCACCACCAGTCTCCAATGCCATTTTAGTAGCACGCTGCAGGTTTTTCTCTATACTTTCAAGATCATTGTGCTTGTAAGTAAAACGTTTCCCCATATGCAAACGAACTCCGTCAATGATACAAGCATGAGAATCTACATCATACACAATAATATCATTTTTAGTAACCAAAGCATCAATAGTAGATACCATTCCCTGGTAACCAAAGTTCAACAAATAAGCCGATTCTTTCATTACGAAAGCAGCCAATTCATTCTCTAATTGTTCGTGGTATTTAGTGTGACCAGACATCATACGTGCTCCCATAGGATAAGCAGCACCATATTCTGCAGCAGCATCAATATCTGCCTGACGTACTTCAGGATGATTTGCCAAACCTAAATAGTCGTTTATACTCCAGTTCAAAATATTTTTCCCACCAAATTGCATTCTTGGACCAAGTTCTCCTTCTAATTTAGGGAATACAAAATACCCTTCAGCTTGTGAAGCCCATTTTCCTAACGGCCCTTTATTGTTTTGAATTCTTTCGAATAAATCTTTTACCATAATATAATGAAGTAATATTTTTAATTTTAAACGCGAGCAAAAATAAATATTTATTCTATGTTATCATAATAATTTAAAAATGAATCGGATTCAAGGCAATACTTTAATATACTTTAAGAGTAAAAACCTTTTTATTTGTAGTGTTTTTCTTTTAAAAAAATACAACCAACACTAAAAACCGTAATTTATACCTGTTATAAATTCCGCTTAAACGAACGAAATTGTTTTATTTTTTATTAATTTTAAAAGCATTTTACAAAATGAACATTATAAATTCTAATATCTAAATAATGGCTTTAAGCACCTCAAAAGATTTAAAACTAGCCGTTCTTATTGATGCCGACAACGTTCCTTATAGTAATGTAAAGGGTATGATGGAAGAGATAACAAAATTTGGAACACCAACCACAAAACGTATTTATGCCGACTGGACCAAACCAAACGCTAACGGATGGAAAGGGGTTTTACTCGAGCATGCCATCACTCCTATACAACAATACAGTTATACGGTCGGTAAAAACTCCTCCGATTCAGCACTTATAATCGATGCCATGGACTTGCTTTACTCCGGTAAATTGGATGGTTTTTGCATTGTTTCCAGCGATAGCGATTTCACACGTTTAGCAATTCGTCTACGGGAATCCGGCATGAAAGTGATTGGTATTGGGGAAAAGAAAACACCAAACTCTTTTATTGTCGCCTGTGACCGATTTATTTATATTGAAGTTTTAGACGGTGCCATTCAGAAAAAGAAAACAAAAACCGCCGTAGCCGATATTAAAAAACCCGTCGAAAAACCCGCCGAAAAAGCCCTTCACAAAATCGACAAACAAACTATCGAACTTATCGAAGCCACAATTGAAGACATCGAAGACGATGACGGCTGGGCATTCCTTGGTGATGTCGGAAATCTGATTGTAAAGAAAAAACCCGAATTTGACCCTAGAAACTACGGTTTCTCAAAACTTACGCCCATGTTGAAATCCTTAACTGATATTCTTGAAATTGACGAAAGAGAATCAGACAAAAAAGGCATTAAACACGTATACGTTCGTTTACGCTTCAACTAATTACCAAACTATTCCATTTTAATTTCAAAAAAACATGAGAAAAAAATTCTTTATTTACGGATTCTTATTGTTTCTAATTGTTGCTGCCGTCTATTATTATACAGATCGTGGTTTTTTACTCGTTATCATTCTGCCGATTCTATTGGTTGTCGGAATCTATAACGCTGTTCAAACCAAACATGCCATTCTGAGAAACTTTCCGGTTTTAGGCTATTTCAGGTATTTATTTGAAATGATCGCTCCGGAAATTCAACAATATTTTATCGAAAGATCTACAGACGGAAAACCTTTTTCCAGAAATCAGCGCTCCTTAGTCTATCAAAGAGCCAAAAATATTGATTCAAACACCCCTTTCGGAACACAACTCAATTTAAACCAGGACAGCTACGAAGGAATCAAACATTCTATTTTCCCCGCAAAAGTAAATGACGAACTACCACGTGTATTAGTTGGAGGAAAAGACTGCAAACAACCTTATTCTGCCTCTCTCTTTAATGTTTCGGCCATGAGTTTTGGCTCCCTAAGCGAAAATGCTGTTCGTGCATTAAACATTGGCGCACAAAAAGGAAAATTTTATCAAAATACCGGTGAAGGAGGATTAACAGAATTTCACCTTGCCGGAGGCGGAGATATTACCTGGCAAATTGGAACCGGTTATTTTGGCTGTCGTGACGCTGAAGGAAATTTTAGTTCGGAAAACTTTAAAGAAAAAGCCAATCATCCAAATGTAAAAATGATTGAGATTAAACTTTCGCAGGGTGCAAAACCAGGTCATGGTGGTGTTCTTCCGGCAGCAAAAAACACCGTTCAAATTGCAAAAATAAGAGGAGTTATTCCACATACGCTGATCCTCTCCCCTCCTAGCCACAGTGCTTTTTCTGATGCAAAAGGCTTAGTTCATTTTATAGCACACTTACGTGAATTGTCGAACGGAAAACCAATCGGTTTTAAATTATGTATCGGAAACACTGCCGAATTCGAAGCCATTTGTCACGAAATGATCGCAGAAAACATCTTCCCTGATTTCATTACAGTAGATGGCGCAGAAGGTGGTACCGGAGCAGCACCTCTGGAGTTTTCTGATGGTGTCGGAATGCCTTTTGAACCTGCTTTGATCTTTGTAAACAAAACATTGGTAGGTTTAAATATTCGTGACAAAATACGCATTATTGGCAGCGGAAAAATTATTTCGGGTTACTCTATTCTACATGCCGTTGCTTTGGGCGCCGACATGTGTAATAGCGCCCGTGGATTTATGTTTTCTCTAGGTTGCATCCAGGCATTACGTTGTCACAATAACGAATGTCCTACCGGAGTAGCAACTCAAAACAAAATGCTCATGAAAGGTTTGGTAGTAACTGATAAATCTGATCGTGTCTATCATTTTCACAAAAACACTTTACATGCCGCAAATGAACTTCTTGCCGCAGCCGGCAAAAAAAGCTTCGCCGATGTAGACATTAATATATTCATGCGTGGTGATGAATTCAGCAATTTATCAGACAGTTATTTCCCTGATAACCTAACGAATGTCACCAAACATTAAAACAACAAAAGCTACTTTGCGGTTATATTCAACCGAAAAGTAGCTTTTATTTTTAGTTTGCGGTCGCAGTTTTCAGTCGCAGTTTACAGTCTCAGTTTACAGTCTCAGTCCCAACCTGAAACCTGAAACTTGAAACTTGAAACCTAAAAACAGTCTCAGTTCACAGTCTCAGTCCCAACCTGAAACTTGAAACTTGAAACCTAAAAACAGTCTCAGTTTACAGTCTCAATCTCAACTTGAAACCTGAAACCTGAAACCTTAAACAGTCTCAGTTTACAGTCCCAATCCCAACCTGAAACTAAAAAAAACTTCTCACCCCTCTAGATCACTTTGCTAAAACTATTTTTTCAACAAAACAACAACAGCTTCCTTATCCAGAATTTCTTTTACCAGAACCGTATTATCATTGGCTAAAAAATAAACATCAAATCGCACTCCTTCTTCGATTAGCTCTTTGGGAATTTGATTTTTATGGATCATTTCTTTTAATAATTCAGGAAATGATGCATTGGCAGCTACTTTATTAGGTTCGTTTTGTTCTAAATTGGTTTCAAATCGCAGTTCAATCTTATCGTCGTTTATATATCCTCTTGCGGTAGTTAATGTTACGTTTTCTGCTTTAAAGCTTTTAGCCGTATTGTTATATTCAACCACATACTCCTGAAGTTTTTGTTTAGTGTTTTTACAACTTACCAATAGTACCATGATACTAACTGCAAACAAAATCCGACTTATTTTCTTCCTCATAATTTTTAGAATTTTTACATTAATCGCTTTACTCTTAAAAGTGTCTCAAGATAATAATAATCCGTCTAATATATAAAGACAAAAAAGAAACCTAATCTGTTGCCTTTTTTTTAGACACGCTAAAATCACACTACTTTACGCCCCTTTTTATATCTTTGTTTAACTAAAAGACTACCAAGACCTAAATTAATACAGAAATTGAAAAAATCAAGAATCTACTATACTCTCGTATTTCTTTTGGTAATCTGTCTTGGAATACTCTCCAGAAAAATTACACTAATTCCGCTATGTTTTGGAGATGTATTATACGCCATAATGATGTATACTTTAGTTAGAATTGTATTCATTAATAAAAAAGCATACTTTATTATACTAATTTCTTTATTGATTTGTTATAGTATTGAAATTTTTCAACTCTGTCAGCAAGAATGGATTATCGCTCTGAGAAAAACGCTCTTCGGAAGGTATGTTTTAGGACAGGGATTTTTATGGAGTGATCTCCTAGCTTATACTTTTGGAATTGCAATTGCCTATACAATAGAAAAACTTACCTTAAACTATACTACTTATGAATCTCGTTTTCGCTTCAAACAACAAAAATAAAATTAAAGAAATACAAAGCATCCTTCCGGATTCTATCAAAATATTAAGTCTTGAAGAAATTGGCTGCCACGAAGACATTGCCGAAACTGCCGATACCATAGAAGGAAATGCAATTTTAAAAGCCGATTATGTATCTAAAAACTATGGCTACGATTGTTTTGCAGATGATACAGGTCTTGAAGTTACTGCTTTGAATGGCGTTCCAGGTGTATATTCTGCCCGTTATGCAGGCGAACATCGTGATGCAAATGATAATATGGACAAACTTTTAGATGCGCTATCGGATCAATCAGATCGCAGCGCCCAGTTCAAGACCGTTATAACATTAAACTTAAAAGGAGAACAACATCTTTTTACGGGAATCGTAAAAGGAACCATCACACTTACCAAAGCAGGAGATGAGGGTTTTGGGTACGATCCGATTTTTCAGCCCGAAAACTATACGGAAACTTTTGCGCAACTGCCTTTAGAGATCAAAAATAAAATCGGTCATCGCGGAAAAGCAACACAGCAACTAATTGATTTTCTGAATTCAGCAAAATAATCGTTTAAAATACAACATTTTAAACTCAAAAAATTATATTTCACGACGTATTTTTTTTCTTTTTTAACGATTTCTTACTCAAAATGATTTTACAATATTTATAACTTTTTGATAATCAAATCATAACAAATCCATAATTCTTAAATAAGCATTAGTTTATCTGAATAATTAACAGTAATTTTGCACCCTATTTTAAAAATACATATGAATAAATTTGAACAATTAGGATTGAATGAATCGTTACTGAAGGCGATTTTAGATCTAGGATTTGAAAATCCGTCAGAGGTACAGGAAAAGGCGATTCCCCTATTATTGGAAAAAGACACAGATATGGTTGCGTTGGCTCAGACAGGGACAGGGAAAACGGCAGCTTTCGGTTTTCCGCTAATTCAAAAAATTGATGCTGACAACAGAAATACACAAGCATTAGTTTTATCGCCAACACGAGAACTTTGTTTACAGATTACCAACGAACTTAAAAACTACTCAAAATACGAAAAAGGTATTAATGTGGTAGCAGTTTACGGCGGGGCTAGTATTACAGAGCAAGCCAGAGAAATTAAAAGAGGAGCTCAGATCATTGTAGCTACTCCGGGGAGAATGCAAGACATGATCAACAGAGGTTTAGTTAACATTAAAAATATAGATTACTGTATTCTTGATGAGGCTGACGAAATGTTGAACATGGGATTTTATGAGGATATCGTATCTATTTTATCCGATACTCCAGACGAAAAAAGCACATGGTTGTTCTCTGCAACTATGCCACAAGAGGTAGCCAGAATTGCAAAACAATTCATGAGCGAGCCTGTAGAAATTACAGTAGGTGCTAAGAACTCAGGTTCTGCAACTGTTTCTCACGAATTTTACTTAGTAAATGCACGTGACCGTTACGAAGCTTTAAAACGTATCGCCGATGCTAATCCGGACATTTTCTCAGTAGTATTCTGTAGAACAAAACGTGATACACAAGCGGTAGCTGAAAAATTAATCGAAGATGGATACAGCGCTGCTGCGTTACACGGAGATTTATCTCAAGCGCAACGTGATGGTGTAATGAAATCTTTCCGTGGAAGACAAATTCAGATGCTTGTTGCTACTGACGTTGCTGCACGTGGAATTGACGTTGATAATATTACTCACGTAGTAAACTATCAATTACCTGACGAGATTGAAACTTACAATCACCGTTCAGGACGTACAGGTAGAGCTGGAAGATTAGGAACTTCTATCGTAATTGTTACTAAAAGTGAATTGCGTAAGATTTCTTCTATCGAAAGAATTATCAAACAAAAATTCGAAGAGAAAGTTATTCCATCCGGAATCGAAATCTGCGAAATTCAATTATTACACTTAGCTAATAAAATTAAAGATACTGAGGTAGATCACGAAATTGACAACTACCTACCGGCTATCAACAACGTTCTTGAAGAGTTATCTAAAGAAGAGTTGATCAAAAAAATGGTATCTGTAGAATTTAATCGTTTTATCGCTTACTACAAAAAGAACAGAGATATTTCATCTCAAGCAGGAGAAAGACGCGAAAGAAGTGATTCTGAACCAAGAGAATTCAACAATAATGGAGCAGTTCGTTATTTCGTAAACATCGGTTCAAGAGACAACTTCGATTGGATGTCACTTAAAGATTACTTGAAAGAAACATTAGACTTAGGTCGTGATGACGTTTTCAAAGTAGACGTAAAAGAAGGTTTCTCTTTCTTTAACACTGATCCTGAGCACACAGAAAAAGTAATGGAAGTATTAAACAACGTACAATTAGAAGGACGTCGTATTAATGTTGAAATTTCTAAAAATGACGGTGGCGGAAGACGTGATCATAATGGACGTTCTGGTGGCGGAAGAAGCTCTGGAGGACCAAGAAGAGAAGGAAGTTTCGCTCCAAGACGTGAAGGTTCTGGTGGTGGTGGATTCAGAAGCGACAGAAACTCTGCTCCTAGAGAAGGTGGTTTCAGAAGCGACAGAAATTCATCTGCTCCAAAAAGAGAAGGTGGTTTCAGAAGTTCAACTCCAAGAACTGAAGGTGGTTCTGACAGAGCCCCAAGACGTTCTGAAAGCTTTGGTGATTCGCCAAGACCAAGAAGACCAAGAAGAGATTAATTCTCTTTGTTAATTTTCTGATAATTATATTTGGATACTGCGAAATATTTAATCTTGATTCACTACTTTTAGTGCTTTAAATCAGGATATGAAATATTTCGCAGTTTTCTTTTTTACATTACTATCTACTATTGCTTTTGCACAAGACACCCCGTCTACAATACCTCAAAGAGTTTCGGGTTACATTATTAATGACAACAGCAAACAACCTCTTTCAGGAGTTAACATCATCAACACCAATAAGGTGAGAGGTGCAAAATCTGATGAAAAAGGATATTTTGAAATCGATGTACAAGTCAATGATACCCTTCATTTTTCGATTTTAGGATTTCAATCGCTGCGTATCAGAGTAACCAATGACTGGATAAAAAATAAAGTAACCAGAATTCAGCTTACTGAAAAAGCAATTGCGCTTGAAGAAGTTATTATTGCTCCCTTTAGCTTAACGGGTTACCTTGAAGTTGATTCTAAATTAATTCCGACTAAAGAAAACTATCGTTATAGCATTTCAGGCCTTACACAAGGGTACGAAGCCGGTGAATATTCTCCAAATGCCTTTGGAAAAGTATTAGGCTCGATCTTTAATCCTGCAGATATGCTTTATAATTTCTTTGGAAAAAATGGTAAAGAACTCAAGAAGCTTAAAGAGATGAAAAAAGACGATACGGTTCGAAATCTCTTAGAGTCCAAATACGATCGCGAAACAGTTTCTGTATTATTAGGTATCAGTAAAGATGAAATTCCGGAGATTATGCATCGTTGTAACTATTCTGATTCTTTTATTCAGACCGCAAACGATCTGCAAATCATGGATGCCATAAGCGCTTGTTATGAACAATATAAAGTATTAAAACGAAATTAATTGCTACATTATAAAAATCAATCCTCAATTGTCTAATTGGGGATTTTTTTATTTACGGCATTATTCTTTCAAAATAATGGTATTTCAACAAATAATTGATTAAATTAGTCATTATACATCTCTTAAAATCGTCATCGATTTTAAAAATCAATTTAAAATGATAAACATAACCGATAAGATTCTAAATTTTATAGATCTGCATAAAGGGGAAGAAGACAAAAAAACAGTAATACAAAACATTAGCAGCACGGTATCTTTTAGAGGATCAAATCTCTGGATCTTAGTATGCGCTATCATCATTGCATCTGTAGGGCTAAATGTCAACTCTACCGCTGTGATAATTGGCGCCATGCTTATCTCTCCTTTAATGGGACCAATCGTTGGCGCTGGATTTGGCTTAGGAATGTATGATTTTGAATTACTAAAAAAATCGATTAAGAATCTATTAATTGCAACAATCGCAAGTTTAGCAACTTCTACCATTTACTTTTACATTAGCCCTTTTAAAGAAGCACAATCTGAATTACTAGCCAGAACATCTCCAAATATCTACGACATCTTAATTGCCTTTTTTGGAGGTTTGGTTGGTGTGATAGCCGTAACCAGAGTCGAAAAAGGAAATCCAATTCCAGGTGTTGCTATTGCAACGGCTTTAATGCCTCCTTTATGTACCGCGGGTTATGGCCTTGCTTTAGGTAATTTTAAGTTTTTCTTAGGTGCCATGTACTTATATACCATCAATTGTGTTTTTATCTGTATCGCTACTTTTGTAATTGTCAACTACCTGAAATACCCTATAACCAGACAGCTTGATACTGTACATCAAAAACGTGTTAAATACATTATTACGATTCTGATTTTATTTTTAATAGTTCCCAGCATCTATTTTGCTTACCAATTATTCATTCAAAAAAATTATACCTTTAAAACAGAAACTTTTATCCGAAAAGAATTTCTGGATAACGATTATCCTATCATCTACAAAAACATCGAATACAATACTAATCCAAAAAGAATAGAACTTGCATTTTTAACAAAGAAATTTAACGATGCCGAGATTATCAACTTAAATAAAAAATTAACGGAATACGATCTGAAAAATACCCGATTGATTATTAAACAAGATACTTTTAATCTGTCAAAAGACATCATGAATAAAATCAACAGCAGCAAAAACTTAGTCGATCAAAAAGATGTTCTGATTAACGATTTAAGAAATCAATTGTCACAATATCAATTCAAAAACCTTCAGATAGGAAGCGAAGCCAAAATTCTGTTTCCATTTGTAACCTCACTGTCTATTGGAAATTATTCGTCTGAACACAAAGACAGTAAAACCAAAATTATCCCGATAATCCTTTTTCAAAGCAAAAAAGACATCACTTCAGAAACCAAAGAAAAACTAAAGTCCTGGCTAAAAGTGAGACTTCAGAAAGATTCTATAGAAGTATATAGACAAAGTGTACCCGAAATAAAAACCCTAAAAAAATAAATATTATGTCAAAAAGTCAAGATGCAAAAAAAACGGTAAAAAAAGAACCGTTAAAAACGGCTAAAGAAAAGAAAGAAGAAAAGAGAGAGAAGAAAAATAATCCTAAACGAGATTGATAGTAGTATTCAGTCGCAGTCGCAGTTTTCAGTTATTACCGAAAACTGTGACTGCAAACTGAGACTAATTACTTATTTAACCGGAATATTTGATAGAATTTCTAATACAAATTTCCAATATTTCTTAGCAGAAGAGATACTTGCTCTTTCGTCCGGAGAGTGTGCTCCGTGAATGGTTGGCCCAAAAGAAATCATATCCATATCCGGATAATTTGTTCCTAAAATTCCACATTCCAAACCAGCATGACAAGCCACTACTTTTGGTTTCTCGTTATTTTGTTTTTCGTAAATCTCTTTTAATACTTCTAATATTTCTGAGTTTACATTTGGTGTCCAACCCGGGTAAGAACCTGAAAGTTCTACTTCGCAACCTACTAATTCAAAAGCAGAACGCAATGCATTTGCCAAATCAAATTTTGAAGTCTCTACAGAAGAACGTGTCAAACATCCAATTGTGATTTCACCGTCTTTTATTATTACTCTGGCAATATTATTGGAGGTTTCAACTAAGTCCTCCATATCAGCACTCATTCTGTAAACACCATTATGAGCTGCATAAATAGCACGAATAATACCTTCCTGAACCCCTAAATCCATTACTTTTTCCGGTAAATCGCATTTCACGATTTCAATAGAAAGATTAGGTTCAGTCGTTTTATACTCCGCTTTAATATCGTTGATGATTTCCTGCATATCAAAAATGTAAGCTTCATCAAACATTTCAGAAATGATTACTTTAGCAACACTTTCTCTTGGAATTGCATTTCGTAAACTTCCTCCGTTTATTTCAACCACTTGTAAACCAAAGTTT
Source organism: Flavobacterium cupriresistens (assembly GCF_020911925.1). Lineage (NCBI taxonomy): Bacteria > Pseudomonadati > Bacteroidota > Flavobacteriia > Flavobacteriales > Flavobacteriaceae > Flavobacterium > Flavobacterium cupriresistens. The sequence continues at coordinate 2,953,396 of NZ_CP087134.1, read as the reverse complement.
TCAAAGGCATCAAATAACAAACGGTTCATGATTTTATTAGCATTCCCTAAACCTTTATGAATATCCATTCCTGAATGACCTCCTTTAAGCCCTTTTACGGTAATAATATGTCCAACAGAACCTTCCGGAACTTCTTCTTCATGATAGCTTCTTGTAGCCGTTACATCAATTCCTCCGGCGCAACCAATATCAATTTCATCATCCTCTTCAGTATCTAAATTCAATAAAATCTGTCCTTGAAGAATTCCTCCTTTTAGGTTTAAAGCTCCTGTCATTCCGGTTTCCTCATCAATTGTAAACAAAGCTTCAATCGCAGGATGCGGAATATCTTTACTTTCTAAAATAGCCATAATAGTAGCTACCCCTAACCCGTTATCTGCACCAAGTGTAGTACCACGCGCACGAACCCAGTCACCATCAACATACATATCAATTCCTTGCGTATCGAAATCAAAAACAGTGTCTGCATTTTTTTGGTGCACCATATCAAGATGCCCTTGCATTACAATCGCCTTACGATTTTCCATTCCCAGTGTTGCCGGTTTTCTAATTATAACGTTGCGGATATCGTCTTCAAAAGTTTCTAAACCTAAGCTATTTCCAAAGTTCTTCATGAACTCTATCACTCGTTCTTCTTTCTTTGACGGACGTGGAACGGCATTCAAATCAGCGAATTTATTCCATAGCGCTTTAGGTTCCAGATTTCTTATTTCCTGACTCATTATTTTGTGTTTGAAGTTTAACAATTAAGAGCATCAAAGTTAAGAAAGTATTACCTCTTAAAAAAAAGTATCTACCATTCAATCAACAAATAAAATGAATCGTTGGATATTACTTCCAATTAACAAATAAGGAAGGTTATAAAAAGTAAAAATCTATTTAAAATTATAAAATTTTTCTTACTTTTAGTTATTGTTTTAATTTTTAAACTAAAAATCATTTTATGGAATCTCTCCTTTCAGAATTTACAGTTTCCACTCTATTATTCAATATTATTTGCAGCTTCTTTGCTTCGTTCTTTTTTATCTTTACGCTTTTAATTTTTTTCAAACCCAAATTTGAAATAGTACCCTTAATAGCAAAAAACAATAGTCCTTTTGATAATATTGACCAAATTTGTTATTCGTTCAAAATTATAAACAAATCACTCTTTGGTGCTTATAACATTGAAGCCAGAACCAATTATTATTACATCATACAAGGCGAAAATGGTATTATTAATAAGATCTTTTCCAGAATTGAACTTAAAACAGATACAATCAATTACATACCCGGTTATATTCCTTTCAAAAAGAATTACGGTCATAACTGCATTCAGTTTTTTACTTATGAAGATTTACCTGAAAAAATGAAATATTCCCCTACACACATACAATTTCAAATTACTGCCCGTCATAGTTTAACGGGGTTAAACAACATATTTACACATGAATTTGTCAATAAAGCCGCGATCCGTGAAGGAAAATTTAAAGAAGGAAACTTCAAAGAAATCTTACAATGTTAATTAACTTTTTATATCAATAATAAATACATACATTTACGGTATTAAACTTAAAACAAAACGGTTATGAAAAATGATATCATTGCAATGTAAGCCCATCAAAAAATAACACTTAAAAAATACAACCAAAAACCGAAGTCTCTTCGGTTTTTCTGTTTTTTAATACTTCGTATCGCCATAAATGTATCTTTACCATTTACGATCTGCCAGAATATCAAAAATCTCTTATAGAAAATTAATAATTGTATTTATATTTACGTAACCAAAATTTACATTGTGAAACGAAAATACATTCTACCTTTATTACTTCTCCTGCAGATTATTCTTTTAAAGATTCTTCCCTTTTTTCCGGAATTCATCGAACGCTTTTATAGCAATGGAATGTATTTGAAAATCTCTCATTTCTCGAGAATTATTCTAGGTTGGATTCCGTTTTCGATAGGCGATTGTGTATACTCGGTTTTAATACTCCTTTTAATTCGTTGGTTTTGGAAAAACCGTAAGACCTGGAAATCAAATTGGAAAGACCATCTTTTAAGAACACTAAGCGTAATTTCTATATTTTACTTTTTCTTTCACCTGATTTGGGCTCTTAATTATTATCGTGAACCTCTTTTTGAAAAAATGAAGATTAAAAGAGAATACACGGATGCCGAACTATTGGTTTTTACTAAAAAACTAATAGCAAAAACGAATGAAATTCAATTTCAAATAACAAAAAAAGACAGTTCAAAAGTCGTTTTCCCGTATTCACAGCAGCAAGCTTTTCAGATGAATTTAAACGGATATCAAAATCTTGCAAAAGAACATCCCTATTTTGCTTATCAAAATCTAAGCATCAAAAAATCGCTATTCAGCCTGCCATTGACTTATATGGGATTTGGAGGTTACCTGAATCCATTTACCAATGAAGCGCAGGTCAATGATTTATTGCCAATGTATAATTTCCCTGCAACGAGTTGTCACGAAATGGCACATCAAATCGGGTTTGCCAGCGAAAGCGAATGTAATTTTATTGGCGTTCTGGCAACCGTTAAAAACGATAATTTATATTACCAATATTCAGGTTATAGTTTTGCTTTGCGTTATTGTCTTGGCATTTGGCAGGCAAAAAATGAACCCCTTTTTAATCAATTAAAGAAAACGGTTCATGTTGGGATTTTAAAAAACTATCAGGAAAGTCAGGACTTTTGGAAACAATATGAAACCCCGATCGAAACCGGTTTTCATATTTTTTATGATAATTTCTTAAAAATAAACCAGCAAAAAGACGGCATGGAGAGTTACAGCAAATTTGTCGATTTGATGGTGAATTATTATAAAGGAAAAGAATTTTAATTTTTAGAGGATCCAAACCATTACTGTCTGGATCCTCATAAAAAAATTAGGGAATAACTTCTATTTCGACTCCCTGATTCCAGTTCTTATGTTCATTTTCATAATACAGATAGGCGGATGAAGCTACGCCTTTATACTTCCCGGGAACAATCGCTTTCAGATCAATGTTAATTTTCCTGATTTCATTGGCTTCCAACTTTCTAAAATACAAAACCAGTTCACTTCCAAAAATTTCATAATAATCTATATTGTTTTTTTCCACAAGCAATTTCAATTGCCAAGGCTCAGGAGTTAATCCGCCTGGAATTCCAATTCGGGCAATAGGGTTTGAAACCTGTTCTGCGCTCTTGTTTTGAATTTCAATTTCGAGTCTTGCTGTCTCACTAATCTTCAATTTATTAGTCAATGTGTTTGTTTTTAAAAGCAGCTTACATTTTTTAGAATTGTTTGGTGTGTACGTATTGTATTTCACATAAAACAAATAGGGAATTGTATTATTCTCCGGAATTTGAACCGAAAAATTGTTTGTTCCTGCATTGATTTTTAAATTTCCTACTATTACATTGCCGCTATTGTCTTTCGTTCTTAAATCTATCGACTCCCTATTTAAATTCATTTTGGGAACTGCTACCGTTACTGAGTTGCTATAAATTTTGGTAAACTCGGTAATTGCTTTCAAAGCCAGAGCAGTAGCTTGTGTAGAACCAAATCCATAAATTGAATTTGACGACTGAATATAGTCTAAAACGTCTGTCACTTCTTTTGTAACTTGTTTTTCTTTTAACAAAGCAAGAGCGTAAAGAGATGAAATTTCTATAGTTTTAGATTTCCCGTTACTAGAAATAACAGTTTGTTCTGCTTTCAAATCTTTTAATCCCAGCTTATCAATTTTAGTTTTTATTAGTGACATCAACTGCTTGTACTCATGCACTTTTTTCAGATTAAAAGAAGCTAAAGCCATTAATTCCATTCGGTACAAATCATTGCTCTTTAAAGCTTCTTCTAACCCTTTTTCATATTCTTTTTTGATATTATCTTCTCCAATTTCAGACAAAACATAGACAATATAAGCATTGTTAACCTCGTATTTTATTCCTGAAAAACCATATCTTCCTGAATTTTGTTTGAATCCGCCCAGGCCATCTTTCCTTGAGTATAACCAATTCGTCGTTCTTTCAATCATCTTTTCATCGACGTTTATAAATTCCTTCATTTCATTAAATTGCAATAAACCATAAGCAGTTAAAGCTTCATTACCGGGGTCTCCACCGTACCATTCAAAACCACCGCCTTTTGATTCATAGTTTTTTAGCTTTTTATAACCTGATTCTAAAAATTTTAAAGCTTTATTTTTAAATTCCGGTGCCGTATTTTTATATTTTAACAACTGCATTGCCATAATATTGGGGTAATTGGAAGAAGAAACCTGCTCAAAACACCCGGAAGGTTCACGCATCATACCTTCTAAACCATCAAAAATAGCAGAGAATGGATTGAAGAAAAACTTAACTCCCGAGTCAATAGAACTGGGCATTGGTTCAAAAATAGAAAAATCTGTATCCTGAGATTTAGTTCCGGCAATATCAATATTCATCGGAAAACCTTTAGCGTAAACACTGATCGTTTTCTTAATTTTAGTTTTAAAGTTTTCACCTTCCAATACAATTTCCAATGAAATATTTTCCCCCATTTTGTTCGGAATCAATGTGATATAAACTGTTTTAGATTCATTTGGATTTAGCACTACGAAAGAATTTTTAAAATTGTCGTTTTCTTTCCCATCAAAAATCATTTTATAGTTTAATTTCAAACTATTTTCAGAATTATTTTTTAACCACAGTGGCATCAAAATAACATCTTCTTGTGAAGTATAAACCGGAATTTTTAAATCGCACTGAATTAATTCCCTTACCGAAAAAACAGCTTCCGATTTTCCAATATCTCCCTTATAAGAAGTCCCTTCTGCTATAATTTTAAAAGACGTATTATCATCAGAATTATAAAACCCAAAATAGGCTACTCCTTTATTATTGGTTTGAATAATTGAGTTCCAGTAAATACAGCTTCTAAAATCCGATTTTTCTTCTGTTGTTGTTGCGCTATAAATCGGCTTATAAAAAGACTCTGCTTCGTTTAGTTCTCTTGTACCTGACTTGGAAATATTTTGAAAACTGTAATTGTAATTTCCTCCCAGAAGAATATTTCCCTGTTGCAATTTCTTTTTTGTCGTTATCAAGATTACTCCATTAGCCCCACCTGAACCATAAAGAGTGGTTGCGGACGCATCTTTCAGAATAGCAATTGAGTTTATTGAATCTGGAGGCAGATTTCCCAGCACAGAAGAATTCTCATTATTCGGGTACGGAATTCCGTCAACAATAATCAATGGCTGTCCCCCTGCCCTGTTTCCATAAAGTGAAGAGTACCCACGGATTACCACTTTGTCGGAAGCACCCGGCTGACCTGATCCTGAAGTAATTTGAATTCCGGCTGCTCTCCCACTTAACGAACGTGCAATTTCCTGGGCACTAATAACAGTAACTGAGCTTGAAAGCTGTTTTTTAAAACTATAACCATATGCTGTTACTACAACAGACTCCAACAAAGCCTGATCAGAATTTAAAGAAACGGAATTAGATCCTGATGTTACATGTGCGGTTGTTTTTTCAACTGTATTCTCTTTATTCACAACCTTATAATTTATTTCCACTGAACTCGTATTGGAAAGCGTGTCTTTCATTCTCAAAAAATCAGCTTGATTTGAAATTGAGCTTTTAATCGTGTATTCGTTTAATTTTCTGCTTTCCGTAATCAAACATCCAAAATCAGAAAAAACAACTCTGTTAAAATTAAAATAACCACTTGAATTACTTTTTGTTTCAAAAACTTTTCCCTGATCTGTAAAAAACATCACTTTTACCGCAACCGGTTTTTCTTTATTATTTAAAACAAAACCTTCGAGTATATCACTTTTTTCAGGCTCAAAATGTTCCCTTTCTGACATTAACTTCTGAATCTCTTTTTGACTGTACTTTCTCCAACCATGCGTATTTAAAAGTAAATCGATGGCTTCTTCTTTTAATTCTGTTTTTTTAGTGTCATCAAAATAAAATCTTGGCTCATGAATTTTGCCTTTCAGCTCTGATCCGAGAAGCAGCCACGATAAAATAGTATCTTGTTTGTCATCTATATAAGTCAACAACTTGGAGTCGACTACTGAAACAGACAAACTAGAAGAAATCGGATCATTATTTTTATCCTTTGTGAGAACGGAGACCTCAACTTTTTCTCTTGGTAAATAACTGCTTTTGTCTGTTTTAATTTCTATTTTTAATCCCTCCTGATAATTCAGAAAAACAAGTCTCTCAGCTACTACTCTTTTTTCAATAACTAAAGAAAAGGACTGTATACCAACCGGAAAATTCTCTGTTTTTATAGTAACGGTATTCCAGCCCTGCTCTAAATTCACCTTTACCGATTTATGAATCTTTGATGTATTGCGTACCAAAACATTGCCATCAATTGCTAATGGTGCATAAATATTTAACGCGACACTTTCTCCGGTCTTTTGAGCGTTTATTGTAAAAACATTTTTTCCGGCTTCAGGTAATGTTATTTTTTTTTGCGATTTAAATGGAGAAGTTACTACTGCAACGTATTTTTTGTTTTTTTCTGTCTTTAAAAATACCTTTCCCATTCCATCATGAGTGGTTGTAAAATCAGTCACTTTAGTTCCATTTTCATCTTCAATATAACCTCCAACATCCATTGGTAATCCGAACTCATTTTTTGCAATAAAAAACAAAGAAGAAATTTCATTCAGAATAAAATTACCGCTTTCCGGCAAAAATTGTAAGTCAACAAAATTTAAATCAATGGGAATGGCACGTGTTACCGATTCTTTAAAATTATCGTAATCAAGCATAACGTTTACGATTCCATCGTTTGACTTTAAATCATTTGGCAATTTAAAATGAATAATCGCTTTTCCTAATTCGTCGGTTTTTCCTTCTAATGAATCTATCTTTCTTCCTGCAATAAAAACATCATATTTAAACACCTGATACTTAATGGCCTGGTTTTCTAGATTTTTTAATTCAAAATCGGCTTCACAAGTTTCACCTTTTCCGTATGATTTTTTCTTAAAATCTAACGTCATTAGAATTCTTGGTGTTACTACTTTTTGTACAAAAACTGTTCTCTCAAAAATATTCTCGGAAGTCTGTTTTTGAATTCGGGTATATGCTTTTATTTTATACATCCCGGCAGCTGCATTTTCAGAAATTCTATAAGAACAGGCTACACTGCCGTTTTCGACAACATAAATCTGGCTGGCTACTTTTTTGTTACCACTATCAAACAGATCTACATAAACAAAGTCACTTAAAGTTGATGGACTGTTGTCACTTTCTGTAACAAATCCTTTAAAATAAATCGTTTCACCAGGCGCATACAGCACATTATTTAGTTGCAGATATACTTTTTCTGTGATCGGTTTTCTATAAATTTTATCCCAATCTTTTTCAATATCTTGGGCTAGCACGGTTTGAAATACCAACAGAAACATTGCGTATAATATATTTTTCATTTTAATTAAAATTTGATTGTTAAGGAAGATCCAAAGCTTCTCATCATTGGGGCATTGAAATAATCTAATCCACCGGTTTCTATAGAATTAAACATGGCATTGTTACTAAAAGCAGACTTGCTTTTGGAGATAATGAAAACATTATTCATAAAAAAGGAAATAGAAAAACTGAATTTATTATCAAAATAATCGAAACCTTTTGTGTAAGACAGATTAACCGAACTCAATCTTACGTACGTAGCGTCTTCTATCGCCTCTTCTGCGACTCCTTCTACACCATATCTTGACCAGCGATTTTGTTCTACCGGAAGATTGACATCATAAAACGAAACTGGCTGAGTGTTTTTTAAACCGGATTGTGTGACACCGTCAAAAACATAATTGGTAACATTTCTTTGGTTTCCGGTCCATTCCGATTTTCCGTAATAATTTAAAGTTTGCTGTGTACCGTTCCATATTTTACCTCCCTGACTCCAATCAAAGGAAAAATTGAGCGTTAAATCTTTGTAACGGATTGTATTAGACAAACCAACAACAAAATCCGGATTCGCATTCCCTAAAACTTTTGGTTGTGCGTCTTCAATAGGAAAACCATTTTCATCGACAATAACAGTATGATTTGCGTCTCTTAAATAACCATTACCAACAATAACACCAAGTGGTTGCCCTACTATATAATTTTTGTTTACATCGGCAAAACCGGCAAAAGGAAGACGGGTTTGATTGCTGTTAAAGCTTGTTACTTCATTTCTGAAATGTGTAAAATTCAAGTTAAAACCATAACTCAATTGACGTGAAAAATAAATTATCTTATCTAATTCCGCTTCAATCCCCTTTTGTTTATAATTGACCTCAGGTGACCAATTGACCGTATTCGAATTAAAAACCGGAACATATAAATTATGCACATTTTTGTTGTAATAATTCACCTTAAAACTCCAGCGGTAGTTTATGTTATAAAGCAACCCAAAACTGGCAGTTGTTTCTTCTGTAGCAATGGCATTTTTTGGAGTCATCAGCTCTAAGTTATTCTGAAGCTGCTTAAACTGGGCGACCTGGTATCGCAAAGAATTAAAACTCAAATTATTATTCTGCAGAGAAGGTTCCGTCTCATTTGAGGTGTAGCTGATACTAAATGCCATTTTTTTATTAAACAGGTTTTTTATTTCTGCAGAAACAAGTGAATTTAACATTAATCTATTCTTGACTGTTGAAGAATAATTTAAGTTCGAACTTGCTTTTAAGACAAGTTCTTCATAGTTGCCTAAAATATCTTTAAAAGAATAGGAACCATTTAGATTGTAAAAAACTTCAACTCTCTTCTGTCTACTATCAAGTTTATTCTGAGGCAAATTATTGGCAGGAGCATCAATTGGAGTCACAAATCCGCTAAAATAATTTCTTTCCAGACCCCGCTCCAGAAATCTGAACTCCATTTTTGATTCGACAAATGCATCACTATTAAAATCACGTCTGAGAAAATCCGAAACAGAAAAATTCTTGAATTTTTCGAATCTTTTATTGACATTTGGAGCCGTAATCCTCGCAAAATTAAAATTCTGACCGCTACTGTTTGTAATTTCAGAAGATTGAAAATTGGCATTTAAAGTATTTTCATAAGCCCCCTTACTGTATTTATGATTAAAAACAAAAGAAACTGTTTTACTTTTGTTTTTATCTAAATTATTCTGAATCAAATAATAGGGGTTATTTTCAAAAGCAGAATAACTTCGTTGTAAACCGCTTGACAGTGTTGAAGCTGTTTTATTATCAAAATGAATTGGTGTAACAGCGTTACCAAAAATGATTTTATTTACTCCAAAATTGGAATTGGAAAGATTGTTTTCAAAATCATTGTATGACAGAAGTGTTTCAATTGTGCTGAAATTCGACACTCTTCTAAAATACTTTAACGTTGTTGTACTTTCATTATTTCTACTTGTTGGAATCGAGATGGTACCTGTTTTATAGAAAAAATTTATTTTAAGAAAATTTCCTTTGGGGCTTTCAATTTGAGTGGCCAACGAAAATTTATTATCCACCCCGTTTTGGAAAAAATCATTCGCATTGTGCAATTGTAATGTATTACTATTCCCTGAAGACTTGTTTACAATATCCCCTTGCGGATAATACTCTGAAGGGGTTGTCGAATATGCTAAAGAATTGACATTTGGTCCCCAGCTAAAAATTTCCTTAGTCGCAGGAGATTGATACACTGCTTCTCCGTTTAAGCTCCTTCCTTGTGCATATGTATTTTGATATTTTGAGAGTCGGATTGGTGTCGAAGAAATATATTCCTGATTTAATTCAAAAGATATTTTATGATATTGGTTTCTTTTTTTAACGCTATAGATACCATACTTATTTCGATCAATTTTGAGTATATTTTGATCTTCGAAAACTTCACTAAGATTAAGCTCATGGCTTCCGGATGACTGCGCAATTTTAACTGTATCTGTCGTTTTTCTTACTTTTTCTATATAATCACTACTTAGAATCTGATCACCTGAATTGCTCTTTTTTTTAAAACTTGCATGCGTAATTTTAAAAGACTTTGTTTTCATTCCAATATAAGAGATCTGCAAAATATCCCCAACCTTAGCCTCAATTTGGTAATTCCCATCAAAATCACTGGTAGTACAGGTTTTTGTATTTCGAATGCATATACTGGCTCCCGGTAATGCAAGACCTCCCTCACTTACATTTCCCTTATAAACTGATTGTGAAAATCCAACTGTTGAGACAAAAAGCAAAAGTAATAGTTCTTTCATATTCATGTTTTTATATATAGAGTATCTATTTTGGCAAAAGGTTGGAAAGAACTTAAAATTTTATAAGAATAGCATTAATATTTTATTTTGTTATTAATTATATTTTTCTACTTTCACACTGTAACAAAATTTGTTGTAACACTACTAATACAATATGAGCGAAAATCTAGAACAGTCATTTGTTGTGCAATTGCAGGCAAATCAGAATATAATCCACAAGATTTGTAGATTATATACTGCTGGCGAAGACGCTCATAAAGACTTGTTTCAGGAAATTACTATTCAATTATGGAAAGCTTATCCTAAATTTAGAGGCGACAGTAAATTTTCGACCTGGACGTATCGCGTTGCTTTAAATACCGCCATTACCTTATATCGAAAAACCAAAAGAACCATATCTACTGTAGATTATGAAAGTCATCAGCATTTTGTAAAAGACGTTGATTACAACTATGAAGAGGAGGAACAAATTAAACTGATGTACAAAGCCGTTTATCAGCTTAATGACATCGAAAAAGCATTAGTTTTTATGTATTTAGAAGACAAAGATTATCAAGAAATAGCAGAGACCTTAGGAATCAGCGAAGTGAATGCACGTGTGAAAATGAACAGAATAAAAGGGAAACTTAAAAAAATATTAAATCCTTAAAAATTATTATGAAAGAACTGGATTTATTAAAAAAAGACTGGAAAAAGAATGCCGATTCTTTTGAGCAAATTTCAGAAAATGAAATCTACAAAATGATACACAAAAAATCTTCTTCGATCGTGAAGTGGATTTTGATTATCAGTATTTTGGAAATTTTATTCTGGACCGTTTCAAATTTATTTTTCAGTACTGATGAAATGTTAATTAAGATAAAACATCCTGAAATGATTTTTTATCTTGCTGTTTTAACCTACTTCAACTATGTAGTTGTGCTTATTTTTGTCTATTTTTTCTATAAAAATTACAAAACAATATCGACTACAGGGTCTACTAAACTATTAATGAGCAGTATTTTGAAAACCCGAAGAACAGTTCAATATTATGTGTGGTATAATTTGGGAATGGCCGTAATCAGTTCGATAATAAGTTTCTTTATCGCCTTTGTATACAATCCGGATATGAGCTTTTTAAGAGATAAATTAGCGACAAACGGTAAAGCAATGTTTGTTACGGGTGGGATTTTACTTTTGGTTACATTAGCTTTCTTAGGGATATTCTGGTGCTTTTACAGATTATTGTACGGTACACTTTTACGCAGATTATACGCTAACTATAAGGAGTTGAAGAAGATTGATCTGTAGTTTTAAAAAAGGTTCTGAGGTGCTGAGTTGCTAAGGTTCTGAGTTTTTTTCTTAGGCGCAATTCAGAGTTGCAGAGGTTTCTTTGAGTTACTATGTCTATTGTGGTGCTAAATCTAAACAATAGACCAACAAACTTTAGAATACCTACTCTGCTGTCCGCAAACCAAAAAAAACTTAAAAATTTTCAATCTAAAATCTACACTCCAAAATCTAAAATCAGAAATCTACACTCTAAAATCAGAAATCTAAAATTCTAATACCCCCATCTTCTCATTTGGTTCAGTTCTTCCTGCACTTTTAATTCTTCTGCGGGAATTACTTTTAAGAATGACGGGTGTTGTTCGATTGCGTATTCTACCTTTTCTACGATTTCGTCGATCGTATCGTTTTCGTAATCAATATCAAGAGGTTCTTTGATTATAAAGGACTGTAGAATCCCTTTCTTTTTCATTCGCAATCCTTTTTTATCAAATGAACGACGAAAACCGTCAATGACAATTGGAATTACAACTGGTTTATGCTGTTTTATAATATGAGCCGTTCCTTTTCGAACGGGTTTAAACGATTTTGTAGTTCCTTGCGGGAATGTGATTACCCAGCCATCTTCCAGCGCTATTCTAATATTTTCGGTATCGTTAGGATTTACATCTCTTTTTTCGGTAACATCAACCCCTTTTGCACGCCAGGTTCTTTCTACTGTAATTGCACCAACGTAAGCCAAAATTCTTGGCAACAGGCCAGCTTGCATCGTTTCTTTGGCAGCAACATAATACAGATTCATTTTAGGTTGCCACAAATAACCAATATTCTTGATCGTATCCTGACGACCAGATAAACTTGCATTAAAAACATGAAACATGGCTACAACGTCAGCAAAATAAGTTTGGTGATTGGATATAAACAAAACATTAGTATCCGGCAAGTTTTTTATGATTTCAGATCCTTCAATCTGTAATTCATTAAAACCTCTATATCTTCGGTGCGTCATGGCACCCAAAACACGGATTAACCATTTCTTGATGAATAATATATGTCCGAAAGGATTTCGTTTAAACAATCCCATAGCTGTGTATTGTATTTTTTAGTTAAGTTCGCAAACATACAAAAATTATTCTTTTACCTATAGTATTAAGCAATTTCTAAGACAAATGCTTATCGTAATGAATATCAAATTGTTAATTTATTGTTTTTACGAATTTTCTGCAAAAGTCAATTTTAGCACATCTCTTAATTCACTTAATATCATCGCTGTTGCTCCCCAAACGATATGATTTTGAATATTAAATGCCGGAACCAGAATATTTGATCCGTAAGAAGTTGACAATGTGGCCTCGATTATAATTTCGTCATTCAAAAAAACAGAAAGAGGTAATTCTATAATGTCCGCAACTTCTCTGACATCCGGATAAAAAGAAAGTTCTTCTGAAGAAACTCCCAAAAAAGGATGCACCATAAAATTACTCGGCGGTATAAACATCGGCGTAAATTCCTTAATTACCTTTATTTTCTCCGGTAAAATCCCTACTTCTTCATGTGTCTCTCTTAAAGCCGTTGCTGCAAATCCGGCATCAGTCGTTTCGTATTTTCCACCCGGAAAAGCAATTTGCGAAGAATGAACTCCGTTGTAGGCATTTCGGACTATTAAAACCAAATGTGTTTTTCCCTTTTTAGGATAAAACAACATCATAACAGCTGCTATTCTGGGATTTATCGCTTCTGCATTTAAGTTCTTTAATGCCTCTGCCCGCTCTTTTGGAGCCATTTTCAAATGAGCTAGTATAGCCGGCAACTCTACCGGAATTATATTAGGAACATAATGCAAGAAATCTTTAAAATCCATATTATAGCGTTGCGAATACTTTTAAATAATATCTAAAGATAGTTTAGAATTCATCGCCCCACAAATTTTAATGCAAACTACTTCTGAAAATCTTAATGCGTAAATAAAAAGTGTACTTTTATAAAAGGCAATTTTTTAAACGAATAATAAAGTCACAAAAAACTAATTTATGATTAAGAAAACCTTACTCCTCTTTTCTTTTCTGTTTATTTTACTTATTTCCGGCCAAAGGATTAACGCTCAAAATCAAATCGTTAAAGACACTTTGGTTTCAAAAAACAGGCTTACCTCAAAAGGCAATATGTACAGTGGGCTAACTTTTAATTTCTCAACAAAAGATACCGATGTCAAGCAAGGCTTGCTTGTAGACGTTAGTGATCAATCACGAAATCAGTTTAAAATGAGCGTTGATGCGGGTTATTTTATCAAAGATAATTTTGCTTTGGGAGCCTTAATTAGTTTCGAAAATGATCGTCATAATCAAACCGAAACGGATCAACAAGGCACAAAAACGGCAGTGCAATATGCCAAGGATTCTTATGGAATTTATGGCGGAATGAAAAATTTCATTCCACTTGATTCAAAAAGACGCTTTTATTTGTACAATTTGGTTCTTTTGGGAACCAGTTTTAAACATATAATTGAAGAACGAACTACAAACGATTTGCTAAAAAGAAGTTATACCAAAGATGTCGCTCTTGAATTGCAGATTAATCCGGGGATTATGGTCAATGTTGTAAAGGGGTTTTCTATTGAAGTAGGGGCTCAAATTGCCGGTTTTAGCTCAACTTGGTCAAAGACTACACTCAATAATGAAGTTACGGAGAAATCACATGCAACCGATGCCGATTTCAGTATCAATTTATTACGGTTGAATATTGGTTTTTATTATTATTTCCCCATTAAAAAACACTCAAAATGAAAAATATAATCTTTAAAATTTTCAGCTTTTGTTTGTTTCTGCTTACCGCCGCTTGTGTAAACGATACTTATTTTGGTAAATCCGACAAAAACGCTATTCGCTATTTTACAGTCGCAGGACAGTCGGGTTTTTCTACTATCAACATCGCAACAAAAACGATTCAGATTACGGTGAATTCTGAAGCTGATATCACAAAACTGGCAATTGATTCACTTGCTTTATCAACTTTTGCTACAATTTCACCAGTTAAAGAAACGATACGAGATTTTACAACTCCTCAGACTTATATAGTAACCGCCGAAAATGGAGATCAGGCAGCTTATCTTGTTACTGTTACACAAGAAGGTGCTAACCCGCAATTAGACAACAGCACTTTTGATGCCTGGTATCAACCTTCGGGAAAATCATACAAACAACCCGGAACCAATGATAATACCATTTGGGCAACCGCCAATGACGGAACCACCACTACCAGCAGCGCCAATGTAACCACTTATCCTTATCTGAATACGGGCACTGATTATGTAGCTCAAATTATTACCAAAGATTTGGGCAGTGTCTCCGGAATTGTGGGACAACGTATGGGATCTGGTACTTTATTTACCGGAAAATTTGTTTTGAATGTTGCAAATCCGCCTGCTTCGGCACAATTTGGAATTCCGTTTACCGCCAAACCCAAAAGTTTCTCTGCCGAAATTAAGTACACGGCCGGAACACCTTATCAGGATGGCAAAGGCAATGTTTTAGACAAAACCGACCAAGCAGATATTTATGTTATTCTTGAAAACAGAGAGGATCCTAATGCGATCAAACGTATTGCAACAGGTTGGCACAGAACCGGAACAACAACAGGTGTGAATCTTCAAAATATTAATGTAGCTTTGACCTACGGAACGTTAAACGCAACATTCCCTGATTATCAGAAGCCTGGCAACGGAATTTATGGAAATTCTAATGACAAACCAACACACATCATCGTTGTTTTTGCCTCCAGTGCCGACGGAATCTTGTATGAGGGAGGTGTAAACAGTACGTTATTCGTAAATAATTTTGAACTTAAATATTAAAATAGTTCCGACTATACCAATTTTTAAAAATGTACAGTAAAGAAGAATCACAGCGAATAAAAAGAGAATTTTGGGTGGCTTTCGCCGAAAAATACCCGCGTAAATGGGTACTTTATGATACTAAAATTAAAGACTTCTCTTTTAAGTTTTATGTAGACAATAAAAAAGCACAGGTTTTAATTGATATCGAGCAACGAAACGATGAAAAGCGAATTGCTTATTTTGAAAAACTGGAAGCCCTAAAAAATATTCTGGAAGAAGAATTCATCAAAGATTTGGTTTTCGAAAAGGAATATACCCTTGAAAGCGGCAAAACCATAAGCCGAATCTGGGTAGAAATAACAGGCGTTGGTTTTAGTAATCGTACTAATTGGGATGCTATTTTTGATTTTTTCAACGAAAAAATGCACGCTCTTGAAATGTTCTATCTTGAATATGATGAATTTATTAAGGATATTGAGTAGGTTTTTTTTTAAGATTCTAAGGCTCTGAGTTTATAAGTCGCTAAGTTTTTTAGCCTTTTTAGATGCAAAGTTGCAAAGGTTTAAAAAAATAAACCCGATAGGTTTTAGAAACCTGTTGGGTTTATTTTTTTGTCTTATACCGTAACAATATTATAAACTATAATCTGATTATCGTAATTAATGTAAAGCTGTTTTCGATAATCTTGTTTTTTTCGCGTAATTATGGAGAGCTTACAGTCGTTTCCGTTATTATCTTTGCATAAAAATGAATACACTATGTCGGTGTCGTTTTCTTCGCGTTCGATATAATTGGTGATCGTGTACAACTGAATTTCCTGAGAATACACCACGATTCGGTGTTTATCAGTATCCAGAATTACAGAAAGATTGACCAGATCAAGCGTGGACCACTCTCCCCATTTTCCTCTTTCATTTTTTTCTAACACACTAAATCCGGATGTTTTAAAACGATAAGACTGACTATAGGACTGCTGCAAACCAAGTCCAAGGAAAAGGAATAATATGTAGGTACGTAAAGTATTCATGATGTAATTTAGGGCTATTAAAACTCAAATTTAGCTTTTTCCTTGCTTGCAATTTCAAAATCGGCCATCATTTGTTGAATAATTTTTTCTACAGGCAAAATTTCATGAATAATTCCGGCAATTTGACCTATTTCAAGTTCTCCTTCTTCTAAATCTCCCTCAAACATTCCTTTTTTAGCTCGTGCTCTGCCTAAAAGCTGTACCAATTCTTCTTTTGACGGACATCTTTCATATAAGTCCTGAACATCCTGGTAGAATTTATTTTTAATCAATCGTACCGGTGCCAATTCTTTTAATGTTAGTTGGGTATCCCCTTCTTTCACATTCAAAATAGTCTGTTTGAAATTATCATGAGAAGAAGATTCTACAGAAGCTGCAAAACGGCTTCCAACCTGAACACCATCGGCACCTAAAACCATAGCGGCCAGCATTCCTCTTCCGGTTGCAATACCTCCGGCAGCGATAAGCGGAATCTGAACTTTTTCTTTCACCATAGGAATCAACGTCAGCGTTGTGGTTTCATCTCTCCCGTTGTGTCCACCGGCTTCAAAACCTTCCGCCACAATAGCATCTACACCTGCTTGTTCCGCTTTTAAGGCAAAAACACTACTACTGACCACATGCACTACTGTAATACCTTTTTCTTTCAAAAAAGAAGTCCATGTTTTAGGATTTCCTGCTGAAGTAAAAACGATCTTCACGCCTTCTTCTACAACAATATTCATAATTTCTTCAATGTTGGGATACAACATTGGTATATTGACTCCAAAAGGTTTGTCCGTAGCTTTTTTACATTTCTGAATGTGTTCGCGTAATACTTCCGGATACATAGAGCCGGCACCAATAAGTCCTAAACCTCCCGCATTACTAACTGCACTTGCTAATTTATATCCGCTGTTCCAAATCATTCCTCCTTGAATTATTGGATATTTTATTTTAAAAAGTTGTGTGATTTTATTCATTCAAAAATGCTGTTATTGTTTGATAATCTTTCCTGTTTTATGTAAACCTTCGGCATCAAAAGTATAAAAATAGAGACCGCTTTTTAAGGTTTGTAAAGAAAGAGTTGAATTTTCATTTGTAATTTGTTTCTCCAAAACTTTTTGTCCCAAAACAGAATAAATCGTTATGGAAGCTGTGTTTTGATCTGAAAGGGCAAACGTAACTGTGGTCTGAGTCGGATTTGGATATACCGAAAAAGAAGAGATCTGAAAATCATCAACTCCTAAAGTCGACCCGAAATTAGGGATTCCGTAACCATAATCATTATTTGGAACGGTATATCGATCTGAAGATTTCAGAATCATTTGTCTAATTTCCTGATTCGTTTTGGAAGAGAAAGCCTGCCACAAACAAGCAACCATCCCCGCCATAATAGGACACGAAAATGAAGTCCCATCAATCGTAGTAATAGTACCGGCAGGGCTTGAAACAACTGCTGAGCTTCCTTGTGCCATAACTTCCGGCTTAATTCGACTATCAAAACTTGGCCCTATTGAACTAAAACTTGATTTAACCTTTGAAGCGGTAACGGAACCCACTGCTATAACGGAAACAGCATCTGCCGGCCCACCAATATGTCGTTCTGTTGTATTTCCTTCATTTCCTGCTGAAGCAAGCACCACAATACCTTTGCTAAACGCCATTTCGGCACCACGGGAAATAAAATTGGTCGTTCCATTCATATCACTATAGGTATGACTGTAATTCGCATTATCAAAACCAAAATATCCCAATGAAGTCGTAATGATATCAACTCCAAACTCATCTGCTTTTTCTGCCGCTTCAACCCAAAGTGATTCTTCCACCGGATTTTCTGTAGCATCAATTTCTGTAATGAACAAATAATAAGAAGCATCCGGAGCTGTTCCTACTAAAGAATTCTCTTTGTAACCACCCATTGTTGAAAGCACCATCGTACCATGCTCGTCTCCGGCATAAAAATTGGCGTTACGGGTTGTAAAATCATAACCGCCTAAAATTTGGTTATTATTTATCAGTCTTTGAAAAGGTTGTGCCACGTCTACTCCCGGAAAACCGGCATCTAAAACAGCAATTATTTTTCCCGATCCGGTATAGTTCTGCTGGTGCAAAACCTGACCATTCAACATCTGAATTTGATTTGCGGAAGCTCCGTAAGCATAGTTAACGGTAGCTTTAAACTTATCCTTTGTTTTCGCTATTTTATTCTGCCTATCTTTTTTTGAAGTCGTATTTAAAATCTTATTGGCAAAAACCACTTTATCAACGAAAGTAAAGTTTTTCAAAGCATTAATATCGGCCTGACTCCCCCTGATATGAAGTGCGTTTAACCACTTGGATTGTGCCATTACCGTAATTCCGGTGCTTTGTTTTACCTGAGTAACAAAGGTAGTTTCTACAGGAACGTCAGTACTGCTTAAGGCAATATTCTGATTGGTTCGTCGATCTAATGCTCGTTGTGAAAGCATTTGCAGTGGGTTATCCAGATAGAACTGTGCATTGGGCTTTGCATTAAAATACACCCACGCATCTTCTTGCGCAAACAAGGCAGAAGAAAATAACAATAGAAAAAATAGGTAGTTGTTTTTCATAGTATACTTTTTTAAAGGCAAAACCTTCTTAAAAAGTATAAAGCTAAGAAATTACTCCCGAACCAACTAATTCATTCTCAAAATACCAAGCTGTAAATTGACCTTCTGTTATAGCAGATTGAGGTTCATCAAAAGAAACATACATCCCCTCTTCAAACTGGTGTAAAGTCGCTTTTTGCAAAGGCTGACGGTAACGAATTCTAGCCATCACTTCCATCGTTTCTCCAACTTTTAAAGCCAGATCAGTACGAATCCAGTGTACCTCAGACTTTTCTATAAACAAAGCTTTCTTAAACAATCCCGGATGTTGACTTGTTAATCCTGTATAAATAGTATTGGTTTCAACATTGGTAGCAATAATAAATAACGGATCAGTTGTTCCGCCTACATTAAGGCCTTTTCTTTGTCCGATTGTAAAATAATGTGCGCCTTGATGTTTACCCACTACTTTCCCCATTATAGGAAGGTAATTTCGTTTCTGAGACTCTAATTTTAATTCTTCTTCTATAGATAAACCAGTTGGTTTTTCGATTGTATAAATCGGATCATTTTTATCAATCTGTACAATTTTACCCTCTTTTGGTTGTAGTTTTTGTTGTAAAAACTCCGGTAAACGAACTTTTCCGATAAAACATAATCCTTGGGAATCTTTTTTCTCTGCTGTTATCAAATCCATTTCGGCAGCAATTTCGCGAACCTCCGGTTTGGTTAAAGCGCCAATTGGAAACAATGATTTAGCTAATTGCTCTTGTGACAACTGGCATAAAAAGTAAGATTGGTCTTTGTTCGTATCTGCACCTGCTATTAATTGATAAACCGGCTTTCCATCTACTTCAATTTCGCTTTTTTGACAGTAATGTCCTGTGGCCACATAATCGGCCCCAAGACTTAAAGCAATTTTCATAAAAACATCAAATTTGATCTCACGGTTACAAAGTACATCCGGATTTGGAGTTCTTCCTTTTTCATATTCGTTGAACATATAGTCAACGATTTTTTCTTTGTACTCTTCGCTCAAATCAACAGTTTGAAACGGTATTCCAAGTTTTTCGGCTACCAATAAAGCATCATTACTATCTTCTAACCAAGGACATTCGTTAGAAATAGTAACCGAATCATCGTGCCAGTTTTTCATAAAAAGGCCAATAACTTCGTACCCTTGTTTTTGCAACAAATAAGCAGCAACACTAGAATCAACACCACCGGAAAGTCCAACAACTACACGTTTCATTTTAACTCGTTTATATTTTTACAAGGGTGCAAAGGTAAGCCAAATTATAGATAATTGTAATTCTTTTGATTACTTTATATAATGCTGCGGTAGATAAAACTTATTGTATTTTTTGTTTGCCCGCAAAAATCACCAAAGTCAATGCAAGGCACCTATTTTTTTTCTTAAAGAATGTGAAGTTCTTTCTATTTCTTTAGGAATTTCCCTAAGTCGTTTTTTGGATAAAACTTAAATACGCTCACCACTATTCAAACTTTACTACTAAAGATGAAATTATACTTTCTATTTTTCTGTCTAAAAAATTTTGGAATGTATTTTTTTCTGAATCAAAATCATTACACCTGATTTTACCAAACCATTCAGGTCTTACTACAGGCAAAAATCAGGTGTAATGACAGATAAAAAGATATTTTCTAAATACTAGTTTTTCACAAATTTATGAGTGATTAATTTTCCTTCCCTTATTTCACAAATAAAATAAATACCATTAGCTAAATTTTCGACATTTACTATTTTATCTACCTCTGCTACTACTTTAAATGTTTTAATGATTCCTCCCAATGAGTTAATAAGATTTAAATCCGCATCATGATCTGACTTGATCGTTATAATTTTATTACTTGGGTTTGGATGTAACATAAACTTTACAGCTTTATCGAACGATACTGTACTAAGATTGTTAAAGTTTATACAATCGGAAGAAACAGTACAACCATTTAAAGTCATTACAACTTTATAGGAGCCATCTATCTTTGGTTCAAAGAATTGACCTGTTTCTCCATCGATTGATGATATAGGACATTCGTACCATTGGTAAGTCGCACCGGATTGATCCGCAATTAAAACTTCAGTTCCAACCGTTACATTTGAATTTAAAGCCGGAGGTTCTGTTATATTAAAGGTTCTCGTTTTACTTCCCCCTTTATCATCCTTAACTATTAGGCTATAAATACCTGCTTTTAAATCGGATGCGGTGGCAGTTGTTCCTCCGAAAGGCGTCCAAGCATAAGTGTAATTACCGGATCCTCCCACAACGCTTGCACGAACAACTCCGTCAGCTTCCCCATAACAACTTACGTTTGTTTGTACTCCGGAAATAAAGATATCCGAAACAGGGGTGTCCGAGATCGAAATAAACCCTGAAATAGAATACCCCCCAACCGAACCGTATGCAGAATAACCGCCATATAAAATATCGCCAGCTCCAATTCCACTCACGCTGATAAAATATTTACCTGCCGGCAGGTCTATACTCATTGACGCATTGAGCGAATAAGGGTTCGGATTCCAAAATTTTTCTATTTCAGCACCAGTCGAATTATGCAACGTAATTGCAACATGGAGATTCCCTTTACCAGATCCGTTTATTGCATTAGCGTTGATTATTACATTTCCTCCTTTGGTGGTAAATGCAAAGAAATCACGATCACTTTCTTTTTCGATTACGCCCTCTTTTTTAATAATCAATCCTGTATCATCGTGAGTTAAACTAAGTGCTGAAGATACATCATTACCATAATCATCCATTCTGTACCCCACTCCATATTCCCGTCCGGAAATAACATCAACATCACTCTCTTTATTATTTGCGCTATTGTATTCTCCCTTGCTCCATTGCGCAACAGGTCTGTAATAACTAAACCCCATAATTGGTGCCCAGGAAGTATTGTCTAATCCGTAAAAATATTCTTCCGTCGGCAAAGTACGTCCATCATGTTCTAACCCAAAAGTATGCCCTATTTCATGAGAACAGGTATCTCCAGCATCCTTACCATTATTAAGATTAAAACACCAGGCCGGAACATCATTATCCCAGCCAAAGGACCCCATATAAGCTACTCCACCCGCTTTTGGACTTGCAGTTTTTGTTGTGGTCAGCACTATACGCATCCTTTTCGATTTAGGATACTTATTAAAAACGGCTTCATTTGTTGTTATATTCAGATTAAATGGTCTGAAATCTTCTGCAACAATTTCAAAAAGTTCCATTATATAAGCGCTTCTCAATCCAGCCGGAGCTGCATTAATTGCTTTCCCTTCATTCCAATAATTTCCAGCAAGCATATTGTAACCGTCAAAATCCAACAGTACACAACCTTTTCCGCCTGGCAAGCTTTCTAAACTAAATATGTTAGCACTCAACTCTGCAACATTATACTTTGTAGTTGTGGTCTTTTTTTGTGGCAGTTTACTATATTCCACACAAATCAAAGAATTTATGTCTACTTTTGAAACATAAGCATTTCCATGAGTATCAGAAGAATACTTATATGCTTCTTTTGTTTTTCTTAAAATAATATGCCCTTCCAATGACTGCCCAATTACTTTAATATAAAAAGAAGACTCTGAAATATCTTTAATTTCTCCAATCAAAAATTCACTCGAAGGAGTTGATTCCTTGTAATTTATTTTTCCATTAAACTTTTTTGAATCGACAGTCTGAAGTAAAACACTTTTCACGTCCCTTTTTCCCTTTGAAACAATAAACTCCTTCTTTAAGCTATTCATAAAGCTTGTACATGTCCCTAGAGAAGTTTGAGAGATAGCGACATTATTAAAAAAAAACATTACTAATAAAATCAATAAAAAATGGTAGTTTTTCCTCATATATATTCCTTTTTTTTCATACAAAAAGAAGTCTAATAAAACACTTCTTTAATTAAAATGCAAAATTGCGATTAAGCGGCGAATATAGATATTTACTTACCAAAAAAGAACATCACTCCATTTTTTTATTAAAAATTAAAAAAAATACTATCAAAAAAACTCCACATATAAACAACTCAATCTAGACAAAATAGAATATAAAGTAATTTTCATTGAGTCGAGCTATAATCCGAAATCACAGTTACAAATTACCAATCAAAAAAAATCCTTAGCATCTATTTTACTTTAGTCCGAAATAGAAGCCTAAAAATTTTGGCATAAAAAAAGCCTCAAATTTGAACTGCCACCAAAAAGTTCTATTCCATTTTAGGTTTTGAGTCAGACTGGTAATTACTTTTCGGATCACTCATATTTACTTCTTTCGTCAGTTTTCCTTTTAAGTAAAACTTCCACATTCCGGCTTTTTTTCCTTTCAAAAATTTTCCTTCAGAAGCCACCACTCCATCAGAATCATAGAAAACAGCATCTCCGTTATATTCGTCATTCTTGTAGGTACTTTTCTCCAGAATAATTCCGTTCTGCCCGTACTTTTCATAGATCCCTTCTTTCTGACCATTCACATAAGTCATTTTTTCTGCGACTTTAGCATTTGGGTAAAAAACGGTCCTTGCACCTTCCAATTTCCCATTTTTATAATTTTCGGTGGTCATTACTATAGCTGAAGCTTTATGGTAGTACGTCCATTTCCCTTCGTAATTTTTTCCGATCACTTTTCCTTCACTTACTTTATTCTTTTTCTGATCATAAAAGATATTATAAGCACTTCCATCATTGGCACTAAAATCACGTGTTGCAACAACATCTCCTTTTTTGGTGTCATCAAAAAACTTAAATACTCCGGTTTCTTTTCCGTGGCTGAAAGTCCCTTCGTATCTCGGACGTTTGGAAACTTCATAAGTTCCTTTCCACAAACCTTCTTTTTTTCCGTTTGCATCTAACTTATTAAAGTCTGTTTGAGCATTTATTACTATAACATTCAG
Organism: Flavobacterium cupriresistens; assembly: GCF_020911925.1. Taxonomy (NCBI): domain Bacteria; kingdom Pseudomonadati; phylum Bacteroidota; class Flavobacteriia; order Flavobacteriales; family Flavobacteriaceae; genus Flavobacterium; species Flavobacterium cupriresistens. The sequence continues at coordinate 2,929,619 of NZ_CP087134.1, read as the reverse complement.
TAAGGCAAAGCCAAGTAGTATTCTTCTTAAAATCATCTTTTAATTCCTTTTAAACTTTAACGAAATTACACTTTATAAAGTATATCTGTGGTAAAAAAAAATCCCGATAAATCGAGATTTCTTTTAGTGCTTATTTCTTTTTATTCTGACCTTTTGCGGCCTCTTGTTGCTCCATTACTTCCTGAAGACGTTGTTGAAATTTACTTTGCTTTTTAGGCTCTTTCAACTTGTTCTCCTGAATCTGAGCATGAATTTTATCTGTATCCACAATGTAGTTTTTAATTACAAACATAATTCCGATTGTAATTAAGTTAGAGATAAAGTTATACAAACTCAATCCTGCACCATAACTATTGAAGAAAATTAACATCATTAATGGTGAAACGTAAATCATGATTTTCATCATTTTCGCCATATCCGGCATACCTTCTTGTTGAGGAGCTGCCATTTGTTGGTCGCCCGAAGTCATTTTCATATAGAAGAAAATCGCAATTGCAGCCAAAATTGGAAACAAACTGATATGATCTCCATATAAAGGAATGTGAAATGGTAAGTTTACAACCGCATCAAAAGATGATAAATCGTCTGCCCAAAGGAAACTTTTTTGTCTTAACTCAAAAGCAGATGGGAAGAACTGGAATGACGCATACATAAACGGAAGCTGAATCAATGCCGGAATACATCCTGCCATTGGGTTCACCCCTGCTTTATTGTACAATTTCATCGTTTCCTGTTGTTTCTTCATTGGGTCTTTTTTGAATTTTTCTCCCAACTCTGTAATCTCCGGACGTAACACTTTCATCTTAGCCTGAGACAAAAATGACTTATAGGTAATTGGCGACATTGCCAATTTAATGATAATTGTAAAAATGATAATCGCAATTCCATAAGCAATATAAGAGCTTAAGAATCCGAATAATGGAATAAAAATCCATTGATTAATCCATCCGAAAATCCCCCATCCTAGTGGAATAATTTTTTCGAAGTTTTTATCATATGCTTTTAAAACTTTATAATCAGCTGGTCCAAAATACCAACTCATTTTATAATCCACTTCTCCATTAGAAAAAGCTAAAGGAACTGTTGCTTTAAATTGTTTGATAAAAGTCGTATCTATTTTTTCATCTTTTACTAAAGCATCAGATTGTAATTTAGATTTCTCAAATGGTTTATCAGTCGCCAAAATAGCCGTGAAAAAGTGTTGCTTAAACGCTACATAACTCACTTTTTCAGGAGTATCTTCTTTTGCTGTACCGTCGCTTACCGAACTGTATTTTTCATCTTCATATTCGTATTCAAGTTGCGCATAACGCTTCTCGATAGAAATACTTTTCTCGTTTCTGTATGATTTTAAATCCCAAACTAAATCTAATGGCTTAGACGAATTTAAAATTTTATTCAAACCTTGAGAACGAACATCAAAACCAACTAAATATTCGTTTGGTTTTAAAATATATTTGTATTCTAAAAATTCGTTCGCTCCAGCTTTCAAACGCATTGTTAAAATCTGATCTGCTCCAACTTTAGATAGTGTTGGCTCAAAAAACAAATCTTTCGAATTTAAAGTTCTGTTATCTGTTGTTTGTAACTGAATGTTTAAATTAGAATTATTATCTTTGATTAATTCCACTAATTGTTTTGAACCTTTTTGAAATTTTTCAAATTCTTTAAGAGTAGCTTCAACAATATAACCTCCTTTATTAGCGATTTTTAGTTTAATCTTCTCATTTTCGATTGTTGTAAAAGACTCCTTTGCAGAAGGAAGTGTCGCTGAGTAAGCAAAACCACCTAAGGTTTTTTGCAATTGTGCTAATTGAACTGTATCGCCCGGAGTTGTTGCTACAACTGGCAAAACTGCCGTTTTAGTTTTATCCGATTTAGCTTGAGCTTCTTGTTTCGCAACTAATTCTTTCTTGGCTTTTTCAGCAGCAATTTCCTTATCAGAAGGTTGATTTTGGTACATAATCCAAATCAAAATTCCAAATATCAATACAAAACCAATGATTGAATTAAGGTCAAATTTTTTTTCTTCCATTATAGTTTAAAAAAGGTTATTCGTTAAAGGCTATTTGTCTTGAGTTTAATCCAAACGTTACAACCTTACAGAATATTAATTATTGTTTCTTATGTGAATTTACAGCAGCAGCTACAAAGTTTACAAAAATCGGATGTGGATTGGCAACCGTACTTTTATATTCCGGATGGTATTGTACACCTATAAAAAACGGGTGATTTTCAAGTTCCACAATCTCCACTAAACCGGTATCGGGATTAACTCCTGAAGCCAATAAACCTGCTTTTTGTAATTCTTCAGCATATTTATTGTTGTACTCATAACGGTGACGGTGACGCTCTGAAATCGTTTTTTCTCCGTAAATTTTATGTGCAAGTGTATTTGGCTTAATATCACATTTCCAGGCTCCCAAACGCATTGTTCCACCTTTATCTGTAATTGTTTTTTGCTCTTCCATTAAATCTACAACAGGATGTGACGTTTTATCGTTCATCTCTGTAGAATTCGCATCTTTGTATCCTAAAATATTTCTTGAATATTCGATTACTGACATTTGCATACCTAAACAAATTCCGAAAAACGGAATATTATTTTCACGTACATAACGAACGGCTTCGATTTTTCCTTCTATACCTCTTTCTCCAAAACCAGGAGCAACTAAAACACCATCAAGATCTTTTAGTTTTTCTACAATATTGTCCGCATTAATGTGTTCTGAATGAATAGAAATTACATTTACTTTGGTTTCATTAGCAGCACCGGCATGAATGAACGCCTCTAAGATCGATTTGTAACAATCCTGCATTTCTACATATTTCCCAACCAAACCGATGTTTACGGTATGCTTTGGATTTTTTAATCTGCGTAAAAAAGTATTCCAGTTTTTAAGGTCCGGCAATGCTTTTTTAGGTAAATCTAATTTTTTCAAAGCCACTACATCTAATCCTTCTTCAAGCATTAAATTAGGCACTTCGTATATCGTTGAAGCATCAATAGACTGAATAACCGCTTCTTTTTTCACATTACAGAACAATGCCAATTTTTGACGTAGTTCCTGAGACAATTCATGCTCGGTTCTACAAACCAGGATATCGGCTTTGATACCACTCTCCATTAACGTTTTTACCGAGTGTTGCGTAGGTTTTGTCTTTAACTCCCCTGCAGCAGCTAAAAATGGAACTAATGTTAAGTGAATTACGATTCCGTTATTTTCACCTAATTCCCAAACCAACTGACGAACAGACTCTATATAAGGTAGTGATTCAATATCACCAACTGTTCCACCAATTTCAGTAATAACAATATCATAATCACCGGATTTGCCCAGTAATTGCATTCTGTCTTTGATTTCGTTGGTAATATGAGGAACAACCTGAACTGTTTTTCCTAAAAATTCTCCTCTTCTTTCTTTTTCAATAACCGAAAGATAGACTCTTCCTGTTGTCACATTATTCGCCTGAGAAGTAGGAACATTAAGAAAACGCTCATAATGACCTAAATCTAAATCGGTTTCAGCACCATCATCAGTCACATAACATTCCCCATGCTCATATGGATTTAACGTACCCGGATCCACATTAATATATGGATCAAATTTCTGAATAGTTGTACGATACCCTCTTCCTTGTAACAATTTTGCCAAAGATGCCGCGATAATTCCTTTTCCTAAAGATGAAGTCACACCACCTGTAACAAAAATATATTTTGTCTGATTCATTCTGTTGTTGTTTGTATTGTAGTTGTGTAAAAAACTTGGCAAAAGTACAAATTTAATTGGACATTTTGGCAAATAGCGAATGAGATAATTTGCAAATTTATAAACAGATCGTTTACTTGTTTCCGTAATCCCTAATTTTAGATGTTATAGCGACTTATTTTTGAATAATTTATTGGTCTCACTTAAATCCTACTTTGCTATAAATCTAAAATACGGAATAAGTAACCCTTATTTTTATTTAAAGTTAAAAACATTGCTCCTACCTATTCGGAAGAAATTCTATTCTAATTTATATCTCAAATTATCAAAGAAGCGTTCGATCAGTCTCCTGTCTTCTGTTATGATCTCGGCTGTTCCTTTAGCTTCAGCATGAAAATTTAATACAACATCATAATTCGTTTTTAATCCGTAGGGCAGATTTACATCAACCAGATAGGAACTCATTTTCTTTTGATTATCAGAAAGAACCTGCTGGTTTGTTGCAAGTGATATCCTTACCACCTTACCTTTAATCGAGCCATATTCATTATAAGGATAATTATTCAGTTTAATTATAACACTTTGTCCAATTTTCACTTTACCGGAGCCATTTTCAGGCAGATTAACCTGTCCTATTATTTGGTTATTATCTGGTACTATTTTAAATAATTCTTCTCCGGACTGAATATAATCGTTGTCTTTAAGAAAATTCAAAAAATCTACTTTTCCTTTTATCGGGGAAAGAAAAACATACGTCCGTTCCCATTTTTTTATGGCATCGATTAAATCATAATAGCTATTAAATAACCCAATAATCATTTCTCTTTCCTTAGCTGTTTTTTCAATTGCAATTACTTGTGATTTATTATGAGCTTCATTGATTTGATAATTTGTATTATTAATCTCTTTATCAATTGCTTTATAATCCAGCTCACTATTTGCTTTTGCTATAATTGAACGTTCTATATCTGCTTTGGAAGTGACATTTTTACTATATAGTGTCGAATCTTTATAAAAAAGACTCTGTGAAACTTCGTGTTTTATTTTTTGGCTTTTAAAATCATTTTTTAACTGCTCAAATTTCTTTGTCTGCAGCTCGAGTAATTTTTTATTAATTTGTTTTTGAACCTCATAAGGCTGTTGATTCGTGTAATCTAAATATTGATACAGCGCATTTAAAAAGTTATAGTATTTATTATTTATATCTCCTAAAGATAAATTTTCAGGAAATAAATGACGGTGTTTTTGAAAATCGACTTCATGAATATTTATATCATCAAGTGTGTTTTTCAACAGTTTGACATCGGCTAAATTGGCTTCATTTTTTATGTAGGCAATGTATTCTCCGGCATGTACATTAGCACCGGAAGCATGTTCTAACAATATAATATTCCCTTGAGTCGATGCAACTAATTTGACAGGCGCCTGTCTTGTATTTATCACAATTTGACCCATTAATACTTCCGGATATTTTATAAGCCAGCCAAAAAGCAACAATAGCAATACCAAACCTATAGCAACTGAGCTGATTAAAATTCCGAATTTAGTCGGCATTTTTTCAATAATCCAAGCTACCTCTTCGGTTCGATTTGAGTTTAGTGTTTTATGAAATCCTTTATTATCCATTTACAGTATCTCCTGTCTGTGTTTTAACCAATTCATAATAATGCCCACCTTCTTTTGTCATCAACATATCATGATTTCCAATTTCACTAATAAATCCATTTTTAAGCACTATAATCTGATCTGCTTTACGAATCGTACTCAAGCGATGTGCTACCACGATTACTGTTTTATTCTTAAAAATCTCTTCTAATGCTGTCACAATTTTTTGCTCATTTATAACATCCAGTGAATTTGTTGCCTCATCAAAAAACAAATAGTCGGGATCTTTGTACAAAGCTCTTGCAATCAGAACACGTTGCTTCTGTCCTCCACTTAAACCCCTGCCGTTTTCTCCCATCATCGTTTGATATCCTTTGGGCATAGCTTCTATTTCTGCTGCTATATTGGCTACCATTACCGCTTTTTTCAACCTTGCATAATCAATATTCTCATCGTCCAAGACAATGTTATTTTGAATCGTATCGCTAAAAATTTTGCCGTCCTGCATCACCGCTCCGCAACTTGCTCTCCATTGTTTTAGATTAACGTTCTGAATATTAAGATTCCCCATAGAAAGTTCACCATGGGTCGGTTTATACAATCTTAAAATAAGTTTCAACAAAGTGGTCTTACCGCTACCGCTATCTCCTACAATGGCAGTTACTTTTCCCTCCGGAATCAATATTGAAATATTCGTTAAGATATAAGGACTATTTCTACTGTACTGAAAACTAACATTTCGTAATAGCAAGCTTTTATCTTCCGGAAGCTTGATGCTGTTATTGGTTTCGTTTTCTTCTTCTTCCTCTAATTCGTGTATTTCGTTAAGCCTTAAAAAACTAATTTTTGCATATTGAGCAGATTGAACAAAAGAAATGAACTGCATAATCGGACCATTAAGCATCCCTATTATAAATTGTGTCGAAATCATTACACCAAATGTAATATCACCTTTTATCACTGCTTTTGCAGAATAAAATGTAATCATTAAATTGGTTAATTGATTAATAAATTGCGCTCCCAGATTTTGCGCATTGGTAATTCGCAGTATTTTTTGGTCAATCTTAAATAACTGAACTTGCAAAGCCTCCCATTTCCATCTTTTTTGCTTTTCGTAATTATTGATTTTTATATCCTGAATGCTTCCAATAGTTTCCACCCAGTAACTCTGATTTTTTGTGTGAACGTCAAAATACTCCCAATCCAGTTTTTTCCTGAATTTTAAAAAAAAGACCACCCAACCAATAAATAAAGTACTACCGATCAAATAAATCAAACACAAGACCGGACTGTAAACAAACAGAATGATTCCGAATATAAAAAAGGTGAGAATAGAGAAGATAAAGTTGAGCGAATTGTTCATTATAAAATCCCGAATACGCTCATGATCTTGCGCTCGTTGTAAAATATCTCCAATCAACTTATTCTCAAAAAAAGTAATAGGCAGTTTCATTAATTTTATCAGATAATCTGATATCAAAGAGATGTTTATTCGCGAAGTAAGATGCAGTAAAATCCAATCGCGAATCATGTTGCTCAATAAGATACTGACTATAATGGTAATATTGGCGATTAAAACAAGATCAATAAAATCTAAATCATTGGTCTGAATTCCAACATCGATAACCGATTTTGAAATAAAGGGCAAAAAAGCCTGTAGCAATGTCACTATAAGCATCACCACAAACAGGTTTACAAAACTCTTTTTGTAAGGTGTAAAGTACCCCAGAAAATTCTCTAACGTTTTTCTTCGTTCTAATTTATCACTTATAGAGCGTTGTTTAAAATCCGCCATGGGCTCTATGGCTAAAACAGCACCCACTTTTGATTCTTTTAACCAGTCTTCCTGAAAACTCTCGTAAGAATATTTACACAACCCTTTTGCGGGATCTGAAACATATACTTGTTTCTGTGTTATTTTATAAACCACAATAAAGTGACTCTCCTGCCAATGTACAATGCAAGGCAATGGAATTGTCTGCAAAACACTAAAATCTACTTTAACACTTTTAGTACGCAAACTAATTGCTTCACAAGCATCGCTAAGATCTAAAAAACTGACCCCTTCGCGCGTGATACCACATAAATCACGTAAAAAAGGCAGGCTATAAAACCTGCCATAATATTTTGCAATAATTTTTATACAGGCAGGACCACAATCTTTAGCATCGAGCTGAAACTCGTGGGGGAAATTAATCATAAGTGGTCTATTTTTTTAGCAGCTCGAATATCTCACCTTCACCTGTATCGTAACGTATTAAACCTTCTCTTTTATCCCAGTAAAAAGATTTTAGATAGTTATTACCAAAGTTTCTTGCATTGATACCGTCTTCAAAAACATACACATGTGTATACTTTTTTAAAGATGTTCTCAAGACAACCCAACTTTCTGTCGGTATAGGTTTTACTTGAACATCCGGATAAAATAGGCCAAAAACATTAAAAGTAGGAAAAGACTTTTTATTTATTTCGTCTTTACTAATTGATACTCCGCTAACAAAATAGGAATCATTGTGGCAAATTCTGGACTTAAAGTCAATATGCATCATATTGTATTGTAAATTACCTACTTCGTAACAATTACATTCTTTATTATCATATGTTTCATATTTATCCGCTACAAAAAGCGTGTCCAATTTCCCCAGATTGCTTTTAAAAATTATTTGCTGCCCCTTTTTGTAAGCCGAAAACCACTCTTTTTCGTCTTTAGATAAATGAGTTTTAGTACACTTGCAATTGCATGAACTTAATGTAGACGCTACAATAACAAATAACATAATTACTTTTTTCATCTCACTTTGATTTTATACCCAGTTCTATTGCCATTTCATTTACACCATGCCCTCCTGATGTTCTGGTTGGTGTAATATAGTGTTTTTGCCCTCCCGCTGTTGTTAGTCCCGGTATCACCATTTGCGCTATATTTAAAGGATCATTTGTCATAATATAAGAATGCGTATCTGACACGAACCCTATTCCTAAAAGTAAAGCTGTTGAATAACTCAATCCTGCCGCATTAATTGTGACAGCACTTCCTCCCGTAGCGCGGGCATTGGCTTCTGCCATACCTCCGCCTAAAGAATGCCCTGAAAAAGATAATGCATCACCAAACAGAGCCTTTAATGCCTTTGCATTATCCACAGATTCTTTATATTGCAGAGAAATCCCCGCTGTTTGTAAGACGTCCGCAGCATAATCTCCTATCTCAGGTTCTGTACCAGCAGTTACATAACAATATTCTTTTTTACCAGCTGTAATTCTTTCATATAATTGTGATTTAAAACCTGAGGAAGGATCATTATACTTAATACCTTTTACTTCATTGGAAACTTTCCATCCGAAAAGCTTATCAGGCCCAACCGTGTCCTTACCACCATAAACTGATTTCGATAGTAATGCCGCTTCTAAAGGTGAAGGTTTTGAAGAACTGCCATGTATAGGCATTACATACCAAGACGCATTTGAATTTGTCGTATTGGTTGTACTTGTGCTTCTTGGACCATTGGAAAGATTAATTTGCAATGTCATATTATCAATTACAGTACCTTGTTTTATTGTACTTGGCCCTTTGTAATAATTCACTACAGTAACATTATCTAATCGTGTGCCCGGCAATTGAATATTATACTGAATAAAATTTTGCTGCTGTCCGCTTGCCGTTTTTTCGTTATTTACGAAGGCATTTACTTGATTCGCATTTACAATCCCATTATTTGCGCGAATAAATTGAAAATAACGATCAATAGCAATTGCACTTGTAGTACTTAGATTGCCTTGAGCATTGACAAACCAATCATTATTATAATTGGTATTAGAAGTAGAAGAATTTAAATTATTTGTTCCTGAACCAGAATTTGTACCAGTCCCTGAATTAGAGTAATTCCCGCCAAAGGAAGCATTACCATAACTGCCTAATTGAGAAAAATTGTTAGCACTCCCGCTAACAAAACCTCCTTGGCCAAAACCTGTCAAGCCAAAACCACCGTTTCCTCCAATATTATCCGCTTCACCGGGAGCTTCCTGATCGTTAGTATACTTTATAGGTCCTCCTCCCAAAATTCCCTTTGCTTCATCTGCCTCTAACATTCCTGTAATGTCAGAAAATTTCATTTTTTTAAGATTTTTCATAATAGAGATATTTCAATATTTATCCAAATATATAAAATATTTCTTACAAATAATAAAATTTATGTAAAATTTTTGTAGTCTTTATATTTCAAAAAACCACTCTTTTATGTATCAGAAAATCACTTTTAAAACCTTGATAATCTTCCTCCTTCTCATTATAATGAAGTTTTTACGAATAAGACTGTTACCAAAAAGAAACAATTGTTCAATTATTATTTTTCTATAACAGCCTGTTTTATTTATTTTTCACAACGCTATCGCTACAAAGTAAAATCAAGGCATAAATTAGCCGCTTCACATAAGCAAAATCGTGGTATATTAATTCCGTTAAAAAAACTTCGATAATTGAAAAACAAATACAAGTGTAGCTCTAACAGCTAACCCAAAAACTACTTCAAAGGCTTAGGATACTGCTTTTTGATATTACGGATCAACTCTTCTAATCCGTTTAGTTTTAGTTCATAGATCAGTTGAAGTTGTTGTCCTAGCTCTCCTTTCGGGAAACCTTTATTTTGATACCAAACAACATAATACTCGGGTAAGTCTATTAAGTAACGTCCTTCGTATTTCCCGAAAGGCATTTTGGTATGGGCTAATTTTATGAGAAGTTTACTGTCTTGTTGCATTTTTTTTAGAAAAAAGAAGCAAGAAAAAAAGAATAGACTCATTCTCTTTTCTTGCTTCTAATTATGCAAAGTTACTTTTATTTTTTATTTTTTTTGCCACAGATTTAAAGGATTAAAATGATTTTTTTTTTTAAATCTGCAAGAATCCTTTAATCTGTGGCAAAAAAAAAAGCCACGAATCACGCCAATTATCCCGAAAATAAATTCGCGAAAATTCGTGTAATTCGTGGCCAAAACTTTTTTTAACTCAGAACCTTAGCAGCTCAGAATCTTAGCACCTTCTACCTAGTAATGCCATCTCACAAACGCTTCCATCGCCGCATAAGTCGCTAAACCTAATTGCTGATACAAAGCTGCTGTTTCGTGATTTCGGTCTTCGGCTCTTTGCCAAAATTCTCTGGCATCGGTTCCCTGAAAAACAACACCGTCTTTTTGAGATTGGTGTTTGAAGATTCCATGGCGTTTTGCCAAAACCTGATCCGGGCTCATAGGCACTGCCATTTCTACTTCGTCAATACCCCATTCCTGCCAAGCACCACGGTACAACCATAACCAACAGTCGTCCATAAATGATTTTGGTTTTAAGGCTTTCACGGCTTCAAAAATAGCATCTAAACATACTTTGTGTGTTCCGTGTGGATCTGCTAAATCTCCTGCAGCATATATTTGATGTGGTTTAATTTTTTCAATTAAATCCATCGTCAATTGAATGTCTTCTTGTCCGATTGGTTTTTTCTCAATGGTACCTGTTTCATAAAATGGAAGCTCCATAAAATGAATTTGATCGTCTGTTAAACCAACAAAATGACTTGTTGCTCTTGCTTCTCCTTTTCTGATTAGTCCTTTGATATAACGCACTTCAGGGATATCAATTTCGCTGTTCTTTTTATTTTTTAAGAAGTTAACTGCTTTTTCATAAATCGCATCCGCTTCCGGACTTTTGATTCCGAATTTCTCATTGTAATCAATTACGAAACTTGCAAAACGCAAGGCTTCATCATCGGCAACGGCAATATTTCCTGAAGTCTGGTACGCTACGTGCACTTCATGCCCTTGCTCTTGCAAACGCATAAACGTTCCTCCCATACTGATAATATCATCATCAGGGTGTGGACTGAAAAGCAATACACGTTTTCTGGCTGGCTCCGCTCTTTCAGGACGATTAGCATCGTCTGCATTTGGTTTCCCACCTGGCCAACCTGTAATTGTATTTTGTAATTTATTGAATATCTTAATATTAATGTCGTAAGCAGGACCTGAATCGGCCAATAAATCACTCATGCCGTTTTCGATATAATCGGCATCGGTAAGCATTAAAATTGGTTTTTTAAGATCAAGTGCCAATCCTAAAACGGCTTTACGGATTAATTTATCACTCCAGGTTACTTTTTCAACCAACCAAGGTCTGTTGATTCGGGTTAGTTTTGAAGATGCTTCTTTGTCTAAAACAAAAACAGCATTATTGTGTTCCTGTAAAAACGAAGCCGGAATCTGATTGGTCACCTCATCTTCAACCGATTTTTTGATCACATTGGATTTTCCTTCTCCCCAAGCCATCAAAATAACTTGTTTGGCCTCCATGATTTTTTTAACTCCAAGTGTAATTGCAGTTCTTGGCGTATTACTCAATCCGGAAAAATCTTTACTTGCGGCAACTCTTGTAATATGGTCTAAAGCTACCAAACGCGTTTTGGAGTTTTGAAGAGAACCGGATTCATTAAAACCAATATGTCCGTTTCCTCCAATTCCAAGAATTTGTAAATCGATTCCACCTAAGGCTTCAATTTTAGCTTCGTAATCATGGCAGTAATCTGCAATTTGTTCTTTGGTTAAAAGTCCATCGGGAACGTGGAAGTTTTCAGGTAAAATATCGACATGGTCAAACAGTAATTCTTTCATAAAACGAACATAACTGTTGATAGAATTGGGTTCCATTGGATAATATTCATCCAAATTAAAACTAATTACGTTTTTAAAACTCAAACCTTCCTCTTTATGAAGACGTACTAACTCTGCATACAATCCTTTTGGAGAAGAACCGGTTGCCAGACCTAAAATACAAGGTTTGTTTTCTTTTTGTTTGGATTGAATTAAAGCTGCAATTTCCTGAGCAACCGCCTTAGAAGCCTCATTAGAATTTTCAAAAACTACTGTATTGATGTTTTCAAATCGTTTTTCGAAGCCTGTTGCTTTGTCTATTTTACTTTTTAACATGATATATATCTTTTTTTATTCCTGATTCTAAATCTTCCAACTTCTGTATTTATGACCTTTTATTGCATAAAAAAGAATCATTAAATACGAAGGCAATAATATTAAATAAGCAATTTGATTCCCGCTTTTTGAAGTTAACGCTACTCCATTTTCAATATTTGATGTATTTACGTGCTCCACAATCATCCCATAAAACAGAGGAAAAACAGCACCACCAATAATTCCCATAATCAAAATTGCACTTGCAATTTTAGTATAACCTCCTAAATCCTGAAGAGCCATCGGCCAAATTGCCGGCCAGCAAAGTGCATTTGCCAATCCAAGTAAGGCTACCAAAAGAATTACAATCGGTAAATTTGGAATTCCGGGCAACTGAATCATTAACTTTGGAGAGATTAATACAATCGCTAAAACCAAAATTAAACCTAAAAATCCCGAAGCTTTTAAAGCTGTAACCTGCGAAAGATATTTTGGAATTAATGTGATTCCCAATACATAACCCACTACCATAAATGACATAGTGAATGAGGTTAATTTCAAATAAAAGTTCCCTTCATCGCCATAAACTCCTAATTGTTTTCCGAAACCACCTATTGAATCACCGGCCAAAACTTCCGCTGATATGTACAGCATCAAAGTTACAACACCTAAAACCAATTGCGGGTACTTAAATGCGTTTTTTATTTGCTGAAAAATACTCAAATTTGTTACATTTCCGTCTTCATCCAAATCAATCTCAGGAAGCGGAGAAAACTTAACCAACAACGCTAAAACCATAATGATCAACCCCATATAAAGATAAGGTCTTTGCAATTGCAGTGCAAGTGAATTTAAAGCAGCTGTTTTTGATGCTTCATCCAACAACGCAATCTTATCGGCAGTAAAATCCTGCATGTTTGATAAAACCAAGGCTGTTAATACAATCGGAGCCACAAATCCGGCCAGTTTGTTTGCAATTCCCAGAACACTTATTCTTGCCGCAGCACTTTCACGAGGACCTATAACGACAACATACGGATTAGAGGCAGTTTGCAAAACAGCTAAGCCTGTTCCCATCACAAATAATGCAATTAAAAACAGCAAAAAAGTACGGCTTGACGCAGCGGGATAAAACATAAATGCGCCGGCTGCAATGATCAATAATCCTAAAGAAATACCATTCTTATACCCTACTTTTTCGATAATCCAAGAGGATGGAATTGCCATCACAAAATAGGCAATATAAAAAGCAAAAGTCACAAAATAAGCTTGTGAAGAGGATAACTCACAGGCCAATTCGAAAAATGGAATTAAAGGCCCGTTAAGCCAGGTAACAAAACCCAGAATAAAAAACAATAAGGTTAAAATAACCATCGGAATAACCGGATTCCCTCTCTCTAAACGGACTGCATTTTCAATGTTTGACATACTATTTTTGGTTGATTGTTAAAAAGATTTTGATTTCAAATCTAAAGTAGAATCAACACTAAATTACTTATTGCGGTTTTTACGCAAATGTTTTGCATTTTTTTTGCAAAACAAAAGTAATACAATAAGTTGGTCTTATTCCTAATTCAGATATGAAAATTTTGTTAATTTTTTGTTTCCCAATTTAGGTCAGGGTAATATTTCTGAAGGTATTCCTTTACATCTGCAATATCTTCTTTTGCAGTTAAATCAGGTACATGCTCAGAAAATGCGATACCAATTGTTGTACCGGGGTTTTCTTTAACAGAGTTCAAAAGTACCGTTGGCAATTCTTTCTCGTCTCTTTCGGGATGAACCGGACAGTTTTTAAGATGCGTATATAAGGTTGCACCATTAAATTTAAAAGCATTCATGCTCACTCTGATTTTCCCGTCAATATCTTTATATTCTTCTAAAACATCAGCCGTAGGTTTTTCTAAAATATCCAACAATTGATTGTTTTTATCCAGTTTGGCGATCGCAAAACGTGAAATTCGTTCTATTGGAAACGCCAAAGCATCACGATCGTAACTAATAAAAGCATTTGGACTTTCGGTTTCACGAAGTGCCAATAAAGCGGCAGCTGAATACAGGTTATCACTGTTACAAACGGAATACTGTTGTGTATTTAGTTCCGGATATTGCTCAACAGCCTGAAACAAAGCATCAGCAGTACCAAACGGTTTTTCTCTTCCTTCCGGAATATACTGTACAGCGAATGAGATGTTGAGTCCATGAAAATCATTGTTCTTCATTTCACTTCCGTAAAACTCTTTAAACAAACCTCCCTGTTCTCCAATAATAATGTAAATATTTTGGTACCCTGCTTTTTTTGCATTCAACAAAAGATAATCCAACAGCGGTCTTCCACTGGCTCCTACTCCGATTAAACCTTTACTTCTTTCGTTTGCCTGTGCTATTTCTTCCGGCGATAAATTAGTGGTAATCGCTTCTTTTTTCATGCGGGAAGAAGCTCCTCCGGCAAGAATAACTAAATTGTTGTGCATCTTATTTTTTTAAATTTCAATATTTTCTAAAATTCTTACGCCAGCATCTACATTTACAGCGTAAGCCTCCTCTGCTCCGGCTTTTAAAATGGCCTCTATAACCAGATTTTCCACTTTAGGATCGGCAATAACTACAATACTTCCGCCACCGCCTGAACCAACGATTTTGGCTCCGTATGCACCCGCTTTCAAAGCTGCATTTACCATGTCGTCAATTCTTGGAACAGTAATTTTCAATAAATCACGCAAAACGGCATGATGATCATTCATTAAAGAGCCTATTTTTTTAAGATCCAAAACGGGTTTTTCGAACTCTTTTAAGGCTTCTTTGGTATAGTGATAATTTTTAATCGCCGCTTCAAAAAACGGAATTAACCGATCGGGAAGACAATTTCTGTATCGGTCTATATCTTCAATTTCAGCAGTATATAAATCAAAATCGGGAAAATTTTGCTTTACCACATCAATAGCCATTAAAGCATTCCCTTTTAAGTCCCCTAACAAACCGATGGTCTCTTTTGGAACCCCGGAAACTCCGGTAATCAGACCTTTTAATTCAGCCCCGATAACTTTATAAGAAAAAGGATCTTTTGTATTGATATACACTATATTGCCAACACCAATGCTAAAATGATCCATCATTCCACCCGGCTCTCTGTGCTCCAATACTTCTGATTCGTATCCGATTTTTGAGATAAACTCAGGAGTAACCTCATCATCAACTCCGAAAGCTGCAATTAAAAAACGAATCCAAGCCATCAACAAAGCCGATGAACTTGACGTTCCCGAATTGATCGGAATATCTCCTGTTATCGTGATATCGTAACCAACTGTTGGTATACAGCCGTATCTGCGCAAGACCCGCAGCGAGGAAGCAAAATAATCACGTGGTTCCAACGTCGTAAAAGCGGCATCTATAGCAATCACTCTAACTTCGTCAATATCAACCATATTAAGAACAAATGTTTCTCTACCGTTTTGTTCTGCCGTTAGGCTAATTTTTCTATTGATGGCGCAGGCTATAACAGGTAATCCTAAATAATCCTGATGGTCTCCAAAAAGACATGTTCTTCCTGGTGCTGATGATATGATTCTTTTCACTTACATATATGATATTAAAATACTGAATTTCAAAAAAATACAGTATTACTTGATTATAAATTCGGCTCTGATTTCGGGTTTTGATTCTACGAAACTATAGATTATTTTTTGATAAAACAAGAAAAAACAAAAAAATGTGCTCGAACACACTTAAAAATGTTCTCGAGCACATTTTAATATTTCCTTAAACTATATACTCAAATAATTAAATCAAATTTATATATTTGCTAATATGGATAAGAAATACACTATTAAGGATATTGCAAACATGGCCGGAGTTTCTAAAGGAACTGTTGATCGTGTATTACACAAAAGAGGAAAGGTCTCTCCTGCAGCACTTGAAAAGATAAACGAAGTCTTAAAGGTAATTGACTATGAACCCAACCTTATTGCGAGAAATTTAAAAAATAATAAAATTTATCGCATCTGTGTTTTACTACCTGATCCTAAAATAGATTCCTATTGGCTTCCGTGCGTAAACGGAATCCAGGATGCGGTAAAGGAGTACAAAGCTTACAATGTCAATATCACTATCCATTATTTTAATCCGGAAAGCAAAAAATCATTTATCAATACCAATGATGTGGTAGTCAAAATTGCACCTGAAGCGGTTTTGATAGCCCCCCTATTTCACAAAGAAACTTTAGAAGCTGTAAAACAATATGATGAGTTAAACATCATGGTCAATACGTTTAACAACCAGGTGGAGTCTGATACCATTAAAAGTTTTGTCGGACAGGATTTATACAAAAGCGGTCGTGTTGCGGCCAGTTTAATGAATTTGATTTTAGAAGACGGTCATATCGCGATTGTGCATATTGATGAGAGTCTAAAAAATGCCGTTCACATGCAGGAAAAGGAAAAAGGTTTCCGGAATTATTTTGATGAAAAAAAACTAACCAACTTTTCCTTAACCACTTTAAAATTAAAACATGCGAATGTAGAAAGTAAGTTTTTAAATTTCACAGAAGAACATCCTAATCTGAAAGGAATTTTTATCACCACTTCCAAAGCTTACGAAATTGCTTCGATACTCGCCGAACAAAAGAATAAAAAAATTGCCTTAATCGGATACGATTTAGTTGAAAAAAATGTCAGCTTCTTAAATCAGGGATTGGTTCATTTTTTAATTCATCAAAATCAAAAGAGACAAGCCTATTTAGGTGTAAGCACCTTAGTAGAACATTTTTTATACAGCAAAGAAATCCCTGAAACGGTGTTACTACCAATTGACATTATCAATGTTGAAAATGCCGGTTTTTATATTTCATAAAAAATACCTGATGTTAAGTTTTAAACCATATAAGTAATGTAAGTTCATTTTAGCTATACCTACATTTTCTTAAATATTGTTATGCGCAAAATTTAAAACCGTATTAACATCGTACTTCTTTTTTTTGTCATTTCGAGCGAAGTCGAGAAATCGCACCAGGTGTTCCGCTTCTATTTTCCACAATTTTGTCACACTGAGGAACGAAATATCTTCATAAGTAATTCCGTAAAGTGAAGCTCAACGCTATCGATTCAGCAAACGTAGATCCTTCGTTCCTCAGGATGACAAACTGGACGGAGTTTCTTGCGTGATTTCTCGACTTCGCTCGAAATGACAGAAGTTGTGGGGTAATGTAAGTTCATTTTAGCAGTATCTACATTTTCTTAAATATTGTTACGCACAAAATTTAAAACCATATTAACATCGTACTTCTGTTTTTTTGTCATTTCGAAGAATGAGAAATCGCACTAAGTGCTCCGCTTCTATTTTCCACAATTTTGTCATACTGAGGAACGAAGGATCTTCACAAGTAATTCTTCCATAAACTGAAGTTCAACGCTATCGATTCAGCAAACGTAGATCCTTCGTTCCTCAGGATGACAAACTGTATGGAGTTTCTCGCTTGATTACGCCTCCTCAGGATGACAAACTGTGCGGAGTTTCTTGTGTGATTTCTCATTCTTCGAGATGACAGAAGTTATGGGGTAATGTAAGTTCATTTTAGCAGTATCTACATTTTCTTAAATACTGTTACGTGCAAAATTTAAAACCATAATAACATCGTACTTCTGTTTTTTTGTCATTTCGAAGAATGAGAAATCACACTAAGTGCTCCGCTTCTATTTTCCACAATTTTGTCACACTGAGAAACGAGCTGTCTTCACAAGTAATTCCGTAAAGTAAATTTCAACGCTATCGATTCAGCAAACGTAGATCCTTCGTTCCTCAGGATGACAAACTGTATGGAGTTTCTCCCTTGATTACGCCTCCTCAGGATGACAAACTGTGCGGAGTTTCTTGTGTGATTTCTCATTCTTCGAAATGACAGAAGTTGCGTGGTAATGTAAGTTCATTTTAGCAGTATCTACATTTTCTTAAATATTGTTACGCGCAAAATTTAAAACCATAATAACATCGTACTTCTGTTTTTTTGTCATTTCGAAGAATGAGAAATCACACTAAGTGCTCCGCTTCTATTTTCCACAATTTTGTCACACTGAGGAACGAAGTATCTTCATAAGTAATTCCGTAAAGTGAAGCTCAACGGTATCGATTCAGCAAACATAGATCCTTCGTTCCTCAGGATGACAAACTGTATGGAGTTTCTCGCTTGATTACGCCTCCTCAGT
The DNA here is from genome assembly GCF_020911925.1 of Flavobacterium cupriresistens. Classification (NCBI taxonomy): domain Bacteria; kingdom Pseudomonadati; phylum Bacteroidota; class Flavobacteriia; order Flavobacteriales; family Flavobacteriaceae; genus Flavobacterium; species Flavobacterium cupriresistens. The sequence goes on along the minus strand of NZ_CP087134.1, from coordinate 2,911,160 downwards.
ATGACAAACTGTACGGAGTTTCTGGTGCGATTTCTCGACTTCGCTCGAAATGACAGAAGTTGTGGGGTAATGTAAGTTCATTTAAGCAATACTTCTGCTTTCTTAAACACTTATATGGTTTAATAAAAAACAAAGGCTCTTCACCACCCTAAATCAACACATCCTCTTTCATTATCTTACACTTTACATTTCACACTACACATTCTACATTTCACATCACTTCAACTTCATCTCTTTAAAAGAATATTAAAATCCAGTAAACTCCTTAGAAATTTTCTATTCTTTTTTTGCCAAAACCACTTGATATTCTTCCAAAACCTTAATTCTTAATTTTTTGTTAATTTTTACTTTTCTAAAAATTGAAAATAGCATCAAAAATGATCCCTTATTTATATCAATTCCAATATAGTTTTCTAAACTAGAAATTTAAACGCAAAAAAGCTTTTTTGAAACCCCTTTTTTGCAAAAACATAAGCCTCTTTATCGTGTATAACACAAGACTACATAATATAAAATATTCAGCATTTTCACACAAATACCAATTATACAACAAGTTATAATGATTTAGCATTAGAAATACTCAAACTAATAAATCTTTTTAAAATCAAAACATTTTATACAAATCGCATCATTTTAAGTTAATAATTACAATTTACAACTATTTATGTGTTCGAGAACATTAATTTAATGTGTTCGAGCACATTTTTCGTGTTTTTTCTTGTTTAATAAAAATATAATCTATAATTTCGTTAGGTACTATTCTTAAAATTAAGTTAATAGGTGAAATTTTTAAAGCGTTTTATAAGGTTTAAAGCAAGTAAAATGGATTAAGTAAACCAACATTAAGGTTGAAAAATGAAGCAGTGATTTATTGAAAAAAAAGATTCGATTAAAGAATACCATATTATTCCCAATCAGAAAAGAAATCCAAAACCTACAAATATTAAAAACAGATTATTAATTAACCAAACTCGATTAAAGTATGAAATTTTTAACCCAAAAAAAGCCTAGAGATTTTCGGATTAACATTCTATCCGGTAAAAAGGTCAAATTAACAGTTCTCTCGCTATTAGTTTTTACGTTTCAGGCTTCGGCTGCTTCTTTATTGCATACGACGTACAAAAATAATACTGGGTTGTTTTTTGAAAAAACGGTAAAAGGAAAAGTAACGGACCAAAACGGACTTCCTTTACCAGGTGCAAATGTTCTCGCGAAAGGCTCCAAAACTGGTGTACAAACCGATGTTGATGGGACTTTTACTATTACAATTGCAGATAACGTGACTAAACTTATTGTGTCTTATATCGGTATGGAAGACCAAGAAGTAACAATTGAAGGTAGTTACCTAAAAATCGTAATGAAAGAAACCGGTCAAAAATTAGATGAAGTTGTTGTTATCGGGTACGGAAAACAAAAGAAAAAAGATCTTACGGGTTCTATAAGTTCGATTAGCAAAGACAATTTAAACTTAGGCGGAACCGTAACAAATGTCGGTCAGGCCTTGCAAGGTCGTGCTTCCGGAGTACAAGTACAACAAAACAGTTATGCACCGGGAACTTCACCTTCCATCATAATCAGAGGTGGGAATTCTATTAATTCATCTAATACTCCACTATATGTAGTAGACGGATTTATCACCAGCACTGGTGCTTCTATTAGTCCAAATGATATTGAAACTATTCAGGTTCTTAAAGACGCTTCTGCCACTGCCATCTATGGTTCCAGAGGCGGAAATGGTGTAATCATGATTACCACCAAAAAAGGGAAATCAGGGAAAATGCAAATTGAAGCGGAGATCTCCGATGGTTTTCAAAACATTATAAAAGAACCTTCTTTACTAAACGGGCAACAATATGCGTCTATTCAGAATGCACTTGCAAAAGAAAATGGCAGACCGCCTGTTTTCCCGGTAAGTTTTCCGATTACAAATACCAATTGGTTTGACGCAGCGACACGCCCCGGCGAAGTAATTAACAGAACCATTACTTTTAGCGGAAGCGATAAGACCTCTAAGTTTTTTCTTTCAGGAAATTATCTAAAACAAACCGGAGCATTAGAAAATACGGATTTTAAAAGATACACCGTAAGAATAGGCGCTGAAAAAAAATTCAACGAAAAATTAAATGTAGGGACAAATGTTTATGGAGCTGCCAGCGAAGGAAACAACAGTGACTTTGGAGATAATATTTTAGCTCCGTTATTTTCCATTCAAACTGCACCACCTTCTGTTCCTATTTACAATCCCGATGGCTCATACTATAAGTTTCAGGGAAAAGATAATGCGTTAGCACTATTATTAGAACCTACAGATCATACGATTAACCGATTGGTAAACGGGAATATGTTTGCAGATTATGAAATTATCAAGAATCTGACCTTTCATTTTGGAGCGGGTGCAGAATGGCAGGAAAACATTCAGGGAAAATATACTCCTCGTACATTGGTAGCCGGAGCAGCATTAAAAGGTTCGGGATCTGAAGAAAACAAAACCTATTTCAGATGGAGCACCGATCAGTATTTGACTTATAAATTTGATATAAAAGAACATAGTATAACTGCAATGATCGGAACTTCAAACCAAAAAGACACTTATGAGCGTATAAAAGCGTCCGGTACGGGTTTCCCCAGCGATGAACTAACCTATTACAATCTTGCGAGCGCATCCGTCTATTTAAAACCTGAAACGGAGAAAACAGAAACGAAGCTAACTTCTTTTTTTGGAAGGCTAAATTATTCTTTTTCAGATAAATATTTAGTTGCATTTACTTTAAGACGTGACGGTTCTTCCCGATTTGGCCCAAACAATAAATATGGAACCTTCCCATCCGGTGCTATCGCCTGGAAAGTTTCAAATGAATCTTTTATGAAGAATCAAAACGTCTTTTCTGAACTAAAATTCAGAGCCAGTTATGGTGTTACCGGAAGTGACGGTATAGGAGACTACAGATACCTTTTTAAATTAAATCCATGGGGTGTAACATTAGCGCCGGGTAACTTTGTTAGCGGTAACGAACCAGCTAATCTACCCAATATTGATTTAAAATGGGAACAACAAACGCAATTCAATTTAGGTCTGGATATGGGATTTTTTAACGATAAATTGACTGCTACTATTGATGTATACAGAAAAAGATCTACCGATGCCTTGCTGGATGTTCCTGTTGGAAGATGGTGGGGTTTTGGTTCCTATCTAATTAACTCAGGGGTTGTTGATAATAAAGGGATTGAACTGGGGCTTAGCAGTCAGAATTTTAAAACAGATACTTTTATGTGGACAACGTCACTAAATATTGCCTACAATAAACAGGAAGTGGTGTCTCTGGCCGACAATGTTAATATTATCAGTAACAATACTTCCAACCCAAGTGGTACAGTTTCCGGACAAGAATTTACCCGATTAGAACCTGGAAAAGAATTGGGAGTACTTTACGGATATCGCTATGCAGGCGTAATAAAAACAGGAGAAACCTATGCGCCGCAACCTCTTTCTGTACCGGGAGATCCAAAATACGTGGATATAGACGGAGACGGAACCATTACAGCCAAAGACAGAACTTATTTGGGTAATTCTAACCCTCATTATACTGCAGGTATTAACAACGATTTTAAATATGGAAATTTTGATATGAATATTTTCTTTCAAGGTGCTTTCGATTATTCTGTCTACAATATGACAGCAATGGTAGGAGAATCAACTACCAGTACAGATGCTTTAAACCGTTGGGTAGCAAATACAAACGAAAATACAGATATTCCAAGAGACGGTTATTACAAAAGTAAATACGGTAGTTATGTCAATTCAAAATTCGTTGAAGAGGCCTCTTACCTTCGTTTGAAAAATGTTACGATCGGCTATACTATTCCGGAGAGCACACTAAAACAAGTCAAATTTATTGACAATATCAGATTGTATGCTATCGGTCAGAACTTAGTGACTTTTACAAAATACTCCGGAAATGATCCAGAGGTAAACGGGCATTTTGTTGCGGATAATACTACAAAACAAAACTTAGGTGGCGGAATTGACTTCAACTCTTTTCCGGCTTCCAGAACGTTTATTTTAGGTATTAAAATCACCATTCATTAGTCTAAAGTCGTTTTTTAATAACATTAAATTTATTAAAATGAAAAAATATACTATCCTTTTACTTTTACTTACCGCAGGAGCACAGTTTTCGTGCAATGAAGATCTTGATCCTACGGTTTATAGTAATTTGACCAATATCAATGGTTATAAGACAAAGTCGGATGCCATCGCTGCTGTTAACTCGATTTATGGCAGACTAAAAGGCCCTTCTGTATCTGATAACTTTTCGTACTGGGCAACACGACATTTTGCTCTGACAGATATTGCAACAGATTTAGGACATTGCCAGTATGGTGGAGATCCCGGACAGTTGTCATTAGGCACCTGGAATTCAACAAACGGATTACTTTCAGAAGATTGGAACGCCATGTACAAATTGATTTCCAATGCCAATACTGCTATTTTCTATATCAATCAAATGCAGGAAGTTTCAAGTTCAGATAAAACACAATTTATAGCCGAAGCCCGATTTCTAAGAGCTTCCGCTTATATGGACTTGACAGATTCCTGGGGACCTGTAATTTTAATTACGGAAGCTGATTTAGCTAATCCGGATTACTTAGCGCAAACCCCGCCAACATCTGTTGAGGCAATTGATGCTTTTCTGATCAAAGAACTCAACGATGCTGCTGCTGTACTTCCTGTAAATTATCAGGACAATCCTATCTATGGTGGTAATGATGTAGGACGCGCTACAAAAGGTGCTGCTCTAACTTTATTAGCAAAATTGTATTTGCGTGCCCACGACTGGCAAAAAGTCGCTACGCTTACACAACAAGTAATGAACTTAGGTCAATACAGTCTTTATCCTAGTTATTCAGGATTGTTTAAAGAAAGTAACAAATGGTGCAGCGAAAACATTTTTTCTTCTCTTAGCGATGCCAATACAAACGGAACGGAGTTATTGAACCATTTTGGACCAATTGATCATCCTGTTGTTGAAAACAGATGGCAGTATTATACGGTAAACTGGGATTTTTACAACACCTTTGGTAATGAAGATGACAGAAAACAATGCTTTTTTCCAGAATTTATGGGAACAGATAAATTGCTGCACAAACAAGCGCCATCTTTGGGGGCAGAGCCACCGGCGGGTGTATTTTACATGCCCGATGTATCGACCAGAAAATATGCTGATGATGAAACTACCACCTATTATGACGGTCACAGTGTCAACATTTTACGTTATGCCGATGTATTGTTAAGCAGAGCCGAAGCACTAAACGAGATTAGCGGCCCGACCATTGAAGCTATAGATCTTATCAATCAGGTGAAAGGAAGATCTCATGCCAAATTATTGGTTTTAGCAGATTACAATCAAAGTACTTTGAGAGATGCTATTCTGCAAGAAAGAGGATGGGAACTTTTCTATGAAGGTAAACGCCGTCAGGATTTAATCCGAATGAATAAATTCGACGTTCTTGTAAATGCCTATCACCTCAGAGTTGGAGAAACGGCACAAATCAAAATGCCACAAAATAAATATTATACCTATCCGCAAAGCCAGGTTGATCTAAACCCCAATTTAAGCAATGCTAATAGATAAATAAGAGCAGGAAAATCAGGAGTAGACAACGTTTTCAGCGTTGTCTGTTCCCGATTTCATACAAAAGAAGTACCTTTCTGTTTCACAAAAGAAGCTTTTCCTATGATCAAAAAATTAATTGTAAAATGGAGTTTTATTTTGGTATTACTTGTATTGGCAAGCTGTTCCAAAAATCAGAATCGCATTCTAAATATTGCCATTGGAACTCATAGCAACAACGAATTGAAGATTCAGATCGATGTTACTACGAGTGACGACCTTTCGGTTTATGCAGAATATTGGGCTGATACAAAAGGAATTAAAAACAAAGTAGCTACTCCAATTTCAAAAACAGGACTTTCACATTCTTTGATACTTTGTAGCGTTAGTCCCGAAACTAGTTATAGTTTTCAGGTGGTTACGGTTGCAGACGGAGAAAAAAAGACAAGCAAAATATATCATTTTAAAACCAGAAAATTACCCGAATGGTTACAAAAACAATTTAAAGCCAATTTTCAGAAACCGGAACTTTTGCCTCAAAATTTCAAAAAAGGTTTTCTGCTAATGGGCAAAAGAGAAACGCCGGGTACCGCTTATATTGTTGATTATAAAGGTAATTTGAGATGGTATCATACCGTAGAAGGAACCGGTTTTAAAGTCACTCATTTTACTAAAGACCAAAGCATTATAGCTATTTTAGGAAAAAACAATGAACCGACAAGCTACGGAAGTGAAATTCTGGAAATCAATTTACAGGGAGACACTTTAACACATATTAAAAAAGGACAAGGTGATTTTAAACAAGTCATTCATCATGAAATTATCAAAAAATCGACTAATGAAATTGTAACCTTGTTTGTTGATGAAAGAATAATCGATTTAACGGCTATTGGTGGCAAAAAACGTGATACAATCAATGGAGATGGTATTCTTATTTTGAATAAAAAAGGAAAACAGCTTTGGAAATGGAGTGTTTTTGACGACTTAGATCCAATGAAAGATAAAGCATTATTGAAAACCAAAAAAGACTGGATGCACGCCAACAGTCTGAATTATGATAAAGATGGAAACTTTCTGATCTCTTTTTACAATAACGGTCAAATTTGGAAAGTAGATGCCAAAACCGGAAAAGTGATCTGGAAATTAGGAAAAGGTGGTACATTATCGCAAAAAGAAAATTCTAGTTTCTCGCAAGCACATGCCGCACACATTAATCCCGAAGGCAGTCTACTCTTTTTTGATAATGGTGTTGATAAAAAACAATCCTCGGTATTTGCTTTGAAAATAAATGAAAAAGATAATTCCGCGCAATTGGATTTTCAGATCAAATTGCCCAAAGAAATTTATAATGACAGAATGGGAAGTGCTTATATGATTGATAAAGAAACGCTATTGTGCTGTTGTTCAAAAAGACATATAACGGTTCTGACGAATAAAAAAGGAGTTTTACTTTGGGCTTTAGAGTCCGAAATTCCTCCTTATCGCGTTGAGTTTATTCCGGAAGAAAAATTAAAACCGTTTCTTTTCAATTAAAAAAAACTTTAGTCACAATTAATTTTTAACACATAGAGACATAGCTGACAAAGCTTAAAAAAAGGCGTTTTACTTTAAATAAATCACAGGAGACGAGATGAAAAAAAATGTGATTTTCTTGAAATTTCTCCAATTGTAAAATGCCAAATCTATGTTCCTAATGTGTTAAAAAACATTTAGCTAAACTATAACCAACGGATTAATAATAATGACGTAAGCGATTCACTTTTTTAGTATTCGAGTATCAGATTAAAACTAGTAAACATGAAAAAAATAATTCTTATTGGTTTCTTTTTAGTGCTGCCAATTGTAGTGTTCAATTCGTGCAATACCTCTAATTCTCAAACATTAGCAAAAGAAACCTCAGACGATGAAGGTTACATTACCATAGATACCTCCAAAATTCCGGACGATCCATTTGGTGAATCCGTTCGATATGGAAGAGAATTAATGCTAAAAACAGCTTATTATATTGGGCCAAACGGCATTAAAGGAAAATATTTGGGCAATAAAATGAACTGTACCAATTGCCATCAGGATGCCGGTACAAAACCGCATGCTTTCAACCTGATGTCTTCGCATGACAATTATCCACAGTATCGCGGACGTGAAAATAAAGTACTCACACTTGCTGAACGGGTTAATAATTGCATCATGCGTCCTCATTCCGGTAAACCCCTTCCGCTTGACGGAAAAGAAATGGTCGCTTTTTTATCTTACTTTAAATGGATTAGCAAATTTGTTCCTAAAGACGGACAATTCAAAGGGGCAAAAAATCTGGAAATCGATTTTCCTGATGTAGCTGCCAGCCCTGAAAGAGGAAAAACATTATTTATCGAAAACTGCGTTCGTTGCCACGGAGCTGATGGGGAAGGAAAATACAACGAGGACAAATCCGGTTATGTGTATCCTCCGCTTTGGGGACAATACGGCTATCAGCCGGGCTCAAGCATGCATAGAGTTATCAAACAAGCCCAGTGGCTAAAAAGCAACATGCCATACGATAAAGTAACGCTAGGAAAACCTTATCTTACAGACACAGAAGCACTGGACATTGCCGCTTACGTAAATGATGATGCCATACACGCGAGACCAAATCCCAAAACATTTGACTATCCAAATAAAATGGGCAAACCAATCGATTATGCCCACAGTCCTTTTAGTGATACTTTTTCTGAAGAACAACATAAATACGGTCCATACAAACCCATTATTGCCTATTGGAAACAAAATGGATGGAAAGCCGTTTATTAACTTTTATATCAATATCTCCCTTTAACTTGAACAAAAAAATGAAGCCAAACCTAAAAAACAACCCAATTTTAAGTCGAATAGTGCTAATGTATTTTTTCATTATCAGTATTCCATTAAGCGCGCAACAAATAAAATATACCGACGGTAATGACAGTTGGAATCCAAATCAATTAGGAAATCATCGCGCTATGGTGGTCTTTTCCGGTACTGGCGCCGTTGCCAAAACGACTATCGAATGGCGTCGAAGAGATACAAATCCCGATCAAAAGAGAATTATCATTCAGGATGCCACCGGAAAAGAAATTACAAACCTGAAAACAGTTAACATCACGAGAGAAAGCGGTACTATTTTCTTTGAGCCGGTTTCGGGTCAGACGACTTATTATGTGTACTATATGCCCTATATTGATGAAGGTGATGCAAACTATCCAAAAGGAGTGTATGCCAAAGCCGAATACAAAGCCGATGCGCAATGGCTGGCCAAAATAAAAACAGCTGTGGCGGACAATACTACTGTTCAGGAAATCCAGAGTGTAAATGCTTTTAACAGTTACTACCCAATGGAAGTTATTGCTACAGCGGCAGAAACACAGGACATCATTGCTAAAAACAGTGGTAGTTCTTTTATCGTTTTTCCCGAAGACCGTTTAAATTCAATCCGAATGAAAAATGATCTGCCACAGCGCTGGATCCAAAAAGGAGTTCAAAACACCTTTACTGACACCGCATTAAAAGGGGAATATTTAGCTTTTCAATTGGGGGTTTACGCCTTGCAGGACATTACTAATTTAAAAGTTACTTTCTCCAATTTAATCAGCAACAACGGAGCAATCATTGAAGCTAAATATTTAAACTGCATCAATACCGACGGAACCAGATATGACGGATCTGTATTTGCCAATACCGTTTCAGTTTCAAAAGGAAAAGTACAGGCAATGTGGTGTGGCATTGACATTCCGCAAACTACTGCCGCGGGAACCTATACCGGAAAAGCAGTCGTGAATTGTGATGGAAAAACAAAAGAAATTACCCTTCAAATAAAAGTAACGAACGAAGTGACTCAAAACGGAGGAATCGATTTTCCGGAAAAAATGACGCGTTTAAAATGGCTAAACTCAACTTTGGCTCAGGAAAATACGGTTATTGCACCTTACATTCCATTAGTAGTAAAAGATACTGAAATCTCTTTATTAGGGAGAAAATTAGTCTTAGGTTCAAATGGTTTTCCAACCCAAATCCAAACTTTCTTTACTCCCGAAATGACTTCTATCGGTACAAAACCAAATGATATTTTGACTGCTCCGGCAGCATTTCATTTTATAGATGCAACAGGAAAAGAATCTTTAAAATGGAAAAACTCAGGCCTTAAATTCCTGAAAAAAGAAGCCGGAACCGTTTCGTGGGAAAGTAGCTCTACCTCACAATCCCTTCAAATGGATGTGATGGGAAGTATCGAATTTGATGGATTTGTATCCTATGCTGTAAAAATTACTGCTTTGGAAGATGCTACATTTAATGATATTAATTTTCATATGCCATTGCAGTCTTCTGCTTCAAAATACATGATGGGATTAGGTCAAAAAGGGGGTGATCGTCCTCAGACTTTTGATTGGAAATGGGATGTAGCACACAAAAATCAAGATGGTGCCTGGATTGGAAATGTGAATGCAGGATTGCAGTTTTCATTAAGAGATGAAAAATACAGCCGTCCGTTAAACACTAATTTTTATTTGCAAAAACCTTTATTGCTACCGTCTTCCTGGGGCAACGAAAACAAAGGCGGAATCACAATCACGCCAAACCAAAAAACAGTTTTGGTTAATGCCTACAGCGGCAATCGCACAATGAAAAAAGGGGATGTTTTATACTACAACTTTAATTTATTGATTACGCCGTTTCGCAAAATAGACACTGATTTCCAATGGAACACGAAGTTTTATCATAAATACAGTAACCTCGACACTATCGCCCAAACGGGAGCAACGGTAGTCAATATACACCATGCCAATGCCATTAATCCGTACATTAATTATCCTTTTATTGAATTCAAAAAAATGAAAGAGTACATTGATGAAGCGCATCAAAAAGGATTAAAAGTAAAAATTTACAACACCGTAAGAGAGGTTTCTAATAAAGCTTATGAAACTTTTGCTTTAAGAAGTTTGGGTCACGAAATTTATTCTCCGGGTAAAGGAGGCGGATTCTCCTGGCTACAGGAGCATGTGGGTGATGATTATATCGCAGCCTGGTTTGTTCCCGAAATAAAAGATGCTGCCATTGTAAACAGCGGTATGAATCGTTGGCACAATTATTATGTGGAAGGAATGAATTGGCTGACACAAAACGTTGGTATCGATGGTGTCTATCTTGACGATGTGGCTTTTGACAGAATTACCATGAAACGTATCAAAAGAGTGCTTACCAAAGACGGTCACCCCGGAATCATCGATTTGCACAGTGCCAATCAATACAACAAAAGTGATGGTTTTAACAATAGTGCTAATTTGTATATGGAACACTTTCCATACATCAATAAACTGTGGTTTGGAGAGTATTTTGACTATGAAAAAAACAATCCTGACTTTTTCTTAACTGAAGTGAGCGGTATTCCTTTTGGATTAATGGGAGAAATGCTGCAAGATGGAGGAAATCCATGGAGAGGAATGGTTTACGGAATGACCAACAGAATGCCTTGGAGTCACAATGCAGACCCAAGACCAATCTGGAAATTATGGGATACTTTCGGCATTAAAGGCTCTGAAATGATTGGTTATTGGAGCGAAAACTGTCCGGTAAAAACAACTAACGAAAAAGTATTGGCAACGGTTTACAAAAAGAACGGTACAGCCTTAATTTCAATCGCAAGCTGGGCAGATACTGATGTAAAAGTAAAATTAAACATCGACTGGAAAAAACTGGGAATCAATCCTGCCAAAGCGACAATTACAGCGCTGGAAGTGGCTAATTTCCAGCCTGCGCAAACTTTTACGGCAAAGGATGAAATTCCGGTCGCTAAAGGTAAAGGGTGGTTGCTTATTGTTAAGTAATGCTTTATCCAGATTGAAACACGAATTGCACGAATTAACACAAATTGAAAATGTTTTCTTGCTACTGATTTCACAGATTGACCGCCCAGTTTGTCATTCTGAGGAACGAAGAATCTTCACAAGCAGCTCGACAAAGATTGTCGAGTTTCTTTCGGAGATTTCTCACCCGTAGAAATTGACAAGATTGCAAAAATCTTTTTTAATCTTGTTATCCCGATAGCAATCGGAAATGACAATGCAAAAGTAAAAATTAAACACGAATTGCACGAATTAACACAAATTGAAAATGTTTTCTTGCCACTGATTTCACAGATTGACCGCCCAGTTTGTCATTCTGAGGAACGAAGAATCTTCACCAGCAGCTCGACAAAGATTGTGGAGTTTCTTTCGGAGATTTCTCACCCGTAGAAATTGACAAGATTGCAAAAAATCTTTTTTAATCTTGTTATCCTGATAGCAATCGGAAATGACAATGCAAAAGTAAAAATTAAACACGAATTGCACGAATTAACACAAATTGAAAATGTTTTTTAGCCAATGATTTCACAGATTAACACAGATTAATTTATTTAAAAAAATCCTTTTTAATCTGTGGCAAAAGTAAAATCGTATTTAACACAGATGTAAAGATAAAATAGCACGCAGATTTTGCAGATGCTAAAAAAAATCTGCTAAATCTGCGTGAAAACAAAAAAGAAAAAAATCTTTTCTAATCCTTTTAATCTGTGGCAAAAGCAAAATCGTTTTTAGCACAGATGAAAAGATAAAATAACACGCAAATTTTGCAGATGCTAAAAAAAAATCTGCCAAATCTGCGTGAAAAACAAAAAAGAAAAAAAATCTTTTTTAATCCTTTTAATCTGTGGCAAAAAAATACGAAACAATAAATCGCTCCCTATGAAACTTAAACTATTCGTTCCCTTTCTGCTCTTCGGAAGCCTTTTTTCAAATGCTCAAAACCAACCAACAATAAAAGAATACCAAAAAGTATTCACCACCTATCCATTCTCAGATCCGGATCCGATTCCGAAACCGGACACCAAAATTTATCCGTACTTCCGTTTTGATGGTTTTACTGATAAACCGATTCAAAAAGGATGGAAGGTCATTGAATTGGAGAATGACTATATCAAATTAATGATTCTGCCCGAAGTAGGCGGAAAACTTTGGTCAGCCGTAGAAAAAGCTACCGGAAAAGACTTCGTTTACAACAACCATGTAATTAAGTTCAGAGATATCGCCATGCGTGGACCTTGGACAAGCGGTGGCGTAGAAGGCAATTATGGAATTATTGGACATACACCAAATTGTGCTACTCCGGTTGATTTTATAACCATTAACAGAGAAGACGGAAGTGTGAGTTGTGTGATTCAGGTTTTAGATTTACTGACCCGTACGTCGTGGAAACTGGATATTAATCTGCCAAAAGACAAGGCTTATTTTACCACCAATTCGTTTTGGTTTAATTCAACCGAATTCGAACAGCCTTATTACACCTGGATGAATACGGGAATCAAAGCCGCCGGAAATCTGCAGTTTATTTATCCGGGCACTACCTACCTGGGTCATGACGGTGAGCACAATGCCTGGCCTATCAACAAACAAAATGGCAAGGAGATCTCTTTCTATAAAAATAATGATTTTGGCGGTTATAAATCTTATCATGTTTTTGGAAAATATACTGATTTCTTTGGTGGTTATTGGCATGACGAAGACTTTGGAATGGGAAGATACAGCAATCACGATGATAAAGCAGGTAAAAAAATATGGATTTGGGGACTGTCGCAACAAGGAATGATCTGGGAAAAATTATTAACCGATACAGACGGACAATATGTTGAAGTACAAAGCGGAAGATTGTTCAATCAGGCAAGTGAAAACAGTAGCTTTACTCCTTTTAAACAACGCTCTTTTGCACCCTACCAAACAGATTCCTGGACCGAATACTGGTTTCCTGTAAAGCAGACCAAAGGTTTCGTAAAAGCAAACAACTATGGTTCTATAAATGTAAAAAATGAAAACGGCTGGCTGAAAATTTATTTTTCGCCACTTCAAAAAATAAAAGACAAACTCGAAGTTTTTGATAATGAAAAGAAAATTTATTCTAAAGACATTTCGCTTTCGACCTTAGAAACCTTCAAAGACTCTGTTCAAGTTTCGGTTAATCCAAATAAAATAAGACTTACGCTTGGCGAAAATAAATTAGTTTGGAATTCAGATCCTGAAGACGGAAATCTAAGTCGTCCTTTAGAAATACCAAAAGATTTTGACAACAATTCCCTTTACGGATTGTATCTTCAAGGAAAAAATTACATTAGTTTTAAAGATTACATAAAAGCAGAAGAAAAATTGTCGGCTTGCCTGAAAATAGATCCGAACTACGCTCCTGCTCTATCCGATCTGGCTTCTTTACAAATTAGAAAACTGCAATACAAGGAAGCAATTGCAACCGCAAGTAAGGCTTTGGCAATAAATACTTACGATCCTGCTGCAAACTATTATTATGCTTTAGCCAATTTACATTTGGGAAATAATACGGATGCTAAGGATGGTTTTGACATTGCAGCCTCAAGTGTCGAATACCGCTCTGCTGCTTACACGCAATTGAGTAAACTTTATTTCAACGAAAACCAACAAGCAAAAGCAATCGAATACGCAGAAAAAAGTCTGCTAAACAATCCATATAATTTAGAAGGTTTACAATTGTTAGCTGTGATTTACCGCTTGCAAAACAATTCCGAAAAAGCCACCGCTTTATTAAATCAAATAAACTCCATTGATCCGTTGAATCATTTCGCAGGGTTTGAAAAATATCTTTGGGAAAAATCAGCAGCTTCAAAAGTGCATTTTACTTCACTCATTCGAAATGAAATGCCGGAACAAACTTATTTGGAATTAGGGATTTGGTATCAACAATTGAATCGCAAAGAGGAAGCTTTAAAAGTTTTTGCTCTTGCCGTTCCAAATGCTGAAATTATCTATTGGATGGCTTTTTTAGAAAATAAAGCCGTTGATTTAAGTAAAATACAACCCGGAACCAGTTTTCCTTTCCGTCCTGAAACTGCTGAAATTCTGGAGAAATTAATCCAAACAAACGGGCAATGGCAATTGAAATATCATTTGGCTTTAATAGAATGGAATCGCAATACGCTTTCAAAAGCTAAAGAATTGTTTCTACAATGCGGCAGCCAACCAGCAGATCCGGCTTTTTATGCGGCAAAAGCGGCTTTAATGAAAGAAGACGCTCAATTGGTCGTATCGAGCCTGCAACAGGCTGCTAAATTAGATAATCAGAGCTGGAGATATCCTAAATTACTGGCAGAGCATTATATCAATCAAAAACAATATGACAAAGCGCTGGCCATTGCAGCTCCTTTTTACAAACAACATTCCACGAATTATATCATGGGAATGTTATACGCCAAAACTTTATTGTTAAACAAAAAATATGCAGAAGCAGATACGTTTTTGACTAAATTAGAAATTCTTCCGTTTGAAGGAGCAACTATAGGACGGCAACTTTATCACGAAGCCAAACTCATGCAGGCATTAAACCAAATAAAAAACAAACAGTACAAAAAAGCCTTACAATTTATCGCCGATGCCAAGTTGTGGCCTCAAAATCTGGGTGTTGGAAAACCATATGAGGAAGATATTGATGAAAGACTTGAAAACTGGTTAGATTATCACTGTTATACCAGCCTTAATAATTTGGATTCAGCAAAACAATCCTTAGAAAAAATTCTTACTTTTAATCCAAAAATAGACAATACCGTTATGAATTTTTTACCGGCAAATCAGCTTGTGTCCGCTTGGGCTATTGAAAAAACTTCTTCAGCAGAAAAAGCAACAGCATGGTTAAAAAATCAAGCTTCGTTATATCCTTCCAACAAAATTATTCAATGGACCTTACAAGTATATACTAAAAAGCAATCAACTCCTTTGACCGAGGATGAAAAAGACGGTGAGGTTCGAATTATTGAAAAACTATAAAACTACCCATATAAATTATAATATCATGAATAAACATTTTTTAAAATACACCTTTTTTAGCATTGTCTTGTTGGGCTGCCAAAATATAGAGGCACAAAATGCAGATCAGAACAAAAGCGATCTGTCGATTTACAGAGTTACACCGTTAAAAGTTCATGATATACTGCATACCAAACTAGAAGTGTCTTTTGATTATGGAAAACGTTTTTTGTATGGAAAAGAATGGCTTACGCTGAAACCTCATTTTTACGAAACCGATGCGCTTACGCTAGATGCCAAAGGAATGGACATCAAAGAAATTGCCGTTATGGACGGAAAAAAAAGTATTCCTTTAAAATACAGCTATAATAACGAACAACTTTTTATTACGCTAAACAGAAAATACAAAAGCACAGAAAATTATACTATTTACATCGATTATACGGCAAAACCGGATCAATTGAAAGCCAAAGGGAGTAATGCCATCACAGATGCAAGAGGATTGTACTTTATAAATCCGGACGGAAAAGGAGACAAACCCGTTCAAATCTGGACACAAGGCGAAACAGAAGCCTCTTCGGCCTGGTTTCCTACTATTGACAAACCCAATCAGAAAACAACTTCTGAAATCGCTATGACGGTTGAGGGCAAATACACCACCTTATCCAACGGGAAATTAACCGCGCAAAAAGTAAATAAAGACGGAACGCGTACCGATACCTGGAAAATGGAATTACCGCATTCTCCTTATTTATTTATGATGGCTGTTGGTGATTTTAAAGTCTATAAAGATACTCCCTATAAAGGAAAAGAAGTAAGTTATTATCTGGAGCCAAAGTATGCGCCTTACGCCAAACAAATTTTTGGAAAAACACCTGATATGATGGCGTTTTACAGCAAAATGTTGGGTGTGGAATATCCTTGGGCGAAATATTCACAAGTAGTAGCCAGAGATTTTGTTTCGGGAGCAATGGAAAATACATCTGCCACTTTACATGGCGAATACGTACAAAAAACAGAAAGAGAATTATTAGACGATAACCAAGAGAGTACCATTGCTCATGAACTTTTTCATCAATGGTTTGGAGATTATGTTACCGCTGAATCCTGGTCAAACTTAACCATGAATGAATCTTTCGCCACTTTTGGTGAGGTACTTTGGCACGGTCATGATGCAGGACAAGACGCAGAAGATAAATCTCGTTATGAAAAATTACAAAATTACCTGCGCTCTCAAAAAAATGGAGACAGTCCTGTCTTAGCTCGTTTTCATTATCAAAACCAAGACGATATGTTTGATAATATCAGCTATTCTAAAGGATCGATTATCTTGTATGCGCTAAAAAATCAAATGGGCGATGAAGCCTTTTTTAAATCCTTAAATCATTATTTAACGACAAATGCTTATAAATCGGGAGAATCACACCAACTGCGTTTAGCTATGGAAGAGGTTACCGGAAAAGACTGGAGTCCTTATTTTAATCAATGGTATTACCAAGGCGGAAACCCAATTTTAAATGTTGAATACGGATATGCTGACGGAAAAGCTACCATTGCCGTAAAACAAATACAAGACAACTCGGTTCAGACATTCAGCTTACCGCTAAAAGTGGATTTTTATGTGAATGGAACTAAAATTAGAAAAGAAATCTTAATTGACAAAAAAGAGCAAACTTTTAGTTTTGATGTACCGGCACAGCCCAATTTTACAGACCTGGATCCTGATAAAATCTTAGTAGGCAAAATTATTGACAACAAAAAAATAGCCGATTATCTTTTTCAATATAAAAATGCGCCTTCCTATTTTAACAGAATCGAAGCCGTAAAATTTGCTACTGCAGATAAAAGTCAGGATGCACAGCTTGTTTTGTTGGCAGGATTAGAAGACCAACAAGACGATGTACGCGTTTTAAGTATTAAAGCAATTGGATTAGAAGATAATCAAACTAAAAATGCAGCCTTAAAAAGCCTGCTTAACATTGCCAAAAACGACAAAAAGACAATTGCCAGAGCTGCTGCGATTATAAAACTTGCCAGCACAGTTAATCCCGAATACAAAGAATTGATGCAGGAAAGCATCAAAAATCAATCCTACAACGTAATTGCGGCCGGTATCTGCGGACTAACTAAATTCTCAGCTGATGAGGCGGATAAAGCGTTGAATTCTTTAGATGAGGATACCAAAAACCATGTAACTCCGCTAATCAAAAGGTTTAACAGTCAGAAATACTAAAAAACGACAACAAAGAAATTAAAACCTAAGTAAGCGATCTTATTTAGTATTGTTTGTTTTTGAAGAGATTATCTCGCAATCCGTGAGATAATCTCTTTTTTTATAAAGTTTATTTCCCATGTGTCAGGCTGAGCAAATTTCCCATCTGTCAGGCTGAGCGAAGCCGAAGCCCCCTTTACCTATCCAGCCTTCGACTTCGCTCAGGGTGACAATCGTACAGAAAAGAGAGTAGTATCAAAACGATACTCTTTAGCAAATGCCTTTAACCGCAAGAAAACACAAAGATTTGTTCTCCCTTTCGCGAAAAAAACTCGCGAACCTTGCGTAAGCCCCAGCACACTTTCGGTTAAACCTGAAACCTGAAATTTGAAACTTGAAACCTGAAACCTGAAACTTAAAACAATCCACCCCTTACTCGATCAAAACAAACCTCCCAAAAGAAGAAGCAATATGAAAATTAGGCGTTTCAGTATTAGGATTCACCCACGAAATCCAGGTGGCTTCATATTGTGAATCCGCTTTTTCAGAAAATTTAGCTCTAAAAACACCGGTCTCAATTGTATTATTATGAATTAAATCTAAAGCTTTTAAAGACGCCATACTGATCTTGCCCTGCACGGTAAAAAAACCATCCTCTTTTGATGCTTCGAGCTTTAAATCGGTTCTAGGCCAATTCCACTTAAAATCAAAATTGTGATTGGGAAAGGCCTCAAAATCCATTATTCTGGCCGCTGTATCCATCTCCAAACAATAATACGGGCTCATCGCTTCATTTTTCCTGAAAAATAGCTCTACCCTATCCGAATTTCCAATACTATCGATACTATCATCTTTTTGATCGATATGAATATCACCATCAAAAACCTTAAAATTAAAATACAGATTATCGAAATCCCACAGCGCTCGAAATTCGATTTTTGAAAAGGGATCTGTATTCCAAGGCGAACAAAAATCGGTTAGACAATTGGCTTTTTCCCAGCACTGAAAATCCAAATCTGAAGCATTTATTTTTACGTTTTGATTGGTAAATTTTACTTGATATTCTTTTAAAATTGTGCTCATATTTTTTTAGATTTTCAACGGTTCATTAACCCAAATTGGCTTCTGTTTTTTCGAAATTTCAGCCTCAAAAAAAAGACTGTTTTATTTCGTTTTTAAAACACTAATATAAGGCAAACTTTCGTTAAAATTAAAGCTGTTTTTCACGTTATTTTTAGCTTTAAAATCAAAAAATAACAAAAATACGGAACCTCACTTTGCGAACGAATAATCAATTTATTGGCAATATAAATATCAAAAAATTAATATATTCTTATTTAATAAAATCAAATAACGGTTATTCACTAAAAACAAAATATTCAGCTTAAGATTCCTGTTAAATAAAAGAACTCTGTCTTTTGCATTATATTTTGAAAAATTGTCATCTTTTTATGCCAAAAAAAGCATTTATTGCATTTTCATGTGCTCGAGAACACGAATTTTGTGTGTTCGAGCACATTTTTCACATTTTTTCTTGTTTAATAAAAATATAATCGATAGTTTCGTCGAATAATTAAAATTTAGTGGTCTTTTTTCAGTTCAATTTCACTCTTTTTTTTGTGAATTAAAACGATCCTAAAGACCTTATTAAAAACTAAATTTTGACTGTGAAAAAGAAAAACCTACTAAACAAAAGATTCAATTTATTAATCAAAACCAAACCAGAGTATGAAAAAAGTATTTGCAAAAAAACCTGGAAATTCAGGTCTGCATAGTGTACTTGAAAAAAGCTTAAAAGCGACTTTAGTTTCACTTTTGTCATTAAGCTTTCAGACAGCCGATGCTGCTGCTCCTGCTAATGAAAAAGCTTTGAACAAAATCAGTTTATTAGCATTCCAAAAAATAGTAAAAGGAAAAGTTGTAGACGAAAAAGGGGTTCCAATCCCAGGCGTAAATGTTATTATAAAAGGATCCAAAACAGGTGTTCAGACTGATATGGACGGTAGTTTTGCTATAGATGTGCCAAATGCTTCTACAATATTAGTATTCTCTTTTCTGGGAATGCAGGAAATAGAAGCCCCTGCAGGAAACGGTGGTCTAAAAATAACTATGAAAGAAGCCGGACAACAAATGGATGAAGTTGTTGTTGTAGGATACAGTAAAATTAAGAAAGAGAGTTTAACCGGAGCTTTACAAACGCTGAACAGTAAAAAGCTTATTGACGCTACAACTCCATCTGTAGAAAACTTACTAGCCGGTAAAGCAACAGGGGTATATGTAAGCTCGGGATCCGGTCAGCCTGGTGATGTTGGAAAAATAGTTATTCGTGGTAAAACAACTGTTAACGGTAGTACAGATCCTTTATGGGTTATTGATGGTGTTATTGTGGGTAGCAACTCAGGAAATATGAACCCGGCCGATATTGAAACTTTAACGGTTCTTAAAGATGCGGCATCTACAGCTATGTATGGTTCACAAGGAGCAAATGGTGTTATTGTTGTTACTACAAAAAGTGGAAAAAATGGCAAAGCATCCATTAATGCCTCTATCAAAACTGCCGCGACTAGTGTAAATAATGGTAATTTTAGCGTCATGAATGGGCAGGAATTATATGATTTGTATGATTCTTTTGCAAACAAACAGGATTTTAGCAATGCGTGGTGGTGGAAACCAGAATTGCGAAACAAAAATTATGATTGGTGGAAAAATGCAACACGAACTGGTCTTGCAAGAGATTTTAACTTATCTGTAAATGGTGGAAGTGACATCTTTAAAAGTTATGTTTCTCTTGGTATCTACGATGAAACAGGAGCTATAAAAGGATACGACTATACACGTTACAACTTACTTCTCAAGTTTAGCTACAAAGTAAACAGCTGGCTGACCATACGCCCTCAGGTAAATGTTACACGTACAGGAACAGAAGATAAACAACATGATGTAGGCGCTATGTATCGCAATATGCCATGGGACAGTCCTTATTTAGAAGATGGAACTTTGGTAGGAAACCAACCAAATCCAACTTGGGTTAATACGACCGGATCTAACTATTTGTATGATTTACAATGGAATTACGGAGAATCAAAAAGCTACAATGTACGAAGTAACTTAGACTTTGATATCAAATTTACGCCATGGTTAACTTTTACCTCTACAAATAACTACATTTTTTCAAATAAAGATTCCATGTACTATACTGACCCCAGATCCTCAGGAGGATTATCTGTAAAAGGAAGAGTTCAGAATAATAACGACGGTTATACCCGTTTCTTTAGCAACCAATTATTAACATTCAACAAGTCCTTCGGAGCACATGCTATAAATGCAGTTGCAGCTTACGAATGGAATGAATATGACGCAAAAGAATCAGAAGGAATTGCCACAGGTATTGCACCCGGGTTTGTAATTCCCGATGTGGCTGCCATTCCTGAAAAAGTAGGCGGTACCAGAAGACAATCTGCAATACAATCGATGTTAGCAAACATTAACTATACCTACGATGACCGATATATGGCGCAATTCTCATTACGTCGTGACGGAGCTTCCAATTTTGGAGAAAACGCTAGGTACGGTAACTTCTTTTCGATCAGTGGTGGTTGGAACATTCACAAAGAAAACTTCTTCCATGCTGATTATGTTACGAACTTAAAACTTAGAGCCAGTTACGGATCGGGAGGAAACAGACCTAACAGTCTATACCCCCACTTACCTTTATACGCATTAGCATCATCAACAAAATCATATAGTTATAATGGTAATTCCGGAGCATTAATTTCTCAAATTGGAAACCCTGATTTAAGTTGGGAAAAAACATATACAACCGGTATTGGTTTGGATGTCAGTTTCTTTAAAAGAATTAATTTGACATTAGATTATTATGACAAAGACACTTCGGGTTTATTATACCAGGTCCCTTTGCCGGGAGTAATCGGAGTGACCAGTATCTGGAGAAATGTCGGAGCGGTAAACAACCGAGGATTCGAAGCCTCTATTAATGCCGATATTGTTAAAACTGAAAATTGGAGATGGAATGTTGACTTTAATATCGGTACAAACAAAAACAAAGTAACAAGCCTTTACGGAACAAGAAAAGAAATTATTGTTGGTGACGGAACTGGTATTGCAGGTTCAGCAGATAAACTATTAAAACCAGGAATCGATGTTGACACCTGGTACCTTACGGAATGGGCTGGTGTAGATCCCGAAAATGGAAAACCACAATGGTTTAAAACGGATGCCACAACAGGAGAACGTGTTAAAACCTATAGCTATTCAGAAGCTTCAAAAAATCGTGTTGCTATTGACGCTTACACACCATCCTATTTTGGAGGATTTTCGACTACTTTAAATTATAAAAATTTCGACTTTGGAGCAACATTCAGTTATTCAGTAGGTGGTAAAATTTACAATTATGCACGTGCAGAATTTGATTCAGATGGAGCTTATACAGACCGTAATCAAATGAACCTTCAAAAAGGATGGAGCCGTTGGGAAAAACCGGGCGATATTGCCACACACCCGCAAGCCATATACAATAATCCTAGTAACTCGAATAAAGCCTCGTCGCGTTTCTTAGAAGACGGATCATATTTAAAAATGAGAAGCATTTCATTTGGATATAATCTAAACATTGAGCGTTTGAACATATCAAACCTTAGAATATTTGTAGCTGGCGAAAACTTGTTTACGATAACTGATTTCTCAGGTGTTGATCCAGAGATACCACCATCTGAACGAAATGGCGTAAGATCAATAACTGGAGTTGCAACCTCGGTATACCCTCAAACCCGCAGATTTGTATTAGGCCTTAATCTTTCTCTTTAAAAACAAAATCATGAAAAATATATTCATACTATTTATTGCGCTTAGTTTTCTATCTTCATGTGAACTGGAGCGAGAACCATTTAATGCTTACACAAAAGATAAAATTCTACAAGATAAAGAAGCAGCCGTAGATGTACTGCTTAACGGATGTTATGCACAACTTAGAGACTGGTCGGATGTTATGCACCGCGTGGGAGAATATCCGGGAGACAACATCATGATCAGAGGAACCTCTACTGATTCCTTCTACTCTTTTATATCCTATCAACATATTCCGAATAATGACAGGTTGGCTACTTTCTGGAACAATAGTTACAAAATTATCTCACAGTCAAGTGATTTAATGAAAATGATTGCTGAAGGAGAAAACCCCGTATTAGATCAAAAATTAGGAGAAGCCTATTATTTAAGAGGAATGCTTTATTTTTATTTAGGCAAAACATATGGCAGACCTTATGCACAATCTCCGGAAACTAATTTGGGCGTACCAATTGTAAATGGATTACCGGAAGACATCGCTAACATAAGCCTACCGGACAGAGCTACCGTAAAAGCAACCTATGAGCAGGCCATTAGCGATCTTAAAAAAGGAGAAGCTTTAATGAGCGAAAACAGAACTGCAGCGTATGCAACCAAAGAAGCGGCACAAGCAATGCTTTCAAGAGTATATTTATATATGAGTGGAACTTACGAAACACCAAATCAAGAATACGCTACTTTATCTATTGATTATGCTAAAAAAGTTATTTTGAGTGGTCGCTATAATTTACTTAGCAGAGCCGATTTTATGAAATATAATACTTTTGCACCAGATGCAAGCGGACAAACAGAAACGATCTTTGCCGTTAAACGTGTAGCATCTGAGTTCTCAGGTTATGATCACTATTATGGTATTGGCGGTATGTATGCAAATCTTCAGGGTCAAGGCTGGGGAGAAATGTACGCTAGTGCAGAATATCTTGATTTATTGCGAAAATCAGGGCTGAAAAAAGATGCAAGATGGGCATTTATTGAACCTCAATATGCTTTAGATGCTTCTAATAATAAAACAGCAGCTTTCCGCTTTATAACTGATGCATTTAATGCAGCGGGGACACAAACTGGATTCAACTATATCCAACAACCTCTTAAAACTAAAACTGACGGTTCTTATTATATTACTATAGCAAACGTAGATTACAATCTTACTGTCGTAAATGCTGCCGAAAATAACTATTCAATTTCGTATGCAGGTAAAACTTATGTAGGCGAAAAAGATTATATGATGCTATTAAATCGTGTATATCCTATGTTCTACATTACAAAATGTTCGTTACAGGATAATGATTCACACCTGCACTCCCCTATTATTTCGAGATTGGCA
The DNA here is from genome assembly GCF_020911925.1 of Flavobacterium cupriresistens. Lineage (NCBI taxonomy): Bacteria > Pseudomonadati > Bacteroidota > Flavobacteriia > Flavobacteriales > Flavobacteriaceae > Flavobacterium > Flavobacterium cupriresistens. Next base: position 2,887,343 of record NZ_CP087134.1, on the reverse strand, counting down.
GAAATGTATCTGAACATGGCTGAAGCTTATGCTAAAAAAGGAGATTATGGAAATGCTTTGACTAATTTAAATGTCATCCGTGAAAGAGCAATTGTTGGAGGCGGATATACTTCATTAAACAGTACTAATGCCGCGCAACTCATCGATGAAGAACGTCAATTAGAGTTAGCTTTTGAAGCACAACGTGGTTATGATGTTTACAGAAACGGACAAACCATGACACGTCGCTATCCTGGTCCTCATCTGCCATTAATAGATGTACCTGCAACTAGTCTTCGTGTAGTACAATATATTCCACAGTCAGAAATAAACGCATATCCGGGGACTTTAACCCAGAATCCGTAATCATTTTAAATATTTGTTTTTTGTTTGTTTATTACCTCTCTAATTAAAAAGGATTAGAGAGGTTGTTTTAAAAATAGTTGAATAAATTCTAATCCAATAACCTCAAATTATGAAAAATATATTTTACTTGTTTTTTGCAGCTTCTTTAGTATCATTTTCATGCGCCAGCAATAATAATGATGATACCCAGCAGGATACACCACCGAAAAATGAAACAATTCAAAACCCAAAAACAACAATTTCTCTGCCACTCGGAGGAAATGCCTATAGTTCTAAACATTTAGATGGAAACAATACGATTACAGACAATGGAATAGAAAACTGGACTGATTCCAACGAATTTTTTACTGCTTATTTTAAAATTTCGACTCCCGGAACATTTCAAATTACTGTTGAAGAATCTGTTGAAGTAAATGGGAAATCAGAAGTAGAATTTTCGATAAACAACGAGTCTAAAAAAGTAAATTTTACCACCACAAAAAAAGCAGTTATCGCGGGAACCTGGACGATTAAACAAGCCGGTTATGTAGCTGTCAAAATAAAAGGAATCAGCAAAACAGGCGATCGTTTTCCGTCTATTAGTCGCTTAACGATTGCCAGTGCTGATTATGATGGTAAAATAGCCTACGTACCTAACAACGAAGGTAGTTTCTATCACTGGGGAAGACGTGGTCCATCTGTTCACTTAAATTATCAAGTACAGGAAAGCATCAATGCCGAATGGTATTACAACGAATTGACAATTCCTGAAAACGAGGACAAAATTGGTTCTTATTTTATGGCAAATGGTTTTGGCGAAGGTTATTTCGGAATTCAGGTAAACTCATCGACAGAAAGAAGAGTTTTATTCTCTGTATGGAGTCCGTTTACTACTGATGATCCAAACAGTATTCCTGATTCTCATAAAATTAAAATGTTGAAAAAAGGAGAAAATGTATATACAGGAGAATTCGGAAATGAAGGTTCAGGCGGACAGAGTTACCTAAAATACAACTGGAAAGCAGGTACAACCTACAAGTTTTTACTACGCGGACTTCCAGCCGGAAATAATACCACTACTTACACTGCTTATTTCTTCGCTCCTGAAGTAAACAAATGGTTGTTAATTGCGAGTTTTAATCGTCCTGAAACCAATACTTACTTAAAAAGATTTCATTCCTTCTTAGAAAATTTCGTTCCGGAACAAGGAGATTTCTCGCGTAAAGTGTTATTCAACAATCAATGGATTTGCGATGATAAAGGTGCTTGGACTGAAATTAATACCGCTCGATTCACAAACGACAATACGGGTGCAAAAGAATACCGAATGGATTTTGCCGGTGGTGCAGAAAATGGTTCTTTCTTCCTGAAAAATGGTGGTTTCTTTAATGATTTTACAACTCCAAAAACTACATTTACAAGGCCATTAACGAATAAAAAACCGGAAATAAATTTCACTACTTTACCGTAGATAATCTTTAATAAAAACAAAAACTACTTATATTATCGATAATCGATCTAGTAGATTATCAAATCATTTAAAATCAAATTAATTATGAAAACTAGTAATTTAAAATTCATTTTAACCGTTTGCATTTTGTTTTGTGGAGCAATTGTATCGGCGCAAATGATCAAAACCAAAACCCCGTCACGTGCAAAAGGTCAAACTGACGTTTTACGTTTGGCAGCAACACCACTACCAACCGTACGTGTTGCTTTTATAGGTCTTGGAATGCGCGGCCCCGGAGCAGTAGAACGCATGACTCATATACCCGGTGTTGAAATTGTCGCTTTATGTGATATGACACAGGAAAACACTTCTAAAGCAAACGAAATCTTAACCAAACAAGGACTTGCAAAAGCACAGGAATTTTATGGTGATGAAAATGCATGGAAAAAAGTTACAGCATTACCAAATGTAGATTTAGTATACATCGCAACAGACTGGAAACATCACGCTATGATTGGTGTTCAGGCTATGAAAGATGGTAAACACGTTGCAATAGAAGTTCCTGGAGCAATGACAATGAAAGAAATCTGGGAACTGATCGATACTTCTGAAAAAACACGTAAACACTGTATGCAGCTTGAAAACTGTGTGTATGATTTCTTTGAACTTACGACATTAAACATGGCGCAACAAGGTTTATTTGGAGAAATTCTTCATGCAGAAGGATCTTATATTCATGGTTTACAACCTTTCTGGGGTGAGTATTGGAACAACTGGAGAATGGATTACAATATCAAACATCGTGGTGATATTTATGCTACTCACGGTATGGGACCGGCTTGTCAGGCACTTAATATTCACCGTGGTGATAAAATGAATTTCTTAGTTTCTATGGATACGAAAGCAGTTGGAAACCCGGCTTACATCAAAGAAAAATCCGGAAAGGAAATTAAAGATTTCAGAAATGGAGATCATACGATGACGATGATTCGTACTGAAAACGGAAAAACTATTCAAATTCAACACGATGTTACTTCTCCTCGTCCATACAGCAGAATGTATCAATTGAGCGGAACTAAAGGTTTTGCTAATAAATATCCAATGGAAGGTTATGCTTTAGATGGTAAAGAATTAGGGGATGATGTAAAACCAAATCATGAAAAATTAAGCGCTCACTCTTTTGTTCCTGCAGAAGTTAAAAAAGCGTTGATGGAAAAATACAAACACCCAATTGTAAAAGATATCGAAGAGCAAGCTAAAAAAGTAGGTGGTCACGGCGGAATGGATTTCGTAATGGACTACCGATTAATTTACTGCCTTCAAAAAGGATTGCCATTAGATATGGACGTTTACGATTTAGCAGAATGGTCTTGCTTAGGTCCGTTAACAGAAATTTCTCTTGACAACAATTCAGCTCCTGTAGAAATTCCTGATTTCACACGCGGAGGTTGGAACAAGCTACAAAAACTAGAGTTTTCAAATTAAATATTTCTTGGTTAGTTAGTGAGAAAGGGCATCTTAAATTTATTAGATGCCCTTTTTTCAATTTTAATATTTATTATTGTTGCGCTCATTTAACCGCTAAAGGCGCAGAGAAAAAACGTAAGCTCCCCAAAACTTAGTTATGGTTTTGTGAACTTTGTGAAAAAAAAACTTAGCGTGAGGTTAGACTTCACAAAGCATGCAAAGGGCACTATTAAAAGAGTTTAAAAAAAATATGCACGCAGATTCGGCGGATTTTAACGGAAGATCACAGAAAAAATCTGTCAAATCTGCCAAATCTGCGTGCAAATCTTATTTCCCTTCAATCAATTTCTCCAACTTTGCCATCATCTCATCTTTTTCCTTCGACATACGTTCTAGAGAGCGATCTTTTCATCGTGAAGCTGAATGATCTTTTCGATTGGATAAAAAGTGTAATTTTCGTTTTTCTGATAACCGGGTTATATGGAGTCTCGTAGTATAAGAAAAAAAAATATTGGACTTATTAATGAAAAAAGAGGCTGCTACACTAGTGTAACGACCTCTTTTCCTTTATTTTAAAAAACACAAATTACTACTTCCAATTAAAAGTAATTCGTTTTTCAATCTCACTGTTTAAACTCAAAAACACCGGACAGGTCATGGCAGCACGCTCTAAGATTGTTTTGCTTTTTTCGTCTGTTGTACCTTTCATTTCAAAAACAATTTCGATTGCTCCGATACGTCTTGGTTCAGCGTTCATTATTTTAGTTACTTCGGCTGTAGAATCGTTGATATTGATTTCCATATCACGAGCTTTGATTCCCATAATCGTCATCATGCAACTTGCTAAAGCGTTTGCTACGGTGTCTGTTGGAGAAAATGCTTCTCCTTTTCCGTTATTATCTAATGGTGCATCCGAAATGATTTCACTTCCGGATTGCACGTGGATTGATTTCGTTCTTAAATCCCCTAAATAGGTTACTTTTGATGTCATTAATTGGCTACTTTTAAAGTTAAATCTGAATCGTAATATAAAATGTAAACACCTTTGTTTGCGTGTCCGCCATCTTCTTTTTTGTAATATTGAAATTTATTGTCCGCTTGTTCAGTTGTCATTAAATCTGCTGTTTCCTGATAGGTTTTACCTTGAACCAAACGCATCATTGTATCAAAAGTTACATCGAAACCACGAGTCGCATACGTGTTTGGATTTATTTTGTTTTTCAATCGATATTCTTTTTTAAAGATTGAAACACCAGATTCATCACTTTCACGGGTTACTGACGGATACATTAATTTCAATTTTATTAAATTTTCAAAACTAATTTCGTCTGTATCTAAAGTGCTGTTTGGTTCTAAAATCACCAATTGCACCTGACAAGTTTTTTGCGCATCAATCAATGCTTTAATTGTTGCTTTCACCATAGCGGTATTAGCCGTTTCCATTACCACATAATTCATTCGGTTAGGCAATAACAAACTTTTTAAGTTTGCTGCATCTAAACCTCCGGTCTCTGTTAAAGCAGCAAAAACAACTCCTTTTTGATTTTGCTTAATATAGGTAACAACCGATTCCTTTTTCTTATCTACTACCGCAACAATGTTTCCGTTTTTAGCACGCATATAATCAAAAACTGCATTTTTAACGACATCGTTTGTTGGGATAGACTGGTACAAATTATCAATTGGATTGGCCGCATCTTTTGATAGTGGAGAAATTACCGGTATATTGTACGAATGCAATGCATTAGCGGTACTTTCTGCATTACCTTGATAAAAAGGTCCTACCACTGCATCGGCATCCTGCAATTTATTCTGTGCGATTAAACTCAATACATTAGAAGTACTTTTTGTTTCTTGCGAATCGTAAATCGACACATCAATTGGTAATTTTAAGGTCTTCGCCGAGTCAATTGCCATCATCGCTCCTGAATAAAAATCAAGAGTCATGTTCAAAAATTTATCGCTTTTAATTCTATTTGTAGTACTTACGGTATCAGTCTGCATTTTTGCCAAATTAAACGGCATTAATAAAACTAATTTTTTACGCTCACCTTGTCCTCTTTTTTTAGTCAACTCGACTATTTCAGGATTCGCAGAAGTCGTTTCCGATTTTACTTTTTCAACAATTTTTATTGCTCCTGAACCGGAATTATCAACTGGCTTTTCTACCGCTTTTTCAGTTGGTTGGTGCTGAACAATAATTGGAGTTGGTGCAAGGAATCCGGATGGCACTTTTAAAACCATTCCTTCTTTCACTCCTTCAGAAAGAGAAGGATTCAATTCTGTTAATTCTGCTTGAGTTAATTGAAATGTTCTTGACAAACTATAAAGTGTTTCTTTTGGTTTCACTTGATAGTCCATATAAGTTGTGCCTTTCTTTGAAGACTCATCAACTTTTTTAGTTTCAACCGGTTTTGCAACTTTAGCAACAACAGGGGTAGCCACTTCTGTTTTTGGAGCGGTTCCTTTAATCGTTACTCGGTGTCCAACTTCTAAATTTGCTACAATATCCGGATTACGTTTCTCTAAATCTTCAACCGTCGTATTGTATTGTTTTGCAATAGAATATTTGGTCTCTTTTGGTACAACATCATGATATATGTATTTTTCAAGAGCTGGTGTTTTAGTGGCTTTAGGACTTACTGCGGCAGTAGTTTTAACTGCAGCTCCTTTTGATGGAATAGTAAGCGTCTGACCAATTTGCAAACCATTAGTCACCAAAAATGGATTGGCGGCTTTTAATGCTTCATCCGAAATACCGTATTTTTTTTCGATCCCAAAAAGTGTTTCTTTAGGTTGTACTTCATGCACAATTGTTTTTCCTGATGTACTTGGCTTTATTGAAGTTACTTCCGTTTTAGCGGGTGTTGATTTATCACCTTTAGTCGGAATTAACAGTACGGTCTTAGGAGCTAAAGCTTTTCTGGCATCCGGATTTAACTGATAAATATCGTAAGGAGTTACCTTAAATTTTTGCGCAATCTGATTAATTGTTTCTCCGCTCGAAACTGTATATTTCACTACCTTTTCCTGAGAAAAAGCAGAACAGGTTACTAAAAAAACGAGAGACAATAATGTAAAATAATATTTCATAATGGGGCTTAAAACAATTTAATTTTTAATTCAAAAAACAAGATACTAATTTTTGCTTAAAGCAGGATTCAGACGGCTTGTTTTTTTTTTGATTATTGTCTTCAGTCCATTCCGATCTTAACAATAATCCTTTACTTATATAACTCCTGTTCTTCCTTTTTCTTGCATTTATTCGCATAAAAATTCATCCGTATTTTTGATATACGTACCGGAGTTAAGAAAATAAGGCGTTACAAATTGTAACGCCTTACTTTAAAATAATACTATTCCCACTCAATTGTTGCAGGTGGTTTAGAACTTATATCGTATACCACACGATTTACTCCTTTTACTTTATTGATAATATCATTTGATACTTTCATTAAGAAATCATAAGGTAAATGTACCCAGTCGGCAGTCATACCGTCGGTAGATTCCACGGCTCTAAGCGCTACTACTTTTTCGTAAGTACGCTCATCTCCCATTACACCAACACTATTTACAGGAAGCAGGATCGCTCCGGCTTGCCACACTTTGTCATATAATCCCCAAGATTTTAATCCATCGATGAAAACAGCGTCAACATCTTGTAAAATCTGAACTTTCTCAGGAGTGATATCTCCTAAAATTCTAATGGATAATCCTGGTCCCGGGAAAGGGTGTCTTCCCAATAATTCAGGGTCTATTCCTAAAGTAGCTCCTACTCTTCTTACTTCATCTTTGAAAAGCATTCTAAGTGGTTCTACAATTTTTAATTTCATATAATCCGGTAATCCACCAACATTGTGGTGTGATTTAATTGTAGCCGATGGTCCTTTTACAGAAACCGACTCAATTACGTCGGGGTAAATAGTTCCCTGAGCCAACCATTTTACGTCTTCGATTAAATGTGATTCATCATCAAAAACTTCAATGAATACACGACCAATTGTTTTACGTTTGGTTTCAGGATCACTGATTCCGGCTAATTCACCAAGAAAACGATCCCCGGCATCTACTCCTTTTACATTCAATCCCATTCCTTTGTATTGATCTAATACATTTTGGAATTCGTTTTTACGAAGTAAACCGTTATTTACGAAAATACAGTACAGGTTTTTACCAATTGCCTGGTGTAATAAAACTGCCGCTACAGTAGAATCTACTCCTCCTGACAATCCTAAAACAACTTTATCATCACCTAATTTCTCTTTTAATTCTGCCACCATTTCTTCTACGAAAGCACCTGGTGTAAAGTTTTGAGGAACTTCAGCAATGTTAACTAAAAAGTTTTCTAACATTTTTGATCCATCAGTAGAGTGAAAAACCTCCGGATGGTATTGAATCGCGTAAGTTGTCTCGCCTTCAATTTTATAAGCTGCATATTCTACATCATGAGTACTTGCCAATTTTACTGCATTTGTCGGCAAAGCTTTGATACTATCGCTGTGACTCATCCAAACCTGGCTGTTTTCTGAAACGCCGTTAAAGAAAACTTCATTCTCCTTAATATAAGACAAATTAGCTCTACCGTATTCTCTGGTATTAGAAGCAGCTACTTCTCCACCACTAAAATGCGCTAAATATTGTGCTCCGTAACAAACTGCCAACATTGGAAGTTTACCTCGAATTTGAGACAAATCAGGATGTGGAGCATCTTCTGCACGAACAGAAAATGGGCTTCCTCCTAAAATTACAGCTTTATAAGGTGATAAATCACTTGGAAAGTGATTGTAAGGGAAAATTTCGCAGAATATATTTAATTCGCGAACTCTACGCGCAATAAGTTGAGTATATTGCGATCCGAAATCTAAAATAAGTACGTTGTGTTGCATGCGCAAAAATACTTTTTATATTCGAATTTGAAAAATCAGAACAATGAAAAAACTAATATTTTTTTCATTGTTCTGATTTTAGCTACAAAGATTCGAAGTTACAAAGGTTTATAAGGTGTAAAAAAAACAAATAGCAACCCGCTTTTCCTTTTATACCTTTTAAATTTTATGTCTTTTTGAAATTATTTTGCAGCTTTTGTAAGAAGCTTTTTCTGTTTTACGATAACAAATTTCGCTTTAAATCCTGTATCCAGGTTGTTCCAATAATCAGATAAGATCAGATTACCTTCGGCATCGTAGATTTCAAATCCACCTGTATTTCCTCCAAGGCTTCCGATATTAAGTGCTTCTAATTCGAAAGTATTAAAACCTTCATTAAAAGTTATTTTAAATTGCTGATAGTTGGACTCTAATACCATTCTCTGCACTATAACATTTTCATTAAAAACGGCCTTTATCATATCACCATCGATCGCCCCGGCATCACGGCATTTTATTATAAAATAAGTAGAACTTGTATAAATATCACCAAATTCAAGGTTTTTTCTAACTAATGGTCCCCTGCCTTCTTTTAATCCCGCTTCTTTTACGGCCTTATCCAAATCCTTTTCCATTTTCCCAACATAACGATCTCCAGGATTGGCAAAATCAGTTTCGGTTGACATTGTAAAAGTACTTTTCTGCTCTCCTATTTGAAATTTAGACTTAGGAGTAATACTGGTATTATCAAAAACGTTAGGTGTTTTTATACTTGGAACATCTAAGTTAGTTCCCGCAGGATTTTTGATTTCCGGAGACGGGATCTTTTTAGGTTTCGCACTAAATTTTGGAGCCGGAATCGACTTAAATTTTGTACTGAATTCAGTTTGAGCTGATACAGTTACAGCAGTAAAAAATAATATGAAAAATAGAATTTGCTTCATTGAAAAAGTATTATCGAATAGGCTTTTATAATTTTTATAAAATCAAGTGTAGCTTCACAAAAATAGCATAATTTAATTAGGCACTACAACTTTAAGACTTTTATAACAATATATTAGGCTAATTTTTGGAAACAAAAAACCTGCCAAAAAATCAAAAAACTAAATTTTTAATACCACAAAAATATACCGATGCTATTTTACGTCTTAGTTAAATTCTTCTTTTAAAAAAATATATCATTTTGATAATTAACAACTTACTCCTAATTTCAATGTTTTAATCTACCTTTATTAAAAACTAGAAAAATGGATTATATCGACTACTATAAAACATTAGAAATTACAAAGTCTGCTACTGACGCCGAAATAAAAAAAGCCTATCGAAAAGCGGCTCGAAAGTACCACCCCGACTTGAATCCAAACGATAAAGAAGCGGAGAAAAAGTTCAAAGAAATCAATGAAGCCAATGAAGTTTTAAGCAATCCCGAAAACCGAAAAAAATACGACAAATACGGAAAAGACTGGAAACATGCGGACGAATTTGAAAAGGCAGGTTACAATCCCAATCAACAACAGCAAACCAGGCAACAAAGCAGTTCTGATTATAACGACTTTTCAGGAGGTGATTTCTCCGGTAGTGATTTTTCTGATTTTTTCAATTCCATGTACGGTTCAACTGGCGGCAACAAAAGGCAATCCAAATACAGAGGCCAGGATTATAATGCCGAACTACAATTGGATTTAGATTCTGCTTACAACACCCACAAACAAAATCTGACGGTAAATGGTAAAAATATCCGGATTACGATTCCTGCAGGAGTGGAAAACGGTCAAATCATAAAAATTCCGGGACATGGCGGACCAGGAGCAAACGGAGGCCCCAGCGGTGATCTGTACATTACCTTCACTATAGAAAACAATTCTAATTTTAAACGCGAAGGCAATAATTTATACGCCGATGTTGCTCTCGATTTGTACACCGCTATTTTGGGAGGTGAGATTTTCGTAAACACTTTTGACGGAAAAGTAAAAATAAAAGTTCCCGAAGAAACACAGCCCGGAACAAAAGTCAAATTAAAAGGAAAAGGTTTTCCGGTCTACAAAAAAGAAGGTCAGTTTGGAGATTTATACATTACTTATACTTTAAAACTCCCCACAAAATTATCCCAGAAGGAAAAAGAATTATTTGAAGAATTATCTAAAATAAGCAATCATGAGCAGTAAAAACCTAATCCAAATCAAACAATTTTGTACGTATCACGAAATTGAATACACCTTTATAACCGAACTAAATAATTACGGATTGGTAGAAATTATTGTTCAGGAAGATGATGAATATCTGCACCTTAAACACTTGCCTGCCATAGAAAAAATGATCCGGTTGCATTATGATCTGAAAATTAATTTTGAAGGGATTGATGCCATAGCGCATTTATTAAGTAAGATTGAAACGCTACAACAAAACTTAACGATAACTCAAAATAAACTTCGTCTTTTCGAACACCATCAAACCAAGTAGGTCTTAAAAAACGATTTCTTAAAATATCACAAAAAAGCTTGATTTTGAAATTGATTTCAAATAAAATTTGCGCTTTTCAGTTTCCTATTTTATAAATTGCAGCCTAATTAACTAACCGGGATTTGTTTTAAAAAAGGAATAAAACAATTCAATAAAATACTACCAAATGAAAAGAGAAAACATCTTAACAGGATCACCTTGGGAAGACAAAATGGGATATTGTCGCGCTGTACGCATTGGCAATATCATTGAAGTTTCAGGAACTGTGGCAATTGTTGATGGCGATAAAGTAAAAGCTGACGATGCGTATGCACAGACTTTTAATATTCTGGAACGTGTAGAAAAAGTGCTGGAAGATCTAAATGTTGGAATGAAAGATGTAATCAGAACTCGTATTTTCACAACCGATATTACCACTTTTGAAGAGGTTGCCAGAGCGCATTCTTCTTTTTTCAAAGATGTAAAACCGACAACGGGTTTTTATGAAATCAGTAAATTGGTTGCTCCAGAATATTTAGTTGAAATTGAATTTACGGCTGTAGTTCAGTAATTTTTTTTTCCACGAATTAAACTAATTGCGTTAATTACTTTGCCACAGATTAAAGGATTAAAATGATTAAACAATCTGTGCGAATCTTTTTAATCTGTGGCAAAAAAAATAAAATTCGTGTACATTTGTGAAATTCGTGTTTAAAAAAACTAAACCTACAAATGGCTCTACCTGATTCTAAAACTACACTCCTGACAGTCCTTAAATGGATTCTCATTTGTCTTTTAATAGGCTTTTTTTCAGGATCGGCTTCAGCATTTTTTTTAGTTTCGTTAGAATGGATTACACAATTTAGAATCCACCACAACTGGATCATCTGGTTTTTACCCATTGGCGGATTACTTGTTGGATTGAGTTACTATTACTGGGGAGAATCTGTTGTAAAAGGCAATAATCTATTGTTGGAAGAATACGAAACCCCAAAGAAAACCATTCCGTTCAAAATGGCTCCTTTGGTCCTTGCGGGAACCTTACTTACCCATTTATTTGGTGGTTCTGCCGGACGCGAAGGTACAGCAGTACAAATGGGAGGCGCTATTGCCGATCAGTTTACAAAACTTTTTAAATTAGAGCAATCAGAGCGAAAAATTCTGATTATTCTCGGGATCAGTGCGGGTTTTGCATCTGTTTTCGGAACGCCTTTGGCAGGAGCAATTTTTGCTTTGGAAGTACTGTACTTTAGTAAAATCAACCTTAAAAGTATTATTTTATCCTTCTTAGTAGCTTACGCCGCTTATTTTACGGTTGAATTCTGGCAGGTCAAACACACGCATTACCGTATTCCCGATGTGCCCGAAATCAATCTTACGAACTTATTTTACACCGTCCTTATTAGCGTCTTATTTGGCATTGCAGCTTTGCTGTTCTCGAGAACTACTCATTTTTGGAGTTCTTTATTTTCAAAAAACATTAAATATCCGCCATTGCGTCCATTTGTTGGAGGAATCGTTTTGTCCATTGCCATTGCAGGTTTCGGATTTACCAAATTTGCTGGTTTGAGTGTCCCTGTCATTGTGGATTCCTTTTCAAATGCAAATCCGTGGTATGACTTTTTACTCAAAATTCTATTTACGGGATTCACGTTAGGAGCTGGTTTTAAAGGTGGAGAAGTAACTCCGTTATTTTTTGTCGGAGCTACATTAGGAAGCGCACTTTCTCTTGTCGTCCCTATGCCAATAGCCCTTTTGGCCGGAATGGGTTTTGTAGCCGTGTTTTCGGGTGCTACCCACACTCCCATTGCCTGCACCATTATGGGAATGGAGTTATTTGGAATCCAACCCGGGCTATTTATTGCGATCGCCTGTACCATTGCTTATTTTTCTTCAGGTTCGGTAGGGATTTATAAATCGCAGATTGTCAAGGGTGCTAAATATAAGTTGTATCAGAAGTGGCTTTGATTTTTTTTTTGTGGTTCAAGATCAAAATTATGAAATGTGAATTGAAGACTGAGACTGAGACCGAAAACTAAGAACTTAAACCACGGCTATAAACTGAAACCCAAGAATCTCTAAAATCTTTTCAGCATTACATTAAAAAAATGTAAATTCGCACACTATGAAAATACAAGATATTCAAGCGATACAATTGTTGCTCGCAACCCCAAAGAAAATCGCTATAATCCCGCATAGAGGTCCAGATGGTGATGCCATGGGATCTACGTTGGGTTTATACCATTTTTTATTAAAAAACAATCATCAGCCAACGGTGATTGCACCTAATGATTTCCCTGATTTCTTAGCTTGGTTACCAGGTTCGGAAACCGTAAAAATATTTGAAAAAGACACCGAAAACTGTACTAAAATATTAGAAGAAGCAGAGATCGTATTTACACTCGATTTTAATGCTTTTCATCGTACGGGTGAAATGGAACACACTTTAGCCAAGCTAAAAGTTCCGTTTATTATGATCGATCATCATCAAAGACCTGATGATTATGCGACTTATATGTACTCTGATACTACTTTTGGTTCTACTTGTGAAATGGTTTACAATTTCATTTCCTTTTTAGATAAAAAAGAAGATCTAGACCAAACCATTGCTACCTGTATTTATACCGGAATCCTAACCGATTCAGGTTCTTTTCGCTTTCCCGGAACTACCGGAAATACACACCGCATTATAGCCGAATTAATTGATTTGGGTGTCGAAAATACGCAGATTCCAGTACTTTTATTTGATAATAGCTCGTACAGCCGTTTACAATTGTTAGGTCGCGCTTTGCAAAACATGAAAGTATTTGAAGAGCATAAAACCTCTTATACAACGCTTACACAAGACGAATTGGATTCTTTTAACTACATAAAAGGCGACACAGAAGGAATAGTTAATTATGGATTAAGCATCAAAGGAATTAATTTCACAGCTATTTTTATAGAAAACAGAGACGAGAAAATCATCAAAATATCATTTCGTTCGCAAGGAGGATTTGATGTAAATCAGTTTGCCAGAGACCATTTTAATGGTGGAGGTCACAGCAATGCCGCTGGTGGAAGATCTGATGTTTCTATGGAAGAGACCATCAAAAAATTTGAAGATTTAGTAACTAAACTAAAAATATAACCCCATATGAACTACTTAAAACTAAGCAGCTGTGCCCTACTTTTTGCCGTTTTATTGGTAGGCTGTAAACAACACGAAGAAGCCAGAAGACCTATTTCAAGAACTTCGGGTACATTCATGAAAAAATCAGCTGATCGGAACAAAAAATTAGTTGCCAGTGAAGAAGATATCATCAAAAAAATAATCAAAAGTAATCCCAAAGTAAAGTATTTTGCTTCACAAAAAGGTTATTGGTATGCTTATGAGGAACAAAATCTGATTGATACGTTACGTCCAAAAAGAGGAGATATAGCTTATTATAATCTGGAAATAAAAGACATACAAGGCAAAATTATCTATCCCGAAGCTGAACTTGGCCCGCAAACGTATCATGTAGACAAACAAGAAATCATGATGGGATTGCGCGATGGAATTAAATTGATGCGCAAAAACGAAACTGTAAACTTCTTATTTCCATCACATATCGCTTATGGTTATCATGGAGACAATAAAAAAATAGGAACCAATCAATCCTTAATTTGTACCGTTACCCTTAAAAATTTCACACCTGAAGAAGCTCCAAAAGCAACGACACCGAGTACACAAACTCCAAAACCGGTTGCTCCAAAGCCAGTAGTTCAGACTAAAAAAGACACTTTAAACCCATAAAACAACATTTAAAAAATGAAAAAGAGTATTTTAATATTACTATTAGCCGCTACCTCGTTTTATTCTTGTAAAGACAAACACAGTGACTTACCGGATGGTTTATACGCTGAAATTGAAACTAATAAAGGAAGCATTATTGTTGAGTTAGATTATAAAAAAGCACCTATAACAGTTGCCAATTTTGTAACGTTAGCAGAAGGCAAAAATGAATTTGTAACGGATGAAAACCTAAAAAAGAAACCTTTCTTTAATGGATTAAAATTCCACCGTGTTATTGAGAATTTTATGATCCAGACCGGAGATCCTTTAGGAACAGGTTCTGGCGATACCGGATACAAATTTAAAGACGAGTTCACTGATTTAAAATTTGACAAAAGTGGTGTTTTGGCCATGGCAAATAATGGTCCGGGAACAAATAGCAGCCAATTTTTCATCACACATGTTGAAACACCATGGTTAGACGGAAAACATACTATTTTTGGTCATGTAGTGGACAAAGGAATGGATGTCGTTAATAAAGTCGTTCAAAACGATAACATCACCACTGTTACTATTATCAGAAATGGTGAAGCTGCAAAAAAGTTTGATGCTGTAAAAGTATTTCACGATTATTTTTCAGAAATAGCAAAAGAAAAAGGTAAATACGCAGAAGTTCAGAAAGAAAAAGTAGCTTATTATACTTCTTTAAAACCAAAAGCTACCAAAACAAGCACTGGTTTAGAATATGTTATTACTGAAAAAGGTACAGGTAAAAAACCGGCGATCGGAACACAATTGTACATTCATTATGCAGGATTTCTAGAAGACGGAACTTTATTTGACAGTAGTATCGAAGAGGTTTGCAAAACTTTCGGAAAATTTGATGCTGCAAGAGCTGAAGCAAAAGGTTACCAGCCAATTCCATTTCAGGCAGGTCGTAAAGACGGTATGATTCCGGGATTTATTGAAGGAATCGAGAAACTTTCTTTTGGAGACAAAGCGGTTCTTTTTATTCCGGCACACTTAGCTTACGGAGAAGCCGGAGCTGGAGGAGTTATTCCACCAAATGCGAATATCATTTTTGAAGTTCAATTATTAGAGAAACCACAATAATTAATATAGACTTAAATTCTAAATACAATGAAATTTAAATTTCTATTCTTATTTTGCTTGGCAGTAGTCAATATTCAGGCACAAGCAACCAAAAAACCGGCTGCAAAACCGGCCGCAAAAACAACTACAACAAAAGTAGCTCCGAAAGCAACAAATCCTGCTGAAGGAATTTTTGCAACAATTGCTACAACTAAAGGAACCATTGTTTTGTCTTTAGAGTATGTAAAAGCGCCTGTAACAGTAGCTAACTTTATCACTTTAGCTGAAGGAAAAAACCCTAATGTAAAAGTGGAAAAACTAAAAGGAAAGCCATTTTACGACGGATTAAAATTCCATAGAGTTATCAATGATTTTATGATTCAGGGTGGTGATCCGGACGGAAACGGTTCGGGAGGTCCTGGATTCTCTTTTAAAGATGAATTTGTACCAGATTTAAAATTTGAAAAAGGTGGTGTTTTAGCTATGGCCAATTCAGGTCCGGCTACCAACGGAAGTCAATTTTTTATCACACATAAAGATACGCCTTGGTTGAATGGCAAACACACTATTTTTGGTCACGTAGTTTCAGGAATGGATGTTGTGAATAAAATCGTTCAGGACGATGTGATGACCAAAATTACCATTACACGCAAAGGTGCTGCTGCTAAGAAATTTGATGCTTTAAAAGTAATCAGTGATGATGCTAAAAAAGGAGAAGCTAAAAAAGCCGAAAGTCAAAAAGTGGTAACCGAAAAAGCAGCTTACTTTGCCGCTACTAAAGCTACTGCAACTGCAACGGCTTCCGGTTTAAAATATAAAATCACTCAAAAAGGTTCCGGAGTAAAATTAGCAGAAGGAAGTAATATCTATTTCCACTATGCAGGTTATTTTGAAGATGGAAATCTTTTTGACAGCAGCATTGCCAATGTAGCAAAAGCCTATGGTAAATATGATGCGAACAGAGATGCGCAAAAAGGATATCAGGCTTTTCCGTTTGCAGTTGGTAAAAAAGACGGAATGATTCCAGGTTTTATCGAAGCATTAGACATGATGACCGACGGAGAAAAAGCAATCTTCTTTCTTCCTTCTAATTTAGCTTATGGAGAAAAAGGTGCCGGAGGAGTGATTCCACCAAACGCAACTTTAGTTTTCGAAATCGAAACTTACAATACGCAACCTGTGAAATAAATATTTCAGACTTCGGTTGTTATATAAAAATTAAACCATCAGGAATTGTTTTCTGATGGTTTTTTTATTGACTAAAACTTAAATCCTGTCTGCCAACATTTAACACATCTTCTTATCTCCTGCAAGCTCTTTTTTTCTCTCCATCGCCATTTCAACGAACGAGAAATCTCACTAAGAAAGAACTAGCCCCTGATACTTAAGGGCTAACAAGTTTATCACAGTTTTAACATTTAATCCTAAGCAAAATAGCTTACCTTTGCCGGCTTTAATTTTTTAAACTAAACAAGTCAGAATGTCACAAAACAATGTATTAAAAGGAGTATTTTTAGTTGCTTTAGGCGCTACAACTTTCGGAATGTTAGCCACTTTTGTAAAAATGGCCTATTCAGAAGGATATACCACAGCCGAGGTAACAACATCTCAATTTGTACTTGGAATTGCAGGGATTTTATTAATCAATGCCTTTCAGAAAATAAGAAATAAAAATCAAGTAGTAAAAGCTACTCCTAAAAATATCATTAGTTTAATGACAGCGGGAACTTCTCTGGGAATGACCAGTTTGTTCTACTACCTGGCTGTAAAGTATATTCCGGTTTCAATTGGTATTGTTTTATTAATGCAAACCGTTTGGATGGGGGTTTTACTTGAAATGATTTTAGAGAAAAAATTACCTTCTAAACAAAAAGTGATCGCCGTATTTATTGTACTGGTGGGAACTGTACTGGCAACCAATATCATTCAAAATGATGTAGTCCTTGATTGGAGAGGTATCGCCTGGGGGGTTATGGCTGCAGCTTCTTTTACGACAACAATGTTTACTGCTAATCGTGTTGCAACCGAAATTTCATCGGCACAACGTAGTTTGTACATGCTATTGGGTGGCGCTGTAATTGTGTTTTCTTTTGCTTTTTTTACTCAAGTAACACCTTTTAACCTTGCTATTTTCCTGAAATGGGGAATTGTATTGTCATTATTCGGAACGATCATCCCTCCAATGCTTATGAATGCTGGTTTTCCACTAACTGGAATTGGTTTAGGAAGTATCGTTTCAGCACTTGAACTTCCTGTTTCAGTAATGATGGCTTACTTCTTACTGAATGAAAAAGTAATCTTTTTACAATGGGTTGGAATTATCCTAATCATTCTGGCTATCATTATAATGAATGTAAATTTTAAAGGCAAAAAATAATCTATTTTATATAGTTCCAAAAAAAAGAGCTTAATAATACAATATTTGTTAATTTTTTTATAAATTCGTGATAAACAAGATATCATGAATTTACCTTGGCATTTATATTTAATGGCTTTTCTATATATAATTGCCGGAATTAATCATTTTAAAAACCCGGGAATGTACATCAGAATCATTCCCCCTTATTTTCAGAACCCCAAATTATTAAATAGTTTAAGTGGAGCTGCCGAAATTATTCTAGGCATCCTCCTCACCCTTCCTTTTTCGAGAGTTATTGCCGCTTGGGGAATTATAGCCTTGTTAATTGCTGTATTTCCTGCTAATTGGTATATGTTTCAAAGGAGTAAGAAGGGTTTTTCTTTGTTAAATTTCATTCTATTAGTACGCTTGCCCTTACAAGTCGCATTGATTTTATGGGCGTATCTATATACCCGTTAACAACTAAATATTAATTAAAATTATTTACTATGAAAAAATTATTTGCAGAGTTCTTCGGAACTTATTGGCTAGTTTTTGGAGGTTGTGGTAGTGCAATTTTTGCAGCAGGAATTCCTGATTTAGGAATTGGTTTTGCCGGTGTAGCACTTGCTTTTGGTCTTACGGTTCTGACAATGGCTTACGCTGTCGGGCATATCTCAGGCGGACATTTTAATCCCGCTGTATCATTTGGTTTATGGGCCGGAGGCAGATTTCCTGCAAAAGACCTGATTCCCTATATCATTGCACAATGCGTTGGAGCTATAGCAGCCGCTGGTACTTTGTTTACTATTGCATCCGGAAAAGCGGGTTTTGCAATCGACAATACCAAAGCCGGAGCCTTTGCCTCAAACGGATTCGGAGCTTTTTCTCCTGATGGTTATTCTTTGCAATCTGCCTTTATAGCTGAATTTGTTCTGACTTTATTTTTCCTATTGGTAATTTTGGGTGCTACAGATAAATTTGCCAACGGAAAATTCGCCGGAGTTGCAATTGGTTTGGCACTAACCTTAATTCATTTAATTAGTATTCCAATCACAAATACTTCTGTAAATCCTGCAAGATCTTTATCTCAGGCTGTTTTCACTGGTGGAGAACCATTATCACAAGTTTGGTTATTCTGGGTGGCGCCGATCTTAGGGGCTATAGTCGCAGGGTTTATATACAAAACCTTACTGCAGAATCACGACGAAGCGTAAAACGAAGATTCAAAATCAATTAATAACTTATAAAACATAAACTTATGGGCTTTTTATATTTTTTACTTATTGGAGCAATCTCAGGATGGCTAGCAGGTCAATTATGGAAAGGTGGTGGTTTTGGCCTTTTTGGTAATATTATTGTTGGAATAATTGGTGGAATCTTTGGCGGATGGCTGGCAGCTAAACTTGGCATTGGCGGTGGCGGACTGTTATGGCAGATTATTATAGCCGCTGGAGGTGCATGGGTTTTGTTGTTTATTATCAGCCTCATAAAAAAATCATAATCCCGAAATAAGTAGACATACAGTACTACTACAATCGCAAAAAAGAGAAAAGTGAAGTAACCCCTTCGCTTTTCTCTTTTTTTATGTTTAACTACTAACGAACATCATATAAAGCGACACAAATTCAAAAGTTACAGGACGTAAAAATCTCGCAAAGTCGCAAAATCGCAACCTTTTAATGAAAAAGCAGAAAAAAAAACTTTGAGACTCCATGACATTTCGAGAAACTAATAGTGGAAAACAAAAAGGTAAAGCTTAAAAATAAGTAGAAAAAACTTAGCGGCTTAGCGACTTTGCGAGATCGTAAAAGCGAAACAATCACTTCTTTTATCCCTATATTTCAATAAATTACTTAAATTTGATAAAATCCTTTATAGAATCATGAATGAAATAATAGCCTATTTTAGCACGATTCCCTCTTCCCACCGAAGTTTAATTCTGATTGGAGGAATAACCCTTTTTTGGTTAATTGAGAATGCCTTTCCCCTATTTCAAATGAAATACAAAAAATGGAATCATGCAGGTCTCAATTTCTTTTTCACCTTTACGACGATTATTGTCAATTTTATTCTGGCTTTTATTTTGATTCAAACTGCCAATTGGACTACGGAACATCATTTTGGATTTTTAAATTGGCTACCCGAAATCCCAATTGCATTATACACCATTATGGGATTATTACTTTTAGACTTAATTGGCGCTTATTTGGCCCATTTTGTACAGCACAAAGTAAAATTCATGTGGCGCTTTCACTTAATACATCACACCGATACCTGGATAGACACCACAAGTGCCAACAGACATCATCCCGGAGAAAGTGTCATCCGTTTTGTATTTACTACATTTGGGGTTTTACTGGTTGGAAGCCCGATGTGGATGGTGTTTTTATACCAATCCTTATCCGTAATAGCTTCTCAGTTCAATCATGCCAATATTTCGCTGCCTGTAAAGCTGGATGCTTTTTTAAGTTATTTTCTCGTTTCTCCCAATATGCATAAAGTACACCATCATTATGTTTTGCCTTATACAGACAGTAATTATGGAAATATATTCTCGATTTGGGACCGTCTTTTCGGAACTTTTACCTCACTTCCGAAGGAACACATTGTTTATGGCGTAGACACTCATATGCAACCCGAAGAAAATAATAAATTAAAAAATCTACTTCATATTCCCTTTCAGGAATCCAGATCAGCAAAAAACAGTTAAAAACACAAAAAAAATATACTCGATCGAACCAACTAATTATTTTTTTTATTAATATTGATATATAAATTGAAAATCAATCTACTAATCATTAACCCCTATTTTTGAATTAATTTTCACGAGATGAAAAAGAGTAACCGCAAAGAATTGAATTGGGAGCAAACGGAAAAACTTGTTTCGTTAGCCCTGGAAGAAAAGAATCCATTTGAAATTATCAAAAAAGAATTTGGATTGGCAGAAAAAGAAGTACTGGAAATCTTGAAGAAGAAGATGCCTCTTGAAAAATTTGAGATGTGGAAAAAGAAAGCTTTAGCAAATAAACCGAAACCAAAACCCGTTAAAATTGATGATTTTGATGAAGATTTGGATGGCAAATATTATATAAAGAACAAACTAGACTAAAATAAAGCTCCTGTGAATCAGGAGTTTTTTTTATTTTTAAAAGTTTCCTGACAATTCTGTAACAATTTTACATTTTGTCAGTCCAACACAGATAACTAAACTCAAACATAATGAAAAAAATAATTTACACTTTAGCGCTCGCCATAACATTATGGAGCTGTAAAACCGGTACTTCTTCCGGAGCTGCAAAATCAAATACGGTCGACGTTAACATTAACCTTACAGATGTTAAAGACGATAAGGTTTTAGTAACCGTTACACCTCCACAAATCAAGACAGACGAGGTAATTTACAGTATTCCTAAAACAGTACCGGGAACTTATTCTACTGATAATTACGGTAAATATTCTGATGATTTCAAAGCTTTTGACGCTAAAGGAAATGCATTAACAGTAAAAAGAATTGACGATAATTCATGGTCAATCTCAAATGCTAAAACATTAAAAAAAATCACCTATTTAGTTGGTGATACTTTTGATACTGAAAAAGGAACCGGATTTGGTAATGACGATGTTTTCTCACCAGCCGGAACTAATATCAACGCGGGAGTGAACTTCATGGTCAATACACACGGTTTTGTTGGGTATTTTAAAGATAAGTTAGATGTTCCTTATAAAGTAACCATCACACATCCTGAAGCACTTTGGGGAGCAACGTCAATGACAGACGAAGACGCAAGCAAAACAAGTGATGTGTTTTCTACGCCACGTTATGCCGTTTTGGTTGAGAATCCGATTATGTATTCTAAACCGGATTACACTACGTTTAATGTAAACGGAATGGATATTTTGATCGCAGTATATTCTCCAACAGGAAAATTTACGGCTGAAAGTATCACTCCGGAAATGAAAACGATGATGACCGCTCAGAAGAACTTTTTAGGAAAAGTAAATGCTACAAAAAAATACACGGTTTTGTTGTATTTATCAAGCATGGCTAAAGATGACGCTCATGGTTTTGGAGCTTTAGAGCATCCTACTGCTACAACAGTAGTTTTACCGGAATCTATGCCAAAAGAAAAGTTGGTAGAATCTATGAAAGATGTGGTTTCTCACGAGTTTTTTCATATCGTAACACCATTAACGATCCATTCAAAAGAAATTCAATATTTTGATTATAACGCGCCAAAAATGTCTGAGCATTTATGGATGTACGAAGGGGTAACAGAATATTTTGCGAATCTTTTTCAAATCAATCAAGGTTTAATTGATGAAGCTGAATTCTACACTCGTATTGCTGATAAAATCGAACAAGCTAAACGTTTAAACGACACGATGTCTTTTACGGTAATGAGTGCGAATGTTTTAGAGCAACCTTATAAAGATCAATACCTAAATGTATATCAAAAAGGAGCTTTAATTGGTATGTGTATTGACATCATCATCAGAGAAAAAAGCAACGGAGAAAGAGGAATCCTTGATCTAATGCACAAATTATCTAATGAATATGGTATAGACAAACCGTTTAACGACAATGAGCTTTTTGCAAAAATCACAGAATTGACGTATCCTGAAGTGGGTGAATTCCTGAAAACATATGTACAAGGTACTACTCCAATTCCTTATGACACTTATTTAGCTAAAGTTGGTGTAACAAAAGCAACAGAGAAAAAACCGGGTTCAATTTTCTTAAAAGGTCAAACTCCTTATATCACAATTGACAAACAAACCAAAGAGATTGCGGTTCGTTCGGATATCGAGCCAAATGATTTTTTCAAAAATCTAAACTTAAAAGGTGGTGATATCATTGTATCTGTAAACAATAAACCATACTCATTAACGAACATCTATGAGTTAATCACAGAAAGTGAAAACTGGAAAGAAAATGATGCTATCACGCTTCAAATTAAACGTGGTGGTGCAGCGCAAACTATAAAAGGAACTGTAAAATTACCGTATGAAGAGACAGAAACTTTTAAAGCTACCGATGCTTCAAAAGAGAAACTTAAAAATGCTTGGTTAAAAGGATAATCTTTTTAATCTGAATATATAAAAACCGACAAGTGATTGTCGGTTTTTTTGTTTATTATTTATAAAGAAAACGCTCTATTTGTCCTTTCGACGAAGGAGAAATCACACTAGTGGATTACACTCACTATTGTCGAATATTGGATGCGATTTCTCCTTCGTCGAAAGGACACGGTTTGATAAAAATCACTACAAACGAGCCAATTTATAACACATGGCTACCTCCCTAAAACAACAAAGGCTTTCAGTTTTACTAAAAGCCTTTGTTTTAAAATTATTTTTTTACTGGGAATTTCCAGTCAAATTCGTCTTTGTCGTTGATGATTGCTCCAACTTCAAATTTTACTACTTCATCAAATTCGGTTTGAAGAATAAACCAGTTGTCTTCGTTGAAGTAATTCTCGAAAGTATCAAAGGTTTCCTGATTGTATTTTGTGATTCCTTTTGTTGCCAAATCTTTCTTTACATCAGCAATTTTTCTTCCGATTAGTTTGAATCCAAAAACTTCTAAATCATTGGCTGAAGCTACTAAATAACCTAATCTCATGTCTTCTTCCTGATAAAAAGTCAGTCTGATTTTTTGGGCATTATATACGAAAATTACATTATCATCTTCGTCATTGTAATTTTTATCCGGTTTTCCTAAAGCAGCCGTTACATCATTTTGCTTCATTCCGAAAAGCAATTTATCAATTCCCGATTTTAGATTTATTTTCATAGTGATTGTAATTTTATTTGAAAGGCAAATTTCGTGAAGTTTTTTGCAAACTCCATTATGTTTGTCTTTTTTGTTTGCAATGTTTTTTTAGCCACGAATTGCGCTAATATTCGCAAATTTCAATACCATCCGATTGTCAGGCTGAGCGAAGTCGAAGCCCTGTTCGTTATAAAAGCCCTTCGACTTCGCTCAGGGGGACATTAACTTATGAGGAAATCTGACAGGTTTTAAAAACCTGTCAGATTAAAAATTCTTCTTTATTAGTTTTGGTACTTACAACCCATAACTCTTATTAGGTTTACTACTCATATAAAACGTAATTTTTCCTCCGTTAATCACATCTGAGTGTTTTAAGAAAGGTTTGGAAAGTAATTTTCCGTTTAGAAGAACTTTGCTCACAAACACATTTTTATCTGATTGGTTTACCGTTTCTACTTCGAAATTTTTACCGCTTTCCAGATTAAAAATCGCATTTTTTACTAATGGACTTCCTAAAGCATATTCGTCAGAACCGGGGGCAACAGGGTAAAATCCTAAACTACTAAAAATATACCAGGCGCTCATTTGTCCGAAATCATCATTTCCTCCTAAACCGTCTGCTCCGTTGCGGTACATTTTTTTCAAAATCATTCTAATCTTGTCTTGTGCTTTCCACGGTGAATTGGTCCAGTTGTACAGATAAACTACATGGTGTGATGGCTCATTTCCGTGAACATAATTTCCGATGATTCCTTCTCTTGTAATGTCTTCTGTATTTTCGAAATATTTCTCCGGCAGATGCATATTAAATAAAGAATCTAAACGAACCTTAAATTTATCATTACCCCCCATTAATTTTATCATTTCAGCTGGGTCGTGCGGTACATACAAACTGTAATTCCATGAATTTCCTTCAATAAAACCTTGTCCGTGTGTATCTAAAGGATCAAATTCTTTTTTGAAAGTTCCGTCATTTAATTTCGGGCGCATGAAACCTGTTTTGGCATCATACACGTTTTTATAGTTTTTTGACCTTTCAATAAATTCATTATAAATTTCGGTTTTGCCTAATTTTTTAGCGGCCTGAGCAATTGCCCAGTCGTCATAGGCATATTCTAAAGTTTTAGAAACCGAAGCTCCGTTTTTGTCTTCCGGAACGTACCCTTTTTTCATATAAAATTCTAAACCGTCGTAATACGGAACTTTAGCGGTATTTACACAAGCCTGAAGTGCCTTTTCGGGATCAAAATTGGTATTTCCTTTTACAATAGCATCTGCAATTACCGAAACGGAATGATAACCGATCATACACCAATTTTCGTTGGCATAATGCGACCAGATCGGAAGCATTTTATGTACACTTTGATCTGAATGTGCCAGCATAGAACTGATCATATCTGAATTTCTTGCCGGTTGTACAATATTAAACAACGGGTGCAAAGCTCTATAGGTATCCCATAAAGAATAACTGGTATAATTACGGAAATTATCGGCTTTGTGTACATTCATATCCAAACCTTTGTACGTACCATCAAGATCCATGTACTCTGTTGGCCCTAAGAAAGAATGGTACATCGCGGTATAAAAATTAACCAAATCTTCTTTTTGAAGGGCTTCAATTTGAATTTTATTCAACTCTTTGTTCCAAACTTCCTGACTTTGCTTTTTAACACGTTCGAAATCCCAGTCCGGAATTTCTTTCTTCATGTTTTCAAGAGCACCAGCGGAACTCACAGGAGATAAAGCCATTTTAATTTTGATTTTTTCGCCTTCTTGAGTATCAAAATCAAAAAATAATTTCAGGTCACGTCCGGCCATTTCAGGAAAATTCTTGGTTTGATCAAATCTTCCCCAAAAACCTCTGTACACACTTTTTTCAAGGGTACCTTGTCCGTAACTCTTAATAGGTTTATTGAAAGACATGGCAAAATAAACCGTTCTGGTTCTTGCCCATCCGCTGGTTTGGCGATATCCTGTTATTAAAGTATCGTTTTCTACGCGAACAAAAGTCCACACATTCTTTTTATCGTAGTTGTAAATTCCTGAAGTTAAATCGAGAATAATATGTGCCTCATCTGACTTAGGGAAAGTATACTGATGCATTCCGACACGCGTTGTAGCCGTGAGTTCTGCTTTGATCTTATGATCTTCCAGAAGAACACTGTAATAGGCCGTTTCTGCTTTTTCTGTTGCATGCGAAAAGGCAGATCGATAACCTGACAAAGGCTTGGAGGCTGTTCCGGGATTCAATTGTAATTTTCCGGTTGTGGGCATAATTAAAAAATCTCCCAAATCAGAGTGACCTGTTCCACTAAAATGGGTATGGCTGAAACCTACAATTGTTTTGTCTTCGTATTGGTAACCGGCACAATATTTATAAACTTCGCCATTGTACTTCCCGTTTGAAGCGTAAGCAATTGTATCGGTTTCGGGACTTAGCTGAACACTTCCAAACGGAACTGTGGCACCCGGATAGGTATGCCCCATTTTGGCTGTCCCAATCATTGGATCAACATACTGAATCAGATCTTTTAAATCTGTCTTTTTTTTCTGTGCTTCGATAGTGTAAGAACCTGCGATCATCAAAAATGATGACAACAAAAGGGTTTTACGATACTTCACAGCTTTTAAAATGCTTGGTTTAATCATTCTTTTGGTTTTATTATTCGTTAGAAAGTTAATACTCCTCCATAGAGGTTGTTTGTGCATATATTCGAAATATTAATTAGAGTCACTTTCAATTAAAGAATTAATAAATCGACCGGTTCCTAAAATGCGATTACAGCACTCTATTTTACGCCCAAAAAACAATCCATTAACCTACTGAAAATCAATTACAAAATCGATTTAGTAACTCAGTCTTAAAGTTTTAATTTCCGGGTAGAAAAATACAATAAAATTGGTTTCTAAAAAATTAAAATGACTGTAAATTAAATCCCTTTTGAATATCTTGGTTTAGCATCAAGTCAAATAGTAAGAGTTAAGTAGTTTTTTTTCGCCACGAATTGCACCAATTTGCACTAATTTCTTTGTGAACTGTGCATTGGCTAATTCATTCTAATCCTTTAATCAGTGGCAAAAAATTCCCCACAAAGAATATCAATAATTAATTCGTGAAAATTCGTGCAATTCGTGTTCAACTTTAATTACACCTAAAATTACAATTTTTGCTTTAGGTTTTCTTTTACCTCATCAAACCATTCGTTTCTTAGAATACTCAAAACAATAGAATCACGACGGATTTCACTATTAGCTGTTGGCATGTGGCTGCGTAAAACACCTTCGACTTTACAGCCGATACTTTTCATGGCGGCAATACTTCTTTGGTTATTATTATCGGCACGAAATTCAACGCGTTCCATCCCCAACGTTTCGAAAGCGAATTGTAGCAGTAAAAATTTACAATGTTTGTTAAGTCCTGTTCCTCTAAAGGCAGAACCGTACCAGGTATATCCTAATTGCAGGGTTTTATAGTCCAGACTCATATCGTAAAAACGAGTTGAACCTGCATATTTCTGAGACTTTTTATCGAAAACAATAAAAGGAAATTCCTTTTGATTTTCTCTTGCTTTTATGGCAGACTGAATATAGTTAATCAGATTTTCTTTCCCATCGGCACCAACCAAAGAATATTTCCAGGTTTCAGGTTCATTAATAGAAATTTCCAATAGATTTTCTACATCTAATTCCTGTAGCGGACGCAGTAGAACGGAGTCGTCTTCGAGTATTATGGTGGAGGTAAAACTAAAATTCATTGCAGTATTTATTTTAGAAAATCGTTCTTTTTTAATTTAATGAAATCCGATTACTCACTCATTTCATCATAACGTTCCGGTACTTGTGGGTCGTACAACGGGCATTTGAATTCTTCCATCAGGCTTACCAGCTGATTCATTGTTTTGCCTTCGGTTCCGTAACAGTCGATTCGTACACTTTGTGGAGTGGTGATTACTTGAAATGCTCCTTTTCCTTTTGGATTTTTCCAACTGTTCTCATCGACTTTTTCCCATTGAGAAAATACCGATTTGATTCGGTTCATAATTACATCTACCGGAAGTTTTTCAAGTCCATTTACCTCTTCGTTCTCCACAAGAGCTTCATAAACTTCATGATGGTTCAGGTAAATTTCGTCTAAATATCTCCAAAAAAGTAATTCGTACATAATCTAGTGTTTTTTTTAAACCATATAAGTTATGTAAGTTCATTTAAATTGTTGGCGTTGTGCCTGAATGAACTTACATAGCTTATCGGATTAATATTTTTTTTTAGCTCCTATTAGAAGCGTAGCTGTTTAATTAGAAAGCTCTCGGTCTCAGTCTCAGTCTCAGTTTTCAGTCTCAACTGTGCTAACAAATCTCAGAAACTTTGTAACTCAGAATCTTTGCTAACAAATCTCAGAAACTTAGAAACTTTGCAACTCAGAATCTTTACAAAAGTTTGCAGTCGCAGTTTTCAGTCTCAACTGCGCGAACAAATCTCAGAAACTTAGAAACTTTGCAACTCAGAATCTTAAAAAAATTAATACTCGAAAGTACCGTACTCGCTGGTGATCGTTAATTTTTTAGCATCAGCAGCTTCTACTCTACCTACAATTTGAGCTTCTACATTGAATGCTTTTGAAATCGCGATGATATCCTGTGCAATGTCTTCCGGTACATAGATTTCCATACGGTGACCGCAATTGAAAACCTGATACATTTCTTTCCAGTCTGTTTTTGATTGCTCCTGAATTAACTTGAACAATGGTGGAACCGGAAATAAATTGTCTTTTATAATGTGTAAATTCTGAACGAAATGTAAAATTTTAGTTTGTGCTCCACCACTGCAATGCACCATTCCGTGAATTTCGTTTGGTGTATAGGTGTCTAAAATTTTCTTGATAATTGGCGCATAAGTTCTTGTTGGAGAAAGTACCAACTGACCTGCGTTTATCGGGCTGTTTTCTACTTCATCTGTTAAGTTAACCTGTCCGGAATAAATCAATTCTTCGGGAACTGCAGCATCGTAACTTTCCGGATATTTAGCAGCCAAATATTTCCCGAAAACATCATGACGTGCAGAAGTAAGTCCGTTACTTCCCATACCGCCATTGTAACTTTTCTCGTAAGTTGCCTGACCAAAAGAAGCCAAACCAACAATTACGTCACCCGCTTTGATGTTTGCATTGTCGACAACATCGCTGCGTTTCATACGTGCCGTTACGGTAGAATCTACAATAATGGTACGAACAACATCACCAACATCTGCGGTTTCTCCTCCTGTTGAATGAATGGTTACGCCAAAAGATTTTAATTCGTTGATTAATTCTTCTGTTCCGTTGATAATCGCCGAAAGCACTTCACCAGGGATTAAGTTTTTGTTTCTTCCAATTGTGGAAGAAAGTAGAATATTATCGGTTGCACCAACACATAATAAATCATCTATGTTCATGATTAAAGCGTCCTGAGCAATTCCTTTCCAAACCGAAATATCTCCTGTTTCTTTCCAATACATATAGGCCAAAGACGATTTTGTACCGGCTCCGTCTGCGTGCATGATTAGGCAATAGTCTGAATCCTGAGTTAAATAATCAGGAACAATTTTACAAAATGCTTGTGGAAATAAACCTTTATCAATATTTTTTATGGCGTTGTGTACGTCTTCTTTTGATGCCGAAACACCTCTTTGTGCGTACCTTTTGCTAGAATCTGAACTCATGAAAATTAGTTTGTGTTGATGTGGTGCAAAGATAATCAGTTTTTTTAATTCTTTGGTTGATTCAATTGTTTGATTCGCAAAAAAATTCGGCATGTTTTTAGGCAATGCCGAATTCTGCTATTAAATCTGGTTTTGAAACTTTTAGCATTCCTTAAATCATTCCCAATCGGGCATCGAACTTCCCGAAAACAATACCTGTCTGGAATTGGCAATACCGATACTGGTTTTTAAAATATTTTTCGCTGAAATACCATCATTAGACGTGTTCGTGAAAATTAATTCAGATTCATTAGGCGAATAGCGAACATCTAAATCATTTGTTCCCGATGTCTTCTCCGTTACAATCTGGGTCGAAGTCGACGTTAGAAAACTATATTCAAAAATTCTGCTATCTAACTGTCGGTAGGTCGAATTTTCAAATCCTGAAACATCTTTGGTATAAACGAGTTTTTGTCCGGTAACTGAAAAATTCACACTGCCCAACGCTCCGTCTTCTCCCGAAATAATCGATGTTGTTAGTACTCCCGACAAATTAATGATATAAATTTCAGCACCATAACCATCTGAATCATTTACTTTCAAAGCAATTTTCTTTCCATCAGCACTCCAATCACATTCTGATAT
Source organism: Flavobacterium cupriresistens (assembly GCF_020911925.1). Taxonomy (NCBI): domain Bacteria; kingdom Pseudomonadati; phylum Bacteroidota; class Flavobacteriia; order Flavobacteriales; family Flavobacteriaceae; genus Flavobacterium; species Flavobacterium cupriresistens. The sequence goes on along the minus strand of NZ_CP087134.1, from coordinate 2,857,514 downwards.
AAACTTACCTGTTGGTGTTTGGTATATTTTTGTGAGACCACTTCCGTCACTGCTTATTTTGTACAATTTATCGAAATTGGGGTAAATCAGTTCACTACCGGAAGTATTCCAAGAGAAGCCTACATAATTTGAATTGAAGCCGGCTATAGGAACTGAACTGGTTACTTTTTTTGCTCCTGTTCCGTCTAAATTCATGGTATAAATATCATTTTGAGAGCCATTTGTTGCGATGTAAGCAATTTTATTGGCCTGATTATTTCTCCTTGGACGCCAACTGTTTTTGTCGGAACTGGTTAATTGGTATTGTTTCCCGGTATCATCGGCTGCATAAATTACATTATTATCGTTTACTTTTTTAACCAATAAATAGCGTGCCGTTGGAAATGCCATTGTCGTAAAGCTACTTAAAGCACTTAAAACGGGAGTATTTACACCATCTGTCACCTCAACTTGCCAATAATATTTTACACCGTAGAGCAGATCAGTCAAGGTTAGTTTTTTCTCTTTTACGGCGTCATAGATTTTTACGTCACTGTTTTTATTGTTCCTTACTGTTATTTTAAAAGTCAGTTCGTCTGCATCGGGGTCGGTTACGGTCCAAGTCAAATCTAATGGAATCACCTGCCCTGTACTATTATCTGTTGGTGCCGCCAATACCGGAACGGTTGGCGGTTTGTTGTTTGCTGTTGATTTTTTAAGTTCGAATACAATTTCTGCCGCTTTATTAGCTCCAACCGTCACTGCTTCAAACTTGGCAATATACCCGTCTTTTTGAGCCTGAAAAGAATATTCACCCACTTTGACGTTTGGAATAGTAAATTTTCCATCAGCACCTGTAAATACAATACTGGAAGTTGGACTCGAAAATACTTTTACGTTTTCCATAGGGGTAAAAGTATCTGCTGAAACTACTCTTCCTGAAACCGTTCCAAACTGAGATTCGTCTATTTTTTCTTCACTGCATGCCGTCAAAAACAATAAAAAAAGTACGCTTGCTATTTTGTATAAATACTTCATTATTCATTTGTTTTTAAGTTTAAACTTCCTGCTGTCTCCTCCTTTATTTTAACGTATAGAGCACCCTCTTTTTTCGAATGCAACTCCATAGCTCCTTTTAGTTTTTCTTACTTGCTTTATTTTTATTTTTAGCAAAATAATAGGTCAGACCTAATCCGAATTTATAATAGTAATCGTCTCGGGTTCCAGCTTTTATATAATCGACATTGTCGCTAAAATTTACATTTTGTTCTGCGAATACTTTTATTCCGATTCTTCTCGATGCTAAATATTCAAGACCTAAACCGTATTGAAATTTGCCGTAAACGTTTTCAAATTTTCGATTCATCGCATATCCGCCACCTCCGTAAACATAAGGCGTAAACCGGTCTCGGGGCAGTATAATCCATTCCAGATTAAGATCGAAGGTGATGTAACCAACGTCGAGTAAGTTTTTATTGGCAAGATTTACCACGTTTGTGGAAGCACTGATATCTAAACTGGGAGAAATAAAAAACTTCAACGCTCCTCTACCAAAAGGTCTCACAATTGGATTGGCATAATCACCGTCCATTAATGTTCCTCCACCGGAAATTTCCATGGCAAATTTACTTCTGCGTTCTTCTAAAAGTCTTCCGTAAAGTGCCGTTGCTTCTGCTGTTTCGGTTTCTTTACTGTAGGCTTCCAACAGCGCATCAACTTTTTCTTTTGGTGCATCGGCCTGCCAGATATTGTCTTTAATTCCTTCTAAAACCAAAGATTCTACCGCTTTTTCTATCGCTTCTGTCACGGCCATATGAACCGGTTCATTAGTAGTATAACCGGTTTCTACTTCCAAAAGTCTTTTAAAATTCACATATCTAAATAAACTTTCATCAATTGCCTGTGATAAAATAGTCTTGGAAACATAAACTGATTTTAAAATTTTTCCATTGGAAGTTGAGATCATCCGCAAATAAACCGTCACCCGATCCTGACGGTATTTAACCGAACCTCCGGCTCCAAAATAACGCGCTCCAAAACCTCCGGTAATAATATTCGAATCGTACGAAACGATACCGCCTTCCAGTAAAACTCCGGCATACAGCAAAGGCGTTAATTGTGGTTCATTTGGATTTGCATTTTTAATATACTCCTGGCGGGTAGCCCGAATTAGATTTCGTTCCTGAAGTAAGTTGCCTATATTCTCCCTTTCGATAGGAATAAACCATTTGGAATCTTCAAGTGCTTTAATCAAAATTGAAGTGGCACCCTGAGTGACCGCCGTACTAAAGCTGCTTCCGTTTTCCTGCGGTTTATATTGTCCGGTCTGGTCTCTGAACTTATAGACTCCTACTATGACTGGTTCTTTTGGTTTAGGCAATTCTTTTAATAAGGAGGTCGCAGGCGTGCTCTCACCTAAAGTAGCTTTTTCTACTCCTGTAGGCTGATTGAAATAGGCACCGCAACCGGTAAAAAGAATTCCGACTAGGATACATAAATAGTGATGCGATCTCATGTTATTGATTTGGGATAATTACCTGAGTCTGCTCTCCTGTATTGGTATCTAAAATATTAAGTGTTAAACCATCTGCTGACGGGTAAACATCTATTGAAAAGCTCCCAAAAGTATAAGATCCTTCTTTGATTCCGTCTGTACCAAATTGCTGTTTGTAGAGTGTACTGGAAATCTGACTCAATAATTGCGAATTTAAATTGGCTTTAAATCGCTCTAAATCGGTTTGTGGGGTGGTATCTACTGTTTTATCCTTTTGCTTATTTTGGGCTTCTGCACTACTTAAAAGCCATTGATAATTAAAGGTATCTCCTCCAAAAGCCGGATTGACAGGTTTATACACCAAGGCCTGGGCTCTTATAGACAGAGGGATCAGAAATACTACTATTGCGGTGGTTAAAATAAATTTCATATCGCTAATAATAAAGTTAATACTGAGTGAAATATTTGCTTTGTTTTTCTTTCTCTTTAAAATAGGCATAGGTCGCGTTTACAGATTCTTCTGCGACAGCATCTAAAAAATCATCATCGGGTCTGGCTAAAAATTCATAAATAACTTCATTATCAATGGTAATTGATATGGAGGTATTTCGTGCAAAACTATATTCTTCGCCTATTGTTACTATTTTTTCAGCATTTATTCCAATATCATTGTATCTGTAATAATAGCGATCGTAAAAATCCTTTCCTATTTTAGTTTTCGTATCGTCTGTAATGATACCTCTCAACTCAAACCCGTCTACAGGGAGAACTTTCACATCATCTTTTTTTTTTCATCCCCAATCATCACACGATCTTTTGCTATGATTTGTTTATTTTCATCATAAAACAATAACAAAACTATTACTTCATCATCGGGTTCCAGATTTACCTGGGCAGTAGACAATTTTTTAATTTCGCTTGGCTGGAGGGTAAAAATCCCTTCCTGAGAATTATTAGACTGATTATTACTTTTATTATTATTTTTTATAGCAGACAATCTATAACTGGCACTTCTAATTACTTCTGTGAGATTTTCAGCACTGGCCGTAATTTTTACGTTTCCTTCTATTTTTTCAATCTCTATTTTTGCCTTTATTTTATCCTGAGGAACCTGTCCATAGGATATCGTGGTAAAGACAAGTAATAAAAGGGTTATATGTCTGTATAAAAAATGCATACTTACTTATTTATAAGAATTAATGAGGCACCATTTCCGGTTTGGGTAATCTTCATGTTTTTTGACATGGAATTGGTTCCGATACTTTTAATATTTTGATTATCTCCATTCTGAATCATCTGCGTATTTACCTTATAATTGGTATGCAAAGTGAAGTCAGAAATAGCATTGTCATTCCCTTTTTGGATAATATTCTGCGTAATTGTTTTTGCATTTTTGTCTAAAAACAATTCGTTGTTATTCCCTTGCTGATTAACCGAAACTTTTACTTCTGTTGCTTTTAAATTGGCGTTTACGGTATTATAATCTCCAATCTGTTGTATCTGAACTCCCGATTGGATTCTTGCATATAAATCATTCTGCGCTTTTTTATCCAAAGAAGAAATCACACTCAGCGCCACTTCTTTTGTATTAAACACAGAAGAACTGTATGGTCTGAAATAAGGACTGTCTTCTTTCTCCTGCGCATAAAATGCGGACGAAAAAAGCAAAAGCAAGACACTATTTAAAATGTAAGTTTTCATCTTTACTCTTTTAAAATTAAAAAATGAGATAGTCGTTCTACGACTATCTCATCTATTTCATTCCTTACATTCCTGATTGTGTCACCAAGATCGTATTTGAATTTCCTTTTGAGAAAGAAATACTACTGTGAGAAGCTCCTGTTTGAGTTACAGTTGCTTTGTTGTAATCTCCAATTTGTAGTGTGTTTTCAGTCAATTTAGTACCAGTTTGAGTACTTTTTGCTTCATTTTCATTTCCATATTGATAATGGTTGGAAACGTTTTTATCCGCTGCAGAAGTACCGGTTGGAGAAGTTTGAGTTTGCCAAGATTTGTTTTTAACTCCACCTTGACTAGCATAAGCTACATTGTTATCTCCATTTTGAGTTTGGGTTGCTTCGTTTTGGCTGTGAGGAGCAAACGGAACACTAACTGCTGCTGCATACCCCAATTGAGTAGCATTGAAAGGAAGTCCGGTTGGTTTTTCGTTTCCTGTTGTACCCTGATCTACGGTAGCTGAATTATAGTTTCCTGTTTGAGTTTGAGTTGCTTTATCCCATCCTCCAAGAGCTGAAGCCGGTGGTGCTATCTGATCTTGCCAGATAGTTGCGCCATTACTGTTTCCTGTTTGAGTTTGATACGCTTTGTTATCATGATTACTTTGAGAAATAAATGCACCATTGTTGTCTCCTTTTTGTTTTACATCTGCCATATTACTTTTAGCATTGTAAACTCCCGGCATAATACCTTGATAAACTTCTGATTTATTGGTATTTCCTAATTGATCAATTGTAGAAGCATTCGTTTGTCCGTTTTGATTTACGATACCTTGGTCAGAGTTACCAACCTGATTTACAGAAGAAGTGTTTCCCTGAGCAAAAGCTGCTGCACCTACAAATAGCATCGCGGAGATGCTTAAAATTACTTTTTTCATAATAAATATATTTAATTGGTTATTAATACAACTTATTATGTAGGCTAAAGCGAATCTTGGGGTGAAATTCTTTAAGAATCTAACATCATTTGAAAACAAATTTTTGCACTTATTTTCTCTTTTCTGATTCAAAATTAGAAAAAGTTACCCAAACAAAAATCAAGTACAAATACCTATTTTACAATACATTAACGTCTTTTCGATGAAATGTAACACTATCTCGACGAACTACTATTTTTGTTATTTTGGGTCGTCAGAAATTAATTACTTATTGCAATTTCCTTACATTTAATCCAAAACATTTGTTAAAATTAAAAAATAACCGACTTAATTTTAACATAATCGCAAAAAAGCCTGTCTTTTTGAGACAGGCTTTAAATAAATGTTCAGCAAATGTTATTTTGTAAACAACAATTCTCTGTATTTTGTTAATGTCCAGCTTTCATCATCTACCAATAATTCTAATTTATCACAGTGATTACGAATATCTTCAAAATAGGGTTTTACTTTATCGCAGTAGGCTTCTGCCATTTTTTGCGCATCTGTTAACTGGTTGGCTGTTTTTCTTTCGTTGGTCATCGCCTCAACTTTAGAATTAATTCCTTCAATGTGACCGGAGATTTCTTTAATCAAAACAATCTGCTCTTTTGCAATGGTTTCAAATTCTTTTCCGAAGATTTCTTTTAATCCTTTTACGTTTTCAATCAAGGTATTTTGATAACGAATTGCAGTAGGAATTACGTGGTTTCTCGAAATATCGCCCAAAACTCTTCCTTCAATCTGAATTTTTTTGGTGTATTCTTCCAATTCAATTTCGTAACGTGCTTCTGCTTCGATGTGATTTAAAATTCCCAATTCACTAAACAAATCTAAAGCCTGTTTAGAGACTTTGGCTTTAATGGCTTCAGGCGTAGTTTTAAAATTACTTAAGCCTCTTTTTTTGGCTTCTTTTTCCCAGGCCTCGCTATAACCGTCTCCTTCAAAAAGTATTTTTTTGGACTGTTTGATGTATTCTCTTAAAACATTAAAAATAGCATCGTCTTTTTTCATGTCTTTTGAATCGATCAACGAATCTACTTCTTTTTTAAAGTCTATTAATTGTTTGGCAACAATAGCATTTAGTGTAGTCATCGCGTTCGAACAATTGGCAGTTGAACCCACCGCTCTGAACTCAAATTTATTTCCTGTAAAAGCAAATGGTGATGTTCGGTTTCTATCGGTATTGTCTAAAAGAACATCCGGAATTTTACCAACCACATTCAGTTTTAAATCTGTTTTTTCTTCCGGTGATAATTTACCGGTAGTTACACTCTCTAATTCGGATAATACCTTTGTCAATTGTGCTCCGATAAAAACAGAGATAATGGCAGGCGGTGCTTCATTGGCTCCTAATCTGTGGTCGTTACTTGCTGTTGCAATAGAAGCTCTCAACAAAGTTTCATTATCATTCACCGCTTTAATTGTATTGATAAAGAAGGTTAAAAACTGTAAATTACTCATTGGCGTCTTACTCGGACTTAACAAGTTTACTCCCGTATCGGTTGCTAATGACCAATTGTTGTGTTTTCCGGAACCGTTTACTCCTTTAAATGGTTTTTCGTGAAATAATACTTTAAAATCATGACGCTCTGCCACTTTTTGCATCACGTCCATCAATAAAGAGTTATGGTCTACGGCAAGATTGGTTTCTTCAAAAATAGGCGCTAACTCAAATTGGTTAGGTGCTACCTCATTGTGACGGGTTTTTACCGGAATTCCCAATAACATACATTCTTGCTCTAAATCTCTCATATAAGTTAAGGCACGAGTCGGGATAGAACCAAAATAATGATCGTCTAATTGTTGCCCTTTTGCCGAAGTATGTCCCAACAAAGTTCTTCCGGTCATCATTAAATCCGGACGGGAATTTGCCAATGCTTTATCTATAAGGAAGTATTCTTGTTCCCATCCTAAAGTAGCGGTTACTTTTTTGACATTTTTATCAAAATATTTACATACTTCTGTTGCAGCCTCATCCATAACAGACAATGCTCTTAACAACGGAATTTTATTATCTAAGGCTTCCCCTGTATAAGCTATAAAAACGGTTGGAATACATAAAGTGGTACCATATATAAAAGCGGGAGAAGTAGGATCCCAAGCAGTATACCCTCTGGCTTCAAATGTATTTCTGATTCCTCCGTTCGGAAAACTTGAGGCATCAGGTTCTTGTTGTACCAATTGTGCGCCTCCAAATTTTTCAACAGGATCACTGCCATCATAAGAGGTTTCAAAAAAAGCGTCGTGTTTTTCTGCAGTTGTCCCCGTAAGTGGCTGAAACCAGTGTGTATAATGTGTTACTCCTTTGGCAAGAGCCCATTCTTTCATTCCCATGGCAATATAATCTGCCAGTTTTCTGTCTATTTTAGTTCCGTGCTGAACGGCGTCTCGTACCCCTTTTAAAGCATCCGAAGTTAAATATTGCTTCATTGCTTTCTCATTAAACACATTTGAACCAAAAATGTTAGACTTTCTGTCTATTTCCTCAAAATGTACCGGCTTTCTTGTAGAAGCTTCTTTTAAAGCTTGGAAACGTAATGTTGACATGTATATAATTTTAAAAATTCGTACTCATTTTCACTAAAAAAAAGAAAAACAAATATAACGAATTAAACCCCCTGTTTGAAACTTAAATCCCAGAATTTTATCCAACGATTTATCAACAGAAAAAGCATTTTACCAAGAATAATTAATTTGAATTGAATAAATATAACAAAACACCGCAGTATTCTTCATTAAACAAACATTTTTTCGCAATTCAGCAGACAGAAAATTCAATAAACAACCCCAATTTTTACGAATTTGCCTTTTTAAGCCTTTAAAAATGCTTTTTACAAAATACACCCCTATCAAAATTATGCTTTTCTAAAAAATTATAGTCATTCAAACAAAATAGCCCCCTAATTTTCAGGAGTAAAAAAATAAATATATCTTTGACCCAGCGAAAAAACAAAAAAACAAAAATTTATATTATTATGGCTAAAATTAAGTTAGAGTACATTTGGTTAGATGGATATGAACCAACTCAAAATCTAAGAAGTAAAACTAAAGTTGAAGAGCACGAAAATTTCAAAGGAACATTAGAAGAACTTGGAAACTGGTCATTTGATGGTTCGTCAACTAAACAAGCTGAGGGAGGTTCTTCAGATTGTCTTTTGGTTCCTGTTGCCATTTATCCAGATCCAACTCGTATTAATGGATACTTAGTTATGTCAGAAGTAATGTATGCGGACGGAAAGCCACACCCTTCTAACGGTAGAGCTACGATTGATGATGATAATGATGATTTTTGGTTTGGTTTTGAACAAGAGTATTTCATCATGGATACTAAAACTTTATTGCCATTAGGTTTCCCTGTTGGAGGTTATCCTGCTCCACAAGGTATGTACTACTGTTCTGTTGGTGGAAAAAACACACACGGAAGAAAATTAGTAGAAGAACATGCTGATTTATGTATTGCTGCGGGAATTAACTTTGAAGGTATTAACCAAGAGGTTGCTTGTGGACAATGGGAATTCCAATTATTCGCTAAAGGAGCTAAAAAAGCCGGTGACGAAATCTGGATTGCCAGATACTTACTGGATCGTTTGACTGAAAAATACGGTTACTATATCGAATACCACCCAAAACCACTTGGTGATACGGACTGGAATGGTTCTGGTATGCATGCTAATTTCTCTAACGAAGTTTTAAGAACATGTGGAGATCAGGCTACTTACGAAAGAATCTGTGAGGCTTTCAGACCTGTTACTGCTGAGCACATCGCGGTTTACGGAGCTTACAACGACTTACGTTTAACCGGTAAACACGAAACAGCTTCTATTCACGATTTCTCTTATGGAATTTCTGATAGAGGAGCATCAATCAGAATCCCTTTAATTACAGTTCAAAAAGGTTGGAAAGGTTGGTTAGAAGACAGAAGACCTGCTTCAAACGGAGATCCATACAAAATCGCAGCAAGAATTATCAAAACTGTAAAGTCAGCGTTGTAATTCATCGCTTAAATTATATTCAAAAGTGCCATCAAAATTGATGGCACTTTTTTTTTAGCCGTTTTCATTATCTAAACCTAACAGGTTTTAGAAACCTGTTAGGTTTTTAAAAACGATTCGTTGTCAGTTCGAGCGAAGTCGAAAACCTTTCCACCTTAAACCTAACAGGTTTTAGAAACCTGTTAGGTTAAAAAAAACGATTCGTTGTCAGTTCGAGCGAAGTCGAGAACCTTTTCATCTTAAACCTAACAGGTTTTAAAAACCTGTTAGGTTTAGAAATAACTTTTGAATAATTACTTTTTAAGTTTAATTTCAAAAACTATCTTTGTAAATCACTAATAAATAGCATCATGACAGTCTGGATTCTCTTCTTGTTAGCCGTAGTTTTTATTTTAGCTTTGGATTTAGGTGTTTTCAATAAAACGCCACATATTATTAGTACCAAAGAAGCCAGCAAATGGACCCTGATCTGGGTAACGCTTTCTTTTCTGTTCTCCGGAGTAATATACTGGTTGTACACTACCGACTATATTTCAAATCCCGACAATCTGAAACCTGCTGTGGCTTCAATGAAATTCATCACAGGATATTTAATTGAATTGTCCTTGAGCGTTGACAATATTTTTGTGATTGCTATTATTTTTGCTTCATTCAAAATACCTCAAAAATACCAACACCGCGTTTTATTCTGGGGAATTTTAGGTGCGATTGTCTTCCGCGGACTAATGATTTTCTTTGGTGTACTATTAATTAATAAATTCACCTGGACGACTTATGTATTTGGTGCTTTCTTGCTTTTTACCGCCATCAAAATGTTATTCTCGCGTGAAGAGGAAGATTTCAACCCCAAAGATTCTTTCGTATACAAAACCTTAGGAAAAATTATTCCGATCACTTCCCATATGGATCATGAGCGATTTTTCATCCTGACCGACAAAGGAAAAAAAGCCGCTACCCCCCTATTTGTTGCTTTGATCGTCATTGAAGTTATGGACGTACTTTTTGCCGTAGACAGCGTTCCGGCAATCCTGGCCATCACATCTGATCCGTTTTTAGTGTTTAGTTCTAATATTTTCGCGATTCTCGGATTGCGTTCAATGTATTTTTTCCTGGCCAATATGCTGGAAAAATTCAGTTATTTAGAATACAGTTTGGTGGCTATCTTAGCTTTTGTGGGATTAAAAATGCTGCTACATCATTATATCTACATTCCAGAGTGGGCTTCTTTAGGGTTTATCGCACTCTCGCTTTTAGTTGGGATTTTGGTTTCTTTGAAGTATGGTAAAACCAAGGAAGCTGTAGAAAAAGAAAAATAAGGTTTGCATCTGTATTTAGAGATACAAAAAAAGGAAATCTTACGATTTCCTTTTTTTATGTAAAAACTAAACTCTTAGTTTAGTTTCTTAACATTACTATCATCAATATTATATTTTTTAATAACTGCATTGTAATCTAAGTAATCAGCTTTGCTAGTTGATTTTTTCGCATTAATGTCGTCGTCACCTGGAATAATAACAATTCTAAATGTTTTCTTTGTTGTAAAGCTAGAAGGCAACCCAGACAGATCACTCAGACTACCCTTAATAAAAATTCTAACATTATTTTTGGAAAAAGTAAAATTATACTGGGCAGTTTCTGTCCCATTACTAAAGTAATATATCTGAGGTAATAATGCCCATCTATCAGCCTCATTTGAAGCACTAACTAACTCATACACTAGAATATTATCTCCCGACAACATTCCTGTTAGCGAAACATTCTTATCATAATTTGGACCAACAAAGTCAGTTGTAGTTTCAGTAACAAAAGCAATTGGAGCATCAAATCCATTTTGTCCCGGAGGCCCTTCAGGTCCTTCACAACTAGAAAACACAATTAATCCAACAACTGCGAATAAGGTAAGTATCTTTTTCATAATTTATATATTTTTAAGTTTCTATATATAAAGGTATTCCAAAAACCAAACCAAAAAAAGCGATTGAGGGTATTTTACCTTAATATTTTTTGCTATTTCTCATTATTTCTTGCTAACTACCTGATTTTTAAGTAGTATTTTATTAAAAAACAACACATGGTACGGCAATGAATTCTCCCAATAGTCCCAAGTGTGTGCTCCGGGGCGTTCGGTATAGTCATGATCTACTTTATTGTAAACCAATCTGCGGTGTAATTCTCTATTGGGCTCAATCAGAAAATCGTTAACACCACAGTCTATAATTAAAGGTAGCTTATTGGCTTTTAGTTTATCTGTCATCGCCAATACAGAATTCTGCTCGTACAATTCCGAATTACTGCTTTTATCACCAAAAACTGGCTGCATTAATTTTATCACCTGAGTAGAAGAATCCCTGTTGAGCATCGCGCTCATGTCTACTGCCCCACTCATGCTTCCGGCTGCACAAAACAAATCAGGGTGCCTGCCGGAGAGATACAAAGCACCGTGTCCGCCCATAGAAAGCCCTGTAATGACACGACCATTTCTATTGCTTATCGTTCGGTATGTTTTATCTACTTTCTGAATCACTTCCTGCGTGATAAAAGTCTCAAACTGACTTTCTTTGTTCATAGGACTATCCAGATAGAAACTAAATGTTTCTCCTTCGGGCATTACAATAATCATATTGTATTGGTCCGACAAATTTTGGACTAGCTTTTTATTCGGAGTGTTTTTCAACCAGTCACTAAAATGACCGTAGGCACCATGCAATAAATACATAACGGGATAGGTCGATTTGCTTTTAGCATAGGTATTTGGCAATACAACGGCGGCTTTGTAGGTCTTGCCCATCGCTGTACTTGCAATTTGTAAAGTATCTACTTTTGCAGCATAACTCACTGAGGTGATGCCTACAAGAAATACTACTACTAGAGCTCTGATCTTTTTCATATTGGTGTTTTTTTTGATTAGGGATTGTAAATATAACTTTTTCCAGGTAAAAGATTATTTGTGTGCGTGTTTTTTAACCGCAAGGGTCGCAAAGGGTTAACGTAAAGTTGGCTGAGATTTTTTATTCTGGAAATGGTTGCTTTTTTTTAAACTACAAGGGTAGCAAAAGCATAATTTTAGCTCGTGGAATCGTAAGGTTTTTTTCTCTGGCGAGCGAGCAGATTAAGCAGATTTATTTACCTTTTATCAACGCAACAAAAAAATCTGCCAAATCTGCGTGAAAAAAAATCAAGCACCTAAAAAAGTCTTTACTTGATAATTATCTTATGTTCATTACGGTACTGCGAGGCGCTTTTACCCGTATATTGCTTAAATGATTTGCTAAAGTGACTAAAGTTATTAAAACCACTTTCGTAGCAGACTTCATTTATGGTTATTGGTTTTTCCGCCAAAAGTTTTGAAGCATGAACCAAACGATATTCGTTTACAAATTCTGTAAATGTTTTGCTGGATATTTTCTTGAAATACCTGCAGAAAGAAGGCGTAGTCATACTCACTAAACTCGAAACTTCATCTATGGCAATCGATTCCTGGAAATGATCCTTAACATAATTAAAAACCACATTTATCCGGTCACTGTCCTGTGCATTTAATTCAAGAGAAAAACCATTAGCATTAAGCACTGTATATTCCTCTGAAGATTCTAACTCATCCAAAATACTCAGGAGTGTTAATAAACGTTCGAAAGGAAGCTGATCCCCCATCATTTCAATCTTTTTTCCAATATTTTTTTTAGTCTCCCCGCCAAATGCGATTCCGGCGTTGGCTTGGTTAATGACACTTAACACCCTTTTCATTTCGGGAGCGACAAAAAAATCATTTCCTAAAAATTCCGGTTTAAGATGAATCACGATTTCGTTTTTATTTCCTGTTTGTTCATTAGTAAAACCGCAATGAGGCATATTCGAACCGATTAAAAGTAAATCTCCATTTGTATAATACGAAATATGGCTCCCAATTTGTCTTTTTCCTGCTCCTCCGTTTATATAAACCAATTCAATTTCAGGATGATAATGCCACAAATGTGTTTTGCTATTGGTCTTTTCAGCATGTTTCGTATAGGTAAAAGAACTTCCGTATGAATTGGATATTATTTCAAGAGTCGGAACGATAGTCTTCATGCTAAGGATTTTAAAAAATAATAACAAATTTAACAAAAACGCCTAACATAATTTATATTTTAACCTATATCGGTTTCGTAAATAAGAATATAGTGCAAAAAATCCAAAATAGCCAAAGCTAAATAATCGTCGAAATAGTCATTTTTTTTGCATCTGATTTTTTATCACTACTTTTTTTTTACAAATCGTATTTAATCTGCTTATTTTATACAAATACGGTAATTTTTGTAAGAAAGTTGGAAGAAAAAATAAAACACTATATTCAATAAATAATTAAAAAATAATTACTCAATCAACCAAAACACCTACAATACTTTAAATTTTAACCTATAACGGTTTCGTAAATGAGAATACAGCATATAAATCAGTCAATAGAGTTGTGCAAAAAAAATTAAAATCGAAGTACTTTAGCAATAGAAATACAAGCATGGTAACATGCTGGTAGAGTTTATACTGCATAGTATAAAACGAGGTTTGATAGTTAGTAAAGTTTAAAAACATTTAATTGTTTTTCAAAACAGCTCTTTGTGGTTACTGAGCTGTTTTTTTATGCCTTATTTGGATCAGCTTCAAAAGGATCAAAACATATTGTTGTGGAGGAACAAATATCTTGTAACTCTGTAATTTCGAATCAAGTTAAAAAGTTGTGAAATAATTTTTAGAAATTTCTTTTGTTAGAAGTAGCAGATCATATACTTTTTGGCCAGAGCCTTTTATTAAGTACCTTATTTTCTAACTTCTCGCTTTGATGATCTCGCAAAGACGCCAAGCCGCTAAGTTTTTTCCTGTTTTTAAGTTCCACCTTTCTGTTTTCTACTTTCTCGCTTTGGATTTCTAAAAATAGTATAGAGTCTCAAATTTTTTTTCTGTTTTTTCATTAAAACTTTGCGATTTTGCGACTCTGCGAGATTTTTACTTCCCCACAACTTTAGGACTTGATCCTTCAAAGGTCAAAAAGGGACAAAAGGACAGAGGTTGAAAAAGCAGACAAAGACTTGGTCGCTTTGTATTATCCCGAACTACTATGTGACACAATAAAACGTCTTTTATTTCACTAGCACTTTTTTTGTAAGAATAATAGAAAAAAGTAAAAATCAACCCACCACACTCAAACCTTAAATAATAATATCATAATTAACAAAAACACCTAAAATAATTCAAATTTTAACCTATAACGGTTTCGTAAATGAGAATACAGCATCACAATTAGCCAATAGAGTTGTGAAAAATAATGTAAGACTGAAGTAATTTAGCACCATAGAATTAGAACTATTAATCTAAAAAACAACAGTCATGAAAAAGATTTTAAAATTAAGTTTAGTATGTGCAGTGCTTTTCACAGGAATGAGCTCTTATGCAATCGACGGGAATGAAGATTTTAATCTTCATGTATTAAAAGCAAACGGAAAACAAATTACGTTTGCATTGAATCAGGTTAAGAAAGCCCATTTGGCGATCTATGACAAAGAGAATACTCTTATTTATTCTGAAAATGCTTCGGGCACAGTTGGAATTTTGAGAACTTTTAACCTGGAAGAATTACCGCAAGGAACGTACTTCTTAGAAGTGGAAGATAATGCAAAAAAAGTAAGACATGAAATTACAATTACGGATGACACATCTGTTTTATCCCGAAAAGCAGTTTCATCTGTTTACAAAACCGGTTTGTCTGCCAAAAACAGCAGCATAGCGGTACGTTAAAAAACATACCTATTATCTGGTATAAAAATGTTTTTATATTGTTAGTTATATAAAACGATTGTTTAAGAAACAGCTCCTTGTTAATCATTGAGCTGTTTTTTTATGCAGAATGTTATTGAATATTTCACAAAAGCCTAAGCGAGCCTTGTGTTTCATTTTTTAACCGCAAGGGGGGCGAAGTTTAATTATGGTATAGTAAATCCTTTTAAATTTTGTACCTATTTTTTTTCACACAGATTTAGCAGATTAGACTGATCTGCTTACCTCTTATAAAAAATCTGTTCAATCTGCTAAATCTGCGTGAAAAAGAAAAACTTTGTAACTCTGAACCTCTAAGCCTATTTCCAAAAGCCTAACCCCTTGTGCACTTAGCGTTCAACACAAATAAAAGCCTTTGCGGACTTTGAGATTAAACTTCCTAATCGCAAAACCCACAAAGGTTTCGCAAGAAACACAAAGAACAATCTTAAATGAGCTTTTATCACTTATATGGTTAAAAAAAAATATCGCTGTTCTTTTTTGTATCCCGTCACAGATTAAAGGATCAAAATGATTCACTAATCTGTGCAAATCTTTCTAATCTGTAGCAAAAAATAATTCGTACCAATTCGATCAACGGAGCAGTTATTTTTGTCAGAAATTACATGATTTCAAAACATAATTCGTAGTGCTTTTTTTCATTTGAAAAATTATTCTTAATAATTTTTAAGATCCTGATTTGTACTGCATTAAAAAAAAACACCTACAAAAACATCCGGAAATCCAGTAATGACGTACATAGTTCGCACAAAACACCGAAAGCGTTTTAATTCAACTACTTATGTCTTTTAAAAAAATATTTTTTTTATATGAAATTCAATTTCTATTTGTAGTTTTGCGCGGTTCACGATTTAAATTTAAAAAAAATGACAAGATTTATCAAATTAGGCTTGGTTGTAGCCGTGTTTTTAACAACTGTATTTACTTATGCAATTGATGGAAAAGGGGATTATATCTTGTATATAAAAACCGGAAATGGAAAGGTAGTAAGCTTTACTATAAACACCGTTGAGAAATCAAGTTTTTCAATCTTCGACGTAAATAATAATTTAGTCTATACAGGAACTTCTGCTACAGATGAATTAGAAATTTCAAAAACATTAAGTTTAGAAGCTTATCCAGCTGGAACTTATACCTTGGAAGTAACTGAAAATGGTAAAATCACAAAGCATGAAATTACGGTTTCAACAAAGAAAACAAAAACCGTTAAACTTGACGAATCTGTAAATAAAAGTCCAGCATTCCGTCGTTAATTTTTTGCCTGAAAAAACAAAAGCAGCTCTTTACGGAGCTGCTTTTTTTGTTTACCACAGATTTTTATTTTACAATTACAGTATAATTAATGTCTGTTGTTTGACTTTTATAATAAGAAACAGCGATATCCTTAATGGCATTTACTCTTTGCTTTTCTAAACTAACTTCGTCGTTGTATTGTTTCATTTGAAAATCCCATTGTTTCTTTTCCTCCGCGTTCACTTTTGTTTCTACGGTTTTCGCCATAGTTTGTGACTCTTTAAAACAAGGGGAAGAAGGATCAATTTCAGCTAAAATATTCAACGCTCCAACATAATCGTTTGTTGCGATTGTTGTTCTCGCTAATTGCATTTGTTTCGCACAATTATTTTTCTGAAAACCTTTGTACGCTTCAATTGCTTTCACCTGAACTTGGCTATAACAACTCACAGCGTCAGGAATTGACATCAGTAAACCTAAAGCCTGTTCATATTGCTGCGTTTTTACAAATCCATCCGATTTTTTAATAAGCTCAGTGCATTTGGTTTCGTAATATTGAAAAATTTTCTTTTTACTCTCCTCAATAAACTTTTTGTAGCCCGGATCGTTTGTTGCAATTTTAGAAATCGCATTGGTGATGGCCAATTCTTTACTACTTCCACTCCCTTTGATTGCTTTGGTAATAGTCGAAAACAAAATATTGCTGTCTACTTGTTTCACAAACAAACTAAAATCAATAGTAACAACTGTTATATTTTGCATTCCGCCTTCCACAACATTAGTTTCGTTAACGGCAAATTTCGGATAAATCACAAAATTATTACCATAACCCGAATCCGACAAACCTGAACTTGTCACGATCTGAGAGATTTTTGTATCTAATTTTGAGAGTTGAGAATCGCCTAAATCCTCCATGTATTCAGGTACCACTACCGAAAGAGAAATTTTTCCGATATCATTGGTTGTTTGTGCTTTTGCCATTAATGAAAAAAGCCAAACAATTAGTATAAAGTAAATATTTTTCATCTCTATTTATTTAATTGTGATGTAAATAGTACTGCTTTTAACATCTTTTGCCGGTTGCAATCCTAATCCTTTGAAGAATTTAAAAAGCTCAAGCGCAAATTTATTTGGATTGTAATTATTACCCGTTGCTTGATCCTTTAATGGGATTTTAACATCGTCAAGTATCATTTTCAAGTCAGTTGTTCCCTGAATATGATAATTGTTTTTAAAGGCATTTTTTTCCATCCAGGCCTCGATTTGGTCAGATAATGGTAAACCATCAGAACCAATTTCCGACGCCATATTGTGCTGTGAACCCGCATCAAAACTAATGTCTACAATTACAGACTTACCATTATTTACAATGTCTGTAAATTTGGCTTGCATAACATTAAGAAAATCCTGAATACAACTTTCAACCGCTTTTGAGGCTAATTTGTTGTAATCTTCGGTGTAAAATCTTCCGCTTTCTCCAACTTTATTCGCCAATGAATTTCCGGTTGATGCTTCATAAGCCGTCAAAATTAACTTAACCGAATTTCCCGAACTTGTATTGTCAATGATAACTTCTGCCTGCACATAAACATCTGCACCGGACATTTGAATAATCTGCGACTTAATATCCGTTTGATTATCTGAGGTAAAAACGTGATTGTCTTTGGCAGCTTTTAATTTTGCAATAAAATCTACAGTTGTAAAACCTCTGCTGTCAAAACCTTCCTTTATTTTTGTTATGGCAATTCTTTTGTTTGGATCATCTTCTAAAACAGTCCTCAAATCTTCCCCTTCTCTTGTATAAGGGATTACCATTATTTTGGGTTGAACTGTTACTACTTGCCCACCGCTATTTGTTGCAGGATTTTGACTAAATGCAAAATTTGTAACGCATAACGTTACAAATAAAATCATATAATTAATATATTTATATTTCATAAATTTTATTTTAAAATCCAAACTTGCGGATTATGTTGTTTTGTTCAAGGTCTGTTCGCAATGCCGCCAGATTAACTTTGACATCTAAAGTCAGACTTTTTGCCCCTCCCTTTTGTTTTGCAAAATCGCTTACCGGAATACTCGACATAAAGAAAGTTTTATACCTTTTTTGAGTATAAAATTTTTCAAAATAGGTTTTATGCTTTTCGATCTCTTCTGACTCATGAGTTCCAACTAAGGCCGACTTCTGCTCTGATTCCGGAAGTCCTCTAAAAAGCAATACGTTAATCGCATTTTTTTCTGCTTCACTAATTGCTTCCATCTCATTTGAACCATTACCAATGGTTCGCATTGTAATTGTTCCTGCGTTTCCTGAAACATAATTAACCTCAGAAGTTGGAAGTATTTTTTGACTACAGCTATACGTGAATGAAATTAAAATCAGAAGAACTAAAACACCTATTCTTTTTGATAAAGTCATGTTGTACTTATTTTACGATTAGTTTACACGTCAATTTTTCTGCCGCATTAAATCTTGACAAAATTTCTTTCCCGCCGTCAGAAACAGCACATTCAGAGAAATCATTTCCGGCTACTTTAACCACTTTTAATTCTCCGATCTGAGATGGGTAAGGCTTACCGTCAATCAATTCGTTTTTTTCAACGATTAATTTGTCTCCTTCTTTAAAACCAAATTCTTTACCACCTGAAATTAAAACAACAGCAGCTGATTCTTTTTTTACGGTCAGGACTTTACTGATTTTTGTTGTTAACGGAAAGGTTTTGATAAAATACTCACTCAATTTAGGTTCAATAGACTTCAAAGCTTCGTTCACAGCACTTTCAGGTGATAACATCAACGGACTAACAGAGGTTTGAAAACTTTCTGCCTCAGTAGTTTGTCCTGTTTCTACTTCGTTTACTTTTAGCGTAAAAGCAACACTTGATT
The DNA here is from genome assembly GCF_020911925.1 of Flavobacterium cupriresistens. Taxonomy (NCBI): domain Bacteria; kingdom Pseudomonadati; phylum Bacteroidota; class Flavobacteriia; order Flavobacteriales; family Flavobacteriaceae; genus Flavobacterium; species Flavobacterium cupriresistens. The sequence continues at coordinate 2,838,468 of NZ_CP087134.1, read as the reverse complement.
TGTAACCGTTTACACTACCGTCTGTATTTTTTATCGCGTAAACACTCATTTTTAGTATATTCCCAATAATCATATTTTGGGCCGCCAAAGCAACATCTTGTTTGGCAGTGTTTTTACTATCAAGAAAAGCTTCCGTTTTTTGAAACTCCAATTCCTCTTTTACTTTGTCATAACTTGTTCTGTCAACAACGGTAAAACGTCTTGTATTAGTAACAATCTGAACTACTTTTTCGGCAACTGCTCCCGAATATTTAGAATCTACTTCAGACGTAAAAGCAGCAACACCTACAACCGGTTTCGTTGCTGCTTGTGAATAGCCCACAAGGCTATTCAAAAGCAGTACTAAAAGAAAATATAAATTTCTCATATAATTAATAGTTTCCTGATGATTTCAAAGTAGAAATTAAATTGTTTACCACTTTTAAGTTTAAGTTTAATTCCGGTAAAACCAAAGCCATTACGTCTTTTGAAAAGTTTAATGATTTAGCTCCTTTTGGTGCTTGCATCATTCCAGCTCCTTTTAAATCTGTTGAAGCAGTAGCAACAGTTGCTGATGCCTCCGAAACTGTTTTGATTTGTGTAGCAATATTTAATCCTAGAGCATTAAGTTCGTCTAAAGTTGGTTTTTTAACGGTTACATCTGCAACACCGTCAACAGATTCTCCAACTGTTCTTTTGTACATTTCAGGAATCAATACATTTAATTCTTTTGAAGAAGTTAACATTTGTGATGAATTTGCTGCAAGTCCATCAACGCTTGAGATACCTGAAGGTTTTGGTGCAGATAATTTTTCCAATTTAGCTTTACGTTCTTCAGCATCTTTTGATTTCATTTCTGATTTCAAAACTTCACGTTCTGCTTTTAATTCGTCTTTTGTTTTGGCTTGTGCAAAACAGTTTTGTTGCATTACTAAAATTAAACCTAGGCAAATTGCTGCTTTGTAAACTAATTTTGTTAACATAATTCTTTTGTTTTTTGTTTTGATTTCCTTACTCTTTAGGATTTTCAGTTACTCCCCGTTTATTTAAGTGGTGTCTGAACTCCACCCTTATTTTGGCTAAACTAGGTATTATCTTCGGAATTTTTTTACGGTTTTCCACATTCTGGCTGTTTTAAATTTTATTTTTTAATAAAACTTAACTTACCGCAACATAAACAACTATTTTTTTGGAAATAAGTGATCACTTTTATAAAGATCTGATTATCCGAAACTACCCATAACAAAGGGGCTCGAAGAGCTATTAGTGCAAGTTTAAGGTCTCTTAATTTTTTATTATCAACTACATTCTATATGTAAGTGATCGCTTGATAAAGAGAAGTATTCTTTTGAAAATAAAAAAGGTGGGGAAATAATCCGGATTTGAATAGCCGTTGGTTTTAACCAACGGTCATGTATGTTTGAGTCAGGGGGTTTTAGCCAAAAAAAACTAAGAGTAAAGTTTTGGCTAAAGCCTTGCAGCTGTAACTTCTTAATCCGTTGGTTAAAACCAACGGCAATTCAAAAAGTACAATATTATTTAAATGTATGACGGGTATATTTGAAAAAAAATCTGCAAAATCCGCAGAATCTGCGTGAAAAATGTCTTAACTTAATGACTTTGGGCGCGAACGTCCCGCTCATGTACAACGATTTAATTTCAATTCTGTTATATAAACTTTGAGTTCACGAACAGCAAACTAGTGCCGGCAAAAGATTAACGACTACTATTTACAATCGTAAATTGAATAAACAGCAATCCACATACCACGATTAATAAATATATAAATCCCTTAATATCATTAATCTCTCGGTCTTCTTTCAGAATTAATTTTCTGAATTTTTCTGAAACTAAAACCAAAATCGAGCTGATCAGAACCAGACCAACAGCCAGGTTCATACCTATTCCAATTGGAAAACCTTCTGGTTTCTCTTGCAGAAAAAAAGGAACAATATCATATAAAAAAAGAAAATTCCAAGTCACAACAAAAAATAGAACAGCGCCTTTTTTTATTGGAAATCCTCCCTTGTTTTGTCTTTCTATAATTTCAAAATCATGTTCGCTTAATTCTGAGTTTGTGTTTTCTAAAAATCCTGTATTCTTAATTTCATTAAGTACCGTCTCTAGATTTTTAAAAGTCCAGAATATAACTTCTGAATTGTATTTTTCGACCCTGTGTTTAATTTTTATTCCATTTCCAATTATCGGAATCGAGGTATAGGCTTCTATAGAAATGATATCTTTTGGTAGAAAAACCAAATTCCCCACAATAGAAGCATTAATTTTTAAAACATCTTTATCAACATACAAATTAGCAAGCGGATAACTTGCGTTTGCTTTACCTATTCTTGCTCCTCCGGTAAGGGTATATTTTTCGCTCATCAATTATTATTTTTATTTGTATCAATCTGTCGTTGGCGCAGGCACAATGTCATTAAGTTAAGATATTTTTTCACGCAGATTCTGCGGATTAGGCGGATTTTTTTTATTTTAATCTGCTAAAATCTGCGTGAGACTATTTTTGATAATCCATAATATAATGACATTGGGCACGAGCGTCCCGCTCTTATACCGTTTCTAGTGTCCGAAAAAATCAGTAATAAATATCTAAAACAATCTTCTTATCAGAAGCATCAATTAGCTTCTCGATTCGTTTATAAAACCTTTCATTGACCATTGGACAACCGTAACTGTTGCAAATCGGGGTATCTTGTTCCTCATACGGAACCTTACTATACTTATGCAAAACAATATTTCTTAAAAAGGCATTGTCATTTGTCTTGTCTAAACCATGTAATTTGTATGCCTTTCCGAAATCTCCGTTATAACTATACCCAATGTAATATTTTCCTAATGATGTAGAAAGTGAATTATTGACATTGCTAAATTTCAATTCTCCTTCAACTTTTGTTTCAGATCCCGAACCGTGAGCCACTAAACCTTTATCAATTACTCTATTATTTTGTAAATCATAAACAAAGAATCTGTTCTTTCCCGAACTAATTTTCATGTCGATAAAAAAGGCAGTTTTGTTACTGTATTTAGAATCACTCGCAACTAGTTTTTTTACTGCACTAACTCTTTTGGTAAATTTATTGTCAGCTTTTTTATCAAAAACTTTCTCTTCTTTAGGATTCTTTACAAATAATATTATACCAAATAGCACAATTATAAGAATTAGCAAAGAGAGGATTATTTTACGCATGATTTTATATTACAGAAGTCGAAATATACTATAAATTAACTTTATAAAAATAAAAAATTAGTCGCATAAACATTCTTCCCTTAAAAAAAATGTTCTGAAATTAACTGTAAATTATTTCTTATAACCGCTTTAAAAAATCGATAAAACGAAAAAAAATCAGCCAAAAAACAAGTTATACTACTGATTTAGATATATTTGTAAACATAAGAATACCAAAAAAAATATTCAATAAAAAATGAGAATCAAAACTACTATTTCAAATTAATACTATGCAAAAAAACCTTATTGTTTTACTGGTATTAATTGTATTTTCATTTCGTGCCGCTGCGCAAAATCAAACTGTTTATATCACGGATAAAGTAAGCGACAAATATGCTTATGTTGACGTCATAAAAACATATGAAAAAATCGCTGCAAAAGGCTATAAATCAATAGACTTATTTCAGAAACTAGGAGATTCGTCTTATTCTCGCAATAAATTAGAAAAAGCTGCTGTGTGGTACGATCAATTATTTGCCATGACATCAGATTTAGAGGCTGAATATTATTACCGTTATGCAGAATCTCTAAGGTTTATTTGTCAAAATGAAAAAGCCGACGCTGTTATTAAAAAACTGCAAGGCAGATCTAAAACATCAATTAAAAAGAAGGTTTAATTTGTTTTTTGGACTTCGCGATCTGTTTTGTTTAAAATTTTGCTTTTAAATCCATTCTGTCATGAAGGATTCTTACTATTTGGATTTCAAGATTTTTAAATGTTCATTTGGATCGAAATCCTCCACTCTTCCACTATTTATTCCTTGCTGAATAGCATTTTTTAAAATTGAAAGTCTGCTTTCTTCTTCTTCCAAAAGATGTAAACCTGCCCGGACAACTTCACTGGCATTTTTAAATCTGCCATTAGAGAGGCTGTCTTCTATGAAATTTTCAAAATAACTGCCCAATGATATGGATCTGTTCTTTCTCATGAGATTAAAATTTTGAGTAAAATTAGAATCAATTCTAAAAGTTGTGGAGAAACAAAAATCTCGCGAAGTCGCAGAGTCGCAAAGCTAAAAAACAGCTTCCAAAAAAGCTGTTTTTATAAATAAATCTCAGTAGAGATTATTATTTTCCTTTTAATAATTTTTCTAAATATTCGATTTTGTCTTTTTCGGATTGAAGCAAACGTTCGTAGAGCTTTTTATTTTCTTCTACTGTCTCTATTAATTTATCTAACGGATTGAAAGTACACTGATTGTTATTCCCAAAATGACTGTTATTTACCGCTTCATTAAAACTATTGAAATAATTAATCGCAGCTTCTTCGGAAAAATTCTTAATGGCTTCAACCGTCACACCAAGCGCTTTTGCTACTTCAATAAGTTTTTCCTCATCAATCGTCTCACTATTTTCTATAGCCGATATAGCTTGTTGGTTTGTTCCTAAAGCTTGCGCCAAAGCTTCCTGTTTCATATCACGAAGTTCACGAATACGGCTTATTTTGCGCCCTATATGATTTGGTTTTGTTAGTGTGCTCATAATTCAAAGATAATAATTAAGTGTAATAATTGGTAAGATGTAAAAAACATATTTAGCGATGTACAATACGACCAAAAATGATTTAATACAGTAGAATCTTTTTCTTTCTTCGTCAAGTTAAACAAATGTACGATTTTTCTTTAAAAAATAATAAAACGTTTAACAAAACATAAACTAAAAATATATGCCTTATGGAAACAAATGAAATTAAAAATTTAGAGTATCTTAAAAAATTAGCTACCGAGCATTTTCAGACCTTAAAACCTGTAAATGACCAATCCCAAACCTACACGGCACAGATTAGAGTTCTTAACTATTTCGAATTGGGTTGTGTTATTACCGATCTGCTAAAGTTATGCATTTTAGCACTTCATCATAACAGGCATAAAATTTCAGAAAATAACGAAAAGGAATCTGTTGATGTTGCACTGCTTTTAGAAACCGTGCTCTCTCTGTTTCCTTTGGATGAGTTGGAGTTTTTGAGTTATGTTAGGGAGATGGTTGATGGGGATTTACATCTCAAATCGTGACAAATAGTCACGGTTTCAAACTTGACCAATATTCTTCAGGGTAGTTTTTCAGAGTTGACTACAATTTGTAGTCAACTCTAAACCCTGCTAGTGCTCAATGCCATTGAGTTAAGGGTTTTCAAAAAAACTCACGCAGATTTTAGCGCAATGAAAAAAAAAATCTGCAGAATCTGCGTTAAAAAAGATCTTAACTCAATGGCATTGCGTGCGAGCTGAGTTTTTAAATTGTGGCTAATAATTTAATTTTATTAATAAAATTCGTATTTTTTCATGTGTTTCCTTTTTAGTGGTCAAAATATTCTTTATCATTGCATTTTTACAGAAATCATGGAAGAAAAATCAAGAAGAAAAAGAGTTCATATTAAACCTGCTTCTAAAGGTGATATTGTAATTGATATAGAAGAATATAAAGAAAATTGCTCTTCTTCTAATGCAAAACATGTCGGAAGTCATTCTGAAAAAATTATAATTAATTTTTGGGTCGACAAGCACTATTCTGATCGAGACCAACATGGTGAAGATGATGGAACAAAAAGGGAGGATATTGGTTTATTGCACATTCAACCCTTAATTCAAAAAGCTTTACCTCATTTACTATATTATTCATTAAAACATAAATCATTTCATTTTATAAACCACCCACCTCCAGGACATAGAGCCTTGAGGGTCGTTTTAAAAGATCAATTTAATAATGAAACAACATTAAATATAATAGCTGAGTATCATTTCTTTGATACAAATATCTATGAAGTTACTGTTGTAACTGCGATGCGAAAAGAGGATTTTACAATTTCTGTTGGTCAATATGAATTAATATTTGATAAAAATCAGTCAACATTAAACTTAAAGAATGGAAACAACATTATGTTTATAGACCAATTCGAAGCATCATAAAATACTATAATCAAAGCAATTACTATAGTTATTAAATATCAAATTCAGTTGTTATATTTTACAATCTGCATTAAATTTGTTATTTAAAGAAATAACTGGGACAGAATACAAATTTGGGAAGCCAAAAGGCAGAATGCGTATTTGGGTAGTTCCAGCAATATAAAAAGAAGCTTCTAAATTTAGAAGCTTCTTTTGTTTCAAAACATTAATTGAGAAACTTTTTAATTTATCCTCTGCCAGTGCAAACGTCTGACTATTCAGAGGCAAAGAGAGAATTATTTTAATGATTTTTTTAAGACTTCGCGTAGCAATTGCAAACACTTCGTGGAGCTAGGTACTAATTGACTATAATATTTCCCTGAGTATCATAGACAAATTTCCATCCTGTTTCTTTTGTTGAGACATCGTCATGGTAATAGGAAGTCTCTGTATACTTTCTAAAATTATTTTTGGAAAGTGAACGATAAAAATATTCTTCTACTAATTGCATCCTCTTAAACGGATTATAAGAGGTATCATATTCTTCAAAAGTCCTTACGATTTTTCTTCCATCGCTCTTTCCATTATGTAACTCTGTATATTCTGTCTTCGTCAGGTTATTCTTGGCGTCGTAATAGAATTTCTCCGAAAATGTCAATATAAAATCGGTTTCATCATCCGGGTAGTAGGTCATATTTGGATAACTCGTTACGACCTCTGTAAGTTTTCCGTCTGAATATTTATAAACTAGCTTTTTGGAATTAATGGCAATACTATTTGGCACTTCTTTTTCGACAATGAGATTAGCACTGTTTAATGTATAATAGATCGTGCCTTTAGCAACTGCATATACATCTGAATCATAAAAATTTTCAACAGTAACCTTATTATTGCTGTAAACAAAGGATGTATATACCTTATTTGAAAAAATTCTGTCAAAACCAGTATTAGAAGAAATAGCTAAATAGCCGCCCACTTTTTTGGTTAATCTTTTGCTATTGTCGTATTCAAAATTAAAATTAATCTCCTGAGAATTAATCGCAAGACCAGTATTAGTAGCCCCATCAAATTTTATTTGTTTTACCAATGGATCGCTGTTAGTATCCGTTGCGTCATCTTCATTACTGCTGCAGGAAAAAAATAAGATTCCAATAAATAAAATTGTAAATAAATGCTTCATATCAAGTCTCTTTGTTTTCGTTAATTCGTCAGTAAATATAACACCGTTTGAATTTAATGACCAAAAATTGATCGCTTAATAAATGAATGTTTTTCTAATTGCTTTGTAACTATTTCAAGTTTATTCTAATTCTTTTTCAAGGATCAGGCTTTTCATATTAATCAGCTTCAGTAATAATTTTATACAATTCTTCGCAATAAGCAAATTTATCATTTTGTTGGTTTCTTTTACTTTCCTGCCCCGTTTCATAAACCGAAACCTGAAACCAATATAATACCCTAACAACCATATTCTGTAACAGAGGATTTTTGTCGTCTGACTTCATCATCTTCAAATCTTTAATTTCAGATTTCCAAAACTTAAAATTAGCCTTACCCTTAGCCGATTTTAATTCCTGATCAAAGCGAAGCGAAAGTTTATCTAAAAGTTTATTTTCTAAAATATTTATCTTCTCCATTTTGGTAACTTCCTCCTTATATTCTCTGGTTTTTTTGATTTCAGCAATCTTAGCTCTTAGAAAATTGTCTTCATTGGTATTAAAAAAAGTAATGCCTTTTTCATAGGCATTCATCGAGGAAACCATTTCTTTATTGGCCTTTAAACTATCGGCGATTTGCACATTGACGTCGTAAATTCTTTTACTAATGGTATCGTTCTTTGGTCTTATATTTTTTCTATAAGCCTGAATTTCCAACCAGTCAAATGCGCGAAGCATTTCAGATTGTTTGGGCCAAACGTGTTCCTCATGAGAAATAAAAAGGGTGTTCACCATCTTTGTGTTATCCAGCCATTGTTTATTTCCGATCATTTCCTGATAATTCATATCCCGATCGCCAACCATGCCTACATAGGAGAATTTATTAGAAGGAGGTATAAACTTATCCATATTATTAAAAGAAGCGCCACAAGCAATAACTCCTTGAAAAGCACCCGTAGATATCCCGAAATAACTGGCTAATCTTGCACCACCCGAAAAACCTGCTATATAAAGTTGTGAAGTATCAATAGCATAGGTTTGCAATACATCCTCAAATAATCTATTGGCAACAGCAATATTATCCTGAATAGATCCATTTCTTAACGTATTAGAACATACCAAAATATAATGATATGTTTCTGCAGCCAGAATAAAGGGTTCAATCCCTATTTTACCTCTCGCATCGGGTTCAAAAATAAAAACTAATGCCAATGGAGTTTTAGCATCGTATTTTTTAGGAAAATAGAGCGCATACGATTCCGTTGGAGCGGTTGTAATTTTCACCGAATCGATAATAACTCCCGTTGGTAACAATTGCTTCTCCTGAGTGTATCCAAAAACCGTAACAAAAAGAAACAGAATAGAATAGATAGTATTTTTCATAACACTAAAATAAAAAAAACCTCTCATTTCTGAGAGGTTTTCTGATATTAAAAAGATAATCATTTGAAGATAGTTCCGCTAAATGTTATTTAACACATAGAAACATAGTTACTCTCAACGGGTTGAAATAACTACATATTCCTTCTATACTGCCCGCCCACTTCAAACAACGCCGAAGTAATCTGACCTAAAGAACAAACTTTTGTAGCCTCCATTAAATGATCGAATAAATTTTCGTTTTTAATGGCTGCTTCCTGTAGTTTGCTTAGATGCTCGTTTACTTTTGCTTCGTGAAATTGATGCAAATTATCCAGCATCGTGATTTGATATTGTTTTTCTTCTTCGGTGGCGCGAATTACTTCTGCCGGAATAACGGTTGGTGAACCTTTTGAACTCAAGAATGTATTTACACCTACAATTGGGAAATCTCCGTTGTGTTTTAAGGTTTCGTAATACAAACTTTCTTCCTGAATTTTAGAACGTTGGTACATGGTTTCCATAGCACCTAAAACGCCTCCACGTTCTGTAATACGGTCGAATTCCTGTAAAACGGCTGCTTCCACTAAATCGGTTAATTCCTCGATGATGAACGAACCTTGAATCGGGTTTTCGTTTTTCGCTAAACCTAATTCTTTATTGATAATCAGCTGAATTGCCATAGCACGACGAACAGATTCTTCTGTTGGTGTTGTAATCGCTTCATCGTACGCATTCGTGTGCAACGAGTTACAGTTGTCATAAATCGCATACAAAGCTTGCAATGTCGTACGGATATCATTGAAATCAATTTCTTGTGCGTGCAACGAACGTCCCGAAGTCTGAATGTGATACTTCAACATCTGCGCTCTTTCGTTAGCACCGTATTTGTTTTTCATGGCTTTCGCCCAGATTTTACGCGCTACACGACCGATTACAGCATATTCAGGATCAACTCCGTTAGAGAAGAAGAACGATAAATTCGGCCCAAAATCATTGATATTCATTCCACGGCTCAAATAATATTCCACGTAAGTGAAACCATTTGAAAGCGTAAAAGCCAACTGCGTAATTGGATTGGCGCCCGCTTCAGCAATATGATACCCCGAAATAGAAACTGAATAAAAGTTACGAACGTTTTTGGTAATAAAATATTCCTGAACGTCACCCATTAAACGCAAAGCAAATTCGGTAGAGAAAATACAGGTGTTTTGCGCCTGGTCTTCTTTTAAGATATCGGCCTGAACCGTTCCACGAACTTGCGACAGGGTTTTAACTTTGATTTCGTTATACACTTCCAAAGGCAAAACCTGATCTCCGGTAACGCCTAAAAGCATTAATCCTAAACCATTATTTCCTTCCGGTAAATCGCCTTGATATTTAGGACGCTCTACTCCTTTTCCTGCATATATTTTATTGATTTTAGCTTCAACTTCTTTTTCTAAAGCATTGGCTTTGATATAATGTTCGCATTGCTGATCGATCGCCGCGTTCATAAAAAAGCCTAACAACATTGGTGCCGGTCCATTGATCGTCATACTTACCGAAGTCATAGCATGAACCAAATCGAAACCGGAATACAGTTTTTTAGCATCATCTAAACAACAGATCGAGACTCCTGCATTACCAATTTTTCCGTAAATATCGGGACGTAAATCAGGATCATTTCCATATAAAGTCACACTATCAAAAGCAGTCGAAAGCCTTTTTGCAGGCAATCCCGCACTTACATAGTGAAAACGTTTGTTGGTTCTTTCCGGTCCACCTTCGCCCGCAAACATTCTCGACGGATCTTCTCCCTCACGTTTAAACGGATACAATCCTGAAGCAAAAGGAAATTCTCCCGGAACATTTTCCTGCAAACTCCAACGCAAAATATCACCCCATGCCTCATATTTAGGCAAAGCAATTTTTGGAATTTGAAGGTGTGATAAACTCTCTGTATATGTTGCGATTTTGATTTCTTTATCACGAACTTTAAACGAGTAAACCGGATTTTTGTATTTGTTTACTTTCTCTTCCCAATTCAGGATAATCTCCCAGTTGTACGGATCTAAATCCATTTTTACTTTATCAAATTGATTGAGTAAAAGATTTAAGAAAATACGGTTTTCGTCGTGTTCTGCAATTCCTGTTGGCAATACAGTACTATCGTCGATTCCCGCTTTATTGATTTGTGGAACTTTTCCTGAAACAGATTCCAGCGTTTTAAAAATTCCGTATAATTTTTGCGCTACTTTTTGTTGTGAAAGTGCCGATTCATCATAACTTCTGTTGCTTTCTGCAATTTCAGATAAATAACGGGTTCTGTGAGGTGGAATCACGAAGATTTTCTCACTCATTTCACGTGTGATTTCAAAAGTCGAATGCAGCTCAGAAGCTGTTTTTTCTACAATTTTATCCATAATCGCTTTGTAAAGCGTGTTCATTCCCGGATCATTAAACTGAGAAGCAATGGTTCCGAAAACCGGCATATCATCCGGATTTTTATCCCAAAGATTATGATTGCGTTGGTATTGTTTTTTTACATCACGAATCGCATCAAGCGCACCTCTTTTGTCAAATTTGTTTAAAGCAACTAAATCTGCAAAATCAAGCATATCAATTTTCTCTAATTGTGTTGCCGCACCAAATTCAGGCGTCATCACATATAAAGAAACATCAGAATGATCCATAATCTCGGTATCCGATTGTCCAATTCCGGAAGTTTCCAGAATAATCAAATCGTATTTTGCGGCTTTTAAAACCTGAATTGCTTCGGCTACATATTTAGACAATGCCAAATTAGACTGACGTGTTGCCAACGAACGCATATAAACACGAGGGTTATTAATGGCATTCATACGGATTCTGTCTCCTAAAAGGGCTCCTCCGGTTTTTCTTTTTGAAGGGTCAACCGATATTAATCCGATTGTTTTTTCAGGGAAATCAATTAGAAAACGACGTACTAATTCGTCAACCAAAGAGGACTTTCCTGCTCCACCCGTTCCCGTAATTCCTAAAACCGGAATCTTAGAATCGGCATTGTTTTCATGAATCTGATCAAAAACAGGTTTTGCAATTTCAGGGAAATTTTCTGCGGCAGAAATCAAACGCGCAATTGCGGTTGGATTTTTACTTTCGATATGATCAATTTCTCCGTTTAGTTTATCTCCAATCGGAAAATCTGCTTGTTGCACCAAATCATTAATCATTCCTTGTAGTCCCAAAGAACGGCCATCATCCGGAGCATAGATTCTTGTAATTCCATATTCATGTAATTCTGAAATTTCACTTGGCAGAATTACACCACCACCACCACCAAAAATCTTAATATGTCCTGCTCCTTTTTCGTGAAGCAAATCATACATATATTTAAAATATTCATTGTGTCCTCCTTGATAAGACGTCATTGCGATCGCATTGGCATCTTCCTGAATGGCGGTATTTACAACTTCTTCAACACTACGGTCGTGACCTAAATGAATCACCTCAACACCGGTTGACTGAATAATACGTCGCATAATATTGATCGCAGCGTCATGTCCGTCAAAAAGTGAAGCTGCAGTTACAATTCTTACTTTATTTTTAGGAATATATGGTATTTGTTGTTCCATTTTATGAATATGATAATTTTAGAGGAGCAATTTACAAATTATTTTAATATTTGATCACTTTGATAGCTTTATGTTAACAAAAAAAATCGTTTTTTTTTAATCGAGGGGTAACAATTTAAACTTTCTACGTATATAAGGTATATTAACCTACAGGACATGGTAATTTCGAAACATTTAAAAGAAATACAACAACTTGAAAAACAACATAATACATAATTTAGTAGTGTAGAAAAACCCCAAATTTTTACCACGACTTTTCAAACTTAAGTAGTAACGTAAAAATTTAATGCAATGAAAACAATATATCTCTTCACCATCATTCTATTCACTGGTTTAATAACTTCTTCCTTTGATTTGAAAAAAAATGACCCTACAGAAAATAAGAAATCACAGGATCTTCCTTCTGCCTTTTCAACTAATTCTGATCCTTTAGTAGATAATGAGGTACTAAATGACTTTTTTAAAAGATATACCGATTTAAAAAAATACCAAAACAAAGTGGTGGCCTTGTACAAAAACAGATCGTATGAATCGATTTGGTTTGAAGACAATAAAATCAATGAATTTGGCCAGTTGTTACACCAAAAATTAAAATCAACACATGAAGAAGGATTAGAAATTGAAATTCCTTACGAAAATGAAATTGATAAAATTTTCAACAAAAAAGCGAAAGAAAGACCTTCGAAATCCGATTCTGATCTGTTGTTAAGTGCTGCTTACATTATCTATATGAGCCAGGTTTATGAAGGACTAGATGCAGAAACGGTAAAAAAAACCGGTTGGCTTCTACCTAAAAAACAATTGTCTTATGAAACTTTATTAGATTCTCTTATTGTAAATCCTGCTTTACTGGAGAAAAATGACGAACTGCTTTTTGATCAGTATTATAAATTACAAGGCGCTCTGGAAAAATACAGACAGATCGAAAAAGACGGTACATGGACACCAATTAGAACAGAAACTCCTTATAAAGATTTACGTCCTGATGCTGTTTCGAATACAATAGCTCAGGTGAGAACACGATTGATGGTTATGGGGGATTTAAAACAGGATTCTAAAAGTAATGTGTATGACAGAGAACTGATGGATGCTGTAATGAAATATAAATTAAGAAACGGTTTTAAACCTAACTACATTCTGGCCGAGGAACATATTAAAGACATGAACACGCCTATTGCCGATAAAATCAAAATATTGACGGTTAATATGGAACGTTGCCGTTGGATTTCTCCAAAATTGATCAAAGACAAAGAATATATCATGGTTAATGTGCCTTCTTTTGAATTGGTATATGTGAAAAACGGAAAAACAGCCTTAGCATCCCGCGTATTTGTGGGTTCAGCATTGACTAAAACATCAATCTTTAGCGGTAACATCGACCGAATTGTTTTTAGCCCATATTGGACTGTACCACAAAGTATTGTTGACAACGAATTAAAATTAAAAATGGCCGCTGATAAAAACTATCTGGCCGATCATAATATGGAAATGGTAAATGGTCAGGTGAGACAAAAACCGGGTTCTGAAAACTCTCTTGGATTGGTGAAATTTATTTTCCCTAACCCTGAAGATATTTATATGCACGACACACCGGCAAAAACGTTATTCGATTTTGAAAAAAGAACCTTCAGCCATGGTTGTATTAATGTAAAAGAAGCAAAAAATCTAGCTATCGCGATGCTTAAAGACTATCCTGAATGGACTACCGACAGAATAAACAAAGCTATGGAAGGGAAAGAAGAGACTACCTTTAAATTAGCGAACAAAGTACCTATTTACATCTGTTATTTTACTTCATGGGTGAATGAATCCGGGGAAATAAGCTTCTTTAGAGATGTTTATGAGAAAGATGATGATCTGAATAAAATTATGTATCAGGAATCTGTAGCATTTAACAACTAATATTTAAATTCAAAACTAACTGATTTTTAAATTTTTTAAACGGGGTAATTTTAAGTTTGTTTAAAATTTTGGGAGAAAAAGAATATCTTTCAAGTGTTAAACTTAAATTTAAAATTACCCTATTTTATTATGGAAGAAAATTACAATGAAGTTAAAAAAAATTGGTGGGACAGAAACTGGAAATGGTTTGTACCAACCGGATGTTTAAGCCTTATCGTGCTTTTTGGTTTGTTTATTGCCGGTATTTTTTTTGGAGTTACTTCAATGATGGAAGAATCAGAGGCTTATAAAAATGCAATGAATCAGGTTCGCCATAATGAAGTAGTAATTCAAAAATTAGGAAAACCTATCGAAATGGACGGACTACCTTCCGGCAGCATTCAAATAAATGGCAATTCTGAAAATTGTGATTTAGAAATTCCGATAAAAGGTCCAAAAGGTACGGGTACTTTGTTTGTAAGTGCCCAAAAAAGAGGAACCTGGGAATACCGTGAAATGGCTGTTTATATTAAAGCTACAGACGAAAAAATCGATTTACTAAAGAAGTAAAACTCAAATTTAAAACTCTTTACTAATGAACCTACGTGTCATTTTCTCCCTGCTTCTTCTAATTTTAAGTCTTTCTGTTTTTTCCCAAACCAAAAATAAAAGTACTTCAGCCACCAATAAAGAAGCTACCAATCCAGCATCGCAAGAAGATTATGTAACAGTATTGTGGCTGGACAAAAATCGCAACCTTCAACTTAATGATGACTTTATCAAAACAATAACAAACCAACAGCGCGCAGCATTAGGCTATATTGCAACTTCTATTGGTAACGAATGTTCTTGGGACGGGGATGAAAAACCGGACAAAAGTAATCTAAAATGTAAATTTCTATGGGCTCTTAATCTGGGTTACCAATGTTCTGACACGCATTTGTCTTTTTTAAAGAAATGGTTTAAAGAGGATGCAGCTCTTTTGCAAAACCTACAATATTGCAGTAAAACGGAATCTTCAGAAAAAAGTCAAGATTTTTTTATTGTATTAAAAATGGCTACCCTAAACAATACGATAAGAATTATTTATACTGCGGCTGGCTTTGACGAAAAAACACCTCAAAAATGGAGCTGGACGGAAGAATCTACCTATTCTTTTACAAAAAATGGAATTAAACAAATACACCGAAGAAATATCAATGGTGGTTTTAACTAAAATTATTTAAGAAAATAAACTCTTTTTTTCGATATAACACCTGTAACCATTTTGCTTTGCAATAGTGTCGAAAGATTTTTCTTATGATAACTACCAATCCTGAATTGGCATAAAAAACACATTCTCAAAAAAACTAAAACGTATAATATAGCCCCGATAGCAGTGAAAATCCTTTTGTGTCGGAGTTCGACGCAAAAGATTGCAACGGATAGCGGGACTACTGTTAATTCTAAAACAAATTGTTTCTGCTCCTGCAATAAAATTGTGGCTTTATTTTTGAATAAGTAGTATTTTTGAAACTTATAAAAAATAAAATTTAATGAAAAAAATTATCCTTTTAATGTTCGTCTTTTCTCTTAGTTCTAATGCCCAAGTGAAAGACATTCTAAATAAACTTCCAAAATCATCTTCAAAAGTTCTAGGGGTTGGCGGTATTGATATCGCTTCCGGATTAAAAGAAGCACTAAACAAAGGAATTACAGAACAGGTAAGTAAATTAACAGCCGTTGATGGTTTTTATAAAAATGAAGCGGTAAAAATTTTAATGCCCGAAGAACTTCAAAAAGTAGATGCTACTTTACGCAGATTTGGTTTGGGTTCTCTTGCTGATGAAGGTGTTAAAGTATTGAATCGTGCTGCAGAAGATGCGGTTAAAGAAGCGACTCCGATATTTGTTTCTGCAGTAAAAAACATATCGATTACAGATGCTAAAAACATACTGCTTGGAAACGAAAGCGCTGCAACAACCTATCTTCAGGGAAGCACCACAAAAGACTTATACGGAAAATTTAATCCGGTGGTTAAAAGTTCATTCGAAAAGGTAGGTGCCGATTCAATCTGGACAAAAATCATTACTAAATACAACAAACTACCTTTAGTTAAAAAAGTAAATCCTGACTTAACTGATTATACAACGAATCAGGCTTTAGCCGGTGTTTTTAAAATGATTGCCGTAGAAGAAAAAGAGATCCGCGAAAATATCAAATCCAGAACAAGTCCTTTGTTACAAAAAGTTTTTGCGATGCAGGATGCTAAATAATTACTTTTAATCGCAAGGCTCTAAGTTGCTGAGTGACTAAGAGCCTAAGATTTTAATTGTTTGAGCGCATAGTATAAACCTTTAAAGACTTTATATTTAAATCTAAAACCAAAAAACTATAAACAACCCGGAAAAAATGCAAAAAATAACCATTCTGATTCACTGCAAAGACCAAAAAGGAATTATCGCCGCAGTAACTACTTTTATCGCAAAAGTAGATGGAAATATTATCTATATTGATCAACATGTTGACGTGGAGCAAAATGTTTTTTTTATGCGTCTGGAGTGTGAATTTACCAATCCCAACAGTAGTATTGAAGTCATAAAAAATGAATTCAGTCAAACGATTGCCACCGATTTTCAAATGTCGTGGGATTTGTACAACCAGGAACAAAAGCCCAGAATGGCACTCTTTGTTTCAAAGTACGATCATTGCTTGTTTGATATTTTGGGTCGTTACAGTGCAGATGAATTGAATGTTGAAATTCCTGTAATTATAAGCAACCATAATGATCTGCGATCGATAGCAGAGCGTTTTGACATTCCGTTTCATTGTGTTCCTTTTACAAAAGACAATAAGGAAGAAGGGGAAGCAAAACAAATTGAACTGTTAAAAAAATATCAGATCAACTTTATTGTTTTAGCACGCTATATGCAGATTATTACGCCTAAGCTGATTTCGCTTTATGAAAATAAAATCATCAATATCCATCATTCGTTTTTACCTGCTTTTCCGGGTGCAAAACCCTATCATTCGGCTTTTAAACGTGGTGTAAAAATTATTGGAGCGACAAGTCATTATGTAACCGAGGAGTTAGATGAAGGTCCGATTATAGAGCAGGATATTGCACCGGTATCGCATATTCATTCCGTTGAAGATTTTATAATGAAAGGACGCGATCTGGAACGAATTGTTCTGGCACGTGCGATTAAACTTCATGCAGAAAGAAAGACAATGGTTTATAGCAATAAGACAGTGGTGTTTTCTTGATAAAGGTACTGAGGGGCTGAGTTGCTGAGGTTCTAAGTTTTCTCTCTGAACCTTTAAAAAATAACAAACCCGACAGGTTTTTGAAACCTGTCGGGTTTTATTTTAAATTTAAATTTCAACTTTGAATCTTTGTAACTAAACAATGGTGTTTTCTTGAAAAGGTACTAAGAGTCTAAGTTGCTGAGGTTCTAAGTTTTTTTCTACTTATCTTTAAACCCGACAGGTTTTTGAAACCTGTCGGGTTTTATTTTAAGTTTAAATTTCAACTTTGAACCTTTGTAAATAAACAATGGTGTTTTCTTGAAAAAGGTACTAAGGAGCTGAGTTGCTGAGGCTCTAAGTTTTTTCTCTGAACCTTTAAAATAACAAACCCGACAGGTTTTTGAAACCTGTCGGGTTTTATTTTAAATCAACTCTGAGTCTTTGCAACTAAACTCAGAAACTTAGTAACTCAGAACCTCCAAAAAAACTAAACCAAATCAAATCGATCTAAGTTCATCACTTTGGTCCAGGCAGCAACAAAATCTTTTGCAAATTTTTCTTTCGAGTCGTTTGAACCATAAATTTCAGCTACGGCGCGAAGTTCTGAATTAGAACCAAAGATAAGATCGGCTCGGGATGCAGTCCATTTGGTTTCTCCGGTTGCACGATTACGTCCTTCGAATGTTTCTCCGGTTTCGTCTGTTGCTTTCCATGTTGTCGTTAGATCTAATAAGTTAACAAAGAAATCATTACTTAGTGTCTCTGTATTTTTTGTAAAAACACCTTTTTTAGACCCGTCATAATTAGCATCTAAAACTCTAAGTCCACCAACCAAAACGGTCATTTCAGGAGCCGTCAGAGTCAATAATTGCGCTCTGTCCAGTAATAGTTCTTCTGTAATCGAATTATTATTGGCATTTTTATAGTTTCGGAATCCGTCTGCTTTGGGCTCTAATGCATTAAAGGAATGTACATCCGTTTGCTCTAAAGTAGCATCTCCTCTACCCGGTGCAAATGGAACTTCGAAATTAAAACCGGCGTTACTAACCGCTTTTTCAACTGCAGCAGAACCTCCCAATACAATTAAGTCCGCTAAAGAAACCGATTTTCCTGAATTTTCAAATTGATTTTGTATCCCTTCTAAAACAGCCAATACCTTTTTTAATTGATTTGGATTGTTGACTTCCCAATTAATTTGAGGCTCAAAACGGATACGTGCACCATTAGCACCTCCACGTTTATCCGAGCCACGGAATGTAGAAGCAGAAGCCCAGGCAGTAGAAACTAATTGCGCTATTGAAAGTCCGCTTGAAAGGATTTTATCTTTTAATACAGCTATATCATTTTGATTTAATTCACTTTTAGCCGCCGGAATCGGATCTTGCCAAATTAATATTTCACTAGGAACTTCAGGTCCTAAATAACGCGCAATTGGTCCCATATCTCTATGCGTCAGCTTATACCATGCTCTGGCAAACGCATCCGCAAATTTGTCAAAATTTTCAAAGTAATCTCTTGAAATTGGCTCATAAACAGGATCCAATTTTAAGGCCATATCAGCCGTTGTCATCATTGGAGCGTGACGTTTGTTCGGATCGTGCGCATCTTCTACTGTAGTGGCAGCACTTTCATCAGAAGGTTTCCATTGGTGTGCTCCGGCAGGGCTTTTTGTTAATATCCAATCGTATTTAAATAATGTTTCAAAATAACCATTATCCCAAGTAGTAGGATTTGGTTTCCAGGCACCTTCGATACCACTTGTAATGGCATCACCTGCAATACCGGTACCATACGTACTTTTCCAGCCCTGTCCCATTTCTTCAATACTCGCACCTTCGGGAGCAGCTCCTACTAAAGCAGCATCTCCTGCACCATGCGCTTTTCCGAAAGTATGACCACCGGCAACTAATGCTACAGTTTCTGCGTCATCCATCGCCATACGAGAAAATGTTTCTCTGATATCTCTTCCTGAACCAAGCGGGTCCGGATTACCGTCCGGGCCTTCAGGGTTTACATATATTAATCCCATTTGTACGGCAGCAAGTGGGTTCTCCAAATTTCGATCACCAGTATACCTGCTATTCGCTTTATCACTGGTAGCTAACCATTCTACTTCTGAACCCCAGTTTACATCTTTCTCAGATTCCCAAATATCTTCTCTTCCTCCTGCAAATCCAAAGGTTTTAAATCCCATGGATTCCAAAGCACAATTTCCTGTCAAAATCATCAAATCTGCCCAGGAGATTTTATTGCCGTATTTTTGTTTAATTGGCCAAAGTAAAAAACGTGCTTTATCTAAATTACCATTATCCGGCCAGCTATTTAGTGGAGCAAATCGTTGATTACCCGAACTTGCACCACCACGACCGTCCGATATACGATATGTACCTGCACTATGCCACGCCATACGAATAAACAAAGGCCCGTAATGACCATAATCTGCAGGCCACCAGTCTTGGGAGTTTGTCATTAGATCATAAATATCCTTTTTGATTTCACTTAGATCTAAACTTTTAAACGCAGCCGCATAGTCAAAATCCTCTCCTAATGGATTTGACAAATTAGAATGCTGACGTAATATATCAACGTTTAAGCGATTTGGCCACCAATCTTTATTAGATGTTCCTGACCCGGCCGTTTCTTTCACTTGTCCATTATGAAAAGGACATTTACTTTGATTTGATTCACTCATTTTGTTTGTTTTTTTTTGAGACAGCTGCCTGTTTTTTTGTGAAATGGTAATTTTTTCACAAAACCACATTACACTGATATTTAACGTTTTATCAAATATACAAACAAAAGCTTTCGATATTCATAAACAAAATTGATTGTTATTATATTTTAATAACCAAAAGTTATTTAACGCTACAGAAAGCTCAGAACAGCGTATTAAAAAATCTTAACTTATGTTCAACAAAGTAATAACAAAACCTTAACAGCAAACGATTCATATATGTCTGATCTTTGTAATGTAATAAACTGGTTATTTATTATTTTGGTTTTGGTTAGTTAAATGATGCCGGCGTCTTCGAGATGCCGGCATTCTTTTTTTGGTAGAAGTTTGAAATGTTTCAGGGTTGAAATGTTTCAGGTTTCAAGTTTCAAGTTTCAGGTTTCAGGTTGCTTGACTTTGCTTATTTAACCGCAAAGTACGCGAGGAGTTACGCAAAGGCCGCAAAGATTTTAATAAATACTTTGCGGCCTTTGCGTGAAAAACTTAACGATCCTTACGGTTAAACTTGAAACTTGAAACCTGAAACTTGAAACATTTCAAACTTGAAACCTGAAACTTGAAACTTTTAAGCTTCAAACAAATTAATTCTTCAACCTTTCATGAAGTAACTTAAAGTATGGAAAGGCTTTTAGCAATCTGCTACCATGCCACGAAAACATCTCACCGTCAACAAAAACAGTTTTGGCGTGATGGGTAAAACGTCCTATTTCGAAAGCATCTTCTTCTTTGAAAGGATAAGGTTCTGAGGAAAGAAAAACCAAATCGGGATCGCCTTCCAAACGCATTTTTTTGAGTTCGACTTCAGGATAACGTCCTTTGTCTTCGTAGATATTCTGAAAATGATTCAATTTCAGTAATTCATTTATATAGGTATCTTTTCCGGCCACCATGTGAGGATTCTTCCAAATAAAATAAGCTGCTTTTTTTACAGGGATGTCCTCAATATATTTTCTGAAATCGCTCAAGGCGAAAGCCAGTTTGTTATTCCACTTTTGAGCTTCGGTTCGGCAATTAAAAATTTGACCGAAATCTGAAATCATCTGAAAATTGTCTTCCAAAGTAACAATGTTCGTAACCCAAACCGGACAAATCTCACTTAATTGTGCTACAATTTCTGCCGTGTTTTCTTCTTTATTACAAATGATAATATCGGGTTGTAATAGTTTTATTTTTTCGAAATGAATCTTCTTTGTTCCGCCAACTACTTTTTTGGTCGCTTTTAAATGATACGGATGTACACAGAACTTGGTTATCCCGATGATTTTTTCTTCTAAACCTAAATCATATAATAATTCGGTTTGAGAAGGTACCAACGAAATAATACGTTTTGGAGCCGTTTCAAAGGTGTGTAAAGTTCCTAGCTGGTCGGGGAATTGTTTCAAAGGGAGATTTGTTTTTTTTGTTTCAGGTTTCAGGTTTCAGGTTTTCTTAACCGCAAAGGGCGCAAGGGCTACGCAAGGTTCGCAAAGGTTTTTTTCTTGCGATCTTTGCTTAAAACTTTGCGAACCTTGCGGTTAAACTCACAAAGCCGATCCGGCTGAGACCGAAAACCGAGACTGCAAACTTATTTAGTATTAATAATCGATTCCATTTCCTGCTGTACCTTCAAAGCTTCTTCTCTTGCTTTCTCTGCAAAATCAGTTCCTTTTGAGGCGTAGATAATAGCTCTAGCAGAATTTACCAACAGACCGATTTTATCATTCATTCCATATTTGCATACTTCAGATAAACTACCGCCTTGCGCACCAATTCCGGGAACTAACAAGAAACTATCCGGAACAATTTTTCTGATGTCTGCGAAGTATTCTGCTTTTGTAGCGCCCACCACGTACATTAGGTTTTCGCTGTTTTTCCATGTTTTAGACGTTTCCAAAACTTGTTTGTACAACTCTTTTCCATTTGTAGTTAACGTTTGAAAGTCGAAAGCACCTTCATTTGACGTCAAGGCTAACATAATAGTATGTTTGTTTTCAAAAGCCAAAAAGGGTTCAACAGAATCTTTTCCCATATACGGTGCAACGGTCACACTGTCAAAATTTAAATCTTCGAAAAAAGCTTTGGCATACATACTCGATGTATTTCCGATATCACCGCGTTTTGCATCGGCAATGGTAAAAATATCCGGATAATTGGCATTGATATAATTGATCGTTTTCTGAAGCGAAAGCCATCCTTTGATTCCATACGCTTCAAAGAAAGCCGTATTGGGCTTATACCCTACCGTTAAATCGTGTGTTGCATCGATTATCGCTTTATTGAATTCGAAAATAGGATCTTCAGTTTCTAATAAATGAGGTGGAATCTTCGTTAAATCAGGATCTAATCCAACGCATAAAAATGATTTTTTCTGAAGAATTTGTTCGTGTAGTTGTTGTGTTGTCATTCTTGTTTTTTTAATCCTTCCAATTCGCAAGAAATAATTCTTTTTTAGAAGTATGCAAAAATAAAAAAAGCCACTCAATTAAGAATGGCTTTTTGGTATTATATTCAATTTGGCTTATAAATTGCCTAAATAAACAATTTCTGTTCTTCTGTTTTCAGCTCTTCCTACTGCTGTTTTATTTGATTTTACCGGTTTTGAAGATCCAAATCCCTGAGAAGTCAAATTAGCAGGATTTACTCCTTTACTAATTAAAAGATCCATAATTGCTTTGGCTCTGGCTTCCGATAATTTTTGATTCGCTTTAGCATTACCAACATTATCCGTGTGACCGTTAATTGCAAATTTAGCATTTGGATAATTTTTCAGGATTTCTTTGATTGCATCTAATCTTCCTGATGTTTCTCCTTTTCTGGCATCGTTCAACGTTGCTTTACCTGTTGTAAAAAAGATCGATTTTGCTTCTACTTTTAATTGCTCTAATGTCGCTTTAGAAACTTCCGGGCAACCTTTATTTTCTTTTGGTCCCGCAATCAATGGACAATTATCTTCATTATCCGGAATACCGTCTTTATCTGCATCTAAAACCGGACAGCCTTTGTTTTCAACCAAACCAGGAACATCAACACAAGCATCATCTTTATCTAAAACGCCGTCTTTATCCGTATCTGGCCAAGGACATCCTTTGTTTTCTACAGGACCTGCCACTTTTGGACAAGCATCAACATTGTCTAATAAAGTATCGCCATCTGAATCTTTCCATGGACATCCTTTGTTTTCGATTGGGCCTTTCACATCCGGACAAGCATCATCTTTATCAAAAACGTTATCACCATCTGTATCCGGCCATGGGCAACCATTATTTTCTGCTGGTCCTGCTACTTTTCTACAAGCATCTTCTTTATCGATAACACCGTCTTCGTCTGTATCCTTAAATTTCTTTTGGTAAACCGGAATCTTCATACCCAAATGAAAATCGGCTCCTTTTGATTCTTTAGAAACTAAATTAGTCAACACAGATCCTGAACCAATAAAGAAAGCTCCTACGCGAATTCCTGAACCAACTTGCATTCCGCTGTATTCCATCCAGGTCATCGGCATATAAAAACTAAACCATCTGCTTTCGTAACGAGGAGTTAAACTTACTCGGTCTGCGATTCCGTAACCGTTTAGTTTATTAGCAGAAACCATATTGATATCTCCGTTCAAATTCAAATAGAATTTTCTGTACATATTCCAATCCACATCAGCATGAAGTGCGGTTGGCAAATTTGTTTTTGCTCCTTTTGAAGTTGATGTTTTCGTATAATGTTCGTTTAGAAAATCGTATAAATTACTCATGTCATCGATCATCTTTTCTGTCACAACACCAGTCACATTATAGGTATCCTGTTTTGCGTTTCTGTAATCTATAGATCCAATATCTGTAACAGACAATCCAAAGCGAAGTTTGTATTTGTTTAAATCTCTGAAATTATTATCAGCCGGTTTTGCATTACTCAAATCGTATTGCTCATAATCCGGTCTCCATTCGTAAACAAGTCCAAAATCAAAACCGAATCCTCTTGAACCGGAATCAAATTTGTAATCGTCATTGGCTTCAAAATCCTGACTTGCACCAATCGTAATTTCTCCTGTAGATGCCAGAACACCAGCCTGAGGATTAGTTGTATTTTCAACATACGCTACTTTTACATCTTTTCCTTGTACATAACCGTTTACACCACCTTGCAAATACTTAGCTGTTAAACCTCCTTTTAAGAAATGTTGGTTCTTTTGGTATAAAACTGCTGCATACGAAATTCCTAATTCAGCCCATGAGTTTGAAGCTGCATTTAGATTCCCGGCATCGAAGTTAAAATTGCCTGACATGTCCAATCCGTCCTTAACCTGATCTACAAGGTATCCGTTAATATTTCTAACATTAGATACTGATCTTGCTCTTGTAAAAACTGCCAAAGTATGCTTCGGAGCGATATTAAACATAAAAGACGGCCCCATAATATCAAAATTGGCAAGGCCACTATTTGAGCCAGAAGGCGTCATCTTTGCTTGTTTATCAAAATCATAACCATCCTTGTAAACATCAAAAAGACGTACCCCGTACAAATCGTTTTGTACCGATCCGCTCACTGAGAATATATTGATATCAGTTTTAAAACGAGAATCAGCTATAGAAGCCGGGTTAAAAAGTACACTTTGTACACCAGCATAATTATCATGAAAATAACCGGAATAAGATTGGGCTTTGACTGTAAAAGAGGCGCTGAAAGTTAATAGAATAAGTATTTGTTTTTTCATTCAAATCGGGGTTTAAGTTAATTCGGCGGCAAAACTACAATAAAGGATTCATTCGGAGGTTACCAAAACATTGAATTCCTGTAACATCTTTGTCAAATTCTATAAAAAATAAAACAGCTCTTTATGTTAAATTTGGAATGAACCGAAAATCAAGCGATTATGATTCCAAATATTGGTATTACCACAAAAAATTTAAAGAAAAGCACGAATATATTAGCCACAATTTTATCTAATGAAATGACATTATATGTAAAAACCAGGAAATTTCACTGGAATATTTCAGGAAACAGCTTCATGGAATTGCATAAATTGTTTGAAGAACAGTATCGAATTTTAGAAAACAACATCGATGAAGTGGCAGAACGCATTAGTCAATTGGGTGAAAAAACAATTGGAACGATGCACGAATTTATCGAAAATTCAACCTTAAAAGAATCTCCTAAAGTATATGCTTCACAGAAACATATGTTACAGGAATTACTCGATAATCATGAACAACTGGTGACCGAATTCAGAGCTTTTATTCCGACTTTCGAAAATGACAATCACGATGTGGGTTCTGCCGATTTTATTACGGGATTATTACAACAACACGAAAAAATGGCCTGGATTCTTCGTCGTTATCAGGTTTAAAATACCATAACTGTGAATAATGTAACATTCCTAAAAATCGATGTAAGAGATAAACGATGATTAATTTGCAATTTTACAATACTATTAATCATTAAAGAAAACTATTATGAATACTACAGAAATAAAAGGAAACTGGAATGAGCTAAAAGGGAAACTGAAACAAAAATTTGCCGAACTGACAGATGATGACTTAATGTATGCTGAGGGAAAAGAAGAAGAAATGTATGGAAAACTTCAGCAAAAATTAGGCAAAACGAAGGAGGAATTTAAGCAAATGTTATCTGATTTATAAACCTTTTTTGGCCCAGAGAGAATACCGTCTGAATTTTAAACTTAGACGGTATTTTTTTCGTTACGACAAACCATAAATTTTCAAGCCCCAAAATCTTAATTAAATCTATAAGCCAACAGTAAGCATGAAAAAAATAATTATCTTTAACCCTATTTTAATCCTATGAAACTATTTATAAAGTTCGATATCAATGCGATTTGTTCCCTTTTTTTACAAGAAAAGCTGGACGAACAAAATATAGACTTTAACACCCTGGGGTTTGGTGAAATTGAACTTACTAAAATGCTTGATGCAGAAGGACTTGAAAACTTAAAAAATTCACTAAGTCCATATGGGTTTGAAGTTGTTGAGAATCAAAAGAGTGTCTTGGTTCAGAAAATCAAAGATGCGATTATTGAACTGGTTTATGTAGATGACAATAACAACCTGAAAAGTTCTGTTTTTTTGGCGGAGAAATTAAATCATAGTTACGGGTATTTATCGAATGTTTTTTCGGAAGTAACCTATTCTTCGATTGAAAATTTCATCATTATACAAAAAATAGAAAGAGCCAAACAGTTGATGTTAGTCAATGAGATGAGTCTGACCGAAATTGCTTTTTTATTGAATTATTCGAGTGTTGCCCATTTGAGTACACAATTTAAAAACACTACCGGAATTACGCCATCGGCTTTTCAGAGGATTATAAAAAAGAGACGAGAAAATTTACAATAAATACAAATACCATAAAATAGATGCAAAAAAACGCATTACACATTTTACTCGCTGATGACGATGAAGATGACAGACTTTTTTTTAAGGATGCCTTTGAAGAAGTAAGAGTTCAAACCGATGTAACCTTCGTTCATGATGGTCTTCAATTGATGGAACATTTGAAAACGCCGGACATCAAAATACCTGATATTTTATTTCTGGATTTAAATATGCCGAAAAAAACGGGCAAAGAATGTTTGAAGGAAATCAAAAAAACCGAGCATCTTAAAAATATCATTATCGCTATATATTCTACTTCGTCTTCAGAAGAAGACATCGAAGATACCTTTATTGAAGGGGCTAATATTTACATCAAAAAACCAAGTGATTTTAGTACACTGAAAAAAATTATTAATGAAGTCGTTACCTTAAATTGGCACTATCACACGTCTGGTCTTAACCGTGATAATTTTTTGTTACGCCTAAAATAATAACATTCCATGAAATGGCTACCCAAGTTTAATTCTTCAAACTCATTGAGAGTTATTTTTGTAATTGCAGTTTTCATTCTGTTATTTCTTTCCTCTATTGCATACAAACACAACCAGGATCTAAACGAATCCAGTAAGTTGGTTATGCATACGTATGAAATAAACATTCAGCTGGAGCGGTTAATGTCGGCTATAAAAGATGCCGAAACCGGACAGCGCGGTTACATCATAACGCGCAATAATCGCTTCCTGAGCCCTTACCTTTATTCCCGGGACAAGGTAAATACTTCCTTTATTACTTTAAAAAAACTCACCGCAGATAACGCAAGGCAACAACAAAACCTTCGAAAACTATTTAAATTAATTATTCAACGTTTTACTTCGTTCGAAAATTGTTTTAAATACAGTGATCCAAAA
The DNA here is from genome assembly GCF_020911925.1 of Flavobacterium cupriresistens. Taxonomy (NCBI): domain Bacteria; kingdom Pseudomonadati; phylum Bacteroidota; class Flavobacteriia; order Flavobacteriales; family Flavobacteriaceae; genus Flavobacterium; species Flavobacterium cupriresistens. The sequence goes on along the minus strand of NZ_CP087134.1, from coordinate 2,811,198 downwards.
ACATACGACAAAAGAAGACTAGACAATTATATGTTCGGAGGCCGGATTCTAATGGAGAACATTCGCTTTCAGGTAGACAAAATGAATGATATCGAAAAAGAGTATCTCCAAAAACGTTTGAAAATTTACGATGAGGAAATTTCTTTGGGGCCTGTTTTTTCGATCTCCTTATTCCTGACCGCTTTAACCTTCATCATACTGGCTTACAGACAAATCAGCCGGGACATTCATCGTTTGATGGTCTACAACAAAAAACTCCTGATCTCGTCCCGTTTAATGGCAGAGTCTGAAATAACAGGTAAATTTAGCACCTGGCAATGGGACTTAGACACTCAAAAAATTGATTATTCCGACAATCAATATCGTTTACTGGGCGTTAAACCCAATTCATTTGTTCCCGAAAAAGAGACCTTTTTAGAGTATGTCCATCCTGATGACAGAGACGCTATTGCAAATTCTATGGACGGTATTTTGAACAAAAAACAATTGCCGTTTATCTATTATAAAGTTTTACGTGCCGATCATGAAATCAGACATTTTAAATCGACAGGAAAACTACTGACGGATCAACAGGGTGGTAAAATTTTACTCGGAATTAATTTTGACATCACAGACGAGCATTTGCTGAATATAGAACTGCAAGAGCGAAATGACGAATTGGAAAAAAGTAATAAAGAGCTGGCCTCTTTCAACCATGTAGCCAGTCACGATTTACAGGAACCGCTTCGAAAAATTCAAACCTTTATATCCAGAGTTTCAGATGCCGATAAAGCTGTTTTATCCGACAGCGCTAAAGAATACCTCAATAAAATTGAGGCCTCAGCCAAGAGAATGCGCGTTTTAATTGATGACTTACTATTGTTTTCAAGAACCAATACCACCAAAAAAGAGTTCATTAAAACCAATCTGAATGATATTTTTGAAAATACCAAATCGGAACTAACAGAAGTTATTGACGAGAAAAAGGCAACTATCACCGTTTCTAAATTGCCTAAGCTATCTGTAATTCCCTACCAGATCGAACAGCTTTTTATTAATTTAATTGGAAATTCACTAAAATACAACCGTCCGGGTATTGCGCCTGAAATTCAGGTTGAAAGTGAAAAAGTAAACTCAGCCGACTATCACAATTTGTTAGATCAAAACGTAAAAAAGTATCACAAAATCACATTTAAAGATAACGGAATGGGATTTGACCCGCAGTTTAAAGAAACCATTTTTGTGCTCTTTCAACGTTTACACTCCAAAACAGATTATCCCGGAACCGGAATTGGCTTAGCCATCTGTAAGAAAATAGCCGACAACCATAAAGGTTATATTATAGCCGACAGTACTCCCGACGAGGGCTCTTTATTTACTGTTTTTCTACCGGATTAAAACGCAAAAAACCGACCTATGAGACGTTATATAAGCCCATTATGGGAATTATATAACGTTTCTTTTTTATGCTGTAAAATAAAATAATCATTTCGGTGGCATCTTTGTAATGTAATACTTTATGAAGTTCTAAATGAAAGCAAAACCTGACGTAAAAGCATCTATTTTAAGAGTCTTTTTTTTATTGATTATGACCCTGTGCATTTCATCATGCAAAGAAAGTGATTCAATAGAAACGACTTTAAAAAATGAAGTTTTTATTAAAAGTGACAAAGAACATACTGAGGCTTATTTTCTAATTGCGACGGCAAATATTGGTAAGTCTATTATTTCTAAAAGTCAGATTGCCGAACAAAAAAGTTCACAAAGTAGTATCCGGGAAATCAGTAAAAGAATAGAAAGTCATCAGAATCTTTTGTTAGAGGATATAAACAAAATGGCCAATAACAGGCTTGTAATCGTTACCGATATAAACGCCAACAACACGCCAGGTTTACGAGAACTAATTGATAAAAATGACGTTGACTTTGATGAAGCTTATCTTAATTCGATTGCAAAATTATTAGAACAGCAAATCAAGTTATTTGAATCCATTTCTAAAGACACAAACGACAGAGTGATTTTAAAATTTGTATTACAGTATCTACCGGAAAATTATCAGTTTTTAAGAGAAACTGCGCAAATCAGAGAACAAATAAACTAAACGCCTTTAATTAATCTATCTACTATTAACTAAATTATTTAACTATGAAAATGCAAACCAATTTTTTATACGCCTTGACCCTTTTTTTAACAGCCTCATTTGGAATGCTGCACGCTCAGAACAATAATGTGAATACAGAGTTTGGTGTAAAAGGAGGATTCAACATGTCTAACTTATACAGCAACGACGCTGACGATGAGAATATATTGTACGGCTTTAATGCCGGTCTTTATGCAACATTACCTATTTCGGACTTTATCGCTATTCAGCCCGAGATTCTGTTTACCACAAAGGGTTCAAAACTAGACTACAATAACGCTTTCGCAAGTGGAAATACGAAGTTCAAATTAAGCTACATCGAAGTTCCCTTGTTAGTACGCGTAAATATTACCAAAAATTTTAATGTTCATGCCGGTGGTTATGCTTCCTATCTGGTAAGCTCCAAAGTCAGCGGTGAAGGAGACTTCAACTTTACCCAAGACATAGACACCGATGATCTAAACAAATTTGACGCCGGTCTGTCAGCAGGTGTAGGAGTTGACTTTAACCCTCTAAGTGTCGGATTACGTTACAATTATGGTCTTACTACAATTGGTAAAGAACGAACAGTAGCAGGAACAACCTATACTTTTCCTGATGCCAAAAACAGCAATTTGACTTTATACCTCTCGTATAAGTTAAATTAAAAACAATAACTGAATATTAACCCTAAATATAAAAGCCATGTCAAACTTACTATACACAGTAGCATTGATTTTAGTTATTCTTTGGGCCCTTGGATTTTTTGTTTACAGCCTGGGAAGTATTATTCATATTTTATTAGTCATTGCTATTATCGCTATTTTATTGAGGCTTATAAAAGGCCGTGAAGTTTAAAACAACACTAATTAATAATCCAATAAATCAAATATTATGAAAACGAGCACCACAGTTTTAGGAATTTTAGGAGCCGCAGCGGCGGGAGCATTTTTAGGAGTATTATTTGCACCGGATAAAGGATCAAATACAAGAAAAAAAATCTCAGATAAATCGAAAGATTACAAAGATAATTTAAAAAGCAAAGTTGATGATATCATGCACACCATCTCTTCAAACGGTAAAGAAATTATCGAAGAAGGTAAAGCAAGATTCAACGCTGCCAAAGAAGACTTCAACACCATTAAGGAGGAAGCAAAAACCGTAAAAACGAACTACTAGAAAAAGGGAATTTTTCAAACCATAAAACCAAATATAATGGAACCGAATGCAACAACAAACGAGAACCTTAATCTTTATGAAAAGGCTGAAAATTATACCAAAACGAGTTTTGAATTAATCAAACTCAAAACAGTGTCGTCGTCTGCAGACGCGCTGTCAACCTTAACATCCAGAATAGCAGTTGGCGCTGTTGTTGCATTCTTTACCTTGTTCCTGAATATTGGACTTAGTTTATGGATTGGGAGCGAACTGGGACAGTATTATTACGGTTTCTTTATCATGGCACTGGTTTATCTGATTGCGGCCATCGTATTGCATAAAATGCAACACAAACTAATCAAGACTCCGATTGGGAATATGATTATTTCCAGTATTTTAAAAGATGAAAATACAGAAATAGATCCTGATTTAAAGTAACGTTAAATCAAAAAAGACTGTTATGGAAACTTATACTATTGATACCTTAAATCAGAGGATTCGACTACTCGAAAACCGACAGGACAGAGAATGGTGTGCCATAAAAGAGGAAATCGATGAGATCAGAGACAATCTGAAACCTCTTAACCTCATTCGGAATACCGTTGAAGAAATCAACGAAACAGTCGGTTTTAAAAGCAATTTAGCACAATCTGCGGTTAGCATCGTTATTGGCTATCTCGCCAAAAAAATCGTAGTCGGAAAAAGTGATTCTAAAATCAAAAATATCTTTGGTACACTCTTACAGTTTGCCGTAACCAATATCGTTTCTAAGCCGCACGAATCATCAAAGGAGTAATTGTCTAACTTAAATCTTATAGTATGGAAAAGTTCAATGAAGTACTTATAAAAAATGGTGTGCAACTCTACTCTAATCTATATAAATGTTTTGAATTTACGAGAGTATTTTTTGGAGTCTAGGTTCTTTGCTTAGTTGCAAAGGCTCAGAGTTGCAAAGGTTCAAATTTGAAATTTAAAATAAGACCCCGATAGATTTTAAAAAATCTATCGGGGTTTTTGTTTTTTTGTTACTAGAAAAAGGAAGGCTTTTTCTTTGTTTTTCCGCAGCGTAACCACAATCTTGTCATTTCAAATGAGAAATCACACAAGGCGCTCCATTTCTATTTTCCACAATTTTGTCATACTGAGGAACGAAGTATCTTCGCAAGTAATTCCGCAAAGTAAAGCGCAACGGTATCGATTCAGCAAACGAAGATCCTTCGTTCCTCAGGATGACAAACTGTACGGAGTTTCTTGTGCGATTTCTCGACTTCGCTCGAAAGGACACAAATGACCAAAAAAAAGGCCGTTTCACAAAGTGAAACAGCCTTTTCTATAAATCTTAGCATCTCAGTAACTCAGAACCTCAGCCCCCTTAGAAAACCTCCGAAGCTTCCTTCAATTTCTCCATATTATTCACCAATTGCAGCTCAGCCACAATTTTCTGAATATCACCATTCATAATATTTCCTAAATCGTATAAAGTCAATCCAACTCTGTGATCCGTTACACGACCTTGTGCGTAGTTGTAAGTACGAATCTTAGCCGAACGGTCACCTGAACTTACCTGAGAAGTACGTTTTGTAGCATCCTCAGCCTCTTTCTTAGCCAATTCTTGTTCGTATAAACGAGAACGTAAAACCGTTAACGCTTTGTCTTTATTTTTATGTTGCGATTTCTGATCCTGACATTGCGCCACCAATCCGGTCGGAATGTGCGTTAAACGTACCGCAGATTTTGTAGTATTTACAGACTGTCCACCAGGTCCTGACGAACAGAAGAAATCCACACGAACATCGTTCATATCAATCTGTACATCAAACTCTTCCGCTTCCGGCAAAACCATAACGGTAGCTGCCGAGGTATGCACACGACCCTGAGTTTCCGTTTGAGGAACACGTTGTACACGGTGTACACCAGCTTCAAACTTCAAAGTTCCGTAAACATCTTCACCCGTAACCTCAAAAATAACCTCTTTAAAACCACCCGAAGTTCCTTCGTTCATATCTACAACCGAAGTTCTCCAACCTTGATTTTCACAGTATTTTGTATACATTCTGAACAAATCCCCTGCAAAGATACTCGCCTCATCTCCACCCGTACCAGCACGAATCTCGACCATCACGTTTTTAGCATCTTCAGGATCTTTAGGAATCAACATAAATTTAATTTCTTCCTCAAGTTCAGGCAGTCTTTCTTTTGCTTCATCCAATTGCATCTTGGCCATTTCGGTCATATCTGCATCACTTCCATCAGCAATAATTTCGTTTGCCTCTTCTATATTAGCCATCAACAGCACATATTCATCACGCTTTTCAGCCAATGCTTTCAAGTTTTTGTACTCTTGATTCAATTGCACATAACGTTTCTGATCCGAAATAACATCCGGCTGGATAATCAAATCCGAAATCTCGTCAAAACGTTGTTTTACTATTTGAAGTCTATCTAACATTTTATAATCCCTTTTATTTGGAGTGCAAAATTACGAAATTTTTGTTTATAGTTGTATGTTTCATGTTTCAAGTTTTTTAGAAGCCTATTCTCACTTAACATTAGGAGACTTATATTCTTTTTCAGGAGCTATTTCCTGCTATCCGCTGTATCTTTTTAGGCAGCGATTTTATGGTTGAATTAGACGATTTTGACTGCCTAAAAAGGATGCCGCTGCTATCAGGGCTAGGGCAATTATTTTCAGAAAAACTTCTATACTTTCCTATAAGACTCAGAACAAGAGGACATTATTTTAACAAAAAAGAGTAAAAAGCAAACTTTATTCTGTCCGTATTTTCTGTATCAATTTATATATTTGATTCTTACCAAAAACCTATTTTTTAATTATTTTTTCTAACGCTACTACTAATGAAAGAACTTACTAAAATCGGTCGTCTGTTTTATGGCATCGGCATTGTTGCTTTGGGCATACATCAACTTATTATCAAAGATTTTCGTTCCGAAATTTTATCTCCTTTTCCAGAATGGGCACATCACTTTAACATCTTCCCTATTCTTACCGGAATAGCCTTAATACTGACAGGAATTATCATTTCAGGATTATTTAAAATCAAATTTGTTGACACCAAAAAAACGTGCCTCTATTTAGGATTTTGTTTTCTTGCCCTCGTACTAATTTCTCATCTTCCGTATATATTCATACCCAGTCCTAAAGTTTCAGGACCACAAATTTTGATTAGCGCTGTCGAAGAGTTAGCCTATAGCGGTGGTGCGTTTGTCATGGCAGGCTCATTTCCAACGAACGTTTCTGATAAAAACCAAACAAGCTCCTTTACCTCATTTTTAGAAAAACTAATCCCATGCGGACGGATTTTTTATTCCCTTCTTATCCTATTATTTGGATGCAGTCATTTTCTTTTTGCTGACTTTATCGCTACCATGATTCCTAAATGGTTACCGACACCTATGTTTTGGACTTATTTTACAGGTGTTGCTCTTATCTGTGCCGCCATTTCAATTATTTTTAAAATAGCGATCAAACCAATTACCTTTCTTCTGGCAATCATGCTGTTTCTTTTTTTTCTCCTCTTCCATATGCCTTACGCCATTGCAAATCCCTCAACAGAAGGTGGAAATGAAATTGTACGTACCATTATTGCGTTGCTATTTTGTGGTATTGCGCTGGTGATTGCGGTGACAAATGGTTCTAAAAAAGACTCTTTTAGTTGAGACAATATAAAATCGGTCTTATCGCTGATTTGTGCGTGTCTTTTACGAAGTCTTTCCTATCTCGGTCGTTATCGGGACTGGTATTTTTATAGCAGTAGTTTTTAAGAAAATAGAAATTTCTGATTACCTAAAAAAAGACCGTCTTCATCTAAGATAGGTATAATCTTTTTTTTTAGAGACTTATGGTTTTCCGTAAAGTACTGATATTAAAAGTAATTACTTTTGAAAAACAGTTGTAAACCAGAACTAAAAATTAAATCAGTATGAAATCAATCTTATATGTTTCACTTCTTATTATTCTAATCATTGGCTGTAAACACGAAGAACAAAAAGAAACGGATTTAGAAATAAAAACTCAAGTTCAAGAAATTAAAAAAGTTAAAAAAGTACTTTTAAAAAATTTCACTTACGAAGATATTGCCAGATATACAATGGCTTCGATTATGGGACAACCAACGAAGACAATTAAAGTGATAAAAAAAGACGAATTGTATTTCGTGTCCTACATTAGAAAATCTGACAATGAAAAATTCGATTACAAAATAAAGTTTGATGGAAACAAAATTCTTTGGGCTAATCTTGATGGACGATGGAGGAATTCAAAATATGATGAAAAAATAACTTTTGTCGAAAAAGAAAACAAAGTACATATTATTCAATCCTTCGATGACAATTCGCAAAATAGTAAAGAATTTAAAAAAGGAGATTAAAATCTGATAATACTAATTTTTGTTTTCTTTTTTGTTCTAAAATCAGGTATTTATACGTGGTGATTAATTTGAATTAAAGGCGATGTTTGTTTTTATATTAAAATTTATGTAAAATCAATTGTTATAAATGATTTTATGTAATAGCTCGAAAAATAAAAACTTAATTTTTTCAGACATAGCACTCCAATTAAGGAGTGATAAGTCTGATATCACCAGACTTATATAGAAGTTGGGCGGCATTTAAAAAAAACGACGAGAAATGATAGAAACTCCAATATTAGAAGACTTAAAAAAACACAGAATAGAATTCTCGGATTCAATGGCTTGCATTGTTATCGCTCCAAAATTTAGTAACAAAGGTTATTCTGATATTATGAATAGAATTGGTTACTTAAATTTAAGGTCAGGTGAAAATTTGCATTTTTATTGTGCTGGCTACGGAGCATATTTACCTCCTTCTTATGCACCAGATATTGAAGAGTTACCAGATGGAAAAATTTATGAAGGTACTTTTATACCTTGGAATTTTAGTCAAACTCTTTTTGCCAAATTTATAAATGAATTAGAAGATGAAACTAACTGGAAATATTCGGGAAATACTGAACTAATATTGTTGAACAAAAATTTAGATTTTAAGAACTGCATAGTATTTAAAATTGATGAAATGATAAAAGACAAAATAATTGAAAGCGCTAATGATATTATTGAAGCCTTAATTCAAGCATCTAAACAAAATTCAAGTGTTTCTAAAGTAAGTTTAGAAGGATTAGGAAAAGTATCTATTGAAGAAACAATTACAGCTATTTTGACTTATTTACCAAAACCTTTCGAAAGTATTTGGAATGTTTGGAAAAAGGGTCGACATTTTACTTTAGTAGATTTAAAATAAACGTTTCCTAACAGCCTTTACATGAGATTTGAGTATTAGACTAAATTTGAAGATCGTTTGTATTTGAAAAATTTGTGAATAATAAAAAAACCTCAAGTCTTTAATTTCAAAGCTCATGTAGCGCCAGAACGTTATATACAATAGTAATCACCAACACCTAAAATATGACGCTAGTAAAGCCTTGTTCTCTTGAAATAGATAGTAGTTTAAAAAAATGGGACAGTTTAGAAAATTATGTTTTACAAGAAAGTAGTTTAAAGAAATTGTTTACGCAAACATATCCACTGAACGAAAATATAGATGATGTTCTAATAAAAGTTTGTTCACTTAATGATTTTTATAGCACAAATATTTACTCCCCTTTTTCAGTAGCCAAACACATCGTTTCATTAAACATAGATGAAAAGCTTAATGCTAATGATTTAAAAATTGTAAATAAGATTGCCGAAGTTCAAATGCCAGGAGATAAGAAAAGAAAATTTTACTCATTTGCATCAAAATATTGTAGTCATCACAAGCCTAGTATTTACCCAATTTATGATTCTTTCGCTGAGAAAATGCTTTGTTATTTTAAAGAAAAAGATAAGTTTCATAAATTCAGCAAAATAGATTTGAAAGACTACGAAACTTATAAATCGATTATTCAAAAATTTATTGAATATTATGGTTTAAATAATTATGATTTAAAACAAATTGACAAGTATTTGTGGATAAAAGGGAAAGAGAATTTTCCAAAAGACTATAACAAAAATAGAATTATTGCACATAGCAGCCACTTGGCGAGATCGTAACTTTAGTGGAAATATCGTTTTTATTTGTATATTCATTCAGCCGAAAATACCCAGCTCCCGCCTCTTGAAAATGTTCTTCCAATACTGCGATCGCTGTGCGAAATCTCCCGACTTCGCACACACTGCTATATTCCGCTACAACTTTTTTCACTCATTGGAACAGGTACTAAGTCAGCAGACTTCGCACAGCAGAAGGTATTATCTTTTAGCAAAATAAAATACGCATTGCATCATTTGAGAATTAACCAAATAAACCCATAAAACAAACTTAAATTAAAAAATAATCAATTATGAAATATTTCCTTTTACTTCCTTTTCTATTAATTTTCACCAAAAACTTTGCACAAGAAGCTAAAATAAAAAAGGAAAAATGGCATTGGAACAATGAGGCAAAACAAGATACCGATATTGGTTATACTCAAGTTTTAAAAGTTGACAATGTTCTTTACATTTCCGGTGCTGTAACAACCGAATTAACTCCTGAAGGAATCACAGCTGTCTATAACGATTTAAAAGCGTCACTATCGAGTTATGGTGCCACATTTGAAAATGTTGTAAAAGAAAATCTATATACAACAGATATAGAGACAATGAAAAAATACAATAACGTTAGAAAAAAATTCTATAATGGTGATTTTCCTGCTGCTACATGGATTCAAATAGTACAATTATACCTACCAAATGCAAAATTAGAGGTTGAATTGATTGCACATCTACCGAAATAATTTGATTCAATTGGGATTTCAGCGAACAGATAGGCCTCGCAAAATTTAGTTTGAATATGAACTTATTTTCTTTCCTCATAAACGTCCTCAGCTTTGTTTTCTACTTGTAAAACTTACTTTGTCAGTACGCTATTGCTCGGGCATGCATAGTGGGGAAAATTTATTTTTAAGAATATAAAACAGAAACTAATTTGGTCTAATATCGAAAACCGGACACTCTTTCTAAACAATAACAATAGAAAAATAAAAGTGGAGTTCAGAAACCACATAAATAAACGAGAATTAACTAAAGATTGTAAAAATTAAAATTATGGAAACAAAAATGGAAACACCTAAAAAAACAAGTAAAGCGAAAACAATCATTTCAGCAATAATTTTTATCGGAGTTATATGGTATTTTTTTGGAGGCGGAATGGATAAACAAGTTGCTAACGATATGCAAAAAATAGAGAATCAAGTTGCTTTGGATGCCGAACAACAATATGAAATAGCAAAAAATGGAGGTGATAAAATGCAAACTTATGTACAAGCAAGTTTGGTTGCTGCAGCATATTTACAAGCAAAAGATGAAGTGAATTATAATAAATGGAAAGCTATAGAAAAAGAAGACGCTAAAAATGCGGGAATACCAACTGAATAAAACCAGTCTGCTGTGCGAAGTCTCCTGACTTCGCACACACTGCTATATTACACTACACCTTTTTTCGTTCATTGAAACGGATACGAAGTCGCGCGACTTCACACAGCAGCGTTAAATAACTTTATTAGTGTAACTATTCCTAAAAGGTACTTTTTAAAATTAAGATAAAAAATATGAAAAAACTTATTGGACTTTACGGAACTTCAAATGTTGGAAAATCTCAAACAATCAAATTGGTTTATAAAAAACTTCATGAAAAATTTCAAGGCTTTATCTTTCATGAAGACTTTGAACAAATAACCCACGAAAACGGAGATATTTCAGTTATCGTAATAATAAATGACAAAATAATTGGAATTGAAAGTCAAGGCGACCCAAATTCAAGAATATTTTTTTCACTACCAATATTTGCAAAATTAAAATGCGATATTATTTTATGCGCAACAAGAACAAGAGGCGGAACAGTTATTGAAGTTGAAAAACTAAATAGTGATTATGAAATAATATGGATCAAGAAAAATTGGGAACAAGAAAAAGCAAAACATGAAATTGAAAATGAGAAAATTGCAATTGACATTTTAAAAATAATTACAGAACAATTAAAATAAAAACTAATACCTACCCCAGCTTTTCAAAATGTTCTTCCAATACTGTGATCGCTGCGCGAAGTCTCCCAACTCGCAAACACTGCTCTACAACTTTCTTCGCTCATTGGAACAGGCACGAAGCCGGGAGAATTCACACAGCAGAGGTCTATTTAAAAATTTTAACAATGTTTTTATGTCAAAAATGGTGGTACTAATGGATGAAAATTTAAATAAAAGTCTTTCATTTCTTGTGTCATAAGATTCATAACTGATCCATTTTGCTGGCTTTCTAAAAAGCTTTGAAGGGTTTTATAAGGTTTAAAAAACACATCTGAGTTCGATGAATGTGCACTAAAAGAACCATCACTACCATGACCAAAAAGAATAAAATCCCCATCTTCAAATACCCCAACAAAATCTCCATCTTCATCAATCATCTTTTTATTACTCAAATCAAATTTTTTAGAGCACCCTCTAGTCGGTTGATCATTGTTATCATACCCTATGCCCGAAACATAATCTCCATTCTTATTAAAAACTTCTTTACTATATAAATTACTTAATTCTCCATCGTCGAAATAATTTCTCTTCCAAACATTATATCCGTTTATTACTTGTAAGTCATTCATAATTCCCCAACGATGTGATGGGTCGATTTGCGAAATTACATTAAGAATATTTTCAGAGGGATCCATATAATATACTCCTTCATTAATGACTCCCTTACCAAAATAGTGGAATGTTGTTTTTAACTTATTCGTATTTGAATCATAAACTAATTTAAAATGTTCTGATAAATTGTCTTTTTGTTGTTCTGTTATTATTGAACCAAAAGAGTCCTTATATTCTACTTTTGCACTCATTTTTTATTTTTAAAATTTAAATTCTATAAAATACCACCCGCTATTGCAAAGGCAACGTTCGTAAACACAGTATTTGAATCATTTGACTTTTCGCAACGGAAAAAGTAATCACAATCGACATACTCACGACAAACTCGAACAAATATAGATTAATACTTTTCAAAACAAAAAAAGTCTAATCACACAGATATACCCACTCCGCTAGTACGAGCATTCCAATCGTGCACACAACCTGACTTCACAAAGCAGAGTTTTAGTCCGAATTTAAAGATGGTTTTACACTTGAATAATTTGTGCATAATTGAAAAAACTCGCATCTTTGATTCAAACCACCGCTTACGCGAACGTCCCGCTCGTGAACGCAATCTAGATAAAAACTAACACTAAAAGAATAACCAAAAAACCAAAATGAAAAGAGTAACACTACTAGGACTATTAGCTTTGTTAACATTCACCACTAAAACTTTCTCCCAATCAAAACCGGATTCTTATTTAGAAAAAGCAATTGCTATAATGGAACAAAACTCGGTCAACAAAAAGAAAATAGATTGGGCAAAAATAAGAACTGAAGCCAAACTTGAAAATAACAAATCGAATTCAATACAAGACACTTATCCAATTATCAAGAATATTTTGAATGAATTGGGTGACCAACATTCGGGCTTTTATGAGCCACAAGTGGTGGAATTTTATTTAAAAAGATACAAGGACAGCGGTTTGCCTTTTCCTTATGCAAAAGACAGTATAATAAACGACAAATATGCCTACATCACCATTCCTGCCATTGGAAATCTAAACCAGGAAGATTGGGAGGAATACGTGAGTTCTTTTTACAAAAAAATTAAAAAACTGGAAAAGATAAATCCAAAAGCCTGGATAATTGATGTGAGAGAAAATGATGGAGGAATGTTTTCGCCCATGTTTAAATCCATTTATCCTTTTTTAGATGCTGTAAATGTGGTGGGTTCAATAGATAATTCGGGAGAAATTGGCTACTATAGTAACACCAATTCGAACATCAATTTTAATAAAACTGTAATTGCGACCTTTCAAACACCGGATATAAAAATCAAAAAAAAGAACAAACCTATATACATTTTAACGAGTAAAAAAACAGCGAGCTCGGGAGAATTTATTGTTGCCAGTTTCAAAGGACAAAAAAACGTAAAAATAATTGGCTGCAATACACAAGGATTAACTTCCGATAACTCAGAATTCAGACTTTCTGATAATGCAATTTTAAAAATAACAACGGGTATTCTAATGGATCGAAACAAAACAGAATATCGTGAAATTGGAAAAGGAATTGCTCCGGATATTCAGGTTGAAACAACGGGCTTAAAAAATTACATCGAAAAAATTACTAAATAACAATAATAATAATAATAATAATAATAATATTCGTGTTCCGCTCGTGAATACAGTTTAAATAAAGGCTAACATTAAAAAAAGTCATGAGCGGGGCGCACAAGCTCAACGTCATTAAATTAAGGATTATCAAAAAAATCTCATGCAGATTTTAGCGGGATGGAATAAAAAAAATCCGCAGAATCCGCAGAATCTGCGTGAAAAAATTTTAAAACTTAATGACAGTACCCAAGATCTAGCCGGAAGAAATCTTATTGGTTCACTTTACACAATACCATAGAAGAAATATGTTCTCGAAAATCCAAATGTTGAATGTTTTTCCAACAGAATAAATTTAGAAGAAAAATATCTAGCAAAAAACAGTCCATAACAGCCGTTACAACTCAGCTGTGTTTTGTACTTACAAAATTTGTGCATAATGGAAAAAACTCGCATCTTTGATTCCAAACCTCGTCTAGCGTCAGAACGTTAGCGGCTATTAATACCTCAACAACCAAAAAAAACAACCAAAACAGAATAAAATCTATGAAACTATTACCGTTAATTTTTGCTTTAAATTTTGGACTTATCACATTCGGACAAACTCAGAAAACAAAAATTTTATTAATTGGAACTATCCATTTTGAAACCCCACATAAAGATAGTTTTGAACTAAAAGTGGACGATTTTTTTAATGCTAAGCGACAAAATGAATTAGAAGACTTAACAAATGTTCTATCTCAGACAAAAGCGACTAAAGTGATGATTGAAAGACCATTTGAAAATCAACGTTCCAGCGACAGTTTGTATCATTTATATTTAACCGATCATTATAAACTTACCGTTTCAGAAAGAGAACAAATTGGCTTTAGGTTAGCAAAAAAATTAAAACTAAATCAAGTAAACTGTATAGACAAATTTTATGGGTTACACGATAGCTTAATGGCTGTAACCGCAAAAGAAAATAATCAACTTTATATACTAAAAGATTTAGGGACCCAGGCAAATGCAATGCTAAATGATTATAATAATAAAGTAAAAAAAAGCACCATAACCGAAGTTATAAAATACGTAAATAAACCCGAAGAGTTAAAAAGAAATTTATCCATTTATCTAAAGTTTTTAGTAAAGATTGGAGGAGGCAAAAATTATGCAGGAGCACAATATGTATCAGAATGGTATTTAAGAAATCTTGCTATTTATTCAAATATTATAAATCAAGTTGAAACCTCGGACAAATATGTTATTTTAATTTTTGGACAAGGACACATACCAATAATAAAACATTTTTTAGAAAACAACGATAACTTTGATGTTGTGGAACTTAAGGATGTATTAAAATAATAGCCGCTAACAGTCATTTTGAGCGAGTTACAATTTAGTAAAATCACTGTTTCTTATCCAGTTTTCGTTCAGCCGAAAACGGAGCGTATGCGAATTCTCAGTCGTTTCAAAGTGGCAAAATGTTGTGTGTCACTTTATAGCAACAGAAATAACGAATAAACATTTAAAATTACAAAACTACAAAGATGCAAGACGAAATAATAAAACACACAAAAAAAATATACTCAGAGATGAACAATAAAAAACATTCCTTCAAAGAAAAAGTAAAAGAAATATTTACTGAAATTTTAATTATTGTATTTGCGGTTTCACTTTCAATATGGCTTCACTCTTGGAGCGAAGAAAAGCATCAACAGAAAGATGCACAAAAATTTTTAGTGGGATTGAAAGGAGATTTACAAAATGACATTTCGAACCTGGAAAACACAAAAAAGTTATTAAGTAAAACGCAAAAACAAATAGATTTTGTTTTACATCTTACACCAAAAAAAATAGACAGTATTGAAGCGAATCATAAACAGATTAATTCAGGTACAAATTTCATTAATACCTTAATAAATAATGGTAGCTATGAAGGCTTTAAATCTAGTGGAAAAATAAATACTATAGAAAATCAAAAGGTAAGAAATAAGATTTTGAGTTATTACCAGCAAACTATTCCACAAATAGCAATTGTCGAAGTTTCATACGAAAGACTTATTTCAAGATATGTAGATTTATTAATATCCGGAAAAGAAGATGAAGATATTAATACAACTGTATTGAAAAAGAAGACAAAAATTGTTTTATCGGGACTTAGTAAATTCACCCAATATAGTCAAGAACCTTATCAAAACGCAATTAAGGAAGCAAAAGAAATTATAAAAGAAATTGAAGCAGAAGAGGCTAAATAAAAAATGATATCTTGTAGTCTTTTATGCTGTTTTTATTAAAATCATGCAGCAGCAGTCTAGTTTTATAAGACATATATACTAGTTAGCATCAATTGTAAAACGACAAATAATATGGACATAGTAAAACATAATAAATTAGCTTGGGACAATTACGTCGACAAAAAAGACCGTTGGACAATTCCTGTTTCAGACCAAGAATTGGAAAATGTGAAAAACGGAAATTGGAGTATCGTTTTGACACCTAAAAAAGCGGTACCTAAAAATTGGTTTCCTACTTTAAAAGGTTTAAAAATATTAGGACTTGCCTCCGGTGGTGGACAGCAAGGTCCAATCCTTGCGACCTTGGGTGCAGACGTAACCATTTTTGACAATTCCGAAAAGCAATTATTACAAGACAAAACGCTAAGCGACAAATTCGACCTTGACATAAAAACTGTTCAAGGAGATATGAAAGACCTTTCTGTGTTTGCAGACAACTCATTTGATTTAATTTTTAATCCTTGCTCCATACTCTTCGTTGAAGATGTTTTGCCCGTTTGGAAAGAATGTTTTCGAGTTTTAAAACCCAACGGAATTTTAATGACGGGTTTGATGAATCCAATTTCACTTCAGCTTGACGAAAAAAACTTGAAGTTAATTTACAAGCAACCCTTTTCAGACCTGCATTCATTGCCGACAGAAGAATTAGAAGAGTTGAAAAAGAACAAGGAAGCATTGCTATTTGGACACAGTTTGACAGACCAAATTGGTGGACAACTAGAAGCTGGTTTTACAATAACTGCAATGTTTGAAGACTCTTGGGGCGGAGAAAATAAAATCGACGAATTTTTACCTGCATTCATTGCGACAAGAGCTATAAAACCAAAAGAGTGACAAAACAACTGCTGCTCACGGACGTTTGACAAAAAAGCGGGTTATTGAATGAATTGTATAAAAATGACCCGCTAGTAAACCAACGAAAACTGACTGTAGGACAAGGAATTGGTAAACAGCTACGTTGCAACGAAAAAAAAAGTTTTCTAAAAATTGAAATAAAAAACAGAAAAGATATGAATAGAAAAATCATAGCCTACTTTTTAATATTTGCAAGTTTAATTTTGCTCATTTTCAACATAAGTGAATTAAACTTTGACAACTTAAAAGAAAATCGATACACAAGTATTATTTCAAATTTGTTATTAATACTAGCAATGATTTTCACAATTCGGGATATCAATAAAAAGAAAAATGTATAAAATTTTAAGTCCTGTATTTGATAGTGCATGCGCTTTAAAAATTTATGCTTCGGGAAAAAACTTGCATATTTAATCCTCAGTTCTTCGAAGTGTTCTTCCAATACTACGATCGTTGTTCGAAGTCGGAAGACTTCGAACAACAGAGAGGATTTTGCACTACAAAATCAATTATTCTAAACCGTATTTTGCTACCATTTCTTGATAGTATATCTCTCCTACCGTTTTCCAGTGATCTAGTAAGTTTCCACTATTATCATATTTGTATATTTCTAAACTGGTTTCACCGACTGTCAAACAAGAATAAACAAGTTGACCACTTATGTTATATTCATTTTCCCAACCAACATGACTTCCTTTCTTGTATTCAATTTCATTCATAATATCACCAGTATCAAATCTGTCATATACCACAAATCCTGAAAACAATTTACCACCAACTAATACTTTTCTGGAACCATCATGATCCCAATCACCCCATTGAATATCTTGGAAATCAATTCTATTTCTATTTGGCAGCTTTAATTTCATAATATTTTTACATTAGTATAGATTCATGTTTTCTTTAATTCTTTGAATTCTGAAATTTATTAAACTCTTTATAGCAAGACTCGTTGTGCGAAATCTCCCGACTTCGTACCCACCCCATGATGTCTTGTCGTTTTTTGTGCTCATTTTATTAAAATCAAGTAGCAGCACAATCCACCTTTTTTAGCTGGACAATCTGCAAATCGATTATTTTCTGAGCCACAGTTCCTTTTTCAAACAAACGAATGAATTTGAAAATAGCACTAACAAAATAACCGGGGTTTGAAACCAATCGAGCGATTTCTGTGATTTTTTTATCTCTTAGTTGGATACAGGCTTCCGTTTGATTTTCGGGAAGTGCTACAAATTCATTGGCAAATTTCCAGGCACCATCTCTGGCGACTTCCATACTAAAATCAATAAAGAAGTTGTCCATTTTTCCTGTCCATTTTAGTAAGATCGTCAGCGTTGGCCAAATTTTAATTAAACATTGTTCGACGTTTCCTACCAGACTGCTCAGAATACCGTTTATTTTATCAAAATCACCTTTTAAGTCTCCGATGTCATCTACTGTACTGACCTGAGCTGCGGCTACTCCTAAATCCAAATTCACATGGGCATTAATCCCAAGCAATAAGTGTTGAACCACTATAGGCCAAAATTTTTCTGCTTGTTGAAACGAAAACTCCCAACATTCGGATGGCTTTTCTTTGGCTTTATATTGGTAATAAGCCTTTATATATCGATTGGCAAAAATGACATCGAGTTTCTCCATTCGCTCTCCGTTCTGAAAAGAATGATCCGCGATGCCTTCTTTTATTCTTACCGTAACTTCACGATACAACATAGTAAACAAACCTATAGCGCTTTGTTCTACTTTTGATATTTCTATTATCTCATCCAATAACTGAATGACCTCGTCTATAGTAGTGGCTTGTTTTATATTCATTGTAGTGGGTTGTGGTTAAATTAGCAACAACGAATATAATTCTTTTAATCTGTTAAAGCCTATTATTTTGAAGCAATTATCTTGTTATTTTTTCTACTTTTAATATTCAAATAATAACTAAATCCATTACATGTAATTGCTTTACAGCTTACCATACACCCGAAAATATTTCGTTGGTAACTCACTCCGGAAAAATGTATCTTCATAAAAAATTGGAATACCAGCAAAAGTTTTCCAACTTTACAGAACGGCACATTATTAAAAGAATAGACCATATGAACAACGACTTCTATTATAAATTCATTCTGCCGAACCAATCCATTAGCGATTTTGTAGAAAATATTGGAATGTTTCACAATCCGTCTGATAAAGCAAAAGAAGTCGTTCTAATGCCTGATGGAAGAGTTGATTTATTTTTTATGAAATCTCAATCAGACTCTTTTCATAGTACGCTTATCGGTTTGGAAACAGTACCGGAGCAGAGAACCATTCCGCCACATACCCTTGCTTTCAAAATTAGTTTTAAACCGTTGGGAGTCGAATATATTTTACAAACTTCTATTGCTGCTTTTTTAAACAGTGCTCAAAATCTACCTCCGGATTTTTGGGAATTTAATGCCGCTGACTTGAAAGATTTTGATGCCTTTCATAAAAAAGCAGTACAAAAAATAACAACCCTTTTACCAACTAAAATTGACGAAAGAAAACGCAAGCTATTTGAACTGGTTTACGCTTCAAACGGCGAAATAAAAGTCAAAGAACTTTCTGAAAAAATAGCCTGGAGCAGCAGAGAAATCAACCGCTATTTCAATAAACAGTTTGGACTTTCTTTAAACGCATTCTGCAAAATTTTACGTTTTAAAGCCTCCTTAGAGCATATTGCACAAGGCAAACTTTACCCCGAATTAAACTTCACGGATCAAACCCACTTTATCAAAGAGATCAAAAAATTCTCAGGTGTAGTGCCAAGTGAATTATTAAAAAATAAAGATGACCGATTTGTACTATTATCCGTTCTGAAACAGCAATAATTTTGTTCCGACCGAGGCAGATAAGCCAAACGGAATAAAATTAACGGAATACGATACAAAATGATACTACAAAATAAACAAGTCGCGATCATTGGCGGCGGTCCTGGCGGACTTACATTGGCAAGACTTTTACAATTGCAAAACGTAAATGTAAAAGTATACGAAAGAGATTTTAATAAAGAAGCACGAGTGCAGGGATCACCACTGGATCTGCATGACGATTCAGGACTGGCAGCGATTAGAAAGGCCGGTTTATTGAACGAATTTAAAACCAATTTTCTTCCCGGTGCCGACAAAACACTGATTGTAAACGAACATGCTGAAATATTTTTCAGTGACCACGAAACAAATGGTCAGGAGGATTTTGGCGATGAACATTTTCGTCCTGAAATTGACCGAGGTTCATTAAGAAAAATATTGCTGGAATCTTTACAACCGGAAACGGTAGTCTGGGACAGTCATTTTATGGCAATGGAAAAACAAAATGAAGGCTGGCTATTGCATTTCAAAAACGGTTTATCAATTTATGCCGATATTGTAATTGGTTCGGATGGCGCCAATTCAAAAATACGACCTTATATCACCGACATCAAAGCATTATATTCAGGTATAACAATGCTTGAAGGAAATATTTACGAATCTCAAAAAACGGCTCCTTATATTTCATCCTTACTCAATGGCGGAAAAATAATGGCCTTTGGAGATTCCCAAAATCTATTACTTGGACAAAAAGGAGACGGAAATCTTGGTTTCTATGCCAGTTTTAAAACCGATGAAAACTGGTCAATAAACAGTGGATTGGACTTTTCTAACAACACACAAATACTGGAATGGTTTAAAAAAGAATATCCGGAATGGAGCAGCATTTGGTATGAATTATTTCAAAATGTCAGTGTACCATATATCCCTCGTCCTATTAATTACATGCCCTTAGATCAGACTTGGAAAACTTTGCCTAATGCCACCTTAATTGGCGACGCTGCCCATGTTATGCCCCCCTTTGCAGGCGAAGGAGCCAATATGGCCATGCTGGATGCGTTGGAATTAAGTGAATGTTTAACCTCTGATCAACATGAAAATGTGCAAGAAGCACTCTCTTTTTATGAAAAAAATATGCGCAAAAGAGCCGCAAAAGCAATACAAGAGTCCCTTGAAAACGGTGAAAAAATGCATTCGAAAGACGCCTTAAAAACAATGTTAGATTTTTTCAAAGGAGAAAATTAAAAGCAAAAATGACTTTCACACCAACCTAAAAGCAGCCCAAATACGAGAAACTTAGCGTGTCTCTTCGAAAAAAAAACTTTGTATCCAAGTCTCTTTAACGCAAAACAATAAATACTTTAAAGTCCAGCTCCTCACATGCCAAAAAACAAAAAAACTTAGTGCCTTTATCCCTTTGTGGCAAAAAACTTCAATACCAATTTCTAAATCCCTAATTTTACCCCTTCAAATTAGAAGGAGAAAATGAAGGTCTGTATTGCTGAAAAACCAAGTGTAGCACGAGAAATAGCATCCGTTTTGGGTGCCAATACCAAACACGATGGCTATTACGAAGGCAATGGTTATGCGGTGACCTACACCTTTGGGCATTTATGCACCTTGAAAGAACCCAACGACTACAAACCACATTGGAAAAGCTGGGATTTGAACAATCTTCCGATGCTTCCCGAAAAATTCGAAACCAAAGTGGTACAGAATACGGGAATTCAGAAGCAGTTTAAAATCATAAAAACCTTATTTGACAAAGCCGAAGTAGTGATCAACTGCGGGGATGCCGGGCAAGAAGGAGAACTCATTCAGCGTTGGGTGATGAATGAAGCTCATTATAAAGGTGAAGTACAACGTTTATGGATTTCGTCCCTAACAACCGAAGCCATAAAAGAAGGTTTTGAGAACTTAAAACCATCAGCCAACTACGATAATTTATTCTACGCCGGATTTTCCAGGGCCATTGGTGACTGGTTATTAGGTATGAATGCGACCCGTTTGTATACCGTAAAACATGGTGGTTACAAACAGGTCTTGTCTATTGGACGTGTGCAAACCCCAACACTGGCAATGGTTGTAGATCGTTTTAAAGAAATTGAAAACTTTAAACCTCAACCCTACTGGGAACTTCAGACTTTATACCGAGAAGTGCTTTTTAGCTATGAGGAAGGTCGCTTTTTGAAAAAAGAAGATGGGGAACATTTAGCGAATAAAGTTAAAGAAAGTGAATTTGAAATTGTTTCTGTTGAAAAAAAGAACGGAAATGAATACGCTCCCAAATTGTTTGACCTAACAGGATTACAGGTTTTTTGCAATACAAAGTTTGGATTTTCGGCAGATGAAACGCTGAAAATTGCCCAAACCTTATACGAACAAAAAGTAATCACCTATCCCAGAGTGGATACGACATTTTTACCGAATGACATTTACCCGAAAGTGCAAGGCATACTGCAGAAACTAACGGATTATGCGACACTAACTCAGCCCGTTTTAGAAAAGAAAATCAAAAAATCACCTAAGGTTTTTAATGATAAAAAAGTAACCGATCACCATGCGATTATTCCAACAGGGATTCAAAGCAATTTGCAATACAATCAGCAACAGGTCTATGATATTATTACCAAGCGTTTTATTGCAGTGTTTTATGATGATTGTTTGGTTGCCAATACCACAGTAATTGGAAAAGCCGCCGAGGTAACTTTTAGAACTACCGGAAAAGAAATCTTAAAAAAAGGATGGAAAATTGTTTTCGAAGATCCTAACGGTAAAGAAAAAGAACCCGATTTGTTACCTAGTTTTGTTGTGGGTGAAAAAGGGCCACACGAACCATCATTTCTGGAAAAAGAAACCAAACCACCGAATCAGTTTACGGAAGCAACTTTGCTGCGCGCCATGGAAACCGCCGGAAAACAAGTCGATGATGAGGATTTACGCGAGTTGATGAAAGAAAATGGTATTGGTCGTCCGTCAACGCGGGCAAATATTATTGAAACGCTTTTTAAACGTCAATACATTGTTCGAAATAAAAAACAGGTTTTACCAACACCAACAGGGATTCAGCTTATAGAAACCATTCAAAATGAGTTGATAAAGTCGGCTGAACTTACCGGTTCCTGGGAAAAACAACTGAAAGATATCGAAAAAGGCACTTTTACCGCCGCCGCCTTTATTAGAAACATGAAACGTATGGTGGAAGCTTTGGTTTATGAAGTCCGAAGTGAAACCAAACATGCTAATATCTCGCATGTCGCCAATGTTCCCAAACCAGTTGCTAAAGTAGAAAAAAAGAAAGCTGCCGGAATTGCCGCAGAAGTTTGTCCAAAGTGTAAAAAAGCGACACTTATAAAAGGAAAAACGGCTTTTGGATGCAGTGAATACAAATCGGGTTGTGATTTTGTATTACCTAATGTTTTTGCCGGAAAAAAAATAACCGAAAGCCAATATTTGAGATTGCTTCAAAAAGGCTCAACGGTAAACATAAAAGGTTTTAAAGATGATTCGGGAACGGTTGAGGGTTTAATTCGTTTTGAAGAGAACTTCAAACTCAAATTAGAACCAAAGAAAACACCATCAAAGCCGACATCAGAGACCACAGCAGATTCTTTGACGTGTCCAAAATGTAAAAAAGGGACAATTCTAAAAGGAAAAACCGCTTATGGTTGTGGTGACTATAAATTGGGTTGTGATTTTAAAGTGACTTTTGATGATGTCAGAATCAAACTCGGAGACAATAAACCAACTAGAGAATTGGTTTATTCTATTTTGTCTGAAAGCGTTTAATACAAATAGTATTTTTTTGCCACAGATTAGAAAGATTAAAGTGATTTCTTTTCAACACTAATTACACTAATTTTCACGAATTGTTTCTTTGCTGTTGCGGGGAAAATCATTTTAATCCTGTAATCTGTGGCACTATTTATCCACCAATAATTTTAAAATTTAATTCGTGGAAATTCGTGTAATTCGTGGCAACATCTTGTTTGCATTGATCTAACTCCAAACTAGAAAATATTTTTGCCACAGATTAGAAGGATTAAAGTGATTTCTTTTTGCCGCGAATTACACTAATTTTCACAAATTGTTTCTATGCTGTTGCGGGTAAAATCATTTTAATCCTGTAATCTGTGGCATTCTTTTTCATGATTAATTCGTGTAAAATTATGCAATTCGCAGCAACCTTTTTTTTACTAACTTAGCTCATTAATCTAACACTAAATATCTCTAAATATGTTTCAGAAAATTACTCTTTTAGCGCTTGTTCTAGCCTCTGTTTCCTGCCAGAAAAAAGCAACTGTAGAAAAAGACAAAATCAAAGTAGCCGACTGGCTTATCGGAAATTGGGAGAATAAAAATCCGGATGGTGTACTTACCGAAAACTGGCAAAAACTAAACGACAGCACTTTTAGCGCTGCATCGTATTTTATAAAAGGAAAAGATACTATCCATTTTGAAAGCATCGTTTTGGCACAATTAGGCGAAACCTTAACGTACAAAGCAACCGTAAAAGGGCAAAATGATGGTAAAGCGGTTTCATTTCCTTCTACAATTTCAAACGATAAACAATTGGTTTTTGAGAATCCAAAACACGATTATCCTCAAAAAATTACTTATACCAAAGGAGCCAATAATACTATGACAGCCGAGATTTCCGGGAAACTACAAGGGAAATTGACTACGGAAAGGTTTATTATGACTAAGAAGTAGCTCTTTTTTTTGTGAAATTTTTTTTCTGTACCATGTGTCAACCTGAGCGAAGTCGAAGGCTTGTTAGATAAAAGGGGGGCTTCGACTTCGCTCAGCCTGACATATGGGGAAAGAAAACTTTGTGTCTTTGTGTCGTTGCAACTTTGTACCTCAGCAACTTTACTCTTCTACTCCTCTTCCTCTCCAATCTTATTAACCATCAAAATCATAAGTCCGCCTAGAAGGGCCATTATCAGAAAAGCCCATTTCATACTTAGATATTCTGAGATAAAACCAACCATTGGCGGCACAAGTAGAAATCCGAGATAACCTATTGTTGATATTGAGGTTAAGGCTGATCCGCTGCTTAATTTTGATGATCTTCCGGCGATACTAAATACCAACGGCACAACGCAGGAAACCCCTACTCCGATTAAAACATATCCAAAAATTGTTGGATAAATATAAGGTAACAAAAAGCAGATTAAAAATCCCACAGTGATAAAAACACCGCTGTTTAATAAGATATTCTTAATCCCGAATTTTGTTACAGCATAATCTCCCAAGAAACGTCCTAAGGTAACAGCAGTCATAAAAAATACAAATGCTGCGGTGGTTAATTTGGGAGAAGCATGTAATATATTCTGGAAATAAATCCCGCTCCAGTCGTACATGGTGTTTTCGCATGCCATGGAGACGAAGCAAATCATGGCAAACTTAATCAGGTTTTTTTCCGGCATAGAAAAGAATTTCTTTTTCTCGGGAACCGGTTCTGTATGAATACTCAGCGGGTAAAAACAAGCTGTAACGGCCAGCATCAAAATACTAACACCCAACAAATGCTGAGATGGATCGATGTGCTGCGTTACCATTACATAACCCAAACCCGCACCGGCAAATCCGGCTAGGCTCCAAACCGCATGAAAACGCGTCATAATTGATTTTGGATACAGTTTTTGCACTTCAAGAGCTTGCGCATTAATCGATAAATTGAAAATATTCCGTGACGCTCCAAAAACTAAAAGTATAATAATTAGCTGCCACACAAAAGCGGCAAAACCCGGCAAGGCCAATACAAGGTTAAACATCACCGCTCCTAAAAGCATGATGTAACGACTGCTGTATTTGTTTAACAGCTTTCCTGTAAAGGGCATTGTCAGCATTAAACCAATCGGGAATGCAAATAAAACAGCTCCAAATTGGGCCTCGGTCAAATGTAATTGTGCTTTGATGTGTGGAATCCGTGATGCCCAGGAAGAATATCCAAATCCGGACAGGAAAAAAAATACGGTATTGGCCAGTCTGTATCCTTTAGGAGAATGGCGAAGTTTATCAAAATAGGCTTTTATCATCGATTGTATCTGCACTTAATTAAGTTGCAAAAATAAGACTTTTTTAATCCCTGCCTAATGCAGTTGTAAAGACGATTCTTACTTTAATTACTGCAAAATCAACATTTAACAATTTCATCACCAAATTTTAAAGAATTACAATTGTTAAAATAATATTAATTTTTAAATTTGCACAGTTTTTATTTATTCCAAATAAAGATATTTTAATTAATTTAAATAACCATGAATTATCTAAACCCCAGAGTGCAACAAATTCTTTTTGTTTTCTTCTTATTCTTATTTTCAATAACTACTATTTCTGCCCAACAATCTTTCGGAAGTATTAAAGGAACCATAACAACTTCTGACGGCGAAAAGGCAGAAGATGTTTACTTGAACTTAAAAAATTCAAAATACGCTACAACTTCCAACGAATATGGCGCATTTGAACTAAACCGAGTAAAATCGGGAAGTTATACTTTACAAATTTCATTGGCCGGTTATGAAAAACTGACACAAGAAATAATCGTTACCGAAAATCAGGTTACTACACTACAATTACAGTTAACGGTTTCTAACAAACAATTAAAAGAGGTTGTAATTACCAGTAATAAAGGAAAGGCTTTTCCAAAGCAAAGTACTTACGTTTCTAAAATGCCATTGAAAAACATTGAAAATCCGCAAGTTTATAATGTTGTTTCTTCTGAAATAATGAAAGAGCAAGCCATTACCAATTATGAAGATGCCTTAAAAAATGTTCCCGGAATTCAAAAACTTTGGGAATCTACCGGACGTGGTGGTGATGGAGGATCTTACTATACTTTACGTGGTTTTGAAGTTCAAGCCAATGTTGTAAACGGATTGCCGGGCTTAACAAACGGAAGTCTTGATCCTGCCAATATAGAACGAATAGAAGTAATTAAAGGACCATCCGGAACTTTGTTCGGAAGCTCCTTAGTTAGTTATGGTGGTCTTATTAATACCGTTACCAAAAAACCATTTGTTGGTTTCGCCGGCGAAGTTTCGTATACAAGCGGAAGTTTTGGACTAAACAGAGTAACGGCAGATGTCAATACAGCGCTGGACGATAACGACAACATTTTGTTTCGCATCAATACTTCGTATCAAACAGAAAACAGTTTTCAGGACGCGGGCTTTCGTACAGCTTTGTTTGTAGCTCCTTCCCTTTCTTATAAGGTAAATGATAAATTGTCTTTCCTTATCAACACCGAGTTTATGCAGGAAGAAAAAACAACTCCGTCCATGTTGTTTTTAGGAAGAGACCAGCAGCTGCAATTTGCAAACCTTGGGGAATTAAATTACAACACCGATCTTTCTTTTTACAGCAATGATTTATCGATAAAAAATCCTCGTTTTAGTTTACAGGCACAGATGAATTATAAAATCTCTGATCAATGGACATCTCAAACGGTTTTATCACGAGGTTCTTCTAAATCAAACGGATACTACTCTTATATTTATGATAACGAAGATGGAAAAGGAGATTTTGCTTTTTGGATTAGCGACCAACAGTCCCAAACCAGTACAACAGACATACAACAGAATTTTGTAGGTGATTTTAAAATTGGGAACCTGCGCAATCGTATCGTGGCCGGTCTTGATTATTTTGAAAGAAATGTAACCTATGCAGGATCAGGATATGCAAAATTGTACAATATTACCGCACAAGGAGAAGTCAGACAATTTGATCCTTTAGCTCCAAATTACCTGACCAGAACATCGGTTGATAATGTTCTTTCTAAGGAAGCAGCACAAAACTTTAACCAACAAGATGCGACCTATAGTGCTTATGCTTCAGACGTACTTAACATTACGCCAACTTTATTGGCAATGGCCAGCTTGAGAGTTGATTATTTTGACACAAAAGGCGACATCAAAAATGACAAAGACGATTATACTCAAACAGCTTTATCTCCAAAATTCGGATTATTGTATCAGCCTATTGAAGATAAACTAGCTGTATTTGCCAATTATATGAATGGTTTTAGAAATGTTGCTCCAGGCAGTACTACTGATGCTAACGGAGATATACAACCTAAAACTTTTGAACCTGAACATGCCAATCAATTAGAATTTGGAGTTAAAGCCAATCTTCTTTCTGATAAATTAAATGCAACTGTAAGTTTTTATGATATTAATGTTGCCAATTTAGTAGTAAGCTCCAATACATTTACTGTGCAGGGAGGTGAATCAAGAAGTAAAGGTTTTGAACTTGACTTGAATGCGGCTCCAATAAAAGGATTAAGCATCATAGCAGGATATAGCTACAATGACAGTAAAATTACCAAAGGAAACGACGGTGATGTCTGGTTGGAAAATGGAAAAAGACCTTTCTGGGCCGGACCAAAAAACCTGATCAATCTTTGGGCTACTTACAAATTTGATTCCGGTACTCTTGAAGGATTTGGTTTAGGATTTGGAGGAAATTATGCCAGCGAAAACGCTATTTTGGACAGTCCAAAAACAGGGAAATTTGTACTTCCTGAATATACGGTTGTAAATAGTTCTGTTTTTTACAGCTCTACTAAATTCCGTGTGGCTTTAAATCTTAATAATATGGCTAACAAAGATTACTTTAACGGTGGCTGGTCTACCGTAAATCCACAAAAACCAAGAAATCTGGTAGCAAGCTTCTCGTATAAGTTTTAATCCATTTCAATTTAAATAAAAAGCCTCGAAATCCTATATGCAATTAGTGATTTCGAGGCTTGTTTTTTTATTAAAGTTAAAAGCTATTGCTTCAATTTACTAGGCAAATAGCCGAATGTCTTTTTAAAAGCTACTGTGAAATGATGTTGATTTTTATATCCCAATTCTTCTGAAACGGCAGAAATCGGATAGTCTTTTTCGACCAACAATTGTTTGGCATATTCCATTCTCACCATTGTCAGATAATTAAAAACAGTAGTATTATAAACTAATTTAAAATACTTTTTAATTTTAAAATTATTCAACCCAACCTCAGCGGCAATACCTGCCAGCGTAAGTTTCTCTTTGAATTGTGTTTTTAAGATATTCTCGACTTCCAGAACTTTTGCATAATCACCGGCGCTTATTTCGACACTTACTGAAGTGTTTTCCTCTTCGTTAATTATCGTAAACAAATACGAAAGAATCTCTACTATTTTTGACTCTAAAAAGGCTTTTTTGATCGCTCCCGAATAAGAACATTGCAGAATATCTTCAATCAAAATATTTAGTTTTGGCGAAATACTTTTACTGGTTTCCCACATGGCGTATGAAGTCTGGTTTGTTATTGCGTCTGCCAGCAATGGTATGGTAGTTTTTAAATTCGGATAAAATAACTTCTCTAAATACGCTTCCGTAAAAGTAATTTCGAGCGTTCTTCTTCTTTTGGTTCTGTAGTTTAGAACTCCTTTTATTTTGGGTAAATAAAATAAATTATAATGTCCTTGCGGAATGTAAATTCCACGCTGGGATTTATCTTCAGGACAATATTCGTTATCTCCCTCCATTTCAATATGAAGTTTTACAAAAGAAAAATCATGTTCTACTTCAATCGCATACGAATCATTCTCCATTGTCAAATCTCTCGCAACCACGTGAATTCCGTTTAGCATAATATCAGTGATTACACCTTTGATTCCTTTGTTGTCAAAATTGATTTTTTTCTCAATAAGATCTTCTTTATTAAATCGAATAGGATCATTTACAACCACCACTTCTTTTTTGAAGATATCACTTCTCATCATTGTTTTCATTGGCCCTTTTTTATCCACTTTTTTATTG
Organism: Flavobacterium cupriresistens; assembly: GCF_020911925.1. Lineage (NCBI taxonomy): Bacteria > Pseudomonadati > Bacteroidota > Flavobacteriia > Flavobacteriales > Flavobacteriaceae > Flavobacterium > Flavobacterium cupriresistens. The sequence continues at coordinate 2,781,962 of NZ_CP087134.1, read as the reverse complement.
CGTAAGATAGCGCTTACATTCCTTACAGCCGTTGCAACTAACTGAGGCTAGGCAAGTTTCACAAAATCCCTTTTGCGTTTATATTAATCCTTTTTGCGTTTATTAAGTTTTTGTTAACACATTACTTTTGCGTAAAATTATCAATTTATAACTAATCTAAATAAGGATAAAATGTTTTTTATTAAAACCAAAGCAAAAAAAATGTTAAACAAGCTATTTTTAGGGGCAATACTGCTGTGTCTGTCTATAACGCAGACATTTGCACAACAAAACACCGGTTCGATAAAAGGAACCGTAATCACAGCTGATGATCAAAATGCGGTATCGGTAAATGTAATTATAGCTGAATTAAAAAAATCAGCAACTACAGACGAAAATGGTGTGTTCCTTTTTCACAAAGTACCGGCAGGAACGTATCAGATTGAAATTAATATGACGGGACATACACCATCAAAACAAGAAGTAACCGTAACCACAGGAGAAACTGCTACAGTTTCTTTTCAGCTTCAGTCTTCGTTAAAAGAATTAAACGAAGTTGTTGTAGTCTCTGCAGCTAAAAAATTCGCTGAAAAGAAAAGTGAATTTGTTGCAAGACTACCAATTAGTAATCTTGAGAATCCTCAGGTTTATACGGTAGTGCCAAAAGAACTTTTCCAGGAGCAAATTGCAGTTGATTTTAGAAGCGCATTAAATTCAGCACCGGGATTAAATAATGTAACACAAAGTTTGGGATCAGGAGGAATTGGTCTGAGCATCAGAATGCGTGGTTTTAGTGGTGCATCTGCAGCAGGATCTATCCGTAACGGAATGAACACCAACTGGGTAACTTTAAGCGATCCTGTAAATCTGGAAAGCATTGAAGTAATAAAAGGACCATCTGCAACACTCTTCGGATCTGCTTTAACTACCTACGGAGGTCTTATCAACCGCGTAACCAAAAAACCATTTGAATTTACTAAAGGTGAAGTGAGTTACACTACCGGAAACTGGGCGTTAAGTCGAACAACTATAGATTTTAATACGCCTTTGAACGAAGAAAAAACAATGCTTTTTAGAGTAAATGCTGCTCTGGACAATCAAAAAACATGGCAAGATCAAGGAAAAAGCAACACCTTTATAATTGCACCGTCATTTACCTATAAAGTAAGCGATAAATTAACTTTAGATTTTGATGCAGAATTGTACAAAGGAAGTCGTAACTCAAGCTGGATAGGTCTTGGATCCGGGAATCCAACTGCAAAAAATATAGATCAATTGAATTTTGATTTCAAAAAATCATATACAACAGACGATTTACAGTCGGAGTCAAAAAACACTAATATTTACGCCAGAGCTACCTACCAATTGTCTGATAATTGGGTTTCACAGACCAATTTTTCAAATGCTTATACAGACAACAAGGCCAACTATTTGTTCCTCCTTTTTAATACCGCAGCCAATGGTGATGTAACGTTACAAAGAAGGCTAATGAACATCAATAGTGTTTTCAAAACAACACAATTGCAACAAAATTTTGTTGGAACATTTCATACCGGAAGTATAAAACACCGCGCATTGATCGGACTTGATTATACTTACATCAGTACCAACGATAACAGATGGGTCATTAATTCATACGATGCTGCGGCCGGAAATCCTGCATTGGCAATCAACGGAAATGCTGCTTTTATAAACATGGAAAAATACAAACAGCTGATTGCTGCCTTGCCGGCTCCAAGTGTAGTTGGTATCCGAGATTTCAGAACGTTAAGCGGTTATGTATCGGATGTAATTAACTTTACAGACCGATTTATTGCAATGGCCAGTGTGCGTGTTGATCGTTACGAAAACAAAATTGCGAAATACAATCAGATTGCCGTTTCTCCAAAAATGGGTTTGATTTATCAGGTGGTTAAGGATAAAGTCTCTTTATTTGGAAATTATATGAACGGCTTTACCAATGTAGGTCCAGGAACTACAGCTGCAAATCCAACGGAATTAACAGAATTCAAACCAGAACAAGCCAACCAAATTGAAGGTGGTGTGAAGGTTGAATTGTTAGGAGGAAAACTAAACGGAACTTTAAGCTATTATGATATTGAAGTAAAAGATAAAGTCCGTACCGACCCTACTAACAACTTGTATTCTATTCAAGACGCTACTCAAAGAAGCAAAGGTTTTGAGGCAGATTTAATCGCAAATCCAATTAGAGGTTTACACATTATATTAGGGTATGGCTACAACGAAAGTAAATTTACCAAAACAAATGCGGCAACTCAGGGAAAAAGACCTTATTCTACACCTGCCAATGTAGCAAACCTTTGGGTAAGTTATAAAATATTAGATGGTCAAGTAAAAGGACTTGGTTTTGGTTTTGGAGGTAATACACAAAGTGACACCTACATAAACGATACGAATACCTTTAAAGTAAACGGATATACGGTAATGGACGCCACTGTTTTTTACGAAAAACAAAAAATCAGATTGGGTCTAAAACTAAACAACATTGCAAACAAAGAATATTGGACGTCTGATTACTGGGCTACCATGATGCCAACAAGACAATTAGTTGCTAATCTTACTTTCAAATTTTAATACCACTTAAATTAGTTTTTTTCCAAGCTGGCTTATCGTTCTCGAAATGCCGGCTTGGTTTTTATCGCTTTCTATTATGACCAAAAATCCAATTAAAAGAACTGAAAAAAAAGTCAAACAAAAGAGCCAATGGAGCAAATTAAATCACTGGCTCCATTTATGGTTAGGACTAAGTTCGGGTATCATCGTTTTTATTGTTTCACTTACCGGAATATTATTTATTTTTTGTGATGATATTATAGACGGACTGGCTTCTGATGCTTTGTACGTTAAAGAAGTTAAAGAACAAAGATTAACTCCGGAAGAAATCCTAAAAGCTTTTAAAAAACAACATCCCGATCGAAAAGCGAGTTATTTTATTACGTATCGGGATCCAAAACGAAGTGTAAAACTTGCTTCTTCGACCAAAGAAAGAGATTTACAATTCTCATGGGTTGACCCTTATACAGGCAAAGTCTTAACTTCCGGCAAGGCTTACGATTTCTTTTATGTTGTGGCGCATGTTCACAGCGGTGAAATGCCCTTTGGAAAAACCGGAAATCTCATCGTAGAAATCTCCGTTTGGATATTCTTAATCGAACTAATTACAGGAATTATTCTCTGGTGGCCCAAAAAATGGAATCGCTCTACCAGACTTCAGAGTTTCACTATAAAGAAGAATGCCAGTTTTAAACGGCTGAATTATGATCTGCACAATGTACCCGGCTTCTATAATTTACTTCCGGCACTTCTCATTACCATTACCGGTCTGGTCATTGTAAACAAAACTTTAAACAAAACAACGCACAAAGTATTCGATGGTTTCCCTCGCTCTTATGCGGCAATGCGGGATATCAAACCGGAATACGACAGTACTAAAACATTTGCGGCATTAAATCCAATTGTAAAACGGCTGTTCTTAAAAGATGCAGCTGTAGAACAAGTCAAACTTTCTATAGCAGCAAAAGACAGTATCACAAGTCTCTCGGCTGTTGCCGCTAAAGACATTGGTCTGAAGGGCGTTCAAAACGGAAAAACATTCGCAATTAACCGCTACACCGGTCAGGAAATTGAAATTCCGGTAAAAGTGATTAACGGATTGTATATTGATGAAACAACCATGAACCTTCATATTGGCTTCTGGGCTGGATGGCTCGGAAAAATTTTCACGCTCCTTGTTGGTTTAGTCTGTATGTTTCTGCCTATAACAGGATTCTTGATTTGGTACGGCCGTCAAAATAAAAAGAAAAAAACTTCCCTTACTTAAATTAAAAATGAAAAAATTTCTCCTTCTCTTTCTCTTATTTTCGTTTACTGCTGTGTTTTCACAAGACAGCATCACTATTGGCAGTAAACACCGTATTTTTTCGAAAGCATTGAATGAAGAACGCACTTTTTGGATTTATCTGCCACCGGATTACAACAATTCTAAACTTGCTCCGGCAAAATACCCTGTTGTTTATTTGTTAGATGCCGAAAATAACTTCCATTCCTTTACCGGCCTTCAACAATCATTAGCCAAAGGACCTTATTCTATGACTCCGCAAATGATTGTAATAGGAATCACCAATACTAACCGCACAAGAGATTTAACTCCAACTGAAGCGAATCGTCAGGCCTTTTTTGATAAGACAAAAAAGCAGTTTCAACAAAGCGGCGGCAATAAAAATTTCATCACTTTTTTAGAAAAAGAACTCAGACCTTATATCGATACCACTTACAGAACTTCGGGTTACAATGTTTTAAACGGACACTCTTTTGGAGGCCTGACTGCCGTGAATATTCTACTGCACCACACCTCTTTATTTAATTCTTATGTTATCATTGACCCGAGTCTTTGGTGGGACAATGAAATTATGAACAAAAAAGCCGATTCTATTTTCAATAAAAAGGATTTTGCTAAAAGAAGTATTTATCTGGCTATGGCCAATAAAAAAAGCATCCCTCAGGATACTACAACCGATATGGCCCGAGGAATCAGGAAGTTTGAAAATTTGTTAAAAGTGAAAAAACCTAAAAATCTGCGATGGAATTTTAAATATTACGAAAACGAAGATCATGGAACTATTCCTATTCCGGCAGAGTATGACGGTTTGCGTTTTATTTTTGAAGACCATCTGGTCCAGGTAAAAGAAGCGGTACAAGATCCCTCCTTAGTAGAACAACAATATGCGAAACTTTCTGAACAACTTGGTTTTTCCTTTACCCCTTCTGAAAGTTATCTGAACTGGATGGGAAATTATTGTTTAGGAATTGACAAAATAGATAACGCTGTTCGTTTTTTTAAAATGGCAACCCATTATTACCCATTAAGTACAACTGCCATAACAGTATTAAATCAAACAGTAGAAAAGCAAAAAACAAAGGATAAAAAATAACTTAAAGAATAAACTTACTTCTTCATTCTCTTAACATTAAAAAACCATTCAGTTATAAACTATTATTAATATTTAATCTAAATAAGACTTGTTGAACTAATATTATATTTTACATTTGCAATTATTTTTAACAAGTCTAAATAATAACCAACGAATTTTATAAAATGAATGAATTGAAGTATTGCAAAAAATTTATACTGGTCTTAAGTATTTTTATGCTTTCTATAGGGACATCTTTTGCACAACAGGGAGGAACTATAAACGGTAAAATTGAAACCAGCGATGGTAAAGCGGCAGAAGGAGTATCTGTCTCTATTAAAGGTACAAACAAAAACACAATTGCCAGAAACAATGGATTTTTTGAGTTAAAAAATGTCCCTGCTGGAACTCAGACCTTAATTGTTACATTAGTGGGTTACAATGACCTACTACAGCAAGTAACCGTTAATGCAGGAGAAATTACTAATTTAAATTTAAAATTAGATTTATCGAATACCGAATTGAATCAGGTGGTGGTTTTGAGTAATAAAAGTGCTTTTAAAACCAATAGAATTTCATCTTCTCTTCGTTTGCAATCAGCCATTATTGAAATTCCGCAAAACATTCAGGTAATTACCGGAAAATTAATGCAGGATCAACAAATTTTTGATATGCTTGAAGGGGTTACCCGTAACGTGAGTGGGGCTACAAGAGTAGAACACTGGGATAATTATGCTAATATCACTATGAGAGGAAGTCAAGTTGCTGCTTTCAGAAATGGTATGAACGTAAGTACAACCTGGGGACCCTTGACCGAAGATATGAGCTTGGTAGAAAGAATAGAATTTGTAAAAGGACCGGCAGGTTTTATGCTTGCCAACGGAAACCCAAGCGGATTTTATAATGTTGTAACTAAAAAACCAAGTGGAAGAAACAAAGCAGAAGCGAGTTTATCTTACGGAAGTTTTGACATGTACAGAGGTACAATAGATCTGGACGGAAAATTGACCAAAGACGGAAAACTTTTATACCGTTTTAATGCGATGGGCGAAAAGAAAAACAGTTTCCGTGATTTTGATTTTAATGACCGTTATACTTTTGCTCCCGTTTTAAAATATTTAGCAACAGACAAAACGGCTATAACACTTGAATATACGCAGCAATTTTCTAAAGTAAATGCGATTGGTAGTAACTATTTGTTTATGCAGAATGATTATCAGGAACTGCCAAGAAGTTCTACTACCTCAGAGCCAAATTTAGATGCAACAACAATGCTTGAGAGAAGTATTTTAGGAATTATCGAACACAAATTTGACGATAACTGGAAGGTAACTTTACAAGGGTCTTATCTAAATTTCAAGCAACAAGGACTGTCTTTATGGCCTACTGGCTTTGAAAAAAATAAAGTTGGAATCCTTAAAAGAGCCGGAAGTATTTGGGATGTTTTAGGAAAAACCTATATGATACAAGCTTTTGCAAATGGTTCTTTCCAAACGGGACCTATTTCTCACAAAATATTGGGAGGAATAGATATGAGCAATAAAGCGTATTATCATGATTTCGGGCAATCTTTTGTAATGTCAGATTTGGACATCTACAATCCGGTACATGGAACTCTTGCTGAATCTCCTGTTTTTGACAGAAGCAAAAGCATAAAAGAAAGAGGCACAGCATACAAGAATAGTTACACCGCAAGCTACGTACAAGATGAAATTGGTTTTTTTGAAAATTCACTTCGCTTGACATTAGCGGGAAGATTTACCTTACTACAAGCCTCTAATGATTATTCTGGCGGAACCTCTAATGAAAAATTTACTCCTCGTGTGGGATTGAGTTATTCTTTAGACAAAAACAATGCTTTTTATTTTGTACGTGATCAATCTTTTACAGAAAATTATGGAACAGATGTGAACGAAAAAAGTTTTAAACCACAAACGGGAACTAATTTAGAACTAGGTTATAAAAGAGACTGGTTCAACGGAAAATGGAATTCTGTTGTTGCGGCTTACCAAATTACGATGAACAATGTACTTACACCGGATTTAGAAAATCCATATAGTGGAACTAAACAAAATTTCAAAGAAAATGGTCAACAAAAAGTAAAAGGTGTTGAGGTCGATGTTAGAGGAGAAATCCTTAAAAACTTTGATGTTATCTTAAATTATGCCTTTACACAAGGTAAAATAACAAAAGATAGCCATGAAAATCTGATTGGAAATCAAATTCCGGGATCTACAAGACATATTCAAAACACTTGGTTAAACTATAGATTTGACAATGGTCTACTAAATGGATTTGGTGCATCATTAGGTTACCAATATCAGGTAAAAAGAGCTCCTTGGTTTATTTCAAATGGTAACAGTGGTACTTTACCGGATTATTTCCGTGTAGACGGAGGTCTGTCTTACCAAAATAAAAAAGTTTCAGTAAATCTTATTGTTAATAACATCTTTAACAAATACTTATACTCAGGAGGTTATTACGCCTATTCTGACATGTATTACCTACAAGCCGAAGCAGGAACCAACGCAAGGGTAACTGTTACTTACAAATTCTAATCCTAAAATAAGATCCCTTATTACTCAAAAGGTTTAAGGGATTTCTTTTAACTATTAATTTTAATCCTAATTTATTATGAAATCAAACACTTTAAAAACAATAACATTTTTATTTTTAATGTTCGTTGCTGCCCCTCAATTATTTGCTCACGCACTTTGGATTGATACTAAAGCTACCGGAACAAAAGGAAAAGCACAGGAAATTTCAATTTACTTTGGAGAATTCTCTGAAAACGATATTACAAAAGCAGATAAATGGTTTTCTGATTTAAAAGATTTCTCTTTGGTATTGATCAGTCCATCGAAAAAAGAAACTAAGCTAACGGCAAAAGCTTTAGACAACAGATACCAAGCCTTTTTTACTCCCGATGAAGACGGTGTTTATACGGTTGTGATGCACCATACCGTAAAAGATGTTTACGGTACAATGAAATTAGATTACAATTCAAGTGCAACAGTAGTAGTTGGAAACAAAACTGCCGGAAATACTGCTACAGCAAACAAAAATACAATTAGTGTATTTTCTGAAAATGCCGATGTTGCTAAAAAAGATACCAAAATAGCAGGACTTGCTTTATTTGATGGTGCTATTGCAAAAGAGACCAAAATTAAAGTAATTGCTCCAAACGGTTGGGAAAAAGAGCTTTGGACGAATGACAAAGGAGAATTTTCATTCACTCCGATCTGGTCAGGAAATTACATGGTAGAATATGCACACACTGATAAAGCAGAAGGTGAGCATAACGGTAAAAAATACAATGAAATCTGGAAAATGGCTACTTACCAAATTACAGTAAAATAAAAACAACAAATACGAATAGCTATAATTCAAATACTTACAAAAATTCAATGAATTACTAGCTCGATTAAATATACATTTTCCTTAAAAACGAGACCTACTTAAAAAATAGGTCTCGTTTTTTATTTACAAGCAATTCCTTGTTCAATACTGCCGTAGATTAAAATAAAACAAGAATAACGTTAATAAATCCTAAGACTATCTTAAGACAACCTTAAGACAAATAAGTTTTAATAACGAAAGTCCAAGCCTACTTTTGCGCAAAATTATTTTTATTTATTCTAAATAAGTTACCAATGAAATATATTCTACTCTTCGGATTATCCATTCTAAGCTTAACCTCTTACGGTCAGCAATATACAAACAATGATAGTGGTAGTTCGATAAACGATACTGTTAAAAAAAGAAAAGGTGAAGAGCTTAAAAGCGTTATCATTACAACTAACAGAGAGCCTAAACCAGTTACCGCAGTTCGTTCGGGTTTAAAACCAATGGACAACCCACAAAGCATACAAGTGATCGGTTCTGAAGTAATCGAACAACAACAAGCCATTCGTTTGAGTGATGTTATAAAAAATGCCAATGGTGTTTATGTGAGCTCTGCTCGTGGTGGCGCGCAAGAATCTTTCTTCTCAAGAGGATATGATATGTCTGCCAATAATATGTTTAAAAATGGATTCCGTTACAATTCGGGCTCTATTCCTGATGTTTCAGGTTTAGAGAAAGTGGAATTTCTAAAAGGGGGTTCTGCACTATTATTCGGAAATGTAGCTCCGGGTGGAATCTTAAACCTGGTTACTAAAACTCCATTATTTAAAGCAGGTGGTGAAATCTCCATGCAAATGGGAAGTTATGCTTTCTACAAGCCTTCTTTTGATTTTTATGGTCCGCTTAGTAAATCCGTTGCTTTTAGAATAAACGGTTCTTACGAAAACTCGGAAAGTTTCAGAGATGTTGTGAAAAACGAGCGTTTGTACATCAATCCGTCTTTACTTTTTGTGATCAATCCAAAAACACAAATTACTGTTCAGGGAGATTACCTGACAGCAGATTGGACTCCTGATTTCGGAACAGGAATTATAGGAAAAGAAATCCTTGATTTACCTCGTAATGCTTTTTACGGATCTCTTTGGTCTAATGGTACTACCAAATCAGCCAGTGCTTCGGTTTTATTGAACCATGATTTTAATAAAAACTGGAAACTTAATTTCAATAGTTCTTTCCAAAGTTACGATAGAGCTCAATTGTCAACAGCTCAATTATCTGGCTTAGAAACCTATGCAACTCCTGGTGATTGGAATAGAGGTTTGTCAAAAACTAAAAACCTAGAGCAAATACTTGGAGACCAATTGAGTTTACAAGGAAATTTCTATACCGGATCGGTAAAACACCAATTATATACGGGTGTCGATTGGGAAAACTCTTTCGCGACTGCTTATACCTATACATTTGACGAAAAATATGTTCAAACAGGTACAAAGAATGGACTACCAGTATATGGACCAACATTGTACGACACCATAAACTTATTTACGTTTGATCCTAATACTCAAAGAAAAGATATCCCTACTACAGACAGAGCAACTGCAATAAGCAAAACTGACACTAATCGTTTTGGGGTTTATTTTCAAGATTTAGTTTCGATTACAGAAAAATTCAAAGTACTGGCTGGTCTTCGTTGGTCTTGGCAGGAAACAGAAGTTAGTACTTATTCAGAAATATTAAATGCTGCTAAAACGGCTCAAGTTGTAGCTCCAGAAAACGCGACAGCTGTTGTTGCTCCTAAAAAATTAGACAATGCTTTTTCTCCAAAAGTGGGATTAATCTACCAACCAATAAAAGAAATCTCTTTATTTGGTAGCTACTCAAGCTCGTTTACACCAAATACCGGAACAACTGTTGACTCAAAACCAATCGCCCCTTCTATTATTGACCAATACGAAACAGGGATTAAAATAGACTTCTTACAAGGAATGTTGACTACAAACGTTACCGTTTACCAAATCACCAACAGTAACCTGGCACAAACAGCAGAATTTGACGCAAACGGAGCTCTTAATGTAAATTCACAATTAAAAGTATTAGGCGGAGGAACAAGAAGTAAAGGTGTGGAAATTGATGTTACAGCAACTCCAGTAGAAGGTCTTTCTGTAAATGCAGGTTACAGTTATAACGATATGCGTTATACCAATACTTCAGGAACAAACGGAAGTTTTGTTGAAGGGGATCGTGTAGCAAGAACGCCACAGACTACAGCTAATTTAAGTTTCTTCTACAAACTAAATGACGGAATGTTTAAAGGTCTTTCATTCGGAGCCATCGGAAACTACATCGGGAATCGTTTAGGCGGATGGAATGATGATTATTTATGGACAGAAAATAAACCTGCAACAAACCCGAAAACATACACCGTAACTATTAGAGATCGTGATATTCCTTTAGAAGCATATACTACTATTGATGTATCTGCCGGTTATGAGTGGAGAAAATTCTCTATTCTATGTAAATTATCTAATGTTACAAACGAATTAAATTATACGGTTCACGAAAATTACAGCGTAAACCCAATCGCACCGCGTCAGATTATGACAAGCCTTAAATATAAGTTCTAAATTTTTTGAATTAGATTTTTAACTTCCAAAGCTTTTTCTGTACTCGATCTCGGGAAACAGAAAAGGCTTTGGTCTTTTATAGCAATTAATACATTTTAAAAACACCAAAACCTCGTTTAGTCCTAGACGAGGTTTTTGGCTTTAACAAAAGATTATTTTTTTATTATAACTACTTTTGCTCACCAAACAAAACCATTACAAATGATAGATTCCAAAAAAAACCAATTAAAGAAAAGCTTAGGATTAAGTTTTAATATTGCCGTCTTAATTGGGGGAACCATTGGAGTCGGAATTTTACGAACTCCCGGTACAATCGCTTCCTTACTGGACAATTACTGGCTTATTATTATTTCATGGCTCATTGGCGGATTGTATGTGCTTTTAGGGGCAAACTCTTATGCCGAACTGGCCACCATGCTTCCAAAAGCGGGAGGTTCCTACAATTATATCAAAAGAGCATTTGGGGACTATGCCGGTTTTTTATCGGGCTGGTTTGACTATATTACTAATGTAATCCCACCTGCTTTTTACTGTATCGTAATCAGCGAATATATCATTATTTTATTTCCCGATCTGGCCAGTTATTCTACCGCGATTGCGATTTCGTTATTACTTACCTTTGTACTGCTGCATTTAAGCGGTGTAAAAAACGGAAGTGCCATTCAGCAAATCACGAGTTTTATAAAAGTGATTTGTTTCGTCTGTTTATTGGTTGCTTGTTTTATGTATTCGGGAGTAAAATTGCCTGCTATTCCAAAAGACAATTCGTTTTTTCAGATGGGACTTCTGCTTGGTTTTTTCAAATCACTCCAATTGATCATCGGAACTTATAATGGCTGGAATGGCGTTTGCTTTTTTGCAGAGGAAAATGACAATCCGGGTAAAGACATTCCACGTTCGCTATACAGTGGCGTGTTATTGGTAATTGCCATTTATGTTTTATTGAATGTTGCTTTTTTCCATGTACTGCCGGTCGAAACTTTAGCAAAATCTAATTTGGCTGCCGCAGATGTAGCGAACATTATTTTCGGAAAAAACGGTGCTATCATCGTTACCGTTATTTCTATTTTTTCATTAATCAGTATTCTAAATGCCTTTATGATGATTCCGCCAAGAATCTTATACGGACTAAGCAGAGATGGCTTTTTTGTTGACAAAGGAACAAACGTCAATAAAGGCGGAACTCCAATTGTAGCGCTTTTAGTTTCTTCTTTGTTCAGCTTAATTTTAATCTGTATTGGTTCTTTCGAAGCCTTATTTTCGTTTGCAGCCTTTACCTCTATTATTGTTTGGGGACTAGCCTATCTTTCGTTATTGAAACTTAGAGCAAAAGAACCTGATTTACCAAGACCTTACCACTCTTTTTGGTATCCTTGGTCTACTATTATTGCTATTATCGTTTCACTGGCGTTATTAATTGGTTTTATATACAGTGATCCGAAAAGTTTTGGAATTATTGTGATTATCACCTTAATTTCCTATCCTTTGTTTTTGATTTTAAATCGAATAAAAAATAAATAAAAAAATAAACCCGACAGGTTTTTGAAACCTGTCGGGTTTTGTATATTTAAAAAATCTAATTCTTACTTCAAACCGGTTAAGCTCTGCTCGATTGTAGCAATTTTTGCTAAGGCATCAGCTTCTTTTTGTCTTTCGTTAGCCAGAACTTTTTCCGGTGCACCGGCAACAAATTTTTCGTTTGCTAACTTAGATTGAACCGATTTTAAGAAACCTTGAGTATAAACTAACTCTGCATTCAATTTTGCAATTTCAGCTTCTACATCAATATTTCCTGTAATCGGAATAAAATATTCGTTTGATTTTACACGGAAAGACAAAGCTCCGTCTACTTTATCAGAAACATATTCTAATGCTGTAATATTTCCTAATTTCGTTATTACAGTATCAAAATAAGTAGAAGCGTTATCGTTGTTTACCGCTTTCAATTCAATAGCATCTTTAAACGGAATATTCTTGTCTTTACGAATCGTTCTGATTCCCGAGATTACTTCCATTGCATTTTCAAAATCAGCAATTAATTTTGCATCAAATGGCTTCAATTCCGGCCAGGTCGAAACAATTAAAGCTTCTTCCGACGTTCTTTCAGCAATTAAATGCCAGATTTCCTCGGTAAGGAAAGGCATAAACGGGTGAAGCAACTTTAAGTTACTTTCTAACATTTCGATAGCGCTGTCAAACGTCTTTTTATCGATTGGTTGTTGGTATGCCGGTTTAATCATTTCAAGGAACCAAGAACAGAAATCATCCCAAACCAATTTGTAAATGGCCATTAGAGAATCAGAAATTCTGTATTTCTCAAAGTTATCTTCAATGTCAACTAGCGTTTGCTGCAATTTTGCTGCATACCACTCGATGGCTACTTTTGATGATTCCGGTTGTGGAATCGTTTCTGAAACTTCCCATCCTTTTATCAATTTAAAGGCATTCCAAATCTTGTTAGAGAATGCTTTTCCTTGATTACATAATTCTTCATCAAACATAATATCGTTTCCGGCAGAAGCACTTAAAAGTAATCCTACACGAACACCATCGGCACCAAAGGTGTCGATTAAATCTAAAGGATCAGGAGAATTTCCTAATGATTTAGACATTTTGCGACGTTGTTTATCACGTACCAAACCGGTTAAATACACATTGGTAAATGGTTTTTCGCCGGCATATTCGTAACCTGCAATAATCATTCTCGCTACCCAGAAAAACAAAATATCCGGACCGGTTACTAAATCATTTGTTGGATAATAATATTTGTAATCTTCGCTTTCAGGATCCATTATTCCGCCAAAAACGGACATTGGCCAAAGCCAGGAAGAGAACCAGGTATCTAAAGCATCAACATCTTGTCTTAGATCTTTTGTTTCAAGTTTCAAGTTTGATGTTTTCTCTTTAGCTAACGCTAAAGCTTCTTCGATAGTTTCTGCTACTACGAAATCTTCTTTTCCGTCTCCATAATAATAAGCCGGGATTTGTTGTCCCCACCATAATTGACGAGAGATATTCCAATCACGAATATTGTTTAACCAATGTGCGTAAGTGTTTTCGAAACGTTTTGGGTGTAATTTAATATCACCATCAACCAAAACTGATTGAATTGCCGGTTTTACTAAATCTTCCATTTTCAAGAACCATTGGTCTGATAATCTTGGTTCGATTACCGCTTTGGTTCTTTCAGAAGTTCCCACTTTATTTAAATGGATTTCAGTTTTTGCCAAAGCTCCAATTTCTTCCAGTTCTTTTGCAATTTCAGTACGAACAACAAAACGATCCTTACCTTGATAATGTAATCCGAAGCTGTTTAATGTAGCATCTTCATTAAAAATATCAACGATTTCAAGGTTGTGTTTCTCTCCTAAGGTTTTATCGTTCATATCGTGCGCAGGAGTCACTTTTAAACAACCTGTTCCGAACTCCACATCTACATACTCGTCTTCAATAATAGGAATTACTCTTCCGCAAATTGGAACGATGGCGTTTTTACCTTTTAAATGGGTGAAACGTTCGTCATTTGGATTGATACAAATAGCAGTATCTCCAAAAATAGTTTCCGGACGGGTTGTAGCGATCGTTAAGAAATCTTCTGAACCTTCAATTTTATAGTTTAAGAAAAATAATTTTCCTTGTTGTTCTTCGTAAATTACTTCCTCGTCAGACAAAGTAGTTTTGGCTTCCGGGTCCCAGTTTACCATTCGGTATCCTCTGTAGATTAATCCTTTGTTGTACAAATCAACAAAAGAACGAATTACAGATGCAGACATATCGGGATCCATAGTAAACTTGGTACGTTCCCAATCGCAGGAAGCACCTAATTTTTTAAGCTGATCTAAGATTACCCCACCATATTTATCTGTCCATTCCCAGGCGTGAGCTAAAAACTCTTCACGTGTTAAATCATTTTTATTGATTCCTTCCGCTTTCAATTTAGCCACAACCTTTGCTTCTGTAGCAATCGATGCGTGATCTGTTCCGGGAACCCAACAAGCATTGAATCCTTTAAGACGCGCTCTTCTGATTAAAACGTCCTGAATGGTATTGTTCAGCATATGCCCCATATGCAAGACTCCTGTGACGTTTGGCGGCGGAATTACAATTGTATAAGGCGTTCTATGATCTGGCTCTGAATGAAAATAATTATTTTTCATCCAGTAATCATACCATTTATTCTCGATCGTTTTAGCGTCAAATTGTGCTGGAATTGTCATTGTATATTGGATATGTTATTTCTGTTTAATATTCATTGGTCCTGCTTGTTTTTTTGGCTCTAAAATAACCAATAAACACATTGACCTGTAAACTTTTAGACTTTGGTTTAATTTTTGTATTTATTATTGACAGCAAAAGTAAATAATTAAGTACACTATAAAAAGCGAAATAATAATTTGTGTATTAATTAAAAGAAAGTATATTTACTTACAACTCAAAAATAATTTCAAAATGAAAAATGTAGCCACTTTTATCGTAATCGCATTGTTTACCACAATTGGTTATACGCAAAACGGCCCAAAAATTGAATTTGCAGCCTCGGACAACACAATTGATTATGGAAAAATTTCTAAAGGTGATAATGGACTCCGCTCTTTTGAATTCACCAATACAGGAGATGCACCACTATTGATTACTGGCGCTGAATCTACAGTTAGCTCCATTATTGTTACCAAACCAGCCGCAGCAATTTTACCCGGTAAAAAAGGAAAAATTGATGTAAAATATAACATGGCTGCCGGCCCGATTCGTAAAACAATCACTGTTGAAACTAATGCCGTAAATTACCCTGACGGTAGAGTCGCCCTAAAAATTAAGGGAGAAGTTTTATAAAAAAATTAAAATCAAAAATAGTAAAAGCCGTTTCTTAAATTGAGAAACGGCTTTTTTTCTGCTTTTTTTTATTTAAATAACTACTTTGACTCTTCCACACAGTCTACAGTTGTAAATTTATATTTAACGTTATCAAAATCGATAGGTTTATCTTTTACCAAATAAGTTACGCCCATCGTAGTCTGCATTGTTCCATTTCCTAAAATAAGCTGTTTGTCTCGTTTTAAAAGAGCCATCGGATTTTTGAATTTGGTATTCTTGTTGGTCTTGTCACTAAACGTATAATCTACAAATAAGGTATCTCCATGAAATTCTCCTTTGATATCGCCAATCTTCTCTGCTGCCTGAGCAACCTTCATTACCATGTTACCCGTTATTTTACCATCTTTCAAAGTATTCAACTTTAAGTCAATAGTATCCTTTTCGTATATTGCTTTGTAACATTGAACACTTACAACTTTTTCAGCTTCAGTTTTGGCAGCTTCAATTGCTTTCCACTTTTCATCATTTTTACAGCTTTGGAATCCAATACAGGTTAAAAGCAGGCAGGATAAGGCTAGATTTCTCATAGTTAAATATTTAATTTCATGGTTATTTTATAAAATTAAATAAAAAACGTTCCAAAAAAAAGATTTCTAAATTAAATCTCAATTGATTTAACTCGATTTAATAAACCGTATTGATTTTCAATCGAATAAGAAACTAAATTATAAATTCTTAATCACAAATTCGCTTCGTCTGTTTAATTCGTGCTGCTCTTCTGTGCAGGAATCATCGGTTTTACATTTTACAATTGGGATTGATTCTCCATAACCTTTAGCAAGTACTCTCTTGGGCTCAATTCCGGATTCTAATAAAAACTCTCTGGTCGAAGAAGCTCTTTTCTGAGATAATTCTTCATTAAATTTAGCATTTCCTCTCGAATCTGTATGGGAACCTATCTCAATAACCATCTCCGGATATTTTTTCATCAGGGCAACAACTCTGCCCAAAACTACTTTGGACTCTTTACGAATGTACCACATATTGTAATCAAAATAAATCGGATCGGTTTTTATAAGCAATCGGTCCTTTTCTTTTACAACATCTTTTTCTTGTTTTAAAATCTGGTCCTCTTTTTCCTTTTTCTTAATTTCTGCCGCTACAATTTCCTCAGCTTTTGCTTTTTTCTCTGCCTCTTTTAAAGCGATAACTGCCAACGCTTCTTTCTCTTTTTTCTGTTCAGCCAGTCGTTGCTCTTCTTTTCTTTTATTTTCGGCTATTTGTTGTTCTTCTAATTTAATAGCTTCTATGGATCGGAGCGTCATCGAAGCATCATTACTGGCATTTCTGGTTTTTCCCGATGTTACCGCTCTTGATTCGTTGGTGTATTTTTCTTTGAATGCCAGAACGATAAACGAGCTTTCACAGCCAACTGTAAAACTAAACTTTCCATCTGCGGCAGTAGTAGCTGTACTTATTGTTTTTTTCTCTGAATCTTGTAACATTACCGTTGCATTTTCCAATACCTGTTTTGTATCAAAATCAGTAATGATTCCCGCAATAAACTGTTTACAATCTTCTACAATTAATTCTTTAGTTTCGGTAAATTGATAAATATCGTCACTCCCCTTTCCTCCTTCTCTGTTTGATGCAAAATAACCTTCTTTAGTTCCTGAAATCGTAAAAGAAAAATCATCTAAATTAGAGTTTAAAGGCAAACCGATATTTACCGGTTTTGAATAGTCATTTCCATTAATTTCTGAAACAAAAACATCCAGTGATCCATATCCTAAATGACCGTCCGAAGAAAAATAGAGCTTATTATCTTCCGAAACAAAAGGAAACTGTTCTCTTTTGTTGGTATTAACAGCAGGTCCAAGGTTTTTTGGAGTATCAAATGCTCCTTTATTGATGTTCACCGAAAAAATATCAAAAGACCCTAATGTTCCCGGCATATCTGAAGAAAAATACAGTACTTTTTCATCCGCACTTAAAGCAGGATGTTCAACGGAATAATTCGGACTGTTAAACGGAAGTGCCGTTAAGTTTGTCCATTTTCCCTCAACTAATTCGGCTTTAAAAATTTGAAGGTTTGAAATTTTCTGTTCGTTTTTTCTTTTCTTTCCGTTTTTCGAATTGTTACGGGTAAAATAAATGGTTTTGCCGTCTTTTGTAAAAACGGCATTCGATTCGTGCATTCCGGTTTTTAATTCATCTGCAAAATATTGTAACACTGCCTCTTTGGAATTACTGTTTTTTGTTGGTACTGCAACTAAATTTAAATAGGTTTCATTATCCCATTTAAACTTTTTATCAAACAGACCCGGATTTAATTTAACCCCGGCAAAAACCAAATTGTCTTTGTACTCCACCGCCCCAAACTCGGAATTAGGGGTATTTATAGCTAAATTTTTAATCTCAAATCGATTCCCGATGGCAGAGACATTTTCCAGTTCTTTTAATTCTTTCTCAAAATAAACAGCCTCTTCTGCATTGGCTGATTTGGCATAATATTCTCTTAGCGCAGCATTAGCCAGATCGTCACTGTTACTGGCTTTTAATGTTTGTGCGTATCGGTAATAATATTCTCTGTCTAAATCTTTATTGTAGCTATTTATCAAAAGTCTGTAATAACGCTGGGCTTTTATCAAATCATTGGTGTAATAATAAGAATCTGCCAAGTTTTTAATCACTTCCTGAGACGGTTTATCCACCGCTAGTTTTCCATATAATACGATAGCTTCACTGTAATACGTTTTATCAAAAAAACGTTTGGCTCTTACCAAATCCTGATCCTGGGCCTTTATAAACTGTATTGAAAATACGAATATAATAACGAGTAGTTTTTTCATATTTTTCATTTTAAAAGAATCTTGGTGATTTATCAAACCCTTTTCCTAATAAGTCCAAATCAAAAAGCAGCATAATTTCATGGGTACCTGAATTAAACTGTCCTAAATTAGAAAGCGTGTAGTCGTAAGCATAACCTACTCTAAGGGTTGGTGTAATATTTATATTTGCCAAAATACTCACTGCATCATCTAATCGGTAAGCTGCTCCTAACTCAAACTTTTCATTGTATAAAACGTTTAACGATAGATCTAAAGCAATCGGAGCTCCTTTAACAAATCTTGACATAAAGGCTGGCTTTAATTTTAACATGTCATTCATTTGAAAAACATATCCGGCCGTTAAAAAAGTATGAACATTTTCGGACCCGAAAGCATTTATTCCGGATCTTTCTTCAATATGTTTAGTCTTCAATAAACCAGGGGACGATATTCCTACATATAAATTATCTCTGAAATAATAAGCACCTACTCCTATATTAGGTTTGGTTACATTAACGTCTTGAGCAAAAGCCAAATCGGTATTGGCATTTCCGCTTTGCAGTAAGAAACCGTTAAAATTGGTTTGCAAGGACGTAAATCCGGCTTTTAATCCAAGTGAAAGTTTATTTTTCCCACCTAAATTTAAGACATAGGCAAAATCAGCATAAAAATTATTCTCTTTTTTAGCGCCATCTCCAATATCATCAGAGATCAGCGACATTCCTACTTCTACTTTATCACTCACGGCTGTATGTCCAAAAAAGGTAAATGTTTTTGGAGCACCGATAGCTCCAACCCATTGTGTTCTATACAAACCACCAACATTCAACATCGCAGGTGTACCTGTTGCATAAGCGGGGTTTACGACGCTCATATTATACATATAATGCGTATACTCCGGATCTTGCTGTGCTGAAACTGAGGTTATATAAAAGAGGAAACTTATAAAAAGTATTATTTTTTTCATTTGAAAATCATATTAAAGAACGCAAAAATCAATTATCTGTTTAAATAAAGACGTCCTTGTTTTGGTGGTTTGTTTCCTTTATTAAAATAGAGCACATAAAAATAAACGCCGTTCGGTGCTATTCCGCTGCTAATGCCACTGGCTTCATAATTTAATCCGTCCCAACCCGGTTTATTCTTAAATCCTTTATACATTTCGTTTCCATATCTGTTGAAAATCTGAAGTGTATAACTCGGATACAAAAAGTCGATATCCTGAATTACAAAAGAATCATTTACACCATCTCCATTAGGCGAAAATCCATCAGGGATAAAAACATTTTCTAAAGAATCACATTTTGTTAAAAACACAACAACTTCAAGACTGTTCTCCGAAATACAACCTGTTGTACTTTCAAAATCGAACCCAAAATAATGTCCATTTTCAACCAATGGCGTAGTTGATGACACTACATTTCCATTGACACGAGCGTCATACCAAACGACCGATAAGGGTGAATTGGTTCGATTAGTCAAATCTGCAATCGTAGGCCTATCTAGTCCACAAAAACCTGCTCCCTCTGAATTTAATACCGGAGCCGCAGAATCATTTATCGTAACCGCAATCATCGTTGGTTCTGATGTACAACCGGCACTGGAAGTTTCCCTTACATAATAATTCTCTGATTTCAGAATGTATGTTGCGGCAAGTGGTGTAGTTGCTGTTTCAGAAATATACCATTTATATGGAGCTCCATTAGGTTGTAAGTTGGCAATTGTCGGACCGTCAGCTTTACAAAAAGACTGAGGATTTGCCGATGGAGCAACAGGAATCGCATTTATCAAAAAAACATCTGACAAATTGGTTATATTGGTACCACAACCTGTTATATTATTAGTCAGTCTCGTAATCGAAACAGTATAGGTTCCCGGATTTGTCGCGGGACCGGAAGGAAGTACAAAACTTGCATTGCCACCCGATACAGGCAAACTAACGGTTAACGGTGTAGAAGTGGTGTTATCTGCTACAGTATACGATAATGAAATATCTGTTAAAGTTCCTAGTCCACTAACTTGAACAGAAACAGGCTCTCCAAAACAAACGTCTTTAATTTGCATTCTTACTGTTGCTGTAGCTGGTAATGGATTTATCAAAATATCACCACTCAAATTAGCAGTATTGGCACATTGAGAAATCACATGACTGATATTTGTAATCGTTAATACCGCAGTACCCGCATTGGAATTTAAAATAGCCGGAAGCGAAAAACTCGCATTGCCAGCCGTAAATGTAGCTCTTGCTATTTGTCCGGTGGCCGTATTGGCTCCCGTTAAATTATAAACAAGATCATAGGTTCCGTCTGTAATTTTTATGGCATCAGAAATCTGCACTGTTGCACTCTCGTTCTGACAAGTTGTAATTGGTGTAATTTTGGCATCACTTAAATCCGGTATCGCATATACAACTAAGTCATCGGATAAATTATTGATAATATTGGTACATTTCCTGGAACTATTAAATGCAAAAATATCCAGAATACTTACGTTAAAGCTTCCTACCTGTTGAAAAAACTTTGAATCTAATGGGAATATAAGAACTCCGTTAGTAAAATTTGCTATTACCTCTACCGCTCCTCCATTTGGCCCTGACACCTTATATTGTACAAAATAGCTTCCATTGGGAATAACGGCGTTTCCTTTTCTTATTGTAACGGAATAATTTGCCGTTGCAATCTCCGTTTCACAGATATCCGTATTAACAGTAAGGGTAGCTCCTGTAAAATCAAGCTTTTTTTCAAGCCTAAACCATACGATTGTCTCTTCTGGGTCGCAAATTGGTTTTGGAGATAAAACCCTATAGGTAAAGTAAAAATAACCTTCTCCAAATCGGTCGTATATCTTTTCCATATCTACAAAATGGTCGCCTGAAAAAGTTAATTCTCCTGTATTTATGCGGTTACTGTCACTCCAAGTTCCACCTGCATCCTGATCTTTTAGCAATGTATAAAGATCAAAATTGGTATAAGCAGACAAACCATCACTTGCACACAAAGACAAACGTATTGGTTCTCCTGATTTCGGTGCCCTGACAACGGTTATAACAGCCGATGATGATACAGCAGGACAGCTACCAATGGCGGGCATTGTATAGGTAAATTTATAATCTCCTTCAAAATCAGTAATATTAATTGAAGCATCAACATTTTTATTGGTCGTGTTATCGAACCATTGTCCATTATACTGTGGTCCTAAAAAGAGACCATTAAAGGCTTCAAAAAGATTAAAACTGCCGGTTGCGCTACACTGTGTTGAATTTGAGGTAATCCCCGAATAACCACCAATGGTTACCGTTACTGTGGCAGAATTATCTGTACAGCCAGCCCCGCCATTAACTGTATACGTATAATGGTAAATTCCGCTTTGGCGAATAAGATGTACATTTAAAACTCCTGTTGTCGCATTTAATCCCCCTGTCTCATCGTCATCTGACCATACTCCTCCCGCTGTTGGTGTTCCTCCCAATGCTGCATATAAATTAATCGATTGATTAGCAGGATTAGGAATATCACATACCGTAAGATTACCATCATTCCCGGCACATTGTGCAAAAACTGAAGAAGGCATAAACGAGAAAAAGACAAAAAACAATATAAAATATAAGAATTTGATGTGATTTTTGAACATAGATTCTATTTTTAGACAAACATATGAAAATATTAATCCCTCGTAAATAAAAAACAAAATTTTCTTGTTAATTTTAACTTAAAATTGAAAAGATTAACATTCCTTAACCCCTAATAAACCTACTTTATCGACAAACGACCTACAATTCGTCTTCAAGCTTAAATCTGAATTTCAAAATCAAACTATTTCGCTCTACTTCTAAAGTAATCCAAATATCATCTTCCGATTTTAAAAGCGCATTTATTTGTTGAAGCGAATATTTGTATGGCAATACACTATTGATACTCACAATAATATCTCCTTTCATCAAACCGCATTTTTCAGCAGCCGAAAACTTGCGGATGTTTACGATTTCAAAAACGGGCTTTAAACTAAATTTGTACCTAAAATCATTTCCTTTTCTTGCATTTGCTTCCATCTCACCCAGAGATGATGTAACTTGCACCGTTTCTAAGTGAACAGTCTCCTGTACCCATTGCAAACCATTGTGTTGAACTGTAATACCGCTTTTATTATAAGTGAACGGTTCCGAAAATTTGCTGTTTTTTTTCAGAAACAGCTTTTGATCTGCATAGTCTAACACCACTGTAAATCTTTTTAAAACTTCACCCCCAAGAGAACCAATACGCCCGGGAACCATTTTTACATTCCGAACTGATGTTGAATCGGGAAAAGAAACAATTGGATTTTTAAACTCAAAGTCCGCGATCGAAAATTTTGAAATTTTTGCCCTGTGTCCCTCAATGTCCCCACTGAAGCCTTTTCCTAAAAAATCAGGAAAGTTTTTTGTTGGCAATTTTATTTTATCATTTTCAAAAACCCAAAAAGCATCACTGTTGCCAATATCAATAAGCAGTTTAGCAGGAATATCCACACCGTCAACAACAGCCGTTGATTGTATATAAGGTTTGGATCGTTCAATTGTTATTGGAATTGTTTCAAATTTTTTCTCAAGTCTCTTTCTGGTCTTTTCGTTATTGAGATGTATAGTAACTTTCTTTTTTTGATAATTAATTTCAACTAAATTATTTTTAAAAAATTTATAGCCAATAATTCCATTTACGGGAATTCCGATATGTGAGGACAAATTAAATTCCTGATCGAGAATAATATAAAGCAATTGATTTATAGATTTCAAGCCGTGGGTTTCTAAGACGTTGTTGGTCGATTTCAATCCTTCAATTTCTTCGTCACCTCCTAATCCTCTCAGTTTTATTTTTTCAACATTATTAAAATGAACTTCTTGTCTTTCGTCCATACTAAACAAGATGGTTTCTTCTACACCGGAATCCAGTAGAAAATTTAATTCTACTCCATTTACCTTTATAGGAATAAAAATAAGATTGTTGATCAATTTAAAAGGGATAGTAACCTTCGAGCGCTGGTTTTCTATCATAAAATCATTTTGAGCATTTAATAGAAAAGGTGTTAAAAGCCCAAAAAACAACACTATATATTTTTTCATTTATAATATTTTAGTATAAATTTAGTAAATATATTCATAATTGTTACATTTTCATAAGTCACTATAATGTTTACGTTAAATTCGAAAAAAAAATGCAAATTTGCACTTCAATACAAATAGCTCATGCCAACAATTTCGCAAAAAGGCATCAACATGCCCGAATCACCGATACGTAAACTTGCTCCTTATGCAGATATTGCAAAGCAAAAAGGACATAAAGTGTATCATTTAAACATTGGTCAACCGGATATCAAGACACCCGAAGTAGCCATCCAGGCGGTAAAAAATATTGACTTAACTATTATAGAATACAGCCCGTCTGCCGGCTATGAAAGTTATAGAAAAAAACTAGCACAGTTTTACCAACGCCAAAATGTAAATGTCAACTCTGAAGATATCATTATCACTACCGGTGGTTCTGAAGCCTTATTGTTTGCGTTGGCCACTATAACAGATCCGGGAGATGAGATTATCATTCCGGAACCTTTTTATGCTAATTATCATGCCTTTGCATCATCAACCAGTGCTACTGTGGTTCCTGTTATTTCGACTATCGAAACGGCATTTGCATTGCCAAGCATTGAAACAGTTGAAAAATTAATCACACCAAAAACAAAGGCCATCTTAATCTGTAATCCGGGGAATCCAACAGGATACCTATACTCCGAATCAGAAATTAAACAACTGGCCGGTTTGATTAAAAAATACGACTTATACTTAATCGCCGACGAGGTTTATCGTGAATTTCTGTACGATACAGATGATGTTCATTACTCGGTAATGAATTTAGATGACGTACAACAAAATGTAATTATGGTCGATTCTGTTTCTAAACGTTACAGTATGTGTGGCGCAAGAATTGGCTGTCTGGTTACCAAAAACAAAGAAGTTTTGGCAACCGTAATGAAATTTGCTCAAGCAAGACTAAGTCCTCCGACGATCGAACAGATTGCCTGTGAAGCTGCTATAGACACTCCTCAGAGTTATTTTGACGAGGTTATTTCAGAATACAAAGAGCGTCGTGATACTTTGATTACAGAATTAAATAAAATAGAAGGCGTAATTGTAACCAAACCCAAAGGTGCTTTTTACTGTATTGCTCAATTACCAATTGATAATGCTGATGATTTTGCACAATGGCTTTTGGAAAGTTATGATTTGAATGGAGAAACCGTAATGGTCGCTCCTGCCGCAGGTTTTTATTCTACTCCCGGAATGGGACTGAATCAGGTTAGAATTGCCTATGTCCTGAACAAAAAAGACTTAGTTAGTGCCGTAAATGTTCTTAAAGAAGCTCTTTTAGTTTATAACAGCAAAAAATAAGACCACTCCAATAACATCAATCGCAAAAGACAATAACAGCTTAAAGTTATTGTCTTTTGTATTTTAAATAAAGCGCTCTTTGGTTTTAATTTAAACGATATCCAAAAAGTAGGCACTAAATAATAAAAACGATAGAAAAGGTTTGCTTTTTATTAATTATCTTTACCGCCTTAAAAAGATTTACCACATATAATAGTAGTTTTTAATGATAAATAACGAAGATTTTTTAGACGAAATGGGTGACAATCACTTTAGCAGTAATGCGCAAAACCCTCTTAGAAAGGACGCTTTTGACTTAAGTGACGATGAAAAAATAGAAAAAATAAAAAAAGATGTCGAAAACATTCTGCAAACGCTTGGAATGGATTTGACGGACGACAGCATAAAAGGTACTCCAAACCGAGTTGCTAAGATGTTTGTAAAAGAAATTTTTGGTGGTCTTAATCCTTCCAAACAACCAAAAGCTTCTACTTTTGATAATAATTACAAATACGGTGAAATGTTAGTTGAAAAAAACATTACCGTTTATTCTACCTGCGAACACCATTTATTACCAATCATCGGAAGAGCTCATGTTGCTTATATTTCGAGCGGAAGAGTTATTGGTTTATCTAAAATGAACCGAATTGTTGAGTATTATGCCAAAAGACCTCAGGTTCAGGAGCGTCTAACCATGCAGATTGTTCAGGAATTACAAAAAGCTCTTGGTACAGAAGATGTTGCCTGCGTGATCGATGCCAAACACCTTTGCGTTAATTCAAGAGGAATCAAAGATATCGAAAGCAGTACCGTAACCTCAGAATTTGGTGGAAAATTCAAAGATCCGCAAACCAAAAGAGAATTTCTTGATTACATAAAATTAGAAACTCAGTTCTAGGTTAATCGTTGATTTGTTTAACTGTTTAACCGATTAAACAAATCAACAATTAAACGACTAAACCAAAACCAATGTACGTTTTTTCATTTGAAAAGTTAGAAGTTTGGCAAAACTCATGATTTTTTACTTTGGATATTTACAAATTAACTAGTAAATTTCCATCAAATGAATTATTTGGAATTACATCTCAAATAAGAAGAAGTACTTCGTCAATCGTTACCAACATTGCAGAAGGAACATCAAGAGAGATACAAATAAAGAGAAAGCTTGTTTTTTGACAATTTCATACGCATCAGCAATGGAAACTTTAAATCATTTGATTCTTTCAAAAAATTTAGGTTACGTTTCGGAAGAAAAATATATTCAATGCCGCGAAAAACTTGAAAAAATTTGCAATCAGATAAATAATCTAAAAAAATAGTATCTTTCAAAAGAATAAAATTGACCAATCCGGATTAAACGAATTAACACTTTAACAGTTAAACGATTAAACAAAATAACATTATGCCACTATACACAAGTCAACCTCTAAAAATATACAACTCACTTTCGGGTGAAAAAGAAAGTTTCAACCCTATACATGTAGGAAATGTTGGAATGTATGTTTGCGGACCTACGGTTTATAGCAATGTACACTTGGGCAATGTTAGAACCTTTATGTCTTTTGATATTATTTTCAGATATTTTTCGCATCTGGAATACAAAGTGCGCTACGTAAGAAACATTACCGATGTTGGACATATTGTGGATGATGTGGATGAAGGAGAAGATAAAATTGCCAAAAAAGCACGTTTAGAGCAGGTTGAACCAATGGAAATTGTACAACGCTATACGGTAGATTTTCATGATATTTTAAGATCATTTAACTTTCTGCCGCCAAGCATTGAACCAACTGCTACGGGACACCTTATTGAGCAAATTGAAGTCATCAAAAAAATAATCGATACCGGAATCGGATACGAATCTAACGGATCGGTTTATTTTGATGTTGTAAAATATAACGAAACCAAAAATTATGGCATATTAAGCGGCAGAAACATCGAAGATATGCTTGCTAATACACGTGATCTTGACGGGCAGTCTGACAAAAGAAACCCACAGGATTTTGCGCTTTGGAAAAAAGCAGAACCGGAACATGTTATGAGATGGCCGTCTCCATGGAGTGATGGTTTCCCTGGCTGGCATCTTGAATGTACTGCCATGAGCACCAAATATCTGGGTAATCATTTTGATATTCACGGAGGTGGAATGGATTTAAAATTCCCGCATCATGAATGTGAAATCGCACAAAATGAAGCTTGCACGGGTCACTCTCCGGTTAATTACTGGATGCATGCCAACATGCTTACCCTAAATGGTAAAAAAATGGCAAAATCAACCGGAAATAACATTTTACCGGGTGAAATATTAAGTGGAGACAACAATATTCTAAGCAAAGCCTTTTCGGCTTCTGTGACCCGTTTCTTTATGTTACAGGCACATTACAGAAGTATTTTGGACTTCTCTGACGATGCTATTGTAGCCGCAGAAAAAGGGTATAAAAGATTAATGGAAGCCGTTAACGCTTTACCGGCAATCACTTCAAGTGCAACAAGCTCTATAGACATTACATCTTGGAAACAGTTGTGTTATGATGCCATGAATGATGATTTTAACACGCCTATCTTAATCGCACAACTATTTGAAGCTGTTCGTTACATCAACTTATTAAAAGAAGGAAAAGAAACTATTTCTGAAGAGGATTTAGCAATCTTTACCGCTGCCATCAATGCTTTTGTTTTTGATGTTTTAGGTTTGATTGACGAAAAAGCGGAGGGTAATAATGACAAATTAGACGGTGTTGTAAATATGCTTATCGGAATGAGAAATCAGGCCAGAGCAGATAAAAACTTTGCTCTTTCTGACCAGATTCGTGACCAGTTAATTGAACTTGGTATTCAATTAAAAGACGGAAAAGAAGGCACCAGTTTTTCCTTGTAAACATTCAATTTCTAATAAACCATGAAAGTAATCACTCCATTTGTTTTATTAGTGCGTTTTTATCAAAATGCCATTTCGCCCTTTACACCGGCAAGTTGCAGATTTGAGCCAACCTGTTCCAGTTATATGATTCAGGCGCTGCAGATGCATGGATTATTTTATGGTGGTTACCTCGGAATTAAACGTATTTTGAGTTGTCATCCCTGGGGAAAAACCGGTTACGATCCTGTTCCCGAAAAGAAATGTTTGCACAAACATTAACTTTTAATAAAGACTTACTCTGTTATAAATATTTATTTTTACAACACAAAAAAAACAATTCAACATATGACACATGCCTTAAACATCATTTGGAATCCTTCAGAAGGAATCGATTTAGGATTTTTTATGATTCGTTATTACAGTTTAATGTTCGTAATCGCTTTTGGATTAGGATGGTACTTAATGAAAAAGATTTTCGAACGCGAAAACGAACCGATCGACAAATTAGATTCTTTATTTGTATGGACTGTTTTAGCCACTTTAATCGGTGCACGTTTAGGTCATGTTTTATTTTATGATTGGGAATATTTCAGAAATCATTTACTTGAAATCTTTCTGCCTTTTAGATTTGAACCAAAGTTTGAATTTACAGGATTCCAGGGATTAGCAAGTCACGGCGCTGCAATTGCCATCATTGTGGCCATGTATTATTTTAGTAAAGTAGTTTTAAAACGTCCTTTGTTATGGATCTTAGACCGAGTTGTAATACCGGTTGCCAGTGGTGCTATTTTTGTTCGTTTAGGAAATTTTTTCAATTCTGAAATCATCGGACACGAGACTACTTCTCCATTTGGAATTCGTTTTCTTCACGATCAATTCAGCAAAGCAGAAGCTGT
This sequence comes from Flavobacterium cupriresistens, assembly GCF_020911925.1. Classification (NCBI taxonomy): domain Bacteria; kingdom Pseudomonadati; phylum Bacteroidota; class Flavobacteriia; order Flavobacteriales; family Flavobacteriaceae; genus Flavobacterium; species Flavobacterium cupriresistens. The sequence goes on along the minus strand of NZ_CP087134.1, from coordinate 2,753,287 downwards.
AAATGCGACCAGTATACAAAATCCTAAAGAAGCTTATAATGCTATCGTAGCAGATCCAAAATTTGCCGATTTGTTAGCACAAGTACCAGCAAAACATCCGACACAATTATATGAAGGCTTTTGTTATATTTTTGTGTTTGCAATCTTATTTTTCTTGTACTGGAAAACAAATGCAAGACTTAAATCAGGTTATCTGTTTGGACTATTTTTAGTATTGTTATTTGCGGTTCGCTTTGTTGTCGAGTATGTAAAAGAAAGCCAAGGCGGAATCGAAGAAGAACTTGGTCTCTTCTCAACAGGACAATGGCTAAGTATTCCATTTATTATTGTTGGACTATACTTTATTATCAGAGCACAAAGAAATCCTTTAGCGACTTCTTAATCACAATAAAGTCAAAAATACAAGCGAGGCTGTTTCAATACAAATGAAACAGCCTCGCTTTTTTTGTGTTCACAGGTTCAGGGGCAAAAGCTGGAAAATTTTTAAACCATATAAGTAATGTAAGTTCATTTTAGATTTACTTTGCGTTACTTACCGAAAAAGGATCAAGTCCAAAAGTTGTGCGGAAAATCATAAGGTAGAAAAATCAGCAACTTAATATTCATCGAAATCAAGTTCTAGAACTTTAATCCTTCCCAAGAGAATACGAAACACCAAACTCAATATTCTTTGTATTATAGCCCGCATTTGAGCTTCCTAGACCTGCATTAGAAACATGCCTGACACTTGGACGTACATCAAAATGGAATCTTTGCGCTTTCACCGAAAATCCAAGCGCTAACACATCAGCAAAAGCAAATCCTTCAGACATGCGTTCTGTTTCTGTGTCTGTGATCATCGGACCAATGCTTCCTAAAAAATAAACGGAAAGACTTTTATTTATCGGCTTTCGGATCAAAAAACCAATATTCAGCACATATTCATGAATGTTTTTTAGTTTCGTATAAACAGCACGTTTTTCAAGATAATCAGGCTCCTCCGGTTTAACAAAATAGAAATTCAGCAATTGGTGCGTTCCAAAATTAACTTCGGGCTGGACCAAAACTTCGTATTGAAAATGTCTTGTTTCTTTTAACCGGTAATACAATTGAGCTTTATAAAAGTGATTGGTGAAGGTGTAATTCCTATTCTTTAATTCACTTCCAAAACCATAATTAAACCCGACCCTCAAATTACCCTCACGCTCTTGTCCGCACATCCTGAAGACACCTAAAAAAACCAACAAACCCAATAGTAATGTTCTACTCATAAATTACATTTATAAATTTAAATATAGCACAAAAAAAAAGGATCCAACTTTCGTTGAATCCTTTTTTTTATATAAAACTTAATTATTATTCTTTATTGTGCTTGTCTTCGATATTGTGTTTATCATCTTTAGAAATTGTATCCACCAATACCGGTGTAGCAATAAATAGAGAAGAATAAGTTCCTACTACAATACCAACCAACATCGCGAAGATGAATCCTCTAATTGACTCTCCACCAAAAATAAACATCGTTAACAATACAATGATCATCATTAATGAAGTATTCAATGTTCTTGACAATGTAGTATTAATAGAAGCGTTTACAATATCTTCAAAACTACCTTTACGGTTTCCGATGATGAACTCTCTAATTCTGTCAAATACAATTACAGTATCATTCATAGAATAACCAATCACCGTAAGAATCGCAGCGATAAAGTGCTGATCCATTTCCATGTGGAATGGCATGAATTTATAACATAAAGAGTAGATTCCCAATACAAAGATAACGTCATGCGCAACAGCTGCAATCGCACCTAATGAATATTGCCATTTACGGAACGATACCATTAAGTATAAGAAGATCGCTGCCATAGCACCTAAAACTGCCCAGTAAGAGTTCGTTTTAATATCCTCAGAGATAGAAGCTCCAACTTTAGAAGCTTGTAATACTCCAACTTTTTTACCATCGTAAGTATTAGTAAATTTATCATAAGAAGTATTAGGATAGTATTTTGCTAACGCTTTGTATAAAATTTGATTTACTTCTTCATCAACCGCTACTCCATCTTGTTGGATCTTGTATTTAGTTGTGATTTTCAACTGATCGTCATCTCCTAAAATTTTAGCCTCAACCGGAGTTCCGAAAGCAGCAGATAATTCATCTGAAACTACAGTAGCATCAATTGGTTTTTCAAATTTAACCTGGAAAGTTCTTCCTCCAACAAAATCAACACCTTCATCTAATCCGTTAACGAAAAAGATAGAAACCAAACTTACTACAACAACAATTGAAGAGAAGATGTAAGTGAATTTTTTAATTTTGATAAAATCAAAGTGGAAATTAGTAAACCAGTTTTTAGTAATATTAGTAGAGAAAGTTAAATCTCCTTTACCTGCAATGTTTCTATCAATAAAGATTCTCGCAATAAAGATTGACGTAAACATAGAAGTTACGATACCAATAAGTAATGTTAAAGCAAAACCTTTAATTGGACCTGTTCCAAAAATAAACAAGATTGCTCCAGTTAAAACATGCGTTACGTTTGCATCAATGATAGAACGCATTGCTCCGTGCCATCCGTAAGAAGCAACAACTGCTTCAGACAATGATTTACCTTCACGTAATTCTTCTTTTGCTCTTTCAAATATAATAATGTTCGCATCTACCGCCGTACCTAATGTTAATACGATACCTGCGATACCTGGTAATGTTAATACAAAACCAAAACTTGCCATAATTCCGAATAAGAAAAGTAAGTTTAATAATAACGCAAGATTAGCATACCAACCTGCTTTACCATAATAGAATACCATCCATAAACAAACTAATAAAAATCCTAATACAGAAGAAATTGTTCCTGCATCAATAGCTGCCTGACCTAAAGATGGTCCTACAACAGTTGATTGAATAATGTCTGCAGAAGCCGGTAATTTACCTGCATTTAATACGTTTGCTAAATCTTTAGTTTCAGCTACATCAAAAGAACCTGTAATTTCAGATCTTCCACCTGCAATTGGACCACTAGTAACACCTGGCGCAGAATACACGATATTATCTAAAACAATAGCAATATAACTTTTCTGAGAAAAAGCTCTACCTGTTAATTCTTCCCAAACTTTAGCACCTTGGCTGTTCATTTGCATAGAAACAGCTGGTTTACCCATTTGGTCAAATGTATCTTTCGCATCTGTTACAAGACCACCGTTCATAGCTGGTACATTGTCTCTGTTTCCTTTTAAAGCGTATAATTCAACTACTTCAACATCTTTTGCTTTTGCATCTTTTATTGTAGTTGGTTTACTCCAAACAAATTTTGCATAATGTTGATCAGCAGCTAATAAAATTCTGATTTCCGGTCTTTTAAAATAAGCATTGATTGTTGCTGTATCTTTTGGAGCAAAATAACCTAAAACCGGTCCACCACCTTGTCCAACAATTTTGTCAAATAATGGGTCGTTTCCTTTTTTAGCTTTAGTTGAATCTTGTGTATCAGTCAATAAAGCATTCAATGAATCTTTAGCAACTGTTTTAGTTTCTGTTTTTTTGATTTCAGTCTTTTTTAAAGCTTCGTTAGTTGCTACTAAAAAGTTTCCGATTTCTTCAATCTTATACGTTTCCCAAAACTCTAATTGAGCTTTTCCACCTAATAATTTTTTAATTCTATCCACATCTTTAGCACCTGGAAGCTCCACTAAGATTCTTCCTGTGGCACCTAATTTTTGGATGTTTGGTTGTGTAACACCAAATTTATCGATACGCTCTCTTAATACTTTGTAAGCACTTTCGATAGACTCATCTACTTTTTTTCTAATTACTTTCTTAGCTTGAGCATCAGACATTTCAAAAGCAATTCCGCCTTCACCTTGCAAGTTTCTGTTAGCAAAGATTTCAGGAGAAGCTAATTTTGTTGTTCCGCTTGAATTTGCATCAAAAGCCTCAAAAAATTTATCTAAATAACTTTTGTTACCTTCTAAATTTGCAGTCGCATCAGCCAATGATTTATTAAATACCGGATTTTTAGAATTGTTGGCTAATCCTTTCAAAACATCTTTAATAGAAATTTGAAGAATAACGTTGATTCCTCCTTCTAAGTCAAGACCTTTATTGATTTGTTTGTTTTTTACTTCATCATAAGTAAAATCCGTAAATCCAAGATTCAGTACCTTTACTTTACCAATAGAATCTAAATATTTTAGCTCTTTATCAGGATTATCTCCTGCAAAAGCTTTGGCCTCACTTTTGACATTGCTTGCCACGTAAGTGAACGAAAGTTGGTAAATACTTACCAACGCAAATAGAATTGCGAAAAATTTAATAAGTCCTTTATTCTGCATTATTACTAAAAATTAATTAAGTTTTATTGTTTGTTTTTGTTTTAAAGTCCTATAGAATAAGCCCTGACATGATTTTTTTAAAACTAAAAAACTAGATCACGAATTACAACATTTTTTTTAAACCGAGCAAATATATAATTTACGAAAAGATTAACCAATTTATTTATTAATTAATCTCAAAAAAAAGACTGCAAAAGTGCAGCCTTATCTTTTTTTTATCAAAATCATTATACTAAAATCGATTTTAGAGCATCATTCATCCCTCTAACTGCATCAGCACTTTTAGCAAATAAAGCTTTTTCTGCGTCGTTTAACTGGATATCCAAAATTTCTTCAATTCCATTTTTACCAATTATACAAGGTACTCCGATACAGATATCATTTTGTCCGTACTCTCCTTCTACATAAACAGAACAAGCAATCATTTTCTTCTGATCGTTTAAAATACTATCCACAAGATACGCTACAGAAGCTCCCGGCGCATACCACGCTGAAGTTCCTAAAAGACCTGTAAGAGTTGCTCCTCCTACCATCGTATCTGCAGCCACTTTCGCTAACACTTCTTCAGAAAGAAATTCGCTAACCGGAATTCCGTTGTAAGATGCCAAACGTGTCAAAGGAATCATAGTTGTATCACCATGACCACCTATAACCATAGCAGAAATATCATTTGCCGGTTTGTCTAAAGCCAAAGAAAGATACGTTCTGAAACGTGAACTATCTAAAGCTCCACCCATACCTATAATTCTGTTTTTTGGTAATCCGGTAGATTTTAAAGCCAAATAAGTCATTGTGTCCATTGGATTAGAAACCACAACAATAATTGTATTTGGTGAATGTTTTAATACATTCTCAGCAACTGTTTTTACAATCCCTGCATTTATACCTATTAATTCTTCACGGGTCATTCCTGGTTTTCTTGGAATTCCGGATGTAATTACTACTACATCACTCCCGGCAGTTTTAGAATAATCGTTGGTTACACCTGAAACTTTGGTATTAAACCCTGTATTTGTAGCGCATTGCGTGATATCTAATGCCTTTCCTTCAGCAAAGCCTTCTTTAATATCCAACAATACTACTTCACTAGCAATTCCTCTATAAGAAATAACATCTGCACATGTAGCTCCAACATTTCCTGCTCCTACAATGGTAACTTTCATATTTTATACTTTATCGGTTATTAATTAATTTGTATGTCTTTAAATTGACAATTCGTTTAATCGTTTAGTAAATTTAAACAATTAAACGAATTGACCTATTAAACTTTTATTTTATGCGTCAATATTTGCATAAACAGCGTTTTTCTCGATAAACTCTCTACGTGGCGGTACTTCATCCCCCATTAACATAGAGAAAACTCGATCTGCTTCTGCAAGACTATCAATCGTTACCTGACGTAAAGTTCTGAAACTTGGATCCATGGTTGTTTCCCATAATTGCTCCGCATTCATCTCTCCAAGACCTTTATAACGTTGAATAGCAGCACTTCCTCCCATTCTTTCGTTGGCCTGATCACGTTGAACATCATTCCATGCGTATTCTTTCTTATTTCCTTTTTTAACTAAGTATAAAGGTGGTGCTGCGATATAAACGTGACCTTCTTCGATCAATTCTTTCATGAAACGGAAGAAGAACGTTAATATTAAGGTAGAAATGTGACTACCATCGACATCCGCATCACACATGATGATTACTTTGTGGTATCTTAGTTTTTCAAGATTTAATGCTTTACTGTCTTCTGCTGTACCAACAGTAACTCCCAAAGCGGTAAAAATATTACGGATCTCCTCGTTTTCGAATACTTTATGATGCATCGCTTTCTCTACATTCAGAATCTTACCACGTAATGGTAAAATCGCCTGAAAGTTACGATCACGACCTTGTTTTGCTGTTCCACCAGCCGAATCTCCCTCGACAAGGTAAACCTCACATCTTGCAGGATCCTGCTCCGAACAATCTGATAATTTTCCAGGTAATCCACCGCCACCCATAACGGTTTTACGTTGTACCATTTCACGTGCTTTTTTAGCAGCATGACGGGCCTGAGCAGCCAAAATTACTTTTTGGATAATTACTCTTGCATCATTTGGATTTTCTTCCAAATAATTCTCCAACATTTCTCCAACAGCTTGAGAAACCGGAGAAACTACCTCTCTGTTTCCAAGTTTGGTTTTGGTTTGTCCTTCGAATTGTGGTTCTGCAACTTTTACCGAAATAATAGCTGTTAATCCCTCACGGAAGTCATCTCCCGCAATTTCGAATTTCAATTTATCCAACATTCCGGAAGCATCTGCGTATTTTTTAAGGGTTCTTGTCAAACCACTTCTAAAACCTTGTAAATGCGTACCTCCTTCGTGAGTATTGATATTATTTACATAAGAAAATATATTCTCTGTATAACTTGTATTGTAGATTAAAGCCACCTCAACCGGAATTTCACCTTTATCGTGATCCATGCTGATTACGTGAGAAATAATTGGTTCACGGTTACCGTCCAAATAACGGATATATTCTTTCAAACCTTCTGTTGAATGAAAAACTTCACTTCTGAAATTCCCGTCTTTGTCTACTTCTCTTTTATCGGTGAAAGTAATGGTGATTCCTTTATTCAAAAAAGAAAGCTCACGCATACGAGCCGACAATGTATCATAAGAGAACTCTGTTGTCTGAGTAAAAATAGTATTGTCAGGGTAAAAAGTCTGGCGTGTACCTCTCTTATCTGTTTCTCCGATTTGTTTTACCGGATACATTGATTTTCCTCTTTCATACTCCTGCTCATAGATTTTTCCTTCTCTGAATACAGTTGATTTCATATGAATCGAAAGGGCATTTACAACCGAAACACCAACTCCGTGCAAACCTCCTGAAACCTTATACGAATCTTTATCAAATTTACCTCCGGCACCAATTTTGGTCATTACAACCTCAAGTGCAGAAACTCCTTCTTTTTTGTGTAAATCGACCGGGATACCACGACCGTTATCTTCAACCGTTACCGAACCGTCTTCATTTATTGCAACACCAATGGTATCACAATGTCCTCCCATCGCCTCATCAATCGAGTTATCAACAACCTCATAAACCAAATGGTGTAGCCCTCGAACTCCTACATCTCCAATATACATCGATGGACGCATTCTTACGTGCTCCATTCCTTCTAATGCCTGAATACTATCTGCTGAATAATTGTTCTTCTTGATTTCTTCGCTCATATAATTTATTCTAAAAAATGTAATTATTGTCTAACACGCAAATATATAAAAACGCAAATTATATATCCGTTAAATTACGATTTAAAGCGTGTAAGTTATCAACACAATTGTGATAAATTCCAAAAAATAAATTCCAAATTCCAAAAAAGCAACCTCTTTTTATTAAAAAGGCACTTTTTTAAAATTCCAAATTCCAATTTTGAAATAGAAAATCCGAAACAAACATTTAAAATGTTGTTTCGGATTTTAAAAAATGTTTCAAATCCACCCAAAATTTGGAATTTGGAATTTGAGGTTTTGGAATTTATTTTTTAGTAAAGTCCCCTACATAAATAGAAGTCATTTTATCCAGACTGATATACTTTTTCAATACCGTATTTACTTCCTGAATTTTCAATGCTTTAACTTTGCTTTCTAAATCATCGTAATCTTCCAATGGGATTCCGTAAATAAGATGTGTATTCACAAGCCCCATCAAAGTATCATCGCTTCCTAATCTGGTTTTTCTTCCATTCTGCCAGCTTACTAAGTTTGTTTTTAATTCCTCCTCCGTAAATCCGTCTTTTAGTGCTTTTGTGATTTCTTCTTTTGTAGCCGCTTCAACCGCTCCTTTTTTAGTTGGATTTAGAAAAGCATAATATTCCCAAAAAGCAACATCATTATCAACCGGCACATTGATAAATGAACCAGCTCCATAACTAATTCCTTCTTTTTCTCTTAATCGCATTGGGATTCTTGCCGTCAAAAAGCCACCACTTCCAATGATTTCATTCACCATAATAAAGGCTGGATAATCCGGACTTTTTCGATCCATTTTTAAGCTGATTTTTCCAGTTGCCACAGCATTTTCTTTATCCGGAGTAATATAGTCTTTGTCGACTTTCTGACTATCAAAATAAGTTGGTTTTGCACGTTCGTATTTAGACTTCGAATTCCACTTCCCAAAAGTATTTTCAAGAATTTCGACTGTAGTTTTAGTATCTAAATCTCCAATAACACAACCTACCCCATTATTTGCTCCTAAAATGTTTTGGTAAAAATCTACTAACTCGGATTGTTTTATCTTTTTAAACGCATCTATTTGTTCTTGAATTGTTGCCGTGTAGAAGATATTTCCTTTCGGATATTTAGCCGTTAATCTTGAAATTTCATTAAAGGCTATCGCCTGAGGATCATTAAGATTGGATTCTAAGTAGGTATTGTATTCTGTAATTGTCTTTTGCAGCTCATTTTCAGGAAAGGTAGAATTAACCAGTAAATCACCTAATATGCCCATTACATCTTTGAAATTCTCTTTATAGGTATTAATATTAACCGATAAAACTTGTTCTGAGAAACCAAAATTCACACTAGACTTCAATTGATCTAACTGATCCTGAATTTGTTCTTTTGTTCTGGTTTTAGTACCTGTTTTAAGCAATTGTGCCAAAATTCCTCCAACATCTGCTTTACCCTCTAAATCCTTCTCATTACTTACATAGAATTTAAAACTCGCCTGAACCTTGCCTCCTTTTATTTCTTTTTTAACCAATCCGTATTTTGCACCATTACTTAATTTGCCTTCAACAAGATTTTGCTTTAAATTTTTTATGGAAGCTTCAAATGGAGCTGCTTCTTTTTCGATTGCTTTTCCTTTGTAGTCTTTCGTTAAAGCAACCAATTGTTCGTCGGTATATTCTACCGCTTTCAGTCTTTGTTCGTCTTTTGACGGAATAAATATACCTACTGTTCTGTTGTTACTTTTAAAGTATTTTTCTGCTACTCTTTGTATATCTTCCTTTGTCAGTTTTTCAACCGCATCTCTATAAATAAAACCAAGTCTGTAATCTCCTGCTCCAATAATTTCTGTCAGACCAACTGCAAACGAAATAGTATTGTTTTTTACACTTTCAATTTGTTTAATTAATTTTGCTTTAGCTCTGTTTACATCTTCATCTGTATATTTTGTAGTTGTAATTTTATCTAATTCTGCTCTTACGATATTTTCGGTCTCTTTAATATCTTTATCGTTTGGCACTGCAACTCCAAAATACATAAAACTTGCATCTTTTACGGTAGGCTGCCAAGTGTAGATACTTGAAACTTTACGTGTTTCTACCAAAGATTTATACAGATAACCTGATGGATCTGCCGTTAAAATTTCAGCCAACGCATCAATTGCAGCATAATCTTTATCTGCATATGGTGCGGTATGATACACTGCCCCAACATTTTTGCTTTCACCTGCTCTTTTTAGTTCTACAAACTTTTCTCCGTCCTGAGCCGGTTCGAGTGTGTAAGGCTTAGCCAAAACTCTTTTCGGTTTTGGGATCACAGCAAAATACTGTCCAATATATTCTAATGCTTTCTGCTCATCAAACTTACCTGCAATAACCAAAACTGCATTATCAGGCTGATAATACTTTTCGTAAAAAACTCTTAATGTATTTGCTTTTACACGTTCAATATCTTCTTTACTTCCAATAGTACTATTTCCGTAGTTATGCCATAAATAAGCTGTTGACAGGATTCTTTCTTGTAAAACTGCGTCGGGATTATTTTCACCTATTTCAAATTCATTTCTAACAACAGAAAATTCTTTATCTAAATCTGCTTGTAAAATTGTCGAATTAATCATTCGGTCGGCCTCCATCTCGAGACTCCATTTCAGGTTCGCATCACTGGAAGGAAAAACTTCATAATAATTGGTTCGGTCAAACCAGGTCGTTCCGTTTGCATTTCCTCCTTTATCGGAAAGCATCTTTTTTATGTCTCCCAAATTTTTAGTACTCTTAAAAAGCATGTGCTCCAACAAATGCGCCATTCCTTTTTCGCCGTATCCCTCATTAATCGACCCCACTTTGTAAACGATATTTACAATCATATTACTTTGTGAAGCGTCCGGAATTAAAAGAACTTTTAATCCGTTATTTAAAGCATATTCCTTTACCCCTTCTACATTTGTAATGTATTTAGGCTGTTCTTTTTTCTGAGCGTAAACAGAACTTATTACACCCAATGAGCAATACAAAATTCCCCCAAGCACTAATTTTTTCATATTTTTATTCAATTATAAAGTAAACTATTCTTTTATGACTTTATCAAATATAGTGCTTTTCAAATACAAAATAAATAATTTAAAATCCACTTTAATAAAAAAATCCGAAACAAACAGTTAAAATGTCGTCTCGGATTTTCTGAAATTATCGAAATTCAATTGGGGTTTGAATTTTATTTTCTACTCTATTAAATTTTAAAATTACACTGCTGCGCCGGAGTTTGTTGTTGCAACAGCTGCCTTTAAATGGGCTGCATTTGCACGTCCGCTTGGGTCTTGATTTTCCTGCCATTTTGGTATCCATTTTCGAACGGTTTGCGCCGCACTAACCTGTGGATAATATTTATGAAAAATGGAACGGTACAAATAGGCTTCTTTGGTAGTAGGAGAATTATACGGAAACTCTGTATTTGCTCCTTCTAATTGCTGATCAGAAACCTGAGTCGCACAATATTCGATTAATTCATCAATCCAATTATACCCCACTCCATCCGAGAATTGTTCTTTTTGACGCCATAAAATATCCGATGGCAAATAAGGCGTTTCCGGGGTATCAAATGCTTTTCTTAAGATGTATTTTTCGATTCCCTCGTATGTTTTAGGCTGTTTTTCTTCGGGTTTAATCAACATCGTAACATCCAGAAAGTTTCGGTCTAAAAACGGAATTCTTGTTTCTAAACCATTTGCCATTGTAGATTTATCGGCACGCAATAAATCGGCCGTAAATAATTTTTGGACTCTCTCGATACTTTCCTTTTGAAATTCTTCTGTTGATGGAGCATTTCTGAAATACAAATGTCCTCCAAAGATTTCGTCAGCACCTTCTCCGGAAAGAATTGCTTTTACTCCTTTATCGGCAATCGCTTTAGACAACAGGTACATGGGCACACTGGCTCTAACCGATATGATATCGTAGGTTTCGATATGAAAAATTATTTTTTCTAAAAGTCCAATTCCTTCTGCTACTGAAAAATGAACTTCATGATGGTCTGTTCCCAAAAATTCAGCCGCTTTTCTGGCAGCAATAGCATCGGGTGCATTCGCATCTAAAGCAATCGAAAAAGTTTTCAGTTTTTTTCCTTTGTCAGCTTTCAGTCGGGAAGTGATGGCCGCAATTAAAGAAGAATCCAAACCACCGGAAAGCAGTGCTCCAATGGGCACTTCACTCATCAAACGTTTACTCACCGCTGCTGTAAGACTTTCTCTGATCAAAGACAATTCAAGATCCTGACCTGCTTTTTCATAATCCTCATACTCCGGACGGTAATATTTCACAAAACCTGTTTTTGGAGTATAATAATGCCCCGGAGGGAAAGTTGAAAATGTTTTGCATTGATCTGCAATTGGCTTCATTTCTGAAGAAAAGTAAATTCTTCCTCTTTCGTCCAAACCATAATACAGCGGTTTTACTCCCAATGGGTCTCTGCCGGCAATATAATCATCACCGTCAACGATTACGAAAGTCCAGTCACCATCTAATTTGTTACAAAAATCATATCCATACTCTTCGTACAAATGCACGATCACTTCTGAGTCTGATTTTGTTCTGAAAGTGTGGTCTTTCAAAATTCCATTTCTTAATTCCTGGTAATTATAAATTTCACCATCGTGCACCATCCAGGCTTTATTAGTCCCCTGAATAGGTTGTTTCCCTGAATTAAGATCTATAATCGACAAACTCTCGTGACAAATAATGCTTCCATTTTCCATGATCTGATAACCTCTTTCATCAGGACCACGGTGCGACATTCTTTCAGAAAGCGCTCTAACGAGCTGGGGATCTTTTCCTTTACCGATAACAGCTAATATTCCGGACATACTATTCTTTTTTTTATTTCTAAATGTTATTCAAAGTAAACATAAACCTCATTTTATGCCACTTTCTAAATTAAACTTAAATCACTCTCTTGAGTAATGTCAAATATAAAAAAGAAAGTTAAATAATTCCCAAATTATTATCTCAAGTAGCTGAAATAATACAATTTATTATCTTAAACCAAGAAAACGTCCTTACAATTAAGAACGTCTTTCCTGATACTAATTAATAAACAAAACCCCTTTATGCTTTAGCGTAGGCATCATCATGAACGCTGGCAACAGCTCTTCCTGATGGATCATTCATGTTTTTGAAAGCCTCATCCCACTCCAAAGCGATTTTGGTACTACATGCTACACTGGCTTCCTGAGGTACACATAATGCTGCTGCATCACTTGGGAAGTGTTCTGCAAAAATAGAACGGTAGTAATATTCTTCTTTTGAAGTTGGCGTCTGCAACGGAAATTTAAATCTGGCATTTGCCAATTGTTCATCTGAAACTTCTCTTGCTACTACTTCTTTCAAAGTATCAATCCAGCTGTATCCTACTCCATCAGAAAATTGTTCTTTTTGTCTCCACGCCACACTCTCGGGCAACATTTCTTCAAAAGCTTTACGAACCACCCATTTTTCCATCGGATGTTCTTTGTTGATCATTTTATCTTGTGGGTTGATGCGCATGGCAACATCCATAAATTCTTTATCCAAAAATGGTACACGTCCTTCGATTCCCCAAGCTGCCAGACTTTTGTTGGCACGCAAACAATCGTACATATGTAGTTTCCCTAATTTGCGTACGTTTTCTTCGTGAAATTCTCTTGCGTTTGGTGCTTTATGAAAGTATAAATAACCTCCAAACAATTCATCAGCTCCTTCTCCCGAAAGGACCATTTTGATCCCCATTGATTTAATAACTCTCGCCATCAACCACATCGGAGTCGATGCTCTCACTGTAGTTACATCATAGGTTTCTAAGTTATAAATCACATCACGAACTGCATCTAAGCCTTCCTGAATTGTAAATTTAATTTCATGGTGAATAGTTCCGATATGATCTGCAACAACTCTCGCAGCTGCCAAATCAGGTGAACCTTCCAGTCCAACTGAAAAAGAGTGCAATTGTGGGTACCAGGCATCTGTAGTATCGTCTGACTCAATACGTTTTTGTGCATATTTTTTAGCTACTGCTGAAGTAATAGACGAATCTAAACCTCCGGAAAGTAAAACTCCGTAAGGAACATCACTCATCAGTTGTCTGTGAACGGCTGCTTCCAATGCTTTTTTAATTTCAGGAATACTTGTTTCGTTGTCTTTTACCGCATCGTAGTCCGTCCAGTCTCTTTTATACCATTGTACAAATTCACCGTCTTTACTGGTCATATAATGTCCCGGAGGAAACAATTCAATTTTTGTACAATACCCTTCTAAAGCTTTCAATTCTGATGCTACATAAAAAGTTCCGTCCTGATCCCAACCAATGTATAACGGAATAATTCCCATATGATCACGAGCGATAAAGTACTCATCTTTGTCTACATCATAAATTGCAAATCCGAAGATTCCGTTCATTTCGTCAATAAAATGAGGGCCTTTTTCCTTGTAAAGTGCTAAAATAACTTCGCAATCACTTTCGGTTTGAAAGTCGTATTTTCCTTCAAATTGTTTGCGTAATTCTCTGTGGTTATAGATTTCACCGTTTGCTGCCAAAACCAATTTTTTATCTGCTGTAAACAAAGGCTGTTTCCCCGAAGCCGGATCTACAATTGCCAAACGCTCATGAGATAAAATTGCTTTATCGTTGCTATAAATACCGCTCCAGTCCGGTCCACGGTGACGGATGATTTTAGACATTTCTAAAACTTGAGGTCTTAAACTTTCTGCTTTTTGCTTCAGATCAAAGGCACATACAATTCCACACATAACTATATCTTTTTATTTTATAAATTTTATTTTGATAAGGCAAAGATGCAGTAATGGTTACAATTGAAAAACACAAAAGCTAATTTCAGTTATAATTTAAAACCATAAAATCAATTTTACATATAAAATGTAAAATTTTAGTATAAAAAACAGGTTGGAACTTAAAAATTTTAATTTTTAAAAATAATTCTGGAAGAAATATAGTCTGGCAATTTAGAAACAGCCACTTGCAATTTAGATTGATTTAGCTTTTTTGCATTTTCATCTTTCAAATTGTAATTATAATTATCAAACAAATAATACATTAATACTCTATTATAGTCGTCCAAATCAGTATCAACTATCATATTTAGCAAATTCATTTCCACTACTGTAGGATTGGAACTTTCAGAAAGAGCACGCCCAACCCTATTTATATTGGAGAAATAATGGTTCTCGGATGGATTTTCTATTCTTAAAGATATCCCTAAAATCAAATCTAAAACATTTATATCTAAAACCTCAATCTCCTTGATATACGTATTTCTTGCCCCTTGAGCATAACTCCCGTCACTAGCCCTGTCAAAACGATCATTCATTATATTAAGGTGAGATCGAAGAAAAATTTCCCATTTTGTAGTTTCTGCAGAAAGCATTGCAATATTCAAAGCATGTACTCTTGGGCTGTCATCCATACTACAGCCACCAATAACCCGCCTGTTTCTTTTTAATTCGAGTTCTTCCCTTTTTCCAATAAAACGACCTACATATTCTTCAAATTCTTCGTCTGAGGATTTATTTATTTTCGCTTCAATAAATGCTTCATTCAACATTAAATCAAAATTTTTATCAGCCTTTTCTATAGAATCTAATCGAGTAAATTTTACGGATTCCCATTTTTCTAAATTCTTTTGGTAAACCTTATATTCTTTTTCTGCAAGCTCTTTATTCGCTATATTCTCTTTATTCTTTTTCATTGAATCAGCATCGAAAGCCATTTCGTCATAACCATAAATAAGAGATAATTTCTCATAGCTAAAACTTGGCTTTTTCAAAGTATTATTAACATACTCTTTAAATTTTGTTGCCTTGTTTGGCAAACTATCGAAATATCTAACACCTGAGTTTTTTGCATCTTTATAAAAAATTTGCGCAGTTGTGTCTATTAAACAATCCGCATACTGAATTAATTTAGCATACTTATCTACAATTGGTTTTGACTTAAATTCTTCTATAAAATAAAAAGCACGTAATGACTCCTTTGAATACTTTGTTTTTTCCTGATATTCAAAAACCCATTTACCTTTAAAATTATTGTTATAAGAATCTATCTCATTTTGACTAGAACTTATTGTCTGTCTTTGCCTTTCCCCTAATTCTAAGCTTGAAAAATTTACATTTTTCACATGTTCATAATTAGTGTAGTGAGATTTTATCACAACTAAGTTCTCATCAAAAGTAGCCTTTGGATACTTCGTTTTAAAGTCGGAATACGATATATTATTTTCCAGATCTTTTTTAGCTTCTGATGCATCGGATTTGTTTATCTCAATAAAATTGACTTTTGTCTGGGCAGAGGAAAGAAAGATCTTCTTGAAATCACATACTTTAAATTTCAAATTCAACGAATCAACAATATGCTTCAGTTTTCCAACTGAGTTTTCAGAATAAATCAGTCCATTATCGTAAACTTTAAATTCTGTATTCTGAGCAGTTAAATCCATGCAAAACAAAACCATCAAAACAAAAAATATTCTCATAACTTTCTTCTTTTAAATTAATTACAAAACACTTTCAATAGTATAATGTGTTTTATTAATCTCAAATTCAAACCCTACTTTATTACCCATTAAATGATTCCCCAACGGAGATTGAGGCGAAAGTGCAATAACGTTTATACCATCAATTGTAATTTTAGGAAGTGCTACACTGAGGTATAAATAAATTCCGTTAGCCTTTACCAAACTCCCTAAAACTATATTTTCTGTACTTTTTGATGCTTCAATTTTATCTAAAACGGCTTTTTGGGTTATGGCTTCTTTTAGTTTATTCGTTAACTTCTCTTGCTCAATATGCATCATCGACAAAGCGGTTTCGTGTTTATCGCCGGCTGATCCTTTTGCATCGTTTTTAGAATCTTCGGTCAAGGCCGAAATCATGTCTCTAAAAACATCAATGCGGTCCTGAACCATTTGTAGATAATGGGAATATATTTTTTCTTTGAAAGTCATTTTTTTTTTGAGGGGCTAAGTTACTGAGGTTCTAAGTTGCTAAGATTTTTGTTTAACCGCAAGGTACGCGAAGGTTTACGCAAAGATCGCAAATTAATCTCATTTTATTTCTAAAAAAAATTAGCCGCGAATTAACGAATATCATTAAAGAATAATTCGTTAATTCGTGGCTAAAAAAACTTCGCGTTCCTTGCGTAAACCTTCGCGCACCTTGCGGTTAACCCACTATACTTAAAAGTCGAACTTATAATTTCCTCCTCCTAAAACCTGGAAGCCCTGCACCGGATAATTTAGCCATTTTTCATAGGCCTGATTACCAATATTATTAAGTTTCAAAAAGAAAGTCAAACGTTCGCTGAACTTATACCCTACGTGAGCATTGGCATCAAAATAGCTTTTTAAAGTAACCGGAGTTGCAACGGGTGCAATAGTCAAATTAGTCTGCATGTCTTTACGATCTCCCACATAAAAAACATTTAAACCGGCGTACCACTGTTTTGTAATAGTAACATCCAGATTAGAACTCAATTTAACCGTTGGTAAATTCCATGCTTCTAATTGGCCGTCATTTTTGTAACTATTGAAAGTTCCATTGATTCCAAAACTGACATTCTCGGAAAAATCAGCTTTTAATTCTCCATAAAAACGGAATGTTCTCAGGTCCTGATAAACCACTCCAAAAGAGTTTCCGTAAGCATAGTTTTCATTTGAGATAACTTCTGTATAATCATTACTTTTAAACAAGGCTCTGTCTTTTTCATTCAAATAAGATCCTGTAATGTTGTAATTGATATTATTAGCCAATTTTCCTTTTAAACCTGCAAAAACAGTGTATTGATTGTTTGTAGGTTTCACAGCGAGCGTTGGTGATAAAAACGGATTTTCGGTCACAAAATCAGCATAGGAATTCTGATTTAGTCCACCATTTACTCCCGTATAAAAAATCATCAAATCCCCTACTAATTTATACGAAGCATTTACTTTTGGATACAGATAAAACTTATTTCCACTGTTTTCAGAATCTAAACCATAAAATATTCCGGCTCCTAATTCCAAGGTCCAATCATTTTCCAGAATCACAAAACTAGGTTCAATTCCAAAATTGGTAAGGCTGTATTTTAAAGGCTTCGTATTATCACGGGCATAATTATTTTCGAACGAGCCGCTTACATGATCAATAATAACATTTGTATTTATAGATTGATCCATTACCTCTACTTTAAACGACGGCTTTACATAAAACCGGTTTTCAGAAGAAGAAAAACTATCTGAGAAATTAGTAAACCTTGCTTTTACTTTGCTAAAAATGCCTTCATTAAATTCAATATTTCCACCTAAAGAAATGGTATTATAAGAATGATTTGGATTCATTTTATTCACTAAATCAAAACGCTCACCCGGAAGCAATGTCGCACCAAATTCGGCAGGTAAACCGTACCAATTGTATATTTGATTCTGGTATCCTAAATCTACCGCCCAGGACATATCGCGATTGTCAACACCATACCCAACATTTAAGGCTGTGTCGTAAAATTCATCATTTAATTCTATATCCTTGATACCTCCCTGAGAAGAATGATGGCGAAACATTCCAGTAATATAATCGCTGTTTCCCAGATCCTGCGTTACAAACAATTCCCCGTTTAGAGTTCCATAATTTCCAACTCCAACAGTGGCGTAATTACTGAATAAACGTTCTTGTTTTGATTTTTCAACCCCTTCTGCTTTTCCTTTTGAGGGTGTAAAAGTCGAAGCCACCGGAACCGATAAAATACTGTATTTGATCGTTTCTTTAGGTTGATTTCCTGAATCGTCAAGCGAAGGAGTTTCTTTTACTTTAAAGGCATCCGAAATGGTTGGTGAATAAGGTTTTACAACATTTACCGTTTCTGTCCCAATGCTCTCCTCTTTCTTCTGCGAAAAGGAAAGCTGAAAAGCAAACAGCATTATCAAAATGATGGATTTATTCTGGAAATTAATTTTCATATTTCTCTTATTTTGTAAAAGGTGTTTTCGTAAAATGTAAAAGGTCTTTTTAAGGCATTTTACATTTCACTTTTCACAAATTACATTTTACATTATCTTATTTCTTAATTTATCTTTCTATTCTAAACTTCCCAATCACCCTTGGCGATAAACTGACTTTTGCCTCCAATTTGTATGGCAAAATTATCTTCTGTTAATGCTCCTTTAAAATAAATCTGCGACGGACGGTTTATATAATCCCCCTGCTGATTTATTGTTTCAATCTTAGCCGAGTGGTATTTTAAAAGAAAAGCCTGTAAACACGTACTGGCACTTCCCGTTGCAGCATCTTCAACCAATTGGTTGTGTTCTACGCATAACATTCTGCTTATTATTTTTGAATCTTCCCAAACATAAAAATAAAGAGCCCTGTGGTTTGTTTTGCAATTCTTTATCAGCCAATCGTTCATTTTATCTTTATCGAGAACCAAAGCTTTTAAGACTTCTGTGTTTTTTAAAGGAACAATTACAAAAGCACTTCCCGTTGTCACTTCCTGAATTGGGTATTGCACATAAAAGTCATCACTTTTCAGATTACTGAAGGATAAAAAACCTTCCTTATCAAACGCCTCTAAAAACTCCGGTTGAGCTGCTTTTAACCAAATCAAATCCTCCGTTTTATGAATCGGAATTTCACCAATCGGAACCTGAAGTGTAATTGCTTCAGGAGCATTTTGGAATATTTTATGCATCAACACCCAAGAAGTTCCAATAATCGGATGTCCGGCAAACTTCATTTCGTGTGCCGGCGTAAAAATTTTAATCTCTGCTTTATTGTTTTCAAAATCAAGCTTTGTAATAAAAGTGCTTTCAGCGAAATTTATCTCTTTGGCTATTTTTTGCATTTCTTCCGAACTAAGATTACCCGCCTCTAAAAAAACCGCCAACTGATTTCCGGCGTATTTTTTTTCAGCAAAAACATCAATAATATAAAATGGTAAAGTCATGTTTGTAAAATCTATTTTGTGAGATGTACTTTGTGATTTGTGAATTGTAAAATGTATTTTGTGAGTTGTAAAATGGAAAACATTTCACTTTTAACTTTTAACATCTCACATTCAACATCTCACCTAAAAAAACTATTTCGTAATTGATGAATTTGTTTTTGACTCCTCTAACTTAATAACACTTAGTTCTTTTTTAGCTTCCTCTACTACATCCGGATAATCAGTAAAATTGTTAATTACATTATCTAAAATATAAGTCGCCTGATAACTGTCTTTTAATCCGTAGAAATTTTCGGCCATCAAAACCAAACTCTTTGCTCCGTAATACTTATAAGCGGAGTAGCTTTTGGCTAATTTCTGAACGGAAACATTTGAGGCTTCAAATTTGCCTTCTTTCGTTTTAAAATAGGCATCATAATACAAGGCTTCGGCTGCTAATTCTCCTTTTGATGTTGCAGACAATTTTGCATACGCTGCTTTTGCTTTGTCCTGATCTCCGGTTTGCATGGCAGCACGTGCTACAATAATTTGTGCATCTGATTTTACATTGGCATCAGCTTTTGGATTTTGCAAAACCTTATCTGCATAAACTACCGAATTGTTATAATCTTTTTTATCATAATAACACTTCATTAAATTCGCCTGAGCGAAAGTTTTATTCTGAGGAAAGTCGGCTTCGTCCTCTAAACGAACCAATACGGGAATTGCTTTGTCACAGTCTTTTGCTTTCAAGAAAATCTGAGACAATCGGCTTAACGACTGTTCTGTGAATTCATTTCTTGGCTGATCAATCACATATTGGTAATTGGCTACCGATTTATTTTCGGAACCTTCTGCATAATACAACTGTGCTACGTGAAAATTAGCCTCCACTGCATGAATCCCGGATGGAAATTTAGCGATGTAACCTGCAAGACCTGTAATAGCGGCTTTGCTGTTATTTTGACTGTACTGTTTAAAAGCTCCTTCGTACGTATCGTTATCCAATTCTGCATCTGTAACCGCAACAAAGTCCAATGTTCGTACCCAGGTAGCATATTCATCTACTTTTCCTGAGTCAACGTAGATTAATCTTGCTGTTGAAACGGCTTCTAAAGCTTCTGATGTTTTTGGAAATTCAGCCGCTACTTTTTTAAATTTAACTAAAGCCTGTTCGTCACGATCTGTATTGTAATAAATCAGACCTTGTTTCAGAATAGATTTTGAAGTAAACGAACCGTTTTTGTACTCAGAAATTAACTGATCGTACGTTTTAATCGCTAAATCATTCTTTTTCTGAGCAACGTAGGTATTCCCCAATTCATATAAAACATCATCTCGGTACGATGATTTTTTATACATCAGCAGGAAATTATTCAGTTCCTCGATTTTTTTGTCGTTTTTAGACATAAAACCATACGAAAGTGCTTTTTGATATTGTGCATAATCGGCATCAACGCCTTTTGCATCAATTGCTTTTGCATAAGCTTCCATCGCAGGAGCATATTTTGCAGTTACAAATCGGCAATCCCCTAAGCGTAAATACGAATCATTCAAACGTACTTTGTCTTCTTTTGAATTGTCAATTTGTGCTTGAAAAGAATTTCCGGCCTGATCGTACTCTTTTAGTTTAAAATAAGCGTAAGCAATATTATAGTTAATGTTTTTGTATTCTTCTGTCGTTTTAGCACCCGCCAAACCAGCAAATTGTTTGTAACTCAACAATGCCGATTGAAAATCGTCAGTTACATATTCTGATTCTGCCTTCCAGAAAGTTGCACGTGCTGTAAACTCAGGATTCTTTTGCTCTTTGATCGCAGTATTGAACATCTTTAACGCTTCTGCATAATTGGATTCCGAATACAATTCCAGACCTCTATAAAAAAGCACTTTTTGGTAAGCTAGTTTGTTTTCCGCAGATCTGTTTTTCTCTAATAAAACCAAGGCTTCTTTATAATTTTTAGAAGAGATATAAGAATCAACTAATAATTTTTCTACTTCACCTTTACTGGAATTGTTTGGGTATTTTTTCAAAAAATCAAGCAAAATTCCCGGAACCGTTTGATATGCATTCCCGATTTCATAGCTCAACTTAGCGTAATTCAAAGCGGCATCTTCCTGAATTTGAGTATTGAACTCCATTTCAGACGCGTTTTTAAAAGCATTCAGAGCTTCTTGTTTTTTACCCGTATTCAGGTAACTTAAACCTAAATGATAGTAGGCATTTTGTGCAACGAAATCTTTTCCTTCAATAATTTTATTAAATTGAGAGATAGCACTTTCGTAGTTTTTTTGCTCGTAATAGGCATATCCTAATTGATAAAAATCGGTGTTGTTCCACTTTCCTTTTTTTCCTTTGTATTCTTCTAAAAACGGAATCGCTTTGTCGTATTGTTTTAGATTGAAATAACACTCTCCGATGATTTTATTCAATTCTGATTTTTCAATTTCATTTGATTTGTTCATTGCTTTTTGCCCTAAATCAATTGCTTTTTGAAAATTTCCTAATTTAAAATTCATATCAGCCTGATAGTATGAAAGCTTTTCTTTGTACTTTTCTTCGCCTGAAACCTCATCAAAATATTTGGTTGCTTCTTTATAATCGTCGCCTTCATAGGCCATAAATCCTAAGTAATATTTGGCCTGAGAACCAAACTCGGCGGAATTAACCACTTTATTAAAATACGTGGTGGCTTCCTTCTTCTTTTTAGCATTAAAATAGCTGTAGCCTTTTTGAAAATTAAACTTATCCAGATCAGACTTGCTCATGTAACTTTCGTCAACTTTATCAAACCATTGCAACGCTTTTGGATAATTTCCCTGCTCAAAGAAAAAATGAGCAACTTCAATATAAGCCTGATTCTGCTTAGTACTGGTTGGATAATCGGTTACAAACTTTTCCATCAGTTCATCTGCATTCGGCTGATTGGTTCTAATGGCACAGTTGGCGATATAATAAGCACAATCGGACTGAACTTCTTCTGTCGTTGCATTGTTTTTTACATATTCAAAAATAGGTTTTGCCGAAGCATATTGTTTGTCTTTGTATAAAGCCAGTGCTTTGTCAAAATCCTTTAAATCGTAGGTATAAATAGCTGATTTTTGTGCCGAAACCGTCGTCGAAATAAGGATAATTTGGAATAAAAAGAACCAGGAAAGTCTACGCATTTTAGTTTTATTTAGTATTCAAATTTATCATTTTCTACCGTTTATAACGAAACGTTTCAATCTTTTATTATGATTCTTTTTTTTAATCGTGCTTATTTAACAGCTTATTAATCCTCAAAATATTGGTTCTCAAATGTTCTAAAACTATTATTTTTTATAACGTTTTCTTCAGAAATGATTAAAATTTATTTTGAATCCAACCGTTATCTTATTACTTTTACCATTCAAATCAATTTATTATGTCACAAACCGTACTGTCTCTTAAAGAAGTAACTATATATCAGGAAGGAAGAAAAATTTTATCTCATATTAATTTAGATGTCCAACACGGAGAATTCATCTACATAATTGGAAAAACCGGTTCCGGAAAAAGTAGCTTCATGAAAACTTTATACGGTGATTTGCCTTTAAGCGAAGGAGAAGGTCACATTGTTGAATTTGATTTGGCTGCTTTAAAAGAAAGCGAAATCCCGTTTTTGAGACGTAAAATCGGAATCGTATTTCAGGATTTCAAATTGCTACCGGACCGCTCTGTAAAAGACAATATGCTTTTTGTTCTAAAAGCAACGGGCTGGCATGAAAAAGAGGCAATGGAGCACAAAATTGATGAAGTTCTGGACAAAGTAGGTATGAAGGAATTTGTGAACAAAATGCCACACCAACTTTCGGGAGGTGAACAACAACGTGTTGCCATCGCAAGAGCTTTACTAAACGATCCTGAATTTATTTTGGCCGATGAACCAACCGGAAACCTTGATCCACAAACAAGTTCTGAGGTTTTAGAGGTATTGAAAAAAATCAATGCTAACGGTAAAACGATTATCATGGCCACTCACGATTATGCTTTATTGATGAAATTCCCTTCGAAAACATTAAAATGTGAAGATGAGAGGATTTTTGAAGTCGTGCAAAGATCAGTGTAAACTTGCTTAATTATTTTTCGAGAATTAGAATGTCCTGGTAGTCAAACAGATTTTTATTTTGTCTGTTTGCCCAGCTTCCATATATTTTCTTTTTTAATTTTAAATTACTTTGAGTAATCATATTCAATAAATACTCTTCCTCGAAAGCTATGTTTGCTGAAGGAACTTTTTGATTCATAAGTCTGTAACCTTCCTCTTTATAAGGAAAATTGAATGCCGAATTTTGTTTTGAAATGGCAGTTTCTATTTCATCATTATAAATAAAAAATGTAGACAAACATTTTCCTCCGGGTTTTAATACTCTACTAATCTCATTGAGATAGTTTTGAACCTCGACTGGCTGCATGTGTGTGAACACTGAAAATAAAAACACCGTATCAAAAGAATGGTCACGGTATGGAAATACAAAATTTTCAGCCTTTTGACTTGTTAAATAATACAAATCGTTATTTAAAGGAATGTATTGGAAATTAAAATTAGGGAAATCTTTAGTTATATTTTTTTTGCACCAAAGAATTCCTTTTTTAACCACATCAAAACCTTCATATTTAGCCTCATTCTTCAAAAATTGTGTCAATGGAACGGCTGCTCTTCCAATGCCGCAACCTATATCCAGGACTGCATGATTAGATTGCAAAGAAGCTAACTGTTCTAAAAGCATTAAATGATGTTTTCCCTGAGCAACAAAATCACCCGAGCCAATAAAAATATCTCCTTTATTTGGAACAAACTTATTCTTACGGCCTCTAAGTAAATCAAAAAAATCTATTGGAAAATAGTATATTTTTCTAACCAGAAGTCTCGATTTTGGTGAAATTGTATAATAAACAGATCTTAGATTCATTTGATGTTTTATTTTTTTTTCAGAACTTTGAAATCAATTTTGTAAACATAAGAAATCGTTTAATAAAAAACATTTTCTTTACAATAATAATTAAAGAAGATTTTTTTCATGCTGTCGATACTTATTCCGGTTTACAATTATAACGTTTATCCACTTGTTTTAGAAATCAAACAACTGGCTGATGCTTTAGGAATCAAATATGAGATCTTAGTGCAAGATGATTTAAGTCAAAAATTTATTATCGAAAATACGGCAATAACTGCATTGCAAAATTGTAGTTATTCTATAAACCACCAAAATTTAGGCAGAGGAAAAAACATTAATTTGTTATGCTCAAAATCAAAATACGAATATGTTTTAATTTTGGAAGCGGATAGTTTCCCTTGTACTAAATTATATCTGAAAAACTATGTTGTGTTACTCTCAAGATCAACTACAATAATTTTTGGCGGTGTTAAATACACTGATAGTATTCCTCCGAAAGAAAAAAAACTTCGATGGAAATATGGCTTGTACCGAGAAACCAAGTCTCTAAAACACAGACTTAAAAATAATTACGATTTTGTTTTTACCTGGAATTTAGTTTTAAGAAAAGATATCCTTTTAAAATACCCATTCCCCGAATTCATTACTGAATATGGTTATGAAGATTTAGTTTTCATAAAAAACCTACAGTTGAATTCTGTACCCATACATCATATTGAAAATCCACTAATACATGACAATACTGAATCCAGCAAAGATTTTATAGCAAAAACAGAAACAGCTGTAACTACTTTATATACCTTAATAAACTCTCAAAAGTTAGCTTACAAAGATGCTAAACTAACTTTAATCTACTTATTTTTAAAAAAAGCAGGTTTAATTGGGATTATTAAAGCTATTTACACAAAAAGCAAGCCGTTCCTACTTAAAAATCTAATGTCTGACAATCCTAATTTATACCTGTTAGATTATTACAAATTAGGTTATTATTGTAATCTAAAAAAATAAGCACATGGCATTTTTTTCTGTAATTATTCCGTTATACAACAAAGAAGACTATATTGAAGACACTATAAAAAGTGCTCTCAATCAAACTTTTACTGATTATGAAATCCTTGTAATTAACGATGAATCTACGGATAAAAGTAAAGATCTAGTGCTTGGGTTTACTTCTGAAAAAATTCATCTTTACAATCAAAAGAATCAAGGAGTTTCTGTAGCCAGAAATCTTGGAATTGAAAAATCGAAAGGTAAACTTATTGCTTTTTTGGACGCTGACGATTTGTGGTTTCCCAATCATTTGGAAGAACTATCCCGTTTGTATCATAATTTCCCTCATTGCGGAATTTACTGCTCCCGATATAAAATAAAAATGACTAAAAATCATTTTCAAATCCCTTATTTCAATGGCATGGATAATTCGTATAATGGAATCGTAAAAAACTATTTTTTATCCAACAGTCCTTTCAGGGTTACATGGACTTCTTCTTTAGCTATTCCAAAAGAAGTTTTAAAAAAAACAGGTGGGTTTACTCCTGAAGTATCTAATGGTCAGGATTTAGAATTATGGACAAAAATTGGAATTCACTATCCAATAGCTGTTACAGATCAAATTACGGCGATTTACAACAACACTATTCTAAACAGTTTATCTAAGAAAAACATTAATTCGATGAAATTAATGAACTTTGATCAGTTTAAAATTTTAGAACAGCAAAATTCTTTTCTGAAAAACTTTCTTGATTTATACCGAATAGAATATGCCCTGCGCTTTTATACATTTGGATACAGGGATAGAAAAAACTTTTATTTAAAAGAGGTAGACAAACAAAATCTCAGCCTTAAAATCCGATTTTTATTTTGTTTACCCCCTTTCATTTTACGTCTCTTTTTAAAGCTTAAAAATACTTTAAAAAAGGCCGGAGTTGATTTTTCTATTTACGGTTAACATATTTTATAAATTCATCAAAATCTCTGATATAATCATCCTCTATATATATTTCAGAAGCAACAACCAAACAAACTGATCCTGAAGAAAAATTTTTCAATTCTCTCCACACACCTGAGTTAATCAATAAACCAACATTTGGTTTATTTAGTGTTATTGTATTTTCTTCTTCCCCATTGTTTACAACCACATCAAAACTTCCTGACACTGCTATTAAAAACTGACGTAAATTCTTGTGGGCATGACCACCTCTTACTGAACCACTTGGAATATCATAAACGTAATAAACTCTCTTAATTTCAAAAGGAATTATTTCATTTTCTATTACAGAAAGGTTTCCTCTTCTGTCTTCTATTTTAGGAAGTGCTATAATCTGTATTCCTTTACTGCTTATTTCCATTTTGAATTATTCTAATTTTTTTACTTCCTTCTTTTGCACTTTTAAGGACTGTCCTAATATCCCTGAAACTTAACCTATTTTGCTTTAAATCAAAAAATAACTTTATCATTAACCATAAAAAATATTTTCTTGCGAAAATCCTTGTAAACAATGCTCCTTGCAGATGATATTTTTCGATTCTATTTTGCTTCTCAGAAGAGGTTAATTTCTCATGTTTGGCTATTATTTGCGGTACAAAAACAAGTTGTTGTTTTCTGTTCTTTAAATCAAACAAAAAAACAGCTTCTTCTCCAATTTCAAAAATTGCTCCTAATCCAAAGCTTTCGTCAAACCGAATATTGATTTTATCAAGAACCTCTCTTTTTAAAGTAATTTCTATTGAACTTGCATTAAGGATATCGAAACTACTTAAATTTTCTTTTGAAACTAAAGGGTATTTTTTCATCAATTCTCCCCTTGTTTTTAAAATACTAAAATTAATTACGGCGGCATTTTTAAATTCATTATGCGCCTTAATTATTTTAGCAATAAACCCCTCTTCATATACGACGTCATCATCAGCGATAAGTAAAATCCTTCCAACAGCATTTTCAATGGCTAAATTCCTGCTTCTGGACAACCCTCTTTCCAGCGAATTTATTACTCTAACATTGGAATGATCTGAATTTAAAAATTTTCCTTTTTGAGTTTGATTTACTATTAAAATAGAAAAGTCAGAAAAAATGGAAAATGGAAACATTGGTACCAAAAAATCTAATGAATCTCTGTCCATTGTCGAAATTAAAATTTCTACCTCTTGCTCTCTAATAAAATTTTCCAATTTCTTTATCTTTAAAACAAATGTAAAAATACTAAACTAAAAGAATCAATTTTAAAGACTACTTTTTGGTTTCTTCCGTTTTAATGATTAAAATAGTACGATAAACTACTTTTATATTTCCTATTTTTGAGTACTTAATAAAGTAATTTTAATCTAGTAATTTCGGTTATTTTTATGCAAAACCATCCAGTAGTCAGCGTTATATGTTTGTGTTATAATCATGCACCGTTTATAACAGAGTCACTCAACGCTGTATTAAACCAGACTTACAAAAACGTAGAATTGATAATTGCTGATGATTCTAGTACTGATAATTCTATTGAAACTATTAAAAATTGGCTTAAAAATCACCCTGACATTAAGTTTATCTTTAATGAAACCAATTTAGGAAACACAAAGACTTTTAATAAAGCATTACAATTTGCAAAAGGAAAATACATCATAGACTTAGCTGCAGATGACATATTACTCCCTAATTGCATTGAAAAACAAGTAAATACGTTTTTAGAATCAGAGCCAAAAAATATAGGAATTGTTTATGGAAATGCAGAATTAGTAACTCAGGATAACAAACACCTGCGTTATTATTATGATGTCAATGCTAAAAAGGAAGTATTAGAGAAACCTCCATCCGGCAATATTTATCTGGCAATGCTTAGTCAAAGCAGTATGATTTGTTCCGTTTCTTCAATGATAAAACGAGAAGTTTTGGAACAGTTAAATGGCTATGATGAAAATTTAGCCTATGAGGATCTAGACCTTTGGATTCGGGTATCCAGAAATTACGATTTCGAATTTATTGATTCCATTTTAATTCGAAAAAGAGACCTTGAGAATTCACTTGGAAATCAATTCTTTAAAAAATTAAGTACACGAACCAGAAAAATGAATCATTCCACTTATCTGATAATCAAAAAAGCAATTGTATTAAACCAAACAAGAGAAGAAAACAAGGCCCTGTTAAAACGACTTCACTATGAAATGGTAAAAGCTTATGAGACCATAGATATTTTACTTTTTATCCGATATATTCCTTTAGAGCTGCGATTAAGGTTTTGTTGAAAGGGTATAAGTATTTTTTTTAGGTTTATAGTTTAAAACATTATTTACATCATACTTTTTAAAAAAATACGTAATATTTAAATCCTCTTTTATACCATTTCTATAATCATATTTAGAAACCATTTTAAAAGACTGACTATCAATAACCCTGCCTTCTTCTTCAATTAAATAATAATCTCCAAATCGATTATAGAAGTATTGAATTTTTATTCTATCTCCTCTTATTTCGAATCCTCCCCAATCCCATATCTCTGCATTCTTATTAACAAAATTAGTTTTAACTTTGAAAAAATAATCATAATTATCAATCATACATTCAAGATTTTCAAAAGAACTTTCATAGGTATTATTTTGAATATTATTACAGCGCTTTTTAAAGTAATCACTATCTGATTCTGAACTCACAACTCCAATTTGCTTGTACAGCCCGTTTTTAAATAGTATTCTTACAGTGATTGATTTACTATCTTGATTTTTTGAAAAATTATAAGCATAATAATACCCATTAGTCTGAATTCCATCAATAATCTGCCCTTCTTTAAAATTGAAATCATTCCTGTTATGTACTATCGGTGCACAAGAATAATTAATAACAAAAAATAGTAAAGTTAAATAGTTTACCATAAGGTATATTTATTTTACGTTTGGTATTGAGAATAATCGACCCAATTTGTACGATACTTACCAATCTGCTTTAAATTTTGTATTTTCACCATGTAACTTATGCTTTAAATAAATATATCTTAAGGATGTTTGTTTATCTTCCAAAAACAAAGTATCAGCATGAACTTTTAGATAATATTGCTTTTTCCCTAAATTATAAGTTTCATCAATTGGAACAATAATTTCAATTACTGTGTCTTTCTGCTTGATAAAAGAAATCCCCCTAGACCCCCTCTTTAATGGATCTAATTTTGGCAAATTAAATAAGCTATCTTTATTAATTACAAAATTACTCACACATCCATTTCCATAAAACTTTAGTCCATTTATAAAACTGTTAAATCCTTTTTGAGAATTAAAGAATTTATCTTTTGGATCTAGATAAAAGCTCTCAATATAAACAGAATTAATATCTATCATTTTTAAAAGCGCTATTTCATATTTATTCCTATAATTTTTATGAAAGAAAAATTTATCTACAGGGATTTTGCTAATTCCATCATCTAGTTTTTTATATTTAATTGTCTCACATGAAACAAAAAAAAATCCTAATATTAAGCAAAATTTCACCATGTTGCAAATGAATTATTTGTTCTATATTGAGAATAGGGTCCTATTAAATCTGAATAACTATAGAAGCCAGGTTGAGAAGACATATACCAATGAGCTCCAATATCTTGAATTGGATGGCGAACATATCTATCTGAATTTATACCAACTCTGTAATTCCCATAGCCAACATAAGCAGCTCCTAATCTATAAGGATTGCCTGTTTCTTTTACAAATCCTCCAGGCATTTTCTCGCTGTAAGCTCCATACTAAGTACCCTTTCCCATTTCAGCCGTATCTCCTGTATAATCAGTACGACTACCCGTAAATAAATTAAATCCTGCAGAAAGTTTCCCTACACTTAAAGACAGTACAGCTGTTCTATATCTGTCAAAACCATCGCCATAAATTCCGCCAAAAAAATTTTTCTTTTGAAATGGCGAACCATCATTCTCATACATAGCCCTAAAATCTCCAAAATGTAATCCCAAAACCCCTGTCTGTTGTTTAAATTCTTCCATTCCTTTACTTCCACTCCAGAAATTTGTTCCTAAAGAAACCCCTGTTTTACCATCATCATAAGCAGCAAGAATAGACTTTCGTATTTCTAACCCGTTCTTACCAAATCCGTTATAATTACTATTACTCATAATACCAATTCCAGCTGAAAAACTAAAATCACCACTACTATATCCTACAGAAAGACTAGCCCCAATACCCGAAGTATTTCCAAAGGCAATAGCAGGAGAAATATTAAAACTCCAATCTCCAACCTGTACTCCATAGGAAGGTAAAATGGCAGACACGAAACCAGTTGCAACAGCTTGCCCTACAGAATCCACACTTAAAACACTACTTGAAGGATCCACACCTCCAGTTATTGCTCCAATAGCAGCTCCACTTAAAACAGAAATACTAAATTGTCCCCAACTCCAGAAAACCAAGTAAATACTAGACTTTCTTTATTTTGTACTTCCCTTTACCAATCTGGCTTAGTAACTCTTATATTTTTAGGTATTCGCTTTTTTATGAAAAATGATTTTATTTGAGAATTTTCTATTCCCCTATATAAACTTATTAACGTATCATTTTCAACTGAAAATTTCACTGTATTTAATTCTGAAGAATTAGCATTACTATTATAAAATTGAACTATAATGTTTTCACCATCATAATTATAATAACCCATATACCCTTTTCTTGCCTCAAGAATAGTATCTATCTTTAAGTTTACGTTTCTATCATAAAATTCAGCAATTCTTCCATGATTATAAAACTTGCAATATTTGGATATCATAGAGCCCGTAACATTTGTCATTTCTTCTTTATACAATATATATACAGAATTGGTGTCAATAATTGAATAAACTTCATTATTAGTATTAGGCCTAATAGTGAACTTAGATAATCCAACTCTATAAAAACCAAAATCATTATGCCTCATGCATGAATTAAAACATACAATCATAAAAACAAAAAATAAAAACCTTACCATGATGTAAATATATTAGAGGTTTTATATTGTGAATACCCATTCCAATCCCATGATTGGTTTTCAAAACCTTGATCATGAATTAATCCATGTATTGTTCTATCTTGAATAGTATGTCTAACATGTTCACTATTCACTCCTATCCTATAGGCTCCATAACCCATTGTTAAAGCACCTAATCTGTATTTTTTACCTTCTTCCTTCACATAGCCGTAATTATATTTTCTTCCATAACCATCTGCAATTTTATTCTCAGGAGATCCTCCTCTAGGAATATTCTCCCTCTTACCAGTAAAGAGATTAAACCCAGCACTAAATTCTCCAACGGACAAATTCAAAGCTGCAGTTCTGTAAGAATCCCCCGCATCTCCCAATCCTTTCTTTAAAACTGGCCCACCATCATTTTCATATACTGCCTTAAAATCACCCAAATGAATGCCAAACATTCCTGTTCGCTGTGCAAAATCACCTCCCCACATATTACTCCCTAAAGAAACCCCTGTTTTACCATCATCATAAGCAGCAAGAATAGACTTTCGTATTTCTAACCCGTTCTTACCAAATCCGTTATAATTACTATTACTCATAATACCAATTCCAGCTGAAAAACTAAAATCACCACTACTATATCCTACAGAAAGACTAGCCCCAATACCCGAAGTATTTCCAAAGGCAATAGCAGGAGAAATATTAAAACTCCAATCTCCAACCTGTACTCCATAGGAAGGTAAAATGGCAGACACGAAACCAGTTGCAACAGCTTGCCCTACAGAAGCCGCACTTAAAACACTACTTGAAAGATCCACACCTCCAGTTATTGCTCCAATAGCAGCTCCACTTAAAACAGAAATACTAAATTGTCCCAAACTCCAGAAAACCAAGTAAATACTAGACTTTCTTTATTTTGTACTTCCCTTTACCAATCTGGCTTAGTAACTCTTATATTTTTAGGTATTCGCTTTTTTATGAAAAATGATTTTATTTGACCATCAGTCTTAAGATATTTTTTAATTGAAACCATTGTATCATTTTCAATAACAAATATTTCAGTAGTCAATTCCGAAGCATTAGCATTACTATTATAAAACTGTACCGTTAAGTTTTTTCCATCATAATTATAATACCCCATGTAACCTTTTTTGGCTTCAAGAATCGTATCTTTTTTTTAATCTACATTTCTATCATAAAATTTAGAGTATCTATTCACCATTGAGCCACTAATCTTTCTCCTTTGCTCTTTATACAATATATATATGGCATTAGTATCAATAATAGAATAAGCCCTATCATCCAAGTTTGGTGTTATAGTAAACTTTGATAAACCAACTCTATATTGTCCGTATTCATTATATCTCATACATGAACTAAGACATAAAATTACAAAAGCAGAAGTTAAAATTTTACCAAGATGTAAACGTATTAGGTGTTTTATATTTTGAAAATCCATCAATTCCTAGATATAATCATACACTTCTTTTTACCAATTAATTTTATACTTTTTCCATTCTTTAGGAATTATAAATCTAATATAAACATGATTTTTTTTTCCATTTTCTAAACTAGTTAATGTATCTCCTTCTTTACTTAACTTGTATTTTAGAATAACAAATTGTCCTCCGTTACCATTTGTAAAAACCTCATGTTTTATTTCTTTATTTTTTTCATTATATATATAATAACCTTTATTAGCATAATTTGGATCAAGACTTTTTTCTTCTAATTTAGCAGTTCCAAAGCTATAAACTCTACCATTTGAAATGAATTTTTTATAGCCTTTCCATCCATCTGCTGCTTCATCTTCAATTAAATTATTATTACTATAATAACCATAAAATTCATATACGTTTATAGTATCTAATTCTTTTGGAATTTTATCCCCTTTTTTACCTTTCAAAGTATAGTTCGGGTTGTTTGGAATATAAATACCATATTTATCATTATGTCCTGAACTACAAGACAAAATGACACAAAGTATAATTAAATAAAATAGTCTTACCATGTTGTAAATATATTAGAGGTTTTATATTGAAAATACCCGTTCCAGTCTCCGTTCTGCATTTCAAACATTCTTTGATTAGCTATAAAAGTTCCATGAATAGCAACATTTTGTATGGCATGTCTTATCCATTCACTATTTACTCCTACTCTGTAAGATTTGTAACTAAAATAAGCCGCTCCCATTCTATAAGGCGTTCCTCTTTCATGAACGAACCCATTTTTATAATATTCTCCAAAACGACCAATTGAAAAATTTCCTAATTTACCACCTGACATATTATTATCTTCGTAATAATAGTCTTCCTTAGTTCTAGTTCCTGTAAATAAATTAAAACCTGTACCAAATTCTCCAACACTTAAAGACAAAGCTGCCGTTCTATACTGATCATTACCATCAGCAGATATCCCGCTAAAGGGTTTACCATCATTTTCATATTGCGCTCTAAAA
Source organism: Flavobacterium cupriresistens (assembly GCF_020911925.1). Taxonomy (NCBI): domain Bacteria; kingdom Pseudomonadati; phylum Bacteroidota; class Flavobacteriia; order Flavobacteriales; family Flavobacteriaceae; genus Flavobacterium; species Flavobacterium cupriresistens. Next base: position 2,719,530 of record NZ_CP087134.1, on the reverse strand, counting down.
TCCCCAAAATGTAATCCTAATGTTCCTGTTTGTTGTTTAAAATCGCCACTCCAGAAATTTGTTCCTAAACTAACCCCTGTTTTACCATCATCATAAGCAGCAAGAATAGACTTTCGTATTTCTAACCCGTTCTTACCAAATCCGCTATAATTACTATTACTCATAATACCAACTCCAGCTGAAAAACTAAAATCACCACTACTATATCCTACAGAAAGACTAGCCCCAATACCCGAAGTATTTCCAAAGGCAATAGCAGGAGAAATATTAAAACTCCAATCTCCAACCTGTACTCCATAAGAAGGTAAGATGGCAGACACGAAACCAGTTGCGACAGCTTGCCCTACAGAAGCTGCACTTAAAACACTACTTGAAGGATCCACACCTCCAGTTATTGCTCCAATAGCAGCTCCACTTAAAACAGAAATACTAAATTGTCCCCAACTCCAATTTCCTGTTTGTATTGCCTGTACACCATAACCAACTGCACCAATAATAGCACCAATGATAGCACCTGCAATGATAGGTGCCCATACAATCTCTCCACTTGGATCAGTATATTTTAAAGGATTATTCCAGCAATATCCATAGCGATTATAGTTCTGAGTATTTGAAGGGTCTTGAATATTATTATCCGGCTGTAAAAAACGATGCAATTTAGGGTCGTATAAACGACCGTTCATATTTATAATGCCTACAGTTTGTAAATGTTCGTGTCCTGTATAACCTCTATCTAGAACCGTTAATTCCGTCAATATATTGCCTGCTCCGTCTTGTACTTTTATAATAGCACCCCAAGCATCAAATAATCTCTTTTCTATAATTGCTCCTGATTGATCTGTTATCGCCAATATAGAGCCCTGATAATCACGTTGTAAATATAAATACTTTTGGGTTTCTCCGTTACTTTTCATCACTATTGGAGCAGAATAACCATCTCCTCCTATATAGGTTGTAAACTCAAAAACTCCTGTAACAATATTATGTTTAATCTCCATACTGCCATCGGCAGAATAATATTTACGTTTGGGTCTTAAAAGCTTATCATCTTGAACACTTCCATAAAACATTGCCGTACGATCGTTCCCGTCATTATAAACAAAACTTATTTTATCAATTCCTGTTTCTTCTATTTGTACAGGGCTTTTAAAACTATTATAACTAATAAATTGCTTTTGTTTTAACGTATAATAGTCCAATGCCTCATTTGTAGGATTAATTTCTGTATTTTGATATGGATTGTCTGTTTTTGTATACTTATACGTTCCTAAATTGTTCTGTGTTATCCTACCCCTATCGTCATAAACTTGTGTTTCTTGTACGCCTTGAACATTCTTAAACTTGGTTAGACGATCCAGAGCATCGTATTCAAAACTTTCATTCCAACCAAATAAACTATTCGAACGACTTGTTAAATTTGACTTCTTAACATCAAAAATAGTATTTAAAGTCAGGATGTTTGTTAAACCATTGGTTTTATCATATTTAGATTGTGATACAAAACCATATGTATCATAAGTATTTGTTATCGTTATTGGCCCGTTTTGAGCAGTCAATAATTGTCCTCTATCATTTACAGAATTGGTTTGCCATAATACAGCATTGGTCTCATTATCGAGTATTTGCCAATGTGAACCATTTTTGTAGGTATTTCTCACTATTTTTCCACTACTTTTTCCTCCAGCTGCCGCCACTGAACTTTCGGTATCTACTCTGCCAAATCCGTCATAAGTTAGCTCTTTGGTAAATACAGCATACGGTGTCGTCTCTGTAGTTTTATTAATTCTTTTTGAATTGTCATAGGTATAAACAGTAGTGATCGTATTAGCTCCGTTTGTTAAATCTTCAAACTTGCTACTTACTATAAGCTTAGTTGAAGAATCATATGTATAAGTAGATTTTGAATTGGTATTAGTTCCTGATATTGTTTTTTCTTCTAATTTTCCAACATTGTTAAATTTATAATTAGTTATTCCATTAGGTGTCGACTCTTTTAAAGTTTCTCCAAAAGCATTGTACTCATAAATATAAGTACCTGCCGATGAATCTACCAATCTTGTCTTCCTGCCCCAACCATCTTGTGTAATAACCGTTTTTGCGCCTGCATAATCGGATTCTTTTAGGTTTCCGTTGGCAAAATAAGTATAATTAACAGTTCCACCAGGTGCATCAGTTATAGATACAACATTACCGATAGCATTTTTAGTTATAATCTTGTTTTTTGTACCATCATTTATTGTAGTAGTAAGACTTGAATAACTAGTATTAGTAATCTTTCCTGTATAATCAATATTCTGAATAGTTCTCCCATATACATCAAATTTAGTTTCATTAAATTGGATTGGAGAAAGCCCAAAAGTAGGTTGGCTTACTTTATAATTTCGATCATAAATATCATAATAGTAAAAAACATTTGAATATGTACCCATAATGTTTTTAGACCCTATTTTTATTTTTCTTCCCAAGTCATCGAATATTTCTTCTGTCGAAGATCCATCTTCTCCCGAGCCGGTAATAATTGTTTTCTCACTACTACGTGTATAATTATAAGTTTTACTTTTACCTAAATAATCAGTTGTTTTTGTTTTCTTGAAAAAAGAATCATACAAATATACGGTGGTTAATCCATAAGGATCTGTTTCTGACATTAATAGTCCATTACTCAAATTATATACAAAATCTACAGAAATCCCTTCTATATCAGTACTTTTTATCAAAAAACGACCAGAAGTATCATAAACATAATTTGTGATTCTAGTTGAAAGTCCTGGTACGGTAATATTTTTTTTAGTAATATTTCCAAATACATCATAAACATTATCCTCTGTAATATAATCTGTATTTGTTCCTTTTTTCTTAACCTGAGTTAACAAACTATTAGAATAAGTATAGAGCTCCTCTGATGACATAACATCTGTTGAAGTTTTTACAGTTTGTACTTTGCCAGCTGGTCTACCAACTATATAAGGAGATTGAGAAGAAGGGTGATAAGAAATATTTGAAAGACTTGTTTGTACAGTCCTAGAGCCTTCTTTTAAATTTGTAGTTGATTTTATTGGATTATTATTAGTGTCATATTCTGTTATGCTCTCACTACCAGTACCCTCTAAATTATTAAATTGTTTTAATTTCGTATTTTTAATTTTAAAAACTTTATTCGGTAATAATTCACTTTCGTATGTCAATAATGATTTTGTTATAAAATCACTTGGAGTCCCCAACGAAGTACCAAAATTAGCATCTTCATTTATTGTTGCAGAAAATGTGCTTCCTGATTTTACCCACATGTTGGATTTTAATGTAATACTCTGTGTAGCAACCAGATTTTCCGTACCTGTTACAGTATAAGTTCCTTCTTTGATTATTGTACTAGGAGTTGTTATTTCATTAGGTTTTGGAATTAATGGAGTATTAAGACCTAATACCGTATAATTTTCTACATTTGCCCCCCTTAAAGACATGTCATTTTTTGAAATGCTCGAAATAACAGCAGTATTATCATCGTGCCAATTAGTACGAACTGTAGAACGAAAACCCATAAAGCCTAATCCTTCTAAATTAGAAACCGCTCCACTATAGAGAAACAATTGCTTTTTATAAACATTTTTACTGCTCTTTTCAAGCTTAGTCACCATTTTTAAACTTGGTGCTATTGTAACATCAATATTTGGAAAAGTTTCGACAAAAAGAGTTGGTGTATAAAAAGGTTCATATTCATCTTGCTTTAATGCATTATATGTTATCTTTTCTTTCACACCATTACCTGTCGTAATAGAATTTACTAAAACATCTTTTCTATTATCTTTAGGACCGTTAAAAGTTACAATCTTATTATCGCTTATTAAACTGTATTCTAAATTTTGATTTACCTCATTATGATTTGTAAATACTGCAATAGGATATCTTCTAATTCCTGCCACTTGAGTTGGTGTATTAATCATTGAAAAATTAATCACATTACCTGTAACCAATTTATTTTCTAATAGAACTAATTTTGTCAACTGTGGGGTTCCTCTATTATCATATTTTTCTCCTTCACGCTCAACGGTTAGATTTTGTTGATATAGAATATCCGTTTTGCCATCTCCATTATAATCATTAGCAATATAACTTCTCTCATTTAAACTATATGTATCATTTAGACTCCAACCTTTTACACCATAGAATCCAAATTCTGAAGTTTTATATTCTAATCCAATAGCCCCATTTACCTTATTGAAACTTACTCCATTCGATAAATAAAAATTCCAACTATCTTGATTTACTGCATTTGGTATCACAAAATCTGTTTTTCCGTCTCCATTATAATCCCCCATTAAAACAGGCCTGTCTAACATTATTCCTGAATCTGAAGTTGTATTTTGGTACATCAATATCAATTTATTTGTACGATCTAAAGTATACACTTTTACAAACCCTGAATCAAAAACTATAAAATCGGATTTACCATCTCCATCAAAGTCAATTACTTCTACTTTAGAACCTGATACATCTGAAATTAATTCTCCTGAATCATGCAAAAAATCTACTGTATTATCTCTTTTTAAATCAATAAAATACACCTTTTTTGATCTCATTTCTTGTGGAGTAGTAGAAGTTCCACAAACCCCCATAGTGGGGTCATAAATACAGTTATTGAAATAGTCTAGCTTAGTGTCAATAGCAATGACATCTGTTAAACCATCCCCATTAAAATCTCCGGATAAAATTCTCTTTGAAAAAATTCCATATCTTTTCCCTAGTACATTACAATTCAAATCACAGTCATCACTCATAACAACCGTAGGAAAGTTCACTACCCTATTGTATTGTTCTGATATATGAGATGTTGAGCCAATACCATAAGTTGTAAAAGTATAACTTGTATCTGTTTTTTTCGAAATTACCCATCCTTGAGGCAACACCTTATTATTTGAACTTAAAAATGTAGAAGGAAAAATTTCTTCAAACTTACCTACATCATGCATAGAACTTATATTAGCACTACCTGCAATAATATTATTATACAGCCAATACTTTTTTTTAGCATCAGTGCCAGTTGGAGAATATAAAATTATATCTATTTTGCCATCAGTATCAAAATCTCCTGAAATATACCCTGTATTCACAAAATTAATCCCTGAAAAATCAATATTTGCAGGTTCTTTTGCTCCTAAAGGTAAAGAGCTATTTGCCGATGATTGATATTCAAAAACAGTTGGATTATAACTTTTACTACCATCTCCACTTTTTTCTGTTATAGAAACTAATCGTTGATAATCTAAAGATGTTTTATCATAATCTAAAATATAATTTCTAAAACCTACTGCGTTTCCAATTACTTTAAGCTCTTTAAGTATCGTATCTCTTACAAGACTTAATCCTCCAATATAAGCTTGCTCTGGTCTTTGTCTAGTCTCATAAACAAATTGAATTTCGTTTATAGGTGCACTTGTTGTTCTTGCCCCATATTTTATTGAGCTTATGTTTAAAATATTATTGCTTAATACATATGTATAACTTATTCGAACGCCCTGAGGATTTTCCCAATAGGAAATTGACCAATCTGTCGCTGAACGACAATCTGTAGAATTACCATAATACGATTTTGATCCATCTGGATATTCTACTATAAAATAAGCTGGTCCATAATTAACCCCACTGGGGTGAGAACCATAAGATGTTATTTTTACATTTGAAAAATTTTCAGTTTCATAAACCGTTCCATCAGCCCCATAGACTCCAGCAGTTCCGCTTTTTACTATTAATCTTTGACCATCAAAAGCAAATCTATCTAAAATATCAAAATCTACAGGGTCAATTGTTCCGTCGTGATATTTTGTAGATGAAGTTCTTGTAATCGCAGAGACTCCCGAAATGTTCCAACCATATCCTGCAATTCCATTACCTCCCTGGCTATTATAAACCAAACTTACTTGTGGTAAAACTCCATTAATTCCTGGTGGAACTGCAATAGGAACAGTATAATTTGCTCCACCTGATAGTGAGACTGATAATTGGCCTTCGGTTATTCCAACTTCTGTTGAAGATCCCGTTGGAGAAGTTTGCGCTGAAATAATTAAACTAATAAATAAAAGTATAAGGACAAAGTGAAATTTCTTCATAATCTTTTACTGTTTAACAATTTTTATAGACTTATCTTCACCTGCTTTATATGAAAGTAGTACAATATAAACTCCTGAAGGGAAGCTCTGAAAAGAGATTATCAAGTTTTTTGTAGTTTCATTTGTTTGATAGTTTCTTAAAACTTGTCCTGTCATAGAATAAACCTGTACAAATTTTACATAATTATCTTGGGCAAGCTCCCACTGAAGATAGAGTTCTTCTTTTACAGGATTCGGATAATAAGAAATCACATCTTCTTTTGAAAACTTTTCTAAATCGTCTTCAACAATAGCTTTAACTTCTTTTACAGATTTTGAGGTACAATTAATGCATAAAATTCTGCTTATTTGGTTTCCTGCATCATCATAGCTAAACTTAATTTTTGTTTGCGCTTTAGACAATAACGAAAAACCTAATACCAATAAGGTTATATAGTATTTCATACTTTAAACAATTATATTTATTAAAAAAGAACACATTATTTTTTAATAGTTAATAATGCTTTAACTTGTAGTTTTAATTCCTCAATTTCCTTGTTTTGCTGAATCAGGTAAAGAGTAAGTTCTTCGATTTTTTCCTGTTGAATTCTTGCCATCTCACCTAATTGTAAACCATTCTCTGTGATCTCTTTAGCAGATGGCACATTGGGTAAGTGGCCATTCTTAGCAATAAAAGCTTCAATTTCACTTAAAGCAGGTAATTTATAAGACGGGTTAAAAACATAATCTGCCCAAGTATTGTATACTTTTATTTCCTCGGCTCTGATTTTTCCTTTTACTGAAAGACGATACATATCTCCTCCATCAACAAAATTGGTTGTTCCGATACCTATGTTTGAAGCAAAATAGCCCGTACCATTTACGGAAAGGGTATTGGTATTAGAGGTATCAGGAGTCCATTGATCATATCCAATTTGCAATCTGCTGTTAATTTGTGAAATACCATCAATTAATGCTGCGGGAATAGAACAAAGCCAAATGTTTTGTTTGTTATCTCTACCTAAACTCAAAGAAGGGTATGGCATTCCGGAAATATCATTTGATATTCTTAATCCAACATCTGTAATACCGCTTGAAGTTGATCCCGTTACAGTACCCCATCCTTTAAATAATTCAAAAAACTTCCCAGCGGCAACAGTTTTTCCACTTATTGCAATGCGATAAAACTCGGTGTTAGTTGTAGATACTGCTACTGGATCTGAAGTAATACTTTTTGCAAATGTTTTTTGTCCTGCAAATATTTGATTTCCTGTTGTAACTAATCCCGTAGCTGTTGAACTAGCGTATGGAATATTCAAAGTTATTATAGGAATTGTGGTACTGTTTACGACAGTAGAGGTTACATTTGTACCGTCGGTACCAATAGTTAATGCACCAACTGAAGTGACTGTGCCCGTTTGACCAAAAGAAAACATTGCTCGTAAAAATATCACCAGCAGTAAGACTAACTTTTTCATAAATTATTATTTACAAGATTTTTTCTACAAAAATAAACAAATTAAAGATATATCCTACAAAAAAATTACCTATTTCCTATAATAAATACACAGTATAATCAGATAAATAAAATTAGTAAAGGCCTGAACCATTACAACGCTTTAGCTTTTGAAGTAGAAAAAAAAAAGCAACCTTGAAAAGAATAAAAAAGGAGAAAGAGTAACATTAAAATAATATTTAAGAAGACGGTTAGTCTTTTAACAAAAACCAATATCTCAGAATTAGCGAAATGCCTTCAAAAACAATTGCCAAACCTCTTTAAGCTCCTCTAATTTCAATAACCAACAAATAAACAAATAGGTTATCGGCCCAAGAATAGCACCTAAAAATAATTGTAAGACCAAATTCTCTATAAAGTAAATCATACTATATACTAAAATCGACATTCCTATCGTAGCAACAATAAAAGGCAGCGTGTCTTTTATTTGCCTAATTGCTCCATAGCCATACAATTTTCCTGGCAAGTAAGCATTGAAGACAAAAAACAAAGCCGATGTAACAACATGCCCGATTACTATGGCTTTTACACCAAGAGGAATGGTAATAATCATAGCTAATACTGTGAAAGGCAGCTTAGACAAATCTACCTTTAGAAACAAATCAGAACGTCCGATTGCCTTTAGTAAATTTAAATTTATGGCACTCATAGGAAGAAAAACACGTGAAAAAACAATCCATTGCAAAAGTGGAATTAAAGAAATCCATTTTTCGGTAAGAACTATTACAACGATCGGTTTGGCCAACAGCGCGATGAGCGTCATTAGTGGGATAATCACAAAAGCAGACATTCGAATCATTCTGCTGTAAATAGAAACCAATTTCTCTTTATCATGTTGTACTATAGTAAGAATTGGAAATGTGGCCTGTTGCAGAATACTTGTAATTGTACCTGCCGCTATATCAGCAAAACTCTTTGCTCTGGTGTAATACCCTAATGAAACCGTTGAGTAAAATTTCCCTAAACAAATTGTATATACATTATTTAAAATTTGAGCATACAAACCAGCTGCTAGTAATTTTGAACCATACCCAAATAATGATTTAAATGATTTTCTTGAAAAAGCAATAGAAGGAACCCAATTACTAAAAAACCATAAAGACACAGACGAAGCAAAAGAACCAACCAGTATTTGAACAACCAAAGACCAGACTTCATATCCATTTATAGCAGCCAGCACTCCACATACGCCTCCTGAAAGCATTCCGATTATATTACTTTTTGCTATAGATTTGAAATCAACTGCAATTGTTAGTTTCGTTCGTTGAACGATTGCAAAAGCATTTATAAGCAGACTTAAACTCAACATTCTCGCTAGATTCGTTAATTGAGGTTGTTCAAAAAAAGAGGCGATAAATGGTGCTGATAGAAATAACAGCAAATAAAAAAAACTACTTACAGCCAAATTGAAAACAAATAGGGTCGAAAAATCAACCTCTTCCCTGTCTTGGCGTTGAATTAGTCCGATGTTCAATCCACTTTCAATAAAAGTTTGTGATAAAGCTATAAAAATGGTTAACATGCCTATTAAACCAAAATCTTCGGGAACCAAAATTCTGGCAAGTATGATACTCGCTATAAATTGTCCGAATTGAACAGCAAATTTATCCACCGCTGACCAAAAAATTCCTTTTGTTGCGGCTAATTTTATAGAAGTATTTTGCATTTAAGACAATTAAAATTTAGTTGTATTTAACTTTTTTCAATCCAATTATGACTTTTATCCTCATTATTACTTGTTTTAAAAAAAGTAAAAATACAGTTTTAAATTACGAAAAGATTTGACGCTCTAAATACTCCAATATGTTTTCAGAAGCAGTCTTTCTATTTTTTGGAATTAAAATATTCTGAACAAAATTATCACGTTCTTCTTTCATCCAATCCTTTTCATTCAATACCACTTTTTCAATAAAATCGACTACCTGTTTTTTATTTCTGGACTGATAATGCGCTGCTACTGCTTTCTCCCCAAAAACATTCCAGTATTCCATAACCGATTCCTCTCTGACCATAAAAAGGGAAGGCTTTCCTGTGATCAGATATTCCCCCATAAATGAACCGCAATCGTGAATCAATGCATCTGAAGTTAAAAAAAGAGCTATATAATCACCATTGTCAAATTGGCCATTCTCTAAGCTTGACCATTTATTATAATAGTTGTCTGTTTTTTCTTTGCCCCAATTAACGTCTTGTTCTAATTTAACTCTTAACAGATGGTGTGGTTTAAATGCAATTTGTACCTTATCCTTATACTTTTCAGCCAATTCTAAAAAAAAGTCATGGTATTCTAAAAAATTTGCTACTCTATTCAACTCAGTCATTGAATGATGTGGTGCCCATATAATCTTTTTCAGCGCTAAATTTTTATTTTTCCAAACTGTATGATTTAGATTTTTATTGATTAATAACGGATCGAATCCCGGATAGCCTGTTACAATAGTATTCCTTCCTTTATTTTTTTGTTTTTGCAATGCGATTTCTTTATGAAGTGGAGTTTCGGCAAAAATTTTCCAAACAAGATTATGAAAATTTAAATTATAAATAAATTCAAAATTAACTGTCATAACAGCATAAGGTACATAACAAGTTAAGGTTCTTGAAAACTGTTTTATGTAATACCGATAATCCTGCAATCCTTCGTACGGATTGGTATAAAACACAAGGTCCGGTTCGAAACTTTTTTTTATATCCAAGTACTTTTTTGCTTCATTATCATAGGTTTTAATAACATCATAGCCTTTATTTTTAAAAGCTCTGAATGTTTTATCCATTTCAAACTGCATGTTTTCCACGCCATAATCTACCACAGGACAAACGAATAGAAATGGTTCAAATTTTGGATGTTTTAGCATTAAATCAAAAAGAACATCATATTTCCAAACTGATTCATGAGTCAAAAAGAAAGCAACTTTTACTTTTTCTTTTCCTCTCACAAGCTGAAGTGCTTTTCGGTGCTTTTTAGGTGCTTGTTTGATTTCATACCAATCAAAAGCAGCTCTTAATTTGGTGAAATTATAAATCCTGATTAACGAAATCCATAGTATTTCAGGTACGAACTTTTTAATAAATAATTTTAATTGTGCCATTTTTATCCAATCAAAATTAATACTTATTTAAAATCTCAACAATAAAATCTACTTCTGAATCCGTCAAGACCGGGCTCATTGGCAAACTCAAAACTTCATCATGAATTTTCTCCGTAATCGGAAACGATAACTGATTCCAATTCGGGAATGCATGCTGTTGATGTGGCGGAATTGGATAATGAATAACCGTCTGAATATTGTTTCGTACTAAATATTCTTGCAAATCTTCTCTATTTCTTGTTCGAACAACAAATAAATGAAACACATGATTTTTCGACAAATCCCAAACAGGAAGTATTATTTTATCGTTTTTAATTTCTGCCAAATACCGTTTTGCAATGACACGACGTTTATCATTATCAAGATCTAAATTGGGCAGTTTTAAGTTCAAAAAAGCAGCTTGCAATTCGTCTAATCTCGAATTTACACCAATAAATTCATTATAATATTTTTTTTCAGAACCGTAATTGCGTAGTGAAAACAGCACTTTTGCCAATTTGGGGTCATTTGTTGTAATAGCTCCACCATCGCCTAAAGCTCCCAAATTTTTCCCCGGATAAAAGCTGTAGGCGACTGCTGATTGTAGATTGTTGTTTCGAGTCTTTTGACTTTCGACTTTAAACTTTAAACTTTTTCCTGCCCCGTGAGACTGTGCTGCATCTTCAATAATTAACAAATTATTCTCTCTTGCAATGGCATTGATCTGATCCATTTCTGCCAATTGACCATACAAATGAACTGCTAAAATGGCTTTCGTTTTTGAAGTGATTTTTTCCGAAATTAAATCCGGATTTAGCGTATAGGTCTCTAATTTGGGTTCGACTAAAACCGGAACCAAATCGGCTTGCAAAATGGCTAAAATACTCGCAATATAGGTATTGGCAGGAACAATAACTTCGTCTCCTTTTCGGAGTTTCCCTAATTGAATATAGGCTTTAAAAATCAATGTCAAAGCATCCAGACCATTCCCCACTCCAATACAATATTCAGCATTACAATATTTAGCAAAAGCCTTTTCAAATGTCTCGGTTTCTTTCCCTAATATATACCAGCCGTTATGCAAAACCGATTTCAGTTTTTCCTGAAAAGCAGCTTCGTACGGCTCGTTTATTTTTTTCAGATCTAAAAAAGAAATCATATCAAAACGTTATTTAGTAAGCTATAATTGGAAGTTTCAACTTCGTAAAAATCGTGAATTATAGTGCTGGCTCCGAAGCTTTCCTTCCAATAGGACAATCCTTCATTTAGTTTTTTGCCCTGATTTTCATTAGAAATCCCAAAGTCAAAAAAACGCTTTTTGGCATATCTTTCCTGAATAAGATGTTGATATAAAAAATCTAAACTTCCTAAACGATCGTCTTGTTCCAACTTCGAAATATACTGGCAGTGTGCTACTGTTTCTGTTTCAAAAACAGTTGTTCCCCCTACGATTTTGTCTTCAAAATAAACGTTAAACTGACGAATATTATCGGGAAAAAGTACCTTTAACCGACTAATTTCTTCTAAGGAATGAACCGGTATTGCCTTGTGTTTTTTATCCAGATTGGGAATCAGAATTTCATTCCAGAACAATTCAAAATCATTTTCTTCTTTGATATGCAACTGATTTGAAACTGCTTTTTGAAAACCTCTTTTTCTAATTTTTGAAACCGTATTTTTTTGCGACAAATCAATAACAGAAAGGGAATCCCGACGGATCAACTTCCCTTGAGCTACAAACAAAACATATAAAATTTCTTCGGCGGGTTTTAAATGATAAATTGAAGGAAGCGTTTTAACAATTATTTTTTGAATTCCACTTTCATTCAAAAAAAACAGAACAGACTGAAAAACAGCAAGCACTGTGCTCAACTTGGTCTGATCCTTATAAACCAAGCCTCCGTAGGTAAGTCCCTGATGCGAATACACCAAATCACCTTCTTTATTAGCCGGTAAAACCGCTATTAATTTTTCATTTTTAAAAACAAGAAGCGAAAAATCTTCAAAACGATCCTGATGATACTGCATAAAATTACGATGAAATAAAAAAGTTGCATTTTTGGCCTTCGCAAGGAAGTCATTCCAAATTGCAAAATCATTTTGATCGTATTTTTTTACCGTATATTTCGTCATCCCTGATTTAACTATTTGTGATCAAATGCTTTCAGATACCATTTGTATTTTACCGCCATCAGCCTCACTATAATGATTACCAAAGAAGTTATCAAATACAAAAGATCATCCTCCAGATTCATTTTTTTTAGTATAAAGAAAACGGCTCCTCCTAAAATACAGATCGTAGCATAAATTTCTCTTCTGAAGATTGTTGGAATCTCCGTACATAAAATATCACGAATAACACCTCCAAAACAAGCCGTCATGGTGCCAAGAGCAATACAAATTATGGGATGTAAACCAATTGAAATTCCTTTTTCTAATCCAATTAAGGTAAAAACGCCCAACCCGATGGTATCAAAAAGAAACAAAGAAGTTCGTAGTCTGTCAAACTTTTTTCTGAAAAGAATGGCCAGAAAAAACCCGAAAGTAATAACGTAAACATATTGCAGATCTTTCATCCATCCAACCGGCGTTCTGCCTATTAAAACATCACGCAGGGTTCCTCCTCCAACGGCTGTAACAAAAGCAATAATAAAAACCCCAAACGGGTCTAATTTTTTATGCATTGCTGTTAAAGCGCCGGACATCGCAAAGGCCATCGTACCGATCAGGTCTAATAAATGGAACATTTTTTATTTTTAGTTACTAAGATTCAAAGGTGCATAGGTACAAAGATTTGACTAAATTATTTTACTTTATTCCTTGTTTTTACAGCGAACTCGCCATTATTTTTTGGTATAAATCGGACTTCTTTTCAATAAATACGAAACAGAATCGATCCAACTGTCTTTTATACTGAACAAAGGTTTTCTGGTTTGAGAATATATTTTTGTGTTGTTTTTGTACATATCAAAATATACTGTGTAGTAGTAATACGTCTGGGTATTGGTACTGGTTGTCCCAATATCGCTTGTTTTTACCTTTTTATTGTTATCGCTAATTTTAGCATTCCCACTATTATAGGCTACTGATGTTGCGCTTTCGGCCGTTGTAAAAGAAATTTTGGCAGCCACGATGTTGTCAACACCAAGAATTTTTTGAAGGTCTTCAATCGGAGTTTCGTCAATGTTTTTATAATCAATTCCGGCTTTGTGCAACAAACTGTTTGTTGTTCGCAAATCCTGAACCGTAAGCGGGAAAATATTAGAAGACTTATCTAATAATTTGTTATAAAGATCGTTTTGAGCAAATTTAGACATCTCCTCAGAACTTTGCAGATTGTCCGCATTTACATAAGGAACGGGCAATACCGCAATAGTATTGGGCTTCATATCGGCACTGGCTAGCGTTTGATTTGAGTTGCTGTTTGTATTAGTGCTACTTACCACATTACTGGTTGTAGAAACATCAAAGGTCTGAGAACGACCACTGGCAAAATCAATTCTGGCAATTTGGGAGATATCCAGTGAAATTTGCAACGTCTCACCCGGTAAAGAATATTCTACCGTTTTATCAGACATTTTTGCAATAGTACATTCAATAATCTGGTAGTCACGTTTTATTATTTTATCTAACTTTTTGCTTCCATTTTGAGCAAAACCTGCAATCGTAACCAATAACATAATTATCGCAAAAAACTTTGTAGTTTTCATAATCTTAATCATTTAAATTACCCTACTCTTATGGCTTTTCGGTGACTCCATTCAAAATACAGACAACAATATTATTACTTGCTAGATTAATTGATAAGCAGTATTTATGCGCTTATAATTGTTGCAATTTGATTAGTCAAAGTTATCAATTTAGAGGCTCGCAAAAAATGATATATGTCATACCTTTTGAATGCAATTAATTTCACCACATAGAGACATAGTCAACAAAACCTAAAAAAGACGTTTCACTCCAAATAAATCACGTAAGCCTATGCGAAAAAATTATGTTTTTCTTAAAACACTTCAAAATAGTTTTTTACCGCGAATTGACGCGAATTTTTAAAGTTTGACGACTATTATAATTCGTGTTAATTGTTGAAATTCGTGGCAACCCTTATTTTGTTCCCTGCCCCCTACATATTCTGCGTGTAAAAATTATAATCTTTTAAAATTACTCTTAGAAAATCACGTTCATTGCCGGATTGATTTTTGATTCCGGTAACACTTTCAATTTTAGTAACCAATTTAGTAATGGTTTCATAGTCGTTTTTAAGATCTGCTTTTTGAAATGTTTCCTTTATAATTCGCATATCATTATCAGACAATTTTATCACCAAAGGATAAGTCGGAATATAAGCGTCTCCTATCTCTTCGAGAATGGTATGACTTATATTAATTTTATTCTTTAAAGTAATAACAGCAGTTCCCGCCACCATGTCTCCCAAACGTTGTCCTTTTTTACTCGAAACTACAGCTACCAAAGCAATAACACCGCTAAAAATAGAAATATCTACAAGTCTGAAAAACCATCGCATCAAGTAGTCTCCAAAACCGGCCTGATAGCCATCAATTTTCACCACTTTTATCTTAACCAGCTTTTTTCCGATCGTTTGACCTTCAAAAATGCTTTCTAATGTGAGCGAATAAATGACAACCGGGAAATAAAGCAGCAAAAGGATCGATATTCTGGACCAGTTATCCATACCATCTAATGCCATATCTAAATGGAATGCGTAAAAAAATATCCCGTAAATGACTATGAGATAGGCAAATTTAATAATCAAATCGATAAAATAAGAGCCGATCCGCTCGCCGGCAGATGCTGCTATAAAATTTATTTTAACATTTTGCGTAGTATTTATTGATAATTCTGACATATTTTATATTTTAGCCCATAATGAGAGAGATCGCCTTCATAAAACAAAATAAAGAAAAATGGCTGGAATTTGAGCTAGCTATTTTCGGTAAAGCTAAAAAAAATCCTGATGAGTTAGCCAATTTGTACATTCAAATGATGAATGATTTGTCTTACGCCCAAACGTATTACCCAAAAAGCAAGACTGTCGTTTATCTAAATCATTTGGCTTCACAGATCTATCAGAAAATTTACAAAACCAAACGAGCCGAGAAAAACAGGTTTCTGGAATTTTTCAGAACCGAAGTGCCTTTGCTGGTGTACGAATACAGAAGATATCTCTTGTATTCATTTGTCTTATTTTTTATAACGGTGGGCATTGGTGTTATTTCGGCACGATACGACACTAATTTTGTTCGCTTAATTTTAGGAGACGGTTATGTAAACATGACTTTAGAAAACATTAAAAAAGGAGATCCTATGGCCGTTTATGCCTCTGGAAGTAATTGGGGAAGTTTTATTGGCATCACCATGAACAACCTTTATGTAGGAGCCAGATGTTATATTTACGGTCTTTTTGCAGGAATTGGCACTTTTTACATTGCCATGCAAAACTGCATTATGCTAGGGGCTTTTCAGTACTTTTTTTACGAACAAGGTGTTTTCTGGAAAAGCGTTCGTGGAATCTGGATTCATGGTTCTATGGAAATTTTTGCCATCGTAATCGAAACCGCTGCCGGATTTATTCTCGGAGCCTCAATATTGTTTCCAAAGACATTTTCCCGGGTAAATTCTTTTAAAATAGGTTTCAAAAACAGTTTCAAAATCTTCCTGAGCACCTTTCCTTTTACCATTGGTGCAGGATTCCTTGAAGGTTTTATCACCCGATATTCAATCGATATGCCCAACGTATTAAGCAGTTTTATCATACTGTTAACCTTAGGTATCATCTCTTTTTACTATTTGGTTTATCCTTTTATCGTACACAAAAAAACACAACAACTATCAGCCAAATTGATCTAATCAGTACCGATAATGAATAAAATTTTCTTTGTTTTATCTTTTCTTTTTTTCTTTAGCATCACAAATGCTCAAGATACCTTGGTGACTGTCGATCCGCCAAAAATTACTTCGGTAAAATATACGGAGAAAGATATCATAATCGATTCGGATACGGTTGAGGCCAAAACTTTTCATACAGATTTCAAGAAAAAATATACTTCCTCAGATTTTGTATACGAATACAAAGCCCCTGAGAAAAATCTCTGGGATCATTTTAAAGAATGGCTGGCCAGTATTTTAAGAAATCTCTTCACTTTCAGCAACCCGCAGGCCGCATTAAATTTTGTGTCTATTTTATTGAAAGTGCTCGCCGTACTGATTATTGTTTTTGTAATCTATCTGATCGTAAAAGCAATAATTAATAAAGAAGGTAAATGGATTTTCGGAAAAGATTCTCATAAAAAGACCATCTATTATTCTGAACTCGAGAAAAACATACATCTGTTAGATTTCAAAAAACTCATTCAGGAGAGTATCGAAAAAGGAGAAAGAAGAATCGCAATACGCTACTATTACCTTTGGTTATTAAAAGTTATGGCGCAAAACCATTATATCGAATGGGATATCGAAAAAACCAACTCCGATTATTTATACGAGCTTCAAAGTCCCGTTTATAAAGAAGAGTTCACTTATTTATCCTATTTGTACAACTATATTTGGTATGGCGAATTTGAAATTGATGAAACCACTTTCAAAAAAGCAGAAAACCGTTTTAAGAATTCAATAAAAACCTTTAGCAATGAATAAATCCGTCAAAATTTACATCGCTATTCTGGTTTTTGTTTTTGCTCTTATTGTAATAACCAGTGCCAATAAACCCAAACCGATCGATTGGAGACCAACCTACTCTGTCAATGATAAAATTCCATACGGATTATATGTTTTTGACAAAGAAATTGGTGGCTTACTAAAAAAGCAAAAAATCGAACGCATAGCTACTATAACTCCTTATGAGTTTTTAGATTCAAAATACATTCCCGATACCATTTCCGGAAAATACAGCATTAAAGGTACTTTTTTCAATATAGCCGAACTTGGCGATATTGACGATCAGTCCATAACCGAACTTTTTTACTTTGTATCTCATGGAAATAATGCTTTTTTGAGCATGAAAACATTTCCCCAGTCCATATTAGATAGTTTGAAGATTGAGATAAACACCAACTTTCAAGCTGCGCCTAATGCAAAGGTCTGGATGGCTAACGCAAAAGTAAGTTCCAAAAAATACCTGCTTAAAGATGTTGGTATTGAAAATTATTTCACAAAAATAGATACGGCAACGACTACCATTTTGGGCTATCAGGGAAATCAAAAAGAAAAACATGTCAACTTTATAAAAGTCCCTTATTCGGGTGGCTATTTTTATTTGCACATGCAACCTGTTGCTTTTACCAACTACCATTTATTAAAAAAGGATCATTATCAGTATGCCGAAAATGTACTTTCGTATATGCCAAAGGGAAACATTTACTGGTACACCAAAGGACAAAACAGCGAATCCATTTCTGATTCGCCGTTGCGATACATTTTAAGTCAGCCCGCACTAAAATGGGCGTGGTACCTGTTGCTAATTGGAATCCTGATTTTTATTCTTTTTAATGCCAAACGAAAACAGAGAATCGTTCCAATCTTAAAACCGCTCCCTAACTTAACCGTTGATTTTACCAAAACTATCGGAAACTTATACTACCAGGAAGGCGATCATGATAACATTATCGATAAAAAAATCATTTATTTCCTCGAAAGAATACGAAATGAGTACCTAATCGACACTACAAAACTCGACGATACTTTTATCCAGAAACTGCATCACAAATCAGGAAAAGAGGAAAAAGACATCCGCGAACTTGTATTTTTGATCAACGAATACCGACGAAGTTATCACGGAAGTCTCGAAGAAGATTTAATTCGAATTAATAATGCCATCGAGAAGATTTTAAATTAATACTTTTAACAGAAATTCATTCAAAAGAAAACATACCACAACATGGACGATATAAATACAACAAAAACAGAAATTACAAACGAAAATGTAAATTTTGAAACCCGACTAAACCTAACGCCACTTTTAGACCACGTTAGCAGTATCAAAAAAGAGTTGGAAACGGTAATTGTAGGTCAGCATAAAATGATTGATCAGCTTTTGGTTGCTATACTATCAAACGGACATGTTTTGTTGGAAGGAGTTCCCGGAGTTGCTAAAACCATTACGGCAAAATTACTGTCAAAAACGTTAAACATTGGTTTCAGCCGAATTCAATTTACACCTGATTTAATGCCTTCCGATATTTTAGGAACTTCGATTTTTAATCTGAAAAACTCTGAATTCGAATTTAAAAAAGGACCAATTTTCTCTAATTTAATCCTAATTGATGAGATTAACCGTGCTCCTGCCAAAACACAGGCTGCCCTTTTTGAAGTTATGGAGGAACGTCAGATTACTATTGATGGCTCTGCCTATAAATTAGAAACTCCCTTTTTGGTAATTGCCACACAAAACCCTATTGAGCAAGAAGGAACGTATCGTTTACCTGAAGCACAATTAGACCGTTTTTTATTCAAAATCACCATCGATTATCCAAAATTGGATGAAGAAATTCAAATCATTCAAAGAGAACATTTGCTACAAGATCACGGCAAACTGGAAGCGATAAAAACGATACTTTCTGCAGTAGAGATCAAAGCCTACCAAGCATTAATCAAACAAATCAGAGTAGAACAAAATCTATTGGAATACATTGCCAGAATCGTAGTAAACACACGTGAAAATGCCTTCTTGTACCTTGGAGCCTCTCCTCGTGCCTCAATCGCAATTCTGAATGCAGCCAAAGGTTTTGCAGCCATTCGCGGTCGCGATTTTGTAACACCGGAAGACATTAAAGACGCAACTGTTCCTGTGCTACAACACCGTGTTATCGTCTCACCGGAACGCGAAATGGAAGGAATCACAAGCTCTGAAATCATCAAACAAATCATAGAAACCGTTGAAATTCCAAGATAAATGTTCCTTGTAAAATGTAAAAAGTAACACGAAACATCCTAAACGTGAAACCTGAAACAAAAAAAACCTGAAACAAAAAAACTTGAAACAAAAAAACCTGAAACCATTAAAAACGTGAAATTCATAAAAAGTCTATACATCAACAACTTCTTCTTCTATGTGCTTCTGGGTATTGTCGGACTGTTTTTTTGTGCTTTTATTTTTCCAACTTTATATAACGGTGTTTGGTTTATAGTTTTAGTTCTCACTACTTTCTTAGTATTAGACATTTTACTCCTGTATTTAGCAAGAACCGGTATTGAAGCATCGAGAAATACGCCCGAAAAACTATCAAATGGCGATTTAAACCCAATACAAATTACAATCAAAAATCAATATACTTTTCCGATTTCGGCGAAGGTCATTGATGAAATTCCGTTTCAATTTCAAGTCCGTGATTTCAAAATTATAAAAAATATAAAAGCCTCCGCTCAGGAAGAAATCGGATATGATTTGCGTCCGACGGAACGTGGCGAATACTATTTTGGAAACCTTAATATTTATGTTTCTTCCCCATTAAAATTAATCTCCCGAAGGTTTACTTTTGACAAAGACCAAATGGTTCCAACCTATCCGTCTTATATTCAATTAAGGAAATACGATCTCTTTGCTATTTCGAACAACCTGTTTCAATACGGAATTAAAAAAATTCGCCGTATTGGACATACCATGGAATTTGAACAAATCAAAGAATATGTTCAGGGCGATGATCTGCGAACTATAAACTGGAAAGCAACAGCAAAGAAAAATGCTTTGATGGTAAATCAATTTCAGGACGAAAAATCACAATCAGTTTATCTGGCAATTGACAAAGGACGTGTCATGCAAATGCCTTTTAACGGCTTAAGTTTATTGGACTATGCTATAAATTCAACTTTGGTTTTATCGAATGTAATTCTAAAAAAACAAGACAAAGCAGGAATTTTTGCCTTCTCTAAAAAAGTCGAAAACAGAGTTTTTGCCGAAAAAAGAGGCTCACAAATGCAAAAGATCCTCGAGACTTTGTACAACATCAAAACCGATTTTTTTGAGAGTGATTACAGCCGTTTGTATGTTGACATCAAGAAAAACATCAACCAAAGAAGTTTGATCATTCTGTACACCAATTTTGAAACAATGGATGGTCTAAACAGGCAATTACCTTATTTAAAAGGAATTGCAAAAAGCCATTTATTAGTGGTGATTTTCTTCAGCAATACTGAACTGAATGAAATTATCCATAAAAAAACGGGTACGATACAGGAAATATACGATAAGGTTATTGCTGAAAAATTCATGTTCGAAAAACGACTAATCGCCAACGAACTTAAAAAGTACGGAATTCATTCGATACTTACACAACCCGAAAATCTGACTTTGGACGCTATTAACAAATATCTGGAAATTAAGTCGAGAGGGATTTTGTAATGTGAGTTAGATGTTTTTTGTGAAATGTGAAATGGTTACTAAATTTAAAATATAAAACTATGAAAAAAGTAATTTTGATTGTATTCGTTTTAACTGGCTTTTTATCGAGCGCACAAAAAACAGAAAATATTATTATCATCACCACAGACGGTTTTAGGTGGCAGGAAGTCTTTAAAGGGATGGATACCGCAATTGCCAACGACAAAAAATTCAATCAGGGAGACAGTACCTACATCTACAAGAAATATTACAGTGCTGACGGCAATGAAAGTCGCAAAAAAATAATGCCCTTTTTCTGGTCTGAAATTGCTTCGAAAGGGCAAATTTATGGCAATCGCGATTTCGGAAATAACGTTGACGTTTCCAATCCATACTGGTTTAGTTATCCCGGATACAGTGAAATCATGACTGGAAACGTAGATTTGCAGATCAATGCTAACTCTTACAAAGCCAATCCAAATGTAAATGTTTTGGAATTTTTAAATCAGCAGCCAAAGGAAAAAGGAAAAACGGTTGCTTTTGGTGCCTGGGATGCTTTTGACAGAATTCTAAACGAAAAAAGAAGCAACTTCCCCGTAATTTCGGCCTTTGATAAAGTAGGCGGAAAGAAGCCAACAGCAAATCATAAATTATTAAACGAAATGCGTGATAACTCGTTTAAGCCTTTTCATGAAGACGAATGCCTTGATGTTTTCACCCATTATGAAGCCTTAAACGAACTCAAAACCAACAAACCAAAAGTACTCTATATTGCTTACGGAGAAACCGATGAATGGGCTCATGCAGGACATTACAAATCGTATCTGGATGCCGCAAACCAAGTTGATAAATGGATCAAAGAAATCTGGAATTTCGTACAAAATGATCCACAATACAAAAACAAAACGACACTACTAATTACGGTAGATCACGGTCGCGGAGACAAAACAAAAGCACAATGGACCGATCACGGTAAAGATATTGAAGGAGCCTCACAAATCTGGTTTGCCGCAATGGGCCCTGAAATAGCGCCAAAAGGAGAAATCAAAACAGCTACGCAATTGTATCAAAAACAATTCGCACAAACCATTGCCAAAATCATGGGATATACTTTTACAGCACCCCATCCCGTAGAAAAAGAAATAACAGAATTGTTTAAAAATTAAGCAATCCGTAAGATAATTTTTTGCCACGAATTTCACGAATTCACACGAATTATAATAGTAGTCAAACTTTAAAAATTCGCGCCAATTCGTGAAATTCGTGGCAATCTTTTAAACCTTTTACTAAACTCTGCAGCTTTACCTCTCTGAGCCTTTGCAGCTTTAAAAAAAACTCAGAACCTTAGCAACTCAGTACCTCAGCACCTCAAAAAAAAACTCTGCCACTTTGCAACTCAACCCCTATACAACTTTAAAAAAAATCTCAGTACCTTAGCCCCTCAAAAACTTAGTTCCTTTAAAAAAAATGAAACAAATTACCTCAATACAAAATCCGTTTATCAAATCGCTTGTTTTACTTCAGGAAAAAGCAAAAGCCCGCAAACAAACCGGAACATTTTTGATTGAAGGTTTACGTGAAATTTCTATCGCCATAAAAGGAGGGTATGAAATTGAAACCGTTTTATTTTTACCCGAATTAGTAACGGAGAGTCAAATCAATAAAATCGTTAACTCGCCGGTTCAACTCATCGAAATCAACAAAGAAGTCTACCAAAAATTGGCTTATCGCGATACTACAGAAGGTATTTTGGCAGTAGCCAAAACCAAATCAATGCAATTATCGGATTTAAAATTATCCGATAACCCCTTAATTTTAGTAGCCGAAGCTCCGGAAAAACCCGGAAATATAGGAGCCCTTTTACGTACCGCAGATGCTGCTAATTTAGATGCCGTTTTAATTGCCAATCCAAAAAGCGATTTATACAACCCTAATATTGTGCGTTCCAGTGTAGGTTGTTTGTTTACCAATCAAATTGCCACAGGAACTACTGCAGAAATTATCGCTTATTTGAAAGAAAAAAAGATTGATTTTTACTGCGCAACGTTGCAAAATTCGACCTCTTACCACACACAAAACTTCACAACTCCAACCGCTTTGGTTGTCGGAACAGAAGCCACAGGTCTAACACAAGACTGGCGTGATGCTGCTACACAAAATATCATTATACCAATGCAAGGCGAAATCGACAGTATGAACGTGTCTGTTGCGGCAGCCATTTTAATTTTCGAAGCCAAGCGCCAAAGAGGATTTAATTAACACCAAATTTTAAATAATTATGAATTACAAAGTATCACTTTTAGCTTTATTATTTAGTTTTTCAGTTTCAGCACAAATTACCAATCAGGAGGTCGATGAATTGGTCAATCGAACGATAAAAGCCTTTGATGTCCCCGGAATTTCAGTTGCAATTGTAAAAGATGGAAAAGTAGTTCTGGCAAAAGGATATGGCGTAAAATCCGTTATAACCCAACAAAAAGTAGATGCCAATACTTTGTTTGGAATCGCCTCAAACAGTAAAGCTTTTACAAGTGCCGCACTGGCTATGTTGGTAGATGAAGGCAAAATAAAATGGGATGATAAAGTCGTAAAATACCTCCCGGATTTTAAAATGTCAATCGATTATGTAACGGAGGAATTTACAATCCGTGATTTACTAACCCACCGCAGCGGACTTGGACTTGGTGCCGGAGATTTAATGATCTGGCCTGATGGAAGTGATTTTACCGCTAAGGATATCATTCATAATTTACGCTATTTAAAACCGGTTTCCAGTTTTAGAACAAAATACGATTATGACAATTTAATGTACATCATTGCAGGTGAAATTGTGCATGTTGTAAGCGGTCAAAGCTGGGCAGAGTTTGTCGAAACCCGCATTATGAAACCGTTAGAAATGAACGAAAGTGTCGCGTCGATAAAACGTCTAAAAGATACTTCAAACGTAATTACACCTCACGTTCCTGTTGATGGAAAGTTAAAAACAATCAAAAGATACGAAAACCAACTTTTTGATGGAGCAGCCGGAATTTATTCAAGTGTAAACGATTTGAGCAAATGGGCTATTTTACAAATCAACAACGGAAAATATGGTGATAAACAACTGTTTTCAGAAAAAGAGCACGACGAAATGTGGCAATTACAAACCATCATCCCTGCCAAAACAAGACCTCCCTACAACACGCATTTCTCAGGATACGGTTTAGGTTGGTTTTTGAATGATGTAAAAGGCTATAAACAAGTTTCTCACACCGGTGGTTTAGAAGGAAACGTAACACAAACCACTTTAATTCCTGAAATAGGTTTAGGAATTATTGTTTTGACCAATCAACAATCAGGAGCAGCGTTTAGCGCCATTACCAATACGATCAAAGACAGTTATTTAGGCATCAAACCCGAAGATTACGTAACGCTTTACAGCAACAGAGTAAAAGCCAACGAAGCATCTGCCGATAAAGTTACCGATGAAGTTTGGGCCACGGTTGCAAAAAACAAAAAAGACAAACTTAAAACAGATTTCAGTAAAATTACAGGAAGCTACCAGGACAATTGGTTTGGAAAAATCACTATTACAGAGAAAAAAGGAAAAGTATACTTTGCTTCTCAACGTTCACCACAACTGGCAGGCGAAATCTTTTTCTATAAAGACGGCAACTATGTCGTAAAATGGAACAATGCATTTTTCCATGCCGACGCTCATCTCTTATTTAAATACGATGAAAGTGGAAAAGTAGCGAATCTAAAAATGCTCCCTATTTCTGAATTAACGGATTTCAGTTACGACTTCCAGGATTTAGATTTTACTAAGGAATAGTTTTCAGTCGCAGTCGCAGTCTCAGTCGCAGTCTCAGTTCTGCGTTTTCAAAGTTAAATTGAAAACGCAGAACTGAGATTTTTTTTTAATTCTTATCCCACGTTCTAAACCGGACTGAAAACTGAGACTGAAAACTGCGACTGAAAACTATTCCCTTCAAAAAACTAAAATCTAAAATCTGAAATCAACACGCTATTCCCTTGCGTATGTTCTAACTTATTCTTATTTTTAGTACTTGAACTATGCCGTTATGATAGAAATAGATATTGAAAAAGAAAACAAAGCAATTGCCCAAGAATATAAAGAATTACTTCGGATTAGCTACCAGACTTTATCACCTACCGACAAAAAACTGATTCGAAAAGCTTTTGATGTAGCAGTTGATGCACATAAAGAGCAGCGACGCAAATCCGGTGAAGCCTATATTTTTCATCCTATTGCTGTTGCAAAAATTGTAGCCTCCGAAATTGGTTTGGGAGCCACCTCTATTGCTGCGGCTTTATTGCACGATGTTGTGGAAGATACCCCAATAACGGTGGAAGATATTGAGCGTTTATTTAATCCAAAAGTAGCGCAATTGGTCGAAGGACTAACCAAGATTTCGATGGTTCAAAGAGATTTGAATGCCTCAATGCAGGCAGAAAATTTCAGAAAAATGATTCTGACGCTTAACGATGACGTTCGCGTGATCTTAATCAAACTAGCAGATCGTTTGCACAATATGCAGACTATGGATTCTATGGCTGAATACAAACAGACCAAAATTGCCTCAGAAACCCTGTATATTTATGCGCCTCTTGCCCATCGTTTAGGATTGTACAACATCAAAACAAAACTGGAAGATTTAGGTTTAAAATATACCGAGCCGGCAGTTTATGAAGATATTGTCAGCAAAATAAGAGAAACCAAAGAAGAACAGGATGCTTATATCAAAGACATTTCTGATGTTTTGAAAAAATCTTTAGACGCCGAAAATGTGGATTACATTATTAAAGGCCGTCCAAAATCAATCTATTCGATCCGTCGAAAAATGCGTGCACAAAATGTAAGTTTTGACGAAGTATACGACAAATTTGCCCTTAGAATAGTCTACAAATCAGATCCACACGATGAGAAATTTATCGCCTGGAAAATTTATTCTATCGTAACCGATCATTACAGACCCAGCCCAAGTCGTTTACGTGACTGGATTTCCTCTCCCAAATCAACAGGTTACGAAGCCCTGCACATTACCGTTATGGGACCAAAAGGCCGTTGGGTTGAAGTACAGGTTCGAAGTGAACGTATGGATGAAATTGCCGAAAAAGGATACGCAGCCCATTACAAATATAAAAACGGAGCCACAGAAGAAAGCGGATTAGATGTTTGGTTGAATTTGCTTCGCGAAGCTTTAGAAAATCAGGAGACAAATGCGGTTGATTTTGTGGAAGATTTCAAAATGAATTTATACTCAAAAGAAATCTTCATTTTTACTCCAAAAGGAGAAATAAAATCACTGCCAAAAGGAGCCACTTCGCTTGATTTTGCTTTTAGTATTCACTCCGAAATTGGAATCAAAACCAGAGGAACACGTGTAAACGGACGTCTTGTTCCTTTAAATCACGAATTAAAAAGTGGTGATCAGGTTGAAGTTATTACTTCTGCAAATCAGAAACCAACTATAAACTGGTTAGAATATGTAACCACTTCCAGAGCAAAAACCAAGATTAAAAATGTTCTGAACGAGAACACTAAGAAAATCGGTGAGGAAGGAAAAGAATTACTTACCCGAAAACTAAAACATTTAAAAATAACCATCAACGAACAGGTTATTAATGAATTAGTTAACTTTTTTAAACTAAAAACAAGCTTAGATTTATTTTACAGAGTTGGAATTGGCGCTATTGAAAATCAGCAATTAAAAGATTATGCTGCTCAAAAAAGCAACACCTTTATCAATTTCTTTAAAAATAAAATCAAAAGAAATAAAGATACCGCAGCCGACGATATTCATAAACCTGTTATAAGTAGCAATTATGATATGTTGGTTTTTGGAACCGAGCATGACAAACTCGATTATAAACTTTCGCAATGTTGTAACCCGATTCCGGGGGATGATGTTTTTGGATTTGTAACCATAAACGAAGGAATTAAAGTTCACAAAAAGGACTGTCCAAATGCGATCGGAATGCAGTCAAATTATGCTTACCGCATCATGAGTGCCAAATGGATCGATTCGTCTCAGGAAGAATTCAAAGCCATTATCAACATTACCGGAATGGACGTTTTAGGACTTACAAACCAACTGACAAGAGTAATTTCGAACAATATGAGTGTCAATATTCAGAGTATTTCTTTGAGTACCGATGCCGGAATTTTCCACGGTCAGATTGCGGTGATTGTTCAAAACAACACCATTTTGAAGAAAATGATTAATGCCATTAAAAAAATTGACGGAGTCGACAAAGTAACTCGCGAATACCGAACCTAAACCGATACCCCTACTCTATTTATACTAAAATTATACTGATGAAAAATAATTCCTTAGAAATTCCGAAATTAAATTTTGACGCAAATGGAAGCCTCGTAATTGTCGCTTCTGAAACTTCCTCAAAACATGATTTTGACTTTTTTCAGGGAAAATCTATTATTCAAAACAGAAAATTAAAAAAAAGATTTGCCAATTGCACCGAATGGATTGAATTTCCCTCCACACAGGAAATGTACAAGATCCTAAACGGAATTGGTAATATTGATAATTTCCTCGCCACGTTTAATGGCGAACCATTTGAAGGAATGACAGTTCGTTTGTTTAATCCTGCCACAAAATTGTGGAGTATTTATTGGTCCGATTCAACAACGGGGGTTTTAGACCAACCTGTAATCGGTTCCTTTGAAGACAATGTGGGACACTTTTTCTCAGAAGACACTTTTGAAGGTCGAAACGTAATTCAGGTATTCCGTTGGGATGCCCGCGATAAAAAAAAGCCAATCTGGAGCCAGGCCATGAGTGACGACAAAGGCAAAACATGGGAATGGAACTGGTTTATGTTTATGACAAAAACCAACTAAAAATTTTGTTAGTATTATCTCAAATAAAAATAAATATGTTAATAAAGCGAACTTAAACCGGTAAAAAAAAGTAACGCAAAACCCTTAAACAAGAGCTTTTGCCACACATAAACTCCGATTTGAAAGTTAAACTTTAAACCTGAAAC
Organism: Flavobacterium cupriresistens; assembly: GCF_020911925.1. Taxonomy (NCBI): domain Bacteria; kingdom Pseudomonadati; phylum Bacteroidota; class Flavobacteriia; order Flavobacteriales; family Flavobacteriaceae; genus Flavobacterium; species Flavobacterium cupriresistens. The sequence continues at coordinate 2,691,522 of NZ_CP087134.1, read as the reverse complement.
TTTTATTCATTAAAATAAAAAATTATCTTTGCCAGATTATGACACTAATTTCAACTGACAATTCTAAAAATCAAGAAATTGTAAAAAATGTTTTTACGATGTATCTTGAGCAAAAAGGGCATCGCAAAACTCCTGAGCGTTATGCTATACTTCAGGAAATTTACGATAGCGAAGAGCACTTTGATATAGAAAATCTTTATATCAAAATGAAGAACAAAAACTATCGTGTGAGTAGAGCAACTTTATACAACACGATCGAGTTATTGTTGGACTGCGCTTTGGTTAGAAAACATCAATTTGGGCAAAATCAGGCTTACTATGAGAAGTCTTATTTTGATAAGCAACACGATCACATTATCATGACTGATTCCGGTGAAGTGATCGAATTTTGTGATCCAAGAATTCAAACCATCAAAAAAACAATCGAAGAAATCTTTGACATCGAGATCACCAATCACTCTTTGTATTTCTACGGGAACAAAAAACAAAAACAATAGTCCGAAAGGAATTATTTTAAAAATAAAAGAAGAAAATTAACTACATTAATCAGTAGGGCAATTTAAATTGTCTCAACGCAAATTAAAACAGAATGACCGTAGACTTATTACTAGGATTACAATGGGGAGATGAAGGTAAAGGAAAAATTGTTGACGTTCTTACCTCTAATTATGATATTATTGCACGTTTTCAAGGAGGACCAAATGCAGGACATACATTAGAATTTGACGGAATCAAACATGTATTAAGAACCATTCCTTCCGGGATTTTTCATAAAAAATCAGTAAACATCATTGGAAATGGTGTTGTAATAGATCCGGTAGTTTTTCAAAAAGAAATCGAAGGTTTAGCAAAATTTAATCTTGATATTAAATCTAAATTGATCATTTCAAGAAAAGCACATTTAATTTTACCAACACACCGTTTGCTAGATGCCGCTTCAGAAGCATCAAAAGGAAAAGCAAAAATCGGTTCTACACTTAAAGGAATTGGCCCAACTTATATGGACAAAACCGGTAGAAACGGATTGCGCGTTGGAGATATCGAATTAGAAGATTTCAAAGAAAGATACAGAGCATTAGCAGACAAACATGAAGCAATGATTGCTTTTTATGATGTTGCGATCCAATATAACTTAGACGAACTTGAAAAAGAGTTTTTCGAAGCTATTGAAGAATTAAAAAAATTAGATTTTATTGACAGCGAAGAATACATGTACCAAGCTCAAAAAGCAGGTAAATCTATTCTATGCGAAGGAGCTCAAGGTTCTTTGTTAGATGTTGATTTCGGAACTTATCCTTTCGTAACATCTTCAAACACTACTGCAGCCGGGGCTTGTACTGGTTTAGGAATTGCTCCTAACAAAATCAAAGAAGTATACGGAATCTTCAAAGCTTACGTTACACGTGTAGGTAGTGGTCCATTCCCAACAGAACTTTTTGACGAAGTTGGTGCCACTATGGCAAGAGTTGGTAACGAATTTGGTTCTGTAACAGGAAGACAAAGACGTTGTGGATGGTTAGATTTAGTAGCTTTAAAATATGCTGTTCAGGTAAATGGTGTAACTCAATTAATGATGATGAAAGGCGATGTTCTTTCAGGATTTGAGACCTTAAAAGTATGTACGGAGTACAACTACAAAGGAGAAAACATTTCTCACTTTCCTTACAACATCGAGCCGGAAAATGTAACTCCGGTTTACAAAGAGTTCAAAGGATGGCAAGCTGACTTAACTGGAATGACAACTTACGATCAATTGCCAATTGAGCTAAAAGAATATATCGAATTTATTGAAGCAGAAGTTGGAGTGCCAATCAAAATTGTATCGGTTGGGCCAGACAGAAAGCAAACAATAACGAAATAATTAATACTAAACGCTCTGATCATCAGAGCGTTTTTTTTATGCAAAACATTTTTTCCTATGACAAATCCTAAAATTAAAATAACAGAAACTAAATTATTATCAGACAATTGGTATACTTTAAACAAAGTAACTTTTGATTATCAATTAGGAAATAAAGAAACAGAATCCCACATCCGTGAAGTCTACGATCGCGGGAACGGAGCTGCCATTTTACTTTATAACAGAACAAAGAAAACGGTAGTGCTAACGAGACAATTCCGCATGCCAACTTTCCTTAACGGAAATAAGACCGGAATGATGATCGAAGTTTGCGCCGGACTTTTGGATCAGGAAAATGCAGAAGCAGCCATCATTCGCGAAACCGAAGAAGAAACCGGATACCGATTAAGCAAAGTAGAAAAAGTGATAGAAACTTATATGTCACCAGGCTCAGTTACGGAAATATTATACCTCTTTACAGGTGAATATGACGAGACCATGAAAACAAACGAAGGTGGCGGACTGGACCACGAACAAGAAAATATTGAAGTTTTAGAATATACTTTTGATGAAGCTTACAAAATGATCGAATCTGGTGAAATTTTGGATGCCAAAACGATTCTTTTACTACAACATGCTAAGATAAAAGGGTTAATTTAGTATTTATACCTATTTATTTAACACATAGAGACATAGATCTGGAGCTAACATTTTATACATTATAGTTTTCCCGCAAGGTCTTTTTTGACCTTGTAGGCATCCTTATTTACGCTTTACACCTGCACCAAAAAGACCTTGCAGGAGAGAACACACATATAAAATACCTTTTCTATGATTCAAAAAAATCTTAGAAAAATGCAAATCAAATAAACTATTTCAGGAATTGTGTAATTAATTCCGGCATTAAAAACAGAACTTTAGTACTCTAAAATATTCTGTATGAAAAAGTTACACAACACCCCATTCGTTCTGATTTTAATCCTCTTGATTTTATTTTCTTGTAAAAACGAACGCACTACCAAAACTACAATTAAAGAGAAGAAAACGATAACATATAAAAAACCTGAATCTTCAGTTTCCTACCACTTTGAAAACACCAAAGAATGGTTAAAAACAAACAAGACCGACAGCAGTAAGTTAAGTATTGCTTGCGCCGTAAACCGAACTGACAAGGCCAACCTTACCAAAATGGACTCTATTATTGTCCCAACTGATTTTAGCGGTGATTTGGTTTATTACCTCCCCTTTCCGTTGCATGTTGCTTCTTTAGAAAACGTTTCAAAAGTCCTGATTTTCTCTTATCCGGCTCAGGCATTTGCCGCTTATGAAAACGGCGAATTGGTTTATACCGGTCCAACCAATATGGGAAGAAAAAAAGATCCAACACCAACCGGTTTATTTTTCACCAATTGGAAAGCTGAAAAAACAACCAGTACTTTTAATGATGAATGGGACTTAAAATGGAATTTTAATATCGAAAATAAACTGGGAGTTGGTTTTCATCAATACGAATTACCGGGTTATCCTGCCTCTCATTCTTGCTTAAGACTTCTTGAAAAGGATGCTAAATATCTATACAAATGGGCAGACGAATGGATTTTGAAAGACAGCGAAAATGTAAAAGTAAAAGGAACTCCGGTTATTGTTTTTGGCAATTATCCGTTTGACGGACCAAAACCCTGGTTCGAATTGGTTCATGATCCGAAAACATTGAAAATTTCGGAGTCAGATATAGACAAACAAGTTGAACCTTTTTTAAAGAGTATTTTAGACAATCAAAAAGTTCGAGAAATAGCTCAATAATTTTTTTCTAGGAGAATTGTATTTTTTTAAGTTTGAACATTGATTTCTCGTAAAGTCGCAGCGTCGCAAAGTTTTTATTACTTTTCATAAAACCCTGTTATCTCATGGTCATCCTCAAAAGGCAATTATAAACTTGTCATTTCGAAGCATGAGAAATCACACACGCAGCTCACACCCAGTTTGTCATTCTGAGGAACGAAGAATCTTCGTTCGCTGAATCAATTGTCTTGAGCTTTACTTTGCGGAGTTTCTTGTGAAGATTCTTCGTTCCTCAGAATGACAAAGTTATGGAAAAGGTTTGCGGAGTTTCTTGTGTGATTTCTCGACTTCGCTCGAAATGACAAAAAAAAAGCTGTTTCACGAATTGTGAAACAGCCTTTATATTTCTATAAAAAAACTCTAATTATCTAGAATAATTTGGAGCTTCTTTAGTAATCGTAACATTATGCGGGTGACTTTCTGTGATTCCGCTAGAAGTGATTCTAACAAAACGTCCAGTCTCTTGCAAAGTTGGAATATCTTTTGATCCACAGTATCCCATTCCAGCACGAAGACCACCGATGAACTGAAGCATGCTTTCGTTTAATTCTCCTTTGTAAGGAACACGACCAACAATTCCTTCCGGAACTAATTTTTTAACGTCGTCTTCAACATCCTGGAAATAACGATCTTTAGATCCACCTTGCATAGCTTCAACAGAACCCATTCCACGGTAAGATTTGAATTTTCTTCCTTCGAAAATGATTGTTTCTCCTGGAGATTCTTTTGTTCCTGCTAATAATGAACCTAACATTACACAGTCAGCTCCGGCAGCAATAGCTTTAGGAATATCTCCTGTATAACGAATTCCACCATCAGCAATTACCGGAACTCCTGTTCCTTTTATAGCTGCTGCTACTTCAAGAACCGCAGAGAACTGAGGGAAACCAACACCGGCAACGATACGAGTTGTACAGATAGAACCAGGTCCGATTCCAACTTTTACACCATCAGCACCATTTTCCACTAAATATTTAGCCGCTTCGGGAGTTGCGATGTTACCTACAATTACATCAATATTTGGGAATTTTGTTTTTACTTCTTTCAATACATTCACAACACCTTCTGTATGTCCGTGAGCGGTATCGATGATAATAGCGTCTACTCCTGCAGCAACCAAAGCTTCTGCTCTTTGAACGGCATCTCCTGTAACTCCAATTGCAGCAGCAACTCTTAAACGTCCAAAAACGTCTTTGTTTGCGATTGGTTTTTGAGTTAGTTTGGTAATATCTCTAAAAGTTATTAAACCAACTAATTCGTATTTATCATTTACAACCGGTAATTTTTCGATTTTGTGGCCTTGTAAAACTACTTCTGCCTGCTCTAATGAAGTTCCTTCTGCAACGGTAACCAAGTTTGTACTTGTCATTACCTCAACAATAGGCTTGGCACCATTTTTCTCAAAACGCAAATCACGGTTTGTAACGATCCCTTTTAAAATTTTATTCTCATCAACAATTGGGATTCCACCAATTCCGAATTCTTTCATTGCATTTTTTGCATCTGCAATTGTTGAAGTCAACGGTAAAGTTACCGGATCGATAATCATACCTGCTTCAGCACGTTTTACTTTTCTAACCTTTGCAGCTTGCTGCTCAATCGTCATATTTTTATGCAAAACACCAATTCCGCCTTCCTGCGCCATAGCGATTGCCATTGCACTTTCGGTAACGGTATCCATAGCAGCTGATACTATTGGAACGTTTAATGTAATGTTTCTTGAAAATTTTGATTTGATGCTCACTTCGCGTGGAAGCACATTCGAGTAGTTAGGTACTAATAATACATCGTCATAAGTTAAACCTTCGCCGATAATCTTGGAGTTGTGTGCTATCATGTTGCAATTTCTAGTTGAATTGCGTGCAAATATAGTGAATAAATTGGAAACTTGTTCACTAACTTATTCATAAAATTTAATTTACAAGAAAGAACTTACAAAGAAAAAGTACTAGATTCTGTATTATAACACCGCTAATGCTAGCGTAAAGAATGACACAAAGACGAGATAAATAACTTATTTTTTTTGAACCATATAAGTAATATAAGTTCATTTAAATTTTGCTTCCTTTTAAAATGAACTAAAAAAAAACTCTAATCTGAACCAATTAAGACAAGCTATTATATGAATTTACATTACTTATGGTGACTTAATTTTTTAAACCATATAAGTAATGTAAGCTCATTTAAATTTTGCTTTCTTTAAAATGAACTAAAAAAAACTCCTATTCGCACCAATTAAGCCAAGCTATTATATGAACTTATATCACTTATATGGTTAAATATAGCATTATAACATTCAAATTTATTCAATCATAGCCAATGCAAAGAATAACACAAACGAAATAGGTGACTTAAATTTTGAACCATATAAGTAACATAAGTTCATTTAAATTTTGCTTTTTTCTAAAATGAACTAAAAAAAACTCCTATTCGCACCAATTAAGCCAAGCTATTATATGAACTTATATCACTTATAAGGTTAAATATAGCATTATAACATTCCTATTTATTCAATCATAGCCAATGCAAAGAATAACACAAACGAAATAGGTAACTTAAATTTTTGAACCATATAAGTAACATAAGTTCATTTAAATTTTGCTTTTCTCTAAAATGAACTAAAAAAAACTCCTATTCGCACCAATTAAGCCAAGCTATTATATGAACTTATATCACTTATATGGTTAAAACACATCACAGTAAAACACATCATTCATCACTATCCTGAAAAACAAAATTAAATCCGAATTGAAATGCCAGACTTTTGGCTTTTGTAACATCTTTATATTCCAAAACATTATTAACAAGAGCATAAAGATTAAATTTTCCGATTGTTCCCGAAAGTCCTAAACCGATATTTTTCTTAGAAAAAGTATCAAATGTATACGTAACTTTTGCATCCAGTTTTTCAAAAATACTACGTTGATAAAAAGCGGTAAAAGCAGCAAAAGGAGCTTTTGGCATTGACATCATAAACAACTGACCTCCCACGGCGTTTACATATTTTCTCCCCACGCTTCCTTTACAATTACAATCCTCATCTGAGCGGGATTCTCCGAACGAATACTGCATAGAGGAATAAAATTTAACCGGTCTCCAAGTGGTGTATTTCGAATAAAGTGTATCGCGTGGAATGGCTTTTTTGAACTCATCAAAAGCATTTTCAGGGTCATTAGTACCCGAAAAAATAGGATTTACACCATCATACTTGTAAAATCCTTTGTACGTATAAGTCTGAACATCTTTGGATTGTTTAATAAAACCGACATCCACAACACTCGCTGTAAATTGAAGGTTTTCTTTAAAATAATACGTAAGTCCGGCATCGAAACCGAGGCCTAAACTTCCGTCAAGAAAGGTATTTCGGGCAAGATCGCTTGCTATATTTCCATTATAGTCGTCTTCTCTAAAAGTAGCAATTCCTGCAGTTCTGATTTCGAGGTTGGAGGAAATAGCCTGATTGTAAAAATTGGGTGTTCCGGCATTTTGTCCGGTGTAAATATAACCCGAATTCTTTGTCGCTGTTATGTTGGCACCACTTGAATAAATTTTAGCACGGCCACCAAGAACTAACTTCTCACTTACCTTTTTATGAAATCCGATGTGAAAAACAGAAAGTACTTCTGCTTTAAGATTTAAATCTCCTAAATTGAATGATTTTCCAATATGATTCCGATTTCCGTCTAATGCCAAAACAGCTACATCTTTGGGGAAATACATCAAGAAATCAAATTCCTGATACACTCCAAACGAAACATACGATTTACTGTCCCTGTCTCCCACTCTAAAACCTCCTGAGAATACTTCGAGCTGTTGATTGATATGTGTTTTATCCGTATTCGATGATCGGTTTACGATGCTTCGGACTTTATCATTAAAATCAACTCCATTATCAGCGAATAAATCATAGGCCGAAAAGCTCTTTGATCCTATATTAGCAGAAACTCCGGACAATAACGGAACTCCAAAATAAAATTTGTATGAGACATCAGCACCCGGATTTACAAGTGATGATTGCGGAATGGAGGTGAAATTATACAGTACTTCTTTGTTCTGAGAAAAAGAGGAAAACTGAAAAAGCATTATTAAAATTAACCCTATCTTCTTCATTCTATTTCCATATAAACTGTTGCACCTGATCTCAATTTTAAACTTCCCGGACTATTTTCATTTAAAGGTGGCCCAGCGTCCATTTGTAATACAAAGCCAGCTTTAGTTGTTTGCTTTAACAATGCTAATCTTTGATTTTCAAATACTTCTGTAGGGTACTTTATTACATTTGAACTCCCTGAGTAAGCAGGAACTAAAAGTGTTATCGTTTCCAGCGTTTTGTTATCCTCACTAATAAGCAATAATTTTACCGTAAAAGCTCTGTTTATTGTATTTTCAATTTCAAAATCAAACTCAGCTTTCACCACATCATCCCGTAAAAACTTTTCCTTAAAAACATCAAACTCCTGTACATCAGATGTAATTATTTGCTCAACTCCATTATCAACAAATTGATTCGCGGGAACATTAAAATAAGCCAAATTACCGACCAAGACTGGTTGCAACTTAAAGTCATCAACTTGATCAAAATTTAAATCACTTGAACAGGAAACGAAGAATAAAGAAAAAATAATAAATGGAAGTATTTTATTTTGAAAGTACAATTTCATGACTACCTGATAATTAGATTTTAAAGAACTCCAAATTGAGAGTTACTGATTATTATTTTCTATGTCAAACAAAAATACTTCATTTTTAATGATATTTCCCAAACAATTTTGAGGCTTCATTATAAGCACTTTCAAAACTTAAAGAATTTAGTTCTGTTCTTTTTTTGTTTGCGGTAAAATAAGAAATCAACTTTTCTGTAGGCATATTTCCGGTTAGTTTATCAGTAGCCATCGGACACCCGCCAAACCCCTGAATAGCGCCATCAAAGCGGATGCAACCTGCTTTATACGCGGCATCTATTTTCTCAAACCAACTATCGGGCGTCGTATGCAAATGCGCTCCGAATTCTATTTGTGGGTATTTCGGAATTAAATTCGAAAAAAGATACGTAATCACTTCCGGTGTAGAACTTCCGACCGTATCGGAAAGCGATAAGATTTTCACTCCCATTTTAGACAACTTTTCCGTCCACTCCCCTACTATTTCAACATTCCACGGATCACCATACGGATTTCCGAATCCCATAGAAAGGTAGGTTACTACTTCTTTGTTTTTTTTATCGGCAATTTCAAGAATTTCTGATAACGTAACTAAAGATTCTGCGATAGTTTTATGTGTATTTCGCATCTGAAAATTCTCTGATATAGAAAAAGGAAAACCCAGATATTGAATAGGTTCGTGCTCTGAAGCTGAAATGGCGCCTTGCGTATTTGCAATTATAGCCAAAAGCTTACTGGTTGTTTGAGATAAATCAAGCTGAGCCAACACTTCTACCGTATCCTGCATTTGCGGAATCGCTTTTGGAGATACAAAACTTCCAAAATCAATGGTATCAAATCCTACTCTAAGCAAAGCTTGTATATAGGAAACCTTATTTTGAGTCGGAATAAAATCCTTGATACCTTGCATAGCATCACGTGGACATTCGATAATCTTAATTTCTTTATTCAAAGCTTATTCTTTTATGAAGGCTAAGTTAGTTTCTTTTTTAAAGAAATAAAAACTATAATTTTCTTTAATGCTAAAATTACACGATTGTGTAACATTTGAAGATGTTACACAATAACGTAACAATGAAAAATGTTACACAAAAACGTAACATTTAAAAATATTGCGTACTTTTGTAATACTATTATTATTTATTATATTTGAATCTATGACTAGTGTAATCACAGGAGACTTAATTGACTCCAGAAAACAGAAATCAAAAGATTGGGTAGAAGGTTTAAAAAAGATCCTGTCTTTATTTGGCGAGACACCCCTGCAATGGGAAGTATACAGAGGAGACGAATTTCAAATTGAAATAAAGAACCCTGAAGACGCTTTATTGTCGGCGATTTTAGTAAAAGCACATTTAAAATCTATCAAACTCGATGCGAGAATGAGCATTGGATTTGGCGACAAAACACATGCTGCTGAAAAAATATCTGAAAGCAATGGCTCTGCTTTCATCCATTCGGGGGAACTTTTTGAGACTTTAAAGAAACAAAAACTGACTTTAGCGATACAAACAGGCAACCCACTAATCGACGAAAAAATGAATCTGATGCTTCAGTTAGCCCTTACTTTTATGGACAACTGGTCGGCACAATCTGCCGAATTTGTGGCTATTGCAATAGAAAACCCGAGTTTATCTCAAGAAGAATTAGCACCGAAGTTAGGCATCAAAAGAGCTGCTGTGAGTCGCAGACAAAAACGTGCCCAATTTGATTTGATACTAAGTCTGGATCGTTATTTTAGAAAACAAATAAATACTTTATAGTCTTATGCTTTTATTTATAAAATTACTTTTAGCCCACCTATTAGGCGATTTTATAGGCCAGCCCAATTCATGGGTAGCCGATAAAGAAGCTAAAAAACATAAAAGTATTTATTTATATCTTCATATTCTTCTTCACGGAGTTTTGACGGCCATTCTTGTCGGAGAAATTCAATTTATACCCTATGCCGTTTTTATTACCATTTCACACGGAATTATTGATCTGATCAAACTGCATTTTCAAAAAAATAAAACAAAACGCACCTGGTTTATAGTAGACCAAATTCTGCATGTTTTAGTCTTAATCGGAGTTGTTTTTCTCTATCAAAACAAATCAATCGACATCAGCTGGTTTGGCAATCAGTTTTGGATATTAATCACAGGAATTTTATTGGTCACAAAACCAACTTCCATTTTTATCAAGATAATTATTTCCATCTGGAGCCCTGAAAGTAGCAATGCGCATAGCGATAATTCACTAGCTAAAGCCGGAAACTATATTGGTATATTAGAGCGTCTGTTTGTTTTCTGTTTTATACTGACGGGTCACTTTGAAGCCATTGGATTTTTATTGGCTGCAAAATCGGTTTTTAGATTTGGTGATCTAAAAGAAGCCAAAGACAGAAAACTTACCGAATATGTTCTAATTGGTACTTTACTGAGTTTTGGCACCGCAATCCTCACCGGACTTATCGTGCAGGCATTACTTTTACAATTGCTTTAAAATCTTTTTATTGATGGCTTTTATCAAGGCCGGGCCTTCATAAATAAAACCGGTATACAATTGTACCAGACTTGCTCCTGCATTTAACTTTTCGATGGCATCATCCGCAGAGTGAATACCTCCTACTCCAATAATAGGGAATGCTTTATTACTTTTTTCAGAAAGAAAACGAATAACTTCTGTAGAACGCTTCGTTAAGGGCTTCCCTGACAAACCACCCATTTCTGTTTGATTCGCAGCTTGCAATCCGTCACGTGAGATTGTAGTATTGGTAGCAATTACGCCCGCAATCTGAGTTGTTTTCACAATATCAATAATATCCAATAACTGCTCATCTGTTAAATCCGGAGCAATCTTCAATAGAATAGGTTTTACTTTTTGACTGCTTGTTTTTTGCTTTTCTATATTTCTGTCCTGCAACGTCTGCAACAAAGCTGTTAGTGGCTCTTTGTCTTGCAGCGCTCTTAAATTTGGAGTATTTGGAGAACTTACATTCACCACAAAATAATCAACATGATCAAATAAGGCATCGAAGCAAATAATATAATCGTCTACCGCGTTTTCGTTTGGAGTGACTTTATTTTTACCAATATTACCTCCTATTAAAACATTTGAATTCTTTTTTAAACGTTCTACAGCTTCCAGAACTCCGCCGTTATTGAATCCCATTCGATTGATAATCGCGTGATCTTCTTTTAAGCGAAACAAACGTTTTTTAGGATTTCCTTCCTGACCCACTGGGGTAACGGTTCCAATTTCAATAAAACCGAATCCAAAATCAGAAAGTTCTTTATACAATTTAGCATCTTTATCAAATCCAGCTGCAAGTCCTACGGGGTTTTTAAATTTAATTCCAAAAACTTCTCTCTCCAGACGATTGTCTTTTACTTCGTAAACGGATTTAATTATTGACGAAACTCCTGGTATTTTTGAAATGAATTTAACGAAAGAGAAAGTGAAGTAATGTACTTCTTCCGGATCAAACCAAAAAAGTATCGGGCGAATTATCAATTTATACATAGTGTGTTGTTGTTGTTGTTTTTTCGGTGGCAAATTTAATTATAATACTTGAAAGTGTCCCTATGATAGTTTAATACTGCTACAAAAATTTACTTAAAAACCGGAATTAAATGCACTTGTTCGTTAAAATCAGTTTAATTTTTAAATATTTATACGTTTTTTTTTATAATTTAGTGAACCTAAAACACTGAAGATGAAAAATATAAAAAATGCAATTAAAAAGTTGGCAGTCCAATGCTTGATAGGCTCTTTTTTTCTAATTTCACTTGACGGTATGGCACAACGTCATGGAGGCGGTGGAGGACATGTCGGCGGCGGTGCACATCGCGCAGGCGGAGCTACTCAGGCCAGACCAGCACCAAAAGCCAGACCGGCAAACACAACAAGACCAACAAGGCCAGCTACAGGGAACAAAACCTCCACAATCAACAGATCTGGCAACACTAACAACAAAGTAACCAGACCCAATAATTCCGGAACAAAAATTGGAGACAATAAAGTAACCAATAACAGAGGGAATGCTACAACAAACAGAAACAAAACCGGCAACAGAAACAACATTAGCGGTAATACTGTTAATAAAAACAGAAACAACGTAAACATAAATGTAAACAACAGCGTTCACGTTCGTAACAATCGTAATACGGTTGTAAGAAGAAACAATGTTGCTTATGGTCGTCCCGCATACCGATATGGCGGATACCGATACAATTGTTACCACCCTTATTTCTACCATCCGTACAGACCTTTTTATTGGGGACCGGTTTGGCATCCATGGGGATTCTTTATTACCTCTTTGGCCGTTACAGCAATTGTTGTTAGCGTAGAAAGCACACAATACCACTATGATCAAGGGGTTTGGTACCAATCATCAAGCGGAGGTTACACTGCCGTACCAGCTCCGGTTGGAGGAACTGTCAATAATATTCCGAGTGGAGCCCAGACGGTCAATACAGGAACGGTCAACAATTATTATTACGGCGGAACCTATTATGAAAAAGACGGCAGCAATTATAAAGTAGTAGCGCCAACAGCAGGAACAATAGTCGAAAGCCTGCCTGAAGGTGGTGAAGAAGTTACCGTTGGTGATGTAAAATACATCAAATTTGGTGAAACCTACTATCAACCCGTACAAGTTGACGGTAAAGACAAATACGAAGTAGCTCTTGTTGAAGAAGATAAATAGTTCTGATGAAAAAATAAAATAATTCAGATAAAAACTATTTACTCTATAGAAACAGTAGAATTTTTATATATTTGAAATGAAATTAGATAACCTTATTAAACGAATTGTATTTAATAAGGTTATTTTTTTATATCATAGGCATTATTACCCTATACAACAATACCATTCAAACCAAAATCACCCAAAATGAAAACTAAAACTTATTGGATTTTTGCTATACTTACCATCTCCATTATTACTCTTGCTTTCGGTTATACCACTTTTAAAAGTCCGAAAGAAAAACTGGCTGCCGTAGATTGTGCTGAAACTCCAAATACTACAGCCGAATCTGATTTTAAACCAACCATTGCAAACAAAACTCCTGCCCCCTCTAAAGCACCAAAAGGAATGGTTTGGATTCCTGGTGGAGAATTTTCGATGGGCAGTAATGTTGAAGATGAAAGTTTGTGCAGTATAAAAGGCGTAACAAAAGACGCTGCTCCTATTCACCGCGTTTATGTAGACGGTTATTTTATGGATAAAACCGAAGTCACCAACGAAGAATATGCAAAATTTGTAAAAGCCACCGGATATGTAACTGTTGCGGAACAGAAACCAACTAAAGAAGAATTTCCAACGGCAGCCGAAGAAGATCTAATAACAGGATCTGTTATATTTACTCCGACACCAGCCGCAGTTAATCTCAACAACTTTTTACAATGGTGGTCCTATGTTGGCGGTGCCGACTGGAAACATCCCGAAGGCCCTCAAAGTAACATTAAAGGAAAAGAAAAATATCCCGTAGTCCACATTACCTATGAAGATGCTGCTGCCTATGCAAAATGGGCCGGCAAAAGATTACCTACTGAGGCGGAATGGGAATTTGCTGCCCGTGGCGGTAAAACCGGAAACTTATACGCCTGGGGAAATACATTAAAACCAAACGGGAAATTTCAAGCCAATATATATCAGGGACACTTTCCAATCAAAGACGGAGACACCGGTGAAGATGGTTTTAAAGGAATTGCACCAACCGCACAATTCGAACCAAATACCTATGGCCTCTATGACATAGGCGGAAATGTATGGGAATGGGTCAACGATTGGTATAGTGTAGACTACTACCAAACGTTAGCCGGAGATGGTAAAATCACCAAAAACCCACAAGGACCGAAAGCTTACAATGACCCAAGCGATCCAACAGAGAAAAAAAGAATACATCGAGGCGGATCCTTTTTATGCACCGATCAGTATTGCACACGCTATATGGTCGGCACAAGAGGAAAAGGAGAAATCAGATCTGCAGCCAATCATCTTGGGTTTAGATGCGTTAAAAGTATCTGAAAATAAAACACAACAAAAGGGTTCTACAAAACAGAATCCTTTTTTATTTGAATTTAGATATTAAGAGCTACAATTTTACAGCTAAGAAAAATGTCTATATTTGCTAAAAAATAAAAAAATGCAACATATTATTGATCGTTTTATAAGTTATGTAACAATTGATACAGAATCTGATCCAAATTCAAAAACAACTCCAAGTACAGAAAAACAATGGAACCTTGCCAATAAATTAGTCGAAGAACTAAAAACAATTGGTTTAAAAGACGTTACAATAGACGACAAAGCCTACATCATGGCTACTTTACCAAGCAATGTAGATCATGAAGTCCCTACAATTGGATTTATTTCGCATTTTGACACTTCTCCGGATTTTAGCGGAGCTAACGTAAAACCACAAATTGTTGAAAATTACGACGGAAAAGACATTGTTCTGAATGCCGAAAAAAACATCATTTTATCACCTGACTATTTCAAAGATTTATTACAATATAAAGGGCAAACGATCATCACAACTGACGGAACAACGCTATTAGGTGCCGATGATAAAGCCGGAATTACTGAGATTGTTTCAGCAATGGAGTATCTGGTACAGCACCCTGAAATTAAACATGGTAAAATCAGAATTGGATTTACCCCTGACGAAGAAATTGGTCGCGGTGCGCATTATTTTGACGTAGAAAAATTCGGAGCGCAATGGGCTTACACGATGGACGGAAGTCAGATTGGCGAATTAGAATACGAAAACTTTAACGCTGCAGGCGCCAAAATTACTTTTAAAGGAAAAAGTGTTCATCCGGGTTATGCAAAAGGAAAAATGATCAATTCAATGCTGATTGCAAATGATTTTATCAATGAACTTCCAAAAGGAGAAACACCACAACAAACTAAAGGATACGAAGGCTTCTTTCACGTTCATCATATTGCAGGACATATTGAAGAAACCGTTTTAGAACTTATCATTCGCGATCACAACAAGAAAAAATTCGAAAAACGAAAAGAGTTAGTCGAAAAAATTGCGAAGAAAATTAATAAAAAATTCGCCAAAAAGTTCGGCGAAGACATTGTAACTATTGAAGTAAAAGACCAATATTACAATATGAAAGAAAAAGTACTTCCCGTAAAACATATCGTTGACATAGCCGAAAAAGCAATGAGGGAATTAGACATAAAACCGATCATAAAACCTATTCGTGGTGGAACTGACGGTTCACAACTATCTTATATGGGATTACCATGTCCTAATATTTTTGCCGGCGGTCATAACTTTCACGGAAAATATGAATATGTTCCCGCAGAAAGCATTCAAAAAGCAACTAATGTCATTGTAAAAATTGTCGAGTTAACAGCAGTACCGGGAATTTTTGATGCACCTGAAAAACCTAAAAAAAGGAAATAATTGGAACCAGCATCCGATAAAAAACACGTTTGGGACAAAGTCAATAATTGGGAGGAAGAATTACTTCTTCTTCAATCAATTATTGACAAAACCGAACTGATTGAAACTGTAAAATGGGGCGGCCCGGTTTATGTTTACAATAAAAAAAATGTTATCGGAATTGGGGGTTTTAAGGATTATTTTACCATTTGGTTCTTCAATGGCGTTTTCTTGAAAGACGAGAAAAAGAAACTCATCAACGCTCAGGAAGACAAAACAAAATCATTACGTCAATGGCGTTTCACCTCTAAAGAAGAGGTAAACGAAAAAGAAGTTCTAGAATACATTCTCGAGGCTATTGAAAACGAAAAACAGGGAAAAGTCATCAAACCAACAAAAAAAGAAACGATCGTTTCTGAGTTGCTGGAAAAAGAAATGAGTCAGAATCCGGCTTTAGCAAAAGCTTTTCAGGCTTTTTCTCCTTACAAACAATATGAGTTTTTAGAATATATTGAAACTGCCAAACAGGAAAAAACTAAACTTTCAAGAATCAAAAAGATAATCCCGATGGTTTTAGGACATATTGGGTTGAATGATAAATACAGGTAGTTAAATTCCAAATTTTTAAAATTCCAAATTCCAATATTTTTAAATTCCAAATTCCAATTGTTCGGGAACTAGGTGTTGTTGTTTACTCGTTTCTACTTGAGAAAAAAGAATGATAACTAAAGTCTCCTACTGATTTTCCAGATTAAATTTGCTTAACACAACTTTTATACTTTAAAGCTACGAAAAATCACAAAAGTCAAACACACGCAGTTTGTGGAATATTGAATGCGATTTCTCGTACCTCGAAAGGAACAAATGTGGCTTGTTAATTTTCTAACTTACACTTTTACTTGATTCCGTGTCATTTCGACGAAGGAGAAATCACACCAGGAATTCCGCATAGTAAACGACCATTCTTTGTCGAGTTACGCGTGTGATTTCTCGTACCTCGAAATGACAAAAAAAGGACTGAAATTCCAATACTAAAATTCCAAATTCCAAACTTCTCCCAAATGTCACCCTGAGCGAAGTCGAAGGCTTATTCTCGAAATCGCCTATCTTTTAAACATAATACCTCTAAATTTGAAATGACAAGGTTAGACAAAAAAGCTAGACAAAGATGAGTGTACGCACAGTTTGTCCTTTCGACGAAGGAGAAATCACACTAGGAATTCCGCATAGTAAGCGACCATTCTTTGTCGAGTTACGCGCGTGATTTCTCGTACCTCGAAAGGAACAAATGTGGCGTGTTATTTTTCTAACTTACACTTTTATTTGATTCCGTGTCATTTCGACGAAGGAGAAATCACACCAGGAATTCCGCATAGTGAGCGACCATTCTTTGTCGAGTTAAGCGTGTGATTTCTCGTACCTCGAAAGGAACAAATGTGACCTCTTATTTTTCTAACTTACACTTTTACTTGATTCCGTGTCATTTCGACGAAAGAGAAATCACATCAGGAATTCCGCATAGTGAGCGACCATTCTTTGTCGAGTTACGCGTGTGATTTCTCGTACCTCGAAAGGAACAAATGTAGCCTGTTATTTTTCTAATTTACACTTTTACTTGATTCCGTGTCATTTCGACGAAGGAGAAATCATACCAGGAATTCCGCATAGTAAGCGACCATTCTTTGTCAAGTTACGCGTGAGATTTCTCGTACCTCGAAAGGAACAAATGTGACCTGTTATTTTTCTAACTTACACTTTTATTTGATTCCATGTCATTTCGACGAAGGAGAAATCACACCAGGAATTCCGCATAGTAAACGACCAATCTTTGTCGAGTTAAGCGTGTGATTTCTCGTACCTCGAAAGGAACAAATGTGGCCTGTTATTTTTCTAAATTACACTTTTACTTGATTCCGTGTCATTTCGACGAAGGAGAAATCACACAAGAAACTCCGCATAGAAAATCGCCAATCTTTGTCGAATATTGGATGCGATTTCTCCTTCGTCGAAATGACAAAAAAAAGGGGCTGAAATTCCAATACTAAAATTCCAAATTCCAAACTTCCCCCAAAATGTCACCCTGAGCGAAGTCGAAGGCTTATCCCTGAAATCGTCAATCTTTGCCGAGTTACATATATAATTTCTCACATCTCCAAATGACAAAGTCATAGCAAATACTAGTTTTCAGCCATAAAAAAATCCCAAATTCCAGTATTACAACTTTGGAATTTGGGATTTTAAAAATTTTTGGAATTTAAAAAAACTATGCTTTTTTGTTCAAAGCAGCGCTCATTTCCATAGAAATTGCAGAACGCTCTAATTTTAATTTTCCTGACATTGTTTCAATGATTACGGTAGTTTCTGCAAGTTCAACTACTTTACCGTGAAAACCACTTTTTGTAATTATTTTGTCACCTACTTTTAGGCTGCTTTCAAATTCTTTTTCGTTTTTCGCTCTTTTTTGTTGTGGTCTGATCATAAAGAAATAGATTACCACAAACATTAATAGAAATGGCGCAAATTGAGTTAATTGTCCCATAATTTAAATTCTTTTTTGTTTATTATTAATATTCTTTTTGGAATTTGAAATTCTAGTTTTTGAAAATTACTTTCAATTACATCAAACCTCTGCCAACTTTAATCATCTTTTTGTTAGCTTCCAGCTCTTTAACTAAATTATCTAAAATTCCGTTGATAAAAATACTACTTTTTGGTGTAGAATACTCTTTGGCAATTTCTAAATATTCGTTAAGAGTTACTTTTACAGGAATTGAAGGGAATTTTAAAAACTCGCAAATTGCCATTTTTAAAATAATAGTATCAATTTCAGCAATACGATCACTGTCCCAGTTTGGTGTTTTATCATCGTATTCTTTTGCAAAAATCGACTCGTTTAAAACAGTTCTTCTAAACAAATCTTTTGCAAAATCTTTATCCTCTACATCTTTGTACAATTTTGGCACTCTAAAATCGTCCGGATCTTGTGTTTTAATCGCTTTCAATTGCTTGATAATATGCGTGTTTACAACCGGAATATCATCAACCCATGTTAATTTATCGTCTTCCAGATATTCATACAATTTATCATTCGGAACAATAACATCAGCGAACAAATCAATTACAAATTGTCTGTCTTCTTCAAAAGTATTGGTCGCATTGCTCATGTATTTAGCATACAATTCGCTTGATTTAACATCATTTAAAAGCAATAAAATATAATCATCATTTAATGACCAGTTATTGATTTTACGATTTTCTAAAGCGATACTAAGTGAATTACTTTCGGCAAGTAGTTGAAAAATTTTATTATTGATAAATTTTTCGTTCGGATTACGTTCTGCAGCAGTTGCAAGATGTTTTTTACTTGAAAGATGTAAAAAAACAGACTCTTTTTTACAAATTTCTATCAACGAAGAAAGCATTATAAGGTATAAGTCCTGAATATTATCTATGCTATAAAAAAGAAACTTCTCTTCTTTTTCCATATTATCAGAACCGCTTTGATGCATTGCATAAATGGATTGCATTACTTTAACGCGTATGTGTCTTCTATTTACCACCTTGTAAGAACATTTTAAAATTAGGGTGCAAAAATAAGAATTAAACAGGTTATAATAAAATTTAATCCAATAAAAAACACAATTCGTAATCAATTAAGTTTTAGTCGTAGGGGGAAAGTCGCAGTTTTCAGTCTCAGTCACCGTTTTCAGTCTTACTCGCGGCCTTTAAAATGTACTGGTAAATAAAGGAAAGTCGCGGTTTTCAGTCGCAGTTTACAGAATCTATCAATAATCTGAGTTCGATTCTTAAGTATCTGATTTTCATATATTCTATTTTTCCTGCGAGGTCTTTTTTTGATCTTACAAGGGTAAAACATCAATCATGATACCTACAAGGCCAAAAAAAGACCTTGCAGAATCTGTTATTTAAACTTTAGTGAATAAAAAAAGTCTCAGTTCCCAGTCACAGTCTTCAGCGTATACTGAGAACCGGGACTGAAAACTGAGACTCTAAAGACTAAGTCTTAAAAACTACTTCTTAGCGTTCTCGATTTTTCTTTGATCGATACGATTCTGAGCAATTGTAAGCGCTGCTTTATGTGTAGTCATTCCGTTTTTCACAGCGTAATCGATAATTTCTAAAGTTGTATTGTAGATATTTTCGGTTTTACTCATGATTTCGGCTTTACCGTAGTGCTCTAATTCAGCGTAAACATTGATAATTCCACCCGCGTTGATTAAGAAATCCGGCGCATATAAAATACCTCTTTCCTGTAATCTTGCTCCGTGTACATTCTCATCTGCCAACTGATTGTTAGCTGCTCCGGCAATAACTTTAGCTTTTATTTTGTTTACAGTATCATCGTTGATGGTTGCTCCCATTGCACATGGTGCATAAATATCAACATCTGCAGTATATAAATCTTCTCCGGTATAAATTGTAGCATTGTATTTTGAAGCTACTTGGTACAATTTTTCTTCGTTGATATCGGTAATAGTCACTTGTGCTCCTTCTTTAGTCAAATACTCAACCAAAGTTTCACCCACGTGTCCAATTCCTTGAACCAAAACTTTTTTACCATCTAAAACATCAGAACCAAACTGACTTTTTGCAGCCGCTTTCATTCCTAAATAAACACCGTAAGCCGTTACAGGAGAAGGATTTCCTGAACCACCTCTTTCTTCAGAGATTCCGGTAACATAAGGTGTTACATCTCTAACGGTATCCATATCTTTAGTCTCCATTCCAACATCTTCAGCTGTAATATATCTACCACCTAAAGAGTGAACAAATTCGCCAAACTTACGCATTAACTCAGGAGTTTTTTGCGTTTTGGCATCACCAATAATTACTGCTTTTCCCCCACCAATATTCAGTCCGGTAATTGCAGATTTATAAGTCATACCTCTTGAAAGACGCAAAACATCGTTTAAAGCTTCCCATTCAGTATTATAATTCCACATTCTAGTACCTCCTAAAGCTGGTCCCATAACTGAATTATGAATACCAATAATTGCTTTTAAACCTGTATCTTTGTCATTGCAAAATACAATTTGTTCGTGATCGTTAAAAGATAACTGACCAAAAACAGGATCCATTTTTTGAAGTTCCTTTCCAGTTGTGAAAGTTGCATCCATAGCGCTACTATTTATTTGTTAAAATTATGAATTTGTCAAAAAGACATCTCAAACATAAACAAAAAATACACATGTGCTATTTTTTTGTCTTTAGAATAACAAATTAACAATCAATTTATTGTGAACAAATTGCGTTTTCTATTGCTTTTTATTTAAAGCAATTCACAAAACCAATATCATTTTAACATTGAATATCTTAAAAAAATGAAAGAATTACGCTATTTAAACAAATACTTCATCAAATATAAATATAGTTTCTCTTTAGGAATTTTAATCACCATAATCGCACAAATTTTTTCATTATTCACTCCAAAGCTAATTAGCAGGTCATTAAGTGCTATTGAAAAGTTCGACAAATTACCAAAAGCCGACCAGGCATCGAAAACAATTATCGCTTCATACCATCAGGATTTGATTCATAATGTACTGCTAATCATAGCTACTACCATTGTTGCGGGCTTCCTGACCTTCTTAATGCGTCAGACTTTAATCGTAATGTCACGTCATATTGAATTTGATCTAAAGAATGAAGTCTTTAAACAATATGAAAATCTCTCCCAAAATTTCTACAAACAAAATAGAACCGGAGATTTAATGAACCGAATCAGCGAAGACGTATCAAAAGTACGTATGTACGTTGGCCCTGCCGTTATGTATACGATAAACACATTCATCCGTTTTGCCATCGTGATTATCTAT
This sequence comes from Flavobacterium cupriresistens, assembly GCF_020911925.1. Lineage (NCBI taxonomy): Bacteria > Pseudomonadati > Bacteroidota > Flavobacteriia > Flavobacteriales > Flavobacteriaceae > Flavobacterium > Flavobacterium cupriresistens. The sequence continues at coordinate 2,669,954 of NZ_CP087134.1, read as the reverse complement.
ATGTATAGTGTATCTCCCTTACTGACTTTGTATACGATTTTACCCTTACCTATACTCTCTTATTGCATTTTCAAACTAAGTTCAGCCATCAATAAAAAAAGCACCATCTTCCAGCAATATTTATCTAAAGTTTCGAGTTTCTCTCAGGAAATCTTTTCAGGAATACGAGTAATAAAGGCTTATTCTTTAGAAAATCAACATCAAAACAACATGGTTGCTCTTGCTGACGAAAGCAAGAAAAAGAGCTTGGATCTAGCCAAAGTACAATCCCTTTTTGGTCCCCTAATGATTGCTTTAATCGGAATCAGTAACTTGGTGGTGATTTATTTTGGCGGTGTTATGTACATTAATGGCACCATTCAAAGCATCGGAACTATTGCTGAGTTTATCTTATATGTAAACATGTTAACCTGGCCTGTTGCTTCATTAGGATGGGTTTCTTCTATGGTTCAGGAAGCCGAAGCTTCGCAAAAACGTCTAAATGAATTTTTGAAAATTGAACCGGAAATCAAAAATAACAATCAAAATCCATCTGATATTCAAGGCTCCATTTCTTTTGAAAACGTGAGTTACACCTATGAAGACACCAATATTGAGGCACTTAAAAATGTAACTTTCACAGTAAAAAAAGGAGAAACTTTAGCTATTTTAGGAAAAACCGGTTCCGGGAAGTCAACAATATTATCACTCATTTCACGTTTATATGATGTTACGCAAGGAAAAATCACAATTGACCAACATGAAATAAGTACTTTAAATTTAAATGATTTAAGAAACAACATTGGAATTGTTCCTCAGGATGCTTTTTTATTTTCAGATACTATTAAAAATAATATCAAATTTGGAAATCAGAATGCGACAGACGAAGAAGTTATTAAAGCTGCACAAAACGCTGTTGTTCACGACAATATAATTGCTTTCAACAAACAATATGACACTGTATTAGGAGAAAGAGGTATCACCCTTTCGGGCGGACAAAAGCAACGGGTTTCAATTGCGAGAGCGATTATTAAAAATCCGGCTATTTTACTTTTTGACGATTGCTTATCTGCAGTCGACACAGAGACAGAAGAGACGATTTTGAACAATTTGTTCGAAATTTGTAAAGATAAAACGACAATAATTGTCAGTCATCGGGTTTCTTCAGCGAAAAATGCCGACAAAATTATCATCCTTGAGGACGGTAAAATCATCCAACAAGGCTCTCATAATCAATTAATAAATCAGGAGGGTTATTATTCTTCGTTATATTTGAAACAACTTTCGGAAAAAGAATTACTTTAATTGTTGTGTAATCGATAATTTTTTATGATTTTTGAGTACTATTAATTCCAAAAATGATAGAACGTATTATGAGAGAAAATGACATGTTAGAAAAAGAAGAGATTTTTTCTAAAGTATTACGAGCAGGGAGAAGAACTTATTTCTTTGATGTGAGAGCGACAAAGGCTGACGATTATTATATCACAATTACCGAAAGCAAAAAATTTACTGAAGAAGATGGTTCATTTCACTTTAAAAAACACAAAATCTACTTATACAAAGAAGATTTTAGTGCTTTCGCTGAAATACTTGAAGAGATGACTTCGTATGTCTTGAACCACAAAGGCGAAGAGGTAATTTCTGAAAGACACCAAAAAGATTTTAAAAAAGAGTACGGTTCTGATAAACCTGAAGGACAGAGATCTAGCTTTACTGATATTGATTTCGACGATATTTAGTCCTAAAAATAGCTTTTTAAAAAGTACGAGTCCAACATGTCCTGCATTTTGGACTTTTTTTATACCTTTAAATTATCGCTTCCTTTTCCAAAACCCGCAACAATGAAAAAAAAACTGCTACTTCTCTATTTCTTCTTTACTGCAAGTATCCTTTTTGCTCAAAAAACGGAGTATGAAATAAAATCCAATATTCAGTATTACGATTCTGCAACAAATAAAAATGACAATTACATTAACCAACGTTGCGTATTAGACATATATTATCCTAAAAACAAAAAGGGCTTCGCAACGATTCTTTGGTTTCATGGCGGGGGCCTAAGCGGAGGGCATATGGAAATTCCGGAAGCTCTGAAAAACAAAGGTTTTGCCATTGTAGGTATCAATTACAGATTATCGCCAAAAGTAAAAGCGGCTAAATGTATAGAAGATAGCGCAGCTGCCGTTGCCTGGGCTTTTAATAATATTGCAGATTACGGAGGTGATCCGGAACTGATTTTTGTTTCCGGACATTCCGCTGGAGGCTACCTGACTTCAATGATTGGTCTGGATAAAAAATGGTTACAAAAAGAAGGCATTGATGCCAATAAAATTGCAGGACTTATCCCTTTTAGTGGTCAGTGCATTACTCATTTCGAAATCAGAAAAGAAAATGGAATTCAAAATACACAAGCAACTATCGATAATTACGCACCAATTTATCATGTTCGTTCCGATGCTCCACCAATCTTACTAATAACCGGAGATCGTGAAATGGAAATGTTGGGTCGTTATGAAGAAAACGCTTATATGGCCCGTATGATGAAACTTGTGGGACACAAACAGACCAAACTTTTTGAGTTAGACGGTTATGGTCACGGAATGACTGAACCGGGCTTCCCATTACTCTTAAATGAAGTTAACCGAATTATAAAACAACGCGAAAAATAACCTTTAAAAACAAATCCACGGCAATGGAAACAAATTTATTAATACTACCCGGACTAGGAAACTCAGGCGAAAAACATTGGCAAACTTTCTGGCATGAAAAATTCAAAAACTCCAAACGAATTGTACAGGACAATTGGGATGAGCCTATTCGTACCGAATGGATCGAAAGATTAAACGAGGAAATTTCCAAACTAAACAGTCCAACCATTCTTGTAGCGCATAGCTTAGCCGTCTCATTGGTATTGCATTGGGCCACTTCAAATTACAACAAAAATATTGTCGGTGCACTCTTAGTAGCTCCCGCAGATGTAGACTCTCCTGAACATACTCCGGAATCCATCAGAAATTTTTCTCCAATACCAACTATAAAATTACCTTTCCCGTCTATTGTTGTAGCCAGCGAAAACGATCCTTACGCCTCTTTTGAGCGAAAAAAATACTTTGCCCAAATGTGGGGAAGTGAACTTGTCAACGTAGGACAAAAAGGCCACATCAATTCAGATTCCGATTTAAAATACTGGGAAGAAGGACAGTTAATTTTACAACAATTAGTTGCGAAAATTAGTACTATTTAGTCTCAGTTTTCAGTCTCAGTCTCGAAAAGCGGAATTGTGGTTGCGAAATGTAACCTGTAAGATGTAAAATGTAAAGCGTCTAATCTAAACTGAATACTGAGACTGAGACCGTGACTGAACACTGAGACTGAGACTGAGACTAAAAACTAACCAATCCGCAAGCCATTTTCGATTTTAAAATCAGGAGCCAGTAAAATCACATCACCCTCATCACCTACAGCACCAAGAACCAGGCATTCACTATTGAACTTCCCTATTTGTTTTTTAGGAAAATTAACAACGGCTACAATCTGTCTGTTAAGCAGCTCTTCTTTTGTATATCGTTTGGTAATTTGTGCAGATGATTTTCTGAGGCCAATTTCCACACCAAAATCAATTGTAAGCTGATAAGCCGGTTTTCGGGCTTCGGGAAAATCATTTACACCGATTATGGTTCCTACTCGCATATCGGTTCTTTCAAATTCACTCCAGGTTAAATCCATTTTTATGTCGTCTTTATTTACAAACCTAAAAATTTTGTAATTATTGCCAGCAATTCTATAACTTTTTTTTGCACTTCATTTTTAATTTTACTAATCAAATTAGTATTGCCAACATTAAAAAATACGAAAAATGGAAAATAGTTTTATAAATACCTTCACTTCTTTTAGAGATACCGATCCTGATCTTGATGTAAAAGCACGAAACACTGATAAATACATACAAACTGCTCAAAACGTAAAACTATATGTAAGGGACTATGGCAAAGGGAAACCGGTCATTTTAATTCATGGCTGGCCACTGTCTAATGAGATGTGGGAATACCAAATTGATTTTTTGGTTCAGAACAACTTCAGAGTAATTGCCTATGACCGACGTGGATTTGGAAAATCTTCACAACCTTGGGATGGCTACGATTTTGACACTTTAACAGATGACCTCAACGAAATAATCGAACAACTTCAATTGGGCGATTTTACACTGATTGGTTTTTCTATGGGCGGTGGAGAAGTCGTACGTTACTTTAGCCGACATGACGGAAGAGGCGCTACTAAAGCGGTTCTAATCTCCTCAATTATCCCTTTTCTTTCAAAAACGGAAGACAATCCCGATGGCCGTCCAAAAGAGAAAGCCGATGCCACTGCTGCCGCAATCAAGGAAGACCGAATTGGTTTTCTGGATAATTTCGGAAAGACATTTTTTGGCGTAAATGTGATCAACAAACCGGTAAGCAATGCTTTATTAGAATATTACCGCATGCTTTGTTCCTTTGCTTCGCCACGAGCCACTTTGAAATGTGCCGAATCGCTTACGAATACCGATTTTAGGAGTGAGTTAGATACTATAAAGGTTCCAACATTACTCATTCACGGAACAGATGATAAAACCGTACCGATTGACCTAACATCAAAAAAAGCAGCGGAATCAATAGTAGATAGCACCTTCATTACCTATGAAGGCGCACCACACGGATTGTTTTATACCGAAAGGGATCGCTTAAATAAAGATCTGGTGAATTTTCTAAATTCTTAACTAATTAACTAATGCCCAAAGTGCTAATGTATTTTACAATAATAGCTTCTTTGGGCATTTTTATACCATTGCGCTTTCTTTTACAGAATTTAAAGGTTATTTTTGGATAAATATATTCCTAAAATGGCACGAACTTCTTCCAATATGATTCCGCTTGGAACAGCAGCTCCAAACTTTAATCTAAAAGATACGAATTCAAATAATACGTATTCTTTTGACGAATTAAAGGGAACAAAAGGCACTTTGGTTATATTTATGTGTAATCATTGTCCATTTGTACTGCATGTTATTCCCGAAATTATCATGATCGCAAATGATTATCGTGTTCAGGGAATTGGAGTAATTGCGATTTCCAGCAATGATATTGAAAAATACCCGCAGGATGCTCCGGAACTCATGACGGAATTTGCTTTTCAACACAAAATAGATTTCCCCTATTTATTCGACGAAACACAGGAAGTTGCAAAAGCTTTTGATGCTGCCTGTACTCCCGATTTTTATCTGTTTGATGCCAGCGATCGTTTGTTTTATCGTGGGCAATTAGACGATTCAAGACCTAATAACGGAATTCCATTAAGCGGGAGCGACTTACGAAGTGCTATAGATGCGTTAATATATAACCGAACTTTAAAAGATTTACAGAAGCCAAGTATTGGTTGTAACATCAAATGGAAATAACCGTCCTAACTTTTCAAAAAGTTTAAGTATCTTTACGAATTCACCCAAACGATCACTCATGGCGAGTATTATACTATCAACCGTTTTTATACTACTGTTTTCTTTCAGGAGAAAACCGCTTGCCGTTGCATTTATTTCACATAGTAAGGCCTTTATTAATTAGGCCTCCGTCTACTTCAATTTCTTCTTTCAGGCGGAGGATTTACCTCTTTTTTAATTTGTTTATTTGAAAGAAGCTCTCTTCTGTCAAATAATCCTGTTTCAACCAACATCCCATTTACATTCATTTACTTCTAGTCACAATCTGTATATTTTGTACATGTTGAGAACCGGAACCATTACTTTTTTTTCAAATAAATAAACAATAATAACACTATGAAACCAACCCCTATTTTCAGCTCCACAGATTATCAATTACTTCGGGAATTGATTTTAAAAAGTAAAAATGCTATTAATGCAAAAGAAATCGGTCAGCTTTCTCATGAACTAGACCGTGCGATTATCAGTAAAGACAGCACTCCTGATCCTTTAGTGATCCGAATCAATTCATTTGTCACTATTGAAGATGTAAAAGCCAAGAAGCAAATGAAAATTCAAATTGTACTACCTTCATTGGCAGATGTAAAAGCGGGGAAAATTTCTATACTGGCTCCTTTAAGTGTAGCCATAATTGGATTTAAAGAAAACGATGAAGTCGATTGGGAGTTACCTGCCGGAATAAAATCTTTAAAAATAATTGCAGTGAGCAATACTTAATCTTTTAAACACCTCTTTTATGCAGGTGTTTTTTTATGTCTTGTAGGAATAAAAAAAAAAGCATCCCGATTACAGCATGCTTTTTTAAGTCGTTTACAATTGTGAATTAATATAATTCGTAATAGAAGCCATTTGAGTACCGTCTAAATGCGCTTTTTTACCCATTCTTACTAAGATTGGAGTCCATTCTTCCTGTGTAAATTTTTTAGGTTCGTACAATTTATGGCATTTTGCACAATTGTTTGAATACAAGTTTTGACCTTCCGCCAACTCAGGTGTCAATGTTACCCCTTTAGCAGTTTCAGTTGGTGGTACGGCTGGCTCAGTCGCAGCAACCGGAGCTGACTTTTGAGTACCGCAAGAAGCCAAAAATAAGGCCAACGCGGCAAAGGTTAAAAATGTTGATTTCATTAGCTTTGTTTTTTAAGTAAATATAAAAAAATCCCATTCGTAAATGAATGGGATTTATTATTTAGACAGTATTTAAATTAGAACAAAGCGGTCTAATTTCTTATTTTACTTCCATTAATTCAACGTCAAAAATCAAAGTTGCGTTTGCCGGAATAACTCCTCCTGCACCTGCAGATCCGTATGCTAAATGAGAAGGAATAACAAAACGAGCTTTGTCTCCAACTTGTAATAAAGCAATACCTTCATCCCAACCTTCGATAACCTGACCTTGACCTAATCTGAATTCGATTGGTTTTTTACGTGGGTAAGAAGAATCAAAAACTTTTCCTGTTTCTAAAGAACCTTCGTAATGTACCGCAACTGTTTTACCAGCTTCAGCTCTTTTACCATCTCCTTTTTGAATCATTTTGTAACGTAACCCACTTTCTGTTTTATCAAAACCAGCAGCAAGTTCTTCCATTTTAGCTTCAGCAGCCGCTTTTTCATTTGCTTCACGTTTAGCACGAGAACCTTCAAAAGTTCTGAAAGCTTCGATAGCATTCCATTTTTGAGCTTCTTCTCCTACTCTTACAATTTCTAAAGTTTCAAGAGCATCTCCCTGAGCAATTGCATCAACGATATCTTGTCCTTCAATTACGTGACCAAAAACAGTATGTTTTCCGTCTAACCAAGAAGTTGGAACGTGAGTGATGTAAAATTGAGATCCGTTTGTTCCTGCTCCTGCATTAGCCATAGCCAAAACTCCCGGACGATCGTGTTTCAAACTTGGGTGAAATTCATCATCAAATTTGTAACCAGGACCACCTGTTCCAGTTCCCTGAGGACAACCTCCCTGAACCATGAAATCAGGAATTACACGGTGAAATGATAATCCATCGTAATATTTATTCCCTTGTGGTTTGATTTTATTTTCTAAATTTCCTTCTGCCAATCCTACGAAGTTACCAACTGTACCTGGCGTTAAATCGTGAGTCAATTTTACTAAAATTGAACCTTTGCTAGTATTGAATTTAGCGTATATTCCGTTTTCCATTGTTATTATTTTTAATTTTGATTGCAAATTTACAAATTAATTCTATATCAACTTGTGCTTTCTATTTTTTCGATTTTGATTTATAAGTAACTCCATAAACTATCAATGCCAGTAGGGCCAGAACAGCACATCCGATGGTCACAGCATGCCATCCGCCTAATTTCCACAATAACAATCCGTAAGCCGATCCTGCCGCAGTTCCCAAGAAACTAAACGACATAAATACGGTATTTAATCTGTTTCTCGCTTCAGGCAAAAGCGAATAAACGCGGGTTTGATTTGAAATGTGAACGCCCTGAATTCCAATGTCAATAAAAACAATTCCGATCACAATTCCGATTACACTTTCTATTGAAAAATAGAAAACCATAAAACTGATTAACATCAACAAACAACCGTAACCCACTGCAACTCTAGGATTTCCTTTGTCTCCCATTTTACCAACCAAAGGTGCTGCTAAAGCTCCTGAAGCTCCGACAATTCCAAAAAGTCCTATTGTGGCACTATTAAATTTAAAAGGCTCACCTGAAAGCAATAACACCATTGTGGTCCAGAATGCTCCAAATTGTGCGAAACAAAACACATTGATTAGAGTAGCTTCCCGTAAAACCGGTTGTGTTTTTATCAGTGTAAACAGTGATTTAATTAATTGACCGTAAGAACCATCAAATTGAGGTTTATTGACCGGTAATTTCTTCTGAATGGCAAAAAATATCAAAGTACAAATTCCTGCTGCAATCCAAAACATCGATCTCCATCCGAAAAGCTGGCCAATGAATCCGCTTAATGTTCGGGAAAGCAAAATACCAAGTAGTAATCCGCTCATAATTGTTCCAACAACTTTTCCACGTTGTTCCGGAGCAGTTAAAGAAGCTGCCAAAGGCAAAATAAGCTGTGGCACTATCGAAGTGATTCCGATAAGCAATGATGCAATTTGCAGAACAAAAAAGTTTGTAGACGTCGCAGCAATAATTAAAGCAATTACCGTGGCAAAAGTCGTCATTAAAATTTGCTTTTTACGTTCGATTTTGTCCCCAAGCGGTACCATAAAAAACAGTCCGATCGCATAACCTGCCTGAGTCAGATAGGTAATGGTTCCGGCACTTGCTTCGGGAATTTTAAATTCGTTGGCGATTAAAACAATCAAGGGTTGGCAGTAATACAGGTTTGCAACTATCAGTCCGGTGCAAGCTGCCATGAATAAGACATTCGTTTTAGATAAATTCATTTTGCAAAAATACTATTCTAATTTCAACCTAAACTTTAAAAAAATTATAATTTTTTAGGTACTTTTTTCTTGAAGGGCAAAGGTTCGGAGGTACAAAGGTTCAGCGTTTCTTTGAATCTTTTTTTCAAACCTTTATCCCCTTGTATTTTTTTTAAAAGCTCAATCTCTATGTCAGACTGAGCGGAGTCGAAGCCCTTTTTGCCTAACCAGCCTTCGACTACGCTCAGGGTGACAATAGTTCATAAAAGAACGTTTAATTGATATTTAGAAGGCGTTTTTAACGAAACAAACAGAGAAGTCGCAGCGTCACAAAGTTTTTTTCACTTTTCACTTTTTAAACCGCTGTACCTTTGCGCCTTTAAACCTAAAACTTCATAAAATCTTCCCGCATTGGGCTAAAAACATCGGTTAAAAGTCCGCTTTCTAAACAAACAACACCGTGAATGGCATGAGGAGGAATATAAAAACTGTCTCCTTCTTTTAAAGTCTGTGTGACACCATTAATTGTAACATCAAATTTACCGCTTGCAATATAGGTTACCTGCGAATGATAGTGTTCGTGCAAAACGCCAATTCCTCCTTTTTCAAAATGAACATTCACCAGCATGACTTTATCATCATAAGCCAGAATTTTACGCTTGATACCTTCCCCTACTACTTCCCACTCTATTTCATCGCCTTTTATAAACATTTTACTCGATCCGAAACTTTGCATATTTGTTTTATTTTTAATTGAATTCTTTCATTTGTTTTTCAAAATTCCTGATAAATTTAAGAAGGTTGAGCAACGTTTTTTCATCCGTAATATTTCCATCCAAATCTAATTTGCCTCTTATTCCCTGTATCAAAAGTTGAGTTTCCTCATTAAATTTAGCTTCAATAGTTTTCATTATTAACTCTAATTGCTCATGGCCTTTTTCTCCGGACGCAGAAGCCGTGATCAAACCTACCTTTTTATTTGAAAACACCGTAGTAGAAACACACCATTCTAAGGCATTTTTCAAACTTCCGGGCAAACTAAATACATATTCGGGAGTACAAATTATGACCCCACTTGCGGTCTCAATTTTATTTCTGAAAGCCTGTACTTCTTCGGGTGGATTTTCGGTATCCAGATCCGGATTAAAATGAGGAATACGTTCTAAATCTTCGAATATTTCTACCGTAAAATCACTGCTTATGTTTTCCGAAATGAATTTCAGAATTTTAAAGTTATTCGAGTTCTTTCTCGTACTTCCTGAAATAGCCATTATGATTTTCTGCTCGCCCATTGCCTTTATTATTCTGCAGAAACAGCAAATTCTACCGCCGCTTCCGAATGAATTTTTGTCGTATCAAAAACCGGAACCGGAACGTCTTCCTGACTAATCAGCATGGGAATTTCGGTACAACCCAAAATTATTCCCTCTGCTCCGTTTTCAATTAATTTTTCAATAATTGAGAGATAGGCTCTCTTGGTTTGTTCTTTTATTATTCCTCGTCCTAATTCTTCTTTTAAGGTTTGCTGCACAAAATCTCTTTCTTCCTGAAGAAAAGGAACAATGGCTTCTATGTTATTTTCTGCCAGTTTTTTGAAGTAAAAATCCATTTCCATAGTGAATTTCGTTCCCAACAAACCGACTTTTTTCAATCCTTGTTTCTTTATTGCATTTGCTGTGGCGGTCACTACATGTACAAATGGTAAATTAATTTCCTGCTCCAGTCTGTCTGAAACCGCATGAGCCGTATTGGCACACAAAACAATGGCATCGGCACCGCTTTTTTCGAGGTTTTTGCAGGCATTTAAAAGCAAATCAAAAGTGGCATCCCAATTTCCGTTGGTGTTATTTCTTTGAAAATCATCAAAATTCACCGAGTAAATAATGCATTCGGCGAAATTAAGTCCACCTAACTTTTCGTTGATGCCTTCGTTGATAAATCGGTAATAATCAATTGTCGAAATCCAACTGATTCCGCCTACAAGTCCTATTTTTTTCATAGTTGTATTTTTCAATTCTAAGGTTTTATTTTGGTTATTAAAATCGAGTACTCGCAAGATCGCGTTTCATTAACTGCAATTCACGCATCAAATTATTTCGCTCAAAATAAGTTGCGAGTTCATTCAATCTTTTTTTGTTATCGTATTTTAAACCGGAATTTATTTTTTTCTGACAGTTTGAGCACAATCGGATAGAATGTTCATCTGTCTCCGGGATACTATTTGTTCCATTCATCACGCAATTGGCCTCAATACAATGGGCTAATCCAAACATGTGCCCGAGTTCGTGTGAACTTACTTTCAACAATCGAGATAAACACAGATTGAAATTGGCCTCTGTTAATTTTTCATCTTGTAATCTATAAATGGAACTTACTCCTATTTTCTGTGTGTACGACGCTAATCCAAAAACGTAATTCCAACTAGAGGAAGGAAATAAATCCAGTTCTGTCAATCCCATTACGGCAATTCGGTTTAATGGCTTATCCTTTTTTAAAACACTGTCTAAAATATAACCTGCCAACAGCTGCTCCTGCTCTTCTCTTCCTATTCTTCTGGCATGATCAGGAATAATATTATTTGAAGCGGTTTCCAAAATTTTGGTGTCCAATTGAAAATAGATTTGCAGATACTCCCTCGTCAATTCAATTTGTTTGGTTTGCAAAGCCGTAAAACTGCCAATTGGTTTTATATAAATAATATTCGCCTCTTTGGTTGGAATAATGTGTTTTGATTTCATGAATTTTTCAAAACTCTGCCCTTTTTCGTCACGATCATACAACCAGTCGCCGGGCGCAGGTGGAGCAAGCGCAACATCATTCTCTTTTATATCTTCGAAATAGGCATTTTCTTTATTTGAATTACAGGAATAAAAAAGTACAATAACTAAAAGAAAAAATTTTCTCATATAAGCTTTGGTGTGAGATTAAAGGATTGGAAATAGATTTACGGTTTATTTTTATAGCATTAAAGAAATAAAATAATTTTAAATTGACTGTTACCTGGCTGTTATGAATCATAAAAGCGCTTCCGAAATTCTATTCCGGGTCTTGAATTCAAAAAGTAAATCTAGCTTTATTTATCAGAATTTGAATCATCAAAGTTGTCAAAATAGGTAAAATCCTGTGTTATTTTTCCTTTATCAATTGTAAAAATCTTGCAGATTGGTAGTTTAAATTTTGTGCTATCAGCAGCTGTACCTGTTGAGACTAGTTCTACAATTATATGTTGTTCATCTGAGGGATAAATTTTAACGATTTCACTATGCAAATCGGCAAACAGGGTATTTAGCTTATTGTATTTAGTAATGGTTTGTCTCCGGGTTTGAATGGTCATCTCGGGTCCAAATGACGGATCCTTAAAATCTGCTATTGGCGAATACAGCGTTGCCAGTTCGTTCCATTGGTGGTTATTGTAATATTCGAAATATTGTTTTACTATTCTTTCCTTCTTTGACGGATCCAAATTGGGTGTTTTTACCTGATCCTTGCAGGAGTACACTATAAAAATCATACTGAAAAGCAGCGCTACATTTTTCATACTAAAAGGATTATTTTAAGTCCGACCAACTTCTTCCTATTTAAATTAAAAATACTAAAAAACATCCGATAAATCTTTATGTCATTAAATGTTTGGCTATTTTATTTCAACCATAAATCTTCAATTTTTAAATCTTTAAAATTTCGCTACTTTTTACTTTGTATCTTTGCCGCACAGAACTATTGAAGAAAAGAAATGCGAATTGATATTATAACGATTTTGCCGGAATTATTAAGAAGTCCGTTTGAGGCTTCCATTATGAAACGTGCTATTGACAAAGGTTTGGTCGAAGTACATTTTCATAATTTGCGTGATTATACGACAAACAAACAAAAAAGTGTCGACGATTATCCGTTTGGCGGTGGTGCCGGAATGGTGATGACGGTTCAACCTATTGATGCCTGCATCACACATTTGAAAAGCGAACGTGAATACGATGACATCATCTATATGTCTCCGGATGGTGAAACTTTAAACCAAAAAATGGCCAATACCATGTCGATGTATGAAAATATCATCATTTTATGCGGTCACTATAAAGGGGTTGATCAAAGGGTTCGCGATCATTTTATTACAAGAGAAATCTCGATTGGTGATTATGTTTTATCGGGTGGAGAATTAGGTGCTTTGGTTTTATCCGATGCTTTGATCCGATTAATTCCGGGTGTTTTGAGTGACGAAACCTCTGCATTAACAGACAGTTTTCAGGACAATTTACTTTCGGGTCCGATCTATACCCGTCCCGCAGATTATAAAGGATGGAAAGTCCCGGATGTTTTAACCAGCGGACATTTTGCCAAAATTGATAAATGGCGTGAGGATATGGCGTATGAGCATACTAAGAACAGGCGTCCGGATTTGTTAGAGGAGCAGTAGGTTGTAGTCTCAGTTTGCAGTCTCAATCCTAGTCTCAGTTTGCAGTCTCAGTCTCAACCTTCAGGATAAAAAAACAGGAATTAAAACTAAAAAAATACAAATGTCACGCTGAGCGAAGTCGAAGCGCTTCGCTCAGCCTGACACTAAATTATTACTAAGCACCCAGACTAAAAAACTTCAAAATAATTACTTGTACGTTTTTAGCTTTTTTCATACATTTATAAGATTGAATTTCAACAATTTAAAAAATAGAACTATGAAAAATGCGCTACTAAAACTTACTTTTTGCCTTGTGTTTCTAATTTCGTCTGCGGGTATTGCACAGGCTTTAAACAAAAAGTCCTTAACCTCTGAATTAGGTAAAACAGAAGGAATTTCTTTAGACGCCAAACAAAAAAGCAGTTTTGACAAAGCCAATAATGACCTTGTTACCGGATTATTTGACCTCGACAAAAAGAAACTGCCACAAGCAGACCGGGACAGTAAAATAGATGGTTTGTTTGACAAAAGAGATAAAAGCTTATCTTCTTCATTAGGAGCTGACAAATACACCGATGTGAAGAAAAAAACAGATAAAAACATCAAACAACTGAAACGAAAAGTTAAATTAGCCAAGCTCGTTCTGTAATTATCAATCAGAAAATTTCTTTGGTCGAAACGTTTGAGAACTAGTTTACAGTCTCAGTTCTCAGTCTCAGTACGAAAACCAAAATTAGCAACTGACAGTCAGAATCTTACTTCTGAAAAACACTTAAAATTACAGACAATAAAAAAGTTGCAAATTAAAACTAAAGTTGTATTTTTGCAGCCGAATTAGACTAACCTCTGGCGAGATCCGTGAATGTTACTCTATAAAAAAACCATAATTAAAATTATCATGGCAGATTTAATGAAATTCGTTCAAACCGAATTAGTTGCTAAAAAAGATTTCCCTGTTTTCGGAGCTGGAGACACTATTACAGTTTTCTACGAAATTAAAGAGGGTGAAAAAACAAGAACTCAGTTTTTTAAAGGAGTTGTTATTCAAAGAAGAGGTTCTGGTAACACAGAAACTTTTACTATTCGTAAAATGTCAGGAGCTATTGGAGTTGAGCGTATCTTCCCAGTAAACTTACCAGCTTTACAAAAAATTGAAATCAACAAAAAAGGAGCTGTACGTAGAGCTAGAATTTTCTACTTCAGACAACTTACTGGTAAAAAAGCTAAGATTAGAGATAAAAGAAGATAATCATTTATCTTTTTGTCATAAAAAATCCGTTTCATATTATTTGAAACGGGTTTTTTTTATGCCTTCTTTTTAAATTAATAAAACCGTAATTTTTTAATATCAAAACGATCAATTTGATAATTTAAAGACTTCGAAATAACAATCTGATAATTTGTTTAATTCTCCTTAAAACGCAACCGTTTTCGGAGTGTTTTTATTATATTTGCTCCGCTCATTTTGAGCCGACTATACCTTTTAATTACCATTTCGCGGTAATACGATTATAAAAAAAAAGAAAATGACACAAAATTCAAAAATTTTTTACACCTTAACTGATGAGGCGCCATTGTTGGCGACTTACTCTTTTTTACCTATTGTTCAAGCGTTTACCGCAACGGCTGGTATTGCAATTGAAACAAGAGACATTTCGTTAGCAGGCAGAATTTTATCTAATTTTCCTGAGGTTTTGACAGATGCTCAAAAAACGGTTGATGCTTTGGCTGAACTTGGTCAATTGGCAACACAACCGGAAGCCAATATTATCAAATTACCAAACGTTTCTGCTTCAGTACCGCAATTAAAAGCGGCTATTACTGAATTGCAGTCACACGGTTATAACATTCCAAATTATCCGGAAGAGCCTCAAAACGATGCTGAAAAAGAAATCAAAGCTAAGTATGCTAAAGTTTTAGGTTCTGCTGTAAATCCTGTTTTACGTGAAGGAAACTCTGACCGTAGAGCGCCAAGAGCGGTAAAAAACTTCGCAAAATCAAATCCTCATTCCATGGGTGCGTGGTCTGCTGATTCTAAAACCAAAGTAGCTTCTATGCCAAATGGTGATTTCTACGGAAGCGAAAAATCACTTACTGTAACGGAAGCAAATGATGTAAAAATCGAATTTGTTGCTAAAGATGGATCAACTACAGTTCTTAAAGCCAGCACTCCATTAAAAGCAGGTGAGATTATTGACAGTTCTGTATTACACTTAAATGCTTTAAAAAGTTTTGTTGCTGAAACTATCACAGAGGCAAAAAAAGAAGGTGTTTTACTTTCTGTTCACTTAAAAGCGACAATGATGAAAGTTTCAGATCCAATTATCTTTGGCGCTATCGTTGAAGTTTATTTTGCTGATCTTTTCAAAAAATACGAAACTTTATTCAATGAATTAAACATCGACACCAGAAATGGTTTGGGTGATATTTATGCTAAAATTGCAGGAAGACCTGAGCAAGCTGAAGTAGAAGCTGCTATTGACGCTGCGATCGCTAACGGTCCTGCATTAGCAATGGTAAATTCTGATAAAGGAATTACCAACCTGCATGTTCCTTCTGACGTTATTGTTGATGCTTCTATGCCGGCAATGATCCGTACTTCAGGACAGATGTACAATAAAGAAGGAAAACAACAAGATACTATCGCTATTATCCCGGATCGCTCTTATGCCGGAATTTATACTGCAACTATTGATTTCTGTAAAAAACATGGTGCTTTTGATCCTAAAACAATGGGAAGTGTTCCTAACGTAGGTTTAATGGCTCAAAAAGCAGAAGAATACGGATCTCACGATAAAACTTTTCAAATGAAAGAAGAAGGTGTTGTTCGTGTAGTTGATAAAAACGGAACTGTTTTGATGGAACAAAGTGTTGAAGCAAATGACATTTTCAGAATGTGTCAGGCTAAAGACGCTCCAATTCAGGACTGGGTTAAACTAGCGGTAAACAGAGCTCGTTTATCTGATACTCCGGCTGTTTTCTGGTTAGACGAAAACAGAGCGCATGACAGAGAATTGATCGTAAAAGTTCAAAAATATCTTAAAGACTACAATACTGTAAACTTAGACATCCGTATTTTAAATCCGGTTGCTGCTACAGAATTTACTTTAGACAGAATCATCAAAGGATTGGATACAATCTCTGTAACAGGAAACGTTTTACGTGATTACTTAACGGACTTATTCCCAATTTTAGAATTAGGAACTTCTGCTAAAATGCTTTCTATCGTTCCGTTAATGAACGGTGGAGGATTGTTCGAAACCGGTGCAGGTGGTTCTGCTCCTAAACACGTTGAGCAATTTACAGAAGAAGGTTATTTACGTTGGGATTCATTAGGAGAGTTTTTAGCACTTGGAGCTTCATTAGAGCACTTAGGTCAGACTTTAGACAATTCTAAGGCGCTTGTTTTATCTGAAACTTTAGATCAGGCCAACGACAAATTCTTGGCAAATGATAAATCTCCGGCACGTAAAGTAGGTCAAATTGACAACCGTGGTTCTCATTTTTACCTTGCTTTCTATTGGGCACAGGCATTAGCTGCTCAAAATAAAGATGCTGAATTAAAAGCAATTTTCACTCCAATTGCAGCTCAATTTGAAGCAAACGAAGCTAAAATTGATGCAGAGTTAATCAGTGCTCAGGGGAAACCTCAAACACTGGGCGGATACTATCAGCCAACTCCTGAATTAGTAAGCAAAGTAATGCGTCCGAGCGCTACATTCAATGCAATTCTTGCTGAAATAAAATCATAAGCAGTTTTTATTATATTGCTATTAAAGAAGACAACCTCAAACGGTTGTCTTTTTTTATTAACTCATATTTAACAATCGTTCGACACTATATTTTAATAAGAATTGTTAACTATGTATATCAAAACCACGACAATGATTCCAAAAAAAATTAACCTTTTTATTCTTCTTGTTCTAACGGCTCTCACTTCATTTTCTCAAGAAAAATTCACATTAAGCGGTACCATAAATGACTTTAAAAATAATGAAACCTTAATCGGGGTAAACATTTATATTCCTTCCTTAAAAATCGGAACTACAACAAATGAATACGGTTTTTATTCCTTAACTATTCCCTCCGGTAAACACGAAATCGAAATCAGTTATGTGGGCTATCAAACCATTCAAAAAACAATTGACTTAAATCAAAACACTAAAACTAATTTTTCGCTACAGGAAGGTGGTGAAGAACTTCAAGAAGTTGTAATTACGGATAACAAAGGTAAGATCAACATCAAATCGCCTGAAATGAGCACCAATAAACTTTCGATTTCAACCATCAAAAAGATGCCGGTTGTTATGGGTGAAGTCGATGTTTTGAAATCGATTTTGTTGCTTCCGGGTGTTACCAATGCCGGTGAAGGCGCTTCGGGATTTAATGTCAGAGGCGGTGGAGCAGATCAGAATTTAATTTTGTTAGATGAAGCCACTATATTTAACTCTTCGCACGTATTTGGATTCTTTTCGGTTTTCAATCCCGATGCTATTAAAGATTTAAAACTATACAAAGGCGGAATTCCGGCACGATACGGCGGAAGAGCCTCCTCTGTCCTCGATATTTACCAAAAAGACGGAAGCAGCAAAGGTTTTCATATGAATGGCGGAATCGGATTAATCTCAAGCAGATTGCTGGCAGAAGGTCCGCTGGTAAAGGACAAAGGTTCTTTTTTGATTGGAGGAAGAGCCTCTTACGCCCATCTGTTTTTAAAATTATCCGAAGACCAAAAAGACAATTCTGCCTATTTTTATGATTTGAATACTAAATTGAGTTATAAATTAAATGACAACAACAGTTTGTATTTATCAGGGTATTTTGGTCGAGATGTTTTTAGCATTAATAAAAGCTTCTCGAATACTTACGGAAATACAACTTTAAATCTTCGTTGGAATCATCTGTTTTCCAGTAAAGTATTCTCCAATTTATCTTTAATTTACAGTGATTATTACTACGGTCTTGATTTAGATTTGGTAGGTTTCAAATGGGATTCCGGAATTAAAAACTACAACATCAAATACGATTTCAAACATTATATTTCAGACAAGTTCAAATTGAATTATGGTATAAACGGAATCTACTACGGATTTAATCCCGGAACGATCAAACCGACCGGAACTACTTCAGGGATTAATCCTGATCAATTAGATAAAAAATATGCTTTTGAACCTGCGGTTTATATCGATGCCGAAAGTCAGTTTTCAAAAAGAATTACGGTTTCTTACGGATTGCGTTACAGCTTATTTTATCGTTTAGGCGAATCTACTATTAATTATTATGACAACGATAGTCCGGTTATTTTTGACTCTAATACGCAGATTTATAAAAAAGGAACTCCAATCTCAACGAAGTTTTATGGCAAAAATAAGGTTATTCAGAGTTACGATAATCTGGAGCCGAGATTCGCAATTTCTTATCAATTAAACGATGATGAGGCCTTAAAAGCCAGTTACAACAGAATGGCGCAATACCTTCAATTGATTTCGAATACCTCATCACCCACTCCGCTTGACGTCTGGATGCCTAGTGACAATTACATCAAACCTCAAATCGCCGATCAGGTTGCCTTGGGTTATTTTAGAAACATCAACAACGGAGCTTACTCGCTTGAAGTGGAAGCATATTATAAAAAAGTTCAAAACCGTTTAGACTATATCGATGGTGCAGATCTGATTGCCAATGATGCTATTGAACAGGTCATTCTAAACGGACGTATGAGATCGTATGGTCTAGAACTAATGCTTAAAAAAAATGAGGGTAAATTTAACGGATGGGTTTCTTATACCCTCTCCAAATCAGAACAACAAACACCGGGAAGAACTCCAGAAGAAACCGGAATAAACGATGGTCGCTGGTACAACTCTGTTTATGATAAAACACATAATTTAGCGGTTACATCGGCTTATAATTTAAACGAAAAATGGTCTTTTGGTGCTAACTTTACTTTACAGTCCGGACAGCCTGTTACCTATCCGAATGCGCAATACGAATATTTAGGAATAACGGTACCAAGCTACGGATTGAGAAATGAAAATCGTCTACCAGCTTACCATCACTTGGATATCTCGGCAACATTGACACCAAGAAAAAACAAAGACAGAAACTGGAAGGGAGAATGGGTTTTTAGTATTTACAACCTATATAATCGCCAAAATGCGGCTTCTATTAACTTCCGTCAAAATGTAGACACCGGTGCAAACGAAGCTGTGAAAACCTCCATTTTTGGGATGGTACCGGCAGTAAGTTACAATTTCAAATTTTAAAAATTATTTTCTTCCAAAGAAAAACAAAAGATAAACCATGAAAAAAGCAAGTTATTTAATCGTATTTTTTATATCCCTTTTCTTCACAAGCTGTGAAGAAGTTGTTGATGTAGAATTGGATACTGCACCTCCAAAATTAGTAATTGAAGCTGCCATAACCTGGCAAAAAGGAACCCCCGGGAATCAACAAATTATAAAACTAACCACTACAACGGGTTATTTTCAAAATGTAATTCCAACGGTTTCGGGTGCTGTTGTGTCTATAAAAAATAGCAAAAATGAACAATTCAATTTTATAGAAAGTCCTAAAAAAGGTCAATATGTTTGTACCACTTTTAAACCTGAAATTGAGGAAAATTATACTTTGACAGTAGTTAGTGGCGGAAATACGTATACGGCAAGTGAGATTTTAAAATCGGTAGCTCCGATCACTCGACTGGAACAAAACAACGAAGGCGGTATTACCCGAAAAGATATTGAAGTAAAAGCTTTTTATACAGATCCTGGCGACGCAGAAAATTATTATCTATTTAAATACACCTATTCCAGCAAAGTAACGTCTACCTTTTATGCTTCTGAAGATAAATTTTACCAAGGAAATGAAATTTTCAGCAGCTCGGATGATGATGAATTAAAACCCGGAGATCAAGTAGAAATTGTCCATTACGGAATCTCAAAATCGTACTATAATTATATGAATATTTTAGTGAGTATTGCCGGCAATAATAGCGGAGGCCCTTTTCAAGCTCCTCCTGCAACAGTAAAAGGAAACATCATTAATACAACCGATAAACCGAATTATCCTTTGGGTTACTTTTCTCTTACCGAAACGGATTCAAAAAAATATACTATCGAATAACACCCCGACAAATGGAAGCCAGAATTGAAATTGCAGCAGAAAAGAAACTCATCGGAAAATACATTGCCATGTCTTTCCTGGACAATAAAACCTTTCAGTTGTGGTCGTCTTTCATGCCGCATCACAAAGAAATAAAAAACAAAATTGGAACTGATTTGTATTCGTTGGAAGTTTTCCCCGTCGGTTATTTTAATGAATTTGACCCCAAAAATGATTTTGAAAAATGGGCAGCGGTTGAAGTTTCTAATTTCAGTGAAATACCGTCAGGAATGGAAGATCTCGTCATTCCTTCCGGACTATATGCTGTTTTTATTCATGAAGGAGAAAATACAAAAGCCCATAAAACCTATCATTCTATATTTGTAGAGTGGTTACCAAACTCGACTTACACGGTTGACGATCGCCCGCATTTTGCCATAATGGGAGAAAAGTATAAAAAAGACGATCCGAATTCGGAAGAAGAAATCTGGATTCCAATAAAAAATAAAATTTAGAAATCATGTCAATCAAAACACTACAATCACTTTTTGAACGGGATCTTACTAAATTGAAACTCGAAATTGAATCGTATCAGGATGAATCTAAAATTTGGGTCATCGATAAAAACATTCTAAATTCAGGTGGAAATCTTTGTTTGCATCTTATTGGAAACATCAATCATTTTATCGGTGCACAAATTGGCAAAACCGATTACATTAGAAATCGGGAGTTAGAATTTTCGCAAAAAGACGTACCAAGAACCGTATTGGTTCAAAAAATTAACGACACCTTAGCTGTAGTAAATCAAACTCTTGACACACTCGACGAAGCTGATTTAGAAACCATTTACCCGCTAATTGTTTTTGAAAAAGAAATGACAACGGACTTTTTTCTGGTGCATCTTGCGACGCATTTAGCGTATCATCTGGGGCAAATTAATTACCACAGAAGATTGCTGGATACAGCGAAATAAAAAAACAGGATTTCGAAAAAAAAATCTAAACCCTCAACCTATGTAAATGTTTTAAAAATTAGAATTAAGTAACCTTTGTCCTTCACAATTCTAATTTTTAAAACATGAAACATTTACTTTCAATCTTATTATTTATTTGGGGCTTATCTGCTAAAGCACAAACTTTCAAAAATCCTGAATCCCTATTTGACCCAACACCTTATGGTTTCAGTCATGCCTCTTCCGTAAAAGCAAATGGCAAACTCGTTTACATTTCGGGGCAAAGTGGCGGTCTAGGCAAGGAACATCATTTGAGTTCCGATTTCAGAGAGCAAGTTCAAATTGCCTTGAAAAATCTCACAACGGTTCTGGACAGTTACCATTTAAAACCGGAAAATGTCATGAAAGTGACCCTTCTGATCGTCGATCATTCTTCAGAAAAATTAAAAATATGGGAAGAAGAAATTCGCCAAACATGGAAAAACAAACCCTTTCCTGCCAGTACCCTAATTCCCGTCACCAAACTGGCAATTGACGGAATGTTAATTGAAGTAGATGCCGTTGCTTTCCAACCAATAAAATAAATTGGTACCCAGTCAAAGCCTATAACTTTCGTACATTTGCAGCACATTTCAAATCAAAACGCTAAATGTCTTCACACCATATCGTACGCGACGACCAGGAACCGGCTTTAATCATTGCTAACGGAGCAGCTTGCCATCCGGAATTATTAGGACAACTGCTCGAATGGTCTCCATTGGTAATCGTCCTGGATTCTGCCATCGAAAGAGTGATTGAATTAGGCATAAAAGTCGATGTCCTTTTAGGCGATTTTGATCGTGGTTTTGATCCTGAAATTTACAAAACCACTCAATATCCGATTGAGATTGTACACACCCCCGATCAAAACAAAACCGATTTAGAAAAAGCTTTTGACTATTTAATTGATCGAAAAATCCCTGCTGCTAATGTTGTTTGGGCCACCGGAAAACGTGCCGATCATACGATAACCAACTTAACCAATATTGTTCGCTATCGAAATTTGCTTAAAATCGTCATTCTCGACGATCATTCTAAGATATTTCTGCTTCCGAATAAATTTGAAAAATGGTATACGGCCAAAACACCCATTTCATTAATTCCGATTGGAGTTGTAAATAGTATTTTCTCCACTAATCTGAAATATCCATTAGAAAACGATACACTTACAATTGGTTACAGAACCGGCAGCAGCAATTCTGTTGCAAAAGACGGGTTGGTTACGATTACACATTCCGACGGTGATTTATTGCTAATGGAATGTATGGATTAATTTCCTTTAAATTGCATTGCTTATGTTACTGTGCTAATTACCGCAAGGCTCGCAAAGTTTAATTATAACATTATGACTCCTTTTTAATTTAGGCCTAGTTTTTTTTCACGCAGATTTAGCAGATTGCACAGATTTTTTATATGAGGTAAATAGATCAGCCTAATCTGCTAAATCTGCGTGCTTGAAAAAATCTTTGCGAGTCTCGTCTTTAATTTTTTAATCGCAACGTAAAGACAATCCTTTTCATAAGAGCATCTTCACAAAAAAGGAATGACTATCTTTGCACCCAAATTCACAAAATGAAAGCAATAGACAATTCCGAAAAAAACAACTTACATCCTAGAAATCTGCATCGCTCCCGATACGATTTCGAACTTCTTATTACCAATTGTCCGGAATTAAAAAAGTACGTGGCCGTAAATGTTCACGGAGTAGAAACTATTGATTTCAGTGATCCAAAGGCTGTAAAAGCGCTTAATAAAGCATTATTACAAACCTACTACGACATTCAGAATTGGGACATTCCTTCTGATTATCTTTGTCCTCCAATTCCGGGACGTACCGATTATATTCACTATCTGGCTGATTTATTAGCAGAAACGAATAACGGAATCATTCCTGAAGGAAATTCTGTTTTAGGTCTGGATATCGGAACGGGAGCAAATTGCATCTATCCGATATTAGGGAACGCTATTTACGATTGGAGTTTTGTGGGTACCGACATTGACCTAAAAGCAATTCAAAACTGCAGTAAAATTATCGAAGCCAATCCAAAACTTATTGACGCGATAAGTTTACAGCAACAAACGGAATCCAGATTTATATTCAAAAACATCGTCACACCGGAAGATCGTTTTACATTCACCATTTGCAATCCTCCTTTTCATGCTTCTGCCGAAGATGCCAATCAAAGCACCGTTAGAAAAGTTTCAAATCTAAATCCGAAAGAAAAAAAGAAAACAAATCCTGTTTTAAACTTTGGAGGTCAAAATGCAGAATTATGGTGCGATGGCGGCGAAATAGGTTTTGTCACACAGATGATTTATGAGAGTGCCAAATATCCAATGCAGTGTTTATGGTTTACTACTTTGGTTTCTAAAAGAGACAATCTTTCCAGTATTTACAGAACTTTAAATAAGGTAAATGCTGCTGCTATAAAAACAATAGATATGGCTCAAGGCCAAAAAACAAGTCGTATTATAGCATGGACTTTTTTGACTGAGGAACAAAGGAAAAACTGGAAAATATAAATAAAATTCTTACAAAATAACTTTTGCTTTGATTTTTATTATATCTTTGTATTCAAATAGGTAATACCTGTTCAAACGTGGCGGTGAAACATCTACCATAAATGTATTATTAATACATCGTTCACAGGGACTATTTTTTAACAAAAATATCTAAAAGGGCTTAGGCCCTTTTTTTTATACAGATGAAAATATACATAGATGAAAGTGGTGATTTGGGATGGACTCTTGATAAACCAAATAGACATGGAGGTTCAAGTAAGTACATTACAATTACCGGAATTATTATTTCTGCTAATGAGGAAAAATATATTTCGCGTTTCATCAATGGTATTTATAAAAAATACAACTTAACACCTAACATCGAAAAAAAAGGAGCCAATTTTATCCCTGAACACTCCTCTTATATCACTTCTCAATTAACTGCCAAAGTAATCAACAAAAGCTCTTCATTTAAAATAATTTCGATTACCGTAAATAAAACAAACATATACGAATCACTACAAAAAGATAAAAACATATTTTACAACTATGTTCTTGGATTATTATTAAAACCCGAAATTATTCAGCATAACAATATTGAAATTATATTGGATCGAAGAACTATAAAAGTCAGTCAGGGTGAAAGTTTTCCGGATTATATAAAAACAGAAATTTGGGGACAAGGCCATAATATAAATATCACATGTGAATTTTTAGAAAGCAGCAAGAATAAAATGATTTGGTTTGCAGATTGGTACGCTAATTTTATTTGGCGTAAACATGAGGATAATGAATCCAGTTCATATGAGCAATTAATAAATTTTCCCAAAGAACGATTTTTAGAGAAAAAACTCTTTTTTGAACTAAAACACACAAAGTATAAAAAAGTATAATTGTACTCCTAAAACCTTATAATTATGATAGTTTAAAATAAAATTCTAATACGATAATCCATTCCATCAGCGTAACTTTATAGGATATTGAATTTTTCATTATGCTAAAACTATCTCTACAATTTGCGTTATTATTTTTATTGGTCGGCTGTGCTTCTTCCAAAAAAGTAAAATTTGATGATTATATTTTTCAAACAAAAACGGAAAAGAGTGCTTACATCAACTCCTACGACAAAGCTTTAAAACTTTGGGATGTTCCGTATACGGAAGAAAATATTCAAACTGATTTTGGAATTGCTCATGTTATAATAGCCGGACCCAAAAATGGAAAAGATTTGGTTTTGCTACACGGCATGGATGCCAGTTCTACCATGTGGTATCCAAATATAAAAGTTTTAGCAAAAACACATCGTGTCTATGCCATCGACTTTCTGATGGAACCCGGCAAATCAACTTTAACAACAAAAGCACTTTCATCAGAAGAGATCGTGGTTTGGTACAATCAGATTTTCACTTATTATAAATTAAAAAACTTCGATATTGTCGCCGCTTCACGTGGGGGCTGGACGGCGACATTATTAGCTACTCAAAAAGAAAATTCAATTGACAAAATAGTTTTATTAAGTCCTGCACAAACGTTTAAATCTATTGATAAAATGAGAAAAACGACTTCTGCCTTACTGCTTAAGCTGTTCCCCAATGAAAAAAGATTCACTAAAACACTAAACGCCTTTGCTACACATCCCGAAAACATAAATCCTGCTTATAAAAGACAATTTTATCTGGCGAATAAATATGCCAAATCGAATTCAAATATGCTCAATATGCGACCTTTTTCGGATGACGAATTGAAGTCGATTCAAAATCCAGTTTTAGTTTTAATTGGAGATCATGACGTTATCAATTCTGATGAAAGTTTAAAACGTGCACAGAAACATTTAGTTAATAGCAAGACTAAAATCATCAAAGATGCCGGACATTTCTTAAGTACTGATCAGCCTAAAGTTGTAAATGAGGCTATTATTGATTTTTTGAAATAGCTTAAATTTTTAATTTCAAGTGACTCTCTTATAGCATTCAAACTTTGTATCTTTACAACACTAAAATTTTCATCAGACAAAAATGGAGTTTCAAGTTTCCTCAGATTATAGTCCAAAAGGCGATCAGCCGCAAGCCATTCAAAAACTCACACAAGGAGTTGTTGATGGCGAAAAATATCAAACTTTATTAGGAGTTACAGGTTCAGGAAAAACGTTTACTGTAGCCAATGTTATTCAGGAAGTGCAAAGACCTACTTTGGTTTTAGCGCATAACAAAACTTTGGCAGCCCAGTTGTATTCCGAATTCAAGCAGTTTTTCCCTGATAATGCGGTTGAATATTTCGTTTCTTATTACGACTATTACCAACCCGAAGCTTTTATGCCCGTAACCGGAGTTTTCATCGAAAAAGATTTATCTATCAATGAAGAACTGGAAAAAATGCGTTTGAGCACTACCTCTTCCCTACTTTCAGGTCGACGAGATATTTTGGTTGTGGCATCCGTTTCTTGTTTATACGGTATCGGAAATCCGGTTGAATTCCAAAAAAACGTAATTGCAATAGAAAAAGATCAGGTTATTTCCCGTACCAAATTATTGCATAGTTTGGTTCAGAGTTTATACGCCCGAACTGAAGCCGATTTTACACCCGGAACTTTCAGAATCAAAGGTGACACTGTTGAAGTTTATCCGAGTTATGCCGATGATGCTTTTAGAATTCACTTTTTCGGAGACGAAATCGAAGAAATAGAATCTTTTGATGCCAAGACTTCTCAAGTAATAGAGAAATTCAATAAACTGACGATTTATCCCGCCAACATGTTTGTGACTTCTCCGGATGTTTTACAAGGTGCTATCTGGGAAATTCAACAAGATTTAGTAAAACAAGTCGATTATTTTAAGGAAATCGGAAAACATCTGGAAGCAAAACGTTTAGAAGAACGTACCAATTTTGACTTAGAAATGATTCGGGAATTGGGTTATTGCTCCGGAATTGAGAATTACTCGCGTTACCTTGACGGAAGAGATGCCGGAACAAGACCTTTCTGCTTACTGGATTATTTTCCAGACGACTATCTGATGGTAGTGGACGAAAGTCACGTAACGGTCTCGCAAGTTCATGCCATGTACGGAGGCGACAGAAGCCGTAAAGAAAATTTGGTAGAATACGGTTTCCGTTTACCAGCTGCAATGGACAACAGACCTTTGAAATTCGAAGAATTTGAAGCCATGCAAAATCAAGTCATTTATGTTTCTGCAACTCCCGCCGATTATGAGTTACAAAAATGTGATGGTGTTTATGTAGAACAAGTTATTCGTCCGACAGGATTGTTGGATCCTATTATAGAAATTCGTCCAAGTTTGAATCAAATCGATGATTTAATCGAAGAAATTCAGGTGCGTTGTGAATTAGACGAAAGAGTTCTGGTCACTACTTTAACCAAAAGAATGGCCGAAGAATTGGCCAAATATTTAACCAAAGTGAATATTCGTTGTCGCTACATTCACTCCGATGTTGACACTTTAGAGCGAATCGAAATCATGCAGGATTTGCGAAAAGGTATTTTTGATGTTTTAATTGGAGTCAACTTACTTCGTGAAGGATTGGATTTACCTGAAGTCTCCCTGGTTGCCATCCTTGACGCTGATAAAGAAGGATTTCTGCGAAGCCACAGATCGTTGACACAAACTATTGGTCGTGCGGCAAGAAATCTAAATGGTAAAGCCATTATGTATGCGGATAAAATCACTGCCAGTATGCAAAAAACAATTGACGAAACCAACTATCGAAGAACCAAACAGATCAATTTTAATACTGAAAACAATATTATACCACAGGCCTTAAAGAAAAAAATCGAAAGTGCCTTTACTAAAAATCCGTTGGTGGAATATGAATTGGGGCATACTCTGACTACTGCAGCAGAACCTAATACGGCTTATATGTCTAAGGCTGATTTAGAAAAAATGATTCGCGAGAAACGAAAATCAATGGAAAAAGCAGCCAAAGATCTGGACTTTTTACAAGCAGCCAAATTGCGTGACGATATCAAAAAACTACAGGAACAATTGCCTTAATTGTGTTGTTCCTGAAAAACTTTTAGCAACACTTTAGGATCAATCAAAGCGTTTGGTGCTTTTTGCATCAGATCTAAAATTCGTTTTGTTGCAATTGGATTCAAACCCATCTCAATTGCGATCTGCTGTATTGCTGATGCTTCCTTTTCGTGTAAAACGCCATCACAATGCATAATCAAAGCCAACCTGTAAAATTGCTGAATACGCTGAAACTCCGATTTTATGGCTAACGGTGAAGTTTCCTGATGAAATAAATCCTGAAATTCTTTTTTATCGATATTCAATTCCTGCGCTACCAGCCACAAAAACTCCAATTCGCGTTTGTGCAACTGACCATCAACTGTTGAGAACGCAATCATTTCTAAAAGTAAACTTCTCTTTTGTTCTTCGGTATTCATCAATTTATTATTTTTAGCTAAATTATTGTTTTTAAATCTAAAACACAAAAAAACACATGATTCGGCTATTCTTCTTTTTCATTTTCCTTGGGACAATCTCTAGCAGTAATGCGCAAGAAAGCACGGCATCAAAAAATGTTTCGACTTTCACGATTGAAGCTCCTCAGCTAAAAACCACCAAAAAAATATGGATTTACTTACCTGAAAATTATTCCACTTCAATAAAGAAAAAATATCCGGTACTCTACATGCATGATGCTCAAAATTTGTTTGACTCCAAAACTTCCTACGCAGGAGAATGGAATGTCGACGAAAAACTGGACAGCCTAAAAGCCCAAGTGATTGTTATTGGAATTGAACATGGAAATGACAAACGAACAGACGAGCTAACGCCTTATAAAAATGAAAAGTATGGAGGCGGAAATGCCGATAATTACCTTGAATTTATCGTTAAAACCCTAAAACCATATATAGATAAAGAGTACAGAACCAAGCCCGATGCTAAAAACACCACTATTATGGGAAGCTCCCTTGGTGGATTGGTTTCGTATTATGCGGCATTCCAATATCCGAAGGTGTTTGGGAAAGTAGGCGTTTTTTCACCTTCCTTTTGGTTTTCGAACGACATTTACACTTTAACAGAAAAAGCACCTAAAATAAAGACCAAATTTTACTTTTTATGCGGTGACAACGAAGATGAAGATATGGTAAAAGATATGACTAAAATGGAGCGGTTGCTGGACAAAAACCGTTGCTACTGTCTGCATCTTACACGATCAAAAATTGTGAAAGGCGGCCAGCATAATGAAAAACTCTGGCGGGATAATTTTGTGACCGCTTTTTTATGGTTGAATTAAAAAAACACAGCATATGGAATTGATTTTAAGAGCATACGACCTAAAACTAAAACACACCTTTACCATCTCCAGAGAATCAATTGATATTCAACCTTCGTTGATTGTCGAACTAAAAAGTGATGGTTTTTCGGGTTTTGGAGAAGCAACTTCGAATCCGTATTACAAAACGACAGTTCCTGTAATGATAGCGGATTTAGAAAAAATAAGAGCTGTTATCGAAGCCACAGAAAACGAAACTCCCGAAGTATTTTGGGCAAAAATATATCCTTATCTAAAACAGGATATGTTTGCCTTATGTGCTTTAGATTTGGCTTATACGGATTTATATGCCCGTAAAAAAGGCAAAAAACTGTATGACTTATGGGGCTATTCTATCGACAAAAACCCAATGACAGATTACACAATCGGGATTGCTTCTATCGAAAAAATGGTCGCCAAAATGCAAGAACTTCCATGGCCAATTTATAAAATTAAGCTGGGAACCAAAGAAGATATTGCCATCGTAAAAGAACTTAGAAAACATACCGATGCCATTTTCAGAATCGATGCCAACTGCGATTGGGACGTTGACGAAACCATCAATAATTCGATCGAATTAAAAAATTTAGGTGTTGAATTTCTCGAGCAGCCCATAAAAGCCGATAATTGGGAGGGCCACCGAGAGATTTTCAAACACTCAGCCTTGCCTGTAATTGCTGATGAAAGCTGTATCCTTGAAGAAGATGTAGCAAAATGTCACCATCATTTTCACGGAGTAAATGTCAAATTAGTAAAATGCGGCGGACTAACTCCGGGCAAACGTATGATTGAAGAAGCCAAGAAACTAGGCCTAAAAACAATGGTAGGCTGCATGACCGAATCTACAGTGGGAATTTCGGCCATTGCTCATTTATTGCCGCAACTGGATTATGTTGACATGGATGGCGCATTGCTTTTGGCACAAGATATCGCCACCGGAGTAACTATAAAAGAGGGTGTTATTCAATATTCTGAACTCAATGGAACAGGTGTAAAATTAATTCGTTAAACAGAATAATTTAACACATAGACACATAGCTTTTATGAATTTATAAAAAGGCGTTTCACTTGTTTGGAAGACACATAGCTGTATGTTCGAAAGAAGTATATTATTTTTCACTAAATCGCCCAAGAAATCAACTAAAAATATAAAGTTCAATGAAAGTCAATCAATTTCCGGATCGAATTATTGAGATAGACCAAGAATCGTATTTGTATTTTGGCGGAACAGCTTATCTCGGTTTATCTGTTCATAAATCTTTTCAGGACTTGGTAATTAAAAACATTCTGAAATGGGGAACTACTTACGGAAGTTCCAGAAATGCAAACGTTAAACTCACCGCTTATGATAACGGTGAACTTTTTTTGGCGAAACATATTAAAGCTAAAGCTGCCGTAACAGTCTCTTCGGGAATGCTGGCCGGAAAAATTGTAATCGATGAATTGAATAAAGAAACGGATTGTTATTTTCATTTCCCGGATGCGCACCCTGCAATTAAAGCCCATAACAGCCTTCCTGTTTTTATTGATGCTAAAATCAATCCGAGATTAGTAGATGCAACGCCGGAACGCATTACGATTCTTACGGATGCAGTTCCTTCTTATCAAACAAAAGCGATTGATTTATCGATTTTAAAAGAAATTCCAAATCATAAAGCCATTACTTTGGTTGTCGACGAATCACATTCTCTCGGCATTTTAGGTAAAAATGGCTCGGGAATTTACTCTGAAATACAACTTCCGATTAAACGCAAAATTTTGGTTTCTTCTTTAGGAAAGGCTTTTGGTTTGACGGGAGGAGTTATTGCGAGTGATTTAGCATTCATCAATCAAATAAAAAAACTGGACACTTTTATTTCAGCCGCCGGAATGAATCCTGCTTTCGTACAAACGCTAGCGGAAGCTGCTGCAATTTATCAAAGTCAGCATGAAAAACTTTTAGACAATCTGAGTTATATTGATTCCAAACTCCTTAAAAACGAAACGATAAAGTTCAACAAAACCTATCCTTTATTATACATCGAAATTGACAGGATAACGGAAATACTTAAGGAAAATAAAATTATTATTGCCAATTTCAAATATCAGGAAAACGCCAAAGATATCAATCGCATTGTGATTACAGCGAATCATTTGAGATCAGACTTAGACCGGATAATTAATGTTTTAAATGACTATAACTCTTATTCAAAGTAAAAAAGAGTTTGACACGAATTGCACTAATTTTCACTAATTGCTTTGCGCTAAAATTTAATTCGTGCTAATTCGTGTAATTTGTGGCAAAAAAATAATAAGTCTAATTCAATAGCGCAGATCAAATAATTAACGTTTTAAACGACTACAATTCAGATTCAAAGTAAAAAAATCTAACACGAATTACACTAATTTTCACTAATTGCGTTGCGCTTAAAATTTAATTCGTGATAATTCGTGTAATTTGTGCAATTCGTGTCAAAAAATCATAAGCCCAATTCAATAAATTGCAATCTGATTGTTTTTAAAACGTACCTTTGTAAAAAATTAAACGATGACGAACAACGATATCCTAAAAAAACTTCGTGTAGCTTTAATGCTGCGTGATGACCAAATAGTTGAGATTTTAGAATTAGTAGATTTTAGAATTTCAAAATCAGAATTAGGTGCTTTTTTTAGAGCCGAAGATCATGAGAATTACATGGAATGTGGTGATCAGGTTTTGCGTAACTTCTTAAACGGGTTAGTAATTCATTTAAGAGGAACGAAAGAAAATCCGAAAAATCCAAACGACGTTTTAGCGAAACATAAAGCTGAAATTCCAAAGAAAGAAAATACTAAAGACAGACCTGAATTTAAGGCTGCCCCGAAAGACAGTGAAAGAGCGAGAGGTGATCAAAAACCTTCAAAAACCGGAGCTGCTAAAAAGCCTTTCAAGAAAAACAATACCAAAACTGCTCCTAAAGTACAGGTGGTAGAGAAAGTAATTTACAAAAACGGGAAGAATAAAAATTCTTAGGTTTGTGAGCTGTGAAATGTGTTTCTTTTTGCGTTTTACAGATGATTTCAAAAAAAATCCATTCATTGCGAATGGATTTTTTTTATATTTTGTTTTCTTCTATTTTCTCAAAAAAAGCCTCTTTAAAAGTCGCTCCAATTGGTAGTTCTTTACCATTCATGAAAACCGAAAAACTATCGGTAGATTCAATGTGTTTTAAAGCTACGACATAGGATTTATGAATTTGAATAAAGTCATTTCCGGGCAGTGATTCCACTACATTTTTTAAAGATGAATGGGTAATAATCTGCTCCTTTGAAGTATGAATACAAACGTAATTCTGCAAACTTTCGACATACAGCATATCGTTCAAAAGCACTTTTTGGAACTTATTTTTTCCATCTGTTTTTACAAATATAAATTCCTTCTGACTATTAGGTACAATTTCTGTTTTAACCTCAGCATTGAGTTTTGAAACGGCTTGATAAAAACGTTCAAAAGCGATTGGTTTCAGTAAATAATCTACAGCATTCAATTCAAAACCTTCTAATGCAAAATCAGGATATGCGGTTGTAAAAATCACTTTTACCTCTTTAGAAATAATTTTGGAAAGCTGTAATCCTGTGAGTTGAGGCATTTGAATATCCAGAAAAATAACATCCACTTTATTGGAATTCAGAAATTCTAATGCTTTTAAAGAGTCATTGAAAATTCCTACTTCTTCCAAAAAAGAAACTTTCTCCACATAATTTTTAAGAATTCGTGTTGCAGGCGGTTCATCATCAACAATTATACACTTAAAAGCCATAACTATTTTTTTAAAGGGATTTTCAGATACACTTTAAAGGTATCATTATTTACTGTTTTTTCGAGTATAAATTTGTCTTTATAAGCATATTCCAAACGTTTCATCAGATTGTCAAATCCAATTCCTGTAGAATAGTAATTTTCTCCTTCAATGCTATAATTAAAGGTTTCAATTTCTAAAAAATCTTCTTTTATTTCAATCGAAATTATCGCGCTTTTCTTGAGATCATTTAATTTTCCATGTTTGAAAACATTTTAAATAAAATGAATTAAAACGGATGGCAGAATCTTCTCAATTGTATAATCACCGTTGACAGAGAATATCAAATACAACTGATCTTCAAATCTTTTTTGCTGTAAATGAATGTAATTTTTAATGAACTGCACTTCTTTTGAAAGCAAAACTTCTTCTTTATCCGTCTCTGTGATAACATAACGAAGCAAATCCGACAACACCAAAACATCTGAAGCCATTTCGTCATCTTTCCCGATTAGCTGGCTGTAAAACGAATTTAGCGTATTAAACAAAAAATGCGGACTAATTTGGGATTTCAGTATTTGAAATTCGGCTTTTTTGTTTTCCAAAAGCAATTCTTGGTTTTGTTTCTGTGTCTCCTGAAACTGCCAGAACAAATAACTAAAAAAACTTAAAATCACTGCCGGTGAACCAAAGAAAAAATTGTCTCTGATGTAAAACCCTACTTCTCTTGATTCTTCTACATAATTATGAATCCCGGTAATTTCAAAAATAATTATTTCCTCAAACACATATCGAACTCCCGAAAAAAGAAGCAAGGAAACCGGAATGGTCAACAAATAAAAAAAGAATCTTTTTTTATTTAAAAGCCAAGGACAAAAAATATAGAAATTTAAAGTGTAAATAGCAAAAACAGCCAGCAAGTGACTGAACGAGAATAAGAAAAGCATCTTATCGAATATAAAAGTTTCGTATTTCTTGCCGACACCAATACCCCAGAGGTAAAAAGTAACAAACAAACCCAAAAACAAAATAATATGATAATAGAAAGGGACTTTTAGTTTCATAACAACTTTTTAATAGTTCCAAAAATACAATTATACCTTTTAACGAAGCTATTATTTATATGAAACTGCCATTTCTAATGACGAACCTCTAAAAACGTTATATGACTTTTTTGTGACCTCAATTCGACTAGTTCGTAATTCAGAATAACGTGTTCATCAAAAATTAAAAAACTGGCTGTACTTCCCGTCTACTTTTGCATCGAATTTAAACCAAACCATCATGCAAAAAATCATTTTATTAGCCATTTTTCTTTCATTGAATCTTATTACGGCTCAACCAAAAAAGAAACAAATCTTATTAATCGGAACCTTTCATTTTGAAAACCCGGGTCTTGATGTAGCTAAAATCAATACTTTCGATGTAATGAGCGAAAAAAGTCAAAAGGAATTAGAAAACATCACTAATAAAATTAAAGAATTTGGTCCGGATAAAATTTTCGTCGAATGGGGTTACCAAAAACAGGACAAACTGGATAAATTCTATGCTCGAAATACGGATAGTTTACTTCATAAAAAAGCGGATGAAAGAGTACAACTAGCCTTAAGAGCAGCTAAAAAACTAGGTCATAAAAAATTATTTGCCATTGATTATAATCAAACTCGTTTTCCTTACGATAGTTTAACCAAAGGTATGAAAGAAGCCAATCAACTGGATTTATTAAAAAGCAATGACGAGGAAATGAAAATTTTCGAGCAATCGCAAAACGAAAAAATGAAAAAATATAATCTAACGGAACTTTTAATAGACTATAATTCAAACCAATCAAACAAAGAAAATGTGGAATGGTATCTTGGCACCGCAAACAGGGCCGGGAAAAACGATAATTTCGTAGGTGCCTTTTTGGTTTCTGAATGGTATAAAAGAAATCTTTATATGTATTCCTTAATTCAAAAACTAACAGAAAGTAAAGATGATAAGATAATGGTCTTACTTGGAGCGGGACATACTGCTATGATTCGCGAGTTTATAAAATACGACCCTAATTTTGAAATTGTAGAACTGGCTACGATTCTGAAATAACAGACAGCGGGGGCTTTTAACCGCAAAGTGCGCAAGGGTTTTATTTTTATTTTGAACGCAAGGTTCGCAAGGCTATATCAATCATCATGGCTTTGTGGGCCTTGCGTTTTTATCGTAGAGATGCACAGCAGTGCATCTCAACCTACATATATAACATAAAAAAAACCATTCGCAGAACGAATGGTTTTCCTGTTTTTATCGATATTGTTGCCGTGGAGATGCACTGCTGTGCATCTCAACCTACATATATAACATAAAAAAACCATTCGCAGAACGAATGGTTTTTCTATTTTTATCGATATTGTTGCCGTAGAGATGCACTACTGTGCATCTCTACAACGCACGATATTGTATTATTTAGATAATGCAGCTTTAACTTGGTCAGCAGCTTCTTGGAATTGAACAGCTGATAAGATTGGCATACCTGAATTGTCAATTAATTCTTTTGCAATTTCAGCATTTGTTCCTTGCAAACGAACGATAATTGGCACATTGATAGCATCACCCATATTTTTGTAAGCGTCAACAACTCCTTGCGCCACACGGTCACAACGAACGATTCCACCAAAAATATTGATCAAAATTGCTTTTACGTTTGGATCTTTTAAGATAATACGGAAAGCAGTTTCAACACGTTTTGCATCTGCAGTTCCACCAACGTCTAAGAAGTTAGCAGGCTCAAATCCAGCGTATTTAATTAAATCCATAGTTGCCATTGCAAGACCAGCTCCGTTTACCATACATCCAACTGTACCGTCAAGATCTACGTAATTTAAACCTACTTCTTTAGCTTCTACTTCAATTGGATTCTCCTCACGGATATCACGCATTTCAGCATATTTAGGTTGTCTGTATAAAGCATTATCATCGATATTTACTTTAGCATCAACAGCCATAATTTTGTTGTCAGATGTTTTTAAAACCGGGTTGATTTCAAACATAGAAGCATCAGAACCAATGTAAGCATTGTATAAAGCATCGATGAATTTAATCATTTCTTTAAAAGCATTTCCTGAAAGACCTAAATTAAAGGCAATTCTTCTTGCTTGAAAACCTTGCAATCCAACATTAGGATCAACTTCTTCAGTAAAGATTAAGTGAGGTGTGTGCTCAGCAACTTCTTCAATATCCATTCCACCTTCAGTAGAATACATAATCATGTTACGACCTGTAGCTCTATTTAATAAAACAGAAACATAAAATTCAGACGTTTCACTTTCACCAGGATAGTATACATCTTCTGCTACTAAAATTTTGTTTACTTTTTTACCTTCAGCAGAAGTTTGAGGTGTAATCAATTGCATTCCGATAATTTGTTCTGCAATCTCTTCAACTTGTTGTAAGTTCTTAGCTAGTTTCACTCCACCACCTTTTCCACGGCCACCTGCGTGAATTTGCGCTTTAATCACGTGCCATCCTGTACCAGTTTCGGCAGTTAATTGTTTTGCAGCAGCTACAGCTTCAACTGCATTGTTAGCCACAATTCCGCGTTGAATGCGTACTCCGTAACTCGCTAAAATTTCTTTTCCTTGATATTCGTGTATGTTCATAATATAGAATTTGTCTGGTTCTGAATTTATTTCAGAATAAAAGTGCGACAAAAATAGCAAAATTCAACTGAATAGTAAAATCTTTTTCAATTAAAAATGTCTCAAATTTATATTAAGGAGTTATTCCTTTTTAAAGCAAATTAATCGTTAAACAATTGCTTATAAATTGTGAAGAGAAAAATACTATATCGTTTGAGTTTTAACAAAAATACCAACGGTATCAATAGCTTAGCGACGATTTTTCTTAAAATATCTTAAAGCCGATTATGATTTTGATAATTCGCAATGCTTTAAATAATAATATTGACATTTTAGAACCCTTTTTCTAATATTACAACAAAAATGTAAGTCAAACAACTAATTCAATGAATTATATTTAACGAAATCTTTATTTTTGTAGAAAAAATATCAAGAATGAGAGTTAAAGAACAAGGGCTTTATTTGCCTGAATTTGAACACGACAATTGTGGTGCAGGATTTATTTGTAATTTGAATGGTATTAAATCTAATGACATCATTCACAAAGCATTGGATATCTTAATAAAATTAGAACACCGTGGTGCCGTTAGTTCTGATGGAAGAACCGGAGACGGAGCCGGAATTTTATTTGACATCCCACATGATTTTTTTAAGAAAGTATGTGATTTTGAAATCCCTGAAACACGTGAGTATGCAGTAGGAATGGTTTTTTTGCCAAAAAGTAAAAACCAGGTTTCTTTTTGTATGAATGCGTTCGAAGCAACTATTAAAGATCAAAATTTAAAGATCTTAGGTTGGAGAGATGTACCCGTTGACGTTGAAAATTTAGGGCAGATTGCCGCAGAAAAAGAACCAACCGTTAAGCAGGTTTTTGTTAGCAAAAACAATCAGGATTTAACGGAACAAGAATTTAATGCAAAACTTTTTGCAGCTAGAAAAATTGCTGAACATGCGATAAGAGGCTCTAAAACCTCCGAAAGTCATATGTTTTATTTTACTAGCCTATCGACCACTACTATAATATATAAAGGTCTCTTGATGCCGGAAGACATCAGCCGCTATTATATTGATTTGAAAGATCCCGACTTGGTGACACGTTTAGCGTTAGTACACCAACGTTTCTCTACCAATACTTTTCCTTCCTGGGATTTGGCACAACCCTTCAGATACATGTGTCATAACGGGGAGATCAATACCCTTCGCGGAAATGTCAGCAGAATGCGTGCCCGTGAAGAACTAATGGAAAGCAAAATTTTTGGTGATGATATCAAAAAATTATTCCCGATTATCTTAGAAGGAAAATCAGATTCTGCTTCGATGGATATGGTTGTTGAACTTTTATTAATGACCGGTCGTTCTCTGCCTGAAGCCATGATGATGGTCGTTCCTGAAGCTTGGGAAAAACACCAGTCTATGTCGGAGGAAAAGAAAGCTTTCTACGAATACAACGCTTGTATCATGGAACCTTGGGACGGCCCTGCTTCTATTCCGTTTACTGATGGAAATGTAATTGGAGCATTATTGGACAGAAATGGTTTGCGTCCTTCCCGTTATACTTTGACAAAAAGTGGTTTCGTAATCATGTCATCAGAAATTGGTGTATTGGATATCGAGGCGGAAGACGTAATTCAGCACGGTCGTTTAGAACCAGGGAAAATGTTCTTGGTTGATATGAATGAAGGTCGTATCATTGAAGATGAAGAGATCAAAAAAGCCATCGTAACCAAACGTCCTTACAAAGAATGGGTTGAGGCTAACTTGCTTCCTTTGTCTAAAGTTCCTTATACCAACAACCCTACTCCGGTTGAGAAATTGGATTTCCAGACCAGACAACGTTTGTTTGGTTATACGATCGAGGATTTAAAAACAATTATCAACCCAATGGGATCAGATGGCGCTGAAGCGATCAGTTCTATGGGTAACGATACTCCATTGGCCGTTTTATCAGATCAGCCACAATTATTATACAACTATTTCAAACAATTGTTTGCTCAGGTTACCAACCCGCCTTTGGATGGTATTCGTGAGGAGATTATTACCGATATCAGTTTAGCCATTGGTGGTGATTTTAATATTTTTGATATTGAAGCAAAACAATGCAAAAAATTAAAAATCCAAAACCCTGTTATCTCCAACGAGGATTTAGATAAAATTAAAAATATAGATCACGAAGATTTCAAATCGTCGACTATTTCTACCTTATATAAGATCGAAAAAGGAGTTAACGGTTTAGAGCGTGCTTTAGAAAAATGTGTTCAGGCTACTTACAAAGCAGTTTCTGAAGGCCATAACATTATCATTCTTTCTGACAGAGGTGTTAGCGAGCAATTAGCTCCGATCCCGATGTTATTGGCTTGCTCTTACATTCACCACTCTTTAAACATTTTGAAAGTTCGTTCTAAATTCGGAATCATAATCGAATCTGCAGAACCGCGCGAACCACATCATTTTGCTTTATTGTTTGGATATGGAGCCAGTGCAATCAATCCATACATGGTCAATGAGATCATTCACGATCAGGTAAACCAAGGTTTTATTACCAAAGTTAAAGCTGATTATGCTATTATCAACTATAACAAAGCGATTGCAAAAGGGATCTTAAAAATCATGAATAAAATCGGAATCTCTACTTTACATTCGTACAGAGCGGCTCAGATTTTTGAGATTTTAGGTTTAAATAAAACATTCTCTACGAAATATTTCCCATACACTCCTTCCAGAATTGAAGGAATTGGTCTGATGGAAATTGAAAAAGAAGTAAAGAAAAGATTCCAGAAAGCATTTCCAAATTCAAAAATCGCCAACTTATTGCCTTTAGAAATTGGAGGTATTTACAGATGGAGAAGATCCGGAGAAAAACACATGTTCAATCCGACTACGATTTCTAAATTACAACAAGCCGTTCGTTTGAACAGTCCGGAAAGTTATAAAGAATACTCCGATATGGTCAACGAGCAAAGTGAAAACTTAATGACCATCAGAGGTTTATTCGAATTCAATAATTTAGATCCGATTTCTATTGATGAAGTAGAACCTTGGACCGAAATTGTAAAAAAGTTCAAAACCGGAGCAATGTCTTACGGATCGATCAGTAGAGAAGCGCATGAGAACTTAGCGATTGCAATGAACCGAATTGGCGGAAAAAGTAATTCGGGAGAAGGCGGAGAAGATCCAAAACGTTTCCAAAAAGAAATTAACGGTGATTCCCGAAACAGTGCCATCAAACAAGTCGCTTCAGGAAGATTTGGTGTTTCGATCAATTATTTGACAAACGCTAAAGAAATCCAAATTAAAATGGCTCAGGGCGCTAAACCTGGTGAAGGTGGACAGTTACCGGGAGAAAAAGTAGTGCCTTGGATTGCTGAAACCAGAAACTCTACCCCTTATGTAGGTCTGATTTCGCCACCGCCGCACCACGATATTTATTCTATTGAAGATTTATCGCAATTGATTTATGACTTAAAAAATGCCAATCGTGAAGCTCGTATCAACGTAAAACTAGTTTCTGAAGTAGGTGTTGGGACCATCGCTGCCGGTGTAGCCAAAGCCAAAGCAGATGTTATCTTAATCTCAGGTTACGACGGAGGAACAGGTGCAGCACCATTGACTTCTTTACAACATACCGGTATTCCGTGGGAACTTGGCTTGGCCGAAGCACAACAGACTTTAATCTTAAATGACTTAAGAAGTCGTGTGGTTTTAGAATGTGACGGACAGTTAAAAACAGGTCGTGACGTTGCTATCGCAGCATTATTAGGTGCCGAAGAGTTTGGTTTTGCTACCGCTCCATTAGTAGCCTCCGGTTGTATCATGATGAGAGCTTGTCACTTAAATACTTGTCCGGTTGGTATTGCCACTCAGGATCCTGAATTGAGAAAAAATTTCAAAGGAACTCCGGAGCACGTAATCAACTTCATGTATTTTATTGCTGAGGAATTAAGAGAAATCATGGCACAATTAGGTTTCAGAACCTTAAAAGAAATGGTAGGTCAGTCGCAAAAATTAAATGTGAACAAAGCGATCAAACACTACAAAGCAAATGGTTTAGATTTATCGTCCATTTTATACAAACCGGAAAAAGCCAAAACGGTTCCAAATCACAATACGACAGAACAAGATCACAACCTTGAAAACGTATTGGATTTCGCAATCATCAAAGAGGCAATTCCATCTATTTACAGAAAAGAAAAAACAAGAGTTACCTTTAAAATTAAAAATACAGACCGTTCTGTAGGTGCCATTTTGAGTAATGAAATCTCAAAAATATATGGCGCACAAGGTTTACCCGATGACACTATTTTAGTTGATTTTGAAGGTTCTGCCGGACAAAGTTTTGGTGCATTTGCAACAAACGGATTGTCATTTAAAATTCACGGAAACTGTAATGATTATTTAGGAAAAGGACTTTCGGGAGGAAAATTAATTATCAAAGTACCTCCTACTGCGACTTTCAAACCTGAAGAAAATATCATTATTGGTAACGTTGCCCTTTATGGTGCTATTACCGGAGAGGCTTACATCAATGGTATGGCCGGAGAGCGTTTTTGTGTGAGAAATTCCGGAGCAACTGCGGTTGTAGAAGGAATTGGAGATCACGGATGTGAGTATATGACGGGTGGTACAGTCGTAGTTTTAGGAAAAACAGGCCGAAACTTCGCAGCAGGTATGAGCGGCGGCGTGGCTTATGTTTACGATCCGAAGCAGCAATTTGATTCGAAATCCTGCAACATGGAAATGGTCGCTTTTGACCCAATCGAAACTGCCGATATCACAAAACTAAGACGACTGATTAAAAACCATTCTTTGTACACCAACAGTCCATTAGCCAAAAGAATTTTAGCAGATTGGGAGAATCAACAAAACCACTTCGTAAAAGTAATGCCAACTGATTACAAAAAAGCATTACAAAGAATTGCAGAAGAAAAGAAAATAGAAGAATTAATAGCAGATTAGATGATTTTAGAATTCAGATTTTAGATTTTAGATTATTTCAAATTTGACCACACCGCTTTGCTAGTCTTGCGGTTAAAAAGTTTGGAATTTGGAATTTAAAAAATTGGAATTTGGAATTCAAAAAATTGGAATTTAAAGAAAAAGTCATGGGTAAAATAGGCGGATTTAAAGAATATAGAAGAGCCGACGAAAGTAATATTGAAGTTATAGAACGTGTTAGCAACTATAATGAATTTACGATTCCGTTAGCAAAAGAGCAAATAAAAGAACAAGGTTCTAGATGTATGGATTGTGGTATTCCTTTTTGCCACAGTGCCTGTCCGTTAGGAAATTTAATTCCTGATTTTAATGACATGGTACATCAGGAAGAATGGCAAAGTGCCTTAGATATTTTACAATCGACTAATAACTTTCCGGAATTTACAGGTCGTTTATGCCCTGCTCCATGTGAGAAATCATGTGTATTGGGAATCATTAAAGAGCCTGTTGCGATCGAAAATATTGAAAAAAACATTATCGAAAGAGGTTTCGCAGAAGGCTGGATCAAACCACAGACTCCTAAAAAAAGAACCGGAAAAACGGTAGCCGTTATTGGTTCCGGTCCTGCAGGTTTGGCAGCAGCACAACAATTAAACAGAGCCGGACATACGGTAACTGTTTTTGAAAGAGATAATGCTATTGGAGGTTTATTGCGTTACGGGATTCCAAATTTTAAACTAGAAAAAGGAATCATCGACAGACGTGTAGCGATCCTTGAAGCAGAAGGAATCACTTTTAAAACCAATGTTAATGTTGGCGTAAACTTTAGCGTAGACGAACTAAATGCTTTTGATTCTATCGTATTATGCGGCGGAGCAACCGAAAGAAGAAGTTTGCCTACTAAAGGAATCGAAAGCAAAGGCGTTGTTCAGGCTATGGATTTCCTGACGCAGCAAACCAAAGTATTGTTCGGAGAATCAATTCCGGATCAGGTAATGGCTACCGGTAAAGATGTTATCGTGATTGGTGGTGGAGACACCGGTTCAGATTGTATTGGAACTTCTAACCGACACGGTGCCAAATCGGTTACCAATTTCGAAATTTTGCCAAAACCACCCGTTGGAAGAAGCGAAACAACTCCTTGGCCTTTCTGGCCGTTGCAATTAAAAACTTCCTCTTCACACGAAGAAGGTTGTAACAGAAACTGGTTAATCAACACCAAAGAATTCTTAGCAAACGAAAAAGGAGAATTGGTTGGATTAAAAACAGTCGAAGTGCAATGGAAAATGACGCCGGGACAAAGACCTGAATTAATCGAAAAAGAAGGTTCAGAAAAAATCTGGCCTTGCGATTTGGCTTTATTGGCCTTAGGTTTTACAGGTCCGGAGAAAACATTAAGTGAACAATTAGGGCTTGAAATTGACATGAGAAGCAATTATAAAGCTAAAAATTATCAAACCAATGTTCCTCATATTTTCACTGCCGGAGACATGCGTCGCGGACAATCTTTAATTGTTTGGGCTATTTCTGAAGGTCGTGAAGCAGCAAGAGAGGTAGATTTATTCCTAATGGGTTCTACTAATTTACCAACCAAAGGAAATGGCGATTTACCAAGTTTATAAATCATAAACGAATCTATTTTATAAAACAAAACCCCCTTTTTCAAAATTAAAAAAGGGGGTTTGTTATTTAATATCGGAAATTGATCCTAAAAAATAGGCTGTTTCTAAGCTGTGACGCTACTTAGAACTTAACTTCCATACCTAAACGGATTGTTCTTCCAGGTACCGGCATTGTGATAACTGTACCTACATCATAAGTATAACGGTCAGTTACATTGCCTATGTTCAAATTCATAATAAAATTATCATTAAAACGATACATTCCGTACACATCCAAAATATAATCTGCCGGAATGGTCGTAGCAACAGAAGAAGCACCTGTACCTTCTAACCAGTCTTTTGGATTTTCTTTCAAACTGTGCCATCTTAATCTACTTCCAACGGTTAGTTTTTTATCCTCTGTACTTCCTCCAATTTCAGCCATAAAAGATTGTTTCGGCGGGATTCTTGCCGGTAAAAGACTCCAGGCAAAACCAAGTGAATTGGTTGGATTTGTTCCATCCTGAGCACCCAAAATATTAGAAGTTACTACTGCATCTCTATACAAAATAGCAGAAGCATTTAAAAAGAATTGACGGGAAATATACCCTATTGCCAATTCCAATCCTTTTAATTTAAAACGATCATAATTTAAAAATATAAAATCATAATCCGGCATCATGGTTGCCGCTGAGATATATCCTCTTGTATTATTCTGAAAAACAGTGGCACCAAAATTAAAGTGATCATCCTCCAAAAGCAGGTTGTCAAAATTGCTTTCAAACCCAAGCTCAATAGTGGTTGTTCCCTCTGCTCTTAAAGGGTATTTTTCATTATAACTAAAAGTCTGAATTGATTCTGTCGATTCATACAAACTTGGGTTACGGTACGTATTAGACGCTTTTGCGAATAGGTTAAGTTGTTGGATCGGTGTATAAACCACTTTTCCACCAATGTTCAATTTGGCATCGTATTTCAAATCTCTATCAGCATTGTAATCGGATACTTTTGTTTCATGCACTCTCATATTGGCCTGAAACAAAAACTTATTTACTACTAAGTCTCCAGCTACAAATGCACTGTATTCCTCTCTCTTACCATTACGCGAAGATCCCGTTCTACCCTCAGGCACATCTTTGGGAACGATTTTTTCTATCTGTGTATTGATCCCGTATTGCAGCGTAAGTGGAATTCCGGAAAACTTGGTTTGATTTGAAATTAAAGCTCCTTTTCTATCATTTGTAAAACGATGTAAATACTGATCCCCATTGCCCGCACCCGGCGTTTGAATTAAACCGTTACGTTGAAAAAAATTAGCCTCATTAGCAAATACCGAAACATTTAAATGAACCAAATCATTAGGGTTAAAGGTGTAATTTACGGTATAATTATTCAATTCAGCAGTACCCAATGCCCATTGCGGCACACTTTCTACATCATCCGGAAGATCCTTAAAATTTTTGTCATTGTTGTTTTTATACCAATAAGCCGCTAATACTTCACCTGCTTTTTGCTTGTGATAACGGTAATTAAACTCCACACGGTGATGCGGTGCAATATTCCATCCTAATTTTGCAAGAGCCGAC
This sequence comes from Flavobacterium cupriresistens, assembly GCF_020911925.1. Classification (NCBI taxonomy): domain Bacteria; kingdom Pseudomonadati; phylum Bacteroidota; class Flavobacteriia; order Flavobacteriales; family Flavobacteriaceae; genus Flavobacterium; species Flavobacterium cupriresistens. Next base: position 2,625,373 of record NZ_CP087134.1, on the reverse strand, counting down.
TGACTTTGATAACTGGTATTTACGACCTCTTCTCCGGGTTGTATTACCGGTTTTTTATATTTATCACTATTTTCAGGGTCAAAAGTATCGTAGTAAATTGGATCGTAGCCATATCGGTCAGCACCGTTTTCTCCTGCAAAATAATTCCCTTGTGTATGCACATTATAAGCAACAAGTGCGTCAAATTTTTTGTCCTTGAAAGCTATTGCTGCTGTAGCACTTCCGTTATTAATTCGGTCACGTTTAGAATTGTCCTGCAAAATATAATATACCTGATCATCCTCATCCTTTGGAATAGTAGGAAGCTGACTGTTATTAAAAATATTTCCTTTTATATATACTCCAAACTTCTTATTGCCCGATACTACATCTTCAGCGTCGATTGTTTCCATTTCAACAAATCCACCGGTAGCACCAATGGCGTTAGGATTAGTACTTGAGCCTTTATCTACTTTGATTTTTTTAACCAAATCCATATCGATATACGTTCTGTCGCTAGACCCCATGTATCCTCTGAAGGTCTGTGCAGATTGTAAACTCCCATCTACCATAATAGGCACCCTTCCATCTCCTTGCAAACCACGGATACCAATATCCAAAGCACCGGCTTCGTTTCGTATGTTGTTTACGGAAATACCCGGAATACCGTTCAAAACATCTCCATTGGCAGTACCTCTGTTTCTATTGATTTCGTTTTTTCCTATTTCTATACTCCCTGATGTTTTTTTTGATCCTGTAACAACGACTTCTTTCAATTTTTTTGCTTCTACACTCAATTGCAGATCTAACGTTGTGGTTTCGTTTTTCTTAATTTGAAATTTATGTGTAACGATTTTATAATTTAACATCGAAACATGTAAAGTATACTCCCCTTCTTCTAAATTTTCAAACTGATAAAAGCCATCTCCATCCGTAATACGATGTTTCTTTAACTCATTAATATAGACCGAAACTGAGCCCGCTGGTGCTCCGTCGCTTGTTGTTATGTGACCGCTTAGTGTGCCTTTATCTTTTTCATTTCCTCCTTCATTTTCATTTTCTGCCGCCGAGGCGATCATAAATGAGGTCATGAAGCAGGCTCCAATTATTGTTTTTAGCAATTTTTTCATTCCTTAGTTTTAGTTGTGTTTAATTTGTATTCGTAATTATAGGGTATTATAAATTTTACAGACCTTAGTTTTTATGCTATGAATTTCAATCTGTATTTATCTTTATTTTCTTAAAAAAATCCTGTTATTTTTTCAAAAAAGACAGTAAGAAACTACCCCGCAACTGAGTTCCGAGGTAGTAAGTCTAAAAAGTTGTTTATTGTAGTGGTAAAATCTCAGGTTTTCAATCAGTCCTGATTCAAAACAGTATTTTGAAGATTAAACCTGAAAGAAATTAAAAGTTGTATTGAACTTGTACGGTAGCACGTCTTCCCGGAGCGTTAACAAAATCTTTGTCTCTCGCTTGCCACCATGCCATATTTGGAGAATAATCTTTATTAAATAAATTCTCAACCCCTAATCCTAATTTTAATGATTCGCCAATAAGATAAGAACTGCTTAAATTAAAAACAGTATATTTTTTTACAGGTCCTTCATTAACACTATACAAATTTGTTGTTGGGTTAGGATCAAATCGGTTTCTTTCAAAATTATGCAGACTGCTTAATTCTACATCTAATTTTTTTGTTGGACGTACTTGAATATAAGTTGTAAGTTTTGGAGCCATTATACGAGAACCGTTAATGTACTTTTCGTATGTTCCGTTATTATCATTATCCACTTTTCCTTCCAACCAAGCGAAGGCTCCTCCGAAACTTAAAACCTCCAATGGTTTCAAATTTAAGACTACCTCATATCCCCAAATATTCTCCGGAGCACGCTGCATCGCAAAAGAACCATTTGGCAACTGAACAGAGGTCGCTCCCAGTTTTGAAGTACTCCAAAAACTCGTTAGCTCATAGTTGATCCATTTTTTAATAGTTCCCGCCACACCCATTTCGTAATTATTTACAATGATCGGATCAGTTGGTAATTTTGAAATAACACTTTCTGTAGAAGTTCTCAAAATACGTCCTACTTCATTGATCGAAAAAGACTGAGAATAACTGGTAAAGACATTTACCTCCGGCATAATATTATATCGCAAACCAATATTGCTCACAAAAGCATTATATTCTAAATCACCCCCTTGTACAAAAATACTATTGTTGTAGGTATTGTTTTTAGCATTAAGTACTGGCAATGTATAAAAATCATCTGCTTTAACTTTGATGTTTTCGTATCGCGCTCCCGCTTTCAAAGTAAATTTTTCCCAAGCATCAAATTTAATTAAGACGAATGGGGCTGTATTTTGCATTTTCATTTGTGGAGTCCAGAAACGTCCATCTTCTAATTTTTGAACAGTCTCATCCTGAAGAATATCTACTCCATAAATCAAATCTGCTTTATAAGTATCATTTGAAAAAAGACGGGAATCAAAATTCATCCTAAGTCCTAATTTCTTTGAAGCCACATTGGACTGTCCACCATTTAAAAATTGATCTCTGTCATATCCGTAAACCGTTCTGAAATCCTGTGAGTAGATGTTTACATTTAATGCTGTATTGTTCCAAATCTCTGAATTGGTATAAGAAAGTCTAAAATTATGATTTCTTGGAGTTCCCTCCGGAGTTCCTAATCTCCTTTCAGACTCAACTCCAATAGTAGGAATCTCGCCCCACTTACCAATCTTAACATCCTGATCTAAAAAAGATCTGGAAGCATACCCAATATACGAAAACTCGAATCTTTGTTTGTCGGTTAATTGATAGCCTATTTTTAATAAACCATTATAGGTGTCTAAATTTGATAAACTGTAAAAAGGAGAAGTATTAACCGAATTAGCATCTTTTATTACTCCCGTTCTTTCTTTAGTAAACCCTACAACATAATCAAATCGCTCTATCTTTCCGGTAAAAGAAGCCGATCCTCTGTATCCAAATGATTCTGCAAACGTTTTAGGTTGTGATATAAGACCTAATTGTGCAGAACCTGAAAATGGCCTTTCCTTATGGTTTTTCTTTGTAATATAATTGATAATCCCTCCATCGGCTCCATTACCGTAAATGGATGTTGCTCCTTTAATTACTTCGACTCTTTCAACAGAAAAAGGATCAATAACCTGTAAATCTCTTCCTCCGTTTCGCAATGGCGTAGATTGAGGCACTCCGTCAATCATAACCAAAAAAGGTCTTCCTCTTAAAGTCTGCCCGTAATTTGAAGTTTGATTTCCGGCAGTAGCTAAACTCGGAACCGTATATTGTAGAATATTACTAATATTTGAATTAATTATAGTCTGGCTTTGAATTTTCTTTTCTCCTACTATAGTAATCGAAGAAACAACTTCTTTTATGCTCTCTTTTTTCCGGCTTGCCGTTACAATAATATCATCTAAATTATTTGTCGCTAAACTGTCTTTCGTCTTTTCTTGAGCAAATCCTATTGAAACTATAAGGTTTAATAGGCAAAATGTAGTAATTTTTTTCATAAATAATGATTAAAATGCAATTTTTGGGCAAATATAATCTTTATTTATTCTAAATAAGAAGTATTTATGTCGAAAAGTTACATTTTATTCAATTGTTGGTTTTATAACAAATTGTTATGATTTGTTATTTTTCATTTTAAAATTTGTCAATCCCCAAAAGAGTAATAAGTTTGCCAAAAATAGTTTACAAATGCAAGCAAAAGATCTACTGCAGTTAGCAGACCAATTTGGAAGTCCATTATACGTTTATGATGCCGAGAAGATTCAGTCTCAGTACAATCGATTAACTAAAGCTTTCTCTAAGGTAGAAAACTTAAGAGTTAATTATGCTATGAAAGCATTGTCTAACGTTGCCATTCTCCAGTTATTAAAAAACATGGGATCTGGCTTGGATACCGTATCCATTCAAGAGGTTTTATTAGGGCTTCATGCCGGTTATGACCCTGAAAAAATCTTTTTTACACCAAACGGAGTTTCTTTGGAAGAAATCGAAGAAGTTGCCGCAATGGGTGTACAAATCAATATCGACAATTTATCTATTCTGGAGCAATTCGGAACAAAACATCCTCATATACCAGTATGTATTCGTATCAATCCACACGTAATGGCGGGAGGAAATGCTAATATTTCTGTAGGACACATTGATAGTAAATTCGGAATTTCTGTACATCAGATACCCCATATATTGCGAATTGTTGAAAACACAAAAATGCACATTGTAGGTATTCACATGCACACCGGTTCTGATATTTTAGATATCGAGGTATTCTTGTATGCGGCCGAAATTTTGTTCGATACTGCAAAACACTTCAAAGAATTAGAGTTCTTAGACTTCGGAAGCGGTTTCAAAGTACCTTACAAAAAAGATGATATCGAAACAGACATTGAAGAATTAGGTAAAAAATTATCCAAAAGATTCAACACTTTCTGTGCTGAATATGGCAAAGATTTAACCTTGATTTTTGAGCCTGGTAAATTCTTAGTGAGTGAAGCCGGATTCTTCCTGGCCAAAGTTAACGTAGTAAAACAAACAACGTCAACCGTTTTCGCCGGAATCGATAGTGGTTTCAACCATTTAATTCGTCCAATGTTTTATGGTTCTTCACATCATATTGAGAACATCTCAAACACAAAAGGGAAAGAACGTTTCTACTCTGTAGTAGGATACATTTGCGAGACCGATACTTTTGCAAACAACCGCAGAATCCACGAAATTACCGAAGGGGATATTCTTGCTTTCAGAAACGCAGGAGCATATTGTTTCTCAATGGCATCCAACTACAACTCCAGATACAAACCTGCTGAGGTATTGTGGATGAACGGTCAGGGAATCTTAATCCGTGAGCGCGAAACTTTCGAAGATTTGCTTAAAAATCAAATTTCGTTACCACAAGAAGCTGCGGTAACGGCTTAAAATAAAAAAATATCATGCTAAAAATCCCGTTTCTTAATTGAGACGGGATTTTTTTATTGTAGATTTTAGAGTTCAGATTTTAGATTTATAACCGTCTGTCAGGCTGAGCGAAGTCGAAGCCCTCCCCGTCAATTCGTGGAAATTCGTTCAATTCTTTGCGATTACTTTACATATAAGCACGCAGATTAAACAGATTAAACAGATTTTCACTGATCTTTTCTTCTAACCTTTTTTGTCAGGCTGAGCGAAGTCGAAGCCCCTTTTTTGTGTCCTTTCGACGAAGGAGAAATCTTCGTTTGCTGAATCTACAATCTGGTACTTTCTTTGTGGAGCTACTTGTGAAGATTTCTCCTTCGTCGAAAGGACAAGATTGCGGACAATTGAAATCGAAATACACTATCGTTTGTTTAAACCGTGTACTATCACGCTAATCTGCCGATTTGTGAAAATTCGTTCAATTCTTTGCGATTACTTTACATATAAGCACGCAGATTAAACAGATTTTCACTGATCTTTTCTTCTGCCCTCTTTTGTCAGGCTGAGCGAAGTCGAAGCCCCATTTTTGTGTCCTTTAGACGAAGGAGAAATCGCATTCTATATTCCATAACAGTGCGTGCTCAACTTGTGTGATTTCTCCTTCGTCGAAAGGACAAGATTACGGGTAATTGAAATCGAAATACATTGTCGCTTGTCTAAACCGTGTACTATCACGCTAATCTGTCAATTCGTGGAAATTCGTGCAATTCGTTGCGATTACTTTACATATAAACACGCAGATTAAGCAGAATAAACAGATTTTCACTGATCTTTTCTTCTATCCATTTTTGTCAGGCTGAGCGAAGCCGAAGCCCCATTTTTGTGTCCTTTCGACGAAGGAGAAATCTTCGTTTGCTGAATCTATAATCTGACACTTTCTTTGTGGAGCTACTTGTGAAGATTTCTCCTTCGTCGAAAGGACAAGATTGCGGACAATTGAAATGGAAATATACTATCGTTTGTCTAAACCGTGTACTACCACGCTAATCTGTCGATTCGTGGAAATTCGTTCAATTCTTTGCGATTACTTTACATATAAGCACGCAGATTAAGCAGATTAAACAGATTTTCACTGATCTTTTCTTCTACCCTTTTTTGTCAGGCTGAGCGAAGTCGAAGCCCCATTTTTGTGTCCTTTCGACGAAGGAGAAATCGCATTCTATATTCCATAACAGTGCGTACTCAGCGTGTGTGATTTCTCCTTCGTCGAAAGGACAAGATTACGGGTAATTGAAATCGAAATACATTGTCGTTTGTCTAAACCGTGTACTATCACGCTAATCTGTCAATTCGCGAAAATTCGTGCAATTCGTTGCGAAAATTTCATTACATAAATCAAATAAAAAACCTATTTTAGCTTATCAAATCTAAAAACCATGAAACTTACGATTCCCCTGTCGGCACTATTCCTTTTACTTACTACCAATTTATTCAGTCAGACGATCGAAGACTTAAAACTAAAAAACAAAGAAATTCCCAAAAGTTATATCGTAAACCAAGGCAATGTTTGTATTTCTCCTCAGGCTTGTACTTTTTATAATGATATTGAAACTTACAGCAACATTGTTGGAAAATTAAAGAGCAAACAAATTCAAAGTTTTAAAAGTAAAACAGACAGTGGGTCTATTATGTATTTCGAATTTGAACAAGTATTCAAAGGCGACAGGTTTCTGCAAGGAATGCTATGGAGAAAAGACGGTGAACCAACAGAGGAACATCCGGAAGAGTATCTTGCAAAAGGAAAATTTTTAATCATTTGGAGTTTTCATTCTGACAGTCCAATTAAGGAAAAATCAGAAACCAAAGTAGACGCTATTTTGCAATAAATAACAAAACCAAATGAGAAGAATATTTTTTCTACTACCCTTTTTACTATTATTCCAAACATCATACTGTGATATTGTTCCGGAGAATTCACATTTTGTTCAGAAGTGTGTCAAAATAACCAATATAAAAGACTTTCCAAATTTTAGTATCGTAGCTTGTACACAGCGTCCAATGGAAAGAATAGTAGAATCTTACATTTTAAATCCGAATGATTGTATCGAAAAAGGGTACAAATTCAATAGACTTTATATAATGGCTACTAGAAGAAGTTATCTCGAAAGCAGGCCTAAAGGCTCGATAGACTGGCTCAATGATAGAAATATCATAGAATCCTCTATCTCAATTGATAGTGGCGGTGGTAATGTAAGTAATGATAATCCTATGTCTTCTGTAGAAGAATATTATGAAATTGTAGAAATCACAAATACTAATTTCGTGATTTATAAATGCAAAGAACTCATACGCTATAATGATGGAAGACCTATTACACTAAAAAAATATCCTTTCCCTGAAGTTCGTAGAAAACCTAAAAATCATAAAACCGACGAAATACCTGAGATTTATCCTCATACAGAGATCTTCAACTTTTTAAAAGTTCTGCTACTTACCGTATTTATAGAAACCATCCTTTTATTTCTTCTTTTCAAAACTAAATACAAGACATTACAAATAGAAAATAAGCTTTTATTATTAACAGGAGCTACAACTTCATTTTTGACTTTACCCTATGTTTGGTTTGTGTTTCCGGCATTCATTCAATCTAGAATTCCCTATATTTTATACAGCGAATGTTTTGCTGTAGTAATAGAATCTGTCCTGATTTATAAATTATTAAAAATAGAATACAAAAAAGCATTATTAGTATCTATTCTCTGTAATGGAATTTCATTTTTAATTGGGTTAATTCTAAATTCAATGAGCTTCTTATAGAATTAAAATCGCCTACTATCTTGTTAAGAAAATGGATATTAATCAAAGCTTCATCTTTAATTTGTAATTTCGACAACTTAAAAAACATAAAAATGAAACCACAAATACGAATCCTAATTTATTCTCTATTATTCTTCACTTATAGCTTTTCGACTACGTTACTACTCGAACTAGGCGAAAAACTAAAGGATCACAGATTTATAACTTTAGGCTGCGGTTTCCTTCTTATAAATCTCATTTTTTCATTTTTTGTATTAAAATGGAGTCCTTTATTAAATATAGTCTCTTCCATTTTAATTGCTGCTTTGGCGCTATACTTGGCGTTAAGGGTTGGAGATTTGCACCTGTTTAGAAAATATGATGCTTATGGGATCAAAACCGCATTAATGGCCAATGCCCTTTTTTCAATTTTATTTTGGGAAATTGTTTACCAGATAAGGCGTAAAAAACAATTGTAGAGACGCACTGCTGTGCGTCTCTACGATGAATTTAATCCATCGATCAAAAAATTCAGCTTAATAAATATCGAATAAGTACCATTACGGAACGAATTTTAATCTCCGAAAAAAGGCATCTCATCAAATTTTCTGATGAAAAATAAATTTCTAATCTAGCCCCGATAGAGCCGGTATCCTCGAAGTGAAACGCAGAGATAAAGGCGAAAGCGGGACTGCGGGTCATTTTGAAAACAAAAATTTCTGCTTCTGAAATTTGAGAAAAATCAAAAATTAATTTCCAAAAAAAGGCATAGTTGTTGAAAGTTAAAAGAGATATCTTTACACCTTCAAAAGTTACACCCATGCAAAAAATTACATTACTTGTTTCTATTTTATTTCTGGCGTTCTCTTGTGGCGTAAAAACGACACAATCGCTGATCAGTGACGGGGATTACGATGGTGCTATAAATCGTGCTGTCGACGCGTTAAGAACCAAAAAGGATTCTAAAGGAAAGCAGGATTATGTGTATTTACTCGAAGAAGCTTATGCGAAAGCCAAAGACCGGGATTTACGCAATCTTGAAATGATGGATAAAGAGAAAAATCCCGCCAATCTGGAGCGTATCTATAACACCTATGTACAGTTAAATAATCGTCAGGAGAAAATCAGACCTTTATTACCGCTTCCTTTATTAAAGCAAAGTAAAAATGCCAGTTTTCCATTTGACAATTATTCTACTCAGATTGCAAGCAGTAAAATCGCTTTGTCAAAATACTTGTATGATAATGCGCAAATTCTTCTAAAATCAAAAAACAAACTAGATTCCAGAAAGGCTTATGATGATTTGGCTTTTATCGAAAGTATCAATCCAAATTACAAGAATGCGAAAAAAATGATGGACGATGCACAGTTTAAAGGAACTGATTTTGTAAACGTTTACGCTACAAACGAAACCAATATGATCATTCCGATACAATTGCAGAATGATTTATTAGATTTCAGCACTTATGGATTAAACGACAAATGGACGGTTTACCATAGTATCAAACAAAAAAATGTGAAGTATGATTATGGTCTGATCTTAAATTTCAGAGAGATATTCATTTCACCTGAACAGATTAAAGAGAAAGAATTCATTAAAGAAAGACAAATTAAAGACGGTCTTAAAACGCTTTTAGACAGTAGAGGAAGACCCGTAAAAGACAGTTTAGGACGTGCCATAAAAGTAGATAATTTTAAAACACTCAAAGTTAACATCTACGAATACAGACAATTTAAGTCTTGTGAGGTAACGGCGAAAGTAGATTACGTTGATTTAAAAACCAATCAACTTATGCAATCCTTTCCTATTACTAGTGAGTTTGTTTTTGAGAACATTTATTCGACCTATCGCGGTGACAGAAATGCCTGTGACGAAAATTATTTAGGCTATTTTAACAAACGTGCCGTGCCGTTTCCGAACAATGAACAAATGGTGTTTGATACCGGAGAAGATCTAAAAGCCAAATTCAAAAATATCATTGTCCGAAACAGATTCAGATAATCCGTTAAAAACAACATTCCGATCCCATTTGTTCAAAGCAAATGGGATTTTTTATTGTGTTTTTCGCACCAAAATTCCATTCCAAATAGCTCTATTTTCTATTCTCTATTATCTTATCCTACTACTCTTCAATAAATCCGGTTAAAGGTTTTTTTTGATCTCAACTTCTTATTTAATCCTAAATTTAGAATCAAAAACAACTGTTGCAACGTCAACAGATAACAGCCGTATTGCAAGTATTCGAAGTAGGAATAGGTAAACTCAAAAAGAGATGCTAAAGCTATAACACATAAAAAAAACACCTTTTTATAGCGGTACTTATAAAAGTAAACAAACTGTAATAAAATAGAAACCGGTAGTGCCAAAACGATAAGAATACCCAAAACTTCTATATACGGAAATCGATAGGGAGGCTTGAAATTGCTAATAAAATTGTAACAATCCTGAAAATAATTAACGGAAAAAGAAACTGAATTATTGTCGGCATTATTTACATTTCCGATCTGATCGGAAGCAAAAAGGAAATCCATCGTAAACGGAAGAAATAACAATAAAAATCCACCTAAGATAATTAGAAGGAACCCTTGTCTATATAAAAACTCATTTTTAATCATCTTGGTTTTTTGCCTAAAAATGACCTAAAGATAAGGTATTAATTCACAATTGTCATCATCAAATTCATATCAAAACTCTTTATCAATTAAAAAAAAAGTAAAAAAAACAATGCGAAACCAAAAAGTTGCGTATATTTGCAACTGATTGATTGCGTATTTAAACAAATAAAAATGAAACGAGATGTTTTTCAGGCCATTGCCGACCCAACCCGAAGAGCTATATTAGTATTAATTTCTTCCAGTGCATTAACCCCAAATGCAATTGCAGAACAATTTAATACTACAAGACAAGCCGTTTCTAAACACATTAAAATCCTTAATGAATGCGAATTATTGGAGGAAAAGAAAATGGGAAGAGAAATCTATTATCAGCTTAAAATTGATAAAATGAAGGAAATAGATAAATGGTTAGAACAATTTAAAGAGATCTGGGAAAATCGTTTCAATCAACTGGATCAAGTATTAATGAATTTAAAAGCTAAAGAAAATGAAAACTAATCTTTTAATGGATTTTACCGTTGACAAAGAAAATTGTACGGTAAACGTAAAACGTGAATTTAATGCTTCAATCGCAAACGTTTGGTCTGCCTGGACAGAAGCTGAAATCTTGGATCAATGGTGGGCGCCAGCTCCATACAAATCCAAAACAAAAAGCATGGATTTTAAAGTTGGAGGCCACAGACTATATGCAATGGTAGACCAAGAGGGCAAAGAAGGTTGGGCTTTGGTTGATTATATTTCGATTTCGCCAAAAAGCAATTTTAAAACTCTCGGAGCATTTTGTGATAGTGAAGGGAATATCAATCCTGATTTTCCTCGTTCTAACTGGAGTGTCTCCTTTTCTCAACAAGGTGATATTACAATTGTTGATGTGGTTATTAAACACAAACAATTGTCAGATATAGAAAAGTATATTGCAATGGGTTTCAAAGAAGGATTTACAAGTATTCTTGAGAATTTAGATAAAATCTTTGAAGCAAAAAAATAATTGTACATGCAATCCGTGGAGATGCACAGTAGTAGAGATGCACAGTAGAGATGCACAGCAGTGCATCTCTACAAAATAATTTTGCAGAATATCATTAAATAAGTTTCAACAGTTTTGTACATAGAAGCTTTGTTTTCCTTAAATTCGTTTACGTTACTAATTTAAAAAAAACGTAATATGAATTCAAAACTAGTCAAACTCTTTTTACGTCTTGCGATCTCGGCAGGATTTCTTTCTGCTGTTGCAGATCGATTTGGATTATGGAGCAAAGAAAATTCGGTTTGGGGAAATTGGGAAAACTTTCTTGCTTACACAAAAATATTGAATCCACTGATTCCAGATAGCTTGTTATCACCTGTCGGAGTTATTGCAACTGCACTTGAAATCATTTTTCCGGTTTTTCTTTTAATTGGTTTTAAAACCGAATTGTTTGCCAAACTGAGCGGGTATTTGCTATTGCTTTTCGGATTATCAATGGTATTTTCTGTCGGAATAAAAGCACCTCTTGATTATTCGGTTTTTACCGGTGCCGCCGCCTGTTTTGCACTGAGTTTACTTAAAGAAAAGTATCTGGAGCTTGATACTGCGATTGCAAACAGATAAAAATGTTTCCGTTTTTTTTGATTACTGATACCTTAAAACTAAATCATGAAAGCCAACAAAACAAGCCGAACTGCACAATATATGGCACTGTTCAGAGCATTAGAAAGTCAGCGTAATTTAAATGACAGACTATTTTCTGATCCTTATGCCATTTATTTTTTGGATCCTAAACTTAGACTAACTGTACATTTATCTAAAAACAAACAGGTTAGTAAATACATCAGCACTACGATTCAGAATAAAATTCCGGGTGCCTTTTCGTCGGGATTGGCGCGGACAAAATATATTGATGATTTACTTCAATCCACTATTTTGGGAGGTGTTACGCAAGTCTTTATTTTAGGTGCTGGTTTTGACACCAGAGCTTTACGTCTTGATTTTCTAAAATCAGTCTCTGTTATAGAAATCGATCACCCCAACACCTCAAATTTTAAAATTGGTACCTTCAAAAAACGAATTGGAAAACCGCTGGAGAACATCACCTACTGCCAAATTGATTTCAACAAACAAAGTCTTGATGAATTGGCAGTACAATATCATTTTGATTTTACAAAACCGACAACCCTGATTTGGGAAGGCGTTACCAATTATTTAACAGCAGAAGCAGTAAGCAATACATTTGCTTTTATTTCTAAATTTCCAAAAGGCAGCTCCATTATTTTTACTTATGTACACCAGGAAATCCTTACCAACCCTTCTTCTTTTTTAGGAGGTGAAAAACTTTTAAAAGATTTAGAAAAACTGGAAGAGCATTGGACATTTGGTTTTCTTCCGTCTGAACTGCCCGATTACTTAAAACAATTTAATCTGAACCTCATCGAAGATTTAGGTGCAAAAGAATATCGCGAAAAATATCTGCCCAATCGAAATGAAAAAGGCTATGAATTTTATCGTGTCGCTATTGCCAAAAAATAACGCATTGTCAACGCACCGGCATGGTGCTTTTCAGATTTCAGAAAAACATTTGTATCTTTGCAGCAATTAAACTAAAAAGGTAATTCTTATGTGAAAAATAATTTCTTCCGGAAAAAATAGATAGAAAACCCAATGTGGTTCGCTATGATTATTCACCCTTAAAGAAGAAATTATGCTTACTTTACAAAACATTTCATACCTACATACGAACAAGGACTTACTGTTCGATAAAATTAGTTTTACAGCCAACCGTCAGGACAAAATTGCTTTAATCGGCAATAACGGCAGTGGAAAATCTACCTTATTAAAAATTATTTCAGGCGAATTACAAGCTTCAGAAGGCTTATTGAAATCTAATTTAAAGCCCTATTATGTTCCGCAGATTTTTGGGCAATTTAATCATCTTTCCGTTGCTCAGGCCTTACAAATTGACGATAAACTAAATGCTCTCAATGAAATTCTTCAAGGAAATGTAACCGAAAACCATCTAAACATTCTTGGTGATGACTGGACCATTGAAGAGCGTTGTGCCGAAGCACTTCAATACTGGCAATTACAAAACTTAGATCTAAATCAAAAACTGGAGCATTTAAGTGGCGGTCAAAAAACTAAAATTTTTCTTGCCGGAATTTCAATTCACAAGCCCGAACTTGTGCTGCTGGATGAGCCAAGTAATCACTTAGATTTAGCAGGACGAACATTGTTATATAATTTCATTCAGAATACCTCATGCACCTTAATTGTGGTAAGTCATGATAGAAAGTTATTGAATCTGCTGGACATGGTTTATGAATTAACCAAACGCGGCATTACGGTTTACGGAGGTAATTATGATTTTTATGCCGAACAAAAACAGGTCGAAAGCAATGCCTTAAATCAGGATATTCACAGCAAAGAAAAAGCATTGCGAAAGGCAAAAGAAAAGGAACGTGAAACTTTGGAACGCCAGCAAAAACTCGATGCACGTGGAAAAAAGAAACAGGAAAAAGCCGGAATTTCCCGTATCATGATGAATACCTTGCGGAACAATGCTGAAAACAGTACTTCAAAAGTCAAAAACAATCATGCCGAAAAAGTCAGTGGTATTTCCCGGGAGTTACAGGAATTGCGTTCAGGTGTAGCCGAAATCGATAAAATGAAATTCGGATTTGATACTACTAACTTGCATAATGGCAAAACATTATTTACCGCAATCGACATTAATTATACTTTTAAGAATCGGTATCTTTGGAATAAGGATCTGAACTTTCAACTTTTAAGTGGTGAACGAATTGCTTTAAAAGGAGCAAATGGCTCGGGTAAAACAACTTTAATTAAAATAATCACCGGAATGTTGATTCCGCAGCAAGGAAGCATTTACAGGGCGGAATGCAAATCCGTTTATATTGATCAAGATTATTCTTTAATTGACAATCGCCTTTTAGTTTATGAAATGGCCGAGAAATTCAATACTTCCGGTTTGCAGCAACACGATATCAGGATGAGACTTAATCGTTTTTTATTTTCTCAAAATGAATTTGACAAACCTTGCAGCGTACTAAGTGGAGGAGAAAAAATGCGCTTACTGCTTTGTTGTCTGACGATAAACAATCAATCGCCTAATCTTATTATTCTGGATGAACCGACCAATAATTTAGACATTCAGAATATCGAAATTCTTACCGCTGCCATTAATGAATATCAGGGAACTTTGATTGCGATCTCACATGACGACTCTTTTTTAGAACAAATAAACATTCAAAAGACAATTGATCTTGACCACCAAAAAACTCGTATTTAATTTTTAAATTAGCTTGAATTAGCCGAAATTAACCTTAACTATTTTGATGATGAGTGTAAATAAAGAAACCATAGAAGAATATATGAACGCCTTCAAGGTGAGCGATCACGAGAGAGTTCTTGCTTGTCTTACTGACGATGTTGTCTGGGAAATGCCCGGGATTTATCAGCATGTTGGCAAAGAAGCATTTGATAAAGAAATTGAAAATGAAAACTTTATCGGCAGTCCAACGATTCAGATTTTAAAACTGATTGAAGAAAACAATATCGTTATTGCAGAAGGCGCCGTACAGGGCATGATGAAAAACGGAAATATACTAGATGCTGTTTTTTGCGATGTTTTTGAAATGGAAAAGGGAAAAATAAAAAGGCTAACCTCCTATCTCATGTCAAAAAATGCCTCCTTAAAATTCGAATAACAAAGAAATGCAAATTCCAAATTTTTTAAATTCCAAATTCCAATGTTGGGGTTAACTGTTGGAGTCACAAAGCTAAAACTTTGTTTTATTTGATAATAAATAGTTGTCTTTTTGTAACGTAAAGCCTTTTTGCGAACTTAAAATATTCACAAAGTATTTCAAAAAACAACCTTGCGAACTCCTATGTTTAACTAGGTAAACATAGGAGTTCGCAAAGGTTTGACCTAGATTTAAATAAAAAAATCTAAAGTCTAAAATCCAAAATCTACAATCTAAAGTCTACAATCTAAAATCTGCAATCTAAAGTCTTACCCCAGCCAGCCTTCCCTATCCAGACTTCGGTACTGAATTGCTTCGGCTATGTGGGACGAAATTACGGTTGGTGCGGCCTCTAAATCGGCGATTGTGCGTGCTACTTTCAGGATCCTGTCGTAGGCACGGGCAGAGAGGTTAAGGCGTTCCATCGCTGTTTTTAATAATAGTTTTGATTGTTCGTCGAGTGCGCAAAATTCTCTGATTTGCTTGGTGTTCATTTGAGCATTGTAATGAATATTAGGCAGCTGATCAAAACGAATGGATTGCAGTTCCCGCGCTGCTGTTACACGTTTTCGAATTTCGACACTGCTTTCTGCTTTTCTGTCGTCTGATAATTTTTCGAAAGGAACAGGAGTTACTTCTATATGAATGTCAATCCGGTCTAATAAAGGACCAGAAATCTTACTCAGATACCGTTGCATTTCATGCGGTGACGAAGTATTTGGTACACTTGGATCGTTAAAAAAGCCACTTGGACTCGGGTTCATACTCGCCACCAACATAAACGACGACGGATAAGTGACCGTAAACTTAGCCCGTGAAATTGTTACTTCACGATCTTCCAGCGGTTGACGCATCACCTCGAGAACATCCCGTTTGAATTCAGGTAATTCATCCAGAAATAAAACACCATTGTGCGCCATCGAAATTTCACCGGGCTGAGGATAACTCCCTCCTCCAACTAAAGCTACATTAGAAATAGTATGATGCGGACTCCTGAAAGGCCTTTGATTCATTAGCCCCACTTCTTTTAATTTTCCAGCAACACTATGAATTTTAGTCGTTTCTAAAGCTTCACGCAAAGTCATGGGTGGCAGAATGCTGGGCAATCTTTTGGCCAACATTGTTTTTCCAGCTCCGGGCGGGCCGATCAAAATAATATTATGTCCCCCTGAAGCTGCAATTTCCATACATCGTTTTATGCTTTCCTGTCCACGGACGTCTGAGAAATCAAATTCTGGAAAATCGAGTGTTTTATAAAATTCAGCTCTGGTATCAATTGTGGTGGGTTCAAGCATGCCTTTTCCTTCAAAGAAGTCAACTACTTCTTGCAGGTTTTCAACACCATAAACATCTAAACCTGCTACAATTGCAGCCTCTTTTACATTTTGTTTTGGTAGAAAAAAACCTTTGTACCCTTCTTCTTTAGCTTTTATGGCAATTGGTAAAGCTCCGTTTATAGATTGCAAACTTCCGTCAAGCGAAAGTTCTCCCATAATTATATATTGATCCACATCAAGTGCTTTTATCTGATGTGATGCTGCCAAAATCCCAATCGCGAGTGTCAGGTCATAAGCGGAACCTTCCTTTCGTAAATCGGCCGGTGCCATATTGATGGTGATTTTTTTTCCCGGAAAAGTATATGCATTATTCTTTAATGCCGCCGCAATGCGATAACTGCTTTCTTTTATGGCATTATCGGGTAAACCAACCAAATGATACCCGATTCCTTTATCCATATGAACTTCGACCGTAATTGTTGTAGCTTCTACTCCAAAAACGGCACTTCCGTAAACTTTTACTAACATAAACGCTTTTCATTAAATGTTTTTAAAGCTAATGAAAACAATTTAATTGTAGCTTTTTTATTACATATTTATTTTTTTGAAATTTGCGATTTGATTTCATCTTAAAAAATAAAATCCCAAACAATTTAAAGAAAAAAGCCCTGTAATCAGAGCTTTTGTATATGATGATACCAAATTTTTAAATTGAATCGACTAAATGACGATAATCGTACTTTTCATACTCTTTAGTATTAGCCTTTTCCTTATTTAACTCCATCATTTCATTTTTTAGTTGAACCTTATACCATTGTTCGGGTTTAGTATGAGAAAATGTACTAAGCTTTAATACTAACTTTGCATTTAATTTTCTTTCCCCTATAAGATATTTATGTAGATTACTGTCTTTCATATCAAAGTAAGTTGCCAATCTTTTTTTCGAAAGATTAAGTACTTTCAAATACATCTTAACAAAATCAAGGATTTTTAAAATCTCTGTATCGTTTTCATTCTGAATATAGTCTTCTAATTTGTATTGAATAGAAAGTAATTCATTCTTTAATACCTGCTCTTTTGATTGTTTAGAAGAATGAGATACTATAATTTTCTTTAAATCATCTTTCTTTTTATCATTCCAAATGTCATTGATTTGAATTTCTTTATTTCTCATATCTTTTAATTTAAAAACTCGGTAATTAATTTCTCTCCTCCTTCGGGAACTATTATCATAGTTGTTTCACCGTATCTTAGTGCGTAGTACTTGATTGAATATAATGCCATTAATTTAACTTCATCTTCTTTATTCTCCTCTAAAACATCAAATACCAAATAGCCTTTGTACGGCTCATTCGCTTTAATAAAACTTAACCTGCAAGCAAATGCAATCAAACAACCAGCAATTCTTTCATATCTTTTAATAGAATCTTTATTATGAGGTGCTACTTCGATAAAAGCCATATAGGGTTCTACTTTGCCTTTCATTTCAAAAATCAAACAACCTTCAATTATATCAGGTGTTTCATCCGACACTAAAATATAAGCTTCATGATTATACTCTTTTGCCTGTTTTTTAAAATTAAATCTCCAGCCGTCACTTATAGAAGGCAAATTTAATTTTGTTGATTTTGCATTTAAAATCTTAGCGTCAACTAACTCATTTTTGCTAATTCTTAATATTCTCACATTCATTAGTCCGTCATTCAAATATACTAAAAATAATTATACATTTTGTATAATAAATTCACATTATTAATATGAATTTACTATACCTTTATTTAAGTTTATTTGACTTATTAATGCAGATACTTTTTCTATAAACCATATTCATTAAATGTTTTTAAAGCTAATGAAATAATTTAATTGTAGTTATTTTATTACAAATAAATATTCAAAATACTTTGCATTTAACTTTAACCTCTGCATTTTCTACAAATTCATACAAATCTCAATTCTTCTGTTATATCCGAAATCATTCTTCTATTACCTCTTATCTACGAACATCCGTCATGTATATTCGCAAGCTGGCTTAACAAAAAAAAATCGATAAATCACTAAATAACAACTCACTCTGCTATTTTTTCATCAAAAATTTGCAATAAAATTCTATATTAGCGCTATCCAAAAAAAATCCAAAAACCACTATGAATCACACCTCAAAACCAATTCAAAACAAAGCTTTTTCTTTTAGTCGGCAGCTTGTTTTTATGCTACTTCTATCTTTTGGTATTGTCCTGCAAGTAAACGGCCAGCAAAAGAAAATAACTGAAAAATTTAAAAAGGAAACTGTTTTAAAGATAGATTCCCTTCTTCAAAAAAACTATATCTTTCCTGAAAAGGCAAAATTGATCGGAGCACATTTAAAAGGGGCATACAGAGACGGTAAATTTAAAAAATACGAACTGTTAGATTCTTTTTCAACAGCACTGACAAAAGAAGTAAGATTCATTAACGATGACAAACATTTGGGAATCAAGCCAAGATTTATTCCCACAAAGGAGAAAACAGAATCAAACCAGGATTCTTATGAAATTTACCTTCATAACTTAACCGATGATCGTAAGCTGGCAAATGGTTTTAGAGAAGTCAAAATAATCGATGGTAATATCGGGTATCTTAATTTTAATTTTTTCATACACGAAACGAATCAAACCATCGATTCCTATCTGTATTTACTAGAAAAAACGGACGCCATCATTATTGATTTAAGAACCAACGGCGGCGGAAGCCCAAAAACGGTTCAATATTTATGCAGTTATTTTCTTAAAGCCCCTTTACTATTAAATACATTGTATTTTAGAAAAGACAACTATACAGAAGAATTTTGGGTAAAAGAGGTAAACGGAAAAAAGAGACTTGATGTTCCTTTGTTTATTATTACCGGCGCAAAAACCTTTTCGGGAGCTGAAGAATTCAGTTACAATATGCAAACTCAAAAAAGAGCGACATTAATCGGTGAAACAACCGGTGGTGGCGCCAATCCCGCTGAGTCATTTGAAATTAATTCCCTTTTAGAAATATTCATTCCTACCGGAACTGGTATTAATCCCGTTACAAAAACAAACTGGGAAGGAATTGGTGTAATCCCGGAATACAAAACAACCAAAGACATGGCCTACGATAAAACTTTAGAATTAGCCACTAAAGCTGCCGAAAACTACAGAACCAAAAACGCAGCGGAATCGAAAAAACTGTATCAGCAACTACAGACCTCTATTGACCAACAAACAAAACCACTCAACGAAGGTGATTTGGCTAAAATGGATCAGCAACTATTCCAGGTGATAAAAAAAATGACCGAATCTGATTTATTTAATGAGGGTGACATCGATGTTTTATCAGCTGACTACACCAAAACAAAACCATATATTGCAGAGTCCATTTTAAAAAGCAATGCCGAACTACATCCAAAATCTCCTATTGCCTTTTTAAAATACGGAGATCTTTTGGAGCAAAACGGAAAAAAAGGCGACGCAACAGCTGTCTTAAAAAAAGCAGTAGAAGTTGCAACAGAAATCAAAGCGCCTTATCTGGAAGGATTAAAAAACCGCTATGAAAGCATTTTAAAATAAAAAACAAAACTTAGAATGAACCAGTCCAAAAACATTCTAAAATGACAAGCCAAAAAAGCCAGTACCTCGCTCAGTAGCTTGTAATGCCATAATTAGTATAATTTTTAATTTAAAACTTGTTCAAATATTAATATTTGTTATTTTTATTAAAAATTATACTAATTATCCATGAAAAAAACCTTACTACTGTTCTTTTTGACTGTTTTTTTAACAAAAACACAGGCACAAAGCTATTTCCCCGTTAACGAAAGTGTACAAAACAAAAATAAAAACTACACGGTTTTTACTAATGCTACCATTTATGTTACCCCAACTCAAAAAATCGAAAAAGGAACTTTACTTGTTCAGGACGGTAAAGTCGTTGCGGTAGGTAATGCTGTTTCGATTCCTAAAAACAGCATCGTTGTTAATCTTGAAGGTAAAACCATCTACCCTTCCTTTATTGATATTTATACCAGTTTTGGAATTGAAAAACCAAAAAGAAATCTAAGCTCGGGAGGCGACCGTAGCCCGTTATATGATACCAAAAGAGTCGGCTACTACTGGAATGAAAGTGTTCGCTCTGAATTAAACGGTTCCGAAACGTTTAAATACGATACTGCAAAAGCAGAGGAATTATTAAAAGCCGGTTTTGGAGTTGTTGGTACCCATATACCTGATGGAATCGCACAGGGAACCGGAATATTAGTTGCTTTGAACAATACTGAAAACAGTAAACAAATTATAGCAGAGAAAATTACCAATCACTTTGCTTTTACCAAAAGTAACGTGACCAACCAAGCCTACCCTAGTTCTTTAATGGGTTCGATGGCCTTGTTGCGTCAGATGTATTTAGATTTGGATTGGTACAAAAAAGGAAATTCAGAAACCAAAGATTTATCCTTAGAAGCATTGGCTGCTAACGAAAAACTAATTCAAATATTTGCTGCAGAAGACAAACTAAACAGCTTGAGAGCGTCTAAAATTGCAAAAGAATTCGGATTGAACTACGTTTTGAAAGGAAGCGGAAATGAATTTGAAAGAATTCAGGAAATCAAAAACACTAATGCTAAATTTATTATTCCAATTAGTTTCCCGGAAGCTTATGATGTTTCTAACCCTTATTTATCGAATCAGGTAGAATTAACAGACATGCGTTTTTGGAATCAGGCACCGACCAACCTTAAAGTCCTTTCAGACAATGGAGTCGTTTTTGCTTTGACAACAGACAAACTAAAGAAAACGGAAGACTTTAAAACTAATTTATTAAAAGCCATAAAATTGGGCTTTGATAAAACAAAAGCTTTAGAATCATTAACGACAATTCCTGCTGCTATTCTAGGAAAAAGCAATGAAATTGGAAGTTTAAAAACAGGTGCTTATGCCAATTTTGTAATTACATCAGGTGAAATTTTTGATGAAAAAACAATTTTGTATGAAAACTGGGTTCAGGGAACTAAATACATCGTTAATGACATCAATGCAAAAGATATTCGTGGCAACTACGATTTAACCATTGGAAACGATACCTACAAATGGAAAATTGCAGGAACTGAAACGACTCCAAAATCTGAAGTTACTACAGCTGCTGCTGCCAAAGTAAACAGCACTTTAAACGTTTCTAAAAATTGGATTTCTCTTGTCCTTAAACCAAGTGATACAACGAAATCTAACTACACCCGTTTAACCGGATTTGTAGAAAACCCGGAAAATCTATCCGGAAAAGCAGTCCTTTCAAACGGAAATGAATTGATTTGGAACGCAAAAAGAACGAGTCCTTTTACAGCTGTAAAAGACTCTTCCAAAGTAGAAAAACCAAATGTAATTATTCCGACCACCTACCCTAACGTTGCTTTTGGTGACTCAAAAAAGTTAACAGCTCAAACCCTGCTTTTCAAAAACGCTACGGTTTGGACGAATGAAAAAGAAGGAATTTTAACGGAGACCGATGTCTTAATCAAAAACGGAAAAATTGCTGCCGTTGGTAAAAATCTTTCTGATGCATCCGCTGTTAGTATCGATGCCAAAGGAAAACATATCACCAGTGGTATTATTGACGAGCATTCGCATATCGCGATTTCAAAAGGGGTAAACGAAAGCGGACACAATTCGACTGCAGAAGTTACGATTCAGGATGTTGTAAATTCGGAAGACATTAATATCTATAGAGATTTAGCCGGAGGAGTTACGATTTCACAATTATTACACGGATCTGCAAATCCAATTGGAGGACGTTCTGCTATTGTAAAATGGAAATGGGGTTCTTCACCAGAAGAAATGCTGTATAAAAATCAGCCTAAATTTATCAAATTTGCTTTAGGAGAAAACGTAAAACAAGCTAATTGGGGCATTCAGAACCCTACTCGTTTCCCACAAACCAGAATGGGAGTTGAACAGGTTTTCACTGATTACTTTCAACGTGCCAAAGAATATGACGAAAGCTGGAAGACTTTTAATTCCGGTTCTAAAAAAGGAAAAGCACCAAGAGTTGATCTTGAATTACAGACTTTAGCCGAAATCATTAATAAAGACCGTTTTATTACTTGCCACTCTTATGTTGAATCGGAAATTTTGATGTTGATGAATGTTGCGGAGAAATTCAACTTCCGTGTCAACACGTTCACTCATATTCTTGAAGGCTATAAAGTATCTGATAAAATGAAAGAACATGGCGTTGGAGCTTCGACGTTTTCAGACTGGTGGGCTTACAAGTTTGAGGTTAATGATGCCATTCCATTCAATGGTCCAATCATGCACAACCAAGGTGTCGTAGTTGCTTATAATTCTGATGATGCCGAAATGTCCCGAAGATTAAATCAGGAAGCAGCAAAAGCAGTAAAATACGGGAATATTTCTGAAGAAGATGCTTGGAAATTTGTCACTCTTAATCCAGCAAAATTATTGCATATCGATGATAAAGTAGGAAGTCTTAAAGTTGGTAAAGATGCCGATGTGGTTTTGTGGAGCGATAATCCTTTATCTATTTATGCTAAAGCAGAAAAAACAATTATCGAAGGAGTTGTTTATTTTGATATTGAAAAAGATGCCGACAAACAACTTGCAATCACTAAAGAAAGAAACATCCTGATCGGTCAGATGTTACAAGAAAAAAACAAAGGAGCAAATACACAGAAACCTACTAAAAAAGAGAAGATAGAGTATCACTGTGACACTTTAGAACAATAATCAAAGCACCTTTAAAAAACTTGTAAAGTTAAAAACAGATAAAATGAAAAATAAAAACATCTATATATTGCTGCTCTTATTTTGTGCATCATTTCAAATAAAAGCACAGCAAATACCAGCGCCAAAACAAACAAAATCAATTTTAATTTTAAACGCAACAGCACACTTGGGTGACGGGACTGTGATTCAAAACAGCGCCGTTGGATTTAAAGACGGCAAAATCACTTTAGTATCAGATGCCACCACGATAAGATTGGCTACTGATGCCTACGACACTACGATCGATGCCAGTGGCAAACATATCTATCCGGGCTTTATCGCTCCAAACTCTACTTTGGGTTTAGTAGAAATTGATGCGGTAAAATCTTCCGATGATATGGAAGAAATTGGAAGTTTTAACCCGAATGTAAGAAGTATTATTGCTTATAATTCAGAATCAAAAGTGGTTGAAACCGTACGTCCAAACGGTGTTTTAATGGCGCAGATAACGCCACGAGGAGGCACTATTTCAGGTACTTCTTCTGTTGTTCAATTAGACGCATGGAGTTGGCAAGATGCTATTTTAAAAGAAAATGATGGAATCCATCTTAATTTCCCTTCCAGTTTTAAAAGATCAGGATCTTGGTTTGAACCGGGCGTAATTGAACCTAACAAAGACTATCCAAAACAAGTTGAAGAGATAAATGCTTTTTTGGTCAATGCTAAAGCTTACAATCAAACTCCTGCAAAAGAAAGGAATGTAGTTTTAGAAGCTACCAAAGCTCTTTTTGAGGGTACACAAACGCTTTACATACATGCAGATGAAGAGAAACAAATTATAGACGCCATACAACTTGCCCTTAACAACCAAATTAACAAGATTGTTATTGTGGGTGGATTTGAAGCTTATAAATCAGCCGATTTATTGAAAAAACATAATGTTGGTGTATTACTAAGACGTGTTCATGACATGCCGACAAACGACGATCAGGATGTAAACCTGCCTTATAAAATGGCTAAGATCTTAACAGACAAAGGCATTATTGTTGGTCTTGAAAACAGCGGAGATCACGAACGTATGAGTGTACGAAATCTGCCTTTCCTGGCAGGAACTTGTGCTGCTTTTGGTTTAGATAAAGAGAAAGCTTTACAGTTGATAACTTCAAATACAGCCAAGTTATTAGGCATTGAATCTACCTGTGGCACCTTAGAAACAGGTAAAGATGCCACGTTATTTATTTCTGAAGGTGATGCTTTAGATATGAGAACAAACAAACTGACAGCTGCTTTTATTCAGGGAAGAACAATTAATTTGGAAACGTTTCAAACCAAATTGAATGATAAATTTAAAGCAAAATTCAATCAGAAATAATTAGATTAACTCTAATCAGTTTAAGCGCCAATTGAGAAATCAGTTGGCGCTTTTTTTATTTAAAAGTTTTCAAAAAAAAAGTCGTATCGATTGAATACTAAGCTTTTATAAAGATTACCAGAAAAGTCAGGTAACGATTTGGTAACGGTGCTTATTGCTTTGCTTTTCAACGTATTTCCGTTAGTTCATAGTAAAAATGATAGTGTACTATAAAATATCGTTTCCAAATTATTACCCAATCACTCGTGTAAATTGCTATTTCTTAGATTATCCGTTCTTCCAGCAATCCTTTCCAAATTATAAATCCTTTATTGTCGTCTGAATAATCATGAACAATTCTTGAAAAATTTTGTGGATTGGTTTCCAAATAGACTTGTCGTCCTTTTTCTCTTATGATTGTTAGTTCTTTTTCGATTTGTTTTATGATGTCAATCAGTGCAGATTTTTTTTTATCTGTATGCCAAATATAGGTTGCTTCCTCGGTATCTAAAGTTTCTAAAATGATGTGATAATTCTGTTCTCCTGCAATTAAAAACACAAATGAAAACGGCTGTAAAACAAACCGTAACTTCATTACGTTTCGTTCGTGCCTGTCAGCCAAAAACTGAATGTGTTTGGAGTGTTTGTGTTGTTTTCCTTTTAACAAATCCATCAAAATACTTTCAGCATTGGTGTAAATATTTTGATTATTTGGAAGTTCGTTTGTTGTAAAAATATTTTGTTTCGATGTCGGAATCTGACCGACGAAACTTTTGTTCAAAAACTCAAATTTCACACTTTCAACCATTTCTTTATTGATGTTCTCAATATCGGCAGAAGTTGCTAATTGTGATAAGATTACTCCGCTTTCTATTTCAGCATAAATATTAATCGCAACAGATTTTGATTTTAAAACCTTTATAAAATAAGGCTTCAACACTCCAAATTCAGGTCTGAATTCTTCGTTTTCAATTTCAAAGTCAAAACGTTGGTTGCTTTCTTTATCAATGTATTCAAAACCAACATTACCATATCTAAAATCCAAATCTTCTATCGCTATTTTGATTTGTTTTTCAATGATTAAATTTTGTCTTTCTGGAATAAGTTCGGTTGGCTCATCAAACAAACTTGCTTGCCTAACTATCTGACTATAATACGCGTTTCTCTTTAAAAATAGTTTGTTTAGGTAATCAATTTTTATGTCTCGATAATCATAGATTGTCGGATTGATTTCCGAGCGTTGCACACGACCTATATATTGAATCAGTTTACCTTTGAAAGAAAAAGGATAAACCAAAAACAAGGAACTGATATTGGATAAATCCGAACCTTCTCCAAAATATTGTCCCGTGGTTATCAATACCTCAAAATTGCCTTGTTGTAAAGCCTGCCATTTGGATTTTTTATTGTTGTCTGAATCATCTCCGCTTAGGGTAATAACTTCGTAAGATTGTTTCAGAAAAAGGTAAAGCGTATCAATATGCTCTTTTCTTTCTGTAATAATAGTAATTCTTTTTCCGTACGAAAGTTCCTTTTTTATATCTTCCAGAATGAGTTTATTACGTTCTGAATCGTGAACTAAAATCTTTGAAAGAATTTCAAAATTATCTGTTTTAGAATTGAAAGGAACATCCAAATTGGTGTTTCTGACAATAATTTGAGCGTGTTTGAATTTTTCAATTTCTATGGTCAATACTTCTGAAATCACATCGCCCAAATAAGCAAAAATAAGCTTATCGTCATTGTATTTTCTGAATGGTGTTGCTGTCAAACCATACAAATGAAACGTTTTCAGCTTTTCAATCGTATTACGAAATGTTTCCGCAGGGATATGATGACATTCATCCACTAGAATTGTTCCGAATTGGTTTTTGATTTGCTCAATTTGTTTTGGTAAACTTTGAATGGTAGCGATTGTGACTTGCTTTCCAATTTTAGCCTTCCCTTGACCGATAATCCCGATTTCGTGTTTAGGAATTCCAAGAAATGCTTGAACTCGTTCTTGCCATTGTTCCAGTAGTTGTTTGCGGTGGACAACGATTAAAGCTGCTTGTTTTTTCTCTGCAATAATTTTCAATCCCATAATTGTTTTGCCCGAACCAGGCGGAGCAACGATAACTCCAAAATCCTTTTTTGAAACAGCTTCAATAATCTTTTCTTGATGAATTCGTAGAACAGCATTGAATGTAATAGTGATTTCCTCTTTCAATTTTCGCTGGTCTTGAAAATCAAAATCCAATTTTTGTTCTTTGCAAAACCGAAGTAATTTCCCGATAAAGCCTCTTGGAATGATAATTTCATTTTCTGTTTCTTCAACGAGTTTAAAATACCGTTCTGTTCCAAAAGTATTTTTACCTAATTTCTTCTTGATAAAGAATTCTGAATTCGCAAAATTCAATTCTTCTTTCAGGAAATTGATTAATGGAGTAACCAGTCCGTTTCTTTTAACACGAATATTTTGTTGGAGTGTAATTGATAATTTACCATTGGTGTTTTTGCGAATAGGTAAATTATGGGTTGTTGAAATTTCTTGATACAATTGATCCAATACGTCAATCGAAACTCTTTCAATTTCATTCAAAAATTGCCATTGATTTGAATAAGGTTCGAAAGTTTCTGGATTGACAAAGCAACTATTTCCATTTTCCATTGCTGGCTTGAAAAATGGCAGAGCAATTAAATTGCCTAAACCTTTACCCGAAAGAAAATCCTGATTAGGAAACAGTCGGTCAAAACTGGAACCTTTATCAAACATTGAGAATGCTCCTGATTGTTCCAAAATAGAAATGAAAATTTTTCGGCTTCGGATTGCAGGATAAAGGTTCCCAAAAAAAATCCAAACGTGTCCACCATTTCCAGAACGGGAGCGTTCTAAATAAGCAGGGATATTTTTCTCTTTACAGGTGTTTAAGAAGTCTACCGATTCTTCATTCCAGTTTTGTTTATCAAAATCAGCTACTAAAAACCCAGAAGTATTGTCTTGCAACAAAGGATATACACCAATTTGCTGAATACCGTTTAAATGTTTTCGGATCTCATTGTCACTAAGTGGCAAATAAGTTTTATGTGGATAATTTTGAAAAGTTCCACCATTCATTTTATGTACCCGATAATGATATAGGTCGTATTGATAGGCAGGCATATAACCTGATTTTCCTGATTTTTCCCAACGAATGGCAAATACGTCTTCACGACCTTTGAATAAGGAACGGAACTGATTGATGTCGTTGGGAGTAAACTCATTCATCATTACTAATTTTCTTCTTTGTGGTTTATCTACTACTCTTCTCAATCTTGGTTGGATCTCGACAGTTTTCTCCAAATGCTGTGAGCTAACTCTATTTCCCTTATTTATCAAGATTCGTCAAGCCGTAATGTTGTTTTAAGATTACTTCGTTAATGATTTTTACAATTTCTTCAATGTCCGTTTTATTACCAATATTTGCTAAATCCCTCTGAAATATTCTGATGGGTCGTGAGTAGTAATATATTTAAATGTCTTTTTAATTCATTTTAATCGCTATCCTTCTCTTCAAAACTCTCCAGCTCTTTATTTACCTCATCCAAAAGCTGTTTTTCAGTTGGCAGGTAAAGTGTATACTGGCTGGTAATAATTTGTTTTTGCTCTTCTGGTAGCGTGAATTTTACTACCGCATCATTTTTATTTGCACAGAGTAAAATACCAATGGTTGGGTTTTCGTGAGGTAATATTTCTATGCGGTCATAATAATTCACATACATCTGCAATTGACCAATATCTTGATGCGTTAGTTTATGTGTTTTGATTTCAATAATTACAAAACATTGCAAAAGACGATTGTAAAATACCAAGTCTACAAAAAACTCATCGCCATCAATATGTATTCTTTTCTGCCTTGCTACAAAAGAAAACCCGTTACCCAATTCCAATAAAAAGTCTTGCAAATGTGTGATAATGGCACTTTCTAAGTCCTTTTCGTAGTATGACGCTTCTCTTTTTAACCCCAAAAACTCCAAATACATCGGGTCTTTAATAATTTCTTTAGCATCGGAAGGTTGTTTTTCATTTTGGGCTACTGCCAATACATTTTCTTTATCATTACTCAATAAAAGGCGCTCATACAAACTGCTATAAATTTGCCTTTCCAACTGCCTTACTGTCCAATTATTCTTTACCGTTTCGGCAATATAAAAAGCTATTTTATCTTGATTATCAATCCTTATGAGTAATTTATATTGGCTCCAACTCAATTGCGAATACAGTGTATTCGTAATTGGGAAATTACGATAGAACTGCCGAAACAGTTCTATCTGTCTTTTTGAAAAACCACTGCCATATTCGGGTTCTAATTCATTTGCGATATATTCGGTGAGGTATTTACCATAATCTGCACGATCTTTTCCTTCTTGTTCTTCTTCAAAAATACGTTTACCAATATCCCAATACATCAGCGTTCGATGATGGTCAACGGAACGGATTGCCTTGTCTTTTGACTGGGCAACAATGGTTTTTATATCTGATATTATAGATTGGTTTACAAGCATTTGTTTAGTATGAGAAAACTATTTTTCACAAAACAGTAAATATACAAATTAAGGCAATATTTATTCTTTTGAAATCGATTAGAAATACAAAATTATCGTGTTAATTATACTTGTTAATATACTTCCCATAAAGTAACAATATAAATATTCCCCAACTCTCTGTGCATACTTTTTAAGGTAGAATAGTATCTTAAATGTTGATCTTTATGTCGTTTCCATAACTCACAATTTCTTAATGTTAGAATTAAAATTTATCGAGCTGGGAAACAATACGAAAAACAACACAATAATCTTAAAAACAGCAAATTGTAAATAATTCAGGGGTTTTTAAAAGTAACGATTTAGTAGCCTAACTTTTCTAATCCCTTGCTTCTTCCTGCTTTTAACTGCTATACCAAAAAACGAAAAACAATTGTAAATCCTTTATTTGCAACTATTTTACCTGTTATATATCTTTGATGTGTTTTATCTAATACTTTATTTAAAAAAATCATTTTTGCAGAAAAACTATTAAAGATTTCTACGCAAAAAGATTTAAAGTCAGATTATTTCTCTCATTTTATGTTAAGATCACCTCAATACACTTCATTTCGTAGCTTTCAAATTAACAAATTGAAAATTTCACCACCTCATAAAGATTATACGCTAAAAAACAGGGGGTCAAAATAAAAAATTAGCAAAAATAAAGAGCATGACCCTATTTTTTATACGGGTATTGAATCATTTTATATTTTTATAAAAAATTTAAAACGAATTAACTATGCGAAAAATTATTTTAAGTGTGATTCTTATCACTATTTTAGTACTAACCTTTGTCTCGAATTTTATGCTATCAGATAACCCAATTCCTGCTGAAGCTGTAAAGTTTGATACAGGAGATACAGCCTGGATGATTGTAGCAACTGCCTTTGTATTGCTTATGACACCTGGATTAGGATTTTTCTACGGAGGCATGGTCGGTAAGAAAAACGTAATCAGCACCATGCTACAAAGTTTTATGGCCATGGTTATTGTTACTCTCCTATGGGTTTTCGTTGCTTTTGGGCTGGCATTTGGGCCAACTATTGGAGGAATTATCGGTGATCCAATGCCTAATTTATTCTTTCAGGGGGTTGGTACTAATACCGCATGGAGTCTTGCTCCTACGATTCCTTTTATGTTATTCGCATTATTTCAGGCTAAGTTTGCCATCATAACCCCTGCTTTAATTACAGGTGCTTTTGCAGAACGCGTACGTTTCTGGGCTTACTTATTATTCATGGTTTTATTCATATTACTTATATATGCCCCATTGTGCCACATGACTTGGCACCCGGAAGGTATTTTCTTTAAGATGGGCGTATTAGACTTCGCCGGAGGAACAGTTGTACATATGAGTGCCGGCTGGGCTGCATTGGCAGGAGCCATCTTTTTAGGCAAAAGAAAAATTCAAAAAGTAAATCCTGCAAGAATTACCTATGTATTATTAGGGACTGGTTTATTGTGGTTTGGATGGTTTGGTTTTAATGCCGGTTCAGCTTTAGGCGCAAACGGACTAGCAGTACAGGCTTTAGGAACCACAACTGTCGCCGCTGCCGCTGCCGCAATGGCTTGGGTTTTCCTTGACAAAATTCTAGGTCATAAATTATCTGCTTTGGGAGCTTGTATCGGAGCTGTGGTAGGACTTGTTGCCATTACACCTGCTGCCGGTTTTGTAAGCATTCCGCATGCTATCTTTATTGGTCTTTTTGCTGCTATTGTGAGTAACCTTGTTGTCAGCAAATTTCCTAAAGGTAAAATCGATGATGCATTGGATGTTTTTGCCTGCCACGGTGTAGGTGGTATGGTAGGAATGTTATTAACCGGAGTTTTCGCTTCTAAAGCAATCAATCCGGCAGTTGGAGATAATCAAGGCCTAATTTTCGGTTCACCTACCTTGTTCATAAACCAATTAACTGCTTTAATAGTAGTTTCGCTTTTTGCTTTTGTAGGTTCATATGTACTATTTTTCGTTGTAAATAAAATCACTCCGCTAAGAGTTACGGAAGAAAAAGAAGAACTAGGTTTGGACATCTCTCAACACGGAGAATTTTTATAATAATTAATCCCTTCATTTTCCTAAACAAAAAATCCCTCCAGGTCTTAAACCAGAGGGATTTTTACTTTGAATTAATTCAACCTAATACTATATTTTCCTGTTCTCAGAACAAACGAACCCCTATTTAAAATTAGTGATCCCTTCTTTTAACCATTTCAAATACTCATCAGCACCAACATAACTAATAGTTGGTTTATCATTATGTAAATTTTTACCATTTAAATCTGTAATAATGTATAATGGCTGTGTATTGGTTTTATACTTTGAAATCATAAAATCGGTCCATTTATCACCAACTGTAATGATTTCATCACCTGAAACTGTTGTAAACTGTTCTTCTTTCGGTAATTCTCTTTTATCATCAACATAAAGAGAGATCAGAACGACATCATTTTTTAAGATTGGCAAAATTCTTTCATCAGACCAAACATTATTTTCCATTTTTCGACAATTTACACAAGCATAACCGGTGAAATCAAGCATTATAGGTTTGTTAACCGATTTTGCAAACGCCAATCCATCCTCATAATCGTGAAAAACCATGATCCCATGAGGTCCCAATTCGGCTCCTTCCGGTAATCCTTCTTCCGATCCTGCATTAGAACCTGCTGATCCTCCAACACCAAATGGACTTTCACTATACTGTGGAGGTGGTGGAAACGCACTAATTAATTTTAAAGGCGCACCCCAAAGACCCGGAATTAAATAAAATGTAAATACCAAGGTAAGCAATCCTAAATACAATCTTCCTACTGAAATATGTTGCAATGGACTATCGTGAGGTAAAGTAATTTTCCCAAACAAATACAAAGTCAACGCTCCAAAAATGGCGATCCAGATTGCAATAAAAACTTCTCTTTCTAAGAAATGCAGCTGTAAAACTAAATCGGCATTTGATAAAAACTTAAAAGCCAAAGCCAATTCTAAAAATCCTAAAACCACTTTTACCGTATTCAACCATCCACCCGATTTTGGCAATGAATTTAACCAACCCGGGAACATCGCAAAAAGCATAAAAGGTAACGCTAAAGCTAACGAAAATCCTAACATCCCGACAATTGGAGCAATTCCTCCATTTGAAGCTGCTTCTACTAATAAGGTCCCTACAATTGGTCCTGTACAAGAAAAAGAAACAATTGCCAGAGCCAATGCCATGAACAATATCCCTATTAATCCTCCTCTGTCTGCTTGCTGATCGGCTTTATTTGCCCATGAATTTGGCAACATAATTTCAAAAGCCCCTAAGAAAGAAGTAGCAAATACAATAAGGATAACGAAGAATATCAAATTAAACCAAACATCTGTAGACAACGCATTTAATGCATCGGCTCCAAATATTTTAGTCACAATTAGTCCCAAAATAACATAAATAGCAATAATTGAAACACCGTAAATAATAGCATTTCGAATCCCTTTTGCTCTGCTTTTACTCTGTTTTGTAAAGAAACTTACCGTCATTGGAATCATCGGAAAAACACAAGGCGTTAACAATGCTGCGAAACCTGATAAAAATGCGATGAAAAAGATAGACCACAAACTTCTTTTCGAAGTGGGAGCCGGCATTTCTGCTTTTTCTGTTGTTGAAGTAACTTCTGTTTTTACGTTTTCTGCTGCAGGTGCCACTACCTCTTTTGTTAAGGTATCAACAGCCAATCCCGCGTTTTTAGTTTCGTCCAATTTTGATTCCGATACTGTCGCAACTGCCTCCATTTTAAAGGATGCCGGAATTACAATTGAGAACTTTTTACTGGAATTGATACAAACTTCTTTACAAACCTGAAAGTCAAAGTCAACATCAACGGTCTTTAAATCCGGGTTTGTAATTGTGATTTCCTGTTCGATATGTGCCTTCCCTTCAAAGAAAGTTTCATTTACACCAAAAATATCATTGAAAGCCGTTTTGGTTTTACCTTCTTTTGCTTTCCCTACTAAAGTATAATTCCCTTTTTGATTTTTAAACGCAATTTCCAACGGAAGCGGGCCTCCATCTGGCGTAAATTGCGAATACATATGCCACTCTTTTTCTATCACACCATCAAAAATCAAAACCGCATTACTTCCTGATTTCTTTTCAATTTTAGCTGTCCATTTTACCGGTTCTAAAATTTGAGCATTGCCTTTTGCAAAAGCAAAAATGAAAAATAACAAAAATACAATGGTTTTATGCCAACCATTTTTTGAGATAATCGTCTGATAAGATTGATTTGAGTTCATTATTGTAATTCTATTTTAAGTATTTTAGTAGTTGTATTTTCAATTTTAAATCGTTCGTCCTGGCGAATTCCAACCACCCAGACAATCTGGTTGTCAGAACACAAAATCCATGTTTTTTCTTTTTCAAGCAGAGACAATTTTTCATCTTTAAAGAGTTTGCTCACTTTCTTAGATTTACCCTGCATTCCAAAAGGATAGAAAAGATCTCCCTCATTCCATTTACGTAAAATCAAAGGAAACCGGATTTTTTCGACAGCAACAAATATAGCCTTATTTGAATCTATAGTAATGTCATCTACCTGACAAAGCCTTAATTTTAAGGGAAAATTAACGTCTGTATCTGTTTCATTAATTATATATTCCTCATTTTCATCCTCTTCTAAAATCGGGGATAAAATCAATGTATTTCTGTTTTTCAACAAGCGAAATTCCGCTGCAAAAACTTGCTTTCCGGATTGTCCATCCACTAAGTCGTAAATATCATTCCAAGCAACAAATCCAAATTCATTCAACCATTGGTATAGATACGATTTATAATTGGGTAACTTTTTAAGCTGAATCAAATCAAAGTGAATATCATCCTCCATCTCTTTGGCCACCTGTTGGTAAATCATGATCGAAGCATCCTCGACCATCACCTGTGCTTCCTGCAAAAAAGACTGTGTTTTTTGAAAAGCATTCAAAAAATTAGGATTGATTTCTTTTAAAATCGGAACTAAATCATGGCGGATTTTATTTCTGAGGTATTTATTAGAGGCATTACTGCTGTCTTCTCTCCATTGGATATTATTTTCCTGAGCATACTTCAAGATTTCCTCTCTTGAAAAAGGCAAAAGCGGACGAATAATTTTATCATTTTCTTCCGGTATTCCGATTAATCCATCCAATCCCGTACCTCTTGCTAAGTTGATAATAAAAGTCTCCAGATTATCATCGGCATGGTGCGCTGTTAGAATATAATCGAAATTTTCGGTTTCCAAAAGCTCATAAAACCAACTGTAGCGCAACTCACGAGCCGCAACCTGAGTCGAAAGTTTATAGTCTTTTGCAAAAGCCTCCGTATCAAACTGTGTTATAAAAACAGGGGTTTTATTTGTGTCGCAGTACTCCTGGATGAAATTCTGATCACTAAAACTTTCTAAGCCACGAAGTTGGAAATTACAATGCAAAACCGCAATTTCATATGGTAATTGTTTGAGCAAATGCAGTAAAACCATACTGTCTAAACCTCCACTAACGGCAAGAAAGAGCTTTTTATTTTCTAAAAAAGAAAATCTGGAAGCGACATGATTTTGAAACTTTGAAAGCATTCGATAAAGATAAAGATTAAAATTTTATTAATTTTCAAATGAAATGTTAAGCGCGATAAAAATATTTACTTTCGTTCAAGCGACAGATAAAAAACAGGTGAAGCAAGCTACAAGAATTACTTTTTATGCAGATTAGTTTTTTTTGTCACAGATTAAATAGATTCACACTGATTTTAGTCATTTTAATCCTCCTAATCTGTGGCTATATTTTTTGACACGAATTTCACGAATTGGCACGAATTATTTTTTTTTAATTAGCAAACAACAAAACATTAATTAGTGAAAATTAGTGTAATTCGTGGCCACTCATTTTTATTGCAAAACCTCATGCATCGCCTTAGCTTTCAGCAAACATTCCTCATATTCTTTCTCTGGAACGGATTGTGACGTAATAGCACTTCCAACAGAAAACGAAACATACTTATTTTCCTGATTGTACAAAATACTTCTAATAACTACATTAAAATCAAAATCACCGGAAGGTGTAAAATATCCAACGGCACCACTGTACAAACCACGTTTGGTTTCTTCCAGATTTTCAATAATTTTCATTACAGAAATCTTCGGCGCTCCCGTCATACTTCCCATTGGAAAAGTAGTTTTTAAGACATCGATCGGGGTATATTGGGCATCCAGTTTTGATGTTATGGTCGAAATCATCTGATGCACTTGTAAAAACGAATAAATAGCACAAAGCTCTGTAACTTCAACGGAACCTTTCTGGGCAGTATGCGACAAATCATTTCGAACCAAATCGGTAATCATGATATTTTCGGCACGCTCTTTTGCATCCTTCCTAAGATACTCCTTTGATTTTTCGTCTTCTGTAAAATCTGAAAAGCGTCTCGAAGTTCCTTTTATGGGCTGAGATAGTAACGTATCTCCAACCTTTTTCAGATACCGTTCGGGCGATGCGGAAAGCAAAAACTGCTTATCGTTTTTAAAGAAAACTGAAAAAGGCGCTTGCGAAATCTCATTCAACTTTTGAAATTTCTCTATAGGATTTATAATGGCATTCTCAGCAAAAAACTCCATGCAAAAATTAGCTTCGTACATATCACCTACGTGAATGTGCTCCAGCATTTTTGTCACTTTTTCGACATAAGATTCTTTTGAAATTCGTTGTTGTACTTCGATTGCTCCCAGTGTCTCAAATGATTGAGAATGACTGTTCATAATTTCTTCAAAATCAACTTCAACCTCATCATCACAAAGAAACAGGTATTGAATTTCAAGTTCATTTCCTTTTAATAAAAATATTTTTTTAGGTTGAAAAAAAAACAAATCCGGAAAATTCAATCCATCAAAATTGGACGACTTTAATCTCTCAATATTATTTTTTAAATCGTAAGCTAAATATCCAAAAAGCCAATCTTTCGTGGTCGATTGATATTGTTTCAAATCATCGAAAGCGTTATGAAAATCTGTTTTCACAGAAGTAAAAGCATCTACAGCAAGCAGGCAATCAAAGCTTGAATATTCTTGTGGATAGGAATTACTGTCCAAAAAAATAACCTCACGGAATTGTTGCGACCAAATTAAAAGCTGTTGTTTAAGTTGCTCCGGATTGGCAATAGGTTTATGAATTGTAACTCTCAAAAGTGGTATAATTTAGACTTCAAAATTACGACAAAAAAAATCCTTCAATAAAATAATACCGGAAAAAATATTGGCATGCTTTTTAGTATACGAGATTAATACCAATCCTTAAAGCTGTTTCTAAAAATAAAAACGGTTTACATCGTGTAAATCCATAACTAATCCTCTTTTAATCTTTTAATCCTTTATGAAAACAATTACAAAAGTAAGTTTAACTACGCTGGCAACTGTTACATTGCTATATTCCTGCAAAAAAGCAGATGATGCATCACTTAACGATCAGACCGCAGATTATGCAACTGCAGTTGCAGACAGCGCCACAGTCTCTTCTTCTGCCGCAGTAGAGAAAAAAGACAGTAAGCAAAAGTTCATCAGAACCGCCGATATTAAATTTAAAGTCAAAAATGTTGCTAAATCAACTTATGCGATTGAAAATACAGTTCAGAAATTTGGAGGTTTTGTCACCTATACCAACTTACAAAGTAATATTCAGGAACAGATTAAAACCAAAATTAGTCAGGACAGCACTTTAGAAACTACAAAATATACGGTTGAAAACAATGTTACGATTCGTGTACCAAATACGCAATTGGATACCGTAATCAAGACCATTGCCAAACAAATTGATTTTCTGGACTCGAGAGTCATTAAAGCGGATGATGTTTCTTTAAAATTGTTATCCAATCAACTGGCACAGAAAAGAAATGTCGTTACCGAAAAAAGAGTCGCAAAAGCAATTGATACCAAAGGCAAAAAAATGACCGATATCATGCAGGCAGAAAATGCTTTAGCCACCCAAAAAGAAGCAAAAGACAATACTATAATTGACCAACTGTCGATGGAAGATCAAATCAACTTTAGCACCATTACGCTACAGCTTTATCAAAAGGAAACGACAAAACAGGAAATTACAGCCAGCGAAAAAGACAGTAACGCTTACAAGCCAAACTTAGGCATTCAGATCATTGATTCTTTAAAAAATGGCTGGTACATTCTTGAAGCCATATTTGTCTTTATTCTTAATCTATGGCCTTTTATTCTGATGGGTTTTAGTGGCTTTTTCCTGTATAAAAAATACGTAAAGAAATAAGCTGAAAACTGTTAATTAAGTAACAATTTTATAAGAAAAAATTCGTTATATTTGATATAGCATTCTATTAATCTTAAAATAGATTGTTTTGATTGTAAAATCCTCAGTAAAATAAGGTTTAAAATTGATTTTCATTTTATACGAGAATTCAAATTATATCAAGCACATAATTATTTTTTTCAACCTCTTAAAAATCCTAAGTATTATGAAAATTGCTACTATTATTATTCGAGTTTTGATTGGCCTTTTGTTGCTCTTTGCTTCAATCAGTTTTTTCTTTAAGCTGGCTCCTGAACCGGAAGTTACAGGAAATTTTAAAGCTTTTAATATGGGCTTAGTGGCCTCAACTTATTTATTGCCATTGGCAAAATCAGTAGAGTTGCTTTGCGGAATTGCTTTTTTAACGGGTCGTTTTGTAACATTGGCTAATATTTTAATCTTGCCAATTACAATCAATATTTTGTTTATTAATTATTTCATGGCTCCGGAAGGTTTGCCGATAGCAGGACTATTATTCTTAGCCAATTTATTTTTGATCTACAGATATTGGGATAATTACAAAACTGTTTTTACTCCTTAATTTATTACCAAACTAAAAAATAAACCCGACAGATTTAAAAACCTGTCGGGTTTATTTTTCACTACCTTAGTAAAAAGGACCAAAAAATGAGACTCTTAGCACCCCAACATCGTCTTTTTTGACAAATTTGGCTTTCCCGATACTTTGTTCCCACTTGTCTTTTTTGACATCATAGTCCCTGTTATCTTCTTTTATTGTATATGCTGTAACAAATTCTGTAGTTATAATAGTTTTATTTTTTCTCTGTCTAAAATCAAATCCAAGAAATCTGGTTATTTTCTGGATATTTAATTTCGCTCTATTGAAGTTTCCAAAATCCTTATTTGAATAAAGATTGTACCAAGCAAAAAGAATAATTTTCTCTTATAAAGTTACGAATCAATATTTTAAAAAACAAAAAAAACCGCCAGAATGTAAATTCTGACGGTCAAATATAATTTCGTACTAAATTATACGTGTAATGCTCTGTTATCTGTAGCCGCTAATGCTGCTTCTTTGATTGCCTCAGCAAAAGTTGGGTGTGCGTGACTCATTCTTGAAATATCTTCAGCAGATGCTTTAAATTCCATTGCAGTAACTGCTTCAGCAATTAAATCAGCTGTACGGGCTCCAATCATGTGAACTCCTAAAACTTCATCTGTTTTGGCATCAGCAATGATTTTTACGAAACCGTCCAAATCTCCACTTGCTCTTGCACGTCCTAAAGCTTTAAATGGAAAACTTCCCACTTTATATTCTGTTCCAGAAGCTTTTACTTGCTCTTCTGTTTGTCCAACAGCAGCAACTTCCGGCCAAGTGTAAACAACACCAGGAATTAAGTTATAATCAATATGCGGTTTTTGACCTGCTAAGATTTCAGCAACCATAACACCTTCTTCTTCTGCTTTGTGTGCTAACATCGCTCCACGAACAACATCACCAATTGCATAAATATTTGGAACATTTGTTTGTAAATGATCGTTTACTTCAACTTGCCCTCTGTCTGAAATTTTTACTCCGGCTTTGTCTGCGTTTAATCCATCTGTGTACGGACGACGACCAACAGAAACTAATGAATAATCTCCTTCAAGTGTAATAGTCTCTCCTTTTGCATTTTCAGCCTGAACCACAACAGCATCGCCGTTTCTTTCTACTGATTTTACTTTGTGAGAAACGTAGAATTTCATTCCTTGTTTTTTCAATACTTTAGTCAATTCTTTAGACAAAGCACCATCCATACCCGGAATAATTCTGTCCATGAATTCTACTACAGAAACCTGCGCTCCTAAACGTAAATAAACTTGTCCTAATTCGATACCGATCACTCCACCTCCAATAATTACTAAGTGTTTTGGAACTTCTTTTAAAGCCAAAGCTTCAGTAGAAGTGATGATTCTTTCTTTATCAATTTTGATGAATGGTAAAGAAGACGGTTTAGAACCTGTTGCAATAACAGTATATTTTGCTTCAATAGTTTCAGAAGTTCCATCAGCTTTAGCAACCGCAATGTGTGTTGCATCAACGAATGA
Source organism: Flavobacterium cupriresistens (assembly GCF_020911925.1). Lineage (NCBI taxonomy): Bacteria > Pseudomonadati > Bacteroidota > Flavobacteriia > Flavobacteriales > Flavobacteriaceae > Flavobacterium > Flavobacterium cupriresistens. Next base: position 2,586,066 of record NZ_CP087134.1, on the reverse strand, counting down.
ACCTAAACCATTAAAAACAGTAATTTTATTTTTATCCATTAGGTAGTTGATTCCACCTACGGTTTGATCTACAACTCCTTGTTTACGAGCGATCATTTTTTCTAAATTAACTTTTACATCTCCCAAAACTTCAATCCCGTGATCTGCAAAATGAGCAATCTCTGCATAATGATGCGAAGAAGATAATAATGCTTTTGATGGAATACAACCTACATTAAGGCAAGTTCCTCCTAAAGAAGTATACTTTTCTACGATTGCTGTTTTGAAACCTAATTGCGCGCAACGAATTGCTGAAACATATCCTCCGGGACCTGAACCTATAATGACTACGTCAAATGAACTCATAGTATTTGATTTAAATTTTTTTAGCGGTTACAAAATTAAGGAATTAAGTTTTGTCTGAAGTTTAAATTACAATGTTTTTTGTGTGAAATTTGAGGGATGATTAACTGCAAGGGGCGCTAGGAGTTATGTGGAGGAGTGGTGTGTTTTTTTTGTTTCAGGTTTCAGGTTTCAAGTTTCAGGTTTCAAGTTTCAGGTTTTTAAAATTTGTGTTTTACGATAAAAGTCTAAAACCTCAGAATCTTAAAAAACTTTGCCTCTTTGAACCTTTGTTACTTTGCACCTAAAAACGTAGAACCTTAACACTTATTCATAAATTAATTAAGAGCAATTATGTCAAGATTTCTGGGGTCCAGTGCGCTGAATCAAAGATTCTCCAAACTTTATAAAATTAAATAATTTTGCAACTGCCCAACTAAGCTCATCTTGATTACAACAGTAATCCTTGATTTCACCCAGTTTATTATAATTTGAGATATTAAATCCTTCTTCAATATCATTATACCAAATAATTTTATCCCCACAGAGAGCTACTACCCAAAAACCTCCTCCTTCATCACCATAATCTTTCTCAGACCATTTTATTGGATCAATTTTAATTAATTGCCAAAAATTCGATAACTCTTCACTCAAATCAAGTTCTGATTTTTGAATTTCATCACTAAGTTCATTAAATGATATTGGCTCCCACTGTTCCATAATCTGTATATTATTATCTTGATAAATACTGACTATACCAATCTAAAAAATTCATAGGTATTTACTTTTAACACAGAAACAAAATTTGGCTAAAGCCTTTTCCATGTCCTAATTTAAATCTCCAGCTAAAGCTGGAGTCAATTCATAAATAAAGTCCTGCGATATCAACAACTCGAAATCTTAGCAACTTAAAAAACCTTTAACCTCTTACTCTTTACCCCTAAACCTTAGAATCTCAGCAACTCAGAACCTCAGCAACTTCTAAAAAGAAATCACCGTAGAATTCTTCACCTCACTAATCATAAACATACTCTGCGTACTTCCAATATGCTGTAGTGAAGTCAGTTTGGTTACCAAAAACTCTCGATAGGCCTCCATGTCTTTTACTAGTACTTTCAAGATGTAATCATAATCACCGCTTACGTGATGGCATTCTAAAACTTCGTTGAGCTGAATAACTTCACTTTCGAATTTGGTTAAAAACTCTTTGGTGTGTTGAATCAGTTTCAAATGACAAAAAACTACAAACCCTTTTTCGATTCTGGATTTATCGACCAAAGCCACATAATTTTTAATAATCCCTTCGCGCTCTAACTTCTTGATGCGTTCATAAACCGCAGTTACCGAAAGATTGAGCTTTAAGGACAATTCTTTGGTTGTCTTTTTACTATCGGTTTGTAACAAAACCAATAGCTTTTTGTCTGTAGCGTCTAAAGTCATTTTTTGTAGGTTTTTAGGAATGAAAGAAAATCTATTGCAACTTCATTTATTAACCAAATTTAAACAAATAATCTACAAATAATCATAATTATAGTTTTAAAATCTAATTACAACAACAAGTATTGACTTATTTTCTAATATAGATTTATTTTGAAAAATAATTCCAATCGTAGGAATCAATTTCAAAGATCAATGTCAATGACAGAAATCAATTTGAAAAAAATAAAACTAACTTAAAAATAACTCTAATGAACGATTTTAATCCGGCAGACAAAATTCAGGATTTACAATATTTTGGTGAATTTGGTGGTGTCAATCCGTCCATTTCAGATTCTTCTACCTATACTTTTCTTTCCGCTAAAACCATGTTTGATACTTTTGAAGGCAACATGGAAGGCTGTTATTTATATTCCCGTCATTCATCGCCAAGTAATTTGTATCTGGACCAAGCTTTGGCTGCTATGGAAGGCACAGAAACAGCAAATGTCTCAGCTTCGGGAATGGGTGCTATTACACCTACTCTGTTACAATTATGTGGTGCGGGAGACCATATCGTTTCCAGCCGCACCATCTATGGCGGAACCTATGCTTTCCTTAAAAACTTCACACCTCGTTTTGGCATTCAAACGAGTTTTGTAGACATCACAAAATTAGATGTTGTAGAAGCTGCCATCACCTCAAATACAAAAGTCTTGTATTGTGAGACCGTGAGCAATCCATTACTTGAAGTGGCTGATATTGCTGGTTTGGCAAAAATTGCTAAAAAGCACAATTTAAAATTAGTTGTTGACAATACATTCTCACCACTATCTGTTTCACCTGCAAAATTGGGTGCTGATATTGTAATCCATAGTTTAACGAAATACATTAACGGAAGTAGCGATACTGTTGGTGGTGTCACTTGTGCTTCTAAAGAGTTTATTAACGCTTTGAAAAACGTTAACAGTGGAGCCAGCATGCTTTTGGGACCAACAATGGACAGCTTACGCTCTGCCAGTGTAATGAAAAATCTCAGAACGCTTCATATCCGTATCAAACAACACAGTCATAACGCTCATTTTTTAGCGGATCAGTTTGAAAAAGACGGCTTAAAAACAGTTTATCCGGGGCTAAAAAGTCACCCGAGTCATACGCTATATAAAACAATGATCAATCCGGAATATGGTTTTGGAGGTATGATGACCATTGATGTTGGAACTTTAGAAAAAGCCAATGAATTAATGGAATTGATGCAAACCAGAAATTTAGGATACCTGGCAGTAAGTTTAGGTTTTTATAAAACACTTTTCAGTGCACCGGGAACTTCAACTTCCAGTGAAATTCCGTTAGAAGAACAAGCGGAAATGGGATTAACAGATGGGTTAATTCGTTTTTCAATTGGTTTAGATAACGATATTCAGAGAACTTACGAAATGATGAAAGCTTGCATGGTCGAGCTTGACATCTTATAAAAGCAAAACAATTCTTTATAAATAAATTTGCAAGATTTTTTTTTAGTTTGTTTAAATCCGCTGGAGATTCTTCTTTTAGCGGATTTTTTTTGTTGCCACGAATGGCGCGAATTTTCACAAATTAAAATTTAATAAATTCTTGCTGTTTGCTTTGGAAATGAATCTGCTTAAAAATATTTTGTCACAGATTTAAAGGATTAAAATGATTTTTTATTGCACGCTGATTGAGCAGATTTGAGCAGATTTATTTTTTCAACTTAATGATAAAATAATCTGTGCGAATCATTTTAATCTGTGGCTAAAAAATAATTCGGGCAAATTCGGGCAATTCGTGGTAAAATGAAATCTGCTAAATCTGCGTGAAAAAATACTTAGTCATTTTACCGCACGCAGATCTGGCAGATTTAAACAGATTCCATATAAAATAATTTGCGCCAATCATTTTAATCTGTGGCAAAAATTAATTCGTGCAAATTCGTGCAATTCGTGGCAAAATGAAATCTGCTAAATCTGCGTGAAAAAATACTTAGTCATTTTTACCGCACGCAGATCTAGCAGATTTAAACAGATTCCATATAAAAATAATCTGCGCTAATCATTTTAATCAGTGGCAAAAAAATTAATTCGTGCAAATTCGTGGCAACAAAAAAACCGTTCTTAACAATCAGAACGGCTTTCATTTATATCTTAGAACTAATGAATTATTACACTTTTTCTACCAAATTCAATTTACTGTTTTTTCTACTAAAGCCAAAGTAAATACAAAGACCAATAAGCAACCAAACTGTGAAATAAATCCAGTTCCAAACACTCAATTCGGCCATCATATACAAACAACAGATTAAACCTAAAAGCGGGATCAATGATAGTTTTTGTCTGAATGCCCATACCGTTAATCCACCTAAAACCAATAAGAAAATCCACATTGGAATTTTGTGTTTGAATAAACTTAATCCACTTTCGTATTTTAAGGAATCATTGATTGGCAAACCTTTTACAACCTCAGCATATTTTACTTCATCATCTTGGTATTGACTCAATAAATGCTCTAAATCGGATGTTTCAGAAGTTTTATTCTGAACATCTATACTTTTCAGATAATTGAAAACTTTTTCGGAATCATTTTTATCAAGTGACGTAATAATATCAGCCGAACTATTGATTTGAGTTTCATTTGTAATAAAACTCATTGTTGCTTTTTTATTATATCCAAAAGCAAAAATCAATCCGATCGCTAAAAAAGCCGGCATTATATATTGTGAATTGACATAAGGCGTTTTGAATTTCCCTCTCGGGATCTCCGGTTTGTTTTGTAAAACCAAAACTCCGGCACAAACCAAAACGAATGCAAATAAGGTTCCAATACTACATAAATCTGTTACCATAGTAAGATTCAGAAACAAAGCTGGAACTGCCACCACAAAACCGGTAACAATAGTAGCGTAAGAAGGTGTTTTGAATTTTGGATGCACTTTTGAGAAACGTTTTGGCAACAATCCATCACGACTCATACTCATCCAGATACGTGGTTGACCCATTTGAAAAACCAGTAAAACACTTGCCATTGCTACTACCGCACTTACGGCGATAATACCCGACATCCATTTTAAGTCTAATTTCTCGAATACAAATGCTAACGGATCACCAACATTTAATTCGTTATAACGCACCATTCCAGTCAGAACCAAAGCAATTGCAATGTATAATAAGGTACAGATGATAATAGCCCACATCATTCCGCGTGGTAAATCTCTTTGTGGGTCTTTACATTCTTCCGCAGTTGTAGAAATGGCATCAAAACCGATATAAGCAAAAAATACTGCTGACACTCCTTTTAGTACTCCACTTACTCCATTTGGTGCAAACGGATGCCAATTGGTTGTATCTACATAAAATATACCAACTGCAATAACCAGAAGCACGATGCAAAGTTTTACAACAACCATAATATTACTCGCATTACGGGATTCTTTCATTCCGCGGTAAATCAATGCTGTAATTAAAATAATAATCAACAAAGCCGGAAGATCGGCTACGAAGTGAAAAGAACCAAATAAGACCGGAGAAGTATTCCAGGCCGTATAAGCCGATTGTAAAGCCGGTTCTAAGTTCTCGAATGTTTTTCCGCTGTGCATTAAAGCTGTTGCGTTATTAAAGCCGTTTGAGGCGGTCAAATAATCCATTTGAACCCATTGCGGGAGATGAATGCCTCCGCTGGCGAGGAGTCCTGTAAAATAATCACTCCACGATATGGCGACGGTTATATTCCCGACCGAATATTCCATAATTAACGCCCAGCCAATTATCCAGGCTATAATTTCTCCAAAAGCAACATAAGAATACGTATAAGCACTTCCTGAAACCGGTACCATCGATGCAAACTCTGCATAAGCAAAAGCGGCAAAGCTACAGGCAACTGCTGTAAAAAGGAATAGAAAAATTACTGCTGGTCCTCCATCGGCACTGGCTTTACCGATTGTACTAAAAATTCCTGCTCCAACAATTGCAGCTATACCAAAAGCGGTTAAGTCACGAGCAGTCAAGTGTTTACCTAATGCATTATGACCGTCTGCATCATTTTTTGCAACTTGTTTTAGAATTTCCTGTACTGTTTTTTTTCGAAATAAACTTGAAAATGCCATATAAGGTTTTACGATTAAAAATTAATATATTTCGGACTTTATGCTTTTATTTTACAAATAATGCAAATTTTATCCTGAAATCAAATATATAAAACGATTTTATTTTATTTGGGTTTCGTGATTCTTTTTTTGAACACAAATTGCACGAATTTCCACGAATTGTTTTTTTGCCACTTATTGAAATGATTCGAACTGATTTAGGATTCTTTCTCGCCACAAATTGTATTAATCTTCACGAATTATTTTTTTGCCACTGATTAAAATGATTCTCACAGATTATTTAATCTTTTTAATCTGTGGCTAAATATTTTTTCACGCAGATTTGGCAGATTTTTTTGCCGCGAATTACACGAATTTTTACTAATTTTTTTTGCCACTGGTTAAAATAATTCCCACAGATTATTTAATCTTTTTAATCTGTGGCTAAATATTTTTTCACGCAGATTTGGCAGATTTATTTGCCGCGAATTACACGAATTATTTTTTTCGCCACTGGTTAAAATGATTCCCACAGATTATTTAATCTTTTAATCCTTTGCATCTGTGGTAAAATATTTTCTCATCACGAATTTAAAAAATTTTAATTCGTGTAAATTCGTGCAATTCGTGTCTAACTTTTTTTTCACCATCAATTACGCAAACTAAAAATTCCAATTCGTGAAAATTCGTGCAATTCGTGTCTAACTTTTTTACTTCAGACAGCTCTTCAAAATACTCACCGGATGTTGTGCTTCCCGGTTTGTTCCGTCGTAGATTTGATGACGACAACTTGTTCCTGCAGCTGCTATTTTTACATTTTCGGCTGTTGAGCGTACTTTTGGGAATAGCGTGTCTTCTCCCATTTGCATGCTTACTTTATAATGCTCTTTTTCATAACCAAAAGATCCCGCCATACCACAACAACCCGAATTGTAAATCGTAACCAGATTGTTCTTCGGCAGATTCAGCATCGCGAACGTAGCCTCGATTGAACTCAATGATTTTTGATGACAGTGCCCGTGAATCTTGATTTCTTTTTTCTCTTCCGAAAAGGAATCGGCTGTAATTTTCCCTTTTAGAATTTCTTTTTTAAAGAATTCTTCAATTGTAAATGCATTTTGAGACACTTTAGCAGCACTTTCTTTATCATCTGCCAGACGCAAATATTCATCCCTAAAAGTCAAAATTGCCGAAGGTTCTATTCCGATTAACGGTGTGTCCTCTGAAACTAATTCTTTAAAAATCCCAACATTTATATTGGCGATCTTTTTGGCTTCTTCGAGGAAACCTTTAGACAGATAGGTTCTACCACTTTCTTCATGAGCTACAACCAGAACTTCATACCCTAATTTAGTTAAGAGTTCAAAAGCATCGATTCCGATATTAACGTCGTAATAATTGGTGAATTCATCATTAAACAAATACACTTTCCCATTCGGAAAATCGTTGCTTTTTGATTTCTGACTGTCGTACCATTTCCTGAACGTTTTTTTGGCTAATAATGGGACTTGTCTTTCGGGAGCAATTCCCATGCTTTTTTTGACCAAAGATTGATTCGAAATAAAATTCGTAATCGACGGAAAGACACTTCCCATTTTATTCAATTTTGCATTGTGGGCAAAAATCTTATTTCGGGTCGAAAATCCGTTAGCTTTTTGGTATTGGTATAAAAATTCCGCTTTCAAAGTTGCGACGTCAACATTACTCGGACATTCACTAGCGCAGGCTTTACAGCTCACACACAACTCAAAAACTTCGTATAATTCTTTTTGATCAAATTTGTTTTCTTTTTCAGAATACGTCAAATATTCTCTCAGTGCATTGGCTCTGGCACGTGTTGTTTCTTTTTCATTTTTTGTGGCGCGATAACTCGGACACATTGCTCCTCCTGCCGATGGCAATTTTCGACAGTCTCCGGAACCGTTACATTTTTCGGCAGCACGCAAAATCCCTAAACTGTCTGAGAAATCCTGAAACGTTTTAATATCCGGTTCTACTCTGCCCGAAACTACACGATGATTTTCATCCATTTTAGGAGCGTTTACAATCTTTCCGATATTCAAAACTGAATTAGGGTCGAAAGCCAATTTGAGCCTTTTTAATAACTCATAATTTTTTTCTCCCACCATAAATGGAATAAACTCTCCTCGCACCATACCATCGCCATGCTCACCACTCAAGGAACCGCGATATTTCTTTACCAAAATAGCTACCTCGGTTGCAATCGTTCTAAAAAGAACCAAGTCTTCTTTTTTCTTCAAATTAAGCTCGGGACGCAAATGCAATTCTCCTGCTCCGGCATGTGCATAATAAATTGCTTTTTGTCCATATCTCTCCATCATCGCCGTAAAATCGGCTATATAATTGGGCAAATCACCCAATTCTACCGCTGTGTCTTCAATAGAATCGGCTGCTTTATCATCACCAACAATACTTCCTAGAAGTCCAAGACCTGCTTTTCTTAAATCAACAACTTTATCTATATCTGCTCCGTAAATTTTTACAGAAGCATAACCAAAATTATTTTTCGCTAAATCAGCAATTAGAGCCTCAGCTTGTAGTTCTGCATCTTCCATACTGTGAGAAGCCAACTCAAACATCATAATCGCTTTTGGTTCTCCCACCAGAAAAAACCTGTTTTTGGCTTGCTCTCTGTTTGTTTTGGTACATTCTAAAATAATATCATCAATCATTTCGCAAGTGTACAAATGGTGTTTCATTGCCACCACAACAGATTCCAGAGATTCCTGAATGCTGTGATAATGCGCCACCACCATAATATTCTGCGTTGGCGGTAAATCATCTACTTTTAGCGTGACTTGCGTGGTAAAAGCTAAAGTCCCTTCACTTCCACAAAGCAGTTTCCCCAGATTAATCGTAGGCTCTGTTCCTCCAAACAAATCCGATTTTAATAAAAGATCTACTGCATAACCCGTATTTCTTCTGTGTATTTCAGGTTTTGGAAATTCATTTATAATTTCCTGCTGCGCCGCTTTATCGGAGAGTTCTTCGAAAATATTTTTGTATATTTTATTTTCTAACGTATCACCTTTGGTCTTTTCGATAAATTCTGCAGAGGTAATTTCATTAAAAACCACTTCGGAACCATCACTCAAAATTGCATTAATAGTTACAATTTTATCACGGGTTACGCCGTATCGAATCGAAGTTGTTCCGGAAGAATTATTCCCGACCATTCCACCAATCATACATCGGTTTGAAGTCGAAGTATTGGGTCCAAAAAATACACCGTGAGGTTTTAGAAATAAATTTAATTCATCCCGAATCACACCAGGCTGTACGGTAACCGTTTTTTTAATCGGATCAAAAGCCAGAATCTTGGTAAAATTCTTAGAAACATCAACCACAATTCCGTCACCGACGGTTTGTCCTGCCAAAGAAGTTCCGGCAGTTCTGGGCGTAATCGAAACATTATGTCGCGCCGCAAACCGAATCAGCTTACTTATATCTTCATTGGTTTTAGGTAATGCCACCGCTTTTGGTCTCATTCTATACACCGAAGCATCGGTCGAATAAAGCGTTTTATGAAGATCATCGTATAAAAGTGTGCCTTCTAATGATTCTGATAATTGCTGTAACTCCTTATGTATTGACATAAAATCTTGATTTATTATCTATTCTAAACTACAAAAATACTTCTTTTTGAGGTTCTGAGTTTTTTTCATTAAAAACAAATTTTTAACGCGCAAAACCAAGTTTCCAAGCTGTACATTTGCTTTATTTTACGTTAAAAAAACCTTACCCCTCTACACCTCAGCACCATAAAAACCTACAAAACAGTAACCCCGGCCTCAACAAAGTTTTTAACCTTAGGGCTTTTGGGATTCAAATCTGTAATTACGGCATGTAGTTGTTCTAAACCGCAGACTTTGTGCATCATTTTTCCGTTAATTTTATCGGAGGTTGCCATGGCAATCACTTTTTCAGAAACTCTGATCATTTCTTTTTTAACTACTGATACTTCATAGCCCATTTCAGTAAGTCCTTGATTTTCGTCAATACTGCTGACGCCCAAAAAGCAAATATCAGCTTTGATTTTAGACAAAACGTGCACCACATCGATACCAATGGTCACCATTGCGTTTTTCTGCAGTTTTCCACCTATAAAAATCAGTTCAATATTGGGGTGCTGCGACAATTGCATCGCGATTGGGAGACTATACGTATATATGGTAGCCGAAAAATCTATTGGAATTAATTTGCAAAAAGACAGGTTTGTAGTTCCACCACTCATGATGATTACCTGTCCTTCTTTTAAAAAAGGCAAGGCTTTTTGACCTACAACTATTTTCTTTTCTTCGTTGATTATGGCAATATCGAAAACGTTTTTGGAGTTGCATTTCACCAGAAAAGCGCCACCATACACCTTATTAATCAATCCTTTATTATGAAGTTCATTAAAATCTCTTCGGATGGTGTCCTCAGAAATACGAAGTTCAATGGCTAGGTCGATGGTATTAATTTTTTCAGTTTCCTGAAATTTATCCATGATGTACTGATGTCTTTCTCGTTTCAACATTTACTCTGATTTTTTTTCAAATATAAAACTTAGTCTATTAGAATCCTCTTAAAAGAAAAGTCTCTTTTAAATCAAAAAGGAAATGTAAAGATATAAAAAAATCGAAAACTGTTTGCATTATTATGCGTTATTTTACACAAAAACAAAATTTAACGCATAAATTTGCAATTTACCAAAATAATTTATACATTTCAACTCTCTAACCAATCCAAAAAACCTTAAAATGAAAAAACTACTATTTATTTTATTTGGAGTTCTTTTGTTTGCGCAGCCACTTTTTGCACAGACGAAAACGGTAACCGGTACTATTATAAGTACAACCGACAACCTTCCTTTACCCGGCGTGACGATCCTTATTGAAGGAACTTCCAAAAGTGCAATCACCGATTTAGACGGAAAATTTAGCATTGCCGCAAACGAAAATGACAATTTGATTTTCAGTTTTATTGGCTTTGCTTCAAAAACAATTAAAGTTACCTCAGCCACTACTTCCTTAAACATCAAAATGAAAGAAGAACTCAACACACTTTCTGAAGTTGTAGTTTTAGGATCAACCGTACGTGCAACCCGAAAAGAGCTGGGGAATGCTGTAACCAGTATCAAAGCAGAAGATTTAGTAAAGGCACAACCCGGAGGTTTATCGACTGCCCTGCAAGGTAAAATTGCGGGAGCTCAGGTTTCTCAAAACTCAGGAGATCCTGCAGGAGGATTTAGCATCAAACTGAGAGGAACGTCTTCTATATTAGGCTCTTCAGATCCTTTATATGTTATTGATGGTGTGGTATTAAACAATGCCACAACAAACGTTACCAATCTAAATGTTACGACAGGTAACTCGAACATGCAAATTGGTCAAAACAGATCAGCAGATATTAATCCGAACGACATTCAGAGCATTGAAGTTTTAAACGGTGGTGCTGCGGCAGCCATTTATGGTTCAAGAGCGGCAAATGGAGTGGTTCTTATCACGACCAAAAAGGGAGTTGCAGGAGAAACGAGATATACTTTTTCGACCAGTTTAACTTCTAATACCATACGCAAAAAAGTAGACGTAAATCTATCCAACAAACAATTCGTAAATGCTTCTCCAGCTCTTTTCCCAATTCAGGGAAATCCGGCAAGTCCAACTACCGTAAATGTACTGAGCAGAAATTTAGAGACCAGAACGATAGACGTACAACGTTACGATTACCAAGATGATATTTTCACCACCGGAATTGGTACAGATACTTATTTCTCTGCCCAGGGTGGTGACGAAAAAACGAAATTCTTTGCTTCGTTAGGTTATCTAACAAACGAAGGAATCGTAAAAAACACTGATTTTAAAAGAGGTGGTGCCAAGATTAGATTAAAACATGACTTTAATTCTAAACTATCGGCTACAATGGGTTTAAATTATGTGAATTCGGCTTCGAATGAAAAACCGGACGGAAACGTTTTTTGGAGCCCAATAAACTCCATAAATATTACAAACAACACCTATGATATCAATCAAAGAGACAACAACGGAAACTTATTGGCTGTAGATCCAAACAGAATTAATCCCTTGTCAATTATAGAGACTTTTAAAATCAAACAAAATACAGATCGTATTATTTCTGATTTGCAATTGAACTATGTTCCTTTTAAAAACTTCAATGCCGATTTGATTTTTGGTATTGACAATTACAATCAAAGAGGAAATGTGTACATTCCGAGATATCCTTATGTGGTCAATCCTGCTTATTATAACGATGGTTATGTTTCGGAAGCTACTAATAGAGTGGTTCAATTTAATAATGATTTGAACTTAAGATATGTTTGGAACGTTAATTCGAACTGGAAAGCAACCACTTTTGGAGGTTACAACATTCAAACTTACAGAGACAACTTCGCTGCTATTGAAGGTCGTAACTTAAAACCTTTTGTTGAATCCATTAACGCTTTTAATACCTTAATCGCAGGTTCACCAAGCGCCAGTCAGTCCAAATACAATTTATGGGGGTACTATTTACAGGAAACAATTGGATACAAAGAAAAGCTGTACCTTACTTTGGCGGGAAGACAAGATGCTTCGACTATTTTCTCTAAAGACAACAGGTCTCAGTTTTATCCAAAAGCGAGTTTGAGTTATGTCCTTTCTGACGAGCCTTTTATGCAGCACATAGACAACGTACTGAGTACGGCCCGTTTGAGAGCTTCATGGGGAAAATCGGGAAGTTTAACCGCGATCAGACCTTATGCGCGTTTTACGAACTATTCTACAGGAACACTTCTTGGTAATACCACCTTTACACTCGAAGGTTTCAAACAAGGAAATCTGGATTTGAAACCGGAAAGAAGTGCTACTTATGAAGTCGGCGGGGATTTTGGTTTCTTAAAAGATCGTTTAAATTTATCTTTTAGTTACTATAATGCCGATATCGAAGATTTGCTTTTACCGGTGCAACTGGCGGCTTCACAAGGAGCAACCAATACAATTCAGAACATTGGTCAAATGAACAATAAAGGTTTTGAATTAAATCTTAGATACGATGTTATCAAAAAAGAACATCTGACTGTTGGCGTATTCGTTAATTTTAGCAGCAACCGCAACAAGGTAACCGGATTACCTCAACAGCGTTTTAAACTGGACAGCAACCTTGCCGGAGCGCCTGTTTTTGTTGAAATGAACAGACCAATTGGTATTTTCTACGGCACTTATTTTGCCAGAAATCCGGACGGAAGTTTATTACTTACACCAACCGGTTATCCACAAACCGAAAAAGGAGATGTAAATACCGGAACACCACAGCGTGATCCTTCAGGACAACCAAAGGGGACAATTTTAAACAAAGAAATCGGAGATCCGAATCCGGATTATATCATTTCGTTTGGAGCGAATTTAAACTACAAAAAATTTGGTTTCTCGATTCTTTTTGACGGGGTTCAGGGAGGTGATGTATTTGATGCCGATTACAGAACCAGACAAGGTGTAGGATCAGGAACCATTGTAGCACAAGAGCTTAATGGCGAATTGCCTCGTGGGTATATCTGGTCGGTTTATAATATTGAAGAATTCAGAGTTGTTGATGGAAGCTATCTGAAACTAAGAGAGGTTTCGCTTAATTATTCGTTTGGAAAATTAAACAGCTTTTTTGATGATTTGACGGTAACTGCAAGTGGAAGAAACTTAATTTCCTGGGACAATTTCACCAGTTTTGATCCGGAAACCAACTCCGGCGGACAGTCTTCTGTAGCGAAGTACAACTTTGGTACGGTGCCAATTCCGAGCAGTTATTCAGTAGCATTGAAATTTCAATTTTAATTAAAAAAGAAAACATCATGAAAAAGATATTCATCCCTATAGTAAGTCTTGCCCTACTTTTTACGAGTTGCAACGAAGAGTATTTAGACCCGACAAAACCATCACAAAATATGGTTTTAAGTACCCGAGACGGAATTATTGGCGCCTCAAATGGTTTGCAACAACTTTGGACAATTGACAGAATAAGCCCTGTGTACAATACAGTAACAGGCAACGGATTCACTACATTGGAATTGCGATTACTAAATGCCGGAAATGTTGATGAAGGAGAACTTTCTATCGGTGGCGAAGTTTTATCAACCAAAAACACGGTTGTAAATAACCTTTGGTCCCAATGTCTGATCATAAACTCTGAATCGCAAAAAATACTCGACAACGTGAATGTACTGACTTCAGAAACAGAAAGAGCAAGTGTCTTGGTGCATGCTTCTATTTTTAAAGCTTTAGCACTTTCTACCTTGGTACAGTATTTTCAGAACGTTCCTTTGAGAACCGAAAAAAATGCGGCTTTCAACACCAGAACCGAAGTCTTAAATGCAGCAATTGCTTATTTAAAAGCCACAGAACCTTCCTTAGACAAAGCAACAGGTTTTGCAGGTTTGGTCAATACGATCAATTATAAAAATACCGTTTATGCGCTTTTGGCCAGAATGTATATGATGACAGGCGATAATGACAATGCTTTAAAATATGCCGGATTGGTTGACTTAAACGTAAAATCGGTTTTTGGATTTGATGTCATCAGCAACAATCCGATTGCTTTTATTTCAATTACGACTAACAATGTTTTTCAACCGGTTAATTTAACATTAGGATTACCGGCAAGTCTAACCCCTAATGCTTCAGACGAAAGATTAAACTTTTACATCAAACCGGGTTCAAATCCTACAGTGGCTACAGGTTTCTTTGATACTAATACAAAAGCGATTCCGGTTTATTTACCGGGAGAAATGATGCTTCTAAAAGCAGAAGCCTACGCAAGAAAAGACAATGTACCTCAAGCTATTATCGAATTAAATAAAGTTTTGACAAAAACCACCGCAACAGATGCTTACGGAATTGGAGCCAACTTACCTCCTTATGCCGGAGCAGTTACCAAAGATGCTGTTTTGGAACAAATCTACAGAAACCGTTGTATCGAAATGTACATGTCAAGTTTAAAACTGGAAGACAGCAGAAGATTTAATCGTACGGGTGCCGGCCTTACCGGAGCCGAAAGAAATCGTAATTGGTATCCCTATCCGGATTCGGAAAGAAATAACAATACCAACACTCCTGCTGATCCGGCAATATAATACTCAAAAAGCCAAGGCATTTCAAACGAATTCCCTTGGCTTTTATTCCCTAAATTTAATTCATTTAGTATGAAAGATAAAAACCCTGAAACGGAACGAGAATCATTATATCAAGATTTAGATCAAATGAGTGTTCTGGAACTGCTTACGAACATTAATACGGAAGATCGGAAAGTACCTCAAATTGTAGAACAACAAATTCCGAAGATTGAAAAATTGGTAAAAGCCATTGTCAAAAAAATGCAACTTGGCGGAAGATTGTTTTATATAGGCGCCGGAACTTCGGGCAGAATTGGTGTTTTAGATGCTTCTGAGTGCCCTCCTACTTTTGGTGTTCCGCCCGACATGATCATTGGTATTATTGCCGGTGGTGATACCGCTATCCGAACAGCGGTTGAAAATGCGGAAGATGATGTAAATCAGGCCTGGAAAGATTTAGAAAAATATCAGATTTCGAGTTTGGACTTTATTATCGGAATTGCTGCTTCGGGAAACACTCCTTACGTATTGGGCGGTCTTAAAAAAGCAAAAGAAAACAAGGTCAAAACAGGAAGTATTTCCTGCACCAGCACGGGACTTATTGCCCGCGAAGCCGATTATCCGATTGAACTTGTTACAGGGCCGGAATTCCTTACGGGCAGCACCCGAATGAAAGCCGGTACTGCTCAGAAATTAGCCCTTAATATGATTTCGACTTCGGTCATGATTAAATTAGGAAAGGTAAAAGGAAACAAAATGGTAGACATGCAATTGTCTAACGAAAAACTGGTAAAAAGAGCTATCAAAATGATTATGGAGGAGCTAAACATCGAATATGATTTGGCTGCGACATTACTTCAAGAACACAAAAGTGTACGAGCCGTTTTATTAGCAAACAACAAAATATAACAATCTCACAAACACCCCCTAAAAGATGTCATCAGGTACAATTCTAATTTTTATCGTAGTCTATTTTGGTCTTTTGTTTTTTATATCGCATACCATTAGCAAAAAAGGACAAGACAATGACTCCTTTTTTAAAGCGAATAAAAACTCCAAATGGTACTTAGTGGCTTTTGGAATGATCGGGACTTCGCTCTCCGGACTTACTTTTATTTCTGTTCCCGGTGAAGTTGGATCGCCAAACGGAGAACAATTCAAATATTTTCAGTTTATAATGGGGCAAGCCGTTGGTCTTATCATTATCGCCAAAGTATTGCTTCCGTTATACTATAGAATGAATCTAACTTCAATTTACAGTTATATCGAAAAAAGAATGGGACCAAACAGTTACAAAACGGCAGCCTCCATTTTTTTGGTAAGTCGTACCGTTGGTTCTGCTTTGCGTTTTTATTTGGTTATCCTTGTATTGCAACGTTATGTTTTTGACCACTATCACATTCCGTTTCCGGTTACTGTTTTTTCAGGTTTAGCTTTTGTCTTTTTATACACCTACAGAAGCGGTTTAAAAACCATCATTATAACCGATACCTTGCAAACGTTCTTCTTGGTTTCCTCCGTTTTTATTACCATTTATTTTGTTTTGAATAGTTTGGATTTAACAGCCTTTGAATCGATTTCCGCCATTCGAAACAGTAATTATTCCAAAACATTTTTCTTTGATGATTTCCTGACAAACAAGTATCATTTTGCCAAACAATTCTTAGGAGGATTGTTTATAATGATTGCTATGGTTGGACTTGATCAGGATTTAATGCAAAAAAACATCAGTTGTAAAAACATCGGCGAAGCACAAAAAAACATGTACACGTTTACGGTTATTTTTGTTACAATCAGCCTTCTTTTTTTAAGTTTGGGAGCTTTATTGTATATGTACGCGGACAAAAACGGCATTACAGTACCGCTGGATTTGGTAACAAACAAACCCAGAACGGATCTGCTTTTCCCTGAAATCGCACTGAATCATCTGTCAATAGTTCCCGCTTTCGTATTTCTATTAGGAATTGTTGCGGCCACTTTTGCTACAACGGATTCTGCTTTAACCGCTTTAACTACTTCTTTTTGTGTCGATTTTTTAGGAATGGACAAATCTGAAAACATTTCAAATCCTAAAAATGTAAAACGCAGACATTTGGTTCACCTGACTTTTGCGTTTTTATTCTTTTTGGTCATTATTGTATTGAATTCTTTTAATGACAGCTCGGTTGTAGCCTTGGTTTTTAAAGCTGCTTCTTATACGTACGGTCCATTATTAGGTTTGTATGCCTTTGGATTATTGCAAAAAAACAGAATCGTAAACGACAAATTAGTGCCTTGGTTCTGTATCCTAGCTCCAATCTTGACCTATTTATTAAGTGAAAACTCTAAAGTCCTTTTCGGTTATGTTTTTGATAATGAATTGATAATCGTAAATGCCTTAATCACTTATGTCGGACTTTATTTCACCAGTAAAAAATCAAGCGAAAAAATATACTTTTAGATCAATTAACAGCAAAATAATCTAATTTTAGTCCTTGCAAATTCAACCCAAAAACAGCTTCCTTAAATTTAATTGTAATGAATCAGAACATCAGTAATCTCTACCAAATTGCACAGAAAGAAACGCGTACCATTATCGGATTAATGTCCGGAACTTCTCTGGACGGGCTCGATATTGCTTTATGCGAAATTTCAGGAAGCGGAAAAGAGACGGTTGTTAAGTTGCGCGAATTCGTAACGGTAGATTATACCGAGGATATAAAAATCGAAATCCGAAAAGTTTTTGCTAAAAAAACAATTGATTTTGAACACCTGATTTTACTGAATGAATGGATCGGCATTTTACATGCTCAAATGATCAACGATTCTTTAAAAAAATGGAACATTGCTTCAAGTGCTGTGGATTTGATTGCATCACACGGACAGACGGTTTTGCATGCTCCGAAATTCCTGCACCGACAAGAAAAATTCACCAATGCCACTTTACAAATTGGCGATGGGGATCACATAGCTGTCAAAACAGGAATCATAACACTTTCTGACTTTAGACAAAAACATATAGCAGCAGGCGGAGAAGGTGCGCCATTGGCTGTCTATGGGGATTACTTTTTATTTGGGCAAAAGGGTGAAAATCGTATTATGCTCAACATGGGCGGCATTGCCAATTTTACGTACCTGCCCGCCTCTCTAAATGCTGACGAAGCTTTTGTAACCGACACCGGAACCGGAAATACTTTAATCGACCTTTTTGTAAAACACAACTATCCTGAAAAAAGTTACGACAAGGATGCCGAAATTGCCCAACAAGGAACCGTAAACCAAATATTGTTAGATCATTTAAAAGACAACGAATTCTTCCGTCAGGAATTTCCAAAAACAATTGGCCCTGAACTTTTTGGTTATCATTATGTTGAAACGGCTTTATCTAAAAGTGGTCAAAATCAAATTACTGTACCGGATTTACTAGCGACTTTAACTCGTTTTAGTGCTGAAACTATTGCTGAAGCTATTGAAATCTCAGTAAAAAATACGACTCATAAAATTCAGGATTTTAAAATTTATATTTCCGGCGGAGGGGCTAATAATCCGTTATTAGTGAAATGGTTGAAAGAATTATTGCCTTGTCAGTTTCATAAAAGCGATGAATTAGGAATTCCGAGTGATGCTAAAGAGGCGGTTTTGTTTGCTGTTTTGGCTAATGAGACGGTTTCGGGGAAAGCTTTCGATTTCGGGACTAAGGAAGGAATTCCTTCTGTTACTATGGGGAAAATTTCATTTCCTGATTAAAGGGTTAGTGTTGTAGCGATTTTTGACGCGGATTCGCTATTGCGTATAATTTTTTTAACACATAGAGACATAGATTTTTTTTAAAGCTATGCAAACTATGAATCTATGTGTTAAAAAAAAATCACAGCCAGTGAGTTAACAACAATAAGCAGTAAAAAAATATTCTAATGAAAGAACGCCTAATTTCGATTGATGTATTAAGAGGCCTCACCGTATTAATGATGACCATTGTCAATAATCCGGGGAGCTGGTCTACTGTTTTCCCGCCATTATTGCACGCCGAATGGAACGGTTGTACACCGACTGATCTCGTCTTTCCTTTTTTTGTTTTTATAATGGGAGCAGCGATTCCGTTAGCGATTCCGACCAAGAAATTCGATGGAGAAATGTTCGAAAAAATCCTGACCCGTTCCTTACGAATCATTTGTTTGGGATTGTTTTTAAATTTTTTCAATAGTATCGAATTCTTGGGACTTACCGGAATTTCGTTGTTAGTAATCCGACTAGTGCTGACTTTTGCCGTGGGTTATGCTTTAATGGGCAATTTCTCACCAAAAGTAAAACTGATTCTCGCTTTGGTTCTTTTTAGCACCTTTCTGATTTTAGCTTATAGTGGTATAACTTCTTTTGCTCAAGTAAGACTTCCGGGGGTATTACAACGTATCGGAATTGTATATTTTTTTGCTACAATACTCTATTTGAAAACTTCAACGAGAACGCAGTTTAGTATTATTGCTGCACTTCTTTTAGGATACTGGGCACTTATGACACTCGTTCCCATACCCGGAATGGGTCATCCCAATCTGAACGCTGGAACCAATTTAGCAACTTGGATTGATACTCTTTTTCTCGAAAATCACATGTACATCGCTACTAAAACCTGGGATCCTGAAGGAGTTTTAAGTACACTTCCCGCCATAGCTACCGGTTTATTGGGTGTTGTAATTGGGCAAACTCTCGGCAGTTCAGTGTCTCAAAATGAAAAAGCTAAAAAAATGGGCCTTATCAGTTTCCTTTTAATCGTTTCAGGATTACTCTGGTCTCTTGTTTTTCCGCTTAACAAATCGTTATGGACCAGTTCTTATGTTTTATTTACTGCGGGTCTCGCTACTTTGTTCCTCACGATTTTATACTACATTATTGACATCAAAAAAATACAAAAAGGAACTAAACCTTTCCTGATGTGGGGCGTTAATCCAATGCTGGTGTTTTTTGCATCAGGTATTATTCCGCGCTCCTTGGCTATGATTCAATTTCCAAATCCTGAACTTGTAGGTGAAACAATTAATCTTCAACGTTACTTATACGAATTTTGGATTGCACCGTTCTTTTCCAATCCTATGATGGCATCTCTCGCCGGAGCTTTGATATATGTTCTAATCTGGCACGGTATTTTATATCTTTTTTATCAAAACAAAAGAATATTAAAAGTATAATACTAAATGAAAATTATACTTTTAATACCGTAATACTATAGTTTAATGTAGCTCCCTAAAAACAGTAAAATGAATAAGAAACAGCACCTTCTATTTTCAATTTTCTCTTTGTTGTTGTTCGCAGGAACAATGAATTCACAAGAAAAAACAAGCCACCCTAAAAACGAATTTAGAGGTGTTTGGATCGCAACCGTTGTAAACATTGACTGGCCCAAAACCAACACCGACAATGTTGAAAAAGAAAAAGCCGATTATCTTGAACTTTTAGAGACGTATAAAAAACTAAATTTTAATGCTGTAATTGTACAAATCAGAAGTGTTGGTGATGCTTTATATCCGACCGCACTGGCTCCTTGGTCACGTTTTTTAACCGGTAAAGAAGGTGTTCCCCCAGACCCGTATTATGATGCATTGGCCTGGATGATTGAAGAAGCGCATAACAAAGGTTTTGAATTTCATGCCTGGATGAATCCCTATCGTGCTACTTTCGACTTAAACAAAGAAATTTTGAGTCCCGCTCATGACGTTTTCCAACATCCCGAATGGATGATTGAATACGGCGATAAAATCTACTACAATCCAGCATTACCGGAAGTTCAGGAGCAATTAACCAAAATCGTAAAAGAAGTGGTCGATACCTATGATATTGATGCCATTCATTTTGATGATTATTTCTACCCTTACGCCGTTCCCGGAAAAGTTTTCAACGATACCGATTCTTTTAACAAATATGGATCGGGCTTGACTTTAGATGATTGGCGTCGCAAGAATGTGAGCGATTTTATACACACGATTTCCACCACCATAAAAGCGAGTAAACCTTGGGTACAATTCGGCATTAGTCCTTTTGGGGTTTGGCGCAATAAGTCAGTCGATCCTAAAGGTTCTGATACGCAAACGACTTCAACCAATTACGATGATTTATATGCTGATCCTGCTTTATGGATGAACCAAAATTGGATCGATTATATCGCGCCTCAATTGTATTGGAGTATGGACAATCCGAGAGCTTCTTATTCGAAACTAGTGCAATGGTGGGCAGAAAATTCAAACAATACCCCTATTTACATTGGTCATGCGGCTTATAAAATTAAAGCCGATGCTGATAAAAGCTGGGATATTGCTACTGAAATCCCAACTCAGATTGATTTTTTAAGAGAATTCAAAAATATTAATGGCAGTGCCTATTTCAGCGCAAAATCATTCAACGGTAAAAACTACGATGTCGCACGTCTTTTAGAAGAAAACCAATACAAATATCCTGCGCTTCCGGTTGCTGTTCCGAATTTAAAAAGAAATATCACCGTTGTTCCGACTGTAAATAAATTTGCAAAAAACAGCGCTGCTTATACGTTTTCAATTCAATCGCCGTTGGATACTAAAGTCCGTTATATGGTAGTTTACGGAGCCAAACACCTTTCAAAAATCAATACTAATGATGCCACCCAAATTATTGACAAAATAGCGGTTCATGCCATTAATAACGAAATCACATTTTCGATACCTGCCCAAAAAATGAAACCGTATAAAGCTTGTGCTGTGACGTTTATCGATTATGCAGCAAACGAGAGTGCTCCGACTGTGATTAACTTAAAATAGAAACTAAAGATTCATTCCATTGTTCCGTCAAATAAAAGCAGCTTTCAATTCTTGATTTTGAATTTTGTATGTTTTTGACAAGTGCAAAAGAATATTAAAAGTATAAAAAACAACAAAAAACACCCGATAAATATCCTCTAATTATAATTTCTTATACTCACCTAAAAAAACTATTTTTGGTACCTGTTTAAAAAAGATTAAAATGCATAAAAACCAGCACTTCATATACTCTATTTTGTTTTTATTGTTCTTTGGAGGAACGATGAATTCTCAAGAAAAAACAATGCACCCCAAAAACGAATTTAGAGGAGTCTGGATTGCAACCGTGGTAAACATTGACTGGCCGAAAACAAATACGGACAATGTTGAGAAAGAAAAAGCAGATTATCTTGAAATTTTAGACACTTATAAAAAACTAAATTTCAATGCCGTAATCGTACAAATCAGAAGCGTTGGTGATGCTTTTTATCCTTCTGAACTGGCTCCTTGGTCGCGTTTTTTAACAGGTAAAGAAGGTGTTACACCAAGCCCGTATTACGATACTTTGGCCTGGATGATTGAAGAGGCGCATAAGAGAGGTTTTGAATTTCATGCCTGGCTGAATCCCTATCGTGCTACTTTCGACTTAAACAAAAAACTTTTAAGTCCGACACACGACGTGTTCAAACACCCGGAATGGATGATTGAATACGCAGGAAAAATCTATTATGACCCTGCGCTGCCTGAAGTGCAGTCCCATTTGACTAAAGTCGTGAAAGAAGTGGTTGATAAATATGATATTGATGCCATTCATTTTGATGATTATTTCTACCCGTATACCGTTCCCGGAAAAACATTTAACGATGCCGCATCGTACAAAAAATATGGCGCAGGTTTAAGTCTTAGCGATTGGCGTCGTGCCAATGTGAGCAATTTTGTGCACACCATTTCTACTACAATTAAAGAAAGTAAACCGTGGGTTCAATTCGGAATTAGTCCGTTTGGGGTTTGGCGAAACAAATCTCAAGATCCAAAAGGTTCCGATACACAATCGACCTCTAATTATGATGATTTGTACGCTGATCCTGTTTTATGGATGGATCAAAAATGGATCGATTACATCATGCCGCAATTGTATTGGAGTATGAATAACTCGAGAGCTTCTTACTCAAAATTAGTAAAATGGTGGTCTGAAAATTCTAACAATACAGCGATTTATATTGGTCACGCTTCTTATAAAATCAGAGGTGATGCTGATAAAAGCTGGAATTTTGCCAATGAAATTCCAACTCAGATTAATTTTGCCAGAAGCTACAAAAACGTAACCGGAAGTGCCTATTTCAGCGCCAAATGCTTCACTAGTAAAAACTTTGACATCGTACGTCTATTAGAAGAAAACCAATACAAATATCCGGCACTTCCACCGGCTGTTCCGAATTTAAAACGAATTGTAATCGATATTCCGGTTGTGACTGAATTTGTAAAAGACAGCTCTTTTTATACGTTTTCTATCAAATCGCCACTCAATACAAAAGTCCGTTATATGGTGCTTTACGGAGCCGATCATATTTCGAAAATCAATACGAATGATGCCACTCAAATTGTGGATAAAATAACGGTTCATGAAATTGATAATCAAATTACATTCTCTGTACTGGCTCAAAAAATGAATCAGTATAAAGCTTGTGCTGTGACATTTATTGATTATTTTGCAAACGAAAGTACCCCAACCACAATCGACTTAAAAAAGACATTTAAAATCTATTCCCCAGCTCAACCAAATGAAAACAGATAATAAACCCTGGTTTTGGATTCCACTTCTTAATTTTGCGTCCGGCTTGCCTTACGCTGTAATTATCTCTGTTTCGGTACTGATGTACAAAAACTTAGGGATCAGCAATGAAGATATTGGTCTTTATACCAGTTTATTATACCTGCCATGGGTAATCAAACCTTTATGGAGCCCTTTTATAGACCTGCACGGAACAAAACGAAAATGGTTTTTAGCCATGCAATTTGTAATTTCACTTGCCTTTTTATTGGTTGGTTTTATCATTCCGTTAAATCACTTCTTTCTGATGAGTTTGGCTATTTTCTGGGTTGCAGCTTTTGCTTCCGCTTCGAATGATGTAGCCAGCGATGGATTCTATTTGTTGGTGCTACCAAAAGAACAACAGTCATTTTTCCTCGGGATCAGAAGTACTTTTTACAGACTCTCTATGCTGGCCGGAAACGGTTTAATCGTATTATTTGCGGGACATCTGGAAAATAAATACGGAGACAATACGAAAGCATGGTCGTATACCATGATTGCAGTAGGTTTACTAATGGCTTTTATTACAGCATACAATTTTATTTTTACACCAAATAGTGAAGTAAATACCGTAGGAACAGCTAAAGAAGCACACGAAAAAAGCTTCGGTTCTGTATTTGCCAGTTTCTTTAAGAAAAAACAAATCGGACTGGTATTGACCTTTATTCTCGTATTTCGTTTAGGCGAGTCACAACTCCTTAAAATGTTAAGTCCTTTTTTATTAGATGAAAAAAAATTAGGCGGAATGGCCTTGAATACCGAATCTGTTGGAATTATTTATGGAACATTAGGAATTCTTGCTTTAACAATAGGTGGGATTTTAGGTGGAATTGCCATTTCTAAACACGGCCTCACCAAATGGATGCTTCCGATGTTTCTGGCCATGCATTTACCGATACTTGGTTTTATTGGATTAGCTCATTTTCAACCCGAAGAACTTTTTCACCTGCATATAAACGCCTACTTTTTTGAAATAAACTCCCCTCTAAATCTCTATACTTGCATTACAGTTGTATTGGAACAATTTGGTTACGGCTTTGGTTTCACCGGTTTCATGATGTATCTAATTCATGTTGCCGAGGGCGAATCTAAAACTTCACATTATGCAATTGCAACCGGTTTTATGGCATTAGGAATGATGCTTCCGGGAATGCTGAGCGGTTATATACAACAATTTTTAGGCTATCAAAACTTCTTTATTTGGGTTTTTATTGCCACTATTCCAGGTCTTATTTTATCACGTTTTTTAATTTTCCCGAAAGACTTTGGGAAAAAAGCTGAAGAAGTTTAATCCCAAATCAAACATCTTACCTATGGAAACCAATGCGAATTTGCAGTCCGAACGCAACCTAAAAGGAGCTGAGTTCGAGAAAACAGGAAATCTTGAAAAAGCAGTTGAGTTATACGAAGAAAATGTTGCGGAAGGCTTTAAAGGAAATCATCCTTACGATCGATTGGCCACGATCTACAAAAACCAAAATGACATTGAAAACGAAATTCGGATTTTAGAAAAAGCAATTATTGTTTTTGAAGAAATCACCATCGAAGACCGATTAGAAGGTTTGCCAAAACTCTTTCGATTTAAAAACCGATTAGAAAAAGCAGTACATACCAAAACGCAGCTTGCCAAACAAAAGAAAAGCAAGCTAAAGTAAGAATAAATTTCACAGTACTTATATCATGAATAGCTTAAAAAGGACCAATTCAGATGATGCTGATTTCTTAAAACTGGTCGTTTTATTAGATCAGGATTTAAAAATAAGAGATGGAGAAGACCATGCTTTTTACAATCAATTTAATAAAACCGATAAAATAAAACATGTTATCGTTTGTTATGAAAATGATATTGCCGTTGGTTGTGGCGCTTTTAGAGAGAAAACCAATGATACCGTCGAAATCAAACGCATGTATGTGCATTTTGAACATCGAAAAAAAGGTATTGCTTCTATCATTTTAAAAGAATTGGAGACTTGGGCTGCCGAAATACAATACAAGTACACCATTCTGGAAACAGGCAAAAACCAACCTGAAGCAATTGCCTTATATCAAAAACAAAAATATACAATAACTCCAAATTATCCGCCTTACGAGGAAATGGATAATAGTGTTTGTATGAAAAAGACTTTATACTAATGAAAATGACAGCTGAAGCCTTAAAACAAAAAGTGGGACAATTCTTTTTTCCTGCCGTTTTTATAAACGATACTGAAGAAAACATTCAGGAAACAGAACGTTTGATAAAAGAACACAACATTGGAGGACTGACTTTTTTTCACAGTCGTGCCAGTGCTGCAACGAATTATGAAAGCAAGAAAAAGGTTGTTTTTAACGACGATAGCTACGAAAAAATTAAAGCTTTAATTGTACGGTATCAAAAATGTGCTCCTACTCCGCTTTTAATCAGTATTGATGCCGAATGGGGTTTGGCCATGCGCATCGAAAAAACACCTCAATACCCCTACGCAATTACGTTAGGTGCTTTGCCGGAAAACAAATCAGATTTGGTTTATGAAGTTGGAAGACAAATTGGGTTAGATCTTAAAGCTGCCGGAATTCATTATAACTTATCGCCTTTGGCAGACATCAACAACAATCCGAATAATCCGGTTATTGGCTATCGCTCTTTTGGTGAAAACAAAGAAAAAGTGGCCCATTTTGCGCTGGAATATTTAAGAGGAATGTCAGATGTTGGGATTTTAGGTTGCCTGAAACACTTCCCGGGACATGGAAATACTAATGTAGATTCACACTTAGGATTGCCGGTTTTAAAGGAGAGTTTAGAAGAATTACTGGAAAACGAATTATACCCTTTCATCAAAGGAATCGAAAACAATGTCGACTCCATCATGATTGGACATCTGGCTGTTCCGAGTTTAAATGAAGGAAAAGATACTTCAGCCACTTTATCAAAACCTATTATCGAAACGCTTTTGCGCGATCGATTGGGTTACGACGGATTAGTCATTTCGGATGCCTTAAATATGCACAGTGTTTCAAAACTATATGAAACAAAAGGCGAACTGGAATGGGAAGCTTTTAACGCCGGAAACGATGTTTTGTGTTTTGCTGAAAATGTGCCCGAAGGAATTCAGGAAATCTTAAAAAAAGCAAGTCCGGAACGCATCGAAGAAAGTTATAACCGAATCTTGAAATGCAAAGAGAAGGTTGGAATCTTATCTGAAAAAGAATTTGCTCACGGTGAATTAGATTTCGAAAAAGCTGCTGTTTTGAATACCAAAATTGCAGCAAATTGTCTGACTAAAATCATCGATACCTCGAATACGGAACAGATTTTCGAAGCAAAGAAAAACAACCAATTAGCCAAATTGAGTTTGTATAAAAATACAGAAAACGCCTTTTTTAAAACCATAAATTCAAAATTAGCTTCTCCCGAATTTGCTTTTGAAAATTCAGAAGATTCTAATACCGCTGCGATTAAAAAAGAACTGGAAGGTTTTGAAACCATACTTATTTCTTTATTTGTTCCGAAAGCAAAACCGATGAACAATTTCGAAATAAATGACGAAGTAATCGTTTTACTTTCCGATTTGCTTCAAACCAAAAAATGTATTCTTTATGTTTTCGGTAATCCGTATGTTTTGCCTGTAGTTCCTAATCTTTCGAAAGCTTCAGGACTTGTTCAGGCGTATCAGGATTTTGAAGAATTTCAAAAAATCGCAGGATTGCAAATTCTTGAAAATGGAGCTTGCAATGGAACCTTACCTGTAAATATTGACATTCAATAACTTACAAAGCATTCAATACAAACAATAACAAAAACCTATCACTTAATAAATATTAATAATTACATCTTATTGCAAACACCCTTACTTATACCCTACTTTTGCACCGAAATAAATTTTTAATTTAAAACGAAAAATATGTCTTTAGTAGGAAAGAAATTCCCAAGTATTGCAGTAGATGCTATCTCAGAAATGGGTGATAATTTAAAAATCAACATTTTTGAAGAAGCGGTAAACAACAACAAAAAAGTACTTTTGTTTTGGTACCCAAAAGATTTCACTTTTGTATGTCCAACTGAATTACACGCTTTTCAAGCTGCTTTACCAGAATTTGAAAAAAGAAATACTATCGTAATTGGAGCTTCATGTGATACAAACGAAGTACACTTCGCTTGGTTAAACACTCCAAAAAACAACGGTGGAATCGAAGGTGTAACTTACCCAATCTTAGCTGACACAAACCGTAACTTATCTAACATTTTAGGTATTTTGGATATCGATGCTACAGAATACAGCGAAGAAACTGATTCAGTAATCATCGAAGGTTCAAACGTAACTTTCAGAGCTACTTACCTAATTGACGAAACTGGAAAAATCTTCCACGAAAGTGTTAACGATATGCCATTAGGTCGTAACGTAAACGAATATTTACGTATGGTTGACGCTTATACTCACATTCAAGTTAAAGGTGAAGTTTGTCCTGCAAACTGGGAAGCTGGAAAAGAAGCTATGAGTGCTGACAGACTTAGTACTGCTGAATACTTAAGCGCAAACTAAGAATATTAAATTCCAAATTTTTTAAATTCCAAATTCCAATGGATATAAATCAGTTTTATAGCAAATTGGAATTTGGGTTTTAAATCCACAGATTTCCCTTCACAAAAATTCAATAACAATTTCAATAATCAAAATTTCAAAATTCCCACCAAAAAGTTTGGAATTTGGAATTTAAAATATTGGAATTTAAATCAAACAATATGTTAATCGACTTAAACGAAGATACGTTAGCAGATTTAGTTGCTAAAAACGAAAAGGTAGTAGTACAATATTCAGCATCATGGTGTGGAAACTGCCGTATTATGAAACCAAAATTCAAAAAATTAGCAACAGAAAATGACGCTATCACTTTTGTTTTGGTTGATGCTGAGAATTCTCCGGAATCCAGAAAATTGGCTAATGTGAGTAACTTACCAACCTTTGCCACTTTTGTAAACGGTAAATTGGTAAACGAAACACAAACCAACAAACAAGAAGTTTTAATCGAATTAGTGAACGAAATTGTTTAATTGATTTAAGAAACAATCGATTTAACGAATAAACAGACAAAACATGAAATTACCCGTAATAAAACAATTAACGCAGTTTATAGAAGAAAATGATCAGGATTACATCATCGAAACGATTGAAGTTCTTGAGGCCATGACCGAAATTCCATCTTTAAAAGATGAAGAATTAGATGTAATTGGTGAACTAATTTCTAACATGTACGGTGCGTTAGAAGTACATAAAATGGTAGTTCAGGGAACAGATAAAAAAGAAGCTTTAAACGCGTTCATGAAACGTGTCCTGGGTTCTATCGACAAATAGTCGGCCTCTCTCAAAAAAAAACAAAAAACATGACTGAAAAGTGCTTTCTTAATTTAGGGAGCACTTTTTTTTTATGCACTTTTTTTAGTAGTCAGTCACAGTTTAGTCCTCGTCTACAATCTTAATCTAATAACATTGTTTTGCAGTTAATTCACAACCGATGTCGCCTTAATCGGAGTCGAAGGGGTTTATCACTTAAAAGGTCTTCGACTTCGCTCAGACTGACACACAAAAAATCTAAAACACCATCATTGTCCTCCTGAGCGGAGTCGAAGGGCTTTATCATTTAAAAGGTCTTCGACTTCGCTCAGACTGACACACAAAAAATCTAAAACACCATCATTGTCCTCCTGAGCGGAGTCGAAGGGCTTTATCACTTAAAAGGTCTTCGACTTCGCTCAGACTGACATTCCGAAAAACTAAAATCTCCCGTTTGTCCCCCTGAGCGAAGTCGAAGGGCTCATTTTATTGTTCCCACAACCCATAACAAATACTTTTACATTCAAATATTAATCCTTACTTTTGAACCTCATTAATTTAAACAAAAATCATGGCTTCAATAACATTAGGAGGAAATCCGGTTCATACTTCAGGCGAATTACCAGCAGTTGGTTCACAACTAGCTGATTTTAAATTAGTACAAAACGATTTATCAGTTGCTTCTTTGAGCACTTTTGCTGGTAAAAAATTGGTTTTAAATATTTTTCCTAGTGTAGATACAGGAACTTGTGCGACTTCTGTTAGAAAATTCAACGAAAGCGCCAGTACTTTAGAAAATACTACCGTTTTATGTATTTCAAGAGATTTACCATTTGCTCAAAAACGTTTTTGTGGTGCTGAAGGATTAGAAAATGTGGTTAACTTATCTGATTTTCAAGCAGGTGATTTTGGTAAAAGCAATGGTTTAGAAATCGTTGACGGACCATTAGCCGGTTTACACTCAAGAGCCATTATCGTTGTAGATGCTGATGGAAAAATTACGCACACAGAACAGGTTGCTGAAATTGCAAACGAACCAAATTACGAAGCCGCTTTAGCAGCACTATAAATCACAGAATGGAATTCCAAAAAGACAATACATTTGTTAAAGGTCGACTTAAAAGCGTAACTTACGCTTTTAAAGGCGCCTTAAAATTAATCACTACCGAACACAGTGTTATGGTACAATTTTCATTAGGAATACTAATGACTATTGCCGGTTTTTATTTTCATATTTCTCATGAAGAATGGCTTTTTCAGACCTTAGCAATTGGTCTTGTATTAAGCGTAGAAGGTTTAAACACTGCTGTAGAAAAAGTAGCTGATTTTATTCACCCAAATTACCACGAAAGAATCGGTTTTATTAAAGATATTGCTGCCGGAGCGGTATTTTTTGCCGCAATGACAGCGATCGCAATAGGACTGATCATTTACATCCCAAAATTCATATAGGCAACAGGAAACGCAAGAATGGCAAGAACAACAAAAAAAGAAACTTTAGATAAAAAAAACGAGCCAAAGGCTGAGACTTCAAGACACTGGAGACCAAACAAACAACAACGGTTTGTTATAGGCTGCCTTCTGGTCCTGTTTTCTATTGCATTACTAGTTGCATTTATTTCCTTTTATATTAATGGACAATCGGACCAAAGTGCCGTTAGTGAACTTGGCGACCGCTCTGAGGTAGTGCAAAACTGGCTGGGGAAATTTGGAGCCTTTTTATCCGACATCATCGTTTACAAAGGATTTGGATTAGCCGCTTTTATTTTTGTACGACTCTTTTTCCTGACCGGAATGTTTTTAGCCTTAGAATTATCTTTGAAAAAACTAAAAAACATTTGGTTCTGGGATTTGTTTGCCATCATTATTGTTTCAGTTTTATTTGGATTCTTTGCTACTTCTGCACCCGAATTGGGCGGAACTATTGGTTATGAGTTGAATTTATTTTCACAAGATTATATCGGAAAAACAGGTACTTTACTCGCCTTGCTTTTTGGATTAATTATATATCTGATTTTCAAAATAAAACTGTCTCCGGAAAAAATTCAGTCTTATTTTGATTCTACAAAAAATGAAATCAAATCTGAATTAAATGCTCTTAAAACTCAGCCTAAAACGGAAAACGCCTACAATCTGGAGGAATTTGCTGTTGAAGAACCTGATGAAGAGTTAGATAACATTCATTTAAAAACAAATGAATCTCAATTTGAAATTAACAAAGAAGCGTTAAAACCAACCATTTCAAATTCTTCTGAAATTGATTTGAACCCGGTCGTGAAACCGCTTCAAATGAACATCAACCCAACAACAGAAACTCCGGTACATGCCGAAGAATTTGTTATTGAAACTCCTGAAGAAGAAGACATCATCGAAGAAAATCTGGCTTCCCGTCTGGTAGCTGATTTTGGTTTATTTGACCCTACTTTAGATTTGTCGAATTATAAATTCCCAACTATCGATTTATTAAAGGAATATTCGACAGGCGGAATTACCATTAATCAGGAAGAATTAGAAGAAAATAAAAACAAAATTGTAGACACCCTTCGTAACTACAAAATTGAAATCGCTCAGATCAAAGCAACGGTTGGTCCATCGGTGACTTTATACGAAATTGTACCGGAGGCCGGAATCAGAATCTCTAAAATCAAAAGTTTAGAAGATGATATTGCCTTGTCTCTGTCTGCATTAGGAATCCGTATTATTGCACCAATTCCAGGAAAAGGAACTATCGGTATTGAGGTTCCGAACAAAAACCCTACAACTGTATCGATGAAAAGTGTAATTGGTTCTGCTAAATTTCAGGAAGCTGAAATGGAACTACCAATTGCTTTAGGAAAAACCATTTCTAACGAAACTTTTGTTGTCGATTTAGCGAAAATGCCTCACTTATTGATGGCAGGAGCTACAGGACAAGGAAAATCGGTTGGACTGAATGCGGTATTGACTTCTCTTTTATACAAAAAACATCCGGCTGAAGTAAAATTTGTTTTGGTCGATCCGAAAAAAGTAGAACTTACTTTATTCAATAAAATCGAAAGACATTATTTAGCCAAACTTCCTGATACCGAAGATGCTATTATCACTGACAATGCAAAAGTAGTCAACACTTTAAACTCTCTTTGCGTTGAGATGGACAATCGTTATTCGTTATTGAAAGATGCGATGGTTCGTAATATTAAGGAATACAACGATAAGTTTAAAGCCCGAAAATTAAATCCGGAAGCAGGACACCGCTTTTTACCGTACATCGTTTTGGTTGTAGATGAGTTTGCCGATTTGATTATGACTGCCGGAAAAGAAGTCGAAATTCCGATTGCGCGTTTGGCACAGCTGGCACGTGCTATTGGTATTCACTTAATTATCGCCACACAAAGACCATCTGTAAACGTAATTACAGGTTTAATTAAAGCCAACTTCCCTGCAAGAATCGCTTTTAGAGTAACTTCAAAAATTGACTCGAGAACAATTCTTGACACGCAGGGTGCAGATCAATTAATTGGACGAGGAGATTTATTGTATACTAACGGAAATGATGTGGTACGTGTTCAATGTGCTTTCATCGACACTCCGGAGGTTGAAAAAATCACTGATTTTATTGGTGGACAAAAAGCGTATGCCACTGCTTATTTACTTCCTGAGTTCATTGGGGAAGAAAATGGCATTAATCTTGATATGGATATCTCCGAAAGAGACACTTTATTCAGAGAAGCTGCTGAGATTATTGTTAATGCTCAGCAAGGTTCCGCTTCCTTATTGCAAAGAAAACTAAAACTAGGTTACAACAGAGCGGGTCGTTTAATCGACCAGCTGGAAGCAGCCGGTATTGTTGGACCTTTTGAAGGCAGTAAAGCACGAAGCGTAAACATCTCAGATTTAAGTGCTCTTGATCAATTTTTTAATAATGAACAAAATTAACCCCATCATGAAAACTAAAATTCAGGAAATCCACAACAACTCTATCAAAAGCACGACTAAAAAGTATTTTCAAATGGCATTTTTATTGCTTTTGAGCTTCACTTCTATGCAGGCTCAGGATAAAAAAGCCAAAGATTTATTGAATCAGGTGACGGCTAAAATAAAAAGCTACAACAATATTGCTATTGATTTTAAATATTCTTTGAACAACGCAAAAGAAAACATCAATCAGGACAGTAAAGGAAATGTAATCATGAAAGGCAATCAATATGTATTAAACTTCATGGGTGTTACTAAAATCTTTGACGGGCAAAAAACATACACTATTGTTCCGGAAGACGAAGAAGTGACCATTTCTAAAGTAAACGAAAAAGACGATAATGCAATTACACCGTCAAAAATGCTTACTTTCTTTAATTCAGGTTATAAGTACAACATGGATATTGTTCAGAATGTTAAAGGCAGAAAAATTCAATACGTAAAATTAGCTCCAACTAATACAAAAGATCAAAGAAAAGAGATTCTCTTAGGGATTGATGTGCAAACAAAACACATCTATAATTTAATTGAAACCGGAAAAAATGGAACAAAAACCACTTTGACCGTTAATTCTTTTAAAACCAACCAGCCTTTATCAAAAAATCAATTTACATTTGTAGCGAGCAAATATCCAAAATACTACATCAACAAATTAGACTAATTACAAGGTTGAAAATTTTAGACAAATACTTACTAAAAACATTCTTAATTACATTTACTACGGTATTTGTAATTCTTTTTTTCATATTCATTCTCCAAACGGTCTGGCTCTTTATTTCGGAACTTGCCGGTAAAGACTTGGACTTGATATTGGTTGTGAAATTCCTGCTTTTCTCGATGCCTCGAATAATACCATTGGTTTTACCGCTATCGGTTTTATTGGCATCTATTATGACTTTTGGTAACTTGGCAGAGAACTACGAGTTTGCTGCAATGAAATCCTCAGGGATATCCTTACAAAGAGCCATGCGGGTTTTGATAATTTTTATCTGTTTCCTAAGTATTATTGCGTTTTGGTTCGCCAATAGTGTAATCCCGTATGCGGAATATAAATTTGTCAATTTCCGAAAAAACATCGCTCAAGCCAAACCAGCCATGGCAATTGCTGAAGGTCAGTTTAACGATGTTGGAACGTACAATATTAAAGTAAATAAAAAATCCGGTGAAAATGGCAACATCTTGACCGGAGTTACTATTCACGAAAAAACCAATAATTATGGTGAAAATAAAACTGTAATTAAAGCAAAAGACGGTGAACTAATCAGTAACGAAAAATCCAGTATATTAAAACTGGTCTTAAATGACGGGTATTATTATCAGGATGTAACGCCAAAAGACTACGAAGACCGCGCGAAATTACCTTTCATTAAGGGAAAATTCAAAAAGCAAATCATCAATATAGACTTATCCGAACTGAACAAAACGGATGACGATCAGGAAAACGTCGGAAGTACCTACGGTATGCTTAACGTTAACGAATTAAGCTATACTTTAGACTCCCTGAACAAGAATCTAAACAATGAAATCATCTCTTTTTCGGAAAACATCAATCAACGTGTAGGGATCAAAACGTCTCCTAAACCGTTAAAAACGGAGAAAAAGAAAAAACCATTACCGAACAATCTTTTGTCTTTATATACCAATAAAGAGAAATCAGACATTCTAAAAATGGCTGCCAGTAATGTGACGAGCAATATTTACGCTATCGACTCGACTCAAAAAGATTTAAAAGACAAACAAAGAGATATCAACAAACACATGACCGCTTTATATGAAAAGTTTGTCATTGCTTTTGCTTGCTTCTTAATGTTTTTTATTGGCGCTCCTTTAGGTGCCATTATCCGAAAAGGTGGACTTGGTCTGCCAATTGTATTTGCCGTTTTGATTTTTATCACCTTTCACTTTATCAACACCTTTGGAAAAAGACTGTCTCAAGAAGGCGGAATGACTCCGTTTGTTGGTTCATGGATGTCATCATTCATCTTATTGCCGTTGGCCGTACTGCTTACCTACCGTGCGACAAATGACAATGGATTAATCAATTTTGACGCAATTACAACTCCTATTTCACAACTATTTCAAAAAATTTCTGAACGGTTTTTCCCTGTTCAAAATAAACAATAACTATGTCAACAACTAAAATACAATTGAATACCATTGAAGAAGCTATAGAAGATATTCGTCAAGGTAAAGTAATCATTGTAGTCGATGATGAAGATCGTGAGAACGAAGGTGATTTTTTGGCTGCAGCCGAAAAGGTAACTCCTGAAATGATCAATTTTATGGCAACTCACGGACGTGGATTAATTTGTACGCCTCTTACGGAAAGCCGTTGCAAAGAACTTGATTTGCGTGCCATGGTTAGCAACAATACCGATCATATGGAAACTGCTTTTACGGTTTCTGTCGATTTAAAAGGAAATGGCGTTACCACAGGAATTTCTGCGGCCGACCGATCTAAAACCGTTCAAGCCTTGGTTGATCCTAACACAAAACCACACGAACTTGCGCGTCCGGGACATATTTTTCCGTTAGTAGCCAAACAAGGTGGTGTTTTAAGAAGAACCGGACATACAGAAGCTGCGATTGACTTTGCAAGACTTGCGGGTTTTAAATCTGCCGGTGTTATCTGCGAAATCTTAAACGAGGACGGAACAATGGCCCGTTTACCTCAACTAATAAAAGTGGCTAAAAAATTCGATTTGAAATTAGTTTCAATTGAAGATCTAGTCGCCTACAGAATGCAACACGACAGTCTGATCGTTAAAAAAGAAGATTTTGACATTGAGACTCGCTTCGGAACTTTTAGATTAAGAGCTTACGAGCAAACCACAAACAAACAAATTCATATTGCTTTAACCAAAGGAACCTGGAATCTTGGAGAAACGATTCTCACCAGAATACATTCTTCACAAGTTAACAATGACTTACTTGGTACCCTGACTAACAATGCTGAGCAACAGTTAGACGATATGTTTAAAGTGATCAATGAAAACGAAAAAGGTGCGGTTATCTTTATCAATCAGGATATGCAGGCCGTAAATTTATTGAACAGGATTCAAGAGCTTAAAACACTACAGGCTGAAGGAACAATGAAAGCGCCAAAAGTAATTATCGACAGTAAAGATTACGGAATTGGAGCTCAAATTCTTCATGATATTGACATTTCTAAAATTAGATTGGTATCAAATACCGAACAAACCAAACGTGTCGGAATGATCGGTTATGGTCTTGAAATCACTGAATACGTAAGCTATTAAGATATGGGAACATTAGAAGAAAGAATTGCAAAATCGGAAACTCATATTTTTAAAGCCGTTTTTCCTAGTACAACGAATCATTATGACACTTTATTTGGAGGTACTGCCCTGCAGCTCATGGATGAAGTTTCGTTTATTTGTGCCACTCGTTTCAGCCGAAAAAAAGTAGTAACGATCTCTACAGGTCAAATTGACTTCAAAAAAGCAATCCCGGCCGGGACTTTAATCGAATTGGTTGCCAAAGTAATTAGTGTTGGAACAACAAGTTGTAAAATTCACGTGGATATTTTCATGGAGCAAATGTATTCAGAGCTTCGCGAAAGTGTTGTTTCAGGAACATTTTCTTTTGTTGCGGTTGATGAAAACAAAAAACCGGTAGCTATTTTAGACCACCTGGCATAAAAAAAGTAAAAATTATCTTTTCGTAAATACTGATACTTAAAGACTTAAAATAACAGCAAAAAAAAGTTCAAAAAAAGTGCTTCAAAAATTTTTATAATCGAAAAAGCGCACTATATTTGCACTCGCAATCAGCTAATGAAAGCGACATACTGGAGAAATGGCAGAGCGGTCGAATGCGGCAGTCTTGAAAACTGTTGACTGTAACAGGTCCGGGGGTTCGAATCCCTCTTTCTCCGCCAGTAGAAGTTTCATAAGAAACTTTAAAAGTCAAAAGCCTTTAAATACAAGTATTTAAAGGCTTTTTCGTTTTTTGTCACTTGTCAAAAAACACATATATTATCAAAGTACGGTGACCCTATGAGTGACCCCGATTTTTTTTCGCAAAAAAAAGCAAAAAAAGGGTCACTAAAAAAAGTGAATTGCCCGGGAATTCCTTGAAAACACTACAAACTTTCAGCGATTTTAAATCAATTTGATTATTAATTTAAAATTGTGAGTTATGTTAAAAGTAATTTTTTATCTCAAAGCAGGTAAATTCAACAAAAGTGGAGAATCTCCAATTTATGCCCGTATTTCGTACAAGAAGCAATCCATAACAATGGCGGCGGGTAAATCGATCTTAAAAGAAAGATGGCAATTTACTGACAACTTAAGAAGTGTCCTAAAACTTGAAAAAGAAAAGGTAATTAAGAATACCCTCGATCTTTTTCTTCTTGGTATGGAGAAGAAGTTCAATGAACTCCTTAAAATCGATCCCGATTTTTCATTGCAATTACTCAAAGATGAGTTTAAAGGAGAAACAACCGTAAAAGAAGATTCTGTAAGCATAATCGAAATTATGAATAAGCATAATGAGTTCTTTAAAAGAAAGGTCGATGCCCAAGAGCGATCAAAGGCTTCCTACCAGAAATATGAACGTGCAAAAGATTTGCTTATCACATTTATGACAAAACAGTATGGAATACAAGATATTTCTTTGCCGGAAGTGAATAGTGCCTTTGTTTACAATCTTGAGGCATTTCTCAAATATGACAGCAACTTTAAAGGCAAAACAGGCATTCAAAATAACTCGGTAGTCAAGTATATGAGAATGTACAAGACAGCGTGTAAATACAGCATCAGAATGGGAATAATAGACAAAGATCCTTTTAATGTTTATGATGGTAAACTGCATATCACCGATGCTGTATTTCTTACTCAGGAAGAATTAAACTTAATTGAAAACAAGAAATTTTCAGTAAAACGTCTCGAAAAGGTTAAAGATGTTTTTCTCTTTAGCTGCTACACTGGTTATGCACCGGTAGATGCCGCCAATCTTACATCCAATAATATATCTTCGGATGGAAAGGATAATCTGTGGATTATAACCAATAGAGCAAAAACAACAATTAGAGCAAACGTCCCTATTCTTCCTCCCACCTTGGCGATTATTAATAAATACAGAAACATGCAAATTGGACTGATCCCAAAGTTATCAAATCAAAAAATGAATGCTTATCTTAAGGAAATTGCTGATTTGTGCGGTATCGACAAACACCTCACTTGGTATGTGGCAAGACATACATTTGCAACTACGGTGACTTTAGGAAATGGAGTAAGAATAGAGAATGTTTCGGCAATGATGGGACATACTAATATTAAACAGACGCAGCATTATGCTAAGGTACTGGATATAAATATTATGGAAGATATGTCAAAATTAAAACAAAAGTACACTTAAACAATTAGCCAGTTAAAGACTGACCAATATTAAAAAAGGCAAAAGAATTCACAATTGAATCCTTTTGCCTTTGTGTTGAAGTAGTATATTATTTTGTTTGCAGATATACAATCAATAATAATCACGGCTCGTTTTCGCTAAGTATTTTTTCTATTTTGCTTGATTCATACAAGTAAATATCCCCTAGCTTAGTGTAAGGAAGTATACCCGTTTGACGGTATTTGATGATTGTATTATTTGAAAGTCCAAATATTTTCTTTAAATCTTCATTTCTATAATATCGTAAGCTGTCTTTTGTATTGTTTCCTTTTATTTTTAAATCTATTTTTTCCAGTCTGGCATATAAAGGATCTAGCAATTGTTTGATTGCTACTATATAAGACATTTTAGTTTTATTACCTTCTTTAGACATAATAGTTAATTTTTAGTTTTTAAAATGATACAAATTACCAGCAAATTAATTTTTCTCTCCGTTTTTCAAGTAGATCAATAATATTATCAAGAAATCTTATTTGCTTTTCTTTATAGGTAAATCCTTTTGACTCCGAAAACTGTTTACTTATTGTATCTATGTTTGTTTGAAATCCTGAATCTCCTATATATGTAAAATTATTTTCTATAAAAAACTGAATTTTACTTCTATTGCACTTTTGATTTCGATCATCAAAAAATAAAATTTTCTCATCCATAAGAATATAAAAAAGTTGTGCCAAATCGCTCTTGTTGAAATTAGAACTGCACTTCTCTTTTGCTAAGGCATTAAATGACGAATTTCTTTTACTAAGGTAAGTTTTATTTTTTTCTAAAAACCTTTCTATTCCTTTCATCTTCCCATACAATTTTGAAACCGCGTCGGGAAGTTCTTCAACAACAAACTTCTTCATAACATAAACTTTTTTGCAATTTTATTTCTTTATCAATATCACTAAGAATTGAAATAAATCGTACTTCTCTGGTTTCTATTTCTCTTTGGCAGATAACTAATATAGCCATACTCGTTTAGTTCACGCATGCATTTATGGTATGTTACAGGTCCGGTTATCTTGGCTAATTTCATGATTTCATTCCTATAGACCTCTATAGGGTTAACAAAACCCTTTTCGGTCCTAAATTGAAGCAATGCGGCATAAATACCAATATGCGTAATACTGATACGATGATCTTTCTCTATTGCCTTAAAGAAATCAGATAGAGGTTTTAATGTTTTCATTATATCACAGTTTATCAGCTAATACGCATATTATTCTTTTTCGAATGGTTTTCCTGCTTGCTCTCACTCGTTTTTTGAATTTGTTTTAAAGTTTCTATTGTTCTGTTACCCAATGCAGTTGAAAGTGTTATTTTTCTTGAGTGCTGATCGTAAATGTTTACCGATTTAAACTGAGGATTAGCTTCAATATAAAACCGATGTTCATCTCCATTTTTAATCAAGGTTACAGGCAGCCGATTTCCTTGTTTTAAATTATCCTTTAATTTATCGGCTTGAGTTTTATTTGATAATTCCTTTAAAGGAAGTTGCTGTAAGGCTTTTTCAAGATCATAACCATACCCCGAATGAAATTCTTTTATGTGGTGATTGCCGCTTGCGTCTTTATCATTAAGATCCAGTTGAATCCAGGATTTTTCCTTCTGAATGGAACGTCCCGCTAATAAATTATATGCCTGTGTTGTATCAATAAAATTTCCCTGTTGTACTTTAAAATATTGGCTTCTCACTTCATCAGGCTTTGATTCATTTTGCAAAGTGGTTTTATATCCT
The DNA here is from genome assembly GCF_020911925.1 of Flavobacterium cupriresistens. NCBI lineage: Bacteria > Pseudomonadati > Bacteroidota > Flavobacteriia > Flavobacteriales > Flavobacteriaceae > Flavobacterium > Flavobacterium cupriresistens. Next base: position 2,546,176 of record NZ_CP087134.1, on the reverse strand, counting down.
TCAAATTGATACTGTCCGCTCTGATTTTTAATAAAAGACAACTCATGATCCAATCGCTCCTTTTCGTTGACGTAATAGGAGACCGGAATAGTGAACTGCTCATGACCCTGTTTAATTTGCTGATCAATTTGACTTGACAAATCTTTAAAACCAATTCGCTGTACCTGATCGTACAGCGATTGGTTGTTTTTTTCCTGCTCTTTTACATCCTTGCGTACCGCAATTTGGTCTATGAGTGGCGCAACAAACAGTTTACGAACAAGACGAACTAATAAATTGGGATAAAGCTGTTTTAGAATCTTGTTCTTTTCCTGCTTGAGCATCTGCAAAGCAAAACGCTCCTCAATATTTTTTGTCCCCTTATACTTTGTTCCAATACGCTCGTAATGATGCAGTTTTTCTTTAATCAATGACCTATTATTGGAAAGACTGAAATTAAACAGTTTACTAAAGCGCTCTTCCCTGGAGCGCCACTGGTTTAATTCCATCTCTACTCTGTTAATGGGAAGTTGTTCGTTCATGATTACTGATTACATGGATTGACTTTTCTTTTTTTTCTTAGCTTCCTTTGGCACTTCTGGACCATCGTCATCAGCAGTTTGGTTTTGCTTTTTACTGCCTTGCTTTTCAGAAACTTGCTGGGTTTCAGATTGCTTTTCTTCTTTGGACTTACGATTATCAATGCGCTGCAAATTACTGTCATACACATTAATTGTCTTGAATTGCGGGCTGGCTTCAATATACTGCTTGATCTCATTACCTTCTTTTTGGAAAGTAGCGGATTGCAGATTTCCCTTTTTCAAAGAATTAATCAAGTCTTCTTTGTATTTTGGAGTTTCCAGTTCTTTAATTGGATGTTTGGAGAGTGCTGCTTCTAAATCATAACCGTAATTCTGATGGTAATGGTTTAGTTTAAAGTTTCCATTAGTTTCGGATTGTTTGAAGTCCATTTGAACCCAAGAATTGTAAACTTCGCCCTCTTTACTGGTGAGATCTTTATTTACCGATCTGCCTTCCATAAGATTGTAAGCTTCTTTCATGGTTATGTTGCTGCCCTTATTGATGTAAAAGGTTTGCTCCAATGCCTCTTTAGAATTTTCTTTTTGCAATTCTACTTTATAAGAATTAAAAAAGTAAATGTCGCTTTGATCGGATTTTTTAAAATTTAACGTCGCTGTAGCGGTATCATTACCATATTGCGTGTTATGCGTCAAAGTGAAATCAGGTTCTTCTTTCTGCATTTTTTCCTTTAATTGAGATTCCAGTGCTTCACCGAAACCGGTATACTTAATCTGATCTCTTAAGTATTCAAAATTTTTCTCGTTCATGATTCAATTTTTTAAATTATTATATAGCTTAAAGTTTAGGAAGTACAGTCACCTGTACCAGTTTTGTATTCTTGACATGTTTTTCTAAATGTCTGCCGCCATTTTTCTCCATGAGTTGTATGGCTAAATATTTTTTTTCCGGAATTGTAAATTTTGGCAGTGCAAATACAAAGATGTTTTCTGCTTCTGCTTCAATTTTATCAATATCATTCAGGATATAAATTGGTGTAATTTCAATTTCCTGTGAAGCTGTGCGTTTTATTTTTTTAGTGTCGCGAATAAAAAAACGAAGCTGATCGATCTCATAATTGATTTTAGAATTGTTGGTTATCTTTATCCTGTAATACATAACTTCGTCACGAATAAAAATTCCGTTGAGCCTAAAATCAATATCGTATTTACTTTCCTTTTGACCTCGCAGCTTTTTTTTGTCGTATAGCGCTAACTTTGAATATTCCTCAATATCCTGATCATTAATAATTTCATCTGAAAAATAAATTTCCTGTCCATCAGGCTTAGTTTTATTAAGGGTAAGATTCAGCTGAGGGAAATCTTCATCATAGCCCAACACGAAAGAATAAAGTTTACCATCTGCAGTCACCACCGTAAGATTGGTCTGAAAAAATCCCCTTTGGGCTGCCTTAACCTGAAGGATATTTTCAAGACCTTTTGCTTTTTGTACCAATATATCGGTACTTCCCTTGTCGACACTTTTTATGGCAAAAGGAAATACAATATTGGTCGTTTTTGAATAGGCTATCATTAAGGAGTCTGATTCTGTTTGGAATAAACGGTTTTTACTTGTTTGCTGTGCCAATACACCGATGGTCATAAATAACAGATGCCCCATCACCAATAGTTTAAAATTTTTCATCTCTATCATTTTTAGTTTTTAATTGGAATCTTTTTGTTTCTGTTTTTCATCACGCAGTAGTACTTTATACCCTGCTTTTACCACTACTTTAACCAGTTTTACTTTTTTGCTTAAAAGACTTTTTGCAGCTTCAATTCCTGCTCCCGCTGCCTGAGCTCCCCAGGAATCGTCCAGCGATGCAACTCCCAAAGTTTGCATGGAGCGATCAGCGGAAGCTTTGGCGACATCACGATTAATGGCTCCCGGGATGTATATTCCAATAAGTCCATCCATATCGTAAACAGACAAGTCCACTGGGAATAGGGAGTTGTTGTATCTGATACTGCTAATATTGATAGTTAATCGTTCTCCTTTTAATGAAGCGGTTCCAAACAAAAAATTGTCTTTTGGAATTTTAATACCGTTTATAAAGATGTCATTCATGAGTCGGAACTTAACTGTGGAGCCATTTACAACTGTTTGTGTTTCATGAATAATGGCTTCTACAGCATTCTGCATTAAATCATCATTTTCGAGTTCGTCTAAAGAGTAAAAACCATTCTGTTTGTACTCAGAACTGTTCAATGTTTTGTTTTGTAAAGAAGAAACAGGATTTTCTTTTTCTCCCGTTGAGATAGCGAAGACTTGTCCGCGCTGAGCCTCAGACGCTTTTTTCAATTTTTCCTGTACCCTGCCCGGATGCTGGATATCCAAAATACTCTCCAGCATTCCGCCGAGTTGCTGCAGTTCCGGATCCTGACTTTCCTGCTCTTGATTCATAGACTGCATCATTTGTTCGAACCTGTCCACATCATTGGAATGCAGCGAGGTTTCATTCGATTTTGCAATTTTTACATAATCTTTATTTTGCTCCGGAATTGACACAGGTGTATTGATTGCTTTTTGCAGTGCTTCCAATTTTTGATGTACTTTTTCTTCGTTTGGATCACGATAAACGGACTTATTTAAGCCATTTGGCTCTTTTCTATAGGTAACAGCACTGCTGTCTTCGGTGGAATCGATCTGAAAGGATTGGCTCAAATAATTAGGATCTTTTTTAATAAGTTCATCAAGCTTTGCTGAATCAAGAGCAGCCATATCGTAATAATTCATTTTATCGAGCGGAATTCCTTCTTTCAGGTTCGCATTGGGAAGTTTTAGATTAAAACCTTTTTGATGTGGTGCTGCTGAGTTGGCAGCATCCATTTTTCCACCTCCCAATGCCCAAAATATGGCAGTTAGAAATGGTAAAGCCAATATTGGCAGTACCAAGAGCATCTTACGATGTTTTAAGGCCTTTAATGATTTTGTGTTTTGTTCCATGATATTAATTTTTAAGATGTGAGTAATAATAATTTTCTATTATTGTTAGACTGTCCAGAAGTCCAGGACGGTGTAACACAATACTGTCATGCGTTCTTTTTCCTGTCGGACTGCGCCCCAGACTATCCATATACCTCCGAAAACTTGTGATTTTTTCAAATTCAGTTTCGCTGATAATTGTATTGAGTTCAAGAGGCTTTTCTTTTGTGGGTAACAGATTGGTTGATTTGGTAATCGGAGTTAATGTTATATTTCTATTTTTATTACCTGAAAAACTATTAACAATCAGGCATATACTGCAGCCAGTTGTAAATACTGTAAAACACAACAGAATCACAATCCAGTTAAGACGTGTAAAATGAGCTGTTTTACGTTCAAGCCAATTGGCGCATTTATACTGCAATCGCAGATTAGCCTGGTCAAACTTTTGGCATAGATTATTTTTAGCAGTTGCAAGAACATCGCTTTTTTTGCTAATTCGTTTAAAAAAGAGTTTCATGATGTACAGCTTTATTATTTTCTGTTTTCAGTACTTATATCGCGATTCTCAATAGTATTCCATCGCTCGATTAAAAAGCCATGCGGATTGTTGTCGCTTCGAGATACATTACGAAGGTTGCCTTCAGTTATCAGGTTTCGATGGGCAATGCTGGTGGTGCGGATGATATTTTGAGTAGCATAACACCGGAATCCATACGGATAGTTGTTAAGGTCAATAGTCACACTGTCAATCTGTATCGTCTGGCTGACATTCCCTGATATAATTCCGGAGTAATAGCCGTTTTCCTTTAAATCGTCATAGACCCGTTTGGCACTGTCATCGGCCAGATAAAGAGCCTTTGTTACATTGCTTTTAATGACTTTGTCATCCGGGTCAAGTGTAAAAAACAGCTTATGGAACGTTTTTACATGATCTCTAGCTTCGACTGGAATATTATCTTTTCGGTCTGAAGCGTAGGCTTCAAGTGCTTTTCCATTAGCCAGTATATAAACCTTATTTTGCATTTGAGACACCAGCGAGAAACTCTTATAAAGTGAAAAGCAGCTAATTAAAATGCAGCCTGTAATGACCAGAATGGTAAATCCGCGAACATGCCGAAAAGCAGTATCAATATTTTTCATTTTGCTAAACATAAACTTTGAATTTAGGGTTAAGATTTACCTTTTAATTTATCGGCCATATAATTATCCTTGTCCTTGAAGTAAGGAGCAGAATTACCGGAATCAGACATGCTTTGATACATACGACCGGCAGCATTCCCCATTGCATCTGCGGCCATTGTAGTTCCTTGAGATGTAGTATTGACAAGGGAAGTTGTAGAATTACTAAACATACTGGTTACTTTTTGTCCGAGTGCTCCACCGCCTCCGGCATGAACAATGTAATTGGCAACAGAAGGGACAGTGAAATAACCTATAATTCCAATAATCATAAAGACCAGATAGGCAATATCAGTCCTGCTAAAGAAAGTATTACCGTATTCACCCGCTTGTGCGATATCAATTTTGAGCATATTCTCCTGAATTTTTCCGATAATACTTCCAAATATATTAGCCACAGGGAGCCACAGATAGATATTTATGTAACGTGCCAGCCAGACGGTAAGGGTGTGTTGGAAACCATCGAAGACCGAAATGCCAAAAACGATTGGACCTAAAATAGAAAGTACCACCAATTGAAAAGTTCTCAGCGTATCGATGCATAGGGAAGCAGATTCAAATAATACACGCAGTACCTCGCTCATCAATTCTTTTACTGAATTGCGAAAATTATAAGAGGCTTTGCTCATCGCAAATTTGATGTCATTCCCAATACCGTCCAGCATTCCCTGACCACTTGGATCTGCATCATCATGGGTATAGCGGTACCATTTGTCCTGATCGCCGCTTCCTGTCGAACCCACATACATTTTCCAGGGATCTGTTTCTTTGAGCGCCTCTTCTTTTTCTTTAAGCAGTCTTTCAATCGCTTTATTCGATCCCTCTACCATTGCAGCAGTTGCGGTAACAGTAGGTTTCATGACACCATTAATCATATACAGGACAGAGGGGAAAATCATAATGCAAAACCCGATAACAAAAGGACGAAAGAGCGGATAGAAATCTATGGGTTCAGCACTCGCAATATGCCTCCAGACTCTTGAGGCGATATACCACATCGCTGCAAAACCGGCAAGACCTTGACCGACGCCAATGAGATTACTGCACAAAGGCATCATTTCATCATACAATTGTTCCAATACACTATGCAGACCATTCATGTCGTCTGCAATTCCTTGTGCCTGTATCGTAAATGGCAATATCATTGCAAGAAGAACAAGTATTATTTGCTTATTTATCTTTATCATGAGAGTGGATATTTAGTTATTTAACTTATAAATATTGCGCATTGCCTGAGTATCATTACGCTCTTTGGCACGTTGCAAACCCAGTACAGCCGTATTGTTGTTGAAGTTTCTCAGGAACAAAAGTTTGTCCTGCATATCTGTATATATTTTGTCAATAGAGGTCAGCCTTTCATCATCTGACATTCGCATTTTATTAGCGGTAATCACCGAAGTCAATTCATCAAGATTTCTAAGACTTTGCTTAAAAAGATTATCATACACTCTTTCGAGATAGGCGATTTCTTCAGGATTAAAATTTTTACTATCCCTAAAGCGGTTAAAAGCAGACTTATATTCTTTTACCAGCAGCACCTGATAATTAACAATATCTCCTATACGCTTGTAATTCTTAACTGTTGGACTAACCTGCATCAGTGCATCCAAAAATGTTTCATGAAGGCTGAAATTTCCCTCTGACAAATCCTTCACTGTATTATAACCGCCGCTAAGTATTTCATATCCTTTTTTCATATCCTTTAGAATCTGTTTGAACTGGGCCAATTTCTCTATGTTCAAAATCAACTGTTGGATTTCCTGTTTTTGGGCTGTTACTTTAGACGGAAATAAAAAAAGAATAAATACAGTTCCTATAATCAGTAATTTTTTCATGGCAAATCAGTATTTATGCCGTTTAGGATACGGCTGTTTTTAGCGTCTTTTAATTCGTTTGCTTTTGATACAGCCAGGACTTTAGTTTGATTACTGAAACTCTCACAAAAAGTATAATTATCAAGCATACTCTGGTAGATCATATCAATGCGTTTCACTCTCTCATCATCTTTCATTTCGAGTTGTCCGTCCATGATGATTGTTAAAAGCTCATCCAAATTGGTATCACAATTTTTGATTAATCGTTCAAATACCCTTTTGATATAATCGATTTCATCTCCATGAAACAAATCATCCTGCCGAATTTGCTGATAAAAGCCTTTATAGCTTTTCATGATTTTAATCTGGAGGGCTATAATTTCCGTTACCCTTGCATACTTTTTTATTTTGGGATTGACCGCCTTTAAGGAACTCAGGTAATCTTTATGAAGATTAAATTCTCCGCGTTTGAAATCTCCTATGGTGTTGAGCCCTTTTTTGACTATGGAATAGCCTTTTTGAGCATATCCGATATACACTTGCAGGGCTGCAATTTGCTGTAAAAGCATCCTTTGCTGTTTGGCTTGGGCCTGAAGATGCCCTGTAGTGAGCGCAGTAATAAGCACTAGTAAAAATATCTTTTTCATGATTTTTTAGATTGTTTACGGAATTCCGTAAAATTGTTTGATGGATTTGACATCATGCTCTGTTTTGGCTCTTTGAAGACTCAGCAGTATGTTTTGTCTATTGAATAGTGTCAAGTCATCATAATTGGCATCAATCTGATCTGCAGCACTGTTTATAATTTCTAGTCTTTTGGCATCACTCATCTGAGTAGTAAAAGAATCCAAGACCAGGAAAATCTGATCGATATTTTTCAGGCTTTCATCTAATATTCCCGAGTACACACTTTGCATATAATTGAGTTCACTTGCATTAAAATGAGCATCCTTTTGAAACAAGCTCCAAACTCTTTCATATTCATCAACCAAACGAACCTGCTTTTTACTGATGTCCTTGATACGCTGGTAATAGGTAATGATAGATTTGACTTTTGCCAGTTCCTCGTAATAATTCCTATAGAGCTCTTTTTGTTTTTGTGTCCATTCGGATATCTCATCCAATTTTAGTTTGGATAAGATATTTTCGATTTTTTTCTGTGCATTCTGAAGCCAGATCGTTTTGTTTTGCAGTTTTTGAATCCTTAGGTCAATAGCCTTAATTACCTTTTTGGCAACCGCTTTTACGATTTCTAAAATCGGTATTGCTGCAACTGTTGTCGGTCTTGCCGGAGTGCTGATCAGTAAAAAGCACAACAGGCAAATCATGATTTTCTTCTTTGTTTTCATAAGTAGTGTAGTTTAGTTTTCATAATTTTTTTATGCTCTTAAGTCATTGGCAAGTGCTGCAATCCCTTTTCTGATATCACCATCAAATTTCTTAGCATACGCCTGTACTTTTACTTTTTCAGTTTCTTCGGTTGTGTAGGCGTAATATTCCTCAAGGGATACCTCTGTGCGGTATACTTTCGACTGCATGCCTCCAAGTGAGATGAATACTTCTTTGTATTTCTTATTAGGATCATTGGCTTTGTTTACCGAGAGTACGAGTGCTTTTTCTTTGTCGGTAAGTCCAAGCAGCTCCTGGATTTGCTCAAACTTATTTTGGTACTTGCTCTGGTCCAGCAATATCTTGCAGTCACTGTTATTAATGATAGCCTGCTTGACCACTGGCGAGGATATAATATCTTCGACTTCCTGAGTCACTACTATGGCTTCACCAAAGAATTTACGCACGGTCTTAAACAAATACTTTATGTATTCCGACATACCTTCCTTGGCAATGGCTTTCCAAGCTTCTTCAATCAGGATCATTTTACGGACTCCTTTGAGTTTACGCATCTTACTGATGAAGACTTCCATGATGATGATAGTTACCACGGGAAAGAGTATCGGATGGTCTTTGATGTTATCGAGTTCAAAAACAATAAAGCGTTCTTTTAATAGATCCAGATTCTCAGTAGCATTTAAGAGGTAATCAAATTCACCTCCTTTGTAGTAAGGACGAAGCACATAAAGGAAATTATTCACATCAAAATCCTTTTCCTTTACCTTGTCGCCCTCCAAAATGGTTACAAAATCATTCTTCAGAAATTCATAAAAAGTGTCAAAACAGGGAAATAACTCAGAATTGCTATCTAACTTTTCATAATACAATTGAAGCGCATTGGACAGTGCTACATACTCACTTCGATTGAAGGTTTCATTGTCTTTTTTCCAGAGTGCCAGGAGTAATGTTTTAATACTTTCTTTTTTCTCGGTATCGAGTATATCACCTTCGCTGATATAAAATGGATTGAATCGGATTGGATTTTTTTCATCATAAGTAAAGTAATACCCATTAACCATATCACACAGTCCCTTGTAGCTATGTCCTACGTCAACAAGTACAATATGCGTTCCCTGCTCATAGTAACTTCTGACCATATGGTTGGTAAAAAAGGACTTTCCGCTTCCAGATGGGCCCAGTATAAATTTGTTCCGATTGGTACAAATACCCATATTAACTGGCTCATCACTAATATCCACATGAACAGGTTTTCCAGTCAAGCGATCTCCCAATCGAATTCCAATTGGACTCATGGAAGAGCGGTAACCTGTTTCCAGATTCAAAAAACAGGTTGCTTGTTCCGTAAACGTATCAAAAGTGTCATTCATTGGGAAATCTGCAGAATTACCGGGAATTCCTGCCCAGAAAATCTGTGCAGCGCCCACTGTCTCTTGTTTAGCAGCTGCATCCATCTGAGCTAAGGCGGAAGACACCTTGTTCTTTAAATCTTTGAGTTCTTCTTTATTGTCCGTCCAAATCAATACATTAAAATGTGCTTTGACTGGCAGTCTCTGCTGGCTAATAGCCTCGTTAAGGAAATCATTAGTGGCATCACGGGCAATCAAATTCTCCCTGCTATAGGCTGATAAGGACTGTAATCGTAGTCTTTTACTTTCAAGTTTTTGCAAAGTTTTTTGAAAATCCTCTATGAAAATGTACTGGTTATAAATGTGGTTACAGGATAACAATTGACCCAAAGTTGAAGCAAATCCAATACTGAATTTGGTTTTATCGGTGGAATAGCGGTCATAATTAATTCGGGAACCACATAAGGCGGGCAGATCAGCTGCATCTCCCAAAGTATAAATCTGGCAATGCTTGTCGCCGACCTGCAAACCGTCATCAAAAGCAATGTCCTTAAAAATAAATGAGTTTTCCTTTTCAGAAAGAAAACAATAACGCTCTATAATCCCAATTTTTCTGCTGTGGCTTCGAAGATCCTCATTACCAAGACGGGTGAGCTTTACAAAACCACTGTCTTCCAATATGCGTCTGAATTGTCCAGTACTATCAACAAATTCTTGGCGTACTTGTGCCTTCAGTGTTTCTTCCGGAACAATTGAGTTCCTAATTAAATTAGAAAATAAGGAACTGGACGTTTTTCTGCCTGCGGGTTTTTTGGTCAGGAAAATATAACACGAATGATCCAGAAATGGTCGTTCATTAAAAAATCGCTCACTGCTGCGGGTCAGAAAACTAGAGTCTTCACTTGTAAAATCCGGCTCAAACTTACTGTCTATAAACCAATCCTGCTTGTGAAACACGCTAAATTTTGGAAGTAACTTTATGGCTTTGAGCCATGCCTGATGGAACGCTTCGTATTCCTGATCCGACAAAGTAAATATTTCGGGCAGTTCTGCTTTGAATACCACTGTTACATCTCCTTGTTTGGATAGGATGCAATCGTGCTCTACATCCATAATCGGTAAAATATCATCTATCATCTTTTCCATCTTCATTTTTATTTACCACTCATTTCATTTTGAGCAAATTTTATTTTCGCATAATAAATACCTTCCTGCTCTGGGATTTCACTGCTTTGAGAACCTGACGTTTTGCGAGTGCTTTCATCATTCCATGTTCGCCGTATTGCTGGCTCATCTTATATATTTTCAAAACCCATAATGTCCCCGAAATACCAATTATTGCTATGCAGATAAGTGAAGGCAGTCCGGCTATGTACATAATGGCAAACAGTATCATGAGCACAATAACACCACCGCCCAAATACCAGATGTATTGTGCTTTTAATCCCTTAAACTGGATACTTTGGTTTATTCCCTTGTTGATTTGATAGACACTGTTTGACATAGTATTTATTTTAAAATTTCATTCTGTTGCTGCGTCTCATTTCCGAAAAAGAGCGCTCCTGCCATTTATCAGTGTTACTTTCGGCAGTTGTGCAACCCTTTGATTCTTCAACGTTCTTTATTGGCAGTTGAATTACCGGCACTGTATCCGTTAATTTGGTTTCATTACTCAGACTAGTATCTTGTGGATTGGCTTCCTTTAATTGGTTCTCCTGAATTTTTAGGGCTATTTCCCTTTCCAAACTAGAGAGATCACTTTTCATTTTTTGCAGCTCATGCTCCTGGCTAAATACTCTTGTGGTTAATTGCTGTAAATCCGGCAGCTGGTTTTCAATATCATTCAGGGACTTTTGATACTTTTCCTTGAGATTTTCCACCTTATCAATTGCATTAAGAAAATGGCGGGCTGCCAATTTTGGATTGTCCACATTTGGAGTTCCTCCATTGGAAGTATATTTAATGCCATCCTCCAAACGTTGCGCGTAAAAGCTGTTAGAATAGCGGTATTGGTACAAACCATCATTTTGAAAGGCTTCACGTTCTCTTTTTATATAGAGTCCAAAATCATATAATTGTCCAATCTGCTTGGCCTGATTTTCACCTTCAGGCGGCTTCCAGTTTTTGTAAAGCAGGATAATTTCTTTGCCGATACTTTCCGGATCTGCTGTCTTGCAGTCATACAACTGTATAGGATTCGCTTTGGAACCATCGGGTTCATATTTCAAACGCTCTTTATAATAGCTGTGATCTGCAGTTAGTTTCTCCAGTGTTTTAGTTGTGATTCCCTTTTCTTCCATTAGGTATTCAACCTGATATTTAGTTCTGGAAATTTCCTTGTAATGGGCTTTTTTAAGGCTTTCCATTACCGTTACTTTTTTCTCCAATTTTGATTTTTCCAGTAAAGAAGTATCTCCTGATAATACTGCGATGTATTCCGAAAAGTTCATTCCGCTCTGCTCATCCATGGCTCCCTCATCAATAGTCCTGACATTAAGTTCACAGTTTTTCATCTGACTGATAAAAGTCTGTTTGTTCTTCAAAAGGTTGAATTTGTAATTGTCTAATGACTTCTCGGTCGCATAGACGAAATTCTTTACTGTATTGCCATAATGCTGTTTGGCAACTTCGTTCCCTTGTCTGCTGCCTCGGCCGTTGCGTTGTCCCAGATCTGATGGTCTCCAGGGAATATCCATATGATGCATAGCTACCACACGCTTTTGTACATTAAGACCCGTTCCTGCTTTTTCTGTACTACCTAAAAGAATACGTATTTCGCCTGTATTCATTTTAGAAAACAATTCTGGTTTCTTTTTATCGGTCCAATCGTGTATATAGGTAATCTCATGAGCTGGGATATTAAAATCCCTTACCAGTTTTTCTTTAAGGGCATCGTACATATTAAAGGCATCCGGCTTCGGCGTGCCTATATCCGAAAAAACAATCTGTGTGCCTTTATGCACCATGGAAGCATGATAAATTTCAGCCACATTTCTGGCGCATGTATTGACTTTATTATTCGGGTGATCACCATATTCTTCATTTATCAGCCTCATATCGGCAGCCATCTTTTTAGCGTAATTAGTAGCGATCAGCATCCTGCCTTTATCTTCCTGTGAAGTAAGAGGTTCTCTATCTATAAGTGTTGCATTACCTGTTTTTGCAAACTGCATGAGCTGGGTAATAAACTCGCTTTGTTCAGGTGTTGGGCTGATATTGACAAGTTGTTCCTTAATTTCAGGTTTATCCAGATCAATATGTTTTGCTGTTTTGTAATCGGTAATCTCATTATAAAACAATGCTAGTTCCGGAACTTTTATAAAATGGCGAAAACGCTCCTTGGCAATAATTTCATTGGTGACCGAAAATTCAAAATCAGTTGTTTTTCTGGCAAAGACAGCTGCCCATCCGTCAAAGTTTTCAATACGCTGACGCTCCATTTCTTTAGGTCGCAGGTATTTGAAAAGCAGGTACATTTCGGTAAGACTATTGGAAATTGGAGTACCCGAAAGAAACGTTACACACAAATCCGAATCGAATTTTTCCTGCAGTGTACGTACCGCAAATAACATATTAAGCGCCTTTTGGCTTCCCTGCATATTTCCAATTCCGGCAACACGGTCATGACGGGTAGTGAAAGTCAGGTTTTTGAATTTGTGAGATTCATCTACAAACAAATGATCAATCCCCATTTCTTTAAAGTTGATACCGCTGTCCTTTTTATCTTCTATATCTTTGAGCAGTGTTTTTAATTTACCGTCCAGATTATTTTTTCGTATTTCAAGACCTTTTAATATTTTTTTGGAGATATCGCCTCCCAGATCTCTGGCCGTATCAAGATCCCGTTCTATATTATCTAGTTCATTTTGTAAGATCTCTTTTTGTATTTCCGGTGACTGCGGAATTTTACCAAACTGATCGTGGGTTAAAATGATACAGTCCCAATTGTTATTTTTAATCTCATGGAAAAGTCTCATTCTTTTGGCCGGAGTAAAGTCATTTTCACCAGGTGCTAAAATCCGGGCATTGGGATAAGCCTTTCGATAGGTTGCAGCAATTTGATTCACATTAGCATTCAATGCCAGTATTGCAGGTTTATGAATAATCCCTAATCGTTTCATTTCACTGGCAGCCACAATCATGGTTAGTGTCTTTCCAAGCCCAACCTCATGATCAATTAAAGCGCCACGGTTTTGAATAATACGCCATGCCGCATTTTTCTGAGAGCTGTATAGGTCTTCAATCTCCAGGGCTTTTTTATCCAGACCGGAAAAGCTCAGATGACTTCCGTCATACTCGCGTAATACATAACAATTGAACGTATTGTTATATAGGCTCTCTAGTTCGTTTTTATCACTTATTGGCAATTCCTGCAGCCACTCAATAAAGCCATTACGAATGTTCTCAATTTTTTGATGTGCAAGTTGTATAGCTTCATTATCCGGCAATCGTATCGGTTTGCCTGATGGTCCATCTACCTCATAGGTAAAAAAGGGAGCTGTATTTTCAAGCGCATGCTCCAATATCGTGTAACCATAAGTGGTTCTTCCGCTTTTGGGAGTTACCGAAAATTCTCTGTCTATTTTGGTATTGTGTCCTGTACTTACTTTAAAGGTATCCAGTGATGGGAAGTAATTAATTTCTGTTGGCTGGTCAAATAATTTTCCGGCAAAACTTTCATAGTATCGGTTGGGAATCCATCGTTCTCCAAGGTTAAAATCGAGCAATTCAAAAGGGATACGCTCTGGTTGTACTTTTTCCAGTGCCTGCAATCCTTTATAATATTGTGTGTTTTCAGGATATAAGTCAACAGCCTGTTTAGCCTGCTGTAGCTTTTCCACGACATTTCCGCTTAAATAGAGGTCTGAAGTTTGCCAATCCTGACCTGTAGGATTCAAGTAGATATGATAGTTCAGACGCTCTATCGCCTCGTTTTCTTCAAGCCCGGTTGCAGCGGTTATAAATCCCAGATCCACACTTCCGATTTCATTCAGACTGCGAGCTAAGGCTTCAATCGGATCGTCTGTGTGATAGCGTTCCTGCTGTTTTACTATAGATTCGCTTAAAATATCGGACTTCGCATAACGTTCTCCTTCTTTGCGTTCCAATGAAGAAAGAATGGTGAAACCAAAAGCAGAATCCTGCATGATTAACCTGCGGTTCTCAGCACCGTTCAGAATACCATAGTGTGAAACAAATTTGATATACTGCTCATCCAGATTTCTCCGAGTTTCATTACTTGCTGTTTTGTCTGATTGCTCTTTCTCAAACAGTTTCAGATAATTATCCCGAATAGAAATATAGGAATCGTAAAATTTCAGATTGCCTTGTGTTGCTAATGGTTGGAAAAAAGCTTGTTTGTGTTCATGATTTATATCACTGATGACTCCAACGGCATCTCCAAGTCGAACCAGTGTTCCTTCTTTGTAAAACGGTTTGAATGAAAGATCTTCTTCATAAAGCTGTCTTTCAAGGTTAAAGGCCGATTCAAGGGTTTGGTCTCCTTCATAAATATACTTGTGTTTGTAATATTGAAGGGTATTGGATAAAGCCAGTAATTCATGTGGCAGTAATCCGCCATTCATCCAATTGGCTGAAAAGCCATCTATTTCTTTTATATTAGAATATAATTTATACAAATACCGATTGGACTTGTTTTGTTTGGCAGCAATTAGCACAACGTTTTCATGTGATGGATTATCAGTGTTGCGTATGGTGCTCAGTATTCGTGCTGTTTTTTTATCTACTACCGTTTCATCAAGAGGATTGATGTAATCCATCGCACGGTTAATGTTCTCCGCAGGTACAGTATCAAATAAGCCAAGTTGGACAGAAATACCGCTTGCTTCACTCTCAGGCATGGGTAAATAAGTGAATTTTGGTCCAATTACTTCAGCGGGCTGAACTATCTCCGTTTTTTGAGCCTTCTCAAAGCTTTCCTGGTTAAAGTTTTCTTTTAGTCCTTTGGTGATATTTTCTCCAAGAAGGTTTCCAATAGAATTAATATCCCCATTTTGTCTTACACTTTGGTGCGCCTGTCCGTATTGGTTTTTACCGGCTTGTATTTCATTTCCAATGATGAGCTCGGGTTTATTATGCAGGTATTTATTAATATTGTATTTTCCAAATTCATTTTCGAGTTCAACAGTTTTTAGCAGCTCATTTTCATGGTCAGATAGCGTTTTTTTATGCTCATTTTTTTGGACAATAATCAAATGATTAGGAGCATCTGTATTTCCTGTTTCTTTCATCAGATTATCAGGCATAACTGCTATACTTACAAAATCTGCATTTTGAAAAAGATACTCGCGGACACTCTGATTGGAAGGACTGTTTAAAAAACCATCTGTCGTTATGTATGCCATAAGACCACCATCAGCGAGTTTATCCAGTCCTTTTGCAAAAAAGTAATTGTGGATTTTTCCTGAAATGGCTTTATCTGGATAGGCTTCGTCATAAACAGAAAAATTACCAAAAGGAATATTGCTGACCACAAGATCATAACTGCCGTTATCATTTATTGGAGCTTCTTCCAGCCTTATTACATGAGTGGTGTTTTTGGTTGAAAGTGTACTGTTTAATGCAGAAAGCACCAGTCCGCTCAATCGGTCTTTTTCGACAGCGGTAATTTGTTCCAAATTTTGGAAAGCCTTTTCTGCTTCAGTAATAAAAATTCCTGATCCTGCTGATGGTTCGTATAACCTTTTAGGATTAATACCTTGTTTTTCCAAAGCAGTGTACAAAGTTTTGGGTACAATATCCGGTGTATAAAATGCCGTAAGCACACTGTTTCGTAGAGAAGAAACAACACCGTTGTAATCCTTTTCAGAATAATGTTCCTGCAACAATTCATGCAGGCGTGTCATCTCTGGATGCAGTTTCAGATCTTCTTTAGTAGCTCCAGATTTTATCCAGTCTTCGGCAGAGCCATGTGGATATAGAATAGCCTTGAGTCCTCCAAAGCCGGTATATGCCTTAAGGGCAGCAACTGCTTCTTCCGATAAAGCATCACCTTGCTGCCATTGCATTGCAATGGTAATCGCCTCAATATTGGCACTTAGTTTTTGGGATAGATTGTAAGCCATAATTACTCCTTTTCATACTTCACACTGCTATAAATAGCTCAAATCACATAGTCAGCAATCTGACCTATAAGGGCATTTCTCAAATTGGGATCTTCTTCATTTTCTTTTGTAAAACCAATGGTTTCAAAAATGGGCTTGCAGCTTTCCATAAGGTTGATTACCTCATAGGTAAGGATACCTGATTCCTGAAAAGCGGCGTAGGTTTTCTCAAACTCATCTGAAAGCAGGGAGCGGATATATAAAAAGCGGGAAGGTCTCAGATCTTCTGTAAGTACATTGAGACAGATTTCTTCGATGATATATTGAGGTGTACCATCAGATAACATATCGTCTAGTATGGATTTCACACTACTTATTTTCTCATTTAGATAATCCAATACACTGTAATCTTCCTGAAGTGTAAACATCAAATCTGGATTATTATGGATAATGTAAAACCATAACTTTTCTTTGAGCAGCTCTTCCATGATGACCGATTTTAGATCCCAAAGAAGGATTTGATTACGGTAGCTACTACCACCAGAAAAACACAGCTTCCAAACCAGGCTGCCGCTACTTTTCCGGTATCGGGATCACCTGCGTTCCATTTTTGATATACTTTCACAGCGCCTATCAGTCCCAATAATGCTCCTACCGCATACATTAGTTCCGTTCCGGCATCAAAATAACTTCGTACTTGTTGGTTGGCTTCATTGATTCCCGCCAGACCATCCTGAGCGTAGGTTTCATAACTGATCACAAAAAGGATTTGTACCAGAAACATACAGATACTATTTGTTTTTTGCTCAATAAACTTTTTAAAATTCCAGTTCCATTTTTTCATCGCACATTATTTTTAAAGTTTAAAAATTCAGATAAAAAACGGAGGTGTAGCCGCTGTCTCAGTTCCACTTTCCTGTTACATCTGCCTTACTGCGCTGGGATGGACAGGGGCAATTCCTCCGTTAAATTGTTTTAGAGTTTATTCCCAAAGGGCTTCTGCTTCCTTCTGAGTTAAATTGATCGATTCGAGTTTGTCACATTCTGAAACTATCAACTCACTTACTGAGGAATTAAAAGGGGAATTTTTCACTGAAGGAAATTCTCTTAGGAGAAGCTGCAGATAATAGGTAAATTCTTTTTGGACTAATTTTTTCTTTGCGGCATCTGCGATAAAAGTTTTTAATCGTGCCACCAAAGCATCAACGTCCTGAAAGGTAGTATCAAACTCTCCGAAGGAAGCTTGTTCTGAAATTTCTTCAGGTAACTCTTGGTCTTTTAATTCAAATTTAGGGTCTTGGTAATTTGGGTTTTCAAAGCCACGAAATTGAAGTTTTCGCTTTCCTGTTATAATTTCTTTGAGTTCATCAAAATAAAATCGAAATCCAACAAATAAATACCAGCTTGCCAATAGCAGAATAACTACAACTATGTAATTACCCCATGAAATGTTTGTAAACATACCTCATCATTTTATCGTTCTACATTAGTTTCTCACAATCCCGATTTCTAAATCTGGATCTTCATCATTACAAGGCAAAGAAACAATAGATAACAAACTGCTACAAGTACAACTTTTTGTTGTACCCTAGTTGTACCCCGTTGTACCCCCAGTAAAATCAAGGATAAAAAATTTAAAAAAAATGCAAAAAAATAAAAAGAAGCCGTCTCAATACAAATTTGAGACGGTTTTTTTATTGGATAATATTTTGATATTTATTGTCTTAATTCTGAGTACAGAAAAAAATTGCCCTTATGCTGCAATTTTCTTTCTTAAGTTGTGACCTAAAGCCATTAATCCGAACTCTAATTCAACTTTTTGAAGTCCTTTTAAAGAAAATCGTCTAAATCCATTATTATGTTTGAGTTGAGCAAATACAGGCTCTACATCGGCAGAGCGTTGTTTTCTTCTTTGTATCCCTATTTCGCTGAGCAGTAATTCTCTTGCTTGTTGTTTATGCCTTTCAAGGTTGTGGTTTCGCTCTATGCTTCTGTTGCCTTTGGCTTTAAAACATTGTCCTCGCAAGAGACAGCCTTCACAGTTTTTGGCTTGATAATGGGATAAGGTCTGAGTATATCCCGCTGCCGTTTTTTTCTCATTCTCATGGGTTTTATGCATTTTCTGTCCCATTGGACATATATAATAGTCTTCTTCCTGATTGTAATATAGATTCTCCTTGCTAAAAGTCTTGTGTTTCTTTTGGTAGTTTTGATCCTGTTCTTTTTCAAAAGTATTATATTTCACAAAAGCCGTTAGCTTTTTTTTCTCCAGATAATCGTAGTTTTCTTCACTTCCATAACCTGCGTCTGTAGTGATCTCTTGTATCTTTTTAAACACTTTTTTGCCGAAGGTCTGCTCCAAATTTTCCAAGTGGGGCTTGAGTGTTTTGGTATCGGTTGGATTTTGATGGATGGTATAGTGAACGATGATCTGGTTTTGTGTAGATATCTGAGTATTATAAGCTGGCTTGAGCTGTCCGTTTAACATATGGTCTTCTTTCATACGCATAAAAGTAGCCTGGGTATCGGTTTTGCTGTAACTGTTTCTTTCTCCTAGAATAGCTTGCTGCTTTTCATATTTTTCTAAGTTAGCAGTAAAATTATTTTTAATATAACGCAATTTGGCTTTTGCTTTGGAGCTAGCCTTTCCATTGCCAGAGAGTTTGGCATCTATTTCAGCTACAGTTTTCTCGATTACTTCTTTGCTGATTTCCTTGAACTCAGTTGGTTCCGGGTTGGGGCCGTCTTCATTATCAATACTTTGGGCATAGTTCCATAATTCTTCCAGCTGAGTCAGCATTTTGGCTTTGTTGGTTTTGATACTGTTGCCCCAGACAAAAGTGTACCTGCCGGCCTGAGCTTCTATCTTTGTTCCGTCTGTATAGATTTGTTTTAGATTGATGAGTCCTTCTGATGCTAACATCAAAACGACCTGTTTGAAGATCTCTTTAAAATTCTCTTTAAGCTTATCACTTCTAAAACGGTTAATAGTATTGTGATCTACAATAGTCATCGAAGTTAGCCACATAAAATTAATATTCTCGCGAAGTGCCAGTTCTATCTTTCGAGAAGAGTATACATTGGTCATATAGGCATACAACATCACTTTGAGAAGCATCTTTGGATGATAACCTGGATTGCCTTCTTTGCTGTAGGCTTTTAAAAGAGGCTGGATGTTAATTGATTCCACAACCTGATCCACTATTCGAACAGGATGTTTCTCTGGAATTAAATCGTCAAACGAATAAGGTAAAAGTATCGTTTGCTGTTGGTCATAATGTTTAAATCTCATCTTTAATCAGCTATTAATCACTGATTAAATTTACAAAATTGCTCCTAAAAAAACAAACTGCAAAAAAAGCTGCCTCTAGTATTGAGACAGCTTCTAATTAAATTATTTCAGAATAGTTGTTACTTTTATAAGATAATTAAAATCAATTTTTAACATAGTAATAAATTGAAAAGTAAATTACCCAATAGAAATAATCTTACCTTCTTAAAGATAATTATAAAGAATCATCGTTTGTTAAATATGCAAATAGAGTCTCTTCAATTTGTTGTAAAAGATTGTTAACATTGTCAAAAATGGGATTTTGACTTTCATGCAATTCTGTTTTCAATATGTTAAGGGAGTTATTCTTGTAATTAGTAGTTTGGTGATTTTCTATAGCACTTGCAGGTTTGTTAAATTCTACACGTAATCTATCTTTGAAATTTTTGTTTTTATTTTCAAAATGCGTAATTATTTCTTGTTGGATTTCATTCATAAGTTAATGTTTTTAAATGAAGATAAGTATTTATATGAATAAGTAAAGCCTAAATTTATTTTGAGTAAAAAAGCTTTAGATACATCTTATGGGTTGTTTTTAGTATCCTAATTAGTTGCTATTACTTAACTCTTTCAGCTATAAATTCCTCCGCTATTATAAAAGGCTGGTTCAAACTGAAATCATTGTCGCTTACATCTTCGTTACCAAAAATTAAAATTTTGGCTTTTGGTTTATCACAATAACCTTTATCTTCTCCTATCAATTCGTTAGTTACATCAAATTCCAAATCGTGTTCTTTGCAAACTTCCGCAAATAAGCTTTTTAAAGATTTAGGAATTCTAATATGCCGTTTAGGATATAGTTTAAAGTTTTCTTCATTATTCCAAAATACTTCGTTTACCTTAATCCAGTTACCAGTTTTTTTCTCCAGCCCGTTACTGATATCACCAACAAATAAATTTAGATTTTTTGGTTTTCCTTTAACTAAACATTCAAGTTGACTTTCATGATACTTTAAAAGCAAAGGATGGGAATCTAATATTTTTATTTTTACATATGGAAGTAATAAGTCCCAAAAGAACCCTTCAAATTGCTCAGTTTTTAAGCAAGTTATTTTCCATTCTTCATATTCAATTGGAATATCATAACTAATTTGATTAATTGAGAAAAACAACTCTAAAGTGTTGGCTGATGTTTTATAATTGTAGGATTCGAGTTTTAAATCAGAATCCTGATAAAATTCTGGGGTATTTGTTTTTCTAATAAGATTTTCAATCATAATTATAGTTCCTTGTTTTTTTATTAATGCTTTGACATCGGTTTGTTTTTTAGAACAATTTCGGATGCTTTAATATGAATATTTTTTTCTTTTTTGTCATATACAAAATCTAATATTGGTTCTAAAAATTCATAAGCGTCTAATACGTCCTCTAAAGCTATATTTCCAATATGACTTCCTTCATTTCCGATTATTTTTATCGCAAATAATAAGTTAGTTATTTTTTTGTTTTTTGTTTTTTTTTCATAGTTTTCAATTCTATGATGCAAAGTTCTGAAAGCTTTCAGTTTATTAGTTTTGGAATCTTTATATTTTTTAGGCGCTTTTAAATCGTCCAATATTAACTCAATGGAATTTCTAATTCTATTTGCACAAGAAGATAAGTCATTGTAAAAATGTGAAAATGACAAATTTAATTGTTGTGCTACTTCTTTCGGTACTTTTTGGGAAATTTCTATTATTTTTAAAGGAGGGAAGAAATATTTGGGATAATATACACTTAAATATTCTTCAACATATTCTCCATTTGGCAACTGATATCCATTATGTATATCCTTCAGAACGTTTCCTATGATTGATAATACATTTTTACAATTACTATTTTTACATACTAATATTCCACTAAAAACATAATCAATTCCATTAGGATAATTATTCATTTCCATTTCATCTTGTCCGGGAATAATTTTAGAATTCAAATTAGTAATATTTAATATTCCAATATTACATTTAGGGCAATTATAGTCTACAGGACTTTTATTTGTAAAATTTCTTTTGCTCCAAATCTCTCTGTTCATATGATTTCTCTGTAAAACGGCTGTTAACACCAGTATTATTATTAAGCAAACTTTTCAAGTTCAGTTATTAACTTGTCATAAAATTCTTTTATACCTGAAATTCTAAGTTGAATTTGTCCATTTAGTTCTTTTATTTTCTTTTCAGCCTCTTCAAGTTCTTCATTGATTGAGTTTTGAGAATTCATTACATATCTATCTCCAATTTTTGTATCTAATTCGTTAAATAAGTCAGGTAATGTTTTAATTAAACTATCTCTAATTTCTTTATTATCAGCCAATACTTCTCTAATTAATTCAGGATTTTCCCTTTTTTCATCTACGATTTTACTAATCAATTCGCCAATCATTTTTTGGTAAGTTTCATTTGTCATTTTTCTTCTTGTATCTGTTTTTTTAATATCAGTGCTAATATTTGGCCTTTTGGCGATGTAGCAGATTAAGGGAGCGTAAATTTTCGCTTAATGATTAATTTTACAAGTATAAAAACATCTTAAAATTCAGCCAAATACCCAAATATCTTGTAGCTGTTAGCTGTAGCTTTTTTTATTGGTAAAAGGATTCTTTAAATTTTTCCATATAAAAATCTGTTCCATTTTCACTTAAAGCAAAATCTAAAAATAATTTCTGTTGCATATTTATAAATCCAAATTCATTTTTGATAATTCTTTCAAATTCAGTTCTTCTTATTAATATTTTTTCAGATACCATTTCAGAATTTCTATATGCAACTTCTGCAATTTTAAAAATTTGGTCAGAATTAAAACAAGCAAAATTCATTTTTGGAAAGTTTTGATTTACTCTTTTTATGTTTTCTGTCAAATCTATTACATCTATTATCCCATCATAGAATAATTTATAGCCATTTACACTATCGTTAAATCCAATTGGGTCAAACGAGCCTGTTATGTAATCATAAGGACAAGGTTCGAAGTGAGGTACTAATTTTGAAATATTGAAACCTTTACAAGCACAAATTGATATCATTGGTTTTTTAGAAGTTGATGTATAAATATCTCTAAAAACAGGTCTTAAGTCTTTCCATTTTGCAAATTCAAGTTTATTTTCATCATTAAATAATCCAATTCCTTCTTCATTTCCGTGTGTGTGAAAATGAATTATTCCATCAATAATGTTGTTGCTTTTTAGTTCATCTAATATTAGATTTAGTTTCTCAAAAAGTTCATCTTTACTTTTTACGTTAAAAAAAGCAGATTCACTTCTTTGATTAATATGTGTATAAATTTGCTCTCCTAAATTTGGGTCTTCAGTCTTTAAAGATTGTATAAAGTAAAATTTTTTCATTATTTTTTGTCGTTTTTTTTTGGATTAAAGTTATAGTTAACTAGTAATAACAGTCATAAAATGGCGTTAATAGAACTTTATTCAGTTATGTCTGTGAAGTAAGTGAGCTTTTCTTTAAGCGAATATAAGAAATATTTTTACTACAATTTTTTAACTTTTTTAAATTGAAGCAAAAATAATTTATAACTTTTATCTCACTGAAATTTTCTCTAAATCATCTGTGAAATTGTTTGCATACAGTATTGTAGGATCAATAAATAGGAAATCTAAGGTAATTTATTTAGATGCCGTTCTTATTGTAACTAACTTGGTAATCACAAAAACCATAAATGATTGTAATAGAATTGTCTAAGTAATTTTAGGATAATTTTCATATTCTAATAAGATAAAAAATCAATCTCTGACTTTTTATCCAACAGCTGCCAGCCATCATCTGTTCGTATAAAATAGACTTTATGAAACAATGTGTCTTTCAATCCGTTTTTAATTGCTGCAGCAAAAACATTTTTTTTTCGAATAGTACTATATTCAACAATTGCCTTATTACCGGAACTCATAATTCTGATTGCTGCAATTGCTCCAAATTCTTCATCGGCTACTTTTACACGTTGAATTTTATGTTTTTTATCTGCTGCAGGCGTTGGCAGTAAGTAAGGTCTTGCTGCAGGGGTAAAACTCACGAAAGCCGTTGTATCACTAATTTTTTTGGTTTGAAGTACTTTTACAAATCCTTTTTCTACGAGTCCGGATTTAAAAATGGTGTAGGCATGCGCGGGATCACCACAGAAAATATCATGGTCTACAATAGTAGGGTAATGATTTTTTTCCAGAATAAGGACGGTAGCCAATTTCTCATCCAGCTTTTTAGGCTGGCAACCTGTTATGGTCAGAATCATAGTGGCTAAAATATAAGATAGATTTTTCATGTTTTTAAGTTTTAAATTATTTAGTTAATATTCTTTAATCTGTTTAATCATGCGCTCCAATGTTTCAATTGCTATTCGTTTATCCCTTTCTTCAAAAATGTAAGCCTTGCTTCGCATGGCATTGTATGAAAGATCCACTTTATTTGGAGTGGATAGAAATGGCACAATTGTTTTAAATAAATGATTCATTGATTTTGAAATAAGAATTTTTAATTCATCAGATGCCCTAAGTATTAAAGCTGTCTGATCTGTCGAAAGCTTACATAAGACTTTATTAGAAGAAGATTCTATAACCGACGACTCATAAATCTTCTTTTCAATAATTGGTAAAGGTTTGTTTAAATAGTTTGCAAATCTGGATTCTACAAAAGTTATTAATTCATCCAAACAAGAAATTAAAGTAGCGGTTACCTCTTTTAGATGTTCTCTATGTTGATCATTACTATTATTTATCTCTGTAATTTTATCTAAAAGAAATAACAGCGATGAATAATAATTTCCAACTAAAATTTTAATCTGTTTCTCCTTGGTAAGCGAAAAGACCTGTACCGTAAACTGTGACTGAATTAAGAATGTTTGCTCGGTCGCTTTTTTAATAATCGCTTTGGATTGAATTGGAGTAATCATAGTAAGATCTGTTTTACCAGGATTAAGGGTTGAGGTAACCGTTAAATCCATCCATTCTAAAAGATAGGTTTGAGTCATTTTTTTTACTTTTACTTAGTAAATATTTCTCTCGACTTGCAATCGACAGTACTCTAAATCAATGCTTATAGAACATTCTTAACCCGGTCAAACATGTATTATAAAGTATTTAATTAGAATTTAATCGTAAACGGTATTCTGAAGGAGACAGGGAAGTATGCCTTTTAAAAAAAGTACTGAAAGCAGAAGAATTACTAAAGTGCAATTCTTCTCCAATATATAAAATGGTTAAATGATTGTTTTGCAGCAAAACTTTTGCTTCAAGGAGAATCGCTTCTTCAATAAATTGCTTCGCCGTTTTTTCTGTAACTTGTTTAACTATTCTACTAAAATGGTCTGTATTAACACCTAACTTATTTGCGTAGTATTTTACACTGTGGTGTTTTCTGCAATTAATTTCTAAAATTTTAAAAAATTGAAGAACTAATTTTTCCCTTTTCGAATGTTGAAGTGATATATGCCAGGATGATCTGTGATAGATACCTGCTAATTCATACAATAACAGATTAAAACTAAAAAGTACTATCTCATCTTTAAAAACATGCGAGCTAGGTCGTAATACTTTGCTATTAAGTAATGTCAATAAATCAATTAGTAATAAAACATCTTTACTTTTTAGAAAGATTTTAGACGATAATTTGGTAATAAAAAATTCAAAATACCTAATATGAGGTCTTCGTATACTATTTTCAATAACAAAGTCTGTAGTAAATGACAGTAAGCAAATTTGTAATTGATCACTCATAATCAAAATTTCAAATAAAGTCTTTATAGGTATCACAAGGATCTCACTTTCGTAGACAGTAACTTCTGTCTTATCTATTAGGATAGATAAAGAACCCGAATTTACAATCAGTATAGAGAAATGGTCTACCTTAAATAATTTACTCAAAGATTTTTTAGATGTAAATTTTTCAAAAATGTAAACTTGCAGACCAATATGAAAATATTTTGATTTTTTACTTACCACGACAATACTCTTTATGAAATTATAATCAGTTAAAATAAATTTTACTTTATTAAAGGCCAAATTGGCAAGCTACTCTGACATCAACCTCGACATCAATGTAACGGTAATAAAAAGTAAATTGGACATGCCGCTCACAAAAAGCAGGTAGGCCAGACTACGTGGACTATCACTTTTTATCTCGCCATTTGTGAGATAGCCAATTATTTCATCATAGGATAATAGATCTATGATGAAATAAAGACTAACAAGATTAAAAAGAATCAAGCACACAGTAAACACGTATACTATTTCTTTTTCGTAGCAATAGATATAATGCATCATCACTCAGATCATTGATTGTATATCATGATTCCTGTTACAAGTGAACGTTTTATTGCCGTACAGGGATCATCAATTGCACCACTAAGCCCTGCAACACGGTGACCAGTAGAAGTATCCCAGTCTTTATCTTTGCGTTCCAGATCATAATACGTTGAATACCTCGCTATGGAAGACGTAGTAAGCATAATTCTCTTATCCTCAATGTTAAATGCCTGATTAGCTATCACAGCTGATTCAAAAGATATTATGTATTGATAAATTTCCTCGTAGGAATCATTTTCCCATAAAAGGATATCATTCATAAAATTCGAAAGATTATCTTTTGCTGCAATTGTCATTGTAGAATTTAAAATAGTCTGATCTAGTTTAGACTGTGGATTATTTATAATCTCTTGTATCACAGTCAGATTGGGAGACAAATTTGTCCCTGAAGTTAAAAGTATTAGATCATTATTTTGAGCCGCTATAGTTTCGATCTGTTGAGAGATTTGTCCTATTGTATTATACTGATAGTTACCTGATAAATAAGTATCAAGAATATCATTATGCAATTTCCCGGAAAAGTCGTAAATATTTGCAGGGTTTTCAGGGGTCATGTTTTGCATCAAACGTGCTGTATTTTCTGTCTTCTTGTTACTGATTTTGCTATCAATACTTTCGATATTATCAATAGTATCAGGTGTACAGGAAATGATTAATAATGGTAAAATTATTAATCGTAATGAAATGGTTTTCATGATTAAAATGTGTTAAATGTGACCGACTACTTTTTTAGTCAGTTCATTTCACCCGGGTAAGCAGAACTTTAATTTAGTACTCTACTAAATATTTTTGCTTTTGAATTCGAAGCAAATCTAAAAGTAGATTTTTTAATTTGCAAAACATTAGTATGTGGATTTCCGAGAATAACAGTATGGATTTTCGGAAAATCCATATACCTTTTTTTAATAAAAATTCGTTCATTATCAATTGTTTACACTATATTTAAGGCGCAATTTTTTGAAATATACTAATGAGTCTTTTTATAAGCCTATTATTTAGCTTTCAGTATGATTTTGTAGAAAAAATAATGTCTCATTTTAATTCAAACTATGATTAGAAAGTATCTTTTTGTACTCTCTCTTTGCTTGGGAGATCAAATCTGCGCACAGGAAATCCATTTTAAAATTCCCGACACACTTCGAAATAAGGATTACGATTATCTATTTGAAAGGATAGAAGAATCTGAAAAAGATAGTATTAAAAAATCCTTATACCTTAAATCCTTTCTAGTAAAATCGAAAGCAGAAAATAATTTGGAAGAGCTCGTAAATGGCTATAAAAACTATGTTCATCACTCGCCGGAAAATCTGAAACTGATCTATGTAGACAGTATGATTTACGCTGCAAAAAAGTCAAAAGATAATGCATTGATAGGTTCAGCTTATCTTTCAAAAGGAATTGTATATTATGCCGCAAAAAAACATAATTATGCATTAGATAATTACCTTATTGCAGATAATTATATCTCTAAAACTAATGATAAGTATTTGATCTATAAGGTAAAATACAATATTGCAAATATAAAATACTATCTGGGATTTTATAATGAGGCAATTTCTTTATTTAAGGAATGTATTGATTACTTTAAAGAAAATAATGATAGGGGCTATCTGAATTCCTTACATTCACTGGGGCTTTGTTACAATCGTATTGGCAGTTATAGTTTATGTACAGAAACAAATGAAAAGGGATTATCAGAAGGAGAAAGATTGTCTAACGGTGAGATGAAAGAATACTTTATTATCTCTGAAGGAGTTAACCAGTATTTTCGAGGCAATTATACTTTGGCTATTAGCAAAATTAACTATTCGCTACCAGTCATTATAAAAAAGAAAGATTTTGCTAATGAAGCTGTTGGCTATTTTTATATTGGAAAAAGTTATTGGGCTCTAAATAATCCACAAGTAGCAATACCTTATTTCAAAAAAGTAGATGCTATTTTTAATAATAAAGGATACATTCGTCCTGATCTTCTCAATAGTTATGAATTATTGATCAGCTACTTTAAATCCCAAAAAAATCTAACGCAACAACTTTTTTATATTGAAAAACTGCTTAAAGTAAATAATATCATGAACAGTAGATACAAATATGTATCGGAAAGAATCTACCAAGACTATAACACCAAAGAATTACTGTCTCAGAAAAATAAAATTGAAAAGTTATTGGAAGAAAGAAAGCGTAATGATTTTATTTTTAAGGGTATAATAGTGTTTTTATTTTTATCTGTGGTCTTTCTTATTTATAATCATAGTAGAAATAAAAAAGTTTATCGGCAAAGATTTTATGATTTAATGACAAAAAGTGAAACTGTATCTAAGTTTGAATCAAAAAACCTAAATAATGGAATTGAAGATATAAATCCGGATACTGTAATGATTATATTGAAACAATTAGAAAAATTTGAAAAGGATAAAAAGTTTTTGGTAAAAGATTTGACGGAAGCAAAACTTGCAGTTTTGTTTGATTCAAATATAAAATATCTCTCAAAAATAATATTGCATTTCAGAGGAAAAAAATTTGTAAAGTACATCAATGACCTAAGGATAGACTATTTGATAGAATTAATGAAAGAGGAAAAAAAAATTCAGAATTACACAAATAAAGCACTATCAGAAGAAGCGGGTTTTAGTAGTAAAGAACGTTTCACAAAAGCTTTTTTTTCCAGAACCGGAATGCCAACCTCATATTTTATGAAAGAGCTTAGAAGACAGGACTTATATGCAACCTTGCTTAAATAAGTTTTAAGCAAGGTTTTTATTAATTAATTGATTAGCAAATTATTCCAATCAATGTTTCTTTATTATTTTTTTAGATTCCTAATAAATCCAAAGAAAAGGTTCTTTTCTTTACACTAGTTTTTTAAAATTATATTTTATAGTTTTCCGTAAATGATTAAAATCACTTCTCAAATCTTTAAATAAAGATTCTTGTTTACTAGTTTTTCTTTCTTAATCACATCATCATCTGCAAGATTCCTCATAACACCAGCAATATCTGCAGATTTAACTTTAATATCTATCTGATTTATTCTGATAAGTTCATCTCTAATTTCTGCAATCGTTTTACCTTCGATTAAAAAAGCAGTATTTACAATATGTTTACGGATTTTTGCAGTTAATTTAGTTGCTTCTTTCCGTTCAGTCGATAATTGATTCAAAGGCTCTAACTTGATTTTGAAATCCACTAAAGTCTCCAATGGATATTCTACAGCTTTTGCATACTCAACATAATTATCGATATTTTTTGCTTCTCCTTTTTCAATCTTCAAAATACTGCTTTTTGATATACTCGTCATATCAATTATATCTCTAACTGAAAAACCTTTCTCGAGTCTAAACTCCCTTAGCTTTAAACCAAGTTTCACTCTATACATTGGCGTTTTACTCTCTTCTTTTTCAAACTTTTGAATCATTAGATTTACATATTTTTAATGTTATTTTGGTTTTATTTTAAAACTTATTTGCATGGTTGGAATATTTTCATATATTTGTATTAGCGAATTGATAATTAGCCTTTTTGGCATAATTAAAACGATGTTTTCTCGACTCAAAATGACCAATTTTATCTTCGAGAATATCGTGAAGTCGCTCCATGTCAAAAAGTTTTTTACTTTTACATATGGCATGTGAGCGGTTCTCACGTTAGCTTTAGAAGATAACTTTTCAATCGAAAGATTTTAAAGACGGGTTTGGTCGCCCATGAGTCTAAAGTGTGAAACCGTTCCGTGCTTTTATTCAAGTACTATTTCATACCACGAAATACATCGTTCCATAACCATAAACCTATAAATTATGAGAACGATTTTTTTATGCACAACAGTTACCAAACCACCGTAGCGCCAAGCTAAAAAGCAAGCAGCCTTTTGTTTCCCAAAGCCAAACAACAATTGTGTTAGAATAGTGAATCAAAGAGAAATACTCTTACCAAATACACTTTCCTAGCCAGAATTTTAGTATGGACGTACGTAACTATACTTTGATATAAAAAAGTAATTATTTAAAACAAAACTTCCTCTTTAATCTAACCTCATCCCAAACATAAAATGCTTTTGGCACTTATATTTAAGCTTTTCATCTTTAAACTACCACTTTAAAAGTATTGCCTTTATTTCTATTTTCCAAAGCGTATGTTAAAATTCTTAAAATTTGTTTTGGAAAGATAATCAAGATGAGTTTTTAAACACCTAAACCCATGCATCTATGATATACTAAAAAGCTCTCTAACCCGCGATCAACAAGTATAGAGAGCTGAATTAATAAAACTTTCGTTTCAAATTAACTAACCCCAAAATTATGAAAACTTTTTCATTAAATAAAGGGTTGGCAGCACTTTGGTATCCGTTTATTTTCGGATTCTATCTCTTTTGCACGCCAGCCTTAGCAAGGAACACCTTGCTGTTTTCCCTTTCACAACAACAAACACAAGTAAGCGGTATCGTAACTGATGGTACTATTCCCATTTCGGGAGTCAGTATTTCAGTAAAAAACCAAAACAATACCGTAGTTACTGATTTTGACGGGAAATTTACAATAATAGTGTCATCCCACGATATTCTTATTTTTACTTACATTGGTTTTAAAACAATTGAAATTCCAGTTGCAGAGCGCTTAGTCATTAATGTACAAATGAAGCAAGATGCCACTTCTCTTCAGGAAGTAAAAGTTAATGCAGGATATTATTCCGTAAAAGAAAGCGAACGCACGGGAAGTATTGCAAGAATTACTTCAAAGGATATCGAAACACAACCTGTTACTAATGTACTTGCCACAATGCAAGGTCGTATGGCAGGTGTAAATATCATACAGACCACAGGAGTGCCCGGCGGTGGTTTCGATATAAAAATCAGGGGACAAAACAGTATTCGTTCCGAAGGCAATGCTCCACTTTATCTCATAGACGGCGTACCCTATGCTTCAGAAACTATAGGATACAATCAGACTTCTACTGTTTATCCATCAACTACAAGTCCTTTAAACAGTATAAATCCTGATACTATTGAAAGTATTGAAATACTCAAAGATGCAGATGCCACTGCTATATATGGTTCAAGAGGTGCTAATGGTGTAGTACTGATCACAACTAAAAAAGGAAAAGCAGGAAAGACAACATTTACAGTCAGTGGTTCAACCGGAACAGGAACTGTGACCAAATTTATGAAACTCATGAATACCGAGCAGTATCTGGCTATGCGAAAACAAGCCTTTGAAAATGACGGAATCCCTTACAATTCATGGGACTATGATATTAATGGAACATGGGATCAAAGCAGATATACTAACTGGCAGAAAAAATTGATCGGTGGTACGGCAAGGATAACCGATCTTCAAACAGCTATTTCAGGGGGATCTGAAAAAACACAGTTTCTGATCAGTGGAAATTATCATACGCAATCCAGCGTATTTCCGGGTGATTTTATCTATAAAAAAGGCGATTCACAATTCAATTTAAGCCACCGCTCAGAAGACAATAAATTCAGGGTAACGCTCTCAGCAGGATATAATAGTCAAAACAATGATCAGCCCGCCTTTGATTTTACCTACGATGCCCGCTCACTCGCTCCTAATGCACCTGCCCTTTATGACGCTAACGGCAATCTAAACTGGGAAAACGGAACTTGGGATAATCCACTGCGGAACCTCAATGCTAAATTTGAAGCCAAAACAAATGATTTGATTGCAAACTCTGTGTTGTCTTACGAGTTATGTCAAGGACTGATAATCAAAAGTAGCTTTGGTTACACCAATTTGAGTACAGTCGAAACCCGTACGGCTCCTTCCTCAGTATACAACCCGGACTATAATATCAGTAGTGCTAATTCTTCGCTGTATGTAAACAACACAGACCGATCTTCCTGGATCATAGAGCCCCAGATCAGCTGGACAAAGGAGTTAGGTTTGGGAAAAATAGATCTTCTTGCAGGGACAACTTTTCAAAATCAGACTACAACCAGATTATTTCAGTCAGGTACGGGATATAGTTCCAATAACCTCATTTATAATCTCGCCTCTGCTAAGTACATTAATGTACTACAAAATGATCAAACCATCTATAAATATCAGGCATTTTTCGGGCGTATTAACTACAATTTAGACAAGCGTTATATCATCAACCTTACAGCAAGACGTGACGGGTCAAGTCGTTTTGGACCCGGCAATCAATTTGCTACTTTCGGAGCTGTAGGTCTGGCGTGGCTTTTTTCAAATGAAAGTTTTTTAAAAAATACCTCATGGTTAAGTTTTGGAAAATTAAGATCTAGTTACGGAACAACCGGGAATGATCAGATTGGCGATTATCAGTTCTTAAATACCTACTCTACTACTGGAGTAAATTATGACGGAACCGTCGGACTTGAACCAACCCGCCTTTACAATGCTGATTTTGGATGGGAAACCAATAAAAAACTTGAAGCTGCACTTGAATTAGGCTTTTTTCACGATAAAATATTTACAACCGTTTCATGGTATCAGAATAGATCATCCAATCAGCTTGTGGGTGTTCCACTGCCCGGAACAACTGGATTTACGGTACTTCAGTCCAATTTGAATGCTGTTGTTCAAAACAGAGGTTTGGAACTGACACTAAGAACCAATAATTTAACCCATGAAAATTTTAGCTGGACAACCAGCGTTAACCTGACCTTTGCAAAGAACAAACTCCTTAGCTTTCCGGGATTAGAAAGTTCTTCTTACAGCCAGAAATACCGTCTTAATGAGCCCTTAAATATTGAACTTGTCTACCAGTATAAAGGAGTCAATGCTCAAACTGGTGTCTTTGAATTTGAAGACATCAATAAAGATGGCAAAATTACTTTTCCTGAAGACAGACAGAAAACCGTTGATCTGAATCCAGAGTATTATGGAGGACTGCAAAATCAACTGCGTTTTAAACGGTGGAATTTCGACTTCTTATTGCAGTTTGTCAAACAAAAAAACAGAATAAGTCCAATGGGCTTTGCAGGTCAGATGTCCAATCAGCCTGTTTATAAAACAGACCGCTGGCAAGAAACCGGAGATCTTTCAGCCTATCAATTGTACACAACGGGTAACAATGGTGATGCTGTAACAGCAGATTATTTATACGACCGTAGCGATGCCTCCATAACGGACGCTTCATTTATAAGACTTAAAAACATTTCACTTTCTTATCAATTACCCCTGCGCTTAAACACAGTGCAATCTAAAATTATACTGCAAGGTCAAAATCTTTTGACTTTCACCAAATTCAAAGACGGCGATCCTGAATTTACTTCCTCCGGATTTCTCCCTCCTTTAAAAGTCATAACTGCAGGTGTCCAATTAACATTTTAAAACACTTTTTATGAAAACATTTTATCATACAGCAACGCAAATGTTGTGGCTAGGCATATTGTCCTTTTTTATGAATTCCTGTGATTCTTTTGTAGAGGTAGATCTTCCTAAATCACAACTTACCACTGTAACGGTATTTGAGGATTATGCCACTGCAGATGCCGCTCTTACCAATATCTACTCAAAAATCAGGGATACGGGTCTGCTCACAGGCAATAACAGAGGACTATCGAATCAGCTTGGAAACTATACCGATGAGATAATTCCTTACGGTACGCCTTCAAATCCAAGTTTGAACTTTTATAACAATAGTCTTTTAGCTGAGAATGCTGATGTTGCGCAGTACTGGAACGACTCTTACAATCAGATTTATGCTGCCAATTCTATCATAGAAGGCACAGAAGCGAGTACTAAGCTTTCAGACCAAAATAAAAAACAACTTAAAGGTGAGGCTCTTTTTATTCGTGCATTACTGCACTTTTATCTGGTCAATCTTTTTGGCGACGTTCCCTACATCACAAGTACCGATTATAAAAAAAATAGTATCGTTAGCAGAATTCCTGCCACTCAGGTATATCAGAATATTATAACTGATATAGAAAGCGCTATTGCATTATTGCAAAATAATTACAGCGAGATGGGACGAATCCGTGCTGACAAATATGTTGCCCGTGCCTTTTTAGCCAGAGTTTATCTGTATTCCAAATCTTATGCTGAGGCGGCCAATGAAGCTTCGGCACTTCTTAACCGGACCGATTTGTTTGCTTTGGAAAGTATAGATGAGGCCTTTTTAGTGAATTCAAAAGAGACAATTTGGCAATTGCAGTCCGCAGAAGCCGGGCAAAATACACAGGAAGCATCAACTTTTATATTCCTCTCTGGCCCGCCTGCACTAGTAGCCTTAAATAATAATCTTGTAAATTCTTTTTCAGCAGCTGATCTTAGACATTCCAATTGGATTAAAGAAGTCAGTGATGGTTCCTCAACATGGTACCATGCCTACAAATACAAAGAGCAAAACTTTACTTCGATCTCTAAAGAATATTCGATTGTCTTTAGACTTGCCGAACAGTATCTCATCAGAGCAGAAGCGAGAGCTGAGCAAGGTGATCTTATTGGTGCCAAGGAAGATCTAAACAAAATCAGGTATCGAGCTGGTCTTGATGATACTTCGGCAATCACTAAAGAAGAAATTCTGGATGCTATCTTAAATGAAAGACGATGGGAGTTCTTTACCGAGTATGGACATCGTTTTTTTGATCTAAAGCGCTTCAATCAAATAGATGTGGTGCTTTCAGGCAGTAAGCCGGGATGGAATGCGCATGATAGTTTATTCCCTCTGCCTCAGAGTGAACTAAGTGCTAACCCTAATCTACGACCTCAAAACGGGGGATATTAAAATCATTTAAGATGCTACATTTCAGCACCAAAAAATATTCCAGTACTGTGAACGGTAATTTATTACTAAATGTCCGTTTACCTATTTTTTTAGTTTTATTTTTTATTTTGCCATTAGTAACCTGTCTCCTGTGGGGGCAGGTGGTGCAAAAAAAAGAGCTCACTACTGCTGACTATCACCTTTGGGGTGCTCTGAGTCTGGAGAAAATATCTCCTGATCAGAATTGGGCCAGCTATACCATGACTTACGAGAATACTATTGACACGTTATTTGTTCGTAATACAGCAAACCTTAAAACATTTTCGTTTGTGAGAGTTCAGCATTCTTTATTTACTATAAA
Source organism: Flavobacterium cupriresistens (assembly GCF_020911925.1). Classification (NCBI taxonomy): domain Bacteria; kingdom Pseudomonadati; phylum Bacteroidota; class Flavobacteriia; order Flavobacteriales; family Flavobacteriaceae; genus Flavobacterium; species Flavobacterium cupriresistens. The sequence goes on along the minus strand of NZ_CP087134.1, from coordinate 2,511,277 downwards.
CAATACTTTCATATACCTGAATGATCAGGGACTGCAAATTGTAGAATTAAATACAGGCAAGCGCCGAAGTTTAAAATCAGCTGATCATTTCGATTATTCAGCAACCGCCGATCTTCTGATAGTGACAACCAATCTGCCAGAAGACAGAAAGAAACTAACCATTCAAAATCCAAATGGTAAAGTACTCAGAGAAATAGATTGCGTTACAGGTTCTTCTTTAAGTCCTGACCAAAAGCATCTGATTTACGGAACATTTATAAATGGCAAACATTCCGTTATCTTACTTAATCTAAAAAAAGCGGAACGAGAAAAGTTGATTCTGACCAATCACGAAGATAAAAGTTTTGGCTTTACATGGCATAAAGATGGAAATGCAGTGGCTTTTGCAACACAGTCAGATTTGATCACTGGAACATTCTTGTTTTATTATACACTCGAAAATGAAACGTTATATAAGTTTGATCCGGCGCTGCAAGTAAACTTGCCAAAGAATACCTTTATACCTGCAGACTTTACTTTTAAAATGACAGTCTCTGATGATATGCAGAAAGTGTTTTTTACGACAAAAATAAATAGTCCATTACCGGAGAACAAAAACACCACAGCTGTTGAAATATGGAACGCAAATGACAAATCGTTGTATGCTGAAAGGGAAAAAGAAGGTACTCTCTCAACAATTCCAAGGGTTGCACTTTGGCTTCCTTTTTCCAATATTGCCAATCCATTAACAACAAATGAATTGCCTAAGCTCATGCTTTCAGGTGATCAGCAATATGCCTTATTATTTAATCCAAAGGATTATGAGCCTCAGTTTATAATAAAACCCGGTCCAAGTGACATTTATATTCTGAATCTGAAAACACTTGAAAAAAAGCTGTTTTTGAAAAAACATTCTGCTCATTTTTTAGAACTAATACCATCTCCTAAAGGAAGCTATATTTCTTATTTTAAAGACGGCAACTGGTGGGTATATAACATTGCAGCTGATATACATCAAAATATTACAGCGGGAATAAAATCTAAATTTACAGCAGAAGATTTACAGTATTCCATCTCCGCCAAAAACTCAAATGCAGGATGGAGTATGGATGATAAAGAAATTCTGCTATATGACGAGTTCGACCTGTGGGCTATTAAACCCGACGGAACTTCTTTTAGGAGGTTAACACAGGGACGCGAATTAAAAATAAGATACAGACTGGTTAACAGCCCCGACAGGCAACCTTATCTTTTTGTTTATGATGCGCTAAAAGTAGACAACATTGATATTGAAAAAGAATTATTTCTTCACGGTCAGGGAGACGATGGAAAAACGGGTTATTTTAAGTGGAATAAGAAGTCACGTGAAAAGTCAATTATCTATGGTGATCGACATATTGACCAATTAACCTATAATTCTAAAAAACAAAATTTGTTTTACAGGGAACAAAAATTTGACCTTTCTCCACAGCTGATAATTAAAAAGAAAAATTTGAATCCAGTCTCTTTTTTTCAAAGTAATCCACAGCAGAAAAAATACTATTGGGGTACATCAGAACTCATCGAATATGAAAATTCTAAAGGCGTAAAAATGAAAGGGGTACTACGTTACCCTGCGCATTATGATCCTCAAAAAAAATATCCGATGATAGTGCATGTATACCAGAGGCAATATGATCAGCATCACAAATATATAAATCCTACATCACAGATGGAGGATGAAGATAATGATACTGTATGGACCACGCAGGGTTATTTTGTTCTTCTTCCGGATATCATTGTGGAGCATGATACTCTGGGTTATTCAGCCTTGGATTGCGTTTTGGCAGCAGTCAAAAAAGTCCTCGCTAAAGAAATTATAAAACCAGATAAAATCGGACTTATGGGACATTCTTTCGGAGCGTACGAGACTTCGTTTATAATTACGCAAACAAATCTTTTTGCCTCAGCTATCGCAAGTGCCGGTAGTACCGATCTAAATAGTTTTTATTTTACCCTTGCCAAAAACTTCTCTTATCCTAATATGTATCGCTTTGCCAGTGGACAATGGAAAATAAGTCAGAGTCCGTTTGAAGACCCTGAAACCTATCGACGTAATTCCCCCATTACGTATGCCAATAAAGTGAATACACCACTCTTGTTATGGTCGGGAAAAGAAGATTATAATGTTGATCCTTCTCAGACTATGGAATTTTATTTTGCACTTCGTTCTTTGGGTAAAAAATGCATCATGCTTTTATATCCGGACGAAGGACATGGCATTTCAAAACCAGCCAATCAAAAAGATATGACCAGCCGGATTCAACAGTGGTTTGCCTACTATCTGAAAGATGATTTGTCGGCACAATGGATAACCGAAGGCGTGAAATAAATTTTAAAATAAACTAAAAAAGCAATGCAGTTCCACTTTGGAACTGCATTGCCGTTTATCGAAACCTCAAACCGTTAGTTTGCTGGTCGAAACAATACTTCATTACAGTTCCCTTGGGCATTTTTACCAAATGCCTGAGGTCCTGTTGCCCCATTAAGACGACAGGTCTGTGATCCACTGGTATCACAATTTACCGGAATGTTACAAGCGCCTTGAGCATTGAGAGTATATCCAATTTTTGGTGCAAGGTTTTTTTCAGTACTTTGCATGGACATAGTGGCAAATGCTCCGGTAATTCCCAGCGCAATAACTGCTGCTGGCATTACATTTTTAAAAAAAGTTTTCATAATAATAAATATTAAATTAAAAACACGATCTACTTTTTTCTACAGGTGTTCGATCTGGTTTCCTGACATCGGCCAATGTATTTTAATGCTGCTTTTTCATTGCAGCATTTTTATTTCTTTTTTTAGTATATCTCTAAGCTTATAAACAGCCAGCTCATCACTCATCAAAGCATACAAATGAGTATCAGTAACGATAAAGGATTGCAGTTTTTTATCCTCAACATTGTAGATTGCAAAACTCAGTAAATAAGCTTTTTTCTTCAGGTCATATACATCAATTATCGCAGCCTGTTTCCATAATTTCATGTCTTCAAAACGTCCTTGAATTTTGGAGTTTATAAAAAGTAGATTTGAATTTACAGCAAGATTTGCATTTACGGTCATAGGTGGTGTTGCCATTCTTCTCTCTGTATTATTTTTGAGATACGCTACCTTAATCTGAGCATGTGATATGGTATCTATAGTATGACCCCGGTATAATAACTTTAAATTTTCATCTGCAACAATAAATTCATTTCTGTAATAATAGAGATAAATCATTCGTTTGCTTTTCTCATTGTAGACAAGCATACCATCAGTATCGAATACGCCGTCGATCTGTGTCTGCAAAAGTGTATCGTTATAGCTAATTTTTGGTAACCTTTCGGATTTAAAAGTGCTTAAAATATGAGCAGCATTCTTACCATTATTAGACCTGAATAGTACCGAAGCACTATCCACAGGCTCAGCGATTGTAAAATAATGGAGATCTTTTATTTCGCCGATCACTTTCCAATTATTGGTCCTTCCCCAAAAAATGCAGGGAACCGTTCCATCCATCAAATAAAAGTAAGATCCTCTAACTAAAATTTTAATCCTTTTAAAGGGTATATCTTTTGAGTTAAAAGAGATTTTAAATGTTTGTTTAACCTGTAAGGCAGAATCAAATGCAATAATATGCAGTGGATCTGTGTAGTTCCCAAGATATACCTGATTATCTCTGCTTCCGGCAAAATAATACGAATTGAATTTCAGATTTACTGTTTTTTGCAGCATAATAGGATGCTGTGGATACCTTCTGATAAATGGATTTTCATGTTGCATAATATGTTCCGATGATAAAAACAAAACAACAACTGCTATGATACTAAGTGCAACTGAAATTATGGTTGTTTTTATCCCTACAACCGGTTTTGTAAAGGATTCATTTTCTATACGTATATGATGTTCCAACAGAAGAGCCAACAATCCTAACAGCACAAAAACAACATTGAAAATCAGATGTACATCCCAGCTCATTTTCTCCAATATACCACCACAAGAACAAGGGACAAAAGAACTGTAATGCAGTACAATAAAAATATATGCCGTAAACATGGTCATCATACTTACTGAAGCAAGTAGTCCCCAGTTTCGAAATCTTTTAACAACCAGTAGAACAACAATCAATAATTCACTCAGTGGTACTATCCATGAAATCCAGGAAGCAAAAGCGCTTAAAAGTGGAGATTGTCCAAGTTGCACTTGGAAGTTCTCATAGTCAAGTAATTTGCTAACTGCTGCATACACAAATAGAAGTATATACAGTAGACATATTGCGTCCAGAATTACACTCTTAATCTTTACATTCAGTTTCATGTTTTCTATAGATTTAAGCTGATACCATTAGTGAATACTAAATCGGTATCATTCATATGGAAATTTTTATTCTAGTTTTAAATTTTGCTGTTATTCACCTGATAAATTTTAACAGCAAAATTTAAATTCCCTTAAATCCTAAAAAATGAAAAGCATTTTAACTGTGATTCAATTGTTTGGAGTTGAGGCGAAAACAAAATTACAACAGCTTGTTTTATAGTACGTTATCAAAATCCGACATCAATTTGTCAAAATCCGATATTTTAGTTAAAGTTTTAAAAAAACAATGGTAAAATAAATTGGATAATAAAAAAAGGGTTCAAATAAACACTAATTGTTTATTTGAACCTCTTATAATTTCTTGTTTTTTAAATCTTTTATGACTTACCTGTCTCATTTAATGTGTTGAGCTTTTCACTAAGTTCTATAAGCCCTGCTTTTAAAAGACATTCCTCTCCAAACAGTTTTAAATCCTGTAGATTTTCTTCTGAAACACTTGTTAAGAGTATTGATGGTTTATCATCTCCTTTAGCTGTTAACCCACGTTCGATAACATGGTGTAATAATAATACATTTTTTCGTGAAATTTTAAAATCAATCTTCACTACATCATTCATGCTAGGGATACTAAGCACAGTATCAAAAACCTTTGCCACATCATTTGTTGTCATAATCTTCACGTTTTTAATTAATAATTTATTTATACAAAGGTATATAGCTAGTCTTAAAATGTCATGGCCATAATATGTCCATCATAGGTAAAATCCATTTCGCTTACTTAATTTTGTATCTGAAATAACAGGAAAGGTTAAAAGGAACAATCAAAAACCTTCCTTAAAACAGTCAGGATTTTGTTGTTTTAAAATTGGTTTATTGGTTTGAAGGAGCACGTTTTTAAATCTAAAATTGAGAGGATAAATTACCATTTCAGCTAGCCCGTTACAGTAGTTTCAAATTATATGCAGTGTGCACTTTCCTTGAGTTCTAAAAATGAAATAGATTTTATAAAAAAACTAAAATTTTAATGACTGTCTAAATAGTCTATTGAGTTCCAGAAGCAATACAGTTAACATTTCAAATTGTCCAAAAGAAGTAAAAATTGGATATTTTGAATTTTAAAAAGCTTAGGAATGCTAGAATGTCTTAAGAATGTTTAAAGTATCAGGAAGATTGCCACGTTTCTGCAATCGGCAAGATGTCCTGTTGTTAAACAACAGCATTCTTGCTGCTCTACACTCGGGACTCGTGAGCAGTGATACTGAAAGGATAAATAAAGTTTGATAACAATGAAAAAGAGAGATGATGAAAAGAGAAAATTCAAACAGAACACGTATAGTTGGGTTACGCTTTACTCCCGAAGAGTATTCGAAAATTGAGAAAAAATGGAAAGCTAGTACTTGCCGCAAGCTGAGTGATTATATTCGCAGACACCTATTTGAGAAATCTATAACCACCATTTACAGGAATCAGTCTTTGGATGATATGACCCATGAAATGATGCAGTTATTCAAGCACTTAAATGGCATTGGAAACAACTTCAATCAGGCAGTAAAAAAACTACATACACTAAATCAAATTCCCGAATTTAAAGTATGGATTATAAGCGCTGAACTGGATAAAAAAATCCTTTTTGACAAGATGGATGAAATCAAAAATTACATCCGGAAAATCTCCGAAAAATGGTTGCGATCATAAAAACAGGATACGCTATCCATAAGGTTTTCTATTACAATGAAAACAAAGTAAAAGAAAATGAGGCAGAGTGTATAGGTGCCGGAAATTATCCGATTGATGCCGATAAAATGGGACTCACAGTAAAACTGAATCGTTTTTTAAAACAGCTGGAACTAAATGAAAATGTAAAGCGAAACAGTGTACATATTTCGATCAATTTTGATCCTTCAGAAAATCATTCCAAGGAAAAGTTAATGGCTATCGCGGATACTTATATGGAAAAAATCGGATTTGGCCAGCAGCCCTATCTGGTATATCAGCATCATGATTCCGGACATCCGCACATCCATCTGGTCACCATAAATGTTCAAAGGGATGGTACACGAATTGACATGCAAAATATTGGCAAAAACCGATCTGAACCGGCAAGAAAAGAAATAGAAGAACGCTTTGGGCTTGTCAAGGCGCAGGGGAATAAAAACAGTCCTGATTTTACGCTTAAGCCAATCATCTCACAAAAGATTCAATACGGGCGAAGCGAATCGAAAAAGGCTATTACAAATGTACTGGGTCAGGTTCTTTCATTGTATAAATACGCCAGCTTTCCAGAACTCAATGCTGTGCTTAAACAATACAATGTTTTAGCAGACCGAGGCAATGAAGATTCAAAAATGTTTAAAGCAAAAGGATTGATGTATAGAATACTTGATGAAAATGGAAAACCTATTGGTGTACCCATAAAAGCCAGTCTATTTCACAACAAGCCAACACTGAAATTTTTAGAAGAAAAATTTGCGTTTAATAAAACAAATGATGTCTCCGATATAAGAAGGGTAAAAAATGCCATTGATATGGCATTTTTAAGAACTGAAATATCACTCAATCAACTAGTTCTACTACTTGAAAAAGAGGGAATCAATACTGTTTTTAGAAAAAACACAGAAGGATTAATTTATGGAATTACCTACGTTGACCATACCACAAAATGTGTTTTTAATGGCAGTACACTGGGCAAACAATACAGTGCTAAAGCAATACAGGAACGCTGTGCATCCATTAATCCGGCAGAACAGAAAATGACAATTTCAGTTATTGAAAAATCATATGAAATCACATTTGAAGCATCAAAATCGGAAATCATTGCAGCACTATTTGGTGATGACTTCAGGGATAACAAATACATAGGATCCAGCACTGTAATGGGGCAGTTAGCAGAGATGCTCACACAGTCTGAACAAACAGCTGTTTACCTTCCATACGAACTCAGAAACAAAAAGAAAAAAAGAAAAGGACAGTCTAATAATCGATAAAATTTGAAATCATGGCTATGCAGACAGGAGAAAACGAACAGGCACTGAGAAAGATCTTGGATATGACAAGACTTATCAGCATCATTATTTTAGTAATCCATTTTTATTATTACTGCTATGCTGCCTTTCGGACCTGGCATTTGGTCAGCGGGTTTAGTGATAAGATTATGGGCAATATTTACCAGACAGGACTTTTCAGTAATTTTCATAAGTCCAAACTCTTTGCGTTGGGATTTTTAATAATCTCACTAATTGGAGCCAAAGGGCGAAAAGATGAAAAACTGAATTACAAAACAGCTTTTGCTTATATAATTACAGGCATTCTGATTTACTTTATAAGTTATCTTTCAATATACCTGAAAATAGAATTAATGCTCGCTGCAATTGCCTACATGACTATTACTTCCAGTGGCTTTCTTCTGATGCTTTCCGGCGGTACATTATTATCCAGAATTATAAAAAACAGGCTCAACAGCAAGGATATTTTTAATACTGAAAATGAAACTTTCCCCCAGGAAGAAAGGTTCCTGGAAAATGAGTATTCTATTAACCTGCCGGCCCGATACCATTTAAAGGATAAAATAAGGGACAGCTGGATAAACATTATTAATCCTTTTCGGGGACTCTTGGTTTCTGGTACGCCGGGATCCGGGAAATCTTATTTCGTCATACGCCATGTCATTACCCAGCACATCCGTAAAAAGTTTACCATGTTCGTCTATGATTTCAAGTTTGATGACCTGACCAAAATTGTCTATAATACCTGGCTTAAATACAAGCACCTCTATCCTAAATTACCTCAGTTTTATGTCATTAATTTTGACGATCTGACCCGAACCAACAGATGTAACCCTTTAGAGCCATCTGGCATGAGTGACATTACGGATGCTTCAGAATCAGCGCGTACTATTTTGCTCGGACTCAACCGGGAATGGATAAAAAGACAAGGAGATTTTTTTGTAGAATCACCAATTAATTTTCTTTCCGCCATAATATGGTATTTACGAAAATACAAAGACGGCGAATTCTGTACGCTTCCCCATGTAATTGAACTCATGCAGGAAGATTATGATAGTCTCTTTACACTGCTCAGAACCGAAAAAGAAATCGAAGTGCTCATTAATCCCTTTGTGAATGCCTACCTAAATAATGTTATGGACCAATTAGAGGGGCAAATTGCTTCTGCAAAAATTGCCATGGCACGGCTTTCCTCTCCACAATTATATTATGTTTTATCCGGCAGCGATTTCACGTTGGACATCAATAATCCGGATGAACCTAAGATTGTATGCATGGGTAATAATCCGCAGAAAATACAAATATATGGAGCCGTATTATCTCTCTATGTAAACCGATTGGTAAAGCAGGTGAACCAAAAAAACAAACATAAAAGCAGTCTGATATTCGATGAATTTCCAACTATTTACCTCAACAATATGGACAGCTTAATTGCTACAGCCCGGAGCAATAAAGTAGCAACTTGTTTGGGTATTCAAGATTTTAGCCAGCTGCGTAAAGATTATGGACGAGAACAGGCGGATGTGATTATGAATATTGTTGGAAACATAGTAAGCGGACAAGTTACAGGTGATACTGCCAAACAATTGTCAGAGCGTTTTGGAAAAATTATGCAGGACAGGGAAAGCCTTTCCATCAATAGCGGGGATACTTCAATAAGCAGGTCCAAACAATTGGAATCGGCAGTTCCTCCATCCAAAATTTCCGGACTTAGTTCTGGTGAATTCGTGGGTATGGTAGCGGATGACCCTGATTGTAAAATAGAACTTAAAACCTTTCATTGTGAAATAATAAATGACCATGAAGCATTAAAAAAAGAACAGGATGGGTATGTCGATATTCCCATTATTCGCAAAGTTGATAATGCAATGGTACAGCGGAATTATCTGCAGATAAAAAAGGACATCAAGGACATTATTTATGCAGAAAAGGAAAGACTGTTAAATGATATTGAACTAAGTCATTTAGTAATTAAGAAGTGATACTCTCGATTGAAAACAATAAATATATTACGGCTTACACACAGATATTGATTGTGTAAGTAATATTAGCTTAAATTGTTATATTTACAATGCAGATGAATCATTTGTTTTGATTTAAATTTCGTTGATATTGATCTTTTCTTTCTCTTGATAGAACTAAGAAATAAACAATAAAATTACCCGGATGGTTAGTAAACTTAAAATAATGGTATCGTCAACAGTCTACGGATCTGAATCTGACCTTGACCAGATCAAATATATATTAGAAAATTTTGGTTATGAGGTAATCATGTCCAAAGAAGGTAATATCTATGTTCCGATTGGTAGTAATCCGGAAGCAGCTTGTCTTAAAGCTGTAGAAAATTGTGATTTATTTTTAGGAATTATATTTCCGAGATATGGTTCCGGAATTACCCATAAGGAATTTGAGAAGGCTGTAGAACTTGATAAACCCCGCTGGTTTGTTACCCATAAATATATTGAATATACCCGAAAGTTAATGCATCAATTCATGCATGCAGAAGATGGAAAAAGAAATGGATTTGATATAAAATCAACTTCTGTTTTGGATAGTGTTAAAGTTGTAGACATGTATAATATAGCCCGGAAAGATTGGCGCCAGCCCTTTTTTAATACAAGTGAGATACATCTTTTCATTAGTACACAATTTCACGACATATCACTTAGGAAGAAAGCATTACAAAATAGAACAAAATGAACAACGAAGAACTTATAGAGAGCTTAATTAGACAAGGCAAAAGCGATCAACTAGAATTTCTACAAGTTGTCAATAAGGAAACCATTGGTAAAACCATAGGTAGCTTTTTAAATAACGAGGGAGGTCAGTTACTAATTGGTATTGGAGAAAAAAAAGAAGTTCTTGGGATTGAAAATGCAGAAAGATTACAATCAGAATTAACGGAGTATTTGAACACAGAAATAATTCCGGAATCCCCTATTATGATATCAGTTGAACCTCTACAGAATAAGAAGATTATATCAATTAAGGTATGGACTGGTTCCAAACAACCTTATATTTTTAATGGTGGAATTTATTATAGAAAAGGTAACCAAACAATCAAAGCTACATCTACCGAAATTTCAGAACTAATCCACAATCGACAGTCAACGGAACTGCATTGGGAAAGACAGTTGGCAATGGGTACTGATCTCGAAGATTTGGACGTAGATGAAATACAGAAAACAATTAAAGAAACAATAAATAAAACCAAACTAGAAGAATATAAAAAAGAGCCGATTGCTTTTTTAACTCATTTTGGACTTTATCAAAACGGAAGTTTTACCAATGCAGCGGTCATTCTTTTTGCAAAAAATCCAGCTAGGTTTATTCCGCAATCAAGGGTTAGAATTGCATTTTTGCAGCAAGGTAAAACTGGGGACAAATTCCTTGATGATCAACTTTTGGAAGGTAACATTTTTGAAAACATTGGATCGATACTGAAATTTTTGGAAAAGCATTTAACGACTTCAAGTAAATTTAGTGATAACGACTGGAAGCGTAAAGACAATTATATATTCCCTATGTCTGCACTACGGGAAGGTATTATAAATGCATTAGTACATAGGGACTACTTTTCTATTTCCGGATCGGTTTCGATACTAATTTATAAGGATCGTTTAGAAATATCTAATTCCGGAAAATCTCCACTAAAAGCAGCTGAACTTAAAAAAAATCATTTATCCATGCCTGTAAATCCGGATATTGCTCATATTATATTTCTCAGAGGTTTTATGGAAAAGATTGGAAGAGGTACTTTGAAGATATTAGATGCCTGTAAAGAAGCTGGTCTTGGAGAACCAGTATGGAGAACTAATGAAAATGATGTTAAACTTACATTTTTTAGTAATGTTAACTCTAATGGAGATAATGCTACTATTCGTAATCCTAATAAAAAACATGAGGGAGCAATTGAGGGAGCAATTGAGGGAGCAACTAAATCTTTAAAACTAAAGTTAACCCGTTGGGTGTAATTATTTGAAGTAAAATAAATTGATCAGATATTGGTCAAGATACTGAAATTCAGTATCTTGAAGTTGCAAAACAGCCAATATCTATGTCAAATATAGTGAAAAATTATTTTAGAGTTTTAGAAGTTATAAGTTCTTTGAATTGTGAATTAGAATATAAATCAGATGTTGGCAGAAAACAAAAAATGTCTGATTTAGAGGTAGTTGCACTAAGTTTAACGGCTGAATTCATGTCTATCGATAGCGAAAACTCCTTATTTAAAGAGATAAATTGTAAACAGATTTCCAATTTAATTGAGAGAAGTCAGTTCAACAAAAGAAGAAGGAAGTTGTTTTTATTCTTAGAAGAAGTAAGAACAAAATTAGCTTCACGGTTTTTAGAGTTTGAAGATTATTTTATCGTGGATAGTATGCCTTTGGAGATTTGCAAATTTGCCCGTCATAGGAGAATTAAAATCTGTAAAAATGAGTTTGAAACAGCTCCTTCAAAAGGGTTTTGTGCTTCTCAAAACAACTGGTTTTACGGATATAAATTGCACGGGATTTGTTCTGTAAATGGAATTTTTCATTCATTAGACATTACTAAAGCAGAAGTTCACGACGTTCATTTTTTGAAAAATATAAAACATCAAATGTCTGATTGTGTGATTCTTGGCGATAGAGGTTACTTGTCTCAAAGCATTCAATTAGATTTATTTCAAACAGTAAAAATTAGATTAGAAACGCCAAAAAGAGCTAATCAAAAAGATTATAAACCACAACCTTATGTCTTTAGAAAATCAAGAAAAAGAATTGAAACATTATTTTCACAATTATGCGACCAGTTCCGAATTAGAAACAATTATGCTAAAACTTTTGAAGGTTTTAAAACAAGAATTTTAGCAAAAATAACAGCATTAACATTGGTTCAATATATCAATAAATTCATTTTTGATAGACCAATTAATAATATTAAAAATCAAATAATTTAATTACACCCAACGGGTTAAAGTTAGTAATCCTATTAAATGCTATTGCAGAAAATGAAGGAAAAAGAATTCCTGATTATGAAGTACTAACTAAAATAAATAAAAAGACTATTGAGCGTTATATAAGCCAGCTTCGAGATGCGAATTTGGTAGAATTTAAAGGAGAAGCTGCTCAAACTGGTGGATACCATTTAACAGCTATTTTAAAAGAAAAAATCAAAGAGAAATAATAAATGGCTCTATTTAATTTATAGAGGTAATGGATATTATACTTTCATATGAATTCCAATATCACACAAATTATAATCAAAATATACTAATTGTCTTAAAATTAAAAAATAACACTCATATTGAGTGTCGCTTATAACTATAATTACTTTATTGGTTTACATTTTTTTGCCCCTTCTTTATTATTCACTATTTTAATATCAGGAATTAACCTAAATATTACCGCAACATGTAATTTTAGTTTTTTTTCAGAATCGTGGCAAAGCTATTTGAGAAAAACAGAAACTCAGCAATTTCAATATCTGTGTAGTTTAGGTTCGAAACTATATCTGCCCTTAAGCTATTTTTCTTAAATATTTCTTCACAGAAATAACAGGAATTAACATATTGAGAAATATTAATATGATCGCTTATTATTTAAAGTTCATTTTAAAATCCAAAATTAATACTGTCAAAAAAAAGTTTACGAAAAAGTGAATTGCTCAAAAAATATCATTAGATTTTTTCTAAAAAATCAATATTTAGTATATTGAAATCATGAAACATTCTGGTGAAGAAGTATAACATAAAAACATCTAATCATAAATAAATTCAGCAAAAATATAAACATACTAACGATGTACGATAATCTATTGCTTTTAAAAGACATTGTGGATAACACCCCCTTACCAATAGCGGTTTATACAGGTAATGAACTAAAAATAGAATTGGCCAATCCCGCTATAATACAAACTTGGGGCAAAGGAGAACAGGTTATTGGAAAAACATACCTTGAAGTACTTCCTGAGATTCAGAACCAGCAGTTTTTTGAACAGGCATTGAGTGTTTTCCAAACTGGAATAGCTTTTCATGCCAAAGATAAAAAAGTGGATCTGGTAGTCCATGGTGTAGTACAAACCTATTACTTTAACTACAGCTTTATCCCTCTTTTTGATAAAGAAGCGAAAATCTATGGTGTGATGAACACAGGTTCTGATGTGACCGATCTGCATATGGCAAAACAGCAGACCCAAAGTGCAGAGGAAAGGCTAAGAATCGCTATTGACTCTTCAGGCATGGGGACTTATGAAATAGACCTGGCTACCAAAAAAATCAAAACCTCAGGGAATTTCAATACTATCTGGTCCATCGATGAAGAAATTGCAAACGAACAGCTCATCGCAAAACTGCACCCGGAGGATCAGGCACTGCGCGAGAAGGCGCACCAGCAGGCACAAAAAACAGGAAAAATGTGCTATGAGGCCCGAATCATAAATGAAAATGATACTATAAAATGGGTGAAGATCAATGGCAAAATCATCACCGACAACAATGGTAATCCAGCCACTATTATTGGCATTATACAGGATATCAATGAGCAGAAAGAATTTGAAGGCGAATTAAAAAAACAGGTCGAGCAGAGTACTCAGGACCTCAGAAGATCCAATGATGACCTGCTGCATTTCGCTAATGTAGTAAGCCATGACCTAAGAGAGCCGGTGAGAAAAATTAAAACCTATAACACCCTTTTGCGAAATGAAAAAGAAACTGACTTTAGTGAAAATTCTAAAAAATATATCAGTAAAATTGAGCAGTCAACCCAAAGAATGAGCAACCTGATAGAGGGAATACTGGCCTATTCAACCCTGGACAAAACGATGCAGCCTATTGAAAAAATTAATCTTAATGAGGTTATTGAAAATATAAAAACAGATCTGGAACTCATTATAAAAGAAAAAGGAGCTATACTGATTACTTGTGAATTTCCTGAAATTGAAGGCGCTCCTATATTAATCAGCCAGCTTTTCTACAACCTGATACAAAATGCGCTTAAATTCTCCAAAGCAGATGAGCCGCCAAGGGTTATTATCACCTGCTCTGGGGTAAATATTGAAGGCCGGGATTGTGTAGAAATTACAATCAAAGACAATGGTATAGGACTTGATCCGACATTTGCTGAGAAAATTTTTACCGCCTTTGAGAGATTGCATTCCAAAGACAAATACGAAGGTAACGGCCTTGGTCTTGCACTCTGCAGAAAAATAGCAAAAAGACATAATGGTACCATTACTGCAACAGGAGAAAAAGACAATGGAGCGGAATTTAAAGTTACTCTGCCCTTAAAACAAACAGCTAACAGTGTTTAAAATTTTATTATATCCTATTTTATATTCTTGTAAATTTCAATTTTACCTATTACATCAAAATTCAAAGGATAATTAATAGGGAATTCATAATTTTCATCCATCAAGATGATCATTTCAGCCTGATAAATCGAATTACCCAAACTTAGCTTTGGATTTTTGGATAAAATAAGATAATAGGGCAATGCACTTTGAGATAATTCATTATTGATAAGCATATCAAATCCCTCTTTTCTGGTTTCTTGAATAAAACAAGAACCGGGAAAGTTGTGTTGATTTTTATCTATAAAACGCTTAAATACTTCAAGATCTGATTGGTTAAATGAAAGCGCTTGTAAATTTAAATCGCTGAACTTATCAAGTTTAAACCATTTAATATTTACAATTAAATTTTTAGAATCTAGATTGTATTTAAAATAGGCCAGCTGCGTATTTATAGTATACATGGATAATATTTCTAATAAATTATTATAAGACAGTTTATTCGTAATGCTCTACAGCTGGGCATGTATTCCTATTTTAACGGTTGATAAAAAGGTGTTTTTTTAATAGTTATTTTTATACAATGGCTAATTTAGTATGAATTGAAGTAAAAAAACACTCAAACTTAACATTTAGAATCATTCTAATGAGTAAGAAAAAACCTCCAATGCCTATCTATATTTGTTCCTTGTTTTTTAATAGTGCTTTTATCTTTCTACAAGAAAAACTTAAAAGTACTTTCAGATAACACTTACTATTTACAACATTTCTAAACAACCAGTTACCTTAAATATCAAAAGAATAATTAATTATCTTTGAATTGTGAAAAAGCACCTTTCCATATTATTTTTGTCTGTTTACCTGCTGTCTGTGACGCAGTTGACCGAACTCATAAAACTGCCTGTAATGGTGCAACATTATGTGGAACATAAACAACAAAATCCTAGTTTGACAATTCTTGAATTTTTATCCATTCACTACCAGGGACCAGATGTATTTGATGCCGATTATGAAAAGGATATGAAACTGCCTTTTAAATCACACACCAATATCAGTTCTGTTGTATTTTATCCTTTAATTCAAGAATACAAAACCATACAAAAAGTAAATTTTGTGTATAAAAAACAAAATTTATATACCTATTCGTTCTCCTATTCATCTATTTCCCTTTCCTCTATCTGGCAGCCGCCCAGAGACTGTTAATCGTTTTTTACCGGCTTAAAAACTTTCACGTCTAACGGCGCGTGTTTTTGCTATTTCTTATTTTTTTTATAACGACGATTAACAAAACAAACTTATGCTTACTAAAATAATTGAGTTTTCCGTAAGGAATAAACTCATCGTAGGGCTTTTTATAATTGCCCTGATTGGCTATGGCTCATACCAGGCCGCCCGCCTGCCTATTGATGCTGTTCCGGATATCACAAACAACCAGGTACAGATCATAACTATCGCTCCATCATTTGGAGCCACTGATATTGAGCGCCTGGTCACTTTTCCTATAGAACAGGCTAACAGTAATATCTCCGGCATGAAAGAGATTCGCAGCTTTTCCAGATTTGGATTATCGCTGGTTACTATTGTTTTTGATGATGATGTTGATATCTACTGGGCCAGACAGCAAGTTGCTGAACGCCTGCAGCAGGTGCAAAATGAGATTCCGCAAGGCATTGGCTCCCCTACACTCGGGCCTATATCGACAGGACTTGGCGAAATCTACCAATATGTGGTGAAACCCAAAAAAGGGTACGAACAAAAATTCAATGTAACGGACTTAAGAACAATTCAGGACTGGATTGTGAGACGTCAGCTATTGGGCGTCAAAGGAGTGGCTGAAGTGAGCAGTTTTGGCGGTAAACTCAAGCAGTACGAAATCAGTATCAGTCCTGATAAACTTAATGCTTATGGGATAACCATTAATGATGTTTTTACGGCGGTTCAGAACAACAACCAAAATACTGGCGGTTCTTATATAGAAAAAGGCCCAACCGTGCTTTATATCCGAAGCGAAGGCCTTATTGGGAATATAGCGGATATAGAGAATATCGCCATTGTCAATAAAAACAGTGACACTCCATTGTTTATAAGAGATGTAGCTCAGGTAAAAATTGGTTTTGCCACACGTTACGGGGCAATGTGCTACAATGACGAAGGGGAAGTTTCAGGAGCGATTGTCATGATGCTTAAAGGTGCCAATAGTAGTGAGGTGATTCAAAATGTAAAAGAAAAAATTGCCCAAATACAAAAAACACTGCCTGAAGGTGTCGAAATTGAACCTTTTCTGGACCGGACAAAAATGGTCAATAATGCCATTGGTTCAGTGGAGAAAAACTTACTCGAAGGCGCTTTAATTGTGGTATTTGTTCTGGTGCTGTTTCTGGGGAATTTCAGGGCCGGTTTACTCGTTGCATCGGTAATTCCCCTGGCCATGCTCTTTGCTGTTTGCATGATGAATCTCTTTGGTGTAAGCGGAAATTTAATGAGCCTTGGAGCGCTGGATTTCGGATTAATTGTAGACGGCGCGGTCATAATTGTTGAAGCCATTATGCATCATCTCGCCAGTACTGCTAAATATAAGGAACATGCCTCGCTTACTGCTGCTCAAATGGATAAAACCGTTACCAGCTCAGCCAGTAAAATGATGAACAGTGCTGTATTTGGGCAAATCATCATATTGATTGTTTACTTACCCATTTTTACCCTGCAGGGTATAGAAGGCAAAATGTTTAAGCCTATGGCTCAAACCGTTGCTTTTGCTCTGCTGGGCGCTTTTATTTTGTCCCTGACTTATATTCCGATGATGAGCGCTTTTTTTCTAAGTAAAAAAACAAAACACAAAGAGAATTTATCAGACACGGTAATGAAGCGCCTTGAAAACAGCTATCAAAATACTCTAAAAAAGATTCTCCGTTTTCCTAAAGCCGTATTGGGTTCTGTTTTGCTTCTTTTTGTACTGGCTGTTATAACCCTTAGCACTTTGGGAGGCGAATTTATACCTGCTCTTGAAGAGGGAGATTTTGCAGTAGACACACGGGTGCTGACAGGCAGTAACTTAAATACTACTATAGAAAGTACCCAGAAAGCGGCACATATACTCAAAAGCCAGTTTCCGGAAGTATTAAAAGTAGTGACAAAAATAGGCAGCGGCGAAGTTCCTACAGATCCAATGCCAATGGAAGCCAGTGATATGATGGTGATTTTAAAAGATAAAAAAGAGTGGACATCGGCTAAAACTTTTAATGAATTATCGGCTAAGATGAGCAAAGCCTTAGAAAACGTTCCCGGAATCACAACAGGATTTCAATTCCCGGTACAAATGCGTTTTAATGAACTCATGACGGGTGCCAGGCAAGATGTTGTGCTTAAAATATTTGGAGAAAACCTGGATACCTTAGCGGTGACGGCAAACAAACTGGGCAAAATTATTAACAAGGTAGACGGAACTGCCAATTTATTCATAGAACCCGTTGCCGGTATGCCGCAAGTAATTATATCGTATAACCGGCCTGCAATTGCCCAGCATCATTTATCAATAGCCGATATTAATAAAGTCATCAATACCGCTTTTGCAGGACAAAGCACGGGCTTAGTGTTTGAACAGGAAAAAAGGTTTGATCTGGTGGTGCGCCTGAGCGCCAATGAAAGAAAAGATATCCAGGACATTCAAAATCTGCTTATTCCCTCATCAGACGGAAGCCAGATTCCTTTATCACAGCTTGCCGCTGTAGAAATTAAAAACGGTCCCAACCAAATACAGCGTGAGGACACAAAACGCAGGATTGTTGTAGGTTTTAATGTAAAAGGCAGAGATGTGCAAAGTATCGTAAATGAATTACAAGCCAAAGTAGACAAAGAGCTAAAATTGCCTGCGGGGTATTATGTTACTTATGGCGGTGCATTCGAGAATTTAAATCAGGCCAAAAACCGCCTTATGATTGCCGTTCCTGTTTCGCTGGTACTCATTTTTATTTTACTCTTTTTTGCTTTTAATTCCGTGAAGCATGGACTCCTTATTTATACTGCAATTCCGCTGTCGGCAATTGGAGGAATATTTTTCCTGGCCCTGCGCGGTATGCCGTTTAGCATAAGTGCCGGTGTCGGTTTTATTGCTTTGTTTGGAGTAGCCGTTTTAAATGGAATTGTATTAATCGCCGAATTTAACCGGCTTAAAAATAACGGAATGAAAAATCTCTCCCAAATTGTTTTAACAGGAACAAAATCAAGACTTCGTCCTGTATTAATGACTGCTTTTGTAGCTTCGTTGGGCTTTTTGCCAATGGCCTTAAGCAACGGTGCAGGTGCCGAGGTACAACGTCCTTTGGCAACAGTAGTAATTGGCGGTTTGTTAGTAGCTACTTTTCTGACCTTATTTGTACTGCCCCTGCTCTATATCTTGTTTGAAAAAGGCTTTAAAATAAAAAGTTTAACTCAAAAAACAGCATTTGTTCTGGTTTTCTTTTCTGTTTTTTCAGGTGTAAATGCACAGGAAAAAATAAGCATTGAAACAGCACTAAAAATGGCAGCAGAGAAAAATAACAGTATAAAAAACGAAAAGCTGAGAACGGCTTACACGCAAGCGCTCATTAAATCAGGAGCTGATATTCCTAAAACAACCGTCTTTGCAGAAGCTGGACAAATAAACAGTGCGTATGATGATACGAGATTTGGAATTTCGCAGACTATTGTATTTCCTACAATATATAAAAAACAAAAACAGCTCTTATCAGAACAATGGAAAACTTCGGCATTAAATACTTCATTAAAAGAGCGGGAAATTAAAAAGGCTGTAACACAAGTTTTTTATACCTTTCTTTATTATAAAGAAAAAGAAAAGCTTCTGCAAGAGGCCGATACCCTTTTCAATGTTTTTTATGCCAAAGCAAACCTTCGACTGCAAAAAGGAGAAAGCAACATTCTGGAAAAAACCACTGCCGAAAACCAAAGGGCTGCCATTGCCATACAATTGATGCAGCTAGAGCAAGAGATGCAGACCGCATTATTGGAACTTCAGGTACTTTTGAACTCAGAAAACACCGTTATTCCATTTGATAAAAGCCTTAAATGCCCTCTTAGACCAATGAATGATGGAATTGAGAATAATATAATCTTAAAACTCTCGCAGCAGCAAAAAAATAATGCCGCCGCTCAAACGCAGTTAGAAAAGTCAAAATACCTGCCGGATCTCACTATTGGCTACTTTAACAATAGTTTTAAAGGCATGGGACCTGATAATAATTATTATAACGGAAGTAACCGCTTTAGCTCAGTACAAGCGGGACTGGGAATTCCTCTTTTTGGAGGAAGCCAGAGCGCCAAAATACAGGCATCAAAGGTGGGAGAAAGCATTGCAGAAAATGAATATCAAATGCAATTGCAGGTTTTGCAGAATCGGTATAAACAATTAATGGCTGCTCATAAAAGCAATACCGAAATAACACAATATTTTGAAGAATCAGGCATCAAAAACGCTGTGCTGATTAAAGAAACAGCCAATAGACAATTCAGTAACGGTGAGATTAATTTCCTGGATTTTGTAATGGTAATCAATCAGGCCATTAACATACAAAGCAATTATTTAGAAGCTGTAAGAGCGCTGAACCAGAGCAGTATCGAACTTAACTTTATCACTTCAAATTAACACTTAAATGAAAAATATATCCTTGTTTATAAGCATGCTTTTTATACTAAATGCATGCAAAAACACGACCGAAGAACAAGCAGTAACAGAAAAACCTATGAACGAAAATAGTGTAATACTTACTGATGCGCAACTTAAAAATGCCAATATCGCAACTGCCCAATTAACACAGAAAAATATTGCTGGGGTTATAAAACTGAATGGAAAAATAGATGTTCCGCCGCAAAATTTAGTGTCTGTAAATGCTCCCCTTGGAGGATATTTGATAAACAGTAAACTCTTACCGGGAATGCAGGTAAAAAAAGGGGAAGTAATCGCTGTTTTGCAAGATCAGCAATATGTTCAGCTGCAGCAGGATTATCTTACGGCTAAATCTAAACTGCATTTTGCAGAGTTGGAATTCACACGCCAAAAAGATCTTAATCAATCTAAAGCCAGCAGTGATAAAGTAACACAATCAGCAGAATCTGAAGTAAGCAGTCTTCATATAACAGTAAACGCTTTATCCGAAAAACTCAAACTCATTAATATCAATCCGAATCATTTGTCAGCCAATAAAATTTCTAAAAGTATCAGTATTTTGAGTACCATAACCGGTTTTGTAAGCAAGGTCAACATTAATATAGGCAAATATATCGCTCCGGGTGAAGTAATGTTTGAGCTTATAGATCCCAGCGACATTCACTTAAACCTTACTGTTTATGATACCAATATTGCACAGCTTGCCATAGGGCAAAAAGTGATTGCCTACAGTAATGCGGCGCCCAATAAAAAGTACCAATGTAAAATTATCTTAATCAACAAAGACATTAACTCTAACGGAAACACAGAGGTACACTGCCATTTTGTAAAGTATGATAAATACCTTTTACCCGGGATGTACATGAATGCTGAAATAGAAACAACATCGGGTTTGGTCAATGCACTGCCTGAATTAAGTATTGTGAATTTTGAGGGTAAAGACTATGTTTTTACCCAAACCGGAAAGCAGCAATATGAAATCACAGAAGTTGCTCTGGGAGCCAAAGAAAACGGCTATATAAAAATTTTAGATCCTGAGAAATTCAAAAATAAAAAAATTGTTACTAGTGGAGCTTACACCTTACTTATGAAAATGAAGAATAAAGAAGAATAAAATTTAAATAATTTAAAACAAAACATTATGAACGGAGCACATTATCACTTAGTATTGAATCATTTACCTATTATTATGCCTATTATAGGTTTACTGGTTCTCCTTGGCGGATTTATAATAAAATCTGAAATTGTAAAAAGAACGGCTTACTGTATTTTTATACTCGGAGCAATAACGGCATTTGCGGCAATAGCAACAGGCGATGGCGCAGAGGATGTCGTAAAACACATTGACGGAATCTCTAAGAGTTTAATCCATGAACATGAAGAAAAAGCAGAGGTATTTGCTTTATTATCTTATGTATTGGGCATCGGTTCGATAGCTGCTTTGTGGAGCAATTGGAAAAAGAAATCATATGCCAATTATATTGCTTTAGCTATACTGGTGTACGGTCTGGCAGTTTTATACTTTGGTCAGCAGACAGGCACTACAGGGGGAGAAATCAGACATTCTGAAATCAGGTAATATACTAATATACTTTGGCTACTTTATTAAAACAGCTGTTTAAAACAGTTATAATCCACAGAGGTCTGAAAAATTTCATTGAAGTAATAACCAAAGTTTGTATTCTAAAATTTAGAATCATTCTACAGGCTGTAATCCATTATTTTACAACAGGTTGATGTAATTTTATAATAAAAAAAACAAACATTTTAAATATGGGGGGTAATTCTCAACGAGACAAAACTTCATGCTATACTGGAAGAAATAGATTTAGATATTAATAAACTTAATAATCAAAAAATAAAAGCCTTTATAGAATTCTTAGGATTGAAAGACCGTGAGGATATCCCTAAGGATTTTCTTGATTGGAAAAATATTCTTGTGGTGGTGCCAAATCGCAACATGTTAAATGAAATAAAGAAATATAAGGATTCAATATCGCGAATTTCATTTATTACAAACGCAAATGCAAAGCAGATTCATATTTATGATATGAATGACTGGAAAAGCGCTACACAAAACAAAACACAATTTCAAATTAGGGAATTTCTAAAAACCAATTTTGGAGGCGTCCCAAAAACCACTAAAGATCCGGACTGGATTAAACTAATTTAAATTAGAATTATGCACGATGAAAATCATTATATCAACAGAAGCGGATGGCTCAGGGCAGCTGTTCTGGGCGCAAATGACGGAATTTTATCCACTACCAGTTTAACCATTGGCGTTGCGGCTGCAAGTGTTACCAGAGAGCCTATTTTACTGGCTGCAGTAGCGGGCTTAGTAGCCGGTGCGCTTTCTATGGCGGCAGGTGAATACGTATCGGTAAGTTCCCAGTCTGATGTAGAAACTGCCGATTTGAAAAGAGAAAAAACAGCCCTTGAAACCATGCCCGAAGAAGAACTTGAAGAACTAATGGATATTTATATCCAGAGAGGTTTAAATAAAGAACTGGCCAGACAGGTTGCTGTTGAATTAACGGCTCATGATGCTCTAGAAGCTCATGCGCGTGATGAACTCGGCATTAATGAAATTACGCAGGCAAATCCGCTGACAGCAGCTTTTGCATCAGCGATATCCTTTATTATTGGAGGTTTATTACCGCTTTTGGTCGCTATTTTTGCTCCCTTAAAACAAATGGTTTTTTACCAGTACGGTTTCTCAATACTCTTTTTGGCACTATCAGGAATACTTGCTGCTAAAGCAGGCGGATCCCATACTTTAAAAGCAGTATTGCGTATCTGCGTCTGGGGTACTTTTGCCATGGTAATGTCGGCACTCGTAGGATATCTTTTTGGTGTTCAGACTGCGTAGAAAACAGTTATTTAAATTTAAAATTTAATCCAATCTTAAGCAAATACAAAAAATAAGATACCCGACAATTCGTTATTTCGTATATATCTAAAAACAAACTGCAAAATGAAACTAATTACAATGTTCCTTTTAATGACGGTGCTTCCCATCAACTGGGAACCTGACTTTACCAATGCAAAAAAAATAGCAAAGGAAAAGCACGAATTAATTCTACTCAACTTCTCCGGTTCAGACTGGTGCGGGCCTTGTATTGTGCTTCGCAGAGACTATCTGGAAAGTCAAACATTCACAGAAATGGCCAATGACAATCTGGTACTGGTTAATGCTGATTTTCCAAGAAAGAAAAAAAACATTGGAACTCCAGAGCAGATCAAACGTAATGAGGATTTAGCCGAAATCTACAATAAAGAAGGAAGCTTCCCTCTAACACTGCTTTTGGATGCTGATGGAAAAGTATTAAAAACCTGGCACGGAAAACCTGAAACTTCACCTGAGCAGTGGACAGCAGAAATAAAAGCAATCTGTGATAGCAAAAAGTAACATACTTAAAAAACAGAAGTACTCGCAATCCCTTAAACTCATGGGAAACAACTTTACTATTACTGTTGTGGCAGAAAATGAGCATATTGGAAATAAGAGTATTAACCTTGCTATTGAAGAAATCAGACGCATCGAAAAACTTTTGACTACTTATAAAAATGACAGCCAAACCAACCTGATTAACGAAAATGCGGGAACCCGTCCTGTTAAAGTAGACCTGGAAGTTTTTAATCTTATCGAAAGATGTATCGGGATTTCGAAAATTACGCAAGGTGCCTTTGATATTTCTTACGGAAGTATCGATAAAAGTCTATGGAATTTTGATAAAACAATGACCCAATTACCAGATGCCGAAACAGCGCTCAAAATGGTACACCTTATTGATTATAGAAATATCATTTTAGATAAAGAAAACTCAACCGTATTATTGAGAGAAAAGGGAATGCGAATTGGTTTTGGCGGAATCGGAAAAGGATATGCTGCTGAAATGGCGAAGCAGGTGCTCTTAAATCATTATGTTGAAAGCGGAATTATTAATGCCAGCGGAGATCTTTCGGCCTGGGGATTACAGCCCGATGGTAGAAAATGGACGATTGGCGTAGCCGATCCTGATGCTCCAAATGCAGCATTCTCTTATATGGAAATTTCCAATAAAGCAGTGGCAACATCTGGAAATTATGAAAAGTTCGTAACTATTAACGGCAAAAAATATTCGCATACCATTGACCCAAAAACAGGACTCCCGATAACCGGAATTAAAAGTGTCACCATCATTAGCTCAAACGCAGAATTTGCAGATGCAATGGCAACTCCAATAGCGGTTATGGGTATTAAAGCAGGCTTGTTTTTAATAGATCAGATAGCAGATCTATATTGTATTATCATCGACGACAACAATAAAATTTACACCTCCAAAAACATTAACTTGAAATGAAAAAGCCAAAACAAAAAGTGTTCGTACTGTTATGCAGCATTGCTTTTACGGGCATTCTACTCACCTCCTGCACATCGGTAAAAGAATACCAGAAAGGAAAAATCAACGATTCTGAAATGGTCCTTTCCAACAGGAAAATTGAAAAAACAGAACTTAGTTTTCAATCCTACCGTGAAGGAGCTTCCGGAGCAAATGCAGGAAAAAGCGGCGGCGGCTGCGGCTGTAACTAATTTTCATACCATTAAAAAATGAAAAGAATATTCATTACAGGATTTGCCTTATTGGGATTATTTCAGGCAAGAGCACAAAATGTTCCTACAGATTCTACAAGCTATAAAAGCAAAAAACTAAAACTGGATAGAAGTAAATCTGGTTTCCAGTTATTATAAACAAAACGGAGACAATTCAGCCGTTACAGGAGGAATTGGCTCTGAACATCTGACCGATATTGCCAATACCATTGATGTAAAATTGGTAAAATACGGAGAAACCGGAATCAAACATACCTTTGATATTGAAGCTGGTATTGATCATTATACCTCTGCCTCATCAGATATGATTGATTTGAGCGCGAATTCATCTGCATCCTCTTCAGACAATCGCTTTTATCCTTCTTTGACATATCTGAGAGAAAACGAAGCGAAGGGAAGAACACTTGGAATCGGCGTTTCGTCATCGACTGAATTTGATTACCAGTCTTTTGGAGGAAATATCAGTTTTTCGCAAAAAACAAAAGACAGAAACGGAGAATTTACAGCCAAATTCCAAACCTTTATCGATCAGTTAAAACTGATTGAACCTGTTGAGCTTCGCACTTCGAGAGGTGAAGGTTACGGCAGCGCCAATAGAAATACTTTTGCAGGAACTTTAAGCTATTCTCAGATGGTTAATAAAAATCTGCAGGTAATGCTTGTAGGTGATGTTATCAGCCAAAACGGTTATTTAAGCCTTCCTTTTCACAGGGTTTATTTTGCAGACGGATCTGTTCATCAGGAAAAAATGCCCGATACCAGACTCAAAATTCCATTGGGAATCAGGGCCAGTTATTTCCTGGGAGATAATGTAATCATTAGGGCTTATTACAGATATTATACGGATGACTGGAGCCTCAGAGCACATACAGCCGATCTTGAGATTCCTGTAAAATTAACTCAGGCATTATCACTGAGTCCGTTTTACAGGTATTACACCCAAACAGGAACGAAATATTTTAAACCGTATGGCGAACATACTGCAGCCGATGAATATTACACAAGCAACTATGATTTATCTAAATTCGACAGCAGTTTCTTTGGAATGGGAATGAAATTTACTCCTCTTAATGGAATTTTTGGTCTTAAACACTGGAATACTTTAGAGATTCGTTATGGGCATTATACCAGAACAACTAATATGACTTCTGATATTATCAGTATCAATATCAAGTACAAGTAAAAAATTAAGTCATTAAATTGGACCAATTTAAAAAAAACTCGCCCTGGCTATTTTTTCAATATTCGATTATCAAAGTAACAAATAAAATAATAAATAAAATAAACCAAATCAATAAAGGTGATTTATTTGGGTACGAAATTTTTGAATTAAGTTCATCTGAAGCTATCGCAGGATATAAAGTATTAAGCAGATTATCTGGTAAAGGAATAATAAAAAGAGCTAAAAAAGGGTACTACTACAAACCAATATTTTCTGCATTTGGTGAGCAAAAACCTAAAGAGAACTTACTACTTGACCTTTATTTATTTAAAAAAGAGGAACAAGTTGCATATGTAACCGGAATTAGATTATACAATAGATTAGGCTTAATACCCGATACTCCTAGTTTTATCCACATAGCTTCTCTTGATAAACAAATTAAAGGTAAAATAGGCAGTGTAACACTAAAACCATCTAAAAGTTATGTTCAAGTCAGCTCTAATGCTATAAAATATTTAGAGCTGCTCGACGTAATCAAAGATTTAAATATTATCCCAGGGCTTCAAAAAAAAGAGGCACTGGGATATTTAAAAAAAGAATTTCATAATTTCACTACAGTAGAGATAAAAAATCTAATTAATTACGGACTTTCTTATCCTCCAAAAGTCAGAGCATTATTAGGAGCACTATTAGAAGAAATACAAATTGACAGTCAACTGTATACTGATTTGAGAAAATCCATAAAGTCTTCCAGCAACTCCTTTCAATGTGGTATAAATAAAGAATTGCTTTCCACTGCTAATTCATGGAAAATAGCATAAAATTCGGTTCTATCGAATCTGCAATATTAATGTGAAAGAAATCAGCTATCAAAAAATTATCCAGCTAATTTACAATAGGATTTAAAGAAACTCATGCATGGCTCAAGTAAATAATTCTTTCTAAAATATTTACAATGCCAATTCCAACCAGATTCATAAAAAAACCAACAAAGTCATTTGATGATGGTGGTTTATAATTTTAGCTAGTCATTACTTATTTGTTTAGAAATCTTTTTATTCAAAAATTGAACAAAATTTCAAAAAGAACTATTGGTAATTTTTCTATCAATCCTCAACAGGACATCCAAACCAAAATACTGAAGAGATATAAAGACATCCCCAGCATCCTGTAAGCCAATCTCTTCAAATTTTTCACAAAATTTATAGTAATCTGTCCTTTTTGGCTCACCACAGCCAAAAGGCGCCAACTGAACACAATTAGCCTCTCTTTTTATTATCAGCCTTTATTTTTTTTATAGAAGTGTAAAGTTATTTACTTCTTAGTATTTCAATGTTTAGTAGGTAAATTAAAACTTATCATTAATTCACTTAATAAATTAGGGTTATCAGAATCAATTTGGCATACTAATTTAGAATACAAAGAAGGAAAGAAACCTTAAATAATCTGTTTAAATCGATAAGCAAACATCTTTACACCTCTATTTTTTTATTAGTATAAAGAGCCGCAGTACTTAAAAAAAACAAAAATTGAGTATTGATTAGAAATAAAACAATTGGGTTTTACCGCGTAGAATGTGGCGCCGAGTTCTGATGCCCTTCGGATATTTGCAGGATCACTGCTGGTGGAGCGAATTACAATGCCGGCTGCTTTGATAGCCCCGCCCTGCTATTGCAATGGGGACACGGAGCTGCCTTTGCCCGTGAAACAACACACATAAAGTGCCTTTTCTCAAAAGAAAAGCAATGATGCCTATATAAGACAATAAGAGAATCAAAACACGGCTAGCGCCATAAAACAATCATAACCCGTGCGTTTATTTTTGGGAGTGATGCTGTAACTTGATTATTTTTAGATACCTTGCATTGCCGCACTTTACAATTTAAGGATGCTTTTGTAATAATACAAGAGCAGACTAAAACCGCAGCTGTTAAGCATAGTATATTTTTGGTGATGCAGAGCATGCCGATCCTTAAATAGTTTTTTTTAGTGCAAAGCTATTAAAGAACACAGCCCGCAGAGGAGAATTACAGCTCTTTAGATAATTAAGTAAACATAAAATGGAAGATTATGTTTATGGACACCCCGCCTAATGCTTTTTCAGTGTTTGGCGGGTTTTATCCAGATTTCCCAGGCTTGTAAGGGAAAACTCAAACAGTGCTGCAATAACAGCTGTAGATTAATCCTGAAGTAAAAAGAAGTCCAGCAGACACAATTCAAATCAGCATCAATATTTGGGGTTACCTGTAAGCAATCCCAAACTTTAAAAACAATTACAGACAGCTTGAATGATTTCCCATAATGAGCTGCCAGGCGTTACCTGCCGCTTTGAGCAGGGCAAATTCAATTACAGCAGTACCATCACAAAGGGCTTCCAGACCCTTAAGGCGGCCCTAAAGAAATCCAGTTGCTTCAAAGAATGGAAAAATGGCTTTACCAATACCATATGGAGAAAATAAACGATCGAAAAACTTTGGAATCTGAATAAATACTGCCGGGATTCTCAATTCTGACTTCCAATACGGATTACCGATTTATCAGACGCCTATTCGAACCGAAGTAAAGCCAGCCGCAATAGTAGTGTACCGGTATGTCCATTACTGTCAAGTATATCATAACTCATATCCTTTCATCCGCCTGAAAAAAGAATATCTATGAAAGTTTAATTTTGTATTTTTCTTCTACTGGAGAATAAGACCTGTTTGGCGCAAGCTCCCCTATGTGAAATACTTTTTCAATAAATTCAATGCTTTGATCCAGAGAAGTATTTTCATTTTTTAAATGACTTGCAAAATGGTTTGTTAATTTTTGAATAATTCTGGAACTGATCAAATCCATCTGAACATCATCAAAATTAGCTGTTTTCTTTTTTTGGAAAGCAAATTCAGCCGATACAATATCATTTAATTTCGATTTTAATGCATGAATAGTTGGTGCACATTTCCGACCGTTTACCCATGTATTCAATTCTAATTTCATATCATCAATAATAGCTTCTGCAGCAGGAATGTGTTGTTTTCTTCTTTCCAGTGTGTCATCAGTTATTTGAGATAAATTATCCAGATGTATTAAAGTTACACCGGGTATTTCCTCTACATTTGTATTTACATTTCTTGGAATGGATAAGTCCAGAATCAATAAGGGTTTCTTTAAATTAAGAGATGTTTTGTCAATAGTCGGGTTTTGTGATCCTGTAGCTACAACCAGCACATCTGCCTGCTGTAGTTCTTCTTCCAAATCGTCGTAATCTTTTACAATAACATTCAGTTTTCCAGCCAGTAATTCGGCTTTATTTTTTGTTCTGTTTATAAGAGCAATATGACTGTTTTTAGTATGTTTTACTAAGTTTTCGCAAGTATTTCTTCCTATTTTGCCCGTTCCGAATAACAAAATATTTTTATTTCCAATATCTGCTACATTTCGGATAATATACTGCACTGATGCAAAAGAAACCGATGTTGCTCCAGAAGAAATTCTAGTCTCTGTTTTAACTTTTTTGCTCGCCTGAATAACAGTATTTACCAAACGGTCCAGAAAAGTATTTACCAAACCTTCTTGTTTACTATGATTAAAGGCAGTTTTAATCTGGCTGATAATTTCAAAATCACCCAGAATCTGGCTGTCTAAACCTGTTCCCACTCGAAACATATGGTTAACAGCTTCTTCATTCTTATATATATAAGACACTGTTTGAAATTCTTCTACAGAACCATTGCTGTTTTGGCAAAGCAATTTGATGAGCTCATAAGGATGATAGGCAAAACCATAAATTTCAGTTCTATTGCAGGTAGAAGTCACAATCAGTGATTCTATGCCTTCTGCTTTGGCCTGTATCAATAAATCAGATTGTGCTTTAGTATCTAAACTAAACTTTCCTCTTATTTCTGCATCTGCTTTTTTGTAACTTAAACCTAATGCGTAAAAAGTGGCGGATCTGGACATATTAAAGTTTTCCATATTAATGCTCTGCTTAAAAAGTTCAAAAAATTATTACTGGCTAATTTATATAACAGCGCTATAAGGACTTAATTATCGCTGCCGAATAAATTGATTCAAATTGGCGATTTTAAATAATTTCATGCTATTATACACAATATCGGACTTTCAAAATATTTATATAATGATTCTATAAATATTTTAAAGAGTGTGACACTGCAAATAGTATCGAAATATAAAAACGCTGCCTTTTTCAGGCAGCGTTTTGAGAAGAAAATTATTTTTGAACTATAGGAGTTCTCAATGATTCCAAAACAGCAACTATATCAGTATAAAGCTCTGTATTTGAAGCAACGCCGTTTGCATTTGCAGCTGCTCCTACATAACCTTCGAATTTTGTATAATCCGCACTGCTTGATTTTGTTCCCATACGAGGATTTTTTGCAGGATCATGCGCAGCTGACATACTCAAACCTGAATATGTATTTACAGCATTGGTACCTCCTGTGTTAAACGAAAAGAAATCAGTCAGATTATCTGATAATTTAGCAATATTGGTAGCTTGGGTATTTCCCGTTTCTGCTAATAAAGGGGCAAAATGAGCCTGCAGATTTCCTGATGCATTCGATTGAACGTCAGCAACAATTAAGCCTATTGCAGAGTTTACCACTTTGCGGAAACTCAAACGTCCCTGTTCAATCATCTGCCCGGAATTATCCGGATCGGAAACCATTTTAGTCCCGCCTAAGCGTTCATAGATTGATGCCTTTACAGGAGGTGCAGGGGTTTCGTCGTCATTACTGCTGCAGGAAATCATAGCTGCAGATGCAGCAAGTAATACACTAAGTGTAAGTTTTGAGTAAATTTTCATAAATTTAAGGTATTAAAGGGTTAATTAAAAAAACGATTTATTTTTTGAGATAATTTATAACTCAAGCTATTTTGATCCATAGGACACACTTCTTTGTCTGCTAAATTTGCCGGCAGTATATAACGCTGGGCATCATAACGCCCTTTAGCCATCAGTTCATTGAAAACTTTCTCAGAGTTTGTAATTTTATTGTTGTGGAAATACACCACAACATTTCTTTTAACAATAATAGAGTCAGAAGTCAGGCCTTTTATGCTTCTCAGGTCGGCACAAATTTGTCTGGCCTGAAGAGAATCAATATCTGATCTAAAATCGATTCTGCTTACCTGCAGATTTGGACTATCATAAACCGGTGGTTTTGCTGTTATAATGTGAAAAAGCAAAATGGCTGCAAATAGTCCAAATATTCCGCTTAGTATAAAAAGTCCTTTTTTGATTATTTTATTAGTTTTCATAATTTTTTTTATATTTTTAAAATTATCTACGTGTACATCATCGCTGCGGTTTTAGAAATAGCTGCAGATCGATCAATTTAGAATTGTTATAAATACAGAAATAACCTAATAATTTAATTATAAAGCAGATACTAGAAAACCCTGGCAAGATTAAATCCAAAAAATATATCTCCTTTTGTCCAGTCGCCTGTTGTTCTTCCAAGATATCCGGCTTCATCAATTGCCTGTGAACTGGTAAAATGCATTTGAAAAACATGACCGCCGGTTTCCAGATCAAAACCTATAGACAGCGGATTTTTATAAAGAGAATTTGCCGCTCTGTTTAAATGTGCCGCATAATCCATATTTAAAGACCAGCGCTTAGCGAATTTATATCTTCCTCCAAATCCTATAGCATATTGAGTATTGCTTTGGTCAACGTCTTCAACAAAATTCTGATGAAAGAATGACGGCACAATTTCTAAAGACAGCTTTTCAGAAAATTTTCTGGAAATCAGCAGCTGAGCAACATAAGTAAGCCTGTCTTTAAATTGAAGTTTAGGATACAGGCTTTCTTTTAAGGTATTGTTGATAGACAAACTATTAAACCCGGCGATAGTAACAGGAAAACCGTCTTTTATTTGAGGAAACAGCATATATTTTGCTGCAAAATCATAAGCAAATTCACTTCTGGCAGCACTTACATTGAGTCCATTTGTCAAACCGTAAATAAATTTAATCTGCGTATTGGCATTATCCAGTCCGTAAAACCCTTCAAAACCATCTTTAATAGAACCAAACCGGTGTGCAACAACAAAATACAAATCGCCTTTTGCGGCCAATTTTGTAGATTCGAGATTAACAATTTTTAAAGCTTTGAATGCAGAAGTCACTTTTTCGTTCGCAGAAGGAGTTTCTACTCCAGAAAGCAGATCAGTTTGGGAGAAGGTTAACAGCGGAAATAAAAAAAATAATAGAATAAAGTTTTTCATGTGGTTAGTTTTAAATTGTTATTTGTATTAGTGTACAACTGAAGATTGGTCTATTTTAAATTCCTGGAGCAGTTCGTCATATCCTAAAAAACGCCCTTTAATTTTTAGGCTTTTCCCGGATATAATATTTTGCGGCAGACGGTTTTTGAATGTCACAAATACTTTTTCGCTCATAACAATTCCATTACCAGCTTTATCAATACTTGTTACCCGTGCGGATAATTCAATTGTTTTATCCTGATATTTGATGTAAGCCAGGCTGTCGTTTGAGGTAAACTCTCTTTCCAGCTCGTTGACGGTTACAACATAATCGGCAGTTTCCGATTCTATATCCCTATGCCCTTTGTAGAGGTAAAGGCATGCGGAAATTCCCATTATTATAAAAAGTAAAATTGTAATTGGTATTTTTTTTCTCATGATTCGTTTTTAGCATTTGGATTTATCTACGTTAAAAAAAGCCCATTGGATTTAAACCATTAAATATGCCTCCTGCCAAATCTGTATTATTCATTTCATCGTATATGATTTTGAAATGCCTGATGATTCTTAAAAATCATGTACTTATTTATAACTAAAAACCAATCTTATGAATTTAAAAACCCTTTTCGCCCTCTCATCATTAGCTTTAATCTTTGTAAGCTGCGCCAATGATGACCCAAGTACCTTAAGTGACATTACACCGATTAATGGCATGGCAACAT
The DNA here is from genome assembly GCF_020911925.1 of Flavobacterium cupriresistens. Taxonomy (NCBI): domain Bacteria; kingdom Pseudomonadati; phylum Bacteroidota; class Flavobacteriia; order Flavobacteriales; family Flavobacteriaceae; genus Flavobacterium; species Flavobacterium cupriresistens. The sequence goes on along the minus strand of NZ_CP087134.1, from coordinate 2,478,337 downwards.
ACAAGCAAAATGTAAAATCTATAATCGATAATAACTGTGTTGTATGCCATGCAGAAGTTCCTAAAAATGGTGCGCCAATGTCTTTAGTTACTTATGAACAGGTGAAAAATGCCGTTTTAAATCGAGGACTGCTGACACGAATTTCTTTAGAAAACGGGAATAGCTCATTAATGCCGCAAGGTGGCCCAAGACTGCCTCAAACTACCATAGATATTATAAATAAATGGAATCAGGATGGATTATTAGAACAATAATCCAGAACAAGAACATGAAAAAAATCATAATAATGCCAATGATATTGGCTTCTTTTATTGTTTTTTCACAAGAAAAAATAGTAACTAAATCTGCAGTAATAACCCTTGAAGCTTCAATTCCTTCTTTTCAGCCCGTTGCCGGGACCAACAGCAGCGTAACTTTTGTTTTAAATCCCGTAACAGGCGAAGTGGCAAGCCTTGCATTATTGAAAGGATTCCAGTTTGAAATGGCATTGATGGAAGAACATTTTAATGAAAATTACATGGAAACCGATAAGTATCCAAAAGCCATTTTTAGGGGGCAAATTGAAGGGTTCGACATTAAAAGTCTAACAGAAGATTATAAAGATTATATTATAAGAGGAAAATTAGAACTTCACGGTAAATCTAAAGATATAAAAGCCATAGCAAAAATTACCAAGACAGGGCCTCGAATCACCATCATTTCTGATTTTGCAGTAAACGCCAGCGATTTCAGCATTCCAATTCCAGCGCTTATTAAATATAAACTTGACGATAGGGTTAAAGTTCAAATAATTGCAGTTTTAAAATAAGATTAAAAAAAGAATAATTTTATCAGCCAGAAATAACCTAAAAACAAAAATTATGAAAAAAACTTTACTCATTGTAATGCTGTATGTCTGCGCTGTTGGCCTTTCACAAGAAAAAATGATCAGTAAATCAGGAAAAATCACTTTTGAAGCATCTGTAGCTTCTTTTGAAGAGGTCAAGGCCGCAAATACGAATGTTACTTTTGTCCTGAATCCGGCAACAGGTGAAATCGCAAGTTTAGCCCTAATGAAAGGATTTCGATTTAAAATCGCTTTGATGGAAGAACATTTCAATGAAAATTATATTGAAAGCGACCTCTATCCAAAAGCAGTTTTTAAAGGAAAAATAGAAGGATTTGATTTTCAAAGCCTGAGTGTAAATCCTAAAGATTTTATCATTAAAGGTAAATTAGAGCTGCACGGAAAATCTAAAGATATAAGCACCACGGTAAGGATAAACAGATCATTATCGGGAGTTAGTATTTCATGTTGTTTTTCTGTAAATGCCAGTGATTTTAATATTGAAATACCAAGCCTTGTTAAAAGCAAAGTTTCTAACAAAATAAACATTCAAGTTGCTGCAGTCTTAGGATCAAATAGACAATAACAACCCAAAAATAATCTTGAAAAGTTAATTATTGATTATATCAAAAATGGAGGAAGAAATAAAAATTGAAGACGACTTTACCCTTATCCGCTTTCAGAATGACAGTTCAGAGCCTTTTTTTGCACACCGTGAGCTTGGAAGTGCTATGATTCAGTTACACTTCGGACTCAAAGGTAATAGCAGATTTTTATTCAGTAAGTGTAATTATGCTTTAGAATTGAAAGAGGAAAAATCCCTGCTTTTGTACAATCCTAAAAAGCAGACATCACTTCATTTAGAGCTTGCTCCAAATTCTTGGGTGATTTGTGTTATTGTTTCGATTAACAAATTACACGCGCTGTTTTCTGCTCAAGCAGATTATATTACCTTTTTAATCCCTGGTAATAAGGAAAAACAGTATCATATCGAAGGAAATAGCAGTCCTTCTATGGCTATTGTGCTGAGCCAGCTGTTTCATTATAACCTGCATCCTTCTCTAAAAAACCTTTATTATTATAAAGGAAAAGTATACGAACTGCTGAGTTTGTATCTTAACAGGTCTGAGCGTCCAGGTGCCGAACACTGTCCGTTTTTAATTGATCAAGACAATGTTTTGAAAATCAGAAAAGCGAAAGAAATTATTATTGCAAATATGAATGAACCGCCTGGTTTACAGGAATTGGCAGATGAAATTGGCCTTAATGTGAAAAAACTGAAAATGGGCTTCAAACAAATATACGGTGATACTGTTTATGGTTTTCTGTTTGATTACAAAATGGACTGCGCGAGAAAACTGCTTGACAGCGGTTCTTATAATGTAAATGAAGTTGGGTTGAAAATAGGTTACAGTACCGGAAGCCACTTCATTGCGGGATTCAAGAAAAAATTTGCCACAACTCCAAAAAAATATCTGATGTCTATTAATACCAATTTTAAAACAGCATCGATTTTGTAAATTACAGCATAAAAAATAATATTGATCCTATTTCTAAAAGGCAGCAAAATACTATTTTTAGCATAAATTTAAACAACAAATACTTAAAGCCTGAAGCTTAAAGTAAAAAGCAAAAAAAATGAAAGGTGTATTATTAGTAAATTTAGGATCTCCTGAAAGCCCGACACAAAAAGATGTAAAGCCGTATTTAGATGAATTTTTAATGGATAAATATGTGATCGATGTTCCGTATTTACTAAGAGCTTTATTAGTCCGAGGCATCATCTTAAGAAAAAGACCCAAAGAATCGGCACATGCTTATGCAAAAATCTGGTGGGATGAAGGTTCGCCCCTTGTGGTGCTTTCAGAAAGAATGCAGAAAAAAGTACAGCCTTTGGTAAATGTTCCTGTTGCTCTTGCAATGCGTTATGGAACTATGACTATTGAAAAAGGACTGCAGGAACTGCACGAAAAAGGCGTAACGGAAGTACTGCTTTTTCCGCTGTATCCACAATATGCAATGGCTTCAACGTTAACTATTTTGGTTAAAGCAGAAGAAATTCGCAAGAAGAAATTTCCACAAATGACTTTTACCGATGTTCCTGCGTTTTACAATAAACCGGATTATATAAGGAATCTGGCGGATTCAATTCAGAAACATTTATCCGGATTTCAATACGATCATTTGTTATTCTCGTATCACGGAATCCCGGAACGTCACATCCGCAAAACAGATGTAACCAAATCCCATTGCAAAATTGACGGTTCCTGCTGCAGAACACCATCACCGGCGCATGATTTCTGCTATCGCTACCAATGTTATGAAACGACAAAACAAGTAATAAAATTATTAGGTCTTCCAGAAGATAAATACAGCTTAACGTTCCAGTCCCGACTGGCTGGAGATAAATGGCTGGAGCCTTATACCGATATTGAAATTGATAAGATGCCGGCAAAAGGAATTAAAAATCTGGCAGTCGTAACACCTGCTTTCGTTTCGGATTGTTTAGAAACGCTCGAAGAAATCGCCATGCGCGCCAAAGAAGATTTTGAAAAAAATGGAGGAGAAAATTTCCTGGCTATTCCCTGTTTAAATGACGACCAGAAGTGGTGCCGGACTGTTAGCAGCTGGATTAATGACTGGGCTGAATAATACTAAAATAGTCTTTAAATCTTCCATAAAATATATTGTAATTTATCCCCTAGAGGACGCCACAGCCAAAAGACGCCAATTGAAGAAAGCTGGCACCTTTTCTTTATTATATAACCTTCACTGTTTTTATTGTTCCAAAGAGCCCCCTATGCTGTGTTTTGTTCATGAGCCCAAAAAGGTTATTCTCCAGCAAAGCTGAAAAGGCACAGGTCTGTATTTAGGTCTTTCACTTATTGCTGCTCTAAAGCCGTTACACCTATTTATTTTCTGCACCTGCTGTAAATTAGAAATACAACAATTGTGTTCAAATTTATATTTCTTTAAAGACAAAATGGGACCTCTCAGCGGCTCCAGCCACTATAGAAGTGAAATCCTATGTGCCGGGGTTCGGCAAATAGATTGGAACTTATAGCGGGAAGAGCTCCTAAAACCAAAATCTACTGTTTTCATTTATTGACTTGGGAGAATATCAAAATAATATTTTTTGAGATCTAATTTACAGTGCAGCGCTAAAAAGATATAAGACAGCAAAAGTATCTGAGGATGCAGTCCTTAAAGCAATGATAAAAAATGAAAAAGTTTGAAATTAAAAATGCCTATCCAAAAAAATGGCTGGTATTACACAATGAGTTTCCTAAATTTACCTGCCTCTTTGAGCATAAAAAATTTAATGAACAAAGAATCATAACAGGGCTGTCTAACCCTTCATCAGACTTAAATGAAATCCAGCTTCTGCAAAAAATGCAAAAATGGCTTATGCAGTATCATAAAGATAAAATAGACCAATAACGCCTGAGAATTAAGCGGAAAAAGCCGGCACTGCCATTTTTAGAAGACAGATTAAAAACAAACCTTCAACTTTTTCTATGCTTTTTCTCAGCATATTCAACCTGAAACTTCACCTGAAGAGTGGACAGCCGGAATAAAAGCGATCTGTGATAGTAAAAAATATCATAGAGCAAAAGTTCTCACAATCTCTAAAACTGATGGGAAACGATTAAGATAATGCAGTATTAAATAGATCATAGTTAATCGCTGCTGTCCATATATTACTTCAAAAAGACTAATCTGTTTTTTTACTGCAGCAGGCTTTGAACAATATCATGTTTGATCAACTGCTTCCAATCTTTTAGGAGTGAAATTAGAAATGCCATTTTATAAATATATTACTTCTCTGCATCTACATCTGTATTATCTTTGATAAGATGGTATAAAAAATATCAGGCAGCAAATTCGCAATACTCTTTAATTGTATAATGTTTTGCTCCATTTTTATAATTGTACTGTATATGCTTATTCATTAAATGTACTTTTAGCTCTCTAATAACCCCCACAAAAACAAACCCTTACAAAACTTGTAATTGCTTAATGAAGCATTAATATTAAGGGTGTCTTGCTGGAAAATTTAGACATTTTAAACTATAAATCTTACAAGTACAAACAATATATCTAATTTTTTAGATCTGCGAATTTTTCAGTTATGGCGGTGGTCAGTTTCAAAATAAAGTGCTGAAAAGTAATAATACCTATTGAAATTCTATCATCTTTTTAGCTATTTCTATCATTCCTTTTTTCCTGAATTTATTTGGATAAACGAGATAATTGAATCTTGCTTGGGATTCTGCATTTCCGTTTTTCTCCTATTATTTAAGACTCCTTATAAAAGATACTAATAAATTTTAATTAAAGCTTTCACTCCAAACGGACTAAAAGGGCAGCTAAGATAGTGACTTAAGCATGCCCCCTGCGCATAATGTCAGCGTTCCTATTGCCACCCTTCGGGACTTATAGCACTTACGCATCCTTAAGGCACTGGCATCTTGCTTTCTTTTTTCCCGTTTTTTCGTTTTGAAAACAATCTTTGCAGGGGCAGAAAGTAATTTTGTTTAATATTCTAAATTCTACACTACTCTTGGTAACCCTTTTAAGTTTTTAAAATAGAATTATTTTTCATAATTTTAAGTAAAACTATTTTATGTATAACAAGTTTACTATTTCTGAGATGATTCTTAATATACTAGCGCAAAACCCTGAGAAAACTTACCCTTTTGAAGATTTAAATAGTATGCTTATTACTGGTCTGGATCAATCGCTTCAAGAGAGTTTACTTATTCAAAGGTCAAATCAGGCAAAAGTTTTAGATTTACTAATAATGCTCGATAGTGAAGGTTTTATTATTCTAAATTTTGCCACAGATGAAAGCATTATAACTATTAAGGGACTTATAAAAATAAAGTAGTAAAAGATTTATAAATTGATTAACACTCTTTTTGACTTTCTTAAATATATATAAACCATTATTACCTTTGTAAAAGAACTAGTGCTAGTATAAATCATTTATTTGCTAATTCTGCATTTATCACTGCAATATTTCACTTCGTACCATATTTTTTTCAGTTTTTTTCTCCATGCAAATGGTATCTAGCGGACGAGGCTGATTTTAGTGGGTTGGTTTTGTTTTTTAACTTCTCGCATTTTCTTGTTTATTTGTAAACCTCCAAACAATATCACTGGCCTATTTCCGGGTTTCTTCTATGTCAAACTATAGTCTCTGGATAATGTTTACCCATTTCTCATTTGCAAAATTACTACTCAATAAGATTTAATTTGAATGGTTCATGAATTAATTGTGATGCAATTTCAAGTAGTTCAGGAAGCCATTTTTTATAAAAATACCTTCTGAGTCGTGCTGATGTGAGCTTTTTATGGGATTATAAATTCTAATGGTGTTGCCTGTTGTTGTTCCGGCCTGCATCTGCATCTGAGGATAATGAATTTCAGGCTCGTAATCTAAAAACTACCTTGCCAGAAAATGCAATTCAGACCAGCCCTCCTGCCACAAATTAAAGGTAAAAAAGAAAACTATCATCGCGCGCATTCTAAAATTGATATACCCTTTTTTAACTAATCATCGTATGCAGGCATCAACAATAGGAACAAAGGTTTTTCCTTCCTGCCATTCTTTTAAATAGATTTCATTTGTTCCCTATTTCTATAAGACCTCCCAAGGTAAGAACGATAACTTTCCTCTCATCTGCCTGCTGTATTTACCATAATGTTTCCGCACAGTTTGAGACTTCAGTTTAGCAGGGAACCTTATCGAACATTTCTAGCCTTGTATAGTTTCTATCCGTCAGTCCGAGATTTTGCATACTGCTACCTTCAGATTCCACCTAACGATGGACACCCTTTCATTCATCTAACACTTCCCTTTGTAAAGGTGTATTCGGGACTTGCACCCTAGGGTTATCGCCCATGCTAGGCACACCAGCCAAATGGCGCCAATTGAAGACAGTTAGCGACTTTCCTTTATTATATTTAGTGGTCTAAAGAGCCTACATGTAATGTGTTTTCTTTCATGAGCCTACAAAGGTTATTCTCCAGCAAAGTTGAAAGTCATATCCTTGTGTTTAGGTTTTTCATTCATTTATGCTATAAAGCGGTAACACTTATTTATTTGTTGCACCGCCTGTAAATTAGAAATACAAGAATTGGGTTCAAATTTACATTTCTCCAAACACAAAATTTGGCCCGCTGCACGCCATTGCACAATAGCAGTGAAATCCTTGACAGCTGGGTTTCGACCTCAAAGATTGCTTCGCCAGTTTACTGGAGCTCTGGTGGAATGCATAGCAGGAAGAACTTATAAAAGCAATATTAAATACAATCCCGTAATACAAATCGCGTTTTCAATAGCTGCAAGTTTTATAAATTTCCATTGTGAGCAGCCGACAACTAAATTAAAAAAAAAATATCTTTCCTTACAATGTGATAGGTACCCCTTAAATTCTATTTATAAAAAAATATCCCGAAAAGGTCCTCATATCAATACAACAAAAATAAAACTACAAAATCTCTCATATCATAAAAAATTATGCTTGCATGTGGATTTTTGGTCATGTGCGATAAATATTTTGACAAAACGCGTTAAAAATTTCAGGCTCTTCCATTCCTTTAAATGGTAATTGAATCTAAAACCAATAATGTCAGATTAGTGACCGACTTAAAAAACTTAGATTATCACTATGCATGATCAGAAATATCTAATAGTATTTTAAGTAGCTTTTTTTTACAATTTTATATACAACTAAAGATTAATTTAACTATATTTACTTCAGTTTAGTCCTCTAAACAAATTTAAATTTGGAAGATTTGAATTTAAGCGGAAAGTCCTTTACTCTTTGTAAAGGACTTTTTTTTGATATTTATATTTCATAAAGAAATCCTTAAACAATTCCACTTTCGCCAATTTAAAGATTTTCAGGCTTAATTTGAAAAGACGTTTCATGATTCCAACATTTAAATTTAATTATCTAATAATATTCATATTAGGCATAATTATAGCTTCAGTAGTTTCTGCTATATAACGCTGGGCGAAAACCACAATATAGTCATTACTTGCTAACTCAACAGAAGAATTTAAAGGAAGAACTAATAAATCATTAACCGCCAATCCTCGTATTAGTAACGTTTTACAAACTTTTATTTCTCTGGACAGGCTGTTATTACGAATTGCTTTAATTTAGGTATGACTTCGAGACCAATCTCTGCCTTTTCTGGTCAAAACAAAGTCAACCATATTACAAACCTTATCTACGGTCTATACAAATAAACTTTAGTATTGATTTTTGCAAATTTTAAAATTCCATAGATAAAAAGTATTGCCAAATGAAACGTGACCGTCAACTTCACCCTTAAAAAGACAGAAGACAAATTATCTAAAAATCTGTTTTTGAAAGCGCATAGTTCTTTAATTATCACCGCAAAAAAATTACTTACACTCCAGACAATAGCGTGTCAATTATTAAAGATGTCATTGCTGTAAATCGCGCCAATAGAACTGATTTAATAAAACGCCTGAATTTGTTGTAGCAATTTTTATAAAAGACAATGCCTCTTTTATATTACTAAATTGAAAAAATTGTTATTCCACATTTTTCTTGACTTGGAATATTGGTTTAGATGTTAACATCCATCTAAGACGGAAACCTACTTCTGTATATTGAAAACCAGCAGCTGTAGCAGACGCAATATTACTTTTAACACCATAAAAATTAGCCAAAAAACGATCTGAAAATTTACAGCCAAATTTAGCTTGCACACGATAAGTCGATTGCTTGCTATCATTTTCAATGTATTGAAATCCTGTTGCAGCACTTAATGTGTAAAAGATCGTATTGTTTTCAGCCGATTTTTCATCTTTCAAAAAATCAATAAAAATCTCGTAAGCATTAAATTTACTTGGACTAAAATAAATTGTTGGTACTTGCTTTTGAAAGGCAATGAATTGATAATTAAAGCCTGCTTTCAAAATTGGTTTTGATAAAAAATTATAATACAATGATGTAAATAATAAGTTTCGCTGGTTACTATCACTTTGTGTGCTATAAAAATATTGTGTAAACCATCCTAATTTGAAGTTAGTGCCAATATTATAATTGAAATAAAAATTATCAGCTGTTATCTCTCTACTCACCAGATCAGCATTGAAGTTCTGAATATCTCGCTTGTAACCCACTTCTAAATCCTGCAATTTTAAGGGCTTTATTTTGAAAAATGCATCTACTAACAATTGACTATAACTACTAACGAAAGATCGCGCATTACTAGAACCTACTAAAACATTAAAATTTATTTTGGAATGAAATTGCCACTGTGCGCCTAACTTAAAATCATTCGATGTTGCCGAATTTTTAGTGATTGTATTTTCGGTCTTCCTGTATTGATAAGTCCCTAAAAAGGACCATTTCGTCGATATTGGAAAATTCAAAACTGTATTAGTTGCGTAGGCTTCATTCTTACCATTATCAAATGAATAACTGAACTTCTCCTCTACACTTGGTGTGAAATTTTCATTTAATTTTTTTAGAAATCCGACAGCATCTTTTTGGTTTTCAAATATTCTTAAGGTAGTATCTACCGCTTCATAAGCTTTTAATGGCTCGCCATCCGCAAAATAAGCATTCGATATTCCTAAGTTTCCATCGAATGATTTTGCATCGTTCACCAATATATTTTGGTAGTCAGCAATACTTTCTTTAAAATCACTGCGATACATTCCTAAAGTTGCAGAAAGTGCTAATACCCAATTTTCATTGGGATTGCTAATTTGGTATTCCTTAATTTTTGCTGCTGCTTCTTTGTATTTTTTATTCCAAATTAATGCCTGAACATAACGCTCTTTTGTTTCATTTTGTAATTTTACATCCTCAATAAGTTCGCTCTTTTTTAATGCTTTTTCGGCTATGGATAAAGCTTCGCTATCTCTTTCGGCTATATGCGCAACCAATGATAATCCGTTCAAAGAAAACAAACTATCCTTTTTGGTTACTGCTAATTCTTGATATGCCTTGGTTGCATTTTTTTTATCTTTGGTCATTAAATAAATATTAGCTTTATTCATTAATGTTTCCTTGTCTTTCGGAAAATCCTCAAAATTTTCATCTAATAAAGAAAGTGCACTATTATAATCTTGTTGTTGTACCAGTTGATTAGAGTATCCCATGCGTATGTATTTCTTAGAAACCAAGGCGTTTGGATTTTTAACAGAAACTGCCAAAGCTTTATTTACATAAACTAAAGCTTTCTTATATTCTTTTAAATTAGATAAAGTATTTGCATAACCTAACAAAGCCGGAAAACTTTCGGGATGCTTTGCTATCAGACCAAAGTAATACGGTTTTGCCTCAGAAAAATTTTTATTCCATAACAGGCATTCCGCATAATTAAGCTGGATTTCAAAATCATCTGGATAGGTTTTCAGTAGTTCAGAAAAAATCACTGTGGCTTTTTCAGGACTCGAATTTAAACCGACAGCTCTCCCGTAACATAGCTTTGCCGTTTTATTATCTGGATATATCTTTAAAATTTTGCTGAAAAAAATTTCGGCTTGAGCAAATTCTCCTTTTTCTAAATTGGTAAAACCCTCTTGCATATCTTGCGCTTGAATTGATAATCCAAGGAGAAAGCAAAAAACTAAGACTATTTCCTTTTTAATGTTCATTTTTTAACATATAATTTGTAATTAACTGCAAGTTAAGTATAAACATTGATTATTCGTCTACAGTAAAATGCCGATCATCGAAAAAAATAATAAAAAATCTTATAAGCAATGTAAATTTGTATCAGAAATAAGAAACAAAACAATAAAATTAATTATGAATAGCAAAGAAAGAATTTAAGAGCTGTCTGAAAGATGACAGATTAAAAGCGTTTTTTATTTCATTTTTGTCACTGCCTTTATCCTGTTTGCACCAATATTATGCCACTATTGCAGTTACTTCCAGAATTACATTGCCGTTTACTGTTGTACTTTTGCATTTTTAAAAATCAATTTTGAAATTGCCTACAAATTCAAAAAAGACTTGCCAAGTACCAAAAACATGATCGCCTTTTTTGCCTCAAAAACCGTAAGATTTTACCTAATTTAAAATCAGTAAAGGCAATGTAATTCTAGTGAAGTACTATTTTAAAAGTTAATTCAATGTCAAACAAAAGACTAAATTCTTTTTCATTTTAAACTTAAAATCAATAATTTATATATAAAAAAGAAGGTTTGTTTTTTCCTTCAGAATCGATGAATCCAAACTGTTTTTGTTTGTTTTTTATCCACGGCCATTTTCCAGCAACTTTATCTGGAACTTTTGGAAAATCATATAAAGTCCAAGACACAAATGCAAGTTGTTTCTTTTTGAATATAGATTGCATTTTTTTATGATAATCGGCCTGATCCTCTTTTGAATTGCCAAACCAACTCCAAAGTCCACGGTTGGATGAAAGCCCAAATTCTTGCATTACCAAAGGCTTTTTGGTTGCTTTTTCTAAAACAGCAAATTTGTCTTCAAAAAGCGAAATGTCTTCATAATAATGATACGATACAAAATCTACCTTATCTTTTAGTATCTCTCCCGATGCAATATTAGAATATCCAATAGTAACCAAATGATTAGGATCGAATTTTTTGACTGTTGCAATCATTTCTTCCAACCACGGCTTTACATTTTGTTCCCCGCGCGATTGAAAATCTAAATCAGGTTCGTTTTTAATATCCCAAGCAATAACATTTTTGCTGTCCTTAAAAGTCGTTACAATTTTCTCTGCATGCCGATGCGTTAAAGTCCAGCTTTCTGGAGCATAATCTCCGTAAAAATCGAATAATGTAACGATTACAGCTAGTTTTTTTTCTTCGGCCAAGTCTAAAACTATTTTTAACTTGTCTAATTTCTCTTTTGAAACCTCTGCTTTACCAAATTCTTCATAAGGAACAAAAATCCTAATCGTATTGAGTTTTGCTTTTGTAATAAACTCAAAATCAGTAGCTATTGTATCTCTATTAAATTTATTTCCAAACATATCCCAAGCAGAATTTTTAGGATAATAATTAATGCCTTTTATGATATAGGTAACACCATTTTTTAAAATTTCATTTCCTTTTACCGTGTATATTTTTTTATTTAATTCTACAGCAACCAAACTCCTTTCTTTTTGCATCCGAACATAATGTCGAATACGCCAAAAACCATCCTCAAGCAACATTAAAACCTTATAATTTGCGGTATCCCTAACAGAAGTTATAAGCTTGTTATCTTGATAAATATTTTGAAATTCAACTACATTTTTATCGGTAAAAACGACTTGTTGGCCGTCTTCGCTATAAAAATCTAAGGATGCATGATGTTCTATTGTTGTACTCTGGATCGAAATTTTTTTGGCCTTATTATAGGCTATAATTTGTTCTAATTGCTTTCTCGAACTTTCTGTAAAATAATCGTCAATTCCATCATTGACATTGTTTTTAAGAGCATTATTTTTTATTACATAAGAAAACAAATAATGTTTCTCAATTTTCTGGATGGTTTGATTTTCCATTCGTCTACCTTGATTTTTGAAAGTTTCCCACGTTACTTTTGGTAAATATGTATCTGAAGTCTCTTTCTCTAAATGCAGCATCGAACTTCTATCTGCTCCCGAATTTAAGTAGCCCAAAATTTCACTCATTCCAAATAATACCAAAATATTAATCGCAATAAATGAAACTATTAAAATTGCTCGATAATTATTTTTATTATTAATTACTATCATAATTTTTTTCTTCTACTTTTTGAATACTTCCTAAGGTTGAAATTTCAAATGAATATTTTTTTTCTTTATAATATTCAGATGAAATAGTAAAAACAGCATGGCCTTTTACACTATCTTCTTGCAAAGTTGCTACGAGTTGATTATGATGATACACTTTTAGAGTCACTTTAATTCCGTCTGGAACTAACTGATTCATAAAACTACGCAACGGACCGACTATTATAGTGCGCTTATCTTTTGAAAATTCAAATTCAATTTTCGGATTAATCGGTTTGTAGTTAATTGCTATAGAATTACTTTCTGCTATTCCCGTCACATACGCTTTTGCAGTATAAACATCTTGGTGATCAGGATGCAAAATCTGAGCGGTTGCTACTCCGTTTATAGTTGTGCCAAATGATTTTAAAACCATATTACTACTTGTAGAAATCACAAATGACACCATGGTTCCGTCGCTTACAACGTTACCAAATTTGTCTTTAATAATAGCGGTTTTTAAGGTCGTAATTTGATTTCCATCAGCATATTGATGATTTCTACTAAAAGAAATTATGAAATTTGTAGCGATTCCAGGAAAAATTACAGCATCAAATTCTTTAGTAATGGTAGCATTGCATTGAGCAGAGACCAAAACTATTCCAGATTTTGTAGGAGCATCAATTATTTTCCAAGCAATAAGATCTTTCGTTTTTACCGTTTGACTTGTAATAGTATTTAAAAACTGACTTCTAAAAATTACAGGAGTATTTTCTGGTTTCGGATTATCAAAGCCATCTGTCGGAATGGTAACGTACATTACAAAATGACCATCTCCTACCAACGTATTTGGTGGGCCTAAATAATTTTCGATATCCGTTTTAGTGCCGTTATTGGGCAAAATTTCAAAGTTTCCCTGTAGTTTATTTTCTCCGTTTACAACCAAAAACCAATCAATACGACCCGATTTTTTAGCATAACTTTTAGGAAGGGTAAAAGTTAATTTATCATTTTTTATGGCGCCATCTAAAAGTGTTTTTCCTAAAGAATGAATTAAAAACAACTGCGGTCTATTTGACGAATTTACCTTAAAATCTAAAGCTATTTTGGCACCCGCTATAAAGGTGTTCTGTTGGGTCATTAGTACAATAGTACCCGCTTGTTTTTTAGGCAATAAAGTGACTGATACCAATAATATGGTAAATAAACAAAATATAGAGATTTTATTCTTCATTATCTAGGATTTCCAATGTAATTATTGATTTCAATTTTAATAAAAGAATACACTTTATGTCCTTTAACCCTTTGCATTTGTGCACTTTCTTGTTTATTGTTTCTTACCGGAATTACCGCACGAGCAAGAGCTTCTGATTTTAAACCATTTACAAAACAATTTTCTGTTGAAGATTTTATAATAACAGGATTCAAATCTCTTGGCAAATTATAGGTAAAATATTGCTTACGCTGAATGCGAACACCCTCTTTTATAAACTGATGATCAACATAAACCAATTCTTTTTTTTCATTGTAATACGAAATTAAGAGCTCTGGAATGGTTACTTCTTGAATTCCGTAATTGAATAAAGTACCTTTGATCTGGTTGTTATCTATCACTAAATCTGAAATAGCAACCGAATTATACAAGTCTGTGGTTGCCACATTTCCAGCGCTTTGAATATCAAATGTAGTGGGAATATTTTTCAATTCTTTTGGTGTAAATTCATCGGGGTTAAAAGTTGTTGGCTTTACATCAGTTAGCTTTAACCACGCAATATCTTCAAAATTCACCTTAAAACTCGTGACTTCTTTTGGCATCAACTTATGTTTAATAGTATACTTTGCGTTGAATACGGCAATCGATTTATCATTTCGATCATATAAAGTAGCTTTCAATACCACATCTGCAGGAACATTATCTATATTTTGAACTTCACCAATCACGATATATTGACTCTCTATTTTTACCAAACTTGCCGATATAATTTCTAAATCTGGTTGGCGCAGCACATCTTCATGATAGGTCTGTTGGGTAGTTATCTTTCGTCTCCCTTGCTTGTAATACGAATTGATATTGTCTGAAATAAATTCGTCCGGAGGAATATCGGTATCTTTTTTATCTGGAATAATGAACCATTTCCCTTTTATTTTCTGAACGTTATGTGTGTACTTTTTTTCAATTAATTCTAATGGTGTAACCCATTTGGTTGTAGCAATAACTCTGGCTTTGTCTTTACTTTGCTGAACAATTTTAGTTTCTATAGCATCTAACTTGGCATAAGAATTAAGAATACCATCAGAAACAGAAATTTCCAGTATAAACTGAGCCACCGAGTATTCTTTATTAAGAACAACATAAGAGTGCGCTTTATCATAAAACTTAAAATCCAGGGCATCATAATACGCTTTTACAACATTTTCAGGACTAATCTGCGTAGCATTTTTGATGTAAATGCGATATATTCCAAAGCTTATAATTAGCAGTAAAATCACTGCCCAAATGTGTAGAAATTTTATCATCGCTCTTGGAAAATTAGCATAAACAATTCCATACTTATTGAAAGAAGGTTTTTCTAAAGGCTTTATTTTTAAGGCCTGCAACCAAATAATCTGAACATTAAGTATAAAAGCAAGAAGAATTGTTAACATCGGAATAATTCCCCACATTAATTTCAAATAGATCGGTACTTCATCTTTTGGAAGAATTTTAGACAGGGGCTGCACATTTAGTTTTTCCCACACCATTATACCATTTTCTAATTGTGATAATCGATGCCAACCGCAGAAATAGAGAATTGGATCGTAGAATTTATCGTTAGAAAAAACATATTTCAAATTGTATTTTTCAGGAACCGTAAGAAATTGTTGCAAGGAACCAATACCTTCAAGTCCTCGAAATTTGGAGTTTTCCAGCCTTTCTACCGCACGAGAAGTCAATTCTGGTAATCTTCTCGCCGAATGGTAATTTCCATCAACCGTCATTGCCTTGGTTTGTGTTGATAAGTAGGCCATTTGATCGCCAAAACCTAATGGCAGAAACCGCCAATGATCATGCTGATCCTGATTTAAGAAATTGACAATTGGTAAAAAGTTAATTTTTTGCGGTTGCAAGGGTCTAAAATACCCTAACGTCATGGTAAACACTCCAAAAAACAAAAAGCAACCAGCAAATAACCCGCCTACAATCCTCCTATAAACACTCCCAAATTTTACTTGCAAAGCCGTTCTTAAGTCAACTTCAACTAATCGGTACACAAACTCACCAAAAATAGGCAAACTCATTATAGAAGCCCAAAGTGTAAAGCGATCCAAGGTTAGGATATTAAAAGCATTTTCTCCTAAAATTGCTAAGGGAATTGGAGTTGTGCCGCCAGTTCCTAAAACAGTTAGCAAGGTTAAGGATAATCCGAAAAAAATATACCTTTTGCTGTAATATCTATAAAATATATAAGGCAATATAAAAAGTAATATTCCCCAAGGTATTAAAAAGAACATCAAGCCAGAAGAGGTTACTTCTATAAAATTATCGCGACTCCCATGCGGAATAGGAACCTGAGTGATGGGATTGGCTTTAGAATTAATCCAATACGGCAGTATACAAAATACTAGCAGAAAAACGGCGCTACCACAGAAAAGAATAATCCGTTTTAATAATGATAGAAATGTTTTATAGAATATTTTCAATGTGATTTCCTTGAATGAATTGACATTTTCGCGAGCGGTATCCATTACTATCATACCGATTAAAGGCGAAACAAAAAATACCATTCCAAATAAAGGTGTAACATGATGCGAACAAACGGTTACGCCCATCAAAGACAGAGAGGTGAAGTAATATTTCTTTTTGCCCGTTTTGATAAAAATATAAATCTCTGGAAGTGCATGCATTAAAACAGAAACTCCAATAATACTGGGTAGCTGTCCAAAAATATGCAATGTTTCGACAAAAGAAGAAGAAACCACCGCCAGAATAGCAGAATAGCCTGCAACGGTTCGATTTCCAGTTATTAAAAGTGAAAATCTAAAAGCTCCTGTAATGAATAAAATAATTCCAACAATGGCAACAGTAAACATACCAAATTTCAAACCCCCAATTAAAGAAAGTAAACCAATTGTTTGGTGCACTAATGGAGGATAACTCATCACATTAAAACCCGTATACCAACTATAATTCCAAGGTTCAAACCAACTGTGGGCATAATGATTTCCGAAAAACATGTGAATTAGAGCATCGTAAGTACTTTCTAAAGTAAAAAAAATAGCGCTGCCATGGAAAGTCAATCCAAAAAGTAAGGCTACTATCAAATATTTATTAGAAGTCTCTTTCAATCACTCTTGTTTTAGATTATTGTTTTTGTAAATATAGCGATATCGTTCTATAGAAGAAAACAATATAACTGTACAAAATGTCCTTTCATCGAAAGAAACACTACCAAACATCTAAAATATCAAAAAAAGTCATACAAGAGTAATAATTTTAAATCAGAATAATACTCTAAAAATAATTATTACCACAATGATGTAATGAGACCATTTGTAGTGATGTTATTTTATAAAAAAACATTGTGTGCTTAAATATTTTGTCAAGGCGCTGGTTAAAATTACTGTTAAATTTCAAAAATTACAATTCATAATAAATATGTTGGTTTAGTTAATTGTTGCCAAAAAGGAATTTATCAGATAAATTCCTTTTTATTTTTGTTAAACTTTTCTTATTTTCATTACATTTGTTTGTAAGAATCAGCCTTTTAAAATTTTATTATTTATTTAATACCACACACTTGAATTGAATATTAAAAATACTTATAAAAAGATCACTGCGGAGAATTTTTTTATGCTTACAATTTTATTTGTAAATGCAGGCAATTATTTGTACAATCTACTATTAGGAAGGATACTTGGTCCTTCTGGATTTGCTGACGCTGCGATCTTAATAACTTTGCTTTTAGTATTGTCTTTTGTTGGAATGACATTCCAGGTTACTGCTGCTAAATATGCTGTTTTGCTTGAAGGAACGCAATTGCATATTTTTTTAAAATTTATTTTTAAGTATGCACTTCTTTTCGGTGTAATACTGGGATTTACAGTTGTGGTTTTCGGTCATCAATTGCAAGAAATTTTTAAAACCAAAACGTCACTAATGTTCGTTTTGTTTGGTTTTGGACTTCCAATGTATTTTATAATGAGCATTAATAGAGGTTTGTATCAGGGAAAAAATGATCTGAGAAATTTGTCAAAAACCTACTATTTTGAAATGTTATGTCGTTTGATTTTGACACTTTTGTTACTCTACCTTTTACCTCAAATTCAATCTTCTATTATTATCGCACTAGGAATTTTAATTTCTTTTGGATTTGGTTTGATTCCTTTTCAAAAAATAATTAACAGTAAAAACAACCATACTCTAAGTGACAATTTAGACACAAAATCCATTATTACATTTTTCGCTTTAACAGCCTTTTATGAATTAACGCAAATCATCATTAACAATAGTGATATTATGTTGGTTAAACATTATTTTGATAATGAAAAAGCGGGCTTATATGCTTCTTTAGCATTAATAGGTCGGGTGGTGTATTTTGTCGCTTGGATGTTTGTAATGCTCCTTCTGCCCAAAGTAATACAGTTAAAAAAACAGGGTGAAGATACACTTCCGATTCTATTAAAATATGTTTTATATATTGTTTGCTTGTCTACAATAATTGTTCTAAGTGCACTCTTATTTCCAGAAATTGTAGTGCTATTAATGTTTGGCGAGAAATACCTACCCATTGCTTTCTTATTGTGGAAATATGCATTGGCAACTTCAATTTTTGCCATCGCAAATATTTTTACTTACTATTTTCTTTCTATAAATAAGTATGTACCTGTCATAATATCAGCCTTTCTGGGACTTACACAAATAATTCTAATAGTCCTCTATCATGATTCACTCGAACAGGTGGTTATTATGCAAATCATCGCGATGGTGGTATTATTATTATTTCAATTGTTTTTTTTCTTTTTTAATAACAATAAAAAGTAACATTTTAAATATGAAAGTAGCTGTAGTCACTGCATTTCCGCCAAGTAAAGTTACACTAAATGAATATGGTTATCACTTGGTAAAAAACTTTGTTCAAAACTCAGAAGTAGCCGAATTAATTTTATTATCAGATAAAACATCTGAAGCGAAACAATTAGACTTTGACCAGAAAGAAAAGGTAAAAGTAAAAGAATGTTGGAGGTTTAACAGTTATACCATTATTTTTTCTGTTCTAAATGCAGTTCGACAAGAAAAACCAGATGTGATTTTGTTTAATCTTCAGTTTGTGAAATTTGGAGACAAAAAAATACCTTCTGCCTTGGGATTATTGTTACCCATGATTTTGAGAATTTTTGGATACAAAACAGTGGTTTTATTACACAACATTTTAGAACAAGTTGATTTAGAAAAAGCGGGATTCACAAAGAGTAAAATTATGCAGAAGATCTATAATTTTATTGGAACTAGCATTACCCGATGCATTTTGAAAGCCAATAAAGTTGCTGTAACTATTCATAAATATATAGATGTTTTAAATGCTAAATACCATACCAAAAATGTAATGCTAATTCCACATGGAACATTCGAATCAGTCAAAAATCCTAATTTTGAAATTAAATCTGGTCCTAAACAAATTATGGCTTTTGGGAAATTTGGAACCTACAAAAAAGTGGAAATTTTAATTGAAGCAGTCGAAATTGTTAGAAAAACAAATCCAGAAAAATTAGAAGTCGTGATTGCTGGAACAGATAGTCCAAACACACCTGGATATTTAGATGGAGTGCACGAAAAATACAAAAACGTTGAGGGAATAATTTTTACTGGCTATGTTGAAGAAAATAATGTAGAACGAATTTTTACTGATAGCACAATTGTAGTGTTTCCTTATACATCTACTACTGGTAGTTCTGGAGTGTTGCATCAAGCAGGAAGCTATGGCAAAGCAGTTATCATGCCTGACTTGGGTGATTTGGCCTTGCTAATTAAAGATGAAGGGTACAAAGGAGAATTTTTTAATCCAGAAAGTGCAGCATCTTTAGCTATAGCGATTGATAAAATTATTTCAAATGATGCCTATCGAAAAGAATTAGCTATTGCCAATTTTAACGCTGCTAGTGCCCTTTCAATGGACAAAATTATAATGATGTATATACAATGTTTTAAATCAATACAATAAACTTAAATGTAATATTATGAAAATGCTAATAGTAGATGATCAGCAATTGGTTCTGTTGTCTTTAGAAAAATTGCTAAGTGGTTTAGGATATGAAGTTGTAAGTACAGACAATATAATAGATGCCATTACCAAATATGAAAGTGAAAAACCAAATTTAGTTATTGTTGACATTAATATGTCTAATCTTTCTAATACAGAATCTATAAATGAGCATGCGTCTGGTCTAGAAGTAGTCAAGCATATTAAACAAATAAAAAAAGACAACACTCCTGTAATGGTTTTATCTGGTAATACTGACGAAGAAGTCATTATAAAAGGTTTTGATTTAGGTATTGATGACTACATGAAGAAGCCTTTGAGCTTAAGCGAAATTGGCGCAAGAGTAAAAAGATTAATAGGCTCTACCATTGAAAAAAGTGTTACGGAAAAACCCAATTCGAAAGAGCGGTATATCCAAAACAAGTGTATTGGAGTTGTTATTCCGTGTTATAACGAGGAAACTCGTTTGTCTAGTGATGAATTTAAATCTTTTGTACATAAAAATTTAGGATACCATTTGTGTTTTGTAAACGATGGAAGTAAAGACAATACATTAGCCGTCTTGCATGAATTAACAAAAGAAAAAGAAGAATATATTAGCGTATATGATTGCGAAAAAAATGGTGGAAAAGCTGAAGCTGTCCGCCTGGGAATGTTACACTTGGCCAAGCAAAATCAATTTGATTACATCGGTTTTTTAGACGCCGATTTATCCACCAATTTTGATGATTTTCAAGATTTGGCAGATACTATTTATAACTCTAAATACAAATTAGTTTTTGGTTCCAGAATTTCAAGAATGGGAGCTGACATCACCAAACAATCTGCAAGAGCTATCATTAGCAAAACGATAAATTATATCATCAGAAAAATTCTTGGAATGGAAATTAATGATACACAATGTGGCGCCAAAATAATGACAAGAGAAATCATAGAAAAAACTTTTAACGAAAAATTCATAACAAAATGGGTTTTTGATGTAGAGATTTTTATGCGAATGAAAAAAATATATGGCTCTTCAAAAACTCAGGACTTAATTTTAGAAAAACCTTTAAATCGATGGATTCACATGGATGGCTCTAAATTATCATTTAAAGATTCTATAAAAATTATTGGTCAAATTGGCCAGATTGCACTCCATTATAGGTAAAAACTATAATTAATCAATCATAAATTACAGGCCATATTAAAAAAATATTACAACTACTGCCTAACTTCAATCTTATAAATATTGATTATTAGGGGAGCTATTTCAAGCTTAAAAAACCAAAGAGCTAATCTCATTTCAAGCTCTTTGGTATTAGTACTATAATTATCAATTATTTCTACTATTTTTTTATTTAATTGAAAGCACGAAGAACTCACTTCTTCTGTTTAACTGATGTTCATCTTCTGTACAAGCTATATTATCTGAACATTTATTGATTAACTGACTTTCGCCATATCCTTTCCCTGATATTCGGCTTTGGGCAATTCCTCGTTTTACAAACCATTCGATTGTTGCTTTTGCTCTTTTATTAGACAATTTCATATTATATTCCTGAGCCTGTCTACTGTCTGTATGAGAACGAACATCGATTTTCATTTCAGGATATTGTTTCATTACAGCAAGTACTTTCTCTAATTCAAAAGCAGCTTCCTGACGAATAAATGATTTATCCAGATCAAAATAAATAATAGGAATCTCTAAGGTTTTAGCCAAATCTGTCCCTACTTCTTTTGCTTGATTTGTTTATTTAATTTAATATCTACTTCAGGTTTATCATTTGTTGGCTGAATTGTAACCGGACTTTCATTAGTTTCATAATCTTGTTTTGAAACTCTTACATAATAGGTTTGATTGCATTTTACATTAAAATTGTAACTTCCGTTTTTATCCGAAATTATTGTTCCAATTTCATTAAACTTATCGTCAAGCAAAATTACTTTTGCATCGACTAAAGCTTCGTTAGTTTGAGAATCTGAAACAATTCCAAATAATTTTTTTTCACAATCCAGTCTTTTTGTTTCTGTGAATTTATAGATATCATCATTTCCATTTCCGCCTTCTTTGTTGGATGAGAAGTAACCTTTACGTGTATTGCTGTCAATTATAAAAGCAAAATCATCCAACTTGGTATTTACGGGTTCGCCAATATTTTGTACCAGATCAAAAGTAGCATCTTCCTTGATTTTTGCCACAAATACATCAAGTCCGCCTAATCCAGGACGTCCGTCGCTTGAAAAATAAAGTTCATTATCTCCGGATATAAACGGGAATGTTTCTCTTCCTTCGGTATTAATTACAGTTCCTAAATTTTCAGGTTTCCCGAAGGTTCCATCTTCATTAATAATAACACTAAACAAATCTGATTGTCCTAAACTTCCCGGCATATCTGATGCGAAATACAGCTTTTTTTCGTCCAGACTTAAAGCAGGATGTGCAATACTATATTGATCACTATTAAAAGGCAACTCTATAATATTGGTCCATTTATCATTAACAAAATCGGCTTTGTACAATTTCAATAATGTAACTCTTTTATTGTCTTTCCCTTTTTTACCGCCTAAAAAGTTGTTTCGGGTAAAGTACATTGTTTTGCCATCTTTGGTGAAAACCGGAGAAGATTCATTGAATTTAGAATTGATCTTTTTCTCAAACCGAATTGGATTTTCTAAAGTTCCATCCGCTTTTAACTCCGCAGTAAATAAATTCGTAAACGATTTATTAGTCCATTTAAATATTTTTTTAACAACACTTCCAGTATCACGAGCAGAAGCAAATACTAATTTATTATTATAAATTGTACTTCCGTAATCTGATTGTTGCGAATTAATTCCGGCATTTGCGATATCAAATCTTCCTGAATTCGCTTTAATCTGCTCCAGATAATTTTTATTGTTTTGGAATAAAACTCCTCTTGCGTCGGTTTTAATTTTCAAATTAAAAATTTCCAGCATTTTATCTGATTTGGCATAATCACCCACAGATTTCAGTACCTGAGCATATCTATAATAATATTCAGGTTCTTGCTCCTCGTTAAAAGCAAAAAGCGCATCATACCACTTTGCAGCTTTCGGTAATTCGGCATTAAAATAATAGGAGTTTCCTAATCTCTGAAACATTTTTTCATCCTTATATCCGATTTCTGCTACTTTTTCATAAATAGCAATAGCGTCTACAAAAGCATATTGATTGTACTCCTTCTCTGCTTTATTCAAAACTGTTTTTTGAGCTGTTCCGTTAAAACAAAAAGACGACAAAACAGCAGTATAAATTATATTTTTAACTTTCATAATTAGAAAAATCTTGGTGAAGTTATACGTCCATATTTGTTTAAGAATTCAAAACGCAGGAATATTTCGTGGGATCCTGAATTATAATTCACTAATTTGGTTGTTTCACGATCGTAAGCATAACCCAAATACAAACCATCTGTAATTTGAAAACCAGCCAATGCACTTACCGAAGCACTCCATCTGTAAGCCACTCCAATTACCAATTTATCGTTGAACATAAAGTTAGCCGATGCATCTACTTGCAATGGTGAACCTTCGACCACTTTTGTCATTATAGCAGGTTTAAATTTTACGGTTTCATAACCATCTAAATCAAATACATAACCTGCGATAAAATAATAGTTGATTTTGTCCTTGTAAATCGCAACATCATTATCATCATAGCGATTAGTTTCAATAAAATTTGGTACAGAAAGACCAACATATGCCTTATCAGAATGCCAATAGACTCCTGCACCTACATTTGGTGTGATTTTATTTTTAAAATCTTGAAATTTAGGATCTCCCTGATCTTCCGTCGATAATTTAGTTGGATCAAGTTTAAAAATATTTCCAGTTCCTTTTAAGCCAAAAGAAAGTTTAGCATTCTCTGATGTTTGTATAGAATATGACAAATCAATAGATAAATTATTTTCGTTTGTTGGACCAATTTTATCATTAATTAATGAAACTCCTAACCCAACGTTATTACCAACTGGTGTATTTACAGAAAAACTACTTGTTTCCGGCGCTCCATCTAACCCAACCCATTGGGTACGATATAAACCAAAAACACTCAGTACTCCACGTGATCCTGCATAAGCAGGATTCACATTAATGGGATTGTACATGTATTGTGTAAATTGTGCATCCTGCTGTGCAAAACTTGCAGTTGAACAAAACAGTAAAACTAGAATTAACTTTTTCATTTTTTTCATTTTTAATAACAGCTCAACTTCAACAAGCCAATTAATTAGCATAGAATATTATTTGGTCAAGTACAAATAACCCGCTTCCTGATGAGGATTAGATTTAAGGTCTTTATATTTTATGATATAATAATATGTTCCCTCTGGTAATCCATTTGATTCTTTAATGGTAACACGTCCTTCTGAAATTCCTCTAAAGGCAACATCGGTATTATTGTAATGATCTCTTTCAAAAACCAATACACCCCAACGATTATAAATTTGAACTGTGTTGTCAGGATAACATTCTATTCCTTGTATATAGAATCTTTCGTTCATGCTATCACCATTTATTGAAACGGCATTAAAAATTTTGATTACACATCCGCTTAGTAATAAGACTGTTGGATTATCACCTAGATTATTTATGTTATCTGACTTATCCTCAACTTTAATTCCACTTAGAGTACTACCCATTACACTAGCCTGATTACTAACACTTCCATTATTAATATCAATCTGCGTGATGCTATATTGAGCACTAAAAGAAACTTCATCCATAGCATTTACATTCAAATCTATTGGACCTCCTGACATAATAATACCAGCTAATGGATCTGAAACAGTAATATTGTACAAAGGAGCATTTCCAGTATTAGTAACCTTGAAGTTATAAGTTATTGTTTCTCCAGCATCTGCATTTCCATTGCTATTTTCATCATTAAATACCGCTGTCTTAATTATGGCAATTGATGGAACTTCAACGAGAACAAGAACGTTAGCCGTACTGCAGTTAGACGTATTGGTTACTTCGCATATCGTGTAAGTAACCGTATAATTTCCAGCAGGCATATTAGCCGCAACAGTAATTGTTCCGTCTGCATTCAGGGTCAGGCCGGCCGGAACCGTTACTCCTGTCAAGCTTACCTGGCCTGGGCTGGTTCCGATTACTACCGGAATTCCGTCTAATGTATCATTGGCTGCTACACTTGGGGTGCTGTCCCCTGTGGCTACTGCTGCTGGGGTATCGTCAGTGGCAACAATTGCGTTGCTTACAACTACCGTAACAGTTGCCTGATCGCAATTGATTGGGTTGGCCCCCACTTCACAGATCTCATACACTACCGTGTAACTGCCTGATGCCGTGTTGGCGTTCACCGTAATTGTTCCGTCTGCATTCAGGGTCAGGCCGGCCGGAACCATTACTCCTGTCAAGCTTACCTGGCCTGGGCTGGTTCCGATTACTACCGGAATTCCGTCTAATGTATCATTGGCTGCTACACTTGGAGTGCTGTCCCCTGTGGCTACTGCTGCTGGGGTATCGTCAGTGGCAACAATTGCGTTGCTTACAACTACCGTAACAGTTGCCTGATCGCAATTGATTGGGTTGGCCCCCACTTCACAGATCTCATACACTACCGTGTAACTGCCTGATGCCGTGTTGGCGTTCACCGTAATTGTTCCGTCTGCATTCAGGGTCAGGCCGGCCGGAACCGTTACTCCTGTCAAGCTTACCTGGCCTGGGCTGGTTCCGATTACTACCGGAATTCCGTCTAATGTATCATTGGCTGCTACACTTGGAGTGCTGTCCCCTGTGGCTACTGCTGCTGGGGTATCGTCAGTGGCAACAATTGCGTTGCTTACAACTACCGTAACAGTTGCCTGATCGCAATTGATTGGGTTGGCCCCCACTTCACAGATCTCATACACTACCGTGTAACTGCCTGATGCCGTGTTGGCGTTCACCGTAATTGTTCCGTCTGCATTCAGGGTCAGGCCGGCCGGAACCGTTACTCCTGTCAAGCTTACCTGGCCTGGGCTGGTTCCGATTACTACCGGAATTCCGTCTAATGTATCATTGGCTGCTACACTTGGAGTGCTGTCCCCTGTGGCTACTGCTGCTGGGGTATCGTCAGTGGCAACAATTGCGTTGCTTACAACTACCGTAACAGTTGCCTGATCGCAATTGATTGGGTTGGCCCCCACTTCACAGATCTCATACACTACCGTGTAACTGCCTGATGCCGTGTTGGCGTTCACCGTAATTGTTCCGTCTGCATTCAGGGTCAGGCCGGCCGGAACCGTTACTCCTGTCAAGCTTACCTGGCCTGGGCTGGTTCCGATTACTACCGGAATTCCGTCTAATGTATCATTGGCTGCTACACTTGGAGTGCTGTCCCCTGTGGCTACTGCTGCTGGGGTATCGTCAGTGGCAACAATTGCGTTGCTTACAACTACCGTAACAGTTGCCTGATCGCAATTGATTGGGTTGGCCCCCACTTCACAGATCTCATACACTACCGTGTAACTGCCTGATGCCGTGTTGGCGTTCACCGTAATTGTTCCGTCTGCATTCAGGGTCAGGCCGGCCGGAACCGTTACTCCTGTCAAGCTTACCTGGCCTGGGCTGGTTCCGATTACTACCGGAATTCCGTCTAATGTATCATTGGCTGCTACACTTGGAGTGCTGTCCCCTGTGGCTACTGCTGCTGGGGTATCGTCAGTGGCAACAATTGCGTTGCTTACAACTACCGTAACAGTTGCCTGATCGCAATTGATTGGGTTGGCCCCCACTTCACAGATCTCATACACTACCGTGTAACTGCCTGATGCCGTGTTGGCGTTCACCGTAATTGTTCCGTCTGCATTCAGGGTCAGGCCGGCCGGAACCGTTACTCCTGTCAAGCTTACCTGGCCTGGGCTGGTTCCGATTACTACCGGAATTCCGTCTAATGTATCATTGGCTGCTACACTTGGAGTGCTGTCCCCTGTGGCTACTGCTGCTGGGGTATCGTCAGTGGCAACAATTGCGTTGCTTACAACTACCGTAACAGTTGCCTGATCGCAATTGATTGGGTTGGCCCCCACTTCACAGATCTCATACACTACCGTGTAACTGCCTGATGCCGTGTTGGCGTTCACCGTAATTGTTCCGTCTGCATTCAGGGTCAGGCCGGCCGGAACCGTTACTCCTGTCAAGCTTACCTGGCCTGGGCTGGTTCCGATTACTACCGGAATTCCGTCTAATGTATCATTGGCTGCTACACTTGGAGTGCTGTCCCCTGTGGCTACTGCTGCTGGGGTATCGTCAGTGGCAACAATTGCGTTGCTTACAACTACCGTAACAGTTGCCTGATCGCAATTGATTGGGTTGGCCCCCACTTCACAGATCTCATACACTACCGTGTAACTGCCTGATGCCGTGTTGGCGTTCACCGTAATTGTTCCGTCTGCATTCAGGGTCAGGCCGGCCGGAACCGTTACTCCTGTCAAGCTTACCTGGCCTGGGCTGGTTCCGATTACTACCGGAATTCCGTCTAATGTATCATTGGCTGCTACACTTGGGGTGCTGTCCCCTGTGGCTACTGCTGCTGGGGTATCGTCAGTGGCAACAATTGCGTTGCTTACAACTACCGTAACAGTTGCCTGATCGCAATTGATTGGGTTGGCCCCCACTTCACAGATCTCATACACTACCGTGTAACTGCCTGATGCCGTGTTGGCGTTCACCGTAATTGTTCCGTCTGCATTCAGGGTCAGGCCGGCCGGAACCGTTACTCCTGTCAAGCTTACCTGGCCTGGGCTGGTTCCGATTACTACCGGAATTCCGTCTAATGTATCATTGGCTGCTACACTTGGAGTGCTGTCCCCTGTGGCTACTGCTGCTGGGGTATCGTCAGTGGCAACAATTGCGTTGCTTACAACTACCGTAACAGTTGCCTGATCGCAATTGATTGGGTTGGCCCCCACTTCACAGATCTCATACACTACCGTGTAACTGCCTGATGCCGTGTTGGCGTTCACCGTAATTGTTCCGTCTGCATTCAGGGTCAGGCCGGCCGGAACCGTTACTCCTGTCAAGCTTACCTGGCCTGGGCTGGTTCCGATTACTACCGGAATTCCGTCTAATGTATCATTGGCTGCTACACTTGGAGTGCTGTCCCCTGTGGCTACTGCTGCTGGGGTATCGTCAGTGGCAACAATTGCGTTGCTTACAACTACCGTAACAGTTGCCTGATCGCAATTGATTGGGTTGGCCCCCACTTCACAGATCTCATACACTACCGTGTAACTGCCTGATGCCGTGTTGGCGTTCACCGTAATTGTTCCGTCTGCATTCAGGGTCAGGCCGGCCGGAACCGTTACTCCTGTCAAGCTTACCTGGCCTGGGCTGGTTCCGATTACTACCGGAATTCCGTCTAATGTATCATTGGCTGCTACACTTGGGGTGCTGTCCCCTGTGGCTACTGCTGCTGGGGTATCGTCAGTGGCAACAATTGCGTTGCTTACAACTACCGTAACAGTTGCCTGATCGCAATTGATTGGGTTGGCCCCCACTTCACAGATCTCATACACTACCGTGTAACTGCCTGATGCCGTGTTGGCGTTCACCGTAATTGTTCCGTCTGCATTCAGGGTCAGGCCGGCCGGAACCATTACTCCTGTCAAGCTTACCTGGCCTGGGCTGGTTCCGATTACTACCGGAATTCCGTCTAATGTATCATTGGCTGCTACACTTGGAGTGCTGTCCCCTGTGGCTACTGCTGCTGGGGTATCGTCAGTGGCAACAATTGCGTTGCTTACAACTACCGTAACAGTTGCCTGATCGCAATTGATTGGGTTGGCCCCCACTTCACAGATCTCATACACTACCGTGTAACTGCCTGATGCCGTGTTGGCGTTCACCGTAATTGTTCCGTCTGCATTCAGGGTCAGGCCGGCCGGAACCGTTACTCCTGTCAAGCTTACCTGGCCTGGGCTGGTTCCGATTACTACCGGAATTCCGTCTAATGTATCATTGGCTGCTACACTTGGAGTGCTGTCCCCTGTGGCTACTGCTGCTGGGGTATCGTCAGTGGCAACAATTGCGTTGCTTACAACTACCGTAACAGTTGCCTGATCGCAATTGATTGGGTTGGCCCCCACTTCACAGATCTCATACACTACCGTGTAACTGCCTGATGCCGTGTTGGCGTTCACCGTAATTGTTCCGTCTGCATTCAGGGTCAGGCCGGCCGGAACCGTTACTCCTGTCAAGCTTACCTGGCCTGGGCTGGTTCCGATTACTACCGGAATTCCGTCTAATGTATCATTGGCTGCTACACTTGGAGTGCTGTCCCCTGTGGCTACTGCTGCTGGGGTATCGTCAGTGGCAACAATTGCGTTGCTTACAACTACCGTAACAGTTGCCTGATCGCAATTGATTGGGTTGGCCCCCACTTCACAGATCTCATACACTACCGTGTAACTGCCTGATGCCGTGTTGGCGTTCACCGTAATTGTTCCGTCTGCATTCAGGGTCAGGCCGGCCGGAACCGTTACTCCTGTCAAGCTTACCTGGCCTGGGCTGGTTCCGATTACTACCGGAATTCCGTCTAATGTATCATTGGCTGCTACACTTGGGGTGCTGTCCCCTGTGGCTACTGCTGCTGGGGTATCGTCAGTGGCAACAATTGCGTTGCTTACAACTACCGTAACAGTTGCCTGATCGCAATTGATTGGGTTGGCCCCCACTTCACAGATCTCATACACTACCGTGTAACTGCCTGATGCCGTGTTGGCGTTCACCGTAATTGTTCCGTCTGCATTCAGGGTCAGGCCGGCCGGAACCATTACTCCTGTCAAGCTTACCTGGCCTGGGCTGGTTCCGATTACTACCGGAATTCCGTCTAATGTATCATTGGCTGCTACACTTGGGGTGCTGTCCCCTGTGGCTACTGCTGCTGGGGTATCGTCAGTGGCAACAATTGCGTTGCTTACAACTACCGTAACAGTTGCCTGATCGCAATTGATTGGGTTGGCCCCCACTTCACAGATCTCATACACTACCGTGTAACTGCCTGATGCCGTGTTGGCGTTCACCGTAATTGTTCCGTCTGCATTCAGGGTCAGGCCGGCCGGAACCATTACTCCTGTCAAGCTTACCTGGCCTGGGCTGGTTCCGATTACTACCGGAATTCCGTCTAATGTATCATTGGCTGCTACACTTGGAGTGCTGTCCCCTGTGGCTACTGCTGCTGGGGTATCGTCAGTGGCAACAATTGCGTTGCTTACAACTACCGTAACAGTTGCCTGATCGCAATTGATTGGGTTGGCCCCCACTTCACAGATCTCATACACTACCGTGTAACTGCCTGATGCCGTGTTGGCGTTCACCGTAATTGTTCCGTCTGCATTCAGGGTCAGGCCGGCCGGAACCGTTACTCCTGTCAAGCTTACCTGGCCTGGGCTGGTTCCGATTACTACCGGAATTCCGTCTAATGTATCATTGGCTGCTACACTTGGAGTGCTGTCCCCTGTGGCTACTGCTGCTGGGGTATCGTCAGTGGCAACAATTGCGTTGCTTACAACTACCGTAACAGTTGCCTGATCGCAATTGATTGGGTTGGCCCCCACTTCACAGATCTCATACACTACCGTGTAACTGCCTGATGCCGTGTTGGCGTTCACCGTAATTGTTCCGTCTGCATTCAGGGTCAGGCCGGCCGGAACCGTTACTCCTGTCAAGCTTACCTGGCCTGGGCTGGTTCCGATTACTACCGGAATTCCGTCTAATGTATCATTGGCTGCTACACTTGGAGTGCTGTCCCCTGTGGCTACTGCTGCTGGGGTATCGTCAGTGGCAACAATTGCGTTGCTTACAACTACCGTAACAGTTGCCTGATCGCAATTGATTGGGTTGGCCCCCACTTCACAGATCTCATACACTACCGTGTAACTGCCTGATGCCGTGTTGGCGTTCACCGTAATTGTTCCGTCTGCATTCAGGGTCAGGCCGGCCGGAACCATTACTCCTGTCAAGCTTACCTGGCCTGGGCTGGTTCCGATTACTACCGGAATTCCGTCTAATGTATCATTGGCTGCTACACTTGGAGTGCTGTCCCCTGTGGCTACTGCTGCTGGGGTATCGTCAGTGGCAACAATTGCGTTGCTTACAACTACCGTAACAGTTGCCTGATCGCAATTGATTGGGTTGGCCCCCACTTCACAGATCTCATACACTACCGTGTAACTGCCTGATGCCGTGTTGGCGTTCACCGTAATTGTTCCGTCTGCATTCAGGGTCAGGCCGGCCGGAACCGTTACTCCTGTCAAGCTTACCTGGCCTGGGCTGGTTCCGATTACTACCGGAATTCCGTCTAATGTATCATTGGCTGCTACACTTGGAGTGCTGTCCCCTGTGGCTACTGCTGCTGGGGTATCGTCAGTGGCAACAATTGCGTTGCTTACAACTACCGTAACAGTTGCCTGATCGCAATTGATTGGGTTGGCCCCCACTTCACAGATCTCATACACTACCGTGTAACTGCCTGATGCCGTGTTGGCGTTCACCGTAATTGTTCCGTCTGCATTCAGGGTCAGGCCGGCCGGAACCGTTACTCCTGTCAAGCTTACCTGGCCTGGGCTGGTTCCGATTACTACCGGAATTCCGTCTAATGTATCATTGGCTGCTACACTTGGAGTGCTGTCCCCTGTGGCTACTGCTGCTGGGGTATCGTCAGTGGCAACAATTGCGTTGCTTACAACTACCGTAACAGTTGCCTGATCGCAATTGATTGGGTTGGCCCCCACTTCACAGATCTCATACACTACCGTGTAACTGCCTGATGCCGTGTTGGCGTTCACCGTAATTGTTCCGTCTGCATTCAGGGTCAGGCCGGCCGGAACCGTTACTCCTGTCAAGCTTACCTGGCCTGGGCTGGTTCCGATTACTACCGGAATTCCGTCTAATGTATCATTGGCTGCTACACTTGGGGTGCTGTCCCCTGTGGCTACTGCTGCTGGGGTATCGTCAGTGGCAACAATTGCGTTGCTTACAACTACCGTAACAGTTGCCTGATCGCAATTGATTGGGTTGGCCCCCACTTCACAGATCTCATACACTACCGTGTAACTGCCTGATGCCGTGTTGGCGTTCACCGTAATTGTTCCGTCTGCATTCAGGGTCAGGCCGGCCGGAACCATTACTCCTGTCAAGCTTACCTGGCCTGGGCTGGTTCCGATTACTACCGGAATTCCGTCTAATGTATCATTGGCTGCTACACTTGGGGTGCTGTCCCCTGTGGCTACTGCTGCTGGGGTATCGTCAGTGGCAACAATTGCGTTGCTTACAACTACCGTAACAGTTGCCTGATCGCAATTGATTGGGTTGGCCCCCACTTCACAGATCTCATACACTACCGTGTAACTGCCTGATGCCGTGTTGGCGTTCACCGTAATTGTTCCGTCTGCATTCAGGGTCAGGCCGGCCGGAACCGTTACTCCTGTCAAGCTTACCTGGCCTGGGCTGGTTCCGATTACTACCGGAATTCCGTCTAATGTATCATTGGCTGCTACACTTGGAGTGCTGTCCCCTGTGGCTACTGCTGCTGGGGTATCGTCAGTGGCAACAATTGCGTTGCTTACAACTACCGTAACAGTTGCCTGATCGCAATTGATTGGGTTGGCCCCCACTTCACAGATCTCATACACTACCGTGTAACTGCCTGATGCCGTGTTGGCGTTCACCGTAATTGTTCCGTCTGCATTCAGGGTCAGGCCGGCCGGAACCGTTACTCCTGTCAAGCTTACCTGGCCTGGGCTGGTTCCGATTACTACCGGAATTCCGTCTAATGTATCATTGGCTGCTACACTTGGGGTGCTGTCCCCTGTGGCTACTGCTGCTGGGGTATCGTCAGTGGCAACAATTGCGTTGCTTACAACTACCGTAACAGTTGCCTGATCGCAATTGATTGGGTTGGCCCCCACTTCACAGATCTCATACACTACCGTGTAACTGCCTGATGCCGTGTTGGCGTTCACCGTAATTGTTCCGTCTGCATTCAGGGTCAGGCCGGCCGGAACCATTACTCCTGTCAAGCTTACCTGGCCTGGGCTGGTTCCGATTACTACCGGAATTCCGTCTAATGTATCATTGGCTGCTACACTTGGGGTGCTGTCCCCTGTGGCTACTGCTGCTGGGGTATCGTCAGTGGCAACAATTGCGTTGCTTACAACTACCGTAACAGTTGCCTGATCGCAATTGATTGGGTTGGCCCCCACTTCACAGATCTCATACACTACCGTGTAACTGCCTGATGCCGTGTTGGCGTTCACCGTAATTGTTCCGTCTGCATTCAGGGTCAGGCCGGCCGGAACCATTACTCCTGTCAAGCTTACCTGGCCTGGGCTGGTTCCGATTACTACCGGAATTCCGTCTAATGTATCATTGGCTGCTACACTTGGAGTGCTGTCCCCTGTGGCTACTGCTGCTGGGGTATCGTCAGTGGCAACAATTGCGTTGCTTACAACTACCGTAACAGTTGCCTGATCGCAATTGATTGGGTTGGCCCCCACTTCACAGATCTCATACACTACCGTGTAACTGCCTGATGCCGTGTTGGCGTTCACCGTAATTGTTCCGTCTGCATTCAGGGTCAGGCCGGCCGGAACCGTTACTCCTGTCAAGCTTACCTGGCCTGGGCTGGTTCCGATTACTACCGGAATTCCGTCTAATGTATCATTGGCTGCTACACTTGGAGTGCTGTCCCCTGTGGCTACTGCTGCTGGGGTATCGTCAGTGGCAACAATTGCGTTGCTTACAACTACCGTAACAGTTGCCTGATCGCAATTGATTGGGTTGGCCCCCACTTCACAGATCTCATACACTACCGTGTAACTGCCTGATGCCGTGTTGGCGTTCACCGTAATTGTTCCGTCTGCATTCAGGGTCAGGCCGGCCGGAACCGTTACTCCTGTCAAGCTTACCTGGCCTGGGCTGGTTCCGATTACTACCGGAATTCCGTCTAATGTATCATTGGCTGCTACACTTGGAGTGCTGTCCCCTGTGGCTACTGCTGCTGGGGTATCGTCAGTGGCAACAATTGCGTTGCTTACAACTACCGTAACAGTTGCCTGATCGCAATTGATTGGGTTGGCCCCCACTTCACAGATCTCATACACTACCGTGTAACTGCCTGATGCCGTGTTGGCGTTCACCGTAATTGTTCCGTCTGCATTCAGGGTCAGGCCGGCCGGAACCGTTACTCCTGTCAAGCTTACCTGGCCTGGGCTGGTTCCGATTACTACCGGAATTCCGTCTAATGTATCATTGGCTGCTACACTTGGGGTGCTGTCCCCTGTGGCTACTGCTGCTGGGGTATCGTCAGTGGCAACAATTGCGTTGCTTACAACTACCGTAACAGTTGCCTGATCGCAATTGATTGGGTTGGCCCCCACTTCACAGATCTCATACACTACCGTGTAACTGCCTGATGCCGTGTTGGCGTTCACCGTAATTGTTCCGTCTGCATTCAGGGTCAGGCCGGCCGGAACCGTTACTCCTGTCAAGCTTACCTGGCCTGGGCTGGTTCCGATTACTACCGGAATTCCGTCTAATGTATCATTGGCTGCTACACTTGGAGTGCTGTCCCCTGTGGCTACTGCTGCTGGGGTATCGTCAGTGGCAACAATTGCGTTGCTTACAACTACCGTAACAGTTGCCTGATCGCAATTGATTGGGTTGGCCCCCACTTCACAGATCTCATACACTACCGTGTAACTGCCTGATGCCGTGTTGGCGTTCACCGTAATTGTTCCGTCTGCATTCAGGGTCAGGCCGGCCGGAACCGTTACTCCTGTCAAGCTTACCTGGCCTGGGCTGGTTCCGATTACTACCGGAATTCCGTCTAATGTATCATTGGCTGCTACACTTGGAGTGCTGTCCCCTGTGGCTACTGCTGCTGGGGTATCGTCAGTGGCAACAATTGCGTTGCTTACAACTACCGTAACAGTTGCCTGATCGCAATTGATTGGGTTGGCCCCCACTTCACAGATCTCATACACTACCGTGTAACTGCCTGATGCCGTGTTGGCCGCTAGAGTTAAAACTCCGTTAGCATCTACATTTAATGGTCCTGTAGTGATTGGTGTTACATCCGTATTCGCAGCTGTTACTGCTACTCCGTTCAACGTATCGTTGATTGTTACGTTTTGAACTATTATTGGTGTTGATGCTGTTGCAACTATAGCGTTGTCATTTACAGCATCTATTACATTTACTGCAACTGGTACTGGTGTACTGGTGGCGGTATTGTTACCTGGAGTTGGGTCTGCTTCATTTGCTGCGATTGTAGCGGTATTGGCATAACTACCTGTAGCATTTACAGTGGCGGTGATCGTTAAGGTAGCACTTGCCCCATTGGCTAATGCACCTACACTCCATAACCCTGTTCCGCTAGTGTACGTACCTGTGGCTGTACTTGAACTTACAAAGGTATAACCCGATGGTAATAAATCGTTAACCGCTACTCCTGTTGCAGCACTTGGACCTGCATTGCTTGCTGTTAAGGTAAACACTACATTGCTCCCTACATTCGGTGTAGCGTTGTTTACTGTTTTAGCTATACTTACATTGGATTGTGCAACTGGTACTGGTGTACTGGTGGCGGTATTGTTACCTGGAGTTGGGTCTGCTTCATTTGCTGCGATTGTAGCGGTATTGGCATAACTACCTGTAGCATTTACAGTGGCGGTGATCGTTAAGGTAGCACTTGCCCCATTGGCTAATGCACCTACACTCCATAACCCTGTTCCGCTAGTGTACGTACCTGTGGCTGTACTTGAACTTACAAAGGTATAACCCGATGGTAATAAATCGTTAACCGCTACTCCTGTTGCAGCACTTGGACCTGCATTGCTTGCTGTTAAGGTAAACACTACATTGCTCCCTACATTCGGTGTAGCGTTGTTTACTGTTTTAGCTATACTTACATTGGATTGTGCAACTGGTACTGGTGTACTGGTGGCGGTATTGTTACCTGGAGTTGGGTCTGCTTCATTTGCTGCGATTGTAGCGGTATTGGCATAACTACCTGTAGCATTTACAGTCGCGGTGATCGTTAAGGTAGCACTTGCCCCATTGGCTAATGCACCTACACTCCATAACCCTGTTCCGCTAGTGTACGTACCTGTGGCTGTACTTGAACTTACAAAGGTATAACCCGATGGTAATAAATCGTTAACCGCTACTCCTGTTGCAGCACTTGGACCTGCATTGCTTGCTGTTAAGGTAAACACTACATTGCTCCCTACATTCGGTGTAGCGTTGTTTACTGTTTTAGCTATACTTACATTGGATTGTGCAACTGGTACTGGTGTACTGGTGGCGGTATTGTTACCTGGAGTTGGGTCTGCTTCATTTGCTGCGATTGTAGCGGTATTGGCATAACTACCTGTAGCATTTACAGTGGCGGTGATCGTTAAGGTAGCACTTGCCCCATTGGCTAATGCACCTACACTCCATAACCCTGTTCCGCTAGTGTACGTACCTGTGGCTGTACTTGAACTTACAAAGGTATAACCCGATGGTAATAAATCGTTAACCGCTACTCCTGTTGCAGCACTTGGACCTGCATTGCTTGCTGTTAAGGTAAACACTACATTGCTCCCTACATTCGGTGTAGCGTTGTTTACTGTTTTAGCTATACTTACATTGGATTGTGCAACTGGTACTGGTGTACTGGTGGCGGTATTGTTACCTGGAGTTGGGTCTGCTTCATTTGCTGCGATTGTAGCGGTATTGGCATAACTACCTGTAGCATTTACAGTGGCGGTGATCGTTAAGGTAGCACTTGCCCCATTGGCTAATGCACCTACACTCCATAACCCTGTTCCGCTAGTGTACGTACCTGTGGCTGTACTTGAACTTACAAAGGTATAACCCGATGGTAATAAATCGTTAACCGCTACTCCTGTTGCAGCACTTGGACCTGCATTGCTTGCTGTTAAGGTAAACACTACATTGCTCCCTACATTCGGTGTAGCGTTGTTTACTGTTTTAGCTATACTTACATTGGATTGTGCAACTGGTACTGGTGTACTGGTGGCGGTATTGTTACCTGGAGTTGGGTCTGCTTCATTTGCTGCGATTGTAGCGGTATTGGCATAACTACCTGTAGCATTTACAGTGGCGGTGATCGTTAAGGTAGCACTTGCCCCATTGGCTAATGCACCTACACTCCATAACCCTGTTCCGCTAGTGTACGTACCTGTGGCTGTACTTGAACTTACAAAGGTATAACCCGATGGTAATAAATCGTTAACCGCTACTCCTGTTGCAGCACTTGGACCTGCATTGCTTGCTGTTAAGGTAAACACTACATTGCTCCCTACATTCGGTGTAGCGTTGTTTACTGTTTTAGCTATACTTACATTGGATTGTGCAACTGGTACTGGTGTACTGGTGGCGGTATTGTTACCTGGAGTTGGGTCTGCTTCATTTGCTGCGATTGTAGCGGTATTGGCATAACTACCTGTAGCATTTACAGTCGCGGTGATCGTTAAGGTAGCACTTGCCCCATTGGCTAATGCACCTACACTCCATAACCCTGTTCCGCTAGTGTACGTACCTGTGGCTGTACTTGAACTTACAAAGGTATAACCCGATGGTAATAAATCGTTAACCGCTACTCCTGTTGCAGCACTTGGACCTGCATTGCTTGCTGTTAAGGTAAACACTACATTGCTCCCTACATTCGGTGTAGCGTTGTTTACTGTTTTGTTGATAGATATGTTGGCAGTACATGCTGTTGAAATAGCATTATTTGTTACGTTTGTGTAACTCCCCGTATAAGAGGCTGTGGTTACAGTACCTTGCGAGTTTACTGGTGCTACTGCTCCTCCTGATTGACCAAATTGCTGTCCTGAAGCTGCGCTTGTAGCATTGTTATAATACTCATTAGAATCTGAGCAACCATCATTATCTGAATCCAGATCAAGTAAATTCGCAATTCCATCGCCATCAGTATCAACCGCTCGGCACAAAGAGAAAATAAATTCGATACCATCACCTCCAGCACCTTCGGCTCCCTTTCCTGTCCAGTTAAATGTCAATGAAGAATAAACTCCTTCAACCAACAAGGAGCCAGCAGCAGTACCATCTTCCGGCAATGCAGAAGCTTCGGAAGCTACAGCAGGTGCAATCAGTGGATTTACATTCATTTCAGTAACTCTTCTAAAAGTAGTAGGAGTAACATATAGATTACTTGTTCCTGCCAGCTTTTTAAGTGTTGCACCGGGCGTAGTAACCGTAAAAAGAGCAGAATTTGGAGTAACCCCTGAAAGCCCTCCTATCCTGTCTAAATGAATAATAGGGTTGTACACAGGCTGACTAAATGTAAATGTAATCGTTGCCGATCCTTTATCATCATTAGCTTGATCTATGTTGACTATATAGCTTTCAGGGGATGTATCCCAAGTAAAGACTGTTTGAAACGAAGGTAGGTTGTTTACTGCTTCGCTCCAAAAAGTAGGCTGATTGGCAAAAGTACCTGCTGTGTTTGTCACACTGGTATTTGCGGCGTTAGCAACTGTGGCCGTCACATTCACACCATCAAATGTTGAACCAGTAAACGGTCCTGAACCTGAAAAGTTTCCTGTAATTCTGTTGGCTAATACTGCACAAGTATTTTCATCAGTATCAAGAATTCCGTCGTTATCATCATCCAGATCATATCTATCTGAAACAAGATCCC
The DNA here is from genome assembly GCF_020911925.1 of Flavobacterium cupriresistens. Lineage (NCBI taxonomy): Bacteria > Pseudomonadati > Bacteroidota > Flavobacteriia > Flavobacteriales > Flavobacteriaceae > Flavobacterium > Flavobacterium cupriresistens. Next base: position 2,439,885 of record NZ_CP087134.1, on the reverse strand, counting down.
CATCACTATCCAATCCTGCTATCAAACAAGATGTAAATACAGACGCTTGCATAAAATTGTTTATCCCTGAGGTTTGTGCAATAGCGTAATTAATTCCTGCAGCTGCTGTGTCATTCGTTTCTACTAGACTAGATAAACCATTAGCACCATAAGTCCCCCCAATAGTACCTGAACTAGATACGGTTTGAGCACTACCGGCCTCTTGGGCATCATAGCATCCATCCTGGTCAGAATCAACATCAAGATGATCTGGAACTAAATCCCCATCTGTATCCCTATCACAAAATGTTGATGGAGTAATCGTAATTCCCCCAATTGCTCCCCCCGCACCTGTATCAGATCTTCTGATAACTAAACGTGTAACATTTTTCAAATCAATATTCCAAAGATTTGAAGCACTAGCAATATCAATGGTTGAATTAAGTGATATTTTGCCTGGTATTTGTGTAACAGTTAAATTTGCAGTACCTCCTGCTGTATAAGTGGCAGAAATTACTCCAGCATCATATTCAACACTATACTCTTCTACATCGTCAAAAGTATTACCTGTCTGCCAAGTTAAAACAGCATCAATGGGTTTGTTAAATTCATAAGTCACTTCTGCAAATTGTCCTGCTGCAGACCCAGCATTATTTGTAAACTGAACAGATCCATTAGTGGTTAAATCAATTCCAATCTCATTAGTCGTCGCTCCTGTTCTAGCTGACAAGGAAACTCTTGCCGAAGTTTGGTTTGCTTGTGTTGCAGTTGAACCAACTATCCTGTAATCATTAGATATACTTATATTGGTATTATTTACTGCTGCACCTTCCGTAATTGAAGTGGTTTGATTTGGTGTGATATTAGGAGAACAACTTGTGAAACCTTCATCTACATCTCGAATACCATCGTTATCATCATCTATATCAACCACATCAACTACCAAATCTTGATCTGAATCTATACAATTAGCTCCTATGTATATATTATCAACACCCCAATCGTCCCCTGCTGCAGGAGTAGTAGCTGAGAAAGATAAGGCAGCGACATTGTTTGCAGGGGTTTGAGTCCAAGGAATATCAATCCTTATCTGTGAGCTCACTAATCTAAATATTGTTGGCACCACGCCTGCAGTAAAACCAGATATAGTCGCTCCGTTACTTGGGGTAGCTGTTACTGCTCCTGCTCCAGTTGGATTTGTAAATGTAGCGTATATTGTACCTCCAAGAGAAACGGTTAAAGTAGCAGTACTTGCTCCATTTGTATCTCCAGAATTTCCTGCCCAAAGATCAAAATACAAGCTTACTGTACCAGCAACAGGTGTAAAAGAAATACCTCCTACATTTTGAGTCATTGCAGAATTTGTTACTCCATTGAGATTATTAACAGCAATTCCTGTTGTTGTATTAAGTACCCATGCTCCAGTAGCTGGAAGCCATGCTTCATTAGGATTTGCATATTGAATAAAACTTCCTGAAAAAGTACCATTTCGAATGACATTCCTACAACCTGTTTGAGCTTGAAGATGAACACTAAAAATACAAAAAAGAACCAAGCAAAATAGCATTTGAAGCTTTATCGACGGTCTTTGAGAAAGCAATTTAACTGTTGCAAGTATACACGCCATTTTATGATTAAAATTTGCAAATAAATGTTCTTTTAAAAACTTAAGGCAACTAAAAAAAATGTGTAAGGTAAAATTTTCCTTCATAATAAAAATTTTAGATAGACAGTAACAAATCATTTTTTTTTACTCTTCTGCTTTAAACAATTCCTTCTTACATTGATTTTTATCCAAAATACCATTCATAAGATATCGTAAATAAAGAACCTTAAAAAAAAGATAATATTAACAAGGAAAGTAATTTTAAAATTAATGTTTAATTTATTTAATCTTTATGCATTCAAAAATTACAATAACCAAAGTTTCGCAATTGTATAATTATTAAAAATTCTTTCATAAAATATTTGAGAACGATCCATAAAGAAATGTGATTAAAAAACAGTGCACATGATAAATTATAAAATCTTTGAGTAAAGTAACAAATACGCTATATTTTATTAAATTAAACCCTTTTGGTAATTTTTTTTTTGATTTTTGATGTTTCTTATTGATCTATCAAAGATGATTTTATTGATATTGAACTAATTTTAATACTGTTATTTTCTCTAAAATTCTTGTTTTAAAACCTTCAAAAGTTTTAGCATAATTGTTTTTTAATTCCGAAATTATATCATAATTATTAGAATAATATTTCAATTCTTTTTCTTGATTTTCTAAAGATATAAGGTTTTGGTTTACAATCTTTTGAATTAAACCTTTTTTATCTCTCTAATTTATTTTTACAATTTGAAATAAATCTAATTGAATGATTTGAGATAAATAACGACTATGTTCAAAAACAATCAAACATTTATTATTTAATGCTTTCAAAAAATGAACATCGTGAAATTGTGTTTTTGTAATGAATGGAAAATTCCATTTACAAAACAAAATCAGTTCATTTTCCCCCTGTAAGACCGATTATTTTTAGAATCAAAAAACTTTGAAGGATAGGTTTCAAACTCGTTTTTATAGGTTTGATTTTTCCTGCATCGGGCAAATTTAAAAATCTTTCAAAGGCATAGTATCCAAGACAAAATAATTTATAAACTCCAAAAAAACGTTAGGATAATTTTGCTTCTGCCTCCTTAAAAAATAAAAATAATTTTCGTGCTCTTTATTAAACTGACTTCCCCAAATCAAATTAGCAATCTGGTTATTTTTAATTAATTAATTAATGTAAATAATCCATACTATAGAATTTTAATTAAAATTGTTTATTGAAATAAAATATAAATAGTGCAAATAATTATAAAAAACTAAACGCATTGTAAACCTACAAAAAAAAGCAAAAAAAACCTACTAATTTTTATAAAAAAGTTAAAAAAAATTATCCTAGTATATCAAGGATTATTTAATTTAATTAAAAATTATTATGTAATCCTTAATCTTATGCAAGAGAATATTAAAACTTGAAGCTAAATTTAGTCAATTTTCAAAAATTATTTACTATTATTGCTTTCAATAAGGTTTAAACTTTTACCTACACAATAAATAAAATTAAACTTTTTGCATTTTGCAATTAAAAACTTTAAATTAATTTAATAAATAATTTTAACACATATCGATAATTTAAATCTATTATCTAATACGAAAGTTATCATTCTGTTTTTTAAACAATATAACATTTTCGGTAATTCATTAATTTGTTACGGCAAATTACCAAAAAATATAGACAAACGGTTTCTAGCCTCGTGATGTTAAAACAAAAAAATAAAAGAAATTCATCCTTGATATTCAAAGCAACATAGCTTCAGTTCAAATTGAATCATGGTAAATGAAATAATAAAAAATATAGATAATATGGATAGATATCCAATTTACAGCAGTGAAGATTCTTGCCAATTACATCGTAATAAGCATTTTATGACTTAACTTAGTAGAAAAATCGTCTAAAATATTCTAAATTTACAATAGATCAATTTTAGAGGGATATTTTGGCAAAGATTGTTTGGACTCAAAGATTTAAAAATTATCCAAACTATCATTAGTTTAGAAATCAAAATGAAATATTAACAAATCTTAGAAATAAAAGTTGCAAAAAACGGACTATAAATTGCAAAGAAGTTAAAAAAAAGGGAAAATTAATTGAACTTTTATTATAAATTAATCAAAAGAAACTTTTTTCAGAATCTTTTAAAAATTAAAATCTAAAATTCCTATATAAATCTTGAAAAAGTTAATATATTGCTAAAAAAACCAAGATAATTTAAAAAAAGTATCAAAAGGCAGCATTAAATTACGTTTAGTAACTACAATAGACTTCTAAAGAATTGTAATACCTTTTTAAACTATGAATTGCATTATTATTGATGACGAAGAAATGGCAAGATCCATAATAGAAAAAATGATTGAGAATACCTCTCAATTAAACCTTTTACAAGAATTCTCAAATGCTATTAATGCCATAAAGTTCTTAAATAAAAATGAGGTTGATTTAATCTTTCTAGACATACACATTCCTGATTTCACAGGTTTTGATTTTATTAAAACAATTAAAAATCCACCGAAAGTTATCCTAATAACCGGTGATAAAAATTTTGCTATCGAAGCTTTTGAATACGACTGTATTGTTGATTATTTAGTAAAACCAATTAATGAAGATCGCTTTCAAAAAGCAATTAAAAAAGCGAATTCCACACACTTATCTAAAATAATTCTAAACAAAAGTTCTAATGAGGATAATGCAAATGAATTCTATATAAATATTGATCGCCGACTAATCAAAATTGAATTTGCTTTTTTAAATATTGTAGAAGCAAAAGGAGATTATATTCATATCAAAACGGAAAAGAAAAACTATGTAGTTCATTCCACCCTTAAAAAAATTGAAGAAAAATTACCTAAAGATTTGTTTTTGAAAGTGCATCGCTCCTTTATCATTAATACAAAAAAAATTATTGACATTGAAGACAATAGTGTGTTAATTGGTAAGGATGTAATTCCTGTAAGTCGCGCAAATCGACCGGTTTTAATGAAGCGCTTGAATCTACTCTAGCTTTAATAAACTACAATTACTAATTGAAATTAGTTATCATTATTTTAATCGACAGGATTCTCAGAATAATAATCAAACAATAACTAATATTTTTTTACAATGTTAATTAGTTTTTTGATTACTAGAGAAAAAAAACTAAAAATTGCCTTTTGTATATTTTTATCCTTTACTATTTAAATAGATTCCCTTAATTCAATGCATTGTTCCAAGTAAAAAACTCAAATACTTATAATTCATTCACTAATTTAATTTAGCTATATTAAATTGATTTAAGACAAAAAAACATCAAAAAAAACAAAGCTTTATCTTACAATTCATTTACAAAACTTTGTATTAAATGTAAAATACTTTCAAATTGTTCTTCGGAGTGAAGTGTGCCATTTAATAAGTTATTCTCATATTGATGCGCAACATCATAGTTTTTTTCAAGACTTAAAATAGATATTTTATGTTTTAATTTATGAACACAGTCTGCTGCGAGTTTATAATTCTCAGCCTCCATATTTTCATGATATGACGCTATTTCAAGTGGAAGTTCTTTTTTAATAATTGCAATCATTTTGCGCTTAAATGCATCGTCTTCTCCGCAGAGTTGGTCTATATAATTTAAATTAGGCTTTTCCATCGTTTTTAGGTAATGTGAAATAAAATGTTGTTCCAATACTTTCGCTACTTTCAAGCCAGATAGAACCTTTATAATACTCAATAATTTTGTTAACTATAGAAAGCCCTACTCCTGAATTTTGATTGTTGCTTTCTAATTTTGTGAATATTTTAAAAATTTTATCGTGGTATTTTTCAGCGATTCCAATACCATTATCTTTGATATACAATTCAAAATCTTGCTCTTTTTCTGTACAGCCAATTTCAATTTGACCTTGAGCTTTATCGTTATAATGAATGCTATTTTCAATTAAATTTTGCATTAACTGCTTGAATCGCCAAGTATTTCCTTTTATTTTTGGTAAATCATTACTTATCGAAATTTTAATATTTTTCGGAATATGAAGCTCTCTCTTTATTTCTTCAATAACCAGATTAAAGTCAATTAACCTTTCTTCAGATTCTAATTTGTCTACAGTAGAATAATCCAAAATCCCTTTGATTAGCAAATCCATTTTTTCGACATTTAACAGTACCTGATTAAACGAGTTTAAACAGCTTTCGCCCATTGCATCTTTATTGTCCTCAAGAACCCAATTAATCAATGTATCGATATTTCTGAGTGGTGCTTTTAGATCATGAGAAACAGCATGAGCATATTCGTTAAGTTCTTTGTTCTGATTTTCTAAACTTTTTAGCAATTCTTCTCTTTGTTTATTCATGGCCACAATTTCTATAGATTGCTTTTTTAAGAAATCGGACTGATTAAAATCTTTTTCATTGCCCAATTTTTCAGCATCCAAATTCATAGAATTCAATATTTCAGTCAAATTTGAATTTATTTCTTTTAAACTATTAGCTTCCTCACGCAGTTTTTTATTGGCTTGGAAAAGTTCATTAGAACTAATTTTCATAGCGCGCTGCAGCATGCTCATCTGGTCCTCGTTATTAATATAAGATTCATTGACTGCATGCAAAAAATATTTTAAATGTTTTAAATGCTCAGGATTTATAAATTTTGCAATTTGCCTTTTTAATAGGGTATTCATTATTCGCTGATTAGGGTTAAAGTCATGGTTTGGTTATGTAGTTCACAAAACGTATTCCCGCTAAATGGAGCCATTTCACCATAAGAGTAAAATCCAGTAATTGCTACTTCATTTCCAATTATTTCCTGAACGTGCTCAATTTCTTCCTCAACCCGCTGATTCATAACTAATTTTCTTCCTACACAGCTCACTAATAAAGCAAGCTGTGGGTGATTTTTTCTATTTTTCATAGCTAACATGGCCGCTTGTAAAGCTCCTTCTGCGATAGCATCTACAGAGGCCATCATCAACTGCACTTTGGAGTTTTCTGGCACATCTCCAGCTAAAATCATCGACTGATTTTCGGTATTAATATTTAAAATAGTACGAACTACAGCTTCCGTTTTCCCTTCAGGCATAACATTCAAAGGATACAACAGAGAAGCCTGAGGCAATTGATTCGCTTTGTCTCCTAAATATTTTTTATACAAATCTAATGCAGGCTGGCCATCGATTTCATATAATACATTGGCCTCTGACCGGGTAATAATTCTTTCTGGACCAAAAGAACTCCATCCGCCAAAACTGGAAAACGAAATTTCTAAAGTCTCGCCATAAAATCCAATTAAAACGACTTCTCCTTCTTTTGGATTTTCTTTGTAAGAGGCTAGTGTTTTCTCAAATTTTGCATCGTCTCCACACATACCTCCTGAAATTGGTACTTTATTTTGAATGCCATTTTCAAGACCGTCAATAAGGGAGCTTCCGTTTACGAAACTTCCTTCAGAGAGTACAAATAAATGCTTCAAACTTTCTTTAGGCATTTGTTGGTAAAGAGATTGCCCCAAAGCATTCGCATCTTTATTATGGTTAAAAATATTATCGGTCCTAATTTCAAACGTACTTTTTTCAAATTCTATTGCAGTAACTACAATCGAATCATCAAATACATTTGCATCGATGATCTCGCCCGCTGTAGAACCAAATACCAGATGTTCATAAGGAAATTCCTTTCGGATAGCATCAATAACTTCCAGACGCTGTAACTGCATTCTGTTTCCAAAAACAAGTACCAGCGGATTTTTTAATTGCTCTACTTTTGTTAGGTACTCCCAATTTTCATTCTTTTTTTTATAAGCTTGAATTATTTTCATATTTTTTATTTTGGTACTTTAATAAAGAAAGTAGTGCCTTTTGTAAACTCACTTTCTATCCATATTTTTCCGTTATAATTATCGACTATTTTTTTTACTATAGACAACCCAATACCTGTTGATCTTTTATCTGAAGTAAAAGATTGAAATATTTTAAATATTTTTTCCTGATTCTCTTCAGCAATTCCTGGTCCATTATCTTTAACAGCAAAAATATAATGCTTTTTTTCCTCTTCAAAACTTATTTCAATAACTCCGAGAGGCTTATCAATATAATTTACAGCATTACTGATGATATTTAAAAACAACTGTTGCATTCTAAATCGTTCTGCTTTAATTGTTGGCAGTTCATTTTTTACTACAATTTCAATATGCTTTGGAATGTGAATAATATTAATTATTTTGTTGATTTCATCATTCAAATTAATATTTTCAGTAATCATCTCGATATCATCTACTTTAGAATAGGTTAGAATTCCTTCAATCAAATGATCCATTTTCTCTACTTTGTCTTCTATCATATCAAGATATTGAACCGTTTGCGCATTAAACTCTTTATCATTGTCCTCTTTGATCCATGTTACTAGAGAATGTATGCTTTGTAACGGTGATTTTAAATCATGCGACACAATTTGAGCATAATCATTGAGTTGCTCGTTCTGTTTTTCTAATTTTTTAAGCAATTCCTCTTTTTGCAATTCCAGGCTCTTTTGCTGAGTTATGTCTAAATGTATTCCTATTGAACCAATTACTTCACCATTGACATTATAATTGGGAGCACCGCTAATTAACCAATACCTCGTTTCTCCTTTTTTATTAATCGAAGTTACTTCATACGAATCTGACTTACCCTTAACCCGTTCGTTATTTTTAAAAGTAACTAATTTTTTATCTTCAGGATGCAGTAAAATTTCAGAGGATTTATTGCCTAACAAATCAATCAAAGAAAAGCCACTCATATCGCAAAAGGACTGATTAGCCAATTGTATTATATCGTTTTTATCTACTTCCAATAATCCCATATTCATATTGGCAATAATATTTCTATATTTTTCTTTTTCTGCTTCTAAACTTTCTTTGTACTTCTTCTTGATGGTAATATCTTCAAAACTCCACAAATGACCGTCACTTTTGTTACCTTTGGCTATCGGAATAAAGCTCCTCTCATAGACCCGTCCATCCGCCAATTCAATTTCTTCAGAAAAGACGTTTTTTTTGTCTCTCAAAATTTCTTCTACCCTTTCAATAAATTCATCTGGTCTTTTAAAAAAGTGTTTATTTTCTTCAGTAGCCATTTTAGAATCAAAACCTATCATTTCTTCTGGTTCTCCTTTAAAATCGAATAAATTACAAAACCTTTTATTGGCAATTAGAACCTTTCTATCCTCATCTTCTAGTAAAATACCTGATTGAAGATTGGTTATTAACGAAGTCAAACGATTCTCAGAATCTATAAGCTGTTGATTGAATTCTTTTTCTTGACTAATATTTTCTTCAATAGCAAAATACTTAATCACTTCTCCTTGTTTGTTATGCAGCGCCTGTCCTTGGACCTTAACCCAGTATTTTTTTTTAAATTTTGTATAATTTAAGATCTCACAAGTAAAAGGCAGCCCCTGTCTTATTTGATTCTTTAAATAAGCAATTGTTTCTGAATTGGTTGCTTCACCTTGTAATAAACGACCAGGACTCTTACCAATCAATTCTTCGTTGGAGTAACCAGTCATTGTGGTAAAACTACTATTGGCCCACTCAATTTTCCCTTCTTTGTCACAAATAATGACAGCACTAATATTCTTATCAGCTATCGAGGAAAGTAATAAAAGTTGTTCTTCTTTTTGTTTGTCTTCAGAAATGTCCTCTATCATTGCAAAATACTGAATCACTTTTTTGGAGGAATCCAGAATGGACTGTCCCACTGTTTTAGACCAAAAAGTACCACCGTTTTTTTTAGCATGCAAAATTTCTACTTCAAAAGTATTTCCTTCGTAAAAAGCATTGATCATTCTACGAATTTCCTCTTTATTCGATAAAGGATTTGAACCTATTTCAACAGGTGTTTTCCCGATAATTTCATCGTTCTCATATCCTGTCAATTTAAGATATGCATCATTACACCAAAATATCTTTCCATCCGGATAAGTAAATACAATGCCGTTTTTATTCGTTTTTGCCACCAAGGACAACTTATTTAGCTCTTCTTGATCTCTTTTTTGTTCTGTAATATCACGTCCATAGATATTTACGCAGCCCTCTCGTTGCAGACTTTTACAAACAAAAGAATAGCACTTACCATTATTCTCCGCCTCAAACATCCATCTTTCTTTTGTCTTATCAATTTGATGAATGATAAATTTTAAAAAATCCTCAATTTCACAATCAATTCCTTGAAATATAAGATTTTTTAAATGTTCGGCTGCTGGATTCATTTTTAATATATGACCCTCAAAATCAATGCGAATTAATGGATCTGGACTTTGAGTAGTAAAAAGAGTAATATCAACAATTTTCTTATTGGCTTCTTTTAATTGATTTTCTTGTTGATATATTGTATTCAAAGAATTTTGTAATGCTGCATCATAGTGAGCGAAATCATACAGAGAGATTTTTTTTTCTTCAAAATAATTCACAGAAGTATGTGATAGGCTACCTATAAATAAATAGCCATTTTCATAGTTTTCAAATTGTCCTCGAAGCGAAATTTTATCTTTAACAGATTCTATTATTACTAATTGATTGGTGAATTTATAAAAATTGTCAACATTTAGCTCTTCGATAAATGGATTGGTAATTGTAAATGAGCTCAGGAAATATCCTCCGCATTTTAAGTCCGGAAGCACTTTGATTAAACCTTTACCTCGGTCTTGAATAAGTAAGTTGTGGTCTAGCAAAACATAAAAAGGGAAAATCCTATTGAATGTTTCACTATCAAAATGAAATTGAGAATTTCCCATGCTGTTACCTCCTTAGTTTTAAAAATTTCATGAACACGACATCTGAATACATTCTATTATTTAGAATGTTTTTGACTACGAAAAGTAGCTAAGACTACTGCTAAACCCAACTCAAATTCCAGCTATTCAACTCTTTTAGAATTGTAAGGTAAAGTACTACTTTTTTTCTTACTCTACAAATGTTTTAAATCTTAAGTGGTTTTCAATTTGTTTATGACATAAAAAACAAAAAAAATATTTAAAAGCTTTAATTCTTATCTCTAGTACTAGACTCAAAAAATAACACTACTTATTTTTACTGAGAAATTAATTCATTCGTGCTCCAATAATCTAGTATTTTTTTTATCCTATCTACATAATCCTCATATTTCAAGGGCTTTAAAATGTAGCCCGCAATACCTATTTTATAACACTCCATAACGTCTCTATGATTGTTAGAAGTAGTTAAGATAATTGCTGGTATGTATTTTAATACATCATCTGCTTTCAAGATAGACAAAAACTCGATACCGTTTAGTTTAGGCATATTGAGGTCTAAAACAATAATATCTGGTATTATTTCTTTGCTTTTTAATATATCAACTGCCTCTTCACCATTATTTGCTTCGATGATGCGATGATTGAGTTCTAAACTTTTTAGTACTCTATTGAATTTCATTACTTCAATTGCATCATCTTCTATTAATAGTATATTCAACGATTTTGCCATTTTATTAATTTTAAACTTTGATGCATACTTATTCAACTTCAAAGGTATTTTATTCCTTTTAAAGCAAGAGTCATTTTTAGTTAATTCATAATAAAAGTGTAGACAACTGCAAAAAAAGTGTCGACGAATGGTATTTTATATGTAATTCATTCATAAAAAATATCCTGAAGCCATTAAAACGAAATCTAAAAAGGGATCCTAATACTTCAATCTATTTTTTATAGAATAGCCATTGCATCTGATTTTTAAAATTTCTTATAGATAAGTAGAACGTCTGTACCTATATAATAAGTAAACTGAATATTAAAAAAAACAAAAAAAAAGGACGATTTCCATTTTTAATATTCATTTATCGACACAAAATTCATAATCAACTGCAAGTCAAGCACAAAGATTGATTAATAATCGACAGCAAACTGCTATTCATCGAAAAAACAAAAACAATTCTTATAATCGTCTTAGATTTGTATCAGAATTAAGAAACACAAAATCAAAATAAAAATTAATAAAATAATTATTTCCAAAAACAATTTAACAATGTCAGCAGTGATTGCAACTTCGATAGATAATCTATTCGATTTAGTAAACACTCAAAATTAAAACTATTTATTAACAAGAAATGAAGTTTCATTCAAATACCACTGAAAAATGAAAACAGCAATTACTTTAACAAACACAATTCCTACTGGAATCAAATCTGAGCACTATTTACTATTCTCCATGATTATTATAACTCTTGGAAAAAACCTAGAGCCAAAGATCCCTACCGAAGCAAACATTTTGATTATGAATTTTTTAGCCATTTCATTAATCGGAATGACACTTCAAATTGTTAATAACCGTTTAAAAAAGAAAATTTTATTCGATACATTTCAAAAATGGTATTAGTTACCACAAGTTATAGTATCAAGCAAAGAATTTTTTATAAGTCGTTTGAAAAATGACAAACTAAATCTAATTTTTTGTTTCATTTTTGTCACTGCTATTACCCTGTTTGCACCAATATTATGCCACTATTGCAGTTACTTCCAGAATTACATTGCCGTTTATTGTTGGACTTTTGCCCATTTAAAAATCAATTTTGAAATTGCCTACAAATTCAAGAAAGACATGCTAAGTACCAAAAACATGACCGCCTTTTTTGCCCGAAAAGCCCTGAGCTTTTATACAAATTAAAATCAGTAAAGGCGATGTAATTCTAGAGAAGTGCTATTTTCTTGCTTCACAAACAAATTTTCGATACTACTTTTATTAAAAGAAAAAGTAAAATGCTTGTTGTAGGCTTATAAAATCTTCCGTTAAAAATTAACAGTTGTACTCTTTTGGTAAAACAAAACAAAAGCAAGCACCTTTTTTATTATCTTCTCTATTCTTCAAATAAATAGTACCCACTACGCGATCTATTATGGCTTTTATTGTTGACAAGCCAATACCGGCATTTTTATCATATTTTGAATTAACTGTTTCAAACAACTCAAATACTTTTAACCAATATTTTTCTGGTATACCTGGCCCATCATCTTCATAAACAAAAGAATAATTAGTTTCATTTTCTGTTAGTGAAATCCAAACATTACATTCTTCTTTGTCGGTATGTTTCGTTGTATTTGATAAAAGATTTTGAATAATTTGAACAAAACCTATTTTTGAATGCCTTATAAAGGTATCGCAATTCCTAAAATGTATATGAGTCGGAATATGAAAAGCACCATTATTAGCTATATATTGAATAGTGCTTTCGACATTAAAATCTTCAAAACAAATTTGATCGTTACTAACTTTTGTATATTCTAAGATTCCATTAATTAAGAAATCCATGTATTCATTTCGAGAATAAATTAAATCGATGCAAGCTTCTAATTCTGTGTTTTCAAGGAGTGTTTTATAATCTTCTTTTATAAAAATTAATAATGAATTTATACCTCGTATTGGTACTTTTAAATCATGAGTAAGCCGATACGCAAATTGATCCAACTGCACATTTTTTTTAATAATTTTATCATTCAAATCTTCTAAAAACCTATTTTTTTTACGAAGTTCAAATTGGGAAATCACTTGATTGGCCAATGCCTTTAATGATTCTTGTTCGTTCTCTGTAAGACCTTCTCTTGGTTTTGTATCAATAACACAAAGCGTCCCTAAAGAATAACCATCTTTAGTGTTTAAAGGAGCTCCAGCATAAAATATTACGTTCGGGTCTTTAGTGGTTAACGGATTATCATGAAACCGTATGTCCTTAGTAGCATCTGGAATAATAAATAATTCATCCGGTGTGTTTATTGCATGCGCACAAAAAGCAAAATCCCTTGGAGTTTCGGTTGCATTTAAACCGTGATGCGATTTAAACCATTGTCGATTATGATCCACTAAAGTTACTAATGCTATCGGTGTACCACAAATTTGTGCTGCTATTTTGGTTAAGGCATCATACTCTTCTTCTGGTAATGTATCTAGTATTTTATAAGCACCTAAGGCTTCGAAACGAAGATGCTCGTTATCAGGAATTTCAGGTTTGTGCATATAATTGAATTTTTATTTTTTTGTTATTAAACTAAACGTAATTATATCATGAAGTTATAACTTTTAACTATAAAAATAACTGATTTTTCCTCATAATACACCTAATTAAATTAAAAATAGCCATGGGTATTATTATACCGTTAATTAAAACCTTCTTATAGGTTTAAATCTTCATCAACCTATTTAAAAGTTAATTCATTAGTTACATGAAAGTTATTATTTTCAAATTCTTCAAAATCAATAAACTTAATTCCTAAACTTACCGTTAATCTTTAATAAAACTTCTTTCCAAAATTTTCGTATCTAATTCAGGTTAGTTTTTTCAAATACGTTGGGTTTATTGTTCTGAAATACCTTTTACATTTGCATTTTTAGACAAGAAAATAGATACAAAAAATATTTTTCTTCAATTTGAATTTGTTTGTTTTATCAAATATATTGGCAACCTAATATTATTAAATATGATAAAGAAAGTATTTTAACTATTGAGTCTTGGTTGAAATTCACTTAATATGCTAGTTTTTAGATCTAAATGTAAGCAATTTAAACGTATTCAAAAAGTAATAACAATAGAAACTGTAATTTTTTTCTTAAACTGAAATCATTAACTATCTTTAAAATGGTTTAATAGTTTAGTCTTATTTTTACAAAATACCTAGTTAGAGACTGTATTTCTGCATATTTTAATTTAATATTAAATCAAGTCATCTATTAAATCTGTCAATCCGTTTAATAACGAAATTATCAAACAGTTTGATGTCATGAACGATAAAGAGATCGAGAAAAAATTTCAAAAGCAAACGTAACTTTTAAAACTTGGAAAAAAACCGCTTTTAATGTTAGGTCCAAATTATTACATAAAGTGGCATCTATCATGCGTGATAGAAAAAAAGAACTAGGTGCTTTGGCGACATTGGAAATGGGTAAATTACATAGAGAAGCTATACAAGAAGTCTTGCTTAGTCCCGCGATATTTGATTATTACGCTGATAATGGCGAAAAATTCCTGGCCGATAGTCCGCTAGTAACTCCTATCAGATTTGCTTTTCTGAGTTACGAACCGCTGGGTGTTTTGCTTAGTGTGCAACCCTGGTGTTTCCTTTCTATCAAATTAACCGATCAGCAGCGCCCAATATAATGGCCGGTAAAACGATGCTTTTTAAACATGCTTCAAATATACCGCAGTGTGCTCAGCTCATGGAAGATATTTTTTTGGAAGCCTGTGCTCCCGAAGGTGTTTACCAAAACCTATTTATACCGTGTAAAAAAGCGAGTGAACTAGTTGCCAATACGCGTATTAAAGCCGTTACCCTGAGAGGAAGCGAGCCAGCCGGATCAGCCATTGCAGCGACAGCCAGTAAGTATATCAAAAAATCGACTTTGGAACTTGGAGGAAGTTATTCATTTATTGTACTGAATGATGCCAACCATAGATGAAGCAATTGAATCTGCCGTAAATGGTCGTATGTGGAATGCAGGACAGGTATGTACCTCTTCTAAGCGAATTATTGTTAAAGAAAGCATTGGCGGATTCATTTTTGGAAAAAGTCAAAGTGAATTTGACTCTATTAAAGCTCGAGATCCTATGAGTCCTGAAACAACACTTGCCCCTCTTAGTAGCGAGAAAGTCGTGGAAGTTCTTATTAAACAAGTACGCCAAGCAGTAAAGGAAGGGGCTACTTTATTATTGGGAGGTAAACGAATTGATCGCAAAGGTGCTTTTATGGAACCTACCCTCCTTACCAATATAAAACTTGGAAACTTCACTTATATCGAAGAAATCTTTGGTCCGGTATTTATGTTTTATCGTGTTAAGAATGAAGACGAAGCAGTGGCCCTTGCTAATGCAAATAATTTTGGTCTTGGCAGAAGTGTTTTTAGCGGTGATGAAAAAAGAGCCTTAAATGTTGCCCGACAAATAGAAACCGGAATGGTGTACATTAATCATCTTACGGGCATTACGGTACAAAAAAAGCTGCAAGATTACCCGTGCAGCTTTTCATAACAATTTAATTAACTCAACTTTATTAAAAAAGCTAACTCTTTATTACATCGAAACAATGATGAACTCACTTCTTCGATTTGCCTGATGTTCTTCTGTAGTACATTTTACGCCATCAGCACATTTATTCAGCAATTGTGTTTCTCCATATCCTTTTCCAGTTATACGATCAGCAGCTATTCCTTTTTTAACAAGCCATGCCACTGTTGCTTTAGCCCTTCTGTCGGATAGTTTTTCATTGTACGCATGAGTTTGTCTGCTATCAGTGTGCGAGCGGACATCAATTTTCATGCTTGGATTTTGAATCATCACCTGACGGATCTTCTCTAACTCAATGGCAGCCTCTTTTCGAACAATCGATTTACCCAAATCGAAGTAAATCATTTTTATGTGTAAAATTTTCGCCAAATCATCACCCACAATCAATTTTTCAATCGTTTTTTCGGCCACTTTTTGAGGCGTTTTTTTCAAAGGCAATGTCAAACTTGTTTTATCGATTGCTTTAGGCAGTTCATTAGCTTCATAATTTTCTCTTGCAGCGCGAACAAAATATTCTTTATTACAATTTACTTTAAAACTATACTTACCATCAGTACTGGTTATTACTTCTCCTATAACTTGAAGCTGATTATCCAGTAAATTTACTTTAGCATTCTCCAGTACCAAACTTGTTTCGGCATCTATAACAGTTCCTGATAAAATCTCCTCACAAGGCAATTTTCTGGTTTCCGAAAAACGGTATACATCATCGTAACCATGTCCTCCATCTCTATTGGATGAGAAAAAACCTGTCCTGCTTTTACTGTCTAATATAAAACCAAAATCATCCAGTCTTGTATTTATAGGAGCTCCGACATTCTGAACTTCACTAAACGTCAAATCATTTTTAATAGTCGAAACATATACATCAAGTCCTCCTAATCCCGGACGTCCGTCGCTGGCAAAATACAGTTCATTATCTCCTGATATAAAAGGAAAAGTTTCTCTTCCTTCAGTATTTATCTTTTCTCCGAGATTTTCAGGTTTACCAAAACTGCCATCCGTATTAATAATCACACTATACAAATCTGATTGCCCAAAAGTACCTGGCATGTCTGAAGCAAAGTACAACTTTTTTTCATCTACGCTTAATGCCGGATGTGCCACACTGTACTGATCACTGTTAAAAGGTAATTCAACAATATTTGTCCATTTACCCTCTATAAAACTTGCCTTATACAATTTCAGTAAAGTGACTTTTTTGTCGTCTACTCCTTTTTTACCATTCAGAAAATTGTTTCTGGTAAAATACATTGTTAAACCGTCTTTTGTAAAAACTGGAGTCGATTCATTAAATTTTGAATTGACCTTTCTTTCAAAACGCTTCGGAACTCCCATACTGCCATCGGCAAGTAATTCCGCCGCATAAAGATTGGTAAACGATTTGTTGGTCCATTTGAATTTTTCTTTGACAACTCCGCCCGTATCTCTGGCAGAGGCAAATATCAATTTGTTATCTAAAAAAGAACTTCCATAATCGGAGTATTTTGAATTAATTCCGGCATCGGCTATTTCAAATCGCCCTGAATTGTTTTTTATCTGCTCCAAGTAATTTTTGTTCTTTTCAAATAGCAATCCTCTTTTATCAGTACTTGCCTTTTCATTGAAAAGCTCTAATATTTTATTGGCTTTAGCATAATTTCCCGTTGCTTTTAGCGTTTGGGCATATCGGTAATAATACTCAAATTCCTGTTGCTCATTCATTCCAAAAAGAGCTTTGTACCATTTTAATGCCTTCACAAACTCGCCATTAAAATAATAGGCATTACCCAGTCGTTGGAGCATTTTTTCCTCTTTATACCCTTTATCTGCAACCTTTTCGTAAGCAGCAATTGCATCTATGTAAGCATACTGATTGTAATTTTTCTCCGCTTTGTCTAAACCTGACTTTTGTGCCATTCCGCTAAAGAAAACGGAAGACAAAAAGACGGTATATGCTATTTTTTTTATTTTCATAATTAGAAGAATCTTGGTGAAGTTATTCGGCTGTAATTTTTTAAGAATTCAAAACGCAGAAATATCTCATGCGACCCTGAGTTGTAGTTTACCAATCGGGTTGTTTCCCGATCATAGGAATACCCTAAATACATATTATCGGTTATCTGAAATCCTGCCAAAGCACTAAAAGAAGCACTCCATCTGTAAGCAGCACCGATTACAAATTTATCGTTGAACATAAAATTAGCCGATACATCTACTTGTAATGGTGAACCTTCTACCATTTTGGTCATTAATGCCGGTTTGAATTTTATAGTTTCATAACGATCCAGATTAAACACATAACCTGCTATCAAATAATAGTTGATACGGTCTTTGTAAATAGCAGTCTCATTGTCATCGTAACGATTGGTCTGAATAAAATTAGGAACGGATAATCCCACATAGGCTTTATCTGTATGCCAGTACACTCCGGCTCCGATGTTGGGAGAGAATTTATTCTTAAAATCCTGAAATTGTGGATCTCCCTGATGCTCGGGTCTTAATTTTGTCGGATCCAGCTTGAATATGTTGGCCGAACCTTTAAGACCAAAAGAAAGTTTAGCAGTTGCTGATGTTTGTATTGAGTAAGAGAAATCAGCTGACAGATTGTTTTCATTTGTAGGCCCAATTTTATCATTGACTAACGATACTCCTAAACCTACATTATTGTTTATTGGTGTATTTAACGAAAAACTACTGGTTTCGGGTGCTCCATCAAGTCCAACCCACTGGGTGCGATACAATCCGAAAATGCTCATAACTCCGCGAGAACCGGCATAAGCGGGATTTATATTGATGGTATTATACATGTATTGTGTAAACTGCGCATCTTGCTGGGCAAAACCTGCAGTAGAACAAAACAATAAAACTAAAACTAATTTTTTCATTTATTTTATTTTTAAATAATGGCTTAGCCTATTGACTAAGCCATTTTATTAGTACAGAATATTATTTGGTCAGGTACAAATACCCCGCCTCCTGATGTGGATTGGATTGGTTGTCTTTGTATTTAATGATATAATAATAAGTTCCTTCCGGTAATCCATCTGAATCTTTAATTGTAACACGTCCTTCAGAAATACCTCTAAAAACAATATCATTATTATTGTAATGATCACGATCAAAAACCAAAACTCCCCAACGGTTAAAAATCTGAACCGTATTGTCAGGATAACATTCTAATCCCTGGATATAAAATCTCTCGTTCTTACTGTCTCCATTTATAGAAACCGCGTTGTATACTTTAATTACACAACCTTGTAGCGATAAAACAGTTGGTTTATCCCCCAATACACTACTATCATCTGATTTGTCTTTTACCTCAATATGATCAGGACTTGTTCCAAAAACTTCGGCTTGATTCGATATACTTCCCGAATTAATATCAGCTTGTACGATCGAATAAGTTCCTGCAAAGGAAGTACTATCCTCTTCTCCTACAGCTAAATTTATTGGGCCTCCAGTCATAGTAATTCCAGTTAACGGATCTACTATATAAACATTAGTCAACGCTACATTTCCTGTATTGGTTACTATAAAATTATACGTAATGGTTTCCCCTACTTTTGCATAACTGTCACCATCTTCATCATTGAAATGTGCCATTTTCACTACAGCAATACTCGGTTTAGATACTGGTATCATAACACTTACCACAACAGTACTAGATACTGTACTACAGTTAGATGCATTCGTTATTTCACATATTTTATATTCCACTGTATAGTTTCCTGCAGCAGTATTTGGAGCTACAGTTACAGTACCATCTGCATTCAAAGTTAATCCTGCAGGAACAGTTACTGCCGTCAAACTTACTTGACCCGGATTTGTACCTATAACTACTGGACTACCGTTTAAAGTATCATTTGATGTCAAAGAAGTACTATTACCTCCCGTATTTCCATTAATTGATGCTGTAGTCTCTGTCAATGCAACAATTGCTGCTGCACTTACCACAACAGTACTAGATACTGTACTACAGTTAGATGGATTCGTTATTTCACATATTTTATATTCCACTGTATAGTTTCCTGCAGCAGTATTTGGAGCTACAGTTACAGTACCATCTGCATTCAAAGTTAATCCTGCAGGAACAGTTACTGCCGTCAAACTTACTTGACCCGGATTTGTACCTATAACTACTGGACTACCGTTTAAAGTATCATTTGATGTCAAAGAAGTACTATTACCTCCCGTATTTCCATTAATTGATGCTGTAGTCTCTGTCAACGCAACAATTGCTGCTGCACTTACCACAACAGTACTAGATACTGTACTACAGTTAGATGGATTCGTTATTTCACATATTTTATATTCCACTGTATAGTTTCCTGCAGCAGTATTTGGAGCTACAGTTACAGTACCATCTGCATTCAAAGTTAATCCTGCAGGAACAGTTACTGCCGTCAAACTTACTTGACCCGGATTTGTACCTATAACTACTGGACTACCGTTTAAAGTATCATTTGATGTCAAAGAAGTACTATTACCTCCCGTATTTCCATTAATTGATGCTGTAGTCTCTGTCAACGCAACAATTGCTGCTGCACTTACCACAACAGTACTAGATACTGTACTACAGTTAGATGGATTCGTTATTTCACATATTTTATATTCCACTGTATAGTTTCCTGCAGCAGTATTTGGAGCTACAGTTACAGTACCATCTGCATTCAAAGTTAATCCTGCAGGAACAGTTACTGCCGTCAAACTTACTTGACCCGGATTTGTACCTATAACTACTGGACTACCGTTTAAAGTATCATTTGATGTCAAAGAAGTACTATTACCTCCCGTATTTCCATTAATTGATGCTGTAGTCTCTGTCAACGCAACAATTGCTGCTGCACTTACCACAACAGTACTAGATACTGTACTACAGTTAGATGGATTCGTTATTTCACATATTTTATATTCCACTGTATAGTTTCCTGCAGCAGTATTTGGAGCTACAGTTACAGTACCATCTGCATTCAAAGTTAATCCTGCAGGAACAGTTACTGCCGTCAAACTTACTTGACCCGGATTTGTACCTATAACTACTGGACTACCGTTTAAAGTATCATTTGATGTCAAAGAAGTACTATTACCTCCCGTATTTCCATTAATTGATGCTGTAGTCTCTGTCAACGCAACAATTGCTGCTGCACTTACCACAACAGTACTAGATACTGTACTACAGTTAGATGGATTCGTTATTTCACATATTTTATATTCCACTGTATAGTTTCCTGCAGCAGTATTTGGAGCTACAGTTACAGTACCATCTGCATTCAAAGTTAATCCTGCAGGAACAGTTACTGCCGTCAAACTTACTTGACCCGGATTTGTACCTATAACTACTGGACTACCGTTTAAAGTATCATTTGATGTCAAAGAAGTACTATTACCTCCCGTATTTCCATTAATTGATGCTGTAGTCTCTGTCAACGCAACAATTGCTGCTGCACTTACCACAACAGTACTAGATACTGTACTACAGTTAGATGGATTCGTTATTTCACATATTTTATATTCCACTGTATAGTTTCCTGCAGCAGTATTTGGAGCTACAGTTACAGTACCATCTGCATTCAAAGTTAATCCTGCAGGAACAGTTACTGCCGTCAAACTTACTTGACCCGGATTTGTACCTATAACTACTGGACTACCGTTTAAAGTATCATTTGATGTCAAAGAAGTACTATTACCTCCCGTATTTCCATTAATTGATGCTGTAGTCTCTGTCAACGCAACAATTGCTGCTGCACTTACCACAACAGTACTAGATACTGTACTACAGTTAGATGGATTCGTTATTTCACATATTTTATATTCCACTGTATAGTTTCCTGCAGCAGTATTTGGAGCTACAGTTACAGTACCATCTGCATTCAAAGTTAATCCTGCAGGAACAGTTACTGCCGTCAAACTTACTTGACCCGGATTTGTACCTATAACTACTGGACTACCGTTTAAAGTATCATTTGATGTCAAAGAAGTACTATTACCTCCCGTATTTCCATTAATTGATGCTGTAGTCTCTGTCAATGCAACAATTGCTGCTGCACTTACCACAACAGTACTAGATACTGTACTACAGTTAGATGGATTCGTTATTTCACATATTTTATATTCCACTGTATAGTTTCCTGCAGCAGTATTTGGAGCTACAGTTACAGTACCATCTGCATTCAAAGTTAATCCTGCAGGAACAGTTACTGCCGTCAAACTTACTTGACCCGGATTTGTACCTATAACTACTGGACTACCGTTTAAAGTATCATTTGATGTCAAAGAAGTACTATTACCTCCCGTATTTCCATTAATTGATGCTGTAGTCTCTGTCAATGAAACAATTGCTGCTGCACTTACCACAACAGTACTAGATACTGTACTACAGTTAGATGGATTCGTTATTTCACATATTTTATATTCCACTGTATAGTTTCCTGCAGCAGTATTTGGAGCTACAGTTACAGTACCATCTGCATTCAAAGTTAATCCTGCAGGAACAGTTACTGCCGTCAAACTTACTTGACCCGGATTTGTACCTATAACTACTGGACTACCGTTTAAAGTATCATTTGATGTCAAAGAAGTACTATTACCTCCCGTATTTCCATTAATTGATGCTGTAGTCTCTGTCAACGCAACAATTGCTGCTGCACTTACCACAACAGTACTAGATACTGTACTACAGTTAGATGGATTCGTTATTTCACATATTTTATATTCCACTGTATAGTTTCCTGCAGCAGTATTTGGAGCTACAGTTACAGTACCATCTGCATTCAAAGTTAATCCTGCAGGAACAGTTACTGCCGTCAAACTTACTTGACCCGGATTTGTACCTATAACTACTGGACTACCGTTTAAAGTATCATTTGATGTCAAAGAAGTACTATTACCTCCCGTATTTCCATTAATTGATGCTGTAGTCTCTGTCAACGCAACAATTGCTGCTGCACTTACCACAACAGTACTAGATACTGTACTACAGTTAGATGGATTCGTTATTTCACATATTTTATATTCCACTGTATAGTTTCCTGCAGCAGTATTTGGAGCTACAGTTACAGTACCATCTGCATTCAAAGTTAATCCTGCAGGAACAGTTACTGCCGTCAAACTTACTTGACCCGGATTTGTACCTATAACTACTGGACTACCGTTTAAAGTATCATTTGATGTCAAAGAAGTACTATTACCTCCCGTATTTCCATTAATTGATGCTGTAGTCTCTGTCAACGCAACAATTGCTGCTGCACTTACCACAACAGTACTAGATACTGTACTACAGTTAGATGGATTCGTTATTTCACATATTTTATATTCCACTGTATAGTTTCCTGCAGCAGTATTTGGAGCTACAGTTACAGTACCATCTGCATTCAAAGTTAATCCTGCAGGAACAGTTACTGCCGTCAAACTTACTTGACCCGGATTTGTACCTATAACTACTGGACTACCGTTTAAAGTATCATTTGATGTCAAAGAAGTACTATTACCTCCCGTATTTCCATTAATTGATGCTGTAGTCTCTGTCAACGCAACAATTGCTGCTGCACTTACCACAACAGTACTAGATACTGTACTACAGTTAGATGGATTCGTTATTTCACATATTTTATATTCCACTGTATAGTTTCCTGCAGCAGTATTTGGAGCTACAGTTACAGTACCATCTGCATTCAAAGTTAATCCTGCAGGAACAGTTACTGCCGTCAAACTTACTTGACCCGGATTTGTACCTATAACTACTGGACTACCGTTTAAAGTATCATTTGATGTCAAAGAAGTACTATTACCTCCCGTATTTCCATTAATTGATGCTGTAGTCTCTGTCAACGCAACAATTGCTGCTGCACTTACCACAACAGTACTAGATACTGTACTACAGTTAGATGGATTCGTTATTTCACATATTTTATATTCCACTGTATAGTTTCCTGCAGCAGTATTTGGAGCTACAGTTACAGTACCATCTGCATTCAAAGTTAATCCTGCAGGAACAGTTACTGCCGTCAAACTTACTTGACCCGGATTTGTACCTATAACTACTGGACTACCGTTTAAAGTATCATTTGATGTCAAAGAAGTACTATTACCTCCCGTATTTCCATTAATTGATGCTGTAGTCTCTGTCAACGCAACAATTGCTGCTGCACTTACCACAACAGTACTAGATACTGTACTACAGTTAGATGGATTCGTTATTTCACATATTTTATATTCCACTGTATAGTTTCCTGCAGCAGTATTTGGAGCTACAGTTACAGTACCATCTGCATTCAAAGTTAATCCTGCAGGAACAGTTACTGCCGTCAAACTTACTTGACCCGGATTTGTACCTATAACTACTGGACTACCGTTTAAAGTATCATTTGATGTCAAAGAAGTACTATTACCTCCCGTATTTCCATTAATTGATGCTGTAGTCTCTGTCAATGCAACAATTGCTGCTGCACTTACCACAACAGTACTAGATACTGTACTACAGTTAGATGGATTCGTTATTTCACATATTTTATATTCCACTGTATAGTTTCCTGCAGCAGTATTTGGAGCTACAGTTACAGTACCATCTGCATTCAAAGTTAATCCTGCAGGAACAGTTACTGCCGTCAAACTTACTTGACCCGGATTTGTACCTATAACTACTGGACTACCGTTTAAAGTATCATTTGATGTCAAAGAAGTACTATTACCTCCCGTATTTCCATTAATTGATGCTGTAGTCTCTGTCAATGAAACAATTGCTGCTGCACTTACCACAACAGTACTAGATACTGTACTACAGTTAGATGGATTCGTTATTTCACATATTTTATATTCCACTGTATAGTTTCCTGCAGCAGTATTTGGAGCTACAGTTACAGTACCATCTGCATTCAAAGTTAATCCTGCAGGAACAGTTACTGCCGTCAAACTTACTTGACCCGGATTTGTACCTATAACTACTGGACTACCGTTTAAAGTATCATTTGATGTCAAAGAAGTACTATTACCTCCCGTATTTCCATTAATTGATGCTGTAGTCTCTGTCAACGCAACAATTGCTGCTGCACTTACCACAACAGTACTAGATACTGTACTACAGTTAGATGGATTCGTTATTTCACATATTTTATATTCCACTGTATAGTTTCCTGCAGCAGTATTTGGAGCTACAGTTACAGTACCATCTGCATTCAAAGTTAATCCTGCAGGAACAGTTACTGCCGTCAAACTTACTTGACCCGGATTTGTACCTATAACTACTGGACTACCGTTTAAAGTATCATTTGATGTCAAAGAAGTACTATTACCTCCCGTATTTCCATTAATTGATGCTGTAGTCTCTGTCAACGCAACAATTGCTGCTGCACTTACCACAACAGTACTAGATACTGTACTACAGTTAGATGGATTCGTTATTTCACATATTTTATATTCCACTGTATAGTTTCCTGCAGCAGTATTTGGAGCTACAGTTACAGTACCATCTGCATTCAAAGTTAATCCTGCAGGAACAGT
Organism: Flavobacterium cupriresistens; assembly: GCF_020911925.1. NCBI lineage: Bacteria > Pseudomonadati > Bacteroidota > Flavobacteriia > Flavobacteriales > Flavobacteriaceae > Flavobacterium > Flavobacterium cupriresistens. The sequence continues at coordinate 2,414,819 of NZ_CP087134.1, read as the reverse complement.
TACTGCCGTCAAACTTACTTGACCCGGATTTGTACCTATAACTACTGGACTACCGTTTAAAGTATCATTTGATGTCAAAGAAGTACTATTACCTCCCGTATTTCCATTAATTGATGCTGTAGTCTCTGTCAACGCAACAATTGCTGCTGCACTTACCACAACAGTACTAGATACTGTACTACAGTTAGATGGATTCGTTATTTCACATATTTTATATTCCACTGTATAGTTTCCTGCAGCAGTATTTGGAGCTACAGTTACAGTACCATCTGCATTCAAAGTTAATCCTGCAGGAACAGTTACTGCCGTCAAACTTACTTGACCCGGATTTGTACCTATAACTACTGGACTACCGTTTAAAGTATCATTTGATGTCAAAGAAGTACTATTACCTCCCGTATTTCCATTAATTGATGCTGTAGTCTCTGTCAACGCAACAATTGCTGCTGCACTTACCACAACAGTACTAGATACTGTACTACAGTTAGATGGATTCGTTATTTCACATATTTTATATTCCACTGTATAGTTTCCTGCAGCAGTATTTGGAGCTACAGTTACAGTACCATCTGCATTCAAAGTTAATCCTGCAGGAACAGTTACTGCCGTCAAACTTACTTGACCCGGATTTGTACCTATAACTACTGGACTACCGTTTAAAGTATCATTTGATGTCAAAGAAGTACTATTACCTCCCGTATTTCCATTAATTGATGCTGTAGTCTCTGTCAATGCAACAATTGCTGCTGCACTTACCACAACAGTACTAGATACTGTACTACAGTTAGATGGATTCGTTATTTCACATATTTTATATTCCACTGTATAGTTTCCTGCAGCAGTATTTGGAGCTACAGTTACAGTACCATCTGCATTCAAAGTTAATCCTGCAGGAACAGTTACTGCCGTCAAACTTACTTGACCCGGATTTGTACCTATAACTACTGGACTACCGTTTAAAGTATCATTTGATGTCAAAGAAGTACTATTACCTCCCGTATTTCCATTAATTGATGCTGTAGTCTCTGTCAATGCAACAATTGCTGCTGCACTTACCACAACAGTACTAGATACTGTACTACAGTTAGATGGATTCGTTATTTCACATATTTTATATTCCACTGTATAGTTTCCTGCAGCAGTATTTGGAGCTACAGTTACAGTACCATCTGCATTCAAAGTTAATCCTGCAGGAACAGTTACTGCCGTCAAACTTACTTGACCCGGATTTGTACCTATAACTACTGGACTACCGTTTAAAGTATCATTTGATGTCAAAGAAGTACTATTACCTCCCGTATTTCCATTAATTGATGCTGTAGTCTCTGTCAATGCAACAATTGCTGCTGCACTTACCACAACAGTACTAGATACTGTACTACAGTTAGATGGATTCGTTATTTCACATATTTTATATTCCACTGTATAGTTTCCTGCAGCAGTATTTGGAGCTACAGTTACAGTACCATCTGCATTCAAAGTTAATCCTGCAGGAACAGTTACTGCCGTCAAACTTACTTGACCCGGATTTGTACCTATAACTACTGGACTACCGTTTAAAGTATCATTTGATGTCAAAGAAGTACTATTACCTCCCGTATTTCCATTAATTGATGCTGTAGTCTCTGTCAATGTAACAATTGCTGCTGCACTTACCACAACAGTACTAGATACTGTACTACAGTTAGATGGATTCGTTATTTCACATATTTTATATTCCACTGTATAGTTTCCTGCAGCAGTATTTGGAGCTACAGTTACAGTACCATCTGCATTCAAAGTTAATCCTGCAGGAACAGTTACTGCCGTCAAACTTACTTGACCCGGATTTGTACCTATAACTACTGGACTACCGTTTAAAGTATCATTTGATGTCAAAGAAGTACTATTACCTCCCGTATTTCCATTAATTGATGCTGTAGTCTCTGTCAACGCAACAATTGCTGCTGCACTTACCACAACAGTACTAGATACTGTACTACAGTTAGATGGATTCGTTATTTCACATATTTTATATTCCACTGTATAGTTTCCTGCAGCAGTATTTGGAGCTACAGTTACAGTACCATCTGCATTCAAAGTTAATCCTGCAGGAACAGTTACTGCCGTCAAACTTACTTGACCCGGATTTGTACCTATAACTACTGGACTACCGTTTAAAGTATCATTTGATGTCAAAGAAGTACTATTACCTCCCGTATTTCCATTAATTGATGCTGTAGTCTCTGTCAACGCAACAATTGCTGCTGCACTTACCACAACAGTACTAGATACTGTACTACAGTTAGATGGATTCGTTATTTCACATATTTTATATTCCACTGTATAGTTTCCTGCAGCAGTATTTGGAGCTACAGTTACAGTACCATCTGCATTCAAAGTTAATCCTGCAGGAACAGTTACTGCCGTCAAACTTACTTGACCCGGATTTGTACCTATAACTACTGGACTACCGTTTAAAGTATCATTTGATGTCAAAGAAGTACTATTACCTCCCGTATTTCCATTAATTGATGCTGTAGTCTCTGTCAACGCAACAATTGCTGCTGCACTTACCACAACAGTACTAGATACTGTACTACAGTTAGATGGATTCGTTATTTCACATATTTTATATTCCACTGTATAGTTTCCTGCAGCAGTATTTGGAGCTACAGTTACAGTACCATCTGCATTCAAAGTTAATCCTGCAGGAACAGTTACTGCCGTCAAACTTACTTGACCCGGATTTGTACCTATAACTACTGGACTACCGTTTAAAGTATCATTTGATGTCAAAGAAGTACTATTACCTCCCGTATTTCCATTAATTGATGCTGTAGTCTCTGTCAACGCAACAATTGCTGCTGCACTTACCACAACAGTACTAGATACTGTACTACAGTTAGATGGATTCGTTATTTCACATATTTTATATTCCACTGTATAGTTTCCTGCAGCAGTATTTGGAGCTACAGTTACAGTACCATCTGCATTCAAAGTTAATCCTGCAGGAACAGTTACTGCCGTCAAACTTACTTGACCCGGATTTGTACCTATAACTACTGGACTACCGTTTAAAGTATCATTTGATGTCAAAGAAGTACTATTACCTCCCGTATTTCCATTAATTGATGCTGTAGTCTCTGTCAATGCAACAATTGCTGCTGCACTTACCACAACAGTACTAGATACTGTACTACAGTTAGATGGATTCGTTATTTCACATATTTTATATTCCACTGTATAGTTTCCTGCAGCAGTATTTGGAGCTACAGTTACAGTACCATCTGCATTCAAAGTTAATCCTGCAGGAACAGTTACTGCCGTCAAACTTACTTGACCCGGATTTGTACCTATAACTACTGGACTACCGTTTAAAGTATCATTTGATGTCAAAGAAGTACTATTACCTCCCGTATTTCCATTAATTGATGCTGTAGTCTCTGTCAATGCAACAATTGCTGCTGCACTTACCACAACAGTACTAGATACTGTACTACAGTTAGATGGATTCGTTATTTCACATATTTTATATTCCACTGTATAGTTTCCTGCAGCAGTATTTGGAGCTACAGTTACAGTACCATCTGCATTCAAAGTTAATCCTGCAGGAACAGTTACTGCCGTCAAACTTACTTGACCCGGATTTGTACCTATAACTACTGGACTACCGTTTAAAGTATCATTTGATGTCAAAGAAGTACTATTACCTCCCGTATTTCCATTAATTGATGCTGTAGTCTCTGTCAACGCAACAATTGCTGCTGCACTTACCACAACAGTACTAGATACTGTACTACAGTTAGATGGATTCGTTATTTCACATATTTTATATTCCACTGTATAGTTTCCTGCAGCAGTATTTGGAGCTACAGTTACAGTACCATCTGCATTCAAAGTTAATCCTGCAGGAACAGTTACTGCCGTCAAACTTACTTGACCCGGATTTGTACCTATAACTACTGGACTACCGTTTAAAGTATCATTTGATGTCAAAGAAGTACTATTACCTCCCGTATTTCCATTAATTGATGCTGTAGTCTCTGTCAACGCAACAATTGCTGCTGCACTTACCACAACAGTACTAGATACTGTACTACAGTTAGATGGATTCGTTATTTCACATATTTTATATTCCACTGTATAGTTTCCTGCAGCAGTATTTGGAGCTACAGTTACAGTACCATCTGCATTCAAAGTTAATCCTGCAGGAACAGTTACTGCCGTCAAACTTACTTGACCCGGATTTGTACCTATAACTACTGGACTACCGTTTAAAGTATCATTTGATGTCAAAGAAGTACTATTACCTCCCGTATTTCCATTAATTGATGCTGTAGTCTCTGTCAACGCACATAAATAATTATTAATAATTACTTCTATTGATCCAGACGAACACCCATTAACAGTTACTGTATAATTAAAAGTTGACCCTGCCATTAATCCTGAAATAGTTGTAGAAGATGTACTTCCATTAATATTACCTGGGTTTATTGTCCAATTTCCTACAGGTAAATCATTCAAAACTACACTACCTGTTACGACTACACAAGTAGGTTGCATAATCGTACCTAATGTTGGTGTTGTTGGAATGACATTAACAGTAAATGTAGTGTCTGATGTTGTCTCTGCACAAGAGCCATTGGCTGCAACAGTATAACGAACTGTTACCGAAGTATTAGAAGAAACATCTGCCGGTGTATAAGTAGTTCCTGAAATCGTTCCCCCTCCTGAAACAACTGACCAGGTACCACCTGCTGGTGTAGCTGATAAGGATTTGGTACTGTTCTCACAAATAGCTGTAGTGCTTGTTGTATTAGTTGCTGTTCCTGAAAATACATTAACAGTAAATGTAGCGTCTGATGTTGTCGCTGCACAAGAGCCATTGGCTGCAACAGTATAACGAACTGTTACCGAAGTATCAGAAGAAACATCTGCCGGTGTATAAGTAGTTCCTGAAATCGTTCCCCCTCCTGAAACAACTGACCAGGTACCACCTGCTGGTGTAGCTGATAAGGATTTGGTACTGTTCTCACAAATAGCTGTAGTGCTTGTTGTATTAGTTGCTGTTCCTGAAAATACATTAACAGTAAATGTAGCGTCTGATGTTGTCGCTGCACAAGAGCCATTGGCTGCAACAGTATAACGAACTGTTACCGAAGTATCAGAAGAAACATCTGCCGGTGTATAAGTAGTTCCTGAAATCGTTCCCCCTCCTGAAACAACTGACCAGGTACCACCTGCTGGTGTAGCTGATAAGGATTTGGTACTGTTCTCACAAATAGCTGTAGTGCTTGTTGTATTAGTTGCTGTTCCTGAAAATACATTAACAGTAAATGTAGCGTCTGATGTTGTCGCTGCACAAGAACCATTGGCTGCAACAGTATAACGAACTGTTACCGAAGTATCAGAAGAAACATCTGCCGGTGTATAAGTAGTTCCTGAAATCGTTCCCCCTCCTGAAACAACTGACCAGGTACCACCTGCTGGTGTAGCTGATAAGGATTTGGTACTGTTCTCACAAATAGCTGTAGTGCTTGTTGTATTAGTTGCTGTTCCTGAAAATACATTAACAGTAAATGTAGCGTCTGATGTTGTCGCTGCACAAGAGCCATTGGCTGCAACAGTATAACGAACTGTTACCGAAGTATCAGAAGAAACATCTGCCGGTGTATAAGTAGTTCCTGAAATCGTTCCCCCTCCTGAAACAACTGACCAGGTACCACCTGCTGGTGTAGCTGATAAGGATTTGGTACTGTTCTCACAAATAGCTGTAGTGCTTGTTGTATTAGTTGCTGTTCCTGAAAATACATTAACAGTAAATGTAGCGTCTGATGTTGTCGCTGCACAAGAGCCATTGGCTGCAACAGTATAACGAACTGTTACCGAAGTATCAGAAGAAACATCTGCCGGTGTATAAGTAGTTCCTGAAATCGTTCCCCCTCCTGAAACAACTGACCAGGTACCACCTACTGGTGTAGCTGATAAGGATTTGGTACTGTTCTCACAAATAGCTGTAGTGCTTGTTGTATTAGTCGCTGGTCCTGAAAACACATTAACAGTAAATGTAGCGTCTGATGTTGTCGCTGCACAAGAGCCATTGGCTGCAACAGTATAACGAACTGTTACCGAAGTATCAGAAGAAACATCTGCCGGTGTATAAGTAGTTCCTGAAATCGTTCCCCCTCCTGAAACAACTGACCAGGTACCACCTGCTGGTGTAGCTGATAAGGATTTGGTACTGTTCTCACAAATAGCTGTAGTGCTTGTTGTATTAGTTGCTGTTCCTGAAAATACATTAACAGTAAATGTAGCGTCTGATGTTGTCGCTGCACAAGAACCATTGGCTGCAACAGTATAACGAACTGTTACCGAAGTATCAGAAGAAACATCTGCCGGTGTATAAGTAGTTCCTGAAATCGTTCCCCCTCCTGAAACAACTGACCAGGTACCACCTACTGGTGTAGCTGATAAGGATTTGGTACTGTTCTCACAAATAGCTGTAGTGCTTGTTGTATTAGTCGCTGGTCCTGAAAACACATTAACAGTAAATGTAGCGTCTGATGTTGTCGCTGCACAAGAGCCATTGGCTGCAACAGTATAACGAACTGTTACCGAAGTATCAGAAGAAACATCTGCCGGTGTATAAGTAGTTCCTGAAATCGTTCCCCCTCCTGAAACAACTGACCAGGTACCACCTGCTGGTGTAGCTGATAAGGATTTGGTAATGTTCTCACAAATAGCTGTAGTGCTTGTTGTATTAGTTGCTACAACAGCAGCTGTGGGGACTGGGGTTACAGAAGAAGAATTATTTGTTCCATTTATATCAATAATATCTGCCGATGCTATACTCGCAGTGTTTAAATAAACACCCGACGGCTTTACTGTAGCAACTATCGACAAAGTCGGTGTAGCTCCAATATTTAACACCCCAACATCCCAAACACCATTGATTGAATTATAAGTTCCAACAGACGGCGTAGCAGATACAAATGTATACCCCGAAGGTAGTAAATCTGTAACTTTTGTATTTGTTGAGTTACTAGGTCCAGCATTACTAGCTGTTAATGTAAATGTAACACCACACCCAACTTGCGGAGACATGCTGCTTGTTGCTTTTGTTACACCTAAATCTGCATTTGTTATACCTTCAATTAAATCAACAAAAACAGCTGAATCTAATGATGAATCACCAGCATCTGCAATAACAATTTTAAAAGTATAAGTTGCTCCAGGAGTTAAACCTGTTACGTTCCTAGTTATCAATTTTGTTAAACCATTAAGTTCTACAAAAACTGGAAAAGGACCTGGTTGAGGTTGAGGATTTGTAATGTATCTACCTCCTGAAATCGTAGTTATGTGTCCATTATTAGTATACAAAGCAGATTGCGTACCATCATAAGCCGCGACAGGTGGAAAACCACTAAAACCAGGAACTCCCGAATTCACCTTATTAATTGATGTTGCATTCCCATTTGGCAATGTTGCCATATTTAATGTACCCGCAATGCCAGGACCAGTAATAAAAAAACCAAAGGCATCGTCAAAACTTGATCCTACATAATCAGGATATTCCTCAGAACCAAATTGATATCCAATTTTAAGACCAGAAACAGTAGGCCCCAATGTAATTGTAAACGAGTAAGAAATCAAATCTCGCGTAGCTGTTGCGTCTATTGTTGATAAATTAGGATCTGAAAGAGTAGTTGCACCTGCTGGATTATAAGAACTTTGATTAGCTGTGTTTCTATTTGTTAACTCAAATGGTGCATTTCCAGTAGAAAAATAAGCTCCATTTGTTAACCCCAGTCCTGCTCCCGCAACTCCATTTGTAAATGTAGCAACTTGATTAGACCTTACAGTCGAAATAGCTGCAGCGCCACTCAAAGTCCCCCCAGTGATAACGATTCCTGGACCATTAAGTGCTGAATTAATTTGAGAATTAGTTGGATTTGTAATTATAGTAGCCTGCGAATACAAAAAGAAAGAATTGAGTAGAAAAAAAATAAATAGCGCTCTCCTTATCTCATCAAAGGGTGATAGTAATTTTTTACACATAAAAATTAGTTTAAACTTTGTTGCGAAAATACAAAATTAAAACTACATTTCATTATTGTAAGCTGATTTCTATTAATTTAAATATAAATTTTATCACTCAAACTGAAAAAAGGTTTTGTCACATCTATAAAAATAAAGATAATGATATACCCAGTATACCACATTAAAATCAACCTAAGAACTTCTTAAAATTTGATATTAAATGTTCTTTAGGCATTGACTCAATAAACTCTACAAGATCAGTTATTTTGTATAATGTATCAATGTTTAGAATTAGACCTGAAATGAATGTTAACTCTATATCATTATTTATATATTCTATACCGATCGAAAAAGACGTGTCTTGATATTTGATTGCATATTTTATCTTATATTTTTGTTTCGAATTTGTAATTGATTTTATAGCAAAATCGCTCATGTTTACATATTCTGTAATCCGATTATCTACAGCATTTTTAATATGATTACGTATCTCATTCATGAATTTCCTTTTAAAATAAGGAATAAATGTACCAAAAAATTTAAAGAATTGAAGTATTAGCATAGGAGTATTATTTTAATACAATTAAACAATACTTTGATGATTGAATACGAATTAAATAGAGGCTTAGTAGTGAATTATTGTTTAATTAACCCGTTGGGTGTAATTATTTGAAGTAAAATAAATTGATCAGATATTGGTCAAGATACTGAAATTCAGTATCTTGAAGTTGCAAAACAGCCAATATCTATGTCAAATATAGTGAAAAATTATTTTAGAGTTTTAGAAGTTATAAGTTCTTTGAATTGTGAATTAGAATATAAATCAGATGTTGGCAGAAAACAAAAAATGTCTGATTTAGAGGTAGTTGCACTAAGTTTAACGGCTGAATTCATGTCTATCGATAGCGAAAACTCCTTATTTAAAGAGATAAATTGTAAACAGATTTCCAATTTAATTGAGAGAAGTCAGTTCAACAAAAGAAGAAGGAAGTTGTTTTTATTCTTAGAAGAAGTAAGAACAAAATTAGCTTCACGGTTTTTAGAGTTTGAAGATTATTTTATCGTGGATAGTATGCCTTTGGAGATTTGCAAATTTGCCCGTCATAGGAGAATTAAAATCTGTAAAAATGAGTTTGAAACAGCTCCTTCAAAAGGGTTTTGTGCTTCTCAAAACAACTGGTTTTACGGATATAAATTGCACGGGATTTGTTCTGTAAATGGAATTTTTCATTCATTAGACATTACTAAAGCAGAAGTTCACGACGTTCATTTTTTGAAAAATATAAAACATCAAATGTCTGATTGTGTGATTCTTGGCGATAGAGGTTACTTGTCTCAAAGCATTCAATTAGATTTATTTCAAACAGTAAAAATTAGATTAGAAACGCCAAAAAGAGCTAATCAAAAAGATTATAAACCACAACCTTATGTCTTTAGAAAATCAAGAAAAAGAATTGAAACATTATTTTCACAATTATGCGACCAGTTCCGAATTAGAAACAATTATGCTAAAACTTTTGAAGGTTTTAAAACAAGAATTTTAGCAAAAATAACAGCATTAACATTGGTTCAATATATCAATAAATTCATTTTTGATAGACCAATTAATAATATTAAAAATCAAATAATTTAATTACACCCAACGGGTTTTAATTATATATAAACTATAAATATTAAACAATCATATCATGAGAACCCTTTCAGAACACATTCAAGAAAGTTTCACACCTGTAAAAGAAGAACAACAAACAGTTATAGAGAATCAAACTGACAACCAAGAAGAAGTTGTTAATGAAGATAAATCTGTAGAAAAAGAAAAACCGTCTGAGTAGGACGGTTTTTACATGAATAGCACATATGGCTATTAAAACTTTTAATAACATCTACTCGTGCTATTGTAATAAGAAGATAAACTATAAGATTCGACCGCATCTTTCGTAGAAGCCTTGTTATTATAATATTGTAAAAAATCACGTTCCTTTTCTAAATCCTCAATCTTATTCAATTTTTCTTTTAGTGAATCAAGATTTTGATTGAAGCTTATTTTCTCTTGTTTAGTGAATGTTTCTGAGTCATATCTTTTTTGACCTAACCGATTCAAATATGTGTGTTTCTTAATTATAGCATTGCAAGTATTTACATTTGTCTGTGCCGATTGTAGTAATGCTAAATATTTAGTTTTCCATACTTTGTACTCTTCTGTATTTCCAAGATTCTTGTATTTAATGTCGTCAAGTTCAATTTTTAATTGTCCTATAAATTTATTAGACATAACATAATACATTTCATTTGTACTGGACTTTTCAATTATTGAGAAACCATTAAATTCATCACGTTGATTGCGATATTCATTTGATCGTGAGATTAATTCGTTTTTTACAAATTTGTAAGCTATATCTTCATTGATTAAGGAATATGACTCTGGTAATTCTGTGAAACCTCCTGATAAAGCAGTTAGATCAACAGAGTTTTCTGCTATCACATAAACTGATTTTTTAGAAAGTCTATCTGATAAGACTCTTCCTGTTTCAGTTTTTTGAATTGTAGTTAATTCTTTTTGCGACTCTAAATACGATCTATAATCGTTGGTCTTCTCAGGTTCTTTTATTTTGATTTTTTGAATCTCAGATTGAAAAGTTTTTAGGTCATTTTTACTAGACCGTTTGTCTTTTTCGTAAATCAGAATTTTTCTTGTAGATGTTGGTTGGTTGGAGTTTGAAGTTTTGACGAAATCTCCAAGTTTAATTCTATCATCAGTAACTGATACCTTAATGTCGAATTTATCAGCTAATGACTGGGATTCAATTAACAGCTTTTCTTTCACATCATACTTTTCATTAGAATCTAAGAAAACATTGATGTTGTTTATTATTGCTATTATGGCTTCTTTCTTTTCTTCATTGGTCTTTAAAGCAGTATTATATAAATCAAATGCTGGCTTGTATTGTTCAAGTCGTTTTAATTCTCGTTTATAATCATCAGTTAAGACTTGACCTTCAATATAAGGATAGTAATTAACCTCTTTACTGATTACTGGATAAATTTTGAAGTTTTCCAAATTGTACTTTTCAATAACTTGCTTGGATAATTCAGGAGTAATACTAAGTTTTTCTTGTGCTAATGCTTTTGAAGAAGTCAGAACAAAACAAGAAGTAGAAATAATGGCGTAGGCCAAATGCATGCAGTACTTTCGATAGTGCTTTTTCATTGTGTGGTAATTAGGATTTATAAATGTTTAATGTAAAAAATAGGCGTGGACATTGTACCACACTAAATCCAGGATTACCACACCCTTAAACAAGCAATGATACAAGCCACGCCATGACGGCGTACCTCATATACATTATTTGCTTGTTAAATCGAGAAGCCGTTGAGCTTCAGAGTGGTAATTCGGATTTAGCAATAACGTAATTAAGCACGAATATTTTTACATTACAAAAATAAATAAAAAGGATGACGTGGAACAATGAATGTTATATACATATTCAAAATAAATAAAATTATTTTTTGGAATTATGGATTTCCGTAATGTATAGTTTAAAAAAAAGTTTAAATTCGTCTCATATTTAACTGTCAATCAATTAGTAAAAGTAAAACTATGGGGAATATGTCATATAAGTATGGTAACGAGACTGTGAACATCCAAGAAAATAATGGAAATAGTTGTTTTATTGATTATATTGAAAAGGAAATAGAAGCATATAGATGGGTTTTTAATGATATTAATGATCCTAAAAATTTTATCCCATTAGCAAAAGATCCTCAGTGTAGTTCTGCGCGAAGAAAGTGTGGAGGTTGGGCTTTATCTTTCCACCTTACTGAAGATGCTTCAATAGAAATGTGGCAGAAACTTAATGATATTAAGCCTAATCAGTATAAAAAAATTGGTACTCACATAGCTAAAGGTCAAGTTTCAAAATCAGATGGCAAATGTAGCGAGACTGATGAAGAGTCTCATTTCAATTTAATTGAATATGAAAATGTAGATCTACAAACTAAATTTAAGATAGTTAAGCAAATTGTTTCTGATGAAATAATGGCTTCTTTATAAATTTCTCACAAAAATGGAAAACAATATTAAAACACCCCTTGGGGAGTTAACATATTTAGGTGACTTATTATCAACAGCTTATCCGACAACAGTTCTATATCACAATGATAAGAACGAGCCTATTATTGTTGAATGGCTTGATGAAGTTCTTGAACTTGATTTATATGTTATGTATAAATCAACAGTTGAAGCTCTTGAACAATTCATAAAAGGTATAATATCTCATTTGGAATTAATAAAAGTGGCTGATAAATCGCAGTATTTTCAATTTTATGATTCCATTTTTAATGGCGATTTTCAAAAGATAAAATTCAATAAAATAGATAAAACTTCACTTCCTAAAGAAACAGTATATTTTAATGAAAAACTTTCTTCAGATTATCTTTTAATAGCTGATTTTTTCAATATTGAATTTCAGAGTGATGCTACAAAGAATGAATATTTTAAAGTATTAGAAGCTTTTAGTGAAAAATCAAATACTGGTCTGTTACGCCTTCATTTAAATGAAGGAGAAAATGTTGCGTATGGTACAGTTGATACAAACGTGCTAGGACGGCTATTGATTGGATTTGAAGACTTATACCACGAAACAGCAATTGATGTTATAAGAGGCAATGACAGAAAACCTTTAACAAAAAGATTACCAGAAGATATTTCTATAATAGAAATGTCTTCTACAGAAGTATACATACAAGAAGCAGCATCTTTTTCAATCTATTTAAAGTCAAAAACTGATGCGCAATCTGAGTCAAAAGAATATGAGTATGTAAGTGATGAAATATTCAGTAATATTAATGAATTAATTTGTCTAGCATCAAATAAAAAGAAGTTAGAATCTATTAAATCATCATTTAACTCAAAAGTATTTGATAGTCTTTTAAATTTTTCAGAGATAATTTTAGAAAACAAAGTAACGTTAGATTTAGATTATTTTAATTCAAAGTCTCATAAAAAACTTACTCAATCAATAAAGCCATCTACTGCTCACATAATTCATAACAATATTGTAAGTTCAACAATTGAAAGAAATGACAGCATCAAATTGAGGGGTCGTTTTACTATGTTAAATACGAAAACTGGCTATTTTGTTTTTAAATCTAATGAAAAAATGCAAATTTCGGGGTATGTATCAGAGTTAATTAAAGAGAATATGAATTCTTTTAATTTCAAAAATAAATATGACATTGTAATTCGACAGAACACAATTACAAGGTTAAAAAGCAATAATTTAAAGATAGTAAATACGTTGGAGAGTTGTTTTGTTGCCGATTAGTAATTAAGCAAAATTGTGGTAATTATTTTTCATCCTCTTCTTCATCCCTAAAAGTCATTCGCATTATTCCACTATCTTTAGATGATGTTAGTTTCATTAAATCAGATAAATCTTCGTCAAGAGGTTTTTCTTTGGGAACATCTTTTATGTCTTTATTGTTTAATGACTCTTTAATATGTTGAGTTAATGTTTTCATAGTTTTACTTTTAGATTATGTATAACTATGCAATCAACTCTTTATAACTCAATCTCTCATCACAATTAATCAACGTAAGATTAAATTGTTCACCTATACCTAATTTACTGATATTGTAACGGTATGCAAACTCATCACAATAGAGATGTAGGTGTTTATCACTTGTGTAGTGATACATTCCAATGATACCTCGTTTTAAGAGTCCCCAAAAACCTTCAATTCCATTTGTGTGGTATGCTCCTTTTTTGAAGATTCCTAAGTTATGTTTAATAATTTCATGACTATAATGTTGATCTAGACCTCGATATCCCATCCAACCGTCACTTACTATAGTTGAACCTTGTTTAACTTTTGAATTAATTATTGTTTTTAAAGTTTTACCCTTTGTGTTTTTTACTACTTGAGTATAGACAAGTCCATTATTCAACATTCCAAATACAGGTGTTTTTGTTTTAAGACTTCTTCCTTGAGTGTTTTCTACTTTTTTATTTTTCTTACGATTCTTATTTTTACCACCAACGTAAGTTTCGTCGACTTGCGTAATACCATCAAATTCAAAATCTACTCTCATTTTTATTGAATTTCGAAGTCTACTTAGCATGAACCAAGCTGTTTTTTGAGTTACTCCTATTTCTCTCATTAATTGATGACTGCTTATCCCTTTCTTATTAGTTGTAAAAAAAGAAACTGCCATAAACCATTTTTGTAACGGGATTGTAGATTTTTCAAATATTGTACCAACAGTTACGCTGAAAGGCAATCTACAATCTTTGCATTTATATCTTCCTTTCTCTTCGCCTCTTGTTAAAATTCGGTAGTGATTTTCTCGTTGACTTCCACAATGCGGACAAATTGGTTCTCCATTCCAACGTAATTTCTCAAGGTGTTCACGACATGCTTTTTCTGTGTTTAGAGCCTTTGACATATCATACATAGATTTAAAAATCTGTGATGTATTAAGTTCAATATCAGGATGCTTAGCCATATTTGTTTTATTAAAAATAATACTTTTTGGCGTTACAGGTAATGTTTTTCTTACTTTATTTCGACAAGTTGTTAACAGTTTTATAGGGTCGGGAAACCTTACAGATACTGGTTTTGGAGCTTCTATTTCCCATTGAGAAAGTAATACATATAGAATATCTTCTCCTGTTTCATTAACATCAAAAGGTTCAAAATATTCGTCAAGTTCTTCCGATAATTCTTCGTCAAGTTCGTTCTCACCAAACTGTGAGAAATCATAGGTATCATAGCAAGAATTGAAGTCGTATTTAATAAAAGTCATAATTTTTGAGTTAGTATTATGACGAATTCAACAACATTTGAAAATTAAATGAATTTGAATTGAAAAAGTTTGGAAAACGGAAATTTTGACGACTTGTTATTATGATTTTATAGTTTTATTTTTACAATGTTTAAGTTTTAATAATACGATAGAAATGGGGTTTCCTAAAAAAGTTAAAAATCAGATTTTAGTTTTATGTGCTCGCCATTGTTGTGTTTGTCATAAGAATGTGGGTTTGAATATGGAAATACATCATATCAAACCAGAAGCTGAAGGTGGAGAAAACACATTAGAAAACGCAATTGCTTTATGTTTTAATTGCCATTCTTTTGCAGGTCATAATTATAATAATTTACATCCAAAAGGCATAAAATACTCCCGTGAAGAACTTTTCTTACATAAAGCAAAATGGATAAAAATGGTTGAAGAGAATAAAATATCTTCAAAAGATACATTAGTAGAATTATCAATTACTAATAAAGGTTCATTAAAACCAATTTTTATAAAGGAAATAACAACTTATATTGATAGAGATTCTTGGAAAAGAGTTTATGAGATTCTTGGAAAAAATCCTATGGAACTTATAGATGAAATCAAGTCAAATAGTACTGGAGACTTCTATTACAGAAATATTGTAAACAAAATCGAGACATATGATCAGTATATAGATTTTATGAATGGTGATTTTCCAGAGAAAGATTTTTCAAAAATGCCTGATATTAAAGAAGTCACTAATTGCCAACCATTGAATTATCTTATGCCAAGCATGCTAGGTTATAATTATACCAAAGAGAAAAATTTAAGTAACTGTATTTTAGATTTAAAATTCACAAATTATGGACCTGAAGTCTTAGAAGACTACAAATTGTATATTATTTTTGACGAGGTGGTAGAAATTGATTCTGTTAATAAAAGAAATTCATGGGATGATATTTATAAATATAAATACAATGTTAGATTTATAGAGAGTAATAAAGCTGAATTCGTTCCGGAGCAAAATGTTTTAGTACAAAACGATTCTGTAATTATTGATTCAATTTGTTTTAGGACCGATTATAAAACTAAATACGTAGTAATAAAATGGGAATTATTTGCTAGAAATTTTCAAGATGAAGGATTATTAAAGGTTCCAATTTCACCGACATTTGAAAAATCTGAGCAGACAAGATTTGAAATAAATGCCAAAGGAATGAAACCTAAAACTAGAATCCTTCCTAAAATTGTAACTACTTAATTTCTTTTTAAAGATGGTATACTGGATATATCATTATCAAAATAAAATATAACTATTAAAATAATTTGTAAACCAAAACTGAATATACAAACAAAAACCGGAGAAAAAATTAAACTACATTTTTACAATCAGTTAGTTTATTAAATTCTTCAATTGTTTTAAAGTTCAAAGCCAAATGCCTTCTTTTTTTATTGCACCAAATTTCGATGTACTCAAAAATTTCAAGTCCCATCTGTTCTCTAGAAATTAATTTACTGCCGTAAAACAATTCGTTTTTAAAGATTTGAAAAAACTTTCAGCAACCGCATTATCCCAGCCTTCTCTTTTACGGCCCATACTTCTTGTGCTATTTTTATAGGAGTCAAATACATCAGCATTTTTTTATTTGCATATTGGATTCCTCGGTCAGAATTTGCATATTGATGTAATATAAAAATAATTTTACTCGATTTAAAAAAGTACAGCTTCCTGTAACTATAATCAAATAGAGCATTTAATTGTCGTTGTTAGGGAAACTTTCTAAAAAAAATATTTTATTAACAAATCCTTTTGGAATAATAAAAAAATTAAAATATAAAATTTCCATATTAGGTCTTAAAAAAAGTTATTATCTTTCTAATGCATAAGAAAATTAAAAAAAAAAATAGTTCTACGCTGCAATTTGGGTTTGTGGTTACTTTTAATCCTCCGAAGGGCGTTTATTATAATATCGTCTTAAACTATGAACTGCATTATTATTGATGACGAAGAAATGGCAAGAGCCATCATGGGAAAAATGATTAAGAGTCTCTCCCAGTTAAACTTATTACAAGAGTTCTCAAATGCTATAAATGCCATAAAATATCTTAATCAGAATGAGGTCGATTTGATTTTTCTGGATATCCATATGCCTGATTTTACCGGTTTCGATTTTATTCAAACAATTGAAAGATAATAAACTTGTAATTGTTTTGAATAAAAAAAGTGAATTGCTTGAAATACAATATGGCTGGAAAAATGTGCCGGATGTTAATTTGATAAATTCATCGGGACTCCCTGCTTCTCCTTTTAGAATTCAATTTTAAAGATTAATTTTCAGATGTTTTGAAGTTGAAATTCTGGAATGCGCCTAAAAGTGGTTCTGTCGCATCTCTTAGATAACTATTATATTTAGATCTTAAAAATACATTAAATGAATACCAAAGGTCATTGTTATCCCAAAGCTATTATTTTGCAGGCTGTTTATTTCAAATTACGATTTACATTGAGTTACCGAGATGTTGAGGAAATAATGAAAATGCGAGGAGTAGCAGTTGATCACGCTACAATTCAGCGTTGGGTATTTAAATTTTCACCTCTGATTGACTCGGAACTCAAGAAGAGAAAGAAGAGTGTAGGAGCCAGCTGGCGAATGGATGAAACGTATATAAAAATAAAAGGTGTCTAGTGTTACTTATATCGAGCTGTTGATAAATGGGGTAATACCGTTGATTTTCTATTGACCAGAAGGAGACAGAGAATGAGTGCGCAGTCATTTTTAATAAAAGCGATAAAAAATAACTGCAGGCCAACGGTAATAAATATAACAAAAGTGGCTCTAACACCAGCGCAATAAGGGTTTATAACAAACGATCATTTTCGAATATAAAGATTCGTAAATGTAAATATCTCAACAATATTATTGAACAAGACCATCATTTCATCAAGTGGCGGATACAAAACGGCTTGGGTTTTAAAAGTTTTGCTTCTGCCAAAAGAACCCTGGCAGGAATTGAAGTTGTACACATGTTGAGAAAAAATCAGATGCTTAACCCAGGAACAAGTATCTTCAAATCATTCTGTAAATTAGCTGCATAATTTTGGGATTCCTGATTTATTTCGGATTCACATGGCAGATGCGACAGAGCCGGAATTAGAATCCCCCATTTTTTATGCAATATTCAAATTAATACTCTATAAAGAAATCTATTTATAATACTTTATAACACAAAAAAAATCTAAATAAAGACTAGAATTCAGCACTCGCAGATTAATTTTATCCTCTTAAAATTTATTTTCAACTTCGGCGGCTTGGAGCATTAAATAATGCAGATCGGTATTTTTAACAAAAGGCTTTAAAAGCTCGCTCCCAGGTCCAAACATGGCCAATTCAACATAGTCTGCGGAATGATCCATGCTGATCCATCCGACAGAATTTATTTTTCCCTGCATTTCTGCAAAAGCTCTATAAGGCAGCTTTTTGTAATTATACAAGCCGTCCTCTTTATGTAATCCATCGTAATAACCTAACACGGTTTTAGCCTCTTGGTCAGCAACCGAATGTCCATTCGCTTTTTCGATAATTTCTTTTACTTGTGAAACTGTCGAATCATGCTTAATCTGGTTCAATATCCACTCATTGGTCTGGGTATATTTTTGAATACTGTCAAAGTTATCGTTGGCGTATTTCCCATAAATAATTCCCGGATTTGCATTTCCATGATCTGTTGTGATAATAACTAAAGTTTCTTTGTCTTTCTCAGCAAAATCTATAGCCGCTTTTACAGCCTCATCAAATTCAATCTGATCGTGAATCAAGCCTGCAATATCATTGGCGTGTGCTGCCCAGTCCACTTTTCCGCTTTCAACCTGCAAAACGAAACCATTTTTATGATTCTTCATTCTGTCGATTGCCTTTTGGGTCATTTGAGCAAGACTGGGAATAGTCTTTTTTAAATTTTCATCACTATTTCTATCTACATAATATGGAAGGCCATCATCTGAAAAAACACCTAAAACGGACTCCGAATTGGATGCACTTTCCATTTCAGATTTCGTTTTTACAACCTGATAACCTTTAGCTTTAAAAGCGGCATACATGTCTTTTTTATCTTTTCGCAGTTCCGGACTGAAATAATTTGCTCCTCCGCCCATCATAATATCAAAACCAAGATCCAGATATTGCTGGGCTATATCTTCCTGAGCATTTCTACTTTTGCTGTTCACGCAGAATCCGGCTGGAGTGGCATGAGTAATGGGAACGGTCGTGACACAGCCCGCCATTTTTCCGCCTTTTTTAAATTTTTGCCAAATAGGTAAATGAGGCTCTCCTGTCGGACTTACATTCAGCACACCATTATTGACCCTAAAACCACCTCCCCAGGATGAACTGGCTGCAGATGAATCTGTGACTATGGAACTCGCAGATGCCGTATCCATTAAAGCTCTTGAAACTTTGTTGTCTTTATACAACTGTAACCAATTGGAACCAATGCCATTTTTTCTGCTCAAAAACAAATCAGCCATATTCAATGTTCCGGTACTCATTCCGTCACTGACTAACAGTATAATATTTTTGGCTTTTTTGTTTTTATTAACTTCCTCTAAATCTAAAACATTGGCAGAGCCCTCCAGAGGATTCATCATCACTGCTCCAATTGTAAATAAAGAGCCATTCTTAAAAAACTTCCTTCTGTCCATTTTTTTAATATTTATAAGTGTTTTCAAATATAATCAATAAATTATTTGCTCTATCAGCGACACACAACTCATTACTTTGTCTGTACTATGCTCTTTTACAAGTATTTACACTTTAAACAAACTGCAATCATCTGTAATTTAAATTCCATACGAAGCTAAAGTCTTTGCTGTTCTTCGGTTTTCTTTTTACCTGAATTGACTAATTCTCCCCCAAAATTATATCGTAAGGTTAGGCTTACGCGACGCGAATCAGGTTTCTCATTATAATAATAATTTGTCAGACGACTATTTGAGTATCCTATTTCGCGATAGCTGTTAAATACATCATTTACCGCTATGACAGCATCGAGTCCTTTGATCAAAGTACGCTTTACTCCAAAATCTATAAAAAACACATCACCTGTCACATACACCCCGTAAAGCTCGCTTGAAGTATATTTGATGGAGATATCTGCTGAATAGTGTTCAAGGAATTTAACCTGCTGCTGCAGGGATAAGTTCCAGGCCCATTGCTGCAAATTGCTTTGATAATCTGCCTCAGATATGGGATAAAATATGTAATTAACACCAGTCAATACCTGAAGACCCCAACTGTCAGAAATTTTTAATGGCGTTACAGTATTAAAATCAAAACGGTCATAATTCCTAAAATTAGCACTCTGGGATCTAATTGTTACACCATTGGGATCATAAGAAAGTCTGCGGGATATGTAATTGCTGCTTTTACTGTATTCCATATTAAAAATATATTTATTGGAAAGTACATAGGAGGTTGTGAAAAGCCTAGCCGTCTCTGGAACTAAGTCGGGATTTCCGTAAAAATAAAAATATTCATCATTGTACCACCTTACCGGATTCAGCCCCGAATAAGCCGGCCTGTTGATTCTTTTGCTAACAGCGATATTGATCCTGCTGTCATCCTGAAATTGATGGCTGGCTGAAAAATTAGGAAAGAAACTTGTATAGTTGTTGCTTCTATTAACCATTGCATTGGCAAGATCAATTTCCGAGATCGTATGCTCTATTCGAAATCCCAAATCAAATGAAATTTTAGCAATAGATTTAGACCCAGAAATGTAGCCGGCTATGATCTTTTCGCTGTATTGAAAATGATCGGTCATGTCTTCTATTTCAATATACTGATCCTGATCTAGTTTTTCCGAATGAAAATTATTATCATTACACACCTCTGCAAATTTAAATCCTGTTTTTAAATTAATTTCATCAAAGGGAAGCTCTGCATCGGCCTGTACCGATTTTATTTTTATGGAACCCGGCTGATGTGTCCGAATGACATTGGTAAAAAGGGACTCACCTGCAGCGCCATAATGATCTGCTGTCATAAGCGCATCAGAATAGTTGCGATACGACACATACCGGGCATCTGCAGTAATTTTTTTCCCTGCCGAATCAATTTCAAACAGGTAATCAAAATTGTAAGCATCATAATGGTACGGCTCTGTTAGTTCATAAGTCGAATATACGTTTGAAAGCAAGTTTCCAGCTCCCGCCAATCTTCCAGGTATAGTAATATATCTTAAACGGAATGTTATTTTCTCTGCTTAAAGTGATTTTTTGATCATTTTCTATAATACTGTTTCCGCTTTCACCTGTCCTTTTTCTATGCGGTGTATTATAGTCAAAGGAGGCGTAAGCATTCCATTTATCCTGGTTCATACCTGCTGAGATATTTTGATTGTTCATCCAGAAAGCACCTTTGGATATGCTGCTTCTCAAATTAAGCGCATAGCCTTTTTTCTTGTTTGCCTTTGTTACAATATTGATGAGCCCTGAATTTCCTGAAGCATCAAATGCGGCCGAGGGATTGGTAATGACTTCAATTTTACTGACATCATCGGCGCTGAGCCCCTTTAGGTAAATCGCGAGCTGGTTACCTGTTATATAACTCATTTTGCCATCTATCATTATATTGGCTCCCGAGGTTCCCTTTAGTAGAATGTCGTCATTCTGCCCAATAGTGATACCGGGAATTTTTTTAAGCACTTCGAAAGCCGATATACCGCTGTTGGCCGCATTGCCTGCAACGTTAAAAATCATTTTCCCTTTTTCAGCCTCAATTAAAGCCTTCTTATTTGTTATTACCACTTCATCAAGTGCTTTGGCTGAAATTTCCATCAAAAAGTGATGAACTGCCTTGGGACTGACCGCGCCCAAATCAATGGTATCACTTACTGATATGCCGTACTCCTGACTTTCTGCTGCGACTATATAGCGCCCCTGCTTAATATTGTCAAAACGATAGTATCCCAGACTGTCTGTAAATATGCGCTGCGAGGATACGCTGTTTTGTAAGCCCTTAAGGACTATAGTAATATTTGGTAAAGTAGTATTGTTACTACTTTTTACAAATCCTTCAATAGAGTATACCTGCGCTAAAGACCGCTGTAAAGGGAAAAATGCTAAAAAGAAAAAAACAATTATTCTAAAACTCCAGCTCATTCTATTATTCTATTATTTTGAAAAATCCTGATATGATGCTCTCACCTAGTAGTACAAAATATTATTCGTGCAAAAAAGCTGTTTCGCCTTTAACTCCGGTAGTTCTCTCAATTGGAAAAGGATCTTTATTAGAGAAAAAACCATCCTGCAGATCCATAATTTCATCAGCACTGCAAAGGCAGCTTTCCAATTGTTTTGTTATTTCTTTTTCATCCATCGAAATCCCAATAAAAACCAATTCGTTAAGCCTGTCTCCAAAATCAAGTGTCCAGCGTTCTTCGATGATCTCCTGATTCTCAACAAAACTCTGAAAATTCATTCGCTCACCCAGCGGCATGCTTGCCCACCAGACCCCGGCATTTTCTGCTTTCATAGAGCCTCCGGCCTGGCTCCAGTTGATAGCCTGCTCCGGGCTTGATGCCAGCCAAAATAATCCTTTGCTGCGGATGACTGCGCGGGGAAAATCCTTTGAAATAAAATCCCACAAACGGTAGGGATGAAAAGGTCTTGGATCCCGAAAAACAAATGAACTGATACCGTACTCTTCCGTTTCAGGAGTATGGATACCTTCGAGCTCGCGTATCCATCCTGCTGAAGTTTCAGCGTCCTCGTAGTTGAATAATCCTGTATTTATAATTTCGTTTGGATTTACTTTACCCAGTTCCGAGCAGATAATTTTGGCTCCCGGGTTAAGCTTATGAAGGGAAGCTCTTAAGGTTTCTAATTGGCTTTCTGTCACCAGATCGGTTTTGTTCAGCACAATTACATTGGCAAATTCTACCTGATCTACCAATAGATTTACAATGGTCCTATTATCATTCTCGATGTTGGTTGCCTGAATGTCTGCCAGTGTTTTTGCACTTCCAAAATCTTTGAAAAAGTTGAAAGCGTCAACTACCGTGACCATGGCATCAATATAGCTAAAACGGGACAAGTCAATATTTTCATCTTCATTTATAAAAGTAAAAGTCTGGGCTACAGGAATAGGTTCACTGATCCCTGTACTTTCTATCAGCAGATAATCAAAACGGTTTTCTCTGGCCAGTTTTTCAACTTCTAGCATCAAATCTTCCCTAAGGGTGCAGCAAATACAGCCATTGCTCATTTCAACGAGTTTTTCTTCGGTACGTGATAACGTCATTTCGTTTTTAACTAATCGGGCATCGACGTTAACCTCACTCATGTCATTAACGATTACGGCAACTTTTAAACCTTCCTTGTTGTGCAGGATATGATTGAGCAGTGTGGTTTTTCCTGCTCCAAGAAATCCTGATAATACGGTTACGGGTAATTTTTTCATTTTATGTTTTTTTATTTTTTTTATTCTTCAACTTCGACACTGTTTTTGTCTGTTTCAAAAAGAATGATTTTAAGTTTAATGTCTTTTGGTAATTTTGATTTTAGAATTCCGAAAATAATCCAGGCAAAATTTTCGGTAGAGGCTATTTTGTTTACAAATTCCAGACAATCAAGATTGAGATTTTTATGATCAAAACGGTCTTCGATTTCGTTTTTAATAATAGTTCCCAAGACTTTCATATCCATAACATAACCCGTTTCGGGATTAATTTCTCCTGTTATTTTTACAATAAGCCTAAAGTTATGCCCGTGATAATTGGCATTATTACATATTCCAAATGTTTCTTTGTTTTTTTGGTCAGACCAATTGGGATTGTGCATTCTATGGCAGGCATTAAAATATGCTTCTCTGCAAATGGTAGTTTTCATTGTTCGTTTTTTTAAGCTAATTATAAAATTCCCTCACATTTGGTAACAACCAATCCTTCTACTGGATGAAAATGGACTCCTATTTTCTGATTTTTGAATTCAATCCAAAATGTCACATTCAAAAAATGTCCTTTTTCTTCAATAAAAGTTATTTGTCTAAAAGCAGTCATTAAAGCTGATTTCCAAACTTCTAACGTAGTAGCCTCCATTTTTTGAAGTCTGATTTGCTGTAAAAATTCAGTTTGTAAGCTTGTTTTGTATTGCTCAAATTCAAATTTCTGTGTAATTGCTATCCCTGAATCTTCATCATTAAGTTTAAAAACCAAAGAGGAAGAATCATCAAAAACAAATTCAATAACATCTATAAAATGGTAATGTTCGTCAGGATTTGAAACATTTATCCAATAATAATAGAAAACCGAAAGGATTTTTTCTTTTATATTAAAGTCTTTCAAGTGTTGTATTTCTTCGGGATTCAGGCAGTCTATTTTATGTATCACTAATTTTATTTTACGGGTAAATTTTTATAAATCCTTGAAAGCGGGCGTTTCCAAAATAGAAATATCAAAAGCTTCATCTTCTATTTCATTGGTATTGATTACCTGAAAGTTTCGTACATCTACCATATCATTAAACTCTGGTGATGTGTTGATTATGACACCTCCCAATAAAAAAATACGTTTACACGCAAACTCTTTTTTAGACATTTTGACCAGCAGCTGTATTTTTTTATGAATTTCTTCATAGAAAACTTCCGTGATTTCTTTTTTAGGATTATGTGCTTGTAAAATTCTTTGCTTATAAGGCATTACTGTTCTTTCCAACAATATTTACTGGTAATCCAACTCGGAGTTGATAGGCACATAGACTTCACTTTGTTGCTGTAATCGCTCTAGTCCAAGCATCAAAGCTCCGCAGCTATTAGTTAATTTGCGTTGTCCGGGTCTTCGCATTTCGCCGAGCACTCCTCGGTCAGAAATTCCAATATGTGGGGCATAAAAAATAAAAGCATCACCTCCATCGGGAATATGATGTGCAAATGCAACCATTCCTGTACGGCCTGAGTAGGGCAGTCCACCCAAGCCTCCCATAGAGAAGGGGCGTGCCAAAACTTTTCTAAAATCTGTAGAAACATTAACATCATCCGAACAGAGCGAAGTTGCAAAAAGCATTTTTGTAAGGTCGGATTGGTATTCTTTTTCTAAAAAATTCAAATATTTACTCGTTACGATTTCACCTGTTTCGGCATTGGGATACTCCATTAATACAAATTGATTCATAATGTTTTCAGGATTTTATTTTGACAATTTTCACAAGTTCCTTCTATAAATAAATTCATGCTTTCCATTCTATTCTTACCCAATACTAAAAGATATTCTACAGGTAAATTGGGTAGTGAAACCACAGTCTCACAATCTTTGCATTTAAAATGAGATCTGCCGTCACAATCAGGTTTATGAAGGTTTAAGGTATAAACTGCCGTGCCGGATGCATTACAGAATTTATCCAAAATCCCTTTCTCTGCATAAGCTTTCAGGTTTCTGAAAATACTGGACCGCTCGTGACTGTAATGGAATAATTTTTCCAGATCTGACAACGAAAAAGCCTTTTCAGAACCCAGAAAAACAGCCAAAACATCTATTCTGTTTTGGGTTATTTTGAGTCCATTTTCTTTTAGAATTGCTTTAGCCTTTTGTATCATTGCTAAATCATTTTAAAAAAGTCTTCTCGAATGCGGATACCACCAAACTTCCCCCCATATTCCAGCGTAGTGGTTTTACTGGATTTGTCGTTCACTCCACGGGTAGAAACACACAGATGCTCTGCTTCAACCACCACAATTACATCATCTGTCTGCAGGACCGTTTTCAATTCGTTAAAAATCTGCATTGTCATTCGTTCCTGCACCTGAGGCCTTCGACCATAATATTCTACAATCCTGTTCATTTTTGATAATCCGATGACTTTACCCGACGAAATATAACCTATATGAGCCTTTCCAATTATGGGTAAAAAATGATGCTCGCAGGAAGAATTAAAAGTAATATCACTTTCAATTAGCATTTTGCTGTACTGGTATTTATTGTCAAAAACCGAGATTTTGGGTTTGTTTTTGGGATCCAGTCCTGAGAAAAGTTCTTTAACGTACATCTTTGCCACGCGGTACGGGGTACCGCTTAAGCTGTCATCTGCGAGGTCTAAACCTAATTCCTCCATTATTTTTTGATAATGAAAAGAAATGGTTTCTATTTTTTGGTCGTCAGTTCTAGCGAAAGCATCACTGCGCAAAGGCGTTTGTGCAGATGTTCCGATATGGTTATCGCCCAATATGTCAGCTTGTTCTTGATTATTCATTTTCTAAAAAATATAATTATTGTTTTCTAATCTAATTTCTCTACAAGCAGCCTATCCATTGATGCCTTCAGATTTATGTTGCTGGTCGAATTTCTTTTACTTGTTTTCATTTTCAAGATCCTTAAATAAATAGCTCGGCCGGATTCCATCATTTTTTGATATTTTTCGCTGGTGTACCTTTCAAAATCACCATCGATTGCGTGGTAATAAATTTGGCAAATCTCGACGTTGGGATAAATAATCAAGGGCTGAATTACAAAAATTTCCAGTGTCCAATAGCCCTTAAATACCACATCTCCGAATCCTGCAGTAACATGGATAAACATCCCAAGGCGTCCAATACTCCTTCGTCCTTCCAGCATCGGTAAATAATTATGTGTTTTTGTATACTCTACCGTTCTGCCCAGGTACAGCTTATTGGGTTCTAACAATAACCCTGATTCAGGAATAGTAAGCGGAGTTGTCTTGTTTTCAATCTTCAGGTCTAAAATACTGTGGTTATACACCAGCAAATCTTCATGCAGTCTCAAATTATAACTATTAGGATTGAGTTGCCTTGCGTCAAATGGCTCAATCGAAATGTCTGTTCCGAGCCTTTTCACTATTTCTTTTCCGCTTAAAATCATTTTAGATTATTTTGAGTTCTTTTCTAAAATTTTCAATAAATTCTGAAACCAATACCGCTCCTGTATCACCCTGGCCATGAACGCGAACCGAAACTTTGTTTTCCTCGCTTTCTTTTTCACCCACAATAAGCATATAAGGGATTTTTTGGGTTTCGGCATCCCTGATTTTGCGTCCTATTTTCTCATCCCTTTGATCAACCTCGATCTGCTGATCGAATTCTTCATTGATCTGATCAGCTATTGCCAGGCAATACGGAATATATTTTGCGGCAATAGACAGTACAATAACTTTTGTAGGGGCCAGCCACAGAGGGAAATTGCCACCGGTATGTTCGATTAAAAGGGCAATAAAACGCTCCATTGAACCAAACAATGCCCTGTGGATCATTACGGGCCTGTGTAGGGCATTATCTGTTCCTGTGTAAGTCAGATCAAAATTTTCAGGCATCATATAATCTACCTGAATGGTACCAATCTGCCATTTTCTTCCAATGGCATCGCGGACCATAAAATCGAGTTTTGGCCCATAAAAAGCGGCTTCACCCTCTTTTGTCGTGCTTTTCATTCCACGTTCCTGGGTAGCTTCTATAATGGCATTTTCTGCCAGGCTCCACATTTGGTCTGTACCTAAATATTTTTCTTTATTTGTGGTATCCCGCAGTGAAATTTGGGTATGAAAATCGGTAAAGCCTAATTTTCCGTAAACCAGGTTCACTAAATCAACTACCTTTAAAAATTCGTCTTTAAGCTGGTCGGGTCTGCAATAAATATGGGCATCATCCTGCGTAAACCCACGTACACGGGTAAGTCCGTGCAGTTCCCCGCTTTGTTCATACCGATAGACCGTACCAAACTCGGCATATTTAATGGGCATTTCTTTATAACTTCTGGGTTTTGTTGCATATATTTTGCAATGATGCGGGCAGTTCATGGGTTTGAGAAAGAATTCCTCATTCTCGGCTGGCGTTTTTATAGGCTGAAAAGCATCCTGCCCGTATTTGGCATAATGTCCTGAAGTAATATAAAGTTCTTTTTTACCAATATGCGGACTTGCCACGTGCTGATAACCGGCGCGCATTTGTATTTTTTTTAAAAAACCAATTAAATTTTGTCGCAGCGCTTCTCCTTTTGGAGCCCAAAGCGGCAGGCCCATTCCAACTTGTTCATCAAAATAAAAAAGCTCTAATTCTTTTCCGAGTTTTCGGTGGTCCCGTTGTTTTGCTTTTTCTATTCCCTCAAGATACTGGTCGAGTTCTGCTTTTTTGGGAAATGCAATTCCGTAAACACGTGTCAGCATTTTATTTTTTTCGTTGGCACGCCAATACGCTCCGGCAATTGCGGTAAGTTTTACGGCTTTGATAAATGAAGTATTGGGGATGTGAGGTCCTGCACACAAGTCTGTAAAATCTCCTGTCTCATAAAATGTAATATTCCCGTCGGGCAGATCATCGATCATCTCTAACTTATAGGAATTGAAATTTTGTGTAAAGAAGTCAGCAGCTTGTGCTTTTGAAACTTTTCTTAGAATGTTACCTGATTTTTTTTGAGCCAGTTCCAGCATTTTGTTTTCAACTGCTGTAAAATTAGCATCGGTAAACTTGTGCTTGCCAAAATCAACATCATAATAAAATCCGTTTTCTATCGCTGGTCCTGTTCCAAGCTGAATGCCCGTGTATAATTCCAACAGTGCCGCTCCAAGCAAATGAGCCGAGGTGTGCCAAAAGGCATTTTTGCCTTCATCATCGTTCCAGGTCAGCAAAGTGACTTTCGAATTATTTTCAATGCTGGTGTTTATGTCTATAACTTTTCCATCTACGCTTGCTGCTAAAACTTCTTTTGCTAATGAATTACCAATAGATTGTGCAACATCAAGCAGGTCAACCGATTCTTTGTCAAATGTTTTTTCTGTGTTTGAGGGTAAGAATATTTTAATCATATTTATTTCTTGGGTCTAAAAATTCGAATCTCTGCCGGATTGCATATCATAAAAGGGCCTTCCAATAAATCAATACAATAAGGAATTGCCGGAAAAACAGCTTTCAGGCAAATTTCTATTGCACTGGGTTTGCCGGGAAGATTCACAATTAATGTCTGGTTTCTAATTCCGGCTGCCTGTCTTGATAGTATGGCAGTGGGAACATGGGCAAGGCTTTCTTTTCGCATTAATTCACCAAAACCGGGCAGCATTTTCTGACAGGCTCTTTCAGTAGCTTGGGGCGTTACGTCACGCAGAGCCGGACCTGTTCCGCCTGTTGTTAAAATCAGGCAGCATTTTTCTGTGTCTGATAAGTAAACTAATTTGTCGTATATCAATTCTTCTTCATCAGGAATTATGCAATAGGCAAAATCACAACTGTCGCTGGTCTAATTATCTACAACTCTTCTTATTTCCTGGCCGGAAAAGTCTTCGTATAATCCCTTGCTGGCACGGTCTGAGATGGTTAGTATTCCAATTTTCAACTTTCCCATTTATAGTAATTGGAGGTGTTTATTTTTAATCATATAATTCCTCGAGGCTCTGCCTCGGGGTGAGATGCAAAAGATTCTTATATTTGTTAGATGAGTGAACATATTTTGAAACGTCATAATAAGAGTTTGTTGCTTTATCATTTGGTTTGTCCGATAAAATATCGTCTTAGTGTTTTATCTGAATCTGTTGAGATTAGTTTAGTTGAAGTTTGCGCAAATATTTCAGAACGATATGATATTCATTTTATAGAGATTGGAGCGGATGAAAATCATGTGCATTTTTTGATATAAAGTTTACCAAATATTTCAGTTGAAATTATTGTGAGAACTATAAAAAGTATTACAGCTAAAGAAATTTTCCGATTGCATCCAGGGGTTAAAGTAAAGTTGTGGGGAGGTAATTTTTGGACAAGTGGTTATTATATAAATACAGTTGGTCAGTATGGGAATGAGAATGTGATTCAAAAATATATTCAAAATCAAGGTGATGAAAAAAATGTTTACAAATCATTTAACAAAAATCAATTACGATTATCTTTCGAGTAACACGATACCTCGAGGCTCTGCCTCGGGGTCATTCATTAATTGCACTTTTTGTTATTCGCTCTGCGGTTTTTAATTCTAACTGTTTTCCAATAAAGACCAAGTGGCTTTTTGAAATCAGCTGCTTTTCAGCTGAAGTTATAATCACTGTCTTTCCAGTTGTCTGTACTAAAAAGACTTTATTTTCTGAATTCATAACATATCCTTTTATCCTGTAAATCTGATGATAGTACAAATACAGGTTTCTGAAAATCTCATATTTCAATTTCTGAATATCAAAAAAATCACCTGTTTCATAAAGCACTGTTTTAATTTTGTGAACACTCTCTGAGTTAAAAACACTGGAAGGAATTGCTGTTTTCCGACTGTTCTCTACTTCTAAGTTTAGTCGTTCCAGCGAACCTTCATTGGATAAACTGATATTGGCATAAGGATTTATAGCCTGTATAAATCCCTTTATTTCATTTAGAGTTTCCGTTTCGACAAGACTGTATTTATTAATGACCACCATATCAGCAGCAACGATCTGCTTTTGTACCTCGGTATTTGAATCTTTATAGAAAAGAATATTTTCAGCATCAACTACTGTTACGATCTTTTTTAAACAGAATTCTTCCGCTACAAAAAGAGAGGTAAATCTTGCTGCAATTTCACCTGCATCAGCAATTCCTGTCGTCTCAATAAACAAGTTATCCGGACGGTTTTCTCTAGTCACGATTCTTGCCAAAGTTTCCAGTAATCTGTTGTTCATCGAACAGCAGATACAGCCGTTTGTCAGTTCATAAACGGAGTCGAAACTGCCATTTATCAATGTGGAATCAATATTAATTTTGCCAAACTCATTTTCAATGACTACATTTTTTTCCGCATTAAACTGTCTTAGCAAATCATTGAGAAGTGTTGTTTTTCCAGATCCTAAAAACCCTGAAATTATGTAAACATTTATTTTTTTTGAATCTTTCATTTCTGGCTTTTCCAATTTGATTATATACGCAAGAAGCAGATTACAATTTTACGTAACTACTTAAATAATTAGAATACAAAATTGATGTAGTAAACTTGCTGAGGTTGTAATTCTCGCCGGACAGATTATCCTAAAGAACAATAGTCATTGACTTAAAATGAAATCGAGTGAAAATACTTTTATGGAATAATGGAACAGATGAAATTATCCATACAAGGCAGAACAAAATTTATCAGAAATAATATTTCCTGACACATCAGCCCGCTTGTTTGTAATAAACAAATACAAGACAAGAAAACTGCCTTGCTTTTTTATTATTGATCATTAATCATTAATATTTTCCTTTACGATTTTAAAGGATTGGCGGTGCCCTGAGAGCAAAAAGACTTCCTTTAAAAAAAGAAGAATGCTGCTGGAAGCAATAGATCGGAGAATAATTTTCACTACTGCTTTTATAAAACTGGAAAAGATAAACAGTTAAGGCTGTAAATAAGCTAAGGCTAAAATCACAAGTAAAACATTTCTCAAATGTACTGTGATCGTCGCTTATTTCAGCTTTTTCTTTACAAAGGTGATCATGGTGTTCTTTCTCTTGAATCTGATGGGAATGATGCTCATAAGAATGTATTGACTGAAACAGTATTGAAAACAACACCGTTACAGACAGGATAATACTAATTATGATCCATTTTTTTTTCATTCCTATACACAATAATTAAGCGGACTTAAAAAGAATATGCAAAAATATCTTCTTTGTAATTTAAGTACTGTTTTAATTATTGCAAATATATAAATCTAATTCATAAACGCAACAAAGTTGCATTATTATTTATTGAAAAATGAATCTTTAATTTTCAAATATCGATAGTTCGAAGACTAAATTATGCAAAAAAATTAATGAAATAGAATTGTTATTTTAAGTTCTAATTGCAACAAACAATTATTTATTTCTTACCTTCGTACTTGTAAAGATTTAATATCCTGCAAGTTAAGTGACCCTATAGGTGACCCTTTTTTAATTTATATAACTTAGCCTTTGTATTTCCTGGGATTGACATAAAATCAGCGGAACCTCTTTCTCCGCGGAACTTTTAAAACCTTCAACAAAAGTTGAAGGTTTTTTTTTGTTTTTACTGCATTATGTTTTTGCAATACCAGTTCTTAGGTTGTTTTAAAAAACAAATTTTATTTAAAACCTCCCGTTCTTTCATAAACATAAAATACTTCTTTCTCGTCTCTTAAGACAAAAAAAAATCTCAACCAACCCATTCCAGTTCTCAACATAAAAAAAAAAAACACGATCAATCAAATTTTACCGCCTTAGCAGTAAAAAACCACAAATACGAAGTAAAATCAAAGCTACCTCAGCATAACAGCCATAAATTACCGCCAAAACAGTAAATATTACTATCACATTCCAGAAAATCATTCAGTTCTTCCTGTATTACCATTTTTTAAATCAACACAAAACCCCTTACCATTTTTCACAACAGTAAGGGGTTCTAATTTATCAATCCACCAATTTTTACTTAAAATACACACCAACCAGATTGCCGGCATTATCTCTAAGGTAAACTGAAATTCTAACGTTTTTTTCGCCTCTGTAGTCAATGTAGGCTCTTTGATACAATTTGTTAGCATCTACCCAATCCGATTTTTCAAACTGGATGCTGTTGCTATTTACAACCGTAAGTTCAGAAGAGTCAGATCCTTGACTGGTTGGAGTTCTCCAGGTAAAGAAAATTTGTGAGGCTCCTCCGAATGCTTCAAAATTCTCTCCTTTTAGCTCATGCTTTTCGTTACTGTTAAGAACAATACATCTTACGCCTTCGATTTCTGAAATCATACTTTCCGGTATGGTTATATAAGGTAGTTTTAAATCTTTTACATTAAAATATGCTTTTTTGGTTGTAACAGAACGGTTTCCATAAACTACTTTTAATTTGTAGCTTCCTGCCGGCATATCTTCTTTTTTAGGCATTACTATTTTTAGCCTGTCAGCGTAACCGTTGTCGTTTAACACTTGGGCTTCATCGATACTTAAAGGA
The DNA here is from genome assembly GCF_020911925.1 of Flavobacterium cupriresistens. NCBI lineage: Bacteria > Pseudomonadati > Bacteroidota > Flavobacteriia > Flavobacteriales > Flavobacteriaceae > Flavobacterium > Flavobacterium cupriresistens. The sequence goes on along the minus strand of NZ_CP087134.1, from coordinate 2,382,127 downwards.
TACTCTTTCGAACCGTCTTCAGCAACTAGAGAAACTTTATTTTCGTTTTTGTTTTTAGAAAAACCTTCACCAAAAATCGTATAGTCATGTCTAAAACTTGCTTCTATCGGAGTCTCTACGCCTTCTACATTGATTATTGGCTGGAGATAGTTAATTTTTAAGGTGTAGGTTTTCTCAGAACCGTCTTCTGCTTTTACTCTATAAGTTGTTACTTTAACCGGGTCGATCTCGGTTCCGGACAACGGCAGTACTGATGCTTTGTCTGACAGTACAATAGATGGTTTTAATGTCGCAGGAAGTTGTGCATTGCAAGGCCAATTTAATTCAATTGTTGCGCCCTCAATCTTACCGTAAATCTGTTTTCCTTCATGTTCTACTTTAAACTCATTTATATTATTGTATGGTAGCCCATCAGAATTTTCATCATTGGAACAAGAACTTAAAACCATCATTAGAATTAAGCTAATTGTTTGTATTTTAAAAAATAGTTTCATTGTATATACTTTATTATTAAATTCTTAATTATTTTTCTCCTTGCATTTTGATTAACTTAACCGGTCTTTTTAGCAAGACTGATCTGGAGTAATTCTCAACTCTCACCTGATATTCTCCTACAGCCATATTCTCAGGGAAATAAGCATTTATACCCGTTTTGCTGGTGGATATCTTTTTCAGCTCTGTTTCTTTTCCTGTCGCATCTATAAAGAACACTTTTGTTATTTCGATTCCGTTTACTCTTTTTATGATTTGATCAGAGGCAATTCGGATGCTATTTTCTATTACTGTAGGTCCTTCTCCCCAATCTAAAGTTGCTGTTCTCGGATATTCTTTAACCTTTGCGCCTTCGTTATACAATTCTTTCACTACAATATCCGGCTGATAGGTTACAATCTCTAAGGTGTATTTTTTTAATTCTCCTTTTTCATTTTTTAAGGTATAAACAAGCGCTTCTTTTTTGTTTAATAAATAATCACTTACGTCTTGTATCAATTTATTTTCGGATCTATCAACTAACGTATATCCTGTCGCCAATTGAATATCAAGTTCAATCGCAGTAGCTCCTAAATAATACGGCAGGGTTAAAACGATCTTTTTATCGACTTCGCTTACGATAGCATTTATTTGTTCAGGGGTATTTATTACTTTAAAAGAGGCAATACTTTTTTGATAAGACTCCGCTGGTATGGTGTCCTCGTCGCTGGAGCATGCTAATAAAAGGGTTCCTAATGCAAGTAAAAGTGCAAACTTTTTCATATTCAATTATTTTATTTATTTGGTAAATTTTTTTGTTCCGTTTTTCTGAATTGTATATTTAAAACTGATATGTCCCGGCTTATGGCTACGGTTCGGATCCTCAGGATTGTTTTTATATATACTTTGTATACTTAGTTTTACGTAATTTCCTTTATTGGTTTTTATCACAATAATTCTTGGAAGTGCATAAATAACATGCTCCTTATCGCGACCTGCGTTCGGAAACAACCCACCTCCCATGTCGTAAAAGCACCAGCCTTCTTGTCCTCCCATAAACAGGTTCAATCCGATTTCAGACATTGCTGTCATTTCTTTTTCGGCTGGTATTTCTGTTAATTCCTCCAATGCCTTGTCAAATAAACTTCTTTCCGGTGCACGTTTGGGCATCATTTCAATTGGATCAAAGTAGTCTGCTTCGATCTTAGCGCTTTTGTACAAGAATATTTGTGATGTACCTGCTCCCTGATAGCCTGAGGATTTCTTATCCAGCTTGTTGTTTGCTTTTATAGAGGTATTAAAAGCTCCCGACAATTCTATATCCCATTGTGACGTTTGGACTAAAGCTTTGTCAACAACCTTATTTTCATCGAGATTATAATATATAGGATCTGCAATATCGGTATAAGAATCAGATCCGGAATTGCTTAACAGATTGGTTACCGTATAGGTTTCCACTTGCCCTTTTGGTGTTTCTATTATTTTTTCTTCTGTTTCATCACTAGAACACGAACCCAAAATCAGCGCTTGGGCAATAATTAATTTTAAAAAAACTTTACGTATCATTACTTTATTTTTATTTAATCTAATTAATAATTGCAAAGTTATCACCGATAAATATTTAAAAGAGAACGTGTTTATTTAAAAAAAAGACGCGAAATAACACTATCCTGAAATCATTAAATTATCTCGATCGAAGCGCAATTGAATAAAAAAAGTAGCTGGATACAGCTATTCACGTTTAATTTAGAAGACTATTTTGGCGCTATCAAAAATTAAAAAGTTAAATAATTGTGATACTAGCAACACTACTACTATTATGCCTAAGCTTTCTCAATTCGGTATTTATTTTTATTCATTCTAAATAAAAACAATAACTTTGTGCTCTAGAATGGGAATAGATTTTAAACAAATAGCTAAAAAGAAATGGTCTCTAATCAGAAAACTATCTCACTAGTACAAGAATTAAACAATAAAATAGGGATTGATATAAAACAATCTAAATTACAGTCGATAAACACAACATCATCGTCTGTAAATCCATCTTATGGATGTGGGAAAATGTACACTTTTGAAACCAATGGCATTTTTCTGCACATTATAGATATTAAATTAAACAAATGTGTAGATATCGAATTCAACTGTAGTATGAATTCTCTTCTAGCTACTTATATTGTAAATGGTTACTGTTTGTTTAGGTCTAAAAACAATAAAACAGAAACCTTGTACAGACCTTTTATGCAATATCTTCAAATGACAAATGATTCTAATGCAATTGCTAAATTTGGAAAAGAAGAGTCTATTTATATCGTACAAATCGTCTTTTCGGAAGAATATATGAAAAAGTACAATCCTGTTTTCTTATACAATAATGCACAAACTATATTTAATAATACGATCCCGCAAGAAATTATAAGGTCGATTATTGAATTAGGAACGATCACCAAAAAAAAGCTATGTTTCCATCTGTACATTGAATCAAAGTGTATTTCTTTATTGTCGAGTTTAATTGAAAGTTTTACAAGAGATGAATCGACCACACAAAACCAAAACCTCTATCTAAAATATGTCTACGATATTAAAAAATACATCGACAAAAACTTACATCTCAATCATACTTTAGATGAATTAAACAAAAGCACCGGAATTAGTAATTTCATTTTAAACAAAGAATTTTCAAGATTTACGGGAAAATCGGTAGCGAAATACATCAAATCAAAAAAAATGATTCTGGCCAAAGATCTTGTCACTAAAACTTCTTTGCCGGTTTATGAAATCGCAGATCGGATTGGGTATAAAAATGCTACTCATTTCTCCAATGCCTTTAAAAAACATTTTAACACTTGCCCTAAAGATTATCAGGACTAATTTGTTCACGTTGCTAATTCTCTTATCCCTCAAAATCAAACAGATTTCAGCTTATTTTCTGAGTTACGATAATACAAATATTTTTCAATATTAAAAGGTTCATTTTTAATAGCCTTTTGTTTTGGCCTGATGTGATTGAGTTAAGATGATTTTTTACGCGGATTGTGCGGATTTTACTGATTCCGCGGATTTTTTTTATTTCAATCCGCTAAAATCTGCGAAATCTGCGTGAGACTTTTTTTTGACAATCCTTAACTTAGTGATATGTTTTCACGCAGATTCTGCGGATTCTGCGGATTCTGCGGATTTTTTTTATTTCAATCCGCTAAAATCTGCGAAATCTGTGTTAGACTTTTTTTGATAATCCTTAACTTAATGATATGTTTTCACGCAGATTCTGCAGACTCTGCAGATTTTTTTTTATTCAATCTGCTAAAATCTGCGAAATCTGCGTGAGATTTTTTTTTGATAATCCTTAAGTTAGTGATATGTTTTCACGCAGATTCTGCGGATTCTGCGGATTTTTTTTATTTCAATCCGCTAAAATCTGCGAAATCTGCGTGAGACTTTTTTTTGATAATCCTTAACTTAATGATATGTTTTCACGCAGATTCTGCAGATTCCGCGGATTTTTTTTATTTCAATCCGCTAAAATCTGCGAAATCTGCGTGAGACTTTTTTAATAATCCTTAACTTAATCATAGTGGGCTATTTACTCAGCTAAAAAGCTTAAATCAAAGATTCAAAAGTAATGAGGTTAACTTGCAGCTGCGACAGCACTCTATTCTTTAGGTTCTAGGAACCGGTTTTCATGAAATCAAAGCAATCAAAGCTTGATAATAATTTTCTAATAGTTTTTCATCTGCATTAAGAAACAGATAAGGTTCTATTAACTCTATTTCCATTAATTCGAAATTGTTATTTCTTATAACTCCGTCCACTCTTGCATAGAGTACATGCTGCGGGAGGCTATTCACATATGCTGCTGCTTGTTCTATATGTACTGCATTAGGTATTGGATAACTGATGTTACCACCATGATAATGTTGAACTCTAAAATCTCCCTTTTTAGGTGTTTTTAGTGACGAATGACTGTATTTACCATTAAAAAAAAGGAATGACCATTCTCCATTTTTGATTTCATCAACAAACGGTTGTACGATATAATCTTGTTCTTTCAAGAGTTCATTAATTTCAAATAACCTCTCATCATAGTTTTTTTGATCTACTATTAGTGTATTTTGTGCTCCTGCACTTACACAAGGTTTTACAACTAATTTATCGGTATTAAAGAGACTAAAAAAATGCTCGCTGAATACATGTCCCTTTTCTATATATTCGGCAGGAATTACAGGAAGTCCTTTCTTAGCTATATCCTTAAGATAGCCTTTATGACTGTTCCATTTGATAATTTCTACCGGATTAAGCACTTTTACATTTAATTTGGTAATTTCATCCAACCAATTTAAAAATTCAGACAAATGGTTATGATAGTCCCAAGGTGATTTAATAACCGCCACTTCAAAACTGGTCCAATCAACATTTTCATCATTCCATATGGCTGGTACTACATTCAACCTCTTTTTTACTAAGAAATCAATTAATTCCGCATCCTCGTCATTAGTAACCCCTTGAGCAAATTTTTCTTGTTTTTTGTACCCTACTATTGCAATTTTCATATTCCTGTTTATTTATTTTAAAAAATGTTTCTACTTTTATTTTACAAATTTCTTGGTGCCTGCAACACACAAGATTACACCCAGCGTAACTCCCAGCATACTCATGCTTACTTTTTCGTTAAGCAATGAAGCGGCCAATGTCAGACCCAAAAAAGGTTGTAATAACTGCAATTGCCCTACCGTTGCGGTACCTCCCTGAGCCAAACCGCGATACCAAAAAACGAAGCCAACAAACATACTAAATACCGATACGTACCCCAGACTTAACCAGGCACTCCCGCTAATCCCCTCATAAGATGACGGTATATAGAAAAACAGTAACGGCACCATAACGGGTAATGAAAGTAATAATGCCCAGGATATTACCTGCCACCCCCCTAGTGCTTTTGTGAGTTTAGCTCCCTCTGCATACCCCAATGCACAAAGAATAATAGCGGCAACCATAAGCAAATCACCTAAAAGAGAAGTTGTAAGTCCCTGAGCTGCTGCAAAACCTACAACAAGTAAACTGCCCATGATGGAGAAAAGCCAGAATATAGGCAGTGGACGTTCACCGCCACGAATAATACCAAAAACAGCTGTTGCAATAGGCAGTAGCCCTATAAAAACCAATGAATGCGCTGAAGTAATATGTTGTAACGCCAATGCAGCCAATAAAGGAAACCCTACCACAACACCAACGGCAATAATAGCTAGGGGTAAAATTTGTTTCTTCGTTGGTATTTTTGCCTTAAAAAATAACAAAACAACTAGAGCCAATATTCCCGCAATTGTAGCTCTCGCAGTTGTTAAGAATATTGGATTAAATTCCAAAACCGCTATTCTTGTTGCCGGTAACGATCCGCTAAACAATACTACACCGATGAAACCGTTAAACCATCCTTGCGATTTATTATATTTTATTTTTTGCATCCATTTTTCTTTTGTTGTCTATTATTGTGAAGCAAAGTTCGACAAACAGCAACAATAAAAACAGTCACAGTTTTTGATATATCAATAGACACAGTTAGATTTGCAATATGAAAGAAGATTTTTTATATAACCGGATCGCTCAAAATATTGCCAACAAAATTAAGACCGGAGTTTTGAAGACCGGTGAAAAATTACCGTCGGTTAGAATACTTAGTAAAGAGCATGGAATAAGTATTAATACTTCCAAAAAAGTTTTTCTCGAATTAGAATCTCAGTCGTTAATACAGTCGAAACCTCAGTCGGGCTATTTTGTAAGTCCGTTACATTATTTAAAATTGCCATTGCCTGAAACAAGTAAACCTAGTCTTGTTGCTGATAATAGAGAGCCTAATGAACTTATTGATCGTGTTTACTCGAATATGGGCAACCATGAATTAACTCTTTTTTCAATCGGCGTACCTTCTGGCAATCTTCTACCTTTGGCGAAATTGAAAAAAGAAATTGTACTCGCAACAAGGTCATTAAAAGATGGCGGAACCGAATATGAATCTTTGTTGGGCAATCTAAAACTGAGAAGAATGATTGCTGTCCGCTCACTGGCTTGGGGCGGAGCATTAAAAGAAACGGATTTAATAACCACCAACGGCTGTATGAATTCGATAGCTTTATGTCTGATGGCACTGACTAAACCGGGTGATACCATCGCATTAGAAAGTCCTTGTTACCCTGGCATATTGCAGCTTGCGGTGAGTATGGGTTTGAAAGTATTAGAAGTTGCAACACATCCTGTTTCGGGAATAGATATTGATGCATTTGAACAGTTATTACCTGAAATAAACATTTGCTTGCTGGTTCCAAATTTTAATACTCCTTTGGGGTATTGTATGTCTGATGAGAACAAAAAAAGAATCGTAACCCTTCTTGAAAAATATAACATTCCGCTTATTGAAGACGATACTTACGGTGACCTTTATTTTGGTACTGAAAGACCTAAATGTTGCAAATCTTTTGATACAACCGGTAATGTTTTATGGTGTAGTTCTGTTTCTAAAACCCTGGCACCCGGTTATCGTGCCGGTTGGGTTGCACCGGGTAAATACAAAGACCAAATAATAAAATTAAAACTTATACACTCTATATCCTCCTCCGCTATAATTCACGAAGCGGTTGGAAATTTTTTAATGACAGGCAGGCATGATAATCATCTTCGTCGTTTGCGAAAGACTTTACAGCAAAATTACCAACATTATGCGCTTGCCATCGTTGAGTATTTTCCCTTAGGAACAAAGATAAGCAGGCCACAAGGCGGTCTTACCTTATGGATTGAATTTCCGGTAGAAATTGACACCACAGAACTTTATAATCATGCCTTAAAGAATAAAATAAGTATTGCACCGGGAAGGATGTTTTCTTTACAAAATCAATTTCAAAATTGTATGCGGCTTTGTATGGGGTTGCCGTGGACTGAAGATTTGAAATTAAAATTAAAACAACTTGGAAATTTAGCCAAAATGATATAAGCTACTGCATTGCAGCTACCAACAACCTGAACCTGATTCTAAATAAAAAACAACGAGCTATTTTATGATCAAATTCAAAAGTTGTGGATAAAAAAATCTCACAAAGACGCAGAGACGCAAAGTTAAAAAATCAGAATAAAAACTTGGCGACCCTGCGTCTTTGCGAGAAACAACACTTTGAAAATCGACAACAAAACAAACCTCAAGAGCTGTTAAATCTAATAACAGAGCAGATTTACACAAATTACTCCTCGACTTTTGAAACTGATTCCAATTTTAGAAACAGATACAAAAAAAAGGCTGTTTCAAATTAATGAAACAGCCTTTTATATTCTGTAAAAAGAGCCCTAATTTAATTTTTAATATAAATAATTCAGAGCTGTAACGTCGTTACTATTGAAAGCTCCGGTCTCATTTGAACCGAAACAAGCTCTCATATAAGAAGTTGAATCATATCCTGTAGGAGTTCCCGGAATATGAATTGCTCCAACACCAGCTGTTCCTTCATTTGAATTCTGTCCACAGCTTTGACGGCTAAAATAGTCCGTATGACGTAAACCAATACAGTGACCAATTTCGTGTGCAGCTACGTGTGCATTAACATTTGTTGAATAACTTTCTAATCCTGAATATAAAGTAACAGAATTAAAAGGTGCTCCTCCTGAAGGGAAACCAGCTACTCCACCGGCACCTCCAACTTGTCTTCTTACAACAATGTTTGCACCGGAAGTACTTGAGCTAAAAGTTAGTGTAAAGTTAATAGACAATCCTAAATTATTGTATCTGTTTATAGCCGCTTGTAATCCAGCGCGCATGTTTGTAGTCAGAGCAGTTGCGCCTGTTCCCGACAATCCAACAACTTTAATAGTTCTTGGAGCAGATACTAAATTGGTCGTGCGGTATTGTTCTGTTGTAATACCACCGTGAATATCCATTTTGTTTAATTGATCTTGTGTTATAACAATATCTCCTTCGACCAAGAATGCATCTTCAGTTGTACCATCTAACTTCGTATTCTTAATCGCTTGAACATCTGTATTGTTTAATGCAAGTGCACTAATTTTTTTCAACACTTCTGGTGTTACTTTAAGAGATTCTTGATTGGCTTGTTTTGTCTCATCTTCTTTGTTACAAGAGAACAGCGTTAACGCTATAAACGATAAGGCTAAAATTGTTTTTATTTTTTTCATTTAAAAGGGGTTTTGGTTAGTAAAATAAGCTAATATTATAGGGGTTTTTACAAAATATTCGTACTATTTACTGCCAAATCTATATAATTTTACTATTAAAATACTCATAAAAACAATAATTTAACAAAATTAATACTTTTTGTTAAATTATTTTGTTATTATTTTTAATAATATTTATCTGATTATTCCCGCAAGCCCAGTAAAACCAATAATTAAATATAAATCAGCGCGTTACAATAAAAAATAGTACACACTGGTATCCATCTTCAATTTTGTTAAATTGAGTCCTAAAAATGATTTTGCAATTTTTTATTCCATTTAAAATGAAAAAAGGGCACTAAAAAGAGCATTTTACTCTTACAAATTTGAAAGATTCTTGACGAAATAAAAACTCATAAAAATTTTACAAATATTTTAATAACTTTGACTTATCAACAAGAGATAAACATTTCAAATAGAAATCATTAAGAACCAATTTTATTTTTGCTTTATCTAAATTAAGAGGTGATGAGCGGTCACACTAGTCGATTTTTTGTCTAACATGTATAAAAATGACTAAAACTCCCCAAACAACTACAGTAAATGAAGACACAAATTACCTTCCTCCTTTTTATGATAACAACAATTTGTTTCGCTCAAAGTCCTGAGAAATGGAAACACTACATCAAAAAAGAAAAGGAAATAAAATTTGAGAAATATTACTTTACAACTTTAGAAAATGCACAGCAGAACAAATACAAGATTGTAAAAAAACTGGATAGCGCTTTTTGTATTGTTGAAAATGAAAATTTAAAATCTAATCCGTCTTTAAAAAAAACACTTCCAGTTACTAATTTATGGAAATTGCCTTCCAATTTTTCAAATCATAAAAAAGACAAACCGTACATTATAGCGACTGATACCATCGAATCGCTGCTTGCTGATTTGAAATCAATGCATATTTCTGATGTCAAAATACTGGATAACAATCTGGTCATCATAAAAAGTGATTCCAAAAAAATTATTGAGGAGATTATCGATTTAAACAGTGTGTCTTCCATTTCGCAAGAATCGTTACAACCAAAAGGCGAATCTAAAATAACAGATCAAAATTTCAGCATCAATTCTATCAATAAAGCCAATACTAATTTCCCTCTATTAACTGGCGAAAATCAAATTGTAGGGATCAAAGATGATTTTTTTGATGTAAATGATGTTGATCTGTTAAGTAAACATGTTCCTTCCTCAACACAATCTGCTACGGTATCAAGCCACGCAACTGCTATGGCCACTATCGTTTCGGGATTGGGAAATAGTTCTTCCTTAGGAAAAGGAGTCGCTCAAAAAGCGAAGATACAATCGTCAGATTTTTTGAATATCTATCCTGATGAAATAGCTACTTTACAAGGTGTTACCACTCAAAATCACTCGTATGGGACCGTGATTGAGAATTTTTATGGTTCACTCGCTAATGCTTATGACGCTCGATTATTTGCAAATACTAATTTGACACATTGTTTTTCCTCCGGCAATAGTGGGCTCGAAGGGTATAAATCTATTACGGGTAATTTCAAGCAATCCAAAAATAGTATCATGTTAGGTTGTATTGATCAAAACGAGGTAATTATGTCGTTCTCTTCAAAAGGCCCGGCTTATGATGGCCGAATAAAACCGGAACTCGTAGCCTTTAGCACACAAGGAACTTCAAATTCTACAGCAGTGGCGACAGGAATTATTACGCTTATGAAGCAACATTATAAAGCCATAAACAATACCGCTCTGACGAATACACTAACAAAAGCAATCTTAATTAACAGTGCGAAAGATTTAGGCAATGTGGGTCCGGATTTCACCTATGGTTACGGCAATATCAATGCTTATAAATGTCTGAAAACGATCAGCGAAAATAGAATTATTTCGGGTAATTTAACATCGGGTCAGTCCAATTCACACAACATCACGCTTCCGTTAAATGCAAAAAACTTAAAAATCACTCTAGTCTGGAACGATTTAGCAGCTGCCATCAATAGTAACATCAGTTTGGTAAATGATTTAGACCTGGCAGTTATTTCGGCCGACAACACTACTTTTTTACCCTGGATTCTTAATCCCGATGCTCCTCAACAACTCGCTACAAGAGGAAAAGACAAACTCAATAACGTAGAACAAGTGACTGTTGAAAACCCCGCAGCAGGCTCCTACACTATTACTGTTAATGGTGCATACATCTCAAATGCATCTCAGAATTATAGCATTGCCTACGAATATGAATTACAAAATCAATTTGAATGGAATTACCCGGTCAACAATGATAATTTTCCTTATGATGGAAAAACTATCTCCCCATTCAAATGGAATTCGTCTTTTTCCGGTAGTCTTGGTCAATTGTCAATTAGTTACGATAATGGACAGACTTGGGAAATGATCGCAAATGGCATAAATCTGGCTAGTGAACAATTTACTTTTACTCCAACAGAGCAAAAATTCTCAAAAGCAAAATTAAAAATGACCATTAACACTACCGACTACATTTCGGATACCTTTACAATCTCTTATGATTTAAATATCAGTACCAGTCTAGTTTGTGATGGCACAACCGAAATTAATTGGGACAAACCTGCCGATGTTGCTACATTCAATATTTACCAACTGGCAGGTGATCATTTGGAATTTAAAGAACAAACAACAAAAACCAGTTATGTTTATACAGATGAAAAAATCCACACCATTATTCCTGTATTTGACAATAGCGAAGGAATAAAAAGTGAGTCAACCCTACAGTATGCTAAAAACTCCAATTGTTACTTTGAATTGACTTTGGCGGAAGTATTTGAAGAAGACAAAGTTAAAGTTAGTGCCAGTCTTTTTAGTTTGTACAATATCAAAAGAATAGAGTTGGTAAAACTAAATAATACTGCCGAAAGTATTATTAGTACATTAGATGATATCAACTCGAAAACATTCTCTTTTTTAGATGACGCTCCAATAAAAGGCAGCAATAAGTATAAAATAAATATAATTTTAGAAAACAACACGGTAATAAGTTCTCTAATTCTTGATACTAATTATCTAGGCAATGATTCGTTTTTTGTCCACCCCACACTGCTAAGAAAAAATGAAGAATTAAATATTGAAGCCAAAAAAGAGGAAACCGCTACTTTTTATTTGTACAATATGAGTGGACAAAACACTTTTACTTCTTCTTTACTTTCTAAAACCAATAGCTTCAATCTGAGAAATACGGCTTCAGGAATTTATATCTACAAAATAGTAACCAATTCAGGCCAAACACAAACAGGTAAAATTGCCGTTTTTTAAGCTATTCCTGAATATGTTTTTTAAGAAAATCAAACACAAATATTCCCCAGCTCAAAGAAAAAAAATCCATTTAATTCTATCTAACTCTTTTTAAGTTATTAAAAACAAGCTATTTAGACTCCTCGTTTTCATGACCTACTTCATAAATTTACCACGAATTTCACCAATTGGCAAGAACTATTTTTTTGCCACTGATTAAAATGATTTACACAGATTTTGTAAATCATTTTAATCCTTTAATCTGTGGCTTTCTTTGCTCATAGGCCTGTAAATAATGCTAAAATAAAATAGCACGCAGATTCAGCAGATTCAGCAGATTTGGCGGATTTTGCAAAAAACAAGGCTAAAAAAAATCTGCTCAATCTGCCAGATCTGCGTGAAAAAAAAACATACCTTTTTAATCTATTTCTTTATCTCGGTATTTCGGGGCGTTCCATTTTGTATTGTCTGCCCGATAAGGTTTTAATAAATGAAACCAGGGAAACGATTTCATCATCCGTCAGATTCAGGGGCTGCATCAACACATCGGTTTTTGGGAAAAAAGGATCTGCGGCTTTTTCATTTTCATCGGGATCAATCATGTGCATTCCGCTATTGTACATATTCACAACTCCCGTGATATTATCAAACAAACCGTTATGCATCCACGGGCCCGTATACATGACATCCCGCAGAGAAGGGGTTCTGAATTTCCCAACATCTTCCGCTTTTTTGGTAATAGTAAAGAGTCCTAAATCTTCATACTCCCTTTTGTAATACGTAAGTCCTATATTATGAAAGGATTCATCCGTAAAATATTTTCCCGAATGACAATTCATACAACGTGCCTTGGTACGAAAAAGATGTAGTCCCTCGATTTCCTGATCCGATAACTGACTGTAGTCGCCATCTATAAAAGCATCAAAACGGCTTCTTTTACTTTGTATTGTTTTTTGAAAATCGGCCAATGCATGCAGAATTTTGTCGTAGGTAATCGTACTACTTCCGTAAGCCTTTTGAAATAAAATAGCATAACCCTTAACTTTTGCCAGCTTTTTAGCCAGACTTTTAGATTCCATATTCATCTCATGATGGGCTGTAATCGGGCCTTGCGCCTGCTCTTCTAAAGTAGTAGCCCTACCATCCCAAAAGAAAGATTTTCTGGCTCCAATGTTGTACAAAGAAGGCGTATTTCTTTTCCCTCGCAAATGATCATTACCAAGTGACACTTCTCTTGCATCACCCCAAGCTAGCTCAGGATCATGACAACTACTACAGGAAATTTGATTGGAACCAGAGAGTTTTGGATCAAAAAAAAGCATCTGACCTAAAACCACTTTAGGATCGTCTCTGGTTTCGTAATAATTGGTATCAACAGCCAGCGATTCAAATTCCTGCCAAAGAACATCCTTATCGACATTCGGTTTTGGCCATTCCTTTACCGGTTTACTATACAGTTCACGCCAGCTCGAACTTGTAATTGTTTCACTAAGTCTGACACCGAAACTCAAGAGCGAGTACACAATACCAATAGAGAAAATAAAAAAAAATAGTTTTAGTGAAATAGACTTCATTATAAGGTAATAGAAAATTTGAACTACCGGTTAAAATGTCAAACCCAATGACATTTGACCATAAGTATTGTTTATGTTTTTAGAATAATTATAATAATCCAGATCTGCTTTGATAAAAAAGTTAAGATCTGCCTGATATTTATAATCCCATCGTACTGTACCGTTTATTTTGGTGTAAGCAGCCGATAAATAAGCGAAATTATGATCCAGCATTTCAAAAATCTGATTTGTTTTTGTGCGATCCGTTAATTTCATTTTTGCGTCCAAAGCCCAACTGTATTCAAAGGAGCTTGATACACTGATTAGGGATTGTGCTAAAAGTTTTGATATTGAAAAATCCAATTTACCTATACCTTGCTGAATATCGATAGTTCTGAGCGGATCGATGTATTTTTCTGCTGTATTTTTCAAATTAAAACTTGGTGCAACAGACCATGATACTTCAGGATTCGGAACATAATATAATCCCGAAAACACAACCGATGCAACTTCATTTGTATATTTCGTATATTCCGATATTTTGACATAGGATGTTGTGGTTTGGTTGTCAAATATATTTTCTGTTCCTGCACGATCTGTATACGAAACACCAATTTTTGCTCCCCAAACCTGCTCTTCTGTTTTTTTCAAATAAGAAGCCTCTCCTTCAAAACGCTGCTCTGCAATACCCGATGCAATGAGATTTTGAAATTCGGTCATTATCTTCTCATAATCAAAATGATTGTATCCTATTGATAGCGCAAAACCATTTCGATCTTTCGGGAAGAACTGTACATTTGCTCCATATCCCTTTCCATCATAAAAAGAACTCAATTTATTTCCCGTAAGCAAATTATTGTATACGCCAAGCCCGGTCATATGATACACTGCCGGAGCACCTAACTCGCTAAAGAATTTCAAATTATTAGACTGCGTGTATTTTTGGACATTAAAAGACGTTCCAATCGCATAATGATCTCCAATATTTCCTGAAATCCCGGCCGCTACTTTTAGATCCGAAACTGTGTTTTTGGGTCTGGGATCTATATCACGGTATTCCAGTAAGGCGCGGTATTCTGCCGCAATTCCAAGAGTCATTTTTCGGAAAGCTTTAGCATAACCTCCTTTAAAAGAATATTCTTCATACGAAAGATCCCCTCCAATAGAATCGGCCGTTACATAAGGATATATGATTTGATAATCTGAGCTTTCGTTCCATTGGACATTTTTACGTCGGCCATTCTTATAGGAAGCATTTCCAAAAACGGTGTTTTCAGAATCAATTTTATAATACGATTGTGCCTTAATAAGAAACTGACGAATACCATTTCCTAACTGTTCTAAATTGGCTTGCTGAGAGGCCGTGCTATAACTAGCACCGAATTCAGACAAAGAATATCGGTACGCAAATTGTTGGTTCGCCGGATTACTGGAAAATACATTAGAAAAATTGCTTGGGGGAGCTAAATTTTCACGAATACGAATCAGTACCGAAGTGCTGTCTTGCGCGTACATAATACCTGAACCAAAAAGAACAAATAGAAAAAGGGAACGAAAACTCATGATTATTGTATTAATTCATTAAAGAAGGTTTAACCTCTGGGCTAAAATCTAAGGTAGAATTATTGGTATCCTTCAATATTTTTTTTCCGTTTGAAGCGCTTGAAAGCACTTTACGACGAACACTTTTACCATAACGGCTTTGATCTGCATCAACTTTTCCGCAATAGGTCCATCCCATATCTAGAGTCGGAGCAGTAACAATCCATTGAAATTCTGATTGAACACTTAAATTTACAGCATCGATAATCCAGGTATTTGGTATCGAATAAACGCTCTCTCCCATTGGATAACTTTCACCACCAATTACCAAATTATACTCATAGTCGTACGTATTATTAGCCAGAAAAGCGTCTTTAGTTATGGGTAAACGTGCGATTACAAAACTTTTAAAACCTCTGTTATGAATAACCATTGAAGAGAATAAATTCTCCATATTAGGAACAGCCGGATTATCTACATCATCTGCATCTTCTGTATAAAACTCGAAAGCAGCAGTTCTCATATCAATCGAAGCGGAATTGTATTCTTTATGATTGATCGCATCTTCAGCAATAATAAAAAATTCACCCGGAGCAATTGGATAAGTTGTCCCCTTACCCGGAACGATAGCAATATTGGATGCCGCAAATGACTGTGCCATAATATTTGGAGTATAAGCCTGTTTGTCAGTCGTCATAAATTCTGACTGTGCAATCATTAATCCATCGGCGTATAATACTTTGTCAGTATTGTTGTAAATTTTAAAGTATTTATCTCCCCAATATTGTTTCCCTTCAGGAGTTTTGGTTCCTGTAAAAAACACTTCTTCGATGATAAAATCAGATTGTGTTGTTTTCAAGAAAAGATTTAAAGAAACCGCCGCGGTCTGACCGGTAATAACAACCGATTTATTGTAACCGCTAACTGAGGCTTCGGCAGTACTTCCATCCGCCGCGTAACGAATTTTTCCATCAACAGCAATTTCGTAAGACCCTTCACTCAATGTGATAGTAAGTTTATTATTGACAAATGAAGTGCTTTGAGTTACTTTACCGGTATTCAATTCTTTAAAAGAAATCGAAAGATCAGAAAATGAAACACCGCTTAAATCCTCAGGATTAACAAGCGTTAAAGCTATATTGGTTTGTTTATCGCTATAAGTATCATCCTCTTTTGAACAGGATTGTAATAGGGCCATTACGGCTATTGTTAGATAAACGGGGAGTAATTTAATTTTCATGATTGTTTATTATTTGTTGTTAAAAATTCAAGTTTAATTCCATTCCGAAATAAGGAGACGTTAGCCCTCTTCGCTCTATCTTCTGACCATTGATTTCATAATTTTGATAGTAGCTGAAAAGTCGGTTAACGAACATGGAAATTCTAATTCTCTTATAAAAATCTTTCGAGACTTTCAGGTTCATATTCATCGACATGGGGATGGTTCTTTTTTGAAATAAGGCATCATTGTATTTGATATCCAACCATTGCAAAATCGGATCTGATTTATCCCCCTCGAGATAAGGATGCTGTTTTCCCGAAGGATCAATATAAGCAACAGGAGTCCCGTTCATTGGTAAAGCCTGATCACTTCTAAAACACATAAATTGAAAGGAACTCGAAAACTCCAGCCCCAGTGAAGGAACATAGGTGTCAACAATCAAGTTTGCATTTAACTGTTGTTTTTCAGAACCGTCATCCCATTGATAAAGACCTATGTAAGGAAGTCTCTTTCCATCGATAATGATCTCTTTCTGGCCGCTTTTATAAACAGGGCTGCTATTGGTGTAAGTCGTTTTAAACCAGGCACCATTTACGGTAAATCTTGTATTAATCGAAGTAAAACGTTTTGACGAAAATTGGAACTCAACCCCACTCTTCAGCAACTTACTACCATTATTAGTACTGTTGTAGGCCGTTAATAGAGTATCCATCACAAAACTCATTTGAGCAAGATCAGGCTGTGAGGTTAATGTATTTGGATCAATAGAACTACTATCGTATTTTTTATATGAAAGAGCCTGATATCGGGAGCTATTTCGAAATCCGGAGTTTAAGTTTTCCTTAAAAAAAGTAGCCGAAAATCGATTATTGTCATACGAAAAATCAGCCCTAACCTCCCATTTTTTATTCACAGCCGGTGCCAAATCGTAATTAACAGCAGACGTTTTATAAGTCATTAAATTGATTCTTCTGTATTCGGGTGTATTATGATAATAGTTCAATTGTACTAAATCATTATAAACAAAATCAGGATAAAGCTGTGCCAAAGTTGGAAACTTAGTATACTGTCCGATTCCGGCAGTTAATTCAGCTCTCAGAGCCCGATTCCCTATTTTGAAAGACGGAAATACCCATTGTGCATTGATTCGCGGATCAAAATAATACTTACCTTGAATCGCATAAGCGGATGATATATTTAATAATGACGTAGCCCTAACCCCTGCCGCAACATTCAATTCATGAGCTGCAATCGGAATTTTAACGGCATCTTCCGCAAAAAAAGAAATATCTGTGCTTGCCGGAATATCTTTGTAAGATCTTGGACGTGTTGTCATTTCGGGCGATGGCGGATGATTGGTATCATAAACCTGGCCTTTCCCGTTATTTTTAGAATACGTCCATTCTGAACCCATTTTTAAAGTCTGTTGTATTCCAAATAAAGGAATTTCAAAATCACCCATTACTTTTAAGAAAGCATCGAATGGTTTTCCGTCTACTTCAAGATTTGAAATGTACTGCGGCGTTAAAAAAATACCATCCGATTCTCCTTGTTCCCTGTTATTCGGAATTGCAGTTGCACTAGAAACCTGTACCCACTTGGTCTGCCTAATCTTATCAAATTGCTGCCCAACCGATGCGGAGGTATGAATCGATTTCAAGAAACGCGACGTTTTAAAATTTATATCCAAAGAATTCGCAAACGAAAACCGATTAAAATCTGAACTATAGCGGTCTACTTTTGCATAACCAATATCCGGATCGGTTTTTTCATTATCCATTGAACCGCTGTAATCTAAACTCGAATCCCATTGAAACAACTGAGAATCGTTCTCCCATGTTTTTTGTGTCCGAATTGATGTTGTGATTCTTTTGTAATTCTCAAAACTATTTCTCGGATCCGGTTTTGCATCTAAATAATCAAGACCAACATTTAAAACGAATCGTTTTTCTTGCGATTCAAAACCTTTTCCAACATAATATAATTTACTGAATTCGTCTGCTTTAAACCTTGATTCCCAATTACTGCGCCCTCTTTTCCGTTGAATTTTAATAAGTCCACTCGTTAAATCACCATATTCCACAGAAGGAATCCCTCTGACAATTTCTACTTTTTCAATTTGATCTGTCGAAATAGAACGCATATCTACTCCTTTTGATGTTATATTTCTGCGCGTATTGGCATAACCGGAACCTGGTGTAATCTGCACGGTAGGTCCGGTTGTAAATTGCAAATTCGAATCTGTGTTAATGGGAATTCCGTCAACTACAAAAGAAGTTCCGAGAGAAGAAATATCATAATTAGAATCGGCTGTTCCAACTTCTCTTAATTTGATATGATTTGAAGCATTAAATACAGGATCTTTTGATCGTCCACCAGGTAACAATTCCAATAAGTCTGTGAAACTTGACGGTTGCAAATGCTGCATTGCTTTTTTGTCAATAATGGAAGTACTGGTCATACCGCGTGATTCGACTGCTGTAATAACGACTTCGTTTAACTCAATGCTTAAAGGAATCAATTCCAAAGTCAAATGCTGACCCGCTGTAAGTTCCAGTGTTTTTTCAAAAACGGCATAACCTTTATGGGACAGTTTTATCTTGAATTTACCATTTGGAATGGATTTTAGAAAGACAACACCAAAATCATCTGACTGTATCTCATATTGCTGAAATACTCCTTCCACAGTTACCAGAACTCCTCTTATAGGTAATTTACTTTCCGCATCCTTAACAATAAGCTGAGGAGTTACTTTATCAATATTTTGAGTAAAAGCTATATTAGAAACTAAGAAGAGCACTAAAAGAATGATGAATTTAATCCTTTTACTAAGTAGTATTGTGAGACTATTATAAGAAGTCATTGCATTGTATTTGTGGCGGCAGCTATAAAATATATAACAGAAAGGCGATTAAAAGTTGCAAATATAACCTAATTTAGACTAATTAAAAATAATAAAATGTAAAATTACCTGTTATTGCTTTCTATAGTGTCCCGAAAATACTATTAAGTGATATAAAAGTTGTTCCGTTTAGAGCTAGATCACAGCAAACCAATATATAAGGAATCCAAGTAATAATAAAATGCAGTTATTCTAAATAATTGGTTCAAAAAAAGTTTTTATAATCGAAAAAGCGTCTTATATTTGCACTCGCAATCAGCAAATGATAGCAACATACTGGAGAAATGGCAGAGCGGTCGAATGCGGCAGTCTTGAAAACTGTTGACTGTAACAGGTCCGGGGGTTCGAATCCCTCTTTCTCCGCTGAAGGCTTAAAAAAAGACTTTTCAAAGTTTATAAAAAAGGCCAAAAAGAGCGGTAAACCCTGCAAATCTAACGATTCGCAGGGTTTTTTCTTTTATACCGCTTTTCAATATTTATAAAAACACTCAAAAACTTTGTAGCGCATTCGTGACGCATTTTCGTTGTTCTTAAGATGCGAAAAATTATTCTATTTCTAGATTATTTCATTTAAAATATAAGCCCATAAAATAGATTTTTTAAGTTTAATTTATTAATTACGGAATCCCGTAAAAATCCTAAAATAATTTAGCTTATTATTACATTCTAAAAACTCAGGCTCATTTCATTTTCTATTAAAAAATCTGAGATTATTTATTAAAAAACTGATTGGAAAATTAAATGAGTATTTAAGACAACAATTAGTAATTTACATCTAAAAATGAAATTTATCCGCTATTCAAATATATGGTTGCTACACAGAAGCGAAAAGCAGATCAGGAGGCAACACAATGAGCTTTACCTGTCCTTTTTTAAACATCACTGCAAAGCGTGCATAAACCATTTTTGCGACCGGAATAATTGGTTTTCAGTTTTCCTGCTGGTTCTTATCTTTTTTGCTTTTTCCAGTTTTCCAAATTTAGAGATTCTGAATTTCCTTGATTTTAATTCAGTCCTTGCTAAGACTGTCGTCGACCAGCGAACCACCAATATAGCAGCAATAATAAGTATGAGTCTGGTTGTGGTAGGTTTTCTTATTACCAATCTTGCTTTGAAATCACCTACGACCATAAAGCTGCTATTCAAAAAATCCCGACTTTATTTCACCCTTTATCTTACCTTTTCAACCATAAGTTGCTTTATCATGCTGTCGACTTTTAGAGAAACTTTGAATGATTTCGTTTTTACCAGGGCCGTACTTGCAGGAACCTATCTATGCATCATAATCCTGCTTCTTATCGGTTACCTTTTTAGAAAGATCATACATTTCACTGATGACAAACATATCTCTGAGATGCTCAAAAAAGAGTTGCTTGATGAAGCTAAGGAAAAACTGAAACTGCAGCTATTGAAAAAATACAGCCGTGAGATTTACACCCGCTTCGCGTCACGGCGTTGCACGCAATATGAATTCCAGGTCAGTCTGCCTCTACTGCTATCCCAAAATTTTACTGTAGCTCCGGCAAATGACGAGGCGGAGGAAAAAGAAGACTTCAGGGAACTCAAAAACGTTAATCTGTTACTTCTGAAGCTTTACATTCATTTGCAGAAAAAGAAGCAGCAAAGCACCATTTCATTTAAAAGTATGACTCTTAATGAAACCTTCAACTATAACGAGGATCTGCTCTGGGTAAATGACAGAAAGAACGGCTGGTGGTCAAAATGGTTCCTAAAATTTTGTCTACTTACGGCTCCCAATCCTGCAAAAAAAACAGCACTGAATACATATAGGAATGAATTTGACAAAACAATACTAGAAAGCGCTCAGGAAAGCAGGCATGGAAAACTGGAAGTTACCCTTGCAGCCTATCTAGATCTTTACAAGCTGAAGATGCACCACCAAAACTGATTATTTTTTTATGAATGATGATATTACCTACGGAATAAGAAGCACGATAGCCGCTTCTGTCGCTAAAGCAATAGAGAACGACAGTCTGGAAACCTTCACGGTTTTGAATAATTTCATTGGCAAGCTACTTGGTCTGAGCGTTGCCAACAATTCTATCAGCATTTTTAGCGAGTACATTACCCTGCCCGCCTATTACTATCCTTTGAGCTATTCCAAATCCAAGGAAAATATAAAAAATCAAAAACTACATGGTATCGCGACTAATCGAGCGGCAAGTCTCTTATCAAGTCTTTTAAGTTACTCGATCCGATACCCGGACTTCACTACCGAAAGCTACAAAATAGATGAACTGACTGCAGTGAATACCTTCTTCTATTCCGGCTACAATGGCTTCAATAGGCTACTTTATCATATCGTAATGAACAGCGATTTGCAAATGTTTGACAAGGTATTTGTCCAGTTTCAGCAGATCAACTGGTATAACGATACTTCCAACGATCTGAAATGGAATATAAAAAGCAATTTCAACAGGCTGGATAAGGCCCAGCTGAAATCTGCGATGGCACTTTACGGTCAGATAAAAAAGAGAAATGATTATAAAAGGCATGTCATCAGTGGTTTGAACTATTGGATCATCTTTCTGTTTGCAATCGGAAAAATGGAACCTGAAACCGTTGCCCAATTCCTAGAAAAAATGAGGATTCCTGCCGATTCTGAAGAGATTCTGTCTGACATAATCCTTTTCACGTCAAATCCAAATATGGACTATTTGGAGTGGAGCGACTGGGATTATATGGAAAGGCCCGACGGTATTGCCTATTCCCCTCCTTCACCGAATCAATGGCTGACTTACGGGTTCCTTGTTAATCTGATAAGGGATGAGCACTATTATTTCAATCCTGCCAGCCTAGAGGAACAAGAATTATCCCAATCGGTCGGTTTATACGAATCCCTTAAATTGGCGGTGGCTGACATCAGCTCACATTTTGACAAATGGAAACCTATTTTAAATGTTGAAGATCTGGATGCACTAACAAGAAGGACTGAACCGATCCTGCAGAGCTTCAGGAGCATCAAAAAAGAGAGCATCAACGCAAAATACAGCGAAATAGCCGAGGAAAATCTGGATGATGGAAAGATAAGCGAATTCAGGGAACTAATTGGCAAGGCATGGCAGGATGCCGCCTTCATCCGAAATTTGTTCCACAGCAGAAAAAATACGGAAGCTGTTTTCCAAGATTCAAAATTTATAGGCCAGAAAACCTTTTTTGAACAGGCCAAGATTATGTTTATTAACGGCAGGCATTACCAGACAATATACAATATAAGCCAGATCGGAGGCGAAACCGGCAGATGGATTGACGATCGCTTTTTCAGTTCGCTAAATATTAAGGAGCTTCACTATGCAACCGATCAGGACATTTCCGAACTGCTTTCCAAATGCATCAATTCATTGAAAGCCAAAAAAATAACACCTAACGTTATCATCCTGCCGTCCATTTACAGCTATAAGGACGAAAATTTCCTGAATCAGAAAAAATTTATCAGAAAATCAAATCTTCAGGATGTGCACCACAATAACCCTCTTTCAAAATACTTGCTAGGAAGATACGACAGCATTGATGTATATACCTCATTCAGCAATGTGATAAACGATAAAATCATAGTGGCCGATTTTGAAAATTCCTTTAAGATGAAGTACTGCCGCCACAAAGATTGGTACGACGAGGAACTGATGGTGAAAGTAGACGCTGTCACTGATGGGAAAGCCATCGAAAAATTTGAATCCGATCCTCAAAAATGGACCAAAAGGTACGCTGAAGAGCATGACCTTTCGAAAGATGAAGCAATATCTCTGATCAAAAATGCTGTAGAAATTGAGATTGGATCATTTGCAGATTTTGAAATAGTAGACAAGGATTCATTTGTTGTCGGCATAATTCAGAATTCTAACCTTGAATAAACTAGATGTACTAACAAAGATTGGAGAATTAGAAAGCAGAATATAATCTTAAATTACTTTTCAATTCCACCTAACATGGATTAAAGGGTTTCAAAAAATTCTGTATTAGTTCGTCATAAAAATTTGTTCGAATTCCTCTTTCTCCGCTGAACTTTTGAAACCTTCAACTTCTGTTGAAGGTTTTTTCTTTTTATAGTAAAATCGATTCCAGGAACCAATAAATTCCTGAAAACTGATTCTGTTTTTTTTGCATCAGTTGAATCAAAAAATAAAATACCTTCATCCATCAAGACATAGAAAAGAATTGCAAGCTTACTTTTACTATAAGAACTACTGCATTTTTCAGATGATAATAAAGCATTCCAAGATTCATTTATGAGTATTTAAGTTTTCAATATTTTTTAATCTTATATCGAGTTTAAAAAATATCGAAATAGCATTGTACTATAAAAACAATCGAACAAGGAGAACGGGAAGAACAAGAAGAACATAAAACAACCAACAAATGATTGTTATTCCATACAAAATAATTAATTTTGTATGGAATAACAATCATCAGTAGCATCAGTAATATAATATTGAACGTATGAACAGAAAGAAACAAATCATTTATCCTAAATATCAGGAGATGATGGAACAAATGGGAGAAAATATTAAACTGGCAAGAAAAAGACGTAAACTTACTACTGTTCAATTAGCTGAGCGTGCAGATATTGCAAGATCAACATTGTACCTTATCGAACAGGGAAATGCAGGTGTAGCTATTGGTGCTTATTTTAATGTACTTCGTGCCTTAGGGCTTCAGGAAGATTTTCTTAAACTTGCAGCGGATGATGTTTTTGGAAGAAAGTTGCAGGACTTAGAGTTATTATAATTAGAAGAGATGGCACAGAACAAATTTGATATATATGTTTACGCGCATTGGAAGGGTATGCAAAAACCTGAGTTAACAGGCATACTGTCAGCACATTTTGCCAAAGGCAAGAAATCATTCAGCTTCGAATACGATAAAATGTGGATTAATTCTAAAGAACAGATACTTTTTGATCCGGATATTCAGTTTTATTCAGGCCCACAATTCCCAAATAATAAAGAAAACTTTGGTATTTTCCTCGATAGTATGCCTGATACATGGGGGCGAACATTGATGAAAAGACGCGCCAACCAGCAGGCTAAAGGGAACGGAGAAAAAGCACAAACACTTTATGATATAGATTATCTCCTAGGTGTTTATGATGAAAGCCGCATGGGAGCACTGCGTTTTAAGACTGAGCTCGACGGACCATTTTTAGACAATAATAATGCCAGCCCTACTCCACCGTGGTCTTCCGTCCGTGAACTGCAGAACGCTGCAAAAATGCTGGAGAATGATGATGATAAAGAGATCCAAAAATGGCTTTCAATATTAATGGCTCCAGGCTCTTCTCTTGGAGGAGCCAGGCCAAAAGCTAATATTCTTGATGATAATAAGGAACTCTGGATAGCAAAGTTTCCTTCAAAAAATGATACAATTGATAAGGCAGCATGGGAGATGCTTACCTATGAACTAGCTCTTAAAGCTGGAATAAATATGGCGCCAAGCAAGATTGAAAAGATAGCCGGCAATTACAATACTTTTTTCACAAAACGATTCGATCGGGAAAAAGAACAAAGAATACATTTTGCGTCGGCAATGACAATGACTTCTAATAGTGAAGATACAATTCGAGATAATATGCCAAGCTATCTTGACATCGCTGATTTTATTCAAAACTATGGAGTAAAAATTAATGAAAACTTACAGCAGCTATGGCGCAGGATAGTTTTTAATATTGCCGTTTCTAACACTGATGATCACCTAAGAAATCATGGCTTCATATTAACTAACGAAGGATGGATACTTTCTCCAGCTTATGATATTAACCCCTCAATAGATAAGGATGGACTTGCCTTAAATATAGATACTCATAATAACGAGCTTGATTTTAATCTTGCCAAAAGTGTTGGAGAATATTTTCGCCTAGATGACAGCCAAATGGATAAAATCATAAACGAAGTTATTGAAGCTGTGAGTTGCTGGAAAGTAATTGCTAAAAAAATTGGAATCTCAAGAGCAGAACAAGAATTAATGACTGCCGCATTTATAGTATCTTAATACTATCATCAAAAAATATATTTTCTATTTTTATGCAAAAGCGTATAATTTCAAAAACATATGTTTTTTTATATTCAAAAGCGGATAATTAGCTGGATAAAAAAACATTTAGAAATGCCATATAAAAGCGGGATAAGAAGCAATAGTTAAAATCCCTCTTCCTCCGCTGAACTTTTAAAACCTTCAACTTCTGTTGAAGGTTTTTGTTTTTATAGTAAAATCAATTCCATAAACCAATGAATCAATTACAAAAAATATTGATCCACAAAAAGAAAGCAAAAATGGAACGAATTTAAAAGAAATTCATTTGTTATTCATCAAATATTTTTTTTGATAACAACAGTTCCAACTCACGTTAGTAAAAAACATATTCAATGTTATTTTGATGAATTTATCTTTAGGATTAATAGCTCTATTTTTAAAGATACATATTTCACAAAACAATAGAAAGAATGATAAGTGAAATGCATGTTTATCAGAATCAAATAACAAAGAAGCCAAATATATAACTCGGCAATTTTATATACAAGATGAAAAATTAATTCAATCTTATAAACAAACCCTTTATAACATATTGTGTTTGTTTGTTTTAGATTTTACCTCTGAGTCGTTTAAGCTATTTATTTTCAAATACTAATTTTCTTTTCATTTGATTAATTGCACTGTACAAAATACTAAAAATTGCATCTGATGAAAACCCGCCCAATAATGCAAGCAAACTTTTATTGTACAACAAATCTGAAGTTTTCCCATTTAGAAATGGAAATATAAGAATTTCAGACATTAATAAACCAGACATTAATCCTAAAATAATGACTACAGGATAATAAGCTGAATCTTCTGGAATGATTGTAACTTTTCTAATGGAAGAATTTATGCTTCTGAGTAAATAAAACATAACTCCTAAACCAGAAATAGAAATTAAATACCCCAAATTAAATAAAAGAGAGACTCCATGATTGTCCAATACTCCTCTATCCAGTGATTTCATATTGACCATTGAGGAACAACTTATCCCTATAAAAGATATGAGAAAAAGAAAAGATATAATTAATAAATTTTTTGAAAAAGGCATTCGACTAAGAAAACTTGTATTCTTCCAATCAGTAGCTATTTCTTTGTAGAATCTTATAGACTTAGGAGTAACAGGAGAAATATTTGTACATAGTAAATTGTATGCTTCTAGTAAATCGTTTATGCTACTATTTTGGACTAAGATATTAACTTGGGGATTAATTGTTATACCATTATAAGTTGCAAAAGAAATCATACTATTAATATGTTTATTTAATTCGGTGATGACCTCCGTTGAAATACCAAGTTCATTTTGAACATCTGACGATGTAACTAATTTATCATCATTCTGGTTAGTTAGGTGGTTTTCTTTGTTGCTCATTTATTAAAATAATTTTACTTATCATATATTGATAATTAATATTTTGCTATTCACCTGATAAAGGTGGACTTTCTGGAATTAAACGACTAATGTAGCCTATAACTTGTTTTACATCAGACGTTAATATCATTGTGTCTTTTTCAACATTGTCGCTTTTTGGGCTCTCTATTATATTATTTAGTACAAATGTTCCCATACAAACAACGTTTTCTGAGGTTTTTCTATTACTAGAAAGAATTTCTCTATCCGTAGGATCAAAGTTTCCTTCAACTTCAATTCTCGATCCTATTAAAACAGATTGCGGAATTAATGGAAAACTACCTTTATTACCAATTAAACTTCCATTTGAAAAATAGCCTTTATCTAAACCATCAATTTTCCAAGAGTTGTTATTTAAGATTTCAAAGTTTAACCATGAACGATAGAAATCAACGCGAAGAAGTTTTAAATAAATTCTTGTGATTTTAGAATTTACATTTAGTGGTATTTCTGCATAATTTTTATGAGAATCGAATATTTTCCATGATAAATTAGAGTCATTCCCACTCAAAATTAAAAAGTCTTCGGAATTAGCGACAGCATTAGCTAAATCAATCTCTATTTCGACTAAGTTAGAGCCGCTGTCAAGTAACTCAACCCAATCAGACGGTTTAGCTTGCACATTATACCAATCTTCTGGAATTCCTCCAAAACCTGAAAGTTTTGAAAAATTATAAGAATTACGCGCACTTTCAAACACTGCTTGTGAATATTTTGAAAATGCATTTGCATTATTAACAATATTCCCCCAAATTTTAGATACAGAATTAAGACTGTCTACATAAGTAGGAAACAGTAATGGAATAGTATCGGACAATAGTGCAAACTGATAAGCTGCCCTATAATCTCCTGTCGGATTTGCACTAGAATGAGCATTTTTATACTGATTAATTTCAATTACAAAAGGAATCGAATTTAGTTGTAAAATGGTTTGGCCGATAGTTTCATTATTAAGATTCTTTAAAACTGCTTTTTTATCTTTTGCACATTCTAGATTTATTTTTTTTAACAATTCAGAAGCAATCAAAGATGATATATTTCCCATAGATTAATTATTTTAAATCGAAAATGGTATAAAAAATGTACCTCTTTCCGCTCAAAACACAATTTGAACAAAAAGAGAGTTAATTGAATAGGAAACTCCCTTTTTAATAAAACATCTAATTATTTGAATCTAGTTTTGGAGAGAAAGGAACAATTTTACTTACCCAACCAATTATTTGCATACCTGGAATTTTTATTTCTCCATTTTGAAAATCAGAATCAAAACTATCTTCTGTTCTTCCATAACCATAACTTCCACCAACAGAAAATGGACCATAACCAACCGAAATACTAGTTTTAATCGATTCTTTAAAATGTTCTTCTTCTTCGTGACTAAAATCTGCTTTTATTGTAATATCTCTTGCTACAATGAATGCAACGGGATACATTGGTATGTAATTCGATGCATTTGTTGAGTCAATTTTGCCATTAGATATTTCACCCTTCTTGAACAGATTGCTGGACCAATAATTTAAACGAAATAGGGATTCGGAAAACCAAGGACGTTGTATATTTACTTTTGCAATCATTGCCGAAATTTCTACACTATCTTTGTCAGCACTGCTAGTTGAATGTTCGAAACTACCTTCAGCGTTGGCTTTTACCTTAATAAGACCATAATTAACATTAGTATCTACACTAAAACTATGTTCTGTTGATTTTGATCTCAATTTAGTATTACCACCACTTATTTTTAATTCTGTAAAATTTGGATTATTTTCATCAGTCCAATTTGCAGGTGAAGGATAGCTAAACAACCATTTATCTGAAAATCCCAGAGAAGAACTAAATTTTTGATCATCACTAATTGCTTCTCTAGCTCGTTGAATAGTTTGTCTAATTCCATCATTAATCGTAGTATTTAAAATTGCTAATGCTTGTTCAACGTACTTAGCGTTACCAACAGCCAATTTTCTAAACGCGACCTTAATATTGTTTTCTAATATAGGGGCTTTCGCTTGCCAATTTCTATCAGCTGAAAACCTAATTGTATCATCTTTAGACCCTAAATCATCCAAATATAGATTATACGTATTTCTATAAATTATTATTGAAGAAACATAATCATTCATATTTGACTCATAATTCACATAATCTTCACCATTTGTTCTGTTGATTACTACCTCGCCTGTAAATGGATTTTTTTCCTCTCTTAAAGGATGAAGATAATTATAGGCTTTATCATAAATTTCTGCTTGTTTAGTATCCACAGCACTGTTGGAGTTAGCGCTAAGAATTATATCCTCATAATTTTTTGAAAGTGGATTATTTGAATTTTGCCATTCTATAGCCAATGGAGAAATTTGATCTACCATTCTTGAAAATTCTTCGGATGCCTTTAAGTCTCCCAAAGGATTTGATGGAGTTCTGGGATTGGCAAATGATTTAACATCTACTGCTGCATTTTTAGAAAAATGAATAAAAGTTTCCGCTTCTGTAAATGGGTTTGATCCGCTTGCCGGTTGATAAGTAACAGCATCAAATATTCTATCATAAATCGCTTGCAACAATTCTTTTTCTTGTTCTTGTGTCATAGTTTTATTTATTAAATGTTTATTGGGGAGTATAGAAATTGGCGTTATTGCGTTATTTTAATTTAAAAAAGCTAAACTGGAGTTTCATTAATTCCAAGTAAATACCTGAATATGGTTTCAAAAGATATTTTCTTAGATCCTATTTTTTTTCCATTATTTTGGAAGTCATTCAAGTAGGAAATTTTTAAATACAAGACATCAGTTTGTCTTTCTCCATGGTTACTATTTATTAAATCCTTCAAAATATTTCTAAAAGTTACTGTATTAGATAAAACATCAATAATACTATTTCCCGGTATAAAATCTAAAATACTTCTGGTCAATGCATTAATTGCAATATTAACAGGGTAAGTTCCATCGTATCGCTCTTTTTCTATAAATTTAGATATCCCAATATAAATGTCAGGTAAAGTCCTAATTTCGTTTGAAATAAAAACATTTTGGTTCATATAAAAGAAATCCACCAATTCAGAAAGTTTTCCAATTATCACAAGTGGCTGCACACCAGCCCCTTGTTCCGAAAACAAAAAATCTCCTTTTGAGCTTTTAATTGCTTTTTTTAAAACACCTCTATCTAAAACAATTCCTTGCCATGGCACTCTAATCAGTTGCGGGCTAGGTTCTCTGTATAACTCTATCATATTATTTTAAAATTTTTAGTTCATTTTAAAACAATTTTACATCCAATAAATTTATCTTATAAGTCTTTTTTAATAAATGAAGATAATAAATAGATAAGTGGTCCTTTTGATGGAATAAAATAATGCTCCTTTATGGTAAACTTGTTTGATCACTACTATTTATTAATTTACTTATACATGACTACTCCTGAACAAGTTTGGGTTTCTGATCTTACCTACATTGGAAAAAGAGATAATCTGTGTTATTTAAGTTTGATAACTGATGCGTGCTCAAAGAAGAAAATGGGATATTATGTTGCTAAAAATCTAAATACTCAAAGCTGTTTAAAAGCACTAAAGATGGCTCTTAAGCAGAGAATGCAAAACAAACTGCCTTTGATCCATCATTCTGATAGAGGTCTACAGTATTGCTGATGAATATCAAAAAGAGCTGGTAAAAAATACAGTATTATACAGTATGACACAAAACCCAGATCCTTATTAAAATGCAGTAGCAAAAATGATTAACATAATTTTAAAGCAGATATTTATAATGAATTTAGGCCTCATTATTCAAATTACATGCTCACACCAAATCAGATACATTGCCAAATAAAACGAAAATGAGAACTTATAAAAACAAAAAACAGCTACGAGAAAAACTTGTAACCGTCTAATTATTTTATCCAAAAAACTGTATCGTTTATTTAGGACTAGTCATAAAAATCAATTCCAGAAACCAATTCTACACATTTTTTTTCCATCCTATCATTTCGAACAAGATAAAATCTCAAAACAAAAAAACAAAGCTGACAGGTTTTTGAAACCTGTCAGCTTTAATTCACAAAAACGAAGAAAACTATTTCGTGCTGTATTCCTTAAAAAAGCACCTCTTTTACAAGGTTCTTAATCAAATTTAAAACGTTTATAATAAAATTTGAAATACCTTTTTCTTACTCCGGTTTAATTTCGCTTTACAAACATTCAATTTAACTGAATATTATAAAACGAATAAACTATGAAAAAAATCTGCCATCTATTTTTAGCCTTTTCAACTTTAACGTTAAGTTTATCCGCTCAGCCAATGAGGGATGACTCCTCTTCAGCATGGTTTAAAAATACAACAGAAGTAATTCATTCACAATTAAACAAAGCTGCCGAAACTTATCAACCTGGTAAAAATCCACGTTCCATAAATCCTGATGGGACAATACGATTAGCAGGATTAACCGATTGGACAACCGGTTTTTTTCCCGGCACGCTCTGGTACGGGTATGAATTAACCGGGGATAAAGCACTGGCAGAAAAAGCAAAAATATTTACACTTGCTCTTGATTCTATTCGAAATATAAAAAACACCCATGATGTTGGTTTTATGCTTTTCTGCTCTTATGGAAATGCCTACAGAATTACGGGAGACAGGGTTTATCTGCCTGTATTAGCAGATGGCGCTGCTAATCTGTATGCTCGATTTAATCCTAAAGTTGGAACGATTCGTTCCTGGGATTGGTTACACTATCCTGTAATTATAGACAATATGATGAATTTAGAGTATTTATATTGGAGCGCAAATCAATTTAAGAATCCAAAGTACGCTGCTGCAGCTAGTACCCATGCTTTAACAACGATGAAAAATCATTTCAGAAAAGATTACAGTTCCTATCATGTTGTAGATTATGATCCCCAAACGGGTAAAGTTTTACGTAAAATGACACATCAAGGTGTAACAGACGACTCTGCGTGGGCTCGCGGCCAGGCATGGGGACTATATGGTTATACAATGTGTTATGCAAACACTAAAAACCCTCAATTTTTAAAGCAAGCCAAAAACATTGCCTCTTTTATCATGAATCATCCTCGCATGCCAAAAGACAAAGTACCTGTTTGGGATTTTGATGTTCACAACGCAATGGATACAGATGTGCCAGCTCCAAGAGATGCTTCTGCAGCAGCCGTCATTGCTTCTGGTTTATTGGATTTAAGCACACAGGTAAAAGATGGAAAAATATATTTTGATTATGCAGAAGACATTTTAAAATCCTTATCATCCGATGCTTATTTAGCAAAACCGGGAGAAAATGGTTATTTTATATTGAAACATAGCGTGGGTGCATTTTTATACAATTCAGAAATTGACACCCCTCTTGATTACGCCGATTATTATTATCTGGAAGCTCTAAAAAGATATGCTTCGATCAAAAAAATCTAAACCCTTTTTATTAAGAACGAAACCATTAAAAGCCTATTGATTCTCTCTTTCATCTGTTTTACCTAAAATATTTCAGCAGTAAATAAGTCTTATAAAAATATTTTAAACTAGATCGAATTTTGCCAAACTCTTATTCTCATCGCATTGAATACGCTCAGAATAAGATACCGTTTACTTAAAAGAATACATATAAACGCAGTCCTGATACTTACGCTTTATTTAGAAACATCAAAATCAATAATTATGAAAAAAAAATTACTTGCTTTACTTTGTGTGTTTACCTTTTTAGAATCAAATGCGCAAAATTCCAGTTGGACCTATGATTTTGGCAGTACTGCCGCATCGCCTTATATCTCCGGCACTTATAGTTCAACTTATTTACCTGCACCAACGGCCGGCGGTGGCGATGCGAGTGTAAGAGCTTCAACTTCAACGGAAGGTTTTGTAGAACTAACTACTAATGGTTATGCGGGAGGAACTGGAGCTGAACTTAAAATGACCGGTGGAACTACGACAACTGGTGCTAAATTAGGACTGGCTCCCTTTTCCGGTACAGCAGTGGGTACTTTTCAATGCAAAATAAATGTCTTATCCGGAACAAATGGCAGATTCCTGTTCTATTTCGGAAACGGAAGTAATTTCACTAATGGAAGCGGCATAAATATCTCACAAACATTTGCTGCTTTAAGACTATCCCCAACTGCTGCCGGTGTAAATCTTGACTGGCTTACAGCAGCTGCCAGTCCTAACTATACCACAACGGGGCTTACACAAACCACTATTAATAAAAATCAAGTTTATACACTGAAGTTTTTCATGAATAACAGTAATAGTGAAGTTTCCTATACAACTTACAATGGTGCAAATCCAATGGCACATAATCTCCCGGCCGGAGCTTTTGATGTCTGGCTCGACAATACTAAAATCCTCACCAATGCTGACGCCGGAAATGGTCTGCTAACACAAGGCACGGTCCTAAATGGAATGAATTTACTGAACATAGGCGCGGGCTCATCAGCACCTGTGTTGTGTATCGACGATATAAGTTATACTAATTTTTTAGCAGCGGCACCACCACCAAGTATCACCAATACGATTCTGAATGTAGATTACGAAAACGGCACTACTAATTCAGGTATTACAGGTGTAACAGCCACTCATGCATTAGCTTCAGATGCCGTTTATATGGTTCCGAATAGCGCGACAGGTAATTATGCAGTTGCTCACAAAGTTGTCCTTGGCAATTCCGATTATTATTCTGATGGATCCTATCGAAGCGAATCTGATGCGGTTTCCGAAAAACAATTTCGCTATTCTCCTGGAGATGAACGCCGCTATGAATTTAGTGTTTTACTAAAAGATTGGGAGCAATGGAACAGTAACAATCCGGCCTACGGTGATAATATTTTTCAGTTAAAGATGTCAGACGGACAGTTACTGCCTGTTAGGATCCTGACCAGACGTAACTCGATCGTTACTCGTAATTATACGGAACAAAACGATCTGGTGTCTGATTTTCGTCCCTACATTAATCAGTGGATTCGTTTTCGCATTGATGTAAAATGGTCTACAGCTGCTACCGGATATTTAAAAATATACACCAAGCTCCCTGATCAAGCCGATTACAACTTAATGCTGGATAAAAATAATTTTGTCACTTTTACAGGAAATGTCGAAAATGGAAATGTCGGGTATATCAAATGGGGAGTGTATCGAGAAGCAGGAAAAGATGCCAATGGAGATGTAATCACCAGCGACAATGTACTCACTCGTATCGTCTATCATGATGATATTAGAATTTTTGAATTAAATAATGCCAGTGCACCAGTCCAACTTTGGAATAATGCTTTAATTGGTCCTATCGATTTTACCTCATCGATTACTACAGGTAATACTGTAAATCTGAATATTCTCAATGATAGCAGTACTATGCCTGATTTTTTTTATGGTACTAATGGAGGTCTAAATACTGCCGGAGCATTAAGCGGAAGGGTTTTAATAAACGGATGGACAAATAAAACAACTTCTTCAGATCCTGCCACTTCTTTTAACCCGGACCAATATTTTGAGTTCAAACTGCAACCAGCCAATGGCTATAAGGTGATTTTTTCTAATCTTACATTTACGGCTAGAAAAGGAAATACAACAGACCCGGGTACCTATGTTATGAGATCCAGTTTAGATGGTTTTACCACTGATATTACAGCTCCTCAAAATTTTCCCGGCACCTCAGCGACTTCACTTACCTATGATCTGTCTCCATTATCGAATGTAAAAACGCCGATTACCCTACGTTTATACTGGTACGGATCAGATAGAACAAGCGGAATTTCTTTAGTAGGTATTGATGATTTTACTTTCAATGGTCAAACGAAAGCCATTCTTGCTATTCCTAATAAATATGATATAACGAAGAATACCGATCAGAGTTTAGGAACCTACACCGCTAAGGAAAGTGAATTAGACATCACAGCCATTAACAATTGCAGTGCAACTACTTACAGTTATTCGCTCACCGGAAGCACTACAGCTACTGGCACCGGATCTTTAGCAAATAAAATATTTAATACAGGTGAGACTACTGTAACCTGGACAGCAACAGATGACTGCAATAGCGCTTCCACTACATTTAAGATAAAAGTAATAGATTTAGAAAAACCTCTTTTTTCAGAACCTGTAGAAATAACAGTAAATAATGCCCCGAATCAATGTGGAGCACTACTAACATTACTAAAACCTGAAATTTCAGATAATTGTGCCGTTGCAAGCGTGACTAGTGACGCTCCGGATTTTTTTCCTGCAGGAACAACAATCGTAACTTGGACCGCTGTGGATACAAATGGTAATACCGCCATAACAACTCAGAAAATTACTGTTCTCGATGTCAAATCACCTGTACTAAATTCTATCCCTGCTGTTATACTATGTTATGACCAGGGGAATCATTATATACTTCCGGCTGTCACAGCAGTTGATAATTGCGACATTAAATCTATTTTTTATCACATTACAGGAGCGACCAATAGAGATGGAAATGGCCTAAATGTCGATGGTAGTTTTAATGTGGGAGTATCCTCAATTACATGGACCGTTACCGACCATGCCGGAAATAGCAGCACCGCTACTACTACAATTACAATTAACAGTGAGTTCTCGGCAAACATTCCCGATGTTTATGCGGTAAGTCCGGGAGGTAAACCAAATACTATTTATTTAGGTTACGGTCCGTCCTCGCTAACCCTGACTGCAACTACGCTAAACGGAAAAGCGCCGTACACTTATACATGGAATAATGGTGCCACAACAGCCAGTATTTTAGTGAATCCTTCGGTTGAAGGGGTACATCCTTATACCGTTACTGTTACAGATGCCCTTGGATGTTCCTTCACTGTAACAAAAGAAATCACTGTAACCAATATTCTTTGTGCTGGTAAAAAAGTAAGCCTATGCCATACGAGCAGCCCTAATCACGATAAAACACTTTGCATTTCCTCAAATGCAGTTTCGGCTCATTTAGCACACGGCTGTTATCTTGGTAGTTGTGAAAGTGGTTACAGTAAAACCCAAAAAGAAGAAATAACTCTCGCAGAGCAGGAAACCAATGAATTCATCGTAACCGCAATTCCTAATCCATCGAAAGCTGAATTTAATTTAAGCATTACAGGAAAACCCAATCAAACTTATTCTGTAAGTATCTTTGATGTGTTAGGAAGAAAAATAAAGCTTTTAAATGCAAAAAGTGGTGAAACGTTCACCATTGGTCATGAGCTAAAAACGGGTTTATACTTTGCGGAAATAACAGAAGGTCAGAATAAAAAAACAGTTAAGCTAATCAAACAATAGTCAAAATTTCGCATGAAAAATCTAATAAAAACAATCCTTTTTACTTTCGCCATATTGAAAATTTCTTTCGGTAATGCTCAGGAAAAGGAAATTACAAAAACGAGTTTCGACAATGTTAATCTTACTTATCCGGGACTGGAAAAAGTAAATAAACTGTTTGAGGCCGGCAAGTATACTGATGCTGCGAATGAATTATTGACCTATTATCGCACTCGCAAAAATAGTAAGCTCTCTGATTTTAATTTGGGTGATGAAGCTAAATTTAAAGGAAAAGAAATTGGAAAAGCAGATCAGGAAAAGGCAGACAATGCCCTACTACACCAATTTAAACCGCAAAAAGGATATGGCTTTTTTGATTATGGAAAAGACATCAATTGGGATTACTGGCCTGTAAAAGATAACGAAATTCGTTGGCAGCTGCACCGCGTAACGTGGTGGCAAAGTATGGGTATCGCCTACCGCGCCAGTGGAGAGGAAAAATATGCCAAAGAGTGGATTTTTCAGTTTCGTGATTGGGAAAAGAAAAACTATTTAGGACGTTCTATCGAAAACAATCACATTGCGTGGCGTCCTTTAGAAGTTTCTGAGCGTATACAAAGTCTTCCCGGAACGTTTAATTTATTTGTCGTATCGCCTAATTTTACGCCGGCATTTTTAATGGAATTTCTAAACAGCTTTGACAAACAAACCTCTTATATTCCTGAAAATTATAGTAAAGAAGGGAACCACCTACTGTTTGAAGCACAACGTGTTTTGGGCGCCGGCGCTTTTTTTCCAGAATTAAAGAAGGCAGAAGAGTGGCGCAAAAGCGGTATCGAGGTTTTAAATCGTGAAATAAAACTTCAAGTACTTCCTGACGGTGTGCAATGGGAACTATCCCCTACCTATCATATTGCCTGCATTGATATTTTCTTGAAAGCTTATAATTCAGCTAAAATGGCAGGAGTTGAGAAAGAATTTCCAAACACTTACAGCGAAACGATTGAAAAAATGATTACGGCAGTCGCAAATATCTCTTTCCCGGATTATAACAACCCAATGTTTGGTGATTCCTGGCCTGTAGAAAAACGGTTAAGAATGAAACAATTTGCAGACTGGTCAAAAATATTTCCGGAAAATGAATTAATGAAATATTTTGCTACTAATGGCGCTAAAGGTAAAGTGCCTGACTATTTATCAAGTGAATTGCCAAATGCCGGTTTTTATACTTTTAGAAATGGATGGAACGATCAATCGACGGTCTTGATTTTAAAAGCCGGTCCTCCTGCTGAATTTCACGCTCAGCCCGATAATGGAACATTTGAATTATGGGTAAAAGGAAGGAATTTTACACCGGACAGCGGTTCCTACCTCTACAGCGGTGACGCAGAAATAACCAAAAAGAGAAATTGGTATCGCCAGACCAAAGTGCACAGTACTTTGACTTTGAACAATGAGAATATGATCATTACCAAAGCCCAACAAAATAAGTGGAAAACCTCTAAAAACTTAGATATTTTAACCTATACGAATCCTAGTTATACTGATTTAAATCACCAGCGTACCGTTTTCTTCATTGATAAAAAATATTTCGTAATTATAGATCGTGCCATTGGTAAAGCAACCGGGAATTTGGGCATCCATTTTCAATTAAAGGAAGACAGTAAACCCGTTTTTGATACTGCTAAAAATAAGATTTATACCACTTATGCCGATGGCAATAATCTTTTGATACAAGCAATACATTCAGATCATGTAACACTTACTGAAGAAGACGGAAAAGTTTCCTATATATATGCGAAAGAAGTAAAAAGACCCGCCTTTGTATTCGAAAAGATTAAAAACGAAAACAAGAATGAACTATTTGCAACGATCATTTTCCCTTATGGAGGCAGTAAAGCTCCCGAAATAAAGGTAAAACCTAATAGAAACAATGATTTTGAGAAAGGAAACATTGACTTAAACATTACTGTAAATGGCAAGAAAAGCAAAATAACAGCCCAACTAATCGATTGATTTTTTCACCTTATTAAAATGCGCTCTGTAAAACACCTGAAATTATTTAGGTGTTTTTTTTATAATTTTATTTTTTAAAATTTTTCCATTATTTGAAATAAATACCAGATCCTAATCGGTAAAGTCAACCCATTAAATTCCAGATTATAATTAAACCCAAACAGTATTAAAGTTAACCTTACTATACCTTTGATTTAACGCTTACATGGTTATACGATTTGAAAAAGTAAGATAAAAACGCTGTTTTAAAAACCTCAAGAACACTCCTAAATACGGGTTATTTCGTTAAAAATCAACCATTACAAATACACATTAATCAAATTCAATAGCTTTTTAGTTATTTTCAAAACAACCGTTTGTACTCGATTTCTATATTTGTTTTTATCAAATCAAACTTTTAACATGACTAAACCAAAAAAAAATGAATCAACTAACACACCAACCGTTTTTACATCTGGAAGTAAAACATCACAACTCTTTTTTTAAGTTACTAAATCGTTATCCTTTTCTGCTTAAAGAAAAAACCAATACAGCTGTTTTTAGGAAAACCAAACTCTAAAAAAGAAGCAACAGTATTTTATACACTTTTTGAAATTAGTAGCTTCAACTTATCAGGTAAATTAAATGAATCTGAGACAGTAGAATTTAAATTATTCAAAAAGACGGGAATCAACCAAACAATATTAATTAGGGATAAAATTTCAATTTAATTCCTGTTTTACAATAGATTATGAAAAGGACTATATTTTTATTTTTACTGCTTACCACATGTAAGGTTATGTACGGACAGGATGTTATTACTGTAAAAGGTCTGGTAACCGATTCACAGAAGATGCCTATGCCGGGAGCGACTGTCTCTGAAAAAGGAACAACAAACAGTACCACAACATCAATGGATGGGATTTATTCCATTAACGTACATTCTAATGCCATACTGGTCTTTTCTTACATCGGAACCAAAACAAAAGAAGAACCGGTTAAAAACCAAACCAGCATCAATATCAGACTTCAAGATGACACAAATAATCTGGATGAAGTAGTCGTGGTGGGTTATGGAACAAAATCGAGAAAAGATCTTACGGGAGCTGTTTCCTCTATTAAAGGTAATGAACTGGCTAAAATCCCTGTACAAAACGTGGCACAGGCTTTACAAGGGCGTATTGCCGGAATGCAGGTCACCATGTCTGACGGTAGACCGGGTGGAGAGCCTTCTCTAAAAATCAGAGGAGGAACTTCTATTACACAAAGTAATGAACCTTTATATGTCGTTGACGGCGTAGCTCAGACTACCGGATTGGCTTTTTTAGACCCAATGGATATAGAATCTGTAGATGTCTTAAAAGATGCAGCATCCACTTCAATTTATGGGGCTCAGGGAGCAAATGGAGTTGTTTTGGTTACTACAAAACAGGCTAAAGGAGGAAAACTTACCTTAAGCTATGATACTTATGGTGGAATAAAAACATTAGCAAATAAGCTGGACGTAATGAAACCTTACGATTATGTGAAATTAATGTACGAAGGAGCATTAGCCGATCCGGCAAGATTGCAAAAATTCACAAATAATTACGGCACTTTTGAAGAGTTGGAAGGTTTATACAAAAACAGACAAGGTGTCGATTGGCAAGAGGAAGTTTTTGGTAAAGCTGTGGTAAGCCAATATCATAAATTGAGTATTAGTGGTGGCGAAAATGATACTAAATACAATGTCTTTTATTCGAATAATAACGATCAGGGGATTATGCTGGGAAGTGAGTCTATAAAAAATATTGCGAAGCTTTCTGTGACCAATAAAGTCGGCAAGAAATTCACCATTAATTCTATTGTAAATTTTTCAAATCAAAAAATTACAGGCCTGTCTACAGGAGAAGGCGGAAATGCCCGATTAAGTATGC
The DNA here is from genome assembly GCF_020911925.1 of Flavobacterium cupriresistens. Taxonomy (NCBI): domain Bacteria; kingdom Pseudomonadati; phylum Bacteroidota; class Flavobacteriia; order Flavobacteriales; family Flavobacteriaceae; genus Flavobacterium; species Flavobacterium cupriresistens. The sequence goes on along the minus strand of NZ_CP087134.1, from coordinate 2,342,410 downwards.
TGCAGGCTTTATTACAATACAGACCAACAATTGGGAAAAACGGTGTCGATGAAGATTTAAAAACTCTGGTAGTTGACCCATTAGACAATCAAGATTCTCCCGTTTTTCAAAGTCCGGTGCTTACTATTGAAAATCAGCAAAGAGAAACCATCAAAAAGACGCTAAATATGAGTTTTCAGCTCTTATACAATATCACACCACATTTGACCTACACCGGATTAATCAATTATTCTGACAATAGTTATAAGTACAAATTATTTAACGGTGCCGAAGGTATTCAAGCAATCAGAAGCGGTGGAGCTAATGGTTCTGTGACACACAATACTACTACACGTCTGAATTATAATAACGTTCTAACCTATAGTACTAAGTTTGGTGAAAAGCATAAATTAGATGTTACCGCAGGACAAGAATATATTTATAATTATGCCGAAGGAATGTCTGCTTCAGCTTCAGCATTTCCGGATGTTAACTTAAGCTGGGATAAATTGCAATTAGGAACGATTGCAGGAATTCCTACCACCTATGCTGAAGATGATAAATTATTGTCTTTTTTCGGAAAAACAAATTATTCTTATAAAAACAGATATCTTTTATCTGCCAGTTTGAGAGCAGATGGATCTTCGAAATTTGGTACTGAAAACCAATGGGGCTTTTTTCCGTCAATCTCTTTAGCATGGCGAATTATTGAAGAAGATTTTATGAGAAGCATCCCTCAGTTTTCGGATTTGAAACTGCGTGTAAGTTATGGTGAAGCAGGAAATAATCGTATTGCAAATTATGCTGCATTAGGTATTTTTGATTCCGGATCTTATCCGCTCAACAATCAGCAGACCGCAACTGCTTATCAAGACAATCTCCCTAATCCGTTCTTGAAGTGGGAAGCAACAAAATCAACCAACATTGGTTTAGACTTAGGTTTTTTTAAACAACGCATCAGCCTGACGACAGAACTTTACGATAATAAATCTCAAGATTTGTTGTACAATACCCGCGTCCCTGCAAGTTCCGGTTTCAGCCAGCAATTTCAAAATATTGGAGCGACTTCCAGCCGTGGACTAGAATTTACGTTAAATACGACAAATATTAAAACGGATCATTTTAATTGGAGTTCCAGTTTTAATATCGCCTTTAATAAAACCAAAGTATTGGAATTAAGCCAAGGTGAAACTTCACTTATTACCAATAGTTATACAACCACTAATGACTACATCTTACAAGTTGGTAAACCGGTCGGTATTATGTACGGTTATGTCAGAGACGGATTATACCAGGTAAACGATTTTGACTACAATCAGGCAACCAATACTTATGCTCTAAAATCAGGTGTGGTAAAAGATAATATTGTGGTACAACCCGGATTTATCAAATTTAAAGATATCAGCGGTCCCAATGGAACACCGGACGGAATTATAAATGATTTAGACCGAACTGCCATTGGTAATTCTAATCCTAAATATACCGGAGGTCTTAACAATACTTTTAGCTACAAAGGAATTGATTTTAGTGTTTTCCTTGATTTCTGTGTCGGAAATGATATCTATAATGCCAACGTATTAAATAACTCAAGACTCAATTTAGAGAATTTAAACACTTTAGATATCTATTCCAACAGATGGATGTCTATAAATTCAGACGGAAATGTTGTCACAAATCCTAACGAGCTTGCTGCTTTAAACCAAGGAAAAACCAATCCTGTTTATAATGGTAATACGACAGGACGTTTGTATAGTGATATTATCGAAGACGGTTCCTTTCTGAGAATCAACAATGTAAGTTTAGGATATACATTACCAAAAAAATGGTTAAATGCGTCTAAAATTTCCAACTTCCGAATTTATTTTACGGCATACAATTTATATGTATTTACTAAATATACAGGCTATGATCCTGAAGTAAGTGTGAGTAATAATGCGATAACCAGAGGAGTAGATTTTAGTGCTTACCCTAGAAGCAAATCCTTTATCACAGGACTAAGTATTTCACTTTAATTTAAAAATTCAGAAAATGAAAAATAAGTTATTTTCCTATAAAAAAATAAGCATCGCGGCTGGAATAGCCTGCTTATTATTCCTCTTAAATTCTTGTGATAACGAATTAGAAGTAACTCCGTATTCTTATTTTACAAGTGCCAATTTTTTCTCTAATACAGATCAGGCTAATATGGCTACATTGGGTGTTTACGAATCAATGTCTTCAAGAGATACTTATGGCTGGTATATTCCTTTTGTCTTTGATGCGGATACAGATATTTTACAAATAAGCGGCTTAGGTTCAGACGACTGGAGAACCATCGCTCATTATCAGGGAATTTCACAAACAAATGCATTATATACGGTTTGGTCTAAATTCTATCAGGGAATTGACCGCGCAAATGTAGTTGTAGAAAAAATCCCTCAAATGGATTTATATACGAATGGTACACAAAACCAAAAAAATCAATTGAACCGCTATATTGGTGAGGCTAAGTTTTTGCGTGGTTTTTATTATTCTGAATTAGTGCGTTTATGGGGTGATGTGCCATTTAAAATTAAAAGTTCACAAACAGGTGATGATCTAAGAGGAGCTCTTGTAGACCGAAAAGAAATATATACTCAAATTATTCAGGATATGCAGGAAGCTGCTGCTCTATTACCTGAAGAAACACCGAAAGATGAACGCGTAAATAAATGGGCAGCAAAAGCCCTATTGGCAAGAGTCGCTCTTTTTGCCGGAGGTTATTCATTAAGTGCAAATGGAACAATGTCCAGACCGGGTAATTACAAAGATTTCTATTTAATTGCTCAGAAAGAAATTAATGATATTATGGCTCAAAATCCATATAAGCTAAATCCATCCTACTCAAAAGTATTTAAAAATCAATGTCAGCATGTTTTAGAGCCAACTGAAAACATTTTTCAAATTGCTTTTTTTAATCCCGCAGGAACTATTGGTAATGCCTCATGGGTTGGTTATTTTAATGCTCCATTAACCGCTGCAAGCAGTTTATATGCAACAACTCCCGGAAGATGTTTAGTGCCAAAACCATTTTACACCAGTTTTAACGCGGCCGACCAACGAAGAGATGTTTCAATTGCAACCTACTCTATTAACACCCTTGGAAACAAAAACCCGCTGTTAACCGCAAGACAAGACGAATCGTGGACAACAGCCAAGTGGAGTCGTGAGTATCAAACTAATTCAACACTCGAACGTTCGTATACACACATTAATTGGGTGGTTATGCGTTATTCGGATCTGCTTTTAATGCGTGCCGAAATAGAAAACGAATTAAACGAAGGTCCAAATGCGATTGCCTATGATGCTATTAATCAAGTGAGAAGAAGAGGCTTTGGCGCAGACATTACAGGAAGCGGAATAAATATCACCTTAGGTAACAAAGGAACAGGATATACAGCGGTTGGTAATGTTCTAATTCAAATCACTGGCGGCGGAGGTACAGATGCAGCTGCAGCAGTAGTCACACTTGCTAACGGAACAATAGGTACCATTGCAATGCTTCGTTCAGGTGATGGTTATACATCGGCACCCACAATAACCATTACAAGTACCGACGGAAAAGGTTCAGGAGCCACAGCTACAGCGACACTTTTGACAAAACCCACAACAACACAAATACATCTTCCTGCCGGATTAAATAAGGATAATTTCTTAAAAGCATTACAACAAGAAAGGGCTTGGGAACTTTCCGGTGAAGGAATGCATCGATCTGATCTGATTAGATGGGGAATTTTATCCGATAAAATAACAGAAACCAGTACTGCAGTTAAAGCCATTCGCTCCAACTATTTCTATCCGGCGGTTACCAATTTTGTAAAAGGAAAACACGAACTCTATCCTTATCCGCAAAATGAAACTGACGTAAATAAAAATATAACACGTCAAAATCCGGGATACTAAAATTTTAAACCATGAAAGCAAACATTCTAACCTTTTTTATAGCGCTCCTTTCTACAGTATCATTTGCGCAGCAACCGCAAAGACCTGCAGATATTTATGAGGCTTCGAAAGTGTATGAATACCCAACTGACCCTTTGGTATTAAAAAAATTAGAAAAATGGCGGGATCAAAAGTTTGGTATCATGATGCATTGGGGAATTTACAGTGTAGAAGGAATTCGTGAATCATGGCTCTTGTGCAACGAACCACGATTTGTACGAGACAGTAATGTCGTTTATGAAGATTATAAAAAGTGGTACTGGAGTCTATCTGAAAAAATGAATCCTACAAAATTTGATCCCGATAAGTGGGCAGAAATTTCTCAGAAGGCTGGAATGAAATACGTTGTTTTTACCACCAAACACCACGATGGTTTTAATATGTTTGATACCAAAGAGTCCGATTATGGAATAACCAAAGGACCTTTTGCTAAAAATCCAAAAGCAGATGTAACCAAATTTATTTTTGAAGCGTATCGAAAAAAAGGAATGATGATCGGGGCCTATTTTTCTAAACCCGATTGGCATTCCGAATATTTTTGGTGGCCTCGTTACGCCACAACGGACAGAAATGTAAATTATGATGGAAATAAAAACCCTTGGCGCTGGAAAAAATTTCAGAATTTCACCTATAATCAAATTAGCGAACTAATGCATCATTATGGAGCGATCGATGTTTTATGGCTGGATGGTGGCTGGGTGCGCCCATTGGAACAAGGTAAAAAAAGACCCGAAGGTTTTTCTCTATACCCTGATTTCAGCCAAGATATAAATATGCCTGAAATAACCCGCATGTCACGTGAGGCTCAGCCTGGTATTTTGATTGTGGACAGAACGGTGCACGGACCCTATGAAAATTACAGAACACCGGAACAATCTATCCCAAAAGAACAAATTAATGACCCTTGGGAGACTTGCATGACACTTGGTAAAGGCTGGGGGTATAGAAAAAACGATAAAATTAAATCCGCTACCCATATCATTCATAAATTGACAGAAGTTGTCGCTAAAGGAGGAAATTTTTTGTTGAATGTTGGTCCTACACCGGAAGGAGAATTTCCTGAAGAAGTGACCGCATGTTTAGAAAAAGTGGGACAATGGCTCAAACAAAATGGAGAAGCGATTTATGCAACGCGAACCTCAGCTATTTATAACGATGAAAATATTTGGTTTACGCAATCCAAAGATGGCAAAGTTAAATACGCTATTGCTTGCCTAAAGGAAGATACTCCAGTTCCCGCAAGTCTTCAATGGAAAGGAATTATACCTACTAAAAGCACCCTAAAATTGCTTTCAACAGGTAAAACTTTAAAATGGAAACAAACGGGAGATAAAATAGAAGTCTCCTTGCCAAAAGATCTGGTCGGAAAAAATATTCCGGCACTTGCATTTTCAATACGATAAAACAGAAATAGAGCAATCGTTTTTAGAATTGTTCTTTTTTTGGACGTTAATGCAGTGCTTAATGTGCTGCATTAATATTCCAAAGAACTATAAAATCAATTCAAAACCATAGCTACTATTCATAAAAGATTTTAGTTAAATTTAATATCATTTTGTACAAATTCAAAACGTTATTAACCTATTGCTACCTAAATTCGTTTTGTGTTTGAGTGCTCTCAAATCAAATAAATAATCTTATAAAGAGATATTATGTTATTTCAAAAAAACAGTCTGGTTGTATGTCTATTGTTATTTTTAAGCATTCCATTAATCACTAATGGGCAAACAACAGAGCGTCCGAATATTCTAATTATAATGACCGATCAGCAAACCGCTGATGCAATGAGCATTGCCGGAAACAAAGATTTGCATACGCCTGCTATGGATAAACTAGCGCAAAATGGAGTTCGCTTTACCAAGGCTTATTGCGCGCAGCCCTTATGTTCTCCCTCACGGAGTGCAATTATGAGTGGTAAAATGCCCCATGAAACCGGTTTTATAGGTAATGCCCTTGAAAAAGACGGACAATGGCCTGAGGATTTGTTAATGATGGGCAAGATTTTTCAAAATGGAGGTTACAAAACGGGTTATGTAGGCAAATGGCATTTACCAGTTCCAACTGCCAAAAAAAGCCAACATGGATTTGAATATATCGAGAATACCGATTTTCAAGATTACAATGACGCCGCAACGCCTTCTTTCTGTGCTCGTTTTATAAAAGAAAATAAAAACACTCCTTTTCTATTAGTCGCATCTTTTTTAAATCCACATGATATTTGTGAATGGGCACGAGACGAGGATTTAAAAATGGATCTGCTAGAAAAAGCACCACCGCCAGATCTATGTCCTGCACTTCCGGAAAACTGGAAAATTCCGGACTTTGAACCTAAAATTGTACGCGAACAGCAAAAAGTAAGTTTTCGCACCTACCCTACCGTTAATTGGAATGGCGATCAATGGCGTCAATATCGCTGGGCATACAACCACTTGGTTGAAAAAGTTGATGTTTATATTGAAATGGTGCTGGCTTCCTTGAAAAAATATAATATTGAAAAAAATACCATTATCGTTTTTACAGCCGATCATGGTGATGGTTACGCAGGCCACAGCTGGAATCAAAAACAAATTTTATACGAAGAAGCGGCCAAAATACCTTTTATTATTTCAAAAATTGGCGAATGGAAACCACGCACCGATGAAATGTTAGTTTGTAATGGCACCGATATTATTCCAACAATTTGCGGTTTTACAGGCGTTAAAAAACCTGCCTATTTGAAAGGTGTTGACCTGAGTAAAAAAATAGCAAATCCTACCCTAAATCTTCGTGATACTTTGGTAATAGAAACTGATTTTGCCGATAATGAAGAACTTTTGGGGATTAGTGGCCGTGCCGTAATTACTAAAAATTTCAAATATATTGTTTATAATAAAGGAGCTATCAAAGAACAACTTTTTGATTTAACCAAAGACCAGGGAGAAATAACAAATCTGGCAGTAGATAAAGTCTACAAAAAAGAACTTATCGCAATGCGCCGCTATTTGAGACAATGGTGTAAAAACAATGGAGACCAATTCGTTTCCGGATTATAAAAAGATTTAGAAAATAAACTAGTAGAAAAAATGATAAAAAAAGGAATAATTATAGTATCGCTTTTACTTCTTACCTTACATACTTTCGGTCAACAGCAACCGGCTATAATCAAATTGAATGCTGAAAAATTGCATTCCAGAGTCAGAGAATGGCCTTATCCCGTAAATGGAATAACGGTGCCAACCAATGCTCCGGCTTTACTTTGGCCTGCTACTAATGGCCAAACAATGGTTAAACCAATGGAAAGCGGAAGCGAAGTACCGGAAGACCCAAATATTGGTAAAGTCCGTTACAAAGTAATGCTGGCCAGTGATAAAAACTTTACCAAAGATTTGCTTACCGGTTCAGAACAAGCCTGGGCGGTTTATCCTTTACATCAGTCTTTAAAACCGGGAAAATGGTACTGGAAATACGCTTATGCATTAAAAGGAAGCAACCAATGGACCTGGTCACCGGTTTATGATTTTGTAATTGATCCTAAATATGCTAACGAAAAAGTATCACCTCCAATAAGCGTCGTTTTAAAAAGAAACCAAGGAGCACATCCCCTTTTATGGGATATGAATCGCATCGGAGCGGATTTTTATAAGAATAATTTAGAAAATCCGGAGGCTAAGAAATTTATTGCTTTCGCAGAAAAACTAATGCTGGCTCCTCTTCCTACCGAAAAACCCCAACGTGTCATTGATACCACCGGTAAAAATAAATTAGAAAAGAAGATTATTGTCGAGCGAATGTATCATGGTTTTGGTGATGCGGTGGGTACTCCCGTTAGAAACTTATGTATTGCTTATCAATTGACTAAAGACAAACGGTTTATTCTTGATGCCAAACGCAGAGCCCTGAATATTGCCAATATGAACCCAAATGGATTGGCGACAGGTGATGATTTTACCAGCGGTGCCGTGCTCGAGGCCTTAGGATGGTTTTATGATGCAGGTTATGACTTTCTGAATGCGCAGGAAAAAGAAATTTTTAAAAATATAATTACCATTAGAGCTAAACGGGTTTACAGCCATTTACCAAATCGTTTTGAGCTACATGTCAGCGACAATCATGTTTGGCAGATTACGCTTCGCAACTTAGCGATAGCCACCGTTGCAGTAATTAATGACGTTCCGGAAGCCAAAGAATGGCTCACCTATATGTACGAAGTCTGGTCGGCACGTTTTCCTGTATTAGGCACCACAGATGGCGGCTGGCACGAAGGAAACGGGTATTTTAGAGTGAATTTTAAATCCATAATTTACTTATCACAGATGTTTGGTGATTTTAGTGGTGTTGATTATTTTAAATTACCATGGATGGAAAACCTGCCGTATTATATGTTATACACACATCCCGTCGACGCTGCTAGCACAGCAACGGGAGATATGTGGGAAAACATTCCTTATATCGTAAAAGGAGAAGCCTGGTTTGCTGAAGCACTTACTTATAAAATGGATAATCCTTATTTAAATTGGTATGTTGAACAAATAAAAAAAGAACATCCCGATTATTTTAAAGGATCCGATGATTATTTGCTTTTCCGTTTATTGAATTATAAACCAAACAAAACCTTAGCCGTTTCCTCACCTGCTGACTTGCCTAAAACGCGGAAGTTTGCCGATATCGGGGTGGTTGCAATGCATGAAAATCTAAAGGATGCTAATAAAACACTGAGCAGTTATCTTATTAGCAGTCCGTTTGGTTCTTCGGGACACGGACATGCTTCTCAAAATGCTTTTACCATTAATTTTAAAGGAAAAGTAATTTTTGGAGGCACCGGGTATTACAGTAACTTTAGTGATAAGCACAATCTTCTGGACTATCGTACTTCTAAGGCTTATAATACTGTATTGGCCGACAGTTTAAATCAAAAAATCGGAGAAGAAGGTTACGGTTGGATTCCAAGGGCAATTTCCGGAAAACATATCCAATATGCACTGGGAGATGCTAGTAATGCTTATGGAGAAATTAAAAGTGATTTTTGGTTAAATCGTTTTAAGCAAATTAATGTAGTCCCTAATAAAACAAATGGTTATGGCGAATCCGGAGTTACCGTATACCGTCGACATATGCTACAGTTAGAAGGAGGTTATATTGTTTTGTATGATGAATTAGAAGCTAAAACTCCTGTCAAATGGACCACACAGTTTCAGTGTCCTTATTATACAATCGAAGCACAAAATACTGAAAATGCGTCAGAACAAAATTTTATTGTCAATAGTGACTTAGGAAATGTAAGCGCAAAAGTAATCGCAAGCAGTCCTTTGAAGATGCAAGTGCACAACAAATTTTTTGAGCCGGCTGTCAATTGGAATAAGGTCACGAATGATGAAGGCCAGATAAAAGATTTTAAAGAACAATGGCACGCCGGAATCACCTCAGAAGCAAAACAAAAATTTAGATTTCTAACGATCATTCAAATTAAAGACGGAAAAACGGAAATTATAAAAAGGCTCAATAGTAATGATGGATTAGCACATTTTCAAGTAGGAAACTGGGAAATACAAGCGCAATTAGACGGAGATCAAGCCAGTGCCTTTCAAGTTTCCAATAAAACGATACAATCCCTATTCAGCTATGGCAATGTTCCGATTAATTTTGAAGGCAAAAACTATATCCCAAAAATTGCCGGCAGCTCTGTATTATTAGAAATGGACAGCAAAAAATGGGATATCACAGAAGCCGTTGATGAACTGCCGGATGTGGTCAAATACGATAAAAAATTAGATTAGAAACCACTCTTATTTTTCTGTAAATTAGTTTTCCAAATTGATTTTTAGACAAACTCGCAATAGAACGCTATTTTAAAAAAACGGAACCGACAAATACCCCTTATGAGAAAAAAACTTACCATCCTCGCTATACTGTGCATTGTTCTTTTTACATCTAAGAATTATGCACAATTACCGGATCGTAATTTCCGTAATATCTCCGTAGACAAAGGTTTGTCACAAAGCTCTGTATTTGCCATACAGCAGGATAAACTGGGATTTATTTGGGTTGGAACTCAAGATGGGTTAAATCGCTACGATAGTAAACGATTTAAAGTATATCGCCCTTTAAAAAGCCAAAAGAACAGTCTGCAGTCCTATTATATCCGCAGTTTATTCTTAGATCACAAAGGGCAATTATGGATTGGAGGAAACAAAGGAGTCAGCATCTACAACTATAACACAGACAGCTTTGTAAATCACAAACTTCCCGGCAGCTTAGGAGAATGGTTTATTTCTTCTATAGCAGAAGATCATTTACATCAAATATGGGCAGTTTCTAATGCCGGAGATGTTTTTTTATTAAGTCCACAAAGCAAAAATTTCACACCCGTAAAATTCAATGCTTCTTCTCATGAGATAAAAAAAATCAATTATGTCGGGATTTGGCAGCAGCAAATTATTTTAGGTACAGATGTTGGTCTGTTTAAACTGAAACCTGCAGTACATCAATTGGTAAAAATTGATTTAGGTAAAAAAAAGCCATATATAAATGATGTATACATTGATAAAAATAAACTCTGGATTGCAACGGAAGGTGACGGAGTACTAACGTACAACACGCAAACCAAACAGATTACTTCGTTACTGCATACGACCAACCCAAACAGTGCCGCAGATAACAATATTAGATGTGTTGGCAAAGATACAGAAGGAAATATTTGGCTGGGCACTTTTAAGGGTCTTACTATTTTTAATCCCAACAATTCCACTTTTAAAAATTATTACCATCAAATAGCACAGCCTTTTACGATTAGTCAGAATTCTGTGCGCTGTTTTTTCAAAGACAAACAAAACGGTATCTGGCTCGGAACGTATTATGCGGGATTAAACTACTACCATAAAAATGATATTAATTTTAATCTTTTAAGTCAAAACTCAGGTAAACCTTCTTTAAATGATGAAGTTATAGGTGTCATTAAACAAGATCCAAAAGGCAACTTTTGGATTGGAACCAATGATAAAGGAATAAATTATTGGAATAAAACGACCAATACCATTACCTATTTTTCTAACAGTGAAAACAATCCAAAAAGTTTAAGTTCTAATAATATTAAGGCAATTGCATTTGATGATAACGGAAATGTATTAGCCGGTACGCATAATGGAGGTTTAAATTTACTTAATCCCAACAGCGGGATGGTAGAGCGTTTTCGTCATGATGAGAACAATCCAAATTCTATTGCAGGAGATTTGGTGTACAGCATTCTTAAAGACTCTAAAAATCGTATTTGGGTAGGTACAAAATCCGGACTGGATCAATTTCATATAGAAAAGAAATCATTTACACATATCCTTCTTGATAAAGCAGGAAAACGACTTGTTTCAGACAATATTAATTTCCTTTTTGAAGACAGCAAACATCGCATCTGGATTGGAACCACAAATGGAGTGACACTATTTTATCCCGATAATTTTTTGTTTGGAGTTGTAGGACACGGCAAACCCAGTGATGATATTATAAATTGTATCACTGAAGATCAAAAACACCGAATCTGGATTGGAACCCGGGAAGGACTTTTATTATACAATGAAGCACAAGAAACCTTCACCAGTTTTAAAACAAGAAAAGATTTTACCGAAGAAACAATCTACGGAATACTTTCAGATGATGATGGAAATCTTTGGATTTCTACCAACCGCGGACTGGTAAAATTCAATCCGGATAAGGGCACTGTTCAAAATTTTGACGAAAGTGATGGACTGCAAAACAAACAATTTAATGAATATTCGTTTTGCAAAGCCAAAGATGGAATGATGCTCTTTGGAGGTATAAAGGGAATTTCCTACTTCTATCCTAAAAAGATCAAACAACGTCCGCTTCCTCTTAAACTTAGTTTTACCGCCCTGGAAGTTTTAAATAAAGTTGTTGCGGTAGCAGATGAAACTGACATTCTGGAAAAGCATATCGATCAGGTAAATGTGTTGGAAATTGGCCCTGAATACAAGCAATTCAGCATCTTTTTCAACACTTTTAATTATATCTCTTCTAATCGTACTTATTATTATTACAAGTTAGAAGGTCAGGATAAAGATTGGCAACGAACGGAAGAATTAAAAATCAGCTACAGCAACTTACCTGCCGGCGATTATAAATTACAAATTAAAGCCGTTGGTCCAAATGGAGAGATGAGTTCGATTAGAACTTTAAAAATTAAAATATTACCACCTTGGTATAAAACATTCTGGTTTTCTTTATTGCTGTTACTAGTAGTATCTACAGCTGCTTATATCGCTTTTCGAATACTAAAAGAAAGGATAAAAGCCTTACAGCAGTTAAAATTAGAGCGCATTGATAAGGAAAAAGCCAATTACATTAATCAGGTTAAAATGGATTTTTTTACCAATGTATCACACGAACTTAGAACCCCCTTAACCTTGATTTTGGCTCCTTTAGAAGAATTATTAAAAATGCCTTTTACCGATAAAATCACAAAAAAGAAACACGAATTGATGTTTATCAATGCAAAACGATTATACAATTTAGTAGATCAACTTTTTGAGTTTAGAAAAACCGAAATGGGGACAAAACAACTTAAAGTAAGCAAAAGTGATATTGTAAGTTTTACTCATGAAATCTATCAGTCCTTCAAACCACTTTCAGAAAAAAACCACATTCATTATACTTTTCATACCAACGAAACCAACCTTACCTTTTTCTTTGATAAGGATGCAATGGAGAAAATTTTATTTAACCTCTTGTCTAATGCCTTCAAATACACCAAAAGCAACCAAACCATACAGATAGAACTTTTAAAAGTTACTGATAGTATAGCCATAAAAGTTACCGATACCGGTGTTGGTATAAGTGAACAGGATTTATCTAAAGTCTTTGATCGCTTTTATCAGGTAAACAATCGCGAAATGAATCTGGGTTCCGGTGTTGGCTTGGCTTTTACCAAACGTTTGGTAGAACTGCATCACGGTAAAATTACGGTCGAAAGTGCAGAAGATAAAGGCAGTACTTTTACAGTTTCTATACCTACAGCAGATTTCATCTATAAAAACGACTCGCAGGCAGAGGATTCCTTATATCAATTATCAATAACCAATGATAGTGAAGTTGATGGTGAAGATGATACTTTTCCGGAGGAAAATGAAATCAAGGAAAGCGGACAGCTTATAAAATTATTGATTGTTGATGATAACGACGAAATCTTAGATTATCTGCGGGACTATTTTAGTACAATCTATGAAGTAAGTACAGCCTCAAATGGTCAAGCCGCCTTAGAATTACTGGAAATACATCCTTTTGATTTGATTATAAGTGATATTATGATGCATGAACTCGATGGTCTGCATTTTTGCAAGAGAGTAAAACAGAACATCAATACCTCTCATATTCCATTGATTTTATTAACAGCACGTACCGAAACCAGCCAACAAATCAAAGGATTAGAAATGGGCGCAGATGATTATGTAACAAAACCTTTTTCAACTCCTTTATTAGCCGCAAAAATAACAAACCTGCTTCGTTCCCGTAAAAGGTTGAAAGAACATTATTCAATTGGTAAAGAAATGATTCCGGAAAACATTGCCTTTAACCCTCTTGATGAAGAATTTCTAAAACAAGCGATCAACATCGTCGAAGAACATCTGGCCAATTCAGAATTTTCAGTAGATCAGTTCAGTAGAGAAATAGGGATGAGCCGTTCCAATCTGTACCTTAAATTCAAAGCTATTACTGGAGAGTCAGCAATCGATTTTATAAAAAGAATCCGTTTCAAAAAAGCGGTAGAATTAATGGAAAGCAGGCGTTATACCATTGCTCAGGTTACCTATATGTGTGGTTTTAATTCTCCTTCTTACTTTTCGACAGCCTTTAAACAGCACTATGGCTGTATGCCAAGCGAATATTTAGCAAAAACAGATGACATAAATGAAAGTGACTAAAAACATAAAAAAATAATATACTATTCCCTTCGTCATTAAACACTTTCCGGCAACGAAGCGTTTAATTATAAATTCAAATTTATCGAAGTTTAATCTCGTCCAAATGGCAAATCATTTGGAAACGAGTACCCTCTCTCGTGCTGTATTTGAACTACTAAAGAAGTGATTTTCATTTAAAAAACTTAAAAATAAATAAAAACAAACCATATGAAATCCATTCAATTGATAGGCCTGATCTTCCTTTTTCCTACGCTCTTTTTTGGGCAAACAAAGGCAATTATTACGATTCAAAACAATTCGGCTATAGCAAGACAAGAAGCTGTGACCGCCATTAAATGGGAAAACATTACAACTGCATTTCCCGAAATAGACACCGCAAATTTTGTGATTATTAATCCAAACACAAAAAAACAGGTTCCGTACCAGTTGGAACATCTTGGTAAATCTTCAATTCAAAATGTATTGATTCAAATCGATGTGAAGCCAAAATCATCTCTAAATCTTATGCTCCAAAAAGGCAAACCCAATTTATTTGAAACCAAAACCTATGCCCGTTATGTGCCGGAACGTAAAGACGACTTTGCATGGGAGAACGATAAAATTGCTTTTCGCGCTTATGGAAAAGCAATAGAAAAATCAAATGAAGATGCCTATGGATTTGATGTTTGGGTAAAACGAACCAAAAAAATGATTCTTAATGAACGCTATAAAACAGGAAATTATCATGTAGACAGCGGCAACGGAATGGATTATTATCATGTCGGTTATTCCTTAGGTGCAGGCAATATGGCCCCCTATATAAACGATACGATTCGTTATTCGGCAAATTATCATCAATACAAAGTTTTAGACAATGGTCCTTTACGCTCCACATTTCAACTTATTTACGATACTTGGGATGCGGGCAAAATTAAAATTAAAGTTACAAAAACCATTTCTATAGATGCCGGATCACAGCTTAACCGAATAGAAAACGTCTACACTTTTGACGATAATAAACCAATTCCTGTTGTAATAGGAATCATAAAAAGAGCTGAGGCAGGTGTAATTTCTTTAAACGAACAACAAGGTATTCTTGCCTATTGGGAACCTACTTTTGCTCAGGATGGTACTACAGGGGTAGGTTCCATATTTAGCAATCCAACCGCCACCATGTGGATTGATAAAACTCAAATATTAGCCAAAACTACCGTTACAAATAACAGTCCAATTGTCTATTATACAGGTGCCTGTTGGGATAAGGCGCAAGAAATCACTAATTCGAAGCAATGGTTTGACTACTTAAATAATTTTCAAGAACAATTAAAAAATCCGTTGACCATTACTATTCGCCAAAACAAACAATAATTACTAACTATAAAATATAAAAAATGTCATTTAATTTATTTGATTTAACGGGAAAGACAGCTCTCATTACGGGAGGAGTTCATGGCTTGGGAATGGCAATGGCCAAAGGTCTTGGACAGGCCGGTGCAAAAATTGTTGTAAACAATCATTCTTCGCAAGTAGCGGTTGATCATGCAATTGCCGAATATAAAGCAGAAGGTATTGAAGCCTATGGGTATCTATTTGATGTAACCGATGAAAAGGCGGTTATCGACGCTATTAATAAAATCGAAACGGAAGTTGGTCCAATCGATATCTTAATAAACAATGCCGGAATTATCAAAAGAACTCCAATAATTGATATGGAAGTTTCCGATTTTGAAGCTGTAATTAAAGTAGACTTAACCGGACCGTTTATAGTTTCTAAAAATATTGCTAAAGGAATGATAACCCGAGGAGGAGGCAAAATTATAAACATGTGCTCTATGATGAGCGAACTTGGGAGAGATTCCGTTAGCGCATATGCAGCTGCTAAAGGAGGCTTAAAAATGCTGACCAAAAATATGGCTACAGAATGGGCCAAACACAATATTCAAATCAACGGAATTGGTCCCGGCTATTTTGCCACCAGTCAAACGGCTCCGATTAGAGTAAATGGACATCCATTTAATGAATTTATCATGCAGCGAACGCCTGCAGGACGCTGGGGAAATCCCGATGATCTGCAAGGTGCTGCCATATTTTTAAGTTCAAAAGCAAGTGATTTTGTTAATGGTCATATTGTTTATGTTGATGGAGGAATTCTGGCTACTATAGGAAAACCATCTAATGAAAACTAATTTATTATTCCTTGATCAAAAAAATATAAAATGATAAAAAGTATAGTAGACAAAGCAACAGGCTTCGAAAAACGATTTGAAAACATCAATACAGTAGTTTTTGAAAATTCTAATGAGGCTTCTAAAGCGGTTGCTCAGGAAATTGCAGCTTTAATTCAATCCAAACAAAAAGAAAATAAACCTTGTATTTTAGGTCTGGCAACCGGTTCTTCACCAAAAGGATTGTATGCAGAGTTAGTACGTCTTCATAAAGAGGAAGGTTTGAGTTTTAAAAACGTAATTAGTTTTAATTTGGATGAATATTATCCAATGGAACCTAATTCGATCAACAGTTATGTTCGTTTTATGAAAGAATTACTGTTTGACCATGTCGATATTTTACCTGAAAACTTCCACGTTCCCGATGGACTTTTAACCAAAGAACAAATTGCAGATTACTGTCATGATTACGAAGCTAAAATTGAAGCTTTAGGTGGAATCGATTTACAGATTCTTGGAATTGGAGGAAACGGACACATTGGTTTTAATGAATCTGGTTCACTTCAAAACTCTAAAACGCGTTTGGTAGCTTTAGACCATATTACAAGAGTTGCCGCAAGTAAAGATTTTTCCGGTTTAAGTAATACACCTAGAACTGCAATTACACTTGGAGTTAAAAAAATCATGGAAGCCAAACAAGTTATCTTGATGGCTTGGGGGGAAGGAAAATCTAATGTGATCAAAAAATCGGTTGAAGATGAGGTGACGAATCAAATTCCGGCTTCGTTTTTACAGGAACACAATAACGCTGTTTTTGTTTTAGACAAAGAAGCATCTTCTAAACTGACCCGAATCAACAGACCTTGGTTGGTAGAAAAAGTAACCTGGAGTGATAAACTAATCCGTAAAGCTGTTTTAGGATTGGCACTTGATCTTAAAAAACCAATTTTAATGCTTACCGATGCCGATTATATCGAAAACGGGATGAGCGATTTATTGGCCGATTCAGGTCCTGCTTATGATATTAACATTAAGATATTCAATAAATTACAAAACACAATTACAGGTTGGCCAGGTGGAAAACCAAATGCAGACGATGCTAACCGTCCTGAAAGAGCGGAGCCAGCCAGAAAACGTGTATTGCTTTTCAGTCCACACCCTGATGATGATATTATCAGTATGGGAGGAACCTTTATGCGTTTGCAAGAGCAAGGTCATGAAGTGCACGTAGCCTACCAGACTTCAGGAAATATTGCCGTTGCCGATGATGAAGCCTTGCGTTTTGCAAGTTTCGTAATTGATTACAATGAGAAATTCGGAATCAAAAGCCCGGAAGCAGATGCAATTTATGAAAAAGCAGTTAACTTCTTAAAAAATAAAAAGAACAGCGAAATTGACATCCCTGAAGTGCGTTATATCAAAGGACTAATCAGAAAAGGAGAAGCAAGAGCAACAAGTCATTTTGTTGGTTTAACAGACGATCAGATTCATTTTATGGAGCTTCCATTTTATGAAACGGGTACCATCGAGAAAAAACCAATCGGACAAGAAGACATTCAATTGACGATGGATTTAATTGAAAAAATTAAACCACATCAAATCTATGCTGCAGGAGATTTAGCAGATCCACACGGAACACATAAAGTATGTTTAGATGCTATTTTTGAAGCCGTGAAAGCCTTAAAACCAAAATCATTTATGGACGACTGTTGGTTATGGTTGTACCGTGGTGCTTGGCAGGAATGGGGTATTGACGAAGTAGAAATGGCGGTACCTATGAGCCCGGATCAGGTTTTGGCAAAACGCCATGGAATCTTCAAACACCAATCACAAAAAGACGGTGTTGTTTTTCAGGGAACCGATGCCAGAGAATTTTGGCAAAGAGCCGAAGACCGAAACCACGAAACAGCAGCTTTGTATCAGCAATTAGGTTTAGCGACTTATGCGGCGATGGAAGCTTTTGTGAGATGGCATTACTAGGTAGAAGGTGCTAAGATTCTGAGCTGCTAAGGTTCTGAGTTAAAAAAAGTTTTAGCCACGAATTACACGAATTTTCGCGAATTTATTTTGGGGATAATTGGTGTGATTCGTGGTCTTTTTTTTTGCCACAGATTAAAAGGATTCTCACAGATTAAAAAAATCATTCTAATCCTTTAAATCTGTGGCTAACTAAAAAAATACAGGGTACGAATTACTTTTTTAATGTGAATTAAAAAAAGTTGGATAAAAAATTAAGGAGGTAAGATGATTTAACTTCCGAGCACACAAAGAAATTAGCGAAAATTCGTGTAATTAGTGGCAAAAAAAATCATTTTAATCCTTTAAATCTGTGGCAAAAAACCAAGAATAATTGCATTTAAAGCGTTTTAATTTTTAAATTAGCGCTGAAACATACCCGTTTTACAAACTAAACAATGCGTTTTTTAGTAGTATTATTCTACAATAAACGCTTCAAAAATACGTTTCAAACTAAATTTAACTTTGCAAAAAATGGAATATTCAAAGAATTACACTGCTGCAGGCGAACACATAGATGTTCAAGGAATTATGGATGGCCTGTACTATCCCTTTTATATGGAAGAATGTCGTCACGCTTACATCAAAGAGGTATTAGGTTTTGATTTTGTACAACAAGCAGAAAACGGCGTATTTATGGTTTTATCCGAATACAGCATCAAATTTATTCGTTCACTTAAAAAAGACGATAATTTTGACGTGACTTGTGCTGTTTTTACAGATCCTAGTGGACTACCAAAATTGCATTTTAAACAATCAATCCTAAAAAATGGAAAAATAATGGCTTCCGCATTATTCACCGGAACCTGTATTCCAGCTACTGGAGGGAGACCCTATTTACCGGAAGAACTCAAAGCTAATTTTACTGATGCCTCGGTATTGGAAATTAAATAATTCTTCCCAATAGAACTAATCCCACTCCATTCAATACACAATCAGCATCTAAATTTAATTCGTATTTTAGCGTAAAGAAACTTATTCGCTACCATAACCTTTTAACTCTAGAACTATGCGCTCAATCCTTTTCTTACTGACGATTCTCTTTTTCACTTCCTGCAAGAATGAAAACAAATCTGAAGCTCTTGCCAATTATTTTACATACAAACCTAACGAATCAATAGAAACTGCAGGTGTAAAAATGATTCCGATAAAAACGCCGGTAGGAGAATTTAAAGTCTGGACAAAACGCTTTGGCAATAATCCAAAAATAAAAGTATTGTTACTACATGGAGGACCAGCCATGACACATGAATACATGGAATGCTTTGAGACATTTTTTCAACGGGAAGGTTTCGAATTTTATGAATACGACCAACTAGGTTCTTACTACAGTGATCAACCAAAAGACAGCACTCTTTGGACAACAGAACGTTTCGTAGAAGAAGTAGAACAAGTTCGAAAAGCTATTAATGCCGACCATACTAACTTTTATGTCTTAGGAAACTCCTGGGGCGGAATTCTGGCGATGGAATATGCATTAAAGTATCAGAAAAACCTAAAAGGTCTCCTTATTTCTAATATGATGGCCAGCGCCCCGGAATATGGTAAATACGCAGATGAAGTTCTGGCAAAGCAAATGAAACCTGAAGTTCTGGCAGAAGTAAGAGCATTAGAAGCAAAAAAAGACTTTGGGAACCCAAGATATATGGAACTTCTTATCCCAAACTTTTACCAAGAACATTTGTGCAGATTAAAAGAATGGCCAGACGGATTAAACCGTGCCATCAAACACACCAATGGAGCAATATACACGATAATGCAAGGTCCAAGCGAATTTGGAATAAGTGGTCGCCTGGCAAAATGGGATATTAAAAATCGCTTGCATGAACTTACAATTCCAACCCTAATGATTGGAGCAAAATACGATACAATGGATCCAAAAGCAATGGAAGAACAAAGTAAACTAGTTCAAAAAGGACGATACTTATATTGTCCAAACGGAAGTCATCTTGCCATGTGGGATGATCAGCAAGTTTTTATGAAAGGAGTAACACAATTCATTACTGATGTTGACACCAATAAATTTTAGCATTAAACACTAATCCAAACAATATAAATAGCAATGTTTATCAGATTTTCTTCATAAAATTACACGACAAAAAATTATACTTATTAATTGTAAAAGAACTTCATTAGAAATAATGGAGTTTTTTTTATAGACGAAAGAATAAATGGAATACGTAATCTTTTTAAACTTTGTGGCTTTGCGAGATTTTTACTGCCTCACAACTTTTGCACCTGATCTAGGACAAATAGAGTATCTAACCCTTTACTTCTCCTCTACTTTTAAACTTAACACAGATAAAAATAAAATGAACTTACATCACCTATATAATAAATTTTGACTTCCCCACAACTTTTGAGTTTGGTCCGTTTTCGTGTTAATCCAGAATAACCGGAGCGTATAACCTTTTTAACTCTGCGACTCTGCGACTTTGCGAGATTTTACAGTCTTAATAAAAAAGCAAATCCCATATTTTTTCCAAAAAAAAACTTCAATTAGCAAAAGCCAATTGAAGTTTTAGTACTCAGAGCGGGACTTGAACCCGCACGAACATTGCTGTTCACTGGATTTTAAGTCCAGCGTGTCTACCAATTTCACCATCCGAGCATTAGTAGTATTTTCTAAAAAGAATAAAAAACCCTGTTTTTCAGAACAGGGTTTTTCAAAAGAAAGGCGACGACATACTCTCCCACATAACTGCAGTACCATCTGCGCAGGCGGGCTTAACTACTCTGTTCGGGATGGGAAGAGGTGAGCCCCGCCGCAATAACCACCTTAAGGTCGTTGTTACTTGAGGTAACGTACAATTAATTAAAAATTTATAATTAATAATTAAATAATTGCAACAATATCTTAACATACTGAGATAAAGAAAGTATTTATTTTAGAAAGTTTCTTCCCCACACCAAAGTGTGGGGAAAAGGGTGTACATAAGCTTACGGATTATTAGTACTACTCGACTATGACATTACTGCCTTTACATCTATAGCCTATCAACGTGGTCATCTTCCACGATCCTTAAAAGAAATCTCATCTTGTGGTGGGTTTCGCGCTTATATGCTTTCAGCGCTTATCCCTTCCAAACGTAGCTACTCTGCGGTGCCCCTGGCGGGACAACAGATACACTAGAGGTTTGTCCAATTCGGTCCTCTCGTACTAGAATCAGATCCACTCAAATTTCTAACGCCCACAGTAGATAGAGACCGAACTGTCTCACGACGTTCTGAACCCAGCTCGCGTGCCACTTTAATGGGCGAACAGCCCAACCCTTGGGACCTTCTCCAGCCCCAGGATGTGACGAGCCGACATCGAGGTGCCAAACCCCCCCGTCGATATGAGCTCTTGGGGGAGATCAGCCTGTTATCCCCGGCGTACCTTTTATCCTTTGAGCGATGGCCCTTCCATGCGGAACCACCGGATCACTATGCTCTACTTTCGTACCTGATCGACCTGTATGTCTCTCAGTCAAGCTCCCTTATGCCATTGCACTCTACGCACGGTTACCAAGCGTACTGAGGGAACCTTTAGAAGCCTCCGTTACTCTTTTGGAGGCGACCACCCCAGTCAAACTACCCACCAAGCAATGTCCCCCACAACGCGGGGTTAGGCCTCAGATAAACAAAGGGTTGTATTTCAACAATGACTCCACAACGCCTAGCGACGCCACTTCACAGTCTCCAACCTATCCTACACATCATTTATCCAAGGTCAATACTAAGCTATAGTAAAGGTGCACAGGGTCTTTTCGTCCCACTGCGGGTAAACGGCATCTTCACCGTTACTACAATTTCACCGAGCTCATGGCTGAGACAGTGTCCAGATCGTTACACCATTCGTGCAGGTCGGAACTTACCCGACAAGGAATTTCGCTACCTTAGGACCGTTATAGTTACGGCCGCCGTTTACTGGGGCTTCAATTCAATGCTTCTCCGAAGATAACATCTCCTCTTAACCTTCCAGCACCGGGCAGGTGTCAGGCCCTATACTTCATCTTACGATTTTGCAGAGCCCTGTGTTTTTGATAAACAGTCGCCTGGACCTCTTCACTGCGGCCAGCTTGCGCTGGCGACCTTTCTCCCGAAGTTACAGGTCTATTTTGCCTAATTCCTTAGCCATGAATCTCTCGAGCACCTTAGGATTCTCTCCTCAACTACCTGTGTCGGTTTACGGTACTGGTACTAATTACCTGAAGTTTAGAGGTTTTTCTTGGAAGCCCTTAGGCGCACTATCTCTTTGTCCGAAGACTCCGAGTACTATCGTATTTCCCCAAGCCGCGTGGATTTGCCTGCGCAGCTTATAGGTAGGTACTTCAACGAACTATTCCGTCAGTTCGCGGCGCTTTCATCACTCCGTCACCCCATCACAGTAATTAGTAGTACGGGAATATTAACCCGTTAGCCATCGACTGTCCCTTTCGGGTTCGCCTTAGGACCAGACTAACCCACAGCTGATTAGCATAGCTGTGGAAACCTTAGTTTTTCGGTGTGCGGGTTTCTCGCCCGCATTATCGTTACTTATGCCTACATTTTCTTTTCTAACCAGTCCAGCATACCTTACGATACACCTTCAACCCTGTTAGAATGCTCCCCTACCACTTACAGTAAACTGTAAATCCATAGCTTCGGTAATATGCTTATGCCCGATTATTATCCATGCTCGTCCGCTCGACTAGTGAGCTGTTACGCACTCTTTAAATGAATGGCTGCTTCCAAGCCAACATCCTAGCTGTCTGGGCAGACAAACCTCGTTCTTTCAACTTAGCATATATTTGGGGACCTTAGCTGATGGTCTGGGTTCTTTCCCTCTCGGACTTGGACCTTAGCACCCAAGCCCTCACTGTTATCAATCATTATATAGCATTCGGAGTTTGTCAGGAATTGGTAGGCGGTGAAGCCCCCGCATCCAATCAGTAGCTCTACCTCTATATAACTAAAATAACGCTGCACCTAAATGCATTTCGGGGAGTACGAGCTATTTCCGAGTTTGATTGGCCTTTCACCCCTACCCACAGGTCATCCGAAGACTTTTCAACGTCAACCGGTTCGGACCTCCACACTGTGTTACCAGCGCTTCATCCTGCCCATGGGTAGATCACACGGTTTCGCGTCTAACACTACTGACTAAAGCGCCCTATTCAGACTCGCTTTCGCTACGGATCCGTGGCTTAACCACTTATCCTTGCCAGCAACGTTAACTCGTAGGCTCATTATGCAAAAGGCACGCCGTCACCCCACGAAAGGGCTCCGACCGCTTGTAAGCGTATGGTTTCAGGATCTATTTCACTCCGTTATTCACGGTTCTTTTCACCTTTCCCTCACGGTACTGGTTCACTATCGGTCTCTCAGGAGTATTTAGCCTTAGCGGATGGTCCCGCCAAATTCAGACAGGGTTTCACGTGCCCCGCCCTACTCAGGATACCACTATCTATTACACTTGTTACCTATACGAGGCTATCACTCTCTATGGCATAACTTTCCAGTCACTTCTAGTTCCTTGTGCATAAAATGTCGTGGTCCTACAACCCCAATCTTGCCGTAACAACATTGGTTTGGGCTAATCCGCGTTCGCTCGCCACTACTTACGGAATCACTTTTGTTTTCTTCTCCTCCGCCTACTTAGATGTTTCAGTTCAGCGGGTTTGCCCACCTATCGGTGTACTATGTCTTCAACATAGTGGGTTGCCCCATTCAGGTATCTACGGATCAATCGGTGTGTGCCCGTCCCCGTAGCTTTTCGCAGCTTATCACGCCTTTCATCGCCTCTGAGAGCCAAGGCATCCCCCATACGCCCTTATTTTGCTTATTGTACCAATCATAAAATCAATTATGACCGTTTTTTTTTGTCTTTTATTATCCGTATTACTACCAATAACAAAAAACGCTTTCTACTTTTTATTATTTCTTATCTCAATATGTCAATGAACTTTTATTTACTACTTTTATAGTAAATCAGTGGAGAATAACGGAGTCGAACCGTTGACCTCCTGCGTGCAAGGCAGGCGCTCTAGCCAGCTGAGCTAATCCCCCATTTTGCAATCTTAGATTGTAGAATTCAGATTTTAGATTTCTTAATTCTTCTCTAATTTCTTTGGTGAATTCCAACTTCTAGAATTTCCTTTTTTTAAGCTTTTCAGTCTTTTTAAGTTACTTTTAATTATAAATTTTTGATTTTTAATTAATTCTCTTTAAAAAGTAGTCCCGGGCAGACTCGAACTGCCGACCCCTACATTATCAGTGTAGTACTCTAACCAGCTGAGCTACGAGACTCTGTTTTACTTAAATTTATTATTTGAACTAACAGCAAGAGTAATAAAATTTCATGATTCAGAAACATTTAGATCTGCATCTTTTTTCCTAACCGTGCAATTGCTTGCTAACACTTAGGCTCTAGAAAGGAGGTGTTCCAGCCGCACCTTCCGGTACGGCTACCTTGTTACGACTTAGCCCTAGTTACCAGTTTTACCCTAGGCAGCTCCTTGCGGTCACCGACTTCAGGCACCCCCAGCTTCCATGGCTTGACGGGCGGTGTGTACAAGGCCCGGGAACGTATTCACCGGATCATGGCTGATATCCGATTACTAGCGATTCCAGCTTCACGGAGTCGAGTTGCAGACTCCGATCCGAACTGTGACCGGTTTTGTAGATTCGCTCCTGGTCGCCCAGTGGCTGCTCTCTGTACCGGCCATTGTAGCACGTGTGTAGCCCAAGGCGTAAGGGCCGTGATGATTTGACGTCATCCCCACCTTC
The DNA here is from genome assembly GCF_020911925.1 of Flavobacterium cupriresistens. Taxonomy (NCBI): domain Bacteria; kingdom Pseudomonadati; phylum Bacteroidota; class Flavobacteriia; order Flavobacteriales; family Flavobacteriaceae; genus Flavobacterium; species Flavobacterium cupriresistens. Next base: position 2,317,656 of record NZ_CP087134.1, on the reverse strand, counting down.
CTCACAGTTTGCACTGGCAGTCTTGTTAGAGTTCCCGACATGACTCGCTGGCAACTAACAACAGGGGTTGCGCTCGTTATAGGACTTAACCTGACACCTCACGGCACGAGCTGACGACAACCATGCAGCACCTTGTAAATTGTCTTGCGAAAAGTCTGTTTCCAAACCGGTCAATCTACATTTAAGCCTTGGTAAGGTTCCTCGCGTATCATCGAATTAAACCACATGCTCCACCGCTTGTGCGGGCCCCCGTCAATTCCTTTGAGTTTCATTCTTGCGAACGTACTCCCCAGGTGGGATACTTATCACTTTCGCTTAGCCACTGAACTTGCGCCCAACAGCTAGTATCCATCGTTTACGGCGTGGACTACCAGGGTATCTAATCCTGTTCGCTACCCACGCTTTCGTCCATCAGCGTCAATATATTAGTAGTAACCTGCCTTCGCAATTGGTATTCCATGTAATCTCTAAGCATTTCACCGCTACACTACATATTCTAGTTACTTCCTAATAATTCAAGTCTAGCAGTATCAATGGCCGTTCCACCGTTGAGCGATGGGCTTTCACCACTGACTTACCAAACCGCCTACGGACCCTTTAAACCCAATGATTCCGGATAACGCTTGGATCCTCCGTATTACCGCGGCTGCTGGCACGGAGTTAGCCGATCCTTATTCTTACAGTACCGTCAAGCTGGTTCACGAACCAGTGTTTCTTCCTGTACAAAAGCAGTTTACAATCCATAGGACCGTCATCCTGCACGCGGCATGGCTGGATCAGGCTTGCGCCCATTGTCCAATATTCCTCACTGCTGCCTCCCGTAGGAGTCTGGTCCGTGTCTCAGTACCAGTGTGGGGGATCTCCCTCTCAGGACCCCTACCCATCGTAGCCTTGGTAAGCCGTTACCTTACCAACTAGCTAATGGGACGCATGCTCATCTTTTACCGTTGTGACTTTAATAATTAAATGATGCCATTCAATTATACTATGAGGTATTAATCCAAATTTCTCTGGGCTATCCCTCTGTAAAAGGTAGATTGCATACGCGTTACGCACCCGTGCGCCGGTCTCAAGCTCCGAAGAACTCTACCCCTCGACTTGCATGTGTTAAGCCTGCCGCTAGCGTTCATCCTGAGCCAGGATCAAACTCTTCATCGTATATTTTTTATATTATATTGCGATGCGTTCTCTATCGGTTCTTTTCGAATCTCTCGATTCCATTACTCTTATTCTTTTGTTTTAACATCTCTGTTAAAACGGCTGTCAATTCAATATGTCTACGAACGTGTGTTTCTGTGTTTCGCTTGTTTCTCAAAGCGGCTGCAAAACTACATCTTTATTTTTAACTGGCAAGAATTTTTTGAAGTTTTTTTTAGAAACTTTTCGTTTCCAATTTTCTTCTTTTCTCAACCAATCTCTCAATGAACTTGCGTGTTTTGCGGGGTGCAAAGGTAAGCAGCGTTTTCAAATCTCACAAGCTTTTTTGAATCTTTTTTTTATTTTGTTCTCTCAAACTTTTCTAAAAAATTAATCCTCTTTTCTTGTCAGTCTATCAGGGAACGTCTGCGTCGTTGCGGGTGCAAAAGTAGTCCCTTTATTCGTTTCTACAAGCTTTTTACTTTGCTTTTTTTGCCTTTTTTTCAATCTTTTTCTTAACTTACTGGTAATGGTGTTTTTATAAAACTTAGACTTTTGTTGCTTTTAGGAATTTTCTTTCTTTTAGTATGGTTTTTACATTACAACAACTTAATCCTGCATCATTTTCAAAGAGTTTTCTACTTCTCTACTGCTTTTTTAAGACTCCTTTACCAGGTCTATTTCTTAATTTTTGCCGTCTTTTGATTTTTTTTCTGCTCATACAGAGTTTTAGCATTCAAAAAAAACTTCCAATCCTATCCCTTCACAAACTGTTTTGACTTTAATAAGCAAAACTAAAAACAAACACCAAACAAAAAATTAAGTTATTGCGTCTTTTTTCCAATACTACAGCTTTAATAAATGAATATGACAATTTCAAAAATTAAGAGCTTAATTTAAAACAGAGTTTTTTTAGCACTGAATTCTATTTTCATCCTCGCAATTTTATCCTTTCAATATTTCTTTTTTCTACAACCAACTTCTTTTTATAAAACTCAAGCAAAAGCTCATACAAACCAGCTTTTTTCACCTACAACTTTAAATTTGTAAAATTACCTGCCCTTACCTAGTCTTCAACCTAGACAACATCTCATAAAAAGACACAATTGAAGACAATAAGTCATCAAACCCAATTAAAGCTTTTTTTCTTATAAAAATATTATATTTTAAAAATTAAGATTTCAGATCAAATTCAAAAGAAGTGAAGTCTTGTGAAAATTTAGACAAACCGCTCTAGTTAGCACTCTAATTTCTTTCTTTGAAACTGACATCGTTTTTATTTTAAATAATACTATTTCTCAATATATAGTTTAACACCTCTTTGCAGCTTCCCTTTTTACAACATCAATTTATCAAGTCTATTTCTTGTAATTCTGTTTTTTTTCAACAAAAGACAAATCTTCATTTTCTTATCTTGTTTTATGGAGTTTCTTGCTGAGATTTACTTCGCCTATTCGCTTTCGCTCGGATTTCCTAGGCCGAAAGGACAAACGTGATGCATATTCTACAAACAAACTAGATTTTCACATCCAACTCTTTAGCACTTCATTCGTTTTGAACTTAACCCCGGAGCTCTTTCAAAGATTGAAATTAAATTTTTACCTGGCTCAAAGTTTATGCCTGTCAAGTTTCCTTCGACTTCGCTCAGGATGACACATGGTAAAAGAATGTAAAGTAAAAGAAATAAGAATAAAACCAGGGATTTTACAATAAATCAAATTCAAAAGTTGTAAAATTCTCATCTGTACTGTTTTTTTTTAACCGCAAAGTTCGTTAGGGGTTTACGTAAAGGACGCAAAGATAAAACTTAACTGAACTTACATCACTTATATGGTTTAAAAAAAACAACAACCAAAAAGTTATATAAAACAAAAAACCCTATCCGATTTGGATAGGGTTTTTCAAAAGAAAGGCGACGACATACTCTCCCACATAACTGCAGTACCATCTGCGCAGGCGGGCTTAACTACTCTGTTCGGGATGGGAAGAGGTGAGCCCCGCCGCAATAACCACCTTAAGGTCGTTGTTACTTGAGGTAACGTACAATTAATTAAAAATTTATAATTAATAATTAAATAATTGCAACAATATCTTAACATACTGAGATAAAGAAAGTATTTATTTTAGAAAGTTTCTTCCCCACACCAAAGTGTGGGGAAAAGGGTGTACATAAGCTTACGGATTATTAGTACTACTCGACTATGACATTACTGCCTTTACATCTATAGCCTATCAACGTGGTCATCTTCCACGATCCTTAAAAGAAATCTCATCTTGTGGTGGGTTTCGCGCTTATATGCTTTCAGCGCTTATCCCTTCCAAACGTAGCTACTCTGCGGTGCCCCTGGCGGGACAACAGATACACTAGAGGTTTGTCCAATTCGGTCCTCTCGTACTAGAATCAGATCCACTCAAATTTCTAACGCCCACAGTAGATAGAGACCGAACTGTCTCACGACGTTCTGAACCCAGCTCGCGTGCCACTTTAATGGGCGAACAGCCCAACCCTTGGGACCTTCTCCAGCCCCAGGATGTGACGAGCCGACATCGAGGTGCCAAACCCCCCCGTCGATATGAGCTCTTGGGGGAGATCAGCCTGTTATCCCCGGCGTACCTTTTATCCTTTGAGCGATGGCCCTTCCATGCGGAACCACCGGATCACTATGCTCTACTTTCGTACCTGATCGACCTGTATGTCTCTCAGTCAAGCTCCCTTATGCCATTGCACTCTACGCACGGTTACCAAGCGTACTGAGGGAACCTTTAGAAGCCTCCGTTACTCTTTTGGAGGCGACCACCCCAGTCAAACTACCCACCAAGCAATGTCCCCCACAACGCGGGGTTAGGCCTCAGATAAACAAAGGGTTGTATTTCAACAATGACTCCACAACGCCTAGCGACGCCACTTCACAGTCTCCAACCTATCCTACACATCATTTATCCAAGGTCAATACTAAGCTATAGTAAAGGTGCACAGGGTCTTTTCGTCCCACTGCGGGTAAACGGCATCTTCACCGTTACTACAATTTCACCGAGCTCATGGCTGAGACAGTGTCCAGATCGTTACACCATTCGTGCAGGTCGGAACTTACCCGACAAGGAATTTCGCTACCTTAGGACCGTTATAGTTACGGCCGCCGTTTACTGGGGCTTCAATTCAATGCTTCTCCGAAGATAACATCTCCTCTTAACCTTCCAGCACCGGGCAGGTGTCAGGCCCTATACTTCATCTTACGATTTTGCAGAGCCCTGTGTTTTTGATAAACAGTCGCCTGGACCTCTTCACTGCGGCCAGCTTGCGCTGGCGACCTTTCTCCCGAAGTTACAGGTCTATTTTGCCTAATTCCTTAGCCATGAATCTCTCGAGCACCTTAGGATTCTCTCCTCAACTACCTGTGTCGGTTTACGGTACTGGTACTAATTACCTGAAGTTTAGAGGTTTTTCTTGGAAGCCCTTAGGCGCACTATCTCTTTGTCCGAAGACTCCGAGTACTATCGTATTTCCCCAAGCCGCGTGGATTTGCCTGCGCAGCTTATAGGTAGGTACTTCAACGAACTATTCCGTCAGTTCGCGGCGCTTTCATCACTCCGTCACCCCATCACAGTAATTAGTAGTACGGGAATATTAACCCGTTAGCCATCGACTGTCCCTTTCGGGTTCGCCTTAGGACCAGACTAACCCACAGCTGATTAGCATAGCTGTGGAAACCTTAGTTTTTCGGTGTGCGGGTTTCTCGCCCGCATTATCGTTACTTATGCCTACATTTTCTTTTCTAACCAGTCCAGCATACCTTACGATACACCTTCAACCCTGTTAGAATGCTCCCCTACCACTTACAGTAAACTGTAAATCCATAGCTTCGGTAATATGCTTATGCCCGATTATTATCCATGCTCGTCCGCTCGACTAGTGAGCTGTTACGCACTCTTTAAATGAATGGCTGCTTCCAAGCCAACATCCTAGCTGTCTGGGCAGACAAACCTCGTTCTTTCAACTTAGCATATATTTGGGGACCTTAGCTGATGGTCTGGGTTCTTTCCCTCTCGGACTTGGACCTTAGCACCCAAGCCCTCACTGTTATCAATCATTATATAGCATTCGGAGTTTGTCAGGAATTGGTAGGCGGTGAAGCCCCCGCATCCAATCAGTAGCTCTACCTCTATATAACTAAAATAACGCTGCACCTAAATGCATTTCGGGGAGTACGAGCTATTTCCGAGTTTGATTGGCCTTTCACCCCTACCCACAGGTCATCCGAAGACTTTTCAACGTCAACCGGTTCGGACCTCCACACTGTGTTACCAGCGCTTCATCCTGCCCATGGGTAGATCACACGGTTTCGCGTCTAACACTACTGACTAAAGCGCCCTATTCAGACTCGCTTTCGCTACGGATCCGTGGCTTAACCACTTATCCTTGCCAGCAACGTTAACTCGTAGGCTCATTATGCAAAAGGCACGCCGTCACCCCACGAAAGGGCTCCGACCGCTTGTAAGCGTATGGTTTCAGGATCTATTTCACTCCGTTATTCACGGTTCTTTTCACCTTTCCCTCACGGTACTGGTTCACTATCGGTCTCTCAGGAGTATTTAGCCTTAGCGGATGGTCCCGCCAAATTCAGACAGGGTTTCACGTGCCCCGCCCTACTCAGGATACCACTATCTATTACACTTGTTACCTATACGAGGCTATCACTCTCTATGGCATAACTTTCCAGTCACTTCTAGTTCCTTGTGCATAAAATGTCGTGGTCCTACAACCCCAATCTTGCCGTAACAACATTGGTTTGGGCTAATCCGCGTTCGCTCGCCACTACTTACGGAATCACTTTTGTTTTCTTCTCCTCCGCCTACTTAGATGTTTCAGTTCAGCGGGTTTGCCCACCTATCGGTGTACTATGTCTTCAACATAGTGGGTTGCCCCATTCAGGTATCTACGGATCAATCGGTGTGTGCCCGTCCCCGTAGCTTTTCGCAGCTTATCACGCCTTTCATCGCCTCTGAGAGCCAAGGCATCCCCCATACGCCCTTATTTTGCTTATTGTACCAATCATAAAATCAATTATGACCGTTTTTTTTTGTCTTTTATTATCCGTATTACTACCAATAACAAAAAACGCTTTCTACTTTTTATTATTTCTTATCTCAATATGTCAATGAACTTTTATTTACTACTTTTATAGTAAATCAGTGGAGAATAACGGAGTCGAACCGTTGACCTCCTGCGTGCAAGGCAGGCGCTCTAGCCAGCTGAGCTAATCCCCCATTTTGCAATCTTAGATTGTAGAATTCAGATTTTAGATTTCTTAATTCTTCTCTAATTTCTTTGGTGAATTCCAACTTCTAGAATTTCCTTTTTTTAAGCTTTTCAGTCTTTTTAAGTTACTTTTAATTATAAATTTTTGATTTTTAATTAATTCTCTTTAAAAAGTAGTCCCGGGCAGACTCGAACTGCCGACCCCTACATTATCAGTGTAGTACTCTAACCAGCTGAGCTACGAGACTCTGTTTTACTTAAATTTATTATTTGAACTAACAGCAAGAGTAATAAAATTTCATGATTCAGAAACATTTAGATCTGCATCTTTTTTCCTAACCGTGCAATTGCTTGCTAACACTTAGGCTCTAGAAAGGAGGTGTTCCAGCCGCACCTTCCGGTACGGCTACCTTGTTACGACTTAGCCCTAGTTACCAGTTTTACCCTAGGCAGCTCCTTGCGGTCACCGACTTCAGGCACCCCCAGCTTCCATGGCTTGACGGGCGGTGTGTACAAGGCCCGGGAACGTATTCACCGGATCATGGCTGATATCCGATTACTAGCGATTCCAGCTTCACGGAGTCGAGTTGCAGACTCCGATCCGAACTGTGACCGGTTTTGTAGATTCGCTCCTGGTCGCCCAGTGGCTGCTCTCTGTACCGGCCATTGTAGCACGTGTGTAGCCCAAGGCGTAAGGGCCGTGATGATTTGACGTCATCCCCACCTTCCTCACAGTTTGCACTGGCAGTCTTGTTAGAGTTCCCGACATGACTCGCTGGCAACTAACAACAGGGGTTGCGCTCGTTATAGGACTTAACCTGACACCTCACGGCACGAGCTGACGACAACCATGCAGCACCTTGTAAATTGTCTTGCGAAAAGTCTGTTTCCAAACCGGTCAATCTACATTTAAGCCTTGGTAAGGTTCCTCGCGTATCATCGAATTAAACCACATGCTCCACCGCTTGTGCGGGCCCCCGTCAATTCCTTTGAGTTTCATTCTTGCGAACGTACTCCCCAGGTGGGATACTTATCACTTTCGCTTAGCCACTGAACTTGCGCCCAACAGCTAGTATCCATCGTTTACGGCGTGGACTACCAGGGTATCTAATCCTGTTCGCTACCCACGCTTTCGTCCATCAGCGTCAATATATTAGTAGTAACCTGCCTTCGCAATTGGTATTCCATGTAATCTCTAAGCATTTCACCGCTACACTACATATTCTAGTTACTTCCTAATAATTCAAGTCTAGCAGTATCAATGGCCGTTCCACCGTTGAGCGATGGGCTTTCACCACTGACTTACCAAACCGCCTACGGACCCTTTAAACCCAATGATTCCGGATAACGCTTGGATCCTCCGTATTACCGCGGCTGCTGGCACGGAGTTAGCCGATCCTTATTCTTACAGTACCGTCAAGCTGGTTCACGAACCAGTGTTTCTTCCTGTACAAAAGCAGTTTACAATCCATAGGACCGTCATCCTGCACGCGGCATGGCTGGATCAGGCTTGCGCCCATTGTCCAATATTCCTCACTGCTGCCTCCCGTAGGAGTCTGGTCCGTGTCTCAGTACCAGTGTGGGGGATCTCCCTCTCAGGACCCCTACCCATCGTAGCCTTGGTAAGCCGTTACCTTACCAACTAGCTAATGGGACGCATGCTCATCTTTTACCGTTGTGACTTTAATAATTAAATGATGCCATTCAATTATACTATGAGGTATTAATCCAAATTTCTCTGGGCTATCCCTCTGTAAAAGGTAGATTGCATACGCGTTACGCACCCGTGCGCCGGTCTCAAGCTCCGAAGAACTCTACCCCTCGACTTGCATGTGTTAAGCCTGCCGCTAGCGTTCATCCTGAGCCAGGATCAAACTCTTCATCGTATATTTTTTATATTATATTGCGATGCGTTCTCTATCGGTTCTTTTCGAATCTCTCGATTCTATTACTCTTATTCTTTTGTTTTAACATCTCTGTTAAAACGGCTGTCAATTCAATATGTCTACGAACGTGTGTTTCTTTTTATTTTCGCTTGTGTTGCAAAGCGGGTGCAAAACTACATCTTTATTTTTAACTGGCAAGACTTTTTTGAAGTTTTTTTTTAGAAACTTTTCGTTTCCAATTTTCTTCTTTTCTTAACCAATCTCTCAATGAACTTGCGTGTTTTGCGGGGTGCAAAGGTAAGCAGCGTTTTCAAATCTCACAAGCTTTTTTGAATCTTTTTTTTATTTTGTTTTCTCAAACTTTTCTAAAAAATTAATCCTCTTTTCTTGTCAGTCTATCAGGGAACGTCTGCGTCGTTGCGGGTGCAAAAGTAGTCCCTTTATTCGCTTTTACAAGCTTTTTACTGCACTTATTTTGCCTTTTTTTCAATCTTTTTCTTAACTTACTGGTAATGGTGTTTTTACAAAACTTAAGTTTTTGTTGTTTTTAAGAATTTTCTTTCTTTTTATAGTTTTATCTTGTTGCTGTTCTTTTGGAAGGGCTGATTTTACTGGGGTTTTGCTCTTTTGAGGGGTTAGACTCTCGGAGTTATTCTTGCTTCTCGGGCTCTCTCTTTACTCTGGATAGTCTCGCAAAGACGCAAAAGCGCTAAGTTTCTTCTTTTTTTGATATTGGGGCTTGTGGACTTAGAATAATAAACCCGACAGGTTTTAAAAACCTGTCGGGTTGAGGGCGTAAAATTAAGGATCTAATTACACCTAATATATTATAGTATCTGATTTAGGGAACCTATAACTTCTTTTGTACGCTGGGTGCTTTTTAATTTTAGGATCTTTAAACAACAAACCCGACAGGTTTTGAAAACCTGTCGGGTTGGGGCTGTATTATTAAGGATCTAATCGCACCTATATATTATAGTATCTGATTTACGGAACCTATAACTTCTTTTGTATGCTGGATGCTTTTTAATATTGGGACCTTTAAACAACAAACCCGACAGGTTTTAAAAACCTGTCGGGTTGAGGGCGTATAATTAAGGATATGATTACACCTATATATTATAGTATCTGATTTAGGGAATCTATAACCTCTTTTGTAAGCTGGATGCTTTTTAATTTAGCTTGATGATTATATATAGGACTTGTCACCATAAGTTCATCAACTCTTGAATAGTCTATGAACTTTTTTAAATCAACTGCTAGTTGTTTTGGGCTTCCGGCAAATGTACAGGCGGTCATCTGATTGACGTGGAAACGTTCTTCCTCACTCATGATATCGTCTAAAGACGGAACTGGTGGCTGTAACCCTTTACGGTCGTTGCGAATCAGGTTTAAAAACATTTGATACAAACTGGTTGACAGTAATTCAGCTTCTTCATCAGTGTCGGCTGCAATGATATTTACGCAGGCCATTGTTTTAGGCTTGTCCAAAACGGCAGAGGCTTGGAAATTCTCCCGATAGAATTCGAAAGCTTGTATCATTTGACGTGGTGCAAAATGTCCTGCAAACGCATATGGTAATCCATAGGCAGCGGCAAGGGCAGCACTTTCCATGCTTGAACCTAAAATCCAGATGGGCACATTTGTACCTTCGGCTGGAAATGCTCTCACTTTTGCAGTGCTATTTTCTTTAGAAAAATAATCCTGAAGCTTGCTTACATTCTGCGGAAATCGTTGCGCTTGTTCAAAAAAATCTTTTCGAATCGCTTCGGCAGTTGGCTGATCTGTTCCCGGTGCTCTTCCCAAACCTAAATCAATTCTGTCCGGATAAAGAGTTTCTAAGGTTCCGAATTGTTCGGCTACTATTAAAGGAGAATGATTCGGCAACATGATTCCGCCCGAACCGACACGGATGTTCTTTGTCTGACTGGCTATATACCCTATTAAAACAACAGTTGCCGAACTGGCTACGTGAGCCATATTGTGGTGTTCAGCAAGCCAAAATCGTTTATATCCTAAACTATCAGCCAGTTGCGCGATGTCTTTTGTTTTTTGAAATGTTTCCGGAGCGTTACTATCCTGAGTAATTATAGCGAGTTCTAATATGGAGACTGAAATTGGTTTTTTCATGTAATAAATTGCTTTTTTACAAAATTACTTCATTTCTGCGAAGCCGTTTATTTTCTAATGTTAATAGAATTATAATCTTTTCACAAACAAACACAAAGCAACAACTAAATGATTTTTTAATAATTAATTATTGTTTTACGATAATTAATTATACATTTGCAATAACAAACCAAACTTCAACTCTAATGAAAACCACACACCTAGTTTCAAAAATACTCTTTTATATTACCCGCTTTTTAGCTGTTCTCTATTTCGCATTAGCGGCTTATTCTGCGTTGGCATTAACAACCGGATGGTTTCTAAACTTCAGAGAAGGTGGTAAATATTTTCAAATTTGTTATCCTTTTACGAATCATCCGCTTATGCTGGGTGACTATAACACACCTTATATCATTTTTGAATTTTTATCGCCATTGAGTCTTTATGGGCTTTTCTTTTTATTAATCAGTAATGTCTTTAAGGTGTTTTTTCAACCTAAATTATTCACTCAAAATGGCATTACACATTTAAGACAGTTTTACTTGGCAAATCTTTTCATTCCCGGTATTGTTATACTTCTGTCTTCTATTTTTGTATCATTGGATAATGAAGTTGCTATTTTTATCGTATTGCACTTTATGCTAGGCATTTTTGCCTATTTTTTAGCTGCCATTTTCAAACAGGGATTAAGCCTTCAAAACGAACAAGACTTATTTATATAATCATGCCAATAATTGTAAACGTTGATGTTATGCTTGCCAAACGCAAGATGCAAAGTAAAGAGTTGGCTGAAAAATTAGGAATTACTCCAGCCAATTTATCTATTCTTAAAACCGGAAAGGCTAAAGGAATCAGATTTGACACTTTAGAATCTATTTGTAAAATATTAGAATGCCAACCTGGTGACATTTTAGAGTACATAAGCGAATAACATTTTTTTAATCTCCATTTAAAAAATCGACTCCCCGAAGTCGACAGGAATACTATTGCCTATTTCTTTCGAGATAAATTATTACAATCAATCATCTAAATCAATCAAAAAATGAACAGTTTATCAATCAAAAACCTCAACAAAACGTATGAGAACGGCACAGCAGCTCTAACGGATGTAACGCTGGAAATTAAAAACGGAATGTTTGGTTTATTAGGACCAAACGGAGCCGGAAAATCAACCTTGATGCGAACTATTGCCACTTTGCAAGAACCAAGCTCCGGTACGGTACTTTTTAATGGTATCGATATTCTTGAGGATCCCTCGTTTATAAGAGAAAATTTAGGGTATTTGCCGCAGGAATTTGGTGTTTATCCTAAAATCTCAGCCTATCGATTGCTGGATCATCTGGCTATTTTAAAAGGAATTGTTTCTAAAAAAGAACGACACGAACAGATTTTATATCTATTACAGCAAACCAATTTGTTGCAATACAAAGATCAAGCTGTTCACTCCTTCTCTGGTGGAATGCGTCAAAGGTTTGGCATAACTCAGGCTTTACTTGGAGATCCGAAAATTATTATTGTTGATGAGCCAACAGCCGGTCTGGATCCTGAGGAGCGAAATCGGTTCAACAACTTGCTAAGCGAAATTGGCGAAAATATTATTGTGATTTTATCTACTCATATTGTGGAAGACGTTCGCGATTTATGCACCAAAATGGCTATTATCTCGAATGGAACTTTAATTCTGGAAGGAAATCCTGAAAAAGAAATTGATTCCTTGAAAGGCAAAGTCTGGATGAAAGTCATCTCTAAAACTGAATTACAGGAATACAAAGATAATTTCAATATCATTTCTTCGAATTTGAATTCCGGAAAACTTCATATTCATGTTTTTTCAGAGCAACAGCCAAATAGCGGTTTCAATTTAATATCCCCTGATTTGAGTGCTGTTTACTTTACTCTTTTATCTCAAAATCAACTTAAAAAATAACGTTATGCTATCCCAATTAATACCCTTCGAATGGCATACTTATACCCGAAGCCGAAGCTTTTATGCCACCTTTTTAATTTATTTGGTTTTGGGCTTTTTTACCGGTGCTTTTGCCAATTTCTCGTTCTCAGGCGCTTATAAAAACAGCCCTTTTGTTCTCACGTACGCCATTGGTTTATTTTCTTTAAGCGTTATATTTTCGATTACATTACAAGTTGCGCAACACTTTCTTAAAGAATATGAAACCAAATTCGATATGATCCTTTTTACAACTCCTGTATCCAAATTCAATTATCTGGGAAGTAAATTTATTGTTGCTTTTGGAGTTGCCGTTGTTTCGTTTGGAACTTTTGTCGTCGGGATGTTAATCGGTCATCAAATGCCTTGGTTGCCAAAAGAGCAAATTGGGCCTTTTTCAATTTTAAATTATAGTTGGCCGTATTTGGTTTTAGTGCTTCCTAACATCCTTTTGTGCCTTTCACTCCTAACTTCTTTGGCTTGGTTAACCCGCAACAAACTACTGGTTTATGTTGGTGGCCTTATGGTGTACATTTTATATATCGCAGGGTCTTTGTTTTCTAACTCCCCTATTTTTGCCAATGCTTCTCCTTCATCAGCCGCTGCCATGTCGTTTGCCGCAAAAATAGATCCTTTTGGTTTGGCTGCTTTTTTAGAACAAACGCGTTATTGGACAGCCATTCAAAAAAACAACAACCTGATCGATTTGTCGGGGAATCTGTTGTACAACCGAATCCTTTGGACTAGTTTCTCCATTCTATTGTCGTTTATTGCTTATCGCTTCTTTTCCTTTCGAAAAGCAAAAACTAAAAAAGTAAAACCGAATAGAATATTAAAAAACGAAACCCTCACTTTTTCAAATGAAACTCCAAAAAACATCGAGTATCGCACTTTAAAACATAATTTACTGGTTCTTAAAAGTTATATCAAAATGGATGTTTCTTTGATTTTAAAAGGAATTCCATTTCTGTTAGTTTTACTTTTATTTTCGGGATTGCTTTTAATTGAACTGTCAGACGAAATTGACGGCGGTATTCGCTTGGCGCAAAACATAACCAATACCGCTCTCATGGTCAGCACCATCATGGATCGACTGCCTTTCATCTTAATTCTGATTCTGCTTTTTTACAGTAACGAATTAGTAACCCGCGGCGAAACGGTACGCTTCGAAATACTTGAAAACACCACACCTTACCAGCAAACTATAGCTTTACTCTCCAAAATAATCTCGCTTTTCACAATTCCGTTTATACTAATCACCTGGAGTATTTTTATAGGTTGTGGCTTTCAAATCATTCATGCCAATGCACCAATAGAATTTAGTCTTTATGCCTCTTTGTATTATTTTCTTGGCTTTCCTGTTGTATTGATTTCGGTCTTAGTTCTTTTTATTCAGACTGTTGTTTCAAATAAATATTTAGGACTTTCGATTGCGATAATTGTAACACTATTAATTAGTTCGGGAATTGGTGAGCAATTAGGAATTTCACATCCTTTATTTAGATTTGGAGATGCTTTTAAAAGAGCGTACTTTGACCTGAACGGTTTCGGGACATATACCATTCCGTTTCATGTTTCGATGGTTTACAATCTTGGATTAGCCCTCATTATGATTGTGGTAACTGGCATTTTATGGAAACGAAATTCTACCCTCCTAAAATCATTTCAAAGACATTCCTTTACTCGTATTCAAAAAGGTATCCTTTCTTTGGGAATTTTACTTTTTACGGGCTTTGGAACTTATCTTTTTTATAAAACCAATATCGAATATCCTTATCTTACAGCGGACGATCAAAACAATTGGAGCGAACGATATGAATTAAACTTAAAAAAGTTCTCGCATCAGCCACAACCGACCATTTTTTCCGTAAAAAGCGATGTAGCCTTATTTCCGGAAGAGAACAGATACGAGGTAAATGGTACGTATCAGTTAATCAATAATTCAAAACAACCGATTGACAGTTTGCTGCTTTATTTAGATCGGAATTCAAAATTGAAATCTGTTACAATTCCAAACGCTAAACCAATTGGAGAGATCTCTGAATTCAATCATTATTGGTATCTTTTAAAGAAACCGCTACAATCGGGGCAGAAAATGACAATTTCTTTTTCATTTGCATCTTCATGGTCACCGTTTAAAGGTCATACTTCTTTTAATTCGATAATCGAAAATGGCTCTTTTATGAGGATCAGTCGTTATTATCCTGTTTTTGGATATCAGAATTCTAATGAAATCAGCAGCAAAAAGGAACGTGTAAAAAGACACTTGAAACCTCAGACTCCACTTAAAAAGTTAGAAGATAAATCGAAAATCGATTCTGATTTTATTGACTATGAAACAACTGTTTCTACTTCAAAAGACCAAACAGCCATTGGTGTTGGTGATTTGATTGCAAAGTGGAAAAAAGACGATCGCAATTATTTCCATTATAAATCAAATGGAAAAATTCCGTTTCGATTTGCTTTTTCGTCAGCAGTGTATCAAATTCAAAAAGTAAATTATAAAGGAATCTTGATTGAAGTTTATTACGACAAAAGGCATTCCCGAAATATAGTCAAACTCCTTAGAAATGTAAAAAACACGTTGGATTACTGCCAAAAAAACTTTGGAAAATATCCTTATAAAACGATCCGATATGCAGAAGTCTCTGCTTTTGCGAATGGTTTTGCTGCAACCTCCTATCCTTCAACGGTATTCATGAAAGAGAATTTTGGTTTTTACAGTGATCTTTCGCAGCATGACAAAGAAGACGTTATCAATCAATTAACGGCTCATGAATTGTCGCATGAATGGTGGGGAAATGCCCAGATTAGTCCGGAGCAAAAAGAAGGCAGCTGGATTTTGACCGAAACCTTGGCGCAATACACCGAATTAATGCTTTACGAAAAGGAACATGGTTTAGAAAAAGCTTTAGAAACACTGAAAATTCATTTGGATTTGTATTTGAGCAGTCGAAGTTATGAACCTGAAACACCACTTTACAAAACCAATTATGAAACGCCCCATTTGCCTTACGACAAAGGAATGTTGGTTATGCATCAGTTGAGATTGTTAATTGGTGAGAAAAAAGTAAATCTGGCATTGAAGAATTTCTTAAATCACTACCGCTACCCCAATCAGATTCCGGATTCTGAAAATTTATTGGATGAAATTTATGCTGTAACTGATCCAAAACTTCATCCGAAATTAGACGAAATGTTCAAACAAATCATCACTTATTCTTCGAATATTACAAGTGTTGAAAGCCAGAAAAAGGATGGATTTTATGAAGTTGCTTTCCGTGCAAATTCAAAGAAATATACTGAAAATGCAACCGGAAAACAAACCTTACTTTCTAATGATGCTCTGATGGACGTTGGCATTTATGATGAAAACGGAAAATTATTCAGTTACCCTTTTTTGATACAAAACAATGTGATCAAAGGTAAAATCAAACTTAAAAGCAAACCTCAACTTCTTGTTATTGATCCTTATCTGAAAAACATCGACACTTTTATAAAGGACAATCAAAAGGAAATCAATTAAGCCAAAAGCACTCTGAGTCTATTTTCAGCGTGCTTTTTTTGCGAAATTGTAGGAGGAATCCAAAAGTCAAATGATTTAAAACCTAAATTTGTATTTCGAAATTATCGATTCGATTTAGCACTACTCTCAAATGACACATAAAATTTTAATCATAGACGACGAAGAAAAACTTAGAAGTCTGCTTGCCCGTATTGTAAAATCAGAAGGATTTGAAGTTCTCGAAGCTAAAGATTTGAAATCGGGATTTAAAAAACTGGAACAAACCGATATTGATGTCGTTTTATGTGATGTAAAATTACCCGACGGCAATGGGGTTGACTTTCTTCAAAACATAAAAGGAAGCTTCCCGCTTACTGAAGTTATTTTATTGACGGCATTCGGAAACATTGCAGACGGTGTTCAGGCCATGAAAAATGGCGCTTTTGATTACATCGTTAAAGGTGACGACAACGACAAAATTATTCCGCTTCTCTATAAAGCGGTCGAAAAAGTGCATTTGCAAAAAAAGGTGCAACAACTTGAGAAACGTATTGGCGATAAATATTCTTTTGCTACTATTATAGGAAAATCAAAAGGCATCGAACAGGTTATTGATCTGGCTAAAAAAGTTGCCAAAACAGATTCGACAGTTTTGCTTACCGGTGAAACGGGAACTGGAAAAGAGGTTTTTGCTCAGGCGATTCACGAAAATAGTACCCGTGTAGGAAAATCTTTTGTGGCGCTAAACTGCAGTACTTTTAGTAAGGAAATTTTAGAAAGTGAGCTTTTTGGTCATAAACAGGGTGCTTTTACCGGAGCTTTAAAAGATAAAAAAGGTTTTATTGAAGAAGCCAATGGTGGTACTTTGTTTTTGGATGAGATTGGTGAAATGCCCATTGAATTACAGGCTAAGTTATTGCGCGTTTTAGAAACCAGCGAATACATTCCGGTTGGTGATACGACTTCAAAAAAATCAAATTTCAGGTTAATTGCAGCGACAAACCGTGATTTGAAAACCGAAAGCGATGCACATCGTTTTCGTTCTGATTTGTATTTCAGATTGAATATCTTCGAAATTAAGCTTCCTCCTTTACGAGAAAGAGTCAAAGATATTGCAGCACTTACGCTTTCATTTGTCAAACAATTTTCTGAAAAGACAAACAAGAAAACTTTAGCAATTTCAGATGATTTTCTTCAGAAATTAGAAAGTTATTCCTGGCCCGGAAACATTCGGGAGCTCAAAAATATTATTGAACGTTCTGTTATTTTAAGCGATACCCTTTTAACTGCTGATGTCCTGCCTTATGAAATGCAGCATCAACCTGAAAAAGCTTCTAAAACCATGTCGGCTTTCTCCATGCAGAGTATCGAAAAACTACACATCCAGAAAGTTTTAAATTATACCAAAGGCAACAAAGCAGAAACTGCTCGTTTACTCGAAATCGGAATCGCTACTTTGTACCGAAAATTAGAAGAATACGGGATTCAATAACAATGTGAATTTGTGAGATGTGAGACTCGGAATTTTGACTTTTTATAAATTACATTTCACTTTCAACTTTCAAATTACCTTATCATTTCAATAAAAGCTTATCATTTTGATAGGCTTTTTTTATGCCTGATTTCTGGCACAGAACCTCAACACTTTTATTGACAAGCCTTTAGCTGCTCCACTACTTTTTCGGAACAGCTTTTGGTATAAGAGGAGAGAACATTAAAATTCTTTCTAATGAAAAATCAAGTCAATTCTATTTACAAACAAGCTGAGCGTTTTGCTGAGATTACCAAAAAGGCTATTATCTCCGGTAATATTGTCCGTGCAAAAAAATGCTTAGCCCTTGCCGAGCGCCTGTTTGTTACCGGAAGTATCGAAACTAAAAACGCCATTTCAAATGTGTATGTTTTCTCTGTTTCTTCTTTTATGGAAGTGCGTCACTGCAATATTTCACATCTTTTTCCTCAAACCCTTAAAGCGGAATATGTCAAACAAATTAATACCTCGGGAGTGTAAAAAGCTGTTTATGGAGTCTGTGAAATGTGAAATGTAAAACGATTCCCCAAATTCATTTTACAAATCACATTTCACATTTCACAATTCACAATTCACAATTCACAATTCACAATTAAATCAATATGATATGTTACTAACTATTCTTTTACTCGCATTGGCCGTTTTGCTCTTTGCTATTTGTTTTAAATCAGTCGAATTCTTCGAAAAAATCTAAATCATGATCGCACTATTTATTGTCTCCATCGCCGTTTTCGCCTATTTGGTTTACGTCTTAATCAAACCCGAAAAATTTTAATAAAGTAAAATGTGAAATCAGGGTTGTGAAATGTGATCTGCAGACAAAAAACAGTTCTCTTTTTACAGACAACCTTCCACATAAAAAATAAAAATTATGAATACAGAATTAGTTGGCATCATCAGTATTTTTATCGTTACGATAGTTTTAGCAATTCCGATAGGGAGATATATTGCTAAAGTATATTCAAACGATAAAACATTCCTTGATCCTATTTTCAATCCAATTGAAAAATTTATTTTTAAAATTAGTGGCATCAATTCCACTGAAGAAATGAACTGGAAACAACATCTCAAAGCACTTTTGAGTGTAAACATGGTTTGGTTCTTTCTTTGCTTTTTTATCTTATTGTTTCAGGGCTCTTTGTTTTTAAATCCCGACAACAATCCGTCGATGTCACCCGATTTAGCTTTTAATACCGCTATTTCATTTGTTGTCAATTGTAATTTACAGCATTATTCAGGCGAAACCGGGGTTTCTTATTTGTCTCAAATGTTCCTAATGTTCTTGCAATTTGTTTCTGCCGGTGTCGGAATGGCTGCCGCAGCAATGATTTTTAATGCCATGAGAGAAAGAGCTACCGATAAACTGGGGAATTTCTATAACTATTTCATCAAAAGCTGTACACGTGTTTTATTACCCCTTTCTGCAGTCGTAGCTGTAGCGTTATTGTTTAGCGGTACACCAATGACTTTTGAAGGAAAAGATACGATTACTACTTTACAAGGTGATCAGGTTGAAGTTTCCCGTGGACCGGCTGCTGCTTTTATTGCCATTAAACATATTGGTACAAACGGTGGAGGTTTCTTTGGAACCAACTCGGCACACCCGTTAGAGAATCCTTCTTATTTTTCAAATGCTGTAGAATTATGGGCGCAATTAATTATTCCGTTTTCTATGATTTTTGCTTTAGGTTTTTATCTAAAGAAAAGAAAATTTGCCTTGGTTGTTTTTGGTGTAATGACCGTTGGTTTTTTACTACTGGTAATTCCAACTGTTATAAGTGAAATTAATGGAAATCCGGCCATCGAAAAAATGGGGATTGCTCAGACAACCGGAGCAATGGAAGGCAAAGAAGTTCGGTTCGGCCCTGCCATTTCAGGATTTTGGAGTATTGCAACTACTGTAATTTCCACCGGTTCTGTAAACAGTATGCACGATAGTTCAATGCCGGTTTCCGGTGCAATGGAATTGCTTGCTATGATGGTAAATGCCTTTTATGGTGGTTGTGGTGTGGGGATCTTAAACTTTTATATTTTCATTATACTGGCAGTATTTATTTCCGGATTAATGGTGGGTAGAACACCCGAATTTTTAGGAAAGAAAATTGAGGCTCGTGAAGTTAAAATCGCTGCTTTTATTGCTATTCTTCATCCTTTATTGATTTTATCAGGAACTGCTTTAGCTTCTTATTTTGCTGCAAATGATACGGCAATGGGATTCTGGTTTGACGGAAATGCTACAGGCTGGTTGAACAACCCTGGACATCATGGATTTTCAGAAATGTTATATGAATATACTTCCAGTGCAGCCAATAACGGTTCGGGTTTTGAAGGACTGGGTGATAACAATCCGTTTTGGAATATTACAACGGGAATTGTTTTGTTGTTAAGTCGTTTCATTCCAATTGTAGGACCATTGGCAATAGCAGGATTATTAGCCAATAAAAAATACATCCCGGAAAGTGCCGGAACATTAAAAACAGATACTACCATTTTTGGCGTAATGGTGTTTGCTGTAATTGCGATTATTGCCGCTTTATCTTTCTTTCCAGCGTTGGCACTTGGTCCTTTAGCGGAATATTTCACCTTAAAATAACAACTCGTTTTTCAATGCTGAACCATCTATTTTAACACATAGAAACATAGATTAATACCATAAAACAGAGTATTAAAGAAAATTCTTTTTTTTACATAGCTATATGCTGTGATATAAATTGAAACATCTTAATCTTAATCTTAATCTCAAAATAAAGAATCTATGTGTCTATGTGTTAAAAAAAAAATGTTTAGCCAAACAAAATAATATACTAAAATGACAACTAATAAATCCAATTCATTGTTTGAAAATAAGCAGGTAAAAGATGCTTTAATACAGTCTTTTGTGAAGCTTAACCCGAAAACAATGTTCAAAAATCCGGTAATGTTTACCGTAGAAATAGGGACTGCGATCATGTTTGTTGTTTGTGCAGCCATCTTATTTGGCGCTCAGGATCAAGGCAGTTTTATCTATAATTTTATAGTGTTTTTGATTTTACTCGCTACGCTTTTGTTTGCCAATTTTGCGGAAGCCATCGCCGAAGCCAGAGGAAAAGCACAAGCTGATAGTTTAAGAAAAACACGCGAAGAAACACCTGCAAGACAACTTTTGCCAAATGGTGAAATCAAGAACATCAGTTCTTCTGAATTAAAAAAAGGCGATGTTTTCATTTGTGAGTCAGGTGATTTAATTGCTACTGATGGTGAAATCATCGAAGGTCTGGCTACAATCGACGAAAGTGCCATCACGGGAGAAAGTGCCCCTGTAATTCGCGAAGCCGGTGGTGATAAATCATCTGTAACCGGAGGAACAAAAGTATTATCCGATAAGATAAAAGTAATCGTAACATCAGAACCGGGAGAGAGTTTCCTTGATAAAATGATTGCCTTGGTTGAAGGAGCAAGCCGTCAGAAGACACCAAACGAAATTGCCTTAACCATTTTATTGGCTGCCTTTACTTTAATCTTTGTGATTGTTTGCGTTACGCTAAAACCATTTGCTGATTATGCTAATGCTCCTATAACAATTGCCGCTTTTATTGCCTTGTTTGTGTGTCTGATTCCAACAACCATCGGCGGATTACTTTCGGCAATTGGAATTGCAGGAATGGACAGAGCTTTGCGTGCCAACGTCATTACAAAATCAGGAAAAGCGGTAGAAACTGCCGGAGATATCGATGTTTTACTTTTGGATAAAACCGGAACGATTACGATTGGAAACCGAAAAGCAACTAATTTTTATCCTGCAAAAGGCATTATTGCAGAAGACTTTATTAAGTCGGCTGTATTGAGTTCACTTGCAGATGATACTCCCGAAGGAAAAAGTATTATTGAACTTAGCAAAACGTTGGATGTAAATGGCAAAATACAATCGGAGATTTCTTTGCTTACAGATAACATTTCACAAACTATCAAATTTACTGCCGAAACCAGAACCTCAGGAGTAATCTTAAAAGACGGTACTAATATTAGAAAAGGCGCTCAGGATGCTGCTAAAAATATTGCGCTTCAAGCAGGTCACAATTTCCCGGAAGATATTGACCAAAGAGTAATTGCTATTTCTTCTAAAGGAGGAACTCCATTGGTGGTGATCAAGAACAGTCAGGTCCAAGGGGTTATCGAATTACAGGATATCATTAAAACAGGAATGAAAGAGCGTTTCGAACGTTTACGCAAAATGGGGGTAAAAACGGTAATGGTTACGGGAGATAATCCTCTAACAGCCAAATTTATTGCTGAAGCTGCCGGTGTAGATGATTTTATTGCTGAGGCGAAACCGGAGGATAAAATGAACTACATTAAAAACGAACAAAATCAAGGCAAACTTGTTGCCATGATGGGTGACGGTACCAATGATGCACCGGCACTTGCTCAAGCTAATGTTGGTGTGGCAATGAACAGCGGAACACAAGCCGCCAAAGAAGCAGGAAACATGGTCGATCTGGACAATGATCCAACCAAATTAATTGAGATCATCGAAATCGGAAAACAGTTATTAATGACTCGAGGAACGCTTACCACCTTCTCTATCGCCAATGACGTTGCTAAATATTTTGCTATTGTCCCTGCCCTTTTTATTACAGCGATTCCTGCTCTTGAAGGTTTAAACATTATGCGACTGCACAGTCCTGAAAGCGCCATTTTATCGGCGGTGATTTTTAATGCGGTTATTATTCCAATATTAATTCCGCTTGCTTTAAGGGGTGTTGATTACAAACCAATTGGTGCAAGTGCAATTCTAAAAAGAAACTTGTTGATTTATGGTTTAGGTGGTCTGATTGTCCCTTTTATCGGAATTAAATTAATTGATTTATTGGTAGCGCTGTTTATGTAACTAAAAAAGATTCTGAGACTCTGAGTTGCTAAGTCACTGAGAACCCAAATCTGCATGTCCCCCGAAAAATTTCAGCTGTTTAGACACTTAGTCTCTTAGAATCTTAAAAAATAAAAAAACAAAATGAAAAATATATTCTCAATACTAAAATTCACTCTTTTAATAGTGGTTTTATTCGCCGTTGTCTATCCTTTGGCTGTTTACGGAATTGCTCAATTTGCTCCAAATCAAGGGAAAGGAGAAACTATTTCGGTTAACGGAAAAGTGGTTGGTTACCAAAAAATAGGTCAGAAATTCGATAAGTCCAATTATTTCTGGGGAAGGCCTTCGGCTGTAGATTATAATGCTGCAGGAAGTGGCGGAAGCAACAAAGCAGCCGATAACAAAGAGTACTTGGCTTTGGTTCAGAAAAGAATTGATACTTTCTTGATTGTACACCCGTACTTAAGAAAATCTGAAATTCCCGCTGATATGGTTACAGCATCCGGAAGCGGACTGGATCCGAATATTTCTCCACAAGGCGCTTTAATTCAGGTAAAACGTATCGCCAAAGAAAGAAAATTGCCTGAAGAAAAAGTAAAGGCCTTGGTTGAATCTAAAATTAATACGGCCGTTGTCGGACCTTCAACAGTTAATGTTCTGGAATTGAATGTAGCTTTAGATGCTTTAAAATAAAAAAACAAATTCTAAACCTGACAGGTTTTGGAAATCTGTCAGGTTTAAAAATTCGAATACCAAATAAAAATAAAATGAAAAAAATAATACTTACCGCTTTAATTGCTTTTGGCTTTACCAATTTACACGCTCAGGAAACATCCAAAAGTCCGTTTACGTTTTCCGGCTATGTTGAGGTTTATTATAGTTATGATTTTGCAAAACCGGAAGATCATACCC
This sequence comes from Flavobacterium cupriresistens, assembly GCF_020911925.1. Lineage (NCBI taxonomy): Bacteria > Pseudomonadati > Bacteroidota > Flavobacteriia > Flavobacteriales > Flavobacteriaceae > Flavobacterium > Flavobacterium cupriresistens. Next base: position 2,294,525 of record NZ_CP087134.1, on the reverse strand, counting down.
GCCCCGGTTTTATCTACAATTACAACAGAAGTAACGAAATAAACCTAAATCTGGGTTTAGCAAAAGTGAATTACAGTAAAGAAAATGTCCGTGGGAATTTTGCTTTGATGGCTGGGACATACGCCCAATATAATCTCTCAGCAGAACAAGACTTATTAAAAAACGTATATGAAGCAAATGTTGGTGTAAAAATTTCAAAAAATCATGACTTGTGGATTGACGCCGGAATCATGCCTTCCCATCTTGGTTTTGAAAGCGCTATTGGAAAAGATTGTGCCAACTTAACCAGAAGTATTTTAGCAGAAAACTCCCCTTATTATGAAGCAGGAGTAAAAATTGGCTATACCTCAGCATCTGGAAAATGGTATTTGGCCGGAATGTATCTGAACGGATGGCAAAGAATCCAGAAAATAGACGGAAATCAAACACCTGCTTTCGGGACACAGGTTACCTACAAACCATCGGACAGAGCAACGCTAAATTGGAGTACTTATGTGGGAAATGAACAACCTGACATTGACAAAAAATGGCGCTACTTTAATAATTTTTACGGACAATTTAAACTAACGGATAAAACAAACCTAACAGCCGGTATTGATGTAGGTTCTCAGCAATCGGCTAAAAACAGTAACAAATACGATACTTGGTTTTCTCCTGTTCTGATTCTACAGTACAAACCAACTGAAAAAATTCAATTGGCAGCAAGAGGTGAATATTACAGCGATGAAAAAGAGGTAATTATCTCGACCAAAACTCCGAATGGTTTTAAAACTTACGGATTTTCAGCTAACTTTGATTACCTGGTTACCGATAATGTAATGTTTAGAATTGAAGCCAGAAATCTTTCGAGTAAAGATGAAATTTTCGCAAAAAATGATCTTCCAACGGATACGAATACGTTTGTGACGACTTCGTTGGCGATTTCTTTTTAGTAAGTATCTGCCACAGATTAAAATGATTAAAATGATTAATAATCTGTGACGCAAAAAATTAGACACGAATTTCACTAATTACACTAATTAATTCGTGCCAATTGGTGAAATTCGTGGCTGTTTTTTTGCACATAGATATACCAGATTAGCAACGCTTTAACAAAGTTCAAAAGCACTTTCTTAAAATATCTGTGGTATAAAAAAAACTTTGCGTCTTAGCGCCTTCGTGGCAAACACTATGAAACAGGAAAAAGAAAATAACGCACAACACTTCCTCGATTTAATTCAGAAATCAAGAAAAGGAAAGTTTAAAGTCTATATCGGCATGAGCGCCGGTGTGGGCAAAACGTACCGAATGCTTCAGGAAGCACATTCGCTATTGAAAAACGGAATTGATGTGAAAATCGGCTATATCGAAACACACCTCCGAAAAGAAACACATGAATTATTATTTGGTCTGCCCCTGATTCCGAGGCGGACTATTTTCTATAAAGGCAAAGAGCTCGAAGAACTCGATGTACAAGCCATCATCAACCTGAGACCCGAAGTCGTAATTGTAGATGAACTGGCACATACCAATGTAGAAGGAAGTAAAAATGAAAAACGTTGGCAAGATGTTTTAGAGATTCTCGAAGCTGGAATCAATGTGATTTCGGCTGTTAATATTCAGCATATTGAAAGTTTAAACGAAGATGTAAAACGCATTACCGGTATTGATGTACAGGAACGAATTCCCGATAATGTTTTGCGAGTTGCAGATGAGGTTGTGAATATCGACTTGACTGCAGAGGATTTAATTGCCCGTTTGAAAGAAGGAAAAATTTATACGGCTGATAAAATTCAGACGGCTTTGACAAACTTTTTTAAATCAGAACAGATTCTCCAACTGAGGGAATTGGCCTTGAAAGAAGTCGCAAGTCAGGTAGTCCGAAAAGTAGAGAATGAAATACCACAATTACACGCACTGAAACATGAAAGACTTCTGGCATGCATTAGTAGTAATGATAAAACAGCCAAAATTGTAATCCGAAAAGCGGCGCGTTTGGCGGGTTATTACAACGGTAGCTGGTGTGTAATGTATGTAGAAACACCTAAAGAAAACCCCATAAAAATCCCTTTAGACAAACAACGTCATCTAATTAATAATTTTAAACTGGCCACACAATTAGGCGCAGAAGTAATTAAAATTGAACATAAAAACATAGCCGATGCCATTCTAATGACAGTTGAACAAAAACAAATTACAACTGTCTGCATTGGAAAACCACATTTGAATTTATTTAAAGTAATTTTGTCAACAACGATTTTCAGACGTTTATTAAATAGTCTGTCATTATCGAATGTTGACCTTGTTATTTTATCTTAAAAAAAATTAAACCATGTAAGTCATATGAACTCGTTCAAGTTTTGTTTTTAAATAGCACTTATATTTACTTACATCACTTATATGGTTCAAAAAAACATAAATCATAAGAATTAAAACCAAATTGAATTTGGCTATTGCAAAAAAAATAAACCACATAAGTCATATGAACTCGTTCAAGTTTTGTTTTTAAATAGCACTTATATTTACTTACATCACTTATATGGTTCAAAAAAACATAAATCATAAGAATTAAAACCAAATTGAATTTGGCTATTGCAAAAAAAATAAACCATATAAGTCATATGAACTCGTTCAAGTTTTGTTTTTAAATAGCACTTATATTTACTTACATCACTTATATGGTTCAAAAAAACATAAGTCATGAGAATTAAAACCAAATTGAATCTTGGAGTTGGATTGTTATTTTTAATGATCATTATACTTTCGCTAGTGAGTGCCTACTCTGTCTTTTTAATAAAACAAGACACCGAAAATATTCTGGAAGACAATTATAATACGCTGGAATATTCCAGAAATATGATTTTGTCTTTAGATGAAGCTGTAGCAGATACGAATAAATCCATTCATAATTTTAAAGGCAATCTCGAAAAACAAACTCAAAATATTACCGAACCCGGAGAAAAAGAGGCAACCGATAGTCTCGAAAAGAATTTTGCTCTTTTAGAAAAAAGCAATTCTGATGAAACAGTCAAAAAACAAATCAGACAGAACATTTTTATGATTATGAAATTGAATCTGAATTCAATTAAGCAAAAAAGTGATATCGCCAAACATACCGCCGAAAATGCCAATATACTAATTGCAGTTGTTGGTACCTTGTGCTTTCTAATTGCTTTTAATTTACTGATTAATCTACCGAATAATATTGCGAATCCGATTAAAGAATTAACACTCAGTATCAAAGAAATTGCCAATAAAAATTATTCCGAACGGGTACATTTCACCAGCCATAATGAGTACGGTGATCTCGCCAAATCGTTTAATACAATGGCGCAGAAACTCGAGGAATACAATAGCAGTAACTTGTACAAGCTTTTCTTTGAGAAAAAACGACTGGAAACACTCATCAATAACATGCACGATCCTATTATTGGTTTAGATAATGAAGGACTGATTTTGTTTGCAAACGATGAAGCCTTGAAAATTGTAGGTTTAAAATCGGAAGATATTATCGGGAAATTGGCTCCCGACCTGGCTTTGTCGAATGATTTAATGCGTTCACTGATTTTAAAAGAACCCGCTAGTGAATTGCAGAAAAAGCAGCCTATGAAAATTTTCGCCAACGGAAAAGAAAGTTATTTTGATAAAGAAACGATCAATATTACGATAACTCCAACAGGGGAAGAAACAGAAATCAATATTGGTGATGTTATTATTCTTCGAAATATTACCCTTTTTAAAGAACTTGATTTTGCCAAAACTAATTTTATCGCAACCGTTTCTCACGAATTAAAAACGCCAATTGCTTCTATAAAACTGAGTCTCCAATTGCTGCAAAATGCTAAAACCGGCGCAATGAATGAAGATCAGAATCAGTTGGTTGAAAGCATTAAAGACGATAGTCAGCGGTTACTGAAAATCACGGGCGAATTACTTAATCTATCGCAATTAGAAACGGGAAATATTCAATTGAATATCGAAAAAAGCAACCCCTACGCTATTGTACATTACGCTACCGAAGCCGTAAAAGTACAAGCCGAGCAAAAGCAGATAAAATTAGTCGTTGAGGCCGATGAAAACTTAAGCGAAGTAAAAGCCGACAGTGAAAAAACGGGCTGGGTTCTGATTAATTATTTATCAAATGCCATTACCTATTCGTCTGAAAAAAGTACCATTACCATCAGACTAAAAAGAGAAAACAACCAAATCGTATTTCAGGTTATCGATACCGGAAAAGGTATTGATGCGAGATACAAAAGCAAAGTTTTCGACAAATATTTTCAAATCCCGGGCAGTCAGAAATCCGGAACGGGATTGGGGTTAGCCATCAGTAAAGAATTTATCGAAGCCCAAAACGGTACCATTGGTGTAGAAAGTAATTTAGGCTTGGGAAGTACTTTTTGGTTTTCACTAAACGCCTAGCCTATTGTTTATTACCATTATTATTCTTACATTGTCGTTTCTATTAGCACCATCGGTCTGATTGAAGCTGAGGATTTCTATGCTTCTAAAGTCCTTATCTCTTACTCGGAATATCATGTATATTTATTCTGTATCCTCCATATAATGCCTCTTTAAAAGCCAATAGATTAATATTCACTTAAGGTTGAATTAAGCGAAAAATAGTTCCCAAAATCATTCGTTATACTTGCAAATCATAAAGACAATCAGCTATGTTTTACAAAACGATTTCCCTGGTATTGTTATTCGGTATTTTTTCTGCTACAGCGCAAAAAACAGATTCTATTGCTGCAATTGACAGCACGGCATCGCACAATCTGAAGTTCAATTACAAGCAATTGATTATTCCGGGTGTTTTAATTGGCTATGGGGTAATTGGTCTGGAAAGTGATCAGCTTTTAAGTTTTAATTCGCAGATCAACAAAGAAGTTACAGAAGACATCGATCAGAAAATTACCATTGATGATTTCTCGCAATACGCGCCTGCTGCTTCGGTTTATGCTTTGAATGCTTTTGGTGTAAAAGGAAAAAATAACATGCGCGACCGTTCTGTGATCTTTGTGACTTCGTATGTTATTATGGCCTCAACTGTTCTGGGTTTAAAATCAATTGTACACGAAGACAGACCTGACGGAAGTTCGAATAATTCTTTTCCCTCCGGCCATACCGCAACTGCTTTTGCGGGAGCCGAATTTTTATGGCAGGAATACAAAGACAAATCTATTTGGTACGGAATTGCCGGTTATGCCGTAGCCACAGGAACCGGACTTTTTAGAATCTACAACAATCGCCATTGGTTAACCGATGTGGCAGCCGGAGCTGGAATCGGAATTCTGAGTACCAAAATCGCCTATTGGATGAATCCTTATATCACAAAAAAACTATTCGGTAAATCAGCTTCTGAACATAATTCGACTTCGATGATTGCTCCCTTCTACAACGGACAACAATACGGATTAAGTTATGTAAAAGTTTTCTAAACCATTTTTCCATTTATACCACCATTGTCAGTCTGAGCGAAGCCGAAGACCCTTCTTCCTAATAAGCCCTTCGACTTCGCTCAGGGGGACACTCCGTTTATCACACACTCATCAAACGAACACTCATCAAAGTAACGCTGTCAGTCTGAGCGAAGCCGAAGACCCATCATAAACAACTGACATTCAAAGCACTTAAAAACCATTCAACGAAAAAAAATTTCAAAAATATTTGCGTAACTCAAAAGTTACATGTAATTTTACGTAACCTTAAAGTTACTTAATTATGAAAACAGAAATCAAACACAAATGGTTTTACAACCAATCTCCCGAAGAAATCTGGCTTTATTTAACCGATGCCGATTTAATCGCACAATGGATCATGCCAAATGATTTTAAACTTGCCTTGGGACACGAGTTTACCTTTCGCACCAATCCGATTCCGAGTTTAGATCTTGACGGAATTATGCACTGTAAAGTTTTAGAAATCATCCCTCATCAAAAACTGGTTTACAGCTGGACAGCCGGCCCCGGAAATAAGGTAATCACACTTGATACCGTTGTAGAATGGACACTCGAAAAGAAAGATAACGGAACCGAATTATATCTTCTCCACACCGGATTTAAAGAAGCCAATATCTCAATCCTTAACGGAATGACCGACGGATGGCTTAAAATCATGGAAAAATTAGTTAATGCTTTAAATACGAAATAATGTCAATCCCAAATTTTGATGCTTTACAAGTAATTGCAGATCCAAGTCGCAGGCAAATTCTGCAATTACTGACCCAAGAGAGTTACAACATAAATGCTTTGGCTGAAAATTTTGATATGAGTCGTCCTGCGGTTTCAAAACATATTAAAATATTACAGCAGGCCGGCTTTATTTCGATTCAGGAAATCGGACGGGAACGCCATTGCATTTTAAACCAAAAAGGGTTTAATGACGTAAAAGCGCTGATCAGTCATTTTGATCAATTCTGGGAAAATAAACTCAGTAAACTGGAAACTATTTTAAACAAAAAGAAAGATTAATTTTAAAATTAAAAATCATGCAAAAAGAAATGCTACTTGCTCTTTTAGATCAAAACCGATCTAATTGTTATGCTACTTTTAAAAACATAAGTGCCGAAAACATTCGTTTCAGATTGAATGAAAAAACAGCTTCTGTCGGATTTATTTACAGACATATTGGAGAAACTGCCCTTATTTTAGGCCAATCTTTCGGGATTGAAACCAACGTAGAGAACACAACCATAGGACAATCCGACACCGGAAAAGAGTACGATTTGCAAACAAGTCGCGCCCTTTTGGAACAAGGATATAAAGCACTCGAAGCTGTAATAGAAAATTCTTCGGACAAAGATTGGTTCGAAGAAACAGAAGCTCCTTTTTTGGGAACGGTATCAAGAATCAGACTATTGTCTATCATTCTTTTTCACAATTCACATCATTGCGGGCAAATTGCTTCGGCTATCGTAAAAGGCAATTAACCTAAAACTTTAACTCCCACTCAGAGTATTACTTTTAATCTCCATGACTTCCCGTTTCACCTCCAAAAGCAATTCTTTCATACTCTGAGTTTCTGTTAATTCATGACGTTTATCGCTGCGGCCAATATTGCATTCGTATTCCCAAATTTCCAAAATATCAGAAGCTTTGACTTCATAATTGGGATAAAAACGATTATCGGATTCTAAAACCAATGCATTTTTTTTGTTTTTATTCAGCCGTTTGTACACCATTCCCTCGTTTTTGGTAATCAGGATATAGGTTTTTCCATCCAACACCTCTCCCAGCCTTTCTACATATCGACCAATGATAATACTTCCGTCTTCATGTGGCGGCATCGAATCTCCTTCTACCGGAAATCCTCTGTGTTTTCCAGGTCCCAAAAAAGGCAATGAAATCTGCTGCAAATTTTCGATATACTCCGGATCTGAATAACCGTTTAAATAACCAGCCTTGGCTTTTTGGGTGACAATTTCGATATAATTTTCTCCAAAATGATCCACCTGAATGGGTAAAATAAGTCGGTTGCCTTCCAGTTTTATCAAATTTTCAATATCAATTTTACGGATATCAACAGACAATAACAAATCAATACTGGTATGAAAATATAAAGCAATCAGCTTTAAGATATCGTACGGCGCTTCAGAAGTTCCGTCTTCATATTTAACATATCTTCCTCTTGTGATACAAAGGTTTTCCGCAAGTTTCTCCTGCGAAATTTTATGCTTTACCCGTAGGGCCCTGATATTATCTGAAAATAAAGACATAATTTATTTTGTTATAATTTGGAACAACAAATATAATCATTTTTGTTACAACCTGTACTAATTTTGTCTTATTCAAAAACAAAAAAATGGCACGGGCAATTGTACACATGGATTTGGACACTTTTTTTGTGTCCTGCGAAAGGCTCACCAATTCTCAATTAGAAGGTATTCCGCTAATTATCGGTGGCGGTGACCGTGGTGTGGTTGCTTCCTGCTCCTATGAAGCACGTCATTTCGGAGTTCGTTCTGCCATGCCCATTTACATGGCGATGAAACTCTGTCCACAAGCCAAAATCATCAAAGGGGATATGGAATTATATTCTCAATTATCACATAATGTCACTCAGGTAATTCAGGAAAAGGCACCTATTATGGAAAAAGCCAGTATCGATGAATTTTATCTTGACATCACCGGTATGGATCGTTTTCATGGAAGTTATAAATGGACGAATGAACTGGCGCAAGCGGTCAATAAAGAAACAGGACTCCCAATTAGTTTTTCTTTATCTGTCAATAAAACCGTCTCTAAAATTGCAACCGGAGAAGGCAAACCAAAAGGAAATTTAGAAATTCCGGAACATGAAGTACAAGCCTTTTTAAATCCATTATCGATTCAGAAAATACCGATGGTTGGTAATGTAACTTTTCAGCTCTTATCCCGAATCGGAATTCGCACGATACAAACCCTCTCCGAAATGCCTGCCGAAGTACTGCAGCGCATGATCGGAAAAAATGGTCTTGATATCTGGAAAAAAGCAAATGGCATTGACAATACTCCGGTGGAACCTTATTCTGAACGAAAGTCGATTTCTACCGAACATACTTTTTCTCAGGACACGATCGATATTCCAAAATTGAGAAGAATACTGATGGGAATGGTCGAAAAACTGGCTTTTCAACTCCGTTCTGAACAATGGTTAACCTCTACAATTACGGTTAAAATACGTTACGCCAATTTTGACACCGAGACCAAGCAATGCAAAATTGCGTACACATCAGCAGATCATATTTTAAATAAAAACGTAAACGATTTATTCGATAAAGTTTATCAGCGTCGTATGCGTCTTCGCTTGATTGGCATTCGCTTTAGCGGACTCGTTCGCGGTACCTATCAAATTGATCTTTTCGAAGATACTCAGGAAATGTTGTCCTTATATGCCGCTATGGATAAAATGAAAAGCCGTTATGGTTTTGATGCCGTTATGCGTTGCGCCGGAGCGTCTATCAAACCCAACACTAAAAATGAAATTTTAAAACGCCACCTCTAATGTATCTCAACTGTCATTCTTTTCATTCGCTGCGTTATGGCACTATTTCTCTTGAGAAACTTCTTGAGCAGGCCGTCGAATGCAATGTAAAAGCCATGGCACTTACCGACATTAATACTGTCACCGGAATTTATGATTTTATAAAAGGCTGTGAACCAAAAGGTATAAAACCTTTAATTGGTATCGAATTTCGTTCGCAACATCAATTACGTTATATCGGTTTGGCAAAAAATGCAGACGGTCTTGCAGAAATGAATCGGTTTTTGACGGCACATAATTTCAGCGGAGAAACGCTGCCTCAAATTGCACCCGAATTTGAAGCTGTCTTTCTTATCTATCCTTTAGAAAATGCACCTCCTGTTCTTCGCGAAAATGAATTTATCGGAATTCGGCCTGAAGATTTACCAAAGCTTTTTCTAAAAGAATGGAAAACTAAAATCCAAAAAATGGTTGTTTTACAGCCCGTAACTTTTCAAACCAAAAAAGAATTTAATCTTCATAAAATTTTACGTGCCATAGACACCAACAACATACTGTCTAAACTTACTGAGGCTGATTATTGCAGTACTTCTGAAGTAATGCTTCCTCTTTCGTCCCTTTTATCTGCTTATGACGATTACCCGGAAATTATTGCCAATACACAAAAGGTTATTGACGAATGTAATTTCACCTACGAATTTAAAACTCCAAAAAATAAAAAGTTTTTTACTACCGATCGCAAGACCGACTTTGCTTTACTAACGGAGCTGGCGCAAAAAGGATTGATTTGGCGCTATGGCGAAAATCATACTTTGGCAAAATCACGCATCGAAAAAGAGCTCAAAGTAATTGACGAACTGGAGTTTAGCGGTTATTTTTTAATCACCTGGGATATCATACAATACAGCAACAGTCAGGGTTTTATGCACATTGGCCGTGGTAGCGGTGCCAATAGTATTATTGCTTATTGTTTAGGCATTACAGATATCTGCCCGATAGAATTGGATCTTTATTTTGAACGTTTTTTAAACCTCAACCGTAAAAGTCCTCCCGATTTTGATATCGATTGGAGCTGGAAAGAACGCGATACCATTCTTCACTATATATTCGATAAATACGGCAGGGATCATGTGGCTTTTTGCGGTACTAACGTCGAATTCAAATACCGCTCCATCTTTCGCGAAGTGGGTAAAGTATTTGGTCTTCCAAAAGAAGAACTTGACAAACTCGCCAAAAATCCAATGAATCTGCACGAACCAAATTCAATTGTAAAACTCGTGCAGGAATACGGTATGCTGCTTGAAAAATATCCCAATCAACGTAGCATGCACTCTTGCGGTATTATCGTATCCGAAGAACCGATAACAAACTACACGCCTCTGGAAATGCCTCCAAAAGGATTCCCCATTGTTCTTTTTGACATGCATACAGCGGAAGATATTGGCTTTGAAAAATTTGATATTCTAAGCCAGCGTGGTATTGGTCACATTGACGATAGTGTGAAACTTATTGAAAAAAACAGAGGCATTAAAGTTGATATTCGCAACACCGCTATTTCTAAAGACGAAGCCGTTTGCAATACCTATCTGGCTCAAGGAAAAACCATTGGCTGTTTTTATATTGAAAGCCCAGCCATGCGTGGTTTATTGCGTCGTTTGAATTGTGATACGTATAAAATTCTGGTAGCCGCTTCCTCTATTATTCGTCCCGGTGTAGCACAATCCGGAATGATGAAAGAATATATTTTTCGCCACAATCACCCCAATCAGTTTGATTATTTTCATGAGGTATTTAAAGAGCAGCTCGGAGAAACCTACGGTATTATGGTGTATCAGGAAGATGTGATTAAAATCGCCCTGCATTACGGAGGTCTTCCTGCTGCCGACGGAGATATCCTGCGTCGTGCCATGTCCGGTAAAGGCAGATCTAAAACAGCGTTACAAAAAGTAAAAGACAATTTCTTTGCCTGTTGTGCCCAAAAAGGGCATCCTCAAGCGCTTAGTGAAGAAATTTACCGTCAGATTGAATCTTTTGCGGGTTATTCTTTTTGTAAAGCACATTCCGCTTCTTATGCCGTAGAAAGTTATCAGAGTTTGTATTTGAAGGTTAATTATCCTATCGAATTTATGGTGGCGGTAATCAACAATCAGGGTGGTTTTTACAGAACCGAAGTTTACGTACACGAAACACGTATGTCGGGAGCAACGATTGAGAATCCTTGTGTCAACAAAAGCGATTACCAAACCACTTTATATGGCACTGCTGTTTATTTAGGTTTTATGCATCTGGAGCGTTTAGAATCAAAAATAACCTTACTCATCATATCCGATCGTGCTAAAAATGGCGATTTTGCCTCTTTGGAGGATTTCATCAATCGCATTCCAATTGGTTTGGAAGGTATTAAAATTTTGATTTTTATTGGTGCTTTTCGCTTTACAGGAAAAACCAAAAATCAGCTTCTGGTTGTAGCCAGTCTGCTTTTAACCAATTTCAAACCCGAAAACAGAAGTCTGATGCTCTTGCAGGAACCAGCCAAAGAATACAAACTTCCGACTTTGGAACGTTCTTTTTTTGAAGATGCTTTTGATGAAATAGAGCTGCTGAGTTTCCCCGTTTCCTGTTCTCCTTTTGATTTATTGCAAACCAAATATCGTGGTGATATCATGGCCAAAGATCTTGTGGTGTATCATAAAAAACAAGTCCGAATGTTGGCGTATTTAATTTCAAGAAAACACGTACCCACTAAAAAAGGAGCCATGTATTTTGGAACCTGGGTGGACAATGAGGGAACTTATTTTGATACGGCACATTTCCCGGATAGTCTGATACAATATCCGTTTCAGGGTGGTGGCTGTTATTTGTTATTAGGTACTGTAGAAGTTGATTATCACTTTCCGACTATTACCATTAACAAAATGGCTAAAATGCCTTTTATTCCTGATCCGCGTTACAGCGATTCGAAAGAGCATCAGTTTAAAACTCAAAATCAAATTAAGGAAGATGTCAGTAATACGCATCGAAAACCTTATCCGCAGGAACATGAAATTCATCTGCCCCGACATCGAATGAAATTTTAAAACAGGAAAACCATTATTTTTTAACAGATAAAAACATAGTCTTTGTAACGCTCACTTATTCAAATAAACATAGCGCCACGTATTAAGCATCTAAATAACAAAAGAAGAATTTACGTTTTATAAAAATGAAAAAGCAGGAATATGCCATAGTAGATATCGAAACCACCGGCGGTAATGCCAGTGGCAGCCGCATTACAGAAATTGCCATCGTTATTCATGACGGTATAAATGTAATCGACCGTTATGAAACACTTGTAAATCCGGAAAGAGAAATACCGGCTGCTATTTTTGGATTAACAGGAATCAATAACGAAATGGTCGCAAATGCACCGGTCTTCGATGCTATTTCAGATAAAGTACTGGAAATGCTTACTGATCGTATTTTCGTGGCACACAATGTCAATTTTGATTATTCGTTTGTACGACACCAACTTGAACAAGCGGGATTCAAATGGACAGCAAGAAAGCTATGCACCGTTCGCGCAGCAAGAAAAATCAAACCCGGATTAAGTTCGTATAGTTTAGGCAATCTTTGTAATTCATTAGATATAGTTCTAGAAAACAGGCATCGTGCCGGCGGAGATGCAGATGCTACTGCCCTTTTATTTTCTTTATTACTTGAATGGGACGATGCCGGAGAAATAGAAAAAATGATTCTAAAAACGGCACAAGACCAACGTTTACCTCCCAATCTGCCTCCTGACGATTTTACTCAATTACCGGAAAAACCGGGAGTCTATTATTTTTATAATCAGGTAAAAAAAGTCATTTATGTTGGTAAAGCCGTGAACATAAAAAAACGTGTTGCTTCTCATTTCAGTGGGCATAACATTAACTCCCAAAGGCAAAATTTCCTGCGGGATATTTACGGGATTTCTTTTGAAATTTGTGCTACTGAATTAATGGCGTTGCTTTTAGAATGTACCGAAATCAAACAATTATGGCCCACCTACAATCGGGCATTAAAACGTTTTGAACCCAAATATGGACTTTATCAATATGAAGCCCGAAATGGTTATAAATATTTAGCAATCGGCAAAGTCAACAAATTTCAGGTTTGTACTTATGAATTTAACAGCCTTTATGATGCCATCAACTTATTGAGAAGTTTATCTGAACAATTTAAAATCGACCAGCGCTTTTGTAAATATTCAAAACCTGAAGAGGGAGTAATTTTTCAAAATAATGACATCGAAGACTCCCCTGATGTCGCACTGCACAACGAACAAGTTGACAATGCAATTGATTTTTTATTAAACCAAAGACCCAGTTTCGCCATTATAGACAAAGGCAGGTCTACTGACGAGCGCAGTTGTATCTGGATTGAAAAAGGGCATTTTTACGGTATGGGATACATTCCTTCAGACGCTTCCATTACAGAACCATCAGAAGTCAAAAATTATGTTACACCTTACAAAAGCAATCAATACATTATGCATTTAATTTTTGCTTACGCAGAAAAGCACCCGAATAAAATTCTATTTAACAAACAGTTCTCAAAACAAGCTTTATCTTAAAAAATTGAGTCATGACACTATTTAACGATACCGAATTATTTACTTCAGGCCTTCGCGGAAAAACCGTATTTGACCTGCCTGACTGCGAACTGATTCTGATTGATAATTTTTTCAGCAAAGAAGAATCGGATCAATATTATGAAAAACTGCTTCATCAAACCAAATGGAGAGAATATGAAATGGAAATGTTTGATAAAACCGTTACGGCACCCAGAATGATTGCCTGGTATGAGGATAAAGAGAATAAGGGTGCAGACCCAAAAGGCCCGGACTGGTCTTATGATTTATTGAGCATCAGAAGCCGGGTAGAAAAAGAAACCCAACTTGATTTTAATAGTCTGCTCCTTAATTTGTATCGAAACGGTAACGACAGTGTAGCCTGGCACAGTGATAAAGAACACCATACCGGTTCAAATCCAATTATTGCATCAGTGACTTTTGGAGATACCAGAATGTTTCGCTTGCGTCATAAGTTTAGAAAAGACATTGGTCAGGTGGAAATTCCATTACATCATGGTTCTTTTTTGTTAATGGCAGGAACCACAAATAGTTTTTGGCAACATCAGGTTCCTAAGACAGCCAAAAACGTATTACCCCGAATCAATCTGACTTTTAGAAGAACCTTCCGAAAGTGATGATTATGACCCAATAAAGTAAATAACACGCTTTTTTACACGTGTATTAGCGTAAGAGATACCTTCCTTCAAAAGTTAAAACGCACACTGTATGAAGCTTTTACTAGATAAACCCGATTTTTTTTGTACTTTTGCAACCCTTTTTTTTATAAATAAAATACCAAAATGGCTTATTCAAACAATGATTTAATGCGCTTTTTAGATGCGCAAAACAAACTTTATCTTACTGCTCTTTCTGAGATTAACAAAGGGAAAAAAGAAACCCACTGGATGTGGTTTATCTTCCCTCAAATCAAAGGATTAGGCAAGAGCGATACTGCAAATTATTATGCCATTAACGACCTGAAAGAAGCGGCTGATTTTCTGGAGCATCCTATATTAGGAAAACACCTTATCGAAATTTCAGAACTATTATTAACGTATAATAGAAAATCTGCCGAAGCTATTTTGGGAGACTTAGATGCTCGCAAATTGCGTTCTTGCATGACACTTTTTTTCCTGGTAGAAAATACGAATCCTATATTTCAGAATGTATTGGATGCTTTTTTCTCCGGCGAAATGGATCCCTTTACAATGTCTATTATTAATTCAACAATAAAATCGTCTGTTGAGCCTGAAGTAGTTTAAGCTACTGCGACAATTGATCATTTGATTTAAACGACACTCTCTTTTCTTAAAGTAGTGTCGTTTTTTTTAGCTTCTAAGGTTCTTAGGTACTGAGGTTCTAAGATTCTGAGCTACAGAGGTAAAAGCTTTATGTCTTTGCGAACAAAAAATTGTGCACCTTAAAAAAGCCTTGCGCTCTTTACGCAAACCCTTTGCGAACCTTGCGGTTAAATTTCTCGCAAAGACGCAAAATCGCAAAGTCTTCCACTTGAAACCTGAGACCTGAAACTTGAAACTTCAAACCTGAAACTTCAAACCTGAAACTTGAAACCTGAAACTTGAAACAAAAAAACTCAGCATCTCAGCATCTCAGAACCTCAGCAACTCCTAGCTAAACCTCTTTCGGTTTCGTTAAATAATACACCGGAATTCCAATTAACATAATCAAGATTCCCCAGCCACAGGTTGAGAATTTTGTGATTAATAGCGAAATACAAATAGCAGTCGCAATTACAATATACAGCAGTGGTAAAAACGGATATCCAAACGCTTTATAAGGTCGCTCTACGTCTGGCATTTTTCTGCGTAGGATAAAGATTCCGTAAATTGTTAAAATATAAAAAATCAAAACGATGATAATTACGAAGTCCAATAAATCTCCGTATTTCCCTGTCAAACACAAAGCCGAAGCCCAGAAACATTGCGCCCAAAGTGCCCATTCCGGAACACTCGATTCGTTTAGAACAGCTGCTTTTTTGAAGAACAGACCATCATTTGCCATCGTATAATAAACTCTTGCCCCAGCCATAATCAATCCATTATTACAGGCAAAAGTCGAGATCATAATCATGATTGCGATAATCAACGTTCCGATATCTCCAAAAATATAATCTGAAGCTACAACGGCTACACGATCTGATTTTGCTGTTGCAATTTCGTTAAGCGGAATTACAGCCAAATACATCAAATTGGTTAATACATAAATAATCGTCACTATAAAAGTTCCAAGAAACAAACTGAAACCAACGTTACGTTTTGGGTTTTTAATTTCTCCTGCAATAAAAGTCACCCCATTCCAAGCATCACTTGAAAATAAAGATCCTACCATCGCCGCAGAGATACCAGTAATCAAAGCCGTTCCGCCAATCGGAAGCCATGAGCCTGTTTCGGCATTATAAGCACGTGTTGTCCAGGCATCCGCCCAGTTGGCATCCCAAACCGAAGCTTTCGCAGCCAGCGTTAATCCAAAAACGATTAAGCCCAACAAGGATAAAATTTTGATAATCGTAAGAACCGTTTGCAGAATCTTTCCGTTTTTTACACCACGGCTATTAATATACGTCAATAAAATAATCGTGAAAATCGAAACAATCTGAGCGGCATTGAGTTTAAAAGCCCCCAATGTAAACAATACATTTTCGTCACTCAAAGGTTCATAAAGATAAGCCGCAAACTTGGAGAAAGCCACTCCTACCGCAGCAATTGTACCGGTTTGTATGACAGCAAAAAAGCTCCAGCCGTACAGAAACGCAATCAATTTATTGTATGCTTCTTTCAGGTACACATACTGTCCTCCCGCTTTTGGAAACATGGCACTCAATTCTCCATAACTCACAGCCGCAATAACTGTAATTAATCCTGAAAGCAGCCAAATCAGTGTCAGCCATCCGGCAGAACCTACTTGTCTGGTAATATCAGCACTTACTATAAAAATCCCTGACCCGATCATAGAACCTACCACAAGCATGGTTCCATCTAATAATCCGAGTTCTCTTTTAAAATGTTCTTGGTTGTCTTCTTGCATTATTCTAATTTTTGGTTGGTTAAAGATATACCTTTTTTGGAAATTTTATAATCTGGTTGTGAAATTCCAAATATTAAAATTCCAAATTCCAAACAGCATGTGGGTTAGTGTAGAACAAATACAGCTTATAAACTTCTTTCATACCTAAGAATATTTTTAACGGTTTCTTTGCGGGTTGAGCTTATCAGTATCTCTTTTGTAGTAAACCCAACACAAAGGGATATCATTCTTATTCCTGATAAAAACGATTCGCTTAATAAATTCAGAATAAAAACTGAGTTTATGGTTTTCCGTAAGATCCGATTAAATCAGCTCTTTAAATTTGAACTAACTTAATTTAAAAACTTTTTTATGAAAAAATTTTTACTGATTGCACTATTGTTTATCTTAAATTCTTGTGCTACAAATTATTATTATGTCAATATCGATGAAGATACTACTATTTACAGTTCAAAAGAAGGAACTCAATCTGTTGCATTAATTCCAAAAGGATCTGGTGCCTATATCAATCGAAGTGATAAAAAACAAAGACAAATAAAATGGGGAGACTATAAAGGATGGGTGATTAATCCTGTATACAATAATAGTTCTTTATCAAGCAGTTCCACTAGACCGGATTCTTCAACACAAAATTATAATCGCTCTTCAACTACAACTTCATCTGGAGGAAGTGTTTCGGTAAAAGGGTATACAAGAAAAGACGGTACTTATGTAAGGCCTCATACCAGAAGCGCTGCCAGAAGACGATGATCATCTTACAAAGGAAATTATCATCCAGAATAAAAAACTAAAAAATAATTCGTACTTGTTTGCATTATTCTGAATTTGGACTTTTTAGCAGAATTTTAATTTGTATTTTAGTTAAGTTGATTTTTATAAACTACAAAACAAAACATCATGACCTGGGATCCAAACAAATACAACGAATTTAAAGAAGACCGTTATAAACCGTTTGGAGACCTTACCAGTCATATCGTTGACAAACCCAATCTAAAAGTTATTGATTTAGGTTGCGGTACCGGTGAATTAACCCAAAAACTGTCTAATCAACTTACGGATCCTGTTGTACTTGGAATCGACTCTTCTGCTGAAATGCTGGCAAAAGCACCTCATCAGGAAAATATACAATTCAGACAATTTTCTATTTCAGAACAACTGGAACAGGAAACCAAATGGGATTTGATCTTTTCGAATGCAGCCTTACAATGGGTCGATCATCATGAGGAGCTTTTCACCAAAATAATATCCCGTATTAAGTCAGGCGGACAATTGGTTATACAAATGCCACAGCAAACGGAAAATGTATTGAACAAAATTTTATTAGATTTAGTACAGGAAGAACCTTATGCTTCTTATTTAAATCATTGGACACGTCCTTCTCCGGTTTTGACTTTGGATCAATATGCTAAAATCCTTTTTGATAATGGCGGGCAAAATTTGGTTTTATACCAAAAAGTATATCCGTTGATTTCAACTCAGCAGGATTCCTTTTTTGACTTTATTTCGGGCTCTGCACTCACAGTTTATCAAGAACGTCTGAAAGACCAGGAATTTCAGGAATTATCAAATGAATTCAAGAAACGAATTAATCTCTATTTTCCGGCAGTTCCTTCAATTTATGCGTTCAAACGATTGCTTATGTATGCGACTTTTTAAGGAAATAGCGATGCTTTACTACTTTTAAAGGGATCAAATTCAAAAGTTGCGGGGAAGTGAAAATCTCGCAGAGTCGCAGAGTCGCAAAGTTTTTTTTCTGTTTTTTTATTAAAACTTGGCGACTTGGCGTCTTTGCGAGATCGTCAAAATGAGAAACTAGGAAATAGCGACTTAAAAAACAGCGATGAAAAAGTATAAGATGCGCTACTTCTAACAAAAGAGAATTTCTAAAAATCACTCCACAACTTTTGGACTTGATCTCTTCTAAATTGTATTAAAAAATATACTGCTTCTATATTACTTTACTGTAAATTCGTGTTCTTATAAAACCAACTATAAAACCATCTTATTAAACCATGAAGAAACTACTTCTATTATTACTTGCTTTTAGTAGCATAACAACCGTTTTTGCACAAGATATCACTGGGCAGTGGAACGGAATTTTAAAAGTGCAGGGGACACAATTGACCGTTATTTTTAATGTAAACAAAAATGAGAACGGATTTAGCTCCACTATGGACAGTCCGGATCAAAAAGCGATCGGAATCCCTACCACCTCAACCAGCTATGAAAATTCGACTTTGAAAATTGCCTTAGCTAATTTCCGAATTGAGTATGAAGGTGTTTTAGGCAAAGACAATACTATTACAGGAATTTTTAAACAAGGTGGACAATCTTTTCCATTGAATTTATCCAAAGAAAAAATTGAAAAAGAAAAGCTCGTGCGTCCTCAGGAACCCGTAAAACCATTTCCATATTATAGCGAAGATGTTGTTTTTGAAAACAAGTCAGCCGGAATAAATTTAGCCGGAACTTTGACATTACCGAAAAAAGAAGGCGTATTTCCTGCTGTAATTTTAATCAGCGGAAGTGGACCACAAAACAGAGACGAAGAACTACTGGGGCACAAACCTTTTCTGGTATTATCGGATTACTTAACTAAAAATGGCATTGCTGTTTTACGTTTTGATGACCGAGGAACTGCGGCTTCAAAAGGAGATTTTAAAACGGGAACTTCATTAGATTTTTCTACAGATGTCGAAGCCGGAGTTCAATTTTTGCTTTCCAGAAAAGAAATCAATAAAAAGAAAATAGGATTAGTGGGACATAGCGAAGGCGGGTTAATCGCTCCTATCCTAGCCAGTAAATCCAAAGACATTGCTTTTATCGTCTTGATGGCAGGGCCTGGATTACAAGGCGATCAATTGCTTCTACTACAGCAAAAATTAATAGCAAAAGCAGGAGGAGCTTTTGATTCTGACATTGAAAGAACAAAAATCATAAATCAAAAAACTTTTGAGATTGTAAATAAATATAAGGACCCACAGGAATTAAAAACGCAGCTAACAACTTATCTAACCGAAGTATCCCAAAATAATCCAGACAAACCCGGAAGTATGACCTTAGAAGATTATGTCAATTTACGAGTTGCTCAAGTAACAAATCCATGGATGGCTTATTTTTTAAGATACAATCCGGAACCGGTATTAGAAAAAGTGAAGTGCCCTGTTTTAGCCCTAAACGGAGAGAAAGATTTACAGGTCGCTCCTAAAGAAAATTTAGAAATCATTCAAAAGGCACTTGCAAAAGGAGGCAATAAAAAGGTAACTATAAAAGAGATCCCAAATTTAAATCACCTGTTTCAGGAATGTCAAACGGGTTCTCCCGATGAATATTCAAAAATAGAACAAACACTTTCTCCAATTGCAATGAACGAAGTCCTGCAATGGATTAAAGTGCAAACGAAATAACTTCTTCTATAAAAAACCAGAAAACTGCAAATTCACCATTTGCAGTTTTTTTTGGCCCCAACTGAACCACGATGGTATTGCAAAAGAGCAGAAAAACAAACCAAAAGATTAAACAAAAAAGGCTACAAAACAGGAATTTTAAGTGATAACCTCTCTTATCAGTCTTTATTCCTAGGTTTATTCTTCAAATTTCAATCCATACAAAAAATTCTTACACCAAAACAAACAATAAACTAAAAACCAACCAGTTACATGTAAATAAATTAAACTAAATATAACAAAAAAGAAATATTTTGTCATTTGTAAAACTTTTCTTTTTTTTTATTAATTTTGAGAGGAGTCACATAAAAGCCCTTAACCTTAAGAATTAATTAACAATTGTTTATTTTTCACCAAATAAACAATCAAGTTCCAAAAGTGTCAATAAAAAACAATGCTGTCAGATACTCATTAAAATAAGGAATCCGAATCAGTAACCTACAAATTAAAAAACTATGTTGAAGGGCCAGGTTTTAAAGAATTTACGTTTTCCAAATGTATTTATACTGCTATTGATTGTATTCATTTCATGCGCTTTATTGATCTGTATTAATTTTTTCACTATCAAAATACTATCTGCCAACAGAGCCTATGTAAATGGGGAATCACATTATTCAAAAGGTCAAAAAGATGCCTCCCGACACCTTATTACTTATCTCTATACCCGCGAAGCTGAACAATGGAAATTATACAATGAAGAATTAAAAGTCCCGCAAGGAGATGGTATTGCCCGTAAAACACTTTTGAAAGCAGGCGATAATATTGCTGCCCGCAAAGGTTTCTTAACAGGTCGAAATCACAAAGAAGACATTGATGATCTTGTTTGGTTGTTTATCCATTTTAAAGAAATTCCTTTTTTAGCAAAAGCCATTCACGAATGGGAACAAGGGGATCAATTAATTGACGAATTATACGTCATTGGAACAGAGATCAATGCAAAAGTCAAACGCAATATCCTTACGCTTCAGGATCAGCAAAAGTACCTGCTTCAAATTAGCCAAATTAGTGACAAGCTCACGATCAACGAACGCAACTTCTCAAACACACTCGGAGAAGGAACCAGAAAAATAAAAACCCTCTTAACGATCACAAATATTTTTTTCATCCTCGTGATCATCTGCAGTGTA
The DNA here is from genome assembly GCF_020911925.1 of Flavobacterium cupriresistens. NCBI lineage: Bacteria > Pseudomonadati > Bacteroidota > Flavobacteriia > Flavobacteriales > Flavobacteriaceae > Flavobacterium > Flavobacterium cupriresistens. The sequence continues at coordinate 2,273,370 of NZ_CP087134.1, read as the reverse complement.
AGTTGCTACTACTCGATAATGGTAAGAAGACTGCTTACTTCTAAAAAAGAAATCGAAGTTAAAAACGAAAATCTACTGCTGGTAAATCACGAACTGGATCGTTTCGTTTATAGTGCATCGCACGATTTGAGATCACCCATCACGTCTTTGCAAGGACTTATTGAGATTACACAATTAGAAGACAACATCCATCAGATTAGAGATTATCTGACTTTAATGCACCAAAGTCTTACTAGGCAAGATCAGTTTATTAGCGACATTATAGACTATTCTAAAAACAAACGTAAACTTATTATTATCGAACCGGTAAGCCTTCAGGAAATATTTAATGAAGCCATTGCGCAATTGATGCATATCGAAAATGCCAATCGCATCGAAATCAAAAAAGAACTTTTAATTGACGAGATTCAGAGTGATGGCTTGCGTTTAAAAATTATCATTTCAAATTTACTTTCAAACGCTATAAAATATGCAGACAGTAGTAAACAAGAAATGTTTATTTCTATTAAAACTTATATTTCGGATGGTTTTAATAAAATTGAAATAGCAGATAACGGAATTGGAATTAAAGATGAATTCAAAGAACACATCTTTGAAATGTACTTTGGAACTAACAAAAACAAAGGCTCCGGATTAGGTCTTTATATAGTAAAAGAAGCCGTCGAAAATATTAAAGGTACCATTTTCGTCTCCTCAGAAAATAGTATTGGAAGTAAATTTATTGTAACAATACCAAACTCAAATGGAACATAAACCTGTATTTTTATTAATCGAAGACAATCTGATCGATCAATTGGTCATTAAACAATTGCTAAAAAAGTTTCTTGATGTGACGGAGGTAAACATTACGAATAATGGTCTGGAAGCGCTACAATGGCTTTCTAACCACAAAAACCTGCAACAGTCTCTGATTATTCTATTAGACATTCAAATGCCTGTAATGAATGGCTTTGAATTTCTGAATGCCTACGATAAATTAAGTAGTGAATTTAAAAAAGAAGTTCAAATTTATGTGCTCTCCTCAACTTTAGACCCGGATGAAATCGAACAAATAAATAAAAATAATTATGTAACGGCGTTTTTAAACAAACCACTACCTATTGAAGAATTTAAAAAATCACTTTTTCTAAAGGCATAGTGTTTGTTGAAATTATTTCAGAACACGATTTACCTGTGAAAAATTCCTTCCGTAATACGCCTCTTTAGTAGAAGAAATCATAACTCCGCCATGAGTTGCGGAATGTACAAACTTAATTTCACCATCGGCTACTTCTACCACCATACCAACGTGATTAATACGACGTCTGCCATTGGTTTTAAAGAAAATCAAATCTCCCTTTTGTGCCTCATCAGCGCTAACTCTCATTCCGATGCGAGACTGCTCAATAGAACTTCGGGGTAACTTAATGTCAAAACCACTAAAAGTTGAAATCATTAAACCGGAACAATCGTAACCTGCTCTGGTAGTTCCACCTGAACGATACCGAATTCCGATATTCTGAGTAGCACTTTCAATTAGTTGATTAACTAAATCGGAATAATTACTAACCTTAATAACTGTTGACGAATCGACAACGACAACTGGATTCTCGGTAATCCCACTAGGAGTTGATGTAGGATCTTTTATTTCAGGAGTAGGTTTTAAAGCTTGTAATGCCTCTGCTTTTTCTTTGGAAGTTTTTATTTTAAGCACATAACCGACCTTCAATCTTTTCTTTATCGCTGGATTCTGTTTCTCTAATTCTGCAACAGTAATCCCGAATTCTTTTGCAATTGCGTATTTGGTTTCTTTAGACAAAACTTCTCTGGCAACCTCAACCTCTTCCGGTTTTGCAGCATCAATAGTTTCAATCGGTTTTTCTGCTTCTGCTACTACTTTGGAAGGAATCGCAATCTGTTGTCCTATTTTTAAACCTTCTGTTTCCAAAAACGGGTTGGCTCCCTTTAACTCTTCTACCGAAACATTGTACTTCTTAGCAATACCCCAAAGTGTTTCTTTAGCAAGAATAACATGCAATCCGGGAGTATCAGCAACTACTGGTGTTTCCTTTTTACTGGCAACCGCTTTTTTACTGGCAACTACTTTCTGCTTTTTGTTTGGAATCAACAAAACCGATTTTAATTTTAGTATCTTAGGACTATTCGGATTTGCTTCAATAATTTCTCTGGTTTTTACTCCGTATTTTTGTGCTATTACTGATAAATTCTCACCTTCTGAAATAATATGTTTCGTATATTTCTCCTGTGAAAACGCACTCAAACTAAAAAAAAATAATACAACAGTTAACCTAAAAATCATTATTTGGGGGGATTTTTTTATTCTCAATTTTGTGTTCCATTAGTAAAAAACACAATTCTATTACTTATAGAGCGAATTTAACTTTTTTAAACAAAAAAGCCTAGTTTTTAACACTTGTTTTTACCGAAATTAACAATTTTACATCAAAACGGGCCTTATTTATATCAAATCCATAAAAAAAAAGCTACTTTTTTTTTAGCCGCATCTTCAATTAAGCTTTTAATTCTATTCCATTTTTGTAGTATATTTGAGTAACCGTATTTTCAATGATCAGCAATGGCAACTGTCTCAATGCCTGCAAGACCCTGCTGTAATAAAATACGCAAAAACAAATCCAAATCATTTTGCATCAGATATATTTATGAAATGGTGCGCGTTTTTACAATTTCTAACTTATGGAAAACCCACAGGGACTGGAGCAGGCAATAAAATTGGTTAGCGATACTTATTCTCCTTTAACAGAAAACACCAAGGCAGATTTTAAACAGGCGGCTGAACTTTTTACACTCGAAAAATCCACCGTATTGATAAGAGAAGGGGAACATGTAAGCAAAACCTATTTTATTGTGAAAGGTGCTGCAAGGGCATTTTACCTCAAAGACGGCAAAGACATTACCGATTGGTTTGCTTTCGAAAATGAATTTATTACTTCTATTGATGGCTTTTTTCAGAGCACACCAAGTTCTTATTTTATAGAACTTCTTGAACCCACTACTTTTTTGGAAATATCCATGCAAAATATTAACAAACTATGCAATAAACACCACGATTTTGACCGATTGGGGAGAATGATCACCACTCGAATAATGCTGCAATTGCGGAGTCGTATTGTTTCCATTCAATTTGAATCTGCCCAGCAGAAATACGAAAGTTTACTCAAAATCCGTCCCTATATTACACAAAGAGTTCCGCTCACACATATTGCCTCTTATTTGGGAATCACCCTTGAAACACTAAGCAGAATTCGCAATCCCAAAAAACGAATTTGATTTAAATCAAATGTAATCAGGATTATTAGGCTTTATTTTACAGGAAAAGAAACCGAATGACAATCAAAAAACTACATCGTTTATCCGGAATCACCATCACGCTGTTTGTCGGACTGCATTTATTCAATCACATTTGCAGTATTAATGGCGCAGCAAAACACATTGAAATAATGAACCTCTTGCGGCATTTTTATCGCAATATTTTCGTTGAAACTATTCTATTGACCGCCGTTTTAGTTCAAATTGTTTCAGGTCTTACGCTTTTTAGAAAAAGTCGAAAAACTACGATAACAAACTTTGACAAATTACAGATTTGGACGGGGCTCTATCTGGCTGTTTTTCTTCTTATCCATGTACCCGTTATTCTCATAGGTCGCCTCTATCTGAATCTTGACACCAACTTTTATTTTGGCGCAGCCGGATTAAACACCTTCCCCTTAAACTTATTTTTTATTCCCTATTACAGCCTTGCCATTATTTCATTCTTTGGACATATAGCCGCCATTCACAGCAAAAAAATGAAACAGACTCTTGTTGGCATAACACCAAATAGTCAGGCTATATTAATTTTAATGATTGGAATCTGCAGTACGACATTAATATTATACGGACTGACCAATCATTTTAGCGGAGTTGAAATCCCAAAACAGTATCACATCTTAATTGGAAAATAAAATGAAAGTACTCAACATTCATAAACGAGAAATCAATCAACCTATCGAAGAAGTAGCAAAATTATTAAGCACCTTATCCACCGAAAACGATATGCTATTTGCTAATGAAAAATGGTTCCCGATGAAATTAGACAAAGGATTACAAGTCGGTTCCAAAGGCGGACACGGGCCAATACGGTATTTTGTAACAGAATATCTCCCTGGTCAAACCGTAACATTTCAGTTTGATATGACTGGTTTTGACGGTTTTCACCGATTTGATTTAAAACCCATAACGATCGATAAAACAGAACTTTCTCATACTATTGACATGAGAACCACCGGAAAAACCTCTTTACGATGGGCAATAGCCATTCGTTGGTTACACGATGCCGTAGTAGAAGATTCGTTTGATAAAGTAGAAAATCATTTTACAAAAAACAAAGTAAATACCCCCTGGAGTTTATGGGTAAGAATACTAAGAAAAACAATGTCCCGTAAGCAAAAACAAAGAACAACATGAATATACCTATTTTATTAGCCAACATTCTCACTTTATTCGCATTCCTAATTCACACCTTTATTGGCGACAAAGAATTGAGAACAATAGAACCCAAAGATGGACTTAATGAAAAAGATCTGAAACAGGAAAAATGGACCATGGCAAGGTGTGGATGGCATTGGATTTCGTTTGATTTATTATTTGCCACCATCGGACTCGGACTAATCAATTTTACCGATTTTTTGATTAGCGAAAGAATGTTACTTCAATTAGCAGCCGTTTATTTTCTGGGATATGGAATAGTGTGGCTAATAGGAATCGCAATCTCGAAAAAATTCCCAAACAACTATTTAAAATTAGGACAATGGATTTTACTATGGATGATCAGCGGATTAATTTACTGGGGATTAAACTAAACAATTTTATCACAACTTCACAATTGTGTTTTGTAATCATCCAAAAGATTCAAAAGGATTATCAAAAAAAGTCTCACGCAGATTTAGCAGATTGAAATAAAAAAAAATCAGCAAAATCAGCAAAATCTGCGTGAAAAATTTTCTTAACATAATAACATTGAGAGCAGGAGGCTATTCAAATCATTTGATTGTAGCTATAAAATATTTGTAATCATCCAAAAGATTCAAAAGTATTATCAAAAAAAAGTCTCACGCAGATTTTGCAGATTGAAATAAAAAAAAATCTGCAAAATCTGCAAAATCTGCGTGAAAAATTTTCTTAACATAATAACATTGAGAGCAGGAGGCTATTCAAATCATTTGATTATAGCTATAAAATAACTGAGGCAACTTAAACTATTTTAAATAACCGAAAAAGCTCTTAAATAAAAAACGCACTGTTCACACAGCGCGTTTTTAGTATAATTAAAATCTTAACGATTAAGCTTTTCCGGCAGCAATTAAATTTAGTGCTGAACCTGCAACGAACCAACCTATTTGTCCTTCGTTGTACGTATGGTTTGCCAGAATAGTATCTTTAGTTCCATCTGCATGAACAAATTCTAAGGTTAACGGTTTTCCGGGAGCGAAAGCAACTAAATCCGTAAAGTTAATCGTATCATTCTCCTGAATTTTATCGTAATCTGCTTCGTTAGCAAAAGTCAATCCTAAAAGACCTTGTTTTTTAAGGTTTGTTTCGTGAATACGGGCAAATGATTTTACCAATACCGCCTTAACACCTAAGAAACGTGGCTCCATTGCAGCATGCTCACGTGAAGAACCTTCTCCATAATTATGATCTCCCACAACGATAGACGGAACTCCGGCTGCTTTATAGGCACGAGCTACAGCTGGAACGGCATCGTATTCACCTGTCAATTGATTTTTAACTGAATTTGTTTTTTGATTGAATGCATTTACGGCACCAATCAACATATTGTTCGAAATATTGTCTAAGTGTCCACGGAAACGCAACCACGGTCCTGCCATAGAAATATGATCTGTAGTACATTTTCCGAAGGCTTTGATTAACAATTTAGCACCTGTGATGTTTTTACCATCCCACGCATCAAACGGAGCCAACAATTGCAAACGCTCAGATGTTGGACTTACAACAACCTGAACTCCTGAACCATCAGCAGCGGGAGCTTGAAATCCGGGATCCTCAGCATAGAAACCTTTTGCAGGAAGTTCATCTCCTGTTGGCGCTTCAAGCATTACTTCTTCACCATCTTCGTTGATTAAGGTATCAGTTAACGGATTAAAACCTAAATCACCTGCAATAGCCATGGCAGTTACTAATTCCGGAGAACCAACAAAAGCCAGTGTATTCGGGTTACCATCGGCACGTTTTGAGAAGTTACGATTGAAAGAGTGCACGATTGTATTTCTTTCTTCTTTCTCTGCCCCTTCTCTGTCCCACATACCGATACAAGGTCCGCAGGCGTTGGCAAAAACAGTAGCTCCAATTTTATGAAAAGTTTCAATAAATCCATCTCTTTCAATAGTAGAACGCACTACCTCAGAACCCGGAGTGATTGTAAACTCGGCTTTAGTTTTTAAATTTTTAGCCGAAACTTGTTTCGCTAAAGAAGCCGCACGGGCAATATCCTCATAAGAAGAGTTGGTACAAGAACCTATTAAACCGACTTGAATTTGCAATGGCCAGTTGTTTTTGATGGCTTCTTCTTTCATTTTAGAAATCGGAGTAGCTAAATCCGGTGTAAATGGACCGTTTAAGTGTGGCTCTAATTCCGATAAGTTAATTTCGATCACCTGATCAAAATACTGTTCGGGATTAGCATATACTTCCGGATCTCCTGTTAAGTAAGAAGCTACTTTATCTACGGCATCGGCAACATCTGCTCTGTCGGTAGAACGTAAATAACGTCCCATTGAAGCATCGTAACCAAAAGTTGAGGTTGTCGCTCCAATCTCAGCTCCCATGTTACAAATCGTTCCTTTTCCGGTACAGGACATCGAAGTTGCTCCTTCACCAAAATATTCAACGATAGCTCCAGTTCCTCCTTTTACAGTAAGTATACCGGCTACTTTAAGAATAACATCTTTAGGAGCAGTCCAACCGGATAATTTACCGGTTAATTTTACTCCGATTAATTTAGGGAATTTTAGTTCCCAGGCCATACCGGACATCACGTCAACAGCATCGGCTCCACCAACACCAATCGCTACCATTCCTAAACCACCTGCATTTACAGTATGCGAATCGGTACCGATCATCATTCCACCCGGAAATGCATAATTTTCAAGTACTACCTGGTGAATAATTCCGGCTCCGGGTTTCCAGAAACCAATTCCGTATTTATTTGAAACTGACGATAAGAAATCGAAAACTTCATTACTTTGTGTTTTTGCTCTCGCCAAATCAGTTGCCGCATCTACTTTTGCCTGAATCAAGTGATCACAGTGAACCGTTGTCGGAACTGCCACTTTAGATTTACCGGCATGCATAAACTGTAATAATGCCATTTGTGCCGTGGCATCCTGACATGCTACACGATCGGGTGCAAAATCAACATAATCGATTCCTCTTCCAAACGCCTTAGACGGAGTTCCGTCCCAAAGGTGATTGTACAAAATTTTCTCTGTTAAAGTAAGTGGACGACCAACAATCTTGCGTGCTGCATCAACACGACCCGGCATGTTGTCATACACTTTTCTAATCATTTCAATATCAAATGCCATAATTATAAAATTGTTTTGTTATTTTTTTTTGAACATCCAAGATACGAAAAATAGAGTCGCTATAAAAGAAAAAGCCCGAGTTTGTGACTCGGGCCTTTGAATTATGATTGTTTAATCGTATGCTTATTTCACCAATAACTTGTGAGAAGGTGCAAACTTAGTAAGGTTGATTCCTTCTACAGCTACTTTATATTCTTCGATAGTAGGCGTTCTACCCAAAATTGTAGACAATACTACAACCGGAGTAGAAGAAAGTAAAGACTCTCCTTTTTTACCTTCAGAATCTTCCACAACTCTTCCTTGGAAAAGGCGCGTAGAAGTTGCCATTACAGTATCTCCTTTTGCTGCTTTCTCTTGATTCCCCATACAAAGGTTACATCCAGGACGCTCTAAATACAACATGTTTTCGTATTCTGTACGTGCTGCACCTTTAGGAGCGCTATCGTTAAATTCGAAACCGGAATATTTTTGTAAAACTTCCCAGTCTCCTTCTGCTTTCAATTCATCAACGATGTTATAAGTAGGTGGTGCCACTACAAGCGGCGCCAAGAACTCTACTTTACCGTGTTGCTCTTCAATATTTTTCAACATTTGAGCAAGGATTTTCATATCACCCTTGTGAACCATACAAGAACCAATAAATCCAAGATCTACTTTTTTCACTCCTCCATAAAAAGACAATGGTCGGATGGTATCGTGTGTATATCGTTTAGAAACATCAATATTATTAACGTCCGGATCTGCAATCATTGGCTCAGCAATCACATCAAGATCAACAACAACCTCAGCGTAATACTTCGCATTTGCATCTGGAATTAAAGCTGGTTTCTCTCCAGAAATAATTTCTGTGATTCTCTTATTTGCTTTATCAATTAATCCTTGAAGAACCTGATTTTCATTATCCATACCTTTATCGATCATGATCTGGATTCTGCCTTTAGCAATTTCCAATGATTCAATCAAAGTATAATCTTCAGAAATACAGATAGAAGCTTTTGCTTTCATCTCTGCAGTCCAGTCTGTAAATGTAAAGGCCTGATCTGCATTAAGAGTTCCAATATGAACCTCAATAATTCTACCTTGGAATACATTTTCTCCTCCAAATTTCTGAAGCATTTGAGCTTGTGTAGCATGAACCACATCACGGAAGTCCATGTATCCTTTCATGTCTCCTTTGAACGTTACCTTCACTGATTCAGGGATTGGCATTGAAGCTTCACCTGTAGCAAGTGCAAGAGCCACTGTTCCGGAGTCAGCACCAAAAGCAACACCTTTTGACATTCTTGTGTGTGAGTCACCACCAATAATGATCGCCCACTCGTCTATTGTGATATCATTAAGTACTTTGTGAATTACATCGGTCATAGCATGATAAACACCTTTCGGGTCACGAGCTGTGATCAAACCGAAATCGTTCATAAATTTCATCAATTTTGGAATGTTTGCCTGTGCTTTTTTATCCCAAACCGAAGCCGTATGACAACCTGATTGGTAAGCACCGTCAACGATTGGTGAAATTACGGTAGCAGCCATAGATTCTAATTCCTGAGCAGTCATAAGACCAGTCGTATCTTGTGAACCTACGATATTTACTTCTACACGTACATCTGAACCTGCATGTAACGCTTTATTTGAAATGGTACCAACAGCATTTCTGTTGAAGATTTTCTCAACTGCTGTAAGACCTTGTCCTTCAATAGAAATTTCTTTTGACGGAGCATATACAAGTGGAAAATCAACTCCTAAAGTCTTAGCTGCAAATGTTTGAAGTTTTTTACCAAATACAATCGCGTAGGAACCACCAGCTTTAATGAATTCCATTTTCTGAGGAGTAAATGCCTTAGAAATGTCAATCAGCTCTTGGTCGCCTTTATATAATTTTTTCTCTTTAATATTGATTGTAAGAACCGTTCCTGTTGCTACAGAATACGTTTCTTCTAAAATTGGCTCATCATTCTCATTACGAACGATATTACCATCAGCATCAAGCTTTTTAACCCAGTTTTTAAGGTCAAGACCAATACCACCCGTAACGTCAACCGTAGTTAGGAAAATCGGAGAAATACCGTTTGTTCCCCCAACAATTGGAGCAATATTTACGAAAGGAATATATGGACTTGCTTGTTTACCGGTCCACAGAGCCACGTTGTTTACACCTGACATTCTTGAAGAACCTACACCCATTGTCCCTTTTTCAGCAATCAACATCACACTTTTGTCAGGATGTTGCGCCTGTAGTGCTTTAATTTCCTGTTGTGCCTGAGGCGTGATCATACATTGTCCGTGAAGCTCACGGTCTGAACGAGAGTGCGCCTGATTACCCGGAGAAAGTAAATCTGTTGAAATATCTCCCTCACCGGCAATAAAAGTAACGATCTCTACTTTTTCTGCCACATCCGGAAGTTTTGTAAAAAACTCCGCTTGTACGTAACTTTCAAGAATATCTTTAACTATTTCGTTACCGTTTTTGAAGGCTTCCACTAAACGATCTGTATCTGCTTCGTAAAGGAAAACCTGAGTTTTAAGAACTTTTGCCGCTTCTTTTGCAATAGCAACATCATTACCTAAAGCCAAATCAAGCAATACCTCGATAGAAGGTCCACCTTTCATGTGCGATAATAATTCAAAAGCAAAAGCAGGTGTGATTTCTTTTACTACAGCTTCTCCCAGGATAATCTCCTTTAAAAACTTAGCTTTCTCACCAGCAGCACTAGTAGTTCCAGGTAACGTATTATAAATAAAAAATTGAAGAGAATCTGCTCTATATGGATTCTCCAAATCTTTAATCTGTGCGATGATTTCGCTTACTAATTCAGCACCATCGATAGGCTTCGGGTGAAGACCCTGACCTTTTCTTTCTTCGATCTCTTTAATGTAATCGTTATACGTATTCATAATATATAGAAGTCTTTTTGTTTTTTTGTACGCAAATTTAAATATTAAAGACGAGAATTAAAAAAAATATAATAGAAGTCGGCTTTTCAAAAATTATTATTGCTAAAAAACGATTTTCACTGCCATTTTTTGCTAAAATTTCAATTTTGTATTAAAAAAATGATTTATTACTATTTTAAAATCCTTTCTTTATTAAAGTCGAAATCGGGTGTTGCAGACTAAGGTCATTTTAAAGCCTTTTTAAGTAAAGAACCTTTCTAAATTAGCATCTATAACGTTATAGTAGGTGTTTTTACCCCCTGTCATAAACTTTGAAGAGCAAAACTTTGCAGTATTCTTTTGCTTCTTTTTCTTAAAATCTAATTTTAGAAAAAGAAGGATCAAGTCCGAAACTTGTAGGGAAGTAAAAATCTCGCAGAATTGCAGTAAAGTTAAAAAAGATTAAACGCTCTGATTGTCTTTTCTTCCGACGAAGCAGACGCCAATAAAAACGAATAGACCAAGTAAATCAAACGAGAAATAATATTATATCGCAAAATTGTTTCCTTCCTCTTTACGAATTAAATCTGACAGGTTTTTGAAACCTGTCAGATTTGACTTTTGGGTAATTAATTCTATTTTAAAATTAGATTTAAGGAAAGGTGTCTTTTGTATTGTACGAACTAATTTCATCCGAAATGATATGAGTTCAAAAAATAAGAGCTAAAAAATCGACACTAAAAATAGCGAACCTTCGATACGAAGACCAATTAAACGAAATAGCTCTCACATAGACAAGCCACACGATATAGCAGCTTCCACGAAAAGGTTTTTCCTGCGATACCCCACAACTTTTGGACTTGGTTCCCTGTATTGGCGACATGTAGCCACTAAAACAAAAAGCCCAAACCTGAAATACGTATCGGTTTGGGCTTTTATATTTGTTTTATAAATAAACTACATCAATTTCTGTATGATAATTTCTTCTGTAATTCCTTCGGCATCGGCTTTGTAATTTTTAATAATTCGATGTCTCAGAATTCCGGTTGCAACTGCTTTTACATCTTCAATATCCGGAGAAAATTTACCTTTAAAAGCAGCATGTGCTTTTGCTGCCAAAATCAGGTTTTGAGAAGCTCTTGGTCCTGCTCCCCAATCCAAGTAATTTTTTACAAAATCATTTGACAGAGCATTATCGGGTCTTGTTTTACTCACCAATGTTACGGCATACTCCACAACATTATCCGCTACAGGTATTCTGCGAATCAAATGCTGGAAATCGATTATTTCCTGTCCCGTAAACAACGGATTTATATCTGTTTTAACATCAGATGTTGTACGTTTTACAACTTGTACTTCCTCTTCAAAACTAGGGTATTCTAATTTTATGGCAAACATAAAACGATCCAACTGCGCTTCCGGTAACGGATAAGTACCTTCCTGTTCAATTGGATTTTGAGTTGCTAAAACAAAATAAGGCAGATCTAACTTATGATTTTCACCCGCTATGGTTACCGAACGCTCCTGCATGGCTTCAAGTAAAGCTGCCTGCGTTTTAGGCGGCGTTCTGTTGATCTCGTCAGCCAGAATAATATTAGAGAAAATAGGCCCTTTTATAAATTTAAACTTTCTGTTTTCGTCTAGAATTTCACTTCCCAAAATGTCCGAAGGCATTAAATCGGGTGTAAACTGAATTCTTTTAAAATCCAATCCCAAAGCCTGTGACAAAGTATTAATCAGTAATGTTTTTGCCAATCCCGGCACACCTATTAAAAGTGCATGTCCACCGGAAAAAATACAGATCAAAATCTGATCGATAACTTCATCCTGGCCTACAATAATTTTCGCTATTTCTGTTTTTAGTTCATTTCGTTTTTGAACTAAATTATGAATTGCTGTTACGTCAGACATTTAAATATATTTTAAAATTAAAAAGAGTTAGCTCTATGAATTCATAAAACTAACTCTTTTTCTTTATTTAATAAAAATTATTTTTTCAACCAATTGTTTGTGAAAGTACAATCTCTGTATTCTCCAATAATTTTAATGTACGTGTCTTTAATTTTTGTATCAAACCATTTTGCAATCGCAGTGATTTGTTTTTCTTTTAATGCTAATTCTTTAATCTTAGTGTAATCTTTAGCATAATCAGCGGTATGGGCATCAATTCTGTTCGTTACCGTAATCAACTTGTATGTTTTTTTACCTTTATCGTCTGTATTTAAAAGCGGTTGAGAAATTTCATCATCTTTTAAATTTGAAACCTGACTGTATAACGTCGGGTCCATTTTAGTCAATTCAAAACGAGTATCCTGAGAAGTAGGATTTACTAATGTTCCTCCGTTTGCTCTTGTTTCTTTTTCGTCAGATTCTGTTCTTGCTGCATCTGCAAACGAAATTTCTTTATTTATGATCTTGCTTCTGATATTCGTAATTTTCTCTTTCGCTTCTTTTAAAGCATCTTCAGATACTGTTGGCGAGATCAAAATATGTCTTAATTCTACTTCCTGACCTTTAATTTTATCGATCATAATAATATGAAATCCAAAAGTAGTTTCAAACGGCTCAGAAATCTCTCCTTGTTGCAAACTAAAAGCAACATCTTTAAATTCTTTTACAAAAGGTGTTTTTCTTGTCATTTTGTAATAACCTCCGTTTGGAGAAGACCCTGGATCTTGTGAATACAAAACAGCTTTCGTAGCAAAACTGGAACCTTCTAAGACATCTTTTCTAATTGCATTTAATTTGTCTTTCACTTTTTGTTTATCGGCATCTGAAACTTTAGGTTCGATCACAATTTGTGCTACTTCCATTTCAGCTCCAAAAGTTGGCAACTCGTCTTTAGGGATTTTTTTAAAGAAATTACGAACCTCCTCCGGTGTAATTTCTACCGCATCAACAATCTTTTTAGTCATTTCTGATGCTAACTTTTGCTCTTTTAAGATGTCAGCAAAATAAGTTTTAAACTCTTCTACCGAGTTTTTCTTATAGTAAGCCACTACTTTATTAATGTCACCAACTTGTTGGGTCATATAAGTCAAACGCTCTTCCATCATACTTCTCACTTCGGCATCACTTACGATAATACTATCCTGAACAGCCTGATGTGCGTACAATTTATCTTCTAACAGTTTACCAAGCATCTGGCATCTCGTAATATCTTTTACAGAACCACCCTGAGCACTGATTTCCAGAAACCCTTTATCAATATCTGAATCTAAAACAATATAATCTCCAACAGTAGCAATAATACCATCAATTTTTCGCTTCTGCGTTGAAGGCACTTCAGCTGGTTTTTCAGCCACAACATCTTTAATTATTTCCTGTGCAGAAATGACAGAGTTGAAAAAAAGTAAAAAACACATTGTTAACCCAAATCTGTAATCAATTGTTTTTAGCTGTAATTTTTTTAATAACATTATTTTAAATTTAATTTGAATGTAAAGATCTTGCTTTAGAATTTCATTTTTAAAACAAGGAGTAATCTAACAGTGCTGACCTGAATTTTCAGGAAACACTATCGAATTAGCACCTGGTTTCTTATAACTTATAACGAACAAAAATAACAATTCAATTACATAATACAACTATCAGCTATACTATTAACAAAAAATTATATGATAACTCTTAAATCCAACAACTAAAGTGCTGTTTTTGAAGATAAAAAACCTTCAAAAAAGAGCATAAAAATTACAAATTACGAAACGGGATTATACTTTCGCTCGATTATCCTTAGCAAACCATAAACTACTACTTCACAGCGAAATAAAAAAAAGTTTTCAACACTACAACGTTTTCGCGATATAGATATTTTCATATAATTAAAATCGGAACAAAAAACCCCTACTTTAGATAGATGATTGATAATTTTTGCGCTTAAAAATTACGAATATTTATGTTTTAAGACCCGATAAATTACAATTACAACTTTATTAATCTAACCAAACCAAATCCTTAATTATGAAAAAACCAATCCCAAAAATCTATTCTTTTTTGGCTCTTACAGCGTTTTTGTGTTCTTGCTCGCAAAATGAGACCAATGAAATTGATGCAAAAGCAGAAAGTCAACAATTTAAAATTATCAATGTTACAAACCACGATGGAAAACCTTTTAGTACCGGAGATTCAAAAACAACACGCACCGGAAAATATGTAGACAATCCGGGTGGTGGTGTTATGATGCAGGCCTTCTATTGGGATGTTCCTGCTGGCGGAACCTGGTGGGACACCGTAAATAGCAAAGTAACAGCCTGGTCTAATGCCGGAATTGGCTCTATCTGGCTACCTCCAGCATCTAAAGCTCAAAATGGCGCTTTTTCTATGGGCTACGACCCAACGGATTATTTTGATTTTGGAGATTTCAATCAAAATGGAACTACAGAAACCCGATTTGGATCAAAAACAGAATTAGTAAGTCTGATCACAAAAGCACATACCGAAAACATGAAAGTGTATGCCGATATTGTTATTAATCACAATAGTGGAGGTCAGTCTGAAGCCAATCCGTTTACCGGAACAAATACCTGGACCAACTTTAACGGAGTTGCTTCCGGAAAATTCAAACGTTCGTACAATGATTTTTACAAAAACAGCTACGGCAATAATGACGAAGGCGCATTTGGAGGTTTTCCGGATTTGTGTCATGCAAGTCCTTATGTACAGGATTGGTTGTGGCTTAGAGCGGACGGAGTTGGTAAATATTACAAGAACACCATGAAATTTGACGGCTGGAGATTTGATTATGTAAAAGGTTTTGGTTCTTGGGTCGTACGCGATTGGAATGCCAATGTTGGTGGATTTTCTGTCGGTGAATTATGGGATTCTAACGTAAATACACTAAATGATTGGGCGAACAATGCCAACAGTTCTGTTTTTGATTTTGCGTGTTATTATAAAATGAATGATGCTTTTGACGGAAATAATCTGGCTCTTTTGAATGATGATATGATGTGGAAAAGAAATCCGTATAAAGCTGTTACTTTCGTCAGCAATCACGATACAGATGAAATTTCAAACAAGCTACTTGCCTACTCTTATATTTTAACTCATGAAGGTTATCCGACAATCTTTTACAGGGATTATGAAGAATGGCTGGATAAAAGTAAATTAAACAATCTTATCTGGATCCATAATAACAAAGCTACCGGAAACACTTCCATTTTATATTCGGATAATGATGAGTATATCGCCAGAAGAAACGGTTACAACGGAAACCCGGGACTGGTTGTTTATATTAACAATTCGACTACCTGGCAGGAAAGATGGATTCAGACGAATTGGGCCAATACTCAAATCAAAGATTTCACAGGAAACTCTTCTTGGTACCCGACAACTCAGGGAGATCAATGGGTAAAAATCCAATGTCCGCCTAAAGGATATACTGTTTGGTCAATTAATCAATAATAAACCAGTTGGATGTAATTCAGCTAAAACTTTTTTAACACATAGAAACATAGATTTTAATTTTTTAAAATTGAAACGTCTTTTTTTGAGCTTTATAAACTAGGTCTATATGCGGTAAAAATAAGTACTCCCAATGGGTTAACAATAACAAACAAGGCTGTTCTAAAAAAACAGCCTTGTTTATTCTGCAAAACTTTTATTTTAAACGACAAAGAGTTCCAATTTAAGAAGTGAATATTTTTATTAAGCCGTAATTAATAGTACTTTTGCAACCTATTTATACGAAATATGAGCTTTTTAAAAGAAATACAACGCAGAAGAACGTTTGGAATTATATCGCATCCCGATGCCGGTAAAACCACTTTAACAGAAAAATTACTATTGTTTGGAGGGGCTATTCAAGAGGCTGGTGCTGTAAAAAACAATAAAATTAAAAAAGGAGCAACGAGTGATTTCATGGAAATCGAGCGCCAAAGAGGTATTTCGGTTTCAACCTCTGTCCTTGCTTTTAACTATAAAGACAAAAAAATCAACATTCTTGATACCCCTGGTCACAAGGATTTTGCAGAAGATACTTTTAGAACTTTAACTGCTGTTGACAGTGTTATTGTTGTAATCGACGTTGCAAAAGGGGTCGAGGAACAAACGGAGAAATTAGTTTCTGTTTGTAGAATGCGAAACATTCCAATGATTGTTTTCATCAATAAATTAGATCGTGAGGGTAAAGATGCCTTTGATTTGATGGATGAGGTAGAGCAAAAATTAGGTTTGAAGGTTACTCCTTTAAGTTTCCCAATCGGAATGGGGTACGATTTTCAGGGAATCTATAATTTATGGGAACAAAACATTAATATTTTTAGTGGAGACAGCCGTAAAAATATTGAGGAAACCATTGCTTTCTCAGACGTTCAAAATCCGGAATTAGAAAAAATTATTGGTCAGAAACCTGCTGACAGGCTACGTGAAGAATTAGAATTAATCGACGAAGTATATCCTAAATTTGACCGTCAGGATTATTTAGACGGAAAAATTCAACCGGTGTTTTTTGGTTCTGCCTTAAATAATTTTGGAGTTCGTGAACTTTTAGATTGTTTTGTTGCCATTGCACCATCTCCAAGAGCAAAAGATTCTGAAACGCGTTTGGTTGATCCGAAAGAAGAAAAAATGACAGGATTTGTGTTTAAAATCCACGCTAATATGGATCCGAAACACCGTGATCGTCTGGCATTCATTAAAATCGTTTCTGGAACTTTCGAAAGAAACAAACCGTACTACCACGTTCGTCAGAAGAAAAACTTAAAATTCTCAAGTCCAAATGCGTTTTTTGCTGAGAAAAAAGAAATTGTAGACATCTCTTATCCTGGAGATATCGTAGGTTTACACGATACCGGAAACTTTAAAATTGGTGATACTTTGACAGAAGGTGAAATCATGAGTTTTAAAGGAATTCCAAGTTTCTCTCCGGAACACTTCAGATACATCAATAATGCTGATCCGATGAAAGCCAAACAGCTTGATAAAGGAATTGATCAGTTAATGGACGAAGGGGTTGCTCAGTTGTTTACTTTAGAAATGAACAATCGTAAAGTAATCGGAACCGTTGGAGCGCTTCAATATGAAGTAATTCAATACCGTTTAGAACACGAATACGGTGCAAAATGTACCTATGAAAACTTCCCGGTACACAAGGCATGTTGGGTAAAACCTGATGATGCTAAAAATAATGAATTCAAAGAATTTAAGCGTATCAAGCAAAAATTCCTGGCACATGATAAGTACGGTCAATTGGTATTTTTAGCCGATTCTGACTTTACAATTCAAATGACACAAAATAAATATCCAAGTGTGAAATTATTTTTCACCTCTGAATTTGAGTAATCCCTAATCGAGTTACGAAAAAACAAAAAGGCAGTCTAAAATTTTTAGATTGCCTTTTTTTCTTCATAAAAACCCTGAATAATAATAAACTCTTTATTGTAATTTAAAAAAAAACTACTAGTTAACGCACAGAAACATAGCTACAAAAGAACCTACTAAAGCGTTTCAAGAAAATCACAATTCCCCCCAAAGTCTTATGAATTTTAGTAGTAGCAAAACACCTCTTTTAAGCCTTACCGACTATGTCTCCATGTGTTAAAAGTAATTGCCCCCGCTTTTATTTATCTCTTACTTGAATAATTAATCCCTAATCCTCCGGCAATATAAATTCTGGAAAGTTCCTCTGCAGCTATACTAATGTCCTGCAACAAAACCTTATTCTTAACCGAACTAAAAGTAAAAGGTATCGCTTTTGAAAGATAATAATCGTCTCCTCTTAAAACAATCTCAAGTGTTTTGTCCGTTTTTAAAACGCGCATCGGAACAGAAAACTCCCCTGTTTTTGGATTTACTTTCACTACACTTTCAAAACCATTAATGCTAAGCATCAGATTCGGATAGGTTTTACCATCAAAAGGTTTATTTGTTTTTGTTTCGATTAGTTTTCCTTTCACCAATATTGAAACTTCTTTATCAGCAGTCTTATTAATGGCTATTTTCCCAACTGTGTGAACATTAGGTTTTGGACAACTCACTTCGGTTGCAACCGGTGTTTTTTCTTGTGCCACCAGATTTGACGTCAACAAAACTGATGCTGCTACGGCAGCATATTTTAAAGTATTGATTTTAGAAATCTCATTGTGTTCAAATTCTTCTTCTAACTGAGTCGTTTTTAGTCGCGCACAAATATTTTTATCTTTATTTCCTGCAATGAATTTAGCCACTTCTGAATTTGTTTTGGCACTTAAGTCAATTACATTTTTCATACAAGAATCACAAAATGAACCGTTTGAATTAACTGTCATTTTATCAAAACTTTCAGAACAAGGACTTGCTATTTCTAAGGTGAATTTCTTTTTCATACACTACATTTTTAAATTAAAGCGGTTCATGAATAACCACTTATTTATATAGAGTACATTTTTATCAAAAAGGTTGGGAAGAGCGTGAAATATTTTTTCAATTTTCAACAATCGTATTAGGTTTACCAAAGTCAGAGGTGATTATGCGGCAAGATTCGCAAAGTTTAATTATAGCATTACGACTCCTTTTTTAATTCTATAACTAATTTTTTGCTCGCAGATTTAGCGGATTGCACAGATTTTTCATAAAGGGCAAATAAGATCTGCCTAATCTACTAACAGAGCGATAGCGAACTACCGAAGCAAATCTGCGTGCAAAAGAAAATCTTTAAAAGTCTTGCGTTTAATTTTTTAATCGCAAAGTAAAGGGCAAGATTCGTAAAGTCTAATTATAGCATTACAACTCCTTTTTTAATTCTGTCCCCAATTTTTTTACACGCAGATTTAGCAGATTGCGCAGATTTTTAATAAAGGGTAAATAAGATCCGCCTAATCTGCTAAATCTGCGTGCAAAAGAAAAGCTTTGCGCGTTTTACGATTAGAAAATCAAACGCAAAAAAATTTCACAACAAATACGGCATAAAAAAAGCGCTAATTAAAAAATCAGCGCTTTTTTTTAAATTTGAATTAAACCAACCTTTATTAGTTTCTATATTCTAAAAATAAATCCTTTTATTAGATGTTGCAAATTAAAACAATAGAATCATAACACGAAATTTACTCGATAAACGTAATGAAAATCAGTTAAACTACCTGTACGCAACTTTCATTTCATTCCATAAAAAAAGCCCCATTACTGGGGCTTTTAAAATTTATGCTTGTCCCGCAGGACCAAAATTAAGCGGTATTGGTGCTTGTTCCGTCTCTTTGATCTCGCCGTGGGCTGCTTCAAATCGATGAATATTTTCACCAATTGCTTTTAATAATCTTTTAGCATGTTGTGGTGTCAATACAATTCTTGACTTTACCTTGGCTTTAGGAATACCGGGCATAATGCTCACAAAATCTAAAACAAACTCTGATGAAGAGTGATTGATAATCGCAAGATTAGAATAAATTCCCTCCGCAATTGTTTCGTCTAACTCAATATTAATTTGCTCTTGTTGTTGTTTCGAATTACTCATAGTGTCCTAAATTAATAAATATATTCTTCTTTATTAGCCATCATTTCATTGTAATCGTCTTTAGAACCAACGATAGTGTTATCGTATTCTCTCATACCAGTTCCGGCAGGGATTCTGTGTCCAACAATTACATTTTCTTTCAATCCTTCTAAATCATCTACTTTACCAGCTACAGCAGCTTCGTTAAGTACTTTTGTTGTTTCTTGGAAAGAAGCAGCAGAGATGAATGATTTAGTTTGTAGCGAAGCTCTTGTAATACCTTGTAAAACTGGCGTTGCAGTTGCAGTAATTACGTCTCTGGCTACAACCAGATTTTTATCATTTCGTTTCAACAATGAGTTTTCATCACGTAAATCACGAGGTGTAATAATCTGACCTGGTTTCAATACAGCAGAATCTCCTGAATCTTCAACTACTTTCATACCGTATAATTTATCATTTTGAACGATAAAGTCTTTAGTGTGAATTAATTGATCTTCTAAGAATAAAGTATCTCCTGGATCTTGAACTCTTACTTTACGCATCATTTGACGAATAACTACCTCAAAGTGCTTGTCATTAATTTTTACCCCTTGTAAACGGTATACCTCTTGAATTTCATTTACCAAGTACTGTTGAACAGCAGCCGGTCCTTGAATTCTTAAAATATCGTCCGGTGTAATTGCACCGTCAGACAATGGCACTCCTGCTCTTACGAAGTCATTTTCTTGTACTAAGATTTGGCTTGAAAGTTTAACTAAATACTTTTTAATCTCACCAAATTTAGATTCGATAACAATTTCACGGTTACCTCTTTTGATTTTTCCAAAAGAAACAACACCGTCAATTTCAGAAACAACTGCTGGGTTAGAAGGGTTACGAGCCTCAAGTAACTCGGTAATTCTTGGAAGACCTCCCGTAATATCGCCTGCTTTAGAAGAACGACGTGGGATTTTTACCAATACTTTACCTGCTTTAATTTTCTCACCATTCTCAACCATTAAGTGTGCCCCTACTGGTAAGTTATACGAACGAATCAATTCACCTTCTTTACCGTAAACCAATAAAGTTGGGATTAATTTTTTATTTCTTGCTTCAGAAATTACTTTTTCCTGGAAACCTGTCTGCTCATCGATTTCAACCATGAACGATTGTCCTTGCTCTAAATCTTCGTAAGCAATCTTACCTGTAAATTCAGAAACAATTACACCATTATATGGATCCCACTTACAGATCACAGATCCTTTAGTAACTACTTCACCATCCTTAACGAAAATACTAGATCCGTAAGGAATATTATGTGTATTTAAAACGATTCCGGTTTTCTCGTCAACTAATTTTAATTCTGTTGAACGTGATACCACGATATCAACTGCATTACCTTCGCTGTCTTCTCCTTTAACTGTTTTTAAATCTTCAATCTCAAGTCTACCGTTGAATCTTGTAACAATACTAGATTCTTCAGAAATACCTCCTGCAACCCCTCCAACGTGGAACGTACGAAGTGTTAACTGTGTACCTGGCTCACCAATAGATTGAGCTGCAATAACTCCAACTGCTTCACCTCTTTGTGTCATCTTACCAGTAGCTAAGTTTCTACCGTAACATTTCGCACAAATACCTTTTAAAGCCTCACAAGTTAATGGAGATCTAACTTCTACTCTTTCAATAGGAGAAGCTTCGATAACCTTCATAATTGCTTCAGTGATTTGTTGACCTGATTGAACAATTACTTCATTAGTAAGAGGATTAATAACATCTTGCAACGCAACACGTCCTAAAATTCTTTCTCCTAAAGATTCAACAATTTCCTCATTTTTCTTCAAAGCAGATACTTCAACACCTCTTAAAGTTCCACAATCTTCGATGTTTACAATAACATCTTGAGAAACGTCATGAAGCCTTCTTGTTAAGTATCCGGCATCAGCCGTTTTAAGAGCCGTATCCGCAAGTCCTTTACGAGCACCGTGAGTAGAAATGAAGTACTCAAGGATCGAAAGACCTTCCTTAAAGTTAGAAAGAATCGGGTTTTCAATAATCTCACCACCACCGGCAGTAGATTTTTTAGGCTTAGCCATCAAACCACGCATACCTGTTAACTGACGAATCTGCTCCTTAGAACCCCTCGCTCCAGAGTCAAGCATCATGTATACAGAGTTGAAACCTTGTTGGTCTTCTCTAATATTTTTCATTGCTAATTCTGTAAGCTGTGCATTCGCAGAAGTCCAAACGTCAATAACTTGGTTGTAACGCTCGTTATTCGTGATAAGACCCATGTTATAATTTACAGAAATACCTTCAACTTGCTCTCTGGCATCTGCAATTAATTTTGTTTTTTGTTCTGGAATTCTAATATCACCTAAAGAGAATGATAAACCTCCTCTAAATGCGAATTTATAACCCATGTCTTTCATATTGTCCAAGAAAGCTGCTGTAGTAGGTACATTCGTCACACTTAAAATGTGTCCGATAATATCTCTAAGGTTTTTCTTAGTCAATACGTCATTGATATATCCTGCTGCTTCCGGTACTACTTCGTTAAATAATACACGTCCTGCAGTTGTTTGGATAATTTTATACACCAATTCTCCAGCCTCATTAAAATCTTTTGCTCTAATTCTTACACGAGCATTCAATTCTAATCTTCCTTCGTTTAGTGCAATATTTACTTCTTCAGCAGAATAGAATGTTAAGTCTTGACCTAAAATAATGTGTTCTGGTGTAGAGATACGTTCTTTGGTCATATAATATAGACCCAAGACCATATCCTGAGAAGGTACCGTAATTGGAGCACCATTTGCAGGGTTAAGAATATTGTGAGAAGCCAACATTAATAATTGTGCCTCTAAAATAGCCTCTGGTCCTAATGGCAAGTGAACTGCCATCTGATCCCCATCAAAATCCGCGTTAAATGCCGTACAAACTAACGGGTGTAACTGGATTGCTTTTCCTTCAATTAATTTTGGTTGGAAAGCCTGGATACCAAGTCTGTGCAACGTAGGAGCACGGTTAAGTAATACAGGATGTCCTTTAATTACATTTTCAAGGATATCCCAAACTACCGGCTCTTTTTTGTCTATGATTTTCTTAGCCGATTTTACTGTTTTAACAATACCTCTTTCAATCAATTTACGGATAACGAAAGGTTTGTATAATTCAGCTGCCATATCTTTTGGCAATCCGCATTCGAATAATTTTAATTCAGGACCAACAACAATTACCGAACGAGCAGAATAATCCACACGTTTTCCTAAAAGGTTTTGACGGAAACGTCCTTGTTTACCTTTTAATGAATCTGATAATGATTTTAATGGTCTGTTAGATTCTGTTTTAACAGCAGAAGCTTTACGAGTGTTATCAAATAATGAATCTACAGATTCTTGTAACATACGTTTTTCGTTTCTTAAGATTACTTCAGGAGCTTTAATCTCCATTAATCTTTTCAAACGGTTGTTACGGATGATTACACGACGGTATAAATCATTTAAATCTGAAGTTGCAAAACGACCTCCATCAAGTGGCACAAGCGGACGTAATTCTGGTGGAATAACAGGAACCACTTTCATAATCATCCATTCCGGACGGTTTTCGCGGTTTAAGTTAGACTCACGGAAAGACTCAACAACTTGTAATCTTTTTAATGCTTCAGTTTTACGTTGTTTAGATGTTTCGTTGTTAGCACTGTGTCTTAGTTGGTAAGATAACTCATCTAAGTCAATACGCGCTAATAAATCCATAATACATTCTGCTCCCATTTTGGCAACAAATTTATTAGGATCCATATCATCTAAATAAAGATTTTCTTGTGGAAGAGTATCTAAAATATTCAAATATTCTTCTTCTGTTAAGAAATCTAATCTTTGTAAGGATTCTCCATCTGCATTTTTAGCAATACCAGCTTGAATTACTACGTATCTTTCGTAGTAAATGATCATATCTAATTTCTTAGATGGAAGACCAAGGATATAACCAATTTTGTTTGGAAGAGAACGGAAATACCAGATGTGAGCAATTGGCACAACAAGGTTGATGTGTCCTACTCTGTCACGACGTACTTTTTTCTCAGTAACTTCAACACCACAACGGTCACAGATGATCCCTTTGTAACGAATTCTTTTATATTTACCACAAGCACACTCAAAATCCTTAACAGGTCCGAAGATTCTTTCGCAGAAAAGTCCGTCTCTTTCAGGTTTGTGTGTTCTGTAGTTGATTGTTTCTGGCTTTAAAACCTCTCCTCTTGATTCTTTCAAGATAGATTCAGGTGAAGCTAATCCAATAGAGATTTTATTAAATCTTTTTACCGGATTTTTATCTTTATTATTGTTTCTATTATTCATCATAGTTTTTACTATTGATTTATTTGCAATTAAAAATTGATTTTTGTTTAAGTCGAAAGCCACTGCTGACTTTATGACTGTTAACACTACCTCGGGTTACTTCTCTAAACTTCAAACCTTTAAATTTTGAAGCGCTAGATATAAAACATATTCAGTTTTATAAAAAATCGGAACGGTTTACGGGTATAAATCCTAAAAACTTTAATTTTAGTAAACAGCTACAGTCTCAGTTTTCAGTGTTGAACTGAATACTGAGACTGCGACTGAAAACTTATTTATTCTTCTAAACGAATATCTAGTCCAAGACCTTTTAATTCGTGCATCAATACGTTGAATGATTCTGGTAAACCTGGTTCTGGCATAGACTCTCCCTTAACGATAGCTTCGTAAGTTTTAGCTCTACCAATAACGTCATCCGATTTAACAGTTAAGATTTCTCTAAGTGTACTTGATGCTCCATAAGCTTCAAGTGCCCAAACCTCCATCTCTCCAAAACGCTGACCTCCGAATTGCGCCTTACCTCCAAGAGGTTGTTGCGTAATCAATGAGTATGGTCCGATAGAACGTGCGTGCATCTTATCATCAACCATGTGTCCTAATTTAAGCATGTAAATTACACCCACAGTCGCTGCTTGATGGAAACGCTCTCCAGTACCACCATCATAAAGGTGTGTATGTCCGAAACGTGGAACTCCAGCTTCATCAGTTAATTCATTAATTTGATCTAAAGAAGCACCGTCAAAAATTGGAGTAGCAAATTTTCTACCCAAGTTCATACCGGCCCATCCAAGAACAGTTTCATAAATCTGACCAATGTTCATACGTGAAGGTACCCCAAGTGGATTCAATACGATATCTACCGGTGTTCCGTCTTCAAGGAAAGGCATATCTTCATGACGAACGATTCTTGCAACAATACCTTTGTTACCGTGACGTCCTGCCATTTTATCCCCAACTTTCAATTTACGTTTTTTAGCAATGTAAATCTTAGCTAATTTCAAGATTCCAGATGGTAATTCATCTCCAACTGTGATCGTAAATTTCTCTCTTCTTAAAGATCCTTGTAAGTCGTTTAGCTTAATTTTATAGTTATGAATTAAATCATTCACCATTTTATTTGTAGCATCATCAGCAACCCATTGACCTTTGCTTAAGTGAGCAAAATCTTCTACTGCGTAAAGCATTTTTTGAGTATATTTTTTACCTTTTGGTAAAACTTCTTCACCCAAATCATTCATTACACCTTGAGATGTTTTTCCGTTAACGATCAAGAATAATTTTTCAACCAATCTGTCTTTTAATTCAACAAATTTAGTCTCAAATTCCATTTCTAAAGCGCCTAAAGCATCTTTATCCTGAGTACGTTTACGTTTATCTTTTACGGCTCTTGCAAATAATTTTTTGTCAAGAACTACACCATGTAAAGATGGAGAAGCTTTTAATGAAGCATCTTTTACATCTCCCGCTTTATCCCCGAAGATTGCACGAAGCAATTTCTCTTCCGGAGTTGGATCTGATTCTCCTTTTGGTGTAATTTTTCCGATCAAAATGTCGCCAGGTTTAACCTCTGCTCCAATTCTGATCATACCGTTTTCATCTAAATCTTTAGTAGCTTCTTCAGAAACGTTAGGAATATCGTTTGTTAACTCTTCATTTCCTAACTTAGTATCTCTAACCTCTAATGAATAATCATCAACGTGGATAGAAGTAAAAATATCATCACGAACTACTTTTTCAGAAATTACAATCGCATCCTCAAAGTTATACCCTTTCCATGGCATGAACGCAACTTTTAAGTTTCTACCTAAAGCTAATTCACCATTTTGAGTAGCATATCCTTCTGATAATACTTGACCAAGACTAACTCTGTCTCCTTTTCTTACGATTGGTTTCAGGTTAATACTTGTACCTTGATTGGTTTTTCTAAATTTAATTAAGTTGTATGTTTTCTCATCAGCATCAAAACTAACCATTCTTTCATCTTCAGTACGGTCGTATTTGATAGTAATGATATTAGCATCAACATATTCTACAGTTCCATCTCCTTCAGCATTAATCAATACTCTAGAATCTGAAGCTACTTGACGCTCTAAACCTGTACCAACGATTGGTGCTTCCGGACGGATCAAAGGAACCGCCTGACGCATCATGTTAGATCCCATCAAGGCTCTATTCGCATCATCATGTTCCAAGAAAGGAATCAATGAAGCCGAAATCGAAGCAATCTGGTTAGGAGCAACGTCTGTATAATGTACTGCTGATGGCTCAACAACCGGGAAGTCACCTTCCTCACGCGCAATAACATTGCTCGCTGTAATTTTACCTGTAGCATCCATTTCAATGTTTGCCTGAGCAATCATTTTTCCTTCTTCTTCTTCAGCACTCAAATAAATAGGAGTACTTTCCAAATCAACTACACCTTCAGTAACTTTACGGTAAGGAGTTTCGATGAAACCCATTCCGTTAACTTTTGCATAAACACCAAGAGATGAAATCAAACCAATGTTTGGTCCCTCTGGAGTTTCAATCGGACATAAACGACCATAGTGTGTATAGTGAACGTCACGAACCTCGAAACCAGCTCTCTCTCTCGAAAGTCCACCTGGTCCAAGTGCAGATAATCTTCTCTTGTGTGTAATCTCAGCTAATGGATTCGTTTGATCCATAAATTGAGACAACTGGTTTGTTCCAAAGAAAGAGTTGATAACTGATGATAATGTTTTAGCATTAATCAAATCAATTGGTGTAAACACCTCGTTATCTCTAACGTTCATACGCTCTCTAATAGTTCTAGCCATACGTGCTAAACCTACACCGAATTGTTGAGACAATTGTTCTCCAACTGTTCTAACACGACGGTTAGATAAGTGATCA
The DNA here is from genome assembly GCF_020911925.1 of Flavobacterium cupriresistens. Taxonomy (NCBI): domain Bacteria; kingdom Pseudomonadati; phylum Bacteroidota; class Flavobacteriia; order Flavobacteriales; family Flavobacteriaceae; genus Flavobacterium; species Flavobacterium cupriresistens. The sequence continues at coordinate 2,246,272 of NZ_CP087134.1, read as the reverse complement.
ATATCATCAATCTCTGCTTTAGAGTTGATCAATTCGATCAAATATTTTACAATGGTAATGATATCTTCTTTGGTAAGCACTTGCTTTTCCATCGGGATATCTAAACCAAGTTTTTTGTTCATTCTGTAACGACCTACCTCACCTAAGTTGTAACGTTGATCAGAGAAGAACAATTTATCTATAATACCACGAGCCGTTTCCTCATCAGGCGGTTCAGCGTTACGCAACTGACGGTAAATGTGCTCTACAGCTTCTTTTTCAGAGTTTGTTGGATCTTTTTGTAATGTATTGTGGATAATAGCATAATCTGCTTGGTTATTATCCTCTTTGTGTAACAAAATAGATTTAACGTTAGAATCGATGATCTCTTCCACATTATCTTTGTCGATAATAGTATCACGATCAAGGATGATTTCGTTACGCTCGATAGAAACTACCTCACCGGTATCTTCATCAACGAAATCCTCATGCCATGTATTCAATACACGTGCAGCAAGTCTTCTTCCAATATACTTTTTGATACCTGTTTTAGAAACTTTAATTTCTTCAGCAAGGTCGAAAATTTCAAGGATATCCTTATCTCTTTCGAATCCGATTGCACGGAATAAAGTTGTAACCGGTAATTTTTTCTTTCTATCGATATATGCGTACATAACGCTGTTGATATCTGTAGAAAATTCTATCCAAGAACCTTTAAAAGGAATTACTCTGGCAGAATATAATTTTGTTCCATTTGCATGGAATGATTGTCCAAAGAAAACCCCAGGAGAACGGTGTAGTTGAGATACTACAACACGCTCAGCACCATTAATTACAAAGGTACCACTTGGCGTCATGTAAGGAATTGTTCCAAGATAAACATCTTGTACAATAGTTTCAAAATCTTCGTGTTCCGGGTCTGTACAGTATAGTTTTAACCTGGCTTTTAAAGGCACACTATAAGTAAGTCCTCTCTCTATACATTCTTGAATTGTATAACGTGGCGGGTCTACAAAATAATCCAGGAACTCCAATACAAAGTTATTTCTTGTATCTGTGATTGGAAAGTTTTCCATGAAGGTGTTGTACAACCCTTCGTTGCCTCTCTCGTCAGATTTAGTTTCTAATTGAAAAAAATCTTTAAAGGATTTAACCTGAACATCTAGAAAATCCGGATAGTCAGGAATATTTTTTGTAGAGGCAAAATTCAATCTTTCAGTCTGATTTGTTATCATCAATGAACAAAATTTTGATTAAAAAAAAGTAGTTTTTTGTGTAAAAACACATTGTTTAATGTATACTTTCTTATTGTAATCAATACATCTTTAAAAATAAACCAAGAAAATAAGGCTTAATTTTTTTTCTTCGTATTGATCAAAAACTTTTTCGTATTTTAAACTATTTGATAATAAAACATGCTATATTTTATTATACGAAAAATGGTTTAGGCCATTGAGTTTTGACTCAAGACCTAAACCTAGTTCTTAAAACCGAGTAAACTTATTTAAGTTCAACTACAGCTCCAGCTTCTTCTAATGATTTTTTAAGACCTTCAGCCTCTTCTTTAGAAACACCTTCTTTAACGTTACTTGGAGCACCGTCAACTACATCTTTAGCTTCTTTAAGACCTAAACCTGTAAGTTCTTTAACTAATTTTACAACAGCTAATTTAGAAGCTCCAGCTTCTTTTAATACTACTGTAAATTCAGTTTGTGCTTCTTCAGCAGCACCTTCTCCACCACCAGCAGCAACTACAACCGCTGCAGCAGCAGGCTCGATACCATACTCGTCTTTTAATATTGTTGCTAATTCGTTAACTTCTTTAACTGTTAGGTTAACTAATTGTTCTGCGAATTGTTTCAAATCTGCCATTTTTTCTATCGTTTAAAATGATTTGTAAAATTATAATTTATTTGTGTGTGCGAATTTATCAACACAAGAGACAGTAGCTGTCTTTTGTATTATGCTTCTTCAGTTGCTGCTTCTTCTCCAGCAAATTTGTTTTGAAGTGCAGAAATAATTCTTTGAGCTGGTGATTGTAACAATCCGATAAGCTCTCCAAGAAGTTCTTCTTTAGATTTAATAGTTGCTAACGCATCTAATTGATCATCTCCAATGTAAATTTCAGAATTGATATAAGCTCCTTTTAATAAAGGTTTAGCTGATTTTTTTCTGAAATCTTTGATTATTTTTCCAGGTGCATTTGCAACGTCTGAAATAAAGATAGCGCTGTTACCAGTCAATACTGAAGGTAAATCACCATAGTCATTAGCAGAAGCTTCCATTGCTTTTGCAAGCAAAGTGTTTTTTACAACTTCTAATTTAATACCTGCTTTAAAACAAGCTCTTCTCAAGTTTGAAGTTGTTTCTGCATTTAATCCAGAAATATCAGATACATAAATAATATTTGTACCAGCTAACTGCGCAGTTAAATCTTCAATCGCGATTGATTTTTCTTCTCTAGTCATACTAAAAATTATTAACTACCAATTATACTGCTTTAGGGTCCAAAGCAATTGCTGGACTCATAGTGCTTGTAAGGTGAATACCTTTAATGTAGGTACCTTTAGCAGCAGTTGGTTTAAGTTTGATTAATGTTTGAATAATTTCGTGTGCATTGTCATAAATTTGCTCAGCTCCAAAAGAAACTTTACCAATTCCTGCATGTACGATACCAGTTTTATCAACTTTAAAGTCAATTTTACCAGCTTTAACCTCTGCAACAGCTTTTGCAACATCCATAGTTACAGTACCTGTTTTAGGGTTTGGCATTAAACCTCTAGGTCCTAAAATACGACCTAATGGACCTAATTTACCCATAACAGCTGGCATAGTGATGATTACATCAACATCTGTCCAACCATCTTTAATTTTTTGTAAGTAATCGTCAAGACCTACATAATCAGCTCCAGCTTCTTTAGCTTCCGCTTCTTTATCTGGAGTAACTAATGCTAATACTTTAACGTCTTTACCAGTTCCGTGAGGTAATGTAACTACACCTCTAACCATTTGATTCGCTTTTCTTGGATCAACACCCAAACGAACTGCGATATCAACAGACTCATCAAATTTTGCAGAAGCTATAACTTTAATCAATGCAGCAGCATCTTTCAAAGAGTATAGTTTGTTCTTTTCAATTTTTGAAGCAGCCTCTTTTTGCTTTTTTGTTAATTTTGCCATTTCTTTCTCTTAATTAAAAAGGAGCATCTCCTGATACAGTTATACCCATAGATCTAGCAGTTCCAGCGATCATGCTCATTGCAGATTCGATTGTGAATGCATTTAAATCTACCATTTTATCTTCAGCAATTGCTTTGATAACGTCCCAAGTAACGCTAGCTACTTTTTTACGATTTGGTTCACCTGATCCAGACTTTAGCTTTGCAGCTTCCAATAATTGGACAGCAGCTGGAGGAGTTTTTACAACAAAATCAAATGATTTGTCTTTATACACAGTAATTTGTACTGGGCATATTTTGCCAGGTTTATCTTGTGTTCTAGCATTGAACTGCTTACAGAACTCCATGATATTAACCCCAGCAGCTCCTAAAGCAGGTCCAACCGGTGGCGACGGGTTCGCAGCACCTCCCTTAACTTGTAGTTTAACTACCTTACTAATTTCTTTAGCCATTTTTTAAAAAATTTAACACCATAATCATAGGAAGCAATTATAGTGGTTATTATAGATGTAACAAAAATTATACTTTTTCAACTTGCATAAAGCTCAATTCCAATGGTGTTTTTCTTCCGAAAATCTTAACCATTACTTCAAGTTTACGCTTCTCTTCGTTTATTTTCTCAACCGTACCGTTAAATCCGTTAAAAGGACCATCGATCACTTTTACAGTTTCACCTAAGTTGAACGGAATTGCACGAGTATCTGTATTTACAGCAAGCTCATCTACTTTTCCTAACATACGATTTACTTCAGAAAGTCTCAATGGAACAGGCTCGCCCCCTTTGATCTCTCCTAAAAAACCAATTACACTAGTAATTGACTTAATAATATGAGGTATCTCACCAACCAAGTTGGCTTCGATCATAACATATCCAGGGAAATAAACTTTATCCTTAGACATTTTCTTTCCTTCTTTTACAGTAACTACTTTTTCTGTAGGTACTAAAACTTGGGAAACATAATCACCCATACCTAATCTGGCAATCTCAGTTTCGATATAAGCTTTGACTTTATTTTCTTGTCCGCTTACAGCTCTAACTACGTACCATTTTTTCACATTATTATCTGCCATCACAAAAAAATTATCCTTTTAACCAGTTAAAAAATCCAGCTAAAGCTTTTGCAAAAAATTCGTCTGTTCCCCATGTTGCCAAAGCAAACAGTATCGAAAATACAGCCACAACAATTGTCAATTTCTGAACCTCAGCCCAAGCCGGCCAAGTAACATTTGACTTTAACTCTTCGAAAGCCTCTGATAAATAATTCGTAACTTTTGTCATTTGATATATTTTTTATTGCACGGGCGGAGGGATTCGAACCCCCATCAACGGTTTTGGAGACCGCTATTCTACCCTTGAACTACGCCCGTAATTAAAAGCCAGTGATTTCAGTTAAGAAAATCAACTGGCTTCTTATAATTTTATAGGATTATCCTACGATTTCAGTCACCTGACCTGCTCCTACAGTTCTACCACCTTCACGGATAGCGAAACGTAAACCAACGCTCATTGCGATTGGGCTTAATAAAGCAACATTAATTGTCAAGTTGTCTCCTGGCATTACCATCTCTACTCCTTCTGGTAAAGTAATAACTCCTGTTACGTCAGTTGTACGTACGTAGAACTGTGGACGGTAGTTATTATGGAATGGAGTGTGACGTCCACCTTCTTCTTTTTTCAAGATATAAACCTCAGCTTTGAAAGTAGCGTGTGGTTTTACTGATCCTGGCTTAATGATAACCATTCCTCTTTTGATAGATTCTTTATCAACACCTCTTAACAATAAACCTACGTTATCTCCAGCTTCACCTCTGTCAAGGATTTTACGGAACATCTCAACTCCTGTAATAGTAGAAGTTAATTTGTCAGCTCCCATACCAATGATTTCAACTGCATCTCCAGTATTAGCAATTCCAGTTTCGATACGACCTGTAGCAACAGTTCCACGACCAGTAATTGTAAATACATCTTCAACAGGCATTAAGAAAGGTTTTGCAGTATCACGGATTGGCTCCTCGATCCAAGCATCAACAGCTTCCATTAATTCAATAATTTTAGGAACCCAAGCAGGATCATTATTCAATCCTCCTAAAGCAGAACCTTGAACTACAGGACCATTATCTCCATCATACTCGTAGAAAGATAATAAATCTCTAATTTCCATTTCAACAAGCTCTAACAATTCAGCATCATCAACCATATCCACTTTGTTCATGAATACAACCATTCTTGGAATACCAACCTGACGACCTAAAAGGATGTGCTCACGAGTTTGTGGCATTGGACCATCTGTAGCAGCAACTACTAAGATAGCACCGTCCATTTGAGCAGCACCAGTAACCATGTTCTTTACGTAATCCGCGTGACCTGGACAGTCAACGTGAGCGTAGTGACGGTTAGCTGTTTCATACTCTACGTGTGATGTATTAATAGTAATACCTCTTTCTTTCTCCTCTGGAGCGTTATCGATTTGATCAAACGATTTAGCTTGACAGTAACCAGCGTCAGACAATACTTTTGTAATTGCTGCAGTTAATGTAGTTTTTCCGTGATCTACGTGTCCAATTGTACCTATGTTTAAGTGCGGTTTGGAACGATTAAAATTCTCCTTTGCCATTTTACTTAATTTTTAATCTTAGTTATATATTAATTTTCAATTTCCTACTTACTTGAGCCAACTACGGGAATTGAACCCGTGACCTCTTCCTTACCAAGGAAGCACTCTACCCCTGAGCTAAGTCGGCAGAGAGTTCTGATTTTAGATTTTTGAATCTTAGATTTAAGACTTTCAATATCCTTAACCTACAACCCGAAATCTTAACTTCTTTTTTTGTGGGGAGAGCAGGATTCGAACCTGCGAAGTTCACACAGCAGATTTACAGTCTGCCCTCGTTGGCCGCTTGAGTATCTCCCCGAAATAATTTATGATTTTAGACTTCTGATTTTAGATTAAAACCTAAAATCTTTCTCTGATCATAAATACTTTTTTCAATAATTTAAAAGAACCTGTTTCAAATCGCATTTGAAACTTTTTTTGAGCCGGCGGAGGGACTCGAACCCACGACCTGCTGATTACAAATCAGCTGCTCTAGCCAACTGAGCTACGCTGGCAAACTCATTAAAAAAGTCCGCTATTTCTAACGGACTGCAAATGTAGCTAATTTATCCTTTAATCAAAACATTTTTTGAAAAAAATTTCAATTAAATTCAATTATATATGTGTTCTAATTTTTTCTTTCCTCTTTACAAGCAATCGTTCTAAAGATTCTGCCGAAAGCTCAATCGCCTCTTCAAACGTTTTACACTGCTTTTTAACCAAAAAATCATCCCCAGGAACATTAATCTTTATCTCTACCGCCTTATTCTCCTTATCACTTGTTCTTTCCACTTTCAAAAAAACATCTGCCGAAACCACTCGATCGTAGTATTTTTCCAACTTATCCATTCTTTCCTGAATAAAATCTACCAACTTTCTGTCAACAGTAAAGTTAACTGCATGAACATCTACCTTCATAATATAAATTTTAGGGTTAAACATTTAAGAACTATTATTTATTTCTCGGATGCGCGTCACCATACACTTTCTTCAACTCTGCCAAACTATTATGAGTATAAACTTGCGTAGACGCCAAACTCGAATGCCCTAATAATTCTTTAACTGAATTCAAATCCGCTCCGTTATTTAATAAGTGAGTCGCAAAAGTATGCCTGAGGACATGTGGACTTTTTTTTACCTTTTCAGAGACCCTACTAAAGTATGAATTTATTAAACGATACACAAAAGATTCACTCAATTTTAACCCTTTCCTTGAAATAAAAAAATAATTCTGATCCACTATTTTCTCTAAAGAAGATCTTTCCTTCAAATACAACTCAAACTGCCCTAAAACAACAGGAAGAACCGGAATTATACGCTCTTTATTTCTTTTCCCCAAAACCTTTATCACCCCTGAAGACAAATCCACATTAGAAACCATCAAATTAATCAGCTCCGCTCTTCGAATTCCGGTTGCATAAAACAACTCCACAACAAGCTTGTCCCTGATCTCCTCAAAACCAATCGGACTACTAACCTCCTCCATCAAATCAACAAGTTCTTTTTCAGAAAATGGAATCTGAACAATTTTAGGAGTCTTCAAAGCCTTATGCTTCAACATCGGATTTACTTCTATTTGTTTTGTTTTTAAAAGAAACTTATAAAAAGCCCGCAGAGAAGCCATTTTTCTATTCACAGAAACATTAGAAACACCCTGATCCACCAAAGAGACAATCCAACTTCTAATTTGACCGTAATGAACCTGCTCTATATTCTCCTGTTCAAATTGAGACTGATTAAACATTTCAAAAAACGAGATATCACCCAGATACGCATTAACCGTATGAAGGGAATATTTTTTCTCTAATTGCAGATAATCACGAAATGCCTCTTTATTTGTTTTCATACAAAACCACCGTTATACATCACACCTAATTTGCTCCTCGAAAAAACCAGAAACTAAAGGGAATTAAAATTCCAATTTTTGAAATTCCAAATTCCAAATCTGAACAACAACCTTTTCTACCCCTAATCCAAAACTATTCAGAAACACAAGTTGAAATAAAATCCCAATCTTTGAAATTCCAAATTCCAAATCTGAACGACAAACTTTTCTACCCTTAATCCCAAACTATTCGAAAACACAAGTTGAAATAAAATTCCACTCCTTGAAATTCCAAATTCCAAATCTGAACAACAACCTTTTCTACCCTTAATCCAAAACTATTCGAAAGCACAAGTTGAAATAAAATTCCAATCCTTGAAATTCCAAATTCCAAATCTGAACAACAAACTTTTTTGAAGCTAACCTAAAAGTCACTCAAAAAGAATCATGTCGAAAATTCGACAATCTCAAAATTAGGCATAAAAAAACCGTTAGCATCAAAAAAATATATTTTTGACCGCTAACGGTAATTATTTTGATAAGCTACTACTAACTTTCTAAACCATCTCTCATGTTTTGAATGTAAGCCGCTTTTTGAATTTGAGCTCTTTTGATTACAGAAGGCTTAATAAAAGCAGTACGTGCTCTTAATTGACGAACAGTTCCTGTTTTATCAAATTTTCTTTTATAGCGCTTTAATGCTCTATCGATATTTTCTCCGTCTTTAATTGGTATAATTAACATAATATTGACACCTCCTCTCGTTAAGGCTGCAAAAGTAATTATTAATTATGAGTTATCAGTTATAAATTATGAATTATTTTTCTTTAAATAAAAGAAAAGAGAGAATAGAATATAAAAAACAGACTCAAGCTACGTCAATCCTAACTTAGACCAACAAAACCTACTCTATATTCTATTCTCTTTACTCTATAAATTCTATTCTTTTAGCAAATTTCTAGCAATTACTACTTTCTGAATCTCAGTCGTTCCTTCACCTATCGTACATAATTTAGAGTCACGATAGAATTTCTCAACAGGAAAATCTTTAGTGTACCCGTAACCTCCATGAATTTGAACTGCTTCATTTGCAATTTTAACGCAGGCTTCTGAGGCATACATTTTTGCCATAGCTCCGCTTGTCGTAACCGGTTTGTGCTGCTGCTTTAAGAAAGCTGCTTTATGCAACAATAGTTCTGAAGCTTCAATTTCTGTTGCCATATCAGCCAATTTAAAAGAAATACCTTGAAAACTACTAATAGGTTGTCCAAATTGATGTCTTTCTTTTGAATATTTTAATGCTGCTTCATATGCTCCTTTGGAAATTCCAAGTGACAAAGCTCCGATAGAAATTCTACCGCCATCTAATATTTTCATTGCCTGAACAAAGCCCTGGCCCACTTCTCCTAATCGGTTAGCATCAGAAATACGACAATTGTCAAAAACCAACTCAGCCGTTTCGCTGGCGCGCATTCCTAATTTATTTTCTTTTCTGCCAGACGTAAATCCAGGCATTCCTTTTTCAAAAACAAAAGCCGTCATTCCTTTTGAATCGCCTTTTTCTCCTGTACGAACTATCACAACAGCAACATCACCTGAAATCGCATGTGTGATAAAGTTTTTAGCACCATTGACGATCCAAAAATCACCATCTTTAACGGCAGTGGTATTCATCCCTCCGGCATCAGAACCTGTATTGTGTTCTGTTAAACCCCAGGCTCCTATAAATTCCGCAGTTGCTAATTTTGGCAACCATTTTTTCTTTTGCTCTTCATTTCCAAAAGTCAAAATATGATTCGTACATAATGAATTATGCGCCGCAACGGATAACCCAATAGAAGGATCTACTTTTGAGATTTCTTCTACAACAGTAATATACTCGTGATACCCTAAGCCACTTCCTCCATACTCTTCAGGAACTAAAACGCCCATGAATCCCATTTCTCCTAATTCTTTAAATAAGGCAACAGGGAAAGTTTGCGCTTCATCCCATTCCATTATATTAGGTCTGATGTTTTTGTCCGCAAATTCCTTTATTGACTGCGCAATCATTAATTGTGTTTCGTTATAATCAAAATTCATAGTGGTCAGTTTAATTTTAGAACTCCAAATATAAACTAATTATTTTTGCTTTTTCAACAGGAAAACCGTTAATTTTTGCTAAATCCTCAATATTCTTAAAATCTCCATGCATACTCCTATAGGTAATGACTTGTTTTGCTAATGCAAATTTAAAATAAGGAAACTGGGATAATTCTTTTAAAGAGACCTTGTTTATTGCAATCTTTTTAAGCTTGGGGATTTCAAAAATCTTAAAATGCACATTCAATTCATTAATCACTTCGGGTGAAAGCCCCCAAACTTCCTTTAATTGTTCCATTGAAACAAATCCGCCCAAGATTTCCTTCTGTTTGAGTATTCGTAAGGATAATGCATCACCAACTCCATAAATTTTAATTAAATCTTCCTGAGTCGCTAAATTAAGATCCATCACTGCACTCTTCACTTTTTTTACAAAGGTTGAATTACCATATTTTTCACTTTTATTAAAGTCCCTCTTATTCTCAACAACTCTTTTTTTATTGCTTGCCCATTCCGGAAATTTAAAAAGAGGAGAAATGACATTTAATAACGAATCTGATATTTTTGTAATCTGCTGAAACTCTTCAGCCGAATTTACATACCGATTTTCTTTACGAAAAGCCATCAACCTGTCAATTTCCTGAATAGACATACCTAATTTATAACCTTTGTAATCTGACATATAATTAGGATTGAACAAATAGACTTGTCGCTTGTTCTTGTATTTCTCTATTTTTAAGGAATCAATTTCAGCCTGCAAAGACATCCACTGTTCTTTTTCAGGAACTTTTTTTTCGAGTTCCGTGAAGTTTACCAAAAAGTAAATCATTTGCAACACTATTATTACTCCAAAAAGCAAAATAATTCCGGTTCGTTGCTGATTTGTAAACTTAAAATACCTTACTAACGTCATAAAACTCCTATTCACCTAAAACTTTATACTTTATTACAAGCCTAAATTAATTAAAAAGGTTTAATTTTAAAAGAAAAATCTTACAAATTTATTTTGAGGTCTTTTTTCTGCTTAAATGCCTTCATAGAATTAATTAATGATTTCAAGCATTAACGGATACTTTAAGTGCGATTTATATAAATAGTGAAGATTTTGTCACTTAATATTACATAATTGTTTTTATTTTTTATAAAAAACGATACATTTGGAACTTAATAACAATAAACCACGATTATAGTATGTCAATTATGCGAGTTAAACCAATATCAGCTTTTGAAGCTGATATGAAGAAAAGTGATTTAAAAAGGGTTTTAGGAAAATGGAGCCTTACTGCCATTGGAGTTGGAGCCATTATTGGTGGAGGAATATTTGTTCTTACCGGTACCGGAGCTTACTATCATGCAGGACCGGCATTAGCCCTTTCTTTTATTATTGCAGGTATTGCCTGTGTTTTTGCAGCTCTTTGTTATTCTGAGTTCGCTTCTATTTTACCTGTTGAAGGCTCTGCTTATGCCTATGCCTATGGTACAATTGGAGAAATTTTTGCCTGGGTTATCGGTTGGGGACTTATCCTCGAATATGCGATGGGATCTATGACGGTCGCCGTTTCCTGGTCGGGTTACTTTAATAAATTACTTAAAATGTTTCATATTCACCTCCCTGAATGGCTTACAACTGACCCTGCCAGTTACTCAGGAGAAGGTTTCTCTATGAATCTTCCTGCTTTCTGTATCGTTCTTTTTGTTATTTCAATCCTTATTAAAGGAACAAAAAGTGCTGCAAAAGCGAACAATATGATTGTTATCCTTAAAGTTTCTGCTGTAATATTTGTAATTATTGCGGGACTTTTCTTCATCAATACTGCTAACTGGCATCCATTTATTCCGGAAGCTACTCAAATTATTGAAAAAGAAACTACACATAATGCTTACGGAATAGGAGGAGTTATATCCGGAGCTGCAGCAATTTTCTTTGCTTATGTAGGTTTTGATGCTGTTTCTACTCAAGCTGGTGAGGCTATTAATCCTAAAAAGGATGTTCCGTTTGCCATCATTGCTTCATTATTAATTTGTACTACCTTATATATTCTTGTTTCTTTAGTACTAACAGGAATGATTAACTATAAAGATTTTAACCCACTAGGAAAATACCCTGAAGCTATAAAAGCACCGGTTGCTTATGCATTTGATATTGCAGGACAAGGTTGGGCTGGTTTAATAATTACTATTGCAGCAACTGTTGGTTTGGTTTCTGTATTAATGGTAATGATCATGGGACAATCAAGAATTTTCCTTGGAATGTCTAAAGACGGCTTAATTCCTTCTGTATTCTCTAAAGTTAACCCTATTTCAGGAACGCCAAAAAACAATTTAATGATCTTGGGTGGTATTATCGCTATTGTTGCCGCTTTCACTCCAATCAATAAATTAGCAGAAATGACAAGTTTTGGTACTTTATTTGCCTTTACCATGGTTTGTATTGCGGTTTGGATTCTAAGAGTTAAGCAACCACAATTAACCAGAACTTTTAAAGTTCCTGCTTTACCTGTAATTGCAATTCTTGGTATTTCAATCAATACTTATCTAATGATTAACCTAAGTATAGATGCTCAATTACTTTCACTGGGATGGATGGCTATTGGTATATTAGTTTATTTTGGATACAGTAAGAAAAGATCAAAACTGAATAAAACAGAATAATTTTCAGCATACTATTTCATAAAAAAACTCCAAATTAAATTTGGAGTTTTTTTATGCTTATAAATCAAAAACGGAAGTTCGTTTTGCTCTAATTAAATCTTTTAGCCTTATCCAGAAGGCCAGAGTTAAATAAACTCCAAAACCCAAGCCTACAGTCACAAATGAAATATAAATAAAAAATAACCGTACGCTAGTTACCCGCATACCCAATTTATCTGCCAATCTTGAAGAGACATGAAAACCATATTTTTCAAAAAAGAATTTGAGTTTTACTATTGCTGACATGCGCTTATTTTAGATTTTAGATTGATGACTTTAGATTTTAGATTCTAAACTCCTGACTTCAGATTTTAAAACTTAGATTCTAGACTTTGGACAAAAGTACAAAAATATATAACGAACCTGTTTTCTAATTGCCTTTTAATAATTCTATTCCGATTGCGCATTTTAAACAGGCATTTTGATTGCAGTATTCTTTTTTGAGTTGCAAGAGCGCTTGTGTATCAAAAGCGCTGTTTGATACTACTCCGAAGGATTCAAACTTATCAATAATCGAATTTTTCTCGGGAGCGACCTCCTTCATAAAATCAATTAAATCTTCTGAAATAAATTCCCCTCTCTTTTCTGCGTAAGCAAATTGTAGCGGAATTATTGTATTTAGAATTATTAAATCTATGAATGATTTCGATACTGTTTTTACTTTTTTAGGACTTTCTTTATCGAACTGGTAATGATTCTGCCAGTACAAAGTGGAGGAAACAGCAAACAATTCATACACCTTTTTGATCGATTTTACTTCAATTATTGCAGTGAATAAGTTTTGATGTTTTTTATATAAGGCCGCTAGTTGCGAAAGTCGAATGGTCGGAAAATTATCCGGACGAAGTTTAAAAAACTGAAGTGGATCAATGTACACTTTCGGTAACTGGTATTTACTAATTAGATAAAAATATCTGATTTGTAAATCTGTAAAATAAACATCTTCTTTCTCCGTATCCAGCAAACCCGAAATTCCAAAAAACAAAGCTTCCAGATTTTCTGTTTCGAAACCTTCTTTTCTGACAATTGAAAACGGAATTGACTTCGCGACTTGAAAAAAAGAATCTCCATTTATATTCAAACCGAAATTTTTAGCCAGTAAACAGAATAGAACGGCTTCCCAATCCTGATTTTTTTCCTTCAACAAACTAAAAACAAGTTCAGATTTGCGTTCTAATCGTTCAAAAAAAATACGTTCCAGCCAATTTTTGAAAACAAATTCATCAATCCGAGCAATTTCCCTTTCACAGGGAATCCATGACTTTGGTTTAGTTAAATGCTCATAATTATTTAGTATTTCTAACGAAACATAATCCTTTAATACCAAAACAGAAATTTCAGTATTATCTACCCGAAATATTGCGGTATCGTGCTCCCAAACTACATGCAAAATTACATTTTCATAAGCAATATCGCTTTCATGACCGTGCACATACCAATCGGATGATTTTAGATGAATTTCGACATTCCCAGCCCACTTTTGCTTTCCAATTATAATTTGAGCATTAAAAAAATCAGGTCCCGAAAGTCCCAAATAGTCTCCTGTCTTAATAATTGTTACAGGCTCATTTTGAGTCGTCTTTAAATTTAAGGTTTCAAATTTCTTAAATTTCCACAGGTAATGAAGAAATTCTTCTTTCATTTTTAGGCTTTATATTAATTCATAAACAAACCTAAAAATAAATAAAAATTAGTACTAATCTTACAAATATAACTTAAATTATTTCAACAGATATAATTTAGCACAGGCTCGTGCATCAGAAAGTGCTTCGTGATGGCTCAGCTGAATGTTCATTTCCCGGCAACAATCACTTAATTTCGTCGGCTTTATTCCTTTTGCTTTATACATTTTCACTGTGCATTCCCAACGTGGGGCAATATTGAGCTCTTCATAATCTAAGCCATAAAGCGCCATTGACTTAAATAAAACATTACGATCGAAACTTTCATTATGCGCTACCACTACTCTATTTTTTAATCTTTTTTCGATTTCCGGATAGACTTGCAAAAATGATTTTGCATTTACAGTATCTCGCGGGTAAATTCCATGTACACGAATGGTGAACGGATTGTATTCATTATTGGGAGGTTTTATCAAAGTGACAAACTCGTCTACAATTATCCCGTTTTGTACCGTTACAATTCCAACAGAACAAGGATGGTAAGCAGTTGCCGTTTCAAAATCTATGGCAGTAAAATTCATATTCATTTTATTTTAAAACTAAAAAAATCCATAAATCTAATCTTTACAAATTAGATCTATGGATTACAAAGTTACGAACTAGGTTATTATTTTATAGACCCAATAATATCGTATTTGGTAATAATATGGTGATTGCCATTTCCTAAATCCACTAAGACAGCATCGTTTTCTTTGGTAAATAATCGTGAAACTTCTTCAATTGGAGTTCCTAATTTTACAATCGGGAACGGTTTTCCCATTACTTCTTTTATTGGTTTTTCGGCTACATTTTTGTCTGCCACATAACTTCTGAACAAATCTGTTTCATCAACAGAACCAACAAAACCATTAATATCTACAACTGGAATTTGCGAAATTTTGTACTTACGCATACGCTCGATAGCATGTGAAACCAATTCTTCTGTACGAACAACAATTAATTGTTTGTCGATATGATCTTTGATTACATCTTCTGCTTTTGTTATATTTTCTTCTAAGAATCCACGTTCACGCATCCAGTCGTCATTAAACATTTTCCCTACGTAACGACTTCCTGAATCATGAAAAAGTACCACAACAACATCATCCGGCTTAAAGTGTTCTTTAAGCTGTAACAATCCTTTTATACAAGCTCCGGCAGAATTCCCGACAAAAATAGCTTCTTCAAGAGCAATTTTTCGGGTATAAACAGCTGCGTCTTTATCTGTTACTTTGGTGAATCCGTCGATTAGAGAAAAATCAACATTTTTAGGCAAAATATCTTCACCGATTCCTTCTGTGATATAAGAGTAGATTTCGTTTTCATCAAAAATACCAGTTTCGTGGTATTTTTTAAAAACAGAACCATAGGTATCAATTCCCCAAATTTTGATGTTCGGATTTTTCTCTTTCAAAAATTTACCCACTCCTGAAATGGTACCACCCGTTCCTACTCCAACCACAAAATGCGTGATTTTACCATCGGTTTGTTTCCAGATTTCAGGTCCGGTTTGTTCATAATGTGCCAAAGAATTTGACATATTATCGTATTGATTTACATACCAGGAATTAGGAGTTTCTTCAGCTAAACGCTTTGAAACCGAGTAATAAGAACGTGGGTCCGTAGGTTCTACGTCTGTAGGGCAAACTACCACTTTTGCTCCAACAGCACGAAGAATATCCATTTTCTCTTTTGACTGTTTGTCAGAGATCACGCAGATTAATTTGTAACCTTTAATAATTGCTACAAGAGCAAGTCCCATTCCGGTATTTCCGGAAGTTCCTTCAATAATGGTTCCTCCTGGTTTTAGGCGACCATCGGCCTCAGCATCTTCAATCATCTTTACGGCCATTCTGTCTTTTACAGAATTCCCCGGATTAAAAGTTTCGACTTTTGCCAATACTAACGCATCAATTTCAGCAACAATTTTGTTGAGTTTTACCAATGGTGTATTACCAATTGTCTCTAAAATATTTTTTGAAAAGTCCATTTTATTTAAATTTAATATTTGGTTTTAAAATTAATAAAGAGTCTAAAATTCTATTGGAAGAAATTCCAAACTAAACCAAATCGAATCGCTAAATCACGATATGGATTATTAGGAGCTGAATAATAGTTACTCTGAGAAAAAGCAGCATTAAAGTGTTCTACTTTAAAATAAAATCGCGTCTGACGAATTCTGGCGTTCACAAAAAAATCAAAGTTGGCATAGTTTCCAATCTTCTTATTTTGTTGAACAAAAAATTCACCGATAACAGGATTATAGCTATTACCGAAATATTCAGTAAAATAATTAAATGTAATTCCGCTTTGCATAAATAATGCTTTCTTGAAAAAATAACCTGAATAGTAAAATGTATTTCTGGTTACAAAATCAGGTACATTTAAAATTAAATCCGATTGTTCTACTTTTTGATATAATAATGTATTGTCTAAAGCAAACGGTCCAAATTTAAACTCACGACTTGCTTTTACAGACAAATAATTAATTGCATTACCGTACTGATACGGTCTCACTATCTGAGTTTGAGCGGCAATTTCTACAGCATTGGACTCATCTTTAAAATACAAATGATCTTTTAGAACTGAATATTGAACCTCGGCATTTAACCATGGTGTAAAAACATTAGCGCTAAGCGAATTTATTTTTTCGTTTTTAAAATTATTAGACCAGTTGTATTTTATAAAACTACTTTGGTACAGGTCGTAATTATTATTAGGCAATTTATTAATATTCTGATACCTGAAATCAAATTTGATCTTTTCATTTAGATCATATCTTAATTTGGCATCTAAATCAGAAAGCGACTGATTGGTGATTGATCTGGAATATAAAAAACGGCCGTTCCATTTGTTTTTTTGATATTCGTACTGTCCTCCAACATTATTGATCTGTCTGTAAAGATTGTTTGGAACTACAATAACTCCGGTTGTATCAAGTATAACTCTGTTGTATTCGTAATTTGATCTGTAGTCGTCAATAAAAAAATTGAATTTCCCTAAAAGCGAATTCTCATAGGTAAGGCCAACCTTATTGTACAATTTCTCAAAACGGGTCTGGTCTTTTATACCACTGGTTACATAAGAATCTCCAAATCTATTTACAGGCTTATTATCAACAGTAGAGGTAACAGTAGCCTGATTGTACTCGTAAAATTTGTTTTCGTAATTAAATTGATGCGTCAGATAGGCATTATTATTTCCTTCTTTCGGGTTAATCCTAAAAGCGTGATCAAAAAACAATCGTTTTCCTTTCAAAAAAGATTCCGCATCAAGTAAGTAAACTTGCAATCTTTGGCGGTTCTTAAAATTTTGATCGCCACTTTCAAAATCTGCAGGAGTTGTTATTCCTCCATTTTCTTCATTCAAAATATCCTGATAGGTATAATGTGCATTTAAAACATATCTTTTATCGGTTGTAAAATAACTGGTTGTAAACCTAAAATTTCCTGTACTTGCCAACTGATTTATGTACTTTCCTTCTGAACGCAATCCTCTATATGCAATAGAGAAATTAAGATTTTTTGAGGTGTTTAGTGTGATAAATGAATCTACGTTCTGACCTTTATTAATAGTACTGTTAAAAAACAATTCTGTCAAAGGTGTTGCTACTGAATAATACTTAATTTGATTTGCCTCTAAAAAATTAAAATGTTTCCCTTTAAAACCAAATTCCGGATAGGGTGAAAAATCTGTCAAACTGTATTGCAAAGTATTATACGTCTGTCCAATATTAGAGAATGCCAAAAGTCCAAAATTATCTTTTCTAAGGTAATTATGCTTGTATGCATTTTTCAACGTTAAAGATGTATCGGCATAAGTTGTATCATGCTCAATCGTGATAATCTGATATTGATCTATAGTCGCAATCTTGGCTTTTTTCTTTTTTACGGTATCTGTAATACTTGAATATTTTGTATTCATATCCAAATTGTCTTTAGCAATAGGCTTGGTCTGAGAAAACAACACTGCTGGCACTACCACTAGATATAGAAAAAAGAATATTCTCATTTGATAACTTTATAAATAATTATTTAGGCAAAAATTTGTGGAGCAAAGGTAAAAGATTAAACCGTATAAATAAAAAAACACTTGAAATTATAGCAATACATTAGCTAATAGCACGAAAGAAATTCCAAACTTTTAAATTCCAAATTCCAAAGTGTCAAATGTGAAATGTGAAATGCGTAATCACTTAAATGTTAAACAATCAAAATTAACTACCCCTAAAAAAAAACAAAACAGCTATTTCAAACTTTGCGAACTAAAACTTAAAACCTTCTACTTTTCTCTCGACTACTACAAAGAAATTTTACCGTTGCGTTTTGTGCAAAAAAAAACTGCCCAAAATTAATTGGGCAGTTCTTATTATGAGTTATAAAAATTGATTATCTCTCGTTTTGTTTCACTAATGGGTTAGCATTGATCTCAGCGATTGGAATCAACCATTGCCATCTTTTATCTCCCGCAGGAACAGCGAAAAGACCTCCGGTAATTGACGAAACATGATTCGCTCCGGTTCTGTCTAAAGCAGAATTAGTTCTCTTTAAATCCAGGAATCTAAATCCTTCTCCCCATAATTCGATTCTTCTTTGGAACCAAATTTCATCAACTAAATCCTGTCCTGTTTTCGTAGACAATACATAAGAAGGATTTCTTTCTTTTACAAGATTAAATAAAATCTGTGCAGCATCAGCCTGTCCTAATTTTGCTTTTGCCTCAGCTTCAATTAAGTACATCTCAGCTACACGCATATAAGGCACGTCACATCTACTGTCCGAAGAATTTAAAGAAAGGAATTTCTGACTTGTAAACGCCTTTTTTCTAAAATTACTTCCCAAATTTAATGCAGCATGATTTCCAGTTGGGTCAAATAAAGACGCACGAATATCTGTAGCAGGAATCTGAGCGTATAATTTACTGTTGATCGCTTTAGGACAAGATCTAATTACAGTAGAGCTATAATTACGAGACATATAAGCTCCGAAATTTGCAAATCCCTCAGTTTGAACCTCTACAATATGGCTACCCCATATCCACTCTCTATTCTCATAATCATTAAACCCTTTGGTATACTCCTCTCTAGCCATTAAAGATTTACCAGCTCTTGCTTTAACAGCAAAATCTGCAGCAGCAGCCCAGTTCCCTTGAACTAAATTTATACGTGCTTTTAAACCATAGGCAACTGATACGTCTAAATGAGAGTTATTTGGTCGACCATAACCATTTAATAATACAATAGCTTTGTCAAGATCCGCATGTATTTGTCTATACACATCCTCAACAGAAGATCTTCCTACTCTATCTACTGCATTAAGAATAATTGGCACACCAGCCTCGCTGTTCACTACACCGTTCACATATCTTTTACCGTAAACCTGAACCACTTGAAAATGACTAAAAGCTCTGTAAAAAAGTGCCTGTCCCTTAACAATATCTTTATCTCGCTGATCACCTTTCGCTGCATCAGCACTATTTATGATTGCATTTGCATTTCTAATCAATCTGTAGAATGTTCTATAAATAAATCTAGTATCACCTCCATTTTCATTAGCTATACCTTGCCAGTTATAAACTGACTGATACCATGTGTTATTATATGTATAGACCAAATCCTCTCCGGCAACGTCCATTAATTGCATGAAACCGCCTCCTGCACCTGTTTCTCCCTGGCTTTCGTATCTGATATACATTGAGCGATGTAAGCCGTTTACAGCACCATAAAGTGCTTGTGTTGTACTCAAAGCATCATTCTCATTTACATACTGGGTTGGATCCTGATCCAGGAAATCACTTGAACATGACCCTAACAGCACCATCGATAAAGCTGCTATTATATATTTTGAAATATTAATTTTCATATTTTTTTAATTAAAAGTTTAAGTTAAGACCTAATGAAACAGTTCTTGCAGGAGAAAACCTGTTTTGAGTTGTTCCATTAAAATTCTGCGTAGGATCCAGCCCTTTTCTCTTAGTAAAAAGTACTAAATTCTCCCCATTTACAAAAAATCTCATATTATCCAAACCTAATTTATCTACTAAATTTTTAGGTAAATTATACGCTAAAGTCGCTTGTCTCCATGATAAATAATCTGAATCAACCAACCATCTGTCTGAAGCAGCAGAAAACTGCGAATTTCTTACAGCATCTAATCTCGGAACATCTGTAACATCTCCCGGTTTCTGCCATCTGTTTAAAATATCTGTACTCAGCGCCGATCCTAACGCACTACCTGTATGCATTAAAGAAGCATAATTGGTATCATATGTTTTTCCGCCCAACTGATACGTAAACAAGACACTTAACTCTAATCCTTTGTACTTAAAAGTGTTTGTAAAACTACCGAATAAATCAGGCAAAGCAGAACCTGCGTACTGGTACAACGCTTTATTCTGGTTTGTAGTTACTCTATTTCCATCAACAATTCTTTCGTCTGTCGCTCCAGTTCTGCTCAAATTTGGATCCAAAGTATACAAAGCAGATCCATCTGAAGAATCTACCCCATACCAATCTCTCAACCAATAATCATAAGCTGAACTTCCTACTGAATATTTCTTTGTTCCAGAAATAATCTCTTTCTGTGGTAAAGAAGTAATCTTATTATTAATCGTAGAAGCATTAATATTAAGATCCCAAGAAAAATCAGCTGTCTTGATTATAGTTCCGTTTAACGAAATCTCAATACCATTATTATACATAGATCCAATATTCTCAAC
This sequence comes from Flavobacterium cupriresistens, assembly GCF_020911925.1. Lineage (NCBI taxonomy): Bacteria > Pseudomonadati > Bacteroidota > Flavobacteriia > Flavobacteriales > Flavobacteriaceae > Flavobacterium > Flavobacterium cupriresistens. The sequence continues at coordinate 2,225,544 of NZ_CP087134.1, read as the reverse complement.
TCTATTATCTAAACCAAGTGATAATGGTAGTGGATTCTCGAAAATAAGGCCATCTGTTTTACGGTGGTAGTATTCAACACTACCACTAAATCTGTTTTTAAAGAACGAAAATTCAACAGCAACATCTGACTGAGCATTCTTCTCCCATTGCAAATTTGGTGCTCCAGTAGTGTTAGCTATAAACCCCCCTTCGTTAATATTATCAAAACCTAAAGAATAAAGCGGTTGATTGATGTAAAAATTAAGACCGTCATTGCTAATATGAGAATCGTTACCCACTTCACCATAAGACGCTCTAACTCTTAATTCATTAATCCATGAATTGTTTACTAAGAAACTCTCTTTTGAGATATTCCATGCCCCACCTACAGACCAGAAATTACCCCAACGATTGTCTTTTGCAAATTTAGAAGAACCATCTCTACGGAATGAAGCAGATGCGATATATTTTCCATCATAGTCATATCCTACTCTTGAGAAATAAGCCTCTGTAGTATATCCTCTTGAGTAAGACGTTAAATCTGTAACACCTACAAAATTAATCAATTCTGTATTTAATCCAACATTTTGTTGTTTTTTGTCTCCAGATGTAAATGAAGTACTGTACTCAAAACTTTCATGCCCTAGCATTGCTGTTACATTGTGTTGCCCAAAAGATTTTGAATAATCAAAGATTTGATTGAAAGTAACTCCGGTGAAAACCGTATTCTGTCTACCAGCCGCTCCTGATTGTGCAGCATCACCGATAAGTCCGTTTTGATATGATGAGTTATTTAGCGTACGCTTATCAATAGCATAATTAGTTGTAAACTTAAGATCTTTAGAAAGCCTAAATTCTGCAAATGTTCTTGCATTTAAAGATATTGCCTCGTCGCGATCCTGATTGTATAATGTTTCATATACAATATTACGTCCATTTGCTGCACTTGCTCCTCTTAAAGTAGAATACACTCTTTCTCCTTTCTCATCTAACGTATAAGAGCCATCAGCATTATGGTCAAATATTGGATAAATTGGCCCCATGTATCTAACTGCGCTAAAAGGGTTAACGAAAGCATTCGTATTAGCCACTCCTTCAACAGCCTGTTTAGAGTCTGTTAAAGCTCCGGACAAATTCAAACCAGTTTTAAACCATTCTTTGAATTTTGAATTAATATTAATACGCGCGGTAGTTCTTTCAAAATCAGAATTTATAATATTCCCCTGCTCGTTTAAGTGGCTTAAAGAAACAAAATAGTTAGAAGTCTCACTTCTTCCCTGATAAGAGAAATCAATATTTCTTCTAACACCTACTCTGGTAATTGCTTTTTCCCAATCTAAATCTCCAGGATACAACAATTGAGCATTTGGATTTAATTTACCATCCACCCCTACTATTTGATTATTAGGAACGTTAAACGGATTTACTATCAAATCATCAAAAATCCTGTTAGAGGCATCTTGATTAGCTGCCGCAAGTGTTGTTCCCCCTGATGTTAACAGTCCATTTCTGGCGGCTTCCCACATCAAAGGATAATATTGGTATGCGTTTACTCTACTATACTCCGGAATAGATCTGTTCGACAAACCTGTACTAAGATTTAATGTAAATTTATCTTTTTTAGATTTACCTGTCTTAGTAGTGATAATAACCACCCCATTTGCTGCTTTTGATCCGTACAAAGAAGTAGAAGCAGCATCTTTTAAGATACTCATACTTTCAACGTCTGTACTGTTAATTGTACTGATATCTCCAGCAAAAGGAACACCATCTACAATATATAGAGGTGTGTTTGATCCGTTGATCGAACTAAAACCTCTAATTCTCACCTGAGGTGCCGATCCCGGCTGACCAGCTGAACTTTGAATCTGAACTCCAGATGTCGCACCATCTAAACCAGATAAAACGTTAGTCAAAGCACGATCTTCTAATGCCTCTGCTTTAATAGAAGAAACAGATCCTGTATAACTTCCTTTTTTAGCTTTTCCGTAAGCTACAACTACAACTTCGTTCATTACTTGAGCCTCTGACTCTAAAGAAACGTTTAAAGTATTTGAAGTTCCAACAGTCACTTGTTTGTTACTCAAACCTACGTATGAGAAAACTAAAACATCTCCTGTTTTTGCTTTTACTGAATAACTTCCGTCGAAATCAGTATAAGTACTTACCTTACTTCCTTTAACAACAACATTCACTCCTGGAATGACACCTGTTTGGTCAGACACCTTTCCGGATACAGTTCGCTCTTGTGCAAAAGAAAACTGCATAGATAACGCCACTAATAGCGTAAAAATCCATTGTAATTTTAATTTCATTTTAATTTGTTTTGAATTAGTATGGCGCAAACATCTTAATTATTTCTTAAAATAGCAAAACATTTTTAACAAAACTTATACACATCAATTGACAATACATCAATATTGACCACAAAAAGAGGTATTTATGCGCACTTTTCACAAGATTTAACCTTAAATATTAACATTATTTCATTTAATAAAAAAATAAAACTTAACAATTTAAAAACATGCTACAGGGTGCTATATCGTCAACATTTAACTATACGTGACTAAAAATCAAACACTTACATTTTGTATATTTTTACGAAATCCGAACGCTAATTTTACAAAATCTATAAAAAAAAATTATAATATTTGTCGTTGAAAAAAAAGATCAAAATGCTTGAAAAAAATTTCTCCGGATTTACTTTTGAAACTGGTACAGACGAAGCTGGAAGAGGTTGTTTGGCTGGTCCTGTAACTGCAGCTGCCGTAATTCTGCCTGTTGATTTTTGCAATTCCATTTTAAATGATAGTAAACAGTTATCCGAAAAAATCAGAGAGAAACTAAAACCGATTATAGAACTGGAGGCCATTTGCTTTTCTGTAACACACTTACATCCGAAAGAGATTGATGAAATAAACATTCTGAACGCTTCCATGAAAGGCATGCAGGAATGTATCTTAAAATTAAATCAAACCCCGGAATTTATTATTGTAGATGGTAATCGTGCTTTGAATGCAAAACTGGGTTTAAAAAATACTTTCGGAAAACAATTCTCCAAAACTGAAATAGCCTTATTAAAGTCAATTCCAAATCAAAGTATAATAAAAGGAGATTCTAAATTCTTAAGTATTGCCGCTGCCTCCGTTTTAGCTAAAACGTATCGTGACGAATATATGAATCAAATTCACGAAGAGTTTCCGATGTACAATTGGAAAAAGAACAAAGGTTATCCTACTAAAGAACATCGCGAAGCCATTAAAAAATATGGCCCGACCAAATACCATCGTATGTCTTTTAGATTACTACCGGATCAATTGGAGTTGTTCTAAAAATAGGTCCCTGGTGATTCCAATACTATTAAGGTATACGCACCACTAAAACACTACCATCGGTAAGACGACCTACAAAAAACAAAGAGATAGCAAATCATAAAAACCATAACCACCACTTTATTAAATAATTACACATAAAAAAACAACATTTTCAAGACTTGTATTCTTGTTAAAATCTCCTCACTTTATTATCTTTGATTTTCAAAAAACGAACCAATATGAAAATCAAAACCTTAACCTTAGTCCTAATTGCCTGCATAACCTTTGCATGCAATTCTAATAAAAAACAGAATGATCTGACCGATACCGCAGATTCTCTGGTATCGCCCCCAACTGCTGAGAAACCTGCTGCAGCAATTTCCGCTAATCAATTCGACATTAATTCGATCCCTGTTTCAGACAAACCTCTTGGTGCTTTCCCTTATTTTAATCTGCCTGAAAATTATGAAGGCAATCCAAAAGATAATACTTCTGACTTTGATGTTGCTTATTTTTGGGTAAAAGACCATTTTGAAAAACCGGAGGGGAAAATTTTCTATGCCCGAATTAAGGCCAAAGAAGGAAAATCGTATAGCGATCTTGAAGTAGCACGAAATCTGGAAGAGTTAATTAAAAGTGTTGATGGTGTAAAGGTATCTCAAATGAAAGTACCGGTGGACTCCTCTCATACCGTTCCGGATAATAACCGTGTAAAATATATGAATGGTTATGGTTTTATGGCAAGTGCCGTTACCACAACTTATCTGATTCGCCGTGCCGACAAAAACATTTGGGTACAACTTACGCCTGGTGATGATGCTGTTTCTGCCGGATGGATGGTTCTGGAAACAAAACCATTTAAAATGACGGCTTCTCTTATCAAAGCAGAGGCTATAAAAAACGAACTTGATACTAAAGGACATATAGCGCTTTACATAAATTTCGACACGGATAAAGCCACAATAAAAACAGAATCCATACCGATTGTTGATGAAATCCAAAAATTATTAACGAATAATCCCAACCTTAAAATCGCTATTGAAGGACATACTGACAACAGCGGTATTGCCGCTCGCAATAAAAAACTTTCTGAAGACAGAGCAAATGCCGTAAAAGCTGCATTAACTTCTAAAGGAATAAATGCGACAAGATTACAAACCAAAGGTTGGGGAGCTGATAAGCCTGTCACGGATAACAACAGTGAAGAGAATAAAGCAAAGAACCGCAGGGTAGAAATCGTAAAAGCATAAGTGCTTGTTTAAAATTTATTGAAAAGAATTTTACAGCTTTTTTAATCCGTGTGTGAAATTAAGTTGCGACAGATTGCGTAGAATTGGACGCGGATTATAAGGGTTTGCAATGGCAAAAACGCTGATATAAACGGATTTTTTTATATTGAAAGGCGATATTAATCGAGTACTTTTCGAGATTCCATATTGAATCAAAACAACAAAAGGAAGCAAAAAAACATCTCTTTTGCTTCCTTTTTTATACTCCTTTTAAGATTCTTAAAATTGAAATTTATAACCGAAATCCGGTGAAAATCCAATCTGGTCTTTTTGATTGATACTATTCGTTAATCGATTGTATTCTTTAGTAAAAATGTTGGTGTGATTGGTTACGTTTTGAAAATCGATATAAAACTGGTGGAATCTCTTTTTCTTTTTACTATTAAATTTAATTCCGAACTTAATATCCAATCTCAAATAGGGATCGTATTGTTTACTAAAGGCATTGGCATCATCCCTAATTTCATAACCTGCATCATTGGAAGCTGCCAAATCTACAGGCGTATAATAACGTCCTCCTGCCGTTGTAAACTTAGTATCAATTGAAAAGACATTTTTCTTCTCCCTTCCGATTCTAAATTCTTTTCCTCCCAGAAGATTAACTACATAGCCATTATTAAACGGCGAATTTCGCTCTATACCATCACTGCCTTTGTATTTACTTTCAAAAAATGACGTTGTAAACAAGGCGTAATACCCCTCGCTAAAGAACTTTTCGACTGTAAATTCTATTCCTTGATTGTATCCTTTTCCTTTACTGATCAGCGAAGTTTTATCGATTGAATAACCAAAATCCGCTCCTTCTGTTAAGGAGGAATAACTACTTGGAAAGGATTGCACGGCCGCTTTGTTAATATCCTGGTAATATACCTCTACTTTTCCTCTCCATTTTTTAGCCAGTCGAACATCGTACCCTAAAACATAATGTTTGCTTTCTACTAAATCCAAATTCTTATTGGTCTGCAGTGGGTTTCCATCCACAAATTCATTCAAAAACAAAACAGGAACCGGTACACTTTGATGATGTATACCAAAACCGAAACTAATGGTGTTTTTTGGATTTACCGCATAAGACAAGGCTGTTCTGGGCTCCAAAACAAACTCTTTATTAATCGAAAAATACTGCCCATGAACACCCGCATTAAAAGTCAGTTTTTCAGTCAATCGAAACTGACCCTGAGCAAAGGGTTGCATAATATTATAACTACCATTATTATCGACAACCTGAACAAAATCAGGATAACCATCTCCGTCTGAATCCTGCTGTCTGTCACGCGAAGCCATTTTAGCATCAAGTGTGTAATGTTCAAAAAGTAACCCTGCCCTGAATGTTGTTTTCTTATTTATTTTAGAATTGAACAAGGTTGAGAATGTAATTCTGTTTTCCGAATTTTTGATATCTGTGAAAGACAATTTAGTTTCGTTTGGTGTTTGAAAACCATAATACCGGTCATTTCTATAGGAGTTTTCAGCATTGGAAGCTCCGATAATTGTCTTTAAATAAGATCGGGTTCCAATCTCTAAATTATGTTTTAACCCTATAGAAGCAAATCCCGACTTCACAAAAGCATCTTCATCCTGCGCTGCGAAAGGGTCTTCTTTATCAATTTTACTTCCCAGAAATTTAATATCCGAAGTGCCGTAGATTCCAAAAACAGAGAAGTTTCCGATCTTACTTTTCCCTAAATCCACATTAAAACTAATGTCCCGATAATTAGGCTGAGCATCTGTTCCCGCCAGTCCTAAAACCCCAACAAAACCATATCTTGCAGCTGCAACAAACGAACCTCCTTTTTTGCCCAACGGTCCCTCTGCCATAAATTCTACACCGGGGTAGGCACCTGCACTAATCATATATTCATAGTCATCCGGATTTCCTTTTCGGAAACTAAGGTCAAAAACGCCGCTTATTGCGTTCCCGTATTCAGCAGGAAAAGCCGAGGTCAAAAAGTCAGAATTAGCCAAAAGATTGGGATTTAATGCCGAAATAGGCCCTCCCGTTGTTCCCAAAGTCGAAAAGTGATTTGGACTTGGAACCGGCATTCCTTCTATCCTCCACAACATCCCCGATGGAGAGTTCCCGCGCACTACGATATCGTTTCGACTGTCATCTCCAGTAGATACTCCAGCAAAATTAGACACCAAACGCGCGACATCACTTCTTCCTCCGGCATATCGGTTTACTTCTTCGGTGGTAAATTGTTTGGTTGAAACAAGTGCCATTTTATTGATCGCCTTGGCTTTGCTGGATCCGGAAGTAACAACAATTTCATCCAATGCATTGAACTTTTCAATCATCGAGATGGTCAGCAGATTGTCTTTTCCGGTAGTTACATCCAGATCAGAAACCGAAGTGTTTTCATAACCTGTAAAACTGATCGTAAGATTCTGTCTTCCAATAGGGATATTCAGTAATCTAAAATTACCGTTGTTATCTGTCACTGCCTCAATACTCTCATTTCCGACCAAGGTAACAAGAACGCCGACTAAAGGTTTTTCAGATTGTTTGTCAATTATCTTTCCTTTTACAGCTCCGGTTTGAGCCTCGGAAATAAAGCCAAAAAGGCCAAAAATAATCAGGAATATACGTTTCATTTTTATTTTGCTTTACAGTTACTAAAGCAAAAATAGAGCGGTGAAATTTCTTAAAAATTGACTTAAGTTAAGATTTTACTGTTAATCGTTAATCGGGTTCTGATTCGGCTTAAACTCTCGGGTTTTATTCCCAAATAACTGGCAATGTGTTTTAACGAAACTCTTTCCATTACTTTTGGACAATATTTAATAAACTTCAGGTAACGCTCTTCATTAGACAATAATGACATCATCATATTTCGTCCTGTTAGCCCTTTTATCGTTCTTTCCATCATGACGCGTAAAAAAGAATTAAAGACCGGATATTCTGCTACCAATTTTTCAAAATCATGTTTGTAGGCCAAATAAAATACACAATCTTCTAAGGCCTCAATATTTATTCTGGAGGGTTTACCGTATAAAAAACTTTCAAAATCGGAATACCAATCATTCTCAAAGAAAAAATTCCCCGTGGATTCTACGCCATCAACCAGATAATAATAGCGAATACAACCTTCTGCTACAAAAACGCCAAAATTACAAACCTCCCCTTCGACTAAAAGATGCTGATTTTTTTTCACTTTTTTCAGTTTAAGTATACTTCTAAAAGCAATACTTTCCGCTTCATTAAATTCCATAAATCGCGAGAGATCGGTAATTACACTTTGCATGATTTTTTAGGTTTTAAGAATACTAATTTGTCTTTGGACATCTAAAACAAATAACTCTAATTATTTAAAAAAATTGTCTTAAATTACTATTGCACAGAAATATAACAAATTAAACAACCATTGTATTTTCTTTTAAAAGTGATTTAATCTGATTCCCCCATTCCACACTATTCTCCGAAGAAGCTTTATCGGCTTTATCAAAATAAAAATGCTCTTGAATTTCAAATCCACAATAGGTAAAAATCCCAGTGTCTGAAGTTAAAGCCAGCGCTTTATCCATTCCAATGGCTTCATATTCTTCTTTTGATTTTCCATGCGAATTTACAATGATCGCTTTCTTCCCTGTAAACAATCCTTTTTGAACGCCCTGATCGTATCGGTACGCAAATCCATAACTAAAAACACGGTCAATATAGCCTTTCATTATTGCGGGCATTCCTGTCCACCAAATCGGATAAACAAAAATGATTTGATCCGCCCAAGTTATAAAATCCTGCTCTTTTTGCACTTCTGCGGCTACTTTTCCCATTCTTTGACCCTTCATGTCTTCTAAAGAAAGAACGGGGTTAAAATCGATCTTATTTAAATCGCGAATTTCAACCTCCTGACCTGATTCCTGAAGGCTTTCGATAATCGTTTGTTTAAAAAAATGGCTTAAACTGTCTGAATTTGGATGTGCGTAAATGATTAAGTTTTTCATGTTTTCTATGTTTTTAAGATTGAACATGACAAATGTAGATCGGAAGATAGAATACCAATTGTAAGAAAACGAAATCCGAAATGCTAAAAAAAATTATTGGGTCTTAAAACCACAAATATCGCTCTGGAATTTCAAAAATTTGGTAGGCGAAATATTCATATAATACTTAAAATCATGAATGAGCTGACTTTGATCGTAATAGCTGCATACTTCCACAATAGCAAGCCAGTCTACTTTTCCGGTAGTCTCTACATCTTTCTGAATGTGCTCAATGGCTTTTAGAAAACGCTCGTAACGATTGGCTTCTTTGATGGTATACCCGAAAGCCTTTTTTTGATTGAGCTGAATATTCCGTTCTGTTTGATTGGTTTTGGATGCAATTGTTTTAATCGGATTTAAGGCTTGCTCTTTAAAATCAGTCAAGAGCATCGCAATTGCATTTTGCTCTCTCAAGTATGGCTTACAAAACGCCAATATATGAGCCACACGATCATTTGTATCGGGAATTTGCTGCAACTCTTCCCATAAAGCGGCAAAACAATTGTCCGAAATTAAGTCATCCGGATGTACGGGTAAGGTATGTTTTGCAAGGGCTTTTCCGAAGAATCTGTAAAAAGCATCTTCTTTGAAATTGGCAACCAGAATTTGAGAACCTGATCCCAATGTATAATCAAAAGCCTGTTTTATCGGACCTAAAACAAGACATTTTTCAGCTTCAAGGATATTGTTTTGCTGTGATTTTAAAGAGGTTTTTGCACCAAAGGTAAATACCAGTATCGTCTGAAAACTGGGTATTAGCGTTTTCGTTACCGGAGAATCGGTTTTGTTTTCTGCAAAATAAAAATGAGAAAAAACAGTTTGAAATTCTGAAGGAACAGCAATTTTATAATTGTTATTTTCTTCAGAATTCCCCATGTTTTTTCTCTTTTAAATAGTTTATTTTTAAATGAATTCGGTTTCAAATAATGCAGTCAGATGTTTTAAGATTTTGGCTTTCACTTCTTCTTCATCGACACGCTCTACGCCTAATTCTACGTTTAAAGAGGTAACTCCTTTTCCACGAATTCCACACGGAATAATATTATCAAAATACCCTAAATCTACGTTTACATTTAAGGCAAATCCGTGCATGGTTACCCAGCGCGAAGCTCGTACACCAAGGGCACAAATTTTTCGGGCAAACGGAGTTCCAACACCTAGCCAAACACCGGTTTCGCCTTCGCTGCGTCCGCATTCTAAACCATATTCGGCCAATGTCAGAATAATAGATTCTTCCAGAAAACGTAAATATTTATGAATATCGGTAAAGAAATTCTCCAAATCTAAAATCGGATACCCTACAATTTGCCCTGGTCCGTGATAGGTGATATCACCACCGCGATTGATTTTGTAAAACGTTGCTCCTTTTGCTTCCAGTTGCTTTTCGTTTAACAACAAATTCTCAAAATCGCCACTTTTACCCAATGTATACACATGTGGATGCTCTACAAAAAGCAAATAATTTGGTGTTGCTAAATCGAGTTCTTCTCTTCTGTTTCTTATTTTTAAGTCGACAATATCTTTAAAAAGTTCTTCTTGATATTCCCAGGTCGCTTTATAGTCTTTACTTCCTAAATCTTGAAGTTGAATTTTTTTATTCATTTTTAATTATTTTTCAAACTCTACGTCAAAGTTAAGTTTGTCAGGATTCTCCATATAATCCGTAAAAGGGTATTGAATTGTAATTGTTTTTCGATCTTCACTAAACAAGGCGTCCGGATTAGATACTTTTTTGATTTTTTTCGGGAAATGATATTTTAAAATATAGGTCGATGATGAAAAAATCATTTTAGACATATCTGCGGTACTGTCTTTTACTTTTTCTACCAATTTTTGTTTGTCAATTATGGCTTTACGGGTAAATTTCTTTCCGTCATAGGTGTAACTTAACTTACTGTTATTGTTGCCAAAATCACCTCCAAATGGAGCTGCAGCTCCGCTTTTATCTAACTTTTGGAACGTACTTAGCGTTTGTAATATGTCCTGCAATTCATTTACATTTTTAAAATCGGTTGAGAAAGTCATTAAAAATTCTTTCTTTGCTGAACTCATTTTGGTGTGAACTACAAAGTTTTCTATTTTTTTAAACTCTTTCTGCATTTCCGGCGAAAGCTTAGCGATACTGTCTTTCTTTTCTTCAAACAACTGCTTGAAGGTAAAAGTAGAATCAATGTCTTTTTTAGCCTCGGCTCCCATTTGACTTCCGATTTGGTCTCCCGCCATTGCCATTAAGGAAGAACCGTCCAGGTCTACTGAAAACTTACCGGTTCCGTTGTCATTTACATAAATATTTTCTGTGAAAGTACAGCTTGTCAGTGTTGCTACTAAAAAAGAAAAACTAAGTAATTTGTATAATTTCATTGTGGTATATTTTTTATCAAAGATACGAAGTCTAATTTAAATTGATTAGTCGTTTAATTCTTGATTTTTCATCAATTTTAAAGCAAAAGGTTATTATTCAAGTTCTACTTTAAAACCAAAACCTGCACTCCTTTTTTGAGGGTTTCGCAACGGAATTCCAACAACAAAAAAAACATTACAAACCTCACTATCAAAGCATTTCAAACTGAAATATTTTGATTTTCTCCAGACAATACAAATCCGGAATAGCTGTTCTTTGCTAAAAGTATAGCATTATGCGCTTTTTTTTAAATATATAAATCTATGTCAACCTTTTGATACTTATAGAAGCTTTTTCAAATATAAATTCACTAAAATCAAATATTAATCGAGAGACAAGCATCACTCCTAGATGCATTACTTTTGAATTGTAGTTCTATTCTTACTTTTTTTTAATGTGGCTTAAAAGTTAACAATGTAAATACAGACTTTAAGAGCCTCGTGAAAATATAGTAATAAAACTGACAAAATATGCTTGTCAATCCCAAATCGGAATTACAAAGTATCATCGCTCTCCAGACGAAAAATTAGTTTCTTTATTTCATTAACAATTAACAAAATTAAAGGGCCATTCAATTTGAATTTTCTACTAAGAAAACTTATAAAATAAACCAACAATTTTAATACATATAATTTCCTTCTTATAGAGAAAAATATACTCTCATTAATAAGCATTTCATCTTCGGGAATAGAAGTAATTATACCGAAACAATATGGAATCAAAGCTCTACTAATCTAGCTCAGAGTAACAACTGATTGAATCGTATGGATTAATAGTGTTTGACCAGCCACAAACAAAAAACATACACCAAAAATTAACCTTTAAAATCTACAAAATATGAAAACAACTATGAAATTTTTAATTGAAAATGCAAACAAATCGTTACTGGTTTTAGTACTATTATCCATGCCTTTTAATTGGAGTTATGCCCAATCACGGTTATTGACTTTTGCAGAACTGACAGCAGACAGAACTAACAACTGGACCAACGATGCCAATTTTACAACTACTATTGATGCTAATGACAATTCTCACAATACACCAAGATCATTCAGTTGGTTTATAGGACCAGGATCTACCAACGCTGATTTATTGATGTATCTTACCAAGATTCCCGCTTCCGGAAATGAACTCCATCTTTTTGGTAAGACTGTTATACAAAATCCTACATGGAATGCAAGTTACGACAATCTAACTTCATGGGCTGATAGCGAGACCTCTTATATACAGAGTAATGGTGATGAACAGGGCTTAAAAATTTCGTCCAATACAGGAAATAAAGTATATATAGGTGACAGCAATGATCAGGTTTTTTTTCCCGGCACTAATATTGGGATTGGGATTAATTCTCCTCAATTTAAAGTTCATGCAAATGGAGGATTCGTTAGTGATGTTAATGGTGTTCAAGTTATGATGGGTCCCGGTAAAAATAGTACCGGATGGATTGGCACTCTTTCAAACAGCGGTCTATTTATTGGAACAAATAATACAGGCTCAAATATGTATTTAGACACTAGTGACAATGTATATATTGGGGGTGTACAACCCAACGATATTAAAACTTCAATGAGAAGTTCCTATGATTTATTTGTTCATAATGGCATTTTGAGTGAAGATTATGGAATTGGGCCTAAAACAACATGGGCCGATTATGTTTTTAACGATACTTATGAATTAAAAACACTAAAAGAAATCGATGAGTTTATTTCTGTAAATAAACATTTACCCAATATGCCTTCTCAAAAATCTGTATCCGAAAACGGTTATAATTTACATGAAATGAATGTAACACTTTTAGAGAAAATAGAAGAACTCATGCTTTATACCATTAACCAGCAAAAGGAATTGGATAAACTCAAAGAAGACTATACAGCATTAAAAAAATCCATTCACAATTTGCAGATCAAACCTAATTAAAAACTTAAAACGATGTATAAAACAAATCTTTACGCCAAAAATTTTGGTATAAAATTCTTGGCCTTTTTAAGTCAGTTACTGTTTTTTTTCTCTGTTACCATAGTTGTGGGGCAGACCAACCAAGTTTTAAATACAACAGCTGAAATAAGTTTATTAAATATTTTTGATCCTCATGCAGATTTAACCGGAGGAATAATAGGGGAAACATCTAATAATGGTACTATTCAAATGGAAGTTTGGACTTATGATGAAAGTGATCCTAATAAAAGAGGCGTTTTAGTCTATTTACTAACTACTAGTGCTTCCACAGCTAATTTTGCGGGAGTCCCCTATACTTATGCAAAGAGTACAATACCCAATACTGACGTCAGTTGGTTGTCAAATTATCCAGATAACTGGGCAAGTAATGATATTAAAAGAGCCATATGGGCTATTGATAAATCCCGTTATGGTAAATCTCAAAAAACATCCGTTTATAATTTTTTGTCAACTAAAATTAAATTAAGGATTTTTGTATTTACAACAAATGCAGTTTTTTCTAAAATCAAAGTGCCGGGAATTGGCATTATTAATTCATCAGGAGGAAATGCACAATTTGATTCCAATCATTTTTGTTACAATTTAGATAATTCCGGTGATCCAATTTGCACTATTTGGAGCAAAATTAAATCCCCCAATTTAGAGCAAAAATCTAACTTCATATTTGCTGCACACAGAGGGTATTGGGGATACGACTTAGGTAATGGTCCTCCTGAAAATACTCCTGAAGCTATAAAAGCCGCATTGAAGTACACAACAGTTATAGAATCGGATATTACGCGAACTAAAGATAATTTAATCGTTGTAAGTCACGACTATTACTTACACCGTCTTACAAACTATTCGGGACCAGATACGGATTATATTTATGATAAAAACCTGAATGAATTAAAAACATTAAAGTTAAAAAAGCGCAATGGAACTATCAGTGACAATAATTTCATAACTTTTTCTGACATACTAGATGAAATGATTGCAAACAAAACAGTACTAACCGTTGATATTAAAGGTGCCAAATCGCGAAACGATATGTATACCAAAGAGTGCATAGCAAGGTGTGATTATGACCCTCAACTGAATCCAACAAACGCAGAAAGAATGCAAAAAGAGGATTATATGTTAATATTAAGAAAATGTATTGAAGAAGCCAACACTAAAAATGCCTTACAATATGTAGCATTCAAAGTGGTATATACCTATCAAGACATTGTAGATGCTATGCCACCCGGTTTCGATATTAATTTACTTTCTAAAATCCTATATTTTCCTATTCTGCAACCTGGTGGCGATATCCAGTCTAAAGCTCAATTTATTGACACCTGGTATAGCAATGCCGGCAATAAAATTATGGCTTTTGAAACCAACTTTAAAAGCGAGAGCGAAATTACCAATACCTCTTTTAGAAGAGGAGGTAAATTATATGAGAACTTATTTGAGTATACTTATAAAGTAACTGGATTAAGACCAGGAACTTATACTGAAGAGGCCATGGGACCTAAAGGTAACGTAGACAGATGGGCACAATGGAATATTAAAGATATTCGTGTTGACGTTAGAGGAGATCATTACTACTTAATGAGTATCCCTTATTTTAATATATCCGTCCTGACAACTGACAGACCTGATATCTGGTCCCAAATACAATCCATTTTTTGATTAAATATAAATTTATACGTTATGAAAAATATTTCTCTTTATCCTTTTTCGATAGCACAAACAAAGTTTTTATCCGTACTATTGGTGCTAAATTTTAATATGTCTTTTTCTCAGACAGAGCCTTATTCCTATTTTGCACCTTATGGGAATAATATATTTACAAGCACGTCGGAACCCGATCATAATTCACAGATTATTACTGCGAATCAATTAAATAATTTATCCCAAAATAATGATGGACTAGTAATCATTTGTGATTTTGAAGCACCAAAAAATGGGGATCAATTATTGAGTTTTGAAAACAGTAAAGGGAGATCTTTAGAAATCTACTATCAAAATCAAACCATGATGCTTAGAAGATATCATGAAAATGGTACTCATTACGATTATCTTTTATTTGATCCGTTATTTACTCTAAAAGAGCAGACTCCTGTTGATGCAGTCTGGACAGTACGATACTTTTTTACAGCCCGCTTTATGTGGATTGAAGTACAAATAAAGCAAACTACAATTCCAATTAGCACTCAATATTTGTCAGCAACTTACTTTGGTCTGGATTACAAGTTCAACGATGCTAATTCTCCTATGAATGAATTTTTACAGAAGAATACTGCCGCTAAAATTCGCTTGGGTTCTACTTCTAATAATAGAAAATTTAAAATACCGGGGATACTTAAAATACATGAATTTAAATATTCTGAACTTAAAGATCATATCCAAACTCATTTTTCATATCCACAAAAAGTAAATAACACACAAGAAAAAAGAGAAGTTGCGTCCACACCTAAAACTATTGAAGCTAAGGATAACAAATTAGGGATAGTACAAACAGAGGATTTAGAAACAAATAATGATTTTGAATTTAAAGTGTCCCCAAACCCTTCCACAGCATACTTTAACATAGAAATTAATTCAAAAAGCAATAGTGAAATTAAAGTGCAAATTTTTAATATTCACGGTCAGGAATTGTATTCTAAAGCTAAAAATCTAAATTTAGGTTATAACAAAATTACAATAAACTATAGTGATCTTAGGTCGGGTAGCAATGTGATGTTTTTAAAAATAACCGCAAAAGGCAATATTTATTCTTACAAAATACTGCACAACTAATAATTTGGTACATCCACAATAACACAAACTATCGTTTTACAAAATTACCTTGCAAGAAACAAACCCCGAAATCGCTCAAAAAGAGCCAAAAACGAGGTTTTCTTCAAAGATATGACGACAAAAATATTAGAAAAAAGCTTTAATCAGATAAAATCTGTAGTAATTCTAGATTTTAAGAAAGCGCGTTCGGGACTTTGACAAAAAGTTCCTAATCTTAAAACCTACGAGCAAAAAATAGCACAGATTAAAGAATTAAAAATGATTCGATACTATCTGTGTGAATCTTTTTGTTTTAATTCTATCTAACTCTTTTTAAGTTATTAAAAACAAGCTGTTTAGATTCCTCGTTTTCATAACCTTCTTAATCATTTTGCCACGAATTTCACCAATTGGCACGAATTATTTTTTTGCCACTGATCAAAAGGATTTACACAGATTTTGTAAATCCTTTTAATACTTTAATTCTATCTAATTCTTTTTAAGTTATTAAAAAGAAGTTATTTAGACTCATCGTTTTCATGGCCTTCTTCATCATTTTGCCACGAATTTCACCAATTGACACGAATTATTTTTTTTTGCCACTGATCAAAAGGATTTACACAGATTTTGTAAATCCTTTTAATCCTTTAATCTGTGGCTTTCTTTGCTCATAGGCCTGTAAAGTTAGCGACTCTTTCTCAAAGTTGTAAACCCTCTTTCTTGAAATCAGTGGCAAAAAAAATAATTAGTGACAAACTGTAATTGCTTCGCCTGTTCACCAAGCACGTGTAGCAAAAGATCAAAAAAACACTGAATACAAACGACTTATTTACCAACAAATTAAAAAAAGAGTTATCGAATTAAAAACACTATCCTGAAATTATCGGCAATTTTTTCAACTTACACGCTTTTGGGATAGTATCTTTTCGTCATGAATTCCGCTAATTTAAAGTATGAAGTCTTTTTCTTTTTAGATACTCTAATAATTCTGCCGGCCTGTCGGTTTGTATCATTGTTGCCCCATGCTCTATAACCCATCCCCAATTTGCATTGGGGGAATCTAAAGCACGTTCATCTTCATGACCGGCACACATTTCGCCCCATAAGGTGTTTACCCAAATTCTTCTTCCTCTTTGTTTTATCTTTTTTATTTGTTCAAACATAGGTGATTTTTCAAAAGAATATAGTATCTCGAAGGCGATAGGACGGGTCTTATTGAGGTACTCATCAACAAAAGCATTTAGGTTCGTTTGTTCTTCTTTGACAATGGGAATGTAAAAAATATCATTTAACAGTGAACCATACTTAGCATTCACTTCAGTATAAGAATCTTCTCCTTTGATTAATGCCTGACGAAGTGTTCCCGTTTTCTTTAATACGTCAACAATCTTATCTATATATTCCCAACTCTTATCAACGTTTATCAGTATCTTCCCTTTTGCCGTAAGCATAAATTCTTCAAAAGTCGGAATTCGTTCATAAGTCTTTCTGTTTAGACCACCAGTAAGATAAAATTTCTGTAATTCAGCATAGGTATAATCGGATAATTTCCCTTTTCCGGTGGTGGTACGATCAATGGTCGTATCGTGCATTAATACTAAAACACTGTCTTTTGTAAATCTGACATCTGTTTCCATTATGTCGACTCCCATCTCAATAGATTTTTTTAACGCTTTTATAGAATTTTCGGGAGCATTCCTCCAATCTCCGCGATGCGCAGCCACAAAAATATATTTGCTTCCGGAATCTTCTAAAATACCAATGAGCTTATCGGCATGGGTTTGAGCCTGAATAATATTGGAGAATAGTATCAGCAATACTATGGCTATGTGTATTTTTTTCATTTTGTACTTTTATATTTGGATTTAAATAAATTTGATGATCAGAAAAAAACATAATTTTGACACTTTTTACAATTATCATGCTTCTTTCCTGGTGTTTAATAAAACTTAATAACCCGGATTTTGTTTGATAGCCGGATCCGTGTTTATCTCTGTTAAAGGAATAGGCATTAAGAGATTATGGCTATCAATAGTTATCAATATTCCCTCACTTTTAAACCACTGATTCATTACCGTTATTGCCGTGCCTTTGCGAAGTAAATCAAACCATCTGTCTCCTTCTCCCACTAATTCAAGTTTTCGTTCCAAATCAACAGCACTCCGCATATCCGCCTGATTTACAGCAAAAATATTCGCAAGCCCTGCCCGAGTTCGTATTAAATTTAAGTAAGTTGCTGCCTCAGCAATATTACCTTGTTCCGTTTCTATTTCCGCCAACATTAAAATAATATCTGCATAACGAATAACGACTACATTACTTCCTCCATCTGCAGGAACTGTACTGCTTTTAGTCAGTTTTAGAGAAAAAGGAACTCCTGATACTGTAGTGGTAACGTATTTGCCTTTACGGCTATCTGCGGCTGTATACTCATTATACAGATTTTTGGTCGGAAGGTTATGTCCTTTTGCTCCCGATATTGCTCCTGAAGGGCTAAATATTTGATGCATACTACTTCCTTCACTATTACCATTTATACCGGAAGCAAATTGAACTGAAAATAGTATTTCTTTATTTGTTTCCTTATTACTATCAAAAACATCTGCAATAGGCACTAAATCATGACTATTAGAATCTTTAACTTTTAGTAACCACATTTTAGCTTTTTGCAGATCATGCAGCGTCAAATAGACTTTGCCCAATAAGCCTTGTGCAGCAGTTTTAATAACTTTGCCCGGTTTAGCGGCTTTTACAGGTAAAAGGACTTCGGCTTCTGTAAGGTCTTTTATAATTTGCTCATATACAACCTTAGTAGATGCTCTTCCCTGCCCTAAATAACTATTAGGATTTGTTGTTTCCTTAGTAACTAATGGCACATCTCCATACAATCTTACCAAATTGAAATACAAAAGTGCGCGAATAAATTTCATTTCTCCTATTCGATTATCTTTAGTAACGGCAACTTTAAAGGGAATCTTTTCGATTCTGTTTAACACCACATTAGCGCACTGAATTGCGTTGTAAGAATCTCTCCAGGTTTCACCTATTGAACCGACAATACTTGTAACACTAAAATCATCCAACTTGCCGAACGTACCGTCATCATTTAGTGGAACTTCATCATAAGTCGCATCAGAAGGAATCTCTCCCAGAGCTACCATATTTAGTCCATAAAGGCCATTTAATTGCAAACCATTATAAGTACCGTTAACGGCTTCTTCAATTTCGATTTCTGTACTATAAAATTTAGTAGCCACTTTTGACGTGATAGGATCCTGATATAAATCATCTGTACAGGAAAATTGCATCATCAGGCAGAAAAAACTTATTATTTTTATTCTTTTCATAATAGCTATGGTTAAAAAGTTAAATTAATTCCAAAAATTACAGATTTTGTATTGGGATAAATACGATTATTATTAAATCCCATTTCAAGAATATTGTCTGTTTCTGCTTCAGAATTAAAACCTCTGTATTTCGTAATGTTTATGAGATTATTACCCGAAAGGTAAATTCTTGCCCTTGTTAAACCAATCTTTTTTATGGTTGTCTTAGGTAAATTGTAAGCTATTTGTATGTCTCGAAGTCTTATATAATCTGCATTTGTAAAAGTGTTGCTTGATCCTCTGGCTGCTTGTCTGTTTGACGAAAAATTTCCCGTGTTGGGTTGGCCCAAAAAACCGTTCGGATTATTAACAGGATGATACCTATTCTTAAAATAATAGGTACTTGGCATCGAAAAACCTTCACCGGATTCCAAAAACACAGCCGTCTCTTTAGCGAGTTTTTTTCTGCCCTGAATTCCGTTTATAGAGAAGCTTAATTCAAAATCTTTATAAGCAAAAGAAGAATTAAAACCATAGGTAATCTTAGGAGCATAACTTCCAAAGCCTTTTTTATCTTTGTTGTCAATAATTCCATCCTTATTACTATCTTCCATAATGTAGTCCCCTGTTAGAGTACCTGGTATATGGGGTGTTGCTGCAATTTGTTCATTTGTTTTATAGACTCCCAAGATATTATATCCATAAAGTTCTGCAATAGGGCCTCCGACTTTTGTTCTGTAAGATCCTTGATAACCTGTTATTATTTCATTCTGATTATTACCCAATTTTAATACTTCGCTTTTATTGGTTGTAATATTTCCTCCAAAATTCCATTTTACTTGCCCCAGATTAATTCCATTTCCTTCAAATGAAATTTCAATACCCGAATTTTTTAATTCTCCGGTATTTTGAGTAGAAGTTGTAAACCCTGATTGCTGCGGTACTGGCACATTTAGAAGTAAATCACTGGTAATAGATGTATAAAAATCAGCCGTGAAATTAAACTTTCTATAAATGGTTAAATCCAGTCCCAGATTGGTTGACGCTCTGTTTTCCCATGATAAATCCGGATTAGGGGAACTGGTAGTTGTAAATCCGGGACTTAAATCATTTCCGTATACATAATTTTGAGAATTTACTAACGCAATAGACCCATAAGACCCAATTTGATTATTTCCCGTTTTCCCCCAACTGGCGCGTATTTTAGCAAAAGTAAAAATCGTCGTTTCAGGGAAAAAAGTTTCTTTACTTACTATCCAACCTGCTGCTATCGAAGGGAAAAGACCCCATTTTGAATTAGAACCAAAACGAGAGGAACCATCACGTCTTAAAGTCCCTGTGAGTTGATACTTTTGTTTATAAAAATACTGAGCACGGCCAAGATAGGAGATCAACACCCATGCCTCTTTTGAGCTGGAAACTTTATAAGCACTGGCTCCGGCAATATTTGGGAGATTATCATCTGAGATCCCTGTACCGGTAATATCTGATGAGGTTCCTTCTTCTCTTTGGTACGTATATCCTGCCAATAGTTCTATTTGATGCTCTCCAAAATTTTTAGTATAATTTAATGTATTCTCGGTAATAATATTTTTTGCAATTGAAACCGTTTCAGAAGCTATAGGCGCCTTGGGAGCGGGCATTCGATAATACCCTACTGAGGATGGACTATAGAATTGTTTTAAAGGATTTCTGTAATCTCCACCAAATAATGTTTTAAATTGCAGTCCATCACTAATATCATAGGTAACAAAAGCATTTCCGAACAGCCTGAAATAACGCTCCACATTTGAGTTTAGCTTTATGATCGCAACCGGATTTTCTGCCAAAGCACCGTCTTGAGGAGCATTTGCGGCAAGTTGGTCGCCAATAGCTAAGGAACCATCTTTAGTATAAGGGCTAAAAAACGGATAGGAAATAATAAGTGAGAGAACAGGGTTGGTGTTAAATCCATCATCCTGATCGTACTTATTCTGAACCGAATAAGAAGGGTTCAAGCTAATACCAAATTTAAATTTATCGGATAGTTCCGTATTAAACCGAATCGAAGAAGTATAACGTTCATAATCTGTTTCGATAACGATTCCTTGTTGTTTGAAATAATTTGTAGAAATGTAGTAATTTGATTTTTCATTTCCTCCGGAAATTCCGAGCGAGTAATTCTTCATAAGTGCATCTCTAAAAACTTCATCCATCCAATTGGTGTTTGCTAGTCCTGATAATCCGGGGTTTTTCAGGTAATTAAGTCTAAGCTCACGCTTGCCTGCTCCCTTTGCTATTCTTGTGGCTTCGTCATCATTTTCACTTCGGGTGGCTGGTTTTTTAGAGACATACCCCCAATCCCGGGCTTCATTAAAAAATTGAGCCGCCTGATTTGCATTTACTAATTCTACTCTGGATGCCTGTCTCTGGATACCGGTATAATAATCAAATGATATTGTTGGAGCCCCTTTTTTTCCTTTTTTTGTAGAAACCAGAATAACTCCATTTGCCCCCCTTGAGCCATAAATAGCGGCAGAAGCAGCATCCTTTAGCACATTTATAGATTCAATATCATAAGAATTTATACTGTTTAATGTTGTTCCCTCAGAAAGAGGAACACCGTCTACAACAATAAGAGGATTAGAGCCTGCAGTTAATGTGCCTGTACCGCGAATAATTATCTTTGAAGAGGATCCCGGTTGTCCTGATGTTTCATTCACTTGAACTCCTGCCATTTTTCCACTTAATTGTTGTGCAAAATTGGCTCCTGCGACCTTATTCAGTTCATCTGTTTTTATTTGAACCGAAGCTCCCATTACCTTAGTTTTTGACTGTTTTCCATAACCAATAACTACTACTTCGTCCAGAACTTTAGAGTCTTCCTGAAGTATAATACTAACCGTGTTTTTGTCTGATACTGTAATTGATGTGGTGATATAACTTATACAGGAAATCTCGAGTATATCCCCTATTGAAGCTTCTATATCAAATTTACCTTCGGAATCAGAAATTGTGGTTTTACTGGTTTCCTTATTTTTTATAGTTGCTCCGGCAATGAATAGCCCTTTACTATCTGTAATTATTCCTGTAATTTTCTCCTTAATCTGATCAATCGGTTGATTTACTACATCAATCGAAATCCTTCTTTTTGTATCAAAATCATCTGATTCAAAAACAAAAGAGTACCCACTTTTCTCTTTCAGAATCCCTTCGGTTTCTTTAACACTTATACCACTATAATTCAAACATATAACTCGAGAATAACACGTTAAATTTAGAAAATACAGTGCCATGGTCAACAATGTGACCTTTATTTTGTTATTCATAAAATTGGTTTTTATATTAATTTTTGGATATCTAATCCTGAAGAAGAGATAATTTTTACTTTTATACCTTGTTTCAGAATTTTCTGGCTAGACGGTTCAAAGTATAGAACTCGAAAATGCGGCTATTTTTTGATTTTTTATTTTGATTTTTTTTTAAATACTGCTCCTTTTTTCTCCATAATTTTTGTTTTTAAAATACACTTTCTGTATTTCGAATTAAAACTACATCAATTTATGTATCGCCCTTAATTTGCTTTATTACTGTATACCATAAAACTATAATCGATCATTAGCTTATTATTATTTGTTAAGACAACATGTCATTTCCAAATAATAATAAGCCGCGTGAGTGTCGAATTCTATTGTTACAACAAAAAAATAGCGCTAAGCAGTTGTCATCAGAAGCTGTTCTTTTCTGCCTTTCTCCTCCTATCCAACCACTCCATTTAAAAACGATTTTGGCTAAACCATCTTCAACCGAGATATTCTTTACTTTCTGCAAAAAATATATAATTAGTATAAAATCGAATAGGGTCTATGAAAGAAAATGAACTCCATTGTGAAAAAGTTTGTGCTTATCCTATTGCAATGCTGAACATTACTAATAGTACAGAATAAAGAAAACATTTCATAGAAGTTGGAAATGCTTTCACTATAGATTTTCCGGACGCTTCAGTTCGCTGGAACATGGAAGAAAAAATATTGCAGCATAACGCGCCAGAATTATACTTAACATCTAAGAGAAAAGTTGGATTTTACTTGTATAAAAGAATGCAATTAAGAAACAAATTTCTACCACATTATCAAATCCTTAAAATTTAAATGGGTGAAATATCTTTGTGTTCTTAAAAATTTCAGGCTGTTCTAAAATAATTATATCTTATAGGTTAGGTTAACCTTATTGCTCTAAAATCACTTCCAGATTGGAAGTTTCCGGATTTTGAAGACAATCTGAAAGCTGCAAAACCAGTTTTAGTGACTTTTTATCAGGGCTGACAATTGCCTTTTCATTAGAAACCGTTTTTATTTTCCGGGGAAAATGATACTCCAGATTATAGGTTTGTACTAATTTAAAACCAGAAGTTTTCTTTTTAAATTTCTCAATTTCTTCCTGTTTTTTCTTTAGTTCTTCCGGATTTGTAATTTTTATAACTCTTTTAAAAGTGATACCATCAAAAGTAAAACTGACATGGTAATAATGTTCCTCAGCACTTAAAGCATAATTATGTTTCAAATCATCGGCATATTCTGTTGTTTTATGTAAGTCCGGAATAGCTTCT
Source organism: Flavobacterium cupriresistens (assembly GCF_020911925.1). Taxonomy (NCBI): domain Bacteria; kingdom Pseudomonadati; phylum Bacteroidota; class Flavobacteriia; order Flavobacteriales; family Flavobacteriaceae; genus Flavobacterium; species Flavobacterium cupriresistens. Next base: position 2,201,961 of record NZ_CP087134.1, on the reverse strand, counting down.
ACTTTGCTAAAATGATACGTAAATGTATTTTTGACTTCTTTCTCAAAGGAACTTTCCTTGAGATGCACTTTGACCTCTTTGTACTGATTAAAAACAGCTTTTTCAGCTGCAGGAAGTTTTGCAAAATTCTCCGCATATTTTGTGATGTATTCCTGAAAAACATAAGTGGTATCCCGGAATCTTTCTTCTCTTGAATAATTCTCACCAGCCAATTGCATATAACTGTGTTCGTCACGAGTTGCTACGGTTTCGATCGTACCGCTTCCGTCTGAGTTCAGGTTTATCGTTTCGGTAATTTGACAGCTTGTAAGGAGAATTATGGGCAAAAGGGCTAGTAATTTTTTCATTTATTTTTTTAGAGATGCTAAGGTACTGAGTGGCTAAGATACTGAGATTTTTAGTTGATTTACTTCGATTTATTTTATGTTTTAAATTTTCACAGTCTTCTTGTAGAAATGCTCGAAAGGCTTCTGAAAATTAAATTTCTGGTTTAGCCCCGATAGCAGCGGCATCCTTTTTCCGGTTTCTTTAACCGGGAAAAGATATAGCGAATAGCGGGACAAATGGTGCTGAAAAACCCTTTTTTTGTGCTCCTGAAAAAACTGGAATTATTTTCAAATTTTGAAATTGTCATTTTTTCAAAATTGACTATCTTTGCCCACTTAAAAAACAGTATATAATGGCCTTATCTGAACAAGAAATCATCCGAAGAGAGAAACTTCAAAACTTACGCAACTTAGGAATCAATCCTTATCCTGCTAATCTTTTTCCTGTAAATCATACTTCAAAGCAAATAAAGGAGTCGTTTGAAGAAGGTAAGAAGGTGATCGTTGCCGGACGTTTGATGAGTGTGAGAGATCAAGGGAAAGCTTGTTTTGCTGAATTGCAGGATAGCGAAGGACGTATACAATTGTACGTAAATCGCGATGTTTTGTGTGAAGGCGATGATAAAACTTTGTACAATACGGTTTTTAAAAAATTGACCGATTTAGGAGATTTTATTGGTATTGAAGGGGAATTGTTTACGACTAAAGTTGGGGCACAATGTATTCGTGTTGACGGATTTACTTTTTTGAGTAAAACGTTACGCCCGCTTCCTTTACCAAAAGTGGATGAAGATGGAAATGTACACGATGCTTTTAACGATGCTGAATTGCGTTACAGAATGCGTTATGTAGATTTAACGGTAAACCAAAACGTAAAAGAGACTTTTATAAAACGTACGAAATTGTTTAACGCCATGCGTGACTTTTTTAATGGTGCGGGTTATCTTGAGGTTGAGACTCCGGTTTTACAACCTATTGCGGGTGGTGCTGCGGCGCGTCCGTTTATTACGCACCATAATTCGCTTGACATTCCGCTATACATGCGTATTGCCAACGAATTGTATTTAAAAAGATTGATTGTTGGTGGTTTTGAAGGTGTTTATGAGTTTTCTAAAAACTTCCGTAACGAAGGAATGGACAGAACGCATAACCCGGAATTTACCGCTATGGAAATATATGTAGCCTACAAAGACTACAACTGGATGATGAACTTTGCCGAAGATCTTCTGGAGCATTGCGCTGTTGCTGTTAATGGTAGTTCTGATGTCGTTTTTGGAGAACACACCATTAATTTTAAGGCTCCATACGCTCGTGTAACCATGACGGATTCGATCAAACATTTTACCGGTTTTGATATCTCAGGCAAATCGGAAGAGGAGCTTTACGAAGCTGCTAAAGGAATGGGAATTGACGTTGATAAAACAATGGGGAAAGGAAAATTGATTGATGAGATTTTTGGAGCAAAATGTGAAGGAAATTATATTCAACCCACTTTCATTACGGATTACCCTAAAGAAATGTCTCCGCTTTGTAAAGAACACCGCGACAATCCTGAATTGACAGAGCGTTTTGAGTTAATGATTTGTGGTAAAGAAGTAGCTAATGCTTATTCTGAATTGAACGATCCAATTGACCAAAGAGAGCGTTTTGAAGACCAAATGCGCTTGTCTGAAAAAGGGGATGACGAAGCAAACGGAATTATCGATGAGGATTTCTTAAGAGCTCTTGAGTATGGTATGCCTCCAACTTCAGGAATGGGAATTGGAATGGACCGTTTGATGATGTACCTGACTAATAATGTGTCTATTCAGGAAGTTTTATTGTTCCCGCAAATGCGTCCGGAGAAAAAACAAATCGCTATTGAATTGACTGACGAAGAAAAATTTATCATCGATCTTTTGAAAGGAAACGAAAATAAAGTTGAGTTAACACAGTTAAAAATAAAAGCTAATCTAAGCGGTAAAAAATGGGATTCTGCAATGAAAGGTTTATCGAAACATGGCTTGACTAAAGTTGCCGTTGAAGGTGATTTTAAAATGGTTGAATTGGTGGAATAATTTTTTATCTGATTTAAATATAAATTCAAACCCGACAGGTTTTAAAAACCTATCGGGTTTGTTTAATTTTATATATCTTTGATTACTCAAAACATATCATAATGAACACCTTAGAGATTAAACTTGAAATATTTGACAAGCTAAAAAACATCGAAGATGTAAATTTATTGGAAAAGATTAGAAGTATTCTAAAAGCCGCAGATACTTCTGAAGTATATCAATTTGAGGAATATGAAATTGATATGCTCAAAGAAAGCGAAGAAGATCTGAAATATGGCAGAGTGATATCACAAGAAGACTTGGATAAGGAAGATCTGGAATGGCTCTCGAAATAATTTGGACTCGTACTGCCGTTCTTCAAAGGAGAAAAATATTGATTTATTGGACAAAAAGAAATAAGTCAACAACCTACTCAAAAAGACTAATTTCTGAAATTGCTGACAGAACTTATTTTCTTTCTAATAACCCTGAAACTTTTATTCAAACTAACCGTTCTGATATCCGAACATCTACTTTAGGTCATTATAATATTTTTTATAAAACAACTCTGAACGAATTGGTTATAATAGCTTTTTGGGATAGTCGTCAAAACCCAAAAACATTAAATAAAATTTTAAAATAATTAAACCCGACAGGTTTTAAAAACCTGTCGGGTTTAATTATTTTATGTATATATTTTTTTAAGTTTCTAAAACGAATACTTCTCCAATTTCCCTGACTGAATATCCAAAATTTTCGGAGAATTTTGAGGTGTTTTTCCTTTCCAAACTTCCTGAACAGAAGGATTAGAAGGATATTTTCCGTTTTTCATTTTCACAAGATGAACACCACTCCCACTATTAACAATAAGATCCTGAAATTTCTCTGAAGAAGTTGCTGCTGTAAGAATAGGAAAATTAGTTACCGTAAACGAATTTAGCACACTTCCGTCATTGTTCAGAATATAACCGGAACAACCTCCGCTTCCGCAAAAGTAGGGATTGGAAAAGCCAACAAAATATTCGTTTCTCTTATCATTATTTAAATCGAAAACTTCGTAATAAAAGAATCGATCGTCTTTTGTCATGGCTTTAAGATCATTTTTCAACAAGACCAGAAGTTGCTTTCTGATCATTTCGACCGCTTTATCATCTTTAGCCGGAACATCTCCTACATCCGCAGAACCTGTAGCGGTCTTTGTTAAGGTATCTTCTGCAATTGTTTTAACGATATTTTCCTTTGCCGGTTTTTCTTTATTCTGGCAAGAATACAGGGCCAAAATTGCACAGGCCATTAAAATTTTATTTTTCATATCTCTATTTTAAATTTATAACATTCTACTTAAAATCAATTAACAACGCAGTTTTAAACCAGTAAAGCAGCTTTGTTTTTAATATCATTTTCAAGCAATAATGACTTAATATTATCAAAAGTAACTAAAGCAATCTGTGTCAATGCTTCGTTAGTAAAAAAAGCCTGATGCGCAGTAACCAAAACATTCGGAAAACTCATTAACCGCTGAATGGCATCGTCCTGAATAATATCTGCGGAAAGATCTCTGAAAAACAACTTTTCTTCCTGCTCGTAAACATCGATCCCTAAATAACCTATTTTACCTTCTTTTAAACCCTCAATAACACTGGCTGTTTCAATCAATCCTCCTCTACTGGTATTGATGATCATCACGTGGTTTTTCATCAAAGTAATTGCGTTTTTATTGATCAGATGTTTCGTTTGTTCATTTAACGGACAATGCAGTGAAATAATATCACTCTCTTTAAAAATAGTTTTCAAATCGGTAAAAACAATACCGTCTTTTTCCATTTCCGGATCCGTTATAATATCATAGGCCACTACTTTACATCCGAATCCTAGGGCAATTTTAGCGAATGCTTTTCCAATATTTCCCGTTCCTATAATTCCGATTGTTTTTCCGAACAAATCGAAGCCTAACAATCCGTTTAAGGAAAAATTCTGTTCCCGAACTCTATTATAAGCTTTGTGTGTTTTTCTGTTTAATGTCAAAATCATTGCCATGGCATGCTCTGCAACTGCTTGTGGCGAATAAGCGGGAACGCGACAAACCTTAAGATTGTATTTTTTTGCTGCTTCTAAGTCAACGTTATTAAAACCGGCACAGCGCAAAGCAATAATCTTTACGTTCTTTTCTGCCAATTGTTTGATAACGGCTTCATTGACAATATCATTCACAAAAACACAAACGATAGCACACTCCTGAATTAAAGTTGCCGTTTGCGGATTGAGTTGGGTTTCAAAAAAATCCAATTCAAAACCAGACTCATTGTATTTATTAAAGAACGTTTTATCGTAAGGCTGCGTTGAAAAGAAAGCTACTTTATTTTCGCTCAAAGATCCTAAATCCATATACTTATTTGTTATTTATTCGCATTTATAAATTTCTTAAATTTAATGATTAATTCCGAATTTTCTTAAAAACAGAAAAGACGCATTTATAAAACAATGAAGCCTAACCTGTTAAATAATCCATAATTATTGACACGCCATTAAACCTAATAAATTTTATAAAGTCTAATTGCTATAACCTTTAAAAAACAAATTATGAAAAAATTACTTATCGCAGCTTTGCTATTCGTTGGAATGGTAAGTTTTGCTCAAGACGCAGATCAAACTTCTAAGCCACAAAGAGAGAAGTTGACACCGGAACAACGCAATGACAAACAATTAAAAAAATTAACATCGGAACTGAATCTGGATGCCAGCCAACAAACTCAGGTAAAACAACTTTTAGCTGACAGAAGTGCCAAAGCACAAAGTTTTAAAGAAGCACGTCAGGCGAAAAAAGACAGTAATATGAAACCAACTGCAGAGGAAAAAGCAGCTTTCAGAAAACAAATGACGGATGAAGTCGAAGCCAATGATGCCAAAATGAAATCGATCTTAAAAGCAGACCAATACACCAAATGGAAAGCAATTCAGGAAGACAACAAGGAAAAATTTAAAGAAAAAAGAAAAGAAAGAAGAGAGAATCCATAACAAAAAAAAAGAGGCCTAAAAGCCTCTTTTTTCGTTAGTATCCTATTTTATTTCGGATTAAGTATCAAATCTATTCTTTTGATACAATCTTCATAGTGGTATTTTGTTTCCGTATTCACAGCTGTTGCTTTTGCTACTGAAAGTGTTTTTCTTAACGCACTTAATTCACCACGAACCAAAGCTCTAACATCAGACTGAGACACATTATAGTAAGTCGCAGATCGATCCGTTGGCTTAATTTCTTCGGTCATCAAAAACCCCATTCGGTCAATGAAAGCACGTTGTAAATTTCTTCTGTAGATCGTTACATTAGCTGCTGTACCTGCTTCTTTCCAAATTCCTTTGCGAATATCTTTAAACAAATCTAAGGCTTTGTACGTATCAGCTCCCAGAATTTCGTTATCCATTAGCCTTCCGATACGTCCTAAACTAAGCAGACTGTTCAATTGTCTCACTTGTATCCCTCTGAATCTTTCTGTATAACCTGCGAAATCTGTATTTTTTAACGTCGTTACATTTACAATCCATGTTGGAGAAGCAAAAGCATTCGTTTGAAGCCAATTCATCGCCTCTATTTGTTTTGCTTTTGGAACTACCTCGTACACATTTCCGGATTGATTTGGGTTTTTAGTATTCTCATAAACACCTCCAACATTGGTAACCACGTGGCCTACATAACGGCTCCAAACGTCTAATAATTCTTTATACAATTCATCTAAATCGTCATAGTTGTTGGTAACATTACTCGTCCATTCGTTTAAATGAGCTGCCACATATTCCAAATTTTTAAGTCCGTATGAACTTGCTTTCATTGAATTATTACCAACATCTTCTGTTTGAGAAGTCGGGTCAAATGAACTGCTTTGTTTCCCGTATTTGTAAACTGGATTTCCTGCTTTTTCCACAATCCACTTATCTAATGTAGGTAATTCGTCTTGTGTCGTTTTTGCATTCGGAATTACTCTGTATCCCCAATTTAAGGCATAATGATCGTAAGCACCCATTTTACGAATAAAACGTATGTTTTTATCACCTGGCTGCGCGATATAGTTGTAACGGGCATAATCCATTATACTTGCTGCAATACCATTTTCCTGCGTAAAATCTCCATTTCTGTAGCTTTCTGTATCGTAAGCACAACTTGCTCCCATATTATGTGGAAAACCTAATGCATGACCTACTTCGTGTGCAATAACCATTCGCATCATTTCTCCCATTTCCTCATCACTTGTTTGTAATGTTCTTGCCGATGGGTTTGCTGCTCCGGTTTCAAGTAAATATCTGTTTCTGTACGAACGTAAATGATTGTGGTACCAAATAACATCACTCTCTATAATTTCTCCCGTTCTAGGGTCTGAAACGCTTGGACCTACTGCATTTCTGGTTGTACTTGCCACATAACGAATTACAGAATAGCGAACATCTTCAGGGCTGAAATCAGGATCCTCCTCTTTTGTTGGAGCATCTTTGGCAATAATAGCATTTTTAAACCCAGCGGTTTCAAATGGTTTTTGCCATTCTTCAATTCCTTGTTTAATATACTTTCTAAGTTTTACCGGAGTTGCCGGATCTAAGTAATATACAATTGGTTTTACAGGCTCAACCAATTCTCCTCTTGCATACGCTTCAGGGTCTTTCGGTTCCATTCTCCAACGACGGATATAAGTTTTAAGATCTGATTTTAATTCATTACTTCCATAATCGTATTGGCTCATTGTAAACCATCCTACTCTTGGATCTGCTAACCTCGGCTTCATAGGAACTTCCGGCAACAAAATCATAGATTGATTCATCTGAACACTAATCGATTCTGTTTCTTCCAGCATTGACGGCTTAGAAGCATTATAAGTCATATCCTGAACTACCTCGATATTCATTGGGAAACTTTTCATCGTATTCACAAAACTTCTCGATTCGTCCAAACCTTTTACTTTGTAAACCTCTCTCATTTCCGGAGATATTCCGCTAATCGCTTTTACGTCTGTACTGTAAAATTTAGTAACATCCACAACGACATTAGCAGAATCTTTACTAAAAGAAACGATATCAAAAGCAAATAATGTAGGGTTGTAATTGTTCGCCTTAACCGAAATACTGATCGGCAAGCTGTCGTTTGCAACTGAATTATAAGACTTTGATTTGATTAAAATCTTATCCTGAAAACGTTGCCAAACCACTAGTTGTTCATTTGTTTCTGAACCTGCGTTTACATAACCTCCGCCCAAATTAGAAGGCAACTTAGACAATCTGCTCACCAGAAGCATGTCTTTATTCAAATATTTATTCGGAATTTCGAAGTAGTATTTTTTATCCACTTTATGTACTGTAAAGAGCCCTTCATCAGAAACGGCATCTTTAGTAATGACTTTACTGTACTCTTTAATAGTTGATTCCGGCTTTTTTTCCGGTGGGGCAACTGCAGCTTCGCCCTTCTTAGATTTCTCTTTTTTAGATTGTGCAAATTGGCTTACAGGAAACAGTAAAAAAACTGTAGTCGCAGCGAAAATGTAAAATTTCTTCATTAATGGTAAATTTAATAGTGATTTGATAAACAAAAATAATTTTTGATGCTAATATTTAAGGATTTATATTTAATTTAACTTTTAATTAACTGTTAAAAATTAAAATACGGCTCATAAAAAAAGCCTGACTTTAGTTTAAAAAGTCAGGCCTAATTGTATATTTCATCTCTAATACTTTGGTTTAGAACGTCTTTGAAACCTTATCAATGGCGTTAATTGTAAAATCTAAATCCTCGTAGCTTAAAGCATCTGTAATAAACCAGGTTTCATAAGCAGATGGTGCGATATAAACACCCTCCTGCAATAATCCATGGAAGAACTTTTTGAAAGTTTCGTTATCTCCTTTTGCAGCCGTTTGAAAATCGGTTACGGGATCTGCATCAAAATGCACCGAAATCATCGAACCTACTCTGTTGATCGTAAATACAACATTATTCGCTTTTAAAACCTTATCAATTCCTGCTTCCAAATAGGCCGTTTTTTCTTCCAAACGATCAAAGATAGCACGATCATTATTTAAGGATTGTAACATTGCCAATCCTGCAGCCATCGCCAAAGGATTCCCTGACAATGTTCCTGCCTGATAAACCGGACCAAGTGGCGCTAAGTAATTCATAATTTCTTCACGTGCAGCGAAAGCCCCAACCGGTAAACCTCCACCAATTACTTTTCCGAAAGTGACAATATCAGCATCAACATTAAACAACTCCTGAACACCACCACGAGCCAAACGGAAACCCGTCATAACCTCATCAAAAATCAATAGAATTCCGTTTGCGGTGCACAGTTCTCTTAAGCCTTGCAGAAAACCTTCATGAGGAGGAATACAGCCCATATTTCCGGCAACTGGCTCGATAATAATAGCCGCAATTTCGTTTTTATTCGCTTCGATTAAAGTCTTTACATTCTCTAAATCATTGTATTTTGCCAACAAAGTATCTTTTGCAGTTCCTTCTGTAACCCCCGGGCTATTTGGAGATCCGAAAGTTACAGCACCACTTCCTGCCTGAATCAAAAACGAATCAGAATGCCCGTGGTAACAACCTGCAAATTTTATAATTTTATCTCTTTTTGTAAAACCGCGAGCCAAACGAATCGCACTCATACACGCCTCTGTTCCTGAGTTTACAAAACGAATTTTATCAATATTCGGAACCATAGAAACGGCCAAAGCAGCGATTTCTGTTTCCAATTCCGTTGGCATTCCAAATGAAGTTCCCAACTTTGCTTTTTCGATTACAGCATCCACAACAGGCTGATAGGCATGACCTAAAATCATTGGCCCCCATGAATTAATGTAATCAATTAATTTATTTCCGTCTTCATCATACAAATAAGCACCTTTGGCACTTTTTACAAAAATTGGAGTCCCTCCAACGGCTTTAAAAGCTCGTACTGGTGAATTTACTCCTCCGGGAATTACTTTTTCTGCTTCAGCAAAAAGCTGACTACTTCTTTTATAAATCATATTTTAGATTTCTGAATTTAGATTTTAGATTTTTTTTTGAATGTTTTATAAACTTAAACTTCGTTCTTTTATAAACTCCTCAAAATATTTTTGTTCGATTTGTTCCTCTTCTGAAAGCTCCTCACTTTTCATATCAGACATTCCTAAAGGAGAATAAAACTTCCATTTCCAAATTGGACGATGTTTTATAAAAAAATGACTTTCCGCAAATTCATCATGATTATAAACTCCACAAAATAGTCTTAAACTTAAAATTAAAGCAAAAGTAAAAACTGTAATCGAAATTTTCTTTTTCAAAGATAAATTTTTACTGAATTATTAATTAACAATCAATTCACTCCAACCGAAAACTGACACTGAGACTGAGACCGAGACCGAGACTAAAAAACTACCTAACTCTCAACTTCTGTCCAATAGAAAGCGCATTATCAGTAAGATTATTTTTCTGCTTCAAATCCTCCACCATTAAATTGAATTTTTTGGAAATCGAATACAAAGTATCTCCTTTTTGTACTTCATATAACGAAGGATCATTGGAATTGGAATTGGAATTGGAATTGGAATTAGAGTTGGGACTAGAACTTGTATTGGTAGAAGAAGTTCTCACCGGAGCCGATTTATTATAAGGCGTATAGGCTTTTCCGGTAACCTGACAATCGTACTGATGCAGATTGTAACGTTCGATATAACTAATTAATTTATCGGGATAATTAGGATCTGTGGCGTAACCCGCTGCCCGTAATCCTTTTGCCCAGGCTTTATAATCGTCTTTTTCGTAAGTAAATAAGGTAGCATATCTGTTTTTTCCAACTAAAAATAAAGCATGATCCCGGTACGATTCTGAAGCTTCTGTATATTTCCTGAAACATTCCTGAGCCGAATCATCGTCATGACGAACACTATCTCCCACCCAATCTTTATGGCATTTTATTCCAAAATGATTATTAGCTTCCAAAGCCAGATCGCCTCTTCCCGCACCCGATTCTAAAATTCCTTGTGCCAAAATAATACTGGCAGGAATACCATATTTCTGCATATTACCTACTGCAATATCCTTGTATTGCAACACATAATTATTGATTAGATCACTGGTAACAACGGTTTTTGAAGTAGACTGAATAACTTCGCTTGTATTATTTTTAGAAGGATTTTTGGCTACTGGTTTAGAATTAGCCGTTTTTCTTGTCGAAGCGGTTCTGGGTTTCTGAATTGCTGCTGCTTTTTTAGTTGTTGCAATAGCAGGTTTGCTGGAAGAACAGCTTGCCAACGCTGCAATTAGAAAGAGTATTATTATTTTCTTAAACATTCGTTTTTAGTATTGGTAATTTTTTCTGCTTCAACTTTAAATTCATTCCATCAATTCCCTGTAGTCCTCCGGTGTGAATGAGTAAAATTTTTGAATGCGCAGGAAAATAGTTTTTATGGATCATATCTATAACGCCAAAAACCATCTTTCCTGTATAAACCGGATCTAAAGGCACTTTATTTTCTTCAAAAAAAGCATTAATAAATTCAACTAATTCCAAATTTATCTTGCCATATCCTCCAAAATGATAGTCAGAAATCAAACTCCAGTTCTCATTTTTGACAAAAATACGAATTTCATCCATTAAAAAGTCACCTTTTAACGCTGGAAACCCTAAAATTTTCTGATTTGGAAAGGCACTATTTATCAATCCTGAAATTGTTCCACCTGTTCCAACGGCACAACAAACGTAATTAAAATCGGCATCTTCGGCGGTTAAAATCTCTTCACAGCCCTTTACAGCCAATTCATTTGTACCACCTTCGGGCACCAGATAGAAGTCACCAAATTTTTGTTTTAAATTTTCTAAGAAAGAAATTTCATTCTTAAGCCGGTAATCTTCTCTGGAAACAAATTCAAATTGCATTCCGTTTTCCTGAGCAAATCTTAAAGTTGGATTTTCTTCTATTTTATCCAAAAGTTCTTCCCCACGAATCACTCCGATTGTTTTGAAACCCTGCTCTTTTCCGGCATAAGCAACCGCAGCAATATGATTGGAAAAAGCACCGCCAAAAGTCAATACTGTTTCTTGATTCTCGGCTTTCGCCTGAAGTAAATTGTATTTTAATTTTCTAAATTTATTTCCGGAAACAAACGGATGGAGTAAGTCTTCGCGTTTTATCGTCAAAGAAATATGATTGGGAAGATCGATATGAATTTGTTGGTTCAAAATCTATTTTTGTTTTAAAGTTAAGTAGTTCCAAAATTGAAAAAAGGAACGGGTTTTTAAATAATTCAAGTCGGTTTCGTTGGCATAGGCTTCTCTTTCAAAACTAATATTTCGATAAGCCCTTTCTGCGTTTTTGTATTGAATTAAGCGTACTACATATTCTAAAAAATACCAGACAAAAAAAGGGATAACAAGCATTTCTAATTGCTGTCGCAAATGAATTTTTTCATGATTTAAAAAAACCTTGTTTCCTTTATCCAAATTATATTTAACAATAACGAATGGAAATACAGCCATGCCGCGATATCCATTCGGAATTAAATATTTAGCAACAATCAGAAACATTAGCTGTAAAATTTATAAATTTGTAAAGGCAAAATTGTTTGTTTTCATTAAAACCATAATCGTAACAGGGCTTTAATAAAAAAACAAATAAACATTGCGTCTAAACAGGATTATGAAAGAGCAAAGTAATGAAAATAAATTAATCGAGGGTGAAGATTTTTATTATACACCCGAAGGTTACAAATGCTTTACGGAAAAACACCATCTAAAACGTGGTTATTGTTGTAAAAGCGGCTGCCGCCACTGTCCCTACGGATATGACAAGCGAACAGGTGAAATTAAAAAAATGAGGTAATGTGACAATTAGAAAATGTGTCAATTAGACAATTTGATAATTAAAAATCAGCAATCAACAATCTAAAATCAACAATCTAAAATCAACAATCTAAAATCAACAATCTAAAATAATTACATGGATATTCTCTTGCGGAAATTTAGGATTAAGATCCACAAATCCTATCACAGGTCGGATATTCGTTATCCCTAGCTTTTTTTTTAATTTAAAATATGTAAATTAAAAAATTGAGAGCTGTTTATTAGTCTTTATTAGGACTTTAGCAACTCCGAATCTTAGCAACTTAGAACCTCAAAAAACAATGACTTTTCAAGAACAAATACAACAAGGAGTTCCTTCTATATTACCCTCAAAAAAAGAATACGATTTAGCGATTAACCATGCGCCAAAACGAAAAGAAATTCTTTCTGTTGAAGAAAAAAAACTGGCTTTAAAGAACGCTTTACGTTATTTTGATCCAAAACACCACGCCGAATTAATTCCTGAATTCTCTGAAGAATTAGAAACATACGGTCGTATTTATATGTATCGTCTGCGTCCGGATTACAGAATGTACGCCCGACCAATCGATGAGTATCCGGGAAAATCAGTACAAGCAAAAGCGATTATGCACATGATTCAGAACAATCTGGATTATGCTGTGGCGCAGCACCCGCATGAGTTAATTACGTATGGCGGTAACGGAGCTGTTTTTCAGAACTGGGCGCAATATTTATTGACTATGCAGTACTTGTCTGAAATGACAGACGAGCAAACTTTAACAATGTATTCAGGACATCCGATGGGTTTATTCCCTTCGCATACCGAAGCACCAAGAGTGGTGGTTACAAACGGAATGGTAATTCCGAATTACTCAAAACCTGACGATTGGGAGAAAATGAATGCCTTGGGTGTTTCACAATACGGACAAATGACGGCCGGAAGTTATATGTACATTGGCCCACAGGGAATTGTACACGGAACTACCATTACCGTTTTAAATGGTTTTAGAAAAATAAAACAAAATCCGGAAGGCAATTTATTCGTAACATCGGGTCTTGGTGGTATGAGTGGCGCGCAGCCAAAAGCAGGAAATATTGCAGGCTGTATTACTGTTTGTGCCGAAGTAAATCCTAAAATCACTAAAATCCGTCACGAACAAGGCTGGATCAATGAAATTGTAACTTCAACCGAAGAATTGGTAAAAAGGGTACATACGGCAAAAGCCAATAAAGAAGTGGTTTCTATTGCTTATTTAGGAAATGTAGTTGACGTTTGGGAGTGTTTCGATAAAGAAAACATCAAAATCGATTTGGGTTCTGACCAGACTTCGCTTCATAATCCATGGGCCGGTGGTTATTATCCGGTTGGAATTTCATTTGAAGAAGCCAACGATATGATGGCTAATAATCCTGAATTATTCAAAGAAAAAGTACAAGAAACATTACGCCGCCACGCAGCAGCAATCAACAAACACACTGCAAAAGGAACTTACTTTTTTGATTACGGAAATGCTTTCTTATTAGAAGCTTCCCGCGCCGGTGCTGATGTAATGGCTGAAAACAACATCGATTTTAAATACCCGAGTTATGTTCAGGATATTATGGGACCAATTTGTTTTGATTATGGATTTGGCCCTTTCAGATGGGTTTGTACCTCTGGAAAACCGGAAGATTTACAAAAAACAGATACTATTGCTTCTGAGGTTTTAGAAGAAATGGCTAAAACTGCTCCGGATGAAATTCAGCAACAAATGCAGGATAATATCAAATGGATTAAAGGAGCGCAGGAAAACAAACTGGTTGTAGGTTCACAGGCTCGTATTCTATATGCAGATGCTGAAGGTCGTATTAAAATTGCAGAAGCATTTAATCAGGCAATTGCTAAGGGTGAAATCGGTACTGTCGTTTTAGGACGTGATCATCATGACGTTTCAGGAACAGATTCTCCGTACCGTGAGACTTCAAATATCTACGACGGTTCGCGCTTTACAGCTGATATGGCCATTCAAAATGTGATTGGAGACAGTTTCAGAGGAGCAACCTGGGTTTCTATTCACAATGGAGGTGGAGTTGGCTGGGGAGAGGTTATAAATGGTGGATTTGGTATGGTTCTTGATGGTTCTAAAGAGGCTTCAAGACGTTTAGCATCAATGCTTTTTTGGGATGTTAACAACGGAATCTCAAGACGAAGCTGGGCTCGAAATGACGAGGCAATTTTTGCAATAAAAAGAGCCATGGAAGTTCAGCCTTTATTAAAAGTTACTTTACCTAATATTGTTGACGAAAGTCTGCTTTAATCTAGAGTTTCTTATTTTAAAATTAGAACATTAAAATTTTATAAATATGAAAACATTCAAATTAGTACCGATTTTTCTGCTTTTAATACTAACCTCTTGCAGTACCGTTAGTGTTTATTCTGATTATGATAAAAACGTAGATTTCACGCCTTATAAAACGTATGCTTTTTTTAAGCCCGGAATTGATAAGGTTGAAATATCTGATTTGGATAAAAGACGTATACTACGTGCCATAGACGAGCAAATGCTAGCCAAAGGTTTTACTAAAAGCGACAATCCGGATGTATTAGTAAACATTTTTACTAAAGCAAGAGAACAGGTAAATGTAAATCAATTTAGTGCTGGCTGGGGTTACGGCTGGGGCTGGGGTTGGAATCCTTACATGATGTACGGAGGACAAACTACAGTTTCTACTTCTACAGAAGGTACTTTATACATTGATTTGATCGACGCCAAAAAGAAAGAAATGATCTGGCAAGGTGAAGGTATTGGAACGCTGACTAAAAACGTGGACAAAAAAGACGAAAAAGTAACCGAGTTTGTTTCTAAAATTTTAGCTCAATATCCTCCGGTTAAAAAAGTAAATAAATAATAAATACAATTTTACGAAACCTCCCAAATCGGGAGGTTTTTTTTATTTTAAATAATTTAAATACAGCTAATTTTTGCCACAGATTTCACAGATTCACACAGATTAAATCTTTCTAATCATTTTAATCTGTGGTAAAAAATAAAACAAAAAAATGGATCTATTTAATGAAGTGCTTACTGCTACCTATTGGAACAGAATCTAGATTTACAACTAAAATTACAATTCAGTACACGCAGATAAAAAAATAATTAATACATTTGTTTTTCAGACAATTAAAAAATGACGAATTTAAATAACATTAGTATCGCTATTATTAACATTATTGCTATTCAGCGATAATGGCGAGGTGTTATATAAAGAAGTAAACAAATACAATTTTATGAAACCTCCCAAATCGGGAGGTTTTTTTATTTTAAATAATTTAAATACAGCTAATTTTTGCCACAGATTTCACAGATTCGCACAGATTAAATCTTTCTAATCACTTTAATCTGTGGCAAAAAATAAAACAAAAAACATGGATCTATTTAACGAAGTACTTGCCGCCAAAAAACAACTCGAAAATGTAGTTGCCGCTACCCCACTGACTCAAAATTTGAATCTTTCAGAAGAATTTAAAGCTACCATTTTATTAAAAAGAGAAGATTTACAAATTGTCCGGTCGTACAAAATCAGAGGGGCTTACAACAAAATTTCTTCGTTAAGCGATCCTGAAAAAGCAACAGGAATTGTATGTGCCAGTGCCGGAAATCATGCGCAGGGCGTTGCTTACTCCTGTAACTTACTGCATATAAAAGGCAAAATTTACATGCCCAAAACAACACCAAAGCAAAAAGTAAAACAAGTACAATTATTCGGAAAATCGTTTGTTGAAATTGTTCTTATCGGCGATACTTTTGATGATGCTTACGCCTCTGCCACAGCTGATGCACTGGAAAACCACAAAACCTTCATCCATCCTTTTGATGACTTAAAAGTGATTGCGGGTCAGGGAACGGTTGGACTGGAAATTCTCGACCATTATAAAAAACCGATAGATTATGTCTTTGTACCGATTGGCGGTGGTGGATTGGCTTCCGGTTTATCTGAAGTTTTTAAACATTTGAGTCCTGATACCAAAATTATAGGCGTTGAACCTCAGGGGGCTCCATCGATGAAAAATTCAATTAAGGAAGATAAAAACACTGCATTAAAAACGATTGATAAATTTGTTGACGGAGCCGCTGTCAAACAAGTTGGTGATCTGACTTTTGAGATCTGCCGCAAAAATCTGGACGATATCATTCTGGTCCCGGAAGGAAAAGTCTGCACTACCATTTTAAGATTGTACAATGAAGAAGCTATGGTTGTTGAACCTGCAGGGGCTTTGACTATCGCAGCTTTAGATTTTTATAAAGACAAAATAAAAAACAAAAATGTCGTTTGCGTGGTGAGCGGAAGTAACAACGACATTGAAAGAACGGCAGAAATAAAGGAACGCTCTTTACTTTACGAAGGATTGATGCATTATTTCATGATTCAATTTCCACAGCGTCCCGGTGCTTTAAAAGAGTTTGTAAATAACATTCTTGGACCGGATGATGATATCACTTATTTCCAGTTTCACAAAAAAAACAACCGTGAAGTAGGGTCTGTTGTTGTTGGTTTAGAATTAAAAAACAAAAAAGATATTATGTCCATCAAATGGAATATGACAGCAAATGGCTTTGAATTTCAATATTTGAATGACAATCAGGATTTATTTACACAGTTGATTGGTTAAAAACAACGTTAAATGATAAATATCACAAAGCAAACCCTTAGTTATATTGTATTTTTGCAGGCGAATTTTACTTTTATAAACATGGCAACTCAAGATATTTCAAGCTTAGGCGATATTAAACTTTTAGTAAATACTTTTTATGCAAAAGTGCAGGATGATGATTTAATTGGGCCTATTTTTAATCAAAAAATGTTAGGAAGATGGCCGGAGCATCTGGAAAAAATGTATTCCTTTTGGCAAACTATTTTATTAGAAGAACACACCTATTCCGGAAGTCCATTTCCGCCACATAAACAATTACCTATAGATCAAGCACATTTTGACCGTTGGATGGAAATTTTCACCACAACAGTCGATTTTTTATTTGCCGGAAAATTAGCTGAAGAGGCAAAAGTCCGTGCCGCCAATATGGCTTACATGTTCAATTACAAAATTGAATACTTCAGGAATTTAGAAGCACAGCAAAAAAATTAGATTTCAGCCAAACGAAACAAATTCACGAATTATAGTTTAGTAAAAGATTCGTGAATTTGTGGCTGATAAAAAACTACAGATACAGATTCTTCATTCCCAAAAAGACCCAATTCTCCTCCCATCCTGGTTGAGAGAACTTTCACAAAAAACAGCAATAAATAATTTTGTACAAAAAGTTGTAACGAATACCAAAAAACGCACTGTAAATTCGTAATTTTACATTTCAAACTACAACGTTTTCGAAATGAACCCAACTATTGAAACAAATCCTTTATTAGAGCGATTGCCTAAACACTTAAAGCAATTTATTAAACCTCAGGACTATAGCGATTACACACCTATCAATCAGGCAGTTTGGCGTTATGTGATGCGTAAAAATGTAGATTATCTGTCTAAAGTTGCCCATCATTCGTATTTAGACGGACTAAGAAAAACTGGAATTGAAGTAGATTCTATTCCAAGCATGTATGGTATGAACCGTATTCTGACTGAAATTGGCTGGGCTGCCGTTGCGGTTGACGGATTCATTCCGCCTAACGCTTTTATGGAATTTCAAGCCTATAACGTTTTGGTTATTGCATCGGATATCAGACAATTAGAACATATCGAATATACTCCTGCACCGGATATTATTCACGAAGGTGCCGGCCACGCTCCTATTATTGCCAATCCGGAATACGCGGAGTACCTGCGTCGTTTTGGAGAAATTGGTTGTAAAGCGATTTCTTCTCACAAAGATTATCAGATGTACGAAGCGATTCGATTACTTTCGATTTTGAAAGAAGCTGAAGATACTCCGCAGGAAAAAATTGACGAAGCAGAAAAAGCAGTTGCCGACTTACAAAACAATATGGGCGAATTATCTGAAATGGCCCAAATCAGAAACCTGCATTGGTGGACGGTTGAATATGGTTTGATTGGCACTGTTGAAAATCCAAAAATATATGGCGCCGGATTACTTTCTTCCATTGGAGAGAGTGCTTGGTGTATGACCGATAATGTAAAGAAAATTCCTTATGATATCTCGGCTGCCAATCAGAATTTTGATATTACACAATTGCAACCGCAGTTGTATGTAACCACAAATTTCTCGTATTTAAGTTTGATTTTAGAGGAATTTGCCAATAAAATGGCTTTACGTACGGGAGGTCTTTCGGGAATCAATAAACTAATCCATTCGAATGCTTTAGGGACTATCGAATTGAGTACTGGTCTACAGATTTCTGGAGTATTTACCAAAGTAATTGAAGACGAAGGAAAACCGGTTTACATTCAGGCAACCGGAAAAACGGCTTTGTCTTACCGTGAAAAAGAATTAGTAGGCCACGGAACGCTAACCCATCCTGATGGATTTGGAAGCCCGATCGGAAAACTAAAAGGCTTCAATTTAGCCATTGAAGACATGAGCCCTAAAGATTTACAAGCCTATAGCATCGTTGAAAATGAAGCTGTAAGACTTGAATTTGAAGGCAATATTATTGTTGAAGGTGAAATCATCACCGGCTCCAGAAACCTGCACGGAGAGATTATTTTAATCAGTTTCAGAAATTGTACCGTAACCCATGGAGAGGAAGTTCTATTCCGTCCGGAATGGGGTAATTACGATATGGCAATTGGTAAAAAAGTGGTTTCGGCATTTTCAGGCCCAGCTGATGTAAATAGTTTTGACTTAATCAATAATGTTCCAAAAACGACCACTATTAAAGCCGTACAGACTGACGAACGTGATGATTTAGAAGCACTATATCAAACAGTACGTACCATTAGAGAAAATAAAAATTCTAAAGCAGAATTGAAATTTGTATTTGAAAAACTAAAAGAAAACCATTCAAACGATTGGTTGCTTTCTGTTGAAATTGCAGAGCTTTTGAAAGATTCAGACGAAACACAGCTTTTACAGGAAGTTTTAGTACACCTGGATCAGTTGAAAACAAAACGTACAGAAGTAGCGCATTTGATTTCGGGCGGTTTGGATTTGATTTTTGATAAGGAAGCTGTTTAGGTTTTTTGCCGCTAAGGCGCTAAGGCACTAAGTTTTTTTACTGCGTGTTTTTACTGCGGTTTTTTAATCTCGCAAAGTCGCGAAATCGCAAAGTTTTTTTTTAATCCTTTTAATTGTGGTATAATAAAAACTTTGCGGCTTTGAGCCTTTGTGGCGCTAACCGTTACATAATCTCGCAAAGTCGCGAAATCGTAAAGTTTTTTTTAATCCTTTTAATCTGTGGCAAAATAAAAACTTTGCGGCTTTGAGCCTTTGTGGCGCTAACCGCTACATAATCTCGCAAAGTAGCGAAATCGCAAAGGTTTTTTTAATCCTTTTAATCTGTGGCATAATAAAAACTTTGCGACTTTGAGCCTTTGTGGCGCTAACCGTTACATAATCTCGCAAAGTCGCGAAATCGCAAAATTTTTTTTAATCCTTTTAATCTATGGCATAATAAAGACTTTGCGGCTTTGTGCCTTTGCGGCGCTAACCATTACAATTTCAAATCCTTATTAAAATCCTTATCCGATTCAATCGTTTTCCCATTATATTGAAGTTTCCACCCCATTGAATTCGTCAAAATTAAAATCTTTGATAATTCACTAATCAATCTGTTTTGAGCATTGGTTTTTAAGGATGATTTTTCGATTTTCTTGGCCAGATTTGCTTTTACCGATTTATTGATTTTATTGTAATCGTCTCCTGTAAACGGATTTAATTTACTTTGTTCCACATCATAAAACTGAATGTCCGGATTGATTGTAATTTCTTCTTTTGGAATATTCAGGATCGTGATTGTTTTATTTTTTTCGTCGATATCGTATTTCATTTGATGTAAATCATACGCTACTGTAACATTGGCATTTACTACAATAAGTGCTTTTTTCTCAAAAGAAACCATGTCCATCAAATACTTCTGCTGGTTTTTATATGTGATGACTTCTGAGAAATGACCTTCGGTGACTACCAATTTCCCAACATTTAAGATTTGCTGCTGGATCAAGTTGGTATTATAACCGATTTCCGGGTCCTCCTCTTTTTTAAACCCACAATATTTAAAAGCCAAAATCACAATGACCACGATTACGGCTACAGCTAAAATTCTCTTTATTAAGTTTTGCATTCGATTAAATTAGTTAGACGAATTTACTTCTTTTTTTTAAGAAGTTTTCTGTTGCTATTTTTTTTTGACACGAATTTCACTAATTCACACTAATCAATCTTTGCGGATAGTGGTCAATTCCACAAATTTTAATTTGATAAATTCAATTTTAAAGCTCCAACCTTCGTGTTAATTCATACAATTCGTGGTAAAAAAAGTTTAACACGAATTGCACTAATTTGCACTAATCTCACTTTGCGGATAGTGGTCAATTACACAAATTTTAATTTGATAAATTCATTTAAAAGACACCAACCTTCGTGTTAATTCGTGTAATTCGTGTTGAGAAAAGGTTTAACACGAATTGCACTAATTTGCACTAATTATTCTTTGTGTTTGCTCCTTCAATTTCACGGATTTTTAATTTGAAAAACACCATTTAAAAGACTCCAACCTTCGTGTTAATTCGTGTAATTCGTGTTGGGAAAATGCTAAAAAGGATATCCTATAGCAATATTAAAAATCAGATTGTCTTTTCTCCAGGAACCACTTCCAAAGTTGATATCGTCGATTACCCATCTTTGGCCTTCGGGCAGGTATGGGATTCTTAGCGGAAAAGCCAAATCGGTTCTTAAAACTAAAAACGATAAATCAAAACGTAATCCGGCTCCGGCTCCTACTGCGATTTGTTTCATAAAATCTTTAGTAATCTCGGCATTAGGTCGATTTGGATCAGCATTTAAAAGCCAAATATTTCCTGCGTCTACAAAAACGGCACCTCTGACAATGCTAAAAAGTTTCGCCCGATATTCAGTATTAAATTCCAGTTTTAAATCGGCGGATTGGTCGGGCACGTAATCACTTGAAGTCACTTCTGCCTTATAACTTCCGGGACCTAACGATCTTGCTCTAAAGGCACGAATACTATTAGTTCCCCCTACTACAAATTGTTTGGATGTAGGCAGGGTGTTTGAATTTCCGTACGCAAATCCGGCACCAAGGATAATTCGGCTTGCCAGTTCGCTTTCTTTACCCAACTTTAAATAATGTCTTAAATCTGCTTTGATTTTTACGTATTGACTAAACGGAACATCAAATATTTTTATCGTATCGTTTTTTTTGATGTTGGCTCCCGTTACCAATCCCGTAATATTCCCTGCTAAATCTAATTCTCCATTAAAATAAAACGTATTCTTTTTACGCTTTTGCATGGTATTGGTGTAGGTGTACGAGTAGGTTGGGCCAAAAATCAATTGTTTTTCAATCACTCTTCCCAAAGACGCATCTTCTTCAATATCCTCTAAATATTCGGGTGTTACATTATTTGGACTTACATAGGTAATATCCACTATATTGAACTGATGTTCTTTGCGAATGTTTTCTTTCCACAAATATCCGAACGAAGTATTAAACGAATTCAGCGCATACAATTGGGTTCTTTTTTGATATTCGTATCGCAAAGTGGCTTTCGTTCTGGGAACAAATTCACTGTTTCCTTCAATGCGGAACGGTGTAATAAATCTTGGCCACGTCAGACTGGTTTCTGCTCCGAGTTTGTAAATGTTTTTTCCGCTGTTTTGTCCCGAAAGCTGGAAATCAGCACCACTAAAAACCGATACGGTAAACAATTCTGCTCCCCGAAAGAAATTCCTGTTGTTCCAATTGGCATTAATCTCTGTTCCGGTATAACTCGCTGAATTGGTTTTGCCCAAAACCTCAACCCGAATAAACTTTTTAGGCAAAAGCGTCAGATAATAATACGAATCTAAAGCGTTTTTTATGCTGTCTGATTCTTTGAATTCATTTTTCACAAAATTAAAAGTACCCAAATTCACAAAACGGTTTAAGGTAAGATTATGATCCTTTCTGTTGTATAAATCCCCCTTTTTGAAATATATCGTTCGGTCAAAAACCCTTGGTTTAAAAGTATCTGCAGTATCAATAATCGTAAAATCATTGTATTGTTTGCGATCTTTATTGCGATATACGGCACTATCGTTGGATAAAGAATAATTCGGATACACCAATATCTTATCTATTTTGTACGCTACAGTTGCTTTTACAGGGGTTTCTTCTTTAATTTTCAATTTAATTTTTACCTCATGATCGCCTTTACTGCTGTCAACCTGAGCCAAAATATAATCCGGATTAAAATAATAATATCCCTTTTCTTTTAATCGTGCATCAATTCGTTCTCGTTCTGCTTTTATAATATCTAAATCATACGGATTACCCACTTTCAACAAACTTCTTCTACTTGTTTTACTGATCACTTTTGCAATTTCCGATGAATCTTGAGGGAAAGTAACGCTCTTAATTTTATATTGTTTTTTAGGAATAACAATGTATTCTGCCGTTACTCTTTTATCCTTAACAGTAGAATCGGCACTTACTCTGGTCTTAAAATAACCGCGATTTTCTGCAAAATTTCGCAAAACGGATGCATTATACTCTAAATCGACTTTGCTGAAAAGCACGGGAGCTTCCCCTACTTTATTTCGAAGCCAATATCTAATTCCTTTTTGCTTTTTGGGTTCTCCGGCAATATTATAAAACCATAATTTGGGTTTTAATCCTAGTATTTGTTTATTGGGCTTTGGGCGCAACAAGGTTTCTAATTCACTCTCCAGCGCTTTTCTGTCTTTCTTATTAAGTATAGTGTCTTTTACTGTTACAGTGCCTCCTGTATACAGCAAATCACCTTTGGGCAGGTATTTTGTGTTGCTACATCCAAAAACAAAAAATAAGGACAGCACGACACAATACCTCATAAAATAGGATTCTATATAGCTATGTTTTTTGCTCATTTCCTTCAATTTGGTTTTTCTCTTTTTCCTTCTCTTCTTTTTCTTCTTTTTCTTTTTGTTTCCTTTTCTCTTTACGGACTTTTTCTTCTTTTATCAATTGCTTTTCGGCTTCAGTGCGGTGAAAGAGTTCACGGAATTTATTATAACTCATCGTAATAACAAAAGCGACACCTGTTTCTACCACCTGGCCTTCAACCGCAACCTGATATTGGTTTTTTCGATACGCACGAACCATATAACGTCCGTCTTTTGTGAGTTGATAGTCTAAGGCAACGTCTCCGGCTATGTTGGTACTTTCTTCGTTGGCCCGCTCCTGCCCTTCTACGCCAAAACTGCTTCCAACAGTAACCTTCAATCGATCATTGAGCAATTTTTTAGAAACAGCCACATTCAGATCTGTTCTGTTTTCCATTGTTCCCGATGTATAATCTTCTGTCGATTCTAAACCAAATTCTAATTGAACTCCTGATATCAATTCTCCCGCAAGATCGTTTAGCTGCTGAGACAGAATTTTACTCACACTTTGTCTTGCTAATGTTCCCGCATTTGTACCGCCACTTTCGCTTGCAAACGGGTTTTCACCCACAAACCGGTTCAGTAATAAAAGAGCAAAAACCTGTTTATTTAGTTCCGCAGGATCTTGTTGCAATTGTTTCAATTTGGTTTTCGTAAGAGAAACGACATCTGAGGAGACATCGTAATTGTCGTCCGGCAATACAATGTCAAAAGAGATTTCGGGTTTCATCAGTTCTCCATTCATCTTTAATAAAGTCTGAAACGGAAGCTTTTGTTTATAGGTGTTTTTTTCTGCCGCCGATTTGCCTGACAATTGATTTCCGAGTAAATCAATTGGTGCCGTGTTAACTTTATAAATGGCTGTAATATTCAAGTCTGCCATTGTTGGTTCGCCATTCCAGACGATATAACTTCCTTTCTTAATATCGAATTTTCGTCGGATTCCATTAAAATTCATTTCGTAAGATCCGTCTGTAAACTCATACTTTCCGGTCAGCGTTGTTTTTCCCGATGGATCAATTCCACCAACAAGCTCTGCTTCTCCCTTTAATTTCAGGTAATCACCGTTTCCTTTATCAATAATCAAAGTAAACTCTGCTTCCTTGTCTATCGCAACTGCAACACTAACATCCATTCCTTTTAACTTCGACTGATCGAGTTTACTTTGCAATTCGACTGTTTGTTTCAGATACTTATTGTCTTCGTCGACAAACTCTACAATTCCCTCTCTGTCTGCAATAGAAGGATCTGATTGCGGCATAACAACCGTAAATTTTGTTTCTTTATTTATTTTGATTGTTCCGTTGACAACAGGATGGTCCAAATCTCCTTTGATATTTAATTTTGAATTTAAAAACAAATCTCCATAAAACAATTCGTTGTCTTTTTCTTTCGAATGTATGGCTCTAAAATCATCTGCCTGAACAAGCAAATCAAAATTAAAGTCTCTAAAATTTAACGATTGGATGTTTCCGTCTACAAAAAGTTCATTGTCATTTTCATCAAAAAGAGAGAATCTGTCAAAAGAAATGGATTCATTATTAAAAGCAATTTTCTCCTTATTTATTTTAAAATACGAATTCAATTGTGTTACTCTGAAGCCGGTATCGTTAAAATTCAATTCTCCGTTAACTCTTGGTGCAGCTGTATTTCCTGTAATTTTGAAATTCCCTGATAAAAACCCCGTTCCGTCTTTAATATTCCCCATACTGAACCCCTGAATGCTTTTTAAATACAATTTATCAAGCACTACATCAAAATCAAAACTGCCTTCTTCAATTTTATAATCACCGGTAAGATTCACATCATTTCCTTCTCCGCTTAGATTTACGTTTGCATTTAGGGTGTTTTCGGTCTTATTGTCCACTTTTACGGTAATATCACCAACTGGTTCTCCTTTAAAAGCAAAAGCATCAATTTTTAAGTCCGAAGTAAAAGTTGGTTTTGTCATTACATTATCAGCCAAAACAGAACCATTAATCAAGCCCTGCATCAATAATTCTTCTTTTTTGACCATATTCAGAATCGTCTCGATTTTGAAATTTACAAACTCCATTTTTAACGGTGCATTGTCCTGAGTTCCTTCGGATTGTATTTTGAGTTCATTCCCTGCATTCTCCAGATTAAACTTGTTCACATACAGTCTTTTGCCTCCAAATTCTATTGCATTTTCAGGATCGATGTTCCACTTATCGTAATTTAGAACAAAGTTATCGGCATCTAATTTCAGTACATTTTTATCGGCATCATGCTGCAATTCTCCGGCAATAAAATACTGTTGTTTTTCTTTCCCGTCTTTTACTTCCAGCGCATATGATAACACATTGTTTTCTACTTTTCCTACTAAACTTGTAAACGGAATTTTCAAAGAAGTACTTTCAACTGAGGCCACAGAAATTTGATATTCTAAAGCATTTTCTTTGGCTTCTATATTAATTCTCCCGTCAGAAATGGTATTTTCTGCATATACAATTCTCGGGAAAGTTCCTTTTACTTCTAATGAATCGACGACATTGTTGTATTTTCCGGTAATTCTAATGGGCTCTAAACTTGTCAGATTTGGAACTAATTGAAACAGAATCGGGTCATTTTCTACACTCAGATTAAATGTTATATTTTGTTCGTCTAAAACCGCTTTTGACTTTGACGTTTGTAAATCAATATATTTCGAAAGTGATTTCTTTAGACTATTTGAAAGCGTTGTCAATTTGTATTTCCCATCCATTTCAGCTTTTAAAAACTGAGAAGAGATTTTGATATTATTATGGTTCTGATCTGCAACAGCAATTACTTTTATAGAGTCTAAAACAATTGGGGTCGCATTCTGCAAGATTTGAATATTCGACAAGAAAACTTTTCCGTTCAAAAAATCAGGATTACTGTTGGCGATATCAGCATCAACGTTTCCTCTTAGTTTCATTGGGCCAGCGTGTAGATTTAGCTTTTCCAGATCGGCAATGTCAAGGTTCAATTTAATCTGTCCCGATGGGTATTGCTCTTTTGTACTTCCGCTTGCATCCAATTCAAAATTCAGATTAGGGTCTTTCATTCCCGCTTTTACAGCAAAAGAGCCTTTTTTTATTTCGCCATTTAAGGCTAAATCCCGATAGGTATATTTATTGTACACCGCTTTTTGAACGATTCCGTCCAAATGGGCTTGTGCTGTTTTCGGATCTAAACCTTTTCCTTTGACTTTCGCTTTAAGCGTAATTTTTCCAACCGAGTCATTTTTAATTAATCTGCCTAAGTCAAAATCCAATAAATAAACCTGAGCATCATATTTTTCTGCTTTCTTTACCCTTTGATCAAATAGGGCATCCACTTTTGCATTTCCGAAACTACTGTTTAAAGTCAGATTGGTTTTGAAATTTTGAACAGAACCTTTAAATTTTCCCTGCACATTAAATTGAGAAGGTAATTGAATACTTTTCGGAATCGTTCCTTTCGGCACAAAGGAGGCTATATCTTTAGCAGAACTTGCCATTTTTTTGATATTCAGATCGAAATAAGCTTTGTCTGTATTTGGCATTCCTTTGATTATTCCGGAAAGTGAAAGTTTGGTTGTTCCGAGTCCGCTCACATCAAATTGATTGATTGTAAGGTCATTTACTTTTCCATTCAAACGAGCATTCAAAAGCAAAACCGCATTTGGGTTTTTCCTGAAAATTTCCTGCTTTTGCAAATCCGGAACAAACAATAAAATGTCTTTAAAGCCCAATTTTGATTGGTTCAAATTGGCATCTAAACTTAGTGTTTCGATATGCTTAGCCACTTTTGCAATCGACGGATATTGTACTTTTATCCCGTCTTTTAAGAGTGTTTGCGGGGTTTTTACATATAGATTTTTCAAGTAAGCATTCTTGGGACCGTAAAAGAAATCTGTTTTGAAAGATTGAAGTTGCAAACCGCTCTTTTCGTTTACCGTAAACGTTTTTATATTTCCCGAAATGGTATCCGTCGTGTAATAGAATTGCTCGGCTTTCAAATTAAACCGACTCAAATCAAGGTGACTGTAATCAATTCCTTTCGAAACGGGTTTTGACTGCATATCGTCAAATTTAAAAGCAACATTTTCTACATCAATATTTTGAAGTTTTACTTTCCAGCCCGCCTGAGCAATAGCTGTTGTATCTAAATCAGGCGTTTTTATTTGCTTGTCTTTTACTCCTAGTTGCAGATTCCCTTTTAAGTTTTTTAATTGAAAAGTATCAAAATCTAACAGTTGTTTTTTCATGTCGATTTTATTGACTTTCAGATTCAGATTTCCCAAAACCAATCCTGAAGCCAATTTCGAATCTTTATTATCGTATAAAACATCAATTTTAGATAAACTGATTTTGTCTAATTTTAAACTGAAATCGCTTCGTTTTGAAATTGTATCGACCGTCTTAACAGAAACTTCAGCGATTTTTTCTACTAAATCCTGATTCAGCACCAATTTAAAACCGTTTAAATTGATATTCGGAATATCAAAATCCATTTTGTCTAAGTCGAATTTCTTGAATTTGGCATCAAAATGAGTCAGTTTTACATGGACATCATTTTTAGAAAAATCGTCTTTAAAATTCAATTTGACATGATCCAGGTTCACTTTTACAACTGCTATTTTAAAAGGTTTAGCGTTTGGATCTGCGGGTTTTTCCTCCTTTGATTCGAAAGCTTTTAAGATGTAATCAAAATTAAAAACGCCTTCTTTGTTTCTTGAAATATTGGCAGTTGTGTTTTTAAGAGCAATAGCATTTATTTCGAGTTCGCTGCTAACCAATTTAAACAAGTCAATATCGAGTTCAAGACTTTTACCACTCAATAAAGTGTCTTTGTTTTGGTCTTCAAAATAAAAACCTTCCAGAACTACTTCTTTGGGAAAATTAATCGCGATTCGGTCTAACGAAACTTTGGTTTTGATCTTTTCCTGCAGATACGTAATCGCTTTATCTTTTGCATAATTCTGAACGGACGGAATCTGAATTAGAATAGTGAAAAGTAACGCTAACACAATAACCGAAACCATGCACCAAAGAAGTACACGAAGTGTTTTTTTTAGAAAATGAATGGGTTTCTTATTCATACGTCAATAAAACACGTTAAGTAATAGCGCAGCTGAATTTGTTCAAATACAAAATTGTAAAAATTATACTTCAACAATTTACATAATTACAGCCAATTATTTTAAAATTTCAGTGATAAATAATTATTTCAAGACTACTTCTAAAAAAATAAAGCCCTGTTTTAAAACTTAATATGGCGTAATTTCGTCTCCAAAGCGGTTATTTTTTGACGCAATTTTAATAAAAAAGCCTGGTGTTGCTCTGATTCGGGATTGAAACTTCTGTGGGTTAATCCTTTTTGAATTTCTGAAACTTCTTTCATAATCGGAATACTTTTTTCAGCAATGAAGTTTTCACTGAATCGCTCCCAGATATAATCAATTGCTACCTGGTTGGGATGTAACATATCTTCGTTATAAAAACGATAATCACGGAGTTCATCCATCATAATTTCATACGAAGGAAAATAGGTTAATTTTAGATTGTTGATTTTAGATTTTAGATTCGCATAAAGTGCCGTAAACAAATGCGATTTACTTAATTGATTTTCTGCAAAACCATCTTTGATGTGGCGCACCGGAGAAATGGTAAAAATGAATTTGATATTTGGATTTAAAGTCAAAACCAGATCGATTGTATTTTGAATACTTTGCTGTAACACTTCAACCGACACTAATTCTTTTGAAAATTGCTTTTGTGGCACTTTGTGACAATTGGCAACAATTTCGTTGCTTTCGTTATGGCGATAAACCCAAGAAGTGCCGTAGGTGATTATAAGGTGTGTTGCTTCTTGTAATCGCTGCTTTGTTGCTTGGAGAGTTTGGTTTAAGTTTTCAATTAATTCTTCTTTATTTGAAGCGCTTAAATCGGAATGTATTTCAAAACAATGCCAGCGTTCGTTATGAAAGAAAACCTCTTTTTCGGTAAACAATTCTTGCTCCGCAACCCTTTTTATAATCCTATCAATCGAAACAGGATTAAAAATAATCCCAAATGGATTACAACTGTTATCAAACTTAAAATAATCCAGTTTTTCTGCCATATTTACTGCAAAACAGGAACCTAAAGACACAATTTTAGAAGTATAGTCGATTGGATTGTTTGTTTGCGAAATTGGGATCTGGGTTCTGAATTGCATAGGATTTTATTAAAACACGAATTTCACCAATTTTCACCAATAAAAAAACCAAATACAGAAGTATTTGGTTTTTGCAATGTTTTAAGATTTTATGTTCTTAGTAGGTGTATTCATGATTTTCTTCCACCTTATTACCAAATCCCAACGATAAGATTCTGGTTGGATACCCTTTATCATTATAAGTAAAATTAATCAAAAAGGTTGTTGGTGTTTTAATATGTTCATTGGTCACAGTTTTTTTTATAACATTATTACTATTTCCAAATCCCGGATAAGAGACATTCAGAAAATTGAAACCTAAAACATTTTTGTGCGGCCTGTTTTTTGTATCATATTCATAAAGTTCTGTAACTATAGGCGTTGTAGAGTTTAATACAAAACTTTGATACTTTATAAGATTTGTTCCATTAAAGGTCATAACAACAGTATCCATTTTTGTCTCTACTTCCGTTTTAAGATTAATTGAATAAGTCACGAGAGCAATTAACTTATCCGAGACATGTGTATATTCTGCTCTGTAAGCATCTTGACCATTAGGTTTTTTTGCATTAAATCCCATCCTTTCTATAGAGGATTTTAATTTTCCATTTTCATAAACACGCAGAACTTCGCTAAATTTTCTTTCTGAGTTATCTGAAAAAACAAGAAACAACTCTTCTTTTACAATTGCATTTCCTTCGTAAGTATATAATGTCTTAAAATTCTCTTCAACACTGCTTACAAGTTTATTCCCGGAAAATGTGTTTGTTATTTTCCTCTTTTGATGATTTGGAAAATCAATATCACCGTCAGAAAATATTTTAGGCAAAATATAATTCTCCTCAGACGAAGAATTATCATCATCATTTGCACATGAAGTAAGCACTATTGTTAAAGCGCTAAATAAGAATAAAAGTTTTTTCACTTTAATAAGTTATATATTAATAATTATCGGCAAATATATACGCACAAATCAGTATTAATCAAAAAAAACAGTTATGTTTTTTAGTACTAAAAAACTTAATTTATTTGTTTTAAAACCTGCTTTTTTACATTTGTTTTTTTAACTCTCTAAGAAACAAACTTGTACTAAATTATACCAATTACCATTCTTCTTAAAATTTGGATAAGTGTTTTATTCACCAACAGCTAAACCGAAATATATTCTTACTTTTAAGTTTCATACTCTGCTATTATTTTCAAAAAAAACAGCATTTTAGAACTAAAAAAAGCCAGACGCAAATACATCTGGCTACATTGTTTGATAAATCCTACTTTATTAATAAAAATAACGACTTATTATAGACGTCGATTCGTCATTACCCTCAAATTTCCCAAACGTTGGAAAATTATCCTTATTATAATTGTAAATAGTAGAATGCGTAAAAGTTGCATTTGAATTAGCTGTTGTTACTGTCATTTTTAACTCATTATTCTTTGAATAACCAAAGCCTGAGTAACCAAAACCTGAATATCCAAAAATCAAATTACCAACTAACAAATTAGCACCTGTAACATTTCTAAAAATACCATTCTTTCTATCGTATTCATAAACTTCAGATCTAGATCCCCATTTATCAGTAGTTTCTTTTCTTATAATATTGCCATTAGCATAGATCCACTTTCCATTTTCCAGAACGCTTTCTACTTTCGTCTCTCGATCAATATTAACTTTAACAAAAGAAACCGTCCCATCATCATTATGGGTACAGGTAGTTTTTGTTGCATAAATTATCACACCATTTTGATATCCTACTTTTACAAGCATGGTTTTCAATTTATCATTCACATAGGTTAATTCAGTTACCGTCAGATAATCCGTTCCGCTCATTTCTTCGCATTTAGTAATTAAATTTCCTGTATAATAATACTTTTTCGTATAATCATAATTTCGCCTGTTATCAAAAAATGAATCATTTGTTCCCACTTCCTTTACCAGCTTTTTACCTTCATAAGTATAATAAGTTGTCGAAATCTCGATTGTATTATCTCGGCCGGTACTCGTTACGACCTTTTTTTTCATTAAAACGTCTGAAGAATTTAAAGAGGAATCCTCCCCCGAGCAAGAGATTAACACTAACATTAAGGCACAAAAAAGAGATAGATTTTTCTTCATATTTAACAGATCAAAAGAGTAATAATAACTACAAATGTATTGCATACAAATTATTGTTTTGAACTAAAAACCGATCGTTTTTAAAAGAAAAAAAAACTAATCTTAGCTACCGAAATCTTAATAAGTATATTTTATCTTTTAACGCTCTAAAAAACAAACTTGTATAAATTACACCAATTGCATTCGTCTCCGAAATTCAAAAAAGAATTTTATCTCTGGCACAACAAATCTATAAAACAATTCTTACTTCATTAAATTCATGTCTTGTTACCCTCTTTTTTCAAAAAATAGAAATCTAAAATTCCACTATATGAAGCATATATAATTTTACAAAAAATTGGCTTTTTAATACTCAAAATTAAGATTAGCGAATCTATCAATTCACTACTTTTACACTTCTAAAATTTTAAATCTAACTATGAAATTACTCTATTCATACATAATCAAACATAAGTTACTGTTGTTTTTCGCCTTAATTATGGCCACAATAAACATCTGTTTTAGCTTATCAGACTCTATTATTACCGGTAAATTAATGCAGGATTGCGGGGTTGGACTGGCGAAATACAAAGGAAATGAAATTGGTTTTATAAAATCTTTGTCCTTCTGGTTAGCGCTTTCGCTGGGTGCTGCAATGATCTCAAGAATCACCAAAAACTTTCAGGATTACTTCACCAATATCGTTATTCAGAGAACAGGAGCTCAAATGTATACTGATGGTATTAAGAAATCACTCGATTTACCTTATGCCGAATTTGAAGACCAACGAAGTGGAGAAACTTTAAGTAAACTGACCAAAGTGCGTTCTGATTCTGAGAAATTAATTACACTTTCGATCTCTTTAATTTTTCAAACCATTATTGGGTTTGTATTCGTGATTTTGTATGTTTCCCGAATCGATTATCGTATTTCCATAATCTTTTTAGTTACGGCGCCAATTATTGCTTTGGTAAGTTCATATCTGGGAAAAAAGATCAAAATCGTCTCTAAGAAAATTGTAAATCAAACCAATGCTCTGGCAGGCTCTACAACTGAAAGTTTAAGAAACATCGAACTTGTAAAAAGTCTTGGACTAACCTATCAGGAAGAAAAACGTCTGAACTTGAACACTTTTAAAATCCTTCAACTTGAATTAGAAAAAGTCCGATTCATCAGAAGTTTAAGTTTCATACAAGGTACTACCGTTCATTTTTTAAGAACCTGTGTTGTTTTTACGTTGTACTATTTCTTGTTTGGAGGAAAAATTATTGTGGGTGATTTATTGACCATGGTCTTTTTTACATTCTTTATTTTTGGTCCGCTTCAAGAGTTGGGGAACTTTATCATTGCCCTAAACGAAACAAAAGTTTCCATGGAAAATTTCAGAGTGCTTTTAAATGCTCCGAAAGAATTCCGTCCAAAAACACCGAAGCATGTTGGAATCATTCAATCCTTGCTTTTTTCTAATGTTAGTTTCAAACATAAAACAGCCAAATTCAAGGCCGTAGAAAATATTAATTTCGAAATTAAACAAGGACAAACTGTCGCTTTCGTCGGGCCATCAGGCTCCGGAAAAACAACTTTGGTAAAACTATTGGTTGGATTATATACTCCGGAAGAAGGTCAGGTGCTTTACAATGATATTGATTCAACCGAAATTGATTTATTGGACTTAAGAAAACAGTTAGGTTTTGTAACGCAGGACGCGCAACTGTTTTCAGGAACAATTCGCGAGAATTTATTATTCGTGAAACCATCTGCAACAGACGAAGACTTATACGACGCCCTAAAAAGAGCCAGTTGTGAGAAACTGTTAAAACGTGCCGAAGATGGCTTAAACACCACAATTGGTGAAGGTGGAATTAAAGTTTCAGGCGGAGAGAAACAACGTTTATCGATTGCCCGAGCTATTTTAAGAAACCCTAATTTATTGATTTTTGATGAAGCTACTTCTGCTTTAGATTCTATAACAGAAGAAGAAATCAACGCAACAATCCGAAACATATCCGACAAAAACAGAATCACGGTTTTAATTGCACACCGTTTATCTACCGTAATGCATGCTGATAAAATATTTGTTTTAGAACAGGGTAAAATTATTGAGCAAGGTAAACATGAGGATTTAATTGTTGAAAAAGGGTTGTATTATGCTATGTGGCGTCAGCAAATTGGAGAGCGTAAATAGAATCTAAAAAATCTCGCAAAGTCGTGGAGTCGCAAAGTTTTTATTTTAAATACTTTACGGCTTTACTTTTTATTTGAATTTTAAAAAACAAAATCTAATTGTTGAAAAAGGGTTGTGTTATACTATATGGCGTCAGCAAATTGGAGAGCGTAAATAAAACCTAAAAAATCTCGCAAAGTCGCGGAGTCGCAAAGTTTTTATTTTAAATACTTTGCGGCTTTATTTTTTATTTGAATTTTAAAAAACAAAATCTAATTGTTGAAAAAGGGTTGTATTATACTATGTGGCGTCAGCAAATTGGGGAGCGTAAATAGAACCTAAAAAATCTCGCAAAGTCGCGGAGTCGCAAAGTTTTTATTTTAAATACTTTGCGGCTTTATTTTTTTCTAAACTCTCAATCTTAAAAAAACTAAAGATTTGAAACTACTCTTTTTATACCAAGTTTAATTATTGGAACATTAAAATTTACCAGTAATCCTAATTTCATTTTTGTAATTTTAAGATAAGTCAAAACTTGTTTCGCATGGATATCAGTAAGTCGTTCAATGGATTTAATTTCTAGAATCACTTTCTTTTCAACAATTAAATCAGCTCTAAAACCAATATCTAAATGTATTTGATCCCAAATAACCGGTAATACTTTTTGTCTCTCAACATTAAGTCCTTTTTTTGTCAATTCGTGATATAGAATAGCTTCATAAACAGACTCTAATAATCCTGGTCCAAGTTTTACGTGTATTTTATAACAAACATCTACAACAACTGCTGAAATTTCATTTTCTGTCATCTTGTCTTTTTACAAATATACAGAAAAAACTTACTTTTTAGTGTTGCAAATAAAAGAGCACTATTGAAATAATAGCTACTAAACAAAAATCTCGCAAAGTAGCAAAGACGCCAAGCTCTATAAAACTTTGCGACTCCGCGACTTCGCGAGATTCAAAAAAAAAAAAAACTTATTTTACAAACTCGATCGCCTTAGCTAAAGCCTCTTTAATCCCAGCTGTATTTTTACCTTTTCCGGATGCAAAGAAAGGTTGTCCTCCTCCATTTCCTTCAATATACTTTCCTAATTCTTTAATAACAGCATTTGCATTCAAGCCTTTACCTGCTACTAATTCTTTAGCTATATAACAGTGAATATTTGGCAAACCGTCTTCTGTTGAAGCTAAAAACACAAACGAATCTGCTTTTGAACTTCCTAAAGCTGAAGCTAGTTCTTTCGTAGAAGCCATGCTTAAATCTACTTGTTTAGCAAGGAAATGTACGCCGTTTACAACTTGAAAATCTTTCTCCAGTTCGGTTTTTAAAGCACCAACTTTTTCTTTAAGCAATTGCTCAATTTGTTTTTTCAGCTTAGCATTATCATCTTGCAAAGTAGCAACCGATTTTAAAATATCCTGTGGATTTTTAAGTGCTTCTTTTATCTCCGTTAACGTATTTTCCTGATTCTCATAGAAATTCTTCACAGCATCACCCGTAATCGCTTCAATACGACGAATTCCTGCTGCAACCGCTCCTTCAGAAATGATTTTGAAATGCCAGATCTCAGCAGTATTTTTCACGTGAATTCCTCCACATAACTCCTTACTGTCACCAAACTCAATCATGCGGACATTATCGCCATATTTCTCTCCAAACAAAGCCATTGCGCCTTTTGCCAAAGCTTCCTGAATCGGAATATTTCTGTGTTCAACTAATTGCAATTGCTCTTCTATCTGAGCATTTACACTTGCCTCAACCTGACGTAATTCAGCATCAGAAACTTTGCTGAAATGCGAGAAGTCAAAACGCAGATAATTTGGATTTACCAATGACCCTTTTTGCTCTACGTGCGTTCCTAAAATACTTCTCAAAGCCAAATGCATCAAATGCGTAGCCGAGTGATTTTTGGACGTTGACGTTCTTAAATCTGTATTTACTTTTGCTGTAAAACCAGCCTCAATATTCTCCGGCAATTGTTTTGCAAAATGCAAAATCAGATTGTTCTCTTTCTTGGTGTCGATGATTTCAATCGTTTCATTTGCAGAAACCAAGATCCCTTTATCGCCAACCTGTCCTCCTCCTTCCGGATAGAATGGAGTGTTGTCTAAAACGATTTGGTAAAGAATTCCATCTTTTTTAGAATCGACTTTACGGATTCTGGTAATTTTTACTTCATTCTCCGTTTGATCATAACCTACAAAAGTTTCTACATTTCCGGGAATTAAAACATTCCAGTCTTCCGTTGAAACTTCAGATGCTGCACGAGAACGCGCTTTTTGTTTTTGCAATTCACTTTCAAACTCCTCTTCGTTGTACGAATACCCTTTTTCTTTCAGAATTAAAGCCGTTAAATCTTTTGGGAATCCAAAAGTATCGTATAATTCAAAAACTTTAGCTCCCAAAACTTCTTTTCCGTTTGTTTCAGAAACTACTTTGTCTAACAATTGTAATCCTTGATCTAAGGTTCTAAGGAAAGAAGCCTCTTCCTCACGAATTACATTGGTAACCAATTGTTGTTGTGCTTTTATTTCAGGGAAAAATTCTCCCATCTGATTCGCTAAAACTTCAACCAATTTATTAATAAACGGCTCTTTTGTATTTAAGAACGTAAATCCGTAACGAATCGCACGACGCAAGATTCTGCGAATTACATAACCTGCTCCTGTGTTTGATGGCAATTGTCCGTCTGCAATAGCAAATGCAACTGCACGTACGTGATCTACAATTACACGAATCGCAATATTAGTTTTATTCTGTTCCTCACTCTCTTCGACTCCGCTCAGAGCGACATCATTCGGTGTATATTTTAAACCTGTGATTTGTTCTACCTTTTCAATAAGTGGCGTAAATACATCTGTATCGTAATTAGATGTTTTTCCTTGTAATGCCATACACAAACGCTCAAATCCCATTCCGGTATCTACGTGTTGCGCAGGAAGTTTCTCCAAAGAACCATCCGCTTTACGGTTGAATTCCATAAATACATTATTCCAGATTTCAACTACCTGTGGATGATCATTGTTTACAAGACTTTTTCCTGTAACCAATGCTTTTTCTTCTTCAGTACGTAAATCAACGTGAATTTCTGAACAAGGTCCACATGGTCCCTGATCCCCCATTTCCCAGAAATTATCCTTCTTGTTTCCAAGAATAATTCTGTCCTCATCGATTAACGTTTTCCAAATATCCCAAGCCTCCTGATCAAATGGCACATTGTCTTCCTTGCTTCCTTCAAATACAGAAACATAAAGATTTTCTTTTGGAATTTTATAAACTTCTGTCAATAAAGTCCAAGCCCAATTGATGGCTTCTTTTTTGAAATAATCTCCAAAAGACCAGTTCCCAAGCATTTCAAACATGGTATGATGGTAGGTATCAAAACCTACATCTTCAAGATCGTTGTGTTTTCCTGAAACACGAAGACATTTTTGCGTATCGGCTATTCTCGGACTTTTTGGCGTTCCATTCCCTAAAAAATACTCTTTAAACTGGGCCATTCCCGAGTTATTGAACATAAGGGTTGGGTCGTCTTTAAGTACAATTGGAGCAGATGGAACAATTAAGTGTCCGTTACTCTTAAAAAAGTCTAGGAATTGTTTACGTACGTCTTGTGATTTCATATTTTTATTAATGCGATATTTTGAAAATGTGTCAATTTGATACTGTGTCGATTAGATAATAAAACAATTAATAATGCTTCATTTAAAATTAAAAATTTACTATTCCAAACAATAAATTATCCAATTACCACATTATCTAATTATCTAATTGATTTCTTTAATTCTTGAAAAAAAGCGGGGAACAACTGAAACATTTATTAAATTTGTTCCACTAACTATTTTACAAGCTGCAAAAATAGGGTATTTTAAAATATGGCGAAAGTAAAATATTATTACGACTCAGAAAATCTGGCTTATACGAAAATAAAAACCAGAAAGAGAATCAAAATTGGTTATGCATTACTGTTTTTGCTGGCTTCAGCGCTGTTTGGATTTTTAATTTTTGTTCTTCTACTCAACACTCCATATTTCGAAACGCCAAAAGATCGCCTACAGGCACGTGAAATTGAAAACTTGAAGTTACATTATTCGATTTTGAATAAAAAAATGGATGAAATTAATGAGGTAACAGAAGCACTCGAAGACCGGGACAACAACATTTACAGAGTTTATTTTAATAAAGCGGAAATTCCGGATTCTATACGAAAATCAGGTTTTAGAGACCTCAATCGATACAAAGACTTAGAAGGATATAATAATTCGCAATTGGTATTGAATACCACCAAACGAATTGATAAACTTTCCAAACAACTGGCGATCCAATCCAAATCATTGGATGAAATTTTAAAATTGGCTAGTGCCAAAGGAAATTTGTTACTGGCAATTCCTGCCATTCAGCCAGTCCGAAATGAAAATTTGAAACGTATTGCTTCCGGTTTTGGATATCGAATCGATCCTTTCACGAAGGTGCGAAAAATGCATAACGGTATGGATTTCACCGCTAATACGGGCGCTCCCGTTTATGCAACAGGTGATGGAGTAATCGCCAGAGCTGACAATACGGCGTCAGGTTTTGGAAACCATGTAGTCATCAGGCACGGTTTTGGATATGAGAGTTTGTATGCACATTTAAGCAAATACAACTGCAGACCCGGACAACATGTTAAAAGAGGCGATATTATTGGATACGTTGGAAGCACCGGAAGATCAGAAGGACCACATTGTCATTATGAAGTTCATAAAGATGGTAAAGTCGTAAATCCTTTGAATTTTTATTACGGAAATATTTCAGCAGTAGAATATGTTGCTATTTCACACATGGCCAATCAGGAAAACCAGTCATTAGATTAATACTGTAAAAAGTAGTAAGTTTGAAGTACTAATAGAAAAATACAAATCATGCATATTGAACTTTCTAAAGATAAAAGATATTACAGCATTGGCGAAGTTGCCAAGGCTTTTAATGTCAATGCTTCTTTGATCCGTTTTTGGGATAGTGAATTCGATATTTTGAAACCCAAAAAGAATGCTAAAGGCAACAGAATGTTTACTCCGGATGATATTACCAATTTACAATTGATTTATCATTTGGTAAAAGAACGTGGTTTTACACTCGAAGGCGCCAAAATCCATTTGAAAGAAGGCCAAAAGAAAACATTAGATAAATTCGAAATAATACGTAAATTAGAGTCGATAAAAATACAATTAACAGAAATTAAGAACGAATTATAACAGCATTTTAAAACTAAACACAAATTTAAATCGAAACAAATATGAAAAAATGGTTAATCCCCGTAGGAATTATTGTAGTACTGGTTGCTATTATAGCTTTTTGGTCAATTGGAATTAAAAACACCGGATTAAAATACAGCCAGGCTGTTAATAAAGAGTGGGGAAATGTGAATACTGCCTACCAAAGAAGAAATGACCTGATCGGAAACTTAGTAAACACGGTAAAAGGTGCAGCTGATTTCGAAAAATC
Organism: Flavobacterium cupriresistens; assembly: GCF_020911925.1. Taxonomy (NCBI): domain Bacteria; kingdom Pseudomonadati; phylum Bacteroidota; class Flavobacteriia; order Flavobacteriales; family Flavobacteriaceae; genus Flavobacterium; species Flavobacterium cupriresistens. The sequence continues at coordinate 2,162,834 of NZ_CP087134.1, read as the reverse complement.
GACTTTGACAGCGGTTATCGAAGCGCGTGCAAAAGCAACCTCAGTAACTATTGACCCAAGTAATGTTACTCCGGAGCAATTGTCTCAATTCAACCAAGCACAAAGTGGCGTGTCTTCTTCTTTATCAAGATTATTGGTTTCTGTTGAACAATATCCAACCTTAAAAGCAAATGAAAATTTCCTAAAATTACAAGATGAGTTAGCCAGTACTGAAAACCAAATTTTAACAGCAAGAACTCGTTTTAACGAATCAGTTCAGGAATACAATGGTTATATTTTATCTATTCCGAACAAATGGTTTTTAGGTGAATACAAAGAAAAACCATACTTCCAAGCTGTTGCAGGTGCTGAAAAACCAGTTGAAGTAAAATTCTAAAAAAGACCCAATATTTTGATTATTGATTTAATTAAAATCTAAAATCAACAATCTAAACTCTAAAATAACTCAAATGTCAAAAGTAGAAGATTTTTTATCCAAAAAAGAAGAACAAGAAATTGTTGAAGCTATTGGTATGGCTGAAAATAATACTTCGGGCGAAATTAGAGTACATATAGAACAAACTACTTCTAAAGTCCATTTTGACAGGGCTTTAGAAGTTTTTCACGAATTAAAAATGGATGAAACACAACTTAAAAATGGTGTTTTATTCTACTTTGCCGTGGCAGATAAAAATTTTGTCATTTGCGGAGATAAAGGTATAAATGACCTTGTATCATCAGACTTTTGGGATTCGACCAGAAACATTATGGTCACTCAATTTAAATCCGGAAACTTCAAACAAGGTATTGTCGATGGCATTTTAAGCGCCGGAGAACAATTAAAAAAATATTTTCCACGATTGGCTGAGGATACTAACGAATTATCAAACGAAATCTCAAAAGGATAAACAATGAATATTTCCAAAAATAAAACTTCAAATTCTAAAGGAATCTTTCATTTATCCTTTCTGTTAATCGCTTTTTTTACCGTTAATTGTGTCTTTGCTCAATTTACTATTCCGGAAAAGCCAAGTTTTCAAACGTCTGTTTACGATTACGCAAACGTTCTGAGTGCAACTGAAAAAACACAGTTAGAACAAAAGCTCATTCGTTATTCAGATTCTACCACTACTCAAATTGTAGTGATTACCATAGAAAGTTTGCAAAATGAAGATGTTAGTCAGCTCGCTACAAAATGGGGACAAACATGGGGAATTGGCGGAACAGCAAAAGACGACAATGGGGTTATTATTTTATTAGCCAAAAAAGAGAAAAAAATTGCCATTAATCCAGGTTATGGTTTAGAAGATCGTCTGACTGCCGGAATTGGTGGTGAAATTATCAGAAATATTATTATTCCCGAATTTAAAGCAGGTAGTTACTACAACGGACTTGACAAAGGAACTGACGCTTTATTTGATGTTTTTAAAGGAAAATACAAAGGTGAACGCAAGCAACAATCAAAAGGAAAAAATTTTCCTATCCTCCCTTTTATTGTTATTGTTGTAATTGTATTATTTTTGATCTCCAGAAACAAAAGAGGTGGCGGAGGAAATTCAGGCAATAACGGTGGAGGACCTAGCCTTATGGACGTTATTATTCTGAGCAGCTTAGGTCGCAGTAGCGGAGGAGGCGGTTTCGGAGGCTTCGGTGGTGGATCATCAGGCGGAGGAGGCGGTTTCGGCGGTGGATTTGGAGGCGGAGGTTTCTCCGGTGGAGGATCTAGCGGAGGATGGTAGAATTTTGGTCGCGGGTTCTAGTCGCAGGAACTGGAGTCGGTTTGAAGTTTCAAGTTTCAAGTTTCAAGTTTCAGGTTTCAGGTTTCAGGTTTCAGGTTTTTTGAAAAGATATTTTAGGTTACATTTTACAAGTCACATTTCACAATTTATAATTCAATTTAAATGTTATCACATAAAGCAAAATACGCCCTTAAGGCCTTACTTTATTTAGCAGAACAAGACGAAAATCACATTTCTAAAACAATAGAAATTGCTGATGGAGCGAACATTCCTAAAAAGTTTTTAGAACAGATTTTATTGGATCTGAAACGAGGACGTTTTGTGAGCAGTAAGCAGGGGAAATTTGGTGGATATTATTTGATAAAATCTAAAAACGATATTACTTTGGCCGAAATTCACCGTTTATTTGACGGTGCAATTGCACTTTTACCTTGTGCTTCATTAAACTTTTACGAACCTTGTTCTGATTGTAAAACAGAGTCAGAATGCAGCTTACATCATGGTTTAGTCCTTATTCGAGACAAAACTTTGAAAGCTATGGAAGGGATCACTATCGCTTCACTGGTGAAGAAATAAAAAAATATTTTTTAAATTCGACTATTTTTATAGAATTTATATATATTTGCAGAAAAAATTAGCAAACCAGTCCAAAATTAAAACCTTATGAAAGTACATTCGAATCGATCAGGTGGATCAAAAAGTTTTTTGCAAAAAAATAGAAATAGTCAATTCACTACTGTGAAAAACAATTCTTTTTGTATGTGTATGTGTTGGTAAAAAAAATTTAATTTAAATTCTACTAATCACATATAATTAATATAAAAATGAAAACTACTATAAAAAATATACTTACAATACTATCCTTTTTAACTTTCTCCATCTCTTTCGCACAAAATATAGAAGGTGTGGTAACAACAGATGAAAACATACCTTTACCAGCCGCTAATGTGGTCATAAAAGGAACTACTTTTAATACTACTACCGATGCCAATGGAAAATTCAGCATAGACACTCAGGGAAGACTTCCTTTGACGTTATTAGTTCAATACGTTGGCTATACAACTGCTGAATTTGCTATCACAACTTTACCAAGCTCTCCGCTATTGGTAACATTAAACGAAGAAAACAAACTTATAGAAGTTGTTGTATCTTCCAGACGTCGTATCGAAAAAGTACAAGATGTACCGATTGCTATTTCGGTAATTACCGGTAAACAAGCAGAGCAAACAGGCGCTTTTAATGTCAATCGTATCAAAGAGCTTGTTCCTTCTGTACAACTCTATTCTTCAAACCCAAGAAATACAGGAATCAACATCAGGAGTTTAGGTTCTCCTTTTGGTCTGACTAATGATGGAATTGATCCGGGAGTTGGTTTTTATGTTGACGGTGTTTATTACGCCCGTCCGGCAGCCACTACTCTGGATTTTATCGATGTAGAACAAATCGAAGTATTACGCGGACCACAGGGATCATTGTTTGGAAAGAATACCACTTCGGGAGCTTTTAACATTACGACCCGCAAACCAAGTTTTACTTCGGGTGCAGACTTTGAAGTTAGTTACGGGAATTTTGCCTTTTTACAGGCCAAAGCATCTATAACAGGAGCTTTAAGTCAAAAAATAGCCGGTCGTTTGTCTTTTTCAGGTACACAACGTGACGGTTTAATCGATAATGTTGCCACTGGAAGAGCTACAAATACCTTAAACAACCAAGGAATTAGAGGTCAATTATTGTATACTCCGACAGCAAATACAAATATTACCCTTGCGGCAGATATTACAACACAGCGTCCTGACGGATATGCGCAAGTTGTAGCGGGTGTTGCCCCTACTCAAAGAGCTCCATACCGCCAATTTAATGCTATTATTGCCGATTTAAACTATCAGCTTCCAAGTCAGAATGCATTTGATCGTAGAATAGATCATGATACACCGTGGCGTTCCGGACAAGACTTAGGTGGTGTATCGCTTAATGTTGATACCAAAATCGGAGGAGGAACACTTACTTCTACAACAGCTTGGCGTTTCTGGAACTGGGATCCGTCAAACGACAGGGATTTTACAGGATTACAAGTACTTGCTAAATCACAAAATCCGACCAGACAAACACAATTCACACAAGAAATACGTTATGCAGGACAACTTAGCTCGAAATTGAGCGGTGTTGTAGGGGTATTTTTTATTGATCAAACTTCAAAAACCAATGGTACTGAGGAATCCGGAAATGCACAATGGAGATTCTCACAAAGCTCAACAAGTCCGTTATGGAAAACTCCGGGTCTTTTTGAAGGATACGGAATCAAAACAGATGCCCGCATAAGATCCTCCAGTGCAGCTGTTTTTGGACAATTAGACTGGGCTGTAACCGAAAAATTGCATGTATTACCAGGTTTACGTTACAACTTTGACAAAAAAGATGCTGATTATACCCGTACTACTTACGGAGGACTTCAGACTACCGATCCTGCATTGCTTGCTTTGAAAAAACAAGTTTACAGCGATCAAGCCTTCACATCAAATACAGATGATACTGATTTCTCCGGAAATATAACAGTTTCTTATAAAGCTACTGACAAAATCAATGCTTATGCTACATTCGCAAAAAGCTACAAACCGGTTGGAGTGAATGTTGCCGGACTTCCGACAAATTCAGCTGGTCAACCCTTACTTAATCTTGCAGTAATTAAACCGGAAGAGGTAAATCATTATGAAGTTGGTGTAAAAACTTCTCCATTTAAAAATTCGATTTTTAACGTGACTTTCTTTAATACTGATATCAGAAATTTCCAGACCAATGTTCAGGCTGCTGAATTGGGGGTAAACAGAGGTTATCTTGCCAATGCGGATAAAGTTCGTGTAAGAGGTGTAGAATTGGACGCCAGTTTTGTAGTAAATCAAAACTTAACGATTAACGGAGCGGCTACGTATACTGATGGTAAATATGTTAAGTTTACCAATGCACCACTTCCATTAGAGGAAACGGGAGCTCCGGTTGCTTATAAAGATGTGTCTGGAACTGATCTGCCGGGCGCATCCAGATGGGCAGGATCTTTAGGAGGGGAACTTTCCGACAATGCAAAATTCTTCGGAAATGCCGGTAAAGTGTTTCTAGCCTTAGATTCTTACGCTCGTTCTGAATTTTCATCAAGTCCTTCTGCTTCGAAATACTTAGTGGTACAAGGTTATGCTATTTTTAATGCTCGATTAGGTTTCCGCGCTACTGATGGTCTATCGGTACATTTCTGGGGACGTAATCTTTTAAACAAGGATTATTATGAGCAATTATTACCTGCAGGAGGAAATACCGGACAATATGCTGGTGTTTTGGGCGACCAGAGAACGTACGGAATCACTTTAAAATATTCTTTATAAAGTGACCCTGCTGTAACGCGTTGCTTTTTTTTAACACATAGAAACATAGATTTAGATGGAATAGATACCAAAACGAGGCCCGCTTTAAGTAGCAGGTCTCGTTTTTTTATTAAAAAAGTTGTTGAAAATCACAAAATTACTTTCAAAGCAAATTTAAAAAACGATCTCAAATTCTATAAATTCGCTCTGATTTATATATATTCGCAGCCTGAATTTATACAGCTTAGATGAAAATCCTCCGAATAGTACTCTTTTTAAGCCTCACAAGTCCCTTTTTGCAGGCTCAGAAAAAAACGGATCAACAAACCCTGACCTGGATTCGGTACTATAATATCTTTCCTTTAACTGAAAAATGGTCCATTCATACGGAACTGGACAATCGAAGTTTTGTCAATCCCATTCATGAGAATCTTTTTGTTGTCCGTGTACAGGGACGTTACAGAGCCAATAAAACAATCGATTTAGGCGGTGGATTTGCCTATTTTAATGTCAATACACAAGATCCGCGTATTGACCCTAATTTTTCGGTTCCGGAATACAGAGGCCAGCAGGATATTACTTTAATCAATGATATAGCGAAAATCACTTTCCACAATCGCTTTCAGATTGAGGAACGTTTTATGCAGAAAGCCAGCAGAACAGAATTACTGGATGACTTTTCTTTTTCGTGGCGATTCAGATACAGACTGCAATCTACTTTTACACTTTGGGAAAAAGACAAACGCAATCTGAAAGGGACTATTTCAGACGAAATTTTACTCAATTACGGAAAAGACAATAAGAGAAATACGTTCGATCAAAATCGAATTTACGCTGCCTTACGTTATCACTTCAACCCTAACATCGGATTAGAATTGGGTTATATGAAAAGCTTTCAGAGACGTGCCAGTGGTGTCGATTTTTACGATCGGGATATTATTCGATTTACGGTTTATCATAAGATTAACCGCAAAACTAAAGCTTAATAGTTACATTTCTCTTTCTCTTCGCCCGCCTCTTTTTTCTTTAGCAGCAAAATTCCCAATTTTATAAGCTACAGAAAACATTAAATATCGTTTTAAAACGGTATTCTCCTCGTCGCGAATTGAGGTTGCCGAAATAGTTCTTGTAGCACTTTGATTTTGATTTAAAACATCGTACACTTTTACTTTCAGGTACATTTTTTTATCGAAAAAACCATAGGACAAACTGGTATTCCAAAGGAAAAAATCTTTTTTGAAATCGTCTGAAATATTAGAATTATAGGTATATCCAAAGTCATTTCCAAAAATCAAATTGGCTGGCCAGTATGTGGTGGTCTGCAAATTAATTTTGTGAATTACATTTGAAGTGGCTTCTCTCGAATAGTTCTTATATTTTGTTTCATTATAAGACAAATCATAAGATGGCGCTATGGTAAGCACATCTCCATATTCATAACTTAAATATACTTTTGGTGTAACTCCAATTGATCTTGCTTCATACATCACTGCATTTGTAAATCCTTTATCAAAAGAATAACTCGAGTTTAATGCTAACCCATATCGTAGCACACTGGCATCCTTTTTCACAGATTGATTCCAATTTGCGCCAACAGAAGTCGTGTACGTTCCTGAAATGTTTGCATAAGTAGTGTTTCGTTTACCACTGTCATCGTAAATCGAAGTAGTAACCACATCATTGTTATAATAATCTGTTTTGGCAAACACACTATACCCCGAACGGGTACGGAAATCAAAATTCCTGAAATTAATGCTCACACTGTTTTTCTCTATCGGATTCAGATTCGGATTTCCAATAATACTATTCAATGGATTGGACAGGTCTATAACCGGTAATAATTGCGTTGCCGTTGGAAGCGCGTTGGAATAATCGTATCTAAAAGTCAGATTTTTAGAACGACTAAATTTATATCTAAGCTGCAAATTCCCAAAAGGCAATACATATTTTTTGTTTAAATCGGTCGCTTTGTTTACATATAAGGAATGGTTGTCATAATCGATAATAGAAGTTTGAGAATTCAAATTAAGAGTAAATTTTCTCTTTTGCCAGGTGATTCCAAACTTAGGACTAATACTGTTCTGACGTGAAGAAATATAATTGGTTAAAGACAAATCTAAGTCGGAATACGAATCGGTACTTGCATTATAATTGAACGTATTTTTATCGTTTACGGTCTTTTCCCAATCAAAATCGGAACCAAATCTGATTCTTAAGGAGTCCGTTATCGGCTCTGTGTACTCCAAATCAACCGTGTAAGAATCCGTCGTAACATTGTTCTTGCTATTCTGGTTTCGTTCGTCATTGGGTTTGCCGCCCTGATAAAAAATGGTTTCGGAACGGTTTAAAACATTCCCGTCACTCCTTGTATTATTATTGTTAAAAACCACACTGAAATTTCGCGCTTCTTTTTCGAAGGTTTTATTAAAATTGATACCGTTTGAAAAATTAGTGTTCTCATTTTTACTATTAGATTCTGAACTACTTTGATTTAAAGCCTGCCCATTTTCATCCTCAGAAAAACTGGTCGAATTCGAACTATTGTCCGATTGGGTTAGATTTAATTTCGGCGCAACAACAAGCCGCATCGTAGGACTGATTTTGTATTCCAATTCGAAATTGGCTTTGTTTCCCGTGTTTTCATTTCTTGTAGTAGCGTCAGACGCTGTCAGAATATTTCCTTTTGGCAAAAAACTAATCTGATTGGCTTTACTGTTGTTCGTAGTATTGGAGTTCGAGAAATTATAACTTCCCATTGCTGCTAATTCTTCAGACCAATCATCGGAATAGTTTATACCGGCGAGATTAGATTGGGTGATTCCTTTACTGGTACTGGCGGAACTGTTGTTGGCGTTTCTTCCGTTACTGTTTCTTCCTCCACCCATATTATCAAATACATCATCCATCGAGAATCCGGTCGAATTAATATTATTCGAAGAAGCCAAAACACTTATTTTCTGTTTATTATTGAAAAAATTCATCATCAGACTACTTTCATAGCGCTCATCAGAACCGTATCCTCCTAGTATTTTCCCAAAGTAACCTTTGTTTTTTTTCTCATCAATTGTCAAATTAATACTCGAATAATCCGAAGTAGATTCTTGTTTTGACAATTCTTCTTTTTTGGTTTTAAAATCCGAAACCTGAACTTTTTTTATGATTTCTGCGGGTAAATTTTTCAAAGCAATTGCGCCGTCTTTATCAAAAAAGGTTTTTCCGTTAACCAAAAACTGCGTTACTTCTCTCCCGTTGACGGTAACTTTCCCATCGTTATTTACATCAAAACCGGGTAATTGTTTTAGTAAAGTTTCAACATTCGAATCCGGGCGGACTTTAAAAGAATTCGCATTAAACTCCAATGTATCTTTTTTAATGGTAATTGGAGGTGCTTCACTTTTCACTACCACATTATTAAGCGCATTGACACTTTCAAGCAGGTATATTTTTCCGAAGTCTTTGCTTTCCGTAAGTCCTTTATGTTCCTCTAAATAAGTTTGATATCCAATATAATTCACCTTTAAAAAAACAGGCTTATCATATTTCTTAATGTTCAGGCTAAAAAAACCATTTTTATCGGTTGTAGTATATTCAATTACTGTAGAATCTCTAACGGTCGTAAAATAAACCGTCGCTAATTCCAAAGGCAACTGCGTATTGATGTCAATAACAGTTCCTTTCACAACAATATCATTCTGTGCATTAGCCGTATAACAGCAAAGCAAGAGCAAAACAAAAGAATATAATTTAATCATAAGGCTTTTAATTATAACAATAAGACTCTAAAAAGACCAAAAGGTTTAGTTGCAATTGGGTACGTTTTTATTTCAAAACACAAAAAAGGGGAAATATGCCCCTGCAAAAACAGTCTTTCTCCTGACTTCTTTTACATCTAAATACAAAACCTTTGTTATCTGTAATTAAAGAAAATAAGGAGAATTCAGAAAATCCTGAAAAGAGCAGGACAGAAAAGTCAAAACTGATTAGAGTAAGCAATTTAAAACGCATTATCATGAAAAATATTTTTAAAGGTTCCTTAAGAGGATTTATATGTGAAGACTGTCTGGAGTCTATCTCTGACGTTGAAATTTTACTGTATCATCCGTACAGAAAAGAAACTGTTGCCGCTAATGCAAATCTAAAAGAAACATTCCGTTTTGTTTCTAAAGAAGAGGTAAAACAAAGAGAGCAATTACTTATCACCAGAAAAAAAACAGATGAGAATGGGAATTTTGAAATTGAATTGGACGAAAGATTTGTAGTTGGTGATTACGATATTGATTTTGTATGCGGAACTGTACCGTTCAAATTTCCAAAACCAAAAAGAGATGAAATCATACAATTTCACCTTACTTCTATTTCAATGCAGTCTGAACTTGAAAAACAGGAAAAAGATCAAAATTACAGATGGAGGTATACTATAGCACATAAATGGTGGTGTTATATAAGAGGTCACTTTTTTGATGCCTGGACGATTTGTGGGCATTTGATGAACTGTGAAACAAATACGCCAATTGCCAACGCAGAAGTAATCGCAATGGATGCTGATCTTCTTACTGATGATACCTTAGGAACCGCAACAACAGATTCTCACGGACACTTTAGAATTGATTATTCTTCGGCCGACTTTAAAAAGACTTTTTTATCGCCGTGGTTCAACATAGAAACAGACCCCTCTTTTCTTTCTTTCAAAAGTGGTCCCGATGTTTATTTTAAAGCTGAACTGGGAGGCACAAAATTAGTTAAAGAGACCAAAGTCAATGCACGCAAAAATGTCGGATACTGTTTGTGTGTGACTTTATGTTCTGAAGTAAAGGTAACAGATCCCGGAGTTTCTTTCCCAAGTGCATGGGCAGGAATTGGATCTCAGTTCACTGCTTCTTACGGATTAGGTCCCAACGCCTTTGACGCTGAAGGTTTTGCAGGTTTAGGTAAACATGTGCTACACAAAACCATAAGAATGACAGGGCAAGCGGCTTTAAGATCGCCACTCGGAAACCCAATAGAATATCGCTTCAGAGTTAGTGAAGTAACAGCTCTAAATAACACCCCCCCTTTAGATAAAGACAACTTCAATATAATTGTAGGCAAAACTGACAATAGCTTATTTGTTCCTAGTACGGTTTCTAAACTGTCCCGAAAAGTTCCTGTTTTTTACCTTGATGATATTTTTGTAGACAGCGCTCAAAGTGATTTTGATCCGGAAGGCTGGTTTGATGTCAACCATGCTATTGAACGAACTTTGATTGCCAATGGTTTAACCCTAGCAGATTTAGATTTATATAATGTCATTGAAGAAGATACACTTATTTCTATCAATACAGCAGAATTAACCAATGCACCGAATGTACCGGACCTCTTTAGTGCCGGACAACCAATTCCTGCAGCAAACGATATTCTGATCGAGAAATTTGCTATTCGTTTTGAAATCAGAGAGGTGATTGATAAAGCTGCAAATAGTTTTGGAATAATTGGAGGCGATGGAAAAACGCTTAATTCTATTGTCATGAACAACAATCCGATCTATAGAAAATTGGCTATTAAAGAGCTTGAAGAAAGTACACTTTGCAGTCCAATAAAAGGTACAATAAATGCCAAATACACGCTTTATCACCCGTATTTAGCTTCCGGTAGCTTGCATTTAAATAATAACAGTTATACTATAAACAGGTACATTTCTGATGGGGTAATAGACTCTGCATTACTAAAACGAATAAAAGACAATTCGCCACTCAACGCTCCACCGAATAATAACCTGACACGTTGTACCTATACGCTGAAACTGGCTTCTTCGACCAGAAAACATAATGGGGATGTTGACGACTCTGACGGAAGTCCAGCATTAGAACAACTTTTCTTCTATGATGAAAACCAACCGTAAAATATGCTTTTGCATTAAACTAAAAAAGCAACCTTTCAAAGTTTGAAAGGTTGCTTTTTTATCTTGTTTAAAAAGAAAATTTTATTTCTCTCTAATATAAATATCAATCGGCACTCCTGCGAAATCCCAATTTTCTCTAATCTTATTTTCAAGATATCTCTTGTATGGTTCTTTAACGTATTGTGGCATGTTAGCAAAGAACACAAACTGAGGTGTTAAAGTTGGTAACTGCATACAATATTTAATTTTCACATACTTTCCTTTTGTTGCCGGTGGTGGATAAGCTTCTATCACTTTCAACATATATTCGTTGAATTTTGACGTTGCAATTCTTTGCTTTCTGTTTTCGAAAACCTGAACTGTAGCTTCCAATGCTTTCAATAAACGTTGTTTCGTCAAAGCCGAAACGAACAAAATTGGCACATCTGTAAAAGGCATTAATTCTTTTTTGATTTTCTCTTCGTAATCTCTCGTAGACATAGTATCTTTTTCTACTAAGTCCCATTTGTTTACCAAGATTACAACCCCTTTACGGTTTTTCTCAGCCAACCAGAAAATACTCTGATCCTGACCTTCAAATCCACGGGTGGCATCGATAACCAATATACAAATATCTGCATGCTCGATCGCACGAACCGAACGCATTACAGAATAAAATTCTAAATCTTCTTTAACTTTCGCTTTACGACGGATTCCCGCGGTATCTACCAAGTTGAATTCAAAACCAAAACGGTCAAATTTAGTATCAATCGCATCACGGGTTGTTCCTGCAATATCGGTTACGATATAACGATCCTGACCAATTAAAGCGTTAATAAAACTAGATTTACCAGCATTTGGACGTCCTACAACAGCAAAACGTGGTAACTCTTCGGTAACTTCAACTACTGGTTTCTCCGGAAATGCATCAATTAAAGCATCTAACAAATCTCCGGTTCCGCTTCCTGAAATACTGGCGAAAGTGAAATAATCTCCTAAACCAAGATTATAAAACTCAATCGCATCTTTCTCACGCATAGCGTTATCAACCTTATTTACAGCCAATAAAACAGGCTTAGTTACTTTACGCAACAATTTAGCCACCGTTTCATCCATTGGTGTAATACCTTCCTCAACATCAACTACAAAAATAATAACATCAGCTTCATCGATAGCAAGCTCTACTTGTTTACGGATTTCACCTTCAAATACGTCATCACTTCCGCGAACGTATCCACCGGTATCAATTACAGAAAACTCTTTTCCGTTCCACTCGCTTTTACCGTAGTTTCTATCTCTGGTAACTCCAGAAACCGAATCTACAATAGCTTCTCTTCTTTGTATCAGCCTATTAAAAAGGGTTGATTTCCCTACATTAGGTCTTCCTACTATCGCAACAATGTTATTCATCTTTTTTTATTTTAGATCCCGGACTTTAGATTTTAGACTCCGGTTTCCCAAAATCACAACTCTTATAAATCCAAAATACTGTATTTTAATTTTTTGCAAAGGTAGTTAAAAAAGTGGCTAAGTCACTATCTAACTTTTTTGCTGTGGTTTTTGTTGTTTTTTTAGTTTCAGGTTTCAAGTTTCAAGTTTCAGGTTTCAGGTTTCACGTTAACGTTCCAAAACGTGAAACCTGAAACTTGAAACTAAAAAAAACAAAATAATTTATTCTCTCAGGAGCTGATTCCTGCTATCCGTTTCAATCTTTTGTTCGCTAAAGAAGCTCGCAAAAGGATTTCCACTGCTATCAGGGCTAGTCCAAAATACAAGAAATTCTCATTTCACATTTCAAACCTCAAACCTGAAACTTGAAACTTGAAACCTGAAACAAAAAAAACTCCTTACTGATTATACCCAAATCGTTTCAACATATTCGCATTACTTCTCCAGTTTTTATTCACCTTAACATAAAGTTCAATGTGAATTTGTTTTCCGAAGAATTTCTCTAAATCGATACGGGAATCCATACCTACTTTTTTAAGAGCTGCTCCTTTATGTCCAATGATAATTCCTTTTTGTGTTTCGCGTTCCACCATAATTACCGAACGAATTCTGATGATTTTTTCATCTTCAAAAAATTCTTCTGTCACAATTTCAACTGCGTATGGAATCTCTTTACTGTAATTCAATAAGATTTTCTCACGGATGGTTTCGTTTACAAAGAAACGTTCCGGTTTGTCTGTCAATTGATCTTTTGGATAATAAGCAGGTGATTCCGGAAGCAACTCAATAATTCTCGAGAAAACTTCAGGCACATTGAAATTCTGCAATGCCGAAATTGGGAAAATCTCCGCGTTTGGCACTTTTGCTGTCCAAAATGCTACTTGCTCCTCTAATTGTTCCTGATTTGAATTGTCAATTTTATTCAACAATAATAAAACCGGAATTTTAGCGTGAATGATTTTATTAAAGAAAGCTTCGTCTTTTAAGTCCTGCTCCCCTATTTCAACCATATAAACCAGAATGTCTGCATCTTCAAAAGCTGACTTCACGAAGTTCATCATCGATTCCTGCATTTCATAAGCCGGCTTGATGATCCCTGGAGTATCCGATAATATAAGTTGAAAATCCTCACCATTTACGATTCCAAGAATACGATGGCGTGTTGTTTGTGCTTTTGATGTAATGATCGATAATCTTTCTCCAACAAAGGCATTCATCAATGTTGATTTTCCAACGTTTGGATTCCCGATGATGTTTACAAAACCTGCTTTATGTGACATTTGTGTATTATTTAATTTTATTCCGTACGGTTCGACCCAAAGGTCTTGGGTGCAAAGGTAGTCATATCAACTCAATACAGAAAATAAAACATTTTTTTAAGTTTTCGTTGGATTTCTCAAAAATCAGCGTATCTTTGCACCCGAAACAACGCGGGATAGAGCAGTAGGCAGCTCGTCGGGCTCATAACCCGAAGGTCACAGGTTCGAGTCCTGTTCCCGCTACTAAGACAAAGCTTCAGAGAAATCTGAGGCTTTTTTGTTTTTGCCATACTCATAGGGGAAATTCCAATATTTTTAAATTCCAAATTCCAACTTTTTGCAAACTCTTTTCTTATTCAATAACAAAAACTTTCAAAATAGAAAACTACTTAAAATCTACAACGGGAAAAGATTTTACTAAAAGTCTAATTTTAAATTATAATCTAGAGGGCTCATATCCGCCACGGCGGACACAGGTTCGAGTCCTGTTCCCGCTACTAGGTAAAGCTTCAGAGAAATCTGGAGCTTTTTTTGTTTTTGGTCATACTCATAGGGAAAATTCCAATATTTTTAAATTCCAAATTCCAACTTTTTTGCGAACCCTTTTCTAGGATCAAGTCCGAAAGTTGTGGGGAAGTAAAAATCTCGCAGAGTCACAAAATCGCAAAGTTTTAATGAAAAAACAGAAAAAACATTGAGACTCTATAATATTTTTAGAAATCCAAACCGAGAAAGTAGAAAGGTGGAACTTAAAAATAGGAAAAAAAACTTAGCGGCTTGGCGTCTTTGCGAGATCGTCAAAGCGAGAAGTTGGAAAATTAGGCACTTAAAAAGCTCTGGCGAAAAAGTATATGATCTGCTACTTCTAACAAAAAGAATTTTCTAAAAATTATTTCACAACTTTTGAACTTGATTCGAAATTACAGAACTACAAGATATTTGTTCCTCCACAATAATATGTCTTGATACCACAGATCCCAAATCTGTTCTAATAAATGAACTATGGATCAACACAAAACCATTCCAGATTCGGATATAATATCTGACAAAAATAATATTTACAGGATATTTTTTTATCTTTGAAATTCAGTCTTTTTAATCCGAATAGCTTTATCTTTGAGCCTTTGGAAAATCAAATTCGTTTATGGAACAGAAAATACATCAGGGAAGAAACGTAAAACGTTTTAGAGAAATGCTTAACATAAAACAGGAAGCATTAGCTTATGATCTGGGAGAAGACTGGAATCAGAAGAAAATTTCTTTACTGGAGCAGAAAGATGTTATTGAAGATAATCTGCTTAAACAAATCTCAGCAGTTTTAAAAATTCCTGTTGAAGCTTTTCAAAATTTTGATGAAGAGCAAGCGATAAATATTATTTCTAATACATTTTCAGATTTTAAAGATGGAGCTTCGGCAATTAATATTCAGCCTACATTTAGCCCTATAAAAGAAGTTTTAAAACTTCACGAAGAAAAAATTGCGTTATACGAGCGTATGCTGAAAGAAAAAGATGAGATGATGCAGAGACTTGAAAAACTGCTCAACAAATAATTATACGTAAAAAGCTTCAGAGAAATCTGAAGCTTTTTTGTTTTCAAAACTTTTATTCGTTGTGTTCACGAGCGAGACGCTAGCGCTAGTGGGGTGTATTGGTGGCAGTTTTTATTTCGTCCGTTTTGCTTCTATCTTATTTCCATTCTGTAATAAAAACAAATTTGAAATTTCTCCTTTTTCGTTCTTTTCAAACTGAATTTGTGCATCTACTACTTTATAGAAAAATAACATTTCACTTTCTACAAATATCGGGAACACATTTTGTCCTGTCAATTGTGAAAATAGTTGGTCTTTATCTAATGAAATTTTGATTTCAAAATCTTTTTCAACTTGATAAGTCCCAACAAACTTTTGAAGTTCTTCAGTTGTAATAATAACTTCTTTTCTGATTTTTTGCACAGGTAATGGTTTATTATATAGAATACTTCTAATTGCTTTTGAAGGAATTGTAACGTTGTTGTGATTTTGAAGTATTATTATTGTTTTATCATTTGTAATATGTCTATCGATAAAAGTTACATAACCGGGCCAACCACCATTATGGTTTGCAATTTTTCCAAAATCAGCATTTTCTTCAATTCCCCAACCAAAACCATAATTTCTTTTAGCTCCGTCTTTCAAAGTTGTTACTTCAAAAACTGCTTTCATTCCCTCTTTTGTGAGTAATTTATTGGTGTATAATGCTCTATCCCAAATCAGCAGATCCTTTACAGTTGAATTAACTGTTCCGTCTCCAACAATACCATCAAGCCAAATAACCATTTTAGTTTCTTTCAATTCGTCTGGTAAAACATATTTTTTCAAACTATCTGAGTAAACATAACCAAAAGCATAATTGTCAATTTTCTTTGGCGATAATCTACGAGTGTACACAAAGGTATTTTTCATTTTCAACGGTTGGAAAATAGCTTTCTTTAGATAGTCAGCGTATGTCAAACCCGATACTTTCTCAATTATTGATGCCAATAGTGCATAGCCCGTGTTGCTATATTCCCATTTAGTATTTGGCTCAAATAATATTTTTGGTTGATGTTTACTAAATATAGTAATTATGTCTTTGTTAGTGGCAATTTTAGATTTGTCAAATAAACTATCCATAAGCTGCATATAGTCTGGTAGACCTCCAGTATGATTTAATAAGTTTCTTACAGTTATACCTTTATAAAAAGAAAGTTCGGGTAAGTATTTTTTGATGTCATCGTCCAAATTCAACTTCCCTTTTTCTTTAAGTATCATTATCCCCATAGCTGTGAACTGCTTTGAACAAGATGCCAATTCAAAAATCGAATTTTCGTTCAATTTATCTTTTGTTGTTTCGTTTGCAAGTCCAAAACTATGGCTATATATAACTTTCCCTTTTTCTGCAATTAGAACATTTCCATTGATTTTCTCTTTTGAATAAAGGGAATTGAGTAAACTGTCAATTTTTTGAATTCTGTCTTGTCCAAATGTAAGGTGTACAATTAAAAGAAGTCCGATTGTAATTGTTAATTTCATTTTTTATTTCTTGTTAATTAATCTAGGTTAGAAGTCTCGCAAAATTGCCACCAACGTATTTATATGTGTGATAAATTTCATATCTTATTTATTTTCAAATATATAATATTTCCACTACAAACTATCAAAAGGATATTAAATTGGATTGATGCTTTTTAGCACTTATAGGAATGGCTATACAAACAAAAAGCATAGAAAAAATTAAGATGCACATGCTAAAATATTGTAATAATACAATATAATCTGGTTAGATATTTAAATGCTTCCCGCTACTAAGAAAAAGCTTAAGAGAAATCTGAGGCTTTTTTGTTTTTGGTAGTACTTGTGGGGGAAATTCCAATATTTTTAAATTCCAAATTCCAACTTTTTACGAACCCAAATCTGCGCTAACGATTGTGGTGACAGATCTACGGGATCGGGTTCACTGAATCATACTAAATACAAAACCAACTTTACATTAAGCTTAATAACCAAATCCTTTGTAATAACTGCTGTGCGTTATTTTTAATTTACACTATAAACTTCCGTTTTCCATCCATTGTATTCAAATACTTCTGTCAAAGTTTCATTTTCGATTTTAAATATCTTTGAGCTACCTTCTCCATTATTTTCCTTGCCTTTGTAAATTGCAATTCTGAAGTATTTTTTATTTTCAGAAAAAACAGGAATTGAAAAACTGAAATAAGATTGATCTTGAATGTTTTTTTCTACATTTTCTATTTTTTCAGTAGCTTTTCTTATTTCCAATGTGGTTTTTTGTTTCCCCCATTTAGGGTTTATTATTACGACAATTGTATTTGGAATGTTTAAATTTATGATGCTATCATATTCTGATTTGTTTTTTACTTCAATTAAATAGCCCGACTTTCTAACCAAATTAATGCAATCGTTTTTAGAATATATTTTACAATTATTCAATTTGAAAGTTTTCCAATTTATACTTTTTTCTTCTTCTTTTGGTGTCGTTATTAATTCAATTGGAAAAAGTGAATCTTTAATAAATATTTCTCTTTTTTCATAATTCTGAATACTATAATCAAATTCTTTTACAATTAAGTTTTCGTCTGCAAGGTTTATATATTTAAAATTACTTGGTGTAATTTCTGTGATTATTAAATTTATAGTTTTTTCCAAATCTATATTCTGCCCATTAATTTGAAACGAGCATAAAAATATAAACAAAATGAGTTTTTTCATTTTAGTAGTTTTTGAGTCAAAATAACACACAACTTATTTACATGTAACAAGCCACGCAAAGCTATCCAAATTAGAGTAGACATATACGATAAGTAATATTGTTTTTTCATCACAATCATCAAAAAAACTAAGACAAATAAATATACTATAATAAGCCTCAAAAACTGGTTAGATATTTTGATGCTTCCCACTACCAAGTAAAACTTTAGAGAAATCTGAAGCTTTTTTTATTTAGACTAAAACATAAAAAGTCAAAAGACTTTTATACAATTTTCCATTAACCAAAAACTTGCGCAAAGTCCACAGAGACATTTGCGCAAGTTTTCATGTAAACACTCCACAGAACGAGTCTATTACCAAATTGTTATTCTATCTTTCTTCGGCAAAAACATTTTATCTTTTGGTTGTACATTAAAGGCGTCGTAAAAAGGTGTCGTATTCATTAGAGGACCATTAACACGCCAATTTGGTGGAGAATGTGGGTTATTGTTAATCAACAAACGCAGGAACTCGTCTTTCATTTTTACTCTCCATATTTTGGCTATAGAAATAAAGAAGCGTTGGTCTGGAGTAAAACCGTCAATTTTTGTATTTCCTTTTCCTTCTTCAGTCATTTTAAAAGCATCATAAGCAACTGCTATTCCGGCAATATCCGCCGTATTTTCGCCAACTGTCATTTCGCCATTAATATGTAGATTGCCTAAAACGGTATAGGTACTGTACAAATTGATAACCTGTTGTATTCTTGATTTAAACTTTGCATAATCCTCTTTTGTCCACCAGTTTTTTAAGTTTCCATCCTTGTCATATTGGGCACCTTGATCATCAAAAGTATGGGTCATTTCGTGGCCTATAACCATTCCAATACCTCCATAGTTAAGCGCATCGTCTGCATTATTATCAAAATACGGGGGTTGTAAAATACCTGCAGGAAAAACAATTTCATTTGCAGTTGGGTTATTATAAGCCGTAACTGTTGGAACTGTAGTATACCATTCTGATTTACCGACTGGTTTGCCCAATTTTGCCAATTGAAATTGATAGGCAACTGTAGCAGCCGAAACTACATTCTCAAAATAGGTGTTCCTCGCTATCTGTACATTGCTATAATCTTTCCATTTGTCCGGATATCCTATTTTCTTAGTCATGGCTGCCAATTTTTCTTTGGCTTTTTGTTTCGTACTTTGACTCATCCATTCCAATTTATCAATTCTTTTGGCATACGCTTTTTGCAGATTATTCACCAGAATCAACATACGCTTTTTGGCATCTTCTGAAAAATATTTCTTTACATACAATTCGCCCAACGCGTCGCCTAAGTAATTATCAAGGACATTCGCCATTATTTCGCCACGTGATTTTTGAACAGCTTGACCGGAAAGTACTTTGGTATATTCAAATGAAGCATCTACAAAAGGCTTACTTAAATCATCTGCATATCTTTCCAGAGAATTTGCTTTCAAGTAAATTTTCCAATTCGCAATGGGAATGGTTTTTAAGAGTTTATTAAGGGCATCGTAATAGGCCGGTTGGCATACATTAATAGAATCGGTTTTTGTACCTAAATTATTTAAAAAAGTAGTCCAACCTATGTTGGGATGTCTTTTTACAAGATCAGTCACAGCCATTTTATTATAATTTGCCAGCACGTCCCTTAGTTCAACTTTTGTTTTATGCGAAACGGCAAGTTGTTTGTCAATATCGTAAACCAAATTAGCATTCTTTATAGCCTCTTTGGCATTGCTGCCTGTTTGCTGAAATAATGCGGCAAGGTATTTTTTGTACGATTTCTGTATGGCAACAGTTGATGAATCTGATTTGAAATAATAGTCCTTGTCAGGCAAACCGATACCCGTTTGGTAGACTTGAGCAATGTTCATACTGCTGTTTTTATCATCGGGTAACACTCCAAAACCTATAATAGAAGAATTGTCCACTTTTACTTCATTAACCACAAAGTTCATTAACGAAGGCACATCGCTAATTGCTTCAATTTTGGCTAATAGAGGTTTGATAGGTGTATAACCGCGTTTATCAATGGTTACAGTATCCATACCTGATGCATAAAAGTCCCCTACCTTTTGTGCTATACTTCCTGCCGAATTCTTGCTTTGCGAAATACTGTCCAATATTCCTTGCAAGCGCATTCGTTGTGGGTAATTCATAAACATACCAGCACCAACTCCGGCTTGAGATGCAGGTATTGGCACAGAATCATACCATTTGCCATTTACATATTTAAAAAAATCATCACCTGGTCGCAGTGTGGAATCTATTCCAGTGATCGCAACATTTTTTTCCCCTTGATGTTTTGAACACGATATAAAAGCTAAGAATGCAATGAAGAGTAGTAATGAATTTTTCATGATTTAGATTATTTCTATTAAAATGAACGGAAAAACATTTGAAGACAGCTATTCTAAAACGTATCTGTTTGGTATATTTAATTTTAGCAGAACAATATACGAATTCAGTTTTTAATTTTAAAGTTTTTGTTAGAAGGCATTCTGGTACTGAAATAAAGTCTTGGTGAAATCTAGAGATTTCTTGTTTTTAGCAATACTTATAGGGGAAAATTCCCATTTTTTAAATTCCAAATTCCAACTTTTTATGAGCTATTTTCCTATTCAGAAGTCGAAACATAATTTCTAATAAACCAAAAAGCTACGCAAAGTTCACAGGACCTTTGCGTAGCTTTTCACGGGAACATTCTAGAGAGCGAGGGTATTACCAAATTGTTATTCTCTCTTTCTTTGGCAAAAACATTTTATCTTTTGGTTGTACATTAAAGGCGTCGTAAAAAGGTGTCGTATTCATTAGAGGACCATTAACACGCCAATTTGGTGGAGAATGTGGGTTATTGTTAATCCACAAACGCAGGAACTCGTCTTTCATTTTTACTCTCCATATTTTGGCTATAGAAATAAAGAAACGTTGGTCTGGAGTAAAACCGTCAATTTTTGTATTTCCTTTTCCTTCTTCGGTCATTTTAAAAGCATCGTAGGCAACTGCTATTCCGGCAATATCCGCCGTATTTTCACCAACTGTCATTTCGCCATTAATATGTAGATCGCCTAAAACGGTATAGGTGCTGTACAAATTGATAACCTGTTGTATTCTTGATTTAAACTTTGCATAATCCTCTTTTGTCCACCAGTTTTTTAAGTTTCCATCCTTGTCATATTGTGCACCTTGATCATCAAAAGTATGGGTTATTTCGTGACCTATAACCATTCCGATACCTCCATAATTAAGCGCGTCGTCTGCATTATTATCAAAATACGGGGGCTGTAAAATACCTGCAGGAAAAACAATTTCATTTGCAGTAGGGTTATTATAGGCCGTAACTGTTGGAACTGTAGTATACCATTCTGATTTATCGACTGGCTTACCCAATTTTGCCAATTGAAATTGATAGGCAGCTGTAGCAGCCGAAACTATATTCTCAAAATAGGTGTTCCTCGCTATTTGTACATTGCTATAATCTTTCCATTTGTCCGGATATCCTATTTTCTTAGTCATGGCAGCCAATTTTTCTTTGGCTTTTTGTTTCGTACTTTGACTCATCCATTCCAATTTATCAATTCTTTTGGCATACGCTTTTTGCAGATTATTCACCAGTATCAGCATACGCTTTTTTGCATCTTCTGAAAAATATTTCTTTACATACAATTCACCCAACGCTTCGCCTAAGTAATTATCAAGGACATTCGCCATTATTTCTCCACGTGATTTTTGAACAGCTTGACCGGAAAGCACTTTGGTATACTCAAATGAGGCATCTACAAAAGGCTTACTTAAGTCATCTGCATATCTTTCCAGAGAGTTTGCTTTCAAGTAAATTTTCCAATTCGCAATGGGAATGGTTTTTAAGAGTTTATTAAGAGCATCGTAATAGGCAGGTTGGCATACATTAATGGAATCGGTTTTGGCGCCTAAATTATTTAAAAAAGTAGTCCAGCCTATGTTGGGATGTCTTTTTACAAGATCTGTCACAGCCATTTTATTGTAATTTGCCTGTACGTCCCTTAGTTCAACTTTTGTTTTATGCGAAACGGCAAGTTGTTTGTCAATATCGTAAACCAAATTCGCATTCTTTATAGCCTCTTTGGCATTGCTGCCTGTTTGCTGAAATAATGCGGCAAGATATTTTTTGTACGATTTCTGTATGGCAACAGTTGATGAATCTGATTTGAAATAATAATCCTTGTCAGGCAAACCGATACCCGTTTGATAGACTTGGGCAATATTCATACTGCTGTTTTTATCATCGGGTGACACTCCAAAACCTATAATAGAAGAATTATCCACTTTTACTTCGTTAACCACAAAGTTCATTAAGGACGGTACATCGCTGATTGCTTCAATTTTAGCAAGTAGGGGTTTGATAGGTGTATAACCGCGTTTGTCAATGGTTACAGTATCCATACCTGATGCATAAAAGTCTCCTACCTTTTGTGCTATACTTCCTGCTGGATTCTTGCTTTCCGAAATACTGTCCAATATTCCTTGCAGGCGCATTCGTTGTGGGTAATTCATAAACATATAAACACCAACTCCGGCTTGAGATGCAGGTATTGGTACAGAATCATACCATTTGCCATTTACGTATTTAAAAAAATCATCACCTGGTCGCAATGTGGAATCTATTCCGGTGATCGCAACATTTTTTTTCCCTTGATGTTTTGAACACGATGTAAAAGCTAAGAATGCAATGAAGAGTAATAATGAATTTTTCATGATTTAGATTATTTCTATTAAAATGAACGGAAAAACATTTGAAGACAGCTATTCTAAAGCGTATCTGTTTGGTATATTTAATTTTAGCAGAACAATATACGAATTCAGTTTTTAATTTTAAAGTTTTTGTTAGAAGGCATTCTGGTACTGAAACAAAGTCTTGGTGAAATCTAGAGATTTCTTGTTTTTAGCAATACTTATAGGGGGAAATTCCAATTTTTTAAATTCCAAATTCCAACTTTTTATAGCCTTTTTTCTATTCAAAAGTAGAAACTATCAAAATAGAAAAACCTATAAAATCCAAATTCCAACTAATGGATAACATAATTAACAATATACAAATCAGAAGATTATTATTTGGCGTCTCCGGCACAGGTTCGCGTCCTATTCCTGCTGCTAAAGTAAAACTTCAGTCAAATCTGAGGCTTTTTTGCTTTCAATCATACTTGTAGGGAAAATTCCAATTTTTTAAATTCCAAATTCCAACTTTTTATGAGCCTTTTTTCTATTCAAAAGCAGAAACTATCAAAATAGAAAAACCTATAAAATCCAAATTCCAACTAACGGATAACATAATTAAACAATTTACAAATCAGAAGATTATTTATCCGACGTCTCTGACATAGATTTGAGTCTTATTCCCACTACGAAAATAAAAGTATCCAAATAAATAAGTCTTATAAGTGATTTTAATCGAAATCTCCTTTATTTTTGCCAAATGTTAGAAATTCTTTACCAAGACGAATATATTATAGCAATCAATAAACCAAGTGGATTGTTGGTTCACAAATCATTTTATGCGCGCGATGCAAAAGTTTATGCTATTCAAGAATTGAGAAATCAGATAGGGCAACACGTTTACCCTGTTCATCGGTTAGACCGAAAAACATCCGGTGTCTTATTATTTGCTTTGGATAAAGAGGTCTTGAAAATTATGAATGATCGTTTTGCTACACGCGAAGTCGAAAAAAAATATTTAGCAATTTTACGTGGTTGGTCACCCGAAGAACTAACGATTGATTATGATCTAACCAATGATGATGACATTAAACAAAATGCAATAACATACTTTCGTCGTTTGCAAAATGCTGAAGTTGAGTTAGAGTTTAACAATAAACCAACGTCACGATATTGTTTGGTAGAAGCGATTCCTGAAACTGGACGTATGCATCAATTACGAAAACATTTCAAACATATTTTTCATCCC
Source organism: Flavobacterium cupriresistens (assembly GCF_020911925.1). NCBI lineage: Bacteria > Pseudomonadati > Bacteroidota > Flavobacteriia > Flavobacteriales > Flavobacteriaceae > Flavobacterium > Flavobacterium cupriresistens. The sequence continues at coordinate 2,139,005 of NZ_CP087134.1, read as the reverse complement.
ATTTTAGGAAGCCGTCCACATGGTTGTAACAAACAAAACAAATTATGGTTGGAGAATTATGAACTGAAAGAAATGATGCTTCATGCACATCAGTTAACTTTTACTCATCCGAAAAAAGAGGAACAACTAATCTTGAACGCAAAGATTAATGAAGAGTTTAGCAGAGTTGGCACTATTCTTAATCTGGATTTGAGTAAATACCAATAGAAATAGTCATTTGTAAATTCTACTATTTTAAATTCCAACTTAATTGATGGTTTGGATTGCAGACCCATACTGTTTAGCGTAAAAAATTCAAACTGTTTTGTCTCTTCGCTATTGCTCAAATCGAAATTATAAATTTTTATAGCTCTTTTTCCGTTCTAAAAACAAAGTTTTGAGAAGAAATTGACAACTAAAGACTGGAATTAATAGAGAACTCATTAAAAGTTACAACAAATAATCATAAGAATATTCTTTAAAAAACAGTTATTTTAAATTTTATGGAAAATTATTTATTTTAATAACGAAAGAAAAAAACGCTCTTCCTCTCTTCCTAACACAAAAACAAACGATTATTAATCAAATAAATACACATTACTTAACTCAATCACTTTACGATTTCTTACTTTTTAATGCCCTGTTTTCAGAAAAACGAAAAAAATAAATTTTCAAAATCTCATTGTGTATTCCAAAAATAGTTGCATTTTTGCACTCGCAACAACAAAGCAGGCCCGTTCGTCTATCGGTTAGGACGCATGGTTTTCATCCATGTAAGAGCGGTTCGATTCCGCTACGGGCTACTAAAGACAAAGCTTCAGAGAAATCTGAAGCTTTTTTGTTATACACTGTTTTTAGAAAAATCAATTGATTCTTTTTGGATCAAGTCCAAAAGTTGTGGAGAAGCTAAATCTTGCAAAGTCGCAAAGCCGCAAAGTTAAAAGGTTACGCTCTCCGTTTGTCCTTTTGACAATTTAGAAATCTTCTTCATCTTTTTTACAGAGATTTTGAATCTAGTCTGTTTTTTATTTTGCTACAGATTAAATGAATTAAAAAACCTTAATCAACTATACTAATTAAATTATGAAGATTAAAACTTTAAACACTGTCCCTTTTGTGATCGCTTATCTGATTTCCTTACCAATTGAAGGATTTATTTTGACCCTTTTAGGATTTAAAGCTCTAACCATTCCATTGCTTGTTTTTAGTATTGCGTCTACCATTTTACTATTCCGTGCATTTACCGGCACATTGCATATTGATTTACAAAATGAAGCAGAAATAATTATAATGGAATGGGACAAAAAACCCTTATTTTCTAAAATGGAAAATCAAACGATTAAGCTATCAGATATTAAAAACTCGAAGTTTTATAGTGGTCGTATTGCCGATAGACTGAAAATATACTTTAATGACAATAGTTCTCTAAAAATAGATTTTAACAACATGATTGACTTCGGAGAAAATGGTAAAAACGCCGAGAAACTGTTGTTTTTTTTAGACACAAAAAATAGTAAATAAGAGTAATCTGAATGTGAAACTGGTACTCAACAATCCTTTGTAGTATTGTTTTTTATTCAACAAATCTGACCAATTTTTAAAAGTTATTAGATTTAATTATTTACGGATTAGTAGTAGATTACAAGGAAAACAAAAGACTTTACGGACGTTTAGTTCAATCTAAAAAGCATAAAAACGAATATTTAGAAAAATCACTAAAAGAAAAATACTCTTTTAAAAGATATAGCGATTCCAAAAAGAATTAACTACTAAGACAAAGCTTCAGAGAAAACTGAGGCTTTTTTTTGCACTAAACACAATTCTTATCTTAATTTTATTCTTTTGAAGTAGCGGAAACCTTTACCGACAACTCCGATTATGTAAGTCCAAAATACTTCCTGAAAACAAAAAGTATCGGAAGGTATTTTTGACTTACTTTTTCGCTTCTTATTCTTATTCAACACTTTACAAACCTAAGTCTACCCGTCCATAACTTTGAAACATCCTACCAGTAATTAAACCCTATATTTTTTTAATAACTGAGTTTGTATTCGTAAAGGTTTTTATAAATTTGCAAACTCAAATTTAACAGTTTTTACTACGCCGTTTTAGGCCGGGTAACCAACTATTATCTTTCATTTTATAATTTACACATTTGCAACCATGATATCCTTTTTTACTTTGAAGGCTACTCTAAAAACTAATCCATTCTTCTTGAAAAGTATACCGCTGCGATCCTAAATTATTAGCCTCTAAAACAACAATAACCTACATATCTATGATTTACAAACAAACACAACAACAAATTACCCTAACTACTTTATTCAAAATTATACTAAAACCGTAATTAAATCCAATGTTTACAAAAAACAAACCCCAAATTTTATTTTTCATTCTTTTTAGCTTATTATTTTCCATTAATACATTTTCTCAAAAAAATATTTATGCCGGAATTGAAATCGGACGTCGTGCGATCAAAGTTTCCGTTTTAGAGATGAATAATATCAAAAAAGCAGAATACGATATTCTATACTTTTCGAATAACAGACTTAGTCTTGCCGATCATATTTCTGCAAACGGTGAGCTTACTCAGGACGACATCAACAAATCGATTAATATAATTGTTGACCAATTACAGAAAATAAAAACTGAATTTAAAATTCGCGAAGATCATATCTTTATCGTAGCGGCTCCCGTTTTCTCCTCTGCCCGCAACGTTGACGTCTTAAAAAATAAGATCAGTACGCTAACCGATAAAAATTTAGATATAATGAATGTTAGCGAAGAGGCTAAAGTATTAGTTAAAGGCGGTATTCCTCCTGCTAATTACTCTAGTGCTCTATTACTGGATATTGGCGCTCAGAGCACAAAAGGGGGATACATTGATGAGCTTGAAGACAATAAATTAGAGTTCATTCCTTTGGAACTTGATTTCGGCACGATGACTCTTACTGATGCCGTACAAAAAACGGTTGTAAATCAAAGTCAGGTTAATGATCTTTCGACATTTCAAGAAAAGTCGTTTGATTATAACACGGTACTGCGTAAGAAGATAAAAGAAATGCTTGATGCTAACCCGCTTTTACTAAAAAAAGATAAAATCTACTTATCGGGTGGCGCTGTCTGGGCTTTTGCAACTCTTTATTATAATGAAAACGTTAAAGATCATTATATTCCTTTGACCTTAGAAGACGTTATCAATTACGATGCTATTGTGAAGAATAATTTCAACAAACTTAATAGCCTTTCTAAAACCAATAAAGAAGCAGCCAGAGTTTTGAGTACCTATGACCAGAAATACCTTATCTCGGCAAACAACATACTATTGTCTTGTCTGGAAAGTATTCCAAGTTTAGAGACCAAAGAAGTGTACTTTGTGAAAGAAGGACAGGTAACTTGGCTTATCTCCTACATTGCAGATCGTTCTAAAAAAGTGAATACTAATTTTTAAGCAACTGCTTTACAGCATTACAAAGCCAATAAATCATAAAAGCCCGATCAAATCTGATCGGGCTTTCATTTTTCTTATTCTATTATTTTTTAATCTCGCTTAAGTGCTCTTGCAGCTTCTTTTTGCAAATCCTGATATTGTTCTTTTCCAACAGAGACACCAACACCCAATATCGTTCCTCCTTTGAAGGTTCCAGGGGTTTTGTACTCTTTACTTACGGCATCACCGCTATCAAACCCTACGCAAAGTCCGTCTCCGGAAAGTGTAAATTTACCGGGTTGCGTTTTCATCGGCCCTGAAGCAACTTCTTTGTCATTGATGTATAATTTCATCTGACCGATTTGTTCTCCGTGTTCACCCGTTTTTTCTCTGATAAACTCCATTCCTAAAGTATATTTACCCGGAGCAAGTGTAGTCGAAGAAACAAATTTTTGTTCAGGTTGAATTCCTAAGAAGTTGTATACGTAATTTAATTTACCGTCTTTTATAAACAAGGTATGTCCGCCAAAACGAGAACCGTGTGCAAAAATTACTCCTGAAGCCTTAGCGTCCTTAATTTCTACATCACCAACAATTTTAAAGGATCTTCCTCTTACGTTTACAGCCACCCCTTCCGGTACTGGAGCTGTTCCTGGATAGTACACGTATTTTTCACGTGGTGCTTCTTCAGAAGGTCTTTCTAATCCAATAATTTCAATTGCGGTTCTGTCATCCAGTGGCAGCACTAAGTTTTTATCTGCTTCGTCGAACCAAGCGTCAATTAATTCTTTTAATTTATCCGGATTTTTCTTTGCTAAATTAGTCGATTCAGAACGGTCAACATTGGTATTGTACAATTCCCATTCGTCTTTATCAAAATGTCCTTTACCGGTTAATGGTGCATGAAGTGCAACTGCTTTCCAGCCGTCTTTCCAGATGGCACGAGAACCTAACATAGCGTAATATTGAATGTGTTTTTCTGTAGCATCATCGGGTTTGGCTGTAAAACTGTATTTCATAGATACTCCCGAAAGTGGATATTGCCCCACCCCATTATGAACCTTTGGCATTTCAAGACCACAGATATCTAAAATAGTAGGAACAATATCTGTCGAATGATGGTATTGATTACGCACTTCACCTCTGGCTTTTATTCCTTTTGGCCATGATATTACCAGTGGATCAGCGGTTCCTCCTGCGTATTCGCTGTAACGTTTAAACATTTTAAATGGAGTAGAAAATGCAGCTGCCCATCCTGTCGGATAATGCTCGTATGTATCAGGGCCACCTAATTTGTCCAGTAATTTTAAATTTTCAGCCAATTCATCCGGATATCCGTTAAAGAATTTATTTTCGTTTACAGAACCATTTGGAGACCCTTCACCAGAAGCACCATTATCAGCTGCATAAATTACAACTGTGTTTTCTAACTGACCTGTTTTTTCCAGATAGTCGACTACTCTACCCACTTGAGCATCTGTATATTCAGAGAAACCAGCATATACTTCCGCTAATTTTGAGAATAATTTTTTCTCTTCCGGTTTTAATTTATCCCAAGGGCGCACATAATCGGCCTCATTGGCAATATTTGGTGGTAAAAAGTTAAGATCCGTTAATTTAGTATCTTTTGGTAAAACACCTTTCGCGATCATACGAGGTAAAACCCATTTACGATACGATTCATATCCGTCATCAAACTTACCCTTGTATTTATCAATATACTCTTGTGGAGCATGGTGTGGCGCGTGATTGGCTCCCGGACAGTACCATAAAAACCATGGTTTCGAAGGGTTCGTCGCTTTTTGATCTCTAATATACTCAATTGATTTATCTGCTAAATCTTTAGATAAATGATAACCTTCTTCCGGGCTGTAAGGCGCTTCGGTAAAATGATTATCTTCTACTAAATCAGGATACCATTGATTGGTTTCTCCTCCTAAAAATCCGTAGTAACGATCAAAACCTAATTGAGTCGGCCATTGTTTACGACTAGCTCCTGAAGCTACATCCTGCTCCGGTACGTTATGATCTTTTCCGATCCAAAAAGTACTCCAACCATTTTCCTGTAGAACTTGTCCAATTGTAGCACATTGTTCCGGAATACGTCCATGAGCTCCCGGAAATCCGTTAGCCGTTTCTGTAATAGCCGCATTACCGGTCAAGTGATGGTTTCTTCCTGTCAATAAAGTAGATCTTGTTGGCGAACATAAGGCTGTTGTGTGCCATTGGCTATAAATCAACCCATTATCTGCCAGTTTTTGCAAGGTCGGCATATTAATAGCTCCTCCATAAGGAGACCATGCCGCCATACCGGTATCGTCATATAAGACAAACAGTACATTCGGTGCTCCTTCGGGTGCCTTTTTTGGAGTATATGGCGCCCAGTCGGCTTTTGAATCTCTTACATCGAGTTTGATAACTCCTTTAAAATTTTCTTTTCTAACTTCTCTTGGATCTGATTGTGCGTGTGCTTTTTGAGAGAGAACAGCAAAAAAGCATACCATAATCAGTAAAAAAATGGGCTTGAGCATCGAATCTTGAATTGTCTTCATAGTTAATAAGGATTAAATTATTATATGTTTCTGAATTTAGAGATGCTGTTATCTTATGCATTTATGAGTAAAAAATTAGTTACTTTCTATCATTGAATTTTTCGAAAAAAAATGAATCTATAACAATTCTTTCAATTGATAAAAACTAAAAAATCTTCATAAAGAAAAGACCAAACATCCTAAAATATGGTATCCTTTCAAATTTCCTGATTTCATTTAAGTCTACCTCTTCAATTAACTCCGATTTGGTTGCAAGTTATAAGATGAAACATGTTTTTCAGCAAAAAAAACCAAACAACACTAGTGGTCAACTACTTTTATTATATTTTTTAAATTTCTTGCCACAAGAAGAAGATCATAAATACAACACTCCTTTTTACTAAAAAAACGACGTAAATTATTCCATTAATGAAGCTCCTGTTTATGGAAAACACAATAAACAAAAAACGATTTTTTAAAACTAAAAAGAACTGCAAATGAAAATAACAGCTTTACTTGTCATCCTGCTCTTAAGTTCATATGTACATGCACAGGAAGAAAATAGCGAACAAAGTGAGAAAGGAAGCCATCGCGTTTCGTTAGGCCTTAGCCATGTAAATATAGCACAAGGCGTAAAAGATTCCGGATCAAAATGGCTTTCGGTACCTGCATGGTCTGTAGATTATGACTACTGGCTTTCTGACCAATGGGCAATTGGTCTACATACCGATATAATTGTAGAAAGTTTTGAGGTAAAAGCAAACTTATCAAGCGAAGAAGAAACCTTGGAACGAAGCTCTCCAATAGCACCTGCAGCGGTCGGCATTTATAAGGCCACGAAACACAGTAGCTTTCTTTTTGGCGTAGGGGCTGAATTTGCCAAAGAAGAAAATCTATTCTTAAACCGCATTGGGTATGAATGGGGCACAGAAATAAGTCCTAAATGGGAACTTGGACTCTCTGCCTGTTACGACTTCAGGTGGAATGCTTATGATAGTTTTTTAATTGGCATTAGTGTTTGTCGAAAATTCAAAACTAAAAAGTAAAAAACTTAAAGTTCTTTTTCCTGAAATAAAAACAAACCAGTAACAAACCGGCAATTTAAAATTTGAAAACAATGGTGAAAAACTGCATTTTAAAAATCTCAATTTTCTTATTTTTCTTTTTTCTAAGTCCTAAAATTTTTGCTCAGCATACTGATTTAGTTGATGATTCGCAGACTCAGATTTTAGCCGACACTACCCGAACTTACTTTATTCCTGATGCCACTCATAAAGGAATGAGGTGGTCCAGATCGCATAACAAATGGTTTTCTACCAAACTGGGATTTGCTCCTATTTTGGATTACAATACCAGTTTTCAAGATCAGGACAGTAAAAATCAGGTAGGTACTCAGGAAAAGAGATTTGATATTAGAAGTGCAAGAGTAATGCTCAGCGGGAAAATCAATTTCAAAAACCCCTGGAAATACTTAATAAGTGTCGAATACAAAGGATTTGACAGAGCTGAAGACGATCCGAATTTTGGAATTACAGATTTGAAATTTGTAATCCCGTTATCTGAAAACAGTGACATAACCGTCGGAAAAATAAAAGAAACCTTTGTGTACGAAATGGTCGGAGATGCTGCTAATCTCCCTCATTTTGAACGATTGCTTAATCCGTTTTTTAACAGTCGGAATATCGGAGCCATTTATCATCATTTTTTTATGAACAATAGATTAGCTGTTGCTGGTGGAGTTTTTAAAGACTTTATAGGCAATGATAAAAGTTTTTCAAATTCAAACAACACTTTTACCACCAGAATCACCGGACTCCCAATATGGAATAACAATGGAAAAGAGTTCATACACATTGGAGTCGGTGTGCGTTACGTTGATGCTAAAAATGATGTTATTCGTTTGAAAGGAAAAAATGAGTCCAATATATCATCCAATTATGTTGACACCGGAAATCTAAATGCTTCTCACCAATGGAACATGAGCTTAGAACAACTTTGGAGCTTAGACAATTTTTCGGTACTAATGGAATACGCACATAACTGGACGGCAACAAAAGACTTTGGCACGGAACAATTTAGTGGTTATTATGTAACTGCCAGTTATGTTGTAAGCGGAGAACAAAGACCCTACGACCAAAAGGCAACTTATGCCCGAAGAATCAAACCAACAGGGAAATATGGTGCATGGGAAATTTTCACAAGGGTTGGGCAAAATGACTTAGAAACAAAAGAAGTCCATGGCGGAACAAACAATCGCTATGATTTAGGATTAAATTGGTGGGCAACGCAATACTGGAAAGCCGGAATGGTATATGGCATAGGTAATTTAGATAAAGGCGGAATCACCGGCATAACCAATAATTTTCAATTCCGACTACAATGGATTTATTAAAAATTTTATTCCTGAATTAGTTAGACAATACACAAGAAGGCTTTAACAAAACAGGAAACAGAATACAATTATCCCTTTATAAACAACAGAAAATACTTTGCTTCTAATCTTCCCAATCCTATAAGTATCGCGTTAATCTCTACTGTATACGGTTGTTTTTTTATCACCCTGTTTAATGATGATTCCCTGTTCAACTGCTTTTTTCAAATCTCTGCTGGCTGTTGCAGACGATAAATCCTTAAAATAGTTCAAATACTCTTTTCTTGTAAACTCTCCTGTGAAATTTTCAAGAAAAACTTGAATTCTATTTTCATCAGAAAGTCTTTTTGTCGAATTTTCCAGAAGTTCACTCAAAGATTGATCTATAATATGCAGCATGTACTCGACGAATTTTGTCGATTTCCCTTCCTTGTCTGAAGCTGACAATGAATCATAATAGGCAATTTGGTTTTTCGAAATTAATGTTTCAAAAGGCAAGAATTCAAAAACAGGATATTCTTCTTTTAAAATTAAAGTCTGCCACAATCTCCCCATTCTCCCATTTCCGTCCATAAATGGGTGGATAAATTCCATCTCATAATGAAAAACACAACTTTTAATTAGTGCTATTTCAGATTTATCTTTTAAATATTGAAACAAATCTTTCATTAAAAACGGAACATTTTCATACGGTGGTGCAATATGTTCCACTTTTGATCCTTTTACAATTCCAACGCTTTTTGTTCTATATTTTCCGGAATTTTCAATAAGATCTTTCATTAGCATTTTATGCGCTTTTAGAAAATCTTTCTCAGAATAATGTTTAAGAAGATTCAAATTTTTATAAACTTCTAAAGCATTCAAAACTTCTATTATATCTTTCTGTGGTCCAACAACCCTTTTGTTTTCAACTATTGCTGTGATTTGCTCTTCAGATAGCGTATTCCCTTCAATACTTAAAGAAGAATATATCGTTTTTATTTGATTTTGCTTTCGTAAGCTTGGATTGGTTTTGATTAAATATCGGACATTTGCTTCTCCAATTTTTTCAGAAATTGAAGAAACATATTTTAACATTAATGACGTTATTTCGTAGGGAGGTTTCATATTTTGATAGTATCAAATGATACTATCAAAAATACAAATTTAATTCAGTGTTTATTACGGAAGTGAAGAAAAAGTACACAACAGTTTCGATGTTTAACTTATCACCTAATTAATTCAAGTTGCTAGTTATTTTTTTTTGAATCTGTTACTATTTGAATAGCCTCCTGCTTTAGCTGGAGGTGAATTATTGAGAAGTGTCTAATTGGCTTTAGCCGAAAGAAGCGCAGTATATTTTGTTTCATTTTAGGGATAACAGAACTAGTAACTTGAATTAATTACTGCGAGTTGAAAATTAGACATAAATAACTGAAGAAACGGGAACGTATAAATCCAGTCAGATAAGTCTGCTTTTCTATTTCTGAAACTGTGAAAATTGTTGAAAATAACATAACAGAAACTGTTTAAGAAAAAATCCTAAAGTGTGATACATTTCTTTCAAATTACAACTATTTTTGATAAACTATTTAAGCAACCAAAATATGAATATATATTTTACAAATTTCCCTGATCTGCCAACCGAAAGATTACACTTAAGGGCGATATCTGAACAAGATGCCGAGGCAATTCATAAACTGCAATCAGATTCTGTTGTCAATGCATTTGTAGGCAGAAACATTACTTCTACTCTTGAAAGTGCAAAAGCCTATGTGTTACGAATGCGTACTTTAGTTCAGAAAAATGAATGTATATATTGGGTAATTGCTTCAAAAGACAACAATACATTTATCGGCAGTGTTTGTTGCTGGAATTTTGATCTCGAAAATGAGATTGTAGAGATTGGCTACGAAATGTTACCTGAATTTCAAGGCAAAGGTTTTATGACGGAAGCCTTAAAAGCAGTAATCGAATATACTTTTGGTACCATTAAAGCCAACCTTATAACCGCTTTCCCATCATCTGATAATAACAATTCTGTTGCGATATTAAAAAAGCTAGACTTTGTTTTTGAAAATGAATCGTACAACAACAAACATCAAAATATAAAAAACCTAACGACTTACACATTGAGACCCCAGACTCACTAAAAACAGAAAATCAGAATTCTTTTTTGCCTCACGTTACTAATTCAAATTTTAAGGTATCAGAAACAAAATCAATGGCTGTTTTATATTTTGCCACAGATTAATGGATTAAACTGATTTGATTCTTTATTCTTTGCTCTATATTCTTTGCTCTATAATTCCTCTCCTAAATCCCCAATCTCCATATATAAGCAATTTGAAAGTTCCCTGAAGCCAAACCTGTACTATTACCATTATTAGTACCATCACTGTCCTGTGAGAAAGAAGAAAATATAAGATTATTGATATAGGACAGTCCGAGTGACCATTTTTCTTTATTGTATCCGGCAGAAATTCTGGGAAAAAAGGTTGGATAAATCTCTATCTTTTTTTTGCCAAAATCATTTATTCTTTCGGTGCCAAAGTTAACACCCGCTGTTATCGATCCACTGGTAAACCATCTTTTACTAATTGCCCAGGTATAAGCATATCCTCCGCTTACCCCAAATTGAAAGTTTCGCAATGAATTTTTAGATTTATGTACAAAAGAACTATCCGAGTCTATTTTTGTAAAATACACCCCTCCGCCCAATAACCAACTCCCGGCAGATTTTAACTGTCTTTCATTTTGATTAAAGGCCGCTTTATAAGAGAATTTTTTATTGTTAAAAATATACTGTCCAAAAGCACCATACTGCTGAATCTTTAAATCGGGATACAATTGTATGTTTTTATTGGAGTTGTCTGCCGTATAAAATCCGCGGTATTTTTGAATGAAAAGATCAACTGTGAACTTACGCCCGTAGTTGTGAAGCTGAAAATCAAAGGCTTTTGTTCTTCCTTTTTTGTCATCTCTCATAAAACCCAAACCATAGCCATAACTGAAATTGATTATAGTATTGTTTACCGTAACTCCCAGACCTAAACTCATAGGAGTGTTCGGCATGAATTTTTTAGTTTCCCCGTTTGTCTCCTGTTCCAGTGAAAGGAATTTCAGAGCTAAATAAGACGACACAGAAAATTTATTCTCGAAGGGTTTTATATACGTCGTGTCAATTTGTGCTGCACAAAAAAAGGGAGACACAAAAATAAGTAAAAGTGAAAGATATAATTTCATTGTGGTATTAAACGGAAAAAAATTACTGCTATTACTTCGGGTACAACTATTTTTTTTAAGGTTATAATCCATTAAAAAACAATCTAACAGAAAACAAAAATAAAGTAAAAACCAAAAAAACTTCAAAGAAATATACATTATTATTGATAAAATAACAGAACCTGTAAATTAGTAAATTTTAGACAAAATACCATCTAATTTGCAACCGGTTACTCAAACAGTGCAAGACAATAGCTATGAAACGCTTTACAAATAACCACCAGAACCCCTACAAAGAGTAGTTTTTTGTACCGTTATTATTTTATATATTCGTTCAACATAAAGAAAACGATTTCGAAAACTAAAAACCACTAATAATCAACTAGTTAATTTTTAAAGTTAACATAAAAATTAAATAAACAATATAATGAAACTAGCATCAATAGATAATAATACAAGAGACGGAGAATTAGTTGTTGTAAATAAAGAATTAACAAAAGCCATCCGCGTTCCTGAAATTGCCTCAACCATGCAACTTGCAATCGATAATTGGGCAGACAACGAAACTAAACTTCAAAATATTTACGAGCAGTTAAACTCAGGTACACTTACAACGGGAACTTTTGATTTTGCAACTGTACGTGTTTTAGCGCCAATTCCAAGAGCTTACCATTGGGCAGACGGAAGTGCTTATGTTACCCACGTTGAACTTGTTAGAAAAGCAAGAAACGCAGAACTTCCTGAGTCTTTTTGGACAGATCCTCTAATGTATATGGGTGCTTCTGATGCTTTTATTGGCGCCCATGATGATATAGAAATTGAAAACGAAGAATGGGGAATCGATTTTGAATCAGAAGTAGCGGTAATCACAGATGACGTTCCGGCTGGAGTAAGTGCTGAAGAAGCACTAAATCACATTAAATTCGTCACTATTATAAACGATGTTTCACTGAGAAATCTAATTCCAAACGAACTTTCGAAACAATTTGGATTCTATCAATCTAAACCTTGGACTTCTTTTGCTCCGGTGATCGTTTCGGTTGATGAATTGAAAAATGAATTTGTCGATGGAAAATTACATTTACCCTTGATATCTGCATTAAACGGAGAAGTTCTTGGAACTCCAAATGCGGGTATTGATATGACCTTTAATTTTGGTGAATTAATCGCTCACGCTGCAAAAACCCGTTCCTTAATGGCTGGTACTGTTATTGGTTCCGGTACAGTAGCCAACCAGGGAAGCCCAACAGGTTCCAGCTGTATTGCCGAAATCAGATGTTTGGAAACCATAAAAGACGGAAAACCTTCTACTCCTTTTATGAAATTTGGAGACCAGATTGAAATCGAAATGAAAAACGCAGTCGGTGCTTCTATATTTGGTAAAATCAATCAAAAGGTAAAAAAGTACGAAAAGAAATAATTTGTACAAGATCATACTATTAAATTTAATGAGCTCGATATTGTATCGGGCTCATTAAATTTTAGTTTTATTCAATCCTTTTGATGTTTAAAATAGTACTGTAATATTTTATCGAACAAGTAATAGCGCTTACTACTATAACTTTACTAAAAAAAGATAGGAAAATAGTCTATTGCAAATAAATTTACTCGTCCCTTTTTCTTCTTTCGTGTTTGATGACACCAATATTTCACAGCAATCCGTTTGAGAAAACTCCTTATTTATCTATCAACGCAAAAATAAAATCAAACAGATTTAGAACGATTCTTTTAAGCCAATTTTTCTTTTTCTCCATTTTATTTTAATGAGTTAAACCTAACAATGCATTCGCTTGAGTTGGCAAAATACCTAAATTGGTTTCAAACATTCAAATAGAAAATGGTTTTTCTTTCCTTATTTTTTAGCTATCCATAAACACACTATAGGAAAGTTAGTTTTCATTTTTTTATTCATTAATAAAAATTTCAATTTCAAATTAAACTTAATATCTTAGCTAAGCGTTTTAAACACTGATTTAAAACCTCTTACCCAACAAACCAAATTTCCTATGACTAAAAAAACAATCATTTTAATTGGGTTTATCATTCTAAAATTTGCTTTACAGTTCGTTTTACTGAGTCCCGAGTATGATTTACAGCGTGACGAATATCTCCATCTCGATCAGGCACATCATTTGGCTTGGGGCTATTTATCGGTTCCGCCTGTCACTTCGTGGATTTCTTATATTATATTTTCACTCGGAAATGGCGTTTTCTGGATTAAGTTTTTTCCTGCTCTCTTTGGTGTTTTAACGCTAATCGTAGTCTGGAAAACTATAGAAGCTCTAAAAGGCAACCTTTATGCTTTGGTTCTAGGAGCAACCTGTATCGTATTTTCCTCCTTGCTGCGAATCAATATGTTGTACCAACCTAATTCTTTAGATGTATTGTGTTGGACCGCTTTTTATTATGTCATAATTCAATACATCACCACCGAAAACACAAAATGGTTTTATATTGGCGCTGTTGTATTTGCTTTTGGTTTTTTAAACAAGTACAACATTCTCTTCCTGCTTATCGGCTTCTTGCCTGCTCTTTTGCTTTCCGGTCAAAGACGGATTCTGACAAAGAAAAAACTTTATTTTGCCCTAGTTCTTGGCTTGTTATTGATTCTGCCCAATCTTTTATGGCAATACAACAATCAGTTTCCTATTATCCACCATATGAAAGAATTAGCCGAAACACAATTGGTTAATGTAGATCGCATTGGTTTTTTGAAAGAACAATTATTGTTTTTTATCGGAGCTTTTCCAGTTATTCTTTTCGCTTTATATGCCCTGCTATTCCATAAACCTTTCTCGAAATACCAATTCTTTTTTACTACAATACTCTTCACATTACTCGTCTTTTTATATTTCAAAGCCAAAGCCTATTATGCCATTGGCCTCTATCCCATTTACATTGCTTTTGGCGCTGTTTTCCTTTCTGATATTCTGAAATCAGGTTGGAAACGTTACTTGCAACCTGTATTTATTCTGATTCCAATATTGTTTTTTATACCGATGTACAATTTAGCTTTTCCAAATAAGAGTCCGGAATACATCGTAAAACATTCAGAAAAACGCAAAAAAATGGGGATGCTGCGTTGGGAAGATGGAAAAGATCATGCACTACCACAAGATTTTGCCGATATGTTAGGCTGGAAAGAACTTGCCCATAAAATTGATTCTGTGTATGCTACTTTACCAAACCAGAAAGAAACGCTGGTCCTTTGTGATAATTATGGACAGGCCGGAGCTATTAATTACTACTCCAAAAAAGGAATCAAAGCGGTTTCGTTTAGTGCCGATTATGTCAATTGGTTTAATCTTGACATCCGGTATAAAAACCTCATCAGAGTGAAAGAATACGAAGAAGAGAACAACGAGTTTAAAGAAACCAGTCCGTATTTTGAAACTTCTCAGATTGCGGGCGAAATCAACAATCTATATGCTCGTGAATATGGGACAACTATCTTTGTATTTACTGGCGCTAAAGTCAACATTAACAAAAGAATTGAACAGGAAATCAAAGAAGAGAAAGATTATAGTAAGTAAAACCCAAATAACTACCAAAAATCTACTCTTATAAACCACTAAAGGCTAGCAAATTATCAGATTCTATTAAATAAAAACAAAAAAAAGCACTAATTCCTTTGCTAAACTGTATTTAGTGTGTATCTTTGCACCCGAAACAACGCGGGATAGAGCAGTAGGCAGCTCGTCGGGCTCATAACCCGAAGGTCACAGGTTCGAGTCCTGTTCCCGCTACTAAAGTAAAGCTTCAGAGAAATCTGAGGCTTTTTTTTTGCTCATACTTAATAGGGGAAATTCCAATATTTTTAAATTCCAAATTCCAACCTTTCACAGACCGAAATCTGGGATTTTTTTTCTTTTGGTCGTACTTATAGTAGAAATTCCAATATCTTTAAATTCCAAATTCCAACCTTTTACAGACCCAAAAATATATTTTATTCATTTCTGTATAAAAATAAAAAATAAAAAAAATGAACATATATTCCACAATAAGAATCGGAGATTACCACCAAAATAATTGTGAAGACCATCTATATATAAATGAATATGGTAAAAATATGATTTTATGTGCTGTTATGGACGGCTGTACAACAGCATTAGAAAGTCACTTTGCATCTACCTTAGTTGGAAAGATATTAAAAAAAATCTGCATAGAAAAAGGCTATAAAGACTTTGTAGATCCTGAAAGTTTAGACGATATTGACGAAAGTTTAAGGTCAATTTTAAAGAATTTACTAGTCGAACTTAAAAATATAAAAAACGCATTAATGCTGGACACCAAAGAATTATTGACAACAATGCTAATAATGTTGATTAATAAAAAAAGTGAGGAAGGAATCATTCTTGCTATCGGCGATGGATTTGCAATTGTAAACGGGAAAAAATACGAATTTGACCAAGACAATAAACCAGATTATTTAGGCTTTCATCTATCGGAAGATTTTGAAAAATTATATGATTCTCTGGAACAAAAAATAAAATTTAACAAAGTACATGACATATCTATTGCAACAGACGGAATATTTACTTTTGAAAAATTAAAACCTGCCAAATCAGAGGAAGTTATTGATACTATAGATTTTTTAACAATTGAAAACACGGATCAAGGTAAAGGTGAAATGCTTCATATAAAACTAAAGAAATTAGAACATAATTATGGCTTAGTTCCTACTGATGATCTCTCTATCGTTCGTATAATAAAAACAGAATGATGAAATTTACACAGTTAAAAAAAAGATGATTAACACTTCGATAAAGTTTATAATCAACAATATATTTGATCAGAGTAAAGCTTCAGAGAAACCCGAGGCTTTTTCTTTGCTCATACTTAATAGGGGAAATTCCAATATTTTTAAATTCCAAATTCCAACCTTTCACAGACCCTTTTTCTATTCAACAATAGAAACTGTCAAAATAAAAAACTATTTAAAATCTGGAACTGGAAAATTTCTAAATTAGAATCCAAAGGGCTCAAAGTCGCCGTCGCGAACATAAGTTCAAATACTATTCCCATTATTAAAGTAAAGCCTTAGATTTATCTGAGACCTTTTTTATATTTTTTTTAATGATTCTCTTTGCCGGAACAGATTACAAACCTGTGCTAATCGAGTTTTTCTCTATTATGTAAGCAACTGGATAAATGCAACAACTCTATTTAAAACCATCTCCGGCACTTCTTTATGTGGAGTATGATAAACATTTGGAATTATAAATTTTTCAGCTTTTCCACTTACTAAATCTAAGGTTTTATTCACTTGTTCTAACGATCCGTATTCGTCATTTTCTCCCTGAACAAACAAAACCGGGCAACTAATTCCTGGTAATAAATATTCGATATTCCATGTTCTGAAATCATCACTGATCCATGTTTCTGCCCAACCTTTAAAAACCATATCTGTTTTATCTTCATGATACTTTTGCAACCTTTGAGGCAAATTTGTGGTATTATAAGCTTCCATTGCTTTATAAATTCCTATGAGCGTTATATCTTCAACAAAAATATGGGCTGCTTCGCATATAATTGATTTAATTCTATCTCCATATTTAGCTGCAGCAATTAAAGCAATGGAACCGCCATCACTATGACCAAACAAAATCGCATTGTCTATTTCTAAATTTTCCAGTAATTCATTTAAAATATCAGCTTCTAGTTCAAGATAATTAACGGGTCTGGACGATGAAGACATAACTTCAGATTTTCCATAACCTAAGCGATCATAAACTAATAAATTACATTGAGAGGCTTTAGCCATTTTTTCAGGAAAGTCTCTCCAAAGTTCTGTGCAACCTAAAGAATCATGCAAAAAAACAAGTGTAGGACGATTTTCCAGATCATTTACATATTCAGCGTAAAGACTCTTTCCATTTATATTCAGTAACATATTTTTATCCTTTGATTTTTATTCTCAGATTAAACTACCTGCTACTTGTTTTTGTTTTTTCGCCTTCGCCAAATTAAGATAAATGATAGCGCCCAGCATTATTGCAATACCAAATAGTTGAAGGAAAGTAATTTTTTCTCCCAAAATAATATGTGCACAAAATACTGCTGCCGGCAATTCTAATGTCAATAAAACAGAGCTTAATCCTGCTCCTATTTTTGGCATGCCTGCAGTAAAACAAATGGGTGGAATCACAGTACCGAAAATAGCCAAAAATGTCCCCCACTGTAATAATCCAAAATCAATATTTGTACTTGTTGTAATCGCTTCCATGTTAATCAAAAATATAATGATTGCCGATCCGCTTGTCATTAATGCGCTCTTTTCAAACATTGGCGTTTCTTTTCCCAGTTTACTGGTAAAAACAACGTAAAGTGTATATAATATGGCTGCTAACAAACTTAAAAAAACACCTTTATAAGAAATATTAAAACTATTCAGATCTAAAAGATTCCCAGCCAAAACAGTCCCAAAAATGATAAAAGCGGCAGATACAACTTCTGTAAAGTTTGGTTTCTTTTTAAAAAATACCCATTCAATCAAAATACTCAACCAAGTAATCTGCATTAATAAAACAATAGCCAACGAAGCCGGAATATACGATACAGAAAGATAATAAGTATAAGCCGAAGACCCCATTGAAGTGCCTGCCAGAAGCAATTTCCAATTAATGGTTAATTTATATATTCCGTTTTTGATATTTCTAAAAATCACCACAGACCATAAAATTATGGTTCCAATTAAAGCCTGCGAAAATGTTATTTCACCCGGAGTATATCCTTGTCCGTATGCAATTTTTGCAAATGAAGAGAGCATTCCAAAACTCAATGCGCCTAAGGCCACAATAATAATGTATTTATTCATTTTTATTTATAATAAATTTCTTTTGTACCGCCAAATATATCAAATATCAAACTACGTACTGTTTTGCAAATTAAATCATGTATTTAATCCTTATTAAACGACTAAATTTAGTTTTTTGTTCTAAATTTGTTTTGCTTTTCACAATTAAACGGGAAAAAATCCAATGGAAGAATTAAACAAACAGGAAATCGAGCTACTCAGAATCCTTCAGAAAAACTCAAGATTTGATATTACTGATCTTACCGAAAAGTTAAATATGTCCAGAACATCTGTTTATGAAAGAATAAAAAAGTTAGAAAACGAAGGATATATTAGCAATTATGTAGCGCTAATTAATCCCAAAAAAGTTGGATTAAACTTTACGGTAATTATCAACGTTTCGTTAATTAGTCAGCGCCTTGAGTTTGTAGAAGAGTTTTCAAAACAAGTAGGGGAATTGGAAGAAGTTGTTGAGGGATATGTAACTGGAGGAATTTTTGACTATGTCCTAAAAGTGGTCGTAAAAGACCCTGAAGCATTTAATGATTTTATTGTCAAAAAACTTTCGATAATACCAAATATAAGTAAAGTTCAAAGTTCATTTGTGATGAGTTACATTAAGCAGTCGACGGCTTTGCATTTTTAAATCTTTACAAACAAAAGGAAAAAAAACACCTATTATTTTCTTAGATTTTACAAACACAATTACTTTTATAAAGTAAATTCCAATCTTTTAAATTCCAAATTCCAACTTGACCGATAACGTTAACGTGGATTTGACCCTGCTAATAAGACAAAGCCTCAAAAGAAATCTGAGGCTTTTTTTGTTTATACAAGTTTACGATTCTCTTTGCACAGATTCTAAATCTTCGCTAATGGAATCCAAATCCTTTTATACTAAGAAAATACAATTATGTTTTTCCATAAAGGACTTTTTTTTAATTAGCTACATTTAAAAATATAAAACCTATCAATTCTTTTCAAGTAAAACTTGTATCGAAGCACTAATATCCTCTAAAGTATTTTGTTTGTTATTTGATACTAAAATAATTGTTAATCCCGGATTACTGACTAACAAAGCTTGATAATTGAAAGCACTCCCATCATGTATATGGCTTATCACTTGGTTTTGTTGAATACTACCTTCTCCAAGGCCTGTTTGATTCCCAGTGGAAAAAGGTTTTAAAAGTTCAATTGTTGATTGGGGTGTGATTAGTTTAAATGAATTAATAGCTTCAGACCATTTGTAAAAATCTTCCAGATTTAATGCTGTCCAACCCGAGATATTATATTTAAGAACATCTTGTTTTCCGCTATTATTAAAAGACTTTGCAAAAAGTTTTTCTGCTTCACCAGGATCTACGACTCCATTTTTTATTCCGATTGGCGGAAATATCTTTTTTTGCACAAAAGAATTGAAAGACATTTTAGTGATTCTTTCTATGATTCTACGTTGTAAAAACACATTATTGTTATTATAATCATATTTTGTTCCCGGTTCAAAATCAAGGGATTTCGTCCTTTTTAATTCTTCCATGTTCTCAGAATCGTTATTGACTTCATTCCATTTTATTTGTGGAAGACCACTTGTATATTGAAGCAAGTGAATGATTTTAATTTTGTTCGCCCAAGAAGGAAGTTCAGGAAGAAATTTTGATATCGTATCGTCAAGTTTTAACTTTCCTTGTTCTTTGAGCATCATAATTCCAACAGCATTAAATTCTTTTGCAATTGAACCTATATGAAAACGATATTTTTTATTTAATTGAATTGCTCCGCTTGCGTCAGCTTGTCCAAAAGCTTTTTCGTATATTATTTTCCCGTTTTTAGCAATTAAAACGTTTCCGTTGAACTCTTTTGATTTATTTGCTTTCAGAAATAAACTGTCCAATTTTGCTTCTTTTTGTGCAGACTGACTATAACAATTAATGCAAATTGTTAGAAAGATAATAAAAAGTAAAACCCTGTTTTTTTTAGTTATATCCATAGTATAAATTTCAATAAATATAAAGAATAATCCTTACTAAAAAACATTGGATTAATTTAGAACAAAAAACAGTCTGCTAATGAAATGCTTCTACACTATTTCTTTGCAAGTATTTAGAGCATTGCAGATTAAATGAGTTTACCCGAATGGCAGCATATTCAGCGAAAAAAAGTTGTTTTTTAACGAGTGGCTCCCAAAATATCGCTCATTCACAAACTCCCACCGCTATTTAAAATTCGTAATAATAAATAAAACCAGTAAAGTTTCCCTTACTGGTTTTTATTTATTCAAAATTGGTTGCTTTATCTTTGAAAGAAGAAGACTTTCTTTTTTTAATCTCCTTCAAAGTTTCGATAACACTTTCAATGATTTTGTCCGGGTAAATTATTCCGGACAAATAAAAGGATAGTGTACTTCACTTATAATTGGCTCGATACCGAAAAAGTCATTCAGGACAGACTCGGCAGTACAAAAAGCACCTTCTACCCAGGCTTGATCATTTGAATAGGTCTCGCCAACGATAAAAATATCGCAATCGGTTTTTGGAATAAGCTGTGATGGCTTTCTGATCTTTCTTTGCACATCGCCTAAATCATAGTGCGATTTGTAGGCATGATAACCTGCGTTAAAAGGAGGCAGTGACCAGTCCATGTATTTTGTTTCTAAAGGTTCCGGTACCGCAGAATAATCAGTTTGTGGACCAAAATGTAAGGATGCCAGCTGTGAGCGAAGCATTTTTACCATTACCGGTGTGGCTGTTCTTGGTCCTATAAGTGGTTGGAGGTCTCTGGACTCCGGAATTTCGCGTGTTGCTTTTGGCCCAAGTTCTAAAGCTTTCCAGAATGTTGTATATAGAATATCATCATAACTGGCCAAAATACCATATACTTTTTCTCCTTTTTCTTTTAAGGCATTATCCCCAAAATAGACCACTTGTCGGATCGGCATATCGGTAATACTTGGACCGATCGTATCTAACTCGGCTACTGCTGAGATTTGACCTTCCTGTTTATAGGTTAAACGCTCTTGAATGGCATTTTCTACCGCAGCTACAAAACTGGCTTTATCGTTAAACGGATTACCTATAATCTCCGGACTTTTAGCTTCTGCTATTTTTTTAAGGTATTCAGCAGGGAACTTCTCTTGTTTTAATTTTGCTATTCCTTCATCCGTTAAAAAGTAACTCGTTAGCTTAGCCGGATAAGTTGGGCCACCTTCCGGAGTTTCTCTCCACCATGGCGTTTTGAAAAACATCCCTACTTTGTAAGAAGGCTCCATAATTACGGATTCTAAGTACAACTGTACTTTTTCATGATTTAATACATCCAAACCTTCTTTGTCGATATATCTGCTGGCCTGAGCTACTAATTCTATTGCCGCTCTTGGCATAGCAAGAAACGCAGCATCACATATTTTACTTTCTGCAAGTTTATCCGGAGCCTTGCGTGTTGCTGTTGTAAAATGTGCTTTGGACTTATCGTGCAAAATAGAACGCAGTCTGGTATTTGGGAAATAACTCAGTGTAATTCCTTTCTTTTTAGCTAATTTTTCAACTTCATTAAATAAGGCATCAAATAAGCTGGAATATCCTTTTATTAAAGTTTTGTATTCTGTACCAGGTGTAAACTCATCATTGACATTAAACGACTGGGCACTATTACTGTTTACTACGTTTGAACTGTAACCATTACCATCGGACAAATAACCGAAACCTTCTTGCCCAAGCATATCATAACCCAGATTCCAATAGCCAATTTCTTTTAGTAAATCTCCTTTTTTAAAGATCGAACTCTCCGGCATTTCGATATTGATTCTTCCTTCGTCATAAAATTTGCACCATTCTCTTCGTGTTGTAGGCCCTGAATCTTGTGTAATCGCTACCGATTGTATCGTTGTAAATCCATCATCCGGTGGAGCGTCTTCACCGTAATTGTTTGCCGCATAGGGAGCGGGCTGATTAGAACTAACAGCGGAGACATACATATTCTTAGCACGCAAAGACATTAAGGGATCAGCGGACTCATTAAAGGGAATTGAATCCTTTTTTAAGTCTAATTTTTCAATGGTTTTAGTAACTACACGATGCCCGGCTCCCATTGGAGTACCGTTCCAGTACGAATACCTCATACCGCCCAATTCCAGATACGAATTGTCTTTATTGTCTTTATAATGCCAGGTACAAACACGTGCTCCCGGTGCTCTGGTCCCCGGATCTTTTTTAGAAAAATCGTATTCCCCCCAATCATAAAGTTCCAATACATCGCCTTTTTCAAGCATTTTTTCGTTTTTCTTAAGCTTGGAAGTTCCGTCCAGCAACCTCCAGGCTGTATAGAGCCCGGCTGCACCTGCTCCAAAAATAGAGTATGTTTTTTTTGTCATTGTCGTATGTTTTATAGTTGTTAATCTTTTGATTTGTAATTGTCTTTATTCCTCTCCCAGCCTTTTCATTTGTCGGGCGAGATCTTTTTCAGGAATTACGATTTCTACTAAACTCGGAAGATTTGTTTTCTTCTTAAGTTTAAGAAGCACTTCGTCTAATTCTGTAACCGTTTCGGCTCGGTAACTGTTTGCTCCAAATGCTTTAGCAAGTGCCTGATAATCCCATTTTGGAAGAATATCAAATGCATCAAACTTATGAGACGGCCCCGGTTTAAAGGCATCCATATCTACATATACCTGCTCTATCGCGTACACTCCGTTGCTCATTACAAAAATTACGGAATTGATATTGTATCTCGCAAGAGTCGAAAGCGACTGTGCGATCATCATAAAACCACCATCACCCGCTACAGTCCAGGCTTGCTTACCACTCCCTAATTGAGCACCGGAAGCTGCACCGGTTTCAAAACCAATACACTGCCACGCAGCCGAGGAGATATAAGCGTTCTTAGATAAACCATAAATATTAGTGGCCACATACATAGACGTACTTACACCATAAGTCATCACAATTTTGTCGAGCATTTTCTGCTTTTCTAAAAAGGAAACGGTATGTTCAAAAAAGCGGTTAAAGGTTATTACCTCGGGTGTTGCATCATATTTCGGATCGGAGTTAGATCTCCAAGGCTCCGGAAATTTTGGTTGAGGTGGTGCCACAACTTTTAAAGGATAAGCAGCAGCTAGTTTAAAACGTTCTGTTAAAGCTTCAATAAAGTCTTTTAAGGTTACGCCATTGTACGTAAAATAACCCACTCGCATTTCCTGCGTAGTAGCCTGAATCATGTCCGAAAATTTATTTTCTACCAACCATAAATAATCATCGGTAATGATCGTACCTAAAGACAGTATACAATCAGATCCTTCAACAAGGCTAATCACTTCGGGTATTGAGGCCTGATCCGAATAAGTTCCTATAAATTTATCTCCTTTCTCATCCAGCACCGTTTTTCCCAGTGACGTTGTCGTGTACAACATCCCACTTTCTTTAATAAGTTTTTCTAACTGGGTAGTTAAATCATGTCGCAAGAGCTCTACACCTGCCAAAATTATAGGCTTTTTTGCCTGTGTAATTTGAGTCCAGGCTTGAGTAACCGCATTATCAAGTGCCGCCGGTTCACTCTTTATGATTTCGGCCTGTAGTTTTTTAGCGGGTGGTTTAGGACAAGGTTCGCCCCACACCTCTTTATAACAGGCTATGTACACCGGACGTTGATAGGTAAGTGCTGCAATAAGTAGTTTATCGATTTTTTCGGGAGCACCTACCGAAGTGCTTAAAGTCTCGGCAGCAACCGTTACCCTTTCGTATACTTCCTGATCTGCGTTGAGGTTACCTGTTGAGTGGTGGTAAAGTACATTATACATACTTCCTATTTGTCGGGCATCTGATCCGGGAGTAGCGCTAATTACCACAACAGGACTACGCTCTACATAAGCACCGGCAATAGCATTCAAAGCACTAAAAGTACTAACCCCATATTGCAAAGACACCGCACCTAAACCTCGGGTACGCGCGTAAGCATCTGCCGCATAGGAAGCGTCTAATTCGTTAGTAGTTCCGATGGTTTCGATGCCATTGAAATCTTCTAAGGCTTGTGTAAAATGTTTTACATAATCACCCGGAATTTGAAAAACTTCGGTAACATTTAATTGTTTGAGTCTAGTGAGCAGATAATCTGCAACTGTAAATTCTTTCTTCGCTTTCATCTTTTTATATTCTAAATTAAAAGTTGTATTTGTCTGTCGGTTAAGGATTTCTTCGTTTTGCTTTTTTGAAGACCTCTCTATTTTTATATTTTACATTTTTATAAGAATCTGTAAACTATCAACCTCATCCGGTCTCCTTTTTTTTACCTGATCGCTAAAAAAACATGTCCTGAAAATAAAGCTAACAGGACTTGTATTTCCTCATAAAAATACAAGGACACAAAAGTTTAAATTGAAAAATAGGTATGAGTACCGGATTCTTATCCGCAGGAAACCGAAATGGCAGTATAAAATCGTTTTTTACATTTTTAGAACATCCGCTTTTATTTAAACATGCCTGATCCCTCTATAAAATTCCTTTTATTACCTTTGTTTAAAACAAAAAAGTATCCATTATTTGATTCTCAAATGTTTTAAAGGAATCAAATGTAGAAGAAATAGACTACATTACACTAAGTATAATTACCCGTTTTATATCTTAATTGTGCATTAAAAAAATTAAAAACAGCAATACTATTTCCCGCCTGTAAAAAATAAAATGGTATTCGAATAATTTTATAAACTACCCCAAAAAAAGAAAGACATACTTCCGGAACTAACAAAGGAGATCACTTCCCTTTATTTCTTTAAGTCTTACACAAAATAGCCCTGAAATTCTCTACAAATAACAAGTCCAATAATTTTAAGAATAACTACTGACTTAAAAATGAACACTTTATAGTTTTTATACTATAATTTTTTAAGGTTTGTAATAAAATACGACGGTTTTATTTTTGTAGAAATTAAAGCTAAAATTCGCAATTACAACTAACTATCTGATAATCAATATTTTATAAAAAATAAATTAAACGAAAAAAGGGTAAAAATACCCTTTTTTGATGCCCTTTCTTTTTTCTAACTTAGACATAACTATCAGCCATACAAACCATTACAATTTTAAAGTAAAATCTACACCCCCCTCTTTTACTTTTTAATCTACGCCTTGGAACTAATCCCTTTTAGTCAAATTTTATATAGTGTTAGTACAATTCGGATGTCATGAAAAAAGCAAAAAAACACTTATTTGATTCCTAAAATAAGGGAATAAATCAAAAACTGAATATCGATTATATCTAAAAAAGTAAGCTCAAAATGAGCATACAAATACTGCTTTTAAACAGTTAGAAATTAGGAATTATACCCTCGCAAAGTAGGTTTGTGTATAAGGCAATCAAATTAGTAATAAGTATAGAATATTTAAACTTTATCCCAAGATGATTTTTGAAGTTATTCAGATAATTACAGAACAAGTAAACAGCTATCTCGAAGAAATTGGGCTGGAGAAAACGATTGTGGCTGAAAATATCGCTTTTTTAGAGTCTCAAAACGAAACCATAGCGACAAATTTAGACGATAAAGTAGCGCTTACGTTAATTAATCTGGACGAGGAAGCTACTTTAAAAAATGTTCCCAATCACGCTATTGAAAATACTAAAACAATATACAAAAACAGTATTATCAATTTAAACCTGTACATACTCTTTAGTGCCAACAGAACGAAATACATCAACTCCCTTAATGACATTTCGAAAATCATTGCCTTTTTTCAAGGGAAAAAACTATTCACGCAAGCCAACACTATTTACAACAGAAATAATGTTGCCATGGCCAATATTGACAATTTCAGATTCACAGTAGAACTCTATACCCCCACTTTTGAGGAATTGAACTATATCTGGGGAACATTAGGCGGCAAACAGCTTCCATCGGCTTTATACAAAGTCAGCATGATACAAATTGAGCGCAATATTGCACAAGGAGAAGGAGAATTGATCAGCAGAATTAAAGGTGTAACAAAAACAAGCGAGCAATCATGAGTTTTAACCTTACATATGGATTGTTATTTGAAGTAACCGTTTTTCACAATTACTTTCTGAACAACGGCGAAGAAACTTTTGCGGCCATGTCGGGCGCTGACAAAGAAAAAATGCTGCAAAATTACAGCGCCGATGACTTTGTAACGATAACGCCAACTTTAGAAACCAATACAACGCTCAAAAACTACAAAATGGTATTCAAAAAAACCAAAACAGGTTTTAGAGTATACATTAAAGTCAAAGAAGCAGACGAATTGGATCCTTTTATACCAACTCCCGTTGATGTGAACTTAAACTTCTTAATAAGTACAAACGACTATCAATTTGAAAATTATACTGATTTAGACTTTGCCTTCGATCAAGTATTTTTATTCAGCAACGTCAGACCTGCGAGCGAGCCGGTCACTTTTGAATACCTTCCAAAAATAAACGACAACAAGTTAATTTCAAATGCCTTTTTAGTATCTGAAGCAACCACTGTCGATTTAATAGCCACACTACACCCATCACAGAAACAAGATGTCTTCGGACTTGTTTCATTGACACTGCAAGGCGACAATGCTCCTGATAATATTATTGATTTGGGCAAATTGAATAGCCCGCACTATAAAATTCATTTTGACAATCGAAAAACGCTTTGGAAATACATCAACCGCAAAGCAGCAACTGAAATTGAAACCAATGCTGCAAAACCACTGACTTACTCGGGTTTTGTTGAAATTGATCCTCTTACCGATTTTACGCCTCCGGAGCCGGCCAGCAGCCATTATCCTAACCCATCCGTAAAATCAATAACAAAAAACAATGGTGATTACTATTCGGAAATATTTATCTAATAATTAAAAACAATCAATTATGGCAACAACTTACAAAACGCCTGGAGTATATGTTGAGGAAATCGTAAAGTTTCCTCCTTCCGTTGCCCAGGTAGAAACAGCGATTCCCGCTTTTATTGGTTATACTGAGAAAGCTACGAACAAGATTAATGGAGATTTGAAATTGAAACCGACAAGAATAACATCTCTCTTAGAATACGAACGCTTTTTCGGCTTTGCAAAACCAGAAACAACCATTAGTGTTACCATTAATGATGTTTCAACTGATACTGGCGACACAAGATCTATTATTGTGGATCAACCGACTTCAAAACAACCTTTCTTGATGTACTATTCCTTACAACTATTTTTTGCAAATGGTGGTGGTCCTTGTTACATTGTATCGGTAGGTCGTTACGGAAATGATTTGGATGATGCAGACAGTCCTGTTATAGCAATCAACAATAGCGTAGCGTTGAACAATGGATTATTAGAATTAGAAAAAATTGACGAACCCACATTAATCCTGTTTCCGGACGCCACAAAAGTATCCGCAATAACAATCACTGATTTCTACGGATTGTACAACAATGCCTTAGCGCAATGCCAAAATCTTCAGGACCGATTTACTTTAATTGATACCTTGAATTACGATGAAACAAGTCCAACAGATACTAATATAGATGATTTAAGAAATAAAATCAGTTCTGAAAAAGACACCATTAAGTACGGAGCCGTTTATTATCCACACTTAGAAACCATATTGGACTATGCTTTTGATACTACCAAAATAATATTAAAACATTACTCGTATACGGCAAAAGCTTATGATAAAATCGCTGCAGCACTTGTACCTATTGAAAGTCCTGTTACGGGAATTGCGGCAACAGTAAACAAACTGGTTAATGAACCTGTTGTAGGAAACATTGCGGGTCAAATAAGTAACATGTTTTTACAGATGTACAATAATGGTCCGAACGATTTTAACCTGGCAGTAAGTTTTACCAGTGACGCTACCAAAAAAACAACGTTTTTAAACAACCTGAATATTTTACTTGCGACCTTAGAAGAATTATCCCTTTTGAGAGATGCATTAAACGATGAAGCAAACGCGGCAATTAGCACAATATCAGACGAAGATATGGTTATTGCAGGTACGATTTCAAGTACTTTGACGGCCTTTAACTTGCTTTTTACGGCGAACAATAAAATTGATTCTGTATATAAAAACTTAAAAACATTAAAGAAAAAAATACAGACTGAGAACGCAACAGCGAAACTGCTAAAAATTGTTCAAACAGATACCGTAAGTTTTGATACCGAATTAAAAAAACTGGTAAACTATACACCTTTGACTACTCAAGTAGCCATTACCGGGCTTACAAGTAGTTTTACAGGTTTTACCGTGGCCTTACCTGCGCTTATAAATGCCATTAAATCCGTTAGTGGAAAAGATTTAAATAATGGTGAATTAAACGGAAGAAAATTAAGCACTTTAGAAAGCATTGACAACGCTACTTACAACAAAATTCTAACAGAGATTTACAACCTGCCGATCACACTTCCTCCAAGTTCTGCTATAGCCGGAATTTACGCCAGAGTAGATAAGGACAGAGGGGTTTGGAAAGCACCTGCAAATGTTAGTTTGAACTATGTTATAAGACCTACCGTTAAAATCACCAATACCATTCAGGACAATCTAAATGTTGATACAGTTGCCGGTAAATCCATCAACGCCATCAGAAGTTTTACTGGAAAAGGAACCTTGGTTTGGGGATCAAGAACCTTGGCAGGTAACGATAACGAATGGCGTTATGTTCCGGTACGTCGCTTCTTTAATATGGCCGAAGAATCCATCAAAAAAGCATCCGAACAATTTGTATTTGAACCTAATGATGCCAATACCTGGATCAGAGTGAGAGCCATGATCGAGAATTTCTTAATTCTTCAATGGCGCGCCGGAGCATTGGCCGGAGCAAAACCTGAACAAGCTTTTTATGTTAGAATCGGACTGGGACAAACCATGTCGGCTATTGACATTCTGGAAGGCCGAATGATTATCGAAATCGGAATGGCAGTAGTGCGTCCGGCAGAATTTATCATTCTACGTTTCTCTCACAAAATGCAGGAATCTTAATTAATATCAACATTAAAAATATATAGATCATGAGTTATCCGCTACCAAAGTTTCATTTCTCAGTTGACTGGGGTGGAACAAAAATAGGATTTACAGAAGTTTCCGGATTAGATGTAGAAACTGAAGTTATCGAATACCGCCAAGGAGCAAGTCCTGAATACAGTAAGATCAAGATGCCGGGCATGCAGAAATTCTCCAACATCACGTTGAAACGAGGAACCTTTGCAAGCGACAATGAGTATTACGCCTGGTGGAACACGGTAAAACTAAACACCATAGAAAGAAGAGATATCACGATCAAATTACTGAACGAAGAGCATGCACCGGTGCTGATCTGGAAAGTAAAAAATGCGTGGCCAACTAAAATTCAATCCACCGATTTGAAAGCTGACGGAAACGAAGTCGCTATCGAATCTATGGAATTGGTGCACGAAGGTTTATCCATTCAAAATGACTAATCATGGCTAACTATTATCCACCTGTCGGTTTTCACTTCTTAGTTGAATTTGAAGGTCTTGGTTCGAAAGAAAAGGACCATCAGTTTCAATCTGTTTCCGGCTTGTCTGTTGACATTGAAACCGAGGAGATTGCCGAAGGTGGAGAAAATAGATTCAAGCACAAACTCCCTGTAAAGACAAAATATCCAAACCTGACTTTAAAGAGAGGAATACTGATTGATTCTGTTGTTATTGATTGGTGCAGAGATGCTATAGAAAACTTTTCTTTCAAACCCGTAAACCTGACCATCAAATTGCTGAATCAAGAACATCAGCCTTTGATTTCATGGAACGTGGTTCATGCCTATCCTGTAAAATGGTCGGTGGAAGATTTTAATGCCGAAGAAAGTAAGCTTGTAGTAGAAAACTTTGAGCTTACCTACAATTATTTCACCTTACTTAAAAGCTAGTTATGCCCATAGAAATAAAAGAGCTTCACATTAAAATAAACGTGAACGAAGGATCAAAACCGGCAACTTCTCCCAGTACTCCAAAAAGTACCGATGAAGATGCGGTAGCCGAATGCGTAGAACAAGTACTGAAAATCATCGAACGTAAAAAAGAACGCTAAGTCATGTTAGGAGAATTAGAAAAACTAAAAGTCGTTGCCTATAGTGACCCGGAATTTAACAACAAAATTTCCGACGGTACCTTTTCTACGCTCATGAATCCGGAAAAGTACACGTATCACTATAAAATCGAAACCGATAAAACGCAGGCTTCAGGAACGAGCACCATCGCTCCAAAATTCAATAAAAAATTACCTGAAAACCTCGAACTCGATTTTGTTTTTGACCGATCCGGCGTAATCAACGGCTACGAAAGTTCCGACGATGGCATCATTGATGACATTGAGAAATTTAAAAAAGTGGTTTTAAATTACAACGGAGACAAACACAAACCCAATTACCTGATTATTTCGTGGGGAACATTGCTCTTTAAAGGAGCTTTGACTGAAATGGATGTAGAATTCAAACTCTTTAAACCCGACGGAACACCCATCAGAGCAGTTGCAAAAGTAAAATTTCAAGGTTTTGTTGAAGACAATTTAAGAGCCGCAAGAGAAAATAATAAGTCACCCGATTTAACGCATTACAGAACGGTAAAAGAGGGTGATACTTTACCCTTGATGTCCTTTCAGATCTACGGCGATTCTAAGTATTATCTCGAAGTCGCCAAAGCCAATAACATTGTCAATTTCAGAAAATTAAAAACAGGGCAAAAACTATTTTTTCCACCCTTACAAAAACAATCTTAATGAACAATAGCGGAGTCATACAAACCAGTAAAAGTGCCGATTTAGTAACACTTAAAATTTTAATTGAAGGCGAAGAATTATCTAAAACCTATCAAGTAAAAAGCATAGTGGTGCAAAATGAAGTCAATCGGATTCCTATGGCTCAAATTGTTCTGGTAGACGGAGAAGCTTCTGAAAGAGAATTCAAATTGAGCAATGAAGATCTATTGATTCCGGGCAAAAAAATTGAAATTCATGCCGGTTATCACAGTGATGAAGAAACCATTTACAAAGGCATCATCATCAAACATTCCATTAAAATAAAAAGCAGTGCTTCTTTGCTGATTATCGAATGCAAAGATGAAGCCGTAAAACTCACTATTGGAAGAAAAAGCAAATACTTTTATGAGGTAAAAGACAGCGAAGCATTTGAAAGCATTATTGATCTTTACGGGCTGGAAAAAGACGTTGAAGCGACTAATTTCAGTCATAAAGAACTCGTTCAATACAATACCTCCGACTGGGATTTTATTGTTTCGAGAGCACAAGCCAATGGCAAACTTTGTTTTGTTGAGAACGGAAAAATTACCATCAGCAAACCTAATGTAACAGCTTCGTCTGTTGAAACGATCACTTTTGGAGCTACTATACTTGATTTTGACGCCGAAATCGATGCCCGAAATCAATTTGCCAAAGTGTCCTCCTACAGTTGGGATTATACCAATCAGGAGTTAGTTGAAATTGAAGCCAATGACCCAAGCGTAAGTTTGAACGGCAATCTTTCGGCTTCCGATCTGTCTGAAATTATCAAGCTTGAAAACCTTGAATTACGTCACGGCGGTACCATTACCGAAGTAGAACTTCAGGATTGGGCCGATGCTAAATTATTGTTTCAACAATTATCTAAAATCCGTGGAAGAGTTAAGTTTCAAGGCATTCCTGCCGTAAAACCGAATACCATAATTACGCTGGAAGGTGTTGGAGATCGCTTTAACGGTGATGCCTATGTCACAGGTGTTTTTCATGAACTGTCAGAAGGAAACTGGACAATCGATGCCCAATTCGGACTAAATCCGGAGTGGTTTTCTGAAACGTTCGACATTCATACGCCAACCGGCTCAGGAATCATTCCCGCCATAAAAGGACTGCATGTTGGAATTGTCACCCAATTAGAGAGTGATCCCAATGGTGAAGATCGCATTTTGGTAAAAATCCCCATCATCAATAACGAAGAACAAGGCATTTGGTGCCGGGTAGCTTCACCGGATGCGGGGGAAAACAGAGGTGTTTTTTTCAGACCTGAAATAGAAGACGAAGTCATTATTGGATTTGTCAACGAAGACCCGAACAATGCCATCGTATTAGGAATGCTTCACAGCAGCGGAAAACCTGCTCCAATTGTAGCTTCCGATGACAACCACCAAAAAGGAATTGTAACCCGAAGCGAAATGAAGGTTTTATTTGACGATGAAAAAAAATCCATCGGAATTGAAACCCCTGCCGGCAAAAAGATCACACTCGATGAAGACAAAGGCGTGATTATAATTGAAGATGAAAATTCAAACGTAATCACCATTGACAGTAAAGGAATAAAAATGGAAAGTGCCGGAAACATTGAGTTAATCGCCACCGGCGATGTAACGATTGAAGGAGCAAATGTTTCCTTAAAAGCAAAAGCACAATACAAAGCAGAAGGAAGCGCAGGTGCCGAAATGTCATCGAGCGCCGTTGCGATTGTAAAAGGAAGTATCGTACAAATAAATTAAAATTATGGGAGCACCAGCCGCCAGAATTTCAGATATGCATGTTTGCCCAATGGTTACCGCAACGGTTCCTCATGTGGGTGGTCCTATTTTACCTCCGGGTTCACCAACCGTATTAATTGGTGGAGTTCCCGCAGCATGTGTAGGCGACATGGCCACTTGTACGGGACCACCGGACAGTATCGTTGCAGGCTCTGCAACGGTTTTAATTGGAGGTAAACCCGCCGCACGAATGGGTGATTCAACTGCACATGGCGGCACAATAGTAGCCGGATTAGCAACGGTTTTAATTGGTTAATTATGGAAACGGAACAAGATTTTTTAGGTATTGGATGGAGTTTCCCTCCTGAATTTAATGCAGGCAGCAAAACAGTCACCATGCTCACTGATGAAAACGACATCAAAAGCAGCCTGGAGATTTTGCTTTCAACCAAAATTGGCGAACGCATCATGCAACCCAAATACGGCTGTAATATGGATGAGTTGCTGTTTAATCCATTGAACCAAACCTTAAAAACGTTTGTTTCTGAATTGATTAGAACAGCCATCCTCTATCACGAACCAAGAATTGACGTTGAAAAAATTGACATTACAAAAGGCGACGATTTGAATGGCGAATTATTAGTACTGATTGATTTTATAGTACGCGCCACCAATTCGAGAATAAATATGGTGTATCCATTTTACAAACAAGAAGGAACCGATTTATAAATTGTTAGAAGATGAGTAATTGTACCAATATAGTGAGTGTTTTGACTTCGAATGGCAGCGACCAAAAGCAACGCTATATCAACGCGTTGCAACCTGAAAACATTCGTCTTAACGATTTCGAACTGACCGACTGGGTTTTATTTGCTTATAATTTTTCTGAGTATGTCAATTATTTCGAAACAGCTAATCCTAAAACCCCTTCAGGTGATTGGAAACCTTTTTTCGACTTTTTTAAATTAACGGGGAAAAATCCATCCATAGAAAATCAATTGTTACTGGATCGGATTAAAAAAGAACTCGTTGATCTGATTACGGAACAAAAACAAGAGTTTGCCATTACACCGCATTTGACTTTGTTTATTACTTTTTTGATGTTGTTGGAAAACAGCAAAAAAAGATACAACAACCTCACCAAACGCCATCTTGATTTTTATTACAATCAAGTTTTACATATTGACAAACTTCCTGCGACACCGGACAAGGTATATCTTGTTTTTGAATTAGCCAAAAATGCGGTTCAGGAAAAAATTGACGCCAAAACAGGCTTCGACGGTGGCAAAGATGCAATCGGAAAAACCAGAACTTATTCTTCAAACAACGAATTGATTGCCAATAAAACGGTTGTTTCTTCATTGAAAAACATTTATAACGACATCCTTTCCAAAAAAATAGTAGCCAGTCCGGTTGCTAATTCTTATGATGGTTTAGGAAAAGCATTTCCCGATAAAAACAACACCCAATGGTGGCCTTTTGGTTATGTGAAAGACGACAGTTTCCCAACAGAATTACCTGATGTTACGCTGGGTTTTGCCATTGCCTCTCCTATTTTTTCATTAGCCGAAGGAAAACGAACCGTACAGATCAGCTTTACCTTTCAAAGCAACATCACTAATATCACTTCTGCTGCCCTGAGAGCTTGTTTAAGCCTGCAGTTAACCACCGCCAAAAAATGGTTTGAAGTGGCTGAAATTTCAGAAGTAGCCCCTATAAAAGTGGGAGAACCTTTCAATACTTCCGTTAACGGAAAAATCATGAAAATTGCTTTTGTGCTCGATGAAAATGCAGACGCCATTACGGGTTATAACCCCAAAGTACACGGCGAAGAATTTGCTACGGATTTACCTCTTGCAAAATTCTATCTCGATACAACAGAAGCCGGTGGCTATGATCTTTACAAATCATTAGCCCAAAACAAATTAGAAACTATCACGATAAACATAGATGTACAAAACATTCAGAATGCTGTTTTAGAAAATGATATGGGTACTATCAATGCGGTAAAACCCTTTTTCCCTTTCTCAACACAACCTGTTATCGGTTCGAATTTTTACATCAAATACGACGAGGCTTTTACAAAAAACTGGAATGCAATCAACACTGAAATTTTTTGGAAAAATACACCTGAAAACTTTAAAGATCATTATAAAGGATATAAAAAAAGCAACTACAAAGTGATTAACCGTGTCAATTTTGCCACAAATGATGCTATTGCAGCCCCAACAGGAGATGTGGTTGACATTGTAGCAGATAAGAATTATTTTAAATACAGCCTTTCCGTTTTAACCAATAACATTTGGAAAAATAACGGATTAGACGCAGTTTTATTTAATGAAATTACACCCATTAGAACAACCTTCACATTTAACAATGCAAGTTACATTACCGAGAAAAACGGACAATTAAAATTGACCTTAACGAATTCTTTTTTGCATGACTTATATGCAAAAACCTATGCACTGGCCATTTCCAATGACATCAAAACGGTCGGAATTCCAAATGCACCTTACACCCCAATGGTGGAGCGTTTTGTTCTGAATTATACCGCTTCAGAGACGACTCGTTTTATCGCCTCGGGAACACAAACCATTGAACAGGCTTATACCACAAACAAAGCCAAATTATTTCATATACATCCTTTCGGACATGCAGAAGAACACTCTTATCTAAAATCAACTTTAGATTATGTAGAAAACAAAAATTCATATTTGCTTCCTACCTATTGCAAAGGCGGAGAATTGTTTATTGGTCTGGAAAATGTACAGGAATTACAGCAAATCACCTTGCTTTTTCAGGTATTGGAAGGAAGCGAAAATACCTTAACCCCATCCTTCACCGCAAAACAGAAAATAGAATGGTCCGTTTTGGGTCATAATGAATGGCGCACGCTTAACTATTCTGATATTTTATTGAATGAAACCGATAACTTATTGCAATCGGGCATCCTGAAATTCAGCTTACCCAAAGAAGCCACTCAAAACAACACCAGACTTCCTAAAAATTATATCTGGCTCAAAGCCAAAATGCATAAAAAATACGATGTCGTTTGTAAAATGATCGGCATTCATTCGCAAGCGGTTTTGGCTACTTTTCAAAACAATTCCAATGAACTGTCACATCTCAAAACCGGACTAGAAGCCGAAACTATTTCCAAACTAATCCAAAGACTGAGTAATGTAAAATCGGTAACACAACCGTACAACAGTTTTGATCACAAACCCGAAGAATCTAACGAAGAGTATTACAGAAGAATAAGCGAACGCCTTCGTCACAAAAACAGAGCGATTACCATGTGGGATTACGAGCATATCGTACTGCAAAAATTTCCGGAATTGTATAAGGTAAAATGCCTGAATCATACTTCTGAAAATTCCTATCAATCGCCCGGCAATGTGACTTTGGTTGTGATTCCGGACACGGTAAACAAAAACGTATTCGACATTTATCAACCCCGAGTAAGTACGGCGACCCTTAACAAGGTCAAAAAACATATCGATCAATTGAACTCGTTGCACGTAACTACTTTTGTCATTAATCCGAATTATGAAGAAGTTAAGGTTGACTTAAAAGTGAAATTCAAACCCGGTTTTGATGAGAATTTCTACTCGCAACAACTCAATACCGATATAATCAAATTTTTATCGCCTTGGGCACTCGACAAAAATAGTCCGATCACATTTGGAGTCAGTATTCACTCGAGTTTGCTCATTAATTACATCGAAAAGTTAGGTTATGTTGATTATCTGCAAGATGTAAAACTATTAAAGAATGGCGCCCTGTCAGATAAAGTCGCGGTTCCATCCAATCCGAAATCGATTTTAGTTTCAGCAAAAAGTCATTTCATCAGCATCGACATCAAACAATGTACTGTTAACACCATAGAAAACAAAGAAGAATGTCAACTGTAAACCAACATATCAGCATCCCGAAAAACGTCAGTTCCAATGATGACATGAGTTTTGACTTCCTTCGAAAAAAGGGAATCGAGTACATTGAATCGTTAGGAAGCCAATTTTGGACCGACTACAATACGCATGATCCCGGAATTACGATTCTGGAAGTGCTTTGTTATGCGATTACCGATTTGGGTATGAGAATCAATTTGCCGATCGAAGATTTGTTAAGCAATAATTCCACCCCAA
Source organism: Flavobacterium cupriresistens (assembly GCF_020911925.1). NCBI lineage: Bacteria > Pseudomonadati > Bacteroidota > Flavobacteriia > Flavobacteriales > Flavobacteriaceae > Flavobacterium > Flavobacterium cupriresistens. Next base: position 2,102,129 of record NZ_CP087134.1, on the reverse strand, counting down.
TCGACGAACAGTTTTTTACCGCTGCCGAAATTTTGCCAACACAAGCAGTTACAGCTCTTGATTACCGCAAAATTATAATTGATATTGAACCCGCAAAAATCAAAAATTGCTGGCTTCAAAAAACGACCAAAAAGTTATTTATCAATTGTAAAAAGGGAAAGATTTCGCTCAAAAAAGAAGACTTCGCAGACACCTTGCCTACTTTTATTAAAGAATCTGAAATCAAAGGATACTACAATATACTGGTTGATTTTGAAGAAAGTACAGTTGCCGAGAAAAAGCTGCTTAAAGCTAAAATAATCGAAAAATTTCACGAGAACAGAAACCTTTGCGAAGATATTTTAGAAGTACGCGAAGTAGAAATTCAGCCTATAGCGGTTTGTGCTTTAATTGAAATTATTCCCGAAGCCAATGAAGAATATGTTCATGCTGCAATTACTTTAGAACTCGAAAAATACTTATCGCCAACCATCAGATATTATTCGTTAGCCGAAATGTTTGAGAAAGGTTATTCAAGTGATGAGATCTATGAGGGCCCTTTTCTGAATAACGGATTTATTGATACCACAGAATTAGAAAACTCATCTTTAAAAACAGAAGTACGCCTTTCAGACATTATGCAAATCATCATGAATGTAGAAGGTGTAGCAGTAATTAAAGACATCTCATTGAACAATTGTGATGCTATAGAAGCAGAAGGAAGCGTTTGGAACATCTGCATTCCGACCAATAAAAAACCAAGTCTTTGTTCTAAAAGCACGCTGAACTTCAGCAAAGGAGTTTTGCCAGTTACAGTCAACAAAGTAAAAGCCAAAAAGTACTTAGACGAATTAAAAGAAGACCTTGCCTATTCCCAACAAAAAGCAGCTAAAAACAGGGAACTAAAAATACCGCAAGGCCGAATTGTAGAATCTGATTTTTATACCAGTGTTACCAATAACTTTCCTGAAAATTACGGTATTGGCGAAATTGGTCTGTCAGAATCTGCCAGTGCGGAACGAAAAGCCAAAGCCAAACAACTTAAAGGATATCTACTGTTTTTTGATCAGATTTTGGCCAGTTATTTCAAACATCTGAGCAACATCAAAGAATTGCTTTCTATCAGCAACAATCTGCCAAATACCTATTTTACCCAGCCCATTTCAGATATGACGGGTTTTAACGAAATCGTAAACAATACCTATCTGAATTCAAGCGAAGAAAAACTGGACGAATTATTATTTGGTCATCTGGACGATGCTGTGCAAAGACAAAATGAAATAAAAGACCATCTTATTGCCCGATTTGCAGAACGATTTGCAGAATATGCTTTTTTAATGAAATCACTATACGGTGCTGCTTCTGATGAAATTGTACTACAAAACAAAGCTGATTTTCTAATCAATTACAACACCATAAGCAGTCAACGAGGAAGCGGGTTTAATTACTTCAATCAGCCTGTGTCTAATCTGTGGAATACGTTTAATGTAACGGGATTGGAAAACCGAATTGCGGGTTTATTAGGAATTAAAGGCGATCAAAATCCGTATACAAGCAAAAGAGGAATCAAAAGAAAAAACATCTCTAATTTATTTGTTCAAATCTATGATCCGAGTCCGGCTGTGCTTCCAAATCTTTTTAGATGGAGAATCAGAAACAGTGCGACCAACATACTGTTAACGGCAACCGAAGATTACCCGAATCAATCGACTGCTATTAAGGAAATGTATCTTGCCATCCTGAAAATCTACGAAACCACTGAAAAAGAAATCGAGCACGCGTTTGATGCTCTTATAAAAGACCGAGACAACGGAATTCCTTTTAAAGATACCGTAATGAACACTTTTGAAGTGATTGAATCCAATACGCATAAATATTCGTTTCACATCATCAATCCGGAGTTTGTTAACGATCTCAACAATCCGGACCGAATCATAGCCCGTCAGTACAAATTGCATCTGACTTTAGAGGATGTAAAAGAAGCGATGCTGGATTTACTGACTTTCTTTAAAGAAGAATTCAGCGATGAGGGCATTTTTCTGGTAGAACATATACTGCTGGTTCCCGACCCCAACAAAGTAATTGACGAAAGTTATTATATGCCGATTTGCATAGAGGATTGTTCGGAGGATTGCTGTGTACCCAATCCGTATTCGTTTAAAATCAGTGTGGTTTTACCCGGTTATACCTATCGTTTTGCAGATGTTGACTTTAGGAATTTTGCCGAAAACGTAATCCGGCAAGAAATTCCGTCCCACATTTTGGGTAAAATCTGCTGGATCGGATATCGAAAAGACCATATCACCCCAAAAAACAATGACTTGATGGATTTTGAAGAGGATTTCAAAAAATTCCTGACCGATAAAACGCAAAACAAACAAGATGCTTTGCCGGACTTCATCAAAACATTATCAAATTTAAATTCTATTTATCCAACAGGCACCTTGTACAATTGTGTCGACGAAGAGGAAGAGATTTCAGGAAAAATAGTTTTAGGAAGAACAAATTTAGGAACATTATAAAAATACAAGGTCATGGCAACAAAACTTACTACCATTACAGGGCATTATCATAGTTATGTAGAAGATCAGGTGTTAACCCACTATCAGCTCAATGAAACTATTGATTATTTTGATGACCAAAATCGATTGGATAGAATCTCTCTTACGGGTACAGGAATTGTTTGTGGCTTTCAGCTTTCTGCCAATGCCGACTATTCTACCGTAACCATAACACAAGGAACCGGAATTACGACAGACGGGGATTTGATAAAATTAAAAAAAGAGACAGACAAACCATTGTCCATTCTCCTTAAACAAAAATTGTTTACCGTTGATTTTGCCAAGATCGATTACAAATCCTACCGATTGTTTGATAATGATAAAGGCAAGTACCTTCCTTTTAAAGACATCAACAATGTGATCCTGCCGATGTGGGAATTACTGCCTGAGAAACCACTCGGAACTCCTTTAGAAAGCGGGGAATCTTTATTAACCAGTTTTGTTAATTTAAAAGATCATGTTGTAATACTGTATCTTGAAAATTATACCAAAGATGCCTCTTTGTGTGATGAAATTGATTGTTCTAATAAAGGTGGGGAAGAAATTTTCAATATCAGAGTTCTGGTAGTGAGCCAGGCAAATGCCAATAGCATTATTGGTAAAAATGGTTTTCCGGAAAAAGATAGTCTTTACAATAAATATGATGTTTTTCAAAAATACAGTCAGCTTGACGAATTGGGGGTAAAAAAAGTAATCCCAACCTTTAACAGTACCTCAACAACCAATCAGATCAAACAACTTTTTAATACGGTGGTCAATGATAATTCGTTCCGAATTGACTTAATTGCCAATTTAAGTACTGTTCTTTCGTCCTTTGGTTATTCAGCTCCGCTTTTAAGTATTGTTAATCGCATCAATATCTTATTTACAATTGACCCGAACAATATTCCGGCAGACATTCATTATCGATACGATTTATTAAAAGATATCGTGGCGACTTACAAAGAATTGAAAGACCTTTTCATACAACTCAAATCGGAATGTAATCCATCTATTACTTCATTTCCAAAACATTTATTGCTGGGAGTGGTAACCGATAACAGTCGTTTTAAAAATTACAGACATCAATTTTACAAAGCGTCTCTTTTAGATCAGAATAAAACATTCAGCAATTTTGACTCTTTGGTGCGAAGACTTAAAGGCATTTTAGATAATTATCTGATAACTGCCAACAGCATTAAAATTACCCCTTCCAAAACAATGGGTAAATTAGGAGCTAAATCGGTTCCTTACTACTATAATGTTGATGACAATTTATTGCATGCCTGGGATTTTGAAAAAAGCAATCTTTATATTCATCAAACCAATTTCAGTTACCACACGACTAATCTGTTAAACAACGATTATATTAAAGCACCGTTGGGGTATTGCATAGACGATTATGATTTTTACCGAATCGAAGGTTATCTGAATGATAGCGTTGATGATGTAAAAACGTTTCTAAATGCAAAGAAAATCGAGTACGGATTGGATTTTGATTTTTACATCCTGGACATTGTTGAAAATGCGGCCGATCTAAAAGTTTTATTCAATACCAATTATTCGTTTGAGCATAAAGCCGGTGTAAAAAAAGGAGGAACTTTATTGCTGCTGAAATCAGGAGCCACCTTCATAACCGATTTTGCCATTGAGGGAAAAATAAGTCCCGACAGCGGATTGGGCTGTTGCGCCATTACAGAATGCATGTATCCTTGGATCAGTTCCTTAAAATACATCAATAATTTATCGCGAAGCCTTAAAGGAACACCAAGTAACATCAAGGCAATGCCAACGCATTATATTCTTAATGTGAGAAAGTACAGCATCAACGGGGTGAATTTAATCACCGCTCCGGTCATCGTCAGAATTCCGTTGACCGATGTGTTTTTACGCAGACTTCATGTGGTCATGCAAACACTCAACACTCAATTCCCGACAGGTCTTTTGTTTGATTTTATTGAAGAACAAAAGAAACTCAAAATCATGAAATTGGACAAAGATAAATTTGAATTTGAAGTTCAGGACATCACGCAAAAATCAACTAGTCCTGTCTATAAATTTACGGAAACCGGGGTGACCAGAAATGGCCGAATCTATCGTGCTGAGGGTATTACTTGCTCGGTTCTTAATGCACACAATCAAAACATCTATCGAAAAATTCACAGCAACTATGATCCGATCAATAAGGATGATGATGACTTTGGAAGATTTGATGAAGACTGGAGAAAATGGGAGATCCTTAAAAAACGTTTAATCCGTCATACCGCTATCGCTAACTACCGCAGATTTATTGACAATTTTGAACACTTCGAGAATATTCCAAGCGTAGATGTAAATAAAAGTGTGGGACTTGAATTACGTGAAATTGCACGTGCCCTTCGCGCTGCCGATACAAGAGTTACCGATATTTATATTGGAGGAGACTGGACCAACGGAAACTGGGTAAACAGCACCATGTGCAACTACTATAGTACCATGCCGTGGAGCACCAACGATGATATAGTTTTATTCATCAACCTTAGAAAAAAATTACACAATGAGGATCGTGTGAGCAAATACATGATTCACATCAACAATAATATAAACATAAATGTAAGTCAGTTGGCCGGAGTAATCAGTTTGTATTCTAAAAAAGCGGAGTTTTATTTTCAGAAACCGACAGAAGGAAATTTTATTCAGATACCGGTATAAAAAAAGATAAGCTTCAGACCAAATAAAGCTAGCGAGTCTGAAGCTTATAAGGGGCGGCAAACCATCGAAAACACATGAGAGAGACGAGATAAAAGATACACGAGTGCACCACACGACGCAAACAAAGCAAACAACAGAACAAATGCCCAGTATTCCCACATCGGGAGTATCAAAGATAGAAAAAAAAATCAAATTACCAAATAAAAATGACTAAAAATTCACATAGCATCCAAAAAGTTTTTTTAGAGATAGACACCCATTCTATGGTGATGGCTGATGCTATCAAAAATAACCTTGCTGTGTTTATAGAAAAAGAGTTGGTTCCCATCTTAGAGAAACAACTTAGTCACATTAAAAACCCTGATAATCAAATCATTCAAATAGAAAAACTGGAAATTTCTATCCAGTCCGATACCGAAAAAAATGATGTTTCCTTCTTTACTAGTGAGACCAAAAACGATATAAAAAACCGAATCGAAAAAGAGATTCAAAAGGCTTTACAGGACGTCCAAAAAACGTCTAAAAATGAAGCCGAAGAAGTACCCGAAATGCGCATAATTTCTTCAGACGATAAACAAATCAAAACCTTACTTTATTTCATAGAAAATGGAAGTATGCCCTGGTGGGCTACCAGCGAAGAAGAAATCACTTTTTTTGAAATAGTAAATTCCAATACACTTCAAAATGATCGTTTTAAACTTTCCTTTCACAAATTAATACATCAAAAAAGGGTTCAAAAACGTATTATCAATCAATTCTCTAATTCTGAAATTGCGCTTTTGAGTGCCGTTTTTTTAAGTTCCGAAGTGAATCAAAAAACGCTTTCAAAAAACAGTTTATTAGAAGTACTCTCTAGTCAGTCGCACGAATTTAAAGCTTCGTTTTGGCAAGTGATTTTTGAGATTTGGACCGATCAAAAAGTAGCTTCCCTTATCCCTTTTTATTACAAAAATCAAGCTCTTTTTTCATCAAAAAATACAACACTTGAGCTTTTTATTCAAAGTATAAAAACCTTTTTTCCGCTTCCTATTAATGACGATGAGCTCCTGCAAATAAAGACTGCTTATTTGATTTCTAAAGAAACCAAACCAATTATAAAGTCCTCTCCTTCGAAAGGCAATGACGAAAAAAGCAGGATTAAAGGAAAAGAAAAAGAACAACTTTTTCCTAATACAAATTCGGATACTACTAAAGAAAAATATGCCTCCGAATTGGCATCAGAATCAGTATCAGAAACGTCTTTGATAAAAGAGGAATTATTAATTGAAAAGGAGAACGATGAACTTCAGGAAGACAATAGCGATTTCAAATCCTGTTATGTAAAAAATGCAGGTTTAATCCTCTTGCATCCCTTTTTAAAAGAAATGCTGAAAAGCTGTGATTTGATAGATGATAACAACACGCTTTTAAACAAAGAATTGGCCGCGCATCTTTTGCATTATGCTGCTACCAAAAGAGAAAATGACTACGAACATGCCCTGCTTTTTGAGAAGTTTTTATGCGGAATCCCATTGCAGCAGTCCATACGAAGAGAGGTTAAAATTAACGACAAACACAAACAACAAGTAGAAGAAATGTTAGACTCTGCCGTGTATCATTGGTCGGCTTTAAAGAATACTTCTACGGCTGTTTTAAGAAGCGAATTTCTGCAAAGAGAAGGCAAATTGGACTGGAGTGAATCGAATCCAAAATTGTCTATTGAACGAAAGACGCAGGATCTTTTACTCGAAAAAATTCCGTGGAATATTAGCATTGTCAAAATTCCGTGGATCGAAAAATTAATCTATACCCAATGGTAAAAATTTATAGTTATGAGAGCATTTGAAAAACGAAAAAAAGACAACCCCTCTAACACTACTTTTTTTAGCTCTAAAATTCAAAAAAAGCTAAAAACCGGAAGTGTGGGAGATCAATTTGAAGTAGAAGCGGATCATGTAGCAGATAAGGTGGTGAATAAAAGTTCGGCTGATAGTGGTCTTTTACAATCGAAAGAAGAAGTGCAGCAAAAATCTGTTTCAGAAACGATCTCTTCCGTTCAAAGCAAGGAAATGAAAGAGGAACCTGCACAGAAAAAAGCAGAAGAAAAGGAAGAACCGGTTCAAAAGAAGGCAGAAGAAAAAGAAGAGCCTGTGCAGAAAAAAGCAGAGGAAAAAGAGGAACCGGTACAAAAGAAAGCGGAAGAGAAAGAAGAACCCGTGCAGAAAAAAGCAGAAGAAAAGGAAGAACCGGTACAAAAGAAAGCAGAAGAAAAAGAAGAGCCTGTGCAGAAAAAAGCAGAGGAAAAGGAAGAACCTGTTCAAAAGAAAACAGAAGAGAAAGAAGAACCTGTACAGAAAAAAGCAGAGGAAAAGGAAGAACCGGTACAAAAGAAAGCGGAGGAAAAAGAGGAAAAGAAACCCAAATCCCACGTTGAAAATAATTTAAAAAAAGGAGGCGGAAATCCTCTGGGACGGGAGATCAGACTGGAAATGGAGAATGCTTTTGGAGTTGACTTTAGTGCCATCCGAATCCATACCGACGAAAATGCGGTTACCATGTGCCAGGAAATGGGTGCGCAAGCTTTTACCAATGGTGTGAACATCTATTTTAATAAAGGGAAATACAACCCCAACTCCGGTGAAGGTAAAAAACTATTGGCTCATGAACTGACCCACACCATTCAGCAAGGAGTAACAGGCAAAAAGAAAAAATAAAGTACCAAAACGTAGTTATCATGAGTTCTTTTTCTAAAAAAAATAATTCTCTTTCCAATCGCGCCGTTCCGTCAAAGGAACAGGGGGAAGAGTCTTTTTTTGGAGTTCAGGCAAAACTGAATATCGGGAAATCAAATGATAAATACGAAGTTGAAGCCGATGCTACGGCAGACAAAATAGTTTCAAACAAAAAGAGCAATTCCGAGGGATTCTTTACTCCAACCCAAACTTCTTTAGTTCAAAAACAAGCGGCAAAAGAAGATAATGAAGTACAAAAAAAGGAAGAAAAGGAAGAGAAAGAACCTATTCAGAGAAGCGCTACGAGTGATACGACTCCTACAAACACTTCCGCTTTAGAAAGTAAACTTCAAAGCAGTAAAGGTGGTGGATCTCCATTAGGAAATGCAGCAAAAAAAGAAATGGAATCAGGTTTTGGAACCGATTTTAGCGATGTAAGGATCCACAACGATGCTACCGCCATTCAAATGAATAAAGAATTGGGAGCACAAGCCTTTGCCAGCGGAAACGACGTTTATTTCAATCAGGGAAAATACAATCCGGAATCACAAAGTGGCAAACACCTGCTTGCTCATGAGCTTACCCATACTTTACAGCAAGGCGCTAAACCCGATATCCAAAAACAAGACACGCCAAATTTAGATAGTCTGAATGAAATGTTGGATAGTTTTGATGTGCCAGAAGATGAGGTTATATTGATGTGTTCTCAACTTAACGCCTCAGAAAGAGCCATTGTGTTAAGTGACGGCAGTTATAAAAGAAGAATGGCCAGTGCGCTTGATGTAGCAGAAATGATCAGAGCGGTAAACAATTTAGGATTGCCTCTGAATAAAAAACTGGAATGGGTAAAAGAAGCCGCCACTTTTGGAACTTTCTTTATGGCATACAGTGAGATTAAAGATATGATTACTTCCGCAGATCAGCCGCAGAGAGATGCTTTAAAAACCGATACTTGGAAATCCTTTTTTGTTGATGTTTGCACCGATGCCACTATCATCGAGGCTTTAAACGATTTGCAATTTGATCTGATCACTAAATTAACCTGGCTTAAAGCCGAAGTGATCATCACCAGCTGGGAAGTTGATTATGCCATTATAAAACCTTGGATTACACATGCCAATACCACTCAGACCGAAAGAGATTCACTAAAAACAAATGCTACTGTTGGTTTGAATTTCTTTGTTGATATCTGTACCAATACCACCATGGTCGAAGCTTTAAATGATTTGCAATTTGATCTGGTAACCAAATTAACCTGGCTAAATGCCGAAATGTCCGTAACCAGCTGGGAGCTTGATTACGCCACTATAAAACCATGGATCATTAGCGCCACTCAGGTAGAAAGAGATTCTTTACAAACAAACACCACTGTTGGTATGAACTTCTTTGTTAGTGTCTGTACCAATACCACCATGGTAGAAGCATTAAACGACCTGCAATATGATCTGGTAAATAAATTAACCTGGCTAAACGCCGAAATGATGATAACCCGCTTCGAGCTCGATTATGCCACTATAAAACCATGGATCATACACCCCAATACCTCGCAAGCTCAAAGAGATGCTTTAAAAACAGATCCCTGGAAAGCCTTCTTTGTCACGATATGTACAAATGCCACCATCACTGAAGCGGTAACCGATTTGAATTTCGACGTCCCCACCCAAATGAGTTGGCTGACTGCAGAAGGTCTTGATTTTGTCGCCAGACTCACTTGGCTTATTAATCATACCACAGATTACGATACCATCAGAACTGAAATTATAAGTGTTTCTATCAGTGATAGACAGGCTGCATTGGCCGACGCTTCTATTCGGACTTTAATAAATACAAAACTAACGGCGCCTTTTTCGGTGGGTATTTTCTCCCATCTTCTTTTAGGTTCAATGTATTGGAAAAATCCTGATAATAATGATTTTTTCGCTCACTTTGTAACAAGTGGCGGAAGCGCACCACTACCTGCAACAGCGACAATGAATTGTTGGGAAAGTATTATTTATGCAGCGTTTTTAGCCAATAAAGTAGATGCGGCCTGGATTCAAGCTTTTTACAATACTGCCTCTACTGGACGTGATCCAAATGTACTTATATGGAGTCAATTGGGCTGGAATAGCGCCTTGCCTACCTCTCCGCCTGCAACACCAACTGCAGGACAAATGATTTTTTATACCGAAATTGGTGATCCTTATCCGGGACACGTGGCAATGGCAATCGATGCGACCCATGCCATAAGTCTTTGGTCGCAACCTAAAAACACCTATTTTATACAACGCATAAACATTACAGATCTGACAGGTGTAGTTCAAGTTTCAAACCCTCCATGGTAAAATAATTGAACATGAAAAAGACATTGTTATTATTATTATTTTTAACATTCACTAAATGCAAAAAACCCGTTAACATGAATATTCAAGCCAAAAATGAACTTACTCTTGAAATCGTCTACAGCCAACAGACCGATTCGATTCCGGTTTTGTCAAAAGACAATTCGGGTACTCAAAAGGGTTTTGAATATTCCCGAATTGACATCCCAAATCCTGCCCTTGCATTTCCAAAAACATATCTCGAACTCTTTGGTGCTCCTGAGCATCTTATTGGGCGATACGCTTCTGAAAACGGCAAAAAAGACAATACTTTCTTCACTCTTTTCAATAACAATTTTAAATATGTTGCTGTTGATTCTGATGTTATCGATCTCTTACTTACGGACACCGGAGATTTTTTAAAATTAACTTTCGACTCGATTACTCTGGAAAGAAAAGACGGAACTAAAATTCAATATCCTCTAAGTGGAATGAAAATTATTCCAGCTGAAAATAAAGCTATTTGGGTTATTGGTTTAAACGATACATGGTTAATCGATGCTGATTTTAAAACTATAAAACGCTTTGAGTGGACTGGTGGCATCAACACCATTTCATACAACGATAGTCTTATTTATTTTAATAAATCCCGCGATGCTATTCTTTCGCTGGACAAAAACGGTGTAACAAAATCAGAAAAAACAGCATTAAAATATGGCTACTTTGAAAATTTAGCAGGCTACTGGGGCAACCAATATATTACTTTGGAAGGTACTACTTTGAGATGGTATGATGGTGCCGAATTAAAAGGAGAAATCGGACTGCAATCGGCCGGAGTTTTGAATAATGGTGAAGCTTTTGTTTCCTATACTAAAAACAAAACCACTTATTTACTATCGAACTCCCTATCAAAAAAATGGGCGCTTCCGGAAAATTTCGACAAGCAAATTCTTCCTGTTGTTTTTGAAAAAGAGAATAGTTATTCAGCGTATAATTTATCCAACTATTATGAATTCAGTAAAAATGGAACAACAGCCGAGTCCTTGCATGTTATAAATGAAATGCAATACCAAAAGGATGTTGCCCCTTACAGATGGATAATTGGACAAAGCCACTATTTTAAAATCGTTAATTACAACCAGTTGATTCTATCAATAGCAGGTCCTAAAGAAATAATTTTGTTTGAAATAAACACCCCTTTTTAGATTATGGAATAACAAATGAAACGAAAAGTTTATGAGTACCTTTCCAAAAAAGTCAAATTCTAACTCAAAACATTCCCCTTCGACAGCGGAGAGAGGAGAAGAATCCTTTTTTGGTGTACAGGCAAAACTCAACATTGGCAAATCAAATGATAAATTTGAAGCCGAAGCTGATGCTACAGCGGACAAAGTAGTCTCCAATAAAAAAAACCAATCGAAAGGATTTTTTACCCCACCCCAACCCGCTTTAGTTCAAAAACAAACCGCCAAAGAAGATCAGGAAGTACAGAGCAAGGAAGAAAAAGAGCCACTTCAAAAAAGTGCTACAACGGATACCAATCCTACCAATACCTCAGCATTAGAAGGTAAACTTCAAAGTAGCAAAGGCGGTGGTTCTCCGTTGGCCAATCAAACGAAAGAAGAAATGGAATCGGGTTTTGGAGCCGATTTCAGCGATGTGAAAATTCACAGTGATTCTAACGCCATTCAAATGAATAAAGAATTGGGATCACAGGCTTTTGCCAGCGGAAACGATGTGTATTTCAATCAGGGAAAATACAATCCCGATTCACAAAGTGGCAAACATTTACTTGCCCATGAGCTTACCCATACTTTACAGCAAGGAGGCAATAAACCCAACATTCAAAAAGAAGATCCACCCAACCATCTGGACAGTCTAAACGAAATGCTGGATAGCTTTAACGTTCCCGAAGATGAGGTGATATTGATGTGCTCCCAACTTGAAGAATCGGAACGAGCAACGGTTTTGGCGGATGGTAGTTATAAAAGACGAATGGCCGATGCCCTTAATGTAGCAGAAATGACCAGTGCCGTCAACAATTTAGGGTGGACTCTGGATAAAAAACTCGAATGGGTAAATGCTGCGGCGACTTTCGGAACTACATTTATGAGCTACAGCGAGATTAAAGGAATGGTAATCGCTGCAGACCAACCCCAAAGAGATGCTTTAAAAACCGATACCTGGAGAAGCTTTTTTGTCGGAGTTTGCGACAATACGACTATGGTGGAGGCCTTAGACGATTTACAATTTGATCTGATCACCAAATTAACCTGGCTAAAGGCAGAAATGACCATAACCAGCATGGAACTCAGTTATTCCACTATAAAACCCTGGATCACACACGCCAATACCACTCCGGCAGAAAGAGATTCCCTAAAAACAAATACAGATGTAGGTATGAGTTTCTTTGTTGATGTTTGCGACAATGTTACTATGGTGGAGGCCTTAGACGACTTACAGTTTGATCTGATCAGCAAATTAACCTGGCTAAAAGCAGAAATGACCATAACCAGTTGGGAACTCAGTTATTCTACTATAAAACCGTGGATCATTCACACCAATACAACGCAAGCGGAAAGAGATTCCCTAAAAACAAATACGGATTTAGGCATGAGTTTCTTTGTTGATGTTTGTACCAATGCCACAATGGTCGAAGCCTTAGACGACTTGCAATTTGATCTGATCACCAAATTAACCTGGTTACACGCCGAAATGACCATAACCAGTTGGGAGCTCAATTATCCCACCATAAAACCGTGGATCATTCATGCCAACACCACACAAATTGAAAGAGACTCCTTAAAAACAGAGGAATGGAAAGCCTTTTTTGGCAGCGTTTGCACCAACGTAACGATCATCGAGGCCTTAACCGATCTGCAATTTGATTTAAAAACTAAAATCGAATGGACTCGAACAGAAGCCGGTTTAGAAGAAGTCAAACAAATTATCGAACTCGCCACAAAAGCAGATCGTGATTTGGTATGGAATGATGCCGCCTACCTCGCCTCTCTTCGTTCAGAAGTAGGAGACGACTATTATTTATGGGTAATTATTAAGTTAAGAATGCTGTTTGTTGGAAGTATTGCGCATACTTCTGCTGTAGATGCTGACGCCGCAATTCAAACGCATCTGTCTGCTTATGTAGGCGGTGGAGTGGCAGAAGGACGTCAAATTGAAGGATTTGTAGCCGTTGTTGATACCTTAAACTGGAATATTGCCGGAGAGAACCATTATGGCGCATCAGTATGGGCAACAAAAAACGTAAGTGGTTTTGTAGACAGCGAACGCAGGGTATGGATCGAGCAAAATAGCGGTAACCCCGGTACTATGGTGCATGAGGGAACACACAAATATTCGACGCGGACATTAATAAACCTCAGTCAACCGCTAAATGAAGGAGTGACCGAATATTTTACCAGAATGGTTTGTAACGCAGCCGGAATAAACATTTCAACAAGAACAAATTATCAGGACAATTGGACTACCGCCACAAAATTAGTCGCATTAGTCGGAGAAGCCGTTGTAGCCGCTGCGTATTTTGATGGGGATACAGATACCTTAGAAAGTACTTTTGTTAGTGCCGGAGGTACAGGCTGGAGTACTTTCCTAAATGAAACTAAAAGTGGAAACTGGACTGCTGCCGATGCGTACTTATAAAAAAATAGGGATTTATTGTCTTGTAAGCTTAACACTGGCTACTTGTTCCCGAAAAGACAACAGAAATAATAACCAATTAAAAACAACCAACATGTCAGATTATTTAGAGCATGAAAAAACTAAAATAGACCGTTTAATGCATTCCTTTTCGAAGCCTCTCAAAGAGATTCCTCCTACTCCTACAGCCGATGAAGCAGCTGCCGGGTATGCCGTGAGCTATGAGGTGGTTGATGAAAATGTTAGTTGTGTCATCTATATTTATGAAAATCAGCAAAAACATGAGGATGCTCTAAAATACTTTACCAATAACCCGAATGTCAATCTGAAAAATTCATTATTCAGTTCTAACGGACGGCTCTTTTTTTGGGGATATCAAAAAACAGACGATCCAAAAGAACGATATACTTTAAATGCCTTAGCAGCTGCTTTTGCAGGTGAAGAGTAAATAATCACAGCTTAGAATAAAGGTTCATGGGAGCATTTCACCAAAAAGCAAAAGCAAATCCTTCAAACTCGTCCGGACTAAATTCGAGACAGGGCGAGGATTTTTTTGGTGTACAGGCAAAGCTTAACATCGGAAAATCAAATGATAAATTTGAAGCCGAAGCCGACCATGTAGCGGAAAAAGTAATCTCCAATACGCAAAAGAATACAGCACCGGAACCTTTTTTCAGTCCCTCTCCTATTGCTCAGAAAAAACTAAATGACGTACAGAAAAAAGAAGAAACCGAAAATACTCTTTCTGAAAAACCAATAGCTGAGAACATCAGTCCGGTGGGTCAGTTAAAATCGGAAAAAGAAGAAACAGTCCAAAACAAAGTTGAGGTTGCGACTCCTGAAATAATTCCGTCTGTTGAAAGCAATCCTTCCATTTTGCATTCCAATTCAGAAAAAGAAGAAACGATTCTAAACCAAACAGAAGTTGCTATTCCCGAAACAACAGCAGTAGGAGAAAACAACGCTACTCTTTTTCATTCGAGATCGGAGAAAGAAGAAACCGCTCCAAATAAAATCGAAGTTACAACTCCTGAGGCAACTGCAACTGTTGAAAAAACGCCGACACCAAAGCCATTGATTCAACAAAAGAAAGTCGAAGAAGAAGTTCAATCCAAAGAAGAAGAGGAAACGCAGTCAAAAGAAGAGGAAAATGGACTCCAAATGAGTGCGGGTGCTGATGCAGATCCTACTGATAATTCTGATCTTGAAACCGATTTAAACAATAGCAAAGGTGGTGGTTCTCCGCTTCCGGAAAATGCCAAAACAGAGATGGAATCAGGGTTTGGAGCCGATTTCAGCGATGTAAAAATCCACAATGATTCCAATGCTGTTCAGATGAACCAACAACTGGGCTCTCAGGCATTTGCAAACGGGAATGATATTTATTTTAATGAAGGGAAATTCAATCCCGACTCTCCATCCGGAAAACACTTGCTTGCTCACGAACTGACACATACTGTTCAACAAGGTGCATCAGCTCCCGCCGTTCAAAAAAAGGAAGAAGAACCCAACAGTTCAGCACCGGAAAATTCAGGAACCGAAAACACCTCGTCTGAGAACGCTTCTTCTGAAAACACCTCTTCTGAAGACACTTCAACACAACAAAATCAATCGCCTCAATCCAATAATGGAGGTTCAACTTCTGATAGTACAGCTGCCGATCAAAATACTTCTGGAACCGATTCGACTTCGCAATCGGGTACACCCGCAAATGATACTCAAAACCAATCGGTACCGGGAGCACCCTCAGATTCAACCAACCAGTCAACGACAAATGCAAGCGGAAATGAAGAGGCCAACCAATCAACAGCACCAGCAACAGCAAGCCAAAACAACGAGTCTACCAGCAGTGATTCATCGGGTGGTACCGGTGCAACTTCGTCAGAAACCACCTCAACATCTTCTACCGGTGGTGCAGAAACGGGTGGTGGTTTTGCCAGTTATGATTTGTTTATTGCTTATGTTGAAGAGAAAAAACAAGCCTCTATTACCTATTTCACAAATCAAAAAACAGCACTTACAGACGGAATCAATGAAGAGAAGAGAAAAACCAAAGAGGCTGTTCAAACCGAAATCGACCGATTAAAAGAAACCAAAAGAGCGACTCTTGAAAAAATCAATAAATCCTACGAACAGGCAAGCAATGCTATAAAAGGAAAACGAGACACTGAAATACAACAAGCAAAAGATACCGCCATTGAAGAAATAGCAAGGGTAGATGATGTGATCCTAACCAAAAAAGAGTTACTTACCTCTATCGCCGAAGATAAAGCAAAAAGTGTGACTACTACAGGAACCGAAGAATCTACCAATGCCCTCAAAACTACTTCTGCCAACATTAAGCAGATTGACGCCATTATTCAGCAGAAACAAAGCCAATACAGCGGCAAGGACAATGCCGGCGACATTGTTGAAGCCGCATGGTCCAGCAAGCCTGATACCATTCAGAAAATTCAGGAAGCAGGTGATCTTATTTCTTCCGAAGTCATTTCGCATTCCTTAAAATTAGCCGGCAATTATCGCGAAGATGCGACGAATGTTTGCTCCGAATTCGGTAACAAAAAAGAGGAAGCAATAAAGGCAATCAATGACAAAAAAGACGAAATCATCAAGGCCGTAACCGAATCTGCGGCAAAATCACTCACTTCTCTGGAGGAAGAAACAACCAAGTTAAAAACCGAACTAGGAACCAGCATCACTTCGCAAATTGCCGTACTGGAACTGATCCCGACAAAAATAGATACGGAATTAGACGATATTTTAAAAACCGGAATTTCAAATACTGATAAAAATCAAACAACCACACTGGAAGAGATTGATAAGTTCAAAACCGACATCAGCGAAATTTACTGGTATAACGAAGAAGTGACAGAAGCACAAAATGATTTAGGCAAAGCTATTGACGAACATCATAAAGACGTTGACAAATACATTAAAGACGTCATCAAAAAAGTGTCTGATGTTACAACAGAATTCAAGACTAAATTTATTTCAACTCAGGACACCATTAATACTTCTTTATCTGAAACAGCAAGCGGCTATCAGGAATCTGCCGACAAACTAAAATCAGATACCGTAAAAGAAATTAATGGCAGCGCAAGAGAGGCTGAAACCGATACCAAAACCGTGGCAGATGATTTGGGTTCAGGCTTACAGGAACAAATTGATAAAAGCGAAACCAAATGGAACAGTCAACTTACTGACGACGTCTCTAACATGCACGAAACGGTAAGCAAAGGTCTGGAACAGCAAACAGAAATAGTAAACCAGTTTACCGCCAATCTCGACAGGGAATTCAATCGTTCCAGTTCCTGGTGGGATACGTTCACTGATTTCATATCCGGAATGGCAAGAGGTTTTGTGGAAGGTTTTACCACTTTGATCACTACTATAGGAAAAGCAATGGGAACTTTAATTTTCTGGATCATTGTGATCATTATTGTCATCATAATCCTTGTCCTGATCTTTAAATTCGGAATTGCTTTGGCTGTTATCCTGAAAGTACTGCTGGTTGTCGGAATTGTTATAGCGGCTCTTTTTGCCATCTATTACATCTACAAGGCGGTCACTACAGAAGGTTTAAGTCCTTACGAAAGAGGACGATTATTCGGAAGAGCTCTTTTTGAAATTGCTTTAGCCCTCGTCGGAGCAGGTGTTTATTCCCGATTAGTTGGCTGGTTGGCACGCATCGCAAGAATCTCGGCAATTGTAGCAAGAGTTGGAGGGCTGGCGCGATTCCTCAGAATTGTTGTTCTGGTGGGAGATGTAAAAGCCTTTATTGCCCTGATCGACAGCATGGCCAATATTGAAAGATTGCTGCTATTAATCGAAAAAATTAAAGACGTTAGCGGGCTGATTAAACTACTGACTAGCGCCGATGATGTAGCTCGAATAATTGAAGCATTACTCGCCGTTGGTAAGGCTGACGAATTACTTAGTATTCTGACCAAAGCAGATGATATTGGCCGGGTTTTAGCCCTTATCGAAAAAGGAATAGTAGCCGGTCATGCCGAAAGCCTGATCACCATAATGGGGAAAGCAAAAGAGCTCGTCAAATTAATTACGATACTGGAACGTTCGGGCGATGATATCGGAAGACTAATAAGAGTACTGAACAAAGCAACTGATCTGGACAAAATGATCATTGCTATCGAACGTGTCGGAGCATCCAATCTCGGAAGATTAATCACCTTAATCGAGACCGCCGACGATACTGCAGCATTGCTTCGAATTGTAACCAAAGCCGCAGATTTTGCCACCTTACTAAGAATAGTAGAAGAAGCGACAGAAGTAAATAAAATAGTAGCCCTATTTGACAAAGTTGCCGAATTGGATAAACTGGTTATAGCCTTTGACCGATTTGCAGACACCGATCGCTTACTGGCAGTATTTAACGGGGTAAATGAATTCAACAAGTTGGTTACTGTTCTGGGAAGAAGCACAGCCTTAGATCGTCTAGTTCCTTTCCTCGAAGGATTAGCAGATATAAACGCAGCCCTACCAAAATTAGATGGCTTGGCTGCTGAATTGGATGATTTTGTAAGATTCCTTGACGAAGTGGGAATGACTATTGGCAAACTGGAAAGAATCCTTCATATGGAGAATTTAACCGTAGCCAAATTAAGAAATCTATTGACTCAGGCCGGTGGCATTGTAGATGATTTGATGAGAGTACTAGATGAAATTAAGGATCTTGATAAAATAGCCAACTACATCACTCATTTTGGTAATTTTGCTGATGTACTGGCTGTCGTTGACAAAGCAATTGCATCCGGTTTATCACGTGCTACTTCGGGATCTACTTTTATTCTTGAATTTCTTGACGCCTGTGCGGCACGCGGGTTTAAGAATGTTGGCAAAATAACAGAATTTTTTAATCTGGTGTTAAGCTATCCAGGGGCAAGCCTAACGACCTGGAGACAAACCCTTCAATATGGAATAACTTTCTTAGATGCCGGATGTTTAGGGCGAACCGCTAAAGTGGGCGGAAGAACAGCTCCCGGATCGGGAGGCATAGCTAAAAGAATGCTAACACTCGCTGATGGATCATCACTTGAAGTTACAGTAGAAGCCCATGATATTCTACACATGATCAGCAGGCATACCTGGAAATATTTTGCAATGGTTCTGAATAATTGCAAAGGACAAAACAGCATGTGGCCACTTAATATCGGAGCCAGCGAAGTTAGAGCTTTGGCTACTGATGCTCTAAACTCTGTTGAAGTACAGAATTTAGTACGAACTATGTTACCGGGCGATAGTAAACTTGTTCAAATTGGTGCAAATGAAGTAAGGGTAAATCTAGGACCTAGAGGTATTGTATCTATGTATCCTAAACCCGGTACTCCTGATGTTCCAAAATTACTGATGCAGGCTGCCGTTGCCTTATGGCAAAGTATTTAATATTAATCATTAACTTTACCTGAATAGATTTTTATAAAAAATTATTTTATGATAGAATTCATTTTACAAAATCCAGATAGTGAATACGGAGATTCATCTTCCCAAAACAATATGAATGTTGATCAGTATTTAAAAATCAAGCCCGATTGGGAACCTGCTTTGGAAGATACTACATTAAATTTCCATCCATTATCAATATCTCAAAATTCAAGGTTAAATCCTTTTGGATTCATCGATTTCATTCTACCTCAGTTAACTGAAATAGAACAACGTTTAAAAAACAAGCAATTTGCAATCTTAAAGACCACAGGTGACTGGACACCAACATTCTTTATTTTTGAACCCAAAGACAACATAACCTATTTTTCGGCTTTAGGCCTACTCCCTGAGCCTTTTTCATCCTATTATCCGCTAACCAATTCCCCTATGTTTATCAACGGTGACATAAACCAACAGGAAGAATTATATAATTTCATTCGTTTAAACCCAAATGATATAACTCCTGATGAAAGTTATCCCGACATAAAAAATATTGAATTTAACACCTCGCAACTCATTTTATCTCTTACTGAACAAGTAAAATTAGGAAATGAATTAATTGAATTTTTAAGAAAACCATCATGAAAACACTATTTGAGATTCTAAAAAACCAATTCATCTTTCAGCTTGACACTCTTTTTCAGGTAGAAAATCCAGCGGAAAAATTCATCGTCAGAAAACTGGATGCTACGGGATTTGTGAACGAATTCATCATAGAAAACAACCTGTCCGAAACCGATATTCTGTTACTTGCATTGGCATTGGTTCCCAATATTCATCCCGATTTTTTAAGCTCCATCATAGCCGAATACCTACCCAATGGTGGTGAATTACCCGAATTTGGCGGCATAAAAACAAAGAACCACCGCGGGATTTTACCAACAGGTGAAACTGCTCAATTTTTAATCGCAGGAAACCATCTCGAGGATAGAATCTCCTTTTATAATTACCTGCACAACAAGTCTTTCCTTTATCAAAAAGGAATCATCAAAATAGACT
This sequence comes from Flavobacterium cupriresistens, assembly GCF_020911925.1. Lineage (NCBI taxonomy): Bacteria > Pseudomonadati > Bacteroidota > Flavobacteriia > Flavobacteriales > Flavobacteriaceae > Flavobacterium > Flavobacterium cupriresistens. The sequence continues at coordinate 2,081,810 of NZ_CP087134.1, read as the reverse complement.
CGGTTAGCAATGGCGAACCCAAACTAAGCGGTTTGCTTGTTTTAGATGATGAATATGTCGAAAAATTCATTACCGGAAAAATCCTGAAACCGCAGCTCAGCAGCATCTTCCCCGCACAATTAATCGAAACTCAATTAGAATGGGGCGACTTGGTACTCAATTCTACTACTTTAAATAACATTAAAGAAATAGAAACCTGGTTGAAATTTAACGACATCATCCTGAACGAATGGAACATGAAATCCAAAATAAAACCGGGATACAGAGTCATGTTTTATGGTGCCCCGGGAACCGGAAAAACACTCACCGCCTCCCTCCTTGGGAAGTATACTAAAAGAGATGTCTACAGAATTGATTTATCGATGGTAATTTCAAAATACATTGGTGAAACCGAAAAAAACCTTTCCTCCCTATTTGACAAAGCCGCCGACAAAGACTGGATCCTTTTCTTTGATGAAGCTGATGCCGTGTTCGGAAAACGAACCAACGTTCGCGATGCCCATGACAAATACGCCAATCAGGAAGTTTCGTATCTGCTGCAACGCATCGAAAACCATCCCGGATTGGTTATTCTGGCTTCGAATTTTAAGGCGAATATTGATACCGCTTTCACCCGCAGATTTCAATCTATAATTGAGTTTGAAGTCCCTTCCTACGGGGAACGCTTGCGTCTTTGGGAAAATAACCTCCCAAGAGGAATTAGAATTTCTGAGGATGTAAACCTAAACGAACTTTCCAAAAAATACGACATTACAGGTGCCAATATTGTAAACATCATTCAATATGCCTGCCTGAAAACATTAGAAGACGAAAACGAAACTATTAACCTCACGCACCTTCTTCAGGGGATAAAAAAAGAGTATGCTAAGGAAGGGAAAATGATGTGATTCAAATACTACTTTATCGAAAACCAAAGATTTAACCCCAGTATGTCCTGATTCAATTGACAGAACAAGGAGGAAATCTGCTCTCCAAATACCTAAACATAATGTGTGGTTTTAACTTATCTTACGCTTAAAAAAAGTATCTGCTTTTATTTCTGATAATTGAACTGAAGTCGCAGGAACACCATAAGTGATCAAGCGGTCAATCAAATTTTCGAGATGTAAACTATCCCGCAAAACACATTCCGCAATCAAACAATATTCTCCCGTAACGCGTTTACAATTGAGAATTTCAGGAAACTTTGACAGATCAGTAATGAATATTTTAAACTCATCGTTTTTGAATTTTAAGCTAATAATTACCTTTAATCCGTAGCCTAGTTTTTCAAAATCTATAACTGTACTGAACTGTTTTATCACCCCATTTTCAACCAAATTTAAAACACGTTCTTTCGTTGCCGATTGCGACAAAGCAATTTTTCTTCCGATTTCAGCATAACTCAATCTTGCATTTTCGTTCAGGATTTGAAGAATTTTATAATCAAAATCGTCTAAAGCTATTTTCATTGCATCTTGTTTAAAATAAAATTAATTTAAGCTAAATTAATAAACATTACCATTAAATCCACTTTGACAAAGAAATCAAAACCTTGAACTTTGATTAACTTAAATTTTGAACAATGACAAGAATTAACTTTGCAGAAAATGGAAAAACTTCTTTTGAAAAACTTATCGGACACAATACTCAAATTCTTGAAAAATGGATTGAATTGGAGGAATCTTTTTGGAAAAAAACGTCCTTAGACAAAGACTTGTTAGAACAAATAAGAAGAGCAATGGCTTTTGAAAATGGTTGTGAATACTGTATGGTAAAAGGAGGAAGACCCAACTTTGATCAAACTAAAATAAAAACTGCTACTGTAACTGCTTTTGTCGAACTGTTTTGTAAAGACCACCAATCCATTTCAAATGTGCATTTTGAAATGCTTAAAGAGTTTTTCTCTGAAAAGGAAATTTCGGAATTGTGTACCTTCATCGCTTTTATCAGTGCTTCACAAAAACTCGGAAAAATTTTCAACTTAACTGAAAATTACCAATTAAATGCAGTGGTACAATTAAAAGACTTAAACTTATAAACGATGCACAACCACTAAGGTTTCGTTGGACTTAAAAAGCCAACGAAAAATCTCTAGTGGACTGTAGTAGTCTTTATTTACTTATCCTCCATATAAAAGCAGCAGATTTTTTAAAACTATGCGTTAGTAGTCCATGCAATAATATAGGAGCCATTTTTTAAATTTGCTATAACTTCATCAATGTCAGCAGGATTTACAGCTAAACAACCTTCTGAGCGACCTGCTCTGCTAGTTCCCTTATAATTTGGGACCACATAATCTGCTTTGTGAATTACAATAGCTCTTGCTCTTACATTTGAATTTACAGCTTCTTGCCCATCTAGTCTTAATGAGAGTCCATGTTCTCCATTATAGGTCTCTGCTGTTTTATATATCCCCAAACTTGATTGGTTAGACCCAATTACATTAGAAAAATTTCTTGCATACGATTCTCCTGAATTCTTTCCGTGGGCAACCAAATAGGATTTGTAATTCTTATTTTTCAAATTAAAGATAAAAAATCTTTTCTCTGAACTTGGTTTATTAAAATCTACTACTGCCCAATAGTTTGCCGTACTTTCGGGATACGAGTCAAATAGTTTTTCAAGTTGCTCCTTCTGTCCTAATTCATTTGCTTTATTTAATGCAATTTCTTTTAGCTCACTCTTTGGTTCAGTAGCTACAATTGGAGCAATTTCTTCTCTTGTGTTTTCAACTAAATTTATCTCATCAGCATTGAATCCATATGTATCAACATACTCTTGTACTTGTTTTAAGAGTTCATTGCAGCTACTATTTATTTCCAACCCTTTTTCGATATCTCCGATATGTTTTACAGGAGCCCAATGATTGGATACATTTCTTAATGCGATAGCAGTAAACTCTATAGAAAATGCAGGACACTCTTTTGATAATTTTTGAAACTCGTAAGCGTCTCCGGCCCCATAATTTTCGGTTTCTTCGGACTTAAACCCTTTTTTGAAATACTCTAAAAAACCATTTGTGTTTGACGATCTGTATGTTTCAAACACTTGTGATAATTTATCTCTTGCAACACTCCTTACATTATAACTGGTTTGAAACAATCCCGCTTCCGTATCATCACCATGATCAAAATTCATGGTAATGTCCCTGCCTGCACAATGTTTTCCGTTACTTTCCATAACACCAAGCCCAAACATAAGAACAAACAGATGCCTTAACCTGTCCTCTTCTCCATTATCATTTTTCATCCCTTTACCAGCAAACACAGTATCAAATCTTTTTAGAGCATCTCTATCACGATCTGAATGAAGTGCCTTTGCCATTTCTTTGACAAGTGGATCTCCATTTTTTAATCTTTTGTATAAAACTGCAAACATAAGTGCCATACCATAATAGTAACCCCAAACAGCCTTCCCTCTATTTTTCCAATCTGTGTTAGTAATATCTTTTCTATCTACGATATCTGTTATCGCAATTTCATGATTATTGTCTTGTCCCACTTTTACTTCTAAATCGAGTTTGGAGAGCGTTGTAGTGTCAATAATTCCTGTATCAGATAAACCAGATGAACTTTGAAATTTTTTAAGCGCCACTGCTGTGCCATTGCCAAAAATACCGTCTACTCCATTAGGGTTAAATCCTAAATCAAGTAGTCTTTTTTGTAGCGTCTCAACATGTATTCCTCTATCCTTATTTTTCGGGATAATTGCTATTTTTTTAGTCATAATATTTAGTATTAAGTTTTTTATACATTTAATTAAGCACTTAAAAGCAAAACAAAAATTGTAAGACATTTTCTTTAATAACAATTAAAAAAAATCAAAATAAAACATTCTAAAAATAAATAAATCAACAACTTAACTCAAAATAAAACATTTACAAACAACTAATGTACGACTATTTTTTAACAAGATTAATCATTTTTTTTACGAAATAATATAGCAGTAAATTTCATTAAATTACCCACTTTCAAAGACTTCTGATAAAACGATGTCCGATAGCTTTTGTTTGTTTTTTAGGATTGCCAGCGAGCATCTTAGTCTCTAAACCAATGCTAACACTAATCTTGTTGCTAACAGCAACAAGAACCCAAACATTCTTCCAAAATTTAGTAAAACAAATTATTTAAAATAAAAAAACATTTTCTCACATACCGATCGGTATTTGTTTCTTATATTTGTCCTACTATTAGTCACAAATCCAAACAAGCCATGAATACTTCTGAATTTATATTGGATAAAATTGCGCCCGTTTTTAATAAACAAGGCTATATTGGAACCAGTTTGTCGGATATTACAAAGGCTACGGGGCTGACCAAAGGGGCTATTTATTGCAATTTTGCCAACAAAGAAGATTTGGCATTGCAAGCCTTTAAACTTAATGTCGGTATTGCTATAATTCCGTTGTTTAAGCTGGTGGCGACTAAGGAAGGTGCTATTAACAAATTACACACTATAACCAACTACCATCGCTCCTATTACGATTTACTCAAGGACAGAGGCGGTTGTCCGATGTTACGGGTTTCTGTTGACACCAAATTTGTAAATCCTCTATTGTTCGAAGCTGCCGAGAAGTTATCTCAAAAATTCATTAATGGACTAACCGATATCATCAGCGAAGGGATTAGCAAAGATGAAATTCAACCGGATACCGATGTAAACAAATATGCACAACTCATTTTAACTATGATAGAAGGCAGTTCTCTTTTGGCATTCACACACAATGACGACTCCTACATTACGCATGCAATGGATTTCATTGATGACATACTAATTAAAAACATAAAAAAGTAAAAAAATTTAACCCTACATATACCAATCGGTATGTGATAATTTAATTAAAAATGGAAAAAGTATTAAAAACAAAAAGAAAAATCAGATTTCAGGATTGTGATCCTTTCAATCATTTGAACAATGCAAAATACCTTGAATATTTCATTAATACCCGTGAAGACCAAATTGCAGAACACTACAATCTTGATATTTTTAAATTGATGAAAACAACCGCGCTGAGCTGGGTTGTAGCTTCCAATCAGATCAGTTATATGAGACCGGCCTCTACAATGGAAACTGTAGTAATCGAGTCTCAATTGATTCAATATACCGATAATGTTTTACTGGTAGAAATGAAAATGTGGAATGAGAATGAAACAGAACTAAAAGCATTGCTTTGGATAAAATTCATTCATTACAACCTTCAAACAACAAAAGTAGCCAATCACGCTGATAATTTGATGCAATTATTCCAATCGGTTGTGGTTCCTGTTGAGCAAACAGTTTTTGAAAATCGTTATATGGAAATCGTTCAGAAAATGAAAAGTTATGCTTAAACTGGAGATAACCGCACGCAAAGTTTAGTTATAGTATTACGAATTCTTTTTAGTTTTATACTTGTTTTTTTGCACGCAGATTTAGCAGATTGCACAGATATTTTTTTGAGAGATAAATAAGATCAGCCTAATCAGCTACCCGAGCGATAGCGAACTGGCGAAGCAAATCTGCGTGTAAAAGAAAATCTTTGCGAGCTTTGCGTTAAAATTTTCCGCAATCCAACTATAAAGAATAAAAAAAGGGCAGAACCATTCTATAAGGTTCTGCCCTTTTTACATTTCACACAATTACAAAAAAGTCTTTCAAGAACTGAATTAAAATTTACTGAGAGCAAGAATTAAATACTATTGTTATTCACATTCTGGCACTATTAATGTTTACACAGTGTTACATCAAAACTTTATTTATAACCAAAAGAAACCAACACATGAAAGAAACCCTTTTTAAAAATCTAACCTTCTCCCTGATCATAACAAATATTTGGACAATTTGTGCTTTCTTCATTTACTTCTTTGAATCACCTGGCTGGTTTCATGGGTTCGAAGTTCTTGATTTTTACCTGAACAGTTGTTGGATTTCCGGGGCAATTGGAGTGATTTTAATACTATTAAGATTCTTTTATTTTAAAAACGATAAGAAGAACAAATTAAGTTTAAGTTTTCTTTATTGCTTTTTCGGCATTTTTAATCTGCTTTTATTTGCACTGTTTTTAATACTTGCTCTCTTTGAAATTACACACGGCGGTTTTTTAGACCTGTTTTTATTTGTCAATCCTATTACTGCAGTTTTTATTCTTTTTGATATTTATAAAACGGTAAAGTCGGACGACTCTAAAAACTACAAAATCATCAAATAAATCCGTTGGATACAATTAATTTTAGCACATAGATTACTAAGCAATAAAAATACGCAATTTTTCTTATCTCTCTTCCATTTGTCAGGCTGAGCGGAGTCGAAGCCCCTTTTACCTAACCAGCCTTCGACTTCGCTCAGGGTGACAATAACTCATAAAAGAACCTTTAATTGATATCTAGAAGGCGTTTTTATGTGTACTAAACTAATCCTATCAAATCAATGATCAGCATTCAAACGAAGTTTATGTACTTCATCGAACAATTCCATTTCATCATCCGGAAGAAGTTTTAAGGCCATATCGAGCAAAGTCGCTATATCTATTTCCTGCTCAGACATACTATCTGATAAATAAGGATCCTCATTTTTAAGTACACTAATACTTGCTTTAAGTAAAGTAGAAACCATTAGGTTTAATTCGCTGTAAGAAGATACTTTTAGCGCTACTTCAAACGAATTATTTGTATTGTCCGGTTTTAGTTTTGTAAAATACCCTCCCTTGTTCATTACTTCTAAAAGTGATACGAACGGTTCTGTGTGTTGTGTTTTCATGTTTTTCCATTTTAATTCAAATTTGACATTATATTTTCTAAAAACGGTTATCATATAAGATACCCAAGAATTATTTAACAAATTTTTCGTACAAAAAAGCACGTAAGCAAAGCAAATTGTCGTAGAATATGGGATGCGATTTCTCCTTCGTCGAAAGAACAAAAGACGCTTATTTTTTTTTGAAATTAACATTAAAAGCACCAAAGAGTTTATTTACATTTGTACGCGCAATGGTTCAACTGCATTTTTCGGTGTAGTTGATTAAAAGGGAATTAGGTGCAAATCCTGAACAAGCCCGTTACTGTAAGTTTCATGCAACATTTTGACAGATTGCTGTTGATTTTTCAAATCTTCAAAATCTAATCTTTTGCCACTGCATTTTTAGAAATGTGGGAAGGTTGCTCAAAATGGAAACAAGTCAGGAGACCTGCCACTGCTTAATAGTTTAAAGTTTTCGTGGAGCAAAACTTTAAGGCCGGACACAAACATCAAATTCAAATTTGGTTTTCGTTTTCGTTTTTTTCGCTTTTAAAGCAAAAACAAGAATAGAAAATAATACTCTTTTCGTTTATGAATAAAATTTTAATTGCATTAGCCACAACTCTATTCCTCACCGGATGTTCCAAAGATGAGACACCTTCCGAAGTGGTATTACCGGAAGTAACATTTGATGAACCAACAAATGGTTTTACAATTGATAAAATGCAATGGTTTCACCTCCAGCCTAAACTTAAAAATCCGGATAACGTGACTTATACCTGGCTGTTAAATGGAAAAATAATTGCGACCACACTTGATCTAATGTACGTGTTTGCACAAGCCGGAACCTATAAAATTGACTTTAGAGTAAAAAACAATTCCGGTGAAATCTTTAAAAAAATCACCGTTAATGTAAATGAAAAAACCTATCTGAACGGAGTCAAAAATGTCTTTGAATTCTTTCCTGCTCCCGGGCAATTTACAAATGCGCTACCCGAAGCAACTGTAAAAGACACTGACGAAACCATGCGAAAAAAAGCAGAAACGACACTTACAACAGGAAGCTTGGTAAGTCTTGGCGGATTTGGAGGTTATATCGTAATGGGATTTGACCACACAATTATCAATAAAGAAGGCAACGATTTTATTGTCCTTGGAAACGCGTTTAGCAATTGGGCCGAACCCGGTATAATAATGGTTTCCAGCGATGTAAACAACAACGGAAAAGCAGATGACGAATGGTACGAAATTGCAGGTTCAGAGCACAATAAACCAACGACCATCAAAAATTACGAGCTGACGTATTACCAACCCAAAAGTGAACCTGAAAACCCATCGGAACCCAATTACATTCGTTGGACTGATAATCAAGGGCAAACGGGTTATATCTCTAAAAATGCTTATCACAGCAATCCTTTCTATCCAACCTGGAAAGGCACCAGCATTACCCTAAAAGGAACTTTCTTAAAAGCCAACCTATTCGATAAATCCGGAACAGGCACGTATTGGGTAAACCCCGCCTACGACTGGGGCTATGCCGACAATTGGTCCAACACCGATGAAAAAGCCCAAATCGATATCAATTGGTCCGTAGATAAAAAAGGAAACCCTGTAAAACTACAAGGAATTAACTTCATCAAAGTCTACAATTCAAACCGTGCCGAAGGTGGATGGCTAGGGGAAGTTTCTACCGAAGTTTCTGGTTTTAAAGATTTGAATTTATAATAGCTTCAAGCTATTGGTTTATACGAGAAACCATCGTGAACTTTATATAAAACCTAGCGCTCTTTGTGGTTATTTTATAGATCATTTGTCTGCTGTTTTTTAACCGCAAAGAGCGCTGAGTTTTTCTTTTTCACGCAGATTTAGCAGATTGAACAGATTTTTTATAAGAGGTAAACAGATCAGCCTAATCTGCTAAATCTGCGTGAAAAAAAATAGGTACAAAATTTAAAAGGATTTACTATACTATAATTAAACTTCGCAACCCTTGCGGTTAAGCCTACACAAGAATCTATATTCCATAAAAAACATACATAACATGTGTGATTTCTCCTTACATCGAAAAGACAAGCATTACGCAGCAAAAAAACATAACCAACAAAATAATTCGTGCCAATTCGTGAAATTCGTGTCAAACATTTTTCTTTGTAAAGCACTAATCCTCCTCTATGAAAACAAAAAAAAGACCATCTCAATAGACAGTCTTCCGTATTTTTACTAAGTAAAATGACCTAAGCCATAAACAAAGCATACTTATTATAATCGTACAAAACCTTATCGTAAGGCACTAATTTAGGATTTATTACTTCAGAAGAAGCATCAAATTTAATCCCGTTATGTTTTCTGAACAAATAGATCTCTTTCAGGCAATTTGATAAACTCTGGTGAATAGACGTGGTAAAAGTTGGCAATTGCTTGTCACCTACCAATAAATCTATTTGATAATTTGAACTGCTTTTAGAAAGGTTATTACCAATGATTCTTATTGTAAATTGTGTCTCCTTTCCGTATTGTTCACCTTTATATTGTACTACCATAATTTTATAATTAAAAGGGTTAATTTAAGATTTTATTTTTCATCCCAACATTGATAACTAAAGTTATGAAAAAAAAGCAAATGAATAAAAAATCGCTTCAAAAATAAATGTTATTTAAATCATGTCCAAAAGTTGCAGCGTCTTTATGAAGATTTCTGTCTAGTCAAAAGCACAAGACCACAAACCAGAAAAATCCTTTTAATCTGTGGCGAAATAAAAAAAAGATCTGCCACAGATTAAAAGGATTGAAAGGATTACTTTTTTCTACAGAGTGACGAAATCTTTCATTCGAGTCTTCTTTTCATACGGATAAAGTTTGACCTAAAAAAAAACACGAATTGCACGAATTAACACGAATTGATTAGTGGAAATTTGTGAGATTCGTGGCTATAAAAACATCCCGATAAAGTCTAACTTAAAAAAAAACACGAATTACACGAATTAACACGAATTGATTAGTGGAAATTTGTGAGATTCGTGGCTATAAAAACATCCCGATAAAGTCTAACCTAAAAAAAAACACGAATTACACGAATTAACACGAATTGATTAGTGAAAATTCGTGTAATTCGTGTTCATAAAAACATTCCATAAAATTTAGCTTCAAAAAAAACGCCACAAATTGCGCGAATTGATTAGTGAAAATTCGTGTAATTCGTGTTCATAACAATTCCTTACTCCAATCACTTTTGGGCAGAAAAAAACCGTAACGAATTACGGTTTTCAACAATTAACTAAATATATTTAATCAACTTTTTAACGAGAGTGAAATTCATTCATAAGCATGATTAATTTTGGGTAACAATTGTAGTTTCTTTTTCATTATTAATTTCTAACAAAACCGGATCTCCGTTTTCGTCAAACATCGTCATATTCAGTGCGTCTAATAACACCAAGTTTTTAGAAACGGTTCCTTCAAATTTATTGTATGAAAGATTCATTTCAGACAAATTATGTAACTTTTCCAGTCCTTTTGGAATTTCACCTCCAAAACTATTGTCAAACAGACTCAGATTTTCAAGAGCAGAAAAATTAAGTATTTCATTACTTAAGTTCCCGGACATCTTATTATTATTGAGCAGCAATACCTTCAATGTCTGAATTTTATATAAAGAACCCGGCAGTTGCCCTTCCAGTTCATTATTAAACAACGACAGTATTTCTAACTGCTTTAATTTTCCAATCTCTATTGGCAATTCTCCTGAAATTTTATTAGCAAAAAGCTCTAAATTTTTCAGTTTTTTTAATTCGCAAATCGAAGCCGGTAATGTTCCTGACAGCTCATTTAATGAAACATCGAGAACTTCAAGCTCCTTCAGATTTTGAATTGCTACAGGAAGTTGTCCTTTCAGTCCATTTTCATGCAAATCGACGGCAATCAGATTTACTAAATCGTAAAACTCACCGGGTAATTCTCCCTGCAAATTATTGTTGGCCAAATTAAGCCCGACAACTTTTCCGTTTTCAGCTGTTACTCCATACCATGTAGCTACTGATAATGACAAATCCCATTTTATTTTCCATTGTGATCCATTAGTAGCATGGTACAACTTAATAAGGGCATCTTTTTCTTTGTCCGAAACAGTATCTGCAAAAATATTTAGAGAAAAAACAAGTGCTAAAAAAAGAGTGATATAACTTTTCATAACAGATTTGGGGGTTTGTTTTCAGGAATAAAATTATACATTTTACAGACATAAAGCACATAATGTCGATAAAGTGTTAATAAGTAATTTATTAACGTTATTTATACTACTTATTACAAATTTCCAAAAGTTTTACTTTATTTGATTAAATTTGACTAACTAATCATAAAAACCTCATATTATGGAAATTAACTTTATTGCACTACTAGTTGCTGCTATCATGACACTTGTCGTTGGTTTTATCTGGTATCATCCAAAAGTCTTTGGAACAGTATGGATGAGAGAAAGTAATCTGACCGAAGAGGTCCTTCGAACCGGAAACATGCTTAAAATTTTCGGATTAACATATGTTTTTTCGCTAATGATTACCATCGTTTTAATGGCATTGACTATTCATCAATCCGGAGCAGTAGGAATGGTCGGCGGCCCTCCGTTGATCGCCAGTGCAAAACCATCGTTTGCCGCTTTTATGGCAGATTACGGAACGGCTTATCGTACTTTTAAACACGGTGCGCTGCACGGTTTTATCTCAGGCCTGTTTTTTGCTTTTCCCGTAGTTGGGATTAATTCGCTATTCGAAAGAAAATCATGGAAATACATTTTGATTCACGCCGGATTCTGGATCGTCACACTGACTTTAATGGGTGGAATCGTTTGTGCATTTGCCTAACCACATAAAAGAACACAACCCGTTTGAAATCAAAAGTCAAACGGGTTTTTCTTAATAATAACTTAAACAGGATTGGTTCTTATAAATATTATCTAATTTTGACAAAATTAGCATCTACTTTTGAGTACAACTTATACTTTCCAACTATACAATAGCGCTTCATCACTGCCTTTAGAATGGGATGCGCTAACCACCGAAAACATCTTTCTGACCCGGAAATATCTCGAAGTACTCGAAAAATCTTCTCCGGCCAATATGCTTTGTCATTTTATCGGAATTTTTAAAAATGACAATCTAATCGGAATCGCTTTAACTCAATTTATTTTCGCAGAAAAACTCGAATCTTTTGGAGAACGGGATCAGTGCTTAAAAACATCAGTTCGTAATTTTGCATTCAAGAATTTTGCTTCGCATGTTTTGTTTGTGGGCAACAATATGCTTACGGGACAAAATGCTTTTTCGATTGCTGAAAATGCAAATCAGGCAAAAGTGATTAAAACACTCCATAAAGCCATCACTGAACTCAAAAAAGAGCTTAGAGCAAAAGGGAAGAAAGTTCATATTACCAGTATAAAAGACTTTACAGAAAGTGAGATTGAGCCTTTAAAAAGTGAATTCAAAAACAACTTTACCTTCTCTACGCAGCCCAATATGATTTTTGAAATCAATTCGAATTGGAAAACGGAACAGGATTATATTGAAGCACTTTCTAAAAAATATCGCGACCAATACAAACGCGCCCGCAAAAAAGCAGAAGGAATCGAAAAACAAAAAATGTCTCTGGAAGACATCATAAAATATGAAGATACGATTTATGATCTCTATTTTCATGTAGCAAAAAATGCGCCTTTCAACACTTTTTTTCTGGCTAAAAATCATTTCCGCACTTTTAAAGAAATCATGAAAGAAGACTTTCTTTTTTATGGTTATTTTTTAGATGAAAAGTTAATCGGATTCAATACTTTGATTCAAAATGGCGCTGTGATGGACACCTATTTCCTAGGCTATGACGAGAGCATTCAGCGTGATAAAATGCTATACCTCAACATGCTTTATGATATGATCGCTTATTCCATCAATCATGGATTTTCGGAAGTTGTATTTGCCAGAACTGCCCTCGAAATAAAAAGTTCCGTAGGCGCTAAACCAGTAAAAATGTACGGTTTAATCACCCACAGCAATGCTTTAATCAATAAAAACATCGGTAAACTATTTGATTACTTAGAGCCTAAAACGGAATGGAAAGAAAGAAATCCTTTTAAATAATTTTAAGGAACGGCTATTTTCATTTGTTTGTGCAGAATATGAATGTCTAAAGAAGTCTGTGCGCCGCAATACTCCCCGTCAATCTGAAAATTAACCGGATAATTGGTTTTAATAGTGGCTTTATCGGTCGAAATGATCACAATATCCTCGGAATCAATGGGCATATTTCCGGTAATAATCTTTCCAAGCAATAATAAATCGAGGCTTTTAAGAATTACCAATTCAAACTTACCGTCGTTCATTGCTCCGTGAGGATTGATCGTAACACCTGTTCCGTATTTCTGAGAGTTCGCAATGACAATCATTCTTGCCGTGTGTTCGCTTGTTTCTTTATTAGTCGTAATTGTGGCAACAAAAGGATCATTGGAATCCACCAGCGTCGTGTAGGCCTGCAAAGCGTAGCCCCAGATGCCTCTCCAATTACTTTCTTCGTAGTTTTTTACTAAATCAGCATTGATTCCAATATCACTCAAGTGAATGCTCTTCTTGCCGTTAATAGAAATCATATCTATTTCCATATACGAATGCAGAAAAGCAATTTCCAGATTCTCTTCTGTTGAATCCGGTAAATTTAAATCGACAGACAAACCATTGGCAGAACCGGCGGGCAAAATACCAATTACAATATCGTATTGCTCCATTGCTTCGGCAACCATTTTTATAGTTCCGTCACCACCAGCCACAACAATTCTTTGGGGACTGCATTGCTCATAAAGCAATTGTATCGCTTTTACATCGGACTGGCCTGTGGTTTCATACACCACCAAATTGAAGTTATTTGTGATCGAAAACTCATAGACAGCCTCCATTAAATCTGACTTATCCAAATCACCCGAAATAGGATTTACAACAAAAACAATATTCTTTTTCAAAATTTAATTTCTAAAACCGATTAAAATAATTAATTTCCAACTTTATATAAAAGTACACAATTAATGAAGCCAATTCTACAATTATACCGGGGTTATGCTAATGATCAGGAATTAATCGTGATGGGGCATGTCTTTAAAACATTGTATGATTATGATTTTCAGAAGAAAAACTTCAAAAACGCTACTTCTATCGTCAACTTATTTCGGATAAAAACCATTCGGAATTTTGATGTCTACCTAAAATTCGGTCATCAGGAAATTCACTCGAAAACACTCGATGATGGTTATTTCAAATTTTGTATTCCAATTCAGGATGAGCCTAATTTTGGGTGGATGGAATATGAGGTCAGCATCCGATACAAATCAGAAACCATAACCGCAAAAGGCAGTTTTATAAGGCCTCACGAAGGCAATCTTGGAATCATATCCGACATTGATGATACTTTTTTGATTTCTCATACGCGAAATGTCTTCCGAAAAATATACATTCTTTTATTTAAAAATGTCAACGACAGAAAGGTTTTTAATGATGTCGTTCCGCATTACCAGGCTTTAAGTTCTGCCGGAAGAAACAATAAAGAAGAAAAAAACGCCTTTTTTTTTGTTTCCAGCAGTGAATGGAATTTATACAATTTCATCGTAAAATTCACCAAAATACACCGACTGCCCAGAGCTGTTATTTTATTGAAGGATATCAAAACCGGAATCACTGATTTTTTTATGAGCGGCAGAGGCAATCACGATCATAAATTTGACAAGATCAAACATGTTTTAGAGTTCTACCCCAATCTACAGTATGTTCTCTTGGGAGATGATTCGCAACATGATCCTGTTTTGTACGAACGCATTTGTAAAATATTTCCCGTAACCGTAAAAGCGGTTTACATCAGACAAACGGGCAAAAATAAAAAAGAAACGACCAAAACCATTCTCAAAAATCTGGAAGGTTTAGACATTGCGGTTTGTTATTTTAAGGACAGCAGCGAAGCTATTATGCATTCTAAATCTATTGGGATTATTAAGTGATTGCGAGATGCTTTTTTTTTATTCGATTGTCACCCTGAGCGAAGTCGAAGGGCTGTTTAGGTAAAAAGGGGGCTTCGACTTCGCTCAGCCTGACAGATGAGAAATCTGTTAAAAAAAAACAGATTTTCTATGAATAATTGTACCATAGAAAATCTGTAAACTAAAACTGTGACTGAGACTGTAAACTGAGACCGAGACTAAAACCTAGACACTAAAATTATCAATCTCTTCCTGAACGATTTCCCAATCTAATAGTAACTGGTCAAGATCTGCTTTTTTCTTGTTGTAAGCCTTAAAAAAGGAAGCATCTTCTATATGTTTGTCGTAATTAGAAGTCAACATTTTATCGTCGTGTTGAATGTCTTTTTCTAATTGTTTGATTTGACTTTCGATTTTACTTAATCTGTTTTGCAGTGCTTTTCCTTTTTTCTGATCTTCGTATGAAGTCTTGTTGTTTTCTTTTGGAGCAGCTACTTTTGCAACGTCTTTTTTCTCGACTTCACGCATGTTTTCAAGATTGCGTTGCTCTAAGAAATAGTTGATATCACCTAGATATTCTTTTATTTTCTGGTCTTTAAATTCATAAACGATATTCGACATTCCCTGAAGGAAATCTCTATCGTGAGAAACCAATAATAAAGTACCACCGAATTTTTGAAGTGCCGCTTTCAGAACGTTCTTAGATTTGATGTCTAAGTGATTCGTCGGCTCATCCATTAACAATACGTTGATAGGCTGTAACAATAATTTACAAAGTGCCAAACGGTTACGCTCTCCTCCTGAAAGTACTTTTACTTTTTTCTCTACATCGTCACCACGGAATAAAAATGATCCTAACATATCACGAACTTTAGAACGGTTCGTATCTGTTGCAGCATCTTCCATGGTTTGAAGTAAGGTGATTTCACCATCCAGATATTCTGCTTGATTTTGGGCAAAATAACCCAACTGAACGTTGTGTCCTAACTTAATATTTCCCTGGTATTCAAATTCATTAACCAATGCTTTGATAAAAGTAGACTTACCTTGTCCATTTTGTCCAACAAAGGCAATTTTACTACCGCGTTCTACCAATAGACTAATCTCTTTTAGGATTACTTTATCGCCATAACTTTTAGTAACATTCTCTGCTTCAACGACTACTTTTCCTGGTTCTTTTGAAACAGGGAAAGAAATATTCATTACTGAATTATCGTCTTCGTCAACTTCGATTCGTTCTACTTTATCTAATTTTTTAATCAACGATTGCGCCATCGAAGCTTTTGAAGCTTTCGCACGGAATTTCTCGATTAATTTTTCTGTTTCTTCAATCTTCTTGGCTTGGTTCTTTTGAGTTGCCAATTGTTTCTCACGGATTTCGTGACGCAATTCCAAATACTGAGAATATGGTTTATTGAAATCGTATGCTTTTCCTAACGAAATTTCGATCGTACGATTGGTCACATTATCCAAAAACATTTTATCGTGCGATACAATTACCACAACTCCCGGATAATTACGAAGGAAACTTTCTAACCAAATGATACTTTCGATATCTAAGTGGTTGGTAGGCTCATCCAGTAACAATACATCATTGGATTGTAATAATAACTTCGCCAACTCGATACGCATTCTCCAACCTCCCGAAAAAGTCTCGGTTTGGTTATTAAATACTTCTCTTTTGAAACCTAATCCTAAAAGAATTTTCTCTGTATCTCCCACATAGTTATAACCTCCTAAAAGGTCAAAACGATGTGTATAATCAGATAAATCTTCAATGATTTGGCTGTATTCTTCACTTTCATAATCGGTTCTGGTCACCAATTGATGATTGATTTCTTCTAACTTTTTTTCTACAATTTTAATCTCAGTAAAAGCTTCATAAGCTTCTTCCAATACGGTTCTTCCTTGTTCGAAATCAATATCCTGGCGTAAAAACCCCATTCGGATATCTTTTTCCTGAGAAATAACTCCTGAATCCGGAGCAAAATCTCTCGCTAACATTTTAAGCATTGTCGATTTACCTGCACCGTTTTTACCAACAAGACCTACGCGGTCTCCTGCTCCTAAACGAAAAGTAACTTCTTCAAATAAAAATGTTCCTCCAAAAGAAACCGACAAATTGTGTATATTAAGCATAATGTATGACTATTGTTGTATGCGACAATGGCTGAATAAACCATTGTTATTTATTAAATTAACGTGTAAACGGGTTGAAAAAACAACCTTTTTTACGATACGTTTTGAAAGTGCAAAAGTATAACAATTAATTGAAGTTTCTACGTTGAAAAACAATAGCTTTTGCAATATTCTCCCGTACAAAAAAACGGATTGAAAATTACATGTAATTTCCAATCCGTTTTTTAATATGTTTATATTCTTTGTGGTTTTAAAAACCTCTTCTTAAAATTAAGCTTCTTTAACCTCCGGTAACATGATCGAAGCCACAACCGAAATTAAAAGAACGCCTCCGATTACCAATAAAGAGTAAACAGAATCGACATGATAGAATGGCGAAATGATCATTTTTACCCCGATAAAAGATAAAATAATTGCCAAACCGTATTGTAATTTACTGAATAAATGAATGAAATTATCCAACAAGAAGAACAATGCTCTAAGTCCTAAAATCGCAAAAATGTTTGAAGTATAAAGAATAAACGGGTCATTTGATATCGCAAAAATTGCCGGAATAGAATCTACTGCGAACAATAAATCGGTAAATTCAATCACCGCAACCACAACTAAAAGTGGTGTTGCTAATTTTTTTCCGTTTTCATACGTGAAGAATTTATCTCCATCGTACTTATCGCTAACACTGAAAAACTTTCTAATCAGTCTTGCTCCTCTTGTATTGTTGTAATCCTCATCTTCGTCCTCATCTCCTGAAGACCATGATTTGATCCCTGCATAAACCAAAAACAATCCGAAAGCGGTCATAATTAGGTTGATATCGTATTTAAATCCTGGGATTCCTGCAAAGCTTAACAATTTATTCAAATAGGTCAATTCGATTAAGAAAGCTCCTGAGAAGATAAAGATGGCTCTTAAAACTAATGCTCCGATAATTCCCCAGAACAAAACTTTATGTTTGTTTTGATTGGCAACATCAAAAAACTTAAATACTAAAATGAAAACAAAAAGATTATCAACAGAAAGTGCTTTTTCAATCCAATAAGCCGATTGAAATTCATAGAATTTTGCCGATCCGGCGAAGTGGTACACTAAACCACTAAAAATCATCGCTAAACTAATCCAAACTAAAGACCAGGTTACTGCTTCTTTATTACTTACTACGTGACTTTTTTTATTGAAGATTCCTAAATCCAACAATAGCATGATGACTACTGCGATCGCAAAAACGATAACCAGACCGGGATGTTCTGAAAAAATTGGGTGTTGATTCATTTTAGATATTAATTAAGTTAAATTTTAAATTTTATGTATTAGCCATTGTTATTACGATCACTCTTCCTCCTTCTTCCTTTGAAAGAAGTATTTTTTTTCCATCGGTAAGTTCTACCATGGTGCCTATTGGAATTTCTTTATCTTCTGTCAAATCTTTCAACGAATTCAACTTCTGATTGACCAATACCCACTTCCCTTTGAAAAAAGTAAAATAACCAACCGGTACTTTTTGCTCCGGGGTCAATTTCTCATTTCTGGCAATATTACGATTAACGTGCCATAGAAACAAATATTGATCATTATAAACCATTAGTCTATGATTCTCGGGCTTCCAAACGGTATCCTGATATTGATAGTACAAGTCTAAAACCGGAAGTGTCCCTTCGTGAGCTGTTCCGCAAAACGGGCATCTTGGACGATTTGTATTGTCAAAAACATACCATTTTTGTTCGCAAGCCGTGTTATGACATTTCTGCATTAAATCGGTTGTTTTTAATAAGGCATTTTCCCACTCTTCTGCATTAGGTCTTTGCATTGGATTGTGTAATCCGTCTATAAAAACTTTATCAAACAATGTTTTTAAATAAGGCCCCGTGATTGCGTATGGCAACTTGGCAATATCTGCCCAAGGCAAATCCCATTTTGAAACCTGATTGAGTTTAGGTCTGTTGGTAACATCCGTCGGGTGCTCGATAAACATTGCCCTCTCTCCCATCGACAACAAATCGTCTTTTTCGGTATCTAAATCATGTACTTTCCCTCCTTTTAATGGATGTCTGTGCAGCAAAAACATATAAATAAGAACGGGCAGTGCATGCAAATCCGTAAGCCTGTTGGGCAATTTTCTATTGGGATCTGTTTTGTCTAAATGTTTGGTAGCAAGTACTTCGGGAGCAATAAATTCTGCCGTACCAATTACTTCTGCCTGAAACACACCAGGTACGACCAATCCGTCTAAATCAATCATACAAGCCGATCGCTCAACGGGATCAATCAAAACATTATTGTACGACAAATCAGAATGCGCCAATCCCATCGCGTGCATCTTTTTTACGCCTCGTGACAGATTTACACAAACCTGAAAATAGCTCAGCCAATCTCCCAATTCCGAATTTGCGACCCGCAACGGGAAGTGTGGGTTTCTGAATTTTGGCCCTGCAAACCATTTTCCGTTTTTTTCTTTTCCTTGAATTAAATCGCTCGTCTGATATCCTTTTCTAAAGAAAAACTTCGAATGATAAACCGGAACAATTATCCCTGTGAGACCATTATACCCGATGACATCGGTTGGCCATCTGAACACTTCATTTAAATAATAATCACTCGCTTCCCCTTCTTTAATCTGAGCAAAATATTTACCGGTTATGCGCTGCAATCTTTCTTTTTGATTGTCGTCTAACTTGTCTCTAAAAATAGCGACCACATATTTTTTATCGGGACTAAAATAAACATCTTTTACCCCACCGCGCATGGGTTCGCCATTATCAACAAATTGATAGGTTTTTGTGGTGTCGTTTATTGATTTTACCGTAACTATACTCATCTTCTAGTAAATTATAGCAAGAGTTCTGTCGTCGTGATTTCCGGGACTCCAAAAATCCATCCAGTTCGAGAGCTGTGTTGCAATAGCTGCATTGTCACGCTCAAAATCGACTTTGGCTTTTTCTGCATTATCGCCTTTCAAATCAGATAGAAATGCCTTCCATTTCTCTATTTTTTCTAAGTTGGCTTCAACCTCAAACTTTGGATCATAGATTCCGTCAGTCATCAATACCAGATAAGAGAAATCATCTACTATTTTAAAGCCAAATCGAGATGAAAAATTCTCGTTTTGAAAGATTTCCGGCATGGTTATAAATCGGGTGCCACCACCAAATTCTCCAGCGTCTATAAGGTTTATTAAGCTTACCTCAGTTAAATCTTTGTTGATCAAATTTATCGGACAATCTCCAACTCCAAAGCTTAAAATAGCATAACCAAAATCATATTTTTTAACCAAAGTAAAAATTAAAGTGGCATGAAAATTTTTCAATTCCTCACCCTGCTCTGTTGCAAATTCTGCTATCTTTTGATTTACAAAATGTGCCGCTTTCGACAAATTAGTACTTACAAAATCGTTTGCTTTTTGAATTGATTCCAGATCTTTTTTAACGTGATAATTTAGCGCCAACTCTTCGAACTTGCTCCAAACTTCAGTATTTAAATGGGTTTCGAAATAGTCAATTATAGCATCACACGCTAATTTTGATCCTTTTCTGGACAGCGCTGCAGAACCTGCTCCGTCTGAAACTGCTAAAACGCTCCATCCGCTTGCTTCGAAATTTCTGAATGCAAAATCGTCTTCTCTAAAAGAACCTACATTAGCATGACTGCGACCTCTTTTGGAAGCGACCACAATATTTTTGTCCAAAAACACAGCTGAAACAGCTACATTGTCTTCTTTACTAAAAGGGGCATTGGGATCACTTTCAATATTTTTCCACAATGACTTTGGATCCGGGTTTATGATCAGCGTAACTATTTTTTCGTTTAATAGCACTTCCTCAGCTTCTCCCTCTATTTTAAAACGGAATTTTATTTTTAAATCGCCGCTTCTTTTTGGGATTCCAAAAAGCAATTTTTCGGCAGTATCAAAATAAAGTCCTGTTTCTTCTAAATTTTCAATTTCGTAAAAAATAATATCTTCCCAACCCAGTTTTATAAAGTCAATTTTTGATTCATATTCTTTATTCACCGTACCGTTGGGCAAGAAAAAAGAATGCTGCATAATATCGTCAATTCTATTCTTTAACTTCCAATTGTCCATAATCAGCTTTTGCTTTTCTTTTATTATTTTTACTGCTGCACTGTTTGTTTCATCACTAATAAAATCTTCAAAAAGCGATTCTTTGCTTTTTGGAATATCGATTTTATTTTGAAATAAAAAAGACTGAAGATATCTTTTGGTCTCTTCCATAAGTGTTATCCTTGGGTTCTGCTGACATCAAAACCACCTTCTCCGTAACCATAAGATCCCTGATTATGACACCACGGACAGGTACTGATCTCTTCGTCTCCAATACAATGTATTTTATCGCAAACACAGACTGCAAAAGCAATTTGGTTCCCGCAACAAGGGCAGGTAGGAAATCCGGTGAGTTCTTCTGTATTTACGGTAGTATTAAAGGTCGATTCGTCTGCCAATTCGAAATAAGAATTATCGACCTGATAAGCGCCAACGAGTTTGTAATTTTTTGAACTCAATTCAACACCTGCATAAATTGACGGCGCAATTGTTTTGCGGTATTTCATCAAATAGGGCCTTTTTGAGTTTTGACATTTACCGTTCAAAACCACATAATTATCATCAACATATTGTCTAATAGGCTCTGCTTTGGTCAAATCTATTTTAGAAAGTGTTTCGCCTTCTAATTTTGCCAATTCAAAACCTGATGAATTATTCTCGACACTAATGCTACTTGTCTTGATCGAATCGGTAACCCATCTGAAAAACTCTTTATACGATTGTACATTGGTGTTTTTAAAATGGAGTACATTTTCTGTCAACTGTCCCAATAGTTTTGTATCGGTTTCGTTTCCGAAAGAAACGGCGATCAAATTAGCGGTTCGTTGCCAATTTTCTTTCCATTCGTTTATAGCGGCCTGACTGTTGTCGGTTGGCACTCCATCTGTAAAAAGGAATACAATTGGCTTCCAGTCTCCCTTTACTTCATAAGTTGTTTTTACAATATTATTTCTTAATTCGTACATCAAATGTCCTAATCCTTTACTCAATGAGGTCCCGCTTCCTACCGGAAATTTAGGCGGATAAAAACTCACGATTTCCTGTAAGGGTACCAATGTTTTAGGCTGACCTGCAAAAACAATAATCGAAACAAAAACCGTTTCCAACGCATGTGGATCTGTTTTTAATGCCTGAATTATAGTGGCTAACCCTTCTTCAACTTGCTGAATGGGTTCTCCAACCATTGATTCCGAGATGTCAATCAAAAAATATATGGGTAATCTTCTCATTTTATGAAGAATTTTAAAACATTAAAAAATAATTATTATAACCTGTTTTGGGGAATTCAGCTAATTTTTTTTTAACACATAGACACATAGGTTTTGAATTTATAAATTGAAACGTTTCAAGAAAATCATATTTTCTTCACATTAGCTTATGCGATTTATTTTAAGTGAAACGTCTTTTTTTATGCTTTGCTAGCTATGTCTCTATGTGTTAAAATTAATTGAAACCAATGAGTTACTATAACCCGCTAGGTGTAATTCTGCTAAATCTTTTTAACACATAGAAACATAGATTTTGAATTTATAAATTGAAACGTTTCAAGAAAATCATACTTTCTTCACATAAGCTTATGCGATTTATTTTAAGTGAAACGTCTTTTTTTATGCTTTGCTAGCTATGTCTCTATGTGTTAAAATTAATTGAACCCAATGGGTTACTATAACCCGCTAGGTGCAATTCTGCTAAATCTTTTTAACACATAGAGACATAGATTTTGAATTTATAAATTGAAACGTTTCAAGAAAATCATATTTTCTTCACATGAGCTTATGCGATTTATTTTAAGTGAAACGTCTTTTTTTATGTTTTGTTAGCTATGATTCTATGTGTTAAAATTAATTGAACCCAATGGGTTATTACAACAACTTATATCCTAATTACTAGACTACTTTGATACGGGTTTTCGAAAAACAAAATAGTAGTAAAATTTACGATTGAAGAAGTCGAAAATTGATTTAAGTATCTTCCGAACTTGTCTTTGTCAGACAACAATTCCAGATGTAAACTTAAAACTGAATTGATCAGGATTAAATGACTACCGTTATTTCGCTTGGTGGTGGTGGCAGCAGTACGCTTTCTCCGGTTCCCTGGCTTTTATTTCCTTGTTCGATCGTTTCAGAGACCCATTTAAAAAATTGTTTTAAAGTCGAGCTGTCAGCTGAGGCCAAATGAACGACATTGGCAGTAAGTTCCTTAAGAATACTGTCATCTGCCATGTGACCGGCTGCACAACCTACAACAGCGCCAAAATTTAACGCTTTAATTTCTTGTGTTTTTTCTCTGTAAAACTGAATATCCGAAGGTTTTCCATCCGTAAAAACAAAAAGTAAAGGTTTCCAGTCTCCTTTTTGAGTCGGGGAACCTTTTATTACTTCTGCGTTTACTTTCTGAATTATAAAATCTAATCCGGCTCCTGTATTGGTAGGACCACTTTGTGGACAAGTAATCTCCGGAAGCTGAAAATGAACCAACTCGGTTAAGGGCACAATCTCCTTTACTTCTCTGTCAAAAGTTACAATACTGATCCAAAGCGAATCTAAAGCTTGTGCATCTGAACGCAGATTATTAATCATACCGTTCAACGCATTATTCAAAGCCTGGATGGGTTCGCCGTACATTGATCCGGACGTATCTAATAAAAAATATACTGGTAATCGTCTCATCGTACTATTTTATTTATAGTGGAATACTAAAGGTATGACGCTACAATTTTATG
The DNA here is from genome assembly GCF_020911925.1 of Flavobacterium cupriresistens. Classification (NCBI taxonomy): domain Bacteria; kingdom Pseudomonadati; phylum Bacteroidota; class Flavobacteriia; order Flavobacteriales; family Flavobacteriaceae; genus Flavobacterium; species Flavobacterium cupriresistens. The sequence continues at coordinate 2,058,200 of NZ_CP087134.1, read as the reverse complement.
AATAGTTTGTCCTAAAAAAGTATCTGCTGTCGGGTCACCAATGGCACTAAATTTCCATTCGTTATTTCTTTTGTATAGTTTCCCCATGATGATCGAACGTTTGTTTACGTATTGCGAATCTGCAGAAACGTTATAAGAAGCAAACTCAGAAACCACTCTGGTTGGAGTTCCTTCGTACATTCTGATTTTAGCGTAAGGAATTTGAGAGAAATCTTCCGTCCCGGCATTATTCAGGAAGAAAAATATCTGGTTTACGTTTGCATTAACTTTCGATAAATCAACTGTAATAATTTCGTTATCAAGACCATCATCTCCACCGGTATCTCCGGCAAGATCATCGCCTGTATGTTTTAAAGCCCCGTCAGAGGTTAACAATTTACCTTGTGGCAAACCAAATTGCTGTAAAGCTTCTATTCTGTATAAAGGAGAATACAAATGATCACAAATTTTATTTTGGTCGTCAATAAGCACACAACTTAAATCTAAGTCGATCTCTTTTATGTTTTTAGATAATCCTAAAAAACCTTTAGTTTCGATAGCTCCCCAGTTCACACCAACACAGAAATTGGTTAGTGTTTCACCACTTGATTTTCTTAAATCAATTTTTTGTCCTTTGGTTAAGTTAATTGCCATGTTTGTAAATTGTGTTTAATTAGTTGTATTTATTTAAGTAATCTTGTAAACCACCTTTCATTCCGATACCAACTGCTTCAAATTTCCACTCTTCGTTTCTTTTGTAAATTCTTCCAAATTCAACAGCTGTTTCGATAGAGAAATCTTCATCAAGCTCGTACTTCACCAATTCTACATTAGATTGATCTAAAATTCTGATAAACGAATTTCTGATCTGGCCAAAATTTTGTCTTTTTGTATCGGCATGATGAATGGTAACTACGAAAGAAATCTCAAAAACGTCCGGTGAAATTTTTGACAAGTCTATTTGTATTTTTTCATCGTCTCCGTCTCCCGCTCCTGTTAAGTTATCTCCTGCATGAATAACCGCCTGATCCGGTGATTTTAAGTTGTTGTAATAAATAAAATGATTGTCATTTGGAAGTTTTCCATTTGCACCAACTAAAAATACTGACGCATCCAAATCAAAACTTGTCCCGGTGCTGCTTGCATTACTATCCCATCCTAAACCTACAGTAAATTTAGGCGCATCAATACTTTGTCTTTGTCCTTTCTCTAAGTTAATTGCCATTTTATTCTTTAATTAATATTAATATTCAACATTGTTTTTAAAATATTTGTTTGTTCATCAACGTTCTGTAATTCGTCCAGAAAATCTACTGATGAAATTTTTTCGTGGTATTCTTTTAACACCTCGAGAACTGTTTCGGGCAGCGTTGTTTTTATCGTACTGAGTTCTTTCTTTAACTCGGCATTTTTGGTTTTCAAATCTCTCAAAATGCTTTCTTTGGCAGAACCGTTTTTCGAAATATCAACTCCTAACGTCACTTCTTCATTCCAGAAATAAAACGATTTTTCGTTCGAGACAAAAACAAATTTGTCATTAGAATCTCTAAACTCGTAAATCTCTATGGTCTCGTTGTTGCAAACCAATCCACACAAAAACTTGATTTTAAAATTCAGGATGTTTAACCGTCCTAAAAGTTTCTTTTCAAATTTAGCATGCGCATTTTCGTATACGCTTTTATTGAATTGGGAAAGCTTTTCATATTGCTCAATTGTAATTTCTCTGTAATATTCGGCCTGAATATTTTGAGAAAAAGCCACTATGTCATTCCAATTAAAAAAACTGTCGGTATCTGAAACGAACAACTGATAGAGTTCTTCGATCTTTTTGGACATGTTTTGTGCGTGAAGCTGCATTTGTTTGGCAAACTTGGTCTCACCGATTTCTACTTTTAACTTTGATACAATATCATCATTAATATAAATCTCGTCTGTGATTAAAAGATACTGCTGCTCTTTTGATTTTTTTATTTTTTGAAACAAATCGATCAGACTGTTGGTAAACTGAATATGAAATAATTCTAATTTATTAATGTCTAATATTCGATTGTTTTGAAATAGCGTATGAATGATTTTCGTTCTTACCAAAACCCCAACAAGATCCTTGTGATTAAAGAAATTGGATAACAATTCTAAAATCACAAGTTTTCTGTTACTGTCTTTTATTATTCGAAGATAGCTCTCCTCTTCCTCCTGCATTTATCTAATTTCAAATATTCAATTCTCTAGCTTACGACGCCTTTTTTCAATTCTTGTTCCAGACTTTGTAAACCGGCATCCAATTGTCTTCTGGTTTCTGTACCTTGATCGTGTATTTGTTTTACTTCTGTCAGGGTATCGATCAAAGATTTTGTCGTCATTTTAAGTGTTTCAAGTGAAACGATGGTGTTCTCGTTTTCCCTCGCCACTTCGATACTGTTTTGTTTCAGCATTTCTGCATTCTTTTGCAAAATAGTATTGGTCGTTTCAGACACTCTTCTTTGAATCTCAATATTCTGTTTTTGTCTTTGTAACGCAACGGCCAATGTAAGTTGGTTTTTCCAAACCGGCATTGTAGTGGTCAAAATAGACTGTGCTTTTTCGGCAATAGAGGTATTGTTGTTTTGCACTACTCTAATTTGCGCCAAAGATTGCAACATGATAAAACGCACGATTTTCATATCGGCAAGACGTTTGTCTAATCGATTAATGAAAGTTCTTTTGTCTGAGATTTGATAATCCTGATAATCGGCACTTTTTCCTTCCATTACAGCAAGCTCTTCGTTCAATTCTTTAAATCGAATTTGCCCTGCAATAATGTGTTTTTCCATTTCTTTGATCAGATTCACATTACCGTCAAACATCGTTTGAAGTGCACTGTTATCTTTCACAGAATTGATCATTCCGGCTTTTACCTTATTACTGATTTTATCAATGTTTACCGTAATTCTGTCGTACTCCTGGAATAACTTTTTTACATCGGTAATTAGCTTATTCAACAAAGGAATTTTAGACAAGAACCTTTTAAACGGCCCTTGATCTAACTGATCTACGTCTACATAATTTAATTCGGTCAGTAAATCATTAATCAAAGTTCCTACCTCACCGGAATTATACGTTCTGACATTGGTCAAAAAAGTATCACTTTGTTTGGCGATCGAGTTTTGAATTTCGGCACCATAATTCAGAATCGAATTGGCGTCGTTTTCATTCAACTGATTGGAGATGGCTTTGTAATTGTTTACATCTGCTTCTGTTACAGAAGCCAGATTTACATTTCCGTCTTTATCAATTAAAGCAGTATTCTCCTGAGTAACTAATTGATTTTCTAACATGATTTTATAAGTGGTTCTGTTGAATAGTAACTATCGTTTGCTCCAGTTTTTTATCGTTTGTCGGTACACCCACTGCGCTAAATTTCCAGTCGTCGTTTCTTTTGTAAAAAACACCTAAAACCATAGATACATTTCCGGCAAAAGTGGCATCGTTTGCAATATCGTAACGTGCAAACTCTTCACTTACTCGGGTTGGAGTTCCTTCGTAAATTCTGATAGAAGCAAAAGGAATGTCTTTGAAATCCTGTCCTCTGAAACTGTTTATAAAAAAGGCAACGTGGTTAGCAGACGGTGACAGTTGAGAGAAATCTAACGTAATAACTTCGTTGTCTAATCCGTCATCACCATTTAAATCTCCTGTTAAATCATCTCCACTGTGTTTCACAGCGCGGTCATTAGAAATTAGTTTTCTAAAGTTTACAGAATCAATGTGATTTTTTTTATCATCATAGATCGCACAGCTGGCATCTAAATCTACCGCTTCTTTTTTAGTACCGAAAAATCCTTTTTTCTCAATTGCACCCCAGTTTACACCTACGCAAATATTTTGTAATTTTGTACCGTTACTTTTTTCAAGATTAATACGTTGTCCTTTTTCTAAATTAATTGCCATATCTTAGTTATATTTATTTAAGTAATCTTCTAATCCGCCTTTCATTCCGGCTCCCTTAGCTTCAAATTTCCATTGTCCGTCTTTGTTGTATATTCTTCCAAATTCAACGGCCGTTTCTATAGAGAAATCTTCTTCTAATTCGTATTTAACTAATTCAGTCGTATTCGAATCGTCTACAATACGAATGAATGAATTACGCACCTGTCCGAAATTTTGCTTTCTGTTGTGGGCATCATGAATTGTAACTACAACACAAATTTCTTTTGCTGCTGCATCAATTTTGGTTAAATCTATTTTTACTTGCTCATCATCTCCGTCTCCGTCTCCTGTCAGGTTATCTCCTGTGTGAATAACTGATTCATCCGGTGACTTTAGATTATTGTAGAATATAAAATGAGAGTCTGATAATATCTTACCGTTATCTCCCAGAATAAAAACAGAAGCATCAAGATCAAAACCTGAACCTGTACTACTGTTGTTTGTATCCCATCCTAAACCAATGGTGAATTTTGGCGCATTTATATTTTCTCTTTGTCCTTTTTGCAAATTGATAGCCATAATTTAATCTATTTTTATTACGTTAATATTGCTTTTATATTCTAAAATTTGATGGTAGTTATTACTAATTGCCAGATGAAATAATTCGTTGCTTTTTGCCGTCGGAATGCTGGCTGCCAAAAAAGCAAACTGTTCTGCGTCCAGACTCAAAATAAATTTTACAATTCTGGTATTGTACTGAAAATGCTCACTGTTAATAATAGAAACAATATCTTCTACATTGTGAACTGCAAAATAATTGTAGTGATTTTCGATTTTTGGATGAATTCCTTTGTTTACTAATTCCGCAAAATAAACAAAAACAAAATCTCCTTTTACATCATATTGATCCAGAATCTTTATTACCGTATGCTCATGGCTACCGGTTATCTTGATGTCATCAACAAAAATGCAAAGTTTGCCCTCGATAAAATTACGATCGATGTAGTAGGTATCGTTTGAGATTAATTTAACTCTCTCCTCAAAATCCAAATTTCCATAATCGGTAACATAGGTTTGATTTCTGTAAATTTTAGATTCAATACAGGCCTTTTTACCATTTTTAAACAAAAACCCATTGAGTTCTTTTTTAAAATAGTAGCATAAAAAGTTTGATGCTGTCGGAATGGACAAATAAGGACTTGGTAAAATGACAATCTCTGTATTAGACAAGATTAGGTCTTTAAATTGAACAGCAAATCCTTCAAACAATTCTTTTGCAAATTGCTCTGCATAGAATTTATCTCCAAATTTAAACCTGCTATAGGCTGCCTCCTCAAAGGGGCAGTTTTCTTTTTCTGTTATTTTGTGTAAGCTGTAACTTTTATTCACTTTTAATTTTTTAATAAATGTGCATTAAAACCAAACTCTAATGCTCCATTGTAATCTGCAATAGGATTATCTCCGATATGCAAAACATCTTTTTTTTCTATTTTTTTATAAGTCTCAATTTCATCCAATACCAATTGAAAAATCTGCTGGTTTGGTTTTGAAAACCCAACTTCATCCGAGTAAATATGAAATTTAAAATACTCCGACAACTCGTAATGTTGCAATACCTTTCTTAAAGTTCGACCTTTAATAAAGGCGGTATTGCTCAAAATGTTAATCGTTTTACCCTGATCGGTAACGTCTTTAAACATCTTTTGTATCTCCGGATAAATTAATACCGGTTTAAACTCCAGAAACAATTCTTCTGTATGATCATAAAACTGAGACAGTCGATCTGTTCCGTTTTGATCCATATCTACGTCTAAAGCGCTTAAAATTAAATAATAAATCTCGTATGTATCTAAATTTAATCCTGTTTTTTCGTTAATTGTATTGCATAAAACATCATAATACCGAACTACTTCATTTACTTTTTCAATTCCATGGTTAATTTCAAAGAAATCCTTGAATAACAAGTTCCTTCTTTGCTTAAATTCCGGATTTGATTTTATTAAAGTCAGCCACAAATCAAAAGAAAGGTGACTGTAATTTTTATAATTTATTTCCAAAAGTCTTTATTTAAAAAATGCATATTCTAAACGATATCGTTTACTCAAACCATACCTTACTGTCATAAAGTTAAGAGATTTTTTCACGCAGATTTTGCGGATTTTGCGGATTTTTTTGTTCTGTTAAAATCTACGTGAGACTTTCTTTAAGAATCCTTAATTTAATGACATTGACCCATACTCCAATTGATTCTTACTCTATTTGAAATCCCGGGTTTTATTTAATAATTTCTCCTGAGTAATATTTCTCCAGAAAAAAACTTAAATCGGCTCTATACCCGATACCGGAAGCTTCAAATCTCCAATTACCGTTTCGTTTGTACAACCTGCCAAATTCTACTCCGGTCTCTATAGAAAAATCCTCGTCTAATTCGTACTTGGCAATTTCCTGACCGTTGGCATCATCTACAATTCTGATATAAGAATTTCGCACCTGTCCGAAATTTTGTTTTCTACGTTCAAAATCTTCGATAGTCACTACAAAAAGAATTTCTTCAACAGTAGCATCTAATTTACTGAGGTCTACCTTTATTGCTTCGTCATCATCACCATCACTGTTTCCTCCTGTCGGATCGTCTCCTGTGTGCTCTAATGCTCCATCGGGAGAGTTCAGATTATTGTAAAAGACAAAATAATTTTCTCCTAAAAGCTTACGGTTTGCATTAATCATAATCGCTGAAGCATCTAAGTCAAAATCGTGTCCCGTTCCTTCATTTGGATCCCATCCTAACCCAATTGTAATCTTAAACAAGCCAATATCAATTTTTTGCCCTTTTTGTAAATTTATAGCCATTACGATATTTTAATTAGAATTTCTTAAACTATACAATGATACAAAAAAGCCCCTCATGAAAAATGTGGGAGTACGTAAAAAGAGAAATATTTATCAACAAAATCAACAAAAATCATAGAAAACAACACTATTCTGAATATTCTCCGGCAAACCTATTCAGCCCCAAAGCACTAGCGAAAATGACTCAAAATACAAACAAACGAGATTCCCAATTCCATAAAAAAGACAAACTTTATCACTATATTTACATTGAATTCGAAGCAATCAAAAAAAGACGATCGTTCAGTACGAATTATTAAAATTTTAAATCAAGTCCACACTATTTCATAAATACGCCCCATATAAATGTTCAAAAAAGGATCTAAAATAAATAGTATTTTAACAGGAAGTTGTCCAAAATGTCAAAATGAAAGCATGTATGCAGACCAAAATCCGCTTCATTTGACTAAAGTTCTCAAAATGAATGAGAACTGCAGCCATTGCGGATTAAAATATCAAATTGAACCTTCCTTTTTCTACGGTGCAATGTATGTGAGCTACGGATTAAATGTCGCAGTGGGAATTGCAGCTTTTATTGTTTCGTTCGTGTTTTTTGAGAGTACTATCGAGCAATCGTTTCTGGCTATTATTGTTACTTTAGTAGTGTTATTCCCTTTTGTTTTGCGTCTTTCAAGAAACATCTACATCAATATGTTCGTCTCTTACGATGCAAAAGCAGATCCAAAAGCAAAAAAACAATAAACTACTTATTTTCTTTTTTTATAAAAACGGTAAATATCAATCACCGGATCTAAAGGCGTTTTGTCTTCAATATAAGCAAACAAATCTTTTGCCATTGCCGGTCCGAGCATTACACCACGTGTTCCCAGCCCGTTTAAAAGGTGTAATCGTTGATGTAGGTTATGTGTACCAATAATAGGTCTTCGGTCTTTTACTGTTGGCCTTACTCCACCAAAATGCGATACAATCTCGAAATCACAATTGATGATCTCTTGAATACGCTCTGTTAATTCCGCTCTTCCTTCTGCTGTTGGAGTAGCAGTTTTGTCCTGCCAATTGTAAGTAGCACCCACTTTGTATAAATCATCTCCCAGAGGCAAAATAAAGACGCTGGTGTTCACAATAACATCCAAATCAAGATCCGGTGCTTTTATAATAAACAACTCCCCTTTTGTACCATCAAGCGGCAAATCCTGAAAAAATGGATTGGCGTGCAAACCAAAGCCTTCTGCGAAGATTACATTTCGGGCTTCAATCCCATTATAGGTTACAAAATCTTCTTCAACAATCAATTTAGAATAGTCAAATGATTCCTGTTGCAACAACTTATTCTGAATCAAATACGCCTGATATTTATCCAACAAAAGTCCTGTATCGACATAACCTGTGTGTAATACTTCACCATAATCAAAAGGCGAATCGATTCCTGTATATTTCTTAAAAATCAACTTTGTAGAAAGGAAATTAGCCAACAGTGGTTTATCAGAGGCTAAAAACCAGTTATTCTGCTCTTCAATAGAAAAGAATTTTCTGAGAATAGGAAGCCTGAAATTAAATTTGGTTTCCAATTTAGCTTCCAACTGACTGTAGAATTCATCCATCAAATCTAATTGCTCCTGTGCTTTCCAGACTTCACTAAATCGCTTTAGAATAACGGGATTGTATAAACCTCCCGCCACTCTTGATGATATTTGAGATTTATCATCAATTACTAAAATAGTTTTATGGTTTTGAAGCGCTCGTTCAGCAAACGAAATTCCGGCTAATCCTGATCCGACAATGAGATAATCAATCATATTCAATAATGGTAAAATAAAAAAAACTCTTACTACAAAGGTACTAAGAGTTTTTCTTATAATTTAATTTTACGAGCCTAGTAGGTCCACATATCTTGTTCGAGGTCGCGAATCTTTTCCTTAACCCTTTCAGCCTCCCACAATTGATAGTCGGCATTGTTTTTCATATAATCTTTTATTTCACGATCCCCATAAACGTTTTCTTCTTTGTAGATAACGGCATTAAAACGCCGCGAATTTAAAAGCTGATCGAACGAAATAGGAAGTGCCGAATTTTTATCATTAAAAGCCTTCCCTTCATGTAATACCTCGCGCGCATTGGGAAAGAAAACCCAAAACAATTCAATATAGTCCTTTTCATCACTATTCATCGTATACACATCGGGAGTTACAGGGCAAATACCCAGTAAACGATATTTCAATTCACTCTGACGTTTATCAAAATACCAATACCCTTTTATTTTATATTGGGTCACATCAGCAGCGGTAAGGTCTTGCTTCAAAATATATTCGGCAGGAACAGTTCTCGAAGCCGGAACGGTCTGATCAACATACGTCACGCTTTTCTTTTTACCGGTACCGGTCACCACTTTTTTCTTTACAATACGTGTCCTATAATCGTCCGGATATTGATTAATTAACTCTCTTCCTGCGTCCGTTGTATCAACACGGGATAATGATCCCTGAATGTCTTTCAACGATTTTTTAGTATTGAAATAACTATCCGCATAAACTTCGGTTATTTTACCGTTCCGCATCGCTTTTGTCAAAACATCATATAACGAACGTCTCTCCGAGCCAATATTGGCGGTATCAACCGGAAAGTATAATGGGAAGTTAATTTTTTCATTCAAGTCGATGATCTCCCAGACGGTCTTACCCAACAATACATCTCTGTCGTCAACATAACCATAAGCCAAAGGTTTATCATTATCTGATATACGCTGAGCGGGAGTCTTAAGTCCAATTTGATTCGCCGTTTTCGCATTAAGCAAATTGGATTGTGAGTTTGAAGTAAAACTTCCTGCAATAAAAACAATTGTTACTAAGAAAAATCTAATCTTCATCATGATAAATACTATAAGATATTAAACGTAACTCCGTACACTCACTGAATATGCATCAAGCCTCATTTTCCGCAATGCTGTCAATTTCAAAAAAGGAAAAATCTTTGTTTACTAAGCTCGTTTTTACAGAGCTACTTGTGGAGATTTCTCCTTCGTCGAAAGAACAAACGCTGTCTGTATTTTCAAAACAAACTAAATTATGACATCCAATTTTACTGCTTCACAACTTCAAGACTTGAACCCTGAATATTCTCGACACATTTATTAAAATTACAAAAAAATAACGACAATATCCTACACCACATTGAAAACCACGTATTTACACCTGAAAGCGCCTCAGATACGACCAAAAAAAAACTCTTACTACCAAGGCAGTAAGAGTTTTTCATATAATTTAATTTCAGAAACTTAGTAGTTCCACATATCTTGTTCGAAGTTACGAATCTTCTCTTTTACTCTTTCAGATTCTAACAACTGATTTTGTGCATTGTCTTTCATGTATTCTTTGATCTCACGATCTCCGTACAAGTTTTCTTCTTTGTACAAAATAGCGTTAAAACGTCTTGAGTTTAAAATCTGATCGAATGAAATCGGAAGCGCTGAGTTATTGTCATTAAAAGCTTTTGCTTCGTGCAATGCTTCTCTTGAGTTTGGATAGAAAATCCAAAACAACTCGATATAATCCTTCTCATCACTGTTCATAGTATAAACATCAGGAGTTACCGGGCAAATACCCAATAAACGATATTTCAATTCACTTTGACGTTTGTCGAAATACCAGTATCCTTTTATTTTGTACTGTGTAACATCAGCAGAGGTAAGATCTTGCTTCAAAATATATTCAGCAGGAACGGTTCTGGTAGCACCTACAGTTTCGTCAACATAAGTTACTACTTTCTTTTTACCTGTACCGGTAACTACTTTTTTCTTCACAACGTGAGTTTTGTAGTCATCAGGGTATTGGTTAATTAACTCTCTACCTGCATCAGTTGTATCGATACGTGATAATGATCCTTGGATGTCTTTCAGAGATTTTTTAGTATTAAAATAGCTATCTGAATACACTTCAGTTATTTTGCCATTTTTCATAGCTTTAGTCAAAGCGTCATAAAGAGAACGTCTGTCAGGGCCAATATTAGCCGTATCTACCGGAAAGTATAATGGGAAGTTAATTTTTTCATTTAAATCAATGATTTCCCAAGTAGTTTTCCCCATCAATACATCTCTGTCATCAACATAACCATAAGCTAATGGTTTATCATTATCGGAGATAAGCTGCGCAGGAGTTTTAAGTCCTATCTGATCCGGTGTTTTTGCATTAAGCAAATTCGATTGCGCATTAGAAGCAAAACCTCCAGCGATAGAAACAATAGCTATTAAAAAAATTCTTACTTTCATCATGATACCATTATAAGATATTGAACGTAGTTTTACCTACTTTATTATTGTATTTCGTAAATTACCGGAGCAGTTCTTGGTAATAAATAACTACCAGCTCCAACAAGTTTAGTTTTAATTTCAGAAATAGTAACTTGATCTCCTTTACCTGCTCTTGAAAGAATTTGTTTGCATTGTGCATTTAATCTGTTACCGCTAACTACAACTGTAGGTTGTCCAGTAACTTTTAAATTAAATCCAACAACATCTAAACCAACTTCAAAATCAAAATCAAGTAATTTAGCACCAATAGTAGCAATTTCTAAGTTAGATTTAGGTCCTTTAACAACACCCATCTCACCTCTAATTGTTCCTGTTGGTCCAGGAATACCTTTAATTCTGAATGTTTTCTTGTCTGTTACTTTATCACCGTTTGGCAATGTTCCAGTTACAGAAATTGTAGCTTCAGTACCTTGACCCGGGCTCATGTTATATTTACCTGGTTTACCTGCAGAAACTAATCCAGGAGCACTTGCAACAATTTTGTTTGCATCAACACCAGCGAATGATACAGAGATTGGGTTAACCACTCCTCTATAAACTACATTCATTTTATCTGCAGAAATAGTAGCAGCATTTGGTCTTGGTACTACAACATACTTCCCGGCAAATTTAAGAGGAATGTTTTTTCCGTCTTCCAAGAAAGTAAATTGACCATTAATATCTTGCTCTCCAACACCTCCGGCAGTTAATGAAATAACCGCTTGTCCGTTAACGATTTGTCCAGGACCTTGGAATGAAGTTGGTTTAGTGTTTTCGTCATAACGACCTAAAACTACCTTACCTGTAACTTTTTCTCCTTGGAAGTAAGCATTTTTGTCTAAAACAACAATTGCTTGATAATTGCTATAAGATGCAGCAGCAACCGCAGCCTTACCTAAAGCACTGTTGTAAACATCAGTTTCCAATTTAGTAACATCATTTTGCCAAGCTGAAAGTTTAGCAGCTGATGCGATTGCAGGGAAACCTTTAAAATGATAAGCTAAGTATTTTTCTTTTATACCGTCTTTGTTTTTAACATCAGATACATCAAATTTTTGATCGATCTCTGAAATAATGTTAGCGTATTTTTTATCTGATCCTAAAGCAGCTTTAATGTCTGCTTTGTATTTTTGAATTCTAGCGATAATCTCATTCCCTTTAGCAGTATAACCGTCTCCTGTAAACCAGTCGTCGATATTATCTCCTCTGTCCATAGACTCGTAAGGTAATTTACCCGTTTCTTTATCTGCTTCAAATCCTTTGATAGATTGTGCTTTTAAAGTTCCGATGTAAGCGTAAAAATCTTTTGAAACTGCTTCAATTTTGTGAGCTGTTACTGCAGCGATAGCAAATTCTCCTTTTGCTTCAGCCGCTTTTTGATCTAAGGCTGTTAATAGAGAGGTATTATTTGTAGTTGCTGTAGTGTTAGAAGCTTCGAATTTTTCGTTAAATAAACCAAAACCTGATATTACTTCTTTCGACACGTTCATTGCCAACATTGCGATGAAAACCAAGTACATCAGGTTAATCATCTTCTGTCTAGGGGTTAATTTTCCTCCTGCCATTTTTTTCTAATTAGTTCTTATTAATAATTTTAATATAGTAGTTAAAAACTAATTATCCTTTGTTACTCATTGCAGAAAGCATACCACCGTAAACATTGTTTAAAGAAGCAATGTTTGCAGTCATTGATTGCATTTGTTCTTTTAATTTAGAGGCATTGTCAGCAATTTCTTTATTAGCATCTGCATTTCTTGCAGCGCTTTCTAATTGTACTTTGTATAAGCTGTTTAATGATTCCATTTGTGCAGCAGCCATAGACAATTCTTCGCTGTATTTTTTAGTAGAAGCGATAGAATCTACAGTAGGAGCAATTCCTTTAGCAGCTGATTCGAAATTTTTAATACTGTTTCCTAAACTTGACATTAATTCACCGTCAATTTTAGCTTCTTTCAACATAACGTCTAACTTTTGAGACAACAATCCTTGGGCATCAGAAGGAGTTTCAACTTTATCCGCTTTTTTTCTAGCTTGTCCATTAGCTAATTCAGGGTAAACAAGAGTCCAGTCCAACTCTTCGTCAACAGGTTCGAAAGCAGAAAGTGCAAAGATTAACGCCTCAGTTAACAATCCGATTGATAACATCAATGTTCCTGTTAATGGTCCAATCTCAAAGTGAGTAATTTTGAATAATGCTCCAACGATTACTACTGCCGCTCCCATACCATAAGCGAAATTCATTGCTTTTTTACTTAATAATGCCATAATACTTTTTTTTAGGTTTTAATTTGAAATAGATTTGATTTGGATATTTAATTTATGAAATTACTTCTTTTTGCCAGTTACCTGAGTACCCATATAATCCTGAACGGTACGGAAACCAATATAACTTCTAGCTGAATCTGCGTATTCGTGGTCACGAGTACTTACTTGTAGGAAGTAAGCAACATCTTTCCATGATCCACCGCGAACTACTTTTCTTTGATTGTTTCCATCAATAACGTTAGGGTTCATTGTTGAAACATATTCGTATGCATTTGGATTGTAAGCTGAATCTGTCCACTCTGAAACGTTTCCTGCCATATTGTACAATCCGTAACCATTTACGTCGTAAGATTTAGCTTCAACAGTATACAAAGCCTCATCAGCTGCGTAATCTCCTCTGCTTGGTTTGAAGTTTGCCAAGAAGCAACCTCTGTCACTCTTCGTGTAAGGACCTCCCCAAGGGTATGTAGCAGATTCCAGACCTCCTCTTGCAGCATACTCCCACTCTGCCTCTGTTGGCAATCTGAAAGCATTTACTAAGTCACGTCCTTTTTTCTTAGATTTAATATAACTGTTTTTGTTCAAAGTTCTCCAAGCACAGAATGCTTTTGCTTGTTTCCAAGTAACACCAACTACAGGATAATCTCCATAAGCTTTGTGCCAGAAATAGTCATTGTGCATTGGCTCATTATAAGAGTAAGCGAAATCTTTAATCCAAACCGTAGTATCAGGGTAAACACTTACTTGTTCTGTTTTAACGAAATCTTTTCTTTTACCTACTTTAGCTTTTGCTGCAGCCTGAATATCCATCCAAGAATAACGGAATTTCAATTTATTTACATCAATTGTTCTTAAACCATTGTAAGACTCTTCGATAGGCAAATACATAGAATCCATTACTTCAGTGTAATACTCATCCGGATACGCTTTAGTATCTTTAATTAACTTAACTTTTTTATTCAATTTTCTACCTGCATATGGATCATCTTTCGTTCCTACGCTGTAGTAATTATCATACATATACTTGTCGTAAGCTGTCATTTTTTCAGGATCAGAATCGTTAAATGCATAATCAGCAATACTACCTGCTTTTTTACCTTTACCATCTCCTGCTCCTTTTTGACCTGTTTCGTCAGCTAAAATAGCCAAACGAACTCTCATTGTAGAGTCTTTTACCCACTCCACAAATTGACGGTACTCACTGTTGGTAATTTCAGTTTCGTCCATATAAAACGAACGAACTGTCACTGTTTTAGTTGGAGCATCTTCTACATTAGCCAAATCAGCATCTGATTTACCCATAATAAAAGACCCACCTGGAACCAATGTCATTCCATAAGGTTTTTCAGGATGCCATTTTCCTCCTGTAACACCAACTAACTCACCTTTATCACCTGATTTTCCACAGCCGACAACTAGGGTTAATATTGTTGCAAATGCAATAAACTTCTTCATATAAATTTGGGATTATCTATTCATTATTATAAGTCCGTAAACGTATTTATTATTTAGCTAAAAAACAATACTAGTCACGAAATTTATTTCACCGTTCAAAAATAATGTTAAATAAAATAAAAAAAAAATATTTTATCGATAAACTAACGCAAAAAATCGACGTAAAACGTTATTTTTTATACTCTATAAATTTTTTCCTACTAATGTTTCTTAACTTTTTTCTCACAACTTTAAAAAGTCCTGATTTTCGCTAAAATTTCCGTCTACAAAGCGTTTTTTCGCTGCGCTTTCCACCATCTTTCCGGTAATTCCTGATTGCAAGCAAGCAAATATTCATCGTAAGAACAGGGTAATAACGTATTTCTTTTTAATTTATTGTGACCGTTTGATTCGTAAGGAATTTCAATCCACCAACGATCGGTTTTGTCACTTTTATAAAATATCAATTCTTCCTCTTCTAAAGGAACAATATACTTTAAATAATTCGCCCTGCTTCCAAATGGGTATTCTTTGGATCGGTAGTGATATCCCTCGATAAAATACCAAACAATCTGGCCAATAATTGCCGCTTCCGGTACAGTACTGTTGTGATTAAAAACCCCAAAAGACGAAACTTTATCGCTAATTCCGGCATATCTCGCCAAGGCACAAATCTCTTTTCCATTAAAACCATTCGGCTCAAAAGAAACCATATTCCCCGAAGCCGATGACTTTACCGAATTTAAATCAATACTAACTAAATCAGCATCTCTAAAAACAGGTTCAGCCAAAGCGATTTTATTCGAAATCTCACCTAAACGGTAAGCGTCAAAAAACAGCTTTTCAATTAAATCAATTTCTTCTTGAGAATTGTAATACGTCTGAAATCCAATATTACAATAATTAAAGAGATTATTCGGTTCGTCAATAATAATTTTTGTTAAATAAGAATTCGCAGAAACCGCTTCATCGTCTTTACCAAAATCAAATTTATTATCTACCGAAACCATGTTCACCATTTGCTCCAAATCGTCATAAGCACGATACAAAGCATACGTCAAATCCTGTGAACCTCCTAAAACTATCGGAATCACTTTATTCTTAATTAAAGCTGATGTAACTTTTTTAAGTGCGAAGTACGTATCCTCTACAGAATCTCCTGCAAGGATATCTCCTAAATCTGCTATCGAAGCGTCCCAATTACCGGGAAACATACCATAAAATTTCTTTCGAACAGCTGTCAGATTTACCTCATTAACAACACCACTATTACGGCGATCTTCTAAAACACCAATAATCGCAATAGTGACTTTACTAATATCGGGAAACTGATCCTGAGTATGAAAAACAACCTTACTGCCTAATTCCTGAGAAGACAATGAACTAATGAATTTTAAAATTCCGTCATTAACCGGTTCTAGAAAATCAAATTCCATTTTTTATTTCTTTTTAGCAGCTGGTTTTTTAGCTGGAGCTTTTTTAGTTGTTGTTGCTTTTTTTGCCGGTGTCTTCTTTGCCGGTGCTTTTTTGGCGATCATTTCCTGAACCTCAGCCAATGTCAGCTTTGTAGCGTCAACCTCTTTGCTTAGTTCAATTTTAATCTTACCTTTTGTTATCACCGAACGACCCCAACGTGCTTTTTCAACTAAAATCCCTTCATCCTCCCAATTGTGAAGGACTTTATCTATATTTTTCTGTAATTTATCTTCAATCAGTTCTTCAACATCTGTTTGTGATAAATTATCAAAGTTGTATTTTTTACTTACGTTTATAAAAAGACCATTCCATTTAATGAAAGGACCAAAACGCCCCACACCTTTCTGAACCGGTTCTGCTTTGTAAACTGCAATTGGTGCATCAGCAAGTGCTTTTTCATCAATTAGTTCCTGTGCTCTGTCTTTCGAAACCCCTAATGGATCTTCTCCTCTTGGCAAAGAGATAAAAACACTTCCGTGACGTACATAAGGGCCATAACGACCATTACTCACCTCTACTTCTTCTCCTTTATATTCTCCTAAACTTTTAGGCAATAAAAACAGATTAAGAGCATCTTCTAAAGTGATGTTTCCAATATTCTGATCCGACATCAAACTGGCGAATTTTTTATCTTCATCATCCGCTTCTCCAATTTGAGCCATTGGTCCAAATTTTCCTAAACGAACAGAAACCTGTCTTCCGTCTGCATCTTTTCCTAAAATTCTTTCTCCGCTTTCACGTTCCGCATTCGCTTCCACTTCTTTTACATTCGGATGGAATTTATCGTAGAACTCCTTCATCATGACAGCCCAATCAATATTTCCTTCGGCAATCTCATCAAAATCCTGCTCTACTTTTGCCGTGAAATTATAATCAAGGATGTTTCCAAAATTCTTAACCAGGAAATCTGTTACGATAGTTCCGATATCTGTAGGAACTAATTTCCCTTTATCAGAACCTGTATTTTCTTTTAACAACTTTTCACCAACCTTACTGTTTTGCAAAGTAAGTTGGGTATAATTACGTTCCTGACCTTCAAGAGTTCCTTTTTCAACATAATTTCTGTTGATGATCGTCGAAATAGTCGGTGCATACGTAGACGGACGCCCGATTCCTAATTCCTCTAATTTTTTAACCAACGAAGCCTCTGTATAACGTGCCGGTGGTCTTGAATATCTTTCGGTAGCGGTAATATAATTGTTTGCTAATTTCTCGTTTACTTTTAATGCCGGAAGCATTCCTTCCTGCTCTTCCTCATCATCATCATGTCCTTCTAAATATACTTTTAAGAAACCTTCAAAAAGTAAAACTTCTCCTGAAGCTGTAAAAATTTCGCCGTGATTGTTGGCTTCAATTTTTACATTTGTTCTTTCTAATTGTGCATCGCTCATTTGAGACGCCAATGTTCTTTTCCAGATCAAATCGTACAAACGTGCCTGATCACGATCAATATTTACGGTGTGACGTGACATATCTGTCGGACGAATCGCCTCGTGTGCCTCTTGCGCTCCTTTGCTTTTATTGGCAAAAGTACGTGGCTTAGAGAATTCTTTTCCGTATGATTTGATGATTTCAGCTTCAGCGGCATCCATCGCATCTTTAGAAAGATTCACACTATCGGTTCTCATATAAGTAATAAGTCCCGCCTCGTATAAACGTTGTGCTAATTGCATGGTAATACCAACCGGTAAATACAACTTTCTGGCCGCTTCTTGTTGCAAAGTCGACGTTGTAAAAGGTGCTGTTGGAGATTTTTTGGTAGGTTTCGTTTCTAAATCTGCTACCTTATATATAGAACCGACATTTTGTTTTAAGAAATCTTCGGCTTCTTTTTTTGTATTGAAGTTTTTTGGCAGTTTTGCTTTGAATGTTTTTCCGGCTTCGTTAACAAATTCTGCTACTACAGAATAACTTGCTACAGCGCTAAAATTCTGAATTTCACGTTCTCTCTCTACGATCAAACGAACAGAAACGGACTGTACACGACCGGCAGACAAACCACCTTTAATCTTTCTCCATAAAACCGGTGATAATTCGTACCCCACTAAACGGTCTAAAACACGACGCGCTTGTTGAGCGTTTACTAAATTATAATCAATTTCTCTTGGATTGTCAATTGCTTTAAGAATTGCACTTTTGGTAATCTCATGAAAAACAATTCGCTTTGTCTTTTTGGTATCCAGTTTTAGTTCTTCCGCAAGATGCCATGAAATAGCTTCCCCTTCGCGGTCCTCATCACTCGCCAACCAAACCATTTCGGCATTTTTAGATAGTGTTTTCAGTTTACTTACTAAAGCTTTTTTATCAGAAGAAACTTCATATTTAGGTTTAAATCCATTTTCTACATCTACCCCTATTTCCTTTGATGGTAAGTCGGCTATATGTCCATAACTTGACTCTACCTGAAAATCACTTCCTAGAAATTTCTCTATCGTTTTCGCCTTTGCAGGTGATTCCACTATTACTAAATTCTTTGCCATTGCTCTATTTTTCTGCAACAAAAGTATCTATTTTTTTTAAATATTAACCTTGCTTATTCATTTTTGAAGTATTTTAATAATATGTTTCCAAAAATTACAGATTTATCTGTAAACATCGCGATTACATATATAGGTATAACTTTTAAGGGGTTATACTCCAAAAATAGATGATTTTTAACACTCAAAATCGCATAAGTTACATTAAAACAGATACAATTCTTTGCTCCTTTTTAACAGCAATCATATCTGCTCTCTATTCACTTCCGCTTCATTTGGTTTCGTTATATTTGGTATTCAAAATAAAATCAAACTAAAAAAAGCATAGGATGAAACGAACAGAACAGCTAACAAAACTAAAACAAACTCAGGAATGGGATGTTATAGTGATTGGAGGTGGTGCAAGCGGACTCGGGACTGCCCTTGATGCCGCAAGCAGAGGATACAAAACCGTTTTGGTTGAAGCAGTAGATTTTGCAAAAGGTACTTCCAGCAGAAGCACTAAATTAGTTCATGGCGGCGTTCGTTATCTGGAGCAGGGAAACATCCCTTTAGTACAGGAAGCTTTAAAAGAAAGGGGGTTACTGGCGCAAAATGCAGGTCATTTAGTCAAAAATCAATCCTTTGTGATCCCCAATTACAACTGGTGGGGCGGTTATTTCTACACCATCGGCCTTACGGTTTATGATTTGCTGGCGGGAAGATTAAGTTTGGGACGATCGAAATACATTTCAAAAGAAAAAACCTTAGCACTTCTGCCTACCGTAGAACAAAAAAACCTAACAAGCGGCGTTGTTTATCAAGACGGCCAATTTGATGATTCCCGTCTCGCCATAAACATTGCACAAACTGCAGTAGAAGAAGGCGCTTGTCTTCTAAATTATTTCAAAGTCGTCAATCTGTTAAAAGACGACCACAATCAGGTAACAGGTGTACAGGCAATTGATCATGAAACCGGTATTAAATACGATATAAAAGGAAAGGCTGTCATCAACGCAACCGGTGTTTTCACCAACGCGATAATGAAACTAAACGACACGGTGTACAAAAAATATATTGTTCCAAGTCAGGGCATTCATTTGGTATTTGACAGTTCCTTTTTACCGGGTGATCAGGCCTTGATGATTCCAAAAACAAGTGACGGAAGAGTTTTGTTTGCGGTGCCCTGGCACAACAAAATAGTAATAGGAACGACTGATACTTTAATTAAAAAACACAGCCTCGAACCCATTGCACTCGAAGCAGAAATCGAATTTATTTTAGAAACCGCCCAACGCTTTTTAACAAAAAAACCGACACGTGCCGATGTGCTGTCTGTTTTTGCCGGACTAAGACCCTTGGCCGCACCAAAAGAAGAAGGAAAAAGCACCAAAGAAGTATCCAGAAGTCACAAAATCATTGTTTCTGAAACCGGATTAATCACCATAACGGGCGGGAAATGGACCACCTACAGAAGAATCGCTGAAGACATTATAGACAAAGCCATTGCGGTACATAGTCTACCTAAAAAGAAATGTAAAACAGAACAGCTCTCCATTCACGGAAATATCAAAACGGATTCCGCAGCACGAGCAAATCATTTGTATATATACGGAACTGATATTCCTAAAATAGCAGAATTACAAAACATGGAACCCGAATTAAAAGAAAAACTACATCCGGATTACGACTATACGATGGCAGAAGTTGCCTGGTCTATTCGCTATGAAATGGCCCGAACGATAGATGATGTACTAGCGAGAAGAGTTCGTTTGTTATTTTTAGACGCACGGGCAGCCATTAGCTGTTGCGAAAAAGTAGCGCAGTTACTGGCGAAAGAACTCGGTCATGACGAAATATGGATTCAAAGACAAATAGCCGAGTTCAAACATCTTGCCAACGGATTTTTATTATCCGATTTTCACGAAAAACAAACCTAACCACATATCCACCATTATGCAAAATAAATTAATCTTAACATTGGATCAGGGAACCACTTCGTCGAGAGCCATCGTGTTTAATCATGATGGCGAAATTGTGAGCATTTCTCAAAAACCTTACGAACAGATTTTTCCAAAACCGGGATGGGTAGAACACGATCCAAATGAAATCTGGTCTTCCCAAATCAGTGTTGCAGCCGAAGTGATTGCAAAAGTGGGAATTTCGGGAAGAGAAATCGCGGCAATTGGAATCACGAACCAACGCGAAACCACCATTGTCTGGGACAGAGAAACCAGCGAACCCTTGTACAATGCCATTGTTTGGCAAGATCGCCGAACAGCCAAGTATTGTGATGAATTAAAAGCAAAAGGGCATTCCGATATGATCCAGGAAAAAACAGGACTGATACTGGACGCCTACTTTTCCGGAACCAAATTAAAATGGATTTTAGACCATGTTGAAGGCGCACGTGAAAAAGCTGAACAGGGAAAACTGTGTTTTGGAACTGTAGACACCTGGCTTATTTGGAAACTAACGCGTGGCAAAATGTTCATGACCGATGTTTCTAATGCGAGCAGAACCTTATTATTAAACATTCATACCTTAGAATGGGATGACGAATTACTCGAATTATTTGACATTCCAAGAGCCATGTTACCCGAAGTAAAACAAAGCAGCGAAATATATGGCGAAACCAGCACCACGTTATTTTCCTCAAAAATTCCGATTTCGGGTGTAGCCGGAGATCAGCAGGCAGCCCTTTTTGGACAATTGTGCACCGAACCCGGAATGATGAAAAATACGTACGGCACCGGTTGTTTTATGCTAATGAATACCGGAGACAAACCTGTTTATTCTAAAAACAATCTCTT
Source organism: Flavobacterium cupriresistens (assembly GCF_020911925.1). Lineage (NCBI taxonomy): Bacteria > Pseudomonadati > Bacteroidota > Flavobacteriia > Flavobacteriales > Flavobacteriaceae > Flavobacterium > Flavobacterium cupriresistens. The sequence goes on along the minus strand of NZ_CP087134.1, from coordinate 2,036,739 downwards.
AACCACCATCGCCTGGAAGATAAACGGCAAAACAACTTATGCGCTGGAAGGAAGTGTTTTTGTAGGCGGAGCGGCCGTACAATGGCTGCGCGACGGTGCAAAAATGATTAACTCATCAGACGAAATCGAAGCCTTAGCGGCAAGTGTTCCGGACAATGGCGGTGTTTATTTTGTCCCTGCCCTGACAGGATTAGGTGCCCCGCATTGGGATCAATATGCAAGAGGAGCTATTTTAGGTATTACCAGAGGAACAACCAGCGCACATATAGCACGTGCCACTTTAGAAGGGATTGCCTATCAGGTATATGATTTAGCAAAATCAATGGAAGCGGACTCGGGAAATGCAGGAACAGAATTAAGAGTCGATGGCGGAGCTGTTGTCAACAATCTAATGATGCAATTCCAATCTGATTTATTTGGTTTTAAAGTAATACGTCCAAAAACACTCGAAACAACAGCACTGGGCGCCGCCTATCTGGCCGGATTAGCCGTAGGGTATTGGAAAAGTGTAGACGAATTACAAAAACAATGGTCGGTTGACAGAGTCTTTTCTCCCGAAATGCCAAAAACAGAAGTAGACCAACTCGTACACAACTGGAACAAAGCCGTGGGACGCACGACTAAATGGATTGAAGATTAATCTACCAACCTCAAAAAACACAAAAATGACCCCATTTACAGCAGAAATAATAGGTACCATGCTTCTTATACTACTAGGAAACGGTGTGGTAGCAAACGTAGTTTTAAAAGACACCAAAGGCAACAACTCAGGATGGATTGTTATTACCACAGCTTGGGCTTTGGCTGTTTTCGTAGGCGTTCAAGTTGCAGGTCCGGTGAGTGGCGCACACTTAAATCCTGCCGTAACAGTTGGTTTGGCCATAGCAGGAAAATTTTCATGGGCATTAGTGCCTTCCTATATTATCGCTCAGCTAATTGGCGCAATGGCAGGAGCATTCTTGGTCTGGCTATTTCATAAAGATCATTTTGCAGCCACAGAAGATGAGGGGGCAAAATTGGCTTGTTTTAGCACCAGTCCCGCAATCAGAAATCCTTTTTCGAATCTTATCAGTGAAATAATCGGCGCTTTTGTACTGGTCTTTGTGATCTTTTATTTTTCCGATCCCAGCATTTCATTAGCCAGTGATCCTTCTGCAAAAATAGGATTAGGTTCGACAGGTGCGATTCCTGTTGCTTTTTTGGTTTGGGGCATCGGCCTGTCCTTAGGAGGAACTACGGGTTATGCGATCAATCCAGCTCGTGATTTAGGTCCTCGAATTGTACACAGCCTTCTTCCCTTCAAAGGAAGTAGCGATTGGAGTTATGCCTGGATTCCCATTGCAGGACCACTTTTGGGTGCTTCTTTGGCCGCATTCTTATTCGGAATTTTAAATTAGTCCATTCAGATCATTAGTTCTCTTATCCCTAATATTAAAAAAATTACACCTTGTTTTCCGAATTAAAATGAGATAAATCTCCAACAAAAATTAAAAGATTTGCAAAAGTATCATTTTGAATTGCCTCTTGCTTTAGCTCAAAGTCATTAAGTTAAGGATTGTCAAAAAAAGTCTCACGCAGATTTCAGCGGAATGGAATCAAAAAAAATCCGCAGAATCCGCAGAATCTGCGTAAAAAAATCTCTTACCTTAATGACATTGAGCTATAAATAAATAGATAAAGAACCATAATTGACTTTAGCCAAACTGGTGCTTATTTTGGCTAAAGCCATTAAACTCTTAAATCAAACTATACTCCTCCAGCTAAAGCAGGAGGCAATTCAAAATAATGCCTCCTGCTTCCTAGAATTACAAAATTTTATACCAATTATTTTTTGCAAAAGTATCATTTTGAATCTACCCCTACTTTAGCTCAATGTCATTAAGTTAAGGATTGTCAAAAAAAGTCTCACGCAGGTTTCAGCGGAATGAAATTAAAAAATCCGCAAAATCCGCAGAATCTTCGTGAAAAAACCTCTTACCTTAATGACATTGAGCTTTAGTCAAACTGGTGCTTATTTTGACTAAAGCCATTAAATCCTTAAATCAAACCATACTTCCCCAGCAAAAGCAAGATGCAATTCAAAATAATGCAATCTATAGTGCCCTTGAAACTGCTTTTTTAAACTCAAAAAAAGCACAAAAACAATGTTAAATCTTCATCTGACATCTTGTCATAATCATTCAAATAATTGTACCTTTGCCACCTTATTAAAATTCACTTCTGAAAGTGCCTTATGGAAAAGATTATTGAAGAAAGCAAACAGGGCGAAAGTCTTGTTTTAGAAAATAAACCTGAGAATACCAAAAAACTTTTTATAGAGAGTTACGGTTGTGCGATGAATTTTTCGGACAGTGAAGTCGTAGCTTCCATTTTATCACAAGGCGGATATAACACCACTTCGGTTTTAGAAGAAGCCGATCTGGTTTTAGTAAACACCTGTTCTATCAGAGACAAAGCCGAACAAACGATTCGCAAACGTCTGGAGAAGTATAATGCTGTAAAACGAATTAATCCAAAAATGAAAGTGGGCGTTTTGGGCTGTATGGCCGAACGTTTGAAAAGTCAGTTTTTGGAAGAAGAAAAAATAGTCGATCTTGTTGTTGGTCCGGATGCTTATAAAGATTTACCAAATCTATTGGCAGAAGTTGAAGAAGGTCGTGACGCTATCAATGTAATTTTATCGAAAGAGGAAACTTACGGAGATATTTCACCCGTTCGTTTAATGAGTAACGGAATCACCGCTTTGGTTTCGATCACACGTGGTTGCGATAATATGTGTACGTTTTGCGTGGTACCTTTCACCCGTGGACGTGAGCGCAGCCGTGAACCGCAAAGTATCATGCAAGAAATTCAAGACTTATGGAGCAAAGGCTTTAAAGAAATTACGCTTTTAGGACAAAACGTTGACAGTTACCTTTGGTATGGCGGCGGTCTAAAAAAAGATTTCGTAAATGCTTCTGAAATGCAAAAAGCAACAGCAGTAGATTTTGATCAATTGCTTGAAATGGTTGCAGTTGGTTTTCCTAAAATGCGTATTCGCTTTTCGACTTCAAATCCACAGGATATGCACGAAAGCATTTTGCACGTTATTGCAAAATACCCGAATATCTGTAAACACATTCACTTACCGGTTCAATCGGGAAGTAACCGAATTCTAAAAGAAATGAATCGTCTGCATTCGCGTGAAGAATACATGGCTTTGATTGATAAAATCAGAGCAATTGTTCCCAATGCATCGATTTCACAAGATATGATTGCCGGTTTCCCAACAGAAACCGAACAAGATCACGAGGATACAATGAGTTTAATGGAATATGTGAAGTATAATTTTGGTTATATGTATTCGTATTCAGAGCGTCCCGGAACTTTGGCAGGAAGAAAAATGGAGGATGATGTTCTCGAAGAAACCAAAGCCCGAAGATTGCAAGAGATTGTTGATTTACAACAAAAACACGCCTGGTTCCGTTCTGAAGAGTTTATCGATCAAACGGTAGAAGTTTTAGTCGAGAAGGTTTCTAAAAAATCAAAAGAAGAATTCTCAGGCAGAAACTCTCAAAGTATCACAGTAGTTTTCCCGAAAGAGAATTATAAAATTGGGGATTTTGTGAATGTAAAAATCACAAGCTGCACCAGCGGAACTCTTAAAGGAGAGGCTGTGGGGTATTCTGGGATGAATTAGATTGTTTCAGGTTTCAGGTTTCAGGTTATTTCCGTAATTTGAGACGTATGATTTAAATTAAATAATCAAGTTGTTAAGAATTTAAAAATGGAATACGAAATCATAATAAAACCAAATTATACGCTCAAGGAATCTTTAAATTTTACATTTAGAAATCTATTTGCGAAATGGAACGTAAAGATTGTATTATTAATCGCTACATTAATTTTATTAATTGATCTTATACATTTATTTCAAATTTCTGAAATTATTATTTTCCCGAATGGAATTCCGCTTTTCAATATACTTTTTCCATTTATTATATTTTTAATTGTTCCTATTTCCATTTATTTGCTTTTAAAAAAAACTATTCGCAATGAATTAAACCAACAAACCCATTATATTTTTAATGTTGATTGCTTTAGAATAAAAAAAGACCTTTCTGACGTAAAAAAACCTTGGAATCTTTACGAATCGATTCTGGAAACTAAAGATTATTTTCTAATTAAACAGAACAAATACCAAACTGATTTTTTTCCAAAACGTTTCTTCTCAGAACAACAAGTAATTGATTTTAGAGAATTAATTAAGACATTAGATATAAAAAAAGTTTAATAAGTTAGGTTTTAGTTACTAAACAAACTTAAAACCTGAAACAAATAAAAACTTGAAACAAAAAATATATGGAGACCGTTCAAGCAATAAAACAACGTTTTGAAATTATTGGAAATGATCCAAAATTAAACCGCGCTATTGAAAAAGCAATTCAGGTTGCTCCTACCGATATCTCCGTAATGGTAACGGGAGAAAGTGGTGTTGGTAAAGAAAATATTCCACGAATCATTCATTCGCTTTCGCACAGAAAGCATGGTAAGTATATTGCCGTAAACTGTGGAGCTATTCCGGAAGGAACTATTGACAGTGAACTTTTCGGCCATGAGAAAGGCGCTTTTACAGGAGCGACGAGCACCCGTGAAGGGTATTTTGAAGTGGCAGACGGCGGAACAATTTTTCTCGATGAAGTGGGTGAATTACCACTAACCACTCAGGTTAGATTACTCCGTGTTCTTGAAAACGGAGAGTTTATAAAAGTAGGATCTTCACAAGTTCAAAAAACCAATGTGAGAATCGTTGCGGCAACCAATGTCAATTTGTTCAATGCAATCGAAAAAGGAAAATTCCGTGAGGATTTGTACTATCGTCTGACTACGGTTGAAATAACCTTGCCGCCTTTGCGTGAAAGAAACGAAGACATCCATTTATTATTTAGAAAATTCGTGGCCGATTTTGCACATAAGTACAAAATGCCGCCTTTGAAATTAGATGATGATGCTGTTCAGTTGCTGCAAAAATTCAGATGGAATGGAAACATTCGTCAGTTGCGAAATGTAGCCGAGCAGATTTCTGTTTTAGAAACCAATCGCGATATTACCTTATCTACTTTACAATCTTATTTACCTACGGAAGGAAGTAATTTACCTTCGGTAATTAGCGATAAGAAAAAAGAAAGTGATTTTAGTACGGAAAGAGACATTTTGTACAAAGTCCTTTTTGATATGAAAAGTGATCTGAATGATTTGAAAAAGCTCACTTTAGAATTAATGAAAAACGGCAGTTCAAAAGTGCAGGATATCAATCCTAATTTAATTCAGAAAATATACGGCTCACAGGAAAATGAAAGTGAAATTGATTTTGAAGAAGAACCAAGAACAGCTGTCATGACACCAACCGCCCGCGAAGACAATTATCGCATGCAGGATGACAACAATTATCTCGATGCCGAAACAATTGAAGAGGAAGAGATTTTACGTCTGGAACAAAAAGAAATCGAAATGATCAAAAAGTCATTAGAGAAAAACAAAGGAAAACGTAAAGCTGCCGCTGATGAATTAGGTATCTCAGAACGAACTTTATACCGAAAAATCAAACAATTCGACTTGTAGATAAAAACTAAATTCCAAAAAATAAATTCCAAATTCCAAATTGGTATATTTGAAAAAAAATTGAAAACTCACAATTCCAAAACGGCTCTCGCCCAGAATTGGAATTTGGAATTTCAAAAAATTGGAATTTTTCAAAAATTATTATGAAAAAAATATATTCTCTCTTAGCTCTAATCAGCCTCTTTTTATTAAGTGGTTGCAATGTTTACAATTTCACAGGAACAGGACAAATTGAAGGCAAAACGTTTCAAGTTAACTTCTTCCAGAATAATGCTGCTCTGATTGAGCCGGGAATCGACAGAGATTTTACTTTGGCTTTACAGGATTTAATTCAAAATCAAACCAATCTAAACTTAGTCAGCACTGGCGGGGATTTGGTTTATGAAGGAGAAATTGTAGATTACAGAACTACTCCAATGACAGCAACCGCCGACCAACAAGCGGCTCAAAACCGTTTAACGATTCGTATCAATGTTCGATTTACCAATAGAAAAAAGGAAGCGGATGATTTTGAAAGAACATTTGAATTCTACAAAGATTATCCGGGAACAGAGCAATTGGTAGGTTCTAATTTAAATTCTGCTATTAAAGAGATTTACGACAGAATTACCCAGGATATTTTTAATGAATCCTTGGCAAAATGGTAGTTTTGGTTCAACCGTCACATCTCTTATTCATTAAAATGATGTAACAATAACCTTCCCGATTAAACAAATAAACAATTCGACGATTAAACAAAAAGAAATGAACGTAACTGATTATACATACCTAATAAACAAACCCGATGCTATTACCGAAAAGCAAACGGAAGGATTAGGCAATGTTCTGAATGAATTTCCGTATTTTCAAAGTGCAAGAGCATTACGATTAAAAGGACTTTATGATCAGAATAGTTTTAAGTATAATTATGCTCTAAAGGTTACTGCAGCTCATACTACAGATCGTTCTGTATTATTTGACTTTATTACTTCTGAGAATTTTGTATCCATTCAAAATGACTATTACGATCAAAAACTGCTGGATCTTTTAAACATTACTGTTTTTGAAAGTGAAATTGTTTTACCCGAAATCCAAAAAGTTCCGGAGATCCGAATCGATCCAATCGAACAATCTATACTGACTTCAATAAGACAGGCTACAACTGTTGTTTTTGAAGAGTCGGTAAAAACAGAAGAGCAACCTGTTATTGAACAGCCTGTTATTATTCCAATAAAAATAGAACCGGAGGTCATTTTTGAAGAACTGATAAAAACCGAAGAACAGCCTGCTATAATTGTTGTTGAGCAACCTTTAACTCCTGCAAAAGAAGAAACCGAAGTTGTTTTTGAAGAATTGGTGAAAACAGATGAACAAACTGTTCCAACCTATATAAAGGAAGAAACCCAAGAGCAAGTTATACCTTCTGCCACAGAACAACCTGTTGCTGTTCCTGTAGAAGAAGAAATACTTACTGTAATTGAAGAACCAATACAAACCGAAGAACAACCTGTTGTAACTTCTACACCGGAAGAGCCTTCAATTGTTGCTGAAGAAACAGTAACAATTCCAGACGTTCGTGTTGAACCTATTGCGGAATCTGACTTTATTTCTTTGAAAGAAGCCACAACCGTTGTTTTTGAAGAGGTAATAATTACGGAAGAATCAGAAGAAACAGAAGCTCGAGAAACCGTAAAAATTGCGGAAGAAAATCTGGAAATCGGAAAACCGTTGGATTTTTCTGTTAACGAAAAACATTCCTTTCAGGAATGGCTGCAACTATCCAGAACAGAACCAATTGACCGAACTAGTGAAGGTCCACAAGAAAACACGGAACCCGTAAGCGAAGTTGAGAAGACTCCTGAACCTGTTGTTGAAGTTACTGTTCCAATTGAAGAAACAGAAACAATAGAGGACGAGAAAAAGAAAAAAGCGGAATTAATTGATAAATTTATCGAAACAAATCCGAAAATCGCACCGGTCAAGTCCGTAGCAGCCACTACCACTACTCAATTTGACATCAATAAGGAAGAGAATCCATACCTGATGACAGAGACTTTAGCCAGAGTCTATTTGGAACAAAAGAAATATACAAAAGCAATCCAAGCATATGAAATATTAATTTTGAAATATCCAGAAAAAATTAGTTTCTTTGCAGACCGCATATCGGATATAAAGATTTTACAACAAAATAACAATAACAATTAAACAATGAGCACATTTTCAATTTTTTTAGTTTTAATCACAATAGTTTGCTTTCTATTGATCGTAGTAATTATGGTACAGAATCCTAAAGGAGGCGGATTGTCTTCTACAATTAGTGGGACTCAAATGCTAGGTGGAGTACAAAAAACGACAGACTTTTTAGATAAAAGTACTTGGACGTTAGCTACTATCTTAATTGCTTTAATTTTACTTTCAAGCTTAAGCTTTACAGGATCATTAAGTGATACTGACTCTAAACTTATTGAGAAAACGGAAGCTCCTGCTGCCAAAACACCAGCTGCTCCGGCTCAACAAACTCCTGCTCCGGCAGCTCCTGCAACAAAATAATAATTTTGATATAAAATTGAAATGCCAGCCTGTCAAAGCTGGCATTTTTTTTAGGAAATAATGTCAGTTTTTGAAGCATGGCATAATTTCTGAAAGTTTTTGAACATTAAAAAGTATAACCTAAATATAAATAAAATTATGGCTTTAAATATTAAACCGCTTTCTGACCGCGTACTTATCGAGCCTGTTGCAGCTGAAACTAAAACTGCTTCAGGAATCTTTATTCCAGATACTGCCAAAGAGAAACCACAAAAAGGTACTGTAGTTGCAGTTGGAAACGGATCTAAAGATCACACTATGACTGTAAAAGTTGGTGACACTGTTCTTTATGGTAAATATGCCGGAACAGAATTAAAACTAGAAGGCACTGATTATTTAATCATGCGTGAAGAAGATATTCTTGCGATAATCTAAAAATAAAAGTAAGTAATAAATAGTAAGAGTGAAGTACTACGGTAACTTGAAACAACTCAAACTTTAAACAAAAAACAAAAAATGGCAAAAGATATAAAATTTGATATTGAAGCACGTGACGGATTAAAACGTGGTGTTGATGCATTGGCAAATGCTGTAAAAGTAACTTTAGGACCTAAAGGTCGTAACGTAATTATCGGGAAATCATTTGGTGGACCAACGGTTACTAAAGACGGTGTTTCTGTTGCAAAAGAAATCGAATTAAAAGACCCATTAGAAAATATGGGCGCGCAAATGGTTAAAGAAGTTGCTTCTAAAACCAATGATTTAGCCGGAGACGGAACTACAACGGCTACTGTTTTAGCTCAGGCTATCGTAAAAGAAGGTTTGAAAAACGTTGCTGCAGGTGCCAATCCAATGGACTTGAAACGTGGTATCGATAAAGCAGTTGAAGCTATCGTTGCGGACTTAGCAAAACAAGCTAAAGTAGTTGGAAGTGATTCTGATAAAATCAAACAAATTGCTTCTATCTCTGCAAACAATGACGAAGTTATTGGTGATTTGATCGCTACTGCTTTCGCTAAAGTAGGTAAAGAAGGAGTAATTACTGTTGAAGAAGCTAAAGGAACAGATACTTACGTTGACGTTGTGGAAGGAATGCAATTTGACAGAGGATACCTTTCTCCATATTTTGTTACAAATCCAGAGAAAATGGAAGTTGAATTAGATTCTCCATACATCTTATTATACGATAAAAAAGTATCTTCTTTAAAAGAATTACTACCAGTTTTAGAGCCAGTTGCTCAATCAGGAAAACCATTATTGATTATTGCTGAGGATGTTGACGGAGAAGCTTTGTCTACTTTGGTAGTAAACAAATTACGTGGAGCCTTAAAAATTGCTGCTGTAAAAGCGCCAGGTTTTGGAGACAGAAGAAAAGCAATGTTAGAAGACATCGCTATCTTAACCGGTGGTACTGTAATTTCTGAAGAAAGAGGATATACCCTTGAAAACACTACTATCGAAATGTTAGGAACTGCAAAAAGAGTTTCTATCGATAAAGACAACACTACAATTGTAAGTGGTGCAGGTGAAGCGGATATCATCAAAAACCGTGTGAACCAAATTAAAGGTCAGATGGAAACTACAACCTCTGATTATGACAAAGAAAAATTGCAAGAGCGTTTGGCTAAATTAGCCGGTGGTGTTGCTGTTCTTTATGTTGGAGCTGCTTCTGAAGTAGAAATGAAAGAGAAAAAAGACAGAGTTGATGATGCTTTACACGCTACTCGTGCTGCTGTTGAAGAAGGAATCGTTGCCGGTGGTGGTGTTGCCTTATTAAGAGCTAAAGCGGCTTTGGCTGACTTAAAAGCAGATAATGCTGACGAGGCTACAGGAATTCAGATTGTATCTCGCGCTATTGAATCTCCACTTAGAACTATCGTTGAAAATGCAGGTCTTGAAGGTTCTGTAGTAGTAGCTAAAGTTGGTGAAGGTTCAGGTGATTTTGGATACAACGCTAAAACAGATGAATATGTAGACATGTTAAAAGCAGGAATTATCGATCCTAAAAAAGTAACTCGTGTAGCACTTGAAAACGCTGCATCTGTTTCAGGAATGATCTTAACTACAGAATGTGCCTTAATTGATATTAAAGAAGAAAACGCTGGCGGAATGCCAATGGGTGGCGGTATGCCGGGAATGATGTAATCGTTCTTAACTTCTAACACTAAAAAACGCCAAATAGAAAATTCTATTTGGCGTTTTTCTTTTATCTATAATCGAAACAACTATATATTTTAATCTTGTTATTTTATGTTTTTAAAAGCTTTGGGAAGAAGTTTTGCGTTGTTTTTTGCCACGAATTACACGAATTCCCACGAATTTCTCTTCAAATCATTGCGCACAGATTAGTGCAAATTGGTCTAATTCGTGTCACTTAAAAAAAATCAATTAGCTCACCACCTTATAAGTTGGATCTTCAATTACATTTACCTTAATCACAGCAGCTGCATTTTTAAGTAATATTCTGCAATCCTCACTTAAATGTTTTAACTCGATTACTTTACCTAATTCGTTGTATTTTCTGGTCAGATTATTTACAGCCTCAATCGCAGACATGTCCGCGATACGGCTTTCTTTAAAATCAATAATCACTCGATTGGGGTCATTTTGTATATCGAATTTCTCCATAAAAGTGGCTATTGAGCCAAAGAACAAAGGACCATAAATTTCATAATGTTTCACACCATCAGCATCCATAAAATGTCTGGCGCGGATTCTTTTAGCGCTTTCCCAGGCAAAAACCAGTGCAGAAACAATTACACCAATCAAGACCGCCAAGGCCAGATTGTGCAGTAAAATAGTAATTACTGCGACCAGAATTCCAACGAAAATATCGTGTTTGGGCATCTTGTTTATAATCCTCAAACTGGACCACTCAAAGGTCGTAATTGCTACCATCATCATAACTCCCACCAAAGCGGCCATTGGCAATTTACCGATTACGGGAGCACCAAAAAGTATGATTACTAAAATGGTTAATGAAGCAATAATTCCCGAAAGTCTGGCTCTGGAACCTGCCGAAAGATTTACCAAAGTTTGCGCAATCATCGGGCATCCTCCCATTCCGAAAAAGAAACCATTCAGGATATTAGAACTCCCTTGTGCAATACATTCCCTATTGCTGTTACCACGTGTTCCGGTGATTTCGTCCACTAGATTAAGGGTTAGCAAACCTTCTGTTAAACCTACCGCTGCCACGATTACGGCGTAGGGAAATATTATTTTAAAAGTTTCAAAAGAAAGTGGAATATTTGGAATATGAAACGGAGGAAATCCCCCCTGAACCGAAGCAATATCCTGAACTGTTTTAGTCTCAATATTAAACACTAAAACAAGGACAAAAACTACCAATATCGCGACCAAAGATGCCGGAACTGCTTTGGTAATTTTAGAAAAAAGCAACACTATACCCACTGTAAGTACCGTCAATCCTGCCATAACATACAAAGAAGTTCCCTGAAGCCAGGTTGTTTGCCCGTTTACAATGGTTTTAAATTGTTCTAACTGTGACATAAAAATAACAACCGCAAGACCATTCACAAAACCAAACATCACAGGTTGTGGAACCAGTCTGATGAACTTTCCAAATTTAAAAAGTCCGATAGCAATTTGTACTACTCCTCCCAGTGCGACGGCTGCAAAAACATATTCTATTCCGTGTGATCTCATCAAGGCGATCAAAACAATCACCGTTGCTCCTGCACCACCCGAAATCATTCCGGGTCTGCCTCCAAAAACAGCTGTCACCAAACCTGCAATAAAAGCTGCGTACAAACCGGCCAAAGGAGGAAATCCGGCGAGAATTGCAAAAGATAATGATTCGGGAATCATCGTCATCGCCACCGTTAAACCTGCTAAAATTTCATTTTTATAATTAACCTTTTGTGAAAAGTCAAAGAGGGAATATGCTTTTTTCATAAGAGCACAAATTTAAAAAATTATGTGCATAAACAGAAGAAACTCTTTCAATCCTGAGAAAAGCCTGAAAAACTCGTATTCCGATGTACCGGTTTTTTTTTAAAATGGATTCAATAACGGAAAGTATAAAACTTAATTACTCTAACGGTACACAAATATACCCCAGACAGTTTACATAATCTATTATGTTTTTGGGCTCTAATTCGATACCTTCAACCCTTAGAATTTTGTCACAGTCCTCCAGATCAAAATTGATTTTATAATCAGGAAACTGGGTCTGGATCACTGCAATTATATAATTTTTGTCTGATTCTTTCTGAACATTTGTTTTAAAAACCTCAACAACCATAACGCTATTTTTAAATAATAAAAAAACTAGAATTTTTAATTTTGTCTAAAAAAGACAGTCCGATATACCAAACCTATATCTAAGTCCGGATATTTTCTTTCTGATCGTAACCATTCGGTTGGTTTGCTCACCTTCTGCTGTCATTTCTGACCTTAACGTTTTTCAAAAAAAACATTTGCCTGAGGTGTAACTCGATATTCCTAAGTAACACCGGATTTAAACTCCAGCTGATTGAACTTAAAAACACCTTTTAAATTTGAGGTGCTTAAAGTTAAGAAAAAACCTTCAGACTCCGATTCGGTTCCAAATTGTTTTTTTACAATGATCAAAAACCAAAGCAAATGTAAATGAGAAGCGCTTATTATAACAGCATAATTACACCAATGGCGTCAAAATTTACACCAATGGCGTTCGTATAATTTTTATTCGCTACGCTATTGTAAATTATAATATTGCCCTAATTTTGTCCTTATGACTATTCTCAAAATTTACCAGAACTTTTTTCTTAGAAACCTCATCCTGAATATCATTTTGTTTGGGCTTATTTTTATCTGTGTTTACGATGAAACAAAATTCACCGGACAGGATTTATCCTTCATTACTACTAAAATTGCTTTAGGCTTTTTTCCTTGTATTATCTGGATTACCTTTTTTAATCTTTGTATCATCAGACCCTTTTTGTTTCAAAAAAAAATAAAGACTTTCTTCTTGCTTCTATTCATCTATTGGACTGCTTTTTATTATTTCATGAATTGGTATTTTCCATTGGTCGGATTAGAAAAATCGAGAACCCTGTCGATTGTATCGCTTATGATAAACGGGATTGCTTTTTACTTTCTTCATATGATTATTATGAAAAAAGTATCTCAGACCAATAAAGACATTATTAATTTCAAATCAGAGCTTTCGTTTTTAAAACAGCAGCTGAATCCGCATTTTTTATTGAATGCCATGAATAATTTATATGGAGAATCCTTGTCTGAACCCGAGAAACTTCCAGACAGAATTCTGAACCTTTCTGATTTATTGCGGTATCAGATTGAAGCGACCAAAAAAGATTTTGTCTTTGTAGCCGAAGAAATAGATTTCATTAAAAAATATATCGAATACTATACGTTCCGGAACGAAAGACTGGGCATTACCCAAAATTATGAAGGTTCATTTGACAACATCGAAATTCCGCCTTTGTTCTTCTTGCCGCTGGTAGAAAATGCTGTGAAATTCTCTGCTGAAACAACCGAACCTTTTATTACAATAGATTTAAAGGTAGACCAACAGAATTTGTTTTTCACTTTAAAGAATAATTATCCCGAAACCGGTTCCCGACTTTCGAGCACAGGAATCGGAATTGAAAACTTAAAACGACGTCTTGAAGTATACGGTTTAAAACACGAATTAACCTGTAAAAAAGAAGCAAACATCTTTAGCGTAACACTAAACCTATGGCACTTACCTACCGCTGTCTGATTATTGATGACGAATCGCCCGCACATAAGGCATTGGCATCACATATTTCTAAATTTGACGATCTGGAGCATTCCGGAAGCGCTTTTAGTGGTATGGAGGCATTAAAAATGCTCAATGAAAATACCTATGACATTATTTTTCTGGACATTAATATGCCGCTTCTTTCGGGTGTTGAACTTATGGAAATACAACCCAAAAGGCCCCTTACCATTGTCACAACGGCCTATTCTGATTTTGCGCTTTCTGCCTATCAAAATGATGCAATAGATTATCTGTTGAAACCCATTTCATTTGAAAAATTCTCGAAAGCTATCGAAAAAGCAAGAACGTATTATTCCGGAAAAAGTCTGAAAAAGGACGATACTACCAACAAAAAAGTGCTTTCCCTACGCGTAAATGGACAAATGACCGATGTGGTAATCAGTGATATTTTATACATCGAAAGTTTGGGAAATTACATGAAACTGTATAGCGCTAAACTCAACTTACCACTGCTTATTTACGGCTCACTTGCCAGTATCACCTCAGAAATTGACAGCACTGACTTTCTTCAGGTACATCGTTCTTATATCGTAAACGTTAATAAAATTAAAGCGGTTACGTTCAAAAACCTAACCATGAATACGAACGAAATTATTCCTGTGGGAAGGAAGTATCAGATTTTATTGAATAGTTTTTTTAAGTAACAATCTGTTCCTCAAAAATACACAAAAGCTCAACTTTAAACAGTTGAGCTTTTTTTTCGTTTTATAATTTGTTAAAAAAAGATAATAACACCTCATCAATATCTTTAATTTAAGCTTACTTTTACTACAAAATAATTTTAACTGCCACCGCTATGATAACCAAAACTACATTAGACACGCTTTATTTAATTAATGATTCCAATCGAATGGTTTCAGTAGAAATAGTAATTGGTGATCAGGGTCAGACCTCTTCTTTGATTGTATCGCTAAACGATGAAGTCATTGTTCCTGACCCTAATAGCAATCCCTCTGAAACGGCCCATAGCGGTAATTTGCCTAAAACAGCCATTAAGGAAAATAAATTACTCCATGGAAAAAATCTTAAAATACAAGCTGTCATAACCGATACCTCTAAAGAAACCAATATAACTTCATTAACTGTAAAATTATCCGGCGGTTTCATAACCAGAACCTATCCCCTATACAAAATGGTCGACAAAGAAGGAGAATCTGCAGATTACTATTGTTATATTGAGTTTACTAACTCTACAAAGTTGTGATTATGAAAAAAATAGCTACCCGATTTATTTTAGTTTTCTTTCTCTTTACAAACCTCGTACTTATAGCCCAGGAAAAAGATAATAGTGAGGAATTTGATTTATTAAAAGCTCCAATTTCTCCCGCTTCCAACCTATTAGGTTTTTCGCAAAGCGACATCGACAAACCAACGGATGTCTCTGCTTTTATGACCTCCCTGCAAACAGCAACAAATTCTTTTTCGCAATTGCCCTCCAATTATGCTATCGATATTGCTCCGTTTTGGTTGTTTAAAAAAGACAATCCGGGTGATATCAGTACCAAAGGCCTGAGTAATTCCTCTGGCGAAAAAGTAGTAAAGCAGACTTTAGTCCTCTCTTTTGCTGTTAAAAATACAGACTCCATTTCGAATAATTTTGACCCTGCAAGCACCTATGCTGCTTTTGGTTTCCGGTTTTCTATTTACAGAGGTGAGTATGACAGCAAAACTAAAAATCAATTAACAGCAATTGCTTTATTGCAGCAGGAAAAGTTAAAATTGATGAAAGATAATCACATAGAGGTGTATGAAAACCTTCCGCTGGAAATTGATAGTCTGAAAAAAGTACGAAAAGCTATTTTTATAGGAATTGATCCTAATGATACATCAGACGACAATACCAAGCTTGTTGAATTATTATATAAAAAAGCAGATAAATTAGACTCCATCATTTCCTTGAAAATACAAATTTTATTGGATGACAATATAAGTTCAAAAACAAAGAATGGTGATAGCGATTTAAACAAATTTAAAAGAATCGACACCAAGATAAAGCAACTGGCAAGTCAATTCCAGCTGGCCAGAGTCAATTTTACATGGGATATTGCGGGTGGTATCAGTGCCGAATTCAGAAATAAAAACTTCAACAATTCAAAAGTTTACAATTCGGGAATATGGACCACTTTTGGTTATACTTGGGAAAAATCGGGTTCCCTGTTAGGCTTAGTACGATATTTATATAATCCGGATAAAATCTTTGCCTTAGACAATCAGGTAAACGAAATGAACAATGTCTCTACTATTGATACCGGAGTCAGGTACATTATAGGAAAATCACAATCTAAATTTAATTGCAGTATAGAGGCCATTTACCGAAGTGCCTTGTCTAAAAACACCACTAACTCTTCCTGGAGGCTTATGGCAAATGCCGATTATGCCATTTTAAAGAATCAGAAATTAACATTCTCTTTTGGACGCAATTATGACGGAACGACTTCTAAAGACGGTAACCTGATAGCTGCCTTAGGCCTTGTCTTTGGATTTGGTAACAGCAGATAAATTAATTTCAGAACATAAAACTTCAATAGTCGAATCCTACCTAAAAAATATTGGTATTTTTGAAAAACTCAGACAATTAAAATTAAACCGGTACTCCCATGGAAACTTTTAAGATTCTCGAAGCATATAAAACCCAATATAAAGATCCTATTGTTTTGCATATAGCCGAAATTGTACATCTGGGAGAAGAGGAAAAAGAAGAAAAATGGAAGGGTTGGATCTGGGCAGAAAGCAAAACCAATAAAGGCTGGATACCGCTGCAGATACTTGAAATTTCGAGCGATAAAAAAACCGGTAAAGTTTTAGAATATTATTCCGCCAAAGAATTAGATGTTGAAAAAGGGGATGACATCGAAAAAATCAAATCCTTAAATGGGTGGACATGGTCCAGAAATGTAAAAACCAATACAGAAGGATGGATTCCTGACGAAATTATCGAATAGAATAATAGTTCATTTTTTGAGAAAAAGTTACGTCGTAAAAACAACAACTATTGGTTGAATTTTTTAGCTTTGCAAGATTATCAAAATTGCTTGAGAAGCAATTTTAAAATCTAAAGACAATGAAAGCCATCACTTCAACATTTTTATTCTTAATGCTTCTTTGTTCAAATTCTTACGCACAATTGAATTCCGATCAAATATTCGACAGCTTTAAACAGGGTGAACGTACCAACTGTTCCTCGATTGCTTTTATTAAGGCTTCTTTAAATGTTTATGGGCTGGATAATCTTTTTGTAACTGAAAAAGTAAACGATAACGGATATAAAATAACATTAAAAAACAATGCTTCATTCACTTTAAAAAATGAAGAACTTGATAAAGCAAGCTTTTCTGCCGGTTTTGTATTTATTAAAGAGAATGAAGAAAACACCAAAATAAAAGACTACGCCGTATTGGCCTATGCTGTAATGGCAAAATACAAACAAATTATTGACAGAGAATCAACTTTTGACAAAGCATTAGAGGATTTAGAAGATGGTGAAGTATATACGCCAACCATTTATAAGTATTTAGGATTCGAAAAAGACAAACAAGTACTGCCGTTAAAACGATTAACAGGAAATGAATATTGTGGTGTAGTAGCATGGTCTACGGCACATGCTGTTTTTGTTTGTGAAGAATATATGGACTACTATGGCAATAAAAAACACATCTGGGGAAAATATCCGGGACGTTTCAGAATCATTAATACAGACGCTATTTCCAAACACTTAGAAAAACCGGATAACGCAAATTTGTAATTCTAATTTTCCGTAGCCTTGTCATTCTTCTGAAAAATGGAATTTTGACCCCAAAATTCCACAATCAAAACAGTCCAAACCTTTGTACCTTTGCCTCTTTGCTACTCAAAAAAAAGAAGCCCACCAAAAATTAAAGTTCCAAATCGAATATGACACGAGAACATTATATTCCCTTCAACAAGGAATTCTTACTCGAGCAACAAATAAGTGTTTTTGCTGAAGACCCACAAAAAAGTGATGCTTTTAAAAAGTTGTTTGACATTGTTGAACATTATTATCATTACGAAGCCTTTAACCTAAACCGCAATCTAAAACAGAACTACGCTTTATTCGACCCCGATTTGAGTCCGAAAGAGCGTGAAGCTTTTGTTGGTAAAAGTGATTTTTTGATTTTTAAAGAAACACTTCATAAGGTTTTAGCCCACGGCAATTATACTCGTATAGATCAGGAAACTTTAGACAGAGCCTTTAAAGAATCTGACTTAATTGGCTTGAATCTTTCTATCGATTTTAATGCTTTTAAAGACTACGAATTGTATGTTCGCGGCCATCATAAAGCAATAGAAAAAGTATCTAAATTTGTTTTCTGGAAAAAGGAAATAGAAGTAGAATACTACGATCGTGTGATGGTTTATCTGAATTACAACGAAGCCGATTATCTGAAAGAGAAAAAAGTCAAGCTAGGAAAAATGCCTGTTGACCCGGGTTCTATCGGGTTAAAAATCTTTAAGCGTGTTCCTAAAAACGATCTCGAAACGATATTTCCAAACGCGATTCCAAGAATGTCAACCCGGGATAAATTATTCTTTTGGGTACCGGGAATCGGAGGTGGTATTTCTTTACTGAGCACAACGGTAATTCCGGCATTGATTGGCATGTACGCTGCGTATCAATCGGGCGAAACAATTGATTTGCTAAACAGTAAAGCTTCCTTAAATCAGGGATTAATTGCACTGGGAATATTGTGTGCTTACTTGTTTCGTCAGTACAGCAACTTTATCAATAAAAAAATCAAATACGGAAAAATGCTATCCGACAGTCTTTATTTTAAGAATCTCGGAAACAACAGCGGTGCTTTTTACTCACTCTTAAACTCTTCGGAAGAAGAAGTGCTTAAGGAAACGATATTGGCCTATGCTTTTTTATACAGAAGCCCTACTCCGCTTACCGAAGATGAACTCGATGCTCAAATTGAATCCTGGTTTCTGACAGAACTCCACACTGACCTGGATTTTGATGTAAAAGATGCTTTAGAAAAATTACAAAATATTGGTCTTGGTATAGAAACCAACGGCAAATGGGAAGTTATCGGACTCGATAATGCACTTGTAAAAATCGACAAATTATGGGATAGTGTTTTTGAGTATAATCAGGAAGTAAAAGAGTACTAGATGCAACCCTTTAAGCGAAACTCAATTTTAGTTGCATCTCTTTTTTTAGCTGCATTTATTTTGACTAGAACTACACAGCAATTCAGAATAGTTGAAAGTCTTAGATGGATTTATCATTTTGGCTGGATTTTCTGCTCCGTTTTTCATTTAGCTTCTTTGGTATTAGCACTAACGAATCTAATAGCACTTCTTAAAAATGAAATTAAGTTCAAAATAAAATATAAATGGTTTTGGCTTATCCTTAGCCTAACTCCATTTATATATTATCTTTTCTTATTCCTTATAAATTAATTATTAAAAACAGAAAAGAGAACAAATTTGTTCTCTTTTCTGTTGTATTATTTTACAAAATTATCACTTTAAACTTCCATAAGATCATCTACAGTCTCTCCCATGTCACCAACGGCAACCAATGCAGGTTTTGAAGCTTTTAAGGTATTGAATCTTTCCAATTGCGCTAATTCTCCTTCTTCACCACTGAAGTACGGGAAAACGTCCATAATCGGAGATTCTGAAATCGCAGGAATCGTATAATCTCCCATCGTGTTTTTCATTACCGTAATCGTATTATCGTAAGCTTCTTTTACATCATTGGCCTGTACCAAAAGATACATATTGGTTTTTCTCTCTTTACCGCTTTCTTCGTCATAAGCCATTAGGGTAACTTTTGATTTGAACCAACGATCGGCGTTTTCAAATGGGTGTATCTCGGCAAAATTTGCCACCTTTATATTCGTGATTTTAAATTCTTCACTAACGTAAGCAGCCATTTCTTCATTGATTCTGCTTTCTGCTTCTGTATAAGATACCGCATCTACCAAATAAGGTTCTGAAGTAACTTTTTGTCCTCCGGTCTCATCGGTTTTTCTATATTTTACTTTGCATTCGTACCAAATTGCGCTCATTTCTTCTGTTTTTAAGGATGCCAAAGATAGATTTTAAAGGGCATAAAAATCGACAATTTAAAAAATAGATATTCACAATTTCCAATGGTCTTCGAATTACTTTTTTACGTTTTGCAGATTATTATTTTTGAGACACTTAGAACTCATTATTCCTATTTTAAATTATAAAAAAACAAATATTATTTAATAGATTTGTTATATACCTAAATTCAAAAGTATGAGAACATTAGAGCAATGGTTTGAAGAATATGCCGTAAGTCATCAAAATCCAAAAAACAAAGCGATCCATTACGTCTGTGTTCCGGCGATCTACTTTTCGATTGTGGGTTTATTAATGAGTATTCCAAGCGGTTTTATTGCCAGTACCCTACAACTCAATGCTCCTATTGTAGAAAATTGGGCGGTTGTCGTATTGATTTTTGTACTGCTCTTCTATATTCGGCTATCGGTTGCAATGGCGTTTAAAATTGCTATTCTTTCAGCGCTTTGTCTGATCGTAAATTATTATATCGGACAAGTTTTACCGCTATGGTTGTTCTCCATCGGTGTGTTTGCAATCGCCTGGGTCGGACAATTCTATGGACACAATATCGAAGGTAAAAAGCCTTCTTTTCTCAAAGATCTTCAGTTTTTAATGATTGGCCCTGCGTGGGTGGTGGAGAATTTGTTTTCTAAGAAGTAGTTTTTTTAGTCGCAGTCGCAGTTTTTAGTCGCAGGCTGAAACTGGGAAGTATAACTGTAAAAATGTCAACTGAAAACTGTGACTGAAAACTGAGACTAAAAATTGAGACTGAAAATTGAGACTGAAAATTGAGACTGAAAACTGCGACTAAAAACCAAGACAGTTCTAAAAACAACAATCAAAGTACCTTTTTCACGCCGGGGATTCGTAAAATAAGTCCTCCCAGACCGTAACTTGCTCCAAGAACAATTGGAGCTACTAAAAGTAATTTTAAGGCAGGATCAACCTCCCAATTTCTTATAGCCAGTGTCAAACCTACAATTACGAGCGGGTGAAAAATGTATACAACAAAATTAAGACGTGCCAATTTACGTAGTACTGCCGATCCGGTGTTCCATTTTGTTCTTCCTTTGATCAAAAATACCGTCAGTATAGAAATTCCGATCCATTGCTCCCAAATGGCATATAACAACGACTGCCAATGAAATCCGCCTGAGTACCATGATATGGGCATGTTTACTTTTGCGCGGATAAGAAAAAATACAGGGAAAAACAGTAAACTTAACACAATTGATTTTAGCAGTCGCTTTTGGGTCAAGTCTGAAAGTTGCGCAAACCAATTGTTTCTGGCTGCAATAATTCCCACGCTAAACAAAGCAATGTATTGTGTGAAATGCCCTAATTGAAAACCAACAGGCTCCAGCACCCATCCGACCGGAAATGCAATTCTAACGACAAAACTGATTATTCCCAATGCAACTGCAAATACTACAATTTGAAATGCTCCCGGTACCGGTACTGATTTCTTAAAATCGATTTTAAAGATGCTTTGCAGAAATACATAAATCAAGCTAAATAATAGCAATGCAGCAACGAACCACATTACTCCAAAATCAATCCAACTGTCGTATCCTGACAGATATTGAAAAATGGTTATATGTTGCCCTTTTGCAAAATAATAAACCAAATAACTTAATAATGGAGAAAGTACAAAGGAGTAAAACAACAACGGAATCCCTAATCTGATCAAACGATCCGTAATAAAATGGAAAGCTCCTTTTTTAGAATAAGACGAACCGGTAAAATAAGCCGCCAGCAAAAAGAAAAAGCCCATGAAAAAGGACTGGTTTATACTCACAAACATCGTCATTGGAATGAGTGCTCCAAAACTACTTGTTTTCTGCACCCAATACCAGCCACCCGGCCCTCCGTAGGCAATAACGGTATGATGAAGAATAACTAATATCGTCAATATGGTTTTAATATTGTCAATATATACTAATTGATCTGACTGATCGGATTTCGGGATTTCTAATGACATGATGACTTGTTCTAAAATTACTTTACACAACCGGCAATCGGTTGACTAAGGCAAACGTACAACAAGATAAAGGCTTCTATGCTTGCCATGTTATGAACAACAAGCTTTTGTGACGAACAACAAGTCTAAGCGATATGGTGCTTTCTGAGCTGTTGATAACAGTTATTAAAATTGTCTAACTGTTTTCTGGAAACGGGGATTTTTTCTTCGGTACCTATAAATGACAATACATATCCCTGCGAATTTCCGGTAACTTTTTCAACCTTGAACATGTTTATTAAGTACGTTCTATGGCATCTAAAGAAATGTGGATAAGCTGAAATTTGCGTTTCGAATTGGCTAAGGGAAATTCTTTTCAATTCTGTTTCGATTTTGTTGTTGGCTGATTTTGTTAATTCGATATAATTCCCATCAGCTTTTACAAACAATAAATCGTCTATATTTAAACTAAAATCATCCTGTTTTACCTGTGTCGTAATAAAAAGCGGAGAGGAAACAACTTTTTCGCCTTCTTCATTTTTGAGTGGCTGAAATTGGAGTACAAATGGCGAACCTTGCTTGGTCTGAAAATAGAAACTAACCACTCTGAGAAAAAAATAAAAGAAGATTCCCGCGACAAAACAATTTCGAATTTCTTCCCATAAATAACGTAGCGACCAATTATAGGCATTGTTGTAAATCAAATCACGCATTAAAAAACTCGCTATACCCGCCAAAATTAAAAAAAGACTCATGTGCAGATATTCCCTAAGCAAACTCCAATTAGGTAACAGCTGTTTTTTTCTTCTAAAATAATTCAAAGTGGAGAAGTAAAGATAAAAAAGCAGCGCAGGTGAAAAGGCATGCAAGGCACAGATAAAAAAATAGTTCATTTTGTGCTCCGGCTCATACACTCCAAAAGGGGTAAACAACAAAAGAAACAGCAAAAGGGTACTAAAAACAACAACGGTACTCTTAAACAAATTCGGTGACTCATACCTAGACGGATACTCAATCTGTTGTTGCAAATGTTCATTGTTGATGTAGAATCGCATAACTGTATAGTACTTTTGACTGCTTAGCGAATATATGAAATAAAAAAGCAGCATTCAAAAATATTGAAATGCTGCTTTTTTTACAAATTGGGTTTAATCTTTTTGATAAAATAAACCGTTTTCAAGCTAATTATCCTAAGTCAATTATTGCTTTATCATCGTATACTTACCAGCTATAACAACCCCATCCTTTGGCAGTGGAGCACCTTCTTTAACAGCAATAGGACCCGTATACCAAATCTTTACTATTATAGCCTCTTTACCGTTAACGTTTGTTTTTCTAATGTCAAT
The DNA here is from genome assembly GCF_020911925.1 of Flavobacterium cupriresistens. NCBI lineage: Bacteria > Pseudomonadati > Bacteroidota > Flavobacteriia > Flavobacteriales > Flavobacteriaceae > Flavobacterium > Flavobacterium cupriresistens. The sequence continues at coordinate 2,013,488 of NZ_CP087134.1, read as the reverse complement.
TTCTCCTATATGAGGAGATGTCGCTTCGATAAAACCAAGTCTAAGTCTCTTTTCATCTGGTTTGCAGTCTGAACAACCATATACATTTCCCGTCAAAACTCTTTTACCTCTTATATTATTTAAATTACTAGTAGTAGTTAATTGATTTAATGTATTGACCTTTTCAATTCCATTTTCGATTAGCTGATACTCTCCTACTACTAAATCTTCATAAAATTGTCCATTTCTGGAAGTCATAATATTTTTTTGTAATTTAATTTTAAATATCGTAGTGCCACTGGTATAAACGTAAGTACCATCATACCCGTTTAAAATATTCTTAGTGTCTTTATAATAAGCACCTTTTACACCAGTAAAATTTTCTTTTGGTGTCGCTATATCAAGGACAGGACTTTGTGCTACACAGCTGTTTAAAAAAACAAAGAATATAGCTAAATTAATATAGTTTTTCATAATTATTTGTTGTTTAAGCACATGGTGCTGCAACATATTACATTATACATAAATAAACTGCTTCAAAATTAAATTCTGAAGCAGTTTATTTATTTTTATTGTTTTATCATAGTATAAGTACCACCCTTAATAATTGCAAGCTTTGGCTCTGGAGTACCTACTAGCACACCAACGGATCTATACCAAATTTTTACTATTATAGCATCCTTACCACCTACGGTTGTTTTTCTAATATCAATTTCTCCTGTATTTTGAGGCACAGTATCTCTAAAACCAAGCCTTAATCGTTTTTCATCAGGTCTGCAATCGGAACAACCTAATTTTGTTCCTGTTAAAACTCTTGCTCCTCTTATATGGTTAATATTACTTTTTGACGTCAATTCGTTTAATGTATTCACCTTTTCAATCCCATTTTCAATGTATTGATACTCCCCAACAACCAAGTCTTCATAATAAAAATCATTCATAGAGGTCATAACATTTTTTTGCAATTTTATTTTAAATGATGTAGTACCATTAGTATACACATAAGTACCGTCATATCCGTTTAATACATTCTTGGTGTCTTTATAATAAGCCCCTTGAATACCAGTAGAATTTTCTTTTGGTGTCATTATATCAAATACAGGACTTTGCGCCATACAGTTGTTTAAAAGAATAAAGAATATTGCAATATTAAAATAGTTTTTCATAATTGTTTGTTGTTTTATGTACAAGGTACTGGGGTTACTTCTTCCGTTGCTTTATCAATTTGTAATTTTTTCCACTCGGTCAGCAATTCATCTGCTTTATAAAAGGATATCCCGAAAGCGCCAAATTCCTTTAGGAAAGTCTTCTCTAAATCTCCGCTATTCTCATATTTAAGAGCTTGATCTGTATGAATTAAATCAATTTTTTCATCATCATTCTTAGCTCTACTATATTTAGGATTATTCATAATTGAGTTTATACCGTTCTTTAATGCATTAAAATCATTCACTCTCATAGCATAAACACTCACTTTGTTATTATCATCTTTAACAACCACCATTGAAAAAACGTCCGCTTTTATTTCAGGGTTTGCCTTATCATAAGCATCTCCTAAAAATTTTACATCCAAAAAAGAAAACATTGCATAACTATTTTCTGGGTGCGAATGTGCTGTACCGAAAAAATTGAAGCCATATTTCAAATTAGCTGTAAACTGTTCTGTAGACGATACCTGCGTATATTTGAATTTAAAAGTTCCATCAGGATTCTCTATTCTTTCTACTTCCACTCCATGTTCTACTTTATTCACAGAAGCCATTACCTTTCCCTTTAACCAATCAATAAAAGGCTTCATATTACCTGTTTTTGTAACATCTGTAAGGGCTTTCATTTTATCACAGGGATTTGCAGCAGGATTAGCAGTACCGCCACCGCCTCCACCACTACCGCCAGGCGAAGTATAACCGCCCGGAGTTGTGCCGCCCGGAGTCACAGGAGGACGCGGAGTATATACCACTGGAGCCGAGGGGTCAGTTTTTGGGTCATGCTTAGGCCCTGTTATAATAACAGGTCTTAATGGGAATGGGTCGTTACCAATTCCATCACCAGTTCCTGATTGACAGTAACCATCACCAAAATCAACAAAATTACATGGTGCGTCTGGCGGAGCTTTACCTGTCATATTTCTGTTAATTGAAAAAGTAGCAACCCCATCCTCAACGACTAGATTGTTTACAAATTTAGCCGCTCTCACAGCTCCTTTTTTAAAATCCCAAACAGTCATGTAACCCGTAAAATCTCCACCATCAACCGATTGACTCTCTGGTTTAATATTCTGATTGGAATAAGCTTCAAACAATAGGGCACTGTATTTATCTTTATCTGTGTTATAAATATACAATTTTTGTTCCCAAAATTCCCGTTCATCTTTTTTGAGCTCGATAATAGGCACAACAATGGTCGGTGTCCCGTCTTCCGATTTTATAAGACTTGCTCCTGCCCAATCGTATTGTAAATTCTGAACTAATTCAAAATTTTTGCCATTAGATTCATATTCCTTAAACCATGTTTTGGCTGCTAAAATAGTTTTAGTCTGATGTGCCTGTTCATCCATTGCTAACTTTTCGGTTTCGCAATTAACTGTCAGCATAGCAATACTAAAAATAAAAGCAGCTTTAATCGCATTTTTAATTTTCATTCTCATACTTTTTTTACCATTTCATTTCGCATTTTGCTGGGCAGAATTGGATTTGGTTTGTCCCATCTATAATCTAGGTTTGTTAATAGATTCAAATCCTTAATTATTAAATAATGATTCTTTACTACTGGTTTTTGAATCCTTGTAGTATTAATTACTATTTCCTGTAATAGACGGGGCAGCATGTTACAGTTTTTTCTTAAAAAAAACGAAAGTATACATTTTATACATTCAAACCAATTGTAAGAAGTTTTTTATTTTTCAAATCACTAAAAAGCAAACTCACCAGCGGTTTTTAAGCAAAAGATCCTCTTTCTACTGCAAAACAAACCAGTTACAGCTACACTAGTCAGACAAAAGAAGTTGCAAAACTATTGCAATAATATTCCTTTAAAGAACAGGTATAAACACTCCTTGTAAGCAGGTCGACAATTTCGTAACTTGCTTTACACTACACAATTTCAGATAACTACAAACGACTTCGGCCATTTAAGAGAATATACCTCCATCAACTAGTTAGCTGCAATTTTTTTAATAACTTCTAAATTAGAACAGTATGTCTTTTAAAGAAAAACTTATCAGCATCGCAAAAGAAGAATGGAAATTCTTCGGAATGCAAGAAATTCTCAGATACGAGAAAGACAATCACGGTAATCCTCGACCTGTTTTTAAAGAAATTGGACATAGCGAAACGGAAAACGGCTATTATCAAAGAGTTGGTAAATATTGGAAAACCGGTGTTAATAAAAATCTTGATGGTAGAAATGACGACCAGCCATGGTCTGCAGCCTTTATTTCTTATATAATGAAAATAGCCGGAGCCGAAAACCATTTTCTTTACAGTGCACAACATTCTGTTTATATACGAAAAGCAATAACAGCCAAACAAAATAACAATGGAACATATGGCTTTTGGGGCTATCGCCTTACCGATTACAAACCAGAAACTGGAGACCTAATCTGTTATGTAAGGGAAGATTCTGTTGGGCGTATCAATTACGACAGCAACGACAGCAACTACCCTTCGCATTGTGATCTTGTAGTAGAAAAAACAGGAAATATACTAAAAGTAATTGGTGGCAATGTAGAAAACTCTGTAAGCGTAAAACATGTTCAAATAGACAACAATGGATTCTTAATAGACACCTCTAAACCCTGGTTTGTTATTCTAAAAAATAAAATTGCTGACACCAACACAATAGACATCATTCCTCCTGCAAACGCAAAAAACTATTTAGTCACAGGTGACAATGTAAGAATACGAAAAACACCTGAAAGATTAGACAATAACAAAGTAGGTCTTTTATTTAAAGGTGATACGGTAAATTATATTGAAACCTCGCCGAATCAAGAATGGGCAAAAATAAAATTTGGAGAAATAACCGGCTGGACATCCAAACAATATTTGGTTCCCATCGAAGTATCCTAAGGTTACTCTATACATGATGAAACAGCAAAAAACCAGTAGCGGATGCTCTTTATCATTTGTTGGTACTAATGATCGACATAGACAGGTTTGAAAGTTAAAAAACAAAAAAAACGCCTTAAAAATAAGGCGTTTAAAGTAACATAAAGTAAAAATGTGACCACGGAGGAAAAATGCTCCTGAATTACAAATTGCACCCAATAAATAAATGTCGCTAGTTTTGTTTTTAGTAAAAAAGCCGTTGCAAAAATTTGCAACGGCTTTTATCATATTCGAATAATTGCAGATTTTTTTGCGAATCCGGAAAAGCTACAGCTGAGGATCTGATAAAAAAAGTCTACATTTTTTTTCTCTAACTAGTAACTTGAGCTATTTAAGGGCATTATAGTTTACATATTGTTCTTCTTCTTTTTGAATCTTTATTGTTTTAGATTAACGACCACCTTATCTATTTTTCCTTTGAAAGTAAAAGGCACATCATAATCTCTAGTTACCGGCGTACCAAAATCCTCCCCGACATCTAAAGTCTCATCGGCAGAGAAACGACTCGGAACGGTTCTCGCAATATCACCTTTCGCCGCTTCTTTACCATCAACTAAAATGGTTGCTTTTGCCGCTTTTCCTAAGCCCCCGCCTGCATAATCAAAATTCAGTACAATGGTATGTTTGCCTGCAGCTAAAGGCGTTGCCGCTTGTATAGTCCATTTATGATTTGGATAATGAGAAAATGCGTATGAAAAAGTTGGTTTTCCATTTTGCAGCATTAATGCAAAACCTGCAAAATAACCTCCCTGTGTAATAATCATTCCATCATCACCTGCTTTAACTTCAATATCAGCTTTGATGCTAAAAGAAGTATTTTTCAGATTAGGTGCCATGCCTTCGGTGATACGAGAACTACCTTGATAATATACATATTCACTTCTTCCTACATTGAATTTAGGGCGATTCTCCGGATTTACTCTGTCAATATATCTGTCATCAAAAGGGAAAACTTTATATTTTTCAGCTTCTTCCATGAAAGCTTTCTGCATTTCTTTTAGTTTCTCCGGATTTTTTGAAGCGATATCATTCGATTGTGTAAAATCTTTAGTAAGATCGTATAATTCCCATTTATAATCTTTAACAGGGTCTTCTGTTGGTACAGGATGTCCCTGCCATGGTAAATTTTTAGGAGTTGTACTGGCCATCCACCCATCTTTGTAAAAGGCACGGTTGGCAATTACTTCGAAATACTGTGTTTTATGGGTTTCCGGTGCAGTTGCATTATCAAAACTGTACATTAAACTTTTCCCTGCCATTGGCACTTGATCAAATCCGTCCACTTTTTTTGGTTGAGGAATATGAGCTGCTTCCAAAATGGTTGGTGTTATATCGGTAATGTGGGTAAATTGACTGCGTACCTGACCAGTCTGTTTTATTTTAGCAGGCCATGAGATTACCATCCCTGTGCGGCTTCCTCCTAAATGTGAAGCAATTTTTTTATCCCATTGATAGGGAGTATTCATTGCATGTGCCCAGCTGTGTGAATAATGTTCAGCCATCCATGGACCTCCAAATTCATCCAGATTCTTCAGCATATATTCTTCGGTATCTTCTACACCATTAACTAAAACACCAATTTCGCTGGTTAGCCCTTGACCTGTTGGGTCTTCAGCACTAGCACCATTGTCTCCCATAATAAAGATGATCATGGTATTATCTAATTCACCCAAATCTTTAATAGATTGAATTACTCTGCCGATTTGATTGTCACAATAGGCTAGCATAGCAGCATATACTTCCATTTCTCTTGCAGCTACCTTTTTCATTCCAGGCGAAAGAGCATCCCATCTTTGGTATTCTTTGGGAGTAGGTGCTAATTTTGCATCAGCCGGAATAATACCTAAGCGTTTTTGATTTTCATAAGTAGCAATACGTTGTTTGTCAAATCCTTGATCAAACTTTCCTTTGAATTTGGCAATCCATTCTTTAGGAGCCTGATGTGGTGCATGTGCCGTTCCGGGTGTATAATAGGCAAAGAAAGGTTTATTTGGAGAAACGTTTTTCTGAGTTCGAATCCAATGAATCGCATGGTCTGCCAAATCTCTATCCAAAATATAGTCAGCATCTACTTTATCATCTTTCAAATAGGGATCGACAGGTTTGGTGCCTTCAAATAGCGCAGGTCTGAATTGATGCGCATCTGCTCCAAGAAAGCCATAAAAATATTCGAATCCTAATCCGGTAGGCCATAGATTAAAAGGTCCCGCCGGAGTGGACTGCCAGTCCGGTACATTATGATTTTTACCAAACCAAGAAGTACCATAACCATTATCTGTTAAAATTTTACCTATGGTTGCTACACTACGAGGAACCAAACTGTGATAGCCTGGATATGGAGTTGAAAATTCCATAATAATACCAGTTGCAGCGGTATGATGATTGCGTCCCGTAATAAGCGCCGCTCTTGATGGAGAACAAACGGCTGTAGTGTGGAAACGATTGTATTTCAAACCATTTTTTGCTAAATCGTCAAAGTTAGGCGTTGGAATTGGACCACCAAATGTAGAACTGGCTCCAAAACCAACATCATCAATCATAATAAGTAAAACATTAGGAGCACCTTCCGGAGCACTAACTTCTTTTGGCCATTCTATAGGATCTGAGTCTTTTATAGTAGGTGCCACTTTACCAACTTTTTGATAAGGTTCGATTGGTAGAGTTGTTCTGTCCGGCCAATTTTGATTAGCTGCTGGTTGCTGTGCATTACTTATTTCGGATAAGAATAAAGTAAGTGCGACAACAAATAAATAGTTAAAACATTTCATATTTGCTTAAGTTTAAGGTAAACCCTAAATTTAAGATTTAAGAAAATAAAGAATGTTGAATACACCTCTAAAGTATGTTTCATTTTATAAAATGAAACCAATCTTTCAGAATTTCTTTTTGCCTAATCATTTCGTTTTCCCTGAATCCAATTCATTAATTAGAAGCTCCATATTCAATGTCCTGCCCGACGATCTGTAATTGATTTCTATTGTATTGATTTCCGCCAATTTCTTCTCGATTAATAAATTGTAATCTTTAAAACTTTCCTGACTAGCTTTCACACGCTGTTTTTTCTTATCGAAATATTTCAAAACTTCAGACAAATGCAACGAGATTCTTTTCTGAATGTTACTCAAAAAACAACTGTATGTATAACGCACCTGTTCCGTCCGACCTAACGTAATCGTCTTTTATCTTTATTTTATAGGATAACTGCCCACTCATAAATCATGGGCAGTTTGTTGGGCAGTAAATCCCATTATACACGTAAGCAATGTTATTCGGCATAGCTCTAAATTACTAAAGGCGACCAGATTATGACAAACATCATAATCTGGTCGCCCAGTTAAATTCTATTTAGTGACCACGGAGGGGTTCGAACCCCCAACCCTCAGAGCCGAAATCTGATATTCTATCCAGTTGAACTACGTGGTCAAAAAAAAAAAAATCATTTTTTGAAATTCCAAATTCCAATTGGAATTTTTATTTTGGAATTTGGAATTTAAAAAATTTGGAATTTAAAATTACACGAGTAATTTTTTAACGATTGCTGAGATTGTTTTTCCTTCGGCAGTTCCGCCTAATTGTGCAGAAGCTAATCCCATAACTTTCCCCATAGATGCAATTCCTGCAGCTCCGGTTTCAGCGATAATTTTAGCTACTACAGCTTCTACTTCTTCTTCACTTAATTGTGCCGGTAAGAATTTTTCGATTACAGCTACTTGTGCTAATTCAGGCTCAGCCAAATCAGGACGGTTTTGTTCTGTAAAAATTCTAGCACTTTCTTTACGAGTTTTAACTAATCTCTGAAGTAATTTTACTTCATCGTCAGCTGTTAATTCTTCTTTAGAACCTGATGCAGTTGCAGCCAATAACATTTCAGATTTAATGGCTCTTAATGCTTCTAATGCTACGGTATCTTTTGCTCTCATGGCCGTTTTGATCTCGTCCATGATTTGTACTTGTAAACTCATCTTATTTTTTTATTTGAATAAGCAATGCTTATTAAATTGATATTATGCTTGATAATCTATTCATGACTTGTATACTTTTATAACTTATGTCAGGCTGAGCGAAGTCGAAGCCCTCTACATTATAATCAACCTTTGACTTTGCTCAGGATGATGATATTCATTTTATAAACTACTTTTAAAAGTCAAATTTCTAAATTCTGTGCGAAGATAAAAAAAATAACCCGAAAATTAAATCCAATTTTCGGGTTATCCTATTTATTGTGAATATAAAATTAATCTACGTTGTCGTGCAAGAATGAATTATTCGAACGCAACTGCAAATCATTATTACTATCTGTACCAACAGAAATCCTCGAATTCGTTGTATTTGATTGTGTATTTGAAAGATCGATACCTAATCTTTTATAAGCAGGCTCTTTTTCAAGTTCATCAATTCTAGAAACATTATTATGGAATTTATAATTAAATTCTTTTAGTTTCTTTCTTCTTTCTTCGGCTCTCAGACGCAAAGTCTCTTCGATTGTTAATTCCATCGGAGAAACGGAGTCTGTTGTTGTGAAAGCTTGCTCCTGAGCAAAATCAACTCTTGGTTTCAGCGTGATATTCAACTCTTCAGGAACTACATCTTCTACTACTTTTTGAACTGCTTTAGAAGCCGTCAAATCGTTTTCCATCTCCATGTATTCTTCTAGAGAATATTTGATGATTCCATTATCTGAAAGTTCGGTTACCGGAACAAATTGCACCGGCTCGGTAACTTTCATATTACGGGCTTCGTTTGTTAATTCAAACAAAATCTTATTATCTTCTACAACCGCTTCTTTTCTCACTTCCGGCTCTGCTCTGAAAAGAGGCAAGTCGAATGAAAAAGTAGTTTGTTCTTCTTTCTCAATAACTCTTTGCTGAACCGGTTTTATTTCCTGAAAAGCCTGAACTTCGGGAACAGAAATCGTAAAATCGATGTCTGTAATTGGCGAAACGATTTCGAAAGTTACATCCAGATTTTTGATAAACTCTGACATTACCACCAATTCTTCCTGATTGATTGCCGGAGCTACCGGAGCCACTGCAACCGGTGTAGGCAATACGGGAGCAACCGTATCTTCCATCAGATCAAAAACAATTTTCTCTTCTATTTTAGCTGTAACTGTTTCTGCATTTACATCAAATGAAGTAAGTGGTTTATTCGTTAAATTATGAACACTTCTTTGCTCATCTTCTAACGTATGAATGATTTTTTTAGGTTCTGTATTTACAATTTCATTTTGTTGTTCCACATCAAAACCAGTCGCAATGATTGTAACGGCAATAGCCTCACCAAGAGTTTCGTCTTCACCAACTCCCATGATAATATTGGCATTAAATCCTGCTTCTGCCTGGATGTGATCATTGATTTCTCCAATCTCATCAAGTGTAATCTCATCTGATCCAGAAACGATAAGCAACAATACGTTTTTGGCACCTGTAATTTTGTTGTCATTTAACAACGGAGAATCCAATGCTGAAATAATGGCATCTTTTGCTCTGTTTTCCCCTTCGGCAACAGAAGATCCCATGATAGCTGTTCCACTGTTTGACAAAACAGTTTTAGCATCACGTAAATCGATATTTTGAGTATAGTGGTGCGTAATTACTTCAGCAATACCTCTTGAGGCTGTTGCCAAAACTTCATCCGCTTTAGAGAATCCGGCTTTGAAACCAAGATTTCCGTACACTTCTCTTAACTTATTATTATTAATTACAATTAACGAATCGACCTGCTTACGCAATTTTTCGATTCCTAAAAGCGCTTGCTCCTGGCGCACTTTTCCTTCAAATTGAAAAGGAATCGTTACGATACCAACAGTCAAAATTTCTCTTTCTTTTGCTAATTGTGCAATTACCGGAGCAGCTCCTGTGCCCGTTCCTCCACCCATACCGGCAGTGATAAATACCATCTTAGTACCACGCTCTAACACTTTTTCAATGTCGGAAATACTTTCAATAGCAGATTGTTGCCCTACGTCAGGATTTGCTCCTGCCCCAAGACCTTCTGTTAAATTTACCCCTAACTGGATTTTAGTTGGTACAGCACTATTTTGAAGTGCTTGTGAGTCTGTATTACAAACGATAAAATCTACCCCTTTAATACCTTGCTTAAACATGTGGTTTATAGCATTACTTCCGCCTCCACCTACACCTATTACTTTGATTACATTTGACTGATTTTTTGGTAAATCAAATGAAATACTTCCAAATTCTGAGTTGCTCATCATCTTTTTGGTTTTGAAATTCTTATTAAATACATTTTTTACTTCTTGACTTGGGGCAAAAAGTAATTCCTCTTCTTTTTACTACTCTGCGTTGTCTAAAAAATCTTTGATTTTATCGACATATCGGTCAAAAAATGATCTTCTTATTTTTGTCTCCGTAGACTCTTCTTTACTTACGTTGTTCCTGATCTCTCTTGGCTCATCAAAAGTCTCTGCTCTTTCAACGTAATTTTCTTCTACTTCGTATCGTTGTTGTACCTGCTGTTGCATTTGTTGTTGTGCCTGAGGAACAACATTTCTGTAAACTACTTTTGGCTGCTCGTTAACAAACTCCATTCTAACAGCACTTTGTGTACTATTTTCAATGCTGTTCATTACCAAACCTACCGCAGTTGCAAACAATGGACTTGAAATTTCTTCTCCTGAATTTCCTGCCAAATGTTCATTAGGATATCCGATTCTGGTATCCATTCCGGTAATGTACTCTACTAATTGCTTGATGTGTTTTAGTTGAGCTCCACCACCTGTAAGAACAATTCCTGCGATTAACTTCTTGCGAGGATCTTCGTGTCCGTATGCTTTGATTTCTGCGAAAACCTGTTCTACAATTTCCACCACACGGGCATGGATGATTTTAGATAAGTTTTTAAGCGAAATCTCTTTTGGCTCTCTGCCTCTTAAACCCGGAATAGAAACAATTTCATTGTCTTTATTTTCTCCCGGCCAGGCTGATCCGAATTTTATTTTTAAAAGCTCTGCTTGTTTTTCGATAATAGAACAACCTTCTTTGATGTCTTCTGTAATTACATTTCCTCCAAAAGGAATTACAGCGGTATGACGAATAATTCCGTCTTTAAAAATCGCTAAATCTGTTGTTCCGCCACCAATATCAATAAGGGCTACACCTGCTTCTTTTTCTTCCTGACTTAAAACGGCATCTGCAGAAGCTAATGGTTCTAAAGTCAATCCTGATAATTCTATTCCTGAACTCTGAATACATCTGCCTACGTTTCTGATTGAAGATGCCTGTCCCACCACTACGTGAAAACTGGATTCTAATCTTCCGCCATACATTCCGATTGGCTCTTTGATTTCAGACTGTCCGTCAATTTTAAATTCTTGTGGCAAAACATGAATGATTTCTTCTCCCGGTAACATGGCCAATTTGTTAACCTGATCGATCAAAAGTTGAATATCATTTTCGCCAATTACTTCTTCCGGATTGTTACGGCTGATGTAATCTGTATGTTGAATACTTCTGATGTGTTGTCCGGCAATACCCACAACGACATCTTTAATTTTATAACCTGAATTATTCTCTGCTTCGACTATTGCTTGCTGAATAGACTGAATGGTTTGCGTAATGTTGTTTACTACACCTCTCGCAACCCCCAGACTTTTGGATTTTCCAATCCCCAAAATTTCCAGTTTACCATACTCGTTCTTCTTGCCTATCATGGCAACTATCTTTGTCGTTCCAATATCTAGACCTACTGCAATGTTATCTTTTTCCATTTTCTATTATTTTGTGCAAACTACTTGTTCCGTAAACCTAAGGTCAATCTTTGTGTATTTGTATAACGAACTATCTAAAACTGCTTTTTGAAAAAAGGCTTTATAGTTTCTGAATTTTTTATCAACATTCATCGTTCTGCCAAAATCGATGAAGTAATTATAATTTCTATTAAACATTTTTAAGCTACCATTAGGCATAATTTGTATTGCAATGATGTTTTTTTTCAAAAACGCATCGTCATAAATTGTGCGAAATAGGGTAGCTAAATCTTCGTTATTTTTTTCATTTATTGCCCCGGAAACAAGCGGAACTCGCGCCGTAAAATTGTCAGACAAGGGCATTTTATTCCCCTCATAGTCAATATAAAAAGACCTATCACCATCGTAAATACGGGCAATCGGGGTCTTCTGTTTTACGGTCGCTTTTAGAACCCCGTCGATACTTACAAAAACATCTGACTTCTCAATCATGTCTTGCGCATCAAGGGTTTTCTCAATCTTATTCAAATCTAGTTCATCTTTTCGGATACTGGAAGCATCTTTTTTATTTTCTATCAACAATTTATTAACCGTCTCAGGCTTCACAAAAAGCGTATTTTCTCCTACAAAAACAACCGTAGATTTTCTTAAATTTCTATTCCCATTCCGATGCTGAGCGAACGAATACAAAAAAAGTACCAGCCCAAAAATGAGAATTAACCGAATATTTATCCAATTAAATAGTTTCATTTAGCATTTTTTTGATTGATGGAACCATTTCACCAATATCTCCAGCTCCTATTGTTACAATTATTGGCGCATCACTGGCTTTGATTGACGCTAATAAATCATTTTTTGCAACAATTCTTTTGTTCGAATTCGTCATTTTTCCCAACAACCATTCTGACGTAACTCCCTCCATAGGAAGCTCTCTGGCCGGGTAAATATCCATCAATAACACTTCATCAAAAGCCGACAAACTTTCGGCAAATCCATCCGCAAAATCTTTGGTTCTGCTGAATAAATGGGGCTGAAAAATCGCCAATACTTTACGACCGGGATACAACTCCCTAACGGCCTGATGCACTGCATTTATCTCCGTTGGATGATGTGCATAATCGTCTATATAAACCAGTTCGTCTGTTTTGATCTGATATGAAAAACGCCTTCTGATTCCGTTGAATGAGCCAATGGCTCTTGCAATGGAGTCGGTCGGGGTGCCAAAGGTTTTAGCCATTGCAATAGCCATCAATCCATTCATTAAATTGTGTTTTCCCGGCAATCCAAAACGCAGGTCTTTCATTGTTTCAGTTGGTGTTTGCACATCAAAAACATAACTGGCATTTTCTATACGAACATTAAACGCCTTATATACCGCCTCTTCATTTATAGCACATTGAACGCCTTCAAGAGGTAATTCTTTGGTTATAAAGAGATTATTTTTATTTTCCACTTTAGAAGCAAATTCTACAAAAGAAGCTTCGATAGCCTCACTTGTCCCGTAAATATCCAGGTGATCCGCATCCATTGAAGTCACACAAGCGATATCCGGGTGCAAATGCAAAAACGATCTGTCAAATTCATCCGCTTCTACTACCGTTACTGTCTTTCCGTTTCCAATTAAATTCGAGTTGTAGTTTTCCACAATTCCACCCACAAAAGCCGTAACATCAGCACCGCTTTCGTATAAAATATGTCCTAAAATACTTGATGTTGTTGTTTTTCCATGCGTTCCTGCAACAGCAAAACAAAAAGTATCTTTGGTAATAATTCCTAAAACTTCAGCACGTTTTTTAATCACATACTGTCTTTCTGTAAAATAATTCCATTCTGCGTGTGATTTGGGTACCGCCGGTGTAAAAATCACCAACGTATTCTCTACATAATAATCACTCGGAATCAAATTGATATTATCCTCAAAATGAATGTCAATACCACTTTCAATCAACTCATTCGTTAGCATTGATGGCGTTTTATCGTAACCTGAAACCTGTTTCCCGATGTATTTGAAATAGCGGGCCAGGGCACTCATTCCGATGCCTCCAATACCTATAAAATAAACGTTTTGTATTTGATTTAAATTCATTTTAATTCTGCTTTAAGCTTTAGGTTATATGCCTTTAGCTCGATTTTATTATTTGATTAACTTTACGATTTCTGCCACAATATGCTGCGTTGCTTTTGGCATTGCCAATCGTTTTATATTTACACTCAATTGTTTTTGTTTTCCTTCGTCTTTCAATAAAGCTTCAAAAACAATACTAAACTGACTGTCCAATTCTGATTCTTTCAACAAAATAGCGCCTTTAGCCTCTACTATTGCCTGCGCATTTTTAGTCTGATGATCTTCTGCTACATTGGGTGACGGAATAAAAATTACCGGTTTCCCGACAATACACAATTCCGAAACTGATGATGCTCCTGCTCTTGAAATAATCACATCGGCCGCAGCATAGACAAAATCCATTCTTTCAATAAAATCAACCACTTTTACATTGGGCTGATTGTACTTTTTATAGTCTTCGAAGTATAATTTCCCACATTGCCAGATCACCTGAACGCCCTGCGAAAGCATACTTTCTAATTCTTTTTCAATTAACTGATTGACTCTTCTGGCTCCCAGACTTCCGCCTAAAACCAACAGTGTCTTTTTGTTCGGATCTAAACCATAGAAAGCAATCGCTTCGTCTCTCTTACTATGAATATCAATTAAATCCTGACGAACCGGGTTTCCCGTCAGCACAATTTTTTCTTTAGGAAAAAAGCGTTCCAAATTTTCATAGGCCACACAAATTGCACTCGCTTTTTTACTCAATAATTTATTGGTAATCCCGGGAAATGAATTCTGCTCCTGAATCACGGTTGGAATCCCAGCCGAACCCGCCGCCTGCAATAAAGGTCCACTGGCAAAACCTCCGGTGCCTATTACAACATTTGGTTTGAACTTTTTAATTATCTTTCTTGACTCTAGCAAACTTGTTGCCAATTTTAAAGGAAACATCATATTTTGTAATGTTAACTTTCGTTGTAATCCGGCAATCCAAAGTCCTTTTATTTTGTAACCAGCCTGAGGCACTTTTTGCATTTCCATTTTGTCTTTAGCTCCAACAAAAAGAAATTCAGCATCAGGAAATTGTAACTTTAACTCGTTTGCAATCGCAATTGCAGGATAAATATGTCCTCCAGTCCCACCACCACTTAGTATGAATTTATACTTTGTCATATTTTTTAAAAGTTACAACGTTTTAAAAACTATTCTTTTAATTATTTTATCTGTTTAATACTGCATTCATTGGATTTTTAGAATTGTCTTCTATCGAATACATTGGCTCTTCGCGATACATTTCTTCACTTTCCTCATTAGCCAAATTTTCCTCTGCCAATTGTTTATCTATTAACCTTTGCAAGGCTACTTTTCTTCTTTCTTTTTCTTCCTGAACTTCAGCAATTTCTTCCTCTTTCTTTGTTACACTGATAATAATTCCAAGAGAGAAACACGTCATCCAGATCGAACTACCTCCACTACTAATCAACGGAAGTGTTTGTCCTGTCACAGGTAATAATTCAACCGCTACCGCCATATTGATCATCGCCTGAAATATCATCGGAAAACCGAGCCCGACGACGACTAATTTCCCAAATAGGGTAGTCGCTTTATGTGAGGCGATCACAAATCGGAACAACAGCAACAAGTACAAAACCAATATGGAAACTCCGCCCACCAAACCGTATTCTTCTACAACAATTGCATAAATAAAATCGGAAGAAGATTGTGGCAAAAAGTTTTTCTGAACACTTTTACCGGGGCCTAAACCGCCTAATCTTCCGGATGCAATTGCGATTTTTGCTTTCTCAATCTGATAGTCATCTTCATCGGGTTTGTCTGTCGTAAAGTTTTCGATACGACTTCCCCATGTACCTACTCTGCTAAAGAATCTTGAATCCGGAAATGCTTTCGCAATCAAAAGGAAAAACAACAACATCGCAATCCCCGAACCTATAATAAAGGCAATATATTTAATTGGATATTTACCAATGAAAGTCAACATAATTACCATTGAAAAAATCAACGCTGTCGTCGAAAAGTTGGCTGGTAAAATCAAGGCTAACGTAATAAAAACCGGAATCCATAATTGCACAAACGAAACCTGAAAAGGCTCTCCTTCTTCCTTGGTTTTAGACAAATAACGCGCTACATATATAAACAATACGATAGAGGCTAATGTTGATGTCTGAAACGTAATTCCGATAAACGGCACCTGAATCCAACGACTTGCATTGGCACCGGCAATAACCGTTCCTTTCAACAAGGTATAAAGCAATAAAATCCAAACTACCGGAAGCGCTATCTTAGAAATCGCTCTGAAATAATGATACGGTACTCGGTGCACCCAATAGATAATCAAGAATCCGATGCAAATGTGCGCCAAGTGTTTTACCAAATACCCCAACGTATTTCCAGTTCCATGACCAATATACGCCAGATTACTACTTGCACTAAAAACAGGCATAAACGAAAACAGCGCCAATAAAGCCACGAATGACCATATTACTCTGTCTCCTTTTAATTTGTTAACTAGTTCTTTCATAATCAAAATTTTGTTTAACGTTTTTTTGTTTCAGGTTTCAGGTTTCAGGTTTCTCGTTTCAGAACTTGAAACGTGAAACCTGAAACTTTAAACTTTTACAGGTTATGGACGGCTTGCTTAAACTGCTTCCCTCTGTCTTCGTAGCTTTCGAATAAATCGAAACTTGCGCAAGCCGGAGATAATAAAACAGCATCCCCTTTTTCTGTTAGGCGTTGGGCTGTTTTTACGGCATCGTTCATGTTGTTTACTTCTACCATGATATCCACCACATTACCAAACGCTTCTATTATTTTTCTATTGTCAATACCTAAACAGATAATTGCTTTTACTTTCTCACGAACCAATGACATCAATTCGTTATAATCGTTTCCTTTATCAACTCCACCAACAATCCATACCGTTGGAATATTCATACTGTCTAAAGCAAAAAAAGTAGCGTTTACATTTGTTGCTTTTGAATCGTTGATATATTGAACGTTTTGAATTTTCAATACTTTTTCTAAACGGTGTTCAACACCTTGAAAATTAGATAAACTTTCGCGAATCGTTGCATTTCTGATTTGCATCAATTTCGCTACAGAGCTTGCTGCCATTGCGTTTTTCATGTTATGTTTTCCTTCTAACGCAATGTGTTCGGTCTCCATTGTAAACTCTTCTTGGTTAATCTTTATTTCCATTTTGTTGTTGTTTATAGAAGCTCCTTCGTCCACTTTTTTAGTCAATGAAAAAGGAATTAATTTTGCTTTTGTTGTATTGTTCTTTAACCATTCTGCAATTGCCTCGTCGTCTGCATCGTAAATGAGATAATCACTTTCAGTTTGGTTCATTGTTATTCGAAACTTCGAATTGATATAATTTTCATACTTATATTCGTAGCGGTCTAAATGATCGGGACTAATATTTGTAATTATGGCTATATCCGGCCTGTAATCTATAATTCCATCCAGCTGAAAACTACTTAATTCGAGCACATAGGCATCAAACTTATTTTCGGCTACCTGCCAGGCAAAGCTTTTTCCGATGTTACCGCCCAAACCAACATTTAAACCAGCTGATTTTAACAGGTGATGGGTTAACATTGTCGTGGTTGTCTTTCCGTTACTTCCGGTGATCCCAATTGTTAAGGCTTCTGTAAAAGGTTTTGCAAACTCGATTTCCGAAATTACCTTAACTCCTGCTTCGATAAGCTTTTTTACTATCGGTGATTTCTCAGGAATTCCGGGGCTTTTCATGACCACATCGGCATTCAAAATCAGGTTTTCGGTATGTTTCTCCTCTTCCCAGGCAATTCCGTTAATGACAAGAACTTCTTTGTAACTTTCCTTAATCTTTCCGAAATCGGATACAAAAACCTCATATCCTTTTTTCTTACCCAGAATAGCGGTACCTACACCACTTTCTCCTCCACCTAAAACTACTAGTCTCATATGCTGTACAATTAAAAATTGTAAATTAAAAATTAAAAAATCTTCTAAAATCTCAACTTTTAATCGATTTACTATTTTCCTTTTAAGGTTATTATAATTTTCGCCAGTATTCTACAAATTTCATCCGCTTCAGCATAAATACTCTCAAATTCATTTACAGAGATATAATCTGTTGCTTTTAATAATTTTAACCAATAAATTGTTTCTCTTGCTTCTTTATATGAAATTTCAAGCTTAAACAGAAACTCTTTATCTGAACGTCCTCCAATTGATTCTTCAACATTTGCTCCAATCGAAGTGCCACATCTTAAAATTTGTTTACTTAAAACAAATTCCTTTTTTACTGCAGTCAGATGCTTGTACAAGTTGATAATTCGTACTGCAAAAAGAAATTATTTATCCTGAATAACATTTTCTTTCATCCTCAACAACTACATCAATTTTTAATTTTTAATTCTCAATTTTTAATTTAAAATCTATCTTAGTTTTAAAGTAACGATTGATAATATGGCTAACATGATGGCAACAATCCAGAATCGGGTTACAATTTTACTTTCATGATATCCTTTCTTCTGATAGTGATGATGTAAAGGCGACATCAGGAAAATCCTGCGACCTTCACCGAAACGCTTTTTGGTAAACTTAAAATAACTCACTTGTAAAACCACTGAGAAATTCTCTACCAAAAAGATTCCGCACAATAAAGGAATCAGTAATTCTTTGCGAACTGCGATGGCCAAAACAGCAATGATTCCACCAATCGTTAAACTTCCTGTATCTCCCATAAAAACAGAGGCGGGGTACGAATTGTACCAAAGAAATCCGATCAACGCTCCTACAAAAGCAGAAATAAAAACCGTCATTTCTCCCGAATTGGGGATATACATTATATTGAGATAATTTGAAAAAATTATATTTCCCGAAACAAACGTAAATATTCCGAGAGCGAGCACCGAAATCGCTGACGTTCCCGCGGCGAGCCCATCTATTCCATCCGTCAGATTCGCACCATTGGAAACGGCTGTGATAATAAAAATAACTACCGGAATAAAAATCAACCAAGCCCATTTTTCATATCCTTCCCCTGTCCACGCTAAAAGTTCTGCATAATCAAACTCATTATTTTTAACGAAAGGAATGGTGGTTGCCGTTGATTTTTCTTCTACCGGTGTTGGTAAAACTACTGTCGTACCTGCAGTCTTGTAAATGTCCGTTCTTCCGGTATCCGTGCGTACTGTTACGGCAGGATTGAAATACAAAACCGCTCCTACAATAACTCCTAAACCTACCTGACCAATAACTTTAAAAATTCCTTTAAGACCTTGTTTGTCTTTTTTGAATATTTTGATATAATCATCCACAAAACCAATTGTCCCCATCCAAAGAGTTGTTACAATAAGCAATACGATGTAAATATTATGCAAACGTGCAAATAACAAAACCGGAACAAGTGTTGCAAAAATGATAATAAGTCCCCCCATTGTCGGAGTTCCCGCTTTTTCATTCTGACCTGCAAGACCTAACTCACGAACGGTTTCTCCCACTTGCTGATTGCGTAAAAAGTTAATAATTCTTTTTCCGTAAATCGTCGACAAAAGCAATGAAAGCATCAATGCCAAAGCCGATCTGAAAGTGATGTACTGAAAAACTCCCGTTCCCGGTATATCTAACGTTTTGTCTAAATATTCAAATAAATAGTATAACATATCTTTTATTTTAAAATTCAATTTTTAAAATTCCAAATTCCAATAATGGTCTTTTCGAATCCTGAAACTGATTATTATTTGTTTAGTTGACCCAAAATTTCTTTTACAGTTTCCATATCGTCAAAATGATGACGTACCCCATTTATCTCCTGATAGGTTTCATGCCCTTTTCCTGCAATCAGAATAATATCGTTTGGCTGTGCCAATTGACAAGCGGTTTTAATAGCTTGCTTACGATCTGTAATCCTTAATATTTTTTTATAATTATGACCGTCAACTCCTTGTTCCATTTCATCCAAAATCACTTCCGGATCTTCATTTCTTGGATTATCTGATGTTAAAATTGCTTTGTCACTAAGATCTGCAGCAATTTTAGCCATAATAGGTCTCTTTGTTTTGTCTCTGTTTCCGCCACAACCCACAACTGTTATTAGCTGTTCGTTTTTAGTACGGATATCATCAATCGTTTTTAAAACATTTTCCAAAGCATCCGGCGTATGTGCGTAATCTACCACTGCCGTAATATTCGTTTCAGAAACGATGTACTGAAAACGACCCGAAACACTCTCTAAATCAGACAGTAAGCGTAACGCCTCAAGGCTATCCATACCCAATTCAACAGCCGTTCCGTAAATCGCTAAAACATTGTAGGCATTAAAAGTTCCGATTAGCTTTACCCAAACTTCATTGTCGTTTACTTTTAACAGCAAACCGGACAATTGACTTTCTAAAATCTGTGCTTTAAAATCAGCATAAGACTTCAAGGCATAAGTCAACTTTCTCGCCACTGTATTTTGCAACATTACAGCTCCGTTTTTATCGTCAATGTTAGACAATGCGAAAGCTGATTTTGGCAACGAATCAAAAAACGATTTTTTCACATCTCTGTATTCTGCGAAAGTCGGATGATAATCTAAATGATCGTGTGACAAATTGGTAAAAATCCCGCCCACAAAATGCAATGCTTCTGTTCGTTTTTGATGAATCCCATGTGAACTCACTTCCATAAAACAATGTGTCACTCCTGCTTCTGCCATTTCATTCAAATAATGATTAATGGTAATAGAATCCGGAGTGGTATGTGTTGCTTTATATTCTGTTTGATCAACCATGATTTTTACAGTTGACAATAGACCTACTTTAAAACCTGCTTTTTCAAACAATTGAAACAATAAGGAAGCAATCGTTGTTTTTCCATTTGTACCGGTTACCCCTACTAATTTTAACTTCTCAGAAGGATCTCCGAAATAATTAGCCGCCATAAAAGCCAACGCAGTATTAGTGTCAGCTACTTTTATATAGGTAATTCCTTTTTGAAGTTGCTCCGGTAATTCGTCACAAATAATTGCAATAGCACCTAATTCAATCGCTTTTTCAATAAAGTCATGCCCATTAGACAACGATCCGCGAATCGCTACAAAAACATCGTTTTGTTCTATTTTTCTGGAATCAAACTCAATTTTATGTATAGCAATTTCGGTCGAACCTGTTACGGACTCGATCGCTACTTTATATAATATGTCTTTCAGTATTTTCACGATAATTCTAATACTATTGTTTCGTTTTTACTAATATTTTGTCCAGCCTGCAAAGACTGTTTTTTTACTTTCCCTACTCCATTAACCTTTACTTTCAAACCCAGGTTTTCTAACAAGGCAATGGCATCCATTCCCGGCATTCCTTTTAAATCAGGAATCTGTTTTACTTTCTTCTCTGCTTTTGCGTAATACTCATTATAACTGTTATCCTGTTTTGGAATTCTGGAATCCAGTTTTTTGATTTTATTTGTTGAAGGGGCATCTGTAAATATTTTTTGGGCGATTCGTTTAAAAACCGGCCCTGCTACATCTGCTCCGTAATAATTATTTTTTGCTGTATTGGGTTTATGAACGACCACTATACAAGAATATTTAGGGTGATCAGCCGGAAAATAACCCACAAAAGAAGACGCATAATACATTCCCTCTTTTCCTGCTTTACCATAATTGACCTGAACCGTTCCTGTTTTACCAGCCATCGAAAAATCTTTGGAGTACAACTTAGCTCCTGTTCCCCTTTTTACCACATTAAGCATTACTGCTTTTAGCTTCTTAACCGTTTCCTCAGAGCATACTTTTGGATTTATAACTTCAACATCAAATTTTTTGATCGTTTTGTTCCATTCTTTAATTTCGGAAACAAACTGTGGTTTTACCATTACACCATTATTCGCTACTGAATTGTAAAATGTCAAAGTTTGCATAGGCGTAACCGAAACACTATATCCAAAAGCCATCCACGGAAGTGAAACTCCTGACCAATTTTTGTCTCCGGGATGCGGAATAATTGCTCTTCCTTCTCCTTTAAAATGCAATCCTAATGTTTTATGCAATCCGAAATTTTTAATATGATCCACAAATTTCGACGGATTGTTTTTGTAATTGTCATAAACTGCCTGAACCATTACCGTGTTGGATGAAACCTCAAATCCTCTGGCCAGCGAAATTTTCCCGTAACCTCCTCTATGAGAATCACGAACGGCACGACCGTAATATCTGATTTCTCCGCCATGAGTATCGTAAACCGTACTTGTATCGGCTACTTTATCTTCTAAAATCGCCATTAAATCGACCAGTTTAAAAGTAGAACCCGGCTCATGAGACTCTGCTATAGCATAATTGGTCGTTTCATAATACGATCCATCTTCTCCTCTTCCTAAATTGGAAATTGCTTTTACATGCCCCGTTTCAGTTTCCATAACCACAACACAACCGTGATCTGCTTCATAAGTCTCTAACTGTTTCAACAAAGCATGGTGCGCGATATCCTGAATAAAAACATCAATTGTCGAGATTACATCAAAACCGTCCTGAGGATCCACTTCGTTGACATCACGAATAGGTTTCCACTGTCCTTTTGCAATTTTTTGTTTTAAAATTTTACCGTCTTTTCCGTTCAGGTAACTTTTAAAGGCCCACTCAATTCCTTTACCCACTTCTATTCCAGTTGCCGGATCTATTCTGTCGTAACCAATTGTTCTTTCTGCAATTTTCCCGATTGGATGTTTTCTCACAGTTTCCTGCTCAATAATAATCCCTCCTTTGAAAGCTCCTAAATTGAATAATGGAAAACCTTTTATTTTTACATATTCGGTATAACTCAAATTTCGGGCAACCAAATAATAACGGTTTTTATTGGTTCTCGCTTTTCTTAATTCTTTTTCAAAATAGCTGCCGGATTTCCCTAAAACGGTTACTAATGAATCTGATAATGCTTTTACATACTTTTCAAAAGTTTCTGTCTTTGGTGTTTTGGCATCAAATCTAATCTCGTAATTAGGAACTGAGGTCGCCAGCAAACTTCCGTCTGCCGAATAAATATTTCCTTTATTGGCCGGAATTACAAAATTCCTAACGGTACGCTGCTTTGCTAACTTTCTGTAATAATCTCCCTCAACCCATTGAATATTGGTTAATTTAACGACAATAGCAATCGCCATCAAAAAGATGAAAACTGCTACGAGGTAAATTCTGTAGGATATATGTTTATCGTCTACTGCCATATTCTTTTAAGGAAACTTTTTTCTTCTTCTTTTTCGACTTCTATTTTCACAGGAGGAACGGTTGATGGGAAAATTTGCTTCTCGAGCATTTTATCCGATATCGTTGACTCCATTTTCAACTTCATTAGTTCTGAACGTCGATCTACAAATTCGGATCGCAATTCTTTTGCATCGTTACTGAGCTTCGCAATCTCAAAAACCTTTTGTTCGTATCGCTGCGTATTCGCAATCATTATTATGGCAAGCAGTATAATAAAAACGATGAATCTCCAGTTTTTTACTGCATCATCATTTAAAAGAAACCTTGCTTTTAATATGCTAAATACTCCACCTTTCATCTTACCTTATTATTATACCTTTTCAGCAATTCTTAATTTTGCGCTTCTTGCTCTGTTATTTATTTTAATTTCAGCATCATCAGGAACAATCAATTTGCCGATTGTTTTAAACGGAACAGAAAAATTTCCGTAAAAATCACGTTCCGGTTCTCCCTCAAACATTCCGTTTTTGATAAATCTTTTTACCAATCTGTCTTCTAAGGAGTGATACGATATTACTGAGAATCTTCCACCCGGATTTAAAATTTCTAACGATTGCTCGATAAACTCTTTCAAAACATCCATTTCCTGGTTGACCTCAATACGAATCGCCTGATACATTTGTGCCAAAATCTTATGACTCTTATGTGCCGGTAGAAATCTGCCTAAAACAAATTTCAATTGTTCTGTATTTTTAATCGGCTCTATTTCTCTTGCTTCAAGAATAGTTCTTGCAATTGCGGGTGCATTTTTCAATTCACCGTAATCATAAAAAACACGACGCAAGTCCTGTTCATCATATTCGTTTACCACTCGATAAGCATTCAAGTCATTCTTCTGACTCATTCTCATATCCAGTTCAGCATCAAAACGAGTTGAGAAACCTCTTTCCGCAACATCAAACTGATGGGACGAAACTCCTAAATCGGCCAAAATTCCATCTACTCCTTTAACACCATGAAAACGCAAAAACCTTTTTATAAATCTAAAGTTCTCATTAATTAAGGTAAACCTTTCGTCCGGCAATGCATTTGCAAGCGCATCTTCATCCTGATCGAAAGCAAATAATTTTCCGTTCGGCCCGAGTCTTTTCAAAATTTCTTTTGAATGACCACCGCCACCAAACGTAACATCCACATAAATGCCATCAGGTTTAATATTTAAACCATCAACTGTTGGATGAAGCAAAACCGGATTATGATATTCCATTGTCGTCGTCATTAATATTACCCATTACTTCTTCGGCCAGATCTGCAAAATCCATATCTTCGCCGCTTATTGATTTTTCGTATAAATCCTTGTCCCAAATCTCCACTATATTAACCGCCGATGAGAATACAACATCTTTAGAAATACTTGAAAAAGCTACCAAATCTTTTGGAACCAGTAACCTCCCCAATGCGTCAATTTCTACCACTTTAACTCCTGCAGTAAATCTTCTGATGAAATCATTGTTCTTTTTTACGAAACGATTCAACTTGTTGATTTTTTGCATCATCAAGTTCCACTCTTCCATCGGATACAACTCTAAACACGGTTGAAAAACAGAGCGCTTCAAGACAAACCCGTCCTGAAGGGAAGAAGCCAACTGCTTTTTCAAAGGTGCAGGCATCATTAGCCTCCCTTTAGCATCGACTTTACACTCATATGTTCCTACGATTGTGTTCAAAGAAATACTCACTATAGTTATACAGCAAAAATATAAAAAAAAATACCACATTCTACCACTTTGTACCACTTTGTTAATAAGTTTACCCACTTTCACCCCCTTACGCTTAATCACTACACAATCAATACTTTATATATAAAATATCTAACTGACATTATTGTTTAACAATTACAAAAAATACATAGTCTTTATCTTAAAAAACTAACTATTATGCAAAGATTTCAGAATTTGGCTACTACCCCAAAACCACCCCTAAAAGCTGGTAATTAGCCACTTAATAATTCGACAAAAATTATCTAGTTAAAAAAGGCTGGCAAAAATCCATATTTATTTATTTAACCCTATATTTGTCCAAATTGAAATTGGCATTAAATTAAATGGACAAAAACTACAAAAAAGAAGGCAAGTACAGCTATTATGAAGCTGGAGAAGGAACTCCTATCGTTATTTTACATGGTTTAATGGGGGGCCTAAGTAACTTTGATGCTGTAGCGCAATATTTTCCAACAAAAGGATACAAAGTTGTTATCCCTGATTTGCCAATATACACGCAGAGTATTTTAAAAACCAACGTAAAGAGCTTTGCGAAATACGTAAAAGACTTTATCACTTTTAAGGGTTTTGAAGAAGTTATCCTGTTAGGTAATTCACTTGGAGGACATATCGCTCTTTACCACACCAAATTATATCCTGAAAAGGTTAAAGGACTTGTAATCACCGGAAGCTCTGGGCTTTATGAAAGTGCCATGGGTGACAGTTACCCAAAAAGAGGTGACTACGAATACATCAAAAAGAAAGCTGAAGATGTATTTTACGATCCAAAAATAGCTACTCCGGAATTAATTGATGAAGTGTATGCTACGGTAAACGACCGCATCAAATTGATCAAAACACTTACCATTGCCAAAAGCGCCATTCGTCATAACATGGCAAAAGATTTACCAAAAATGACTACGGAAACCTGTATCATCTGGGGTAAAAACGATGCTGTAACCCCTCCAAATGTGGCCGAAGAATTTGACAAATTATTGCCTAATTCAACCTTGTATTGGATAGACAAATGTGGACATGCAGCTATGATGGAACATCCTCAGGAATTCAACACGCTTCTTGAAGATTGGCTTGTGAAAAAGAATTTATAGCACTCAACTTTCGACTTAAAAGAGGTTTTAAAACCAAACAACATGAAAATTAATACCGCCGAATTTATTGTCAGTAATTCTGATGTTACAAAATGTCCTCAGGATTTTTTGCCGGAATACGCTTTTATCGGCAGATCAAACGTTGGTAAATCATCCTTGATTAACATGATTACCAATCATAAAAACTTAGCCAAGACATCCGGAAGACCTGGAAAAACACAATTAATTAATCACTTTAAGATTAATAACAATTGGTTCCTTGTCGATTTACCAGGTTATGGTTACGCTAAAGTATCTAAGAAAACGAAATCGGTTTTTCAGCAATTTATTACGGATTACTTTGAAACAAGAGAACAATTGGTTTGTGCCTTTGTTTTGATTGATATTCGTCACGAAGCTCAAAAAATTGATATTGAGTTTATGTCGTATATGGGTGAAAGCGAAATTCCGTTTTGCATCATCTTCACCAAGGCCGACAAAATCAGTAAAGTAAAAATTGACTCTCACGTTGCTGCTTACAAAAAACAAATGTTCGCCAACAACTGGGCCGAAATGCCACAATATTTCGTAACCTCCTCTACAGAATCGATCGGAAAAGAAGAACTCTTATCTTACATAGACGAAGTAAATCAGGAAGTATTCAAAAACAACTCGGGTTTTTAAAAAAAACTAAATTCCAATAAAAAAAATTCCAAATTCCAAATCCCAAATTCCAACCTATACAATTGGAATTTGGGATTTGGAATTTGGAATTTTTATTTTATAGTTCCTCCGAGTCATCAATTAATTCTGTATCAGAAGCTTTTATTTTATTGTTTAAAGATCTCCATTCTTTAAATATTAAAAATTGATACAAAATATAAAACAAGGAATTAAAAAACCAAAAATCAAGTATAAAGGGTTCCGTAAAAATCACCGAGTCGGTATTACCACTCAGAAAAATGCTCAAACTGCTGGCCAGATAAATTATCAACCCATTGCAGAGATACAAATATTCGTGCTTCGCCCTTTTAAAATTCTTTATTAAAAAGATTAAGGCATATATAATCAGCAATATCGAAGTCATTTCGATTTCAAGAAAATTAAACTCCCAATAAAGCCCGGGTGTCTCATAATACTGTACTATCAAAATCATTAGGACCAATATCAAGCAATAAAGCACTATTCTTTTTAAAATAATATTCCGGAATAAATTATAAAAAAACACACTTAAAGCAATAAACTGAAAGAGAAAGTAATAATGCGAAAGAAAGAAATTAGATCCCGGAGAATAAAACCCAATAATATTACAGCATAATTCTTCTACAAACAAAAGAATCAAATAAACTGTAATTATTTGATACAGAAACCCCTTGTCCTTTCGTGTTCTAAAAAACAGAATACCGTTTATCAGCAAAAAAAATAATCCTGCAAGGCTTATAATAAATGGAAATAGCATACTATTAAAATTTTCTTAGACCGTCAACTATACCAGCGACAAGTTAATTTTACCCTTCTAAAACAACTTACAAAAAAGAAATATCATATAAAGTTAACAATAAATTTCCTCTAAAACCAAAGGTATGGTCTTAAAATTCCAATATCTTAAATTCCAAATTCCAATAAGGAAATCTCAAATTCCAAATCTTAAATTCCAAACTCTAATAAGCAAAAATCCCAAATACCAATCATAGATTTGGAATTTGGGATTTAAGATATTGGAATTTACTTCGTCAGGTTTAGTTTTTCTGCGAAATAATCACAGAAATCTTTCATTGTATCTGCCATTTTTTCGTCGTCCGTAGCACGTTTAAAGGTGTCTGACATCGCGACCAAAGTCTGATGAAAGAAAATTTTCATTTCATCTACAGGCATATCTTTGGTCCATAAATCAATTCGCATGGTCTCTTTGGCTTTACTATCCCAGATTGACAACATAATTGCTTTGGCCTCTTCAGCCTGTACTCCACCGTCCTGAGCGCTCCAGGTTAATTTTTCCGGAACACGGTTTTCGTCTAATTCTATATTGAATCTAATTTCTGAGTTTATTGTATCTGACATTATTTCTTAGGTTTATATTTTGACTTTTCGAAAATTTCTTTTGCATTTGTTTTTAATAATTCCGGCAACGTAACTTTATTATTCTTCATATAAGAGCGCACCATTTGCCAGCCAATCCAAGCTCCGACTCTTCCTGGTGAATCATTATCGATTTCAAGAAAGAATTTTGAAAACGGCGCCGGTGCAATGAAACGGGTGTTTAGTTTTGGATCATCACTGTAGAGCATTTCATTTTCTATAAAATAACGCCACATATAACTTTCGTTTTCTTCACACCATTTTATTTGTTCGGGCGTATACCCCATTCTTTCCGCATCTGTATAACTTGGCAAAAGTAACTCTTTTGCATACAACTGTTTTCCTTCAAAGATCATCTGAGAAAGCAAACTGTGATCCGGTGAAGACGGAATTTTTCTGAAAGCAAAACTGGAAACTACGTCCGGCATGATTTGTCTTTCTTCAAAATTCTGCTTCAGATAATTTGGAAACTCATAAAACTTATGCTCTTTTCCTAAATACAATTCCAACGAGACGATCACCAGACTATCCGCATATATTGCTTTGGCCGTATAATCCATTTCTGCAATTACCGTAATTACTTTAGGGGTTTTAACCTCAGGAAAATAATATTTTATGTGTTGAAACAAACCATTAAACTCTTCTCTTACCGGTTCAAAATTGGAGTATTTTTTCTCTACTTCCGTATATACTTCTCTCCAAATCGGATCCTGCATTTTTTTCAACCACACCGCATCGTCATTACCGGGTGGAAAAAAGAAAGGATATTGTCTTTTTATTTTGGCTAAATCTTCCGGTTTGGTTTCAAAAAACACTTTATCGAAACGTTCTACTTTAATATCAACTGGAATTTCTTCAACTTCTTTTTCGACTTTACTTTTTTGATCACAAGACAAAAAAAACAAGCACAGAAGCAGTACAAAGCGATAAATTTTCATTTTATTTTAATTAGATTTGTGTTGCTGGAATTCAAGCATTATTCATACTTAAAAATAATTCTGCAAATATACTCCTGTATCTTAAAACTTGACCTAATTATGACTAAAAAAAGCACTATTCAGACAGAAAAAGTAAATACTTATATCGTAGAGTGGCTAAAAGATTACGCTAATAAAGCAAAAGTAAACGGATTTGTAATTGGAATTTCGGGCGGAGTGGATTCTGCGGTTACTTCTACCTTATGCGCTCAGACAGGTTTAAAAGTTTTATGTGTTGAAATGCCGATTCATCAGGCAGAAAGTCAGGTTTCAAGAGGAAGAGAACATATTGAACAATTAAAGAAACGTTTCCCAAACGTTTCGAACACCCAAACCGATTTGACTGCAGCTTTTGAAGCTTTTAAAAGTGCTGTACCCCAAACAGAGGACGAAGCCAAGGTAAACTTATCATTGGCCAATACACGTGCTCGTTTGCGCATGTCTTCTTTATATTATTTAGCAGGAATTTACGGCCTTTTAGTTGCCGGAACCGGAAACAAAGTTGAGGACTTTGGTGTAGGATTTTATACCAAATATGGCGACGGCGGAGTCGATTTAAGCCCGATTGCCGACCTAATGAAGTCTGATATTTACGCTCTTGGAGCATTTTTAGCAATTCCGGAGTCAATTTTAACAGCTGCGCCAACAGATGGGTTATTTGGCGACAACAGAACAGATGAAGACCAATTAGGAGCCAGTTATGACGAACTCGAATGGGCCATGTTAGCCGTCGAGTCAGGAAATACGGTAGCTGACTTCACAGGCAGGGAAAAAACCGTGTTTGAAATTTATAAACGTTTAAACACCAGCAACAAGCATAAAATGGATCCAATTCCGGTTTGTTTAGTGCCAAAAACGTTAAAATAAAACTTTTTAACATTTAGCATCAATTAATTACAGAATTTATTTATTAATTTTACCGTTCCAAAAAACATGAACAATTCTAAAAAGGTAAAATTATGATTAAAGTATGTCTAGCAGACAATCATCCTGTGACGCACTTTGGCGTTAAGTCTTATTTTAAAGACCACGATCAAATTTCAATTGTTGCCAATGTCGGCAATTTTTCAATGGTTAGAGATATTCTTCAAACGAAGGAGATTGACATTCTAATTCTGGACTTAGAATTAGAAGGACTTTCAAGCATCTTTGAAGTAAAATCTATCCTAAAAAATTTCCCAAAGACAAAAATTGTGATTTTCAGCGATCTGGCTGAACAAATGTATGCTCCAAATGCTATTAAAGCAGGAGTTTCCGGTTATGTACACAAAACAGAAAAACTTGAAACATTAGGTCTTTCTATTATTAAAGTACACGAAGGAAAAATTATTATCAACGAAACTGTTCGCAAAAACATGGCACTTATTGCTAAACAAAGCAAAAGCGAACGTCTTTACAGAAAACTTTCGAATCGTGAAATTGAGGTTTTACGTTACTTAAGTGATGGTAAGAAAAACAACGAAATCTCTAAAATCTTAAATCTGAACGAAAAAACGATCAGTACTTACAAATTAAGATTATTGACCAAATTAAATGTTACTAATCTGGTTGACTTAGTTAATAAGGCTAAGACTTTAGAAATTATTTAATGGTATCGCGACATTACTCTTCCTAGTTTTTTCGCAAAAGAATTAACCAATTTTGAGTAATCAACGATAGCTGACAAAAGCTCTGTATTATCTGAATTTTCAGGTCGTATAGAGCTTTTTAATTCTTCGATAATTCGATCAACCAAGTACCAACGCATTGACATAATTGTTTCCGTAACATATTGTCCGATACTGGCATGTTTCTCTTTTGCAAAGATATTTTGCCCCTCCCAGTTGTGCAACGTTACTTTTTCGTCTTCCATCAAAATATCGGTTACTTCTTGCGCAAATTCAGGTTGTAGTCGCATTAAATATTGCTCCAAACTAAATTTGCTGTTCTGATTGTAAAAACCAATCAAATCAGTAAAAATATTCTGAAATAATCCATTCGAAAGTTCCACCTCATCTTCCTGTAAACTCAGATAGATACGCTCGAATACTTTATACTCTTTCTTTTCAGAAACCATAATGATTTCGCCTTCCTCATTACTTTTCAGAAGTACATCTTCAAATTCCTCTGTTTTATCTCCGTAAAGCAGTAAAATTTCAATTACTTTTCGTTCTAAACGGTACAGAATATCTACTTTTTCAGAGGGTGGTGGAGGTTGTTCCATGTCTCCCGGAAAAGTAGGATCATCATAATACCTCGGATCATCTGGCGGGTAACTGTTTCGATGAACCTCAAACGCTTTTTGTTCCTGTTTTTGTTTTTTATGGGTATCTGTAATTTCTTTCTGCGTAAGCTGTGCAAGCGTACTCACTAACACCTGCTCGGAAATGTCCATGATTCTGGCACATTCCTGTGTATACACTTCACGCTGAATTCGATCCGGAATCTTAGAAATACTGGTAACCATATCCCGAATCAAATCAGCTTTTTTTATAGGGTCGTTTTTAGCTTCACCCATCAAAATGGAAGCTTTAAACTGTATAAAATCTTTGCTGTTTTCTTCTAAATAAGCTACTAAGGCGTCATGCGAATTCTTTCGGGCAAAACTGTCCGGATCTTCCCCATCAGGAAAACCGCACACCCTTACATTCATTCCTTCCTCCAGAATCAAATCGATTCCACGAATAGAAGCGCGTAATCCCGCCGCATCACCATCAAAAAGAACTGTAATGTTTTTAGTCAGACGATTGATTAATCTAATCTGATCCGGTGTTAAAGCTGTTCCTGAAGAAGCGACAACATTCTCTATTCCCGCTTGGTTAAACTGAATTACGTCTGTATAGCCTTCAACCAAATAACAATTGTTTTGTTTGGCAATTGCTTGTTTGGCCTGAAAAATCCCGTAAAGGACTTTACTTTTATGGTAAATATCACTTTCGGGTGAATTTAGATATTTAGCTGCTTTTTTATCGTTCGTTAAAATACGTCCTCCAAACCCCAAAACACGTCCTGACATGCTTTCGATAGGAAACATTACACGTCCCTTAAAACGGTCAAAAGGCCGGTCTTCTCTTGGAATTGTCAGTCCGGTACTTTCCAGAAATTCCAGTTTGTACCCTTTACCCAAAGCTTCTTTGGTCAGGGCATCCCAGGTTTCGGGTGAATATCCTAAATTAAATTTCTTTATTGTTTCGGCGGTAAACCCTCTTTCTTTAAAGTATGAAAGTCCAATGGCTTTGCCTTCTTCTGAATTTAAAAGTGTTTTATGAAAATATTCTTTTGCAAATTCTGAAACCAAATACATACTTTCACGAACATCTGTAATTGCTTTTTCGGCATCCGTTTGTTCCGTTTCTTCAATTTCAATATTGTATTTTCTGGCCAGATATCGAATGGCTTCGGGATAGGTAAACTGAGAATGTTCCATCAGGAATTTAACCGAGTTCCCTCCTTTTCCGGTACTAAAATCTTTCCAGATTCCTTTTGCGGGCGACACCATAAACGACGGAGAGCGTTCGTCTGAGAAAGGACTCAGTCCTTTAAAATTACTTCCGGCCCGCTTTAAATTGACAAAATCACCAATAACCTCCTCTACACGAGCAGTTTCAAAAACGGTGTCAATTGTATTTTGTGAAATCAAAATGTAATATATTTTAAAAATTTGAAGTCAGTAAAAGTACATAAATCAATCTTTAAATCTGCTGATTTTGCACAAAAAAAGCGTCCCTTCCGAGACGCCTTCCGACTAACTAAACGTAATCTCATACTTAATTCAAATCAAAACGTAATCCTAGCGAAATGTTATTCTCTTTCACTAAGTTATCCTTAAACAACGGATTCAAATCGTATTTTAAATACAAACTGATATCTCGGTATCCGATATAAGAACTTAATCCGTAAATAAAATTATTGACATTATAATCTCCTTTTATAGTTGTTTTATATTTTAAATCTTCTTCTTCGAATTTTAGAATCTGTTTCGATTTTACATTAATTCCGGCATAACCTCCAACACCAAATCGGAAACTTTTATGGGTTCTGAAATAGGTTTTTCCGTCTTTTACTTGAGGTTTGGTAAAATCAAATTCTAAGTGTACCGGCAAAACGATATATACATTTCTAAAGCGGGATTCGCTTAAATTTACGGCATTGATTTCCAGATTGGTCTGATCTCCGTCTACCACAAAACTGCGGTTTTTTGTCGGGCGAATATTGTTGTACATTAATGACAAACCATATTTAGCATGCAATAAATTATCGTTTTTCATCAGTCTGGTGTTATAGGTAAAACCCCATTCATAAAAATGTGAACCTATAAAACTGTAATTCGAATCCTGAAGTTTCCCGTCAATCATCATGTTGTTTAGACCCGTCGCAAATACAAACTGTGACGTTGTTCTCTTTTCACCACGAATTGAATCTTTATTGCATTTGTCTCTTTCCCAACGAATCATATAAATGCGGGACGAATCTTGTTCTTTGATTTTTCCATCTACTTTTTGCTGTACTAAATCGTTAAGTTCGTTCTGCGCCAAAGTCACTTTTTCCTCGATGATTACTGCTCTGGCTTCTGCTAATTCTTTTTTGCGTTTGTCTGCTTGTTCTTGTGTTATCTTTCCTTCAGACAATTGAACGTTTACAGCTTCAACTTCTTCTTTCAGAATTTTCTTTTGTTCTTTGGTGACCCTTTCTATTTTTCTGGCAATACTTGATGCTTTCGATTCAAAAGTTTCCTGTCCCAGCACTTTGCTGACAAATAAAAAAACCAGGATAACGAGGTATAGGGTAAAATTTTTCATGATTGGTGATTTTTGATTGATGATTTTTGATTGATGAATGATGATTGATGATTTTAGATTGATGGCTTTTAAACACCACTAATCCTGTTGATTACGGTTTGCTAATGCTCCTTTTACGGTTTGATAATTTTTATTCACCTTCGTGATTACTTTTTCTCTAAACGAAAGCTCTAGTTCACCATCGACCTGTTGAAGCAAATCATTGGCATTGACTTTTACTTTAGCTTTTGTTTTAGCCGTATTCTCTGCTACAATTGTTTTTTCTGCTGTATTTAACAGCACTTCTACCGCTTCGTTTTTTTGTTTTTCCGAGGCAGGCATTTGGTGATTGACTGCTTGTGATGATTGATTATTGATTGAAGACTCCGCTACTTGTTTTTCATTGTTTTTAGTTATTTTACTTAATTTTTCATTTGAAATTTTCTCTGTGTTTTTTGAATGCTGTGCATTCTGAATTGCCGTTTTTTCTGAGACTACAACTTCTTTTTTATCTAAAGTAGTATTTAGTATATTTTGCTTTTCTATTGTGTCTTTTGGGCTGTTTTGCTCAACAACAACATTCTTAACAGGCGTTTCAACAACACTCTTCTTTTGATTAAAAAAGAATGTCCCTACCAATAAAAAACCGACAATGCTGGCTGCGATATACAGACCTCTTTTCCTCAAAGCCAAAAATGAGTGAGATCGAACTACAGGCTCCTCTTTCTCCGCAACATTCAACATAGCGTCTAATCGATCCCAGGCTTTGTCGCTTGGTTCAATCTTGCGTTGGTTTAGCTTTTCACGGAAATCCTTTTCAAAATTATTCGGTTCCATTGTCTTGTTTTTTTACTATTTTAATTTGTGTTTGCAGCATTTTTCTAGCGTGCGATAATTGCGATTTTGATGTTCCTTCACTAATTCCTAACATCTTCGCTATTTCATTGTGTTTGTATCCTTCGATCGCATATAAGTTGAAAACCATTTTATAACCGTCTGGCAAAGCGTCTATTAAAAACTGGATTTGCTCTATTGAAAACTGGCTGTCTATGGCATTAAAACTTTCTTCTATATAAATCTCGTCTTCAACAAATTTTACTTTTTTCTGAACTCTTAAATACGAGATACATTCGTTGACCATAATCCGTCGGATCCAACCTTCAAAACTTCCTTTGTGCTCAAATTTGTTTAGGTGGGTAAACACTTTCATAAAAGCAGTTATCATTACATCTTCCGCCAACTGAATGTCTTTTATATATTGTCTGCAGACACTCAGCATTTTTGGAGAAAACCTACTGTAAATCTGCTGTTGCGCTTGTCGATTGTTTTCGACAGCTAACTTTATGATTTTGGTTTCTTCCTGATGTAACTGAATAATTTTCATTAATAAGCGTTCTGGTTTTGGTTTTGAAATAGTCTTCTATTAGCATAGACGATTGAAGCTGTAAAATGGTTGCATCGAAATAGTGAAATTTAAATTCCAAACTTTTTAAATTCCAAATTCCAATCTTACAGTGCTTATTTTTAAAGGGATAAGCGTTTTTATTAAATTAAAAAAAAGCTAATTATTTTTTCTTTGTTACTAAAATTCACTTCCAAAGTTAACGCTGAAATTGTAAACTACTTCTTAATTTGGTATTTTTGAATGAGATTCTTGTACCAATCTTGAAAAGACCGGGATGGATTTACAAAAATTCCAAAAAAGAAACACTTTTAAATTTTATGAAAAATAGCACCATTCAAAAAGTAACACTGGAAGATATTGCGCAATTGCAGAAAATTGGAAGACAAACTTTTTCTGAAACTTTTTCGGGAGACAACTCTGAAGAAGACATGACGCAATATTTAGACGAACATTTTTCAACAGAAAAATTGACTAATGAACTCAACAACAAGAACTCCGAATTTTATTTTGCTGTTCTTGACGGTGCCATAATTGGCTATTTAAAACTGAACTTCGGCGAATCCCAG
This sequence comes from Flavobacterium cupriresistens, assembly GCF_020911925.1. Classification (NCBI taxonomy): domain Bacteria; kingdom Pseudomonadati; phylum Bacteroidota; class Flavobacteriia; order Flavobacteriales; family Flavobacteriaceae; genus Flavobacterium; species Flavobacterium cupriresistens. The sequence continues at coordinate 1,977,817 of NZ_CP087134.1, read as the reverse complement.
ACTGAGTTAAAGGATACTAAAGCAGTAGAAATTGAACGAATTTATGTGCCGAAAGAATTTCACGGACAAAGCGTGGGACAACTACTTTACGAAAAAGCAATTCAGGTAGCCAAACAAAAAGAGGCTGACTATGTTTGGTTGGGGGTTTGGGAAGAAAACAAGAGAGCACTTAGTTTCTATACCAAAAATGGTTTTATAGCATTTGACAAACACATTTTTGTTTTGGGAAATGATCCACAAACCGATATTATGATGAAACTTCAATTGAAATAATACAGGGCAACGCCAATGGATGATTGTTCAAAAAGAAAAAATTTATTTCTTTCTCTCAATAACATAATTCACCATCAAAGTCAAAGCGGCTTTGTATTCAGAGTCTTCAAAATTTTGAAGTAATGAAAGTGCTTCCTGCTGGAATTCGACCATTTTGTTTTCGGCATAAGTCAAGCCATTATGGTCTTTGACAAAGGCAATCACTTCTTTAACCCTTTTCTTGTCTTTGTTGTGGTTTTTGATCGAGTTAATTACCCATTTTTTTTCCTGCGGTGTACAATTATTGAGTACATGAATTAAAGGCAAAGTCATTTTTTGTTCTTTAATATCAATTCCGGTTGGTTTTCCGATGGCTTCTTCGCTATAGTCAAATAAATCGTCTTTGATTTGAAAAGCCATACCGATAAGCTCCCCAAACTTGCGCATGTTTTCTACCTGCGCATCGTCTTCGATTACCGATTTTGCACCAAGTGCACAACAAGCAGCAATAAGTGTCGCCGTCTTCTTTCGGATAATTTCGTAATAAACCTCTTCAGTAATATCGAGTCTTCTGGCTTTTTCGATTTGAAGTAATTCTCCCTCGCTCATTTCGCGAACAGCAACAGAAATAATTCGGAGCAAATCAAAATCACCATTATCAATAGAAAGCAGTAGTCCTTTTGACAGTAAATAATCCCCAACTAAAACCGCGATTTTATTTTTCCAAAGTGCATTGATCGAGAAAAACCCACGACGACGATTACTGTCATCCACCACATCATCATGTACGAGAGTTGCGGTATGAATCAGCTCTATTACCGATGCTCCGCGATAGGTTCTTTCGTTTACAATTCCACCCGAAACCATTTTTGCAGTCAGAAAAACAAACATTGGACGCATTTGTTTTCCTTTACGGTTTACGATATAATACGTAATACGGTTCAGTAATGCGACCTTTGAGGTCATCGATTCATGGAACTTTTTTTCAAAAAGTTCCATCTCGTTAAAAATGGGCTGTTTTATTTGAGAGGTAATATTCATTTCGATTCCAAATATACTATTTTAAATAAAAAAACGTAGCGTATTTTAGATTAGTATGTCAACATTTTATGCACTAATTTTAAAGTTTACGGATGCGAACCGATAAACATTCTGCAACAGAATCTTTTTTTAGCACCAATCCTCAATCGATTTGATTCTGATAGAGGATCAAGTACAAAACCTGTCGAGTAGTAAAAAATTGAATTTGAAAGTTTAATTTATCTAAAAAAAACACCCCGTTTACAAAAAAAACACCCCGCTTGTCATTTCGACGAAGGAGAAATCACACAAGAAATTCCGTAAAGAAAATCGCCAATCTTTGTAGAATATTGGATGTGATTTCTCCTTCGTCGAAAGGACAGAAGTGCAGGAAATAGGGCTTTAACGATTGACAATGTAACGATTAATGCTTCAATAAAATGCTAAACTAGTATTGATTAACACTATTCACTTTCACCACATCTCCTCCATCGAAAGCACAAACGCAGCGATTAAACTTTGTGACTCTGCGACTTTGCGAGATTTTTACTTCTCCACAACTTTTAAACTTGATCTCTGATACACTCTAAAAACCAAAACCTTTTTTGCCAAAAAAAAACATTAAAAACAGATCTAAATCTCGTCTTTAATGCTTTTTTATGCTGTATAATTAAAAAACTATCCTTCTTTATTTGCCAATTGCCCGCAGGCGGCATCGATATCTTTTCCTCTGCTTCGACGTACTTTTACCACTACTCCGATATTCTCTAATGCTTTTATATAAGCTAATATAGATTCTTCTGAAGCTTGTTGAAATTCTCCATCGTCAATTGGGTTGTATTCAATTAAATTTACTTTACAAGGTACATATTTGCAAAACTTAACCAGGGCATCAATTGAGGCTTTATCGTCGTTAATTCCTTTCCAAACCACATATTCGTACGAGATTTTGTTTTTGGTCTTTCTGTACCAATATTCCAAAGCTTCACGCAAGTCTGCCAGCGGGAAATTTTTACTAAAAGGCATGATCTTCGCGCGAATTTCATCAATAGCTGAATGCAAGGAAACCGCTAATTTGAATTTCACATCATCATCGGCCATTTTTTTAATCATTTTCGGAATTCCGGATGTCGAAACCATGATACGTTTTGGTGACATTCCCAGACCTTCTGTAGAGGTAATCATATCGATTGCTTTAATGACATTGTTATAATTCATTAAAGGCTCTCCCATTCCCATAAAAACAATATTCGACAATGGGTGATTGTGATACAAACGACTTTCTTTATCAATAGCTAGAACCTGATCATAGATTTCTCCCGGTTCCAGATTTCGCATTCTTTTTAATCTTGCTGTGGCACAAAAATTACAATCTAAACTGCAGCCCACCTGACTGGAAACACAGGCTGTTGTTCGGGTTTCGGTAGGAATCAAAACGGATTCTACCACCAAACCATCATGTAAACGGACTGCATTTTTTACGGTTCCGTCGCTACTGCGCTGCATAGTATCAACCTTAATGTGGTTGATTACAAAATTATTCTCCAACATGGCCCTTGTAGGTTTGGCTACATTGGTCATATCCTCAAAACTGTGTGCTCCTTTACTCCATAACCATTCATAGACTTGGTTGCCACGGAAGGCTTTGTCGTTATTGGCGACAAAAAAATCCCGTAATTGATCTTTTGATAAGGCTCGTATGTCTTTTTTCTCGATTTGCATGGTGCAAATTTAAGCACTTTTGTTGTTTTTTTCTATTTTTTAAAGTCAATCTTCCTAAATAGCCGTATTTTAGAAAATTACGATCCTCTCCACTTTTATTGTTCTCTAATCTCTAAAGTCTTTTAAATGGCGGTATTTCTTTTTTAAAGCTTCAAAAAAAGCAATTAAAATTCGATAGAGAAACTTCTTTAAAAATTCGATTATTTCAATTCAAAACAGTAAAAACAAGACTCTTACTGAAAAGAGAAACACATCCTCTAATACCGGGTTAATTAGTATAGGACTTTAATACCTTTTTAACCATGACTTTTATCATGCCCGTTTTTAGGTGTTCCCCATACATTTGATCTAAGAAATAAGGGGTCGTTTTCAATACTGCAAAACCTGATCGAGATAGAGATTTCCTTATTTAAAAAGACTAACCAATACATTATTAAAAATGAAGACAATTAAATCAATTTTATTGACCGTACTTTTTACAATCGTATCCTTACAACTCAACGCACAAAAAAACTATCTGGTGGCCAAATCGGCTTTTGAAGTTGCCGGCACTTCAACCGTACACGACTGGGTAATGAAATCTTCGGAAGGAAGCGGTATTGCTAACTTAACTGTTAAAGGTTCTAAATTAACAGAGATTAACAACTTAACCGTTACCCTTCCGGCAGAAAGTATAAAAAGCCCTAAAACAAGTATGGATGAAATCGCCTATGAAACTTTAGAGACCAAAACACATAAAAATATCAAGTATGTTTTAAAATCAGCCACTCAGATAAACGAAACAACCTGGGTATTACTTGGAACTTACACCATTGCCGGGGTGAGTAAAGACTATAAAACCCAGATCAGTACAGCGAGCACTAATGGAAACATTATTTTACAGGGGTCTAACCAAATCACTTTTGCCGATTTTGAAATGGCGCCTCCACAGGCTGCACTGGGAATTGTTAAAGCCGGGAAAAACTTAACTATAATGTTTCGCATTACGCTAAGCCAGGAAGGTCATTTAAGTACTTCTGATTATTTGACACAAGCGAAATAACAACAAAAACACTTAACAGCTTATCGCACAGTCATAAGATCAAATTAGAAACGCTATTCGTCCACTCATCAATTGCAATATCTAAAAAAGCTTTTATAGAATTTTTAGTAAGTTTAAAACTTTGGCACAAGAATTGTCTTTCAGTAAAAAGAAAGATAATCGCACAAAGAGCTCAATCATTTTAAAATTTGTACTTTTATTTTTTCAGCTTTATAACCTTTATAATTTAATCTATTTAAAAATCTAATTAATCATGAAAAAACAAATTTTAAGTTTAGCTGTTGTTGCTCTATTAGCAGTTACTGTACAATCTTGCGGAGACAAAAAAGAAACAAAACCTGAAGAAGAATTAACACTTGGAAACAAGGTAGATTCGTTAACTACAGATCTTGAAGAAGTGAAAGACAGCGCTGTAAGCAAAACAGAAGATGCTGCACAGGACGTAAAAGATGCTACCAAAAAAGCCGCTGATGATGTTAAAGACGCGACTAAAAAAGGAGCAGATAAAGTAGAAGCAGCTGCAAAAGCCGCTAAAGACGGAACTGTAAAAACAGCTAAGGAAGTAGATGCTGCTCTAAAAAAATAGCATTCTATTTCAATTCATAAAAGAACCATTCGCTACAACGAATGGTTTTTTTTTATGGGAAAAAGTTACCCAATATTTTTTGTATTTTTGTTTTTCAACCTTAGAAGAGTATCACATGCATTTTATATCACAGGAATTAGAAGATTACATCGAACAACATTCTGAAAACGAACCGGAATTATTGGCGAAATTAAACAAGGAAACCTACCAGAAAATACTTTTGCCAAGAATGTTGAGCGGGCATTTTCAAGGTCGTGTACTGAGCATGTTGTCTAAATTGATCCGTCCGGTAAACATTCTTGAAATCGGGACTTACACCGGTTATGCTGCTTTGTGTTTGTGCGAAGGAATGCAGGAAAACGGACAATTGCATACGATTGATATTAAAGAGGAGTTAATTGATTTTCAAAGAAAATATTTTGACGCCTCGCCTTGGGGAGAACAGATTTTCCAACATCTGGGAGAGGCTGTTTCTATTATACCAACTTTAGAAGTAAAATTTGATTTGGTTTTTATAGATGCCGATAAAGAAAATTACCTGAATTATTGGGAAATGATTGTTCCAAAAATGAACAAAGGTGGTATTATTTTATCCGACAACGTACTTTGGAGCGGCAAAATCCTTGAACCGCTACATCCAAATGACATTAGCACAAAAGTTCTTTTAGAATACAATACGCTTCTGAAAAACGACCCTAGAGTTGAAACGGTTTTATTACCTATTCGCGATGGATTGACGGTTAGTCGGGTACTTTAGTTTTTAAGTTACTGAGGTTCTGAGGCACTGAGTTGCTGAGTTTTTAAATTCTGACTAAAGCCTTTTTATGTTTTGCTGAATTTTACTCCTTCATCTCAATGTCATTAAGTTAATGATATTTTTTCACGCGGATTCAGTGGATTTTTTTTTCATTCTGCTAAAATCTGCGTGAGACTTTTTTTGACAATCCTTAACTAAATAACATTGCGCTAATGCTGGAAGCTATTGAAAATTGTAATAAATCTACTAACTTCTCGCTAAATTTGGCTCCTCCATTTCTCGGACTAATTACAAACACTTAAAACGAACTCCTAAATGAATTATCTGAACAAAATAGACACTGAAGGTTTTGCTATTATTGATAAGGTATACAACGAGAAGGAAATCAATAAGATAATCTCCTTAATTGAAAATACAACCGAAAACACAACCGAAAATGCCACTTTTAGAAAATCTCAGGATTTATTTGCCATTAGGCAATTTCACAAAGAAATTCCGAAAACTTTAGATTTCATTTTCAATCAAAACTTAAAGGACATTATTGAAAATACTTTTGGGAAAGGTTTTTTTATAACCAAATCGATCTATTTTGACAAACCCGAAAAATCAAACTGGTTTGTTGGGTATCATCAGGATTTGACTATTTCTGTTGACAAAAAAATGGAGATTGAAAACTTCGAAAACTGGACGGTTAAACAAAATCAATTTGCTGTTCAGCCTCCAAAAGAAATTCTCGAAAATAACTTTACGATACGAATCCACATAGACAAAACCACAAGGGAAAATGGTGCTTTGAAAGTGATAAAAAATTCTCATTCTAAAGGTATTCTAAGAATCGAAAATCTCGAAATGGAGGATGAAACGATTTGCGAAGTTGAAAAAGGCGGTATTATGATTATGAGACCTTTGCTTTTTCACGCATCCAGCAAAACAACAAATAACGAAAGAAGACGTGTAATTCATATTGAATTTAGTAAGCAAGAGCTTCCAAACGGTTTGTCGTGGAGTGAAAAAGATTGTATTGAAAATTAACTCAAATATCACGAGCAGCATCCAATACTCTTTCGGCTTGCGCAACATGCCTTTGATTGTGGTAAATTACAAATCTGAAGGTATCTCCTAATTTCAAACGTATTCCTTTTGAGATACTGATGGCTGTTTTTGTTTTAGCAAGACTTACTTCTTTGGCACTATTCAACAATTCGAGCATCTCAATTTGCTGGTTGATAAAATCATCAATAACGGCTTTGTCTAATGTGCTGTTTATGGGATTCATGCTCTTAAAAGTCTTCATTGTATTTAGCTTTTCTTTTGGCATCATACTTTTTGCAAAATAATCTCCCAGCCAGCCACTTTTAAAATACCTTTCCTGTTCTGAACTGGTTTTCTGTATTTGCCCGGTAATTTCAGGAAGATAAAATCTACCGTAGCGATTAAGATGTTCCAAACATTCCAAAATACTCCAGGCCTTAGGGTTTGTTCTGAAATTAAGCACGGCATCACTTTCTGCTTTCAAAGACTCCGCTTTGTCAATAATTAGTTGTGTACTTGCTATTAAGTCTTTTATTAAATCCTCCGATTTTATATTCATGTTGCTGATTTTTGACAAAGTTCCTTAACTTTTGAACAGAAAACATTGATTGAAATCAACGTTTTTTTAGCCTCGACAAAGTTTCGGGGCTCATCCTCAAATAATTTGCAATATGTTTGTTTGGAACTTCCTGAAATAACTGTGGACTTCTTTTCAACACCCTCTCAAAACGTTCTTTGGGCGAACTGATCAGAATGTCTTTTTCCCGTTCAACTTGCTGCAGAACGAGATCTTCTATAATTTTTATCCAAAGCCTGAGATTATCTTCGTTCCGGTTAACAAAGTCCATAAATCCCTTTTTCGGAATAACTTTTACCAGCGTCTTTTTTATAGCCTGAATATAAAAATCCGACGGACTCTCAGACAGAAACGAGTCTATCGAAACCACTATATTGTTTTTATACCCAAAACGAATAATACGTTCTTCATCATCATCCAGTACAAAAATCCGCAGACTGCCCTCCTCTATAAAATAAATATTGGTATCAACACTTCCTTCTACTTTGAGGAATTCATTGCGTTCAATGGCAATTGTATTTTCAACCAGATTATTTTGTTGGATCAAGTGTATGAGGTCACCGGCTTTCATATCGTACTACAGTTTAACAGGATGAATTTAGTTCTTTTTATTTGTACAGGAAGCCATTGGCGCTTATTATTTAACATTAGTACTAAAGCTGCAGAAAGAATAGTGAGTTTTTTGACACTGGTGCTTATACTACTGCAGTTCAAAGACGAATAAGAGTCTGCGAATCACAAACAGAAGCTAGGATTGCTTATCTCTGATCTCTATTATATTCAGCTTCTAAATTTAAAAACTTAGAACCTTAGAATCTCAGTACCTCAAAACCTTATCAACGCTCTAATATTATCCCGGAAAGTACCTGGGTTTCAATTTTCGATACAGCAAATAAATCAATGTCCCAAAAACGGCTCCAACAAAATAGCCGGTAAGAATGTCTCCCGGATAGTGCAATCCCAGATAAATACGGCTATAAGCGAAGACTAACGGCCATAAAAACAAGAATCCTAAATATTTAAAATGGCGTTTTAAGACTAAGTATAAAAAGGTCGCAACAGCCATCGTATTGGCCGCATGACCGGAGAAAAAACTAAATGATTTTCTAACCTGAACAATACGAATAAAAGAGTTGATTTCTGGGTTATTACAAGGACGTAAACGCTGAACGGTATTTTTAACCAGATTGGTAGTTTGATCGGTAAACGCAATTAAAACCGCTATAAAAAGAAGTACATACAAGGTTTGTTTTCCTCCTATCTTTTTATAAATCAGATAAAAAATAAGTAGAAAAAGAGGCGTCCAATTCAATTGATTGGTGATGATCAACCATAATTTATCGTAAGTTTCAGAACCTAAACCATTCAGATACACAAAGAGGTTGGTATCTAATTCTTGTATTTTTTCGAGCATTATCTTTGGCGTTTTACAGGTCCTGAGATAGAGTCAATATCTTCTTTTACTTTTTCGATCTCATTGGTTGTATCGCCAAGCAAATTAGTTGTATCTCCCAGTAAATTAGTTTTTGCATTATTGATTTCAGCATTGATATTTCCAGTGATATCCGTCAAAGATTTAGCGTCAAGACCATTGGCCTCTGCTCCTTTTTGAATTTCACTTTTAATATCGTTTGTAGCATTTTTTAACTGCGCCATTGCTTTACCCATTGTACGTGCGATTTCAGGCACCTTATCTGAACCAAAAAGCATTAGTACTATAAACAGTATGAAAACTAATTCTCCTCCTCCTATACCAAACATATCTTTTATTTTTGTGTAGCTACAAAGATATTAAAATTTGTAGCCGTGAGTTTTAAAATTTACTTAAAAAGAATGTTTAAGCGTTATTTATTTTAACCGCAAGGTACGCAAAGAAAAAACGCAAGGTTCACAAAGTTTTATTATTGCTTTGCGAACCTTGCGTAAACCTTTTGCGGCCCTTGCGGTTAAATTTTTATTCTTAGTCAAACTTTGACTTCACTTCTACTTTTGGCCAGGAATTATTGGTTACATCAATATCAGCAGTCATTAATTTTGGATCTATTTGTATGCTTTTGATTGCTTTTTCTGTTGCATACACTTTTTTAGCTGTGTCGTTATTCTTTCTCCAGATTTGAGCCGGATATTGGAAATTTTGTTGTGTTCCGTCCTCATAAGTAATCTCAACCAAGATTGGCATAATCATACCGCCCGGTTTGTTAAACTCAACTTCGTAGAAATATTTAGGCGATTTTAAACCTGCTTTTTCCTCTGCGGTAAAAGTCTGATCTACATAATCTGCCAACAACTTTACCTCTTCTACTTTTAATGCTTTTTTCTTAGAAGTATTCACTTCAGCATTATCACCAGCTACCAGGTAAACAAATGGTCCTTTATCATATCCGAAACGTCCTTTTTTAACCTTTATGTCTTTGATATCTGCTGTTGGAGTGTCAGAAACATAATATTGTTTTACGTCATTGATTCCGATATCTACAAAATCAGTTGAATAAAACCATCCTCTGAAAAACCAATCTAAATCAACGGCAGAAGCATCTTCCATTGTCCTGAAAAAATCTTCAGGAGTCGGGTGTTTGAATTTCCATCTGTTGGCATATGTTTTAAAAGCATAGTCAAACAATTCTCTTCCCATTACTACTTCTCTTAAAATATTAAGTCCCGTAGCCGGTTTTCCGTAAGCGTTATTTCCAAATTGCTGAATCGTTTCAGAATTAGACATGATTGGCTCTAAAAACTTTTGATCTCCACTCATATATGGAACAATATTTTTTGCAGGACCACGTCTTGATGGAAATTTAGAATCCAATTCCTGTTCTGCCATATACTCCATAAACGAATTTAAACCTTCATCCATCCAGCTCCACTGACGTTCATCTGAGTTTACAATCATTGGAAAAAAGTTATGACCCACTTCGTGAATTACCACACCGATCATTCCGTTTTTAATTTCTTTACTTGTTACCCCGTTTTCATCAGGACGACCATAGTTCCAACAAATCATTGGATATTCCATTCCCTGATCTTCTGCCGAAACAGAAACTGCTTTTGGATAAGGATAATCAAAAGTATGAGAAGAATAACTCTTTAAAGTATGCGCAACAGTCATCGTAGAAGTTTCTCCCCAAAGCGGATTTGCTTCTTTCGGATACACTGATTCTGCCATTACCACTTTGTTATTTAATTGTACAGCCATTGCATCGTAAATGAATTTTCTTGACGAAGCAATTCCAAAATCACGTACATTTTTAGCACTGAATTTCCATGTTTTTTTCTTTTCAGAGAAACCTTTTTCAGCAGCTTCTGCTTCAGCTTGTGTTACAATTACAACCGGTTTGTCAAATGATTTTTGAGCTTGCTCGTAACGTTTCACTTGTTCTGCTGTGAAAACTTCACTTCTGTTCACTAATTCTCCCGTTGCGTCAATAACGTGATCTGCAGGAACGGTAATATTTACGTCAAAATTTCCGAAAGGCAACGCAAACTCTCCGCTACCCCAGAACTGCATATTTTGCCAGCCTTCTACGTCATTGTAAACAGCCATTCTTGGATAAAACTGAGCAATTACATATAATTTGTTTCCGTCTTTTTCAAATAATTCATAACCGGAACGACCTCCACCTTCTTTGCGATAATTATTGATGTTGTACCACCATTTTATTGCCAATGAAATCTTCTCCCCCGGTTTTAAAGGCGTTGCCAAGTTAATACGCATCATGGTTTCGTTGATCGTATAAGACATGGCATTTCCTTTAGCATCTTTAACCTGTTCGATGTTAAAACCACGCTCTAAATCTTTCTTTAAGTACTTGTTCGAAAAACCTTCAAGTGGCAATACCTGATTCATTTTTTCGCTTTCCGCCAAAGAAGTTTGTGTGTTTGCTTTAGCCTGGTTCTGGTCTAACTGAATCCACAGATACTCTAAAGTGTCCGGAGAGTTATTGGAATATGTAATAACTTCAGAACCCGTTAATTTTGATTTTTTATCATCTAATTCTACATCAATTTTGTAGTCTGCCTGTTGTTGATAATAAGCCGGCCCCGGTGCTCCCGAAGCGGTACGAAACATATTAGGTGTAGCCAATAAATCGTACATCTGGCTAAATTTGTTTGTATCGTATTTACCTTGCTGTTTTGGTACAACAGGTGCTGTTTTCTCCTGAGCTATCAACATAGCCGGAAAAAGCAATAATAACGAAAGTGTTTTCATAAGTGTTTTTGGTTTTCTTTGAGGCTGTGAAAATAGCAATTAATCTAATAATTACGCCCTTTCAATTAATATTTTAACACTTCTTTCCTTGAGGATTCTGTAAAGAGAACGCTCTTTTTGGTTCCAAAGGCTGAAATATGTGTAATATTTTGCTGTTCAGAATTCCAATCCACTAAAATGGTATTCGAAATTTCGATGGTCTTAAATTTATCAACGTCTTTTATTCGACAATAACAAACCAAGACATCTCCTGCCTCTACTTCTTTAGATAAAAAAGCAATTGATTTGGACTGACCGTTTATTTTTATTGAAAAATGCTCTGTAAGATACTTTTTCAATAAATCAACATCAGCCTGAGTTTCCTTTTCTGTACCAACGAAGGTTTTTTTGTGGTACTTCTTCTCCAGACCATTATTTAAATCGTCAATAAAAATGCGCGATGTAATTTGAATCATCTTCTTTTCGGCCGCATAATTGACCTGAAAAACACCCACATAAAACTTATGGAAGGTAAAAGCTGAAAGGGATAAAAATAATATCCCGATTAAAGGATAAATTAATCTGTTTTTCATTTTTGATTCACTGCCGCTTTTTTAAACTCTTTATTTTTATTGACCATAAAATCCATCAGAATAAATTTGTCTTCGGGTTTTAGGTATTTTTTAGATTCACCGTCGTTTGAACAGAACATTAAAAAAAGTTCTATTTCGTCCGGTTTTAATTCCAGTGTTTTACTGTAAAAATCAGGAGTAAAATTATCTTTAGCGTAGGCAACAAAAGCGATATCAGAAATCACATCGTCTTTTACATCGTCTTTTTTACGAAGAAGCTTTTTAACGTCTTTAAAAATACGAACAAAGTCAGTTCCATATTTTATAGTTTGATCAGAGTACATTGCGATATTTTTTGCGGTCGATTGTTTATCGTCTACAAACTGCATGTCTACAAATTTCTGCGAACCTCCGTCAAGAGATTTCACTTTTAGATCCTTATGAACAATAACTTCTTTTAATTGATTATTTACCAAATCTAATTTTACCAGAAAAAGGATTTCAGCACAATCTTTCTCTGTCAAAACAACTTTTCTGGATTGAAATGCCAATCCTGAAAACAATAAAGTATCTTTAGGTTTTGCCAAAATATCAAACAATCCGCCAGAACCGATAAACGTTCTTACGTTTGCATTAACATTCATTACATAACCACTTTCAATGGCAAGAAAGTCATTTATTACCTGCCCGTGTAGCGGTTTTCTTGTATTGTTTTGCCCTAAAACGATTTGACAAAATAAGCATGCAATAAGTAGTCCTAATTTATTTTTCATTTTCTAGAATTATTAAGTATTTCCTCGCTAGTTCGGTTATCAAAAACATACTCAGTGTTTTGTTTTTTGTATCCAAAGATACAGCAAATTCGCCATCATCCACACAATATAATTGAAATCCTTTAATGTCTTCGGGTGAAATTTTTAATCTTTCCGTATAATAATTCTCATCAAACATATACTCCATCTTTCTGAAAAGCGCTTCTTTTTTCTCGACATTCACTTCTTTTTTCAACATGGTAGTCCGACCTGAAATTTTATTTAACAATTTATCTATCGAAGTAGACGTTGCTGTATATACTTTTCGCTCTGCAGGGGTGTATTTTTTCTGACCGTACGGAATAATTCCCAGATTCTCGGCAGTAAGATCCGCGTTTTCATTGACAACAACTTCTTTCAACTGAATTTCTTTGACTGTCATCTTTACAACAATTGAATTCAAACTCAGATCATCAGCTGTAATCCTGTGTTTAAGGGGCTCTAAATTAACAGACGAAAAAACCAGAACATCTCCTTCTTTAACCACAATCGCAAACATACCGTTTACATCTGAAACAGTAGCTTGCTGCGTCGTATTATTGATAATATTCACTCCTTCAATTGTTGTAGAACGCTCTACAACCTGCCCCGTGATTTCTTTTGAAACAGGAGCCTGTCCAAAAGTTATTCCGGTAATCAATAAAAGCAGTGCCAGTAAAATATTATTTGTTTTCAATCGCAAGTATTTCTTTGTATTTTACAGCCAGTTCTCCCAGTAGGAATTCAGTAGCTGTTTTATTATCAGAGTTCAAAATAACGGTAAATTTATCATTATCTACTGCATAATATTCAAATCCTTTTACGTATTCAGCAGGGATTTTCAGTCTGTTCACAAAATGATCCATACTAAACATTTTTTCCAAAAGCTTCATAAAAAGTTCCTTTTTCTCTACTGCAACCTCTTTTTTCAACATGGCTGTTCGACCCGATAAAAAATTAAACAACGGATCTGCCGAAACTGATCCGCCTGCCATTAATCCTGCATTTGCAGTAGGATTTAAAGCTGTTGCGGTATGTAATTTCCGCTCTGCTTGTGTATATTTTTTCTGATCACCAGGAATAATCCCTAAAGAAACAGCATTAATTCCGCTATAATTCCGCACAATAACTTCCTGTAAATGATGCATTACCATATTTAATCGTACTGTAAAATTGAGATCAGAAAAATTTTCAGTCGTTAGCAGAACCCTGCTTTCTTTAAATTGTATGGAAGAAAAAACAAGGGTATCTCCAGCTTTAGCCATAATAGAAAAAGCACCGTCTCCACTCGTTGTAGCCATAACTTCTGTTTGAGCGTTTACCACATAAACCCCTTCCAAATCATTGGTATTGGAGGCTATCTTTCCATTAATAGCTATACGCTCCTGACTTTGCCCCCACACCGACTGGCTCAAAACAATAATCAAAACACATAAAAACTTATCGCTCAAAATATAAAGATTAAAATTATTCTTAAAAATGTAAAAATATCTTAATGTCTTCTAAATTTAATACTAACGGCTTGGTAAAAATATGTTAATTAAACTGCGGATTTCCAGAATCGAAAAGGAGTTTTTAATATCTTTAACGGAATCAATTTGAGTCCATATTTTTATGAAAAGCATTATCATTGCCAGCACTTCTACCTTACACGAAGGCAGCTATTTAGCGTATTTATTACCTACATTACAACAACATTTCAAAGATTGCAAAAGCATTTTATTTATTCCATTTGCACGACCGGGTGGAATCACGCACGACGAATATACCGAAAAAGTAACACAGGCATTTGCAACAATTAATATTGCTGTAAAAGGAATTCATACCTGTGAAGATGCAGCAGCTGCTATAAAAAATGCAGAAGGTATTTTTACAGGAGGCGGAAACACTTTTTTGTTAGTTACACAATTGTACCAACATAACATCATGCAAATCCTTTCTGAAACTGTAAAAAACGGAACGCCTTATTTAGGAACCAGTGCAGGAAGCAACATTTGCGGTCTGTCGATGCAGACAACGAACGACATGCCTATCATCTACCCCCCAAGTTTTCAGACTTTAGGATTAATTCCTTTTAACCTGAACCCACATTATTTAGACCCTCAAATCAACTCGACACATATGGGAGAAACCCGCGAAACGAGAATTAAAGAATTCCACGCTTTTAATTCTATACCGGTTTTAGGTTTAAGAGAAGGAAGCTGGCTGGAAGTAAAAGGAAATAAAATCACTTTAAAAGGAGCTTTATCTGCTCGTTTATTTTTAAAAGATCAAAATCCGGAGGAATTAGAAACTGAAACAGACTTAAGCCATCTGAATTAAAAACAAAAAAACCGAAACATAAAATGTTTCGGTTTTTTAAAGAGCGAAAGACGAGGCTCGAACTCGCGACAACCAGCTTGGAAGGCTGGAGCTCTACCAACTGAGCTACTTTCGCATTAACAGGGTGCAAATATAAATAATTAAATCAATTAAAAAAATAAAAATCAAAAATTATTTAGCTTTGTTAAAAAAACCGAAACGATTAAATTCCGGTTTTTTTAGAGCGAAAGACGAGGCTCGAACTCGCGACAACCAGCTTGGAAGGCTGGAGCTCTACCAACTGAGCTACTTTCGCATTACTGTGGTGCAAAGATAGAGAATAATTCAAGTTCAAAACAAGCTTTTTCGCAAAAAAAATCAATAAAAATCAACAATAATTTATAACTTATTTAAAGTTAAAAAGTTACACATCCAATTATTTTTCAAAATTATGAATCTTATTAAAGAAATACCATCAAAAGAAACCTATATCGTCCGTCAACCCGTTTTAAGAAAAGGGAAACCTATAGAAAGTTGTGTCTTTGATGGAGACGATTTAGAGACAACACACCATTTTGGCCTGTTCACAGACGAAAGTTTAGTAGGAATTATTTCCTTATTCACAAAAATCAACACTACCTTTGCCGAAAAAAACCAAGCACAAATTCGTGGGATGGCCGTTTTAGACACTCATCAGAAAAAAGGAATAGGTGAAGCTTTGGTAAAACACTGCGAAGCCTATTGCGTTGAAAATCAAGTTGATTTAATTTGGTTTAATGCAAGAACAGCCGCTGTTGGGTTTTACAAAAAAATGAACTATCAAACTGAAGGAGAAGCGTTTGAGATCACAGATGTCGGGGAACACTATTTAATGTATAAACCATTATAAAATGAACAAATTTTACTTTTTATTAGTACTATGCATCCTGTTTAGCTGCAAAAAGGAAACTCTAAAAGTTCCGGTAAAAAAAGCCGTTCGACCTCCTGCGCTTATACTTACTGACGAAAGAAAAGTACAAATTGACACTGCACTCCTTAATACTTTCAAAAGCGAAACGCTTATACAATTTTATCTTTCCTCAGAAAACAAAACAGTCTGGGGAAATTTAAAAAAGAGAACTTACGTTTTATCCTTATTAAAAAAATCGGATGAACTAGGCTTAAATCCAGACGATTACAAAATAAAAGCATTAGAAAAATTCGAAAAAAAGATAAGCTCTTTAAGCGATACGGACTTAGCCAATTACGACACCTTACTCACTTATAATTTCGAATTGTATTTAACGCATTTGTATAAAGGGAAATTAGATCCTAAAAAACTATATGCCGATTGGGATTTAGAAGAAAAGACATTTGACGTCAATACTGCTCTTGTAAAAGCTTTCAACAAAGACAAATTAGACAGTCTGGCCGAAAATTGTCAGTCAAAATCATATACCTATAAACAACTATTAGCAGCACTTAAAATCATCGATACGTATCCGGATGATAGTGACATAAAAAAAATAGAATCTCCTGATAAAACAAAAATCACATTAAATGATACCAGCAGTGCCTTAATAAACATCAAAAAAAGGCTTTTGTTCTGGAAAGACATGTCGGGAAGAAAAGATAGCCTGACCGAAATTTACGATCAAAAAACATTCGAGTCTGTTAAAAAATTTCAGGAAAGACATGGTTTAGCCGCCGATGGAGTTATTGGCGTAGGAACCATAAGCGCTTTGAACTTTTCTAAAAACAAAAGAAAGGAACAAATTATCGCCAACTTGGAGCGATGGAGATGGTATACCAATGAACTAGCGGAAAACTATTTTATCATCAACATTCCAAATTACAGTTTAAATGTGGTTGAAAAACAGGACACCACTTTGGTTCGAAATATTGTCGTAGGAACCAGTAAGAGAAAAACACCAATTATAACGTCGAAACTCAGAACGATTGTTTTTAACCCGACATGGACTGTTCCTCCTACTATTTTAAAGGAAGATGTTGTTCCGGAAATGAAACGCAATCGAAATTACCTCAGCAAAAAAAACATTACTATATATGACAGCGCCGGAAATGCGGTAGAACCTGCTGCATGGAACGAAAACAATCCGGGGAAATACCGCTACGTACAAAGTCCCGGTTATAACAACTCCTTGGGTGTCATGAAAATTTTATTTCCAAATCATCATAGCGTGTACTTACACGATACGAATCATCGCAATTATTTTGGAAGAAACAATCGTTCGTTAAGTTCGGGCTGCGTTCGTATAGAGAATCCATTGGAATTGGCAGAGCATGTTTTAGACTCTTCCGATGTATCGGTAAGCTGGCCGAAAGAAAAAATTGACTCTATTATTGAAACTAAAAAAACAATCAGTGTTAAAATCAGAAAAAAATATGCTTTATATCAGTGGTATTGGACCGCATGGAGCAAAAAAAATCAGCTCATTTTCAGAGCTGATATTTATAATTTAGATTCGGATTTGTATAGTAAGTTACGAGATTAACTTCTCTTCTGCCGAGAATCCTCTCGACGGATGATAAATATACAAACACGACTTATCTTTTATAACCTGAATAATTTCATTTGTCAATTCAACCGGAAGAGCGGGACAGCCCTGGCTTCTTCCTAATCTTTTATTGTTTCTGATGAACGATTCTGAAACATAATCGGCACCATGAACCACAACTCCCCTTTCGCGGGCATTGTCATTAACTCCTCTTTCTAAACCATCCAAACGTAAGGAAGCTCCGTGTTTTCCTTGGTAAATTTCGCCTGTGGCATAAAACCCTAAACTACTTTTGAAGGATGAATTCGAGTTTGAAAATGCTGATGCAAATTCTTCACCCGTATTCCTGCCATGCGCTACCAAAGATTGAAATAGAATA
This sequence comes from Flavobacterium cupriresistens, assembly GCF_020911925.1. Taxonomy (NCBI): domain Bacteria; kingdom Pseudomonadati; phylum Bacteroidota; class Flavobacteriia; order Flavobacteriales; family Flavobacteriaceae; genus Flavobacterium; species Flavobacterium cupriresistens. The sequence goes on along the minus strand of NZ_CP087134.1, from coordinate 1,960,102 downwards.
GTATTAGTTCCCATATCAATCACCCAAAGGCGTTTGACGTTGGATGAAAGACTAAAATCAATTAAAGTCAAAATGTCTTTCTGAACAACACCTCTTTCTTTGAGTAAGTAAAACCCTTTTAAAGCTTCAGAAAAAGTCCTGAGTTCCGGTAACGAAAAATTGTTTGAATTTAAGGCGTGGTATACACTTTCAATTTTAGCATCAACCGTCAGTTTTTCAACTTTGGCAATACTTTTTGTTGTCACCTTTTTTAGTTCGATTGTGTTTTTAGAATCTCTACCAAAAGACAAAAGTAAAAACACCAGTAATGGATAAATTTTGTAAATCATTGAATTTCTTTAGGTTAATAAAAAATTTGGGCATCGCAAATGTATAAAAAAAACCTAGCCAGCAAAATAAAACAATGTTAATCAAGGTCTTTTTGTTTAAATTTTAACAATTCTAAAGGAAAAAATTAGCATAACGGACTAAAAAAATTAATTTTACAAAGAATTTACTGGTAAAAAACTTTTTTTTCGATTCGGTAGTTAAAAAGCACGTATTTTTCGCACCATTTGACTCAAAACTGCCACAATTACAAAAAAATTCCGTCTTTACATAAATCAATTATCACATTTACTCTCTATATAGGTTCCATGAAAAATTTAGTTTTTTTTACCCTTCTTCTCTCCTCTTTTTGGATTTACAGCCAAAAGAAAACTTTGCAGGCACAGCAAATTTCGCAAGGTATTTCTATTGACGGAAAACTGGATGAACCAGCTTGGGAAACGGCAACCGTTGCTTCCGATTTTATCATGTTTGAACCGGATAACGGAAAACCAATTCCCGACACAAAAAAAACCGAAATCAAAGTGCTGTACAATAACGACGCTCTTTATATAGGTGCCATTATGCACGACGATGAACCCAATAAAATACTAAAAGAGATTTCTCAAAGAGATGATTTTGGAACAGCCGATCTTTTTGGTGTTTTTATAAATGGTTTTAATGACGGTCAGCAGAACTTCGAATTTTTTGTATCCGCAGCTGACGTCCAGGCAGATTGTATTATGACGGATGCAAACGGCGAAGATTATTCCTGGGACGCGATCTGGATCAGTAAAGCCGTGCTGACCGATAAAGGATGGGTTGTCGAAATGAAAATTCCCTACGCTGCCTTACGTTTTTCAGAAGGAAAGAAACAAACTTGGGGAATTAACTTTTTCAGAGAAATCAAACGCGAGCGAAAAAAATACACCTGGACCATAATCAATACTAAAATAGGTACTTTCACACAACAAAATGGTAATCTGGAAGGAATTGAAAACATCAAACCTCCTACCCGATTGTTCTTTATGCCTTATGCTTCTTACTATTTAAATGCTGCCGGAAATCAACAAACGTATGGTACAATGAAAGGCGGAATGGATATTAAGTACGGTATAAACGATGCTTTTACACTGGACGCTATTTTGGTCCCCGATTTCGGACAGGCAAAATACGATGATCAGATTTTGAATCTGGGTCCGTTTGAACAACAATTCAATGAAAACAGAGCCTTTTTTACCGAAGGAACAGATCTCTTTAATAAAGGAGAATTGTTTTATTCGAGAAGAATTGGAGGCAAACCAACTATTGAACCGGATCTGGAGGATAATGAGAAGATAATAGAGGACCCGCAGAATGTAAATCTGATCAATGCCCTGAAAATTTCAGGACGAACCAAAAAAGGTCTTGGTATTGGAATTTTAAATGCTGTGACAGAAAAAACATTTGCCACTATAAAAGATACCCTCACAGGAGAAACCAGACGTGTAATTGCCGAGCCGTTAATGAACTACAATGTTCTGGTTTTAGACCAACGTTTTCGTAAAAACTCATCTGTAACCTTCATTAATACGAATGTGACCCGAAATGGTCATTTCAGAGACTCCAATGTTTCGGCTTTGGTTTGGGATTTAAACACTAAAGCCAATACTTATAACTTATCGGGAAATTTCAAATACAGTACCGTCCATGATACAGAAGATAAAAACGGAATATACGCCAACATTGGCTTTGCAGAAACCAGCGGAAACTATCGTTATAGCATAGGCTCCGATTTTGTATCTAAAGATTACGATCCTAATGATTTAGGAATTAATTTCTATACCAATTATTACAACTTTTTTGGAAATGCCAATTATAGAATCCTGAATCCTACGAAACTCTTTAACGCATTTAAAGTCAACCTTAACACCTACACCGAATTCAACAAGGATTCCGGAAAAATTCAGGAGAGCAATATTGCCGTAAATACAAATGTAACTACCATAAAAAACAATTATTACGGTTTCGGTATTTCTTTATACCCTTTTGAGTCTTACGATTATTACGAACCGAGAGCAACCAATAGATATGTCGCTCTCCCAAGAAGATTTGAATCGTGGGCAAGTGTTTCGACCAACTACAATTATAAATTTGCGCTGGATTTCAATCCTACCATTGCCATTATGGATGAACCGGGACGCATAAATTACGGTTTCGATATTGGTCCGAGATACCGTTTTAGTGACAAACTGTTATTAAATTATACTTTTAGTTTCCTTAGAAGAAACAACAACAAAGGCTATATTGACAGTTTTGATCAGGACAACAATCAGGACACTCCAAAGGATATCGTTTTTGCCAATAGAACTGTAATCACTTACTCTAATACGCTAGGCGGGAAATATGCCCTAAACAGCACCATGACCATCAATCTGGCCGTTCGTCAATATTGGTCGTTTGCAGAGAACAAAGAAATACTTCAACTAGAATCTAACGGAACTTTAACTACTTATCCCGAATACACGAAAAACAAAAATTCCAGTTTTTATTCCTGGAATGCCGATTTATCGTACTCCTGGTGGTTTGCGCCTGGAAGTCAGCTTTCTGTTTTATATAGAAACAATGCTTCTAATTTTGAGCGTGTTATTGACAAAGATTACGGATCTAATGTAACCAACCTGCTGAACAATGAGGCTCTAAAACACATTTTTTCTGTAAGTGTCAAATATTTCATTGACTACAATGCCGTCAAAAACAGGCTTAAAAACGGAGTCTAGTCTGAATTAATTTTAAAAAATAAAGGCTTCTATAATTAAATTAGTATTTTTCAATACGGTTCATTTTATTAACTGTAATTGTAACAATGCTTCCTTGCTCCTTTTAGAAATGGTTTATCTTTGTAGAAAACAAAAAATGATGAACAAGAAAGTTATACTAATGATTTTAGACGGATGGGGGAAATCTCCTGATCCTAAAGTTTCTGCAATAGACAATGCAAATGTTCCTTTTATAAACAGTCTTTACCAAAACTACCCAAGCGCCCAACTTAGAACCGATGGCTTAAACGTTGGTCTACCGGAAGGTCAGATGGGAAATAGCGAAGTCGGTCACATGAATCTTGGTGCAGGAAGAATTGTATACCAGGATTTAGCCAAAATAAATCTGGCAGTAGCACATCAAACACTTGCCAAAGAACAAGTGCTTATTGATGCCTTTACTTATGCCAAAGAGAATAACAAAAAAGTACACTTTTTAGGATTAGTTTCTGATGGTGGCGTACACTCTCACACGTCTCATTTACGCGGATTGATTGATGCTTCTCAGGAATATGGTTTGCAAAATGTTTTCATCCATGCTTTCACAGACGGTCGTGATGTGGATCCTAAATCGGGAGCAAAATACATTCATGATTTAGAAGATCACATTAAAGATACTCCTGTAAAAATTGCGTCTATCATAGGTCGTTATTACGCAATGGACCGTGATAAACGTTGGGAACGTGTCAAATTAGCTTATGATTTACTTGTAAATGCACAGGGAAAAACTTCTCAAAATGCGGTTGCAAGTGTGCTTGACAGTTACGCCAACAACATAACCGATGAATTTATCGAACCAATCGTATTAGTTGACGAACAACAGAAACCATTGGCAACTATCGCTGATGATGATGTGGTGATTTTCTTTAATTTCAGAACAGACAGGGGTCGTGAACTTACAGAAGCGCTTTCGCAGCAAGACTTTCACGAGCAAAACATGCACAAGCTGAACCTGTATTATGTTACGCTTACCAACTACGACGAAACGTATCAAAACGTAAAAGTGGTTTACAATAAAGACAACATCACTGAAACTCTTGGTGAAGTTTTAGAAAAAGCCGGTAAAAAACAGATCCGTATTGCCGAAACGGAAAAGTACCCACACGTTACTTTTTTCTTTTCAGGTGGAAGAGAAACTCCTTTTGACGGAGAATCCAGAATTTTAAGAAACTCTCCAAAAGTAGCCACTTACGACCTTCAACCGGAAATGAGTGCCTACGAATTGAAAGATGCTCTTGTTCCGGAATTAAACAAAGGCGAAGTTGATTTTGTATGTCTTAATTTTGCCAATGGTGACATGGTAGGGCATACCGGAATCATGAGTGCTGCAATTCTGGCTTGTGAAGCGGTTGACGCCTGTGTAAAAGGGGTTATCGAAGCGGCTTTGGCAAATGATTATACTACGATTGTAATTGCCGACCACGGAAATTGCGAAACAATGATCAATCCTGACGGAAGCCCAAATACAGCCCACACCACAAACCCGGTGCCTATTATCCTGGTTGACAAAGAACTGAAAAACATTAATGATGGTGTTTTAGGAGATATTGCACCAACAATCTTAGAGCTAATGGGAGTTCAGCAACCGGCAGCTATGACTTGTCATTCGTTATTGTAATAGGTGCTTTTTTTAAACATGGAGTTTATTTTTATATGCTTTGTGTTTGGTTCACCATATAAGTGATGTAAGTTCATTTTACTGGGGGAGCTTAAAAAAGGAGTGGTCTTTAAACATAAAAAAAGGAGTAAAAATCTAATGATTTTTTACTCCTTTTTACATTTTATACTGTTCATAAAATCTCGCGAAGTCGCAGAGTCGCCAAGTTAAAAAATCAAACCAAAAACTTTGCGACTCTGCGACTTTGCGAGAAATGTTTTTTTTTACCCAACAACATTACAGCAAAAACAAAAAAAAGAAACCTTTTCAACACCCCCAGTAAAATGAACTAACATCACTTATATGGTTTAAAAAAAAATCACATAACACTATAATGGTTCCGCAAAAACCAAAAAAAACCTTTTTCAACACCCCCAGTAAAATGAACTAACATCACTCATATGGTTTAAAAAAAATTTCACATAACACTATAATGGTACACCCACTCCACAGCGTAAATGACTAAACCGATCAAACCTCCAACCAAGGTCCCATTGATTCTAATGTACTGAAGGTCTTTTCCGATTTCTAATTCTAGTTTTTCTGAAACCTCTTTTCCGTCCCAGCTTTTTACCGTCGAGGATATTAAATCTCCGATTACTTTTTTATTATTCAAAAGAACGGTCAGCAAATCATTCTTGATAAAATTATTGATCTTATCGATCATCACTGCATCTTCTTTAAGTCCATTTCCGAAACTCTGAACGAGACTTGCGATATTATTTTTTATTGAAGATTCCTCTCCTTTCTCTAAATCATTTGCGATCGATAGTTTTATCTCGTCCCAAATTCCATTAATATAATCCTGAACTTCTTTTTTTCCGGCAAAATCAAGAATCATCGTATTGATTTTGACTCTCATCTCTTCTGAATTTTTGACCTTATCCAGAAAATCATAAACATATTCGTCTATTTTAATCCTAATGGCACTTCCAGGATGTTTGGCTTCGTTTAAAAAATCCTGCAATCCATTAAAAACCCCTTCCGAAATACTTTTATCCGCTAAACCGAAACTCAGAAAAGGAGTCGATGCTTTTACTTTTTTCCGAATTAAATCTTTATTGTTGCTCAATTCTGCGCTCATGAGCGTCAAAAGATTCGTCAGCAATTGGTCTTTTACATTCCCTTTCTGCAAAGGCTCTAAGGCCAGAGCAACCCAATCTCCAAAATTGATTCCGGCTAGTTTTGCTGCAAATTGAACCTGAATAAATCTTTTTATGTCTTCGTCTTTTATCGCCTTTAAAATACCCGGGATTACATTTACCGCTACCAAATCGGCAATTTTACTTGCATTGGCTTCTTGCGACAACCAGTCGGAAGCTTTTTCCGCAAAATTGAATTCTGCTAACTTGATTTCTAATTTCTCCCGATTCAGGAATTCTTCCGAAACAAAATTGCCCAGATTTTCTCCGATCTCATTTTTTTTGGTTGAAATAATCGCCGTATGCCAAATCGGAATTCCTAGCGGGTGCCGAAACAAAGCCACAACCGCAAACCAATCGGCAATTCCGCCAACCATTGCCGCTTCACTAAAAGCCTGCAACATCGGAATCTTAAAATAAACCGCCACTACAAACAAAAGCACTGCCACTCCTAAAAGTGCCAAAGCATTTCTCTTCATGCGTTTCAGTGCCTTTTCTTTTACTCTATTTTCTTGATTTACAACTGACTCCATAACAGCTAAAATGTTTGATACGCTAATTTAAGCTTTTTTATCCAAACTTAATTCAGAGGAATATTCTGTTGTTTTTTACTCTTGCATCAAATTGAAAGTCAACAAACAAAGGCTATGACAGCGATTTAATTGATTAAATAAAAGTTAAAGTTTCACAATTAAAAGTATTACTATTATCTTTGCGTAAAATAATATCGAATTATGAATGCAATATTTTCAAATATAAAAATTCAGGTTAACGAAAAATTATATGTAAAAGATCCGGAAACCTCTGATTTAGGGAAGAAGATTGTGGGAAACAGTATTCTTTTAATTGATCAGATCGGTATCGAGCATTTTACTTTCAAGAAATTGGGAGAACAAATTGGTTCAAATGAAAGTTCGATTTATCGCTACTTTGAAAACAAACACAAACTGGTTGTGTATTTATCGTCCTGGTATTGGGGATGGATGGAATACAAGTTGGTTTTTGCCACCAATAACATCACCAATCCAACCGAAAGACTGCACAAAGCAATTACCATTGTAACGGAAAAAATCACAAATAATCCTGTCACCACACATATTGATGAGGCTATTTTGAACAAAATCATAATTTCAGAATTCACCAAAACCATTTACACCAAAGAGGTCGACGAGGACAACAAAGAAGGTTTCTTTCTGGTTTACAAAAGAGTTATTAACCGAATCATTAGCATCGTACAGGAAGTAAATCCTAATTATCCTTTTGCCAAAAGTTTAGTTTCAAGCATCGTTGAAGGAAGTCTGCATCAGCATTTCTTAAACGAACATTTAAAAACCATAACAGATTGTAACGAACCCGTAACGGTAACTTCCTTTTATCTGGATTTAGTAGACCGAATTCTTTCAAAATAAAAAATAAATCATAATACCAATTTATTTATGACACCCTTAAAAAGATTTTACAACTTACTCGCATTAGACAAAAAAGACATTGTACAAATTTTTTTCTATGCCATTTTCGCAGGACTTATCAGTTTGTCGCTGCCGTTAGGTATTCAAGCCATTATTAACTTTATACAATCGGGTCGCGTTAGTGCTTCGTGGATTGTTTTGATTCTTTTGGTAGTAGTTGGAGTTGCTCTCGTTGGAATTCTGTCTCTTATGCAGCTTAGAATCACCGAAAATTTACAGCAAAAAATATTTGTTCGCTCTTCTTTTGAGTTTGCAACGCGTTTGCCTAAAATAAAATTTGAAGCGCTTTACGCCAACTATCCGCCTGAATTGGCGAATCGCTTTTTTGATACTTTAACCATTCAAAAAGGAACTTCAAAATTACTGATTGATTTCTCGGCCGCTTTATTACAAATTGCTTTCGGAATCATTCTGCTTTCGCTGTATCATCCGTTCTTTATCATATTTGGTATCTTACTGTTCTTTTTATTGTTTTTCATCTTTAAATTCTCGTACCGCACCGGTTTAGAGACCAGTTTGAAAGAATCAAAATTCAAATACAAAGTGGCCAGCTGGTTGCAGGAAATCGCGCGTAATAATTTTAGTTTCAGAAATGAATTGAACTATGAATATGCGTTACACAAAAATGACAACTTGGTTAATGATTATCTGACTTACAGAGAAAAGCATTTCAACATTATTAAAAGACAGTTCATACAATTAATCATTTTCAAAATATTAATAACGGCCAGTTTATTAATCATTGGTGGTTATCTGGTATTGTCGCAAGAAATGAATATTGGTCAGTTTGTGGCAGCAGAGATTATCATTTTATTGGTGATCACTTCTGTTGAAAAAATTATAATTGGTCTGGAAACTTTTTACGACGTTTTAACTTCTGTTGAGAAAATCGGCCAGGTAACCGATATGGGACTTGAAGAAGACAGTAGCGGTTCTTACGACAACTGTTATACCAATATTAGTCTTGAAACTGAAAATCTGACTTTTAAATTTCCGGACACTAAACAAAATACGTTGCGCACCATCAGCCTGAAAATTGAGCAGGGCGAGCATATTTTTGTCGACGGAAAAAACGGTTCGGGAAAAACGACTCTGATTCGTATACTTTCAGGATTGTTACAACCTACAACCGGTTCGTTTTATATTAATGATGATACTTTCAAAAAAATAAATTTAAAACAATACCGCTCTCAGATTGGAAGTATCATTTACGGAGAAACGCTTTTTGAAGGCAGTATTTTAGACAATATTACGTTTAAAGATCCTTCCATTACACAGGAAGATTTAAAATGGGCGATCAATGGCGTACAGCTTACCAATTATATAAAATCGCTTCCGAAGAGTTTAGACACCTTGATTTTTCCGGAAGGAAAGCAATTGTCGTCTTCAAATATTCAAAAAATATTACTAGCCAGAAGTATCATCCACAAACCAAAAGTACTTTTCTACGAAGACCCAACGGACACTATGGATGAAAATGTAGCCAACGAAATTATAGATTTCATTACTGCGAAAGAACATTCCTGGACGATCATCGTTTCGTCCAAAAACCCGTATTGGAAAACCAAAAGCAATCGTGTAATTACGATGCAGGACGGTAAAATAGTACAAGATTCTAAAAATTAAAAAGATGCTACATATTTCAGACAACACTAAACCGGATCAGTCTTTAGCGCGTTTCAAAACGATACAGACGCTAACAAATAAAAAGCACTATAAAATTTTGAATAAAATTATAATAGGCATTTCTATTTTGGGCTTTGGGCTTCTTTTTTTACCGTGGACTCAGAACATTTCGGGTACAGGAGCCGTAACCACATTAAAACCAAATCAACGTCCGCAATCGATACAAAGTGTGATTTCGGGAAGAATTGAGAAGTGGTATGTACAGGAAGGGGATTTTGTAAAAAAAGGAGATACTATTTTATACATTTCAGAGATCAAAGAAGATTATATGGACCCGAATTTGGTTAGCAACACCAAAAATCAGGTGGACGCCAAAAAACAAGCTGTGCAATCTTACGAATCTAAAGTAGCAAGTCTGAGCAATCAATTGAGAGCCATTGAATCTGAGAAAAAATTAAAACTGGAACAGGCTCAAAATAAAATCAAACAAGCGCGCTTAAAAATTAAAAGTGACAGTATTGATTTGATTGCCGTTAACACACAACTCAAAATTGCCAATACGCAATACAACCGTTCTTTGCAATTAAACAAAGAAGGTTTAAAACCAATGACCGATGTTGAGGAAAAACGTTTAAAATTACAAGACGCCGAAGCCAAAATCATCAATCAGGAGAACAAATTATTGAGCAGCAAAAACGATTTCATCAACTCAAAAGTAGAGATCAATCGTATCATTGCGGAATATTCGGAAAAAGTAGCCAAATCTGAAAGTGATCAATTTACCGCCAAAAGCAGTCAATACGATGCATCTGCTCAAGTGAACAAACTTGAAAACCAATATGCCAATTATAGTATCCGTAACAATATGTACTATATCAGAGCGGCACAAAGCGGCTACATTAACAGGGCTTTGCAATCGGGAATTGGTGAAACGATAAAAGAAGGAACCGCCATCGCAACCATTATGCCTTCTGCTTATGATATTGCAGTAGAAACCTATGTTAACCCGGTTGATTTACCTTTAATTCGCAAGGGAGAAAAAGTCAGAGTCTGGTTTGACGGATGGCCAACAATTGTCTTCTCGGGATGGCCAAATGCTTCGTATGGTACTTTTGGTGGTAAGATTGTAGCGGTCGAAAATTTCATCAGCGATAATGGAAAATACAGAATTTTAATTGCACCGGATCCGAACGAACCGAAATGGCCGGCACAATTGAGTATTGGTTCAGGAGCACAAACATTGGCCCTACTAGACACTGTTCCTATGTGGTTTGAAATATGGAGAACCTTAAACGGATTCCCTCCTAATTATTATAAAAAAGACGCAAAACCAACTAAAGAAAAGAAATAATGAAACGACTTTTCTATCTATTATTATTTTTTTCCATTATTACAAATGGACAGGAAACCATCTCAAAAGAGCTGAGCTATAATGAGTTTTTAGGTTATGTAAAAAAATACCATCCATTGGTTAAAAATGCACAACTTGAACTTAATAAAGCCCAAGCAGAACTGATGATGGCCCGCGGTAGTTTTGATCCGAAAATTGACGTTGACTATTCTAAAAAACAATTCAAAGACAAAGAATACTACTCGCTTTTAAACAGTAGCTTTAAAATTCCAACCTGGTATGGGGTTGAAATCAAAGCGGGTTTTGACAACAACGAAGGCTATTATCTGAATCCCGAAAACACCACTCCAAATCAAGGTTTGACTTCTTTAGGAATCAGTGTTCCATTGGGGCAAGGTTTGTGGATCAATAAAAGAATGGCTGATTTACGCAAAGCGAAAATGCAAATAGAATTAAGCAAATCTGAGGTAAAACTAGAAGCTATTACGGTTTTGTATGATGCGTCATTGGCGTATTTTAACTGGAAAAAAAACTACGAAGAAGTAAAACTATACGAAAGCTACAGCACGAATGCCAAAAAACGAAACAGCGGAATTCAATCTTTGATTCAACAAGGAGACAAACCCGCCATCGATAGTGTTGAAGCAGGAATTGCCGTAAAAAACAGACTTTTGAGCTTAGAAGATTCCAGACTTAAACTGGCCAAAGCAAAATTGGAACTATCCAATTACTTATGGCTGGATAATGCCGTTCCAATGGAAATTTCAGACAGTTTAATTCCGGAAGCACAACTCGAAAACACCATTCAGGAAACTTTGCAAACTAATAATTTAACGACAGACGGTTTTTCGATTGAAAACCATCCGAAAATAAATGCTTTACAACGCAAAATTGACATTTTGAATGTAGAACGAAAATTGAATGCCAACGAATTACTTCCAAAAATAGACGTGGGGTATTCTTATTTGTCACAACCCAAATATTTTAATGATTTTCAAACGGATGATTATAAAATTGGTTTGGATTTTTCATTCCCTTTGTTTTTGAGAAAAGAACGCGGAAAATTAAAACTAACGAAATACAAAATTCAGGAAACAGAATATATTTTAGATGTAGAGAAAATGCAGCTTTCGAATAAAATTCAGGCGCAGAACACAGAAATCCTGTCTCTTTCTAAACAGCTAAAGTTAATTAAGGACTTGTCAAAAGACAATCAGACCATGTTGCAGTCGGAAGAACGTTTGTTTTCATTTGGGGAAAGTTCTCTGTTTTTAATCAACACTCGCGAGAACAATTTGATCAGCGCACAACTGGCTCAGATCAATTTGGCGAATCGTTTTTACGTTTCTAACTCCGAACTTTTTAAAATTATGGCAAATCCAAATTAGATTATATTAAAAATTGTACTTTTGCGAACTGAAAATCCGAAATTATGATTATTGTAAAATCACGTGAAGAAATCGAATTAATGCGCGAAAGTGCTTTAATCGTATCTAAAACATTAGGAATGATTGCTTCTGAAATTAAAGAAGGAGTTACCACTTTATATCTTGACAAGTTAGCCGAAGAGTTCATTCGTGATCACGGCGCGACACCAAGTTTCTTAGGTTTATATGATTTCCCGAACTCGCTTTGTATGAGTCCGAATGCACAGGTTGTACACGGAATCCCTAATAATACGCCACTAAAAAACGGTGATGTTATTTCTGTAGATTGCGGTGCTTTTAAAAATGGATATCACGGAGATCACGCTTACAGTTTTGAAATTGGAGAAGTGGCTCCCGAGGTTAAAAAACTTCTGAGAATCACTAAAGAATCTCTTTATGTAGGGATCAGAGAATTTAAAGCCGGAAATCGCGTGGAAGATGTTGGAAATGCGATTCAAAAATATACAGAAGCTCATGGTTACGGTGTAGTTCGTGAATTGGTAGGTCATGGTTTAGGGCAAAAAATGCACGAAGAACCGGAAATGCCAAACTACGGAAAACGTGGTCGTGGAAAACTTTTTGTAGAAGGAATGGTGGTTGCCATCGAACCGATGATCAATCTGGGAACACGAAACATCAAACAACTAAAAGACGGCTGGACAATCCTTACTGCCGACGGAAAAGCAAGTGCCCACTTCGAGCACGATGTAGCTTTAATCGACGGAAAACCGGAAATCTTATCGACATTCGCTTATATCTACAAAGCTTTGGGCATTGAAAGTAATGAGGAAGATGAGTTTAGACAGGTGCCTTTAGTGATATAACACGAATTTCACTGATTTACACAGATTACTGGTTGGTCTAAATTTCACTAATTGGTTTATTTCTGTTGATGATGTAAAATAAATGTGGTAACACGGATTTCACTGATTTACACAAATTAATACTTTGTCTAAATTTCACTGAATGAATACTAGTGGTTTGTTTCTATGATGCTGTACAAGAATTGTCGTAACACGAATTTCACTGATTTACACAGATTAATACTTTGTCTAAATTTCACTGAATGAATACTGGCGGTTTGTTTCTATGATGATGTAAAAGAATTGTCGTAACACGAATTTCACTGATTTACACAGATTAATACTTTGTCTAAATTTCACTGAATGAATGAATGAATGAATGAAATGGATTATGAGTGAATTATATTTAAGTGAAGAGTCTTATAAAATTATTGGAATTTGTATGGAAGTCCATAAAATTCTGGGAAAAGGACACAGTGAAAAAGTTTATGGAGATGCTTTGGAATATGAATTTCAGAAAAATGAAATTCCATATAATAGAGAACTGAGATACAGCATTGCTTATAAAGACATCGTATTGCCAAGTTATTATTTTGCAGATTTTGTTGTTTTCAACGAAATTATTTTAGAACTAAAAGCAATTACAGCATTATCAACAAGCGAAATTAAACAAACATTAAATTATCTGGCTGCATCAAAAAATAAATTAGGTTTACTGATTAATTTTGGAGAAGACAGCCTTAAATACAAAAGAATAATACTATAACCCATATCAAAGGTTCGTGAAATTTCACCACAACATTAATCCGTGTTAATCAGTGAAATTCGTGTTCAAATTTATTTAACCGTGAAGAAACTTTTTAAACTAGTCCTAAATACTATTCCAAGACCTTTATTAATTCGTTTGAGTTATGTAGCACGTCCGATTTTAGCGCTTTCCTTGAAGGGAAGTAAATACACTGATCCGATTGATGGGAGAAGTTTCAGGTCGTTTTTGCCTTACGGATATGGCAAACAACGTAACAATGTGCTTTCGCCGAGTACGCTTTCATTAGAGAGACACCGCTTACTTTGGTTGTATTTAAACGATCAGACTGATTTTTTTACAGCACCGAAGAAAGTATTGCATTTTGCTCCGGAACAGGCTTTTTATAAGAGATTCCGCAAGCAAAAAAACCTTGATTATACTACAACTGATTTACTTTCGCCTTTGGCAGATGTAAAGGCAGATATTTGCAATTTACCTTTTAAAGACAACGAATATGATGTGATTTTATGCAATCACGTTTTAGAACATATTCCGGATGATACGAAAGCGATGCAGGAATTATACCGCGTATTAAAACCAGGCGGAATGGCCATTCTTCAGATTCCTCAGGATTTATCGAGAGCAGTTACTTTTGCCGATGATTCTATTACCGATCAAAAAGAGCGTGCTAAAATATTCGGACAATACGATCACGTTCGTGTTTATGGTCGTGATTATTTTGATAAATTAAGAAGTATCGGTTTTATCGTAATCGAAGAAGACTATACAAATAAAATTGCTCCTGAATTGGTGGAAAAATACTGTTTGGCAAAAGGGGAAATTATTCCGCTTTGCTTCAAGCAGGACAACTAATTTTTTTAACCATATAAGTGATATAAGTTCATTTTAAAACTATATACTAATTTGAAAACAACCTTTTTATTTTCAAATTAGTATATAGTTTTCTACTTTTTAAATTCACGTAGCTTCCCAAATCAAACCAAACCAAATTCCCAATCTTGGAACTTTCAAAATCATTTCAGTTTTGTTTTGACATCAGTTTTGAAAAAAATCTGAATGCCTATATCCCAACCGCGTATATCGTTGAGAACACCAATGACATTAAATATTTAGACAAAAAAGCCACTACCGGTGTCCTTGAGGGTTTTGGAATTGCCTTTGAAAATCTAAATCCCAATACAAAAAGGATACTGACGATCTGTGATTCTTTAAAGCCTGAATTTATCTTCAAGAAATTTAGCGCCAAAATCAAATCGGCTAAAACAATTGCTGATTTGCAAAAAGATTCCAAAATTGACTTTGCAATTCGGCAACATTTAAAATTAAATTTAGGTTTTTTCTACAATTTGATTGTACAGGAACAGTTTCCGTTGTGTCATAACATAGGACCCGAAAAAGATTTTTTCCGTTCCAGAGTGGCTACCGATGTGCTTTCTTTTGAACCTCAAATTCAATTTGACAAACATGCGGACGGAATCACCTATACCCTGTCTTTAAAAGAAAATCAAACTACATTTCTGCCCATGAACAATGAAGTTAGTATTCTTTTAGATGAACCGGGCTGGTTAATTATTGATAAAAAATTAGGGCAATTAAAAGACCTCAACACTAAGAAGCTACAGCCTTTTTTAAAGAAAAAAGCAATTGAAATACCTTCCAAACTAGTGGATGATTATTTTAAAAGTTTTATTCCTGAAATCGCCAAAAAAATAGACATTGAAGCCACCGGTTTTGAAATCGAACATCGTGATACCATTGTTTCCTGTACGATTCAGCCTGTTTATGATTTCTTTAAAAATTGTTATTACCTCAACCTTTATTTTGATTACAACGGATATTCATTTGACGCGGGCAAAACTAAAAAAACACATTCTTTTGTTGATTTCAGCATTGCCAACGAACCCAAGATAATTCAGTTTAAAAGAAGTGCTGATGAGATTTCATACACAGACAAATTACTTGAAATTGGCTTACTAAAAATCAAAAACGAATTATTTGGATTGAATCCCAACGCAGAAGTTCCTGATCCCTACAGCAATATCCAATTTGTTATTGATCACAAAGACGAGTTGGAAAGTTTGGGTTTTACAATTCAAAATTTGAGACTGGAAAGCAAAGAAATCTTTACGCAACAGCATGATATTTTGTTTTCGAAAGAGACAAAAGAAGATTGGTTTGACATCAAAATAACAATTACAATTGGAGCTTTTTCAATCAATTTCAGCGAAATTATTCCCAATATAAAAAGCAAAGAAAGGCTCTTTTTATTGCCTGACGACAGCTATTTTCTGATTCCTTTAGAATGGCTCAGCAAATACAGTTCACTGGCAAAATTAGCCAAAACAGAAAATGGAAATCTTCTTTTACGCAAAAGTAATTTTGCTGCTTTAAACGCGATTCCCGAAATAAAAAATGACGAAACTCCGGCCTATAAAGCTGAATATGTTCCCTCTGACTTATTAAAAGCCACTTTAAGACCGTATCAAATTGAGGGTGTAAAATGGCTATTAGGTCATTTTAATTCGAATTTAGGGGCTTGTCTGGCCGATGACATGGGACTTGGTAAGACTTTACAAACACTTGCCGTTCTCGTTGCCGTACAGGAACAGTTAGGCTTTACAACCAAAACCACCAATTTTGATTTGTTTCAAAATGAAACGGTTATCGAGAGAGAACCTTTAAAAGCATTGATTGTTTTGCCTTCCTCTTTGGTTTTTAACTGGTACAATGAGGCCGGAAAGTTTACGCCACATTTTTCGAAAATGCAATATACCGGTAACGACAGAAAATTAGTTGCGAGCAGATTAGAAACCTCTGATTTGATTTTTACGAGTTACAGCATCATTCATCGTGATATTTCAATTTTAGAAAAATACAATTTCCGTTATTTGATTTTGGACGAAAGTCAATACATAAAAAATAAAAATTCTAAGATTTTCAAAGCCATTAATAAAATAAATACGGGGCATAAAATTGCTTTGAGTGGTACGCCAATCGAAAACTCGCTGGACGATTTATGGTCGCAAATGCAATTTATAAATCCGGATATTCTGGGCAGTTATACTTTTTTCGCAGAAAATTTTAAAATCCCGATTGAGAAAAAACAGGACGAAAATAGTTTGTCTGAATTAAAAAATCTAATTCAGCCGTATATTTTAAGAAGAACCAAAGAGCAGGTTTTAAAAGACTTACCCGAATTATCCGAGCAGATTTATTATTGCAATATGGATCCTGAACAGGAAAAACTGTATGAAAAAGAAAAATCAAAAGCGCGTAATTTTCTACTAAAAACAGACGGATCGGGTCCCGACAAAATTAGCATTATCAATACTTTGATGAAATTAAGACAGCTGAGCAATCATCCTAAAATGATCGATCAGGAATCGGAAATTGATTCAGGAAAATATATCGCGGTTACTAATTATCTAGAAAACTTAGTAAAAGGAAAACAAAAGACTATAATTTTCAGCTCGTTTGTTACCAATTTAAATTTTTACACGAGCTGGTGTAAGGAAAACAAAATAGCGTTCTGTGAAATTACAGGTGAAACTCCTGCTCAAAAAAGAGAACAGCAAGTAAATCTCTTTCAGGAAAAGGAAACCCCTTTGTTGTTTTTTATCTCACTAAAAGCAGGTGGCGTTGGTCTGAATATTACCAAAGCTTCGTATGTTTTGTTCTTAGATCCGTGGTGGAATCCTTTTGCTGAGAAACAAGGAGTGGGAAGAGCACACCGAATTGGACAATTGAACAAAGTAAATGTGATTCGCTTTATTTCAAAAAATACGGTAGAAGAAAAAATAATCAAACTGCAGGAGAACAAAAAACTGTTATCGGATTCGCTTTTAGAAGAAAGTTTTATCAGCGACGAACTCGAAGCAAATCTGGAATTTATTTTGAATTCTTAGCGAATTGTTTTTATAACCAATAAAATAGACTGTTTTTCGTTCTATAAAATTGTTATATTTACAATCTTACAACCTAATAAGATGCCAAAATTTTTATTTCAGTACCTTCTTTTGTTTTTTATTTTTACTTCGGCAACAGCGCAGGAAGTACAAACTGAAGTTGCACCACCTTACAATATAAAAACAGTTGCTTTTGTTCAAAATGGTGCCAATGTTGTTCCAATATTTGAGTTGGGTTCTACCTTTGAATTTCAATTTGATGATTTATTTGGTAATGAAGCCAACTACTATTTTGACATTACACACTGCGATTACAACTGGAAACCGACAGATATCCCTAAAACGGATTACATTACAGGCTTTGATAATCAAAGAATTATGAATTACGCTAATTCTTTCAATACCCTACAGGTTTATTCGCATTATAAACTTCCTTTCCCAAATCAATTTACCAATCAGCTGAGAATCTCAGGTAATTATATCCTGAAAATTCTCAACGAAGACAGAGAAGTTGTTTTTTCGAGAAAATTTATTTTGTACGAAGAACATTCTACCGTAGCAGCTCAGGTAAAGAGAAGCCGAAACCTCAGCAATATCGATTACAAACAGAATCTTGATTTTGCCATACTGTCAAACGATATTGTTTTTCAGACTCCTTTACAAAATGTAAAAGTACTTTTATTGCAAAATGGGGATTTTAGCACTGCTATTAAAAATATCGTCCCACAGTATACCCTCGGAAACCAACTGGTTTACAAATACGATAAAGAGACGCAATTCTGGGCTGGAAATGAATTTTTGTATTTTGAAAACAAAGACATCCGCGCTGCAAACAATAACGTAGGCAAAGTGGGTTCCAGCGGTGATATTTACAATTCTTATCTGTACACCAATCAGGCACGAGCCAATCAGATTTATACGTTGTATCAGGATGTAAACGGGAACTTTGTCGTGAAAAACATAAACGGCTCAAACAACGAAATTGAAGCTGATTATGCCTGGGTTTATTTTTCGCTCTCCGCTCCTACTTTCAGATCGAATCAGGAAGATATTTATGTAACCGGAATGTTCAACAATTACAGTCTGACTCCCGAATACAAAATGGAGTACAATACAGATAAAGGCGTATATGAAAAAGCGATCATGATCAAACAAGGTTTTACCAATTTTGAGTATAAAATTGCAGATAGAAAAGGAAATATTAATTATGAAAATGCAATTGACGGAAACTTCTACCAAACCGAAAACGATTACATAATTTTGGTCTATTACAAACAAAGTTCTGATCGTTATGAGAGAGTAATTGGAAAAGGAAATGCTAACTCCATCAATATCACCAATTAAAAACATTGTTAAAGGATTTCAAACAAACGATTTTTTTTGTAAGTTTGCACGTATAACGCACACATATATACTACGTTAGTTATGGTTTCTCAGATTACACGAGGCATAAAAATATCGGTTTTAACTAGTTTTGAAGGTACCTACTTCAAGAACTATAAGATTCACTTTGCCTTTAGTTATGTAATTACAATCGAGAATCACAGTAAAGATTCTGTTCAGTTAACGTCTCGCCACTGGGAAATTTTCGATTCTCTTAATGACATTGAATTTGTTGACGGAGAAGGTGTTATTGGAAAAAAACCTGTTTTAAAACCCGGAGAAAATCACACCTATAGTTCGGGTTGTTTATTATCCTCTCCTTATGGAGCCATGAAAGGTTATTTTAACATGATTAATTTCACAACCACCAAAACATTCAAAGTAATTGTTCCTACTTTCAGAATGTGTGCTCCTTTTGCTTTAAACTAATTCTGAGTTAAAACTATATTTCTTATAGTTATCTTATTCATAAAATTATCAAATTATTAATTTATCCTTTGTACTTTTGTGCAGCGTTAGATTATTCGTAACAAATCAAATCCTCTAACCATTAAATTGTCTAATTATCTAATTTTAAATAACATGCTAAAAGGATTCTTTCATGTACCAAAAGCGGTAAACGAGCCGGTAAAAGGATACGCACCAAACTCACCAGAAAAAGCAGCTGTTCAGGCAGCTTACACTACCATGTGGAACTCAAAAATTGATGTTCCGTTATACATTGGAAGTGAAGAAATAAAAACTGGAAACACTAAAACAATATCAGCTCCTCACGATCACAAACATATCGTAGGAACGTATCACTTAGCTGAAAAGCAACATATCGAAAAAGCAATTGCTAATGCACTTGAATCAAGAACAGCATGGGCTAACATGGCATGGGAACAACGTGCGGCTATTTTCTTAAAAGCAGCTGAACTTATTGCAGGACCATACAGAGCGCGCATTAATGCAGCTACTATGATTGGTCAGTCTAAAAATATACACCAGGCAGAAATTGATGCTTCTTGTGAATTGATCGACTTTTTACGTTACAACGTAGAATTTATGACACAAATTTACAACGATCAACCAAAATCAGATTCTACAACCTGGAACCGTTTAGAGTACAGACCTCTTGAAGGTTTTGTTTACGCAATTACTCCTTTTAACTTTACTGCTATCGCTGCAAACCTTCCTGCAAGTGCCGCAATGATGGGTAACGTTGTTATCTGGAAACCAAGTGACAGTCAAGTATTCTCTACAAAAATCATTATTGAAGTATTCAAAGAAGCAGGAGTTCCTGATGGCGTTATCAACGTAGTTTTTGGAGATGCTTTAATGATTACTGATACTGTTTTAGCAAGTCGTGATTTTGCAGGAGTTCACTTTACAGGTTCTACTCATGTATTCAAAGACATCTGGGCTAAAATTGGAGCAAACATTCACCACTACAAAACATATCCAAGAATTGTTGGTGAAACAGGTGGTAAAGATTTTATCATTGCACACCCAAGCGCTAATGCAAAACAAGTTAGCACAGGAATTTCTCGTGGTGCTTTCGAATTTCAAGGACAAAAATGTTCTGCAGCTTCAAGAGCTTATATCCCTCAAAGTTTATGGCCAACTGTAAAAGAGCAGTTAATCGCTGATGTAAAATCAATGAAAATGGGCTCTCCGGAAGATTTCGGAAACTTTATTACTGCAGTTATCCACGAAGGTTCTTTTGATAAATTGGCGAGTTATATCGACCAGGCTAAAAAAGATGCTGACGCTGAAATCATCGTTGGAGGAAATTACGATAAATCTGTAGGATACTTTATTGAGCCAACAGTTATTGTAACGACCAACCCAAAATACACTACAATGGAAACCGAATTATTCGGACCGGTAATGACAATTTACGTTTACGAAGATGCTAAATGGGAAGAGACTTTAGAATTGGTTGATACTACTTCTGAGTATGCTTTGACAGGAGCTGTATTTAGCCAGGATCGTTATGCTATTGAAGTAGCAACTACGAAATTGCAAAATGCTGCGGGTAACTTCTACATTAATGATAAACCAACAGGAGCCGTTGTAGGTATGCAACCGTTTGGTGGAGCAAGAGCATCAGGAACAAACGATAAAGCAGGTTCTGCATTAAACTTATTGCGTTGGGCTTCTCCTAGAACAATCAAAGAAACTTTTGTAACTCCGGAAGATTACAAATATCCATTTTTAGGATAATTTGCTCCTTTCGTCTTAGAGCGACACTATTTATAGAAATCCGAATCTTACCTTTAAGATTCGGATTTTTTTTTGCTTCCTATTTTTAAATTGTGGGTAAAAATCAATCCTCCACAATAACAAACTCAATTCTTTTTTCACTTAAAACCCCTTATCTTAAATAAGTTATTTCTGACATTAAAACAACGGCGATTGTTGACTATTAATTCAAACTTTACAAATATTAATTGATTCTCATATTTACGGTTTTTCTTTTATCCTTTGAAGTAAGATTTATAACCACAACTCGCTTGGGTGTAATTAAAAAGTACTATTATCTAACATATGAAAACATAGATTGGGAATATAATATTGTGAGGGGTTTCAATAATATTCTATTTTTTTCGCATCGTCTACTCTGCTTTATTTAAGCTAAAACATTTTTAGACGATGTAAAACCGCAATCTATTTATCAAAAACAATTACACCCAACGAGTTACTATAATCTTACAGTGTTTCTTTGAAAATGCGAAAAAATAAATTCTAAAAGACAGCACCTCATCTATTTTGGATTCCTTAATAGAAACAAGGCACATTACAATGATTTATGGCTCAAACAACATTTAACAATATGAAATTAACTTTACCAAAATAAACATGAAAAATTTAACCAAACCACCAAAAGCAATCAAAAAATCGCATAGCATTGGTCACGCAATTGATTACAAATGGAATGATAAAATCCTATCAACCCTTTTAGACCCAAATGGTGAAAACGATCAACTTGACAAAACATTAAACAAAATTAGTCATAAAGCCTCTTTAGGTCTTACCGCATCATTATTAGAATGGGTGTATTGGCGTTTTAAAGAATACGATAAAATGTCTGATGAAATACACCACCGTATCGAGGCACTATGGTCTTCTATTGAAAATCCTAAAAACACTAAACCGTTAGATTTCGACACTGATCTGAGTTTTCCCGTATCCGGCTTCATAGATGGTCCAATTTGGGTGGCACTAATGAATGTAAGAATGATAGATGTGTTAAGCCGAAAAGGATCTTCTTTAATTCAAAGTGAAGTAACAGGACTGGTTTTAACAGTACGCCATCTTACACCAGAGAAAAAAACATTTGATAAATGGTTTAAAAAAACAATCTCTAAACTAGCCAACCAATTTCCAAATCAGAATGAACAAATTGAATATTCAGAAGATGTTATTTATGATGCATCCTCTGAGCCGGTAATTTGCCGCGAATTTTTCTTTTCGCGATCCTTCAAATACAATCCCGATTCTGCCAAAAAAGCATTAAATAATTTCATTTCGAATATTGACGCTACAAAAAATTCATTTTGCAACGTAAAAAAATCAGTTAACGTATTAAAATGATTTAGCACAACTATACTCTTAGAGTTGCCGGAAAGATAATTTGATTTTCTGAACAGGATACTATTTCGATTATCAATAAAACAGCAATGCTTGTATGAAACAGCTGTCCATTTATCTTTTACTCCGTGGTCATTAAGAATCTAAATTATCATTGCTATTTAATCAAAAAAGGAATAATGAAAAAAAAACAACCCAAAATAATCTGTTTTATCGTCTTTTTATTGTTTTCATCAATATCTGCTCAAGTAACAGACAAACGTGTAAGTAAGAAAGTTTTATCTGAAAGCGGACAACCAAATTTAATTGTTTTTAGCAACAAATCAAGTTATAAAAGCTCCGATTCCGAAAAGGTTTTTGAGGATCAATTGAGTTTGAACAATAACCAATCTTTTCAAAAAATTAAAATCGATTCCGATAAAGAAGGTTTTATTCATGAAAAATTTCAATTATACAATCAGGGAATAAAAGTTGAGTTTGTAAACTACAACCTGCATTCAAAAAAAGGAAAACTGATTTCTATGAATGGTGACTATTATAATCTTGAAAATGTTATAATCAAGCCAACACTTTCAGCCAAAGAAGCTTTTAATAAAGCAATAAACCATATTGGAGCTAAGCAGTATTTATGGGAAACTCCAAATGATGCCAATGCAATAGGCTACAAAAAACCTGCAGGAGAATTGGTTTTATTACCTCTTAAAGGAGAGCAAAATAAATCAAAAGACAAAATTCGTTTGGCCTATAAATTTGATATTTACGCAACAAATCCTCTAAGTCGTGGTGATTTATATATTGATGCTTTAACAGGAGAAGCATTATTTTATAATGCAACTATAAAACATCTTGGTGAAAATAATCCGAAAAAACCAATACACATCAATCCGGAAAATCACAAAGAACCTTTTCGCTATAAAATGGACTATTTGTCTGCTAATGCGGCTACTCGTTATAGCGGCACACAAACAATTCAAACCGCATTACAGGAAGGCTTTTATATTTTAATGGACCAAACTCGAGGCGACGGTATTCAAACCTATGATTGTAAGGGAACAGCAACCTATCCGGAAACAAATTTCACAGATGCTGACAATAACTGGACACAAGCCGAATACAATAACGCTCAAAAAGATAACGGAGCCCTTGATGCGCATTGGGGAGCAGAGATGACCTACGATTACTTTTTGAAAATTCATGAAAGAAATAGTTTTGATAATTTGGGTGCAAAAATCAAAAATTATATCCATTACAGTTTAATTGAAGGCGGATATCCAACAAATGAAAATGCTTTTTGGAACGGAAGTGTTATGACTTATGGTGACGGTAAAGATGCAGGAGGATTTGATATACTAACCTCTTTGGATATTGTTGCTCATGAAATTGGGCATGCCGTGTGTCAAAATACCGCGGGTTTAGTTTATCAATATGAACCCGGAGCAATAAACGAAGGCTTCTCAGATATATGGGCTGCATGTGTTGAATATTATGCAGCGCCTTCAAAATCAATCTGGGAAATAGGTAATGAAGTAAAACCGGGAGGACAAAACGGCATTCGTTCTATGAGTAATCCTAAACTAGAAGAACAACCCGACACCTATGGAGGGACCTATTGGAAAGATACAGAAGGATATTATCCAAGTAGTTCTAATGATTATTGTGGAGTTCATACCAATTCAGGGGTACTTAATCATTGGTTTTATATTTTATCTGTTGGTAAAAAAGGGACTAATGATATCGGAGATCAATATAATGTTACCGGAATTACCATCGATAAAGCGGCAAAGATTGCCTATCGTTTAGAGAGCATATATCTTTCTCCTATCTCAACTTATGCTGACGCAAGAACTTATGCAATACAATCAGCCATAGATTTGTATGGTGATGCTTCACCGGAGGTTATTGCTACAACCAACGCATTTTATGCTGTGGGAGTTGGAGCAATGTACGGGGCGGCTCCACCACCACAAGTGCCCATAAATTTAATTCCATCCGGAACAACAGCTACAACGGTTTCATTATCCTGGACAGCACCAGCTTTTAGCGAAACGCCTATTGTCCGATACAATATCTATAAAGGAACAATTTTTATAGGTTCATGCACAACAACTACCTATACCGTAACTGGCTTAGATGACAATAGCAATTATAGTTTTCATGTCGTTGCAAAAGGAAATGACGGAAGTACCTCTGCAGCAAGTAATATTGTTGATGTAGCCACAAAAAGTGAGTATTGTAAGTCTGAAGGAATAACGGAAAATAGTAATGACGTAATTGGTAAAGTAGAATTTGGTACCATTAATAATGTTTCAACAGAAACAGTAGGTTATGAAAATTTTCTTCATATTTCCAGCGATGTGAATGCGGGGAAAAAATACACTATTACAATCACACCATCTGATGTTTCCAGATTGCCGGCAGAATTTGGATATGGATATGCCGTTTTTATTGATTATAATCAAGATGGTTCTCTTGATGGATATGAAGAAACTGTCTGGACAAAAGAGCCGACCAGAGACGCAGTAGTAACAGGGCAAATTACCATTCCATCGAAAGTTGCAAAAAATGGTATTACAAGAATGAGAATCGTTATGGAATATGCCGAAGTTCCCGGTGCATGTCGCTTTTTTGATGGAGGGCAAGTTGAAGATTATACATTAAACATAATAAACCCAAATCTAATCTATTGCGATTCTGCGGGAAATAACATTGATGAGTCAATCGGTCAGGTTAAATTTGGAACTATTAATAATACATTAGAAAAAAAAGGAGATGCAAATGGGTATGAAGATTTTACGGATCTATCTACCGACGTGGCAATCGGATCCAATTATCCCATTTCAATTACACCTATATGGAAAGATGCGAATATCAGTAATGAAGGGTATTCGGTTTTTATTGACTATAATCATAATGGTTTTTTTAGTGATGTTGGCGAAACAGTTTGGACAAACGACCCCTCCATTACAACTCCCGTACTTGGTAACATTACCATACCCGCTACAGCAATGCTTGGTCCTACAAGAATGAGAGTTTCGATGAGATACAAAGCTATTCCCGGACCATGTGATTATTTTTATTTTGGGCAAGTTCAAGATTATTCCGTAAATGTTACAGCCACACTGTCAACCCCTAATTTAAATAAAACAGACGAAATTTCTGATTTTGAATTGTATCCAAATCCTGTTGATAATGAATTAAATATTTCGTTACCAGAAAAGGATCCATTTATTTTTAAAATTATAAATGCTTTAGGTCAGCAAGTTGCTACAGGAAACTTATCCAAAGGTTGCTCTATTAATGTTAGCCAATTAAGCTCCGGAATATACACGCTGAAACTAAGCAATGGAAAACAACGAATTGCTAAAAAATTTATTAAAAAATAATCTTTAAAAGAAAGACAATGCTATTTTTAAATGTCCTAAAAGAATAATATTTTGATAATCCCAATGCACAATAAAGAAACAATACCAATTAACTCATAGTTGATTTATTTTTTATTCATTGGCTCAATTAAAAAAATCTGAAATCAAAAGCATAGCTCATAACTATTTCTACCTACTTAAACCCGACAGCTTCTTAGAACCTGTCGGGTTTGTCTATTTTTAACCTTCACTCTCTTATTTATTTCCAAATTGGAATTTTCACAAAACTATCCGTATACCATTTTACTTTCAATGGCACTTTTGCGTCTTTTATCGTTTCTTCCGTTACTGTCTTCCCCGTTCCGTAATTCAATTCTGAAAAAGGGTTTTTATTTACATTTAGCACCACAACCAAACGACTGCCTTTGCTCAATTGTTTACTGACCAAATGTGTATTCGAAAAAGGAATTGACGCTATTCGGTTTGGTTTTAATAAATTTCTTTTTGTAGCATCTTTAGCATAACTGGCACGGCCTAAAAAATAAGACAAATGAAAGTATTCGCCATTTGGCATTATTTCATAAAGTGTCACACCAATATCCATGTCTTTTTTATTGATACTCGCTTTTATTTCGCCCGAGAACGAACCATTTATCAACATAGGCTCTTTGAGTACATCACTTATAAAAACAAATCCGTTGCTGGTATTTATTTCTTTTCTAATAATGGGATCGGGATAATACTCATTATTCTGTGTTTGTCGGTCTGCAAAATCAACCTCCTGATACAGATATTTTTTCTGAACTGGTTTTTTATCATTTAAGGCATAAAAATCTCCGAATTTGTTATCCGTCAAATACAACCGAAGGAAACCATTGCTCATTTTGTCAAGCGAAGAGGCACTGCGCCACTCATTTGTGCCCATCACTTCATAGTTGATTTTATCTTTCAGTATTTCGGGTTTTGGGCCGTTTTTCAGAATATAGTCCAACCATTGGTAGGTTATTTTTTTTATATCGATTAACGCTATTGGATCAACCTTATAGTTATACAAATCGGTTTCACCACCAATCTGAGTACCAAAGTGACCATATGGGCCGATAATCACATAAACCGAAGTGTTTTTACTGTATTTCTGAAGTTCTCTTACATAGGACAAACTGGAGTTTTGGGAGTCGTTGTAATAGCCGTCAAAAACTAAAATCGGTATCTTTATTTGAGCGAATTCTTTTCCGTAAGGCGTCATTTTTTGCCAATATTTATCAAACGAAGGATGTTTCAGCCATCTCTGAAAAAGTCGGTTGGGAACACCATCAATACTATCCATTTTTTTATAGGCAACGCCGGTTTCCCACCATTTAAACATCATTTTCCTAAAACGTTGTCTGTCATTTCCTGCAACAGTATCGAGGTATTTTGTACTACCGGCATAAAACGACCATTCGTAATTAGGGTTTACAAAAATGTTGTTTTCCATCGGTAGTCCCATCCCGGCCCTATTGGCGACATAAGGAACTATGGTTTTAAGCGCCGGATGCATTTTCTTGCAAGCCGCCCATTGAGTCAACCCGTTATAGCTTCCGCCATACATTCCTACGCTTCCATTACACCATTTTTGTTTACTAATCCAATCAATCACATCGTAGGCATCATTTCCGTCATTCTCATAAGGAAATACCTCATTGGGGCTAAACCGCTTCCCTCTTGTATAAGCAATGACTCCGACATATCCATTATCTGCTGCTTCTTTTAAAGATTTTATATCCCTTCCTTTATCCCTGACATAAATCGTAAATTGAAGTACTACCGGCTTTGGTGTACTGATTCCTTTTTTTCGAACTACCATTGCCGATATCCATGCACCGTCTCGTGTTTTGACCATCACACTATCTTGAATATCATAGACGCTTTTTAAATCTTCTGATCTTGTTGCACTTGTCTGTTGTGCGAATGCATTTGATAGTATGAAAATAAAAAATGTAAAATTTAAAATTGATTTCATTGCTTGTTTTTTAGTGTGCGTTTTTGAAATTTGATATAGGGCAAAAGAAGCCCATAACGATATCTAAGGATTCGTTTTTCATAACTGTTCTGCGTCTAATACTGGTGTTTTTTAACGGTTCGTTACTTTTGCTGTACATGACAAAAAAACAAAGCCGTTTCTTTTACCAAATCCCGTTGTTGTTTTTAAATTTGACCGATTGACGGTTTGATACTTCTAACAATTCTCCGGTTTTTAGCTTTACTTCTAACCTGCCACTGCTGGTTTGGTTTACTTCGAGGATGTGTTTAATATTTATAATTTTGGTTCTGTTTATTCTAAAAAAGACCGTTTCATCCAATAGTGCTTCCCATTGGCGGAGCGATCGTCTTTGCAGTGCTTTTTTACCTTGAAAATAAAGTCTGGTATAATTTTCCAGTGATTCAATTAAATAAATTTCATCCAATTGAATAAAGAATCGTTTCTCTCCGTCCTTAATGAAAATTTTCTGGTCGCTCGTTACAGCATTAGACAGGTCACTTTTCTGTTTTATGGTATTCCTTATTTTTTCTATTGCTTTTGCAAAACGTTCCTCGCGTATGGGCTTCAACAGATAATCTAAGGCATTTACTTCAAAAGCTTGCACGGCATACTCATTATAGGCGGTAGTAAACAATACGGCCGGCGCATTATCTAAAGATTCTAATAAATCGAAACCGGATTTCTCGGGCATCTGAATGTCTAAAAAAATTAAATCCGGCATTTCTGTTTCGATTAAATCCTTAGCATCATCGGCATTTTCAGCCTCGCCTATAAGAATAAAGTCTTCGTAAATCTTCAATGCTCTTTTCAGCTCTTCTCTGGATGAACGTTCATCATCGACTATGATAACTTTTATCTTTTTCATTTCGACGGTATTAAAAGAGTTGCCAAAACAGTTTCGTTTCCGATCTCTTTAATTTCAAAAGAGGCATTTCCATTATAGTACAAGAGTAGTCTCTCTTTCAGATTATGCAACCCTATCCCCGGATTTTTTCTCTCATTGTGTAATTTTCCCGAATTCTGAACACTAATTTTTATGAAATTATTTTCTTCTTCCACCTTAACAATAAGGAGCCCGCCGTTTTTTCTTTTTTCAATTCCGTGTTTTATTGCATTCTCAACCAGCGACTGGATACTTAAAGGCAAAATCAAATAATCTAATACTGCTTCATTTACATCAATTGTTATTTCCAAACGTTCCTCAAATCGAATCTTTTCCAGCTCCAGATAATCTTTAACAAGGTTCATTTCCTCATTTAAAGCCACTAATTCTCCATTATTAGTCTTTAAGGAATTCCTTAGCAGCTCAGACAAAAGATCAATCGCTCTCCTGGCCGAATGCGGGTTTTCTAGTACGAGGAATTTTATCGTATTCAAGGAATTAAAAAAGAAATGCGGGTTAAGCTGCGCACTAAGATTGTTTAACTGTGCTTCTTTTATTATGATCGACAATCGGGCATTTTCCTTTACCCTTTCTATTTCAAGCCTCGAATAATGATACAAATGATAGGCCAATACCCAGATAGACATTAACCTTGTTCCGGTTATAAAAACCTGCAGCTGTGTCGTTTTAAAAAATGTTATAAAGGAAACCTCCGTATTTTTTAAAAGAAACAAACGCACTAAATAAAGTTTGCCAACAATCAAAAACAAATATAAGAAGGAAAGAATCAAAACACTAAGTACCATTTTGGGAACTAATCTTTTCAGCGTTAATTTATTCCATCCTTTTTTTAAAGCAAAATTTCTGTAAAGATGTGTTATTGCAATGCCAATCGATACATCCAGTATCAAATCTGCAAGGCCTATTTTCCAGATAAAATTACCGGTAAAGAAAGCTGAAAATCCCCAATACAAAGAAGCAGTACTCCAGGCAATGAGCTGAATTTTCCAATAGATCGATATTCTTGTAACTGTTTTCAATATAAAAGTGGTTGTTGCTGTAGTAAAGATATCTCTCTATTACAGATGGCGCAAATAAAAGTACACGAACGAAAAATAATAGTCGACAAACGACATTCTTTTGTTAATTATACGATTCAAACACAAAAAACAGACGACAATTTCTACACTACCACTAAAACGAATACTACATTGACCCTAATAATTTTTATAAATCCTAAAAGAGCACACTGTTCATTTAAAGTCCCAATTCATTTAAAATAATGAATTACAAGATCTTACACCATTAGCAAAATTCATCCGTTATCTTTTGCGAAACAAAAACGAAACATCTTTACTACCCTGTTGATAGTTAACAACATACAAACCACAAAAACCTTATTCTATTACTTTTAAAACTTATCAAAGCCCTTTCAAATTCAGGATATAATAATTTTGTCATTAGGTAAGAACGCATTTATAAAACTATTTAATGTTAATCCAAAACTTAGAAAAAGATGTTAATTATAATCTATTGAAAATGAAAAACATAAAAAATATTCCACCAATAATTATTGAATCAAAATGTATTACCAGTACCCTGGATTACAAATGGAATGATCGGGTAATAGAGAAACTATTCGATCCCCTTCAAACAAATGAAGAATTGGAAATCACACTCAACAGACTGAATCAAAAAGCTTCATTAGCCCTTGCTGCTGCCTTGCTTGAATGGGTCTATTGGCGTTTTAAAAAACATACGATACTGTTTGATGATCTAATGCAACGTATTGAATCTCTTTGGTGCTCTATAGAAAATCACGAAAACACTAAACCGCTAATTTTTGATCCCAATCTAAAATATCTGGCATACAGTTATGTAAAAGGTCCAATATGGGTTGCGCTTGTACATGTAAAAATGATCGATATGAAGTACCGAAAAGGATCTGATTTATTACAAAGTGAATTAGTCGGTTTAGTATTGTTGGTGCGCCACATTACACCTAAACAGAAAGTATTTGACAGCTGGTTTATGAATTCGCTATTTGAACTTACCTCTTTATTTCCAATTGGAAATCACCAAACAGAACGCTCAGAAATGACTCCTTATGATTTTACAACAGAGCCTGTAATTTGCCGTGAATTTTTCTTCAATCCTAATTTTAAATATAGCGATGCCGCTTCAAGACTTGCCTTACGTGAATTTATTTCAAATATTGATTTAATCAAAAACAAGTTCTGTCTTGCTAAAAAGGAACTTGCGACCGCCTGATTAATGGGAATATAGAAAAATCTAACTTTCGAGATTGTAAGTAATCTTTATATAGAGACCACAAGTATTTTAGAGGAAATACTTGTGGTCTTATTTTGAATTTTATTTTAAACCCTCCAAATCAAAACTTGAAATGGTGTGAAAAGGATCTGTTCCGATATTTTTTACTCCTTCAAAAGTATCATAATTCACAACCAGCAATTTGCCTTTGTAAATAATAGTTTCACAAGGATTATCCAATTGCCCGTCTGAACCATCTGCATTTTCATTCTCCCAAATCAAAGAAATAGTATTGGTATTTAAGTTTAATTGATGCACACTATTGTTATCATAATTGGCAATGAAAATAGAGTTTCTGTTCTCATCATAAAAAAAGCCATCACAGCATTTTAACTGATCCGAATCAAAAACAACTTTTTTAGATTTTACTTTCCCATCATTAAAAAACTCAATTTTAGTAATCACACCGTCACCAAAACTACCTCCATACAAATTCCCATTTTTATCAAATGCAATTCCGTCAATTCCGAGTGAGTGTTTTGCAGTCCCGGGTTTTAAAGTAAAAGTACTGATGAGATACTTTTCCTTATTTGAAGCATCCAGTATAATTTTATCTTTGTTTAATTCGTCAAGCGAAAAACTATAAATACCGCTTTCTTCCCCTTTATTAAATGAAGCATCGGTAATGTAAATGCGGTTTTTAGACCACCGAAGTCCATCAGAAAAATTGAATCCTTCCACCAAAACTTCCGCATTGACCGGTTTTCCATTTTTCACTATGACTCTAATTAATCTTGAAGCATCCGCTTGTCTTGCAAAACATTGGTTGTCTACTACATATAGATTCCCGTCCGGACCAAACTCCATTCCCATAGGATGCACCCTTTTTGTCACCGGATGCACTGGTAATTGATCAAACCAGGTCATCGGTTTGTCATTTTTATCAAAAATCAGAATTTTACTTCCGAATTTTTCAAATGAAGTTGGGTTGGTAACAGACAAGTATAAATTCCCATTTTTATCCAAAGCCATTCCGTCCGGAGTGGTGCAGGTTTCTCCTAAGTCTGCAAATAAGATTGGTTTTATTACTTTTGAAGTTTCGCTATACAGTATTCTCTGTTTGGTCCTCTCTGTAGACAAATCGGATCCTTTAAATCTTGCATCTTCACGATACAAAATCTCTTTTCTGTCCTTTTGGGCAAATAAATTTGGAGTTCCCGCTAAAATCAAAACACCAATTGTCGTTGTAATTATTTTTTTCATTCTATTTAAAATTTAATTATTTTCGGCTTTCTAAATTCCGTTTTTATTTTAGTTTACTTCCCAGAAATAAAACTAACAGCAGAATAAACTTGATCATCATTTCTTATTTTAAGCGAATA
This sequence comes from Flavobacterium cupriresistens, assembly GCF_020911925.1. Classification (NCBI taxonomy): domain Bacteria; kingdom Pseudomonadati; phylum Bacteroidota; class Flavobacteriia; order Flavobacteriales; family Flavobacteriaceae; genus Flavobacterium; species Flavobacterium cupriresistens. Next base: position 1,927,969 of record NZ_CP087134.1, on the reverse strand, counting down.
TAATTGCAAAACAATTCCGCTGTTTTTGGTGCTGATGAAAAGACACTTTCTGCATTCAAATAATAAATTTTCAAGGAATGCATCATTCGTACGCTGAAAGTTAATTTTCAGCACCTAAAGGCTATTATTTATCTTAAGAAATCAAGCCCTCCCCTATATTTTAGTATCTTGCCGCAATTAAAACCACCTATGCTTTTTTTGAAGAACCTCGATATAAAAAGAATTCTCCTTCATTGTGTTTATTGGATTTCTTTTTTGCTTTTATACATTAATTCAAAGTCCAACGACACTACTTATTACGATTTTACTTTCGTTTACAGTTGGAAAATTTTAGCACAAGTAATTGTTGCCTATGGCTTAATTTATTGGATTATTCCTCAAACACTTAACAAAAAGAAGTACTTCGTTTTTCTGTTTTGCGCAGTAGGCTGGCTCTATCTTGTTTTTGCCCTTTTGATGATTTTAAAATATTATTATTTAGAGCCTAAATTCCCGGGTTTCTTTGATGATTGGCTCGGACATAAAATGTCAGTTCCGGAAAGATTAACTTCTTTTACACTAATTTTCAGAGAATTCTCTTTTATTACCTATCCGATTATAATTCTGGGATTTATAAGTTTTAATCGAAAACAACAACGCCTGTTAAAACTGGAAGAAGAGAAAAAATCAATGGAACTGAAGGTTTTAAAAAACCAATTGAATCCTCATTTTCTTTTTAATACGTTAAATAATTTATACACTTTAACTTTAAAAAAAGACGATAAAGCACCTGAAGTAATTGCAAAATTATCTGAAATTCTGGATTTTGTTTTATACCGTTGCACTGATGATTATGTTTCGATAGAAAAAGAAATTACTCTAATTGAAAATTACATTGCGCTGGAAAAACTTCGTTACGATGAAAACCGATTAGACATTTCATTTACAAAAGACATCCTTGAAAACAACAAAATTTCTCCCTTAATACTATTGACTTTTATCGAGAATGCCTTTAAACACGGAGTTGTAAATGAAACTCAAAAAGCAAAAATTCAACTTAATTTAGTCTGCAAAAAGAACCAAATTATTTTTTGTATTGAAAACACGAAACCTCAAAATGAGTTCGCATCCGTTTCAAACAAATCTCAAATTGGTTTAGTGAATGTCCGAAAGCAATTGGACTTGTTATACCCTAAAAAACACCAACTGGAAATCGAAGAAACGAAAACTAATTTTAAAGTAAAACTTTGTCTTTATCTTTAGATTTTAAAACCATTTATTCTTTAATTGAATGAAATACAAATGCATAATCGTTGACGACGAACCATTAGCCAGAGAATTAATAACTTCTCATTTGGTCAATTTCGAAAGTTTTGAATTAATAGCCTCTTTCGAAAATGCACTGAAAGCGTATTCTTTTTTAGAAACCAATACCATCGATTTAATTTTTCTGGATATTGAAATGCCTTTACTAAAAGGAAATGATTTTTTGAAGAAATTAAAAAATCCTCCGAAAGTAATTTTTACTACAGCTTACAGAGAATACGCCATAGAAGGTTATGAACTTAATGTGATTGATTATTTGTTAAAGCCAATTACTTTTGATCGCTTCTTTGTTTCAATAGAAAAATTCAAACAGCTACAACTTCCAAAAAAGGAAACAAAACCAACAACAGATAACCACATTTTTGTAGCAAGCGGAAGTAAAAACATCAAGATTGTATTGGATGAAATTTTGTATGTCGAAAGCCTTAAAGATTACATTACCATTCATCTTGAAAACGGAAAATCACATCACATTAAACAGAATATTTCGGTTTTTGAAAAACTGTTGGGTCCAAATTTTGTGCGGATTCATCGTTCTTATATTATTCAAACACAAAAACTAACCGCCTATTCTAAAAATGAAGTAGAGCTAAACGGCACAGAAATCCCAATTGGAAACAGCTACAAAGAAAACTGGCTACATCATCTGGACGCAAACATTCTAAAATAAAAAATCCGGATCGAAACCCGGACTCTTGAAACTTTCAAACCTGAAACTTGAAACTTGAAACTTTTAAAACAAAAAGCCCTAAGCCTTAAACTTCAACGGCAAATGCACTACTTTTTTAGTTTCGAAAAACTCATCTTCAAAAATTGTAGACAAATCATATAAAGTAGCCCCCGGAAAATCTTTCAATTCTTCGGTCAAATCTCCTCCTTTTAGGTAAAGGATTCCATTTTTCAAGGCATGTTTGTGTTGTTTTTTAATTTTATTTTTGATCCAGGAAACAAAATCCGGCATATTGGTTACCGCACGACTCACAATAAAATCGAAATCTCCTTTTGCATTTTCAGCACGTAATTGTTCTGCTTTTACATTTTTTAATTCTAAGGCATCTACAACTCCCTGAACTACTTTTATTTTTTTTGCGATAACGTCAATCAAATAAAAACGGGTTTCGGGAAAAAGAATCGCCAGGGGAATTCCAGGGAATCCACCTCCGGTTCCAACATCCAGAACGGTTGTTCCGGGTTCAAACTTCATGATTTTTGCTATTCCAAGCGAATGCAAAACGTGTTTTGTATATAAGGCATCAATATCTTTGCGCGAAATAACATTGATTTTTTCATTCCAATCGTGGTATAAAAAATCTAATTTTTGAAATTGTTCGATTTGAATGTCGGTCAAATCAGGAAAATATTTCAGAATCTCATCCATTGCTCTAATTTTTTAACAAAAGTAATACTTTACGATTGAAATATTTAACTCAATTTTGTAAATTGAAAATTTATAATAATTACCTTTGAAGCCTATTTAAATTAATTATGAATAACACTGCACCTACTTTTGCAAGGCAAGACAATCTGAAGTTTTTCAGAACCCTTAACTCTCGGGTTAACAATTACTTCAAGGACAACAATATCCAAAAAACCGGAAACTGGAAGCTGCACTTAAAAGCGGTTATTCTCTTTGCTGTATTCCTGACGCCGTATTTTTTAATCCTAACACTAAATATGCCGTTTTGGGTTATGTTACTTCTATCTATCGTGATCGGTATTGGAATGGCAGGTATTGGAATGAATGTGATGCACGACGGAAATCACGGTTCGTACTCTAATAAAACCTGGATCAACAAGTTTATGGGTGGAACTATTTATGTTTTGGCAGGAAACGTTTACAACTGGCAGGTACAACATAATGTTTTACACCATACGTATACGAACATTCCGGGACATGATGAAGATTTAGATGCAGGAAGAATTATCCGTTTTACCAAAGATGCAAAATGGCATAGTTTTCATCGTTTTCAACATTATTATTCTGTCTTCTTATACGGTTTATTGACTTTCAATTGGGCAATCACAACCGATTTCAAACAAATGAAACGTTACCTTAAAAGAAAATTATCTTACGGCGAACTTAAAAACCCTAAAATACTTTGGACTACTTTAATTATCACTAAAGTTATTTATGTTTCCATTTGGATCGTTTTACCGATCGTAATTGGAATTACCTGGTGGAAAGTTTTAATTGGTTTCTTCGTAATGCATTATACAGCCGGATTAATTTTGAGTGTTGTTTTTCAATTAGCGCATGTTGTAGAAGAAACTACAAACCCTTCTCCAAACGAGTTAGGAGAAATGGACAATACCTGGGCCATTCACCAATTGTTTACGACAACTAATTTCGCACCTAAAAATGCTATCGTAAACTGGTACACCGGTGGATTAAATCACCAAATCGAACACCATATTTTTCCAAATATCAGTCACATTCACTATGGTAAAATTGCAAAAATCGTAAAAGAGACTGCCAAAGAATGCAACTTGCCTTATTACGAGTACAAAACAATGACAAGTGCAGTTATTGCTCACTTCAAACATTTGCGTGATCTTGGAATGAAACCTGAATTATCGGTATAAAACTAAAAAAATCTATTAATAATTAACCTTCCTTAACCAGCTTAGAAAATTAAGGATACTCAAAATTTTTATAATGAATCATATTCTTTCGGACAGAATCAACAACTTAGCGACTTCACAAACATTAGCAATGGCTGCTTTAGCACGCGAATTAAAAGCGCAAGGAAAAGATATCATCAGTTTAAGTTTAGGAGAACCTGACTTTAATACTCCTGATTTTATTAAAGAAGCCGCTAAAAAAGCAATAGACGAAAACTACAGTACTTATTCTCCGGTTGACGGATACCAGGAATTAAAAGAAGCTGTTTGCAGAAAATTCAAAAGAGACAATGGTTTAGAATACAAACCTTCTCAAATTGTAGTTTCTACAGGAGCAAAACAATCTTTATACAACATTGCTCAAGTAATGTTAAACGAAGGTGACGAGGTTATTTTACCTGCTCCTTACTGGGTGAGTTATTTCGAAATTGTGAAACTTTCTGGTGGAGTTCCTGTTGAAGTTCCAACGTCTGTAGATACTGATTTCAAAATTACACCTGAGCAATTAGAAGCTGCTATCACGCCAAAAACAAAAATGATGTGGTTCAGTTCTCCTTGTAACCCAAGTGGATCTGTTTACAGCAGAGAAGAGTTAACTGCTTTGGCAAAAGTTTTAGAAAAACACCCTAATATATATGTTGTGGCTGATGAGATTTATGAGCACATCAATTTCTCAGGAACTTTCTGCAGTATCGGTTCAATCCCGGGAATGTTAGAAAGAACAATTACGGTAAATGGAGTTGCAAAAGCATTCGCAATGACAGGATGGAGAATCGGTTACATCGGAGCTCCGGAATTCATCGCAAAAGCATGTACCAAAATCCAAGGACAAGTAACCAGTGGAGCAAACAGTATTGCGCAACGTGCTACAATTACTGCAGTAGATGCTGATCCTAGTGTATTAAACGAAATGGTTCAGGCTTTCCACGGTCGTAGAGATTTAGTGGTTGGATTATTAAAAGAAATTCCAGGTGTAAAAATCAACGTTCCGGAAGGTGCATTTTACGTTTTCCCTGATGTTTCTTCTTTCTTCGGAAAAACTTTAAGAGGAACTGAAATTAAAGATGCAAACGATTTATCAATGTATCTTTTATCAGAAGCAAACGTAGCAACTGTAACAGGTGATGCTTTTGGAAATCCAAATTGTATTCGTTTTTCTTATGCAACAAGCAACGATATTTTAAAAGAAGCCTTACGCAGAATCAAAGAAGCTTTAGCTGCTTAATCACGATTCTAATGCTATAAATGAAGCCTCAGGAAAATTTCCTGAGGCTTTTTTTTGTTAACATTTCATTTGAAAATTAGACAAAATTATAGTCCTATATTTGAAAACAAAATACAAGGACATTCCCTAATCTTAGCCAATTATAATAGGATGCAAGAGCCCTTCCAATACTAACAATCTAAATCTCATAAAACTAAAAACAACAACTAAACCAACCTAACTAACTATGAAACAATCCCTTATTTGTTTTGCCTTATTTTTAATCAGCAGCTATATTTCCGGACAGACCAAACAAGACAGCCTGGCAATAAAAAGAGCTGCTCTTGATTACATCGAATCGCAACAGGTACCAAATCCCAAACAAATGGAACAGGCACTACACCCAAGAATGGTCAAACGAACCTTTTGGAAAGACAAAGCTACCGGCAAAGATTACGTTCGCGAAACCACGACAGAATCTATGGTCCTGCTTGCAGAAAGCTACAACAAAAACGGGGATAAGTTTCCTACTACACCCAAAAAGGAGGTCAGACTGCTTGATGTTTCAGAACGAACTGCTTCTGTAAAATTAATTGCCGATGAATGGATTGATTATATGCATCTCGTTAAAATCAACGGGGTATGGAAGATCATCAATGTGCTTTGGGAATTTAATGACATCAGCAGACAACAATAAAGAACTAACCTCATCAAGACCAAATTACATAAATGGAAGCCTCGGGAATTTTTCTGAGGCTTTTTTTATTCATCTCAAACAAAAAAAGAAAACATGTTATTTTTTAGGACGATAAATCTTATTTTCGCCAATATATAACAACTATAAAATCAAACAAATGACCAAAAATTTTCGTGCTCTTTTTTACATTAGCACCTTACTACTACTATCTTTCAACCAAACCAAAGCTCAAAAAACAGGTAATTTTATTAAAGCATCCATAGGTTTTGCATCCAGCAGTTCTCTATACATAGAAAATTATGGCCAGCAAGATGAAGTAGACGTCATGGGTTCTGGTTTTTATACAGAAGGAGAATATGTTTTTGGAATAACTTCATGGTTTAGCGTAAGACCTTATGCAGGAATTATTTTAACTTCTCCTGATAAAAATCCGGAACTACAAAATCAGCCTCAATACAAAGTAAATACCAGAGCTTTTTTAGTGGGAGGAAAAATTCGTCTATGTGCACCTATTCCCTGGGTAGCTCCTTTTATTGAAACCGGTATTGGTGCCTCTATTGGTTCATTTGAAACTTTTACACCTTCACATAATTTCAATAAAAGCGATGTCCTAATGCACATCCCTATTAACCTTGGATTAGCAGTAGGCCCTAAAAACAATATAGAGATTGCCGTTTCTTTTTACGTGCATCCGGCAGCCAAACAATCTACCGGAGTCTTTGCCGCAGGTTTTTCTTTTCCTATAGATTAATAAAAAATATACTGAAATTAAAAGCAAAAAAGTCTCACGCAGATTTTAGCGGAATGAAATAAAAAAAATCCGCGGAATCTGCGTGAAAAAATCGCTTAACTTAATGACATTGACCTAAAGCGAGAGGCTAATCCAACAACAAAGCCGCTATCTCTCTTGTAAGTGCAGTTGGAGAATTACAATCACAATTACTCAAACCAATTACATAAATTTTGCTAGCCGGCTCATAAACGCCCATCGATTTAAAACCAAAAATACTGCCTCCATGTTCATATACAAGCTTCCCTTTTACCGCATCAATGTGCCATCCATATCCGTAGTCCGTTTTGGTACCGTTATTTAGTTGATAATTCGTGAATACTTTCGCAGTAGTAGCCAGACTAAGCAACGTATGGGCTGCAATTGCATTTTGCCATTTCAACAGATCCTCAACATTTGAAATTATCGATCCCGAAGCATAAGGTATAGAAAAACTGATATAAGGTGCATTTACATAACCCTCTCTATCACGATAACCGGAAGCCCTGTTTTTTATTACCTTCTCATGACTTGCATAATAAGTATTGTTCATGTCTATTTTCTTAAAAATATTCTCATCAATAAACTCCCCAAAAGTTTTACCTGACACCATCTCAATAATATACCCCAAAAGAACATAACCCGAATTACAATACTTATACTGTTCACCCGGCTTAAAATCTACTGGTTCATTCTTAAAAAAATCAACTAGTTCCTTAGGCGACAAATCGCTTTTGGCAATATCTTTAATTGCTTTCATACTTGTAAAATCCTTAATTCCTGAAGTATGTATTAACAAATGATGTATCGTAATACTATTTCCATTGGTTGGATAATCCGGAATAAACTTGGTGATTTCATCATCCAATTTCAGTTTACCTTGTTCAACTAACATCAAAATGGAGACCGCTGTAAATTGTTTGGTCATGGAACCAATTTCAAAAACAAAGTCCGGCTGCATTGCAACATTCAATTCTAAATTAGCCTTTCCAAAAGCTTTCTTGTATATAATCTTTCCCTCTTTAGCAGCTAAAAATGCGCCTCCGGGACCTTCGGGTTTGAATTTTTCATTTAATAACTTATCTATTTTGGCTTCTAAAGTCTGAGCAAAAATAACAGGCTGAAAAATGAAACAGGAAACAATACAAATTTTAAAAATTAATCTCATTTGATACTCTAATTAAGGGTTACTATTTGTTTTGACGACATTGGGAATCATTAGGTTACAAAAAGCAATATCTATCTAAAATCATATTAATCATTTAATTGGCAAAGAGAAATCAGTATAAGAATATCATGTAAATAACTTTGGGAATAAAACATATACAAAGAAACACAGTAACTTCTTAAACATCATCATTCCATATTAGCCATTCATTTCAAAAAAAATCACCGCAGCACTAGCAAACTCAAATTATTTATTAGAACTTTGCACACTTTTTTCCGGGAAAACCACAAAAGCCTAAAGTACTAAAAATGAAGAAGAAGATTGAAATATTAGCCCCTGCTAAAGATTTAATTGGAGGAATTGCTGCCATCAATAGTGGCGCCGATGCAGTTTATATTGGCGCACCATTATATGGAGCACGCTCTAATGCCACAAACTCTATTGAAGATGTTGCAGCATTGGTAAAGTATGCACACTTATTTAACGCTCAGGTTTTTGTCGTTATCAATACCATTTTATATGATAACGAATTAGAAACATGTCGTTTAATGATTTGGGAATTATACAATATTGGAGTTGATGCCTTGATCATTCAAGATATGGCGATTATGGAAATGGACTTACCTCCTATCGTACTTCACGCCAGTACACAAGCCAATAATCGTGATGCCGACAAAATAAAATTCTTAAAAGATGCCGGAATAAAACGTGTCGTTTTAGCACGTGAATTGAACCTGCACCAAATTAAAGAAATCTACGATAAAGCAGATGTTGAATTAGAATTTTTCGTTACCGGCGCCTTATGCGTTTCCTTCAGCGGAAATTGTTATATGAGTGTGGCCAACGGAGAACGTAGTGCCAACCGTGGTTCTTGTGCTCAAAACTGTCGTTTGCCATACAACTTAATCGACGGAAATGGAGAAACTTTAATCAAAAACAGTCACTTGCTTTCTATAAAAGATTTTGATGTTTCAAATGAAATTCCAAATCTGGTTGAAGCAGGAATTGTTTCTTTTAAAATCGAAGGTCGTCTAAAAGATATCGTTTACGTAAAAAATAACGTTTCGTATTTGCGCCAAAAATTAGATGCTTACTTAGAAGGAAGTGATAAATATACCAAAGCTTCTTCGGGAAAATGTACTTACAGTTTTGATTCTGCTTTAGATAAAAGTTTTAATCGTGGTTACACTGACTATTTTGTAAACGAAAGACACAGTTCAATTGGCTCATGGGAAAGTCCAAAATCAAAAGGGCAATACATTGGTAAATTAGTTAAAACAATAGGAAACGCTTACCAAATTGAGAATGGTGAATTATTGAATAATGGTGATGGACTATGTTTCATCAATGAAACCAATGAAGCAGAGGGAATTTATGTCAACAAAGTTGAAAATGGTTTGGCCTATCCTAACGTTTTAAAAGAAATTAAAGACGGTACTTTTATTTACAGAAATAATGATGCCGCTTTCATTAAAATTGTAGAAAGAGAAGACAGTGCCGTACGTAAAATCAGTACCACTTTATTATTGACCGAAAACGAAAATGGCTTTGAATTAATTGCTACTGACGAAGACGGGAACGTAAGTATTGTGACTTTAGTTCACCCGAAAGAACAAACTAAAAACAACGAATCAATCGCAGAAAACTTTAAAATCAATCTGGCAAAAACAGGTTTTACTCCTTATACTGCAGATGAAATTAATGTACTATTTTCTCAAAATTGGTTCCTTCCTATTTCAAAAATCAACGAAATGAGAAGAACCGTTTACGAGCAATTATCCGAAATTCGTTTGGCTAATTACAAACGTGAAGAACATCAGTTGGTAAAAACGTCACACCCTTATCCTGAAACCAAATTGGACTTTATGTACAATGTTTCAAATAAAATAGCGCGTAAATTTTACGAACGCCATGGTGTAACTGAAATTGAAAAAGCATTTGAATTACAATGGGATCCAGGAAAATCTCGTGTAATGACCACCAAATATTGCATCAAATACGAATTAAAAAAATGTCCGATACACCAAAAAGACATTGTAGGTGTCAAAGTAAAAGAACCATTAGTATTAAAACAAGGCGAACTGGAATACAAACTAAAGTTCAATTGCAAACCTTGTGAAATGGAAATTTGGGAAAAAGACGCTGAATTTGAAATTGAGGAAGATCATTTTCATTAGGAGCGTTATTTAACCGCTAGGTCCGCAAAGGTTTACGCAAGGTTCGCAAGGGTTTATTTTAAATCTTTGCGAACCTTTTTTTTGTCGCAATAAGGGTTTAACCGAAAAGGACACAAAGTTTAATTATAGCATTGCGACTTCTTTTTTAATTCTATATCTATTTTTTTACACGCAGATTTAGCAGATTGCGCAGATTTTTTTTGCAAGAGGCAAAGATCAGCCTAATCTGCTAAATCTGCGTGCAAAAGAAAAAATTTGCTACTCCACGAACTAAAATCACGTCCCCTTAAGCCCCTTGTGGTCATTTTATAGCTTTTAATAAAGATAAAAACTCTTCTATTAAGTTAACTTTTTTTATCAAATCCAAAGTAAAGACAAGATACGCTAGGACTTGTTTTAAATCTTTACGGGCTTTTTTATTTTAGGTTCAACCGCAAGGAGTACAAAGCTTTTTTCAATCTTTGCGAACCTTGCGTAAACCTTCGCGTACCTAGCGGTTAAAAAAAACAAACAAAACATCTCCAATGACCAATATTATAGAATGCTTTTTTTTACATTTACTACCCTTATAAGATTCCAAAAATCATAAAAAATTCCCCCATGAAAATACTACTTCTAGGTTCAGGCGAATTAGGAAAAGAATTCACCATTGCCGCACAAAGAATCGGTCAGACCATAATTGCTGTTGACAGTTACGAAAACGCTCCTGCAATGCAGGTTGCTCATGGTTTTGAAGTAATCAATATGCTCGACGGCGAAGCACTTGACCGCATAGTAGCCAAACACCAACCCGACTTTATTGTCCCTGAGATAGAAGCCATTCGTACTGAACGTTTTTACGACTACGAAAAACAAGGTATCACCGTTGTTCCTTCAGCGAAAGCGGCCAATTTTACCATGAATCGCAAAGCTATTCGCGATTTAGCAGCAAAAGAATTAGGCTTAAAAACAGCCAAATACCAATACGCAACTTCGGCAGAAGAATTACAAAAAGCCGTTCAGGAAGTTGGAATTCCATGCGTAGTAAAACCGTTGATGTCGTCTTCAGGAAAAGGACAATCGACCATTAAAAACCAGGAAGATATTCTGAAGGCTTGGGAATATGCCGTTGCAGGTTCCCGAGGTGATGTTATCGAAGTGATCGTCGAAGCTTTTGTAGATTTCAATTCTGAAATTACACTTTTGACAATTACACAAAATAACAATCCAACACTTTTTTGTGCTCCGATTGGTCACCGACAAGAACGTGGCGATTATCAGGAAAGCTGGCAGCCAGCAAAAGTCTCCGATAAAGACTTGTACGAAGCACAGGATATGGCCGAAAAGATTACCGAGGCCCTTGGTGGTGCCGGACTTTTTGGAGTTGAATTTTTCCTGACCAATGACGGCGTTTATTTCTCCGAACTTTCCCCACGTCCGCACGACACCGGAATGGTAACTTTGGCCGGAACTCAAAATTTTAATGAGTTCGAATTGCATTTACGAGCCATTTTAAGCCTCCCAATTTTTGAAATCACTTTAGAAAAAGCCGGAGCAAGCGCTGTAATTTTGGCTTCTGAAGATTCTGCAAACCCAACTTTTACCGGAATCGAAAAAGTAGCTGCTTTACCCAAAACTGATTTCAGACTTTTTGGAAAACCAACCTCAAGACCGTACCGCAGAATGGGTGTTGTTTTAAGTCATGATACTTTAGTCACTCCAATCGAAGAAATAACAGAACGCGCAAAAGCAACTTCAAAACTAATAATTGTAAACTCTTAAAAAATGAAAAAACTAATATTTCTTGCATTATTATTTACCGGCCTTAACATGCAGGCTCAAGACAAAGAAAAAACCGAAAAACCTCAAATTGTAGAAACCGCTTGTGGTGAATGCCAATTCGGAATGAAAGGTGACGCTTGTGATCTTGCCGTTCGCATTGACGGAAAATCCTATTTTGTTGACGGAACAACCATTGACGAACATGGTGATGCTCACGCAAAAGATGGTTTTTGCAATGCAATCCGTAAAGCTGCTGTAACAGGAAAAATAGAAAATGACCGTTTTAAAGTGACTACATTTACTTTAATAAAACAAAAATAATGGCGCTGATTCTTGACAATATTGCCAAGCATGTTGCATTGACTCCGGATGAGCAGGCACTTTTTTTATCCAAAACAGAAACACATACCTATAAAGCCAAGACCATTTTATTAAATGCGGGCGAAATATGTAAACATTCTTATTTTGTGAATTCAGGGATTTTAAGAAGCTTTAACATCAACGATAATATTGTTGAACATGTACTTTCTTTTGCCTGCGAAGGCTGGTGGATGAGTGACATGTACAGCTATTTTTCACAAAAACCCGGACAGCTTTTTATAGAAGCTCTAGAAGAAACGGAAATCGTTTCGTTATCAAAAGAAAATCAGGAGCAATTGTATCTTCAAATTCCAAAATTAGAACGTTTTTTCAGAATTCTAATCGAAAATTCGTTAGTTGCCAATCAGCAAAGACTAATGGACAATCTGAGCTTACCCGCAGAAGAACGTTTTGAAAAATTCTGCGCCAAATATGGAACATTAGTTCACAAAGTCCCTCAAAAACAAATTGCTTCTTTCATTGGTGTTACGCCAGAGTTTTTTAGTAAAATGAAAGCAAGACTTTTGAAGAAATAAATAATATAGCCACAGATTTCACAGATTAAAGTGATTTTTTGGCCACGAATTTCACTAATTCACGTGAGTTTTAATTCCATTATTAAACCAATTAATTCGTGAAATTCGTGGCCATATTTTTTTAATCCTTTTAATCTGTGAAATCTGTGGCAAAAAAAAGAAAAAACACGGCTCAACCAAGAACCGTGTTTTTTTTATGAATTAAAATTGCTCAACCTCCGTAGAATGTTTCATTGCCGTAGTGGTTGACTTACCAATGGTAACCGTATTCTGAACTGCATCAAAATAAGAAGTCCCTACAAAAGCTTGATGTTTTACCGCTCTAAAACCGTTTTTCTGTAAAGCAAATTCTCTTTCCTGTAACTCAGAATAACCTGCCATTCCGCGCTCTTTGTACGCTTTAGAAAGTTCAAACATACTAGTGTTTAAAGCATGGAAACCTGCTAAAGTGATGAACTGGAATTTATACCCCATCGCAGCCAAATCTTCTCTAAAAGTTTCCATTTCTGCCACTGATAATTTTGCAGCCCAATTAAAAGAAGGCGAACAATTATACGCTAACATTTTATCCGGAAATTCTTTTTTCATGGCATCAGCAAATTTTTTCGCATAAACCAAATCAGGATTACTGGTTTCCATCCAAATCAAATCGGCGTACGGTGCGTAGCTCAACCCTCTTGCAATTCCCTGATCGATACCACAGTTTACATAAAAGAAACCTTCATTGGTTTTTTCACCAGTAATAAACTTAGCATCTCTAGGATCTGCATCACTCGTTAGTAAATTAGCGGTATCTGCATCGGTTCGTGCTACAATAAGTGTAGGAACTCCCATAACATCTGCTGCTAATCGAGCCGCAATTAGTTTATTAATCGCCTCCTGAGTTGGTACCAAAACCTTCCCTCCCAAATGCCCGCATTTTTTAGCAGAACTCAACTGATCTTCAAAATGAACCCCAGAAGCTCCGGCCTCAATCATAGATTTCATTAATTCAAAAGCATTTAAATTTCCACCAAAACCTGCTTCGGCATCGGCTACAATGGGCACTAAATAATCTATTTTATCTTCTACTTTATTTACCACCTGAATCTGATCAGCTCGCAATAAAGCACTATTAATTTTTTTCACAACCATTGGTACACTATTTACCGGGTAAAGCGATTGATCCGGATACATTTCTCCAGCCAAATTCGCATCAGCAGCCACTTGCCAACCGCTTAAATAAATCGCTTCCAAACCGGCATCAACTTCCTGAATCGCCTGATTCCCAGTCAAAGCCCCCAATCCAGCTACATAATCCTGACTTTTTAACTTTCTCCATAATTTTTGCGCCCCTATTTTAGCAATAGAGTGCTCAATCTGATAAGAACCCTGAAGCGTCACCACTTCGGTAGCAGTATAAGGACGCTCAACACCTTTCCATCTTGGGTTCGTAATCCAATCGTTAATCAATTCCTGAATTCTGTCTTCTGTTGTTTTCATAAATAATATAGTTAAGTTGGTTAGTAAAAAGTTTGCAGTCTCAGTTTTCAGTTTTCAGCTGAGACTTAAAAAAATAATTAGTATTGAGTTCTTTTAATACATAGGAACATCTCTTTTTTTGTAGATAAGCCGCAACGCTTGTCCTAAAACACATAGCTATGTGCAAAATCAAGATTTCTTAAAATATCCCTTCCTTCAATTTTACATCTATGTTTCTATGTGTTAAAAAAAATTAAGCGCAACAGCCCTTATAAATATTTGTAACATGGAATGGTCAAGAAGTCAACGAAATCAGCATTAACAACTAATCTTTCCAGTACTTTTTCGGCCAAAGGAAATTGTCGTTTTTCGTAGTTTTCTGCTCCCAATTCCGTTTTTATTTTATGGAATTCCTCTAAAGCCAATTCGTGATAATAGGCCAGATTCAACTCTTTATCAGTATCCAAAACCACTTTATTCTGAAGCCACTGCCATAATTGTGATCTCGAAATCTCAGCCGTCGCCGCATCTTCCATCAAATTATGTAAAGCAGCTGCACCTTGACCATTCAACCACGAAGCCAGATACAAAACCCCAACATTGATGTTTTTTCGAACTCCATTTTCAGTAATGATCCCAATTGGTGGTTCAATCAGATCCGCTTCTGTAATTTTGCGGTGTTCTCTTTTGATATGAATCTGGTTTGGAGTTGGCATTCCGGCATCAAAAACTTCTTTCGCTAGCGCTACCAAATCCGGATGTGCTACCCAGGTGCCATCATGACCATTTCGAACTTCACGTTCTTTATCGGTTTTTACTTTTGCAAAAGCAACAGCATTGGCTTCTTCGTTATTTTTAATCGGAATCTGAGCCGCCATTCCTCCAATAGCATGAATCCCTCTTTTATGACATCTCTGAATTACCAAATTCGAATAAGCATTCATAAACGGTGAAGTCATATTTACCTGATCACGATCCGGAACAATAAACTTCGAATTTTTACGGAATTTTTTGATGTACGAAAAGATATAATCCCAACGACCACAATTCAATCCCACTATATGCTCTTTCAATTCGTAGATAATTTCATCCAACTGAAAACTGGCTGTGATGGTTTCTATTAACACCGTAACTTTGATCGTTCCTCTTGCTAATTTTAAATAATCTTCGGTAAAATCAATTACAGTATTCCACCAACGCGCTTCTAAATAATGTTCCAACTTTGGAATATAGAAATAGGGTCCGGAATTATTTTCAAGTAATTGTTTATGATTGTGAAAAACATACAAACCAAAATCCATCAAAGAACCTGAAACCATTTGACCTTCTATCTGAAGGTGTTTTTCTAAAAGATGCAAACCTCTTGGACGAACAATCAAAGTCGCTATTTTTTCATTTAGCTGATAGGTTTTGTTTTTTGAAAGATCCGTATGCGAAATCGTTTTGTTAACCGCATCTATTAAATTAACCTGCCCCTCCATCAAATTTTGCCAAGTTGGAGAAGTACTGTCTTCAAAATCGGCCATAAATGTTTTTGCTCCTGAATTCAAGGCATTGATAATCATTTTGCGATCAACCGGCCCAGTAATTTCAACTCTTCTGTCCAATAAATCTTTTGGTGTTTCACCGGCAGTCCAATTGCTTTCTCTAACCTCTTTGGTCTCTAAAGGAAAAGCAGGCATGACACCTTGATCAAAACCGACTTGCGCTTGGTCTCTTTGCAACAAAAGTAATTTTCGTTGTGATTCGAATTTCTTATGCAATTCTGTTATAAAAGCAATTGCATCATCGGTCCAAATGCTTGGATAAGAAAGCTTTTTTTCGGCTAAAAATTCCATTGCCGTCTCGGTAATCTCAAATTGGTTTTTCATAGCTGCAGATTTTATTTTTAAATAGTTAAATAAGATATTGTCTCAACTGATTCATGCCTTTTAAAACATTTCATCTCTAACAATCTCACCTCTAACTTGTTTTACACTACAATGTTATGAAAAAGTTTTTTACAAAACAAGCGAACGTTCGCTAAATGTGTAAAATATTTTTTTGGCGATTGTTTTTTTATTGGTTACATTTGATACTATGGATATCGAAAAAGACTATATAAAGCTGATTTTTGGGCTAAAACTCAAGCAGGTCCGCACCCAAAAGAACCTTTCGCTTTTTGGCTTAGCCAAATTGACCAACCTTTCAAAATCGTATTTAAACGAAATTGAAAAGGGAAAAAAATATCCCAAAACCGATAAAATTTTACTTTTATGCGAGCATCTCGATGTTTCTTACGACCAAATGGTCTCTTTAAAACTCGACAACAACCTCGCTCCGATTGGTGAAATTTTAAAATCCGGTATTTTAAAAGAGATTCCTTTAGAGCTTTTTGGAATCCAGGAAGCGGATCTAATTGATATTATTGCGAATGCTCCGGCAAAAGTCAACGCCTTTATCAGTACCATAATTGAAATTGCACAACATTATAATTTAAGTCGTGAAAGTTTCTTTTTAGCTGCTTTGCGTTCGTATCAGGAAGCGCACAGTAATTATTTTGAAGATCTAGAAAATAAGGTAATCGCTTTCTCCAAATCCTTTCAAATCAATTTGGATACTAAGATCAGTATTGAAGAATTACAAGCGATTCTAAAAGAAGAATACGAATACACTATAAAAGAAATTGCTTTTACTGATCAGGAAGCATTGGGCGATTTACGTTCCATTTATGTTCCAAAAAGCAAAACATTATTACTTTCCACAGAAATTGACGACCCACAAAAAGCATTTATACTTGCCAAAGAAATAGCCTACAATTATTTAAATCTATCCGACAGATTACTGACTTTCAGTTGGATTAAATTTGATAATTTCGATCAGGTGCTCCATAATTTTTATGCTTCGTACTTTGCCGGAGCTTTATTGCTACCAAGACAATTGGTGGTAGACAAAATCAATGCATTCTTAAATAACGAACAACCTAAACCGGAACAGTTTGTAGCTTTAATTGAAAGTTTCGAAGTTTCACCGGAATCTTTTTACCAGCGATTAACCAATTTATTACCGAAAGACTTTCATCTGAAGAATCTCTTCTTCCTAAGATTATCTCATAAAATTGGTTCTGATTTTTATCAGATAAAAAAAGAACTGCACATTACCAATCAGCAGGAACCACACGCAAACGAAACCAATGAGCATTACTGCCGAAGATGGGTTTCGGTAAAAACGATTGACGAAGCAATCAGACAAAACAAACCTCACTTTTTTGATGCTCAGATTTCGAGTTATGCGAATAGCGGAAATGAGTATTTGGTTTTTTCTTCCGCTACAAAAGATCCGTTTGTTGAGAATTGCATCAGAAGTATTTCTGTTGGTATTTTGATCAATCCAACGATGAAAAAGAAATTCAAATTCATCGACGGAAAACCACTCACCAAACAAATCGTAGGCGTAACCTGCGAAACTTGTGCCGTAAAAGATTGCCTGGAAAGAGCTTCCCCTCCTATTGCATTAGAGAAAAAGAAACGCCATGAAGATACGGATGCCGTTGTGCAGCAGTATATCACGCAGTATAGCTAAAAGATTTTAGATTGCTGATTTTAGATTGCAGATTTTAGATTTTAGATTGAAGACTATTGATTGAAGACTATTGATTGAAGACTGTTGATTGAAGACTGTTGATTGAAGATTGTTGATTGAAGATTATTGATTTTAGATTGTGATTATTGATTTTAGATTTTCTCGCACCTTGTCATTTCGAAGAATGAGAAATCACACTAGAAACTCCGTTTCAATTTTCCGCAAATTTGTCATACTGAGGAACGAAGTATCTTCACGAGATAATCCGTAAAGTGTAGCTCAACAGTATCGATCCAGCAAACACAGATTCATCGTTCCTCAGGATAACAAACCGTACGGAGTTTCTAGTGTGATTTCTCAACTTCGCTCAGAAATGACAAATTAAAATTACTCTTCACTCTTATTACACATAGTCGCAAAGTTCCCCTCCTCAGAACCTTTGTGCCTCTACCCCCATTAAACCTCCCCCCCCAAAAAAAAAACTCAGAACCTTAGCCACTCAGAACCTCAAAACCTTTTCTTAATCTACATTAAGTACATTTCATCTATGTCCGTCGTAAATTTGTACTATAAAAATAACAAAACACATAGCATCATGGAAAATATAGTATTACACAAGGCAGAAACAAGAGGGAATGCAAATCACGGATGGCTAAATGCGTATCACAGTTTTAGTTTTGCAAGCTGGTACAATCCGGAAAGAGTTCAATTTGGAGCATTGCGTGTTTTGAACGATGATACGATTGCAGGCGGAATGGGCTTTGGAACGCACCCACACGACAATATGGAAATCATCACTATCCCGTTGGAAGGTGATTTAGCACACAAAGACAGTATGGGTAATACCGAAATCATCAAAAATGGTGATATTCAGGTAATGAGTGCGGGAACCGGAGTACAACACAGTGAATTTAATCCGAATGCGGATCAGCAGACTAAATTGTTGCAAATCTGGTTGTTTCCAAACCAAAGAAATGTTGATCCACGTTATCAACAAATCTCTTTGAATGTAGAGGACAGACATAACAAATTACAACAAATCTTATCTCCAAATGCAGACGATGCTGGAGTTTGGATTCACCAGGATGCCTGGTTCCATATGGCCAACTTTGACGCTGGAATCGCAACAGAATATCATTTGAAAAAAGAAGGAAATGGCGTTTATGCTTTTATCTTAAAAGGAAATGTAACCATCAACGGACAGGAATTAAACTCCCGTGACGCTCTTGGAATAACCGATTTTGAGACTTTAAACATCAAAGCAAATACTGATGCTGAGTTTCTTTTAATG
The DNA here is from genome assembly GCF_020911925.1 of Flavobacterium cupriresistens. Taxonomy (NCBI): domain Bacteria; kingdom Pseudomonadati; phylum Bacteroidota; class Flavobacteriia; order Flavobacteriales; family Flavobacteriaceae; genus Flavobacterium; species Flavobacterium cupriresistens. Next base: position 1,909,057 of record NZ_CP087134.1, on the reverse strand, counting down.
GAAATTCCGATGAATTATTAATTCACATAAGTAATAAACAAATTCTCATATCAAGAGGTAATATTTTGAATTTCAATTTATTACCTCTTGATTTTTTATCCAAAATTTCATAAAGCCCGAAAGAAAGATTAAATTTATAGTAGAAACTGATCGGTCTTTAACAAAGTAGAAATAACCACTCTAAAATGCTCAATTATGGATCCAAATGACCTTACAAAAGAATATACGAATGGTGAAGTAACTATCGTATGGCAATCCGGAAAATGTATTCATTCTGCCAATTGTGTAAAAAATAATCCCGATGTTTTTCACCCAAAAGAAAAGCCCTGGATACAAGCTAAAAATTCAACCACTAAAAAAATTATTGAAACCGTAAACAAATGTCCATCCGGAGCTTTGACTTTTTACCTGAACAATAAAGACTGATAATCAAAAACTTAATCTATTGTTTTCATTTCTTAATCTAGGTTAAGTGCCCTTCGTTTACTCTCAGCGTAACTTTGCCTTATCAAAATGAAACTATTACAATTTAAAAAAATAAAATTATGGCAACTACAAAATGGTCTATTGACCCAACACATTCACAAATTGGTTTTAAAGTAAAACACATGATGTTTACAAATGTTTCTGGTAAATTCGGAACTTACGATGCAACCGTTACAACTGATGACGAGAATTTCGAAAATGCAGATATCGCTTTTTCCGCAGACATCGCTTCAATTGATACAGCAAATGCAGACAGAGACGGACACTTAAGAAGCGGCGATTTTTTTGATGTTGAAAACCATCCAAAATTAGCTTTCAAATCTTCTTCCTTTAAAAAAGTTGATGATGGTGAATATGAGATCACAGGAGATCTAAACATCAAAGGAGTTTCTAAAACAGTAAAATTTCCGGTAGAATTTAGCGGTATCATGACCGATCCTTGGGGAAATACAAAAGTAGGTTTAAATATCGAAGGAAAAATCAATCGTAAAGATTGGGGACTAAACTGGAATTCTGCCCTTGAAACCGGTGGTGTATTGGTTGGAGAAGAAGTTAAATTAAACATCGAAATTCAATTGGCAAAACAAGCATAATTTGAATTAATCTGATTAATGAGAAGCTCTGTATTCTAAGAAGTACAGGGCTTTTTGTTTGACACAAATTTTCACTAATTGTAAACTGAGAAACTAAAATTTAATTCTTGTTACTTCAGGAAATTCGTGGTAAACACCCTCTTTTTTGTCATTTCGAAGAATGAGAAATCACACTACAAATTCACGCACAGTTTGCGGAATATTGGATGTGATTTCTCATTCTTCGAAATGACAATCTTTGCGCAATAAAAAACCACAACCAACGAATCAATTCGTGACAATTCGTGTAATTCGTGTCAAAAAATCAACGTCCTGTATTATTCCTAAATTCCGTCGGAGAGATTCCGGTTTGTTTTTTAAATACTCTCGAAAAATAAGAGTAGTCTTCATAACCAACAGCATATGCCACCTCGTTTACAGCTAATTGTTTATCGATCAGCATTCTTTTTATTTCGAGAATTACGCGATCCATAATTACTTCGGTTGCTGTTTTTTGCAAAATCTCGTTACATATTCGGTTCAAATGTTTTAAAGTAATATGCAATTGATCCGCATAAAAAGAAGGCAATTTTTGAGTTTTAAAATACTTTTCCAGAAGTACCTCGAAAGCACTAATTTTAACATTATACGAATGCGCCTGACGTGAGTAAGTTTCACCGTATTTACGGGCAATTTCGATATGAATACAATCCAACAAATTGAGCATCTTGTCTAATTGCAATCTATGATTTTGATTGTTTTCCTGAATCAGCAGATTAAAATAAGGCAGGATTTTAGATGATTCTTCCCCTTCAAAAAGAACTTCCGGCTGATTGAGAATCGAATTGTAAAAGTTGTAGTCGTTTATCTTTTTCTGTCCGAAATACAGATTATAAAGTTCCTGTGAAAAGATAATCACATACCCCTCAATATCTTCCGACAAACTCCAATGGTGCATTTGCCCGGGTTGCAAAACAAACAAACTACCCTTTTTTATTTCAAAACGATCAAAATCAACTTCGTGAATTCCCGAACCGTTAGTAAAAAAAACCATTAAATAAGAATCGTGACGATGCGGCTCTTCTACGAAACTGTGACTTTTTAAATGTTCCTTGAAAGTATTGACATAAAAATCACGGTGAACATCGTTACAACTAAAATTCTGAACGCTATAAACAGGGTATTTTTTCATAACAAATGTCTTTATTGTGCTATAAGTAGCGAAGATATAAAAAAGGTTTCAATAGAATCTAAAATACCTTTGTATAAATAAAAAACAACAAAATCATGTCAAGTACACTAGTCCATATTCTGAAAAATGAATGTCCGAATTGTCATAAAGGAAAAGTATTCAAAGACAAAAACATATTCCTAAATATCGGTTTTCCAAAAATGAATGAATACTGTGGTCATTGTAATTATAAGTTCCAAAAAGAGCCAGGCTACTTTTTTGGTGCGATGTATGTAAATTACGGATTGACGGTTGCGCAAGGAATTGCTACTTACTGTATTGCACAATTTTTCTTTGAAAAAACATTTGATCTGAGAATTATTCCCATCATTGCGGTTGTAATTACTTCTTTATCATTTTTCAACCTTCGTTTTTCCAGATTATTATGGATTTATATGTTTAAGGACTATACAAGCTAAAAAAATGTTATTTTTGCCTTTCAATTGAAACTAATTTTCAATTCCAAAAAAATTCAATCTTTAAATTAGACAAATGAAAGCATACGTATTTCCAGGTCAGGGCGCACAGTTTACAGGAATGGGCAAAGACTTATATGAAACATCGGCTTTAGCCAAAGAATTATTCGAAAAAGCTAATGAAATTTTAGGTTTCAGAATTACAGATATCATGTTTGAAGGTACTGCCGAAGAACTAAAAGAAACAAAAGTAACACAACCTGCCGTTTTTTTACACTCGGTTATTTTAGCCAAAACTTTAGGCGAAGATTTTAAACCGGAAATGGTTGCAGGACATTCTTTAGGAGAATTTTCTGCATTGGTAGCTAATGGAACATTATCTTTTGAAGATGGACTGAAATTAGTTTCTCAACGTGCTCTTGCGATGCAAAAAGCATGCGAAATTACACCTTCTACAATGGCTGCCGTTTTAGGTTTAGCAGACAATGTTGTTGAAGAAGTTTGCGCTTCTATTGACGGTGTTGTCGTAGCTGCAAATTACAACTGCCCTGGGCAATTAGTAATCTCAGGAGAAACCACGGCTGTTGAAAAAGCTTGTGAAGCAATGAAAGCTGCGGGAGCAAAACGTGCTTTGATTTTACCTGTTGGAGGAGCATTCCACTCGCCAATGATGGAACCGGCAAGAGAAGAATTAGCTGCTGCAATTGAAGCCACAACATTCGCAACGCCAATTTGTCCGGTATATCAAAACGTAACAGCTAGCGCTGTTTCTGATGCCAATGAAATCAAAAAGAACCTGATCATTCAATTGACTGCTCCTGTAAAATGGACACAATCGGTACAACAAATGATCGCTGACGGTGCTACTTTATTTACTGAAGTTGGACCAGGAAAAGTATTAGCCGGTTTAATTACTAAAATTGACAAAGAAGCAGTTACTGCTAATGCTTAATTTTTAGTTTTCAGCTTGAAATAAAAATCAAAAAATCCCAAATGATCAAATTCATTTGGGATTTTATATTTCTAAAATCTTTACCTTTTTCATCCAAACTAAACCATTAATTATGAAAAAAGCACTTCTAACCGCGGTCTTTTTATTTTTTAGCCTAGCAGGCTTTTCTCAGTCACCTAAATTTGTTGCCCCAAATTACAAAGAAATAGAGTCCAATATAAAAGATAAAAAATCCGTCTATTATTATCCCAATTTGCTTGAAAAATTCAATGTTTCTGACTCTACAATGACACTTGAGCAAAAAAGACATTTGTTTTATGGATTTGTTTTTCAGGAAAAATATACCCCCTATTCTGTATCAGATGATAAAAAATCTTTAAACACTTTAATCAATAAAGAAAACTTAACCAATCAAGACTTCGAAAAGATTATTGAGCTCTCCGATTTAAATCTGAAAGAAAATCCATTTGATTTAAGACCATTGAATTACAAATCTTATGCATTTAAAAAACTAAACAAAGAAGCTGAATCGAAGCTGAACGTAATCAAAACAAACATTATAATGGAAGCCCTTCTTAGCACCGGAAACGGAACTAGTAAAGAATCCGCTTTTTATGTAATTAACACCTCAAATGAATACGACTTGATTAATATGATTGGTTTTCAATTTGGTGGAGAACAAAGTTTAATCGAGCATTATGATTACCTCAAATTAGCAGAGAACAAATACAATATTCCTGGTTTTTACTTTGATATTAGCCCTTGCTTAAATCATATTAAAACAAAAGGTTTTTAAAATTAAAAAATCCCAAATGAATTTGATCATTTGGGATTTTATATTTCTACAGATTTTTTGCTTCAATACAATAATTATTCAGGATACCTGTAATCAAATAATTTTGCTTACTCTTTTCAAAAAAAAACATACCAAGTTGTACGAGAATTAGTTTTATAAAAAATATAATTAGAACCTAAATACAGAAGCATTGTTGGCGTTTTCTTATGCGGAAAACTTGAAATCCCAGAAACAATAAAAGCGACAATTTCATCCACATATTTCTGTGCAGACTGAGGAAAACCAAAATATTCTTTTTCAAAAAGCAAAAAAACCAAATGATCAAAACACTCAAGAACATTGTTCTCAAAAATTATTTTCCCCAAGGATATGCTTTTATTCTCTTAAACATTTCCTCTTTAAATTCCTCTCGAGTCAACCCGTTTGCAAACTCGGCATCAAAATCAAAAGTATCTCTGTCTATTCCTTTAAATTCTGATTTCCGAACCTCATATTCTAATGCTGGTTCTTCAACTTTATTGTCCTTTATTTGTTTTTTCTTCGCATTCATAATAAAAAATTTCATCTAATCCATTTATAACAAATCAACTAAATCAAGATATACCAAATTATCGATTAATCAATTGGAAATTTATATTTCTACAGATTTTTTGCTTCAATACAATAATTATTCAGGATACCTGTAATCAAATAATTTTGCTTACTCTTTTCAAAAAAAACATACCAAGTTGTACGAGAATTAGTTTTACAAAAAATATAATCAGAACCTAAATACCGAAGCATTGTTGGCGTTTTCTTGTGTAGACCCTTTTGTATTTTTTCCGGAACAGCATCGTAGATATTAGAAACATATCTTTCTGCTGCATCTACAGAGCCGAAATACTCTTTTTCATACAACGTAACAACTAAATTATCAAGATATCGAATAACGCCTCGTGTAAAAACAACTTCTATTTTCCCCACCACTCTCTAATTCTCTTAATTGATTCTGCCTTTGCTTCCTCCGGAGTCAACCCCTTTGCAAACTCAGCATCAAAATCAAAAGTATCTCTGTCTATTCCTTTAAATTCTGATTTCTGAACCTCATATTCTACTACTGGTTCTTCGACTTTATTGTCTTTTATTTGTTTTTTCTTCGCATTCATGATCCTTTTTTTTATTGCAATAAATTTACAACAAACTAATCGAACCAAAAGATTCCAATTTATAAATGTATGGTTTTGATCTCTATTTGTTATTGACCGTAGAGACGCACTGCAGTGCGTCTCTACAAATGCGCCTCTACAGATGCAGTGCGTCTCTACAAATGTGGTGAAGATGCACTGCGGTGCATCTCTACGGATGCGGCGTGTCTTCTATTTGTATTCCTTTTTTATTTTATGTGATTTTCTTTCTTCTTATAATTAATAATAAAAACCCCTAAAATAATAAGCACCGTAGCGATGATAAAATCAACGGTGATTTTTTCATCTAAAATCAACCAACCCAGAAAAACAGCTATAATTGTGTTGATGTAAGACAAAATAGAAACTTGCACGGCTGTAACACGTTTTAAAGCATAATTATAACAGAGAAAAGCAATTACAGACCCAAAAACAGACAGATATAAAGAAGCAAAAATACTTCTTGAACTCCACAAGCTTATATCTGGATTTGGTGAAAAAATAAAAGCTAAAACCAATTGTATACAAGAAGCCATCGTAAACTGATAAAACAAATTGAGTGCAATATTACCCGATTTATAAGCGTGCGTTTTGGTATAAATCGTTCCGGCTGCCCAAGCTAAAATTGCCAGCCCCATAAACAGCACTCCGATTTTATAATCTGCATCTAAAAACGACCCGAGTCCTTCTTTGAATATAAAAACAACTCCCGAAAATCCGATTATAACCCCAACGAAGCCTTTTAAACTGGCTTTTTGCAATCCAAACAAAATACTACCTATAAAAATAAGTATTGGCGACATGGCACTAATCACAGACGCCAGTCCGCTGGGTAAAGTCTGTTCGGCAACGGTTGTAAATCCGTTTGCAATTACAATCATTAATACAGATGGAACCAACTGGTGTTTTAAATTTTCCCAGCCAATCCATTTCAGTTCTTTTTTAAACAATAAAACGGTCATAATCATCAGTCCCGCCAATCCTTGACGAATAGAGGTTACAAACCAGGGCGGGATTGTTTCTACAGCAACCCTAATTCCTAAAAATGTGGTGCCCCAAACAACTCCAACCGTTGCTAAGGCAAAAATTAACTTATAATCTAAATTTTGTTTCATGATAATTAAATGCCTTTTTTTTAAATAAAAAAAATCCCAAATTACACTTCGATAATTTGGGATTTTTTCAATGTAGATGCACTGTAGTGCATCTTTACACCATTATGATCGTACTTTTTGTTCCCATTTCCAGGCGCTTGCCATGGCTTCGTCCAACGTTAACTGTGCTTTCCATCCCAAAACATTATTTGCCTTGTCTGTATTTGCATAAGCCTCTGTGATATCGCCCTCGCGGCGTGGCATAATTTTATAAGGTAATTTTTTATCACTGACTTTTTCAAAGCTATTAATCACTTCAAGGACAGAACTTCCTTTTCCTGTTCCTAAATTAAAAGTCTCTACTTTAGACAGATTCTTTTTATTGAATAAACGCTGTAAAGCAATAACGTGTGCTTTTGCCAAATCAACCACGTGAATATAATCTCGAACCGCCGTTCCGTCCGTCGTTGGATAATCATCTCCAAAAACAGATAACTCCTGACGCAATCCGATACCGGTTTGTGTGATAAAAGGCACTAAATTCTGAGGAACTCCAATTGGCAACTCTCCAATCTCTGTCGAAGCGTGAGCTCCAACCGGATTAAAATAGCGCAACAGAATAGCACTGATATTCGTTACTTTAGCCGTATCTGTTATGATTTCTTCTCCTATTTGCTTGGTATTTCCATAAGGAGACATTGCGGTTTGGACAGGAGCATCTTCTGTAATCGGCATATTTTCGGCTTGACCGTAAACCGTACAAGAAGAACTAAAAATAAAACTTGCCTCCGGTTTTTGTTCCAATTGCTGTAACAAATACACCAAAGTGCTGATATTGTTTTCGTAGTACAAAAGTGGATTTTCAACACTCTCGCCCACTGCCTTTGAAGCCGCAAAATGAATAACCCCAGTAACGTCATTGTGTTTTTTAAAGAAATCCTGAACTTTGGACTTCTCCCGTAAATCTATTTTTTCAAACAGCGGAAGTTTTCCCGTAATTTTCTCAATTCCTTTTAAAACATCTTCTGAAGAATTAGAAAGATCATCAATTATTACAACTTCAAAGCCTTCATTTTGCAATTCGACTACTGTATGTGATCCGATAAATCCTAAACCTCCCGTTACTAATACTTTCATTTTGTGGTTATTTTATATGGCTAATAATTAAGTTTACTCTATTTCAAAAATTCAATAACACTATCGGTAATAAATTTAATCTGTTCGTCATCTAATTCTGTATGCATCGGTAAAGCGATTACTTCCTGTACTAATTGATTGGTAACAGGAAACTGCTCTTCTTTATAACGAACATCAACATACGCTTTTTGTGAATGCAAAGGAATTGGGTAGTAAATCGCACAAGGAATTCCTTTGTCCAACAAATGTTGCATTAAACCATTACGGTCCGCATCAATAACTCTTAAAACATACTGATGAAAAACGTGATCGTTTTGATCCACATCAAATTCCGGAGTTATAATCTTTTTATTCCCTGCAAAAGCAGCGTTGTATTTTGTTGCAGCCAAACGACGTGCTGTATTATATTCGTCCAATAAAGGTAATTTCGCATTTAAAACAGCAGCTTGGATACTGTCTAAACGTGAATTCACACCCACAACATCGTGGTGGTAACGCTCGTACATTCCGTGATTTACGATTCCGCGGATAATGTGAGCCAATTTATCATCGTTTGTGAAAATCGCTCCACCATCTCCGTAACAACCTAAGTTTTTAGACGGGAAAAATGAAGTAGCAGCCACGTGACCAATTACTCCAACTTTGCTTTTTACTCCTGACTTAGAAATATAATCCGCTCCAATTGCTTGCGCATTGTCTTCAATTACATATAAATTGTGCTCAGCAGCAATTTCCATGATCGCATCCATATTAGCAGCACGTCCGAATAAATGTACCGGAACAATTGCTTTTGTTTTTGGAGTAATTGCATTTTTAAGCGCTTCGATATCAATGTTCATATTATTCATATCAACATCAACCAAAACCGGAGTCAATTGCAACAAAGCAATCACCTCAACTGTTGCAGCAAAGGTAAAATCTGCTGTAATAACCTCATCTCCCGGTTTAAGATCCAATCCCATCATCGCAATTTGCAAGGCATCGGTTCCGTTTGCGCAAGGAATTACGTGTTTTGCACCTAAATAGTCTTCCAGATTTTTTTGAAACTGATGAACTAATGGTCCGTTTATATAAGTATTTGTATCTAAAACTTCTTGAATCGAAGCATCAACTGTAGTTTTTATTTTCTCGTATTGACTCTTTAAGTCAACCATTTGAATTTTTTTCATTTATCTTTCTTTATTTTAAAACTTAAGATTTGTTTTTGGAATTCAATCTTCAAAACGAAGAACAAAAATAGTTATTTAATACCTTCAAACAATGAAAAATAATGGAAAGAAACGTATTTTAGCACCAAAATTACACACATGCTTTTTCTATACAATTTAGTCGTTTATCTTGCTACGTTTTTTCTGAAAATTGTTTCCTTATTTAGTCCGAAAATTAAGCTTTTTACAGAGGGAAGAAAAAACGTCTTCACGATATTGGAAGAAAAGATAAAACCCACAGACAGAACAATCTGGTTTCACGCTGCCTCTCTTGGAGAGTACGAACAAGGCCTTCCTGTTATTGAAAAAATCAAAGAAAAATACCCTTCACACAAAATCATTGTTACCTTCTTTTCCCCTTCCGGATACGAAGTGCGTAAAAATAACACAGTAGCAGATGTTACCTTATACCTGCCTTTAGACACCAAAAGCAACGCTAAACGTTTTTTAAAACTAGCACATCCCGAACTGGTATTTTTTATCAAATATGAATTCTGGCTTAATTACCTGAAAGAACTCAAAGAAAACAAAACACCTACTTATTTAGTTTCCGGAATTTTCAGAGACAGTCAGATGTTTTTTAAATGGTATGGCGGATTTTATCGTGAAGCTTTAAAAACATTTACTTACTTCTTTGTACAAAATCAAAGTTCAAAAGAAAAGATAGAAGCTCTTGGCTTCCACAATGTGATTGTTTCCGGTGACACTCGTTTTGACCGAGTGAATGCTATTTTAGAAAGAGACAATACGCTTGATTTTATTGAAAATTTCAAAAACAATCAAACCACAATTGTTATCGGAAGTTCATGGCCAAAAGACGAAGCCTTATTAGCCGAATACATCAATCAGGCTCCTGAAAATGTAAAGTTCATTATTGCCCCACATAATATAAAAGCAGATCAGATTGCGAGCCTCACAGCTCAAATTACGAAATCAGCTGTCCTATATTCTGAAAAAGAAAACAGCGACCTACCTACTTATAATGTCTTTATTATTGACACAATAGGCTTATTGACTAAAATATATAGTTATGGAACGATTGCCTACGTAGGAGGTGGATTTGGAAACCCAGGCATTCATAACATTCTAGAACCGGCTACTTTTGGCATTCCAATTGTGATTGGTCCAAACTACGCTAATTTTGCCGAGGCTGTACAATTGGTAACGCTTGGAGGCTGTACCGTTATCAACAACAAAGAGGAGCTAAAACAAAATCTGGATCGTTTGATCTCGGACGAAACTTATTATAAAGAAAAAGCACAAATCTGTAAGTCGTTTATTCAGGACAATAAAGGAGCTACAAACAGCGTTATGGAAATCGTTTCGTAACAACTCCGATTAACAAAAACTAAATTTTGAGTCGTAAATCATAAAAAATACTTTCAAAAAAGGGCATCAATCTATTTGGCGATTATTAAATAATCATCAAAAAGTAAAATAAACCACAATGAAGACCATAAAAAGCGCCCTTTTTCTTATTGAATATGCAGCGATCGATAATTTACGCAAAATATACCACAATACAACACAATTTAACTATTTTGGCATATTTTTTGATAATTAAGATAATCGTGAGCGATGAAAATATTTTAAAAAAAAAATAAAAAAATATTTTACATATTAAAAAATTTATATCTTTGCCACGAATTAATAATTAACCTTTTATAATAAAGTAAGATGAAAAAAGTATTTTTAAGTTTAGCTGTTGTTGCTGTTTTAACTGTTGTATCTTGTAAAAAAGCTGACGCTGCAGCTACTGAAGCTGTAGATTCTACTGCTGTTGCTGTTGATTCTGCTGCTGCTGTAGTTGATTCTGCTGCTGCAACTGTTGATTCTGCTGCTGCAAAAGTTGATTCAGCTGCTGCAAAAGTTGAAGAAGCTGCTGCTCCTGCTAAAAAGTAATTCTAAATTACTCAAAAAATTAAAAAGCTATCTTTTAACAGATAGCTTTTTTTTATACCCAGAAACCAAGGTTCTTGGAAATTCCAACATTTTGAAATTCCAAATTCCAAATCTTGAATTCCAAGCTTCGCTTTGAATTTTAAAATAAAACAAGAACACCTTATAACAAAAAAGGATTAAAGACCGTATTAGATCTTTAATCCTTTTTTTGTTATATATATTTCTCAAATCACTATAGAGGAACCTACCTTTAAAAACACCCCTTCATTCAATCCAACACCACACCACTACTATTAACTATTTTCAATACAGATCTACAAGCCCTATTTTCCAACAATCTTGTTCATTTCGGCACAAGAAATCACAATAACATTTCCACTCAGGAAAGAAAAATCTTTGTCGAGTTACGCGTGCGATTTCTCCTTCGTCGAAATGACAAAAACAAGCCCCTTTTTTTAAAAAACAGTTTCAAAAGTTGGAATTTGGAATTTCAAAATTTTGGAATTTTACCCCTCCATCATCTCTTCATCCAAAACCGCTTCCTCCCCCTCCTCTTCGTCTTCGAAAATCGATTCACTTGATGAGAAGTCCAAAATCTCAGATCGTGAGCCGTACGTAACAATCTCCTTGATTCCTTTCTGCAAAAGCAATTCTGTCGTGTATTTACGGCTTGTCGCAAAATGAAGCTCCCCTAACATCAATTTAAAAAAATACTTTCCTCCTGAGCCTTTAAATTTTAAAAACTTAGCCTGATCCATATTTGCTTTAAATTTCTCAATATCTTCTTCGCACTCAAACTTCAATTCATAACTCAAACTCGTAAATATCACTTTTCCCTTTCTCGAAGTAAAAACAAATTTATACTCGTCGTTAAACCGCTTACTAATTACAAAGGCACCCATTTTTGATTGTTGATTTTAGATTTTAAATTTTAGATTATTGATTGCTGACTTTGATTTTTGATTACCGAATTTAGATTACCGGATATACAAAAAATCACTTTATCATCTCACGTTTAAAAGACATGAGTTTAGACCATAAAAAAAGCCTCTTCAAAAGAAGAGGCTTTAGTACTCAGAGCGGGACTTGAACCCGCACGAACATTGCTGTTCACTGGATTTTAAGTCCAGCGTGTCTACCAATTTCACCATCCGAGCATTATATGGTTTTGAGCGAAAAACGGGGCTCGAACCCGCGACCTCGACCTTGGCAAGGTCGCGCTCTACCAACTGAGCTATTTTCGCATTTCACATTCTAATAAGAACCGCAATACTTGACTTGTTCTGTATTGCGGTTGCAAATTTAGGACATTTATTGAGTTATACAAGCGTTTTTTGAAAATATTTTTCACTTATTTTATAACTTTCTGATAACCTAATCTTTAAATATGAAATTATTTTTTCACTAACATTCTTTTAATCTCATTAAGCTTCATTAACGCTTCAACCGGTGTGATCGCGTTGATATCAAGCCCCATAATTTCTTCTTTTATCTCTTCTAACAAAGGATCATCTAAATTAAAGAAACTCATTTGCATTTCTTCTTCTCCGGATTTGATTCCGTTTAAAGCATCGCTGGAATGATTCTTCTCTAATTTCTTCAATAACTTCTGCGCTTTCAAAATAACAATTTGCGGCATTCCCGCCATTTTCGCTACATGAATACCAAAACTATGTGCGCTACCGCCTTTTACAAGCTTTCTAACAAAAAGAACGGTATCTTTTAATTCTTTTACTGCCACATTATAATTCTGAATCCTCGGCAATGATTCCGTCATTTCATTTAGCTCGTGGTAATGCGTCGCAAATAACGTTTTTGGTCTTGCCGGATGCTCATGCAAAAACTCTGCAATGGCCCACGCAATAGAAATACCATCATACGTACTGGTTCCTCTACCAATTTCATCAAGCAACACCAAACTACGATCTGAAATATTATTCAAAATAGAAGCCGTCTCATTCATCTCTACCATAAAAGTCGATTCTCCCATCGAAATATTATCCGATGCTCCTACTCTGGTAAAAATTTTATCCACGATCCCCATTCTCACACTGTCTGCCGGAACAAAACTTCCCATTTGAGCCAGCAATACAATCAAAGCCGTTTGTCTCAAAATAGCCGACTTACCAGACATATTGGGTCCCGTAATCATAATAAGCTGTTGTGTTTCTCTGTCTAAGAAAACATCATTGGCTATATAAGGCGTTCCAACCGGTAATTGTTTCTCGATAACCGGATGCCTACCGTTCTTAATTTCCAACTCAAAAGTCTCATCAATTTCAGGACATACATACTGATTCTCTATAGCAAGTTGCGTAAACGAACACAAACAATCTAATTGCGCCACCAAATAAGCATTCATCTGAACCGGCTTTATATAAGTCGAAATCCAGGAAACCAACTTCTCAAAAAGATCCGTTTCGATTTTATGAATCTTCTCTTCTGCACCTAAGATCTTTGTTTCGTATTCTTTTAATTCTTCGGTAATATAACGCTCTGCATTTACCAAGGTTTGTTTACGAATCCATTCTGTCGGCACTTTATCTTTATGTGTATTTCGAACTTCAATATAATATCCGAAAACATTATTGAATGAAATCTTCAACGAAGAAATTCCTGTGCGCTCTGATTCTCTTTTTTCAATACCTTCTAAATATTCTTTTCCGGAGGTTGAAATCGCTCTTAAATCATCTAATTCTTCACTGATGCCTTTTGCAATTACATTTCCTTTTGCCACGGCAACAGGCGCATCCTGATTTAAAGTAGTTTTAATTTTTTCTCTTAACAAATCACAGGCATGCAAACTGTCTCCAATTACTTTTACCGCTTCCTGAGGACTATCAAGTGCCAAAGTTTTGATTGGAATGATAGCATCCAGCGATTCTTTAAGATACACAATCTCGCGTGGTGAAATTTTCCCTGTTGCTATTTTTGAAATCAAACGCTCCAAATCTGAAATCTGTTTGATTTGATACTGAATGTCTTGCAGGACTTCCTGATTTAATTTCAAATAAGAAACCACTTCATGACGGTCTTTTATTTTAGTACTATCTTTTAAAGGAAGTGCCAACCAACGTTTCAACAAACGTCCTCCCATTGGCGAAAGGGTTCTGTCAATAACATCCAGAAGCGTAACTGCATTTGGGTTATAACTGTGGTATAATTCTAAATTTCGAATGGTAAAACGATCCATCCAAACATAAGCGTCTTCTGCGATTCGTTGAATTGTTGTGATATGCTGTACGCGGTTGTGTTGTGTTTCCGACAAATAATACAACACCGCTCCCGAAGCAATAATCCCTTCTTTTAACTCTTCAATCCCAAAACCTTTTAGTGAAGAGGTTTGAAAATGCTTGGTAAGGGTCTCTAAAGCATAATCTTCTTTATAAATCCAGTCTTCCAGATAAAAACTATGAAAAGTCTCTCCGAAAGCCTCCTTAAAATCATTTTTATTATTCTTTGGAACTAAAACCTCACTTGGACTAAAGTTCTGCAATAATTTATCAATATACTCTGCATTTCCCTGCGCTGCTAAGAATTCACCCGTGGAAACATCCAGAAAAGAAACTCCGATACTGTTTTTAGCAAAATAAACAGAGGCCAAAAAGTTATTTGTTTTTGACTGTAAAACCTCATCGTTTAAAGAAACACCCGGAGTCACCAATTCGGTAACGCCACGTTTCACGATTGTTTTAGTCATTTTAGGATCTTCCAACTGATCGCAAATTGCTACACGAAGTCCTGCCTTTACTAATTTTGGCAAATAGGTATTAATAGAATGGTGTGGAAACCCTGCCAAAGCTGTTTCGGTTTCAGAACCCGCACCTCTTTTTGTTAGTGTTATACCCAGAATTTTAGAAGCTCTGATGGCGTCTTCTCCAAAGGTTTCGTAGAAATCTCCTACTCTGAAAAGCAAACAGGCATCAGGATATTTTCTCTTGATTTCATTGTACTGTTTCATTAAGGGTGTTTCCTTCACCACTTTCTCTTTCGCTGCCAAATTATTGTATTTTAAATGAAAAAATTTATGACAGCGAATTTATGCTATTTTAAAGAAATATCGAAGAGCTTCAAAAATTAAAATATTTTAAGCTTTTTTTAAGCGCACATATAAGAATTTTATCTAGATTTGTTACTAATTAAATAAGACCCTAAAAAAGATGAAAAAAATAATTTTAATCGCAATGTTGACTGTAGTTGGAATTACAGCTTCTAACGCTCAAAGTACTAAGAAAAAAGCAGCTAAAGTTGAAGGAGCTGGAATGGCTTTCGAAACTGAAACAATTGACTACGGAACTATCGCTCACAATGCAGATGGAAAACGTGAGTTTGTTTTTGTAAACAACGGAAGCAAGCCACTTATCATTACGAACACACAAGGATCTTGTGGTTGTACGGTACCAACTTCACCAAAAGAGCCAATCGCTCCGGGTGCAAAAGGTACTATCGGTGTAAAATATGCTACTGACAGAGTTGGTGCTTTTACAAAAACGGTAACGGTTACTTCTAATGCTGAAGGACAACCAACAAAAGTACTTACCATTAAAGGTACTGTTTTACCAGATCCGGTTAAAAGCTAATCTGAAAAACAATTTAAAATAATCGAAAAAGCTTCCTTATCTTTGGAGGCTTTTTTTATGACCTGAATGCAATGCAAATGAGAAAACTTGAAAATAGTGAACTAGACCGAAAATCAATTGAAGATTTTAAAGAATCCAAAAAAACACCGCTGATTTTAGTATTGGATGATATTCGCAGTTTACACAATATAGGATCTGTATTCAGAACCGCTGATGCTTTTTTGATTGAAAAAATAATCCTGTGTGGTATTACCGCTACTCCTCCCAACAAAGAAATTCACAAAACCGCTCTTGGCGCTACCGAAACTGTAGCTTGGGAACATCATGAAAATGTATTGGAGGTTATTGAAAACTTAAAGAAAGAAAACGTACTGACGCTTGCCATCGAACAAGTAGAAAGCTCTGTTTTTCTTCAGGATTTTGAAGTAAAGAAAGATCAAAAATACGCCTTGGTTTTCGGAAATGAAGTTTACGGAGTTGCTCAGGAAGCTGTTGCTCTTTGCGATGGCTGCATCGAAATTCCGCAATTGGGAACCAAACACTCTTTAAACATTTCTGTAAGTGCCGGAATTGTAGTCTGGGATTTGTTCCAAAAACTTAGCTGGCCGAAATAGATAATGTGGCAATTTGATAATGTGTTAATTTGAAAATGTGTTAATTGGATAATTGCCCTGTTTACCACGTTCAGAATAATTATCAAATTATCAAATTGCCACATTATCTAATTTTAGATCTTCTTGCGTATTTCATCGAGAATAAAAAGGTAGTCTTCGTGTTTTTTTACAAAATCACGGTCTGAGACATCAATAATCAGAACATTTAAATCTGTTTGTGATTTAATATAATCCAAGTAACCGGTATTGATTTTATCTAAATATTCGGCCGAAATATTTTGTTCATAATTTCGTCCGCGTCGTTTGATATTTTCCAGCAATCGGCCTGTATTCTGATACAAATACACATACAAATCGGGCTTTTGCATTTCTTTGTAGATAATATCAAATAAGTTTCTGTACAAACGATATTCATCTTCAGCAAGTGTGATTTTGGCAAAAATCAGCGATTTAAAAATATGGTAATCGGCTACCACAAAATCTTTAAACAAATCAAATTGAGCCAAATCATCTGATAGCTGCTGGTATCGGTCTGCCAGAAAAGACATCTCTAACGGAAAAGCATATCGGTTTTGATCTTTATAAAACTTAGGCAAAAACGGATTGTCTGCAAAACGTTCTAAAACGGTTTTAGCATTAAAATCTTCCGCTATTTTATGTGATAAAGTCGTTTTTCCTGCCCCGATATTGCCTTCAAAAGCAATATAATTAAACTTCTCAAGCGGAATATCTCCCAACGGGTTTTTCAAATCCTGAACAACAGTACAAACACTATCGTCCGGTGTAATTGCAATTAATTCGGATATGGTTTTCTGAAAAACAGGATGTTTCCAATCTAATTTCAAATCCTGCATGGGCAGCAATACAAATTTTCTGTTTTGCATTAACGGGTGCGGAATCTGAAGTTTTTCCGACTCAATAATTTCATCGTCAAAAACAATCAGATCAATGTCAATCGTACGGGCTTGATATCCTTCCTGATTTCCACGGATGCGTCCTAATTGTTTTTCTACTTTCAGCACCTGATTAAGTACTTTCTGTGCAGAAGCATTGGTGTGTAAAATAAGAGCACAATTATAAAAAGCATCACTTTCAAAACCCCAGGCAGGTGTTTCATATAGCTTTGAAACCTGAATTATGGTCCCTACTTCCTGATGTATCAAACGAATACAATCTTCGATGTTTGCTAAACGATTTCCTTCGTTACTTCCTATAGATAATACGACCTGATGCTGTGATTTCATAATAAATGCAAATTAACTAAAACTATTTTAGAATTAACAATATATTTGTAAAACGAGTTCTCAATTTAATTCAGAACTTGTTTTTAAAACTTGTAACATATTGCCTCTTATCGCTACTTATTAAAAAAACATATTTATGAAATTTCTAGGAAATGTAATTGCCACTGTGATTGGTATTTTTGTATTCATTATGCTATTCTTTTTTGGAGTACTTCTAATTGGAGCTATTTTTGGAGGAAGCGAAACCGTTTCTGCCAAAGCTGATTCTGTTATCGAATTAGATCTGAGAAAAATCAGAAATGACTATGCCGGAAAATACAAAGACCCTTGGGTTACCGTTTTTTCAGACCAAAAAGATGTTGGTTTAAGTGATGTTATTAACGCCATTGAAGCCGCTGAAGCTGACGATAATATTAAAGGTATTTCAATCTTAAACGATCAATCTTCGTTGGGACTTGCGCAATGTAAAGATTTAAGGAATGCGCTTGAAAAATTTAAAAAGTCAGGTAAATTTGTTTGGGCTTATGCTAATACTTACTCTCAAAAAGAATATTATTTAAACTCCGTTGCCAATACGGTTTATCTAAACCCTGCGGGAGATTTAGATTTTAAAGGTCTTTCGTCTGAAATCATGTTTTTTAAAGATTTTCAGGACAAATCCGGTATTCACATGGAAGTGATACGCCACGGAAAATACAAAAGTGCTGTTGAACCCTTTTTAGAAAACAAAATGAGCGATGCTAACAGAGAGCAAGTAACCGCTCTTTTAAATTCGATCTGGTCAACGGTTTCTAACGACATCTCAAAAAGCAGAAATATACCGGTAGCCAAACTAAATGAAATTGCAAACGGTCTCTTAGCAAGAACACCGGAAATGGCCAAAGCACAACATTTAGTTGACATTATCGCTTATGAAGATGTTTACCATAATGCCATCAAAAAAGCATTAAAAGTTGCTGATGATGAAGAGTACAACAAAATCTCGATCTTAGACTACACACAAAATAACATTACAACAGCTTTAGCGAATACCTCTAGTGATCAGATTGCTATTATTTACGCTCAAGGCGAAATTCAAAGCGGCGAAGGTGATGTTACGGTAATTGGTGAAGGATCCATGCGTCGTTCTTTGCAGGAAGCCCGAAAAAACAAAGACGTTAAAGCTATTGTTCTTAGAATTGACAGTCCGGGCGGAAGTGCTTTGACTTCTGATTTGATCTGGAGAGAAATTGAAATTACCAAAAAAGTAAAACCTATTGTAGTATCTATGGGTAATTACGCGGCATCCGGCGGATATTACATTGCTTGTAACGCAAATAAAATTTTTGCTGAGAGCAATACAATAACCGGTTCGATTGGAGTTTTTGGAGTATTACCCAATTTTACGCCCTTAGCGACTAAATTAGGAATTAATACTGAACAAGTAAAAACACACGAAAATTCAGCCAATTACAGTCCGTTTGTGCCATTAGACGAAAACTTTAAAGCCTTTACCTTAGAAGGTGTAGAAAACATCTATAAAACTTTTGTAACACGCGTAGCTGAGGGTAGAAAAATGACTTTTGCTCAGGTAGATGCGATCGCTCAGGGAAGAGTGTGGTCCGGTAGTGAGGCTATAAAAATTGGTTTGGTTGACCAAATTGGCGGACTAAACGCCGCTATTGCAGAAGCTGCTAAAATTGCTAAAATAAAATCATACAGCACACAGAATTATCCGGAGTACGAAAAATCATTTGACGATTTATTATCCGGCCTGCCTTTTGCAAAATCAAAAGAAGCTTTCATAAAAGAAGAAATTGGTGAGGAAAATTACAGGATTTTAGAACAGGTAAAAAGATTCCAAAAACAAAAAGGAGTTCAGGCTATGTTGCCTTACGGAATCAACATTCAATAAAAGAAACTTGTTGCATATATTCATTTTTCAACACATAGAATCATAGTTTGCATAGTCTCAAAAAGACGTTTCACTTAAAATAAATCACATAGACTATTCGAAAAAGAAAGGTGATTTTCCTGAAACATCTCTGAGCATTATTTTTGAATCTATCTTTCTACATATTAAACAGTAGTAATTCCATTTTTTGCAAGCAAGGTCAAAAAGAATAAAAATCAACACAACCCGTCTGAGACAAACTCAGGCGGGTTGTTTATTTTAATTAACCAAAAGTTAATTTCTACTTAACATCTTTAACCTGTCATCTTATCTATTTTAGCCGAAAATTACAGCATCCTAGTAAGATCAAAATCAGCCCTTGATAAAGTATTAAAAACATAGAAAATTAATTTATTTTTTTTTGATAGCTTGCCTTAATCGAAATTCGATCGACGGCAGGCTATTGTTTTTTATGAAAATTTTCAAATAAACTCAAGTATAAAAGTCTATTTTTGCAAGTATAGTACATCTCAAATCAGAATCGTAAACCTCAAACTTACAATTAATTATGTTGAAGAAAATTTTAAAAATCTCAGCCATTGTCCTCGTGGTATTTATTGCCGCCTTATTCGCCATTCCCTACTTTTTTAAAGATCAGATTAAAGCAAAAATCTCCGAAGCCATTAACGAAAGTGTAGACGCCAAAGTGAGTTTTGCAGATGCTGATTTAAGTTTGTTCCGAAACTTTCCGAATGCCACTGTTGGAATTGATAAATTAGTTATCATCAACAAAGCCCCTTTTGAAGGAGACACTTTGGTATCATTAGGTAAATTAAATCTAAAGATGAGCATCAAAGAACTTTTCAAAGGAAAAGAGGAACCTTTAAACATCGAGGGAATTAGTTCTGAAAATGGTTTAATCAATATTATTTTTAACAAAGACGGAGTCGGGAACTTTGATATTGCTTTAAAAAACAAAGAAAAAACAGAAAAAACAGAAGCCGGAAAACCTCTTGCTTTAAAAATTCAAAACTACAAAATCGAGAATTTTACTTTTCGATACATTGATCAGGGTTCTAAGATTAAAATGGTAATTGACAGTTTAAATCACGAAGGAACTGGTGACTTCACCAACTCAAAACTGGATTTGACTACCAAATCTACTGCAAAAGTTTCTTTAGACATGGATAAAACCAATTTCATGAATAAAGTATCTCTGACTTTAGATGCTGTTCTTGGCATTGACTTAGAGAAAAGCAAATACACTTTTAAAGAAAACAAAGCTTTAATTAACCAATTGCCACTGGAATTTGACGGATTCATTCAAATGGTTGAAGCGGGTCAGATTTATGATTTAAAATTTAAAACACCTACTTCTTCCTTTACGAACTTCTTAGGTTTAATTCCTTCTGCTTATGCTGCTGGTTTAGACGGTGTAAAAACTACGGGAGACTTTACTGTCACTGGTTTTGCAAAAGGAGAATTAACCGAGACAACGGTACCAAAATTCAATATTGCAATTGCCTCAAACAATGCTTCTTTTCAATATCCGAACTTGCCAAAATCGGTTCAGAACATTGTAATTGACACCAAAATCATCAATGAAACAGGGATTTTAAATGACACTTATGTTAATTTAGACAAACTTTCTTTTAGAATTGACCAGGATGTTTTTAGCGCAAAAGCCAATATAAAAAACATAACAGTAAATCCGATTGTAGATGCGGCTCTAAAAGGAACGATTAACTTGGCTAACCTTTCAAAAGCCTATCCAATCAAATTAGACAAACCTTTGGCCGGTATTTTAAAAGCAGATGTAACTACCAATTTTGATATGGCTTCTGTAGAGAAAAGCCAGTATCAAAACATCAAAAATGCAGGAACAATGCGTTTATCCGGTTTTAAGTATACGGATGAAAACAACAAATCAATGAACATCAGTACGGCTTTGGTCGAATTTAATCCAAGTAAAATCAACCTTAAACAATTTGATGCTACTACAGGAAAAAGCGATATCAGCATCAACGGAGTTCTGGAAAACTTCTATGGTTTTATGTTCAAAAAACAAGAACTTAGAGGAAACTTCAACATGAGTTCTAACCAACTTGCTGTTGATGATTTCATGACTTCGGGCGAGCCGGCAACAGCCACGACGCAAGCAAAACCTACCGAAGCGATGAAGATTCCCGCGTTTTTAAATTGTACCCTAAACGCAAAAGCAACTACAGTTTTATACGATAATTTAAAACTAAAAGATGTTTCGGGAAGATTGATTGTTAAAGACGAAAAAGCAACTTTAGAAAACTTTAAAACGTCTATTTTCGGAGGAACAATTGGATTAAACGGAGCGGTTTCCACCAAATCCAAAGTACCTACTTTTGACATGAATTTAGGTTTTAATCAAGTAGATATTGCTCAGACTTTTACGCAATTGGACATGATGAAAAAAATTGCTCCTCTGGCAGGAATCATCAACGGAAAATTAAATTCTACGATTAAACTAAACGGAAATTTAGATGCCAAAGAATTAACTCCGGACTTAAAATCAATTTCGGGAGATTTACTGGGGCAGTTGCTTTCGAGTACACTAAATGCTAAAAATTCTACGGTATTAAATTCCTTAACTTCAAACATCAAATTCCTTGACGCAAGCAAATTGAATTTAAATGATTTGAAAATGGCTTTGACTTTTGAAAACGGAAAAGTAAATGTAAAACCATTTGACATTAAATACCAGGATATCAAAATCACAGTTGGAGGAACGCACGGTTTTGACCAAACTATGAATTACAATCTAAAATTAGATGTTCCGGCTAAATATTTAGGAAGTGAAGCAAACGCATTGATTGCTAAAATGTCTCCTGCAGATGCCGCAAAACTGGATAATATTCCTGTGAATGCCATGATTACCGGTAATTTCTCTAATCCGAAGGTAACAACCGATATGAAAAGCGCCGTTACCAGTTTGACAACTCAATTAGTGAATCAACAGAAAGACAAACTGACCCAAAAAGGTACATCAGCTCTTACGGATTTGATTAATAAAAACACAAAATCTAAAGATACAACGAAAGCTGCGGCAACTGAAAAAGAGAAAAAGACTCAGGAAGTTACCAAAAAAGCAGGCGACTTGTTGAACGGGTTGTTTAAGAAGAAAAACTAAATAATGTAAAAAAGGTCAATCTCGCGATTGACCTTTTTTTTATCCTTAAACGGCTTTTGAATAAGCTTTTAGCTTTCCGTTATTTAAAATTCCATTCAATATTTTAAAATAATCCTTTAGGGAACAAGTAGTAACATCAACTCCAATGCTACTGTTGTCATAAGGCTCATATTTTTTAAGATCTGAGACCGAAAACAAACCTACTGTCGGGGTCTGAACCGAGCTTGCTAAATGCATCACACCACTATCGGCTCCTATAAAAACCATTGCATTTGCTATTACTGCTCCAATCTTTCTAATGTCTTTACTATAAAATGATGGCGCTTCAAAACCAATCTGTGAGACATTTTCAATTGGCAAGATTTCGATTATGGTATAGTCTGCGTATTGCTGTTTAAGCGTTTGGTAAAAATCCATCCACCAGTCTTGTGACAGACATTTTGTCCCGGTAGCATAGGTAAACAAACAAATTGTTTTTTTCGAACTACCGTCTACTATTTTCTTTAGCGTCTTTTTGCCTTTTTTGAGTTCAGGCTGTGTTAATTTCAGATCTAAAGGCAGAATTATGCTGTTGCTTTTTGCTAATCCCAGTTTTGTTAAGTAGTTCCTGAAATTATAAACGGGATACTTCGCAATATGTTCATAATCACTTTTTACATGCTGATGTTGCTGCTGATCACTTAAATCTCCGTAGAATTTATATTTTGCTCTTGAAAAAATGATCGCCAAACGTCCCGACGAAGAATTCTGATCTACATTGATCGCCATATCGTAGGGCTGTCTTCTTATCGAAATCCAGACTTTACAGTACTTCAGTAAACTTTTAAAAGGTTTTTTAGGTAAATGAATTGTTTTATGGACCGTATCGTAGTTTTTAAAAATAATTGGCGCCAGCGGTCCTTTAACAAATAAATCGATTTTACAATTTGGAAACATTTCTGAGACTTCCTGAACCAGTGGCGTAATCAATAAAAGATTTCCCAGTCGTGCATTGGGTCTGCAAATCAAAATTCGTTTTATTTCTGTTTTATCTACTAAAACAATATCTAAGTCTCTTTTTGATTTCCCAACATTCTTAGTCAGACTGTGCATTACGCGCCTTCTGAAAACATTTATGGCAGTTAAAACACTCATAACTATATAATTTACGTATTAGAAAAAACATCTCTTTACTCAAGAAAAACAACTATAATTTGAAACTGTTCAAATCTAAATTGTTTTGTTCTCTAAAATAAAAATCTTCTAATAAGTAATTATTATAAAATTGTAATCAAATGTATCAACTTTTTCATGCTTTTCGCAGAAAAAACAGCAAGTAACACCAACAGAATAAACTAGTTAGCTAAACAATAAAAAACTAAACTGCAATGGTTACAACATAGCCTTCTGAGCTTCGAACATTAAAAACAGTACCATTTTCAAAGATCAGATACTGCCCTTTTATTCCGGTTAGTTTTCCTCGAAATGTAGGTGTTTTATCTAAATTTAGACTCGTTACTTTTGCAGGGAAATTTAAAACCGGATATTGTAATTCATACAAATCATTTTTTTGACTGTAAAAATACTCGCGCGCTTCTTCCGGAATTAAACTTTCTACTTTTTCTTTCTCTTTAATCAAGTCAAAAGTCTGTGTTTCGTTCTGAAGCATTTTTCGCCAATTGGTTTTGTCTGTATAATGGCTTTTTAAAGCAACTTCGGTAATTCCGGCCAAATAACGATTCGGAACCTCAACAATTGCAATCGCCTGACTCGCTCCCTGATCAATCCAACGGGTTGGTACTTGCGTTTTACGGGTTACCCCAACCTTTATATCACTCGCTACCGCCAGGTACACAATATGAGGTTGCAATTGCACTTTTTGTTCGTATTCCAAATCACGATCTGCAATTCCTAAATGTGCTGTACTCAATTCGGGTCTCATAATCCAATCTCCAACAGCCGCACTTGAATAAAAACACTCATAACAAAATCCCTGTCTGTAGATCTTTTTCTTTTTACCACAATTCAGACATTGATATCCCACAAAACTGACTTCAATTTCTTTATTCAATAATTGATTCATATTGAGAAAACTATCATCAAAAACCAAATAATATTGAATAGGGTTTCCGATTTCTGTTTGCATTTTTGTAAGTACGCCTTGATATGTCATTGGATTTTAGATTGCTGATTTTAGACTTTAGATTTACTTTTAAGGGCAGTGAATTCTACCTTTTAAATTCAAATTTTGAATTAGATTCTTAACTTAAATAAATTGTATTTTGTAAAAAATACACTATTTTTGGTATGACGACAAAGTTAGTATTTGTATATCGATATTCAAATTTTAAATCTTCTGCTTTTTGATACTAAAACGGAAATCTAAAATCTAAAATCTAAAATTATCCATGCCCTTATCAATAATCAACTCGTTTGCATCTTGGGTTCTTAAGCAAAGAATTCATCAAATAGAGCTCTTTCTAAAATACCCGAATGAAGTTCAGGAAGAATTGTTACACAACTTATTGACTGCTTCTGAAAACACGATTATAGGAAAACAATATGAATTTTCGTCCATAAACTCGTATCAGACTTTTGCTGAGCGGGTGCCTATTGCTACTTACGAGGAATTGCAACCTCTAATTGAACGAACGCGCCAGGGTGAACAGGGTGTTTTTTGGGAAACGCCAATCAAATGGTTTGCTAAGTCAAGCGGAACTACTAATGCCAAAAGTAAATTTATACCGGTCAGTAATGAAGCTCTCGAAGATTGTCATTATAAAGGAAGTAAGGATTTGCTTTGTCTGTACCTGAACAACAATGAAGATTCAGAATTGTTTTTGGGAAAAAGTCTTCGTCTGGGTGGAAGCTCTCAGATTTACGAGAACAACAATACTTTTTTTGGAGATCTTTCGGCCATTCTGATCGAAAACATGCCAATCTGGGCCGAATTTAGTAGTACTCCAAGCAACAAAACTTCTTTAATGACCGAATGGGAAGCTAAAATTGCAGCCATCATCAATGAAACCAAAAATGAAAATGTAACCAGCTTTGCCGGAGTTCCGTCGTGGATGTTGGTTCTGATGAATAAAGTTTTAGAAGATACAGGAAAAGGAAGTTTATTGGAGTTATGGCCCAACCTTGAAGTTTATTTTCACGGCGGTGTGAGCTTTTCTCCTTACAAAGAACAATACAAGAAAATCCTACCTAGCAAGGATTTCCAATATTACGAAATATACAATGCCTCAGAAGGCTTTTTTGCAATTCAGGATTTAAATAATTCGAGTGATTTATTATTGATGCTGGATTATGGAATTTTCTATGAATTTATCCCAATGGATACTTTTGGAACTCTAAACCAGAAAGTAATTCGTCTCGCTGACGTTGAATTAAATAAAAACTACGCTATTGTTATTACCACAAATTCAGGTCTATGGCGCTATTTGATTGGTGATACGGTTCGTTTTACTTCTTTAAACCCGTATAGAATCAGAGTTACCGGAAGAACCAAACATCACATCAATGTATTTGGTGAAGAATTAATGGTCGAAAATACCGATCAGGCCATTGCCAAAGCCTGTCAACTTACTCAAACAGAAGTAATCGATTATACGGTTGCCCCTATTTTCATGAAGGACAAAGAAAAAGGAGCACACGAATGGATGATCGAATTCAAGAAAAAACCGGCAGATGTAGGGCTTTTCCAAAAAGTACTGGATGAAACCTTACAGACTTTAAACTCTGATTACGAAGCCAAACGCTACAACAACATGACCTTAAATCCTTTGGTAATTAACATTGCCAGAGAAAATTTGTTTTACGACTGGCTAAAGGAAAGAGACAAATTGGGTGGTCAACATAAAATTCCGAGACTTTCGAATCAGAGAGATTATCTGGAACAGTTGAAGGAAATGTCGTGATTTTTTTGAAATTCCAAATTTTTTAAATTCCAAACTTTTGAAATTCCAAATTCCAACCTGGGGTAAAACTTTGGGGATCTGGAATGATTGAAGGTGCTATAGTTTTTTTGCCACGAATTACTCTAATTATCGCAAATTAAAACCTGCTGTTCTATATTCTCAAACTTAATAAACTCACATTGTCAGGCTGAGCGAAGTCGAAGCCCCTTTATCGCTTAAAAGCCTTCGACTTCGCTCAGGGTGACACCTTAATTGTTACACTATATCAATGTACTTGCGTAAGGTTTAGTTTTGCCACGAATTACACTAATTTTCACAAATTAAAACCTGCTGTTCTATTCGCAGACTTATTGAATCCAACTCCAACTGTCAGGCTCAATAACTCCCATTGTCAGGCTGAGCGAAGTCGAAGCCTACATCATATCAATATACCTGTCGTGATACCCTAACAGATACAAAACACCGTCAAGTCCTAAGCTTGAAATTGAGGTCGCGGCGTTTTCTTTTACTTTTTGTTTGGCGTGAAAAGCGATTCCCAAACCGGCTAAGTTTAGCATCGGTAAGTCATTTGCACCGTCACCCACAGCTATTGTTTGGTTAATATGAATTCCTTCTTTGTCGGCGATAGCTTTTAAATGCTCTGCTTTTTTCTGTCCGTCGATAATATCTCCTAAATATTTACCGGTCAGCTTACCGTCTATAATTTCCAACTGATTCGCGTGAACATAATCAATTCCTAATTCCTTTTGCAAGTATTCGCCAAAATAGGTGAATCCTCCGGAAAGGATTGCTGTTTTATATCCGTAGTATTTTAAGGCTTTCATCAGACGATGGGCTCCTTTTGTTATAGGTAATTTTTCTGCAACAGATCGTAAAACATCTTCACTCAATCCTTCCAATAAAGCCATGCGCTGCTTGAAGCTATCGTTAAAATCAATTTCACCGTTCATGGCCTGTTCTGTAATTGCTCTTACCTGCTCACCTACTCCGTTTAATTCGGCTAACTCGTCAATTACTTCGGTCTGAATCAATGTCGAATCCATATCAAAACAAACCAGACGTCTGTTTCTTCTGTAAATATTGTCTTCCTGGAAAGAAATATCAACATCTAAAGTTCTTGAAATCTGCATAAAACTGGCCGTCATGACAATTTTATCTACAATTTCTCCGGTTACCGCTAATTGTATGCAAGAACGAGGATTTTCTTCTATTTCAATAATAGAAGTTCTGCCCGTTAGTCTTATAATGGAATCAATATTCAGATTTTGATCAGACAATATTTTAGTCACTGCGGCCAATTGTGAAGCGGCCAATTGCTCTCCTAAAATATTAATGATATAACGTTGTCTTGATTGCGATTTTACCCAGGTTTCGTAATCTTCAATAGAAATCGGAGTAAATTTCACTTTGATTTCCAATTCGTAAGCTTTAAACAACAAATCTTTTAAAACAGGTCCGGAACTTGAGCCGGATTCAATTTCGAATAAAATTCCTAATGAAAGTGTATCGTGAATATCGGCCTGACCTATATCTAAAATAACAGCATCATAAGTTGCCAATACCGCTGTTAAACCAGCTGTAACTCCCGGCTTATCATGACCGGAAACTTTTAATAAAATAATCTCTTTGCCTTCTGCTGCCATGTTTTCTTTATTGATTACGAAGCGACAAAAATCGGCAATCTATTGTTGATAAAAAAGAATAATCATTGTTTTTTTAGACCTAAAAAACACAAATCAATGGCTATTTTTTAATTAATTTAACATTTAACACTAATTATTAAAATAAATATACTTTTGGTAACTTCAAACAAAAAATGACTCCATTTTGAGGAATCATTTTTTAGTCTTTTAAAGATAGAATAATTGCTTATCAGTCTTTATTTACTTGGCATATTTTCATCAAAATTTACCATCCAGCTGATGTCAAATTTATCTTTGAACATTCCGAAATAAGCACCCCAAAATGTTTTTTCCATCGGCATATAAACCGCTCCGCCAGCTGATAATCCGTTAAAAATTCGATCTGCTTCTTCTGTACTTGCTACATTAATTGAAACGGAGAAATTTCCACCAACCACTACATCTCCGGATTGTTCGCTGCTATCGCTTCCCATCAAAATAGTATCTCCAATTGGTAAAGAAACGTGCATGATTCTGTCTGCATCTTTTTCTGATGCACCTGTACATCCTTCTTCGCCTTCAGGCATATCTTTAAATTTTCCGATATATGGAAATTCTCCTCCAAAAACTGATTTATAAAATAGGAATGCTTCTTCGCAATTTCCATTAAATATTAAATAAGGGTTTACTGTTGCCATGATATTTTATTGTTTGTTGTTATTATTTATTGTCATTGATCATTTATTCTTATTCTGCTAATTCTTTTACTTTTTCCAATCCTTTTGGAAAAGTCTCTTTGAAGTAATCCAGGTATTTTTCGACTACATCAACGTGAGCCACCAAATCAGTAAATTCGCCGTCAGCTGTTAATCGATACGTTTCCATGGCACCGCTCCATTTTTTTGTTTCCTCATCAATGGGCATTTCCTTAAAATCTTTTAGTTCACCTAAATGTTTAAAAGCCATATATTCGTTAGGAATCTTTGTTTCAATAATGCTATACATTCCTTCACCTCCAGGGGATAAAAAATGTATTGTATCTCCTTCGTTCCAGTTACTTATTGTAGAGGAACCTTCGCAGAAAACTTCAGTCCATTTCTTATAGGTTTCCTCCTCCCATAAAACTGACCATATTTTCTCTCGTGAAGCCTTTATTCTAATTGCAAATTCTAATCTTTCCATATCTAATTTTGTTGTGGTAGTTTACTAAAATCCATATATAAAACATTCCAGCGATGACCGTCTAAATCGGCAAAACCAAAACCATACATCCAACCCTGGTTTTCTGCCGGCGGAGCAAAAACAATCCCTCCGGCTGCTTTTACCTTTTCTGCTAATGCATCTACTTCCTCTTTACTTTCGGCATCAATCGAAATCAGGATTTCTGAACTCGATTGTGTATCTGTAATTTTGTTCTGAGAAAAGCTCTCAAACAAAGCATCTTCAAAAAGCATTACTACAAAATTCTTTTCTCCAACCAACATACAAGTCGAGCTGGGCGTATCCTGTTGCTCATTAAAAGTAAACCCTACTTTCAAAAAAAAGGCTTTTGCTTTTGCTACATTCTTAACAGGTAGATTCAACCAAATTTGTTTTGTCATCTTTGTCCGTTTTAGGTTGCACTTTCTACATAACTTTTAAAACTATCCATAATAGCCTGCCAGCCTCCGCGTTGCATTTCTTCCGAATTTTCTGTTTCAGGGTCAAAACTTTCAACCACTTCTACTCCGTTTGGCGTTTGCTTAAAGCTAATCTCCACTTTACGTCCGTCTGCTATTACATAATTGATGGCTTCGTTTTGTTTGACCAACGTATATTCTCCTTCAAAATCAAAACTCATACTGCCATCTTTTGCAGCCATAGTCGATTTGAATTTTCCGCCCTCTTTTACATCATTTTCAGCATAAGGGGTATGCCAGTCCGGCGAAGGTGTGTTCCATTTTGTAATGTGTTCCGGTAATGTCCAAAATTCCCAAACTTTACTTATCGGTGCGTCAATTGTATTCTTTACTGTAATCATAGTTGTTTAAGTTTATATTGTTAGTTAAAAATTTAATTTGAAGGAGCCTGACTTTCATCCATGAAGAAGATTTCCCAATGATGTCCGTCCGGATCTAAAAAGGCTTTTTGGTACATCCAACCATAGTCTTTTGCCTCCATATATTCTGTTCCTCCGGCTTTTACAACGGCCGCTATTATCTCATCTACTTTTTCACGACTGTCAACGGATAAAGCCGTTAAAAATTCAGTGCTTTTGGAGGTGTCACAAATTTGTTTATTAGTAAAGGTTTTAAAGAACTCCTCCAAGAGAAGCATAGCAAAAATATTTTCGCCAATTTCCAAACAAGCTGCTTTATCATCTGTAAAGTTCATATTGAATGTAAAACCCAATTCTGTAAAAAAATCCATGGACCGTTTTAAATCTTTTACTGGAAGATTTAAGAAAATTTCTGTTTTCATATTTATAAAATTACTAATTATTTAAGACAAATTTAGAATTTTAAACAATCCTTAAGAATACAATAAAAGTCATTTTTAGGGTCATATGAGACAATTTTTATACTTTTGTGTAGAGATTAACTTTCAAAAAGCAACAAACCATGAGCAAAAAAATAGGTCTAATTGTACCGCATGACTATAAATTATTGAGCATTGCAGCGATTTTAGAAGTTTTTGAAACCACTAATAAATTGCATACCGGAATTGAAAAACCTTTTGAGATTATGATCTTTCAATCTTCCGAACAGATCAATCAGGAACACTTGTTTGGATATGAAGTACAACCAATAGAAACTTCTGAAGAACATCCGGAATTGATTTTGATTCCCGCTTTTACTACAGACAATATGAGTGAGGTGATTGCGAAGAACAAAAGTTTTATTCCGTGGTTACAAAAGCAACACAAAAAAGGAGCTGAATTGGCTAGTTTTTGTACCGGTGCGTTTTTGTTTGCTGCTTCAGGTTTACTAAATGAAAAGCTGGCTACTACACATGTAGATGCCTGTAGTGCCTTTACTAAAGCTTTTCCATTAGTCAAACTAAAATCAGAGGAAACTTTAACGGCAGATGGGAGTTTGTATACCAGTGGAGGTTCGACCTCAACCTTTCATTTATTGATTCTATTGGTTCAGAAATATTGCGGAAATGAGATTGCAGTTCAAATCGCCAAGATTTTCTCGATTGATTTAAACCGATACAAACAGAGTTATTTCAGCACGTTCAGACCCAATCATTTGCATAATGACAGTCTGGTTGCCATGCTACAGCAAAAAATAGAGAATCAATACAGTACCATAGAAAAACTGGAAGAGATCACCAAAGATATTCCCACCAGCGCCCGAAACATGACACGTCGTTTTAAACTGGTTACGGGAATTCCGCCTATTGAATATTTACAGAATATAAGAGTAGAGAGTTCAAAGAAATACCTGGAGCAAACGCAGCTTTCAATCTCTGAAATTATAGAAAAAACAGGTTATAATGATCCTAAAGCATTTAGAAAAGTGTTTTATAAAATGGTCGGTATGAAACCTATTGAATATCGCGACAAGTTTAGGGTGCAGTAAATTACGCTTTTTGGAGTAAAAGGCAAAGTCGCAAAAAATTTTAAACCATATAAGTGATGTAAGAAAATATAAGTTTTGAATTCGATTAACTTATAACTCTCCTTGTGACAAATGTCCTGTAAACATTGGAGCTATTTTTCTCGCAAAGACGCAAAAAATTAAACCATATAAGTCATAGAAGAAAATATAAGTTTTGAATTAGATTAACTTAAACTCTCCTTGTGATAAATGTCTTGTAAACATTGGAACTATTTTTCTCGCAAAGACGCAAAAAATTAAACCATATAAGTCATAGAAGAAAATATAAGCTTTAACTTAAGTGAACTTATAATTCTCTTTGTGAAAAATGTCTTGAAACATTGGAACTATTTTTCTTGCAAAGTCGCAAAAAATTAAACCATATAAGTCATAGAAGAAAATATAAGTTTTGAATTAGATTAACTTATAACTCTCCTTGCGACAAATGTCTTGCAAACATTGGAACTATTTCTCTCGCAAAGACGGAAAGTCGCAAAAAATTAAACTATACAACTCATTGAAGAAAATATAAGCATAGAATTAAATGAACTTACATCACTTATATGGTTTAAACCGCCCCTCATTAGCTTAACAACTAAAAGATCAATCTCTTTTTTTTACTGCGTCGAGAATTAAAAAACCACTTTTCAGTCAAAAAAAAAAAAACGCCTCAGATGAGGCGTTTTATAGTATTGTTTTACGAAGCAATTTCCATTCTCTTCAATAAATTTTTGCTTAGTGTATGTTCGGCATACTCTCTGTCAATTGTCAGTGTTTTGTCGTCTGAACTTGGTAATTCATACATCGCATCGGTTAAGATTGCTTCACATAACGAACGCAATCCACGTGCTCCTAATTTGTATTCTAATGCTTTGTCAACAATAAAATCTAAAGCTTCATCCGTGATACTGAATTCAACTTCGTCCATCAAAAATAACTTTTGATATTGTTTGATTAAGGCATTTTTAGGCTGCGTTAAGATTGCACGTAACGTTTCTCTGTCCAAAGGATCCATGTGCGTTAAAACCGGTAAACGACCGATAATCTCCGGAATCAATCCGAAATCTTTAATGTCTTTTGGAATAATATATTGCAACAAATTGTCTTTGTCGATATTGTCTACATTTTTAGAAGTAGAATATCCAACGGCCTGACGGTTTAAACGTTTTGAAATAATACGCTCTACTCCATCAAAAGCTCCACCTGCAATAAACAGGATGTTTTGGGTATTTACTTCTACAAATTTCTGATCCGGATGTTTACGACCTCCTTTTGGTGGTACGTTTACAACTGTTCCTTCCAGTAATTTCAATAATGCTTGTTGTACTCCTTCACCTGAAACGTCACGTGTTATAGATGGATTATCGCTCTTACGGGCGATTTTATCAATTTCATCAATAAATACGATTCCTCTTTCGGCTTTGGTTACATCATAATCAGCGGCTTGTAGCAAACGTGTCAAAATACTTTCAACATCTTCTCCTACGTAACCTGCTTCTGTAAGTACCGTTGCATCCACAATAGCCAAAGGAACGTCTAACATCTTAGCAATCGTTTTTGCCACCAATGTTTTTCCAGTTCCGGTCTGACCTACCATAATGATATTACTTTTTTCGATCTCTACTTCGTCGTCTAATTGCTGTTGCATTAAACGTTTGTAGTGATTGTAAACCGCAACCGACATTACTTTTTTAGTCTGATCCTGACCAATTACATATTGATCCAAGAAAGCTCTAATTTCTTTTGGTTTCTTTAAGATTAAGTCCCCAACTAGTTTTGCACTTCCGCTTGATTTTAATTCTTCTAATACAATTCCGTGTGCCTGTTCAATACACTTATCACAGATATGTGCATTGATACCTGCAATCAATAAATTGGTTTCTGGCTTTTTTCTTCCACAAAACGAACATTCTAATACTACTTTTGCCATTTCTTATGTTTCAAGTTTCAAGTTTCAGGTTCCAAGTTAACAATAGCAACTTAAAACCTGAAACTTTAAACCAATTTTTATCCTCTTCTCAACACCTCATCAATCATTCCGTATTCTTTAGCTTCGTCTGCGATCATCCAGTAATCACGCTCGCTGTCTTTGTGTACTTTATCAAAAGTTTGCCCTGAATGTTGTGAGATGATGTTGTACAATTCATCTTTTAGTTTCAACATTTCACGTAAGTTGATTTCCATATCGGTAGCTACTCCTTGTGCTCCTCCTGATGGTTGGTGAATCATTACTCTTGAATGTGGTAAAGCGGAACGTTTTCCTGCTGCTCCTGCACATAGTAAAACGGCTCCCATAGAAGCTGCCATACCGGTACAAATTGTCGCTACGTCAGGTTTGATGTATTGCATAGTGTCATAAATCCCTAATCCTGCGTAAACGCTTCCTCCCGGAGAATTTAAATAAATCTGAATGTCTTTTGATGCATCAGCACTTTCCAGGAAAAGTAATTGTGCCTGAACGATATTAGCGATCTGGTCGTCGATACCTGTTCCTAAAAAGATAATTCTGTCCATCATTAATCGGGAGAAAACATCTAATTGAGAAATATTCAACTGACGTTCTTCGATAATATATGGAGTCATATTAGTTGGGTTCATTGCCGCTACGATTT
This sequence comes from Flavobacterium cupriresistens, assembly GCF_020911925.1. Taxonomy (NCBI): domain Bacteria; kingdom Pseudomonadati; phylum Bacteroidota; class Flavobacteriia; order Flavobacteriales; family Flavobacteriaceae; genus Flavobacterium; species Flavobacterium cupriresistens. Next base: position 1,874,909 of record NZ_CP087134.1, on the reverse strand, counting down.
TATCATAGTACATGGCATTTACTCCTTGGTGCTTTGTAGCAAATTTTTTAAATTCTTTACCGTAGTTCATATGTATCTGTTCTAAGTTTAAGTTTATTTGATGTCTATTTTAATTTATCAAAGGTCATACCTTTTTATGAATAATGCCAATATGTCGTCTTTTCTCTAAAAAAAGTTTCAGGTTTCAAGTTTCAGGTTTCATGAACTTGAAACCTGAAACCTGAAACAAAAAAAAAGAGCGTCAAAAGAAAATATCAATTGACGCTCAAATATACTTATTTTTTCAGAAATTATTCTCCGTATGATGCAGCAATAAATTCTTCGTAAGTTACTTCTTTAGTTGTTGGATTTGCTTTCTCTTTAAACAACTCTAACAATTTCTCTGCAACAACTTGCTCAGAAAGTCTTTTTACTTCCTCTTGGTTAGATAAAACTCTAGCCACGATTCCTTGTACTTCCTCGTCAGTTGGGTTTGTTTGACCAAATTGAGCCATTTGTTGTCTGATCGCGTTTGTTGTAAAAGCTTTCAAATCTTCAAATGTAATTTGGATATTGCTTTGAGCCATTGCTTTTCCTTCAATCAATTGAAAACGCAATCCTTTTTCAGATCTTGCATATTCTACTTCAGCTTCTTCTGCAGAAAGTTTTTTCTCTCCAACAGTTTGCAACCATTTTTTAAGGAATTCTGACGGTAAATCAAATTTTGTACTTTCGATAAGGAAATCCTGAACGTCTAACAATAATTTTTGATCTGCTTGTTGTGCAAATTGCGCTTCAGCATCTTCTTTGATTTTAGCTTTTAAGTCTTCTAATGAAGCTACTTTTCCTTCACCAAAAAGTTTATCAAATAAATCCTGGTTTAATTCTGCCAATTCAGCTCCGTTGATAGCTTCGATAGTAAAGTTTACTTCGATATCTAAACCGTGAACATTATCATGACCTACTTTTAGGTAGTCCATTAATTGGTGATCATCTTCGAATAAACCTTTTGTGCTTACTGCAACAACGTCTCCTACTTTTTTACCGATGAATTTATCTCCGGCAGCTTTGTTGAAAGTAGCTACAGAAATGGTAGTTGTGTTATTGATTCCGTTTTCTTCATTAGAAAAAGTTCCTGTTAAGTCAGAATCTGCAACAACAGCTTCTTGAGGAATTGCTTTTCCGAATTGTTTTTGGATACGCTCTACCTGACCGTCGATTAATTTAGCATCAGCTGTAACGATATATTTTACGATATCATTTTTAGCTTCTAAATTAATTTCGAAGTTTGGCACTAAACCAATTTCGTATTCGAAAGTTAACTCTTCAGCATCCCAATCGAAGTTTTCGTTTACTTTAGCAAGAGGAGTTCCTAATAGATTTAATCTTTCAGATTGTACAAAACGCTCTAAAGCTAAATCAACTACTTTTTGAATTTCTTCTTGTTTAATACCTTTTCCGTATTGTTTTTCAACAAGGTCTTTAGGTACTTGTCCTTTTCTAAAACCTTTTACAGTTGCTAAAGGCATTTTTTCGTTTATTCTTTTTTGCACCTGCCCTTTGTAGTCCATGTGAACAACGTTCATCACAATCACTTCATTAACAGCGTCTATTGCTACTCTTTTAATATCCATCGTGTTCTTTAATTTACGTAATAAAATTGGGTTGCAAAATTATAAAATTTTTGCAACCCAACCAAGTTTTTAACCTATTGTATTTGAAGCCCTTTTTTATTCGGCTTTGATTTTAGTTTATTTATCGTCTCCTACAATTTTATAAGTAATAGATTGAAGAATAGACAATATAATACTGAAGAATAATGCGGTCCAGAAAGACTCCACTTTAAAACCTCCGACAATATTAGTGCACAGTAGAATAATAATGGCGTTAATCACCAGTAAAAACAAGCCCAACGTCACAATCGTAACGGGAAAAGTCAGAATGACCAATATTGGTTTTATAAAAAGATTCAGCAACCCTAAAACTACCGCAACAATTACAGCGGTGGTAAAACTGGCAACATGAACACCTGGCAAAAAGTGAGCGATCACCAAAACCAAGGCAGCGGTAACAAGAAGTCTGAGTAATAAATTCATAATTGTATGGTTTAAAATTTATTTAAAAGTACTAAAATTTAATAATATAAGCCTTTGCTTAAAATTCCATTGATTGCTTTTTTTTCATGGATAACCAATCGCTCTTTTTCCGTGTCAGAAATAGCATGGACTACTCCGGCATATTCCACGTTATCAAATCCTAAAATTTCATCAAAAATAAGCTTCACTCTTTCTACATGATAGTCAGAAGTAATCACAACAATCGTATTTAAGTGGTGTTTAATCAATATCTTTTTTGCTAATACTGCGTCTTCAACTGTATTAGCAGACAAGGCCGCTTCTAAGAAGTTTTCCGCACTAAGTCCATTCTCTGTTAAATAATTCATTGCATAGTCTGCATGCGGATAAGGCGCTGTATTAAAATGCGCTCCAAAACCTCCTGTACAAATAATATAGTTATCCTTTGGTTCAAAAATATCCAAACAATAATCTAATCGATCCAGCGCTATTTGCTCTAAATTTCCAAGTTCTGAATTTGGAGACCCCAGTACAATTAAAACTTTCATCCTTTAACTTTAATAACAGTAATCATCATCCTCAAAACTTACTCTTTTAAAAATGCCGTTGTCAGTTCAAAAAACAATTTTGGATTTTCAGCATGAAGCCAATGTCCTGCATTAGGTATAGTATCTAATTTCACATCCGGAAAATGCTGACGTATTTCCTCCATATCTTCGTCCTTAATATAACCGGAACTTCCTCCACGTATAAACAAGGTCGGTTTATCAAAAACTAAACCGTCTGCCAACGCTTTTCCTATAGCATCTAAGTTACCATTAAAAACAGCCAGATTAAAACGAAAAGCCAGTTGTCCGGGTTCCTGCCAATATAAATTTTTCATTAAAAACTGACGGGTTCCAAAATCCGGAACATATTGTGTCAAAATAGCCTCTACGTCATTTCTACTTGGCTTTACAGAAAAATCAACTGCATTTAACCCCGCCAAAATATCCTGATGATGCTGGTTGTAAAATCTCGGACCAATATCAGCCACAATTAATTTATCTACTAATTCCGGATAAGTCGTCGCGAAAAGCATCGCTACCTTCCCTCCCATCGAATGTCCTAAAATATCAATTTTGCTTAGCTGATTTGCCTGGCAATATTCGAACACGTCCTTTGCCATTGCTTCATAGGTAAATTCATCGGAATGAAAACTGCGTCCATGATTTCGCAAATCCAAAACATGAACCTGAAAACCTGACGCTGCATATTGCGAAGCAAGCGTTTTCCAGTTATCTGACATTCCTAAAAAACCATGCATGATGACGAAAGGTTTCCCTTCGCCTTCTATTTTTGAATAAAGCATAAAGTCTTATTTTAATTTTTGCAAATACATATTCACCACATTATCCAAACCAAGATAAAGCGCTTCTGAAATTAAGGCATGCCCAATAGACACCTCTAATAATCCCGGAATGTTTTGTTTGAAGAATTGAATATTATCCAAACTTAAGTCATGACCTGCATTAATCCCTAGACCCAATTCGTTGGCTACTTTTGCTGCTTCAACGTAAGGATCAATTCCATTTTTATTTCCTAAACCGTATTGATGTGCAAAAGCTTCTGTATACAATTCAATTCGGTCCGCCCCTGTTTTTTTGGCACCTTCAATTATTTCCAGAACCGGGTCTACAAAAATCGAAGTTCTGATTCCGTTACGCTGAAATTCCTGAATAACCTCACTTAAATAAGATTCATTTTTTATAGTATCCCAACCGGCAGAAGAAGTAATGGCCCCAATTGCATCAGGAACTAAGGTAACTTGTGTTGGTTTACACTCTAAAACCAAATCAATAAAATTATGCTGTGGATTTCCTTCAATATTATATTCGGTATGTACAATGGCTTTTAAATCGCGTGCATCCTGATAGCGAATATGTCGTTCATCCGGACGTGGGTGAATCGTGATTCCTTGTCCTCCGAAATTCTGGATATCTCTCGCCACTTTTAATAAATCAGGAACATTTCCGCCACGGGCATTTCGCAACGTTGCAATTTTATTGATATTTACACTTAATTTTGTCATATAAATAGATAATTAATTCTAGTAACATTATATTTGTTACCACAAAAATACAAAGTAAAAGGTAGCAGTTTTTGCTATTTTTTGATTATTTTGCATCAAATATCCACAATTGATCTATGACAGAAATTACCAACTATATCACAAACGATTTTCGAGCAATCGACAGCCAGGAAACGATAGCGTCGGTTCAGGACTTTTTTGCTGACCTAAGTTTTTCCCATTTTCCGGTTTTAGAGAATGGTATTTACATTGGGAGCATCTCCTCTGATGATGTTGAAACTTTTGATACGGACAAAAAAACAATTGACTATAAATATACGTTTGAACGTTTTTTTGCGCGAAAATCAATGATTTGGTTAGATCTTTTAGAGGTTTTTGCTAAAAATCACACCAACACCGTTCCTGTTCTGGACGAAAACAACACCTATATCGGCTATTATGAAATGGAAGATATAATGAAGTTTTTTAAAGAAACTCCATTTTTAAAAGAACAAGGTGGCATCATTATCGTTCAAAAAGGACTTATAGACTACTCCATGAGTCAGATCACTCAGATTGTAGAAAGCAATAACGGTAAAATTCTGGGTTGTTTTATCTCTGAAGCCGATCTCGAGAATGTTCAGATCACGATAAAAATCGGGTTGGGAGCCATGAATGAAATCATTCAGACTTTCAGAAGATACAATTACGAAATTATTTCAGAACATCAGGAAGACACCTATATCAACAGTTTAAAAGAACGTTCTGACTATCTGGACAAGTACCTTAATATATAATTTAAAATATAACAAGCAGAAAATGAGTCAATCAGATCGTCCCCCAAGACATTGACACATCATCAAATTTTCTCATTATCTAAACAAAAAGAATGAAAGTAGCGATTTACGGACAATATTATCAAAACAGTACGGAACCGATCATAAAAGACATTTTCTTGTTCTTCAATTCGAACAACGTTGAAATGGTAATTGAAGAAAATTTTCTAAAAATGCTTTATGAAAAGCAACTTATTAATGCGGAGTACAACACCTTTTCTTCGACTACTTCTTTAGATGATAGCTTTGAAATGTTGATCAGCATTGGCGGTGACGGGACTATTTTGAGAGCAGCTACTCTAGTTCGGGATTCAGGCGTTCCAATCTTAGGAATAAATGCTGGAAGACTCGGATTTTTAGCCACCGTACAAAAAGAAAAGATTGATAGTTTTTTACAGTTTGTAGTCGACAAAAACTACACGATTTCTGAGAGAACTTTATTAAGCCTGACTTGTGAGCCAAAAAATGATGCTATAGCCGAATTAAACTTTGCCATGAATGAGGTTACCATAAGCAGAAAGGACACGACCTCGATGATTACAGTTGAAACGCATTTGAACAATGAGTACCTGACTTCGTACTGGGCGGATGGTTTAATCATCTCTACACCAACAGGGTCTACAGGATATTCCTTAAGTTGCGGAGGACCATTATTAACGCCAGACGTCAAAAGTTTAGTGATTACCCCTATTGCCCCTCATAATTTAACGGCAAGACCTCTTGTAATTCCAGATGATACCGAGGTAAAACTTCGTGTTTCGGGTAGAGACGATCAATATTTAGTTTCACTGGATTCCAGAGTTGCTTCTGTAAAAAACGAATCCATTTTAACCATAAAAAAGACCAATTTTAAAATAAAAATGGTCGAAATCCCAGGCGAGACTTTCTTGAAAACCTTGAGAAACAAATTGCTTTGGGGAGAGGACAAAAGAAATTAATCTCTTTTCTGATTCACAAGTATACTATTGCGGTACTTTTTCCCGTTCTGCATGTAGCGAATCATCATTAAATGTCTAAAAATCATATCGTAAATTGAAAAAAAAGCACATTTTACTAAAGAAACTTTGATTCGTATTGATAATTATTATATTTGCACGCAATTCTGAATTAAATGAAGAAAATTTTTAATTTATTGTTCTGTTTTTTCCCCTTCTTAACACTAAGTGCTCAAATAAATGAGATTGGTGTTTTCTTGGGTGGAAGTAACTTTGTAGGAGACGTAGGAAAGACCACCTATATCGCTCCTGAAAAACCGGCTTTTGGTATACTGTATAAATGGAACCGAAGCCCACGCCATTCCTACCGTTTCTCTTACACTCAGTCTACCGTAATAGGAAATGACCTTGATTCTAAAGAAACCGGAAGAAGCAACAGAGGTTATAAATTTAAAAACAACATAAAAGAACTGTCGGCTGGTCTGGAATTTAACTTTTTTGATTTTAATCTTCACGATTATCATCCTAAAGTTACACCATATCTGTTTTCGGGATTGAGTTTCTTCAACTATGATGATTTGTATATCTCGGGTGGACAAACCAGAAAAATCAAAAATTCAAATTCGTTTGCAATACCTATTATATTGGGTATAAAATCGAATATAACGCCACATCTGATTTTAGCTGCAGAAGCCGGAGTGCGTTATACCTTTACTGATAATATTGACGGAAGCAATCCCAGCAATGGAAATTTAGCTCCTTTACGTTTTGGAAATTTAAATAATAATGATTGGTATGTATTCTCAGGTGTTACTTTAACGTATACCTTTGGACAAAAACCTTGCTATTGCGCATATTAATACAATGAACTTACTAGACTCTATAGATCAAACAAACTTACCACAACATCTGGCCATTATTATGGACGGAAATGGGCGTTGGGCAAAACAACAAGGCTTCTTAAGAGCATTTGGTCACGAAAACGGAACAAAGTCTGTAAAAAAAACAATTACTACTTGTGCTACACTTGGTATTAAGTATTTAACCTTATATGCTTTTTCAACAGAAAACTGGAATCGTCCAAAACTCGAAGTGGAAGCTTTAATGAAAATTCTAATCAATTCTTTAAAAAAAGAGCTTGGTACTTTACAGGAAAATAACATTAAACTTAATGCTATTGGAAACCTTGATAAGTTACCCAAAAGTGCTCAAAAAGAACTTTTAGATGTAATTGATAAGACAAAAAACAACACCCGCCTTACTCTTACTCTGGCCTTAAGTTACGGATCACGAGAAGAATTGGTAAATACCGTTAGAATCATCAGTGATAAAGTTAAAAATAATATAATTTCAATAGACGCTATTGACGATTCAATTATAAATGAGCATCTTTACACGCAAAATTTACCTGACGTAGATTTATTAATACGAACAAGTGGAGAACATAGAATAAGTAATTTTTTGCTATGGCAAATCGCCTATGCAGAATTATATTTTACTAATGTCTTGTGGCCAGACTTTAAAGATCAAGATTTATATGAGGCTATTATTAGTTATCAAAAAAGAGAACGTAGATTTGGAAAAACCAGTGAACAAATTAAATAATTTTTTAGTGTTACAAAAAAGAATACAACTAGTCCTTACCCTGATTCTAATGGGTAGTTTTTCACAAATAAAAGCACAAGAAAGAGTTCCTTTTGATCAAGGAAAAAAGTACATTCTTGCTAAAGTCTCTGTCGTTGGTAAAATAAGCTTCAATGAACAAACTGTGGTTACTTTCTCTGGCCTTCAAAAAGGACAGGAAATAACGGTACCCGGAGAAGAAATCAGTGGCGCAATTAAAAAATTGGGTAAACTGGGACTTTTTGACGAAATTTCGTTTTATGTAAATAAAATCGAACAAGACAGTATCTATTTAGACCTGAATATTATTGAGCTTCCTAAGCTTAATGAGGTCAAATTTGTCGGTATCAAAAAGAATAAAGTAGAAGGTTTAATTAAAGATAACAATTTGACTAAAAACAAAATTGTTAATGAAAACCTTATTACCACTACCAAAAATTACATCGAAAACAAGTATAAAAAAGACGGTTTTTACACCACCAAAGTCACTATTACTACTACTCCCGATACCACTGCAGGAAATCAGGTAAATATGGTTGTGCGGGTAGATAAAGGCGACAAAGTAAAAATCAGCAGTATCGATTTTGAAGGGAACACCCAACTTAGCGATACTAAACTGAGAGCCGCTATGAAAGACACTAAACAAAAAAATGTCTTCCGCATTCTTAAATCTTCAAAATTTATACCTGAAAAATACAAAACCGACTTAGAAAAAGTTATTTCTACCTATAAAGAAAAAGGATACCGTGATGCACGTATTATTTATGACTCTGTTGCTTACAACAAAGAGAAAAATATGCTTGCCATTAAAATTAAAATGGAAGAAGGAAATAAATATTACTTTGGAAATATTAAGTTTTTAGGAAATACGGTTTATCCTGATCACCTTTTGAATCGCTACTTAGGGATCAAAAAAGGAGAAACATATAACGGTGTTTTACTTGAAAAAAGGATCGCAGACAAAACAAAACCGGATGCAGAAGACATTACCAATTTGTACCAAAACAATGGATATTTGTTTTCAAACATTAATGCTGTAGAGGTAAAAACGGCTAATGATACAATCGATTTTGAGATCAGAATTACAGAAGGTCCAATCGCTTATTTTAATAAAATTACAGTTGTTGGAAACGACAAAACAAATGATCATGTTATTTACCGTGAATTAAGAACTAAACCAGGTGAAAAATACAGTAAAGAACAATTAGTAAGAACGATTCGTGAAATTGGACAATTAGGATTTTTTGATCCTGAGGCGATAGATCCAAAATTCAAGAATGTAGACGCAGGTGCCGGAACAGTAGACATCGAATACCATGTTGTTGAAAAAGGATCAAGCCAGGTTGAACTTCAAGGAGGTTACGGTGGAGGTGGTTTCATTGGAACCTTAGGACTTTCTTTTAATAATTTCTCAGCCAGAAATTTATTCAAGAAAGACTCTTACAAACCTTTACCAATGGGAGACGGACAAAAAGTATCACTTCGTTTACAAGGAAGTACTTATTTCCAAACATATAGTTTATCGTTCTCAGAACCATGGTTTGGTGGAAAAAAACCAGTACAGTTTAGTTCTTCTATCTCTTACAGTAAACAATTCTTAAACAATTTTGTGACAAGAGATGTAGATAAGAGCAAAAGTTTTAACATCTTAACGTTACAAGTTGGTCTTGCTAAAAGACTTACAGTGCCGGATGACTACTTCGTATTGTCACAATCCGTAAGTTACCAACATTATGACCTGAACAATTATAACACAGGATTGTTTACCTTTGGTAACGGCGCGTCAAGAAACCTTGCGTATACTATTGGAATTTCAAGAAGTAATAAAGGGGTCAATCCTATATTCCCAACTTATGGTTCGGAGTTTAGTATTTCTGCAAAAGTTACACCTCCTTACTCTATGTTCAATGGTATTGATTATGGTGATCTAGGCAATCAAAAAGAATACAAAACACAATATACAGGAGAATCTGGAAACGGAATAGATGGTAAACCTCTAAATACTGGTGATTACGTTAAGACTGAAGTAGTAAATGGAAATACCGGATTATCTAGTGTAGGTACAAATTACCAAAATGCAGATACTGACATTGCAAAAGTCGATCAGAAGAAATACAACTGGTTAGAATATTATAAAATTAAATTTAAAGCAGACTGGTATACTAAAGTGTATGGTAAATTAGTTTTAAGAACATTAACCGAATTTGGTTTCTTGGGTGCTTATAATCAAGAACGAGGTGTAGTGCCTTTCGAACGTTTTTACATGGGAGGAGATGGAATGGCCAACTACTCTATGGACGGTAGAGAGACTATTGGATTAAGAGGATATAAAAACAATACGTTGACACCGATTATTGAAGATCCTAAAGATCCTAGATATGGACAGCAAATTGGAGCAACGATTTACAATAAGTTCTCTATGGAGCTTCGTTATCCAGTAACCTTAAAACCATCGGCCTCAATTTATGTTTTAACATTTATAGAAGCTGGAGCTGCTTATCCAACGTTTAAAGCTTACAACCCGTTCGATTTATATCGTTCTGCAGGTCTTGGTGTTCGTGTATTTATGCCGGCGTTTGGACTATTAGGTTTTGACTTCGGGTATGGTTTCGATGCTGCACCGGGAGCAATTAATAACAGACCAAATGGTTGGGAACCACACTTTATTATTGGTCAGCAATTTTAAGAAGATTATATTTGGTTAAAAATTTTCAAATAAAGTAATGTTATGAGAAGACAATTTTTATTTATATTTTTAGCCTTGATTGTAGCAAATACAAGTCAGGCACAGACAAGATCGACAAGGATTGGCTACATAGATATGGAGTATATCTTAGAAAATGTCTCTGATTATAAAGAAGCAAATGCACAATTAGAGCTAAAAGCTCAAAAATGGAAACAAGAAATTGAGACCAAAAAAACGGACATCAATAATCTCAAAGAAAGTCTTAAAGCTGAAAAAGCATTACTGACTAAAGAGCTTATCGATGAAAGAGAAACAGAGATTAAATTTCTGGAAACAGAAATGCTGGATTACCAGCAAAAGCAATTTGGAGCTGACGGAAATTTAATCCGACATAAAGCGGCTTTAGCAAAACCAATTCAAGATCAGGTTTTCACAGCCGTTCAGGATATTGCCGAAGCCAAAAATTATGATTTTGTTTTTGACAAGTCTTCTGATTTAACAATGCTTTTTAGCAATAAAAAGTTTGATATTAGCGATCAGGTTATCCGTATCTTAAACCGAACCGATAAGCGTGAACAATTGACTAAAAAGCAATTGAAAGAACAAGAGAAAAAAGAAAATCTTGAAAACGCTATCGATGAGAATCCTGCCATGAAAGACAGACAAAAAGTACTAGATGACCGAAAAGCAGCAAGAGAGAAATTAATTTTAGATCGAAAACTAGAGCAGGAAGCTAAAAAGAAAGAATACGAAGACAGAAGAAAAGCATTATTAGAAGAAAGAGAGGCCAGAAAAAATGGCACGGTTTCTGAACCAGCAAAAACAGACGCTACTAAAACAAATCCGTCTACTGATAAACCTGCTGCCACGACAGAGCAAAAAACAACAACAGCTCAGCCAGCGGCAACAGAAAATAAAGCAGAAGAAAGACAAAAACTTTACGAGCAGCGTAAAAAAGAATTAGAAGAAAGAAAGAAGAAAATTTTAGAAGAAAGAGAAGCGGCCAAAAAAGCAAAAGAAGCCGCAGCACAGAAAACAAATACGACCAATAATTAATTAATATTTTAAAAATGATGAAACAAATCAAAACTTTACTAATCGCTGCTATGCTAATATTAGGAGCAAGTAACACAATGAACGCACAAGCTAAGGTAGCCCATGTTGATGTTAGCGAGATTATGTCGAAAATGCCTGCAATGCTTGACGCACAAAACCAACTACAAAAATTAAGTGGTACATATGATGCTGAATACAAAAAAATGGTTGACGAATATCAAGTAAAAATCAAAAAGTATGAGGCTGAAGCTGCAACAGTAACAGAAGCTGTAAACGGTGAGCGTTCTAAAGAAGTTCAAGACATGCAAAAAAGAATTGTTGATTACAGAGACAATGCACAAAAAGAACTACAACAAAAAGAAACTGATATCGTAAAACCATTAATGGAAAAAGTAAGAGCTTCTATTCAAAAAGTTGGAAAAGCTAAAGGTTTCCAATACGTATTAGACGGTTCTACTCTTTTATTAGCTGACGGTCCAAACGTTACAGCTGACGTTAAAAAAGACTTAGGATTCTAAGAAACACTTTCTTATTATAAAAAAACGGCTCTGCTTTTTAAGTTGGAGCCGTTTTTTTTATTTTAGAGCAATGACCACAAGGGTTAAATTCCAAGTTTTTGAAATTCCAAATTCCAAACCTACGAGTTATGGATAAGTCAAAGCTGTGCTTGTCTATGTCATTTCGAAGAATGAGAAATCACATTAGCTGCTCCGTTTCTATTTTCCACAATTTTGTCATACTGAGGGACGAAGTATCTTCTCAAGTAATTCCGTAAAGTGAAGCTTAACGGTATCGATTCGACAGACGTAGATCCTTCGTACCTCAGGATGACAAACTGTACGAGGTTTCTATTTTTCTCAATTTTGTCATACTGAGGTACGAAGTATCTTCACAAGTAATTCCGTAAAGTAAAGCCCAACGGTATCGATTCAGCAAACGAAGATCCTTCGTCCCTCAGGATGACAAACTGTACGGAGTTTCTACTGTGATTTCTCGACTTCGCTCGAAATTGACAAACCTCAACATACATTTTACAGATTTCAGAGTACATTTACTACAAGTTTCTACCTTCAGAATCGTTTTAACCAACTACATCCATCACACCTTTTTATTCTTCCTTAAATCTTATTTTTATTTAAAATCCGGATTGTAGAGAAACGCAGAAATATGTAACTTTGCTTTATGACGAATAATAATCCTATAGGTGTTTTTGATTCCGGTATCGGAGGAACTTCCATTTGGAGTGCCATTCATGAACTACTTCCGAATGAAAGAACCATTTACTTAGCCGACAGTAAAAATGCGCCCTACGGTCAAAAAACCAAGGAAGAAATTGTAGCACTAAGCAAAAAGAATGTTGATTTTTTAATCGAAAACAATTGCAAACTAATTGTGGTCGCCTGCAATACTGCTACTACAAATGCTATTCGTGAACTTCGTGCAAGCTACAACATTCCTTTTATCGGAATTGAACCTGCTATAAAACCTGCCGCTACGAATTCGAAAACACAGGTTATTGGGATCCTCGCTACTCAAGGCACACTCAACAGTGAATTGTTTAACAAAACTGCCGAAATGTTTCAGAACACGACCATCATTGAACAAGTAGGCCATGGACTCGTTCAGCTTATTGAAGAGGGTAATCTTAATTCGCCAGAAATGACGCAATTATTAGAAACTTATCTGCAACCAATGATCGAGGCCAATATTGATTATTTGGTTTTAGGATGCAGTCATTATCCATACTTAATTCCGCAGATCAAAAAAATCCTGCCGGAACACATTCGGATCATAGATTCAGGAGAGGCTGTGGCACGTCAGACTCAAAATGTATTACGCGAAAAAGCAGGCTTTACAGCTGCAGAAAAAAGCGAACCTGTCTTTTATGTCAATTCAAATCCATCGGTTTTAAAATCGATCTTAAACGACAAATACGAGGTTATACAAAAGGATTTTTAAGAATAAATCCTTTTGTAAATTATTCTTCGTCTTTAAACCAACCGGAATACATAACATAATTGTTCGAAATACGTTCGATTTCGCCGGCAAAGTCAGATTGATCAATGTCTTTTACCTTTCTCGCCGGAACGCCTGCGTAAATGCTTCCTGAAGTCACAACCGTATTTTGCGTTAAAACAGCACCGGCTGCTACTATAGAGTTGCTTTCGATCACACAGTTGTCCATTACGATAGCGCCCATTCCGATTAAAACATTGTCATGAACCGTGCAGCCGTGAACAATTGCATTATGACCTATTGAAACATTATTACCTATAATAGTCGGATGCTTTTGATAGGTGCAATGAATAACGGCTCCGTCCTGAATATTAACTTTATTTCCGATTTTAATATAATGAACATCACCGCGAATAACAGCATTGAACCAAACGCTACAGGAATCTCCAAAAGTAACATCTCCAACAATAGTTGCATTTTCGGCCACATAACAATCCTCAGGAATTGCAGGTGATTTTCCGTTTACAGATTTAATTAACATAAAAAAGATTTTTAATTAATAGCAGGACAATTACAATCGTAACGTTCCTTTTTACAAAACAAATTGATTCCCAAAGTAATCTGGTGATAACCACCAGTATCAAATTTCACATTTCCGGTAACTTGAGAATAAGTATAGGCAAACATGAAATTTTTATAATTTATACCTATTATAGGTGTAATATATTGTAATTTCTGAGAAGCGACTCCACTTCCCGGGCTATATTCAGCTCCATCAAAACTTCTTCTATAAGACAATGCTGCCCACAAACTTCCAAAATCCATGTTTTTGTAAGCTTTTAAATTTAAATCAATTGATTTTTCCTTGGTCTTATCAAAGTATTGAAATAAAACAGAAGGTTCCCAAGTTACACTCTCTTTCTTTCCAAAAACATACCCTACACTAAGCAGCAACTTTCTCAGGTTATCACTTTCAAGATCACTGTACAATTGTCTTCTGGTCTCCAATAATCCCTGAACAGTAGCATGAGCATAAAAATTCAGATAGTTATAAGAAGCCCCTACATCAACATTAAAATAAGAATCTTTTTGCACAGAACCGAAAATAAGCGGGTCAAAAGTTGTTCCGAATTGTGTTTCATCCAACTGATTCTGAATCAATCCCCCGCTAATTCCAAAAGAAAGCTGATTCAAATCGATTTCGTCTCTCGAGAACATGATATGATGTGCATACGTAAGCTTAAAACCTTTTTGAGAATGGTATCCGTTTTTATCGTTAAAAACAATAATCCCGGCTCCGGATCGCTCTCCTATCCTGCCATTAAAACTTAATGTTTGCAAGGATGGGGCATCTTCCTGGCCAAACCATTGCTTTCTGGCGGTAAGTCTGATTTTAGCACAATTTGCCGCGCCAGCCATCGAAGGGTGGATTAAATAATAATTATCAGACAAGTAATCTGAATACACAGGAATTCCTTCTTGTGAATAAGAATAAAGAGAGCTAATCAAAAAAACAAATAATACTCTGATTCTAAATTCCATAAAGGCAACTTTGCTTAGATATACTTACAACTCTTCGCATTTTATACGATTAATTTGAAAAGAGTCTTAATTATTTTATTAAAAAACCAAATATAGGTATTAGTAGAAAATAACTTTACTAAATTTGCAAAAAAATAAAGCTCATGACAAAAATCACTATAAAAGAAACTCAAAATCCAACGATCTTAAAGTTCGAATTTGAAGATTTCATCACTCAGAATCAAAACTTTGAATTCAAAAATATCGATGACGCACAATCTTCGCCATTGGCGCAGCAATTGTTCTATCTTCCGTTTGTAAAAACAGTTTATATCTCAGGGAATTTTATTGCTATTGAAAGATACAGTATTGTGGAATGGGATGATGTAAAAGACGCTGTTGCAGAACAAATCGAGTCTTTTGTAGACAAAGGTGGTGTGATCATAAAAATTGAGGAAAGCAGTGCTAAAAAACAGCCTATTACGGTTTATGGCGAAACAACTCCAAATCCTGCGGCATTAAAATTCGTAGTTAGCAGAATGCTGACCCGAAATGCTGTTGAATACAAAAACATTGATCAGACTGCTTCTTCTCCATTGGCAAAGGAATTGTTTAAATTTCCTTATGTTAAAGAAGTTTTTATTGATGAAAATTATATTTCGGTAACTAAATATGACATCAATGACTGGCAGGAAATCACACTTGAAGTACGAACTTTCATCAAACAGTTCATTGAAAACGGAGGAACTGTTTTAGATGAAACATTAATCGAAGTGGCTACTAAAAACGACATCACTAAAGATGAAGCTTTTGACAAATTAGATGTTACTTCTCAGCAAATCATTAATATCCTGGAAGAATACGTAAAACCTGCGGTAGCAGCTGATGGTGGTAATATTGCATTTGACTCTTATAATGAAAATGACAAAACGGTAAAAGTAATTTTACAAGGAGCTTGCAGTGGTTGTCCTTCCTCTACTTTTACACTAAAAAGCGGTATCGAAAACATGCTAAAAAGCATGTTAAACGATGAAGCGATTAAAGTAGAAGCTGTAAACGCATAAAACAAAAAAGCATAAAAACAGAAGCGCCTCAATCGAGGCGCTTTTTTTATTTTACCCTATCTCTCTAATTTTCAGTAAATTATTTCAATTATAATACTATAAATTCTGTAGAAATAATTAATATTGTAATATAAACCAATCAAAATCAGAAACTATGGGATTATCTTCGTTTTTCAAGAATTTATTTGGCACCGCCAAAGAATCAGCTACCGATTTGGCCAATCAGGCAGAAAGTACTTTTGAACAGGCTAAAGAAGCTGCTGCACCCTATATAGACCAAGCAGAGACTTTTGCTGAAGAAACGCTGGCAAAAGCCAAAGAAGCTTCGGAACCGCTACTTAATACTGCTGCCGAATATGCCAGTCAGGCCAAAGAAACAGTGAGCGAATACGTTGAAAAAGCTTCTGACTCTATAGGTGAAGTCATTGATTCTGTAAAAGAAAAAGCAGGTGAGCTAACCGGAGAAACCAAAACCGTTATCTCAGATACTGTAGCCGATGTTAATGAAAAAACCGTAATTGCCAAAGATGAGATTGCTGATGAGGCTACAGACAAGGAATAAAAAGCCACATCTTTTCTTATAAAAATAAATATCTTTATATTTGCACCACTAATATACCTTCTCTATTGAGAAGGTTTTTTTATTCTTATAATATGTACATCAATTCAGATCAGATTAGTAATTACGCCAGCAAATTCGTGGACGTATTACTTGATTATTCGCCAAAATTCATTTCGGCATTTGTAATTTTATTTATCGGCTTATACGCCATAAGATTAATAAACAGAATCATTAGAAAGATAATGGTTAAGAGAAATCTAGACCCTACTTTAACTAAATTTCTTGCTGACATTCTACTATGGGCTTTACGAATTTTATTATTTGTAACTTTTATTTCAAAACTTGGAATTGAAACTTCTTCGTTTGTTGCCATTTTAGGAGCAATGGGACTTGCAGTTGGTTTATCCTTACAAGGTTCCCTTTCGAATTTTGCAGGAGGAATGTTGATTATTGTTTTCAAACCCTTTAAAGTTGGAGACACTATTGAAGCACAAGGCGTTATCGCAACTGTAGTTGAAATTCAGATTTTCGTTACCAAGATGTTAACTGCCAACAACCAAACGGTTTTTGTTCCTAACGGTTCATTGTCTAATGGAACGATTATTAACTACTCTATGCAGGGAGAAAGAAGAGCTGATTTAACTTTTGCTGTTTCTTATGATTCAGACATTAAAAAAGCGAAAGAAGTGCTTTTAGAGGTTTTAACTAAAAACCCTAACGTCCTTAAAAATCCTGCTCCTGAAGTTTTTGTTAAAAACCTAACAACAAGTGCCATCGAATTTTCGGTACGTCCGTGGGCAAAGAATGAAAATTATGGTGTTGTTTTCTCTCAAACTCTGGAAAATTGCAAAACAGCTTTAGATGAAGCCGGAATTGCAATTCAACCGTACACCATTCAAAAATAAAAAGTACTTCTTATTTTTTTGATGGCGTAGTCATCATAAAATCTTTTAAGTAATAAGGTTCAAAGTAAGCGACATCTACGGTGTCGCTTTTTTGATACTTATCAAAACTGATTTTACTCATTGCTGCTGCCGAAGGGTATTTGATATTCTCTAAAAAGATAAAATTTTCTTTTGTCAAAACTGTTTTGCCTTTTTCGGCACAATCTCCAACAAAATAGATCGTCTCACTGATGTCTCCAAAAGAATTTTCGTCTATCACTTCTGCCTGAATTGTTCTTTCTACTTCTAATTTAGCATTAAAAATCTCGCTGTACACTTCCATTCTTCTTGCGTCAAGCATTGGGATAATTTTCCCCTCTGTAACCTGAGCCTGAGAAGCCAAAGTCAATAAGGTATCAACCGCAATCAATGGAACGTTTAATGCGTAACACAAGCCTTTTGCAGCCGAAACTCCAATTCGTAAACCGGTATAAGAGCCTGGTCCCTGACTTACCGCTACAGCTGTTAAATCTTGAACAGAAATCCCCGCCTCGGCAATTACTTCTTCGATGAAAACATGTAATTTTTCGGCATGGGAATATCCCTCTTCTGCGATTTCTTTACATAAAATTGTTTCACCATTTTTTGCAATTGCTACAGAACAATTTTTGGTAGCGGTTTCAATATTGAGAATAAAAGACAATGTATTTTTTTTTAAGTTGAATTATTTAACCTGAATTATTTTTTAGAAGTATCTGCTTTTTTAAGCTTCACTTTATCTCCCGAATTTAAATCTTTAGAAACCGTAGTATAAGGCCCCGTAATGACAACATCCCCTGGTTTCAGTCCCGATATTACTTCGATATTCGTATCGTCCTGAATACCTGTTTTGATGATTCTGATTTTGGCCTTATCGCCCGATTTCACAAAAACGCATTCAAATTTCTTATCGCTTTTTGGAGCTGCTTTTTTATCTTCATTAGGATCTTCTACTGTAAAATCCTTTACAGCTGCGGTATCCGATTTGACCACAACAGCACTAATTGGCACTGCTAAAACATTATTCCTCGTCTGTGTACTAATATCAACCGTAGCGGTCATCCCTGGTCTGAAAGGAGAATAGGTGGACGGTTTACCTTCTAATAAATCCTGATAAGATTCTTTTAAAATGCGAACTTTAACTTTAAAATTAGTAACCTGATCTGAAGTCAAAGCAGTACTTGCTGAGTTAGAAATACTCGTCACAACTCCTCTGAATTTCTTTTTCAGATAAGCATCGACTTCAACATTGGCCTCATCACCAATTTTTATCTTTACGATATCATTTTCATTTACATCTACTTCAACCTCCATATTATTGAGGTTCGCCACTCTTAACAACTCTGTTCCTGCCATTTGTTGTGTTCCTAAAACACGTTCTCCCAATTCTACATTTAATACAGAAATGGTTCCATCAGCCGGAGCATAAATAGTAGTACGTCCCAAATTATCCTTTGCCTCAGTTACAGAAGCCGAAGCACTTTGTACGTTATAATAAGCATTTTGTTTGGTGGCTTTCGCTACTTCAAAAGAAGCGACCGCTTTGTCCCAATCTGATTTTGAAATTACGCCTTTATCATACAAGGTTTTATTTCTCTCATAATTTGATTTAGCTTCTTTAAAACTAGCATCAGATTGCGTTAAACCTGCTTTAGATCCCGCTAAGTTAGCCACGGAACGATCTAATCCCGAAGTATATAAATCCGGATTTATTTTAACAAGCAAATCTCCTTTTTTAACAACTTGCCCTTCTTTTACATTTAATGCAATGATTTCTCCCGAGACCATTGAAGCTATTTTCACTTCAATTTCGGGTTGAATTTTACCCGTAGCCGAAACCGTTTCAACAACAGTTGAAGCTACTACTTTTGAAATCTCTACCTCTTTTCCTTTATCCTTATTTCCCAGTACACCCGATTTTGAAAGAAAAACCAAAACTGCGATAACAACCATCGCACCGCCGACTAAGAAATAAATTGTTTTTTTTGACATACTAAATTATTTTGTGATAATTGGGACAATTGGAATTCCGAAATAAAACTCAATTATTTTGATCTTAAACATGTAATCGTATTTAGTCCTGATAACATCTGATTGCGCATTGGTCAACAAGGTTTGCGACTGTGTAAAATCAAATGAATTCATTAAACCTACGTCATATTTTTCTTTTGCATAATTATAAGCTTGTTGTCTTGCTTCTAAAGTTACATTAGACGATTCATACGCATTTAAAGCCCCTTTTGCATCTGTAAAGGCAGTATAAACATTACGCTGCAAATCTAAACTTTTTTGCTCTAAATCTATTTTAGATTTCTCTAAACTTACTTTATTACGTTCTACATTATTTCTAACGGAGAAGCCATTAAAAATCGGCACAGAAAGCTGAAGCCCGAATGACTGTCCTTTATTATCACTAAATTGATCCACAATCGGAGCTGCGTTTCCTAAAACCGGAGTATAGTTATCCTTTAAAACACTTTGATTTGTTCCCTGAACATAACCAATCTGACTTGTAGGATTATCTAAATTAGGAGTTGCACCTACAGGAATTTGCGAATAACTTGCTCTTGTATTAAAGTTATAAAAAGCACTTAATGTAGGTTGGTAAGCACCTCTTGCAATTGCAACATTTTTTTCAGCAATTTCAAGATTAGTCTGTGCTAATTTTAATTCTGTTCTGATTTCTTTTGCTTTATTATAAATATCAGTTGGACTTTGTGCCATGATATTATTTTCATCTTTCGCATTGGTATCATCAATAACATCAAATTCTGTAAATTCCTTAAGCTGTAAAAGTTGTGCTAAACTTAATTTAGAAATCAATAAACTATTTTCGGCAATAATAATATTTTGCTTATCTGTAGCAACTGTAGCCATTAAGTCAAACAAATCACCACGAGGAATTGTTCCCGCATTTACCATTTCTTCAGAGCGGGTAAGTCTTTTTTCATCGATAGACAATTGCTCTGTTTTTACCTTTAGATTTTCTTTATTAAAAAGAATCTGCAGAAAAGCATTGGCAACATTCAATCCAATATCTTCCTGCATTTTTACTAATTGATACTTTGAAGCAACAATAGAAAGATTCGCTTTTCGAAGTGTATTTTGATTCTGTAAACCTTTGTAAATATCTACTCCTACTGAAGCACCAACAGAAGAATATTGTGTGGTCTGATTTTCAAGCAAACCGGTTGTGATATTCTGATTCAAACCAATATTCCAGGAATGTGAAGCATTGGCACTAACGGATGGTAGAAAGTTACCGATTGCCCCTCTTTTATCAATAGCTGCGTTTTTAATATCTAATTCTGTATTTTTAATTGTGATATTATTTTCCATTGCGTATCTCACGCATTCTTCTAAAGTCCATTTTTTTGTTTGCGCCTGACCTGATAATCCAAATCCAAGAAGCATTGTAAAAACAAGAGTGTTGTATTTATTTATTTTCATATATTTTGAATGATAGTATAGCATCAATACTACACAAATTTAACTTATTTTAAAAGCAAAAAACCTACAAATTTTTAAATTATTTCTTCTCCCCCTCTGTTATCAGGCCCTGATTCCAGATTTTAATATTGTCCGTACTCTTAATACCACTCTTAATTTGAACATAAATCCCATCACTTACCCCCAAAACTAAATCTTTTCTTTTAAACTTTTGAGGTGTTGTCTCAATCTCTACATAAGGTTTTTGTGTTTTTTTATCAAATTGAACTAATGATTCTTTAATGGCAAGTACTTTCTCTGCTTTTTCTAAAATGATAGACGCATTTGCACTCAAACCGGCTCTGATAAAAGTTTTCTCTTTATTAGGTAATGATGCTTTAATTTCAAATTGAATTGCTCCATTCTCCACTACTCCTTTTGGCGCTATATCCGTTAAAACAGCCTCAAACTTTTTGTTTTCAATCGCTCCGACTGTAATTTCAATCGCCAAATTTTCTTTTATTTTCCCTACCTCAGATTCGTCAATTTTTCCAATAAAGATCATTCTTCCAACATCGGCAACACTTGCAATTGTAGTTCCTTCATTAAAGTTATTACTTTCAATAACCTGATTCCCCACTTTCACAGGAACAGCCAGAACCATTCCGTTTACAGTAGAACGAATTAGCGTATTAGCATAATTCCCCAAAGAAGTTGTTGTTCCTGTTTTTACAATATCTAAACTTTGTTTGGCTGCCAGATAAGTTTGTTTGGCTTGTGTGTAAGCCAATTGTGCAGCATCAAAATCGTTTGCCGAAATAACATCTTTATCGAATAACGTTTTTTGTCTTTTAAAGATTTTCTCCTGATTGTCTAAAGCAATTTTAGCCGTTTGCACCTGATTTTGTGTACTGCTTACATTAGACACATTGGCTACTACTCTAATTTTCGCAATCATATCACCAGCCTTGATTTTTTCTCCTGCTTTGATATACACTTCTTCGATAATACCCGAAATATTTGGTTTGATTAACACCTCTTCATTCGGTTGAATATTACCTGTCGCTATGGTATTTTTTACAATCGTTTTAATTTCTGCTTTCTCCGTTTTGAAGACGATAGGTGACTCCTGATTTTTAGCGTACAAATAATATAGTGCGCCAAAGAAAACTACAGCAATAAAAATTAAAATAGTTACCGTTACTCCTTTTTTCATTTTGTTTTTGGTTTAATCGATTATTTTTTTGATTGATAATTTATTCTGCTCGTAAAGCATCTACAGGCTTTACATTGATTGCGGTCTGCGCCGGAATAAATCCTGCCAGCAAACCCGATCCAACTAATATTAATAATGCTACAAACACTACTCCTAAATCTACGCTTGGACTGGCAAACATAGTATTACTATCAGGTGGCATAGAATCTAAAACCAGATTCAGAATCGCTATAATTCCGGTTGCTACTGCTATTCCTAACATCCCCGAGATAATAGTTAAAAAGATAGACTCTGATAAAATTTGCCCCCTGATGGCTGCCGGTGTTGCTCCTAAGGCTCTTCGGATTCCAATTTCTTTTGTACGTTCTTTTACTACGATAAGCATAATATTAGAGATCCCAATTACCCCTGATATTAAAACTAAGGTTCCCACAAAATAAGCAATGATTTTTAGAATGTCAAACAAACTTTGCACCTTCTTAAATTGTTCGTACAAGTCAAAATTCCCCACCGCCCTGTCATCTGTAGGATTTACCGAATGCAGTGCTCTGATCAATTCTAAAATTTTTGGTTTTAAATCTGTAATCGACACCTCGTCTCTTGCCGTAAGCGCCATCCAGCCCACTTTATCTCCAAAATTAAAAGCTTGTTGAAAAGTCGTAAACGGAACAAAAATATTTTTCTGTTCCTGTTCTGCATTCCCTCCCTGTTGTTTGGATTTATAAACGCCAATTACCATAAAATTGATTCCGTTTATTTTTACGTAACTCCCGATCGATTCTTCTTCTTTTCCGTACAGTTCCGTGATTACGCCTTTACCAATAACCGCGACTTTTCTTCTTTCGGCAATATCCTGCTGATTTACAAAACGACCTTTTATAATATCCATCGGTTGTTGCTTGATCAACTCCGGATAATCGCCATAAACCGTAAAAGAGGACGTTTTGGTGCCACGAACGACATTATTAGTTCCGTTAAAATCACCCAACTGATTTCTTGGTGAAACATATAACAAATCCGGAAATGCCTGTTTTAAAGCCATAACATCGCTGTTTCTGAAATCGTAACGACGGGTTTTAGGCAAACCTTTATAGGCTTTTGAGGTCGTCTGACTCCACATAAACATGGTGTTGGTCGCAATTCCGTCAAAACCTTTTTTAACTCCGTTTTCTAAACCATTTCCTGCCGCTAGCAGTATTACAAGAATAAATATCCCCCAAAACACCCCAAATGCTGTAAGCACTGTCCTAAAGACATTGGCTGTTAAGGCCTGTAAAATTTCATCCCAATTATCTTTTTTAAACATAATTATTCGTCTCTAAGTGCTACAATAGGTTTAATTTTGGCGGCTCTGTATGCTGGAAAAAAGCCGGCCATCGCTCCTGCAAATACCAGTAAAACCAACGTGGTTAAGGCCACCGTAAAATCAACTTGAGGATTTTGAAAATATTCACTTTGAACCATTGGTCCAACAAATTCCAACAATAATAAACTTGCCAGTAAACCAACAAAACCTGCTATTGTAGTAATAAAAATAGACTCATGAAGGATCATAGAAATAATAGAAAACGGTGACGCTCCCAATGCTTTTCTGATTCCTATTTCTTTTGTTCGCTCTTTTACAATGATCAACATAATATTACTTACCCCCACTACTCCGGCAACAATGGTACAGATACCTACCCACCAAAAGAACAATCTGATGTACAGATTTAAATCATAAACTTGTTTGGCATCTTCAACTGTATTATTCACTCCTATTGCACTATCATCATCAGGTGCAATAATATTTTTACTTTTTAATAATTGCTTCAAATCCTCTGTAAACTTTCTTGATTGTGCCAAAGCTTGATCATAATCATCTGTCTTTTTTAGAGTAAAAAACAAATTACTAATTTTATCTCCTCCTCCAAAAGCTCTTTGCACAGTAGTTAATGGCAGATAAGCTCTTGTTTCCTCTCTTTCACCGGCAGGATCTGTAAAGACCCCTACTACTTTAAAATTAATGTTACTTATTGAAATCTCCTCCCCAAGCGCTTCTTTTCCTTTAAACAAATCCGTTTTAACCTTCATTCCAATAACAGCGACTTTTTCATTTTTAGCAAGATCTCTACTATTTATAAATCGCCCTTCTACAACCGTAACATTTTCTATGTCACCATAATCCGGATCAACCCCTCTATATTGATAAGCCCCCGATTCTTTTCCATATGAAATAACGGCTCCCCAAAAATTAAAGGTTGAAGCTCTTTTATCTAATTTATCTTCAAATTTCTGAATGGATTGTGAGTAATCACTATTTCTAAACTGTATCTGTCTTCCGGGATTTAAACCCTTATACTCTTTTGTTGTTGTATTACTCCAAACTTCAATAATCCCCGCAGCGTCGCGTTCAAATTGTTTTTCAATTCCATTCTGAAGTCCTTTTCCTGCTCCAAGTAAAATCACCAGAATAAAAATTCCTGAAGCCACAGAAATTCCGGTAAGAAAGGTTCTCAACTTGTTTTTGGAAATGGCTTCAAATATTTCGTGCCAACGTTCAATATTAAACATAAGATGTAGCTCTAACTTGTTCTACCATTTTATCGTCGATAATTAATCCGTCTTTCAGGACCACATTTCTTTTGCACATTGCGGCAATGTCGGGCTCATGGGTTACAATCAGGATCGTTTTACCCTCATCGTTAATTCCTTGAATAAGTTCCATTACTTCATACGAAGTTTTGGTATCTAAAGCACCGGTTGGCTCATCTGCCAACAGCACTTTTGGATTTGAGGCTAACGCTCTTGCAATAGCCACACGTTGTTTCTGACCTCCGGAAAGTTCACTTGGCAAATGATGCGAGTGCGTCCCTAAACCTACTTTTTCCAGATATTTCATTGCAATATCATAACGTTCTTTTCTTTTTACTCCCTGATAATACAAGGGCATAGCAACGTTATCAAGTGCCGTTTTATAATTGATCAAATTGAAAGATTGAAAAACAAATCCTAAAAATTTATTCCGATATTTTGAAGCTATCGTTTCGTTCAGTTTTTTGATTGGTGTTTTATCTAAAATATAACTGCCCGAATCTGCCTCATCTAAAATTCCTAAAATATTAAGAAGTGTCGACTTTCCAGAACCCGAGGATCCCATGATAGCAACCAATTCGCCTTCTGCAATATTAAAATTAATTCCTTTTAACACATGTAACTCTGAACTTCCCATCTTATAGGACTTGTGCAAATCTTTGATTTCAATCATGGTATTGTTAAATTTTAAAACAATAATAACATTTTTATTAAGTCAGTTGTGGTAAGAAAACGTTAATAATTCTGCCTTACTATTTCAATAAGACTCCATTTCATATCAATTGTTACACTTTTTTAAGATAATATAATTGTTTTCTTAATTTTGCATTACTAAAAAATCGCACTAATGAAGTTTCTTTCTGCTCTTTCCCTGTTCACGGTACTTAATGTACTTGTTGGATGTTCTTCTACTCAAAAATTAGAAACTTTAAAACCGGAGCCGGATGACGCCAGCCCTTTGGTTTATGAAAGCAATCCATCGTTTATAAACTTACCCATTACGGTAAAACTTCGGGATATAGAAAACCAGACGAATACTATTTTGAATGGTTTAATTTATGAGGATACCAATATAGAAGACGACGATATCGAAATGAAAATCTGGAAACTGGCTCCCATTAAAACTCAAAATGATCCTGCAAATCCCGATAAAAAAATAAAAACTATCCTGCCTCTAAAAGCAACTGTTAAATACAGAATCGGTACCAAGAAATTAGGAGTTGAACTTTACGACATTCGCGAATTTAACCTCAATGGTGTAATCACCTTGTCAAGCGAAGTAGCCCTAACCAATTGGAAACTGAACACCAAAACGGAGTTCAAGTCCCTGGATTGGAACGAAAGTCCTACCATGCTGGTTTTTGGGAAAAGCCTGCCGATTACCTATTTAATTAATCCGGCAATCTCTATTTTTAAATCTAAAATTGAAAAAAGCATAGATGACGCGATCGAAAAATCTATGGATTTTAAACCTAATGTTTTATCTGCTTTAGAAAAGATCTGTACTCCTTTTCAAATGAGCGACACCTACGAAAGCTGGTTGCGCATTGTTCCGATCGAAGTGTATGCTACCAATGCAAAACTTAAAAATGATCAGTTTTTACTGGACATGGGAATGAAGTGCAATATGGAAACCATCGTTGGCAAACAACCGGAATCAAAATTTAATGCCAATAAGATTGTTTTAAAACCTGTCGCTAAAATTCCAAATCAAATTTCGGCCAATATTGCTGCTATTTCAACTTATACCGATGCTTCTAAAATCATGACCAAAAATTTTGCAGGTCAGGAATTTGGATCGGGAAGCAAAAAAATTACGGTAAAAAATGTAGCGATTTGGCATAAAAACGATAAAATGGTCATTGCTCTGGATGTCCTGGGATCTATTAACGGAACTATTTATCTAAACGGATTTCCTCAATACAACCCACAAACCAAAGAAATTTATTTTGACAAACTGGATTATGTTTTAGATACCAAAAGCAAGCTAATGCGCACCGCAAGCTGGTTGGCTCAAGGATACATTCTAAGAAAAATGGAAGAAAGCTGTCGTTATTCTATTCAACCTAATTTGGATGAGGGTAAAAAAAGTATGGCTGCTTATCTTAAAAACTACTCTCCAATGCCGGGTGTTTTTGTAAACGGAAAAATGGAAGACATTCAATTTGATAAAATACAATTGACCAATCAGGCTATTATTGCTTTTATAAAGATAAACGGCACCGTTAATGTTTCGGTTGATGGATTGAAGTAGATTGAGAAGTGACTGTATTATAGTTGTTTTTTAAGGCAAGGTTCGCAAAGTTTAATTATAGTATTACGACTCCTCTTTAATTTTAGAACTAATTTTTTTGCACGCAAATTTAGCAGATTGCACAGATTTTTCACAAGAAACAAATAAAATCAGCCTAATCTGCCAAATCTGCGTGCAAAAAAATCATTGCTAGCTTTGCGTTTTTTCTTTGTGTTTTTCTCACCACAAAGCCCAAAGGATTTACGTAAAGTCCCCAATTTTGAACCTTTGCTCCTTTACCTCTCTAAGCCTTAAAAAAACGATCTCAAAAAAAAAGCCGTCTTATTCAGACAGCTTTGTTTTCTTTTTTGACTTGTACATTTTGTAAATCAGAAAGCCAATTATTACGACCAGCAAATAAGGAATTACCATTAGATAAACAATTCCATCATTTACGGCCTCTGCTTTTTTTATATTTGAATCCCCTGACAAAGCAGCACGACACATGGCGCATTGCGCATTGGCTGAAATTGCCATTAGGAAAAAACAAACTCCAAAAACAAACGTTTGGAATTTGGAATTCGAACTTTGAATTTTATTTTTAGTAAACATAATAAGGAGATATCATTAAATAAACAACCACACCTGTCACAGCAACGTACAACCAAAGCGGAAACGTAATTTTTGCAATTTTTTTATGCCTGTCAAATCGTTTCGCCAAGGCTCTCACATAAGTAATTAACACCAACGGTATAATAGCAATAGACAATAAAATGTGTGTTACCAAAATAAAGAAATACACATAACGTATTACTCCTTCGCCACCAAATTTAGTCGAATCAGAAGTCATGTGATAAGCTACATACATTACCAAAAACGCAACTGATAACGCAATAGCAAACGTCATTAAACCTTTGTGTAGCTTTTGATTTCCATTTTTAATAGCGATTACGGCCAAAACTAAAACAATCGCTGTAATACCGTTTGTTGTAGCATAAATTGGAGGCAAAAATGATAAGGGTTCTACATCGTATCCTAAATCTTTTAATTTAACTCCAAACAAAATAGCTACTACAAGCGGAATTATAATTGAAACTGCAATAATTAACTTACTGTACTTTTTTTCTAATGAATTGTCTTCCATTTTATTCTTCTAATAATATCTTAATATCTTCCTGAATGTCTCTAACGCCTTTTTTGTCTAATCCGTCATAATACAAAATCGGATTCCCGAATTCGTCTTTACGACAACGAATGTTTCCATCTTTGTCAATTAAGGCAAACAAACCGGAATGTTCAAAACCGCCATTTACTTTTGCATTTTCACCTGCATACAGATTAAAGCCTTTATTGGACAAATCCATAATTGTTGCTTTATCACCCGTCAGGAAATTCCAATTAGACGATTTTACTCCAAGTAATTTAGCGTGATCTTTCAAAACCTGAGGTGTATCATGACCTGGGTCAATTGTAATAGAAACGATTCCGAAATTAGGATTCCCGAAGAATGTTTTCTCAATTTCCAACATACTCAAATTCATCTTTGGGCAGATAGAAGGACAGGTGGTGAAGAAAAACTCCAAAACATATACTTTTCCTTTGTACGATTCGTTTGAGATTTTTTTATCCTCCTGATTGGTCAATTCAAACTTAGGTGCCGGTCCTATTGTAAGCAATTTTGCTGCCGATTTTGAATCTTTCAAACCAACATTATCCAAGCGATTTCCTTTAACAATTTCTCCTTTTGTTACCCTGTCCACAATTTTTGGTACAGCGTAAATTCCAAAGATTAAAACAATAAACGAAATTCCGATATATGATTTATTTTTAAACATTATGATTGAAATTTAAAGTTGTTTAGTGGCATTGTGATTCTTTTTAAGAGCGGCACGATATTCATATAAGATAATCTTAAAATCATCTAACATTTCGTTACTCAATTCAGACGGATGAAAAGTATCGTATCCTTCCTTGTAGTCTTTCTTATCTTTTCTGCCTCTCAAATTTCTTTCTTTATCAATGATGTAGACATTAGAAGTCCCTAAGGTATCATCCAGTTTCCCTTTTAAATTGAGTTGCTTGTAAAAGGCTTTGATTTCGTCAGGTGATGCAAAAACAAACTTCCATCCTGACACATCTGTAAAAGGTTTCAGAGCATCTAATACTTTCTGTGCCTCCACTTCGGTACCGGTTGGACAAAGCACCACAAACTGAAGGTCTTCGAAACCGTAGTAGCGTTTGTATATTTTCTCGTTTAAGTTAAAGTAATTACCACGATTGGCTAAGATATCATCGCCGGAAAAACCTAAAACGGTTATTTTTTTATCGAGCGAAACTTTTTTACCGTCTAAAGATTTCCAATCTCCAAAATCCTTGATTTTTGGCGTTATTACGGGAAGTGTAGTAAAACTGTTTACTCCCGAGGCAAAAAATAAATAGGCGACAATTGGCAAAACAAAAAGCACAAAGAGAACTATATTTTTTTTCATTATTTCAGTAGAAGTTATTGAGGTACAAAAATAAAAAAAGCTCCGTTAAACGGAGCCTCTTTTCGAATTAATATCATGTTAAAAATTCCATTTAATAGTAGAATCTTTAAAAACACCATAAATATAATGTCCTTCTGTAAGTAAAATAAATAATAAATATAAAACCAGGAAAATAACCGGTGATACGACAGACCATCTAAGACTACTTGTTTCACCTTCCATGTGCATAAATGCCCATACAATGTAGTATGCCTTGTATATAGTTAAGATATAAAATATCCAGTTCAATAAATTCAATCCTACAAAATGATTAAATTCTAAAACTCCAGGTTTGTAGATCCCTAAGATTACCTCTACAGTAGTTACCATAGACAATAATAGAAAAACAGACCAGATTCTTTTTGTATTTGATACGTGCTCGTGTGACATAATAATTAAAATCTAAAATTAAACTAAGTAGAAAACTGTAAATACAAATACCCAAACTAAGTCGACAAAGTGCCAGTATAAACCAACTTTCTCTACCATTTCGTAGCTTTTTCTTTTCTCGTAAGTCCCTAACAATACATTAAAGAAAATAATGATATTGATGATAACTCCAGAGAATACGTGGAATCCGTGGAATCCTGTAATGAAGAAAAAGAAATCAGCAAACAATTTACTTCCGTATTCATTTCTAGTCAGGTTTGCACCTTCTACTACATATTTCGCAGTACTTAAACGAGCTTCAGATTCAGCTCTGTCTAAAACAGTTTTTTTCTTTTTCTCTGTCAATTTTTCTGTTCTCACCAACAATTCAGGGTGTGCTTTAAAACCAGCCTGAACTTCAGCAACAGAATAAGAAGCTACTGTTTCAGTATCTTCCATGAACCAAGAAGTTTTACTTCTGGTCAAAGCTTCTCTTTGCTCCGGTAATTTAACAGCAAAGTCAGCTAAAGCTACTCTTTTACCATCTTTATCAACGAACTGCAACAAACTTCCTCCTGCTGTTTCAACAGCACCATATTCTCCTTTAATGAAGTTTTTCCATTCCCAGGCTTGTGAGCCAACGAAAATAAAACCTCCAATAATAGTTAAGAACATATAGATTGCAACTTTTGTTTTTTTCAATTGATGACCTGCATCAACCGCTAACACCATAGTTACAGATGAGAAAATCAAAATAAAAGTCATTAAGGCTACATAGTACATCGGAGCCGAAACGCCGTGCATAAATGGAAAGTGAGTAAACACTTCATCAGCCAAAGGCCAGGTTTCAATAAATTTAAATCTTGAAAAACCATAAGCAGCAAGGAATCCAGAGAATGTCAAGGCATCTGACACGATGAAAAACCACATCATCATTTTACCATAACTTGCTCCTAATGGCTGGATCTCATGACCGCCTCCCCAAGTTTTTTCGTCGTTATTTGCAGTAGTAACTGTCGCTTTCATAAAAGATATTCGTTAAAAAGTTCCCAAATTTACGTTTTTTTCTTATTTAAAGAAATATAAAAATAAAAATAATAATACCCATAATAAATCCAAAAAGTGCCAATACATCGCACCTAGTTCTATACCAAGAGTTTGAGTCGAATTGTATTTTTGTTTAAAATGATTATAAATTATAATTAAAAGTGAAATCAACCCTCCAGCCAAGTGTAATAAGTGCGTAACGGTAACTACATAAAGAAAAGTTGTAGTAATAGAACTACCCTGTCCTGTAAAATAATAGCCGCTTTCTACAATCTGTCCAAATCCTACAAATTGCAAAACCACAAACAAAACACCCAACGCTAATGTAGCCAAAAGAAAAGCCGTAGTTGCGCTTCTATTGTCCTTTTGAATGGCTTTTTTAGCCAAGTAAAAAGTAACACTACATCCTATAATTACAGCAGTACTAAAGTAAAATGCTGTTGGAAATTCAAAATTCTTCAACCAATCCGGTCTCGATCTGCTCACTACAAATGCACTTGTAAGACCGCCAAACATCATGGTCATACTTGCCATTGCGAACAACAAAATCAGCTTAGCCGACTTTGATTTTCTTTCTTGTTCTTCACTTATTTTCATTGTCATTTCCATAACTATCTTAAAAATTTATCTACTATATATATAATTTGCAATAACGAAATATACGAAACACTAACCAACATTAGTGTTCTTGCTGCCTTTGCAGTTCGCAATTTGTACAATCGTACCGCATAAAACAACATCCATAATCCTAATAAGAAAACCAAAATTGCGGCAACCGGCGAGATAAACAATTGTCCGGTATACCCTAAACATGGCAATAAAGAAGCTATTATCAACCAAACGGTGTACAACATAATTTGCATGGCCGTTCCTTTGTCTTTTCTTCCTGTTGGAAGCATAAAGATTCCTGCTTTTTCATAATCTTCATACAAAAACCATCCAATTGCCCAAAAATGAGGGAATTGCCAGAAAAACTGAATCAAAAACAAGGTTCCGGCTTCTATACCAAATTCTCCGCTGGCTGCAACCCATCCTAACATAAAAGGAATTGCTCCCGGAAAAGCACCAACAAAAACAGACAATGGTGTCACTGTTTTTAAAGGCGTGTAGATACTGGTGTATAAAAATATAGAAATAGCAGCAAACATAGCCGATTTTGCATTGATGCTATACAGCAACGCAATTCCAACAATAGTTAATAAACTTGCTACAAACAAAGCCATTTTTGGAGACATACGTCCTGAAGGAACGGGACGATTTTTGGTTCGATCCATTAAGGAGTCGATATCTTTTTCGATTACCTGATTGAAAGCGTTTGAAGCTCCGACCATGCAATATCCTCCTATCATCAAAACGATCAGAACACTCCATTTAAAAGGATGCTCGTCATTAACACCTAACAAATACCCCGCAATAGAAGAAAACAAAACACTAATTGCTAAACCAGCTTTAGTGATCTCTTTAAAATCGAGAAACAATGATTTAAATGAAAATGTGTTTTTAGTAGCGTTCAATACGATAATTGTTTTGAATGTTTTTTTTGAGTGGTGCAAATGTACAAATTGATTATAGAATCAGAACCTATAAAATTATATTTTTTTCAATAAAACCTTTACAAAATAAGGTCTTGCAGATTTTTAACACAATCTTTTCGAAAAATCTTATTAAATATCCTAGTAATCAAAATACCAATTAAAGATATCAGAACGCAATCCGATCGTAAACCAGGTAGTACTTTGTTTAAATGTAGTTGCCGTTTCTTGTGTCGGATCAAAATTCCTGTAGATAAAACTTCCGAAGAATTTCAAATTTGTCATCGGGTTAATCAAATATCCTCCTTGTATGTCGGCAATAAAAATACTGGTTTTATTACCCTGCCCTACTTTTACACCAGTGTCATATGGACGTTTTTCGTCGTAACTTTTATAAATATCACCACCGTAATTAAAACTGTCTGCCGTGGTATTAAAATCCAAACCACGTTTCCCGGTTGTAAATTTCGCATCGGCAAAATAACGTCCTTTGTGATAACGCGCGATTGCTACTAATTCCTCAAAATTCCCTCCCCATTGGTGCCCCATACTCTGATTGTTATGACCGTAATTGGTAATAACAGCACTATGCGAATACACATACGGACGCACATGATTGTATTCGACCTGCAACAACAAATCCTTTACTTTGAAGGCATTAAAATACTTGGCTCCTATCTGGTACCCTATTTTATTTTTCCAGCTGTTATCACCCCCTTTTATATCTCCGAATGAAAATTCATCGATTAAAAGCTGCGCATATAAATTAAGTTCATTGTTCCATTTGTATTTTGCAGACATTCCTAAAAGTGCATTACCACTTTTTGATGATGATGTAAACTCGACTGTACGGTAAAAAATAATCGGATTAATAAAATTGACATCAAATCCTCTGTTGTTACTATCGGTCCAGACCACCGATTCGAAGAAACCTAAATTCAGCTTATTTGAAACGTTCCAGCTTAAATAATGATTCGCCATAAATTTTGTTGCATAGGTTTTTTCAACCGTAACATCGGGACGAACGTCTTTTAGCCACATATAGGTATTGGTGTATTTTATCTTCCAGAAAGTGGTATTGATTTTAAAGTAGGGATACGGACTTGGCCCGTCGCTTTCCAACAGCGAACGATATCCGTCTCCAATAAAGTTTCTGCCATAACCCAATTGCAAGTCAAAAAACTTACTTGGAGCAAATGTAATATTGGCTTCCGCTAAAGGGAAATCGTACGCGTCTGTTTTAAATCGTTTTGCAATTCCAACTCCGGGAATAATCGCCGGATTTCCTCCGGACGGCTTTATAGACTCTGCATAATCATTAAAATAACCTGCAAATCGACCCTGACTTTCAAAAATTGTAGTGGTAAAATTAATCTGTTTCCCTAAACCTCCTCTAAAATTCAATGCACGAGTATTCACATAAGTCGAAGGATCAATATCTGATGCCTTACCTACTTGTAAATCAAGAATAGGGTTTAATGCCAACCAATAGTCTTCGCCTTGAATTTGTACTAAATTCTCGTTCCAAAATTTTCTTCCTAACCAGGTCGTTGTTTTTTTCTGAAGCGATTCATTAACTGCTTTTAAGTTATAGTATTTTTTAACCTCATTATAGGTATAAGGCTTAGAAGCGGTGTGATTATTACTTCCAACCTGATTCATTGCTCCATCAAATTGCGCATAATAACTGTGCGAAAACGGAATGTTTAAATGACTTTCAAACTCCGGATTGTTGTATTTTTTATAGACAATACTGTCCAGTTCTGTCATTGGTTTTTCCACCGGTCTTAAAATCTCAGCCGCTGCCAAAGCTTCTGCCGCAATCTGATCTGCACTTTTTAACGGTATTCCAATCACAATGGTGTATTTTGAATAGGTCGGTTTCCCATTATAAGTAGAGGGTTTCACAATAGGAAACTTCCCAAAAACACGCTTTGCTTCTTGCGACAATGCCTCATTCAATGCATTTACATAAAGCACTTTAAACGCCCCTTTTTCATCCACTTCAAAAAGAACTCTTACTTCTCCTTTATACTCTGCTTGTTTTAAATCTTGAGGAACTTCAAAATTATGAAAGACAAAATCCTGCACTTCTTTGTAAAAACAATTTTCCAGTTTTTTAGATTGCAGATTTTCACAATTAGGAAAAACAGGAAATTGCTCTGATGCAAAACCGGGAGTAATGGAAGAATTCGTATTTTCCTGCGAAAAAGCAAACAAGGCGGATAATGTAAAAACGAAGGTTAAAAAAATCTTGTTCACGTAGAATTGGGTTTTCATTTAATATTGATTTGAGGTATTTTCTCCATTGGCAATTGCTTTTGCCGCCGAAGTTCCGATGCGTTTAACTCCTAAACGAATCATTTCTATTGCTTCATCATACGATCGCACTCCACCGGCAGCTTTTACCGATAAAGGGGATGCATTTTCTAACATCATAATTATAGCTGGGACCGTAGCTCCGTTTGGCAAATCATTTTTGGTTTTAAAAAAACCGGTGGATGATTTCACAAAAACTGTAGTATAATTTTCTTCTTTAAAATTTGATATGACCACATTTTTAATCAAAGCCGAAAGCTGAATAATCTCCTTATCCGTCAAAGCAGCCACTTCGATAATCCATTTTACGGTTTTATTGTGCACCAGTCCAACTTGTGTACCGATTAAAACCTCTTCCTTTATCAACGCACTGTCACCATTTTTGAAAGCCTCGTAATTACATACAAAGTCCAAATCGTCGGCTCCGTTTGCTATTGCTTCGTTTGCTTCTTTAATTTTTGTTTCTAAATCTGATTTACCTTCCGGAAAATCGATAACAGTACCAACAAGCAAAGTCGAATTGGCTTCTTGAATCATTTCTTTAGCCAAACTAACTTGTTCAGGACGAATCATAACAAGCTTAAACCCTTCCTCAATTGCTTCGGCAATCGTCTTTTTGACCACAGCAAGATTTGCTGCTTCAGAAAGTCCCGCTTGCGAAGCTGTTTTTAAGTAAGTAGAATCCAAATAGTACTTAACGTTCATGATATTGAGAATTATAATCGGGGACAAAAATACGTTTAAAATTCAGAAAAAAAACACTCCTGAACTGTGCTTCATTTTCGGGCAATAAAAAACCCACCGAAGTGGGTCTTTATATTCTTATATTTTATCGATTTGCTTCTTTAAAGCTATTGCTGTAAATATTGCCGTCGTACTTCCAATTGTATTTGCTAAAACGTCTGCTACATCTGCCGCTCGGGTAGTCGTAAGAACACCTTGCAAAATTTCGATTGTAATTCCGAAGAAAACGGAGAAGATAAACGAAATCAGATAGGCTTTAAAATCATCTGTACTTTTTCCTTTTAATTCTTTTTTAAAAAACAAAATCCAGGAAATCGTAAATCCGAAATGAAAACAAAAATGCACTACTTTGTCAATGCTTGGAAAACTTACCGCAGGAATATTACTGGAATCCGTTAAACAGAAATAACTAATAATTCCGGAACAAATAATGGCCCAGCAAAGCAATATTTGTTTAGGCACCAATTAATTCTTTATAAGCTTCGTCACTTAACAATGAATCAATTTCTGATGCATCAGCAATTTTTATTTTGATCATCCATCCTGCTCCGTAAGGGTCAGAATTTACCGTTTCAGGTGCACTTTCTAAACTATCATTAAAAGCAATAATTTCTCCTGTTAATGGTAAGAACAAATCAGAAACCGTTTTTACAGCTTCAACAGTTCCAAAAACCTCGTCTTTATCTAAGGTTTGGTCTAAAGTTTCTACTTCAACGTACACGATATCACCTAACTCTTTTTGAGCGAAATGAGTAATTCCTACAGTTGCTACATCTCCTTCGATGCTAATCCATTCGTGATCTTTTGTGTACTTTAAATTTGTTGGTATGCTCATAATAGTTATGTTTGAAAATTGATATTTGAATATTTCAGCCACAAATGTAATAATCTTCTAATGAAATCTACTTTAGAAATTCAAAATTAATTTCCGAAATTGTATCGTAGTGTAAATCCGGATCGAATATTAGTTAATGGGAATGATGTTGAAATCACCGCTTTAGAAAACGAGTGGTCGTAATAAAATATAGCGGTTAAGTTTTTACTGAACGAATAATCTGCCGTTACTTTTACCGACCATATATTTTGTCCTGCGGCCAACTGATTGTTATCGTAATCTAAATAACGCACCAAAGTTTCGTTTTTACGCAAAGAGAAATCCGCTTTTATATTAATGTCACTTTTAATAATTCCCGTTGGAGTATCGGCAAGTCTGGAAGAGAAAATAACATCTTTGAAACGGTATCCTAAACCAATTATATATTCCATTCCTTTTACCTCGGTCAATAAATTATTATCAAAACTCATGGACAATGCTCTGTCTTTTTTGATTTCCGTAAGTACTCTCAATGAACTTTTCAATTCAAAATCCACACGAATAAGCGGACTAAACTGCTCTACCAAATTGACATTTGACATCACGGTCTTATTGTAGAAATTGTAATTTACATCCAGTCCATTTGATTGTGGCGGAGGGTTGTAGAAATCAAAATTAGATCTAAATTGATTAATAGTATAAGAAGCACGGTAATTGTGCTGTAGCGAAAAACGTTTAAATTTATCTTTAAAGTACTTATAGCGCATTAATCCATTATACTTAACACTCCAGTTTGGAATTGGAAAACTTCTAAAAATATCGGTAGATACTCCCGAAGCATCTTTGCCGGAATAAGCCGCTAAGAATGATGGTAACAATACAGCCTGATTACTTTTCCCAAATCCTATAGGATATCCTTGATTTGAAGCATATATATCTCTTTTCTTTTTAAATGGATCGTCGGCTGTTGGATCTAACGGTGGCCCCGGAACATCACTAACATTATAACGAGGTATTTCATTCCCGGCTCCATAATAACCCTCTGCCAATCTGTTCGCAATTACCAGACGATTGCTTCTAAAATCATCAAAAGCGGCTGATTGAGTAGCATCACTTGTTGAAAAAGAAGTTCCAATCAATACCGTTGAAATAGAGAACATACCATAACTGTAGCGTGATAAAGGATTATACATTCCGTTTTCACTTACACTATATTGCTCTGAGCTGTTCTGAGAATAAGCCCTGTCCATCGCCAAATCAATCTTTAAATCAGGGAACAAATCCACGTTAGCCGTTACTTTTAAAAGCGTATTGGTTACTTGTGTAAAACTCTGATTGAAATCCTGATAGGTAGTAAGCCATCCACTTTTTGCTGCTTCATAACGCACATCATCCTGACTACCAAAAACAAATCCTAATGTTGGTCTTGAAGTTCCGAAGAAACCAACGCTTGGCGTATACCCGGGTAAAACTGTTCCGCTATTTTTAATATAATTAACCTGAATGTTTTTTACGCTAGTCAGCACACCGATAAGTCCGTCATAAAAAGGACTGCTAGTCGAAACCTGTTTTGGTGTATTTACAATTTTCTCTCCCGGTTTTGGCGGTGCTATCGTCTTAGGTTTTGCCGGTTTTTTACCACCCGGTGTTAAACCAACATATTTATACAACATCCCCATATTAAAGGTTGTTGTCAACGTATTGGAGTTGGCATTTTGAATAGTATTTCCTAAATCATAAACCGATCCATCTGGTGCTTCATACTCAGAAAAGGCCGTTGAAGAACGTTGCCAGCTGTAATCTGCCGTATACGAATAACTTGCTTTTATAAAACTTAAAGCCGGAATTTTGTTGATCGGAATTTCATAATTCAACACTAATTGTTGCATGTGCTGGTTTGGTGTTCCGATGTCCAAATAATCATCCCATATTGTAAAATCTTCTTTTGGCGAATTATCATCATTTAGAAAATTTCTAACAATATTATTAGAGGCTGCCGTATAATTCAGTTTTAGCGATTTTGTCAAATTATACCCAAAACCATATTGATAATTGAAGGCAAAATTTCTTCTGTAAAGTGGTCTAAGTCCAATTCCTTCGACTTCAACTTCTCTAAATTGCTGACGATTACTTTGTCTTAAAATATTAGTATTGAAGGTAACGTTTGAAGGCAGGTAATTGAAATTAATATCACTTAACATCTTCCAATAGTCGCTTTTTTTCATGAACTTGGTCTTCTTAAAAGGGACCACTTCTTTGGGTTGAAAAGTATAGGCATAATTTACCGCAGTACTCGATTGCTCGTCCTGAAACTCTTCAATTTCATAATCATGACGTTCGACCTGATTGTAGGATTGTGAAAATGTAAAATTTTCGACATCATACACATGTGGTTTCTGCTCCGGAGCTCTGTCTTTTCTAACACCAATAAAGTTAATACTTCTTCGTTTTGTATAATCAACAGCACGGGTTCTGATATTTTCTTTTTCAGCCTGATTCGTCGTTTCTCTTAACAACTGATCTAATTTTATATCCTGATTAAAAGGATCATATTCAGGCGTAATTACCTCTTCTCCGATCGCATAATTAAAAGGCAAATTGATTCCCCATTTAGGAGGTAATAACTTTCCTAAATTTAAATTAGTTACAATGTTGTACTGTTGTATGTCTTCTCTGTCTCTTTCATTTGCTCCTTGTTCAAGAGACCCAAAACCAATAGTACTTTTACGTCCGGTAGCCGAAACGGTAGCAAAATCAGCCATATTGGTATCGATGCTTAATACCGCTGCCATCCCTCCTTTATTCTCCAGATCCGCCATACGGAGTTCATTAAACCAGACTTCTCCTTTTATATCTTTATGATCCGCAGCACTTTTTACTCCGACCATTAAATTTCGAACCAAACCAAAATTTGGATTTCCTTTTATACCTAATCGCAGTTTACTATCTCCATCACCATCTGCTACAGTGGCATCATCATCGGGATAATAAACGCCATTAATATCTCTCTTATCCGAATTAATATCGAGTGGCATAGCTTTAATTTTCATACGGGTCAACAACTCCAGTGCCAAATCAATACTGTTTTCATCAAACCAGACATCTTCGGGGGTTACTGCACAAGAACCGGCCGGTCTTGTGACTTTTAAAGGAATTTCAACTTGATAATAGTTCTGCGTAAAGTCGTTACCAAAACGAAGAAATCCGATCATTTCACCATCTTCCAGCTCTCCATTAGGCAATGCTTCAGCATGCAAAAACATTTTTAGTTTTTTGTATTGACGCATGTCAACACTTACATTTTTAAAAACAGCTCTTGAATCCCTGAATTGCAATCCACCACCTGAAACGCGTAAAGCCAGCGACTGCTCATTTTGATTGATAACGGTATTATTATTATACAACTGTTCTCTTCGCACTCCCGGAGGAATTACATAATTAACAGGGCATTTTGTCGCATTCTCCTGTACGTTGACTGCTAAAACATCAAAATCAGTATTATCGTCCTCTGCATTTGTGTCATTAGCATCTAATGTTCCTGTGTACCTTCTCCATTCTCCTCTTACCAAATCCAAGGCTCCAAAACGCACCGTCATTTCATCACTAAAACCAGTCATAAACATACGCATGAATCGAATCGATCTGAAATCGGTAATATTTCCTATTGTATTTTCAGGCTGAGATACCGGAATTTTAAACTGAATCCATCTTGCGTTAGTCGTACTTCCATTAGGCAGATCAGCATTGCTTACCTCACGAATATCAGTAACATAGTTTTGTCCTACCTGCATTCCGGGCTTAATATCAATACTATATTCATAATAAGCATTAATCGTATTCATGGTATTGTCACGATTGATATCTTCGACGTCAGGCAATGTTGTAGATCCACGATTTGGGTCATTGATACTAACAGGTGAATTCCCTTCAACACCATTATAATTTCTATAACGATCTTTAACTCCTCCTTCTCTGTTTAGATAGTAGGTATAATTATCTGCAGCCGGATCCGGTTCAGAAGCATAATTAGAATAAACCTCACTCTCTCTGGAATCCGGTAAACCGTCTAAACCAACGTCCTGATTTCTACGATTCCCTTCATTGGTATCGAAGGCATAAATTAAAGATTGTGATGCCGGAACTTCTCCCCAAAGCGCACGTGGTTTTACCATTAACTGATCCGGTCCTAATCCGTTTTCATATTGTTTTCTTCCGTCTTTTAATACATCTTCGGAAACTTCCCCTAAGTTAAAATAAATTTTTCCTGTATTATTGGCTGGCGACTGCCCCGTTCCTATATAAGGATCGAGTACCCAAAATTGGATGTACTCGACATTTCCTTGTTCAAAATTCGTTGAATTTATCGCACGCATGATCCCTCCAAAATTAGAGGCAGCCGGTTCTGTATTGAACGTTTGATTGTTATTATACGGACCTCTTTCAGACGGATAATAACTTAAATCCAATGTATTAATAACCTGTATTTGCCCCTGGGCTATATCGGTATTTGGATACAACTCTCTGCTATAAATTCTCCTTGTTGTATTTAACGACAGATCATCGTTTGAAATACCGGATGGTTTTGACGAATAAAAAACAGGATCAATGGTATACCAGGATAATTTTGCTCTTCTAAACCCGTACTCTAAAGTACTTGAACTAGCCTTAAACTTATCATCCGCAATCAAATCTGATTTTACAAATGGTGTTGATGCTAAACTCCACGCATAAGCGGAGCGCATATCAATGGTAGATTGTGAACCTTCAAAATCATCAATATATATCGTAGCTTCTCCTTCAAAATCACTGGCTTTTGGAGCATCAGGTCTTAAAAAAGCAACTTCACCACGAATGGAAAGATTAGAAGGAACATCGGTATCAATATTAGGCAGTTTATTTACCAATCTGGTAAAGAAAGGAACTTCTGTTGCATAATTCCCGTTAAACCCAAAAATCGTGTTGTTAACAGATTCCTGACCATAACTTGATTTTTGTGTAAAGGGTCTTTCTGTCATTTTTAAAAAAGTACCTCCAACAACAAATTTGTCTGAAATTTTATGCTCCACATTCACCCCCATAAATCTTCTGGTTTGTTGTCCGAAAATGGAATTATTTTCTAACGAAACCTGAATCGGTGTGTTGGAAGCCTGAAGTGAAGGGTCTAAAATTTGAACTCTTCCTAATTGATAATCGACACTGTAATCAATACCTTCAACCAAAACTCTTCCGCCGGCCGTTACTACAACAGAACCTTGCGGCACATTAAAGGCTCCGATCGGGATACCGTTATTTCCTGTAGATTTGTATTTACCTCTTAATAAGAATTTATTTTTATCCGCATCCTGCAAAGCTCCGGATTGGGTATTTCTATACATGTTTCTAAACACGTATTTCTTTTGATTGTCATTGTATGTATTCGGACTATTATAATCTTCTCCCGCTGCCCCTTTTAATTTTTGGAACAACAGTTCTCCAAAAGGCTCTTTTGTAGTAAAAATAATTCGCCCGTTTTGAGCATCAACGGTGATCCCCGGTATGTAATCGAAAAAACCATCACCGCCCTTCTGAGGGTCATTATTATAATTTAACTTATCAATATCAAAAACATTTAATAAAGGTGTTTTGGTAATATAATAATTAGCCGGATTTGGATTAGCCGGATTGTCATCCGGGAAATGAGTTCCCGCAACCGGACTAATATAATTTATAGGAGACGGATCTGTATAAAGTATATTTAACCTGAAATCATCTTGTTTGATCTGATAAGCCTGAGGAATCTGATAAACGTTTTTCATCATCAAATTCCAAACCGGATTTTTTACGTTTGTCAAACTGCTTTTCAACATTTTCAAAATCAAACTCTGCGTAATAATGGTTTGATTCGGAGTATTATTTCCTGTCACTAAAGTACCATCAACACCATCACTACCAAATTCCCCGACACGGTATATCTTATCTCCAACCGTATATTCAAAAGCTACAGCCAAAATTTCGTCATTGGCCAAACGCTGTTGCAAAGAGATATATCCTAATTGTGCATTAAAAGTATACTCATTTGTGGTTAATTTACGTGCATTTTCCAACACGGAATAATCGACTCCTTCACTTACATCTACATTAAAACCACTTTTTGCCGTTACAATTTCCCTAACCTTTTGATTCAAAAAACCACCAGTACCTATAGTCGCCGGATCGTATTTGTTATTTTTATTATCACTTGGCGTACCGATTCCAGCCACAAAAAAGTTTGCTGTACTCCCTATCACTACCACTTCATTATCCGGAATTCCCTGAATTTGTGCTTCTCCTAAATCCTGAAGTGCGATAACATTACGCAAGTTATTATTAGTTGTACTTACTCTGTTTTGTTTATTGGTTACCCAAACTTCAAGTCTTGTGATCTGAGCACGACTGTCAATAAAGGGATACTTCTTTAAAGAGGCATCGTATTTATTTCTAAAGTATTGAGATAAAAAGAAGTGTCTGTCATTATCATAATCTAAAGCATACAAATCAAAATTCTGAACCGTACCACCACCTTCTGCAACTATACTCTTGGTTTGTGACTTTTGTTCTGAGAAAACTCCGGTAATAGTTGTCTTCCCAAATTGCAGTTGTGCTTTTACTCCAAACAAACTTTGGGCCCCTCTGATTAAAGTACTATTCAGTGGCATGCTAACATTACCAACTTCAATTTTCTGAACAATATCATCCTCTGAAGGCGTATAAGCCAGTTTGAATAAATTTTGAAAAGCAAATGTAGACTGGGTGTCGTAATTAGCATTTACCTCTAATCTCGTTCCCACTTTACCCATTAAACTCATACTAATCCTCTGATCAAAGTCAAAGGTTAGATTGGATCGGTTTCTTGGAGAAAAAGAAGGATTGTCTTGTTTGGTATAGCGAATTCCAAGATCCATTTCAACTGATCCTGTGGGCTTTACATCAATTGTATTACTTCCAAAAATGCTTTCGAAAAGACTTGAATTAATATAATATCGGGGTAGCAAATCCTTTTTGGCGGCTTCACTTCCTGATTTTTTACCATCAATCGCATCCGATTTTTTCCTGAAATAATCTCTTCTGGATTCTTTCAGAACCAAAGCTTCGTACTCTTTTGGCGTTAAGACAATTGGATAATTAATAGAGAACCCATCTACCGATTTGGTATAAATGTATCGGTCTGTAATGGGATCATATTTATAAGCCGAAAGTATACTGGGTGGGTTTTCCAACTCTAATTTCCCGACAGAAAATTGAGTTTTAGTTGTATCTTGAACTGCTGGATTTACTTGCGCCCGCAAAACATTACCGCAAAATAAAACCAGTAAAAAAATACAAATTTTACGCATACAATTCGTTTATATAAATTGAGTTTATAAGCTTTTTAATGCTTTTTTAATGATCGTTTCGACAGTCGCCTCCGGATCTTCTTTTACGATTTTTTCGACTACTTTTTCTGAAGTTTTACGAACAAAACCTAAAACCTCCAAAGCAGATAACGCTTCATCACGGTTTGTATTGTTCTGAACCACTGAAACTTCGTCCAAATCGTACAATTTTAACACTTTTTCTTTTAAATCAAGTATAACTCTCTGTGCCGTTTTGTTTCCAATCCCTTTTATAGATTGTATCACTCCAACATCCCCAGAGGCAATGGCGTTTATAATTTGTTTTGGCTCTATTGAAGATAACATTGTTCTGGCAATATTAGCCCCTATCCCCGAAACGGATAATAACATTCTGAATATTTCTCGTTCTGATTTTTCTACAAAACCAAATAAAGTATGCGCATCTTCTTTGATTTGAAGATGCGTATACAATTTTATAAAATCAGCATTGGGAAGCAAAGAAAATGTATGTAGGGATATATTAACATGATAACCTACTCCACCACAGTCAATTACAACTTCTGTGGGGTTTTTTTCTACCAATTTCCCTTGCAAATGTGCTATCATAGTATAATTTGTTATTGTCAAATATAATAAAAATAAGACAACATTAACAGTTCCTAACTATATATACTACTTAGCTAATTTATTTTTTTTACTTTCTTTTTCCTGAGCATCAATAACCGCAATTGCAGCCATATTAACCATTTCTTCAACACTTGCTCCTAATTGGAAAATGTGAACCGGTTTACCCAGACCCATCATAATCGGACCGATTGAATTTACTTTATACAATTCTTTTAACATTTTATAAGTAATATTCGCTGAT
This sequence comes from Flavobacterium cupriresistens, assembly GCF_020911925.1. Classification (NCBI taxonomy): domain Bacteria; kingdom Pseudomonadati; phylum Bacteroidota; class Flavobacteriia; order Flavobacteriales; family Flavobacteriaceae; genus Flavobacterium; species Flavobacterium cupriresistens. Next base: position 1,830,618 of record NZ_CP087134.1, on the reverse strand, counting down.
TCTAAGTTTGGAAAAATTAAAGTGTTTACTTTTTTTCCTGCCAATTTAGAGAACGGGAATTTTTCTTTAAGCATTTCCGGATTCAAAGCAAAATCTGCCTGAATTTCTCCATCAACGATCATATCAGGATGGTTCTTATGCAAATAAGCTACTGCTTCTCTTACTTTTGAAGCGCTTTCGCTTGTAGAAGAACCAAAATTTGAAAACGAAACCATTGCAATAACAGGCTCAACTCCAAACATTCTGGCCGTTTTAGCAGTCATCACAGCGATATTTACCATATCTTGTGCTGAAGGATTGATATTGATTGCGGTATCAGATAAAAACATTGGTCCACGAGAAGTCAACATCATGTTTGCTGTTGCTACTAATGAAGCTCCTTGTGCTTTTTCTACCAATTGTAACATCGGTTTTACCACACTTGGGTAACTTCTTGAATATCCGGTAACCAAAGCATCAGCTTCACCTTCATTCACCATCATGGCAGCAAAGTAGTTTCTCTCGCGCATGAATTTCTGAGCATCAAGCAATGAAATACCTCTTCTTTCTCTTGTTGTCCAATACGAATTAGCAAATCTGTTTCTTCTTGCTTCTTCTTCCGGAGTTTTAGGGTCAATGATCTCAAGTTCAGCATCAAAACCTAATTCTTCTTTAAGTTCTAAGATTGATTCTTTGTTTCCTAACAAAATAGGGAAACCAATACCATCTTCATAAACAATTTGAGCTGCTTTTAAAACATTTAACTGATCTGCCTCTGCAAAAACAATTCTTTTTGGGTTTAATTTAGCACGGTTTGTAATCAAACGTACCATTTTATTATCATTCCCCATTCTTTCCAAAAGCACCTCTTCATAAGCTGCCCAGTCTGTAATAGGATTTTTTGCAACACCAGATTCCATTGCTGCTTTTGCAACCGCCGGCGCTACTACTGTAATCAATCTAGGGTCAAATGGTTTAGGAATGATATATTCTGTACCGAAACCTAATTTTGTTGCTCCGTATGCCACATTTACTTGCTCCGGAACTGGTTCTTTTGCTAATAAAGCCAATGCTTTAACAGCTGCCATTTTCATAGCCTCATTAATTTTAGTCGCTCTAACATCTAAAGCTCCTCTAAAAATATAAGGAAAACCTAAAACGTTATTTACCTGATTAGGAAAATCCGAACGCCCTGTAGCCATAATAACATCTTTACGGGTCTCAACCGCTAAAGTATAACTAATCTCAGGATTTGGATTTGCCATGGCAAAAACGATAGGATTATCGGCCATAGTCAACAACATTTCTGCCGACATAATATCGCCTGAAGATAATCCTAAGAAAATATCTGCTCCTTTTAAAGCTTCTGCCAAATCGATTGGAGCGATATCAACAGCATATTTTAGTTGTAAGCTTGATAGAGAAGGATTGTCTTTTGTTAAAAGTCCTTTACTATTAAACATTAAGATATTCTCTACTTTTACTCCTAACAAAACATATAAATCAGCACATGCCAATGCAGCCGAACCTGCACCGGAAACTACCATTTTTACATCTTCTGCTTTTTTTCCTGCCAATTCAAGTGCATTGATCAATGCGGCAGACGAAATAATTGCCGTACCATGTTGATCATCGTGCATTACAGGAATATCCAATTCTTCTACCAATCTTCTTTCGATTTCAAAAGACTCTGGTGCTTTGATATCTTCCAGATTAATTCCTCCGAAAGTTGGAGCAATATTTTTTACGGTCTGAATAAATTCTTCTACATCTTTTGTTCCGATTTCAATATCAAAAACATCAATGTCAGAGAATATTTTAAACAACAAACCTTTTCCTTCCATAACTGGTTTAGAAGCTTCCGGACCAATGTCCCCAAGTCCTAAAACGGCTGTACCGTTTGAAATTACAGCAACTAAATTTCCTTTTGCTGTGTATTTGTATACGTCGTCAACATTTTTTGCAATTTCTAAACATGGCTCAGCAACACCTGGTGAGTATGCCAAAGATAGATCTCTTTGAGTTGCATATTTTTTTGTTGGAACTACTTGAATTTTTCCGGGAGTCGGCTTCGAATGATATAATAACGCCTCTTCTCTTTTACTGTCTTTATTCATTGTTTTTAGCTTTTATTCTAGCTTACAAAGATATAAGTCTTCGCTTAAAATGGCATGTTTTTGTTGCTTTCTTTTGTTAAAATAACGTTTTCGTAATCCAAAAAAAAATAGTCCAGCAAGATTTGGACTATTTTTTAAAGTTTATTTTTTGAATTTCACTTACTGCGAAATATACGAATTTAAGTGATTAATAGTATCTTTCTGAATTTCTATAATTGCCTTAACAACATCACTGATAGAAATGATTCCGACTACAATTCCGTTTTCCAAAACCGGTAAATGTCTGATACGCTTTGTGCTCATAAGCTCCATACAATCTTCAATTTTGTTAGAAAGTTGTACCGAAAAAACATTTGTTTCCATAATTTCATGCACAAAGGTCTCTTTTGAAGATTTGTCTTTCAAAACAATTTTTCGGGCATAATCTCTTTCGGATAATATTCCTTTTAAATCGGATCCGTCTATAACCAGAATTGCCCCTATGTTTTTTTCTCCCATTACTTTCAGTGCTTCATAAACAGTCGTCGTTGAAAGCACGGAATAAACATTTTTCCCTTTTGCGTTTAGTATTTGATCTACAGTCATATCTGAAAAATTTTAGTTCTATAAAGTTAAAAAAAAAGGAACAGAAATAACAAATATTGTTATTTTTCACAACACAACCAACTCATTTTAAACATAATACACCTAATTTTTAGATTTTAGATTTTTCCAATAAAGAAGCGGACTATTTCTAAAGTTTTTTTGCAGAAAAGACAAGTTTTTGAAGATTAAGGACTTTTGTTGCGAATTTAACCACAAAGTTCACAAGGTTTTACGCAAGGGGCACGAAGTTAAATTATGGTATAGCAAATCCTTTTAAATTTTGTACCTACTTTTTTTTCACGCAGATTTAGCAGATTAGGCTGATCTGTTTACCTCTTATAAAAAATCTGTTCAATCTGCTAAATCTGCGTGAAAAAGAAAAACTTTGCGCTCTTTGCATCAAAAAAATAACCGTTTTCAAAGTAATAAAAACCTTTGTGAACCTTTCATTTAATTTTTTAATCGCAAAATAAAGAAAAGGGACGTTATTTTTTTTCCTAGCAACAGACAACTGACTTCCTCCTTTTTCTGTCATCTCGACGAAGGAGAGATCACATCCTACTATTCGACAACAATCCTCTCTGTTTGTGTCATCTCGACGAAGGAGAGATCACATCCTATATTCGACAACAGCTCTTCCTTTGTTTGTGTCATTTCAACAAAAGAAAAATCACATCCTATATTCGACAACTGTGTGTGATTTGCTAGTGTGATCTCTCCTTCGTCGAGATGACATTCTAAGGGCGGGTGCTGTTATGATGGAATGTATTTACGGTCGTAGTTTTCAGTGACATTCTTCAGTCGCAGTTTACAGTGGCAGTTAGCAGTGTAAATCTGAAATCATAAAACAGAGCAATCACGGTTTGCAGTCACAGTTTCTACCCAAAAGTTGGAATTTGGAATTTAAAAAATTGGAATTTTTATAAATTTTATTCTAGAAATTTAATATTACGTTTTAGTCCATCAAATTTCGTCCTCTTGATAGGTGAATTTTTAAAGACTGCTCGAAATGTTTCTTCGGTAATTTCAATCCAGTCTTTTTTGGAAAAAGAAAGTACTTCGGGATTGGGGTTAAATAAGGGTTCTGAATGCGGTTTGGAGAACCGATTCCAAGGGCAAACATCTTGGCAGGTATCACAGCCAAATGCCCATTCATCGAATTTACCCTTCATTTCCATTGGGATATTTTCTTTGAGTTCAATCGTATAATACGAAATACACTTACTCCCATCAACCACATATGGAGCCACTATTGCTTGTGTTGGACAAGCATCGATGCAGGCGGTGCAAGAACCGCAATGATCTGTTGCGGCGTGATCGTATTCCAGATCAAGATCTAAAATAAGCTCGGCGATAAAATAAAAGGACCCCACTTTTTGAGTGAGCAGATTACTGTTTTTACCAATCCAGCCCAAGCCACTTTTGGCAGCCCAAGCTTTGTCTAAAACAGGTGCTGAATCAACAAATGCACGACCCGAAACTTCGCCAATATGTTCCTGAATCGAGAAGAGAAACTCTTTTAGCTTTTCTTTTATGACTGTATGATAATCCTGCCCGTAAGCGTATTTTGATATTTTAAAACTTTCCTGATTTTGAACTTCTTCGGGATAATAATTAAGCAAAAGAGAGACAACACTTTTTGCATCATCAACCAATAAGGTCGGATCTAAACGTTTATCAAAATAGTTTTCCATGTAGGCCATCTGACCGTTATGGTTTTTCTTCAACCAATTTTCCAGACGCGGGGCTTCCTGCTCTAAAAAACCAGCTTTAGAGATTCCACAAGATAAGAAACCAAGTCTTTTTGCCTCTTCCTTGATAAATTTTGAATATGTCTCTTTAGAATTAATCATTATCTCTTTGAAAAAACAACTTCTACACCCACCGGTTTTAAGGTAATTAACGGATTAAACTGAACCGTAGTTTCCACGGAAGTAATCTTGTATTTTTTAACGATATGAGCAATTGCCAAACACATTTCGTAGATCGCAAACCCCGCTCCAATACACATTCTGGGTCCGGCACCAAAAGGGTAAAAATAAGGCATTGATTGCTTTTTCTGCTCTCCCAAAAATCGCTCGGGATTAAAGTCATCGGGGTTTTCCCAGTACTTCACATTTCGATGTAACTCATAAAAAGAAACTCCAATTAAGGTTCCTTTTTTTATATTAAATCCCCCTAAAGTATCGTCTTCAACATTTTGCCTGTCTGTAATCCAGGCTGGCGGATACAGTCGCATAGATTCGTTTAAAACGGCATTTGTATAGGTCATTTTCTGAAGCTGCTCGACAACATCTTCTGTTTCAGCTTCGATTTTGAGAATCTCCTCCAAAACTTTCTGCTGTACATCAGGATTATTACCCAAAAGATGTAATGTAAAAGTCAAAGCATTGGCTGTCGTTTCATGTCCTGCCGTAAAAAGAATCTTTATCTCATCTATCAATTGCTGAGTAGACATTCCTTCACCGCTATCTTCATAACGTGTTTCCAGAAGCATATTAAGCAAATCGTTAATTTCGCTTTTAGAAGCCACTCTTTCTTCGATAATTTCCTGAATAATTGTATTATTCTCTTCTGCTAATTCCAGGTGTTTTTTTACCTGACCACTAACCGAAAACCACCAGGCTTTATGAGGAAGCCTAATTTCTTTGATGAGGAAGTTTTGAACTTCTTCAATAATAAATTTTATCCGATCTAATTTCTCTTCCGCAATTGAAAATTGGAATAATGATTTGGCCACGACATTAAATGCCAACTCACTCATTATCGGAAAAAGATCCACTTTTTGTTCTTCAGCCAGACCGTCCATCTCCGAAACAATGGTCTGTCTCATGGTCTCAACAAGCTGATTCATTTTTTGTTTGTGAAAAGCAGGTTGAATAAGTCTTCTTTGTTTTAACCAAAAATCCCCATCAACCGTCAAAAGTCCTTTCCCTAAATACTTCGAAAGATAAACAGACTGAAACCTTGACTTATGGTAATTCTTCTGATTTTTCTGTAATATATATTGGGCAACTTCATTATCTCTTGATAAAATGATATGTTGTGAACGACCAATTTGAATGGAAAAGGAATCACCAAACTTATCAAAGTATCTTTTATGAAACGGAATAGGATTCTTACGAACCCCTTCAGCATCTAAAAAGAACCGGAGAATGGAAAGTTTCTCCGGGTAACTGTATTTTGTATGCTCAGACATTTTCAAAAGAATTAAAATAATCCGCCCTGAATATTTGTATTGATTTTACCTAGATGTTTATACGCTTTATCTGTGACTTCTCTTCCACGTGGCGTACGCATAATAAAACCTTCCTGAATCAGGAAAGGTTCGTATACTTCTTCTATCGTTTCACTACTTTCAGATACTGCTGTTGCCAAAGTAGACAAACCAACCGGACCTCCTTTAAATTTATTAATGATAGTCAGTAAAATTTTATTATCCATTTCATCAAGACCGTGGGCATCGACATGTAATGCTTTCAAAGCATATCGTGCAATCTCTATGTCAATAGTTCCATTCCCTTTTATTTGTGCAAAATCACGAACCCGGCGCAGTAACGCATTTGCAATACGAGGTGTCCCTCTACTGCGTCCGGCAATTTCTATAGCAGCTTCAAGTGAAATCGGCATTTTTAATATAGAAGCACTTCGCTCGACAATAGTCGTTAAAAGTTCGGTAGTATAATATTGTAAACGAGAGGAGATTCCGAAACGTGCACGCATCGGTGCTGTCAGTAATCCGGATCGCGTTGTGGCTCCAATTAAAGTAAAAGGATTCAAATTGATCTGAACGGTTCTGGCATTTGGACCAGATTCAATCATAATATCAATTTTAAAATCTTCCATTGCCGAATACAAATATTCTTCGACAATTGGGCTCAGACGATGGATTTCATCAATGAACAAAACATCTCTTTCATCAAGATTAGTCAGCAAACCGGCTAAGTCTCCGGGTTTATCTAAAACGGGACCCGAGGTGATTTTTATTCCAACCTGAAGTTCATTAGCCAAAATATTAGCCAATGTTGTTTTACCAAGTCCGGGAGGACCATGAAACAAGGCGTGATCTAAAGCCTCGCCACGTTGATTGGCTGCTGCAACAAAAACCTTTAAGTTTTCTAAAACTTGGTCTTGTCCGGCAAAATCATCAAATGACAGGGGACGCAATCTTTTTTCAAGATCTAGCTCTTCCGGGTTGTATCCTTTTGTGGTAGGATCTAGGTTTTCATTCATCTTACAAAGATAAACAAAGTAATCAGTTTGTAAAACAGTTAAATTCCAAATAAAAATCCAAATCCCGACAATGATTGTTATAACGGCGGGATTTGGATGTTGTTATTTTCTCAGTCCTTAAAAAATTAACTTATGAATTTTTAAGTCTATTAATCCTCGGATCTTCAATTATGCCTTTTGAAAAGTCCTGTCTGTATTTTTCTAAGACATATTTTTCAAGAAATCTAAAAGGTTCATTTCTCTTCTAATTATTCTGATCATTACTAATCCAAAGAAAAGTAAAAACCCGAAGCCACTGAACACGATATAAAGATAAAATCCTCTGGAAAAACTCTCTTTAAAAATGGGCAAAAGAAAAGCAAAACCCGCCATATAACTCAGATAAACTATAGGTGTGAAGATATAATGAATTTTCCTTCTCCAATCATAAAACTGATGTGCTTGTTTACTGTATTCTAATAAGGTCACATCTGCTTTTAAGTTTTCTAATTTTCTCGCACTAATCCACTCCAAAACAATTCGAATTAAAAGCATAGAAATCATAATTCCCAATCCTAAACTGAATAGGGTCTGCTTATATGCCCCAATCCAAACATAATAAGCGATTAATACGATTGAAGTCAGACTTAGAATAATTCTCGTCCAAAGATGATTGTGTTTAATTTTTTTTGTGTGTGCCTCTCCTTTTTTAATAATCTCGGAGGCTGTTGGTACTACTTCGGGTGCTGTTTGCTGATCCCAAATATTTTGTAAGTCTTCAAATGTTTTCATTGTTGTACGCATTGAGTTAAACTTTTTTTAATTCGATGAATTCTAACTCGAAGTGTTTCCTCGGTGATCCCGATTACTGCTGCTATCTCCGGATAATCGATTCCGTCTAAGGTCATCAGAATAATCATTTTGTTTGTTTCTTCAAGCTTTTGTATGCATTGATACATTTGTTGAAGTTGCTCTTCTTTTTCATTCGAATAGCTTTCTGAAACAACCTGAGGCAAAATATCGGCTCGAATTTCCTTCCTCGTAGCTGATTTTCGCAAATAAAGAAGACAGGTGTTTACCGCTATCCTATAAATCCACGTACTAATGCTGGATTCATTTCGGAATGTGTCTAAATTCTCCCAAACTTTAATAAAAATTTCCTGAGTGGCATCAGAAGCCAATGCGATATCTCCGCAAAAATAACCTTTGCACAGTCGAAATACTTTAGCGTAATGCTTGTTGTATATATCGTTAAATTGCTCTTTTTTGACCACCTTATTTTATTTCTGATTTAATTTTTTCCATATACCACTCCGGCTGATCGTACATAACAAAATGAGCCGCCTTTTCTGCATAATAAATTTTAACAGACGGCAGATTTTCATACTGCGCTGTATACGTTTTTTGAACTGTACTAAGATCCGGATTTGTGGCAGCTAAAATTACAACCGGAATTTTTATTTTGGCAATTTCTTTTCTCAAATCTAAATTAAGCATATCAATGTAACCGTACACAAAAGTTTTTCTATCGGCAACATTCATCCATTCGTTGATTGTTTTTTGCTTTTCTTTGTTTAGACACATGTATGGAGTCGACTGCGCATTCATCGCTTTAAACGCATTTTGATCCATAGCCAACATCATTTTGCTTTGTGGATTGTTATAAGGAATCACATCTCCTTTGTAATTCGGAATCATCAATGCCGCACTTGCAGGTAAAGCATCGACAATAATTACTTCTTTGAACAGATTCGTTTCTTCTGCTGCTAACCACAAACTTAAAGTTCCTCCCAAACTATGACCTATTAAGGTGGCTTTTTTTAGTTTGTTGGTTTTTACATAAGATACAACTTCGTTTTTTATCGTAGAGAGCCAAGGGGTCTCTATTGGAGGAACATTACCAAATCCCGCAAAAGTAAATATGTGACATTCGTTGGTTTTAGAAAGTTCAGCTACCGTCTCCTTCCAAACTTCTCCCGTACAACCAAAACCAGGGAACAATAAAACAGGGGCTCCTTTCCCTTTTACTTCTACCTTAAAGGCAGTTTGAGAAAAAACAGTTTTAGAAATAAGAAGCATGCATACGATAAGTAAAATTGATTTAGTTTTCATAATGTTTAGTTTTTTAAAGGTTTTCCTTTTGATGCAGTGCTATAGTATTTGTTACATCGAAAAAGTAGTTTTTTCAAAAAAAAGTGACACTAAAAAACAATTCTTGCAAATCAAGTCTGAAAACATACTTTCTCTTTGAAATTTTTAACCATATAAGTTATGTAAGTCCATTTTAGAGTTGGCTTTGTATTCCTTGTCTTTACTTTGGATTTGAAAAAATGTTAAACTACTAAAAGGAATTTTGGATCAAGTGCAAAAGTTGGGGATTAAATAAAAAGTATACTTAAACCATGTAAGTGATTTAAGTTCATTTTAGATTTACTTTAAACTACTTGCCGAAAAAAGATCAAATCTGAAAGCCGTGGGGAAATAAAAACTTCGCTAAATGCCCGTTTAAATTTTATTTGGAAGAATTTTAAATCCGTTTTAATCTGTGTCTTCGTGATAACGAATCTGTTCCATCCCTGTCTGAAATTAAATTGCAACAGCTGTAGACAATCATTTTGTAAAACTTGACGCGGATGATGTGGATTTGCAATAGCAAAAACGCTGACAAAAACGGATTTTTTATATTGAAAAGCAATATGATCGATTAAGATGGAGTGCTTTTATTTTTTACGCCTTTTTGCCCAATTCCTAACTTTTGCACCCGATCCGACTTTTTATCCTAATAAAAAACGCAAAGTCCGCAAAGCTATAACTAAACTTTGCGGACTTTGCGTTTTTCCTTTGCGACCCTTGCGGTTAAAAAAGAGCAAATCTTATATCATGCTCACTAATAAAACTTGTGTAAAACAAAAGAGACTGTCTTTTCAGACAGTCTCTTTAAAATATTTTTAGTGGTGTAAAACTTCTTCACCTTCTTTCATTGGTACATTTTGAGGAACAAAATCTACATCGTGATTCGGGTTACTGTAGTCATATGGCCAACGGTATACATGAGGAATTTCTCCTGGCCAGTTACCGTGGATGTGTTCTACAGGAGTAGTCCACTCTAATGTTGTAGATTTCCATGGATTCTGAACTGCTTTCTTACCGTAGAAAATACTGCTAAAGAAGTTGTATAAAAATACTAATTGGAATACTCCTCCAACAAGAGCAAATGTTGTAATCAATACATTCACATTTTGTAAATCGTCAAATAATGGGAAGTTTGTATTGGTATAATAACGTCTTGGTAAACCAGCTAATCCAATAAAGTGCATTGGGAAGAATACTCCGTAAGCACAAACTGCTGTAATCCAAAAGTGAATATAACCTAAGTTTTTGTTTAACATTCTTCCGTACATTTTAGGGAACCAGTGGTAAATACCAGCAAACATTCCGTAAAGTGCAGAGATACCCATTACTAAGTGAAAGTGAGCAATTACAAAATATGTATCGTGAACGTTAATATCTAAAGTACTATCTCCTAAAATAATTCCAGTTAAACCTCCAGTGATGAAAGTAGAAACCATTCCAATAGAGAATAACATTGCAGGGTTGAATTGTAAGTTACCTTTCCATAAAGTTGTAATCCAGTTAAATGCTTTTACAGCAGAAGGAATTGCAATCAATAAAGTAGTAAAAGTAAATACAGATCCTAAGAAAGGATTCATACCTGAAATAAACATGTGGTGACCCCAAACAATTGTAGATAAAAAGGCAATTGCAAGAACTGACATAATCATCGCTCTGTATCCGAAGATTGGTTTACGAGAGTTCGTAGCCATAATTTCAGAAACAAGTCCCATTGCAGGTAAAATTACAATATATACCTCAGGGTGTCCTAAGAACCAGAATAAGTGCTCAAACAAAACCGGAGAACCTCCTTGGTAATGTAAAACCTCTCCTGCGATATAAATATCAGACAAGAAGAATGAAGTTCCGAAACTTCTATCAAAAATCAATAATAATGCTGCAGATAACAATACCGGGAATGAAATAACACCAATAATAGCTGTTACGAAAAATGTCCAGATTGTAAGAGGAAGTCTTGTCATAGACATTCCTTTAGTTCTTAAGTTGATAACCGTTACAATGTAGTTCAAAGATCCCATTAAAGAAGATGCAATGAAGATCGCCATTGAAACTAACCATAAAGTCATACCTGTACCTGATCCCGGGATCGCTTGTGGTAAAGCACTTAAAGGTGGGTAAATTGTCCAACCTGCAGAAGCTGGTCCAGCTTCAACAAATAAAGAAGACAACATTATTACAGCAGATAAGAAAAACAACCAGTATGAAATCATATTCATAAATCCGGAAGCCATATCTCTTGCTCCAATTTGAAGCGGAATAAGTAAGTTACTAAACGTTCCACTCAAACCTGCCGTCAGTACAAAGAATACCATGATGGTACCGTGAATTGTAACTAAAGCCAAATAAATATCATTAGCCATTACACCGTCCGGTGCAAATTTATCTCCTAATAAAACATTAAATATTTTAAAAGACTCTTCCGGCCAAGCCAATTGCATTCTGAAAAGCAATGACATTGCAATACCGATAATCCCCATAATAATACCTGTAATCAAGTATTGTTTGGCAATCATTTTGTGATCAATACTAAATATATATTTGGTAATGAAAGTGTCCTTATGGTGATGTTCGTGCTCGTGATCGTGTTCGTGTCCGTGATCGTGTGCTTCTGCTGACATATATGTATACTTTAAATTTTCTTAATAAATATTATTTCGTAGCCACTTTAGCAATAACCGCTTTTACAGTATCAATAACTGCTTTTACTGTATCTTTTGCTGTACTATCTGTAGTGTTTGCTTTAGCACCTTCCGCAGGTTTTTCAGCAGCGGCAGCCGCTTTAATATCCTGAGATAAAGTTGTTTTTTCGCTTAACCATTTTTTATAATCTTCAGGAGTATCAACTACCACTTTCATTTGCATGTTGTAGTGTGAAGCTCCACAAATTTTATTACACAATAATAAATAATCAAATGTATAAGGATCTAGAGCGGTACCACCTTTAGCAACTAACTCAAGGCTTTTTTCAGCTCTAAGTTTGTTGATGTGTGCTACTTTTTCAACCATAAATGGCAACTCTCTGTATTCAGCAGTAGTATAAGTAGGAACGAATGCAAATTCAGTAACCATTCCCGGTACACAGTTCATCTGCGCTCTAAAGTGAGGCATGTAAGCGGAGTGTAATACGTCTTGTGAACGCATTTTGAAATGTACTTTTTTACCTTTTGGAATATGCAATTCACTTACAATAATATCATCTTCAGAATTTTTATCTGACATATCAACACCTAAAGTATTAATACCTTCGATCAAACGAACGTTTGCTTTTCCTAAAGTATTATCGTTTCCGGCATATCTTGCTGTCCATTTAAACTGTTGAGCATATAATTCAATTTCAATAACATCTTCATCTTTATCAACAAACATAATGTTGTTCCAAGCATACAATCCGTAAAGGATTAAACAAGCTAAAACTACAGATGGAATAATACTCCACATTGCCTCTAATTTGTTACTGTCAGCAAAAAACAATGCTTTTCTATCTTTATGTCCTCTGTTTTTAAAAGAAAACCAGTATAATAAACCTTGTGTAATAGCCTGAACTATAAAAATTAAAACCCAAGTAATGTTCATTAAACTATCTACTAAAATACCATGCTCAGAAGCAGGTGTATGAAGTGCTAAATTACCCCATTTTAGTAAACCGTATATCGTAAATATATAGATGAAAGCTAAAAAGCCAAACATAATATATCCTTGAATATTATTATCATTATCAGATGCAACCTGAGAATCGTCAGAAGAAGCTCCTACTTGAGTAAGATCAAATATTCTGGTCAATTGCCATAATGCAACTGCTAATAAAACTAAAACTATAATTACCAACAAACTTGTCATCTGTTTATCTCTTTAAATATTAATAATGAAAATGTTTACTTTCTTCTATGAAAGGATTTCTTTTTGCTAACAAAGGAGATTTAGTCAATGCAGTAAATACAGCAAAAATAAACAAACCTAAGAAGAAAAGAATAGATGCAATTTCAGAAACTCCAATAAACCATTTATCTCCAACAGTACCAGGCATAATCATATTAAAGAAATCAAGGTAGTGACCTAATAAGATTACAACACCAGCCATTACGATAACCCAGCTTAGACGTTTGAAATCAGTATTAATTAATATTAACAATGGGAAAACAAAGTTCATAACAACAGCTCCAAAGAAAGGAAGGTTGTATAATTGGATTCTTGTTACGAAATACGTTACCTCTTCAGGAATATTAGCGTACCAGATCAACATGAATTGAGAGAACCATAAGTAGGTCCAGAATACACTGATACCAAACATAAATTTAGCTAAATCGTGAATGTGACTTGTATTTACAAATTCTAAGTATCCTTTAGATTTTAAGTATATAGTAACTAAAGCGATTGTAGTAATACCACTTACAAAGAAAGAAGCGAATACATACCAACCAAACAAAGTACTGAACCAGTGTGGGTCAAATGACATAATCCAATCCCAAGACATGATAGACTCAGATACGATAAAGAAAACTAAAAATCCCGCAGAATAGTTGAAATTCTTTTTGTAGTACAAATCATCATTGGCTTCGTCTTGAGCTAAACAGTTTTTTCTAGAATAGTAACGGTATAAGTTCCATCCTAATAAAAAGATACCTGCTCTAACGATCCAGAAAGGAAAGTTTAAATAACCTGCTTTACCTGCTATAATAGCATCGTAATTCTCGCTCTTAGGATCCGTTACTCCTTCTCCTAACCATACGAAAATATGATTAAAGTGAAGTCCGCATAAAACTAAAATTATAAAGAAAACTACAGAACCTACAGGTAAGTAAGCTGTTATTCCTTGCATAACTCTGAATAAAACCGGAGACCATCCTGCTTGTGCCACTTGTTGGATAGCATAAAATGCTAAAACTCCCATAGAAAGCAACAAGAAGAAAATAGCCGCAACATATAATGCTGACCAAGGTTTGTTTTGCAATTGGTGCAATACGTGTTTTAAATGTTTTTCATGCTCACCGGCACCATCAACTTTAGCATGCTCCCCACCTTCGTGTGAATCATGTGAAGCTTTTGCAACTTCAGGAGAAGCTACTAGAGCTTCTGCGTGTGCAGTATCTGCGTGAGCATCATGTGCTGCTTCTGTAGCTTCATGACCTGCAACTTCAGGAGAAGCTGCGGGAGTTTCTACGTGTGCTGTACCTTCGTGTGAATCATGTGAAGCTGCTGTAGCTTCGTGACCTGCAGCCTCATGAGAAGCTGCCGGAGCTTCTGCATGTGCAGCACCATGAGAACCATGTGCATCTGCAGCTAGTATTTTTTCAACTTCTTGAATATCTTTAGGCGCACTTAAAAAACCATACCCAATCCCTAATAAACCAACGGCCATTAGGATGATAGAAAAAGTTTTTAATTTACTTGAAAATGTATACATATCTATTACGATCAGTTTGTTCAACAATTATAATTGGCTTTTTAGTTTCAGAACATAGTCAGCAACTAACCAACGTTCGTGGGCACTTAATTGATTTGCATGTGAACCCATTGCATTTAAACCATAAGTTTCAACGTGAAAGATACTTCCTTCTGTGATAACTCTGTCTTTATAGCTAGGTACTCCAAGAAATTTTTCTCTTTCAACCAATTTACCTTTACCGTTTCCAGTTGCACCGTGACAACTGATACAGTAAATTTCGAAAAGCTCTTTTCCTTTTTCAGAACTTCTTTCTGCTTCAGTCAAAGGTGATTTTAAATTTGCTTTCGCCAATTCATAACCAGCCGTTGAATTCTCATACTCGTAAGGTTCAAAACCTCTATTGATAGTTCCTTCTACAGGAAGCTGTCCTTCTTTTCCTCCTTTAAATATTTTTGCCTCTGTATATGGCTCGTAAGCCACAGACTCATACATATTAGGGAAATACTGATAGTTTGGTGCCGAATTATTGTGGCATGATGAAACTAAAATAGTTATACCAACTAAAAGTGTTATTTTATATATCCTTTTCATAGCTACAATTAATTCTTTTCAATTACTTTAACTTCAACTGCTCCTGTACCTTCGAAAAAAGAAACTAGTTCTGCTTCGTTATCGTTTACAGCAACTTCCATTAAAAAATGGTCATCTGTTGTTCTTACATCAGGATTTTCAGCTTCTTTAAATGGCCATAATCTACTTCTCATATAAAAAGTAATAACCATTAAGTGGGCAGCAAAAAATACAGTCATCTCAAACATAATAGGCACAAATGCCGGCATATTTTGAATGAAACTGAAACTTGGTTTTCCACCAATATCTTGTGGCCAGTCATGAATCATAATATAACTCATCATTGTTGTTGCAACAGAGATACCAACACAACCGTATAAGAAAGCACAAATTGCTAATCTAGTTGGTGCTAATCCCATAGCTTTATCCAATCCGTGAACTGGGAATGGAGTAAAAACTTCTTCAATATGATGATGTGCAGCTCTGGTTTTCTTTACTGCATCCATCAAAATATCATCGTCATTATAAATGGCGTATATTACTTTATTACTCATGATGTGAATCTTTATTTGCTGCTCTTTCTCTAATATAATTATCTCCTGTTCCTTTCAAAATTGTTTTCACCTCTGCCTGAGCAATTACAGGGAATGTTCTAGAGTATAATAAAAACAATACGAAGAAGAAACCAATTGTTCCGATGAAAATTCCAATATCAACAAATGTTGGTGAGAACATTGTCCAAGAAGATGGAAGGTAATCTCTATGTAAAGAAGTAACAATAATTACGAATCTTTCAAACCACATTCCGATGTTTACTACAATCGAAATAATAAATGAAAACATGATACTTGTTCTTAGTTTTTTGAACCACATAAATTGCGGAGAGAAAACGTTACAAGTCATCATTGACCAATATGCCCACCAGTAAGGTCCGGTAGCTCTGTTTAAGAACGCATATTGCTCATATTCTACACCTGAATACCAAGCTACAAATAACTCAGTGATGTAAGCAACCCCAACGATAGAACCTGTAATCATGATTACAATATTCATTAATTCGATATGTTGAAGTGTAATATAAGCTTCCAAGTTTGAAACTTTTCTCATAATGATCAACAAGGTGTTTACCATTGCAAATCCTGAGAATACCGCTCCAGCAACGAAGTATGGAGGGAAAATTGTAGTATGCCATCCTGGAATTACAGAAGTAGCAAAGTCCATAGATACAATAGTGTGTACAGAAAGTACAAGTGGCGTAGCTAATCCTGCAAGTACCAAAGATACTTCTTCAAAACGTTGCCAGTCTTTTGCTCTACCACTCCATCCAAAACTTAGGATAGAATATACTCTTTTATGGAAAGGTGTTATTGCTCTATCACGTAGCATTGCAAAGTCAGGTAACAATCCAGTCCACCAGAATACTAATGATACCGAAAGGTACGTTGAGATTGCGAATACGTCCCAAAGTAGCGGTGAGTTAAAGTTTACCCATAATGATCCAAATTGATTTGGAATAGGTAAAACCCAGTATGCTAACCATGGACGACCCATGTGAATAATTGGAAATAAACCTGCCTGAACTACTGAGAAGATAGTCATAGCTTCTGCAGAACGGTTAATCGCCATTCTCCAACGCTGACGGAAAAGTAATAATACGGCAGAAATCAATGTTCCTGCGTGACCAATACCAACCCACCAAACGAAGTTAGTGATATCCCAGGCCCAACCAACTGTTTTATTTAATCCCCATGTTCCGATACCGGTAGATACAGTGTAAATAATACAACCTAATCCCCAAAGGAAGGCCGTTAATGCGATTGTAAATACAATCCACCAATGTTTATTTGCTTTACCTTCAACAGGTGCAGCTACATCTACTGTTACATCGTGATAAGATTTATCACCTATAACTAAAGGTTTTCTAATGGGTGCTTCGTAATGAGACGACATAATCCTTTATATTGTTTCTAATTAATAATTATTTTTTACTAAACGTTTCTAACTTTAACATGATAGAAAACGTTTGGTTTTGTACCAACATGCTCTAATAAGTGATACATTCTTTCACTTTCAGCAAGTTTAGCAACTTCACTTTCTTTATCATTAACATCTCCAAAAACCATTGCTCCAGAAGAACAAGCAGCTGAACATGCACAAGTATTATTGAATTCATCTTTCGCTACTACTCTTCCTTCACGTTTAGCTTGAAGAATAACCGCTTGTGTACTTTGAATACAGAAAGAACATTTTTCCATTACTCCACGAGAACGAACGTTTACGTCTGGGTTTAATACCATACGACCTAAGTCATCATTCATGTGGTAATCGAATTCACTGTTTTTGTTGTACAAGAACCAGTTGAAACGACGTACTTTATAAGGACAGTTGTTTGCACAGTAACGAGTACCAACACATCTATTATAAGCCATATGGTTTTGACCTTGACGACCGTGAGAAGTCGCAGCAACAGGACAAACCGTTTCACATGGTGCGTGGTTACAGTGTTGACACATTACCGGTTGGAAAGCCACTTGCGGGTTATCCCCTGGTTTTTCCATTTCGTTAAATGTAGACAATGAACTAGATAAACCAGCTATATTTTCTTTTCTTTCGTTATCACCTTCAAAAGTACTTTCAGAAGAATAGTATCTGTCAATACGCAACCAGTGCATATCACGACTTCTTCTTACCTCTGCTTTACCTACAACCGGTACGTTGTTTTCAGCATGACAAGCAATAACACATGCTCCACATCCAGTACAAGCATTTAAGTCGATAGAAAGATTAAAGTGATGTCCTGTAGAACGATCAAATGACTCCCATAAATCAACTGTTGTAGCTTCAACTTCTTCGTGATCTAAAGATACCATTGGTTGTGGATTCCAATGTTCTGCATCTTCAGTATTAAATACCTTAAGAGTAGTTTCCTTAATAATATCTCCTCTACCCATTAATGTTTTCTGACCTTGAACACAAGCAAACTCATGCTCTCCATTTGCCTTAGCAATAGAGATAGTCTGAACACTATTAAAGTTTTTATATAAAGCGTAAGCGTTTAAACCTACTTGCATTTCTTCTTTTAAAGCCGCTTTACGTCCGTAACCTACAGCCATACCAACTGTACCAACAGCTTGTCCTGGTTGAACAATTACAGGAACATTTTCCAACTTAACACCATCACCTGTTGTAATTGTAGCATAACTACCATTCAAACCACCATTGGCAACGATTTCATTTGTTAAACCTAATTTCTTAGCATCTGCATTCGAAACGGTAACATAGTTATCCCAAGAAACTCTTGTGATTGGATCCGGAAACTCTTGCAACCAAGGGTTGTTCGCTTGTTGTCCGTCACCCATACCCGTTTTAGTGTACAATACTAATTCGAAGTCACCGGCTGCTTTTGATTTAGAAACTGCGGTTGCAGCTGCATTATAATCAAATGAACCAGCAGCTAAAGCAGATGATCCCATTACAAAAACACCATCATGTAAAACTTTGTTCCAAGAAGAACCTACAACAACACCAGCTGAATTAGCTTTGATGTAATCATAGAAAGTTCCGGAAATTCCGTTTAACGATAATAAAACGTCTTGAAATTGTTTTGTATTAAATATAGGACGGATAGTTGGCTGAGTCAAACTATACGTTCCTTTTGTTATCATAACATCACCCCATGCTTCTAAGTAGTGAGCAACAGGAGCAGCAATCTTAACAATAGAAGCTGTTTCGTCTTCTTTTAAAGAAAAAGCAACAGACGTATCTACTTTTTTCAATCCCGAAACAAAAGCAGCAGAATCAGCTAATGTGTAAACCGGGTTAACACCACTCATAATTAAAGTATGAACACTACCTGCATTCATATCTTTGATCAACTGAGCAACAACTGCATTAGAACCTTTTCTAATTTGTCTTGTTCCAGCAGTACTAAAAGCTTCACTAGCCAACACTTGGTTGATAGCTAAAACTAATAACTGAGCATTTTTATCTTCAATTCCAGATACCAAGACTCCTTTTGATCCGGCAGCTTTTAATTGCTGAGCAGCTTTCACTACTTCAGCTTTCACTGTAGGATCCAAAGTAACTCCAATAGAAGCACCTGCAATAACATTATATATTTGAACTAAAGCTTGTTTCTGATTTTCAACTGTCATCGAAATACGCTTATCAGCAGCAGCTCCGGACAATGTCATGTTAGATTCGAACTGGAAATGACGAGACATTTTTCCGTTTTGAGGAATACGTCCTTTTGCATATCCTGAATCGTATCCACCACCTTGCCAATCTCCTAAGAAATCAGCTCCAACAGCAACAATTAAAGAAGCTTTTGAGAAATCATAATCAACTAAAGCTCTTTCACCG
Source organism: Flavobacterium cupriresistens (assembly GCF_020911925.1). Lineage (NCBI taxonomy): Bacteria > Pseudomonadati > Bacteroidota > Flavobacteriia > Flavobacteriales > Flavobacteriaceae > Flavobacterium > Flavobacterium cupriresistens. The sequence continues at coordinate 1,811,277 of NZ_CP087134.1, read as the reverse complement.
TAAACTGTTTCGAATGCATCTAAAGCATCTGATGAAGAAACTGCATCATAAACCACATGCTTAGCATTTGGATTTTTAGCAATAAAATCAGCAATTAATTTTTCAGTAGACGGACTCGCCAAAGTATTTGTCAACAATACCACTTGACCTCCTTTAGCTTTCGCAGCAGCAATCCCTGATTTGATTCTTAAATCAACAGCAGACCAGCTACTATTTTTTCCATCCAATTTAGGTTCTTTCAAACGCATACTGTCATATAACGACAAGATAGACGCGTGAATTCTTGCATTGGCTGAAAACTTAGCTCCGGAAATAGTATTGTTTTCAATTTTAATTGGACGACCTTCACGAGTTTTCACTAAAAGGTTAGCAAAATCAAAACCATCAAAAACAGTAGTTGCATAATAATCTGCAACACCAGGAATGATTTGTTCTGGTTGTAACACATAAGGTATAGACTTGTGAACAGGGCCTTCGCAAGCTGCTAGCGTTACGGCTGCAGTACTAAACCCTACGTACTTTAAAAAGTCACGACGTGAAGTTCCAGATGAAGCTAATGCATCAGCATTACCTAAGAATTCATCTGTTGGAATTTCTTCAACAAATTCGTTATTTCTAAGCGCCTCAACAATAGAACTATTTTCTAGTTCCTCAACACTTTTCCAGTATTTTTTGTTTGATGACATTGTATATAAATATTAAAATCTTAATAATTCGATTAATAGTGGCATTTACCGCATTCTAAACCTCCCATTTGCGCTGCAGTCAATTTCTCTACACCGTATTTTTTAGAAAGTTCAGCATGAATTTTATCATAGTAAGCATTTCCTTCCATCTTAACATCAGTTTTTCTATGGCAATCAACGCACCATCCCATTGTTAATTTAGAGTATTGCTTCATGATTTCAAATTCTTGTACTGGTCCATGACAAGTTTGACACTCAACACCTGCAACAGAAACGTGCTGTGAGTGATTGAAATACACAAAATCAGGTAAATTATGAATACGAACCCATTTTACTGGTTGTGTTTTTCCGGTATAAGCTTGTTTCGCTTTATCCCATCCAACTGCATCATATAATTTTTGAATTTGAGCATCGTAGAAAGCCTTGCTGTACTCAGGAGTAGCAGTAGTTTCAGCAACTTCAGAAATGTTTTTATGACAGTTCATACAAACATTCAAAGAAGGAATACCAGCTGTTTTACTCACACGAGCAGCAGAGTGACAATATTTACAATTGATCTCATTATCACCTGCGTGAATTTTATGAGAATAATGTATTGGCTGAATTGGCTCATAATTCTGATCAACACCTACCTGCATCAGGTAACCGTATACAAAATAACCACTTGCCAATAGCAAAAATATAGAAGTTACTAAAACCAAGAATTGATTTCTGGCAAATGCTTTCCAGATTGGAGTTCTTGCTTCTTTTGGAGCTACTACAATACCATTATTACTTGCTACTTTAGTTAATACTTTGTTCACCATGAACAACATCACAACCAAGATAGCCATCACAAGAGCAAGAGCACCTAAAATAATATTATTTGAAATTCCGCTTCCTTCAACATTTGTCCCAGGAGGCGTGGCAGCTCCACCAGGACCAGGAGCTGGCTCAGCTTTCTTTTCAGAAGTATACGCTAAAATATTATCAATATCACCTTCTGATAATTGAGGAAAAGAAGTCATTACAGACTTGTTGTTTTCTTCAAAAAGTTTTACTGCTACAGCATCACCTGACTTAATCATGTCAGAACTGTTGTGCACCCACTTGTAAATCCAAGCTTTATCATGCTTATCGGCAACTCCCCTCAAAGCGGGACCTGTAGATTTGGCATCTAATTTGTGACATGCAGCGCAATTTGCATTAAAAAGTTCTTTCCCTTTTACTGGATCACCACCTGCAGTTGCAGCCGGAGCAGCAGCTTCAGGCGCTGCAGGAGCAGCAGCATCTTGAGCAAATGAAGTTAGGGAGAAAATCAGCGTTAGCGATAAGCTAAGCATTAATTTTCTTGAGATCGAATTATGGTTACCCACCTTTTTCATATAGTATAAAATTATCTACTAATTTTTTGGTATGATTTTTTCTGTAACAAAAACAGCAAAAACCGAACACCTTCTTTTAAAACTTGCACAAAAATACGACTTATGAACTATTCTCAAAACCTTAAAATACCCTTAAATACCAATTTATATCAATTCTAAATAAAATTAAAATTTTCCACACAAACATTAAATACTATTTTTGCATAAAAACTATCACATTATGAGAATTTTAACTCCCTCCAAAAGAGTCTACCTAACACTAACAATGATCACTTTAGCTTATAACATTAATGCTCAAGACCAAAATTTAACCTTAAATCAGGACCCAAAATTTGAGCAATTACTGAACGACAAACGAAAAATTAACACATCAATAAGTACAAACGACACCTATAGAATTCAAATTTTTAGTGGCAAAAGTGATGAGGCTAAAAAAACACTTACAGATTTCAAGAAAGAATATAACACTATTGACGGAACGATAATTTTCAACACGCCAAACTACAAGGTAATCGTTGGAAATTTCAAAACAAAAATTGAAGCCGAACGCAATTTGGCAGAGATCAAAAAACGATACAAAAGTGTCTTTTTAATCAAACCGGGAAGATAGTAACAGCTAAACAGAAAAAACAAGAAGCCGTCTCAATACAAATTTGAGACGGTTTTTTTATTGGATAATATTTTGATATTTATTGTCTTAATTCTGAGTACAGAAAAAAATTGCCCTTATGCTGCAATTTTCTTTCTTAAGTTGTGACCTAAAGCCATTAATCCGAACTCTAATTCAACTTTTTGAAGTCCTTTTAAAGAAAATCGTCTAAATCCATTATTATGTTTGAGTTGAGCAAATACAGGCTCTACATCGGCAGAGCGTTGTTTTCTTCTTTGTATCCCTATTTCGCTGAGCAGTAATTCTCTTGCTTGTTGTTTATGCCTTTCAAGGTTGTGGTTTCGCTCTATGCTTCTGTTGCCTTTGGCTTTAAAACATTGTCCTCGCAAGAGACAGCCTTCACAGTTTTTGGCTTGATAATGGGATAAGGTCTGAGTATATCCCGCTGCCGTTTTTTTCTCATTCTCATGGGTTTTATGCATTTTCTGTCCCATTGGACATATATAATAGTCTTCTTCCTGATTGTAATATAGATTCTCCTTGCTAAAAGTCTTGTGTTTCTTTTGGTAGTTTTGATCCTGTTCTTTTTCAAAAGTATTATATTTCACAAAAGCCGTTAGCTTTTTTTTCTCCAGATAATCGTAGTTTTCTTCACTTCCATAACCTGCGTCTGTAGTGATCTCTTGTATCTTTTTAAACACTTTTTTGCCGAAGGTCTGCTCCAAATTTTCCAAGTGGGGCTTGAGTGTTTTGGTATCGGTTGGATTTTGATGGATGGTATAGTGAACGATGATCTGGTTTTGTGTAGATATCTGAGTATTATAAGCTGGCTTGAGCTGTCCGTTTAACATATGGTCTTCTTTCATACGCATAAAAGTAGCCTGGGTATCGGTTTTGCTGTAACTGTTTCTTTCTCCTAGAATAGCTTGCTGCTTTTCATATTTTTCTAAGTTAGCAGTAAAATTATTTTTAATATAACGCAATTTGGCTTTTGCTTTGGAGCTAGCCTTTCCATTGCCAGAGAGTTTGGCATCTATTTCAGCTACAGTTTTCTCGATTACTTCTTTGCTGATTTCCTTGAACTCAGTTGGTTCCGGGTTGGGGCCGTCTTCATTATCAATACTTTGGGCATAGTTCCATAATTCTTCCAGCTGAGTCAGCATTTTGGCTTTGTTGGTTTTGATACTGTTGCCCCAGACAAAAGTGTACCTGCCGGCCTGAGCTTCTATCTTTGTTCCGTCTGTATAGATTTGTTTTAGATTGATGAGTCCTTCTGATGCTAACATCAAAACGACCTGTTTGAAGATCTCTTTAAAATTCTCTTTAAGCTTATCACTTCTAAAACGGTTAATAGTATTGTGATCTACAATAGTCATCGAAGTTAGCCACATAAAATTAATATTCTCGCGAAGTGCCAGTTCTATCTTTCGAGAAGAGTATACATTGGTCATATAGGCATACAACATCACTTTGAGAAGCATCTTTGGATGATAACCTGGATTGCCTTCTTTGCTGTAGGCTTTTAAAAGAGGCTGGATGTTAATTGATTCCACAACCTGATCCACTATTCGAACAGGATGTTTCTCTGGAATTAAATCGTCAAACGAATAAGGTAAAAGTATCGTTTGCTGTTGGTCATAATGTTTAAATCTCATCTTTAATCAGCTATTAATCACTGATTAAATTTACAAAATTGCTCCTAAAAAAACAAACTGCAAAAAAAGCTGCCTCTAGTATTGAGACAGCTTCTTTCTTTATAATCAAAAACGGATCTTATAGACTGCAGAATAGTCTCTTTTATTTCAAATTATTAAGCTCGTCTTGCATTCGATCATGCATCACTCCTTTCGGCACACAATCAAATAGAGGTCTTAAATCCATTATTAAATAAAAATCTATGATAGCTTCCTTTTTATTATACATATCGATGTAATCTGCCTCTACTGATGAATAAGGAAAAATAACTGCTTCCATATTAAAAGAATTCTTTGGCGGATTTCGGGCATTGTAAGAGTATTCCCCTTACATCTGTTATGTAAAATTCAAAACAACCATCTGTCATCTGCGCATTACTTAGTGATTTACCTGTTCTTAGATCAAAAATATGCCCAAGGATTGTAACACTTTTTCCTTCTTTCAGCAAAGTATCAACGGTTTCTGCTTTACTTTCGAATAAACCTTTAGTCACAGTATAAGCACCTTTGTTATTGGTCGACATAGTTTCTTTTTTGAAGAAGAACATCCAACCAGAACCAAAATAAGCAACCTAAAATAGTTTTACATTTCTTCATAATAAAAATAATCAACAAGCTGCCTTTTTACCCTTTTCGGCTTTTGACTTTCCTTTCATATCTATACCATGTAACCCGATGTTAACGGTATCGGAAATTCTTTTTCTTTCCACTTCAGGCAGACTGCCGTTTCTTCAAGACCACCCCAAGCCATATCTTGGCAAAACTGATTCTCTAATTCATATCCTTCACTAAGACCATAAAGTTTGTAAAGCAGCATCTACTAAACTTACAGCTTCAGTAATTTCAGCATGTTTCCTTGGTTCAAAGAATATCTTTTACCCCATATTTCTATCATTATTGGATAAATTACATTTCGTATACAAACTATTGTCAAATGGGTGTGAATTGACTCCTGTTGCATTGTTTTTTACCCAAGACAACTCCGTAGCATTAGAAATAAAGAAACACCAAACACTGCTCTAATACCTCTCGTTTCGTTATAGAAACCAGCTAATGCATGTCCGGGAACATCAGGACTTGTCAATCCTTGCTCCATGGTCGAACTATTATTCTGTGATCTTATAAATTGATAACTCATCCTTAAGCATGGATCATTTCCAAGAAGCAGAACAGATCTGCTACGACCAGATATGATAACCTTCCTTAACGGTATAGAATCCGTTACACCAGCCTGCTCCAGATCATAAACCCCGGAAACAGTCCCTTCATCAATTTTAAAACCACTCAGCATCTCACCTTCCAGATTCGTAGTGACATTGGCAATGTTTAATTTAGTAGTTGTATTCGTTAAATCAATTTGCTCTAATAATATCCGATCAATTTTCAAATTACTACACAATAAGTATTTTCTGATAATCAATATATAAACGAGGGACAAAAAAATTATATGTATCACAAAATCGGCAAAATCGGCAAAATCAACACAATCATCATACATCATTAAACAAAAAAAGTCTCAATTTTCATTGAGACTTTAAAATATAAAGGATCCTTTCAAACCAAAAAACAAAATTAGTTGACTACCCTAATTCCATCAGCCAAAAAACGAATTTCCTCTTTTGGAGCCGTAATAGCATCTATTTCCGATTGTGCTTTTTTAGCATCTTTTGCATAATGTTTCAGTTCTTCCACCGAGGTTATTTTCTTCTCAGCAACACCTTCTAAAACAACATTTTTACCTTTCAGACTGGTTGGCACAAAAAAAGCATACTCTTTCATTTTTACAAAAAAGGGAGAGCCGTCTTCTGTTTTAATGGTCAACCAACATCCTCTTTTTTCGCAGACATCAGTCACCAACCCTTTCACAGCAACATTTTCAACCTTTTTCGTATTCTTTAATCCGCTTTCGAGTTTCTCAACCGAGATAGCTTTGCCCTCAGACACTTTAGAAACATTAGCTCCATAATAATCCCCAACTAAAGCATTGCCTGCCGGTGGAGCTTTTTTTTCTACAGCTTCCTGCGAAAAGCACAAGCTGGAAAGACACAAAGAAAGTAGTACTGAATATAGTAATGGTTTCATAGTTAAATAATTTTAGTTAAAAATAACACTAAAATCTGACATAAGGCAAGTATTATTTTAAGTAAAAACCAACTTCAAAAACCGGATTTCTCTTCGGTAAACGCCAAAAAAAAAGTCCCAACAAAAGTTGGGACCTTAAACTATAAGTATTGAATTTTATTTCAATTTCTTTTTGATTGCTACCTCATGGTAAGCTTCAATAACATCTCTTTCTTCGATATCATTGTATCCTTTAATCTGGATACCACAATCGTAACCTTTAGAAACTTCTCTTACATCATCTTTGAAACGTTTCAATGCTACAAGTTCACCTGTATGCACTACTACACCTTCTCTGATAACTCTAATTTTAGAAGTTCTCATGATCTTACCATCCATCACCATACATCCTGCAATAGAACCAACTTTAGAAATTTTGAAAATCTCACGGATTTCTGCAGTTCCTAAAATCTCTTCTTTCATCTCAGGAGCTAACATTCCTTCCATCGCATCTTTCAAGTCATCGATAGCAGCGTAGATAATAGAGTAGTAACGGATATCGATTTCTTCTTTATCTGCAAGTTGTCTCGCATTTCCAGCAGGACGAACGTTAAATCCAATAATGATCGCATCAGAAGCAGAAGCCAACATAACGTCAGTCTCTGTAATTGCTCCAACACCTTTATGAATAATGTTAATTTGAATTTCTTCTGTAGAAAGTTTAGAGAACGAATCTGATAATGCTTCAACAGATCCATCAACGTCTCCTTTAAGGATTACGTTCAATTCTTTAAACTGACCAAGAGCAATACGACGACCAATCTCATCAAGAGTAATATGACGTTGTGTACGTACCGATTGTTCACGCATTAATTGAGAACGTTTAGAGGCAATTTGTTTTGCTTCTTTTTCGTCTTCAAAAACGTTGAATTTATCACCGGCAGTAGCCGCACCATCTAAACCTAAAACAGAAACCGGAGTTGAAGGACCTGCTTGTAAAACAATATGTCCTCTTTCATCATGCATTGCTTTAATCTTACCGTGGTGTTTACCAGCCAACATATAATCTCCTACTTTTAAAGTTCCGTGTTGAACTAAAATGGTAGAAACGTATCCTTTTCCTTTATCTAAGAAAGCTTCTACTACAGTTCCCTGCGCTGCTTTGTTAGGATTAGATTTTAAATCTAAAATTTCTGCTTCTAATAAAACTTTTTCTAATAGTTCTTTTACTCCTGTTCCTACTTTTGCAGAAATATCATGTGATTGAATTTTTCCACCCCAGTCTTCAACAAGTAAATTCATACTAGCCAAACGTTCCTTGATCTTCTCAACGTTCGCATTTGGTTTATCAATTTTATTGATTGCAAATATAATTGGTACTCCCGCAGCTTGTGCGTGAGAAATTGCTTCTTTTGTTTGTGGCATGATATCATCATCTGCCGCCACTACGATAATCGCGATATCGGTAACTTGAGCTCCACGTGCACGCATCGCGGTAAACGCCTCGTGACCCGGTGTATCTAAGAATGCGATTTTCTGACCATTATCAAGAGTTACTCCATAAGCTCCAATGTGCTGTGTAATACCTCCCGACTCACCAGCGATAACATTTTCTTTACGGATATAATCCAGTAAAGAGGTTTTACCGTGATCGACGTGACCCATTACTGTAACAATCGGCGCTCTTGTAACTAAATCTTCTTCTTTATCTTCAACAACTTCTATAGCCTCTTCGATATCAACTGTGATAAACTCAACTTCGTAACCGAATTCATCAGCCACAATAGTTAATGTTTCAGCATCCAAACGTTGGTTCATGGTAACCATGATTCCAAGTGACATACAAGTTCCAATTACTTTGGTAATCGGCACATCCATCATGATTGCAATTTCACCTACTGTAACGAATTCTGTAACTTTAATCGTTTTACTTCCTTCGTCGATAGCTCTTTGCTCATCATCAGATTTCTGACGGTGCGTTTCTCTTTTATCTCTTCTGTATTTAGCAGCTTTCGATTTTCCACCTTTCCCTTGAAGTTTTTCAAGAGTCTCTCTAATTTGGTTTTTTACTTCCTCTTCAGTAGGCTCTACTTTAGCTACAATTGCAGGACGGTTTCCTTTTACGAAACCAGGTCTAGCACTTCTGTTAGCATTAAAACCTCCTCCACCAGTATTTGGTGTAATTTTATTAGGATTTGGTGTTCCTGGTGCATTACCTGTTGCAGGTTTTGGTGCTCCCGGTGTACCTGGCTTAGGTGCAATTCTTTTACGCTTATTTTTGTTAGCGTTATTTCCTGCACCCGGAGCTCCCGGTTTATTAGGCGTTATTTTCGGATCTTCTTTCTTCTTCTTAGGTTTGTTAAATTGAGATAAATCAATTGTCTGACCTGTAAGTGTCGTTCCTGATAACTTTTGATATTGAGTAGTGATTGTCTCTTCTGCAGTTGAAGGATCCGTTGATATAATCGGTTCCTGAGCTACTTTCGGAGCTTCCACTTTCACTTCTTTCACTTCTTTTTTCTCTGTAATAATAGGTTTTTCAACTTTGTTCTCAGAAACTACAGGAGGAGCCACTACTAATGGCTCAGGCTGTACTATTTCTTTTTCTTTCTGAACAGGTTTTTCCTCTTGAGATGGAGTAGCAACAACAACTTTAGGTTCTTCAGCTTTCACTGGTTCCTCTGAAGGAGCAGAAACAATTGCAGGTTTCTCAGGTTTTTTTGGATTCAAATCAATTTTACCCACTTGAACAGGTCCTGTCACAACAGCTCTCGCTTTAATGATCTCTTGTTGTTTTTGACGCTCTTCGTCTTGTCTGCGTTTGTCTTCAATTTCTTTCTCACGCTCTACACGTAATGCTTCTTTCTCTTTTCTCTTCTCTTCTCCTACCTCTTTAGAAGCTTCCTTATTCCCCTTATCGCCCGCAAATTGGCTTTGTAGGATATTAAATTCGCTATCAGAAATTTTTGCATTCGGATTTGCGTCAATAGCAATTCCCTTATCTTTTAGATAATCAACAGCTCTTTCTAACGAAATATTTAATTCCCTTAAAACCTTGTTTATTCTTATTACTCTCTCTTCAGACATATAACCTTTTTATTATTACCTTTTTCGTTGTGTTGTTAGAGCAGATAACTAGCTATCAAACTCTTCTTTTAGTATTTTCATAACATCAAGAATAGTTTCCTCTTCAAGATCTGTTCTTCTTACTAAATCTTCTACTTCTTGTTTCAAAATACTTTTTGCAGTATCTAAACCTATTTTAGCAAATTCTTCAATTACCCAGCCTTCGATTTCATCTGAAAATTCTGTTAATTCAACATCATCTTCATCTGCTGTTGCACCTGCAACGTCTCCTTCACGAATTACATCCAATTCGTAACCTGTCAACTGACCCGCTAATTTTATATTATGACCACCTCTACCGATAGCTTTAGAAACTTCTTCTAATTTCAAGAAAACTTCAGCTCTTTTGTTTTCTTCATCAATTTTGATAGAAGAAACTTTTGCAGGGCTTAATGCTCTTGTAATAAACAATTGAATATTGTTTGTATAGTTGATTACGTCAATATTTTCGTTTCCTAACTCACGAACAATTCCGTGAATACGAGATCCTTTCATACCAACACAAGCTCCAACAGGATCGATTCTGTCATCATAAGAATCTACCGCTACTTTTGCTTTTTCACCAGGAATACGAACTACATTCTTAACTGTAATCAAACCGTCGAATACTTCCGGAATTTCTTGTTCAAATAATTTCTCCAAGAACTTTTCAGAAGTTCTTGACATGATAATTTGAGGCTTATTTCCTTTTAATTCAACGCTTTCAATAATTCCACGAACATTATCTCCTTTACGGAAAAAGTCAGATGGAATTTGTTTTTCCTTCGGAAGTACAATCTCATTTCCTTCATCATCTACCAAGATTACAACTCTTGGACGTACGTGATGTACTTCTGCGGTGTAAATATCGCCAATAATATCTTTAAATTGCTTATAAAGATTTGTATTATCGTGTTCGTGAATTTTAGAGATCAAGTTTTGACGCAAAGCCAAAATAGCTCTTCTCCCTAAATCAATCAATTTAACCTCTTCAGAAACTTCTTCACCAATTTCAAAATCCGCTTCGATCATTCTAGCTTCAGTCAAGGTAATTTCTTCGTTCTCAAAGTCCAGATCTTCATCAGCAACGATTACTCTTCTTCTCCAAATCTCCATATCTCCTTTGTCAGGATTAATGATAATATCGAAGTTATCATCAGAACCGTATTTTTTCTTTAATGCATTTCTAAACACGTCCTCTAAAATTGCCATAAGCGTTACACGATCAATAAGTTTATTATCTTTAAACTCTGAGAATGAATCGATTAATGCTAAATTTTCCATGCGAATTCTTTAATTAAAATGTTACTGTAACAATTGCCTCTTTAATTTCTGTATAAGGTATTTGTTGCTCTTTTTGAACTGTTTCTTTTCCTTTTCCTACTTTTTTCGGTTCTCTTGCTTCCCAAGACAAAATTATAAAAACATCGTTAGCTTCCACTAATTCTGCCTCAATTTTTTCATTATTTGTAGTAACAATCAACGTTCTACCAATATTTTTCTTGTATTGTCTTGTCATTTTCAAGGGTGATCCAACACCAACCGATGCTACTTCAAGAGAAAAATCCTGTTCTTCACGATCCAGATTATTCTCGATTGCACGACTAACATCAATACAATCCTGCAACGCTACTCCATTATCCCCGTCTAAACCTACACTAACCTTGAAAGAATCCGAAATAGACAAATCAATCAAAAAGATTGATGGCTTTTCCTGAAGAGCTTCTGAAATTAATGTGTTTACTTTTTCTTTAAATGTCATAATTTTATAAAAAGAGGGGACACTTAGTCCCCTCATTATTTAGATTTTAATAAATAACGGTGCAAATATAGTGTTTTTTTTATAAATCAAAATAAATAGATTGCTCTAAAAATATTTCTTATCTTTATGTAGCATAAAACACAAGAGATTATTCCTACTATCTAACCCAAAAAACTATGAAACGAATTTTAGTACCTACCGACTTCTCAGAACATGCAGAAGACGCTTTAAAAGTCGCTGCACAAATTGCCAAAAAAAACAATTCGGAAATCATTGTATTACACATGCTCGAGCTGCCGCATCAAATGAATGACGCAATTACAGGGGGCGCAAGCATTCCCGAAACCATGCTCTTCATGAAAAAAGCAAATCAAATGCTCGATGAAATCTCCAACAGACCCTACCTTGACGGAGTTAGTGTGACCGAAATTGTAAAAATGGACAAACCCATCCACGGCATCACACAAGTAAGCAAAGATCACGAAATAGACCTAATCATAATGGGGTCACACGGCTCTTCAGGTGTCGAAGAATTACTAATAGGATCCAACACCGAAAAAGTAGTACGCAATTCCGAAATCCCTGTTTTAGTCATCAAAAAAGACATTTCAAATTTTAATGCAGCAAACATTGTCTTTGCTTCTGATTTTTCTGAAGAAACCAAAAAACCTTTTGAAAAATTCTTAAATTTTACCAAATTCTTTGACTCAACCATCCATTTAGTTACCATTTGCACTCCAAACAGCTTCAGACCAACTCATGTTATTCAAAAAGCGATGAACGAGTTTATCGCCGAATTTAATATGACCAATTACTCCACAAATATCTACAACGATACCAATATCGAAAAAGGAATTTTAAACTTTTCGAACACCAAAAACGCAGATATTATTGCAATGTGCACACACGGAAGAACCGGATTTGCTCATTTTTTCAACGGAAGCATCAGCGAAGGACTAGTCAATCACGCCGTCAGACCCGTTATAACTTTCAAAATCTAAACAGCTCAAAAAAACTAAAGCTGACAGGTTTTAAAAACCTGTCGGCTTTGATCCATAAATTTCTATTGCGATTTACTTCTCCTATTCACTTTCGCTTGAGTCTCCTGCACCAAGAGAACAAACGAAACACCTAATCTTTTTTAAACTTTGCAGCTTTGCAGCTTTGCAGCTTTGCAAGATTTCCACTAAATTTAAACACAACACTAAAAAGCTTCTCACTTGAGCGTTTTTTTTTGAATAAAAACGATAAGTTTTAAATTCTCCATTAAAACCGACCCAAACACCTCAAAAACTAAAGCTGACAGGTTTTAAAAACCTGTCAGCTTTGACGTATAAAAATAATAGTAAACAATTTTGCCGTACAATATTATTTTCGGAAAGAGAAATCACACTGACACTCCGACAAAAACTAGTGCTTTTCTATACCGAATTCCTATTGTGATTTCTCATTCCTCGAAAGAACAAACTGGGCGTGTATCGTACAAACGGAGCGTTTTTTAAAACAGACTAGATCCCCTCCCTATTCCAGACTTGGAATTTGGAATTTCAAAAATTGGAATTTGAGAAAGATTTGGAATTTGGAATTTTGAGATTTGAAATTTCAAGAAATTTTGTTGCATAAAAAAAGCCTCTCAAATTGAGAGGCTTCTTATGTTGGTCTACAAGGACTCGAACCTTGAAAGACTGCACCAAAAACAGTTGTGTTACCATTACACCATAGACCAGCAGTGCTGTTAAGCGAGTGCAAATTTAAAACTTTTTTTAGTTTACACAAACTTTTTTTGAAAAAATTTATTCCATAAAAAAAGCCTCTCGATTGAGAGGCTTTTATGTTGGTCTACAAGGACTCGAACCTTGAAAGACTGCACCAAAAACAGTTGTGTTACCATTACACCATAGACCAGCAGTGCGGTTAAGCGAGTGCAAATTTAGAGCTTTATTTAGTTTGCACAAACTTTTTGGGCAAAAATTTTCATTTTTTTTCGTTTTTTCTCCTTTAAAACCGCTAATGTTTTCGCAAGTATTTCACCAACAACAGATTACTTTAACCAAATAGTTTTCTAGATTTTTTTGTTAATGCTCTATTCTTTACACAAAAAAACATTTTCTTTGTAGGATAGAAAACATCTAAAATTATAACACCTAAATATGGCACAATTCAATTTCAATAAATGGAATACAATTATTGGTTGGTTTGCATTTGCAATCGCTTTAATCACCTACACACTAACTGTTGAACCTACCATGAGCTTTTGGGATTGTGGCGAATATATCGCTACAGCAGCTAAACTAGAAGTTGGTCACCCACCCGGAGCTCCTTTATACCAAATGATGGGTGCGTTTTTTGCCATGTTTGCAACAGATAACCAACATGTAGCCTTAATGGTTAATATGATGTCTGTTTTCTCCAGTGCATTCACGATTCTATTTTTGTTTTGGTCTTCTTCTATGATCCTGAAAAAAATCATAGCCCGTTTTTCCGAAATTAATCAAAATAATTCAATTGTTATCCTAGGAAGCTCTTTTATCGGAGCCCTGGCTTTTACTTTTTCAGATAGCTTTTGGTTTAACGCTGTTGAAGCCGAAGTTTATGCAATGGCCTCTTTGTTAATTGCCTTACTTTTTTGGCTTGGCCTGCGTTGGGAACAAGACATGGACAAACCTAAGGGAAACAAATGGTTATTGGTTATCTCTCTTGTTATTGGTCTTTCTTTTGGAGTCCACTTCATGGCTTTATTAACCATTCCGTCAATAGGATTTCTATACTATTTTAAACATTACGAAAAAGTTACCATCAAGAACTTCTTAATTGCCAATGTTGTAGTTATTGGAGTATTGTTGTTTATTTTCAAATTACTCCTTCCGCTAACCATGGCGTTCTTCGGTAAAACCGAAATATTCATGGTAAACAGCATGGGACTTCCTTTTAACTCCGGAACCATTTTTGTTGCTTTACTTTTAATTGCTTTCTTTTATTTTGGGTTAAAATTCACCAAACAAAAAGGCCTGATTTTCTATAACACCATCATTCTTTGCATCTTGTTTATTTTAATAGGATTCTCAACCTGGATGATGTTACCGGTTCGTGCTAACGCAAATACGGTAATCAACGAAAACAAACCATCAGATGCCACTGAAGTTTTGGCATACTACAATCGTGAACAATACGGTGTAAATCCGTTGTTCTACGGACCACAATACACAGAAGTTTTTGCAGGTTTAGACGCTAAAACACCTTATTTAGACAAAAAACCGAACTACGAAAGAGATTATAAAACTGGTAAATACATCATTACCAACAACTATAAAAACGCAGAACAAAATACGGACGACAATCAAAAAACCATTCTGCCAAGAATGTGGAGTACCGAACCGGGACACATTGAGAATTATATTGGTTTCACACACCCTCCGGGCTTCAAGATAAACCCAAATTATCCTTACGAAGATGATTTGGCAAAATATGGCATAGACGCCAGTCAATTAAGCGAAGAGGAATACAACAAAGCCACTGCTCAATTGCGTAACGAAGTTGAAAAAACGATTTCTGAATTCAGAAAAGCATATGCTCAAAAACAAATTGACAACGAAGGTTATGTAAAATTCCTGAAAAGCTACGGCGATTACTTAATTATCGAGAAACCAACAGCTTCTGACAACTTCTTTTTTATGTTTGAATATCAATTCGGATATATGTACGGAAGATACCTGATGTGGAATTTTGCCGGACGCCAGAACGACGTTCAGGGGAAATACGACAATCTGGACGGAAACTGGATTAGCGGAATCAAAGCCCTTGACTCCATCCACCTTGGCTCTCAGGACAACTTACCTACAGATGTACTAAACAACAAAGGAAGAAATACATACTTCTTCCTGCCTTTCATCCTGGGACTTATCGGACTTATGTATCATGCGAATAGGGACCTTAAAAGCTTCTACGTTCTTTTGGCCTTATTCTTATTTACCGGAATCGCATTAAAAATTTACTTAAACGAGAGACCTTTTGAGCCTCGCGAAAGAGATTATGCGCTGGTAGGATCCTTCTATGTGTTTGCCATCTGGATTGGCTTTGGAGTCTATTCGTTGTACGAGACGATTCAGAAATACATAGCTCCAAAAATCGCCGGACCAATAATTATTGCTGCAACTTTCCTTGCTGCTCCTGTTTTAATGGCTTCTCAAAACTGGGATGATCATGACAGATCAGGTAAATATACTGCTGTAGCAATGGCAAAAGCTTATTTGACTTCCTGCGACAAGAACGCAATTTTATTTACAATTGGAGACAACGATACTTTCCCATTATGGTATGCTCAGGAAATCGAAGGCGTACGAACAGATGTAAAAATTGTCAATACAAGCCTTTTCATGACGGATTGGTACATTGATCAAATGAAAGCCAAATCGTATGAATCTGACCCACTACCAATCTCTTTTACACATGCTGAATATGTAGGTGATAAACTGGATTATGTGGCTCACATTCCAAAAATAGAAACGCGTTGGAACATTAATGACTTCATCAGCTTTATTAAAAATCCAAAATCAACTGTAGGTTTACAAAACGGGCAAACCATTCATTTTTACCCAACTAATAAAATCAGAGTTACCGTTGATAAAGACTTAATTATTAAAAACAAAGTCGTTAATCCAAAATACAATGATTCTATCGTTCCTTATATGGACATTGATATCAAAGGAAGCGCGTTATACAAAAATCGTTTGATGATGTTGGATATCCTGGCTAATAACAACTGGAAAAGACCAATCTACTTTAGTGGTGGTGCTTTTGACAGTGAAGATTACTTATGGCTAAAAGACTATTTACAATTAGACGGAATGGTTTATAAATTAGTTCCGATAAAAAATACTGCTTCAAAAGAAGGCGGACCATTAGACATGGGACAAATTGATGCTGACAAAATGTATGATATTGTAATGAAATGGGATTGGGGCAATAGCGAAAGCAACAAAATCTATCACGATCCTGAAACAAGAAAAAACAGCATCACATACCGCACAAACTTATCTCGTTTAATGAACCAATTGATCGCTGAAGGCAAAATTGACAAGGCAAAAAAAGTCATTAATTTAGCTATGACAAAAATGCCGATCGATAAATTTGGTTATTATTCGTTAGTTGAACCTTTTGCCGGTGGCTATTATAAAGTTGGCGAAACAGCAAAAGCACATGATTTGCTGAATAAGCTAGTACAGAAATACAAAGAAGATCTGAACTATTACGCCACATTAAGCGCTTCTGACCAAACGGACTTAGCTATTGATATTATCACTGATATCGAGCGTTACAGAAGCTTATTGGAGGTTATGAAAAACAACAACGACATCACTTTCTACGAGAAACATAAAGTAACTTTTAACACTTACGTAAATGTTTTCGAACGTTTTGGAAGAGAAAAAGAATAATATACGAAAAATTTAGCAATTAAAAAAATGCAGTGCTGTTTGATAAATAGCACTGCATTTTTTAATTTTACATATCTCTAAATCATTTTACGATGAGCTTTTATTGGGTAAAAACAAATTCATTTATAAAAAGGGTATTTTCTAAATATTGCTGGGACATTCCCAACAACGAAAAGAAGATATACCTCACCTTTGACGACGGCCCTACTCCGGAGATTACAGATTGGGTTTTATCTGAGTTGAAAAAGTTTGATGCCAAAGCCACTTTTTTCTGTATCGGAAAAAACATAAAAGCAAATTTGTCGCTATTTGAGAAATTGATCACAGAAGGACACTCCATTGGAAATCACACGATGAACCACGTAAACGGATGGAAAATTCACACGAATGATTATATCGAAAATGTTAAAAATTGCGCACACGTATTAGAAGAACAGGAAAAAACAGGTAGTCGTCTGCTTTTTCGTCCTCCTTACGGGAAAATCAAAAAAGCGCAATCTAAAATTCTACGCAAACTAGGCTACAAAATAGTAATGTGGGATGTTCTGAGTGCTGATTTTGACCGTTCTATTACTCCTCAAAAATGTTTGGAGAATGTTACGAAAAATGTAAAGTCAGGAAGTGTGATTGTATTTCATGACAGCATAAAGGCTTCACCGAATTTAAAATTCGCCTTGCCTAAAACCTTGCATTTTTTAAAAGAAAATGGATATACGTTTGATATTATTCACTAAATAACAGCAAACCGTGTGTAGTATTACATATCGAATTGTTCCTGCACAATACCAATGATAGTATTTGCATCAAGCTCACCTGACTGCCTCCAAATCATCTGACCTTCTTTATAGATCATCAAAGTCGGAAGTCCTTTTATACGAAGTGCCTCCGCCAGTTCCTGATTTTTATCTACATCAATTTTGATTACTTTGGCCTTATCACCAAGCGCAGCGGCAACATCCTTAATAACAGGATGCATAGAAACTGACGATTCATTCCAATCTGTGTAAAAATCGATTAACACAGGGACCTGAGCATTTATTAGTTCTCCAAATTTTGACATAAAACCAAAAATTTAATTTTTTTAAATCTACTAAAAAGAGATAAATATTTTACAAATGTAGCATTTTTACTTAACTAAGCGACATTGTTACCTTTTTTTAGTTCAATGACCGTTATTTCCGGCATGATACCCACTCTTCCGGGATAAGCGTGAAAACCAAAACCGCGGTTCACATAAACATACCTGCCTACCTCTTCATATAAGCCAGCCCATTGTTTATAAATGTACTGTGCTAAACTCCATTTAAAATATCCCGGTATTTCAATACCAAACTGCATGCCATGTGTATGACCTGACAGTGTTAAATGAAAGTTTTTCGGATGATTCTTTATTTCATATTCCCAATGGCTTGGATCATGACTCATCAGGACTTTAAAATCGTTTTGATCTACGTGCTGTGAAGCTTTGTTCAAATCGCCTGCTTTTTTAAAATTCTTTCCCCAATTCTCAACACCAACTAAAGCGATCCTATCGTCCCCTTTCTGAATAAAAGTGTGCTCATTCAGCAAAAGTTTAAATCCGATCTGGTTGTATAATTCTTTTATCGCATGAAAATTCTCGTCCTTTTCTTTTTCAGAAGGCCAAGTCACGTACTCCCCGTAATCATGATTTCCTAAAACCGAAAATTTCCCGTATTTGTAACTTTTTATTTTATTAAAAGTCTCCAGCCAGGGATGCATTTCTGTTGCATGGGTGTTCACAATATCGCCTGTAAACAAAATCATATCTGCTTCTTGCTCATTGATCAGATCAACCGCATAGCTGATTTTCTCAGGATTGTCAAAACTTCCGCTGTGTACATCTGAAATCTGAGTGATCTTAAAACCATCAAAAGCCTCCGGAAGATCCGGAAAAAAGATGGTCTGTTTGATTACTTTATAATTATACTTTCCTTCGAAAATTCCATAAATCAAAGACAGAAAAGGAACTGCTGCCAACCCTAAACCAATCTGACTGATGAATTTCCGCCTCGAGGGAAGAATATTTGTCTCATTTGAATTTTCCACAAAATAATTAACAGCTCCTGCACCTAATCTAAAAACGTCTTCTCCTAATAAAACCAACGTAATTACAATTTTAGGCACATAAATCAACAACATCAGGCCTGTTGTAAACATGAATTGCTTCGTTTGTCCAACGGAACGATCTACCTGCGAAAAAGAGTAAATGATAAAAATTAAAAGCAGTAAACTTATAATTTGATAACTAACCAAAACCCATCTTAATTTAATTAAAGTACGGATGGCTTGGTAAGAATAGAACTCAATAAATAAAAAAAGAGCGCAAAGAATTACAAAACGAATGATCATTAGTTATAGTTCTAAGCAAAGTAACAAAGAATGGATTTTTTATTGCTTTTTATTATCAAAAATTTAACTCAAATATAAATCAAAAGGCCGACAAATTTCTTTGCCAGCCTTTTAATCTACTTAAAATTTATCCCTATTAACCATTTCACAAACCAAACCAAAAGCCATGAAATTACAATAAAAACGACTTATTATTATTTCATTTCTGTTTTAGACGCTGCTGGTTTAGCTTCTGTTTTTTTCGCTTTTTTATCTGCTTTTTTGTCTTTTTTAGGCGCTTTTGCTTCTTTTACCGGAGCTGTTTGAGCTGGGGTTGTTTGAGCGTTTACCATTCCTACTGTTCCTAAAACTGCTACTGCTAAAATTGCTAATTTTCTCATGACTTTAAATTTATAGATTATTATTATTTGATTATTTATAGACCAAAGATATAATCACTAAATGAAGTTTAAATGAAGATTTGTAGTGTTAAAAAAAATTAACTTTTAATTAAGTTTTGCAGTCTCAGGCAGTAAAAGTTTAAAAGTTGTTCCGGCATTAATTTCTGAAACAACACCGATTTCTATATGATGAAAAGAAGCAATACTTTTTGCAATAGCAAGCCCCAACCCTTGCCCATCCTGATCTGAACTGATTCGGGTAAATCTGTTAAATACTTTTTCAATCTGAGAGGCATCCATACCAATGCCGGAATCTTTGATGGAGATAAAATACTGCCCGTTCAAGAATCCGTCGGAAACAATGATTTCTCCTTTTTCTTTATTGTATTTAATTGCGTTCGTTATTAAATTGTAGATCAGAATATGAATCAGGGTTTTATTTCCTTTAAAACTAAAATCATGCTGCATTTCATTCGAAAAATGAATCTCTTTGTCTTCAATTCTGTCTTGAAGATCTTCCTGCATATCATTTACAATTTCACCAAAATGAATTGCTTCGTCTGTTGCATACTGATTGTTTTCTATTCGGGAAATCAGCAACAGATTATTGATGATCTTTTTGAGCATATCTAAAGTTCTGAGCGAACCCGCAATTTTATCAACCGCCAGATCATCTAAGGACTCATTTTGCAACAGGTTTTCGAACTTATTTTTGAGCAGTGCAATGGGCGTAAGTAACTCGTGGGAAACATTAGAAATAAATTGTTTTTCTTTTTTAAAAAGTTCCGCAATACGATCCATCATTTGATTCAGAACAAAATCAAGTTCTCTGAAATCACGCGATGTTGCTTTTATCGGTGTATGATCAAAAGCTTCGGGTTCATTGACCCGCCTGATTTTGGTATCGATAATTTTATAAAAAGGCTTCAATAAATATTCAATAAAAAAAGTATCTGCTAAAAAAGTAATTAAAAGAATGATCACAAACACAATAATAATAAAGAACCGGATGATAAAAGTAAGGTCTTTTATTTCGGCAAGACTGCTTCCAATCTCCAGTTTATAATTTTCATTGGCATAGGTAAAATGATGCTGTAGAATTCGATATTCATTTTCTTCGCCTTCGATCACCCTGTAAGCATTACTGAAAGTCGTTTTCTTTTGATGGGATTTCGTTGTGGTTCTTGAAAGCACCAGAAATTCGCTGTGCAAAGTTGAAAACTGCGAATACGTATCTGCGGTATCGCCCGTATTCTGGATAAAATTGTTGATTTCTTCCTTGTCCAAATGATCCAGGAATTTTTTCTCCTTTTCGACTAAACTATTGTTGATGTGCCTATAAACTACTTTCTCGACCAAAATAGGCAACATTAACCACAAAATAAAGATCAGCAATAATCTTGACAGTGCGTTAAAAATAGCCAATTGGTGTTTTATTTTCAAAGTCGTTACTTTTTAAACATTAATTCGATATCCGACATTTCTAACGGTTTCAAACCAGCTAATATCGGTATGTTTGTCTAATTTTTTTCTAAGATTTCGAACGTGGACATCAATAAAATTCGAGTCTGAATTTACCTCCAGTATATCTCCCCAAATGTGCTCCGTTAATTGCAATCTGGTAATGACCCGATTTTTATTCAGTACCAAATACTGAAAAATATCAAATTCTTTTTTGGTCAGATTGATCGGGATAGCGTCATAACTTACTTTATAATCCTGCAATTGCAGTGAAAAACCATGCACTACTAAATCGTTTAAAGTAAAACCATGCATTCTCCTGATCACCGCATAAAGACGTGCACTCAGTTCTGTTAAAGCAAAAGGTTTGGTCAGATAATCATCGGCACCCAAATGCAAACCATTTATTCTGTCGTCTAATTCTCCACGAGCCGTAATGACAATAACTGCCATTTTGGATTTTGTTTTGCGCACCGCTGTCAGAATTTCGAAGCCATCTCCGTCCGGCAAACCAAGATCTAACAGCATGGCATCGTACTCATTACAGCCGATTTCCTCTAATGCATCCGCACAATTATGAACCACTTTACAGACATAACCGCCATTGCATAAAAAATCATAGACCTCTACGGCAAGTTCTTTATTATCCTCAACAATTAAAATATTCATAGTTCAAAGTTCTAAAAGCAACTAAATTTAAGCAATTATGAAAAAATTAGCTCCTTATTATTTAAAAAAATTAACGAATAAAAAAAGCTGACAAATTTCTTCATCAGCTTTCTCCATAATTATCCTTTCTGTTTTGCCTCCCTTACAATCCTTAAAAAGCAAAACAAAAACAACTTTTATTTTTTCATGTTTGCTGTTTCTGATTTCGGAGCTTCTTTTTTAGTAGATTTCGCTTTTTTATCCGTTTTGTGTTTTGGATGTTTGGTTGCTTTTGTCTCTTTTGCCGGAGTTGCTTTAATTTCTTTAGCAGGTCCCACTTTTACAGGAGGAAAAGCATTTACCATTGCTGTTGTTCCTAAAATTGCTACGAGTAACATTAAAAAATTTCTCATGATTTCTATAATTTTGAATTAATAACCTTTTTAATTACAGATCAAATTTACTTCGAGAAAATGAAGAGAAAATGAAGAAACGAGACCACTAAAAAATTTTAACTTTAATTTATAAAAAAGCGGCTGAAATGCTCCAGCCGCTTCTTCTATATCAATTTTCGCTATCCTTTTAAAAACCTAATCCTAAAGTCATTGAAGTGACGGCCGGAGAAAAATCAACCGTTTTTGTTGCGGCACCGGTTGTCAGGTTTATTTTGTAAATAGATTGTGTAGTACTAACCGTTAATATAGCAAACGCTTCACCGCTATTTCCTCCTATATCAAAACCATTCATTCCTGTAGTTGTTACCCCCAAAGCTCCCACTGGCACCAAAGTCCCATTATTTGGAGGGGTTTGTAGGTACAAATTATTATTTCCTGAATCAATTACAAACAACTGTGTCGAGGAAGCCTGTGCAAAATTATTGGTATAAGCTGCTGCCGAAACAGAGGGTGTACCCGGATTCAGAAAACTATCTGTACCCACAACTGCTCCTGTGTCAGGATTCAAACGAAGATTTTGTCCCAAATTACTCACCAACCTTATTCGGTCTACGGTTGGATTAAAATCAAATCCGAAATTCTGTCCTGACAATATCGGCGATAATACGGAGCCAACCGCTGTTACCTGACCGTTTGAAGTATTAACCGTTAGCAACCTGTTTTGATTGGTCAGCGCATAAAGAGCTCCGTTTGAAGGTCTGAAATCCAACCCTACTACTTCCTCACTACTATTCATCCCCATCAAAGCAACCGAATTGGAAGTTCCTGTAACGGGATTTAATCGGTATAAAGAATTTGTTGCGCTTGTGGCATAAGCAATAGGTTTTGATTTAAATGCAACTTCAACAATTTGCTGTGTAAAAGTGCCAACCCAAACAGCCTCTCCATTCGTTAAATTAATCGTATAAAGTCTGGATTCACTGCTTTTATTGTTAACCGCGATTCCTAAATTAGAATCCGGCTGTATATCAAACCCTCCAGTTCCTGAAAAATCTACTTTTAAACTTCCTACTTCCTGAAGTTTCCCATCATTTGGCGGATTCTGCAGGTATAGTTTGTCCGTCGTGTAATCAATATCAAATAATTGGGTTGTTGTACTTCCGGAGAAACTATTCGTATAAGCAATGGCATCAACCTGAGTGCTTGCAACTCCATTGAGATTTCCGTCTGTTGACACAACAGTTCCGAGTTCGGGATGTAATCTCAGGTTTTTTCCATTATTAGAAATCAAACGCACACGATCAACCGTTGGATTAAAATCTATAGAAGAGGACGTTCCTTCGATCGCAGGAGAAAAAGAAGCCGCCCCAAGGGGTGTCGCTAATCCTGAATTTTCATTTATACTATACAATCTGCTTGTAGACCCTAAACCATACAATTGTCCCGTTGCCGGTCTGTAGTCAATACTCAGGATACTTTCACCTGACTGCAATCCTGTTATCGTATAGGAACGAATGGGCATTTTTAAATCTTTAGCATTAAAATAAAAGACTTTATTATCATTGGACAAGGCAGTAAAATCTACCGGAGGTGCTGTACTTGGCATTGGCACGGGTTCTGGTTGCTGCACTGGAGTTCTATCGTCATCATTAGAACAGGCTCCAAAAAATGACATTAATCCCATCAATAAAAAGGATCTCGGCGTAAGTAAGGTATCTTTCATAATGTAGTGTTTTAATTAATTATCTACGACAAAAAAAACCTTTTGGTTTTCAAGGCTTTAAAGTTTCCGAAAACCAACAATCCTTCCTTCTACTATTTAGGATTAACAAATAACAAAGCAATTTCTAACTTAATATTATAGTGATATTCGTAACTTTGAAAATTGAATTGATAAATTGTACTTATGTCGTCACAAAAACGCCTTTTTTTACTTGATGCTTACGCTTTAATATTCCGTGGTTATTATGCCTTCATAAAAAACCCAAGAATCAACTCCAAAGGAATGGATACGTCCGCCATTATGGGCTTCATGAATTCCCTTTTGGATGTTATTAGAAGAGAAAAACCGGATCATCTGGCTGTTGCTTTCGATAAAGGAGGAAGTGCACTTCGTAACGAGATATTCCCTGAATACAAAGCCAATCGCGATGTAACACCGGAAGCTATAAAAATTGCAGTGCCTTATATCTGCGAATTACTAAAAGCCATGCATATTCCTATTATTGAAGTGGCAGGTTTTGAAGCCGATGATTTAATTGGAACGATTGCCAAACAAGCCGAAAAACAGAATTACAAAGTTTTTATGGTAACTCCCGATAAGGATTTTGCCCAATTGGTTTCTGAAAACATCTTCATGTACAAACCGGCCCGAATGGGTAACGGAATTGAAATTTGGGGTGTTCCGGAAGTTTTGGCAAAATTTGAAATCGAAAGACCGGAACAGGTAATTGATTTCCTTGGAATGATGGGTGATGCTGCCGATAATATCCCGGGACTTCCGGGTGTTGGTGAAGTAACGGCTAAAAAGTTTTTAAAAGAATTTGGTACAATGGAAAACCTTTTGGCTAATACCGACAAGCTGAAAGGAAAAATGAAAGAGAACATCGAGGCCAACAAAGAAAAGGGATTACTCTCTAAAACTTTAGCCACTATTTTATTGGACTGCCCGGTTACTTTTGACGAAAATGACTACGAGTTAACACGTCCCGATATCGAAAAAACAGATGCTATTTTTCAGGAATTAGAATTCCGAAGAATGGCGGAACAATTTGATAATTTGTTTAAAACAGGTGGAGCACAAACTACAGAAACAACTCCTGATGCCAAATTATACAAGAAAGCGCAACCTAAAAATGAAGACCAGTTTGATCTTTTTGGAGCCGGTGATACCGCCGAAAATCCGGAAGCTGTAAGAACTTCTTTTTATACTACTTTAGAAAACACACCTCACTCCTATCAGGCTATTGAAGGTGATTTAGGTATTAAATTACTTTTACAAAATTTACAAAAACAGACTTCTGTTTGTTTTGATACCGAAACTACCGGTTTAGATGCTTTGCATGCGGAATTGGTTGGTATTTCGTTTTCTTATGAAAAAGGAAAAGGACTTTATGTTCCGTTTCCGGAAAATCAGGAAGAAGCAAAAGCTCTGATTACCAAATTTATTCCGTTTTTTGAAAATGAGAATATTGAAAAAATCGGTCAGAATTTAAAATACGATTTAAAAATTCTTTCTAATTATGGTGTTACGGTAAAAGGAAAACTTTTTGACACGATGATTGCACATTATCTGATTAATCCGGATATGCGTCATAATATGGATATTCTATCAGAAACGTATTTGAAATATTCCCCAAAACCAATTGAAGATTTAATTGGTAAAAAGGGTAAAAATCAAATCTCAATGCGTGATGTTGCTTTGGAAGACATCAAAGAATATGCTGCCGAGGACGCTGATGTAACCTTACAGTTGAAAGAAATCTTCACCACTGAGTTAGACAAAACGGAAACCAAAAAACTGTTTGACGAAATCGAAATTCCGTTAGTAAGCGTTTTGGCTGCTATGGAAACAGAAGGTATTCGTCTTGATGTTGAGTTTTTAAAAGCAATGTCTAAAGAAATGGATGTTGAGATTAAAACTTTGGAGCAAAATATTTACGAAACTGCGGGCGAGAAATTCAATTTGGCTTCTCCAAAACAGTTGGGTGATATTTTATTTGATAAAATGAAAATTGGTGGTGCCAAACAAAAGAAAACCAAAACAGGTCAATACGCTACCGGTGAGGAAGTATTAACTTATTTAGCCAACGACAATCCGATTGTAAAAGAGATTCTGGATTGGCGTCAAATGGTAAAATTACAGAGTACTTATATTCTGGCTTTACCGGAACAAGTAGACAAAAAAACACAACGAGTTCATACCGATTATATGCAGACTGTTGCTGCAACAGGCCGTTTGAGTTCTAATAATCCGAACTTACAGAATATCCCGATTCGTACCGAAAGAGGTCGTCAGATTCGTAAAGCATTTGTAGCCCGTGACGAAAACCACACTTTGATTTCTGCGGATTATTCTCAAATTGAATTGCGAATTATTGCCGCTCTGAGTGGTGAAGAAAACATGATCAAGGCCTTCCAAAACGGAGAAGACATTCACAAAGCAACAGCTGCTAAAGTTTTTGATGTTCCTTTGGATGAAGTGAGTCGCGAACAAAGAAGTAATGCAAAAACAGTAAACTTCGGAATTATCTACGGTGTTTCTGCTTTTGGATTGAGTAATCAGACTTCCCTATCCAGAAGCGAAAGTGCTGCTTTGATTGAAGCGTATTACAAAACATACCCAAAATTGAGATCGTACATTTCAGAGCAAATCGAGTTTGCACGTGAAAAAGGATACGTACAAACCATTTTAGGACGTCGCCGTTACTTAAAAGATATTAATTCTGCCAACGCCGTTGTAAGAAGTGCTGCAGAACGAAATGCCGTGAATGCTCCTATTCAGGGAAGTGCTGCGGATGTGATTAAAATTGCAATGATCAACATTCATAAAAAATTAAAAGAAGAAAACTGGAAATCAAAAATGTTACTTCAGGTGCATGATGAGCTTGTGTTCGATGTTCACAATGACGAACTCGAAAAAATCCAGCCTATGATCAAACACGAAATGGAAAACGCTTTTATAATGGCGGTTCCGTTAGAAGTAGAATTAGGATTAGGTAAAGATTGGCTGGAAGCGCACTAAGATTATTGTAGATTTTAGATTGATGATTTTAGATTTATCAATTTAATAAAATATTAAAAACTCCATTTGCTAGTAGTAAATGGAGTTTTTTTTTGCTTAATTTTTTAACAGTTGAAAAAATACAGATCATCGCTATTTTTATTATTTTTGAAAACATTATCCTACAAAATTAAATCATCACCCTTTAAAAGTATGTA
Organism: Flavobacterium cupriresistens; assembly: GCF_020911925.1. Taxonomy (NCBI): domain Bacteria; kingdom Pseudomonadati; phylum Bacteroidota; class Flavobacteriia; order Flavobacteriales; family Flavobacteriaceae; genus Flavobacterium; species Flavobacterium cupriresistens. Next base: position 1,784,368 of record NZ_CP087134.1, on the reverse strand, counting down.
GAATTTTGATGAAATTTTAAAAAAAATACCTCTTGAGATTATAAATCAATCAGGTATTGAATTTTTAAATTATGCAGAAATAATAAACCAATTTACAGATAACTATGAACCTGCTTAAATCTTCAGTTGTATTAGCCTTTTTTTTGCTTTTTTCTCAAACCTCTTTTTCCCAAAACAAGGAAGACTATTATTTAAAGAAAGCCGGTTATACTAAAACTGTAATAACAACAAAAATCGACTCCATTTCTTTTTTAACTTCCATTAGTAACTCCATTTTACCAAAAGCTACGATTTTATTCATCCAAGGTTCAAATCCATTACCTATAATCTTCTATGATGACAAAAGCGTAAATTCAGCTATTCCTTTTGACGTTAAACCTTATCTTGAAAAATTTAATTTTGTAATAATTGCCAGAAAAGGAATTCCTTTAATAGGTTCTTACGAAAGAGATTCTAAAGGATATACAACTGAAAAAGGAAATATTCCCGATGATTACATTAAAAATGATAACCTAAATTATAGAGTTAATCAAGTCACAACCGTTATAGACTATTTATTTAAAAATAATAGCGTTAAAAAAGACTCTCTCTTTGTTGTAGGTCATTCGGAAGGTTATCGTGTAGCAGCAAAAGTAGCGGCAAACAACACCAAAATATCCAAATTAGTTTGCATGTCTGCTGATCCATTTAATAGAATAACGGAATACATATTAAGAGAAAGAGTCCAGTGTTTTAAAAACAATGACGACTCGGAAAGTCAAATTAAAATTGACAAATTAACTAGTGAATATAAAAACATCGAAGAAGACAGTAAAGAATTTAAAGACGACATTGATTTTACCAATTGGGCAAGCTATAACAGAACTTTAAGTTATGAAAGCTTTAAAAAATTCAAGAATCCCATCCTGATAATTTATGGAACAAATGATATTGGATCGGCACACAATGACTTACTCCCTTTTTTACTCCCGAAAAAAAATATTAAAATTAAAGCTTATCCAGATTACGGTCATAATTTCGAAAAACAAGAATTTGATTTAAATAAAAAAGAAACCGAAAGTACTTATCACTGGGATGAAGTTTTCAAGGATATAAAAGCTTGGTTGCTCCAATCACAATAAAATTTTACTACCCCAAAATAGTACCAAGCAAAAAAAATCCATTCGATTTGAATGGATTTTTTTTTGAACTATACTTTGCGGGTTGATTCCCGTTCTTTTAATACTGTTTTGATTACGATGGTTTCATAATCTGACGTTTCTTCTTCGTTTTCTTCGAGTCTTTTGATTAACCTTTTGGCAGCCACTTCGCCAATCTCAATACCGTGTTGGCTTACTGTTGTCAAACTTGGTGATAAACGTCTTGAGGCTAAAATTCCATCTGCAAAACCAATAATAGAAATGTCTTCCGGAACTCTGTATCCTTTTTTCAATCCTACGCGCAGAGCTGCAACGGAATCATTTTCATCCAAAGCAAAAATTCCGTCAATTTTTTGTTCAAAAATAGCATCAATTTTACTTTTCATATCCTCTTCAGAATCGGTTCTGAGAATGATTTTTTCGTTTATCGCAATGTTATTGTTTTCTAAAGCTTTCAAATAACCGTCAGCTCTTAATTTTCCAACACTTAAATTATCAACAGACGAGATTAAGGCAATATTTTTACAACCTAAATTAATCAAATGTTGTGTCGAGTTTAAAGCAGAATCGTAATCGTCTACAACTACTTTATCACATTCTACTCCTTCTGCAATTCTATCAAACATTACGATTGGCGTACCATCATTTATAATTGCCGAAAAATGATTGTATTCCTGTAATTTTTGCGCTTCTTCTGAAACTGATAATATAAAACCATCAATGGTTCCGTTACTCAACATTTCCAGTGTATGAATTTCTTTTTCTAGAGATTCATTAGAAATACAGGTAATTACATTATATCCTTTTTTGTCTGCTACTTTTTCGATACCACTAAAAACCTTCGCAAAAAACGAGTTCAATATATTAGGTATAATAACTCCAATTGTTTTTGTTTTACGATTTTTCAAATTCAAACCAATCACATTCGGTTTGTAATTTTTCAATTTCGCGTATTCTTTAATCTTAATTTTTGTTTGCTCACTAATTTCAGGACTATCATTAAGCGCTTTAGAAACTGTTGATACAGAAACATTGAGTTCTTTTGCGATTTGTTTTAAAGTTGCTTTAGCTTTCATTCTATCATGTTTTATGGAATTAATACAAATATAGTAGAATTACTGAAATTACAACAAAAATCATCGCAGACTACATCAAAATCTTATCATGTTTTCCCTTATGTCTTAAGAGAATTATAAAAAAAATAAAAAATAAATCTAATTTTTAAAACTACTCTGTAAGAAAGCCCGTAAGTAACTTAATATGCAAAAATGCAATTCCTATTAATAACCATTTAAAAAAGTAATAATTATGAAAAACGAAGTACGAGTTCAAGAGGTAGACACTTCATTGAACAACAGAAGGAATTTTCTCAAACTAAGCGGACTAACTATTGCCAGTGCCGGATTACTTATGGCCGGATGTAGTGACAACAATGATAATGATGATCCTATAATAGATAATATGTTACCAGGAGTCAAAAACGGAAAATTCGATTTAGGAGCCGGAGATTTCGGCGTTCTAACCTACGCATATGCTTTAGAACAATTAGAGGCTGATTTTTATACCAAAGTGGTAAACGCTTCCAATTTCAACACCACCTTTAATGCTATAGAAAAACAGGTCCTTACTGATTTATATTACCATGAAGTAGTACACAGAGATTTCTTTAAAGCTGCTTTAACCGGTGGACTACCAGATCCGAGTTCTCAACTACTCCCTACATTAGCATTTAATTACGGCGCTTTAAACTTTAATAGTCGCAACGATGTTCTGGCTACAGCCAAAGCACTTGAAGATACCGGTGTAGCAGCATACAACGGGGCAGGAAAACTGATCAAAAATCCGGATTACTTATTGTTGGCCGGGAAAATTGTTTCTGTAGAAGCAAGACACGCCTCTGCTATCAGAAGTTTAATTAATCCGAATTCTAAAGATTTTGCCGGAGATGACATCATCAATATGACAACCGGATTGGATGACGCAAAAGATCCTTCAAAAATTTTAGCCATTGCAGGCGGATTTATCACAACTCAATTTACTGCTAAATATTTACCTTAAATAATAACCCAATTTAAAAATTAGAAATTATGAATATATTAAAATTTATAGAGTCTTTTACCAATGAGGGTATTATGGCTAGCACAGGTTCAAGAAGAGACAGTTTTACACAATTTGGAAATCTTGGAAAAAATTTAGCATTTGCATCCATTCCATTCGGACTATCCGCATTGGCTAACAAAGCAATGGCAAAAGACATAACCCCAACTCCGGCAACACCAATCGGAGCGTTGCAGTTTGCATTAACTTTAGAATATCTTGAAAATGAATTTTATGCTATGGCATTAGATTCAGGAGTAATTCCCGCATCAGAAAATAGCGGTCGTGATTTGAAAGTATTTCAGCAAATTGCAGATCATGAAGCCGATCACGTAAAATTTCTAATTGCGGGTTTAGGTGGAACAATGAGTCCCAATTTTGTCCCTAAACCTACTTTTGACTTTACAGTTGGAGGCGCTTTTAATCCTTTTGGAGATTATCCGACCTTCTTAGCTTTAGCTCAGGCATTTGAAGATACGGGCGTAAGAGCCTACAAAGGTCAGGCAGCAAATCTGATTTCTACACCTGATTTATTAACAGCAGCACTTCAAATCCACTCTGTTGAAGCACGACATGCGTCTGAAGTAAGACGACTGCGTGGTTTAAAAGGATGGATTTCCAATAGTGAAAGAGGTGCAGGAATGCCGGCCGCAACACAAGCGGTCTATGATGGCGAAGGTCTTACGATGCAGGCAGGATTTAATACATCAACCTTATTTGGCGCCGCAGCAGGATCTGAAGCCTATGATGAACCACTTACTACACAGCAAGTTGTAGATATAGCCAACCTCTTTATAGTATAATTTACTTTTTTATCTGCCTTACTTGAAACCATCTTTACGTACTTTTGTAAAGATGGTTTTTTTATTGTTTTAGATAAAAAAATAGCTCCTGAAAATCAGGAGTTAAAATAATCTTTTCAGGTATTTGGTTTTAAAATAATTAATTGTACTTTTGCATCCCCTTTATTGGGGATGGAATGTTTAATTAAAATAATATTATGGACGCATTAAGCTACAAAACAGTTTCAGCTAGCAAAGCCACTGTAACTAAAGAGTGGATTGTTGTTGACGCTGAGGGTCATAACTTAGGACGTCTTGCTTCAAAGGTTGCAATGATCTTAAGAGGTAAGTACAAACCAAGTTACACACCGCACGTTGACTGTGGAGATAACGTAATTGTTATCAACTCAGAAAAAATTAACCTTACAGGTACAAAAATGAATGACAAAATTTACATGCGTCATACAGGTTACCCAGGAGGACAAAGAACTTTAACTGCTAAAGTATTGCAATCTAAAAACCCTGCATTATTAGTAGAGAAAGCTGTAAAAGGAATGTTACCTAAGAACAAATTAGGAGCTGAACTTTTTAGAAATCTAAATGTTGTTGTAGGAGCTGAGCACAAACAAGGAGCTCAAAAACCTAGAACTGTTAACCTAAACGATCTTAAGTAATGGGAGTTATTCACAAAATCGGTAGAAGAAAAACCGCTGTTGCACGTGTATATGTTTCTGAAGGAACAGGAAAAATCACTGTAAACAAAAAAGAATTCGCAACTTACTTTCCAACGGCAACTTTACAATACAAAGTTTTACAACCAATGTCTATGACAGAAAATGTAAACAACTTTGATGTAAAAGTAAACGTTTACGGAGGTGGTTCAACTGGTCAGGCAGAAGCTGTAAGAATGGCATTAGCACGCGTTATGTGTGAAGTAAATGCTGAAAACAGAGCTATCCTTAAACCAGAAGGTTTATTAACAAGAGATCCAAGAATGGTTGAACGTAAGAAATTCGGTCAGAAGAAAGCTCGTAAGAGATTCCAATTCTCTAAACGTTAATATTACCTGTCTTGTTCATTTGGGACAAGACATGATCAATTATTTATTGAAATTAAAAAACACAGTTGTTGTTGCTCTCCTACCGAGGTAGGAAATAGTTTAGCATCTAAATGTATAAAGCCTGGGAAACCGCCATTTATGCATTGCTAATCAACAGAACGTAAACTAGTACAAAAATGGCAAACAAAATAGAAGTAAAAGACTTACTAGAAGCAGGTGTTCACTTCGGACACATGACTAGAAAATGGGATCCAAATATGGCTCCTTACATTTATATGGAGCGTAATGGTATTCACATTATCAATCTATATAAAACTGCAGCTAAAATTGAAGAAGCTAACGAAGCTTTGAAAAAAATCGCTGCATCAGGTAGAAAAATCTTATTCGTAGCTACCAAAAAACAAGCAAAAGACATCGTTGCTGAAAAAGCAAAAGCTGCAAACATGCCTTACATCACTGAAAGATGGCCTGGTGGAATGCTAACTAACTTTGTAACTATCAGAAAGGCAGTTAAAAAAATGTCTTCTATTGATAAAATGAAGAAAGACGGTACTTTCATGACACTTTCTAAGAAAGAGCGTTTACAAGTTGATCGTCTACGTGCTAAATTAGAGAAAAACTTAGGTTCAATCGCTGATATGTCTAGACTACCTGCAGCATTGTTCGTAGTAGATATCAAAGCAGAACATATCGCAATAAAAGAAGCACAAAAATTAAACATTCCAGTTTTCGCAATGGTTGATACGAATTCTGACCCAAGAGAGGTTGATTACGTTATTCCTGCAAATGATGATGCTTCTAAATCAATTGACAAAATTTTATCTTTAGTAACTGCTGCTGTAATCGACGGTCTTTCTGACAGAGGTTCTGACAAAGAAACTGAAGCTACAACAGAAGATGCTACTGCTGCACCTGCTGCTGTAGAAGCTGCGCCAGCTGTTGAAGCTGCTGCTCCTGCTACTGAAGAATAAATCAAATTTTAAATTCCAAATTTTAAATTCCAAAATCCAAATAAAAATTAAAAACATTATGTTGATAATTTAATAAAATTGGAATTTGGGATTTAAAAGCTGGAATTTTTACTTTTAACATTAAAATTCAAAATATTATGGCAACAATTACTGCTGCAGACGTAAATAAATTAAGACAAACTACAGGTGCCGGAATGATGGACTGTAAAAAAGCTTTAGTTGAAGCTGAAGGAGATTTCGATAAAGCGATACAAAACCTTAGAGAAAAAGGACAAAAAGTTGCTGCTAATCGTTCTGACCGTGAGTCTTCTGAAGGAGCTGCTGTTTCTTTTGTTAATGCTGATAAAACTAAAGGAGCGATCATCACTTTAAACTGCGAAACTGATTTCGTAGGTAAAAATGAAGCTTTCGTAACTTTAGCTAAAGAATTAGTAGAAAGAGCTATTAACTTTTCTTCTAAAGAAGATTTCTTAGCTTCAGATTTCAACGGAATTACTGTTGCTGAAAAACTAATTGAGCAAACTGGTGTTATTGGTGAAAAAATCGAAATCGGTGGTTTTGAAATTTTAGAAGGTGCTTTCGTTGGATCTTATGTTCACGTTAACAAAATTGCTGCATTAACAGCAATCTCTCAATCAGTTGACAACGCTGAAGTTTTAACTAAAGACATCTCTATGCAAGTTGCTTCTATGGGAGCTGATACATTATCTTACAAAGATTTTGATCCTGCTTTCGTTGAATCTGAACTTGCTGCTCGTATTGCTGTAATCGAAAAAGATAATGAAGAAGCAAAACGTTTAGGAAAAACTTTAAAAAATGTTCCTAAATATATTTCTTTCTCTCAATTAACTGAAGAAGTTATTAAACAAGCTGAAGAAGATGCTAAAGCTGAATTAAAAGCTGAAGGTAAACCAGAGCAAATTTGGGACAAAATTATCCCAGGAAAAGTACAACGTTTCATCTCTGACAATACTACTTTAGATCAAGAAAAAGCTTTATTAGATCAAAACTTTATCAAAGATGATAGTAAAAAAGTTAGTGATTATGTTAAAGGATTCAACGTTGAAATCACAGGTTTCAAAAGAGTTACTTTAGGTTAATATATTATTTTTTCAATACAAAAAGCCCGAATATTAATTTATTCGGGCTTTTTTATTGCTTATGCTACTGGTTCTTTTAACCGCAAAGATTTTATGTGAATTGTAAAATGCGATATGCAAAAAATCAGATCTATTTTATCCTTAGACGAACTAAATCATTTCACATTTTACATTTCAAGTCTTACTTCTTATCTGTAATAGGAAAATTTCTCGCTCTCATCAAAGCATCTGACTTAGGCGCTCTTCCTCTGAAGTTTTCATATGCTTTTTCCTGATCAATCGTATTTCCGGTACTAAAAACATTGTCATAAAGTCGTTTGGCAACCTCTTTATCGTAAGGTCCTTTTCCTTCTAAGAAAGCCTCATAAGCATCTGCATTTATAACATCTGCCCACAAGTAACTGTAATATCCTGCCGCATAACCGTCACTTGAAAAAATATGCCCAAACTGTGGGATTCTGTGACGCATTACAATCTCTGACGGCATATTTAGCGCATCTAAGGTTTCTTTTTCAAATTTATGAGGATCAATAGCCTCTGTTGCTAAGTGAAGCTTCATATCAATCAGTGAACTTGAAATCGTTTCAACTGTTGCAAAACCTTCGCCAAAATCGGCTGCTTTCTCTATTCGATCAACTAATGCCTGAGGCAGTGGCTCATTGGTTTTATAATGTAACGCAAATTTATTTAAGACCTCCGGAGTTGCCAACCAGTGCTCTAACAATTGAGAAGGAAACTCTACATAATCTCTTGCAACACTTGTTCCCGACAAACTTGGATAGGTAACATTTGAACATAAACCATGAAGTGCATGGCCAAATTCATGGAATAACGTAGTCGCATCCGACCACGAAATTAAAACCGGCTCGTTTGCAGTTCCTTTAATAAAATTACAATTATTAGATACGATTGTCAGAATATCTCCGTCTAATTTTTGCTGGTCACGGTAAGAATTCATCCACGCACCGGAACGTTTTCCTGAACGCGCATAAGGATCAAAATACCATAATCCCACTACTTTACCTGTTATCTTATTACTCACTTCCCAAACACGCACATCCGGATGATAAACCGGAACATCTGTGATTTGTTTGAATTTTAAATTAAATAATTCCCCGGCAACCCAGAACATTCCTTCACGTAAATTCTCTAATTGCAGATAAGGTTTCACTTCATTTTGATCTAAATCATACTTTGCTTTTCTGACTTTTTCAGCATAATAACGATAATCCCAAGGTTCAATTTTAAATTTTCCACCTTCAGTATCAACAATTTTCTGCATTTCAGCCACATCCTGCTGCACTTTTTCTACCGCAGGTTTCCAAACCGACATCATTAAATCTAATGTTTTCTGTGGGTCTTTTGCCATTTTATTAGACAAACTCCAATGTGCAAAGGATGGAAAACCAAGTATTTTCGCTTTTTCAGTACGCAATTTCAAAATCTCAACTAAAGTCGAATTAGTGTCATTCTCATTTCCGTTATCTCCACGTTTCACAAAAATATCAAATGCTTTTTCTCTTAAATCTCTGCGCGTTGAGAACGTCAAAAAAGGCTCAATCGAAGAACGTGTATTAGCAACACAGCCCATAACGTCTAATTTTCTTTCTTTTGCTTCTGCTATTGCGGCATTTTTTTCTTCAGCCGGAAGACCATCAAAATCAGCTTCTGTTTTTAAAGCCACGTACTGATTGTTTTCTTCTGCTAATAAATTTTGATTAAATCGGGTAAAAAGCGTTGCTAGTTCTTTATTGATTTTAGCTACTTTTTCTTTGTCGGCATTATTTAATTTTGCTCCTTCACGAACAAAATCAGTGTAATACAACCAAATCAATCTTTGTTGCTCGCTGGTAAGTTTTTTACTTTCTTTTGAATTATATAGATCCTCAATTCTTTCGAAAAGCTTTTTATTCTGATTGATTTTATCCGAAAACTCAGAAAATTTTGGAGACATTTCAGTATCCACAACATTAAATTCCGGACTGCTTATGTTAGATCTGTAAATCCCATAGACAGTAGAAATTCTTGTAATCGTTTTACCGGAGCGCTCCAGAGCCGCAATCGTATTATCAAAAGTTGGTGCTTTTGAATTATTTGCAATAGCATCAACTTCATCCAGTTTCTCCTGAATAGCAAACTGAAGTGCCGGTTTAAAATCTGAAACCTTGTACAGATTAAATGCAGGAACTCCGCCATACGGACCTGTCCATTTTTTAAGCAACGGATTTTCAGTATTGGTTTGTGCGTTCGACGCAAAAAAGGTTGTCCCCATAAGAATAATTCCAATTATTTTTTTTGTTATCATCACTTTGTTGTGGTATAAATGAATTTTGTAATTCCTTCAAAAATAACTAAAAACAGCATTGCAAAGAAAATTTTAACTTCTCGTCCATTTTAATGACCTTGGCCTAATTTAAATTCAAACTATCCCAACTTTTAAAGAAATAACTTAAATTTGACCCATCAATTATAAAAACACATGTTTAAAACCAGAAAAGAAATTGTCTTTGTTGTTCTTGCAGGAATTTTTATTACTAATGCAGTCGTCGCAGAACTAATTGGAGGAAAACTAATCCAGATTGGCCCATTTGTAATGAGTATCGGGATTCTACCTTGGCCAATTGTCTTTCTTACTACCGATTTGATCAATGAATATTTTGGAGAAAAAGGCGTTAAAAAACTTTCTTTTATAACAGCCTGCCTGATTGCTTATGCATTCCTGATCTTATTTATGGCGATTGTGGTTCCAGCCGCAAAAGGCATTAGCCCGGTCAACGACGAACAGTTTCAAGCTGTTTTTGGACAGAGTATGTGGATTATTGTCGGAAGTCTTATCGCTTTTATAATTTCTCAACTAATTGATGTTTGGATTTTTTGGTTTTTTAAAAACAGAACAGGCGAAGGAAAAATATGGCTCAGAACCACGGGGTCAACTGTAATCTCTCAATTATTTGATTCTTTTATTGTTCTTGGAATTGCCTTCTGGTTACCCGGAAAAATTGATTTTGATACCTTTATTTCATCAGGATTAACGGGCTACATTTTTAAACTTTCTGTCGCTATTTTACTGACTCCCCTGATTTATCTTGGACATCATTTAATAAAGAAATATCTCGAGCAGGACCCTACTACTGAAGATAAAACCAAGACTATCGAAAAACAATAAGATCACCTTAAAATACTGACTCTTAAAATTTTGATGTGCTAATATTCTAAAAAATAGTTCAAATATCAGAGTTTTGAGAAGCAGAACCATTCCTATTTTATAACCAAAACCAACTAACAAAACCAAAACATGAAATCTAATGAAATTATTACTTTTTTACAAAACCACAATTACACCTACACTTCAAACAATAAAACAATAACGGTTAATCTTGAGCTATCACAAAATGTTCTGATTGATGTTTCAAATCCCGAAAAAATCATACTAAAAGACGAACTTGTTTTCTGGAATTTTTTAACCGGTGCTATCAAAATGAGTTTAAAAAACGCTATCGTATACAATTTTATATTAATTCTCTTTTTTGGCTTTTTATGTCATTATCTGGAATTTACAAATCAAAATTACACCAATTTATTTTTGATCCTTATCAGTTGGATTTTACTGTTCTCTACCTTTTATTTGATCAAATTAGAAAGTTTCAAACTGCAGCTTGCAACAGCAATAAAATAAAAAATCTTTTACAATACTTAAAATCTCAAACCTAAACCGCTTGAGATTTTTTTTTTATATTTGAAATAAAAATGGATTTAATAAGATGTGGCTGGTGTACTTCCAGTGAATTATACAAAAAATACCATGATGAAGAATGGGGTGTTCCCGTTTATGACGATGCATCATTATTCGAATTCTTAATCCTTGAAACTTTTCAGGCCGGTTTAAGCTGGATTACTATATTAAATAAAAGAGAAAATTTCAGAGCTGCCTTTGATCATTTCGACTATAAAAAAATCGCCAATTATCCCGAAGATAAAATCGAATCTTTACTTGAAGATACCGGAATTATTCGCAATAAATTAAAAATTCGTTCCGCCGTTACCAACGCACAGGCCTTTATAAAAATACAGGAAGAATTTGGAAGTTTCTCCGATTATATCTGGAAATTCACCAACGGAAAACCTATAGACAATACCCCAAAAACCTTAAAAGACGTTCCTGCGACCACACCTCTATCTGACGAAATCAGCAAAGATTTAAAAAAAAGAGGCTTTAAATTTGTAGGTTCTACCGTGATTTACGCTCACATGCAAGCCACAGGAATGGTCAATGATCATGTCGGAGATTGTTGGACTCGGGCTTAGTTTTCAGTCGCAGTTCGCAGTCGCAGTCATAAAAACCGTGATTGAGAAATGAGACTGAAAACTGAGACCGAAAACTTTTTTCCCCTCCCCAAATAAAAATTTCTTACATTTGCTTCACACTTTAGGGGTGTCTGCAACATTGCAGGCTGAGATTTTACCCTCTGAACCTGATCTAGTTCATACTAGCGTAGGGAAAAGTAAGATGACTTTCTGATGCACTTTCATGTGCAATTGTAGCCATTCCTAGAGTAAAGAAACGCAGTAATGCCTTTCTTCAACACACTAAATCTAGAAGGAATGGAACTAAAAATCAACCAACAAATCAAACATTTCAATGCTGAAACACTTAGCGTTCAGTCATTGCTCGATCTCGAAATTCCGAACAAACAAAACGGGATTGCCATTGCTATAAACAGCACCGTAATTCCAAAACCTGAATGGGACTCTCATTTTATTCGGGAAACTGATGATATTCTGATTATTTCTGCCACCCAAGGGGGGTAGGAATTAAAATTCCAATTTTTATAATTGTTGTGGGGGTAAATTTCAAATTCCAACCTCTGTGGAGACGCACTGCTGTGCGTCTCTACTGTGCGTCTCTACAATGCGCCTCTACGACAAACCATTTCACATTGCACAACACACATCTTACATAAAAAAAATAAAAAAAATGACAAACGAAGAAAAAATATCCAGAACGCCATTTCCAAATTCCAAAAAAATATATGTGAATGGTGAAATACATCCAATAAAAGTTGCCATGCGTGAAGTGGCATTAAGCGACACGCGACTTTCTAACGGCGGAACTGAAAAGAATCCGGCGATAACTATCTATGACACCTCCGGTGCCTATACCGATCCGGATATCACCATTGACATCCGAAAAGGGCTGCCACGACTAAGAGAGGAATGGATTTTAGAACGAAATGATGTTGAAATCTTATCTGAAATAACATCCGATTACGGGCAAATGCGATTAAAAGATGAAAACTTAAACCATTTAAGATTCGAATATTTACATCAGCCTAAAAGAGCTAAAGAAGGAGCAAACGTAACCCAATTGTATTACGCCAAACAAGGAATCATCACTCCTGAAATGGAATACATTGCGATTCGTGAAAACCAACGTATCGAACTTTTAAACGAACAAACCAAAGCCATGCAATGCCAGCACGCAGGTCATAGTTTTGGAGCAAATACACCGAAAAGTAAAATTACACCTGAATTTGTTCGTAGTGAAGTGGCCATTGGACGCGCCATTATCCCAAACAACATCAACCACCCAGAAAGTGAACCGATGATTGTAGGCCGAAATTTTCTTGTAAAAATAAACGCTAACATCGGAAATAGTGCTGTGACTTCGACTATTGAAGAAGAAGTAGAGAAAGCGGTCTGGGCCTGCCGTTGGGGAGCAGATACGATAATGGACTTATCAACAGGAAAAAACATTCACGAAACCAGAGAATGGATCATTCGTAACTCTCCGGTGCCTATTGGAACGGTGCCTATTTATCAGGCCTTAGAAAAAGTAAAAGGAATCGCTGAAGATTTAACGTGGGAGGTTTTCCGCGATACACTAATTGAACAGGCAGAACAAGGAGTTTCGTATTTTACGATTCATGCCGGGGTTTTACTGCGCTACATTCACTTAACCGCAGAGCGTGTGACGGGAATTGTTTCCCGAGGCGGATCAATCATGGCGAAATGGTGTTTATTTCACCACAAAGAAAACTTTTTATACACCCATTTCGAAGAAATCTGCGAAATCATGAAACAGTATGATGTCGCTTTTTCTTTAGGAGATGGCTTACGTCCCGGTTCTATTGCCGACGCTAATGATGCTGCACAATTTGCCGAGTTAGAAACTTTAGGTGAACTGGCAAAAATAGCCTGGAAACACGATGTACAAGTCTTTATAGAAGGTCCTGGTCACGTGCCGATGCATATGATTAAAGAAAACATGGACAAACAATTAGAACATTGTAACGAGGCTCCTTTTTATACCCTTGGACCTCTAACAACAGATATTGCACCTGGTTACGATCACATTACATCTGCCATTGGAGCAGCTATGATTGGCTGGTACGGTTGTGCGATGCTGTGTTATGTTACACCAAAAGAACATTTAGGGCTACCGAATAAAAAAGACGTAAAAGACGGCGTAATCACCTATAAGATTTCAGCCCATGCTGCTGATTTAGCCAAAGGACATCCGGGAGCACAATACCGCGACAATGCCTTGAGTAAAGCTCGTTTTGAATTCCGTTGGGAAGATCAGTTCAATTTATCATTGGATCCGGACACAGCCAGAGAATTTCACGACGAAACACTTCCTGCTGAGGGTGCCAAAATTGCCCATTTCTGCTCTATGTGCGGACCAAAATTCTGTTCAATGAAAATATCACAGGAAATTCGTGATGTAGCTGCCGCAGAAAAAGGGATGCAGGAAAAATCAGAAGAGTTTATTGAACAAGGAAAAGAAATTTACATCTAAATGTTTATAGTGAAATGTAAAATGTGAAATGCAAAATGAGACAAGTTGTTCTCATTTCAAATCTCACATTTTACATTTAACATTTCACAAAAAGCATCTCACAAAAGAACATTTCACATTTCACAATAATGATCGTTATATCAAATCCAGTTGCGGTAGCAAACGAAATCAGCCTAATCCATTCTCTTTTTGAGGAGGGATTAGCGCTATTTCATATCCGAAAACCGGAGTTTACTGAGATTGAGATGATGCAATTTATTGAGCAAATAAAACCTGAATTCAGGTCAAAATTGGTCCTGCATACACAGCATCAAATTGCCGGTGATTTTGGTATTAGTAAAATTCATTTTTCTGAAAGAGAACGAAATCAGACTTTGCTATTTCCCTTTGCAAACAAAACGGTTTCGACCTCTTCCCACTCGATTGCGGATTTTAACGCTTTAGATTCAAACTTTGAATATGCTTTTTTAAGTCCTGTTTTTAAAAGCATTTCGAAAGAAAATTACGCTTCTGAAATTGATCTTTTTGAAGCAGTAAAATCAAGAAAAAATTTTAGGACAAAGATGATCGCTCTGGGTGGAATTTCTCCTGAAAATAGTAAAACAACGTTAGAAAATGGTTTCGATGGCATTGCCCTTCTGGGAGCGTTATGGAATCATGAAAACCCTGTAAACCAATTTGTATTATGTCAGAAAATCGTCCTTACGTACTCACTATAGCCGGTTTAGACCCCACTGGAGGGGCAGGTATTCTGGCAGATATTAAAACTTTCGAACAACATCAGGTTACGGGTTTTGCTATTTCAACGGCCAATACCATTCAAACCGAAAATCAATTCCATCACATTCAATGGACTGATTTAAGCTTTGTACTTCGTTCTATAGAAACTTTGTTTGAAAACTATAAAATCAAAACCGTAAAAATCGGAATCACACCTAGCTTACCTTATTTAAATCGCATTCTTTCGACTATAAAACTGCTGTCTCCGACAACAAAAATTGTTTGGGATCCGGTTCTGAAATCAACAACAGCATTCGAGTTTATGAAAGTTACCGCTGATTTGGATTTTCATAAAATTCTATCCAAAATTGATTTGATTACACCCAATTACAATGAAATAGAACTTTTGTTTCCCGGATTTTTATCAAACAATCTTTGGATAAAAAACGAAGTTCCAACAACTATTTTACTCAAAGGAGGACACAACCCTACTAAAATCGGAACAGATTGTTTGTTTTTGAAAAATGAAATATTCGAATTGTTGCCTTCTGAAAAAAAATGCTTCGAAAAACACGGTTCCGGCTGTATTCTTTCGGCTGCTATAGCCGCAAATCTCGCATTAAATCAAGATGAAAAAGAAGCTTGTATCAATGCCAAAACCTACATAGAAACATACCTGAGTTCAACTTCAACATTAATCGGATATCATTATGTACAATAAACTACAATACATCTCACAAGGAAATACAATCTCAAAACAATTGTATAACATTCACGAAGCACTTGATAGTGGTTGTGATTGGGTTCAAATGCGTTTCAAAAATCAAAATACTAAAAACTCTTTTGCGCTGGCTGAAGCAGTAAAATTTTTATGCGAAGAATATCTGGCCAATTTTATTGTAAACGACAACGTATATCTGGCACAACAAATTGCTGCCGACGGTGTGCATTTAGGTCTTTCGGACACCAAAATTGAAGAAGCAAGAGCCATTTTAGGAGATACTAAAATCATTGGAGCAACCGCTAATACATTTGAAGATATTCAAAATCACATTACAAACGGTTGTGATTATATTGGTTTGGGACCACTTCGATTCACCACGACAAAGGAAAAATTAAGTCCGGTTCTTGGTTTTGAAGGTTATTTTAAAATCTTTCAAAAATTAAAAGACAACAATTCTGAAATTCCGGTTTATGCTATTGGCGGAGTTATTTCTACCGATATCGACAGATTAATGGAAATTGGTGTTCACGGCATCGCCGTCTCCGGACTCATCACAAAAAGTGATCAAAAAGAAAAACTCATTCAACAATTAAACGAAAAATTATATGCAAACGTCGTTATTTAATATTGGTGATAAAACCTTAACCTCACGCCTGTTTTTAGGAACAGGGAAGTTTGGTTCCAACCTCGAGATGGAACGTGCCATTTTAGCTTCAGAAAGCGAATTAGTAACTGTTGCCTTAAAACGAATTGATTTAGAAACCGATACGGAGACTATTTTAACGCATTTAAAACATCCCGGAATTAATTTGTTACCCAATACATCGGGAGCCAGAAATGCCAAAGAAGCCATATTTGCCGCGCAATTAGCCCGTGAAGCATTAGAAACAAACTGGCTAAAACTCGAAATACATCCGGATCCTAAATACCTGATGCCCGACGCGATTGAGACCTTAAAAGCCACAGAAGAACTGGCAAAATTAGGTTTTATCGTTCTCCCTTACATTCATGCTGATCCCGTTTTGTGCAAACATTTGGAAGATGCCGGAACCGCTGCTGTCATGCCGTTAGGTTCCCCAATTGGAAGTAATAAGGGTTTAAAAACTATCGATTTCTTAGAAATAATTATAGAACAAAGTACTGTTCCCGTAATTGTAGATGCCGGTATTGGTGCACCTTCTCATGCCGCAAAAGCAATGGAATTAGGTGCTGACGCTGTTTTGGTGAATACCGCTATTGCCGTGGCAGGAAATCCTGAATTAATGGCGCAAGCTTTTAAAGAAGCCGTAATCGCAGGTAGAAAAGCTTTTGAAGCCAAACTGGGAAAACAATACAATCACGCAATTGCTTCCAGTCCTTTGACTTCTTTCCTATATGACTAATTTTTTTTATCACGCAGATTTAGCAGATTAAGCGGATTCTTTTATCTGCAAAATCTGCGTGATAAAAACCCACAATAAAAGAAGGAAAATTCTTAATTTCATGTTTTAATAATTTAAACTTAGGAAGATGTTAGAAAATGAAATTTCATATAGAATAAGAGGATCCATTTTTAAAGTATACAACACATTAGGACCAGGGTTGTTAGAATCAATCTACGAAAGTGCTTTATTTTATCAATTGAAAAAAGATGGATTAAAGGTCGTAAAACAAATAGACCTCCCCGTTAAATATGATAGTATTCATTTAGATATTTTATTTCGACTTGATTTGCTGGTTGAAGACAAAGTAATTGTAGAACTAAAATCTGTAGAAGAATTGAAAGCAATTCACTTCAAACAATTAGCTACATATCTAAAGTTAACCAACAAAAAACTCGGTTTACTAGTCAATTTTAATTGCATGAACATTCTAGATAATATTAACAGGGTAGTAAACAAAATCTAATCTGCCCAATCTGCAAAATCTGCGAGCAAAAAACAATAAAATGAAAACATTTAAATCGGTATTTAAAAACTACGATTGGGATACCATTCAATCCAGGATATACCAAACTTCAACTCGTGAAGTCGAACAAGCATTGGCCAAAACCAAACGCAATCTGGACGATTTTCTGGCGTTGATCTCACCCGCCGCATTGCCTTATTTGGAGACCATGGCACAGCAATGTCATGAGCTCACCAAAAAACGTTTTGGGAAAACGATTCAGATGTATGCACCCTTGTATTTAAGTAACGAATGTCAAAATATTTGTACCTATTGCGGTTTTAGTTTAGACAACAAAATCAAACGAAAAACACTCTCAGACGCAGAAATTAAACTTGAAGTAGAAGCTCTAAAAAAAACCGGTTTTGATCATGTTTTACTAGTTACCGGCGAAGCCAATTATACGGTGAATATTAACTATTTTCTAAATGCCATCACCCAGATCAAAGAGCAATTTTCGATCATTTCAGCAGAAGTACAGCCACTTTCTACCGAAGAATACGAACGTTTACATGACGCAGGCGTTTACTCGATTTTAGTTTATCAGGAAACCTATCATCAGGAAGTTTATAAAAAATACCATACTAAAGGTAAAAAGTCAAATTTCGATTTCAGATTAGAGACTCCGGACAGAGTTGGAACGGCAGGAATTCATAAAATAGGATTAGGTGTACTATTAGGTTTGGAAGACTGGCGAACCGATAGTTTCTTTAATGCCTTACACATCGATTATCTTCAGAAAAAATACTGGCAGACAAAATACTCGGTTTCCTTCCCGAGATTGCGTCCTGCGGAAGGAATTATTGAACCTAATTTTATAATGGATGACAAAGACCTGACACAGCTGATCTGCGCTTACCGTTTATGGAATGAGGATCTTGAAATCTCTATTTCAACGCGTGAAAATGAGAAATTCAGAAACAACATCATTCCGATTGGGACAACGAGCATGAGTGCCGGCTCTAAAACCAATCCGGGTGGTTACGTTGTTGATCCGCAATCTCTGGAGCAATTTGAAATCAGTGACGAAAGATCCGCAGAAGAAATAGCTCAAGTCATAAAAAAATCCGGCTATGAACCGGTCTGGAAAGACTGGGACAGAACATTTAGTCAGACGGTCTAAATACATTTTACATTTCACACAAAAATAATGAGCATCATACAAGAATTTCTACGCTATAACAGACAAACTATACTTCCTGAAATCGGCGATGAAGGTCAGGAGAAAATCAAAAACGCAAAAGTATTGGTGATCGGTGCGGGTGGTTTAGGCTGTCCAATTTTACAATATATAGCTACCGCAGGCGTGGGAACAATTGGCATTGTCGATTTTGACACCATCGAGATACACAATTTGCATCGTCAGATTTTGTATACCGAAGATCAGGTTGGACAGGGTAAAGCCCTAACCGCTAAAAAGAAACTTGAGCAATTAAATCCCCTAATTACTGTTGTTGCTTTTGAAGAAAAACTTACTGCCGAAAATGCCATTTCACTCCTCTCCGATTTTGACATTATTGTGGATGGCTCCGATAATTTCACTACCCGTTATTTGGTCAACGATACTTGTGTAAGCTTAGGAAAAACATTGGTTTATGGCAGTATTTTAAAATTTGAAGGACAGCTTGCCGTATTTAACCATATGGGGAGTAAAAACTTACGCGATTTATTCCCCGAAATGCCTGACCCAAAAGAAGTTCCAAATTGCAACCTGAATGGAGTTTTAGGAACATTACCTGGAATTATCGGCACTAAGATGGCCCACGAAACTTTAAAATTAATAATAGGACTACCTACATTAAAAAACGAATTGGTACTCTTTGATACCCTTAACTGGAACTTTACTAAACTGAAGTTTTGAGCAATATTTCCATAAACTCTTCCCTATCAATTTCCCTACAGCCTAAACTTTCTAAATGCGAATTATAAACCTGACAATCGAGAAGTTTGTAATTCGCTCTTTTTAAATATTCAACCAAAGCAATAAAAGCTACTTTGGATGCATTTGACACTTTTGAAAACATACTTTCTCCACAAAAAACATGGTCTAAATCAATTCCGTACAAACCACCTACCAAAACCTCATCCTGCCAAACCTCAACAGATTTTGCAATTCCCATTTCGTTTAACTTACAATAGGCATCAATCATTTCATTTGAAATCCAGGTTCCATTTTGACCGTCCCGTTTTATTTTCTGGCAGTTTGAGATAACGTCTTTAAAATTTTTATTAACGGTAACTTTAAACTGATTTCTGTTCAAAATATTCCGCATACTTTTAGACACTATCAGTTCATCGAGAAACAAAACCATTCGAGGATCGGGTGACCACCAAATAATAGGTTCTCCTTCGTTAAACCAAGGAAAAATTCCACTTTTATAGGCCAATTGCAGGCGTTCCGGGCTTAAATCTCCTCCTATAGCGAGAATTCCTTCTTCGTCGGCTTCTGAAACTGGCGGGAAAAATAAATCTTTAGACATGTAGTACATCTTTTTTTTTATAACTAAATATAATACTGAAATTCCAATACTGAAATTCCAAATTCCAAACTTTGGCGATTTTGTTCCTTTCTGCGAAAGGCGAATTTTATTCCTTCTAAAATGCTAATTTAAATATTGGAAATGCTCTTCTTATGTCATTTCGAGCGAAGTCGAGAAATCACACAAGAAACTCCGTACAGTTTGTCATCCTGAGGGACGAAGGATCTAAGTTTGCTGAATCGACACTGTTGAGCTTCACTTTACGGATTATCTTGTGAGGATACTTCGTTCCTCAGTATGACAAAATTGCTGATAATAGAAACGGAGCAGCTGGTGTGATTTCTCGACTTCGCTCGAAATGACACCAGTTACTCCGTACAGTTTGTCATCCTGAGGAACGAAGGATCTACGTTTACTGAATCGACACTGTTGAGCTTCACTTTACGGAATTACTTGTGAGGATACTTCGTTCCTCAGTATGACAAAATTGCGAAAAATAGAAACGGAGCACCTTGTGTGATTTCTCATACTTCGAAATGACAAAAAAAGGCAATTAATCTAGCTATCAATACAAAAAACAAATTCCAAATTCCAATTGTACGAACGAATTGGAATTTGGAATTTTTCCCGACAACAATCGGGATTGGAATTTAACCTTTTGGATTAACTCTTAGAAAGGTAAATCGTCCGGTTCGTTTTCGTTTATGCTTGTAGCCGGAGCAAAAGTTTCCGCGCTAGGCATTGGTGGTGCTTGTGAAGGTGCTTCGTTACCTACTCTTTCGATTCTCCAACCTTGAATACTATTGAAATATTTAGCTTCTCCTTGTGGATTAACCCATTCTCTTCCTCTTAAATTGATAGAAACTTTTACTGCCTCTCCTTGCTTATAGCTACTTAACAAATCGCATTTATCTTGCGTAAATTCGATTAAAATATGTTGTGGATATTGCTCATCAGTAGTAACAACTAATTCTCTTTTTTTAAATGAGGCACTAACTTGTTGCTCCGGGTTAACCACTTTTACTTTTCCTGTAACTTCCATCTTCGTTTATATTAATTATTGTTTCTTTTCTTATTTCTTAGCCAAAAGCACTTTCCAGGCAGATGTTATATCATCTTCATTTAGGTATTTTTTAGCTTCTAAATGTACTTTTTCCACATCATCAGAGCTTAAAACTCCTTTCACAGAAAAGTTTTCTTTTACAAATATACTAACTTCTTCTGTTGTGGGCAAGGTTTCTATATTTCCGAGTTTGCCCAGATCATTTCCGTCAAAAACATTGCTTTCTTTGATAAAATCCGGAATCATATCTACTCCAATCCCTAGAGTTGTTAGCGGTTTTGGCACTTCAAAAAGTCCTTGGTTTGATCTTGAATACCAATTACTTCCCAATCTTGAAACCAAGTCAATTTTATGTTGATCGATTGCTCCGTTTTCGTCCAAAATAGCTTCGTGGATATGAATTTTCACTACTTCACACAGGATTAGATTTCCTGCTCCACCTTCAGTTCCTAATGGGATAATCTGCGTGACTTTGCACTCAAATTGCACCGGAGATTCTTTTACACGATATGGTTTTACTAAATCTGACGGAATTTGTGTCAATCCGGCCTTTATAAATTCATTTACACCTTCTCCATATTCTGTACTGGAAAGCGAAGTTTGTTGCACCAAATCATAATTCACCACATTGATTACCACCTCACGAGTTGCTTCGGCATTGATTAAAGTATGTTTAATCGTATTGTCGCGCACGCGTCTTGAGGGTGAAAAAACCAAAATTGGCGGATTGGCACTAAACACATTAAAGAAACTAAACGGCGACAGATTCGGAATTCCTTTTTCGCTAATAGTACTTGCAAAGGCAATAGGTCTCGGCCCAACGGCACTCTGCAAATAGCCGTGCAATTTTGCTGTTGGAATCTCTTTTGGGTTAATGGTAATCATAATTTTTTGGTTTTAACCGAATCTCTTTTCCGGCGAGTACAAAAGTATAGAAATCGTTTCTGCCAAAGAAATACTTTAGACTTAAAAACAAAAAAACTTTTGAGCACCACAAAATTTAACTGTGTTTATTTCGTTATATTTATACCACAAAAATTAAAATATGTTTTTTTCTGAAAGAAGAAATACTACCCGTTGGGTTATTATCAGCATCTCCTTTTTAATCATTTCTCTGATTCTCTGGAACACTTATACTTTTTTTCAAATTTTTAAAAATGAGGAAAGGATAAAAATGAAACTATTAGCCAATGCTCAGATTGCATTGATTAATGCGGATGAAAATACGGATCTCGAACTTCCGCTTCAGATTTCCAGTAACAATAATTCTATTCCCGTCATTCTTACGATGTATGACAAAATTCTGACTACAAGAAATGTTCCTGAAACAGTCTTGCAGGACGAGAAAAAATCAATGGCTTTTCTGAATGGTTTAAAAAATGAAAATGAGCCTATTGTCTTTGAATATGCTCCGGGAAAATATCAAAAACTATATTATGGTAATTCGTCTTTACTAAATAAGCTTAAATATTATCCGATTGCTTTATTGCTAATTATCTTTCTTTTTGGCGCTCTGATTTATAATTTTTACAGAAGTACCAAAATGGCCATTCAAAATAAATTATGGGCAGGGATGGCTAAAGAAACGGCACATCAGATTGGTACCCCTTTATCTTCTTTAATTGGCTGGGTTGAAATCTTAAAAACAGAAGAAATAGACCAATCGATCACATCAGAAATCGAGAAAGATGTGGAACGTCTCCAAACCATTACAGATCGTTTTTCAAAAATTGGATCCGTTCCTGTTTTAGAAGTTCACGATATTGTGACAGAGACTTTAAACAGTTACGAATATTTACAATCTCGTTTCTCTAAACAGGTTGCTTTTTCGCATCAGGTTCCAAAAGAGCCTATTTTGGTCTCCATAAACCCGATTCTGCACAGTTGGACTATCGAAAATCTGGTAAAAAATGCCATTGACGCCATGAAAGGAAAAGGAACTTTAGAGCTTCAAATTGAGCAGGACGCCCATCATGTAAAAATAAATGTAAAAGATTCCGGAACAGGAATTCAGAAAAAACAATACAAAACCATCTTCGAACCCGGTTATACGACTAAAAAACGCGGCTGGGGATTGGGACTTTCGCTAACGAAAAGAATCGTAGAAGAATATCACAATGGTAAAATAAAAGTTTTACACTCCGAATTAGGAAAAGGAACTACTTTTCAGATTCAATTAAATAAAAAAGTGCAGTAAAATCTAATTTAACTGCACTTTGAACTATTTTTAAGGCTTATTATAAATTCGCCTGAATACTTTTAGCTAAAGCTTCAAATTCTTCTTTAGAAAGCGATACTTTGTTTTGAAAACGCATCTCATCCATTTCATTCAAAGGAATTAAATGTACATGGGCATGCGGAACTTCTAAACCTACAACAGCGATACCGACTCTTTTGCACGGAACTGTTTTTTCTAAAGCAATCGCAATTTTCTTAGAGAACTTCATTAACCCTAAATACAATTCGTCTTCCATCTCAAAAATCTTGTCGATTTCCTGTTTTGGAATACAAAGCGTATGCCCTTTGGCGTTTGGATTTACATCTAAAAAAGCCAAATAATTATCGTCTTCAGCAATTTTATAAGCCGGAATTTCTCCGTTAACTATTTTGGTAAATATTGACATCGTTTAATTGTTTGTATGGTAAATCGTTTAACCGATTGCACGATTAAACCTTTAAACTTAAAAAAATTAGTCTCTTGAGATTTCAAGAATCTCAAATTTCAAAACACCATTAGGCACTGTGATTTCAGCAACTTCTCCAACCGATTTTCCAAGTAAACCTTTTCCAATAGGAGATGTTACTGAAATTTTTCCGGTTTTAAGATCTGCTTCACTTTCTGCAACTAATGTATATTTCATTTCCATTCCGTTGCTTTGATTCTTGATTTTAACATTTGAAAGCACCAATGCTTTAGAAACATCTAATTGTGATTCATCTATTAATCTGGCGTTCGAATATACTTCTTCTAATTTGGCAATTCTCATTTCCAACAGTCCTTGTGCCTCCTTAGCGGCATCATATTCTGCGTTTTCAGATAAATCTCCTTTGTCTCTTGCTTCTGCTATATCCTGAGATGCCTTTGGACGCATTACACTTTTTAAGTGCTCCAATTCATCTTTTAGTTTTTTTAATCCTTCTGCTGTATAATAAGATACTTTACTCATAACTTCGTCGTTTATATAAATACAAAAAATCCCATCGGGACGGGATTTCTTATTACAAATATACTATTATTTTTTATAGTACATAATTATATGTTAATCATATGGAATTCAAATCTAAATAATTTATTTTTGTTTCACTAATTCAACTTTAAATAATGAAAAAAATCTGGCTATTAACCCTCTTTGTTTCTGTACTTTTTTCTTGTAGCGACAGCGGTAAGAGCAACAAAAACCCGAATCTGCCGAATTATTCTGTTAATGCGTACCTGGACACTAATCTGCCTTTATACAGCAATCTGAAATTTATCAGCAATCCTGTATTTGTTCCCAATTTCGGTGCACAAGGATTAATCGTAATAAAAACGGGCGAAGGAACTTACAATGCTTTTGATGCCGCTTGTCCTAACGAAGCCGCAAATGCTTGTGCTCCCTTGAAAATTGACGGATTAAATGCCGTTTGCTCCTGTGATAAAAGCGCTTACAATCTTTTCTCGGGACTTGGCAACAAAGAATACCCCTTAAAACAATATCGGGCTCAGTTAACCGGAACTGTACTTCATATATACAATTAAAATAAAAAAGCCTGAAAATGTAAAACTTTCAGGCTTTTTTGTTTTTGAATATCTTATTAAAATTTCAACGTTAATCCTACTAAGCAATTAATTCCTGCCTGAGGATAATAACCCGATACATCAAAAGTCCTAACAGCAGAAGTAACAGGGTCTTTTATATCATACGTGTAAAAGAAACCATTACTCTCATACTTTAAATCAAAAATATTATTGACTAATGCTGATAACATAATTGATTTAAAAACTTTTTTAGGTTTAATTTCATAAGAAACATTCAAATCATTTACGAAATAACTATCTAGTTTTGAAACATCCGAATCAATATTTCCCATAAATTGCTCTCCTACAAATTTAGAAAGCAATGAAATTTGCAAGTCTTTAATTGGTATAAAAGTCAAACGATTACCTGCAATTACTTCAGGAGAAAAAGCGATATTGGTTGCACCCAGATTCTGTAAAGCTCCATCTCTGGTAAAATGATAATCCTTGTTTTTGTTTTGACTCAACGTAATATTAGGTTGAATATACCATTGTTCCGACAACTTAAGCGTTGCATCAACCTCAATACCTGCTCGGTAACTATCGCCGCTGTTGGCACGCAAAGGAGCACCTACATCATTTAACTGACCGGTTAAAACAAGTTGGTCTTTATATCCCATAAAATAGAAATTGGTATTCAATTGAACGTTATCTGAATTAAATCTCCAACCCAACTCAAAGTCATTCAATTTCTCCGGTTTTACATTTCCACCTTCATAATCGCTTCTATTTGGCTCACGATTCGCTCTGGCGTATGAAAAGTATAAAATATTCTTATTGTTGATTTCAAAATTCAAACCCGCTTTTGGATTAAAAAAATTAAAATGATCATCAACCAAACCTGTTTCGGCACTATTCGCTTTATAAGTCACTTTTCTGTATTGCAAATCACCATAGAAACTCAATTTATCCGTCAATTGATAATTGGCTTTCGCAAAAATATTTCCGTCCGTTTTTGTCGAAAAATCATCATAGTAACGGTCTCCTAATTCTGTTTGTCCGGCATTTCTTGCCCAGATTACTTTTCCGTAATGACTTCCCTCGTACTTATTCCAACCACCACCAAAGATGACATCCAGTTTTTCGTCTATATACTTTACAGAAAAAGTGGTTCCGTAGAAATCATTATCCAACCATTTCTGACGAATTAAATCTGTTCCGGGAACTAAATCTCCATTATCATTTTCAACCATTTTAGTCGGCAGTATTCCTCCGTAACCCTCAACAGGCTCATCATCTTTATAATTTTCAAAATAACCAAGACCTTTGGTATAATGAAAAGCTAAATTAGTACTCCATTTATCTGAAATCGATTCACTCCAATGCAATTGATAGTGGTCTTGTTTGTAATTGTCCGTTTCATTATCATAAAAACGAGTATTTCCAGCTTCGTCCTCGAACTTTCCGGCAGGATTATAGGTACGATCTTCAATTAATCTTTTTGCGTCAATTCCCTCCCATGATTGATACGTCTTTTCTGTTCCTCCAAAAACTAAGGCTTTGATTAAAGTAGTTTTACCAACATAAGTACCCTGTAAAAAATAAGACTTCAAATCAGAACTTGCTCTGTCTACATATCCGTCAGATTTTAAGGCCGACAAACGTCCGGCGATTTCAAAATGGTCATTAAGAAGCCCGGTACTGAATTTTACGGTATGCTTACGGGAATTAAAACTTCCAAAGGAATTTGAAATTTCTCCATTGGCTTTTGAAGCATATTTATCTGTCAACATATTTAAGCTGGCACCAAAAGCTCCCGAACCATTCGTCGAAGTTCCAACACCGCGCTGCAATTGCAAACTCTCAACCGACGAAGCAAAATCGGGCATATTTACCCAAAATGTTCCCTGACTTTCGGCATCATTGTACGGAATTCCGTTGATCGTAACGTTAACTCTTGTAGCATCACTACCACGTACTCTGATTCCGGTATATCCCATACCATTTCCTGCATCAGAAGTGGTCACGACAGAAGGCAAATAATTCATAAGAATTGGAATGTCTTGGCCCAGGTTTCTAAATTGGATTTCCTTTTTACTCATATTACTAAAAGATACCGGTGTTTTTGTGGTCACACGAACGGCCGAAACCAATACATCGTCAAGCTGATTGACTTTGGTCGAATCTTGTTGTTGCGAAAAAGAAGTCAGAGAAGTAAATAAAGAAAATAAAACAAGGAAAAATGACTTGTAGTGGGTCATTTTAAAAAACTTTGAACTGCTGCTACTTTGAACCTTTGCAGCTGAAATACTTAAAATAGTTTTCATCCGTAAAAAAATTACGAATAAAAGGGGGAATTATTCTTTTGTTAAATTAATAAAATTGTTTCACGACAAAATAGAGTTTATATGCTAAAATTTGTCGTTTTTCCCTTAGCGACATTACTCGCTCAGGTTCTTTGGGTATGATCTCAGCTCGTTATTTAGAGCACCCCTTTGAGACGGGGCAAAGGTAGGACTAAAAAGTTAAAATACAATCTTGAAAAATTAAATTCCAAAACTGAAATTCCAAATTCCAAAACTGAAAATTTAAATACCAAATTCCAAACTTAATCTAAATTTGGTTTTCGGCGGGATTGTTTTATTTCTGAGATGTTCTTTTTGTCTTTGATTCTTTTTTTGATAACGGCTTTTGGAATTTTAGTCGCCTTTCTGACTTTAGGAACGAATAATCCTTTTTTAATGATTTCAAAAAAACGTTTCACAACTAGGTCTTTGTTCTTAATCTGACTTCGGTCTTCATCACAGTTTAAGATCAGCATCCCTTCTGATGTTAAACGAGAAGCCAGATTGGTCTTTAAAAGCATTTTTTCTTCTTCGGATAAAGAATCGGATGCATTTAAATCAAAAGTCAAAACTACCTTTGAAGATACTTTATTTACATTTTGTCCACCGGCGCCACTACTTCTAACGGCTTTAAAATTTAATTCTGATTGTATTTTTTCGGGATTCATTACTGTGGTTGATGTGCTGGTTTCAATAAATCATTTACGGTCTTTACAGGATTAAAAGTTATTAAGGGTACTGCAACAAAAATAGTCAGCCAATTTGCCATTGCACCATTCCATAAACCCGGTAACTCATAACTTTTTACAGCTTTTCCATCAACACTTTTTTCTACTATAAAACCGGCTTTTGAGTCTACAAATTCACCCAGATTGAATTTTTCGTTTTTATAATTCTTTATTCCACAAACCAAATCAACCGGATTAAAGTGTGTTGCCTCAGCTAAGATTTCAAGTTGTTTTTTATTGGTTAAATCGACTTGAGATGCTTCAACTATCTGAAGAGAAATCTTCCCTTTACTGTTCATAACCCAAAATGGCCCTCCTCCGGGTTCCCCTTCATTTTTAACCATCCCGCAAACCCTGATGGGTCTGTTTAGCAAACTTTCAATTTTAATGATTTTATTTTCAAAAGTAAATTTATCAAAATCTTTAGTCATCTGAATGTTGAGCTTTTGAGTTAGAAAAACAACCATCTCCTCAAGCTCGTTTTCTTTTATTTTCTGACTTTCAATCACCTCTAAATAACCAAAAACTTTCTGCTGAATTTCAATTAAAACCCCCGCCAAAGCCTTTTTATATAAGGTAATTTTATCAATATGGTTTTGAATTACGTTATCTATATTTTTTATAAAGATAATATCGGCATCCAATTCATTTAAATTTTCAATCAAAGCTCCATGCCCACCGGGTCTGAAAACCAGTGCGCCTTTACTGTCCCTGACGATCTTGTTTTTAACATCAACCGTAATAGAATCTGTACTTTTGTTTTGATAACTGTAACCAATTTTAATTTGAACTCCTGACGCCTTTTCTACTTTTTCCTTAACCGAAGCAACCGCTTTTTCAAACTGGTTTTGATGAGCTTCCGAAACTGTAAAATGTAAATTTGAAACTTGATTTGCCGTCGCGTAGTGTAAACATTCGTTTAAATGTTCTTCTATCGGATTGGCAATATGGGTGGTATACTGGTGAAAGGGCAAAACTGCTTTTGGTTTGTTTGCAAAATCAAAATAATCACTTGACAGTAATAGTTTTATAAAATAATAGTTTTTGTAATCTCTGTCTAAAGTTTCAAAATCCGGATAAATTTCCCGTAATTTTTTATCTAAAGCTTCAAAAAACGGAAACTTGTCCATTGCTACAATAAAAATAGACAGATTGCTGTCCTTTTTTCTATTTATGTAAGCATTTATAGTTTCAGTTTGTATATCAAAATCATTCAGAAAAGCGGTCAAAAATTTGAACATTCTGCTAGCAGCTCCTGAAGCCGGAACAAATTTCTTTAATTTCAGCGCTGCTTTTTGAAGGTCAAAAAAATTGGCTTTCTCCTCAAAATCCCTTTCCGTAAGACTTAAAATCCCTTTGTTTACTGTTGCGGGACTTATTAAATTACTCTTTGCAATTCCGTTTTTGAAAATTTTCAGTTGTTTTAAAATCTTCTCAAAAGGAATTCCGTGCTCGTAAATCTCCACAAAATCAGCAGATGAAAAACCTTTTTCTTTAGCAATTGTCAGATTATCAATGATGGCTGTAGCTTTTGCTAAACGACTTTCTTTATCCCCTGAAAGCGTAATAAATGGTTTTTTAGCATCAATTAAGGTTTGTTTAAAAACAGAAAACACAGGTTCTCTTCCCTCGGGAGTATCTCTCAAATCGTCTTTTTCCCACGGAACATCAATGTCCGTCAGGAAAAACAAATCGTAATCGTGCTCTAGTGCAGCTTCATTTAAAAGGGCATCACAAAAGCCATAATACATCTCAGAAAAAACTTTAGTAACCATCAGATTTGTATCGCAAAACAAATATTTTTTAGCCACAGAAAGCTTTTGATTCTCTAGCGCTACCTGTCCGTAAGCAATAGGCATCATATCCTCAGCTACGCAAATATGCTGATTCTCTTCCCATTTTTCCTGCAAATAATCACGTGCAAACTCAGGAACCCACTCTGTTTCATAATACTGAGCAAGTTGTTTTGCCAAGGTTGTTTTTCCTGTACTTTCAGGACCAAACAAAGCAATCTTTATGATAGTTGTTTTTTGCTGTCTAAGATTTTTCTCCATTCTAAATAAGCTGAAATAGCTAAAATTGTAAAAATTAAATATTGAAGTGATAACATCCCTAAACCACGATAAGCGTAAAGAGGCACTACAATAATATCACCTATAATCCAAAGTGTCCAGTTTTCGATTTTTTTTCGGGCCATGTACCACATTCCTGAAAAAAATATCCCCGATGAGATCATATCGACATAATTGTCATTTTTGATTTCGTAATCGAAATATTTATAAATTCCGAAAACTACAAAAACAGTTACAAAAAACAATATAACTCCGATTATTTTTTCATTAAAATTAGTTCGTGTAATGGGTAGATTATCCTCAACAGTTCCTCCTTTTGCCCAAACGTACCAGCCATAAATACTCATCACAGAAAAATAACCGTTAATGATCATATCGCCGATATAACCTGCAATATATAAAAGGTAAACAGAAATTACGGTTGCGATTAAACCTGTCGGATAGACCCAAATATTTTCTTTCTTGGCAAACCAAACGCTCAAAATTCCACACACAAAAACTAAAAACTCCAAAGCAATATGCCATTGCGGAACATTTTTATAACTCTCAAGAAAAAAATCAATCATTTTAGCAGGTTGTTTCCGGTTGTTACTTTTTACATTTTAGGCTTCAAAAAAGTGACTGTTATTCTCAAAAGCAGTTCCAATCACTACTAAATCTGCACCTGCGGTATACGCCTTTTGAATTCCTTGCAAATCTACAATTCCTCCGCCAACAATTACCGGAATTTCAACATTTTGAGCAACTAACGTTATCATTTCTAACGGAACAGCTTCTTTTGCTCCGCTTCCTGCTTCCAAATAAACTAATTTATTTCCTAACATTTCCCCAGCCTGTGCCGTTGCCAAAACTAAGTCTAAATCTTGACGATCCAAAGGTTGTGTTTTACTGACTCTTGCTACGGCAGTTTCATTACCACTTTCTATTAAAATATAGCCTGTTGAAATAACCTCAAGATTTGTCTTTTTCAGAATTGGTGCTGCCTGAACCTGATACTCGATGAGATAATCCGCATTTCGTCCCGATAATAATGACAAAAACAAAATAGCATCGGCCTGAGAAGAAATCTGAGACGGATCACCCGGAAATATAACAACGGGCAAGTTTATTTTTTGTTTTAACGCTGTCATTAATTCTTCCAAAATAGTTGCCTGAACAATACTGCCTCCAACAAAAATATGGGTTGCAGGAGATTGTTTAATTTTAAGTAAAAGGTGGTCCAAATTTTCCCAGACAATTTTATCGGGATCCAAAAGAACGGCAAGCAATTTTTGCCCATCAATCTTGGCCTGAATAATTTGTTCGTAGATATTGGCTATTTTTTGTTTCATAATCGGGAGTAAAAGTAAAAGTTTTTTAATCCTGAAGAACTATTTTGAATAAATTATATTTGTGTAATCGCTTTTGACACAAAAGAAACAACTTATGATTGCTAATAGTCTTTTAGAAAAATATGGTGCCGTAAAGAAATTCTACGAAAAAACTGCTACTGTTTTTGAAGAAGGAAAACTACCCACACACTATTATCAAATTGTTTCAGGTGAAATAAAAATGAACAATTACAATGATGATGGACGCGAATTTATTCAGGGTATCTTTTACAAAGACCAGTCTTTTGGCGAACCTCCTTTATTTCTAAATCAAAACTATCCGGCAAGCGCTGTTGCCGTTGCCGATACGGAAATCCTTTGTGTTCCTAAATCCGATTTCATGAAACTCTTGGAAGACAATCCATCCATCAGCCTTAAAATAATCGAGAATTTAGCACAGCGTTTGTATTACAAATCTGTTATGGCGGCAGAAATGTCAACTCAGGAACCCGAGCATCGAATTCTGAAACTATATAGATCACGGAATTGCTTATTTTAATTTTAAAAAAGATACCAATGGGTACTGTATCAATTTCACGAGACAACAGATTGGTGACTTAACGGGACTGCGTGTTGAAACCGTCATCAGAACGATTAAAACTTTAGAAAAAAAGGGACTTTTAAAGATCATTAACAGAAAAGTATACCGCTAAAAAAGTTCTTATTTTATGATTAAAGTCATAAAACCATGGTGTATAGTAGCCGTAAATTTGTTACTATAAAATTATACATCATGACACTTTATAACACAACATTCGAAAATTTTAACAAAAGTTACTTTGGTTCTGCTTCTATGGCAATAATTGGACAAAGCTGTCTTGGAGCAACCGCAGCCATGTTTGTTCTTGCAAACGGGACTTCTGTAACACAAATGATCCAACTGGCAATTATTGTATTTATCAATATATTTGCCAATACTTCTATCTTGGCTCAGATGAGTCACAAAACTGTTTTTAATTTAATTATTACTAGTGTATTCTTTAGCATCTTATTTATAATTATCAACAACATTATAGTATGAGAAAACAAATAGAAAACAGAGCTGATATAGCGATCCTGGTTCATACCTTCTACACTAAAATAAGGGCTGATGCTGAAATTGGTTTTTATTTTAATACGATGATCAAAGACTGGGATGCACATCTGGAGAAGTTGACGGATTTTTGGGAAACAAATCTATTTGCTGTTAAAAAATACAAAGGAAATCCCCATGCCGTACACAATGAAGTTGACACTTACTTTGACGGTAAGATCACTTCAAATGAATTTGGAATCTGGCTCAATTACTGGTTTCAGACTTTAGAAGAACTTTTTGAAGGCGAAAATGCAGAGACCCTGAAAAGACGCGCCAGAAAAATGGGAACGTTTCTTTTTATGAGCATGTTTGAACACCGGAAGAAATTGGCTGAGAATACGATCTACTGCTCAAAAGCATAAACGAGTGTGAATTTTTGTTCTGAAACCTCCGATTGGATCTCTTTATAATGTACCTCGAAATCTTTTATTAAATCATCAAAATGAAGACTGGCTTGTGTTTGGTTTTCTTTTAAAGAGAAAGAATTAACCCGAATATGATCTTTGAAACTGATCCCTTTTTCGTTTCTGATTTTAAAGATCGCTTCTTTTGCTCCCCAGATTACCGTTAGCTTTTTAATATATTTCAGTGTTGAATCGGGTTTTAAATAACTGCATTCATAATCTGTAAATTTATCTGCAATGCGAAGGATTTTTTCGCGTTGCAGTTCCATATCAATCCCCACCGTTTCTTCGCTGATAATGATGGCAGCGAAGTTGTGCGAATGTGTGATCGAGATATAATTCTGACAATAAAAATAAGGCTTTCCAAATTCATCATAATGTAAATCATGATCGGTAAAACCCATTTCCTGAATTAACATACGAACACTCAAAAAAGCACGTTGATGCATTTGAGATTTCATTCCGTTCAACCTCAACTGTGTTTTTTCTTTTAACACGACTTTATCCAGCAGCTCCTCTAAAGATTCTGTTATTTCCCAAATTAAAATTTTGGTCGTTTCGTTGTGCTGTATGGTCTGAAATAAGGGCATTTTTTTTATTATGGATTATAATTTATAAATGTACGTGTTGCAATATTTTGAAATCACAGGATAAAAATTCATCAAATCTGTTAAAAAATCAAAAGTTTTTATAACCCTCCCGATAAGAACAACATCTTTCTGAGACATCCCAATACGTTATCGGGAGCAACAAAAGATACAATAGACAGCAGGATTAGCTTCTTACTTTGATGATGCTTAACAGGTCAACCAAATATTTATCTAAGGCACAAAAGATTAAGCAATTAAACATTTCACAAATCTTACAGAAATTAGTAAAAATTTAAAGTTATTCCGTAAATTTGCCAAAAATTTACAATTACAAATATACTATAAATGAGTACTACAACTACGCCTTTTGTGGCTTTCAAAGTAAAAGACATTTCTCTAGCGGCTTGGGGAAGAAAAGAAATTGAACTGGCTGAAGCTGAAATGCCAGGTTTAATGGCGCTTCGTGCTGAATATAAAGACGAACAACCTCTTAAAGGTGCGCGTATTGCAGGATGTCTGCACATGACCATCCAAACTGCAGTTTTGATCGAGACTTTAATTGCTCTTGGTGCTGAAGTTACTTGGAGTTCTTGTAACATTTTCTCTACTCAGGATCAGGCTGCTGCTGCTATTGCTGCTGCCGGAATTCAAGTTTACGCTTGGAAAGGTCTTGACGAAGAGTCTTTTGACTGGTGTATTGAGCAAACTTTATTCTTTGGTGAAGACAGACAACCATTAAACATGATCTTAGATGATGGTGGAGATTTAACTAACATGGTTATTGACCGTTTCCCGGAATTGGTTCCTGGAATCAAAGGTTTATCTGAAGAGACTACAACTGGTGTTCACAGACTTTACGAAAGAGTAAAAGCCGGAACTTTACCAATGCCAGCTATCAACATTAATGACTCTGTTACTAAATCTAAATTTGATAACAAATACGGATGTAAAGAATCTGCTGTAGATGCTGTACGTCGTGCTACTGACTTAATGTTAGCTGGAAAAAGAGTTATCGTTTGTGGATACGGTGATGTTGGAAAAGGAACTGCTGCTTCTTTCAGAGGTGCAGGATCTATTGTAACAGTTACTGAAATTGACCCAATTTGTGCTTTACAAGCTGCAATGGACGGTTATGAAGTTAAAAAATTAAACACTGTAATTGCTAATGCTGATATCATCATTACTACTACAGGAAATAAAGATATCGTTCTTGGAAGTCATTTCGAGCAAATGAAAGACAAAACTGTTGTTTGTAACATCGGACACTTTGATAACGAAATTGACATGGCTTGGTTGAACAAAAACCACGGTGCTTCTAAAATCGAAATCAAACCACAAGTTGACAAATATACGATCGCAGGAAAAGATATCATCATCCTTGCTGAAGGTCGTTTAGTTAACCTTGGTTGTGCTACAGGTCACCCAAGTTTTGTAATGAGTAACTCATTCACAAACCAAACTTTGGCACAAATCGAATTATGGAAAAATAGTGCTGCTTACAACAATGACGTTTATATGTTACCAAAACATTTAGATGAAAAAGTAGCTGCCTTACACTTAGCTAAATTAGGAGTTGAATTGGAAGTTTTACGTGACGATCAAGCTGCTTATATCGGTGTTGAAGTTCAAGGTCCATTCAAACCGGAATACTACAGATACTAGATAATTTTAGATTTCTGAATTTAGATTTTAGATTTCTTTAAAAAATTGAATATTTAGAAACCCTTGCAGTAATGTGAGGGTTTTCTTTTTCTAATCAGTAAGTAATTGCTGATTATATTTATATATTAGCTAAGAAACTGTCGGGAAATAAATTTTGTTAAACCGATAACCTTCAAAAAATATGATTGAAAAAGTTTTATGTGAACAACATGGTTCACAGGATATGTCTTTTACCTGTATTCACATTGCAATGGCAATAGACAAAAAAAGAAAAGTTGGTTTTTTCTATTCAGAAGCAGAGGAAGATCTTCCTCAAATTGCTTGGTGCGGAGCATGCGAACAATGGTTACTGGATAATGGAGAAGAATGGAACGACGCATTTGAAGCTCAAGCCGATTTTAAAATGTTATGCGCAAATTGTTATGATGAAGCCAAAGAAATTCAGTTTGGCCCTGATATAGCTTAATCAAAAAGTAATTTTACAGTCCCCTCAGCAGGTAAATTGCCCTACTAAGATTTTAGACCCATAAAAACATTCCGGTTCCTAACCTGTTTAAAACATCTAAAAAAACAACTCTTTTTAACATTCACTCAAAAAATTGTACTTTTATAAATAACTACTTATTTTTAAGAACCGAAATAAGTCTCTATTTGTCAGTGACATAAATACTATAACCTTGAAAAAAACATCTTATTTATTTGTCTTCATATTGTTACTAACGCTTCCGCACGTTATTTTTTCTCAGGAGAAGAAACCTAAAGTCGTATTAGTGTTAAGTGGTGGTGGCGCAAAAGGAATTGCACATATTCCGCTTTTGCAAAAACTCGATTCTTTGCACATTGTTCCCGATCTGATTGTCGGAAATAGTATGGGAAGCATCATCGGAGGCTTGTATGCGATGGGATATTCGGGAGATAGTATTGAAAAAATCACCAAAAATATTTATTGGGATAAATTACTTGGTGGAGGTCAGTCCTTAAGAACCGCAAGTGCAGAAGAAAAAAGAGAATTTCAGAGGTATTTAGTTGGAATAGGAATCAAAGAGGGAAAACTAAACAGGGTTGGCTCACTCTTAAACGATCAAAATTTACGAGAATACCTTTCCGAGTTGACCTTTCCTGTTTATAATGTCAAAAATTTCGACAGTTTACCGATTCCCTTTAGAGCCATGGCTACTGATTTGGTCGAAGGAAAAGAAGTCATCTTAAGCAAAGGCAGTTTAGCCTATGCTATGAGAGCCAGTATGTCTTTGCCGGCTATCTTTAAGCCAATGGTTTACGAAAAAACAGTATTAGTTGATGGAGGGGTTTTGAATAATTTTCCAACAGACGTTGCGAAACAAATGGGTGCCGACATCATTATTGGCAGCGATGTAGGGGGAGGAATGCAACCCATTGACAAATTAAATAGTCTTGTGACTATATTGATGCAAACCAGTATGTTTCCAAGTAATATTAAAAATCCGGCAAATAGAGCCCTCTGTACGATCTTAGTTGATCATCCGCCAAACTTACGTTTTTCTACCGCTGATTTTGGAAAAAGTAACGAAATCTACAAAGATGGAAAAATTGCAACCGAACAAAACCTACCTGCTTTAATTGCTCTTGCAGATCAATTAAAAGGATATCCACAACGCATTCACGAGCTGCCGAAAATGCCCCGGGAATTTATTCTTGACACCATTGTTTATAAAAAAATAAGTGCCGAAAACCTTCCTTTAGTGATGGCCCGAGCAAACCTCAAAACACATGTAAAATATACCACCGAAGATTTAATGGCAGGGGTCAACAGAGCCATGGGTACCAATCTTTTTGACGAAATAACGTATCACTACTTCATAAAAAATAAAGACAAACTGGGAATTACAATAATTGGATTTGAACGTGCCAAGAACCAAATCAACATGTCATTACATTATGACACTTATAGAGGTGTCGGGCTTATTTTTAATTACACCGCCAGAAATGTCATTGCCGAATCATCACGCCTTCTTGTAACATTAGATATTGCCGAGCAACCCAAAGCGAGAGTCAATTTTCAGAAAAATTTTGGAAAAAACAAAGACTGGTGGTGGGCAACTGAACTTTATACCTCGTTTTTAAACCAGGAAATTTTTATAGATGGAAAATCCGCAGACAATGTGCTTTTTAATACTTTCGAGTTTAAAAATGAAGCCAATAAAAATTTAAATTCTCTTAAAAGTTACGTCGGTTTTGGTTTAAATTACCAGTACGTACTATTAAAACCAAAATACAATACCGACTATAATCCTAGTATAACGTCTATTGATAATTACAATTTTAATACGATAGAGTTAAACATGCATTATTCTTACAATGACATGGACAAAGTTTTTTTTGCAAACAACGGCACTATAATAAAAGCCAATCTAAGCAGATCGCTACTTTCAGATATCGATGTTTCCTTCAGCGACTCAAACATAACAGCTGTTTCCGGTCCAACAAATGCGTACACCAGATTTGGATTGGGGTTTGAAAAAAGAATATTTTTAACAAAAAGAATAACAGGGATAATAGGGCTTGATGCAAATTTTACATTCCTGGACAAACTTAAAAACAATCAAGAATCCTTTACTGATTTAGGTTATGCCGTAAAGTATTTTTTAGGAGGTGTCACCCCTTCTTCCGGCAGTAATCGTTTTTGCTTTCCGGGACTCCATGAAGACGAAGTCAATCTTACGCAATTTATAGGAATGAATCTTGGTGCTCAAGTAAACCTAATGGGAAAAATATACCTAACCCCTCACTTTAATGTTGCCACTATTGGTTTTGAAGATTTTAACAATTACATCGATAAAGCCTTGACCCCAAAAGGAAATTGGGCTCTAAATGAGGAACCTAGTCTTGTCCTTTCCGGAGGAGCCACTATCTCCTACCAATCCATTTTAGGCCCTATTCATCTTGATACTTCGTGGATAAATAATATCGACAAAGTGAGGTTGTTTTTTAGTGTTGGCTTGTCACTCAATCCGTAAAATTTACAGATCCAACAATAAATCCGATAGATTCTAAAAACTGTCGGGTTTTCTTAACTTTGTAAAAAACAGGAATTATGAAAAACTTTTTATTTTTAGGCATTGCTATTATTTTCGAAATCATTGCAACTTCTGCGTTAAAAAAATCGGAAGAATTCAGCAAATTAATACCTAGTATCATTACGGTTATGGGGTATTGTGGTGCCTTTTATTTTTTGAGTTTTGCCATTAGAACTATCCCTATCGGAATTGCTTATGCCATCTGGTCCGGAGTTGGAATTGTTTTGATCACGATTATCGGAGCTGTTTTTTTCAAACAAATGCCAGATTTACCTGCGATTATTGGGTTACTGTTGATCCTTATCGGAGTCCTTGTAATTAATGTTTTTTCTAAAACTGTCGCACATTAATTAAAATTTTCACTGTGAAAAAACCGCAACAAAGTACGCTTAAATACCAGCCATGAATTTCAGAAAAGCAACGCTCCCGGACTTAAAAGAAATGCAGGAACTATTTGTTGCTACCATTAAATCTGTCTGTCAAAAAGAATATAACGAACAACAAATAGAGGTCTGGACTTCAGGAGTGAACAACACAGAGCGCTGGATTGAAGTTATTGAAAAACAATTTGTTTTATTAGCCCTTATCGAAAATAAAATAGTGGGCTACGGAACGCTGAAAAACGCCAATTATATAGATTTCTTTTACACTCACAAAGATTTCCAAAGACAAGGAATCGCTAATAACCTCTTAACCCGTTTAGAACTCGAAGCCAAAAAAAGAAGTTCAAAAACCATAACCTCCGATATCAGTATAACTGCAAAACCCTTTTTTGAAAAGAAAGGTTTTATAGTAAAAGCCAAACAAAAAAACATCAGATCAGGAGTTGAACTTATCAACTACAAGATGGAAAAGAACCTCGAGTAGAGAAAGTTTTGTTTCAGGTTTCAGGTTTCAAGTTACGCAAAACCTGAAACCTGAAACCTGAAACAAAACCAACAACCCGAGAAACCGAGAAGCCGAGAAAACTTGCGCAAGTTTCGGATTTTATAACCGCAAAACCCTGCCGATATTTGTATTATAAAATTGAACAAGATGAACACACAGGAAAACATCAATTATAATCGCATTGCAGAAGCAATAGACTATATCAAAACCAACTTTCGGGAGCAACCGAATCTTGATGTCGTTGCCGAAAAAGTACATTTAAGTCCGTTTCATTTTCAGCGTTTGTTTACCGAATGGGCAGGAACAAGTCCGAAGAAATTTTTACAATATATAAGTCTTGAACACGCCAAGAAAATCCTGAAAGAAGACAATCAGACTACTTTGTTTGATGCCGCTTATGAAACAGGTCTTTCAGGCACCAGTCGTTTGCACGATTTATTTGTAAACATCGAAGGAATGACGCCGGCAGAATACAAAAACGGCGGAAAAAATCTCTTTATAAACTACAGTTTTGCCGAAAGCCCGTTTGGGAATATCATGGTCGCTTCGACTCCAAAAGGGGTTTGTTTTATGGCTTTCGCCGAAAATGAAGCAATGGGTTTTGGAGATTTAAAACACAAATTCCCCAATGCCACCTTCTCTCGAAAACTAGATTTAGCACAGCAAAATGCTTTGTTTATTTTTCAAAATGATTGGAGCAAACTATCCGAAATAAAACTGCATTTAAAAGGTACCGACTTCCAGTTAAAAGTTTGGGAAACACTGCTAAAAATTCCAATGGGGCAACTTTCAACTTATGGTTCGATTGCAAAACAAATCGAAAAACCAAATGCTTCACGAGCTGTTGGAACTGCAATTGGTCATAATCCTGTAGCCTTTTTAATTCCTTGTCACCGCGTGATTCAATCTACAGGAACATTTGGTGGTTATATGTGGGGAAATACCCGAAAAACGGCCATTATTGGCTGGGAAGGTGTGCAAACCAATCCGGATCTTAACCAAAACACACCGTAGAGACGCACCGTAGAGACGCACTGCTGTGCGTCTCTACTACATATGCGTCTCTACGATGGACCATTTAAAACCATTACCATGAAAAATTTACAATCCAAAATTGCATCTCTTAACTGGGACAGCATCACCGAATCTATGCATGAAAGAGGCTTTGCTCTAATTCCAAAGCTTCTTGAAGACGAACAATGCGAAACTTTAAAAACCGCTTATTCCAACCCTGCTTTGTATCGCAAAACAGTTGTGATGGAGCGCTATCGGTTTGGTTTGGGCGAATACAAATATTTCAATTATCCGCTTCCGGAATTAATTCAAACGATTCGAACTTCTGTTTATCCAAAACTGGCTCCGATTGCAAATGCCTGGATGAAAGCACTGAATATCGATACCATATTCCCTAAAACACATGAAGAACTTTTAGAACAATGTCATCAAAACGAACAACTAAAAGCTACGGTTCTAATCTTAAAATATGGAAAAGGCGGACACAATACTTTACATCAGGATTTATATGGTGATGTCTATTTTCCGATTCAGACGGTGCTTTTCCTAAACGAACCCAACGAAGATTTTAAGGGAGGCGAATTTGTTCTCACACAACAAACGCCAAGAGCACAATCTAAAGCAATTGTTCTTCAACCCAGAAAAGGCGATATGCTTGTTTTTACAACCAATTTCCGTCCGATAAAGGGGACAAAAGGATATTATCGGGTAAATATGAAACATGGTGTAAGCGAGATTCATGAAGGGGAGCGACATACCTTGGGGATTATTTTTCATGATGCATTGTCATAAATTTAAAATTGTGGTCGTAGAGACGCATACGTGAAAACGCCATGTAGAGACGCACAGCAGTGCGTCTCTACGGACGTAATTAACCCAAAACACACAATCATGATACAACACCATAAAATTTCCGATCGTGATCTGCGGAATAAAATTAAAAATGGCGAAATTTGCTTTGGCGGCAACCAAAAACTAAAAATTTACGGAACGCTGAAATGTTCTTCCGGCAAACGAATGAAACGCGAAAATCGGGTTTTCTTCCTTTCCGAAAAAGAAGCCATACAAAAGGGTTTCAGACCTTGTGGACATTGCATGAAAACCGAATATCAAAAATGGAAAAATGGACTTATTTAATCCCGAAACAGACGAAAACACCAATTTATTACCTAAAGATGGCACTGTAAATTATTACGGCAAATTGTTTTTAAGAGAAAAAGCCAACTTCTATCGTGACAATCTCCTGGAAACCATCGAATGGAAAAATGATCAGGCCATTATCTTCGGAAAATTGATTTTAACCAAACGAAAAGTAGCCTGGTATGGCGATCAGGAATTTGAATACACCTACTCTAACACGACCAAAAAAGCCAAACCGTGGACCAAAGAA
Source organism: Flavobacterium cupriresistens (assembly GCF_020911925.1). Lineage (NCBI taxonomy): Bacteria > Pseudomonadati > Bacteroidota > Flavobacteriia > Flavobacteriales > Flavobacteriaceae > Flavobacterium > Flavobacterium cupriresistens. The sequence goes on along the minus strand of NZ_CP087134.1, from coordinate 1,743,195 downwards.
TTACTGGAACTCAAAGCAGCAATTGAAGAAAAAACCGGCGAAACCTTTAATTCCTGCCTGTTGAATTTATATCATAACGGCGACGAAGGAATGGCCTGGCACAGTGATGCCGAAAAAGATCTGAAAAAAAATGGAGCAATCGCTTCTGTAAGTTTTGGCGCTGAACGCAAATTTGCTTTCAAACATAAAGAAACCAAAGAAGTTGTTTCTTTAATTCTCGAACATGGTAGTTTATTAGTGATGAAAGATACGACCCAAACAAATTGGTTGCATCGTTTACCGCCAACAAAAACAACGTCAAAACCCAGAGTGAATCTTACTTTCAGGACTATTGATTTGTAAATTATATCTATAGTACATTTAGAAAATAAGCCCATAAAAATTATTTCAATTACCGTTTATCACTGTTAAAATTAGCATTTCAATTGAAAATAATTTATCTAGATTTCAATAGCCGTTGGTTTTAATCAACGGTCACATATATTTCAATTAATAGGCTTTAGCCAAAATATTGCGCTCAAGATTTTGGCTAAAGCCCGCATCGATACCCTTTTAGATCCGTTGGTTAAAACCAACGGCTACTAAAAAAAATACTTATTGAATGTCTTTTACTAAATATACTAAGGGTAAATTATCTTTTTTTAGGTACTACAGTAGCATAGAAAATTAACAACGCATCTTGAGGCATTTCGGTTGGAACTTTGGCCAGATTTACTATTGCAAATACGATTTATCACCTTGAAAATTAGTCTTTTCAATTGAAAATAATCAATCTAGATTTCAATAGCCGTTGGTTTTAACCAACGGTCACGTATGTTTCAATTAATAGGCTTTAGCCAAAATCTTGCGCTCAGGGTTTTGGCTAAAGCCCGCATCGATGCCTTTTTAGATTCGTTGGTTAAAACCAACGGCTACTAAAAAAATACTTATTAAATGTCTTTTACTAAATATACTACGGGTAAATTATCTTTTTTTAGGTGCTACAGTATTATAGGAAATCGACAAAGCATCCTCAAACATTTCAGTTGGAACTTTGGCAAGATCTACAAATGTCCAACCTTGCTTTCCCCATTTGTTGGGAATGGGGTAAAAAATCATTTCACTTGAGGCACAAAAAACAGATTGGTCTATTTCATTGAATTTAAAAACACCCAGGTTCTTTTTCTCATCAATGGTAGCAAATATTTTTTTCTTTATTCGGAAAGAGATTTTCTCAAAATGAGGCTCTTCTGTTGCTTCGGGAAGTGCCAAAGCTAAAGTCCTAAATGCTTCAATAGTTATCATAATCGTTTATTTTAAAATTAAACTTTTATTCTTACCAACCCTGATTCAATCCGTTTTTAAGGACTTCTTCGTATTTGTCTTTATCAAAAGTATACAAATTTGGGGCTTTGTGCGCAACATTACTTTTCTTTTCGTCGAGTTTCTTAAGGATTCCGATATGGGTTATTTTCCGTAAAAAATTTCTTCTGTCGAGCTTTTTATCCAAAATGGTTTCATACAACTTCTGAAGCTCCGGAATCGTAAATTTTTCGGGCAATAAATTATAGCCAATTGGCATCAAATTCAATTCTATCCGAAGTGTATGCAGGGCTTTATCGAGAATTTCTTTATGATCTAAAATCAGTTCCGGAACTTCTTTGTGATCAATCCATTCTATAATTTCGTGATTATCTTCTTTTTGTGGAATGGCTTTTAGAAAATCGACTAAAGCATAGTATCCGATTGTTACGAACCTTTGTGTAAACCATTGACCGGCGTCTTTTGGAATTTCAAAATAATCCAGCACTGTACTATCAAAATTAGGATCTTTTCGTTTTATACTGCCAAAAGTGGCAAATTGTCTTAAAAAAATCCCCTGCATTCCCGTGCGATCATTCAAGACGGTAACGGCAGCAGTATCGATATCTTCCTTAATTGGTACAAATCCACCCGGCAATGACCATTTGTTATCGTAGGATGTTTTAATCAATAAAACTTTAAGCTGATTGTCATGAAACCCAAAAATAACACAGTCGATCGAGAGACCCGGCTGGTAATTTTCGCTATTTAATAGTATCTCTTTCAATATGTGTTTTCTTAAATCAATACGCTCTTCTTCAAACGAACGTGCAATTTAAACCATTTTTACAAAAGAAAATATTTTTTTACAAATCAGCCCCTAATAACCTCTATTTTCTTAGAAAAACGGAAAAAACTAAATGACTCATAATTTTTACTTAAAATTAAAATCGAATTAAAAAAAGAAGTACATTGCGTCATAATAACACATTTGATAAATAAATTGTTATTATTTGATATAAAAAAGAATACAACTACAAATTGTGTTTGTGTTTGTTGCTTTTACAAGAAGATAAAAAATCAAAAATTAACGCAAGAGTTATGATTACCAATCCGTTAAAAAACATAAATAAAACGATCCAAACTAAAATCTGGACTTCTTTTGGTTTTGTCTCTAAAACTTATCTTTTAGAGGCCTCTTTGAAATATAGTGAAGAACAAGAGCGAATTTTCAACCAAATGATTGTTGAAACGGAAACCAAAAACAAAAAAGAAAAACGCGAAGCTTTTGATAAAGCCTTATATGCATCCTATAAAGGAATTGGCGCTATGGATTTTATAAACACGGTTTTGAAATAATTCAAAAAAGTGGATAATAATCCATAACCCCAATTTTAATTGACTTTAATATACTAATTCAAAGCCAGATTTTAATTTAATATCTGCTGATGAAGCTCCGATCATAACCTCGAAATCTCCCGGTTCAGCATTCCATTCTAATTTATCATTGTAAAAAGAAAGCTTCTCTTTGTCAATTGTAAATTCTATATTTTTAGATTCTCCCGCATTTAATTTTACTTTTTGAAAATCTCTTAGTTCTAAAACAGGTCTTACTACAGATCCAAATTTGTCTTTTATATACAGTTGAACCACTTCTTCTCCGGCAACTTTTCCAACATTTGACAGTTGAAAAGAAACTTTAATTGTTTCGTTATTCTTCATTTTTAAAGACGAAAACTTCAAATCCGAATAATTGAATTTTGTATAACTCAATCCATATCCAAAAGGAAACTTTGGTGAATTTTTTAAATCGATATAGGAAGAAACATAACCTGTCGAATTTTCATTCGGAGCCGGTCTTCCGGTGCTAAAGTGATTGTAATAAATTGGAATTTGCCCTACTTCTCTTGGAAAAGTCATTGGCAATTTTCCGGAAGGATTGTAATCGCCAAACAAAACATCGGCAATAGCATTTCCGGCTTCTGTTCCCAGCCACCAGGTATATACAATAGCAGGAACATTGTCTGCTGTCCAGTTAAAAATAAGCGGCCTACCCGCATTTACCAAAACAACAACCGGTTTCCCCGTAGCCTGAATTGCTTTTACTAAATCTTCCTGAACTCCCGGTAAGTGAAGATCGCTTCGACTTTTGGCTTCTCCGCTCATGTCACGTCTTTCACCAATACTCAGAATAACGACATCGGCCTGTTGGGCAGTGGCAATGGCTTCTGCAAAACCGTCTTTATTCTCTCCGTCTACTTCACAACCTTTGGCGTAAAGCAATTTGGTATTTTTGCCGACTTTATTTTGCAATCCGTCCCATTGAGAAACTACCCATTTATTGTAATCTACATCCGGTAATTCAACCGACCAGAAACCCATATTGGCTTTGTATTCTTTGACCATTGGGCCAATAAATGCAATTGTTTTCAAGTTTTTAGAAAGCGGTAATGTTTCGTTATCATTTTTTAATAAAACGATACTTTTCTGCGCTACTTCTCTGGCTGCTTTTCTATTCTCCGGATTATTTAATACTTTTTCGGCTCTTTTTTCATCTGAATATCGGTACGGATCTTCAAATAATCCCAGTTCGAATTTCTTGCGTAGGATCCGTTTTACAGCATCATCAATCAAATCAACAGCTACCTTTCCTTCTTTTACTAACTCCGCTAAATGATAACGGTATGCATTACTTTCCATATCCATATCACTTCCTGCTGTGATGGCAGAAAGCGCTGCGGCTTTAAGATCTTTTGAATAACCGTGGGCTACCATTTCTCCGATAGAACCCCAGTCAGAAACTACAAATCCTTGAAAATTCCATTTTCCTTTTAAAATATCGCGCTGTAAATGGACATTTCCTGTAGCCGGAATTCCGTTTAAATCATTAAAGGAGTTCATAAACGTTGCTGCTCCTGCATCTAATGCTGCTTTAAAAGGAGGTAAATAGGTTTCAAACAACATTCTTTCGCTCATATCTACCGAGTTGTAATCTCTTCCGCCGGTAGCGGCGCCATAAGCTGCAAAGTGTTTCACACAAGCCATAACAGAATTTAGATCTCCCAATTTGTTGCCCTGAAATCCTTTTACTCTCGCATAAGCAATTTTAGACCCCAAATAAGTATCTTCTCCTGCTCCTTCCATAACTCTTCCCCAGCGTGGGTCACGCCCAATATCAACCATAGGAGCAAATGTCCAATGAATTCCGCTTGCAGCTGCCTCGGTAGCCGCAACTCTGGCCGCTAATTCTATAGCCGCCAAATCCCAACTTGCTGCTTCCGCCAGCGGAATAGGAAAGGTAGTTTTGTATCCGTGAATAACATCCTGACCAAATAACAACGGAATTTTTAAACGGGACTGCATGGCCAATTCCTGATATTGTCGGGTATATTTTGTTCCGACAATATTTAGCATTGAACCTACAATTCCTGCTTTTATTTCGGCTTGTTTGTTTGCGTTGATCGTAATTGGTCCTGTTGCAGCGTTATCCCCTGTGTACTGATTAAGCTGACCAATTTTTTCCTCCAGAGTCATTTTTTTCAATAAATCATTTACTTTCTGATCTATTGACTGTTGTTGCGCTATCGCAAAAAAGGAAACCAGCAACAAACTAATTGTCGTTATTCTGTTCATATTAATTTAATTATCTTCTATTAAAACCGGTAAATGATCTGATGCGTATTTTAAGTTTTTGGAATCAATTAGCACTGCCTGTTTCTTAATTTTTAAATTCTCTCCACAAAATAAACCGCTGACAAAAAACAATATTTGTGTTGAAACAATAGTGTTTATTTTTTCCCTATTAAAAATCTAATTTCTCAAAACTTGTCTTTGTAAGTGCTTTGAGAAAAAAAAATAGTTTAAAAAAAAATGCTAATTATAAATTTCACATCTGTTTTTAATTACTTTTTGAGCGCTTTTTTCTGCTGGCGGCAAACTCTAAATAATTCAAATTGAAATTTCCTTTGTCAAAAACTACTTTGATTTTATTAGTTCCTTTATTCAATTCTACTTCAGACAAAACAATTGTTTTCCAGTTGTTGTTTCCTCCCGTTGAAGGAAGTGAAATACTTTCTGTTTTCTTTCCGTTATCCATTTCCAGATGAAGCTTTCCTTCTTCATTTTCAGATGAATAGCGAATCGAAACCTTATAACTGTTTTGTTTTGCAACTTCGACTGTATACTGCAACCATTCGTCGTTTTCTATAAACGAAACTTGGTAACCATTTGAACCTGAATCGTTGCAAGGCAGAATGTCAACACCATCATTTCGCATGGTATTTCCTTTGTTCCATTCGTCAAATTTCCCTGTTTCAATTCTGTAATTTACAAAATCTTTATCGTAATATGCAAACCCAGTGGTTCCTAAGTCGTAATGTGTTGCCGCAATCTTGCCCGGAATTGCGTTTTTTTTGTAAGGCTTTGTAGCGTTGGTTTGCACCTGTCTGAACATGGCATCAATTACATCCGGCTTCACCGTTAAGTTCTCCATTTTATAATTATCTGCTATTTTCATCAACGTTTTTTTCGCAAAATCGGCCGATGGTTTTTCACCTCCGTCTTTCCAGTATTTTAATAAAACATCGTATTCCGGAATCTTGGCTACTGAAGTTACTCCAGCAATATTTTCGATTTTTTTCATTGGCCAAAAAGCCCACCCAATATTATTTCCTTCCATCAATGTAAGGACATCTTTGAACCATACATTTGAATTTTCACCACTTTCACCCAACCAAATCGGAACATTGTATTGTGTTCGGTAGTTTAGCATTTTCTGAATCGATTCTGTGGTGTTGTAATTCCAATATTTATGAAAGCTCAGAGCCATGTTTTCGTCCCATAAAGGAAAAATTCCGTTGTAGTTATTCCCCCAGCAATTTCCTTCAATGAAAATTAAATGGTTTGTATCTACTTCACGAATCGCTTTAGTAACGGCTACCATCAAATCTCTCAATGGTCCGTTTCCGTTTTCATCACAACCGTTTTTATTGGTTCCTGTGAAATTCCAGTTGGGTTCATTGACAATATCATAAGCCCCGATCCATACATTATCTCTGTAGCGGGCGGCTAACTTTTTCCATAAAGCAATCATTTTTTTCTGATTTGCTTCGCTTTGCCATAAAGATGGTTTGGTAGTGTCATAGTCCGAAATGGCGGCATCATTTCCTTGTCCACCTGGAGCGGCATGCAAGTCTAAAATAAGGTACATTTTGTTTTCGGCACACCATTTCAGTAAGTTGTCGGTCATGGTAAAACCTTCTTCAATCCAGGTAATTTCACCATTTTTCTCAGCTTCAATTGGTGGTGTGTATAAATTATAATGCATGGGCAAACGAATAGAATTAAATCCCCAGGCTGCTAACGAATCAACGTCTCTTTTTGTAATTCCGTTTGCTTTGTAGGCGGCATAAAACTCCTTTGTTCCCTCTTCGCCAATGACATCCTGAATTTTCTGTTTAATAACATATTGCGGACTGGCAAAGGGCTGCGTTTGTAACATATATCCTTCCTGCACCATCCAACCTCCGGTTCCTAGTCCTCGTAATAGTATATTTTTTCCGCTGCCGTCAACAATTTTCTGTCCGTCCCGGTGTAAAAATCCTTGTGCGAATGAAGTGGCGGAAAGCAATAATTGCAATAGTAAAATTATTTTTTTCATATTATAACTGTCTTTGCTTGCTTGATATTTAGATTTAAACCTACAAGGTTTGGGAAACTTTGCAGGTTTAGGTCCTTTTTGGTTATTTAAGTAGAAAATCCTTTTTTAGATTTGAGATTTGAATGGTAAAAGTTCCTTTCTCGGAAATCCATTTTAGATCCTCATTTACAAATTGCAAGTCTTTTTGATTTAAAGTAAACTTTACTGTTTTGGTTTCGTTTGGTTCCAGACTAATTTTCTCAAATCTTTTTAGTGCTTTGACTTCGGGCGTTATCGAAGCAAAATTATCAGACAGATAGAGTAAAACGGCTTCTTTTCCGGCTCTTTTACCTGTATTGGTTACCTCGACAGAAACATTTACTTCCTCTGTATTGTTAATTTCTGTTTTGTCAATTTTTAAATTTGAATAGGTAAAAGTAGTATAGGATAATCCGCTACCGAATTCGAATTGTGGAGAATAGCTTTTCTCATATTTAGCATCGTTATTTTGCTCTTCGTCGGCTAAGCTCTCGGTGTATTTTCTGTTGTATTTTTCTAATGAATTCGGGTATTTTGGGTAATTGTAAGGTAGTCTTCCACTTGGATTTACTTCTCCGTATAAAATATCGACTAACGCTCTTCCTCCTTCATTTCCGGGTAAATAACATTGCACGACGGCGCTCATTTTATCTTCAAAATCACTGATTAATCGTGGTCGGCCTTCATTTAAAACTAAAATAATCGGTTTGTTTACTTTTGCTAATGCCAAAGCCAATTTTATCTGAGACTTACTCATAAAGATATTGCTGATGTCTCCGGGAGTTTCGGTGTAATTTTTCTCTCCAAGACACAAGACAATTTTTGAAGCACTTTTGGCCAACTCTACTGCTTTTTGAATTTCGGCATCGTCTTCTTTTTCAATATCCGCACCAGCGGTGTACAACACATTTTCTTTCCCCAGTTTGGCTTGAAAAGCTTCTAAGATGGTTAATTTTTCGGCTGCGTAGGTATCTGCATTTTCTCCTTGCCAGTTATAAGACCAGCCTCCATTCAGGTTTTTCATGCTGTTGGCAGTTGCTCCTGTTACAAGGATTTTTTCGTTTTTATTTAAAGGTAAAACCGCATTGTTGTTTTTCAATAAAGTAATCGATTCGGCTGCTGTTTTATAGGCTTCCTCAATGTGTTCGGCAGAACCAAATTTTGGATACTCTTTTAGATTTGCTACTGTATTTTGAAACAGATTCAATTCGAATTTCATTCTTAAAATTCTCGATACCGCATCGTCGATACGAGACATTGGTACCTCTCCTTTTTTAACTAAATCAACCAAATCCGTATAAAAGGTAAATTCTTCGGGTACCATGCTCATATCTATTCCGGCCATAACAGCTATACGAACGGCGTCTCTTTTTGTTTCTACTACTTTATGTCTTGTATTGAGATAGATAATATCTTTCCAATCTGTCACTACAACACCTTCAAAACCCAATTCGTTTTTAAGAATATCTGTGATTAAATGTTTGCTTGAATGCACCGGAGTTCCGTTGATTTCTCCGGAACTTACCATCACACTTTTTGCTCCGGCTTTTATAGCAGCCTCATAGATTGTTAGGTCGTATTGTCTTAAAATGCGTTCGGGAATAATACTGGGTGTACGGTCTTTTCCGGTTGTGGTACTTCCGTAACCAATGTAGTGTTTCATACAAGATGCGACACTATATTTAGAGCCTACATTGTTTCTTTCAAAACCATTTACCAAAGCCACAGCCATTTTGGAAGATAAATAGGCATCTTCTCCAAATGACTCCCACATTCTGGACCAAGCGGGATTTCGTGGAAAATCTAAATCGGGAGAAAAAACCCATGGAATTGAAGACGCTCTGGTTTCGTAAGCCGAAATCTCAGCACCACGTTGTACTAAATCGGTATTAAAAGTGGCTGCCAATCCAATTTGTTGTGGAAATAAGGTCGCTCCAGCCGTATAACTTGCTCCGTGTATCGCATCAATACCATATAATATTGGAATTTTAAGCCTCGATTTATTGGCTTCATTTGTAATAGCCGTCATCGTTTCCTGCCACCTTTGTAGTGTTGGCGCTCCTGGATTTGGCACATTCAAAATAGAACCGATGTGGTATTCCTGAATTCCTTGTTTTAATTTGGCGGCATCAAAATATCCCGGTCTTTTTGCATCTTCAAAAACAGTAACCGTAATTTGAGTCATTTGACCCACTTTTTCTTCCAAGGTCATTTTAGACAATAACTCAGAAACTTTAGCATCTATTTCAGCTCTTGTCTTTTTGACTTCCTGACTCCATGTTGCTCCACAAAAAAGGAAGGCAATTACTAGAAACTTTGTATTTTTCATTTGATCTTATTAAATTAATATCTCATTAAAAAATGGGACTAATAGGGATGATTCAAATTAGCCCCTAACTAACTTACAAAATATTAATACACCAGCGTTTGTATAGCATGTGCAGGAATCTTTACAATTGCTTGTTGGGTTGCAATAATAAAGTTGTAGGTAATCTCATTGTCTGTATTGTTCATTACTACAGTCGCCATTTTACCGTCCGTATTCAAAAAAGAAGTACTTGACAGGTAACTACGACTTACCGAAGTACTCACTCTAACCGCATTTGGACGAATAAATTTAGAAAAATGTCCAATGTAATAGTACGAAGGGGTGTAAATTAATTCTCCTGTAGTGGTGTCTGCATGTATCGGTGCGAAGCAAAAATTGCCTACATGATTGGGTCCTCCAAACTGGTCTAAAAGAATGTTCCAGTCTGTCCAGCCCACGGTACCGTTGTTAAAATCATTAATCATAGACAAACCGTATTTTTCTGCATTTGGCCAGAATTGGTATTTTGTCGCGTCAAATTTCTCCACACAACCTTCTGTAAAAATTAATTTTTTATCGGGATAAGCTTCGTGTACTTTCGCTACATTATCAAACATCGGTTTTGCTCCTGTCCAGGTCTCGTACCAGTGAAAACCCATTCCCCAAACATATTTAGAGGCTTCGGGATCAGAGAAAATTACATTTGCTCTTTGTACCATTAAATCACGGTTATGATCCCAGGCGATTAGTTTTACATCACCTAATCCGTCTTTTTTTAATGTTGGTCCAAGAAAATTCTTCAGGAAATCTCTTTCTTCCTCGGCGGTATACAAACAAGATTCCCATGTTTGGGTTGCCATTGGCTCATTTTGAACCGAAGTTGCCCAAATTGGAATTCCTTCTTTGTTGTATTCCTTTATAAATTTCACATAAAAATTAGCCCATGACTGAAAATATTCGGGTAATAACTTCCCTCCTTTTAATACATTTTTATTGCTTTTCATGAAAGCATTCGGCGACCATGGCGCTACATAGGTTATCAATTTTCCACCAGCCGTTTTGATGGCTTCTTTGATCATGGGTATGCGGTATTTGCGATCATGATCAATCGAAAAGGTTTTTAAATCTTTATCACCTTCTTCGATATAAGAATAACTTCCGCTGCTAAAATCAGAACTTTGAATAGTTGTTCTTAGCAATGAATATCCGATTCCTTTTTGAGTATCGTAGTAAGCGTTTAAAAATTCAGTTTGCTTTTCTTTTGATAATTTGGCAAAAATCTCGGCACTGGCGTCTGTAATTGCCCCTCCAATTCCGAGAAAATGCTGAAATTGTTTTGAAGGTTCCACAAAAACAGACAACTCGGTTTCTACGGGTTGTTTTGATACTGTAAAATCTAAATTAGCTGTAGGAGTTAATCTTAATTCTGTATTTGATGCCGTGGTATAAACTGTAATTTTTTTATTCGTAGTTGTAAATTTCTGTTGCTTTTTTTGATCTTTCTGCTGTGGAAAAACAGTTAAAGAAAAACACAAAAACGCAATAATAAAGCCCATTTTTTTCATTGAGTATGTTTTAATCGGTAAGACTTTTATAAAATTCATTCGCCAAATCAGCTCTCATTTGATTTAAAAATAGCCCATACTCATAACGATTATGGGCCATTTCAACAACCGAACTTAAACTAACTTATAGGAGATTGCTTTGAAAAAACAGCTGTTAGACAGCTGTTTCTACTATCAATTCTCAACAGTACTATTATTGTGGATATCCTGTATTCTGAACTATTTTAGTGTTATTGAATTCACTATAAGGAATTGGGAAAGCTTCATTTTTATTCGCCTGAAATCCTTTGAAAGCCAATTTAGCAGCGGCTTCACCCGTTCTAACTAAATCAAACCAACGATGTCCTTCACCTGCCAGTTCTAATCTTCTTTCTGCTAAAATAGCAGGGATAGAAACGGGTACAGCTGTTAATCCCGCTCTTAATCTAACTGCATCTAAAAGTGCCTGAGCTCTTGCTCCTGTTCCTCCTAATGCTTCGGCTTCTAATAAGTAAGTATCTGCTAAACGAATGATATAGGTATTGATCCCAAAATTCAGGAAAGGATTACCCGGTTTGATATCTGCATTAAAAGCGGCATACTTAATAAAATGATAGCCTGTTTCTTGATAACTGTCTTTGTACGTTATAAGCCCATTTACGTCGTCATTATCAACACCTCTTGCAGCAGCGGCATTAAAAATAGTAGAAGCATAACGAGGATCATCTTTCAAAACAGCCACCAACTGAGGTGTCACTACCATGAAACCCCAACCGTTAATATAATTCGGCAAAAGTGCGTCTATCCCTTTAGGTTTTCTTGAGTAATCTCTGATTCCCATTAACTGAGCGGCAACATTTCCTTCATCATCACCTCTTTCAAAATTACCCCAGTCCGCATTCGATTTATCGGTATAGGTAATTTCAAAAATAGATTCTGTATTAAATTTATTGGCGTGGTTCCATAAATCTGCAAAAGCAGGCATCAATTTATATCCGTAGCTACTTGTTCCGCCCGGAGTACCATTAACCTTCGCTAATTCAACAGCGGCTTGTGTTTTTTTGTTATCGTATAAATATACTTTTCCTAAAAGAGCCGTTGCTGCTCCTTTAGTAAATCTTCCTAATTCAGCCGGAGGCAATGTCATTGGCAAATCTGGAATTGCTTCGTTCAAATCTTTTTCGATTTGTACATATACATCCTCTGGTTTGGCTTGCATAACTAACGGAATTTCATCTTTAGTTAGTTGTGTCAATATCAAAGGAATGTTTTTAAACATTCTAACCAGATCAAAATAATAGTAAGCACGTAATGCTTTTACTTCTGCTGCGAATCTTATTTTCTTGGCAGTATCCATTGGAATACCCGGAAGTTTGATCAACATAATGTTACATCTTGCTACCCCTTTGTAATAATCTGCCCAAATTGCCGGTGGAATATTTGCCGGACTTACAGTGTAGTTAGAAGCAACCTGAAGTCCGGGTTGATCGTCTGAACCACCTCCTCCTGCAAAGAAATCATCAGAGGCAGAATTTAAGAATAACAGCGGCGCATTTTCCATTGCTCCTGCGAACTTTCCTAATTTATCGTAAGCGGCAACCAAACCTGAATAGGCTTCGGTTTCATTTCTGTAAAAATTATCTTCATACACTACACCATCACCTTTCACTTCTAATTTTTCATCTGTATCGCAAGCTCCGAGTGTAAGTAGCACTCCGAAAGCAATAAATGATTGTTTAAAACGTATAAGTTTCATAATATTTTCTTTTTTAATTAAAATTGCAAATTAACTCCCAACATGTACGATTTTGCCTGAGGATAATACCCTCTGTCTACTCCTTGTACATTGTTCATCCCGGCTGTAGTAGGGCCACCGATTTCAGGATCGTAACCAGTGTACTTTGTAATTGTCCATAGATTTTCTCCTGTTACATACAATCTCACCTTTTGCAATGAAATGCTTTCGATCCATTCTTTTGGAAATGAATACCCCAATTGAATTGTTTTGAATCTGAAGAAATCTCCTTTTTCTAAATTGAAATCAGACGGGTTCGTAAAGTTTTTATTACTATCTGTTGTAGTGACTCTTGGGTAACTGTTTGTTGATCCCGGTCCTGTCCAACGACCTAAAACGTCTGTTTGGTAATTTGCAGTTGCAATATCAAGTCTTCTTAATCCCTGATAGATCATATTTCCACCAGCACCCTGACCGAATACTAACAAATCGAATCCTTTGTAATCTAAATTTATCGTTAATCCATAAGTGAATTTAGGTAGTGATGTTCCTAAAAAAGTTCTGTCGTTTGCTCCGATTACACCATCTCCGTCTAAATCCTGCCAACGGAAATCTCCCGGTTTTGCATTGGGTTGAATCACTTTTCCGGCAGCATTTTTATAAGAATCAACTTCTGCCTGAGTTTGGAAAATACCATTTGTTTTAAATCCGTAGAAGGAGTTGTAAGCATGACCAACTTGTGTTCTGTTGATTTCGTAAGAGCTCGATTGTACGGTCTCATCTCCAACAATGAAATTAACTCCTTTATCAATATAGGTAATCTCATTTTTGATGTAAGAGAAGTTTCCATTCACAGAAAGATTTAATGCTCCAAATTTTTTGCGGTATCCTAATTCAATGTCGATACCTCTATTTTCCATATCTGCTAAGTTCGCATAGGTGTTCCCTGTTGCTCCAACATATCCCGGAATTGGCACCTTCATTAAGATTCCTTCTGTTTTTTTGTTGAATAAATCTACACTCAAATTGAAATCACGCAAAAGTGTAGTCTCAAAACCAATGTTAAGTTGTTTGGTTTCTTCCCATTTTAAATCAGGATTTGGAATTGCATTTGGACTTTGTCCATTCGCTATTTCCCCGCCAATAGTATAATTTCTTTGAATTCCAACCGTAGAAATGTATAAGAAATCAGGAGATGAATCGTTACCGGTCACCCCGTAACCCCCTCTTATTTTTAACGTATTTACTACATTATTATCTTTCCAAAAACCTTCTTTTGAAGGCACCCATCCTAAAGATACAGAAGGGAAAGTTCCATATTTATGGTTGGGTCCAAAACGTGTAGAACCGTCACGACGAAGAATACCTGTAAAAATATATTTCTCTTTGTAATCATAGTTTAATCTGGAAAACAAGGACTCTACTCGGTGTTCCATCGCTTGTCCATTATAAGCATTGGCTATTTTATCTTTAATTGGAATATCAACATTAAAGGATGCTTCGGCATGTGTTGTTGCCGGAACACCTCTGTACGTGATGTCATTACCGGATGTAATATTATCTACATAAGTTCCTTTACCCAATAAAATACCGAAGTGGTGATTTCCAATTTTCTTATCATAGTTCAACGTATTCTCCCAGTTCCAGCTAAACGATTTTTTGTACGATCGGAACAATTCGTTGACATCTTTTTTGGTAGCTCCATTTAAATAATAAACCGGAGTAAAGTTATCTGAACCGTAATACGCCAGTTTTCCACCTGCAGTAGATTTAAATTTTAAACCAGGCAAAATCTCCGCTTCAATAAAAATATTTCCAACAAAATTATCAGCAAAATCATTATTCCCCAGTCTTGTTTGCGTGTACGCTAATGGGTTTGAAGTTTCCTGAGTTACATTTGTAGAAATACCATAGTAATTTCCGTTTGCATCTCTAAGCGCATTTTTATTTTCGTAAGGAGTACCTGCTCCGGTTAAAGGACCCGGTGCAACAAGTACCGGAGTTAACGGATCTAAATTGATAGCAGATGATAATGGGCCTCCAAATTCATCATTTGTATTACCAATACCTACCGTTTTTTCGTTCGAATATCCTAAAGTCTGACCAATTTTAATATACTTACCCAATTTATGATTAGAGTTTAAACGAATATTTTTTCTGGTATAATTAGAAATATCAGATGTGATAATCCCCTCTTGATCGGTTAAACCAAAAGACATATAAAAGGTAGAAACATCATTACCACCACTAAAACTTAACTCATGAGAATAACGTTGTGCATGATCATTAAAAATAACATCCTGCCAGTTCGTTCCCTTTCCATAATCAATTGGAGACCCCAATGGATTCCCCGGAGTCGGTGCAGTACGTGTTGGGAATAACGCTGGTTTACCACCATTTATATGCGCTTCATTCATGATGGTTACATATTGACTGGCATCTAATAAATCTAATTTTTTTGCCGCCTGTGAAGTTCCTGAGAAACCTGTATAACTTACCGAAATCCTGCCTGCTTTACCTTTTTTAGTTGTTACAAGAATAACCCCTGCAGCAGCACGAGAACCGTAAATAGCACCCGAAGCACCATCTTTCAATACCTCAATAGATTCGATATCAGATTGATTTAAATAGCCTATTCCGCCATTATCAACGATTACACCATCAACTACCCATAAAGGATCATTATTGTTTAAAGTAGTAAAACCACGTATACGGATCGTAGAAGCAGATCCGGGTTGTCCTGCATTTGCAGCAATAGAAACTCCCGAAACTCTACCTTGCAAGGCTTGTTCTACTCTTGTTATAGGAAGACTTTCCAAATCTTTTGCTTTGACACTGGAGATAGAACCTGTTACTACACTTTTCTTTTGTGTACCATATCCTACTACTACAACTTCATTTAAGTTTTGAGATTCAGGTTTTAACCTAATTTCAATTTTACTTCGTCCGTTTACAGTTTCCTGTACGGTCATATAACCTACAAAACTAATTGTCAGAATACCATTTGAAGGAACACTAATTTGAAACTTACCGTCAAAATCAGAGGCAGTTGCCTTAGTAGTGCCTTTAAGTAAGATAGTTGCCCCCGGGACGGGTAACCCACTTTCATCGTTTATAACTCCATTTACCGTCACATCCTGTGCCATTGCGATAACTGAAAACAATAAAGATGAAATACAAAAAATAAGTAATTTTGTTAATTTCATTTTTCTAAAAATTTTGGTTAATTAATTAGTAATTTGATGCAATAATAAAGTTAAATTTCTACTATTTGCATTTTATATTCCCTACAAAAACACATCAAAAGATAAATTACCATATTACAAAAACACATCAAATATTTTTTAAAATACTAATATTAAGCATTTTAAAATATTTTTTATATTGTTATAGAATTGTTAACTAACTAAAATAAACACTACATTTACTTTAAATGAATTATTTTCACTTTTATTAAAAAAATATCCAAAAAACGACACTATCACAATTACTATAATCAGAAAAAAAGTAGATTATAAAACATTACTATTAAAAATACCGTTTTTAAATTATGAAATTCATAAACCACTATATTTCAATTTTCATTCTTTTCATCCTGCCTTTTGCCCTTTTTTCCCAAGTAAAAAACATCGGATTACCGGCAATTAAAAATTATAAACGTTCCGAGTATAAAGGAGGCACTCAAAACTGGAATATTGATCAGGATAAAAATGGCAATATCTACTTTGCAAACAATAGCGGGTTGATTCAATTTGACGGTTCTATCTGGAATAAATATGCGCTTCCAAATAATACCGCAATCAGAAGTTTAAAAATCGATCCGTCAGGAAAAATTTATGTTGGAGGAAATAATGAATTTGGGTTTTTTAAAAGTGATCAGAAAGGTAAACTAAAATACTATTCGTTAACACACTTGATTAGTAAAAACGACAGCAAAAACATCAATTTAATCTGGCGCATACACCTCTATAAAGATGAGGTTGTATTTCAATCTTTCACCAAAGTGTTTTTTTATAAAAACAACAAATTGAAAGTTATAAATGCACCCAAAAAGTTTCAATTTTCTTTTCTTATAAATAACCATCTCTATTTTCAAGACAAGGAATTGGGCATTTTAGAATACCGCAACCATAAATTGATTGCTCTCAAAGGTACTACAGACTTAAACGATAAAGAAATATGGGCCATGTTTCCGCTGCCCAATAACAAAATACTTCTTGCAACACTGGAAAAAGGGCTTTTTGTCTATGACTATAACAGCGTCAAATCCTGGGAAACAGAAGCCAATGCCTTTGTCAAAAAAAATACCTCGTTAGGCGGATCTATTATAAAAAACAAATTTATCGTTCTGAACTCCGTTCTCAGCGGTGTAATAATCTGTGATTTGAACGGGAAAATAATCCAGCATTTAAACAGACAAAAAGGATTACAAAACAACACCGTACTAACCTCTTATGTCGACAATAAAAACAATCTGTGGTTGGGTTTGGATAATGGAATCACATTTGTGAATCAAAACTCACCCTTTACCTTTTTCGATTACAGTTATAATATAGGTACCGTTTATGCTTCGGTTATTTTCAACAAAAATCTATACGTAGCAACCAATCAAGGCCTTTTTTATCATTCCTGGTCCACTCCTTTTAAAGACGAACCGTTTAATCGGGTTGAAGGAACGATTGCTCAAGCCTGGAACATTCAGGTTATTAACAATATTCTGCTGTGCGCCAGTAATAGCGGGGCTTTGGTAATAGATCAAAATCGGGTATCCAAAACTTTAGACAAAAGAGGATACTTTGGTTTTAAAACAATTCCAAGTCATCCGGGCTATATTATTGGAGAAAGTTACGATGGGTTTTCTATATTTAAGAATACCAATAATGAAATCAATTACGTGAACCAGATCGGCGGATTCTACGAAACAACTAACACTTTCGAAATGGAGTTAGACAACAATTTTTTGTGGCTAAAAAAAGATCCCTATCTCTATCAAATGAAACTGTCTGAAGATTTAAAAAGATTCGATTACATAAAAAAACACTCTAACGTTTCCAATTCCAATAAAGGAATTGGAAGTTTACAATCGATTCACAACAAGGTTTACTTTCAGTCTAAAAATCACTTTTATCGATATAGCAATGAACAGGAAGGTTTTTTTGAAGACAAAAAAATAACGGCATTGTTTCATGGAATCCCAACCATCAACACCTTAATAGAAGATCGCGATCATAATTTATGGTATTCTTACAAGGAGTCTCTGGGCGTTTTAGTAAAAACAGCAAATGGCAAGTACCAACGCAAAGAAGCCTTATTTTCAAACCTGACAGGCAATTTGGTAAACAATTACCTCTCTATAAACACCATTGACCCGGGCAACATTTTTATTGGCTTAACGGATGGGTTAGCGCATTATGATTCCAAAATTTCAAACAAATTCATAACCAAACCGAAAGTCTTTTTTGAAAGCTTTTCTTCCTCAACCGACACCATCATAACCGGCAATCTCGAAAAACCAATTACAGAACTTAGAATCCCTTACAACTCGAATCATGTAAAATTTACTTTCTCCTCTCCTACTTACGAAAATCAAGAAAATATAACGTATTCGTACAAACTAGAGCCCTTTGAAGACAACTGGCGCAGTTGGTCCACCGTTTCAGTCAAAGAATACACCAATCTGAGAGAAGGAAATTATAAAATGCAGATCAAAGCAAAGAACAGCTATGGGATCGAATCTGATGTATCACAGATTGATTTTAGAATAGCACCGCCTTGGTACAGGCACTTTTTAGCCTATCTGACTTACTTCTTTTTAATTCTTGCTGGAGTGTATATCATCTCGAACAGAATCAAACTTAAGATTAGAAGAAACAAGTATTATGAAACCATAGAACAAAGAAGATTGTATCTCGAAAAAGAATCCAAAATCAGACACGATCAACACGAGTTAGAAAAAGAAATCGAAAGATTAAAAAGTGATAAACTTCAAATAAAAATCCTTGCCAAAGACAAAGAATTGGTCAGCAATTCGCTTCAGGTCGTGAAGAAAAACAAAGTTTTGAATGGTATTATCCAAAAAATAAAAGACATCGACACCAATACTTTAGACGACTCAACAAAATTTGAATTCAACAAATTACACAAAAGCATTGTCAAAGAAGTAAATACCGATAAAAGCTGGAAAGATCTCGAGAAGCACATTAAAAACGTGCATTTTGAGTTTTTGAAAAGACTAAAAGAAAAATACCCCACCATTTCGCCACGAGAATTGGATTTATCTACCTATTTATTAATGAATATGTCTACCAAAGAGATCGCCGAAATCATGAACATCTCAACAGGAGGAGTAGAACTGGCCCGGTACCGTTTAAGAAAAAAACTGGAACTGAATAAAAAAGAAAATCTGATTGGCTTTTTAATGAGTGTGTAAAAAAAATGCCATCATTAACTGATGGCATTCTCTTTTATTTCTTTAAATATAATCCAAAGTACGCTCCAATGCCATTCCTCTGGAGCCTTTGATCAAAATAGTGTGATCTTCCAGTTTAATCGATTTTAAAAAGTCTGCAAAAGCGTCAAAGGTTTCAAAAAAACGAACCTTCTCGTTTGAAATATTATGCAGATAAAAAGCTTTTCCGATTAAATAACAGACAGATTGATCTTGACCGACTACTGCATCCACAATAATTTTATGTTCTTGCTCACTTTCGTTTCCAAGTTCAAACATATCTCCCAAAATCATTATTTTGTTCTGATTGTCCAGTTGTATGAAATTGGCAATTGCAACGGCCATACTACTTGGATTCGCATTATAAGCATCTAATATAATCTGATTGGATCCCTTTTTTAATAGTTGCGATCTGTTATTGTCGGGTGTATAGGCTTCAATAGCCGATTTTATATCATTATCAGCCACTTTAAAATAAGTACCGATCGCCACTGCAGCATTGATATTATTAGCATTATAAAGTCCAATCAAATTCGATTGGACAGCAAATCCGTCATAACGAATCGCTACAAAAGGATTGGTCTCTACACTCCTGATTTTAATGTCAGCCTGTTCTTTGTTAAGACCAAAAGTAAACGATTGAATAGCCTTAGACTTATCGACCTGAATAGGGTCTTCCAGATTTATAAAAGCTGTTTTTTTATTCTTAACGAGATATTCATACATCTCACTTTTACCTTGTATCACGCCTTCGACTCCACCGAAACCTTCTAAATGCGCTTTCCCAAAATTGGTTATATAGCCATAATCCGGTTGTGCGATTTCACATAAAAATGCAATTTCCTTTTTATGATTAGCTCCCATTTCGACAATCCCGAGTTCTGTTTCCTTTGTAAAGGACAAAATCGTTAACGGAACCCCAATATGATTATTCAGATTTCCGATGGTCGCTTTTGTTTTGAATTTTTTAGACAAAACTACATTTATAAGCTCTTTTGTGGTCGTTTTACCATTACTACCCGTTAAAGCAATAACAGGTAATCCTAAATAAGTACGGTGAAATTTTGCTAATTCCTGCAAGGTTTCCAGGCTATTCTCAACCAGTATTGTTCTTTCGTCAATAAAGTAAGCAGCATTGTCAATAACAACAAACAGAGCTCCTAAATCAAGAGCTTGTTGCGTAAACGTATTGGCATCAAAATTCTCTCCTTTGATGGCAAAAAACATAGAATTTGCTTCAATTTTTCTTGTATCAATTGAAACAGATTTACATTGTAAAAACAAATTATGAATGTCCTGAATATTCATATATAAAATTTTAAGGGTCATAAAAATAGAAAAAAAACATAAAAAAATTCCAAATTCCATACTGAAATATTCAGCATTTGGAATTTGGAACTTTTTATATTGAAATTTCTAAAACTTAGTTTCTAGGCGATTTTCTTTTTTCGGCTTTTGAACCTACTCTAGACATTGCACATCTAAATCCGATGTAATCAGTTGCCATATCCTGAGGGAAATATCTTCTTTGAGCAGGATCTAACCAATACGCTCTATCTCTCCAAGAACCACCTTTGTAAACTCTCACTTTATCGTCGATTAAAGTAGTACGTTTACTAGTGTTGTCATATTTTCTAATCATTTTACCTAAACTATCAGTAGTGATATTATGTTTTGGTGAATTGTACATTGCTTGATCAGCTTTTGCACCAGATTCAGAATCTCCAAAGTCAAAATATTTAGATGATTGTTTATCACCATCTCTATAGTTGATATTGTCGCTTGTACTGAAATTAGTTCTCAAATACGTTTCGTTTTCATCAACTGGTACTTGAGCAATTTCACCAGGAAGGTTTCTTGCTACAACTTTACCATTACTTAAAGTATCGTATTTGATATTCTCTTTCGTAATAATTTCAAGTTTACCGTCTTTACCAATTTTGTTTTTAGCATATTGATTTCCTCTATAGTAGTTAAAATCATTCGCCTCATTATCAATAATAGGTCTGTAAACGTCAGCTACCCATTCTGCAACGTTACCTGCCATGTCGTACAATCCGAAATCATTTGCAGCATAACTTTTCACAGAATTTGTAATATCTGCACCATCATCTGACCAACCAGCAATTCCACCGTAATCACCGTTTCCTTGTTTAAAGTTAGCCAATTGATCTCCTTTATTTTTACGTTTAGAAGAACGTGTATAATCTCCGGACCAAGGATATTTCTTTTGTCCTTTATATATATTGTATTCTCTTTGTCCAACATCAGCTGCAGCAGCGTATTCCCACTCTGCTTCTGTAGGAAGTCTGTACTCCGGTAAAATCACACCTGAAGAACGTTGTGCGTATACATTTTTAGCATCCGGAACTACACCGTCTTTCCCTGCTTTTAATTTTCTACCGCTTGGATTTTTCTTCAACACCAATTCTTCATTACCACCGTAAGTAGTAGATGGTGATGCAAGGTAAGCTTCTGTATTAAACAAACTCTCAGCACTTACATCCTGAGTTTTAGCTCCTTTTTTAAGATATCCGTCTTTTTCTAAAACAGCTTCGTTTACACGGTCTGTTCTCCATTTACTAAATTCAACAGCCTGAATCCAGTTCACACCAACTACTGGGTAGTTTGCATAAGATGGGTGTCTTAAATAGTTATTCGTCATCGTTTCGTTGTATCCTAAACGATTTCTCCATACTAAAGTATCAGGAGATGCTCCTTCGTAAATGTTTTTGTAATTTTCTTCTGTTGGTGGGAAAACCTTCTTAAGCCATTCCAGGTACTCTAAATACATACCGTTGGTAACTTCTGTTTCATCCATATAGAATGACTGAACGTGTTGTTGAGTTGGTGTGTTATTCCAATCGTGCATAACATCATCCTGTACTTTACCCATAGTAAATGTACCTCCTTCAACAAAAACCAAACCAGGACCAGCCTGTTGTTTTTTGCCTGCGTTTCTGGCTGCAGTTCCATTCTGACTATCTACATCCCAACCAGTAGCTCTGGAAGCGTGACTGGAACTCGATTTTTTGCTACAACTAGCCGTGCCTAACATCAATACCATTGACATCATTAATTGCAAGGCTACAATTTTGTTTACTTTCATACTCATTCTTAGGTGATAAATTTAGGTGCTGCAATATAATAATTAACATTTAATTAGCAACATCTGTTCTAATAATTTTATTTAGCTGTTTTTTACCAGAAAATAACCTATAGTTACGAACGCAAAAATATACTTTTTATTATTTACTATAACATGAAATACTATATTTTTACTTACTAAAATATTTTAAAAATAATCACGTTTTTTCAGTCTATGAAACAAGTCTTATTTCTATACCTGCTACTCCTCTCATTTGCCTCATTTTCCCAGACAAACGGGAGCTTTACACTAGATTGGAAAAGCAAAAAAGAGACGGGCATTGGCGACAATAAAATCGTTATTCCTTTCTTTTCAGGAGCGGCATTCCGGTTTGATACTACTAAAAAAAACATAACATTACTTCTTGGTTTAGGAGAATCCAACTACTCAAACACCAATTCGCTTCAGGTTACGAATGTGGTATACGAACCAATTTCGATTTCGGAACTGGGAGATTTAACACTCGAAAACATCCCTGCCAAACTAAACGAAACGCTGGAAATCGCTTCGGCACGTGATAAAAAGCAAGCTTTCATCGCACTTTATCCAATTATAAAAGAAGGAAACAGCTTCAAACGTGTCCGCTCTTTTTCGTATTCAATAAACAACACTACATCCAGAAATAATAACTCTTCTTCCTTTCAAAAATCAAGCGGAATACAAAATTCGGTTTTAGCGACAGGGGACTGGTATCGCTTTTACATCGAAAAATCAGGCATTTACAGCATCTCCAAATCGTTTTTACAAAGCTTAGGTTTTGATGCCGGAAAAGTCGACCCGAGACGAATCAAAATCTACGGAAACGGAGGCAGAATGCTCCCTCTCGCCAACAACATTTACTATCCTGATGATTTAACCGAAAATGCAATTGTGGTTATTGGAGAAAATGACGGTACTTTCGACAATGATGACCACATTCTTTTTTATGGTGAAGGAGTAGACAACTGGAACACGGAAAGCCAAACAAATTCGAATGTCTTTGATACAAAATCGTACTATTATATTACCATTAGCGGTGGAGACGGGAAGCGAATTCCAACTGCCAATCAACCGACAAATAACAGCACCTTAGAATTAAGCACCTATGACGACTATCAATACCATGAAATTGACAAAATAAACATTGCCCACACCGGTCGTCAATGGTACGGAGAAGCATTCGACATCGACACAGAGCAGGAATTCAACTTTAACTTCCCCAATCTTGAAACGACTACTCCTATAAAAATACAGCTAAACGCAGCTTCAGCAGCCTATACAGCCACTTCATTTAAAATTTCTGCAAATGAACAAAACATCGGCACTCTTAACTTTAACAGTTTAGGATCGGATCCTGATTTAAAATTTTTCAGCGCTCAACTTCCTCAAAACACTTCTTTTTTAGGCAGTGAAAATGTAAAAATAAAACTAACGTACATCAATAATGGTGTACCCGGATCAAAAGGATACCTGGATTACATCAACTTAGTAGCCAAAAGAAAACTACTGGGAACCGGAAAACAATTTAGATTTCAATATGATTTAGCCGGTTCAACTGCAGGAATCGTAAATTACACTATTGGCAATGCCGCAGGAATCGCACAAATTTGGGATATTACAGACCTATATAATGTATCGAAAATTGAAAACCCAAATCTGACTAATTTTAGCTTCAAAGCTCCACTGGGAGAAATTCGAAAATACATCACACTTGTTCCTGCCGATTATTACAGTCCTTCAAAAGAAAACCAATCAAAAATCGGCAATCAGAATTTAAAAGGAACTCTTTTAAAGAACAATCAAAATGCTTTCCAGGACATCGATTATGTCATCGTTACGCCACGATTTTTACTTTCACAAGCTGAAAATCTAGCTAATTTTCACCGCAACAATTCCAATCTAAGTGTAAAAGTAATCGCATTAGAAAACATCTATCAGGAATTCTCTTCTGGGAAACAGGATATTGCAGCGATCAGAAACTGCATTAAATACATTTACGATAATGCTTCTTCACCTGAAAAAAAGATAAAATACCTGAATTTATTTGGAGACGCTTCTTTTGATTATAAAAACCGCACCCGAAGCAACAACAATATTGTACCTATATATCAATCTTTAATAAGCAACACAACCGGAGAAGCCTCCTTTGCATCTGATGATTTTTTTGGACTAATGGATCCCAACGAAGGAAACCTGACTTCTTTTGCTAAAGGGATCGATATAGCCGTTGGACGAATGTTGGTTTCCGACAATGGTCAGGCACAGGAAATGGTCAATAAGGTTCTCGACTATCACAACATTAAGTCTTTTGGAAACTGGAGAAATAACTTTGTCCTAATCAGCGATGATGCAGACAAAAGCTCGGACGCCTCTTTACAATCCAGACAAAACAGTCTAGCAGATGTTATTGCAACTGAAAAACCATTTTTTAACATTGACAAAATCTTCCTTGACTCCTATACACAGGAAGCTTCTTCAGGTGGATCGAGATATCCCAAAGCAAGAACAGATTTCTTTAATGCTTTTGAAAAAGGAGCTTTGGTATTTAATTATCTTGGTCATGGTGGAGAAGATGGTCTGGCAAGTGAACGCATTTGGGAAAAAGCAGACGGACAAAACCTAAACAATCAATACAAATATCCCTTATTTATCACCATCACCTGTGACTTCTCCCGATTTGACGACCCTACCAAACCAACGGCAGGAGAATACGTTTTCTGGAATCCTAAGGGAGGTGCCATTTCGATGCTTACCACTATTCGCGCCATTGGTCAATTTAATGCCGAAAACTTCAATGACAATCTGAGCAGAAACTTACTTGCTTACGGATCCAATCAATATACAACCATTGCCGAAACACTGCGAATTTCTAAAAACGACACCCCTAGTTCCTCCAGTAACGTAATTTTATACTTAGGCGACCCGGCTTTGATGTTAGCTATTCCAAAACCTAAAATTAATTTAACAAAAGTAAACGATATTATTATCTCACAACCGATTCCTGATTTAAAGTCCCTTTCAAAAATCAAACTTACGGGTGAAATAACCGATGAAAACAACAATCTGTTAAGCAATTATAACGGAGAATTATCTACCGCTATTTTTGACAAACTAATTACAACCACCACCTTAAACAACGATGGTTTCAGCCCTCCCATGTCGTTTAAAATCCTTGGCGAAACGATTTTCAGAGGAAATGCCTCTGTTAAAAACGGACAATTCGAATTTAGCTTTATCGTACCCAGAGACATCAGAATCCCTGTTGACAATGGCCGAATTAGCTTTTATTCCAAAAAAGAAGGCCTTCCGGAAAACCAAACCGGCTTTAACAATACCATTAAAATTGGTGGTGTAAATGAAAATGCACCACAGGACAATATAAGTCCAAAAGTTAAGTTATATATGAACGATGAAACATTTGTTTCGGGTGGAATTACAAATAGTTCTCCTTTTCTATTGGCGTTTCTGGAGGACGAAAATGGTATAAATACCGCGAGCGGAATTGGTCATGACATTATAGCCATTTTAGATGGCGATGTTAGCAATCCGTTCGTATTAAATGATTACTATCAAACCAAATTAGACGATTATACGAATGGAAACCTGCGTTTCCCTTTACGAAATTTAGCTGCCGGAATGCACACTATAAGCTTTACGGCATGGGACGTTTACAACAATCCCATAACAAGCGAAATACAATTTATAGTAGTTGGAGACGAATCTCTAACACTGTCACACGTTCTTAATTACCCCAATCCATTTTCGACCTACACTCAATTTTGGTTTTCACACAACAGACCTTACGAGCCTTTAGAAGCTCAGGTTCAGGTAATGACTATTACCGGAAAAGTTGTTTGGACAAAAAATCAAATCATTACCACTGAAGGATTTTTATCAAGAGAAATAACCTGGGACGGAAAAGATGATTTTGGCGACAAAATCGGAAAAGGTGTTTACATTTACAAACTGACCGTAAAATCTACCTTAACAAATAAAAAGGCAGAAAAATATGAAAAGCTTGTCATTTTGTAAAAATTTCTATATTTGTATCGTAATCATATTTTAGTTCAATAAATGAAAAAAATAGCGCTCTTCTTAATTTGTTTTTTAGTTCTTTCACAGGTAAAAGCTCAGGAAATTGTTCCAATTACAACTGGAGTTCCATTTTTATTAGTTGCAGCAGATGCCAGAGCAGCCGGTCTGGCGGATCAGGGTGTTGCCACATCAGCTGATGTTTTCTCACAACAATGGAATCCTGCCAAGTATGCCTTTTCAGAAGACAAACAAGGCTTCTCTATCAGTTACACTCCTTATTTAACAGATTTAGCCAACGATATTTCCCTTGGGCAAGTAACGTACTACAACAAAATTAACGAACGAAGTGCTTTTGCCGGTAGTTTGCGTTATTTTGGTTTTGGAGATATTGAACTAAGAGCTAATCCAAATGATGATCCAAATATTGTATCCCCAAATGAATTTGCTTTAGACGGATCTTATTCCTTAAAACTAAGCGATGAATTTTCAATGGCGGTTGCAGCAAGATACATACGCTCTAACTTAAAAATTGCTTCGGAAAATATTGATGCATCAGCAGCAGGTTCATTCGCTGTAGACGTTGCCGGATTTTATCAGTCAGAGGAAATTGCTTACAACACCTTTAACGGAAGATGGAGAGGTGGTTTTAACATGCAAAACATAGGTCCAAAAATAAGCTACGACCATGACAACATAAGCTCTAACTTTTTACCTGCCAACCTGCGTCTGGGTGGTGGTTTCGATTTTATCCTTGATGATTACAATAAAATTGGCGTTAGTGTCGAATTTACAAAACTTTTAGTTCCAACTCCTCCGGGACCCGGAACTCCATTTGACGCTAATGGTGACGGAGACTTTACCGATCCGGGAGACATTGACCAAGCTGAAGCAAACGCTATAAACTATAAAAACTACAACGACATTGGTTGGGTTTCGGGAATCTTTAAATCTTTTGGAGATGCACCGGGTGGCTTTAGCGAAGAATTAAAAGAAATCACCTATAGTATAGCTGGAGAATACCTGTATCAGGATTCGTTTGCCATACGAACAGGTTACTTTCACGAAAGCCCTGAAAAAGGAGGCCGTCAGTTCTTCTCTTTGGGAGCAGGTTTTAAGTATAGCGCCGTAAAAGTTGACGTCTCTTACTTATTTTCAGCTTCAAAAGTTAAAAATCCGTTAGAAAATACACTTCGTTTCTCTTTAACCTTTAACTTTGGTGACAAATACGAAGTATACTAAACGAAAATAAATTAAAAGAATAACAACAATCCAAATTTCTACTTTTAGGAATTTGGATTTTTTTTCCCATAAAAAGAATGAAAGAAATAAACTTTACCTCCTCATTTTTATCTTATGATTCATTTGAAGAACTTCCAACAGACATTCAGGAATTAATGAATCAGGCAGTCGAAATTCGCAAAAAAGCGTATGCCCCTTACTCTCAATTTAAAGTTGGAGCCGCCTTATTACTGGATAACGGAAAAATAGTTCTGGGATCTAACCAGGAAAACGCCGCATATCCGTCAGGATTATGTGCAGAACGTGTGGCTATATTTCATGCGGGGAGTGTTTATCCTGAAGCCAAAATTTTGAAGATAGCAATCTCAGCTGCGTCCGATACGAATCAGACAAAAGCGCCAATTCCTCCTTGTGGGTCTTGCAGGCAATCAATTGCCGAATATGAAATCAAACAAGACACTCCAATCGAGATTTATTTCATGGGTGAAATTGGAGCAATTTACAGATCGGCATCCCTAAAAAACTTACTCCCTTTTATGTTCGATAAAAAGTTCTTGTAAAAAAAGCCCAAAAAGTGCCTTTTAAATTTTAGTTCTTAAACGGAATGTCTTATTTTTGCATCCCGACCTTTTCGGGCGCAAATTTGTGGGAGGAAACTATTTTGCGTTACAGGCACAATCGATAACACAAACAACTTTAGCAAAAGAGAGAATTCAAATGAAAGAAGTTACAAAAGAGGTATATTTAAAGTGGTACGAAGACATGCTGCTTTGGAGAAAGTTTGAGGACAAACTTGCAGCATTATACATTCAACAAAAAGTTAGAGGTTTTCTACACCTATATAATGGTCAGGAAGCTGTATTAGCAGGTGCTTTACACGCTATGGACCTAACCAAAGACAAAATGATCACGGCTTACAGAAACCACGTTCAACCAATTGGTATGGGAGTGGATCCAAGACGTGTAATGGCTGAACTTTTAGGAAAAGCAACAGGAACTTCTAAAGGTATGGGAGGTTCTATGCACATTTTCTCTAAAGAACACCGTTTTTACGGAGGTCACGGAATCGTTGGTGGACAAATTCCTGTTGGAGCAGGTTTAGCTTTCGCAGACAAATATTTTGAAACCGGAGGAGTAACTATGACTTACTTTGGTGACGGAGCTGCAAGACAAGGTTCTTTACACGAAGCATTCAACATGGCTATGTTATGGAAACTACCGGTTGTATTTATCGTTGAAAACAACGGTTATGCAATGGGAACGTCTGTAGAAAGAACTGCCAACCATACAGATATCTGGAAACTTGGTTTAGGGTACGAAATGCCTTGCGGACCAGTTGACGGAATGAACCCGGTAAAAGTGGCTGAAGCAATGACAGAAGCTATCGACAGAGCTCGTCGTGGTGACGGACCAACTTTCCTTGAAATGAAAACGTACCGTTACAGAGGACACTCTATGTCTGATGCACAATTGTACCGTTCGAAAGAAGAAGTTGAAGAGTACAAAAAAATTGACCCTATTACACAAGTTTTAGATGTAATTATGGATCAAAAATATGCTACAGAAGAAGAAATTGAAACAATTGACCAAAGAGTTAAAGATTTGGTTGAAGAGTGTGTGAAATTCGCTGAAGAGTCTCCATATCCTGAATTACAACAATTGTACGATGTAGTTTACGCACAAGAAGACTATCCATTTACACCTCATAAACTATAAAATATTATGGCGATAAAAGTAACAATGCCTCGTTTGAGCGATACTATGACGGAAGGAACGGTAGCAACTTGGCTAAAAAAAGTAGGTGACAAAATTAGCGAAGGAGACATCTTAGCTGAAATTGAAACAGACAAAGCAACAATGGAGTTCGAATCTTTTAACGAAGGAACTCTTTTACATATTGGAATCCCTGCCGGAGAAACTGCTCCAGTAGACTCTTTATTAGCGATCATTGGAAATGAAGGAGAAGATATTTCTGCTCTTTTAGCCGGTGGTGACGCTCCTGCTGCTGAAGCCCCAAAAGCGGAAGCTGCTACTGAAACAAAAACAGAAGCTGCTCCAACAAAAGCTGCAACTGAATTGCCAAAAGACGTTATCGTTGTAACTATGCCTCGTTTGAGTGATACTATGACAGAAGGAACTGTAGCTACCTGGTTGAAAAAAGTAGGTGATGCGGTTGCTGAAGGAGATATTTTGGCAGAAATTGAAACAGACAAAGCTACTATGGAGTTTGAGTCTTTCAATGCCGGAACATTATTATACATCGGAATTCAAGAAGGAAACACAGCTCCTGTTGACAGCTTACTAGCGATCATCGGACCTGCGGGAACTGATATTTCAGGAATTTCTGAAAATTATACTGCCGGAGGTACTGCAAGTGCTCCAGCAACTGAAGAAGCAAAAACAGCTCCTGCTGCTGAAAAAGCACCGGAAGCAGTTGTTGAAACTTCAAACGGAAGAATCTTAGCTTCACCATTAGCAAAGAAAATTGCTTCTGACAAAGGAATTCAATTAAACCAGGTTAAAGGTTCAGGAGAAAACGGACGTATCGTAAAAAGCGATATCGAAAACTTTACTCCAGCTGCTCAACAAGCTACTACTTCGGCACCAGCCGCTAAAGCACAGGAAACTGCTGCACCAGCTGCACCGAAAGTATTTGTTCCTGCGGGAGAAGTTTTCACAGAAGAGATCAAAAACTCTCAGATGCGTAAAATTATAGCAAAACGTTTGGCAGAATCTTTATTTACAGCACCTCACTACAACTTAGTGATCGAAGTAAGCATGGACGACGCAATGCAAGCAAGAGCAACAATCAATTCGGTACCGGACACGAAAGTATCTTTCAACGATATGGTAATTAAAGCTTGTGCTTTAGCCTTGAAAAAACACCCAAAAATCAACTCTCAGTGGAAAGAAGATGCCATTATCATCAACCACCACGTAAATATTGGAGTTGCTGTTGCGGTTGAAGACGGATTAGTAGTTCCTGTATTGAAATTTACAGATGCTATGAGTTTATCTCAAATCGGAGGTAACGTAAGAGATCTTGCCGGAAGAGCTAAAAACAAAAAGCTTGGTCCACAAGAAATGGAAGGAAGCACCTTTACAGTTTCTAACCTTGGAATGTTTGGTATTACTGAATTCAATTCAATTATCAACCAACCTAACTCTGCGATCCTTTCAGTAGGTGCAATTGTAGAAAAACCAGTTGTTAAAAACGGTCAGATTGTAGTAGGAAACACCATGATGTTATCATTGGCTTGTGACCACAGAACAATTGACGGTGCTACCGGAGCTCAATTTTTACAAACATTAAAACAATACATCGAAAGTCCGGTAACTATGTTGGCGTAATTTTGTCAACCTGAACCGAGTCTAAGGTTATTTATATTAAAATCCCGTTTTGAACTTTCAAAACGGGATTTTTTATTTAATTTAGTTTCCTAATTTAATCATCAAACTATGAAAAAAATACTCCTCCTCACTTTATTTTTGACTGCTATTGCGTGTCAAAAAAAAGAAACCACCAAAGAAACGGATAAAGAATCCACCACCATAAAAGACGAACATACGTTTTCAAAACCGGATCTGGCAGTTGTAAAACATTTAGATCTTGATATTAAAGTTGACTTTGACACGCAGACCATTTCAGGAAAAGCCTCTTGGCAAATTGACAATATCAGTAAAGGAACCGAAATTATTTTCGACGAAAACACATTAGACATTACCAAAGTAACTTTAGGCGATGACGAAAAAGAAACCAAATTCGATCTTGGGAAAGAAGTAGAATTTCACGGAAAACCACTTCATGTTACTATTGAACCTAACACTACCAAAGTTACGATTTACTATACCACAAGCAAGGAAGCTATTGCGTTACAGTGGCTAACCCCGCAACAAACAGCGGATAAAAAGAAACCATTCCTTTTTTCTCAAGGAGAAAGCATTTGGTCACGCACCTGGATTCCCTGTCAGGATTCTCCGGGCGTTCGTTTTACTTATAATGCAAAAGTTACTGTTCCTAAAGATTTATTAGCGGTAATGAGCGCTATAAATCCACAGCAAAAAAATGACACCGGAGTTTATACTTTTAAACAAGACAAGGCAATACCGTCTTATTTAATGGCAATTGCCGTTGGAGATCTTCAATTTCAATCTATAGACAACAGAACCGGTGTTTATGCAGAACCATCTGTACTTAAAAAAGCAGCTTGGGAATTTGCCGAACTAGGAAAAATGGTTGTTGCCGCCGAAAAATTATACGGCCCGTATCGTTGGGGACGTTATGATGTATTGGTTTTACCACCAAGCTTTCCTTACGGGGGAATGGAAAATCCAAACCTGACTTTCTTAACTCCGGGTGTTATCGCAGGAGATCGTTCCCTAACAAGCTTACTAGCACATGAACTAGGACACAGCTGGAGCGGAAACTTAGTAACCAATGCCACTTGGGATGATATTTGGTTGAACGAAGGTTTCACCACCTATGTAGAGCACCGCATTGGCGAAGCCATTTTTGGTAAAAAAGAATTCGAGATGCAAAATGTTATCACTCGCAAAGAATTAACAGATAACGTAGCAGAATATGGTGATACAAATCCGGACACCAGACTTAAAGTTAGTTTAACGGGAAGAAATCCTGATGATGGAATTAACCAAATTCCATATGTAAAAGGATATGCTTTTTTAAGAGTAATTGAAAATGCGGTTGGACGCGAAAAATTCGATGTCTTTATTAAAAATTATTTCGACGCACACGCTTTTAAATCCATTACAACAGAAGATTTTGTAAAATATTTAAATGAAAATTTAATCAAAGGTGATAAAGCTTTGGCCGATAAAATACAACTGGAAGACTGGATTTACAAGCCTGGAATCCCGGCTAATATTACACCGGTAAGCTCTCCTGAATTTGATGCAATTGATCAAATCCAAAAAACCTGGAGACAAACAGGAGTAAAAGGATTAAGTCAAAAAATCACAAGTACGCCAGAAAAACAACATTTTATAGACAACCTTCCAACTGATATCACTCCAAAAGAAATGCAGGAACTTGACGCTGAATTTAACTTCACAAAAGGAGGTAATTTCATCATCAAACGTCAATGGTTTGTTCCTTCTATTCGTTATAAATACACTGCAGCTTATCCTGCGATTGAGCAATTTTTACTAACAAGCAGCAGAACAGGATCTGTAATGATGCTTTACAAAGAAATGGCAAAAACTCCGGAAGGAAAAAAATGGGCACAACAGATTTTTGATAAAGCAAAATCCGGTTATCACGCCACGACTATTCAAAGTGTTGAAGACTTACTGAAATAAAGTTTACAGTAACAGTATACAGTTTACATCTTACAAATCCCCGATTACTTCTTGTAATTCGGGGATTTTTTTATTCAAAAACACCAAAGGAAAAATTGTCCATCACATAGCGTAAATTCTCCATGTTCTAAAATCTGCCGCCGTCGCATCTTTGTAATGTCAAAAGACAACAACTTATAAAACAAATTAAAATGGCACGATTAACTGCATTAAACCCGGAAGAAGCAACAGGAAAAACAAAAGATTTATTCAATGCTGTACAAGCTAAATTAGGAGTCATTCCTAATATGATGCGAACAATGGGGAATTCTCCTTCCCTATTAGAAGGTTACTTAAACTTCAGTGGTGCTTTGGGTCAAGGGAAATTGAGTTCAAAAACCGGCGGACTTATCGCTATGGCTGTTTCTGAAAAGAACGCTTGTAATTATTGTTTAGCCGCTCATACTTTTATTGGAGAAAACCTGGCAAAAACAGATCCGGAACTTTTACATGCTGCCAGATCAGGAAATTCATCTGATCCTAAAACGGCAGCCATTTTGCAATTTGCCACTACTTTAACGAATAAAAGAGGCTCAATAAATGATGAAGATGTAAATCTGGCAAAAAACGCAGGTGTTTCTGAAGCAGAATTAGCTGAAACTATAGGACATGTAGCCTTAAATATCTTAACGAACTATTTCAACAACGCTGTCAACACAGAAATTGACTTCCCTGCAGTACAACCTTTAGAACTGCAAAACTAATTGCTAAAAAAAGAATCTCTAACGATAGTCATGATTGATTTCATGACTATCTTAGTATAAAAAAATCATTATGGAACCACAAAGACATCCTTTACCCCCATTCACAATGGAAACCGCCTTGCAAAAAGTGCAAATAGCAGAAGATGCCTGGAACACAAAAGATCCTGAAAAAGTTTCTTTGGCGTATACTATTGATACTGAATGGAGAAATCGAACTGATTTTATCAATGGTCGTGAGGAAGCAAAAGAATTTTTAACCAAAAAATGGCAAAAGGAATTAAACTACAAACTCAAAAAAGAATTGTGGGGATTTAAAGACAACAGAATGGCTGTAAGATTTGAATACGAATGGCACGATCATGCCGGACAATGGTTTCGCAGCTACGGAAATGAACTTTGGGAATTTGATGAAAATGGCTATATGCAAAAACGATTCGCCAGTATTAATGATTTGGCTATTGATGAAGCTGATCGCAAACTTTAACGCTTCCAAATAATGTCCAATCAAAGTGTTTCTACCTTAATAAATCCACAAAATGGCAATCTCGCCTTCAAACTACTTTCGTTTGATGACAACAGCCATTTTGATCATATTCAACGCAATAATTATTTTTCTTTAATTTGGATTACAAAAGGAAAAGGCACCATAAAGGCTGATTTTGCAGAACATCATTTCAACGCGGATTCGCTGCTGGCTTTTTCACCTTATCAACCTTTCATGATTTGCACAAAAGAAGACATTCAAGGAATTGCGATTCATTTTCATCCGGACTTTTACTGTATACTTAAACATCAGAAAGAAGTTTCGTGCAATGGCGTTTTGTTCAATAATGTATATCAGCCTCCTTTTACCGCCGTTACCGATCAGGCAAAAGCCACCTTTCAAATGGTCATTGACCAAATAAAAACGGAGCTTCAAAATACCGCAATCGCACAATACGAATTGCTTATTTCTTATTTGAAAATTTTCCTGATTACTGCCACTCGCTTGAAAACAGATCAATCAGAAGAACCAAAGCCACTCCCCGATTCTAAAGAACCTTTTATACTTCAAAACCTTAAAGACGCAATCGAAGATAATTTCAAAACCAAACATTCCGCCGGACATTATGCCGAGTTACTGAATATTTCCCCTAAGGCTTTGGCTAAATTATCTAAAAACTATTTCAATAAAACACTTACAGACCTCATTGCCGAAAGAATAATCATTGAAGCAAAAAGAGAATTGTATATGACCAACAAAACGGTAAAAGAAATTGCCTACGAATTGGGTTATGATGACGAACATTATTTCAGTCGCTTTTTCAAAACCAATGCGGATGTCTCACCCCAACTGTATCGCGAAACGATAGGATTTGGGAGAATGGTTTAATTTTTATTCTTAGCCTCAATCCACTTTGACATGTATTTGGTGCTTTTTAAGGTATGATGTTGCAACAGACTTCCCATAAAATTATGCAGACGATGGTTCTCTGAATCCACCAGTAAGGCGCTAATTATGTCCACTAATGCCGAAGAAAAGGCCCTTTTTTGGTAACAGTGGTTTATAATTGTAACTCCGTTTTTTTGAGATTGCTTCCACAAATTTTCATCCTGATATAAGGCAATGGCTTGTTTTGCAAAAAATTCCATATCATTTGTAATACATCCGTTCCAAGGTAAATCAGCATGCATAGCCTCTGCCCCGATTTCTGATGTTACGCTGGGTGTTCCGCATTGCATGGCTTCCAGCAACTTTCCTTTTAAACCTGCTCCAAAACGAATTGGAGCCAAAACTACTTTGGCTTTTTTGACAATTTCAGCTGCATCGGCGGCTCTTCCCATAATAAGAAAACCATCTCTTGACTGATGCAATTGCAATGCTTTCTGTGACGGATAAGCGCCGTAAACCTTCAAAATTGCCTCGGGAAATTGTTTTCTGATTAAAGGCCAGATGGCTTCTTTTAAATATTGAACGGTATTCCAATTGGGTTCATGAAGAAAATTTCCGATAAAAACAAAATTTTCACGGTCTTCAAATAAAGGTAAATCCAAAAGGTCCTCTTCTTTCATTTCATCAACCAAAAAAGGCAGGTAAAACAAGAGCCTCGAATCAATTTTAAAGATGCCATTGAGGATCTTCATTTCAAATTGTGAAATAATTAACGACAAATCACATCTTAAAATACTGGCGATTTCGCGCTTTGCCACTTCCTCAGAAAACAAATCAAACGGGCCGAAAGTTCTGTTTTCTCTAAAGGCTTTTTGCCTGGCCGTTCTCAAACTATGTAAATCTTCGGTATCTAATATTCGAATCGCTTTGGGGCAATTTTCAGAAACGCGCCATCCGAACTGCTCTTCGATCATAAAACGATCAAACAAAACGACATCAGGATTTAATTCTTTTATAAAAACATCAAAACTCGAATTATTCAATTCAATGGCTTTTTTCTCAACTCCAAAAGCGGTCAGATCGACCATGAAATCACTGTCTAAAGCAGGGCTTGCAAAAGTAATTTCAAATCCATTTTCTTTAAAAATAGAAATCAATTGCATCATTCTGCCACCTGCTGCTGAGGAATTTGGTTCGGGCCATACGAAACCAATAATTAAAAGTTTTTTTATTTTATTCATTTTAGTTCTTTGAAGCTACAAAATAATGCTTTTTTGAGCGTAATTACGCAATAATTACTCATTTTCGGTTATAAAAAGACTAATTTTGCAGGAAACAATTCTCTTGTAAATTATGTTGGGATTAAAATTAGCCACGGACCCTCGCTGGGTAAATATAGTCGAATCAAATATCGAAGAAATTCTGACGGATCATGCATGGTGCGAGCAGAAAGCGGCTTCAAATGCCATTAGCTTAGTTACTTATAACTCTGAATTAGAGGAATTAGTAACCGAAATGCTGGTGATTGCCAGAGAAGAGCTGGAGCATTTACAAATGGTTCATGACTTAATCAAAAAAAGAGGTTTGACTTTGGGACGCGAAAGAAAGGATCATTATGTGAATGAACTTTTCAAATTTATGAAGAAAGACGGAAGCCGAAAAGACGCACTTTGTGACCGCTTGCTGTTTTCTGCCATGATTGAGGCCAGAAGCTGTGAACGATTTAAAGTTTTATCAGAAAACATTCAAGATCCGGAATTAGCCAAATTCTATCGCGATCTGATGATTTCTGAAGCAGGACATTATACTACTTTTTTAGGTTTTGCCAGAAAATATACTGATAATATAGATATCGATAAACGCTGGAAAGAATGGATTGAATTCGAAGGTTCTATCATTACAAATTATGGAAAAAAAGAAACTGTACACGGATAGTCTACAGTTTCTTTTTCTTTAAATAGTCGCCATTTATAATACCACACCGTCTAACTCTTTTGTTATGTCAAAAAGCAAATTAAAATCCGTCTTACTAAAAATCGCAAAATACACCGGAATAACTTTTGTTGTTATTTTAGGGTTGTTATTTTTAACACCTATTGTTTTTGCAGATCAGATTAAAGATCAAATCAAGAAAACCGCCAATGAAAAATTAAGTGCAGAGCTTAATTATTCGGATGTTTCGATTTCGTTTTTTCATCATTTCCCATCGTTAACTTTAACTTTAAATGATTTAAAACTTAACGGTTCGGCACCTTACAAAAACGAAAAATTCATCACAGCGAAAGAGGTTTCTTTTGGAATCAATGTAGCAAGTTTGATTTTTAGCAAATCGGTAAAAATTGACCAGATCTACTTGTCCGACTCTTTTATTAATGTAAAAGTAAATGAGAAAGGGGAAGCCAACTACAACATCTACAAATCGTCACCGAAGGCTTCAAACCCAAAGGACAGTTCTGAGACGGCCTTAAAATTAGAACATATTGAAATTCAAAACAGCAAGATTGTTTACGATGATAAATCCACTAAGATTCATTTTGACGCTCTGGGTTTTGATTACCTTGGAAAAGGGGATTTGAATAAAGCAGTATTTGATTTATACTCTAAAGCAAAAATTGAAAAGCTGAATATAGTTTATGAAAATGAACCGTATTTAATGAATAAAAAAATAAATGCAGACCTGATTACCAAGGTAAATGTGAACTCATTGTCTTTCTATTTCCAACAAAACGATCTAAAAATCAACGATCTTTTGGTTGATTTTAAAGGAAAATTTGATTTCCTGAAAGACGGTTACAACATGGATTTTGTTATTAAATCAAACAATAGCGATCTGCATGATGTATTTACTGCCTTCCCTCCAAAATACATTACCTGGCTTTCTAAAACAGACATAAAAGGAAACACTAATTTGCTTTTAACGCTAAAAGGAGATTATATTGCCTCACAACACGTTGCTCCAGATTTGAATTTAGATTTAAAAATAGACAGCGGTTTGGTGAATTATAACAAAAGTGCTTTTCCGGTTTCCAACTTAAACTTGCAACTAAAAACGACCGTTCCTTCTTTAAATCCGGATCTTCTGATTGTTGATGCCCAAAATTTATCTTTAAACATCAATCAGGATTATCTGAAGTCAAAATTTTACATAAAAGGCATCAATACGCCGGATATAAAAGGTGACTTTAAAGCCAAAATTGACCTTGAAAAACTAACTAAAGCGCTCGGAATACCTGATTTAACATTAAAAGGAACTTTAGCAGGTGACGTAAAAACAAACGGTAAATTTGATCAGAAAAACAGGATTTTCCCTGTAACTAGTGGTTTTATCAATCTGGATAACGGGTATTTGAAAACCAAATATTACCCCAATCCGATCACTAATATTATTGTCAAATCGAAAATTGAAAACAACAAAGGAACCTTTGATGACTTAAAAGTAAGCCTAAAACCAACGCAGTTTACCTTTGAAGGAAAACCTGTTTTTGTAGAGGCCGAACTAAGTAATTTTGATGATTTAACGTATGACATCAAAGCGAAAGGAGAACTTGATATCAGCAAAATATACAATGTTTTTTCTCAGAAAGGACTTGATTTAGACGGCTCCGTAAAAGCAGATTTAGCCCTAAAAGGAAAACAAAGCGATGCTGAAAAAGGAAATTACAGCAAACTGCACAACAAAGGAACTCTTGAACTTAGAAATATTGCGATTACGTCTGAGTATCTTCCGCAGCGCTTCATTATTAAAGAGGGTATTTTTAAAATCAATCAGGATAAAATGTCCTTTAATAACTTTCTGGCTGCATACGGCCAATCTGATTTTAGAATGAATGGGTATTTGCAAAACGTTTTTAACTACGCAACGACCACTACAGGAATTTTAAAAGGATCGTTTAAAGTTACTTCCCGATATATTAATGTGGATGAATTCATGTCGAATACGGCTGCAAATTCAACAGTAACACCAACGGAAGACCCAAATAAAGCACCTCAAACACAAGCTGTACAAACAGGAGTAATTATTATACCTACTAATTTGAATCTGCAATTACTGGCAAATGCACAAAAAGTATATTTTGACAAATTAAATCTACTGAATGCAACAGGTAATCTAAAAATGAACAAGGGCAAACTAAGCATGCAAAACACCGGTTTCAACTTAATCGGCTGTAATGTTACCATGAATGCAAACTATCAGGCGATTACACCGAAAAAAGCAAATTTTGATTACGCTATCAAAGCAACTGATTTTGATATTAAAAGAGCCTATAACGAAATTGACGTTTTCAGAAAAATGGCCAGTGCGGCAGAAAAAGCACAAGGAATTGTTTCTTTAGACTATCAATTAAAAGGAAGATTAAACAGCAGCATGAGCCCCGTTTACCCTTCTCTCGTTGGCGGCGGAACACTTTCTGTAAAAGATGTAAAAATAAGAGGCTTAAAAATGTTTACTGCCGTAAGTAAAGAAACAAGTTCTGAAGCTATCAAGAATCCCGATGTTTCCAAAGTAGACATCAAAACTACCATCAAGAATAATATTATGACGGTGGAACGTTTTAAATTTAAATTTGCAGGCTTTAGACCCCGAATTGAAGGCACAACAAGCCTGGACGGAAAACTAAACTTAAAAATGCGTTTAGGCCTTCCTCCGCTAGGTATCTTCGGAATTCCGTTGACGGTAACCGGAACTCAAGATAATCCAAAAATAAAACTGGGAAGAAAATCTGACGATCTGGAAGAAACTAAAGATTCTGAATAACATAAAGTAAAATTCCAATTTTTGAAATTCCAAATTCCAATTCTGGAAATGAAAGTATTTGAAAACCTGTTCTTAAGTGAGCAGGTTTTTTTTGTTTAAATTGTAATGTATGAATTTCGAATAACAAATTATACGGAGACTTTTTATTATCAATTGCATTTGTAACTAATATGGAAGGAGACGCACTGCTGTGCGTCTCTACGGAAGTTTCTTGTTGACTTTTATTTTTCCTGTTCACGCCATTTGTGTCATTTCGAGGAACGAGAAATCGCATCCAATATTCGACAACAATGCACCCTTAACTTATGTGATTTCTTGTACCTATAAATAATAAATTCGCTCTTTTCAGAACGGGTTTTGTAATATGGAGGGAGACGCACTGCTATGCGTCTCTACGGAAGTTTCTTATCGACTTTTATTTTCCTTTTCATGCCATTTGTGTCATTTCGAGGAACGAGAAATCGCATCCAATATTCGACAACAGCGCGTCCTTAACTTGTATAATTCTCGTACCTATAAATGACAACTTCGCTCTTTTCAGAACGGGTTTTGTAATATGGAAGGAGACGCACTGCTGTGCGTCTCTACGGAAGCTTCTTGTCAACTTTTATTTTCCTTTTCATGCCATTTGTGTCATTTCGAGGCACGAGAAATCGCACCCAATATTCCACACAGTGTGTGCTCAGCGTGTGTGATTTCTCGTTCCTCGAAATGACACAAATTCGCATCAAAACCTGAAACTTGAAACTTGAAACCTAAAACCCGAAACCCTCCCAAAAACAAAAAACCCGCTCTTTTCAGAACGGGTTTTGTAATAAGTAGTCTAATGAATTATGCTTCGAATGGAAGGATAGATACATAAGATTTGTTATCTCTTTTCTTTTGGAACTTTACAACTCCAGCTACTCTTGCGTGTAGGGTGTGATCTTTACTGATGTAAACGTTTTCACCTGGATTATGTTTTGAACCTCTTTGTCTAACGATGATGTTCCCAGCAATAGCAGCTTGTCCACCAAAAATCTTAACGCCTAGACGTTTTGATTCTGATTCTCTACCATTCTTCGAACTACCGACACCTTTCTTGTGAGCCATGACGTATGAGTTTAAATATTGTTATTATTCTTTAGTAGCTTCTTTTTTTGCTTTTGGAGCTGCTTTTTTCGCTTTTGGAGCTTCTACTTCTTCAGTAGCTGCATCTTCTGCTACAACCGCTTTTTTAGCTGCTGCTTTTTTAGTTCCTCCAGCTGCAGTAATACCTTCAATTACAATTTGAGTAAGATATTGTCTGTGACCATTTCTCTTTTTGTATCCTTTTCTTCTTTTCTTTTTGAAAACGATAACTTTGTCTCCTTTTAAGTGTTGTAACACTTTAGCTTCTACTGAAGCACCTTCTATAGCTGGGGCGCCTAAAGTTACGTTTCCATTATCGTCTAATAAAAGAACTTTGTCAAAAGAAACTTTTGAACCTTCTTCATTAGTCAAACGGTGAACATAAACCTTTAAGTCTTTGCTTACTTTGAATTGTTGCCCTGCTATCTCTACGATTGCATACATACCAAATTGATTTATTGATTTTTAAGGTTGCAAATATACAATTAATAATTTAGTATGCAATCCCTTATTTCAAAAATATTTTCAATGATAGAAGAGCTGTCTTTCAAGGGTTTTTACTCTAATAAATATCATTTTATAGGTTAATTATTACTAAAATCATAATTATTGCAATCTGGTAATTAAAAAAAAGTTATTTTTGATGTAACTAAATCTTAGCTGCCTACACTATTAGGTATATAAAATTATTAATCTTTATGAAAAATGCAATAATGATGTTAAGCGCGGCACTAATGCTTGGCGGAGTAGCTCATGCTCAAAAAGTAGCTTTTGAAGAATACAACTTAGACAACGGCATGCATGTCATTCTGCATAACGATCCTTCGGCTCCTGTTGTCATTACTTCTGTAATGTACCATGTCGGCTCTAAGGACGAGCGACCGGATCGAACGGGTTTTGCCCATTTCTTTGAACATTTATTATTTGAAGGAACTCAAAATATAAAACGTGGCGAATGGATGAAAATCGTCACGGCTAATGGCGGTGTTAACAACGCCAACACTTCTGATGACCGAACGTATTACTACGAGGTTTTCCCATCAAACAACTTAGAACTTGGTTTATGGCTGGAGTCTGAGCGATTAATGCATCCTATTATTAATAAAATAGGAGTTGACACGCAAAACGAGGTAGTAAAAGAGGAAAAAAGAATGCGTTACGACAATCAGCCTTACGGAAATATCCTTCCTGAGGTAAAGAAAAACATATTCAAAAATCACCCGTATCGCTGGACTACTATTGGTTCTATGAAAGATCTTGATGCTGCTACTTTAGAAGAATTTCAAGCTTTCAATAAAAAATTCTATACCCCAAACAATGCTGTTCTGGTTGTTGCCGGAGATTTCGACAAAGCAAAAACCAAAGAGTGGATTCAGAAATATTTTGGACCAATTCCAAAAGGAGAAGACGTAAAAAAACAAACTTTTACCGAGGCCCCTATTACCGAAACTATAAAAGCAACCTATGAAGATCCCAACATCCAGATTCCGATGGTGGTGGCAGCTTACAGAACCCCTTCGATGAAAACAAGAGATGCCAGAGTTCTGGATCTAATATCTTCTTATCTGAGCGACGGAAAAAGTTCCAAATTGTACAAAAAAATTGTTGACGATAAAAAAATGGCGCTTCAAATTGGCGCTGTAGGATTCAGCCAGGAAGATTACGGAACCTATATTTTGTACGGCTTACCAATGGGAATCTACAAAACGACAGATCTTTTAAAAGAAATCGATGAAGAAATCGTAAAAATCCAAACCGATTTGATCTCTGAAAAAGATTATGAAAAATTACAAAACAAATTCGATAACAATTTTGTCAACGCAAATGCAAGCGTTGAAGGAATTGCAGAAAATTTGGCTTCTTACTATTTACTTTATGGAGATGTCAATCTGATCAATACCGAAATCGACCTCTATCACTCTATCACCAGAGAAGAAATCAGAGAGGTTGCCAAAAAGTATTTAAACCCTAACCAGCGTTTAATTTTAGATTATGTTCCTTCAACAAAAGTTCAAAACTAAGAATCGAATCATGAAAAAAATACATACCGTTTTAATCCTTTTATTCCTCACCGGAATTATGCAAGCACAAGATCGTCCACAACCGAAACCAGGAAACTCTCCTGTCGTCAATATCAAAAAACCACAAACCTTTGTTTTGGCAAACGGAATGAAAGTTTTGATAGTTGAAAACCATAAGCTACCCCGAGT
Organism: Flavobacterium cupriresistens; assembly: GCF_020911925.1. Taxonomy (NCBI): domain Bacteria; kingdom Pseudomonadati; phylum Bacteroidota; class Flavobacteriia; order Flavobacteriales; family Flavobacteriaceae; genus Flavobacterium; species Flavobacterium cupriresistens. Next base: position 1,700,291 of record NZ_CP087134.1, on the reverse strand, counting down.
AAGCTTCAACCTAAGCCTGGACAACGCTCCTTTCATCGAAGGAAACAAAAAAGGCGTAGATGAACTTACCAGTAGCCTGATTGGAAACGGAACTAAAAAAACAACTAAAGAGGCTTTTAATGAAGAGATCGACTTTTACGGAGCGCAGATCAATTTCAACTCACAGGGAGCCTATGCCAGTTCACTTTCAAAATATTCCGGACGTATTTTAGAGCTTTTAGCAGAAGGCGCGTTACAACCCAATTTCACACAAACCGAATTCGACAAGGAGAAAGCAAAATTATCTGAGGGCCTTAAAACCGACGAAAAAAGCGTTCCCGCAATTGCAAATCGTGTTGTTGATGTTTTGGCTTTTGGAAAAAACCACCCAGCGGGAGAGTACATTTCCGAAGAAACATTAAAAAACGTAACCCTTCCTGATGTGCAGGCAAACTACGCTACCTATTTTGTTCCCGAAAACGCCTATTTAGTTATAATTGGCGATGTAAAATTCAAAGAAACAAAAGCGGCAGTTGAAAAACTTTTTGGCGGATGGAAAAAACAAACTGCTCCAAAAAACACGTATCCGGATCCGGAAAATGTTTCTAAACTTCAAATTGATTTTGTAGATGTACCAAATGCGGTTCAATCTGAAATTTCATTAGTTAATACGCTGAATTTAAAAATGAGCGACCCCGATTTCTTCTCTGCTGTAATAGCAAATCAGATTCTGGGCGGTGATTTTAACAGCTATCTGAACATGAACTTACGCGAGCAACACGCCTGGACCTACGGAGCAAGTTCAAATATTGGAAGCGGAAAATACATCACCAAATTCAGAGCTTCATCCGCCGTACGAAATGCCGTTACCGATAGTGCAGTTGTTGAATTTGTAAAAGAAATAAAAAGAATCCGAACTGAAAAAGTGGCTGATGATGTTTTAAAAAATGTAAAAGCGGGTTATATCGGAAGATTTGTAATGCAGGTTGAAAAACCACAAACAGTCGCACGTTATGCGCTAAACATTGAGACAGAAAAACTTCCTGCAGACTTCTACGAAAAATACATTCAAACGATTAACAATGTTACTCCTGATGATATTTATCGTGTAGCCAACAAATATTTCTTACTGGATCATATGCGTATTGTAATTGCCGGAAAAGGCTCTGAAGTGCTTGCTGGTCTTGAAAAACTTCAGATCCCTATTTACTATTTTGATAAATACGGAAATCCAATTGACAAACCTGTTTCTAAAAAAGAAGCTCCAGCCGGAGTTACTGCACAAACGGTTTTTCAAAATTACATTAAAGCAATTGGTGGCGAAAAAGCGGTTTCTACAGCTAAAACACTTTTCATGACCGGGACTACTACAATTCCACAAGCCCCATCTCCCTTGAGTTTTACTTCGAAATTAGATTCACAAGGAAAAATGATGGTTTCGCTAAACCTTGGTAGCATGCCTTTAATGAAACAAGTTGTAAATGCAAATGGCGCTTATGTTGAACAACAAGGGCAACGCAAAAACTTAGAAGGCGATGATTTAGCCGAAATGAAAGCAAGCGCTACTCCATTTGAAGAGTTACGCCTAAGCAAAAGAACCGATCTAAAAGTGGAGGGAATTGAATCTATAAACGGACAGGAGTCTTACGCTATAAAAGACGGCAAAACTGTTTATTACTATGATGTAAAATCGGGTTTAAAAGTAGCTAAACTTAAAGTAAAAGAACAAAGTGGTCAATCTACCACACAAACCACTTACTTTAATGACTACAAAGAGGTAAAGGGTATAAAAGTCCCTTTCAATATCATTCAAAATGCAGGTTTTGAACTGGATATTAAAATGTCTGATATTAAAATCAACGAAGGTGTTTCTGAAGCGGATTTCAAATAACTCTCAAAAAAAAGAAAGACTGTCAATATTGATAGTCTTTCTTTTTTAAGTTGTAAAGGTTCTGAGGTTCTGAGATTCTGAGATTCTGAGATTCTGAGATTTTTTTTAGCACTTAAAATCTTCAATTTTTATTGCTCTATATTTCACAACTTACATTCCACATTTTACACCCCATAAAGAACCTTTTCGCTTGCAAAATTATTTTTTTGCTGAGAGATAGACTCCAATCAGTATGATAAACGCTCCAAAAAACTGGATCGGCGTGAGCATTTCATTATCTAATAATCCCCAGAAGAAAGCTACTATCGGAATCAGATAAGTTACTGAAGTCGCAAATACAGGTGATGACATTTGGATCAATTTAAAGAAAACAACATTTGCAATTCCCGTTCCCAGAACCCCTAAAACCAACACAAATAAAATAGAATGTTGTGATACTTCAAGACTTACTCTTTGTGTAAAATCGGTTGTACTTAGAATGATTAATGCCGGTACAAGCAAAACAGCAAAATTCCCCGTTGTAATACTTAACGAATTCAAATCAGACAAATATCTCTTGATTAAATTTACATTTATAGCGTAACAAATCGTTGCAATGACTACCAAAACCACATAATAGTAATCTTGTCCGGAATGCGTCATAGCATCACTTAAAACCAGCAGCAAACAACCCACAAAGCCTACAAAAACTCCCAGAATTTGCCTTTTTTGAAATTGAATTCCAAACGCAATCGCACCAAGAATTAAGGTATTTAATGGCGTAAGTGAATTCATAATAGCAACAATCGAACTGTCAACACGGGTTTCTGCAATCGCAAAAAAGAAAGCCGGAATAAAAGTCCCAAAAACGGATGTCAGGGCAATAAATTTCCATTGACGACGCGAAATTTTCTTTAAACTGGAAAATCCGATAATCAGCAAAAATACAGCTGCAAAAATAATTCGGAGGGAACCCACCTGAATTGCCGTCAAACCAATTAAGCCAATTTTGATTAGAATAAAAGAACTTCCCCAGATAAGAGAAAGCAACAGCAAATAAAACCACTTCAATCGTTTTGCATCCATAAATCTTGTTTTTATTACAAATTTGTACTATTTTTATGAATTGACCTTCGCTTTTTTATTAATTTTGCAAAGAATATCAATAATAAACTTAAAAACATATATAGGATGAAATTTACGCAAATCATAGCCACTTTAGCACTAACAGGTTTAATATTCGTTGGATGCAAAAAAACAGAAACTGAAGCCTTAACGACAGCTACAACTGAAGCAAAGGCACCTAAAAAACAAGTTGCCATTGCCGCTGAGAATGTACAAACAGCAAGTTTCACTATCGACGGAATGACTTGCGCTGTAGGTTGTGCAAAAACCATCGAAGAAGAATTGTCGAACCTGGAAGGCGTTGAGAAAGCAGCTGTAGATTTCGACAAGAAAACAGCCACAGTAACGTTTGATAAAACAATCCAAAACCCGGAAAACCTAACTAAAGTAGTTCAAGCAACCGGAGACGGAAAAACCTACAAGGTTTCAAACATAAAATCATAATCACAAAGATTTCAAATAAAAAAAGCATCCAAAGGATGCTTTTTTTATAAAATCTAAAATCTAAAATCTAAAATCTAAAATCTAAAATCTTTATTTCCACTTCAATGTTTCCATCAATTCGCGCATGTCATTTTTAATGTAACTGGCTGCCGGCATTATAGAATCAAAATTAGGTTTTGCGTAAAAATAAACTGATCCTGTAATAAAATGCTTCGTGCTGTCTGTCACATAAAACTGTGAGTTTGTGGCCGCATTTCCATCCACCTGATAAAACATACCGTACACCTTTTTTTCGGGATTCAAATAAGGTTGTTCTAAAATATCATCAGCCTTAATTACGTGCTCATAAGTAAGCTTTTGCGCATCTTTTAGCAATTTATCAATATTGTTATTTACCGGTTTATACGTCAGATAGATTGTCGCTTTCATCTTAGGATACGTAATGGCAAACCCACAATTTTTCTCTCCTTTAATAATTGCACCTTCGTTCATTTCAAAAGTAAACGGGCAATTATTTTCAAATTTTACATATTTCGCTTCCGGGTAATCTAAACGTAAATAACTTGACGGCTTAGGCAATGTTTCATTTTTACAACTTACCATTGTAAAAACCAGTAAAATTATAGTTGTTGAAAATATCTTTTTAAGCATTTTAATCTAATGTTACTTTTATTTGTTTTACACGTTTTTTATCTACTGTTTCGATAGTGAAGACACAGTTTTCAAACGCAATTTTCTGATCCTTTTTAGGGAAATTACCCAGAATTTCCAAAATAAAACCGGCCAGCGTTTCTGCTTCTCCTTTACGAGATTCAAAAGCATCCTCGTTTACTTCTACAATTCTGTAAAAATCTTTCATATTGATCTTTCCTTCAAAGAGAAAATTCTTTTCGTCAATTTGCGAAAAATTCAAATTCTCGTCATCGAATTCATCACTAATATCACCCACAATTTCTTCGATAACATCTTCTAAAGAAACCAAACCGGAGGTTCCTCCATATTCATCAACCACAATTGCCAAATGGCTTTTAAGGCTTTGGAAATCTTTTAGCAAGTTGTCCAGCTTTTTATTTTCAGGAACAAAAAAGGGTTCTCTAATTAAAGACACCCAATCAAATTCTTTTTTATCAAGGTGAGGTAATAAATCCTTAACAAACAAAACACCTTCGATCTGATCAATATTATCTCTGTAAACCGGAATTCTCGAAAATCCTTTTTCGACTATTCTCGAATAAATAGCTTCAAATGATTCTGAAATTTCTAAAGCAAAAATATCAATTCTCGGACTCATTACCTGCTTGGTATCCGTGTTACCAAAAGAGACAATTCCTTCTAATATTTTTTGCTCCTCACTTGATGTCCCTTCAGAATCTGTAAGTTCTAAAGCTTGTGACAATTGATTTACGGAGAAATTGTTTTTCTGCTTCCCTAGTTTATTTTGCAAATATAGGGTAACACTGCGCATAGGCAAACTTATTGGGGAAAGTAATTTATCTAAAACGACTACGGGATAAGCCACCCATTTCGCAAGTTTTATATTGTTACGACTGGCATACACTTTTGGCAAAACTTCACCAAACAATAAAATAAAGAAAGTAACCAGAATAACCTCCAGAATAAATTTTAAAACCGGTGAATCTACATCGGCAAAAATGTTCTTCCCTACAAAGGAGAACAGAATTACAACTCCAATATTTAAAAAGTTATTAGCTACCAGTAATGTTGCTAAAAGCTTTTTGGGGCGGTCTAAAAGAGTGGAAATAATTTTTCCTTTTGGTGAATTTTCCTGTAATGCCTCGTCAATATCCTTTTGCGACAATGAAAAAAGTGCGACTTCTGCACCTGAAACAATTGCCGACAAAAACAGCAAAATAAATATTCCGACAAATCCAATTATTAAATTGACGTCTAAATTTGCATTAAAAAGTAAACTGGGCTCCGGGTCCAAACTGAAAAAAATTAGTTAAACAATCAAAAAGGCAGGTCATTTACAGGCAAGCCTTCGTTAGTCGCGTCAAAGTTAGCATTTTTTGCGGATTCTGACTCGGAATTCGGTTTATGTCCTGTAGTTTCTTTTTTGGTTGTCAGGAAAGTAAACTCCGTCACCTGAATTTCGGTCGTATACTTTGTTGTACCGTCTTCCGCTTGCCACTGGCGTGACTTGATGCGTCCTTCGATATATATTTTATCTCCCTTAGAAAGGTATTTTTCGCAAATCTCAGCTGCCTTATTGCGCACAACCAGATTGTGCCATTCTGTCGAAGTTATTTTTTCGTTCGTAGTTTTATTAATGTAAACTTCGTTTGTTGCCAACTGAAAACGTCCGATGCAGTTTCCTCCATCAAAATAATGCATCTTTACATCATCGCCCAAATGGCCAATGAGCATCACTTTATTTAATGTTCCGTTCATGGTTTAATTGTGGTATTTATCCCAAAGATACATTATTTTAGCAAAAGTTAAATCTAATTTAATAAAGAAAATACTAGATTTAGCATTCAATTCATCAAAGTTAAAAAGAATACCCAATCCCTATATTCACAAAACCTGATAATGAGCTGTATTTCGTTTCTTCAAAATAAGAGTCCCTATTTTCGACTCTTAACCTTACATTGTTTTCTTTTATATTTAAAAGATTTACACCTCTCAATATAATGCTCCATTTTTTAATTTTATAATTAATACTAGGATTTATTTCAAAAATATTTTTTTGTTCTGAAGTATTAGAATTAAAATGAATAAACTTATTTTCAATTTCCCAATTTATTCTTTCATTTAAGACTAAACCATTAAATCTCGCAAAAAAGGAACTTTTTTTCAAACTATTCTCTTCTTTGTTTGAATTATTTTTAGATCTATTAATACTATATTCTGCTCCAAAATTAACATTAAAAACGCTCGATTTAAAGTAAGACAATATATTTAACTCTGTTTTACTCTGAACAGAATTAAAAGTCGTACTTACACTATTTATGAAAGATTCCTGTTCAGAACGAGATTGCATAGTTGCTAATTTTATAGCCCAAGGGATTTTTTTCATCTTTTTTTCAATCGTAAAAAACGAATAGAAAGAATTGTCCAGCTCTATATATTCATACTGCTTAACTGATAAATTATTTGAATTAATCGTATTAAAACCTACTTCTTTTGTTTTACTTGAATACATTGCGCCAAAAAAAGAAATTATATTGCCATCAACATTAGAATACGAACTGTTTAAACTGAAAATATTTTTTGGCAAAATAGCATCGTACAAAATATTTCCATTCTTTAAAACGGTCCTGTAATCCTCCAAATAAAACCCCGAAATTAATTTATCTATCGTTACGTTTGAAAAATCCCTTTTGTAAGCAATATTAACACTTGTGTTTGGCCTGAATTCGTAGTTAAAAGCTGCAAAAGGAAGAAAAACAAATACATTTTCACTCTCAGAATTAAATTGAATTGTTGCTTCCGAGAGTCTAAATCCGAGAGAGTAACCTAAATTACCCTTCTTTTTTTTACTAAAATTCAACCCCAAATAATTCTTTGAAGTTATAAGACTCTGGTTAGAATTGAAACCGGGATTTAATTCATCCAGAAAAAAATCCAATGTCTCAAAATTAGAGATTGAACCTCCATAAAATTTAAATGTCCCAAAATCTTTCTTAGTTAAAAAATCGAAATTAATCCCTACAGAATTCAAACTTCCTTTAGTCTCCCTAAGAACATTAAAAGTATTATTAAAATTCAAACCAAGAAATGGTGCATTTGAATTCAAGAGCAAATCTTTCTTATAACTTGTAAAATCTGTAAATACGTCGTACTGAAAAAGATTTATATCATTTATTTTCAATTTATGAGTAAATAATTGACCAACATTACTACTGAAGTTATTTTTATTTTCCTTAAAAATTGTTCTTTCATTATCTGAACTGTTATCAATCAAGTTATCTTGTTTTTCTTTGTTAAAATTTAAAGAGACAACATAATTGTAATAATTCCTATCATTTGGTTTTGACTCATATTCTATGCGATTAGAATTAAACAGCAAAAGCCCATCTATAATTGACTTTTTATTTACTATGAAATCATTTTTTTCCGAAAAAAAAGTCTGTTTTGATTCTAAAAATTCATTTTGATCAACTTGATTTAAGATAGATAATCCATGAATTTTACTTGTCTTCGAAAGCTTATTACTGAAATTTACAGAATAGAAACGAATATTTTTTTTATGTACATCATCTGCCGAAAACAAAAATGACGGAATATTCTCATCAACCGAAAACGTATTTGATTCATTCTCGTTTTCAATATCGATTTTTACTCCTTTTTTTAATTCTATATAATCATTTACCGTAAAAGAAGGATTATTGGTATTGTTAATATCAGTGATAAGATTTAATTTAACTTTACTTGCAAAATTGTAAATGTTGTTATGTTGACGAAAACGGTTTTTTATTCCATATTCAGCATCAATACTACCCTTAATTGCGTTTTTAAATTCCTCTTTAACAGAAATATTCAATGCTGTTCTTCCCGAATTATCAAAACCAGATATTGAAGATAAGTTTTTAAAGTTTTTTAAAACCTCTATTTTTTCAATTATTTCAGATTTTATATTTTCTGTTGCTAATTGGTGCTGAGTCCCAAAAAATTCATCTCCTTCAATCAGCAAATCATCAATTTTTTTTCCTTTATATTTTATTTTACCATCATTATCAATACTAATTCCAGGAAGTTTTTTCAGAACATCTTTTAGTTTTTGCTCTGAACCATTTAATAATTTTTTAAGATTAAATGTAACTGTGTCATTTCTATCAATAATATCTCTAAAATCAGCTTTAATAATAACTTCTTTCATTTTAAAAACATCTTCTTTTAAGAGGATGTTTTTTTCCAGCAATATTTTTTTTTCCGGGTTTGTAAATTCAAGCAAAAACGGTCTATACCCTATAAAACTTGCTTTAAGTACAAAGTTTTCGATATTAGTTTTGGAAACTAACTCGAATTTCCCAAGACTATCGGATTGTTTGAAATCAACTAGAGAATTATCCGACTTACTGTACAGTCTCACATTAACAAGCTTTACAGGTTTTTGCAGCGAATCTTTAATTGTTCCTTTTATAACCGTTTGTCCTTTTGTCTGAAAAAATGCAAAAGTTAAAATAATCAATAATTTAAATCGCATGGATGTTTTTATATTGTCTAACGAATAACTGTTGTTGTTCTCGTTATTGCAGTATTTCCTTTAACTTCATTAGTAGTACCCGATTTCAACTTACTCACACCTTCTTTTACATATCTTTCTAATTCAGTCATAGTAACTGTATTGCCCGACATTTCCGGTTTTACAATTACAATTGGTTCTTTATTTACTTTTACACTCGTAGCCACATATTCATAATGTTTTGTACCAATATATAAAATGAGCCCCGGAAGTCCATTAAATTTATCCGGACCGGCACTTATAGCAATATCTTCCGTAAACCACGCCGTAAAATAATACCCGAAAGCTTCTGAAGTTGCTTTTCTACATTGGAAACCGTTTATTTCTTTAGTTTCATTTGAAATTTGCCAATTCCATTGCAATAAATGATCTTTCCCATAAAAATCCTTTCCATTATAAACACTAAACAGCAACTCGTCTTTATTAAAATCAGCATAATACCATTTTTCAACAAACTTGTTTGTAACTTTATGAAGAATCTCTTGTTTATTCGAGGATACTTCTTCTTTTGTGCTTTTCGAATCTGATTTCTCTACACTATCAACATTTTTTACTTCTGAATTATTCTTATAAAAAGAAACACCATTACTATATTCCAAAGTATAGTCATAAGTTGCCAGCGCATTCTTTCTAGCGAATTCAGGAATTGCTTCCAGTTTTTCTTTACTAACAATTCTTTTTTCAGTAAAGTTAACTACAACAGATTGAGAATATCCAATAGAATAAAAAAAGAGTATTGATAGTATAAAAGTGAGTTTCATAATTTATTTATTTTTTTAAGTTTCAGCAAACATAGAGACAGTAATTCAAAATATTTAATCTACCTCAAAAACTATGCAGTTAATTATGCCTCCATAATTAACTGCCAGCTCAATAAAGTTTATTTGTTTTTAATAACAAGTAGTAGTGGTTTCAACTTCATATACGTCGTATACTTCACCATCCATCCCCATATAACTTTCCACGTACCATTTACTTGTTCTTGTAAAACAAAAAGGACTCTCTAATTCCTCTGTTTCTAAATTCGCCCCTACAGTTTCAATTTTAACAACACTATTCTTTTCAGCATTAACATTGTTATGTTTCACAACACTTGCGTTAACAAACATAGAAACAAATAAAAAAGCGGGTAATAAAAGATTTTTTTTCATTCTGTAAAATTTTGGTTTATTTTGATTTATGCTGGCAAATATATAGAATAAAAGTTTTATCCTACATTTTTTTCACAGAAACAAAAAATGACTTTTGTAATTCAGAAATAAAAACAACCAGATAGAAACAAAAATCATAACAACTCTACTCACCAGCCATAGTGCTCAATAGTCTTGAATAATTTAAATTTCAGTACAAACAAGAAATAAAATCGAAATCTTTATTTTAATCAATTTTTAAAAACAGAACTTTTTCAATACCCTAAATAACAATTACATCATTCTTTTTTAAAATAAAATTATAAATGGCAATTGGGAAAGGAAACGTTTTCAAATTGTTAGCTTCTATACCGTTTTCAATTCTGTCTTTTATTTTAATTTTCCAGAACTGAATATGTAAATGCTGGTGCGAAAGTTTATGAATAACGGTCGCATCACTACACTCCTCTATACCTATAATAGTATAGGCAGGAAAAATATCATTCGCAGCTGCTTTTGAGACAAAATCAAAACCAACAATCTCCTGCGTTTCTAAAAGCGGAAATTCATAGAGATTGTGCCAGATTCCTTTTAAAGTCCTTTTTTGAATTAAAGTATTCCCTAGATCATCCTCCAGAATCAAGTAATTAAAAAACCGATTCGTCACTTTTATCTTTTTGGATTTAACAGGCAGAACATCGACTTTCTTTTTTTGCAGCGCCGCACAACTATCAGTAAAGACACAAACAGGGCAGTTGGGACTTTTAGGAACACACTGCAAAGCTCCAAATTCCATAATCGCCTGATTAAAGATAGCCGGATTGTCTTTCGGCATTAATTCATGTGCCAGTGCAGTAAATTCTTTCTTAGTCGCAAGCAATGCAATATCGGATTCAACATCAAAGTAACGAGAAAGTACCCGAAATACATTTCCATCTACAACAGGCACTACTTCATTATAAGAAAAAGAAGCTATTGCAGCGGCTGTATATTCTCCAACTCCTTTTAATTTTAGTAAGTCTTTATAGGAAGGAGGAAAAACACCATTCAACTCATTGGCGACGTACTGAGCCGTTTTATGCAGATTTCGGGCACGAGAATAGTACCCTAACCCCTGCCAAAGTTTCAAAACCTGCTCTTCATCGGCATTTGCTAAATCAAAAACAGTAGGAAATTCCTTTGTAAAAGAAAAAAAATAGGGCATTCCTTGCGCAACTCTGGTCTGTTGCAACATAATTTCTGAGAGCCAAATTAGGTATGGATTGGTCGTTTTTCGCCATGGCAGATCACGTTTGTTCTGTAAATACCAATTTATCAATATGTTATGAAAATTCATTGCAAAATACTTAGATTACAAAAGTAAATGTTTATGTAATTAAAATTTAACGATTTAGCTTGATTAATTATTTTTTTAATTCCTATATTTGCAAACTCAAAAAATAGTACACCATTTATAAAATAAAATAGGAAAGAAAATGACGAAAGCAGATATCGTAGCGAAAATTTCAGAGAAACTTGGTCTTGAAAAAGGAGATGTTCAAGCAACAGTAGAAACTTTTATGGAAGAAGTTAAAACTTCACTAGAGACTGGAGATAATGTTTACCTAAGAGGTTTCGGTAGTTTTATTGTAAAAACTAGAGCTGAAAAAACTGGTAGAAACATTTCTAAAAACACCACTATCAAAATTCCAGCACACAACATTCCTGCTTTTAAACCTGCAAAAGTATTTGTAGAAGGGGTTAAAACAAACAACGAAGCTAAATAACATTATTAATTAATCATAAAATCGATACGATATGCCAAGTGGTAAAAAAAGAAAGAGACATAAGGTAGCTACTCACAAAAGAAAAAAAAGAGCGAGAGCTAACCGTCACAAGAAGAAAAAGTAGTTTTAAACTACTTTTTTCTTTTTAAACGTTCATTGAAATTTGGGAAATTTCAAAAATTCCAAAAAATAAAATCCAAAATCCAAAAAAAGAGGAATCTCTATAGATTTCAATTGGAATTTGGAGTTTTAAAACTTGAGATTTAGCTTTTCCCTCCCGGGTTCAATACCTGTTAAAAAAATATTGTTTAATCCATCTGTAAATAAGATTTTAGACCTGAGATTTTAGACTTTAGATTTCTTAAAAAAAATCCATTTTCTTTTCTCTTTCTTCTATTTTCTGAAAAAACAGATAAAAATTTACAGTGTGAATAAAGAATTAATCATTAGATCTAGTTCTGAAGCCGTAGATTTTGCCTTATTAAAAGATGGAAAACTAATTGAATTACACAAAGAAGAAGAGAAAAGCAATTTTCAGGTTGGTGATATATTTATTGCCAAAATACGAAAACCAGTTGCTGGACTTAATGCTGCTTTTGTAAATGTAGGCTTCGAAAAAGATGCCTTTTTACATTATCATGATTTAGGACCTAACTTAGCTTCCCAACTGAAATTCATAAAACTTGTAAGCGCAGGTAAAATAAAAGATTTCTCCCTAAAAACCTTTCAGTTTGAAAAAGAGATTGACAAAGATGGCATCATTACTGATATTTTAAGTGCCAATCAATCTGTTTTAGTACAAGTTGTAAAAGAACCTATATCTACCAAAGGTCCAAGAATAAGCGCTGAGCTTTCCTTGGCAGGAAGATTTATTGTTCTCGTTCCGTTTTCTGACCGTGTTTCTATTTCACAAAAAATAGAAGACAAAAAGGAAAAGGATCGTCTAAAAAAACTTGTATTATCGATCAAACCTAAAGGATTTGGTGTTATTGTTCGCACAGTAGCCGAAGGCAAAAACGTAGCCGAATTAGAAAAAGATTTGCAGAACCTGCTTAGCAGATGGACTGCAATGTGTAAAAAATTACCAACTGCTCATCATCCATCAAAAGTATTAGGAGAGCTTAACAGAGCTTCTTCAATATTAAGAGATGTATTCAATGATACCTTCAGCGGTATTCAGATAGATGATGAAGAGTTGTACCATCAAACAAAGGAATACTTGCAAGAAATTGCACCTTCCAAACAATCGATTGTTAAGTTTTATCAATCAAATGACACTCCAATTTTTGAGAAATACAATATAGAAAGACAAATCAAAACTTCATTTGGAAGAACGGTCTCAATGAGCAAAGGCGCTTATCTGATAATCGAACATACGGAAGCTCTACACGTCATTGACGTAAACAGCGGAAATCGTTCGAATAAAGCGACTAATCAGGAAGACACTGCCATGGAAGTGAATATGATTGCTGCCGCCGAAATTGCCAGACAACTTCGTTTGCGTGATATGGGTGGAATAATCGTAGTTGATTTTATTGATATGTCTAATCCTGAAAATAGGAAGGTCCTGTTCGACTTCTTGCGAGAAGAAATGAGCGACGATAAAGCAAAGCATAAAATCTTACCACCGAGTAAATTTGGGCTAGTCCAGATTACAAGACAACGCGTAAGACCAGAAGTTAACATTAAAACTAGAGAAGAAGATCCAAACAATGAGCATGGTGAAATTGAAGCACCAATTTTAATCATTGATAAAATCACCTCTGATTTAGAAAGAATTTTAAAAACCCACAATAAAGTTGTGCTTAATACACATCCGTTTGTGGCTGCATACCTCAGTAAAGGTTTTCCATCATTACGTTCAAAATGGTTTTTTGAACATAAGAAATGGGTGAAAATCATACCTCGTGACGCTTACACGTACTTAGAATACCATTTCTATGATAAAAAAGGAAATGTTATTTCAGAATAAACAAAAACCGCTTTTCGAAAGATTAGCGGTTTTTTTGTGCCTTTTTTTCAGTGTTTTGCCACGAATTTCGCGAATTGGCACGAATTATTTTTGAAGTCTTTTGTTAAAAAATAGTGCCACAGATTAAACGGATTAAAAAGATTTTCACAGATTTTCTATTATTGCTCTTGCGAAAATCTGCTGCCCGATAGCGAACTGGCGAAGCAAATCTGCATGCTATTTTATTTTCACCACCTTTATGATTCTGCCACGAATTTCACGAATTGGCACGAATTATTTTTTTGCCACTGATTAAAAAGATTTACACAGATTATTTAATCTTTTTAGTCCTTTAATCTGTGGCTTTTTCTTTGCTCATAGGTCAGCTTAGTAACTTTTAGTCTTGATCCGATACTATTCTCTTATTACCTCAACTCTTCTGTTAATTTCATTTCCAGATTCGTCAACAACCGTGATGTAATGAAACCCTGCACTCATCATAATTGGTTTTTCGTGAAAAACTTTAGTGACGCCTTTATAAACGTGATCGACGTACCAAAACAATTGTTTTTCTCTTTGAGAATAGGCCACTTTAAAAATTACGGGCTGTACTTCACTATTAAAATCCTTCGTTAAATAAATTTTACTGTTCGCTTTTGGATAAATAAAGTCCATAGAACCCGTTTGTGTACCGATACAATCTTCTTTAAAAGGAGGTAGCGGAACATACTCAATATGCTTGCTTTTGTAATACCAGGCCATAACAGGAGGCAATACAAACCAGTTTTTAGTAATCATTTTATCGACACTTTCGCAACTGCTGTTTACCTGAAATTGTTCGGTTTGATCTAAATGAATTATTTTATGATACGAACAAACCGTTGTTGTCTTTCCCTTTTTTGTAACTAATTGTTTTATTTTCGGACAACCTTCTTTAGCCAAATGCCCGCTTAAACGACAAACTTCTACTTCATTTAAATCCTCATAAGGAATTTCAAACCACCGCTGTCTCGGTAGCAAATTAAATACATCAAACAAAATTGGTGCAGCACTTGTAACTCCGGTCAAAGTTGGTCTTCCCTCTCCTGTCGCATTTCCGACCCATACTCCCACAACGTATCTGGAATTGGTTCCGATTGCCCATGCATCACGATTACCGAAACTAGTTCCTGTTTTCCACGCAATTTTAAGTGAGCTGTCATAAAATTTCCACGCCTCATCTCCTTCCGGTCGATTTACTTCTTCCATGGCATTGTACGTCAACCAAATTGATCCCGCGCCTAATATGTTCTTCTGCTCGCTTTCTGATCCAAAATCGGGCTTAAAATCGGTGTCGTAATTCAATTCTGCGAATTCTTGGGTTCTATATTTACCGTGGCTTTTATTAAAATAATTTACTGTTGAAGATAAATTGGAATAGGTTCGGCACAAATCCCACAAATTACTTTCGGCACCTCCCAAAATAAGAGACAAACCATAATGATCCGGTGATTTATTAATGTCTTTTAATTTAAACTTTTGCAGCTCCTCATAAAATTTACTGACTCCAAAATCCTGCAACATCAATACCGACGGAATATTTAAAGAACGCGACAAAGCCCGATGTGCCGGAACAGCTCCGTCGAAAGTCAAATTAAAATTCTGAGGGGTGTAACCTGCAATCTGAGTAGGAACATCGGCAACCAGGGTGTTTGGTAACAGTTCTCCATCGTCGAGCATTGCGGCGTACAACAAAGGTTTAAGTATACTTCCTGTACTTCTTGGTGCTCCAATAATATCAACGTCTTTTTGGTGGTCACGATCTGTTGGCGAATTCCCAACGTAACTTATGATACTGCGGTCCTGAACATCAATTACCAGAATTGCCAGGTTATTGACTTCATTTTGCTTGTATTGATTGTAATAAAATTTCGCAATCTGATTGACCCTGTTTTGCAGTGCAACATCTACAGTTGTCTTAACCCGCGTACCTTCTCCGTTCTTTGCCACTCGCTGTAATAAATGTGGGGCAATCTGTGGCAAGTCATATGGTTTTTGAGGCAAGGGTTCTTCAATAGAAAGTTCGTAGGTCTGTTTGTCAATGCTCCCTTCTTTGTGTAGTTTTAGCAATAACCGATTGCGCTTTTCTAACAATTTTATCTGATTTTTTCCCGGGTAAATCAAACTCGGGGCATTGGGTAAAACCGCCAAAGTAGCGCTTTCTGCCCATGATAATTGATTGGATTGCACTCCGAAATAACGCCAGGAGGCCATCTCGAGCCCCACAACATTTCCTCCAAACGGGGCATGTGCGGCATATAATTCGAGGATTTCGTTTTTTGAATACCCTAATTCCAATCGGGTTGCCAGAATGATTTCTATTGCTTTTTCAAAATAAGTTCTCTTTTTTCCTTTTCTGGATAAGCGGATCACTTGTTGTGTAAGTGTACTTCCTCCGCGGACTACTTTTCCGGCTTTTCTATTCTGCTTAATCGCATTTACCATTGCAACCGGATTAAAACCAGGATGTTTGTAGAAATACTCGTCTTCAAAATAAACGATGCACTTTTTAAACTTATCCGGAACACTGTCCTGTGCCGGAAAACGCCATTGTCCATCACGAGCAATTTTAGCTCCTAATAATTCCCCTTCTTTACTTTCTATAATAGTCGAGTAAGGCTCTTTAAATAGAGTTCCGGGCAACGAAAAATAATAAATCACTAACAGCAAAAACGCAATTAGTGATTTAATTTTATTTCTTTTTATCCAATTGACACAGCGCTGAAAAAGCGCTTTAAATTTATTTTTCAATTTTACAATTTTAATATTCTAATCCATTTTTTCAAACCTGACAGGTTTTAGAAACCTGTCAGGTTTAAAAAAAATAATCAATTATTTTACAACTGCTACCCAGAATCCTTTTGTTCTTGCTAGGAACGTATGATCGTACATCGCTTCACATTGTAATCCCGGTAAATAATAACTTCCCAGATAAGAGGCATTAAGTAAAATTTTGAATGTTTTGGTTTCTCCGGCTTTTAAACCAAAATAGAAATTCGTTCTGTCGTCACGAATGTCAATATAATCAGCCGTATTACTTGTTGCTTCACCGTAATCTGTAAAACGCGTGTTTACAATCTCAAATCCGGATGGCAAAATCTGTGACAAGGCTACATTCTGCACATATTCATTTTTCTGGTTTTTAATTGTTACCTCAGCTACAAACTCCGTTCCCTGTGTAATTCTGGAAACATTAATTACACCGCCTTTTCTGTTTTTGAAAACTATTCCGGCAGAAAGATTACTTTGAATCGCATTTTCCTGACCGATTGGTAAAATTCCCGTATTTAACACCCGAACATAAATCGTATTCTTTTTATTGTTTTTTAAAGTAATACTATTGCTTCCGGATTTCACCACCAAACTTCTGTCAGCAACTGTTTTAGCTGTTTTTATTTGCTGCGCTTTTCCATCCTTGCTAAATTGAATATCAATTCCTTTCGGACCATTATTCAATGAAAATTTAGACATTGCATACAAACAATAGGCCGTGGTCTGTGTACTCATCCACTGGTCGCTTGCCATGCTTTTTGCTAATTTTGTTGCCATTAAAAAAGCATTCTCTTTTTGGTTTAACAACAATAAAGTCTCCAGTGCCATTGCTCTGTTTCGATCACCTGATCCATAATAGTAATAGCTGTACTCACCTGAATTATCGTCAATTTTACTATGCAATAACAACGTTAATCCTGCACTTTTCTGACCTGCTAAAACATAAGCCGCAGCCAATCGCAATTTACTTTCGTTTGAAATTCCGGTTGTTTCACGCAGCCTGTTCATAGAAGACAAATCAGGAGAACCGGCTAAGGCTAAGGTATACAAACGGTACGCTTGTGCCATATCATTTCCGTAACGCTGTTCAAAACGCCATTTTTTAGCTTCTTTTTGTTGGTAGGAAATCCATTTTGATTTAAAGTTAATCGGTAAAACATACCCTTTTTTCTCTGCTTCAATTATAAAATGTCCGGCATAAGAAGTTCCCCAATCATCTGCAATTGTATTTCCTTGCCAGTACGAAAGTCCTCCGTTTGGCAATTGAAAACTTCCTAATCTTGTAATCCCCGCTGCTACATTCTTCTGAATAAGCTGTTGACGGGTTGCATCAATATCTGCAACATCAGTCAAAAACAATTGTGGAAAAACAGATGAAGTCGTTTGCTCTACACAACCGTGTGGATACTGAATCAGATATTGCAATCTTCCGTTCAAATTAATCGTTGGCATCGAAGAAACCTCCAGTTTGGCTTTATTACTTCCCGAAACTCCGAAGGTTTTCCAGGCGATAGTCTTAGAACTGTTCGGAGGCAGAATCACATCGGTATAGGTATTGGTCACCGGATTCGGGTTTGTCATATCGATCTCTACCTCATAGGATGATTTTTCTCTGCCCGAAGTAGCTATAATCTGCACTTTTGCAATTCCGGTCTGACTGCCTACTGCCAGATTAAAATACGCCATTTTTTCATCCGGCTGTGCAAAGACTACATTTTGAACGGTACTTCCGATCACCTGCAAGCCATTGCTGGTTTTAATCTGAACTCTTACATTTTTAATATTTTTTTCTGTCGCAAAAACCGTAACCGGAATCGTTACTTTTTCTGACGGAGAAATTTTTCTTGGCAACGAAGCCAACACCATCAGCGGACTGCGAACCGGAGTTGCTTTCTCTGCACTTCCGTAGGCACTTGTTGTTGCATCTCCCGCCACAACCATCGTTCGTACAGAACCAATGTATTTTGGTAATGTAACCTGATGTGTTTTTGTTTGTCCTTTCTCTAATTTGAATGGTCCCAGATAAATTACAACCGGTTTAAAACGATTGGCTTTTTTGGCTTTTCCTCCACCTAAATCCTGATCCCCACCAATACTGAAAATCTGATTTACTTTTCCGCCGTAAGCACCAATCACATCGTCATATACGTCCCAGGTTTTTACACCCAAAGCTTCCCGTACATAGAAACTATCCCAGGCATTTGGGGTTTTGAATCGGGTTAAATCCAACAAGCCTTCATCTACAATAGCAATGGTGTAGGTCATTTCTTTACCGGATTTCTCGCTGACTTTTACAGGAAAGGATTGTTCCGGTCTTAAAACATCGGGCATTATAAGTGTCGGCTCTAATTTGGTATTTTTATCAACAACCCCAATCGGAACAATTCCGTACATACGAATCGGAGAATCGTTTTTGGTCGAGGCATGAGGTTGCAAAAGCGTGATATTAAAATAGACATTGGGAGCCATTGCCGCCGTAATTGGCACCTCTACTTTCGTTTCCCCTTTTTGCGTTTTTACCCAAAGTGTCTGTACTACTCTTGAACCATTTTCGATAGAAACCAAGGCACGTCCACCCTCACTTGAAGGGAAAGAAATCTGCGCTTTTTCTCCTACTGCATACTCTTTTTTATCGGTCGAAAAAACAAGCATATTGGCTGTTGAAGCATCCGTATTTCTGGTTTTTCCGGACCAGATTGGCCAATCGATATTTACTGTTAAGGCTGTTGCATGTCCACCCGTTTCATCCGAAACCCGAATCATATAACGTCCCCATTCTTCGTCTTCCAAAGCAAATTGTATGCTTGCTTTTCCGCTTGCATTTGTACTTACTTTGAATGTTTTGTAGGAAGTGGTTGCTTCTGAAGAATTGTAATTGGATAAATTATCGCTCGAAGCATCCCACCACCAGCGCCATTCTACTTTATAAACTTTTACTTCCAGATCCCTAACCGCTTTTGGTCTTCCGTTTTCATCAACGGTTACAATATCAAAACGATTGTTGGTTCTCGTTTCGAGCATTCCATATCGATTTACTTCCGGTGCTTTTACACCCACATAGGTTTTGTATGGCGAATAGGTTGTCGCCATTGCATCCATACTGAAATCCCCGCCTTCTTCGTATACTTTGGTAATAAAGGAAGCTCGCAACATTCCCGGAGCCTGACCTTGTAATTTCGGATTGATACTTACCGACGCTCTTCCATTGGCATCTAATTTTCCTGAAAATATATTCACCTCTTCTGTACTGAATTTACGTACTAAGTCATCAAAAGTATATTTATCGTAGCCTTTAAAAGTAGTTTTCTGCTCTGAGAATTTGGCTTGCATTTCTACATTCAAATTCTTGGCGATGGCACCATGAAGCCAAGCCACCTCCAGATTACTTGAGTTAGGGTAAGATGACGATAATATGGCTCTTTGGAAGCTGTTTTTAATCTTTAAACGATTTGGTTTTATCGTTTCAATTTTAATGCTTTTATAATATTTAGCTCCTCCAACACTTACCATTGCCTCCCAACTTCCTGTTGGCGCGTCGGGATCTGTTGGTACAATAAAAGCATAATGATTCAATTCATTTGATTTCTGAACGGTTTGATAGGTTACCTTTCCATTTGGATCTGTTAGCCTGAATTTTATCGGATGTGCTTTTGGCAGTTTATTGGCAGCATCATTCAAAATAAAAGACAAATACAAATTATCTCCGGGACGCCAAACACCACGCTCCCCATAAATAAATCCTTTCAGTCCTTTTTGAAGTGTTTCTCCGGCAACATCAAAATTACTTACGGATAACGAGTTTCCGTCATCAAGCTTTACATAAGTCGATTGATCTCCCAAAGTAACGATAGCAAAATAAGCAAATCGATCGATTTGGAAGGATGCTATTCCCTCACTACTCGTGGCCGTTGTAGCGATTTTTTGCTGTTGAAAGTTGTATAAATCTACTCTTGCATTCGAAACCGGATCTGTTGTAAGGATATTGTTTACGACAAACAAATACGATTTATTCTCTCCTCTTTTGGCTATTACTCCCAAATCTGAAGCCAAAATATTGGTCGCAATTCTTGCATTGTAATAATACGATCCTGTACATGGATCTTGGCTTTCTCTCCATTCGTAATCATCGTAGTAATAATCATCGTAAGAGTTTCCACTATAATTCACATCCTTTTCATCAACTTCGTCCTCTTCATTTTCTTCTGTATCACTTTCGGTCGTTTCGCATTTGTATAAAGAATATTTCTTTTTATACGAGAATTCTACTCTGTAAATGGCACCCGGTTCGGGTTTAATAATCTTCGATAAATCTAAGGCAAAAGTGTTCCATTTGCTTAAATTAACCAACGTGTTTTCTTTAAGGTTTATCGTCGTTTTGGCGACGGGCTGAGAAACTCGTTTTAAATTTTGCGCTCCGTTTAATTCATTATTTTGAAGAAATTGCAGTATGTTGTTTTTATAGATTTTATAAACTTTTACATCTACTGCACTCAGGTTTGCCGTTTCAAAATTGAGTTTTAGATTGTTGGAACTTGGTAAAATCGTTCCATTTTTCACAAAACGTACATTTGGTTTTATCTGGTCAAAAGAGATTTTCTGAGAATAACTTTGCTCCATTTTCTTACCGTACTGACTTTCTATTCCCTGAAAAACTTCCAGCAATAACTCTCCGGTTATATTTTGGTCTGATTCGGGCTCTTCTGCTACCACTTCCGGTTCTGCCTCAACAGTTACTTCCGACACGGCTACAGCTGCACTATCTATAACAACACTTGCAGAATCTACGGCAACGGCAGCTGTAATTGTATCTGCTACTACAGCTTCATGAACTACTTTTGGCGCTGCTTTTTCATTACTGAAATATACTTTTAGTACATTTCCTTGTGTCGCAAATTTTAAATTATTCGTATTTTGAATGGCTACCAAACCTGCAAAATCCTGTCCTTTTTCAAGGGGTTCAGAAAAATTGATAGAAACCGACTGATTGTTTTCGTCCGGAATTTCAACCTTTATCACTTTGAATTCGTTTATTCCTGTAATCGGAAAGTCTATTTTCCCTTTCTGATCTATATCGAAATCATTTCCGTCGTAAGCGATTTCAAGTTCACTTGGCTCAGAAAAGCGCTGAATGCTGTCAATGATAAATTTGAATTCTTTACCTGATTTTACTGAATTATCGAACTTGATCTTTAATTTATTTCCTTTTTGACTGGCTTCAACGAGCTTTTGAGCGGTTTCCAAATCAATATCATCTGCGGTTTTCAATACGCAATTCAGATATTGGTATTCTTTACTGTGCGATTGAATGTCCAACGTATTTATCGTAAAATCCTGTTTAATGGTTTTAACGGTAAAATTGAATTTAGAAAGTTCCTTTTCTTCTTCCTTAGGCAATGTAATTAGTTTATCTAAGTTTAAAGTAACTTGATATTCTGTTCCGGGTTTTAGTTTTTTTTCAGGGATAAAGGCAATCGTATTACTCGAAAGCGCGACAACTTTACCATGTACATTTGGCGAGATATCAAATAAATCATCATCCAATTCCTCATTAACCTTCCATTCTTTTTTCTCGAAAGCCAAAACCACGCGTATGTCCGACTGCGACGGGACAATTCCCCCCGTAAAACTAGTGATGTACGCTCTGAATAGTGAAAAATCAGAATTGAAATCTGCAGCTGATTTTCTGCCACACGCCTGAAGAATAAAAAACACAAGAAATACGTAAACTAATCTTTTTGCCTTCACTTGAAATAGAATTAATGGTTAGAAATTTAAGATTCGATATAAGGTCGTAACACTTCACACAACTTAAAGTATAACTGAAGAAATGTTAATTATATTATAGTAAAAGTAGCGTATTTTTATTTTACAATTAAGCAGAAAATTCATTAGAAATAACAATTATCTGAAATTAATGTGAAGATGAAATGGATTTGTTAATGCAAGGACACAGATAGAAAACTCCCTTTTTAATCTTGTTACGGATAGGGACACGGATTATAGGGATTCGCTGGTGCGAAGACGCGGATAGAAACGGATTTTTTTTTATAGGTTCTGCTTAAAATTACTTTATAACACTGTTACGGATACGGACGCAGATGAAACGGATTCGCTGGTGCGAAGACGCGGATAGAAACGGATTTTTTTTATAGGTTCTGCTTAAAATTACTTTATAACACTGTTACGGATACGGACGCAGATGAAACGGATTCGCTGGTGCGAAGACGCGGATAGAAACGGATTTTTCTTTTCGGGCATGCTTAAAATTATTTTATAACACTGTTGCGGATCTGGACGCAGATGAAATGGATTCGCTGACGCGAAGACGCGGATAGAAACGGATTTTTTTATAGGGCATGCTTAAAGTTGCTTTGTCTTTATCATTTTGATAGACACTTAGAAGATTGTTTTACCAAAGTTAAAACAAGTACTAAAAAAAACTCTTGTCATAAAGTATAGAAAAAAAAATAAAATCCGCGTTTATCCGCGTCTTCGCGCCAGCGAATCCGTATAATCCGTGTCCTATCACACTAAATGACTTGTATTATTTTCTCCTTAAAGCAAAAAAACGTTTCATTAAATCGGCTGCTTCATTGGCCATAATTCCTGAAACTACGGTAGTTTTTGGGTGTAATTTTGTGCCCATTGTCATAAAACCGCGCTGTTCATCACGGGCTCCAAAAACAATTTTTGTAATCTGACTCCAATACAAAGCCCCCGCACACATCTGGCAAGGCTCCAGTGTTACGTACAAGGTGCAATCTTTTAAATATTTCCCACCCAGAAAATTTGCCGCCGCGGTAATGGCCTGCATTTCGGCATGGGCGGTAACATCAATAAGCAATTCAGTCAGGTTATGACTTCTTGCTATAACTTTATCCGCTACAACAATTATGGCTCCAACAGGAATTTCACCTTTATCAAAAGCCATTTCTGCCTCTTGTAAAGCTTTTTTCATGAAGTATTCGTCGGTAAAAGGGTTTATCATAAAATTTTTATGCTATAAGTAATTTACAAATTAGTTTCAAAACTATAATCTGTAATTTTTAGGATTTTGAGATACAGAAAAAATATCCAGAATATAAATTTTGCTTTTTTCAATTCTGTAGACTATTTTAAAATTCCATTTAGGAAAAAACCTGATGTCTTTTGAATTGAACAACGGTTCTATTGGATTTTTCTCTGGAAACAAATTGAGTTTTTCACCCAAATCAAATAAAGTTTCTACTACCAAATCCGCATTTTTCGGACTTTGAGAATAAATATAATCATAACTGTTCTGAATCGATTGTATCGCATTTACAGACCAGACAACCGGCTTCATTTCTTTATGATCTTTTTTCTTGCTTCTTCGGTGCTGTAGCCCTGTTCACCGGCATCGGAAAGGTTCATAATTTCATTCAAATGATTTTCATACTCTTTTACTGTTAATGGTTTTCCATTGGTTGAATGGGTATAAATATCATTATTTAGTAAATCTTCAATCTGATTCAATAATTGCACATTTTCAGTATCCAGGATTCTGTGTACAATATTCCTACGTTGCGCTTCTACATTCATATCATTCAGGATTTACTTCAAAGTTATACAATTTTTCTAACTATAAAATTCAATCGTTCTTACCCTTTTCATCAGAACTCGTCGGTAGAAGGGTTTATCATAACGCAAAAATACATCTTTACTCCTTATTTTTATTATATTTAGTCCTTTGTAATTTAAATAATGGAAACAAAATATAAAATCTCTATTCCCGAACCCTGTACAGAAAACTGGGACAAAATGACACCAAAAGACAACGGCAGATTCTGTTTGAGTTGTACTAAAACTGTGGTTGATTTCACTACCATGTTACCCGAAGAGGTTCAGCATTATTTTATTTCAAATCAGAATAAAAGCATTTGTGGCAGGTTTAAAAACACGCAATTGGACGAAATCATTATTCAGATTCCGAATCGCGTATTGTACTCGCAAACTCAATATCACAAAATCTTCTTGTTGGCACTATTTATTGCTATGGGGACTACTTTGTTTAGCTGTTCGGATAAAAATGGAAACAAACAAAAAATTGATACCATAGAAATTGTCGACAATGCTTCGACAGGAAAATCTATTATTAGAAATGATTCCGCTTCAAAGACAGACTCAAAAAAAAGTAACGAAAAATGTTCTCCACGAGCCACAATGGGAATAGTGATTCCGAAAAATGATGAAATCCCACTTAAATATGACATCGTTTTTAACTCCAATGACTTAGATGTTTTGCCTGTTCCGGAAGAGGGGATGAAAAAATTCTATGCGTTTTTCAATAAAAATTATACAGCCCCAGGCACGACAGAAAAATATCGAGGGAAAATATTTATTCTATTTGTAATAGAGAAAGACGGCAGTTTGAATAATTTCAACATAGTTAAAAATACTCCTGTAGAAATCGGAGAAGAAGCTATTAAAATTCTAAAAACCGCTCCCAATTGGATTCCCGGAAAAATAAACAATACGATTGTCCGATCCTCTTACATTTTACCAATCACAATTAAATAATAAAATCTCATAAGCCGCTTTATTGAACTAAATTTTAACTTTAAAATTGTAAATTTGTTTTTTATAGAAAAATGAAAAGCAATCTACTCTCCAACATAAACAATCCGGCCGATTTACGTTTACTCGACGAAACTCAATTACCCCAATTGGCTAAGGAATTACGTGATTTTATTATTGATATTGTTTCGGTAAAAGAGGGGCACTTAGGCGCCAGTTTAGGCGTTATTGAGCTTACAATTGCTTTGCATTATGTTTTTAACACACCCGAAGATTTACTGGTTTGGGATGTTGGACATCAGGCTTACGGACACAAAATCCTTACCGAAAGAAAAGAGAACTTCGATACTAACAGACAGCTTGGTGGCATTTCCGGATTTCCTAAAAGAAGCGAAAGTATTTACGATACTTTTGGCGTAGGACATTCCTCTACTTCCATCTCGGCAGCACTTGGAATGGCCATTGCATCTCACTTAAAAGGAGAAACCGACAAACAACATATTGCTGTAATTGGTGACGCCTCTATCGCATCGGGAATGGCTTTTGAAGGGTTAAATCACGCCGGAGTAACAGACGCTAATCTATTGGTCATTCTAAATGATAATGCGATCGGAATTGATCCCAGTGTTGGTGCTTTAAAAAAATATCTTACTGCGGTAAAAGAAGGGAAAAATCCGAAGAAGAATAACATGATTAAATCGCTGAATTTTGACTATTCAGGACCCATCGACGGTCACGATTTAATTGGATTGATAAAAGAATTAAATCGTTTAAAAAAAATAAAAGGGCCCAAATTTCTTCACATTGTTACAACAAAAGGCAAAGGCCTGCAACAAGCCGAAGAGAATCAGGTAAAATACCATGCTCCCGGAAAATTTGATGCTTCAACAGGGGAAATTCTTTTAAAATCGGAAGAAAACCAGCCACCAAAATACCAGGATGTTTTTGGTTTAACCCTCTTAGATTTAGCCAAAAAGAATCCGAAGATTATCGGAATCACGCCGGCAATGCCATCGGGAAGTTCGCTAAAATTCATGATGGATGAAATTCCGGAACGTGCTTTTGATGTTGGAATTGCAGAACAACACGCCGTAACCCTTGCTGCCGGAATGGCTACACAGGGGATGATCGTGTATTGTAATATTTACTCCACGTTTCTACAACGTGCGTACGACCAGGTAATTCACGACGTAGCTTTACAGAATCTACCTGTAATCTTTTGTTTAGACCGGGCAGGTTTGGTTGGCGAAGATGGGGCAACACATCACGGTGTTTTTGATATTGCCTATCTGCGATCCATTCCGAACCTGATTATTTATGCTCCAATTAATGAAATTGCGTTGCAAGACATTCTTTACACCGCACAATTGGGATTGGATCATCCAATCGCGATCCGATATCCACGAGGAAAAGGGGTTTTGCCCAATTGGAAAGTAGAAAATTTCGGACACTACAAAAATATTGTGATCGGCGCAGCAAATTGCCTTAAAAAAGGAACAAAAAAAGCTGTTTTATCTACCGGAACTATTGGTAATAATGTAATCGCAGCTTTAAATGAATGTTCTAATGCCAGTGAAATAGCTCATTATGACTTTTCATTTATTAAACCATTAGATTACAATGCATTACAAGAAATATTCAATACTTATGAGACTATTTTCACAATTGAAGACGGTACTATAAACGGTGGTTTCGGAAGTGCCATTTTAGAGTTTGCTGCTGCAAATAATTTCACCAATTCAGTGAAAATTTTAGGTATTCCTGACACATTTATAGAACATGGAACTGTTCTTGAATTACAACAGTTGTGTAAAATTGACGTTAAAAATTTGACAAAACTTTTTTCAAATCATTGAAAAGAATTATTTTGCAAGGCCAATACAACCAAAAGTTACGCCTGATGAAATTATTTCGATTCTCCTTATTGTTTTTACTTTTCACTTTCACCACTACAATTTCTGCTCAAAGTATTATCAAAACGACCTTAGAGCCCAATCAAATTCCGGAGGCTCCTTCCAACTGGACTAAAAAAAATCAGCTTGGTTTTGACATTTCCGAAATTGCTTTCGTGAACTGGAGTGCGGGGGGAACGAGTTCTATTTCAGGGTTATTTAAAGGTGAATTTGCCAGAACTTATGCAAAAGGAAACCACAAATGGTTTAACGAGTTAATTGTTAAGTACGGTTTAAACAAACAAGACGGTACGGAACTTAGAAAAACAGATGATGCTCTTTTGCTTAACTCAACTTATGGTTTTAGACAAGACACCTTATCAAATTGGTATTATTCGGCTAAGTTTAATTTTAATACTCAATTTACCAACGGTTACAATTATCCGAACAAAGACATTACTATTTCCAAACCTTTTGCACCGGCTTATGTATTCTTAGGAGCTGGAGCGGAAAATTCAAATAAAGCAAAAAACAGAACCTTCTATTTCTCACCAATCACGTTAAAGACAACGTTGGTATTGGATCAATATTTAGCCGATCAAGGATCTTTTGGTGTTAAAAAAGCCGTCTATGCTCCTGACCCTCTTGATCCGAACAGTAAAATTTTAGTTGAAAGAGGTCAAAAAGTAAAAGCCGAATTTGGCATTTTACTTACCGGATACATGAAAAATGAAATCTTCAAAAACATTTTTTACGAGAACAGACTCAGTTTATATACAGACTATTTGAACCGATTTGGGAATGTCGATGTCGATTACGATACCCGTTTAGATCTTGTTGTAAATGCATATGTAAAAGCGAATATCGGTATTCACTTAGTTTATGATGATGATATTAAAACTAAAAAAGACTTTGTAGACCCAACAACCGGCACAACAAGTCAGGTTAACGATGGCCCTAGAGCGCAGCTGAGACAAGTTTTAGGTGTGGGTCTGGTATATGCCTTTCAGTAGTTAATTCGGTTTTCTTCCGTTAATCATTTCAAATAATTCTAACGCATTTCCGTCTGTTAAAAGAGAAACATAATGGCAAATGTGAAGCAAACGATCGTATAAACTGGTTTTCTCTAAACGGTGTTTTTCAGGAAGCATTTTCAGCAACAATTTATCGTAATTGGATGCTTTTCCTTCATAGTCGTTATTGAAAGCCGTAATAAACTTATCAAGTAAGGTCTGGATAATCTGATATCCCACAATTTCTTTCTCGATAACTTCCCTACTCTGATAGATTTTTTCAACACTTAAGTTGATAATATCCGTCATTTGAGCTTTGTATTTACTTTTATCTGTTAATGCAAATGGGAATTTTCCAGCCAGAATCGCTTCTTCATTTTCAATAAAAACATTTACGGCATCGTTAATTAAAGTACCGATGGCCAATGCTCTCAAATAACTGATTCTGTCTTCTTTTGTGGTTAAAGTTTTGTATTTAGCCACTCCGATATTATCCTTTACCAATTTGATTAAGTATTCCAAAGCATAATCTTCCGAAACCAAACCAAGATTTATTCCGTCTTCAAAATCTATAATGGTGTAGCAAATATCATCTGCTGCTTCTACCAAATAGGCCAATGGATGTCTTTCGAAGCCAACATCCTCACCGGTTTTATTGGCGATCATTCCCATATCCTCCGCTACTTCTTCAAAAAATGCTTTATCGGACTGGAAGAAACCGTATTTTTTATCGGCAATGTTTTGAGTTGGTTTTTTAGGCAGACTTTCTTTTGGATATTTCATAAAAGCGCCTAAAGTGGCATATGAAATTCTCAAACCACCTTCGATCCCCGGACGACTTGCTGTCAGTACCGAAAATCCGTTGGCATTTCCTTCAAAATCAATTAAATCCTGCCATTCTTTAGCAGTCAATTGCTCCTTATATTGTTTTCCGTTTCCGATAGAAAAGTATTCCCCAATTGCTTTTTCTCCCGAATGTCCAAAAGGAGGATTCCCAATGTCATGCGCCAGAGAAGCTGCGGCCACAATAGCCCCAAAATCGTTCATATGATACCCGTGAACTTCTTTCAGATACGGATATTTTTCTATGATTTTTTTTCCAACCAAACGCCCTAATGAACGTCCGACAACGGAAACCTCTAAGCTGTGTGTTAATCTGGTGTGGACAAAATCGGTTTTAGAAAGCGGAATGACCTGCGTTTTATCCTGCAACGATCTAAAGGCTGCCGAAAAGATAATTCGGTCATAATCTACCTCAAAACCTAAGCGGGTATCATCTTGTTCTATACGTAATCTTTTACTTGTGTCGCCTTGTTTCTTAAGAGATAAAAGTTGTTCCCAGTTCATTATAATTATAGATTGGTGATTTTAGATTTTAGATTGAATGCCAAAAATACGCTAATTTTAGGACTTTCTTGGAGTGGTTAACACCTATTAAAACTCCAATGCCGTACTGTGTTTTATTTCGCCCATTACAAAAATACTGTTGGTGTTCCCGATATTTTCGATAGTCGACAGTTTATTCATTACAAAATCCTGAT
Source organism: Flavobacterium cupriresistens (assembly GCF_020911925.1). Lineage (NCBI taxonomy): Bacteria > Pseudomonadati > Bacteroidota > Flavobacteriia > Flavobacteriales > Flavobacteriaceae > Flavobacterium > Flavobacterium cupriresistens. Next base: position 1,671,025 of record NZ_CP087134.1, on the reverse strand, counting down.
AACTAGTCATATCCTGAACTAAAATTTTCAACATAAAATCATAGTCTCCGGCAATGTTGTAACACTCGATAATTTCTGGAAGCGCCACAATATCTTTCACAAAATTGCTTCCCACGTTTCTGGCGTGTTCTTTTAGACGGACATTACAAAAAACGGTCATCCCACAATTCATTTTTTTCCGGTCTAAAAGTGCTACATATTTTGTAATATATCCGTCACGTTCCAATCTTTTTATACGTTCATAAACGGGTGTAACTGTAAGAAATAACTTCGCAGCGAGGTCTTTTGTATTGATATTGGAGTCTTCCTGAAGGTGTCTAAGGATCTGTAAATCGGTTTTATCTAAGTTTTCCATAGTAATTTTTACGGCTAAAGGTTCGTTTCAAACAATTCATCAGTAATAAAATCTTTAAAAATGCATTTTAAAAACACAATTCACTGAAATAAAACCCAAATCTAAGTATTATAATCCAATGATATAAATTTGTTCAGTAAGAAACACTGAATCAAATGAAAACAAACAACTTAGGTTATCCAAGAATTGGCAGCAATAGGGAATTAAAAAAAGCCAGTGAATTATACTGGGCGGGGAAAATTTCGGTTGATGAGCTTATCGAAGCTGGAAAAGACATTCGTCGCACCAACTGGGAATTACAACACCAAGCCGGAATAGATTTAATTCCTTCTAATGATTTCTCTTTTTATGATCAGGTACTGGATCTTACCCTGACTTTAGGAGCCATCCCGGAACGTTATACTGATTTTGCGAAATCAAATTCCTCTATCGATTTGTACTTTGCTATGGCAAGGGGTGCGCAAAAAAACGGACAGGATGTTGTAGCCATGGAAATGACCAAATGGTTTGACACCAACTACCATTACATCGTTCCTGAGTTTACAAAAAACCAAAAGTTCGCTTTGTTATCAGAAAAAATAATTACTGAATTTAAAGAAGCAAATGATTTAGGCATTGCAACAAAACCAGTTTTAATCGGACCCATTTCGTACTTACTTTTAGGAAAAGAGAAAGAAGAAGGTTTTAATCGTATTGACTTAATCGAAAACTTACTGCCGGTTTACTTTGAAATTTTAGAAAAACTAGAAGTGCTGGGAGCAAAATACATTCAATTTGACGAGCCGTTTTTAGCATTAAATCTAACAGATAAAGAGCGTCATATTTTCACAAAAGTATACAACGAAATCAACAAACGTTTCCCGAATATCAAAGTTATCCTTGCCAATTATTTTGATTGTTTTGGAGAAAATTTAGCTACTGCTTTGGCTTTACCGGTTGACACTTTTCATTTAGATTTAGTTCGTTGTCCTGCTCAACTAGACGATATTTTAGAATCTGGACAATTAGCCGCAAACGTAAATCTTTCTTTAGGTGTTGTTGACGGAAGAAATATCTGGAAAAATGATTTCAAAAAATCTTTGACGATCATCGAGAAAGCGGTAGCAGTCTTAGGCGCAGACCGAATTTTCATCGCTCCTTCCTGCTCTTTAGTTCACTCTCCATGCGATTTGAGTTTAGAAACCAATGACAATACCCTGACTCCTGAGATAAAACAATGGCTGGCTTTTGCTAAACAAAAAATCGAAGAGATCCGTTTATTAAAACAATTCGCCTCTAACGAAGTGGATCGCAATAATTCTGCTGATTTTGCAGAAAATACCTTCGCAAACGAAAACCGTAAAACTTCCAAATTAATTCATAACGAAGTTGTTAAAAATCGTGTTGTCGGAATCAAAAACGGAGACGATCAAAGACAAAACACCTTTGCTACACGTCGTCAGAAACAAATTGAAGCTTTAAAATTACCTTTATTTCCAACTACCACCATTGGATCGTTTCCACAGACTGCCGAAGTAAGAAGCTGGAGAGCTAAATTCAAAAAAGGAGAATTAACCCAAGTTGAATATGATGCTTTACTTGAAAAAGAAACCGAGGAAACCATTCGTTTTCAGGAGCAATCCGGAATTGACGTTTTGGTTCACGGGGAATTTGAGCGCAATGACATGGTAGAGTATTTTGGAGAACAACTGGACGGATTTACTTTTACCAAAAATGGTTGGGTTCAGAGCTATGGTAGCCGTTGTGTAAAACCTCCGGTTATTTATGGTGATGTTTCAAGACCAAAACCAATGACGGTACGATGGGCAAAATTTGCGCAATCTCTAAGTTCAAAATGGGTAAAAGGAATGTTAACCGGTCCGGTTACGATTCTGCAATGGTCTTTTGTTCGAAATGACCAGCCACGTTCTGAAACTTGTACGCAAATTGCCTTAGCGATTCGTGATGAAGTGGTAGATTTAGAAAAAGCGGGAATAAAAATTATTCAAATTGACGAACCTGCTATACGCGAAGGACTTCCGTTAAGAAAAGAAGAATGGGCTGCTTATTTGGATTGGGCCGTTAAAGCGTTCCGAATTTCTGCCAGCGGTGTACAGGATGATACACAAATTCACACCCATATGTGTTACAGCGAATTTAACGACATCATTCAGAATATCGCCGACATGGATGCTGATGTTATTACGATTGAATGTTCCCGCTCACAAATGGAACTATTAGATGCTTTTGCAGATTTCAAATACCCTAATGAAATTGGCCCGGGAGTTTATGATATTCACTCGCCTCGTGTGCCATCAAACAAAGAGATGGTTCATTTATTGGAAAAAGCCGCTGCGGTAATTCCGGCAAATCAACTGTGGGTAAATCCCGATTGTGGTTTAAAAACACGTCATTGGGATGAAACTAAAAAAGCGTTGATCGAAATGGTAGCCGCTGCTCAGGAAATGAGAGCCGCCGTTAAAAACGAAGTTACTTTTTAATTTTATTTTGGATATTTTTGTTTTTTAATGCCAACAAAGTGGAGTCGAAAATCTTGTAGTTATGATTTCTTTCGACTTCGCTTTTGTTGGTTTTATTTTTTATTATTTTTCTTTTGCACAATTGTCATCCTGAGCGAAGTCGAAGGCTATTGCGTTAAAAAGGGGCTTCGACTTCGCTCAGCCTGACAGATGGGAAACTTTGCACCTTTGAGAAATAATTTGTGCCCTAAAGTTTATTTGTTTTAAACACAAAAAGGCACCCCGGTTTTGGGATGCCTCTAAAATTAAAATATATTCCTTGCTAGAAATTCTTCGAAATCCCGAAAGAAAATGCTTGTCCCAGATTAAAATTAAATCGTTTTCTATTCACCTCACTATGCTCATTTTCATTATAATTTAAAGTATCATATTTTAGGCCCCCTATATTGAAATTCAAACCAAAACCCTTACCTACATTTATTAAAAGTGCCGGCGTAAGACCAATATAAAACCCATCTCCTTCATTAACTGTATAAGCAAAATCATTCTGATATGTTTCTTTTCGCTTTTGAAAACCAAGTCCTAAATCAGCATAAACACAAAAAGTCTCACTTAACGGTTTAGAATATCTCAAAAAACCTCCTGTCGAAAGGGTCTTATCTTTATAGTCACTATTACTATTTCCTTGTTTAGAAGTTGAAATTCCAACCTCAATACCGGTTGTCCAGTTTTCATGAAATTGATATCCTACTTTAGGAGTAAAGCCAAAATAATGGCTTTTATTGTCAGATCCCAACTCGGATACCGTTTCTGAATTGTAGTAAACACTTCCCATAACCAAAACAGAACCTTTTTGTGCATTTGCATAGCTAAACATGGCAAATACTACAATAACAAGAATTTTTTTCATAAATGTGATATTAAAATTTTAATAACCTTTTAACAACAACGATGCCGTAATTTTTAACAATTCTAAACCACAAACCAAACACATTCTATACCAACACATTATTAATTAAAATATTTTTTGTTTACTATTTACAATAAAATCTTTTAGCCATACCAAGCAAGTTGAAACAAAAAAAGCACTCCGATTGGAGTGCTTTTTAAGATTGAAAACTAATTTAAGATTAAAAATTCTTAGAAATTCCAATATTAAATGTTTGTCCGAAGTTAAAGTAGAATTTACTAACATCTGCTCCGTTGTTATCGTAGCTTAATGTTTCGTATCCTAAACCACCAATACTGAAGTTTAAACCGAAACCTTTTTTCATATTGATGAAAAGAGCTGGAGTTACACCAACATACATACCATCCGCTTTAGTTTTTGTAGAAAAACCATTATTCTCAATTCTTTTGTTTGTTTGATTTTGGAAACCAGCTCCTAAATCAGCAAAAACAGAAAAAGTTTGGCTCAATGGCACTGAATAACGTACAAATGCTCCAAATCTAGAACTGTTTGTTTTATATTCTGGTGATCCTCCTCCTTGATCGTTTTTTGAAGAAGCAACTGTAAATTCACCTCCAACAGTCCAATTGTCATTAAATTGGTATCCTACTCTAGGAGAAAAGCTAAATTCGCTTTCTTTTGATTCTACTCCTCCAAAATCTGTAGTCTCAGAAGCATAACCAATGTTTCCACCTACTAATACAGTTCCTTTTTGCGCGCTTACAAAACTAGTCATCGCCAAAGCAGCGATAATTAAAAATTTTTTCATAATTTGGGTTTTAATTTAAATTGTATTGTCCCTTAAGCAAGAACGATGCCGTCATTGCTGGGTTTTATATTTATTTTAAGAATTCTTTGAATGCTAATTTTTAGCAATCAAAGTTATTTCTGTTTACTTTTGTAGCAAATAAAAAGTTATGTCGATAGAAGTAAACAGTATATCAAAAAGTTACGGAACGCAAAAAGCGCTTAATGAAGTTTCATTTAAGATTGAAAAGGGTGAAATCGTTGGATTTCTTGGTCCAAACGGAGCCGGAAAATCTACTCTGATGAAAATTTTGACTACTTATTTACTTGCCGATAGCGGCTCAGCCCTTGTAAATGGTCATGATGTCATGACAAACACTAAGGCAGTACAACTTTCTATTGGCTACTTACCGGAGCACAACCCCTTATATTTGGATTTGTATGTTCGTGAGTATTTGGCTTTTAACGCTGATGTTTATCAGGTAGAAAAAGCAAGAATCGAAGAAGTAATACAACTGACAGGACTGTCAGTTGAAAGTCATAAAAAAATAGGTCAGTTGTCAAAAGGATACCGCCAGCGTGTGGGACTTGCCAATGCTTTACTACACAATCCTGATGTTTTGATTTTGGACGAACCAACTACCGGTCTGGATCCTAACCAGTTAATGGAAATCCGAAATGTAATTAAAAATGTAGGGAAAAATAAAACCGTTTTTCTGTCAACGCACATCATGCAAGAGGTCGAAGCCATCTGTGATCGTGTCATAATTATTGACAAAGGACAAATTGTAGCGGATAAAAAGTTAGACAAATTAATTTCTGAAGACAAACAACAGGTAATCGAAGTGGAATTTGATTATCAGGTAGAGCCGCAATTACTAGCCAAACTCGAAAATATCAGCTCTTACGTTAATACGCATGACATGATCTGGGAACTTACTTTTGTTACTGAAAAAGACATGCGCCCTGCCCTTTTTGACTTCGCCAATGAAAATGGGTTAAAAACGCTACAACTAAATCAGAAAAACAAAAACCTGGAGGCTGTGTTTAGAGAAATTACTAAATAAGTTTTCAGTCTCGGTTTTCAGTCTCAGGTTGCACCTTATATATCTTGCTTTGCAAGTTCACAAAATCGCTCTATTATGCTATAGGGCGATTTTTTTGTTTTGAAATCTATTCTTTCCTTTTTTAAAACAACTAACCTTCAGCACTTTGTTATTTTAACAGTCATTTTTATTTTGTTTTTATTTAGACTTGATATAAATAGTATTATATTTGAAGATTGAAACTCCAAAAAAACATCCAATGCCTCCCTCCTTTAGCAATATCAAAAATTTACTTCACCAGTTACTAGAACAAACTTCTCGTTTTAAGCAAAAAATAACGAATCAACTGGAAGAAATTATTCTGCAGTAAAACATCCCTTTTACTTTTCATCGGTATCCGATTGTCTCCTTTTTCGAGCTCCCTGAGTTTACGAAACTATTTATTATGCTCTAATTTAAAATAAATAATATGAAAAATATTATAACCTCCCTTATGCTTGTCTTTTCGGTGTACAGTTATTCGCAAACCGAAAAAGAAACCGATAGTGTTGTCGAAACCACTATTAATGCTTTAGAAGAAATTGTAATCACCAAAAAGAAGGTTTTATATACTCAAAAATCAGATCGACTTGTATTTAATGTCGAAAACAGTATTATTTCTGAAGGAGGAACTGCCTTAGACGTTTTGTCGCGTGCTCCGGGCGTTGTTGTCTCTCAGGATGGCGATTTATCAATAAGAGGACAACAGGGGGTTGCTGTGATGATAAATGGTAAACTGACGCAGCTTTCACAAAAAGAACTTGCCAATTATTTAAAATCTACAGCCTCCTCTAATATCAAACAAATTGAAGTTATTACGAATCCTTCTTCAAAATACGACGCTACAGGAAAGGCCGGAATCATCAATATTGTATTAAAAAAACCAAATTCATCCGGTCTTAAGGGAACAGCTTTTACAAGTTATGCCAGAGGGCGAAAAAACCGAACCAATTCCGGATTTAATTTAAACTACAACAAAGATAAATGGGGTGTTTATGGTAATTACAGTTATACTTTCAGGGGAGAAGAGGAACGCAAAAAATTCAATCAGCTGCAATATACTGATGAAACCCGACAAACGGTTTCTTCTAAAAACCATCAAACTTCTGTGACTGACGAACCGCTTACGTCAAACAATTTCAAAATTGGAACGCAATACGAAATCTCTCCGAAAACGAATTTAGAGGTCTACGTTGATGCTAAAATCGGTCGCTATCAAAATATAGCGGATGGTAGAAATACGCTGTTTAATGCAATGAATCAATTACAATTTGATGCTGCCACTTACAATGACAGCAAAGAAAAATGGAACGATTACACCTATGCATTTTCGGGAGTTCATAAATTCGATACGGAAGGCAAAACGATGTCGTTTGATTTTGAATATGAAACCTCGAAATTCAGATCCAATCAGTTTCAGAGTGCCCAAAATATAGACCCTGCCAGTATGGTTGAAATCGATGACCGCAGGGGTTTTATTCCTTCTCAATTGCGAGTCTTTACAGGAAAAGTTGATTTTGTCAATCCTTTAAAAGAAAAACAAAGCATAGAATGGGGTTTTAAAGGGAGTATAAAAAACAACGACAACCCTTCGATTTATGAATATTCACAGAATAAGGAGTGGATAACCGATCTTAAATCCACCAATCATTTTGAATATAAAGAGCAAATTTACGCCGCATACGTTAACTATAAATATCAATTGGAAAAACTAAATATCCAAGGAGGTATCAGAACCGAATATACGGCTATAAATATTCTGCAAAAAACCATGAATGAGGAACATAAAGACGATTATCTGAAATGGTTCCCAAGTCTTTCGTTAAAATATGAATTCACCGAAAACCATGCGATGCACGCTTCTTACAGCAAAAGAATCAACAGACCAAGCCAGTTTGATCTGAATCCATTCCGATTTTATGATGATTCGTTCAATTATTCACAAGGAAATCCAAATTTAATTCCTGAAATAACGCATGCAGCAGAAATAGGTTATGCCTGGAAAAGCGCTTTTATGGCTACTGTATATTTCAACAAAACTAAAGACGTTTTTACAGAAGTTTACGTCTATAATCCGGCAGATAATACTACCGTGACTTCGCAGATTAACGTTGACAAATCGTATAATTATGGTGTAAATATCACCAATACTGCCGAAATCTACAAATGGTGGTCTGTAAATACGCTTCTTAATGTTTTCGAAAATAAGTTTATGGGGAAAGTCGTAAACACAGAAAAAATCGATCCTATAGTAACGCTAAACATGAACGTTCAGAATTCATTCACCATTACAGAAACCTGGAAAGCGGAAGCAAATGCACAATATCAATCGAAATCAAATCTTGGTATTTACGAGCGCGACAGTTTCTTTGACTTCAGTATCGGAATTTCTAAACAGGTTTTAGCCAATAAAGGAAGCATCAAACTTAATGTTACCGATATTTTCAACACTAATAACTTTTACATCAATTCGGTTATCAGACAAACAAGCATCGATAAAAGATACGATCTTGATAATCGCATTGCAACACTAGCATTCACCTACAGAATCTAAAATTGCCTTTTTTGCCCCCGTAAGAACCCCCATAAAATACTAATTTTATGGGGGTTCTTTATTTTGCATCGATCAGAAATCTGCTTTTACAACTATCACCTCAACTTCAATTGAGTACATAATATCAAATTACTTTTCACATACCACTTATTACTTTTCACTAAAAAAAGCCTTTCGAAAAGAGTTTTACTTCTTTCAAAAGACTTTTTACAACTAACACAAAACAGATCAAAAAATGATTTAAGGCTTACTGGCCACAGGCTTTTTTTTCTTTCTTCCCCACCAGATATAAAATCCGGTAATTGGTAAACTGGCACAGATTAAACTGCCAATAAAATAGATAATTTTGGTTGGCAATCCTCCGATCGCTCCAATATGAAGACTGTAATTAGAACGCATTAACCAATCTGAGAAGCGTTCGTTACTAATATATTTTTCTGATTTTGGAAGCAGCTCTAAGGTTTTTGAATCAAAATATAAATCTCTCCAAATTCCCTTATGCATATCGGTACAGGCGTAAAAATCTTCTTTTGGATCATCGGGAAAATGAATAATCACGGCTTCTTTATTCTCTTTGGCGATTTCGGTACGTACTTTTTTCCAAATAAAATCGGCAGCAGCCAGTTTCGTCATTTGTTGCCCGGATAATGTATCTTTTTTTATTGGTACAGGTTGTTCTTTCTTATCTTTTACATCGGCCCAGCCACCGCTGATCCAATACGTACTTTCTCTGAGCCAATGAAAACTCATCAGCATACCGGTAAAAGAGATAAGGACGGCTAAAACAATCACATAAAACCCCATTACATTATGAAGATCATAATTTAAACGTTTGAGCTTTGCATCCCATTTTATCTTAAAACTATTTTTTACAGTGGTTTTATTCCATTTTTTTGGCAACCAGAGAATAAGTCCGCTGATTAACAAAAAGAAAAAAATAAAGGTTGCCCAAGCTGTGATCTGCGCTCCAATTTCACGCTCTAACCAGAGATTACGATGTCCTTCGTCTACGAAATGGAAAAAGTCTTCATGATGTACAATTCCGGTAATTTTACCATTGTATGGATTTACATAAAGCAATGAATCCGATTCGATATCGACCTTTATTGATTTATCCAAACCATTGTACCATAAACCATGTATTTCTTTTTTCGGTACCGCTTTCTGAACTATGCTGTAAACCTTAGAAGGAGGTAATAATTGCTCTGATTCTTGAGCTTCAACATACAACCACGGCGAAGTAAATTGCCTGATTTCTTCTTCAAAAACCAATATGCAACCCGTAATTCCCATTATAAAAACAATAATTCCGGAAGCAAGTCCCAACCATAAATGCAACCAGGCATTGACTTTACTGAAACGGGATTTTCCTTTTTTTTGTGGTTTGGATGTTTGTTGTTTGATAACGGTCATTCTAAAATATTTTTGCTTGGCGATAAATGGCGTTCCTTGGTAGTTGAAAAAACCATATTACCAATACTTTTGAAGCATTGATAATATGGTTGTTTGGCTATATGAAAAATAGAAATTATTTTCTAGGCTTCAATTTTGTAATCGCTGAGATGTCAGTTCCTCCTCCGGTTACTTTTGCTCCCGCTGTTGCTACACCAGTTTCAAGGTTAATTTTGTATATACGAACCTCCTCTTTTGTTACAAAAGCTTTGTAAGCATTACCTCCTTCAGTGTATAAACTTCCAACACCAAAATAACTATCACCTGCATGTCCAGGCAATCCTGTTACCTGAGTTACTTTTTTAGATGGTAAATCTATAATTGCCGACTTAAATTTATAAGAAGTGTGATTAAGGAATCCCCATGAAGCGGTATCGTCTGCTGTAGGTACATAAACGATATACGCTTTTTCTCCTCCAAGCGGATAGGCAGCTAACACTTTACCTCCAATTGAACTTGCTTCAAGATCAAAGAAATAAGAAGCATCAAATTCTGTTTGACCTTTGTTAATACGAAGAATTCCGGAATGTGACTCTGCTATCGAGTTATAACCTCCTGCTTTAGCATTTGATGAAAAAGTATACACGTTACCTGAATCAGTACGAATAATACCTGTGTTAGTGTAATACATACCAACAGCAGTTGTACGTGGGTCAGCAATTCTTTTCACAAAGTTTAAAGATGGGTAATCGTAAACTCTGATGTACGCCTTTTTTTGATCAATATCCCAATTTTCACTTGCATCTCTGTCAAATACAGATACAAATACTTTATCACCAACTACGGTTACACCTGTAGGGAAATCAAAACGTCCTGTAGTTGTTGTGAAATTATTAAATTTACGACCTGTAATAGCTTCTTTTGCAGGGTCATAAATAATTAATTCATTATCTGTTGAAGTTCCTCCCCAAGAGGCACCAACAATTAATAATTTATTATCATCTGTAACACCGTAAGCAAAAGTAGATTCGATAAAAACACGGTTTCCTGCTACTAACTTACTTGCACTATTTAAATAAAACGGAGCAGCTCCTTCTACTTCATTATCACAAGCAAACATTGTATTGGCAAGAGGAATATAAGAACCTCCTTGCTCAATTCCTTTTCCGGTCATGTCGATAGTTCCTGTCATTAACTGGTCTAATGATTCGAAACTCCACATATAATTACTATTCCAGGTTGCTGTCTGATAACCTAAAACATATTTACTACCATCTTCTGTAGTGGGCACCTGATCTGACTTTGAATCGTCGCTACTACATGAAAATAGTGTAGCAGACAGTAACAATACTGCTAATAGATTTTTACTTTTAATTGTTTTCATATTATTTAAATTTAGTTAATTTCATCTGCCACTACTGACAGATTTAGGATTTGTAGGATTTCAATTTTTGGACTACATGAAGAAATATCTCAACTTCATTGTAAACGATCTTCCCGGTTTTTGCACATTATAGTAATCAAATAACATTACATCGGTAATATCATGACATTCAAAAGCAATATTGTAACGCCCATTTTTAAGGGTATAAGCCAAAGCTGCTGAATAATAAAGTTGTTCCGGAATTTCTTTTTTGTTTTCTCCTCCCAGAGTTGGAGGACGTAAATAATAACTATCAGAATAAGTAGTCGACAAGTTAAAAGTAAGGAAGTCGTCCTTAAATTTCAATTGCTTAAAATGAAACCCTAAATTACCGTTTCCATATAAAATAGGCTCATTCGGCACTTGTGTCTTATATAAATCGTTTCTTTGATTTGTATCCGGCTGAGCGGAATCATCCATATTCAATTTCTTTTGGTAAGTAGCGTTTGCATCGAAAGTAAACCACTCTTTATAGCCATAATGAACAACACCATCAACACCGGTAACCTGAATATTTTTAAAGTTCCTGCTTAAACTTTTAGTAGCATCAGTTGGATCAATCCCGGATTGTATAAAATTATTACCCTGACGGTAAATAAAACTGGTTTCTAATCCTAAAGAGTGTACACCAAAGGTCTTTTTATAAGCAAAACCAAGATTAACATTGTCACTAACTTCTCTTTTAAGATCAGGGTTTGGATTTATTCTATATCCTCCATCACCCAATAATTCAAGAGCCGAAGGCAATCTGAAAGCATGCTCATAAGAAGCTTTAATCTGAAATTCTTCCGGAATAATAAAATAGGCAGCCGCAGTACCATATCCGATATCATTAAACATCGGTTTTGCTATACTCCCGTCTTGTTTTTTAATTTCACCTTTTAAGTCAAACATTTTTGTAAACACAGTATACGAAAACCTATTTTCCAGCGCAGTTAAATTATAAGATAGACCTAGAATATTTTTATTAACAAAAGGCTCTCTGGGAGAATCTTTCTCTGAATACTCATTATCTTCTTTACGCTTGTAGTTTAAAATTGTATAGTTAAAAGCAAAAGCATTATTCTCATTTAACTCGTATTTTAAATTGGCATTACTTTGAAGTGATTTGATATTAAACACCATTAAAGTTTTAACCGAATTAATTTCCCCTCCACTTTCATAACTTTTTATTGAATAATTGCCAGACCAATCATATCGCGCCGATGAAGTATCTACTACACGATCTCGCGAAATGTTATAAGAAGCAGCCAAACTTGCTGTTAAACCTTTAGTAAATAAATTTGTCTTTTTATACTTTAAAGAGGGAACAAAATTCTGGCTATCTGTAAATGCATCACCAACAACTCTTAACATTGTAGCTCCCTGCTGAATTTCTTTTTTATTAGCACTTATAGCTGCTCCGAACATTAAATAGTCTGCATATTTTTTATCTTTAACACCTACTTCGGCCATAACAGCTCCCTGTTTATAACCATCATGAAAATGTTTTAGTTTTTGTACTGGCCCATATACTCCTGAAAAAGAATCGGGAATGCGCGCATCAACTTCAAAACTGTTATCAGAATAATTACCGAAAGCAAGAATATTCGTCACTACACCCTTTTTACTTGTAAATCTGGTATTCACTGAAAATTTATGCGTGTTAAACGAACCAAAACTGTATGAAGCATCCAAGAAACGTTTTACACTTCTGTTGCTAACAATATTTATTGCTCCTCCTAACGCGTCGCCTCCCAACTCAATTGGAACTACACCCTTATAAACATCGATTCGCTCTGCCATCGTTGGAGGAATATTATTCAAGGTAAAGGAAGAACCATAATTATCCATTGGAATTCCATCGAGGAAAAACTTAACTTGTTCACCTGCAAAACCATTCACAGAAAATTTAAATTCTGACCCCATACCTCCTGATTCACGCACACGGATACCCGTAGTTGTGTTTAAAACCTGGTTCAAATCAGCAGATGTATTGTACAATTGTTTTAAATCAACAGAAGAAATATTAAACGCTTGTTCTTTGACACGTTGCACTTTAGATTTTCCGGTCACCTGAACTTCATCCAAAGCAGCGGTATCTTCTTCTATCGTTATACTTGGAGCCTCTTTATTGGATTCTTCCAAGCTTATTTTTGTTAGTTTAGGTTTATATCCAACAAAACTTATTGATAGTGTATAGTTACCCGGTTCGGCAGCAATTTCATATTCCCCTTTTTCATTGGTTAAAGTAGCATAACGCGTTCCCTTTAATGCAACTGAAACACCTTCTGCCGGCTGACCACTTTGTGTTAGAACAATACCCGTTAAGTTTACTTTGTTTTTTTGTGAGAAACCTTGTATTGAAGTCAGGAAAACCAATATCAAGATTACTATTCTATTTATTTGCATCAGTTAAAATTTGTGGTGAATGTTAAAATTTGGCACAAAATTAACTTCAGAAAATGCTATTTCCAAATTATTTTTAATTATTCTAAATAAGGATAGTATTTAACGTTTAAAATGAGAAATTCTTAAAAATTAATCAAATCTTAAGGCAACATTAGTTTAAAATTAGAATATTCTTAAAAATAAATATTAAAAACCGTTAAATTCAAACAAGCTGTTTTATTAAAAAACTTACAAAAAACCAATAAAAAATCCCGTTTACATAACTAAACGGGATTTTTAAAAAGTTAAAAAAATAATACTCTTATATTTCTGACAGCGTAACTCTCATTTCTTCAATTACAATCTTAATATCATTTTCAGTTGTTCTCCAATTGACAAAGGAAGCACGAATTCCTTTTCGGTTTTGGTATACGGTTGGGGTCATAAATACTTTTCCTCCATCATTTAGCAGTGTCAAAAACGACGCTACTTTTTCCTGATTGTGATCTCCTTTTAAAGTAAAACAAACATTATTAAGACGGATCGGTGCCAGGAGTTCAAAACTATCATCTTCGATAAGCGCATTTCCAAAGTGCAGGGCCAATGACGCGCTACTTTCCACAATATCACAGAAACCTTCCTTTCCATAGGCCAATAAAGAAAACCAAACCGGAAGCGCTCTTAAACGACGTGAATTTTCAGGCAACACATTCAAATAATTAAAATTCTCCAACGGATTTCCCAAATAAGGCGCATTAGAATTCTGAAAAGTTTCAATTTGTAAATTCACATGGTCTTTCTTAATCAAATAAAAAGCACTTTCATAAGGTACGTTTAACCATTTATGACAGTCAACGGTAATGCTATCCGCATTTTCCCAACCCTCAACTAAAGGTTTAAACTTATCTGAAACAGCTGCAAAAGCACCAAAGGCAGCATCAATATGCCACCAGAAGTTGTGTTTTTCTTTCAATTCAGCAATAGCCACAAAATCATCAAAATCAGCTGTATTGACTGTTCCGGCACTTGAAATTAAGATAAACGGTTTTCCGTTTAAGGCTTTAATTTTTTCTTCCAGATCGACAACATCGATGGCTTCACGGTTGTCTTCCAACGTTTTAATAACACTATAATTCTGGCTTCCGATTCCGAGCATCGCCAGCGATTTCACAGCAGAAGAATGTGGTGTTGCAGTAAAGATATTTATAGTTTCTGTAATTCCGTTTTTAGCAAAATCTTTCCCAAATTGAGCTCCAAACCATTGCCTTGCCACTCCTAAAGAGGTGAAATTAGACATGGTTGCCCCTGTTACAAATCCACCCATAAAGGATTTTGGCAATCCCAATAACTGCAATAACAAATTTATAGTTTCAAACTCTATTAAAGCTGAAGCGCCTCCTTGTGCTTTTATCGATTGTGCATTTTGATCGTAAACCGAAGCCAACCAATCGCCAACAATAGAAGCCGGAGTAGATCCTCCCGTTACAAATCCCCAATATCTGGGTCCCGGAGAAGCAACCATTAGTGGAGCCATTCGCTCATTGAATTCTTTTAATGCTTCTAAAGAACCTAAACCTAATTCGTTTAAGGTACGATCCGGTTCAATTGTCGCTTTAGTAGATGTCGGGATATTTTCAAGATTATTCAAAAAACCAATCCCGTGTTGTTTTGCTTTTTCAAGTATATTTTCAAAATTGTTTAAATCATGCTGAAGTACTGAATTCATGCTATTGTTATTTATGTCCTCATCTGAAAAAACAGCGCGTAGCGTTTACAGATGGAGCGAATTAATAAAAGATTTTAAACTGGAAATAAGTAGGTTACCATTTGGTTTTTTCGGAAAAACGGGAAATCATCATCGAACAGATTAAATCACCATTGACATTGAGCAGCGTCGCAATCGGATCCACAAGTGTCCCTAAAATCATCGCTACCGGTAAGGCCTGCTCCATTGGAAGTCCATAAACGGTTATGGCTAAAACCTCGCCTATATAACCTCCGTTTGGGATTCCGCCTTCAACAATCGAAACGATTACTGTAATTCCTAATGCTAAAAGAATGGTGGAAGGTTCTGTGAAGTCTTTTCCAAACATGGCAAAAAGAACCGTGATCTTAAGTATAGAAGACATACTCGATCCGTCTTTGTGCAAGGGCGCACCAAGCGGAATGACCAGGTTCCGGACATGATTCGGAATGTTCATTTTTTCTGCCGCTTCCAAATTTGCTGGGATCGTCGCAATACTACTGCAAGTTCCCACTGCCGTCAAAGCGGGTGTTATATTATTACTCCAAAATACCACAAATGCTCTTTTCCCTCCGGCAATAAAGGCGTATAAACTAAAGAATGTAAAGAAATAAAAAATACATGCTCCATAATAAATCCCCAAAGGCTTTGCATAAACACCAAATAACTGCGGACCAAAAACACCAACCTGATAGGCAAAATAAGCCCCCAAACCAATTGGAGCCAGTTTCATAATCAGATTCAATAACTGTTTCATCACTTCATTACCTGAATCTAAAAAACTTCTGAAACTACTTCCCTTCTCACCGGACTGCAAACTTGCAAAACCTATTAAAAAAGAGAAAATTATTAGCGCCAGCATACTTTTTCGGGACAATAATTCAAAGAAATCATTTACCGTAACCAACTGTGCAATTTGCTCGCCAATACTGCCGGATTTTATGTTTTCTAATGGAACTTTGGAAATAATTATATCTTGATGAATCGGAAAAATATAAACGGCTACAATCATTACAATAGCCGAAATCAATAAGGTTCCGAGGAAAACAAGGACCATAATAACAAATAGTCTCCCTAGTTTTTCTGTTTTTTCTAAATTGGCAATTGAAGAAGCGATCGTAAAGAAAATAAGCGGAATAATTGCCGTGAAAAGCAAATTAAGAAAAATGTCTCCCAGTGGTTTGATTACCTCAACATCTTTACCAAACAACAACCCCAAAATACTTCCTGCAATGATACCTCCTAAAAGCAATAGAATACTACTGTAGCTTTTTAGGAAATTGATTTTTTTAACCTCCATAATTTTAAAAAAGTATTAGGGTTCAGAAATAGAAACTCAAAATAGAAAAAGCAATTAAAGTACTCAAAAAAAGAGCGCCAAAAGCAATCGCCTTCTTTTTTGTTATTTTTCTAACACAATAGTTGTAAAAGCTCTGTCGACTAATTCGCCTGTTTTGCTTTTTATTTTTTCGGTCAGCGTTTCTTTGTAGACCATTTTAAAAGCTGTTTTTTCGATTAACTCCTGCGCTTTTTCAGTGCTGTACAGTGTAAATTCATACTCTGTAAACGGAAGTTGTTTCATGAAACTTTCTTCTGCAAAGGTTAAACAGAATGTTCCGTTTGGTTTTAGAACTCTGTAAATTTCTAAAAGTAATTCTTCCGGTTTTTGCCAGAAGTAAATCGTATTTACAGTGAAGATTTTATCAAAAAAGGCGTCAGTAGCCGGGATTACACCTCCATCGTAAAGCAAAAAGAAGGCTTGTTTTTGAGAAACATAATTCCTGTTGATTTGTCTGGCTTCCTGAAACATTAACTCAGACATTTCGAGTCCATAATATACCAGACTCTCCGCTTGGTCCATTAGAAATTCTAAGTGCCCCGCATTTCCGTGACCCAATTCCAGAATTTTATTTTCTTTTGAAACATTCAGATTTTGAATAGAATGGTGCGTCATGTTGATGTTGGTTTCATGCATCATGTTGGCCATTTCAATTCCTTTTTCTCCTGTTGGATGTTTTAACTGAGCGGCTATCGCCTGTAATTCTTCTTGTTTCATAATGTTTAAAATTAAATTCCAAAAATTAAAAATTAAAAATTCCAAACTGGAGTTGTTATTTTAACGAAGGAAACTCAAGTTCCATAGCACCCGATTTACTTCTTCTATTCGTTGTCGCTCGGGTTTCCTTCGTTCAAATTGAAAAGAATATAACAAAATATACTTTTTCTAAAAAATATGACTCGCTATTTGGCGAATATTTTCTGATTTTCCCATTGAATAATAATGCAATACAGGTACTCCGGCCGCTTTTAACTCCAAGGATTGTTGGATCGCCCACTCTACTCCTACTTGTTTGATTTCGGCATTGTTTTTACATTGATCTACGGCATGAATTAAATCTTCCGGAAGATCAATACGAAAAATCTGTGGCAAAATCTGCAAATGCTTTTGTACGGCAATTGGTTTTATCCCCGGAATAATAGGAACTGTAATTCCCATTTCTCTGGCTTTTGCTACAAATTCGAAGTATTTTGCATTGTCAAAAAACATCTGCGTTACTACGTAATCTGCTCCTGCATCTACTTTTTCTTTTAATCTTCTTAAATCAGATTGTAAAGAAGGAGATTCTAAATGTTTCTCCGGATACCCAGCAACACCAATACAAAAATCAGCTTTGTTGTCAATATCCATTACTTCATGCAGGTATTTCCCTTGATTTAACTCATTGATTTGTTTTACTAAATCTATAGCAAAACTATTTCCTCCTGCTTTTGGCACAAAGGATTGTTCGTCCTTCATCGCGTCACCACGAAGCGCCATTAAATTATTGATTCCTAAATAATGACAATCTACCAGCATGTATTCTGTTTCTTCCTGTGTAAATCCGCCACAAAGCAAGTGCGGTACAGTATCAACATTATATTTATGTTTTATAGAAGCGCAAATTCCAAGTGTACCCGGACGCATACGAGTCAGTTTTTTGTCTAAAAGTCCATTCCCTTTATCGATATAAATGTACTCTTCGCGTGAAGTGGTCACATCAATAAACGGCGGATTAAACTCCATCAACGGATCGATATTATCATACAAATCCTGAATACTTTTTCCTTTTTGAGGCGGAATAATTTCAAATGAAAATAATGTTTTTCCCTTAGCGTTTTCTATATGTTCTGTTACTTTCATTTTAAAAATTATGAGTTATGAATTATGAATTTTGAGTAAAATCTAAATCAAAAAACGTAAATCAATTGGCTGCGTTGGTTCTAGGTTTCGTTTGTTTCACGTTTCAAGTTTCACGTTATAGGCGAACCTGAAACCTGAAACCTGAAACCTGAAACAAAAAATAACTTCCCCCTAATCTGCTATGTTTGGATTAAGCCACTTCATGGCATAATCGGTTGGTACACTTCTTCTTTTGGCATAATCAATAACCTGATCTTCTTTTATTTTTCCTAGTCCAAAATATTTACTTTTTGGGTTTCCGAAATAATATCCTGATACAGATGAAGCCGGCCACATCGCCATACTTTCGGTTAAGGTTACTCCAATTTCTTCGGCTACATTTAGAAGTTTCCAAATTGTTGGTTTCTCTAAGTGATCCGGACATGCTGGATATCCCGGAGCCGGGCGAATTCCTTTATAGTTTTCTTCGATCAAATCTTCTTTTGATAAGGTTTCGCCGGGATCATAACCCCAATAAGCCATACGAACCTGCTCGTGTAAATATTCGGCGAAAGCTTCAGCAAAACGATCGGCCAATGCTTTTACCATAATCGAGTTGTAATCGTCTAAATCTCTCTCGAATTCGGCAGCCCACTCGTCTACTCCAAAACCTGTTGTCACACAGAAAGCGCCCATATAATCGGTAACTCCGGAATCTTTTGGCAAAATAAAATCCGACAAAGCAATGTTTGGTGCTCCTTTCGTTTTTTGCGACTGCTGACGAAGTGTTAAGAATTTCTCCAACACTTTTCCGTTTTCATCACGCAATTCAATATCATCATCATCTACCTGGTTGCATGGAAAAATTCCGTAAATCCCTTTTGCAGATAATTTTTTCTCTTCTAAAATTACTTTCAACATGGCCTGAGCATCTGCAAAAACAGATGTTGCTTCTTTTCCAACTACCTCATCGGTTAAAATGGCCGGATATTTTCCGAACAATTCCCAGGTTCTAAAAAACGGTGTCCAGTCAATGTAGGGTACCAAAACGTCCAGTTCTACTTCGACAATTTGTTTACCGATTACTTTTGGCGTTACGGGTTTGTATTCTTCCCAATCCAATTGTAATTTATTTTTACGGGCTTGCTCGATCGTTAAGAAATTTTTGTCTCTTGAACGGTTTAAGAACGTTTCTCTAAAAGAATCGTATTCTGCACGAATATCGCTCGCGTATATTTTTCGGTTATGATCTAACAGATTTCCGGCAACAGTTACGGCTCTTGAAGCATCGTTTACGTGAATTACGGTTTCTCTGTATTGTGGCGCAATTTTCACCGCGGTATGCGCACGTGAAGTCGTTGCTCCCCCGATCATAATCGGAATTTTAATGCCTTGTTTGTCTAACTCTTTTGCCAGATAAACCATCTCGTCAAGCGAAGGCGTAATCAGTCCGCTCAATCCGATAATATCTACATTGTGTTCGATTGCTGCGGCAATGATTTTTTCCGGAGGCACCATTACTCCTAAATCAACAATTTCATAATTGTTACAGGCCAATACGACCGATACAATGTTTTTACCAATATCGTGAACGTCTCCTTTTACGGTTGCCATTAGGATTTTTCCGTTTCCTGATTTGTCCCCGGCTTGTTTACTGGCTTCAATATAAGGCAATAAATAAGCAACGGCTTTTTTCATTACACGTGCCGATTTTACTACCTGTGGCAGGAACATTTTTCCGCTTCCGAATAAATCTCCTACGACATTCATTCCTGTCATCAAATTGATTTCGATAACTTCAATTGGTTTTACGGCTGCTAAACGGGCTTCTTCTACATCTTCTTCAATAAAAGCATCAACTCCTTTTACTAATGAATGCGTAATACGTTCCTGAACGGTTCCTAAACGCCATTCCTGAATTGCTTTTTCGTCGCTTTTTACTTCTCCTTTTACATTTTCTGCAAAATCTAAAAGTCTTTCCGTTGCATCATCACGCCTGTCTAAAATTACGTCTTCTACGTGTTCTAGCAGGTCTTTTGGAATATCATCGTAAATCGAAAGCATTTCAGGATTTACGATTCCCATTGTCATTCCGTTTTTAATGGCATGATATAAAAACACCGAGTGCATGGCTTCCCGAACATGATCGTTCCCTCTAAAAGAGAATGAAACGTTACTAACTCCACCACTGATATGTGCGTGAGGCAAATTATCACGAACCCATTTTGTTCCTCTGAAAAAGTCCAAAGCATTTAAGCGATGTTCTTCCATTCCGGTTGCAACGGGGAAAATATTTAAATCGAAAATGATATCCTGCGGAGGAAAATTGACTTTATTAACTAAAATATCGTACGAACGCTGACAGATTTCGACTCTACGATCAAAATTATCGGCCTGACCCACTTCGTCAAAAGCCATGATGATTGCCGCTGCTCCGTACCGTTTGATTAATTTGGCATGATGAATGAATGCTTCTTCTCCTTCTTTTAATGAAATGGAGTTGACCACACTTTTTCCTTGTACTACTTTAAGACCCGCCTCAATGATTTCCCATTTTGAACTGTCGATCATAATTGGAACTCTCGAAATATCCGGTTCTGATGCTATTAAATTCAGGAATTTTGTCATTGCCTGAACACCATCAAGCATTCCCTCATCCATATTAATATCGATGATTTGTGCTCCACCTTCTACTTGTTGTCTTGCAATATCAAGTGCCTCGTCATATTTCTCTTCCTTGATCAGACGAAGGAATTTTCTTGAACCGGTTACATTCGTACGTTCTCCAATGTTTACAAAAACACTTTGAGGTGTAATAATCAACGGTTCTAATCCTGCTAATACAAGGTCTCTTCTATTTTCTGCCATTTTCTTTTTAAGTTACTGAGGTCCTAAGGTTCTTAGATCCTGAGTTTTTATTCTTTATTTGTGCGCTGCAAGGTTTCCAAAACCTTGTAGGTATCTGTGTTCTAACTATTTTATTTTGGGCGTGTCCTTCGGCCGGGCTATTCGTTACAAGTCCTCGCACTTCCTTCGTCAGGCTTTGGGCTATCCACTTCTATCCCTCACGCAATCTCGGTTTTATAAGAACTTTATGTTTCCACGATTTCAATTATCGTTTTTCAAATCTTTGAACCTAATTATATATTTTGTTCCTCCCGAACTTATTATTCCTTTTTATATTCAATCTGCCAGTTCAGGCTACCTTTTTATCTCTTTTCATTTAACGTTCCAATTGTCACTATAAGAAACGAAGTAATCTCGTCCAACATTTCATACGATCAACTCCTCATTTTTGTCATTCCGACGAAGGAGGAATCTTCGTTAGTTGCTCACATTGCGGAGATTCCTCCTTCGTCGGAATGACAGCCCGCGTTTTATGTCTTTTCTGGCACAAGCAATACGCTTATGTTAGCAAGAAAATTTATGCTTGTTAATTAGGCAATAACCGGTGCTACTCTCGGCTTATACCCCTTCGCAACCTCAGCAATCAATCGAATATGATCCGGAGTTGTTCCGCAACAACCACCGATAATGTTGATCAAATTATCGTCTAAATATTCTTTGATTAAGGCTTGCGTCTGTTCCGGTGTTTCGTCGTATTCTCCAAATGCGTTTGGCAAGCCAGCATTTGGATGTGCTGAAACATTAAACTGTGTATGTTGTGATAATGTTTTTAAATACGGTTTCAATAAATCGGCTCCTAAGGCGCAATTGAATCCTACACTTAACAACGGTATATGTGATACTGAAATCAAAAAGGCTTCTACAGTTTGTCCCGAAAGTGTTCTTCCTGAAGCATCTGTAATCGTCCCCGAAACCATGATCGGAATATCAATATTGCGTTCGTCTTTTACTTCTTCAATAGCAAAAAGTGCTGCTTTTGCGTTTAGTGTATCAAAAATCGTTTCTACTAAAAGCAAATCACATCCACCATCCATTAAGGCTTCTACTTGTTCTTTGTAGGCTATTCGCAAATCATCAAAAGTTACGGCTCTGTATCCCGGGTCATTTACATCAGGTGACATACTTGCCGTTCTGTTTGTTGGCCCGATCGAACCGGCCACAAAACGAGGTTTATCCGGATTTTTAGCGGTAAATTCATCAGCTACTTCTCTGGCAATTTTTGCTGATTCGTAGTTTAATTCGTAAACCAAATCCTCCAGAAAATAATCGGCCATACCAATTGTAGTTCCCGAGAAAGTGTTTGTCTCGACGATGTCCGCGCCTGCTTCATAATAAGCGGCGTGAACATCTCGAATTGCTTGTGGTTGTGTTATGGATAGTAAGTCGTTGTTTCCTTTTAAGGGATGTGGAAAATCCTTGAAACGCTCTCCGCGAAAATCTTCTTCCGAGAAATTATAGCGTTGTAACATGGTTCCCATTGCTCCGTCAAGGATTAGGATATTTTTTTTTATTGCTTCTTGTATTGTTGACATATCGTATTTTATTTAAACCTGACGGGTTTTAAAAACCTTTCAGCTTAGCTTCTTATTAATAATTCCAAAAGTTCACTATTGTGACTCTTTAGCCCCGATTGAAGTGGAAATCCTTTTGTTTTTTCTTTAAAAACAAAAGATTGCAACAGAAAGCGGGAACCCTTGACGGCAAAAAAGACGTCAATGATTCGCTCATGATACCAAAATGAATTCGGTAAAATAATATTATAAGGTTGTCAGGAAAAGTTTTGAGAAATACTTTATGTATTTGTGTTATCTATCTTAAATACCGTGTTTGTTGGTATTAAGTAGAATGTAGCACCTTCTTTATGATAAAGGGTTGCTAAGGTTTCATTGGGTCTTTCCCTCCGCCTTTCGTGATAACTGTCAATAAAATTATGAACAGTGCAAAGTAAAGACATAACCTTAATACTTGCAAGTATTAACGCTATTTTTTTATTTAAGTTTCTAAGGGTCTGAGGAGCTAAGATTCTAAGGGTCTTCGGGTCTAAAACACTACGCTGGAAATTTATTTTTAATCTTTAGGATTCTGTTTTGTTCCTCTAAAATTAATAATTTCTATACGATTTAAATTCTTTACTTATTTTGGAAACTAAGTGCCTATTTAAATTTCATTGGAAAGAATTTTAAATCCGTTTTATCCGTGTCTTCGTGATAACGAATCTGTTCAATCCGCGTGTGAAATTAAGTTGCAATCACCATATGCAAAGATTATGTAGAATTGGACGCGGATTATACGGATTTGAAATAGTAAAAACGCTGACAAAAACGGATTCCTTATGTTGAAATATTGATCGATTAAGATGAAGTACTTTTAATTTTACATGTAAAAATTCAGTGTACT
Organism: Flavobacterium cupriresistens; assembly: GCF_020911925.1. Classification (NCBI taxonomy): domain Bacteria; kingdom Pseudomonadati; phylum Bacteroidota; class Flavobacteriia; order Flavobacteriales; family Flavobacteriaceae; genus Flavobacterium; species Flavobacterium cupriresistens. Next base: position 1,647,483 of record NZ_CP087134.1, on the reverse strand, counting down.
TCTTTCTTCTTTTGCATAATTTAAAAGAGTTTAAAATTTATTCAAAAAAAGATGTAGCTTATTATGTAATGTGTTGCTTTTTATCTCTAAGTTCAAGATTTCTTTTTGCTGTCCATTTGGCTTCCAAGTAATCAACAACACTATTAAAACCTTTAATAGCCTGTGGTGTCCAAATAAATTTTAATGCCATTTTGAAAATCTTTTCATAACCTCTTCATGACTTGTAAATTCTCCGTTATTCACCTGATCCAGTCCAATTTGAATTTCTGCTTGCTCTGCCTCGGATAACGCATCAAACCAATCACTTTGACTTGCTTTCAAAACCGATTCCAGCTTTTCTAAAACACGCTCCTCTTCAACCTTACCCAATTGCTGAATAAACTGATATTTTCTCGCTTCTAAATCCATAATAATTAAACTTTTATATAAACAAAGACACAAATAAAAAAAAAGCTCAAACTATAATTACAAGTTTGAGCTTTACAAATTAAAATCTAAAAATCTCTATCCCACAGCTATCGGGAGAGAAAATCAGTATCATAAACTACACGATTGCCTTAACAACTGCTTTCGGGGCCTCTTTACGAGTTCCGTCAAAACCGTCAACACCGGAAACGGTAGTGTATTTTAAAACGTATTTTTTACCTGGATTAATGATTGCATAAGCCGCTTGACACATTAAAGTCGCTTCGTGGAATCCGCAAAGAATTAATTTTAATTTCCCCGGGTACGTATTAACGTCTCCGATAGCGAAAATTCCGGGAATATTGGTTTGGTAATCTAATGCATTATTTACTTTAATCGCATTTTTTTCAATTTCTAATCCCCAGTCTGCGATTGGTCCCAATTTTGGAGTCAATCCGAAAAGTGGAATAAAATAATCTGTTTCAATTTTACGGTGTGCTCCGTTTTCTTCGATGTCCAAAGATTCAACATGTTCCGCACCATTGATTCCGATTACTTCTGCCGGAGTAATTAATTTAATTTTTCCTGCCGTTTTTAATTCCTGTACTTTTTCTACAGAATCTAAAGCTCCTCTAAATTCATTTCTACGGTGAATTAAAGTTACTTCTGAAGCTACATTGGCCAAGAAAATACTCCAGTCTAATGCTGAATCTCCTCCTCCTGCAATGACAACTTTTTTATCTCTGAATTTTTCCGGATTTTTAATGAAGTATTTTACTCCTTTATCTTCATAAAACTCGATATCTTCTATAAGTGGTTTACGAGGCTCGAAACTTCCTAATCCTCCTGCGATGGCAATTACCGGCGCATGAAATCTGGTTCCTTTGTTTGAAGTAACGATAAAACTTCCGTCTTCTTGTTTTTCGATGGTCTCAGCACGCTCTCCTAAAGTATAACCTGGCTCAAACTGCTTAATTTGCTCCTGTAGGTTATCAATTAAATCCCCTGCTAATACTTCCGGGAATCCGGGAATGTCATAAATAGGTTTTTTTGGATACAATTCTGAAAGTTGTCCTCCTGCCTGTGGCAGTGCATCTAAAATGTGGCATTTTAATTTTAGTAATCCTGCCTCAAAAACGGCAAATAAACCTGTTGGTCCTGCTCCAATAATTAGTATATCTGTTTTAATCATTACACTGTTGTTTATAATCATTCTTAATAATGCAAAGAAACGAATAATTTATTCTATTTTCAATGATTTATATCATTCATTTCTTCTGTTTTTTTTACTCTTTATTTTTTAATGAAGCGGTAATCTCGTTCATCTTTTTAACTTTATCTTCAAAGTTGCCTTTCAGCGTTTTCCTGTATTCATTTAGGTTTTCAACCATCTTATTGATATCGTCCGGAATCACTTCTTCAAAAAGCTCTCTTAGCCTTTTGGCTGTGGTAGGAGACTTTCCGTTGGTCGAAATGGCAATTTTTACATTTCCTTTGGTTACGATTCCGCCTAAATAATAATCACACAAATCCGGAGTATCGGCAATATTGCAAATCAAATAGCGCTTTCTGGATAAATCATATATTCTTTTATTGACTTTTAAATCATCAGTACAGGCGATCACCATATTGCGTTTTTTGAGCATCTTTTTTTTGAACTTCGCCTGGGTCAACTTAAGCGAAGGATGATTTTCTGCCAAAACTTTAATCTCAAGATGAAAGTGTTTTGCCACCACCTCAACATTGGCATTTGGACTCGATTTCAATAAAAAAGAAAGCTTTTCCAGTCCAACATTTCCACCGCCCACAATAAGAACATTCAGATTGTGTAATTTTAAAAATATTGGATATAATTCGTTTTGTTCCATTTTAATTCCTTTACATCGCATGAAAGTACGATGTTTTCTCTTTATTGTGCAATTTCTTTTGGCTTATTGCTCATTTTTGTCGGGTTGAAATCCGACGGTATACATTTATTTCTTTTTTAATTATTACCTTTCATACGTAGGGTTGAAACCCTACGTTACAAATTATTTTTTTTGATTTCTTTTGATAAAAAAAGCTTCTTTGAATCTTTTTTATTTATTGCCTTTCATTTGTCGGGTTGAAACCCGACGCTACAAATTATTTTTTTTTGATTTATTTTGGTAGAAAAGCTTCTTTGAATCTTTTTTTTATTGCCTTTCATTCGTTGGGTTGAAACCCTACGTTACAAATTAATTTCTTTGATTTCTTTTGGCGAAAATAATTCTTTTGATCTTTTTATTTTTTGTCGGGTTGACGCCCTACGCTACATGATGATTTCTTTTGATAGAAATTCTTCGTAGCATCCTTTTAGTTTATTGCTTTCGCGGACAACTTCTCCGAGAACGATAATGGCAGGCGAACTTAATCCTTTTTCTTTTACAATGTTCAAAATAGAATCTACCGTTCCTACGCCTACTTTTTCGTCGGCAGTGGTTCCGTTTTGAATAATCGCAACCGGTAAATTTCCTTTATCTTCTTTTTGAAACAAATGGATAATCTGAGACAATTTATGCATTCCCATCAAAATTACCACGGTTGCAGAAGATTGCGCCGCCAATGCTACATCTGAAGATAATTTCCTGTCTGATGTTGTTCCTGTAATGGCCCAAAAACTTTCTGAAACACCTCTTTTGGTAATCGAAATTCCCTGACTGGCAGGCACCGCAACTACCGATGAGATTCCCGGAACAACAAAAGTTGGGATTCCGAAACTTTCTACAAATTCAATTTCCTCACTTCCGCGTCCGAAGACAAAGGGATCTCCACCTTTCAGACGTACTACATTTCCATACGTTAAGGCATTATCTACAATCAACTGATTGATTTGATCCTGCGTATAGGCATGGTTCCCCATTTTTTTTCCGACAAAAATCGTAATCGCATCTTTTGAAGCGTGAGAAAGAATTTCCTCGTTTGCCAATGCATCATACAAAACCACATTCGCTTCAGCAAGTGCTTTAACGGCTTTTAGCGTAAGCAGATCCGGATCTCCGGGACCGGCGCCTACTAAAGTTACTTTGGGTTTGATTGTATTAAGCATTTTCTAATTCTTGAGCTCTATATTTTTCTATGGTATCAAAAAAAGCAATTCCTTCCTGAATGTATTGTTTTGCAAAAGCTTCTGAAGGCTCTGTCTGATTGATTTGATATACTAATTCTTTGAATGTTGTTGCCAATTTAATTTTAGCCGTTACAACAAATACATTGTCAAACAAATCAACAATTCCTGCGTGATTGTTTGTTTTTTCATTTTCGGAAAGCAATAAGGCTTTTGCCCCATTTACAAATCCTGCATAAGCATGATAAATAGCATCAGACCATTTTCCTTCGTCGAATGATTCTTGTGCGAATGTTAATTTGTCTTTTGCTTCTAATAACAAAGTAGCAACCAAATCTATCACAACACCGGCACATTCTCCAACTCCAACTGCTTTTACATAATTATCTGCATTACCCCAATCTACAAAATCACCTTCTGTTAAATTGGTTACATCTGCTAAAGGTTTTAATATTTCGTAGAAGTATTTTTCTCCTTTTTCATCGTAATAATTTAGAAATTTCTGTCCGTTTGCATGGGTATCAAAATCGTTTAAAATAGTACGCAAGGCATCTGGTCCTCTGCGGCTTGGAATTTTGATTACTTTATCAGCAAAACGTCCTTCTCCATTTCCTAATCTTCCGCCGCCTAATAAAACCTGTAAGGCCGGCGCTACCAATTTACCGGAGTTTATCGACATTCCCTGAAAACCAATGGCTGACATATTATGTTGTCCACAAGCATTCATACAACCACTGATTTTTATTTCAATTTCGCGGTTGTTTCTGTATTGTGGATATTCTGCATTAATCACTCTTTCTAATTCTTCTGCTATCCCGGTACTGCTCGCAATCCCCAAATTACAAGTGTCAGTACCTGGACACGCAGTAATATCCGCCGTAGAATTATAGCCTAAATGAACAAAGTCCAATTTGGCTAATTCCTGATAAAAGAAAGGTAAATTCTCTTCTTTTATATGGCGAAGTACTATATTTTGGCGTAATGAAAATCGCAATTCATTTGCTGCATAATTTTTAATTAAATCGGCTAGTAATCTTGCTTTATCTGTGTAAAAATCACCTAATAAAACTTTGATTCCAATCGAATAATATCCTTTTTGTTTTTGTGCAATTACATTTGATTCTTTCCACAATTCATAAGCAGCCGTATCTTCAATAGCAACTTGCGGAACTTCTAACAAAGGTTCTGGAATTGGACCATCAAAAGCAGTAGTATCAATTTCATAGGTTTGAAAAGCAAGTGCTTTTTTCTCTTTTTCGACTAAATCCAAAAAGACATCTCTACCCATTTCTTTGATCAAAAACTTCATACGTGCTTTCATTCTTTTGGCACGTTCTCCGTATCGGTCAAAAATACGAATGATCCCTTCTGCTGTTGGGATGATTTGGTTTGCCGGTACAAAATCTGAAAGCAATTCAGCGTGAGCTGGCTGTGAACCTAATCCACCACCAAAAACGATTTTAAAACCGCGTTGTCCGTCAACGATTTTTGGAATAAATCCTAAATCATGCAGGTAACTCAAAGCCGTATCTTCGTCAGAAGAAGAGAACGAAATTTTAAATTTACGTCCCATTTCCTGACCAATAGGATTTCTTAACAGGTATTGAAATAAAGCGTGTGCATAAGGCGAAACATCAAATGGTTCGTTTACATCTACACCTGCTAATTCGCTTCCTGTAATATTTCTAACGGTATTACCACAAGCTTCACGCAACGTAATATCATCTTTAGCCAGATTGGCCCAAAGTTCCGGAGTTCGGTCCAGACTTACATAGTGAATCTGAATGTCCTGACGCGTTGTAATATGCAAACGACCTGTAGAATATTCATCTGAAACTTTCGTAATACGTACCAACTGTTCGCTCGTTACTTTACCATAAGGCAATTTAATACGAATCATTTGAACGCCTTCCTGACGTTGCCCGTAAATTCCTCGTGCTAAACGAAGACTACGAAAACGCTCATCATCAATTTTTCCTCCACGGAATAAGTGAATCTTTTTTTCAAGATCGATAATTTCTTTCTGAACTATCGGATTTTCTATTTCTGTTCTAAAACTTTCCATTTTCTTTTTTGCTTTAGGCTTTAGGCTATGCGCTTTGAGCTTTTTTAACTTTGTTTTTTTCGCTTAAGGCTTATTGCTTAAAGCCTAATGCATCTATCGAATAAATCCTACTCCTGCAGTTGTGTTGGTTGCGGTATCAATTAAGATAAAAGCACCGTTTGATTTATTATCGTTATAAGCATCAAAATATAAAGGCTTGCTTAATTTAATGCTTACTTCTCCAATTTCATTTATCGCTAACTGTGTAGCCGGAGTGGTTCCTGAATAATCGGTTGCGATTGTATTTTTGATACTTTCTACCTTTGCCAGAACACGGTTTGTGTTGTGTTGCACAATGTATTTTGTTCCCGGAACCAGTTTTTTACTGTCCATCCAACAAACGGTTGTGTTGATGTCTTTTTCAATTTTTGGAAGTTCTGATGATTTTACAATCATATCACCTCTTGTCACATTGATATCATTTTCTAATTCGATTGTAACCGAAGAACCTGCAACGGCTTCGTCAAATTGTTTATCGAAAAAGTGAATTTTGCTCACTTTTGATTCTGTTAATGAAGGTAAAACAGTTACTGCATCCCCAACTTTAATTGAGTTTCCGTATAATTTTCCGGCATAACCTCTAAAATCGTGGTACTCTTCTGTTTTAGGACGAATCACAGTCTGAACCGGAAAACGTGCTTTTCCAGCTTCGTAAACATCATGAGAATGCAAACCTTCTAAATGCTCCAAAACCGTTTGTCCGTCGTACCAAGTCATATTTTCTGATTTATCGACTACGTTTCCGCCATTGATTGCACTTAATGGAATATAACTTACATTTTGTTCTTTGAAAGTACTTTTAGCATTTAAAGCTTGAAAATCGGTTTTGATTTTATTGAAAACTTCTTCCGAATAATCCACTAAATCCATTTTGTTGATGGCTACGATTACCTCTTTTACACGCAATAAATTATTGATAAAAAAGTGACGGTATGTTTGCTCAATAACACCTTTTCTGGCATCAATTAAAATGATCGAAACTTGTGAAGTCGAAGCTCCCGTAACCATGTTTCTGGTATATTCTACGTGCCCCGGAGTGTCGGCAATAATGTAACTTTTCTTAGCAGTCGAAAAATAAATATGTGCTACATCAATCGTGATTCCCTGCTCTCTTTCTGCCACCAAACCATCTGTTGCTAACGAAAAATCAAGATAATCGTATCCTTTTTGTTTACTGCTTTTTTCGATTGCTTCGATTTTATCTGTTGTCAATGATTTTGTATCATACAATAACCTTCCGATTAAAGTACTTTTCCCGTCATCTACACTTCCTGCTGTTGCTATTTTTAAAACGTCCATTCTGTATTGTTTTGTTTCAGGTTTCAAGTTTCAGGTTCTTCTTAAACTTATAAATCTGTCTGTTTTTTTGAATTTTACTTTTCTCTACTTTTAATTTTTAATTGAATTAAAAGTATCCTTGTTGTTTTCTTTTCTCCATTGCCGCTTCAGAACGTTTGTCATCGATTCTGGCGCCTCTTTCAGAAATAGTAGAAGTTCTGATTTCTCCCACTACTTGCTCAATGGTCTCTGCATAAGATTCAACAGCAGCAGTACAACTCATATCTCCAACGGTTCTAAAACGAACAATTCGTTCTTCGATTTGTTCGTCTTCTTCCTGGTACACAAAAGGAGAATGTGACCAGATCAAACCGTCTCTCAAAAAAACCTTTCTTTTATGTGAGAAATAGATTGATGGGATCTCGATGTGTTCTTTCTCGATATAACTCCAAACATCTAATTCCGTCCAGTTTGAAATTGGGAAAACGCGAACGTTTTGACCATTTTCTATTTTTCCATTCAAAATATCAAATAATTCAGGACGTTGATTCTTCTCGTCCCATTGACCGAAATCATCACGTACCGAAAAAATACGTTCTTTTGCTCTTGCTTTTTCCTCATCACGACGTGCTCCACCAATACAAGCATCAAACTTAAATTCTTCGATTGCATCTAAAAGTGTCGTAGTCTGCAAGCTGTTTCTACTGGAATATTTTCCGGTTTCTTCTACTACTTTTCCTTCGTCAATAGCATCCTGAACATTACGAACAATTAATTCTAATCCTAATTCTTCAACCAATTTATCTCTGAAAGCAATTGTTTCAGGAAAATTGTGTCCTGTATCAACATGCAAAAGAGGAAACGGAATTTTTGCAGGGAAAAATGCCTTTTGCGCTAAACGTACTAAGGTTATAGAATCTTTTCCTCCAGAAAAAAGCAAAACCGGTTTGTCAAACTGTGAAATTACTTCTCTGAAAATGTATATTGCTTCGCTCTCTAAAGCGTTTGTTTTTAATACTGAACTCATTGTATTTTGTTTAATGTTTCAAGTTTCAGGGGTCTGATTACTCCTAAAATCTCGTAAACTATTACTATCTATTCTCTTTATTCTTTGCTCTATTCTCTTTACTCTTTCTTAGCCCCATGCAAACCACACTCTTTATGGCTTGATTCCCACCACCATCTTCCGGCTCTGATATCCTCTCCGGGAAAAATTGCTCTTGTACAAGGCGCGCATCCGATACTTACGAAACCTTCTTTGTGCAGGGCATTTTGTGGGACATTAAATTCTTTCAGATGATTCTCCACTTCTTCTAAAGTCCATTTTAACAGGGGATTGAATTTTATAATTTCGAAACCTCCATCGTATTCAAACAGATTTAAGTCGTGTCTGTTTTCTGACTGCTCAGCTCTTAAACCTGTAATCCAAACTGAATTTCCTGCTAAAGCTTTTCGCAACGGAACCACTTTTCTAATAAAACAGCATTCTTTTCTATTTTCAACCGAATCATAAAAACTGTTTGGTCCTTTTGTCTGAAGTAAATTTTCTACTGCTGCTGCTTCCGGAAAATAAACTTCGATCTGTTTTTTGTATTTTTTTAATGTCCTGTGAAAAACATCGTATGTTTCCTGAAACAATCTTCCGGTATCTAAAGTAAACACCTTGATTGCCACATCATTTTTGAAGATAAAATCAGTTATTACTTGATCCTCCTGTCCAAATGAAGTTGAAAAAATAACTTTCTCCGGATATTCCTCAGCCAGAAAAGCTAATGTTTCTTCCAGTGAAAAATCTTTTGTTTTTGCTTCTAATGACGCTATAATTGCTGTGCTCATATTCTCTTTCCCTTTCTAAAATATTTTACAATAATTTAGACAATGTTTTTAAACTCAATAAAATGATTAGTATTCCCACTGCGATCATCATTGGTTTTCTTTTAATTTTATTGACCAAATAAGCCGCTAATGGAGCAGAAATTACCCCTCCTAAAATTAGTCCTATAATAACCTGCCATCCGTGGATTCCTCCAAAAAGCATAAAAGTAATACCACTTGCAAATGAAACCGCAAATTCGGCAGCATTTACAGATCCAATCGTGTATCTCGGGTTTCTCCCTCTTCCTAATAAGGTAGAAGTTACAATTGGTCCCCAGCCTCCGCCACCTACTGCATCCATGAATCCTCCAAAAGTGGCCAAAAAACCTAATTTTTTAGTTTTCTTTTTAATGATGTTTTTCAACAATGCTTTTCTAATAATAATTATTGCCAAAACGATCATGTAAACGGCGATAAATGGTTTTATAACTTCTCCGTCAATTACATCTGACAATAAATATGCTCCTATAGCTGAACCCAAAACACCCGGAATCAATAAATTCTTTACCAGTTTTTTATTAATGTTCCCAAAACGGTGATGCGAAATAGCTGATGCTCCTGTTGTAAACATTTCGGCAACATGAACTCCTGTACTACTAATTACCGGTGGCACTCCGTAGGCTAATAAAAAAGAAGTGGAAGTCGCTCCGTATCCCATTCCTAAAGTTCCGTCTACCAATTGGGCAAAAACACCAATTAGAAAAAAAACTAAAAGCTCCTGATTAAGACCTTCTACAAATCCATTCCAGGAAAACTCAGCATAGTGATTGTAACCAAGTGTTAGCAGCAGACCTACTAACAATACAACCGGTACAAGCACCCATAATCTTTCTTTTAAAGACACTTCGGCTTTTAATGCAACTGTACGTACTTCTATTCCTTTTTCCATATTTCTTTTAAAAAATCCATTACCCTATCGGCTTACTAGATTACTATGCAAAATTAGTATTTATTTGTAAATAACAAAACAATATTTTGATTTTTTACTTTAATTAACAACCGCATCCCAAACAATTAAAACAAAACTTACTTATTTTGATAAAATAAAGGTAAATTTAAAAACTCTAAAACACGCAAACAATTACAAAACAAAGATTTAACAAGCACTTCTAAAATAGTCTACCACATCGATAGGATTATTATAAATTACTTCTTATTTTTGGCAAAATTTTTTATTTATGGATTTTCAGATAGGTCTTGTAGTGGCAGGTTTATTCGTTGGTTTTGTGGTGGGAATGACTGGTGTTGGCGGCGGTTCGCTCATGACTCCTATTTTATTATGGTTTGGCATTCCACCAACAACCGCTGTAGGTACCGATTTATTGTATGCTGCTTTTACCAAAATGGGAGGGGTATATGTTCACAATAAAAAGAAAAACATCAACTGGAAAATCACCGGCTGGCTTTCTTTAGGCAGTGTACCGGCGGCTTTATTAACTTTATGGATATTGGAAAGCATCAAAACCGATGTTACCGCTTTAAATGCCTTAATCAAATACAGCTTGGGCTGGGCTTTGCTTTTTACTTCGATAGCCATTTTGTTTAAAAAGAAGATCATGCAATTTTCTCAAAAACATGCCGGGGATAAATTTCACTATGAAAGCACTACTCAGAATATTTTAACGGTTGCTATTGGTGTATTATTAGGCGCCACCGTAACACTTACTTCGATTGGTGCAGGCGCACTGGGAACCGTAACTTTATTTTTTCTATACCCGCTTTTGCCAACTCCGAAATTGGTTGGAACTGAAATCGCCCACGCCGTTCCCTTAACTCTTGTTGCAGGAATCGGACATGCCTCAATGGGGAATTTAGATCTGGGACTACTGGGCCAATTACTACTAGGATCCCTTCCCGGAATTTACATGGGAAGCATGTTAAGCGGAAAAGTGCCTGATTTATTCCTTAGAAACGCCATTGCCATAATGTTGTTTATGGTAGGCTACAAATTAGTTTTTTAAGTCTTTTACTATTTCATTTTCCTAAAAATAATAGAAAAAAATTCTCTATACCCAAAAAACCATTTCAGTGAGTCCGCTCAACGAAATGGTTTTTTTATTGATTCCTACTTGGCGATATTAAACCATATAAGTCATGTAAGTTCATTTAAACTAAACTTATATGGTCTTACATCACCTTATATGGTTTAAAAAAAATTATATGTTCCAAACTAGTTTCCTTTGTTTTTATAAATTAAACCTAACAGGTTTTTAAAACCTGTCAGGTTTAGAATTCATCGAAAATAAGTCATGTAAGTTCATTCAAACTAAACTTAATATTAGCTTACATCACTTATATGGTTTAAAAAATTATACGTTCCAAACAAACTAGTTTCCTCCGTTTTTAAAAATTAAAGCTGACAGGTTTTAAAAACCTGTCAGCTTTAGAATTGATCGAAAATAAGTCATATAAGTTCATTTAAACTAAACTTATATTAACTTACATCACTTATATGGTTTAAAAAAATTATGTGTTCTAAAAAGCGATATCCGCCAAGGAATTACTTTCTAATATCTTTAATGTATTATCTCTCACTTCCGTCATTAAACGACGGGCAGCACAGGTAGACTCATCGTCACAATCATCGCATTTTTCGTAGAAATTGTGACTTGCGCACGGAAGTAGTGCAATCGGTCCCTCCAAAATTCGGTATACTTTGGCCATGCTAATATCTTTCGGATCTTTGATAAGATAGTAACCGCCTCCTTTTCCTTTTTTTGCTCCCAAGAAACCGGAATTCCTTAAAAGCAATAATATACTCTCCAGGAACTTAATCGAAATATGTTCGCTTTTTGCAATTTCAGCAATTTGCACAGGATCATTATTCTCGCGTCTTGCTAAAAACGTCAAAGCTTTAATTCCGTATTTTGTTTTCTTTGAAAGCACTTATTAAGATTTTAGAATGTTGATTTTAGATTTTTTGTGCTAAAATGACAGCATATTTTTCAACAGCAAAAATAAGCTATTGCTATAAGAATAACAAAAGAATAAAAAGTATGACGCTGACGAACTTATTATTCGTTTTCCTTAACTCCGATTAATTCAAATTCTTTAAATGTTTTTATGCTTTCTTTTAAAGCCTTATTACCGACTACATAAGTATCTGAAAAAGAATCATGCCAACCTCTGCTGCCTAAAAAAGAAAAAGCATCAAAAGGGATTAAGCGAGATAGACTTCTTTTAAAAATTGCTCCAAAACCCGGTTTTTCACCATTTTCATCAACGACAACAGTTCCCGTGATAAATTTCCCTATTGATCTTCCGAAAAGACCTTCTGTAAACACATAATAAAGTATCGATATTATTACAAAAACAAGTTGTGACTCCAGATCGCTCATGTTAATCAACCATTCATTCAGGCCATCCCATTCTAACAGATTGGACAAAATCGCAAAGATAAAAGTTAAGATAAATGCAGAAAGCATAATAAAAATGATATCTAAAATGTAATTTAAGAAACGACTTCCATTAGAAGCTATTAAATTGTCATCAAGAATATAAGTAGTGTTACTCATGTTATAATTGGTTTTAATTAAGGTTATGTTTTGTTCGCGACAAAAATATACTTTTTGTATAAACAATTATGAAAAAGAAAGAAAAATCAACTTAAAATTCACTGCAAATGACAACCGTATTCTTTTCTATTAAATACAACTGATGCTCTTGATTTTCGAAAACATAATTTGAAACATTCAAATCCGAAAACCATTCAGCATTCGGTTTATTCCGGTCATTCTCTCCAAAATACAACTTGATTTTGCAATTAGGAGTCTCCGTTTCAAAACGCAATCTAGTTGACGAAACCGCAACCAACTGCTTTACTTTTAAACCAAGCAAAGAAGCTTTCCAGCCAATTGTTCCTCCTATGCTAAAGCCTAAAATAGTCACTTCTTCTTTTTCAAAATCCAATAAAGTTTGAACTGCCTTATCAATTCCTCCCTTTAAAAATTGACTGTGAATACCACTTTCATCGCAATCAGAAACATTTATTCCGCCTAATTTCAGAACATCATAATAGTGAACATCAAATTTAGATGCTAAGGTTTTACTATACGGTTTTATCCATTCCGGGCTTTCACCCCCAAATAAATCAGACAAGAGCAACAATCTTGGTTTTACCATAATCATGTTTTAAAAACTAAATTTAAGATACTAAAAAAGGCTATTCATTTGTAAAACAGATAGCCTTTTAGATTTTTAAAATTATAATACTTTTAAGAAAGCGCTTGCTCTAAATCTGCAATTACATCTTTTACGGTTTCTAAACCTACAGAAACACGCACTAAACCTTGTGTAATACCAACTGCCAATTGATCTTCTTCAGACAATTTACTATGCGTTGTTGAAGCCGGATGCGTTACAATTGATCTGGTATCACCGATATTAGCGGAAAGAGAGCAAAGTTTAATTTTGTCCAGAAATTTTCTTCCGGCCTCGATTCCTCCTTTGATTTCAAATGCAATAATATTACCTCCTAAAAGCATCTGTTTTTTGGCGATTTCGTATTGTGGATGTGATTTCAAAAACGGGTATTTCACACTATTCACATTTGGATGCGCTTCTAAAAACTCCGCTACTTTTAATGCATTTTCACAATGTTTTTCTACACGAATTGCAAGCGTCTCTAAACTTTTTGACAAAATCCAGGCATTAAACGGAGATAAAGCAGGACCGGTATTTCTTGAAAACAAATAAATCTGTCTGATTAAATCTTCACTTCCAACGGTCACTCCTCCTAAAACACGACCTTGACCGTCGATTAATTTCGTTGCCGAATGCACTACCAAATGCGCTCCAAACTTAATAGGCTGCTGAAGGTATGGCGTTGCAAAACAGTTATCAATGATTAAAATTAAATTGTGTTTTTTAGCGATGTCACCCAACAACTGCAGATCAATTACATCTACTCCTGGATTTGTAGGCGACTCTGCATATAATATTTTAGTATTCGGTTTAATGAAACTTTCAATTTTTTCCGGTTTATTAATGTCAAAATAAGAAGTTTCAATATTCCATTTCGGGAAATAAGTCATAAATAACGCATGCGTTGAACCAAAAACACTGCTTGCCGACACAATATGATCCCCCGCATTTAATAAAGCCGCAAAAGTAGAATACACTGCTGCCATTCCGGTTGCAAAAGCATAACCGGCTTCTGCCCCTTCCATTTTACACACTTTATCTACAAATTCAGTTGTATTTGGATTACTGAAACGGCTGTAAATATTTCTTTCTTTTTCTTCTGTAAAAGAAGCACGCATGTCCTCTGCATCTTCAAATACAAAACTTGACGACAGGTACAAAGGTACCGAATGTTCTAAATACTGAGATCTCTCTAATTGTGTTCTAATGGCTTGTGTTTCGAAACCAAATTCTTGTTCGTTCATTTTTTTTTGTTTTTCAGAGGACTATTTCACAGCGTCACACAAAGCAAACACTGAGTTGCACCAAAGATTTTAAAATATCTTTCAATAGCCTTTCATTATTTAATAGCTAGTCAAAATTATCTAATTCTCTAATTGACTAATTTTCTAATTCTTTGTCGTTTAAAACAACTTTGTATTTTATTGTTGCAGTAGGCTCAACCGTTTTGGCAACGGAGCAATATTTCTCAAAAGAGAGTTGTGCAGCACGATAGGCCTTTTCCGGATTGATGTCTCCTTTTAAATAAAAAACCACATTGATTTCTTTAAAAGGTTTTGCTTCGTCTATCTGAACGCGAAGTCCTTCTACCTCAGCATCAAAAGAAGTTATTTCCTGACGTTGTTTTTTTAAAATCGAAATCATATCGATAGCACTGCATCCTGCAACACCCATTAAAACAAGCTCCATTGGACTTGCGCCTAAATCACTTCCTCCAAATTCTGCCCTGCTGTCTACATCGATTACATGACCGCGCTCATTTTTTATTTTAAAATGAAATGCGTCATTTACTCTGTTTAAGGTTACTTTCATTTTTTTTTATTTTAATCTTTACTTTAATTATTTTGCTTTCGAAAAGGCCATTTTAATTGCCATTGACGTTAAAACTCCTGCCATAAACCATTTCTGAACCTTTAGCCACATTGGTTTTTTAGCAAAAAAAGAAGCTATTTTTGCTGCCGTTAGTACGATTATAAAATTAATCGTGAAACTCACCAAAACCTGTGTTACACCAAGTTCCAGGCTCTGTGTCATAATCGATCCGTAGGCCGGTTTGATAAACTGAGGAAAAAACGATAAATAAAACACCGCAATCTTAGGATTTAATACACTTGTTAAAAATCCGATACTAAATAGCTTTTTTGGTTTATCTATAGAAAGGTTTTCATTCGGTTGAAAGAGATTCTTTCCGTTTGGTCTCACCGCCTGAAACGCCAAGTACAACAAATAGAGAACTCCTGTAATTTTAAGAATATTATACGCCATCGGAACAGCAAAAAGTAGCGCTGTAATTCCAAAAGAGACCATGATAATATGAACAAAAAAACCAAAAATAATTCCTGCCAACGATAGTATTCCCGCTTTTTTACCTTGAGTAATAGAGCGCGAAATCAAATACATCATATTTGGTCCCGGTGTAATTACAAGTAATAAAGCCGCCAGGATAAAAATAACAAGCTCGTTTAATGGTATCATTTTTTTTCTTTTTTATTTAAATATGTAGTCCGGTCTGTCTTTTCAAAAGAACCTCAGAACTAAACCCAAACCACGAAGCAATTCGCAGCTGTTTTTCAGATCCGTTTTCTACAAACCATCATAATTCTCTATCATAGAAATCGCAACAACTTTCAAAAAACCTAAAGTCTTCAATCTAAAATCAAAAACCTCCGTACTTATTTCTTTTTAGTCTTTGCTTTTGCTTTTGTCTCCTGTACTTTGGCTACTTCTTTTTTATTACAATTATTTGTCTCGTAAAGTTCAATTATACGACCGGCCAAAGTATTCTTTTTGAAATTTTCTTTATTAACCGCTTCCAAAAAAGCAGGACAATCTTTAAACTGAATACCTGCGATATTCCTCACAGCCTTATCCATCCCTACATTCACAGACATCATTGCTGACAACATATAAACATAAAATACACCATCTTCCTTCTCTTTTCCCATGTACAGCATTGTACCGCCACCTGAACCTGTTGAAGTTCCTGTAGCCGGATTGTACCTAAGAGTCGATTGAAGCGCATCTACCGTTAGTTTAATTCCTTTCGAATAAATCACGTACAACCAAGATTTATCGGAGCTTTTTTTTACTCCCTTTTCTCCTTTATCCTGAAGCACAAACAATCTTTCTGCTTCATACTTATTTCCGTCTTTGTCAACGTACTCCACTTTTTTGAGTTCTTCACTCAAAATTTTCTCTGTATCTCCTTTTTCAGTAAGTCTGAATTTAACTTTAGAACTGTTTATTTCAACAAGTTCGGCGAACCCTTTTTTAACGGTTCCGTTTTCAAAAGTCAGAACAGCTTCATAATATTTTGCCTGCATCGTAAAAGAGATCAGACAAAAAAGGAAATAGATTTTTTTCATTTGTATAGGTTAATTCATTTGGGGGCATTCAGAATCTGTAATGTTCAGATTCTTTCTATTCTTTGGCTCGTTGAATGTTATTTAACACATAGAAACATAGATTTTAATTTCCTAAGTATGTCTCTATGTGTTCCAATTAATTCCACGCAACGGGTTATTTTTTATATTTTTTTGTGTTTAATTTTTCTTCTTTGTCGAAATAACAAGTTAGCGAATAAATCTAAAATCTCTTACTCTTTATCTGACAATCTCAAAATATCACCAAAAACGCCTCTTGCGGTAACGGCAGAACCTGCACCGGCTCCTTGTATTACGATTGGTCGGTCTCCGTAAGATTCTGTATAAATTTCAAAGAAAGAATCAGAACCTTTTAATCCGCCTAAAGCAGTATCTGAAGGCACAGAAACTAATTTTACTTCCAGAATCCCCTTGTCATTTTGTAAATCTCCGGACAATTCTCCGATATATCGCAACACATGATTTGGTTTTTGATCGGCTTTAATCTTCTCATAAATCGGATCAAATTCTTTTAGTTTGGTTAAGAAATCAGAAACATTTCCTTCACGTAAATGTTCCGGTATTAAATTTTGAATTGAAATTTCTTCAAACTCATTTTGCAAATCCAATTCTCTAGCCAGGATCAATAATTTTCTACCTACATCATTTCCGCATAAATCCTCACGCGGGTCCGGTTCTGTGTAACCATTATCAATTGCCTCTTGCAAAATCTCACTAAACGGAGCATCTTTTGCAGAAAAATTATTAAACAAATAACTCAAAGTTCCCGAGAATACTCCTTTTATTTTAGTGATATTTTCACCCGAAAGGTGCAATAATTTTATCGTATCAATTAACGGTAATCCTGCACCAACATTGGTTTCATACAAATAATTCTTCTGATTATCTGCCAATGATTTTCTCAATTCTTTATAGAAACCATAACTTAACGTATTGGCCACTTTATTAGACGAAATCAAATCAAAACTGCTCTCAATCAACGAAATATAGTTTTCCACAAAGGTAGCACTCGCCGTGTTATCAATCGCAATTAAGTTCTCTAAATGATGCTTATCTGCATAGGCAATAATGTCATTAATAGTATACGCAACTCCTTTATCCTGAATGTCATTTTTCCAATCTGATGTTACTCCATTTTTATTTAAAAGTACCTTTTTAGAATTGGCAATTGCAAAAACATTCAATTTGATGTCTTTGCGTTTTTCAATAGCAGCAGTAGATTCCAGAATTTGATTGATCAAAGTTCCCCCAACCAATCCATGACCGAAAACGGCAATATTGATTTTTTTGGAAACTCCGAAAATCTCTCCGTGAATTACGTTTAAGGCTTTATGCAATTCTGATTTTTTAACTACCAAACTCACGTTTTTACCCGTAACCGTGTTATTAAACAAAATCGGTACAATTTTATTTTTGATTAAAGCCGTGTAAGGCTTGTGAAAAGTACTCAGATCCTGACCAATAATAGAAATAACCGAAACATTGTCTGTAACTGTAATTTGGTTTACGTCTTTAGAATAAAAATCATTCTCAAACTCTTTTTCCAGTTCGATCATGGCAGTAGTAGCTTTATCTGTTGCAACTACCAAACCAATTCCTCTTTCAGAAGATCCCTGAGAAATAATACTCACACTGATATTGTGATCACCCATTACTTTAAAAATACGGGCATCAACTCCTGATTTCCCAAGTAATCCACGACCTTCAAGGTTTACTAAAGATAAGTTCTCTAAAACAGAAAGTGTTTTAATTCCTTCTTTTGCAGACTCTGAAGTGATTAAAGTTCCGCGATTTTCATGGTTAAATGTATTCAAAATACGAAGTGGAATACTCTTCTCCAACAACGGAATTATTGTTTTGGCATGCAAAATAGTAGCGCCGAAATTGGCCAATTCGTTTGCTTCATTAAACGATAAATATTCGATTTTTTTAGCATCGGCAACCAAATCAGGATTTGCAGTATAAATTCCGTCAACATGCGTAAAGTTCTGAAGCTCTTCTGCATTTAAATAATTTGCCAACAACGAAGCGGTATAATTACTTCCGTTTCTTCCTAAGGTTGTAGTGTCATTATTGTTGTTTGAACCGATAAAACCGGTTACAATATTCACTGTAGATCCGTTATGCTCTTTGAAATAATTGATCACATTTTTCTTAGAAAGCTGTTCCAAAGGCTGGGCATCACCAAATTTCGAATCCGTTTTCAGTAAATCTCTGGTGTCCACAAAATTAGCAGGAACTCCTTTTTCAATCAAAATTGCCGTCAATAATTTAGCCGAAAGCAATTCGCCTTTAGACAAAATCTGGTCTTTGATTTTATTACTGTAATCTCCAATCAGACTTACGCCTTCAAAAAGTTTATCCAAAATACTGAATTCTTCAGACAGATCAACTTGTGGGTAATCTGAAACCTGATACGTTTTAAAACTTTCTAATAACGGTTTATAGTTACCGTTTTTAGAAGCAATACTTAAAATATCTTCTAATTCATCAGTAGCATTTCCGCGGGCAGAAACGACAACGGCAATTTTTTCGCCCTGATTGATTTTATCTGTAATAATGGAAACTACTTTGTTAAGTCCTTCTCCGTTTGATAACGATTTACCGCCAAATTTTAATATTTTCATTTTATTTTTTTATTGTTTCTGCCTTAAAAATATCGGCAAGTAAATAATCTAGTTGTTTGTACTCTATTAAAAAAGCGTCATGTCCGTGTACTGAATCTATTTCGCTATAAAAAACATTGTTTTTGAATTTTATTAATTCCTGATACGTTTCCTTGTTTTCTTTTGCTGTGAAAAACAAATCTGAATTGATTCCGATAATATGAATCGCCGCATCCGTTTTAGATAGCAACGTTTCAAAATCGGCGCTGTTTCTGGTAATATCTATCGTTTTCAACAATTGATTCATTAATTTATACGAAGACAATTGGTATCTTTTTTGCAATCTTTCTCCGTGATGTGCCAGCCAGCTTTCAATATTAAAAATAGAAAGGTCTGAATTCATTGTACGTTGAAATTTTTCTTTGAATGATTCGGGAGAGCGGTAACATAACATAGCGTGAATTCTGGCATCTTCTATTGGTTTTGAAGAATTGTTCAGGATTTGCTCTTGTAAGTAACAATTTGCAATCATCCAGTCTGTCGATTTCCAGTCTGTTGCAATTGGTATTAAGTTTTGTGTGATAGCGGGTTCTAAAGCCAGTATTTCCCATGCAATTCCACCTCCTACAGAGCCTCCTATTATGGTATGAAGCTGCTCTATCTTTAAGAAATCGAGTCCTTTTATAAAAATCCTCGCAATATCCCGGGCTGTAAAATCCTGGTAATTTTCTATTAAGAAAGAATCATTTCCATTTCCGGGAACATTAAACGCTAATACCGTATAGACATTAGTATCAATTGTTTTTCCTTCTCCGATCAGGTCATTCCACCAACCGTTTTCACCTGTTACCTCAGCGTTTCCTGTCAAAGCATGATTAACCAAAACAATAGGCGCGCTATAGAGTGGTAAGCCCGAAATCGTAAAACTTAAGGGTAACGAATGATAAACTGCACCATTTTCGGTGGTGAAATTTTGTATGCTAATAAGGGTTGGTATATTTTCCAATTTCAAATCTGTTGTATTATTGATTTGTATGAGGAAATATTAGAAAGAAAGTCTAGACGAAACTAGAAAAATTCTTATTGTTATCTTTCCACGTTTGGGCGTGGTAGAATGCAGCACCTTCTTCGAATTAACGAAGGGTTGCTAAGGATTCATCGGGTCTAATCCCTCGTCCTTTCTTTATAACATTTCAATACATTTTTGAACTTAACGGTGCAAATTAACTACTATTTTCTTAAACAAGCAAATTTATCTGAACTGAATCTTTTATTTTATGAAAATAGTTTAATCTGAAACTATTATACGCAAAAAATTACCGAACAATATGCCCAGTAAAATTAAGCCGGTTTCACCCTATTTTATGACTCTTTTCGATTTAGATGAAAAGGGTTTCATTCTCTTTAGAATACATTAAAAACAACAATGAATTTGGTGCTTTTTTTTCTGCATTTTTATCCGTTTCGGTAATTCCAAAACTTGGGTGGATCAATTCGTTTGTTGGTGGCGGGTTGTTTCTTTTTGTCCTGCCGTTTTTCAATCTAGAAAATGTTCTTGCTAAGTAGTTTGTTGCACTCATGATATTTAAGTTTTAGTTCAGTTGTGTATTATTATGTTTATTAATCTTTTACTATTTTGTTAAGGCAACCCAATGGAATAAAAAAACCCTTTTGGTTTCAGATGCCAAAAGGGTTATAAGTTTTACAAACTTGTATTTACTTTTGGAATCAACAGACGTATGCGCAAATACTTGCGACATTAAACATCTTATTCATCTGTAACGATTGATTCATCTGTGATTTATTTGTTATCTTAAAAAAATTCTGCATTTCGTATAAATTTAAAAAGCCTCTCAAAAAATTCTGGGAGGCTTTGCTATATTTTTATTGTATTACAATATTAAGCAAAAGACATCCCCACGGTTTTAACCGAAATGACACAAAACATTTTGTAGGCATTTAAATTCATGTGATTAGTAGCTTTTTGGGTTTTACAAATATCAGAATAATAATTTTATTACACAAATGGAAATGAAGAATTTAATTACTAAAAATGTTAAAAAACATTATTTAAATGTTAAAAAATAGCTTCTAAAAGCAAAATTTCTTAAAAAAGCCATAAAGGGCCTTAAAAAATAGGTTTACACACTCCATATCAACTCTGCAAATCAGTTTATCAAAGAACATTTTTCAGTGTTTTAGTTCTTATACTTACAACCAAACAGCTTCTTTATTTCTGATTTTTTCAGCCACTTTCAGGATGTCGGTAATAATGCCGCGCGAAATTGCCTGCTTACAAGCCGAAGCACTTTTAATCACAATCGGCACAGCCGCATAAGATTGGGTATAAATCTCAAAAATCGTATCGGAACCTTTCAATTGTCCGATAGCCGAAGTAATGGGTTCAGAAACCAATTTGACTTCCAATGTATTTTTCTGAACATCAAATTCTCCTATATAGCGAAGCACATGATTGTCTGACTGGGTAATTTTTGCAATTTTGAAATACCGGTCAACCGCTTCTTTATTAAGTGTACCGTTTTTCTCCAGATGCGCCTCTTCAATCAACGGATTGATTTTTATATCCGAAAGTTCAAAGTCCTGCCCTATCTCCCGTGTTAGAATCAATAGTTTCCGTGCTGTATCATTTCCTGATAAATCCTCTTTAAAAGTAGAACGCATCAATCCTAAAAGACTGGCATCTTTTAAAATAGAAGAAAAAGTCGCCTCCTCTGAAGAGAATTGATTAAAAACATAACTCAGATTATCGGAGAAAACACCGCGAATTTTAGTGATTTTTTCTCCTGAGTAATACAAATCTCTTAAAGTCTGCAAAACCGGAACTCCTGTATCTACCGAGGTTTCATACAAAAACTCTTTATCGTACTTTTTAAGATTCTCTCTTATTTCTTTATAAAGCTCAATAGGCAACGTATTGGCTTTTTTATTTACCGCGACAATATTAAATCCGTTTTGAATTAAGGTATTGTAATGGCCTATCAGTTCCTCACTCGCCGTTGCATCAACAGCGATCAGATTTTCAAATTCATTTTCTTTTGCAAATTCAATAATATCTTCCACTCTAAAAGGCACTGCCAATTCTACAAAATTGGTTTCCCACGCGTACCCGACACCTTCTTTTTCAAAAAAAGCTACGGTAGAATTGGTGATAATCGGAAAATGAAAGTCAACATTTTTGTTTTGCAGAAAAAACTCCTGGCTTTCGATAATCTGATTGATTAAGGTACTTCCGATATTACCGATCCCGAAAAGGACAATGTTTATTTTAAGCTTTGACATAATTTTTAATTTTAAAATGACTCAAAAACAGAATTGTTTTTAATTAATTTAACCATATAAGACATTTAAGTTCCTTTTACTATTCGACCTTAGCTTACCTGAACTTATCGTACTTATATGGTTTAAACTTTATATTAAATTTTGTTTTTATAAAAAATCACCTCTAGCAAAAATCATATTGCTAAAGGCAATTTTTCAAACAAAAAACAAAAAAACCTTAATTTTTATTGATGCTGTATGCCTCTTTTTTAACCGTTGCGAAAACGGTTTGCAAATCAGCGATCAAATCCTCAATATCCTCAATTCCAACAGAAAGACGAACCAAGTCTTTAGAAACTCCTGTTTCTGCTTGCTCCTCCTCTGTCAATTGTTGGTGTGTTGTACTTGCCGGATGAATGATTAGGGACTTTGTGTCTCCAATATTGGCCAGAAGAGAAAACAATTTTGTTTCGTCAACTACTTTTTTAGCTGCTTCAAAACCGCCATTCAATCCAAAAGTGATGATTCCGCTTTGTCCTTCAGGCAGGTATTTTTTGGCTAAATCAAAATATTTACTGGACTCTAATCCCGGATAATTTATCCAGGCCACCTCATCTTGTTTCTCTAGCCATTTGGCCAAAGCCAAAGCATTTTCGCTATGTTTTTTGATTCGGATTGGTAATGTCTCTAATCCCTGAATGATCTGAAAGGCATTAAAAGGACTCAAAGCTGAACCAAAATCCCGCAAACCTTCGATTCTCGCTTTTGTGATAAAGGCAGCATTTCCAAGCGCTTCATGATACACCAAACCATGGTAACCCGGAGAAGGTTCTGTAAATTCCGGGAATTTTCCGTTTGCCCAATCAAAAGTTCCGGCATCAATAATAGCGCCTCCTAGCGAAGTTCCGTTTCCGGCAATATATTTAGTCAAAGAGTGAATTACAATATTTGCTCCGTATTCAATTGGTTTTAGCAAATAAGAAGTGGCTACCGTATTATCTACAATAAAAGGTACTTTGAAGTTTTTAGCTTCTTTCGAAATGGCACCCAAATCCAATACATCTAATTTTGGATTCCCTAAAGATTCTACAAAAAAGGCTCTTGTATTTTCTTTTGCCGCTTTGGAGAAATTTTCTGCTTTTGACGGATCAACAAACGTCGTTGTTATGCCTAATCGGGGTAAAGTTACTTTCAACAAATTGTAAGTCCCTCCATACAAACTGTTTGATGCTACTATATGATCTCCGGATTTTAACAAAGTCAGGAACGTTGTTGCGATTGCAGCGGTTCCCGATGCGGTAACGACTGCTCCAATTCCACCTTCGAGCGCCGCTAGTCTTTGCTCTAAAATGTCGTTTGTCGGATTGTTTAATCTGGTGTAAATAAATCCGGCTTCGGCAAGACCGAATAAATTGGCTGCATGATCTGAATTGTTAAAAACATACGATGATGTCTGGTAAATAGGCACGGCTCTTGTTCCTGCATTTTTAGTAACATCGTGTCCAGCGTGTAGTGCGTTTGTTGCAAATTTTTGTGTGCTCATAATTTCTTAGTTTTTAGTGTTGTTAATAGTATTTTAGTTTGTTATTGATTTATTTTTAAAAATAAAGGTCTTCTTCTTCTACTGCATACATTTGAAATAGTAATGATTTGTGTCCTTCCAGGCTCAACTCTTCTTTTACTTGAGTTACTTTCTCTATAATGTTGCTGTTTATTTTAAAATCTGCTTCTATTGCTTTCGAACTTTTAGCTGTGGTTTTCATACTTGTAATTTTTTAAAATGATGAAATAAAAAAAGCCCTTTTGGCTGGCTTACCAAAAGGGCTTATAGTTTAACTATAACAAAGATTTTATCTTTCACTTTTGGCAACAACAGACCGGAACGCATTTACGCATCATACAACACATTATCATTTTGTCTGCTATTGTTTTCATTTTATAAAATTGTATTAATTAAAAACTTTTAGATTTTTTTTAGTTCTACTAGTTTGATAGAGTAAATATAGTAACTATTTTTTAACTACCAAAAAAAAATGTATAATTTAACATTTAAAAAGAATTAAGCTACATAAATTTTGCTCCAATCCTTTGTAAACCCCTTTCAAATCAAGCTTAAAGCAATTTTGAATCTGAAAGGGATTTTTTTATTTTTTATTTAAAACTTGAACCCTAATCGTGCAAAAACAAATCTTCCGTTTAATCCAAATTGCGAAACGGCTCTTGAATAAGCAAATTGATTTGCGTTACTTAAATCGGTACTCGGTGCAGGAGACAAAGTTGGGGTTGTATTGGTAAAGGCAGGTGTTGAAGGATTGTTTCGGTCCGGATATACATCTCCTATATTGTTAACTCCAAGCGTAATTCTGAACTTCTCATTAATCTGATATCCTAAAGACAAATCGGTCACAATTTTTGCGCTGTATTCCGGATGTTCGTACACAGAAGAAAATCCGTCTAAGTTTACATCTGTTGCTCCGGGATCTGTTACCTTTCCGAAATAGCTGTTTCTTAAATAAATATCCAATTTCTTGATATTAAAAGTGGTGGTCAAATTTGCCTTCAACTTTGGAATTGCTTCTTCCAAATAAACTCTGCTTGACTCGGGAAAAAACGAATATTTAAAAGGTTCTCCTCCTGCATCAATAATAGACTGAGGAACATTTAAATCTCCTACTCTTTTGGTTTCATTATAACTGATCGCAAAATCATTTCTGATTGTGAAGTCGGCTACTACATTATATTTCTGAGAAATTACTACATCTATTCCTTTTGTCTCAGAATTGATTCCGTTTGTCCAGAATGAGGCTCTTTCTACTCCTTTTAAATCAAATGCTTCCTGAAACAGGGTCAATGCTTCTGCTTGTTCCGGTGAGGTAGCACCCGTAATTTGTGCGTCTGTTGGTCTTGCATATTGTCCTGTTAAAACAATTCGGTCATCGATTCTTGTAAAATAGGCATCGGTAGAAATGGTGATATTGGCTTCTGGAATTTTAAACGTAAAACCAGTGCTGATACTTTTAGATTTCTCCGGTTTTAAATTTGCTACACCAATGCTTTTTGCCGCATCGGAGTCATTTGTAAAATACCCCACCTGGTATGGAGCACCATTGATAAATTGAGTAGAGCTGGTTTCAAAATATTTTTGTTGCAATGAAGGTGCTCTAAAACCTGTTTGTCCCGAAATTCTCCAATTGATGAAATCATTTAATTTCAAAAGTGAAGCCAATTTAAACGTAACCGTATTTCCAAAATCAGAATAATTTTCGAAACGTGCTGCTCCGTTTAAAAGCCAGTTTTCTGTTGGGTTTAATTCTAAATCTACATAAGCTGCTACACTTTTTCTGTCTTTCTCTTTTGCATCGGTAGCTTGAAATCCTGAGAATCCCTGCGCTCCTGCTCCACGTTTGTTTCCGAAGAAATCAGTCACAATTAATGGTGAAGTTGTTGGCAATGTACCGGAAACAAAATTTCCGTTTACATCATATAATCCATAAGAGGCTTGTTCTCCTGCTTTAATCTGATAGTTTTCATATCTGAATTCTCCACCAAAAGCAACATTCAGTCCTTCTAAAACATCCAGTTTTTTACTAAAATCCAAATTGGTTGTACTTTGTAAAAATGAAACTTTACCGGCATCAAAACTAGATGGAGATTGTGTTCCCAAAGTTGCATTTATCGTATTGTTTGCTCCGTATTTAAAAGAGTTTGTCCCCAGATTTGAACTGAAATCAGTATCAAAACCAAACAATTGCGTTGTAATTCCCGCAGCAGCAGAAGCGTCTACGATGTCTGATTCTATTTCAGGCAAAAATCCATTTGAATATACCTGGGTAAAAGCTCCCGAAGCATTTGGAAGTCTGTTAAAGGCGTATGATTTTCCGTTTCTATAAGACAGTCCTCCAAAGGAATATAAGGAAGTAATCTCAGTCAAAGGATATTTAGCATTGAAATACAACTGTCCTGTTGCCAATTCTGACTGACCTACACTCATATTATAGTCACTTCTTTGCTGTCCTCTGTAATTCAATTCATTATTCGTTACATCAAAATTTAAGGCAGTTTGCATCTGAGCAATTGTGCTCGCAGAAGAAATCGCGGTTTGCTGTGCCGGTGTAAAATAACTTACTTGTGGCGCATATTGCTGTAATGTACTGATGATTTGTCCTGAATTTGGCGTTGCATTAATATTACTGAACAACGAATTGACCTGAACGCCATCTTGAGCCGCTCTGTTTTCGACCGCGTTATAGGCATTAAAAATAGGGTTACTTCTAATTCCAGCACGACTGGTAGCTTGTCTAGTTACGGCACTTCCGGTAACATTCAGATAACTTCCTTGTTTTCCTAAAGAGGTACCGTAGTTTAAGTCTAATTGCAAAGATTGTCCGTCACTTCCTCCTTTAAAATTATTGGAGCCTGAAGATACATTTGCCCCGTACTGAATATCTCCTGAAACGTATTTTGCATTCTTTTTCAATACAATATTGATTACTCCGGCGATGGCATCAGAACCGTATTGCGCGGCAGCTCCATCTCTCAATACTTCTATTCGCTCAATCGCGTAAGACGGAATTGCATTTAAATCAGTTCCGACAGACCCTCTTCCCGGTGATCCGTTTATGTTTACCAAAGCACTTGTATGTCTGCGTTTGCCATTTACCAGAATCAAAACCTGATCGGGACCTAAACCTCTTAATTGTGCCGGATCAACGTGATCTGTTCCATCTGCAGTAGAGGTTGGGTTACTGGTAAAGGATGGTGCAACATAATTTAATATTTGGGTTACACTGGTTTGTGGAGCCCCTTTTGTTATTTCAGCTATATTGAATACATCAACAGGAACAGGTACGTCTGTTTTTACTCTGTTTTTACTTCTTGACCCCACTATTGTGATTTCTGACAGTTCATTGTTTTGTAAAGTATCTTTTTCTTTTTTGTTCTCCTGAGCATACAATCCCGAGATGGTAGCCAAGCCAAAAATTAATAGTAATTTATTTTTCATTGTATTTGAATTAGGTTTTTTTATGCTGTTTGTTATTGAATGTTGCTTGTTATTTTTATTTCGTTTTCGACAAAAAAAAAACCTCTGCAGATTGGCAGAGGTTCTTTATATATAGCTGAAAACATAGTCTACAATAGTCTCTCTGCGGAAGTTTCCGGCATCATACAAGACATATTCTTTGAGATTGATTTCATGTTTATTTTGTTTTCTTTCGTTTTGATGGGGCAAATTTGCGGACTTTTTTTGGAACCACCAAACAAAAACCCAAAATATTTCCATTACCCTATCGAATTAGTATGTTATGTTAAATTTCTGTACAATAAATAAAAAAAACAAAACTTTAATTTGTCAATCAAAATGGTTTTATAACTTTGCACCCGAATACAGAGGAAAAATTTGAACTGATTGCAACCTCTTCATAATGAAATGGTTCGTTATGAATACTGAAATGTTTTGATTTCAGTAGTAAAAAATGCTAAAGCAGGAACTCTCCTTTAGCATTTTTTAGCAATTTTTTTACCTCGCTTAATTTTAATTATCTAATTAATAAATTATTATGGCTTATTTATTTACGTCAGAATCTGTTAGTGAAGGACATCCAGACAAAGTTGCAGATCAAATTTCGGATGCATTAATTGACAACTTTTTGGCATTTGATGCTAACTCAAAAGTAGCATGTGAAACTTTAGTTACAACTGGTCAGGTAATCCTGGCTGGCGAAGTAAAATCCAATACCTATCTTGATGTTCAACAAATCGCTCGTGAAGTAATCCGCAAAATCGGTTATACTAAGAGTGAGTATATGTTTGAAGCAAATTCTTGTGGAATTCTTTCAGCAATTCACGAACAATCTGCAGATATCAATCAAGGTGTTGACAGAGCTAAGCCAGAAGAGCAAGGCGCTGGGGATCAAGGAATGATGTTTGGTTACGCAACTAACGAAACAGAAAATTACATGCCTTTGGCACTTGATTTATCTCACAAATTATTACAGGAATTAGCCATCTTAAGACGCGAAAACAAAGAGATCTCTTATTTACGTCCTGATGCAAAATCACAAGTAACTTTAGAGTACAGTGATGATAACAAACCAACCCGTATTGATGCTATTGTAATCTCAACTCAACACGATGATTTTGATGAGGAGACTGCCATGTTGGCTAAAATCAAAAAAGACATTATTGATATTTTGATTCCAAGAATCATTGCAAAAAATCCAGCTCACGCTCATTTATTCAATGATAAAATCCAATACCACATTAACCCAACAGGAAAATTCGTAATTGGAGGACCTCACGGAGATACTGGTTTAACAGGAAGAAAAATTATCGTTGATACTTACGGTGGAAAAGGAGCTCACGGTGGTGGTGCTTTCTCCGGAAAAGATCCAAGTAAAGTAGACAGAAGTGCTGCTTATGCTACACGTCATATCGCTAAAAACTTAGTTGCTGCAGGTGTTGCTGATGAAATCTTAGTACAGGTTTCTTATGCAATTGGTGTTGCTCAACCAATGGGTATTTTTATCGATACTTACGGAACTTCTAAAGTAAACTTAACGAATGGCGAAATCGCTAAAAAAGTAGAGGCTATTTTTGATATGCGTCCTTACTTTATCGAACAACGTTTGAAATTAAGAAATCCAATTTATAGCGAAACTGCAGCTTACGGACACATGGGACGTAAACCTGAAACGGTAACAAAAACTTTTTCTGCTCCGGGAGGAAACGAAAAAACAGTTACAGTGGAGTTATTTACATGGGAAAAACTTGATTTTGTTGACCAGGTAAAAACTGCTTTTGGATTGTAATTTCAATCTAAAATCTATATAAAAAAAGGCTTTCTAAAAATTTAGAAAGCCTTTTTTTATAGCTGTTTATTTACTTTCTTTAATGTTTAAAATAACAGTTAAAATATGAGTAAATTACCTTCGTTACAAAACGTCATAAAGGCCACACAAAGAACAGTACTTCGGTTCCCTCTGGAAACGCTCACTGCCATTCTCGGAACCATTTTCGCTATAATTCTACAAGAAAAAAAATATGGTGGACCACAGGAGTTTTACATAAAAGCAGTCATGAGCTGCTCGCTTTGTCTGATTTTATTTCTTTCAGTGAGTTTGTATTTCCAAGCTTCAAAAAAAAGCAATTTATTACGTTTTTTAAGCAGTTTTATTCTAGGCAGTTTACTTATTGCGTTTGTTTTTAGTTTCAAAAAAAATATTACGGATGTAGAAGCTCAAGAATTTTTAGTCCTCAATATTGCTTTACACTTACTGGTTTCCTTTGCCGGCTTTTTACCCAAAACTTACCATCAGGAGGAATTTTGGGAATTCAACAAACAACTTTTTCTCCGAATTCTGACTGCTGGGCTATATAGCATGGTTCTTTATTGTGGTTTGGCGTTAGCCATATTGGCGATCGAAAAACTGTTTGGTTTTGAATTTTACGATCGAATTTATCTTTATATCTTCTTTACTATTACGGGCGTTTTCAATACCATTTTCTTTTTAAATGGGGTTCCTGAAACTAATAATCAGGAAAATCCATTACAATTGAGTTATCCAAAAGGTCTTAAAAACTTTACTCAATTTATATTATTGCCCTTGATAAGCCTTTACCTGATAATTCTTATTTGTTACGAAGCCAAAATCCTGATCACACTATCATTACCCGTAGGTTGGGTTTCTTATCTTGTTTTAGTATTTGCTATTTTTGGAATCCTTTCTTTTTTACTGGTACATCCGATTGCAAATGAAAAGGGCAATCTTTGGATGAAAACCTTTAATCGTTGGTTCTACTTTTTATTAATTCCTTTACTGGGGCTATTGTTTTGGGCTATTTTGTACCGAATCAACTTGTATGGTTTCACACACGAAAGGTATTATGTCTTGTTATTGTCAATATGGCTGGGGGTTGTTGTTTTGTATTTTTTAATTCAAAAGCAACCTAAAATTAAATTCATTCCGATAAGCATGTGCCTTGCAGGATTATTTTCTATTGTTGGACCGCAAAGTGCTAATTCGGTTTCAAAAAACAGTCAGCTATCGCGATTTCAATCTTATATTCAAAAAGACAAAGCAAAAAAATTAACCTTTGAACAAGAACAGGATTTCAGCAGTATTGTATCTTTTTTAGAAGAAAATTATGGCGTTGAAATTATGGTTCCTTACGCTGAAAAAGAATTAAAACCACTGCTTAAAAAGGATAAATTCCCAAGTGATTACGAAATAATGAAAGCACTGGGTTATGAATACAGATCAATGTATGAAGAAAAAGAGGATACTTCAATAAATTATTCTTATTATGAAAACGATCAAACTACGGTACAAAATATTCATGGTTTTGATATGTCTTTCCATTTATCAGATAACAGTAAGTTTGAATGTATTGACTGCATAAAAATTGAGAATAAAAGTTATTCACTTTATGCCAAAACAAAAGACTATGGTACTGATTTAACTATTAATGGAGAGGTCATTCCTTTAAAAATTATTCCTTTTATTAATGAAAATACCGGCTTTGGATCGCATCCAACAGATCAAAAAATCACCCAACTAATAGAGACTGATAAATACCGTATTCTGCTTACTTATCTTAATGTCTCCGGAGAATTAGAGAAGAAGAAAAAAGTAATTTCTTATTATCAAATAAAAGTAATGATTGGTGTCAAATAACAATTGTTGGTGGTAGGCAATAAGCTTGAAGCCGAAATCACTAAAAAAACGCGACAGATTTAAGAAACCTGTCGCGTTTTTTTAATAAATTAAGTTCTAATATGTGCCGTTTTGCATTTTTTCCAGAACTGCTTTCATTTCGTTTACTGTCTCTTCGTCCTGAACCGTACCGGAGTATTGCAATGCTTTTTCCTGAGTTTCAATCCCTTTTTCTTTTTGTCCGTCTTTATAATACAACTGCGCTAATGTATCTAAATAGTACGGATTGTTTTTCGTTATAATCAGACTGTATTCAGACCAATCAATTGCGGTTTTTACAAAGTCAATGTTTTCCGGTTCTGAAACTACTTTCCAGGCAGCTGAATTACACAGTTCAGAGTAATATTCTTTTAAGGAATTCCATCCATCAAAAGAATACTCATCAGAAGTATTAAATGTCTGGTACAATCCGTCTAATCTTTCAAACGGATTACCTTTTTCTAATGATAAATACTCTTTAAAGAAACCACCAAACTCTTTCGTATAGGCAGGCTCCTCTTCCAAAATAGCAAAATAACTTTTATAACAAAAAAAGCTACCCTTACCGGATGCGATTAACTTTTTGTAAGTCTTAATGATTTGATTCTTATTTGCTTTCTCCGAACTTTCATCTCCTAAACCAGACCCATTTGTCTGTAAAGCGGTTGAAATTTCATCCGTTAAAAAAACGTTTACCGGTCTGCTATAACCTGTTCCTTCCAGACCTTTTGTCGCTTCAATCGCATCATAATGTTTAATTAAATAATCAATCGCAAGAAAATCAGTACTGTTAAACATTCTGTCTTCATTAAAAAACAACTTATAAAATCCTTGATTCTTAATTTCCTGCAGAATTGTTTCAACCAAAAGCATGTTCGGCTTCGTATCTTTTTGATGTGTTTCGATTAATTTTTTCCAGATTTGTAAAACCTCTTTTTTATTAAAAGTGAATTTGCCCAACTTAAAACCTGTCGAAGCTATTTCATCTATCGTCTCACCACCAGCCTCATAATCCTTCAAAATGGAGACTTGGTTAAAAGCCGAAACCAGATCAGCGTCTGTCGCTTTTTTATTTCTGATTACCTTATTAAAAGTATACAAAGCATTGGCTTTCTCCAGTTTTTTTGGAAACCCATTATAAAAATTAAACTCTGCTTTTTCGTCTTCTAAAGTAGTCTTCGAACTAGTCAAGACAGCACCGTCACCATTTAAAATAACCACAGCAGGATTATTTAACAACTTATTCTTTTTAAGCCAATTTTTATCATCAGCACTCGCTAAGTAGTAATTAAAAACATCAAATTGAGCGTTATAAGCATCGTACATATTAGCTGAAACTTCTGCTTCGCGTTCTTTCACAAAGTGATCAAAATCGGCTTTCGCAAAAGAATTCTTATCGTTTGAATAAACGACCAAAAATTTTGTTTTTGCATTTTTAGTTGCTGCAATAGCATCCTTTAAATTATTTTCGATTTTAAGTTTAAAATCGAACTTCGGAGACTCATATTCATTCTCATTTATACCGGCGATACTATCCGAAGTAACGGCTTCGACACCAAAACCTTCATCAATCAAAGCCTCTTTGCCAGGATAAGTCCAATTAGCAATATTTTGGCTTTCAAGAGCTGTAACTTTTACTTCACTATCTAATTTCTGCTCTTTTTCATTTACAAAAGTCAACGGGTTCTTCCCTCCTTTATCTGATATTCGAAGCCCATTGGTTTTCCTGTCCAAAAATCCGGAAATTTTTAAGTCACCCGAAAGATCCGAATTGTATTTAATGGTTACTTCAGCAACATCCTTTGGCAAAGCGTACTTACAAAGTTTAGTCTCAGTTTCGTGACCTTCTAATACTAAATATAAAAAATCGCTTTTATCAATATCAAATGTGAGGTCCGCCTCTCTCCATTCTGGATCAATTTGGGTCTTAATATCTGAAAGTTTTTGATATTGAATGGCATCATTTCCTTTCTGCGTTCCTATGTAAAAGGGATAAAAAGAAGAATCTATAAATTTAATTTTAATTTTTTTCGCCTTCTTATCCTTTACAAAAGCAAGATCAAAACCTTCCTCTACACTCTTATTTTGAGCGAACAATAAGGAATCTCCTTTTATATTGTAATCACCGGAATACAATATAAATTCGTACTTGTTATTCTCTAATAAATTTAGTTTGATTTTTTGTCCTCTGTTTGTTGATAGGTAACTTCCTTTCTCGATACTTTTTGTTTGAGAAAAAGAGGCCGATATTAAACAAATGAACAGTGAAAAACTCCATATAAAATTGCGCATGCTTCTATTCTTTTTGGATTGTTAATTTTGCGCAAAGATATTTCATTCTTACTCCAATTACAGTCACAAAATTCTATTTTTTAGTGATTAAAATACTACAAAAACTCTATTATCTCAAAAACACTTTATACGTGGCGGAATAGTCTATTTCAAAACAAAACTTAAAGACGTCTAGACCTTTACCCTATCAACTCCTGAAGCTATAGCATAAACAGTAGCATTCTAAAAAGGTTTAGCCGTAAAATCTAATCTCCTACGCTATTTCTACTATAGTTTTTTGTAATTTGGCTCTTAGAAACCAGAGTATCATGAGCCAAACAGTGCGCCGTTTTTTAATAATCTTTTTTATCGCCGGTTACTCCACAGTATTCTTTGCGCAAGGCCAGAAAATAAAGCCTGATACTATTTCTCATTTAAAAATTGATGCTGATGAATTTCTGGGATACGATTCTTTTGGGTATTATTATTTGATAAAAGACAATGTCTTTCGAAAAATTAAAGGCAATGAGGTTTTTGAGTACAAAAATGTTTCTCTGGGAAATTTAACTAAAGTCGACCTGCAAAATCCGCTTAAAATGGTTTTGTTTTACGAAGACTTTAATAGTGTTATATTACTCGATAATCAATTGAATAAAATCACGGAGATTAATTTTTCTCAAAACAATATCCCAATTGTAGTTCCGTTTATAGGTATGTCAACGCAGAATCAACTTTGGGTTTATAACACATTAAACCAACAAATTGGACTTTTTGACTATCTGAAGAATGAATATAAAATCGTTTCGACTCCATTGACTGAAACGATCCAATATTATCAAACCGATTTTAATGCTTTTTATTGGATAGACAAGAAAAACAACTGGTTCTCCTGCGATATTTTCGGAAAAATAACAGCTCTGGGAAAAGTCCCTGATTTTGATAAAATCGAAATTATCGACCAACACCAATATATTTTCAGGACAAACAATTTATTGTATTTTAAAAGCAGTTCAGATACAAATTCAAGTGCAATTTCTGAAATAGAAATTTCAGAAAAAACCTTTGATAAATTCTGCTACAAAGACCAAATTTTATCTATTTTTACATTTAAAGAAATCATCAATTATAAAATCGTAACACCGTAATGCACATAGCAATAGCAGGAAATATAGGCGCTGGTAAAACAACATTAACCAAGTTACTGGCCAAACATTTTAAATGGGAACCTCATTATGAAGATGTGGTAGACAACCCATATTTAGATGATTTCTACCATCAAATGGAACGTTGGTCCTTTAATTTACAGATTTATTTCTTAAACAGTCGCTTTCGTCAGGTATTGCAAATTCGCGAAAGTGGTAAGAAAATCATCCAGGACAGAACGATTTACGAAGATGCTCATATTTTTGCTCCCAACTTATATTCGATGGGATTAATGACCAGTCGCGATTTTGAAAACTACACTTCCTTATTCGAATTAATGGAATCGTTGGTAAAAGCGCCCGATTTATTAATCTACCTAAGAAGTTCTATTCCTAATTTGGTCGGACAAATTCACAAACGCGGACGTGAGTACGAAAACTCCATTTCGATCGAGTATTTAAGCCGTCTGAACGAAAGGTACGAAGCCTGGATTCAGACCTACACAAAAGGAAAATTATTAATTATTGATGTTGACAATATCAATTTTGTTGATAATCCAGAAGACCTGGGAAATATCATCAACCGAATTGATGCCGAATTGAACGGATTGTTTTAACAGCAAATCAAACGAATATAAATCCTCCTCATTCAAAAAGTAAGGGGGATTTTTAGTTTACAACTTATTGCTTATTTTTAGAGACTTGAAATAATTGGATTAAGATATCAAGTTCAAAAGTTGTAGAGCAATAAAAAATTGGATGTAAAAATTTAGCTTATTAAAAAAAACACTCCATGTTTGTCATTTCGAGGTACGAGAAATCGCACCAGAAATTCCGTGTAGAAAATCGCTAATCTTTGCTGAGCTACTTGTGTGATTTCTCGTGCCTCGAAATGACAAAACGAGTGTATTCTATTCTTATTACTATCTTTTTTTCTCTTCATTGCCATTTCGAGGCACGAGAAATCACACCAGGATTTCCGCATAGTGAGCGACCATTCTTTGTCGAGTTACGTGTGTGATTTCTCGTACCTCGAAATGACAAACGGAGTGTGTTTTGATCTTAATCCAAACAATTTTCGAAGCTACAGAGAATTAATTACGATACTCAAATTGTCTACATTCTATTTGTTGGAACTCATGATGAATACAACAATCTAAAAGACATTAAAAACTTATAGCAATATGGAAATAAAACCTATAAAAACAGAAAAAGATTATGACTTAGCACTTGAAAGGGTAAATACTCTTTTCAACGCTAAACCAAATACCAGTGAAGGTGATGAATTAGATATTTTGGTAACACTTATAGAAAAATATGAACAAATACATTATCAAATTCCTGAACCTGATCCAATTGAAGCCATAAAATTTATGATGGAGCAAAATGGTCTTACAGACGCAGATTTAGGAGTTATCTTAAATAGTCGCTCCAGAGTATCTGAAATCTTTAAGCGCAAAAGAGCTTTGACCATAAAACAAATTAGAATTTTAAACGAGGCCCTTCACATCCCTGCCTCAACTTTAATTAAAGAATACGCCTTAAATCAATAAAAAATGCCTCTGGAAATCCAGAGGCATTTTTATTTTTATGCCACAGCACTTTTATTTTGCTGCTTCAATTTTTGCTTTAACTTCTTCTTCTGTTCCTTCAAAAACTTCTGTAGTTGTTTTTCCGTTTTCCGTTTTAGTAACTGTTCCTTTTGTAACACCATCTACGGTAGATAAATTAACCTCAAGACGTTTTTTCTCATATTTACTTGTATCAAAACAATCTGTTTTTTGATGTACATATTTTCCGTTTGCATCAAAATTAGCCAGACATTTTGCAGTCTCTTCCGGCGTACAGCCTTTTTCTTTACACATTTTAACACATTCTTCTTTGGTCATTCCTGCCATTAAAGATTCATCACCACATTTCGAATGTCCTGCATGTATTTCCGTTTTTTTGCAACAGGAAGCAGCCATTCCGGCTGTATCTGTACCGTGTCCTTCCCCTAAGATTGGTGCAATTACCAAACCAATCAAACAAGTCAGTTTAATTAAAATATTCATTGATGGACCTGAAGTATCTTTAAACGGATCTCCAACTGTATCTCCGGTTACCGCTGCTTTGTGTGCATCGGATCCTTTATAAGTCATTTCACCATTAATCATAACTCCGGCTTCAAAAGATTTTTTAGCGTTATCCCAGGCACCTCCTGCATTATTTTGAAAAACAGCCCAAAGTACACCTGAAACAGTTACTCCAGCCATATATCCTCCAAGCATTTCTGCGATTAACTGATTGTTATCGGCATAAACCAATTTTCCCAACAACACAATTGCAATAGGGAAACCAATCGTTAAAATTCCAGGCAACATCATTTCGCGTAAAGCTGCTTTAGTAGAGATTTCAACACATTTTCCGTATTCCGGTTTTCCGGTTCCTTCCATAATTCCAGGAATTTCCTTAAACTGACGACGTACTTCGTAAACCATGTCCATTGCTGCTTTTCCTACCGAATTCATCGCTAAAGCCGAGAACACTACCGGAATCATTCCTCCCACAAATAACATTGCTAAAACGGGTGCTTTAAATATATTGATTCCGTCAATTCCTGTGAAAGTCACATAAGCCGCAAACAAAGCCAATGAAGTCAAGGCGGCTGAAGCAATCGCAAATCCTTTTCCGGTTGCAGCAGTTGTATTTCCTACTGAATCTAAAATATCTGTTCTGGTACGAACTTCTTTTGGTAATTCGCTCATTTCTGCGATTCCTCCGGCATTGTCAGAGATTGGACCAAAAGCATCAATTGCCAACTGCATTGCTGTAGTGGCCATCATTGCTGATGCTGCTAAGGCTACTCCGTAAAACCCTGCTAATGCATAGGAAATCCAAATGGCGGCTGCGAATAATAATACGGTTGGAAAAGTCGAAATCATTCCCGTTGCCAAACCTGCAATAACATTGGTTCCTGCTCCTGTTGATGATTTTTGCACAATTGCCAAAACCGGTTTTGTACCTAATCCTGTATAATATTCTGTAACGGATGAAATGGCTCCACCAACCACTAATCCAACCAAAGTAGCATAAAAAACTCTCATTGAAGAAATCTGTTGTGCTCCTTCTCCAAAGAATTCCATTGTCATTACTTCAGGTAACATGTGTTTTACCAAAAAGAAACAGGCAATCGCCGTTAAAACAATCGAAACCCAGTTTCCTATATTTAATGCTTTTTGCACTTGTGCTTCTTTTGCATTATCATCTGAGATTTTTACCAATGTTGTTCCGATAATCGAGAATAAAATTCCGAAACCGGCAATTGTCATTGGCAATAAAATTGGGCCTATTCCGCCAAAGGCGTCCTGAATATTTCCACCCATATCTTTAATCACATAGTTTCCTAAAACCATTGCGGCTAATACGGTTGCGACATAAGATCCGAATAAATCGGCTCCCATACCGGCAACATCACCTACATTATCTCCTACGTTATCTGCAATTGTAGCCGGATTACGAGGATCATCTTCCGGAATTCCGGCTTCTACTTTACCCACTAAATCAGCACCAACATCGGCTGCTTTCGTGTAAATTCCACCACCAACTCGGGCAAACAATGCGATTGATTCTGCTCCTAATGAAAATCCGGCCAATGTTTCCAAAACAACGGTCATCGTTTCTGTATCTTTCCAAACTCCATCGGAAAACAGCGTAAAGAAAATTATAAAAAAGGTGGTTAAACCTAAAACTGCCAAACCGGCAACACCCAGTCCCATTACCGTTCCTCCTCCAAAAGAAACTTTTAAAGCTTGCGGTAAACTTGTACGGGCAGCCTGAGTGGTTCTAACGTTAGTTTTAGTAGCGATCTTCATCCCTATATTACCAGCGTAAGCAGAGAAGAGTGCTCCAAAAATAAAGGCAACTACAATTAATAAATGTGTTTTAACTCCCGGAATAAAGGTAATTCCTGCCAATGCAACACTTGCAATAATCACAAAAATTGTCAATAATCGGTATTCTGCTTTTAAGAAAGCAAGCGCCCCTTCATAAATGTGATCTGAAATCTCTTTCATTTTGCCGTCGCCGGCATCTTGTTTTAAAACCCAACTCCTTTTTATTCCCATGAAAAGTAATCCTAAAACTGCCATGACAATTGGCAGGTAAATCATAAATGCATTCATAATATTGTAATGGTTTTTTGGTTAATAGTCAACAAACTAGCAAAACGAATTTAAACAAAAAAGCAATACTCCTGACGGAGTATTGCTTTTTTTATAAAATACAAAGGTTAAAATTATTTAATACTAAACAATCCCTCTGGTTTATTTTCGATATCATCAAAACGTTTTGTGCACTCTGCAATAATAGCAAATGCTTCGTTTACGTCTCCCCATCCTTCAACATCAACCTTTTTGTTTTCAAGATCTTTGTAAACCTGGAAGAAATGCTCGATTTCTTTTACTAAGTGTGGGTTTATGTCTGACAAGTCTGTTAATGAATTCCAGATTGGATCTGAAACAGGTACACAAATAATTTTCTCGTCTGGTCCTTTATCGTCTGCCATATGGAAAACACCGATTGGTTTTACTTCCATAACACATCCTGGGAAAGTTGGTTCAGTTACCAAAACCAATACGTCAAGAGGGTCACCGTCAAGTGCTAAAGTTTCCGGAATAAATCCGTAATCAGCCGGGTACATCATTGAAGAGAATAACATTCTGTCGAAACGCATTCTTTTAATTTCAAAATCGTACTCATATTTATTTCTGCTTCCTCTTGGTATTTCGATTAATACATCGAAAGTTGTTAGTTTGTCTGCGGTCATTTTTGTTTTTTATTAATTCTATAATTTCGGTTGCAAAAGTAACTAAAGAATCTATGTTTACAATAAAAAAACCGCTTAAATTATCTGCATTATCTTTTAAAAAACAAGCATTTAATAGGTAATTTTTCTATTTCGCTTATTTAAGTAATAATGCCAGAGCAAATAGGTCGCATAAGACCGGTAAGGACTCCATTGTCGGGCATGAATTTCCATTTCCTGTTTATCGTGAATATCCAACAATTCTTTGATGGTATTTACCACTGCGATATCTCCAAGCGGAATTAAATCGGGCTCCTGCAAACAAAACATCAGATAGATATCAATAGTCCAGTTTCCGATTCCTTTTAGCCTTATGAGTTCCTCACGTACTTGTTGCGCCGGTTTTATCGCTAAACTTTCAATGTCTAATTCTCTGCTTAAAACAGCTTCTGCTAAAATTTTGATATACAGTGTTTTTTGACGACTCACCCCAAGAGCTCTAAACTCTTCGTCAGACAAAACAGCCATTGTTTCAGGATTACAAATGGTATAGGCTTTTATTTTCAAGAATGTGGCTTTTGCCGAATCTATAGAAACCTGCTGCTCGAGTATGAGCAATACTAATGTTTCAAAACCTTGTGGACGTTTTGGAATTGGGGGCAATCCGTATTTATCAATTATTTCCTGAAATATTGGATTTTTACCGGAGAGGAAATCGATGGCTTCTTGCATAAGATGGATTTTAGCGTCTTCCAAAATTAACTAAAATTATGGATTTATTCCATGCGAAAACATCGGGTCATCAAATTCCAAACGGTCTTATTATCCTGCATTTTTTTCTATTTTCAATTATCCTGAAATATACTTTCCATAAGGCAGTTTATTTACACAATAGATAATTAATGCTGAAATAGACAAACATAAAGCACTAGTAATTGGAATTGCCAAAACAGGATTTATAAAGTCATAGTCAATACCCAAAGACACCAAAAATCGAAGAACTAAAATATGAACCAAATAAATCCCATAACTATAGGTATTTATAAAATTGATTATCTGAACAAGGACAGGATTTGAAATTTTTGAATTTTTAAAGTAAATAAACAATCCCGCAGAAACAATTACAATATTAAAAGTCAGCCCTCCATAAAAATATTCATTAAAACGATTCTCTGCAACTGATAAAAAATAGGTGCCAAAAATCGTAACGATTATACCTAAGAAAAACAACAGTAAAGAAATTTGCTTGAGTGTTTTTACATCATATTTAAATGACTTAATTGACAAATAATACCCTAAGATCAGATAACCCAAAAAACCCGCAAAATAGGTAAAATCAACATTAATCCGAAATTCACGAAAAATAGGCTGATTTAGAAATAAAGTAAAAACCCAGATCGCTATAAAGTAAAGTATCTCTTTTTCATTGGCATTCTGAACCCATTTACTTAGAATTGGCATAAAAAGATAGATCCCAATAATCATGTAAATATACCATAAATGAAAGGAACTTCCTGTCGCAATCAGATTAAGAGCCAGTTTACTCCCTTCTAATAATGACATCTCAGGATGCACTAAAGAGGCGTCACGCAAAGCCAACAGCACATAAAAAAAACTCCAAAAGAGAAAAGGCAAAATTATTCTGGAGAACTTCTTTTTCAGAAAATCACCTAATTCGTATTTTTTGTTGAGCATTAACGCTCCGGTAAGCATCAGGAAAATCGGTACACAAAAACGAACTATGCTGTCATACACATTTCCTGTCCACCAAACAAAATTGGAGATATTCCCATATTTATAAAGGATATCACACGCTACATGAACAAAGATTACGCTAATAGTGGCTAAAACCCTAAGATTAGTTGTCCAATTTAAATTACTAGTTTCTACGGTTGCACTCATAGAAACTAAATTAACAAAAATATATTTACCTTTTACTAAAAATAAAAGCCGAACGATCCTTTTACTGCAAATTTATTTGCATCGGGTGTATTTAAGTAACTTCCTCTCCAAGAGAAATCAATTCGGAATACTTTGAATATATTTCCAATACCGGCATTGTACTCCCAATACACATTTTCAGGTGCATTATAAGGCTGTTGTGAGGCATTTATAGCTCGGTTGGCATTAGATATAGTACCGTGAACGGCTTTTATCCCTACAAACTCTCTCCAGTTTAATTTCCTCATAAAAGGAACTCTGGAGAACAATCTTCCACCAAAATCATGATTCCATTGTAAAGTAGTATACTGATCCGTTATGAATTCATAGAAATTCAAGTTACTAAAGGTATTCTCTATTGTAAAATAAGTTTGATTCCCCGGTATTACACTCATTAACCCCAACGGAATAGTTCCGAAAGTTTTCCCGGTTTCAAGAATAATATTTGATCTTCCTAAAGGTCCGATAATAATGGGTTGCTTGTAGAATAATTGAATTTTTTCGTAGGCAAAATCACTGTCTAAAACACCTTTAAGTCCATAACTGAAATTAACAAAGAAATGACTAAAAGGGCTATCAACAAGTTTTCGTTCTACACCAAAACCAATCGTTTTGCGATTTGGCATAAATTCGAATTGAATGTTTGCTTCGAATTGTTTTACCGCACTTGCTACAACTCCGGCAGGATTTGCAGTTGTTGGCAAAGTCGTATAATAATCTAAACTAAACGTTGGCGAAGCCGATTCTAATGTTCGATACGAAACACCGGCCTGGAAAACGAAATTTTTTAATGGTTCCATTTCGAAGGAAACATTGCTTAAATTGATATTCGTTAATTTTCCGTTACTGCCTGTTGTAAACAAAGCTGAGGACGCAAAACTTCTTCCTAAAATGTCATTGGTTGTAGTTAAACTGGCACCAATCTGCTCGATGTCCCGCCTGTTCCCTCCAGAAATAATGATTCGGTTTTTCTTATCCACCATCCATTTTCCGGAAACACCATATTTAAATTTATTGTCATCAAAACCATACGCCGTGTAAGCCTGTATACGCCAAGGATCGTTTGGCCCAAAATAGGTACGACCTCCTACACGCAAACGCAAACCTTCGACTTCATTGTACCCAAATGTGGAAAAAATAGGTCCGTAATCGAAATTTTTAAACTCGACATAACCGCTTCCTAATATCGAAACTAAACTATAAAGTTGCTTGAATTTTTTAACTGTTTGCAACGTGTCAAGCATTTTATAAATACCGGCTTCGTCTTTATTTAGTTTTTCAAAACGATTTTCTTCCCAAAATTCAGGTGGTCGGTCATAAACCACGTTGTCTATAAAATTGACTTCTTCTTTATAAAATTTATCGGGCTTGGGAATATTAAATTTATGATTCCTGAACAATGTGGTTCGTTTACCATAAACTCCTTTTGATTTCTCTTTTTTATTCAAAGCAAAATCAGACATCATATAGTCACGGGTTAACAGAAAAACGGAGTCATTTTGCACATCAAATTCCTGTTCGATATAAATGTCTTTTACCCAGTTAATATTGGCGCTTTTGGTAACGGCCATATTTATTTTTTTGATGGCAAAAGTGGTGTCATTTACCCAAAAATCTCCTTTAAAAGTCAGTTCATTTTTACGTCTTGGATAAAAAACAATGTTGTAACACCATTTTTTATCGATATAAGTACTGTCTTTCAATACATAGTTATACACATCAATTCCTGTTCTTGAAAGTGGACTCGTAAAGCTCTTATCAAAGAATTTCAGATGGTTATCGTAAATATTGTAATCAGAATAAAGATCCTTTACAAAAGCCTGAATTTGCTGATTACCATTAAATCCTGACGTTTTGTTTCCGGTAATATTTTCTTTTATTTTCTTAATTTTGTTGTCCCCGTAAACATCGTACACCGATTCGCTTATAAAAATAGGCAGATAGGTTTTTCCCGTAACTTCAGAGGTATCAACGTGTTTGAATACAAACTCCATTCCTTTAAAGAGTTTGTTTTTCATGAAAGCACTGTCAATCGTATTCATATCGAATTCGACTTTTTCGTACTTCTGCATTTGATATTGATTGAACTGGTACAAACCGTTTTTACGTTTTCGTTCCCAGATTTTCCTCAAAATATCCAATGCCGGATTGTTCTTTTTGGATGTTTTTCCTGTAAAAATAACAACTTCATTAAGCGCTTCCGCTTCACTTAAAACAATCTTAAAATCATAGTTTACCGCTTTCTCTAACGTAATTTCTTTATCAGAAAATCCTGCCGAGCTCACTAGCAAAATCGTATAGGTATTAGGGGATTCCAGATAAAAACGTCCATCTTCATTAGAAACAATTCCTGTACTTGAGCCTTTAAAAACAACATTGGCAAACGGAATTGGCTGATTAGATTTGTCTAAAACAATTCCGCTCACTTTAGTTTGTGCAGTAGCGATATTCACAAATGCAAATACAAAAAACAGGCTAAATAGAATTATTTTTTTCATCATCTGGTAAAAAAAAACTTCATCAATTAAATATGACTGATGAAGTTTTATAAGTGTTGTTTAAGAACTATTTGTACATTACTTTCTTTACTGCTTTTACAACATCAGCTGCGTTTGGCAACCAGTCTTTTAGTAAAACAGGAGAGTAAGGTGCAGGAGTATCTGCAGTTGTAATACGTTGAATTGGCGCATCAAGGAAATCGAACGCTTGTTCTTGAACGATATACGTTATTTCAGAAGAAATACTTGCAAATGGCCAAGCTTCTTCTAAGATTACTAAACGGTTTGTTTTTTTAACAGAAGTAAGAATAGCATCTTTATCCATAGGACGAACTGTTCTTAAATCGATGATCTCACAAGAGATTCCTTCTTTAGCTAATTCATCAGCAGCAATAAAAGCTTCTTTGATGATTTTTCCGAA
The DNA here is from genome assembly GCF_020911925.1 of Flavobacterium cupriresistens. NCBI lineage: Bacteria > Pseudomonadati > Bacteroidota > Flavobacteriia > Flavobacteriales > Flavobacteriaceae > Flavobacterium > Flavobacterium cupriresistens. Next base: position 1,603,573 of record NZ_CP087134.1, on the reverse strand, counting down.
AGAAACAATCGTAACATCTTTTCCTTCACGTTTAATATCAGCAACTCCTAATGGAATCGTGTATTCTCCGTCCGGCACTTCACCTTTATCACCATACATTTGCTCTGATTCCATAAAAATTACAGGATCATTATCACGAATAGCTGATTTTAAAAGTCCTTTTGCATCATAAGGAGTTGAAGGTACAACTACTTTAAGACCCGGAGTATTAGCAAACCAGTTTTCTAAAGCTTGTGAGTGAGTTGCTCCTAATTGACCTGCAGAAGCAGTTGGTCCACGGAAAACGATAGGCACATTAAATTGTCCACCTGTCATTTGACGCATTTTAGCAGCATTATTTATAATTTGATCAATACCAACTAAACAGAAGTTAAAAGTCATATACTCTACGATAGGACGACAACCATTCATAGCTGATCCTACTGCAATTCCTGTAAAACCAAGTTCCGCAATCGGAGTATCAATTACTCTTTTTTCGCCAAACTCAGCAAGCATTCCTTTTGAAGCTTTATAAGCTCCATTGTATTCTGCGACTTCCTCGCCCATTAAATATATGGATTCATCGTGACGCATTTCTTCGCTCATCGCTTCACAAATGGCCTCTCTAAATTGTATTGTTCTCATATTTATATTGTATGTTGAATTTTCTGAAGAGCAAAAATAAATATTTTAAATAACTTAAAAGCATAAATTAAATTTAAAATCACAGGAACTTCACTCTCGCTTTAGGTTTTTACTCTAAAAAAAATATTGAGATATTTACGAAATCGATATATTAACGTTTTTATTCTTTAAATAGTATTTTAATAACAAACTCCATTTTATTTGTTTGATTACAATTAAAAAAAACAAACTATTGTAAAATTACGCCATAAATCACATCATTTTCATCGATTATCAGACATTACAAGATTGCAAAATCCCTAAGAATCAACAAAAAAGAATGTATATTTGTTTTTGTTTTCCGATGAAAGGTCATCGAAAATGCGGAATCCTCGAAATCGTAATAGTTTTCAAAAAATATTATGCATGCATAGTATATTATTTCGATTTTAATTTCTAAATTTGTAAATGAATATTATAACTATAAACTATCATACTTATGAAAATATTAGTTTGCATCAGCCACGTGCCTGATACTACTTCAAAAATTAACTTCTCAAATGGTGACTCAGAATTCGATACCAATGGTGTACAATACGTAATTAATCCTAACGATGAGTTTGGTTTAACACGTGCAATCTGGTTCCAGGAACAACAAGGAGCTACAGTAACGGTAGTAAATGTTGGAGGTCCTGATACTGAACCAACTTTACGCAAAGCTTTAGCAATTGGAGCAAACGAAGCAATTCGTGTAAACGCAAACCCAACTGATGGTTTTTTTGTTGCAAAACAACTTGCTGAAGTAATCAAAAATGGTGGTTACGATTTAGTAATTGCCGGAAAAGAGTCTTTAGATTACAACGGAGGAATGGTTCCGGGAATGATCGCAGGAATTACAGGTTCTAACTTTTTAAACTCTTGTACCAGCATAACAGTTGAAGGTAACAATGTAAAAGCCGTTCGTGAAATTGACGGAGGAAAAGAAACTGTAAGCACTACTTTACCTTTAATTATTGGAGGTCAAAAAGGTCTTGTTGAAGAAAAAGACTTGCGTATTCCAAACATGAGAGGAATTATGACTGCAAGAACAAAAGCACTTACTATTCTTGAGCCGGTTGACGCTCCTGTAAATACAAAAGCGGTTAAATTTGAAAAACCAGCTCCTAAATCAGCAGTAAAATTAGTTGCTCCTGATAATTTAGATGAGTTAATCAATTTATTACACAACGAAGCGAAAGTAATCTAGTAATCAGTATTTAGTCACAGTTTTCAGTTAACCAACTTGAAAACTGAAACTTTAAACTTCTAAACAAAAAATAGTATGTCAATATTAATATATGCAGAATCTGCAGAAGGAAAATTTAAAAAAGTTGCTTTTGAATTAGCTTCATATGCTAAAAAGGTAGCCGAAACTTTAGGAACAACCGTAACCGCTTTAACGGTTAACATTAGCGACGTAAGCGAATTGTCAAAATACGGAGTAGATAAAGTTTTAAAAGTAAACAACGACAAATTAGCTGGTTTTACTGCAAAAGCGTATGCTGATGTAATCAAACAAGCTGCTCAAAAAGAAGGAACAAAATTAGTTTTACTTTCTTCTACAACAGACAGTATTTACCTTTCATCTCTTGTAGCAGTATCTTTAGAAGCCGGATTTGCTTCTAATGTCGTTGGTTTACCGGTTAGCACTTCTCCTTTTCAGGTAAAAAGAAATGCTTTCTCTAACAAAGCTTTCAACATTACACAAATCGATACCGATGTAAAAGTGCTTGGTTTAGCTAAAAACTCTTACGGAATTTTCGAAAGCGCAGGATCTGCAACTGAAGAAGACTTTAACCCAACTATTGGAGATAATGACTTTGGAGTAAAAGTAGAATCAGTAGAAAAAGTAACCGGAAAAGTTTCAATCGCTGATGCTGACACGGTAGTTTCTGGTGGACGTGGACTAAAAGGTCCTGAAAACTGGGGATTAATAGAAGATTTAGCTGCTGTTCTTGGTGCAGCAACTGCTTGTTCTAAGCCGGTTTCTGACTTAGGCTGGAGACCTCACAGCGAGCACGTTGGACAAACAGGAAAACCAGTTGCAACTAACCTTTATATTGCAATCGGAATCTCCGGAGCTATTCAACATATTGCAGGAATCAACTCCTCTAAAGTAAAAGTAGTTATCAACAACGATCCTGAGGCTCCTTTCTTTAAAGTAGCAGATTACGGTGTAGTTGGAGATGCATTTGAAATTGTACCACAATTAATTGAGAAACTAAAAGCTTTTAAAGCACAACATTCTTAGATCTCAAAATTCTCTATAAAAATATAGCTGCCTAAAAACAAGATAATCGTATCTTTGCTTTAGGTAGCTTTTTTGTTCCATATTTTTTGATTAAAATTGCACCTTTATTTTTCAATCAAAAAAAGTATTAAAATGAGGCATTAATTGCCCTTTTTTACCCACATATATGAGTCTAGTAAAACTATCCATAAAAGGAATATCATACAGTCAAACTCAAAATGGTGCTTATGCCCTTATTTTGAATGAAGTCGATGGCGAAAGAAAACTTCCCATTGTTATTGGTGCTTTTGAAGCCCAATCGATTGCTATTGCCTTAGAAAAGGAAATAAAACCTCCTCGCCCTTTAACGCACGATTTATTCAAAAACTTCGCAGAAAGATTTGATATTGTAGTCAAACAAGTCATCATTCACAAACTTGTTGATGGTGTTTTTTATTCGAGTTTAATTTGCGAAAGAGACAAAATCGAAGAAATCATTGATGCCAGAACATCTGATGCGATTGCTTTAGCATTGCGCTTTAACGCTCCAATTTTCACTTACAAAAACATACTGGATAAGGCCGGAATCTATTTAAAATCAAATTCTGCAGACACTGATCAGGGCGCTCAGGAAATAGACGATGTATTGTCAAATCCGGAGACTTTTGGGCGCGAAGAAGAAAGCAATCAATCCGGTGATGTTTATGCCAAACATAGCTTACAAGAACTAAACGACCTTCTGGATCAGGCAGTTTCTCAGGAAGATTATGAAAAAGCAGCTAAAATCAGAGACGAGATTTCGAAAAGATAAACATTCTGTTTAATCGTTAAACCGTTTATTTGTGAAATCGATTAAACGATGCAACAGTCAAACGAATAAACCAACTATGAAACAATACTTAGATTTAGTACAACATGTTTTAGAAAACGGTTGTCAAAAAGGAGACCGTACAGGGACAGGAACAAAAAGTGTTTTTGGCTACCAGATGCGTTTTGATTTAAGTGAAGGTTTCCCAATGGTTACGACCAAAAAATTACACTTAAAATCGATCATATACGAATTGCTTTGGTTTTTAAAAGGCGATACCAACATTGCTTACCTTCAGGAAAACGGAGTTAAAATTTGGGATGCCTGGGCAGATTCAAATGGCGATTTAGGACCTGTTTACGGACATCAGTGGCGCAATTGGAACAGTGAAGAAATCGATCAGATTTCTGAATTAATTACCGAATTAAAAACTAATCCAAATAGCCGAAGAATGTTGGTTTCTGCATGGAATCCTTCGGTTTTACCTGATACAAAAAAATCATTTGAGGAGAATGTAGCAAACAACAAAGCCGCTTTGCCGCCTTGCCATGCCTTTTTCCAGTTTTATGTAACAAGTCCTGATGAGACTAAAGGAGAAACAAAAGGCAAGTTATCCTGTCAGCTCTACCAACGAAGTGCCGATATCTTTTTAGGAGTACCTTTTAATATCGCTTCTTATGCGCTCTTAACGATGATGATCGCACAAGTTTGCGATTTGGAACAAGGAGAATTCATACACACTTTTGGAGATGCACACATCTACAACAATCATTTTGAGCAACTGGAATTGCAATTAACACGCGAACCAAAACCATTACCAAAAATGATTTTAAATCCGGAGATTAAAAACATTTTTGATTTTGATTACAAAGATTTCACCTTATTAGATTACGAACCACACGCCGGTATAAAAGGCAGTGTTGCTGTATAAATACAAAATCCGCTTTTTAGCGGATTTTTTTATACTACCAGTACACTATTTTCGCTTCCTGCGAAATCATTCCATTGATACGAGTCTGCTTCGGGATCATTAACATAACTTCCGTCAATTACATATTTAAACTCGTAGATCGCATCTTTAACCAAGTCGTAAGTAGCTTTAAAAGTTCCGTTTTTCAACTTACTCAAAGTACCTTCCTGGGCATTCCAATTGTTAAAATCCCCAACCACAGCTACCGCACTAGCCTCTTTAGCATCAATTGAAAATGTAACTTTACATACCGGTTTTGTTTTTACAAACTGTTTTTTCAAAGCCATAACTATTTAATTTTTAGATTAGTACACCTAAATTACACAAATTCAACTGAACATTCAACATCGGGAAAACCGATTTATGATAATATCAAAAAGGGATTCTATTTTTTTCTCTATTCCTAATTAATTCCATCTTTAATTTTGGATTTCAGATAATTAACTCTTTTAAAAATAAATAATCCATGTTCAAAATATTGTGATTTCAAAATAAATTCTAACTTTATAATCTCATTATTTTTTAAATCTTATGGAAAAAGAAGTGCACGAACAATACGAGTATGCCAGAAGAAGAATCAGACAGAAAAAAGTATTATATTTTCATTTCGTCCTTTTTCTTATAGGCAGTTTGTTTTTATTTATTGCCAATAGGTTTTTTGGATTTGGCGTTACCACTACCAATCAAAATTGGTGCGTTTGGACGATCACAATATGGTTATTTATATTTATACTCCATTTTATAAAAGTGTACATAACAGACCGATTCATGAATAAAAACTGGGAAAGAGAACAAATTGACAGACTTGTTGCTTTACAGCAAAAAAGAATCAGTCAATTAGAGTCAAAAATAAACGAGGATACCGAAAATAAAATTTAGTTCAGAATACCATGATTATAATGATAGCGGCAGTTGCCGAAAACAATGCTCTTGGAAAAAACAATGAATTGGTTTGGCACTTACCAAATGATTTCAAAAGATTTAAAGCTCTTACAACGAACCACCATATCATAATGGGAAGGAAAACTTTTGAGAGTTTTCCAAAACCTTTACCAAACCGGACTCATGTGGTGATAACGCGTCAGGAAAACTATCAGCCCGAGGGTTGTATTGTAGTAAAAAGCATAAGTGAAGCAATCGCAAAATGCCCAAAAAACGAAGATTCTTTTATTATTGGAGGAGGAGAAATCTATACCCTAGCAATGCCTTTTGCTGATGTTTTAGAAATAACAAGGGTACATCACAGCTTTGAAGCGGATGCTTTTTTCCCTGACATCAACAAAGACGAATGGCTGCTAGTAGAATCTGAAACTAATATAAAAGACGAAAAACATCTTTACGACTATACCTACGAAACTTTCGTTAAAGCCTAAAATTAAAAAACATCCTCAAAACGAGGATGTTTTTAATGAAAAATGATCTCCAACTTAGGACTATTCAAGAGTAGAATTTGATAAAAATAACAATCATCTGACATAAATGATTGTTATAAAATTGGATTCGATTTTTTTGAGACACTACTCAAAAAAAAGCCTTTAACACCAAATACCACGAAGGCATTAAAGGCAAAGAAAATTAAAATTTCCAAAAACAAATTTAATCCTAAGAACGTATTGCGCTTTAAAAAGAGTATCACTACAAGAGCCATACTTTAAAAAACTACTGCAAGAACAAATAAATAACAAGCACGGGGAAATTCATTTGATTTAAGTCACTAAGTTGTCAATAATCATTACAAATTCAGATTAACAACAGGACAAAATTGGCCATAAATTCTTACCCTCACAATACCCACTTACCGTGATTTTTGCAAAATACCCTTTTATGGTTAGGGTAAAAAAACCAATACGGATCAAGTTCAGAAGCTGTGGGGAAGTAAAAATTACAACGCTTTTTTCATAAAGAGAAACTATCTTTAAAACTTTTCTGCCAATTCTTTCCTATACATAAAACACTAAACTGTCACCTCTTCAAATAAAGATGAATTCTACAAGAAGCGAAAAATAAATCTAAAATGAACTTACATCACTTATATGGTTTAAATACACCCTCAGTTAACCCCTACTTTGGAACCTAATCCGCCAATACTTCGCTAAATTTCTCCTTTTCTGAAACATTTGATTTACAAATTAAAAAACTGAATTACAGTTAAAGAAGATTTGTATTATATTTGCGTAAATAAAAAAAATGTCTGAAAAAATAACTCCGTATAAAAACTCTACATTAGGCAAAAAAGAACAAGTTGCTCAAATGTTTGATACGATCTCTGGGAACTATGATAATTTAAACCGCGTAATTTCATTTGGAATTGATATTAAGTGGAGAAAGAAGGTATTAAAAATAGTTTCTGATACTAAACCAAAAATCATCCTTGATATTGCCACTGGAACAGGTGATTTAGCTATTTTAATGGCACAAACGAATGCAGAGAAAATCATTGGTTTAGATATTTCAGCAGGAATGCTTGAAGTTGGGAAAAGAAAAGTAGAGGAAAAAAAATTATCAAATGTTATTGAGTTAGTTTTAGGAGATTCTGAAAACATCCCTTTTGAAGACAATCATTTTGATGCCATCACTGTTGGTTTTGGTGTACGAAACTTCGAAAATCTCGAAAAAGGTTTTGCTGAAATTCTAAGGGTTCTAAAGCCAAATGGTGTATTTGTAATTTTAGAAACTTCTGTACCGGACAAAACACCTTGCAAACAAGGATATCGTTTTTACACGAAAAATATACTTCCACTGATCGGGAAATTATTCTCAAAAGACAATTCCGCTTACGGTTATTTATCTGAATCTGCCGCTGCTTTTCCTTATGGTGAGGCGCTGAACAATATTTTACGAAAAATTGGGTTTATAGATGTAGTGGCTATGCCTCAAACTTTTGGAGTTGCAACCATTTACTCTGCTTCTAAGAAATAGTATGAAAAAAACAGTAATCTTAATTTTATTAGCCTTATCGACAAAGGGATATTCACAATTTGCTAAAAACATGTTTAGCAAAGACCCTATTACTAACCTCGAAAACTGGCAAAAACAACGAGTCTATTTTGGTTATTACCTTGGCTTTAATAGTTTCGACTTTAAGTTTGATTACAAAAATCCCGTACAACAGGATATTCAGGTAAAAAAAACAACCGGTTTTAATGTTGGAGTTGTTGCCGATTTAAGATTGCAGGAATATATTAACCTGCGCTTTGAACCGGGCTTGTATTATACCAAGCGTGACTTGTATTACCCACTTCCCGATAAAAAAGATTATTTGAGAGAGGTAAACAGCACCTATATTCATTTTCCTTTATTGTTAAAATTCTCTGCTTTGCGAACAGGAAATATCCGTCCGTATTTAGTCGGTGGAATGTCAACAACGTTGAATCTGTCCAGTAATGCAAAATCGGAAGATGATAATCACGAGCAAAAATTCAGAGTTAAACAATGGACTGCTGCTTATGAGCTTGGTTTTGGAATTGATCTTTTTACAGAATATTTTATTTTCTCTCCTTCTATTAGGGGTATGTTTGGTATTTCGGATGAATTGATTCGAGATAATCCGGGTACACCAAGTCCATGGACAGACAATATTGATTCTATGAAATCGAGAGCAATTTTAGTAAATTTCACTTTTCATTAAAACAAAACACTAACTATTTCGTTTAAACTCACTGAGAATAATTGCTGTTGCGGTAGCTACATTTAAACTTTCGGTTTTTTGCAGCTCTCCAAATCTTGGAATTGTGAGTCGGCTTGTAACCCTTTTTTCAATCTCTTCAGAAATACCGTTCGCTTCATTACCCATAATAATGATCCCGTCCTGCGGTAAATTAGATTGATAAATGTTCTCTCCGTTCATAAATGTTCCAAAAACAGGCAATTTTGTTTGTGAAAGAAACGTGTCTAAATCGACATAATTTACATTTACCCTGGTGATAGACCCCATTGTGGCCTGTACAACTTTTGGATTGTAAATATCAACGGTTTCTTTTGAACAAATAAGTTGCTTAATTCCAAACCAATCACACAAACGCAAAATGGTTCCCAAATTTCCCGGATCACGGATATCATCTAACGCCAGGATTAAACCAGTATCGTTAATTTTGTTTTCTGAAGGCATTTTGAAAACTGCCAGACAGGTATTTGGAGTTGACAAAGCACTTATTTTCTTAAGTTCCTGCTCATTGATAAGCGTGCGCTTTGAAGAATGAACGGTTTCAAAATCATTTTGTGTAGTATACAAATGTTCTAATTCAAAGTTAGATTGCAAGAGTTCCTGAATTACTTTCACTCCTTCGGCGAAAAATAACTGATTTGCAAAACGTTGCTTTTTTTGATGTAAACCTGATATAAGCTTTATTTGGTTTTTACTAACCATAAAATAATGTACTTTTGAATTAAATATTAAATAACACTTGAAAAAGAATTCCACAAAAATACTAGCATTTATTCTAATAGCAATACTTATTTGCGCTTGTAATGCTGTAAAAAGAGTTCCCGACGGGAAAAGTCTTCTTATTAAAAACAATATTCTTGTTAATGGAAAGTCTACAAATGATGAAACGGCATCTAATCAGATGTATCAAAAACCAAACGGAACTTTATTAGGATACAAATTGCGTTTGAATTTATACAACTTAGCCAATTTAAATCCAGATTCTACTTATCAGGCAAAATTCAAAAATAATCCGGGCTTGTACGAGCGCCAGTCGAAACTATTATCTGCAAAACAAGTAGACCGACTTGGGCAGTCTTTTTTATATAAAGGTATTCATGAATTTTTAAAAAATACCGGAGAAGCTCCTGTAATTATCGACACTTCAAAAACAAAAAAAACCTTATTACGTTTGAAATTTTACTATTTCAATAATGGTTATTTTAATGTGAAAACGGCCTATAACATTGACAGTATCGGGCGCAAAAAAGCCAAAATCAATTATAATATTACTACAGGTCCGGCTTATCTTTTAGATTCAGTCAGAACCTCTATTTTAACTCCTGCATTAGATTCCTTATACAAAACGAACAAAGAAACCTCCTTAATAAAATCCGGAAATCAATTTAAAACTTCCGACTTTGAAGAAGAGAAAAATCGTATTACGACCTACTTCAGAAATCATGGTGCTTATTACTTTCAACCTACTTATGTATCGTATGACATTGATACAATCGGCAAAAAGAACAAGGCTGATGTCAATTTAATTATCAGCAACAATACCATTCAGGAAAAAGATTCCAGTCGTACAGAGCCTTTTAAACTATACAAAATTAGTGATGTAAATATCTATACGGATTATTCGGCGGCTAATTCAAAAGGTCAAATTAAAGACAGCACCACCTACAACAACTTTAATTTATACAGTTACAAAAAATTAAAATACAAACCGCGCGCTATTACAGACGCCATTTTTATCACAAAAGGAAGTGTTTTTTCTGATACCCGAACAACACTTTCGTCTCGATACCTGAACAATCTAAAGATTTTTAATTATCCGTCTATACAATACGAAGTCGACAAACGCGACTCAACTGCGCAATCTCTTATTGCCAATGTTTTTTTAACCCCAAGGAAAAAATACAGTTTCGGTGCTACGCTCGATCTGACGCATTCTAATATTCAGGATTTTGGAATTGGTGCCAGTATCTCTCAAACGATTCGAAATGTATTTAACAGAGCAGAAACCTTAGAAATTTCTGCACGTGTAAACATAGGTTCGTCAAAAGACATGGCCAATCCGAATAACAATTTCTTTAATGTTTCGGAATATGGTCTTGATATGAAATTAAATTTCCCGAGAATCTTATTGCCTTTCGGAACAGAAAAAATCATTCCTAAAAGAATGATTCCATCTACCAGTATCTCCAGTGGTTTTTCGAAACAGAGGAATATAGGTCTGGACAAAGAGAATTTTACGGGAGGACTTGCTTATAACTGGTCGCCTAAACGATTCAATACAGCAAAATTCGAATTACTTAACGCACAATTTGTACGGAACTTAAATCCCGACAATTATTTTAATGTCTATACTTCTTCTTATAATGAGTTGAACGATATTGCCAACGTCTACAATACAGATCCCACGAATTTAGATGAAAATGGGGATCTGATCATCACAAAAGGAACAACCAATTTCACCAATCAGGTTCTCAACGGACAAACTAGTCTGACCCCGTCAAATCCTGATTACAAGGAAGTGGAAAGTATCGAAGAACGAAGAGTCCGTCTGACAGAAAATGATTTTATTCTGGCCACTAGCTATACTTTTACCAAAACAACCAAAAAAGATTTAGCGGACAATACATTTTATCAGTTTAAGACAAAAATAGAAACCGCAGGAACCTTATTATCTGCTATTTCAAATATTGCAAGCTTACCTAAAAACACCAACGGTAATTACGAAATATTCAACTTAGAATATTCCGAATATATAAAAACCGAATTTGACTATATCAAACACTGGGATTTTGGAAAAGAAAAAGTTTTGGCCGTAAGAAGCTTTTTTGGAATCGCAATTCCGTTTGGCAATTCCGATTACATTCCTTTCTCGCGAAGTTATTATTCGGGAGGTTCAAATGATAATCGTGCCTGGCAACCTTACTCTTTGGGTCCGGGAAGTACAAATGCATCCAACGACTTTAACGAGGCCAATATGAAAATTGCGCTTAGTGGTGAATTTAGATTTAAAATCTTCGGAGATTTAAAAGGAGCGATCTTTGCAGACGCCGGAAATATCTGGAATGTGCTCGATAATGTCACCGATGAGAAAGCAAAATTTGACAACTTAAACGATTTAGCTGAAATCGCTTTGGGAACAGGATTTGGTTTTCGTTACGATTTAAGCTTTTTTGTTATTCGTTTAGATACGGGCTTCAAGACTTATAATCCGGCACATGAGAAGGGAGACCGCTGGTTTAAAGAATATAATTTTGGTCACATGGTTGTAAATTTTGGAATAAATTATCCTTTCTAATGCTAATTAATTCTTATTTTTGCAACCTAAAAACTAAAAACAACTATAAAAAAAATTAACAATGGCACACAACATTAAACCAGGAGTAGCTACGGGAGATCAGGTACAAGAGATTTTTAAATATGCAAAAGAAAAAGGATTTGCACTTCCGGCAGTAAACGTGACGGGGTCAAGTACTATTAATGGAGTTCTTGAGACTGCAGCAAAACTAAATGCGCCAGTTATCATTCAATTTTCAAACGGTGGAGCACAATTTAATGCTGGTAAAGGATTATCTAATGCTAACGAAAAATCAGCTATCGCTGGTGGAATCGCCGGAGCAAAACATATTCACGCTTTAGCGGAAGCTTATGGTGCAACTGTAATTTTACATACAGACCATTGCGCAAAAAAATTATTGCCTTGGATCGACGGTTTATTAGATGCTTCTGAAGAACATTTTGCAGCAACAGGAAAACCATTATTCAGTTCTCATATGATCGATTTGTCTGAAGAGCCAATCGAAGAAAACATTGAGATCTGTAAAGAATACTTAGCAAGAATGAGCAAAATGGGTATGACATTAGAAATCGAGCTTGGTATTACAGGTGGTGAAGAAGATGGTGTTGACAACTCTGATGTAGACAGCTCAAAATTATATACACAACCAGAAGAAGTAGCTTTTGCTTACGAAGAATTATCTAAAGTAAGTCCTAAATTTACAATTGCAGCTGCTTTTGGTAACGTTCATGGTGTTTACAAACCAGGAAACGTAAAATTGACTCCAAAAATCTTAAAAAATTCTCAGGATTTCGTTCAAAACAAATTCAACACTGGTCACAACCCGGTAGATTTCGTTTTCCACGGAGGTTCAGGTTCTACACTTGAAGAAATCAGAGAAGCTATTGGATACGGAGTAATCAAAATGAACATCGATACAGATTTACAATTTGCTTATACAGAAGGAATTCGTGATTATATGGTTAAAAACATTGACTATTTAAAAACACAAATCGGTAACCCTGATGGTGCTGATGTTCCGAATAAAAAATACTATGACCCAAGAAAATGGGTACGTGAAAGCGAAGTGACATTCAACACAAGACTTGAACAAGCTTTTGCAGACTTGAATAACGTGAATACATTATAATAAAAAAGTTCCAAGTTTCAGGTTTCAAGTTTCACAACTTTGAACTTTAAACCTGAAACAACAAAAAACAACAGATATGGCTTGGTTTAAAAGACAGGAAAAAGGGATTACAACCGCTACAGAAGACAAGATGGACGTTCCGAAAGGATTGTGGTACAAATCTCCTACCGGAAAAATTATTGATGCTGACGAATTAGCAAGAAACTTATTTGTTAGCCCTGAAGATGATTTCCACGTTAGAATTGGAAGCGCAACCTACTTTGAGATTTTATTCGACAACAATGAATTTGTTGAATTAGACAAAAACATGACTTCTAAAGATCCTTTGCATTTTGTGGATACAAAAAAATATGCAGACCGATTAAAAGATGTAATGGAAAAAACTCACCTTAAAGACGCTGTGCGTACCGGAGTGGGGAAATCTAAAGGAAAAGACCTTGTAATCTGCTGTATGGATTTTGCCTTTATTGGTGGATCTATGGGAGCTGTTGTAGGAGAAAAAATTGCAAGAGGAATTAATCACGCAATCCAAAACAAATTACCTTTCGTGATGATTTCAAAATCAGGAGGTGCTCGTATGATGGAAGCAGCTTACTCGTTAATGCAATTAGCCAAAACATCTGTAAAATTAGCGCAGCTTGCTGAAGCTGGATTACCGTACATTTCTTTATGTACAGACCCAACTACAGGAGGAACTACTGCTTCTTATGCCATGTTAGGAGATATCAATATTTCCGAGCCTGGTGCTTTGATTGGTTTTGCAGGCCCTCGTGTGGTACGTGATACTACCGGAAAAGATTTACCGGAAGGTTTTCAAACTGCCGAATTTCTTTTAGAGCACGGTTTCCTTGACTTTATCACGCCTAGAAAAGAATTAAAAGACAAAATCAATTTGTATATCGATTTGATTCAAAATAATGAAATTAGATAGTTTTAAACTTCTAAAATTAAAATCCCAAGATTTGCTTCTTGGGATTTTTTTATATCTAAATATTTGATTAACCTGAAGAGGAAGAAGGCTGTTTTTATTTGGCTAAAGCCCTGCCTTTCTATCAATTTATACCTCCAGCTAAAGCTGGAGGCAATTCAAAAACAAAACCTAAACACAACGCTTTGCAAACTTAGCGCTCAAGACAAAAAAAACCTTGCGTATTTTGCGGTTAAAAAACTTAACTGCAAAACACGCAAGGGTCTACGCAAAGATCGCAAGGATTTAAAAAACTTAGAATCTTAGTTCCTCAGAACCTTAGCAACTACTTCAAAGAAGCCATATCAATCACAAAACGATATTTCACATCGCTTTTGTTCATTCGATCGTAAGCCTCGTTAATATAATCCATATCGATTATTTCTACATCTGATGTGATGTTGTGTTCTGCACAATAATCCAGCATTTCCTGAGTCTCTTTTATCCCTCCGATTAAACTTCCTATGATGCTTCTTCTTTTCATGATTAACGTAAAAACAGGGATTTCTGCAGGCGCCGGAGGAGCTCCCACTACAATCATAGTTCCATTCGTTTTTAACAAATTCAAATAAGCATTATGATCGTGTTTAGCCGAAACGGTATTCAGAATAAAATCGAAACTGTTGGCTAACGAATCCATTGTTTCAGGATTTGAAGTTAAAGCAAAATGATGTGCTCCCAACTTTTTGGCATCGGCTTCTTTAGAGGGAGAATGACTCAACATCGTCACTTCGGCACCAAAAGAAACGGCAAATTTTACCGCCATATGTCCTAAACCGCCTAAACCCAAAACACCTACTTTATGTCCTTTACCTACTTTTAAATAACGCAACGGCGAATAAGTCGTGATTCCTGCGCACAACAAAGGCGCTACTCCTTTTAAATCTAATTTTTCGGAAACATGAAGGGTATAATTTTCATCGACAATAATACTGCTTGAATAGCCGCCACGAGTCGGAATATCTGTTCCTCTTTCTACGCTGTTGTAGGTTCCGGTCATTCCTTCATCACAAAACTGCTCCTCACCTGACTGACAACTTGGACAGGTTCTGCAGGAATCTACAAAACAACCTATCCCGGCCAGTTCTCCAACTTTAAATTTAGAAACTTCACTTCCAACAGCCACAATTCGGCCTACAATTTCGTGACCCGGAACCAATGGGTAATTTATAGGTCCCCAATCTCCTTTTACAGTATGAATATCGGAATGGCAAACACCACTATACAAGATTTCTATCTGAACCTGATGAGCACCAACTTCTTTTCTTTCAAACGTATAGGGTTTTAACGGATTTACAGCATCATATGCCGCATAAGCTTTTACTGGTATCATTTTATTAAATTTTAATTTAGCTATTAAATTTACAATAAAATTCTACACCAAAATAAAACGGGAAGTTGTAAAATCATGAAATTTCAGCATCCAAATTACATTCCCGCTCTGATAGCCTCTACCGGATCTAATTTTGATGCAGAGATCGCAGGCAAGATTCCTGAAATTAACCCGACAATGATCGACAATCCGGATCCAATTATAATATTACTAAAACTTAAGACAAATTCAAAATCCAGTAAACTAGTTAGTAAAATAGACAAAAGCCAAACAATCATAATTCCAATTATTCCGCCTATTAAACAAAGGATAATTGCTTCAAACAAAAACTGAAACAGAATAAATTTGTTTTTGGCACCTAATGATTTCTGAATCCCTATTAAATTAGTTCGTTCTTTTACAGAAACAAACATAATATTAGCCACTCCAAATCCTCCCACTAGAAAAGAAAAGAAACTTATACAAATTCCACCTACACGTAAAGTACCTAAAATACCATCGATAAGATCGGTAAAACCGGAAAGTACATTGACGAAAAAATTATCAATTTCTCCAGCTTTCATTCCGCGAATCCCTCTTATTTTCTGGGCTACTTCTGCTTTATAGGCATCCATATCAACTCCTTTTACAGGCTTCAAAACAATTACAGGTGTCATAGAGTCACTATCGCCATACATTCGTCGTAAAAAATTTGCCGGCAAATAAACAGAAGTATCATTGCTGTCTCCAAAAAAACCGGCTCCTTGTTTTGCTATAACACCAATGACGGTAAAACGCTGTCCGTACAAACGGATATTTTTTCCAATTGGGTCACTTGTTCCAAAAAGGCCGTCGGCGATCTCATATCCCAAAACAATTACCGGAGTCCCCGAATTCGATTCTGATTCATTGTAAAATCTTCCTTTATCAAAACTCAATCCGTCAATATCGACCATTTCAAATGAAGAAGGAACAATATTTACATCGGCAACAGTTTTAGAATCATATTTCAGCGTTTCATGTTTTACAAAAAGCTGATAACCGACCTGATCGGTATTGGTAAGAGAATTTTTCAAAGCAACATACTCATCGTATTTCACATTCGGAAATTGTTCTCTTTTCCATTGTGGGATTTCCGATGGTCCAAAACAATATTTCATCAGATAAATGGTGTTTTTATCTAAACTGCTCAAATCCTTAGAAATTTTACGATCTAACGAATCCACAGCGGCAAGTACGGTAATAATCGAAAAGATACCAATGGTAACACCAAGCAATGACAACAGCGTACGTAATTTATTATTCCGCAAAGCATTTATGGCAAAGCTTAAACTTTCTTTTAACAACCGTAGATAAACCAGCATATGTAAGTATTTTTCTGTAAAGTAAAATTCAAAAAATTAAAATCAAAAACCTAATAAAAGTTAACTTACTCATCAGTAGATTTATTTAGCATAATGTTACATTAATTTTCTTTAAAATAATATATAAAAAAACTACTTTTGCAGTCTGAAAATCATAACTACACAATGAGCACAACTAAAACAATACAATCGGCATTAATTTCTGTTTTTTCTAAAGACGGACTGGAACCAATCGTTAGAAAATTACACGAACAAAACGTAACTCTTTATTCAACCGGAGGAACTGAAGATTTTATTAAAAATTTAGGTATTCCTGTAGTTCCTGTTGAAGACATTACTTCTTTCCCTGAGATCCTTGGCGGAAGAGTAAAAACATTACACCCGAAAATTTTTGGAGGGATCCTGAACCGTCAGGATAATGAAAGTGATGTTAAACAAATGAAAGAATTTGACATTCCACAGATTGATTTAGTTATCGTTGATTTATACCCGTTTGAAAAAACAGTTGCATCCGGAGCTAGCGAACAAGATATTATTGAAAAAATTGATATTGGCGGAATTTCATTGATTCGTGCCGGAGCAAAAAATTTCAAAGACACTGTAATTGTAGCTTCTGTTAACGAATATAGTTTGCTTTTGGATTTGATCACAGAACAAAACGGAGCAACAACTCTTGAGAACAGAAAATTGTTTGCTACAAAAGCATTTCACGTTTCGTCTCATTATGATGGCGCTATCTTCAATTATTTCAATACAGATGAAACCATCTATAAAGAAAGTATTGATAACGGTCAGATTTTACGTTATGGCGAAAATCCACACCAAAAAGGATTCTTTTTCGGAGATTTTGACGCAATGTTCAAAAAAGTTCACGGAAAAGAGTTATCTTACAACAACTTACTTGATGTAGATGCTGCAGTAAACTTAATTAATGAGTTTAAAACGGACGGACCAACATTTGCTATTTTAAAACATAATAATGCTTGTGGTTTAGCTTCAAGAAAAACAATCAATGAAGCTTATTTAGCTGCTTTGGCTTGTGATCCGACATCTGCTTTTGGTGGTGTTTTGATTGCTAATACTAAAATTGATTTGGCTACAGCACAGGAAATCAACAAATTATTCTGTGAGGTTGTAATTGCTCCAAGTTATGATGCTGAAGCTATTACCGTTTTACAAGAAAAGAAAAACAGAATCATATTAGTTCAAAATGAAGTTGAATTACCTTCAAGACAAGTGAGAACATGTCTTAATGGTTTGTTAATTCAGGACAGAAACAATATTACAGATACTAAAGAGCACTTAAAAACCGTTACTACTACAGAGCCGACTGCTCAGGAAATAGAAGACTTAATATTTGCTTCAAAAATTTGTAAAAACACAAAATCAAATACGATTGTTTTTGCGAAAAACGGAACATTAATTTCGTCAGGAACTGGTCAGACTTCAAGAGTTGATGCTTTAATGCAGGCTATTGATAAGGCTAAAGCTTTCGGATTTGATCTAACAGGAGCTTCAATGGCGAGCGACGCATTTTTCCCATTTCCGGATTGTGTAGAATTAGCCAAAAAAGCAGGAATAACAGCTGTTATTCAGCCAGGAGGATCAATAAAAGACGAATTAAGCATAAATTATTGCAACGAAAACAATCTTGCAATGGTATTTACAGGAACACGTCATTTTAAACATTAATTTGTTTAACTTTGTTCGATAATTAATTATAACATTTTAAACCCCTAAAAAACTTATGGGATTTTTTGATTTCATGACCGAGGATATCGCGATAGACCTTGGTACCGCAAACACTTTAATCATACATAATGATAAAGTTGTTATTGATAGTCCGTCAATCGTTGCACGTGATCGAATATCAGGCAAAATCATTGCTGTTGGTAAGGAAGCCAACATGATGCAAGGTAAAACACATGAAAACATCAAGACCATAAGGCCCTTGAAAGATGGTGTAATTGCAGATTTTGATGCCTCAGAAAAAATGATCAATATGTTCATTAAAAGTATTCCGGCATTGAAAAAAAGAATGTTTACTCCAGCTTTAAGAATGGTAGTATGTATTCCGTCTGGAATTACGGAGGTTGAAATGCGTGCCGTAAAAGAATCTTGTGAAAGAGTAAACGGTAAAGAAGTTTATTTGATACACGAACCAATGGCTGCGGCAATTGGTATTGGTATTGATATCATGCAACCTAAAGGAAACATGATTGTTGATATCGGTGGTGGAACAACTGAAATTGCTGTTATTGCATTAGGCGGAATTGTATGTGACAAATCTGTAAAAATTGCAGGTGACGTATTCACAAATGATATTGTTTATTACATGCGTACCCAACACAACCTTTTTGTTGGAGAGAGTACTGCAGAAAAAATAAAAATACAAATCGGAGCTGCGATCGAAGATCTTGAAAGCCCTCCTGAAGATATGTCTGTTCAAGGTAGAGATTTACTTACCGGAAAACCAAAACAGGTAGATGTTTCGTACCGTGAAATTGCTAAAGCATTAGATAAATCAATCCAACGTATTGAAGATGCTGTAATGGAAACTTTATCGCAAACTCCTCCTGAATTAGCAGCAGACATCTACAATACCGGTATTTATTTAGCAGGTGGTGGATCTATGTTGAGAGGTCTTGACAAACGTATTTCTCAAAAAACAGATTTACCGGTTTATATTGCTGAAGATCCATTAAGAGCTGTTGTTCGTGGAACAGGAATGGCACTTAAAAACATTACTAAGTTCAAAAGTATCTTAATCAAATAAGATTCAAAAAATAACAATCAATATCTTTTTATCAGAGTCAGATTGAACCATCTGACTTTGGTAAAACTTGAACCCAAAAGCATATCCTGAAACAAAATAACCGAACAAGAAATGCAGCAAATTTTTAATTTCATTATAAGAAACAGTAATCGATTGCTGTTTTTGCTGCTTTTAGGCATTTCGTTGGCCCTCACAATTCAATCTCATTCCTACCACCGAAGCAGAGTAATCAGTTCCGCTAATTTTTTAAGCGGAGGTGTTTATGAACGCATTAATCGTATCAACGAATATTTGAATTTAAAAACCGAAAACGACGAACTTGTACTTGAAAACGCAAGATTAAAAAGTCTTTTATTCAACAAAGAAGATACAACCAAAATACCTTTAAAAGATACCATTAAAGGGGTAAAACCTGCCGATATCATTGTTTCAAAAGTAATTCACAATTCCTACAGTACACACGAAAACTACATCACCCTGAACTCCGGAGCAAGCGACGGTGTTAAGCAAGATATGGGAGTTATCAATAGTTTAGGAATTATCGGTGTTGTAGACAATACCTCTAACAGATATTCTACTGTGGTAAGTATTTTGAATATGAAATCACAGATCAATGCGAAAATTAAAAAATCAAATCACTTTGGTTCTTTAACCTGGGATGGAAAAAGTACCGGTTTTGTTCAACTGGAAGACGTTCCAAGACTGGCTTCAATCAGAAAAGGAGATACCATTGTTACCGGTGGACAATCTGTAATTTTCCCGGAAGGAATCAATATTGGTACGGTAGACAAAATTTACGTGAAAAACAAAACCAGTTTTTATGTCATAAACGTAAAACTGTTTAATGATATGACCAATCTTGGACATGTTTACATCATTAAAAGCAAAGACAGAGAAGAACTTATTAATTTAGAAAAAAAGGGGAAAGATGAATAGCGCATTGTTACTCAATATTTTTCGATTTATTGTATTACTGGCCATTCAGGTTGTTATTTTCAACAATATGAATTTCCTGGGATACATAAGTCCTTTTCCGTATATTTTATTTATAATTCTCTATCCTGTAAACAGCAACAAATCAGGTCTGATTATCTCAAGTTTTTTACTTGGACTGGCCATGGATATGTTTTGTAATTCAGGAGGAATCCATGCGACTGCTTCTGTTATATTGGCTTATTACAGGCCTTATATTTTCAAATTTTCATTTGGATTGAGTTATGAATATCAAACCATAAAACTAAACGAGTCTTTAACTCCTGAGCGATTCTCCTTTATTTTATTATCGGTTGTATTACATCATATCATACTATTTACACTTGAAGCTTTTCAATTTAAATTCATCTGGGATATTTTGCTTCGAACTTTGTTCAGCTCGATATTTACCATTATCATTTCAGTCATAATAATATATCTTATTAAGCCCAATAAAAGATGAGAAAAGTTCTGCTGCCCTCTTTAATTATTATTGCAGCATCTTTGCTAGTGATCAGGATATTTTATTTGCAAATTATAGATGATTCTTTCAAATTAAAATCAGAAAATAATGCGATAAAAAAAGTGTATGACTATCCTGAAAGAGGTTACATATACGATCGATATGGCAAATTAATGGTTGCCAATCAGGCTTCTTATGACATCATGGTTATTCCACGCGAAATCAAAGAAAACATTAATATTAATGAACTTTGCACGCTGTTGAATATCACAAAAGAGGATTACGAAAAAAAAATAGCAAAAGCCAAAGTATACAGTCCAAGGTTACCTTCTGTATTTTTACCTCAATTAAACAAATCCGAATTTGCTGCTTTTCAGGAGAAAATCAGAAAATTTGAAGGTTTCTATTTCCAAAAAAGATCCCTTAGAGATTACGAAGTAGATTACGGAGCTAATATCTTTGGATTCATCACACAGGTGAATGAAAGATTAATTGCCAAAAACCCGTATTACAACAGTGGTGATTTGATCGGTAAACAAGGGGTCGAAGAAAGCTACGAGGAAATTTTACGCGGAATAAAAGGGGTAAAATACATTCAAAAAGACAAATATAACAGAGAAATCGGCTCTTATAAAGAAGGGAAATACGATACTATTGCAGTAGCCGGAGAAGACATTAATTTAACCATTGATGCTGAACTTCAGAAATACGGCGAAGAATTAATGATCAATAAAAGAGGAGGAATTGTTGCGATTGAGCCTAAAACCGGTGAAATTCTTGCATTAGTTACTGCTCCTTCTTATGATCCCGGTATTTTAGTTGGAAGACAACGATCTAAAAACTATACGCTTTTGTATCATGACTCGATCGCCAAACCATTGTACGACAGAGGTCTTTTAGCAGAATACCCTCCCGGTTCGCCTTTTAAAATCTTAACCGGATTGGTCGCTTTACAGGAAGGTGTCATCAATGAGCAAACTACTTTTATGTGCCATCACGGTTTTAGTTATGGTAGAGGTCGTTTTATGAAATGTCACGGTTTTGGTCCACATCAATTGCACAACGGAATTTACAATTCGTGTAATACGTATTTCGCTCAGTCGTACATGTTAACGATTAACAAATACAAAAACCCGGGACAAGCGGTTGACATTTGGAGCAATCACGTAAAAAGTTTTGGATTAGGTCAGTTTATGGGGTATGATTTACCTACGGGTAAGAGAGGAAACATTCCAACTTCTAAAACCTACAAAAAAATATATCCAAACGGTGGTTGGAGAAGTACAACAATTGTATCAAACTCTATTGGTCAGGGAGAGGTTTTAATGACCCCAATTCAGCTGGCCAATATGATGGCGACCGTTGCTAATCAGGGTTATTATTACACGCCTCATATCATTAAAAAAATTGAAGGAAAAAAAATAGACGCTAAATTCACCACCAGACACGAGACTACGATAGACAAAAAATATTTTCCTCCCGTGATCAGTGGTTTGTTTGATGTGTACAATAAAGGAACGGCTTATTCTTTAAGAGTAGAAGGAATTGATATTTGTGGAAAAACAGGTACAGCAGAAAACTTTGCCAAAATCAACGGAAAAAGAACACAGCTTAAAGATCACTCTATATTTGTTGCATTTGCCCCTAAGGACAATCCGAAGATTGCAATTGCTATTATGATTGAAAACGGAGGTTTTGGAGCAACAGTTGCAGGTCCTATTGCCAGTTTGATGATAGAAAAATACTTACGTAGAAAAATCACTTCAAGAAATGATTTAGAAGTTCGTGTTTTAAACAAAAGTTTGGTAGCGGAATATGCAAAATTAGGAGGAATGAAAGAAGCAAGCGCAATAGAATCCACCCCTAAAGACTCCATCTTAAAAGCTAAGATTATTGTTCCAAAAACAGTAACCCCAAAAACAGAGATCAAAAAAACCACAGTAGACACAACAAAAGAGAATTAATAAAGATTATTTCAAATGAGAAATCAAAGTGTAAAAAATAATATTGACTGGATAAGTGTGGTCATCTATGCTATATTGGTAGTTTTAGGATGGCTGAACATTTATTCTTCTTCATTATTATCTACTGATGGCACTTATGAAAAGCAATTAATATTTATTGCCTGTACGATACCTTTAATATTTGTTGTTCTTTTTGTAGATGGTAAATTCTACGAAAAGTATGCTACTATTATTTTTGGCGTCTCTTTATTATCATTAGCCGGATTATTTCTTTTTGGAAAAACGATCGCCGGTCAGAGATGTTGGTATGCCATTGGAAGTTTTACCATACAACCTTCTGAGTTTGCAAAAGCAGCAACATCCTTAGCTTTAGCGAAATATTTAAGCGATAGTCAAATCAATTTAAAAGAAACCAACAGACAGATTCAGGCTTTAGCCATTGTTTTTCTGCCGGTTCTTCTGATCTTGCCACAACCTGACCCGGGAAGCGCCTTGATATACAGTATTTTTATTGTGGTTTTATTTAGAGAAGGTCTACCTGCATGGTATGTCTGGACAGGATTTTTGGCCATCCTATTATTCGTACTTACACTCGTTCTGGAACCTTACGTTGTGATATTAATTTCACTAGGTGTTTTGACCATCATCCATTTTAAAGGCCGAGTTGTAGATCGAAACCTTCTTTTAAGCGGAATCTTACTCGCTATTGTTTCCTGTTTTGTTTTATCTGTTGATTATGTTTTCGACAATGTCTTCAAGCAGCACCACAGGGATCGTTTTAATATTCTTTTAGGAAAAACGGTAGACATGAAAGGTATTGGATACAACACCAATCAATCTGAAATTGCTATCGGATCCGGTGGTTGGATAGGAAAAGGTTTTCTGGAAGGAACTCAAACCAAAGGAGGCTTTGTACCCGAACAACATACGGATTACATTTTTACAACCGTTGGTGAAGAATGGGGATTTCTAGGCTCAATGGTTGTTATTGCTCTTTTTGTTGGATTATTTCTAAGAGTCATTTACTTAGCCGAAAGACAAAAAACAAAATTCAGCCGCGTATACGGATATTGTGTTGCCGGAATTTTATTCACACACTTTTTCGTAAACATTGCCATGGTTGCCGGAATTTTCCCGACAATCGGGGTTCCTCTGCCCTTCTTTTCTTATGGAGGCTCCGGACTCTGGGGATTCACTATTTTGTTGTTTATCTTCTTAAAAATGGATGCCAATAAGGTTAATGAATGGTAGTGGGGTTAAATTCCAAATTTATGCGTTTAGGGTAAGCTTATTGCAAAGAGCTCTTAACACTCACACTAGCGTTGCGATCTTTGCGGACTATCTTTGTGTCCTTGCCTATACTTTGCGATTAAAATAAAGTAAAGGTTCGCAAATATTTTCTTTTGCACGCAGATTTAGCAGATTAGGCCGATCTTATTCACCTCTTAAAAAAATCTGTGCAATCTGCTAAATCTGCGTGAAAAATTTCTCAAAGCATTAAATTTTTAGTACAGCTTGTATGTGTGTGTGTGCAAAACTCCACAAAAATAAGAATCTAAATTATATATAGTAAGAGCATATTTTTCTTTACTAAAAAAATGGTACAGTCAACAATAGCTTATACTACAAACTTAAAATTCATTACACCCTTAAACACAAAAAAGCCCGAAGTAAACTCCGGGCTTTTTGATTCTTTAGATATTCTCACTTGGTCTTTTCTTTAAAATTTTAAGTAAGACCGGCAAGGTTGAAATGATAATAATTATGATGATTATATATTCAATATGTTGTTTTAAATCTATTCCTTCTTTTAAAAAGACACCGTATAAATAATGTCCAGAGAAGATCAAAATAAACGACCAAAGAAATGAACTCAGTATGTTATAAAACATGAATTTCTTTTTATCCATAGAAACTATTCCGGCAATGATTGGGGCAAAAGTTCTAAAGATTGGAAGGAAACGAGCGTAGATAATAGCTTTACCACCATATTTCTCAAAGAAGTCTTTTGATTGCAATAAATATTTCTTTTTGAACCAGAATGAATCTTCTTTTTTAAATAGGTAATAACCGCTTTTGGCTCCAAACCAATATCCCGTCATATTTCCTAAAACTCCCATTATAGCAACCAAAAGAGAAAGCAAAAATACATTGATAAAATCTCCCGGTATGTGAACAACGCTTTCAACCAAATCACGACTGTAAATCCCTGCCAAAAAAAGTAAGCTATCTCCAGGCAGAAAAAAACCTGCAAAAAGTCCTGTCTCAGCGAATACTATAAACAGAACAATATACAACCCAATTTGAACCCCTCCGACACTTAATGTAATATAAAATTCAGGGTTTATTAATTGAGTCCAGTCAAAATTATTCATATATGCGTTAGGTTATATTTATAAGTCCGTGAAAGTAGCAATAATTTACTTCAACCACAATAAAATGCGGGATTTTAAAGATTAATTAACGATTCAAAAAAAGCCCAGGTAACAACCCAGGCCCTTAATTATTCCTCTCTTACATACTTGCAACAGCTGTGCAAATTATCATAATCGGTTTGGGTTGCTTTTTCCTCTTTGGTATCATGTCCAACTTTAGCAATTGCCTTATTTAAATCTGCCGGAGAAGATTTCTCCTCATTTAAAATCACAGTAAGCTGATGCGAACTAATATCCCAAGAAGCGGTTTTTACTCCCGGCACACTAAAAGCCGCTTTTTCAATACGCTTTTTACATTGTTCACAATTACCGTTTACCTCTGTAGTGTATTTTAAATTCTTATTTTTCTTAGTTTGTGCCTGAGCAGAAAATCCTAAAAAGGTTACCAGTGCAATTAAAATTATTTTGTTCATTTTTTCTATTATTTATTGTTACTATATTATTGATTCTTGTAATTAACCTTAATCTCTTTATTTTATTCTAAATCGCAATCCCGCATAAAACATCTGTCCAAAAATTGGCGCGTATGCAATTGAAGCATCAAAGTTGGGACCAAAAGGATCATCGGCTCCCAGAATTGCTTTTTCCTGTTTATAATTCCCTATGTTTTCTCCACCTATGTAAACTTCAAATACAGGAGAAAAAACACGAGTCACCTGAACATTCATAACCGCATATGAAGGCGAAAAATTAGCAAACTGATCTGCAGCAGGATTAGATGCCGTATAAGGCAATTGCTGTTTTCCCGACCAGTTAAACGTATAATCAAACTTCCACTGTTTATCATTGTTCAAAGCCGTTTCATATTCCAGATTTCCTAAAAAACGATGTTTTGCTTGTAAAGGACGTTGAAAAGTTCCTCTTAAATAATCGGTTTGAATGTCGTAGTATTTATAAGCCGTTCTCAGATTCAGATTGTGAATCAACTCCAAATTAAATTCCACCTGTAAACTATTCGCAAACGACTTTCCTTTTAAATTATAAAACAAAACCTCCTGAGGACTTTGCATGACATCAACAACGACCTGATTTTGAAAATCGGTTCGGTAGAAATCAAAACCTGCTTCGGCATTTTTATTAAACAATTTAAACTTTTGAGAAAAACTCACCCCATAATTCCAGGCAATTTCAGGATTCAATCCATAAATTTTTCCACTATTATCTAAAATAGAAAAGGTTCTTGAACTGGCAAAAAGCTGTTGGTTTTCGGCAAAGATATTAGCCGAACGTTTCCCTCGTCCTGCCGAAAAACGAAGTACTCCATACTCCCAAGGATTATATCGCAAGTGTAAACGTGGTGTTACAAAAACGCCCAGTCGGTTATGACTGTCCACTCTACCCCCTAAAATCAGACTAAAATTATCTGTATTATCATAGGTGTATTCAAAAAATGCTCCAACCGAATTATCAATTCTGCTGTAATCATTCACATTTACAAACTCCTGGTAACGATCGTACGAAAAATTCAAACCGGTTGTAAATTTGTGCTTGGTATTATTGATAATCGAATTGAAAATTAAATTCGAATAATAACTGCTTTGTTTGATATTGTATTGATTCAAACCAAAGTAAGACTCCTGATTATGACTGTTGAAAGCATTCTGAAATCCAATACTCTGAAAAGGCATATCCGGAAAAACATATCCAATTTTTGACGAAACATCAAAACGTTCTGTATTGATTTCCGAACCCCAATAACTTGTTGTTCCTCTGTCTCTGTCTTTATCAAAATCTACTTCTCCGGTTTGTTTTTTATCATTCATATACCTGAAATTGATAAAACTTACCAAACCACTTTCGGCATCATAATACTGATACCGATTCAGAATATTGATTTGTTTTCCTAAGGGATTATCCAGAAAACCATCCTTATTCATATCATTTTTTGCAACACGGGTATTTCCATGAAGAAAAAGACTTGTTGCCCATTTATCCGATATTTTTTTATTGAAATGAGTATTCAATTCAAAACGAGAATCAGTAGATCCGTAAAAGTTCAGAAAAAACGGATCATCGTTTAAAGGCTTTAAAAGTTCCGTATTTATCTGTCCGGAGATACTTTCATAACCGTTAATAACGCTTCCGGCTCCTTTGGTAATCTGCACGCTTTCAATCCAGGTACCCGGCGTAAAAGACAATCCATAAGCCTGTGAAGCCCCACGCACTGAAGGAATATTTTCTTCAGTAATCATTAAATACGGACTCGTTAAACCCAGCATTTTTATTTGCTTTGTTCCTGTTAAAGCATCCGAAAAATTTACGTCAATAGACGGATTCGTTTCAAAGCTCTCAGCAAGGTTACAACAAGCAGCTTTTAATAATTCTTTACTTGTAATAACACTTGTATTAGCAGTGACGGTATAGGATTTTTTAATTCCTTTTTGCTTTTTTGTGATCTTTACTTCCTGTAAATCTTCCTGTGAAAAAACAGAAACGGAAAGCAAAAACACCGCAAAAAGCAGTATATTTTTTTGCATAAGATTGACTTTAATGTGAAATAGAAAACTGTTCTTTAACACTTCTCAAAAAACGAGAAAGGATTAAATAACAAAACACAAGCTATCATTAGCTTGATTCTAAAACATTAAAATCAGGAGTAGAAAATGTACTGACTGTATAATTTGTATAAAGGGGGTGCATTCGCATCAGAATAATACGAAGTAATCTGCTTGTTTTTGAAACCTGGAAGCGAAAGAAAGGCAATTGGTTTAAAATCTTCAATTACGGCAGGAAAAGCAATTTGAAAAAAGAACATCTTAAAGGTAGCATCGTCTGATTTTTTCTCAAAACGAACCACTTTGTCTTTACAACAGGATGATTTTTTTTCTGAAATGCCACAACATTTCTTTTCCGGAGCAACAGAACTCGCAGTATTTAAAGAAACCGAAGCAATCTTGCCTCCACAATAATGCACATCAAAAGCAAACCCGATGTTGGAAACCAACAATAGGAAAGCTAAAAATAATCCTGTGCACTTCTTTAGATTCATACTGCAAAATTATCTAAAAGACTTTTAAAAAAGCCGAATAAACTGTTATTTTTTTAAGTTTTGCATCTGATAATAAAACGCAGGAATAAAAAGCAAGACAAATATGGGCTGAATAATAAATCTTCTCACGTAAAAAAGCAACCATCCTCCGTCGGGAAAATAGGCAACAATTACAAAAAACATCCCAAAGAGAACTACCAGAAAACAGCTGTATAAAAACGCACTGAACTTCAGCATTTCTTTGTCCCGAAATAACACATAAATAAGGATCAGTGATAAAACAGAATTTAAAAAATACCGAAACAAAAGTCCACAAAAAAGTTTAAAAGCATCTACTTCAGGGAAAGCCGAAGTTTTGAAATCAGAACTGAAATAAACCAGGAAAGGATCATAAAACAATGTCTTTTCAAAAGCTCTTATCAAGCCAAAGCCTACTATAATAATAATCGAAAACAGAATTTTGAACTTATGATCTCTTATTTTATTTAGCATACTTTGAAAATTTATTCACCCAAAAAACCCATAAGCTAAAAACCAACCCGTAAATTATTAAAGGAAAAAGAACACCATGAAGAATATGTTCTTGCTCTGGGAAACGAAATAATAAAACCGTTAATAATGCAATTCGAATTACATTCAGAACATAAATTAAAAAAACACCGAACAGAATAAAACCTAAAGTTGTTTTTAATTTCCCTGAAAACGCTAATACAAAAGAAACAAACAGAATCGTAACACTTACCGCATTACATCCCTCCACTATTCTGAGCGTAAATTTAGCATTGTACCAAACCTCAAAATAGGGATTTAAAGGGCTTTTAAAAATTTTACTATCACAATTAAACAATCCCAACAGCCAATCTACATTATGACTAACAACAGCCGTTATCCCATCAACATCAGTTGTGTCAAAACTATCTAAATAAAATTTATAAACTAACGTAAATCCGATATAGGCAGCGAAAAAAGTGCCTATAAAAATCAGAAACGGTTTAAATTGCAGGAAATATTTTTTCAAAAGAAATTTTTAACAAATTTATGTATTTTTTAAATTCAGCATTAAATACTTTTGCATAAAAATCTTGCATTATGACATTTCAGGAATTACAACCAAAAATAAGCGCTATTGTAGCTGATACAGCTGCTGTTAGAGACGAAAAATTACTATCGATCTGTAAACTATTGAACGAAAACGTTGAATATTACAACTGGGTAGGGTTTTATTTTGCCAATCACGAAAACAAGACCCTTCATTTGGGTCCATATATAGGAGCAGAAACGGATCATACGGTGATTCCTTTTGGAAAAGGAATTTGCGGTCAGGTTGCCGAAAGCAATGCTAATTTTGTTGTACCGGATGTTGCGGCGCAAGACAATTATATCGCTTGCAGTTTTACTGTGAAATCAGAAATTGTAGTTCCATTATTTGTTAACGGACTCAATATTGGTCAAATTGACATTGACAGCCATGTTATTGATCCGTTTACAGAGGCTGACGAAAGGTTTTTAGAATTTGTGAATCAAGAAGTTGCAAAATTATTCTAAAAAATAAAGGGATCAAACCATTATCAAATGGTGCTTTTTCGATTAAAATATTTAATATTTAAATTTTTCAATCTTTAAATTTATTTTTTCGAAAAAAAAATGTAATTTTGCACCCGTCTTACAAGAGATGTATGACATACATAAAAATCATTAAATAAATATTGGAATGTATTTAACTAAGGAAAAAAAAGAAGAAATCTTCGCACAACACGGTGATGCTAAAAACACTGGAAAAGCAGAAGGTCAGATTGCATTGTTCACTTACAGAATTTCACACTTAACTGAACACTTGAAAAAAAATCGTCACGATTATAACACTGAGCGTTCTCTTGTACTATTAGTAGGTAAAAGAAGAGCTTTGTTGGACTACTTGAAAAAGACAGAGATCAACAGATATCGTGAGATTATCAAAGTATTGAATATCAGAAAATAATCAATATAGAAAAGAGGTGCGAAAGTGCCTCTTTTTGTTTTTTACGGAATTTATTTATTACAAGCATTTTATAAGAAAAAAAGTTTGGTTTTTCATTGGGTTTTAGAAACAACAACTACACACAACAACAACTACAACACAACTAAAACCCATTGTATAACCAATAAGGAAAAAATTTATGATTCCACAATTATTTGTAGAAAAAATCGATTTAGGTGATGGCAGAAGCATCACAATCGAGACAGGACGTTTGGCTAAACAAGCGGATGGTTCTGTAGTAGTAAGAATGGGCGACACGATGTTACTTGCGACAGCAGTTTCAGCACGTACCGCTAACCCTAATGTTGATTTTTTACCTTTAACGGTAGATTATCGCGAAAAATTTGCTGCAGCTGGTCGTTTCCCTGGAGGTTTCTTCAAAAGAGAAGCAAGACCAAGCGACAATGAAGTATTAACAATGAGATTAGTAGACCGTGTTTTACGTCCACTTTTCCCAGACGATTACCATGCAGAAACTCAGGTTATGATTCAATTAATGTCTCATGACGAAGAAGTTATGCCAGATGCATTAGCTGGTTTAGCTGCCTCTGCGGCTTTAGCTGTTTCTGATATTCCATTTTACAACTTAATTTCAGAAGTTCGTGTTGCACGTATCGACGGAAAATTTGTAATTAACCCAAGTAGAGAAGATTTAGCAAAATCAGACATCGACATGATGATTGGTGCTTCTTTGGATTCTGTTGCTATGGTTGAAGGTGAGATGAAAGAAATTTCAGAAGCTGAAATGGTAGAAGCAATTAAATTTGCTCACGAAGCTATTAAAGTTCAGATTAACGCACAATTACGCTTACAAGCTGCTTTTGGTAAAAAAGAAATTCGTACTTACGAAGGTGAGAAAGAAAACGAAGAAATTTACAAAAAAGTAAAAGCTGCTGCATACGATAAAATTTACGCTATTGCGAAAGTTGGATCTGCTAAACACGAAAGAAGTGCTGCATTTGCTGAAGTAAAAGAAGAAGTAAAAGCTTTATTTACAGAAGAAGAATTAGCTGCTGATGGAGATTTAGTTTCTAAATACTTCTACAAAACAAACAAAGAAGCAGTTCGTAATGTAGTATTAGAATTAGGTGTTCGTTTAGATGGTAGAAAAACAACTGACATCAGACCAATTTGGTGTGAGACTGATTATTTACCAAGAGTTCACGGTTCTGCTTTGTTTACACGTGGAGAAACTCAAGCTTTGGCTACAGTAACTTTAGGAACTTCAAGAGAAGCAAACCAAATCGATTCTCCTTCTGAGCAAGGTGAAGAGAAATTCTACCTGCACTATAACTTCCCTCCTTTCTCTACTGGTGAAGCAAAACCACTAAGAGGAACTTCAAGAAGAGAAGTTGGTCACGGTAACTTGGCACAAAGAGCTTTAAAAAACATGATCCCTGTTGATTGTCCATATACAATTCGTATTGTTTCTGAAGTTTTAGAATCTAACGGTTCTTCTTCTATGGCAACAGTTTGTGCCGGAACTATGGCGCTTATGGATGCAGGAGTTCAAATGGTAAAACCAGTTTCTGGAATTGCTATGGGATTAATTACTGACGGTGAGAAGTTTGCTGTTTTGTCTGATATTTTAGGTGATGAAGATCACTTAGGTGATATGGACTTTAAAGTAACCGGTACTGCTGATGGTATCACTGCTTGTCAAATGGACATCAAAATTGATGGTTTACGTTATGACATTATGGAGCAGGCTTTAAATCAAGCTCGTGACGGTCGTTTGCATATTTTAGGTAAATTAACTGAAACTATTGCTACTCCAAGAGGTGATGTAAAAGCATACGCACCAAAAATCATTACCAGAACTATTCCTGGAAACTTTATTGGCGCTTTAATTGGACCTGGAGGAAAAGTAATTCAAGAATTACAAAAAGCTACCGGAACAACTATCGTGATTAACGAAGTTGATGAGCAAGGTGTTATTGAAATTTTAGGTACAGATCCTGCAGGAATTGAAGCAGTATTGGCAAAAATCCAATCGATTACTTTCAAACCACAATTAGGAGAAGCTTACGATGTAAAAGTGATCAAAATGCTTGATTTTGGAGCTGTAGTAGAATATCTTGCTGCACCTGGAAACGAAGTATTACTTCACGTATCTGAATTAGCTTGGGAACGTACTGAAAACGTTGCTGATGTAGTTAAAATGGGAGATGTTTTCCAAGTAAAATACTTAGGAGTTGACCCTAAAACTAAAAAAGAAAAAGTGTCTAAAAAAGCGCTTGTTCCAAGACCTCCACGTGAGGAGAAAAAAGAGTAATCAGATCTTAGTTTACTAAAGGTTTATTTATAGAAAACCCCAATTCATGTATATGAGTTGGGGTTTTTACATATTGAGAACAATCTAAATCGACAATTCTTCTGCAAGCAGGCATTTGGATCAAGTCAAAAAAATGAACACGAATTACACGAATTTTCACTAATTACTATGTGAACCTTAGAATAGATTAAATCATTTTAATCCTTTAATCAGTGGCTAAAAAATGATTCGTAAAAATTCGTGTAATTCGTGGCAAAACTTTCCAACCAAGAATCTCAAGATTAATCCGTGAAAATTAGTGTAATTCGTGTTCAACTTTTAGATTCGATCCAAGCATTTTCTATTTCATGTAAATACTTAAAATGTAAATACCTCCGTTTCCAGCCAGAAAATCACAAAATCAAAACCTACAGGATAATCCGCGACTAAAGAACAGAATACATTCCTCCATAATGCCTTTCGAAAAACCAGAATATGGTGTAAATAACACAACTATTCAGGTTAATTTATAATTTTACAAATACTACACCTTAGCCCGCTAAATCATTGGGATTTTATTCAATCAAACCCTCGGATTTTTAAGATTTTTTAAAGATTTTATTCTAAATACAGCTACTATTCCTTACATTTTAACACATTTGTGTGTAATACGTAACATTTTTTTGATACATTTGAGATCATCAAATCAAATCATCAAAACCATACAATCTTTGAAAAATTATCAAAATAAGTCAATTTTCCTTATTTTATTTGGATTATTCTTACAAATTTACACCGTACGTAGCCAATCAAGCAATACTACTTCCTTAAACAGCTGGTTTGACAAAACCATTGGCAAAAGCAACTTAGATCTCTATAATGGGCCACGTTATGTGAACCTTTACAGGACTCTTGACAAAAGTCATAGTTTCTACCTGACCAATGACTATAGTAAGGGAGACCTTAATTATCAAAACCAAAATTATCATAATCTTGACCTCAAATACGATGTCAATAATGACATTTTAGTTTTGAAAGCCAATGGCGAATACGACTATTTAGGTATCAGCCTAATCAAAGAAAAAACAGCTTACTTTACGCTTAACAACAAAAGGTTTGTTAATATAAATTTCAACAACCCAACCTGCCCTATCTTCATGAACGGTTATTATGAAGAACTTACTTTCTCTAAGACCAACACGCTTTACATCAAACATCATAAGACCAAGACAAAAGTTATAGACACTAAAAGAATATCAGACGGAACCAACCTGGCCAGTTCTGATGAGTTTAGAGACAAAAACGAGTATATCTTAAAATACAAAGATGTCTACTACAAGATCAGCTCAAAAAGCGATATTATTAAAATTTTTCCTGAGCACAAAAGTGACATAAGAAAGTACTACAACTCTAACTCTCAATTAGAAGAATCCGATAAGAACGTTTTTCTTGAAAATCTAATCAAAAGAATCAACAACCTTATCCCTAATGAAGCCAATTAAAAAAATGAGAAAAATTATACTTACCCTATTTTTATTCGCTTTTCATACATTAACATTTAGTCAGGAAAAAAAGAATAACATCTCCATTGAATTTAAAAATGCTGATCTGAAAACAGCTATTGAAAGCCTCGAAAAAACCAGCGGCTACAAGTTTTATTTTGATGAGAACTGGATAAAATCTAATACTTTTTTGATAAACAAAACCTATACAGACACTTCACTGGACGAAGTACTTGCCGGTGTTTTTGAAAACACGAATCTAAATTACTTCATCACAGATAAAAAAATAATACTGACGAAAAACAGTATCATCCACAGTACATTACCCGATAATTACTTCGAACCTGTAATTGCTACTTCAGCAGTTATTGCGGCAAACAAGACCGTAACAAAACCGCTGTTCCATCAACAACTCGATACAAAAAAACGAAATACTACTGTTAATGGGATCGTATACATAGGGAAAGAGAAAAAGGGAGAAGAACTAAAATCATTCACCTTATCAGGTATCATAAAAAACGAAAAAAACAAAAAACCGCTTTCAAATGTAACCATCAAAGTACGCGATAAAGAGATCAGTACAACAACAAACGAACAGGGATTTTACAAAATCGAACTGCCTTTTGGTCTTAACTATATCCAAATAGAATCTATCAATCATAGAAAAGATACGCAACCTGTTATGATTTATGACAATGGTAGTTTAGACGTATCCCTTCACGAAAGTATTAATGAACTGGACGAGGTTGTTATCAACAAAAATGCCAATAGAAATGTAAAAACAGCTGTAGCCGGAGTTTCTACTATAGACGTGGAAGGAATAAAAAATGTTCCTCTGGTTCTTGGAGAACGTGATATCTTTAGAGTTGCCACTACTTTACCGGGAATAAAAACTACAGGTGAAGGATCTGCAGGCTTCAACGTACGTGGAGGAAAAGACGATCAGAATTTAATTCTTTTAGACAATGCTGTTTTATACAATACCTCACATTTTCTTGGTTTTTTCTCTGCAGTAAACCCGTATACAACCAGCAAAGTTGATATTTACAAAGGGAGTATCCCTTCCCGATTTGGAGGAAGACTATCTTCCGTTTTTGATATTACCACAAAAAACGGTAATCCCGAAAAATTTACAGGTGAAGCGGGACTTGGAGCTGTGACCAGTAATCTTTCGATAAGTACTCCTGTTATAAAAAACAAGTCAAGTTTGATTGTAGGTATTAGAGGTACGTACTCTGAATGGATTCTAAAAAAATTGGAAGACGAATCGCTAAAAAACAGCCAGGCTAATTTTTTTGATGCAATCGTAAAATACAATCACAAAATAACAGCCAATAACACTATTGAATCTACCTTATACTATAGCAAAGACCGTTTTAGTATCTCTTCAGATTCTGTGTACAAATACAGCAACGCACTAGTTTCTTTAAAATGGAATCACTCCTTCAACGCTAAAAGCAAAGCCGATTTAATATTTACAAATAGTGAATACAAGTTTAACATTGACTATAACAACGGAGGAATAAATTCGTTTGATTATGGTTATAAACTAAATGAAAGTCAACTTATTTTAAATGGGAATTACAACCTAAACAAAAAACATGCTTTCAACTATGGTATTTCAAGTAAACTTTATAACGTTGACCCGGGTTATCTTAATCCGAAAAAACCGGATGAAGCAACCCTAATTCCGGTAAACATAGACGACGAAAAAGCAATAGAATCTGCGGTTTATTTTTCAGACAATTTCAATGTAACTGAAAAATTGTTAATCACTTTAGGTCTGCGATATTCAAGATATTCAGCACTGGGCCCAGCAACAGAAAGAATCTATCAAAGTAATTCTCCCATCAACGACGATACCGTCATAGGAACCCAAGATTACAAGAAAAACGAAGTCATTAAAACTTATGGCGGATTCGAACCCCGAATTGCCGCACGTTACTTAATAACAGACGATTTCTCTGTAAAAGCCAGCTATGATAAAACGTATCAATACATCCATTTATTAACCAGCAACACCACGCAATCTCCTACAGATGCCTGGAAGTTATCAGATGCACATATTGCACCTCAAAATGCACAGCAATTTTCATTAGGTTTCTACAAAAACTTAGACGATGATAAATTAGAACTTAGCTTGGAAGGATATTATAAAAAATCAGACAATCTGTTAGATTATAAAGTTGGAGCTGAATTGTTATTAAACAAAAACCCGGAAACACAGCTGCTTCAGGGAGAAGGAAAAGCATACGGAGTTGAGTTACTACTTAAAAAAAATGCAGGAAAACTTAATGGTTGGCTGGGTTATACTTATGCCCGTACTTTTATCAAATCTGACAGTCAGTTTATTGATGAGAAAGTAAACAATGGTCATTATTACCCAACAAATTTTGATAAACCACATGAAGTAAGTGCGGTATTAAACTATAAATTCACAAAAAGATATAGTTTATCTACCAATTTTGTGTACCAATCCGGAAGACCTATCACCTATCCAATTGGAAGTTACGAATACAATGGTCTTAAATATACCTTATACAGCGACAGAAACAAGTTCAGAATTCCGGACTATTACCGTTTAGATGTAGGTTTTAACATTGAGGGCAATCACAAAATTAAAAAGTTATCACATAGCTTTTGGAACATTTCTATATATAACGTCTTAGGAAGAAACAATCCTTATTCTATCTTTTTTGTGACCACTAATGGTCAGATAAAGGCCTACAAAACGTCTATATTTTCGGTGCCAATTCCAACTATAACTTACAATATCAAATTTTAGTAATTTATAGATGAAATATACCATTCGACATATTAATTTGCTGTACAAAACAATTGTTTTGTCTCTTTTTTGTCTTTTCATTAGCAGTTGTACGGAGCAATATGTTTTTAAAACTAATACGTTTGAAAGCATTCTTGTCGTTCAGGCAAACATTACAAATGAATTAAAAAAACAAGAAATTAAAATTACCCGATCCTATCGTCTTGAGGAAAATGGACCAACTCCTGAAGATGGTGCAACTGTTTATGTAACAGATAGTGATAAAAATACTTACGAATTTGAATTTGAAAAATCCTCAGGGTTTTATGTTTCAAACACTCCATTTCAGGCTATTACCGGAAAATTATACCAACTAAACATTACATCCAAGGACGGAAAATCCTATTCGTCTGAAGTTGAAACTTTAACTACTGTAAATGAAATTAAGGTCGAGCCAATAATCGAAACAATCGATGGAGAAAAAGGTGTACAAATAAGGGTAACCAGTAATGATCCAACCTCAAAGTCACAATTTTACAGATTTGAATTCGAAGAAACCTACAAAGTAGTAGCTCCCGATTGGAATCCTAATACAATTATAGTAGACCCGAGTAATCCCGGTCCTTATTTTACTTATCTGGTAGTTCCCCACAAAAAAGAAGCAAGAGTCTGTTACACTACCAAAAAATCTGATGACATCATTTTAATAAGCAACGTTGGCCTTAGTGAAGATCGCATCGATTTACCGATCCGTTTTATAGGTGTTAAGGATCCTATTATTCTTCAGCGTTACAGTATTATTGTACGGGAGTATGTTCAGAATTTAGCCTCATACACCTATTATAAAACATTAAAAAGTCTTTCTACTTCTGCAAGTCTCTTGTCACAAGTGCAACCAGGCTTTAATTATGGTAATTTAAAATCAAATGACGATGCAGACCAGAAAATAGTCGGTTATTTTGAGGTCTCGTCCGTTTCATCAAAAAGAATTTTCTTTAATTTTAGAGACATTTTTATACAAGATCAGTATCCGCCATTTTTTACCCCTTGTTATGTCAAAGAATATGCTAATTGTTGGGGTGAGGTCGGTTGTAGTGGCCCAAAAATACATTCGTTAGTTGCCGGATCGGGATTTGAAGAGGTATATTATGCACAGCGAAACAAGATGGCAACCCTGTTATTTGTTACTGCAGGATGTGGCGATTGTTCTAAAATTTCTTCTAACATCAGACCTTTATTTTGGGTCGATTAAAGAAGTACAGTACACTAATAATAAAAAAATTAGCTGACACAAAATAGTTCGTTAATCAAAATGAAATCACAAATTTATCTCTTTATGAAATCTATAGTTCAACATAGTAACCTTTTATACAAGACAGTTGCCCTGATGCTCTTCTGCCTTTCTATAGGTAGTTGCACTGAGCAATATGTTTTTCAAACCAATACCTTTGAAAGTATACCGGTTGTTCAGGCCAACATTACAAATGAGTTAAAAAAACAGGAAATAAAAATTACCAGATCTTATCGTCTGGAGGAGTATGGTCCAACTCCTGAAAAAGGGGCAAGTGTTTATGTAACCGACAGTGACAACAATACCTATGAATTTGAATTTGAAGATTTCTCCGGTCTTTATGTTTCAAAAAATCCTTTCCAGGCGATTACAGGGAAGTCATACCAATTAAATATCACAACAAACGACGGCAAATCATACTCGTCTGCAACGGAGACTCTGACTCCTGTTAACCAAATTAACGTAGAACCAAAAATAGAAACAATAGACGGAGAAAAAGGGGTACAAATAGTGGTGACCAGTCAAGATCCAAGTTCAAAATCACAATTTTACAGATTCGAATACGCTGAAACCTATAAAATAATATCTCCGGATTGGAAACCAAATAAGTTGACCCCCGATCCAAGTAACCCAGGACCGAACTATACTTATTTGAGTATTCCCAGAGGTAATAGCGAATCAAGAGTATGTTATACCACAAGAAAATCAGACGATATAATATTAGTAAGCAATGTAGGTCTTAGCGAAGACAAAATCAATCTGCCCATACGTTTTATAGATATTAAAGATCCTATTCTTTATGAACGATATAGCATTGTTGTACGCGAGTATGTTCAGAATTTAACCTCATACACTTATTATAAAACACTAAAAAGTCTTTCGACTTCCGCAAGTCTTTTATCACAAATCCAACCGGGGTTTAATTATGGTAATTTAAAATCAAATAGTAATCCCGACGAGAAAATAATTGGCTATTTTGAAGTATCATCCGTTTCCACAAAAAGAATCTTTTTTAATTTCAGAGATATCTTTATAGACGATCCTTATCCTTCGTTTATCGCAGATTGTAGTCAAAAAATAGAATTACCTAATTGCTTTACAGAAAAATTCTGCCGTGGCCCACAAATATATTCTATCGTTACCGGGTCCGGAAGAGAGTACGTCTATTTTGCAACTCTTAGTGGTGGTGGTGACTATGCAAACTATGTTTTTACTCCTGCCCCTTGTGGCGACTGTACTAAAATTTCATCTAACATTAAACCTTTATTTTGGATAGATTAAAAAAAATAACCGGCACAATCATGCTACTAGCAATAAATACTTTTGCTATGGCACAAAATAGTTCGTTGAGCAAAAGTGAACCGATTAGTATCGCTACTAACGAAACCCTATTTGTTCATTTAAACAACACAACCTTAATTGCAGGAGAAACACTGCATTGTAAATTGTATTGTACCAATCCGACCAATAACACCTGGAGTGAAATTAGTAAAATAGCCTATGTTGACCTTGTTAATAGTGACAGCCAAGTTATTTTTAGTAATAAAATCTATTTGGATAACGGAAAAGGACAAGGGGATTTTTTCATTCCAACAACCATTGAAACAGGCAACTACAAACTTATCGCCTATACCAAATGGATGTTGAACAAAAAGGATTTAAAAACAGCAAAAACAGACCTTTTGCTAATAAATCCGTATTTGGTAAGCAACAAAACGAATTCGGCAAGCAAAGAAACCAAAACAACAGGAAACGAATCTGTTACCGAAAATTCAATCAAAGACAAAACGTTTGC
Source organism: Flavobacterium cupriresistens (assembly GCF_020911925.1). NCBI lineage: Bacteria > Pseudomonadati > Bacteroidota > Flavobacteriia > Flavobacteriales > Flavobacteriaceae > Flavobacterium > Flavobacterium cupriresistens. The sequence goes on along the minus strand of NZ_CP087134.1, from coordinate 1,563,970 downwards.
CATACAACTGGATAAAACTACCTTTCAGGAAAGAGAACAAGTCGCATTAAAAATAAAATCATTAACCGCTGAAACAAACAAAGGAAGTTACTCTCTCTCTGTAAAAAAAATCGACAATTTACCTTCTAAAAGACAAATGAATGCTGCTGAGTTTGTAAAATTCAACACCAATAATGAGCTGACAAACCGTATGAATGATTCGATCCGTTTTCTTCCGGAACTTAGAGGCGAGATTATTTCAGGCTGCATTACAAACACTAAAAATCCTGGCGAGATAAATCATAAAACCGTGGCTTTATCAATACCCGGTAAAGAATATGCCTTTAAAATAACACAGACAAACCCATCCGGAAAGTTTAATTTTATTCTGGATAAAGACCCTAATTATTCTAATGCTGTTGTTCAAATAATAGGCAATGATAAAAATGACTATAAAATAGACGTTGACAAAAATAAAGGATACAACTTATCTGATCTAAAAAATACAGATGAAACATTCTTAACCTCTGATTACAAAAGCACTATCGAACAACGATCGATCGCTAATCAGATTGAAAATGCCTATTATTCACTAAAAAAAGACAGTATTACCAACGGTTCCAGTGTTTATCCGTTCTATAATCCTTTACAAAAAGAATACATTCTTGGCGATTACACCAAGTTTCCTACTTTAAAAGAAACCATTACGGAAGTTATAAAAGAAATGTACTATCGTGAAAAAGACAATAATTACTCCTTAAATCTTAGAGATATAAATTATGATCTGGAATACTTTTCTGAACCCGCTTTGGTATTAGTTGACGGACTTCTGATTCAGAACGTAAATGAGTTATTTACCTATAAAACAGAAAACATATATAAAGTAAGTATCGTTCCCGGCGTTTATTTTTATGGTCCAAAAGCATTTAACGGTGTTATAAATTTCACAACTAAAAACAATGATTATGTGACTTCAGCGCACGGTAATTTTATTTTAAATACTGAAATTCAAAGACCTCAAAATAAAATCATCGCGTTTAAACAAAATTATAACGACCAAAACAAAGAGAATAGAATTCCGGATTACAGATACCAATTACTTTGGGAACCTCAATTAACTTTAGAAAACAAAGAAAATACCGTTTCGTTTTTCACTTCTGATGTATCAGGAAAATACGAAATAAGTCTCGAAGGTTTTACTGAAAACGGGCTTCCTGTTTCTGCAAAAGAAATCATAGAAGTAAATACTTCTAATTAAATTCACTACCATTAACGAATAAAACTCCTTTCTTCAAATCTTGAAGAAAGGAGTTTTTCGTTATTCAAATTCATTATATTTGAAAACGTATTAGAAACCACTACAATTTTCATTATTAGCGAGACAGAAAACACCTTACTAACTATAAGATTTACAACAAACTAAGCCAACTTCAAAAACTCGATACAATATTTTTAAAATTATTTTCACTTCGTTGTAACTTTTTCTATCCTTCCTACGTATAACTATTTGTACACTTTAAAAAAATAGGGAGACAACAACATGAGACAACTTAAAATCACCAAGCAGGTAACCAATCGTGAAACTGCATCGTTAGATAAATATCTACAAGAAATCGGAAAAGTTGACCTAATTACCGCAGATGAAGAGGTAGAATTAGCACAAAGAATAAAGGCTGGTGATCAAAGAGCTTTAGAAAAATTGACAAAAGCCAACCTACGTTTCGTAGTTTCTGTGGCAAAACAATATCAAAATCAAGGATTAACACTTCCTGATTTAATTAACGAAGGAAACTTAGGTCTAATTAAAGCGGCTCAACGTTTTGATGAAACTCGTGGTTTCAAATTTATCTCTTACGCAGTTTGGTGGATTCGTCAATCGATCCTTCAGGCTTTGGCAGAACAATCACGTATTGTACGTTTACCATTAAACAAAATTGGTTCTATCAATAAAATCAACAAAATGTATGCCTTATTAGAGCAATCTAACGAGCGCCCACCTTCTGCTGAGGAAATTGCAAAAGAACTTGATATGACTGTAAATGATGTAAAAGAGTCTATGAAAAACTCTGGTCGTCACTTATCTATGGATGCACCTCTTGTTGAAGGAGAAGATTCTAACCTTTATGACGTTCTACGTTCAGGAGAATCTCCAAACCCGGACAGAGAATTAATTCATGAATCCTTACGTACTGAAATCGAACGTTCTTTAGAAACATTAACTCCAAGAGAGGCAGATGTTGTTCGTTTGTATTTTGGTCTTGGTGATCAACACCCAATGACTCTTGAGGAAATTGGAGAAACTTTCGACTTAACTCGTGAGCGTGTACGTCAGATTAAAGAAAAAGCAATCCGCAGATTAAAACATACTTCAAGAAGTAAAATTCTTAAAACGTATTTAGGATAAAAATATTTGTTTCAGGTTTAAAGTTTCGAGTTGTTTTAGTAACTTGAAACTTTAAACTTGAAACCTTTTTAACGCAAACAACAGTTTGATTGACTGTTCGTTTTTTGATTGATGATTGAAACTCCGGCTGATTACCGGAGTTTTTTATTTTTTATAAGTACATTTGCAAAAAACAACACAACATACCACTACACAATGAAGAATACACTTATAGCTCCTTCTGTTTTAGCAGCCGATTTTGCCAATTTACAACGTGATATCGAAATGATTAATAACAGTGAGGCAGATTGGTTTCATATTGATATCATGGACGGTGTTTTTGTCCCGAATATCTCTTTTGGAATGCCTGTTTTAGAAGCCATTTCAAGACATGCAAAAAAAACAATCGATGTTCATTTAATGATTGTTGATCCGGACAGATACATAAAAACCTTCGCTGATTTAGGCGCAAATGTACTAAGCGTACATTACGAAGCGTGTACCCATTTACACCGAACGCTGCAAGCAATCAAAGCCGAAGGAATGAAAGCCGGAGTAGCCATCAACCCTCATACCAATATTGATTTATTAGAAGACGTTATCAATGACATTGATCTGGTTTGCATCATGAGTGTTAATCCTGGTTTTGGAGGACAATCTTTTATTGAAAATACTTATGCAAAAGTAAAAAAGCTAAAAGAACTGATTACCCGAAAAAATGCAGCAACACTTATCGAAATTGACGGTGGTGTAACCAATAAAAATGCAAAACAACTAGTAGAGGCCGGAGCCGATGTTTTGGTAGCAGGAAGCTTTGTTTTTAAAGCCGAAAACCCAACAGCAACTATTGCGGACCTAAAAGTCCTGACTACTTTTTAAATTTTTCAAATTCGGAAAGAAATCAATTCCGGTCGTTTTTTCGATCGTTTCTATCGGAACGACAAAATCGTAAAGTGATCGATCGCTATTTTCATTTGGAACTAAAAATGCAATGGCTTTGTGCTGAGTCCCTGATTTAGCCAGAATGATTTTATAAAAATATTTAGGAACAGCAACTTCTTCTGTTCCTATTTTTTTATCCGAATCTTTCAAAACACCTCCGGTAACCACATAAATATCGTTGTATTTTCCTGCCCAGTAGCGTGTTTTCTGTTCTATTCTGTTCCAGATTCCACTATTAAAATCATGTTTTTGAGGCGAAATATTAGAGGTGTAAAAAGTATCGTTATAGGCATTTTTATCAAACTCCATATCACCGGCAGGGCAAAGATGTCCTTTATCATAACCCGATTTTTTATAATTCCTCCAGTCGGCTGAACCTGTTGTTACTTTGGGATCTTCAATAAAATAGGGACGTTTATAATCTCCATTTTTCAAATATTCTTTTTTAAGTTCATACGCCACCCACTCTGCCTGTTCGAACTTTTCATTATAAGACAGCGTGTAGTATTTATGTTTTACAATTTGTTTCGTTGTGGATGTGGGCAAATACGCAACAGTATACAACGAATCTGTACTGTTTTGATTGGAAACAAAAAGAGTTTTTTCTTCCTTTAATTCCTCTTTTACTACTGTTTCTTTTTTACACGAAAAAAACACCATACTTACCAAACTCAAAACAAGAAATCCTCTCATATCATTATACTTTTAATCCATAAAAAAACGCTCCGTAAATATAAACTTTCGGAGCGTTTTAATAACAAATTATTTTTCTTAAAAACTAAGACTTCACTAATTTATCTTTCTTCATTTTTGAAGAATTACTTTTCACCATATTACTTTTGGTTTGTAAATCATCTAAAACATTTAATGCTTCTTCTACATAAACGTCTTTAGATAATGCTTGGTGCCAAGCTTCTCTTTTCTCTTTTAAAGTAGCATCACTTTTAATCTCAAGCTCTTCATAAGGCAAAGATTTAAATACCAGATTGTTTTTATAATCTGAAATTGGTTTGTACTTTTTACCTTCGTTTTCAACCTGTTCCTGAGTCGCTTTAAAGTTTGTAATGTTCAAGCTGTACGTATTCTCTTTGCTCTTCACATCAATCCATTTTGCGTTGTCTTCAATTAAATTGAATTGCGGATTTTGAGCAATTCTGTTTTTACTGTTCGCAATTGCTCTGGTAAAATTTTCGTTTGAAGTCCAGGTAACATAATCAGCCTGATCTATTTTATCCCAAGGCATTGCATTGTCGATATCACGCTCTCCCATTTTCAGATAAGCATAACGATCCGGCATCACCACATCACTATGAACCCCTTCTAATTGAGTTGAACCTCCGTTGATTCTATAGAATTTTTGTCCTGTAATTTTCAAAGCACCTAAGTCGCCATAATTTGCATTACGAACAAACTGATTCAAATCAAGTACATTTTGCACGGTTCCTTTTCCGTAAGTTTGCTTACTTCCAATGATAACACCGCGTTTGTAATCCTGAATTGCCGCAGCTAATATTTCTGATGCAGAAGCAGAGAAACTGTTTACCATAATTACTAATGGTCCGTCCCACTCGATTTTTTTATCTTTATCGTATAAAACTTCTTTCTTTTTACCTGCAGATTTTACCTGAACAATTGGTCCTTCTTCAATAAATAAACCGGCAATATCAACTACTGTAGATAAAGATCCACCACCATCATCACGAACATCCAATACAATTCCGTTGACATCTTCTTTTTTCAATCTCTCTACTTCAAGAGCAATATCTTTTCCGGCATCGCGACCGTCTTTGTTTTCAAAATCGATATAAAATTTAGGTAAATAAATTACACCATATTTCAATCCGTTCTTTTCAACAATACTGGATTTTGCATACGTTTCTTCAATTTCTACTACGTCTCTGATTATCGAAATAACTTTGATGCTTCCATCTACTTTTTTAACGGTAAGTTTAACTTCAGTTCCTTTGTGTCCTTTAATTTTTTTCACAACATCATCCAAACGCATCCCTACAACATCTACAGGCTCTTCGTTTCCTTGTGCTACTTTCAAAATTAAATCCCCTGCTTCAAGTTGTTTTCCTTTCCAGGCAGGTCCACCCGAAATTAGCTCGTCAATTTGAGTAAAATCATTTTTCTTGGTTAATCTTGCTCCAATACCTTCCAGTTTTCCACTGATATTAACATCAAAACGGTCTTTGTCTTCCGGAGCAAAATAACTTGTGTGCGGATCAAAACGTGCCATAATAGAATTTACGTACACAGAAAACCAATCTTCTTTATTTAAATCTTTAATCAGACTGAAATTATCGTCTAGTGATTTTAAAGAACTGTCACGTGTTTCTTTCTCTAAAGCTTCGAAAGATTTTGCTTTGTAAGCAGGATCTGTTTTCTTTTTGTCTTCTTCTATTTTCTGTTTGGCAACAAGTGAAGAAAGGGTAGAAAGTTTAATTTGCTTTCTCCATCTTTCATTAATTTCAGTTGTGTTTTTTGCGTAAGGCAAATGCTCGTAATCAGAATTAAAAGTTTCATCAACACTATAGTTGAATGGCTGCGCTAAGATAGTCTTATATCTCTTTTTGCTTTCCTCCATACGTTTCATCAATCTGGTATAAGTCAGGTTGAAAAAAGTAAGGTCTTTATTTAAAAACTGATCATCCAACATTAGCTCATATTGCTTAAATTCTTCAATATCAGATTGCAGGAAGAATCTTTTTGAAGGATCCAGCGCCTCAATATAATCCTTAAAAATTCCCTTAGAGAACTCATCATTAATTTCTGCCGGACTATAATGTCCTTTTTCTATAACAAAAGCTAATAATTCTAAAAGTGTTTTATCTCTATTTGGGTCCGGATCAACTTTATTATCTGCATTTATTTTGAAAGCAAACAAGGTTACCGACAAACATAATACGGCTATAAGTATTTTATAATTTCTTTTCATAAATTTAATAATAGCATTCATCAATTTTTTAATCTAAGTTACGGTAAAAACTATGCCACTAAAGCCAAGTTCACTATAATTTTTTGTTAAAGGTATAAAAATGTTTGACTTGCCAAAGCCAACTTTTATTTAGTTGATAAATTTTATTTTATTTGTAACTATTCTACAAAAATCTGTCACTACATTTGCTTTTATAATCCTATTAATTACCTAATATTTCTAAAATGAAACACGAAAAACCACTTATATTAGTTACCAATGATGATGGAATTCTGGCACCGGGAATCAGAGCTTTGATAAGTGTTATGGAAACAATCGGAGACGTACTTGTTGTTGCTCCCGACAAACCTCAAAGTGCCATGGGACATGCCATTACGATTAACAACACGCTATACTTGGATAAAATATCTAAAGAAAATGCGAAAACAATCGAATACAGCTGTTCCGGAACTCCTGTAGATTGTGTAAAACTAGCCGTAAATGAAATCTTAAAAAGAAAACCCGATTTATGCGTTTCTGGCATCAATCACGGATCAAATTCTTCTATAAATGTAATTTATTCCGGAACTATGAGTGCCGCTGTTGAAGCTGGAATTGAAGGAATTCCCGCGATTGGTTTTTCTTTGTTGGATTATGACTGGAATGCCGATTTTGAACCTATAAAATCATTCATAAAAAAAATAACCTTAGAAACGCTTGCCAATAAATTACCGGAAGGTGTTGTTCTGAATGTTAATTTTCCAAAGTTAAAAGAGAACGAAATTAAAGGAATAAAAGTTTGTCGTCAGGCCAAAGCGCTTTGGGTTGAAAAATTTGACAAACGACAAACTCCATTTGGTAAAGATTATTACTGGCTTTCGGGAAAATTTGTCAATGAAGACAAAGGAGAAGATACAGACGAATGGGCACTTGAAAATGGATACATCTCAATAGTTCCTGTACAATTTGATTTGACGGCGCACCATTCTATACAGCAACTTAACACCTGGGATTTAAATGAATAAAAAAGAGATACTGGCAGGTTTTATTGTGGGGATTTTCACTTCTCTTTTAGGAAGTTACTTATTCATTACCTTTTTTACACCATTTGACTTCTCAACAGGGATTCAAACTATTAAAGAATATGGTTATTTAGGGAAAATTATCACTTTGGGAACCCTTTTAGATCTTGCTGTTTTTGCTTTTTTCTTAAAACGAAACAAAGAATTTATGGCACGGGGCGTAATCCTGGCAGTGATTGTTTTGGCAATTTCTACTGTATTTATTTAAATCTTATCTTTGCCTTGCAAAAAAAATAGTTGTGTTGAAAAACAGAACACCTCTTCAAAAAAACGAACATGAAATACTACATAATAGCTGGTGAAGCCTCCGGAGACCTACATGGTTCTAATTTAATGAAAGCCTTATACGAGGAAGATCCTCAGGCCGAAATCAGATTCTGGGGTGGTGACTTAATGCAAAAAGTGGGCGGAACTTTGGTAAAACACTATCGCGAATTGGCTTTTATGGGTTTTGTGGAAGTTATTTTTAATCTAAAAACCATTTTAACCAATATTACTATTTGCAAAAAAGACATTGCCGCTTTTCAACCCGATGTTATTATTTTTATTGATTATCCGGGGTTTAATATGCGTATTGCAAAATGGGCTAAAGCTTTAAATTACAAAACACACTATTATATTTCGCCACAAATCTGGGCCTGGAAAGAAAGCAGAATCAAAGCAATCAAACATGATATTGATAAAATGTTTGTCATTTTGCCTTTTGAAAAAAGCTTTTATGAAGACAAACATCATTTTCCAGTAGCTTTTGTAGGGCATCCGCTGATTGATGCGATTCAGAATCAGCCAGCCTTTGATGAAGCTGTTTTTAGAAAAGAAAATCAATTAAGCGATCGACCAATTATTGCTGTTTTACCGGGAAGTCGTCAGCAGGAAATCACCAAAATGCTAAGTGTAATGCTGAGTGTCGTAGACGATTTTCAAGACTATGAATTTGTAATCGCCGGTGCCCCAAGTCAGGATTTTGGGTTTTACCAGCAATTTATCACCAATAAAAATATCAAATTTATCTCGAATAAAACCTATGCCCTGCTTCGATCATCGACTGCAGCTTTGGTTACCTCGGGTACTGCAACTTTAGAAACGGCTTTGTTTAAAGTTCCTGAAGTCGTTTGTTATAAAGGAAGCAACATTTCGTATCAGATTGCAAAACGCATTATTACCTTAAAATACATCTCTCTGGTCAATTTAATTATGGATCAGGAAGTCGTAACCGAGTTAATTCAGAGTGACTGCAATACGAAACGCATAAAAGAAGAGTTATATAAAATACTGGAACCTGCTTACCGTCAAAAATTGTTGCAAAACTATGATATTTTAGAGCAAAAATTAGGAGGTGTCGGAGCCAGTAAAAAAACAGCAAAACTTATTGTTGCTGATTTAAAACCGCTTTAAAAAATTTTATTTTGAAAAAACTACTCGTTTTACTCTTTTCCGCTCTGCTTTTTGCTTCTTGTAAATCAAGCTCCACTGTAGTAGATAAAAAGGAATCAAAGCGGGAGAACAAATATGCAGTAAAACATTTAGTCGATGTAGCAACGGACAATCTTGGTGTGCGATACAAAGCGGGAGGCACGACTAAAAGTGGTTTTGACTGCTCTGGATTGGTTTATACTGCCTTTCAAACCGAGAATATCTCAATGCCAAGAAGTTCTTATGAGCAATCTAAAATCGGGAAAATTATCCAGTTTAAGGATGCTCAAAAAGGTGATTTGATTTTCTTTAAGACCAACAGAAGCAAACAAATCAATCATGTTGGGCTAATTACGGAGGCTAATTCAAACGAAATAAAATTTGTACATTCTTCTACTTCAAAAGGCGTAATAATCTCCTCCACCAAAGAAGCTTATTATCAAAATTCTTTTGCCCAGATCAACAGGGTTCTCGAATAGTCTTTTATAAATAAAATAACTTTTTTCTTACAAATTTTTAATACTTTTAAAACATGAAAGTATTAGATTTTCCGTTGACTAAAATTACGATTGCCTTTATAATGGGCTTATTGGTTTCTTACTATTGGCTACCTGGCTTTTTAGTAACAACTGTCTCTGTCGTAAGTATTGTAATTCTTTTTTCAATCTTTTATTTTGCATCAAAAAAGAATAAAAAACACCTCGTTTTTTTTGGAATAAGCACCTACTTACTTTCCTTTTGGCTGGGTATCATCAGCTTGCTACTGCATACAAATACACTTCAACAATCTCATTACAGTCATTACCAAAAAGGATTCGAAAAGCCACATACTATGTCTTTTACTTTAGTTGAAAAGCTAAAGGGCAATGTTTACAATGATCGTTATGTTGCCGTTTTAAATCCTATTGAAAACAGCTTTTATCAAGGAAAAATTATTGTAAATATCGAGAAAGACAGTGCTTCAAATAGGTTAATTATTGGAAATACAATTCAAACAAAAGCCACTTTACAGCACCTGGGAACAGTAAAAAATCCCTATCAATTTGATTATGGAACTTATCTGGCCAACAAACAAATATATGCCCAGGTTTTTATTTCTAAATCCGAAATCAGAATTAACAAAAAAGTCAACAGAACTATTTGGTTTTATGCCGCAAAGCTACACTCAAGGATCATTTACAACCTTACTAAAGCGGGTTTAAACAAAACCGAAATGAATGTAGCGATGGCCTTAATTTTAGGTCAGCAACAAGAAATTTCACCCGAAACCCTTAAAGATTATCAATATTCGGGGGCAACACATGTTTTGTCTGTTTCAGGACTGCACGTAGGTTACATTATGTTATTTATTCTTTTTCTTCTGAAACCGATCCCCAATACACGTAAGGGCTCTTTTATAAAGCTAATTACCATTTTGGTGGCGCTAGGTCTTTTTGGTATTATCTCTGGCTTATCACCTCCTGTTTTGCGCTCTGTGGTCATGTTTTCCTTTCTGGCTATCGGGAATCATCTTAGAAGAGGCAGCAACATTTATCACACCTTACTGGTTTCTGTATTGTTAATTTTGTTATTTGAGCCTTATTTTTTATTTGATGCGGGATTTCAATTGAGTTATATTGCCTTATTCTCGATTCTTTGGATACAACCATTATTAAAAGAGATTTGGAAACCCACAACCAAAATCCTGACTTATCTGTGGGAAGCTTTAACGATTTCCTTTGCCGCCCAAATTGGAACATTCCCAATTTGTTTGTATTACTTCCATCAATTTCCTTCTTTATTTTTTGTAACCAATATTCTTATTCTTCCGGTCTTATCTTTTACAATGATTGCCGGAATTGTTGTACTGCTCATTTCTGTCTTTACCGGCTGTCCGATAATCTTTATTCAGATTTTTGAAAAAAGCATATATCTGTTAAATACAATCATACACTATATCGCCTCTTTTGATTTTTTTGTTATTCGCGACATTCGCTTTAATTTTTATTATTTACTTAGTTATTATCTACTGATCATTACGAGCGTTATCTGGTTCAAGAAACCAACTTATAGTAAATTAATCGCCACTATGCTTTCTATAGTTTTTGTTCAGCTGGCCTATATTAGCACCAAAAAAGAGGTCGAAAACAAATCGGAACTAATTGTATATCATATCAAGAAAAAAACCATTATCACCGAGCGAACCGGCCAAAACATTACCCTCTTTGCAAATGATACTCTTTTAGGAAAAGACTCCCTTCAAAAAAATATAAGTTCCTATCTGGTGGGGAGTTTTGGAATACTAAAGTCGATCCGTACAATTAAAAACATCTTCTTTTTTAATTCTAAAAAAATCTTCCTGATTGACAGTAGCGGAGTCTATAAAAAAGCTATTTCGCCTGATGTTCTCCTTCTAATACAATCCCCAAAAATAAATCTGGATCGTGTTTTACTTGACTTAAACCCAAAAATAGTAGTATCGGATGGATCCAACTCTTATTCGATTCAAAAACGTTGGGAAATAAGCTGCTCCAAAAGAAAAATCCCTTTTCACTCTACCGGTGAAAAGGGATTCTATAAATTAAACTAGCCACTACTATCTTTTATTCAGACGGATTCAAAATCGAATCACATTCTGATATCCAGCTTCTGGCTCCGCCGTTTCTATAAGATACTTTTCCGAGCATATCAAACGTTGTTTTGCCATTCCTAATTGCTCCATTGACAATACATACTTGTGGTAACTCAATAATTTCGAAAGCATTTTTTAACCTGACATTTTGCTCTTTGATCAAACTGGAGGAAAAATCAGATAAATCGAGTTTTACTAATATCACATTCTTACGAGACCACTTTTCAAATTCAGGGGTTCCAAACACTTCCTCCTGCAGGTTATCGGATGCGCTCGCGGCCGTAAACAAAATTAACATCGGCCTTCTTTGTTCAGCGCTCAAAGCAATTGCATCGGTCACGTTTGTTGTCCAACCAGCATTTTGAGCGTTCATCAAAAATGTAACTAAAAAAAACAGCAATAAAAGTAGTTTTCTATTCATAAAATTGCATAAATTAAGTTAACAAAAAACCAATTTAGCAAAATTTATCTTAAAAAACAAAAATATAATCACTAGAACCAATTCAAAAGTGATATAAAATATATTTTACTATCGAAGCTATAAGGAATACACGCCCTCACATAAAAACAGTAATTTAAACGACACAAAACAATCCTTAAAGAATAAACCTATTTAAAAAAAAACATCCCTTTTTGCACGTTGGCAAAAAGGGACTCTACAAATTAAATTAAGTAACTTAATTTAAATTTTAGTTATTCACTTGGGTGCAAAATAGAATTCGATTCCGAAATCCAAGATTTTGCTCCTCCCGGTTTATAGGAAATTTTTCCCAGGGCACTAAAAGTTGTTTTATTCTTTCTGATAGAAGCACTAGCGTAGCATACTTGCGGAAAATCATTAACGCCGAAGGCATCTTTCAACTTCATGTTTTGCTCTTTATCAGTATCAGATACATTAACATCTGATAAATCCAATTTTACAAGAATAACATTGTCTCTTGACCACACAGCAAAGTCCGGAGTTCTAAAGATTTCATTTTGCAAATTATTCGGCGCATCGGCTGTCGTGAATAAAATTAACATTGGTTTTTTTTGTTCGTTACTTAATGCAATCGCATCCGTCATATTAGTTTTCCAAACTAAGTTTTGGGATTGCATCGAAAATGAACCTAAAAAAACAAGTAGGATAAGTAATTTTTTAGTCATATCAATAGGCTTGGTTAGATTAGATTGACGAAATTAACATAATATTTTAATTTTCCAATTTTATTAGCACAAAAAACAAACTATTTATTTTTCGCTTCTAAAATAAGTATCATTTTAATAATTAAACCCCCGTTAATACGCCTATTCTAAACAAAAAAAACTCCTTACAACGTACTGTAAGGAGTCTTTAGAAAGCTATTTTTAAAATATCTTTATGATTTTTTCGGATGAACAATTCCTTCGGCTACGGCCAACCAGGCAGTCGGACCTCCGGCAACATATCCGGTATGACCAAGGCCTTTAAAATTAACTTTACCGTCTTTAGATTCAGCGCTGGTAAAATAAATGGTTGGAAAACCTTGTATACCAAATGCTTGTTGCAATTCGTTATTCTGATTTTTTAATTCGGGTGTCTGTGGTGTTCTTCTAGGATAATCTAATTCAACTAAAACAACATTCTGACTTGCCCACTTTGAAAATTCAGCCGTTTTTAAAACTTCATTTTGCAGTCGGATACACCATCCACACCAATCGCTTCCTGTAAAAAACAGTAACATTGGTTTGTTTTCTTTATTACTTATTGCAATGGCTTCTTTTACATCTGTATGCCATTTCAACTCTTGAGCCTGGGCAACAAATGCTCCAACCAAAAAGAAAGCTATTAAAAATATTTTTTTCATGTTGTTTATTTTTAACAAATTTAAACAAAATTTGCAATGCAAAATGTCATCTACTTTACTTCTTGCATTAATTTCTTAATTAATGGTGTCGTAACGATTAAAACGATACCGGCAATTAAGGAATAGATTGCCAATTGATAGTATCCGTCTGTATAAGCAATAAGTTTTGACATTAATGTCGTTCCTGTATTGGCATTTGACATTTCTGACCCCAGTTTTCCTGCAGCAAATTGACCAAATGCACTTGATAAAAACCATAAACCCATCATCATACCAAACAATCTTTTTGGTGACAATTTGGTAATTACCGACATTCCGATTGGTCCTATACACAATTCTCCTAGTGTATATACCAGATATCCTAAGGCAAATACGTCTAAAGAACTTAATCCGTTTACATCTACAAAAAATCTTGCGCTATAAAAAACGAAGAATCCGGCAGCTAAAAGGATAAAGGAAAGTCCGAATTTAACAACTGTATTTGGTTCTATTTTTCTTTTGTAAAGAAAGATCCATAACAATCCCACTAAAGGACTAAAAATAATTACATATAATGAATTAATACTATTGTTAACCACATTGGGGTCAATAGTAAAAAACAACAATTTATTGGTCAAATTATCTTTTGCAAATAAAGACAAAGATCCTCCGGATTGCTCAGAAATAGCCATGAACATAAAATATCCGAAGATAAAAACAAACGCAGCCAATAATTTATACTGTTGCTTTCTGTCTTTAATTCTTAGTAATTCGAATAAAAAATACGACAATGCAACCACACCAATAGTGTACATAAAGTATTCTGTAAAATCAGAATTAATTACCATTATATAAACCAATGGTATCACTAGTAATGAACCTACATATACTGCGATCTCATAAAGATTACGTTTTTTAGGTTCGTGATTCTCAAGAGGTGAATTTCCAATTGGTGCCAAATGTTTTTTGGTCAAAAGAAAAGTAATAACTCCAATAATCATTACAATCGCAGCAGACAGGAAGCACAAACTCCAAGAGTAATTTTTACCTAAGTAAATCGGAATCGCTCCTCCTAACATTCCACCAATATTGATTCCGGCATAGAACATTCCGTATCCGGCGTCTCTTCTACCATCATTTTCATGATACAACTCTCCTACCATCGACGATACGTTTGGTTTAAAGAAACCGGTTCCAATAATCGAAAGTGTTATCCCATAATAGAAAAAATCATGGGGTGAAGCTGCAATAAGTAAATTACCTAAAATCATTACTATTCCTCCGAATAGTAATGATTTTTTAAATCCTAAAATTTTGTCGGCGAAAATTCCTCCGATGAAAGTGAAAGCATAAACAAAAGCCTGAATCGCTCCGTATTGCAGATTCGCTTTTCCTTCCAGTAAACCTAATTGGTCTACCATAAAGAATGCTAAAACTCCTCTCATTCCGTAGAAACAGAAACGCTCCCACATTTCAACCAAAAACAAATACCATAATTGCTTTGGATACTTGCCTTTAAAATTCTGTATTTCTTCTAAAGTGATATTTTTTTCCATTTTATCTAACACCATGCATCATTTTTTTCAAAAATGGAGTCAGTGCAAACAATACAACTGCAGCGATACCTGTTAGCACAACAAATACCATGAAAAACTCGTATAAATTATGAATTTCAAATCCTGCAAAAAAGTGATTTGCTGCACTAATTTGATGTTTTTCTAAAAGGACTATTTGTTCTGCTGTAGGTGTTATCGTTTTATCTAAAACAGCCTGAAGATCTATACCTAATTCTTTTGCTTTGGCAAACTTATCACCCGTTGCAGGCAAAATAGAGCCTAAAGTTCCTCCTAAAGCGTAACCTGATGCATTAGACAAGAAAAACACACCATACAATAAAGAAGCAAATCGTTTTGGAGCCAATTTACCTACTAAAGATAAACCGATAGGAGACAAACATAATTCGGCACATGTATTTAAAAAATACAATAAGATCAACCATTTAACCAATAATAATCCTGAAGTTCCAATATAAGAAACCTGTGTCGCGATCATAAAGAAACTAATCGATATTATCACTAGACCTACCGCTAATTTTACAGGAGAGATTGGTTCTTTACTATTGGCTCTTAATGTATCCCATAATATACTGAACGGTACCGCCAATAAAACTACAAACATTCCGTTAAAAATCTGAACCATTGACGGAGGCATTTGCCAGCCAAAGAAATTTCTGTCGGTTTGATTATCTGCAATAAAAGTCAATGATGAACCCGCTTGTTCAAAAGCTGCCCAGAAGAAAATAATAAAAAAGGAAACAATATAAATTACAAATATCCTGTCTCTTTCAATCTTAGTTAAAGAAGTATCCGAAATAATTAATCCTGCCAATGATAAACCACTCGAGTAAATCAAAGTATAAATCAGATTCTGACCTACCACATAGTGAAAAAAGAATCCTAAAGCAACAAAAGCAACTCCTGCAGTTGCAAGGGCTTTGTTAGAGAAATTAGCTTTTTGCGCTTCTCCTTCTTCAAAATCAGAAGCATCATTTTTAGAAGGTAAACCTCCTAGTGGTTTTCCTTCAGGAGAAACCACATATTTATTTTTTAAAAAGTAAAAAACTATAGTCCCGATAAACATGGCTGCAGAAGCTGCCAGGAAACCCCATCTGAAAGCATGAATATCTCTAATACCTCCAGCGTCTTTTACATCTCCTAATAAAGGACAAATAGACTGACCTAAAAAGGCTCCGATATTAATACCCATGTAGAAAATAGTAAAAGCACTATCTAATTTTGTTTTTTCCTGTTTTGGATACAAACTCCCCACCATACTTGAGATATTTGGTTTGAAGAATCCATTACCAAACACAATAACTCCTAATGCAGAGTACATAACTATTTTTGCAAGATCAATATGCTCCCCAAAAATACTTCCGCTGGTAAACAACAACAATTGTCCGATTGCCATTAATAATCCTCCTAACAGGATACAGTTTCTGTTCCCCAAAAAACGATCGGCAACGAAACCTCCTAACATTGGAGTTAAATAACAAAGTCCAAGAAAACCACCATAAATCAACGAGGCTTCTTCTTCCTTCATTAATAAAGAGTTAACAAGAAATAAAGTTAATAAAGCTCGCATTCCATAAAAATTGAACCGCTCCCACATCTCCGTTCCAAACAATACCCAAAGTCCTTTTGGATGCGCCGATTTTACTTGTTTCTCTCCCATATTATTTATTATTTTTTTTAAGGTTATAAAGTTATTCTATAAATTTTCTTTGATAAAGTTAGTCATTTTAGTATAAAGATGAATTCTCGTTTCTGTACCCAGAATATGATGGTCTTTGTCCGGATAAATCTCAGAATCAAATTGTTTGTTAGCCTGAATTAATGCTTCCATCATTTGCATTGAATTTTGCAGATGCACATTATCATCACCTGATCCGTGTATCAACAGAAACTTCCCTTTTAATTTGTCCACATAATTTATTGGAGAATTCTGATCATAGCCACTTTCATTTTCCTGAGGAGTCTGCAGGTATCTTTCTGTATAAACGCTGTCGTAAAAACGCCAGTTGGTTACCGGAGCAACAGCAATTGCCATTTTGAAAACATCATTCCCCTGAAAAATACAATTTGAAGCCATAAATCCACCATAACTCCATCCGAACATTCCGATTCTTGAAGCATCAACATACGGATACGTTCCAAGTACTTTCGCAGCATCGATCTGATCTTCTACTTCGTATTTTCCTAATTCTTTTTGTGTTACTTTTTTGAAATCAGCACCTTTAAAACCAGTTCCTCGACCATCAACACAAACTACAATATAGCCTTGTTGTGTAAGGGATATAAACCAATAATCATCTTTATTGTTCCAATCATTATTTACTTGTTGAGAACCCGGACCAGAATACTGGTACATAAAAACAGGATATTTTTTGGAAGGATCAAAATCTTTTGGCTTTAATATCCAGGTATTTAATTCAATTCCTTTTGCAGTTTTTAAAACAAAGAATTCTTTAACCGGCAAATTATAAGCTACCAATTTATCAGAAAGCGCCTTATTGTTCTCAATCACCTGAATCTCTTTACCCGTTTTTGCTTCGTTTAAAGTATACGTAGTTGGCTGAGCAGCACTAGAGAATGTATTGATAAAGTATTGGAAGTTTGGACTAAAAGTCGCTGCGTTTGTTCCTGTAGTTTTAGCCAGCGCAATTTTGTTTTTTCCGTCTAATGAGATGCGGTAAATTGCTCTGTTAATAGAACCATTTTCAGTAGATTGATAGAAAATAGTTTTTGTTTTTTCGTCGAAACCGTAGTATGAAGTTACTTCCCAGTTTCCTTTTGTAACCTGATTTTTTAATTTTCCGGTTTTGTCATATAAATAAATATGATTGAATCCGTCTTTTTCGCTTGTCCAGATAAAGCTGTTGTCTTTTAAAAAAGTCAAATTATCTGTAATATCAACGTATGCTTTGTCTTTCTCATTCAAAACCACTTTTGCAACGGCAGTTGTCCCATCAACAAATAACAAATCCAGATTGTCCTGATGACGGTTTAAGACCTGTGCAGAGAGTACATTACTATCATTGGTCCATTTTAACCTTGGAATATAAAAATCATTGTAATTTCCAAGATCTACTTTTTTGGTTGCATTTGCGGCAGCATCATAAATATGTAAGGAAACTGCTGAATTCTTCTCTCCTGCTTTCGGATATTTGAAGGTTTCAATTTTCGGATACAGGTCTTTATGATACATTGCCATTGAGAACTCAGGAACTGCACTTTCATCAAAGCGAATGTATGCTAGTTTTTTGCTGTCCTGACTCCAGTCGAATGCTCTTACAAAAGCAAATTCTTCTTCATAAACCCAGTCCGTAATACCATTAATGACTGCATTCTTCTTACCATCTGTCGTTACTGCTGTTATTTTTTTTGAAGTAACATCGTACACATATAAATTATTTTCCTTTGCATAGGCAATTTTAGTTCCATCAGGAGAGAACGTTGGTTCCTGAACCTGAAAATCGAAAAGCTTTGTTAAGGATTTTGAAGTAATATCGTACAAAAAATAATCTGCGATAAAGGAGTGTCGGAAAATCTGTCTGGAGTTGCAGGCAATCAAAATCTTTTTTTCAGAAGAATCGAAAGTGTAACTGTCTATTTTACCAGCTAGCGCTGCGTGATTTTTTGTGTCAATTAAATTGGATACTTTTTTAAGCGTAGCAAAATCATATAAATCGATCTCCATGCTCCCACTTGCCTCATCAGCATTCAATACGGTATACTGGTTTGTGTTTTTCAAGGATTGTAATTTGTCCATTCCTTTGGCCTGAAAAACGCCATGATAAATATTTTCAACAGTGACTTTTTGCTGACCAAAAACAGTCGTAACCAGTAACAATAGTATGACCGTAATTCTACTTGTATTCATTCGTATTATTTTAAAATATAAAAAAGAGCCCAATTTTAGTAAAAAAAATAAACATAATGCCCATTATAAGTGTTAAATGTTAAAAAAAATAACGATTGCGTACTTTCGGATTTTCATTTATAGATTGCAAACAAACCTCTTAAATTGGTATATTTGCCGCAATATTACTATTTAATCTACTGAGAATGAACAACGCCGTTGCCGGATTTTCAAAATTATCCAAAAATGAAAAAATAAACTGGATTGCAAACACCTATTTTTCGACTCCCGACGAGGCTCTTAAAATAATAAGAAATTACTGGAATTCAGACCACAAGCTCCAACAACTGCACGATGAATTCATAGAAAACACCATCACTAATTTATATATTCCGCTTGGAGTTGCTCCTAACTTTTTAATCAACGGGACGTACAAAACAATCCCAATGGCTATTGAAGAAAGTTCTGTGGTAGCCGCTGCTTCAAAAGCTGCCAAATTCTGGGCCACA
This sequence comes from Flavobacterium cupriresistens, assembly GCF_020911925.1. Classification (NCBI taxonomy): domain Bacteria; kingdom Pseudomonadati; phylum Bacteroidota; class Flavobacteriia; order Flavobacteriales; family Flavobacteriaceae; genus Flavobacterium; species Flavobacterium cupriresistens. The sequence goes on along the minus strand of NZ_CP087134.1, from coordinate 1,544,905 downwards.
CGTGGTGGATTTAAGGCAACCGTAATGAATACTGAAAAAATTGGACAGGTTCATTTTACATTCAACGGAGATGCTGAAAAATTACAGTTGTTCTTCGATCAAATCAAACCTAAATTTTTCTCAGACACGCAAAGCATTACCAAAAATATGCAACAGCGCGGAGGAGGAATTCTCGATATTCAATTAAGAGACAAAAGAAATTTACTTGACAATTATTTCCAACTGCATGCTACTTTTGAAACCAAAGACAGTATGGGAGCCAATTTCATTAATTCTTGTCTGGAACAATTTGCGACAACTTTAAAAGAAGAAGCTCAAAATTCTGATTTATTTGCCGAAAATGAAACTCTTCAGGTTGTCATGAGTATTTTATCTAATTATGTACCAAACTGTGTTGTCAGAGCCGAGGTTTCTTGCCCGGTTGAAGACTTAACTGAGAAACACATTTCAAATCCGCAGGAATTTGCAGAACGTTTTGTACAAGCTGTTCAAATTGCAGAAGTGGAGCCATTTAGAGCCGTAACCCATAATAAAGGTATTATGAATGGTGTTGATGCGGTAATTCTGGCGACAGGAAATGACTTTAGAGCAGTAGAAGCCGGCATTCATGCTTATGCCTCCAGAAATGGTCAGTATTCGAGTTTATCACATGCCAAAATCGAAAATGGAATATTTACTTTTTGGCTTGAAATTCCACTTGCACTGGGCACTGTTGGCGGACTAACCTCCTTACATCCTTTAGTAAAATTGTGTTTAGAGGTGCTTCAAAAACCTTCTGCAAGAGAACTAATGGAAGTAGTCGCCGTTGCAGGTCTGGCACAAAATTTTGCCGCATTACGCTCGCTAACAACAAACGGAATTCAGGCAGGCCATATGAAAATGCACCTAAATAATATTATCAACCAATTTGAAGCCACCGAAGAAGAGCGTCATTTGATTAAAACGCACTTTAAGACCAATGCAATTTCTCACAGTGCTGTGGTTGAATTTATAGAAAATTTACGAAAATAATCAGAAGTTACTCTCGTGTTTGTTGTCCTTTTATACTCCTCAAATTTTTTGAGGAATATAAAAAAAACATTGTACCGGAGTCAAAAGAGACAGAATGAAAACAACCTTTTACAGTAACGGCAAACTCTTAATTACGGGTGAATATCTGGTTTTGGATGGTGCCAAAGCTTTTGCGCTGCCAACAAAATTTGAACAAAATTTAGTCGTAGAAGATGGAACAAACAAGGAAATTAAATGGAAAAGTTACGATTTTGACCATCAGATTTGGTTTGAAGATTGTATCTCTTTTTCAGATATTATAAACAATCCAATTGCACAAATTGAGACTGTAAAAACGACCTTAATTACGATTTTGCATGAGGCTTATCTCTTAAATCCTGACTTTATTAATCAAGCTCAGGGTTACCATATTACAACGCAGCTTACATTTCCTAAAAACTGGGGATTAGGCACTTCTTCTACCTTATTGAACAATATCGCTCAATGGACCAAAATAGATGCTTTTACGCTACTTAAAAACAGTTTTGGAGGTAGTGGTTACGATATTGCCTGCGCACAACACAATACTCCGATTATTTACCGTCTGGAACAAAATGTACCTGTAGTAGAGCCTGTAACTTTTAATCCGGATTTTACTCAGAATTTATTCTTTGTTTACCTTAATAAAAAACAAAGCAGTAAAACAGCCATAAACGCATACTACAATAATAAAAATCAAAATTTAGCCAACAGCATTACCGAGAATAACAAAATCACGCAGGCGGCCTTAAAGGCAAAAACCTTAACCGAATTTGCTTACGCCTTAGAAAAACATGAAACACACTTAAGTAATATCTTAGAATTGGAAACCATAAAAGAAATTGCTTTTCCTGATTTTAATGGTGTCGTAAAAAGCCTTGGTGCATGGGGTGGCGATTTTGTATTGGTGATTTCAAAAGAAAACCCAAAGGAGTATTTTGCTTCAAAAGGATATGAAACCATTCTTACTTATGCGGAAATGATATTGTAAAATGACACAGTATTACGCAACAATTTAAAAATCATTTGATTATAACATACCAAAAGGAAGCAATCTCGCTGTTTGAGATTGCTTCCTTTTTATTTACAAACACTTTTAAAAAGTTAAATCCAGAAGTACCTTCTTTACAGTAACTTCCTAATTGATTCAGCGAGTTTATATCAAAATCTTCGCTCCCTTGGTAATTTCTTACTTAAAAAATGTGTTTTTCTTCGAAGTGTAACCAGTTGCATTAGCGAAGCATCAATCCTTATTTCTTGCAATTCTGTCCTCACAACTAAGGAAAACAATAAGCAAAAAAAAAGCCATCTCTAATTTTAGCAGAGATGGCTTTTTTAATTATTTTGATAGACCTAGTAGTTAAACTGTAATCTGTTGTCTTCGATTTTAGCATTGTTTTTTAACGCTGGTAAAATTCTGCTTGCATCAGATGCGCTTTGTGCTTTTACCTTTTCGATGTAAGGAGCATGACTTGCAATCGCCGGAGCTTTTACAGTACTAACATTCTTCACTACATAAACTCCTGTATTTCCTTCAATTGGAGCAGAAATTTTATTTGCAGCTAAAGCAAATGCATTACCAACAACTTTTGGCTCTTGTCCAACTCCACCAGGTAAAACTGGATTATCCATAGTTACATTAGCAGCTTGTTGAACAGCAACACCAGCACTTTTAGCAACTGCTTCAAGACTAGATCCTGTCATTTTAGCTTTTAGCATTTCTGCTTTTTTCTTGTTTTTCAAGATTGGCTCTACATAAGGTCTTGCAGCAACTACAGATACCAAACCTGATTTGTTTTCGCTTTTATATTGAGCAATTACGTGACCAATATTAGCGATTTCAAAACGCTTAACATCATTTTTATCTGTTTCTTTATCAAATGCCCATCTTATAATGTTACGTTGATTTCCTAATGAACCAAATGCTTCGTCCATTGCTTTTGCAGTTACAGGAGGAGCTACTTTTAATCCTAATTCTTTTGCTGTTGCATTAAAATCATTCTTAGCAGCATCCATTTCAAATTTAGTTGCCAAAGTAAATACTTTATCAGAAGTTACCTCAGATGGTTCGATTTTTTGAGCTATTGTAGCTAAACGAATTCCGTCTTGTTTGTCTGTGATTTTGATAATATGAAATCCAAAAGGAGTTTCTACTAAACCAACTTTTCCAATTCCGTTACTGAATACAAAATCATTGAAAGGTTTTACCATTTGGTTTGGACCAAAATATCCTAAATCACCACCTTGTTGTGCAGATGAATCATCAGAACTTGTAAAAGCCAACATCATGAAACTATCCGGATTAGCCTGAACCTGAGCTAGAATTTCTTCAGCTTTAGCTTTTGCTTCTTCTTTCGTTCTTTTCTCTTTTGTATTTGGCGTTTGAGAACCTGTATATCCAATTAAAATATGGCTTGCTTTTGCATTAACTCCTGCTTTAAATCCAAGAGATTTAGAAATACAGTAGTATTTACCAAAAACGTAAGGTCCGTAGATTTGACCCGGAGCTAAAGAAAACAATTTATCTGCATCAACTGCAGGCAAGTTATTTTTAGCAACATAAGTAGAATCGTAAGGAACATCAGAATTTGAATTTACAAATTCAGCAATGTTAGTTGCATTTCTGAAACCTGGCAAAGTATCGTTTTTACCTGTTTTTGCATTGTAAACAACACTTCCTGATAACAACGCAGTAATCTTAGCTTTAATTTCAGCTTCGTCTTCTTTTGAAGCTTTATCTTCAACTAAAACATATTGAATTTCACGAGTATCATCCGCTTTGAATTTTTTCTCGTTTTTCTTCATGTAGTCCACAATTTCTGAATCAGAAATTTTCACTTCACTATCTTTAATAGAAGAATACAATCCGGCAACATAAGCAAAATTTACTTTGTTCGCTTCCATTTCGTATTTCAACTTTCCTTCACTAGCAGTTGTGTAAAGTCCTGATTTTACTAATGTATTGTAGATTTGAAATTTTGCATTTAATGTAGCATCTTTCTCTTTATCTGCAATATATTGTTTTGCTTCAGGATTTGATTTAAAGTACTCTTTGAATTTAACGATATCAAACATACCAGCTGCATTTAAGAACATTGGGTTTTTACCAATATTCGGATCAGCTTTCAGAACTTCAATTAAGTGTTTTTCACCTACTCTCAATCCTAATTTTTCAAACTGAGTTGATAATAATGCGATTGAAACCTCTTGGTCCCAAACTCTGTTAGCAGCTTCGGTAGAAGAAATTCCCTGACCACTTTTTTCAACATTACTAACTTTAACTCTAAAGTCTTCAAATGAAATGTCTTTTCCATCGATACTTCCTACATCTTTCGAACTTTGACCGAAAGTCCCTCTGGTGAATAGATCTTGTATTATAAATGCAAATAATGCAAGTGCAATAACTCCTATTAATAAAGCGGAACGCTGTCTAATTTTTGCTAAAACTGCCATTTTTATTATCGTTAATTTTATATTCAGTTTGCGAAAATACAATTATCTAGTTAATAACAATACAACTAGGGTTTTATTTTACACATTTTTTTTCAATTACTAAAAAAATCACTCTTTTATAGTCATTTTTACTAATTCGATTTTCTTATTTGTTGCCTCTTCTATCACGAAATGATAGTTATCAATCACTATTTCTTCCCCTTTTTGAGGAATTTCTTTTGTTGAATTTACTATAAAACCTCCTAAAGTACCGTATGAATCTTCTTCGGGAATACCCAATTTGTAGGTTTCATTCAAATACTCTACATCTAAACGAGTTGAAAACAAATACTTACCCTGGCTCAACTCCTGCTCTATCAATTCCTCATCCAGATCATGCTCGTCTTCGATCTCACCAAAAAGTTCTTCTACAATATCTTCTATGGTAATTATCCCTGCTGTTCCTCCATGTTCATCTAAAACAACCGCGACATTCTTTCTTTTTTTGATCAACAGATTTAACGCGTCTTTTATCGAAATAGTTTCCGGAACAAACTCTACTGTCATCAAAACAGATTTGATTGTTTTTGGCTTCTTAAACAAATCAAAAGAATGCACATAACCCACGATATCATCTAATGAGTTTTGACTCACTACAATTTTAGAATATCCGGTTTCTATAAATACTTCTTTAAGTTCTTCAACACTGTCAAATAAATCCACCGCAACAATTTCTGTACGTGGTGTCATAATATCGCGCGCTTTTACACCCGAAAATTCTAAAGCATTTTGAAAAATCTGAATTTCCGAATCGACTTCTTCATTATCCTCAACAGAACTCATTTGTTCGTTAATATAATTTCCGAGCTCTACTTTACTAAAATACAACTGTACCTGATCTCCCTCTGTTTTAAAAAATTTCTTTAAAACAAAATCTGAAATCCAGATAAAGAAAGTCGAAATATAGTAAAATAGTCTATAAAACAGATAGGCCGGAATTGCAAAAAATTTAATTAAGGAATTGGCATAAATCTGAAAGAAAACCTTAGGAAGAAACTCAGCTGTAATCAAAACTATAAAAGTAGAAATTACGGTCTGAATCAACAAACCAGCAACCTCAGAGAACCGATAACCCAATTGAGTTAGCTGCATCAAGATCAGATCACCCATAAAAAAACCATAAACTACCAGCGCCACATTGTTACCAATGAGCATTGCAGCAATAAATTTAGAGGGATTACCGGTAAGTTTGGTAAGAATTTGAGAGAGAAAATTATCCTGTTTTTTTTCTATTTCAAGATAAATTTTATTCGAGGAAATAAAAGCAATTTCCATTCCTGAAAAAAAGGCTGACAGTATTAAACATAGTATTATAATACCAATCTCCATTTTTTATTGTTTTTTGTTACGATCGTCAAATTTCCTGGCAAATTTTCTCCTGAAGAAAAACATAAAAACAGCTAAACCGGCAATTATAAAACTCATCGTAGAGCCTTCAATTCCTTCGTTTAGCTTTATAACGCCATCATAAATAAAGAAAACTGCAAATAATATGTAAACGTATTGTGTGTATTTTAAATAACCCATAATATAATTTATTCTTCGGCTTCTAATTCGCCTGTTATTCGTTGTGAATTTATCACTTTAAAATCCTTACTAAAATCAATTCCCTGTCCGTAAGAAACCCCTTTTGCATCTGTAAGCTTAAATTTTCTTTCGGTATAAAACCATTCGTTCTTCTGATCAAAATACAACTGCTCTGTCTCCAGCATCTGACCGGTTTCTGATGTGATTTTCACTTTTCCCTGCAAATCAATAATTCCGGTTGGCTTATAGGAAATAGCGTAATTTGATCTTATAAAGGTACGTTTTAGATTTTTATCATATAAAGTAACATCAATTCCCTTTGGAAACTCTGTAAACGGAAAATCGAGATTCGAATAATCCAACATTTTAGAACTAACCAAAACTCCGGTTATACGTCCTGAATCCGTATATTTTATATTTACGGTATCGGCATCACTGCCGGGAACAAACTCTGAAAAGTTACTTTTCTGAACTTCTTTAAAATTACTTTCGCATCCAAAAAACATTGTCACAGCAAGAACTGTGACAATTGTTAGTATATATTTCTTTGGTAAATTCATTTGCCAAATGTAGTAAATTGTACTGAGCTTAAAAAAACATAAAGTTATGTTTAGTTGAATCTGCTTTTCACAAACCATCTATCGTTAAAAGAGAAACTCATGCTAAAATTCATGTAATTTTCTTTAACTAAACCTGATGAAGTAGTTCCCTTTTTACCAAATTCAATTCCAAAATTTACATTTGAAAAAGTCCCTGTAATTGGAAAACCGGCACCCAATGTCATACCAACATCATTAATTGATTCATTATTGATAATCAAACCTACTTTTTCATATTTAAGACCCGCTCTATAGGTAACTCTGCTTAAGTAACTTGAGAAAGAAGTATAGTTAGGAATGTAATAACCCCCAACAGCATATTTTGAAGATTTTTCGTAACGCACATTACTAGCTGTATTGTAATAATTAGCAAGTGAACCTGCATCGCCTTGAAAAGCCATTGTAGTACCTACTAACCATTTTCTCGCTTCTCCAATACCTGCACCAAATGTAAATTTACCAGGAATCTTTAACTTAACCGAATTTTCAGGATAGGTAAACGTGTTCGGATCTCCGTCAACTTCAGTAATTCTGCCATTGTCTGAATTTAAATTACCCGAGAAGGTATAACTCAAACTCGTATACAAGTTCAATTTTTTATCGATCTTCGTCTGATACATTGTACCAATATTAAAGTTCACCCCTGATAACTCAGAAGTATTTGTTTCTCTGGTAGCATTTTGAACATCTGTTTTCATCTCTACGCTTGTAGTCGTGATTTTACCAAAATTATATTGTACATCAGCACCAATATTCCATTTAGGTGTAATTTTATAACCAAGTCCGAAAAACACTTTATTAACTCCACCCTTTCCTTCTAACTGACTGCTTATTGCATCCGGAATAGTGGTTTTGTCATTTGAAATTCTATACCCAACGGAAGTTAAAGGAACCAAACCAATAGCAGCACCAAACTTACCCATCGGAATACCTAAAGCCAAATAATCAAAAGTTGATCTTTGTGCTTTTGAAGTCTCTTTATCCGTTTTTATTTTAGTTGTTCCAAAAGTACCTCCAACACTAAAAGTGGTTTGCCCCAAACTGGCATAACTTGCGGGATTTTCAATATTCAAATGTATCGAATCCTGCTCTACTGCAACTCCCCCCATAGACCTGTATTCAAGAGTTCCTTTGAATCTTGCATCACCAATTCCGTAAAAAGAATAAGGCGATGAAGTACCTTGCTGTGCAAATGAAACGAACGATATAAGTAAACAAGTACTTATTATAATTTTTTTAATCATTGTCGATTTTATATTGAAATGTTTGGTTCAAACTTTCTAAAAGGAAATTTGAATTGGCAAATATGGTATTTTTTAATCGTTTAGCCAAAAAATCTGCATCGCCACCCGTTAAAATTATTATAAAATTTGAAAAATTTGCCCGATACTCCTCGATAAAACCATCAACCTCATAGACAAACCCGTTGACAACACCAGAATGAATGGCCTCTTTTGTAGAATCACCTATATAGTGTTCCGGTACTTCTAAAGTTAGCAAAGGCAATTTGGCCGTAAAATTATGCAGCGCTTCATAACGCAATCTGAGTCCGGGAGAGATTGCACCACCCAAATACTGATCCTGTTCGTCTATAAAATCATAAGTAATACAAGTTCCGGCATCTATCACCAATCTGTTTTGTTTTGGAAACTGCAAAGTGGCTCCGGCTGCCAAAACCATCCGGTCTATTCCTAACGTTTTTGGAGTTGCATATTTGTTTATGAAAGGAAAAACGTCTTCATGTGTCAAAAAATGAATCGTAAGCTGCTTTTCGAAAGTCAAAAAAGCTTGTTTTTCGATATTTCCGACCGACGCAACGACCAAATCAGTACAATTTTGAAATTTTTTTAAAATATTTTCAATTTTATTCTCGAAGTCACTTTTCTCAAAAACGAAGCTCTCCAGAATACTACCTCCCTCAAAGACAGCCGCTTTAATTCTAGTATTTCCAACGTCAACTGTTAAAACCATATTTGTTTTTTTACCTGTGCGAAGATACGAATTGATTTTTTTAAACAAATGTTTTGGATAAACCAAAAATGGTTCTATCTTTGCACCCGCAATCAGCACGGTGCCTTAGCTCAGATGGTAGAGCAATGGACTGAAAATCCATGTGTCCCTGGTTCGATCCCTGGAGGCACCACCAAAACCCGAATAGCAATATTCGGGTTTTTTGTTTTTATACCTTTTCTAAAAAATAAAGACTACTTGTCCTTGATCCCAGATCTGACGTTTATTTAATTCCAAATTTTGAAATTCCAAATTCCAGTCTCGAAGAAGCGGAACGGGTGCAGAAATTGTCTTTCTTGTTTTTAAATTAAACCTAACAGGTTTTTGAAACCTGTTAGGTTTGGCTTTTGAGGTGTTTTTTTCACGCAGATTTTGCAGATTCTAGCAGATTTTTTAGCATTGATTCTGCTTAAATCTGCTAAATCTGCGTGAAACTTTATTTTGTCCCCAACTTATTCTTCATCCCAGATCTCATGTTTATTAAATTCCAAATTTTGAAATTCCAAATTCCAATCTCGAAGAAACGGAACGGGTGCAGAAATTGTCTTTCTTGTTTTTAAATTAAAGCTAACAGGTTTCAAAAACCTGTTAGGTTTGGTTTTTGAGGTATTTTTTCACGCAGATTTAGCAGATTCTAGCAGATTTTTTTAGCATTGATTCTGCTTAAATCTGCGTGAAACTATATTTTGTCCCCAACTTATTCTTGATCCCAGATCTCATCTTTATTAAATTCCAAATTTTGAAATCCCAAATTCCAATCTCGAAGAAGCGGAACGGGTGCAGAAATTGTCTTTCTTGTTTTTAAATTAAACCTAACAGGTTTCAAAAACCTGTTAGGTTTGGTTTTTGAGGTATTTTTTCACACAGATTTTGCAGATTCTAGCAGATTTTTTTAGCATTGCTTCTGCCGAAATCTGCTAAATCTGCGTGAAACTTTATTTTGTCCCCAAAACTCACATGTCATTCTACAAAAATCAACAGCTCTTTGTTAAAGCACCAGGCGCATTTTCTTACAATATAAAGTAAGACCAAAATAAACCTCAAATTAAACCGGTTTGTTATTTTTATTGACCAATCTTATCACTCCCTACAAAGAAAACTCAGGAGTTTACTCAAAATGAGCACACTAGTTTTCTAGGAAAGCCTTCATCTTTCGAAGCTGATTCCTGAAAAACTGTTACAAAATTTCAAACTTTAAAACCTTAGATTTAAATTTTTAAAACAATCGTGTAAAATGTTTTGGATAAACCAAAAATCCTCCTATATTTGCACCCGCAATAAGCATGGTGCCTTAGCTCAGATGGTAGAGCAATGGACTGAAAATCCATGTGTCCCTGGTTCGATCCCTGGAGGCACCACCAAAACCCGAATAGCAATATTCGGGTTTTTTGTTTTTATACTTTATCCTTATTATGGACCAAGTCCAAAAGTTATGGATTCTTACTAGAATCCTTCTTCTGAGTCCGAGAATCTCTCTCGCAAAGTCGCAGAGTCGCTAAGTTTTTTTCTGCTTTTTTTGACCTTTACACCTTTGTTATTTTCGAAAAAAGAAATCCCTACTTCTACAAACCCTTTTTAATTTATAAAATTTAAGGCTCTTTTATTTATTCTGCCACAGATTTAAAGGATTAAAATGATTAATAATTTGTGACGCAGAAAAAATAGACACGAATTACACAAATTAATTCGCGGCAATTGGTGTAATTCATGGCAAACGATTAAAAAAATGCCACAGATTAAAAGATCAAAACAATTAAACAATCTGTGCGAATCCTTTTAATCTGTGGCAAAAAATAATTCGCGACAATTAATGTAATTCATGGCAAACGATTAAAAAGAAAGCCACAGATTAAAAGATTAAAATGATTAAACAATCCGTGCGAATCTCTTTAATCTGTGGTAAAAAAAATAATTCGCGACAATTAGTGTAATTCGTGGCAAACGATTAAAAAACACAGAACACAAATTGATCTTATTTTTCAAATCCGTAAATTAACTTCTCTTTACCATTCGTTAATACCAAAACATTCCAATTTAAATTTTAACACACTACTCTTGCTAATTGCTTTTCGCAACGAAATAGCAGTAAAAAATTACAATAAATAAAAAAGAATGATTGCAACTTTTCAAAGACCTAAAGTACTTTCCTTACAGCAAATCCGAAAAAACCGTTGCTAATAATATAAATTAATATTTCATAAAAAAAGTAGCGAATAAATAAAAAATTATCTTTTATATTCGTAAAAAATTTACATAATGTTTTATTTAGTGTCAAAATCACGTTTTTAATTAATGAGTAAGACTTCGGCAAAAGGAATTTGGAAAGTAATTTCCGCCTCATCCATGGGAACCATGATAGAATGGTACGATTTCTATATTTTCGGAAGTTTGGCCGTTGTCTTATCGACCAAATTTTTTCCGGGCGATAATCCGACTGCTGCTTTTTTATCGACTTTGGCCACTTTTGCAGCTGGGTTTGTGGTGCGCCCGTTTGGTGCTTTATTTTTTGGAAGACTTGGCGACATCATTGGTCGCAAATATACTTTTATGGCTACTTTATTATTAATGGGTGGCTCCACTTTCTTAATTGGATGTATTCCGAGTTATGAAACAATCGGCTTTTTAGCTCCTGTACTGGTGCTGATTCTTCGTTTACTACAAGGACTTGCTCTTGGTGGCGAATATGGCGGAGCTGCTACTTATGTCGCTGAACATGCTCCTGAAGGACAGAAGGGATATTGGACCTCCTGGATTCAAACCACAGCTACTGTGGGGTTGTTTATCTCTTTGATGGTGATTTTGGTGACTAAAAATACGCTTTCGGCAGCAGCTTTTGATTCCTGGGGATGGCGTGTGCCATTCTGGATTTCTATTGTTATGGTTGGTGTCTCTTATTTGATACGAAAAAATATGGATGAATCTCCGGTTTTCGCAAAAGCAAAAAAAGAAGGTACTACCAGCAAAAATCCGCTTAAAGAAAGTTTCGGAAACCGCTATAACTTAAAATTTGTTTTGTTGGCCTTATTTGGCGCTACAATGGGACAAGGTGTTGTTTGGTACACGGGACAGTTTTATGCGATGAGTTTTATGAAAACGGTGATGAATATTAATTCTTCACAAGTTGATAGTTTGTTGGGAATTGCGCTATTACTAGGAACTCCTTTTTTCATCTTCTTCGGATGGCTGAGCGACAAAATAGGACGTAAATATATCATGATGTCGGGTATGTTGCTGGCTATTTTATTCTACAGACCTATTTACAGAACAATGTACACCACAACTGATGTGGAACACAAAACAGAAATCATAGCAAAAACGACACAAACGGTCGAGAATTCAAATAACGGAAGTTCTGTAACTACGACCACAAAAAACTACACGGACGGCACATCCGCTGTCGAGAAAACAACATATGCATCAAAAAAAGAAGCACAAAAAAATATTTCAATTACAATAAACCCAAGTGATAAATGGACTTTAGTTTTTCTGGTCTTTATTCAGGTGTTATTTGTTACCATGGTGTACGGACCGATTGCTGCCTTTTTAGTAGAAATGTTTCCAACTAAAATCAGATACACCTCGATGTCTCTGCCGTATCATGTCGGGAATGGAATTTTTGGAGGTTTACTTCCTGCTATTTCAACCTATTTTGTAACACATGCCAAAGAAGCCGGAAAACCTGACTTTTATCTTGACGGATTATGGTATCCGATCATTATTGCTTCGGTATGTTTTGTAATTGGAATGATTTATATCGATACTAAAAACCAAACCACTCACCTTTAAAATTTTAAAACATGAATGCGATTAAACAAATTTTGGGTGTTTTATGGGTTATCCTCGCGGCGGCGGCGGCTTATTTCTGCGTCTTTGAATTTGGTTTACCAAAACTACTTTCGGACAAACAGGATGATCTAGTTTTTGGCGTTATTATCCTTTTTATCCTTACGCCATTGATTGTCTTAGGTCTGGGTACTTTTGGCTATTTTTCTGTAATTGGAGAGTATAGCAAAAAGTAATAAATTATACTCCGTTGGGTGTAATTCGGAGGAATATGATTTAACACATAGGGATTTAGAATTGACAATTTTAAAACGCTTCAAAAAAAATCGTGTTTTTTATACAGAATCTTTTTAAGCAAAAACATCTTTCAGGCCTTGTTAACTATAGCTCTATGTGTTAAAAAATACAGTCTGCCGGTAAATGAAAACGAAAAAGGCTGTCTCTTATCAGACAGCCCTTTTACCATACTAAAACTAACAAATCATTATTTTTTGATGAATTTCATCACTTGCACTTTGTTATTCTCATCACTTGCTTTAACCAAATACAATCCTGTTTTCAGATCACTTACTGTAAATTGAAAATCTGATTTTCCATTGGTAGCAAAACTTTTCACCAACTGTCCGGAAATCGAGTAGATCTGAACTTTAGTTGTGGTTACATTTAAAGTAAAATAATCTGAAACCGGATTTGGGTACAGACTTACCGTGTTTCCTTTTTCAAAATCTTCGATTGCCAAACTTGCTTGTTTATTACCGTAAATTCGGTATTCTCCCGCCGGTAAACTGATTGGAGCAGCAGCATCCGTAACATTAATCGTTGTATTGTCCATTAAGTTGTACCAGGTTCCTGTATATTGAAAACCGGTTACAACGTTTTGTGTGGTAACGTCAAAATTGGCAATAATTAAAATATCTTTTAATTGTGTTGAAGCCAAACTGCTATTGGTGATTTTTATATTTACACTTAACGAATTTCCGTCAGCAATTGTAGGTGTTCCCAAAAAAACAGGTTCCGTTGTTTTAAGCGTAATCATCTTTGCCCAATCGTTGTAAATTTTATCTCTGTTTGAATCCCCCAACCAGTTCTCTACCCACTGAGGTTGCGGTTTCGTATCTAATTTACAATCTCCCGGTATAGTTGGTGAGGAATCATTTACAGTACCGTTGTTACACGTAAAAATTGATTCGTCCCAGCCTAGTTCTCCAAAATGCCAAATCATTTTTGGCCCCGGAACTAATAAAGAAACTGCTCCAATGGCTGACATTCTTGACAAAGCGGTATTCAATGTTTTTACATTATAAGTTCCATTTGAATTTCCGTATTGGATATTTTTATACATCAAACGTTCCTCATCATGACTTTCTGCATATCCCATCAGGCGATTTGCCTGAAAACCGCGACTTGCACTTGTCATTCTTGAAATATTACTGGTATATCCCATAGACAGTTCGTTGTATGGATCTGTCATTTTACCCCACATCATAATTCCTTTACTTGGTGTTTCGGCAATTCTGTAGTTCGCCCACTCTTTCTCCTCAGCATCCGTTCCTAAATGTTCAAAAATGGTATAATGTGTTGGATCAAGACTCCACGAATAATCTGCATATTTTTTCAATACATCAACCCGATCCTGCTGGAACGCATTGGTACAAGATTCATCTGAAGCAGTACAGGCTTGTGTAAATCCTTTGGTTAAATCCCAACGGAAGCCGTCAATTTTGTATTCTTCAATCCATTGTTTGATCACGCGATCAACATAGTATTGGGTTTTAAGGGATTGATGGTTAAAATCTTCCCCTACACTATAACTGTGCTTGGCAACGGTATTAAAATAAGGATTCTCGGCAGTAGGAGATCCAAAACCATCTCCATCGGGATCGTTCATCCACATTCTTACCATTGGATTTCTGCCGAATGCATGGTTTAAAGCGACATCCAGAATAACCGCAATTCCGTTTTGATGACAGAGATCTATAAGCTCTTTTAATTTATCTGAAGTCCCATAGAATTTATCTAAAGCCATATGAAAAGAGGTATTATAACCCCAACTCTCATTGCCTTCAAACTCCATTACGGGCATCAATTCAATGGCGTTTATTTTAAGATTTTTGAAATAATCTATTTTATCTATTAAATTCTGATAACTTTTGTTAGCATCAAAATCACGAACCAAAACTTCATAAACAACCAACTTCTCTTTTTCAGGTTTTGCAAAATTGGTCACCTGCCAAGGATAAGCCGTTTGTCCCGTTTTAAGTACGGTGACTTCAAATTGTTGTCCGACAGGATAAACCGGCATATTTGGATAAGAAGCAGCAGGAATGTACGGATCATCAAAAGGAGACAATACTAAAGTAGAATAAGGGTCTGCTGTTTTTACCAATGAAGGTGAATTGGCCAGTGGCGTTGCATCCACCACCCAGTATTGATAGGTGTTATTTACTCCCGATACCAAACCTGTTAACTCTAACCAGAATTTACCCGTAGTTGGGTCTTTTCTCATAGCATAAGCTGCTGTTGGCTGCCAGTTATTAAAACTTCCGGCAACGTAAACAAAATCTTTTAAAGGAGCATCCAAAACCAAGGTTGCTTTAGTAGCATCAGTCGTATTATAATTAATTCCATCAATCAAGCCTGCCGGTATTGCCTGCGATACTGTATTGGGATTTACCACTGCTGAAAACTTTTTTACAATTGTAGTCGTTCCCTGAGTGACACTTAATTCATAACTCTGATTGTTTGTAATCCCAACATGAGAATACGAGTAATTTGCAGTACTTGCATTTGTATTAATAACTGCTCCGTTTGCTTTTAAGGTATAACTTGCGGCACCATTTGTGTTTGTAGCTGTAATATTGAAGTTAGCTCCTGAGGTAATAATGGTCGTGCTGTTTTCAATTGGCGCGGTTAGATTGGCCTGAAAAGAACCAACTTCGACCACAATATCCTGCGATTGTTTGTTGCCGCTTCCGTCTTTTGCTTTGACTAGAAATCCTATTCTGCCGATTCCGTTTCTTCCAAAATATACAGATGGTGTAAATGTTTTTGTGTATGTATCTGCTCCGGGATTATAGGTAAACTTACTCGCTTCGTTTGATGCGGTCCAGGATCCGTTAGACGGAGAGTCCATTTGACTGGTATCGTTTACATCATAAGACCATGACCAAAGATATAGCGCATTTCCGGTCACCGACCAGGTTCCTTCGTTGATACTGGTTCCGTTAATCGTAATGGTAATTGGTGTAGTATCCTCAAAGGTTTGTGGATTTATTGAGTAGGTAACGGTTTGATTTTGAGCAAAAGCAGTTACTGCAATCAATAAAAATATTGATAGTAAAGTTTTTTTCATAATAATTGTGGTTATTCGGTTAGTTAGTCAGATTAAAAAAGGGCTATCTAGCAGATAGCCCCTTTTAATATTTGGGAAAATTTTATCCCTGATTAGGAATCATCAAATAGCTTCCGTCTAAATCATTGAAATAAATAACATATTTAGAGGCTGCTACTGGTATATTATCACCTGAACCTCCTCCTGAGAATGGAGTTGATCCTCCCCATGAAACATCCCAGTTATTTTCTGCTCTAAATTTAAGGCCACCATCTTTTAAAGAAGTAATGCCTAAACTCCAAATATGCCCATTGAAAGCAGATTTCAACATAGGTGTTGAGTTATCCCAACCTTTTGGCGTACTGTCTCCAATAATACCAACTGTTGAGTACGTTTTCGCTGCAGAAGCATCGTAAGCAGTTAACTTGTATGTTAATTTTTGCACATCCATTGTAAAGGTATAATATCCGTCAGTTGGAATTGCAAAACTTGCCGGATCCGGATCAGAATCTTTACCTCTATAGGCCAAAGTGCCATCTGAACCACCATACATTGGTGCCCAACTTCCTAAAGTATTTATAGCTTTAAAAGCACCTGCTTTGAAGAATCCTGTAAAGGTATATTCGTTAGCACTTTTACCACTTCTAAACAAAATCTGGTTTCCTTTGTTGTTGTCCCAGCCTGAAACTGTTGCGTCTCCCACCAAATACCAATCTTGAAAATTGTATGCCACTTTTCCTCTGTACGGCGTTACACTAATTGTGATTAATGTTTTTGAAATCTGAGGAACTCCACCGGAAACACTAGAAGCAACTTTTACATCAAACAATGAGGCTACTTCAAGTGGCCCACCAAGATCTATTGCTGCCTGATTTAAATCTTTAACGAGGACTGAAACCTCAGTAATATTACTAGTTGTTTCAAGAGTAATTGCTTTTGCAAAATCGCCTCCTTTTTTATCAATTAACAACTTATAACTTACTACTACGGGGGCAGAATATGCTGCTTTAGACCAAGTAAATTTAGCTGCTTCTTTTGATGCGTCATCTGCATCTAAAATAAATTCTATTCCTGTTGCAGGCGCCGTTATTTCGGGTGTCGAAACAGCATCAACAATTGGTCGATTGTCAACAGCATCAGCATTACATGACACCGCCAATACACCAATAAATGCGATTAAAATTTTATATATATTTTTCATTTCACTGTTTTATAAAGGTGTTAGTATCCAGGATTTTGTTTCAATGTTGGATTTGCAAGAATACTTCTCGCAGGAATAGGCATCAAATCTCTATAGGAATCAGTTCCTGTACCAGCCATAACTCCGCCTTTCCATTGCCAAACTTTAGATGATCCGCTAAATTTACCAAAACGAATTAAGTCGGTTCTTCTGTGGCATTCCCAAAACAGTTCGCGTCCTCTTTCTGCCAGAATAAAATCAAGCGTCAAATCTCCGGTAGAGACGAGTGTAGCTCCAGCTCTGCCTCTAATTTGGTTTATGTAACCTACTGCAGTCGCTAAATTACCTGCAGCTGCTCCTCTTACTGTAGCTTCTGCATACATTAAATAAACGTCAGACAGTCTGTACATTGGGAAATCCGTATCCGGAACATCAGGTCTTTGTGCTTTTGATCCGTCAGAATTAATGTTAATGAACTTTGTTACTGCATAACCATCTGTAAAAGTTCCTACATTGTTGATGTCTAATGATTGTCCATCTGTATAGAATGTACCTCTCTTATCTCCTGTTGCAGTTGCGTCAGGGAAAAGTTCCACAAATTCTTTACGGGCTCTGGTACCAAACCATCCACCATCCATACCTTGATTCGCAGCATCCATACTACCTCCGATAGAAGCGTGAATTATAAAACTCATTCCTCCACCTATAGCTCTAATAGCATTACCATCACTCACAACAGGGAAAATAAACTCACTTTGCGCACCATTTCTATTATTATCTGCAGAGAACAAATAACGATAAGGAACATTTGCAAATGTGTATCCTGAAGAAGCAATGATCTCATTACATAATACTGCAGCTTCGTTATTTCTATCTACACCTGTATATACTTTTGAGTTTAAATAAATTTGTGCCAATAAAAATTTAGCAGCTGTTTTATCCACTCTACCATATTCATTAGTTTTTGAAGCAGCTAAACTGTTATCTAAGTCTTTCAATTCAGCTTCAACAAAAGCAAAAACTTCTGCTCTTGTTTTTTGTACCGGATAAAAAAGTCCAACAGGATCTGCTTCTGTTGTAATAGGCACGTTTCCAAACAAATCCATTAAATTATAGTATGAAAATGCTCTTAAAAAACGAGCTTCAGCTCTAAAAGTAGCGATGTCAGCTTTTAAGTTTGCATCAACACCTCTGGCATTAAGTTTTTCTTCTGTACTTTGTCTTAAAAACTCATTCGCCACACTAATTTCATAGAAGGATCTTGAAAATGCTCCGGCTAAGAATTCATTTGCTGGTGACCAGGTTTGTGTATTCAAAGTTGGTAAAGTACCATCAGCCCAAGCAATAATTGCTTCGTCGGTAGGAAGTTCTTGTGTTACAAAAAGTAATCTTAAATAACTACTAAAATCTCCTCCAAGTCCTGCAATATCCGGTTTACCATCTCCATCATTACCTCCTACATATAAACCCGCGTATAATTTTGCTAATACTTGTTTGTATGAAGATGGGTCCTGAAAAAAGGTCTCAGATAAAAATTCGTTTTTATCACGTGGCGTCACATCTAAGTCGCCCGTACACGAAGTAAGCGTCAGATTTAATCCTAAGATGAATAGGAAAAAATAAGATATATATTTAAATGATATTTTCATTTTGTTTCTTTTTAAATTTTATTTTTCAGTACGCGATTAGAAACTTGCATTTACCCCAAACAAGAATGTTCTGGCTCTTGGGTAAACATTGTTATCAATTCCGTTAAATTTCTCAGGATCTAAACCATCATATTTTGTAAGTACAAAAACATTCTGAACACCGGCAGTAAATCTTAAACTTGCTGATTTTATAATAGTCTTATCAAAAGTATACCCCAGAGTAACGTTATCTAACTTAATAAAAGAAGCATCTTTTATATAGTAATCAGACAGGTAACGAGATGTACCATTATCTTCAAAAGTAAATCCTGTATTTAGATAATCTGTACTCACATTAGATAAGTCAGTTTGTCTTCTTAAACCTGCATCTGAATATCCTAAGTTAGAACTCACATTATCAAAAATGTAATTTCCTAAACTAGCTCTCCAGTTCATTGTAAGATCGAATTTTCCGTAGTTCAAAGTCGAAAACAATCCAAATGTATAATCTGCTGCTGGTTTATGAAATCTATATCGATCTCCATCATCAATTTTACCGTCTTGGTTTCTATCTACATATGCTCCTGCAATTGGTCTTTTATTAGCATCGTACAATTGTTCGTATACTAAAAAAGCTTCCGGCGCATAGCCTACAGAGTTAACCTCAATTTTATTTCCTCCACCACCAGCGATATTATCTCCAGTTAAGTATCCGTAAAAACCTGGAACAGAAACTCCTAAACCTGTGATTTTTCTATCAATATAAGTTGCATTAAAAGCCACATTCCAGTTCAATTTATCACCTTTAATAATGTCAGATTGAACACTAAATTCAAGTCCTTTAGTCCTTAGACTTCCAACATTATAAGTTCCGTTATTTCTGATATTTGCACCATCAGGAACCACAACGTCTGCTAATAAATCACTTGATTTTTTATCAAAGTAGTTTATTGTACCGGTAATTCTGTCATTTAAGAATCCAAAATCAACCCCAAGATTCATCTCTGCTAATTCTTCCCATTTGATATCCTCATTATACCCTTCTGGTCTGGCTGTTTTATAAATAGTGTTTCCAAAAATATACTGAGAATTAATCGTACCAAGTGTAACTCTTCTTAAATAATCATACTGAGCCGTAATGTCTTGTTGTCCCGTTGTCCCGTAACCAACTCTTAATTTTAAACTAGACAAAGTTTCATTATCTTTTAAGAATGATTCTTCAGCAAGATTCCATGCAAAAGCTGCTCCTCCAAAATTTCCCCATCTGTTTTCTTTAGAAAAACGTGAAGTACCATCTCTTCTGTAATTCAATGTCAAAAGATAACGACTGTCATAATTTAAAGTCAAACGACCAAAATAAGATTGTAAATTAACATCCGGATCAACTGTTGTTAACTCATTACGGGTTGGTTGTGTAGTTTCTCCCGATTCGTATTTCTGTTTTTGAAACAATTGGTAGTTATACCCCGCAGTGGCATCAATTTTAAATTTCCCCAGATCTTTAGTATAATTAAAGTACGTATTTAAGTTCTTGTTTTGAAGATTATTAGTGTAACTATTGTAGTTTCCTAAATTTACCCAATTTCCTGAACTAAAAGCATTTGGTTGAAACCCTAAAGCACTTTGTGTACTTTGTCTGTTGTACCCATTACTGTCAAATCTATCAATACCTGCTTCAGCAATAATTCTTAAATCTTCGAAGAAATGAAATTTATAATCTACCCTTACATTCCCCCATTTTCTGGTAGAAGTTGCTCTTTTATCTTCCAGATTTAATCTCGCAACCGGATTTCTTGAAGGCAATAATGGTAAATTTCCGTTAGGCTCCAACCATTCAAAGTAACCTCCATAACGAGATCCTGCCTCATAAACCGGTTGTGTTGGATCAAATCCTATTGCGCCACCAATAATGGCAGCTTCGTCCTGAAATTGATTTTTACCAAAGGCTATATTTCCGCTAATATCAATTTTCAGGTGATTATCAAACAAAACAGGATTTAACGATATCGATGTCGTAGTTCTTTCAAAAGAAGTGTTTCTTAGGATTCCAGGATTATCTACATTACCGACAGATAAACGCACCGGCAATTTATTAAATAAAGCACCGCTTACAGAGATATTGTTGTTTGTTGTTAAGGCTGTATGAAAAATTTCTTTCTGCCAGTCTGTACTTGCAGTGCCCATTAACGCTTTTTGGGCATCGCTTCCTTTTGTGTTAACTAAATTACGGAATTGGTCTGCACTTAACACATCAACTGTATTAGCCACGGTATTTACACCAATTTGCGAGTTAAAATTAACTTTTACTCCACCTTTAGTACCTTTTTTGGTCGTAATTACAATTACACCATTTGCTGCTCTGGATCCGTAGATTGCCGCCGCAGATGCATCTTTTAAAACGGTAAAAGACTCAATATCATTTGGGTCAATAGTAGATAAAATACTAGTTGCACCACTAGGAACTGCATTACTTAAAGGAAGTCCATCCAAAACAATTAACGGCTCATTAGACGCTGTTAAGGAAGATCCTCCACGAATTCTGATGTCTGCTTTAGCACCCGGAGCACCGCCGCCAACAACATTTACACCCGAGATACGACCGCTAATAAGACTTTCCGGAGTTACGTTGATACCTTTGTTAAATTCTTTAGAAGAGATTTGTGATACAGAACCCGTCGCATCCTTTTTCTTAACAGTTCCGTAACCTACTTGTACCACAACTTCCTTAAGTTGATTGGTATCTTCTTCAAGAGAAACTGTTAATGTTTTTTGTCCGTTAAAGGCTATCGTTGACGTCTTATATCCAATAAATGAAACCAGAATTTTGTCGCCGTTTTTCACATTAGACAGCTGAAATTTACCATCAAAATCTGTTGCTGCTCCGCCCGGAGCACCTTGTACATTTACGTTTACTCCCGGAATCGGCTGTCCTGTAGCCAGATCCTTTACAACGCCATTTAATGTGTTCTGAGCCAACACACTAAAAGGTAGTAAAAGGAATAAAAATAACAACTTTTTATAAATTGTTTTCATACTTTTTGTTTAAATTAGTTTTGAGTTTTTGATTGTTAGTTAAGTTTTTAATTTTACTTCGAATCTCAAAATTAGGAATTAATTAACATGCTCAACGAGTTACGATTTTCAGACCGCTACGAAAACGTGGTAGTGTTGAAAACTTTCTATTTTTTGTAATCTTTTAGGTCAAAAATTATCAATTATAAAAATATTAGATACCTTTATTAACAATTAGATTTTTCTCAAATTACTATATGAAACGCAAAATAACCCTGAAACAAATCGCAAAAGAACTCGATGTCTCCATCTCAACTGTTTCGAAATCACTGCGAAACAGCCTTGAAATTGGCGAAGAAACACGATCGAAAGTCCAGGCTTTTGCCAAGTTTTACAACTATAAGCCCAACAATATCGCCCTTAGTTTAAAAAATCGAAAAACCAAAAGTATCGGTATTATCATTCCGGAAATTGTACATTATTTTTTCTCTACCGTGATCAATGGAATTGAGCAGGTAGCCAACGAAAATGGGTATAGTGTGGTCATTTGTTTATCGGATGATTCGTTTGATAAAGAGGTCTTAAACATGGAAATGCTGGCCAACGGAAGTATCGACGGTTTTATCATGTCACTCTCTAAAGAAACCCAGTTTAAAGGCGACTTTCACCACATTACCGAAGTCATCAATCAAGGCATGCCCGTTGTAATGTTTGACCGCGTTACCAACGACATTTTATGCGACAAAGTAATCATCGACGACAAGGCTGCTGCATACGAAGCGGTACAAAGTCTGATTGATAATGGCCGTAAAAAAATAGCCTTGGTTACTACTGTCGACTATGTAAGTGTTGGTAAATTAAGAACGGATGGCTACGAAAAAGCATTGTTAGACAACGAATTGCCTTTTAACGAAGACTTAATCATTAAAATTGAAGATGTAGATACTTGCGAAATCACCATTAGTCAACTTCTGCACGACAGAGCTTTTGATGCTGTTTTTGCCGTAAATGAACTTTTTGCCGTAACAATTATCAAAACAGCTCATAAAATGGGACTTAAAGTTCCCGAAGATCTTGCCGTAATTGCTTTTACCGATGGAATTATCTCCAAATATTCAACTCCAAGTATTACGACCGTAAGTCAAAGTGGAGAAAAAATGGGAAACAAAGCTGCTAAAATGCTTATAGAAAGGCTGGAAGCCGAACATGATGATGACGAAGAAGAAGATGAAAACTACACTACAGAAGTCATCGAAACCCATCTTATAAAAAGAGAATCTACGGACTAAATTTCTTAAAATCAACCCTTTCCAAAGTCATAAAAAATATTTATGACTTTTTTATTAGCATATATCTAAAAATAATTAATACTTTTACCTCCGCTCAAAGCTTTTACTTTTACTTCGAAAAAATAAGTAAGTTTTGATAAGCAAAGCGCTTATCGTCTAATTAATTCTTTAATTACGATAATGGAAAAGCGTAAATTAAGTTTCTGGGAAATTTGGAACATGAGTTTCGGTTTCTTGGGAATACAGTTTGGTTTTGCACTGCAAAACGCAAATACTTCTAGAATTTTTGAAACCCTTGGTGCTAAAATTGACGAAATTCCAATCTTATGGATTGCCGCTCCTGTTTCCGGTCTGATCATTCAACCTGTAATTGGATATTTTAGCGACAGAACATGGACCAAATTAGGCAGACGCCGTCCCTATTTTTTAATTGGTGCGATTCTATCCTCTGTGGCTTTATTCATTATGCCCAACTCTCCGACTTTATGGATTGCTGCCGGAACTTTGTGGATAATGGATGCCTCGATCAACGTTTCGATGGAACCTTTTCGTGCCTTTGTTGGTGATAATTTACCGGAAAAACAACGCACTTTAGGTTTTGCGATGCAGAGTTTCTTTATCGGTACCGGAGCTGTTGTAGGTTCAGTTTTGCCTTATCTTTTTACCAATGTTTTTGGTGTTAGCAATACCGCTGCGGAAGGGATTATTCCTGATTCTGTAAAATGGTCGTTTTACATTGGTGGAATCGTTTTTTTGCTTTCTGTTTTATGGACGGTTTTCAAAACAACAGAATACACCCCCGAAGAACTTCATGCTTTTGAAGAACAAGCTAAAAAAGACAAAGAAGAAATCATCAATCCGAGAACCGACTCTGATGATAACATAAAAAAACAGCTTACTTTGGGCGTACTGCTAGCGGTAGTTGGTACGTTGACCTCTTTCTTGATCTTCGAAAATTCTTTAGCCAAAGAACTATACATTCTTTTTATCGGATTAATTTTCATGGGTGTTTTATTTATGATAGCCTCCCGATTAAGAACTTCGAAAGTTAACAATGGTTTTACGATTATAATGACCGATTTACTGAACATGCCTGCTACAATGAAAAAATTAGCATGGGTACAGTTTTTCTCTTGGTTTGCCCTTTTCTCCATGTGGATCTATACCACACAAGCCGTTACACAACATATTTTTGGCACAACAGACACTACTTCAAAAGTATACAACGATGCTGCCGACTGGGTTTCTGTACTGTTTACTGTTTATAACGGAATCGCCGCCGCAGTTGCTTTCCTATTACCGGTTATTGCCAAAAAAGTAGGGATCAGAGCAACACATTTACTAGCATTATGCGCGGGAGGTGTTGGTTTAATTTCAATTTATTTCATAGGCGATAAACAACTTCTTATTCTGCCAATGTTGGGTATTGGAATAGCGTGGGCTAGTATTTTATCCATGCCTTATGCCATGTTATCCGGTGCTTTACCGGCAGCAAAAATGGGGTATTACATGGGGGTATTCAACTTCTTTGTGGTAATTCCGCAAATTGTAGCGGCTACGATATTGGGATTTGTCATCAAACAATTCTTCCACAATGAACCTATTTACGCTTTAATCATCGGCGGAGTATCCATGATTTTTGCTGGCTTGCTCACGCTAAGGGTAAATAACAGAACTAAAATTGAAATTCATGAATAACAGAAAAGCATTCGTATTCGACCTTGACGGCGTGATCGTCGACACGGCCAAATATCATTTTTTAGCCTGGCAGAAAATCGCTCAGGCATTACATATAAATTTTACACACGAAGACAACGAGTTGCTAAAAGGCGTAAGTCGTATTCGTTCTCTAGATATCATACTTGAATTAGGAAATGTTCAGGCTTCACAGGAAGACAAAGACAAATGGTTAATTCAAAAAAATGAAGATTACTTATCTTATTTAGTTGACATGGATGCCAGCGAAATTCTTCCGGGAGTTTTTAAAACATTACAACTTTTAAAAGATAAAAACCAAGGAATTGCTTTGGGTTCAGCCAGTAAAAATGCAAGACCAATTTTAGAAAAAACAGGGATCCTCTCTTACTTCGATGTTATTGTTGACGGGAACGACGTTACCAATGCAAAACCCGATCCGGAAGTTTTCTTAAAAGCGGCGCAATTACTAAACATTGACCCAAAAAATGCCATTGTATTCGAAGATTCTGTTGCCGGAATTCAAGCCGCAAACAGAGCCGAAATGGTAAGTGTTGGAATTGGTGAGAAAACAGTTTTACACGAAGCCGATTATATTTTTAATGATTTCACCGAAATCGACCAGAGCTTTATTGAGAAACTAATTAGTCAATGAGAGAATTGGTCAATTAGAAAATTAGATAATTTTTTAGAAACTCGAATTATCTAATTGGCAAATTGACACATTATCGAATTTTCACATTGGCACAATATCAAATTAAAAAAAACGTACAACAACCGCAATTCAAAAGATAACAAATTAGAAAAGTTAATTATCTCAATTGACACATTATCGAATTATCTCATTTTCTAATTGACGCATTATCGAATTGCCAAATTATCAAATTATCAAAATGAATCAAGATTATATAAAACCAGACAATTGGTCCATCATAGAAGAAGGATTTGATGCCGGCAGCGTAAAATCCTCAGAAAGCCTTTTTAGTATCGGAAACGGTGCTATGGGACAGCGTGCCAATTTTGAAGAAACCTATTCCGGTGAAACTTTTCAGGGAAGTTATATCGCAGGAATTTATTATCCGGACAAAACCAAAGTGGGTTGGTGGAAAAATGGATATCCAAAATATTTTGCAAAAGTATTAAATGCACCCAATTGGATCGGAATTGACATTGAAATCAACGAAGAAAACCTGGACTTACACCATTGTACGGAGGTAAGAAACTTTCGCAGAGAACTGAACATGCAAGAAGGATGGTACAACCGTTCTTTTGAAGCGGTTCTGAAAAACGGAACTGAAATCGCTGTAAACGTTCGTCGTTTTCTTTCTTTAGATTTGGATGAAGCAGGAGTTATCAAATACGATATTACACCGCTGAATAAAGATGCCAAAATCGTTTACAAACCTTATATCGATGCCGGAGTAACCAATGAAGATGCGAACTGGGATGAAAAATTCTGGGAACCATTGGAGGTAAAAAAAGGTACCAATGAAGCTTTTGTAACGGCACAGACTTTTAAAACGCATTTTAAAGTTACGACTTTCATGCACAATACGATTTTTGCAAATGGTGAAAATGTAAATATTTCGCCTTCAATAATCGACTCAACTGCAGATAAAGTGCAATATACCTATGGGACTATTATTGCAAAAGGACAAACTTCCTCTATTCAGAAAATTGGAGGGTATACGGTTTCTTTAAATCATGAAAATACTTTAACGGCTGCCGAAAAATGTATTAAAGCGGCTTTAAGTTTAGGATACAATACCCTGCTTCAAAATCAGAAGGAGGCTTGGAGTAAAATCTGGGAAATGTCAGATATTACGATCGATGGCGATGTCAAAGCACAGCAAGGAATTCGCTTTAATATCTTTCAATTAAACCAAACTTATTTAGGAAAAGACAGTCGATTAAACATTGGGCCAAAAGGTTTCACGGGCGAAAAATACGGCGGATCTACCTATTGGGATACGGAGGCATATTGCATTCCGTTTTACATGGCGACCAAAGACCAACAGGTGGCCCGTAATTTATTGACCTATCGTTTCAATCAATTAGACAAAGCGATTGAAAATGCGAAAGACAATTTAGGCTTCAAAAATGGCGCTGCTCTTTACCCGATGGTGACTATGAATGGCGAAGAATGTCATAACGAATGGGAGATCACACACGAAGAAATTCACAGAAATGGTGCGATCGCTTTTGCTATTTTCAACTACTATCGTTACACCGGAGATTACTCTTATATTCCCGAAAAAGGATTAGAAGTTTTAATCGGAATTGCGCGTTTTTGGCACCAGAGAGCTTCTTTCTCTAAAGACAAAAACCAATATGTGATTTTGGGCGTTACAGGTCCAAATGAGTACGAAAACAACATCAACAATAATTTCTATACCAATTATATTGCAAAATGGTGTATTGATTATGCTGAAGAACAAATCAAAAAAGTAGCTGTTGAATATCCTGCTGATCACAAACGCATCCTTGAAAAAGTAACGCTTTCTGCTGCTGAAATTCAGGAGTGGAAAAAAGTAGCGGACAATATGTACTTCCCGATTTCAGAAGAACTAGGGCTTTATTTACAGCAAGACGGCTTTTTGGACAAAGATTTAGTTCCTGTAAAAGATTTGGATCGTTCGCAAAGACCGATCAATCAAAAATGGTCTTGGGATCGTGTTTTACGTTCGCCTTACATTAAACAGGCAGATGTTTTACAGTGTTTCTACTTCTTTGAAAATCATTTCTCTAAAGAAGAATTAAAACGTAATTTTGAGTTTTACGAATCGTTTACCGTTCATGAAAGTTCGCTTTCGCCATGTGTACATTCCATTCAGGCAGCTGCTTTGGATAAAATGGATATGGCTTATACGTTCTATTTAAGAACTTCCCGTTTAGATCTGGATGATTATAACAAAGAAGTGGAGGAAGGTTGTCATATTACCTCAATGGCCGGAACCTGGATGAGTATTGTAGAAGGTTTTGGTGGCATGCGTGTGATCGAAGACCAGCTTCATTTTTCACCCAAAATTCCAAAAGAATGGGACGGTTATTCCTTTAAAATAAACTTTAGAAATCGAATTGTGAAAGTCGCTGTAAATCATATTGAAACTATATTTACGGTAGATGGTGATCAGGATTTAACTATTATAGTGAATGACAAACCACTAACGATAAGCAAAATGGCTCAAATCAATTAAAGTCGAAAATTTTAAACTTAAAATCATGAAGAAATTATTTCTTGCAAGTTTCCTACTGTTTGCATTTAGCACAGTAGCCCAAGCGCAACAATTAAAATCACCCGAAGGAAAATTTGTAATGGAATTTTCGCTTCAAAATGACGGAACGCCAACTTATAATTTAAAGTACAAAAATAAAGAAGTTGTAAAAACCAGTAAACTTGGACTTGAACTGAAAGGGGACCAAAAATCTTTGTTGAACGATTTTACAATTGCGGATTCCAAAGCAACCACTTTTGACGAAAACTGGAAACCGGTTTGGGGAGAAGTAGATCAGATTAGAAATCATTACAATGAATTGGCTGTTACTTTAAATCAAAAAGGAACAGACCGTCAAATCGTGATTCGTTTCCGTTTATTTGATGATGGTTTAGGATTCCGTTATGAATTCCCAACGCAAAAAAACCTTACTTACTTTATCATTAAAGAAGAGAGAACTCAATTTGCAATGGCGGGTGACCACACTGCTTTTTGGATTCCAGGGGATTACGATACTCAGGAATACGATTACACCAAATCGAAATTGTCTGAAATCAGAGGTCTGTCTGAAAAAGCGTATACCGCAAATGTTTCGCAAAAATCATTTTCGCCAACTGGTGTACAAACTTCATTGATGCTAAAAACAAATGATGGAATCTACATCAATTTACACGAAGCGGCTTTGATTAATTATTCGTGTATGCATTTGAATCTGGATGATAAAAACATGATTTTCGAATCTTGGTTAACTCCGGATGCAAAGGGCGATAAAGGTTATATGCAAGCACCAAGTCATTCTCCATGGAGAACAATTATGGTAAGCGATGATGCGAGAGAAATCTTAGCTTCAAAAATGACTTTGAACTTAAATGATCCTTCCAAAATTGATGATACTTCATGGATTAAACCCGTAAAATATATAGGAGTTTGGTGGGAAATGATTACAGGTAAAAGTTCTTGGTCGTACACCAACGACTTCCCAACAGTACAATTGGGTGTTTCTGATTTTTCAAAAGCAAAACCAAACGGTACACATGGAGCGACTAATGCCAACGTAAAAAAATACATTGATTTTGCTGCTAAAAATGGTTTCGACGCTGTTTTGGTTGAAGGTTGGAATGAAGGCTGGGAAGACTGGTTTGGTCATTCTAAAGATTATGTTTTTGACTTTGTAACGCCTTATCCGGATTTTGATGTGAAAGGTTTACACGAATATGCCAAATCTAAAGGGGTGAAAATTATCATGCACCATGAGACTTCAGGATCTGTTCGTAACTATGAGCGCCATATGGACAAAGCGTATCAATTCATGAAAGACAACGGTTACGATGCTGTAAAAAGCGGTTACGTTGGAGACATTTTACCTCGTGGTGAAAACCATTACGATCAATGGATTGTCAACCACTATCAATATGCTATCGAAAAAGCAGCTGATTATAAAATTATGGTCAATGCGCACGAAGCAGTTCGTCCAACCGGAATTTGCAGAACTTACCCGAACTTAATTGGAAACGAAGCCGCAAGAGGAACAGAATACCAAGCTTTTGGAGGTTCTAAACCCAATCACGTTACCGTTTTACCTTTTACACGTTTAATTGGCGGTCCAATGGATTACACGCCGGGAATCTTCGAAATGGATATCAGCAAAATGAATCCGGACAACAAATCTCATGTAAACAGCACCATCGCCAATCAATTGGCTTTGTATGTTACCATGTACAGCCCGTTGCAAATGGCAGCAGATACTCCGGAAAACTATGATCGTTTCCCTGATGCTTTCCAATTCATCAAAGATGTTGCGGTAGATTGGTCTGAAAGTAAATATATTGAAGCTGAACCGGGAGATTTTATTACCGTTGCCCGTAAAGCAAAAGGAACAAACAACTGGTTCGTTGGAAATGTAAACGGTGAAACGTCTCGTACATCCAACATTGATTTCAGCTTCCTTGAAAAAGGTAAAAAATATACCGCTACAATTTATGCTGATGCAAAAGACGCACATTACAAAACAAACCCGCAAGCTTACACAATCAAAAAAATTAGTGTAACAAGCAAATCAAAATTATCGCAGTTGTCTGCTCCCGGTGGAGGTTATGCCATTAGCATTATCGAAACTAAATAATTTCTAAAGACAAGTGATTTCCCCCAGAATTACTTGTCTTTTTTTTTTAGAATCCCTTTTCTGTCACATCTAATTTTGTCACATCGAGCGAAGTCGAGATGCAGCAATAGTTCTCGACTTCGCTCGAATGGACAAAACAAAAAAACTTATAAATTATGAGCATTAAAAAAATAAGCCAATCGATCCATAGAATAACGCTACTTGTTCTCTTATTCTCTGCTTCCGCGAAAGCACAGATTCAAAAAGTAGAACCGCCTTTTTGGTACGCAGGAATGAAAAATCCGGAACTACAGATTATGTTCTACGGCAAAAATATTGCACAATACGAAGCTTCCGTTTCAAACAATGTTGTCATTAAAAATGTAGAAAAAACAGAAAACCCGAACTACGTTTTCCTTACCATCGACACACAAAACCTCAAAGCTTCTGAATTGATTTTTTCTTTTAAAATGAAAAACAAAGTCGCTTTTACCCAAAAATATTCCCTTAAAGAAAGAAGAGCCAATTCAGCCGACAGAAAAAGCTACGATGCCTCTGACATGATCTACCTAATCATGCCCGATCGTTTTGCCAACGGAAATCCTAAAAACGACAGTAATGCTTCTTTAACGGATAAAGAGAACCGCAAAGATCCAAGTGGACGCCATGGTGGAGATATCGAAGGAATCATCAAAAACTTAGATTACATCGCTTCTCTGGGAGCAACTACAATCTGGAATACCCCTTTAAACGAAGACAATGACAAACAACATTCGTATCATACCTACGCTCAATCTGATGTTTACAAAATAGATCCCCGTTACGGAACCAATGAAGATTACGTTCGTTTAGCTGCCGAAATGCATAAAAGAAATATGAAACTGGTGATGGATTATGTAACCAATCACTGGGGAATCACCCACTGGATGATGCAGGATTTACCAACAAAATCATGGTTCAACAGAATCGATAATTATGCACAAACACATCACCGTCGTGAAGTAATCACCGACATTCATGCTTCAAAAACGGACAAAGAAATCTGTCTTGACGGATGGTTTGTTCCTTCTATGCCCGATTTGAATTTAAGAAATCCATTAGTAGCAAAATACCTGACTCAAAATGCCATCTGGTGGATTGAATACGCCAATCTGGACGGATTCAGAGTAGATACTTACAATTATTCTGATCCAACGGCTATGGCAAATTGGGCAAAATCGGTTACCGATGAATATCCAAACTTTAATATTGTGGGCGAAATCTGGATGCACAATCAGGCGCAATTGGCCTATTGGCAAAAAGACAGTAAAATTGGGGCTATTCAAAACTACAATTCGAATTTACCAAGTGTAATGGATTTTACGTTACAGGATCAGATTGGTTCGGCTTTTAATGAAGATGAAGCAACCTGGGACAATGGAATGATCAAATTCTACAACAATTTTGCTTTAGATTACCTGTACCCAAACCCGAATAATATTTTGGTTTTCGCCGAAAACCACGACACCAACCGTATCAATGATGGTTACAAATATGATGTGGCAAAATACAAATTGGTCATGACACTACTGGCTACCGTTCGTGGAATTCCACAATTGTATTACGGCTCAGAAATCGGAATGGGTGGTGATAAAAGCAAAGGTGATGGTGGCATTCGTCAGGACTTCCCGGGTGGGTGGATTGGTGACAAAAACAATGCTTTTACCAAAGAAGGAAGAACAGAACTGCAGGCACAATATTTCGATTTTACCTCTAAATTATTCAACTGGAGAAAATTGAATGAGGCCGTTCATTTCGGAAAAATGACCCATTATATTCCGGAGAATAATAGCTATGTTTACTTTAGATATACAGATACTAAAACGGTGATGGTTGTTTTTAATAACAATGCGAAACCACAGACTATTAAAACCGATCGTTTTAAAGAAAACATCAAAAACTATAAGTCCGGAAAAGATGTTATTACCGAAAAAACATTTGATTTAACTACTGAAATTACTTTAGAGCCTAAATCGGCTGTTGTTTTAGAATTGAACTAGGAAAAATTAACTGCAAGGGGCGCAAAGAAAAAAAACTTTGCGCCCCTTGTCTTTACTTTGCGTTTAAAAAATTAGACATAAGGTTCGCAAAGATTTTCTTTTGCACGCAGATTTAGCAGATTAGGCTGATCTTAATTTACTCTTTATAAAAAATCTGCGCAATCTGCTAAATCTGAGTGCAAAAAAATTAGGTATAAAATTAAAAGAGAACCGTCGTAATGCTGTAATTAAACTTTGCGAACCTTGCGGTTAATTTTTTACTTTACACAAAGATTACGAACTCAAAAATCACGAACTTTGCGGTTAAACTAAAAAAGATGCTAAAAATAGCCCATCGCGGTGCCAAAGGCTACGAACCCGAAAACACTTTAAAAGCATTTCAGAAAGCATTAGACCTAAAGGCAGACGGAATTGAACTCGACGTTCACCTCAGCCTTGATGGCCATTTAATAGTCATGCATGACGAAACCATCGACAAAATGACCAACGGGAAAGGTTTTGTAAACACCCTATCTTTATCCGAATTAAAGTCTTTTTTGATCGCAGACCAATACGAAATCCCAACCTTAAACGAGGTTTTTAATCTGATCGACAAAAAATGTCTGATCAATATCGAATTAAAAAATGCGGATACAGCGGCTAAAGTGGTCGCTTTAATTCACCAATACATTTCTGAAAAAAGCTGGAATTACGAACACTTTATTGTTTCGAGTTTTGATTGGAATGCTTTGCTGGAAGTGCATCATTTAGATTCAAAAATCCTTATTGGAGTACTAACCGAAACAGCTCTTGATACCGCTTTGACTTTCGCTGAATCCATAAAAGCATGCGCCATTCATCCGGATTACCAGCTGCTAAATCAGGAAAACACAAGACAAATACAAGAAAAAGGTTTTTGGGTTTTACCGTGGACAGTCAATGAGGCAAAGGACATTCAAAAAATAAAAAGTTACCATGTAGACGGAATCATCAGCGATTTCCCTGATAAAATATAATGCTTTAATTTTGCCACAGATTAATAAGGATTGGAAGGATTTCAAAATCTATGTTAATCCTTTTAATCTGTGGCAAAAAAAAGAACCCACAAAATCAAAAATTCGTGCTAATTCGAGCAATTCGTGGCAAAAAAAATAATATGACCAAAAATTTCGACATAATAATCGTTGGAGGAGGTGCAGCAGGATTTTTTACCGCTATTAATATCGCAGAGAAAAACCCAAAACTAAAAATTGCTATTTTAGAAAGAGGAAAAGAAGTACTCTCTAAAGTTCGCGTTTCCGGTGGCGGAAGATGCAATGTGACGCACGCTTGTTTTGAACCGAATGAATTAGTTAAATTTTACCCGCGTGGTGAAAAAGAACTACGTGGCCCTTTTCATCAATTTTGCTCGGGAGATACCATTGAATGGTTCGAAAAACATGGCGTTGAATTAAAAATCGAAGACGATGGCAGGATGTTTCCCGTTTCAAATTCTTCGCAAACTATTATCGATTGTTTCTTAAAAGCAACCGAAAAATTAGGTATAAAAGTATTAATTGGTCAAAGCGTTCAATCCATTTTTAAAAGTGAAAAGCATTGGAAAATTGATACACAGAACGAAAATTACGCCGCAGAAAAATTAATTCTTGCCACCGGCAGCAATCCAAAAATATGGGAAATGTTGCAAACACAAGGTCACGCGATCGTGAGTCCGGTACCTTCCCTGTTTACTTTTAACATTAAAGATTCCCGTATCAAAGAATTACCCGGAGTTGCAGCTAAGGTAACTGTAACCGTAAAAGATACCAAACTCGAATCAACTGGTCCTTTGTTAATTACCCATTGGGGAATGAGCGGCCCTGCAATCCTCAAACTTTCCGCTTGGGGAGCAAGAACTTTGTTCGATAAAAATTATCAATTCACCATTTTTGTCAATTGGCTTAACGACGTGGACACTGAAGATGCGGAAAAAATACTAAAAGACTTAAAACAAGAACACGCTAAAAAAGCCGTTTCTAAAAAATCACCCTTCGATTTTCCAAATCGTTTATGGGAAAGTTTCGTTTTAGCCTCAGCAATTGACGCGGAAACCAAATGGGCGGATTTATCTAAAATTCAATTGCAAAATTTGGCTTCACAACTTACCAAAGCAAAATTTCAAGTCAACGGAAAAAGCACTTTTAAAGAAGAGTTTGTAACTGCAGGTGGAATTGACTTAAAAGAAATCAACTTTAAAACTATGGAAAGTAAGTTACATCAGAACCTTTATTTTGCCGGAGAGATCGTAAATATCGATGCTATTACGGGTGGATTTAACTTTCAGAATGCCTGGACGAGCGGATTTATTTTAGCCAACAGTATTTAGTTTTAGAGCTATGGAATCCTCCTTAAAAGAACAAATTCTTTCGATTGCTTCCTTTACAGAAAAGGAAATAGAAAAGATTCTTTCTTGTTTTGAATATGAAAAATTTGATGCTAAAACATATCTCTCTTCTATTGGAAAAATCAGCAACAGAATTTTCTTCATTAGTAACGGATTAGCCCGTACCTATTATTTAAAAGACGGAAAAGAGATCACTACTTATTTAAGCTGCGATAATGGTTTTATTTCTTCTTACTCCAGTTTCATCAACCAGACTCCGTCTTACGAGAATATCCATTGCCTTGAAGAATGTGAAGTTCTTTCTATAAATTATGAAAAAATGCAGGATTTATATGCTGCAATTCCAAATTGGGAACGTGTTGGCAGAATTCTCGCGGAGCAAAACTATCTCTGTATGGCCGATCGAATACTAAAACTTCAAATGATTCCTGCAAAAGAAAAATACCTGACTTTTCTTGAAACCGCTCACCCCAAAATCATTCAAAGAACACCTTTGATTCATGTGGCTTCTTTTTTAGGAATCACGGCGGAATCTTTAAGCCGGATCAGACAAAGCATTTCTTAACATTTGTCAAGAGAATTTAAGGGCTGAATTCAAATCTTTGTTTCTATAAAATTTGAAAAGATGAAGACTATAGCCAAAGATGTTTACCAGATTCCTCTATTTCCACGAAATGCGATTAACTGTTATCTGATAGAAGATGTTCTTGTTGATGCCGGAATTAAAAGCTCTGCCGGAATTATTCTAAACGCTTTAAAAAACCACACGGTAACCAAACATGTACTGACGCATGCCCATGCAGATCATCAGGGAAGCAGTAAAACGATTTGTGAAACGTTAAGCATTCCACTTTGGTGCAGCAAATTAGAAAAAACAGCCGCAGAAAACGGAAATGTTACTTTTGAATATCCAAATCCCAAACATTTGATTCCAAAATTTCAACAAAAATTCTGGGCAGGAGAAGGGCATTCCATATCGCAAACCTTAAAAGAAGGAGATGCTATTGCCGGATTTACAGTAATTGAAACTCCGGGACATTCTCGCGGACATCTTTCTTTTTTCAGAGAAAAAGATGGTCTGCTCATTGTTGGAGACGTTTTGACCAATATGAATTTATTAACCACAATAGTTGGGTTACATGAACCTCTCGGTTTATTTACGACTGATCAAGAACTAAACAGAAAATCTATTCTAAAATTAGCCGCTTTAAAACCTAAAACACTCTGTTTTGGTCATGGACCGGTTTTAATAAATAATGGAGAACTAGAAAAGTTTACAGAAAAAATATTCCTTTAAATTTATGAAACCGAAAAAGGAGGTTACTTTTGATTTCCAGATCAATTAACAAGACTTTACATCTTCCATAAGTTTTCATTAAGACAATTCTAATAATTTTACTTTCATCAAACTAACCTTTTATGAAAGTAAAATTACTTACCACAATTTCTTTTTTCACCTATCAACTTTCCATTTCTCAATCTGACAAGTTACTTCATGGAAAAGTTCTTTCCAACAATAAACCCCTCGGAAAAGTAGAAGTCATTAATAAAACGGCGAAGACCAGCACAACGACAAATGATTTGGGAGAGTTTTCTATTGCTGTAAAAGTGAGAGACAGTTTATTATTTTTTTCCAGTGCTTATTTTTTTACAAGACTAAAGATAACTAAGGCAACTATTGCTGAAAACAATCTTCTTGTCAATATGGTTGTCAAACCGGAAGAGTTAAACGAAATAGTCATCACCAACATAAAATTTGATAAAATCAAATACGATCCGGATGCTATCAACAAAATAGATATTTTTAAAAGAGCCAACGATCTAACCCGAACCATTCCGGGTTATAAAGACGGAACAATAGCCAACGGAATGTCACTGACAATTCCTTTTGGAAATGGAAAACCAAAAAAAGACAATCGAAATCAAAATGATTTTAAGAAACTAATTGCCAAAACCTGCCCTCCTGATTTTTTTACTAAAGAGCTGAAATTAAACGCCGAAGAAGTTCCTTTATATCTCGAGTTTTGTGATGCTGACCCAAAGTCTAAAACCCTTTTAGAACACAGCAATATCTTAACCACAATGGATTTTTTGTATGCTAAAAACGAAGAATTTAAGAAACTAAAGTCTGGCGTTAAAAATTAATAAAACAACTTGATGGGTGTAACTTAGCTAAATGTTTTTTTAACACATAGAGACATAGATTTTTATT
Source organism: Flavobacterium cupriresistens (assembly GCF_020911925.1). Classification (NCBI taxonomy): domain Bacteria; kingdom Pseudomonadati; phylum Bacteroidota; class Flavobacteriia; order Flavobacteriales; family Flavobacteriaceae; genus Flavobacterium; species Flavobacterium cupriresistens. The sequence continues at coordinate 1,508,401 of NZ_CP087134.1, read as the reverse complement.
TTACAATTGGAGAAGTTTCAAGAAAATCATAAATTTTTCACCTATTAATTTAAGACCTTAATTCGGTTTTTAAATTACTGATTGATGCATTGTGGTTTTCCTGCAAGGTCTTTTTCAAGCTTTGTTGGCTATGTCTCTAGGTGTTAAAATGAATTGCATCCAATAGATTAAAACACAAATTCGATATACAAAACCTTTTAACCAGAAGGCTCTGCATACCGAATTTGCTAAACATGAAAATATACGTTTAATACCCTGGATTTTGCTTTAAATTCAAATTAAACAAAGCGTCTGACGGGAGACAATACAACAGATATTTCTCTGAGGAGGTATTCTTTTTCAATTCTCTGACACCTAGAAAAGTTCCAAAACGAATCATATCATTTCTTCTCCATCCTTCCCACCATAATTCTCTGCCTCTTTCAAAATAAACATTTTGGAGTGTTGCTGTTGGAGCCGGAACTCCTGTACGAACTGCAATCTTATCCAAAATATCCTGAGCAGAGCCATTGCCTGATGCGGAACCGCCTCTAAGAACGGCTTCGGCTTCCATTAACAAAGCATCGGCATAACGCATTAAGATAAAGTCGTTTTCGGGATTGTCTAAATTATTTACATCGGGTTGGTATTTTTGAGTTCTGATTCCGGCAGTTTCAATCGTTGGTCCTGAGAGAATTAGTTGTACTTCTTTGGTAAAAAACAAAAGATTTCCGTTTCTGTCTTTTAAAGGAATTGTTCCTCCCGGTGTAATTACTCCTGTAACCTCATCGGTTGTCTCAGGAGCATACATTTGTCCAAATTGAAATCCGATTGGGTTCCCGAAATGCGCGATAATTTCAGGAGTCGAATGCTGGCGACGTTCGTCTGCGGCATTAAATCGATCGTAATATTCTCCTACTGTACAAAAACCATTGTAGCCGTCCGGTGTTTGATTGTAATGCATTCCGTATCGCCAGTAGTCGCCAAGCGCTCCTCCATCACCCAATACATTTTTTGAAGAAAATAAAATCTCAGGCGAAGTGTTATTTTCCGGAACAAAATTATCCCAATACGAAGCGGCTAAACTACTTTTTATGGCTTCTACATGAGCAATGACCTTATTCATATTTGCGGCTTCAAAAATATATGGACCAGCTGGATTTGCTGCTTTGAAAACCCCGATATTCAAATAAATTTTAGCCAATAAAAAATGACCTGCATCACTATTGACTATACTTGCATCTCCCGCAACACGTTCCGGTAAATCATTCAAAATAGCCTCTAATTCGGTAATTACAAAATCGGTTGCCTGTGCTCTGGTCCATACTTTAGGGTCATTTGTTAGCGGAGATCCCGGTTCTCTGTACGGAGTTTGTCCGTATAAATCCAAAACATTGTAATAAAAGAAGGCTCTTAAAAAACGCGCCTGAACAATTTCGGAAGGATTCTTAGACTTTTCGATTATCGTATTACAATCGTACACACTTGCCAACAAACTGTTCCAGGCATTTCTGATTTCGACATTATCGGGCGTCCACGTAAGTGCATGAAATTGTCTCCAGGTACCATTATCATCCCAGTCTCCTCCTCTTGTGGGACCGACTAAGGCATCAGTAGACATTTCGTTAAGGGTATGCATTTGCTCTTGTACCTGAAAATTTCTTAACCCTTGATAAGCGGTTCGCAACAAAGCGGCGGTATTAACAGGAGTATTATCTCCTCCGGTGAGGGTTCCGTCTAAAACTTCTTCATTCAAATTCGTACAGCTAACACCTAAAAACAATGTACTGGCGAAAAAGATACTTTTTATAATATTTTTAGTTTTCATAATTTTTAAAATTAAAATGTTACGTTAAGTCCAAAAGCGATGCCTTTTGATCTTGGGTAGGCCAGATAATCCATACCAGCAGAAGGAACTCCGTTAACTTGTTTATTGATATCTACTTCGGGATCAAATCCGGTGTAATTGGTAAACAATAATAAGTTGGAACCGTTTGCATAAATGCGTACATTTTTACATTTCATTCGTTCAATTAAAGCTCCGGTAAAAGTGTATCCAAATGTTAATTCACCCATTCTCAAAAAATCTCCCTTTTGCAAAAATTTCGTCGAAGGGGAGTTTGGATCTCCTTGCGCTTGCTCCGAATAAGCGGCTTTCTCGGTAACATTTCGACCTCCTAAAAAGGCGCCTTTAAAGAAATAAGCATTTTGTGTATTGTCGTAAATATAATTTCCTGCTACTCCGTAAAAGGAAACTACGGCATCAAATCCTTTGTATCTGAAAGTAGAAGAAAAACCATAATTTAATTTTGGCAATGGTTGTTTGTCTAATAATTGTTTGGAAGCCTCTCCAAGTCCGACTGGCTGCCCTGCGGCATTGGTATAAATAGAATTGCCCGTAGCATCATATCCTTTAAAATCGTACAGATAATAGGAATAAAGCGGTTTATTATTGGTGATTACTTGTGTATAAGCGCCGTCTAATCCCTGACCATTTAAACCACCGGTTCCTACAGTACCTCTGAAGTTTTTCATTTCGTTTTTCAGGAATGAAGCATTGGCTGAAATTTCCCAAGAGATATTTTCCGTCTCAATTATTTTGTAATCCAGACTAATTTCAACTCCTTGATTGATTAGATTTCCGGGTAAATTTTTGTTACGTGGTGTATTGGGCCCCGGTTGTGTTGAGGCTTGCGGAACAGGAAAAATTAAATCTTTAGTATCTCTGTAAAAGTAATCCAGACTACCTGTTAATCTGTTTTTTAACAACGTAAAATCAGTTCCGATACCCCATGATTCTGTCGTTTCCCATTTTAGATCATCATTAGCATTCGAATCGATATTTAAATTTCCGTTATTCCCGTAACTGGCTCTTCCGATTGCTGAATTGGGAGCAAACTCCTGATTTCCTGTAATCCCCCAGTTGGCTCTGATTTTTAGATTATTAAGCAGTCCTTCTTTATTTTCGAATAAATTATCGGCAAAACCAATTGACGGAAATGTTCCGTATTTATTGTTGGCACCCAATTTAGTAGAACCGTCTGTACGAACTGTGGCAGTAAGCACATATTGTTTAAAGAAAGTAGCATCAGCTCTGGCATAAAAAGATTGTAACTCCGAAACATTTTTAAAAGAACTCGATCTAAACTCATTCTGAAGTCCGCCTTCAATATTATCTATTAAATTGGTTTGAGCCAAATCATATCCTTTCCCGGAAGTTACAAAACCACTGGCGAGGTAATAATAATACGAATAACCGACTAAGGCATTCACATTAAAATTGTCACTAAATTTATTGGTATAATTTAAGTTGTTCTCAAAAGTTTTATTGAAATTGGTGATTCCTTGAATCGAGGCTGTACCGTATTTCGTAATAACAGGATCTGATCCCGGAACGGTTCCGAAGAATGCATCTCCCTGAATTTGCATGGTTGGTAAAATTTGACTTTTTCTGGTAGAGCCCGAAGTTTCAACCCCGAATAGGAAATTGTATTTAAAGTGACTTCCTAATCGAAGTACCGCATTAATGCTTCCTAATAATTTATTGGTGTTTGTATAATCTTTATAAGAGTCTAATAATTGTACCGGATTCAGGTAGGTTTCGCTTACCACATTATAATGTCCGTCGGCATTGTAAATTGGTCGCGTTGGATTCCAATATAAAGCTGCACCAATAACATTCCCGATGTAACTCGCGTTGTTTGTTATTAAAGTCGTTTCGTCGTTTATGCTCGCATAAAGCAATTTCGTATCTACTTTTAGTATTTTATCGAAAAAATTATTGGAGTTGAAAAACGAAACGGTGTACTTGTCCAAACCGGTGTTTTTTACAATTCCTTTATTATTGCTTGTAGAAAAAGAAACTCTCGTACTCGAATTCTCGCTTGCCGAATTGAAAGATAAAGTATTGTTTATTGCTATTCCTTTCTGCAATACAGCATCTTGCCAATTGTAATTTCTTCCTCCAAAATCCTGATTATTAATTTGTGGAGTCCCTGTCACAGGATCTGCCGGTATAGAAGGTACTCCGGCTGCTTTACTGGCTGCCACAAACTGATTCGCATTCATGACACCAAAATTTCCGGCTTTTGTACTGAACTGAGTTGAGGTACTAAAGTTGAATTCAGGAACATTAGATTTTCCCTTTTTGGTCGTAATTACAATCACACCATTTGCGCCACGAGCACCGTATATCGCGGTAGACGAAGCATCTTTTAACACCGAAATAGACTCGATATCTGCTTCATTTATAAAATTTAAAGGATTTTTCGCCGAAGAGGTTCCCAGTAAATCAGCCCCTTCTGCCGATACGTCTCCACCGCTTAACGGAACACCGTCTACCACAATCAAAGGTCCGTTACCCGAACGTACAGAAGAAGAACCTCGCACCCGAATGGTTACGGCAGAACCCGGCTCTCCGCTGGTTTGTGTAACTTGTACGCCCGCTACTTTACCTCTTAACAATAAAGCCGGTGAAGTATTTGAAACTCCATCAAAATCCTTAGACGAAAGTACGTCCACCGCCCCTGTTAAATCTTTCTTTTTTGCGGTTCCGTAACCCACTACCACCACTTCATTTAACTCGCTGCGGTCTTGCGCCATCGTTACATTTATCTTGGTTTTGTCCCCTACGTTTACTTCTTGGTTTTTAAGACCTATGTAACTAAAGATCAATACCGCGCCTTTCCCTACATTTTTAATCGTAAATCTTCCATCAAAATCGGTTTGAGCTTCATTTTTGCTTCCTTTTACTATAATCGAAACGCCAGGGAGCGGCCCATTAGAATCCGAAACCAGCCCTGACACTTCCTGCGAATACATCAAGCTAGTACATAGCATGGTTAAAATAACCAGTAAGCCTTTTTGTAGACTATTTTTCATTGTAATACTGTTTTAGTTAATAATTTTGGTCTTTGTTTGTTAGTTCTATTCAAATGGTTTTCAACTGTTTTGGTGCAGTCCTTATACTGCTACACTATTAAAATTGTAAACCAGTGCAGCAGCTCCTAAAACGGCGCTGTTTTTAAGTTGTGATTTTTCTATTTTGAGTTTCTTTAATTCAACAGGAAACATAAAATCCTCAAGTCCCTGCCAAACGGCATCAATAAAAAACTCATATGAATTACTTATGGATCCGCCCAGAATTATGGTTTCAGGATCGTAGGCGTATAAAACTATTTTGACAACCTCAGCCAGGTTTTTTCCGTAATCCTTAAAAACTTCCAATGCTTTTTGATCTCCTTTTTTGGCTTCCAGATAGAGTTTTTCTCCATCTAATCCGCGGGAAGTAAAAAACCCGCTGGCGCAATATTGCTCGATAATTCCATCCTTATAAGATATGCTTCCTATTTCTCCGGCTCCGGTGTTTACGCCCTGATACAGTTTGTTTTCGATAATGATTCCGCTGCCAAGCCCCGTTCCGATAGTCACTCCGACAAAGTTTGTAGCGTTCCTTCCTTTTCCGAAGAAATTTTCACCTAAGGCAAAACAATTCGAATCATTGTTGACGTACACCGGAATTTTAAAATGATTCTCTAGTATTTTTTTCAAGTGAACTTCTTTCCAAGATGGTATTGCAACTACATCGTATACAATTCCTTCTTTCCAGTCTACTACACTTGGTACTCCAATACCAATGCCTTCACAATCGGGCTGATAAACTTGTTCTATGGCTTCTATTAATCGGTCTAAAACTATTTGTTCAGATTCTTTGGCGGGTGTATTTAACAGACATTCGGAAATTATTTCATTCCCTAAAATAAGGCTGGTGTGAATTTTTGTCCCTCCCATGTCAACGCCTATAATTTTTCTTTCCGACATTTTTACAACTTTATATAATTATTGATTTTCTTTTGTTTTCTTTACATTTATTATAGCATTATTTACCAATGGTTTAGCCCAAAAACCAATGCTGAGGATATATCCGAGCGTACCATACAAAACCGTCATGGCATAACGCAACCCAATTATATCGCCCAGTTTCCCGATTAGTAACGACATAACTGCTCCGCCTACAATACCGGTACATAAAATACCCGAGAAGGCTCCATGATTATTTTTAAGAGAGTTTAATGCCAATGAAAAAACTACTGACCACATTACCGAAAGGGCAAAACCGGAGAGTGGAAACGCATAAAGTGAAACCTGTGCGGTACCAAACAGCGCAAGAGTCAGACTTACAATAGCGCCTGTGGCAAACAAAATAAGCACTTTACGACTGTCTAAGAATTTAAGCAAAAGCAATCCCAGAAGACAGCCTGCCGTTAAAAGTCCCCAGAAATAAGCCACCGCTTCAGCACCAATCGTCTGAGGGGAATATTGATGATAATCGCTTAGAAATTTTGACATCCAATTGGCGATTCCCTGTTCTGTGCCTACGTAAGCAAAAGTTCCAAAGAAGAAAAGAAGCACCGTTTTGTTTTTAAGCAAATCTTTGTAAACGCTCCAGGTTCCTGCTTTTTCGTCTTCCTCTAACTCAACTTTCGGGAATTTAAAAAGCAAAATAATAACAGCCATTGTGAGTGCTGTTATAGCAAAAATCCAATATAAGGAAACCCAATTCAGAGTATCGGGAACCAGTTTTGAGAGAATTTCCAGAAACTCGTTTGCATTTGTCCGGTCGTGTTTGATGTTGGTCACCAGATAACTATAAACCAGCGGACTTAAAAATGAAGCCAATCCAAAAAACAATTGTGCCATTACCGAATTGAAAGCAAAATGTTCTTCGCCTCCCGAGACTCTTAACAATGGATTAATGGCTACTTGCAAAGCCGCCATCCCGATTCCTATTAAAAACAACGAAACCAACGCCATAGCATAATAAGGAAACAATCCGAATAAGAGCGAACCTACTGCGGCTATCAAAAAGGAAAACACCATTACTTTTTTCTCTCTGTACTTCTCAAGCAAAACACCTGCTGAGGTTGACATTACACCATAAGCCGCAAAAAACGAAAACGGAAGAAAACCAACCATACCCAATGATAAATGGTAACTATTGATAATATCCGGAATCAATGGCCCCATAATGTTAGTCAGAAAAGAAATAACAAAAAAGGTCAAAAACACCAATCCCACTGTTAACTTACTCGTTTTCATTTATTTGTTTATTAATTAAAAAGTTAGATTTAGGCATGCGTATTCCCTTTGAATAAAAAAGTCTTATTTTGGATTTCTTATTCGCTTTATTTTAAATAGTTGTACTTCACTATTTACAGAAATGATCTTACTGTTATTAGTCTACATTCCAGCCTTTGTATCTAAAAACGGGTTTTTCGCCTTTTAAAGCAGCCACCGGAAAAGTGACTTTTATTGTCCTGCTTTCTTTTGGTACTAATGAGATATAGTTATCGTCCCACAAAACCGGAACTATTGATTTCCCTGAAAGGTCACCAACGATATTTAACTCAATTAAAAACGCGATAGCAGCTGACGGGTTTTTAAGTTCCACCGTAACCTCATAGTTATCTTTTTCCTTTTTAATGGTATGCTGAGCGGCTATTTTTACTTTTGGCAATTTATCCAAATCTTTAAAGTCAGCATATTCCATTAATGGGGTGTGTATCCAGTCTGATTTTTTAAAATCGAATACATCTTTTTTAGTCGACAACCAATAAAAATTATCTGCAATTGATTTTCCATTCTCATCTGATAAATTCATTTTCAGAAAATAGATTTTTGAATATGCTTTATCATCCGGTAAAGCGATCGTTTTAAGTGAAGCATTTCCATTTACAGCAACTGTTTCTTCCTTTTCGAAAATTACTTTTCCGTTAAAATCAAATACCTTGACCTGAGCTTTCAATTTTTTAGTTTTCTGCGGATTCAAATTGCTTACATAAACCGCGTTATCACCATAATTGTAAGCGATATTTACCTGACGAGCCCCCAATCTTGCTCCATAAAAAGCGGCATTTGGCAAGAGATTGTAATCCCAAAACTGCCAGATTAGTTTGGGCCACGGCGAGTTAAACATCCACTGTACGATTCCTGTCGTATTGCTTCTGTTTATTGCAAAAGCTTCGTACATCGAACGCATCGATTCTAAATTTGAGGCCTGACTTTTAAAAGTAAAATCCTCAACATTATGCTGAATTCCGTATCTGTTGTTGAAAGCCGTTGTGAAACGCTCAAGGGTTTGAAATTCATTTCTTCCACAATGAAAATCCCAAGTTGTATTTATAGGCCATAATTTATCTTCGGGAATCATGCTTTTTACAACTTCAAGTGAAGGAACCTGAGGGCCGGGTCCTGTCTCGGTGTTAAAACCAAAAGCACCTCCGTTTTCCGTGTCCACAAACCAATAATTGGGCGCTACATATTCATAAGGACCATTCATTTTTACTCCGGTTTTTCCCGAAATTGTACTTTCCATTCCTTTGCAAGACATTAAAAGAGGTCTCGAAGTATCAATTTCTTTAAACAAAATATTGTATTTTTCTTCCAATTCCGGACGAGGTAGTTTATCACTTCCCATTACCCAGACAAAAATACTCGGATGGTTTCGTAGCCAATTGACATGATCGCGGGTGTAGTTGATAATGAGATTCATGTCTTCGGGAGTTTTGATCGACATAAAATCATCTTCCGGTTTGTCCAGGTACCCTTTCCATTCCCATTGACAGCTCCAACCCACCATCATCAAAAGTCCCATTTCATCGGCCATTTCGTAAATTCTTTCGCTATTTCCCCAAAAACCTTCCATCCTAACCGTGTTCATGTTAGTCTGTTTTACGTATTCTAATTGGGCTTTTACTTTTTCTTCGGTATCGTTTAAGAACATTCCATCGACCCAGCCGCCGCCTTTAATCAGAACTTCAACACCATTTAATTTATAACCTCTGTACCCTTTTGCAGTGATATAATCCTCCACTTCACGGATTCCGAAAGAAGTAGCTTTTGAATAGGAAACTTTTTTATTGGTTTCAATAGACAGGGTCAACGTGTACAAGTTTGGTTTTCCTAATTCGTACGTCCACCACAAACGAGGATTTTTAATATTCAACTGTTTAAACTCTGAAGATTTAAAAACAATGATTCGCTTCTCAAAAGGCTGAAGTGTTACTTTCTTTTCGAAAGTGATGTTTTCAATTTTTCCTTTTAAAAGTGATTCTACCGCTTCGTTGGTATGGTTTACAGCCTCAGCCGAAATTTCCAATGTTGCATTCTTGTATTCTTTTTTATCAATTTTTGAGGTCACAAAGATGTTATTCAGACTTGTTTTGTCTGAAATTTTAAGCTTTACAGGTCTCCAAAGTCCCAATTCGCGATCCGGTGCCATAGGTGCCCAATCGACAAAACCAATTGAGGGCTCATCCGGCTTTTGATGAAAAACTTCAACAGCAAGCACATTCTTTCCCTTTTTTATATGTTTTGAAATGTTTAAAGTAAATATTCTGAAGCCTCCGAACAAACTGTCTGCAGCAGCAATCTTGCTGCCATTCAGCCAAACATTGGCCCGATAATTAATCCCTTCAAATTGCAATTCTGTATTTTTTGAGGCGTCTTCGATAACAAACTCATTTCTATACCACCAAGGCACTCTAAATCGTGTCGTATCTACTTTACTGATATTTTCTCCCATAAAAATATCCGCGTATTCTTTATTGGCAATTAAAGAAGCCATCACCGTTGACGGAACTGTGGTTGTATACCATTTTGAAACTTCAAAACCGGCTACAGAAATCTTATCTCCCGAATTGTTTATTTGGGCAGATGATGCTATAGTCCAGCCTTCTTTTAATTGTTGTTCGAATTTTACATTTTGAGCATTTACAGCCATCATACAGCTCATTACCCAAAAAAGAAATGAAATTAAAATCGCATTAGTATAATTTATATTCTTCATAATTTTTCTTTTAATCTAATTAGGGAGATTACTATTGGTTAAGATTTAAGGTTTGAAACATTTTGGTCTTCTGACTTAGTCATTTAAATTCATCATTTTTTTACTACAAAATAAAAAAGGATACATTTCACTAAAACCAATTAAATGCTTCTAAAAAAGGTTAAAAAAACTAATAATTAAAACATTTTTAAGCATTTCATTAAAAACCACAAAACAAAAGTAGTCTTGTAATTGAATTGATAATGGTATATTTGCGATAATTAATCTTCATTTTGCGAATATTTACAATTCCAAAATTCGAAGCAAACTAGTACTTATTTTCAGATTTCATTTTAATGTAAAGCACTGTATCCCAATTAACATCTAATAAAAATGACACCCAAAGTATTATTGTTAGTTAACTTTTCTGAAGAATATGGCCGAGGGCTTTTAAACGGAATTGCGAAATATTCCAGACTATTTGGCCCGCTTAACTTTTGCCGGATTCCAATTGTAAGCGGAAATAAAAAGGATTTAAAAAATGCCATTGCATGGGCCAGAACCTGGGGTGCTAATGGCATTATAGCGCAAATTGAAAATGAACAGGTATTTGAAAAATTGCTTTCGTTAAACATTCCGATCATTGCACAGGATACTAACGAACGTTTTGCCGGCATTCCAAACATTACCGGACTTTATAAAGAAACGGGACACATGGCCGCTTCTTATTTTATCGAAAAAGGCTTTAAAAATTTTGCTTTTTATGGCTTTGATAATATTGTCTGGTCGCGTGAACGATGTGAAGGGTTTTGCGAAAAAGTGAAAGAAGTCAATTGTAACGTTCACATCTACCAACATCAAAAAGAAGAAACTCCGCCACTATGGAGCTACAAAGAATCACAACTTGCCGATTGGCTTAAAGCTTTACCAAAACCAATCGCCATCATGACCTGCGACGATAATCAGGGGCAACATGTTACCGAAGCCTGTAAAGCCATTGGTATCAACGTTCCCGAACAAGTCTCTGTGCTTGGAGTCGACAATGATCTGAGTATTTGCAATCTGTCTGATCCTCCCTTATCGAGTATTTCTTTAAATACTGAAAAAGCCGGTTTCGAAACGGCACAGCTTCTTAGTAAAATGATGCAAAATAAAGAAGGGATTTACAACGATATTCAGGTAGAACATTTACAAATAATTACCCGTAGATCAACCGATTTTCTGGCGGTAAACGATAAAGAAATAAGCAAAGCGCTTCATTTTATCTATTACAATTATAAAGAAAGAATTGCCGTAGATGATGTTGTGAAGGCCACCGCATTGTCGAGAAGAGTTTTAGAAAAAAGATTCCAATTGGTTTTAAAGCGAAGTATACTCGACGAAATCAATACTCTAAGAATCAAACAGGTCAAACAACTTTTGATCGAAACAGATCTGTCTGTCACAGAGATTTCAGATGTTTGTGGTTACACGGATATTAAAAATCTTTCGAGATATTTTAGCCGACACGAAGGAGTTAATCCTTTAGAATTTCGAAAATTGAAGCAATTGAAATAATACATTATGTTCTGTTTCATTACAAAACACTGGCATTCAGGATTTTTCTAAAAACAGTTTCTATTTCGTGAAATCATTCAAAATTATATAATCATTTAATTTTTTCCATTTAAAATACAATAGTAATAAGACTATCAACAAAATCCCCACAACTATAGAGACAATTAATAAAGCCGTTTCTATTTGATAGGTATAGTCTAAATCAACCCCATCTTTACTATTTTGTAATGCCTTAATTTTGCTTTCTAAATTCCAGGTTCTTTGTTCAAAATATCTAGCTTTACTCTCATATATACTTTTAATTCTGACATTTATTAGTTCGTCTTGAAAACCATAATTCTTAGCGAGGTTGTAAATTCTTTCCGCATTTTCAGGCTCTCTTTTTAGTCTTACCAGATTCCCTAACTCGAAAAGCAAAATCGAAATAACCCTGTCTTTTGGTTTTATAAAACTAATTCGCTCGTTTACCTGATAATAAATTTCTTTTGCCAACTTGTCTACTTCGGCATTCGATAATTTTGTTTTAGGTTCTCTCTTGTCTCCAAAATTAGTATTTATTAAAAACTGACCTGAAACATCTGTCAGATTCTTAATTTTTGCTTCTAAAATTCTCAAGTGCAGCCACTCCGAACCATTATGAGATTCGGGATTAATCTGAATCGATTTTTTAATCCATTCATATGCTTTTTGATTTTCTCCTATTAGTTCATAAAGAGTTCCAATATTTGAAGCTGTTGAATATCGATTAGGTTTAATTCGTTCAATATTCAGATACAATTCTAAGGCTTTCTTATACTTTTTTTGAACAATTAAAACATAACCCTTATCAGACAAATACTCTATATTATTTGTTTTCTTGTATAAACCCTCAAGTTCGGAAATCAATTTTGGGAAGTTATCTAACCCGAAATTATGCCCATGAGGAACAAGACCTTGATAATCTACATAAACTATAACTCCATTTTTTAATTCTTTTGTTTCCCCATTCAAACAAGCAAAAGTCTTAAATGAAATCAAAACCAGAACAACAAAAACTTTAAACTTATTCATATTAACAAAACAATAAATTAAACCTGAAACTTGAAACAAAAAAAACAGGAACCAAAAAACAACATCAATTCAACCACCAAATACTGGCATTCAGAATCGCAGCAAAAGCAACCCAAACCATATACGGAATTAGTAAATACCCTGCTGTTTTGTTGATTTTAATAAATTTCAAATACGTTTCATAAATCATCAATTCTAAAACTGCAATCTCAATCAGAGCCAACATCGGGTTTTTCAATCCAAAGAAAAGATACGACCAAATCGCATTTAAAGTCAATTGAATCAAAAAGAAACCTAAAGCCGTTTTTACCTCTTGATTTTGTTCTTTTATTTTATCCCAAACCAATCCTGCTGCTACCGCCATTAAAACATAAAGAAACGTCCAAACCGGCATGAAAATCCAATTGGGCGGATTAAAAGCTGGTTTTATAAGCGTAACATACCAAGTCTCAATACTGGGTCTTGTAACCGTACTGGCAGAATAACCCACTAACAAACAAACCATTAAAGCAATTACAATTCGGACTATTTTATTCATTATATTTAATTTTAAGCCAAAAATAGACAAAAATGGACTTTAAACCATATAAGTGATGTAAGTTCAGGAAAGTCTATGCGCTACTTCATATTTTCTCGCATAACTTATATCGTTTAAATCTACCACTTTTAGCATCAACAAATAAAAAATAAGCTTTGAACCCTATAAACCAAACAAGCAAAGTAAAACCCAAGCGCTGCCTTATATTTTCTTACATCACTTATATGGTTTAAATATGCCACTTTTAGCATCAACAAATAAAAAATGAGCTTTGAACCCTATAAACCAAACAAGCTCAGTAAAATCCAAGCGCTGCCTTATATTTTCTTACATCACTTATATGGTTTAAATATTCCCCTTTTAGCATCAAACAAATAAAAAATGAGCTTTGAACCCTATAAACCAAACAAGCAAAGTAAAACCCAAGCGCTGCCTTATATTTTCTTACATCACTTATATGGTTTAAATATTCCCCTTTTAGCGACAAATAAATAAGAAAAAGTATCTTTGTCAAAATTTTATATTTCATGTTTACAGCAACTGATTTTATTCCAAATAAATATACTTCGGATATCCAAAAAGGCAATTTTGAGTGGAGCGCTCCCAGCAATATTGCATTAGTAAAATACTGGGGCAAAAAAGACAATCAGATTCCGGCGAATCCATCTGTGAGTTTTACACTTAACAATTGTAAAACGATTACTAAACTGGCTTTTGAGAAGAAAGACACTTCGGCTTCGCTCAGTGTTTCAACTTCACTCAATGCTACTGCTAAGGATTTTTCTTTTGATTTGCTTTTTGAAGGAAAATCAAAAGAAGATTTTAAACCCAAAATTCAGAAGTTTTTAGAAAGAATCGAAGTATATCTTCCTTTTTTGAAACAATACCATTTTACGATTGACACTCAGAATACCTTTCCGCACAGTTCAGGAATTGCTTCTTCGGCATCTGGAATGGCGGCTTTGGCAATGAACTTTATGAGTCTCGAAAAAGCACTGAATCCTGAAATGACCGACGATTATTTCTTTCAAAAAGCTTCCTTTCTTGCACGTTTAGGTTCGGGAAGCGCCTGCAGAAGTGTAAAAGGAAAAGTGGTTGTTTGGGGAAATCAAGCCAATATTGAAGGAAGTTCTGACTTATTTGGTGTTGAATTTCCGTACGCCATTCATGACAATTTCAAGAATTATCAGGACACTATTTTATTGGTCGATAAAGGCGAAAAACAGGTTTCCAGTACCGTTGGACATGATTTAATGCACAACCATCCGTATGCCGAAAGACGTTTTGCTCAGGCGCATGAAAACCTGGATCAGTTAATTGCCATTTTTAAAAGCGGTAATCTGGACGAATTCATAAAAGTAGTAGAAAGTGAAGCCCTGACTTTACATGCTATGATGATGACTTCTATGCCCTACTATATTTTGATGAAACCAAACACTTTGCAGATTATAAATGCCATCTGGAAATTCAGAAATGAAACTCAGATTCCGGTTTGTTTTACGCTTGATGCTGGGGCAAATGTTCACGTTCTGTATCCCGAAAACGTTAGCGAAAAAGTGTTACAATTTATTCAGGACGAATTAGTTGTATTTTGTCAGAATGGTCAGTACATTTGCGACAAAATTGGAGATGGTGCAATTGCATTATAATTTTTGTATCTTTAATTAAAAATTCAGATTATGGACATTCAATTAGAAAAACTCGAGTTGATCAAAATGTTAGCAGATACAGAAGATCCGGCTATCATTCAGTCCATCCGCAAAATTTTTAAGAAAGAAAAAAAAGATTGGTGGGAGGAGTTGACGGAGGAGCAAAAAGAAGAGATTAAAGAAGGGGAAAGACAAATTGAACGTGGAGAATACTCTGATTTTGAAACTTTCATTCAAAAATACATCTAAGATTTAAGTAATGAGGCAAATTGTAATTTCAGATTTTGCTAAAACTAAAATCAAGGATATTTTAGAACACATAGAGAATAAATGGTCAGAAAGTGTTCGTCAAAAATTTGCTCAAAAATTATACTATTGCCTAAAAGTTATTCGAGAAAACCCTGAGGCTTTTCCAAAATCTGAAAGCAATAAAAAAACGCACAAATGTGTTATTACAAAACAGACAACAATTTATTATAAATTCAATATTAAAAGAGTTGAGATAATTGCTGTTTTTGACACCAGACAAGACCCAAATAAAATAAAGAAAGACATTAAATAAATTATGAAAGGACCATTATTTTACTCGAAAATATTACTTTTTGGAGAATACGGAATTATCCGTGATTCCAAAGGACTTTCTATTCCTTATAACTTTTACAATGGTGCTTTAAAGAAAACCGAAGAACCTTCGGCAGAAGCTATTGCATCAAACGCAAGCCTGAAACGTTTCGTAGACTATCTTGAAACCTTACAAACAGAACAACCGGAATTGGTTACTTTTGATTTGACTACATTAAAAAATGATGTTGAAACAGGTATGTATTTCGATTCCAGTATTCCACAAGGATACGGAGTTGGAAGCAGCGGTGCTCTTGTAGCGGCGATCTACGATAAATATGCTACAAATAAAATTACCGTTTTAGAAAATCTAACTCGCGAAAAACTGTTACAGCTTAAAAATATATTTTCTCAAATGGAGAGTTTTTTCCACGGAAAAAGCTCCGGTTTAGATCCTTTAAACAGTTATCTAAGCATTCCAATCTTAATCAATTCTAAAGACAATATTGAAGCAACCGGTATTCCGACTCAAAGTTTTGACGGAAAAGGCGCTGTGTTTTTATTAGACTCCGGAATTGTAGGCGAAACGGCTCCAATGGTAAATATTTTTATGGAAAACCTAAAAGACAAAGGTTTCCGTACCATGCTTAAAAACCAGTTTGTAAAATATACCGATGCCTGTGTCGAAAACTTTTTACATGGTGACATGAAATCGTTATTCACCAACACCAAGAAACTTTCTAAAGTTGTTTTGAATAACTTCAAACCAATGATTCCGGAACAATTTCACGGAATCTGGCAACACGGAATTGACACAAATGATTATTACTTAAAACTTTGTGGTTCTGGCGGTGGTGGTTATATTCTAGGTTTTACTGAAGATTTAGAACGCGCTAAAGTTTCGTTAAAGGACTATAAATTAGAAGTTGTTTATCAATTCTAATTTATAATTTCTCCAAAATTTTACCGTTCCAATAAGTAGAATTCAATTCTATTTGCCTTTTTTGATTTTGTTGCTTTGTCTGATTTTTTTATAAAAATTTAAACTAAACATGTCAATATGAAAAGTATCTTAAGAATTATAAGGACTACTCTTGTGGGAGGAATTCTTTTTTTGGTTCCGCTTGCCATATTTTTTATTCTCCTTGAGAAAGCTTATCATATTGTACAAAAAATAACACTTCCTTTATCGAGTCATTTGCCTAAAGTAAAGATATTAGGATTGGCGCTACAGGAAATAATCGGATTAGTAATCATCATCGTTATCTGTTTTTTAGCAGGTATAGTTGCCAAAACAAAAACGGCAAAAAATCTGGTTACTAAACTTGAGGATAAAATTTTAAGCCTGATTCCGGGATATTCGTTTATGAAAGGCATAAATGAAAACATATTCGGAACTAACGATGAAGAGAATTTAAAAGTAATTTTGGCTCGTGTAGATGATGGTTGGCAATTTGCTTTTTTGATCGAACAAATTAATGAAGACCATTTTACCGTTTTTATTCCGGATGCACCAAATCCAATGGGTGGAGGCGTTTATTTTATGGAAAAAGAACGAATTAAAGAAGTACCGGTTTCACAAAGAGAAGCGCTGCAATGCATAAGAAAACTTGGATTTGGCTCTGCAGCTCTATTAAAAGATGTACTTTAGCATTTAAATCCGTTAATGCTAATTAAAAAACAATAACCTCTAACAAAAAAATGTTAAGCAGAAAGAATAAAATTTTGGCGATGAAAGTTATTAGTTTGTTCTCTGTAGTGAGAGGTTACAACATTCCGATCATTGTTTTAGCACAGTATTTATCTGCCATTTTTATTTTGGCTCCCGAAAAAAGGGCTTTAGATATCTTACTTGATTTTCGCTTATTTTTAATCGTTTTTGCTTCCGCTATTACCATTGCTTCAGGTTATATTATCAATAATTTTTACGACAGTCAGAAAGATTTAATCAACAGACCCAATAAATCGATGTTGGACAGACTGGTGAGTCAGAAGACCAAATTATCGGTTTATTTTACTTTGAATTTTATTGCTGCATTAATGGCTCTAATTGTTTCCTGGAGGGCTTTTTTCTTCTTTTCCGGTTACATTTTCCTCATTTGGTTTTACTCCCATAAAATAAAAAAATACCCTATTGTCGGGAATTTAACTGCCGCTTTACTGGCTGTTATTCCCTTTTTTGCCATCTTACTCTATTTCTACAACGCCATATCATTTGAAGAGATTGAAAACCACATGAGTCACTTTGCGGTAATTTCTGCCCACGCCATGTTTCTGTTTTTATTGTTATTGATTCGCGAAATGATAAAAGATTTAGAAAATCTGAAAGGAGATCTGGCTAATAATTACAAAACTATTCCAATCATATACAACGAAAAGGTTTCAAAACAAATCATAACTGCTCTGACGTTTTTGACTATACTACCCGTTTATATTTTAATCAACATTTACGATGTGGGCTACATGGACATTTACTTCTATGTCTGTTACATCTTTTTGCTTTTTTTCCTGCTTTATCTTTGGAAATCAAATACAAAAGAGCAATTTTTACTGCTTCACAACACGCTAAAATTCTTAATTGTATCAGGGGTTTTCTGCATTGTTTTGATAAACCCAAGCGTTTTATGGCATGGAAAAAGTTTACTGCTTAAGATTTGATTTTTTATAATGAAGATGTAAAATGTGAAATGTCACGTGTAAGATCTAAGATGAAACTGTAAACGGAGACCGAGACTGAAAACTAAATCACAACACTCGGTAAATCAACAAAAAAACAAGGCTATCAATCTAAGAACATTGAACTTAGGATTATTTAGCAAGAATAAACTATCTTTGCACAAATTACAGAATTTATGAACAATAAGGAAGGCAATAATAAAAGAGGTGGTTCTAGACCAAATAGCTCCAGATCAAACTCTAACAAGCCAAAACCTGCCATGCAAAAGCGTGCTCAAGGGCCGAAAAAAGTAAAACCTGCCGTGAAAGCAGCGGAGGAAGAAGCGGCACAAAAACTTAAAAAACAAAATCAGGCACCTAAAAGACAAAAAGCTGCTGACGAAATCCGTTTGAATAAATATATTTCGAATTCAGGAGTTTGCTCACGTCGTGATGCCGACATATACATTCAGTCTGGAAACGTAAAAGTAAATGGCGTTCCGGTTACTGAAATGGGATATTTAGTAAAATTAAATGATGTTGTAAACTTTGACGGTGTTACACTTACTCCTGAGAAGAAAGAATACATCTTGTTGAATAAACCTAAAAACTTTACCACTGCTCTTGACGAAGGTCAGGAATACCGTAATGTTTTAGAATTAGTTCGTGGTTCTACTACAGCTAAAATTGCTCCAATTGGAAGAATGGACAAAAACACAACTGGTTTGTTGTTGTTTACAAATGATACTGATATGATTCGTAAATTTACTTTACCAAGTCAGAAATCATCTAAAATCTATCAGGTTTCTTTAGATAAAAACCTTAAATATGAAGATTTAGAAAAAATCAGTAAAGGTTTAGTTCTTGACGGACACCGCGTTTTTGTAGAAGAAGTGAGTTATATTGACAATGAGCCTAAAAGCGAAATTGGACTTAAATTACGTTCTTCAAATGTAAAAGTGGTTCGTGCCGTTTTTGAACATTTTGATTATGACGTTTTACGTATCGATCGTGTTTCATTTGCAGGTCTTACCAAAAAGAATTTACCAAGAGGTAACTGGCGTTTCCTGACGGATCAAGAAATCATTAATTTGAAAAACGTTTAGTAACGTCTCAAATAAAAATACAAATCCTATTTTGCTTCTGTAAAATGGGATTTTTTATTTTATAACAATTCTGACTAAGGGGAATATTAAAAGAAGTTATGTCCGAAAAGGGTAAAAATGGACCTTCCTAAGCTTGCTTGGTTTTTATCGTCTACCGTTTCGTAACAGGAGAATCCAAGTATTATTTTGATTCCGGGGTGAATACTGTTTAAGATATCTCTTTTCTGCTCTTCCAGCAATAATTTTAAACTATCTAAAAGCTGAACATTATTCTTAAGATACGAAACGACCAGTAGTGCTGAAAAATTAAGAATTTCTCTGGCGGTTTCACTTTTGATTCCGACTTCATTAGAAATCATTTCAGAGATCCGTCCTTTTTTGTTAGCAAAAATCTCTTTCAATAAACCATTTCCTTCTAAGCGATAACAATCGTCAACTGATAAAATTCTACCGGAGGCAAAATCAACCTCTCCGTAAAATGTTGAATCCTCCTCTATCGATGACACTATTTGCTTATAGAAACCCGAATCCTCTGCTTTATTATACAATCCCATCAGAACTGTACCTATTGAAACATCAATTCCCTTTATTAAAAGAGCATCATTTTCAAAATAAAACTTATTCAACTTTGAGACAACATTAGAAGATATGAAACGTCTAAGTTCAATTTGTAGGTTCGGAGTCATACTATTTATTATTTTTAGAATTATTTAAATCCATTCAAAATAATCGACAAAGTGGGGCTTTTAATCGTTTATCTGGATAAAAATATAAAATATTTTAACATTTTCAAAAAATATGTTTAAAATTCACTAAAGGATTTACTGCTTATTTAACATCGAAAGCAAAAAGCCTCAATAAACATAACCCTTTCGTTATCAAAACAAAGGAAAAAAAGAAGGAAAGAAAATTAAAATATTTTTTGAGGAAATCAAAAAAATAAGAAAAAGCTTAAATCCTGAATGAAGATTTAAAACAATAAACTTCGATTCTGCCATACAATACTTATGAAAATCCCCATAAAAATGATGCAAAACAAGAAGTTAATAAATCCCGAAGCAAGGAATCCCAACAAGGATCCTGTTGCTGCTTTTAAGGCGCGACGATGGTTTTTGGAATCATAAATAAGCTCCCCGATTAAAGCACCGAAAAAAGGCCCTAAAATTACTCCAAAAGGAATTGGAGAGAGAATCCCCACTATTAATCCAATATTAGTACCCCAAATTCCGTAGGAGCTTCCGCCAAACTTCTTTGTTCCCTTGGCAGGAATAACATAATCCAAAATGGTAATAATTACGGTTATCAAAAGTGTAATTCCCAAGAGCCAATAATTATTTTCGACAGCCTTAGTTAAGTACAACAACAACAAACCCACCCAACAACTGGATAATCCGGGTAAAACCGGTAAAAAACTACCAAAAATACCAACAATTACACATACAAAACCAAGTAATACCAATATTAAATCCATATTTTTTTTGTAAATTCGTTCTTACAAGCAATTTAATCAACTATAACAATGTCAAGACTTTTGCCCTTATCTTTATTTTGTTTTTTGATCTTTATGAGCAATGTAAATATACACGCACAGGCCAAAAAACTTTCAATAGATGACCAATTAGTTCAAGACAGTATTTATAAAAGTAATAAGAAAAAAGTATTAAATTTTTCTATGAAAGATTTTAATGCGCTTTTCCTCGAGTATTTTAATCGCAGGAGTGATCCAAATATTGTATTAAGCAAAACAGAATTTTATAACTATACCGTTCAGATTGCTACTTTTTCAGATCGCCTTTCGGCTTTATATCCTGAACAGAAAGAAGTTGCAGCACAAAACAAAGAAGAATGGCTTTCAAAAAGCTATGAAGAATATCTCCAATACAAAGCATCCCAAAAAAAATAATCGTATTTTTACAACCGAATCAAATCAGTTCCATTCAACATCAAAATCTTGAGACAACTTCTTCTTTTTATAGTCGTTTTACTTTTCAATTCTTGTCAATATTTTGAGAAGCAGGTTCCGTCTGAAAAAGAATTACTGCAAAAAGAACTAAAATCGATTAACTGGAAAGAAGTAGATGAATTCCCCTCTGTAGTAGATTGCGAAAAAATAGCGGATAAAAAACTGCGTGAACAATGTTTCTTCGAAAAAATGGCACAACTTATTCAGGAAAAATTAGACATCGATTCCCTTTCTATCCTTTATCCCGAGCTTGATACGATTGAAGTAAAAGTGACCGTTTTCCCTAATGCTACGATGCAATTTGAGCCTCAATTCCCAAAAGATTCTGTTGCTTACGACACAATCAAAATTGACAGTATCCTCCACGCGCGTTTAGTCGATTTCCCTAAAGTAAATCCTGCCATCAAACGCGGAATCCCGGTAAAAACCCAGTTTATCCTACCCGTAATTATTAAAGCAAAAGACGCTAAATAAATTGGTTTAAACCATATGAGTTATGTAAGAAATATAAGTTTGTCTTTAATGAACCTATATCACTTACATGGTTCAAATCAGACTCTGTTTGTTTTAAAGACGATACTCTAACCATATAAGTCATTTAAGAAAATATAAGATTGCTTTAAATGAACTTATATTACTTACATGGTTTAAATTACACACAGCTTGATTTAAGATTTAAATGTTTACCCTTTAAATGCTACACTTTAAACCGTCTCTCTTTCCATTCGTAAGAACCGAATAAACTGTACAAAGCTACCGTCGAGCTAAAAAAGGGATATAAGATACTGCTCAGAATAAGGTTTTTTATTCTGGTCTTTCTTAGAAATTGATTTGTGCTATAAAGCAATACAAAATCAATTGTGAACTTTGAAAAGACAAACAAAACAAAAAGCTTCCAAGACCAGATTCCAAAGACAAAAAGTACAGTTCCGATTACAAAACTCAGATTTCCGAAGAAAACAATCAATCCCAGCGTCTTTCCAAAACCGCTCTGATACGAACTTGTTTTGGCTGCCCAGCGTACTCTCTGATAAAACAATGATTTCCAGTCCTGCGTGGGCTGTGTGTGTACAATCGCAGCTTCCGCTTTTAAATAATGAATCTCGTTAGAACATAATTCTACTCCTTTTTGCAGTAAAAAAACATCATCGCCACTCGCTATTTTATTATTGCCATCAAAACCATTTAATTTTTCAAACAAAACTTTTGTGTATGCAAAATTAGCACCGTTACACATAAAGGCTCTTTCTAGTCCAAAACTTCCAATGGTTGCTCCTTGCAAACTGGTAAGATCCAACTGCTGAAAATGATGCAAAAATGAATCCTCACAATCGTAGGTAACCGCGCCCGCTAACATCGAAACCCTATTCTCCTGAATATAATTATCAAAAGTCAGCAACCAGTTTTCCGAAACGATACAATCTGCATCGGTAGTAATAACCCAATCAGTTTTTACATGTTGCATTGCCGTAGAAATAGCGTCCTTTTTAGGAGATTCCGAAACCCTGATCGTGTCGATCACCGAAACCTGAAACCTGAAACCTGAAACCTGAAAATGATCACTGGACTGATCATCCACCAAAATAACCTCAAACAAATCAGTCGGGTAATTGAGCTTTGAAAAACTTGCTAAAAGATGTGGCAAATTATCTGCTTCGTTTCTAAAAGGTACTATAATTGTAAAACCCGTTTGAGGCTTTAAATTTTTCTCTTTGTACTTCTTTACTTTGGTATAACCATAAATAAGCCACCCAATTGTTAGCACATAAATTGCTAATATGACCAACAAAGCCAGACTCATTCTGCGGTTTTAGTTTTAAAATTCAACACATAATAGCTGCCTAAAATAACCGGCAAAACCACATTTAAAAACCACATTAAGGTCGAGATAAAAACAACAATCCATTCATTTACGCCTAAAATTCCAAAGAAATAAATGGCAACACTTCCTTTTACCGCGAAATCCAAAAACTGAAAAGTGGGTAAAGAAGAAGCTAAAAAGTAAACCACTGCAATGGTTGCAATGAGCGTAAAATAAGGCAGTTCGACATCAAAAGCCAGAAATAAAAAATAATACTGATGCGAGAAAACCAAATAACGACAAATCCCTAAAAGTATATTTTTTTGATGAACGGACTTCGGAAGCTCGTTAATCTTATGAAGCAATTTCTCGATGGAGTATCCTTTGATTTTTATTTTCTTCAACGAAAACAAAACAATAAAAAAGAAAAAGAAAACCGCAAACAGTATTGCCACCGTTTTGGTGGTGATTACATTGTATTTGGCATTGAAATACAACAAGCCAAAAACGCCAAAAATCACGGTCAGAACCATTTGAATTCCATTACAGATCAGATTCAGAAAAACCACTTTTTTGGCTTCCCATTTCGAATAAAACAAGGCTTTTCCGGCATATTCCCCTACTCCGTTTGGCGTAAAAATTCCGGCGGTTAAGGCTGCCAAAACTTCTTTGGTGGCTTGTCCTATCGAAATTTCATGCAATACTTTAGCCAGGTTCTGCCATTTTAGAATCTCAAAATAACGATTCAGAACACTCAAAAGCAAAATAAAAGCTATTCCTAAAACGGATTGGTTTTTACGAAATAAAGTAATAAACTTCTGCCAATCGAGTTTGTCGTTATGCGCCAACTGATCGTAAATAAAATAAAATGCACCGCCTACAATCAAAAGTTTGGCCAGAAGAACGAGGAATTGTTTAGCTTTGTGGGGAATTGAAATCATAGCGCAAAAGTAAGCAATTAGAGAATGTGACCATTTGAAAATTAGAAAATGTGTCAATTTGAAAATGAGGAAATGTGTCCTTATCCGTTTTCAACTTGAAACTTGAAACGTGACATTAGACTAGAAGCCAAATTGGCGAAACAAACAAAAAACTTGAAACAAAAACACTCTTGACAAAAGAACGCATCATATTAGGTATTGACCCCGGAACAACGATTATGGGTTTTGGATTGATTAAAGTCATTAATAAAAAAATGGAATTCCTGCAGCTTAACGAATTGCAACTTTCCAAATATGACAATCATTACCAGAAACTTAAAATCATTTTTGAGCGTACCATAGAATTAATCGAAACACATAGTCCGGACGAAATTGCGATCGAAGCACCTTTCTTTGGCAAAAACGTACAATCGATGCTAAAATTAGGTCGTGCGCAAGGCGTTGCAATGGCAGCGGGACTTTCAAGGGATATTCCGATTACAGAATACGAACCCAAAAAGATAAAAATGGCAATTACCGGAAACGGAAATGCCAGCAAAGAACAAGTTGCCAAAATGCTCCAACAGCTTTTAGGCTTAAAAGAACTTCCAAAAAACCTCGATTCAACCGATGGTTTGGCGGCTGCGGTCTGTCATTTTTTCAATTCCGGAAAAATTGTTGCCGGACAAAGCTATTCGGGTTGGGATGCTTTTGTGAAACAGAATGAGGAACGAGTTAAGAAATAGTTTTCAGTCTCAGTTTTCAGTCTCAGAACTGAAAACTGAGACTGGGACTGCAAACTAAAAAAATGAGCGGCATCTACATCCACATACCTTTCTGCAAACAGGCTTGCCATTATTGCGATTTTCATTTTTCGACTTCGATGAAGAAGAAAGAGGAAATGGTTTTGGCTATTGCCAAAGAAATCCGGATGCGCAAAAATGAGTTTGAAGATGAAATTGTAGAAACCATTTATTTTGGCGGTGGAACTCCGTCTGTTTTAGAGAATTCAGAATTACAACTTTTGATTGACACCGTTTACGAGAATTATAAAGTTGCTGAAAATCCGGAAATCACACTCGAAGCTAATCCGGATGACTTGTCTAAAGAGCGAATTTTTGAGTTATCAAAAAGTCTTATAAACCGCCTTAGCATTGGCATTCAGTCTTTTTTTGAAGAGGATTTAAAACTGATGAATCGCGCTCATAATTCGGCGGAAGCCAAAAATTGTTTAGCCGAGGCAACTAAATATTTCGATAACATATCCCTCGATTTAATTTATGGCATTCCGGGAATGACAGACGAAATGTGGAAACAAAATATTGAAACTGCCTTAAGTTTCGGCATTCCGCACATTTCAAGTTATGCTCTTACGGTTGAACCCAAAACTGCCTTGAAGAAACTTATCGATACCGGAAAAATTGCTGAACCCCAGGATGAAGTTGCTTCCAATCACTTTATGATTCTGGTAGAAATGCTTCAGAAAAACAATTTCATTCATTACGAATTATCCAACTTTGGTAAAGAAAACTACTTCTCCAAAAACAATTCGGCTTATTGGCTGGGTAAAAAATACATTGGCGTCGGACCTTCTGCACATAGTTATGATGGCGAAAAGAGAGGCTGGAATGTAGCGAATAATGCACTGTATATCAAATCTATTCAAGATAATGCTCTGCCGATAGAAACTGAAATTCTTTCAAAATCAGATCGCTACAACGAATACATCATGACGGGATTACGAACCATTTGGGGTGTTTCTCTCGAAAGAATTAAAGATGAATTTGGCACTGAATATTTAGATTATCTGAAGCAACAAGCACAAAAATTCTTAAATGACGAATTGCTTTATATTGCTGACAACATTTTAAGACCAACCCAAAAAGGAAAATTTTTGACGGATGGGATAGCATCGGATTTATTTTATTTAAATTTGAAATAAGAAAATTAGCCACGAAGACACAAAGGCGCAAAGTAAATTGTAATTTCATTTTGCGCCTTTGCGCCTTTGCGGCATAAAAAAACAACTGTGTTAGCTAAAATAAACAACTTCGAAATTGACTTATCTAAACCCATAGACATCTCAATCCCATTAACAAATACCGATGAAAACCCAATTGCCTGGTACATCGAAAAACCGACTATTGAACCCGTAGTTTTTGGAGACTGGATTGGCAAAGTTTCGGAAGGAAAATCATCAACTAATTTCAATAATATTTTTTTCAACCCACACGGACACGGTACACACACCGAATGTTTGGGACACATTACAACCGATTTTTACAGCATCAATCAATCCTTGACCCAATTTTTCTTTTCGGCAAAATTGATCACTATTGCACCTGAAACAATTGGAGAAGATTTGCTAATTACTAAAGAGCAAGTCCAAAAAGCAATGAACCTTTCGACTTCACGCAATTTGACAACGGAGGCTTTAATTATCAGAACACTACCCAATCAAAAGGATAAAAAATCAAGAAAATATTCGAATACCAATCCGCCTTATTTGGCCGAAGACGCTGCTGTTTTTATTCGTGAAAGCGAAATCCAGCATTTATTAATTGATTTACCAAGTGTTGACAGAGAGCATGACGAAGGAAAATTGTTAGCCCATAAAGCATTTTGGAATGTAAAAGACACGCTTCATTTAAATCCTGATGCCCGACTAAAAGCTACCATTACAGAAATGATTTATGTTCCCGATGAAGTTAAAGACGGAGATTATATACTAAATTTACAAATCGCTTCGTTTGAGAATGATGCGAGTCCGTCTAAACCAATTCTATTTCAGATTTCAGATTGCTGATTTCAAATCTGAAGCCTTAAATCTACAGTCAAAATCTAAAATCAACAATTAATTATGATTACAGTTTCAACCGATAAAAGCAAACTTGACGTTCCGTTTATTCAGCACTTTTTAAAAGACATTTATTGGGCTGCGGGGCGCACAATCGAAGAGGTACAACGAACTATTGATGCTTCTGTTTGTTTTGGAATTTATCTTGACGACAAACAAATTGGTTTTGCACGTGTGATAACCGATTACGTTGTTTTTGCTTATGTCATGGATGTTTTTATTACTGAAGAACATCAGGGAAAAGGTTATTCGTCTATTCTAATTGAGAAAATGATGAATGAACCGTTACTGAACGAAATTAAAATCTGGAGATTGGCCACAACTGATGCCCATTTTTTATACGAGAAATTTGGATTTAAAGCATTAGACCATCCCGAAAAAATGATGGAAAAAGTGATCAAATGAAAACAGTTATCAAATTAGAAGAATTAGGTTTATTTATACTTGGCCTCTATTTATTCAGTCTTCTGAGTTATGAATGGTGGTGGTTTTTAGTACTGATCTTGGCACCCGACGTATCCATGTTGGGTTATACGGTTAATGCTAAAACAGGAGCTTTTTTATACAATTTATTTCATCATCGTGGAATTGCTGTTTTGTTCTATATTTCAGGTTGTTATCTAAAGATTGAAGTGGCCCAGCTAATCGGAGTAATTCTATTTTCTCACGCTGCAATGGATCGCTTTTTTGGTTATGGTTTAAAGTACGAAACCGGTTTTAAAAACACCCATTTAGGAGAAATTGGTAAAAACTAAACTTTAAAAACCTATTAACTTTCTTCTATCGAATTGTCTTTTGGTAATAAAATACTATATTTAGACTGTTCTTTAATACATCATTTTTCCGAAATGAGAATAGCTGAAAAATTAAATACTACAATTAATCCTTTAAGTTTATTCCAATCTTACGGCAGTCTGTTATTTATTTTTTTCCTCTTCAACTTCGGGTTTGCACAAAATAATTCTAAAAAGGACACTACAAATTTCATTTATTATCCTGACAAAATAATGGTCCGTGCCAATTTGAGTACGCAAACCGATACGTATTTTTATACCGCCAAAGAAAGTCAGAATCTCAAAATTGTTCCTAATAATGACTACAAATTATTCCTTACTGTCGATTATAAGTTTATTGGTTTCAGTTATGGATTTTTCCCGAAGTTTTTCGGAGTAAATAATGACAATAGTCTAAAAGGCAAATCTTCCTTTTCTGATTACAACTTCCGTTTGTTTCTAGGACATTGGCTGCAAAACTTTCAATACAGTAAAGTCCGAGGGTACTATGTAGAGAATACAGCCGACTTCGTGCCGGATTGGACAGAAGGAAAAGATCCGTATCTGCAATTTCCAAATCTCAAAAATGAAACTTTTGGCATGTCAACCTCTTATGTTTTTAATCCTAAATTTTCGCTCAAAAGCATTACTTCCTTTACCGAGTGGCAAAAGCAAAGCGCCGGAAGTTTTATTCCTACTTTAACATACGATTACAACCGTTTTTCATTCGATCAAAACGGAAATAAAAGCAAAGAAGATAACTATAATATAAGACTGGGATTGAGTTATTTTTATAATTTTATAGTTCACGAAAAGTTTTATATTGCGCCTAACTTAACTCCTTCTATCGGCGTTCGTTTTTCAAAAAATAAATCTGCAGATACAGACGGAAATACAATTGAGAAAGAGACGTATTTTACACAGTTCCTTGAAGGTGGCATAAAAATGGGCTATAATTCGAACCATATTCTTTTTGGAGCCAGTTTTAATTTTAATATTAACTGGTACAAAGAAGATCGAAAAAATAGCATTGAGAACAACAAAATATATGGTCTGTTGTATTTTGGGTATCGTTTTGACGCTCCCAATTTTATAGCAAAACCAGCAAAAAAGATTGAAGAAAAAATAAAACTATAAAAATATGAACCTGGAAACTTATTATGAATATTGTCTTTCTAAAAAAGGAGTAACGGAACATTTTCCTTTTGATGAAGATACTTTAGTCTTTAAAGTAGGTGATAAAGTATTTGCTTTAACCTCTTTACAACGATGGGAAAAAAACGAACCAGCTGCAAATTTAAAATGTGATCCTGAGCGCGCACAGGAGCTAAGAGCGGAATATGACGAGATAAATCCCGGGTTTCACATGAATAAAGTGCATTGGAATACGGTTACCTTAAACGGGAATTTACCAACAGCTTTTGTAAAAGAATTAATAGATCATTCCTATGAATTGGTTTTCAAAAGTTTGACCAAGAAAATTCAAAACGAAATTACTGAATTAGAAAATTAGGCATTACATTTGCAGCGTAAGAAAAAAAACTTAGCAACTCAGTTACTTTGTAACTTAGCAACTTATAACACATGAAAGAACAATTTAAAAAGTTTTTAAACGAAGAACAAGACCCTAAAGCGATTGAAAAAATCACTTCTAAGCTTAACGATTTAATGATGAGAGGCGAAGAAGTAGGCTATATTGCTGTTCAGAAAAAACCGGCAATTACTGTTTTTCCTGATAGTATTGTATTAACAAACAAGAGAATCATTATCTGTAAACCTAAAAACTTAGGTCTTTCTATGGATTTTACAGATTACACCTGGGATGACATTGTCGGGACTTTTGTAAAAGAAAACATTCTAGGCTCAGAGTTTTCTTTTTCTACTAAAACAGATATTCAGGTTTCTATCGATTATATTCCTAAAATTCAGGCTCGAAAAATCTTTACTTACGCTAAAGAGCAATTGGACCTGTTAAAAAATCCGGTTGTTGCAACTCCTGTAGTTGAAACTATTCAAACAGAAGAAGTTGAAGTTGAAGAAGAAATCGAAGAAATTGAAACGGAAGAAGTAACTAGTTTTGCAGAAATTATGCCTGCTACTACTCCCTCTTTTACAGAAACTTTTGAGCCAATTCAGCCTCAGGCACCAGCAGGAGATCGTAAATTAAGCGAATTGTCTAAGGAAGAACTTTTCGATAAATTACAGAATTATAAAAAATTATTAGACAACGGATTAATCATGCAGGGGGAATACGATACGTTTAAGAAAGAAATTTTGAGTTATATGTAGCACATTTGCTTAACCGCAAAGGACGCAAAGATTTACGCAAGGCTCGCAAAGGTTAAAAAAAGGCAAAGCCCAACATTATATTATGTTGGGCTTTTTATTTTTCATTTATACCGTATTAATGTGAGATCAATACTCAAAAAAAATGTCCACAGATTACAGGATTAAAATGATTTTTTTAATCTGTGTTAATCCTCTAATCTGTGGCAAAAAATTGTAGCTAGTTTTTTTAAAAGCTCATAGTAACAAAGATCATAGTTCTTAGTTTAACAGATTTGAATAAACCTTTGCGAACCTTGCGTAAATCTTCGCGAACCTTGCGGTTAAACCACGCTAAAGAGTTGCCTTCTGCTTCTCAACAAAATTATGCGCTTGCAGTTCTAACAATTCTGTGGCTTTTTTTCTTTGCAGGTCGTAAAGTTGTTTGTCTTCTGCAATGTCTGCATACACCTTATCGTGCATTTGAGCATTGGTTTTAACCAATAAATCGCGTTGGTATTTGTTCTGTGATAAAGTGGCTTTGATCGCTGTTTCGGCTTCTTCTTGTTTAAAATCAAATTCTCCTTTTGGAGATAATAATTTAGCTATAATCGGTGAAGTTTCGATCGCCAGGAACAACAACATTATAAAAAATGACGGTAGCCAAGGTAATTTATTCAAAGCGTTGATACGCGCCATTAAACCATCAAAACCTTCAATGATTGGCTGCGTTTGTGAAACCTTTTTATCTAAATCTGCCTGAAGTTGTTTTCCGGCTTTTTCTTTCTCTGCAATCTTAGCTTCGTTTGTTGCTTTTAGGGTTGCAAATTCTTTTAAAGAAGCATCGTGTTTCTCTCGTTTTTCTTTATAAACCGGACCTTTCCCTAATTTCTTGGTTCCTGTAGTTCCTTCGGCTTCGGTAATATAGGTTGAATATAAGGCGTTTACTTCCTTCTCTTTCTTTACAATATCTCCTTTTAAAGCTGCAATCTCTGCTTTATTTTTGTCTAAATCTGATTTGAAATAGGTTCCAATTTGTTTTTTATTGGCTAATTCCATTTCATTTTTTTCTTTCAATAAAACCGTATTGATTTCTTTTTCGAAAATTTTAATCTCCAATGGTTTCGAAATTACAATTGCAATAATAACGGCCAACATAATTCGAGGTGTCGCCTGTAGAAATTCGTCTAAAAAACGATCTCTCTTTTTGATGGTCGAAACAATGAAACGGTCTAAATTGAAAATTAGTAAACTCCAGACAAATCCAAAAATTAAGGCCGGATAAATAGAGTCAAAAACGGTGAAAAGTGCATAGGCACTGGCCAGAAAAGCCATAACTGCGGTAAAAAAAACGGTAGCTCCAATACCTACATATTTGGTTTGTTCACCTTCTGAACAACCGTCCAGAAGGTCTCGGTCGACTCCTGAACAAAGGATAAAAAATTGCTTTAACATGATTGATGATTTTTGATTGTGATTGATACGGCAAATTTAGCGCCAATTTTTTGATTCTCATGTAAATAGTCTATTTGTTTTTGTCTGATTCGCTTCTAAATCCTACAAATGAAATGTTATTTTAACTTTAATAGGTTTTTCCTTTTTACTGGAAATCATAACACTATGTTAATTTTTTTCCGTGTGTTTAATAATACTAAGGTTTTAGTTTCGCAACTAAAATCAAACCAAAAAAAACACAATGAAAAACTTCTATTTAGTAGTAACACTCTTTCTATTAACCCTAGCAGGTTATGCTCAGAAAGCGATAATATCCGGAAAGGTATTAGATGCTGATGACAAACTTCCCTTGCCCGGAGCAATGATTCAAATTGTAGGCGAAAACAAATACACCGTTTCTGATTACAATGGTCGTTTTGAATTACTTAATATAAATGCAGGTACTTATCAGGTTTTAGTAAAATACATTGGATATACTTCCATTACTCATGAAATTACAGTACAACAAGGAAAAAACAACGTACTTGATTTCACCCTTAAAACTTCGGGAACAGAATTGAATGAAGTGGTTGTGGGAGACATTTTAAAAGGTCAGGCCAAAGCCTTAAATCAGCAAAAAAATAACAAAAATATAGGAAACGTAATCTCCTCAGATCAAATGGGTCGTTTTCCCGATGCCAACGTAGGAGACGCTTTAAAACGTGTTCCCGGTATCACCATGCAAAATGATCAAGGTGAAGCCCGTAATATTATCATTAGAGGCCTAGCTCCATCACTGAACTCGGTAACATTAAACGGTGACCGAATTCCATCAGCCGAAGGAGACAACAGAAACGTACAAATGGATTTGATTCCGTCTGATATGATTTCTACGATTGAAGTCAACAAAACACTAACTTCTGATATGGATGCAGATGCTATCGGAGGTTCGGTAAATTTAATTACAAGAGCCACTCCAAACGGTGAAAGAATCTCTGCAACACTTGCCGGCGGCTATCTACCAATACGCGAGCACGCAAGTTATACAGCAGGTTTAGTATACGGAAACAGACTTTTCGATAATAAACTTGGTCTCGTTTTTAGTGGTTCTTATAATAATGTAGATTATGGTTCTGATAATATCGAAAACGAATGGGTAAAAGATGATTTCGGAAATCAATATTTGCAGGCATCTGAAATTAGAAAGTACGATGTACAACGTATTCGTCGCAGCGGATCTGTTGCTTTAGATTACAAATTTGATGAAAACAACACCATTTTTGCCAATGCCATTTACAACTGGAGAGACGATCGTGAAAACCGTTTCAGAACTACTTATGATGACATTGAACCTATTTACAATGGAGAACAAATTACTGGTTTTGAAGGTCGTGTAAAACGTCAGACAAAAGGCGGAGTTGACAACAACAGAAACAAAAACAGACGATTAGAAGACCAACGTGTACAGAATTATTCTATTCGCGGAGAGCATTTAATCAATTCTAAATTAGATTTGGATTGGTCTGCCAATTATGCCAAAGCGAGAGAATATCGTCCGGGTGAACGTTATATCGAATACCGCCAGAAAGGTCTTGAAATGACCGAAGATTTATCGGATTTGAGATTTCCTTTAATCACAACAAGCGGAGAAGCGCTAGATAAATTCAAATTTGATTCGGTTACAGAAAACACAGACGATACCAGCGAAAGTGAATTTGGCGCCAAAGTAAACATCCGTTTTCCTTTTACAATTATTCCTTCGCAAAAAGGAAGACTTAGAACCGGACTTCGACTACGTTTAAAAGAGAAAAAGAGAGATAATATTTTCTTCTCCTACGAACCTACAGGTGACGGAATGGAATTACTATCCGGAATCCCGACAAGTTCTTTTGATGGTAAGAACTTCAATCCGGGGAGCAAATATGTTCCGGGAACTTTTGCATCGGCAAACTTTTTAGGAAGTCTTGATTTAAACAATCCATCTTTATTCGACAAAGAAGCTGACGCCGCAGAATATCTGGCAGTTAACTATAATGCTAAAGAAAATATTTATGCCGCTTACGTAAGATGGGATCAGGATTTTAATGATAAATTATCAATGGTTTTAGGTTTCCGTGTAGAGAATACGCACATCGATTATACCGGAAATCGTGTTCTTGACGAAGAAGAATTAGAAAGTAAAATCAACACTACCAATTCCTACACAAACGTATTGCCAAGTATTTCTTTCCAATACAATGCCACTAAAGATTTGGTTTTAAGAGCAGCTGCTACAACGGCTTTGGCAAGACCTAATTATTATGCCTTAGCTCCTTATGTGAACAATATTGCGGCGGACAAAGCAATTACAGCCGGAAACCCGGATCTTGATGTTACTTACTCCTACAACTATGATTTCATGGCAGAGAATTATTTCAAATCTGTGGGATTAATTTCAGGTGGTGTTTTCTACAAAAAGCTAAATGATTTCATTTACAACTACAGCGACAATCAATATACAGCTGCAAAATTCGCAAATGATTTCCCGAATCAAATAAACCCAATTCCGGTTGGCGAAAACTGGTCATTTGTACAATCTAGAAACGGAGACAATGTGGATGTTTATGGTTTTGAAGTTGCTTTTCAACGTCAGTTAGATTTCTTACCTGGGAAATTCCTTAAAGGTTTTGGCATTTATCTGAACTATACCTACACCAAATCTAAAGCAAAAGGAATTGCTGACGAAGATGGAAACGAAAGAAACAACATTAGCCTTCCGGGAACAACTCCGCATATGTTTAACGGGTCATTATCTTGGGAAAACAAACGTTTTTCAGCCAGAGTTTCCACCAACTTTACCTCCGATTATTTAGACGAGCTGGGTTCAGAATCGTACAAAGACAGTTATTATGACAAGCAACTTTTTGTTGATGCTAATGCTTCTTTCAAAATTACACCTAAACTGCGTCTTTTTGCCGAAGCCAACAATTTAACTAACCAACCATTGCGCTATTATCAAGGAATTGAAGCGCATACCAAACAAGTAGAATACTATCAAGCCAGATATAATTTTGGTTTGAAGTTAGACTTGTAACAATCCATATATATAATTCTTAAATTAGACAGAGTTTAACCGCTCTGTCTAATTGCATTTAAAAAAACAAACAAAATGAAAAATATATCAGCACTGACTTTTTTACTTTTTACACTTTTATGCATCGCTTGCAAGGACGACAAATTAGCGCCTGTCGCTAAAAATGCAGTAAAACCAACCGTAGTTACAAAAGCTTTACCGCATGACACAGATGATCCTTCTATTTGGATTCACCCCACAGATTCCTCAAAAAGTATAATTATAGGAACAGATAAAGACACTGATGGCGCTTTGTATGCTTTTGATTTGAATGGAAAAATTCTAAAAAAATCAATTCCTTTAAAAAGACCAAACAATGTTGATATCGCTTACGGTTTATTAATTGATGGTAAAAAAATAGATATTGCCGTTACTACAGAACGTGAAAGTGACAAAATAAGAATCTTTAGCTTACCAAATTTAGAGCCAATTGATAATGGTGGAATTCCTGTTTTTGAAGGCGAAACTTTAAGAGATCCTATGGGAGTTGCGTTATACACACGTCCAAGCGACAAGAAGATTTTTGCTGTTGTAGGAAGAAAATCAGGACCATCAGGAAGTTATTTATGGCAATATGAACTTTCTGCTTCCGGAAAAACAGCAACTGCCAAAGTAGTTCGAAAATTTGGAGCCTACAGCGGGAAAAAGGAAATCGAAGCTATCGCAATTGACAACGAATTAGGAACTATTTTATACTGTGATGAACAATTCGGAATTAGAAAATACAAAGCAGATCCCGCCCTAAAGGACAACAAAGAACTGGCTCTTTTTGGGAAAACCGGATTCAAAGCAGATAATGAAGGAATCGCAATTTATAAAAAAACAGACTCGACAGGTTACATTTTAGTATCCAACCAACAAGCAAATACTTTTATGGTTTATCCGAGAGAAGGTGCCAACGGAAATCCAAACGAATATCCTTTATTAGCAGAAATCCCAACCTCAACAATTGAATGCGACGGAGCAGATGCCACCAGTGCAAACTTAGGAGGAAAATTCAAAAACGGCCTCCTGGTAGCCATGAGCAACGGAATGACATTTCATTACTATACCTGGGATTTGATGCAACAACGAATTGACAAAGCCAGGAAATAGTTTTCAGTCGCAGTCGCAGTTTTCAGTTTTTACCCGGAACTGAAAACTAAAAAGTGTCAGGCTGAGCGAAGTCGAAGCCCTTAATAACGTAAAACCCTTCGACTTCGCTCAGGGTGACATCGCAAATCAAAACTGAGACAAAAACAAAAAAGCTGTTCATAACGAACAGCTTTTTTTAAATTTGAATTAGTAATTTTCCTTATTCTGTAATCGGTGCACCAGCCAAAATTTCGGCATTGGCAAATTCTTCAAATTTGGCAAAATTAGCTTTGAATTTCTGAGCTAATTCAATTGCTTTTTTATCGTATAAATCTTTGTCTTCCCAAGTATTTCTAGGGTTAAGGATTTCATTTGGAACATTTGGACAAGTTTGCGGTTTTGCAATTCCAAAAATCTCATGATTTTCAAAAGCTACATTGTCTAATTCACCGTTTAATGCTGCAGTGATCATTGCACGAGTGTATTTTAATTTCATACGGCTTCCTGTTCCGTATGCTCCACCTGTCCAACCTGTATTGATCAACCAAACTTTTACGTCTGCGTCTTTCATTTTTTTAGTTAACATTTCTGCATAACGTGTTGGGTGTAACGGCATAAATGGCGCTCCAAAACAAGCTGAGAAATTAGGTTGTGGCTCTGTAACTCCTGCTTCAGTTCCGGCAACTTTAGCCGTATATCCTGAGATAAAGTGGTAAGCAGCCTGACCTGGAGTTAATTTTGAGATTGGAGGCAAAATTCCGAAAGAATCTGCCGTCAAAAAGAATATATTTTTAGGATTATGTCCTATAGATCCCGGTTGAATGTTATCGATGTGTGTGATTGGGTAACTTACACGTGTATTTTGTGTAATTGAAACATCATCAAAATCCACCTCATTAGTTCCCGCTTTGAAAACTACATTTTCTAAAAGCGCTCCTTTTTTAATTGCTCTAAAGATATCCGGTTCGTTTTCTTCTGTTAAATTAATAACTTTAGCATAACAACCACCTTCAAAGTTAAAAACAGAATTTTCACCAGTCCAACCGTGCTCATCATCTCCAATTAACTTACGTTGCGGATCTGCTGATAAAGTTGTTTTTCCTGTTCCGGACAATCCAAAGAAAATTGCCGTATCTCCTGCTTCACCAACATTGGCGCTACAGTGCATTGGTAATGTATTTTTGAAAACCGGTAAAATGAAATTTAAAGCAGAGAAGATTCCCTTTTTCATCTCTCCTGTGTATCCTGTACCACCAATAAGTGCTATTTTTTTAGTAAAATCTAAAATAGCAAAATTAGACTGACGTGTTCCGTCTACAGCAGGATCTGCCATAAAACTTGGTGCACAAACTACAGTCCATTCCGGGCTAAAGTTAGCTAATTCTGACTCTTCCGGTCTTAAAAACATATTGTAACAAAACAAGTTAGACCAAGCCGTTTCTGTTACTACACGAACATTTAATCTATAATTTGCATCAGAACAAACATAAGAGTCTCTAACAAAAACTTCTTTATTAGATAAAAACTGTGTTACTTTATTATATAGTTTTTCGAAAGCTTCAGAAGAAAACGGGATATTTACTTTTCCCCACCATACCTGATCTTCGGTAATACTGTCCTTTACGATAAAACGATCCTGAGGAGATCGACCTGTGAACTCGCCTGTATTAATTGCCAATGCTCCAGTAGAGCTCTCAACACCTTGGCCTGACTGCAAAGTAATCGCATGCAATTCATCAGCTGATAATTGATAGCGAACTTTTGCATTTTCAATTCCTAGTTCCTTTAACGAAATCGATTGCGTGTAAAGTGTGTTAGCGTCCATAAATTTTGTTGTTGTGTATGTTTCTTTTTTTAGTGAACAAACATAATTTTTACTTTGATTCTTAAGTAGTTATACTTTTGAAATTCGAATTGTTATATTTTTTACCAATACAGATAAAAACCAATAAAAATTCACATAAGCAATATCATATGTTATTTATGAGACAAAATTAAAGATTAATTTTTAGATAGAATTTTTTATTCTGAATTTTATGATTTTTTCTTCAAAATAGTAGCAAATAACACCAGCCAAGCTAGAATTAATAAAAATCCTCCCAAAGGTGTTGCGAATACTATAATTTTCGAGTCAAAAACAGTGTAGTCTTTTGTAACTAATAAATAGATAGACCCACTAAACAGTAGGACACCAGCGACAGTAAGGTTGTAGATTGTTTTTAAAGTCTTCTCGGCAATCTCTTTTCTGGTTGAAAGAAAAAACAGAAAAAAAGCATGATACATTTGATAACGAACTCCAACTTCAAACGTATTTAATTGATCGACCGATAACCATTTTTTTAACAGATGAGCTCCAAAAGCACCTAAAATAATAGCCACCATCCCTAAAAAAGCACCTGTCAAAACAATTTTTCTTTTCATTTTTTCTATGTTTTTTAATATTCAAACAAAAATACTGCAAACAATCTGAAAAGCTTTTCACTTTTTAAAAATCTTTTTCAATAAAAGGAATTCGACTGTTTTACTCTTAAAATTAAAAATAAATGATTTTTTTCAACTCTTTATATTGTTATATTTATAACATTTTAATATATTTGTGTTATAAATATAAATTATGAGAAGCATTTTAATTATTGGAGCCGGTCGATCTGCCTCTTCCCTGATCCGTTATTTACTGGCAAAATCTGAAAGCGAAAAGTTACATCTTATTGTAGCCGATTTATCTTTGGCTTTGGCCGAAAAGAAGACGCAGAAACACCCGAATGCCACTCCAATGGCTTTAGATATATTTAATACTGCAGAAAGAAAAGCGGCAATAGAAAAGGCATCCATTGTAATATCGATGTTGCCGGCTCATTTGCATATTGAGATTGCAAAAGATTGTCTTCAATTTAAAAAACATCTTGTTACTGCTTCTTATATCAGCGATGCCATGCAGGCTTTGGACGAAGAAGCAAAAAAGAACAATTTAATTTTCATGAACGAAATTGGTCTTGATCCGGGAGTCGACCATATGAGCGCCATGAAAGTAATTGATGAAATCAGATTGAAAGGCGGCAATATGTTGCTTTTTGAATCTTTTTGTGGCGGATTAGTAGCACCTGAATCCGACAATAATTTATGGAATTACAAATTTACCTGGGCACCAAGAAATGTAGTTTTAGCAGGTCAGGGTGGCGCCGCCAAATTTGTACAAGAAGGCACTTATAAATATATTCCGTATTGTAATTTATTTAGAAGAACTGAATTTCTTGAAGTGGAGGAATACGGAAAATTTGAAGCATACTCCAACCGTGATTCGCTAAAATACCGTTCTATCTACGGTTTAGATGATATCCTGACTTTGTACAGAGGAACCATCAGAAGAGTTGGTTTTTCTAAAGCCTGGAATATGTTTGTACAACTGGGCATGACGGATGACAGTTATGTGATGGAAGATTCTGAAAATATGAGTTACCGTCAGTTTGTGAATTCTTTCTTGCCGTATCACCCAACCGATTCTGTTGAAATCAAAACACGACTGATCTTAAAAATTGATCAGGACGATATCATGTGGGACAAACTTTTGGAATTGGATTTATTCAATCCGAACAAAAAAATAAATCTGCCCAATGCTACTCCTGCGCAAATCTTAGAAAAAATACTTTCTGACAGTTGGACTTTAGAGCCTGACGATAAAGATATGATTGTAATGTATCACAAATTTGGATACGAACTTAATGGAGAGAAAAAACAAATTGACTCTAAAATGGTTTGTATTGGAGACGATCAGACTTATACAGCTATGGCAAAAACAGTTGGCCTGCCGGTAGCTATGGCCACCTTGTTGATTTTGAATGGAAAAATCACAACACCAGGCGTACAACTTCCTATAAACAAAGAAGTTTATTTGCCAATTTTAAAAGAATTAGAAGAGTATGGTGTCGTTTTTAACGAGCAAACCATGCCTTATTTTGGATATAACCCGGACCTATTCTAGTTTCTGGTTTATTTTTTTTTCGAGATTTTTTTTTTTAGTTTTTAATTTTATCCGCTTCTGTTTTTCAAGAAGCGGATTTTTTTATTCTTACTCTGCCGACTGAACGGTAATAGGCAAGCTGTACATTACCGCTACCGGCTCCCCGTTAACTTTTCCGGGTATCCATTTTGGGCATAATTTAAGCACTCTTATTGCTTCTTCTCCACTTCCGTACCCAACATCTCTCAGCAATTTAAAATCAGCCAAAGTCCCGTCTTTTTCTACCACAAAAGTGACATAAACCCTACCCTTCAATTTTACATCTGCCGGCGTTGTTGGCATTTTATAATTCTGACCTACAAATTTATAAAATGCCACCACCCCGTCAGGATGAACAGGATTCTCTGTTAAATCAGACGTTTTATAAACAATCCCTTCTTCTTTTTTTACTTTTTGATTCTTTGAGTCGTACAAATCAATTTCAACAGATTCCGGCCCTCCTTTTTCTAGCTTTTCTTCCAATTCCTCATTATTTGGCGGAAATTTCGATCCCTCAAACACATTTGGAACCACCTTTTTCTCTGCGGGAGTAAGTTCTTTGTATTTTTTCTCCGCTACCACAGTTCCTTTATCATCTTTAATTTTAAAAGTTGTATTATCATAATAAGTAGCAAAAAGACTTGCCTTTTTAGTGGTTTCTTTACCCGAAGTTGCTTTTGCTTTTAGCTCCTGCGCTACAGTTTTGGCACACAAAAGATACACGAGCCCGGTTAGTAATGGTAAAAGAAGTGTCTTTTTAAACAATCCTCTTGAAACTGATGTTGTAGTTGTCATCATAATTAATCTTTTTTTGGTTATAGAATAGTTCAAATTACTGGCCAGGTAATATATCGGACTTTGATTCGCTTTGGACAGTAATAAATGCTGATAAAACGAAACATTGTTATGTGATTTGACAACTTTACTATCAGCAAGAAATTCGTGATTGAGTTGTATTGCTTTTTTGTAGAAAATAAAAATAGGGTTGAACCAAAA
Organism: Flavobacterium cupriresistens; assembly: GCF_020911925.1. Lineage (NCBI taxonomy): Bacteria > Pseudomonadati > Bacteroidota > Flavobacteriia > Flavobacteriales > Flavobacteriaceae > Flavobacterium > Flavobacterium cupriresistens. Next base: position 1,468,288 of record NZ_CP087134.1, on the reverse strand, counting down.
AATCGTTTTAATTAATTCAATCAACAAAACATCCACAGAGTGTTTTTGATTCACATGAATCAATTCATGAGTAAACAATTCGCTTTCTATTTTTTTGTTTTGATAGTCTTCTTCATTCACAAAAATTGTATTCAAAAAAGTATAAGGCAGTGTTTGTTCTTTCAACAAAACCAATCTTACATTTTGATATTTTAATACCGAAACTGCATTTGTCTTTTGAATTAATTTATACAAGTTTTTTACAAATCGAAAAAACAAAACTGCTGTAATTATTCCATACAAAAGCCAACCCATAATCTCGTAAACAGGCGTTTTCTCTTCTACTATTTCTGCCGTGATCTTCCCGGGAACTGCAACACTATTGGTCGCAACACTCGAAACTTCTCCTATTATCTCGATAGTTACAAACGGAATAACAAACGAAATGAGAAGACTCCCCAACAAGAAAAACCTGTTAAACTGATTAAATTTCTCTTTTTCCAAAAGCAAATAATATACACCCAGAAGCACACATAATGCGATCGTCGATTTTATAAGAAAGGCTGTCATTTTTTCTTCTTTTGAATTTGTGAATCGATTATTTTCTTAAGCTCCTCCAATTCCGAAGTCGACAAATCAGTTTCTGTCGTAAAAAACGAAGCAAATTGCGAGGCCGAATTATTAAAGAAATTACTAATCAGACCGTTGACATGTTTCGAGAAATAAGCTGTTTTTTTAACCAACGGGTAGTACTCTCTCGAATTACCAAATTCATTATAAGCGATGAATTTTTTATCAATCATTCGCTTCAGCAAAGTTGCTACTGTTGTTGTGGCCGGTTTTGGTTCCGGATAAGCTTCCAACAAATCTTTCATGAAAGCTTTTTCGAGCTTCCAAAGATGCTCCATTAATTGTTCTTCTGAGTTTGATAGTTGCATAATTATTTAAGATTTTCTAGTTTTTCCAATTCAGGTAATTCTTTTTTATAAGCTTCTAAATTCCAAACGAGACCGACTTTTGGTGCATATTCCGCCATAGTCCCAAGCCCGACTTCGGCACGTCTCTTATCTACATTATCCGGATCAATCATTGGCGAAATATGGGGCTTTCTCGTTGCCCTGTCCATTGAAGTCTGACTTCCGTAAATTTGTTTTCTTCCTTCTCTTAATGCCACACGATCTTCAAGCAAAGCCAATGAGCCGGCTTTTGCATCTCCTTTTTTAACCGCATCCCGCATCATCGGAAGGTATTTTTGCTGGGTTTTCAAAGGTGCGTGCTGAATAACCAAAAACAAGGTTTGATTCGCTTGTTCACCAACCGTGTTTTTCCCCACCCATCCTCTTTCGTCCAGGATCTTTGCTACTTTAATCAAATTCAAGCTGTCTTTATAAATCATTATCGCGCCAATACTGTCTATCTTTTTCTTGTCAGACTTTTTATCTTTATAAACAGCCATAAAGTCTTTTCGAATATCCTGATCTTCATCATAGATCGCAAGCAGCTCTTTCTGTAACGGTTTGTCATAATTCGCCTCAATACCATCCATTTTCTTTTGAAACTTCTCAATTAACTCCTTCCATTCTTTTTGTGAATGCAATACCGTTAAATCTCTGTCTTTTTTTAAATGACCCAAATTCTCGTAACCGTTATCGATTGCCAAATTCAACCATTTAAAAGCACTTTTTGACTCATTTGCTAATGCAGCCGAACAAGCTCCGTTATACAAATGAGCAGACTTTACAGCTTCTTTTTTGAATGCTTTTTCATAAAACCCTACCGAAATTTTATATGCTCCACCAGCATAACACGAATCGCCTTTACGAACAAAATCGCTATAAGTTTGCGCTTGAAGCAAAATACTATTGAATACAACTAAAATAAAAACAAACCTTTTTTTCATAACCTGAATACTTACTTATTAATTTTTTGTTCTGATACTAATTCTCCGTTTTCGTACTTTTTAATCCCTTTTAATTTTCCTTTATCCGAATAGAATTTCCAATCTCCAAAATAAAACCAATGTGATTGCAAAGTCGTTATTTCCAATTTTGTATTTCCTTTGGACTCTAGTTTTCCGTTTTCATAGTAGTTTTTCACTACACAGATTCCGTTTTTGTATTTCTCCGTTTTATAAATTTTTCCATTTATATAGGTCTTCCACTTTTTTACAGGCTCATCATGCTTGTAATATTCTATTGACTTATATTCAACATTATCCTGAACATAAACATCCATCCACTTCCCTTCCTTCTTTTTATCGATTTTCTGATTAATTAGTGCGGTTTTGCATCCGAGAAATGCAAACAGGAATAATATAAAAAGTGTTTTCTTGTTCATTTTTGCTCTACACTTATAGATGTTGCTCTACAAATGTAGAAATAAAATTTAATTGCGCAAGTTTTCTTTTGAAAAAGATACTGAGACACTAAGATCTAAGTAAGACCCTAAAAATTCTTGCTGCGGCAAGCTATCGAAATGAAATTCCAAAACTCAAAACCCAAATTCCAAAACTGAGGTTAGGCAACAAAAAAAATCCGCTCATTTCTGAACGGATTCTATTGAATTTATCTTTATCTAAGTTTGACAAAGAGTAGAAATCTAAAATTACTTAGACAGCTCTACGAAATACTTGTAAAACAATGGGATCGTTTCGATTCCTTTCAAGTAATTGAAAATTCCAAAGTGTTCGTTTGGCGAGTGAATTGCGTCACTATCCAATCCGAATCCCATTAAGATGGTTTTGCTTTTTAGTTCTTTTTCAAACAAAGCTACAATTGGAATACTTCCTCCTGAGCGAACCGGAATTGCAGGAACTCCAAAAGTTTCTGTGTAAGCCATATTTGCTGCTTTATAACCAATACTATCGATTGGCGTAACATATCCTTGACCACCGTGATGCGGAGATACTTTTACAGTAACACCAGCCGGAGCAATGTTCGTAAAATGTTTAGCAAAAAGTTCTGTGATTTCTTCCCAATCCTGGTTTGGAACTAAACGCATTGAGATTTTTGCGAAAGCTTTGCTTGCAATAACCGTTTTTGCTCCTTCACCTTGGTAACCACCCCAGATTCCGTTTACGTCTAAAGTCGGACGAATCGAATTGCGCTCATTCGTTACATATCCTTTTTCTCCGTAAACATCATTTAGGTCTAAAGCTTTTTTATAATTTTCTAAACTGAAAGGCGCTTTTGCCATTTCGGCTCTTTCTTCAAGAGACAATTCTTCAACCTTATCATAGAATCCCGGAATGGTAATATGATTGTTCTCATCATGAAGAGAAGCAATCATTTTTGCCAAAACGTTAATTGGGTTTGCTACTGCTCCACCATACAATCCGGAGTGTAAATCACGGTTTGGTCCCGTAACTTCAACCTCTACATAACTCAAACCACGTAAACCTGTAGTAATTGATGGTTGTTGGTTAGAAATCATTCCTGTGTCCGAAATCAGAATCACATCGTTTTTTAGTTTTTCCTGATTACGTTCTACGAACCAACCTAAACTTTTAGATCCCACTTCTTCTTCACCTTCGATCATGAATTTTACGTTACAAGGCAAGGTATTGGTTTGTACCATATATTCAAGCGCTTTTACGTGCATGTACATCTGACCTTTGTCGTCACAAGCTCCACGTGCGAAAATTGCTCCCTCAGGGTGAATTTCGGTAGTTTTAATAACCGGTTCGAAAGGAGGAGATGTCCATAAATCGATTGGATCCGGTGGTTGAACATCATAATGTCCGTACACTAAAACTGTAGGCAGATTTGGGTCGATTATTTTCTCCCCATAAATGATTGGATAACCCGGAGTGTCGCAAATTTCGACTAAATCACAGCCTGCTTTTGTTAAACTTTCCTTAACAGCTTCGGCTGTATCGATAACATCTTGCGAATATGCAGTGTCGGCACTTACCGACGGAATTTTCAATAATTCGATCAACTCATTGATAAAGCGATCCTTATGTTGTTGAACGTAAGCCTTAATATTTTCCATTTAAATGATTTTTATAGAAATTCAAAAGTAGCAAAAAAAAAAGATTAATTTTTTTTGAAAAAAGGCTTTGAATATTCGAAGTTATGTCTATCTTTGCACCCACAATTGAGCGGATATGGTGAAATTGGTAGACATGCCAGACTTAGGATCTGGTGCCGCAAGGCGTGTAGGTTCGAGTCCTATTATCCGCACTGAAAAAGCTTCTGAGAAATCAGAAGCTTTTTTGTTTTATGGAGGTTTTGGTTTTTCGTCAACTTAAAATACCCTAAAAATAAATCTGACAGGTTTTTGAAACCTGTCAGATTTACTTCTGGAAAACCGAGGAAATAACTTCTTCTTGATCTTAAAATTTTCCTCCAAAGAATAATACCCTAAAAGACAAAGCTGACAGGTTTTTGAAACCTGTCAGCTTTACTTCAGGAAAAGGAAGGAAATGACTTTATATAAGGAACGAGAAATCACGTCCGCAACTCGACAAAGATTGGCGACTTACTATACGGAATTCCTTGTGTGATTTCTCCTTCGTCGAAATGACACGGTGTGCAAAACCTCTGTTACTTTACTCAATCTCCAAATAAGGATCTAAAACTTCTGTCAATTCATTAAGCCAATAAAAATCGTCCTTAAGATTGGTTTTTTCAAATGGAAAGACTTCACGTTCCTCCATTACGCTCAAAGCAATTAAATAATTAAATCGTCGTATGGTCTTTGCCATATCTTTCGGATCTATTTTGTTTGCAAAAAAATCTGTTAGTCTGGTCTCGACTTCTGAAATGTTACTTGTAGTCATAATTTTAAATTTTAAAAAAGCACTTCTGTAAGTATTTTATTATTTTTTAATTAATCAAATATAACACTTTTAGACACAAATTTGTGTCTAAATAAAAAATAAATCTTATGACTTTTGAAATATGGATATTTCAGAAGAAACTTTTATAATAAATCTTGGGATTCATATTAGACAACTACGTGAAAAGAAAGGCATATCACAAGAAGATTTAGCTAATGATTGTGATATTCCAAGAAATCAAATAGGAAGAATAGAAAGAGCAGAAGTAAATACAGGTATAAGAACTCTTATAAAAATTGCTAATGCCTTAGATATTCATCCTAAAGAACTACTAGACTTTTCTATAAAATAAGATCACTTTTTATTAGTTACATTTTTTTGATTCTTAAATCAAAGTCCTTTAAAAAATGCAAATATCAAAACAAAGAAAAATAGAACTGTTTATCATTTCATTGCTAAGTCTAATTATCTTAGGCTATTTTATTCATTTTAGAAACGTGCATGTAAAGTTCTATAACAAAACTGGAGAAAATATTGATTCATTGATAATAGCGGAAACTTTTATTGGGCACTTAAAAAAGGACAGCTCTACAGAATCTATCGATTTTAAACACTTCACTTTTGATGACAGTATACCATACGAACAAATTAGCGCAATACTAAATAGTAAAAAATCATATCAACTTAACTGGAGTTGGTGTGGCACAGGAAGAAATACAGAATCTAATGGGTCGTATATCTTTGATCTAAAAAAAGTAATAGATCAAAAAGGGAATACTTGTTTTTATCTAACAAATCATAATCAAAAAATTTTCTGGGAATAAAATTGGCAGTTCCCATCTGCTCTATTTTATTTTTTCGTATAGAACTTCTTTAAAATAACTGTCCTCTAAAACTTTCATCTATACAGAAGCAAATGTAACTCTTTAAAAAAACTAAGTACACCATGACAACACCCCAACAAAAACGTTAAAAATCAGAAAATCAGAAAGAAAAAATTTTAGAAGTCAAATTTATCCTATATTTGTATCAAATAATTAATCTATCGAATATTATGGGAGGAGACGCGTAAATATAAGAAAAAACTGTAGTTTTGTAAGAAACTGCATTTATGAGTTCTAAAAACTTCACTACAACTATCTGTAGTATTTTTTCAGGAAAATTTGCCTTTTTTGCTTCTTTGGCATCAATATTAGGGCTTGTTTTTTTATTTATTGCCAACAAACTGGCACTATTCATTGCATTGGCATTCTTCTGCTTAATGCTTTTAACTTTTACGATTTATCTTATCTATACACTCTACAAAGTCTTAGACATAAAACAGACTGATCATGAGAATAGATCTACATTTATTAAATACGAAACACTTGACGGAAATTGTATAACATACGAAACGTACAAACTAATACAAGTAAAAAAACCTGTGCTCACAGAAATGGATTACAATTTTAAATGGACAGGCACTCATTTACCCAAAATAACATCTGACCTACAAGAGGTCATCAACATTGTAGATGAACATGACCCAACAAAGTACGACAGAGCCTTATTAAAGTTCAAAAAACCAATATACTATAATCAAAGTTGTGTACTGCATTTTAAAGCCATACTGGATGATGTAGACAAAGTTTCATTACCACACGTTGAGACAAGAGTAACCAGTGAAGTTGACATTATACATTATAGAATAATCCTCAAAAACAAACCTTTAGAATTTTCGAAAAATGCAATTTTAGAAAAAAGAAAAATAACCTCCGCAATAAATGCTTCTTTCGAAAAAATAAAAGAAATTTCCTTTGACAGCACCACTAAAAGTTATGAATATCATTTACTGAATCCTGAAATTGGGTATTACTACAGAATCCGTTGGAAGAAATAATAATATCAGATCCATAATTTAAAAAACACAGGCACGAATCCTGCACAGGAAAAATGTATCCCCTGTACATAAAAGTTTAAGGCTTTTATCAGTAAATTTTAAGTTTTCAACTACTCTTTTTTAACCTTCGCTATCAATGCTTTATTTTGAAATTTAACTATACTATCCATTTTTAAACTAAATTTCTTTGCTCCAATTTCATTTAAATGATCTCCATCATAAAAATCTTTAGCTACAAATGATTTGTCATTTATAAAATTATAATATTCCAATCCCTTATTTTGCTCCTTTAGCTGATTAAGAACACCAATTGTTTTGGCCAATTGCTGTGGCTTTAAATTCTCTACATAAGTTTTATATGCGGGACTTATAAATAGAATGACTTTTATATTTTTAGTTTTTGCAAAAGAAAGTATTTTATTTAAGGCCGAAACCTGCACAGGAAGAACAGTTCCCTTAGCTGAAGTATGTCTTAAAGCGGCAGATTTTCCTGTTTCCAATAAGTCTTGATTATTGGCAGAATTATAACTCGTTCCCCAGCCAAGTTTATCACAAGCAAGATCATTTCTGTTTTTAGTCCAATATTTAAAAGCTCTATTGATATTTTTACCAAACTTTCCGTTAAGCAACTCAAAGTTGTCATTAAACTTATCTCTGGTACTTACACCGTAATATATTTTGTAATTCTTTACACGCCATTCTTCCGAACCATCTGTAAGACTTCCGTACAATGAAAAATAATCAACCGGTAAGATAATATATTTTAAATTCGACCAATTGTTCTCATATTTTTTCAGGATCTCAAAATCATAATCTAAACTTTGAGATATATGGGCTGCATTAAAACTTTTTGCCTCCAATAACTCTGGCTTTATACCAAAATACACATGGGAGTTTCCCAAAAAAAGTACACTGATTTTGTTAGAATACTTATCTAAATAGTCTCTTTTAAAGGAATAATCATTAGGTATAATTCTTAATGATAATTCAGTTAATACAAGTAGCATAAGTACAGGTAAACTGAAAATCATAATGTTCTTCGTGAATTTTTTCATAATTAAAATTGAAAATAAATAAATTGCTGTTCATTACCAGCAAAATCAAATATTAGATATATTAAAGCATAGTAGAATCCCCATCTAATAGCTTTATTCCATTTTCCACCTATTTGGGCTATTGCATATTGCTGATCTCTTCCAAACCATTCCACTATGATGAAAATTAAGAGAAACAAAAATATTTTATTAGTTAAAAACTCCGGTTTTGTAAACAATGTAGTCGAGAATATTTGAGAAATATAACTCATCGCATGGTGTAGATTCTCTGCTCTAAAAAAGATCCAGGCAAATACGGTTAAGCCAAAAGTCACTATTATTTGAAACAGCTCTTTAAATGTTGGCAGATTTTTACCTTGAGCCACAACATCCAGATTGACTCTGTTTGTATTAAAAATAATGGACGGCATAATATACATCGCATTTAGAAGTCCCCAAATTATGAAAGTCCAATTTGCACCATGCCAAAAACCGCTGACTAAGAAAATGATAAACGTATTTCTAACTTTCATCCATGTACCTCCTTTACTTCCTCCTAAAGGAATGTACAAATAATCTCTAAACCAGGTAGAAAGCGAAATGTGCCAACGTCTCCAGAATTCGGCAATATCTCTTGAAAAATAAGGAAAAGCGAAGTTCCTTAACAACTCTATTCCAAACAATCGAGCCGTTCCTAATGCAATATCAGAATAGCCGGAAAAATCACCATATATTTGAAATGCAAAAAGGATTGCACCTAAAACAAGAGTACTTCCGGAATAATCTGCCGAGTTATTAAATATTGTATTGGCAATTTCTGCGCATTGGTCTGCAATGACTACTTTCTTAAATAAACCCCATAAAATTTGTCTTAACCCGTCTACAGCTTTGGCGTAATCAAAAGTTCTTTTCTTTTGAATTTGCGGCAAAAGATGCGTTGCGCGTTCTATAGGACCAGCCACAAGTAGCGGAAAAAAACTAACAAAGAGCGAATAGTCAATAAAGTTTTTTTCTGCTTTTATACGTCCTTTATAAATATCTATCACATAAGACAGTCCATGAAAAGTATAGAAAGAAATCCCAACCGGCAAAATCAATTTTAAGGTCCAAGGACTTACCTGAAAGCCCAGATGCGAAACAGCTTCGGCAAATGATGAAGCAAAGAAGTCATAGTACTTAAAAATTCCCAGAAACCCTAAATTGACCGAAATACTTAACCAAAACCAGAATTTCTTACTATTTTCATTTTTAGCATCGCACATTTTTAAACCTGTATAGTAATCCAACACCGTTGAAAATAGCAATAAAAACAGGAATCGCCAGTCCCAGCAAGAATAAAAAAAGTAGCTTGATAGTAGAAGTAATATATTTTGAGATCGGAGAGATTTATTTGTAACGAACCAATAAAAAATAAAAACTACAGGTAAAAATAGTGCAAAACTAATCGAATTAAAAAACATCTTATGATTTTATCTTATGGTTATAGTGGGTTTTAAACCTCTTTAAAAGTTTAAAATTACATTTGGATGCCAAAGAAACAAATATAATATCGATGTAGCAATTCTTAACTTTAGTAATATTTATTTTCAACAGTTAAAAATTAGTTTTAACAGAAGAAAAGACTAATATCGCTTGATATCTCCTCTCTTTTGATATCGATTCACAAAATTTTATTCCGACCATAATAGCAAAAAAAAAACAGTTAACCACAAGGCAATTCACCTATGTATCTTTCTTTTTTTGGAATTTGGAACTTTAAAAATTTGGAATTTCCAACCTTATCCAATCCAAACCTTACTCTTAACCAAATTCACCGTCTGCTTTAGATGCTGATTGAACGCAATCAAAACGATCAAAACCAATAGACCATAACCCACAATCGTATAAATTTCCATATCTGCCAGTAAAGTCGATTGTTTAGCTACAGTACCAAAAATCTTTTTTATAGCTAATGTATTGGCATTTTCTGCCGTATATCCTTTAGCCATAAAACTTTGCGTTGTTTTGGCAATTACCTCCTGTGTTTCGGCGCTATTATCGTTTACAAACTGACTTAATTTCAAGAAGTGTTTTTTATTTAAAAATGCCATCGCATTCTGCATAATACAAAAACCAATCGTACTCCCCCAGAAACGTCCTGAAACTCCAATAATTCCTGATGACGCAGCCATTTTAGGCGGTACTGATGATGTGGTGAACAAAATTAAAGGCACAAACAAAAGCCCCACTCCGATTCCCTGTAAAACATACGGAATTATAATATCACTCAAAGCAACGTCGGGCACAAAAAGAAACGTGAACCAAAAATGAAACAAGGCTATAAGCGAAAAACCGATTAAAAAAATATACTTTGTGGATATTGATTTTATCAAAAAGAAAGCCGCCAGAATCAATCCGATTACATTTCCTATTCCGTTAATGTATTGCACTCCGGCTACACGGGACGGATCCCAATTCCAAATCTGGAACATAGCAGCATGACAAAGACTAAGCGTTGCTCTGCTGATATAAAAAAGGAAAAACAACAAAAATCCGATTCGAAGATTGGCATATTTAAAAACTTCGAAGTTAAAACTCGGTCGTTTTACCGAAAGCTCTTTAAAAACAAACAAACCCGCCGTAATCAAAGCAATCATCAACATAAGAATCATTTGCGACGATTCAAACCAGTATTTTTTCTCGGCATACACAAAAAAATAAGCTCCTGTGAGAATTGCAGTCAATACCAAAACATAACTTATCCAATCGATCTGATATAACGGAATTTTCTTTGTAATCCGATGACCTTTAAATGTAATCCAAATCAAAAAGACATTCAAAACCTGCAGCATTCCCGAAACGTATAACATGTATTTCCAGTCGTAATGATCCAGAAACCAAACGGCAATATTCATAATAAATGGCGTTGACAATAATAATGCTCCATAATAAAAGGAGAATCCAATTACAATTGCATATTTAGAATTAAAACGTCCTATCAACAATTGTCTAATAGTAATTACGGGTAACGCCATTAGAATTCCTTCGAAGACCCTGAGTAGCAAAAAAACAGTAAAATTAGTAACGTATGCTGACGAAACTATCGTAATTCCTACCAAGGAATAAACCGCCATAAGGTAGTTTTTGGTCGGAAAAAAACTGGAAAATCGGGCTTCAATCAAAATTGTCGCCAGCAAGGTTCCGTAGGTCACACACATTGCGAACTGCAAATCTTCGGGTTCAATATCCAGAAAACTTGCTGCATAGGTTACGTTTGAAGTATACACTCCAAGCAAAATCATAGAATGCAGTAAACAAACAAACAGAATAATTACAATTGCCCAATTGGGAACCCAGGATTTAAAAATGTCTTGGTCATTCATTTTAATCGTGTTGAGCAATAACGGTTGTATTCATTCCGGCTCTTAGAAAATCTGTTTGCGCATCGTTCTCCTGAAGTTTTATTTTTACTGGAATTCTTTGTTCAATTTTCACAAAATTTCCGGTAGCGTTATCCGGTGGCAATAATGAAAATCGCGCGCCACTTGCAGGTGACAACGAGGTAATCACCCCAACAAAATCTCTTCCTTTTACCGCATCTGCTTTAACAGTTACTTGCTGTCCTACTTTTAAGTATTGCAGTTGTGTTTCTTTAAAATTTGCTGTCACCCATTTTTCTTTACTCACAATCGCAACCAACGATTGCCCTTCTTTAATCAGTTGTCCGGGCTGAATTGTTCTTTTTCCAACCCAACCGTCATAAGGCGCAGTAACAACCGTATAAGACAAATACAAAGCCGCGTTGTCTGCGATCGCTTGCTTCGAATGAATTACAGTTGTCGCAGTAGGAACATTTGCCGCTGCCTGAGAAGTACTTAAACTTGCCAATTGAATTCGGTTTTTAATCTCCTGGCAATGCGCCTGAGCCAATTCGTAATCTGCTTTCACTTTTTCTAATTGTTGTTGCGTTGCCGCTTCTTCTTTTACCAAGGCCCTGTAGCGATCGTACTCTGATTTTGCCTTCCATAAATCGGTTTTCGCAGCCAATAATTGCGATTCACTAATCGCCGAAGTTCCCGATGTCGTTCTCACATTTTTTTCAGCAACAACACTATTTTGTTTCGCATTTTGAACATCAGCCAAAGCCACATCCAACTTTGATTTATATTCTCTGTTATCTACCACAACCAGTGTATCGCCTTTATGCACCAACTGATTTTCTTCGTAACGAACTTCCTCAACATAACCTGTAATTCGGGACATAATCGGGGTAACATATTGCTCTATTTGTGCATCGTTGGTTTCTTCGTGGTTTTTAGTAAAAACATAAAACCAGATTCCCAAACTAATTCCGCTCACAATAAGCACAATTGCTACTAATTTTACAAAAACATGAAAAAACGCACCGGTCTTTTTTCCTTTATTTGCCATAAATTCTATTCCTAATTTTTTATTGAATTTTAAACTCTTCTTTTAGCATTCCTGCCGTGCGCAACAATTCGTAATGTTTCATTGCCGCGTCAATACGGGTTGAAATTTTATTGAATTTAGCTTGTAATAAAGCATTATCTGCATCGACCATTTCGGTCACCAAGACCAACTGATTGAAGTATTTCAGTTTTACAATTCGGTAATTCTCATTAGCCAGTTCCAAAGCCTTATCGACCACTTTAAATCTTTCGAGAATTTCCTGATATTGGGTATGGTTTCTATACAATTCGTCTTTTACCTTGTCTTTTACAATTTCGGATTGCAGGACCTGCCACTGAATTTTGGTGTTCGCGATCTCTACTTTGGTTCTGTTTTTATACAGACCCGAAAGATCAAAACTGGCTGCGATACCAACCTGTCCCAATGAATACAGATACGGATCTGGCGGGAAGAACTTATAATTCGGATAGTTTAAACTGTAATTTCCAAAGAAATGAATGCTTGGGTAATAATTCCCTTTTACCAAATTCAATTCTGTTTTTTTGACTGCAAGTTCCTGACTGGAAATCCTCATTTCTTCGTTTTGCAAAGCATGAGTCATATAAGAGTCATACGGATCAATACTGCTCATTTCATCAATATCTGCCGTTGTATCAATAGCTATTTCCTGCTCTTCAGATACTTGAAGCAGCGTTTTGAAATCATGAAGTGCAATTTTGATGTTTTTTGAATTGGTCAGCGCATTCAATTCCCGATCCGAGAGTTGCAACTCAGCACGAATCACTTCGTTTTTAGTTACCGTACCGTGTTTTTGCAGCGATTGAACTTCTTTGAGTCGGTTGTATTCTTCTTTGATATTCTCTTCAATGATTTTCTGAAGTTGCATCATTTTGTAAATTCCCAAATAGGTTCCAATGACTTCCAATTGAATATCATTTTCTGATTTCTCCTTTTTTATAAGAGCAATTTTACTTTCCTGATTGGCAATCTTAATAGCATTGTTGATTTTATTCCCAACATAAATTGGCATTTTAACAGCGGTACCAACCTGATAGATTTCAGGAATTGTATTGGTAACTTCTTTGTCTTTCAGGAATCCTCCTTTGAATTCTGTCAAATTGGTGATTCGGGAATACATTCCGTTCAATTCAACTTCAGGTAAACGAAGTTCTTTGTTTTCTTTAATATTTTCTTCTGAAAGCGTAACTTCAAGATTGGATTTGAGAATATTTCTGTTGTGCTCTCTGGCTATTTTAATTGCTTCTTTTAATGAAATCGTAGCAACCTGCTGAGCGTATGAAGTGGTAAATCCTATAAAAAAAAGAAACAAAGTCAATCTTTTAAGGGATTTTTCCGGTGTGGAAATCGGTTTTATAAGGAACATGAATACATAAAATAAATTATGGTGCAAAGTTCCTGCATTTTTTTAATGACTGATGCCTCTAAAAAGTCAATAACATATTCATTTCGGACATTTCTAAAAATTCTTATTTTAAGCGAAACCGTTTTAAACTATTGAAAAATAATGCGCTAAATTCTCACGCAGATTTGGCAGATTAAGCGGTTTTTTTTAACCTTACTAAAGGCGGAACTTTGCGGCGTGAGGTGTTAGTAACCAACCAGGATTCTTCCTCTTCCAAATATTGGATGCGATTCCTCCTTCGTCGAAACAATAAAAATCAGCCCAATCTGCTAAATCTGCGTGAAACTTCTCTCGCAGATTTAGCAGATTTTTTTTAATCTTACTAAAGGCGGAACTTTGCGGTGTGATATGTTAGTAACCAACCAGAATTCTTCCTCTTCCAAATACTGGATGCGATTTCTCCCTTCGTCGAAACAATAAAAATCCGCCCAATCTGCTAAATCTGCGTGAAACAATCTTTATCTAGTTCGCACCAAAATCTCCTCACCCCCCAGATAATCAGACGGGCGTTGTCCTAAAATCTTAAAAAAAGTATTGCTAAACGTGGGAACACTATTATAGCCCACTTCCTGAGCCACTTCTTTTACAGAAAGTTTTCTTTCTAATAATAGCTCAATTGCTTTTAAGATTCTCCTGATGGTATAATATTGAATGAATGACATCTTAAGATCCTTTTGAAACAAGCGATACAAAGAGCGTTCGCTATAGCCGAATTCATGCGCAACTTCAGCAAACAAAATCGTTTCTCCCAGATTGTTTTCTATGTGTCGCAGAATTTTACCCAATCTCGGGTCTTTCGGCAAAGGCAATTCTAAAGGTAAATTGATCAGACAGATTTGAGGAAGAATCGCTTTTATCGCTTTAGCAATTACAAAATTTGGACTTCCATCCTTAAGATCACCGTTCCATTGATTCGTAAAAAGCATCATTTGAAGCAGCAGATTATTTACCGGATAGATTCCTTCATTTTGATAAAAATCATTTTCATTCTTTTCAACAGGAAAATACAGATTTCGCATCATCACATTTTCAGATTTTGGATGAATGCTGTGTTCTACTCCACCCGGAATCCATATAAAATGTCGTGCGGGTAAAAAATAGGTTTTGGTTTCGGTCGTAACAAACACCACATCGCCTTCGGCATAAAGCAACTGTGCTTTGTCATGTTTATGCGTCGGAACAAATAATTCCCCCATTACATCATGATGACAATAAATGCTTTTTTGATCGGCATCTACTTTTTTGATGTAATACTTATCTACTTTATGATTTGTTTGTTCCATCGAAAAATAAAGATTTCAACCGCAAGGAATGCAAAAGGAAAATCGCAAGGTTTACAAAATACAACCATTACAGCTTTACAAACTTGTTTAAATCCAAACGCTTTTTGCAGTTTAATTTATTATCTATTAAATATAAGGAAGAAAATGAGACGATCGAAAGTACTAAAAATAAAAAAGCCTTTCCGTTAAGAAAGGCTTCTTCCAATATTGCGGTCTGGACGGGACTCGAACCCGCGACCCCATGCGTGACAGGCATGTATTCTAACCAACTGAACTACCAAACCAACTGCGTTATTGTGGGTGCAAAACTACGACAGAAGTTCTGATTTCACAAGCTTTTTCACGTTTTTTAAACAAATAAAAATGTTAATTTTTCGAACACCCTGATAATTAGATTCGTTGAAATTAAAATTCTAATCTTTTAAAATTCCAAATTCCAATTTTGGGGATGAAAAGTCTTCTTTTTTATGCCGCAAATGTTTTTTTTCACCATATAAGTGATGTAAATTCATTTGAAAATTTTCTTCTTTGCGTGCTTTGCGCAATCTTTGCGGAACTGGCGGTTAAGATTTCCGCACAATTTTGGGTTTTGGAATTTTAAAAGATTGGAATTTATAAAACAAATAATTCTTTTCACCATATAAGTGATATAAGTTCATTTAATCCAAATTACGCAATAGAAACTTGAAAGGAATAAATCTGCGTTTGCTGAGCTTGTTTTTACGGAGTTTCTTACGGAGATTTCTCCTTCGTCGAAAGGACAAACCGTGTGTGTGTCTTTTTTAGATAAACTAAATCTGCGTGCAAAAAATTAGTCATAAAATTAAAAGGATTCATATTACTACAATTAAACTTTGCGAACCTAGCGTAATCTTTGCGAACCTAGCGGTTAAAATTTCGACACAATTTTGGGTTTTGGAATTTTAAAAGATTGGAATTTCTAAAACAAATAATTCTCTTCACCATATAAGTGATGTAAGTTCATTTAACCCAAATTACGCAATAGAAACTTGAAAGGAATAAATCTGCGTTTGCTGAGCTTGTTTTTACGGAGTTTCTTGCGGAGATTTCTCCTTCGTCGAAAGGACAAACCGTGTGTGTGTCTTTTTTAGATAAACTAAATCTGTGTGCAAAAAATTAGTCATAAAATTAAAAGGATTCATATTGCTACAATTAAACTTTGCGAACCTAGCGGTTAAAATTTCGACACAATTTTGGAATTTGGGATTTCAAAAGATTGGAATTTATAGAAGCAAATAATTCTCTTCACCATATAAGTGATGTAAGTTCATTTAACCCAAATTACGCAATAGAAACTTCAAAGGAATAAATCTGCGTTTGCTGAGCTTGTTTTTACGGAGTTTCTTGCGGAGATTTCTCCTTCGTCGAAAGGACAAACCGTGTGTGTGTTCTTTAGATAAACTAAATCTGCGTGCAAAAATTAGTCATAAAATTAAAAGGATTCATATTGCTACAATTAAACTTTACGAACCTAGCGGTTAAAATTTCGACACAATTTTGGAATTTGGAATTTTAAAATATTGGAATTTATAAAACAAATTATTCTCTTCACCATATAAGTGATATAAATTCATTTAATCCAAATTACGCAATAGAAACTTCAAAGGAATAAATCTGCGTTTGCTGAGCTTGTTTTTACGGAGTTTCTTGCGGAAATTTCTCCTTCGTCGAAAGGACAAACCGTGCGTGTGTCTTTTTTAGATAAACTAAATCTGCGTGCAAAAAATTAGTCATAAAATTAAAAGGACTCATATCGCTACAATTAAACTTTGCGAACCTTACGAAATCTTTGCGAACCTAGCGGTCAAAATTTCGACACAATTTGGAATTTGGGATTTCAAAAGATTGGAATTTACAAAAACACCAATTGGTATAAATCAAAAAAGCCATCCACAAAAGTGGAAAGCTTTTCATTGGTCTAACTACTAAACCAGCTACGAGTTACAAATTCGTAGCAAAACAACACAACTAATCTTAGATACCGTATTTGGGCAAAAAAGCCTTTCCGTTAAGAAAGGCTTTCCCCAATATTGCGGTCTGGACGGGACTCGAACCCGCGACCCCATGCGTGACAGGCATGTATTCTAACCAACTGAACTACCAAACCTCTGCGTTATTGCGGTTGCAAAGATAGTATAGAATTTCGTTTCTGCAAGCGTTTTTGTAAAAAAAATAAAATAAATTTTCAAAATATTAGCCAAAGTTTTGTTTTTCAACTAAATATGTCGTGAGTATTTTTTCAAAATTATCGCCAACATTTACCGGAACGTACTTAATTTGGTTCTTTGCACAGGTCAATGACAATTTTTTAAAGTACTCCTCTGCCCTTTTTTCATATTCTTCTTTTACATTATCTGCAAAAATTGACACTTCTTCCCCTGTCTCTACATCTATAAACTTGCGAGGGGTATTGTCAAAGTCAAATTTAAGCTCTGTTTTATCATCGATCACATGAAACAAAACCACTTTGTGTTTATTGTGCTTCAAATGCTGCAGTGCATTAAACAGTTTTTCATCTTCTTCTGTCTGCAACATATCTGTAAACAGGATAATCATCGAGCGGCGATGTATTTTTTCAGCGATCTGATGTAAATAAGTAATCGTATCGGTGCTTTTTTTGATTTTTGGTTGCTCTAACAATTGCTCTAATTTGTTGAGCAGCATTCTATGATGGCGGTCACTTCCTTTTTCGGGAGCGTAATATTCATAGGTATCGGAGAAAACACTCAAACCAACGGCATCACGCTGTTTCTTAAGGATGTTCATCAAAACTGCTGAGGCCAAAACCGAAAAACCAATCTTCTTTTCATAAAAAGGCTGATTTGATTTTAGTTCCGGATAATGCATCGACGACGAATTATCGACAATAATATGACAACGCAAATTGGTTTCTTCTTCAAAACGTTTGGTATACAAACGGTCTGTTTTGGCAAATAATTTCCAATCGATGTGTTTGGTACTTTCTCCCGCATTATACACCTTATGTTCGGCAAATTCAGCCGAAAATCCATGAAACGGACTTTTATGCATTCCGGATATAAAACCTTCTACCACCTGATTGGCCAGCATTTCGAGATGCTGAAAACTTGAAACTTTCTCTATTTCTGATTCGATTTTCATTCGGTTTCTTTTTTAATTTTTTGAGCACGATATAAACCGTCTGTTGCCTGCAATACTTTTCTTTTAAGAATTGGACTAAACTCCGGATTCTCTTTTAAAAATCGCTGTACTTCGTCAAAAGCATACTTTGAAGAATATTTACCAATGGTATTATTCAACCAGTCCTTTGGAAAGAAAATATCTCCTGTACGTTGAATTTCGTCTGTCAAATCTAATGAAAATCTAATATACTTTTGCGCACTTTCCTGACGTAACGGATGATGTATATTAGCCAAGCCAACAGAAACCCACGATTCTTTCTCTCTGTTTTTATCGTCTTTTAAAGACTCCACAAAAACATTTCGAACGGATTCTTCTTCAGATAAAGAGGGAAGTAGAAACTCAAAACGTTTTTGCTTGTCCGGATTTGAAATTGTTGTTCTGGTTTTCTCTAAAATCTCAACGGCTTTTTCATGTTTAAATATAGCCAAATTCATAGCGATATTGGTATAATCGTCTTCGTTTAATTTCAAACCTGAAACAACCGTTTCTTTAGTCCAGATCTTATATAACTTTTCTTTCCCTGAATCTGAATAGGCAATTGAACTAAACAAATTAAACAACGTCTTTTTGATATTTCCCGGTAAATTAGCCTGCAAACGTTCGTAAACGATATCTTCCAATTGTTTTTGCTTTGCGTTTTGTTGTTTTTCGGTAAGGAATTTCCAAAAAACCGAACTGGTCTGATTGGCGATTATTTTTAGAACCAATTCATTTTGTTCGCTTTGAATTCCTTTCACAAAACAATCAAACGCTTTAACGGGTAAAGCATTTCCTGTCAAGGTATTTTCATACATATTGCTATAGGTTGAAGCTCTTGCAACCTCATCTTTTAAAGTCAAAACAGCTTCCAGATTCTTCCCGTCAAGCGGAAAAACACCATATCCAAAACCGTTGTAATTGTAAACCACACTAATCGGTTTTGGGAGTCCGGTTAACTCTTTTAAAAGAAGGCTTTTACCTTTTAGATTAACACTTACCACTTGTACCTTATCGGCATAAACCAAACCAATTTCAAAAATCTGAGGCCATACATTTGCCGATTTATCTTCTGCCTCTTGTAAAATTTCAAACTTCGAGATTCGGTTTTGGGCATCGTATTCTATTTTGTCTTTCAATAAGGGTCTTCCTGATTTATTCACCCATACCGTACTCCATTTTTGCATATCGAGTGGTGTTTCTGCATCTAGAATTTCAACCAGATTATTCCAATCCGCATTATCATTGGCGTATTTTTTAATGTATTTTTCAATTCCTTTCTGAAAAGCTACTTTCCCCATCGAAGCCTCTAATTGACGCATCATTATAGGTGCTTTGTTGTAAATAATACTTCCATAAAGAGAACCTGCATCTTTTAGATTTGCTAAGTTTTGCCTTATCGGATGTGTTCCTAATGATCGATCTTCGGCGTAAGCACTAGCATAGTGAGCTGTAAAAAACTGCAGATTGTGATTGACCTTCGGAAAAATCGGATTCATAATTTTATCTGCCATAAAATTTGCAAATACCTCTTTCATCCAGACATCATTGAACCATTTCATCGTCACCAAATCTCCAAACCACATGTGCGATGTTTCGTGAGCGATTAATTTGGCACGGTCCAGTTTCTCGCTATCGGTTGCTGTATTATCCAAAAACAAAGTCGATTCTTTGTATTGAATGGCGCCAACATGCTCCATGCCGCCATATTGAAAAACAGGAATCGAAGCGTAATCCAGCTTTTGAAATGGAAATTTACAATTCGTATATTTTTCTAAGAAATCCAACGATTGTTGGTGCAATTTAAAAATAGTATCGGTACTGGTTTGCAGTTTTTCGGGATTGTTTTCCCGATACAACATCGTCATCTGCCTATTGCCCGGTTTTTGAGTAACGCTTTTAAATTTTCCGGCAACAAATGAAAACAAGTAGGTACTCATCTTATCCGATTCCCCAAAAGTATATTTCACAAAATCACCTTGTTCTTGTTTGTCCTTTACAAAACCACCTGCCAAAACTGACCATTCTTTTGGAACGGTAAGACTCAATTTATACGTTGCTTTAAGATCAGGCTGATCAAAACACGGAAATAAGGTACTCGCTCGATCCGGAACTAATAAAGTATACAGAAAATCATCGTTGCGGTTTAAGGATAAATTCCCGGCAATAAAGGAAATTACAACTGTATTTTTACCTAAAATTAAATTTTCAGTCGGAATAACGACATGCCCTTTCTCCTGCAAAATGACACTGCTTTTTCCGTTTATTTCGATTGTTTTTAGGTTCTGCGCTTTCTCTTTAAAATCTAAATACAAAGGCTCTTTTAAAGTAGATAAGGTAAGATTCAAAACCAGATTGGAGTTGATATCCTGCTCTTTTTGATTTGGAATCTCAAATGACAATCCGTAAGACACCTCTGAAATTTGTTGTTTCCGAAAACGGGCCAATTGCTCCGAGACACCGTTGTCTAAAATAAGAGTTCCTTTTTGTTTCGTTTGTGAGCACCCAATTGCTGCGATTGTAAAACAGAGAAGAAAGCTGTAGAAAATTTTCATTTTTAAGGATATTAAGATTTGCTAAAATTAAAGAAGACTTCCTTAGCTTTTACTATAGATCCTGACTTTTTATTCGATTTAATCAAATAGAAATAGGTTGCTGTTAAAATATAACAACAACCTATTGGTAAACTTAATTTCTTATTGGAATTAAATTATTCCTTAATATTCAAAGATTCACACACTTCCGAATAGGACATTTTTGAATAATCCGGCAGTACTTTCTTTGCTGCTTTTACGCCTCCCGGAATAATAATATAACGATATTCTAAACTCTGAGGCAAAGTTAACATTACAGGCTGCCCCGGAAAAGCCTCTGCTACGGCTGCTGTAAATCGACAAGAATCAAACGTATGTCTGTATATCAAGATCTTGTTTAAATTGTAAATAGAACTTATTTGATTGGTAGCTCCTCCTGCATCACTGATATAGGGAAGATTGTAAGGACCAAGAGAACCAATACGAAAATACGTCAGGATTACACCACTTTTTAAAATGTCAGCACTAAGCTCCGGTACATTTAAATGTCTTACTCTCAAACAAGTTCCGTCAACCGTTGTATCACGGCTTACATAAGGAGAGGTCTTCCAATCGCTATAAATAACATTTGCAGAACCGGTTGCTCCGTTGGTACCATTGGTTCCGTTAGTTCCATCCTTTCCATCTGCTCCATCCGATCCGTCATCTGGTTTAGAACAAGAAGACAACATGGTTAAGATCATAATTCCCAGCATTAAAAAATTCTTTTTCATTTTTTCTGTTTTTTAAATTATTAATAATCAAACTTGTGATGTCTTTTTCAAATAAAAACAACACCAATAGGCCAACGACTTCCTTAATAGACGTCCTTGCATTCTAAAATATTCTGAATCAAAATCCCAAATCGTTACCCGCAGCCCCGGACTTGCGCCAGGCAATTTTACCGTAATTGCTTTGATGTTTCCTTTTACAGTAGGAGTAAAAACCAATCCCAACTCTTCTGATGGGTTATTCATATAATCGTATCTCTTTAATCCGACTTGAGCAACAACTGAGTTTAACGGGTTCTCCACTTCATAATTTGTGACAGTCTCTTTATTATTGTCGCTGCTGCAGGAGACACTAAAGAGAGCAGCCAATAAAACGGTGAAAAATATTTTTATAGTTTTCATAGTCATTTTAGTTTTAAATCTTAGTAAATAGCTCTTATTTAATTCAATAGCCTTAATTTTGTAAAAGTCAAAACGGGACAAACGACAGTTCCTTTTTCTAATGAATTAATTCCAAAACAAATTTGCACGATTAAAACCGACACAAAAACAGCTAATAGACGAACAACATTTTAAATAGACAGACGACTGTTTTTTAGTTATTCTTATCGTTTTTTGCATTTACTAAATTCTGTTTTATGATAAAAAAATACACCTGCATTATTATCGACGATGACGAAATAGACAGACTAACGGTTCTTTCTTATGCAAAGAAGTTCCCTGTGCTGGATATTTTAGGTGTTTTTGAATCGGCAGAAAGAGCGCTTCCTTTTATAGAAAAAGAAAAAGTTGACATCTTATTTCTGGACATCGATATGCCGGGTTTAAACGGAATCGATTTTAGAAAACAAGCCTTGGCTATTCCGGTTTGTATTTTTATAACGGCACACCCCGAGCATGCCGTAGAGAGTTTTCAGATCGAAACATTAGATTTCATCGTAAAACCTTTAAAACAGGAACGTTTCACACAAACGATAAATCGTATCGAAGAGTTTATGGAAATCAAACTCAAAGCCTCGCTTTTTGAAGCAAGTATTGGCGGTGATACCATTTATATCAAAGAAGGCCATGAACAAACCAAGGTTAAACTCCATGAAATTCTATACCTCGAAGCTCTTAAAGATTACACACTGCTGATCACAAACAAAAAGAGGCATTGTGTTTTATCGAGTATCGGAAATTTATTAAAAGAAGATCATTTTCAGTCTTTTATCCGAATCCATAGAAGTTTTGCCGTTCAGAAACAATTTATTCAAAAAATAAATGCGACCGAAATTGTACTAAACAACAACATCGCTATTCCTGTTGGAAGAAGTTACAAAGAAAATCTAAATCTGTTCTCATGAGAAAAATAGGTTTTTTGTTTTTTCTCTTATTTGCGATTGCTGCTTATCCGCAACAAGAGCCCGATTTAACCCCATACAAGTCTACAGAACAAAAACTTAAAGTCTGGCTAAAATATGCCGATACTGCTTTAGATTCAGAAAATTATTCCAAATTGTTATGGATTACAGAGAAAGGAATTGATCTCGCCAAAAACCATCCTGCTTATCTTGGTCGCTTTTACCTTTATCGGGGGATTAGTTATGAATTCAGCAACAATCAATATCAAAAAGCTTTAGCAAATTATGAACTCGCGTTACAGTATGCCAAAAGCAGCAAACAAATTAAAACCGAAACATCGGCTTTAATGCGCCTCAATTATACGTATTATGCGCTTAATGAAACAGCCAAAAACAAAGAGCTGATTCTTTACATTAAAAAAGTGCTGGATACCACAAAAAGCAATTATATGAAGGCCGTTCTCTACGGAAGTCTTGGAGAATATTATCTGAATTATTCGGAGTACGAGCCTTTTATTCAGTATCAATTAAAAGCAATCAATTATAAAAAACTTCTTGAAAAAAGCGTCGCTAATACCGAGAATATTGGGGTTTCCTATAGCCAGATTGCCAGTGCTTATGTAAAAATGAAACAGTACCATAAAGCCATTGAATACTTAAACGATGCCAAACCTTATATCAAAACTTCTCCCTATATAAGCGCTTTCTCGTGCAACTACTATATGCAATCTTTTGTTGCATTAAATAACCTTGACAGCATTAAGAAATACTACAATTTAATCCATACCTACCCATCAGTAAACGATTCCTTATTTCTTAATTTAAGTTTTGCCAACCGAAGCATGTCTGAATATTACATCGGGAATCATCAGTCAAACACCGCTTATAAATACGCTCAAAAAGCTGTTTTATTCGGTCAAAAATCAAATGATGATGAAATTCTCATGGAAGCCAACACCATAATGGGAAAAGTATGGTATGAAAAAGGCAATTATAAAAAAGCAATCGAAACGCTGACCCTGGCTTCTAAAAGCGCCCTTACTTACGACAAAGAGTCCTTTGTAACCATCAATAAAAAACTTTCTGAAAGTTATGCTGCTCTGGGGAATTGGAAAGAAGCCTACCGATACAATAAAATCTACAGCAAATACAATGACGAAATGCTGCAGGAATCAGCCAAACAAAGTATTGCCAACGCCGAAGCCCATTATCAAAACAAAACGAAAGGGCAGAAAATAAAGAATCTTTCGATTGAGAACACCATAAAAAACATTCAGATTAAAGAGTCGGAGAGACAACGTCTCTTTTTAATTGGTGGACTTAGTCTGGTTGCCATTATTGGATTGTTGTTGTTTAATCAAAGTCGGAATCGCAAAAAAACGAATCAGAAACTGCAGCTTTTAAACAAAGAACTCGACGAAGCCAATAAAATAAAAGCACGCTTTTTTGGCATTCTAAATCATGACTTAAGAAGTCCGATTTCGAATTTAATCCACTTTTTACACCTACAAAAAGAAAGTCCGGAGCTACTCGATGAAGCCACAGCTTTGCGTATGCAAAACAAAATTATTACCGGAGCCGAGAATTTATTATCGTCTATGGAGGATATATTATTGTGGAGTAAGGGACAAATGGAAAACTTTAAACCGCTGCAAAAGAAGGTTACGGTAGCGCTTTTATTCGAAGAAACACAGAAACATTTTTCGAGTGTAGAAAATGTAACATTTGTATTTGAAAATCCCGAAAATATCATCCTTGAAACCGATGAAAATTACCTCAAAACAATTATTCGGAATCTTACCGGAAATGCTATTCAGGCGCTTAATAAAACTTCGGACGGGGTAATAATCTGGAAAGCCCGCCAAGAAAACAACAGCTATTTTCTTTCTATAACCGACAATGGTTCAGGCGGAACTCGGGAAGAATTTAAGGCCTTATACGATCATTCTGAAGTAATCGGAATTAAAAATGGTTTAGGATTGCATTTGATTCGGGATCTGGCAAATGCCATTAATTGCAAAATCGAAGTGGTGACAGCCCTTGGTTCCGGAACAACTTTCACCATTCTATTTCAATAAAAAAAGGTTTGACTTTCGCCAAACCTTTGAGTATAAATTATAATCTCACGATTACAACAAAGCGTCTAAACTATCTGCATAGGTTTGTTTCGGAGCAACTCCTACTTGTTTCCCTACTACTTCACCGTTATGAAAAACCAAAACAGTTGGTATGTTACGTACACCATATTTTGCAGCAAATTCCTGGTTTGCATCTACATCTACTTTCCCAACAACTACTTTTCCTGCGTATTCGTCACTTAATTGGTCAATGATTGGACCAACCATACGACAAGGACCGCACCATGCTGCCCAAAAATCTACCATTACCGGTTTATCTGATTTCAAAACTACTTCATCAAAAGTAGCATCTGTGATTGCTAATGCCATAATAATTTCATTTAAAGTTCATCCCTTTGATAATTCTCCGGGAACATTTTCTAATTAGTTCTTTAACTTGGGTACAAATTTAGAAATTTAAAACCAATCAAGCGCCATTCGTAAATTAGTTTTCATTATAAATGCATTGTCATAAATTATACCAATAGTAAATTCTTTATTCCCACACCCTGAATTACAAGTCATTAAAAGACATCTTTTTAAAAATACTTTCCTTTTTTAATGTATCTTTAATAATTCGGAAAATTCGTTCAGATGAAAGCAACTTTACTTCAAATAAAAGATTTTTTGCAATCAGTGCATTTTAAAAAATACGCGAAACGCTTTGGCCTTTTTGTCTTAGGATGTATAACGCTCCTTCTTATTGCTTCGGGCGCTTTGTCTTTTTATTTCAATCGGAATAAACCGGAAATTATCGCTAAAATCAATGCTAAAATCAACGAAAATATCAATGGAGAATTTCATATTGGCGATTTTCAATACAAGTTTTTAACTGGTTTTCCGAACTTTACGCTGGCCTTAAAAGAAGTCGAACTCAAAGACAGACAATGGAAAACACATCGTCATACCCTATTAAAAGCAAAAGAAATTGAAGTCCGTTTGAATGTCTGGAGTTTGCTGCAACACGAAATCAACATTCGTAAAATCCTGATCAACGAAGCCGACATTTATCTCTACAAAGCTGCAAACGGTTATTCGAATTCTGATATTTTTAAACCCAAAAAGAAAAAATCATCAGAAAACAAATCTGAAACAGAAACCACAATTGGTCAAATCAACCTCAACAACGTTCATTTTATTCTGGACAATCGTGTTGGTCATAAACTTTTTGATTTTGATGTTGCGAGTTTAAAATCAAAGGTAGATTACGATGGCGACGACTGGCAAACGGATTTGTTTTTAAAGACTACTGTTAAAAGTTTAGCGTTCAATACCGTTCATGGGAGTTTTGCCAAGCAAAAAATACTTCAAGGTACTTTTGACATTTCGTACTCGTCTGAAAACCAAAAAATAAGCGTAGACACCCAAGGCTTACAAATCGGAACGGATTCTTTTGACATCATTGCTTTTTTTACGGTCGGTAAAACAAATTCGCCTTTCGGAATCAATATCGGAACTACCATTTTATGGCAAAATGCTTCGAACTTATTATCGGATAACATCAGTTCTAAGCTTAACCGATTTAATCTAAAAAAAGAAATCCAGGTCAATTGTGACATCAAAGGGGATTTTAATGATCAAGGCGACCCCAGAATTGTGGTTCAGGCCGAAGTCGCCAACAATGAACTCACTATTCCCGACGGGCTTTTTACCGATTGTAATTTCAAGGGGATTTTTACCAACAATTTCAAACCAAAAGAGGGTTTTAATGATGCCAATTCGGCTATTGTTCTGAGTCATTTCTTTGGAAAATATCAAAAAATGCCCATTAAAATTCCGCAGGTTGTCATCAATAATTTAGAAAATCCCATCGCTACAGGAAACATGAGTTCTGATTTTGATATTCAGAATATCAACGAAATGTGCAGTGACAAATGGATTAATTTTACAAGTGGTCATGCGCATGCAGGTTTGAAATTTCAATTTAATATTGTCGATTTGTACATCACCAAACCCCGATTTACCGGTGATGTCAATATCAGTAACGCTTCTTTTGATTATATCCCTAAAAAGATTCATGCTAAAGAAACTAACATTCAGCTCAACTTTACTCAGGAAGCACTGCTCATCAAACAAATTACCTACAAACATAAAAACAACAGTTTTCGCATAGACGGAAAAATCGATAATTTCCTGAATCTCTATTACGATGCTCCCGAAAAAATGGTAATCAACTGGAATATCTATTGTCCGAATATCGACGTCAAACAATTTCTGGGAATTCTAAAAAACTCTCAAGCCAAAAAAGTAGCGCAAAAACCGGTCAAAAATGTCAATTTTTCGAATCAAATGCGCTCCGTAATCGAGAAATGTGCCGTTGTTATCAACCTCAAAGCCGACAAAATCAATTACGGAAAACTGACCGCCACCAACACTTCGGCGACAATCCAGATGATTAATTCGAAGCTATCTTTAAAAAACGGTTCGTTACAAACTTCCGGCGGATCGATTGCTTTTAGCGGGTCGATTGAGCCCAGAGGAAACAATTACACCTTTCAATCTAACGCACAGGTTAATCGCGTTGATATTGCGAATTTTCTGCGTTCGTTCAACAATTTCGGAATCCGTTCTTTTAGCCCAAAAGACATTAAAGGAAAACTCAGTTCCCATGCCAATGTTACCGGTTTAATCAACGACAAAGGCGAACTCATCACCAATTCTATGACCGGAAATCTGGGCTTTACTGTCAATCAGGGTGCCTTATTGGACTTTGAACCCATTGTAAGGATTGGCAAGTTTGCGTTTCCGTTTCGCGATGTCAAAAACATTACTTTCAGCGATTTGTCCGGCAATGTAAATCTACGCGGAGAGCGAATCGACGTTCATAACTTAACCATCAGTTCGAGTGTTTTAAATTTTGATGTCGAAGGGATTTATTCCTTTGGCCGTGGCACCAATCTGGCCCTCACCATCCCTTTACGAAATTCCAAAAACGATGTCAAACTCGCCAGCAAAGCTGAGCGTGATGCGGTTCGGGAACGTGGGATTGTGTTGCATTTGATTGCGCTGGATGATGAGGGGAAGATGAAGATTAAGTGGGGGAAGAGGGGGAAGTAACGATATCTCTTCTTAAGCGAAGTTGAAGAATCACAAGCTGTTTTCAATTGTCAGGCCGCATTCTTTATTATGAACCCTACCACAAAAGTATCCTGTTTCTATCTATGCTAAGAATTTACTTTACACAAGAAGATTTATTTTAATAGGAAAACAGCAAAAAATGTAGTTAATATGATTTATATTTCCATAAAAATTATTCTCTTTATCAGCTTTACTTTTATAAATCTATTTCTATCATAAATGTCTAAAATCATAAATGTTACTTGTGCAATAATTTTAAAGAATGAAAAAATTTTAGTTGCGCAGAGAAGTACAAAAATGAAATTACCTTTAAAATGGGAATTTCCGGGTGGAAAATTAGAATTTAATGAGAGTGAAATTGATTGCATTAAAAGAGAAATTAAAGAGGAAATAAATATTGAGATTGAAATATTGCAAAAACTATCAAATAATATTCATGATTATGGCAATTTTAAAATCAATTTAATTCCTTTTTTAGCTTGTTATATTTCAGGTGATATTAAATTAGCAGAACACACAGATTATAGATTATTAGAAAGATCTGAACTATTAAACATTGATTGGGCTGAAGCAGATATACCAATCGTTGAAGAATTTTTAAAACTTGAAATATGAACCAAGGATTATATGAAGAATTAGTTACCAAACTGATAACCTATAAAATAAATGAACTAAACAAAGATACTTTCCAAATAAAAAAAGTTTCAATAGACAAAGCTGAAGCATCTCAAATATTATCACAGCATATTGGTAAAACAATAAAACATGCTTTTACACTGATAAAAGGCGAAAATATTGTTGAAACTCAAATTGAAATTGCCAACAAAATAATCTTACTTTTAAAAGAAGAATTAAAGAAAGAAGAATTTGAGGATGATTTAATTGAAACAGAAGGTAAAATATTGAAAGCTGTTTTTACAAAAGTTGATACTCATTTTACTGACTTAGATCTACACTTAAAAGAAATCACACCTTATACAAGACTTATTCATAGTGAACTCTTTACGGGAGGAAATTCAGGAACAACTTTAGAAAGTGAATTGCGTAAAGAGATATTATCTTCAGATAAAATTGATCTATTAGTTTCTTTTATAAAATGGAAAGGAATTAGAATTCTAGAGCGTGAATTAAGAGAATTCACAGAAAGAGGAGGAAAACTTAGAGTCATTACAACTACTTATATCGGTGCAACAGATTCAAAAGCCGTTGAACTTTTAGCTTCTTTAAAAAATACTGAAGTGAAAATTTCATATAATACTGGTAACGAAAGATTACATGCAAAAGCATATTTATTCCAAAGAAATTCAGGATTTCACACAGGCTATATCGGCTCCTCTAATTTTTCTCGTTCAGCGCTAACAGACGGATTAGAATGGAATTTAAAAATAACAACCAAAGAAGTTGGACATATTATTGATAAATTTAGAAAAACGTTTGAATCGTATTGGGAAAACTCAGAATTTGAATTATACGATCAAAATATTCATTCTGTAAAATTAGTTGACGCTCTAAAACAAGGAAAAATCTCGAAAGAAAATACTTTTACAACATCTTATTTCGATGTTAAACCTTATAATTATCAAAGTGAAATACTTGAAAAATTAGAAGTTGAAAGATTAGTTCATAATAGATATAAAAATCTTTTAGTTGCTGCAACTGGAACAGGAAAAACAGTTATTTCAGCATTTGATTATAAAAATTTCAGAAAGAATAACCAATCATCTAAATTACTTTTTGTCGCTCATAGAAAAGAAATTTTACAACAAGCAAAAACAGCTTTTCAAGGCATTTTAAAAGATCATAATTTTGGTGATTTATGGGTAGATGGTCTTGAACCTAGTTCTAACGAATATGTTTTTGCTTCAATTCAAACCTTGAACAACAGGCTTGAAAACATTAACCTTTCTCCTGAATATTATGATTTTATTATTATTGACGAAGTTCACCATATTGAAGCTAAAACTTATAGACCAATTATAAATTATTTCAAACCTAAAATACTATTAGGTTTGACTGCCACACCTGAAAGAATGGACGGGGCTGACATATTAAAAGATTTCTGTAATCGTATTGCTGCTGAAATTAGGCTCCCAGAGGCATTAAACAAGAACCTATTAACTCCTTTTCAGTATTTTGGAATAACCGATAGTATTGATTTAAGTAATGTCAAATGGGAGAAAGGTAAATATTTAGCAAGTGAATTGACCAGTTTATATACCAAAAACAATATTCGCGTTGGACAAATAATCGACAATCTTAAAAAGTACACAAATGACATAAATGATGTTCGAGCTATTGGTTTTTGTGTGACTATTGAGCATGCTAATTTTATGTCTGAAAAATTCAATTTGGCAGGTTTAAAAGCAGCATCTTTAACCTCCAAAAATTCTAAAGAACGAAATACGATTAGAGAAAAGTTCAAGAACAAAGAATTCAATTATTTATTTGTCGTTGATATTTTTAATGAAGGTGTAGATATTCCTGAAATTGATACCGTCTTATTTTTAAGACCAACCGAAAGCTTAACTGTTTTTCTACAACAATTAGGTCGTGGTTTAAGATTGTCTGAAGGAAAAGATTGTCTAACAGTTTTAGATTTTGTTGGAAATGCAAGACCAGAATATGATTTTGAAAATAAGTTTAGAGCCTTAATTGGAAAAACAACTACTTCTGTTCAAAAAGAAATTGAAGATGACTTCCCACATTTACCATTGGGTTGCTCAATTATTTTAGAGAAAAAAACCAAAGAAATAATTCTAGAGAATATTAGAAAAGCAACATCATTAAATGTAAATCAACTTTTAACTAAAATCGTAAATTTTAAACATCAAACTAATTTGCCTTTAACCTTAAGCAATTTTATTGAAGTTTATCATATTCCTATTGAAACAATATATAAAAAAGACAACTGGTCAAGACTATGCTATCGAGCGGGAGTAATTGATGATTTTGAAAACATAAATGAAAAGCAAATATATTCAGCAATTAAAAACAAGTGGTTTTCTACCAATTCTACTAGCTATTTCAATTTCATCTTGTTGATTGCTAAAAAAGGCTTTAACATTAAAATTGATGATTTCGACGAAAATCAAAAAACCATGCTATTAATGCTACATTATGATGTATGGCAAAGCGCTGCAGGATTCGAATCTTTAGAGAAAAGTATAATTCAAATTGGCAAAAACAAAACTCTTACTAATGAAATTATAGAAGTTTTAGAGATATTAATTGATAAAATTGGATTTAAAGAAATTGAGATTGAATTACCCTACAATCAACCACTAAAATTGCACGCTAGATATACAAGAGATCAAATACTAACAGCTTTCCGTTTAAGTACATTTAATAAAAAATCATCTAACAGAGAAGGTGCAGCAGAAAATAAAAGCTTAAATACAGAAGTCCTCTTTATTAATTTAATTAAATCCGAGGAAAATTTTTCTCCCACAACTATGTATGATGACTATGCAATAAGTGAAACATTATTTCATTGGCAATCACATAATGCTTATGGACCAGAAACGACAAAAGGAGCTTCCTATATAAAACACCTTAAAATCAATAAAAAAATATTACTTTTTATCAGAGAAAAAGGTAAAGATGAAAATGGGAATGCACTAGGATATGTATTTATCGGAGAAGGTATATTTAAAGAAACCGAAGGTTCAAAACCAATGAATATCAAATGGGAGCTAAATGAGCCTATACCAAATTATCTTTGGAAAGAATCTGCAAAAATGTCAATAGACTAATTTTAATGTTATATATCAAACAAAAAAAGCCACTTTCTCAGTGGCTTTTTTACATTGAATCATTCAACATCCAGATAAGGATCCAGAACCTCAGCTAATTTATTCAGCCAGTAGAAACTGTCGTCGAGATTTGTTTGATCCGACTCTAAGGATTCATTTTCTCGCATAACATTTAAGGTAAGCAGATAATTTACTTGACGAATTGTTTTAGCCATACTTTTAAGATCAATTGATTCATTAAAGAAATCAATTAATCTTAATTCTGTTTCTTTCGAAAGGGTGTTTGTACTCATAATTTTTACATTTAGGAAATAATAAAACTCGTATGGCTTAGATGTCCTACGCTGTAAAGAGCGTTACAGTTGTTTCCAATACCGCCACCATACCACACGAGTAATTTTTTTTTCTGAATCATAATCTTTACATTTAGGATTGTAAACATATGAAAACAAGAAAAATATATGTAATTTCCTTAACTTCTGACTTCCGCTATTTTATAACTGTCTATGACGATTCCTCGTTTCTCTTTCTGACTATAGAAAATCAAATTAGCAAAGAAGACAAAGCATAAAATATAAAACCCGCATAGCTTAGCTGTCCTACGCTGTTAAGTTGGCGTTGCAGTTGTTTCCAATACCACCAGCATACTATACAGGTAGAAGTTTTTCGAATTCAGATCCTTAAAATTTAAGATTGCTAATATACCCAAAAAAATTACGCTACTTACATGGGCTTCTTACAATTTAGTCTGATTACGGCTGCGGAACTTCGCATGTGATTCCTCCTGCGTTGGAATTGACAAACGAGGCGTAAAATCTCAAAAAAAATCTTAATGTTTTATTAACTCAATTGTTTTTTAATTGATAAAATAATAGCTTTGAGAAACAAGATTTAAACCAATCAAGTATTAAACATATAAACAATAAGTAATATGAAAATTCAAATTAACACCGACAAAAACATTGAGGGACACGAAAGATTAGAGGCTTATTTTTCTGGTGAATTAGAAAAAACACTGGCTCGTTTTGAAGACAAAATTACACGCATAGAAGTACATTTCGGAGACGAAAATGGTGAGAAATTCAGTCTGCACGACAAAAAATGTGTTATTGAAGTTCGTACCGCAAAATTGCAACCGGTTACCGTTACAGAACATGCCGAGAGTATCGAAAAAGCCTTTCAGGGTGCCTCTGCTAAAATTAAAAAATCACTTACTACTACTTTCGAAAAAATGAAAGCGTATTAATCCATATACTAACAACTAAAAAATGGCATTGTCTTACGGGATAATGCCATTTTTTAGTTTTCAGCTGTTTTTCCTGCTCTCAAAATTTATCAATCAATTAAGATAATAATAACGGTTTTCGGTATTGCATGAAGTAAATTTGCAGCCCCTAAAGAGCGTCTTTTTTACCTTACATGAATTGATTTCTGTTTTAGGTTTTTCAATAACAAATCATTTAAAAATACATCCATGAAAAAGCAACTACTCGTATTACTAACAGCAATTTTTATTGGCTTTGGTGTAAATGCGCAAGTAAAAACAACCGAAACAACGGTACTGGTTCTGATTCATTCTCAAAACGGAGGAACCTATAAAATGGCAAAAGCAATCGCCGAAGGAATTCAGGATTATCCGAACTCAAAAGCAATACTTAAAAGAGTTCCCTCGATAAATTCAAAAGAAAAATTAAACGCTGATGTAGAAAAACTACCTGTTGCAACGATAGAAGAATTAGTCAATTATGATGGAATCGCTTTTGGAAGCCCCGTTCATTTTGCTAACATCAGTGCAGAGATGAATTCTTTTTTCAGCCAGAGTATCCCACTTTGGACATCAAGAGCATTAGAAGGAAAACCGGCAACCGTATTTATGTCCGCAGGATCGGGAGCAGGAAAAGAAGCCGCCATTTTATCTTTTTGGAATATTCTGGCCTCACACGGGATGATTATTGTACCAACAGGAATTATGGGAACTGCAACTTTAGACAAAACCGTTCCACAAGGAAATACGCCTTTCGGAGCTACGTCATTGGCAGGATCAACCGGAACAAGACCTTCTCCAAGTGAATTGAATCTGGCGAAGGAACAAGGAAAAGCTTTGGCCAGAGCTGCTTCAGGATTGAAAAATACCGAAAGCGCTAAAATTCTAAAAACAACTTCGGTAGAATCTAAAGTTGGTTTTGACATCAATAAAACGTTAAAAGACAATAACATCACACTTCCGGAGGCTCCAAAACCGGTTGGGAATTATGTGCCGTTTACCATTTCAGATCATAAAGTTTACATCAATCAAGTAGCCTTAAAAGACGGTAAAATTCTAAATCCCGGTAAAATTGGCGCAACCGTTACGGATGAACAAGCCAAGGAAGCTACTTATCAAACGATGCTAAATGTAATTGCGGTGCTAAAAGAAGCTTGTGGTGGTGATTTAAACAAAGTAAAACAATGTGTACAACTAACGGGTTATTTTAACACTACTCCGGAATATACACAACATGCGGCTATCATGAATTCGGCTTCGAATCTTACTGCTTTGGTTTTTGGAGAGAAAGGTAAACATGCCAGAGCTACAATTGGTGCTTTTTCTTTACCAATCAATTCGGCTGTGGAGATTCAGGCGGTTTTTGAAATCGAGTAAAGGACTGGAAATTCCAAATTTTTAAATTCCAAATTCCAAACTTTTGGAGATGTAGAGGCGTAAAGGTGCAGAGGAACAAAGGTTAAAAAACTGACAACTCCTTTGTGTTAAAACCAGTTTTAAAAAATACGAATCCTCTTCCTGATAAAATTTCTATTTTATACTATTGTCACCCTGAGCGAAGTCGAAGACTCGTTAAGTTAAAAAGGGGCTTCGACTTCGCTCAGCCTGACATTTGGAGGGGGAGAGAGGGAACTTTGCGATTTTGCGACTGCGAGAACCCAAAAGCAAGAAGGTTTAAAAACCTATGACAAAATAAAAAACCCGAATACAAACTTCTGTATTCGGGTTTCTATTTATATGAAATAATGTTTTACGATTTTGGTAAAGGCGCACCAACAGCAACATCACAACGATGTCCGGGTTGACCGTGTGCGGGATTCATTCCTTCGGCTACTTTTGTTTCGGTTTCAGTACTTAATAAGGCTGGAACTGCATTGTTTGCGGCTGGTGGTGTTACCGTAAATTTCTGTGTAGAAGTTCCGCTTTGTGAAGGGGTTCCTGCTTGCGAAGTGGCCACTGGTTTAGTACCTACCGGAGAGTTCAACGGTGATCCGACCGGAATATCGCATCTGTGTCCGGGTTGTCCGTGTGATGGATTCATTCCTTTTGCTACTTTTACAGGAGCAGCAGCCGTTGTTGTCGTTGTAACTACGGGTTGATTCGGTTTTACTTGTACGGTTTGTACCGGTTGCCCTGCAGTTGTTTGCTGCGTTTGCTGTGCTTGTGTCGGAGCTGAATTTAAAGGTGCTCCAACGGCAATATCGCAACGATGTCCGGGTTTTCCGTGTGCCGGATTTATCCCTCCTGTTGCATTCATAACCGTATTTTGATTGGCAACGGGTGCCTGAACTACCGGATTGACTTTCGTCGTATCTTTCATCAATCCTAATTTTATCAATTCTGATGTTGGAGTATTCTCCTGTGGTTCCAGTTCTTTTTTACAAGACACTAAAACTAGAGAAGAGATAACCAGGGAACTTATAAAGATTTTCGGGTTCATAACAGTGGTATTTTAAAGTAATCAAATATACTGGTTTTTGATTGATTTCTAATTTGTATTTTATTAAAAAAATTGAAACCATATAAGCGATGTAAGTGCATATTATAGTATGTAAAATCTTTGTCTTGATTTAACCGCAAGGTGCGCAAAGGTCTACGCAAGGTGCGCAAAGTTTTTTTTACAAAGCTTTGCGGACTTAGCGTTTAAATAAACACAGCAATAAAAATTCTTTGCGCACCTTGCGGTTAACCCTCAACACAGAGCCACAAAGTTTATATGAACTTATATCACTTATATGGTTTAAAAAAACTTTCACTATATTTCTTAACTCTAAAACCAAATAATCTCACTCATGAAAAAAGCACTGTTACTCCTACTCTTCATCACCACTTTTACGAATGCCCAAAATGCCGAAAAAGACAAAATCAATCAAATACTAAACAGTTGGCACAAAGCAGCTGCCGATGTAAAATTTGATGCATATTTTGATTTAATGGCCGAAGATGCCATTTTTATTGGTACAGACGCCACCGAAAATTGGGTAAAACCAGACTTTAAAACATGGGCAAAACCCTTCTTCGACAAAGGAACAACTTGGAATTTCACCACCTTAGAACGTCATATCTTTTTTGACAAATCCGGAAAAACAGCTTGGTTTGATGAATTACTAAATACCCAAATGAAAATTTGCCGCGGATCGGGTGTTTTGGTAAAAGTTGGGAAAGAATGGAAAATTCAACATTATGTTTTATCCATGACTGTTCCGAATGACGAAGTTGATGCTGCTATTAAAATAAAAGCTCCAATTGAAGACGTATTAATCGCAAAACTTCAGAAAAAATAAACATTTCTTCGTTTTCTTATTACAATTATAACTTTTCGGACCTGTTACAGAAGTAATCTCTCCTTTACTTGTAACACATTTATCAATTAGGGCTCTTTTTTTGATAGTCAAAATAGAATACTATCAAAAAAACGAGCCTTGTTTTGAAAAATTAACTAAAATTAGACAATTACCCCTGTTTTTCAAGCCATTAAATCCTGAATATTTATTTTTTCATAACTTTAACCCTAAAAAAAATAGGGTTCACACAAAGTATTTGAAAAATGAAAATAGAAAAACGCTGGATCATTTCCTTTATTATTATCAGTATTGTTTGTATTACAGGAGCCTTTTGGCCCACTGTTACAGAAAACAATTATGTATTGTCTGAATTTGGCACCACCGATCATATCGTTACTGCCGATGTTGCCTGGATGTTGACATCCTGTTGTCTGGTTTTGATTATGACTCCGGGATTGTCTTTCTTTTATGGTGGAATGGTTGGCAAGAAAAACGTTATTTCGACTATGCTGCAGAGTTTTATCTGTTTGGGTGTTGTAACACTTTTATGGGTAACAGTAGGTTTCAGTCTGGCTTTTGGTGATCCTGTCGGTTTTGGCTCAGGAGACCATTTTTACAGTTTCTTTGGCAATCCGACCACTTTTGCTTTTATGGATTATGTGGGTGTTCTTCCGCATAAAAAACTGGCCAGTACGATTCCGTTTATGTTATTTGCTTTGTTTCAAATGAAGTTTGCCATAATTGCTCCGGCGATTATTACGGGTTCATTTGCAGAACGCGTTCGTTTTATTTCGTATTTAATTTTTATCAGCTTATTTACTATTTTCATATACGCCCCATTATGCCACGTGGTTTGGTATCCGACCGGTATTTTGGGAAGTTATTTTGGTGTGAAAGATTTCGCCGGAGGAACTGTAGTACACATGAGTTCGGGTTTTGCAGCACTGGCCGGAGTTTTGGTTTTGGGAAAAAGAAAAAACAGTCTGCACATCCCCACTAATATTCCTTTCGTATTATTAGGAACGGGTATGTTGTGGTTTGGCTGGTTCGGATTCAACGCCGGTTCTGCACTTGCTGCCAACGGAACGGCCGCAATGGCATTTGCGACCACCACTACCGCATCGGCAGCGGCAATGTTAACCTGGGTTTTCTTTGACAGAATGAACGGCAGGAAAGTTTCGGCTTTGGGAGCTTGTATCGGAGCGGTTGTCGGATTGGTTTCTATAACGCCCGCTGCGGGTTATGTTTCGGTTCCTGAGAGTATGTTTTTTGGATTTATTACGGCTTTGGTCTCCAATTCTGTAGTTAATTGTAGTCTTTCCAGAAGATTTGATGATACGCTTGATGTTTTTGCCTGCCATGGTGTTGGCGGAATTATGGGAATGATTCTGACTGCTATCTTTGCTCATGGCGAAAATGCCAGTTTATTACATGGTGGTTGGAATGTCTTTGGGCATCACATGATGGCATTGGTTTTGGTTTCGATCTTTACTTTCTTCGGGGCGTATTTCCTGTTCAAAGTAACCAATTTCATTATTCCGTTGCGTGTTTCTGAAGAAAACGAACATATTGGTTTGGACTTATCACAACATGACGAAACACTCGATCCAAAATTATTAGCGGTCGCGGAAGTAGAATATCATTAAAAAAACTAACACGAATCACACTGATTTTCACTAATTTCTTTGCCCTTAAACTTTATGCGATAAAATTAATTCTTGTAATTAATTTAAGTTGCGAGTTGTTTTATGTTTGAAATTAGACCGCCTATACCTCATTTTTGAATTATAACAACGTAAATTTCTAGTAAAAATTAAAATATTTTCAAAAGTATCATTTTTAATAGCCTCCTGCTTCAGCTGGAGGATTTTAAGTAGTTCAAGATTTAATGGCTTTAGCCGAATTATACCACGGTTCTTTCGGCTAAAGCCAATTATTCACCTCTCAATCATATACCTCCAGCTGAAGCAGGAGGCAAATCAATCTTTTTGTGTTTTCGTCAAATAGGATTAACTAGCTACTTGAATTAATTAGTGGCGAAAAAACTAAAAACAGATTAAAAACAGGCCACAGATTAAGGGATTAAACTGATTTTTCATTTCGAATACTTTATTAAAACAAGAAAATCACTTTAATCTTCTAATCTGTGGCAAAAAAATCAATCCTACTAATCGTTTTTAAACCGTTACAGGTAATTCATTCGTTTATATTCCTTAATTTTGCTGAAAATTTTTGTAAAAGTGGGAAGTAAAAATAAACTAAAAAGATTCAGAGAAAACGAAACATTTCAAAACGTTTTTCAACCAACCAGAGAAGAAGTTGTAGGCAATTTAATGCCCCTAAGAGGAAAATGGAATTCTGATTTCTTTAAAAATGACAATCCATTAGTTTTAGAATTAGGATGCGGAAAGGGTGAATATTCTGTTGGATTAGCAGAAAAATATCCCAACAAAAATTTTGTCGGAATTGATATCAAAGGGGCTCGTTTCTGGAGAGGTGCTAAAACTGCTGTAGATACCGGTTTGCATAATGTTGCTTTTGTTAGAACTCAAATCGAATTGATCAATCATATTTTTGCTGATAATGAAGTAGATGAAATCTGGATTACTTTTCCGGATCCGCAAATCAAATACAAAAGAACGAAACACAGAATGACAAACTCTGAGTTTTTGCAATTGTATAAAAAAATCCTTAAAAAAGACGGTGTTGTAAACCTTAAAACCGACAGTGAATTTATGCACGGGTATACCCTTGGATTATTACACGGTGAGGGACACGAGGTTCTATATGCGAATCACAATGTATACAAAAACGAAGGAAGTCCGGAAGAAGTTACTGCTTTTCAAACTTTCTATGAAAAACAATATTTAGAAATTAATAAGGCAATTACGTATATTCGTTTTAAAATTAAAGACTAATTTAATTTTAAAATCAACTTTTTATAACCCATCAATCAACTGAATGGCATTACTTACTCCTTTAATTTCTGGTTTCATAGCTGCTTTCATTGGAATTATTCCGCCCGGATTAATCAACATGACAGCCGCTAAAATAAATCTAAAAGAAGGAAAAAAGAATGCTTTATGGTTTACTGTCGGGGCCGTACTGGTTATTTTATTTCAGGTTTCGCTGGCTGTTTTGTTTGCGCGCGTAATTGATAACCGTCCGGATGTTGTGACTTTATTACGTGAAGTTGGTTTTGGTATTTTTTCTATACTAACGATTTATTTTCTGTTTATAGCAAAAGAACCTAAAGCCAAAAAATCAAAAATTAAAAAGAGCAGCAAAAGAAGCCGCTTCTTTTTAGGCATGCTTCTTTCGGGTTTAAATTTCTTTCCGATTCCTTATTATGTGGTTGTGAGCGTCACTTTGGCCTCTTACCACCTTTTTGCCTTCGAAAACAACATTATCTTTACGTTTGTTTTAGGTTCTGTTTTGGGTTCCTTTATGGCTTTATACAGCTATATTGCTTTCTTCGGGAGAATCGAAAAGAAAACAGATTATATGATGCGAAACATGAATACCATCATTGGGAGTATCACCGGACTGATCTCTATTGCCACGCTTTTTAATATTCTAAATTACTATTTTAGTTAAAAAATACAGGCCACAGATTAAAGGATTAAAATGATTAATGATCTCTAGTGCAAAAAAAAGTTGCCACGAATTGCACTAATTACACTAATTAATTCGTTTAATTCGCGGCGAAAAAATAAGAATGATTAATAGCTGTAGTGCAAAAAAAGCTAACACGAATTGCACTAATTACACTAATTAATTCGTTTAATTCGCGGCGAAAAGATAAGAATAATCAAAACTTAATTAAGCTAACTTTTTATTTATCAGTCCTGTAAATTTATTTGTATAGAATTAAAAAAAATCACACCCATTAAAATCATTGAAATCTTTTTAATCTGTGGCAAAAAAATAATTCGTGCCAATTGGTGAAATTAGTGGCAAAAAGATCATGATAATCAAAACACATTTAATTAATCTGCAACAAAAAATCAACTTATGGCTGAAGAGAATTTTTTCGAAAGAGTTTATACTATTGCCAGACAGATTCCTTACGGAAAAGTAACTTCGTATGGCGCTATTGCAAAAGCTTTAGGAACTGCTCGTTCTGCACGAATGGTGGGTTGGGCAATGAATGCCTGTCATGATATGGATGATATTCCCGCACATCGCGTTGTTAACCGAAAAGGGCTTCTGACCGGAAAACATCATTTTGACGGAACCAATCTAATGCAGCAATTACTCGAAAGCGAAGGGATTAAAGTCGTCAACCATCAGATTATAGATTTTGAGAAGCATTTTTGGCAGCCTGAGATAGAATTATAGTGTTTTTTTTTCACCATATAAGTGATATAAGTTCATATTAACGTTACGCTAAAACTAAGCTTTGCCTTAAACTTTATGCAAAGAGTTCGCAAAGTTTAAATGAACTTACATCACTTATATGGTTTAAACCTTTTTTAAATAAGACAAATAACAAAGTTGGTTTTATCTTCATCTGTCTGATAACTTAAATAACCGCCATGTGCTTCTATAATGTTTTTAGAAAGCGTTAAGCCAATTCCCGCGCCGTCTTTTCTGGTGGTGAAAAACGGCAGAAAAACTTTGTCTTTTATGGCTGGATCAATTCCTTTTCCGTTATCTGAAATAATGATAAAAAACCGATTGTTCTCGGAGTAACTGGACAAAAACATTTTCTTTTCACTTTTATCTTTCAAGGCATAAACACTGTTGGTAATTAGATTAATAATCACTTGCTCCATTTGATTTTTATCAATCAGAATAGAACGTGAACTATTAATTTCATTGATCAATTCGATATTTTCAGCCTTGAGAATGGGGGTCATAATTCTCATACAATCCTCAAAAAGCGCATTTATAGGGGTCATTACTTTATTTGGCGTTGGCAACATCGCCAGTTTTCGATAATTTTCGACAAAAACCTGCAAATGATCACTTCTGTTTATGATCGTCGAAATACTGCTTTTGATATCATCAAAATCTTCTTCTTCGAGTGCCTCCTGATCGACAATGTGGAGTAAATTCTGTGAAAGCGCACGAATTGGCGTCAAGGAATTCATTAACTCGTGCGAAATAATCTTCATTAAATTAATCCACGCCTCCTTCTCTTTCTTCTCTATTACACGCTGAATACTATCCAATAAAATAATAAAATACTCTTTGTTGTAGGTTTTGGTATGGGAGGTTTGCAGCATAAAAGTCTGCAAGTCTTGTGATTCTATTTTAATCGAAATCGCTGTTTTTAACTCGGCAAACTCTACTTTTTCAATTTCATCACAAAGTGACGGCAGATAATTTTTAAGGTATTTCCAATGACTGACTTTTGGAACTTTAAAGAGGTTAGAGAAACAATCGTTCATCAAAAAAATATCCCATTCTTCATTCTCCTTTTCCAAAATCAAAGTGGCTGTGTCTATACTATTCAAAATCGAACGATAAACAAGTTCTTTGGAGGTCTGCTCCTGCTTCTGCACTTTTAAAGTATCGTACAACAGGTACAGGTTTTTGAAATTGCCCTTTTTATTCTCTTCCGGGAAATTGGTCGAAAAATCATTTTGCAAGATCGAAAGCAATGTTTTGTCATAAAACAACGATTCATTTTTGATATAGAAATACATCTCAAATAATACTA
Source organism: Flavobacterium cupriresistens (assembly GCF_020911925.1). NCBI lineage: Bacteria > Pseudomonadati > Bacteroidota > Flavobacteriia > Flavobacteriales > Flavobacteriaceae > Flavobacterium > Flavobacterium cupriresistens. The sequence continues at coordinate 1,426,528 of NZ_CP087134.1, read as the reverse complement.
TGACCACAAAAGCACCAACTAAAACTGCATTGTAGTAAAACGTCTTATAAATTAAAAAAACGCAAAGAAAAAAGAGCGTCATAACCAACAAAACTCTTATAAACAAAGCATTATAGAACTTCCAGTTTTTCATTATTTTATTTTTTTTATGCCACAGATTAAAAGGATTGAATTGATTTTCTTGCCACGAATTATTTTTTTGCCACGAACGAATTAGTGTAATTCGTGTAATTCGTGGCTATTTTTTACGCCACAGATTTTTAATCCTTTTAATCCTCTAATCTGTGGCAAAATTATTCTCACCGCAGTTTACAAATTCTTTAAATCGTATTTTTCAATTCTTCTGTATAAAGCGGCTCTGGACAAACCCAATTCTTCAGCCGTCTTGCTAATGTTTCCGTTGTGTTTAAACAATGCTTTTTCGATTGCATTTTTTTCCATTTCAAACAATGGATTGTCGTCAGTTTCATCTGGCTCATCAAAGTCAAGAATATCCAAATCAGTTACAGAAATGGTATTGTTTTCAGCTAAAATCAAAGCACGTTCAATCTTGTTTTCCATTTCACGGATGTTTCCTTTCCATGGGTATTTTTCTAAATATGGTGCCACATTGTCTTCAAAACGCCAATTCTCCTGTTGGTACTTCTCAGCAATCTTATCTAAAATAAAATCAGCCATCGGAACAATATCATCTTTTCGTTCCCGGAGCGATGGTAAATGAATTTCCATCGTATTGATTCGATACAATAAATCTTCTCTAAAGGTTTTGTTTTTTACCTCGGCCTTAATATCACTGTTTGTGGCTGCAATAATCCTCACATTTAAAGGCCTCGCTTTACTTTCACCCAAACGGGTTACGGTTTTGGTTTGTAAAACATGTAATAATTTAGCCTGAAGATGTAATGGAATATTCCCGATTTCGTCCAAAAAAATAGTGCCTTCCGAAGCCATTTCAAATCTTCCGGGGGTGTCAGTCTTTGCATCGGTAAAAGCTCCTTTGGCGTATCCAAAAAGTTCACTTTCGAACAAACTATCGCTTAGAGATCCTAAATCAACATGTACAAAAGGCTGCTTTTTTCGCTCTGAATTCTGATGAATAAAATCGGCGAAGACATATTTTCCGGTTCCATTTTCTCCCAGAATTAAAACGTTAGCATCTGTTCTGGCTACTTTTTCAGCAATAGAATATGCTTGTTTTATTTTTACCGAAGTCCCCACAAAGTATCTTTTCTCTATTGTTTCATTCGGCGTTTTCTTATTATTTTTTCTGCTTTCAACAACTGCATTGTCAATAATTTCGAGTAATTTATCATTGTGCCAGGGTTTTAAAACATAATCGAAAGCACCAATTTTGATCCCTTCAACAGCCGTATCAATTTTACCAAAGGCTGTCATTAAAATAACAACGGTTTGTGGCGAAAGTGTTTTAATTTCTTTGAGCCAGTGAATCCCTTCGCGTCCGTCTTCAAAACCAATTCGGTAATTCATGTCCAATAAAACCACATTAATTTCATTTTCACTTAAAATTGAAATGATTTTTTTGGGGCTGTTTGTCGTAAAAATGGTTTCAAAATGTTTTTTAAGAATCATTTTCGCCGAAAAAAGAATTTCTTCCTGATCGTCAACGATTAATATTTGAGCTAATTTTTTTCGCATGGTATTTATTTTTGTTCGATTTCGAACGGTCAACTGTCCATTTTCGAACAGTCCTTTTTTTGATCGCTTTTAAAGTCTCTTTAAAATCAAGGCTTTACAAATAATACTTTTTGTGGCACAATATTTACCTATTGACTATCAGTAAATTATTTAAAGAAATGGACACAGTAATCCCTCGTAAAAATAGAAAATTTAGAAACCTCACAATACTAATTGGTGTTTTTTTAGTTTTGGCAGCACTCTTCTTTTATTCGTTTAGCACTAAAAGAAGTCTAAACGTAAAAGCAAATGAACTGACTGTGCAACAAGTTGAAAAAGCTTTTTTTGAAGACTTCGTTGTTTTTCAAGCCAAAGTAGAACCTTTGAATGTGATGCTTGTAAATGTAACCGAGGGAGGATCGGTAAAAGAGATTTTTGTAGAAAATGGCGCTATGGTTACTAAAGGACAATCTTTGGCCCGCTTGTACAACCCAAATACTGAACTGAACTATCTAACTCAGGAAACAGCCATTATTGAGCAAATCAACAATCTAAATACAGGTAAACTGAATATTAGAAATCAGGAATTGAACTTAACCAAGGATTTGGTTTTAATTGAACATGATTATAATGACGCCAAAAGATTGTATGATATGAACTCGAAATTGTTTGCCAAAGATGTGATTTCGAAAAATGACTGGAATACCTTTAAAGAGGGCTTGCGTTTTCAGGAAGAACGAAAAAAGACGATTCAGCAAAGTATTCAAAAAGAAAAGGCAAGCAATCAGGTTCAGATTTCACAAATCAACCTTTCGATACAAACCATGGAAAGAAGTCTTGATATCTTGCGAAACAACAAAAAGAACTTTTTGATCACAGCGCCTGAGTCCGGAAGACTGACTTCATTCGAACCTGTTCTGGGGAAAACATTTCAAGCTGGTGCCAGCATCGGAAAAATAGATTCTAAAAAAGGATACAAACTTATTGCTGATGTGGATGAGTTTTATCTGGAAAAAGTTCGTGAAGGCTTAAAAGGTCAGGTCGAATTTAAAGGGCAAAATCTTGAGGTTTTAGTAACCAAAGTTATTCCGGAAGTAAAAAGCGGTCATTTTACAGTAGAATTAGCTTTTACTTCTAAAGAAAAAATCACATTACAAGACGGCTTAAGTTTTGGAGTAAAACTAATTTTATCCGAGAAAAATAAAACTCTGGTCATTTCAAAAGGAAGCTTTAATCAGGAAACTGCCGGAAAATGGATTTTTGTAGTCAAAGGAAACAAAGCCGAAAGAAGAAATATTAAACTAGGACGCGAAAACCCTTCTTATTATGAAGTTTTGGAAGGTTTAAAAGAAGGCGAATCTGTGATTACTTCTTCTTATACAGATTATAAAGATGTTGAGGAATTATCGATTAGCACAGAGTAGTTAGTTTTCAGTCACAGTCGCGGTCGCAGTCACATTTTACAGCTAACATTTCACAAATAACAAATAACCATCAGTCATCAATCAAAAAACGTTTTTAACAACAACTTACACCTTAAAAATATGATAACTATTGAAAATTTAACCAAAGTTTTTAGAACCGAAGAAGTAGAAACCTCTGCTCTAAGCGGCATTAGCTTAACCATTAAAAAAGGAGATTTTTTAACTATTATGGGGCCTTCGGGTTGTGGCAAATCGACTTTACTAAATATAATAGGATTACTGGACAGCGCCTCTGAAGGAAGTTATAAATTACTGGATCAGGAAATGATCGGCTTAAAAGAAAAAGGAAGAGCGCAGGTTCGCAAAGAAAATATTGGTTTTATTTTTCAAAATTTCAATTTAATTGATGAGCTTTCAGTTTACGACAATATCGAATTGCCTTTGCTTTACAACAATGTAAAAGCTGCTGACAGAAAACCAAAGATTGAAGCCATTGCAGAAAAACTAAATATCTCGCACCGTTTAAAACACTTTCCGCAACAACTTTCAGGAGGTCAACAACAAAGGGTTGCCGTAGCGAGAGCCTTAGTAAACGACCCTAAAATTATTCTTGCCGATGAGCCAACGGGAAATTTGGACAGTAAAAACGGCAATGAAGTAATGGAACTTTTAACAGATTTGCACGCTAAAGGCGCTACAATTCTGATGGTTACCCACTCTGATTATGATGCTTCTTTTTCGCAAAAAACAATTCACATGAAGGATGGGGTTATCTTCTCTGAAAAATTAAATCAGAGAAATGTTGATGTTTTTATGGACGCTAAATAAAAATCAAAATGATCAAATTTATTGTAACTGCAATTTTAATCCTGGTAGGATTTATCTGCAAAGTGATGACTATAGAAAATAAAAATACAGTTTCGGTTTCGGCTTTAACTGAGCTAATTATAAAAGGATAAACAATGATTTCTAACTGGTTCAAAATATTTATTTATCATTTAAAGCAAAACAAATTGTTTTCGTTTTTGAATGTTTTAGGGTTAAGCATTGGAATTGCGAGCATTATTTTCGCCATTTTATATTGGAATAATGAACATTCTTATGATCAATGGAATCCCGAAAAAGAAAACACTTACATGGTACTGAACAAGATTGGCAGAACAGGCGATACCTGGGGTTCAAACTCCATTCCGTTTGGAGAAACCTGTAAAGCCACAATTCCCGAAATTGAAAAAGTATGTTTTTTTAATACTTGGTACGATGAGGATATTATTAAGTACAAGAGTCAAAAATTATTGGTTAAAAAAATCACTACCAGTGATGAGAATTTTTTTGATTTTTTTCCTTTCGAAATCTTAAAAGGTCCTAAACAAAATATTCTAAAAGAGAAAAATAGTGTTGCGGTTTCAGAAGATCAGGCCAAACTGCTTTTTAAGGATGAAGATCCTATCGGTAAATCTATCACATATGGAGGCGCAAATTATACTGTAAAATCTATATACCGCATTACCAGACCCTCTTCAATAGAACCAAATTATGTGTTTAGCGGGGTAAAAAGAGAAGGTGATCTAAACAGCTGGGGGAATTTTAATTATGGTTTACTGATCAAAATTAAAAAAACCGCGGACGCATCTCTTGTTTTGAAGAAAATGCAAAACGTAAATTATATAAACAGAACTTTAAAAGATGCAAAGGAAAACGGACAAACTCCTGAGCAGTATCTAAAAGAAAATGGTGAAATAAAAGTAATAATCGATCAGTTAAAAACGTCTCGATTATATGGCACAAAAAGCGCAGCAGGCCAAAACTATCCTGAAGGTATCGGTAATCTGAAATTACTTTATATCATGGGAGGTTTGTCTCTTTTGATTCTGGTTTTATCATTGGTAAATTATATCAATTTAGCAACCGCATCAGCAATCAAACGTGCTAAAGAAGTAGGTGTACGTAAAATTGTCGGGGCTTCAAAAAGTCAGATCATGAGGCAATTTATATTTGAAACGGCAATCATTGTTCTTTTAGCCATTTTGTTTGCCTTGGCCATTGTAGAACTTTCACTACCTTACTATAATACCTTCTTAAACAAAAATTTGACTATGAATGGTAGCGAATTTTATCTGCAACTCATTTTTATTTTTGGATTAGTAATTGTCTGTGCAGGTATTTTTCCCGCCATTTATATTTCAAATTTTGAAACCCTAAAAGTTTTAAAAGGGAATTTTTCAAGAAGCAAAAGTGGTATCTGGGTTCGAAATTCGATGCTTATTTTTCAATTCGGAATCGCAACATTTTTCATCATTGGTGCCTTAATTGTCAATGCACAGGTTGATTATATGACAAACAAAGATCTTGGATTTAGTGGTGATCAGATAATTTCCATTCCGTTTAACAAACCGGATCGCTTGAGAAGAACAGAGCAGTATTTGACAGCAAAGCAGGAAATCAAAAAAATACCCGGCGTTATAGATGTTTCCACATTTGCCGGTACTTTTGGAGGAAGCACAAGCTCCAGTTCGGGATTTAAACACAATGGTATTTTTGTACAGCCACGAAATGTCGAAATGGATTTTGGCTTCCTGGATATGATGAAAATTAAAATCGTAAAAGGACGTGATTTATCTCCTCAATTTGCCTCTGACACGGTAAGCAATATGCTTATGAATGAAACATTGGTTAAAGCTTTAAATATAAAAGATCCTATAAATACAATTATAACATCGGGTTGGGGAAATGAAAAAGGCAATCTGAAGTTTAAAATTGTTGGAGTTGTAAAAGATTTTAATGTAAGCGGCTTACAAAATAAAATTCCGCCAATGGTCTTTATCAACCTTAAAACTTTAAAATGGAATAATTTTAATAATATTCTGGTAAGAGTTTCTCCAAATAATATGACCGAAACATTAGACCAATTAAGAATGTATTGGAATAAAAATGTAAACCCGGATTATCCTTTTGATTATGAATTTGTAAACAAAGGTTTTGCTAAAACATTTGAGGAACATGTAAAACAAAAAAATCTCTTCTTTATTCTAAATATGGTTGTAATTATAATTGCGATCTTCGGATTGTTCGCTTTGGCATCCTTTTCGATGGAGAGAAGATTAAAAGAAATTGCCATCAGAAAAACATTAGGAGCTGAAACTGACATTTTATTGAAAGAATTATCCAAACAATATATTTTTTACTGTTTATTAGGTTTTGCAATTGGAATTATTCCCGCCTATGTTTTACTGCAAAAGTGGCTAGAAGATTTCGCTTTCCGAATCGGAATTTCATTTGTTCCCTTTAGTATTGCCTTACTTTCTTTGTTGGTTTTAACACTCCTGATTGTTTTAACCAAAGCCTATCAAGTCACCAAAATAGATATATTGAAGTATTTAAAATACGAATAGACTTCCTGTTTTTTTTAAAAGTTTTCAGTCACAGTCTCAGTCTTCAGTTCAAAACTAAGACTGAGACTGTGACTGAGACTGAGACTTGTAGACCATTACCATTTTTTTTATCTAAACCCAACAGGTTTCAAAAACCTGTTGGGTTTGTTTTTTTGACGTCGTAAAAAATTATTTCATCGTAACTGAATCTGAATACAGTAATTTATCTAAACTTTCGTCTCTTCCGTAAACATCAGGAAAAAAACTAATTTCGCCATTATCATTTACCCAAGAGGTAAAATAACCAATGTAAATCGGGATTTTTCTTTTAAGCATACAAGTCGTTTCTTTCTCCCCGCTCATCGCAGTATCAATTTTATCAACGGGCCAATCCGGATCGTCTTTTAAAATAGCAAGTGCCAGATTTTTTGCTTCTTTTACATTGATACAACCATGACTGAACGTACGTTTTTCGAACTCAAATAAACTTTTTGCAGGTGTATCATGCAGGTAAATATCATTTGGATTTGGAAACATAAATTTAACCAGTCCCAACGAATTTTTAGGCCCTGGTTTTTGTCTTACGCGACCACCGTTCCACTCCATATTATGATCTGCCAGATAATTCTTATCACTGGCCATCTGAAGTTTTAATTCGTTTTTAATAATACTGGTTGGCACATACCAATACGGACTGAAAACAATTCGGTCCATATTACCGCTAAAAATTACCGTTTCGGTCATTCTGGTACCCACAAAAATATCCGATACCAGATCATATTTTCCATCCTTCACATAAATCAGTCTGAAAGAAGGAATGTTTACCATAATATATTCGCTGGCCTTAGACAGTTTAGTAGGGATCCATCTGCAACGCTCCATATTAAGCATAATGGTTTTTATACGTTTAGAGATCGGTTCATTCAGCTGATCAATATGCTCTTTCGTTAAAGCATAGTTTAACTTCAGACCGTATCTTTTTTTGTAGTTCAGCACTCCCGCCATAAGCTCTTCGTCATAAACATCACTCTTAGAATCCTGAGCAAGATCTCCGACCACAAAAAGACGTTGTCGTACATCTTTTATCGTATTGGAGATGTCAAAAGGTTTTAGATCTTTATACGTCGCCGCATTAATCGAAATGGGCTGCCACAAATTATCAGTCTCAATTTTTCGGTATTTTTTTAATGCTTCTTGAAGTTTGTAATACTGACCGAACAACAAATTATCATCTTTATTTAAACGATTGGAATCTACAATAAGCGAGTCCAGAATTTTGGGATACGAAATTGTCTTGGCTGGTAAATACCACCCTATCTTCTTGAGCGTTGCCGGATCTACACCCGAATAAACGTTACTGGCGTAAAAAACGTACATATTGGTAAGCAGTAATTCGGTGTCGAGTTCCGTTGGTTTTTCTTCCGAGCTTTCATTAAAAGCCTCATCAATCTCGTCTTTATAGGGCATTTTATTTTCTATACCCTGATCTTGTAATACGTTTACTTTCTGATAGAGTAAATTCCCAAATTCAGTGATGTTTTTCTCATCATACCAAATCGATTTGTAATTTCTTTTGGTATAAATATCCAAAACATCCTTCTTGTATTTCTTTAGTTTGGAATATTTTTTAAAAAACTGTTCTATAGAAGCGTCGTCAAGAGAGACTGACTGAAGACTTTTTTTAGAAACAATCCCATTTTCAATATTAACCGATGTATTCTTCGCTTTTATTTCATCAACATCCAATGATGTAAAAGAAAACACTAAAAAACTCATCGCAATAATTACAGTGAAAGAAGTAAAATTTCGCATACTTTTACGGATTAAATTTTTAGAACTTTGTTTAATTACAAAAACATTAAAAAGCTATAAAAACTTCTGAAAAACAAGTTTTTAACATTTTCGGAATTACTTGGAAATCATCAATTTGGGGTACTCAAATATAGCCAAGATTATTGACAATTAACGCATAAAATCTTCTAAATTAGTGTGCGGTTTTTTCTGCTTAATTAAAAAAAACAGTCCCTAAAACAATCTGTAAAAAAACAACTGTTTTTTTTGAGTTCTTAAAGACGAGAACTTCAAGTTACCTAGAATCATTTTGAACAATCTCGCTATCAACAAATCCAATCTAAAAAAAGTTAAAATTCGAACATAATCCGTTATCTTTGCACTCTGAAATCAGTTTAAATAAAAACAGTTTTTAAATTAATTTCGCTCAATAGAAAAACACGACGTTAAAAATGAAATTAGACAGAAAAGAAATTCTTAAAGCTCTAGAAACAATTACTATAGCGGGAGAAGGAAAAAATATGGTTGAAAGCGGAGCTGTAGCCAATGTAATTACTTTTGGCGATGAAGTTGTAGTCGATTTAGTGATTCATACGCCTGCTATGCACATCAAAAAAAGAGCTGAAGATGATATTAAAAAAACAATTCATGAATTAATATCACCTGAAGCAAAAATTAAAGTAAATATTAAAGTGGAAACTCCTGAGAAAAACGAAATTAAAGGTCGTGCCATTCCGGGAATTAAAAATATAATCGCCGTTGCATCCGGTAAAGGTGGTGTTGGAAAATCTACTGTTACTGCAAATTTAGCTGTAACATTAGCAAAAATGGGCTTTGCAGTTGGTATTTTGGATGCCGATATTTATGGGCCATCAATGCCAATTATGTTTGATGTAGAGAATGAGAAACCCGTTTCGACTACTGTTGACGGGAAATCGAAAATGAAACCGGTTGAAAGCTATGAGATCAAAATACTTTCTATCGGATTTTTCACCGCTCCAAGTCAGGCGGTAATCTGGAGAGGTCCAATGGCTTCAAAAGCATTAAATCAAATGATATTTGATGCAGACTGGGGAGAATTAGATTTTATGTTAATCGACTTACCTCCGGGAACAGGTGACATTCACCTTTCGATCATGCAATCGTTACCAATTACAGGAGCTGTAGTGGTAAGTACACCACAAGCTGTAGCTCTTGCTGATGCAAAAAAAGGAGTAGCGATGTTTATGCAGGATAATATAAATGTTCCTGTTTTGGGAATTATAGAAAATATGGCGTACTTTACACCAGAAGAATTACCTGACAATAAATATTATATCTTTGGACAAGAAGGGGCTAAAAACCTGGCTGAAGATCTAAATGTTCCTTTCTTAGGTGAAGTGCCAATTGTACAATCTATTCGTGAAGCAGGAGATTATGGTCGTCCGGCAGCTTTGCAAACAGCTTCAGTAATCGAGACTGTTTTTGAAGAGATTACCCGAAATGTTGTACAAGAAACAGTAAACAGAAACGATAGTTTACCTGCTACAGAAGCCATCAAAATCACAACTATGGCAGGTTGTTCAGCAGTAAAGAAAAATTAGATAATTTAGACTATGCTATTATTGGACAATGAGATAATTCGATAATGAGACAATTCGGCAATGAGATAATTCGATAATGAAATAATTGGTGTCATCACTAATTCACACATTTTCTAATAGGCACATTTTCTAATTGACACCTCTTCTAATTAACACATTCTCTAATTGACACATTTTCTAATTGACACATTAAATTATGACAACAGAAGAATTAACAAGCAACGTATTATTGGCTCTTGACGAGATCAGACCATTTTTAAATTCTGATGGAGGAGACATTACACTTATCTCTATTGACGATGACAAACATGTCAAAGTTCGTCTTGAAGGAGCATGCATTAGCTGTAGCGTGAATCAGATGACTTTAAAAGCTGGCGTTGAAACGACAATAAAAAAATACGCACCACAGATTGAAACTGTAGTAAACATCATGTAATCAAAACATTGTTTTTGCAAGTTTTTCAGTTTCAACAAATTAACAAGAATAATAGGCCTTAAGCTGTTTTTATTTGAATAAATCAAAAAAACATTCAGAAAAACGCTTGTTTTTGCGGTTTTATCAAAAAACAACACAAAGATTTAAGAGATTTCATTGCGTTATTGTTACATAATTAACTTAAATTTGTGACATAACCCTTAAATCACAAATCTTATGAGAAATTATTACGCTCTAATTTTATTGTTATTTTTTGTTTCAGTAAGCCATGCACAACAAAGCCAAAAAACCTTAGTAGTTGACAAAGCCTGGGTAAATGACTCTGAAGAATGGTCGGATTTTAAATATGCGGGGCAAATTGTATTCTCAACCAATGCAAGCAACGAAGAAGGAACATTAAGAATTGGCAATTATGATTTTTTATATGATATCTGCGAAGGAAAAGCTAAATTTGCCAACAAAGCAACATATAGCGCAGCAGAATTTGCTCATCCAAGAAAAGTTTCTGTAACGACAGACAAACAAGGAGTTGTAAATTCAACTTACGAAGGAACTTTAATCTTTCAAGCTGATAAAGATTATTATTCCGTAATTGCTGTAGTTACTCTATTGGAGAAAGAAGGAAATATGCTGGGAGTAAAAATGCATTTAAAAGACAACAACGCAAGAGAATATGCTTTTAGTTTAAAACCTAACAGTTAATAGTAAACATCAGGATCTGTTCACGTTTTCAAATCCGAAGTAAGAAAAATTCCAACAATTAAAATGGATGTATTAATAAAGATTAAAGATCGAGAAGGAGTTATACACGAATTACAGGCTCCAACTGATATGGCAATGAATATAATGGAGTTATGCAAAGCATACGAACTTCCTGTTGAAGGAACCTGTGGGGGAATGGCAATGTGTGCTTCCTGCCAGTGTTATGTTCTGAATGATGTTGCATTACCGGAAATGGGAGATGAAGAAGAAGCCATGCTTTCGGAAGCATTTTATGTTAAGTCAAATAGTCGTTTAGGCTGTCAGATACCAATCACTACAGATCTTGAAGGATTAGAACTGGAATTAGCACCAGAATATTAAAGTATAAAAAAGCGGGAATCTAATAAGAATTCCCGCTTTTTTTATGTCAAATAAAAGCACACCTTATTTTGGATCAAGTTCGAAAATTATGGGAAGTAAAAATATCGCAGAGTCGCAAAATCGCAAAGTTTTAATGAAAAAGCAGAAAAACTTTGAGACTCCATGACATTTTAAAAAACCCAAAGTAAGAAAGAAGAAAACAGAAAGGCGGAACTTAAAAATAAAAAAACTTTGCGTCTTTGCGTCTTTGCGAGATCGTCAAAGCGAGAAGTTGGGAAATAGGTACTTAAAAAAAGCATAAGATCTACCACTTCTAACAAAAGGAAATTTCTAAAAATTATCCCACAATTTTTGAACTTGATCCCTTATTTTTACCAATTAACTATTATTCAAATCTTCCGGATTAAAAGGCTCAAATTCTCTTTCAGAAAATGCCTCTGTCAAAATTCCGGATGAACATAACCAATTTATTGTCTCTTCAAGCGTATCCCCGACTTTATAAATCATTTCTTGATGTCGTGGCAAAATATAGTATTCCTTTTTAAATAAGATGATTTCATCTCCATCAAAGGTATCTCCAACTCTGATTGAGCTTACAACTTCTTCTTTAGTCAAAACATTTTTCCCCTCATCCCAAAACCAATATTCTGTTATACGATCTCTCCAAGCTGCAATGGTTACTATTATTGTTTCGGGAAGAAAAATTCGCACATAGGTCCCTCCAAGGATTCCACTGCCGTATTTTAAGACATACTCCTTATAGCTCTCATCAAAAACAAAGTCTAAAGTTTTTTCACAAGCCAGAATTTCTTCATGCACAGCAAGAAACAGATCCGTTTTATTCGTCTTATAGTTCGGGATTATTTTATACGTTTCTAAGTTCATTCCATTTGTATTTCTAATTGTTAAATATAGTTTTTTTCTACAAAACCAAGTTGAATCTCATAAAAAAACCGCAATCACATAGCTGTAATTACGGTTTCTTTTTTATAACATTCTTCTTTAACCTCTGACCCCTAAACCAAACCAGCTGCGATTAAGTACTCAGCAATCTGAATGGTATTTGTAGCTGCCCCTTTTCTCAAGTTATCGGCAACAATCCACATGTTTAAGGTGTTCTCCTGGCTTTCATCACGACGGATTCTTCCAACAAAAACATCATTTTTACCTTCCGCATATAAAGGCATTGGATAGGTAAAGGTGTCTATATTATCCTGAACCGTTACTCCGTCTGTGTGGTGTAAAATTTCACGTACTTCATTTACATCAAAATCATTTGTAAACTCGACATTTACAGCCTCACTGTGACCTCCAACAACCGGTACACGAACTGCAGTAGCCGTAACACGAATCGTTTTATCTCCAATGATTTTTTGAGTCTCGCGAACTAACTTCATTTCTTCTTTAGTATACCCGTTCTCTTCAAAACTATCGCAATGTGGGATTGCATTTCTGTGAATTGGGTATTTGTAAGCCATTTCTCCCTGCGTTCCTGCATACTCGTTTTCAAGCTGTCTAACCGCTTTTACACCTGTTCCGGTAATAGATTGGTACGTAGAAACAATAATTCTTTTAATATTGTATTTTTTATGCAAAGGAGCCAATACCAATACCATTTGTATAGTAGAGCAGTTTGGATTTGCAATAATTTTATCTTCTTTTGTTAATGTCGATGCATTGATCTCAGGAACCACTAATTTTTTTGTAGGGTCCATTCTCCATGCCGAAGAATTATCAATAACAGTAGTCCCGGCAGCAGCAAATTTTGGCGCCCATTCTAACGAAGTATCTCCTCCGGCAGAAAAAACAGCAATATCCGCTTTCATATCGACAGCCGTTTGCATGCCTACAACTTTATATTTTTTTCCTTTAAATTCAATTTCTTTCCCTATCGATCGCTCAGAAGCAACAGGAATTAATTCGGTAACAGGGAAATTTCTTTCCGCTAAAACTTTAAGCATTACTTCGCCAACCATACCAGTGGCGCCTACAATCGCTATTCTCATTTTTATATTTTTAGTATGAATTAATGTAAATCTTTACACAAAAGTAGGTATAATAAAAAACAAAACAAGAGGTTCACAAAAAATAACAAAATGTTACAAATGAAACAAACATGAAAAAAACCGCCTCAGTTAAGAAGCGGTTAAATTAGACTTAGTGTAGCGGTATTTATTTTTTTAACAAATCTCTAATTTGCGTAAGTAACTCTTCTTGAGTTGGTCCTGCAGGCGGAGCAGCAGCAGCAACTTCTTTCTTTTTTGAAGCATTAATTCCTTTTATAATCAGAAATAATACAAAAGCAACAATGATAAAATTGATCAATGCCGACAGAAACAAACCGTACTTAACACCTCCAAAAGCCGTCAATTCTTCGATTTTAGATAAATGTGCAGCTTCTAAAGCCGGCTTCAATAGCAATGGCGTAATTACATCGTCAATAAATGAGCTGATGATTTTACTAAAAGCAGCTCCAATGATTACACCGACAGCCAGATCAACCACGTTGCCTTTCATTGCAAATTCCTTAAATTCAGAAAAAAATCCCATAATTGATTTGTTTTAATTTATACTTAATTGAATCTCGAAAATACGTAATTTTCTCCAAAGTTCATCAAAATTACCTGAAAAATACTCTTTTCACACGTTGTGAGATACTCGTTAGAATTTCATATGGTATTGTTTTTAAAGCATTTGCGATTTCAGTTACCGTTGGATTTTCTCCAAAAATGATCACAGAATCTCCTTCTTTACAATCAATTTCGCTGACATCAATCATTAACATATCCATACAAACACTTCCTACTATTGCTGCTTTTTGATTTTTAACGATCACATAACCAACTCCATTTCCCCATAATCTTGAAATCCCATCCGCATAACCAATCGGAATAGTTGCAATTTTAGTTTCCTTAGTCGCCATGAATCGTCGACCATAACCAACGCTATCACCAGACGGAATTGTACGAACCTGAGAAATAATTGATTTCAACGTACCTACATTCTCTAAAAACTTTTGCTCAGCAGCATCATTTGAAACGCCATAAAGACCAATTCCCAAACGCACCATATTAAACTGCGCATCCGGAAAATTACTAATCCCCGATGTATTCAAGATATGACGAATAGGATTCACCCCCAATTCAGTCATTAATTTTGACGACAATTTTTCGAATAAACGAATTTGAGAACGTACAAATTCAAAATGATCCTTATCATCACTGGTTGCCAAATGTGATAAAATACTTTGTATCCGAATTGTCGAATTTCCTTTTAAAGTTGCAATCAATTCATCGATCGTATTTTCTTCAAAACCCAAACGATGCATTCCGGTATCTAATTTAATGTGAACTGGAAAGTCCTTAAGATTCTTTTCACGGGCAATTTTCAAAAAGGCATTCAATCCTTTTATACTGTAAATCTCAGGCTCTAACTGGTATTGAATAATTGACGGGAAACTGGTAGACTCCGGATTCAAAACCATGATAGGCAATTTGATTCCACCGCTCTTAAGCGAAATTCCTTCATCAGCGAAAGCCACACCTAAATAATCAACTTTATGATGTTCCAGTAACTTTGCAATTTCCAAGCCCCCGTTTCCATATCCAAAGGCTTTCACCATCACCATCATTTTTACATTGCTGCCTAATTTAGATTTAAAGAAATTCAGATTATGACTGATTGAATTCAGATTAATCTCCAGTATCGTTTCGTGGGTTTTCTCCTCTAGCAGCGTGACAATTTCTTCAAACTGAAAGGACCTTGCTCCTTTGATCAGAATGGTTTCATTGGCAAAATTCAGACTTTCAAAATTGGCGATAAAATCAGCCGTACTGGCAAAAACTACCGCGTTTGAAAATTTATCCGAGAAAGAGGAAATTGTATTTCCAATTCCAATGACACGATTTATTTTATTATCGGCAATTAGTTGGGCTACTTTAGAATACAACTCTTCGTTTGAAAATCCGCTCTGAAAAATATCCGATAAGATTACCGTTTTTGATGCATTCTTTTTCTGACTCTCCAGAAAGTCTAAAGCGATTTTGAGCGATTGAAAATCGGAACTGTAACTATCGTCAATAATACTGCAATTATTAATTCCGTTTTTTACTTCAAGACGCATTTCTACGGGGTACAACATTTGCATTCGATTCTGGATCGTCGCAAAATCATATTTAAAATAAAGTAAAACCAGCAAACAGGAAATCGCATTTTCTATGGAAGCCGAGTCCTGAAAAGGGATTTCTAAATTGAAAATTTCATTTTTATACTGATATTCAATTTGCGTTTTATCATTTTTGCTTTCTTTTTTCAAGATAAAAACTGTTGCCGATTTATCCGTGAAACTCCACGAAAAAAGAACCTGTCCTTTTAATTGGTTTTCTTTTACAAAAGCTGCCAGGCACAAATCAACAATTTCATTCTTCTGATAAACAACAAGTGCCGAATCTTTAAACAGTCGTAGTTTTTCGTTTATTTTCTGTTCTAAATTCAGAAATCCTTCGTCATGTGCCGATCCAATATTCGTTAAAACACCAATAGTAGGTTTAATGATTTTCTCCAGATTAATCATTTCATTAACCGTGGAAATTCCGGCCTCAAAAATGCCTAAATTATGCTTTTCGTTTATCGCAATAACTGAAAGCGGAACACCTACTTGAGAATTATAACTTTTAGGACTTCTTATCACATTAAAATCAGGGCTCAGTAAAAAATTAAGCCATTCTTTTACAATGGTTTTTCCATTGCTACCGGTTAGTCCGATTACAGGAAAATCAAAAAGATTACGATAATAAGCTGCAAATTCCTGCAAAGCTTTTAAAGTGTCTTTTACGATTAAAAAATTAGCCCTCCCTTTACAGTTATCAGGCACATATTGCACCACAAAACTTTGAACACCTTTGTCTATAAGCTCAGAAATATATAAATGAGCATCATTATTAACACCTGATAAGGCAAAAAACAAGGTTTGAGATCCGTTTTGCAACGAACGGCTGTCAATCGAAACATGATCAACAAAAATAGCTGTATGTAAACCAATCCATTCGGCTTCAAGAACCGGAATAAGGTTTCTTAGGTTTATGCTCATTTAAAATTCTTTTTGTCAAATTTAAAACATTACAAACAGAAAAGAGTTGTGATTTTCTTAAAATAAAGGAGTACTTAACGGTAATTATTGGTTTTAAAAATCGGAATAGAGTTCGCCATGAATTGCTTTAATTTTCACAAATTGTCACTGTTCTTAAATTTATTAGAAGAAATATACTCTTTGAAATTAGCGAATAAATAATCCGTGAAAATTAGCGCAATTCGTGGCAAAAAACATTAATTCATTTATATTTGTTGAACACCTTTTAAATAATGCGCTTTGAAAAAAATACTTCCATTATTCTCCTATATCCTTCATCCTATTTTCATCTCGATGTATGCCACTTTGTTTTATCTGTATTGCAAAGAAGATATTTTTACGGACAGGGAAAAATACTATGTTTTATTTCAAATTCTGATTATTACCATTTTGGTTCCGGTGTTGTTTTTTATGTTGCTTCGCTCTACCGGACACGTAAAATCGGTTATGGTTCACGAAGCTTCTCAGCGTAAAATCCCCTTAATTTTACAATGTTTTTTATATATCCTATTAGTAAAGAGAAGTATTGTTATCACCCGTTATCCGGAACTTCATTTCTTTTTTCTCGGGGCTTTGTTCAGTACCATTTTAGCGCTGGTGCTTATTCTTTTTAAAACAAAAGCGAGCTTACACATGATGGCCATCAGCGGACTCACCATTTTTATACTTGGATTAAACATTCATTTTCAGATGCAAAACCCGTACTGGACTGCTTTATTAGTTTTATTGACGGGAATAGTAGCCTCATCACGTTTGGAAATGCAGGCACATACCAACAAAGAATTAATTATTGGTCTTGCAATCGGAACACTTCCGCAGTTGTTATTCTTGTATTTGTGGTTATAAAATATAAAAAATCAAACCGGCATTAATCGTTTTAACACCAACCGTTTCACCTTCGTTCGTCTTGACTGCCTGAAACAAAGGATTCAATCCATAATACACATAAATGTTCCAGGTATTATATCCTGTGGCAAGGTAGACTCCATATTGAAATTTAGCGATGTACGGATTGTTGGTGATTTTATAGGTAGTCTCTCCGTTATCCAAAACCGATTTATTAGAGAACATATAACTAAATTTAACTCCTCCGTAAATCCTCCAAAATTTATAACTTTCATACGTTGAATTTCTCCAGCGAAACTCCAGCGGAACATCCACTAAATATTGCCTGAATCTATTGGTAACAAATTCATTGTAATCTGTTACCCCATGCACTAGCGCTCCCGAAGCATCTTTGGAAATAGTCAGATTCTGATAGAAATTCTGATAGCTTAACCCTATCCCGGTTGCAATTGCAATAGTCCTTTTTTTATTGATTGGCATGTCACGCAAAAAACCACCGGAAAGCCCCACAGAGAATTTATCCTGCTTAAGACCAGTCGGAGCATTCGTAAAAAGATTATAGGTAACCGAAAAATAAAACTGATCTTCCCGATATAACGAATCGATTTTAACAACCGGTTCTATTTTAGGCGTCGTTTCTTCCTGTGAAAAAACAGAAAAAAAAGACACTAAAAACAAACAACTGAAAAGTAATCGCATATCGTATTTTGGTTTTAAAGAGTTTTTCAAGCAAACGTTTTTTGAAGTTGATTTATTTCACTTACAAATATAATATAATGACAGCTTAGGTGACAATTAGAACGCAATTATTCTCTTTTCCCTTAAAAATAAAACGTTTTACAGCGCTATTATTAAGAAATTCAAAACAGAAGTAAAAAATAAATTCATTTTTGATTGTTCTTTTATACCTTTGTACGGCATGAAGAAAAAGCAACTCATATTAAGTGTCTCTTTCGCTCTAACAGTATTGTTCTCAATATTGTTTCAGTCGATACACAGTTATGAGCATATTGTAAAACAGCTCTCGGAAAAACAATGTCATCACGACTACAATGATCCAAGCGGCGAAATTACACACCAACATCATAATTATGACGTTTGTTTTGTATGCCACTTTTCTTTTGAAAGTTCAATACTTCCGGAACAATTTTCATTTCAATTTCATACCGCAACAGAAGGAATTCCTTATTTCTTTACCCATTCAGAAAAGATATTCTCCTTTCCTGAAAGCGCCTATTTGTTACGTGGACCACCTGTTGGTATAGTTGCCTGAGTTTCGAAACACTCGAAACATAAATTATAACTTTCTTACTTAAACTTAAAAAGAAAACTACATCTCCCCGTTCTGACTGAATCAGAATAGGCAGACATTATTGTTGTTATCCTTTTTTATTTAAAGAAGAAAAATCCATTTAACTATAGCATCATTTTCCAATGAAAAAAATAATCGTAATCCTTATTTTAGGATTTTCAGGGCTGCTTTCAGCTCAAAACTCTGTTTCCGGAATCGTATCCAACCTTCAAAATCAACCCATACCGGGCGTTTCAGTTTATGCACCGGAATTGCACAAAGGCACCACTACTGATGCAAACGGAAAATACGAATTCACTAATCTGCCAAACGGAAGCTTACGTCTTTCCTTTACTTTTGTCGGTTTTACTGCCGAGAACAAAACAATTGCCAAACTTGTAAAAGAAAACACCTTAGATGTTACACTTCAGGAATCCATTTTTGAAATGGATGAAGTAATTGTCTCTACTCCTTTTAATAAATTGCAGTCACAAAACGTAATGAAAATTGAGCATGAAAGCATCAAAACATTACAGCAAAAAGGAACTTCGACTTTAATTGAAGGCTTAGCCACAATTCCGGGAGTTTCTCAAATTTCAACGGGAACTTCAATCGGAAAACCCGTAATCAGAGGACTTAGCGGTAATCGTGTTTTAGTATACTCGCAAGGAGTTCGTATCGAAAATCAACAGTTTGGAGACGAACATGGTTTAGGTTTAAATGATGCCGGAATTGAAAGCGTTGAAGTAATCAAAGGCCCTGCATCTTTATTATACGGATCGGATGCTTTGGGTGGTGTTTTGTACTTTAATCCGGAGAAATTTGCTGATGCGAATACATTCAAAGCCAATTTCAGTCAAAAATATTTCACCAATACAGAAGGAAGTAATTCCTCTATTGGATTAAAAACCTCTACAGACAACTGGAAATTTTTAGCCCGTGGAAGCTTCAACACCCATTCAGACTATAAAATTCCTGATGGAGATCGCGTAACCAATACCCGTTACAACGAAACCGATTTTAAAACCGGAATCGGATACAGCAACTCTAGTTTCTCGAGTGTTTTAAGATACAATTACAACAAATTAGACATCGGAATTCCGGAAGAAGGAATCGCAGAGCAATCTTCAAGTAAAGACACCCAGTTCCCGAGACAAGG
The DNA here is from genome assembly GCF_020911925.1 of Flavobacterium cupriresistens. Lineage (NCBI taxonomy): Bacteria > Pseudomonadati > Bacteroidota > Flavobacteriia > Flavobacteriales > Flavobacteriaceae > Flavobacterium > Flavobacterium cupriresistens. Next base: position 1,406,781 of record NZ_CP087134.1, on the reverse strand, counting down.
AATTTTTAATCATTTGTTCAGTTTAAACAACGTTATCTTTTTTCAGGACTCTAAATTAGATGTTGATTTGGGTTATATTTCTAATGACAGAAGCGAATTTGAGGACAGTAACAATGCAGCTTTACGAATGAAATTGAACACCTTCAATTACAATGCAAAATACCATTTTCCAAAATTTGGTAAAATCGAAGCGATCCTTGGTGTACAGGGAATGCATCAAACCAATAAAAATTCGGGCGAAGAATTTTTAATTCCGGATGCCACTACCAATGATTTTGGTGTTTTTGGAACAGCAAATTACGAATGGGACAATAGTGTTATCCAAGCCGGACTGCGTTTTGACAATCGAAATATCACTTCGCAAGCACACGGAGTTGCAGATGAAGAAGGTTATTTCCAAGCCTTAGACCGCTCTTTTGACAGCTTTAATGCTTCATTAGGTTACAAAACCAAATTAGCAGAACCTTTGACGTTACGTTTAAATGTAGCTACCGGATTCAGAGCACCAAACTTAGCCGAATTAACTTCAAACGGAGTTCACGAAGGAACCAACCGATACGAGATTGGAAATGCTAATTTAAAAACAGAGCAAAACGTTCAGACTGACCTGAATTTAGAATACAAGAACACCCATTTTGAGTTTTTTATTAATGGATTTTACAACCATATAAATAACTACATCTACACTTCCCCAACAGGAGAAATCTTAGATGAAAATGATGTTTTTGCTTATGTACAGGACAATGCAAAATTATATGGTGGTGAAGTTGGTTTCCACTTTCACCCGCATCCACTGGATTGGTTGCATTTTGAAACCAGTTTTGAAACGGTAACAGGTAAAAAAGACAACAAGGATTATTTACCTTTAATTCCGGCTAACAATTGGAACAACACGCTTAGAACTGAATTTAATATTAAAAACTGGCTAAAAGAAGGATTTGCTTCTTTTAACGTTTCATCGACATTCAGTCAGGATAATGTAAGCGGTTTTGAAACAGCTTCTAAAGGATATACTTTGGTGAATTTAGGTTTTGGAGGAACTGTAAAATTAGGTAAAACTTCTTTTGATGTAAACTTGAACGGAAACAATTTATTTGATCAAAAATACATTGCACACCTTTCCAGATTAAAAACAGACGGGATTCCTAATATTGGAAGAAATATAGTTTTAGGGATTAACTTCAACTTATAATTTTTCACTTAATCACAAGAACCACAAAAAGTAGACTTTAACGCTTTTTTTAGCCACGAATTTCACGAATTTTCCCGAATTATTTTTTGGGGATAGTTTATGAAGTTCGTGGCTATTCTTTTTTGTCTTTTTTGCCACACCAAGCTTTTCAAAAAAAAATTCGAGCAAATTAGTGTAATTCGTGGCAACCCTTTTTTTAAACAATCCTTTTCTCCTAAATTTGAAATACCTAAAAAAGCCAAAAAATGAAAATTGTAAAATGGGGAATCATTGGTTGCGGAAATGTAACCGAAGTTAAAAGCGGACCTGCTTTTCAAAAAACACCAAACTCTGCTTTAGTTGCCGTGATGCGCAGAGATCCTGTACTTGCGGAAGATTATGCAAAACGTCATAATGTCCCAAAATGGTATTCCAATGCCGTTGACTTAATCAACGATCCCGAAGTCGATGCGGTTTATATTGCGACGCCTCCTTCTTCCCACAAAGAATACACTATTTTGTGTGCTAAAGCCGGAAAACCGGTTTATGTAGAAAAACCTATGGCACTCACATTTGAAGAATGCAACGAAATGATAAACACCTGTAAAGCCCATAATGTGCCCTTGTTTGTGGCTTACTACAGAAGACGTTTACCCCGATTTCTTAAAATAAAAGAACTAATTGACCAAGGAAAGATAGGAACTGTAAGACATGTAAATTGTGTTTTGTACCACCCTTTCGAGCAACGTTACGATGATGAAATTAATTTGCCTTGGACGGTTTTACCGCATCTCTCAGGTGGAGGAATTTTTGTGGATCTAGCTTGTCATACGCTCGATTTTCTGGATTACTTATTTGGACCAATCCAATCCGTTCGTGGTCATGCGAGTTCCCAACTTTTGGCTTATCCGGCAGAAGATACGGTTTCGATGTCCTTTTTGTTTGAAAATGGGATTCACGGTTCCGGTTTATGGAACTTTGCCAGTTTTGAACGTTATGACAATACCGAAATTGTGGGGGATAAAGGAAAAATCTCTTTCTCTTCTTTTGGCAATGATCCCATTCACATTCAACTTGTAAATGGTGAGAAAGAAAGCATTACCATCGAAAACCCACTTCACATACAACAACCACTTATAGAAACCATAGTTGCTGAACTTTTAGGAGACGAAAATGCTTCGCCCTCTAATGGAGTCTCCGCATCAAGAACCACCTGGGTGATTGATGAAGTTTTGAAGGAATTTAGAAGCTTGAAGTAGAAACACAGCTTATCTTGGTTCAACTATAAAAGCAAACACCTCAACTTTAGTATCACATTGTCATTTCGACGAAGGAGAAATCACATCAGAAATTCCACATAGAAAATCGCCAATCTTTGTCGAGTTACGAGTGTGATTTCTCCTTCGTCGAAAGGACAAAAAAAAGGGCCAAAAATTGAAATTTCACCCCTAACAAACAAAAAGAGGATACTCAAAATTGAATATCCTCTTTTTTCTAAAAACTAAAATTGCTATAAAATTATAGGCTGTATTTAAGACCTAAAGTCAAACCTAAACCACTAATTCCAACATAAGAGCTTAATTCATCCATCGGTTTATCTTTATTAACACCATTTGGATTAGTTAAAGCATTATTAGAATTAACATCTAAACGATCTTGATAATTTGTATGAATTTGAGCTGTTGTTCTAGTTGCTAAAGCATCCTGTCCATTTTGAGTAAACTTAGTAGTTTCTTTTGTTTTTCCGTGAACAGTAAAGTTACGGTATTCTAGTTCTGCAAAAGCAGAAATATGTTTTCCTAATTTGTAAGAAGTCCCTAAAGCAGCAGTAAATCCTATTGTTGGATTTGGTTTTACCTTATCAACACTATGAACAGCAACTGTCGCTGGATTAGCAACACCAGTTGGAACAACCGCATCAGTAGTGATTTCTAAATCTCCGTGAATTGGTACCAAAACCCCAACTTTAGTATACGGTTCAAAACCATGAGATTCTCCTAAAAACATAACAAGTGCTGGAGCAACATCAAAAGCAGTAATTTGACCTACCGATTTAAAATTATAAATTGGTTTTCCTCCTGATACGAAAATAGCATCAGTCGTCGTTTGTGCCATCTTTTTATCAGTACTTGAGTAATAATTAACTCCTAACTCAACTCCCAAACGTACTGAAAAACGATATCCTGCTGTAATTCCTGTTCTAAATCCTTGTCCAAAAGAACCTGTAATACTTTCTTCAGACACTAATTTCCCTCCTGCATAAGTTCTATTTAACGCATCATTTCCTCCTACTGTTGGAAATTCTGTCGAAGCTGTTTGATTAAAGTATGACCCTCCTAATTTAAAATACCAGCTTTCCGGTTTCTCTGCTTTTTCTGTTTGCGCCATTGTGGCCATAGAGCAAACTAATAATCCTAATAGAAATAGGTTCTTTTTCATAATTTTGTTTTAATTAATTTATACAAACTTAAATTATTTTAACATAATTCACGAGTTTGCATGGTTAGACTTGGAACGAAATCGTTGTAATTTTGGGCAATATTACTAAAAAACTATTATGCATGCATAATTTTAACTAAAAAAAAATGCATTCTTTTAAATTTTAACTGTTAAAATTTAGTTCAGCTTAAAATTAATCTGCATTTTTTCTAATTCCTCTAATAGTTCTGTCGAAATCTTAACCTTTAGTCTACGGCTTGGCATGGTTAATTTGGTCACCACTTTTATTTCTTCGACCTCATTTACTTCCTGAATTTTGGTTGCTTCAATTGCATTTTCCTCACCATCGTTCTCCTCTTCAAAAACAGCGTCTTCTGTTTCTTCAAAATCTGTTGGTGTTTCTACCTCAACCAATCGCTTCACCTTTTCTAATTCCATGATTTCAAAAGTCACCGAGTTATCGCCTTTATTTTCATTAAATAAATGACTCAATTTATGAATGAACTCGGTTTGCAAGTCTTTAATATTTAATAACAAAATCAATTTTTTAGCAAATGTCTCCAAAATATCCTGCAGCTGTCTCACCTCAACAAACTGCATCCTTGGATCCGTTTTTTTACCGGTATCTCTGTTTACCCAACCGTCTTTAATTAAGATTTTCAAATAAACGAATTGGTTGTTGTATAAGAAATGGTAGAATTTTAGGTATTCCTCTCCAAAAATTTTAAACTCAAAACTTTCATCATATCCCTCTAAGGTGAAAATTGCCCAATCCTTACCATTTTTAGCCGTTCTCCTTTGAAAATTACTAACAATACCGGCAAAGTTTAAACTCTTACCGACGTAAAGTTCCATGCTTTTTAAAGCTTCTAATCGGGCATTACAGAAATATTTCATTTCGAATCTAAAATCATCCAGTGGATGACCCGAAATATAAATTCCAACGACTTCTTTTTCTCTTGAAAGTTTCTCCATTGTACTCCAGTCTTCACAAGGAGGTACAATAGGCTCTGCGATTTGCACTTCACTTGTTTCTCCAAACAAACTCACTTGCGATGAATTTTCGTTTTCCTGAAACTTCGATCCGTAACGTATCGCTTTTTCATAAAACGTAATTCCATCTCCGTCATCATGAAAATACTGCGCTCTTGTAGTCCCTTCAAACGAATCAAAACCACCGGCAAGAGCCAGATTTTCGATCGCTTTTTTATTGGCTGCACGCAAATCAATTCGTTTGGCCAAATCAAAAATAGACTTATACTTCCCGTCTTTTCTGGTTTCAACAATCGTTTCTACTGCTCCCGAACCTACTCCTTTGATCGCACCCATTCCAAAACGAACAGCGTAATCATCATTTACTGTAAATTTATAGTACGACTCATTCACGTCTGGACCTAATACTGCCAATCCCATACGTTTACATTCTTCCATAAAAAAGGATACCTGTTTGATATCATTCATATTGTTCGAAAGAACCGCTGCCATATATTCTGCCGGATAATGTGCTTTTAAGTAAGCCGTTTGATACGCAATCCAGGCATAACAAGTCGAGTGGGATTTGTTGAAGGCGTAACTCGCAAAAGCCTCCCAGTCTTTCCAGATTTTCTCCAAAACCTTTGCATCATGTCCTTTTTTTGCAGCTTGTTCTACAAATTTAGGTTTCATTTTATCCAGTACGTCCTTTTGTTTCTTACCCATCGCTTTACGCAAAACGTCGGCCTCACCTTTTGTAAAATCGGCCAATGATTGCGACAAAAGCATTACCTGCTCCTGATAAACTGTAATTCCGTAAGTCTCCCCTAAATATTCTTCACAGGCATCTAAATCGTATTTAATTTCTTCTTCCCCGTTTTTTCTTCGAACGAAAGAAGGAATATACTCTAACGGTCCCGGACGATATAAAGCATTCATGGCAATTAAATCTCCAAACACCGTCGGTTTCAGTTCTTTCATGTATTTCTGCATCCCGGGCGACTCGTATTGGAAGATTCCAACGGTTTCTCCTCTTTGGAAAAGCTCATAAGTCGGAGCGTCATCAATAGGAAATTCATCGGGATTTAGATCGATTCCGTTTCTGTATTTTACCAGTTTAACGGTATCTTTTATCAGCGTAAGGGTCTTCAGACCCAAGAAGTCCATTTTAAGCAATCCGGCACTTTCTGCGACCGAGTTGTCAAACTGAGTTACATATAAATCCGAATCTTTTGCGGTTGTAACCGGAACGAAATTGGTAATATCCGATGGCGTAATGATTACACCACAGGCATGGATACCTGTATTTCGCATCGATCCTTCCAGAATTTTTGCTTGTTGAATGGTTTCACCCGCCAAATCATCTTCATTAGCAATAGCGATTAATTCCTTTACATTATCAAATTCATCCGAACGAAGTGCTTTTTTAATATCGTCTTCACTTTCAGAAATAAAACGCGCCAAATTCCATTTTGACGGCATCATTCCCGGAATCAATTTTGCAATTCTATCAGCTTCAAATAGTGGTAAATCCAGTACACGAGCCGTATCACGAATCGCAGATTTAGTCGCCATTTTACCATAGGTAATAATTTGCGCTACCTGATTTTTACCATATTTATTGATTACATAATCCATAACACGACCACGACCCTCGTCATCAAAATCGATATCAATATCGGGCATGGATACACGATCCGGATTCAGGAAACGCTCAAAAAGCAGATCGTACTTAATCGGGTCAATGTTGGTAATTCCTAAACAATAAGCTACTGCAGAACCCGCCGCAGATCCACGACCGGGACCTACCGAAACATCCATGTTTCTGGCTTCGGCGATAAAATCCTGACAAATCAAAAAGTAACCCGGATATCCGGAATTCGAAATCGTCAACAACTCAAAGTCCAGACGTTCCTGAATCGATTCGGTAATTTCACCGTATCGCCTTTTTGCCCCCGTCATGGTAAGATGACGCAAATATTTATTTTCACCGCGAACACCACCGTCAGCCTCGTCTTCTACCACTAAAAATTCCTCGGGAATATCAAATTTCGGAAGCAATACATCGCGATAAAGTGAGTAAATCTCCACCTTGTCGACAATTTCCTGAATGTTGATAATCGCATCAGGCAAATCAGAAAAGAGCTTTTTCATCTCTTCTTGCGACTTGTAATAGTATTCCTGATTCGGTAATCCGTAGCGGTAACCTCGGCCACGACCAATTGGTGTTGCTTGTTTTTCACCATCTTTTACACACAACAAAATATCGTGTGCATTGGCATCTTCCTTATTTAAATAGTAGGTATTGTTTGTCGCAATTAACTTGACATTGTGTTTCTGTGAAAATTCAATCAGGGTTTTGTTCACACGATTTTCATCTTCCTGATTGTGGCGCATAACTTCAAGATAAAAATCATCCCCAAATTGCTCTTTCCACCAAATCAAGGCTTCTTCGGCCTGATTTTCACCGACATTCAGAATTTTACTCTGAATCTCTCCGTATAAATTCCCGGACAACACCATAATGTCTTCCTTGTAGTACTCGATAATTTTTCGATCGACTCTGGGAACATAATAGAATCCGTCGGTAAACGCAATCGAAGACATTTTAGCCAGATTGTGATAACCTTTTTTGTTTTTGGCTAATAATACAATCTGATTACCGTTGTCTTTTTTACTTTTATCTAAATGATTGTCGCAGACATTAAATTCACATCCGACAATTGGCTTAATTTCCATTTCTGTTGGCTCTTCACCAGCATCAACCAAAGCTTTATTTTTACCGGAAGCCGCTTTATTATGATTCATCACCGCACTCACAAAGTGGAAGGCTCCCATCATGTTTCCAGTATCTGTCATCGCAACCGCCGGCATACCATTTTTGGCCGTAGCCGCAACAATATTACCAATACCTATAGTAGATTGTAAAACCGAAAACTGTGTATGATTGTGTAAATGCGAATATTTCGCTGCTATAAAATCTTGTTGATCAGACTCCGAAACAACAGTTTCTTTTCCATCGGATTCTAAGGCTCGCAACTGTTCTCTGATTTTATCAGACGCTGCTTTTAAATTGATGTGTTTTAGACCAATAAGTTTGATCGGCTGCGGGTTTTTATTTTGAAATTCTCCAAAATAATCCTTCGGTACATCTAATTCTTCTTTGGTAAAAACCTCTCTTCTGATTAACTCCAGGAAACAACGCGTAGTTGCCTCAACATCGGCAGTTGCGTTGTGCGCTTCCGCGAAAGGCTTATCAAAAAGATAACTGTGTAATTCTGTAAGAGTTGGTAATTTGAATTTTCCACCTCTACCTCCCGGAAGCTGTAATAAGGAGGCCGTAACTTCGGTACAGGTATCTAAAACAGGCATAGAACTCATTGGAGAGTCCACGCCCATTCTATGAAATTCAGCACCCATAATATTAACGTCAAAACCCAAATTCTGACCTACAATATATTTGGTTTTACTTAAAGCGATATTGAATTTCTCCAAAACTTCGGCAAGCGTAATTCCATCGGCTTCTGCTAATTCTGTAGAAATTCCGTGAATACGTTCTGCGTCATACGGGATATTAAATCCGTCAGGTTTTACCAGATAGTCCTGATGTTCTATCAGTTTCCCCATATCGTCATGCAACTGCCAGGCAATTTGTATACAGCGAGGCCAGTTATCAGAATCGGTTATTGGAGCATCCCAACGTTTTGGTAATCCAGTAGTTTCAGTATCGAATATTAAATACATAGGTTTAAAAGACAAAAATTAAACCCCCAAATTCAAAACTTCATCATTCATAAAACACTGATTTCATGAACCATAAAGAACTTTAAATTAAAAAATGGAGGAAGTTCAAATTTAGTCTTTTTTAGGCTATTGACGAAATACATTTTATCAACATCAGGATTTTTCCCGACATTCTCTTTTTTGAGCAAAATCCTATCGGGATTGCTATTTTTTTCCAAAATAAAACCTGTTAATTTTTCATTAATTTCAATCCTTTTCTGCGAATCAGCTGCGTTTTATGCTGTTACCCCCTATTAATTAAACTGAAAAAACCAGAAAACGATGAAAACAATATTCACATTAGTCCTCACAGTTCTTACGTCTGTTGGTGCTTTCGCAAACAACGACTCAAAAAACATTATTAAACCTTTCGCAATCAAAAAATAATGCACTAGAAACAATTTTAGAATCAAATTCCATAATGGCAGATGAAGCAACTTTAATCGCTATTGATTGCAGAGATAGCAACCTTTATTACGTACATTGTCATTATTACTCCCCTGAAACACTAGCAGAAATACTTAAGGAGGCTTGCCGATAAAGCCACATAAGTTTTTTGTTAATTGTACTACTATTCCTCCGTAATTATACGTGATTAAAAAAAAACCTGTTAAATTTTTAATTTTTATATGGTTTTATTCTATAAATTAGCCTGCTTTATGCTGTTAAAATTTTATTAATTTAACCAAAAACCTAAAAATTATGAAAACAATATTCACATTAGCCATTACAGTTCTTATGTCTGTTGGAGTTTTCGCAAATAGCAGCTCAAAAAACATAAATCCAGAAGTAAATAAGGAAATCAACAAATCCTTTGTAATCGAAAATAAAATTGTTGAACCCGTTTTAGAATCAAACCCATTAATCCAAGTATACGATGTAACTGTTGATTGTGGTGACGGAACCGGCTGGGCATTTACTTGTGACGGATGTTCCATTGGACAAATAGTAGATTTAGCTTTAGAACTTTGTAGCTAAAATCTAAAAACAACAGCATAAAGCATTATAAAATGATACTTATGAAAAAACTACTACTCCTCACAGTATTTACAATTTACACCTACTCTTATGCTCAAAACAAAGGAATTGTGTATTATGGGCACATCGAAAGTCCGGGCAAGGGAGGTCCTAATGGCTTAGATTTTAACTCTTACCTTATTTTTGACCAAAACCAGTCCTATTATGTTAGCGCCAAAGATTCTCTGGAAAATGAATCTAATATTGAAAATCAAAAGAAAAAAAAGGCAGAAGGGGAAATCAAACAGATTTACCTCGGGAAACATACCTTAGAACAAGGGAAACAGGTATATTACGACAGAGCCAAAGATAGTTTGTGGTGGAATAAAAAATATTCTAATGAGATTTACGGAAAAGAAAAGCGTGTAGCAATAGAATGGAAAATTGACCCTGAAACGAAAAAAATTGGAAATCTTCTTTGCAATAAAGCAACCGGGCATTTTAGAGGACGGGATTACACCGTCTGGTTTACCAAAGAGATTCCTGTTCCGTTTGGGCCTTGGAAACTGCAGGGATTACCCGGATTAATACTCGAAGCTTATGACACCAAGAAGGAATTATACATCTATTTCAAATCACTAGAATACCCGTCGAAAAATGTATCTGTTCCGAAAATTAAGCCCATCAATCAAGGCACTCCTACCAATTGGGTCTCAATTGACGAGTATAAAATGATTTTAGAAAAATTGATAGAAAAAAACAAAAACAAGGCTATTTTATTAGGGAAAGAACATGGTGTTACGATAAAAGCAGCTGGAATGAATGATATTAGCACCGAAATATTCTGAAATTAAATGCTAAAACTATTCTCTTTTATTTTTTTCATCCCTTTTATTGCATTTTCCCAAAATATTAAAATATCGGGAACTATAAAAGACAAACAGAACAGAAGCGTCGAAAGGGCTTCTGTTGTTATTTTAGACAACTCTGGAAATATTCTATTCTATACTTTTGCTAATGAAGATGGAAACTATACTCTTCAATTAAAAAAACCAGCCAGCGGAATTGTAAGTATAGAAATTTCTTGCTTAGGCTTTGCTAAAAACACAAACGTAATTGATCTCAGCACAAAGACCGAAATAAATCACTCTGTTTCTCTGGAATCCCAACAAGAAAGTTTGAAGGAAGTCGTAATAGAATCGCACAAAAAAGTAAGAATCAATCAGGATACGACCACTATAAAGGCGAGCGCTTTTTCTAACCAAACAGAGCAAACAATAGAAGACATTTTAAAAAAATTACCCGGTATCGAAGTCCAAAAAGACGGCTCTATAAAAGCCCATGGAAAACCTATTGATAAATTACTTGTTGAAGGAGAAGATTTGTTTGATAAGAACTACACCTTACTGTCCAAAAATCTGGATGCAAAAACACTTGATGAAGTTCAAATAATAGAAGCATTTGAAGATAATCCCATTTTCAAAAAAATGAATAATTCGGATAAAGTTGCGTTGAATCTGAAGTTAAAAAAAGACAAGCAAAATATCTGGTTCGGCAACATAACGGCCGGAGCAGGCATAATTTCTGAAAACCGATGGAAAGAAGGTATTAATCTCGGACTATTAAAAAAGAAGATCAAAATCTTTTACTTGGCGGACTACAACAATTCAGGCGAAAAAGCAACTTCACTTATAAAAGAATCCAGTATAAATCTTGATTTTTTTGGAGCAGACCGAATCGAAAAAAAGGCAAGAAAACAATACGTTATCAACAGTAATGAAAACAGTTCTTTCAGTAAATCTCAAAGCGTCTTTAACAAAGCACTATTTAATTCTTTAAGTTTTACCACAAAACTTAAACCTTCCTTAACCCTTCGTGGGGTTGGCTATTTTACTAATGACCATCAAATTCAGCATTCTTTTTCAGAAACAATTTACAACATAGACCCACAACCTATAATCAACTCCGAAGCCAATCACTATTCCGGCAAAAAAACACTTTCATCAGGAGAAATTGAACTTAAATATTCAGGGAATGAAGACAATTATCTCACCAACTTATTTATTTACAAGAACAATCCTGATGTTATAAATTCAAATCTCTTATTTAATAGTGAGCAAATCAATCAGAATTCTAAAAACAGCAATTATACTTTTTACAATCATCTTAACCACAGTTACAGCTTATCGAATCAAACAATATTAAACAATTATATTTATTTGGGAAGCGATTATTTGAATGAGAAAAACAGATTAAAATCTCCCTTTTTAAATGAATTCTTCAAAATAGATCCGGAAGCTCAGATTGACCAAAAGGGGGATACTAAAAACCAGTATTTTGGAATCAAAAGTAAACTGATTTCGAAGTACAAAAAACTAGAATCTGTTCTTGCTTTTCAATACGAAAAAAGCAAAGAATCAATCGTTTCAGATTTTCTTATCGACCAAAAACAAAAGACAGACTACCAGGTAGACACAAACACAAATCAAACCATATTTTCTTTCGATGCGGGAATCCGGTACAATTTTACTTCTGAAACAGATTTTACAGCTAATCTGAAATATGTTCAAAATAATTTTGCACGCAATATTTCTCAGCAACATTTTCATTTTTTTAATCCTGTATTTTCATTTAATCTAAAAAAAACACGCTTAGGGACATTCCGGTTAAACTATTCCGAAAACAGTTCTCTGCCTGAAATCAATTATCTAAAAACAAACTATTTACTGGCAGACTACCGAACTTTCGAAAAGGGAGTTTCTGATGTTGCACTTTTAAAAAACAAAACCATTTCTTTTTTACACACCTTGTACAAAGATGAAAAGGGATTTTCTGTTAAGACCAATTTAGTCTATACAAAATTGAAGAAAACGCTTAATATCGATAACCTGATTACTCAGAATTTCAACTTCAAAAACTATATCGTTACAAACGGAGGAGAAAATTATAACGCCTCTTTTAGCTTCATTAATTACCTGAAAAAACTAAAATGGGCCACCAAGATAGCCACACAACAAACCTGGAGTAATACTCCGACAAAAGTAAACAACCAAGACTTTACAAACCTAAAAAGTTACAATAGTCAGTATTCCTTTTCAGCAACAAGTTATTATAGCTTAGTCGTAAACTTTGATTTTGGTTTCAATTACAACTACTATCAGACAAATTTCAATAATACACTTACTACCAATACAACCAAAGATGCTTTCATTAACTGTAACTATAAAATTTCAAAAGTATGGTTAGCCGAAGTCAATACGACCTATTATAAAATTAATACTCAAAATTACAGTTTTGTAAACATTATTGCCAACTACACTCCTGAAAACAGCCGCTTTTCTTATCGCCTCCTGTTCAATAATGTAACCAACGAGAACGAATTTACATTGGTTACATTAGATAGTTACACCTCTTATAAAGCTACTATAGATTTAGTTCCCCGGTATTTACTTGCAACAGTAAAATACCGCTTTTAACCCAAATGAGAAACCATTTTTTATTCTTTGCTTTTCGCATAAACCATCAGCGAAATAGCCAAATAAGGAATATCTTTAAGAATAAAAAAGTCCGTAACAGGAAAATTCTCAACCATTTTAAAAACACCCGGCGTTGTAAAAAGAAAACTCAATGTAGTTACAAAAATAACCGCCGATGCCAAACCCGAGTACATCGCTATTTTTTTATTAAAAAAAGACAATGCCAACCCTATTCCTGTAACTACTTCAAATATTCCTATTACGTTCGAAACTTGTTGCACTGACATTACTTTGTACATCCAGCCCATTGCAAAATGATTTTCGACTAAACCTTTTATAGCTCCTGCCTCTACAGCAGTAAACTTAAAAAGCCCAACCCAAAGCAAAATAATAACAGTTCCGAAAACACCAATTCTGTAAGCAATCTGATTTAAATTCATGATTTTATTTATTTTTATTAGAAATATCAAAATTAAGAGCCTTTTCGCGAGGCAAATGTCAGATAGTTGTCATTACACCTAAATTCGTCCTAAACAACCTTAATATCTTTTATTTCCATTCTAAAAAACAAAAATTCACTTTCTTGGATGTCGTAGTATTGGAATCAAAAAAAAACAAATAAAGTCTTTCAAAAATCTTTGTTTTATACCTCAAAAAAGAGCTTTTATCCACGGTTTCAGAAATTCAAAAACAAAATCAAAACTATCAATAATCACTATTTTACAGCATTAAAACCTATAAAATCAGTCATTTTGCATTGAATCTAAGGTAAAATTGCTAATTACAAAAAACTGCAGCAACCTTAAAACTAACCCTCTTTAAAAGAAATACAAAATCAATTTCCACTTCAATTTTGGAATTCAGTTTTACGGAATAAAAGCGAATCTTAATTTGTATTTTAGTTTGGGTATCGTATATAATGCAATATTGAAATTGACTACTTTATATCTTTATTTAATTTTGTTTTCCTATTATAATTACCAAAGAATTGCGGTAGTTATAAAATTACAAATAAAAAAAATAAAAAATGAGTAAGACATTATTTGACAAAGTATGGGATTCACATGTAGTACGTAAAATTGAAGATGGACCGGATGTGTTTTTTATTGACCGTCATTTCATTCACGAAGTTACGAGTCCTGTTGCTTTTTTAGGATTAAAAGCCAGAGGCGTTAAAGTTTTATATCCGGAACGTACTTTTGCAACTGCCGATCACAATACACCAACTATAAACCAACATTTACCGGTTGAAGATGCTTTATCAGCCAATCAGCTTAAAGCGCTTGAAGATAATGCCGCAGAATACGGTATTTCGCACTGGGGATTAGGACATAAAAAAAATGGAATTGTACACGTAGTAGGTCCTGAAAACGGAATTACTTTGCCAGGTGCCACTATCGTTTGCGGAGATTCGCACACCTCTACTCATGGTGCTTTTGGAGCGATTGCTTTCGGTATCGGAACTTCTGAGGTTGAAATGGTACTTTCTACACAATGTATTATGCAGCCTAAGCCAAAGAAAATGCGTATCAACGTAAACGGTGAATTAAGCAAAGGTGTTGGTCCAAAAGATGTTGCTCTTTATATTATTGCACAATTAACCACTTCAGGTGGTACCGGATATTTTGTTGAATATGCCGGTGATGTTTTTGAAAACATGACCATGGAAGGCCGTATGACCGTTTGTAACCTAAGTATCGAAATGGGTGCTCGTGGTGGTATGATTGCCCCCGATCAAAAAACATTTGATTTCCTTGAAGGCAAGCTATACGCTCCAAAAGGCGAAACCTGGGACAATGCAGTTGCTTACTGGAAAACCCTAAAAACGGATGCTGATGCTGTTTTTGATGCTGAACTAAACATCAAAGCTTCAGACATTGAACCTATGATTACTTATGGTACTAACCCGGGAATGGGAATTGGTATCTCTAAACATATTCCGAACGCCAACCAAGTGGAAGGCGGTGAGGAAACCTATAAAAAATCTCTTGCCTACATGGGCTTTCAGGAAGACGATGTTATGATTGGAAAACCAATTGACTATGTTTTCTTAGGAAGTTGCACCAATGGACGTATTGAAGATTTCAGAGCTTTTGCTGAAATTGTAAAAGGAAGAAAAAAAGCAGAAAATGTAACTGCTTGGTTAGTTCCAGGTTCTCACGTTGTAGAAGCTCAAATTAAAGAAGAAGGTATATTGGATATTTTGACAGAAGCCGGTTTCGTGTTACGTCAACCGGGATGTTCTGCCTGTCTGGCAATGAATGATGACAAAGTTCCGGCAGGAAAATACGCAGTGAGTACTTCAAATAGAAATTTCGAAGGCCGTCAAGGTCCGGGTTCAAGAACACTTTTAGCAAGTCCAATTATGGCTGCCGCTGCTGCCGTTACCGGAAAACTAACAGATCCTAGAGAGTTATTTTAGATTGAAGATTTTAGATTTCACTTTGCGAATGGCATTGCTGCTTTAAAATCTAAAACCTTCAAAAAAAACTCACTTACATTATTTAACAGAAAATCATTTTAGCGTTTACGATTTCGTCCTACTTAAGGAAAATCTAAAATCTAAAATCCTAAAATCTAAAATTACAATGGCATACGATAAATTTAATATCCTTACCAGCAGTGCTGTGCCGCTGCCAATTGAAAACGTAGACACCGATCAAATCATACCGGCCCGTTTCTTAAAAGCTACAAAACGAGAAGGCTTTGGAGACAACCTTTTTAGAGATTGGAGATACAATGGAGACGATACTCCGAAAACAGATTTTGTTTTAAACAATGTTACCTACTCAGGGCAAATTTTGGTTGGGGGAAAAAACTTCGGTTCAGGATCTTCCAGAGAACATGCTGCCTGGGCGGTTTATGACTATGGATTCCGTGCTGTAGTTTCCAGTTTCTTCGCTGATATCTTCAAAGGAAACTGTCTTAATATTGGTGTTTTACCTGTACAAGTAAGCCCGGAATTTGCTGAAATTATTTTCAACGCCATCGAAGCCGATCCTAAAACAGCATTGGAAATCAATTTACCCGAACAAACGATTACTTTATTAGCAACAGGTCAAAAAGAATCTTTTGCCATTAACGGATACAAAAAGAACAACATGATCAATGGCTTTGACGACATTGATTACCTGCAAAACATTAGTGAAGATATTGTGGCTTTTGCCGATAAACTTCCATACTAAAAAAATCCAACTCACGCTATTGGGCCCGACTGGTTTTTTGAAATCAGTCGGGTCTTTATAAGTTAGACCAATCAAAACAACACAACTAAATTTTACTTTTAAAAAAGGAATTCCGAAACTGGCTATGAAAAAAAGAAAAATTGAAATAATGGATACGACACTCCGTGATGGCGAACAAACCTCAGGAGTTTCTTTTTCTGCTGCAGAAAAACTAACCATTGCACAATTGTTGTTGGAAGAACTAAATATTGACCGAATCGAAATTGCTTCTGCCCGTGTAAGCGAAGGCGAATTTCAAGGCGTAAAAGGCATTATGTCCTGGGCCGAAGAACGAGGTTATACCAAACGAATAGAAGTTTTGACTTTTGTTGACGGCGGTCTTTCGATTGAATGGATGAAAAAAACAGGAGCCAAAGTTCAAAATCTACTAACCAAAGGCTCTCTGAATCATCTAACCCATCAATTAAAAAAAACACCGGAACAACATTTTTCTGAAATTGCCCAAACCATTACACTTGCCCAAGAAAACAACATAGACACTAACGTTTATCTGGAAGACTGGAGCAACGGCATGCGCAATTCTCCCGAATATGTATTTCAATACTTGGATTTTTTAACACAACAGCCTGTAAAAAGAATTTTACTCCCGGACACTCTTGGCGTATTAATTCCATCACAAGCTTTTGAATTTATTTCAAAAATCACAGCCCGATATCCTAATATCCATTTTGATTTTCACGCTCATAACGATTACGATTTAAGTGTAGCCAATGTTATGGAAGCTATAAAAGGAGGCATTCACGGCCTACATGTTACCGTAAACGGAATGGGAGAACGAGCAGGAAACGCCCCTCTGGAAAGTACCGTCGCAGTAATAAACGATTATATGCCCGAAGTTAGCATTAGCATAAAAGAGACCTCTCTTTATACTGTAAGCAAATTGGTGGAGACTTTTACCGGTTACCGAATTCCTGCCAACAAACCAATTGTCGGCGATAATGTTTTTACACAAACCGCGGGTATTCATGCCGATGGTGACAACAAAAACAACTTATATTTTAATGATTTGCTTCCAGAGCGCTTTGGACGAAAAAGAAAATACGCACTCGGGAAAACTTCAGGAAAAGCTAATATCGAAAAAAACCTGCAGGAATTAGGTTTAAAACTAAACCAGGAAGATTTAAAATTGGTAACACAAAGAATCATCGAATTAGGAGACAAAAAAGAAACCGTTACAAAAGAGGACCTTCCTTATATTATTTCTGATGTTTTAGACAGTCATACTTACGAAGAAAAAATAAAAATCGAGTCCTATATATTAGTACACTCAAAAGGGATGCGTCCGTCAACCACTTTATGCCTGATATTTGACGGGGAGATAATCGAAGAAAACGCACAAGGAGATGGTCAGTTTGATGCCTTTATGAATGCTTTGTCTAAAATTTACAAACAAAAGAAATTAACGCTGCCAAAATTAATCGACTATGCGGTCAGAATTCCCCCGGGAAGTAGTTCTGACGCTTTATGCGAAACCATCATCACCTGGGTAAACAATGGAAAAGAATTCAAAACCAGAGGTCTGGATTCTGATCAAACTGTTGCCGCTATTATTGCCACTCAGAAAATGCTGAATGTGGTTACCTAAGTTGCTAAGGTTCTAAGGCTCTAAGATTCTAAGTTTTAAAATCTTTGAATTTAGATGCTAAGTTCCTCAAAACCCTAAAACTTAGAAACTCAGTCACTCAGAAACTTAGAAACTAAAAAAACAAACAATAAAATAATGAAATTTAACATAGCCCTATTAGCAGGAGACGGAATTGGTCCTGAGGTAATTAATGAAGCCGTAAAAGTATCTGATGCTATTGCAAAAAAATTCAATCACGAAATAACCTGGACACCGGCACTTACAGGCGCCTGTGCCATTGATGCGGTTGGTGTTCCTTATCCTGATGAAACACACGAAATCTGTATGAAAGCAGATGCCGTTTTATTTGGAGCAATCGGACACCCGAAATATGATAACGATCCAAGCGCACCCGTTCGTCCGGAACAAGGTTTATTATTGATGCGTAAAAAACTAGGTTTGTTCGCCAATGTACGTCCAACCTTTACTTTTCCTTCTCTAATTGACAATTCTCCTTTAAAAAGAGAAAGAATCGAAGGAACTGATTTAGTTTTCTTAAGAGAACTTACCGGAGGAATTTACTTTGGCGAAAAAGGAAGAAAAGATGGTGGAGAAACTGCTTTTGACAATTGCGTCTACACCAGAGTTGAAGTACAACGTTTGGCCAAAAAAGGTTTCGAACTAGCCATGACCCGCAGCAAAAAACTGTGTTGTGTGGACAAAGCAAACGTATTAGAAACTTCTCGCTTATGGAGAGAAACCGTACAAGCAATGGAAAAAGACTATCCGGAAGTAACCGTTTCTTACGAGTTTGTTGATGCGGTTGCCATGCGTTTAGTACAATGGCCAAATTCTTATGATGTTTTAATCACCGAAAATTTATTTGGAGATATCTTAACAGACGAAGCTTCTGTAATCTCAGGTTCCATGGGATTAATGCCTTCAGCTTCTGTTGGTACACACACTTCACTTTACGAACCCATCCACGGATCTTATCCACAAGCAACTGGTTTAAATATTGCGAACCCTCTGGCAACGATTTTATCTGCTGCTATGATGTTCGAAGACGCTTTTGGACTAAAAGAAGAAGCGGAAGCTATTAGAGCTGTTGTCAATAAATCGTTGGAACAAGGATTTGTTACAGAAGATTTAGCCCCAAAAGGTGCAAAAACATATAAAACCAGCGAAGTTGGAGATTGGTTGGTTGCGAATTTGTCTTAAAAATAACCGTAGAGACGCACGTAGAGACGCACTGCTGTGCGTCTCTACGGAAGGCACAATACGGCACAAAAAAAAGGCGTCAATAAAAATTGACGCCTTTTGTATATTTAGAAAAAAATATTAATATCCTCCTCTGTTACCACCACGGTCATTTCCACCACCACGGTTGTTTCCGTAACCTCCGCGAGAATCACCTCCACGGTTGTTATTGAAGCTTCTTCTTTCACCTTCAGGTTTCGGTTCAGATTTATTAACAACAATTGCACGTCCTTGAACAGTAGCTCCGTTCAATTCATCAATTGCTTTTTGAGCTTCGCTATCGTTTGGCATCTCAACGAAACCAAATCCTTTGCTTCTTCCAGTGAATTTATCAGTAATGATTTTAACTGAATCAACTGCTCCGTAAGCCTCGAAAGACTCTCTTAAATCTGCTTCCTCAATACTGAATGGAAGGCTTCCAACAAAAATGTTCATATGTACTTATTTATAATAATGTAGCAAATGTAATCTTATTTTTCTCTAATCCACTATATATTAGTTTATTTATGCTTTTATTTTGATTTAAAAAAGTAAAAATCAACCAGAATCAAGCAATGAGAAATCAAATTACAAGCAATGTCTTATTGGACAGGTTCTAGTGGCACTTTGTAAAACACTCCCTCTGTAAAATGGACTTCTGATTTTTCGGTATTATTTTCTTCCGGATTCACCGCACTAAATTTAAAAGTTCCTGAAATCGTGTTGGTTTCCGTATTATATTCCGTAATCACAATCAGCCCGTCCCCAATATTGGTTCCTGTAGAGAATCCTTCTACTTCAGCCGGAAGCGTATTTAAATAGGATGCTTTTGAAATTGCATCAACACCAAGAACATAGTTTTTTTCACCTGAAGAAGCCGTTTGCAGACTCACTTTTTCAAAACCCAATGTTCCTTCAATGACTACTCTCCCATCTGTTCCAATGTGTGCGCTATAACTCTGGGCTCTCCAAAAATCATTATCTTTTAAAGCTTGAAATGCAGGGTTATTGAACTTTATCTCTTCTGTACAAGAGGTGAGTACAAGAAGTAATGAAAGAAAATAAAAATATTTTTTCATACAGAATAATTTAATGCAAAAGTATTTGATTTAAAAGAAATAGCTAAAAAGCAAGCTCAAAAACAACAAAATTTTAAGAATAATACACCTTAAAGACATTTAATATAGTTTTGAACGCACAATTCAGAAAAAAATTATATCTTTGCGCCCTTAATTAATAGGGGTCGAGTACCTCAAAATTTAATCAAACGATTATGTCAGTAAAAATTAGATTACAAAGACACGGTAAAAAAGGAAAACCTTTTTACTGGGTTGTAGCTGCAGATGCACGCTCAAAAAGAGATGGTAAATACTTAGAGAAAATCGGTACTTACAATCCAAACACAAACCCAGCAACTATCGACTTAAACCTTGATAGTGCAGTTAAATGGTTACACAATGGTGCACAACCAACTGATACTGCTAGAGCTATCCTTTCTTATAAAGGTGCTTTATTGAAACACCACCTTGATGGAGGTATTCGTAAAGGTGCTTTAACTCAAGAGCAAGCTGACGTTAAATTAGCTGCTTGGTTAGATGCTAAATCTGGAAAAGTTGACGCTAAAAAAGACGGTTTAACAAAAGCACAAGCTGATGTTAAAGCTAAAGCTTTCAAAGCAGAACAAGAAGTTAACGCTAAGCGTTTAGCTGCTGCAGCTCAGGCTGAAGCTGATGCTATTGCTGCTGCAACTCCTGCAGCTGAAGAAGTTACTGAAGTTGAAGTATCAACTGAAGAAGCTCCTGCTGCTGAAGAAAATAACGAAACAACTGAAGCATAAATATTAGTTAGCGAGAATGCGTAAAGAAGAATGTTTTTATTTAGGTAAGATCGCTAAAAAATTTAGTTTCAAGGGGGAAGTCTTGGCTTATTTAGACACAGATGAACCCGAGTTATACGAAAACTTGGAATCAGTGTTTGTTGAATGCAACAAACACTTGGTTCCTTTTTTTATTGAAAAAAGCTCTTTGCACAAAAACGATTTTCTTAGAATTCGTTTTGAAGACATGAATACCGAAGAAGATGCAGATGCCATCATGGGTAATGCAATTTATCTTCCTTTAAATATGTTACCAAAACTTAGCGGTAACAAATTTTATTTTCACGAAGTTATTGGTTTCGAAATTGAAGACCAACGTTTAGGCGTTTTCGGAAAAATAGTTGCCGTAAACGATACTACTGCACAACCTCTTTTTGAAGTTTTAAATGGCGAAGTCGAAATGCTGATTCCGATGATCGACCATTTCTTAGTCAAAGTAGATCGTGAAAACAAAAAAGTCATCATGAACCTGCCGGAAGGACTGGTTGAAATGTACCTTTAATTTAAATTCCAAAATTTTTAAAATTCCAAATTCCAAATTTTACAACCTTGCGGTTGTTTTTTAATTTGACAGAAAAATCTTATTTTATTGATATAAAATTGTTATTTTTGGTTTGTAATAATTTATATTATGAACAAACCTTATGATTTGGAGGAACGAACATTTTTGTTTGCTCGCGAATGTCGACTTTATATTAAAACTTTACCCAAAACTGCATCTAATATTGAGGATGGGAAACAATTAATACGATCGTCTGGTTCGGTTGGTGCTAATTACATTGAAGCTAACGAAAAATTAAGCGATAAAGATTTAGCTTTCAGACTTAAAATAGCCCGAAAAGAAGCAAAGGAATCTAAATATTGGCTGCGCTTACTCCACGATTTAAACACCGACCAAAATACATACTCCGAATCTCTTTTAATTGAAATAGAACAATTACGAAAGATTTTATCAACAATAATTACCAAAACTGCACACTAATTAATCAAGATTTTAGTCTTACTTTTGCACCACAAAATTAGATTGCAAATTCCTTCTTCAAGCAAGACATCCCTCTTAATTGGAATTTGGAATTTTAAAAAATTTGGAATTTACTAAGTTATGTTTACATTCAAACAATTCTCTATTCAACAAGACAAAACCGCTATGAAAGTCGGAACTGATGGTGTCTTATTAGGCGCTTGGGCTACCATAAATCATAATCCGTTTAGCGTTTTAGACGTTGGTGCGGGAACGGGAGTTATTGCTCTTATGCTTGCGCAACGTACAGCTGCAGAGCAAATAGACGCTTTGGAGATTGACGAAGATGCTTACGAACAAGCTGTAGAGAATTTTGAAAATTCTCCATGGGGAGACCGTTTGTTTTGCTTTCACGCAGGACTGGATGAGTTTATAGAAGAACCTGAAGATGAATATGACTTAATTGTTTCCAATCCTCCTTTTTATTCTGAAGATTATAAAACTGAAAGTGAACAACGCGATTTAGCCCGTTTTCAGGACGCTATGCCTTTTGAAGAATTAATTGAGGCTGCCGATTTATTGCTTTCTGAGAATGGAATATTTGCAGTTATCCTTCCTTATAAAGAAGAAGATAGTTTTATTGCCCTGGCAAAAGAATCAGAGCTATACCCTACCAAAATAACTCGTGTAAAAGGAACTCCAACTTCAAGTATTAAGCGCAGTTTAATGGCTTTTAGCCGAAACGAAAATACCGAAATTGAAATCGACGAACTAACAATCGAAATCGAAAGACATGTTTATACTCCCGAATATATTGCGCTAACACAGGATTTCTATCTGAAGATGTAGCGAGAACCTTTACAAATCATTGTTTTTAATCTCCGGAATAAAATTGTTATTATTCCAATATTCCGGGTCTTCTGCTACTTTTACATCTAACTTTAGTCGATCTATAGGGCGTACTATTGGCAGTACTTTATCTGTATTGACATCTTCAGACATTAAATCGTAATTTGAATTTGCCTCTCCTATTTGTTTTTTCTCTACTGTTGAAAAATAACGGCTTTCTTTTTTTTCATTGCAATAATTTACAAAATATTTACCGTTTACGCATTTATAAGTCTGCGTCATTTTCACGGATGATTGAATCCATACATGATCACTATCATTTGACCGGTCTGCATTTAAAATTACATATTGCTCAAACTTCACCACAGCAAAAGAAACGGTATCGATATAGATAAACCCACTTACCGATTTAGGTGAAGGATTACCAAAACCTGTTGAATACACATCCGGCACTA
The DNA here is from genome assembly GCF_020911925.1 of Flavobacterium cupriresistens. Taxonomy (NCBI): domain Bacteria; kingdom Pseudomonadati; phylum Bacteroidota; class Flavobacteriia; order Flavobacteriales; family Flavobacteriaceae; genus Flavobacterium; species Flavobacterium cupriresistens. Next base: position 1,383,794 of record NZ_CP087134.1, on the reverse strand, counting down.
AATTCTGAAAACTGATTACGTACACTTTCTTTCCGGCGTACTCAATTGTTTTTTCTTTTTTCAACTCAAATGAAGCAGCTTCATAGAGTACATTTTGGCTACTCAACACTATATTTCGAAAGACAACAACTCCAAAATACCCTATTCCTTCCCAATTTTCTTTTGAAGTTTCTTCCGCCTTACCTTTAAATTGAAGAATCTCCCCAAAATAATTCGTCGCTGCATCTTTTGAAACCCTAATTCCATTTGGACTATAGGTCATAATAGAAGCTGCTTCATTAACAGAAAACACACCATCCTTTTTACATTGCGCTCTAAAAAAGAATTTCTGATTAAATGGCTCCTGATAATAATTATCCTTTATATGCTGTCTTACTTTTTTTAAAATTGTTTCCGGAGAATCCGATTTTGCTTTATTTTTTGAAGACAAAACCACCATATCATTCAAAACGATTTCAGCCTCTGTTTCTTTATTTAATGCGATATGAAAGGATTCATGCTTTAGTTTTTCAAGCTGAGAAACCAAAATAGTATCGGAATAATAACCCACAGCCGAAATAACCAACTGATCATTAAAACTACTTTTTGGAATATTGAATTGGAAAATTCCATCCTCATTTGCGACACTACTTTTATTACAATTAAGCAGATACAAATCGGCATTTGGAATTACCTCTTTTGTTTTTGAATCTTTAATATCTCCTGAAATGCTAAAAGTGAGCACTACATTTGAGTTTTTAGCCCATTTCCCCTGAGCCCCTACCCATTGAAACCACGCAACAAAAACAATAAAACAAATTTTTTTCATTCTTTACTTTATACGAAGAAACTTTTCGGTTACTTAAAAATTAAACCTGTTCAAAAATACTTTTAAACTGATATAAAATTCTTTCCAGTAATCGCAAATCTTCCGTCACGATTTCGGCACTTCCTTTCATCTCTTGCTGAAACAGGATTTTCTTTTTATAAGACGTTACCAATCCGTTTGGCAAGGCAACATCCAGTAATAAATTTCCATCTTTATCGGGAACCAACGAAATGTTCTGAATTGTACCATATAAAACTCCAAATTCTCTGTCGGGAAAATTGGATAGTCTTATATTCACTCTTTGTCCCACTTTTATTTTCCCGGAATTTAAAGCGGGCGCTTTAACTTTTCCGACAAAACCATTTCTTGCATCCGGAATTATCGAAAAAACGTTATCTCCGGCATTAATCGTTTGATTTTCTGTCCAAACCTGTAAAAAAGTAACAACACCACTAACTGAGGATTTCAATGTATAATTAAGCTCCCAGTCTTTTATCACTTTTTTGAGCTGATAAAAAGATTGCGCCATATTGCGTCCCAGGTTAACTTCTTCTTTAGTGCTGTTTATGTGCGAACTTTGACTTGATTTTGTATTATCAATAAGTGAGGACCTCAATTGCGAAATCGACGATAATAAGCTCCTGTAATTCTTTTGTGCCTGAAGATAATTCAGCTTTTTAGCCTCCATTTCCTGAGTCGAAACTATTCCTTTATTAAACAAAGTTTCAAAACGAGCCACTTCGTTCTTCTGGAGTTGCAATTCGCTTTCATTGATTGCTTTTTGCTGCTGCAAAATATCCAATCGTTCTTTTATTTGAATGTTCTCTGATGTTTGCGCTCTGCTTTCTACTTCAAAAGGTTGCAAATCTTTGTTTAATTCCTGCGCCTGATAGTCTTTTTGAAAAACAGCATAAGCACTTTCAATTTCTCCTAATTGGGTATTTTTCAACAATGCAAAAGGAAAATCTTTTTTGGATTCATTGATATTGTAATGATCAACAATATCCTTCAATAAAAAAACATCTTCATAATTCGCGGTATTTTCAATAACTGCCAAAGTGGTGTTTTTTTGTATGACGGCTTTATCTTTAACCAATATCGCTTCTATTCGTCCGGAAGTTTTAGAAACTATTTTTTCGGGTGGAATATTCGTTGTGATCACAATTTCGGTATTGACAACATCCGGATATTTGATAAACCAGGACACAAAAAACAGCATCACAATTATGGTAAATATCAGTACTGTTCCCCAACGTATCATCCAATGAGGTACTTTGGTGAGTATGTCCTGAACTTCTTCACTTCTTAATTCGAATGTACTATTATCTTCTGCCATGATTAGTTTCCTAATTGTAATTGATTTCTAACCAATTCAAAATAATTCCCCTTTTGTTCTACTAAAGCCGAATGACTTCCTATTTCAATAATGCGCCCTTTGTCTAAAACCACGATCTGATCCGCATTCATTACCGTACTCAGACGATGTGCAATTACCACTACGGTTTTATCTTTGAAGAAAATATCCAATTTTCGCATAATTTCCTTTTCATTATTAGCATCTAAAGCCGAAGTGGCTTCATCAAAAAACAAGATTTCCGGGTTTTTGTATACTGCCCTGGCAATAAGCAATCGTTGTTTCTGACCTGTACTCATACCTAAACCTTCAGAGCCAATTTTAGTATTAAAACCCAGCGGCAAGCCACTAACATACTCTTTTATATTGGCAACATCGGCGGCATAAACCAATCGTTCTTTATTTACCTTGTCAACACCAATGGCAATATTGTTGGCGATGGTATCACTAAAAATAAAACCTTCCTGCATAACCGCACCAATATTGGCTCTCCATGCTTTTTGTGACACATTTTTTAACTGTGCAGAACCAATATGAATCTCACCTTTCTCCGGCTCATAAAATTTAAGCAGTAATTTCATCAGAGTCGTTTTCCCGCTTCCACTAACACCAACTATTGCCGTAACCTTATTTGCGGGAATTATCAGGCTTAAATCATCTAAAACAGGGATATCAGAGCCTAAGTAACGATAGGATAGGTTTTTTATCTCTATATCAGCGTCAAAAGGAACTTCACTGGTTTGGTGTACTTCTTGTTGTGTTTCGTCTTCTTTTTCATGAATTTCAGATAGTCTTGCTAATGAAATCTTGGCATCCTGAAGCTCTCGAACAAACTCTATAAGTTGTGTAATTGGTCCATTTAAACTCCCTACAATGGAGCTAATCGCCAACATCATACCGAGTGTAATGGAACCATCAATAACTAATTTGGCCGACAAAAAGATGATAAAAATATTTTTTAATTCATTGATCACTGAGGAACCGATCGTTTGTGTTTGCTCCAGGACCAGTCCTTTTATTGAAACTCTAAACAACCTTGCCTGCACATATTCCCAGCCCCAACGCTTCTGTTTTTCGGCATTGTGAAGCTTAATCTCCTGCATACCGTTGATCAGCTCCATCACTTTACTTTGCTCTTGGGAAACCTCTGCAAAACGCTTATAATCTAAAACTTCTCTTCGTTTTAAAAACAACGTGATCCACACAAAGTAAAGAACACTTCCTGCGAAGAACACAAAAAATATTTTGAGATTAAAATAAGCCAAAACGCCGCCCATCACAAACATATTGATTATGGAGAATAAAACGTTTAAGGAGGATGTAGTCAGGATACGCTCAATTCTTCTATGATCGTTTATACGCTGCATGATATCTCCCGTCATTCGCACATCAAAAAACGAAATAGGCAGATTCATTAATTTAATAAAGAAATCAGAGATGAGCGAAATGTTTATCCGCGTTGAAAGATGAAGTAATATCCAACTCCGAATAAGTTCTAAACCTGTTCTTCCGGCAAAAAGAAACAATTGCGCAAACAGAATCAGGTATATAAAATTAATATTCTGGTTTTGAATCCCGATATCAACGATACTCTGGGTTAAAAAAGGAAAAATCAACTGCAGCAAACTACTGGCTAATAACCCTATACTTAATTGAACTAGAAAGGTTTTGTATCTTAAAACATACTGGGACAACAATCCGAATCCGATGCCTTTATGATCTTCCTTGTCAAAATCGGTCTGAAAGAATTTTGGAGTAGCTTCGATCAACAAGGCAATTCCTTCCTGAGTTGATTCATCGGCATTGTTTCCGATCCAAAATTTAATAAAATCTTCTTTAGTGTATTCAATTAAACCAAAAGCCGGATCTGAGATATAGTAAGTGCCTCTTTTAATTTTATAAAGCACAACATAATGATTCTGATTCCAGTGTAAAACACAAGGTAATGGAGCTTCTTCTAAGCGCTCCGGACTTAACTTAACTCCTAAAGTTCTGAAACCAATTTTCTCTGCTGCATCGCTCAAAAAAAGCAAATTACTTCCTTCACGAGTTGTTTCACTATGCTCCCTCAACTCCTGAATATGGATTGTCTTGCCGTAGTGCTTTGCGATAATCTTTAAACATGTGGGGCCACAATCCTTAAAATCAGCTTGTTTATAATTGGTGAATTTTTTCAATTTACTTTTGATTTATACAAATCTACATTATTTAAAAAAAACAGAGAGGAAAAAATTTCCTCTCTGTTAAAATTATTCAAAACTGTTATATTTATATTACAATAAATGATTATTCTACAATTGTCATTTCGTAACATATTTGTCCCATATTTCTATTAAAGTAAAGCTCCGCACTTGTATCGTTTGTTACTTTCTTTTTTCAATATTTGAACTTCTTTCAGACCTTTTGGATCCTATATTTTTTCCATCTTTAAAATAATGTTGTCCATAGCAAAAAGTGCTTACACTTTAATTTAGAATCAACATCAATTTCTCTAGGAGATGGCACCGGTTAGCTCTAACCAAATAAAACCAACTCAGTGACCAATTTTCCTGAGAATCCCAACACCAATCATCAATGTGGGGATGTTTGCCCAATGTTCCACGATCGGGCGCCTACAAATTCAAAAAAAACATGACTAAATTTTAAATAAGGCTTTATATTCGATATTTTTAAAAACTTAGAAAACTTGCCAATAAAAACCAAGAGTATCTCACTGCTTGTTTTTAGTCTGCTATTCTAATTCTCCAAGTAACTTTATAACTTTAAAATTTTCTTTATCACTAAAGAGGTAATCGTATTCTATAATTCCGGTTTTGGATTAAGTGGAAACTTGCAGTTTCCTGTACTTCCTTCCGATATTCCGGGAATTGAACCGTTTGGACAATATGAAAAACAATAGGCATTTACCTGTTGTCCTCCAACATAACAAAAACATTTGCAATTTGCCGGTTGAACCGGTTGTCCACCCATAATATTTTTCAACTCATTAACTTGCAGTTTTTCTGCACCTTCAAGATTTAAAATTGCTTTTAACATAATTAAGTTTTATTGGGTTACTACTTTGTGGTTATTTATTAAAAGATTTTTCTTTTAACAACTAGATACGTTTGCAAAGAGACGAATCATAGTCACAATAAGATCCTTTTGGACACTTACCGTTCTGATCACAAGCTAATCCTCCTTTAATACCTTTTTTCTCATTTTTAGTAAGCTCTTGAGCTCCTTCTAATTGTAGAATGTTTTTTAACATGATTATTTGGTTTTTTTGTTATTGTTTCAATTCATTTAGAAATTTGTATCTCTCTTTCCTCAAATGATTTTTGTCTTAGGCTATTTTTTCTAAAACTTCAATCTCTTTCTCTTCCACAAAATCATTTAAAAAGTATTTCAGTTCATTTAATTCATACTCGTTAGGAAATATTTTCTCATTGACAATTTTAACCGGTGTATAATTAAAATTATTTTTAGAACACCAATCGTACTGTTTTTGTATCTCCTGATTTATTATTAATCCTACGGGCTCTGCATTCCATTTTTTCAACCACTTTTTGAGACCCATTTTTTTAATATGCCAATCTGAAATGGCTTCTACCGTTTTCCCGGGTGTTGATCTGTTTATAGTCAGCAATCTTTCTACAACAATCTTATACGGGTTATCTACATTATCAGGGTTAACATTAAATAATACATTTAAAAATATTTTCTCCGGAAATCTTAAAACCAGATCAAATGCATCCTGAAATGATTTATGGCAATGTCCACAACTTGGACTAATTATAATCGCTAATTTTATTGCTGCATTTCTATTTCCAAAATTCAATCCTCTTAAATCCTCAAAATCTGACGTGTAAGGTACTTTTTGCGATAAGAAATTTAATAATGAAAAATTTCTCTTAAATTTCTTCAACTCTTTTAAATCCGAATTAACATTCAACATGTTTTTAATGATTGGTTTTAAAGCCAACCAAAAGGCTCCTAAGAACCCCAATGAGAACACAAAAGGAAAAACACTGTCAATACTAAAACTTAGTGTGAAAAAATCTGACGCAAACCAAATAATACTTTGCACTAAAATCAGAAATGAAACTGACAGACACATTACACACCACTTTTGAATCTCAAATTTCTGTATCCAAATTGATGTTACCACCACCGGAATAGCCAATAAGCTTAAAAATCCGATAAAGATTGACGAATCTGAAGGCTCTATCAAAATCGCTAAAAAGCTTGCACCAAAAAACATCAAAGGCAAATCTGAGAAACTAACCCATTTTCTACCTGAACCGTCAAAATTAAGAACAGAGTTACAAGACGTATTTGGAGTCAGGTTACAAAACTTTGAAATGATACTGCTTTTCAAACCTAATTTCTCCTGTACTATAAAAACACTAACTATTAATCCTAAAAGCGATGTAATTAAAAACAGGCTACTGAATAAATTATAGGCGTTGTAAAAAAATGACAATCCAACTAAGAGAAATAATGGAACATAATACTTTAAAGTTTTATACTCATCTCTGAAACTATCTCTTCCAACTACATTATTTGGCTCAATTGCTACAATAACTCCATTCCAATCTAAAAGAAAGCTATCGTACGATATTTTTTGACTTCCTTTTTTAATTGTGTTGATGCGAACAAAGTCTTTTGCTCTTTCAACCAAAATAAGCTCCTCTTTAAAATAAGCTAAAAAATTAGAAGGCAAATTTTCAATCTGCTCTTTCGAAACTCTTACGGCAGCATTCTCTACTGACAACAAATCCAACGAATCTGTTATCGCAAACAAGCTTGGATAATTTGGATGAGAAAGAAACAAATCTTTGAACTCATTTTTCACTTCCGAGTACTTGTTAATTAGAAGAAATTTCTGAACCAGTTTTAACATCTTTTCGTGTCGTTTAAATCATAACTACGATGCAAATATTGTGGTTTTTATTTTAAAAAAATGCCTTTATGTATACTTTTTATTAATAATAGCACATACAATTTATAAATTATACCAGTACGAATGCACTATTCAATATGTTGATATATAAATAGTTACATAAAAACAAGTCTCTCAAAAACCTCAAAAAGGCTATTCTCGATTAAGGGTTTTGCTTTTTGCCTAGTTTTGAAAAAGTTAAACGCTAACACAATAAAACATGACAAAAAAAAAGGCAACAATCAAAGATTTTCAAGTAGAAAAATTACCTGAAAATCATCAAAAAAAAGTACTTGGAGGAGCATCTCTGGAGGAAGACAAAGACCCAATTCGGGGTGGTGGAGGTAACGCCGGAAACGGCTAAAAAATTCTTAAAAATAAAATTATACAAATTCTAAATACTCAAGTTATGAAAACTAAAATAGTAAAATTAGAAGATTTTGAAACAGCAAAATTATCCAAAAAACAACAAAAAATGATTCATGGCGGAGATGCGCCGATAGATGGAAAAGATCCGATAAAAGGTGGTGGTAATACAGGAGGAAATGGATAAAAAACTACAAAAAAAATTGACACTAAAAATATAAATCATTAATTTACAACATCATGAAAACTAAAAAGATAAAATTCGAAGATTTTAAAGCAGATAAATTATCTAAAAAACAACAAAAAGCGGTCCGTGGCGGGGATGGTCCAATAGATGTAAAAGATCCTATAAAAGGCGGTGGAAATACAGGTGGAAACGGATAACTAACTATAAAAAATTAACTCAAACAAACCAATAATTTAGAAAACCATGAAAATTAGAACATTTAACCTTGAAGACTTTGGAACAGAAAAATTACCTAAAAATCAACTAAAAACAGTTCGAGGCGGAGACGAGTGGGTCGACGGAAAAGATCCTATAAGAGGTACTGGTCACACCGGTAGCACAGGCGGTAACGGGTAACTCCCTAAAACTGTATTACTTAATACAAATTCTTCATTAAATATTATTCGCAAACTGAGCTGGAGACACTCCAGTTCTTTTGCGAAATGATTTCGCAAAGGATACTGCATTCTTAAATCCGACGCTTTCAGCAATGGCCTGAGTAGAATATTTCCGATACATGTGATTGGTAATCATTTGATTGATTACATAATTGATTTTTAACTCATTAGAATATTCTCCAAAAGATTTACCAAATCGCTTGTTTACGATATAGGACAGATAAGTGGTATTTGTTTTTATCTTTTTTGCAACATAAGACAACGTAAAATCGGCATTCAGATACTCTAATTTATTTTCTAAAGCCAGCAGTTTTTCGACAATTTTATTCTCTTTATCCTCGTCGATACTCAGATTGACGTTTTCTTTCTTAATAAGCGGATCCTCTTCCTGATCGATCAGTACGGTTTCGGTTTCGGAATTCTCTTTTTTCTCCAGATTGGCTTTAAATTCTTCAATCAGGGCATTCATTTTCTTATGGGCCTTGTTTTTATCTCTTATGTTTTTTATCAGTAAGAAAACAATTCCAACGACAAGTAAAACATAGAACACCTTTAATGCTTTATTAAAGAAAACTTCAAATTCGTATTTTTTCTGAATGGTAACCATCTCCTCACTCAAATCTCCGACTCCCAGTTTATAATTAACTTCCAGGGCTTCATTATTTAGTTTGGCTTCCGTTTTTTCATAATTATCCAAATAGTTTTTTGAATATTTAAAAGCCAATTCGGGTTCCTTAAATATATTATAGATTTTTGCCTGATAATAATTTGACTTTAAAAAACTTTCATCTTTTGAATTGTCTATTAAGGAGACTGAATCTACTTTTTTAAAGAAAACTAAGGCTTTGTCGTACTTTTTTACTTCATAATATAAATTACCCAAATTATAGTTGGCTACTTTAAATTCTGATTTGTAATTGTTCTGTTTCGCAAAAAATATAATATCATAGTAAGCTTTTTCTGCATTCTTAAAATCATTCTTCATGTAATAAACATTTCCCAGACTGATCTTAGCCCCAATATTATTAATTGGAAAGTCATGAGAAAAAGATACTGTTTTTTTGTAAAAGTATGCGGCAGAATCCAGCAGAAACAACTTTGTACGATTTTTCATGTACCAGCCTTCATACGATCCTGCTAAATGAAGATTGTTATTACTCTTTATAATATTGTATTGCTCTTTGGAATAATAACTTTCATTTTTGTCTATAAAGTCATTAAGATACCTTAAGTTTTTTATGGCCAACTGATAGTTACCAACTTCCTCATTAATAATAGCGATATTACTTTTAAACTTTATTATCTGGATAATATCACCTAATTGTATCGAAAGTTTTATTCCGGTCTGATAGTTTTCAAGAGCCTCTCCAAAATTACCTCTTTTCCATTCGATTAGTCCGCCGTAATTATAGAGGTACGATTTAAGTTGCGTTTTATCTCTTGAATCCGGCATTTTATTCAAATAATTAAATGCCAGTACATACTTTTCTTTTGATTTTACCGTTTCAGATTTTAATTGAAACAAATACGCCAATGCACCATTTGCAAAAGCCAAATGTTTGTCATTATTAGATTTGAGCATCTCATAGGCGTACGTAATCGCCAGGTCTCTGTCTGTATTCCCGCTTATTCGTATTTTATCCTGTAAAAGTAAATATTCCTGCTCCGATAATTCTTTCTTTTGCAGGGCAAAAGTAATATTCAGAACAAAAAGAAGTAAAAAAGAGATGATCAGCCTCATTTAAATTGAATTTGAAACTCAAAATTAGTTTATAAATAACCAATAAACTAGTATTAGTTTCTCTTATTCTTATTTTTTTTTATTCAACGATATAAAAATATAACAAATTAACTGTATTTTGTTATATTTTTATTGCGTAAATTTGTTTTGTAAAACTAACAAAAAATGAAACCAGACTTATTTCAGGCCCCGGATTATTACAATCTTGACGATTTATTGACAGACGAACACAAATTGGTTCGCGACTCAGCACGAGCATGGGTAAAAAGAGAAGTTTCTCCTATTATAGAAGAATACGCTCAAAAAGCAGAATTTCCAAAACAGATTATCAAAGGTCTTGGAGAAATTGGTGGTTTTGGTCCTTACATTCCGGTAGAATATGGCGGAGCAGGATTAGACCAGATTTCTTATGGCTTGATCATGCAAGAAATCGAACGCGGTGACTCCGGTGTACGATCGACTTCTTCTGTTCAATCCTCTTTGGTAATGTACCCAATCTGGAAATATGGTAATGAAGAGCAAAGAGTGAAATACCTTCCAAAATTAGCGACCGGTGAATTCATAGGTTGTTTTGGTCTAACAGAACCTGATCATGGTTCGGATCCGGGAAGTATGATTACCAATTTTAAGGATATGGGAGATCATTATCTTTTAAATGGTGCCAAAATGTGGATTTCAAACGCCCCTTTTGCAGATATTGCTGTAGTTTGGGCTAAAAATGAAGAGGGAAGAATTCACGGTTTAATTGTAGAGCGTGGAATGGAAGGTTTTTCTACTCCTGAAACCCATAATAAATGGTCACTTCGTGCGTCATCAACCGGAGAATTAATCTTTGATAATGTAAAAGTTCCAAAAGAAAACCTTCTACCAAATAAATCAGGTTTAGGTGCGCCTCTAGGATGTTTAGATTCAGCCAGATACGGAATTGCCTGGGGAGCTATCGGAGCTGCGATGGATTGTTACGATACGGCTTTACGTTATGCCAAAGAAAGAATTCAATTTGGAAAACCAATTGCAGGAACTCAATTACAGCAAAAGAAATTAGCCGAAATGATTACCGAAATCACAAAAGCGCAATTGTTAACCTGGCGTTTAGGTGTTTTGAGAAATGAAGGAAAGGCAACAACCTCTCAAATCTCGATGGCAAAAAGAAACAATGTAGACATGGCCATTCATATTGCACGTGAAGCCAGACAAATGTTAGGCGGAATGGGAATCACCGGCGAATATTCGATTATGCGCCATATGATGAACCTGGAAAGTGTCATTACTTACGAAGGAACGCATGATATTCATTTACTGATTACAGGAATGGATGTAACTGGAATTCCAGCGTTTAAATCGTAAATAACTATTAAAATATACACAAAATCAATATTAAAAGCTTCTTCTTACCAAGAAGCTTTTTATCTTTGTACCAAAATTTAATGAAATGAACATTGAAACTATAAACAATAGCATTCAACCTCAAAAAGACAAGCTTTTACAACATTCTTTGTACAATAAAATCCAGAATATTGATGATCTTCATAGCTTTCTGGAAAACCATGTTTTTGCTGTTTGGGATTTTATGTCATTGTTAAAAGCACTACAAACGAAACTTACCTGCACTACAACACCTTGGTTTGCAACAAAAAACCCTGAGACAAGATATTTAATCAACGAAATTGTTCTGGCAGAAGAAACTGATTTAACTCTTGACGGAAGAAGACAAAGCCATTACGAAATGTATCTGGAAGCTATGGAAGACTGTGGCGCTGATACAACCGGAATTAATGCTTTTTTATCTGAAGTACATTCACTTCATAACATCTTTGTTGCTATCAAACAAAGTTCTTTACCTATTGAAGTAAAAGCGTTTCTAGATTTTACTTTCAGGGTAATTGAACAAGGAAAACCACACGAAATCGCTGCTGCCTTTACCTTTGGAAGAGAAGATTTAATTCCGGGTATGTTTACCGAAATTCTGAAAAACTTTCAAAAGAACTTGCCTGAAATCAATTTAAGCAAACTGCTTTATTATTTTGAAAGACATATCGAACTTGATGCTGATGAACATGGACCAATGGCGATGCAAATGATTACTGATTTATGTGGTGACGATGCACAAAAATGGAAAGAAGTTGAAGAAGTTTCTATTTTAGCACTAGAAAAAAGAATCGGTCTTTGGAATGCAATCGAAGAAGAAATTGTCATGAAAGCAGAAATGGTGTAAAAACCAAAGCCCCCTATTTAACGTAACTATTTGTTTAGAATGACCTAAATTTAATTTAGCTAAATTATGACAACAGCGTTCAAACAAATAGTTATTGTTTTTCTTTCCATTTTCCTTATTAGTTGCAGTTCTGATGAAGGCGCTACAGAGAATACTATCGTGCCTCCCACAAAGCCTGTTCCAAATGCAATAAAGTATTTAGCTTTAGGAGATAGCTATACAATAGGTCAGAGTGTATGTGAAACCTGCAATTTTCCCACACAACTTCAGGCAACCTTGCGAGCCATTTATCCACAAAGCAGTACCGCATTAAAAATAATTGCCACAACAGGCTGGACAACCTCAAATTTACTTTCGGCAATAAACGTAGAGAATCCAGAGCCAAATTATGATTTTGTCACTTTACTAATTGGTGTAAACAACCAATATCAAGGAAAAAGTTTTTCGATCTATGAAAAAGAATTCCCCGAATTAGTTACCAAAGCAATCACTCTGGCGAAAGGTGATAAAAAAAATGTCATTGTAATTTCGATTCCCGATTATGCCTATACTCGTTTTGGGCAAATTCAAATGGGAGGTCAGGGTGAAATAATAAGCTCAGAAATAGACCAATACAATAACTTTGCAGAGAATTATTGCAAAAATAACGATATTGTCTTCGTATCCATAACAGATATTACAAGACAGGGACTCCAGAACACCTCCTTAGTCGCCTCAGACGGCCTACATCCATCGGAGAGCGCTTATAAGTTATTCAATGAAAGAATACTACCTAAAATAATAATAACGCTTCAGGATTGATATTTTAACATAACTATCTCTTTATCATCGCCATAACATACTCATCAGAAAAGAAAAAATGGCACCAAGCAAAAACCATAGTAATTTCGAAACCCGATTGTCGCGTATAATTTCGATTTTATTCACATCTTTCATAATACAATTTTAATTGACAAAGCTAAAATGCAATCAAAAAACAGAAAGTCTATAAAGGCCATTAATATACCAGATTAAGACAAATATCAATTCATAAAGAGAAACCCTCAAAAGAATATATTTTCTTCAAGAACTACTACAAAATCAGAAAAAACTCGAAAAATATATTTAATTTTACTTCATTCTGCTACCGTCAACACAGGTTAAAAGAACAATAAACGATGCAAGTTGTACCTCCAAAAGAATTATCACCTTATATAAAACATTATCTTTTTTTAGAAAGAAAAGGCAATGACATTCAAAAACTTCGCTTATTTTCTGATGGTAATACCGGTATCGTATTCTCGTTGAAAAGCAAACTTATATCGGGATTTGATAATTACAAAACACAAAGTTATCTACCCACTTCTTTTTTATATGGACAGCTAAACAATTTTAAAGATGTTTATTCCGGCAGTGAAATGTCGATTGTAATTGTAGTTTTTCAACCAAACGGCTTACATCAGCTTCTGGGAGTTGACAGCGGCGAATTTCGTGATTCCATTATCACGGTTGATGCTATATTTGGTCAAATGGGCAGGGATCTCGAGGAAAAATTAACCACATTATTAACAATTCCGGATCGCTTACAACTCCTGAATCATTTTTTTAAAACGCTTGAAGCGAAAAAACCACAGACAAACCAATTAATAGCGGATGCCTCTTTAGCTTTTATCATCAAAAATAAAGGACAGTTTTCTCTAAAACAATTAGTTGCTTACACCGGTTACACGGAAAGACATATTGAAAGAAAATTTACGGAAGGTGTTGGATTAAATCCAAAAAAGTTTGGCAATATTATAAAACTGCATCATTTTCTGAAACTTCTTAAAAACAAAACGGAAAACACCTCCCTTACATCAATTTCTTATGAAACAGGATTTTCCGATCAATCACATCTCATAAAAGAATTTAAGAAGCATACGGGTATGACACCCAGTGAGTATCTGCTTAATACGGGGAAACTGACGAACAATTTTATCGAAACTTTTCCAAAGAATGCGCTTTAAATGTCGGTTTTATACAATTTATCGATTCACGCTACTCTTACTTTTGGGCTATTCTTAAATAGTCCATCAAATGAAAAATCTAAAAATAGCCACTGTACAGTTTGAAAACAAGAGCGGTGACAAAAACTACAATTTAACTGTAATTGAACAACTTACAAAAAAAGCTTCAGCAGAAGGTTGCGATGTGATTGCATTTCACGAATGTTCTATTACCGGATATACTTTCGCCAGACATTTATCGAAAGAGCAATTGCTTGAAGTCGCAGAAATAATTCCAACCGGGGGTAGTATTTTAAAACTTATCGAAATAGCCAAAACGTATAACATTGTTATACTGGCAGGCCTTTTTGAAAAAGACGAAAATGACGCTTTATTTAAAGCTTATGTCTGCGTCGATAAAAATGGTTTAGTCGCCAAATACCGCAAACTTCACCCTTTTATAAACCCCTATCTCACTCCCGGAAACGAATATTGCATCTTTGAAATCAAGGGATGGAAATGTGGCATCTTAATTTGTTATGACAATAACATTATCGAAAATGTACGGGCAACAACGCTATTGGGGGCTCAAATTATTTTTATGCCTCATGTCACCATGTGCACCCCTTCTACCCGACCTGGCGCCGGTTTTGTCGCTCCCGAGCTCTGGAAAAATCGCGAAAACGACCCGACTTCTTTACGAATAGAATTTGACGGAATGAAAGGCCGAGACTGGTTAATGAAATGGCTGCCGGCAAGAGCCTACGATAATGCCATATACGCAGTTTTCTCCAACCCAATTGGTATGGATGATGATCAATTGAAGAATGGTTGTTCTATGATCATTGATCCTTTTGGGGATATCATCTCCGAATGCCGTTCTTTTGAAGACTCCTTTGCAACTGCACTCATTACCCCTGAAAAATGCATTCAAGCAGGAGGGAATCGCTACCTAAAAGCCCGAAGACCTGATTTATATCGAGATATTATTGGCCAGGACCACCAATCCGAACAAAATGTAGCATGGCTAACTACAGCAAATAAGAAAAGTTAAAACTAAAAATTTCAAAGTCTTTCACCTCCCAAAAATCTATCTTTGATAGAGATTAATTTACAGCATAAACACAATAATGGAATTTCTTAAAACTACAAACAAAGATATCGATGCCGTTTTCGATATCTATAATGAGGCAACCTCTTACCAAAAAACGGTCAACATAAAAAGCTGGAGAGGCTTTGAAAAATCACTAATAGAAACTGAAATTAAAGAAGACCGGCATTTTATAATAAAAGAAGATGATGAAATAGCTTGCACTTTTGTTCTTACTTTTAATGACTTAATCATATGGAAAGAAGCCGCTGCAGATCCTGCGGTATACATTCATCGTATTGCTACGAATCCAAAATTCCGAGGTCGTTCTTATGTTAAAAAAATCATAGAATGGGTAAAAATATATGCCGTTCAAAATGATAAAACCTATATCAGACTTGACACGCACAGCGGAAATGAAAGAATAAATAAGTATTACACAAGTTGTGGTTTTGACTACAAAGGCATCAGTACTATCGAATGGACATCAGAACTACCGGAACATTACAAGGAAGGCTCTTTTAGTTTGTTTGAAATTAAACTTTAAGAAATGCTTTAAAAGAATAGAAAGCCCCTTACGATAACTTCGCAGGGGTTTGTTCTGTTTATAAATCCTCTGCGGAGCTTTATTTTATGATTTTCAAAATCAAAGAAACTTTATAAAGATAAATTTACAACGCTCTTACCCTTTCTTAGATTTCCATATAAATCCATCGAGAATATAATGTGTAAATTGTGGAACGCTCAGCAATGGCACTGCCAAAAATTCCCACCCTGAAAAATTTATTACTTCAAAAGAAATATTTTCATTCCAAACAAAAACTTCCCAAAGAAATTCTTCTGCAAAAGCAATACATAATAAGATTATTGCATAAATAAAAATGCCTTTGTACTTTTTCAAATGACGTAGTTTCCCTAACTCCGAATCTGTTTTACCATCGATTTCTCTAAAATAAACCAGCGCCATATAAGGGATTCCATGAGAAATAACATTCAGCAATGTAAAAATCAAATCATCATTAAAATAAACAATTCCGAAGTACCAGGAAAGTGCTGTGCCTAAAATAATACTGTTTTTAGGGATATTAAAAAATCTCGTTTTTATACTACTACTGTGAAGTATATAAATTAGATAAATTGATAGAATTGCAATGTAAATCCAAAATGCAATTGTTAGAATCGTTTGGTTATGGAAACGAAAAAATTCGTTTTCGACGAACCAGTTGAACTTTCGCGGAGACGACAAAAACCAATACAACATCGGATATCCGGTTGAGGAATAAATCGTGAGATTGTCTATCCAAACCGACAATTTTGCTTTGTTTTCATTTCGCGCATACAATCTCATAAAACCATATTGCTGTCTGATAAAATGATAAACAGCCACATAAGCCAGAAAAGACCAAAACACAATTCCTCCAAAAGCAAAGAGAATAAATCCAATAGAAAAACAAATTACGGGTAAAATCGTCAGCAGTTTTTTTCTTTTTTCGAACTCGTCTTTTACAAAATAGGTTTTAAATAAAGTAGCATAAACATGCGCAACATCAATAAAGACAATTAAAAAAAGCCAGGTATAAAATGAATACTGTTCTTCGATCTTACTGATAAAATCCTGAAACAGAAAAATGATGGCCAACACAAAAAAGGACGGGCCAATTATAAAAAGAAAATCTGTTTTAGCTTTATGAATCCAGGGTTGTCTCATCTAAAATCTGATTTACGGTATTAATTCCGCAGTGAAAAGCTTCTTCAAAAATAGAAATTCCAGACAAATCGGTATGGGCAAAAAACACCCGATTCTCTATATTTTTTTTAGCTTGTTTTTTGGCCTCTCCAAATATAAAACCCGGAACCGGACTTATCATACCGTGTCCCAATACAAAAACCTCCATTTCTTCTGTAACATTTTCAATATCCGGATGTGCAATTTTCAGGTCATCAAACACCATTTGTTTCCAATGTTCCGTTTTCTTTTTATAAATTTCTTTTCTCGTCTTTTTAAGATCCGCACTTGAGAAACTATAATAATAGGTAATCACTTTTTTAGTCTGAACCTGATTTAAAGACTGATGTTGATCGTATACATATCCCAATCCTTTTGATCCGTAAATCACATTATCCCAAGATAGCGGAAAGCTGAAATTATCCTCCAAATCAGAAACTACAAGTGTTGCGAGAAGCCAGGGTGTATAATGAAAATGTTTTGTAAACTCCTTTCTGTCTTTTAGAATATATTGATTCACAAATTGAGGCGTTGCCATTATCACTTTATCAGCAACAATGGTAACAGTAGCTTTTTTATGGTCATCAAATGTTTTAACGATAACTTTATTATTCTCGATTTTAAGTTCGTAAACCAAATGATTTTTAAGTGCTTTATCTTTAGAATACTTCTTTAAATGACTTGCTAATCTGGCATTGCCCTCGGGCCAGGTTAATACACTATCTCTTTTATCTGATGTCACGTCTTGCTTTCTACCGGCAAAATAATGAATTCCTGCCCAGGCCGAAACGTATTCTATTCCCAATCCAAAATCGTCTTTACAACAATAATCGATATACTTAAATAAAGGTTCTGATTTGAAATTGTTTTTTTCAAACCACTCTTTCATCGTTATTTTATCTAAAGCTCTGGTATTTTCATCTGCAGAAGAAAGGTGAAGCGGAATATCAAACAAGTACTTCCCGTCTGCTCCTTTTTTTGTTCTAAAAGTATCCATCTGTTCAAAAAAAACTTTCAATTCTGCGTCTTCTGCCGGAGAATTTCCTTCTTTTGGAACTACACCTTCCTGCCAATTATTTTTATAAAACAATCTCTCATCTGGTGTAAAAGTAAGTTGCAACTCATCAAAAACAGGAAGTCCATTTGAATCGTAACCTTGGATTATTTTTTCTTCTTCCAGAAAATTCAATAGTTCTTTGTCCTTAAAGTTAGGCAAGGGCAGATAATGTGCCCCAAGTGGAAATTTAGAATGTTGATTCTCGCCATTTGAAGAATTTCCGCCTAAGTGCCCTTCCAATTCCACAAGAATAAAATCAGAAATGCCTCTTTTTGTCAATTGACGTGCCGCGCTTAAACCAGAAATCCCGCCTCCAACAATAAGATAAGGTGTTTGAATCTGAGAAGATGATTCAGGAAAATCTTTGATCCACAATCGATGTCCCAAAAGATGTTTGGTTCCTGACAAACGAATCATGAAAACGGCAATTTTATCCGTACAAAACTGCAAAAACGGAACAAGAAGCAGAGAAGCCGTAATTCCTTTTACAAAACTTCGTCTGGAACTACTATAATTTTCCCCATTCTTCATCAAAATAGCGCACTAAAATTTGGTTATCTAAACGATTGATCTCAATTTCATTTGAAATCATATCTTTAGTAAAGTAATTAAATCGGTCAAACTGATAATTATAAA
This sequence comes from Flavobacterium cupriresistens, assembly GCF_020911925.1. Lineage (NCBI taxonomy): Bacteria > Pseudomonadati > Bacteroidota > Flavobacteriia > Flavobacteriales > Flavobacteriaceae > Flavobacterium > Flavobacterium cupriresistens. Next base: position 1,365,289 of record NZ_CP087134.1, on the reverse strand, counting down.
ACTTCAGTCCCGATGCTTTTCTGTTTACCGTATTAAAAGTGGTGTTAAAACCATTTATTGCAATGGTAAACCCCCATTCTCCAAACGACGGAACATACGCATGATAAGCATCTGTCTGAGGGAAAACAGCCATTACTGTTTTATTGATACACCAAAATGATTTTGGTGCAAAATAAGGCGAAGTTGTTTGTACCACTATCGCAGCATCCGGTTGGAGAATACTTTGAATGGTCTGATAAAAGTTTAATGAATATAACTTCCCCAGACTGTAATTAGACGGATCAGGAAAATCGATAATTGCAACATCATATTTTACTTTTGAACTTTTTGCCCAAATATAAGCATCCGTATTGATTACAGTAACTTTCGGATTGTTTAACGAATTCTGATTCAGATCTGTCAATACTTTATTGGTTTTAAACAATTTAGTCATTCCCTCATCTAAATCAACCAAAGTAATTGTTTTTACGTTTTTGTATTTCAGAATTTCACGCACTGCCAGACCGTCTCCCCCACCTAATACCAAAACATGATCTGCCTTTTTGGCAATTGACATTACGGGATGTACGAGTGCTTCGTGGTAACGATATTCATCAGCAGAACTAAACTGTAAGTTATTATTAAGATACAACCTGTAATCACTCTTATTGTGCGTCAGGACAATCCGTTGATAAGGAGTTGAATTGGTATAAATGATATTTTCTCCGTACAATTTCCCTTCTGAATACGACAGGATATTCTCTGAAAATATAAAAACAGTCAATAATACCAAGAACGAAAAAATAGCTTTTGCTTTTAAAAAATAGCTCTTTTTTAATTCCGATTCTAAAACAAAACACAGTGCGATTGCAATACTGACATTAATCATTCCAAAAAACAAGGAAGTCCCCATAATTCCTAACTTCGGAACTAAAATTAAAGGAAAAAGAATAGATGCTAATAAAGCTCCTATGTAATCAAAAGTAAAAACATTCGAGACCAAATCTTTAAACTCGACTTTATCTTTTAGTATGTTCATCAGTAACGGAATTTCCAGTCCGACTAAAAAACCGGTTACAAAAACAAGCAGGTATAAAATGAATTGAAAGGAAGCTACACTTTCAAACAGTAAAAACAAGACAACCGAACTCAATCCTCCAATTAACCCCACTAATATTTCGATTTCGACGAAAGTATTCAGTAGGTTTTTATTGAAAAACTTAGAAAAAAAAGAGCCTATACCCATCGAAAACAGATATACACCAATGATAAATGAAAATTGCTTTACAGAATCGCCTAATAAATAACTTGCTAGTGTTCCTGCAACAAGTTCGTAAACAAGTCCACAGGTTGCAATTATAAAAACGGCAAAAAGAAGCAAAAATTCAAACTTGATAAACTTTTTACCCATGTATTGCGGCACTAATAATCATTGAAATCCCAATGATAAATGATGCAAGCACAATTGCAACAGCAACATTGTTTTTTTCAACGACTTCTTTCCATGTATTTTCCGGAGTAATTTTCTCGATTATAAAATAGGCGGCTAACAAAATAATGATTCCTAAAAACGAAAAAAGAATCGAATTGATGATGGGTTGGTAGTGTATTAAATCCATAGTTTAAAGACTTATTTATGATAAAAACGGTTTATTGAACTTCTATTTCCTGACGAACTGTAACTTTCTGTTGATTCGCAATCACAGATTCGGTTTCCCGAATACGCAAAATGCAAATAGACCCCAAAGCAAAGCAATCCTATAGCTATTGCTACTAAATTATTTTTTATAAAATCAAATGTATTTTTCATATTGTTTATTCGCTATAAGGGGAATAACTACTGTCTGCCCATCTTCTTTTTTCAAAATTAAATCTGGCAAACCCGATAATAACAAGAATAACAATCATAAAGATAATAACCAGCCAGACATTTCGATTTGAAGGCTCGTTCCAGACTACTTTAAACTTCATCACATTATTACGAACATCCTCGGGTGCTTTCTGAGGTTTAATCAAAAGGTGGTATTTCCCTCCTTTTACCCCGCAGATATTAAATTCTTCGGATTGCTTACCTTCTGTCCAACTTGAACCGTCTTCATAACCGGAATAATATTCGATATCTTTATTGGCATGAGTTTCTTCATTTGTTTTTTCATCGACCAGAGCAATATCAACATTCGCCCAGGAATTATCAACCTCGGTGGAAACCCAAATAGTCAATGGAGCAGAACCTCCTTTTAACTCAAACGAGTCGCTTAGAAGTTCTTTGTTATTATAACGATCAAAAGTGATCTCTTTAGAAAATACGTTTTGTTCTATCTGATCTTTATAAATATACCAGTTTGAGGAAATAATCAATAAAGCAAAAAGACAAAATATAATAGCTGTATTACTCAAGTTAAAGTAAAAAGGCTGCACCACATTTACACCGGTCTGATATCTTAATAAACTGCTAGGAAATGCTTTCCTAATCTCATCTTTACTAATATACTCCCCTAAATAAGTGGTTTCAACGTTATCCATTTTTTCAATAGAAACCATAAATGGAGGTCTGATATACTCCACCATATGAATCCAGGTATTAGGCAATGAAAAATCGAAAAAACCCTGAGCTGTTTCAATTGCGGCATCACAATATTCGTACAGATTAAAATTATCTTCTTTATATTCCAACGAACGTGGATGCTTCTTTACATCATATTTATCCTCAATTTCCTTTAAAAATATCCAATGACCGTTTACTTCAGAGAGGTAAACAAATTCATTTGTTGCATTGGTTAGAATATACTCTCGCCATAAATGTACTCGACCTACTACTTTGACCATCATACCTGTAACAGTATATTCTTTTCCTTTCAGAAATCCTTTATTTCCGACAGCAAAAGCAAAACCATCTTTGTTAGGCTTATACTTAGATTTTCGTTTAAATTGTCCGTCATCCTGTTTTACATACAAACTACAGCATGCCGGGCAGACAAAATTAACCACTTCAAAACCAACCTCTAATTCGGTAACGGTATTACAATCGTAACAAGGAACTTTCATATATTAACGATTAATTTCAAAATCTTTTATAATTGTTCCTTCAAAATAGGCAACATAATCTGCCATAACATCTTTTACCTTTTGTGAATTATCCTGCAGGTAATTACACAAATAAACATCAAGGGTTAACTGATTGTACTCCGGCCAGGTATGTATACAAATATGAGATTCTTTTAAACAAAATGAAATCGTAAAACTGTCGTTTTCGAAATTGTGAACAACAACGCCTACTTTTTCCAAGGAATATTTTTCTAAAATCAAATGGGTAGCAGCAACAAAACCATTACTATCAGTAAGTTTATGAGTTTCATCAACATGTAAAGTAACCAGTTTATGCAATCCTGGCGAATAAGGAGGTAAATCCATTAAAGTTATTTAGGTAACAAAAGTGGGCAAATATATACTATTTTATCTAATAATTTTAACTTAAAAAAGACTAAAAATTATTCATCACCAGCTGTTTTCGGGCACAATCCTGATTACTGAAACTATCTGCTTATTTCAAAAAGTTGCTTCTATCCCATTAACCACTATATCTCTTGCGGCATTAGAACAAATAAGAATAGAAATTCATTAAACAAAAAGCCCTGAAACTGCAATCATTTAATTTCTTTTGAATAGGCACTCTTATAATTAACAAGCTGATCGCATAAAAAAAATTTTATTCTCAAATCATCCTTACTGTTTACAATTTCCTGAACCTCTTTCTGGTCCACAAGGAAATAACAAAACTTAGACAATTCCTCTTCCGGAATTTTTAAAGTTCTTAAAATATACTCTCGATGATTATCGTTAAAAAACTTAATGTTTGTTTCCTTACTTTCAATCAAAATCAAATTTTTCAATTTCTTAGTTCTACCATTAATTGCATTAAGTATAGGATCCACTTCCATTGACCCCGCCAAAAGCCCCAATAAGTGTATGGGTTTAAAATCACCGGCAGTATACAGTTGTCGTTCAACCTGAGTTTTTCTTTTTATCGCTTTGGGTATGATCCCTAACGAAACAGCATTGATTTCATTGTTTTTATCTATTGTGACCTCTTTTAGTTGATATGCTCTTTTGTTCATTTGAACCTTCACTTCCGACATTAAAATATCCTCAGCTTTAACTGAAAGCCTCAAAACCTCTAAATCAATTGAAGAGAATAAAAGGATATCCCCTTCTCTAACTTTGATTAAAAAAGCCCCAAATTTGTCTGTAACTCCTGAATTCACATCAAACTTATCCGACGAAGACTCATTTATAACATTGACATTACCATACGGAATACCATCTACAACGACAAACCCTTTTACTACTATTCTCTGCTGAGAAAAACCATATGATGAAAGCAATAAAAAAGCGATTACCAGTATTCTCATACGTGTTTGTTATCTAAATTTTAGGAACCTAATTTAAAATAGGCCGATTTGAGTACCCAAAACTAAAAACAAATCTTCACCCAAATTTAAATTTAACTTATTTTTCTGACAAGAAGCTTCCCTCTACTTTATTTTGGATCAAAAGTTCGTGGTATTCTATTGTTTTTGCAGTTCTATTTAGGAAAACAGATTTTTTTTGAAGCAAATATCTCATTTTAAAAACCCCCTTGGTTTACTAAATAAAAGCTAGGTTCAAAACTTCTAAAATTATTATCTGTAGAATTTTTTAAGCTGCCAACATTCCGCAAGGGATGCAAAGATAAGTTTAAAATGAACTTACATCACTTATATGGTTTAAAAAAGCTAACAACCAAAAAATTATATAAAACAAAAAACCCTATCCGATTTGGATAGGGTTTTTAAAAGAAAGGCGACGACATACTCTCCCACATAACTGCAGTACCATCTGCGCAGGCGGGCTTAACTACTCTGTTCGGGATGGGAAGAGGTGAGCCCCGCCGCAATAACCACCTTAAGGTCGTTGTTACTTGAGGTAACGTACAATTAATTAAAAATTTAATATTAATAATTAAATAATTGCAACAATATCTTAACATACTGAGATAAAGAAAGTATTTTATTTTAGAAAGTTTCTTCCCCACACCAAAGTGTGGGGAAAAGGGTGTACATAAGCTTACGGATTATTAGTACTACTCGACTATGACATTACTGCCTTTACATCTATAGCCTATCAACGTGGTCATCTTCCACGATCCTTAAAAGAAATCTCATCTTGTGGTGGGTTTCGCGCTTATATGCTTTCAGCGCTTATCCCTTCCAAACGTAGCTACTCTGCGGTGCCCCTGGCGGGACAACAGATACACTAGAGGTTTGTCCAATTCGGTCCTCTCGTACTAGAATCAGATCCACTCAAATTTCTAACGCCCACAGTAGATAGAGACCGAACTGTCTCACGACGTTCTGAACCCAGCTCGCGTGCCACTTTAATGGGCGAACAGCCCAACCCTTGGGACCTTCTCCAGCCCCAGGATGTGACGAGCCGACATCGAGGTGCCAAACCCCCCCGTCGATATGAGCTCTTGGGGGAGATCAGCCTGTTATCCCCGGCGTACCTTTTATCCTTTGAGCGATGGCCCTTCCATGCGGAACCACCGGATCACTATGCTCTACTTTCGTACCTGATCGACCTGTATGTCTCTCAGTCAAGCTCCCTTATGCCATTGCACTCTACGCACGGTTACCAAGCGTACTGAGGGAACCTTTAGAAGCCTCCGTTACTCTTTTGGAGGCGACCACCCCAGTCAAACTACCCACCAAGCAATGTCCCCCACAACGCGGGGTTAGGCCTCAGATAAACAAAGGGTTGTATTTCAACAATGACTCCACAACGCCTAGCGACGCCACTTCACAGTCTCCAACCTATCCTACACATCATTTATCCAAGGTCAATACTAAGCTATAGTAAAGGTGCACAGGGTCTTTTCGTCCCACTGCGGGTAAACGGCATCTTCACCGTTACTACAATTTCACCGAGCTCATGGCTGAGACAGTGTCCAGATCGTTACACCATTCGTGCAGGTCGGAACTTACCCGACAAGGAATTTCGCTACCTTAGGACCGTTATAGTTACGGCCGCCGTTTACTGGGGCTTCAATTCAATGCTTCTCCGAAGATAACATCTCCTCTTAACCTTCCAGCACCGGGCAGGTGTCAGGCCCTATACTTCATCTTACGATTTTGCAGAGCCCTGTGTTTTTGATAAACAGTCGCCTGGACCTCTTCACTGCGGCCAGCTTGCGCTGGCGACCTTTCTCCCGAAGTTACAGGTCTATTTTGCCTAATTCCTTAGCCATGAATCTCTCGAGCACCTTAGGATTCTCTCCTCAACTACCTGTGTCGGTTTACGGTACTGGTACTAATTACCTGAAGTTTAGAGGTTTTTCTTGGAAGCCCTTAGGCGCACTATCTCTTTGTCCGAAGACTCCGAGTACTATCGTATTTCCCCAAGCCGCGTGGATTTGCCTGCGCAGCTTATAGGTAGGTACTTCAACGAACTATTCCGTCAGTTCGCGGCGCTTTCATCACTCCGTCACCCCATCACAGTAATTAGTAGTACGGGAATATTAACCCGTTAGCCATCGACTGTCCCTTTCGGGTTCGCCTTAGGACCAGACTAACCCACAGCTGATTAGCATAGCTGTGGAAACCTTAGTTTTTCGGTGTGCGGGTTTCTCGCCCGCATTATCGTTACTTATGCCTACATTTTCTTTTCTAACCAGTCCAGCATACCTTACGATACACCTTCAACCCTGTTAGAATGCTCCCCTACCACTTACAGTAAACTGTAAATCCATAGCTTCGGTAATATGCTTATGCCCGATTATTATCCATGCTCGTCCGCTCGACTAGTGAGCTGTTACGCACTCTTTAAATGAATGGCTGCTTCCAAGCCAACATCCTAGCTGTCTGGGCAGACAAACCTCGTTCTTTCAACTTAGCATATATTTGGGGACCTTAGCTGATGGTCTGGGTTCTTTCCCTCTCGGACTTGGACCTTAGCACCCAAGCCCTCACTGTTATCAATCATTATATAGCATTCGGAGTTTGTCAGGAATTGGTAGGCGGTGAAGCCCCCGCATCCAATCAGTAGCTCTACCTCTATATAACTAAAATAACGCTGCACCTAAATGCATTTCGGGGAGTACGAGCTATTTCCGAGTTTGATTGGCCTTTCACCCCTACCCACAGGTCATCCGAAGACTTTTCAACGTCAACCGGTTCGGACCTCCACACTGTGTTACCAGCGCTTCATCCTGCCCATGGGTAGATCACACGGTTTCGCGTCTAACACTACTGACTAAAGCGCCCTATTCAGACTCGCTTTCGCTACGGATCCGTGGCTTAACCACTTATCCTTGCCAGCAACGTTAACTCGTAGGCTCATTATGCAAAAGGCACGCCGTCACCCCACGAAAGGGCTCCGACCGCTTGTAAGCGTATGGTTTCAGGATCTATTTCACTCCGTTATTCACGGTTCTTTTCACCTTTCCCTCACGGTACTGGTTCACTATCGGTCTCTCAGGAGTATTTAGCCTTAGCGGATGGTCCCGCCAAATTCAGACAGGGTTTCACGTGCCCCGCCCTACTCAGGATACCACTATCTATTACACTTGTTACCTATACGAGGCTATCACTCTCTATGGCATAACTTTCCAGTCACTTCTAGTTCCTTGTGCATAAAATGTCGTGGTCCTACAACCCCAATCTTGCCGTAACAACATTGGTTTGGGCTAATCCGCGTTCGCTCGCCACTACTTACGGAATCACTTTTGTTTTCTTCTCCTCCGCCTACTTAGATGTTTCAGTTCAGCGGGTTTGCCCACCTATCGGTGTACTATGTCTTCAACATAGTGGGTTGCCCCATTCAGGTATCTACGGATCAATCGGTGTGTGCCCGTCCCCGTAGCTTTTCGCAGCTTATCACGCCTTTCATCGCCTCTGAGAGCCAAGGCATCCCCCATACGCCCTTATTTTGCTTATTGTACCAATCATAAAATCAATTATGACCGTTTTTTTTTGTCTTTTATTATCCGTATTACTACCAATAACAAAAAACGCTTTCTACTTTTTATTATTTCTTATCTCAATATGTCAATGAACTTTTATTTACTACTTTTATAGTAAATCAGTGGAGAATAACGGAGTCGAACCGTTGACCTCCTGCGTGCAAGGCAGGCGCTCTAGCCAGCTGAGCTAATCCCCCATTTTGCAATCTTAGATTGTAGAATTCAGATTTTAGATTTCTTAATTCTTCTCTAATTTCTTTGGTGAATTCCAACTTCTAGAATTTCCTTTTTTTAAGCTTTTCAGTCTTTTTAAGTTACTTTTAATTATAAATTTTTGATTTTTAATTAATTCTCTTTAAAAAGTAGTCCCGGGCAGACTCGAACTGCCGACCCCTACATTATCAGTGTAGTACTCTAACCAGCTGAGCTACGAGACTCTGTTTTACTTAAATTTATTATTTGAACTAACAGCAAGAGTAATAAAATTTCATGATTCAGAAACATTTAGATCTGCATCTTTTTTCCTAACCGTGCAATTGCTTGCTAACACTTAGGCTCTAGAAAGGAGGTGTTCCAGCCGCACCTTCCGGTACGGCTACCTTGTTACGACTTAGCCCTAGTTACCAGTTTTACCCTAGGCAGCTCCTTGCGGTCACCGACTTCAGGCACCCCCAGCTTCCATGGCTTGACGGGCGGTGTGTACAAGGCCCGGGAACGTATTCACCGGATCATGGCTGATATCCGATTACTAGCGATTCCAGCTTCACGGAGTCGAGTTGCAGACTCCGATCCGAACTGTGACCGGTTTTGTAGATTCGCTCCTGGTCGCCCAGTGGCTGCTCTCTGTACCGGCCATTGTAGCACGTGTGTAGCCCAAGGCGTAAGGGCCGTGATGATTTGACGTCATCCCCACCTTCCTCACAGTTTGCACTGGCAGTCTTGTTAGAGTTCCCGACATGACTCGCTGGCAACTAACAACAGGGGTTGCGCTCGTTATAGGACTTAACCTGACACCTCACGGCACGAGCTGACGACAACCATGCAGCACCTTGTAAATTGTCTTGCGAAAAGTCTGTTTCCAAACCGGTCAATCTACATTTAAGCCTTGGTAAGGTTCCTCGCGTATCATCGAATTAAACCACATGCTCCACCGCTTGTGCGGGCCCCCGTCAATTCCTTTGAGTTTCATTCTTGCGAACGTACTCCCCAGGTGGGATACTTATCACTTTCGCTTAGCCACTGAACTTGCGCCCAACAGCTAGTATCCATCGTTTACGGCGTGGACTACCAGGGTATCTAATCCTGTTCGCTACCCACGCTTTCGTCCATCAGCGTCAATATATTAGTAGTAACCTGCCTTCGCAATTGGTATTCCATGTAATCTCTAAGCATTTCACCGCTACACTACATATTCTAGTTACTTCCTAATAATTCAAGTCTAGCAGTATCAATGGCCGTTCCACCGTTGAGCGATGGGCTTTCACCACTGACTTACCAAACCGCCTACGGACCCTTTAAACCCAATGATTCCGGATAACGCTTGGATCCTCCGTATTACCGCGGCTGCTGGCACGGAGTTAGCCGATCCTTATTCTTACAGTACCGTCAAGCTGGTTCACGAACCAGTGTTTCTTCCTGTACAAAAGCAGTTTACAATCCATAGGACCGTCATCCTGCACGCGGCATGGCTGGATCAGGCTTGCGCCCATTGTCCAATATTCCTCACTGCTGCCTCCCGTAGGAGTCTGGTCCGTGTCTCAGTACCAGTGTGGGGGATCTCCCTCTCAGGACCCCTACCCATCGTAGCCTTGGTAAGCCGTTACCTTACCAACTAGCTAATGGGACGCATGCTCATCTTTTACCGTTGTGACTTTAATAATTAAATGATGCCATTCAATTATACTATGAGGTATTAATCCAAATTTCTCTGGGCTATCCCTCTGTAAAAGGTAGATTGCATACGCGTTACGCACCCGTGCGCCGGTCTCAAGCTCCGAAGAACTCTACCCCTCGACTTGCATGTGTTAAGCCTGCCGCTAGCGTTCATCCTGAGCCAGGATCAAACTCTTCATCGTATATTTTTTATATTATATTGCGATGCGTTCTCTAGTGTTTCTTTTCGAATCTATCGATTCCATTACTCTTATTCTTTTGTTTTAACATCTCTGTTAAAACGGCTGTCAATTCAATATGTCTACGAACGTGTGTTTCTGTGTTTCGCTTGTTTCTCAAAGCGGCTGCAAAACTACATCTTTATTTTTAACTGGCAAGACTTTTTTGAAGTTTTTTTTTAGAAACTTTTCGTTTCCAATTTTCTTCTTTTCTCAACCAATCTCTCAATGAACTTGCGTGTTTTGCGGGGTGCAAAGGTAAGCAGCGTTTTCAAATCTCACAAGCTTTTTTGAATCTTTTTTTTATTTTGTTTTCTCAAACTTTTCTAAAAAATTAATCCTCTTTTCTTGTCAGTCTATCAGGGAACGTCTGCGTCGTTGCGGGTGCAAAAGTAGTCCCTTTATTCGCATTCACAAGCTTTTTACTTTGCTTTTTTTGCCTTTTTTTGAATCTTTTTCTTAACTTACTGGTAATGGTGTTTTTACAAAACTTAGGCTTTTATGGTTTTTAGGAATTTTCTTTCAAGTTGTGATTTTGTCTTGTTGCTGCTCTTTTGGAAGGGCTGATTTTACTGGGGTTTTGTTCTTTTGAGGGTTTAGATCCTCGGAGTTATTCTTGCTTCTCGGGCTCTCTCTTTACTCTGGATAGTCTCGCAAAGACGCAAAGGCGCCAAGTTTCTTCTTTTTTTGATGTTGGAGCTTGTGGGCTTAGAATAATAAACCCGACAGGTTTTGAAAACCTGTCGGGTTGGGGGTGTATTATTAAGGATATGATTGCTCCTATTATATTATAGTATCTGATTTAGGGAATCTATAACTTCTTTTGTACGCTGGGTGCTTTTTAATTTAATCTGATGGTTAAATATAGGAACACCAAGCTTGAATGTTTATCTTCTAAGCTGGAAGCTGATCTTATCAACTTTCTCCATATACATTATATAGAACAACTGTCATTCCTTACCTTATTATATATCGTTTCTAATAAACAAACCCGACAGGTTTTAAAAACCTGTCGGGTTGGGGTGTACTATATAAAGAAAATCGGTCGAAACGAATGGATTTCACCGAAGAAATCTTGACTACAATAATAAGAAGGAATCAACAACACCAAAAAAGATAGCATAATTACGGATCAAGACATATTGTTGTGGGGAAATATTAAAAATTAGATATTTGTATTTTGAAATTATATATAAATGCAAGATTCTTTTATCGACATCCTTAAGTTGTTATTACCTGAGATAATAGTAGACTATTTTGAACTTACTTCTTATAAAAAGGGAGATGAAATACTTCACTTGTATTTAAAAGAGATTAATTCGACCCCAAAAGAATACAGAGAGTCAAAATTAAGTTCAAAAGGATTCTTCGAAGAGATAACAGTTCAGGATTTCCCTATCCGTGGACATCAGGTATATCTTCATATAACCCGCAGAAGATGGCTAAATGAAGATAGTGGAAAGATCGTTTTCAGAGATTGGAATTTAGTAGCAGACGGAACTCGTGTAACACAGGAGTTTGCGTCTTTTTTAAAAGAGATCAATAGATTCCAGTCCAAATGATTGCAATACCATTGCTTCTTTTTATGGGGTTTCGGGTAGAAATTTACAATATCAATACAAAGATTTCTTAAGTGATTTCAAAGTTTGGGATCAAATATCACACGCTAAAAAGTGGCTTCTCTTTCCACAAAATATTGGAAAGCGTTTATCCATAGATGAAACCTCTCTCTCCAATGGTGAACTCTATACTATTTTAACCAACAAATCCGGTAAAGGTAGAAAAGGCACTATAATAGCAATGATTGCAGGAACTAAAGCAGAAACAGTTATTGGTGTTATTGAAAAAATCGCTCTTAAACAGCGAAATGTAGTCAAGGAAATCACTCGGGATATGGCTGGTAATATGGGATTAATTGCTAAAAGATGTTTTCCTAATGCTACTCGCGTTACAGACCGATTCCACGTTCAAAAATTAGCGTCAGAGGCTTTACAGGAAATCAGGATTAAGCATCGTTGGGAAGCCATCGATCAGGAAAATGATGCTATTGAGAAAGCCAAAAAGTTAAAAGTAAATTTCGAAGCTATAATACTTTCAAATGGAGATACCCTTAAGCAATTACTAGCTAGAAGCCGCTATTTCTTGTACAAAACCAAATCGAAATGGACTCAAAATCAAGCAGAACGTGCTGTATTACTATTTGAATTATATCCTCATATTCAAAAAGGATATAATCTAACTCAGGAGCTTCGAAATATCTTCGAGAACACAAAAGATAAAATCATAGGCTTTGCTAAACTAGCCAAATGGCACGAAAAAGTAAATCAATCCGGGTTTAAGTCTTTTGGCACAATCTCTCGCACAATCATGAGTCATTATCAAACCATATTGAACTATTTTGACAACAGAAGCACCAACGCTTCGGCAGAATCTTTCAATGCGAAAATAAAAGCATTTAGATCAAAATTCAGAGGTGTTAGAAATATAGAATACTTCCTTTTTAGACTCACTAATATTTATGCATAATTTTTACCACTCCACAGGTTTTAGTGTTGATCCATAAACACACTAACTAACAAAGCAGTATCATTTATTCTCTACCTTCAGAAAAAGTGGAATAAACGAAAAAACCGCAATCTCATCATAACATGAAATTGCGGTTTTAATTTTGCAGAGAGGATGGGATTCGAACCCACGATACAGTTACCCATATACTAGCTTTCCAGGCTAGCTCCTTCAACCACTCGGACACCTCTCTATTTTCGGTTTGCAAATAACATAAAAAAAAGTGACTTACAAAAGTAAAATCCAACATTCCTTTTAAATACTTTTTCTAAACTCCTCCATAAACAATTTTACGGCCTTTTTCTGGTATCCTCCCATCGTCAACATAAAGGAATCTCTTTTAGTCGGAACTCCGGTAATCACAATAGATTTCAGATTATCCCAGCCTTTCAGCGCTTTTTCAGCAACTATAGTCGCCCAATCGCTGTTTTCTACCATTTGCAACAAAGCATGAATAGAATTTAATTCGATCGCAATTTTGGGTTTCATATTGTGTTTGAGAAACAACCCTTCTACAAATTCTCTCGAATTTGAACCTTTTCCCGGCAAAATAAGTGGAATCTCTTCTATTTTCTTGAAAGCAATCTTTTCTAAAATCGCCAAAGGATGTGATTTTGAAACCACCATCACCATCTGAGAAGTAAACAAAGGCACTTTCTGAATTGGAAGTCCAATTTCATGAGACGAAATAACCAAAACCAAATCTAATTCATTCTTCATTAGTTTCTGCTCTAAAGCTTCGGTTGTTCCGTATTCTACCACAATTTTCAAATTCTGATATCTTTTTGCAAACGAATTGATCACCGGTAAAATCAAAAGCCCAAAGATATAGGTCACACCAAGTCGTAACTCCCCACCAATCATATCGTTTAAATCATCGATTGCCTGCTTACCATTTTGCACATTTTCTATAACCTGTTTGGCATGAATCAGAAAAACAGATCCGGCTTCGGTGAGTTGTACTTTTTTCCCAATTCTGACAAACAAAGGCATTCCGAGTTCTTCTTCGAGTTTTTTTATTTGCTGTGATAATCCGGATTGTGTTACATAACAAAGCTCCGCTGCTTTTGTAAAATGTAATACCTCAGCTGTTTTTATAAAATAGTGTAGTTGATAGATTTCCATATTGATAAGTTTTACTACTTATTATCAGTAAAATTATTAATTTTTCTAATGAAATCATAATTCCGAACTTTGTAAAAAAACAAAAGGCATCATGTTTAAGGCGTTAAAATCAAAAAACTTCAAATTATTCTTTTACGGTCAGTCGGTTTCGGTTATTGGTACCTGGATGCAAAAAACTGCCGTAAGCTGGATGGTTTATAGCATAACAGGATCTGTATTTTTACTTGGACTGGCGACTTTTTTAAGTATGATCCCATCTTTATTTTTAGCACCTCTGGTCGGAAGTATTATTGGCCGTTACGACAGACATCGTTGTATGATGGTATTACAATCTTTGGCAATGCTACAGGCAGGCGCATTGGCACTCCTTATTTATCTGAAAATATACAACATTAACTTTATACTAGCGCTGAGTCTTATACAAGGTATTATCAATGCTTTTGATATGACTTGTCGACAAACTATGATGATTGATATTGTAAACGACAAAGAGGATTTACCAAATGCAGTAGCGCTAAATTCAACTCTAAACAACTTCGCGAGAATTGCAGGCCCCGCTCTTGCCGGAATTATTTTGCATCAATATGGCGAAGACATTTGTTTTATGGGAAACTTTCTAAGTTATATTCCGGTTCTAATTTCTTTGATGTTGATGAAAATCACACCCCATATCAAAGCGGAGAACAAACTCAAAATGTTGGATGATTTCATGGAAGGCCTGGATTATGTGAAAAAAGAAACCGAAATGGCCCGAATGTTACTTATGCTTATGTGCAGTAGTTTGTTTGTAATTTCTTTTAATACGCTTATGCCTGTTTTTGCTAAAGATATTTTTAATGGAAATGCCCAAACCTTTAGCTGGTTTGAAAGTGCCGCCGGTATCGGTTCTGTTTTAGCTGCCATCTACCTTGCCAACTTAAAAACATCCAAAAACATGAATAAAATAATGATTGCATCGAGTTTACTGCTCGGTTTCAGTGTCATTATTCTAGCGATTTCGGGCAGTCTGACTGTTGCTCTTATTTGTATGACCTTGAGTGGTATTGGAATGATGGGACAAACCTCATCGATAAACATTTATATTCAGACACAAAGTGCTGTAAACATGCGTTCGAGAAGTATTAGTTATTATATGATGGCTTATCAGGGAATGATTCCTGTGGGAAGTTTGATTATTGGGTACATTTCTCATTCGCTAGGTGTACGAGCGACAGTGGCTATTCAGGGGGTAATCTGTCTTATCTCTGTGCTTGTTTATGTGTATTACAAAAATCACAAAACTGCAGAGGAATTGGAGACTTGCCCTGTTCAATACAGAAATACTGATAATTTAAAATCCAATAATTAAAATCCAAATTCCAAACTTGTGAGCTTTGAACCATATAAGTAATATAAGTTCATTTTAGACTTGGTTTCTTGGGAGCTGGTATTTTTTTTTAACATACTAGCAGCAACTTAAAAGTATACTAAGAGTTGTTCTCTTTAAGCCCAAAAATATATTTTATAATTATATGGAAAAGCTTGTATTCCATAAACCATCCAAATCAAACTGGAAAAATTTATGCCTGGAAGCAAAAGTAAAACTCTAATAATTAAAATTCTAAACTTGTGAGCTTTGAACCATATAAGTGATATAAGTTCATTTTAGATTTGGTTTCTTGATGGCTGGTATTTTTTAGCATCGTTAAAAGTATATTGAGAGTTGCTTCCCCTACATGCAAAAACATATTGCATAATTATATGGAAAAGTATGTCTTCAATGATACCTCTAAATCAACCTGGGAAAATTTACGTTTATCTGCTAAAAACAAAATTCCAAAATTAAGAAATCAATTTTCTCAATTTTGGAATTTGGAATTTTAAATATTGGAATTTAATTATTTACAGCGAAGTTTCTCCGCGCAAAGCGGTTTCGAATATTGTTTTGAAGTTTTCTGCTTTGATTTTATGACCTAACAGATACATTAGTTTTGTAATTGCGGCTTCGGTTGTAATGTCTTTTCCTGAAATTACGCCTAATTCTTTTAGAGCTGTACTGGTTTCGTATTGCCCCATGTTCACACTTCCTCCCGAACATTGTGTAACATTTACAATATGCAAGCCGGATTGAATTGCTTTTTTTATCAAACTCAAAAACCAATCTTCGGTTGGAGCATTTCCGGAACCGTATGTTTCCAAAACAATTCCCTTTAAACCGGGAGTTGCCAGAATCGAACCTAAAACGGCTTCGCTCATTCCGGGAAACATTTTTACAATTGCTACATGATTGTCCAGATTCTTATGGACAATTAAGTCTGCGGCCGTTTTTATAGGCAGAAATAAATGTTCGTTTAATTTCAAATGTACACCTGACTCTACTAATTCAGGATAATTAGGTGCGGTAAAGGCTTTAAAATGTTCTGCATTTACTTTTGAAGTTCGATTGCCACGGTATAATTTATATTCAAAATACAAACAAACCTCGTGAATCACGGGTTTGCCGTTTTCCTGAAGTGAAGCAATCTGAATAGCAGTAATCAGATTTTCTTTAGCATCGGTGCGCAAATCTCCAATTGGCAATTGTGATCCGGTAAACACTACAGGTTTAGCTAAATTCTCAAGCATAAAACTCAATGCTGAAGCAGAATACGACATTGTATCTGAACCATGTAACACTACAAACCCATCAAAAGGGATATAGTTCTCCTCGATAATTGTGGCAATTTTGGTCCACATTTCGGGATTCATATTGGAAGAGTCAATCGGGTTTTCAAATGAAACCGTTTCGATTTCACAATCCAATTGTTTTAACTCCGGAATTTTTTGTAATAATTTACTAAAGTTGAAAGCTTTGAGCGCTCCTGTCTCAAAATCTTTGCTCATACCGATAGTTCCTCCGGTATAAATTAAAAGTATTTTAGCTTTAGATGACATCCTGATATTTTAATTTACTAACCACCGGATTGGCGTACATAGCCAAAAATCCTTGTCTTGTAACCGGATTATCGCTACCAATTCTCATTTCTAAACGACGTTCAAAAAGGGATTTCTCGCTCTCTTTGTACTTGTGTGAGAATTTATCTGTCTCGTTCAAAATATCGTAAGCGATAAAATTGGTCGGCCATAATTGATAGTTTTTCAAAACAGAATCATCAATTACTTGTGCCAAAGCCTGAATTTGTTTGTTGGCATTATCATTCTCCGCTGCAATCTGATCAATTTCTGTATCTAAAACGTCTCCAACAGAAATATGTATTCTTTTCTTAGTTCCCATGATACCACTTAAAATGGTCATGAAATCTTCGTTTTTCTCTTTAATATAAACTTCGTTGTTTGCTTCTGCCATTAATTGTGGCATTTTCAAAACATCTGTCGGATCGTACTCGTATGAAATGGAAACCGGAACTATTTTTATCTTTTTGAAATAATCCATTAGATTAGCCTCATCAGAACCCATCCCAATCATTTTAAGTACTCCCGGATTGGTCTCGTCATTTCCGTCTTTGGTACGTCCTTCTCTTTGCGCAATCCAAACTGAACGATTTTCGCGAAGCAGTAATTGTCCCATATACTCAGACAATAACTTAGAACTCTGTAGCATTTCTCTTGGTGTTAAACCTCTCAGAACTAAAAAGTTTCTATTCAGTTTTGCCAATGTGCTTAAAAATGCTTTTTTAACTAAATTATCTCCAATAGCAGATGCCGTCATCACCAAACCGTGTTCGAATAAACAAACATTCAGCAAAGTGGTATCTAACAAAATATCACGGTGATTGGAGACAAATAAATAGGAAGTGTTTTTTTCTAATTTCTCAAAGCCTGAAGTTGTAAGTCCTTCTGAACTTCTTTCCAGTACTTTCTGAATCGTATGATAAATAAAATTACATTGAAAATCACGAATCGAATGTGTTTTTCTCAATTGATCTTTCCAAACTTCGTCTTCTAACTCCGGAAAAGTAAAATTCATCATGGCTTTCATCATCGGATGATTAGCAACACCATGAAGTGCTTCATTTATTTCTGAATCATAAAAAGGTCGAATGGCATCAAATCTCTGCATTATAAATATCTATTTTAATGCGCAAAAGAACAAAAAAAAAATCAAAGTATTGTAAGTTGTGGGTTAAATACCAAAAACGTCCTTTGAATTTTGTGTTGTAATTGCCGCTATTTCTGCTTCAGAAACGTTATAAATATCTGCTAATTTTGCTACTACATTAATAACATAACTACTTTCATTTCTCTTTCCACGGTACGGAATTGGCGCCAAATAGGGCGAATCGGTTTCGAGAACAATATGTCTTAAATCGATTTGATTTAAAAACTGATCAATTTTTCCGTTTTTAAAAGTTACTACACCCCCGATTCCGAGCTTCATATTGTAGGATATTGCCTGTAAAGCCTGTTCCTGTGTTCCGGTAAAACAGTGAAAAATTCCAAATAAATCGGCTGATTTCTCTTCTTCGAGAATTTCAAAGATCTCATCAAACGCTTCACGGCAATGAATTACGATTGGTAATTTATATTGTTTTGCTAACTGAATTTGCTTTCTAAAGGCGAATTGCTGCTCTTTAAGATGTGTTTTATCCCAATACAAATCGATTCCAATTTCACCAACGGCGTAGAACTGTCTCTTTGTCAATTCGGTTTCTACGTGTTTCAATTCGTCCAGATAATTGTCTTTCACGTAAGTGGGATGTAACCCCATCATCAAAAATACATTTTCGGGATAATTTTGCTCCAAGTCGTACATCGATTGTGTTGCTGCAGCATCAATTGCAGGAATAAAAAAACGTGTTACTCCGGCGTTTATGGCGCGTTGTATCATTTCGTCACGATCCTGATCGAACTCTTCTGAATATAAATGGGTGTGCGTATCGGTAATAATTACTGTTGAATTCAAATGTATCAATTTAAAAAAGCCAAAATTACGACAATATTGTGCACTTTCCCAATTTGATTGTACTCACAAGTATTACGTTAAAAATGGGACGCGGATTAAACGGGTTCACTGACGTGAAGACGCGGATTAAAACTGATTCTTTTTTTCTTTGTGCTAACGGATCTTTGTATCGTGAACTTTATTCTGTGTGTAACTTTTACATTATCTGCTACTCAAAAATTATTGGTTAAGCTTTCGGAAGGGTTATTAATATCGAAAAAAGGCACTGTTATTTACCTGATTCTGCAAATAGTAACGCACGGTCTAATACCTCATCTTTTCCTTCCTGGATTCCTTTTATGGTTGGTTTAACTTCTATATCCGGAACAATACCGATTCTTTGTGTTTCGCGTCTGTCCGGATAAAACACTCCAATTCCGGAAAATAGTGTATGAAATCCTTCGAAATCAAATTCAGAGACGTTGCCATCTGCGCCCGCGGTTTGGCTTCCGATGATGGTCGTATTTCCGGCGGTTTGAAAACACATTGCTGTCCATTCCGATTGGCTTACCGATTTCTCGTTGAGCAGTACAATTACCTTTCCTTTATAATGATCCTTATTTTCAAAACCAATTGAGGTTCCTCCACTCCATACAAACTTTCCCGGATAACTTAAATCGGGACGGGTGTAGATTGCAAATTCTTTTTCCTGAGAGTTTATAAACCTTCCTATTTCCTGATAAGTACCATTCGGATAGTTTCTCATGTCAAAAACGATCGCCTTAGTTCCTTTTAAAGCCTCTATCATGTCCGGAATATTTCTGTCTTTTAGCACTCCCATATTGACATAACCGATGTTATTCTCTAAAAGCTTAAACTTTTCTTTCTTTTTTTGGGCTCCTTTTTTGAACTCGTTTCGGTGAGAATCATGATAATTAAACCAGGTCATTGTTTTTGTACTGTACTGACCGTCTTTTAAAAACTCTACTTTGACTGTATCTGAATTACTTAACAAAATTATCTTGACCAGTTTATCCAGATACGAAGCTTCATTTGATGCGCAAATCATGTCTTTATTTTCTAAAATAAGTTCTTTTATTGTTTTATCATTTATTTTAGTAATTACATCACCGATTTTTATATCGTATGCCTGTGCCAGACTGTCGCCCAAAATTTCTGTAACCACCATTTTCTCCTCAATTATCTTCCCATCAGCAGGAAAATATCTCTTTATCTTAGTAGTTGATGCCGTAGTAGGATATATGAAAAACTCTACATGACTATCATCAAGTTTAGACACTAATTTCTTCATTGCGCCATAAAAAGCATCAGCATTTTCAGATTTAATAACAAGGGGGATTGTTTTTTCTAAAGTTGTATCCCACTTCTGATCCATTTGGTATTTATCGGGAAAAAAATATTCAATTAAATTCCAGTACATAAACAGCAGTCGAAGTTTTGAATTTTGATCCTTAAAGTCCGGATTTTTATAACTTTCATTTTTCAAAGCAACATTTCCAACATGCTCCTCACCTTCTATATAAAAGAGCGTTCCTTGAAATCTGTTTTCTTCTATAAATTTTAATTTCTTCGAAAGCCTTTTCGAGAAGTTTTTATTTTTGTTAATCCACGATAAATCAAAGTTTTTATCAAAGTAGTCTGTATCTTTTGATACTACAATTGGCGCAATTGCTTTTACCTCGCCTAAAGCATCAATCCAATTTTCCAACACCAATGAAAACTCTTCTTTTGTCTGTGCTTTATCAATTTTTGGCAAAATTTCCAACAACTGCTGATCCCAGTTGAAATCTCCGTTGGCTACCTTTGGATGATAGTATTTCAGAAATCCCCAGACTTTGCAAGTGGCGGTAAGTTTTTCGGTTTCGGTAATTTTGGAATTTCCCAACATGATTTGTGAAAACACAAGAAGAAGTAACAGGATAACCTTTTTCATTCGGTTTAAAATTTGGTTGTTTTTTGGTTGGCCGAATGTAAATAATAAATTTTAAAAAAGAGGAATTTTAGGACGAAATAAAGAGTCGCAGTTTTCAGTCTCAGTCCCAGTCTCGGCATGCCGAATAACTGAAAACTGAGACTGAAAACTGAGACTGAGACTGAAAACTACTATCTCAAATCCCTCAGTAGAATCTGGACTTCAACATAATCTTCATAATCCTGAGGAATGGTGCGCAGGATCTCTTTACAACCGATATAGTCTTTTTGTTTCAATTTAGACAAAGCGAGATTCCAGGTTGCTTTGTATTTGTATGCCGAGGTTCCGGATCTTAGCTCTTCGAAGGTGGTTTCCGCTTTTTTATATTGATTGTCTTCTAATAAGGAAATTCCATAAAAATATTGAACTTCGGGTGTTTTTGATTCCTTTAGAGCCGTTTCAAAATGTGGGATTGCAGCTTTATAGTTATGAGCATTAAAAGTTATTTCTGCTTGTTTTAAAGCTGTATTTACATCCCCTCTTTCCGTAAAATAAGCCTGTTCGTGCTCGCTATACTCTTCGTAAATCGGTTTTTGAGTATAATTAAAAAAGAACAATCCTACCAAAAGTACTACAGAGGCCGCAACTGCATAGTTCCAAGGTTTCAGGGCAATTACTTTTGATTTATTTTTATTGAAATGGTTGTCCGAAATCTTCATCAGATTTTCTTTAAACGCCTCTCTTGCTGCTGCAATTCCGAATTTATTTTCTAATTGCTGCTGCGCTATTTGGAAAGCCTCAAACTCCGCAGAAAATTCCTGATCTTCGGATAATTGTTTTTCAAAATTCGCTTTTTCATCAACAGTCAGTTCGCCTTGAAGGTATTGGTCAAATAATATGTAGCGTTCTTCGTTCATGACTAGTTATTTTTTAGAGATTTAAAGTTTTTATTTTCCTGAATCCACTGTGTTAACTGGCCAATGCATAATGATTTCTTTTTACGGACATACCCGTAAGTAACATTAAGCTTTTCGGCAACTTCTTCCATCGTTTTTAGGGTAAAACTCAACTTTAATACTTCCTGACACTTGTCTCCTAATTTTTGGAACATGGCATCAAAAAGTTGTTGTTTTTCATCAAATTCTTTGGTTTGCTCTACCAATTCATGAGCAGATTCACTTATAGATCCCGCATCTTCATTAATTGTTACCCCCTTATTGGCAGTTTTTTTTAATTCGTTTAGCCATTTTCTTTTACACAACAAGAAAAAGTAGGCATCAAACGGACAGGTTAGCTGTAGTGTATTGGCTTTGGCCTGATTAAAAAGCAGTATCATTATTTCCTGAACAATATCTTGTGCCTGATCCTGATTACCGGAATTGTTCCTAATATAGAAAACAACTTTCGGAACATACTTTTTATAAATCTCCTGAATTATAGTCGAATTATTAGCAGCAAGCCCTTCAATATATTTTTGGTCGGAATGAATTTTAGTTTTGGCCATAAAACAACTTTTTAATTCGCTAATGTAAAAAGAATCTTAAAATAAATTTCAAAAACAGGGGTAACAATTACAAAATCAAATTGATATAACAGCACAAGAATCTTTTTAAACAATTCAAAAAATGAAGTGACATGGAAAGTTATCAACTTATAAACGAAAAAAATCTGGATCAGTTTCACAAAATGCTTACCGCTAAAAAACGAAATGGTTTTGTCATTATCGAGCATAACGAAAAATTACCTTATGCTGTTTTATCCAAAGAAAAAAAAGAAATCAATCATCCTTTCCATCTGTTTCTTACGGTCCTTACTATGGGGCTTTGGTCAATAGTGTGGTTGTACTTTGTTATTTCATTTTCAAAAAAGAAAGACATACTGGTCGCATTGGATGAAGACGGGAATGTTTTTGAAGAAAAATGCCTTTCGAAATAATTTATTAAAAAGAGGGGTAACAAATTCTCCATGCCATTGATCTACTAGTATAAATCGAAATAAAGTAAAAACTGAGGGTAACAATTTCCCTTTCGTAAACATCTATTCACAAATAACTATTAAAACTAAACATCATGAAAACAAATTTTAAAACAATCGGACTTTTATTATTCGCTATAACGACATTAGTAAGCTGCGATAACAGCGACAACAACGATGGCGACAACAATGTGATTCTGCCTGCAACTCCTGCAGCCTTCAAAAGTATCAGAGAACAAGGAGTCAAAAAAAACACACAAAACTTCACCATCACAGCCGCAAGTGGTGTGGTAACCTTTACTTCTGCCAAAGGTGTGAAAGTAAGCATCAACGGAGATTGTTTAATGAAAAACGGAACTCCCGTGACCGGAACCGTTGACATTGAATACGTCGAACTTTTTGACAAAGGAAACATGCTCGTGACCAACAAACCTACCATGGGACTTACAACAGACGGAAAGAAAAACTTATTGATTTCGGGAGGTGAATTTTTCATTAAGGCTACACAAGGGGGTGTTGCACTTCAAACCTCTTGTTCTATGAGTATGATCATTCCGGCAGCTTTAACGGATGGCGTAGACAATGCAATGACCTTATGGACAGGAAGAATTGACGAAGCAGGAGAATTGGTTTGGAAACAAGCTAAAGATGGTGAAGGTCAAAATGGTGGCGGTGTAAAAGGAGAAGCATCAAACTACTATGTTACTTTTGGAAACTTTGGATGGACAAACGTGGACCGTTTTTACAGTGATCCTCGACCAAAAACAAGCCTTCTTGTAGATGCACCTGAAGGGTATGACAACAACAACAGTGCTGTTTATTTGTCTTATGACGGCGAAGGAACAAATGCATTGGCCAAACTGGATACCTATACAACAGCCGGATTGTTTAGTGAACACTACGGACAAATTCCAATTGGATTGGCTTGTCATGTGATTTTTGTAACGGAAGATAATGGTCAATGGCGCTACGCAATAAAAGGGGTAACCGTAGCTGCCGGCGATATTTATAGCTTCACACTTGCCGAAACAACAGTCGGCACCGAAGCGCAACTGGTAGCAGCAATTAATGCTATTCAGTAACTTACTAAATACTTTTTGAGAAAAAGTGGTGATTAGCTCATCACTTTTTTTTACATTTAATCTGTTTTACAATTATTTCTGATGTGCTACAGAAGCTAATCCTGTCCCCAACAGCTATCTGAACAGTGTCTTTCCGCCATCTGCAACGATGGACAGAAAAGGACGCTGCATACCTCAGAGATAAAAAACCTCCTCGATATGAAAAAGCTTTTATGTTATTTAATTTTTCTTTCCTCTGTAATGGCGTTGGCACAAACTAAGGTAAAAGACACCATAACCCGAAGAGCAACTATTATTTACAATCAGAACGGGAATCAGGTTACTTTCAAACCTGAGACGCCACCTTTAATTCCAATTGCAGGTGCTCCAAAACCAAGTTATTCCTATCTATGGGAACTGGGAGACGGACATTACAGCAAAGAGGCCGAGCCTAAACATGTCTATAAAAACAAGGGCAATTACACCACAAGACTAGCCGTAACCAACAATTACGACAACGGAAAACCTCCGGCAACACGTCCTAAAAAAGTTGCTGTAAATGACATTACAGATTCTAATTATAAAGACATTGCTTCTATTGCAGATCAGAACGGCTTTGCAATCTTAAAAAACTGTGATCCTATTCCGGAACAGGAAATGGTAGTTGTAGTGAGTTATCAAAATCTGGAAAATTATGTTTCGAGTGGAAAGCTTTATTTATTCTACAATGAAAAACAATTCAAAAACAACAATTTCGAATTAGTAGATTTCAGGACTCATGCCAACGAACGTGAAGTAAAAGAAAACGTGGTGGCTTCGGTGAATGATCTTGAGGATACCAAATCGTATTTGGCTTCTGCCGAAAGCATTTCAAGAATCAAAAAATATAAAAATACCACAACCGAAGAAGATCTTGACGCCTCCTTGTCAGACGCCCATAAAACCTATCATAATGTTTCGGTATTAGAATTTGATGATGCCAATCCGGGCGAAACCCGCAATCTTTTTTATACGTTCAAAACGACTCCCGAAATGATTAAAGATACCAGCGCAACTGTTACGATGCGTGGCATCTTTGTTCCTAACCGAAGTTATAAAAACCATAAAATAAAGAACCTTGAGATGGAAATTGTCACTTCTCACGACCCAAACAAAATGGGATCTAACGGAAGTTTTATGAACTATCGATTCGTGCGTTTTAAACGGGTAAATTTCAAAACCCGTTTTCAAAACAACGGAGAAGGTCCTGCCAGAATGATTCGCCTTGAAACTGATATTCCAGATATGTTTGACAAAAAGACTTTCAAAATCGAAAGCATGTATCCTGAATGTCCGATTTGCCCGAAAGACGAAGTTCCGACAGTAAGCTGTCTCGATACGATTATCAAACAAAAACAGATCTTTTTTACGTTCAAAAACATCTATCTACCGGGAAGTGAACAGAAAAATGTACACGAAAAAGACAGTACAAAAGGCTTTGTGAAATATTCTATGAAATTTAATAAAGACTTTCACAAAGTAAAAACCAGAACCCGTACTGCGATCATTTTCGACAAAAATGAACCTATCATTACCAACTACGCCACTACCCGATTTTTACCCGGAATCTCTATTGGCGCAAAAGCGGGTTACAATCTATATCCGGATTTAGACAACTCGACGAGTTATTTTGTTGGTGCCACTATTTCTCCTTTTAAGTCGTATCGCTTTTACTGGCAGGTGGAATGGCTCAATAGTATCAATAAATATGACAGTGCCGCAAATGTAATTGACGGTATTGTTATAAGTCCCAATGGTCTAAAACAGCGTCAACGAACTACTACAAGCACTGAAAATAAAAGTGTCAATTGGGAAGTCCCGATCCTGATTCGGTACAATATCAATAACTACATTGGTGTTGGTGCGGGTTTACAAGCCAATTTCAATATTTCTGACGAACGAAATCAGACTATAAAAATTGAAACTTTTGAAGGAGATTCCGAAAAATTTGTAATAAACACCAAAACAGATTCGAATTCGGTTAAAAATTCTTTTGCTGATTTTAAAACCGGTTTGTTATTCGACTTAACAATCGGAGCGGCCCGAATTGGTCCAAGTCTGGGGGCACGGTATGTAATCAACTTTGAGCAGAATTTTAATTATTTTCAGTTTTATGGAATTTGGAAGTTTTAGCGGTTTTTTTTTAAACCATATAAGTGATGTAAGTTCATATTATACTGGCTTGAATATTGTTGCGCTTAACTTTTTCGCAGCAAACTTTAAATGAACTCACATCACTTATATGGTTTAACTCCTCCACCAACAAACTTCAAATGACCTCACATAACTTATATGGTTTAATTATTCCCGCCAACAATATTTAAATGAACTTACATCACTTATATGGTTTAACTCCCCCACCAACAAACTTTAAATGAACTCATATCACTTATATGGTTTAACTCCTCCGCCAACAAACTTCAAATGAACTCACATCACTTATATGGTTTAACTCTTCCCACCAACAAACTTTAAATGAACTCACATCACTTATATGGTTTAATTTTCCTTTTCCTAAGTCTGACCGTTTCTGGGCAAAGTCAGGAAGATAAAATATACCATGTTGTGGATGCTTTCGTGGGTAATCCAAGTCCCGAGAGGCTGCAAAACCTTGATAAAGCAGAAGCTGATTTCTGGAAAAATTCAAGACCAAAATCTAAGGCAGAATTACTAGCCTTGGTGGTTTTAAACTGCAATAAAGCCTATTATGAAAATCAGTTTGGGCAGTCGGAAAAGGCGATCAAAAGTTATGAAAAGGCCTGGCAAATCTATCAGAAGAACAAACTCAAAAACTACGATATTGTGGAGTTTTGTTTAAAATCTTTGGGCAATTTGTACACGATTTTGGGCGACTATGACAATGCTGAAAACACCATTAAACAATATTATTTTATTGCCAATCTGGAGAAAAACGAGCCTCAGAAAATAGCAGCGATTCTTAATTTATCTAACGTTTATCAAAGTTCGGGTAAAATTTCTCTAGCCATTGAACTGTTACAAAACACTTTGAAAACAGAGAAATTATCCAATTCTCAAAAAGGGATTCTACTGAATAATCTGGGGAATAATTATTTGTTAAGTTCCACAACTAATTTAATGCGTCCTGAAATTCATCAGCATGCTAAAAAGGCATTTGAATTGGCTGTTAACTATTTAAAAAACGAAAAAGAGCAATCCGAAACTTTATCGAATTGTTATCGGAATCTGGCAACACTAAATCGGCAGCGAGGAGATTTTAAAATTGCGAATTCCTATTTAGAAAAAGCCGAAAAACTGTTTTTAGAAACCAAAAATCAACAACCCAGAAAACTTGCAAAACTATACTACGAGAAGGCTTTATTATTATTTGACGAACACAAATACGATGAAAGTACGAAACTGATTTCGGCTATTTTTAAAATTTTAGTTCCCAATTACAATTCAAAAAACAGTCTTCCGGATCAAAATCAAGTGTATGCGGAAACGGTTTTAATTGATGCGCTTGATCTACAGGCGGAAATTTTCCAATTCAAGCAACCAAAAGAAGCAATACGAGCTTTTGAAATTTCATTTTATATCGAAAATTTAGTCATGAATTCTTTGGTTTATGAAAACTCAAAAATCATTACACAACTACGATCCCGAAACCGGACTGAAAAATGTATTGCTATCTATAGCGATTTATATCAAAAAGAAGGCAAAATTGAATATATTGAAAACGCCTTTCAATTGTCTGAAAAAACCAAATCAGGCATTTTAAAAAGTTTTCGTTCTAACATTAAAAACGCTTCCGCAGCAGAAAAACATTATTTGTACAAACTTCAAAACTTAAACAATTCCATTTTAAAAGAACAGCAGAAAGGAAACTTGGCAACGCTTTCAGAGCTAAACCGTCTTATAAAAAAGCAAAACGAAATCATGCTTTTACTCAAAAAAACGGAGTCTAAAAACGGAAACTATATTCCTGAAACCTGCAATTTAAAAGCCTTATTTTCAAAACTGGAAAAGGATAAAGCCATGATGATTTGCTATTTTATGGGATTTGAAAATCAATATTATTTTACTTTACAAAACAATCAGATTCGTTTAGATCGGCTTAATACGACGCATGTATCAATTCCTAAAATTGTTCAGTTTATTGATTATTTCAATTCAGCCGATGCGATTACGAATGCTATTTCCGACTACAATACATACAGCAAACAGGTTTATGATATTTTAAAACTACCTAAAAAATCTGTTTATCCCAGCCTTATCATAGTGCCGGATGGGATTCTGAATTTTCTACCATTTGAAGCTTTAATTACAAAGGAATCCAAAACGACCAATTTTGCAAAAATGGATTTTTTCCTGAATGATTTTAATATTGGGTATACGAATTCGGCTTCCTTTTACCTCAACTCCATTCCCTATTCAAATGCTAAAAAAACGGTTTTGGGCATTTTTCCGATCTTCGAAAAAACCAATTTCGCTTTGACTTTTTCTAAAAACGAATTGCAGTCGATAAAGAAAAATTTTGGAGGTCAGTATTTTGAAAACAGCAACGCCACCTTTTCTAATTTCAAAAATAATGCGGCGAATTATGCTATTTTACATTTAAGTACACATGCTTCTTCGGGCGATTTGGAAACACCGGCAAGCATCAAATTTTATGATCAGGAAATCTTGTATTCAGAATTATACAACCTCAACATCAATCCGGATCTGGTAGTTCTCAGTGCTTGTGAAACCGGGATAGGAAAACTGTACAAAGCCGAAGGTGCTATGAGTATTGCAAGAGGATTTCAGTTTGCGGGGGCCAAAAACTTATTGTTTTCGTTGTGGAAGGTCAACGATTTTACGACTTCTGTTTTTATGGATGATTTTTATACCAACCTCAAAAACAAACAATCTTATGTTGAAGCAAATGCCAATGCAAAAAGAGATTTTTTAAAGGATCCCAACATCCCAAATGCCAAAAAATCACCTTATTATTGGAGCGCTTTTGTTTATTACGGAACTATTTCACAACCCGAAAAATCTTCCAATTATATCGTCTATAGCATTAGTTTATTGGCTGCAATTGGTTTATTTTTGATTTTCAATCCTTATCGAAAATGGAAGATCTTCAGAAAGTCCTTAAAAAAGCAAAGTATCGAAAAATAAAGTTCAAAATTACCAAAACACAGCATTTGTCTATTAAAGCCAAAATCAATGGAGTTTCGGGAAGTTTTATTCTGGACACCGGAGCTTCTAATTCCTGTATTGGATTTGAAAGCATCGAGTACTTCGAATTATCGGCAAAAAAATCCAAAACTAAAGCTTCAGGAGCTGGAGGAACGGGCATGGAAACGCAACTTTCTTCTCACAATCGTTTACAACTTGGGAGTTGGAAAGATACTGATTTCAGTTTGGTGATTTTTGATCTTTCGCATGTAAACGAAGCTTTACGCGCCTACAAAACAAAACCTGTTCATGGCATTATTGGCGCCGATGTTTTACTTAAAGGAAAAGCCATTATTGATTATTACAATCATTACGTATACCTGCAATAAAAAAGAGGCTAGTTTTACAACTGCCTCTTTTTCTTACCAATTAATCCTAATACTAAGAGTTTGCCGATGGATTAGGGACAATACATCCCGCCCAATTGAAGGCTCCGTTGGTGATATTAGCATAAGTCACATAGAAGAAACCACTACGGCCCCATCCTGCTCCCCAAGAGTTTTGTACTTTAAAAAGTCCCGTAGCGTCATCATATCCTACTATACATACACAGTGTCCACCTTGTCTGCTTCCGTATAGACTAGACCAAACGTGGTTGTTGTTACGAATGTCATAAAAACTTTGATTTACATCAAAACATACTGCAACAGCGTAATTTTGGTTTAGGTAATATTTGATATCTGCAACACTTTTTGGGTTCACACTAAACCATCCACCAGTTTTTCTACCTGCTGCCCAAGTTTTTTGTTGTGATGATGGTTGTGTATTACAACCTCCGGCAATGTAAGGCATTTGAGCTTCTGAACATTCTCCTTGATTTTTGATTAAGTTCATCGCATCATTTGGATAAGATCCTGCTCCACAATTCCCTAATTTTATCTGATTGTATACGTATGCGGCACTTCTTGAAGCTCCACTCCAATTACTTTGGTGTATAGTATTGTTAAGATATCTGGCAATACTGTGAGCAGCATAACCAACTCCCCAGCCTACGCAAGATCCTTCGCTTCCCTGATCTCCAACCGGAGGTGTTGGCAAGTTTTTTACTGCTGCCACTTTAGCCGTTAAAGACATTTTCTGAGCACTGGTTGTTAAGTCTGGTCTAAATTGGGCAATTTTGGAACGGTATTCTTCCGGAGAGGTAAACTGAATACTCTTTAAATAAGTGTCCGGCATTTGAGCCAATCCATATCTTCCTTTATCTAAAAGATTAACATGTCCGTCCATTAATTTTTCCTGAGTATCGATTTCTTGCTGATCATTTCCTTTTTCACAAGAATAAAAAGCAAGCAATGCTAAAAATAAGAGTGCAATTTTTCTAATTGAAAATTTAATTTGAGGTTTTTTCATAATTCTTTGTTTTTAATTGTTAATTATTAAGTCGGTTAAATTATTTAACAAATTTATCAGTAGTTTTGGCATAACATTAACAATAAGAATACCACAACTGTAACTTATCTTAAACATAACTATGTAACCGTGTATTCATTAATAAGAATTGTATTTAATTACCGTGAAAAAGAACGTCAATTATTAAAAAAATTCGCCCATGGAAATCATAATAGAAAAATTAATAAAAGGCATACAGTCGCATCCAGTTATACAGAACAGCACTTTGTCCGGGGTTAAAGAGTGGAAGAGAGCACATTATATTATACTGTCGGAAATTATTTCTGATGGTTTAGAAAAATCAGAGTTCATGCAAGGCTCTAAAAAAAATGAGCTGGGTTGTTCTATTTCGAGTATGACCTTGCAAAGGATTTTCAAAAATGACTCTTCAAAAACTAAAAGCTCTGATTTGCGTTTTTTAAAGAGTTTAGACAAACTGGCTATTTTTATTGGTTATCCTTCTTTAAACAGTTTTCTAAACGATGAAGCAATAGATGCCAACAAATTATTGGAGTTTGAAAATAAAACAGAATCGGCTTCTTTTTTTGAAAAATTGATTATCGATTATTGTCACGAAGAATTCAACTCTTTAAAAAAATTGCCACAAATCTGTCACGAAGGCTTATCTGATTTTGTGTTTCCGGAAGGCCCCTTCTCCAAACGAATTAAAGATCTTTTCGAAAATTATTCCCAATTAAACTACCACCTCAACTGCATAAACAACCGATCTAATTTTGAAATTTTTGATTTTAAAGTATCCAGCATAACCGACACCATTGCCATTATCACGGCAAAAGAGTTCTGGAATCTGGAATGGAAGGATGAAAACGACGCCATTTCAATTGTTTTAAATAAAGTAAACCGACAAACGTATTTTATAAAAAAGAGAGACGGGATTTGGAAAATCTGGGACAACTACAATCCTGATTACAATGAATTATCAACAAGGATAAACTCAGCGATAGAGATTCAACATCTTAAGAAAACGCTTATTCCTTAAAAGAGCTATGCGGTTCAGTCCGAAATTGGTTTCTTAAAAATTCTTTATTTTAAAAAAAATGGCTGTAGCATATTCTAACCCATATATATGATTAGAATAACGCTAAATCTATTTTTATACTATATTTGTTAAAGTTCTATTTAACAAACCGATACGTATGAAAAAAAAACTACTCTATTTTATTCTTTTATTAGTTACCAATCTGTTTTATGCTCAAGTCAACCCTATTGAGCACTGTTACGACGATACTTATTTCGATTTAACCGTCAACAATTCTCTTTTACTGGGCAATTTAAATCCAGCCGAAACTACCCTAACTTATCATGTTAGTCTGCAGGAGGCGAATATGAATGTAAATCCAATTTTGCAAGTAACCCAATTTAAAAGTACGGAGCCGTCTAGAACTATTTATGCGCGAATTGATAATAAGGGAACGGTCACGACAAATTATTTCAATCTGATCCTAAATCCAAGATTGAATACCGTTGGAGTAACCGCGCAATCCCGTTGTTACGGAGCAAATGACGGTTTTATCCTTATGCAATCTACAGGAGGAAAAGCTCCTTATGTTTACCGTTCTGTAAATAACGGTGCTAATAATGGGCCTTACCAGACCAGTCCTTATTTCTACAATCTTGTATCGGGAGTTTACACTATAGAAGCCCGCGATCAAATTGGATGTATTTCCACAACCTTTTTAGTCATTACCGAACCCAATCCATTAACAGCCGATGTGTTGGTTGATGCTAATAACATACGTATTACTGCAGCAGGAGGAACCGGATCTTATGAATATGCCGTCTCAACTATTGACAATGTATTGGTGGTGCCTTACCAGGCTAGCAATCTCTTTTCTGATCTGGCTACAGGGACGTATACCATATATGTTAAAGATACAAACGGCTGCATCGTTTCTAAAACAAATGTAAATGTAGCCCCAAGAAACACACTTTCTGCCATTGCTTCGGTAACTGCAATAACTTGTAATAATCCTACAGCAACAATAGCCGTAGAGGCAACAGGAGGTTCAGCTACTTATCGATATTCGATAAATAATGGCCCTTCTACGACTTCAAATTTATTTACAGATTTGACAGCCGGAACTTACACTATAATCGTGACAGACAGTCAAGGTGCTACAACCTCTCTAACCAAGGTAATAAGTGCCGTAAATCCTCCCGAAGCTACTTTGGTTGTTGGAAATGTAAGCTGTTTTGGAGTTCAAAATGGCTATATAAAGGTAGAGAAAGTAAAGCCCTCCGATTATTCTTATAGCTTAAATGGAGGTCCATATAGAGATGGCAATTCCGACAACAATTCTTATTTTAACAATTTAGGTCCCGGTAATTACACTATAAATGTTAGAGACAATGCTACCGGATGTATAAAAGCGCTAACGGCAGAAATTACGCAACCCAATCAATTAACGGCCGATGCAATGGTTGATGCCAATAACATACGTATTACTGCAGCAGGAGGAACCCCAACTTATGAATATGCGCTCTCAGGTATTAACAATTTATGGATCCCTTATCAGTCTGGTGATCTATTCCCTAATCTGGCTGAAGGGACATATACCGCATATGCTAAAGACGCAAACGGCTGTATCGTTTCTAAAACAGGTATAAATGTAGCCCCAAGAAATACACTTTCTGCCGTTGCTACCACAACCCTTGTAACTTGTAGTAATCCTACAGCAACAATTACGGTAACGGCTACAGGAGGTACAGGTTCGTATAAATATTTGCTAAACAACGAACCTCTTACTACCTCAAATGTATTTCCTGGTTTAGCTCCCGGCACTTATTATATAACCGTTCGGGATATACAAGATGCAACAGTAACTTTAATTGTAGAAGTAAAAAAAGCAGTTACTCCTAAAGCTGTTTTAGAGATTGTAACTAATGTAACTTGCTTTGGAGAACAAAATGGTGCTATAAAGGTACAAACAGCAGGAGATGGAGGTTATACGTATAGCGTAAATGGGGGTGTCAATATTATTGGAACTGGCAATAACCCAATTCTTTTGAAAAATTTAGCTGCCGGCACTTACAACATAACGGTTAAGGATAATATTACCGGATGTGTCTCATCGGTAGCTGCAATAATTACGCAACCCTCTTTATTAACCGCAACTGTAGAGGCAAATCCACAAATTTTGACTATTACTACTAGCGGAGGTTCGGGACAATATGTTTTTTCATTAGATGGGAGTGCATTTCAATCCAGTCCTTATTTTACAAATATATCTTATGGGTATCATTCTGTACATATAAAGGATAGCAACGGATGTTATTTTATTAAAGACATAGCCGTAAATCCACCGGCACCACTTGTAAATGGAAAAAACGCCATTGTTTTCGAATTTAAAGCCGGACAAACTTTGGCTGACATTGTTGTTGAGGGTCAAAACATTACCTGGTACAGCAACAAAAGTTCCTCAACAGGTAAAAAGGCCGAAACCAGTTTACCCCTAACAACCGTTTTAGTCAATGGTATAATCTATTATGCTTCACAAACTATAAACGGGATTGAAAGTACAGAACGTCTTGCAGTAACAGCAAAATCTGATGGAGCACTTTCTACTCCTGATTTTGAGTTAGGGTATTTCAAATTTTCGCCTAATCCGGTCAAACACATTCTGACCCTTGACAATAAGGAGAGCATCGATGAAATTGAAATTTTCTCTACTTCAGGTGCCTCTGTTTTATTCAAAAAAATAAATACAACTCACTCTGAAATTGATTTGTCAAGTCTTTCAACAGGCATTTATATTTTAAAAGTAAAAGCTAACGGAAAAGTAAAAGCCATAAAATTCGTAAAGGAATAATGGATCAAGGCTAAAAGTTGTGGAGCAGTAAATTTTGCCACGAATTTCACCAATTGGCACGAATTATTTTTTTGCCACTGATTAAAAGAATTTACACAGATTTTATAAATCATTTTAATCCTTTAATCTGTGGCTATTTTTAAAATTTCCCTTCAAGAACAATATACTTAAATACCCTAAAAATAAAGCTGACAGGTTTCAAAAACCTGTCAGCTTTACTTCATAATCTTCCGACAACAATAAAAAAAGAGCCTTCATTTTGAATAATGAAGGCTCTTTTTATTTCTAGTTTATTCTTTTATTGAAATCGTTTCAGTGGCGGGTATATTTTCTGTCGCCGGTCTAGTTTCTGCTTTTGAAACGGCATGTTTTTTTAATGAAAAATAGGCTACGATCGTACTCAGTAACATTAAAGCACCACCCAGAATAAAGGGAGCTCCCGCGAATTTAAAAGGAGCATCGTCATGTGTAAAAAAGTAAAAAGTGTTCGCCATCATTGGAGGTCCAATAATCGATGAAGCGCTCATCAAACTCGTTAACGTTCCTTGTATCTCTCCTTGTTCACTTGGTAATACTTTACTGGACACCACAGATTGTAATGCTGGTCCGGCAATTCCACCAAGGCAATACGGAATTAAAAACACAAACATCATCCAGCTTTCTGTAGCAAATGCAAACAATAACATCCCGACCGTGTATAAGGCTAAACCGATATAGATACTTTTTTCGTTTCCTATTTTTGGATTGATCCATCGTACCAATCCTCCTTGTACCACTCCTACGAGTAAACCAATTATTCCCAATGAAATTCCGATCATGCGCTCATCCCAATTAAATCGATAGATCGTAAAGAAACTCCAGTTACTTTGTACGGCATGAGAACCTACATACAACAAAAATATCGCGGAGATAAGTCCAATTAAGGTTGGATGTTTTCTTAAACCTAAAATAGCACCAACCGGATTCGCCCGTTTCCAGTCGAAAGCTCTGCGGTTTTCTTTCTTTAAAGATTCCGGCAAGATGAAAAAGCCGTATAAAAAGTTCACCATACACAAAACGGCAGCCGCATAAAAAGGAACTCTGGAACCATATTGTCCTAACAATCCTCCTATAACAGGACCAATGATGAATCCTAAACCAAAAGCAGCTCCGATCAGTCCGAAGTTTTTAGCTCTGTTTTCGGGAGTACTCACATCGGCAATATAAGCCGAAGCCGTTGTAATACTCGCTCCGGTGATTCCGGCAATGATACGTCCGACAAATAACCATATGATTGTAGGCGAAAAAGCCAGCAAAAGATAATCTAACGAGAATCCAAAAAGAGAAATTAAGAGAATCGGTCTACGTCCGTATTTATCACTCAAATTACCAATTACGGGAGCAAACACAAACTGGGTTATGGCATAGGCAAAAGTCAACCAGCCTCCCACTTTTGCGGCCTCACTAATATCACCATGTATCAATTCTTCAATCAATTTCGGAATTACCGGTATAATAATCCCCCATCCGGTAATATCAATTAACATGGTTATGAAAATAAAACCAATAGCCGCAGATTTATTTTTTTGTAACATAGCTGTTTTTTAGTAAGGTGATACAAATAAACAAAAAAAGGAAGGGCTTTTTTTGTAAAATTCCAACTTATTTGATGGTGATAAAAAATTCCAAATTCCAATTAAAGAAGTCCTGGATCATTTTGTTCCGAAACTCCTAACTTGGAATTTGAGATTTAAATATTGGAATTTAACCCTTAGTGTACTGGTTTTCATAAAAGCCTCTCCTCTTAGCCTCCGAATGTCTCTCGCAAAGTCGCAAAGCCGCAAAGTTTTTTTCTCCCCAAGTGTCAGGCTGAGCGAAGTCGAAGCCCCCCTTTTTTTCAAACTCCAACCTTATTTAATTCAATAAAAAATCCCAAATTCCAATTAAGGAACTTGGGATCTTTCTATTACGAAACTCCTAATTTGGAATTTGGAATTTAAAATATTGGAATTTAACCCTTAGTATGTGGTTTTCCATAAAAGTAGCCTCCGAATGTCTCTCGCAAAGTCGCAAAGCCGCCAAGTTTTCCCTCCCCAAATGTCAGGCTGAGCGAAGTCGAAGCCCCTTTTTCTCAAATTCCAACTTATTTAATTCAATAAAAAATCCCAAATTCCAATTAAGGAATTTGGGATCTTTCTATTACGAAACTCCTAATTTGGAATTTGGAATTTAAAATATTGGAATTTACCCCTTAATGTGTGGTTTCCCATAAAAGTCTCTCCTCTTGGCCTGAGAATGTCTCCCACAAAGTCACAGAATCGTCAAGTTTTTTTTCTCCCCAAGTGTCAGGCTGAGCGAAGTCGAAGCCCCCCTTTTTTATCAAATTCCAACTTATTTAATTCAATAAAAAATCCCAAATTCCAATTAAGGAACTTGGGATCTTTCTATTACGAAACTCCTAATTTGGAATTTGGAATTTAAAATATTGGAATTTAAATTCTTAGTGCGTGTGTTTCGGGTTAAAACCATCTTCACTTACTTCTGTTGGCACATAATCCGCTACCATTTCAGCTTCGTAGTCGATTTTTTCACCTTTAGAGAATTTATGAATGATTTTCTCCATGATGTTATAGATTACTGGAACTACAATCAAGGTTAAGAATAACGAAGAAATCAATCCTCCGATAATTACCCAAGCCAATCCGTTTTTCCACTCTGCTCCTGCTCCTGATGCTAATGCAATTGGGAACATACCAAATACCATCGCAATTGTCGTCATCAAAATCGGACGTAAACGAGCGTGGTTTGCTTGGATTAAAGCGGTTCTGATCGATTCTCCGGCAGCTCTTCGCTGATTCGTATAATCGACAAGCATGATCGCATTCTTACACACCAGACCAATCAACATGATGATACCTAAAATCGTAAAGATGTTTAATGAATTGTTGGTTAAAGCCAACGCTAACATCGCACCAATAAACGAAAGCGGGATCGCAAACAATACCACAAACGGGTGAACAAAACTATCATAAAGTGCCACCATTACCAGGTAAACTAATATAATAGCTGCTAGTAAAGCGATTCCTAAGGTACCAAAACCTTCACTTTGGTTTTCCTGATCACCTCCCCAGATGTAGTTTACACCGGTTGGTTTTTTAAGTTTATCCAGTTTGGCTTGCCATTGCGTAACAATTGTTCCGGAAGGAACTCCAACGTTTTGTCCTTTTACCGTTACAGAAGCAGATTTGTCTCTACGCTCTAACTGGCTAGGTCCTGAACCTTCTGTAATAGAAGCAAACTGAGATAATTTAATTTGCTGTCCGGCTGAATTAATAAAAATCAAGTTACTAACATCTTTAATACTTTTTCTGTCAAAAGCATTGTATCTGATGTTGATATCGTATTCGTATTCACCAGCTCTGTATTTACCATCTGTGTTTCCACTAAAAGCCGTTTGCATCGTTAGACCAACCGTTTGAAGTGTTAATCCTAAGGCAGCCATTTTATCACGATCCACCTTAACGTTGATTTCAGGATTTCCGTCCTCAACCGTTAATTTAATCTCTGTTGTTCCAGGAATAGTACGTAACTCAGCTTCCGCTAATTTAGCAAAGGCCATCGCACTTTCAGTTGATGGACCTGTTACGATCAATCCTAAAGTAGCATCCTCAGCAGTACCTAAGATACCAACCGGAACTGTTTTTACTTTTGCTCCAACTAATACTTTCTCCAGTTTACGCTTCATTTTAGCAGCATAAACGTTGGCATCGTCAGTTCGATCTTTTTGTTCGATCATCTTAACGTCAATCTCCGCTTTGTATGCTGTAGCTTGCGATGCTCCAAAACCTTCACTGGTTTGTCCTACCGTTGTAATCTGACTGTGTACGTATTCTTGTCCTTTTAAGTATGCTTCCGCTTTTTGAGTCATGAAGTTGGTTTGCTCTAACGAAGCGTCTTTCGGCATTTCGATTTGAACTAAGAACTCCCCACTATCAGAAGAAGCAAAGAACTCTCCACCGATGAATCCACCGCCCATTAATCCAACTGTTGAAGCAAAGAACAATACAATTACTACAGCAAAAGTTTTAATATAGTGATCCAAACACCAGGTCAATAATTCAGAAACCCAGTTGGTAAAACGTGTTAAATAGCTTTCGAAACCAAGAATAATTCTTCCAAATAAATTCTTTCCTTCAATATGTTCTAATTTACCATAACGAGATGATAACCAAGGAATAATTGTAAATGAAGCTAAAAGTGACAGTAAAGTTGAAATAATTACGGTAACACAAAATTGTGTAATAATATTAGATACTAAACCAGAACTCATCGCGATCGGCAAGAATACCACCACAATTACCAATGTAATCGAAGTTACTGTTCCACCGATTTCAGCAGTTCCATCGTACGAAGCACGAATTCTGCTTTTACCCATCTCCATATGCCTGTAAATATTCTCGAGGACCACAATCGCATCATCGACCAGAATACCAACAACAAGAGACAATCCTAATAAACTCATTAAGTTTAACGTATATCCCATTAAATAAATACCAATAAAAGTGGCAATCAAAGAGGCCGGAATAGACACCATTACAATCAACGAGTTTCTAATACTGTGCAAGAAGAACAACATTACAAACGCAACCAAAACAACCGCAATTAATAAATCGTGTACAACAGAATCTGCTGCTTCTAATGTAAAAATAGTACTGTCTTTTGCTACTTCCAATTTTAACTGATTGCTTTTGTAATCATTTTCAAGAGTTGCAATCGTTTTCAATAATTGCTCACTTACCGCTACCGCATTGGCATCTGACTGTTTTACAATTTGCAAAACAATCGCACTTTTTTGATCTACACGAGATATTTTCTCTGCAATTTTTTGAGTATCCTGTACATCTGCAATATCACTTAAACGAATTTGAATTCCGTTTTGAGAAGACACTACCAAGTTTCTTAATTCTTCAACACTTTTATATTTACCCGCTAAACGAATTAATATTTTCTGATCACGAGTTTGAATATTTCCTGTAGGGAAATCCAAATTCGAAGTCAAAATATTCTGTTGTACTTGTGGAATCGAAAGTCCGTAACCCTGCATTTTTAAGGCATCAAGGTTCACCTGAATCTCACGCTCAGAACCACCAATGATACTTACCTGCGCTACCCCTTGTACACGAGATAAAATAGGTGCAATTTTTTTATCAATTAAGTCGTAAAACTCTGCCTCATCCATTTTACCATTAGCTCCAAGCGTCATGATTGGTAAATCACTCAGCGAGAATTTGGTCAGCGCCGGTGTTTTAACATCTTCCGGTAAATCACTTATGATGGCATTAATTTTTCGCTGTGCATCATTCATCGAAAAATCGACTTTTGCATTAGAGGTCAGCGTAATCGACACGATGGACAAACTCTCGTAAGATTTCGAGTCAATCTTCTTGACATTTTCTAAGGATGCGATCGCATCTTCTATTTTCTTGGTTACGGTATTCTCTACCTCACTCGGAGAAGCTCCGGGATAAATAGTAGAAATCGTAATCACATTTTGTTCAAATTTCGGGATCAGTTCATAACCCAACTGGCTATAGCTGAACAATCCACCAAGTGTCAGAATCGTAAACAATACAATTACTAACGACGGACGTTTTATCGATATTTCGGCTAATTTCATTTGTTTTGTTTTTGGCTGTAGGCTTTAGGCTGTACGCTTTAGGCAATAAGCTTAATACTTACTGCTTATTGCCTAAAGCTTAAAAGCGTCCAATTATTTAATAATTTCTACTGTATTTCCGTCTTGTAAGTTAATTTGACCTGTAGTAATTACAGTTTCACCGTCAGACAATCCGTTGATAATTTCTACCTGATCACCCAAAATTCTTCCAGCCGTAACTTTTCTTAATTTTGCAATACCATTATGTGCTACAAAAATCTCATTACTGCTCACACTTCCAACAAATGCATTTCTAGGTACAACCATTAAGTGTTGTTTTTGTTGTTTGGATGCAAAATTTGCTGTTCCGTACATACCTGCTTTTAGATCGTTGTTCGAGTTGTTTGCGATTTCAATTTCAACAGGGAAGTTTAAAGAAGCATCTGCTTTTGCAGCAACAAAAGTAATTTTTCCTGAAAACGTTTTATCCGGATAAACACTGGCTGTTACGTTTACATTGTCTCCATTTTTCAAACTTGCTACTTGGTTTTCGTTTACCGTAACTGTTAATTTTAATTTAGAAACATTTACGATATCAAACAATGCTGTTGCCGGCATACCTGCTAAGATCGAACCCGGTTCAATATATTTTTTATTGATAAATCCGTTAATCGGAGCTTTTACTCTCGTATCACCCACATTAATTTTAGCTTCTGTATAATTAGAGTGTGCATTGGTTAAAGCCAATTTTGCCTGATCCAATTGTTGTTTTGTAACACCACCGGTTTTAAATGCATTTTCGTATCTGCTGTAATCTGATTTTGCATTTAAATAAGCTGCTTCAGCCGTTTGTGCATTTACATTGATTACATCTCCTCTTACCGTTAGTAAAGTTTGACCTACTCTTACGTAGTCTCCTTCTTTAGCCAAAACACTGATTACTTTTCCTGATTTTTCAGCAGAGAAAGTCAATTCCTGAGTTGGTTGGAAGTTTCCGTTTGCCACGAAATCCAACGAAACTTCTTCTGTTTTTACAGGAGTTACTTTTACTGAAACCGCTGCATTTTTCTCTGCAACAATGTCTGTTTTAGCTTTATTCTCCTTCTTATTATTATTTAAGACAAATCCAATCAGAGCTAATGCTGCAATTATGATTACGATAGTTATAATAGTTTTTTTCATTTGTGTATAGTTATTTAATAAGAGATTTAAGTTCGCCTTTTGATTTGATTAATGCTACTTCGGCAACTTTGTAATTTAAAACTGCTCTGGTATAATTGTTTTGTGCTTCCAGTGATGCATTTTCAGCATCTAACAAATCGGTCAATGATGCCAATCCCTGAAGGTAATTGTTTTTTGTATTGCTCAAGATCTCACTTGCCAATCGCATATTTTCTTTCTGATTTTCGATTGTTACAAGGTTATTCTCAATTTGAGTTTTTGCGTTTCTGTAATCTAAGTCAAGAGAAAGACGTGTGTCTTTAATATCTTCCTGAAGTGATCTGATGTCTACATCTGCCTTTCTTACTTTAGCACGGGTACCGAATCCTGTAAAAATCGGCACTTTTAAATTCACTCCGATTGCTGAGTAATCAGACCAGTATACTCCATCTCTAGGTTTTGCAAAAAGAGGCATTTCCGGACCCTGACCAATAAAATTATAGCCTGCAACTAAAGAAAGTGTCGGATAGTATTCTGCCATAACCGCTTTCTTTTGAAAGGTTAACAATTCTTCTTGTTTTTTCAAAAGCAAATATTCTGTTCTGTTGGCCATATTTGGCTCTTCTGTCAAAGCGTGAATCGTAACTTCGAATTGTTCTTGTGGAATTTCGATTTGAGTTTCGATAGGCATTCCCATATAAAACTTCAATGCGTTTTCCTGTAACTGAACCTGATTTAAGATTTGCTGACGTTCTGTACTAATGTTTGACATTTTTACAATAATCCTGTCTAAATCAATTTTTTTAGCAAGACCGTTATCAAACTGACCTTTAACAATGTCACGTACTTTAGTCGTATTTACATAGTTACTGTCCAGTAAAACCAATCTTTCACGTTGTACATAAACAGAATAATAATTGTTAGCTACTCTTTCAATTACCTGCTCTTCTGTCAATTGATCGTTGATCTGATAAAATTCACGAGTAGATTTTGCTGCTCTCAATCCTGTAAAAACAGATTGATCAAATAAAGCCTGAGTCAAAGAAATTCCGGCTCCTGAAGTCCATTTTTGACCAAAAGTCGCTTGAATAGTCGTTCCCGGCTGTCCAAATCCTGCTCCGTCGATCACACTTGTTTGTAAGACTGGGTTATAAGTTAAGTTTCCATTTCCTGTAATCTGAGGCAAGGCTCTGGAACGTACTTCCTGAATTTGATATTCACTTTTTTCAACCTCTAATTTAGACTTTTTAGCATCGGCTTTATTCTCAAGCGCGTAGGTAATAGCCTCTTTTAAGGTTAGTGTTTTGACTTGTGCGTTGACACTTAAGCCAATGGAACACAAAAATATAAGAATGATTCTTTTCATAGATTGATGATTAAGTAGTAAATTTTTTAAGTTGTTTTTCTAATTCGACAATGCCTTCTGCTGTTGCCATGGCTCTGGTGTGATATTCCAAAGCTTCTAATTCTATGCTTTGTGCCTCTTTTTCTGAGACTGTATT
Organism: Flavobacterium cupriresistens; assembly: GCF_020911925.1. Taxonomy (NCBI): domain Bacteria; kingdom Pseudomonadati; phylum Bacteroidota; class Flavobacteriia; order Flavobacteriales; family Flavobacteriaceae; genus Flavobacterium; species Flavobacterium cupriresistens. The sequence continues at coordinate 1,322,944 of NZ_CP087134.1, read as the reverse complement.
TTCGTTGATATGAAAAATCAAAATGTAATAGAATTTCACATATACCTCAACATTTAAATCTGCTCTGTATAAATTCTGCTCGATTCCTTTTGCAATATTATCTCTGAACCATTGACTGCACAAATCAATTTCCTGACTCATTATATTATGGTATATTTCCGGATAATGTTTTTTTAACTGATAAATAGGGGAAGAATCAATATTGTTCTTAAACATCTCACAAAACATTTCTCTGATTTCAAAATTCTCATGAATTGCATTGTGGTTTTTTGCTACTATAGAATCAATAATCTGATGTACTTGTGTATGAACCAATGAAGTACTCTCTTCTATTAAAACCTCTTTATTACAGAAATACTTGTAGATCGTTTTTTTAGAAATACACATTTCCCCTGCAATATCATCCATAGTAACGCTTTTAAAACCTAGTTTTAAAAATAATTCACTTGCTTTTGATATGATTTTCTCTTTCATTTTAATTTTCAAATTGTACTACAAATATAATTTGGAAACTTTTATTACGAAAATAGTTTCCAATAAATTTGTAATAATTTTACATTAATTTGTTCACTATATAACAGTTATATACTAAATTCTAAATTGGCAATAAGCTTCATATCTTTTCCCAATGCCAAACCTCCGTTATGGTTAAACGAATTATAATCTAACCCAAAATCCTGGCGTTTGATGTTTCCGGTAATTTCAAAAGCGACTTTTTGTTTACCATCATAAGAATTAACTCCAATAAACTCAGCATCAAGCTCTACCACTTTCGTTACATCTTTTATTGTCAGATCTCCTTTGAAAAAATTAATATTATTACTCACTCTCTGAAAAGAGGTCGATTTAAAACTAATAATTGGATGTTCGTTTACGTTAAACAAATCATTCAACTGTAAATGGGTGTCCATTTGCTGGAAACTATCATTTCGGTTGTTTATATCCAGAAAAAACTCAACAGAAGCATCTTCAATTTCATTGTTTTTAAAATCTACATAACCGTCAAATTTGTTTGTAGTTCCTCCTAAGTAAGCAATTATCGAATGTCTCATTTTTATTAAAACATCTGATTGACTAGAATCTATGGTCCATGTTGTTTTCATAAATACCTGATTTTACTGTGTTAACACATTACTCGAACTCTTACGTGGAAACTTTTATAGTTTCCTGAGTTTCCGTATCTGCGGTGCAAATATAAACAGGAAACTTTAAACACCAACAAAGTTTCCGAGTTTTTTTATATTTTTTTTTGATGTATTGTGCATTACCTGCTCCAAACGCTGTTTTTAATGCATAATTCCTTTTAAAATTTAAGAACTAATTATTCATAATTGAATTGTATCTTTGGACTTCGTAAATCAGAATTTCATTTTATGCACGATATTAGTCAGTACCAGGATTTCTTTATTAGTTATTTAAACAAACAAAGCATCAATAAAGAACCCAAAGATCTTTATGAACCCATTGAATATATTTTAGGTCTTGGCGGAAAACGTATGCGTCCTGTACTTACCTTAATGGCGGCAGAAGTTTTTGATGCCGATTACAAAACAGCACTTCCGGCTGCTATGGCTGTTGAAGTTTTTCATAACTTTTCACTGGTTCATGATGACATTATGGATGACGCTCCTTTGCGAAGAGGAAAAGAAACGGTACATGAAAAGTGGAATCTGAATACCGGAATTCTATCGGGAGATGCCATGTTAATTCTGGCGTATCAGTACTTTGAACAATACGAACCGACTATTTTCAGAGACCTGGCAAAATTGTTCAGCAAAACCGCTCTTGAAGTTTGCGAAGGACAACAATGGGATGTTGATTTTGAAAACAGAACCAATGTAACCATTCCGGAATACCTTAAAATGATTGAATATAAAACAGCTGTTTTGGTAGCCGCTGCCATGAAAATGGGGGCAATTGTAGCCAAAACTTCTGAACAAGAGGCAGATTTAATCTATGATTTCGGACTTAACTTAGGACTGGCCTTTCAACTTCAGGATGATTTTCTGGATGCTTTCGGAGACCCGGAAACTTTTGGAAAACAAGTTGGAGGTGATATCATAGAAAATAAAAAAACCTATTTATACTTAAAAGCAATAGAATTCTCCTCAAAGGAAAGGGCTTTGCAACTGCAAAATTTGTTCGGCTTACAACTTGACGACAATACGGCTAAAATTGAAACAGCAAAGGCCATTTTTAACGAATCGGGTGCTTCAAAAGCAACACAGGAAGCGATAGAAATGTATACTTTTAAAGCTTTTGAAACTTTAGAAAAAATAAATATCAGCGCAGAAAAGAAAAACATCTTAAAAACCTTTGGCGAAAATTTAATGGGCAGAAAAGTGTAGCTTTTAAACGTAAAAGCTGTTTTTTCAATACAACGATCTGATGGACAAAATAGAAGCGGTTATTATTAATTCCGAAAGAAATGATGCAAAACTGCAATTCCTTTTTGCAATAGGTTTTCCGTTTTTTACTGTTCTGGCATTAGGGATCGATTCTGTCTTTTTTACCGAGCATTATTTTGATGGCAGACAGCTGACCAACGTATTGTGTATCCTTTATTTTGCGGGTTTTTATTTTACATCAAACTCCTATTTAAGAAAATTGATGCTCGTAATGCTTGGGCTTTCTTATATCGGTGAGCTACTTTTCTGTAGCCTGTTAGGAATGTACTCGTACAGAACTCCGGCAATTCCTTTATACGTTCCTTTTGGACATGCTATTGTTTACGTTTCGGGTTATGTTTTTGCCAATACCGAATGGTCCATTTCTAAAGAACTTTATTTAAGAAAATATTTCCTCTCCTTTTTTGCTCTTTTATTTTTAAGTGTTGCTTTATTTTTAAAGGACTATTTTTCGTTGCTTCTCGGCATTCTGTTTTTTGTACTTTTGAAGAGAAAACGCTGGCAGAATCTTTACTGTTTTATAGCCTTTTGTGTTATATTTATAGAGCTGGTAGGCACTTATTTTAAATGTTGGACTTGGGTCCCGAATGTGTTTGGAGTTATCCCAACTTCAAATCCGCCAATGGGAGCCGTTTTTGTCTATGCGGGCGGAGATGTGCTGCTGGCGAAGATTGTAGGTGTTTGGGAAAATAAAAAGAAAACTGTATGAATTTCATCGCTCCAAAATCAACTGAGCTATTACTCCAGCAAGCCCAAACCGAGGCTTTGTACCTAAAATTAATTGAACAGATTAATAAGGATTTTAATTTAGCCAACGAAGGAATCGATTTTCCGTTAAGTATTTCTCCTGATGAAATAAAAATTCAGCTGCACGAAAAAATCTACCGTATGATTCAGTACAAATTTGCCGAATATTTGAATCTGCTGTATATTATCGATGTGTCTGAAACCGAAATAAAAAAACTTGACGGATCGGATTTGGTACTCCTGGCCGAACAAGTTTCTTTTCTAATTTTAAAAAGGGAATGGCAAAAGGTTTGGTTTAGAAACAACTATTAAACCTCCGCTTCTTCTTCGATTTCGTTGTATTCGTAGATTACCTTTCCAAATTTATCCGATTCCGTGTTAAACGACTTTAAAATAAAATCAGACAACGAATCTTCTTCTGTGAAAACGGAATCAACTAATAGTTTTTTTGTTTCATAAAATTCCAAACCGGAAACTAAATCCTGAGTTGTACCCAGACAATTGCCTATAAAACTGATATTTCGCATCATTAAATTGGCGATCAATAGGGTTAAATTGGTTGGTTTAACCTCTTTTAATTTACCTATCGATTGATTAAAAATACCGCAAGTCAAGTAACGGGCATTAATATTTAACTGAGGTAATAAAAGTTCTAAATACGTGTCTGAAAAAGAGTCCAGCACCACATCTATCAACAGTGTATTGGGAATGTTTTTTTCTTTTACTGCGAAAATATCTTTTATAAACGGAAAATGTTCACGTACTAACGCTATATTTTTTCCGGAATAGGATAAGCCGTAAACATTACAGTCCATATTCCAAAGCGCGTTTAATAAAAAATAAGAGGTGTTTGACGTTACCGAGGTTACGAGTACGTTATCTCCTTTTTTAATATTAGCTTTTCGAATCATGGCATTAGCCGTTTGTGTTCCGATTCCTAAAGCTCCGGCCTCAACGCCTGTGAGATAAGAAGGTACTTTTACCAATTTCCCATAGTGATAAATTTCATGTTCTTTACTTGAATGATTGGACGGAATTCCGGGCATTGCTCCGTTTTCTGCCTCCGGATAGAAGCAGTTTCCGATTACCAAATCTCCAACAGTCAAACTCGTAACATTTTTACCAATTGCGATTACATGCCCTGCAAAATCTGACCCGATCGGGTAAAAAGTATCGATAGTAGCCCCTTTTAATCGCTGCCAGGCATTTTCTACAATGCCTAAATCTCTGTAATTTAAGGAAAAACTAACTTTTTTCACCAATACAAAATTGGCATTTTGATCTGATTCGGCATCAAAATCGGGGAAATTTCCTTCGACAAACGCCAAAGGAATTTCCACATTATCAATACGAAGTAAGTGTTTGTTATGGTCTTCAATCTTATCAAATAAGGAAGAAGTTACTACTGCCAGTGCTCTCATATTTTTAAGATATTAATTCTGTTACTTCTTTCGTTTTCTCGTTTTTACCGGTATGAAGCTGTTTGCTGTAATATTTATATAAAAAGTCGTAAACAACCATTTCATGAATTCTGTGTTTTGTTAAAAAGATTCGGTTGCAAATCATATGAACATAACTTAACATTATATTATCCAGATGAGTTGGTAAACGGTGCTCTTTGTCTATCGCTTTTATTGCTTTTACAGGCGATACATTTTTCTCGGAACGCTCCTCCAGAATCTCAATCAAAGGCGCATACATTTCATCCATAACAGCCGGGTTTAAGAAAGATTCTATATCAAATTCATACTTTACAAACATTTCATTAATTTGTTTGTTAAGACGGCCTGAGCGGTTAAATTCTTTTCCAAAACCGGTTTTAGCTACATTAAACAATTTGATTTTCCCCTCCAGTTTTACATCAAAATCATTTAAAAAGTGGTCTATTGACAATAAAGCAAACATCCATCTTATTTTTTCTCCGGAATCTCCTTCAATCATATCGGTGAATTTTAACGTACAGGCGCTGTCATTAAAAAACAAAGATTCCGTTTCTTCGATAGCCTCATAACCGTAGCGTTGTAACTCTCTCAGATAATTATCGGTTTGTGTTTTCCAGATAATTCTTGTTTTTTCAAGAGGTTCAATATGTTGTCTTATCGTTTGAATGCAATCGGTAAATAAATTGCTGTTTTTTAATAAAACACGGAATCTGATGTGGTGTCCCTGTACATCGTAGTATCGGATAAAAAACCACTTCTCAATTAAATCTTTTGATTGTAATTCTTCAATAATAGGATTGATCGCTCTGTTTAAGAGTTCTTCACCGGCTCTTTCTCCACAATAAAATTTATAGTAAAGCCATTTTTCGCCTATCGAAAATGAAGTCGCTACACCCTCTTGATTTTCTTTTGAAACAAATTGGTTTGCAATAGAAGTTTCTTCTTTTTTGGCAATATTTTTATGAGCGGTAAAGATGATTTCATTGCAATAATTTCCTGTAATGGTATCTTCTGCAAATAAAAATTCTTTTAATTGAATGAAAGTCTCCCCTTTCAACATGTAGTAAAAAACATTACAGCTCAAATCATTATTGAAATTAATCAACACTTCATTGTCTCCCTGAGAAACATAGATCAAATCAGGAATGTTTCTTTTTTCTCTAAAATCGCGAATAAATTCAACCGTTTTAGACTCCCCAACTGCCAGTATACTTTCAATTTCACTTTTAGTAATATTCCAGGTTGCTCTGCTTAAAATGGTGTCTTTGTAATTTACTCTTGGCAGAAAATCAAACTCATTTTGTAAGGCTCCCCAGCCAAAACCAAAGCCGAAAGAGTTTTGATTCTGTAGATCACACAAGAAATGATAAATTGGTAAGGCATTCGAAGCAAAATTATGAGCATTACTCAATCTCGGAATTATTTCTTTATTCAGTCTTTTTGAACGCAAAACAATTTTTCCTCCTTTTACGGAAACATACAGGTCTTCAATCTTAATCTGGTGATCGCTGTCTACCGAAGCATTTCCTAAATACGGAATTTCATATGCTCTCTGAAAGTTTCGATACAGAATGTTTCCTGTTCTTGCTTGTGGTAAATGCACGATTTCTGCTACAATTTTATCAGAATACAACTCATTTTCTATAGTTGTAACTTCATTACATAAATCCAGAATCTTGGTATCTAAATGGCTGAATCTGCCAATTAACCCATTTGCAGACGGTCCACTTGCCGTTTTTAGATTGATTTTTTCAACTCCATTTTCATGAAATACATTTACAAATGCCGAAAAACTATCCGGGTATAAAGATTCATTTTCTTCAAATTTGTTGATTTCCTCATCTAACAAATCAATTGATTGCAAATTGTTTTTTGTCGCGTGGATTAGCTTTTTTAACAGAAATGTTTTTTTAGCATCCATCGAGATCTGATTGACACCCGATTGACCTGAATTGATTAATAAATCTTCCACTAAAGGCGATTTTGCTCCTGATATTTTTCCGTACCCAATCCCGATATCCGGATCCAGAACACTTACCAAAGGTTGCTCATACTCTTCAAATCGCTCCAGGAATTTTTTTCTGAATTCTTTTAAATGGCCGTTTTCTGAACTCGATTGCAGTTTGTTTAAAACACTTAACGCCGGGCGCAGATTCTTAAGGGTTTTAAAACTAATAGAACCATTCTCGATTTTTCTGAAACTGTCTACCTGAAATAATTTTGAAATATCTACATGTTCTAATTCTTCATTTACCAACTCATGAATCTCTGTATATAAAGCAGGATCGTTACTGCTATTGGTATCGAGGAAATTGATTTTGGCTTTTAAATTAGTAATCAGTTCTTTGATCACACCTGCTTCATAAAAGTCAAATCGCTCTTCAGAGAGTACACGTAACAATCGCTCAAAATAGTCTTCTCCGGTAATGGTGAATTCCAGTTCGGTTACGATAAACTGACTTTTAATAAGTGTGTCTATAAATTCATTGGCATCTTTCAAAGAAATCTCATCAGAAACAAGTAATTCGGCCAGTTCACTAACTAAAACTCCATTTTTTGCTTTTTCGAATATTAACTCTAAGTACTCGCTTATTTCAACTTCAGAAATTTTATGAAACCTTACATTGTCTTTAAAATAATACTCAACATAACGGTATTTATCAAAAACCGTATAAATCGAATTGTTACTGTAAAATTTTAAAACGGCTCTGATCGCATCATTGTTTACAATAACCGGCAGAAAGCTTCCCAAGAAATACATATCAAATTTGGTAAATCTTCCAAATGTACTTGCTGCAATATTAAGATTGGTTTCTGCACTCAAATCTACCGCTGCCACTGTAGAAAACATTCCAAAGGGCGTGCTTCTGTTCGACAATCGGGAAGCATATTTGTATAAAGATCCTTTTAAGCTTTTAAGTTCTTCTTCTGTTTGAAAAGCTTCGCCTTTTTCCCACAAAAGAAGTGCTTTGTAAATGTTTGGTGAACCTATAAATAAAGCTTCTCTATTTTCTTTTTTAGAAAAAATTGCTGTAATTTTTTCCCAGGTAAGATCCGTTTGTTTTTCCTCAATTGGAGTTCTTACAATAGCCGTTTTTGTAAAAGAGTAATTTTTCATTTTTGTTAAATTTCCTTATTAAACAATTATATTATTCCACATTTTATAATAGTATTCTTTTTTATTCAGAAGCTCTTCATGTGAGCCTGATTCAACGATTTCTCCTTTTTTAAAGGCATAAATAACGTCTGCTTTTTTAATCGACTGCAGTTTATGTGCGATCACAATAATGGTTTTGCCTTGTGCGCTCAATTCTTCGATTAAATTTTTAATCACCATTTCAGATTCAGAATCCAGTGCCGAAGTGGCTTCATCAAGAATAAGTACTTCCGGATCTTTGTAAAGCGCTCTTGCAAAAGCTATTCTTTGTCGCTCTCCTCCGGATAGATTTGCACCAAACTCTCCCAGATAAGTATTAAAACCGTTTGGTAAAGATTCAATGAAATCATAAGCACCAACCTTTTTACTTACTTCAATAATTTTCTCCATGTCCGGATTTGATTCTCCAATTGAAATATTAAAAGCAATCGTTCCGTCAAAAAGCTCCACATTTTGAGGCACAGTGGTAATGAGTGCGTTAATGCTTCGTTTGGAGATGTAATTTAAATCATATTCTCCAATTAATATTTTCCCTTCTTTTGGACTATAAATATTCTGAATCAGTGACGCAATAGTACTTTTCCCGCTTCCGCTTTCTCCAACCAATGCTGTAAACTGACCTTTTTTAATCGTAAGATTCAAATCTTTAAAGATATAACGTCCTAGTTCATAAGAGAAATCAAGATTCTTAAATTTTATATCATCAAAATTATTTTTTGTTAAATTCACCTTAGATTCCATTTCTTCACGATCAAGATCCATGATACCAAACAAGCGGTCTGAGGCAATCATGGCATTCTGAATGGCCTGATTGGTTCCGATTAACTGTGATGCAGGTCCCGTAAAATAACCTATTATAGAATAAAACGAGAACAACTCACCTGGAGTAATGTCTCCATCAATAGCGTAATATGTCCCTACCCATAAAAGGATAATTGTAAATAGTCGCGAGATAAAATCGGTAGAAGTTCTTGCGAAAATTCCATTCATTCCCGATTTGTAAATACTCTTTAGCAAATCAACAAACTTAAGTTCTGTTCTTGTTTTAGAAAAATCCTCTAAAGACAAACGTTTTACAGTACCGATGTTTTTTATTGACTCTACCAACTGCGATTCCAAAAGCGCATTTTTCTCCATTATTTCCCGCTCTGCTTTTTTATTTAACTTATTTGTGATTAAATAAATAACAATATAAAACGGAATGATTAACGAAATAATTAAAGCCAATTTCCAATAGAACGAAAACATAAAAATAAACGAAAAGAATACGATTAGTACATTTACCGAAATACTCAAAGCGGTTTCATTTATTAAAGCGCGTATTTTTACAGCATCCCCTATTCTTGACATGATTTCACCAATTCGCATGGTATCAAAAAACTTTTGAGGCATTGTAAAAAGGTGCTTGTAATACCCGAGAATAAGTCTGGAGTCGATTTGCTGACTTGTTTTTAAAATAAAGACATCTTTTAAAACGCTATATAAAATTTGAAGCAGCAAACAACCAATAACAATAATACTCATTAGATTCAGCAAGCTTTTATTGCCGCTCACAAGTACAAAATCGGTAATCTTACCAACATATATTGATACCGAAAAACCTAGCAAAGTATAGAGAACGGCACCGATAATAGCCTGCAATAAAATGTATTTATGAGGTTTCAGTAAAAATAATATTCTTCTGAAATTGGATACTTTTTCATTTTTTTCTTTAAAAATATCATCATCAGGAACTAATATCAAAGCATAACCTGTAAAGATCTTTTCAAAATCGGCAAATGGTTTCTTTTCCAGTTTCCCGCTAGACGGATCCATTACCTGGATATAATTTTTGGTTACTTTGTAGGCAACAACATAATGAGGAAACTCATGTCCGTCTTTTTTTATCAAAACATGCAAAATCGCCGGTAAAGGCACGTCTTTTAATCCTTCAAATTCCACTTTTACTCCTTTGGCTAGAAAGCCTAATTTTACCGCGGCCTCTCTTAAACCTAATAGTGTTGTCCCTTTTTGGGTTGTACTTGCATATTGTCTAATTCTTGAAATAGGCAAACTTAAATTATAGAATTCTGAAATTGAAGCTAAACAAGCTGCACCACAATCTGAAAAATCATGTTGTTTTATTTCTATTTTACTCATTTTTGCTATTGTAAGGATTAAACCAATCTTCTACTTTGTCAAATAATAATTGAAATGCTGTTCTTTTAGTCAAGAAAAAACGACTTGTTAAACTCATTCCTTTTTTTAGATTTCCCTGAGCCCCGTTTTTTAAGGTTAAACTATCGGTTTGCAGGTTGCTTTTTATTTTATAGTACGGTTCATTATTAACGATAAGTACATCTTTACTTATTTCGAAAATGCGTCCTCTGGCAAATCCCCATTGATTGGAATTAAAGGCATCTATTTGATAAATAGCATCACCGCCTTCTTTTAAATACCCAATTTCAGATGGGTTTACGTAGGTTTCTACAATAATACTTTTATCAGGAGAAATTTCTACAATTGGATTCCCGGCCGCAATTCCGCTTCCTTTATGAAAACCTTGCATATTGACCAATTCGCCGTCAATGGGAGCAATGATGATATAATTATTCTCTTCTTCTTTAAGCTGTTTCTGATTCGAATGAATACTTTTATTATCCTGGCTTAACTGCGTGTATTCTTTTTGCCAGGACAACTCTGTTTGTTTGATCAGATTAATTCGGTCATTCTTGATTTTATCCAGTTCTAATTGTGCTTTTTCGAATTCTGATTTTGATATGACTTCTTTTCTGTAAAGATGCTCTTTTCGGTCGAAGTCGGCTTGCGTATTTTTAACAATAACATCAAGGTTATACAATTCCTGCTGGTGTTTTAAAAGCTCTCTTTTATACTGATCCGATTGTACTTGGTTGTAATTTCGGTGAATTAAATTCTTTAGGTCATTCAGGTAAACAGAATTTTCTGAGCTCTGAATCGTATTTAAGTTTTCTCTTTCTTTTAATATGTTATGATCTATGATCAGTAACGTATCTCCTTTTTTGATTTTCTTGTTTTCCTCAACATTAAAAAACGATATTTTACCGCTTATAGGAGAATAAAGAGTCAGTTTCTTTTCCTGTGGAATTATAGTTCCTCTACTCGTCGTATAAATGTCTATATATATAAAAGGAAGCGAGATAAAAGCAATTAAAAGGGCCATAAACGTAATCACAAATAAACGTGATGTTTTCTTATTATGTTTAATAATATGACTTTCAACTGTGTTGTTTAAAATCTCTTCTGGGAAAATTTCTTTATCGTTCATCGGTATCGGTATTAATTACAGGACAAATGAACCTAATATTTAAGGAAGAAAAAAATGAAAAATACCCATTTTTATAAAAAATAGCATTCTTTTTTAATCACAAACACCTTATTATCAGTACTATATTACGAGATTAGAATGATTTAATGCCGAATCTGTTTGTGGTCTGTTTTTAGGATTAAAAAGCATAAAAAAAAGCATTATCAGTAAAACTGATAATGCTTTTTTAAGGGGAACATGTTCGAAATTATATTAAATGTATCGTTATAACAATACTACACGGAATACAAAAAGCTGAGCTTCCACCATCAACAGGATGTATTTTACCGACATTTAATTTCGTAACAGCTATTTTATTTAAATACAGCTTGTTTGTTCACGTTTTGTTTTTTCACCAATAATTAATCTAAGGCTTTGGCCAGTAAAAAGCTGATTACCAAAAGACAGGTTGGGCTTGTTCCGCCGTCAACGTCATACATTTGGTTGTCGTTTAATTCTGCAACAGCTACTTTATTGAAAGCTAACTTGTTGATTGTGTTTTTGTTTTTCATAAGAGGATTAGTCTAAGGCTTTAGCTAATAAAAAGCTGATTACTAAAAGACAGGTTGGGCTTGTTCCGCCGTCAACGTCATACATTTGGTTGTCGTTTAATTCTGCAACAGCTACTTTATTGAAAGCTAACTTGTTGATTGTGTTTTTGTTTTTCATAAGAGGATTAGTCTAGGGCTTTTGCCAATAAATAACTGATTACTAAAAGACAGGTTGGGCTTGTGCCACCGTCAACGTCATACATTTGGTTGTCGTTTAATTCTGCAACAGCTACTTTATTGAAAGCTAACTTGTTGATTGTGTTTTGTTTTTTCATAAGAGAATTAGTCTAGGGCTTTAGCCAATAAATAACTGATTACTAAAAGACAGGTTGGGCTTGTGCCACCGTCAACGTCATACATTTGATTGTCGTTTAATTCTGCAACAGCTACTTTATTGAAAGCTAACTTGTTGATTGTGTTTTTGTTTTTCATAAGAGAATTAGTCTAAGGCTTTTGCCAATAAAAAGCTGATTACTAAAAGACATGTTGGGCTTGTGCCACCGTCAACGTCATACATTTGGTTGTCGTTTAATTCTGCAACAGCTACTTTATTGAAAGCTAACTTGTTGATTGTGTTTTTGTTTTTCATAAGAGGATTAGTCTAGGGCTTTAGCCAATAAATAACTGATTACTAAAAGACATGTTGGGCTTGTGCCACCGTCAACGTCATACATTTGGTTGTCGTTTAATTCTGCAACAGCTACTTTATTGAAAGCTAACTTGTTGATTGTGTTTTGTTTTTTCATAAGAGAATTAGTCTAAGGCTTTTGCTAATAAAAAGCTGATTACTAAAAGACATGTTGGGCTTGTGCCACCGTCAACGTCATACATTTGGTTGTCGTTTAATTCTGCAACAGCTACTTTATTGAAAGCTAACTTGTTGATTGTGTTTTTGTTTTTCATAAGAGAATTAGTCTAGGGCTTTTGCCAATAAATAACTGATTACTAAAAGACATGTTGGGCTTGTGCCACCGTCAACGTCATACATTTGGTTGTCGTTTAATTCTGCAACAGCTACTTTATTGAAAGCTAACTTGTTGATTGTGTTTTTGTTTTTCATAAGAGGATTAGTCTAGGGCTTTGGCCAATAAATAACTGATTACTAAAAGACATGTTGGGCTTGTGCCACCGTCAACGTCATACATTTGGTTGTCGTTTAATTCTGCAACAGCTACTTTATTGAAAGCTAACTTGTTGATTGTGTTTTTGTTTTTCATAAGAGAATTAGTCTAGGGCTTTTGCTAATAAAAAGCTGATTACTAAAAGACATGTTGGGCTTGTTCCACCGTCAACGTCATACATTTGGTTGTCGTTTAATTCTGCAACAGCTACTTTATTGAAAGCTAACTTGTTGATTGTGTTTTGTTTTTTCATAAGAGAATTAGTCTAAGGCTTTGGCTAATAAATAACTGATTACTAAAAGACATGTTGGGCTTGTTCCACCGTCAACGTCATACATTTGGTTGTCGTTTAATTCTGCAACAGCTACTTTATTGAAAGCTAACTTGTTGATTGTGTTTTGGTTTTTCATAAGAGGATTAGTCTAGGGCTTTGGCCAATAGATAACTGATTACTAAAAGACATGTTGGGCTTGTGCCACCGTCAACGTCATACATTTGGTTGTCGTTTAATTCTGCAACAGCTACTTTATTGAAAGCTAACTTGTTGATTGTGTTTTGGTTTTTCATAAGAGGATTAGTCTAGGGCTTTGGCCAATAAATAACTGATTACTAAAAGACATGTTGGGCTTGTGCCACCGTCAACGTCATACATTTGGTTGTCGTTTAATTCTGCAACAGCTACTTTATTGAAAGCTAACTTGTTGATTGTGTTTTTGTTTTTCATAAGAGAATTAGTCTAGGGCTTTTGCTAATAAAAAGCTGATTACTAAAAGACATGTTGGGCTTGTTCCACCGTCAACGTCATACATTTGGTTGTCGTTTAATTCTGCAACAGCTACTTTATTGAAAGCTAACTTGTTGATTGTGTTTTTGTTTTTCATAAGAGAATTAATCTAAGGCTTTTGCCAATAAATAACTGATTACTAAAAGACATGTTGGGCTTGTTCCGCCGTCAACGTCATACATTTGGTTGTCGTTTAATTCTGCAACAGCTACTTTATTGAAAGCTAACTTGTTGATTGTGTTTTTGTTTTTCATAAGAGAATTAGTCTAAGGCTTTAGCCAATAAATAACTGATTACTAAAAGACAGGTTGGGCTTGTGCCACCGTCAACGTCATACATTTGGTTGTCGTTTAATTCTGCAACAGCTACTTTATTGAAAGCTAACTTGTTGATTGTGTTTTTGTTTTTCATAAGAGGATTAGTCTAGGGCTTTTGCCAATAAATAACTGATTACTAAAAGACAGGTTGGGCTTGTGCCACCGTCAACGTCATACATTTGGTTGTCGTTTAATTCTGCAACAGCAACTTTATTGAAAGCTAACTTGTTGATTGTGTTTTTGTTTTTCATAAGAGAATTAGTCTAGGGCTTTAGCTAATAAAAAGCTGATTACTAAAAGACAGGTTGGGCTTGTTCCACCGTCAACGTCATACATTTGGTTGTCGTTTAATTCTGCAACAGCTACTTTATTAAAAGCTAACTTGTTGATTGTGTTTTGTTTTTTCATAAGAGGATTAGTCTAGGGCTTTAGCCAATAAATAACTGATTACTAAAAGACAGGTTGGGCTTGTTCCACCGTCAACGTCATACATTTGGTTGTCGTTTAATTCTGCAACAGCTACTTTATTGAAAGCTAACTTGTTGATTGTGTTTTGTTTTTTCATAAGAGAATTAGTCTAGGGCTTTGGCCAATAAATAACTGATTACTAAAAGACATGTTGGGCTTGTTCCACCGTCAACGTCATACATTTGGTTGTCGTTTAATTCTGCAACAGCTACTTTATTAAAAGCTAACTTGTTGATTGTGTTTTTGTTTTTCATAAGAGGATTAGTCTAGGGCTTTGGCCAATAAATAACTGATTACTAAAAGACATGTTGGGCTTGTTCCACCGTCAACGTCATACATTTGGTTGTCGTTTAATTCTGCAACAGCTACTTTATTAAAAGCTAACTTGTTGATTGTGTTTTTGTTTTTCATAAGAGGATTAGTCTAGGGCTTTAGCCAATAAATAACTGATTACTAAAAGACATGTTGGGCTTGTGCCACCGTCAACGTCATACATTTGGTTGTCGTTTAATTCTGCAACAGCTACTTTATTGAAAGCTAACTTGTTGATTGTGTTTTTGTTTTTCATAAGAGAATTAGTCTAGGGCTTTTGCTAATAAAAAGCTGATTACTAAAAGACAGGTTGGGCTTGTGCCACCGTCAACGTCATACATTTGGTTGTCGTTTAATTCTGCAACAGCTACTTTATTGAAAGCTAACTTGTTGATTGTGTTTTTGTTTTTCATAAGAGAATTAGTCTAGGGCTTTAGCCAATAAATAACTGATTACTAAAAGACAGGTTGGGCTTGTTCCACCGTCAACGTCATACATTTGGTTGTCGTTTAATTCTGCAACAGCTACTTTATTGAAAGCTAACTTGTTGATTGTGTTTTTGTTTTTCATAAGAGAATTAGTCTAAGGCTTTAGCCAATAAATAACTGATTACTAAAAGACATGTTGGGCTTGTTCCACCGTCAACGTCATACATTTGGTTGTCGTTTAATTCTGCAACAGCAACTTTATTGAAAGCTAACTTGTTGATTGTGTTTTTGTTTTTCATAAGAGAATTAGTCTAGGGCTTTGGCCAATAAATAACTGATTACTAAAAGACATGTTGGGCTTGTTCCACCGTCAACGTCATACATTTGGTTGTCGTTTAATTCTGCAACAGCTACTTTATTGAAAGCTAACTTGTTGATTGTGTTTTTGTTTTTCATACTACACAAAAGTGATTACGATAGTTGGTAAAATTGAAACACGACTTCCGCCTCCGTCTACTTCTTGTAATTGATTGTCGTTTAATTCTGTAACAGCTACTTTATTGAAAGCAAGCTTGTTGGTTGTGTTTTGGTTTTTCATGTTTTTGATTAGATTAAGGTTGCGACGATAATAGTTGGATAGAAAATTGTAAAAGTGCTTGCACCTCCATTTACGTCTTGCAATTGGGTTTCATTTAATTCTGTAACAGCTGTTTTATTGAAAGCAAGCTTGTTCGTTGGATTCTGTTTTTTCATCTTTATAATAGTTTTAGGTTGTTAATTAATCTTGTACAAGTGTGATAAATACAAGGCTCGTGCCTCCTACAAATGTTATGGAGGTACCCCCATTGATCTCCGTTAATTGATTCTCATTCAATTCTGCAACAGCTACTTTATTGAAAGCAAGCTTGTTGGTTGGGTTTTGTTTTTTCATCTTTTTAAGAATTTTAGATTATTAATTAATTTTGCATAAGCGTTATAAATATGAGACTTGTACCACCTACAGTGAACACTGAAGTTCCCCCATTGATCGCTGTTAATTGTTTCTCATTCAATTCTGCAACAGCCACTTTATTGAAAGCAAGCTTGTTCGTTGGATTCTGCTTTTTCATTTTTATACTTTTTTAGATTGTTGATTAATTTTTACAAGCTTAGTTACCTGGTGACTTACACCAGTTACAGTCATCGTTGAATTTCCCCGTTAACCTCCGGAAATTCTCCAGTTTTCAGCTCTGTAACTACCTAACATTCAAAGCGAACTTGTTAGAAGCGTTTTGCTTCTTCATTCGAATTGTTATACGTTCTGTACATCTGGAGGAAGAATAAGTCCTGTCAGCGTTATACTGCCGTTTGTAGTACTCGTCCCGCCATTTACATTTGTTAATTGATTCTCATTCAATTCTGCAACAGCCACTTTGTTGAAAGCAAGCTTATTCGTTGGATTCTGCTTTTTCATTTTTATACTTTTTTAGAGTGTTGATTAATTTTTATAAGCTTAGTTACCTGGTGACTTGCACCCGTTATCGTGGGAGCTTCTCTGCCGATCTCTGCCGATCTCTGCCAATTGTCCGACAATCGATTCTGCAACACCTACTTTTTTAAAGACTAGCTTATTAGTAATTTCTGTTTTTTAGTCTATTTGAATTAGAGTCATCGTTACTAACATCATACTGTGAATAGACATTAAAGTACCTCCATTCACCTCTTGCAATTGAGTATCATTTAATTCTGCAACAGCTACTTTATTAAAAGCAAGCTTGTTCGTTGGGTTTTGTTTTTTCATTTTTATACTTTTTTAGATTGTTAATTTTTTTTTATAATCATAGTTATCAGGTGACTTACAGCCGCTTCAGATAGGGTTGAAGTTTCTCCTTTAACCTCCGGTAATTGTTCGGTTTTCAATTCTGTAACAGCCACTTTATTAAAGACTGGCTTATTATTCCATTACAGTCTGCGTTATTAGTATCGTAATGTTGAAAGAAATGTAAGTTCCTCCATTCACGTCCTGTAATTGATTCTCATTCAATTCTGCAACAGCCACTTTATTGAAAGCAAGCTTGTTCGTTGGATTCTGTTTTTTCATTTTACACCAAAGTCAACATTATCATTGTGTAAACGACGCTAGGAAGATGAGTACCACCATTTACTTCTTGTAATTGCTTTTCATTCAATTCTGCAACAGCTATTTTATTAAAAGCCAGCTTGTTGGTTGGGTTTTGTTTTTTCATCTTTAAATGTTTATTAAGATTGATTAGACTAAGTCATCAGGAAAAAAAGTTATTATTATTGTAGGTAGTGTTGTAACTCCGCCTTTCACGTCCAATAATTGAGTGTCATTCAGTTCTGCAACAGCCAGTTTGGTAAAAACAAGCTTGTTCGTTGGGTTTTGTTTTTTCATCTTTAAATGTTTATTAAGATTGATTAGACTAAGTCATCAGGAAAAAAAGTTATTATTATTGTAGGTAGTGGTGTAACTCCGCCTTTCACGTCCACTAATTGACTGTCATTCAGTTCTGCAACAGCCAGTTTGGTAAAGACAAGCTTGTTGGTTGGGTTTTGTTTTTTCATCTTTAAATATTTTGAGTTATTAATTACATTAAATCCTGGGTTACTTTAAGACAACAGCAGCCGGTACAAGAATCTCCTCCTCCAAATATGGATGTCCCTCCGTGTATTTCTATAAGTAAAAAATCATTCAATTCCGCAACAGCCATTTTACTAAAAATCAGCTTGTTGTTTGGGTTTTGCTTTTTCATAATTGAACTACAGTCTTAATTATTAATATGGTAGAGGTGAAAGAAATTAAAGTACCTCCATTTACCTCTTGTAAATGAGTATCATTCAGTTCTGCAACAGCTACTTTATTAAAAGCCAGCTTGTTCGTTGGATTTTGTTTTTTCATCTTTAATAGAAATTATATCTGTTAGTAAATTTTATTGAATAAGAAGTACTGTTTGAGCACAAACACAACCGGTACAATTACCTCCACCGCCATCTATTGAGGTTCCACCATTAATTTCCTGCAATTGGTTTTCATTTAATTCTATAACAACTACTTTATTAAAAGCCAGTTTGCTGTTTGGGTTTTGTTTTTTCATGTTGATTTATTTTGTTGTTGTTGTTGTTGTTGTTTTAAATTGATACTTACAATAAATGCTCAGCACTAAAACCGGTTGCCTTTTTTAAACAGATTCTGTTTGTTTTTGAGCATACCTGTGCCACATGTTAATAGCCGCCAAATGAATAGCCTGATACTAACGAGCCCTGGGTTATGACCATCCTTGTCAAAAAAATCAGCAATTGCTTAAGATCTCTTTAATCAAGGATGCCATAGTTTGAAAATGGAATACCATTAATCATTTGAGTTAGATGGATTATTCTAATCCATTAATCTCATTGTAGCCAAATAAGTGTTGGGTGTAAGAAGTACTTTAGAAAGTGTAAAAAACGAAGTAATAAGATGTTTTTTACTTTTGCAGAAGCAATTTACAGTTAACCTATAAGCCATTACGTTTTGTTAAATTTTATTATAAAATAGAGTCTCCACACCCTGTTTATTTTATAATATACTGATCCATTCTTTATACAACCATTAACCAGGTGCCATATCCGGTAACAATAATAAATGTTCTTATTAAAGTATCTGTGCCTCCGTTGATATCGTTCAACTGATCGTCGTTCAATTCTGTAATAACCACCTTATTGAAGGTCAGTTTATTGTTTAGTTTTTGCTTTTTCATTGGATCAATCAATTACATTTGTTGCAATACAGTAATACTAGTCTGACCACAGCAGCATCCGCTACAAGTCTCTCCTCCAAGGATTGTTGAACCACCATTGATTTCGATAAGGGAATTATCGTTTAATTCTGTAACATCTGCTCTTTTAAAATACAGTTTGTTGTTTAGGTTTATGTTTTTCATTAGAATTGATTTTTAATGATTGTTATTTTTGTTAAGATAGGATCACAAATACAGCCCGAATTTGGGTTCGTATCGGTATCTTGTCCCGTTATTACGCCACCGTTAACACTTCTTAATTGTTGAGCGTTTAATTCTGTAACATCTGATTTTTTAAAATACAGTTTGTTCGTTAGGTTTACGTTTTTCATTAGAATTGATAGGGTTTAATAACGGTTAGTTTTGTTAAGATAGGATCACAGATACAGCCCGAATTTGGGTTGGTATCGGTATCTTGTCCCGTTATTACACCGCCATTCACATTTCTTAATTGTTGAACGTTTAATTCTGTAACATCCGATTTTTTAAAATACAGTTTGTTCGTTAGGTTTGCGTTTTTCATTAGAATTGATTTTTAATAACCGTTAATTTTGTCAAAATAGGATCACAGATACAACCGGAACCAGGTTTGGTATCAAGATCAAGGTCATCTTTTACGCCACCGTTCACACTTCTTAATTGTTGAACGTTTAATTCTGTAACATTAGCTTTGTTGAAAGCCAATTTGGTTTGGTTTTGCTTTTTCATTTTTGTTAAGATTTAATAATTAATAGTCTTTTTAAAATCACTGATTAAAATAAAGGCACATCGAATTGTCCAAAAAATTACAGCTCGCTTTACGGAACAACAAGAATTTCGATATCAGTTATTGCAACCTGAATTCCTGATTGTATCCTAAATAGGCAATCGTAAATTAGTCCGGAAAAAATTCTGGCTTATTTAAAAAGTTTTGAAATTCGTTTTTTTAATTTAAAGAATAACGATTTGGATGGTTTACCATCATCATTATCTTCAATCTTGAAAATTGAATTTTTGCTGAGCCGTTTTTCGCTCGGTCGATTACTGTTAGTCATAATTTTTTTTTTAAGCTAACAAGTATGCAGTGTAGAAGTACTTTTAGAAATAGTGAAAAAAAGTTTTAATTAAAGACACTTTTTTTCTACTTTTGTAGAAGTAATTTCTGGCAACTTGTTAGGTATTACGTTTTTGTTAAAACACCTTATAAAACAGAGTCTCCACACTCTGTTTTATTTTTTTGGTTTGAAGTGGCTACTCATTTTCATTTTCGCCACCCTTCAAAACCAAAGTAGAAGTTAATCTGATATTCGGATTAATTCTGAGACAAAGTAAAATCTTTTTTTCCTGTAAAAAAAATCAAAAACCCCCATATTTATAAAATAAGGGGGTTCTTTTTTTGTTGTAATTTATTGCTTTTCAGGAACTTACAAGCGATCTACTTGTTTTCACTTTCTTTCATCTGATTTATCTTTTTTATATAAATAGAGGGGCTAATTCCGGTTGCAACCTTAAAATATTTAGTAAAAGACTCCGGACTTTTATACCCAATTTCTTCCGCAATTGCATTAATTGAATACGATCTTAGCTTAGCATTATTCTTTAATTCAATAATAATATAGTTAATCCTTAACTCATTTACATACGAACTGAAGTTTTTGTCCAATTCACTATTGACAATTTTAGACAAATAAGCGGTGTTTGTCTTTAATCGTTTCGCAACATTATGCAGAGTAAAGTCTTGTCTCAGGAACAATCTCTTCTCTTCGAGTTTAATTAGCTTATCTAAAATTTCTACTCTTGTTTCATCTTTGATAATAAAATTACTTCCCGTTGGTTCTTCTATGTCAGAGCCATTGTGGTCTGCGATGGATTCATCCTCTGCTATTAAATCATCATTAGAAGTAGTATTTATAGTAACAATGTTGCTTGGAATGAATTCTGTTTCAGATTCTTCTTCTAAAAGATCCGGCTCTGTGATTTCATCATCACCTGCCAAAGTGTGTTTTTGCTGGCTTTCATCAGCCGTTTTTGGATTTTGATGCTCGAAGTCTTTGATTTTGAGTAGTAACTCCTCAAATTTGACTTGATTTTGTATGCCCTCTTTTCTTCGTTTCATATAATAACCAATAAACAGAAGAATTAAAAAGGTTGTTGAACCAAGCAGTATCCATTTTTGATGCTCTTGTGTTTTCTCTCTCTCTTTACTTTCTGAGATGTCTATTTTATGCAAATGATCGACAGCTTCAATTCTTTTTTCCCCTATTTTCTTCGACTTTTCAATAAACTGACCATAATAATAATTGGATTCTGAAAAATTTTCGATGAATTTATAGTTCTCTGCCAATAAGTAATATATTTCAGACAGGTTTTCTGTGGGTATTTTTGATGTTTGCTCCGTACTAAGAATCGATTTTAAGAGCATTATCGCTTTATCGTAATCTTTCTGAAGCGAATACAATTTAGAGATCCTGATATTTGTTTCTGTAATCAAATTATTGCTCTCAATTTTCTGAGCAATATTTAGGGCCTTATCGAAGGTTAATTTAGCATTTACAAAGTCCTTTTTATCGATGTAAATTAAGCCCAATTGGGACAAAAAGTGGATTTCATGCTCTTTTAGATGGTTTTTTTGCGATTCCTGAATACCACTTTTTATAAAAACATAGGCGGAGTCCTGCTTATTTAAATTAATATACGTTTTTACTAAACCCAGTTTTATATCTAGTTTACTTACGTTACTAAAACCTTCCTTGTTTAAATTTTCTTTATATATTTTTAAAGCCTCCTGATACCTTTCTAATTCATACGCAATGCTGCCTCTTTTTATCGAAATGTAATTGTAAGCCCCGACATCATTGAGTTTTTTAGATAAAGTAACACATTCTTCATAAAGAGTTAAAGCTTCCTGGAAATCAAATTCATTAAATAAATAGTTCGCTTTATTGATTTTGAAAACCATTTCCAGCTTTTCGTTATCAATGGCACCAGCTTTCTGAATTGCTTTGTCAAAATAATAAAAAGCGCTGTCTTTTTGAGTTAAAGCGCCACTTAAGTCGGCCAGGAAACAATACGATTTTGCCTCTTCAACCACTAAATCATTGGTTTTAGCGTACTTTAATAACTTATGGCAGTAGTATTTTGCTTTACTCGGATTATTGTACAAAAGGCTTTTAACCGAATCTTTATAAGTTTCAATTTTATTTTGGGAAAAGGTAAAATTGACTATAAATAATAAAATTAAGACAAGCATCTTATTTAGTCTATTCATATTCATTTATTTTAAAGTAAAGCATTAATAATCAATCAATTACAGTTGTGTGATTATAGGCTATTTTTATAAATCTGGGGATTTATGACTTTTTTCAGTGGCTTTTTTGAGATAATTTCACAATCAATTCAAAAACCAATTTAAAAACCAAAGATTATGAAAAAATTTAACTTAAAAAAATTAGCATTAAAAAAAACTAGTATTATAGAACTAAGCTCAGAAGAGGCTAGATTAATTATAGGTGGTAACAGTACAGAAAATGTAGTGCCTGCTCCAAACCAAACAGATCCAAGAAGTATGTATTCCATGTTTTGTGGTTAAGATACAGCAACCAAACAAAAAGAGCGACTCGATGGAGTCGCTCTTTTTGTTTACAGTAATACTTATTCCTTTTCTAAGATTTCATTTCAGATTCCTCCTGTTTCTTACTTTCGATTGAATCAACCCTTTTACAGGCGTAATGCTGGATCAAATTCTTAAACAGCATACTTTGCACCTAAAACTAAGAATATCAGCGTTTAAAGACCTTAATTGCTTTAAATTAAAAATAAACTCGCACAAAGGGCATAAAGCCGGATCCATACAAACTTCTATCCGGATCGTACAAAACATCGTAGCGTGCACCAATGGTTACGCTTCCCGTTCTGTAACCTGCACCGAGATATAAAGCAGTATTCCAATAATTATCGGAATAAGATGGTCTGAAATTATTCGATTTATAATCTGTGTTTACTCTTACCTGTTCTAATTCTGCCGATAACTGAATTTCCGGAATCGGATTCACCAAACCCACAAGGCTTCCGCCATAAACAAAAGACTCATAATAGTTTTTTGAATACAAGTAGCCAAACTGCAGTCCTACACCCACAGAAACAATTGGATTAACATTATAAATGGCACTTGGCATAACCGAAATATCTGTATATCCGGAACCAATTCCAAGACCGACACCACCACCAAACTGAACTTTATCCCAAAAGACACTACTATTGTCTATAACATAATTTGGCCGCTGCTGCGCAATTGTAAGATTTGAAAATAAGAACATCAAAATCACAAAAATTGATTTGAAAACGATTGAAAAATGATTTTTCCTCATAGCTTGGTCCATTTTTAACAAATTTTTACGTAAAAGTACGCAAAAAAAGAATCTAAATAAATGCGATTGTTGTACTTTTGCCATTCTATTTAACAAAAAGTATATTCACTAATATTATGGATAGGTTTTCATTTTTAAATGCAGCGCATACAGAGTTTTTCGCACAACTATATGATCAATATTTAGTAAATCCAGACAGCGTTGAGCCAAGCTGGAGAAGCTTCTTTCAAGGTTTTGACTTTGGAATGACAACTTATAATGACGAAAATCCTGTTCAACAAATCGTTGAATTCGCTGCGAACAACACCGATTACAGTCAGATTTCTGAAAAATTACAAAAAGAATTTAACGTATTAAAATTAATTGACGGATACCGCACTCGTGGCCATTTGTTTACCAAAACAAATCCGGTTCGTGACCGTAGAGTTTCTTCTCCTTCTTTAGATATCGAAAATTTTGGATTATCAACTGCTGATTTATCTCTAGTTTTTGATGCTGCAAAAGTTATCGGAGTAGCTCCGTGTTCTTTACAAGACATTATTACACGTCTTCAGTCTATTTACTGCCAACACATTGGTATTGAATACATGTATATCAGAAATCCTAATGTTGTAAAATGGATTCAGGACAAATTGGCTGTAAATGTCAATCAGCCGAGTTTTTCAGGTGATGAAAAGAAAATCATATTAGAAAAATTAAACGAAGCCGTTTCTTTCGAGAACTTTTTACATACAAAATATGTAGGTCAAAAAAGATTCTCATTGGAAGGTGGAGAAACTATTATTCCTGCACTTGATGCTTTAATCGAAAAAGCAGCTGAAAAAGGAGTTGAACAATTCGTAATGGGAATGGCTCACCGTGGTCGTTTGAACGTTTTGGCCAACATCTTCGGAAAATCAACTCAGGATATCTTTGGTGAATTTGATGGTAAAGATTACGATCAGGAATATTTTGACGGTGACGTAAAATACCACTTAGGTCTTACTGCCGATAAGAAAACAAGATCTGGAAAAAACATCAACATCAATTTAGCACCAAACCCTTCTCACTTAGAGACTGTTGGAGCTGTAATTGAAGGAATTACCAGAGCAAAACAAGATAAATATTACGCAGACGATTTCTCAAAAGTACTTCCTATTGCCGTTCACGGTGATGCTGCAATTGCAGGTCAGGGAATTTTGTATGAAATTATTCAAATGGCACAACTTGACGGTTACAAAACCGGAGGAACAATCCATATCGTAATCAACAATCAGGTTGGATTTACAACCAACTATTTAGACGCGCGTTCTTCTACTTATTGTACAGATGTTGCTAAAGTAACTCTTTCACCTGTATTACACGTAAATGCTGACGATGCTGAAGCGGTTGTACATGCGGTATCTTTTGCTTTAGACTACAGAATGCAATTCGGACGTGACGTATTTATTGACTTATTAGGATATAGAAAATACGGACATAACGAAGGTGACGAACCTCGTTTTACACAACCGGTTTTATATAAAATCATCGCTAAACATAAAAATCCAAGAGATATTTATGCAGAAAAATTATTGTCTGACGGCGTAATTGATGCTACTTATGTGAATGGTTTAGAAAAAGAATACAAATCAGACATGGAGGAGAATTTAGAAGCTTCCCGTAAAAAAGATTTGACCATTATCACACCATTCATGAAAAACGAATGGGAAGGATTTGTTCAGGTAACTGACACACAAATGCTTCAAAAAGTTGATACTACTTTTGATAAAAAAGGATTGGATTCTATCATCAATACCATCTCGACCTTACCATCAGATAAAAAGTTTATCAATAAAATATCAAAAATTGTAGCCGACAGAAAAACCGGATACGATAACAATACCCTAGACTGGGGAACTGCAGAAGCATTAGCTTACGGTTCACTTCTAACAGAAGGTTTTGATGTTAGAATTTCAGGACAGGATGTGGAGCGTGGTACATTCTCTCACCGTCATGCCGTTGTTAAGGTAGAAGATTCAGAAGAAGAAGTAATTCTTTTGGATGCTATCGAAAACAAAAAAGGAAAATTCGGAGTATTCAATTCCCTTTTATCTGAATACGGAGTTCTAGGTTTTGATTACGGATATGCATTGGCAAATCCAAAAGCATTAACGATCTGGGAAGCACAATTTGGAGATTTCTCTAACGGTGCTCAAATCATGATCGACCAATACATCTCTTGTGGTGAAGACAAATGGAACAACCAAAACGGTATTGTTTTATTATTGCCACACGGATACGAAGGACAAGGTGCTGAGCACTCTTCTGCAAGAATGGAACGTTACTTACAATTATGTGCGAGACACAATATGTATGTAGCAGATTGTACAACACCAGCCAACTTCTTCCACTTGTTGAGAAGACAAATGAAAACGAATTTCCGTAAACCATTGGTGGTTTTCTCTCCAAAAAGTTTATTACGTGACCCAAGATGTGTGTCTACAGTAGAAGACTTAGCTAGCGGAAGTTTCCAGGAAACAATTGATGATACAACTGTAAACAAAAAAGAAGTGAAAACTTTGGTTTTCTGTACCGGTAAATTCTACTATGATATTGTTGCCGAAAGAGAAAACAACGGAAGAAATGACGTTGCAGTAGTTCGTATCGAGCAATTGTTCCCTTTCCCGGCAGATCAAATCAAAGAAATCATCGCACAATATCCAAATGCTGATGATTATGTTTGGGCACAGGAAGAGCCTAAAAACATGGGAGCTTACAGCTTTATGCTGATGAATTTTGATCTTGTAAAATGGAGATTGGCTTCGTTAAAAGCTTACGCTGCACCGGCATCAGGAAGTTACACACGTGCAAAACGTCGCCATGCAGATGCGATCAGAATGGTATTTGATAAAAATTTATTTAGATAATTAAAAATAATTGTTTCAAGTTTAAAGTTTCAGGTTCAGTAAGACATTTGAAACTTTAAACAAATTAAACTTTAAACAAAGAAATAAGATGATTTTAGAAATGAAAGTCCCATCACCAGGGGAATCAATTAAAGAAGTTGAAATTGCAACTTGGTTAGTAAAAGACGGTGATTATGTAGAGAAAGATCAGGCTATTGCCGAAGTTGATTCAGACAAAGCAACTCTTGAATTACCAGCTGAAGCAAGCGGAATAATTACGTTAAAAGCAGAAGAAGGTGATGCAGTAGCGGTAGGAGCTGTTGTTTGTTTAATTGATACAGGCGCAGCAAAACCGGCAGGTGACGCTCCGGCTGCACCGGCAGCTGAAGCTCCAAAAGCAGAGGCTCCTAAAACAGAAGTAAAAGCAGAAGTAAAAGCAGAAGCTCCAAAAGCAGCACCTGCTCCAACAACTTATGCTTCAGGAACTCCATCTCCGGCAGCAAGAAAAATATTAGACGAAAAAAATATCGCTCCGGCAGCAGTTTCAGGAACTGGTAAAGACGGAAGAATCACTAAAGAAGATGCTTTAAACGCAGTACCTTCTATGGGAACTCCAACAGGAGGAAGCCGTGGAACTGAGCGTACCAAATTATCAATGTTACGTCGTAAAGTAGCGGAGAGATTAGTAGCGGCTAAAAACGAAACAGCAATGTTAACTACTTTCAATGAAGTTAACATGACACCAATTAACTTAATCCGTAACGAGTACAAAGATGCTTTCAAAGCAAAACATGGTGGTCTTGGTTTAGGTTTCATGTCATTCTTTACAAAAGCAGTTACAAGAGCTTTACAATTGTATCCTGATGTAAACTCAATGATGGACGGTGATTATAAAATCGCTTACGATTTCTGTGATATCTCTATCGCAGTTTCAGGACCAAAAGGTTTAATGGTTCCTGTTGTTCGCAATGCTGAAAACTTAACTTTCCGTGGAATCGAAGCGGACATCAAAAGATTAGCACTTAGAGCTCGTGACGGTCAAATTACTGTTGACGATATGACTGGTGGTACTTTTACGATTACTAATGGTGGTGTTTTTGGAAGTATGTTGAGTACTCCAATTATCAACCCTCCTCAATCAGGAATCTTAGGAATGCACAATATTATTGAACGTCCGATTGCTGTAAACGGTAAAGTAGAGATTCACCCAATGATGTATGTTGCTCTTTCTTATGACCACAGAATTATCGACGGTCGTGAGTCTGTTGGTTTCTTGGTTGCTGTGAAAGAAGCTTTAGAAAATCCGGTAGAATTATTAATGAATGGCGATGCTAAACGTGCTTTAGAATTGTAATTCAATTAATTTCATAAATACAAAAAGAAGCTGTCTCAATACTAGAGGCAGCTTTTTTTGCAGTTTGTTTTTTTAGGAGCAATTTTGTAAATTTAATCAGTGATTAATAGCTGATTAAAGATGAGATTTAAACATTATGACCAACAGCAAACGATACTTTTACCTTATTCGTTTGACGATTTAATTCCAGAGAAACATCCTGTTCGAATAGTGGATCAGGTTGTGGAATCAATTAACATCCAGCCTCTTTTAAAAGCCTACAGCAAAGAAGGCAATCCAGGTTATCATCCAAAGATGCTTCTCAAAGTGATGTTGTATGCCTATATGACCAATGTATACTCTTCTCGAAAGATAGAACTGGCACTTCGCGAGAATATTAATTTTATGTGGCTAACTTCGATGACTATTGTAGATCACAATACTATTAACCGTTTTAGAAGTGATAAGCTTAAAGAGAATTTTAAAGAGATCTTCAAACAGGTCGTTTTGATGTTAGCATCAGAAGGACTCATCAATCTAAAACAAATCTATACAGACGGAACAAAGATAGAAGCTCAGGCCGGCAGGTACACTTTTGTCTGGGGCAACAGTATCAAAACCAACAAAGCCAAAATGCTGACTCAGCTGGAAGAATTATGGAACTATGCCCAAAGTATTGATAATGAAGACGGCCCCAACCCGGAACCAACTGAGTTCAAGGAAATCAGCAAAGAAGTAATCGAGAAAACTGTAGCTGAAATAGATGCCAAACTCTCTGGCAATGGAAAGGCTAGCTCCAAAGCAAAAGCCAAATTGCGTTATATTAAAAATAATTTTACTGCTAACTTAGAAAAATATGAAAAGCAGCAAGCTATTCTAGGAGAAAGAAACAGTTACAGCAAAACCGATACCCAGGCTACTTTTATGCGTATGAAAGAAGACCATATGTTAAACGGACAGCTCAAGCCAGCTTATAATACTCAGATATCTACACAAAACCAGATCATCGTTCACTATACCATCCATCAAAATCCAACCGATACCAAAACACTCAAGCCCCACTTGGAAAATTTGGAGCAGACCTTCGGCAAAAAAGTGTTTAAAAAGATACAAGAGATCACTACAGACGCAGGTTATGGAAGTGAAGAAAACTACGATTATCTGGAGAAAAAAAAGCTAACGGCTTTTGTGAAATATAATACTTTTGAAAAAGAACAGGATCAAAACTACCAAAAGAAACACAAGACTTTTAGCAAGGAGAATCTATATTACAATCAGGAAGAAGACTATTATATATGTCCAATGGGACAGAAAATGCATAAAACCCATGAGAATGAGAAAAAAACGGCAGCGGGATATACTCAGACCTTATCCCATTATCAAGCCAAAAACTGTGAAGGCTGTCTCTTGCGAGGACAATGTTTTAAAGCCAAAGGCAACAGAAGCATAGAGCGAAACCACAACCTTGAAAGGCATAAACAACAAGCAAGAGAATTACTGCTCAGCGAAATAGGGATACAAAGAAGAAAACAACGCTCTGCCGATGTAGAGCCTGTATTTGCTCAACTCAAACATAATAATGGATTTAGACGATTTTCTTTAAAAGGACTTCAAAAAGTTGAATTAGAGTTCGGATTAATGGCTTTAGGTCACAACTTAAGAAAGAAAATTGCAGCATAAGGGCAATTTTTTTCTGTACTCAGAATTAAGACAATAAATATCAAAATATTATCCAATAAAAAAACCGTCTCAAATTTGTATTGAGACGGCTTCTTTTTTTTTATTCCCCAGAAACAAACACCGATTAATCTGATATTTTTTTAATCAAACAGAAATTTTACACTTTAAAAAATAATTTATTTAGAATAAGTAAAAATAATTTGGCTTATTGGAATTCTGCACCTAAATTTGCGCTACTGAAAATAATTCCAAACAAAACATGAAAATTAAATTTATAAAATCATGATAACAATAGCCAGCCTTTTCGTTTTTATCTCTTTTTATATGTTTTATTATACCTCCAAGAGAGCGGCGCTGTCGTACAATTACAGCTTCGAAAAATGGATGAACAATAATCCGAAACAAACCAAAATTACCGGATTAGTTTTCCTTCTTTCCGCCTATACTTTATGGTTATTTACCAAAGCATTATGCTCCGGAACTTTATTATTTCTTATTCAGTTAATGACAATTGGAAGTTTAATAATTATACTGTCCCCTCTAAAAATTATAAACAGTAAAACGATTGCTGTCCTTTTTATTCTAACAGGAGTTATAGAATTTTATTACTATTAAATTATGCCCGCAAATCCTAAATACCTGACGCAGTCCAAGTGGCAGCGTTTCCTAAAAATAACAGCTGCTATACTTGGCGGCTATTTCGTTTCTGTAAGTTTCCATTTAGCCTTAGCTTCTTGGTTAGATCGTACCAATGTCGTCATAACAATGGCTTTTTCAGGATTTATCCTTTGGGTAGTCTTAATGATTTTGGCTTTTTTAGCAAAAAGCGCATGGAAAATATGGGGAATCTATATACTGCTGACTTTGCTGTTTCTCGGTATTATGTATCTCGGACAAACCTATAACCCTATTACCCAATAATTCATGAATAACAGGAACTATAACATTTATTTTCACACGCATACCGTAAGTGGTATTGTAATAAGCGTGGTGTTGTTTGTCATTTTCTTTGCAGGATCTTTTTCTTTCTTTAAAAGTGAAATCAACAACTGGGAACGCGGAGAAACTGTTGCAATCCATAAGAAAGAACAGATTAACTACGATACTACTTTCGACTCAATAAATAAAAACTACACTTTAGCTGGAAGAGACGTTTCACTTTCCGTATCTCCCCACGAAAGACGTGTTTTCATTCGCATGGAAGGCACTAAAGATACCGTAGCAGCCAATAAATTAAAAGACACTCTGGAAGTCGCTAAATTAAAATCCGGCCACTACTTTTACTTAAATACTAAAAACTTCAAAGCTCAGACTTACGATGAATCATATTCAATAGGAGAATTTTTGTATCGTCTTCATTTTCTGGCCCAGGTTCCTTATCCTGTTGGTTATTATCTTTCGGGTTTTGTAGCACTGTTTTTTTTATTTGCTATTATTACCGGAGTTTTATTACACTGGAACAAAATTGTTTCCAACTTCTACATTTTCCGTCCAAAAGAAAAATTAAAAACATTATGGACAGATGCGCACACCGCATTAGGAATGATTGGTTTGCCTTTTCAATTTGTATACGCAGTTACAGGAGCTTTTTTTATGATCAAACTACTAATTGTAGCACCAAGCGTAATGGCTTTATACAAGGGCGATCAGAACAAACTGTACAGTGATTTAGAATATAACAATCCGGAATTTAAATTTGAGAATAAGAAACTGGCAACGCCTTTTAGCATCAACGAGTTTGTAGAAAAAACCAAAAGCAGCTGGAAAGATTTTGAAATCACCGAGGTACAAATTCAAAACTATGGCGATACCAACATGCACATAATCGTTGATGGAAAAATACCTCATGACAAAAAATTCACCGCATTCGGAAAAATAATCTACAAAGTTGCTGACGGTAAAATCATAGCCAAAAAGAATCCTGAAACGGACAACAAATATCTAGATGGTGTAAAAAACGTTTTGTACAGAGTGCACTTTGGGGATTACGGCGGATATGCGCTTAAAATAATCAGTTTTGTACTCGGTATTATTACTTGTTTTGTTATTATATCGGGAGTTATGATTTGGCTGGTTGCCAGAGACAAAAAAAATATGCCCGAGAAAAAACGTCGTTTTAACAACTCGGTTGTACGCATTTATTTAGCAGTTTGCCTAAGCATGTATCCTGTTACTGCCTTCATTTTTATTGCTAATAAAGTATTTTATCCCCTAAGTCGAGCTAATATTTACAGCGTATATTTTATCACCTGGTTACTATTGACGATCTTTTTCCTGCTCAAAAAAGACATTAATTTCACCAACAAATGGTGTCTGATTTCCGGAAGTATTTTAGGCTTTTTAATTCCGATTGCTAATGGAATTTGCACCGGAAACTGGTTTTGGAAAACGTTTGTCAACGATCAGATTCAGATTTTCTTTATTGATATTTTCTGGATTGTTTTAGCAGCGATTACACTTTATGTTTCTTTTAAATTAAAAAAGGTAAAGAGCGAATAAATCGTCCAACGACTCTAAAAAAATAACCCGCTGGGCGCAATCATTTTTAACAAATAGAAACATAGTTCAGAAAAGATGTTTCACTTAAAACAAATTACAGAATACTATGTTTCTATGTATTAAATAACATTTTACCGAATTACCCCAACGGTCTAAAATAAACGCCTAAAATTTGTGAATTGCACATTAAGAATTACTTTTGCCTTTTGCAACTAATTCTTAAAGAGAAATCAAGTATTTCGCAATTCATCAAATGGGATTTACAAAACAAATACGTTTTATACACAAATGGCTCGGACTAATTTCCGGGCTTATTGTTTTTATTGTCAGTGTTACCGGTTGCATATTTTGTTTTCATGACGAAATCAAAGATATTACCCGAAAAGAATGGCGTATTGTTGAACCGCAGAACAAACCATTTCTTTTGCCATCTGTTTTACAGGAAAAAGCGAAGCTAATCGCCCCTAAAAACAAAGTATCCATGGTTTCTTATTACGGTAAAAACCGATCAGCAATTGCCTACACCTTTACCGATACCGAAAACGAATACCTGTATTTCAACCCTTACACCGGTAAATATTTAAAAACAGAAAATCCCAAAACAGACTTTTTTATAATCGTCGAATACATTCATTTGTATCTTCTTTTACCCGATTATATCGGAAAACATATTATTGGCGGTGCCACGATCATCTTTATACTGTTAGTCATTTCAGGGTTAATTCAATGGTGGCCCAAAAGAAAAAGTGATATCAAAAGAAGTTTTACCGTAAAGTGGTCTGCCAAATGGCGTCGTGTCAACTATGACTGGCACAATACTTCCGGATTTTATATTTCAATTATTGCAGTGATCATAGCTATTACCGGATTAACTTTTACCTATGAATGGGTTGGCGACGGTATTTACAAAACGTTCAATTTTGGTGGAGACAAAGCTTTAGAAACAAAAGCCCCGACAATTGACACCACAAAATTTAAGCAAAACAATCTACTCGCCGTAGACAACGCTTTTGTCGAAACGATGCGACTACAGCCAAAAGCCGAAATGTTTTATGTTATGTTTCCACAAAACAAAGGAGATATTATAAACACAGGAGCTTATCCACATACTTTGCGATTCGATCATCAGAGTAATTATTATTTTCATCCAAGTGACGGAAAACTAATTCAAAGCGATCCGTATGATAAAAAAAGTCTCGGTTTACAAGTGGTCGAAATGAATTACGGCATACACACCGGACAAATTTTAGATCTACCCGGAAAAATCATTGCTTTTACTGTTAGCTTAATTGCAGCGGCTTTGCCGGTTACCGGTTTTATAATTTGGTTTGGAAGAAGAAAAAAAGCTAAAAAAACTAAGATCTAATAAAGAGTTTGTGGTAAAAGGGAATAGCGTTTTTAAAACATATAAGTAATGTAAGTTCATTTAAGAAATGCGCTTAATTTTAAAGTTTTATCTTTTTAAATGACCTAAAAACTTTGCGACTTCGCGACTTTGCGAGAGATATTCCCAAGGTCCAGGTGACAAAGATTAACAAAAACACTTTGCGTCGATGTCAACCTAAGCGAAGTCGAGGGCTAGTTGAATTAAGAGGGGCTTCGACTTCGCTCAGCCTGACATTTAAAAATAAAAAAAAAAGCCGTCTCGAAATTGAAACGGCCTTTCTAAAATATTCGAAATCTTCTTAATTTCTATTTGCTAAAGCATTTTTTTGCAAGTTTTTAACGGAACTCACTTTGCTGTTTTCATACGCCACTTCACAAAGATTATTCTCATTGAAGAAAATCCATTTTCCGGTTTTTACTCCATCAGTATACTCTCCAACTGCTTTTTTATTACCTTTTTCGTCATAGGATACCCAAACTCCATCTAACTTACCATCCTTAAAGAAACCCTCTTGTTGTACATTACCATTTTCATAGTAATAAGTAGCTTTTACTTTGTTTCCAACAGCTTCTAATTCTGGTTTTACCTCTTGTGCAACTAAAATTCCAGAGAACAATATTGCAACTAAAATTACACACTTTTTCATATCTAGTAGGTATTAATGTTATCAAATCTTTACCAAATATAGTTAATTGTTTACATTAAAAAAACTTTTACTTAACAATTTGGTAACATTGGATAAAAACTTAACATTGGAAATCAGCGTGTAACAAAAAAACCAGCGCTCACGCACTGGTTTTACTGGTATTTCAGTCGAAGACTTGATTTACTATAACGTTATAAATTTTGCAAAGAAATTAGTTCAATAAAGCATCTAATTGCTTTTGAAGCTCTGGAGAAGAGGGTCTTTCTGCATTGGGCTCCAATATATTACCTTTTGGATCAATAAGAATAAACCTTGGAATTCCTGTTACATTATAACTCGTTACAAACGCAGAATTCCATTCATTATCAGAAAACAACTGAATACCTCCCAACTGTTTATCCGTTACAAATTTCTGCCATTTATCATGATCTTTTACAGCATCAACAGAAACACTCACAAACTCAATGTTCTTTCCATGATACTTCTCTTCAATCTTCTGCAAAAATGGAATCTCAGCCCTACATGGTCCACACCAGGTTGCCCAAAGATCTATATAAACATATTTTCCTTTCAAATCAGAGAGTTTTGTTTTACCTCCTTTGTGGTTTTCATAATCAAAATCGGCAGAAACAGCACCTTTTAACTTTTTCATATCAGCCTCACTTTTATACTGCTGAGCGGCATATTCATGAAATTTTTCAACTGATTTTTTCAAACCTGTTTTAAATTCAGGATCAAAATCTCCTTTCTCGATATTGTCTAAGTCTGTCTTTTTCTTTTCTTGCAATAAGGACGCAAATTCTGCAGCCTCTTTAGCGAAAGCTTCGTTTTCAAATTTCTCGTCTCTTAAAGCTTGTTGTGCCAGAAAATTACTTTCATTAGTTCCTTTTCCTTTATAAACAATAGTTTCATCAAATTCTTTGGCATTCATTGTCAGATTTACTTCAGAACCCGGTTTCAAAAACAAACTCGAAGATTCAACACCGTCAGAAAAACGATAAAATCCCTTTGGAGCAGTAAAAGAAGCAACAAAAATTTCTTTCTTGTTAATCGGAATAACTTGTTTGAAATTGTTCGCCCCTTTAATAACTAATGTATCACTATTTCTATTTGTAATTTTAGCCGTAAATTTAACTTGACTTTTGGTCTGACCTATACCATTCAAAGCGGTAAGAACCAATAAACCGGTAACAAAAAGTTTTTTCATAAATATTTAAAGTTAGTTTTTAGTATACCAAATCTAAAGAATTTACTTATCTAAAATTTATCAATTAACAAAATATTTCAAATTTATAAGCAGCAAGTTATCACTTTACTATATTAATTTGAATTTTGTGTTTACTTTTGCAATCTAAAATTTTGATCATGTATAGAAGTCATAATTGTGGCGAGTTAAACGCCTCAAATATTAATACGGAAGTTACACTAGCGGGTTGGGTTCAAAAATCACGCGATAAAGGGTTTATGAACTGGGTTGATTTACGCGACCGTTATGGAATTACACAACTTATTTTCGACGAAGTTCGTACCGACAAAACGGTTTTTGAACTGGCAAAAACACTTGGAAGAGAATTTGTAATTCAGGTAAAAGGAACTGTTATTGAGCGTGAAGCCAAAAACAAAAACATTCCAACCGGTGATATCGAAATTTTAGTTACTGAACTAACGATCTTAAACGCTGCTTTAACGCCTCCATTTACAATTGAAGATGAGACGGATGGTGGAGAAGACATCAGAATGAAATACCGTTACTTAGACATCAGAAGAAATCCTGTAAAAAACAGTTTATTATTCCGTCACAAAGTAGCGATGGAAGTTCGTAAATATTTATCTGATTTGGATTTCTGTGAAGTGGAGACACCTTACTTAATCAAATCAACTCCGGAAGGCGCGAGAGATTTCGTTGTACCAAGTCGTATGAACGAAGGACAATTTTATGCCTTACCACAATCTCCACAAACTTTCAAGCAATTGTTGATGGTTGGAGGAATGGACAAATACTTCCAAATCGTAAAATGTTTCCGTGACGAAGATTTACGTGCAGACCGTCAGCCTGAGTTTACTCAAATTGACTGCGAAATGGCATTTGTAGAACAAGAAGACATTTTGAATGTTTTTGAAGGATTGACAAGACATTTACTAAAAGAAATCAAAGGTGTTGAAGTAGCTAAATTCCCAAGAATTACCTACGACTATGCCATGAAAACATACGGAAATGACAAACCGGACATTCGTTTCGGAATGGAGTTTGGCGAATTGAACGAATTTGCACAGCACAAAGATTTCCCTGTATTTAATGCAGCCGAGTTGGTTGTAGGTATTGCAGTTCCGGGAGCAGGAAATTATACACGTAAAGAAATTGACGCCTTAATTGACTGGGTTAAACGTCCGCAAGTTGGAGCTTCAGGAATGGTGTACGCCAAATGCAATGACGATGGAACTTACAAATCATCTGTAGATAAATTTTACGATCAGGATGATTTAGGACAATGGGCAAAAATCACAGGCGCAAAACCTGGCGATATGATTTTTGTACTTTCAGGTCCGGCTAACAAAACACGCGCGCAGCTTTCTGCTCTTCGTATGGAATTAGCCACTCGTTTAGGATTGCGTAAACCGGAAGAATTTGCTCCGCTTTGGGTAGTAGATTTTCCTTTATTGGAATTAGACGAAGAAAGCGGTCGTTACCACGCGATGCACCATCCATTTACCTCTCCAAAACCGGAAGACATGCAATTGCTGGAAACCGAACCGGGAAAAGTTCGCGCAAACGCCTACGATATGGTTTTAAACGGAAACGAAATTGGAGGAGGTTCTATTCGTATACACGATAAGGCTACACAACAATTAATGTTTAAATATTTAGGTTTTACAGAAGAAGAAGCGAAAGCACAATTTGGTTTCTTAATGGACGCTTTCCAATTTGGAGCGCCACCTCATGGAGGATTAGCTTTTGGACTGGATCGTTTGGTTGCTATTTTAGGTGGTCAGGAAACCATTAGAGACTTTATTGCATTCCCTAAAAACAATTCCGGACGTGACGTAATGATCGATGCACCGGCTACAATTGATGATGCACAATTAAAAGAATTACACATTAAGGTCGATTTGGTATAAATTTTAGGTAAAACTGATAGAAGTAGCTGAACTGGGAAAAACACAGTTAAAAAGTAAAACAATACGTACATAAACTGTTTTTCGACGAAAATAAGATTTTTAATAAAGTAAAAAAGCTCCTACTTTTTAACATATCCTTAAGAATTTTAGTTTTAAGTTACGACATATCAAACAAGACACTAAATAAATAGCAAAAACACTGTAAATCAATAATTTTTACAAAAAATTAACAGCATACTGTCTTTTATATGAATATATATATTACATTTGCTTCATTATAAATTATTATTACAATTACAATGCGTACAGGTACAGTAAAATTTTTCAATGAATCTAAAGGTTATGGATTCATTACAGACGAAGAAACAGGAAAGGATATCTTCGTTCACGCTTCAGGAATTAACGCGGAAGAATTACGCGAAGGTGACCGTGTTAGCTACGAAGAAGAAGAAGGAAGAAAAGGGAAAGTTGCTGCTAAAGTAGCAGTAATCTAAGAAAAATATAGCAATTTATTTTTTTTGCCTCTGAATGGTTTAAAGAAACGTTTCGATTCATTTCGAGACGTTTTTTTTTGCTCAAATCTTAAAAAAATATTAAAATTTCGGAAAGTTATTTATAATGAATAAAAATTAGACGAAATCACTCGCTGCACCCCTACTTAAATCCTTTTTTAGCTTGTGATTTACAGAGTTCGGAACTATCTTTGTGGCTTATTTTTTAAGTAAAAATCCCTAAGTTTATGCAATCTGATCAATACAGCTATCTTCCTATTTTAATGCAGCTAATCCTTGCTGTTGGTTTTGTAGTAGGAACTATCATCGTTTCCGGAAAATTAGGCCCAAAAAGAACCTCTGACATAAAAGATAAAAATTTCGAATGTGGAGTTGAATCTGTTGGTAATGCCCGTATTCCATTCTCTGTAAAATATTTCTTAGTTGCCATCTTATTTGTTTTGTTCGACGTAGAGGTAATTTTCCTTTATCCTTGGGCAGTAAACTTCAAAGAACTTGGAATAGAAGGAATGTTAAAAATGATCATTTTCATGTCTTTGCTTTTAGTTGGTTTTTTCTACATCATCAAAAAGAAAGCGTTAGAATGGGAATAAGAGGAATTTTTGATTTCAGATCTTAGATTTTAGATTTGAAAAAAAATCCCAAAATAAAATATTGACTTTTTAAAATATTGATTTCGATTTTCACGATTCGAAAGAATCTAAAATCAGAAATCTAAAATCTAAAATCTAAAATAAAATGAGCGATTCAAAAGTAAATATGGTTGCACCGCCAGAAGGAGTTGTAGGAGAAGGTTTCTTCGCTACAAAACTAAATGATGTTGTAGGTTTGGCAAGAGCCAATTCTTTATGGCCACTTCCTTTCGCGACTTCTTGCTGTGGTATCGAATTTATGGCGACAATGGCTTCACATTACGATTTAGCACGATTTGGTTCTGAGCGTGTGAGTTTCTCTCCTCGTCAAGCAGATATGTTATTAGTAATGGGAACTATTTCTAAAAAAATGGGTCCTATTTTAAGACAGGTTTACGAA
Source organism: Flavobacterium cupriresistens (assembly GCF_020911925.1). NCBI lineage: Bacteria > Pseudomonadati > Bacteroidota > Flavobacteriia > Flavobacteriales > Flavobacteriaceae > Flavobacterium > Flavobacterium cupriresistens. The sequence continues at coordinate 1,284,689 of NZ_CP087134.1, read as the reverse complement.
CAAATGGCGGAACCTCGTTGGGTAATTGCTGTTGGAGCTTGTGCTTCATCCGGAGGAATCTTTGATACTTATTCTGTTTTACAAGGAATTGACAAAATAATTCCGGTTGACGTTTACGTACCGGGTTGTCCTCCAAGACCGGAACAAATTGTAGATGGAGTTATGAGACTTCAAGATTTGGTAAAATCAGAATCTGTAAGACGCAGAAGTTCTCCTGAATACCAAGAATTATTAGCTTCATATAACATTTCATAAGATGGCTTTAGACAATACCCTGATCCAAGATAAACTTACAGAAACATTTGATTCAAGTGTTTTTAACTTCCGAGAAGAAAGAGATGTTTTTACTTTAGAAACTTCAGCTGATAAAATTACAGCGTTGATTTTATTTCTTAAAAATGATCAAGATTTACGTTTTCATTTTTTAACTGACTTATGTGGTGTTCATTATCCGGATAACGAAGTTGAAAGTCAATTTGCAATCGTATATCATCTGCATAACTGGTACGAAAACAAACGTATCAGAATCAAAGTTTTCATCAACGGTGAAAAACCGGAGATCAAAACGATTTCAAACATCTTTTTAAGTTCAAACTGGATGGAAAGAGAAACATACGATTTCTACGGTGTTAACTTTATTGGTCATCCTCAATTGAAACGTATTTTGAATATGGATGAAATGATCTCTTTTCCAATGCGAAAAGAATTCCCAATGGAAGACAGCGGAAGAACTGATAAAGACGACAGATTCTTTGGAAGAACAACAACAAATTGCTAAAAAATAAATAATTCAACATTATAAAATGTCAGAACTATTATTACCACCAGAGCATCGATATGCTAAAATAATTAAAGAGAAACTAAACGAAGACGGAAGCGAGCTTTCTGTACTGAATTTAGGTCCAACTCACCCAGCTACACACGGTATTTTTCAAAATATCTTATTGATGGATGGTGAAAGAATTTTGGAGGCTGAACCTACAATTGGTTACATCCACAGAGCATTCGAAAAAATTGCCGAAAATCGTCCTTTTTATCAAATTACACCGCTTACAGACCGTATGAACTATTGCTCCTCTCCTATCAACAATATGGGATGGTGGATGACTTTAGAAAAATTATTAAATATTGAAGTTCCTAAAAGAGCACAATATTTAAGAGTTATCATTATGGAGTTGGCTCGTATTACAGATCACTTAATCTGTAACTCGATCTTAGGGGTTGACACTGGTGCTTATACCGGTTTCTTATATGTTTTCCAATTTAGAGAAAAAGTTTACGAAATCTACGAAGAAATTTGTGGGGCTCGTTTAACAACTAATATGGGAAGAATTGGTGGATTCGAAAGAGATTGGTCACCGGAAGCTTTCCGCAAACTTGACGTATTTTTAGAAGAATTCCCAGTTGCCTGGAAAGAATTCGAAAACTTATTCGAAAGAAACAGAATTTTTATTGACAGAACTGTAAACGTAGGTGCCATTAGCGCTGAACAAGCAATGGCTTACGGATTTACAGGTCCAAACTTACGTGCTGCCGGTATTGATTACGATGTTCGTGTAGCACACCCTTATTCTTCTTATGAAGATTTTGACTTCATTGTTCCTGTTGGAAAATCAGGTGACACTTACGATCGTTTCTGCGTTCGTAATGCCGAAGTTTGGGAAAGTTTAAGCATTATCCGTCAGGCTTTAGATAAAATGCCAGCCGGAAATGAATATCATGCCGAAGTTCCGGATTATTACCTTCCTCCAAAAGAAGATGTTTACACTTCTATGGAATCTTTAATTTATCACTTTAAGATTGTAATGGGAGAAGTTCCTGTACCGGTTGCAGAAATTTACCACCCGGTTGAAGGCGGAAACGGAGAACTAGGATTTTACTTAGTGACAGACGGAAGCAGAACACCATACAGATTGCATTTCAGAAGACCTTGTTTTATTTATTACCAAGCGTATCCGGAAATGATTAAAGGTGCTTTATTATCGGATGCGATTGTAATCTTATCCAGTTTAAATGTAATTGCCGGAGAATTAGACGCGTAAAGATATTGTAGATTTTAGAGGGTAGATTGCAGATTGAAAAATCTAAAATCAGAAATCTAGAATCAAAAATTTAAAAGATTGCAGAATATAGATAGTGGACAAAGATTTGAAAAAATCTAAAATCTAAAATCTAAAATCTAAAATAAAAAATGGAACGTAAACATTACAAACAAGAAATAAATATGACTGAGGCATTGATGAATCGCATCAATGAATTGATCAGTCATTATCCGGAAGACAAAAGAAAATCAGCTTTATTGCCTGTTTTGCACGAAGTACAAGATGCGCATGACAACTGGTTGAGTACTGAGTTGCAGGATAAAGTTGCTGAAATTTTGCACATAAAACCAATTGAGGTTTACGAAGTGGTTACTTTTTATACCATGTACAACCAAAAACCAATTGGAAAATATATGTTCGAGTTCTGCCAGACTTCTTGTTGTTGTTTGAATGGTGCCGAAAATTTAATGGACTATACGTCTGAGAAATTGGGTATCAAAATGGGAGAAACAACTCCAGACGGTATGTTTACCATTGCCGGTGTAGAATGTTTGGGTGCTTGCGGATACGCTCCGATGATGCAGTTAGGTGATTTCTACAAAGAAAAATTGACAGAAGAAAAAATCGATCAGTTAATCGCTGATTGTAGAGATGATAAAATAATATTACACGATAAATAAGATGTCACAGAAAATATTATTAGATAAAATCAACGTACCGGGAATTAAAACCTACGAAGTATACCGCCAAAACGGAGGTTATGCTTCTGTAGAAAAAGCATTAAAAACACTTACTCCGGACGAAGTTGTTGAAGAAGTAAAAAAATCTGGATTACGTGGTCGTGGTGGAGCTGGTTTCCCTGCGGGAATGAAATGGAGTTTTATTGATAAAAAATCAGGAAAACCAAGACATTTAGTTTGTAACGCCGACGAATCTGAGCCGGGAACTTTCAAAGATCGTTTTTTGATGGAATACATTCCTCACTTATTGATCGAAGGAATGATTACTTCAAGTTTTGCCTTAGGCGCTAACCTTTCGTATATCTACATTCGTGGAGAATATATGTGGGTTTACAAAATCTTAGAAAGAGCAATCGCCGAAGCAAAAGCTGCCGGTTGGTTAGGAAAAAATATATTAGGTACAGGTTACGATTTAGAGTTATACGTTCACTGTGGAGCCGGTGCTTACATCTGCGGAGAAGAAACTGCATTGATTGAATCATTGGAAGGTAAAAGAGGAAATCCTCGTATCAAACCACCGTTCCCGGCAGTTTCGGGACTTTGGGCTAATCCAACAGTAGTAAACAACGTAGAAACTATCGCAACTGTGCCATGGATCATCAACAACTCTGGAGATGATTATGCAAAAATTGGAATTGGTCGTTCTACCGGAACTAAATTAATTTCTGCTTCAGGTCACATCAAAAACCCTGGAGTTTACGAAATTGAATTGGGTTTAAGTGTTGACGAATTCATGAATTCTGACGAGTATTTAGGCGGAATGTCTTCGAGCAGACCTTTGAAAGCGTTTGTTCCCGGAGGTTCTTCTGTGCCTATTTTACCAGCTGAATTAATTTTCAAAACAGCAAATGGTGAAGACCGATTAATGACTTACGAATCTTTAAGTGATGGTGGTTTTGCTACCGGATCTATGTTAGGTTCAGGAGGATTTATCGTTTATAATGACACAGCCTGTGTGGTTAGAAACACTTGGAATTTTGCTCGTTTCTACCACCACGAATCTTGCGGACAATGTACCCCTTGTCGTGAAGGAACAGGATGGTTGGAAAAAATCTTATGGAGAATCGAAAACGGTCAAGGCCGTGAAGAGGATATCGAATTGTTATGGAGTATTCAAAGTAAAATCGAAGGAAATACTATTTGTCCATTAGGTGACGCCGCTTCTTGGCCTGTAGCAGCAGCGATTCGTCACTTTAGAGATGAATTTGAATACCACGTTCGTTTCCCCGAAAAAATAAAACACAGAGAGCATTTTGTTGCTGAACCTTTCTCGCAAGTGAAACATTTAGTAGGAAAACAAACAGTTTAAAAAAGTTTCAAGTTTCATGTTATTTCAGTTTCAACCACAACACCTGAAACTTTAAACCTGAAACTAAAAAAAACAAAAAAGAAATGAAAGTAACCATAGACGGTCAAAGTATAGACGTAGAACCAGGAACAACGATCCTGCAGGCTGCACGTATGATTGGTGGAGATTTAGTACCGCCAGCCATGTGCTATTACTCAAAATTAAAAGGCAGCGGCGGTAAATGTCGTTGTTGTTTAGTTGAAGTTGCCAAAGGAAGCGAGGCTGACCCAAGACCAATGCCAAAATTAATGGCTTCTTGTGTAACAGGATGTATGGACGGTATGGAAGTAAACAGTAAATCTTCTGACAGAGTAACGGAAGCCCGTAAATCTGTAACAGAATTTTTATTGATCAATCACCCATTAGACTGTCCGGTTTGTGATCAGGCTGGTGAGTGCGATTTACAAAATTTAAGTTTCGAACACGGAAATCCAAAATCCCGTTTTATCGAAGAAAAAAGAACATTTGAACCGGAAGATATCGGTCCAAATATTCAACTGCATATGAACCGTTGTATTTTATGTCAAAGATGTGTGCAAGTAGCAGATCAATTGACAGACAACAGAGTTCACGGAGTATTAGATCGTGGTGATCACGCTAATATTTCTACCGGAATCTCCAAAGCAATCGACAATGAATTCTCCGGAAACATGATCGACGTTTGTCCGGTTGGAGCTTTAACAGACAAAACTTTCCGTTTCAAATCAAGAGTTTGGTTCAACAAACCTTACAATGCACACAGAGAATGTACTACTCCGGGATGTTGTGGTAAGACAACTGTTTGGATGTTTGGAGGAGAGATTCAACGTGTTACAGGTCGTAAAGACGAGTACCATGAAGTAGAAGAATTTATCTGCAACAGCTGTCGTTTTGATCACAAAGATGTAAACGACTGGGTTATTGAAGGACCAAGAGAATTTGAAAAAGATTCTGTTATCAATCAAAATAACTATACTCAAAAATTAGAGAAAGTAGAAATCGCTACGGAGAAGAACATTCTTTTAGGAAGAGATGAAGACCGTAAAAAAATTAGTATGGCTGAAATTCCATTAACCACTAACAATAAAAATTCTTAAAATGGTGGATAGTGCATTTATAATAGAAAAAAGTGTTGTTATTGTGGTAGTTTTTGCCATAACAATGATTATGGCCATGTATTCTACCTGGGCAGAACGTAAAGTTGCTGCTTTCTTGCAAGACCGTGTAGGACCTAACCGTGCAGGTTGGGGAGGTTTATTACAACCACTTGCCGATGGTATGAAATTGTTCTCTAAAGAAGAATTTGAACCTAACACTCCAAACAAATTTTTATTCGTTGTAGGTCCGGCAATTGCCATGAGTACTGCTTTAATGACCAGTGCTGTAATTCCGTGGGGGGATCGATTACATGTTTTCGGACGTGATGTTCTCCTGCAAGCTACGGACATTAATATCGGTTTATTGTATTTCTTCGGAGTTGTTTCTGTTGGAGTTTACGGTATCATGATTGGTGGATGGGCTTCTAACAATAAATTCTCTTTGATGGGAGCTGTTCGTGCAGCCTCTCAAATGGTTTCTTATGAAGTTGCCATGGGATTATCCATGATTGCTTTGTTGATGATGACCGGAACTTTAAGCTTAAAAGAAATTTCTGAGCAACAAGCCGGAATGAACTGGAATGTTTTTTATCAGCCCTTATCTTTCTTAATTTTCTTAATCTGTGCTTTTGCTGAAACCAACAGAACTCCTTTTGACTTGGCAGAATGTGAATCTGAGTTAATTGGCGGTTACCACACTGAATATTCGTCTATGAAAATGGGATTCTACTTATTTGCTGAATATGCGAATATGTTTATCTCTGCTACGATTATATCCGTTTTATTCTTTGGAGGTTACAACTATCCGGGAATGCAATGGATGGTAGATAATGTAGGTATCAATACCGCAAACATTTTAGGAATCGCAGTATTGTTTGCTAAAATCTGTTTCTGGATCTTTTTCTATATGTGGGTTCGTTGGACAATACCAAGATTCAGATACGATCAGTTGATGAATTTAGGATGGAAGATTTTAATTCCGCTTTCCATTATCAACATCATGATTACGGGTGCTGTTATTTTAAGAAGTGAAATTGCAACCTTTTTAGGATTCTAATAAATAGTAAGACGCCACTTTTGTGGTAGCTTATCAGAAAAATAAAAAAATGAGTGATGAATTAATGATTACCGAAGAATTCATAATGAGTAAAATTTTACTCATAAGAGGTCAGAAAGTAATGCTTGATTCAGAGTTAGCGACACTTTACGGAGTAGAAACGAAACAGCTCAAAAGACAAGTCCGTAGAAATATGGAACGTTTTCCCGAAGATTTCATGTTTGAACTGACTGAAATTGAGAATGAAATTTTGAGGAGCCAATTTGGCACCTCAAATAGAGGAGGAAACCGATATATTCCTTTGGTATTTACAGAACAAGGTGTTGCCATGTTATCCAGTGTTCTAAATAGTGCGACTGCGATTAAAGTTAATATTCAGATTATACGTGTTTTTACAAAAATACGGCAATCAATTTCAGATACTTTAGACATGAAGTTAGAAATTGAAGAGATAAAAAAGAAATTATCCAATCAGAATAAAAATATCGAGTTAGTCTTTTCCTATTTAGATGAATTAATGGACAAACAGGAAAACAAAGTTGAACGAACTAAAATTGGTTATAAAAAATAAATTTCATTAACATACAAAATGATCTGGCCTGATAAAAGCAGCATACTTTTACTCATCACAACGAATAAAAGATAAAGTGAATAACAGGATTAGCTCTAAATAAAAATTAAAAATGTCAATAGAAACTATATCATTATCGGGTAGAAAAAAGATGGTCTCTAACAAAGAGATGACCTTTTGGGAACGATTGTATCTTGTAGCGATTGTAAAAGGATTATTCATTACGCTTAAACACTTATTCAGAAAAAAAGTGACGATTCACTATCCTGAACAAGTACGTGAAATGAGCCCGGTTTATCGTGGTCAGCATATGTTGAAACGCGACGAGCAAGGTCGTGAAAACTGTACTGCCTGTGGACTATGTGCTTTATCCTGCCCAGCAGAAGCGATCACAATGAAAGCTGCTGAGCGTAAAGCGGATGAAAAACACTTGTACAGAGAAGAAAAATATGCTTCGATTTACGAAATCAATATGCTTCGTTGTATTTTTTGCGGTTTGTGTGAAGAAGCTTGTCCAAAAGATGCTATTTACTTAACGACTTCTAAGGTTTTGGTTCCTGCAAGTTACGAAAGAGAAGATTTCATTTTTGGAAAAGACAAATTAGTAATGCCTTTAGAAATGGCGATGAAAAACACTCAACTTAAAAACGCCAACTAATGATACATATTCCTGATTTTGCCCACGCAACTACTATACAAGTTATATTTTGTTTCCTGGCGTTTATCACAGTAATTACTGCATTCTTAACTATTTTTAGCAGAAACCCGATTCACAGTGCCATTTATTTGGTTATTTGTTTCTTCTCGATTGCAGGTCACTATTTATTGCTTAACTCTCAATTTTTGGCTATCGTACATATTATAGTCTACTCGGGAGCGATTATGATTCTGTTCCTGTTTACCATCATGTTGATGAACCTGAACGAACAAAAAGAAGTCCACCGACCAAGAATTACACGTTTAGGTGCTATTGTTTCTTTTTGTTTGATTTGTATTGTTTTGATCGCAATCTTTATCAACTCGAAACCAATTATGGGGGATTACGACTCAACCGGTGAAGATTTTCAATCTATCAAAGTATTGGGTAAAATATTACTGAACGAATATATGGTTCCGTTTGAATTTGCATCGATTCTACTTTTAGTAGCGATGATTGGAACTGTATTATTGTCTAAAAAAGAAAAACTAAATAAATAATGGGTAATATATTAAATCAAATAGGTATTGAAAACTACATCTTTTTAAGTGTTGTACTTTTCTGTATTGGTATTTTTGGTGTATTGTACAGACGAAATGCTATTATCGTTTTCATGTCTATCGAAATCATGTTGAATGCAGTTAACCTTTTATTTGTTGCTTTTTCAACCTATCATCAAGATGCACAAGGACAAGTTTTTGTCTTCTTTTCGATGGCTGTTGCTGCAGCGGAAGTTGCAGTAGGATTGGCTATTTTAGTTTCGATCTTTAGAAATTTAGGTTCGATTAGTATCGATAATTTAAAAAATTTAAAAGGATAAATGGAAATGAATACCAATTTAGCTTTAGTTTTAGTATTAGCTCCTTTCTTAGGATTTTTAATCAATGTTTTCTTTGGAAAAAGCTTAGGCAAAACCGTTTCCGGTATTATCGGAACAGCTGCTGTTGTAGTTTCGTTTGCTGTGACCTTATTCTTTTTTAATCAGATTACCCAAAATCAACAACCCATTCAGGTCACTTTATTTGACTGGATTCAGATTAGTAATCTACACATCAATCTTGGATTTTTATTAGATCAATTATCATTGCTTTGGTTGCTTTTTGTAACCGGAATCGGGTCATTGATTCATTTATATTCGATCAGCTACATGCATGATGACGAAAACATACACAAGTTTTTCTCTTACTTAAACTTGTTCGTATTCTTCATGATAACGCTTGTAATTGGTAGTAACTTATTGGTTTTATTTATTGGTTGGGAAGGTGTTGGACTTTGTTCGTACTTATTAATTGGATTCTGGCATAAAAACCAGGATTACAATGATGCGGCAAAAAAAGCTTTCATTATGAACAGAATTGGAGATTTAGGTCTTTTGATCGGAATGTTCATTATTGGTTCTATGTTCTCTACTTTAGATTACGCTACTTTAAAAACAGCAATTGCCGGAGCTACTAACTTAAATATTCCATTGCTTTCATTAGCGGCTTTGTGTTTATTTATCGGTGCTTGTGGTAAATCTGCACAAATCCCGTTATACACTTGGTTACCGGATGCAATGGCAGGACCAACTCCTGTTTCTGCATTGATTCACGCTGCAACGATGGTTACAGCCGGTATCTTTATGGTAACAAGATTAAATTTTGTTTTTGATTTAGCACCGGACGTTCAAAGTATCATTGCGGTTATTGGAGCAATCACTTCCTTAGTTGCTGCAACAATTGGTTTGGTTCAGACTGATATCAAAAAAGTATTGGCTTACTCTACCGTTTCTCAATTAGGTTTAATGTTTTTAGCCTTAGGATTCGGTGCTTACGAAGTAGCTGTTTTTCACGTAATCACACACGCTTTCTTCAAAGCTTGTTTATTCTTAGGATCAGGTTCTGTAATTCACGGATTACACGGAGAGCAGGATATGCGTAAAATGGGTGGTTTGCGTAAAGCAATGCCAATTACATTCTGGACGATGTTGATTTCATCATTGGCCATTTCCGGTATACCTCCTCTTTCTGGTTTCTTCTCGAAAGACGAAATCTTACTAACGGCTTTCCATCACAACATTCCACTTTATGTTGTTGGATCTATAGCTTCTATAATGACTGCTTTTTATATGTTCAGATTAATGTTTTTAACTTTCTTCAAAGACTTTAGAGGAACTGAAGAACAAAAACATCATTTACATGAAAGTGACGGTTTAATTACTTTCCCTCTAATCATTTTAGCCATTTTAGCGACTTTTGGAGGATTAATCAGTTTACCGGGTCACAGTTGGTTGAACGAATATATGGCTCCTTTATTTACAAAAGTAGCGGGTGAAGAGCACCATTTAGGCACAACCGAATATATTTTGATGGGAGTTGCAGTTCTGGGAGGATTCCTTGGAATCTTAATTGCTTACATCAAATATTTCAAACAAGATAATGTTCCTGAAGCAGACGAAAACATTACAGGTTTAACTAAAGTATTATACAACAAATATTATGTAGACGAAATTTACGATGTTGTATTTGTTCGCACTATAAATGCATTATCAAGATTCTTTAGAGATTATATCGAAACCGGTTTAACAACAGTTGTTTTCGGATTTGGTAAAATCACCAACGAATTAGCTTTTCAAGGTAAAAAATTACAAAGTGGAAGTATCGGATTATATCTTTTTGCTTTTGTTTTGGGTCTTTGCGCCATTGTTTCGTATATATTTTTAGCTCAATAATTTAATAACTATGAACGTTTCTATTCTATTAATTATCCTTTTAATCGGTGCATTTGCCACTTATTTTGTTGGTGACAAACTAGCTTCAAAAGTAGCCTTGTTCTTTAGCTTAGCTGCTTTAGGATGTTCTTTAGTGTTGTTAAATCATTTTTGTGCAGGCGAAAATATTAGCTTAATCAACGCTTGGATCACAGAACCAAAAATTTCATTTGCCTTAAATGCGGATGGATTGGCTCTGGCAATGGTTTTACTGACTTTGTCTTTAACCCCAATCATTATATTCTCTTCTTTCGGGAATGACTATAAAAATGCAAAAGGTTTTTACGCTTTAATTTTATTTATGGCCTTTGCAATGACAGGAACTTTTCTTGCTGCAGATGGACTTTTATATTATATTTTTTGGGAATTATCTCTTATTCCAATTTACTTTATTGCTCTTATTTGGGGTAATGGTGACGCAGATGAGCGCAGAAAAGCAGTGGTGAAATTCTTTATTTACACCCTTGCCGGTTCGTTGTTTATGTTAGTTGCCTTTATTTATTTATCGCAAAAAGCAAATGGAAGTTTCCTTATCGAAGATTTCTACAAATTAAACTTATCTGCTACAGAGCAACTTTGGATCTTCTTGGCTTTCTTCTTAGCATACGCTATCAAGATTCCAATAATTCCATTCCACACTTGGCAGGCAAATGTGTACCAAAAAGCACCAACAGTTGGAACTATGCTTTTATCCGGTATCATGCTAAAAATGGGATTGTACAGTGTTATCCGTTGGCAATTGCCAATTGCACCACTTGCTGCAAAAGAATACATGAACATCTTTATCGTATTAGGAATTGCCGGTGTAATCTACGGATCTATTGTAGCTTTAAGACAAAAAGACTTAAAGAAATTATTAGCTTATTCTTCTTTGGCACACGTTGGATTAATTGCTGCAGGATCGTATACCTTAACTATTGATGGTTTACGCGGAGCTGTTTTGCAAATGATCGCTCACGGTTTTGTTGTGGTTGGATTATTCTACGCTGCTGAAATAATTTTCAGAAGATACGAAACAAGAAATATTGCAGAGATGGGCGGAATCCGTACACAATCTCCGAAATTTACCTCTATGTTTTTAATCTTACTATTGGCTTCGGTTGCGTTGCCGGGTACTTTTAACTTCGTTGGAGAGTTTACTGTTTTGTACAGTCTTTCTCAAGTAAATGTTTGGTTTGCCGTTTTAGGTGGAACAACCATTATATTGGGAGCGTATTATATGCTTAAAATGTTTCAGAATGTAATGTTGGGAGAAACCAATTCAAAAACATTCAAAGATGTTACTCTTAATGAAGGAATTTCATTAGTTGTAATCATAGCTGTATTATTGTTCTTCGGATTTTATCCAAAACCAATTACTGATTTGATTACACCAAGTTTAGAGACCATACTGAGCGTTATCAACAAGAACTAATATTTTAAATAAAAATAAATTAGGGTAGTATCAGCATTCGATATCCTAAATCAAAAAAGCAAAAATGAATACATTAATAGCAATTACAGGGTTGGGTATTTTCTGCCTATTATTTGAAATTCTTAATTTCAGAAAAGCCATTGTTCCATTTACCATTCTTGGACTTTTGGCTGTTTTGGCACTTAATTTTTCAGAATTCGGATCAACAGAAAGTTATTACAATAATATGATTACAGTGAGTAAATTCTCTACTTCGTTTTCATCATTGTTTATTGTTTTAACCATTTTCCTTGTCGCTTTAAGTCACAATTTTTACGAAAATCATCCAACAAAAATCTCTGATTTTATTGCTATAAAAATATTTTTATTGGCCGGTGGTGTAGCAATGGTTTCTTTTGGAAACTTAGCTATGTTCTTCCTTGGAATTGAAATCTTATCCATCGCTTTATACATCCTTGCTGCAAGCGAACGTTTGAATTTAAAAAGTAACGAAGCGGGAATGAAATACTTCTTAATGGGTTCATTCGCATCAGGAATTATTTTATTCGGAATCTGTTTGATTTACGGAGCAATGGGAAGTTTTGACGTTGCCGAAATACACGACAGCTCTTTATCTGCCGAATTACCAATCTGGTTCCCAATCGGAATGGTTTTGATGGTAATTGGAATGTTGTTTAAAATAGCAGCTGTACCTTTTCATTTCTGGGCTCCTGACGTTTACGAAGGTTCTCCGGCTTTAACAACCGCTTTAATGAGTACTTTGGCAAAGGTCATTGCTGTTGCTACTTTATACAAATTAATCAGCGCTTTAAACCTGATCCCATCACTTGACAATCAAGATCTTTTACCAACCTTTGAAACTATTGTAGTCGTTATATCAATGGCTTCTATGACTGTGGGTAATATCATGGCATTGCGTCAGGTAAATGTAAAACGTATGTTGGCTTTCTCTGGTATTTCGCATGCCGGATTTATGTTGATGACTTTATTAACGATTGCTACTTCTGCAGGCGTTTTATTATACTACACAGCAGCTTATGCTTTAGCAGGAATCGCTGCTTTCAGTGTTATTTTATACGTTTGTAAAAATCAGGATAATGAAGACATTACAAACTTCCACGGTTTAGGAAAAACAAATCCGTTATTGGCTGCTATCCTTACAGGTTCTTTATTATCAATGGCAGGGATTCCGATTTTCTCAGGATTTTTCGCTAAGCTATTTTTATTCAATCAAACTATTCAGTCAGGTCATATTGCTTTGGTAATTGTTGCCGTTATAAATTCAATTATCAGTGTTGGTTATTATTTCAAACTAATTTTAGCCATGTACTCAAAAGAACCAAATGAAGAGCGTACCGGAAAACCATTCCTTATTTATGCGGTTGCGATCGTTTCGATCACTTTAAACATCGTTTTAGGTTTATTCCCATCTTTAGTTTTAGATTTATTGAAATAAAAAAATCAGTCCAAATACAGACCAATCCATCAAGATTATTTTTTGATGGATTTTTTGTTTTAAGGCCACTTCTGCCACAGAAAAATTCATGTTAAAAATTTAACGGAAACAAGTTCTCCTCAAAAAAACTCCCTATATTTGAAGTCAATTAAATGCAATAAAACATGAACTTCAACTCAAATAATCCATTTTTAAGCAACAAGCGTTTTTCATCAAATGCTGTTTCAAAAGCTGAAGGAGTAAATCAGGCACAAATCATTGACTACAATCAGGATATGACTTTGTCAGGTACAATTAATAAGACAGCTATTTTATTTCTAATATTATGCGGAGCCGCTATGGTAACCTGGTGGATGGCTTTTAACGGAATGAACGCGATGTTACCTACTATTGGAGGTGCAATTGTTGCCCTTATTTTAGTAGTAGTTTCAGCATTCAAACCACAAGCCTCTCCTTATTTAGCCCCTGGTTATGCCCTTTTTGAAGGTCTTTTTATCGGAGGAATCTCTGCTATTTTTGAAGCAATGTATCCTGGAATTGTAATTAATGCTGTTGGTGCTACATTAGTCACCTTTTTAGTATGTCTGGGTTTATATAAATTTAAAATCGTCAAAGTAACAGAGCAATTTAAATCAGTAGTTATCGCTGCAACATTAGCCATTGCAACTTACTATTTAATTTCATGGGTGGTCTCTATGTTTACAAGCTTCACTCCTGTACACCAAGGAAATTCTATGATGAGCATCGGAATTAGTGTTTTTGTAATCATCATCGCTGCTTTAAATCTTTTCTTAGATTTTGACTTAATCGAAAAAGGAGTTGAGCAAAAAATGCCAAAATTTATGGAATGGTACGGCGCTATGGGATTAATGATCACATTGGTTTGGTTGTATGTTGAATTCTTAAGATTACTAACAAAAATGTCCAGTAAAAACTAATTTACTTACCTAACATATAAAAAGGCCTTTTTGAGTTTTCAAAAAGGCCTTTTTTTTGCTCCCTTCTCAATTTTATAAAATCCATTTGTACCGCATGTTTTCTTCTGTCTTTAAACCGATACCAGTACGAACATCCCACCCAAAACTATAAACCTGAGTTCGATTATTAAGTCCCAGATTTTTTAAATATTTTAGCTCTCTTGCAAGGACTTTTCAATTGGCATGCCTTCACAAGCGAGACATTTGTGACATCGATCATTTTAAGTCCGTTATCCACCCTCTTCTCCTTCAAAAACGAAAAATCACATTCGTAAAATTGAAAAAGACAGTCCTATATAACCTAAACGAAATCAATAGGCTAGCGATTGATCGGCATTTCATCACCTATTTCTTAGCCAAGATTTCATCAATTCGACTCAGATTATAGCTATTTAGTCCATTTCAGATTTACAATTAGTACGTTTTTTCTTATTTTTAAAAATACCTAGCTGTCTAGTAGAAATGACACAAAATCGTGCCGTTTTTTTCAAAAAGCATTTTCACTAAAGAATAAAAAAGTAGTAAAAATAATACTTCAGCGTACATTCAAACCAACATGTAATAAATTACAATTAATGCAATTTATTACATATTACTCATTTAAAACAGTAATTCTTTTAATTATTTTCTTTTTTTAAGCAAAATTATTTTGAATATCAAAATTTTATATATTTTTGTGTAATCGATTACAATTAAAATTCTAACCGATACTAGAAACCACATTTTACTATTTACTAACTATTAAATAAACCATTATGAAAAAAAACCTACTATTTCTGGCCGTCTTTTTTGCAACAATTCAGACTTGGGCTCAACAAGTTCAAATTATCGAATCATCCGGATGGCTCGAATCTGCTTTTGTAAAATGGCAACCTGTTAGCAATGCCCAAAGCTACAATGTCTACTACAGCGGTCAAGGAATCACCGATCAGAAAATCGACGATCAGCTTATTAGAAGTTATGGCAGTTATTTCCGTGCTGACGTTCCCGGACTTAAAGCAGGATCATACACCTTGAAAGTAAAACCTGTAATTTCCGGAGTTGAAGGAACTGGTAGTACAACAGCCAGTTTAACAGTACTTGCTCAAGACCGAAATGGATTTGCTTTCGACAGCGGAAGAGTTCCCGGAGGCTATAAAATTGATGGAACTCCAAAAGATAATGCTGTCATCGTTTATATCACACAGAACACAAAAAATACCGTTTCTATGAACATCACGGGAGCCAGTACCAATCCTTGTGTTGGGTTGCAAAATATATTGTACGCCATAAAAAAAGGACAAGATACACGTCCCTTTATCTTTCGACTGATCGGAAACATTACCGATATGACTGTAATGGAAGGAGGCGATGTGGTAATCGAAAACGCTAATAATGCCTCTAGTTATCTAACTTTTGAAGGTGTTGGAACAGATGCTGTTGCTAATGGATGGGGAGTTCGTCTAAAAGCGGCTTCGAACATTGAAGTCAACAATCTGGGCTTTATGAATTGCAACAGCACAGCCGGAGACAACGTTGGAATGCAGCAAGATAATGACCACATTTGGGTGCACAATTGTGACTTGTTTTACGGAAATGCGGGCAGCGATGCTGATCAGATAAAAGGCGATGGAGCTTTAGACAATAAAACATCAACCTATATTACGCTATCCTACAATCACTTTTGGGACAATGGAAAAGCAAGTTTATTAGGATTAAGCGAAGGAACCACAGCTGGTCTGTACATCACTTACCATCACAACTGGTTTGACCACTCTGATTCCCGTCATCCACGTGTTCGCTATTATTCAGCCCACATTTACAACAATTATTTTGATGGGGTTGCCAAGTATGGATCGGGCTCTACTTTAGGCTCTTCTTTATTTGTAGAAGGCAATTATTTCAGAAACAGTAAACATCCCATGTTAACTTCCCTTCAAGGTACCGATATTTGGGACGAAGCCAATCAGGTCAACAATGCCGGAACAATGGGAACGTTCTCTGGTGAAGCCGGGGGTTCTATTAAAGCATTCAACAATACTTTTGATGCGGATAATGCCACTAACAATATGCGTTTTGTTGCTTATGGCGATACAAATCCATTATACAATATTTCAGGAAAAATCAGTTCTACAACAGATTTTGATGCTTTTGTTGCGACAACAAGAGCACAAACAGTAAGCAGTAGCGTAGTTTCTAAGTCAGGCGGAAATACGTACAACAACTTTGATACTAATGCTGCTTTTTATGTGAAGAACCTGGCAATAGACCAACCAGCAACCGCAAGAACAAAAACGGTTCAGTACGCAGGTCGTATTTCCGGTGGAGATTTAAAATGGACATTCAACAATGCAACTGATGATACCTCTTCTCTAGTCATCACAGCATTAAAATCTGCTCTTACAAATTACACCGGTTCTTTAGTTGCTGTGCAGGGAGAAGGAACTCCACCAGCCGGATCACAAACACTAACCTCAACTGCAAATAACAATCAAACAGTAACAACTGGTGCAGCAATTGCATCAATTGTATTCACTTGGGGCGGAACTGCAACAGACGCCACTGTGACTGGTTTACCGGCTTCCGGAATTAGTTTTGTGAAAAACACCGCCGCAAAAACCATAACGATTACAGGAACTCCAACTGCGACACTATCCTACTCTATTGCAACAACGGGGACTTCAGGTTCTCCGGTAACGGGATCCGGAACAATTACGGTAAGTACGGGTGGAAGTACCGGAAATGAAATCCATAATTTTACAACCTCCGGAAAAACAAGTTCATTTTATACCATCATCGGAAACATGAATTCAACTTCCGGATCTGTAATTTATAATGGACTAACGCTAACAGGACGCTTAAAAATTGAATCCAGCACTTCAATAGCCTATACCACAACAAGTCCTTCTACTCTGACTTTAGTATTTGATTCGAATTTCACAGGAACAGTGAAGATAAACAATGTATCCTACACTGCAACTGCAGGAATCGTTACTACTACAATTCCAGCAGGGGCTATAACCATAAGCAAAGGATCAGTAGCTAATTTATATTATATCAGCACCACTTATAACGGTGGTACACTAAAAATGGTGAAAAACACTAAAACTTCTACTGAAGAACAGAACTTAAACATAGAGCACACAAAAGTAGTTTTATATCCAAACCCTGTATCCTCTACGTTGTACTTATCAAATGAAAACGTAGAAAAAGTTTTGATTTATAATATGGCAGGAGTTCTAATAAGCACCACCGGAAAAGAGACCGAAAGTATTGACATGAGCCATCTCGTGCCCGGAACTTATCTGGCCAAAATACATACGTCGACTGGTATATTTAATCAAACGATTCTAAAAAAATAAATACTAAACGTATATTTTTCAGAACAAACAAGAAGCTGTCTCACCATTGAGACGGCTTTTTTTTGACTGAAGAAAAACTCAAAATTATCTAACACAAAGTTTTAGTGAATCCGCTGCGTACTTAAACCATATGAGTACTATAAGATCATATAAGGATATCGCTTAAATATACCCTTTTGTAATATGATCAAGCGTATTACAAACCTTGAACATTTTTAAAAAACTTACTACAAACCAATAGCACACCTTAGCTTTACTATCACAAATAAAACATATCGGCAAAACCTGAAACTTGAAACCTGAAACAAAAGAAATAAAAGAAACAAAAAAACCGTCTCAACTTAACGAGACGGTTTTTCTAACACTATATGAGATAAATGATCTTACAAATCAAATTTTATTCCCTGAGCTAATGGAAGGCTCGTTGTATAATTGATTGTATTGGTTTGACGTCTCATGTAAATTTTCCAGGCATCAGATCCTGATTCACGTCCGCCTCCGGTTTCTTTTTCTCCACCAAAAGCACCTCCGATTTCAGCTCCTGAAGTTCCGATGTTTACATTGGCAATACCACAGTCAGAACCTACTACAGATAAAAATCTTTCGGCTTCACGTAAATTATTAGTCATAATGGCTGAGGACAATCCTTGAGCTACTCCGTTTTGAAGATCAATTGCATTGTCTACTTCTCCCGAGTATTTTACCAGATATAAAACCGGAGCAAATGTTTCGTGTTGTACTATTTCAAATGAATTTTGTGCCTCGGCAATAGCAGGTTTTACATAACAACCGCTTTCGTAACCTTCTCCCGAAAGTACACCACCTTCTACCAAAACAGTACCGCCTTCGGCAACTACTTTATTCAAAGCCTTTGCATACATTTCAACAGCATGTGTGTCGATTAGTGGACCAACGTGATTGTTTTCGTCAAGTGGATTCCCGATACGTAATTGTTTGTAAGCAGCAACTAACGCATCTCTAACTTTATCGTAAATACTTTCGTGAATAATCAATCTTCTGGTTGATGTACAACGTTGTCCTGCTGTACCAACTGCACCAAAAACGGCACCTATAACAGTCATCTTGATATCAGCATCCGGAGTTACAATAATTGCATTGTTTCCTCCTAATTCCAATAATGATTTTCCTAAACGTCCGGCAACGGTTTGTGCTACGATTTTTCCCATTCTGGTTGAACCTGTAGCAGAAATTAAAGGAATACGTGTATCAGAAGTTAGTAATTCTCCAATTTTATAATCACCGTTGATCAGGCATGAAATTCCTTCCGGTAAATTATTTTCTTTGATAACCTGTGCCATAATGTTTTGACAAGCGATACCACAAAGAGGTGTTTTTTCTGAAGGTTTCCAAACGCAAACATCACCGGAGATCCAAGCCAGAGCTGTATTCCATGCCCAAACGGCAACCGGAAAGTTAAAGGCTGAAATAATACCGACAACTCCTAACGAATGATATTGTTCGTACATACGGTGTCCCGGTCTTTCAGAATGCATAGTCAATCCGTGAAGCTGACGTGATAATCCCACTGCAAAATCACAGATGTCGATCATTTCCTGTACCTCCCCATAACCTTCTTGAAGTGATTTACCCATCTCATAAGAAACCAATTTACCAAGAGCTTCCTTATTCGCACGCAATTTTTCTCCAAACTGACGCACAATCTCGCCACGTTGTGGAGCCGGAATTAATTTAAAAGTCTTGAAGGCTGTTGTTGCAGCTTGCATTACTTTTTCGTAATCTGCAGGCGTTGACATTTTTACTGAAGCAATTAACTTTCCGTCCACCGGAGAATAACTTTCTAAAATCTCTCCTGATGAAAAGTTTTGTAAACCTGTCGATGTTCCTTCATTTATCGCTTTGATGCCCAATTTTTCCAGAGCTTCATTCATTCCAAATTGTGATGCTATTGTTGTCATTGTAACTTTTTTAGTTAAAATTGTTATATTTTTATGTAAAGATATTATTTCGAGTTGAATTTTTATTCAATTCAATTGTTAAAATGAAAGTAAATTTAGGGTTAATTACGATCAATAACAGAAATACAAAGCAATTTATTCCTTATAATTCATGAAATTTGCAACAATAAAATTATTCTACTTATGAGATTTCTTCATCCGCTTTATATTTTCCTCATTTTAATTTCTACCAGTGCATTTTCTCAGAAGGAGCAAAAACCTTCTTTTCAAATTGTGCCTTTAGGAGTAAAAGGTGGTATTGACGAAAAAAACCTTTCTGCCTATTTATTGGCGCCAGCAAGCACAAACGATTTTATCTGTCTGGATGCCGGAACGATAAATGCCGGAATTGAGAAGGCAATTGAAAAGAAAACGTTTAAAATTTCGACTAGCGAAGTATTGCGAAAATACATCAAAGGATATCTTATTTCTCATGCACATTTGGATCATGTCTCGGGTTTAATCATCAATTCACCTGCGGATTCCTCTAAAACGGTTTACGCAACAAAAAAATGCATGGAAATGATGGAAAATCATTATTTCAACGACCAGACCTGGGCAAATTTTGGGGATGAAGGTCCCGGATTTCCTTTAAAAAAATACCACTTTCAAACTTTATCAATTGGCGAGGAAACACCACTTACCAATACCTCAATGACGGTAAAAACTTTTCCGTTAAGTCATGTTAATCCTTTTGAAAGCACTGCCTTTTTAATCAAAAATGAAGACCACTATGCTTTATATTTAGGAGATACCGGACCGGATGCTGTCGAAAAAAGCAATAATTTACATGATTTATGGACAGCTATAGCGCCATTAGTCAAAAACAAACAACTAAAAGGTATTCTCATTGAAGTTTCTTTTCCGAATGAACAACCGGACCAATTTTTATTTGGACATCTGACCCCGAATCATTTGATGAAAGAACTTCATCTACTAGAAGAATTATCCGGAAAAG
This sequence comes from Flavobacterium cupriresistens, assembly GCF_020911925.1. NCBI lineage: Bacteria > Pseudomonadati > Bacteroidota > Flavobacteriia > Flavobacteriales > Flavobacteriaceae > Flavobacterium > Flavobacterium cupriresistens. Next base: position 1,264,287 of record NZ_CP087134.1, on the reverse strand, counting down.
GTACCTTGAAAGGTTTTAAAATTATCATTACCCATTTAAAACCACCGACAAAGAATATTACTAAAATTAAAGAACAACTTAAAATTCAGAATGATTTAGGTCTTCAACTTATTTATCCGGAGCAAGGGAAAAAGATTATTTTGTAAGTTTATTTTTATAAATTAGCCAAATAAATTATTCTCAATGAAAATTATTTGGTCTGAAAAAGCAAAATACAGCTTTCATAGTATTCGAAATTATATTGAGATATGCTGGTCTCCTTTGATTGCAAAAAAATTCACCAATGATGTTTTGCGTGTAAACAACTTACTAGAAAAAAATCCTCACTTAGGAAAGTACAGAGCAGATTTAGAATGTCGCGAAATAGTAATTTCCAAACAAGTTACTTTGTATTATGAAATACAAGAAGGTTATATTCAATTAATTACCTTTTGGAATAATCGTCAACAGCCGATAGAAATTCTGGATTTGTAGGTTTAAATTAATTTTTTACTTCTCAATTCTTCCAACATTTCTTCATGTGTTATAAAGTTTCCATTCTTTAAATCACGCTTCCCTTGTTCTATGTCAGCTATTAATTCTAACCTAAAATTTTCCTCTGGCGAAAGAATCTTTGCTATCGATAACATTTCATCCGGGGTAAACGTCTGCGTTTTTAATTTTCGATAAAATGTTGGGCTAGGAATACCAATCTGTTCAATAACATAATTCTTTTTGAAGGGAGAATTATTCAATACATCTTCCAGATTAGCAACGATGCTTTTATATGTGATAATTTCTTGTATCATTTTTGATTGTTTAGTATCTCATTTTATAATGTAAATATACTCAAAAATAATACACTGTATCATAAACCCAACAGGTTTTTTAAACCTGTTAGGTTAAAGTAAATTTATTTTTTAGCTATAAATCTGGGATCGGACTCCATTACAGTCCCACATTTATCGCAGGTTCTTAATGATTCTGAATTATAAAAATGCTCAAAATGAGGCAGGAAATCTTTCTCTATATTATGCAATTCAAAATGTACTTCATACAATTTATGATTGCAGTTATCACAATGCCAAAGCAAACCGTCTGTATACCCTTTTCCGGCACGTTTGCGCTCGATCACCAGACCTATAGAACCTTCTGAACGAACAGGAGAATGCGGAATCTTTGCGGGATGCAGATACATATCACCGGCATTCAAAACCATTTCTTTGCGCTCGCCATCTTCCTGAATCACCACTTTTATACTGCCTTCCAGCTGGTAAAAAAGTTCTTCCGTTTCATTGTAATGATAATCTTTTCGGGCATTTGGCCCTGCAACAACCATAACGATATAATCACCGGAATCAACATAAAGATTTTTGTTTCCAACTGGTGGTTTCAATAATTGACGATTTTCTTCAATCCATTTTGTGAGGTTGAAAGGTTTTGCTATTGCCATTTTTTTGAGGTACTAAGTTTCTAAGATGCTAAGTTAGGGAAAAGTTTTCAGTTCGCGGTGCCGGTAGAGATGGACAGCAGTCCATCTCTACTGTCCATCTCTACTGTCCACCACTACCTCGAATTTATCTCTTTAATCAAATAAATATAAACCGGAAAATGATCACTAAAACCTACCTCTCTCAAGGAATGCCGCAATGGATATCCTTTATATTTTCCCGAGCTTTGAACGATATACGACCTTCTAAAAATACCTGCTTTCCAGAATTTAAAAGAGGAGAAATCAGGCCGTATCAAAGGTTCTGAAATTATAATCTGATCGAAAATATCCCAAGAGTCTCTGAAGGCAAGTGTGCCCATCCCTTTATTAAACATTTCTTCAAATGGGTTAAAGACTCCAAATTCAGGAACCTCCCCTTTTTTTGCCTTTGCACCCAAGGCAACTTTTATGCTTTTGTTGTATGGCCCATCGTTAAAATCCCCCATTGTTATAATCTTGGCATTTGGGTTTATTTGCTGTAGTGAATCGATAATTTTCCGATTAAGTCTTCCGGCTGCTTCCCTATATTTACCGGAAACTTCTTCTCCACCCCAACGGGATGGCCAATGATTGACAATAATACTTACTTCTTCCTGTTCTAAAAATCCTGTAACTAAAAGCTGGTCTCTTGTAAAAACACGATTGTTGCCGACTGTTGTGTTTATTTCTTCTTCTGACTCCTTATTCTCTTCTTTTTTCTCAGCAGTACTATCCCCATAGATATACAACGGAATACTGGAAAATGAAGTTGGTCTGAAATACTTCTTCTGAAACAATAAAGCAACATCGATTCCGCGTCTGTCCGGCGAATCAAAATGAATGATTCCGTAATCATACTGTTGTAATTTTGATTCCTTTATTAAATCCTCCAGAACTCCCCTGTTTTCAATTTCAGCCGCTCCTATTAAGGTTGGCGCATTTGTATTCTCCGGTGTTCCGATTTCAGATAAAACCCTCGCCAGATTTTTTAGCTTTTGGCGGTACTTTTCATTTGTCCAATTTTGAATTCCGTTTGGAGTCCACTCATCATCATTTCTTTCCAAATCATTTATCGTATCGAAAAGATTTTCCAAATTATAAAAAGCTACCGTATGGATCCTATACTTTTTAGATTGACCGAATAACGTAAGGATACAGAAAAAAAGAATCAAAAAAGATTTACCCATTATTATTTATATACTTTTTCAGAACTTCAAAACTACAAAATAAAATCATTATTTGTGAGTAATTTCTTGTATTTATGTTTTCTAAAATACTTATATTTGTCAATCGCATTAATACACCAAGCAAAGTAAACTATGAACTTAAAGAGCTTTCAATACACAAAGAGGCGTTTTGTTATTTGTAAAATCGTAATTCTTACTTTTGCTTTACAATCATTCACCTGTCAATCCCAACAAAACATGATCACACCACCTTATCTACAAAAAGGAGATACCATAGCTATTCTGGCAACTGCCCGAAAAAACATAGATGACAATCTTAAACCTACTATAGATTTATTACATAGTTGGGGTTTAGAGGCTGTAATAGGAAGTACCATTGGTCTTGATGTCAATCAATTGGCCGGAACTGATGAGCAACGTGCTGCCGATTTTCAAAAACAATTGGACAATCCTAACATTAAGGCAATCTGGTGCGTTCGTGGTGGATATGGAACTGTCAGAATGATTGATCTTTTAGATTTTACCAAATTCAAACAACACCCCAAATGGATTGTTGGTTTTAGCGACGTTACGGTCTTACACAATCATTTGAATACAATGGGATATAAATCGATTCACGGCGTGATGCCTGTAACTATTCCGCGTGCTACTCCTGATGCGATTAGTTCAATGAAATCAGCTTTGTTTGGTGAACCTCTTTCCTATACTGTTGCTCCTGATGTAATGAATCGTTTCGGAAAAGCAACAGGAGAATTAGTAGGCGGCAATCTCTCTATTCTATACAGTTTATTAGGTTCACAATCTGCTATAGACTGCAAAGACAAAATTTTGTTTATTGAAGACTTAGACGAATATCTTTATCATATCGATCGCATGATGATGAACCTAAGACGCAACGGTTGTATTGAAAACCTGAAAGGAATTATTGTTGGAGCCATGACCAAAATGAAAGACAATGAAGTTCCATGGGGGAAAAATGCCTTAGAAATAGTAGATGATGTTACTAAAAAATACAATATCCCGGTAATTTTTAATTTCCCGGCCGGTCATATTCGCGACAATAGGGCTTTGATTATGGGAAGTACCATAACAATTGATGTCAATGCGTCCGGAAGTACTGTTGTTTTTGACAAATAAGTTAGACAAACACGTATCGGTGTCAAACCAGCAAAGTTTAAACCATATAAGTGATGTAAGTTCATTTAACTAAACTTATATTTTCTCACCTTACTTACATGGTTTAAAAAACAAGAGATAGAATGATGTCAATGCGTCCGGAAGTACTGTGGTTTTTAACAAATAAGTTTCATAAACATAGCACTGTGTAAAACTAGCAAAGTTTAAAACATATAAGTAATGTAAGTGCATTTAAGCTAAACTTATATTTTCTTACATTACTTATATGGTTTAAAAAAAACAAGAGATTCAAAAATGGCAAAACACAACGAACTTGGAAAAAAAGGGGAAGAACTTGCCGTAGCGTTTCTCTTGGAAAACGGCTATGAAATCCTCGACCGAAATTGGACATTTCAAAAGGCCGAAATAGATATAATTGCTCAAAAAGAAAACATTTTAGCCATAATTGAAGTCAAAACAAGATCGAGTATAGATTTTGGTTTACCGCAAGAATTTGTCAAACCAAAAAAAGTTCAGCTGCTCGTAAAAGCAGTAAATGCCTACATAAACGATAGGGAAATAGATTTTGAAGTTCGTTTTGACATCATCGCAATCCATAAAAAAGGGGAATCATTTGCAATTGAACATCTTACAGACGCTTTTTATCATTTTTAACATAATTTTTACTTGTTATAATTGTAACAAATTGTTTTTTTATTTATATTTGCGCAGATTTATAACACCACAATTAACTAAACCAACCCAATTAAGTTACCCAAAAACAATTAAAAAATTATGAAAACCGTTTCTTCAATTGTCGAAAATTACATTAAAACAAAACCTTTTTTATTGAACGCTTTATCGCTGGGAATTATTAATCTTACTTCGCTTTCACGGAATATCATGACCGAGTTGGAGAGTGAGTTTGGCAAGGAAGTAAAACAAGGCGCTGTTGTAATGTCACTTAAACGACTTACCGAAGAATTAGATTTTAAACTGAATCATAAAATCAACAAAGTCATCAAGAATATTGGCGAAATTACAGTTCGTTCCGAATTAACGGACTATACTTTTGCAGCCTCAGAAACTGTTTTAAACAAACAAGCGGATCTGATTTCTGATATTAATGTGTTGTCTGATATTTTTTATACTTCATCTCGTGGTGTAAACGAAACTAATATTGTAGTAAGCAGCAGTGTTAATCATTTGGTTGAAAAACACTTCATACGTGAAAAGCTGATTCAGAAATTAGATAATTTAGCTTCAATTACAGTAAAGCTTCCTAAAGAAAATATTGTTGTTCCAGGTATTTATTACTTTATTTTTCAACGCTTGGCTTGGGAAGGAATCATCATTAATGAGGTAATCTCAACTTCAAATGAATTTACTATTTTAGTTGGAGAAGATCAGGTTGATGTTGCTTTTAAAGTAATTAAAGATCTTAAAAATTAATCCCATAGAATCTCCGATTCTTTTTATACATCCTTTTATCTTTCCATCTAAACGAAAGATAAAAGGATTTTTTTATTCCCAAACAGTACTACAAAGCCCGTATTTTAAAGAACTCTAATAAGAATATTCTCAAAAACCTACTTTGTAATTGTTAATTTTTAGAAACACAATTCCTAAACTCATCGATCAAAAAACGGGTTTGCCCTTAGTTTTAGCGACACTCCATACAAAAACATTAAAAAAAAGAAGAATTATATTTTTTTACGCACAATTTTTTAAGAATAATATTTTTATATATTTGTTAATGCGTTAACAGAATTAATTATTCAAAAACTACAACGAAAAAAAATGTTCGTTTTTGAATAGCAGTATAAAGAAGATTTTTTTAAGAACCGGAAATCGTACGAATATCAGGATTACCCTATTCAGAAACCCGGTATCGCTATAAATACAATCAGAAGTCAAACAGACAAAGTAGTATACTTCAGGCTTCTGATCAAACTGTCTAGACCAAAAAACCACTTTTAACCAATCAAATCACTCTTTTCGGGGTGATTTTTTTTCGCTACTGATAACTTGGTGCTTTGAATAAAATTTGTGCCAATTCGTGGAATTCGTGGCAAAATTTTTCTCACCACGAATCTCACAAATTAGCACGAATTAACTTGATGCTTTGAATAAAATTTGTGGCAACTCGTGGAATTCGTGGCAAACTTTACTCTTCAAGCAATTCCATTAATTCCAAAGCCCTTTTGGTGGATTTTACATTTTCAAAAGTCAATAAAAGTCTTAAGCCGTTGGGAGTTTGCTTTTCTTTCATTTGGCAAAGATTACTATGTGTTTGCACAAATTTTATAACCTTATGAAAACGTTTGGATTGATAATAATCGGACTGTTGGTCTGAAACAAAATAACCAATCATTTTGCCTTTTTTCATGACCAGTTTCTCTATACCTACACTTGTGGCGATCCATTTAATGCGAATACTATTCATCAATGCATTGGCACGCGGAGGCATAGGTCCGAAACGGTCAATTAATTTATTTTGAAAGACAACCAGTTCTGCTTCATTTTTCACAGCACCAAGCTCGTTATACAAACTCAAGCGCTCTGTAACATTATTAATATATTCATCCGAGAACAACAACTCAAAATCGGTATCAATCTGTAAATCTTTTACATATTCCTTAGTTTCGATATCATTTTCTTCCGGATACAAATCTTTGAATTCGTTTTCTTTTAATTCTTCAATGGCTTCGTTCATGATTTTCTGATAAGTATCGAAACCAATTTCATTGATAAAACCACTTTGTTCCCCACCTAATAAATCTCCCGCACCTCGAATTTCAAGATCTTTCATGGCAATATTAAATCCACTTCCAAGTTCACTAAACTGCTCTAGCGCCTGAATACGTTTACGGGCATCATCCGTCATTGACGAATAAGGCGGACAGATGAAATAACAAAATGCTTTTTTATTGCTTCGTCCTACTCTACCGCGCATTTGATGCAAATCCGACAATCCGAAGTTGTTGGCATTATTGATGAAGATTGTATTGGCATTTGGTACATCTAAACCGCTTTCAATGATTGTAGTTGCTACCAAAACATCAAAATCTCCATTCATAAAACCTAACATCAATTCTTCGAGTTTTGCCCCTTCCATTTGTCCGTGACCGATTCCGACTCTGGCATTTGGAACCAAACGCTGAATCATTCCGGCAACTTCTTTAATGTTTTCGATTCTGTTGTTGATGAAGAAAACCTGTCCGTTTCGCTGAATTTCATACGAAATTGCATCACGAATAATTTCTTCATTAAAACCAACCACATTAGTTTCAATCGGATAACGATTGGGCGGCGGTGTTGTGATTACTGACAAATCACGTGCTGCCATTAACGAAAACTGCAATGTTCTCGGAATTGGCGTTGCTGTTAATGTCAATGTATCTACGTTTGCCGCTATCGTTTTGAGCTTGTCTTTTACGTTAACTCCAAATTTCTGTTCCTCATCTACAATCAATAAACCGAGATCTTTAAATACCACATTTTTGTTGACCAGCTGATGTGTTCCGATTACAATATCCAATTTCCCTTCGGCTAATTGTTTTAAGGTTTCTGCCTTTTGTTTGGCAGTTCTGAATCGGTTTAAATAACCAACAGAAACCGGCATGTCTTTTAGTCGCTCTGTAAAAGTACGATAATGCTGGTACGCCAAAATAGTGGTCGGAACCAGTATAGCGACTTGTTTACTATTGTCAACGGCTTTAAAAGCAGCACGAATCGCTACCTCCGTTTTACCGAAACCAACGTCACCACAAACCAATCGGTCCATCGGTCTGTCGCTTTCCATATCGGCTTTTACCTCTGCTGTTGATTTGGTTTGATCGGGTGTGTCTTCGTAGATAAAAGAACTCTCTAATTCGTTTTGCAGATAACTGTCGGGCGCAAACTGAAATCCTTTTTCCAAACGTCGTTTTGCATACAACTGGATTAAGTTGAATGCTATATGTTTGACGCGCGCCTTGGTTTTTTGTTTTAAAATCTTCCAGGCGTTCGATCCTAATTTATAAATCTTAGGTGGCGTCCCGTCTTTTCCGTTGTATTTTGAAATTTTGTGAAGTGAATGTATGCTGACATACACTATATCATTATCGGCGTAAACCAACTTTATGGCTTCCTGCGTTTTGCCTTCTACCTGAATTTTCTGTAAACCACCAAACTTTCCAATTCCGTGATCGATATGTGTAACGTAATCTCCAACAGAAAGTGCTGTAAGTTCCTTTAGCGTGATATTCTGCTTCTTAGAATAGCCGTTTTTGATATTGAATTTATGATAACGCTCAAAAATCTGATGGTCTGTATAGGCCGTAATCTGATTCTCTTCGTCAATAAATCCTTGATATAATGGCAGTACAATGGTATGATATTGTTTTCTGATGTTCTCCGAATTAGCCTCATCTAAGGTTTCAAAAATATCATGGAAACGTTTGGCCTGCGTTTCATTTGAACAGAATAAATAATTTTTATATCCGTTAAAATGATTGTCGCTCAGATTATTCAACAACAAATCAAACTGTTTGTTGAAAGAAGGCTGCGGCTGTATATGAAATTCGAAACTCTTTGTGGTTTTGAAAACAGGTTTTGAAGCCAATTCTACAATTGAGAAATCTAAAGCTCTTTTTATAAATGCAGACTGGTTTAAGAACAGTTGTTCGGGAGTCGCATGTTTTATTTCTCCGGACAGTTTTTCGAAAGCTTCTTCTGCCCTGGCAAATTGTTTGTCTAACTGAGAAAAAAGTCCTTCTGTATTCTGAATAAAAAGTACCGTTTTTTCTGCAATATAATCCAGGAAACTTTCTCGATTCTCCTGAAAAATCTTGTTTTCCACATTCGGAATAATCGTGATTTTTTTATGGGTTTCAACCGACAACTGTGTTTCCACATCGAAACTTCGAATACTGTCTACTTCATTCCCGAAAAACTCAATGCGATAGGGGTGATCGTTCGAAAAGGAGAATACATCAACAATTCCTCCACGAACCGAAAATTCACCGGGCTCGGTAATAAAATCGACTCTTTTAAATTCGTATTCAAACAAAACTTCGTTAATAAAATCTATAGAAATTTTATCATTCAAAGCGACTTTGAGTGTGTTTTTATCCAGTTCTCTTCTGGTTACTACTTTTTCAAAAAGAGCTTCGGGATAAGTCACAATTACCGCCGGTTTTTTACGCGAATTAATTCGGTTTAAAACCTCAGCACGCAATAAAACATTGGCATTATCGGTCTCTTCAATCTGATAGGGACGACGAAACGAACCGGGATAGAACAAAACATCCTGTTCGCCAATCATTTGTTCTAAATCGTTCAGATAATATGCCGCTTCTTCTTTGTTGTCTAAAACAATCAAAAAAGGCAATTCTGTTTTCTTAAAAACACTTCGGACTACAAATGAAACTGCCGATCCCAGCAATCCGCTCAGATGCATTTTTACTTGATTTTGCTCTAGTAATTGTGTGGCAATCTGCTGACTTTTAGGCAAATTGTCATACGTAGTATATAAGGCGTTTTTACTCAACTTTAGGTAAATTTGGATCTATAATTGCGTTCGGGATAGCACGTGTTGTGTCTAACATTTTCAGAAAATCGGCTTCTCCTTCTTCTTTTGGAATCTTAGCTTTTTCAACAACTTTATCCATTTGTCGCTCTAACGAGACCAACTCTTTATTGATATCCCCAATTAGAAACGTCACTTTATCATCCGGAATCGTGCTCAGGTGAATGTACAAATCCATCATTTTGATTTTAGTGATCAAAATTGAAATTCTGCTTTTTATCTGAGGTTGATTAAATTGTGCGGGAATATTATTGTTTAAAAGCATTGCTTTCTTAGCTATCGCTTCTGATTTTTTCTGAAACGCTCCAATTGTCTTCCTTGGTTTTTCTCCGATTTCCTTTAAAAAGTCACGCCACTCAGTCCACACAACTCTATTTTGTTCAGAGACTTCGTTGATGGGTTCATCTATAAAAGTCCAGCCTTTATTGATGTTATTGAATATGGCTTCCTTTTTTTTAGCTTCTTTTTCATAGGCTGCACGACGTTTTTCATCTTCACCCTGACATGAATTCAGTACAAAAATCAAAAGTAGAAAAAGAGATATTTTATATTTCATTTGGTAAAACATTAAGCTACAAAGTTACAAAGTAAATTTACAATTACGAACTCTGTTTTTCGTCTCAAATCATATAAAATTGCGCGCTTTTTTTGCCACGAATTTCACGAATTGGCACGAATTATTTTTTTTTGCCACAGATTTCACTGATTAAATGGATTATTTCTGAATCGAAATGAAAAACGCAAGTGAAAAATCATTCTAATCCTTTTAATCTGTGGCTAACCAAATCCCAATCTATATAGGTCACTGAGCTTTTTTGCCACAGATTTCACTGATTAAACGGATTACTTTAAAGAAAAACACACAAGTAAAAATCATTCTAATCCTTTTAATCTGCGGCTAACCTGGTCCCAACCAATATAGGGCACTGGGCTTTTTTGCCACAGATTTCACTGATTAAACGGATTTCTTTAAAGAAAAATACACAAGTAAAAAATCATTCTAGGCTTTTTAATCTGTGGCGATTTTCTTCTCGTCAATACCTTTTTTACGGAGAATAACCCAACAAAGAAACTTCGTTATTGTTAAATTTATAATTTGCATTGTCAAAAAACATATTTATTTGCGAAAACGTTATATTTGTATCTCTAAAAAAATCAACACATGAATCCAAAAATCTTGATCATTGGCGCTTGCGGTCAAATTGGGACTGAACTGACTCAAAAATTACGTAAATTGTATGGAACAGAAAATGTAATTGCTTCTGACATCCGGAAATTAAATACTGATGTTGTTAATTCAGGGCCTTTTGAAGTGGTCAATGCTTTAGATTTTAATCAAATTGAACATTTGGTTGAGTTGCATAAAATTACCGATGTTTATTTAATGGCGGCACTTTTATCGGCTACAGCTGAGAAGAATCCGGCATTTGCATGGGATTTGAATATGAACTCTTTATTTCATGTTTTAAATTTAGCTAAGGCAAAAAAAATTCAAAAAGTTTTCTGGCCATCAAGTATTGCTGTTTTTGGACCAACAACTCCAAAAGAAAACACCCCTCAATATACCGTAATGGAACCTTCTACGGTTTACGGAATTAGCAAACAAGCAGGAGAAAGATGGTGCGAATATTACCATAACATTTATGGTGTTGATGTTCGTAGTATTCGTTATCCGGGTTTAATCAGTTGGTCTACGCCTCCGGGTGGTGGTACTACCGATTATGCAGTGGATATTTTTTACAAAGCGATTTCAGATAAAAAATACGAGTGCTTTTTATCTTCAGAAACAAAAATGCCAATGATGTATATGGATGATGCAATTGATGCTACTATAAACATTATGAAAGCACCGGTTGAAAAAATCAAAATTCATTCGTCTTATAATTTAGCTGCGATGAGTTTCACACCAACCGAAATCGCTGCTGAAATTAAAAAACATATTCCGGAATTTGAGATTACTTACAATCCTGATTTCCGTCAAAAAATTGCAGACAGTTGGCCTGCGAGTATTGATGACAGCTCTGCCAGAGAAGACTGGGATTGGAAACATACTTTTGACTTAGAGTCAATGACAAAAGATATGCTGGAGCATTTGGGATAAACCCAAGCGCTTTTTTACCTCTATAAGCATGTTATTTTAAAAGAAAATCCTTTTAGAATAACATGCTTATTTTTTTTTACAAAATGTTTCTTAATTAAAAAATACGAATTGTAGAATTTCTTACATTTGATCTGTTTTTAACAAACTAATTAACCAAACCCTTACACAAAGGAAAAAAAACCGTTAGATTTATGACAAATTCGTTAAATCCTATTCAGGAAGACAAAAGAACCGCTATTGTTGATATTTTAAGAGGATGGGCTTTACTAGGTGTTGCCATAGGAAACTATGTCGATTTTCGCTACATCGGGCTAGACCGTTTTATTCAAAAAAAAGGCGCTTTTTCTGAAGTAATAAGCTTTTTTAATTTAACCTTTTTTTCTGCCAAATCCTGGACTTTATTGAGTATTTTATTTGGATACGGTTTTGCAATACTCATAAATAATGTTGCAGAAAAAGGCAAAAATCCTGTTTCTTTTTTCTGCTGGCGAATGTTTATTCTTTTTGCTTTTGCTTTTGTAAATTCTGCTTTCTGGCTTGGCGATATTTTAAAAGACTATGCTTTTTTAGGTTTATTTCTTTTGCTCTTTTATAGAAGCTCCCCTAGAACAATTCTTATAAGCAGCATTGTTCTTTTAGTATTCATTCCGTTTCTTACAGCCTACATTAATAGTATCAAACAGACATTACCCGATGTACAGTCTACTGCCAAATATTTAAAATTATTTTATTCTGATAATTGGCTCGATGTATTCCAATTCAATTTACTCGGAACGTATTATCAGGAAATGATTAATCTCCCTTATGCAATTACCGTCCATGTTGTGATGTTTGCCCTGATGCTTTTGGGGTTTTATGCCCAAAAAATCAACTTTTTTAATCGTTTACCTGAATTAAAGAAATCTTTAAAAAGAACCCTTATCATCACGTTCTTTTTAGCAATTGCTTCCGGTATTCTTTTCCAAATCTTCCTTAAACAAACAGTAGTTTTTACTTATTTTAATCCTGTTTTTTGGACCATAATAAGTACAATGTTGTTTATAGCATCCGGAATTTGTTTGCTCTATGCAAACGGAAAACTAAAAACGGTCTTCAACTATTTCAGGGTTAGCGGCAAAATGACTTTAACCAATTATCTGATGCAAAATATCATTGCCTTTTTCCTATTTTCCGGAGCTGGCTTCAAAATTTACAACACTTTACCGTACTGGTTTTACTTTTTCTTAGCGATTTTTGTGTTTACAATTCAGTTATTCATAAGCAAATGGTGGCTTGACAGATACAATTATGGCCCTGTTGAATGGCTGTGGAGAGTGTTGAGCTATAGAAAGATGTTTCCGCTAAAAAAGACAGTACAAAGTGATATCGTAACAGATGTAAAACCTATTTTATAGATTTACTCTTAAAAGAAAAAGCCCTTAAAAAAATTATTTTTTAAGGGCTTTCTTTATTCAATTCAGTAAATTATTTTACTTCATAAACATTATTTGCTGCTTTTACATCGGCCATTAATCCGCTTGGATCAATTGTGATTTTTTTAATTGCAGCTTTGTTTTTGTCTATTGTAAAACTATAGTTTGACATTGCCCAAGCCCAATCTTCCAAAACAGTTCTTTTTACGTTTGGATTCGGATTTGGTTTAATGTAATTCATCATTCTTAGCGGAATATAGAAACTCTCTGTTGTACCATCAGTATATTCAACTGTTAAGTCAAGAGGCATTGGCATTCTTCCGATTCTTTCTAAAGAAACGGTTGTTTTACCAGCATTATCAGCTACGTCTTTTATTCCGTAGTCAATTGTATTTGTTGTTTCTGCCCAGTCAATCAAATACCAGTCCAGCTCAGCACCGGAAACTCGCTCTGCTGTTCTTTTGATATCATTTGGCGTTGGGTGTTTGAATTTAAAATCATTGTAATATCTCTTTAAAGTCGCATCTAAATTCTCCTGACCAATTACATAAGCCAACTGAGAAAGAAAGATACTTCCTTTTACATAAGAAGAAATACTGTAAGGTCTGTTCTCATCATAACGATCACCATGAGTGGTTTGTGGCTGCTCTTTTCCTGATGAAACTAAGCTGTAATACGCATTATAGTTTCCTTTAAACGGATTTACTTCTTTTTTATCTCCAGCCAATTCATTCAAAGCACTGTCTTCAATGTAAGTTGTAAAACCTTCATCCATCCATGGGTGTTTTGATTCGTTTGAAGCTAAAATATGTTGGAACCAAGAATGTCCTAATTCGTGTGTTGCCGTTCCCAGAATTCCTTCAAGAGTTCCGTTTCCTAACATTAAAGTACACATAGCATACTCCATTCCACCATCACCTCCTTGAATAAAGGAATATTGTTTGTACGGATAAGCTCCAACTCTCTGATTATAGTAATCCATTACTTTAACCATTAACGGCTCCAGTTTCTTCCAGTTCTCTGCTACTTTCGGATTGTTTTTGTAGAAGAAATGCAAATCAACATCATTTGGTCCTTTTACGATATCATGAATATAGTTTTTATCAGCTGCCCAGGTAAAATCATGCACATTTGGTGCAATAAAATGCCAGGTTAACGTTTTTGCTTTTTTAGGGTATACTACTGTTACACCTGCATCTTCGTAACCGTGTCCGATTTGGTTTTTGTCCTGAAGATATCCGGAACCTCCAACTGTATACTCTTTATCAATTGTAATTTTCACATCAAAATTACCCCACACACCGTGAAACTCTCTCGCGATATAAGGATCTGCATGCCAGCCTTCGAAATCAAATTCGGCTAATTTAGGATACCATTGTGACATTGACAATTCGATTCCCTCCGTGTTATTTCTTCCTGTACGACGCACCTGAACCGGAACTTGTCCGTCAAAATCTAACGTAAAAGTTGATTTAGAATTCGGCAAAATTGGCTTCGCCAGTGTTACTTCCAAAATAGTTCCGGAAGTTCTGGTTTGAGCGGTAACACCATCTTGTTTAAAATTAGTAACTTTTAAATACCCTACTTCGTTTGGTTTTAAAGTTTCAATTCGGCTTTGCTTTGTTTCTTTACCATCGGCACTTTTTACTTTATTCACCATTCTTCCGTCCGGATCTTTAATAAAATGCAAACGAGCATCCATTTCACTTCCGGGTTGAAATGCATTCAGAAATAAATGATAGAATACTTTTTTTAATGTATCGGAAGAATTATTGGTATAAACCAATTCTTGCTTCCCTTTGTACTGATAGTTTTTTACATCCATCGAAACCTCCATTTTATAATCGGCATGTTGTTGCCAGTATGGAGCGCTTTGTGCAAAAGCTGAGTTTAAACCCAAACTCAAAAAAGATAATAGAATAATTTTATGCATATTCAATAAAATAGAAAATGGAAGAGTCTTCACTCTTCCATCGGATTAGTAATTTATGTTTTTATTTTTTTGACATTTTTTCAGCCATTAATAAAGCGTTATAAGCGTTTACCATTTTGGCTGTTTTAGAAGATTCAGCAGACGAAACCGGCACCGGTTTTTGGCTCGGATCCGGGTTTTCACCTAAAACTACCATTGATGGGAGAGCAACTCCTGATTCCATCAAAATATGTTTTACTTGTGAAGCTTTTAATTTTGGATAATAAGAACGGATCAAAGCAGCAACTCCCGCAGCATTTGGCGAAGCCATTGAAGTCCCTTGCAGATACTTGTATTTGTTATTAGGAACCGTTGCGTAGATTTCTTCACCCGGAGCAAAAACGTCAACGTTTATTTTTCCGAAATTAGAGAATCCTGCGATTACATTTTGTCCGTATTCTTTATTGATCGCACCAATTGTAATAACATTGTCCGCAAATTCTTTTATATTGTCTTGCGAGTCATTCGGGTAATTGATGTTTTTTGTTTCATCAATATTGTAACCGTCATTACCTGCAGCATGAACAATTAATACATCTTTTTTAGCGGCATATTTTATAGCCTCGTACACCCATTCTTTATGAGGAGAGAAACTTTTCCCGAAACTTCCGTTAATTACTTTTGCACCATTGTCAACAGCATAACGAATTGCCAAGGCAATATCTTTATCATACTCATCTCCATCAGGAACGGCTCTAACGGTTAAGATTTCAACATTGTTGGCAACACCGTCTCCACCTAAATTATTACCTCGAACTTGCGCGATAATACCCGCAACGTGTGTTCCGTGAAGGGCTTTTTCTTTATCAGGACCAAAAACTACGTTATTACCATATTTTGTGTTTTTGATGTCTTCCGGATTATCTCCTACCACTTTTCTTCCGTCAAAATCTTTATTCAGATTGTAATTGAATTGATCGTAAACCTGCTCTCTGTAAGCTTCCAACTCTTCTTCCGGATCAAAAGTTGGTCCTGCATTGGTAAAAATCTGTGTCATGATATTTTTACTCAACACTATTTTTTCGTCTGTTGAAGTAATTGTGCTTAAATCTTCCAACTTGTAAGTCGTCTTATTTAAAGCTTTTTTTATCGTATTATGAACATCCAACAAATAATCAACCTGTTGTTTGTCCTGCAAAAGTTTTTTAGATTTTTCTTCGTATTGCGCCAATGCATTTTTGTATTCCGCAGATCCGTCATCTCCTTTTTTAACAACACGAGTCATTTCAAGATTTTCATGTACGGCATCCCCAAGGAAATTCCATCCATTAATATCATCAATAAAACCGTTTTTGTCATCATCAATTCCATTACCCGGAATTTCTTTAGGATTGGTCCACACCATTCCTTTCAGGTCTTCATGTTCGATGTCTACACCGGAATCCACAATACCTACAATTACTTTTTTACCAGTTTTTCCTTGTAGCAACTCCGCATAAGCTCTGTCGACACTCATTCCTGCAATAGTATCTTTTACTAAATCAAGATGGCTCCATCTTTTTAAATCATTCTCAGAAACCGGAGCTTTTTTTACAATAACCAAAGGTGTTGTAATGGCTGCTTTAGGAGTAGAAACTTGTGCTTGTAAAGTTGCACTACAACCTGCTAAAACAAGTAATGCAAAAGCAGATAACGTATTTGATTTTATAGGACTCATGTAATCTATTTTAATATAAAAGTTAAAAGTTGCGACTAAATTATGCTTTTTTGTTGCAAAAAACTAACCATTAACACTGCCTTATGATTTTTTAGTGGTTATCTGTTTATAAATGTGTACTTTTCGTGTGTTTTAATATTGTTTTTTGAAAAAAAATTAATACGGGTTTCCGTAATAAAACCCAATCTAATTTGTATACTTGCATTTCCAAAATACTAAAACCTATCTATGAAAACAAAACTACTTTTATTCTTGGTATTAGCCCATTTTTCTATTTATGCACAAATAAATTTAGTCTCCAATGGGGAATTTGAAAACTGGACAAATAACAAAACATTGCCGGGCTGGACGATCGAAAACAATGTTAGTCAGAACACTTCCGACTTCTGGAGGGGCGCTAACAGTATAAAACTATCCTTTCTAAACAACACTTTAATTCCGAAAATTACAACTCAAGTTCCCATGAGTGCCGGAATTACCTATACAATAAAGTTTAAATACAAATATTTAAGCAGTAACTACAATAATGCGCACCCTATTGTCCTGAATATTAGCAAAAATGGAAGTTCGACAACACTTTCGAATACTACTTTTGCCACAGACAATAATTGGGGAACCAATGAAATCACTTTTACACCGGACCAAAACCTGTCTTACGATTTAAGTATTTCCTTGCTTACAAATGATGCTATCGGATTTAATGTGGCGATTGATAATCTGCAAGTTTATGTTCAGGGAACCGAGCAATATACCCTTATTCCGGATGTGATTTTCGAAACGAAACTAATCCGACTTGGCATTGACTTGGGGGTAACTGACGGAAGAGTGCTGACCTCTAGCATAGCCACACTAAATTCTTTAGATGTAAGTAATAATCAAAGCAATCTTCCAAGTCAATCTATTATAAATATGACCGGGATTCAGGATTTTAAAGCCTTAACTTCTTTGTCCTGTTTTGGCAACTTGATCACGAGCTTGGATCTTACTAAAAATAGTGCTCTGACAACTTTATACTGCCAACGCAATCGACTAACGAATCTGGATATTTCTAAAAATACAGCTTTAACTTACATCAATTGCAATGATAATCAATTGACAAATATTGATGTTTCTGAAAAAAAAGCGCTGACTTATTTAAATTGCTCAAACAATAAACTAACAAATCTTACGGTTTCAAAAAGTGTTCCTTTGGAATATTTATATTGTGAAATCAACGCATTAACAAGTCTTGATGTTTCAAAAAATGTTAGCCTAAAAGCTTTATCCTGCCGAACTAACTCCTTAACGAGTTTAAACTTAAAAAACGGAAAGAATACGCTCTTTTATTGGAATTCTCTCTATAATATAGAGGTTTATGACAATCCTGGATTGAGCTGCATCTTAGTAGATGATGTAATTTATTCAAATAAAAACTGGTCCAATAAGAAAGATTATCAAGCCAGATATACCTTGCTCTGCGATCAACAATACACCGCGATCCCAGACTTAAATTTTGAAAAAAAATTAATTGCCCTTTTGATAGACGCGGGGCCAACCGATGGGAAAGTGTTAACGGCAAGTATTTCGTCACAGACCACATTAGACGTTTCAAATAGTGCTATTGCAGATTTAACAGGAATTCAGGATTTTACCAAATTAAGCACTCTAAATTGTTCCGGAAATACTTTAAGAAATCCGGATTTTTCAAAAAATCTAAATCTGACCAATTTAGATTGCAGCAAAAATCAATTAAGTTCACTCGATTTTACTAAAAATAGTGCTTTGACAACTCTACGCTGTTCAAATAACATTGAACTGGCTACCTTAGAGGTTTCTAAAAATAGTGCTTTGACGGTTTTAGAATGTAAGTCAGCTAACCTAAGGGCTTTAAACGTGACCCAAAATTTGAAGTTAGAAGAACTAAATTGCAGTTATAATATTTTGGCTCGTTTAGATGTTTCAAAAAATATTCATTTGACTTCTCTGGACTGTTCTTATAATCGAGTGCCGGAGCTGAATATTTCTAATCATCAAAGTTTGATTACTTTAAATTGTTCAAATAATGAATTAACAAGTCTTGATGTTTCAAGTACAATGTCTCTGAATAATTTTGATTGCAGCACCAATAAACTAGTTAATCTGAATGTGAAAAATGGCAATAATCTAAACATGCCAAAACCTAAGTTTCTGAGCAACCCAAATTTAACCTGTATCAGCGTTGACAAAGTCGCTTATTCGAATTCGACTTGGAGTTCCTCAAAAGACAAAGCAGCTTCTTACAATACCAGTTGTGGCACTTCTATTGCCTACACGTTGATTCCCGACCCTGCTTTTGAAGACAAATTGATCGCAATAGGAATTGATACCGATGGCAAAAATGGAAAGATCATGACCACCAGTATAATTTCGGTAACTTCTTTAGATGCTTCTTCTGCCAATATTTCAAATTTAGGCGGAATTCAGGATTTTCTGTCTTTGACGTATCTGGATTGCGGCTTGAATAAAATATCGTATTTAAATCTATCCAAAAATATATTTTTAGCTACTTTATATGCTCCCGAAAATGCCCTGGAGACTTTAGATGTTTCTAAAAACACTGATTTGACCTATTTGGATTGTAGCAAAAACCGATTAAAAACCCTCGATGTTTCTAAAAATAAAGCGCTGACTTATTTGAATTTGAGTATGAATTCCCTTTACTCTAATTTTACAACCTTAGACGTTTCTAATAATACAGCTTTAACAACTTTAAATTTTTCAAATAATAAAATAACAACTATAGATCTAACCAAAAATCCAGCCTTAACTGCTTTCAATTGCAATACGAACAGTATAGAATATTTGGATGCTTCTAAAAATACAGCTCTTGTAAAACTGGACTGTTATGGGAATCGATTATGGTATTTAAATTTGAAAAACGGAAATAACAAAAACCTGGATATTGCCAATTCTAATTTTACGAATAATCTAAATCTAAGCTGCATTGAAGTAGATGATCCTGCTTATTCAAATGCAAACTGGTCGGGTAAAAAAGATGCAGCTGCGAGTTTCAATGAAGCGTGTAATTTGCAAAACACTTTAATTCCTGATATTAATTTTGAAGAAAAGTTAATTGCGTTAAAAATTGATTCCGGCGTTCCCGATGGAAAAGTTTCAACCGCAAGAATTTCTTTTGTAACGGAACTAAACCTAAATGGAGCCTCTATTTCTGATTTAACCGGAATTCAGGATTTTACAGCATTGACCAGTTTATTCTGTACAAATAATCTATTGACTACAATCAATATTTCTCAAAACTTAGATTTAACCTATTTAAATGTTAATGATAATAAACTAACTACTATAGAGACTTCAAATAATCCTGTTTTAGAAGAATTATATATCTCTGATAATAAATTGACAAGTCTTAATCTTGCAAAGAATCTTAAGCTACACGATTTGTTTTGCATGGACAATCAATTAACTACTCTTGATGTTTCGAGCAATAAAGAATTATACGATTTGCGCTGCTCTTCCAATCAATTAAAAATTTTGGATCTTTCTAAAAATCGCCTTCTGGATTTAATATACTGTAGCAACAATGATCTTTCGGCTTTAAATTTAAAAAGTGGAGGAAACAAATACATCAGACAAATAAACCTTATAGAAAATCCTTCATTAAGCTGTATTTTGGTCGATGATGTTTCCTATTCTAATACAAATTGGGCCAATTTCAAAGACGCCACAGCAAACTTTAAAACGGTTTGTGATGCCTTAGGCCTCGAAGATTCTGTTTTTAAAAACACTGTTGTGTATCCAAATCCAACTAAAAACATTTTAAACATCCAAAATGTAAGTTTAGAAAAAGCAACGGTTTACAACGCACTGGGGCAACTAGTAAAAACGTTTACTTTAGATGCAACAAACACCGACAATACCATCAATTTGTCCGGTCTGCCAAAAGGAATTTATTATGTCTATTTAATCAATCAGGATGCGGCTTCGGCTAAGAAGATAATTCTTGAATAAGTTGATCTAATCTAAAACTAAAAAATCCCATTTTCATCGATTTGAAAATGGGATTTTTTTTATGCCTTTAGTTTTTCTCTAAAGAATGTCTTCACAAGTAAAAACGTCTTTCAATCGAACTCCTTTTTCGGTGTGTTCTACTGTTATAATCTGATTATGTGCATCATGTTCCAGAAATAAATAATGATTGTGATCTGCAGCTGCATTCAAAAATTTTGATTTCTCAGGCATCGTCAATAAAGGTCTGGTATCGTACCCCATAACATACGGCAATGGAATGTGTCCTGCTGTCGCCAACAAATCGGCACAAAAAACAATCGTTTTATCTTTGTATTGAATATGTGGAATCATCTGTTTTTCGGTATGACCATCAACGTAAAAAATTCCGAAACCTAATTCTTCAGCAACTCCAAAATCACCATTTGGTCTTTGAATAAAATTCAACTGACCACTTTCCTGCATCGGCAAAATATTCTCCGATAAAAAGGAAGCTTTTTCGCGAGCATTAGGCTTTGTTGCCCATTCCCAATGACTTTCGTTTGTCCAATATCTGGCATTTTTAAAAGCGGGTTCGTAGCCCGTTTTACCTGAGTTCCATTGGACACTTCCTCCACAATGATCAAAATGAAGATGCGTCATAAAAACGTCCGTAATCGCATCCCGGTGAAAACCATATTTTGCCAAAGAAGCATCTAAAGAATGTGATCCCCACAGCGAATAGTAACCAAAAAACTTTTCTGATTGTTTGTTTCCCATTCCGGTATCAATCAAAATAAGTCGGTTTCCGTCTTCTATTAGCAGGCAACGTGCCGCAATGTCAATCAGGTTATTGTTGTCGGCAGGATTGGTTTTATTCCAGATTGTTTTAGGCACAACACCAAACATGGCGCCACCATCTAGTTTAAAATTTCCGGATTCTATTGGATATAGTTTCATGAAAGTAAGTTTCTATTAGAAAAACAAAGCTAGGAAATCCAATTTCCATATGCTAAAAAATCTATTTAAAAACATATAATGTCATTAGCAGAAATGGGAAAAAGTGGCCACGAATTACACGAATTGACACTAATTCTTTCATTATTTAGTGAAATTTTTATTTGTTACAGATTTTGAGAAAATGCCTTTAGAACTTTGACAAATAGTTCCCAACCTCGCACATCTATTAGTAAAAAAAGCCACAGATTAAAGGATTAAAATGATTAAATAATCTGTGCAAATCTTTTTAATCTGTGGCAAAAAATAATTCGTGCCAATTCGCGAAATTCGTGGCAAAAAAATCATCCCCTAAATCAAAATAAAAGTCTGGTCTCAAAATCCCAAAGCAAAGGCTTCCTCTATTAAAATAACTTCTGTCTATTTTAACATTTGTTATAATAATGTGAACCATTATGGAAAAAGGTTTTTAAGTCGTATCTTTGCAAATAATTTCATTTTCACATTGAAATACAGTACTTTAAAATATAATGATTTCATTACTATTTCGGAGCTCGTTTAAAATGAAATAAAAAAACAAATACTATAAACACAATGATAAAAGTTTCTGATACAGCCAAAAAGAAAATCATCGATTTGATGAAAGACGATGGTTTTGATGCCGCTCATGACTACGTACGCGTAGGTGTAAAAAGTGGCGGATGCTCCGGTTTGTCCTATGATTTAAAATTCGACAAAACCAAAGGCGACGACGATAAAATATTTGTAGACAACGACATAACAATTGCAGTTGAAAAAAAATCATTTCTATATTTAGCCGGAACCATATTGGAGTTCTCAGGCGGATTAAACGGAAAAGGGTTTGTATTCAACAATCCAAATGCAAGCAGAACTTGTGGTTGTGGAGAATCTTTTTCACTATAAATCAAAAGAATTTATAACAGCAAAAATTTAAACCTTTTGAGAATAAATCATTTTCAAAAAGTTTTAAAAAACTAAAAAATGTCAAAATACACTGAAGACGATTTAAAAATCGAACTCGAAACCAAAGAATACGAATACGGATTTTACACTGATATTGAATCGGAAACGTTTCCTATTGGCCTAAACGAAGACATCGTTCGCGCTATTTCTCTTAAAAAAGAAGAACCGGAATGGATGACCGATTGGCGCATCGAGGCTTTTCGTGCGTGGAAAGAAATGATTGAACCGGAATGGGCAAATGTTCATTATGCAAAACCGGATTTTCAAGCTATTTCTTACTACTCCGCTCCAAAACAAGTAGATCCAAACAAAACATTAGACGACGTAGATCCGGAACTTTTGGAAATGTACAAAAAGTTAGGAATCTCTGTTGACGAACAAAAAATGATGAACAATGTCGCTATGGATATTGTAGTCGATTCTGTTTCTGTTGCTACTACTTTCAAAAAAACATTGGCTGAAAAAGGAATTATTTTCTGTCCAATTTCAGAAGCGATCAAAGAACACCCTGAATTAGTTCGTAAATATTTAGGAACAGTTGTACCTCAAAAAGACAACTTCTATGCGGCATTAAACTCAGCTGTTTTCTCTGACGGAAGTTTCTGTTATATTCCAAAAGGTGTTCGTTGCCCAATGGAACTTTCAACGTATTTCAGAATCAATCAGGCAGGAACAGGACAATTCGAAAGAACTCTTGTAATTGCCGACGCCGGAAGTTATGTTTCTTACCTGGAAGGCTGTACTGCTCCAAGTCGTGATGAAAATCAATTACACGCTGCTGTTGTTGAATTAATCGCCATGGACGATGCAGAAATTAAATACTCTACCGTTCAAAACTGGTTCCCTGGAAACAAAGAAGGAAAAGGTGGTGTTTATAATTTCGTAACCAAAAGAGGTTTATGCGAAACGAATGCTAAAATTTCATGGACACAGGTAGAAACAGGTTCTGCTGTAACCTGGAAATATCCTTCTTGTGTATTAAAAGGAGATAATTCGGTTGGAGAATTTTATTCTATCGCCGTTACCAATAATTACCAGCAAGCCGATACCGGAACTAAAATGATCCATTTAGGTAAAAACACTAAATCGACTATTATTTCTAAAGGTATCTCTGCCGGAAAATCACAAAACAGTTATAGAGGATTAGTGCAAATTAGCCCAAGAGCTGAAAATGCAAGAAACTTTTCGCAATGTGACTCTTTGTTAATGGGTAATAATTGCGGAGCTCATACTTTCCCTTATATCGAAAGTAAAAATCCTTCTGCAAAAATTGAGCACGAAGCAACTACCAGTAAAATTGGAGAAGATCAGGTTTTTTATTGCAACCAAAGAGGTATCCCGACAGAAAAAGCGATTGCCTTAATTGTAAACGGTTTCAGTAAAGATGTCTTGAACAAATTACCAATGGAATTTGCTGTTGAAGCTCAAAAATTATTAGAAATTTCTTTGGAAGGATCTGTAGGATAATCAAAACAAAGCAATATGGATATCATCTTAAAAAATGTAAAGAAAAAAGATTTTCCGGTTTTAAAATCACTGGCAAAATCTCTTGGTTTTGAAATTATTGAAGAAAAAGAAAAGCCATATAATCCAGAATTTGTACAAGAAATTTTGGACGCAAGAGAAGAATTAAGACAAGGCAAAGGCACTAAAATGTCGATCGAAGATATAGACAAGCTATGGAAATAGTTTTCTCCAGCAAAGCAAAAAATGATCTTGCTTTTTGGACTAAATCGGGAAATAAAAAAGTTTTAAAGAAAATTTCTGAATTATTGAGGGCTATTCAAGAAAGCCCTTTTGAAGGAATTGGAAAGCCTGAACCTTTAAAATATAGTTTGTCAGGAGTTTGGTCTAGAAGAATTGATCAAGAACATCGATTAATTTATGAAATTATAGACGAGAATACGATAGAAATATTAAATATAATTTCATTAAAAGGACATTACGAATAAGTATTAATGGAAAATAAAAAAGTCATCATTTTAGGTTCTTCCAGAAAAAACGGAAACACAACAAAAATTGTGGATCAAATTGCTAAAGAGTCCGCGGCAGATATTATTAATCTAAGTGATTATAGTATCTCTTATTATGATTACGAAAGCAAAAACATAGACGATGATTTTCTGCCTTTGATAAGAGAAATAATCGAAAAGTATGATACTTTGATTTTTGCGACTCCTATATATTGGTATAATATGAGTGGAATTATGAAGGTTTTCTTTGATCGCATTTCAGATTTAATTCGAATTGAGAAAGAAACCGGACGAAAACTCAGAGGAAAGAAAATTGGAGTAATATCTAATTCGCACGATAATGAAATTGAAGATAGTTTTTACATCCCATTCAAAAAATCAGCCGATTATTTAGGCATGGAATATTTAGGACACGCGCATTTTAATGCTAACATCCTAAACCAAACAACAAAAATAGAATTGACATTTATATAAAATAAAAAAAAACAATGTTATCAATAAAAAACCTTCACGCCTCAATTGGTGATAAAGAAATCCTTAAGGGAATTAATATAGAAGTTAAAGCTGGTGAAGTACACGCCATCATGGGACCAAACGGTTCTGGAAAAAGTACCCTTTCGGCTGTAATTGCCGGAAATGAAAACTACGAAGTTACTGACGGAGCAGTTTTCCTTGACGGAGAAGATCTTGCTGATCTTGCTCCTGAAGAAAGAGCACACAAAGGAGTTTTCCTTTCGTTTCAATATCCTGTAGAAATTCCGGGAGTAAGTGTCACCAACTTCATGAAAACAGCAATCAACGAAACTCGTAAAGCAAATGGTCAGGAAGAAATGCCGGCTAACGAAATGCTAAAAGTAATTCGTGAGAAATCGGAGTTGTTAGAAATCGATCGTAAATTTTTATCTCGTTCTTTAAACGAAGGTTTTTCAGGTGGAGAGAAAAAAAGAAACGAAATTTTCCAAATGGCAATGTTAGAACCAAAATTAGCCATCCTTGACGAAACCGATTCTGGTCTTGATATTGATGCCCTAAGAATTGTTGCTAACGGTGTGAACAAGTTAAAAAGCGAGAAAAACGCCATTATCGTAATCACACACTACCAACGTTTATTGGATTATATCGTTCCGGATTTCGTTCACGTTTTATACAACGGAAGAATCGTAAAATCAGGTGGAAAAGAATTGGCTTACGAGTTAGAGGAAAAAGGATACGACTGGATTAAAGCGGAAAATTAGTTTACAGTTACAGTTTACAGTTTACAAAACTCATAACTCATAACTCATAACTTACAACTATAGAAATGGATTTAAAAGAAAAATTAGTATCGTCTTTTATGGCTTTTGAAGAGCGTGTTGATGTACATTCAGATTTACATGACATTCGCACGAACGCCTTAAAAAACTTCGAGAATAAAGGTTTCCCAACCAAAAAAGAAGAAGCTTGGAAATACACATCGCTAAACGCCATCTTAAAAAATGACTTTACGGTTTTTCCTAAGCAGGAAAGTGCAATTGAATTTAATCAGGTAAAAAAATACTTTTTACATGAAATCGATACTTATAAATTGGTATTTATCGATGGGGTTTTCAGTTCACACCTGTCTTCTACTACACACGACGGAATTGATGTTTGCCTAATGTCATCGGCATTGACCAAACCAAAATATAAAATGATTATTGATACCTACTTTAATCAAATTGCAAGTAAAGATGATAGTTTGACTTCATTGAATACAGCTTTTGCAATGGAAGGTGCCTTTATTAATATTCCAAAAAAGAAAGTAGCTGACAAGCCTATTGAAATCATGTATTTCTCAACAGGGAACGAAGCTGCACTAATGGTTCAACCTCGAAATTTGATTATTGTTGGAGAAAATTCACATGTTCAAATCATCGAGCGTCACCAAAGTTTGAATGAAAACCCGGTTTTAACGAATTCCGTTACGGAGATTTTCGCTCAAAAACGTGCTATTGTTGATTATTACAAAATTCAAAACGACAACAGCGAAGCCAATTTGGTTGACAACACTTACGTTTCTCAACAACAGGAAAGCCACGCTTACGTACACACTTTTTCGTTTGGAGGAAATCTAACGCGTAACAACTTAAACTTTTATCACTTTGGTGAAAGATTGACAAGTACGTTAAACGGAATTTCAATTCTTAACGACAAACAACACGTAGATCATTATACTTTGGTAAACCACGCAACACCAAATTGCGAGAGTTTCCAGGATTATAAAGGAATATTCTCTGATCGCTCTACAGGAGTTTTCAACGGAAAAGTTTTGGTAGAAAAAGAAGCTCAAAAAACAAATGCTTTCCAAAAAAGTAATAACATTCTATTGAGTGATAAAGCAACTATCAATGCAAAACCGCAATTAGAAATTTTTGCTGATGATGTAAAATGTTCTCATGGATGTACCGTTGGGCAATTAGACGAAACAGCTATGTTCTACATGCAATCACGTGGAATTCCTAAGAAAGAAGCAAAAGCATTGTTGATGTATGCCTTCTCAAATGCTGTTATCGAAAGTATCAAAATACCGGAATTGAAACAACGTATTACTAAAATTATTGCTACGAAATTAGGAGTGAGTTTAGGATTCGATTTATAATAGAGCGTTTAACCGCAAGGGGCGCTAGGATTTACGCAAAGTTCGCAAGGTTTAATTTAAACTTTGCGGACTTTGTGTTTTTTATTTTGCGGTGTCTAACATTACGGACTTGTAATCTAATTCAGCTTGGTATTGATTACAGTAGGCTTTTAACCGCAAGGCACAAAAAGTTTAATTATGGCTCCTTTTTAATTTATAACTAATTTTTTTGCACGCAGATTTAGCAGATTGCACAGATTTTTTTAAGAGGTAAATAAGATCGGCCTAATCTGCAAAATCTGCGTGCTAAAGAAAATCTTTGCGAGCCTTGCGGTTAAACTTTACGATTTCTTCACACTATCAATTATACCTTTCAAAAATCCATTGAAATCAAATGCAGGATCTTCTTTAAGCCCCATTCTTACAATCACCAAATCAAGCGATGGAATAATAGCAACGGTCTGCCCTTGGTACCCATTGCAATAAAACATATCTTTTGGAGCTGCGGGAAATTTACCCCCTGCATTCAACCAGAATTGAGCTCCATATTTTCCGTCTGATGTGTTTGTTGGTGTTACCGTATATTTTACCCAACTTTCATCTAAAACCTGTTCTCCATTCCAGTTTCCTTTATGCAGGTACAACAAACCAAATTTAGACCAGTCGCGCGGTGTTGCCCAACCATAAGATGACCCTACAAATGTTCCCGACATGTCCTGTTCCACTACCATAGAGTTCATTCCTATTTTATCGATTACGGCACTGTACCAAAAATCAAGGTATTCTTGTTGTGACTTGAACTGATGTTTTAATATTCTGGACAATAAATTAGTCGTTCCGGAAGAATAATACCAATGTGTATTGGGCTTGAATTGTGCCGGTTTATCCATTTGTACCTTTCCCATATCTTCTGACTGAAAAAGCATCTTGGTCGCGTCGCAAATCGTACTGTAATTCTCTTCCCATTCTAAACCGGAATTCATGTGCAGTAAATCGTTAACCGTTATGTTTTTACGGTCATCATTTTTCCATTCTGCAATTGGGGCAGGTTTATAAATATCGATTTTTCCTTGTTTTACCAATACGCCAAAAGCAGCGCTTGTAAGGCTTTTGGTCATCGACCAGCCTAATATTCTACTGTCTTTTGTAAAACCTGTATCGTATTTTTCGGCAATTAATTTGTCCTTATATAAAACCACAACCGCTCGGGTTCTTTTTAATTTGCCTCCCGTTTTATCAAAAGCATTGGCTACTGCATTTTTCAATTTCGCATAATCTACATTTGCAAAAACAGTATCTTTTGGTTCGTTATTTCCATAAGGAAAAGACAAATCGTTCACTAGTTTTATTCTTTTTGGTAATAAATAGGGTTTCGAAACATCAAAATCTTCATTAATTAAAGTAGCTCCTAAACCTTCTCTGTAAATTGCTTTTCGTTCTTTTAATCCATAAACCGCCGATGTAGCAAATTTACCAGCTTCATCAATTTTGTTAGTAGCAAGATCAAGCAACGGGATATCATTATCTCCTTTTTCAATCAATTCTAAAGACCTGTTATCCAAAAAATGTCCGGATGCAACACTCTTAGCCGAAAAGCCCGAAATCAGATCCAGCTTCGGATAAGTAGTAAATCCATAATATAAAAGAGCAACAACTAAAACAAGCACAAGCAGTTTGACGATTTTCTTCATGATTTTCTTAATATTTTAATGCAATATAATCAATTTATTTTCACGATTTTACAACACAATTTAGAAATACAATTCGAATAACTCATGAAAATGAAATAAAATTTACAGAATCAACATTTCATTCCACAACCAATAGCACCATAAAAGGAAATTATAGAATAGCCGTATAAAACAATTTAGTTTTAGTACTTTTGTAAATAGACTTTTTCTAAATAAGACATGCTAGATATTCAAAAAATAAGAGCTGATTTCCCGATACTTTCACAAACTGTAAACGGAAAACCTTTAGTATACTTTGACAACGGTGCTACTTCACAAAAACCACAAATTGTGATTGATGCTATCGAAAAATACTATCAGGAAATAAATGCAAACATCCACCGTGGTGTTCATACTTTAAGTCAATTAGCCACTGATGCCTACGAAATTTCTCGTGGTAAAGTGCAACAACATATTAACGCTAAGTTCACTCACGAGGTACTTTTTACTCCGGGAACGACACACGGAATCAACTTGGTTACAAATGGATTTGCGTCTATTTTAAAACCGGGTGACGAGGTTTTGGTTTCTGCTTTAGAGCAC
This sequence comes from Flavobacterium cupriresistens, assembly GCF_020911925.1. NCBI lineage: Bacteria > Pseudomonadati > Bacteroidota > Flavobacteriia > Flavobacteriales > Flavobacteriaceae > Flavobacterium > Flavobacterium cupriresistens. Next base: position 1,235,074 of record NZ_CP087134.1, on the reverse strand, counting down.
CACAGTAACATTGTGCCTTGGCAAATGTTATGCGAGAAAACTGGTGCCGTACTGAAAGTTATTCCGATGAATGAAGATGGCGAACTGATCATGGATGCTTTTGATGCCTTGCTTTCTGAGAAAACAAAAGTCGTGACTGTCAATCATATTTCAAATGCATTAGGAATCATCAATCCGATAAAATACATAATCGAAAAAGCACATGCGGTTGGCGCTGCTGTTTTAATTGATGGTGCACAAGCGGTTCCACATTTAAAACCGGACGTTCAGGATTTAGATTGTGATTTTTATGTTTTTTCGGGACACAAAATGTGCGGTCCGACAGGAACAGGGATTTTATACGGAAAAGAAGCGTGGTTGAATAAACTTCCTCCTTACCAAGGTGGTGGCGAAATGATTAAAGAGGTTACTTTCGAGAAAACAACTTACGCCGATTTACCACATAAATTTGAAGCTGGAACTCCAAATATCGCAGGTGGTATCGTTCTTGGTACTGCTATTGATTATTTGAATAACATTGGTTTTGACAACATACAAGAGCACGAAGAAGAACTATTAGAATATGCTACAAAACGTTTGCTGGAAATTGAAGGTTTACGAATTTACGGAACCGGAAAAAATAAAGCTTCTGTAGTTTCGTTTAATATTGATGGCATTCATCCTTACGACATTGGTTCGATAATTGATAAATTAGGAATTGCCGTTAGAACCGGACATCATTGTGCACAACCTATTATGAATTTCTTTTGTATTCCCGGAACGATCCGTGCTTCGTTTTCTTTTTACAATACCAAAGAAGAAATTGATTTGATGGTTGATGCGGTTAAAAAGGCAAAAACAATGTTAAGCTAAAAAAACAAACCTATGCGTATCGTATCCATATTGCTTTTAACTTTTTTTATTACGTCAAGTTGTTCAAGTCAAAAAAAAACAGACATGAAGTCAACACAAATTGAGTATTCAGCCCTTTCCAGAGGTCTTTATAAAAAAATACTTGTCCAGAATAAATCTGTTTCTGTTACAAACGGTAGAGATACAGAGGCAGTTGAAAGCAAAATAGATGCCGCAAAATGGAATAAGATTGTTACTGAGTTTGAGAAGATTAATTTAGATAATATTCCAAATTTAAAAGCACCAACAGAAAAGCGCTTTTACGATGGTGCAGCCATTGCAAACTTAAAAGTAACAACAAATGGAAAAACCTATGAAACAAAAGGTTTTGACAATGGTTTTCCTCCAAAGGAAATAGAGAAATTAGTAAATTTGCTGGTCGATTTTACGAAAGAATAATTATGACAATAAAAGAAATACAAAACGAAATAGTAGACGAGTTCTCCATGTTTGATGACTGGATGCAACGCTACGAATACATCATCGAATTAGGAAAAACTCTTCCATTAATAAAAGAAGAATATAAAACCGAAGAAAATCTAATCAAAGGATGTCAATCTAAAGTTTGGTTGCAAGGAGAGCAATCCGATGATAAAATTGCTTTCACAGCAGATAGTGATGCCATTTTAACGAAAGGAATTATTGCTATTTTAATTCGTGCTTTTTCGAATCAGAAAGCAAAAGATATTTTAGATGCTGATGTTGATTTTATAGATGAAATCGGATTGAAAGAACATTTATCTGCTACACGTGCAAACGGATTAGTTTCGATGATCAAAAACATCAAAATGTACGCTTTGGCTTTTGATGCTAAGAACAAAAACTAAACTTATTATTTAAACCATATAAGTGATGTAAGTTCATTTTAGCAAGCCTATATTTACGTATATAATTTATTTGGTTTTAGAAATATTTTTAAGTCTGCGCCTCCTCTTTCTTTTTTTACTATTACACTAAAAACAATAATGGTAACTAAGAAATATTTGAGTGATTTAATTTATCAGGTTAATGGAGCAGCAATTGAAGTTCATAAAAATATTGGACCCGGTCTTTTAGAAAGTATATATCATCAATGTATGATTAAAGAACTTTCTTTAAGAGGAATTAATTTTCAATCCGAATTAATAATTCCGATTGAGTATAAAGGCTTAAATCTTGAGTCAGATCTAAGATGTGATTTATTCATTGAAAATTGTTTGGTTTTAGAATTGAAAGCAGTTGACAGAATCATACCTATTCACATTGCAAAATTGATGTCCTACATGAAACTTTTGCAAGTATCTATTGGACTCATGATTAATTTTAATGTAACTAATATTTATCACGAAGGTCAAAAAACATATGTCAACGAATTATATCGCTGGCTTGAAGATTAAAAATAAAAAACAACCCAAGAAATGTAAGCCCAGATTTTAAATGAACTTACATCACTTATATGGTTAAAAAAACAAAAGAACAAACCCAAGAATGTAAGCCCCAATTTTAAATAAACTTACATCACTTATATGGTTTAAAAAAAAATAAAAAAACAAAATGGAACAAGAAATAGACACTAACGACTTAGGAGAATCAATCGTAAAAGTTTTAAAAGGCATTTATGATCCGGAGATTCCTGTAGATATTTATGAATTAGGATTGATTTACGATGTAATGGTGAACACCGATTACGAAGTAAAAATCCTAATGACACTAACCTCTCCAAACTGTCCTGTAGCGGAAAGTTTACCAAGAGAAGTCGAAGAAAAAGTAAAAACAATCGACAACATAAAAGATGTTGAAGTAGAAATTACTTTCGATCCGCCTTGGAGCAAGGATTTAATGAGTGAAGAAGCAAAATTAGAATTAGGAATGCTTTAATATTTGTTTCAAGTTTAAAGTTTCAGGTTGTTCAACTTGAAACTTTAAACCTGAAACTAAACTTTTCGTATGGAAGAAATAATCAATAAAGTTGCCAATAGCGCCTTAGAAGTTTTTGATCTTGAGGATTATTATCCGAAAGGAATGCGAGTGCAGATTGACATTTCACAATGGCTTTTAGAAGGCTTTTTGTTAAAAGAAAAAGATTTCAGAGAGCATTTAAAAAATCATGACTGGGCACAATATCAGGATCAGTATGTTGCAATTAATTGCAGTACAGATGCTATTATTCCGGCTTGGGCTTTAATACTTGTCGCAGTACAATTAGCTCCTTATGCCAAAAAAGTAGTCAACGGAACTATCGAAGATTTAGATGGAAGTCTGTACGAAGAAATTCTAAGCAAGCTAGATTTTTCGGAATATAAAAACAAACCTGTTATCGTTAAAGGCTGCTCCAAAAAGCCCGTTCCAATGCGTGCATATATTTTAGCGACTTCTTATTTACAGCCATTCGCAAGAAGTATAATGTACGGAGAAGCTTGTTCTGCAGTGCCTTTATACAAAGAATCTAAGAAATAACATCCTTTCGCAATGAACTACCTCTAAGTGTTTTAACATTTTTTTAGTATATTTGTTACTACTTAAACTAAATACTATGAGAAAGATATCCTTGTTACTTTTCGTTTTAGTGAACTTCACTTGTGTTCAAGCCCAAAATTCAGAAAAAGAATTAATTCAAAACACCGAAAAAGCCGTAAAAAAAATCAATGACACTATTGAAGATGAAGGCTGGAAAGCAAAGGGAACCGTATCTCTTTTATTAAATCAGTCCAGTTTCAATAACTGGGTTGCGGGAGGAGAAGACAGTTTCTCCGGAACTTTAGGAATCAATTACGATTTCAATTACAAAAAAGACGATATAACCTGGGATAATAAAATCCTTGCTTCCTACGGGCTTTTACAGACTAAAAATGCTGATTTCGAAAAGAAGACTGATGACCGTCTGGAATTCAATTCAATCGTCGGTAAAAAGGCTTTTGGCGACTGGTACTACTCTTTCTTTTTAAATTTCAGAACCCAATTCACGACGGGTTACTTGTATGGCCAGGATGTCAATGGTAAAGAAATCCGAACAGAAAATACCAAATTTATGTCTCCGGGTTACTTAACAACTGGTCCCGGTATTTATTGGTCTAAAGCAGAAGATTTAAAAATAAACTTTGCACCCCTAACCTCAAAATTCACTTTTGTTGACGGTGCTTATACTTCGGGAATTGATCAGGCAACCGGATTACCTTATGTAGATGGGGCTTATTTTGGTGTTGATGCTAATAAAACGATGTTGTATGAACTGGGGTTTTATGCTTCGGTTTACTATAAACTTGCCATCATGACCAACGTAACTGCCGAGAATACGTTGAATTTATATTCTAACTATTTAAGAGATCCACAAAACGTAGATATCAATTACTCGTTGAACATCATCATGAAGGTAAACAAATTTTTATCTGCTAATCTGGCCTTCCAGGCAATTTACGACGACAATGCCTTTAGTGGATTTCAAACCCGAGAAGTTTTCGGTTTAGGAGTTAACTTTGGATTTTAGACCGTATTTTTTATCAGCTGGTTTAGCTGATTTATTTGCTTGCCACAGATTAGAGGATTAAAAAGATTAATTCTTTATGTTAAAAGCGGTCACGAATTTCACTAATTGGCACTAATTAATTCGAATGGATAGTTCTCTTATCTCTAAAATTAAACAAGTTATGCTCATTTTCTGAATTAGAACAATGCCGTTTCTTGCAAAAATTACAAGATTTGTAAACATCTCATTTTGAATAACGTTCTGCTTTAGTTCAATATCATTAAGTCAAGATATTTTTTCACGCAGATTCTGCAGATTCTGCAGATTTTTTTATTTCAATCCGCTAAAATCTGCGTGAGACTTTTTTTGACGATCTTTAACTTAATTACATGGCGCTTTAACTGAAGGAATATAGTTTTAAGATTAAATATTAAATGATTCTTTCGGCTAAAGCCAGTTCTACGCCGATCAATCATTTACCTCCAGCTAAAGCAGGAGGCTATTCAAACAGCAATAAATTTGTGATAACTTGCGAAATCAACACCGAATCTAAATGTCAATTTCATCAAGTCTTTATTTCTCCAACAATAAAAAGAGATCTGAAATAAATCCGCTCAATCTGCGTGAAAAAATTAAGCATAAAAAAAACGGCTTTTGAAAATATTCAAAAGCCGTTTTTTTATTCCTCTTCTTTTTCGATGGCATCCTTGTAATCCGGATACAAAAATTTATTATATGGGAATCTGGTGATATGAATCTGGCGTACAGCTTCGTATACCGTCTCTCTAAATTCCTCAAAATTTTCTTTTTGAGTAGCCGAAATAAACAATGCTTTATTCTCTCCAACATTACTCATCCAGGTTTGTTTCCATTCCTCAAGCGTGTAATGTTTTCTCGTTTTTTCAGTAATCAAATCATCGTGATCAATTGTCAAATGTTTGTAGGCATCAATTTTATTAAAAACCATAATAGTTGGCTTATCATTACTTTTGATTTCTAACAAGGTCTGATTTACAGATTCGATATGATCTTCAAAGTCCGGGTGTGAAATGTCTACTACATGCAGCAACAAATCTGCCTCACGAACCTCATCTAATGTACTTTTAAAAGAGTCTACTAATTGCGTTGGTAACTTTCTAATAAAACCTACGGTGTCTGAAAGTAGAAAAGGTAAGTTTTTAATCACTACTTTACGAACCGTTGTGTCCAGCGTTGCAAATAATTTATTTTCTACAAAAACATCGCTCTTACCAACTGCATTCATCAAAGTTGATTTTCCAACATTGGTGTAACCAACCAGTGCCACGCGTACCATCGCACCACGATTACTGCGCTGAATACCCATTTGTTTATCGATTGTTTTGATTTTATCTTTCAACAACGAAATTCTGTCACGCACAATACGTCTGTCTGTTTCAATCTCCGTTTCACCGGGACCACGCATACCAATACCACCTTTCTGACGCTCAAGGTGCGTCCATAAACCGGAAAGTCTTGGTAATAAATAGATACATTGTGCCAACTCTACCTGTGTTCTTGCATAAGACGTTTCAGCTCTTTGTGCAAAAATATCCAGAATCAAATTGGTTCTGTCCAAGATTTTACAATCAATTATTCTTGAAATATTTTTCTGTTGTGATGGTGATAATTCATCATCAAAAATCAACGTCGATATATTGTTTTCTTTTACAAAAAGATTGATTTCATCTATTTTTCCTGTCCCAACAAAAGTCTTCGGATTTGGGCGTTCCATTTTTTGCGAAAAACGTTTTATCACTTCACCACCTGCGGTAAAAGTCAAAAACTCTAATTCGTCTAAATATTCGTTTAGTTTTTCTTCACTTTGATTTTGAGTTATAATACCTACTACGGCTGTTCTCTCAAAATTTATAACTTCTTTTTCTAACATAGCTTTGAATAAGTTGCAAATTTAATGATTTGTAAGCTACTACACTTATACAATTTTATTTTTAAGTTCTATTTGGCAAATTAACCTCTTTATTTAAAAGAGTAAACCCTTTAGCCATTAAGATTATTAATCGCTAAAGGGTTTAAAAAAGAAACGACAACGTCTTTATTCGTAAATAAAAGTCTTCTCTGTCTTTACAATTCCGTTTTCCTCTATTTGAGAACAGGATATTGGAAAATTCAATTTATTGTATTTATACTTTCGGCTTACTGCGACTAAGGCTGTAGATGAAGGACTAAAATTTACTTCATTATTATATGAAATAGTCTCAAAACTAAATTCGTCTTCATGATACGAAATCATCGGTACAATTATTTTGTAATTATCTCCAAAAAGATTCTGAACGATTAGTAATTCTACCGACTTTTTATCGTCATAAGTATAGGTTTTAGAAATTTTATCTCCAACCAAACCTTTGTGTTTTGCTACATTATCATTTACATAAACATATTCGATTTTACCGATAATCTGTTTATTTCGGTCGCGTGAAGTACGTCTTACAATTATACCGTTCTCTACAATATATTCAATATCATCCAGTATATTCTGGTGATTGGTACTTTTTTTAGTGATCGCTTTTACTCTCGCTCCCTCGTAGGTAAAAGTTACGGTTTTTGTAATGTAATCGTTGCCTTCATGGTATTTGTCAACGAATTTTATAATGTTGTTATCTGCATTATAAGTGTAGTTAACAACTTCTTTCCAGTCGCTGCCGACTTTTTCCTTTACGGTCATGTCCAACAATCCATTCTTATTGTAAAAGAATTTCTGAATAACATCTGAGGTCGTGATCGATTGAATTTTACCTTCATTAAAAACCACTGTTTTATTTACAATTTCACCATCTTTATCATTTTGGTAATTTGTTTTTACAATGTTTATTTGTTTTAATTTGACAGGAGCATCCTGACTGTGCAGCACGGATGGAACAACCATCAGCATGATGGCAATAAAGTAGATTTTTTTCATCGTATTATATAGATTTGGGATGACCAAAATACGAAATCCAATTAAATTTTAACAATTTCCGATTCAAAAATTGCTTATTTTTAAACAACTCACTAAAAACCAACCGCTTATCATTAATACAAAACTATTCTCCCCTATTTTTCAGCAAAAATCTTAATGTCGTCCACCATAAAAGCGCCATTTAACGTTTTGTCTTTCCCGGATCCGACATATCTGAACGCAATATTAATATTTCCGGAATAGGATGGTAAATCGATTCTGCCGGAGGATATAAACTCACGTGCCGGAGTTGATAAATTAGGTAGTTTTGCAACCAATTTTGTCCATTTTGCTTTGGCAATATTCAATCCGTCAAAATCATCGGATACGTAAATTTCTAATGCGTTTAATGGTGAATCGACCTTCAAATTGTATTGCGCACTTCTAAAAGAAAACACGGCATTTTTATATCCCTCTAAATTGATTTTAGGAGAAACCAGCCAGGCGACATTTTCTGCTGCTGTTGTACTTGTCGTATTAAACTCTGCATAACCATTTCCGCCGTAAAACATACTTCTCCAAGATTTACTGGCTTTTTCAACAATATTACTCCAACCTAGAAGACTAAAAGCCACATTGTTTTTCACCGACTGAAAATCTTCTGAAAATAATGGACTGGCCCTCTTTCCATCCATTACGACATCACTTTCAGATCTCGCCATCAGTTGGTAGTCAGAACCAAATTTTGTTAATATCCCTCGTACTTTCCCACTTCCTTCCGGCACCGCACTAGCTGCAAAATTTGCAAAATTACTCGTTCTGAAAATAATCTGATTTCCTGTTTTATCACTCAGGTTCCAATTGGTTGCACCCCCGACATTATTGGATTCTTCAAAATAATGGCGCCCAATTGCGGCTTCTGTGAATTGGACCTCCTTAAGTTCAATTAACGTATTGAGATTTTTATCGTTTAACGCTTCTTCAATAGAAAAAGACCGAACCAATTGATTTTCATCGACTACAACGCAAGACGCATTCATTATATTTTTATAGTCATTTTGCGAAATTCTGCCTATTGTTGGATCCCCGGCATTACTCACATAAAGACTCCCAATTCGCAATCCTCCGTAATATAAATCTGTAAATTGATTTTTAAGCTTTAGATACACTTTATTGCCCACACCAAAATCAGCATACGTATTTGTTACATCGACGGCCACACTAAAACCTACTACCTCTTTACTGTCCTTTAATGTCTGAAGATAAATCGTTTTAAAAAAATTACCCCCTTCATCTGTCGACACGACGTAGGCTTCAATAACATCATCATAACCATATTGCTTTGGCACAAGTTCTGAAACGTCTTTTAGTTTTTCTACGGTTTGATTTACGATTAAATTGGGCTGTGTACAACTAAACTCAGGACTTTCCAGTTCTGCATCACAGGAACATAAAAGCAATAATTGTAGTGCAAAAAAATATTTTAAGATGCTATCCATCATATTCTGACCTGTTTTAATTTTTAGAAATTAACACTTAGGTTTACGAAATAGGTTCTTCCGTAACCGTAGAAATATTTAGCCCCAAACGAAGGAGTTCCGCTCGAAACATCTTGATTGAGTGCTCTAAAATTGGCATTTCTGGCCTGCTCAAAACCACCGGTTTTATACGATACATCCAGAACATTATTTACACTCACAAAAAGCCCTATATTGTTTCCAAAAACGCTCCAGGATTTACCTCCTGTAATATTCACTAACGATATTGGATCCAATTTTTCCTGCTTTAATAAACGGAGAGCCCGCTCCTTGGTCGCTTCAGGAAAAAACAACCCGTTCTTAGCGTTGATATAAAAACGATCTGTTCTGGCAATTGGAGCAACATCAATATAATTTTCAGCCAAATAGTTAAGAGCCACTCCCAGCCACCAAAATTTAGGCGCTCTGTATTCCAGTCCAACTGCACAGGCCTGTTGTGGCATACCGGATTGTTTGTAATCTTTAAGCCGGGATCTTCCAAAATCAAAAGTTGACTGTGTATTTTCTTTCACCACATTTGCATCATTTGTAATCGATACCTTTGGATTGCTACTGTAGGTATAGTTACCGTATGCCAAACAGGCTATAGCTTTTAATGCCGCTGAAATTTGATACTCAAAACTCAATTCAACTCCAATGTTTTTCTTGTCTAACTGTGTCAAATTCTGACTTACAAATGCATCTGTATTATTATTAGCTTTTCCTTTGTCAAAAATTCCTTCTGCATAAAAAAAAGACGTTTTAGCCGAATTTCTTATCAAAGTATAATACACTGTTGCTCTCATTTTGAACTTGGGCATTCGAAAGACATAACTTCCTTCGGCACCGCTGATTTTCTCATTTCCAAGATCGTCAACAATAGTATTATTAAGCCTCGAATTAGAGAACGTATTTTGAAGTGACGGCGCTCTTGTATAATGCATTCCATTAAAAAACAACCATTGTTTGCCTGAAATCTTGCAGGTGAATCCACCTTTAAAACCAAAATTTTCAAAATTTACTTTTTTACTTTTACCAAGAGACGTTGTTGGATAAATTCCATTTTGATATAATCCTTCTCTTTGGTATTCTGAAACAGAATAGGATTGGGATAAAAAGAAATCGAATTTATTATAGTTGAACTTGAACTGTGTAAAAGCATCAATTATCGTTGCCAGCAACTTATAATTGTAGCCATAAACATCCCCTTCTTTGACCTGACGATTTGGATTCTGCAGATCAGATTGCGCCTGAGCACCGGTATAAAATGCATCAACATCTTCAAAATATAAACCTCCGAGCAAATCTACTAGAGATTGAAAATGATGTGATTTCAAGCTTCTAAAAACGATGCCGCCATCAAAAGCACTATTCTCAGTAAGTTGCAAGTTTAAATTGGAGTTTACCGCCAGTGTTTTATCATCGGTCCGGTCTTCATATAAAACATAATGGCTTTGCGCGGGTTCAAAACCTGTAATTATATTGTTCAAATTTAATATTGGCTTCTGATTCGTCCGATACAAGTCTTCCCAGTTTAGTTGGGCATGGTCTAAAAACAATGTTTTACTTTTTTCCGCATTTATATGATCAGGCATAAAATCCCCCGAAAATGCTCCCTTGTCTTTTGCATAAAGTGACGTAAAATAACTGGGCAATTTTCTGTAATAGACAGGATCCGGACTATCTGCATTCTGGTAGTCAATTGTACTGTTTCCCACTTTACCAAATTGATACATAACGCTTGAATTCAGATTTGCCTTTTCATTTATTCTAAAATAATGATTCAACATTAACAGTGGTTCTTCGATGTTTTTTACGCGTGCATTCCGTTTTTTTCCGTTTTGCCATCCCCAGTACGAATTGTATTTTTCGTTGGTCAATCCGGTAACTTCGTTTGTGTTTGGTGAATTCTTTCCACGCGAATTTGGTGTATAAAATCCGGTAAAATTAAGCGCGTTTCTATCGTTCCATTTCTTTTCAATACTTATAAAAAAAGACTCTCCTTTGAAATTTGTTCCTTCAAAAAAGCCTTCGTTTCCTATTCGTTTTCCAGCCGAAATTACATACGCCCAACCCGAGGCATTTGTACCGGAAGCATCGGTTCCGATTGCCCGCCAATTGTAAGTGGTGTTGCTTGCTGAAAATAAAAGACGACTTCCTTTTTTATAAATGGAAGCTCGTGTATAAATCTGTTGTGTACCTAATATACCTCCAAAAGTATGGTCTGAAGAAGCTGCTCCAACTGAAAATTCCTGATTTCGAAGTACGTCATTCAATCCGCCCCAGTTTCCCCATTGTGGTCTTCCGTCATAAACTTTGTTCATTGGTATTCCGTTGAGCATCATGGTTCCGTTTTCACTGTCTAATCCCCGAACCCTAAATCTTGCCTGACCCCAACTAAAAGCGGAGACCTGAAAAAACGCATCTTTTGAAGATTGCAAAAGACCTGATGTCATCTCCGACGTACTGGTATCATCCGTTAAGTCACTTTCTGAAAGTGTAATTAAAGTAGCAGAAGCATCATCGGAAAAATTATCTTCCAGTTGTATTATTCCGAGATTATGATTGGAATCTAAATTTACTTTTAGAAGTACCTCTTTATAACCCTGACTGTGCAGCAAAAGCAATTGTTCCCCTTTTAGAGCGGAATGCAGTTCAAATTTTCCGTTTGCTTTCGTTAATTGTGTAGCAGAAGAGTTCTGAATACTTACGACGATATTCTCTAACGGTTGTTGTGTTTTTATATCAATTACCACTCCTGAAAGAATCACATCCTGTTGCGCAAAAACAAAACCGAAAGGCAGTAAAACAAAAAAGACCAAGTACATTTTTTCCATAAAAGATCCCTATTAACTTTGACAAATTGTTTTGGATTAAAATGTCTTTACTAAAAAACACTTTAATCCTTACATCAAAAGATAAAATTGATCTTTGGAAAAGAATAGGAGTACATGCACAGAATTATACATCAGCTATCATTCTTAATTCAAAGATAGCTAATATTTATTATTGTAATACTTTTATTACTAATTGCAACTGTTTTTATATTGTTTTGCCTTCGTAGATTTTACAGATGAAGCGAATGAGTTTAACACCGTACCTTCGATCAATCTCCGTCATGCAGATAAATAAAGAGAGAAACTAGGGAGTTGTTCGAATTTTAGAGACCATAAAAGCAATCAGGACACCAAAGATTCCGATAAAAGCAAAAGAAAATTGTAGTCCAAAAGTTTCAGCAATATGTCCGATCACGGGAGGTCCCATTAAAAAACCCAGAAAACTAACACTCGAAACAATCGTTAAAGCTTCTCCGGGTGGAACAGTCGGGTTTTTACCTGCCATACTGTAAACTGTTGGAACAATCGTTGCCACTCCTAGTCCAACCAGCATAAAAGCAATAGTACAAGGAATAATATAAGGAAGAAAAACAGCTGTAAAAAGTCCGGCTGAAATCATCACGCCACTGATTTGCATAACACGTTCACGACCAAATTTGTTGATTAATCCGTCTCCTAAAAATCGTCCGCTGGCCATCATAATCATAAATGAAGTGTACCCTAAAATCACCAAAGGACCCGGTGCCTGAACAACATCTTTAAAATAAACACCACTCCAATCAAACATTACTCCTTCGCTTGCCATACTGCAAAAACCAATTACACCTAGCCAGATTAAAGCACTATCGGGTTTAACAAATAGTTTCTTTTTCTCTGTTTTGTCTTTGATTTTTTCTTTGGCTTTGACCAAAAATTTAAAATTAAAAACAATCATCAGTAGTACAATTCCGGCGATAATTAAAAAATGATGAAGCGGACTCAGGTTTAAAGCCAACATTCCTAAGCCAACCAAGGCTCCTGTAAATCCGGCAAAACTCCACATCCCATGAAAAGAGGACATGATTGTTTTTTTGAAAAGAACCTCTGTATAAACGCCTTGAGTATTAACCGCTATGTTGGCTAAGTTTCCAAATAAACCGAATAAAAATAAACCCAATGACAATTGTAAAGCTGTAGTTGCCAAGCCTAAATTGGCAAGACATAAAACATACATTATTAGAGAAAAAATTAAAATGCGATGGCTTCCAAACTTCGTTACCATTTTTCCCGAAAAAGGCATAATCAACAATTGCCCCATTGGTAATGCAAAAAGGATAGAACCTAAGTCTCCTTCGGTCAGATGCAAAGCGGTTTTAATATCCGGAATTCGGCTCGCCCAGGTAGCGAAACTTAAACCCATTCCAAAATAAAACATTCCGACAGCAAAACGAATTCGGTTTAGATATGACGCCTTGGCCTCTCTAAAGACTTTCTTAATTTTCCCTTTGGTTTGAAATAGTGCTAATGGATTGAAATCGATCAAAATAATGGTGTTTAAAGTTTGGTCGTATAAAAGTACTAAAAAGCTCCGTTATGCACGACCAAACCCTATTAGTTCCTCGATTTATAACGTTATTGTTTATAAATTAATCACTTTTTGCTGGGTATTACTTGCAATTGCAGCTTCTATAATCTGCATTACTTTTACACCGTCTTGTGCTGTAACCGGTTCTGTTTTATGGTTTGAAATCGCGTCGTAAACGCCATCAAAAAAACTGAAATAATTCCCCTGTAGTGTTGGTATTTTTTCTCGAATTTCTTTTCCGTCAATTTCAGTATGCAGTAGCCCTTGTAAGCTTTCGGACTCTGTTCCCCATAATTCTAAATTTGGTTTCTTTCCTGCTTTTAAATCATCTTCCTGTACATCGCCACGAGGTTTTAGGAAAGATCCTTTTTTACCGTGAATCGTATAGGCCGGATTTGCTTCCTTCACAAAAAAGCCTGCCTTTAGTCGCACTCTAAGATCCGCATAAATCAACAACAAATCGATCCAATCGTCTACGACAGAACCTTCTCTTGTCGTTCTGATATCGGCAAAAACAGCTTTGGGAGAACCAAATAAAGCAACAGCCTGATCGATTAAATGTGGTCCTAAATCTTTTAAAATTCCGGCGCCATCGTTCGCTGTTTCCTTGTGTGCTTTTGCACTCAACAACGGATTATAACGATCAAAATGAAACTCTGCTTCAACCAACTCTCCTAAAACGCCTTCGTTAATTATTTTCTGAACGGTCTTAAAATCACTATCCCAGCGTCTGTTCTGAAAAACAGCTAATTTTAATCCTTTTTCTTTAGCAATTCCGGCTAATTCTTCTGCTTCGGCTACAGTTGTCGTAAATGCTTTTTCTACAACGGCATGTTTTCCTGCCAAGAGTACCTTTTTTGCATATTCGAAATGAGTCCCAACCGGGGTATTTACAATGACCAAATCAACATCAGCCGCCAATAATTCCTCAATGGAAGCATAACTTTTTGCAGACGGATAATCTTCTTGAATCACTTTTTTACTTCTTTCCCAAGAACCCAACAATTCAAACCCCGGATGAATCGATAAAAAAGGAGCATGAAAAACTTTCCCCGACATTCCGTATGATAATAGTGCTGTTTTTATTTTTTCCATTTTATGTGTTTTTTTTGCCACAGATTGTTTTGATTGGCACAGATTACTGTTAGTTTGTGTTGCCGCGAATTACACTAATTTACACAAATCGATGCGCTTAAAAAATCCTTTTAATCTGTGAAATCTGTGGCCTATAAATTTATCTCCCTTTAGCTCTCTCGTACTGTTTTGGCCATGAAATATCATCATTTAAATCTGCCGCAAAATCTAAAGGTAAATTCGGATTACGAAGCGACTCCCTGCCAAACAAAATCAAATCAGCTTGGCCTTCTTTTAAAATAGCTTCCGCCTGTTCTGCCTCGGTGATCATACCAACTGCTCCAGTCAAAATAGCCGTTTCTTCCTTGATTTTTTCCGCAAAAGAAACCTGATAATTTGGCTCTAGCGGGATTTGCTGATGCGATACTAATCCACCTGACGAAACATCGATCAGATCAACTCCCTTTTCTTTTAAAATTCTGGAAAGTTCTACTGACTCTTCAGGATTCCATCCTCCCTCAGCCCAATCTGTTGCCGAAATTCTAACCAACAATGGTAAATCCGACGGCCATTCTGACTGAACTGCTTCCACAACTTCGAGTGTAAAGCGAATACGATTTTCAAAACTTCCTCCATATTCATCCGTTCGCTTATTCGTTAAAGGAGATAAAAACTGGTGGAGTAAGTAACCATGGGCGCCATGAATTTCCACTAGCTGATAACCGGCTTTAACCGCTCTTTTAGTTGCCGTTTTAAAATCCGAAAGCACTTTTTCAATTCCGATTTTATCTAAGGCAGTTGGAAGAAACGGTTCCGTTTCATGATACGCAATTGCACTCGGGGCAACAGTCTGCCAGCCCTCATGACCAATATCTAATTTTTTGTTGCCCTCCCACGGCACAGAAACACTTGCTTTTCGTCCGGCATGTGCCAATTGAATACCGGGAACGGCATTTTGTGATCTGATAAATTCGTTGATTGTTTTAAGTTTTTCAATGTGCTCGTCTTTCCATATTCCTAGATCACAAGGAGAGATTCTAGCCTCAGGAGAAACTGCTGTTGCCTCCTGAATAATCAAACCGGCACCTCCGCTGGCACGGCTTCCCAAATGAACCAAGTGCCAATCGTTAGCGAATCCGTCGATTGCAGAGTACTGACACATAGGCGAAATAACAATTCTATTTTTTAAAGTAATTTTTTTAAGGGTAAGCGGAGCGAATAATATTGAAGCCATAATAGTGTAACTTTTAATCGTTTTAAGCTACCTATTAAGTAGGATAGCGCACAAAAAAGTAAAGTTACAGCATCTGCCTAAAAGTAGAAATCAAAATGTTTATTAATTAACAAACATTTAAAACCTTATATATTATATTGCACTACCAAATTAAAATAGAAACGTTACTTTTGTGCGTTAAAAATTACGAACTAAAAATTAAAAATGGACATAGTTATCAAGCTCTCTCAATTTCTATTGAGTTTATCATTACTTATTATTCTTCACGAATTAGGACATTTTATTCCTGCAAAATTATTTAAAACCAGAGTTGAGAAATTTTACTTATTTTTTGATGTGAAATTTTCTCTTTTGAAAAAGAAAATCGGAGAAACTGAATACGGAATCGGTTGGTTACCTTTAGGAGGTTATGTGAAAATCTCAGGAATGATCGACGAAAGTATGGATAAAGAACAAATGGCTTTACCTCCAGAACCTTGGGAGTTTCGCTCTAAGCCGGCTTGGCAACGTTTAATTATTATGCTTGGGGGTGTAACTGTAAATTTCATCCTTGCTTTCGTTATCTACATCGGAATGGCTTACGCTTATGGTGAAATGTTTATTGCCAACAAAGACTTAAAAGACGGTCTTTTGATCGAAAACAAAGCAATGTTAAATGCCGGTTTTAAAACAGGTGATATCATTGTTGGTATAGATGGAGAAAAAGTGATCCGATATGACAGCGATGTTAATAGAAAATTAGCTACCTCTAAGGAAGTAGTAATTGACAGAAACGGAACAGAACAAACAATTGCAATCCCAAATGATTTTGTTGATCAGTATTCTAAAGCAGGAAAAGATGCTTTGGCTACTTTTCGTGTTCCATTTGTAATTGGAAAAATAGCTGATGATTCTAAAAATACAGTTTTGAAACCAAAAGATATTCTTTTATCACTTAACGGACAAAAGGTAAAATATCTTGATGAAGCAAAAACAATATTGGAAAACAATAAAGGTAAAACCGTTGAGGCTACTTTACTTCGCAATCAAAAAGAAGAAAAAGTAAAACTAATGGTTGCTAATGACGGAAAATTAGGCATACAATTGGCTGGCTTAGATTTAGATTCTTTGGAAAAATTAGGCTACTATAAAATCAGTAAAAGAGAATTCTCCTTTTTAGAATCTATTCCGGTAGGAATCGAAAGAGGAAAAGATCAATTGGTAGGATATGGTAAACAACTTAAATTAATCTTTAATCCGGAAACCAAAGCATACAAACAAGTAGGTGGTTTTGCGGCTATTTTTAATGTTTTTCCTAAAACTTGGAGCTGGGAAGCTTTTTGGTCTATCACGGCTTTATTGTCAATTATGCTTGGAGTAATGAACTTATTGCCGATTCCTGCTCTTGATGGTGGACATGTAATGTTTTTATTGTACGAAATAATTAGTGGCAGAAAACCGAGTGATAAATTCCTTGAAAATGCACAAATGGTTGGTTTCGTTTTACTTATCTCATTGCTTTTATTTGCTAATGGAAATGATATCTACAAAGCAATTGTTGGCAAATAATTTTTTTGAAAAAAAAGAGCAAAAATGTTTTTTAGAAACCAAAAATTGATATATATTTGCACTCGCTAAAAAGAACAACATCTTCCTCCTTAGCTCAGTTGGTTAGAGCATCTGACTGTTAATCAGAGGGTCCTTGGTTCGAGCCCAAGAGGGGGAGCAACTTTTTTTTAGCAAACATATTTACCTTTAAGGTGATTCCTCCTTAGCTCAGTTGGTTAGAGCATCTGACTGTTAATCAGAGGGTCCTTGGTTCGAGCCCAAGAGGGGGAGCTTAAAAAAAAAGACTATCATCACGATAGTCTTTTTTTTTGCTTATAACCGAAATATTGGATTGAAATTCCAAACTTTTTAAATTCCAAATTCCAATCTTGTGGGAATCTGTTTTTGAATAAATTGTTTTTTATATAATTAAACCTGACAGGTTTTTGAAACCTGTCAGGTTTAATTTTTTACGATATATTAGAACATCGTTTTCCTAAAAACTAAATTCGGATCTTTTTGATGTTCTTTTATTTTATATATTCGTTCCGAAGGGAAAACCCTACTAATTAAACTACATTAAACAATCAGACCAAAAAACATGAAAAAACCAAAATTCGCATTAACCATTTTAACCACTTTCTTATTACTTACCACCAGTAATATCTTTGCTCAACTCTCTTCAAAAGAAGTTGATGCCCTTGTAGAAAAATCAATCGAAAAATTTAATGTTGCCGGAGTTGCAGTCGCCATTATAAAAGATGGAAAAGTGATCCACAAGAAAGGATATGGCGTTAAGTCTATCAACACAAAACAAGCTGTCGACGAGCACACCAATTTTCAAATTGCTTCTAACAGCAAAGCTTTTACTACTGCCGCGTTAGCTATTCTAGTCGATGAAGGAAAGATTTCCTGGAAAGACAAAGTGAAGACCTATATTCCCGAATTTAAAATGTACAATGAGTACGTAACAGAACATTTTCTTATCGAAGATTTATTATGTCATCGTAGCGGACTTGGTTTAGGCGCCGGAGATTTAATGTTTTTTCCTAACGGTACTGACTTTACCATAAAAGATGTTTTAAGCAATTTTCAGCATTTTAAACCTGTTTCGGAATTCAGAACACAGTTTGATTATGACAATCTGCTTTATTTTGTAGCAGGCGAGCTGACCGCAAGAGTAAGCGGAATGAGCTGGGAGGCATTTATCGAAACCAAAATCATGAATCCTTTACAGATGAACAACTCACATGCTTCTCTTAAAGACATAAAAGACAAATCTAATCTAGCTACACCCCACTCGACAAACGGTACCGAGAACAACAAAATAAAAACCATTCAAGGGTTTGAAGAAATGGTAAACGGTGCTCCCGGTGGCATTGTATCTAATGCAGATGATATGTCAAAATGGGTTCTGGTACAATTAAACAAAGGGAAATACGGAGACCAATTAGACAAACAACTTTTCTCTCCGGAAAGACAAAATGAAATGTGGAAATTGTACTCAGTCCTTCCAGCGGATCCGGACCCGAGATACAAACAACATTTTAACGGTTATGGATTAGGTTGGTTTTTAGCTGATGTAAAAGGAAATCTAAGCGTTTCCCACACAGGTGGATTACCGGGAATGCTTTCTATAGTTACAATGATTCCGGATTTAAATTTAGGGGTCGTAGTTTTAACCAATACCGAAAATGGTGGCGCCGGTGTTTTCTCTGCCGTAAGTCAAACCATTCTCGACAGTTACTTAGGTCTGGACGATTACGGGTGGATTGACAAACATGCCTCTTTTTTAGAGTCACAAAAGAACGTAGACAATGAAGCCGTTAAAAAAGTTTGGGAAACCGTAAACAAAGCCAAAAATATCAAAATCAAAAACGAAGACTTTATCGGGCAATACGAAGATAAATGGTTCGGAAAAATGGAAATATTTCTGAAAGGAAATCAATTATGGTTCAAATCTCTTCGTTCACCAAAACTAAACGGACCAATGCAACTTTACAAAGCAAATACTTTTGCTATAAAATGGGAATATCAGGATATGAATTGCGATGCGTTTGCCTCCTTTAGTTTAGATGAAGAAGGAAAAGCACAAAGCATAAAAATGAAAGGGATATCTCCAACGATTGATTTTAGTTTTGATTTTCAGGATTTAGATCTTAAGAGAGTTAAATAGCAAATAAAAATTAAGCAGCTCAAGACATCAAATCAATCACGACCCCAAATCGTTACAATTAAGTTTTTAAATCAAAAAGAGCATCGTTTATACCGATGCTCTTTTTTTATTGGTGAAAAAGAAATAGTTGTTTTCGTGTCCTATCGACGCAGGAGAAATCACATTCAACTATTCCACAAATCATTCTTACTTAACTAGTGTAATTTTTTCTGTTCCAAAACAACAAGATTGAAAAGAATTTACATTTTACTTACTACCATTTTTACTTTTAAACAGCTGCATCATTTCTTCCGATTTTTCCATTTCATTAATACCTTTCAATGCTTGCGCATATCTGAAATAATAAGACGCTTCTAAGTTGGTACTCATCTCAAACAATTGAGCATAATGTTTTGCAGCATTAATCATATCATTTTCAAAATAAGATCGGTCTGCTACTTTTTTGAGCATCTCTATTGATTTGTATCCACGGTCTAAGACTTTTTCGTACGTGTTGACCACATTTATAGTGATATACTTTTCTTTTTTCGCAGGAGGAAGAACATTTACTTTAACCGGTTTTACAGCAACTTTCAAAGTATCAACAATGGCTTTTGTCTCTATTGTGGTTCCTAATGTCTTTTCTTTTGGTTTTGCATATTGTGGGATCACCTTTCGGGTATTATTTGGTCCTAAATCATAGGTATTAACCATATCCAGCTTAGAAACTTCATAAGTAGTGGTTCGGTTTCCAAATGCCATATTGATGGTTTCTTCAACGCGATAAGATTCTACAACAAGATCTGTATTGGGTATCTTGTCAGATTTCGATTTTGCATTTTTCATTTTCACGTTAGCAAGAACAATATCGTTGTTCTGTCCAAAACAGTTTAAAGAAAAAATACATGCAATCGCTGTAAAAATAAGTAGATATTTTTTCATACAAACTAAAATTAAGAGCATTACCAGTATTCTAAAACTCATCTAAGGTACTCAATTCTTACATATTACTCCTAATTTGCCCCGTA
Source organism: Flavobacterium cupriresistens (assembly GCF_020911925.1). Taxonomy (NCBI): domain Bacteria; kingdom Pseudomonadati; phylum Bacteroidota; class Flavobacteriia; order Flavobacteriales; family Flavobacteriaceae; genus Flavobacterium; species Flavobacterium cupriresistens. Next base: position 1,214,888 of record NZ_CP087134.1, on the reverse strand, counting down.
AACAACCGCAAAAAACGTTGAAGTACATCTATTTATATAAAAGTCATTCTCTATTTTCGCAACGCTGTTTTGTACATTTGTATCACATCAAACTAAAATGGAAAAGATCCCGGTTCGAAATCTTACTACACCTCCTGAAAAAACAAATTTTTCCCTAAATTTCAGCATCCGTACTGTTCAGGATTTGCTTTTGGGAGAAAACCTCATTCAGCAATTACATCGACATGATTTCTGCCATATTTTGGTTTTACAAAAAGGAGCCGGTTTTCATGAAATTGATTTCAAAGGCTACGAAATAAAAGACAATACTGTTTTCTTCTTGCGTCCGGGGCAGGCACATCGGTTGGAGTTAAATGCCAAAAGCACCGGTTATATGATTCAGTTTACTACTGGTTTTTATTCTTCTGATGATAAAACAAGTCAGACTTCTTTAACTAAAATAAGCCAGCAGAATTACTATGGACTTAAAGAGGCTACTTTTCAAAAAGTACTTTTCGTTTTGACTTATATTTTTCAGGAATACCATGACCAACACGAAAATTATATTGAAATCATAAAAGCCAATCTCCGTATTTTCTTTTTGGAACTTATGCGGGAACAAAACAATAATCCAACCGACAATACTAACTTATACGCACAGGAACGTCTGGATGAATTCAGAACACTTTTAGAAACTCATATTCGCACGCACAAATCCATTGCTGCTTATGGCGAAATGCTACATCTTACTTCCTATCAGCTAAACAATATCACCAAAACGTTAGTAAACAAAAAGGCTTCTGAACTTATCACCGAAGCGATCATTCTGGAGTCTAAAAGATATCTTTTGGCAACCTCCAATCAGGTAAATCAAATTGCAGATTATATGGGCTATGAAGATGTCTCTTATTTTATTAGATTCTTCAGGAAACATACCGGATTTTCTCCCGAGACATTTCGCAAAAACTTCAAATAAGTCATAGTAAACTGCATTATTGTCCTAACTGTCGAAACGTTTTCCGGCTAATTTTGAAATATTAATTTAAACCGAATCAAAATGAATCAAAAATGGGATGAAAGATACAAGAACACTGAATTTGCTTACGGAACAGCACCTAATCTGTTTTTTAAAGAATGGCTGCCTAAATTCAAACCCGGATCTATATTGATGCCTGCCGATGGCGAAGGTCGTAACGGCGTTTTTGCAGCACAACTGAACTGGACTGTCACTTCGTTTGATTTAAGCACAGAAGGGCAGTTAAAAGCATTAAAACTGGCCAAAGAAAACAATGTGACTTTAGAATATAATGTAGGCGATCTGGAAGAACTCGAATTCGAAAAAGAATCTTTCGATGCAATTGGATTGATTTACGCTCATTTCTCTGCAGAAACAAAATCAAAACTCCACAAAAAACTAAATGAATATCTAAAACCCGGAGGACTTATTATTTTTGAAGCTTTCAGTAAAAGTCATTTGCATTTTAAAAAAGCAAACCCAAAAGTTGGCGGACCGGATGCGATTGCTGATTTATTTTCGAAAGAAGAAATACAGGCTGATTTTGAAAATTATGAAATCTTACTTTTAGAGGAAGAAGAAATCATTCTCAATGAAGGGCAATTTCATATTGGGAAAGGTGCTGTAATACGATTTGTTGGGAGGAAAGACATGAGTTTATAATTACAATTAAGTCCAGTTTGTCCTTTCGACGAAGGAGAAATCACACAAGCTGAGCAAGCACCGTATGGAATATTGGATGTGATTTCTCGTACCTCGAAAGGACAAAAAAATGCGGTAAAAGGAGATTTTTCCCGCATCGAAAATAGCAAGATTCAGTTCAAAATCCTAACCTCTGATCTCAGCACAGGCTTTTTCTATTTCATCATCTGAAAATGGCTCAAGAACTTTTACCAACATTTTGCTGGTTTTAATACAGCTCATCATTTTGGTTCGTAAATCGAAATTGTCTCCCATTTTGGTCTCGAGGATGTACTCGAAAATTTCAGTTAAATATTCGGGCTGTTTTCTAAATTCTCCCTCGAAACAAATATCTGAAAGAAATTTAGATAATGACCTCATCACGTTATCCTGATCTGCTGTGGTTTTGTTTTCTGTTTGCATGGCGTTTAAAATTTAATTTTTTTGGTTTTTAAATAGTATTTGTCAGAAAAATTGTATTTTTGTTTCTGAGTTGCAATTAAGCAATTAATTACCATTATATTGAAACACATTAAATTGTATCTCACAAGCAGAAGTTTGTATTCTACTTGAGCACAATTTTTTAAGGAATTTTAAATATCTTTGAGCTATGAGCACAGCAACAAAACCAAAACATATCGGCAGAAACATTAGCCGAATCAGAGAGCTTAGAGGAATGAAACAAGAAGCACTTGCCATTTCTATTGGCGTAAGTCAACAAGCTGTTTCTAATATTGAAGGAAGCGAAACTGTTGATGAGGAAAGACTGAATACAATTGCGGAAGCTTTAGGTGTTTCTGTGGACGCAATTAAAAACTTTTCGGATGAAGCGGTTTTGAATATTATTGGGAATACTTATCACGATAATGGTATTGTTAATGCTGGAGTTAATCATAGCTGTACTTTCAACCCACTTGATAAAGTTGTGGAACTTTATGAACGTTTGGTTCAGGCTGAAAAAGATAAGGTTGCGTATTTGGAGAAGTTTTTGGAAGGGAAGTAGGCTCTTTTATATAAAATCTGAAATAACTGCAAAATCAGAACCGACAAATTAGACTCTTTGGAATTTCATGATAGATTTATAAACAAAATTGGTCTTATTTGTAATTAGTAATATTACAAGATACATTTTAATTATGTTAAAAAAGACCTTCATTTATGGTGCAATACAACTATTTATTTCTTTTGTTATTGCTCTATATCTTCAATCAATTAGTGACAAAAACCTAATTTTTACAGAAGGAATCCTTGATACAGGACTAAGGAATTCTTTAATCAAACATTATTTCATAGTCTTAAGCTTTTTGGGATTACTAAATTTACTCTTTTATTATCTTTCACACAGAAATAACGATACAAAAAAAGACGAAAAACTATATAACAATATTTGCCAGATTATTTTTGAAGAATTTATTTCATCCGAACCAAATTTTCAAAATCATGAGTTTAGAGTATCTCTCTTTATTAAAAAAGAAGGACTACTATTTTTACATAAAAAATTCTGGTTCAGTTACACAACTTTTTTATTGAATGTTGGAAGGTATCAAACTAGACAGGAAAAGAAACTAAGTAAAATTAAATTTTTACCAAATGAAGGTTGCGCAGGAATATGTTATAATCTGGGAATTTACTTTTTCAACAACACTTGTGAATTTAATAATTTAAATCCAAATTTGTATTATCAAGAACAATTAACTAAATTTAATATCCCTAAATTTAAAGCAAAAAAAGTAACCAGTAAATCTCGAAGTTTTGTAAGTTGCCCTATTAAATTTTTTAACTCTCACGATTTATTTGGCGTCATTGTTGTAGATTCTACAATGGATATTGATTTCAACAATACGAACTTTAGAATAATAGAGGAGGTCTTAAAACATAATAGTGTCCTATTTAATAACCCAAATTAATAATTCTATGGAAAAAGATAATCTTATAATACAGAAATTTCGGGAACTTATTAAAAACGAATTTAAAAAAACATTTAAAATTAATGTTGACAACAATAGTTACAGAGTAGCATTAAGTAACGATGAAATACCCATCATGAAATCATACAAAAAACAGATAGATAAGTTTGTAGTATATTTTGTTGATGAGCAATATCCAAATGAAATACAACCCAATAAAATATTTAATATAGATGAAGATTTAAACGGTAGTATTAAATCTGCATCTATAAATTATAGTGGTCTAAAAGACAATACCTTTGTTAATATCCGAAATGAGCTAAAACCAATTTATGAGTTACAAAAAATTTCAAATTCAGCATCGGAACAAATTAATGTAGAAAAAAGAATTAAATTACTACATGCTATACACGAGATTATAAAAACAGACAATGAATATGATAAGAAAGAAATGGCTGTTTTGTAACTATTTAAATTAAATCATAAAAAAAGCGCCGCAATTTTCATTGCAGCGCTTTTCTATTTTCTTTAAAACCTAAGGTAATTAAACCCCTAACTTCTTAGCGATATCAGCAGGAATTCCTCCTTTGTTTACCATTAAGGCAGTCGTTTTGTATTTCACGAAGTTTTTAGTTACAAACAAGAAACCTTTGTAGTCGTTTGTTTCTCCCCATGAGTTTTTTACGATATAATATTCTCTTCCGGTTTGATCTTTTGCAAGACCAATAATGTGCATTCCGTGATCGTCTGTAGTGGTGTAGTTATCAAACGCAGTCTGACGCATTTCAGGAGTGATTTCCGGTTCCGGTTTTGGTCCGTTGAACATGTCTGCTTTTTCTTCAGCAGTCATATCATCGAATTTTTTTGTTGGAACATAGGCTACTCCATTTTTCCAGCTAAAGCTTTTCTCACTTACGTCAGTTGCCCAAGCTACTGTGTATCCTTTTTTCAAAGCATTGTCAATAACGTCTGTCATATCGTTTACTTTTACATTGTAAACCTGATCAAAAGACCAGTTATCCGGTACAGCCATCATTGTTTTTTGGTAGTATGGAGCTGTTGTAAAAGAGGACATTTCGATATAATCATCCGGGTTGATTCCTACTACTTCTTTAGCAAAAGATTGTGGTGTGTAATTTTTTCCTTTGTAAGTAAAATTATCCGGCACTTTTCCTAAATAAGAATCGATAACAGCAGCATACGCTTTTTGCCAGTTTGGAGTTAATTCTCCGTTTGGATTTTTTACAACCGCAGCTAAAACTCCTTCGATAAGAGAAGACATTTCAGCAAATTTATTTTTATCAGTTCCGTAGTTTAATCCTGTATAAACTTCTCTCGGAACTGTTCCGTATTTTTTGTACATGTTAATTACATCGTGTAATGCACCACCGTCACCTAAAGTAACAGCACCATGCATACGAACGTAATTGACTCCTTTTTCAACATAAACATTTCTTGCAGAGAAAATCTGAGACAATTCTACCGGTTGCTTTCCTAAACGAATCATTTCTGATTCTAAAAAAGAGTTTGTAGAATAACTCCAGCATGTTCCCGAAGAACCTTGTGTTTTTACTGAAGTGGTTCCTAAATTAATTTGTTCTGTGAATTTAAAGTTTTCTTTACTTTTATCACTCGCGTTTAGTTTTAATGAATTTACTAAAACGTCCTGTGCAAAACAGCTGGTTGCCCCAACAAAAAAGACCGAAGCCGCAAGTACTGATTTGAATGAAAATGTATTCATAATGTATGTTTAAGGTATTTACAAATTAGTCTTCAATGTTTCTAATTTGTTACAAAACAATTAAATTTTCTGTAATTTTTTAGCATTCTCCGGTTAATATTTTCACAATCTTTTTATTAAGCGGTAAAAGATTACAAATACATTAAAAAAAAAACTCTTCCTATTACAATCACAACGATTTGATCATTTGTTTTTTCTAAATAAATAGTACTTTGCTTTGCGAAATTGCAGCTAATAAAATGCGAAATGTTCGAACTGGAAAAAGAGAAATACTTGGGCAATACTAAAAACGTTTTTAACAATTCGCAGGGAATTGCAGTTGTAGAAACGGAGTATCAGAAAAAGGTTTTTGAAGGATGGCATTCGCATAATAATGCACATCTGACCCTTTTCTTGAAAGGCGGGACATCAGAAAAGCGTAAAAATTCGAGTACAGTTGTAGGCCCAGGGTCTTTGTTGTTCTACCATAGTGATGAATTACATCTGAATCACAACACTCTTTTTCCCTCAAAAAACATCAACCTCGAAATTGACGAAAATCTGCTAAAAGAACTCCAAATAAGCGAAGCCTTAATTGAAAAATCAATTCAGCATACCACGCTTGCCAAATTTCTGATTCTGAAGATTTTTAGAGAATGTATGATTGCCGATACTTTTTCGGGAGATGCGATTACGATGTTGTTTGCGCAATTGTCCAATACTCATACTCATTTGGAGAAATTTGAAAAGAGTCCGTTTTGGGTGAAGAGTTTAAGCGAACTACTAAACGATTGTTGGAACGAGAATCCGAATTTACATGATTTGTCGACAGTTTTAAACGTAAATCCGATTACGATTTCAAAACATTTTCCCAGGTATTTTGGTTGTACACTAAGCGAATATTTGCGACGAATGAAGATAAACCGTTCGCTTTCCCTCATCAAATCAAATGAAAGTAACCTTACTGAAATTGGTTTTCAATGTGGGTTTGCCGATCAGAGTCATTTCATCCGAACCTTCAAAAGTCAAACGGGATTTTTACCCAAGCAATTTCAAAAATTATAAAAGCAGGCAAATTTCATTCTATTTTTTGGTTTTGAGGCAACTTACTTTTGTCTCCACTTAATACTTAAACCAAATTAAAAATGGAAACCCTGACCACAAAACAAAAAATATTTAATTTCCCAATTACAAAAATTGTTCTTGCCTTAATTGCATGTCTTCTTGTTGTTAATATTGGACAGCAAATTGCTGGAAAGTTGTTGATTTCTCTTGACAAAGATTACAGGAACCTTATTAAAGGCCTTATTGTTTCTGCTCTTGCGATAACGACTTATGTTCTTTTCTTTAGCCAATATGAAAAAAGAAAAATAACCGAGTTATCGACCAACAATCTGGCAAAGAATTTACTCCTCGGAACTTTAATTGGGGTTCTCCTGCAATCCCTGACCATCCTGGTTATTTATGTAAATGGTGGTTTTAGTATTATTTCTGTAAATCCTGTTTCTTTTATTATCATTCCGCTTACAATAGCCTTTACTGTTGCAATTTTGGAGGAGATTTTAATTCGTGGCATTATTTTTAGAATTTTGGAAGAGAAACTGGGAAGTTATATTGCATTACTTCTTTCAGCCGTTCTTTTTGGTGCTTTGCATTTGCCAAATGAAAACAGCACTTTTCTTTCTGCGTTATGTATAGCTGTTGAAGCTGGTTTGTTGCTTGGTACTGCTTTTATGTACAGCCGAAATTTATGGTTTCCGATCGCGATACACTTTGCATGGAATTTTATGCAATCGGGTATTTTTGGCGCGGTTACTTCCGGAAATAAAAAAACCAATAGTTTACTGGTTTCTAAAATTCAAGGTTCCGAATGGACTACCGGAGGTGAATTTGGTCCAGAAGGCACTATTCAGGCCATGCTCTTTTGTGTTATTGCCACTTTAATATTATTGTATTTATCTCGAAAAGAGAACAAAATAATTATGCCTTATTGGAAAAAACACTAATTCGGGCTTCTTTATAAAACAAAACCCCCGACACGGAAATCTGTGTCAGGGATTTTGCAATCATTTAACAACCTCTTATTTAATCCTCTTTTTTAACTTTTATCTCTTTATCAACAAAATCAGCAATTATTCTATTTTTCACTATTTCTATGAAACATACTCAACACTTTACAAGACTATGCAATGGCTTTTTTACAACCTTCAATAAATGAATTCAATTGACTCCAAGAAACGTATTCTTCTAGTAAGGCAAGAAGTTTTGTAAAACCCAACACCTCTGCAGTAGGCTCTGCATTTTTACAAAAAGCCTGTCAAATACAGCTGATTTTTATGCATAACTGTCCGTTACCGGATGATTTACATTTACTCTGTTTTTTGAAAAATTTGACATAATTTTATTCCTTTTAAATCTTATTTCAAATGTAAGAAAAAATACCGTTTTTAGTTTGCTCGAAAATATATCCTTTTGCTACGAAAATATATTGGTCAGCTAAACAAGTCCATTCTGTTCGAAGCAAACTATACTATTGATACTTGTTAGACAAAATATTACACCTCTGGTCCATCTCTGCAATTCTTGATAAACACATTTAATTTGTCTAAATCTCTTAGTCTGTGGCTCAAATGAATAGCCACTAATTTCACGAATGGGCGCGAATTATTTTTTGCCACTGATTAAAAAGATTGAAAGGATTTAATCTGTAGGGATCTGGTTAATTCTATTTGACACTTTTTAAGTTACGGATAAAGAGTGGTTTTAATTTGTTGTTTTTGGATTATTTTGATCTTTTTTTTTACGCAGATACAGCAGATTTCAGCTATAGAACTGATAAAAAAATCTGCTAAAATCTGCTGGATCTGCGTGCCATTTTATTTTAGCATTTCCTGTCTGAATGACATTCGTGAAATTCGTGGCAGAATAATCTAAAAGCAAGAACTACAAAAAACCTTTATATCAACAACTCAAAAAAATAGCCAGATAAAATTTAAACCGTTTTTTTATCGTTAAAAAGGAATTACCTCATCCAATTACTTCCAAAAACAATGTAATAAGCCCAATCTTCAGGGCCTTTTGCTACATCAACGCCCATTCTGAGTTTGAATTTTCGGGCAAGTAAATATCGGAATCCGGTTCCGTAATTGTAGACCACCGGTTTATCAAAGACTTTGTCCCAATCGTTAAAGGCACTAGCTACACCTGCGTACCCCATAAGACTCCATCTTCGGTATAAATCCCATCGCAGTTCGACTTCAGAGACCAAACTGGTTTTTCCCTGATACCTTCCCATTGGGACACCGCGTAAATTAATGCCGGGTAAAAGGTAGAATGGCGGACTTCCAAATGCTTGTTCGCCTTCGATGCGTAAGCCTCCGATTAACTTTTTTGTTATAGGATGATATCCAATCGCGGAAAGATTCACACGCCAGGCATCGTAATCGCTTCCGAGTATATCATCAGACCAGAAAAAATCCGATTGCAGTCTAATTCCTTTATCAGGGGTAAAAATATTATCACGGCCATCAAACTGAATGGCACCACCAAACTGACTCACTGTACTTTTAAAATCCTTTGGCTTTAAAAAAGAAGGAAGATTGTCCCCCGGTAATTTTATTTTTGAGTCCAACAAAAGGTATTGCGGACCGGCACTCCATTTTGGATTTCTGAATTGTTTTAAAACCTGCGTATAAAAAACAAAAGATTTAAAATTAAACTTAAATTCCAAATCTTTTCCGGTTGGTAAATTTTCATAAAAAGACATATTAATATCACCATAACCCGCCATCACTTTGTAGGTCATTCTGGCCTTTATAAAACTGCCCGAACGAAAAGCACCAGCCATCCAGCTTTTGTTTCCGGTATACATTCCGATGCCTCCTGTAATATCAGGATTTACGATTCTTTTCTTTCCATTTTCATCAATAACGGGGGCATGTTTTTTTAGAAAGACAGGAACAATGGCTCCTCCAATTCCACCCAAAGCCGGTTCGGTTATTATTGTTGGGACTACAATAAAACCATGTGCGTAGATAATATAATCGCTTAAATCTATTGCTCCGTCTATAGAATCTCGCACACTAATATGCTGTTTTTGTCCCGTCATTGTGGTAACTGAAAACAGAAGAAAAACGGTCGTAAGAAAAATTTTCTGAAAGAGTTTTACGTTTTTAATAGAAAAATCTGAAACTGTATTTTTCATATAGGTAAAATTTATCATATTCATTAAAAACAGAAACACAGACTCCAAAAGGTTAAGAATACTTTGTGCTATCCTTTTTTGGTACCGGTGCTAAAAATATGAGCCAGTGTCAGGAAAAAAGTATTTCCCTGAAATCTGTTTACAGCGCCAATTTCTCCCAGCCAACGCAAACCAATTGTAGATTTAGAGCTTAAGTGCAGAAAATTTACCTCTGCTCCTAAAGCAGCAACACGATCCTTGTCACCTTCCCAAACAAGCCCTCCTATTGGCAATGGAATTTTATCTGAGGTAACTTTATATTGTAAATAGTAAATTAATCCTGCATTGATAATTGATTTTGGAGCTGTTTTTTCGGCATTAAACACATAAAATGTTTTTCCTAAACCACCTTCAAAACTTAAGATGTCTCCTGTTTTAATATCGGTGTCTTTCTTTTTTCCATTAATTTCATAGGATGCTAATGTGGAGAAGTGAAACGTTTTTTTATCATTAAAAAACAGTGTTGTTCCGGCTGAAAATTCATTCATGAACATTCCCAGTCCGCTATTGTCTGTGGCTCCGGCTTCGTATTTCCCTGTTGGCAGGTACATTTGATAGCTAAAAACAAAATCGGCTCTTTTTTGATGCCATCCTAGTTGTAACGGCACGATATAAGTGTCTGTAAATGCTAAAGATCCGTCGATATTTACATTGTTTCCTTCAATTTTATTGGAGGCAAAGGCAAACAAAGCCGAAGCTCCGTAAGTAGCGCCTAAAATTTTAAAATCACTGACCCAGGATACGCCAACGCCGGTAATAAACATATCTAAATTTGGGTTGGCAACGGAAATATTTCCATCACTATCTCGCAGCGATGATGCGCTGTAAAAATAGCCCGGAACATATACTGCCAATGTATTCTCGGGACTCTGGGTTCCGGATTGCAAGCCCATTCCTCCAAGGATATGACCTCCTTTAAGTTGTGCATTACCCAAAAAGGAAACGAGCAGAAGTAATAAAATACTAATAGATTTAATTATTTGCTTATGCTGATAGAATTTTGCTTTCATAATAATGTGTTTAAAATTAATATAGCGTAACAATTCTTCTAGCCTGTTTTTTACTTTTAAGATTGTTTCAGATAAAAGACATTTGTTTTATCTGAATCCTCTCTGATTGCTTTGAAATATTCGGAAGGCGATTTTCCGGTATGTTTTATAAAAGCCCTAAAACAGGTTGTTCGGGATTTAAATCCGGACCCCCAGGCCATCCCTTCGAGGGATAAATCTTTCCATTCCGGGTCGTTGATTTTGTCTTTAAAAAACTCTATCCTTTTCAGGTTTACATAATCCTGAAAATGAAGGTTAAATTCCGAGTTTATTAAATTGGAGAGTTGATGTACGGATATCCCTGTTTCTTCGGCGAGATCCCGAATTACAAAATCTTTTTTGAGGAAGAGTTTTTTTGCAGAAAAAATAGAATCCAGTTTTAGCAGGTCCTCCTTCCTTCTGTCTGTAGTTAATTCTTTAATTAAAGGCGATGTGTCTTTGACTTCGTTTGCTTCAATTGGTACCGATTTATTCTCTTCAAAATGATACGTTTCATTGGTATCTGCAAAAAGATGGGGTTTAAAATAAAGTCCTCCGACGGTGAAAAAAAGCACTGACGAAATCAAAATATAACAAGCGGTGTCTATGTTTTTAATCCCGTCTTTTAGAAAAAAATGTACAAAAAGTGTAGAAAACAAAAACAAGATGACCAGATTATAGACTCTTAACCATTGTATGATTTTTATTTTTTTAGCTTGTTTTCCTTCCAGTTTTTCCAAATCACAGTTTAAGATCATCATGGTCTGCCAAAAGGCATACACCAACCAAAAGGTGAGGCTTAATGTGGTGAAAGGATTTTTTATTCGGGAAGAAACATATGCAATAATTGGAATATTTGCATCGGCAGCAATCCATACTATAAAAGTTAAACCAAAGTATAGGACAAAGGGCAAAAAGTGAAGCCAATCGTATTTTTTAAACATTTTAGTCGAGAACAATACATTTCTGACATATAAAAAAGAGCAGGGTGCTACTAAAAAGATAAATGCTTTTGTGATACCGAATAAATTAGGGACATTTTTAAAGGCACTTACTGATAAGTAAAAATTATAGACACTTACGGTCGCCAGACTAAACATAAATAGTCCCAGAAAAAAACTTTTAGCATAATTTTTCCGCGAAAAAAGTATCCTAAAAGAAGTGGCAAAACCAACAATTGTCGCTATAAAAAAGAAAAGTGAAAGTAGTATATCCATCATAATATATTAAGCTTAAATTAATTAATATATTCCTTTGTTAACAATTTCAGAGGTGGAGTCTGTTATCATCTTATAAAGCCATACTTACCACGCTTATGGTAAGTACAGCTTTACTATAACATTTTTGTAAGTTATTTTTTTGCTAAACCGGGAGGGAAACCTTCCAGTATTTTTTTGATCGAAGCAGCAATAAATTCTTCAGGATTATCCGGTCTGCTGTCGATTTGAGAATTACCGATTCCCTGCCAAACCAATTTTTGAGTTTTTGTAGATACGATATCAATTACAAGGGAACCATCAACATAATCATAGGTGTTGAAAGTTGTAGTAGCGCCGCCCATCATTGCACCACCGCCCCAATATCCGTAAGGACGATACATACCGCCATAGCCGTAAAAATTAGAATCGGCTGTAACGGATTGTTTATTTTTTAAGATAGAGACTGCATTTACTTTTAAATCAGGATTGCTGCTGGTTTCTGAGAAACCTTTGGCAATCATTTCTGCACGAATCGCTTTTGTAACACGATCAACATTGAGTTGGCTGACCTGTCCTTCCTGAGCTTTTAAATCATAGACTGCAAACGTTTTAAATTCACTAAAATTAGCAGCATGATCATAATCTGTTGTAACTTTTACAGTCGGGGAGCAACTGTACAATAAAACCAATAGCAATACTGGAATTAAACGAAGATTTGTTCTAATATTCATCTTGTGGTATTTAAATTAATTATTAATTTAATCTGAGTTGAAATCTTAAAATCTTAATCGAATTTGGGACGAGTTGAGGAATTTGGTTGAAAAAGCTTGTCAGTTATATACGGAGTATAGTAAACCAAATTATTGCAACACTCTCAAAGATAAATTATTTTTCTCTAATTAACACATATGTAGATATAATTTTCTTACATATGGTTAAATGTTTTTACTTTTAACCTTATCATTACATTCTGTTTTCATTCATAACCATTACAATTCTTCCGAAACAGGTAATCTTCCTTCTTTTATGGCTTGCAGCATTTTATCGTAATCCGCTTCATTTTGATCGGCATATAAAATAGAAAATTTAGCAATTGCATCTGCAAACTCATCGTTTTGTCCTAAGTATCCTGATAGTAATGAAGGGTCTCCTGTGCGGGCGTGAGCTCTTGCTAATGCCCATCCGCAGGCCTTTGCGTAATCGTTCATATTATCTGATTTCATAATCTCCAGAACGGGTTTGACTTTAGCATCTCTAAGCTGTCGGATATAAAAAAATCGGTTTTTATCATCATTCGTCCATCCTAAAAACATATCTGAGGCAGATTGCATTATCTTTTGCCCCATCACAATACGTTCACCCTGATGACTGTATTTACCTTTAACCTTTACATTGTTTTCCAGTACACTTTTTCTTGCTTCTTTAAATTGCAAAAAGATAGGCTCCGCTGTTGCCGACATCAATAAGCTGATTCCGCAGAGGGTTCCCACACTTCCTACACCAACCACTTTTATGGCTATATCGTGTAAGGTATATCTGTTCAGAAGTACCTTTTTATCATCCGACAAGGATTCGATATAGCGTTTATGCACGATTTCTGCGTCTTTCAGAATCTGTTCGCCTTCTTTTCCTCCGGGATGATAAATTAATGGAGGATCATCTTTTATCCTTGCTCTTGGGCCTTCCTGATAGGTCATTTTGGCAAACTCCTTTTCGTGGGCGGTATATTCTGCGGCTTTTTTTATTCGTTTTTGCTGAAAGGATTTGATCTCTTCATCGTCGCCTTTTTCGATAAGTTCTGCCAGATCAATATCGGCATACCATATTTGTAGCGCCGATAATTTACTGTAGTCAAACAGATGTCTTTTGTAACTGTCGGCAACATTCCAGGCAAATTCTTTACACATTTTATCCGAGAACTTTTTCCATCTTCCTGCTATGGCAAAACTTGCTGCGAGTCTTTTTACATCCCATTCCCATGGGCCCGGAAAAGTTTCGTCGAAATCATTTATATCAAAAACCAATTTGCGTTCGGGAGTTGCAAATCCGCCAAAATTCATCAAATGACAATCACCACAAAGCTGAAGATAAATTCCGGTGTCTTTCGTTTGTGCCAAATCAGAAGCCATAATGGCTGCTGCTCCTCTGTAAAAAGAAAACGGAGATTGCATCATTCGGCTGTACCGAATTGGGATTAAACTTTCAACCCTTCCAACACTGGTACCGATTAAAATTTCAACAGGGTCTTTGCGCTCTTTATCCGGTTTCCATTCTTCATGACAAGATCGCGGAATCGTTTTGCGTAGTTCTTTTCCTTTCGCATAACGTTCTTCTTTTGACACTGCGGAGTCAAATACATTTTCGCTTTTTTCTTCGGATGATTTTGACATTTTTTTATTTTTTATTTCAACCGTAACGACGCTTTTCCCTGAAAGACAAAATCTTTCTTTAACGATTAATTTGTTTTAAGCTCAATCGGACTTGGAAACCATGTTCCATCAAGTACCGGTTTTTTAGAGACGTACATGCGCATCGTTAAAGCAAAACCTTTTCCGGCAGGAGTTGGCAGCCAATTCTCCTGAGGTGCATTTTTTGGTAAGGATGAACCCAGCCAAATGCTCATGGAGCCATCTGCATTTTTCTTTAAACCCGAAATATTATTAAGATTGTATCGCTTTAATTTGTTGTCAACTACTCTGTAATCCGGTACACTATAAAGCGTTACCGACCAGAATGCGTTGACCATGGTATCCGGAAGTGCTTCTTTTGGAAACTTGATTTCATAAACTTTATCACCACTTAATAACTGTTTATTGCTATCAGTAAGTCCGACAAAATAGATGGCTTCTTTTACTTCATTTGCCCACAAGCCTCCATAATTAATGATGTCTCTGGCCATGATATCATCGCCAAATTTTCCGGCAACATACGATACAGACCAGCCTCCTTTTTGTGTCCCGAAACCTTTTGCTCCTGCCAAGAATCCAGGAATTGCTTTTGTTTTTACAATATCTTCGGTGTGTCCTTTTGTGATATCGTCTTTTTTATAGAATTCGCCAACTGTGATTGCTTTTGCCTGATATTCTTTTGCTTTTGGCATTACATCAGGATACGAATCAATAACTTCTTTTACTTTATCAAAGATCTCAGCGCCAATTGGTTTTGCCGGAGTAAAATCAGGAATTGTCAGTGGTGGTGCAATCTTAATTCCACTTGGGACTTCAAACGTAAATTGTTCTTGTAATTTTTTTGCTACTGCGGGAGTGCCTTTTAATTCCACTCTTGCCAGCATTTTTACTTTTTCTGATGGAAGTTCAATTTTTACTGCATTTGCCGGAATTACCGGATTAGTGCCTTTTAGAACCAAAGCAAATTTCCCATATGGTGTTTTAGGATAATTACGTTCATTTATATTGGTAATTACCTCACCCCAGCCGTCCAGCAATTGTGCGGTATAATAACGGCCTTCCACTTTCGGAATATTCAGAATAACAGCATGTTCTTTATCAACCGCAATCCAGGCTTCCAGATAAGCGACATCGAGATTTGGATTGACAAATTGTGCAGAACCCAACGGATTGTATTTTATTTTATTGTAGCCTACTTTTTCGACGTTTATATCGTGGTTTTCCTGCTGAATTACGAGATATCTCCCATACAAATAGGTATAGGCAGCTGCAATATCCTGATCGGAAGGCGTTGCTTTATTTTCGGTTGTTGCCGTTGAATCTGTATGAGTTGCAGCTTCTTTTTTACAACTGAAAAAAGCAAAGACAAATATCAATATCAAAATTATTTTTTTCATTTTCTTTAAATGGATTAGTTACTCAAAAACCTTTCATTCTATTTCTTTGCCATCATTCATTTTCCAACTTTTATTAAAATAGGAGTTCTTGAACGATTCGTAATCGTTTCTTTTTTCTTCTGTATCTAAACAATAATCAACCTTTTACTTCTCCTAATTTTAGTTTTAATAAAACGTTGTCAAATGATTTTATTTTCCCGGAAATACAAAAGACAATATGACTCTTAAGCCCCAATCTGGTCTTGATTCTCTAGGCCCAACAATGGGTATCAATGGAGATAAAGAGAACTGAATAACCTGACTTCCTAATTTTGATACCGCTCCGATAGACGGATTTAAAGAGATTGCAGTTGTATTACCTTCCCAATTTTGAGTTATTTCGGCATTTATTCCTAAGTTGGCTCCGCTTTTATAACTATGAGAAAAGAATATTTGGGTATAAAACTGATTGACATCGGCACGGTTATCATTTCCGGCCACGGACCAAATCTGATTGGCAATAAAACCTACCGAAAGCCCTTTGCCCTGATGCATTAATAATACACTTGGGCCAATTCCGAATTTTTCTGTTCCCAGTACTTTATCTGTGGCAATGGGTACTAAAAATGCGGGGCCTATCCCGTAAATAATTCCTTTGGCTTTTGGGGCAAAAAAGGCGGTAATGGTAGCGTCACTTAAACCAAACTGATGTGTATTTTCTCCGGTAATATCTCTCTGATCTACAATCGGGATTATATATCGTGTAATTAAATTTAGATTATCACTTATCTTAAATGGAATTACAGGTTGAAAATTAACCGTATATTTTGATCCGTTAAAAGGACCAATACCATAATTTAAATTATTCTGAAAAGGCACACTTATCAGACTTGCAACGGGATTAGCGAGTTTATCTGCGAGTTCCTGAGCACTTGCTCCGGGCTTATCCGGTTTCTCTTGTGCTACAGCGTTTAAACTCAAAAGAAAACAAACGGTACTAAACAACACTTTGATAGTACCATAAAATCTTGCCTTTTTCATAATTATTATTTAAAAAAAATTAAACTAAGCTTTCGATTGTTAATCGTTATTGCAGCTGAATTACCCAATCAGATTATTTATCTGCAAAAACTTTTTTCCAGTCTTCTTTCATATTTACAACATGCCATTTGTTTTTGGCGGCTGCATTTAAGGAAGCATTGTCTTTTTCTGAATAACTGTATTCTCTTATGGAATCGTTATGATTGACCAACAATTGAAAAGAAGGATACTTATTACTCTGGCAATATTCGAGCATGGCGATATCTCCTGCCCCACCCTCATTTCCACAGGCAAAAACGGGACGCTGACCAATATGCAATTGTATCCCCACCGGTTTAGCTGTTTTATCGTTAAACTGATTTAAGGCTGGTTCTCTAATGATGGTGCGATTGGCCTCATCAAATTTGTATTTGAAAGAAGTACCCACGACCTGTTCTTTTGGAATTCCGTAAAAATCTGATGAAATTCCTCGTACCAATTCAATAGTTCCTCCGGTAACAATAAAAGTCTTAAAACCGTTTGCCCGTAAATAAGCAAGCAATTCCAACTGTGGCTGATATCGTATTTGTGTTAGCGGAACATTTTTTCCGGGAAATTTTGCTGTTGCAAAAAAATCTTTAACATCTGCTTCAAAAGCATCTTCTGTCATTCCGGTATGTGTAGCGGCAATAAGTTCTATGAGTGCTTTTTGGCCTCCTTTTTCAAAATAGGTTTTGTCTTTTTCAATAACCGCTTTAAAGGGTTGTTTCTTTGTTAATTCGGGATTGGCATCTGTCATTTTCTTTACCCGATAAAAAGCAAATAATTCCTGCACATACGGTTTTTCTGCCCACAGTGTTCCGTCATTATCAAAAGTGGCAATCCTGTTTTCTATTGGAATAAAATCCGGACTTCCTTCTTTGGTAACCTTTTCTACATAAGCAATAATATCATTTTTTAAAGTTCCATCTGTCCAACTTGGCAATGGATCTCCTGCTACTGTATTTTCTGTTTGTTTGCCGTCTGTTATTGGAACAGTTATAGTATCTGATTTTTTACAGGAGACCAATAATAAGACTCCTAACTGTACTAAAAGTATCTTTCTAAGCATAATATTTCTGTTTTATTATATCAAAAAGATTCAGGCCATACGACCTGAATCTTTTCATTGGTTCTGTTTATTTCTTCTTTTTATCGGTCGGCTCGTCTTGTCCTTTTTCTTTAGCTAATATATTTTTTTCTATATATTGTTTTGCTTTTATGTCTTTCATCGTCTCCTCCATAATGGTGTAGGCAGAGAAACTTGGCGGAATAGAACGTGGTGGATATTCTTTAAATGTCCCTGCAAATGCAACTACATCCTGAATGGCACCATACATTAATTGAACGTGATTTAATTGCCAGTCCCAAAATGTATTTGAAGTAATATCGGCTCTCTCAAAAGGGTCTTGATACAGGTTGAATATTTTTTGTAAACGCAGCTTTGTAAAAGGTTCTGCCCAAACTCCCATAGTTCCTTCGAGACGTTGCTCTGCAAATACATATTTGTAATCGCCTTCTCTAAGACCTACCAAAAGCCCGTCATCGTCTGTATAAAAGAATTTATCTCTGGCGCTTTTTGGAGATTTGCCTTTTAAAAAGTTACTTTGATCATAACCATCTAAGTGTACTTTATAGTTTTTACCATTGGCAGTATACCCGGTTAAAAGTTTTTTAGCCAAATCCGGTTCTCCGGCTATTGATGCCAAAGTCGGCATCCAATCATTGTGACTCATTATTTCGGTAGTAACAGTTCCCGGTTTAATTACACCCGGCCAACGTACGATACAAGGAACTCTGTATGCTCCTTCCCAGTTGGTGTTTTTTTCTGAACGGAATGGTGTCATGGCAGCATCCGGCCAGGTATTCATATGAGGGCCATTATCAGTAGAATATACTACTATGGTATTATCGGCAATTCCTAAATCATCTAATGCTTTTAATAAATCGCCTACTGTAATATCATGTTCGATCATACCGTCAATATATTCACTGTCACCATGTGTATATTTTCCTCGATGTTCTGCTCTCACGTGTGTACGAAGGTGCATACGGGTACCATTCCACCAGCAGAAAAAGGGTTTCCCTGCTGCATGTTGTCTTTTAATAAAATCAATAGCAGCTGCAGACGTTTCATCGTCTACGGTCTCCATTCTTTTTTTGGTAAGTGCTCCCGTATCTTCTATTTTTTGTTTTCCAACTCTTCCAAAACGATCATCTGTAGTAGCATCATCTGAATTGGTAGCGGTACATTTTAAAACCCCTCTTGGTCCATATTTTTTCAGATATTCAGGATCTTTAGGATAATCCGGTAATTCCGGTTCTTCTTCTGCATTAAGGTGATACAGATTTCCGAAGAACTCATCAAATCCGTTTACGGTTGGTAAACTTTCATTACGATCCCCAACGTGATTTTTACCAAACTGTCCTGTTACATATCCCAATTGTTTCATAATCCCTCCTATAGAAGGATCTAACTGACTCATACCCATTGGCGCTCCCGGAAATCCTACCTTGGTAAGACCTGTTCTAAGACCGTGTTGACCTGTTAAGAAGGCGGCGCGTCCTGCTGTACAACTTTGTTCTCCGTAATAATGCAAAAAACGTTCTCCTTCATTTGCAATACGGTCGATGTTTGGTGTTGTAAATCCCATTAAACCATCGCTGTAGGCACTGATATTAGTGGTACCAATATCGTCTCCCCAAATGATCA
Source organism: Flavobacterium cupriresistens (assembly GCF_020911925.1). Taxonomy (NCBI): domain Bacteria; kingdom Pseudomonadati; phylum Bacteroidota; class Flavobacteriia; order Flavobacteriales; family Flavobacteriaceae; genus Flavobacterium; species Flavobacterium cupriresistens. The sequence goes on along the minus strand of NZ_CP087134.1, from coordinate 1,195,560 downwards.
GAATGTTGGGCTTTTTGTTATTCTGAGCATGTAATCCGGTAAAGCAGATCAATGCAACTAATTGTATCGCATTTCGAAATCTGCATTTAAAATTGATTTGTTTCATGATGATAAATTTTGTTATTAATTCTTGTTCTAGGGGTGTTGGCAAAAAATGTTTTAACAAAATCAAATACAGTAAAACCTGTTCCGGTTGAAGTAAAATTTTCAGATCATTTTTGAAAGGAGTTTATAAGTAGGATTTTTTAACATTTTTTTTGCAAGTGGCTCAAAATTAGACAATAAAGTACAGACCAAAGTCATTTATGAGTAATGACCTTGTTTCATTTTATAAAATGAAACATAAAAAACAGAGTGGCAATAAAAAAAGCTTATGAAGATTTCATAAGCTTTTTTCTACAAAACAAAAACCACCAGAATAATTCTGATGGTTTTTTATACTAATTCGTTCTTGTAAATAGAAATTATTCTATTTCAGAAACTCTCATGGTGTTTACCATTCCTTTATCTTTAATTGGCATTGCCGCAAGGTTGATCAAGTAATCTCCTTTTACCGCATATCCTTTTTCTACTGCTATTTTGTTAACGTCTGTTACAGTATCATCTGTACTTTCGTCTTTATCATAGAAATACGATTTTACTCCCCATAATAAATTCAATTGGGTCAGGATTCTTCTGTTTGAAGTAAATACCAAAATATGCGCTGATGATGGTCTCCAAGCCGAAATTTGGAAAGCTGTATAACCACTATTAGTTAAGGTACAAATTGCTTTTGCATCAATTTCATTAGCTAACAAAGCAGCCTGGTGACAAACTGTTTTAGTAATAAAACGTTTCGTTTTAATTTGAGGTGTATTCTGTGGAACATTGATTAGCGGAGAATCTTCAACCGCTTCACAAATTTGAGTCATTTTCTGAATCACCTGTACCGGATAATTTCCAGTCGCAGTTTCTCCAGATAACATTACAGCATCAGCACCATCCATTACCGAGTTGGCAACGTCATTTACTTCTGCTCTGGTTGGCGTTAAACTCGTAATCATCGTTTCCATCATCTGAGTAGCAACAATAACCGGAATCCTTGCTGTTTTAGCTCTTCTGATCAAATCTTTTTGTACTAATGGTACTTCATGTGCAGGAAGTTCAACTCCTAAATCTCCACGCGCAACCATCAAGGCATCACAATACGCTACAATTTTATCGATGTTCTCAAGCGCTTCCGGCATTTCGATTTTAGCCACAATCGGAATTTTATATTCTGAATGTTGAGCGATCAATTCTTGTAAGTCTTGTAAATCGCGAGGTGTTTTTACAAACGAAAGTGCGATCCAGTCTACTTTTTGTCCGATGGCGAAAATCGCATCAGCAATATCTTTTTCAGTTAATGCCGGTAAAGAAATTTTAGTGTTTGGAAGGTTAACCCCTTTTTTAGATTTTAACTCTCCACCCTGAATTACTTTAGCAACAACTTCTGATTTTTTATCTGTTGAAATAATTTCAAAAATCAACTTACCATCATCCAATAAAATACGTTCTCCCGGATTCACATCATTTGGAAAGTTTTGATACTTCATGAATACTTTTGAAGCAGTTCCGATAATATCTTCAGCAGTTGTAAACGTGATCAAATCACCATCGTGTACTACTGTTCCTTCTTCCATTACTCCAACTCTAAGTTTTGGTCCTTGCAAATCCCCAAGGATTGCTGTAGTGTAACCAAACTCTTCGTTTAATCCTCTGATAATCTCGATTTTTTCTTTTACTCCTTCGTAATCTGCATGCGAAAAATTGATTCTAAATACATTTACACCTGCCTCGATCATATCCTTGATAATCTCTCTCGTACTACATGCAGGCCCAAGTGTAGCTACAATTTTAGTTTTTTTGTTTGTAAGCATTTTTTTTAAAAAATTAAATTGTTTTTTGACTTTATTTTGTTTGTATCCACAACATATATAGCTGCGATACTCTCTATTGCATTTAGCTGTTGTTGGATTTCTGAAAAATCAATAGCCTCGTCGCTATTCTCAATTTTCAGGAAAAAATCTACTTTTTTGAATTCAGGAAGTAAATGAATTGTTGTAGAAACCTCACTCGTTTCATCGGAAAACAAATTCTGGAAATCATTTGTACTCACTGAAATGATTTCATGTTTATTCTGAATCAAATTCCATGAAACGGCTTTCTCGGAATCATAATAGTAAAATCTGGAGAAATTTGCCTCACCTTCTTTAGTTTGAGCATGGATCTCGTTCTTACTCTTACTTAAGTTAATAGGAAGTTTTTTATTGATAAAATAGGCCAATCTATAATCTTCTAATGAAGTATGAATTGCCATTAAATAATAATCAATTTCGTCAAATTCGTCTAAATCCAATCTATGAATTGCCATATCATGAAAAATCAAGTTGTAAATATACTATTTCTAACGGAGCATCAATAGTTAAGATTAGCTTGTTTTTGTTAATTTATAAACGAAAACGTTGTAGCTTTAACAAAGCTGAGCTAATTTTGTAGTTATTTCTTATCTATTTTTTCTTGAAATGCAAAATAAGCTCTTTGTGATGCTTTTTCTTCTGCTTTCTTTTTTGAAGTTGCTCTTGCTCTCGCAATTACTTTATCGTCTATACTTAATTTTACGCCAAACAAACGTTGACCATCAATTCCGTTGTCCTCGAAAATATCATAGTGAAAGATCTTTTTTTCTTTCTGACACCATTCGATAACCAGACTTTTATAACTAATTACTTTCCCTTCAAGTCGGGCAATGTCTACATAAGGTGTAATGACTCTTTTTTGAATAAACTTTTCACAAAAAGGATATCCTTTATCGAGATAAATAGCGCCAATAAGAGATTCAAAAATATTACCATGAATATTTTCTCCAAAATGATGAATGGGTACTTTGCTCTCTACAAAGCGAACTAAATTCAAATCTTTCCCCAATTCATTCAAATGCTCACGGCTCACGATTTTCGAACGCATTTTTGTCAAATAACCTTCATCTCCATTGGGTGCTTTGTTAAACAGATGCGCTGCAATTACAGCACTTAACATGGCATCACCCAGAAATTCCAGACGTTCGTAATTAATCGGATTTCCCTTTTCGTCTTGCTTATTAGAAGATCGGTGCGTAAACGCTTTCTTATAAAAATCAATTGAACCGGGCTGAAAACCCAGTATTTTCTGAATACTGCCAAAAAAAATCCCGTCTTCTTGAGAACGGGATTTCGAAAATATTTTTTTGATAATATTCATAGACAAAACTAAAACTAGTCAACTAATTTTTTAAACAATACACAAGCATTATGTCCTCCAAAACCAAAAGTGTTACTCATAGCAACATTTACTTCTCTTTTCTGAGGTTTGTTTAAGGTAAGGTTTAATGATGGATCAATCTTTTCGTCAACAACCGTATGATTGATTGTTGGTGGCACAATACCGTGTTTCATTGCCAAAATAGAAGCAATTGCTTCAATAGCTCCGGCAGCACCAAGCAAGTGACCTGTCATCGATTTAGTAGAGTTGATATTGATGTTTTTTGCATGTTCGCCAAAAACAGCACTAATCGCTTTTAATTCTGCTACATCACCAAGAGGAGTAGAAGTTCCGTGTGTGTTGATGTGATCAACATCTTCAGGATTCATTCCGGCATCTCTCAATGTATTTTTCATTACTGCAATAACCCCGATTCCTTCCGGATGTGGTGCTGTTAAGTGGTACGCATCAGATGACATTCCGCCTCCGCCAATTTCGCAATAAATTTTTGCGCCACGAGCTTTAGCATGTTCGTAATCTTCAAGAACCAAAGCTCCTGCTCCTTCTCCTAAAACAAAACCGTCTCTGGTTCCGTCAAAAGGTCTTGAAGCGGTTTGTGGACTTTCGTTTCTTGTTGATAAAGCGTGCATAGAATTAAAACCTCCCATACCGGCAATCGTAATTGCTGCTTCTGAACCACCTGAAACAATAACATCACACATTCCTAAACGAATGTAGTTGAAAGCATCAATTAATGCATTTGCAGAAGATGCACATGCAGAAACAGTAGTATAATTTGGTCCCATATAACCATTACGCATCGAAATATGCGCAGGAGCTATATCGGCAATCATTTTAGGTATAAAAAACGGATTAAACTTTGGAGTTCCGTCCCCTTTTGCATAATAAATTACCTCTTCCTGAAAAGTTTCTAAACCTCCAATTCCTGCTCCCCAAATAACACCAACTCTTTGTTTGTCGATATTATCATCTGTAAGTCCAGCATCTTTAATAGCTTCATCACTGGCAGCAACTGCATATTGTGCAAATTTGTCTAATCTTCGAGATTCTTTGCGATCCATAAAATCTTCAATATTGAAGTTTTTTACTTCACAGGCAAATTTCGTCTTATGCTTCTCTGTATCATAATATGTGATAGGAGCGGCTCCGCTAACTCCATTCACAAGTGCGTCCCAATATTCCTGGATATTATTCCCGATAGGAGTAAGAGCACCTAATCCTGTTACAACAACTCGCCTTAATGCCATAAATATGTATTTTGTACTTTAAACAAATAAAACCCACGCTTTCTTAACTGTAGTGTTACTTAAGAGCTATGGGCATTACAATATAAATATATCTTTTTGATTGAAAATCAACCGAAATTTAAATTTTAAAAAAAATAATAACACCCGAATTTTTAAAATTCCAATTCTTTAAAAAACAAATTCCAATTTTGGAATCTGGACATTCAATTTTGGAATTTTAAAAAATTCGGGTGTGTATTTATTATTTTTTAGCTTCTTCGATATAAGAAATAGCTTGACCAACAGTAGCAATGTTTTCTGCTTGATCGTCTGGAATTTGGATATCAAATTCTTTTTCGAATTCCATAATAAGCTCAACAGTGTCTAATGAGTCAGCTCCTAAATCATTAGTGAAGCTTGCTTCTGTTACAACTTCGTTTTCGTCAACACCTAATTTGTCTACGATAATCGCTTTTACTCTTGATGCAATGTCTGACATAATCTTTAATTTTAGAATTTAATTTGTTGGCAAAAATAAAAAACTTTATTTTAAAACAACTATTTAGTTTATAAATGTGACACTAATTTATAAAATTAATTTCAAGAAAGCCCTTTTAATACTATTTATTTTGGATTATTATTCCGTTTTTTGCATTCTCAAAATAAAACGGATTATGAAAAAAATTATTGTTTTTGCCTCAGGATCAGGAAGTAATGCAGAAAACATTATAAAGCACTTCGCAAAAACCAAAATTGCAAAAGTCGTTTCTGTCTTTACCAATAATGCTTCGGCAAAAGTTATTGAAAGAGCCAAAAATCATCAAATTCCTATCGAAATCTTTTCGAAAACCGAACTTCTGGAAAGAAAAATAGTGCAAAAAATAGAAGAAATCGATCCGGATTTGATTGTACTCGCCGGTTTTTTGCTGAAATTCCCGGAAAGCATAATCGAGAAATATCCTAATAAAATAATCAACATCCATCCTGCCCTTTTACCTAATTATGGAGGAAAAGGAATGTACGGCATGCACATACACAGGGCGGTAGTAGAAAACAAAGAAAAAGAAACCGGAATCTCCATTCATTTTGTAAACGAACATTATGATGAAGGTGCTATAATTTTCCAGAAAAGTGTAGCCCTGACAGATGAAGATACACCGGAAACAGTAGCCGAAAAGATCCATGGACTGGAACAAAAGTATTTTCCGGAAATCATTTCCCGTTTACTGGAAGATTAAAGGCTAATAAAAAATTCCAAAAATTAAATTCCAAATTCCAACCTTTTGACTCCTTTTAGGAAGACGAGGTGAATTAAATTTAAATTCCAAAAATCAAATTCCAAATTCCAACCTTTTGAATCCTCTTAGGAAGATAAGGAGAATTAAATCTAAAATCTGAATTCTAAAATCTAAAACCCCACAATGACCCAACACCAAGTACACATATACACAGACGGAGCAGCAAAGGGAAACCCCGGAAACGGAGGGTACGGCGTAGTGATGGAACTGGTTGGAACACCACATAAAAAAGAATTCTACGAAGGTTTTCGACTTACAACCAATAACAGAATGGAGCTTTTGGCTGTAATTGTGGGTCTTGAAAAACTTAAAAACCCAAACATGACGGCTTTAGTCATTTCAGATTCCAAATATGTTGTAGATTCTGTTCTGAAAAAATGGGTTTTCGGTTGGGAGAAAAAAGGTTATACCGGCAAAAAAAACCCGGACCTATGGAAACGTTTTTTAATCGTTTACCGAAAACACCAAGTCGATTTCAAATGGATCAAAGGTCATAACAATCATCCTCAAAATGAGCGCTGTGATCAATTGGCGGTTATGGCAGCAACGCAAACTAAATTATCTGTTGACGTTTATTACGAAACCGTCGCTTCTAAAGAATAAAAAAATAACGCATCAGAACCCCCAGTTTCCGATGCGTTATTCAACTTACTAACTTAATTTTTACTTACGCCTTGTCTAAATCTTTAGCCTTGCTGAATCCAACAAGCAAACCGACTCCCGACATGGTAATGATAGTCGCCGGATAAACAACATCCGGATTCATTTGTGTATAAGTGGTAAGGAACAAAGCGATAAAAAGACCAACACCGATTCCAATTAAAAGAAAAGCGGTATTTAAAATAAAGATTTTCCACATTGGAGCTCCTTTTCCTCTGCCTTCAAAAAAAATACTGGCATCAACGCCTTTCTCGATTAATGCTAAGCGTTCTCTATTTCTTGTGGAATAAATCAGATAAACTATTCCGAAGATCATAAAGAAAAAACTGATTGGGATTAAAATTTTCACATCCATATTATTATTTTTTTAATTGATTGATACTTCATAGGACGAGGGGAGTTTTGTTTAGGTTACAAGTTTCTTTGAAAAAATTTCATTTTTTTTTAATTCCAAATTCCAAACTGGGTGGAGCCTCAAAATATTTTGAACCATATAAGGTTGTTTTTAATGGGTCTACCTATTAAATATAATGCAGTTTTTTTGCCTAACAGTATTAATTTAAGGAAACATAAAAAAATGCCGAACTAGGTGGAACCTCAAAATATTTTAAACCATATAAGTAAAGTAAGAGAATATAAGTTTATTTTTAATGGTCATACCTATTAAATATAATGTAGTTTTTTTGCCTAACAGTATTAATTTAAGGAAACATAAAAAATACCAAACTAGGTGGAACCTCAAAATATTTTAAACCATATAAGTAAAGTAAGAGAATATAAGTTTATTTTTAATGGGCGTACCTATTAAATATAATGTAGTTTTTTGCTCAACAGTATTAATTTCAAAAAGATACTCTCCCTTGGAATTTGGGATTTAAAAAAATTGGAATTTATTTTAATTTATCTGTAACCTAAACAGCCAACCTGTCGTCCTATATAATATGAGTACTTTAGATGATCAGCATTATATCCGTTTAATTATACAGGGCGATAGTAATTCTTTTGCCGTGTTGGTCAATCGCTATAAGGACATGATATTTAGTTTAGCACTCAAAATGGTTAAAAACAGAGAGGAAGCGGAAGAAGTGGCGCAGGACACTTTTATAAAAATTTACACTTCTCTGAGCAAGTTTAAAGGAGATTCGAAATTTTCGACCTGGATTTATAAGATTGCCTATAACACTTGTTTGGATCGTTTGAAGAAGAATAAGAAAGAAGAAAACAATATTTCGATCGATGAATTTTCGGCACATTTAATCAAAACAATGGACAATGCTTTGAGTGTTTTGGAAGAGAAAGAACGCAAACAAACGATTCAGAAATGCTTAAATTTGTTACCCGGAGACGAAAATTTCCTGCTGACTTTGTTTTATTTTGACGATCAGAGTTTAGAAGAAATAGGAAAAATAATGAATATCTCGGCCAATAATGCCAAAGTAAAATTATTCAGAAGCCGACAGAAGTTAGCCGTAATTTTGAAGAAACAGTTAGAACCAGAAATAGTAGCGTATTATGAAAGAGAGCGATAAAAACATAGAAAATCTTATTGACAAAATGATGGCCGAAACTACTTTGGAATCACCATCTATTGATTTTACTTCGAAACTAATGGTTCAGATCTTAGCTACCGAGAAGAGCAAAGTCAAAGCGTATGCCCCTTTAATTTCAAAACAAATCTGGTTTGCCATAGCTGCTGCGTTAATCACAATGACGATCTATGTCGTTATGACCGGTGGAGAAAAGAATACAAAAATAGACGCTTTATATGCGGTTAATTTTGCTGATTTGCTACCCGCGATAACTATTTCAAACAATATCTTATATGCTTTTCTGGTGATTCCTTTTATGATATTGATTCAAATACCGCTATTGAAAAACTATTACGAAAGAAAGTATCCTTTGTAGATTTTGATTTTTTCCTTTTTTTTAACCCAAACTTTCAAACTCTTTATTCGATGAAATAATTGTTTTTCAAAGAAAAAAAACGTATCCTGATCCATCTAAAGTTTCAAACATAATTTACTCATTTACAAGGCTTTTAATCCTAAATACAGCCTTGTTTTTTTATGAAAATTTTGAGAGTGTAAACCGTTGCAATATTGCAACTTATGAAGTATCTTTGCACCCTAATTCGAAATTCATAAAATGAATAAACTATTGATTGTTGGAACGGTTGCTTTCGACGCGATTGAAACTCCTTTCGGAAAAACAGATAAAATATTAGGTGGTGCTGCAACTTACATTGGTTTATCAGCGTCTTTTTTCAACCTGCAATCGGCTATTGTTTCTGTAGTTGGAGACGATTTCCCTCAAGAACACTTAGATTTATTAACTTCAAAAAATATTGATATTTCAGGTATCGAAATTGTAAAAGGAGGAAAAACCTTTTTCTGGAGCGGTTTGTATCACAATGATTTAAACTCAAGAGACACGCTTGTTACGGAACTAAACGTTTTAGCTGACTTTCAACCAAAGGTTCCTCAGAACTTTAAAGATGCAGATATCGTGATGTTAGGAAACTTACATCCTTTAGTACAAAGCAGTGTTTTAGATCAGTTAGAGAAAAAACCAAAATTAGTAGTTTTAGACACTATGAATTTCTGGATGGATTGTGCTTTACCGGAATTACTTGAAGTAATCAAACGTGTTGACGTGATTACAATCAATGATGAAGAGGCCAGACAACTTTCAGGAGAATATTCATTAGTAAAAGCGGCAGCTAAAATCCAGGAATTGGGACCAAAATATGTGGTGATCAAAAAAGGAGAACACGGCGCACTTTTATTCCACAACAGAGAAGTATTCTTTGCACCGGCATTACCATTAGAAGATGTTTTTGATCCGACAGGAGCAGGAGATACTTTTGCAGGTGGTTTTTCAGGATTCATTGCACAAAGCGAAAACATTTCGTTTAACAACATGAAAAATGCAATTATTTACGGTTCAAATTTAGCTTCATTCTGTGTAGAGAAATTTGGAACCGAAAGGATGGAAACATTAAGCAAAGCTGAAGTAGCGATTCGATTACAACAATTTAAATCGTTAACTCAGTTTGACATAGAAATATAATGCCTAAGAGCCTCGATAAAACGGGGCTTTTTTATTTGGTTAACATACACAACTTACAACAACACAAAATACAAAAAAAATGAGCGACGCTTTAAAACACGAATGTGGTATAGCCCTAGTTAGACTACTTAAACCGCTTGAATATTACAAAGAAAAATACGGTACTGCTTTTTACGGGATACAAAAAATGTATCTGATGATGGAAAAACAGCACAACCGTGGTCAGGATGGTGCAGGTTTTGCCAGTATCAAACTTGATGTTGAACCTGGACAACGTTATATCAGCAGAGTCCGTTCGAATCACGCATCACCTATACAAGACGTTTTTAAGCAAATCAACGAACGCATCAACGAAGAGATGACTGCGCGTCCTGAACTTGCTGACAACATCGAAAAACTAAAAGCCGAAATACCTTATATAGGAGAATTATTCTTAGGACACGTTCGTTACGGAACTTTCGGTAAAAACAGTATCGAAAGCGTTCATCCATTTTTACGTCAAAGTAACTGGATGCACCGTAACCTGATTTTGGCAGGTAACTTTAATATGACTAATGTTAAAGAACTTTTCGAAAACTTAGTTGAACTTGGACAACATCCAAAAGAAATGGCCGATACCGTTACAGTAATGGAAAAAATTGGTCACTTTCTGGACAAAGAAGTAATGCAATTGTACCAAGACTGCAAACAAGAAGGTTATTCTAAAAGAGAAGCTTCTCCTGTTATCGCAGAACGTTTGGATATCGCAAAAATATTAACCCGCTCTGCCAAGAACTTAGATGGTGGTTACGCAATGGCCGGATTATTGGGTCATGGTGACGCTTTTGTTTTTAGAGACCCAGCTGGAATTCGCCCTGCTTACTTTTATCAAGATGATGAAGTGGTAGTTGTGGCTTCTGAGCGTCCGGTTATTCAGACTGTATTTAATGTACCGTTTGAAAGTGTTCAGGAAATTGAACCGGGAAGCGCTTTGATTATCAAGAAAAGCGGAAAAGTTTCGATGGAGCAAATTTTGGAACCAACGGTAAAAAAAGCTTGTTCATTTGAAAGAATCTATTTCTCAAGAGGAAGTGATGCTGAAATTTACCAAGAGCGTAAAAATTTAGGAAAACTAATTTTACCTGCCGTTCTTAAATCAATTGACAGCGATACAGACAATACTGTTTTCTCTTATATTCCGAATACAGCTGAAACTTCTTTTTACGGTTTAGTTGAAGCGGCTCAGGATTTCCTGAATCAGCGTAAAAACAATTACATCTTAGAAAATCGCAATACCCTTACGACTGAAACTTTACAGGAATTATTAGCTGTAAAAATTCGTACGGAGAAAGTGGCAATTAAAGACGCTAAACTTAGAACCTTCATCACAGAAGACAGCAGTCGTGATGACTTGGTTGCACACGTTTATGACGTTACTTACGGAGTAATTAAACCAACAGACAACTTAGTTATTATTGACGACAGTATCGTTCGTGGAACTACCCTTAAAATGAGTATCATCAAAATGATGGATCGTTTAAATCCTAAACGTATCGTAATCGTTTCATCAGCACCACAAATTCGTTACCCGGATTGTTACGGAATTGATATGGCAAAACTGGAAGGTCTTGTTGCCTTTAGAGCAGCATTGGCTTTATTAAAAGAAAGAAACTTATACCATATAGTAGACGAGGTTTACACTAAATGTAAAGCACAGGAAAACTTCGCAGACACTGATGTTGTAAACTACGTAACCGCTATTTACGATCCGTTTACTCCAGAAGAGGTTTCAGACAAAATCGCAGAGATGTTGAGCTCTCCGGAAATCAATGCTGAAGTAAAAATTATATTCCAAAAAGTAGAAGACTTACATATTGCCTGTCCAAAAAATCTTGGAGATTGGTACTTCACCGGAGACTACCCTACACCGGGTGGAAATCGTGTTGTAAACCGAGCTTTCATGAATTTTTATGAAGGAAAAGACGCAAGAGCTTATTAGAAAAATATTAACAAAAGGTTAATTTGTGCATTTCATCGGTTTTTTTTGCCTTTAATCCTAAATGTTTGGCAAAATCGATCTGCTACGATACTTTTGAACTACCATAACATTAGTAGGTTAAGTTTATGGTAGATTTGGGGCAAAAAGGGTGGAAGTAATTCCACCTTTTTTATTGGAATAAAGTCAAGGAATTAACTGAGGTAAGAAATTACGTATTTCATCGAATATATTTGCACTTCGTCTAAAATATTTGGCGGTACCGCATCACTATCCTACTTTTACTATACCATAACATTAGTAGGTTAAGTATATGGTAGATTTGGGGCAAAAAAGGTGGAAGCAATTCCACCTTTTTTATTGAAACAAAGGCACTTGATTTAAAATTCCAAATTTTTTAAATTCCAAATTCCAAAAATGATTGGGAGTCAAACTGGAATGATTACTCTCTACTTCATCTTCTATCTTGCTTTATTATCAACAAAAGAAGGCTCTTACTTAATCAATCTGTTTCACACCTCTTAACTCACTTATGCTCTTGTTTTTTACAGTAGGACAACTCTAAGACACACAAAAAATATCACATTCAAGAACAATTGAATTATACGTTTTTCAAACCAAATTTCCCGCAATCTTGTCCTTTCGAGGCACGAGAAATGGCATCCAATATTCCATACAGTGCGTGCTCAGCTTGTGTGATTTCTCGACTTCGCTCGAAAGGACGCAAAAGAGCAAGTGACACAAAAAAAAGAAACAGATCTACACAGGAAGACCTTACTGCTTCGGTATACGATCCGAAAAAAAGATCATAAAAAAAACCCGATTAACTCTTTACGAATTAATCGGGTTTTATATCCTGCGAAAAAAGACTATTTGTCTAATGCAAATCTTCTTGCTACTTCTGTCCAGTTAATTACACTGAAGAAAGCTTCAATATAATCCGGTCTTCTGTTTTGGTAGTGTAAGTAATAAGCGTGCTCCCAAACATCCATTCCTAAGATTGGTGTTCCACCGCAACCAACTTCCGGCATTAACGGGTTGTCTTGGTTTGGAGTTCCGCAAACATCTAATTTTCCACCTTTGTGTACACATAACCAAGCCCATCCTGAACCAAATTGTGTTGCACCTGCTTTAGCGAATTTTGCTTTGAATTCTTCAAAAGTTCCAAAAGAAGATTCGATTGCAGCTAATAAATCACCTGTTGGCAATCCACCACCGTTTGGAGTCATTACAGTCCAGAATAAATTGTGATTATAGAAACCACCACCATTATTACGAACAGCAGCGTTTGATTTATCTAAATTAATTAAGATATTTTCGATTGTTTTCCCTTCTAAATCTGTTCCCGCGATTGCTGCATTAAGATTTGTTGTGTAAGCATTATGATGTTTTGAATGGTGAATTTCCATTGTACGAGCATCAATATGTGGTTCTAATGCATCATATGCATAAGGTAATTGTGGTAATTCAAAAGCCATGGTATTGCGATTTTATGGTTTATAATAATTTATCCCAAAATTAAACATTTAACTTTGGAATAGAAAATACTATTTCGTTATAATTCAATTTAATTAATTGATAATTCGGCATTTAAGAACATAAACACCTGTAAATCTTTACTTTCCGTTAAAAGAAGTCATTGTATTCTCTAAACCGGCAGTTCCAAATGATTTAATAATTTCTGAAGACATTTCCAGACGCTCCTGTAATTTTGCCTTTTCCTCTTCGTCCCAATCTCCTAAAACATAATCTACTTGTTGTCCTTTTTTAAATTGGTCACTGATACCAAATCTAAAACGGGTATAATTTTGAGTATTCAGAACCAGATTGATATTTTTTAGTCCGTTATGTCCACCGTCACTGCCTTTTGGCTTGATCCGAATCGTTCCAAAAGAAAGGTTTAAATCATCTGTAATAACCAAAATATTCTCTAATGGAATATTTTCTTTATCCATCCAATGTTTCACAGCCTTCCCGCTTAGATTCATGTAAGTGTTAGGCTTTAAAAGAAAAAAAGTTCTTCCTTTAAATTTGTATTCGGCAAGAGCGCCAAGTTTTACTGTTTCAAAAGAAAGTCCTTCTTTTTTAGCTAAAAAATCTAAAACTTTAAATCCGATATTATGTCTTGTGTTTACGTATTCAGCCCCTATGTTGCCTAATCCCACGATTAAATATTTCTTCATATAATCTATATTCTCTTCTGTTTTTGCTGATGAAAACAGGTTTTGTATCCATTTTATCATGATACAAAAATAGGGTTAATTTGGGAATGTGGCAATTGGAGAATGTGGTAATTAGATAATGTGACAATTAGATAATTTCTCTACTTTGGGTTTAATTGCAAACGATGTTAGTTTTTTTTTGCAAAGCCTCTTGAAAATTCCCCACTGTCAGGCTGAGCGAAGTCGAAGCCCTTTTTACCTAACAAGCCCTTCGACTTCGCTCAGGGGGACAATAGCATAGAAGAGAGAGTGTGTGTTATTAGAAAGATAATTGATCTGCAAGAAAAGCCTTTAACCGTAATGAACGTAAGGATTTAAAATCAAATCATTTCAATAACTTACTCACTAAAAAGCTTAGTAACTCAGAAACTTTAGAACAAAAAAAAAGCACCAGTTTTGCAACTGATGCTTTTGTATTTGAATTGAAAAAAAATTATTTTTTCTTTCCTTTTGCAGGTGCTTTTGCAGCTTTTGCAGCTTCTTGAGCAGCTTTCATAGCAGCACGAGAAATTCTTACCTGAGCAACAACAGTGTTGTCTGGGTGCATAACTTTGTATTCTGGTGAACCAACTTTAGTAACGTATAATTTGTTACCCATTTCAAGTGGAGTAATGTCAGCTTCAACAAAATCAGGAAGATCTTTAGGTAAAGCTTTAACTTTTAATTTACGAGTGTTTAAACGTAAAACACCACCTGCAAGAACACCTTTAGATGTACCAACGATTTTCACAGGAACTTCCATAGTGATTTCTTTGTCATCAAATAATTGAAAGAAGTCAATGTGTAAAATTTTGTCTGATACTGGGTGAACTTGGATATCTTGCAAAATTGCATTGAATGATTTTCCTTTTCCAAGCTCAATCACAACTGTGTGTGCATTTGGAGTGTAAACCAAGTTTTTGAACGCTGCAGCGTCTGCTGAGAAGTGTACTGCTTGATTTCCTCCGTATAACACGCAAGGAACCGCTCCAGCATTACGTAAGGCTTTAGTTGACACTTTGCCCACGCTTTCTCTTTCTGATCCTTTAATTGTAATCGATTTCATTGTAAAAAAAATATAGTTATTAATAAATATTTATTGTTATAAGCTTTAAGCAATACGCTTTAGGCTTTTTGTCATGATATTATTTTGAGTTTGCTTAAAGCCTACTGCCAATAATTACATAATGAATTTTCCACTAATGGAATTGTTGTGGTGCACCATGTGCATAACTTCAGCAAAAAGAGGCGCACAACTCACTACTCTGATTTTCTTTGATTCTCTCTTTAACGGAATAGAATCGGTAACTATTAATTCGCTTAATTTCGAATTTTCAATTTTATCGTAAGCGTCACCTGATAATATAGCGTGTGTACAAATTGCTCTAACGCTTAATGCTCCTTTTTCGATCATTAAGTCTGCTGCTTTCGCTAATGTTCCACCCGTATCGATCATGTCGTCTACTAGTATTACGTTACGTCCTTTTACTTCACCAATCAGTTCCATAGTGTCGATAACGTTAGCTGCTTTTCTTTGTTTGTAACAGATTACTACATCTGATTCCAGAAACTTAGAGTAAGCATATGCTCTTTTTGAACCTCCCATATCCGGAGATGCAATAGTTAGATTTTCTAACTTTAAACTTTCTACGTATGGTAAAAAGATGGTAGAGGCAAATAAATGGTCTACCGGTTTTTCGAAAAACCCCTGGATTTGATCTGCGTGTAAATCCATTGTCATTACTCTTGTCGCTCCGGCAGCATCTAATAAATTAGCTACTAATTTTGCTCCAATCGGAACTCTTGGTTTGTCTTTTCTATCCTGTCTTGCCCAACCAAAATAAGGCATAACAGCTGTAATGTGTCTTGCTGATGCACGCTTTGCTGCATCAATCATTAGTAACAATTCCATCAAATTATCGGCTGTTGGAAATGTCGAACAAACGATAAAAACACGTAATCCTCTAATTGATTCTTCATACGATGGTTGAAATTCTCCATCACTGTATGTTGACATCGTTACTTTCCCTAACGGAATTCCGTATTGTTCTGCAATTTTTTCTGCAAGATAAACACTTTGTGAACAAGCAAAAATTTTAGCTTCTGGTTCTAGGTGCGACATTATAATTTTTTTTTTTGCTCCGCTGCACTCTGCACGATTCGGCTTTATCATTTTCGGTAAAGCAAGACCTGCATAAATGCCTCGGGTGTAGTTAGTTGTGTGTGCGTCGTTTTAACGAGGTGCAAATTTAGAAAATTTATTGGACACTGAAAGGAAAAATTTAAGTATTTTTAGTAGTTCATTTAAAATTATTTTTTACATTTGCACCGTGTTAAAGGAATAGGCACAGTTATGACATCATAATTACTTATTCTATTGCGTTAAAATAATCACTTTTTTGATTGTTTTTTCGTCTGCTAAGCCCGGATGGCGGAATTGGTAGACGCGCTGGTCTCAAACACCTGTGGGAAACCGTGCCGGTTCGACTCCGGCTCCGGGTACTTTAAAAACTCCTAAACCCTTTATGTGAAGGGATTTAGGGGTTTTTTGTTTTAAATTTTGCCGAATTTTTGCCGAAAAATCCTTTTATTCCAATTGATTTATTAAGCTATATAAAATCCTCCCTATCTTTTAAACAAAAAAATCCCCAACTACAATTGTATTCGGGGATTTTTGTTATTCCTAATTTTTATTGTTTTATCATCGTATACTTACCAGCCATAACAACTCCATCCTTTGGCAGTGGAGCACCTTCTTTCACCGCAATAGGACCCGTATACCAAATCTTTACTATTATAGCCTCTTTTCCGTTAACGGTTGTTTTTCTAATGTCAATTTCTCCTATATGAGGAGATGTCGCCTCTTTAAAACCAAGTCTAAGTCTCTTTTCAGTTGGGCTGCAATCTTTACAACCATATACATTTCCTATCAAAACTCTTTTGCCTCTTATATTGTTTAAATTACTGGTGGACGTTAATTGGTTTAAAGTATTCACCTTCTCAACCCCATTTTCAATCCATTGGTATTCTCCTACAACCAAGTCCTCGTAATAAGCACCATTCATAGAAGTCATAACATTTTTTTGCAGTTTTATTTTAAATAATATGTTGCCATTATTGTACAAGTAAGTGCCATCATATCCGTTTAATACATTTTTAGTGTCTTTGTAATATGCGCCTCTTACGCTCTCAAAACCTGAATTATCCATAATATCTAGCACAGGACTTTGCGCCACACAGCTGTTTAAAAGAATAAAAAATATGGCGAAATTAATATAGTTTTTCATAATTATTTGTTATTTAAGTACATGGTACTGCGGTTGCTTCATCTTTTGTTTTGTCAAGTTCTATTTTATTCCATTGAGTAACCAAATCATCTGCTTCGTAAAGGGTAATTCCAAAAGCGGCAAATTGCTTTAGAAAACTCTCCACCAATTTAGCTCCACTTTTGTCATACTCAAGAGCTTGCTTATCGTGAATAAACTCAATTTTTGTTTCTTCATCTATTCCCGTATATTCACTTTTATTCCAGACTTCGTTCACTTTGGTGCTCAATGAATTAAAATTATTCACTTTTATAGCATAAACGTGTGTTTTGTTTGAGTTGTCTTTAGCAGCAAGTATTAACAGAACATCTTCTCTTCTATTAGGATCTGCTTGTTCATAAGCATCTCTCAAAAATTTTACGTCTGCATAAGAAAACATTGCAATTCCATCTTCCGGATGTGAATGCCCCCCGCCGACATGATAAAAACCTGTTGTCAATGGAACTGAAAATTTTTTATCAGACGTTTTCTTATTATACTCATATCTAAATGTCCCATCCTCGTTCTTAACTTTTTTTATTTCTACTCCGTGCTCGACTTCATTTTCAGCTGCCATCGCTTTTCCTTTTAGCCAAGCGATATAAAGCGCCATATTTCCCGCTTTTTTAGTATCTATAAGCGTTTTTAAATTATCACAGGGATTTGCAGCAGGATTAGGATTAGATGTACCGCCACCGCCTCCGCCACCCGGCGAAGTATAACCACCCGGAGTTGTGCCACCGCCTGTTATAGGAGGACGGGGAGTATATACCACTGGAGCCGAGGGGTCAGTTTTGGGGTCATGCTTAGGCCCTGTTACAATAACAGGTCTTAATGGGAATGGGTCGTTATTAATTCCATCACCAGCTCCTGATTGACAGTAACCATCACCAAAATCAACAAAATTACATGGTGCGTCTGGCGGAGCTTTACCTGTCATATTTCTGTTAATTGAAAAAGTAGCAACCCCATCCTCAACGACTAGATTGTCTACAAATTTAGCCGCTCTCACAGCTCCTTTTTTAAAATCCCAAACAGTCATGTAACCTGTAAAATCTCCACCATCGACCGATTGGCTCTCTGGTTTAATATTCTGATTGGAATAAGCTTCAAACAATAGGGCACTGTATTTATCTTTATCTGTGTTATAAATATACAATTTTTGTTCCCAAAATTCCCGTTCATCTTTTTTGAGCTCGATAATAGGCACAACAATGGTCGGTGTCCCGTCTTCCGATTTTATAAGACTTGCCCCTGCCCAATCATATTGTAAATTCTGAACTAATTCAAAATTTTTGCCATTGGATTCATATTCTTTAAACCATGTTTTGGCTGCTAAAATAGTTTTAGTCTGATGTGCCTGTTCATCCATTGCTAACTTTTCTGTTTCGCAATTAACCGTCAGCATAGCAATACTAAAAATAAAAGCAGCTTTAATCGCATTTTTAATTTTCATTCTCATACTTTTTTTACCATTTCATTTCGCATTTTGCTGGGCAGAATTGGATTTGGTTAGTCCCATCTATAATCTAGGTTTGTTAATAGATTCAAATCTTAATTATTAAATAATAATTCTTTACTACTGGTTTTTGAAACCTTGTAGTATTAATTACTATTTTCTGTAATAGACGGGGGCGGTATGTTACAGTTTTTTCTTAGAAAAAACGAAAGTATACATTTTATGCATTCAAAACAATTGTAGGAAGATTTTTATTTTATATGCTTTTTAAAAAGTAGATTTTTTCAAAGGAATTTTGCTCCGGGAACTTTTCCAGGAATGCATTAAAATCTACTTTTTTAAACAGAAAAAAATAAAACTCTAAAAATCCTAAATAGGCAAAATCGCAAACCTACAAACCTACACAACCTACACGTTCTGTAAATCAATCAGTTAGACACAAAAACAGGGTAAAATGTGTAGGTTTGTGTAGGTTTGCGATTTTTTGAAAATACACCGACCTACACAAACCTACACAAATACTACACATTTTTTTATAAATAAATATTCTAACACATTGATTATAAGCTAAATAAAAACAGATATAGTACGTGTAGGTTGTGTAGGTCGAGAAAAACGAAGTTTTCAAAAAAGTATCTAAAAAAGGCCTAAAAACCTTTTATTTTTACTGTTTTCAATTTTATGGCATTGTATTCATGAAATGAACAGCCTCATTTATTTCCTGAAAATTGCTTAATTTGCTAAAATCTATAACAAAAGCCGAAGTTACCGAGCCGTCTCTTCCTGTTCGGAAACGGAAACTACTTTTGATCTCAATAAATGCATTTTCTTTTTTTACTGTATCCTGCATTGTTGCTTTACTTGGTATCATTTCCTTATATTGATTGTACCATTGCCTTTGTATTTTATCGTAAGTATTGGAAAAATTGAAATATAAGACACTTCCTTCCACTTTTATATCCCTATCGTAATCCAGCTTATTGTCTCCGTTGGTTTTAATACAAACCAAAAAGCAATCCCACCATTTATTGGAAGTACTTGCCGAATTAATTTTATTCATTTGGAATTCACTAATTTTTGTAAAATGCTCCATCATCTGAGCATAAGTGAAGGGAAAACGTATAGTATCTTTAAAAATCTCATAAGTAGCCCCTAGAATTGCAAAATTTGTGGAGAATCGACTTGGAGATCCTATAGGCATCTTTGCGGATATAGTCGTTTTGTAAAGTCTGAATTTTGTTTTGAAATCGCTTAAAAATCGGCTTCTTTCTTTTAGCAAATCGTCCGTAAATGAACTGATTCCTTTTTCAGTCATATCTGCCAGTTCATCATATTTTTTTACTTCATCATCGGTAAAAGTATTTTTACTCATATCCAACCAAAGTAAACGAGTTATCAAGGCTTCATCATCTGGCGAATGATTCCCCGTTAAGATTAATGATGATAGTATGGGTACAGTTTCTGTACTTACATGACTATCTAATGTCCCTCTTTTGTATCCATTTCTATCCCAAATACCTTTTAATATTCCATCGAGTTGCTTATCTCCATTTTTATACTCGGAAAACTGACAAATTATATTAACGAATTGCGCAAATTCCCTAATGTGAGCCTTTAAAGTAGATGCCCCACCCTCGATATTAATTGCCGATTGTGGTTTACCAAAAAAGCTCTGACAACAATTCGCTAATTGGTCTTTTCCTGATGAAGCTTTACCGTGAAAAAATAGTATCGGAAACGCTTTTAATTCATCAACGACAATATCTTGAAATATGCTCGCAATAGTAAAGAGAATTGCAGATATAGAATTATTTCTATGCACCTCAAACATCTTAGATAAATAGCCCTCAATAGCCACATTTGAAGCCCTTACACAGACTCTTTTTTGAGGTTCATATTTAAATGCATTTTCTTTGTAAACTTTGTTTGCTGAGGGAACGTAATAAGAAATCTCTTTGTGTTTAAAAATACCGTTTTCGTCTATTTCAATTTTACTCCCATCACAGAGATTTACTTTGTTGTTCCATAGCCAAAAACTATCCTCTTTTTGCCATCCTAAGCAATCAATTTTCTTTCCGTTACCCATTTTGTCAAATAGGTAAGTTCTTAAAATATGGAAATCCTTTGGAGTTCCTGACCAAAGATAATTCCCATGCGAGGTAACAATATCATCAAATTTTTGTGGGGTGTTTAGCTTATCCGAAAGAACATCGAAAATTTTCTCCTGTTTATGTACATTTCTAATTTTAATAAGTTTCATTGGAAGCTTTTCATCTTGCATGTGCTGAATGATTCTTACAACGAAATTAGAAACCGATTTGAAGTATTTTTTTGTGTCTCCTTGCATCATCCAAATTTGATTGTTTGCCATAAACATTCTGTACTTTTCTATGTCGTTAATTAGCTCTGCGATGGGAGTTTTTACCTCTTTTGGTAATTCATATTGAGCGTATTCTTCTTTATTTTCCTGTAAATCAACAACATCACTTTTGCTCTTTATAGCCAAATCAATGATTCCTTGAAAGTGTTCAGGAGTGTGTTCTTGGAAATAATCAGTAAGGTCATATCCTTTAATAGTCTCATTTTTTGGCAGTTGCAAAGGTATGATCTTCGGGAATTTGTCTGTAATGGCATTACGTCCAGTTTCCCCGCCTTTATCGTTGTCATAACAGATAAAAAGGTTTTTGCAAAGGCTTTGTAAAGACTTTATTTGTAAAGCAGTAGGATTGTGGGTTTCACTTCTAAAGGTGATCGCTTTAAAACCTCGGGAAACCGCAACAACGGTATCTTTTTTTCCTGCACAAATGATTAAATTTTCTGTTTTTTCGGTTCCTAATTGATCTAATCCGAAGATGTCCCCATTCTGCAAACCATTACTAAATATTTTAGGTTGCTTTTTATTGGGTTGCGCAGGTGCATAAACTTCAAAATTTCCGTTTACTTCATAGCTAAAAACTAAGACATTTTCTTTTATATTAAAGTTGAAATCTTTATTTTTTGCAGTACTAAAAAAACTATATTTTTCAACGGCTCTAATATTGTACTTTTCTAAAAGCTCTTTTTGTACACCTAAATTGTTCCAGAAAGCAAAATGATGTTCTTTCATTTGAGTATTAACAACATTAAGTACAAAAGGGGTCTCTTCTATCTCAGGGTTTTGCAACGGCTTTGCAATGGTTTGGCTTTTCTTTGCAACGGCTTTCTTATCACCTTGGGTAGGTACAAATAAATTCATTTCCTTTGCAACTACCTTTAAGACTTCATTGAATTGCGCTTTGCAATCCAATTGTTTTAAATTGGCCACAAACTCGAATGCATCCCCTTGTTTACCTGAACTATTACACTTAAAAGTTCCATTTTTGTAAAACCTAAACGATGCTTTTTTATCGTCTGAAAAAGGACTAGAAATATTTCCTTTTGGACATTCTACAAGATTTAAAAATTTTAGGTAAATATTCTCAGCCGTGGTATGGCTAAAAATTATATCTTTGGTCAAAATATTTGAAATCATATTATTATATATTTTACAACCCATTGCAACGGGAATTGCAATGGGTTTTTCTTTTTATGAATTATTTTCTTTGTAGTGATTTATGGCATTTTTTAATCGATCAGATAGTATATGCCCGTCGGGTGTCCCGTGTTTATCTATGAAAATTATTGCTTCTAAAGAAGATATTCGTTTGGCATGAATTATCGCCCCTATAGTAATGGACTTCCTTGTTTCTGTGATTATTGCGTTTATTTCCTTCCGAATATATTCGCAGGACATTTGACTTATATATAAACTCTGTAATTCTGCCTTATTGTTTATAGCGTGTAATACTTTTAGATTCATATTGTTATAAGTATTAGAATCCATCGCAGAAAAACTGCAATGGATTTGTGGGTGAGTTGCAAAGCCTTTGCAAAGCTTTTACTTTGATTTAACCTTGTCCGGATATAATTGGATTAATTTCTTTTTTGTAACCGTATAAGTTTTTGGAAGTTCTATTATGCTCTCGAGATATTCTATTCTCCTTCTCATTACCGTAACAAGTTCCCTCTTCGAGTCTAAAGATTTTTGTAATAAAGCGATTCTTTGTGCAGCCTTCATCTTAATTAAGCATTTGTAGTTCAAAAAAGTTTGGTTTCATTAACACTTCAGCTTTTTTAAAATCTATAAATGCAATTGCAGGCTCGGATCTTACTCCTTTTTTTAGCAATTCAATTTCAATGATTTGAATTTTCGTTTTTTGCTCGTAAACGCTTTTTAACCAGCGTACTGTTTCGTAGCTCTTTGTTAAAAAATCGTAGTTCTCCTGTAGTAACTGGTGTGGTGTTTTTTCTGTTTGCATAAGAAAAAAGTTTTTTATAGGCGAAGCACCCCTTAGAGTTGCAAACATATTCCGAGGAATAGATTAACAACGCTTTCGCAGTTGAGACCCATAGGGCACTTCGTTATTGTCGATAAGATTTTTTGGAGATTGCTCCCCGAGATATGTTTGCGCAACAAACGTACAAATAAATTTCAATTAAAAGAGATTAAGCTTGAAATTTATTCATTTTCTGTAACGCTTCAAAAACTTCACTTTTTTTGTAGCGAACTTTGTTGCCGATGCGGTAAGCGGGAATAAGGTCTTTTCGAGTCCAGTCCCACAAGGTTACAAGCGAAACAGATAACATTTTAGCTGTTTCCTCTCTAGTTAAGAGTTTTTCGTTATCTGGATTTTGTAAATTACTGGAAAATCTATTTAGTACGTTTTCCATAAGTGCTAAAATTTCGTTTTTGAAATCTTGTGCATTTGTGTTCTCTAATTGAAGGACATTTGTCATAACTTAATCGTTTTTTTGATTGTTATGACAAACTTAAGTTAGATTAAGTTAAGCGTATAAGGATTGCAGAGGATCGCATAGGTTAAGATAGGATAGCTTAGCTTAAGGAAGTCTACGAGTAAATTTTAACATTTAAAGACGGGAAACTCCTGTTTTTTCACATTTTGCTTTTAATTGCATTGAAGCTTGATAGCCATTCGGGATACCAAAAATCTTTATAAAGGAAATAAAAACCGTATCTGAAACTATTCTCTTTCTAATATTACCCCCTAACAGCTTAATAAAATAGTTGATTGTCTCTCTAATTACTTTCTCAGGCAATTGGTCGCTGTACGCTTCAAACAGGAACGCTTTTGTTACTTTATCAGGAATTGTTTTCATTTTCCCAATGCTCTTTTAATTTTTCGGCGTTTTCTCTCGGAGTAATTTTTATGTATTTTAAAAATTGTGTCTCTGTCTTATGTCCAGTTATAGCCATGATTGTCATATTTGGCAGTTTTCCGTACAAATTAGACGCAAAAGAACGACGGCAAGTATGCGAGGTTATAAGTTCGTATTTGGGATATCTCCCGGTCTCTTTACGATTCTTGTTTTTTGATAGAATAGCCTCATCAGGAAAAAAGCCCTTTTCCTCTTTTTTATTGACCATTTTTGCACCTTCAATCATTTCAGTGAAACCAACAACTTTACAAACTTCCTTTACATATTCGTTAAATTTTTGGTCAGAAATTTGGGCTGGTAAATTACCCTTTCGCTTTTCTAAAATGGCTTTAATTTGCTGGTGCATTGGTATAACAACAGGGTGAGCAGTTTTTTGGGTAATAATCTCTATGAAATCCCCTATAAAATTGAATTTTTCTAATTTTAAAAAATCTGAAATTCTTAATCCTGTACGCAACCCAAAAATAAAATTATCCCTCACATTATCCAATCGTTCAGAGTAACTAAAGTCATAACAACAGACTGCATTTATTTCCTTTTCTGTGAGATAAACATCTTTTGTCAGACTTGTAAGTACTCTAAATTCTGAGTGTTTGTACTCTTGGCTTATTGATAATCCCTCAATTTCTATGTTCTTGCACCATGTTTTTAAAATTGCAATTTGTGTTCCAAAAGTATTATCGTTTAATTTTTCAAAATTTCGGCAGTAAAATAAAAAATCCCTATAAAACTCTAAATTTATATCTTGAAAACGAAGTCTTTTTCTAGAATGCCTTTCGTAATTGATAAGTTTATTTTTTGCAGTTGTATGATGTTGGATTGTTCTTGGAGAAATAGGATTGCCCTTATAAAGCCTTTGTGGTGAATCGTCAATGAACTTTTTTACCCAATCCGTAAAATAGATTTTGTAAAGTTCATCTTTATCAGCTCGTCCAAAGAATTTTTTTATTTTCTCTTTTAGCCAAACACTATTTATATTCTGCTGGGTATTGTAGTCGATATTGTACTCTTCTAAAAGATAATTTTCTAAATTACGAAGTTTGCTGTTAATGAAATCTTTTTGAGGAGTTGAAACACTAATTTTTACTTGTTCTTTAGTTTCGCTCCACTCGCTAAATTTTACAGTTAGTCCCGTACGTGATTTTTGGTCTATTCTATTGCTATCCCAAAACCTAACATAAATGCTGGATAACTCAGATTTACCTTTTATAACAAAATATCGAATTTTCATAGTATAAATAATATCACACGAAGATAGTGTTTTGCCGAAATATTGCCGAAAACATATTACTTTATCTTAATTTTATTTAATTCAATCTAATTAATTATATAAGACAAAACCATATTAAGCCTTAACTACAATGACTTTAAACCCTTTTTATTGATTTTAACAATTCTTACAAATTAAGAGGGTTGCAAAACGGCTCCGGGTACTTAAAACCTCTGAAATCAATTGATTTTCAGAGGTTTTTTATTTTTAGGGTAATTAAATGGGTGGCTAACTTTTATTTAATGATTTATTAATCTTAAATTTGTTTAAACTGTTCTTTTTAGTAAAATAACTCTCATTGATTTTACTTTTAAAGCTTCACTAATTTATTATAAAAAAAAGTAACCGAATATCAATAACTTAACTAAACCGTATGATATCACTATTATTAGAAGATTTTGAAAACAAGCTCTTTCAGAAAATACAACATTTGAGTGAAGAAAGAGAATTACACATAAGAAACAACATTATTGCATTAAATAAAATAAAGCATCAATATACAGTTTATTTTTCAGAGGTAAACAATTCAATTACTCATTTTAAAACGAAAGGATATCAAGAAGACCCAGCCTTATACGATAGAATTATTATTGAATATAATATCAACACGGAAAACAATTTAAAAGCATGGATAAGCTAATTTAAAATCCCTAATTAAGAATTTAAATTACTAAATAAATAAAGAGTAAGCTACCTGTTCTCAGCATGTGCTTACTCTTTATTCATTTCCATTAATAAATTATTAATCTCAATATTTTTAAAATCACATGTTTTTTATCAGGAATTATGTGGTTACTTTCAATATACTTATTTAAACATTCCTCTATCTTAACAAAGTTAAACGGGTTTCTTTGTCTTAACTCGCTATTCAATCGTTATTAAATGAATTAAATTCCAATCTAAGAGAAACGGATTAGATGCAAAAGTTGTGGAGAAATAAAAATTGTTCATTCATTTTTGCGAATTAAAGCTGACAGGTTTTTGAAACCTGTCAGCTTTGGTTTTAGGATTTGTATTTGAAATCAACTTAAAACATTCTGCATCAGTTGATTATTTATTAATTATTATTGTATTACTTCCTGATTTTACTGTTTTTTTCTAAATTTACAAGCAACTCAAGTTAGGAATGATCGCTTCTATCTTTCCTTCCTTTATAGTAACCCTTTTAATTGAAATCCTCCTAAACCAATAAAACATGAAGAATAAAAAATCACTAAACTTTATTTTTTTAATTGTAGCAATTATTCTGGGAAGTACTTTGTATAAGCAGTTCGACTTTGAAAAATTAAAATTTGAACACAATGGTCTGGCCATTCTTTATAGTATTGTCTTTGTTTTTTCTATTTACATTTTGATAAAAGACTACAGGGATAAAATTTAAAAAATTCCAAATTTTGAAATTCCAAATTCCAAAATTTTAGAAACACGAATCTCTTTATTTTGATGGTCAAGAGTGGGAAAAGAGACATTGCGGCACATCTGAAGTACACGAACTCCTTTAAAAAATAAAAAGCTCCCGGGTGGGAGCTTTTAAGTGTTTTATTATTTAGTTGGGTGGGGCGCTATTAATTGAACATTAACAGAACCTCCTCCGTCTAGAGAAAGACCTTTTTTGAATGTTCCCGTTGCAGGGTCTACTTCGTAGATGGCAGCTGCAGCCGGAGCGTCAACAGGAGTAATTGCTGTGTAATACTTTCCATTAAGTACCAATGGTGAGCGCACCATAGCAACCGGACTTAACGGGGTGTTGATCAGCGAAACTGTTTTATTTTTCAAATCAATCTTTACTAACTGACCTACATTTTTTAAACGGTCTCTTACCGAAGTCATTAATTCTTCGTATTGTATCGTACCAATTGCAATACCATTACCTACATAGTTTATACCCATCAAGCAGGCTTGTTTTCCTAGTGGTGTCGTTACATCTATAAAAAAGTCTTTATCAAATTCTGCTGTACCTTTTTTAATTCGTACAACACCTGATTTTCCCCCTATTCCTGTCCAGAATTTACCGGCACTGGCTACGAAATAATGATTTCCTTCTTCATCTTTATCTAAGGAGTGCAAGTAATCGTAACCAACTCCACCTTCTGTAGCGGTACTTTTAATCACTTTCATATTGGTCATCGCCGGATAATCGTAAACCAAAGCTCTTACACCGTCAACTGCGTATGTTTTTCCTATATTATCGTAGAAATAACCTCCCAGAACAAGTTTACCATTGTCTACAAACGCTTTTCCAACAGAAAACTGAACGCCTGAGTTTGCTGCATCATAAGGTACTGCAATAGTTCCTTTTGCCTCGATTACAAACTCGTTTAGTTTGATTCTTGCCCAGCCTACTGTACCATTATTAACATCTAATCCTCCGAAAACCAACATGGTATTATCATCAACAATATTTAGCGATTGAAAATAATTTGGCACTACACCATCTGTAAGTATAGCGGCTTTTTCTTTTAAACTACCGTCTTTACCCATTTCATATTGAATGAATTTCTTTAACGGAAGATTCATCAAATAGACATATTGTTTGTGCCAAATATATCGGGAGCCGTTAGCTTCCAGTCCTTTTCCTTTAAAAGTCAGAGATCCTTCTGTTAGTGTAGGCACAGAAGCCAAATATTGTAATTCCTGAGTCCAGCTTGCCACCGTGAAATGCTGAGCA
The DNA here is from genome assembly GCF_020911925.1 of Flavobacterium cupriresistens. Classification (NCBI taxonomy): domain Bacteria; kingdom Pseudomonadati; phylum Bacteroidota; class Flavobacteriia; order Flavobacteriales; family Flavobacteriaceae; genus Flavobacterium; species Flavobacterium cupriresistens. The sequence goes on along the minus strand of NZ_CP087134.1, from coordinate 1,167,894 downwards.
CTTTGTACTTCAACCTCATCTGATTTTGAACTGCAAGAGGTGACTGCCGATAGTAAAAGAGCAGAAAAGAAAAGAAGGGATGATTTTTTAATGAGCGTTTTCATTTTCATATAGTTTAAATTTATTTAATTGATTATTGTAAAAGATATCTTAGTTTCAGACTGAAAAATCTACCTGGTTTTTGCAGTAAGTAATTATCATAAACCTGTTTGTCAAAGAGGTTACGACAGACTGCATTTAGGCTATAACGGCCCTCTCCAAAAGTATACCCCAGACCTGCATCCTGTACAAATTGTGTAGGAACGTACAGCTTATCAGGAGGAGCTCCCAAACTTGGCCAACCCAAATAATATTGATGTACATAATGGGTACTGGCAAAAAATGAAATTTTGTGTTTCATTTGAAATAAATGATCCAGGAACAATCTAACCTCAGCATTTCCCATTAAATAAGGTGTATTACGCAATCTGTCCTGATAAACATAATTTCGCGCACCATTTGTTTCAAAACGCTGCATGTTTCTAATATCCTGATAGGTAAAATTGAATGCCAACTCAAACCATTGCTGACGGGCATAGTTTGCTTCGAATTCAACTCCAAGTGTTTGTATTTTTCCTAAATTTTCATAACGGGCTGTTCCAAACAAATCACCTTCAGCCAGCCAAATCAAATTTTTTGTATTTCGGAAAAACAGGTTAAAACCCAAGTTCAAATGCTGTGTATCACTATCTATCGTTTTTTGAAGGGAGGCATTGGCATTAAAACTTCTTTCAGGCTGTAAATCAGGTGCGTTTAAAATAGTGTTTCCATTACCCAAAAGTTCAGCCGCTTCCGGTAGCCTTGCTGCATTCTCTACAGAAACCTTTACAGTATATTCGTTTGGAAGCAATAATTTAGACGCATAACCAAAAGTGGATACATTATCTTTGGTGTTGAGATAAATCAATTCCTGAGAAGCACCGTTCTTGTAGTCATAATCAACTGTATTGGCATTGTAGGCAAAATACTTCGCAAAGAAAACATTTGACCATCGGTCATTAAAAGAAGTAATTTCATAAGACAAACCTGCAATATGTTTGTTCAGGTCCTGAGGATTTCTAAACGGTATTGTCCATTCTGCTGTAGCAATTGCATCGCTGCCTTTTCTTGAAATACCGCTGAAAACATAATTAAAATTAACCTGTTGATTGGACTTAATTTGGTACGCAAAATTTACTCTCGCCAACCTGGTATTATCCTGAAAAGAATATATTGATTTTGATGCTTTATGTCCACCCAGTTCTCCATTTGCTACCGTTCCTGTTGGCTCTCCTCTCCAATTGTATTTGTACGAGCTTGTATCTGTTGTAGTACCTCTTAATTTATTTATAGAAGCATATAAATCAACATTCAAATTGGAGAACAAAAATCCTTTCTTAGAATATCTTACAGAAGGCATCACAAATTTCTCCTTATATCGTACATCTCCATACACATAGGCCATCGTTCTCCCGGTCTGTATGCCCCGATCCTGATCTGACAAAGTCAATCCAAATAAAAAAACATCTGCCCACTTGACGTTGGTAAATCCAACATCTGTTTTTATGGTATATGATTTATAATCGTCATTAAACCTTCTAAATCTTGGATAACCGGGAACTACTCTACCGTCTGCCTCTGCAACCTCAACTGTTGGTCCCCATACTTGGTAGTTATTATCGGAGTAATTATAAAAAGAATTGGTTTGTACCGTAAAACCGGATTTAGCTCTCCATTTTCCTGATAATGCGGTGCGATACGTATTAAAAGTGCCTATTGTCTGCGAGAGATCCAGATAATTTTTAAGACGGGTACGGCTCACAAGATTTATAGAACCGCCAAGTGCATCGGCACCAAGAGCAACGGGTGTAACTCCTTTGTAAACTTCGATTCTGTCGATCGTATTAATTGCAAAATTGTTGATACTAAAGGATGATCCAAAGCTTTCCATAGGAATTCCATCTATAAAAATCTTTACTGCCTTGCCCGACAATCCGTTAATCGAATAGTTAAATTCAGAACCCATACCTCCTGTTTCCTGTACACGAATCCCGGACGTTCCGTCCATCAGACGGTTTAAATCTACATCGCGTTCTGCCAGTTTCTTTGTATTAATAACAGAGACAGCAAACGGTTGTTCCCTGACTTTGGTTTCGACTGTTTTAGTAAAGAGATCAACCGAATTTAGTGCAACCGAATTGGAACTTAATGTAACAACAATTTTCTCTTTTAAATTCTTCTTAACAACAACAGCGATTTCCTGAGATTGATATTCGTTCATCGATACAATCAACCCATATTTTCCGGGTGCCATATTCTCAAAAACGAATTTCCCTGAATGATTACTATGCACTATGGTAGCCGTTTTTTGCAGTTGTATTGCAGCGCCCACCAGAGGCTGACTATCGTCACCCAGTACATACCCCGTAAGACTGGTATTACTGTCATTTTGAGCATAAACTGTAGAATATACGACCGCAAAAAGGATCGTTAAAAAAAATCTTTTAAATTGCATTGTTCATTATTTGTTCGCTAAACCCATAACTTTCAGATCTTACTCCCTTTAGTTATGTCGTTTCTCGTATGTACTCTATTTACTAATCATTCTTTATAAATCAAACCGCTCCGACAACCTAGCACTAAAGACTCTTGGCAGCCCTTCTGCAATCTCTTCTTTGGTTGCGGTTATTACATTATATTCATCATCCGTCATGGCCAGATAAGTTTGTCCTTTACGTAATTTTACCCTGTCCTGATAAATATCGGTACAATCTGAAGTCCCTGTTCCAATATTAAACTCTCTTACCGCTGCTGAATCACTGGTAACCGAAACGGCGCCACAGAACTTGATATCATTAGCCTGACCCAAAAAATCTGTTGAAATGTTACACTGACTTCCCGGTTCAACCAAAAAAGATAAATTACCTATGTTGATTCTTTTGATTTGCTGTCCGTGGATATTGTTAACCAAAATCTGAGAACCAAATGTGGATGAATTGTAATAGTGTAAACTTATAATTCCGAATACCACACATGCGGCAGTAGTCAATGCCGTATAAAGAAATCTGTTTGGCATTTTTGGTTTTACATTAATCGTTTTTGCAGCGATTGAGTTCCAGATTTCTTCTTTTACTCCCAATCTTTGTGGAGATACTATGATCTCATTCTCTAAATCTATAACACGTAACCAATGCTCAACACTCGCCTTTTCGGCAGCATTGCATTCATTCTTCGCATATTTTTCTAATAAATCTGATGTAATAAACACGATATTGGCTTTGTTATATAATTATGTAGTTGCACAAGTCTTCACTAACCCTACATAGAGTTGTAAAAAAAATAAGCGAACTGCGAAAAATTTTTAAATGGTCACGAATATGTCTGAGCGCTCTTGTAATGTTTCCTTCAACGGCTTTTTCTGTAATGACAAGCGAAGCGGCTATAGAACGATTGTCCATTCCCTCTTCTCTGCTCATTAGATATACCTGTCGACAGCGTTCCGGAAGCCCATTTATAGCAGCCTGTAATTCCCGAAGCAAATCCTTATGCAGCATATGTTCTTCGGTATTGTTAGAAACGGTGTTGTTCTCTGTAAGATGAGCACTCTCGTATTCTTTTTTGGTAGCCTGCTTCCGGTGATACTCTAATATCTTGAGCTTTGTTGCCCCATAGAGGTAGGCTCTAATTGAAGTTTGAATTTGCAGTTTTTCGCGCCTTTCCCAAATACTGATAAAAATCTGCTGAACGATTTCTTTTGCTGCTTCTTCGTCACCTGTATGATGTCGGGAAAAACAAAATAGCTCATTCCAATACTGATCATATAATTCCGGAAAGTTTTTAGCATTGATGTTTAGATATTCCTCTTTCATAAAATTAAAAATATCTACAAACATATCTTATTTAGACTAAATAAGTATAATGACAATAAAAAATATGCCTCTTTGTTTTTGATACTTTAAACGTAGTAAGAATAATTTGACGTCTTGACGGAATCAATTCCTGTATTTTAAAAAAAATAACCTGTGAGTATTTTTTATTTCTGAATACTGTGAAAGTCTTTTTAGGCAATAAACCGCTATAAAACAAAACAATCGCCTGAGTAGCGATTGGTTTGTTTTATTTTTCAAAGCAGTACGAACAGCAAAAACCGGGACCTTATTTTTTACAATAATTCCGTTTTTAATTGTTTTCTAAAATATTTTTTAGAGAAGTGTTCGCTCTTTTTAAATTACCTCACAACTTGCATGATGCACAACCGGAAAATTGCAGGAATTGGCAATAAAACACAATTGGTTGGCTTTTTTGTGCAATGCAACCGCTACTTCAACTTTATCTGAATTGGCAATCGTTACTTTTGGATTTAAACGAACTTCTGTAAAACGACCACTGCCATCAGGATTTACTTCTAGCGTTGCTTCGGCATTGTCGGAATATGCTAAAACTTCAATTCCGTTTTGGGAGCAGACATACAGGTAAGACATCATATGGCAGGAAACCAAACTACTCAACAGTAAATCTTCGGGATTGTATAAGGACGGATCACCCTTGAAAGCTTTTGCTGCCGACACCTCTAAAATCGGTTTTCCTTCCAATGAAATTGTATGGCTTTTGCTGTAAAATCGGGAAGTTAATTCCGGATTTTGTTTTGATGTCCATTTTGCCGTTGCTTTGAAAAGATGTTTGAATGCCATATTTTTATTTCAAATGTAATTGTTTTTTTCTACTACGAATAGCACTACTTTACGCTAATATAGTAGACCGATACTTTTTCATTTCACCATCCTTAGTAAATTCTGCAAAAAATTGGTCAGATTGTGGGAGATAACGGGTAGTAAGATACTTTTACTTTCAACTGTTATCCAACTCCAAATATAACCGGACAAAAAGGTACAGATGAAAACATATATATCGAATTCAATAGTACTTTTAAAATGAAGTGCATGTACAAGTCCAAACAAAATTCCGATAATTAAAACACCCGGATTTCCCAAACTCCATTTGCCAATTTTAATTTTGTCTTTTAATGAAATTAATAACAGACCCAACAAAATAGCTCTGAACATTATCTCTTCATCCAGACCCGGCATTGATAATTGATAGAATAAGGTCTCCCAATCCAATTCTTTCGGACTATCGAAATACGAGAAAAAAGAAGTGCAAACCATCAAAACCGCAGCCCACATTGTTTTCAAAAAAGCCTTTGAATCCTGCTTAAATCGTAAAAAATCAAATGGTTTTAATTTGTTTTTTAATACCGTATATACCAAAAGTCCAAAAAGTATCCCCAGCAGCTTTCCCGTCCAATTCCATTGTCCTTTTATTACCTGAAGCGCAACAAATTCCTTTGGAGCCTTAAGAATTAACTGATATAAAATAAAAATAACCGTAAAAAGTATGATCGTTTTAATTTGAGATTTGTCTTTGAGCAGAAGAAGCATCAGAGGCAGTATAAGTAATACCGGCAAAACACTTTCCATTATAAAATTTATTCTCATTCGGTTTTTATCAAAATTAGTTCTGCCTGTTGCAAGATCCGCAGTTAGTTTAAAATCAAAAAAATAGCGGTTTCTTTTGTTTTATTGCTTCATCAGATCATCTTACTTGCCGATTTCAAAAATAAAACATAAAAGTACTTAAAAGTGCTTCGCAAGAAATTTTATGCAAATAGATAACTTTATATTAAATTTGAAACTTATTAGGGAAACTGAAATCAGATTTCGGACCAAAAAACAAAATAGTAAAGACCTATTTTCAGAACTATAGCTATTAAATGTAAAAACAACATTATAAAGCATGAAACCCATTAGGAAGTTTATATCTTTACCAGCAAAAATTAGACTATGCTAAACAACTATAGCACTGCCGATAAGGTTTTATTAGCAGTAGATTGTATTATTTTTGGATTTGACCACGAGGGGTTGAAAATACTCTTAATAAAAAGGGATATTGAGCCGGAAAAAGGAAAATGGTCTTTGATTGGCGGTTTCTTAAGACGAGATGAATCGCTGGATAGTGCTGCTGTCAGAATCTTAAACACTTCTACAGGTCTAAACGACATTTATATGGAGCAATTGTATGCTTACAGCGAAATTGATCGTGATCCTGTTGATCGAACTATTTCCGTTTCTTATTATGCTTTGATCAATATCGAAAATCATAACGCGGAACTAATTCAGAACTATCATGCCAAATGGTTTAGTATCAATGATATTCCGAAACTAATTTTTGACCATGACGACATGTTACAGCATGCTATTGGCAGATTGCAATACAAAACCTCTATAAAACCAATTGGATTTGAATTGCTGCCTGAAAAATTCACCATGCGTCAATTACAGGAATTATACGAAGCTATTTTGAGTAAAGAATTAGACAAACGAAACTTTATCAGTAAGATTAATTCTTTAGAGATTCTAAACAAATTAGACGAAAAAGACATGCAGTCTTCCCGAAAAGGTTCTTATCTCTATACTTTCAACAAAGAAAAATACGAAGAAAAATTATTGAATAATTTTGCACTGAACTTGTAAAAAAGTAGACGATCACATACAACACCCCTGACAAAATAACTTTTTCAGGGGTGTTTTTTTTTACCTTAAAAAATAAAGCTTTACAGCGAATTTCGCATAATTAGAGAAGACTTGTTTTCTATCTGTGCTTTACTTCCCTTTAAAACCATTTCGGCCAAAATTTCTCCCATAGCCTCAAAATGGGTTGAAATTGTGGTAATTCCATTGGCTACAATTTTCTTTAAAGGGGTTTCATTATACGAAATAATACCAAAATCGCTTCCTAATTTTAGATTCTGATTTCCTGCATCCTCAATTACCTTTACAAGATCACGATCATTCGGAATGATATAAAGATCGCCAATTGTGATTTCTCTGTCTGTAAATTCTCTTATAATTTCGTATTCAAAATGATACTGCGTACAAAAATCTTCAAAGCCTAATTTCATTCCCAATGGTTCTTTGGATCCCGGAAAAATCAAAATCAATTTCTTGTATTTACTTAATCGTGTTTTCCCTTTTAACAACCCTTCAAAAATATCCTTTTTATGATTTTGATAAATGGCAGGATAAACTTTTAAGTCCGGATTGGTCTGATCCAGTATAATTACCTCGTTTACTGGTAGGGTTTTTATAGCATCAACCAAATCGTTTAAGTCGGTTGGCATAATAATGTATTTGGTGTAATTCCCGTTGCTGTCGTTTATGAGTTTTTGAAATACCTGCAGATTAAAATGATGAAAGAAAATATCTACCTGAACATTCTTCCCGATATTTTTCAGAAACGAATTATAAATGTCTTCCTTAAAAATATTCAATTCATCAAAAAGTAAAAAAACTTTATGTTTTATGGTTGTTTCAACACTTTTCACATAATATCCTTTGCCCGGTATGGCATAAATAATCCCTCTTTTTTTGAGTTCATCATACCCTTGTAAAACGGTATCCCGCGACAACGAAAAAGCCAGACAAACTTTATTTACCGATGGCAGTCTATCTCCTTTTACTAATTTCTCCTCTTCAATTGCCTTCTCAATTGAAAGAATTATTTGCTTGTATTTTGGAAGACCAAGATTGTTTTGGACAGAAATTACGTTCATAGAAAATATTTTTTTGCGCAATATACAAAAAACTGGTAGGTACTGGTATGTAAGTTTTTCAAATGTTTTTACTTTTGAATTCCATTTTTGATAAAAAATTATATGAAAACAAAACATATAGCCGCTCCTCAGAATCTATCCGGTTCCAAATTATTTGGTTTAATGCCAAATAACGAAGAAATTTATTCTTTTGAGTTGGCCAACAAAAACGGAATGAAAGTTCAGATTATCAATTATGGAGCGACGGTTACCTCGTTACAAATTCCGCTTTCGAACGGGAAATTGACCGACGTTGTTTTGGGATTTGATACGCTGGAATCTTATTTAGAATCTTATGCTTTGCCGACCCCGCCCTATTTCGGAACCACAGTTGGTCGATATGCAGGAAGAATCAACAAGGCTTCTTTTACGCTAAACGATAAAATTTTTGAACTTCCGGACAACAATAATGGTACTACTTTACATGGCGGAAATTTTGGTTTTGGAAGAAAAGTGTGGGAGGTCACCAATACAACTTCGGGTAAGGATTCTGCGATAACGTTTAGTCTTTTAAGCGAAGATTCAGACGAGAATTTCCCAGGAGAGCTGCAGGTTTACCTGACTTATACCTTGACAGAAGAAAACGAATTAAAATTAGAATACAAAGCAACAACGACTGACGATACAATTATAAACTTGACAAACCACAGTTATTTTAACCTCAACGGTGCCGATTCTTCTGTTTTAGATCAGGAATTGTATATCGAATCGGTTCAAATAGTAGAAACAAACGATCACAATATCCCAACGGGACAATTAATTACACTTGAGGATCATGAATTTGACTTCAGAACACCAAAAAGATGTCCATTCCCGATTGATACCTCTTTTGTGGTGCATTCTGAAACGGACGTTATTGCAAAATTAATCAGTTCAAAAAACAATTTGCAAATGAGCGTTTACACCGATCAGCCGATTGTTCATGTTTATATTGGAGGAAATTGTTTTAACCAACTAAAAGGAAAAGATAACGTAGCTTATCATTCGTCAAGCGGAATTTGTTTTGAAACACAAAATTTTCCGGATGCGCCAAATCACAAACACTTTCCGAATTCGGTTTTAAGAAAAGGGGAAGAATACCGACAGCGAACGGTTTATCGATTTGAAAATTTAAATTAAAAGTTTCTGCAAAAACGACCGGACATTCCTTTTATAATTACAAAATAATGAGTGACACTTTAATACAAAATACCACCGCTTTTTTTGAGAAGTCTTTTGGCAACTCTCCACAGAAAACAGTACTTTCCCCGGGAAGGATCAACATTATTGGGGAACATATTGACTACAACGATGGTTATGTTTTACCGGCTGCAATTGACAAAGTAATTTGTTTCACTTTTGCAAAAAACAACAGCACTACATCTAAAATAATTGCTCTCGATTTAAATGAAGAATTCGAAGTTGATTTAACACAGGAGATTCAATTAAGTGAAGTTACCTGGACCAATTACATCCTCGGAGTACTAAAACAACTACAGGATAATGGATTTTCTTTTGAAGGTTTCAACTGTGTTTTCAGCAGTACTATTCCCGTGGGTTCAGGATTGTCTTCTTCAGCGGCTCTAGAGTGTGGAATGATTTTCGGAGTTGCAGCACTTTTTGACCTTACCATCAAAAAAGTTGATATTGCACTAATGGGCCAGAAAGCAGAACATTGGGTAGGGATCAATTGCGGAATCATGGATCAGTTTTCGAGTGTTCATGGAATTGAAAATAAAGTAATCAAATTAGACTGTAACACTTTAGAATTTGAATATCATGACGCCAATTTCAAAGATTATTCTCTGATGCTGATGGACAGCAATGTAAAACATTCTCTCTTTACTTCTGAATATAATACCAGAAGAATGGAGTGTGAAGAAGGGTTGTCTTTTATTAAAAGTCATTTTCCCGAAATAAAAAATTTTAAAGATTGTAGTGAGCAACAACTTTTGAGCCTTCAGGATAAAATGAATCCCCTTATATTTAAAAGAGTTCATTTTGTTGTAAAAGAAATAAATCGGGTACAAAAAGCTTGCGAGGCATTAGACAATGGAAATATCGAACTTTTAGGAGCGCTACTTTTCGAAACTCATAACGGTTTATCTCAAGAGTATGAAGTTAGTTGTGCTGAGTTAGACATGCTTGTAGCTACAGCAAAAGCAGATGATACGATAATTGGTTCCCGATTAATGGGTGGCGGCTTTGGTGGTTGCACTCTAAATTTAATTAAAAAAGGTAGCGAAAATGAGGTCAAAAACAAGTTTTCGAATCTTTATTTAAATACATTTGGGATTGAATTAAAATTTTATGATGTAAAAATTTCAAACGGAACAATTCTCATTTAATCCCACTACAATCACAATGAAAAACTTTGACATTACCGAAGATCCGCACAGACGTTTCAATCCACTAATTAACGAATGGGTTTTGGTCTCACCCCATCGTGCAAAACGTCCCTGGCAAGGCCAAAACGAAACTATTTCTACTGAAGTCTTGCCCAAACATGACCCAACTTGTTACCTCTGTCCTGGTAATGCCCGGGCCAACGGAATGCACAATCCGAAATACGACAACAGTTTTGTTTTTGAAAATGATTTCGCCGCAATGAAACAGGATGAAATTATGTTTGAAGAAGACATTAAACACACTTTTTTTAAGGCACAGCCGGAACGTGGAATTTCACGAGTAGTTTGCTTTTCTCCAAGACATGATCTTACCTTACCGGAAATGGATATTGACGAAATTGAAAATATCATTACCACCTGGAAAAAAGAGTATACGGAGTTAGGAAATATTAAGTATATCAACTACGTTCAAATTTTCGAAAACAAAGGAGCTGTAATGGGCTGTAGTAATCCGCATCCGCATGGTCAGATTTGGGCGCAATCCTCCTTACCTACTCAGGTTGAAAAAACACAAAACAATCAAAAAGCTTATTTTGATAAAAACGGAACAACGTTACTGGCCGATTATCTTAAAGCAGAATTAAGATCCGGAGAACGTATTGTAATCGAGAATGATCATTTTGTGGCACTGGTTCCTTTTTGGGCCATCTGGCCTTATGAAACTATGATTATCAGTAAACGCTCTTTTGGAAAAATCACGGATTTAACCACAGACGAAACGGGTTCTTTTGCTAAAATATTAAAGCAACTAACCGCTAAGTACGATAATTTATTCAATACTTCTTTTCCTTATTCTTCGGGAATTCACCAATCTCCAACAGATGGATTAGAACATTCGGAATGGCATTTTCATATGCATTTTTATCCGCCTTTATTACGATCTGCTTCGGTCAAAAAATTTATGGTCGGCTATGAAATGTTAGGAGAATCACAAAGAGATAGTACTCCTGAAAAAAGTGCAGAAGTCTTAAGACAATTATCAGATGTACATTATAAAACTGCTAAAGTAAAAGCAAATTAAATATCAAGTTCCAATTGCCCCTACATAAATCAAAAAAACAAACACATTAAATGAGCAAGATTTAATTTTTATTCCACCTTTAAATCTTGCTCGTCTTTTAACCAAAAAAAAACATTAAAAACACCTTTTTACCCCAAACCAAAAAAACCACAAGCATACCCTTTACTAACCATTTTAAATACCAAAACCAATGAACCAAAACCTTGCTATCGCTGATTATGCGGTTTTTATTATCTACTTTATCGTAGTGGCTTCCTACGGTTATACGATTTACCGCAAACGCAAAAAAGACGAACAAGATGCTAAGGCTTACTTTCTGGCAGAGGGTAATTTAACCTGGTGGGCAATTGGTGCTTCTTTAATTGCTTCCAATATTTCTGCAGAGCAATTTATCGGAATGAGCGGTGAAGGTTTCTTTTTAGGAATCGCCGTTGCGGCTTACGAATGGATTGCTGCTATTGCCTTAATTATTGTAGCTGTTTGGTTTATTCCTGTATATCTTAAAAATAAGATTTACACCATGCCTCAATTCTTAAAAACACGTTATAATGAATCGACTGCCTTAATCATGGCTGTCTTTTGGTTGTTTCTGTATGTTTTTGTGAACTTAACCTCTATTTTATATCTCGGCGCCGTTGCCATCAACGGTCTTGCGGGTGGAGAATATTTACACGTAATTATGATTGGCCTGGCCTTGTTTGCTTTGGTTATTTCATTAGGAGGAATGAAAGTGGTCGCGTATACCGATGTTATTCAGGTTGCTGTTTTAATTATTGGTGGTTTAGTGACCTCTTATATTGCTTTGACAACGGTTGGACATTATTTTGGCTTTGGAGAAAATGCAATTGAAGGTTTTAAAGTCCTAATGAGAGAAGCTCCGGAGCATTTCAAAATGATCATCCCTAAACCACATGACACCTCCGTAACGGCCGTAACCTCTCAACATGATATCGATAAATACTTAACCTTTCCGGGTTTAATGTCGTACATAGCCGGAATCTGGATTATCAATTTAAATTATTGGGGTTGCAACCAATACATCACGCAAAGGGCTTTGGGTGCTGATTTACAAACTGCCCGTACTGGAATTTTATTTGCCGGTATCTTAAAATTATTAATGCCACTAATCGTAATGTTACCCGGAATTGCTGCCTACGTTTTATATCAAAACGGACACTTACCTCAACTAGTAGGCGGGAAAGACGGTGCTTATTCTGCTGTATTAACTTTCCTTCCAACAGGACTCAGAGGACTTTCTGTTGCTGCGCTGACTGCTGCTATTGTAGCTTCACTGGCCGGAAAAGTAAACAGTATCTCTACGATCTATACTTTAGACATTCATAAAAAATACATCCAAAAAGAGGCTGGTGAGAAACAGCAGGTAAATATTGGCCGAATTGCCGTTTTTGCCGCAATGCTTCTGGCGGTCCTGTTTACATGGAATGATCTTTTGGGAATTGGTGGTGTAGGCGGTTTTACTTACATTCAAAAATACACCGGATTTATTAGCCCCGGCGTATTTGCAATGTTCATTCTTGGTATGTTCTGGAAAAGAACTACCGGTACAGCAGCTGTGATAGGCGTAATTTTAGGATTTTTATTGTCAGTACTATTCAATGAATATGCTCCAATGTTATTCGGTAATGAAACCTTGTTATACACTGCTTACAAGAACGGAAAGGGAGCTTATGAAATTCCGTTTCATATTTGTATGGGATTGTCTTTCTTCTTTACAACATTGGCCATGATTCTAATCAGTTTTGCAGGACCAAAAGTAAATCCTAAGGCTTTTGAATTAGACTCGGAAATGTTTAAAGTTAAACCACAAACAACGGTTTTAATCATTATAACACTATTGACCATTATTGCTTTATATGTGAAATTCTGGTAGTTATATTATTTCCTTTTCGAAAAAAAAAAATTAAACCCGACGGCCTTTAAAAACCTGTCGGGTTCGTTTTTAAAAAATGTTTGAATAAAATCACAATTTTATAACATTATGTTATTTATTTAGGATAAAACCTCTTTTTTTTGCTTTATTGGCTATGCCTCAATGTGTTAAAATTAATTAAACCCGACAAGTTTTAAGAAGCTGTCGGGTTTTTAATTATGTAGGCCACAGCCTTATTTTACACTATTTCTCACAAAATATTCAGTGCTAAATTCTTTGCTTTTTTTTCGAAGCAAAAAACAAAACTCTTGTAATTCAAATATTTCACTTACATTATTCAATAGTTAGATAAAGTAATTTCTTACTATATTTGATATTCGTATCGTTTCCTTTTAAGCTTTACAATATTGATTTTATAAGTGAGCGATACATATCTCTAAGAAATTAGAATTAACGGAATGTATAACGAAATAAATATTTTTACTATGCTGAAAAATTTAAAACTTTTATTCTTCTCTTTTTTTATCTGCTTTATTCCAACTTTAGCAAAAGCACAGTTGGGCAACTCTTGTGGAATTCCGACTTGGTATTCCGCCACGCAATACTCCAGTAATTCTTATGTCCGATACAATAATGTTGTGTATAAAAACAACTCTTGGTCTCAAGGACCCGGAACAACTCCCGGGTCAAGCACTACTTGGTCTGCAATAGGAAGCTGTGATGAACAATTAATCATTAATAATCCATCTCTGGCTTATACCGCATGCAGCACTATTTCTGACTGGAACAGTGCTACACCGAACTACAACGTAAACAACATGGTACGATACAGCAATGGTATCTATAAAGCTAAATATTGGGTCGCAGGGACAGAAGTTCCGGATCAGTCTTCTGCCTATACCTTTATTGGCGTGTGTATCATACCCATAGCGATTTCTCCAACTTACGCAGATGGACAAATTATTATAAAAAGCACCTTGTCTGCCATCAATCTTACGGCAACCCTTAATTTGTATGGCTTTTCAGCAACACAAAATAAGGTTGAAATAAAAAAGACAACAGAATCTACCTATACGTCTTACAATATGGGTGTATCCGGAAACACGATATCCTACAACTGGACTCCAACCGCGTATGGAGATTACAACATAAGATATACTTCTATAAATTCAATTGGAGTAAGCACTGTAGTAAACACAATTGTTAAAATTGCGATTACTGCTCCTGCTGTTGTAACTATTACCAGTCCAGCGAACACTACTTCGTATTCACAACTAAATTTTTCTCCTATAAGCATTAACTTTACTATTCAGCCTTCGTCCGGAAGCTCCATTAGCAGCATTCAGTTTAAGGATCTCACTGCCGGAACTAATTCTAATGTGACTACCAATCCACAAAACACTTATACCTTTAATTGGACACCTCAGAATTATGGAAATAATTCACTACAAATAGCGGCTACAGACAACAATGGTACCATTGCAACAACCAATTTACAGCTTAACATTGTAAATCCTGCCACACAAAATGTTTCCTTTGCCTCACTTCCCAATCAAATAAAAGCAATTAATGGAACACCTAAAACATTCGTGTTTGATAAGAATATCACTTCTTTAAAAAGGAGAGACATTACAATATTTGATTACACTATTACCGGAAATACTTTAAAAATTACGCCTAAAAAAGCAGGCAGATCCGGCCTTCAAATCACAACTTCAGATGGGACTATCTATCATCTTGGTTTAAGAATAGATAATACAAATGGAACCCCGCTAAGATATCCTGACTATGTTTCTGTAGGATCTGTATCTGAAGACACTACCGATGATGTCGCTTTTTACAACAACGGGATGGATAACAGTAATCTACTAAAAAACAATAGAATGGATGTGAGATACATCTATATCAATGGTGGACCGATATCGGGATGGAATACCTGGCAGCCGGACAGAGCAATAAAATTTGCAAGGAATTCTTTAAAAATGGGACTTATTCCTTTCTTTATTTTCTATAACATTCCCGACGGAAGCGAGTCTTACTCGTTAGATTTAGCACACGTAAAAGATGCTTCTTATATGACCGCTTATTTCAATAATCTTAACCTTTTTCTGAATCAGGTTAAAGCGGAACTGGGAGACGAATTTTTTGGAGTAGTATTAGAGCCTGATTTTCTAGGGTACATGCAGCAGAATAACGAACCTGTCACTACTTCGACAGCTGTGAATGCAACAAGCATATCTCAAAATGCAGGTACTTTAAAAACCTTAGTCGAAAGAATAAATTACGAACTCAACAAAAAAAGAACAGACGAAAACCTGAACATGGAATTTGGATGGCAGCTCAATCTTTGGGCAAAATCCGGGGTGGCAGGTCCAAAAGGAATTATCAGAGAAACCGATACCGGCACCTTTACTCCCCAATTGAACAAAATTAAACAAACCGCTGTAGATATTTTTCAATACACCAATAGTATGGGAATTATGTCTAATAACGCAGACTTTATTTCTATTGATAAATATGGTCTTGATGCCATGGGCGCCGGAAACACAGGTGATCCCTCTGACCCCTTCTCTTATACCTGGTTCTGGAATAATGACCACTGGATGAATTACCTGAATTTTGTTCAAAAACTTTACGAAGCCTCCGGCAAACATGTTGTCCTCTGGCAAATCCCCGTAGGGCATATCAATGGTTCAGAAACTCTAAATGAACGAACAGCAGCTCCTTTCCAAATTTTAAATAATACCAGCCAGCACTATGAAGATTCTGCTACTACTTTTTTCTTTGGGGATACTGTAAATTTCTCAAATGACACGAATCGCTATAACTATTTCAGCCAGAATAAACATGCTGATCCCAAACTTCAGGTTAATTCTGCAACCAAAAAAGTAACTTTCGGAAATCATTTCGCAGAGGTAAAAAATAGCGGAACTAAACTGGTCTTAATGGGAGCAGGTGTAGGAGCTAGTACGGATGGAATCGGAAATCCGGGAACCACTCTTACAGATGATCATTTCTGGATTCAGAAATTACAGGATTATTACATCAATCAGACTTCCGGCAATCGCACGCTAAGTACTGCGGATATAAATGATGATGTAAAATTTAATTCTCC
Organism: Flavobacterium cupriresistens; assembly: GCF_020911925.1. Taxonomy (NCBI): domain Bacteria; kingdom Pseudomonadati; phylum Bacteroidota; class Flavobacteriia; order Flavobacteriales; family Flavobacteriaceae; genus Flavobacterium; species Flavobacterium cupriresistens. The sequence continues at coordinate 1,151,814 of NZ_CP087134.1, read as the reverse complement.
TCTGATTATTTACCCGAACCCTGTTAAAGAAGAACTAAACATTGATACAAATGAAAAAGTAGAAGTGGTCTATGTTTTTGATATGAATGGTAAAAATGTGATTACGGTGAAAAATAAAAATAAAATCAACCTTTCCGCACTTCAAACCGGGTGGTACATAGTCGCTGTAAAACTTGAAAACGGTAAAAAGATTTCCAACAAAATATTAAAAAACTAAAAAACAATCCGTTGCAAGCAATGGTTTGTTGAAGAAGATAAAAGAGATGTTTTTTGCATCTCTTTTTTTATTTACATTACCTTACTATTTTAGTAAAATATTATTTACATTTGGCGCTTTAACAACACCCTTTTTATGAAAAAACTAATACTTGCATTATTCCTTATCTCAGGAATGGCCTTTTCTCAAGACATGAACGTGTTACAGGGAAATTTTGATTTTTTAAAAGATCAGAAAGAAATTAACGTTGAATTTGATTATAGTAATTTTACTATGATGAAAGAAAAAAAATCTGAAGCGCAGTATGTTGCAGAAAGAGAGGCAGATCTAAATGAAAAAACAAAAGGAACCGGTACTATTTGGAAAAAGAAATGGGTTTCTGCGAAAGAATTAATCTGGAATCCAAAATTTTTAGAGATCGCCAATGTTGTTTTAGTAAAAGATAAAAAAGACGTTAATTTTCAAGAAGGATTAAATACACCTTATACCTTAATTGTACAAACTATTTGGGTTTATCCGGGTTGGGATGCCGGTATCATGAAACAACATGCAAAAGTGACTACCAATTTAAGATTTGTTGAAACCGCAAATAAATCAAAAGTTTTACTTGAAATCACCAGTGACGAAGCTCCAGGAGACCAATGGGGAAACAACTATAGTAACGAATCCAGAATTGGAGAAGGTTATGCCAAAACAGCAAAATCATTGTCTAAAATGTTGTTGAAAAAAGCATACAGATAAGATTTCGAATCTGTACTATCTTCAGAAAAACACACAAAAGGGAAACTATAATGGTATCCCTTTTTTTATGATTCCTTTTTACCTTTTTGAAAAATAAGGATCAAGTTCAACAGTTGTGAGGAAGTAAAAATCTCGCAGAGTCGCAAAGTCGCAAAGTTTTAATGAAAAAGCAGAAAAAAAACTTAGCTACTTTGCGCCTTTGCGAGATCGTCAAAGCGAAAAGTTGGGAAATACAGGCTTAAAAAGAAGGGTGATGAAAAAAGTATAACCTCTCTAAACAAAAAAAGAGGATGCCATTGGCATCCTCTTCTTATATTATAGTATCACAAAAATTATTTACTTTCTTTTTCCCGATCCAAAAGATACGCCATGTTCTTGATCACATTGTCGTGTTTCTTTACAAAAGGATTTTCTTCATTCCAGACATAACCTGCCAGAACAGAACAAATCTTTTCTTTCACATCCGGATTCTCGGGCTGATGAAAAAATAAAGTCTGTAGGTTTCCGGTATACCATTCTTTCACGTAAGTGGTAAAAACACCAATTCCGCGTTTCATATATTCTGTAAACTCTACTTCCCAATTGACTTCAATTCCTTTCGATTCTTTGAGATACAATTTAGCCGCCAACATTCCCGATTCTGTCGCAAAAGCAACTCCTGAAGAGAAAACCGGATCTAAAAATTCAGAGCTGTTTCCCGTCAACGCAAAACCATCACCGTACATTTTTTTTACGGCTCTGGAATAATTCTCTAACTTCACAGGCTCGAACAAAAATTCAGTCCCTTTAAATCTTTGTATGTAATAGTCCGAAAGCTGAATGGCGTTTCGTAAAGCCTCCGCATTGTCTTTGTTCTCTGACAAAGCATTAATAAAATCGGTTGGACCTACAACTCCTAAACTTGTATTTCCGTTAGAAAAAGGAATAACCCACAACCAAACTTCGGTTTCTAAAATATCAAACGAAATTAAAGTTCCTTCCTCTCCCTCCGGTCTGTTTATATCTTTTACATGTGAAAATATCGAAGAATGAGGATCTAACTTTGACGGTGTATCAAGATCTAAAAGTCTTGGCAAAACACGTCCGTATCCACTGGAATCGATAATGAATTTAGCATGAATTTCTTTTAAATTCCCATCCTTATCTTTTACAATTGTTTTAGAATTTTTCCCTTCAAAAGAAACTTCCAAAACTTCCGATTCAAATTCCAGATCAATTCCTTTTCTAATTACTTCCTGCGCCATAGTGTTGTCAAAATCAGCTCTTGGCACTTGCCAGGTCCAATCCCAACCTTCACCAAATTTTTTACTGAAATCAAAAACACAAATTTCTTCTCCTCTTATAAAACGAGCCCCTAGTTTCTTTTCAAAATTCATTTTGTCAAGACTTTCAAAAAGCTCTGCCTCTGCAAAATGGTCCATAACACGCGGAATAAGACTCTCCCCGACAACAAGTCTTGGGAATCTTGTTTTTTCCACCACTTTTATCTTAACGCCATTATTATGAAGATACGATGCCGAAACGCATCCTGAAGGTCCTGCGCCTATGATTAAAACATCTACAAACTCCTTTGTCATATTAGAAATGTTATGATTTATTAACTTACATTTGCCATCATCAAAATAACCACATTTATTTTGATAAATAAAATTAAATTAGCACAATCAAAACCGGTTTAATGAATACAATTAATGAATATTTAAGTTTAGCAGAATTTGAGTCTATTATCTTTGGAAATAATAAAGTTGTTGTTAGCGATGTTGTTTTAAATAGAATAAATGAAAGCTTTAATTTCCTAAAAGAATTTTCAGGAAACAAAGTAATATACGGTGTAAATACAGGCTTTGGACCAATGGCCCAATACCGAATCAAAGAATCCGATCAGATTCAATTGCAATATAATTTAATCAGAAGCCACTCTTCAGGAACCGGAAAACCTTTGAGTCCTGTGTGTGCAAAAGCAGCTATTTTAGCCCGATTAAATACACTATCATTAGGGAATTCCGGAGTTCATTCTTCTGTAATTCACTTAATGGCAGAACTTATTAACCGAGATATTACCCCATTAATTTTCGAACACGGTGGTGTTGGTGCCAGTGGAGATTTAGTACAATTGTCTCATCTGGCTTTAGTTTTAATTGGAGAAGGAGAAGTTTTTTATAAAGGAGACCGAAGACCAACTCAGGAAGTTTTCGAAATCGAAGGCTTAAAACCAATCCAGGTAGAAATCAGAGAAGGACTTGCTTTGATCAACGGAACTTCGGTAATGACTGGAATTGGAGTTGTAAATGTACACCACGCTTCTAAATTACTAGACTGGTCTTTAAAATGTTCTTGTGCGATAAACGAATTAGTTCAGGCCTACGACGACCATTTTTCTGAAGAATTAAATCAGACCAAACGTCATAAAGGACAACAGGAAGTAGCTAAAAGAATGAGACAAAATCTTTCGGACAGTACTTTGATCCGCAAAAGAGAAGATCATTTATACTCCGGAGAAAATACCGAAGAAATTTTTAAAGAAAAAGTACAGGAATATTACTCTTTAAGATGTGTTCCTCAAATTCTTGGTCCGGTTTTAGAGACTATAAATAATGTTGCTTCGATTTTGGAAGACGAATTCAATTCGGCAAACGACAATCCGATTATCGATGTAAAAAACAAACACGTATATCACGGTGGTAATTTTCACGGCGATTATATTTCGCTTGAAATGGATAAATTAAAAATCGTAATTACCAAATTAACGATGTTGGCAGAGCGTCAGTTGAATTATTTGTTAAATTCAAAAATCAACGAAATTCTTCCTCCGTTCGTAAATTTAGGGACATTAGGATTTAATTTCGGAATGCAGGGTGTGCAGTTTACCGCTACCTCAACAACTGCCGAAAGTCAGATGTTATCCAACCCAATGTATGTTCACAGTATCCCGAACAACAACGACAATCAGGACATTGTGAGTATGGGAACAAATGCTGCTGTAATTACCTCAAAAGTAATCGAAAATGCTTTTGAAGTATTAAGTATCGAAATGATTACAATCGTACAGGCGATCGATTACCTGGGGCAAAAAGATAAAATTTCATCTGTTACTAAAAAATGGTACGATGATGTTCGAAATATTATTCCGGAATTTAAAGAGGATCAGGTAATGTATCCTTTTGTTCAAAAAGTAAAAGATTACCTGATCGAGAGTTAAACCGCATACCATATTATTAATCTTGAATCTTAAACCTATGAAAAAGTCACTCTTTTTTTTATCGTTATTATTTATTCAGTTTGTTAATAGTCAGGAATTGGCTTTAGTCAAGAAAAGTTCAAAAATTGGATATCTTTCCAAGGACGGAACACTGCGCATCGAACCCCAGTACAAATCAGCAAAAAGTTTCTCTGAAGGCCTGGCCGCAGTAGAAAAAGACGGAAAATGGGGATTTATAGATACTAAAGGTACCTGGGTAATTCCTGCCGATTATAAAGGGGTTAAAGATTTTAACAGCGGAATTGCAATCGTACAAAAAGAGAAGGATTGGGTTTACATCAATACAAAAGGAGAGATTCAACAAGCACCCGCTACAGAGAAATTATTTGATTTTAATGACGGAGTTGCTTTTATCAGACAAAATGATAAAGTAGGATTGATCAATTCAAAAATGGTGGTTGTTTTAGAACCAAAATACGATCAGATCAAACCTTTTGAAAATGGTTATGCAAGAGTTGAGAGCAATAAAAAATGGGGTATCATTAATACTGCCGGCAAGGAATTAATAGAACCTGCCTACGACGAAATAGGCAATTATTTTAAAAACACAACCTGGGCAAGAAAAGATAAAACTTTCGGAGTCGTAAGTGGCGGAAATTTTACTCCGGTTGAGGGTGTCGAAAAAATCTGGGACTTTGACACACAAGATTTAACTTATGCTAAAAAGAACGGAAAAATCGGATTCATTGACTTAAAAGGAAATTGGGCCATTTTGCCTATTTACGATAAAGCAAAAGCATTCTCAAAAAATTTAGCTCCTGTTGCGGTAGGATCAAAATGGGGATACATTAATCCAAAAGCAGAATTTATTATTCCGCCAACCTATGCTGATGCAGAAGTTTTCAGTTCAAATGGGCTCGCTCCGGTAAAAGAAAAAAACTGGGGGTTCATCAATGAAAGCGGAAAATTAGTCATTCCAACCCAATATGCTATTACTTCAAACGGAATCATTATTTCTCTTTTTGTCAAACAGGACAAAGGATTTATTGATGGTTTTGCAAGAGTAAAAAATGAAGGAAAATGGGGCTTTCTAAAACCGGACGGAACTGTCTTAGGCAACCAATGGTTTGAAAACGCTGAACTATTTTCAAATACAACAGAAAAAAAAGAGGTGACTGAAATCGCAGCTGAAAAACCAAAACCAGCAACAAAACCAGCAGCAAAGCCGGTAAATAAAAAAAAGCGATAACATCGACCTATAAAAAATAAAAATTACTTAAATGAAATGTGTATTAGTAACAGGCGGATCAAGAGGAATTGGAAGCGCTATTTGTAAAAAATTAGCCGTTGAAGCCAATTATCATATTTTGATTAATTATCATTCTAATAAAACGGCTGCCGAAGAAACACTTCAGGAAATACAAAAATTAGGAGCTACGGGCGAAATTTTAGGCTTTGATGTTTCTGATTTTGAACAAGTACAAGACATTTTAACAAAATGGCAGGAAGCCAATCCTGAAGCAATTGTTGAAGCAATAGTAAACAACGCCGGAATAACAAAAGACGGTCTTTTTATGTGGATGACTCCACAAGACTGGAACGGAGTTGTGAACACCAGTGTAAACGGTTTTTTTAATGTTACTCAGTTTTTCATTCAGAAAATGTTGCGTAACAAATATGGCCGAATCGTAAATATAGTTTCGGTTTCGGGAGTAAAAGGAACTGCCGGACAAACCAATTATTCGGCTGCAAAAGGAGCAATTGTTGCGGCAACCAAAGCTTTGGCTCAGGAAGTTGCCAAAAGAAACATTACTGTAAATGCAGTAGCACCGGGTTTTATCAGAACCGATATGACCAGTCAGTTAGACGAAAAAGAATTACTGAAGCTAATTCCGGTAAATCGTTTTGGCGAAGCCGAAGAAGTAGCAGATTTGGTAAGCTTTTTGATTTCAAAAAAAGCGAGCTACATTACAGGAGAAATTATCAATATAAACGGAGGAATTTATTCTTAAAAAATTACTTTGAAAGACGATGAATAAGAGAGTTGTAATTACTGGAATGGGAATTTATTCTTGTATCGGAACTTCTTTAGATGAAGTAAAAGAGTCCCTATACAATGGAAAATCAGGCATTCAGTTTGACCCTGAAAGAAAAGAATTTGGTTTTCAATCGGCCTTAACAGGAATGGTTCCTAAAGCCGATCTGAAAAACTTACTGTCGCGCAGACAACGTATGAGCATCGGTGAAGAAACCGAATATGCCTATATGGCCACTATTGAAGCCTTAAAAAATGCCCAAATAGACGATGCTTTTTTTGACACTCGTGAAGTGGGAATCATGTACGGAAACGATAGTGTTTCTAAAGCTATTATTGATGCCACCGATATTATCAGAGAGAAAAAAGACACCGCTTTAATTGGTTCCGGCGCCATTTTTAAATCGATGAATTCTACGGTAACAATGAATTTATCTACTATTTTTAAATTGAGAGGAATCAATCTTACCATAAGTGCCGCCTGTGCCAGTGGATCTCACTCTATTGGACTAGCCTATTTTTTAATAAAAAGTGGTTTTCAGGATATTATTATCACCGGAGGAGCGCAAGAAATCAACAAATACGCCATGAGCAGTTTTGATGGTTTAGGTGTTTTTTCTTCCCGTGAAAATGATCCGACAAAAGCATCAAGACCTTTTGATTCCGGTCGCGACGGCTTAATCCCAAGTGGTGGAGGTGCCACTTTAATTCTGGAAAGTTATGAATCTGCCATCGCCCGTGGAGCAACTATTATTGCAGAAGTTGCCGGTTATGGATTTTCTTCAAACGGAGGACACATTTCTACCCCAAATGTCGAAGGCCCATCAACAGCGATGCAACGCGCACTTGACGATGCAAAATTAAAATCGTCAGATATTGACTACATAAACGCACATGCCACTTCAACTCCGGTTGGAGATGAAAATGAAGCCAAAGCAATCTTTGAAGTTTTCGGAGAAGAAAATCCCTACATTAGCTCAACCAAGTCCATGACGGGTCATGAATGCTGGATGGCAGGAGCAAGCGAGGTAATTTACTCTATTCTAATGATGCAGCACGATTTTATTGCTCCAAACATCAATTTAGAAAATCCTGACGAAGATGCTTCAAAATTAAATTTAGTTAAAACTACGTTAAACAAAAAATTTGATATATTTTTGTCCAATTCCTTCGGGTTTGGAGGAACCAACTCTGCGTTGGTAGTTAAAAAGTTTAAATGAAGTGATGAATAAAGAAGAAATAATAGAAAAAATTAATAGTTTTTTGGTTGATGAATTTGAGGTTGATAGTGATGACATTGAACCAGACGCTAATTTAAAAGATACACTTGGTCTGGATAGTTTAGATTATGTAGATTTAGTGGTTTCTATTGAATCTAATTTTGGTGTAAAACTAGTAGAAGCTGATTTCGTCGGAATCGCTACTTTTCAAAATTTCTACGATCTTATCGAAGCCAAATTAAAAGCGAAAGCCCTTTAATGAGTCAATGGGATGGCAAATCAAAAGGCACCGTTTTAGGCTATAAAATATTCGTTTTTTTAATACAAAAAGCGGGGATTAAATCGGCCTATATCTTACTTTATTTTGTTGCCTCCTATTATTTTCTGTTTCTAAAGAAAAGCAATCGGGCCATCTCTTATTATTTTAAAGAACGGCTCGACTATTCCTATTTCAAATCTAAAAAAATGGTATTCAAAAGTTACTATACTTTTGGACAAACCATTATTGATAAGGTAGCTATTTCTGCAGGAATGCGGAATAAATTCACCTATGAGTTTGATGGAATAGAAATTCTGAAGCAACTTTTAGCCGAGAAAAAAGGGGGTGTACTGATTAGTGCTCATGTTGGAAATTTTGAAATCGCCGAACACTTTCTGGGCGATATCGATCTTAATTTCCAGATTAATTTGGTCACTACAGATTTGGAACATTCCCATATTAAAAAATATCTGGAAACGGTTACTCAAAAACCAACCGTAAAATTTATTATCATCAAAGACGATTTGTCTCATATTTTTGAGATCAATGCAGCTTTGGCAAATAACGAATTGGTTTGTTTTACCGGTGATCGCTATTTTGAAGGCACCAAATCACTTTCCGAAAAAATACTTGGACAAGAGGCCAACTTCCCTGCCGGTCCTTTTTTAATTGCTTCCCGTTTACGAGTTCCGGTGGTTTTTGTTTATGTAATGAAGGAACCCAACCTACATTATCATTTATACGCCAGAGAAGCTACTGTAAAACATCGCGACGAAAAAGCCCTACTCAAAGAATACGTACAAAGTGTCGAAACAATTATACAGCAATACCCTTTGCAATGGTTTAATTATTTTGATTTTTGGAAGCGCTCTGAAAAATAAACAATAAAAGACAGCATCATTCCACTTATAATTGGCATTCTTTCCTACTTTTAAGAAATCTTAAAACAAAACATGAAAGAATACGACGCGATTATCATTGGTTCCGGAGTTGGAGGTTTAGCAACTGGTATTTGTTTGGCAAGAGCCGGACAAAAAGTTCTGATTCTCGAACAACATTATGTTCCGGGTGGCTGGAGTCACAGTTTCACGCTAAACGGACAACGTTTTAGCCCCGGTGTACATTATGTCGGACTTCTTGAGGAAGGAGCCTCTACCAATGAACTCTATCGTGGTTTAGGAATTGCCAATGATCTGGTTTTTTTTCGAATGAATAAAAAAGCCTATGAACATTGTTTAATCGGCGATAAAACTTTTAATCTCCCGGCAGGAATTGACAATCTTAAAGAAACCCTTTCCTCCCATTTCCCTTCTGAAGAAAAAAACATAAACGAATATCTTTCCTTAGTCGAAAAAGTAAGTACAGAACTTCAGCTAATTCCAAAATTACAAGGCTGGTGGCAAAAAATAACAGTGCCCTTTCGCACCAAACATTTTGGAAAATTCGCATTATTCCCTTTAAAAAAAGTAGTCGGATGGCATGTCAAAGATCCGATGTTAAAAGCAGTTCTTAATATTCAATGTGGGGATCACGGGCTTCCGCCAAACCGGGCTTGTTTTCCAGTACACTGTTCCGTGATGAGTCATTATTTTGATGGCGGTTATTATCCAATGGGCGGCGGTGGCGGTATCGTAAAAGCAATGACAAACGGAATAAAAAGACATGGAGGTGAAATTCGCGTACAGCAAAACGTCCATAAAATCATAATCGAAGATAAAAAAGCCGTTGGCATTGAACTGGAAAATGGTGAAAAGCTATGGGCAAAAAATATTATTTCGAATGCTGATCCTTCTATTACCTATTTAAATTTAATTGACAAGGAGCACCTCAGCAAATCCCTTCTCAAGAAACTTGATAAAACAAAATACTCCGTCACCTCATTGATTCTATTTCTGACCTTAGATATTGATGTTACTCAATTTAAAATTGATTCGGGAAATATCTGGATGATGAAAGATGAAAATGACGATGCCAATTTTGAAGATTTAATGAACAATGACATTGCAGAAGGAGATTCATTCCCTGCCGTTTTTATAAGCTGCACCACACTCAAAGATCCGGCAAGTTTTAATGGAAGGTACCATAATTTCGAAATTGTCACCTATGTCAATTATGAGCATTTAGACGATTTTAACGGTTTAGAAGACTATCACAATGAAGCTTATAAAGTCTTCAAAGAAAAAGTCACCAATAAACTGATGAACAATGTCGAAAAAATAATCCCTAATGCAAAACAACATATTATTCAGGCCGAATTAGGAACACCAAAAACCAACGAATTCTACATTAATTCGACAAAAGGAAATGTTTACGGAACGGAAAAAACACTGAATCAGGTGGGGCCGTTTAGCTATAAAAATAAAACCGAGATCGCTAATTTGTTTCTTTGCGGAGCCTGTACGTTATCACATGGTGTTAGTGGTGCCACGTATTCCGGAATCGCAGCCGCGGCATTAATCTTAGAATGTAAATCGGATGATTTATTACTGAAAGATGTCGATCAGAAAGTACGAATTTATGATGCTGAAGATGCTTCAACATGGCCGGAATGGGTGCATACCAAACGATCCGATAAAATCCGAAAATTCATTCCAAAAAATTAACTACTTTTGCGAGAACCAAAGACAAAACCAAAATGAAAAATGTTCTTGTTATCTACTATTCCCAATCTGGACAATTGGAAGAGATTGCACAAAATATCGCAAAACCATTCTTAAATTCAGCAGAGATAAAGGTAACATTTCATGAAATACAGTTAGAAAAACCATTCCCCTTTCCTTGGGATAAAAATTCCTTTTTTGATGCTTTCCCGGAAACTTTTCTACAAATCCCAACCGCATTAAAACCGGTACCGGAAGAAATTTTAAACACCAAATTTGACTTAGTATTATTTCATTATCAAGTCTGGTATTTATCCCCTTCAATTCCGATAAATTCATTTTTGAAAAGTGATGCGGCCAAAAAATTACTAAACAACACCCCCGTAATAACCATCAGCGGTTCCCGAAATATGTGGATCATGGCTCAGGAAAAAATCAAGGTATTGTTACAGGAAGCGAATGCAAAATTGGTCGGAAATGTAGCATTAGTTGACCGTGTTGGAAATCTAATCAGTGTAATCACTATTGTAGAATGGATGTTCTCCGGAGTAAAGAAAAAATACTTGGGTATATTCCCGTTACCGGGAGTTTCCGATAAAGATATTAAGGAATCAGATAAGTTCGGAACGCTTATGCTTTCTGGGTTTAACCAGAACAATCTAGCCGATTTACAACCTAAATTGGTAGCTATTGGCGCAGTCAAAATAAGTCCGTACCTGGTAACCGTTGACAAAACAGCCAATAAAATTTTCAATAAATGGTCAAACCTGATTTATAAGAATCAAAAAAACAGAAAAATGCTGCTAAAGCTATTTAATGTTTATTTATTCCTTGCTATCTGGTTAATCTCGCCAATAGTATATATATTGCACCTTATTACCTATCCCGTTAAGTTAAATACCATAAAAAAAGAAACTCAATATTATCAGGGAGTTTAGAAGACGAAATTAGATTATGTTTGAAGTATATATTACCAAAGCTGCAAAATATTTGCCAAATGATGCCGTTTCAAATGACGAAATGGAAAGCTTTTTAGGCCTTATCAACGATACCGCTTCAAAAGCAAGACGTATTATTTTGCGCAATAATAAAATTACAAGCCGATATTACGCAGTTGACAAAACAGGAAAAAGTACACACAGCAATGCCGAATTAACTCAAAACGCTATTGTACAACTGTTTGACGAGAACTTTACGGCTCAAGATGTGGAAGTACTTTCTTGCGGAACCTCAACACCGGATCTTTTTCTTCCTTCACATGCGGCAATGGTACATGGTTTACTAAAAAACAAATCAGTAGAATTAAACTCGTCAACGGGTGTTTGCTGTGCCGGAATGAATTCCTTAAAATTCGGTTTTCTTTCGGTAAAATCAGGAAATTCAAAAAATGCTATCTGCACAGGATCAGAAAAAGTATCTACCTGGCTTTTAGCTCAAAAATACAATCACGAAACAACCAATCTGAAAAATCTGGAAGAACAACCTATCATTGCCTTCAAAAAAGATTTTTTACGCTGGATGTTGTCTGATGGAGCTGGTGCTTTTCTATTAGAAAATAAACCTCAAGGACCAATTTCACTAAAGATAGAATGGATGGAAGCTTTTTCGTATGCTTACGAATTAGAGACCTGCATGTATGCCGGAGGTGATAAATTAGAAAATGGTGAAATCAAATCATGGAGTGATTATGCGCCTGAAGAATGGTTAAACGAATCTGTTTTTGCCATCAAACAGGATGTGAAATTACTGGATGAATTCATTCTTTCTAAAGGAGCCGAGAGTATGAAAGACGCCATGGACAAGAACAACATTACCGCTGACCATATTGATTATTTTATTCCGCACGTTTCTTCTAACTTTTTTGTCGAAGGATTAAAAAAAGGACTAACAGAAAGAGGAATCGGAATGGTGGATGAGAAATGGTTTATGAATCTTTCAAGAGTAGGAAATGTGGGCTCTGCCTCTATTTACCTGGCTTTGGAAGAATTAATGAATTCCGGAAACCTGAAAAAAGGAGACCGCATTCTTTTATCTGTTCCCGAAAGCGGAAGATTCTCCTTTGCTTATGCTTATTTAACCGTTTGCTAATGAACACAACTTTACTTTTAGAAAAAGAAGCTGTCGAGAATTTATTACCACAAAAGTTTCCTTTTGTAATGGTAGATAAAATGTATTCGTTTACCGAAAACACATTGGTTTCGGGTTTAAATATTACAGACGACAATATCTTTTTTAATCAAAATACTTTTCTGGAAGCAGGTTTAATTGAGCATATGGCGCAATCTGTAGCCTTGCATACCGGATATGATTTTTTCTTGAAAAACCAAAAAGCTCCAACGGGTTATATTGGTTCCATCAAAGAAATTCAAATTAAAAAGTTACCTAAAATCAATGATACGATTCAATCGACTGTAACCATTATACAGGAATTTGCAGGAATCACTTTGGTCGAAATCGTAACAACTCTGAACAACGAAGAAATCGCCAACGGACAGATGAAAACGGTCCTGGCAAAATAATACTGGTATGAGAACTGCAGTAGACATTCAAAATTATTTACCACACCGGGCACCTATGCTTATGGTCGATTTAATTCTGGATGTAAATGCCAGTTTTGTAGAAACCGTATTTTTGATCAAAGAAGACAATATCTTTGTGGCGAACAATACTTTTATTGAAGCCGGTTTAATCGAAAATACAGCACAAACCTGTTCGTCTATTGTAGGGAAAAAATATTTTTTTGCCGATGACGGTTCAGAAAACGAAAACGTAAATGTAATTGGTTTTATCAGCGCCATAAAAAACCTGAAAATCCATTCGTTACCAAACGTTGGACAAAGCATTGTTACCAGAGCAAATCTGGTTTCCAAGTTTGAAGGCGACGATTACACTTTATGCACAATGAGCTGCGAAAGCTTAGTTGAAGACAAAATACTTTTAGAATGCGAAATTAATTTGTTCATTCAAAAAACAATTTCGACTGTATTATAATCATTTCAATCGAAAACCAAACGGTCATGGAAAAAGAAAAAGTACCACAAGACAAAGGCAATTTAACCCAAAACAACCTCAAAGAATTACTGTATGCCACCGATGAAAATGGTAATTATACTACGACTTTAAGCACGGGTTGGGAGCCCAAAACAATTGCCCTTTCTAATTCTATTGATGATATTAACGAAAGAATTGCTGAAGCAAAACAACAGGTGGAAGCTGGAGAAGTCAGTCCGATTTGTTATTATATGGAATTGAACAAAATGGACCTCACGATCCTTGCCAGTTATGTCGGAATGTGGAAATGGCGTGTAAAAAGACATTTTAAACCAGCCGTTTTCGCAAAATTAAGCGATACCCTTTTACAGAAATATGCCGACGCTTTTGACATTTCAATAGCCGAACTAAAAAATAGCAAAACAGACTAATGCAAACTAATTTTACACATCATCAATCTGCTCATTGTGAGAATGGAGTAGCTTCGAATTTGTTAAAAAATAACGGACTGAACATCAGCGAACCGATGGTTTTTGGTATTGGCTCCGGACTTTTCTTTGTATATCTTCCCTTTATAAAAGTAAATCATGCGCCGGCCATAAGTTACAGAACTTTACCCGGGCAAATTTTTAATAAACTGGCAAGCCGTCTAAATTTAAAAATAAAAAGACAAAAATTCTCGTCTGTTACCAACGCAAATGCGGCTTTAGAGGCGAACTTAAAAAACAATATTCCAACCGGATTACAAGTTGGTGTTTATCATTTGAGTTACTTTCCTGACGAATATCGTTTTCATTTTAACGCTCATAATTTAGTCGTTTACGGAAAAACCGAAACCGATTATCTAATTAGCGATCCTGTAATGGAAACCGTTACGACGCTAACGCATGACGAATTAGACAAAGTACGTTTTGCAAAAGGCGCTTTTGCTCCAAGAGGACAAATGTACTATCCGATTCAGATTCCAAAAGAGGTAGATCTTAAAAGTGCTATCCTTAAGGGAATCAAGAATACGTGCCGTGATATGTTGGCGCCAATGCCAATTGTCGGGGTACGCGGTATTAAATTCGTGTCCAGACAAATTAGAAAATGGTCCGTAAAACACGGTACTAAAAAGGCCAATCATTATCTGGCGCAAATGGTACGAATGCAAGAAGAGATTGGTACCGGAGGCGGTGGTTTCCGTTTTATTTATGCCGCATTTTTACAAGAAGCTTCGGTTATTTTAAACAATGAAGAGTTGAAAATACTCTCTAAAGAAATGACTCAGATTGGAGATTCCTGGCGTGATTTTGCCGTAGAAGCTTCCCGAATTTATAAAAACAGAAGCGCCAAAGAAGACGCCTACAATACCATTGCCGATGAACTTTTGGACATTGCCAACAGAGAAGAAGTATTTTTCAAAAAACTAAAAAAAGCAATCAGCTAAACTATTTTGCATCCCATAATTAAAATAGAATCCCTCTCGAAAAAGTACAAAGATGCAGAATTGTATTCTTTGAATGATTTTTCGTTGAACATAAACGAAGGCCAGATTTTTGGATTATTAGGTCCAAACGGTGCCGGAAAAACAACTTTGATTTCCATGCTTTGCGGATTGGTAAAACCAACATCAGGTCATTTTACCATTCAGGAGCTGAACTATGCGAATCATGCCTCAAAAATTAAAAAAATTATTGGTGTCGTTCCTCAGGAATACGCTTTATACCCCACCCTAACTGCCAGAGAAAATCTGCATTATTTTGGTAGTATGTATGGTTTGAAAGGGTCACATCTCAAAGACAAAGTGGTTGAAACTTTAGATCTTTTGGGGCTCTTAAAATTTGCAGACAAACGCATCGAAACTTTCTCGGGCGGAATGAAACGAAGAGTCAATCTGATTGCGGGAATACTGCACAATCCAAAGGTGTTGTTTTTGGATGAACCAACCGTTGGTGTTGACGTTCAATCTAAAAATGCCATAATCGATTATTTGAAGTTCCTGAATCAAAATGGAACAACGATTATTTATACCTCCCATCATCTAGCTGAAGCGGAAGATTTCTGTACCCAGATTGCTATTGTAGACCAAGGCAAAATTTACGCGCAAGGCACCCCGTCAAGCCTGATCGCTTCAACTGCTGAAGCCAGAAATCTCGAAGAAGTTTTTATTTCATTAACCGGTAAAAACTTAAGAGATGCTATATAAAATTTGGATGTCGGTTGTAAAAGAATTTTTACTCCTTAAACGCGATTTAGGTGGTTTGATTATTTTGTTTATCATGCCATTGGTCCTTGTCATCACGGTAACCTTAATACAAGACAGTACGTTTAAAGCGGTTAGTGACACTAAAATTCAGATCTTACTCGTAGACAAAGATAAAGGAGCTGTGTCTAAAACCGTTTTTGACAATTTAGAAAAGAGCAATCTGTTTACCGTTGTAACTCAAATCGACAACAAACCTATTACCGAAGACATTGCCAGAGAAAATGTATACAAAGGAAAATACCAATTGGCTATTGTAATTCCGGCAAAATTAAGCACCGATCTACAGGCCAAAATTGATCAGAACGTACAAAATATTGTAAGCAGTATTGGTTTAACAGACAGTGTTGCTGCTCCGCAAACTGCAACAGTCATCAAAGAAAAAGAAGTCAAATTGTATTTTGATCCGGCGGTTCAGATGAGTTTCAAAAATGCGGTGATGAGTTCGATTGACAAGATGATTTCACAAATCGAAACCCAATCTATTTACACTACTTTTCAAAGTCAGCTGGGAGAAGGCAGCGCTAAATTTGAGCAAAAGAGTTTCATTACTTTCAAGGAAATAATTCCGAAAATCAACAACAAAGAAGTTCGTCCGAATTCAGTACAACATAACGTTCCTGCCTGGACTCTTTTTGCAATATTTTTTATTGTAATTCCGTTGTCTATTAATATCGTAAAAGAAAAATCACAGGGAACCTTTGTACGATTGTTAACCAATCCGGTTTCTAATTTGGTTGTTATCATAGGCAAAACGATCACCTACTCTGCTATTTGCATGATTCAGTTTTATATGATGGTGGCTGTTGCTATTTTCTTATTTCCGCATATTGGTCTGCCTCCGTTAAATGTTGAAGGCCATTTACTATTAATGAGTGTTGTTGCCCTATTCTCCGGTTTTGCAGCCATCGGATTCGGAATTTTGTTGGGTACTGTTGCCAGCACTCAGGAACAGTCTGCTCCTTTTGGCGCAACAAGTGTTATCATTTTAGCTGCCATTGGCGGGGTTTGGGTTCCTGTTTTTGCAATGCCCAAAATCATGCAGTTTATTGCCAAATCGTCTCCTATGAATTGGGGACTGGAAGCCTTTTACGATGTTTTATTACGCAACGTAACTCTATTAGAAATCATTCCAAAAATAAGTTTATTGTTTTTGTTTTTTATCATCACAACCTCGATTGCATTATTCTATGACAAAAAGAAAAGAACAGTTTAAGGAAGCTTCTGCGCTAACCGTTTCACATGAAATCAGAATTCGTTTTAACGAAACTGATCCGCTTGGAATCGTTTGGCACGGCAATTATATTACCTATTTTGAAGACGGAAGAGAAGCCTTTGGTCGTCAACACGGACTTACGTATTTGGACATTGGTAACACGGGTTATACGACTCCGATTGTAAAATCAAAATGTGAACATAAATTATCACTTCGTTACGGCGATGTGGTAACAATAGAAACAACGGTAGTAGACACTCCTGCTGCCAAAATGGTTTATCGTTTTAAAATAATTGACGCCAAAGGCGAAATTGCCTGCACCGGAGAAACCGTTCAGGTATTTTTAGATAAAGAAGGGAATTTAATGCTGACCAATCCTCCGTTTTATGAGGAATGGAAGAGGAAAGTAGGTTTGTTGCTTTAATCGGATCGGCGAGGTTAAAATATACCTAAAAGTAACTCTAAAAAGTCATAAAAACGTAACGCTATAAATCCGCTTAATCTGCGTGCTAAAAATTTAACACATAGAAATATAGGATTTAAAATACGCTAAGAAGAATACATAACAAATCATAATTTGACACATACTGTTATGTCAATTTAAAAAAAAGGAAACACCTTTTTATGAAGAAAAGGAAAGCGAGATTGATAAAATAATACATCCTATAAAATCTAAAAGTAACTGTAAAAAGCCATAAAACGTAACGCTATAAATCTGCTTAATCTGCGTGCTAAAAAATTTAACACATAGAAATATAGGATTTAAAATGCGCTAAGAAGAATACATAACAAATCATAATTTGACACATAGCGTTATGTCAATTTAAAAAAAAGAGAAACGCCTTTTTATGAAGAAAAGGAAAGCGAGATTGATAAAATAATACATCCCAGTCCTGCAAGGTCTTTTTCTGACCTTGTAGGTTTTAGGAATTTAAACGCATACCTACACGGTTTTAAAAACCTTGCAGGAATAAAAATACACCATGATAAGAGAAGTATACATCACCGCAACCAATTGTATCACCCCATTAGGATTTGATGTCGAATCGAACATTGATGCGCTGGTGAATGGTAAAACGGGCATTCAACAGCACGAAGATTCTTCTTTGATGCCTGTCCCCTTTTATGCTTCCATCATAAATAATGAAAAACTAAACAGCGCTTTTGAAAAAATTAGTGCTGACAAAAAATATTCCCGCTTAGAAAAAATGATGATTTTGGCTTTAGAACCCATTATCGAAAATTCAAGCGTTGAACTAAATTCAAAAACAGCTTTTGTCCTTTCAACCACAAAAGGAAATGTTACCGCATTAAAAGAGGATTCTGAAACCAGTTTTCAAAACGCCCATTTAGATGTTTTAGCACAAAATGTTGCTGATTTCTTCGGATTTAAAACACAACCCATTGTCGTTTCAAATGCCTGCGTTTCGGGAATTTTAGCTGTTTCCGTTGCCAAAAGATTAATTCAATCGGAGCTTTACGATACTATTTTTGTGGTAGCGGGCGACGAAGTTTCTGAATTTGTTTTGTCCGGATTTAATGCTTTTCAGGCCATGAGTGATGCCCCTTGCAAACCGTATTCTAAAAACAGAACCGGAGTAAGTTTAGGGGAAGCAACTGCAGCTGTTTTACTTTCGACGCAAAATAAAAATGCTAAAATAAAAGTTCTTGGAGACAGTTCAATAAACGATGCCAATCACATTTCCGGACCATCAAGAACCGGGGAAGGTTTGTTTAGAAGTATCCAAAATGCTATAAAAGAAGCACAAATAGATCCTGAAAAATTAGATTATATTTCAGCACATGGAACCGCTACTCCGTTTAACGATGAGATGGAAGCCATTGCATTGAACCGTTTAGGTCTGCAGAATGCTCCTGTAAATAGTTTAAAAGGTTTTTACGGACATACGCTGGGTGCGTCGGGATTATTAGAAACAGTAATTGCTATTGAATCTGCCAATCAAAATATACTCTTTGAATCGAAAGGGTATGATGAATTGGGTGTAAGCGAATCCATCAATATCATTGCAAAAAATGAAAAAGCCAACATTGATTACTTTCTAAAAACAGCTTCGGGTTTTGGAGGTTGTAATACGGCTGTAGTTTTTGAAAAAGTGACGTATTAATGAAAAGAGCAAAATTCATAGTACTGTTTGCTGTTTTGCTTTCCTTTTTCGGATGCGAAAAAAAAGTGGATGCACGCCCTTTTGAAGAGGATGTAATCAATAGTCTCTTTGTAGAAATCGTTGATTCTATATATATGGATCGAAGAACTATGCTTCCTCCGCCAACACCAAGAATTGATTTCAAAACAAATAAGCAAGACACTACTGGCTTTCATAAAAAATTAAAAGAATACTGGCATAATCAAGATAGCATCAAAAATAGTACAGCAAGAATTTTAATTGGTGTATCTGATCTTATAACAAAAATTAGCCCACTGGAAACGGAAATAATTCTCAAAGAGATTAATCCTTCAGGATACAATTATGATACTTTAAAAGAAGCAGAAAGTTTTAAATTTGATTTAACTCCTTTTAAGAATAATAAAAAATTTGATTTTCAACTTTTATCAAAATTTCCTGCTGTAAATCTTTGGGATTTAAATGACACCCCTAATTCTTTGCCTGTTGGAGCTGTTGGATTTTCAAGAATTCAGTTTAATAAAACAAAGACTAAAGGAATATTATCTGCCAGTGCCTCCTGTGGTGGTGGAAAATGCGGAAGAGGTTTTTTAATTTTAATTGAAAACAAATCTGGAAAATGGAAAATCAAAAAAATCATTCCTACTTGGCTTTCATAAAACCAATCTAGTTCTAAAAAAATGACTCAAACCAAAACCTACATACACGATTATTGCACCATCGAAAACAACAAAATTGTTCTCAACGGGACTACTGTTTTCAAAACAGAGCCGACCTCTTTTGGTGATTTCTCTAAACAGGCTTATCGCAATTCTGATATTCAATACCCTAAGTTTTTCAAAATGGATGCTTTGAGCAAATTGGCTTTTTTGGGAGCTGAATTGCTTTTAAGTCCAATAACTTCACCGGGGACAGAAAACAATATTGCTTTGGTTTTGGCCAATAAATCCTCGAGTTTAGACACCGATGTAAAATATCAGGAATCGATTTCTAACCAGGAAAACTACTTTCCGAGTCCCGCGGTTTTCGTTTATACACTGCCAAATATCTGTCTGGGCGAAATAAGTATCCGTCATCAGCTGAAAAGTGAAAATTCTTTCTTTATATTTGATGCCTTTAATCCTGATTTTATGTCGAATTATGCGAACATTCTTCTACAGTCAAACAAAGCCGATTTGGTGCTTTGTGGCTGGGTTGAATACTTTAATGAGACTTACAAAGCATTTCTTTGTACGATAGGCACGCAGGAAAACACAAAATATACAAACGAAACGATCAATACATTATACAATAAATAATCATGGAAGCATTAAAAGCAGAATTAAAAAACAAAATCATTACTACCTTAAACCTTGAAGATATCGCAGTTGAAGATATTGCTGATAACGATACTTTATTTGGAGACGGTTTAGGATTAGACTCGATTGATGCTCTTGAATTAATCGTGATTTTAGACAAGGACTACGGTATTAAATTGGTTGATCCAAAAGAAGGAAAAACTATTTTTCAATCGATCGAAACAATGGCTGCCTACATTCAGGCAAACAGAACAAAATAATTTTAGACAGCAGATCAAACAACTTGAAAGAATCTTCAGAGATCATCTGAATGCTTTTTTCATAGTTTCAATCTAAAATCTAAAATCATAAATCTAAAATTAGATGAAAGGTGTTGCAATAACAGGAATGGGAATTATCTCTTCGATTGGAAATTCAGTTGAGGAAAATTTCAATTCATTATTAAGTGAAAAATGTGCCATTACTCGTGTTGAGTATATTAAGACGGTTCATGCCGACACTAATAAGGTAGGAGAAATCAAGAAAACCAATTCGGAATTGATTGATGAACTAAATCTTCCTGCTGATAATAACTTTTCAAGAACCGCTATGATTGGTGCTTTTGCTGCCAAACAAGCTGTTGAAAATGCCGGAATTACATCCATCAACGAATTTAGAACAGGCCTTATTTCGGCTACCAGCGTTGGCGGAATGGACATGACGGAGAAATATTATTACGATTACTTCGAAAAACCCGAACTGGTCAAATACATTAGCTGTCATGATGGTGGCGATGTAGCGGATAAAATCGCTGAAGAATTAGGCTTAAAAGGAATGGTAACCACAATAAGCACCGCCTGCTCCTCGGCTGCAAACTCGATTATGTTGGGTGCCCGATTGATTAAAAGCGGTAAACTGGATCGTGTTATTGTTGGCGGATCTGATGCTTTGGCAAAATTCACCATCAACGGTTTTAAAACGCTGATGATTTTATCTGACGATTACAACAAACCTTTTGACAACAATCGTAAAGGTCTGAACTTGGGAGAAGCCGCCGCCTATTTGGTTTTAGAATCGGACGAAATTGTTGCCAAACAAAATAAAAAAGTCTTAGCCAGAGTTTCCGGTTACGGCAATGCCAATGATGCCTTTCATCAAACCGCTTCTTCAGAAAATGGAGATGGTGCGTATCTGGCAATGAAAAAAGCTTTTGAGGTTTCAGGTTTAAAACCTTCCGAAATAGATTATATCAATGTACACGGAACGGCAACTCCAAACAATGATTTGTCAGAGGGAAGAGCTTTACTTCGAATTTACGAAAACGAAAACGTGCCTGATTTTAGTTCAACGAAACCATTCACGGGACACACTTTAGCAGCCGCAGCGGCTATTGAGGCGGTTTACAGTGTTTTGGCAATTCAAAATGGTGTCGTTTATCCAAACCTGAATTTTGAAACTCCAATGGAAGAGTTTGATTTGAAACCGCACACAACTTTAAAAAATAAAAATATAGAACACGTTCTCTCTAATTCTTTTGGTTTTGGAGGAAATTGTTCCACTCTTATATTTTCAAAAAACAAATGAAAAAGAGAACTTATATAAACGGAGTAAGTTGTATTTCGACTCAAAAAACATTTGATACTGTTTTTTTAGAAGAGGCAGTGTACAATCAAAATGACACTGTTCTTAACGTTGTTTCCCCAGTTTACAAAGACTTTATTTCTCCCGCTGCCGCCAGAAGAATGGCAAAAGGAGTAAAAAACGGAATTGTAGCTTCGGCGCTCGCCATGAAGGATGCACATGTTGAAAATGTCGATGCTATTATCACCGGAACTGGATTAGGCTGTATTGAGGATTCAGAAAAATTCTTGAAAAACATCCTTGATAATAACGAGGAATTTTTAACCCCTACTTCTTTTATTCAATCTACTCACAATACGGTTGGCGCTCAAATTGCTCTGACAATCCAATGCAAAGGCTATAATTTTACCTATGTAAACGGAGCTGTTTCTTTTGAATCTGCTCTTTTAGATGCCAAAATGCAGTTGGAAGAAAATGAAGCAAATTCTATTTTAACAGGTGGTGTCGATGAAAATGGCGATTATACCATGTCTCTTTTCAAACTGGCAGGGCGTGTTAAACAAGAAAGTAATGAACCTTTCAATCTTTTAACGCCAACAACAACCGGAGCTGTTCATGGTGAAGGTGCCTGTTTTTTTGTTTTGGAAAATGAAAAAAAAGCCAATACTTATGCTGAAATTCTCGACGTTGAAATTAAAAACACGATCGCTGAAAACGAAATTGAAGCTGAAATAACGGCTTTCTTAAAGGCTAACCATCTGGAAATTTCAGATGTCGATGCAGTCGTTTTAGGTTTTAACGGGGATATGCAATTTGATTCTTATTATAAAACACTGGCTGAAAATGCCTTTTCAAATACGCCTCAGTTATATTACAAACATTTGTGCGGCGAATACGATACCGCAGCTGCCTTTGGTTTATGGATGGCATCAAAAGTTTTGCAACTACAGGAAGTTCCTGAAATTATAAGAGTAAATTCAGTTGAAAAATCAGTTTACAATACGATTTTATTATACAATCAATTAAGCGGAAAAAACCATAGTTTTACGTTACTATCCAAATGATAACGCACAAAAACATCTCGTTTTTCTTTCTCTTTCTCTTGCTTTTACTGGTTCTTCTGAATCTTTATATGGCAATTAGTTTCTGGTGGTTTCCAGTGATTATTTTAATTTTGTTGGGAATTAATGCCGTTCAGTCCTCCCGAATTTCTTCCAATTATCATGTAAAAGCGTACTGCAATAATCCGCTCGAAACAGCAAAAAAAATTGCTTTAACTTTTGACGATGGTCCAAGTTCTTATACCGTAGAAATTTTAGCCCTTTTAAAAAAATACAATGCAAAAGCAACATTCTTCTGCATTGGAAAAAACATAGAAACGCATCCCGAAATCCTGCAACAAATCATAGCCGAAGGTCATCTGGTAGCCAATCATTCCTATAGTCATTCTCCCTTTTTTGATTTTTATAATGCAAAAAAAATAACCGAAGAAATTCAGAGAACAGATGCGTTGCTCGAAAAATTCACTTCAAAAAAAATAAACTTTTTCAGACCACCCTATGGCGTAACCACTCCATCTATCCGAAGAGCACTCCAAGTAACCGGACATAAGGTAATTGGCTGGAACATTCGCTCGCTCGATGGTGGTACCAAAAACCGGGAATTAATTTACAAGCGAATTATAAAACGTGTTTCTCCCGGCGGAATCGTACTTTTGCACGATACTGCTCCCCACTCTGTTTTGGTATTGGAACAGTTTTTGCAATTTCTGCAACAAAATAAATATACCGTAATTTCAACGGAAGAACTTTTGAATCTTAAAGCGTATGAAAGCTAAACTATATCTTTTCCTTTTACTGTTAAATATTGGCAACATCGCGTTTGCTCAGGAACAAAAAATGACGGACTCCGAAATTGCTTCTTTTAAACAGGACGTAAATGTGGTTTCCAAAAAAATCAAAAGCTTAACCACGGATTTTGTTCAATACAAACACCTGGATTTTTTATCGAAGGACATTGAAACTTCGGGGAAAATGAACTTTAAGGAACCTGGTTTATTGCAATGGCAATACAAAAAACCCTACAACTACAGTATTGTTTTTAAAAACGGGAAAATCCTGATCAACGACGAAGGAAAGAAAAGTGCCGTTGATATTGGGAACAGCAAGATTTTTGGCCGCATCAATAAATTAATTATCGGAAGTGTAAGCGGAAATATGTTTGATGACAAAGAGTTCTCCATTTCTTATTTCAAATCGAAAGGACAAAACATCGCCAAATTTATTCCGAAAGATGCTACTTTGAAAAAATACATCAAACAAATCGAACTTACTTTCGACAAAGAAGAAGCGACAGTTGTTCAGGTTAAACTACTGGAATCCTCTGAAGACTATACCCGAATTGTACTTAAAAATAAAGTAATCAATGCAAAAATCGACGATTCCATTTTTACTAATTAATTGCTTTTTGGCGGTTGCTATACTTTCTTGTGGCTCGCTCTCAAAAAAGTATAGTCCAAAAAAATTAGACAAAACGTCTTACCAGGCAACGTATTTTTCAGACTCAAAAACAGACTACGTTTACAAAACCAATATCACGGTTTACGGAAATGAACTGAGCGGAATTTTTATTGCCAAAAAAATAAATGACACTACGCATCGCGTTGTTTTTACGACAGAATTTGGCAACAAATTATTGGATTTTGAAATTTCTGAAACCAATTTTAAAGTCAATGCTATTGTATCTGAATTAGATCGCAAAATCCTGATCAATACTTTAAAAGAAGATTTCAGATTACTGCTCAAAAAAGAATACCAGATTCAGGAGCAATTTGAAAACGAATCAGATAATATTTACAAATCTGCAGATGGAAAACGATTTAATTATTTGTTTCTCTCTAAAAAAGACCAAAAATTAGAGAAAGTGGTCCATGCCTCTAAAACAAAAGAAAAAATAACCCTGACATTTAGTTCAGAAAACAATATTTTTGCTGAAAAAATTCAGATAATTCATCAGAATATTAAATTAAAAATTGAATTAAATTACTTTAAATCAGAATAATAAATCAAAATAAACACTATTTCAAACAAATGAGAAAAACGGTAATCATCGCCTTAGTATTATTTATCACGACTATAACATCGCAAGCACAAGTAAAAGTAAGCCCGGGGCTTCGCGCAGGTACAAATTTTTCAACATTAAGCAATATTGAAGATGCCAGCTTTAAAACTGATTTTTATGTAGGTGCATTAGTCGCTATAAAATTTAATAAATATTTTACCCTTCAACCCGAATTAACCTACTCCAGACAAGGCTCTGAAGGAATTTCTTATGATCCTCAAAATCCATATATTAGAAGTTATAAAAAAGAATATGAGTTAAATTATCTTTCGGTTGGCGCTGTTGCCAAATATCATTTTAACGGAAGTGGTTTTCATATCTTAGGCGGTCCTTCTGCAGATTTCAAAACAAGTGATAATTTCAAACAAAATGAATTTGACCCGATTGACTTTGATCTTTCGATTATTGGAGGATTTGGTTATTCGTTACCAAACGGATTAACGTTTGAAGCCAGAATTAAACAGGGTCTTATTGACATTTATGGTTATAACGAATATCAATATAATAACAACAATAATAATAACCGTTATGACGATGCCATCTTAAATCAGGTTTTCCAGATTGGTGTGAGCTACACCTTCAAAATGAAATAAAAACAAATAAAACACAAATAGAAAATAAATAAAAAACCAAATGAACAACAGAAATCTAATAATTGCAATAGCCCTTTTTTTTACAGCCCTGAACCTGCAAGCACAAGTAACGTTCAGACCCGGAGTTCATGCCGGACTAAACATTTCAAAATTCACAGATTCGGATTTTGGAAACAAAACTGATTTCTATATTGGAGCATTTGGAGCTTTAAAACTTTCTAAAGTGTACACTTTACAACCGGAATTGACCTACTCCAGACAAGGAGCTAAAGGAAGTAACGTTCCGATGGGATATACCAGCATTTATAACCCGTCAACAAATACATACACTACAGTTTATAACGAAGGTAGTGTCGATATTTCTTTGCAATATCTTTCTGCCGTTACCATTAATAAATTCAATTTAACAAACGATTTCTATTTGTTAGTAGGTCCGTACTTTGATATTCTTGTTGGCGATGATGTTAAAGTTAATCCTAAAAGCAGAGAAAGAGATTTTAAAAAAGGAGAGGATGTTGACTTAGGAATTGTAGGAGGTCTTGGATACAGTTTAAAAAATGGAATTTCCTTTGAAGGAAGAATCAAAAAAGGGCTTACCAATTCTTTTACCAACTATTATAGCTACAATTATTCAGATGCAACCAATTTAGTATTTCAATTGGGTGCCACTTATACCTTTGGAAAAAAATAAAAAATGATGAGTCAAAAAAAAATAGTTTTCCTCCTGTTTGTTTTTTTTACAATACTACAGACACAAGCTCAGGTTAGTTTTAAACCCGGCTTAAGGGGAGGATTGAGTCTTTCTTCCATTTCTGAAATGCATGGTGATTACAAACCTGATTTTTATGTTGGTGGTTTTGGTGAAATTAATTTAACCAAACGTTATGCACTTCAACCGGAAATCACGTATACCAGACAGGGTTCTAATGACGTTGCCCGAAATTATTTTGAGGCCGGTACTTCAATAGAAAAAGTGGAACGCCTGGATTTAAAACTCGATTATCTGTCGTTAAGTTTACTTAATAAGTTTACTTTTGGACCTGGTATTCAAATCCAATTCGGTCCCTCATTAGATGTGTTGGTAGATGATAATTTAGCGATCACAAAAAATAGAAATGATATATCTTTTATTTCCGGAGTTGCTTATCGCTTCCCTTCAGGTCTGACAATTGAAGCCCGTTTTAAAAAAGGTTTTCTTGACGTATTGGACAGCAGTTATTATTCCAACAACTCCAATAATTATTACTGGTTAGGGGAATACAATGTAAATAACAGTTTTCAGTTTGGTGTTTCTTATATATTCGGAAAATAGATACTATGGTTTTAAAAGATTTTTACAAGATTCTTTCGGAGGAAAAAATATCCGATTCGAAATACAATATCACGATTTTGGTCAATGAAAAACACGAAATTTTCAAAGGTCATTTTCCGGGAAACCCCATTATGCCTGGTGTCTGCATGATTCAGATTATCAAAGAACTTACAGAATCAATTACTGCAAGTTCTTTGATGATTCAAACTCTTTCTAATGTAAAATTCATGGCGCTTATCAATCCAGAAGCGACTCCTGAATTACGTTTAGAATTGGATATTGCCACTACAGAAGAGCAGTTGGTTAAAGTAAAAAACACTACGTATTTTAATGATACTGTTGCTTTAAAATTAAGCAACACTTATAAAAAAATATAATTATGAAACTTTTACTCTCCTTACTTTTATGGTTCAGTTTTGTCGGTAATCCGGATTTAGCTTCCATTCGCAAAGCTTATCCTGACGTTAATAAATCAGAAGCTAATGCTAAAAGTTTTGTAGAAAAGCTCTCCGGTGTTTCAAACAATGACGATAAAATCTTAGTCGCCTACAAAGCTGCTGCGATCTTATTGGATTCAAAATTTGAAAAAAAACTGAAAGAAAAAATGAATCGCTTCAAGGAAGGGGCAAAATTGCTGGAATCAACCATTGCAAGCGAACCAAACAATATTGAAATCCGAATGATTCGGTTGAGTATTCAGGAAAATGTACCGGGAATTACGGGTTACAAAAAAAATATTAAGGAAGACAAAAAGTATATTACCACCCATTACAGCGAGCAAAATGCCGCTTTAAAAGAATACCTAAAAGATTTTGTTTTACAATCTAAGAGTTTCTCTGACAAGGAGAAGCAATTTGTAAAGTAAACAAAGAAAAATCTCCCACATGAAACCTACTTTACCACAGCAGGACCTGATTAATTCGACGCATTTTTGTGTGCTTGTTCCCACGTACAACAACCACAAAACTTTAAGAAAAGTCTTAGATTCTGTTTTGGATTTCACTCCCAATATCATCATCATCAATGACGGTTCTACTGATGAAACCAGCACTATATTAAAAGACTATTCGTACTTAACTCAAATTCACCACGCCAAAAATTCAGGAAAAGGAATGGCTTTGAGAAATGGTTTCAAAAAAGCAATTGAACTGAATTTTGAATATGCCATTACTATTGATTCTGATGGTCAGCATTTTGCTACCGATATTCCAAATTTTCTTGTCGAAATTCAAAAGCAACCCGATTCTTTATTGATCGGAAGCCGAAATATGACACAGGAAAATGTGCCTAAAAAAAGTAGCTTTGGTAATAAATTCTCCAACTTTTGGTTTTGGTTCGAAACCGGAATTAAACTCGACGATACACAATCGGGTTTCCGTTTGTACCCGTTAAGACTCATCCCGAAAAAATATTATACCAATAAATTTGAGTTTGAAATTGAAGTTATCGTTCGCTCTGCCTGGAAAGGTATTTTGGTGAAAAATATCCCAATTCAAATTTTGTATGACCCTACGGAACGGGTTTCACACTTTCGTCCTTTCAAAGATTTTACCCGAATCAGTATTTTAAATACCGTTTTAGTTCTCAATGCCCTTTTGTACATTAAGCCCCGGGACTTTGTTCGAAAAGCAAAAAAAAAAGGTTTTAAAAGATTCTTTCTCGAAGACATTTTAGAAAGCAGTGATTCCAATTTCAAAAAAGCAGCTGCTATTGCACTGGGCATTTTTATCGGAATTTCGCCTTTTTGGGGATTTCAAACCGTATTGCTTTTGTTTTTTGCTACTCTTTTTAAACTCAACAAAGTCATTGCTTATTTGTCATCCAATGTGAGTTTCCCTCCTTTTATTCCATTTGTAATTTATGGATCATTAAAAATGGGCAGCTATTTTGTGTCCACAGATACGCCTTTGGTTTTAGACAGTTCCGTGACGTTTGATGATATTCAAAAAAATGCAACACAATATATCGTCGGAAGTCTTATTTTAGCATCCGTTTTAGCGCTTTCAGTTGGTCTTATCAGTTATTTACTTTTGACCGCTTTTAGTTCTAAAAAAAATAAATAGCAAATAAAGGTTTGCCACAGATTAAGAAGATTAAAAGGATTTCAAATCTGTGATCTTTCGCCACGAACTTCACAAATTAAACGAATTAATTGGTGGCAATTCGCGTAATTCACGGCAAAAAAACTGTTTAATCCTTTTAATCTGTGGCAAAAAAAACAATAAAAAAATAATTATGCATCACTATTTCTACGCCATTCACTTATTTGTAAACCGAAGAAAAACCCTATCGGTTGTACTGGCTGTTGCGATGCTTTTTGTGTTTGGATTTTTTGCTTCTCAAATTAAATTTGAAGAAGATATTACCAAAATTATTCCGACAAACGACAAATCAGATGTTACGGCAAAAGTGCTTAAACAGCTTAATTTTGCAGATAAAATTACCGTTATTTTCAAACTCGAAAAAAACGGAACCGAAGAAGATTTAACCCAAATGGCAACTGCTTTTTCTGACAGTGTTGCGGTATCCTGTAAGCCTTATATCACCGGAATTCAAGGGAAAGTTGACGAAGAAAACATTCAGGAAACTATCGATTTTGTTTACCACAATCTGCCGCTTTTTCTGGATACTGAAGATTATGCTGCCATCGGGAACAAGCTTCAAAAAGACAGTATTGCGGCGACCGTTCAGGGCAATTATAAAGCAATTATTTCGCCTTCAGGATTTGTGACCAAAGATTTTATTTTACAGGATCCGTTGGGAATTTCTTTTATTGCTTTAAAAAAATTACAACAACTAAACGTTGGGGATGATTTCACCCTCAATAATGGTTTTGTTATGACCAAAGACAAAAAGAAATTATTGCTTTTTATCACCTCCAATCTTCCGTCGAGCGAAACCGAAAAGAATACTCTTTTTGCCGCCAAGCTTCAATCAATTCAGGACCATCTAAATCAGAAATTCAAAACCAAAACTTCGATCAGTTATTTTGGTTCGGCTTTAATTGCGGTTGCCAATGCCAATCAGATTAAAAGCGATATTATTCTGACGACCTCCATCGCGATGATCACTTTGATGTTGATTCTGATTTTGTTTTACCGAAAAATATTGATCCCGTTAATTATTTTTCTGCCAACGGTTTTTGGTGGTCTCTTTGCTGTGGCTTTTCTGTATTTTATAAAAGATCAAATTTCGGCCATCTCCCTCGGAATTGGCTCTATTTTATTGGGAATCACAATTGATTATTCCATTCATATCCTCACCCATTACAAACACAATAGCGATGTAAAAACGTTATACAAAGACATTACAATGCCTGTTATTATGAGTAGTTCAACAACTGCTGTGGCCTTCTTGTGTCTGCTTTTTGTAAAATCTGATGCCTTGAATGATTTGGGAATTTTTGCAGCCGTGATTGTAATGTCTTCTGCTTTTTTCTCGCTCTTAATTGTTCCGCACTTGTACAAACCAAAAGAGCATACTCCTGAGCATAAGAAAAATGTAATCGATAAACTCGCTCATTTCTCCTTTCACAATAATAAATTCTTAATCGGATTTTGTGTTCTCATTACGATTGTTTGCTGCTTTACTTATAATGATGTTGGTTTCAACAATGACTTATCGCAATTAAATTTCGTTCCAAAAGAAATAAAAGCGGCCGAAAAAGACCTCGAAGAAAGCACTAGTCTGACTTCAAAAACCATTTATGTTGCTTCGTACGGGAAAAGTATGGAGGAAGTGCTGCAAAACAACAGCCGTCTTTTTGCTCATTTGGCTAAAGAAAAACAGCAACAGAAAATACTAAATTTCAGTTCTGTCGGCGGTATTATGCTTTCAGAATCTGCTCAAAAACAAAAAATCGATCAATGGAATTCGTTTTGGGATACCCACAAAAAACAACTTTTGCAATCCGAATTAGTTGCCGAAGGTTCCAAATTAGGTTTCAAACCCACAACATACGCGACATTTTTTGAGCATTTAGATTACAATTTCAAACCCATTACACCCGCCGATTATCTAAAAATTCAGGCGTTGCAATTGCATGAATTTGTAACAGAAAAGAAAGGCTTTTATACCATTTCGACCTTAGTAAAAGTAACTCCTGAACAACGTGATCCTTTTATAAAAGAAGCGGAAACTCAAAAAGACCTGATTGCAATTGACCGTCAACAGATGAATGAAACATTCTTTAGCACTTTAAAGACTGATTTTAATTCTCTTGTAAATTATTCTTTTGTGGCTGTAATTCTGATTTTATTTTTCTTTTTCAGAAGAATTGAATTGGTCATCGTAAGCTGTATTCCGATTGTTTTGACCGGAATTGTTACAGCAGGAATTATGGGGATTTTTGGCATTCAGCTAAATATTTTCAGTATGATTGTCTGTACCCTGATTTTTGGTCATGGAGTCGATTTCAGTATTTTCATGACCAGTGCGCTTCAGAAAGAATATACAACCGGAAAAAACGAAATTGCCATCTACAGAACTTCCATTATTCTGGCAGTAATCACAACTATCTTAGGAATTGGTGCGATGATTTTTGCACACCATCCTGCGCTTAGATCTATTTCGTCTATCTCCCTAATTGGGGTTTTTGCCGCACTTATCATCACCTTTATTTTTTATCCGATTCTGTTCAAACTGTTTTTATCGAATCGTCCTAAAAAAGGAAATGCTCCTTTTGAATTGCGCAGTTTTGTTCACGGTGTTTTGTCTTTTGCCTACTATGGACTTGGTGGTCTTTTAATGTCTCTTTTCAGTTTAATCGTGATGCCGATTATTCCGTTAAACGAAAAAACAAAAATGAAAGGCTTTCGATATGCGATTTCAAAATTCATGAAATCGGTGTTGTATACCAATCCATATATTCATAAAAAAGTCATTAACAACTTTAATGAAAATTTTGAAAAACCGGCTATTATTATCGCCAATCATTCTTCTTTTCTTGATATTTTATTGGTGGGAATGCTCAGTCCAAAAATTATATTTTTAGTAAATGACTGGGTTTACAATTCGCCAATCTTTGGTGCGACCGTTCGAAAAGCGGGCTTCTATCCGGTTTCTGAAGGACTCGAAGGCGGTGTTGAACATCTCCGTCAGAAAGTAAACGAAGGCTATTCGTTAATGATTTTCCCGGAAGGAACACGCTCAGAAAGCAATCAGATTAAACGTTTTCACAAAGGTGCTTTTTACCTTGCCGAAGCATTTAATTTAGACATTCTTCCTGTTTTGATTCATGGCGCTTCAGAAGCCATTCCGAAAGGCGATTTTGTAATTCACGACACCACACTTACCGTTTCTATTCTGGAAAGAATTACACCTGATAATCTTTCGTTTGGCAAAAATTACACCGAAAGAACAAAACAAATTGGTGCTTATTTTAAAAACGAATTTGCTAAAATCCGCCAAGAATTAGAAGGCCCGAAATATTTCAAAAAAATGCTTTTGCACAGTTACGATTACAAAGAAATTGAAATCGTAAACAGTGTAAAAAACGATCTGAAGGCCAATTTAGAAACGTATCACAATCTGAACCAACATCTTTCGACGAAGGCTAAAATATTGCATTTATCAAACGATTATGGGCAACTGGATGTTTTGTTGACGCTACAAGAGCCACAACGAAAAATATATTCCTATACTAAAGACGAAGAAAAATTGGCCGTTGCAAAAACCAATTACATCGTTTCAAAAAGAAAAATCACTTATCTGGACCATTTTGATCTGACTTTACAAGATCAATACGATGCTGTTTTAATTTCTGACGAAAACTATAAAAATGACCTTGAGAAAATTGTTGCTACAACTTCTGTCGTTATTTTAATTGATGCTTCCGATTTAAAAGACACTTTGACTAACTTTGGCTTTAATTCGGTTTTAGACAAAGACTCCATAATTATATTAAAGAAAAACTAGGATGAAAGAGCATTACGACGTCGTAATTGTAGGAAGCGGTTTAGGCGGTTTAGTTTCGTCTATAATCCTGGCGAAAGAAGGCTATAGCGTTTGTGTGCTGGAAAAAAACAATCAATATGGCGGAAATCTGCAGACTTTTGTGCGCGATAAAACCATTTTTGATACCGGAATTCATTATATCGGAGGTCTGAGTGAAGGGCAAAATCTGCACAAATATTTTAAATATCTAGGGATAATTGACCATTTGAAATTAAAAAAAATGGACGAAAATGGTTTTGATATGATCTCATTTGAAGACGATCAAAACGAATATCCACATGCCCAAGGGTATGATAATTTTGTAAAACAATTAGAAACCTATTTCCCCGAAGAGAAAACCAACATTGAAAATTATTGCGATAAACTAAGAACTATCTGCGATTCTTTCCCACTTTATAATCTGGAATGGGGAGGCAAATATGACAATGCCATTTTAGAACTAAATGCGAAGGCAACCATAGAAGAATTTACACAAAACGAAAAGTTAAGAGCCGTTTTGAGTGGTTCGAATTTTCTGTATGCCGGAATTGCAGACAAATCTCCTTTTTATGTGCACGCGCTCTCGGTAAACTCCTATATCCAAAGTTCCTGGCGCTGTATTAATGGTGGAAGTCAGATTACAAAGCAACTGCTGAAACAGTTAAAAAAACACGGTGGAGAATTTTACAAACACAAAGAAGTTATTCATTTTCCTGTTGAAAACAACAAGGTCACATCGGTAAAAATGAAGGACGGAACAGAAGTTTCGGGTACCTATTTTATTTCAAACATTGAACCGAAAACTACCTTGAAAATGGTCGGGGAAGAAAATTTCAGAAAGTCGTTTTACAGCAGGATTCAAAGTCTGGAAGGTGTTATTTCTGCCTTTAGTCTTTATATTGTTTTCAAGCCAAAAAGTTTCAAATACATCAACCATAATTATTATCATTTTAAGAACAGCCAGGAAGTCTGGACCGCTCATGAGTATGATGAAAATTCATGGCCAAAAGCCTATATGGCATCCATGAATGCCTCAGCAAAAGAAGAAGAATGGGCAGACGGGATGACTTTTATTACTTACATGAAATATGATGATGTTTCGCCATGGGTAGATACCCATAATACGATCGTGGACAAAAAAGATCGCGGCGAAAGTTATGAAGAATTTAAAACCCGAAAGGCTGCTGCTTTTTTAGATCAAATCGAAAAGAAATTTACAGGAATCAAAGACTGTATCCAATCCGTTCATACTTCTACGCCACTTTCTTATCGCGATTATATTGGCGGTGATAAAGGCAATATGTACGGTTACGTCAAAGATTCAAATAGTCCGATGAAAACCCTGATTGCCTCCAAAACAAAATTAGACAATCTTTATCTCACAGGTCAAAGCATCAATATGCACGGTGTACTGGGGGTAACAATCGGAGCTGTAGTAACCTGCTCGGAAATTGTAGGCAAAGAATATCTGGTTGACAAAATAAATCAAGAATCTGAATAAGTAAGCATTATGAAAAGCAGAAGAATACTTCTTTTCTTTATCGGTATTTCGATGCTGCTAACTTCTTGTGGTATCTCAAAATCAAAACATCATTTACCTGATGTTGCCAGTTATAATGCAACAAAACCGGTAGTGACAAAACAATCGGACAGCGCTTTTGTGTCCGGAAGAAATTCGTTTTTAAAAAATAAACAAGGTCTTTGGGAATTGTATGTCGAAGGAGATCCGCTTGAAATCGGTCTTAGCACCGGTGCTTTAACAGATTCCCTTTTAAAAAAACAGGAGCAGATTTTTTTCTCGCGAATTGAAGATATTGTTCCCTCTAAATTCCAGCAAAACTTGCTTCGTAATTTTCTAAAATGGTACAATCGAAAATTATATCTCAATGTTCCTAACGAATATCAGGCCGAAATCTATGGTATTTCGCAATATACTTCACATACTTTTGACAATCTGGCGCCACAATATCAACGCAATTTGTACCTGCATGGAGCACACGATATTGGCCATGCTCTACAAGATTTGGCCTTGGTCGGTTGTTCCTCTTTTGCTGCCTGGAATGAAAAATCGGAAGACGGAAATCTGATTTTAGGACGCAATTTTGATTTTTATGTCAATGAGGCTTTCGCAGAAAATAAAATAGTTGCCTTTATTAATCCAAAAGAAGGATATCCTTTTATGATGGTAACCTGGCCCGGAATGATTGGGGCAGTTTCGGGAATGAATAAAGAAGGACTTACCGTAACCATAAATGCCGGAAAATCGAAAATTCCTTTGAGCGCCAAAACACCAATTTCTATTCTAACCAGAGAGATTTTACAACACGCACAAAACATAGAGGAAGCCATTGCAATTGTCAAAAAGAGAAACGTATTTGTTTCCGAATCCATCATGGTTGGAAGTGCACACGATAACAAAGCTATTCTAATCGAAGTCTCACCCAAAAAAATGGATGTGTACGATGTTCCCAACAGTG
The DNA here is from genome assembly GCF_020911925.1 of Flavobacterium cupriresistens. Lineage (NCBI taxonomy): Bacteria > Pseudomonadati > Bacteroidota > Flavobacteriia > Flavobacteriales > Flavobacteriaceae > Flavobacterium > Flavobacterium cupriresistens. The sequence continues at coordinate 1,116,653 of NZ_CP087134.1, read as the reverse complement.
ATCAATTAATTTGTTCCAATCATTTTCAGAGTGCTGCTTTTAAAGATGATAAACGAAATCAATTTCAAATTGCCAACAGTCACTCGGAATATCGTTTTGAAAGAATGCAGGAACTCCTTAGTCAAAACACAAAAATTAACCCTCAAATTGCTTCCGAAATCCTCAGAAACAAAGAAGGTTTACAAAATAGTACCTTGGGTTATGGCAATGAAAAAGCGCTAAATCAGCTGATGGCGCATCACGGAATTATTTTCAAACCGAAAGAAAAAACGGTTTGGATTTCAGCAAATCCCTATCAATTAGGCGAGTTTGTCTGTTACAATTTAGATTCTGTTTTTAAAGAACGGAAAACAAATCCTCTTCTTTCGTTTGAAGAAGAAAACCGGAACATCGCCAAAGATCCTTTTTTACAAACAACAGCCTTCAAAAACTATAAAAAGTTCAAAACTGAAGATCATAAAATAGATGTATACCTAAAAAATAAAACAAAAATTCCTTTTGATTTTATTCAACAATATCAATCATTAAACCCTGATTATTGGGTTGTGTATTATAAAGCAGGGTTGTATTTTTACCAAAAGAAATACTTTAGACTTGCGCAGGAAAACTTTGAGAAAGCATTGACCAAAGAAGTCACAACAGTTCCTCAAAAACTGGCAATTGAAAAATATTTAAAAAAACTCAAAAGAAAATGAACATGATTCCATCAATAGAAAAGGATTCTTTAGAACAAATTAAAATTTTTCAAGAGCAAAAATTAGCCGACCTTTTAGCCTATGTCAGTCAACATTCTCCCTTTTACAAAAGACTTTTTTCAGGACAGAATATTGACCTTTCAAAAATAAAAACGCTTGAAGATTTACAGCATTTACCCGTAACTACAAAAGAAGATTTACAGCAATACAATGACGATTTTTTATGTGTACCACAACATAAAATTATCGATTACGCCTCAACTTCAGGGACTTTGGGCGATCCTGTAACTTTTGGTTTAACCGATTCGGACTTGGACCGATTGGCTTATAACGAAGCCATTTCGTTTGCCTGTGCCGGAATCGCAGAAGGAGATGTTGTGCAACTTATGACGACAATTGACCGTAAATTTATGGCTGGTTTAGCCTACTTTTTAGGACTGCGAAAACTAAAAGTGGGTGTCATTCGGGTAGGCGCAGGAATCCCGGAATTACAATGGGATTCTATTTTAAAATACAAGCCTTCTTACTTAATAACGGTTCCTTCTTTTTTATTGAAATTGATTGAATATGCCGAAATTCACGGAATAGATTATAACAACTCCAGCATAAAAGGCGCTATTTGCATTGGAGAATCGCTGAGAAATCAGGATTTTTCGATGAATACGTTATCCAAAAAAATAACAGATCAATGGAATATTCAGTTGTTTTCGACTTATGCTTCTACAGAAATGAGTACCGCTTTTACAGAGTGCGAGCATGGAATCGGAGGGCATCACCATCCGGAACTAATCATTACGGAAGTTTTAGACGAAAATAACAATCCCGTAAAAAATGGCGAAGCAGGCGAATTGACCTTTACTACTTTGGGCATTGAGGCCATGCCGTTACTGCGTTTTAAAACCGGAGATATTGTACAGCTTCATGATGAACCTTGTGCTTGCGGAAGAAACACTTTTCGAGTAGGTCCGGTAATTGGTCGTAAAAAACAAATGATTAAATATAAAGGAACAACCCTTTATCCGCCGGCAATGAATGATGTGCTAAGCGATTTCGACAATATAGAAAATCACCTTATTGAGATCTCTACCAATGATTTGGGAACAGATGAAATCCTTATAAAAATAGCCGTAAAAAGTCAAACTCCTGAGTTTTTACAGGAAATAAAAGACCACTTCAGAGCCAAACTGAGGGTTACTCCAAAAATTGAATTTGCCTCAAAAGAAGTTTTAAACCCACTGGTTTTTAACCCAATGAGCAGAAAACCTATTCGCTTTTTTGATTTTAGGAAGACAACTGTTTAGGTTTTTTTTAAACCATATAAGTGATGTAAGTTCATATAAACTGGGTGTTTTGCCTCGCTTAACTTGTATCACTTAGATGGTAAAGGTAACGTTTCTAGCTTTGCAACTACCTCCTGCTTCACTGAACTTACATCACTTATATGGTGAAACCAACCCACAGCTTTGCAACTCCCTTCTACTTCACTGAAATTGCATCACTTATATGGTGAAACCAACCCACAGCTTTGCCCCTTTCTCCCTTTGCCCCTCTAAATAGCAATCAATTAAACTAAAAGTTGTAATTTTGCACAAAATATTGAAGATGGTCAAGATTGGCAACATAGAATTACCCGAATTTCCTTTATTACTAGCACCGATGGAAGACGTGAGCGATCCGCCGTTTCGCAGATTATGCAAAACGCATGGCGCTGACTTAATGTACTCTGAGTTTATTTCGTCGGAAGGATTGATTCGTGATGCTATTAAAAGTAGAATGAAGTTGGATATTTTTGATTACGAACGTCCGGTTGGTATTCAGATTTTTGGTGGTGATGAAGAAGCGATGGCCCTTTCGTCTAAAATTGTTTCTGCCGTAAAACCCGATTTAGTAGATATCAATTTTGGATGTCCTGTAAAAAAAGTAGTTTGCAAAGGTGCCGGTGCCGGAGTTTTAAAAGATGTTGACTTGATGGTGCGTTTGACTAAAGCTGTTATTCGCAGTACTGATTTACCGGTAACCGTAAAAACACGTTTAGGCTGGGATGACAACTCTATCAATATCGATGAAGTTGCCGAAAGGCTTCAGGATATTGGCGTTCAGGCTTTGACCATTCACGCCAGAACCCGTGCCCAAATGTATAAAGGTCATGCCGACTGGTCGCATATTGCACGTGTAAAAAACAACCCAAGAATTACAATGCCCATTTTTGGAAACGGCGATATCGACAGCCCCGAAAAAGCATTAAAATATAAAAATGAATACGGTATTGACGGTATCATGATTGGTCGTGCTGCCATTGGTTATCCATGGATTTTCAACGAAATCAAGCATTATTTTAATACCGGTGAACACTTAGCTGCTCCAACGGTCGGAGATCGTGTTGAAGCCGCCAGAAACCACCTGCAATGGTCTATGGACTGGAAAGGCCAGCGTTTGGGAATTGTAGAAATGCGTCGTCATTATACTAATTATTTCAAAGGAATTCACTCTTTTAAAGAATACAAACAAAAATTGGTTACAACCGATGAACCTGAAATTTTATTCGCCATTATGGATGAAATTAAAGACGTTTATGCCGGATACGAATTTGTTTAAAAGTAAAAAGACCTTCATTTTTGAAGGTCTTTTTTTATGTTATTAAATTGACATGAAAAACATTCTTCTCAGAAAAAAAACTATTCGCTCTTACACTTGTTCTTTGTAATTTTTATCCTATTTTTGATCAAAACAAGAAAAATCTTAAACTCAACTAACTATGAGCCGGATAGAAAAAAGCAAACCCAAAATCCACAAATTACTACTATTTTTATTCCTGACAATGACACTAACTAATTGTCAGAAAGAAGAAAACAATACGGAACAGAACAAAAACATAAAAACCGTCAGTATTGATGAAACTCTTGGGTTTCTAAAAGAGCATGCTATAACAACAGACGCAACAACAAGTAAAAAAACTGTTTTGTCGCCCGATACAGCAAATATAACTCAGGAAAAAATAATAAACAGCGATCAGTTTATGACGGTAATACCCGTATTCTCAACAGAAAAAGAAAGCACCACCCGACTAGTTCTACTTAAGGTACACAATGTACTGAAATCGGCTATAGTAAAAATGACTCCGGATCAAAAGGTATCAACTGAATTTTTCTCGGGAAAACTATTTCTTTATAGAATTGACGGTAGTCTGATTACTGGTTTTAAAGTAGAAAATGGCCTTTTGGTTATACAGTATTTTGGAGCAGAAAAACGAATCAGTAAAAGTACTGGTGGTGAGATAGAATTACGTGAGGTTATCATTATTAACCGATATCACAAATCATATGCTTTGGATGTTGAATATTTTGACTGGGCTTCAGGTGGGGCAAGCCCTGAAAGTTCAGCTGACATGAGTTATATGTGGGGGTCATCAGACGGCGGTGGAGGGAATTCAAATCCTCCGCAAAACAACACAGGTTTAGACCCTTGCGAGACAGCAGCACAGGCTACTTTAGATGCTAAATCTACTACTTTTACAGCTGCGAAAGCAGCAATAATTGCCGCAAGTTCAGACGGAAAAGAACACAGTATCACTTTAGGAAGAAGTACTTACAATGAGATAAGTCAAGCTCCGATGAATAACGGAGGACAATATAATGTTGTAACAAATACAACTTGGCCTGGAGCATTTGCGGTTTTACACAACCACCCAAATAATACTAAACCATCTGCTGGCGACATCTATGCCAGTGTTACATTGAATGAAAAAAGTGTTTTCTTTAACACTTCTTTTGTTTTAACTGGTGGTGAAGTTTACGCAATTGTGGTTACAGATTTAGCAGCAGCACAAGCTTTTGTAAAAGCTTATCCAGCTTACATAAATCCACCTAATACTCCCGAATTTCCCGATAGTTTATTTTATGAAATGGAAGCGCTCAGACCAGCTATGGGATATAGCCAAAATGGATTAGCAATAGCAATGGCATATGTTTTAGATCAGCACAATTCAGGAATAACATTATTTAAACAAGATAGCACGGGTGATTTTCAACCTATAAAAATTAAACAAATAACACAACCTAATGGGAATAAAGCATACACTACAGTTCCTTGCTACTAAACAAAAAAAATATAACGTCATGAAATTTACATTAAAAATAATCCCTATCCTATTACTATTTATGAACGTTGCATGCAATGCACAACAAATCGTTCAACTACCAAAAGATGCTTATAAATTAAAAACAAATGAACAGCAGTTTCTAAATAAACCCTTGAAAAATTTGCTAAAAGAAATAAAACCGGAAATAAAAACTGCCTGGGCGACTCTAGGAGAACAGTCCTATTTCTCTTTTTATTTTACTGATCCAGAAGCATTTAAAAACGGGAGTATAATAGAAAAAAACAACATCGGCTTATTTATCTACGTAAAAGAGCCAATTGATTGGGTATTTGAAAAAAGATCAAAAGACAAAGAACTATTTTGGACAAAAGAAGATGCAGAAAAATACGGAAATCTTACAGTAATTCGAATTAAAGTAATTGGCAAAGATTAACAAATCTTTTCATCTCAAAATTAAGTAAAATGAGCCATCCAAACTTTAGTAATTTGGATGGCTCATAATTTGAGTTAAGCAAAATTTAAGAATCAAAAACACATTATAATGTTTGTAATTCCTTTCTTGTTATGAACTATAGCTCAGAAGTACCACAATTGACACACCTATCTAACGATACTTAATAAACGTAAATAAAAAGTGTACCTGTCAACAAATCTTTAAAAGAAACAGACCCAGAAATCAAGATTATTCACAAAACATTAAATGTCTCCTATTACTTTATTGATTCCAAAATTTTAGCAGCCATCTCATTTTGTCCATTTTCACTGGTGATGTAAGCTCTGTCTTTTTCGTTAGACAAAAATCCCATCTCTAACAGTACGGCAGGACAATTAGCATTTTTCAAGATATAAAAAGGAGCTTCGTTTATTCTTCTTTTCAAAAGATTTTCACCCGAAACTTCGGTAAGGATTTTCTCTGCTTTTTCTTTCGACTTTCCGTGAAATTCTTCTCTTGATGTGATATAAGCGTCAACTCCGTTGGTTTCAAAACTTTTCGAAGAATTGATATGCAATGAGATGACCAATTCAGGTTTGATGTTATTGATTATGGAAACTCTTTCGCTAAATTCCATAAAGTGATCCCCATCACGAAGTAATACGATTTCGAGATTAGCATCTTTATTGAGTTCTTTTACTTTTTTAGCAATCGTTTCTGAAATGATCTTTTCCTGAAAACCATACATCGCTACACCGAAATCATGGCCACCATGACCTGCGTCAATAACAATTACTCTTTTTTCTGCAGCAGGTTTAAAAGCAAAAAGGACAAATAATAATGCTGTACTAAGGATTCCTAAAATTTTGGTGCTGGTTTTCATGCTAGTTTATTTTTTGGTTTATTAATCAATTCTAACGAGACTGATTAAGAAATATTGTACAAAAATAAAACTTACACCTGAACACGTTTCCACTTTCCACGTTTGTAAAAGAAAATACCTGCCAATGTTATAGCGGTTTCAGCAACCGGAATTGCGATGAAAACACCTGTTGGTCCCATCTGGTAATGCTTCGCCAGTAAAAAAGCCAATGGTATCTGGAACAACCAAAATCCAAAGAAATTAATTCCCGTTGGTGTCCACGTATCTCCTGCTCCGTTGAATGTATTTATTAAAACCATTCCGATTCCGTAGAATACAAAACCAATACTCATAATTTGTAAAGCCTCGACTGCGATGGTTTTTACACTTTCGTCATTGGTGAAAAAAGAAATAATATATTTTCCCAAAACTAATGTAACTACCATAATTGTTGCCATAAAAATGACATTGTACTTCGCTGTTGTCATAACCGATTTCTCGGCACGATCAATTCGCTTGGCTCCTAAATTTTGTCCAACCAAAGTGGCCGCTGCATTACTAAGTCCCCAGGCCGGAAGTATAAAAAACATCATGATTCTAAGAGCCGTCTGATATCCGGCAGAACCGTGATCACCTCCTGTTGTTGCTACCAATTGCGCCAGAAAAATCCAGCTGCAAGAGGCAATTACAAATTGTAAAACACCCGGAGCAGCAATTTTTACCAATGCTTTTATTTGTGTAAAGTCAGGAATAAAATAAGCGGCATAAATTCTCAACACGCCTTTCCCAAAAAACAAATGATACAATTGGTAAAATACCCCGATACTTCTTCCTAAGGTAGTTGCTATCGCGGCACCAGTCAGTCCAAAAGCGGGAATTGGGCCAAAGCCGTTAATCAAAATTGGACATAAAATGATATTGCAAATGTTGGCCAACCAAAGACTTTTCATGGCAATAGCCGCATTTCCGGCACCACGAAAAATTCCGTTAATCAAAAACAAAAGCATGATACATAAACTTCCGCCGATCATAATTTGGGTAAATCGATAGCCATGTTCAGCCGCATCAAGTGAGGCTCCCATGAATATCAGAATCTCTTTGGCATAAATAAAACCTAAAATACTCATTACACTGTTGATTACAAAAGCGATAATTATAGCCTGCATTCCGGCTTTTGCAGCTGCAATCGGATCTTTCTCTCCAATACGTCTCGCTACAACAGCTGTTGCTGCCATACTAATTCCTATTGCAATCGAGTATACAATTGTTATTACAGATTCTGTTAAACCAACGGTTTGAATGGCAAAACTACTGTGTTCCAAATGGCCAACGAAGTACAAATCGACAAGCGCAAATACCGATTCCATCATCATTTCTAAAACCATCGGTATGGCTAGTAATATGACTGCTTTTTTAATGCTTCCTTCGGTATAATCAAAAGACTCGTCTCCTTTGATTGCTAATTTTAATGTGGTGAAAATTTTAGAAAATAAACTCTTCTTTATGGTTGTTTCTGTCATGATATATTAAGATAAATGTAAAAATGAGCCCAGATGCAAAGACCTGAACTGAAGAAAAAAAACGTAAGTATCCTAATTATTCTAAAAAATAAAAATAGGACTAGGCAGAAACAATCATAAACTTGAATTTTTAAGACGATAAATATAGGTATTATTTTCTTACTAAGAAAACACTAATCTAATAGTCTTTTACTTACCCGGCTACTGGCAATTAAAGAAGCTACAAAACCAAGAGAAATAATGGTTCCCATTACGATCAGTACGTTTTCTAAAGTAAAAACGACCGGATACGCCAAAGTTGGTGTAATCATAATTAACTCATACTGTTGTTGCAGTACGACCAGGATAATACCCAGCACAAGGCCAATAACGCCACCAAAAACACTTAGTAATGTTCCCTGAAGTAAAAATATTTTTCTCAGATCATTGATTTCCGTACCCAGATTAAAAAGGGTTTTAAGATTTCCTTTTTTATCTAAAATCATCATAATCAAAGCCCCGATCAAATTAAAAAGTGCCACGATAATCACGAGGGTAAAAATAAGATAAACCGCTATATTTTCGGTATTTAGCATTTTATACAGAGACTCGTTAAGTTGCGCTCTGTTTTTTACAGTAATTTTATTTTTGAAGATCGTTTCTAATTGAAGGTTAATTGCCTTTTCATCGGCATTTTCCTTTATATTAAATTCAATTCCTGAAATCTGATTCGGTTTGTACAGCAATAATTCCTGTGCTAAACCTAAGTCGGCAAACACGTATTTTGAATCTAAATCTTCACTAATGGAATAAATCCCGACCGGTAAAACATCTGTTTTATTAAATGCTTCTTCGGGATTTTCAAAAGCTCCTTTTCCCGGTTTAGGCGCGAATATTTGCAAGGGATTTTCGAAATCTAATATGCCCATCGAAAAATCTCTTGCAATTCCATAACCAACGACTACCTGATAGGTGTCCGGTTTTAGCCATTGTCCGTTGAAAAGTTTTTTTCTGATATCGTTTACAGCAACATAATTGCTGTCAACTCCTTTTATGTAAGTAACTTGTTGTTTGTCTTTAAACAGAAACAAAACACGCTCTTCAATAATTTTTGTATACGAAACGACCCCATTAATTTCTTTAATCTGTTTTTCCTGATCGGGTGTAATCAAAAATGATTTTCCGTAGGTACTGGTCATTTTTAAATCAGGGTCGATTTCATTTGTAAACGAAAGACTAAATACTTTTAATCCGCTAAAAACGGATAACACCACAAACAAAGCCATCGTACCAACAATAATCCCCATGCTGGCAATATAATTGATAATATTTATAGCATTGTTTTTACTTCTGCTAAAAATATAACGCTTGGCTATGTAAAATGGGAAATTCAATTTATGATTTTCTTCTTTTTTCTAAAAGATCACGATTTTCAATTGGATTTTCTCTGTTAGATAAGGCATTATCAATTTTCTCAATATAATCTAAAGAGTCATCGATAAAAAATACCAAATTAGGTACACGACGTAATTGCAAACGAACGCGTTGTGATAAATCGTGCTTAATTAAAGTGGAGTTTGATTTTATACCCTCTAAAGTTTCTTTGGCTTTCTCCTGAGGAAAAATGCTTAAATATACGGTAGCAACCGATAAATCTGAAGTAACACTTACTTTGGATACTGAAATTACTAAATTATTAATTCCATTTTTTCTCACTTCACCTTGCAAAATATCAACCAAATCTTTTTGGATGACACCGCCTATTTTTTTCTGTCTATTTGTTTCCATACTGCAAAAATACTATTTTAAATTTCAATCAATACCATTTCAAATAAACAATAGGCTGATTTTTGCATTCGCAGTGGTTTTAAGGTGTTTTTACTCTTCTTTTTTTTAAAGTTTTTCATTCATTACCCTTAGCAGATAATGGAATCTTTAGTTGCATTTTTTTGACCATCGCTATGATGAGACCTTTATTAGAGTGATATGATTAAAAAAAGTTCATAAAAAAAGGGAGCTTGGCTCCCTTTTTTTATCTATTCTGCAACCAACCTTCCGGATTGTTATTTGATGTATTTTGAAGAATCAGAAACTTAATGATTGTTTTTCCGGTATCACCACTGGTTCTTACTTTTCCAATACTTTGTTTGATATTTACTTTATCTCCTTTATTTACAAATACCTGACTTAAATTCTGATATACGGTAAAATAATCTCCATGCTGAATCATAACGGCCCTGTTAATTGGAGATAAAACCATGATGCTTGCTACTTCTCCCGCAAATACGGCACGGGCATTTGCTCCTTGTTCGGTCGTAATCTCCACACCTGAATTGTGTACGGTTAATGACGGATAAAGCGGGTGCGGCTGATCTCCGTAACCAAGAGAAATAAATCCTTTTTCTACTGGCCAAGGTAATTTTCCTCTGTTTGCTTTGAAATCGGCAGCTAAAATTTTTCCTTCCGGTGTCAATGCAATTTTAGAAGAGGAAACTGGTACATTTGATGCTGTAGATCCCGGATTTTCTTTTGCTCTTTCCAGCGCTGCTTTTCTGTTGGCCTCCGCAATAGCTTCACGAATCAAACGATCAATTTGTCTGTCGATTCTTTTTGCTTCCTGCTGCTTGCTTTTGGTATCGGCAATGATTTTATTTTTATCTTTTTTGATTGAGTTAACCAGCTTTTGTTGCTCTTTTTTCTCAATCTCTAAAGCGGAACGCTCTTTCTGATTTTCGGCAATAATTTTTTTCTTGACTTGCCTTTGACCGTTTAGTTTTGTGTTGAAATTTTCTAATTCTGCCGTTTTAGATTGAATTTCCAAGCCTTGATTTTTTCTAAAATTCGTATACTGTTTTAAATACTGCGCTCTTTTATAAGCTTGCAAAAAACTTTCCGAAGATAAAATAAACATAGCCCTGCTCTGCTCTGAACGGCTTTTATACGATTTAAGAATCATCTTGGCATAATCCTCTTTTAGAATCGCCAATTCTTTTTTCAGTTTATTAACCTTAACTTGGTTAATATACATATCGTTACTTAAAAGTTTCTCCTGTTTTGCCGTAGTATTAATCAGCTTTTCTTTCAGCTTAATTTTATTGGCCTGAATTAAAAATACATTTACCGCTGATTTTTCTTTTTTCTTTACGGATTGCAACATCTTTTCGTTATCTCTAATTTCCTGCTGAATCTGAGCTTTACGCTGTTCCAGCTTTTCTTGTTGCGAATCTTGTGCCCACAGCATTGTAGAGGCACATATAAAAATCAGACTTAGGAGAAATTTCGGCATGTTTCTTTTTTCTTTTTGCAAATTTACTTAATTATAACCTTTTTATAGCCACTTGGTACGCTATACGGAAAAGAAAGTTGTTCGTTGAACGAAATAGTATTGTAATTTAAATTAATATCTGTTTTTCCTTTCGGCTGAATCGCATTAATTTCGATTGCCGTTGGAAGTGTTCCCTGATCAAAAACTTTACTGTCAGAATATTTAATTTCTAACATTCTGTTTTCTGATGGTTGTGAAATTTGTTCCTTTTGCAACAAATATTTTTCCGGCTCCAGAAAGAATACTTTTTTGATATTCGCTTCTTTTTGATCTTCCAAACGAAAGAGGTTTTCTACAATAGTTTGTGTGTAGTCTCCTTTTCTTAAATCTTCTAAAGCCTCACCTACCAATAAATTTTGTACCTTACTGTAATTCAATTCTGTACCCAACCATTTACTCAAACTTGTAAAGTCGCCTTCGTAGTAAGTACTGTTTATTTTTTCGTAATAACTTACAGCTGTCGGCGTTATCAACGCTTTTGCCATGGTAATTCCCAGAAAACGAACACTTATTAAAATCTGTTTGTCTTTTTCGATTTTTATCTCGGCCGAAACATTTTGACTTTGTTTTTCATCGACATACCTCGCACTTGCTTTTATGTATACGGTTGAAAAATCTAATTTATTATCGTAATGTTTTTCTATTGCTTTTTTGTCTTTTTTTGCCTCAACTACTTCCGTTTTATTGTTTTGTACGGCAACAGCTTTAGATTTACAAGAAATCACAAAAACGGACATCGATAGTATTATTATATACTTTTTCATTTACTCTTTACTTTTTTTTCTTCAATAACTCATTTGCCTTCAAAAAGTATTCCTCTTTTTTCTTGGCATCTCCTAACCCATTGTAAGCCTCTCCTAACTGAATATTAAAATTCGATTCCAGTTTTATATCGTCAACTACATAATCCAGTCCCATTTCTAAAACCGTTTTTGCATTTTTAAATTGCTTCAATTGATTGTTCCCTAAACCGGCATAATAATAAAATTGCGGTTGACTCGGGTACACTTCAATCATATACATGGCTCTTTTTGTCATAGGCTCAAATTGTTTTGCCTGTGTATAAGCCTCTAACAAAAGCAAATTGGTCTCGCGATCGGTATCTGAGTTTGATTTTAGATCTTTCTCATAATACTTAATGGCGTTTTCAAATTGATTTTTGCTGTGATAAAACTTTCCTATTTCTTTTGCAACATCAATTTCTTTATCATTATCAAAATAAGAAATCGCTTTTTCCAGATCCGGAGCGTACTGCGGATTTTTATTCACATAAATCAAAAATTCATTTAAGGTACGGTGTTTTATTTTTGAATCAATTTTTGCACTTGATAAAATTACATTCATCGCCTTAATCGCTTTATCAGCCTGATTGGCATCTAAATATCCCTTAAACAAACTGACCTGAGCCCAATCTGAAGTCGGAATTTCTTTTGCCAATTGTTTGGCAACGTCTATAGCCTTGTCTGTTTCTTCTCCTTTTGAATACAGAAAAATCAGGTTTACGTAATTGGATTCTTCTTTTGGGTTCTTCTTAATCTGATCAATCAAATTGCCAATCTCTGCATTTTGATATTTCCCCTGAGACATGATCTGATTTTTATAAATTTCACGATCTGATGATTTCCCAAACTTGTCGTTCATTTCATTAATCGCAACCAACGCTTTATCGTATTGATTGGTTATCATGTATATCGAAATCAAATCGTCCTTATACTCTTCATCAAACAAAATGATTCTTTGAATGGTTTCAATTGCGAGATTGTAATTTTTGGTTTCAAAACTTACATCATAAATCCCAAGCCAAAACCATTTGTTTTTTGGATCTAACTGAGTCGCTTTTTCAAAAGAATCCTGTGCATTTTTATAATCTTTTAAAGCCAGATAATTTTTACCCAATTCGAAATAAGCAACTGCATCATTGGGTTTTAACTTGATACATTTCTGCAACGAAACGATTGCCTTATCATAATTTTCAATTCCTTTTTGCTTTAATGATTCGAAAAAAGAGTCTTTATATTCATCTGTAACCATAGCAATATCCTCCGGTTCTGTCTGAGCCATAACCGACATCGTATTACCAAAGAAAACAGAAAACAAAATTACTAAAACTCCCTTTTTCATCATTTTTATAATTTCATTTAAAACAAAAGAATACTACCTGTCTATTCTAAAACCGAATAATCACCAATACTAATACTGGTAAACTTACCATCATAGCTAACGTGATTTCCGATCATCGCATTGTCTAAATTAGCATTTTTTATTTGAGAAAACGTTTGTACCAGACTATTTTTAATGGTACTGTCAATCACATGACATCCTTTTCCTAATGAAACGTTTGGTCCTACCGTTGCGTTTTTCAACACTACGTTTTCACCAATATAACAAGGCGGAATAATTGTTGCGTTTTCTAATTTCACATCAAAATCTACCAAATGTTCTCCATCGTTATGCAAAAATCCGAGCATTCTCGTATTTGTTTCAACAGTCACATCTTTGTTTCCGCAGTCCATCCACTCATCAACACTTCCGGTTTTAAAAACTTTTCCGTTTGCCATCATGGCTTTAATTCCGTCGTTAATCTGATATTCTCCTCCATTTTGGATGTTATTGTCCAAAACGTTCTGAAGTTCTTTTTTCAAATCACCCACTTCTTTAAAGTAGTAAATTCCGATAACAGCTAAATCACTTACAAACTCTTTTGGTTTTTCAACCAATTCAATAATTTCATTGTTTGCGTTTAATTTTACAACACCAAAAGCTTCAGGTTGTTCTACTTGTTTTACCCAAATTACCGCGTCAGCTGATGGATCTAATTCGAAATCAGCTCTGATTAAAGTATCGGCATAGGCAATAACTGCCGGACCCGATAACGATTCTTTTGCACACATAATAGCATGTCCGGTACCTAAAGGTAAATCCTGACGGTAAATAAATGCTTTTGCTCCTAAACTACCTGCTAACTCTTCCAGACTCTCTACAAGGTCATCTCCAAAAAAAGCAGGATCTCCAAGTATAAAAGCAACTTCATCAATTGGTTCTTTTAATATCTCAGCAATGTCTTCAACCAAGCGATGAACGATTGATTTCCCTGCAACTGGAATTAATGGTTTAGGAACAGTTAAAGTATGTGGTCTAAGTCGTGATCCACGACCTGCCATTGGAACGATTATTTTCATTTGTTTTTTATTTTTTATGGGAAGATTTAAAATCTTCAATTGGTTTGGTTTGTTGTAAAGTTTATAAACGGAAAACCGAGACTGTAAATTATTTTACTCCCGTACTTCCAAAACCGCCTTCACCTCTGGAGGTTACAGAAAGTTCTTCTACTACTACCCATTCTGCTCTTTCATGTTTGGCGATAATCAACTGTGCAATTCTTTCTCCATTTTCGATTACGAAAACTTCATTTGATAAATTTACTAAAATTACACCTATTTCTCCTCTATAATCCGCATCTACAGTACCCGGTGAATTTAAAACCGTAACTCCTTTTTTTGCTGCAAGACCACTTCTTGGTCTTACCTGTGCTTCATATCCGATTGGTAATTCAATAAAAAGTCCCGTTTTTACGATGGTTCTTTCTAGTGGTTTTAAAGTTATTGATTCTGTTAAATTAGCGCGCAAATCCATTCCAGCCGAAGCAATTGTTTCGTAGTTTGGCAAATCGTGCTGTGATTTATTTATAATTTGTATTTTCATTTTTATATTAAATTCTAAAAAAATAAAATTGGATTTAACCCGATTCTATTTTCTATTCATAATTCCTTTGATTGTATCCTTTTCATTGTGATAAACAAAATAAATAAAGATTAAAAGTAATGGGATTCCAACGTAATATTTTTCTCTGAATCCGTAAAAAGAAATAGCAGAAAATGCAATTGAAATTCCTAAATAAGCCCCTATTTTCTTCATGTCGTAGGGAATCGGATAATACTTATTTCCTAAAATATACGATATTAACATCATACTTCCATATGCTGAAATAGTTGCAATAGCGGATCCGTAATAACTGTACTTTGGAATTAGAAAGTAATTCAAAACCAACGTTACTATAGCACCAACGATAGAAATATAAGCTCCAATTTTGGTTTGATCTGTCAGTTTATACCAAACCGACAAATTGTTGTAAATTCCTAAGAAGAAATTCGCCAGTATAATTAGGGGCACGACCTTCATTGCTTCCCAATAGGATTTGTTGTCCAGTAAAAGGAATTTCAGGAAATCTGCAAAAACAATTACACCCAATAAAATCAGTGAACCAAAAATAACGAAGTACTTCGTGATAACGGCGTAGGTCTGTGGGGCGTTGGCGTTTTTGGCATGACTAAAAAAGAACGGCTCAATACCCAATCTAAAGGCAGTTGCAAACAAAACCATAAACAAACCTAACTTGTAACAGGCAGAATAAGCTCCAACCTCTGATTTAGCCAAATTTTCAGGCAGTAAATAACCTAGTAAGATTTTATCAAAATGTTCGTTAACGGCAAACGCTAGTCCGGCAACAAGAATAGGTAAACCATATTTCATCATCTTTTTCCAAAGTACCGGATCGAATTTTCGTCCAAGCGAAAGATAATTTGGGGATAATACAACAAAAGTGGCCAAACTGGCTAATAAGTTGGCTATGAAAATATAAGCGATCTGGAAGTTTTCAATATATAAATTATCCCAAACTGAATTTGGGTTTGCGATGGCAAGTTTGGGTAAGTATATTAAAAAGAAAAAATTCAATACCATGTTTATTACCACATTTCCAATCTTTATTGCCGCATAAACCATTGGTCTCTGATTGGCTCTAAGTTTAGAAAATGGCACCAAAACCAGCGCGTCCAGAACTAAAATCCAAACGGAATACGTAATATACTGTGAGTCGACTTCCGCCCAATTTGCCAGCGTATTTCTAAAAATTAATGCTGCAAACAAAAACCCAATTGAAGACCAGAATATTGATATTGTCGCTGTAGCAATCACATTCTTTTTATCGTCTTCTGCACTATAAAACCTAAAAAATGCCGTTTCCATTCCATAAGAAAGCACTACGTTAAAGAAGACCATCCAGGATAAAACGATAGAAACTTCTCCGTATTCTGCCGTTGGTAAAATACCGGTATACAAGCGTACTAATAAAAAACTTAGCATTCGCGGTAACACCGTCGCTAGTCCATAAATAGCCGTTTGTTTGAATAGATTTTTATATAATCCCAAAATATACTTGTAATAAAGTTCGTAAAACAAAAATAACCAATTCTTTCGTTTATTATTGCTTTTGTTGATTCAATAAAAAACGCAACAGGTCTTTTTAGTGTGTTAATTTTGTTTCGTCCAAAATTTTAACAAAATGAAAGCCTTTGGGCCCATAACCTTGATTATAATAGAAACGATGCGCTGCAAAATTACCGGTGAAAGCATCTAGAACAATGCTGCTGCAATCAGAATCTAAAGCCTTTTGTTCGATATAATCTGTTAATAATTTTCCAATTCCTTTAGATCGCTGTCCGGGATCAACAACAAAATTATCTATTTCGAGATATTTACCGGTCCATAATTTAGTTGCGGTCCAACAACCGGTAATTCCCACACATTGCTCTTCTTCAAAGACGCCTATTTGGATATAATTACGCGGTACCATCTCAGAAAGATAAGCTTCGTATTTTTCAACAGTTAGATTCGGATAAAGAAATCGCATGGTTTCAATTTGTGCCAGCATTTCCGGGATCGTAGTAAGTTCTAGTATTTGTAGTTTCATTGGTGTAAAAATAGAGGACAAAAATACTTAATTTTTTTTCATTGCCTGTTATATAATTCACAGCCCATGGTGCGAAATATATAAATAAAGGCTAAAAATTCTGTAATTCATTTTATCCATACTTTTCTAAATTTGCTAAACAGGGATTGATAACAGCTGATCTGTAACCCTACAAAAACAGAGCATTGGGACTAATAAAGCTTGTTTGTTCCCACAAAAGACAAAGCATTGCGGATTTTAAGGTTTCTGCAACTCAATTCTAAAATGGTGTCGATTCTTGTTTTTTGAGTAAAATGAGAATCACCATTTTATAACTATACAGAAAGAAAAACAGTTCTATAAAAAAAGAGCAGACAATCGTATGACTGTCTGCTCTTTTTATTTCTCTTAAATAAATTATCCGTTCAAAGCTTCTGCTCCACCAACGATCTCTAAGATTTCGTTAGTAATAGATGCCTGACGTGCTTTATTGTAAGTCAATTTTAATTGGTTTCTCAATTCAGTTGCATTGTCAGTTGCTTTGTGCATAGCTGTCATACGCGCTCCATGTTCTGAAGCAAATGAATCACGAATTCCTTTATATAATTGTGTTTTCAATGATTTAGGAATCAAAGTCAACACGATTTCTTCTTTTGAAGGCTCAAAAATATAATCTCCAGTTGAAACCGGTACATCAGATTTAATTGGAACTAACGGTAAAAATTGCTCAACCTGAACGATTTGAGTAGCGGCATTTTTAAATTGATTGTATATCAATTCGATTCTGTCGTACTCTCCTGTCAAGAATTTTTCAGTTAAGTTATCTGCAATTGCAGCAACATTATCAAAAGTTAAATGATCAAAAATTGCATTATGATGACCGTGAACTTTATGCGTTTTAACTAAAACATCGTTTCCTTTTTTACCAATAGGAAAAACATCTACTTGTTTTCCTGCGTAAAACTGAGTACGGTTTTTAGTCTCTTTAATAATGTTAGTATTAAAAGCGCCACATAAACCTCTGTTCGAAGTTATCGCAACAAGTAATACTTTTTTTACTTCACGTTGTGTTGTATAATCTCCTCCTACTTCACCATCAAGTGTAGCGGAAAGATTTTGTAACAACTCCGTTAATTTCTCGGCATAAGGGCGCATTGCAGTGATTGCATCTTGTGCTTTCTTAAGCTTTGCAGCAGAAACCATTTTCATAGCCGATGTAATCTGCATCGTCGATGAAACGGAAGTAATTCTATTACGGATTTCCTTTAAATTTGCCATCTATTAATTAGAAAATGTGACAATTTGAAAATTAGATAATCAGAAGTATCCGGAGATATTTTCTAATTATCTAATTGACTAATTCTCTTATTAGTTATATTTTGCTGAAATTTCTTTTGCTGCTTTTTCGATAACATCAGTGATGTTGTCATCTAACTTACCAGCTTTTAAAGCATTAAGAGTATCTTTATGCTTGCTGTTTAAGTATGCTAAGAAATCAGCTTCGAATTCTTTTACTTTATTTACAGGAACGTTTCTTAATAAGTTTTTAGAACCAGCGTAAATAATAGCTACTTGATTTTCTACTGTATAAGGATCGTTTAAACCTTGTTTCAAGATTTCAACGTTTCTTTTTCCTTTTTCAATTACGTTTAAAGTAACAGAATCTAAGTCAGAACCAAATTTAGCAAAAGCTTCTAATTCACGGAATTGAGCTTGATCTAATTTTAAAGTTCCAGAAACTTTCTTCATAGATTTAATCTGTGCATTACCTCCAACACGAGATACTGAGATACCTACGTTGATCGCAGGACGTACTCCAGAGTTGAACAAATCTCCATCAAGGAAAATCTGACCATCTGTAATCGAGATTACGTTTGTTGGGATATAAGCAGAAACGTCACCAGCTTGAGTTTCGATAATTGGTAAAGCAGTTAATGAACCACCACCTTTTACGATAGGCTTAATAGAGTCTGGTAAATCATTCATGTTTTTAGCAATTCCATCATCAGCAATTACTTTACAAGCACGCTCTAATAAACGAGAGTGTAAGTAGAAAACGTCTCCAGGATATGCCTCACGTCCCGGTGGTCTTCTTAATAAAAGAGAAACCTCACGGTAAGCAACCGCTTGTTTAGATAAATCATCATAAACAATTAAAGCCGGACGACCTGAATCTCTGAAATATTCTCCAATTGCAGCACCTGCGAAAGGAGCATAAACTTGCATTGGAGCTGGATCAGAAGCATTAGCTGCAACAATAACGGTATACGCCATTGCACCTTTTTCTTCTAACATTTTAGCAATTCCTGCTACAGTTGAAGCTTTTTGCCCAATTGCAACATATATACAGAATACAGGTTTTCCTGCATCGTAAAATTCTTTTTGATTTAAGATTGTATCGATACAAACAGTTGACTTACCTGTTTGACGGTCACCGATTACAAGCTCACGTTGTCCACGACCAACCGGGATCATAGCATCTACTGCCTTAATACCTGTTTGTAATGGCTCCGTAACTGGCTGACGAAAGATAACTCCAGGAGCTTTTCTTTCTAACGGCATTTCGTATAAGTCTCCACCAATTGGTCCTTTTCCGTCAATTGGAAAACCAAGCGTGTTTACTACACGTCCTACCATTTGCTCACCTACTTTAAGAGAAGCGATACGTTGTGTTCTTTTTGCAGTTGATCCTTCTTTGATACCTGTTGATGGTCCTAAAAGTACCACACCAACATTGTCTTCTTCAAGGTTCAATACAATTGCTTCAAGTCCGTTATCGAATTCAACTAACTCACCGTATTGTACATTAGATAACCCGTAAATACGAGCAATACCATCTCCAACTTGAAGTACTGTTCCCACTTCCTCTAGCGTAGCACCAGATTCAAAACCTTCTACTTGCTTTCTTAATATTGCTGAAATTTCAGCAGGTTTGATTTCCGCCATCTTAATTTATAATTTAGACACTTTTATGTGTAATAAAACTAATTACTTAACTCTCTTTTTAATACTTGCAATCTGTTTGCAACAGAAGCATTGTATTGTTGATCTCCTATTCTTAAAATAAACCCTCCAATAATTGAAGCATCTACCGTATTTTCTATTGTTATTTTTTTATCTGACAATGTTGCGATTTTAGCTAAAACTTTAGCTTCTAATGCAGCATCCATAGGAATTGCTGTTGTAACTTTTGCTACTTCGATTCCATTTCCTTCGTCAAATAATTTACTGTATTCTATAGCAATTTCTGCCAGAATCTCAAATCTTTTGTTCTCAAACAATAAGTGAAATAAACCTTTAGTTACTCCATTTACATTTGCGAAAACTTCTAAAAGAGCACTTTCCTTCACTTCAACTTTTGTAGTTGGGTTTTGAATAAAAGTACTTAATTCTGCATTGGTATCAATTGTAGACGCAATCGATTTCATGTCATTATTGACAACTTCGGCAACACCTTTAGAGTTTGCTAAGTCCAGAATTGCTTTTGCATAACGAATTGCTGCTCTTGTACTTGCCATAATCTTAGTTTAGCTTTACGTCACCTAACATTTTCTCAACTAATCTAGTTTGAGCTTCTTTGTTAGATAATTCTTCTTTTAACAATTTTTCAGCAATGCTTAATGATAAAGTTGAAACTTGAGATTTCAATTCTGCCATAGCAGCATTTTTTTCGCTTTCGATAGCAGCCTTAGCTTGCTCGATCATTTTAAGACCTTGCAATTGCGCTTCGTTTTTAGAATCTGCGATCATTTTCTCTTTGATCTCACGAGCTTCTTTCAACATTGCATCACGTTCAGCACGAGCTTCATTCAAAATTCTTTGATTGTCAGCTTGTAAATTTTGCATTTCTTGTCTTGCGTTTTCAGCAGAAAGTAATGCATCTTTAATACCTTGCTCTCTTTCATTTACTGCATCCAGAATTGGTTTCCAAGCAAATTTTTTCAACAAAAGTACTAATCCAACAAATATTAATATTTGCCAAAAGAACAAACCAAACTCGAACTGATATATTAACTTATCCATTATATAATGATTATAAATTTTATTTTATGACTTTTAAATTGCACTTAATAAAAGCAATTTTAATGTTTTAATTTTAAAACAATAGTTACAACCAACCGTTGCAACTATTGTTTTTTTGTATTTTAATTAAGATGCGAATAACGCAGCGAAACCAATACCTTCAATAAGTGCTGCTGCAATAAGCATAGCAGTTTGGATTTTTCCAGAAGCTTCTGGTTGACGAGCGATAGCGTCCATTGCTGAACCACCGATTCTACCGATTCCTAATGCTGCTCCGATTACAATTAATCCAGCTCCAATGATATTTGGAATTACCATAATAAATATATTAAAAAATTAAACATTCTTTTTTGATTTTAGATTTTGAATGTCGATTTTAGATTGTTATTAAATCTGAAATCTAAACTCTGAAATCTAATTTTAATGGTGAGCTTCTTCTTCGTGATGATGCTCTTCTACTGCTGAACCAAAATAAAGTGCAGACAGCATGGTAAAAATATAGGCTTGTAAAAAGGCAACTAAAATTTCAAGTATTGAAAGTACAAATGACAATCCAAAAGAAAGACTGCTTCCAATCCAGCTTTTAAAGATAAACATTAATCCAATAATACTCATTAATACGATGTGACCTGCAAAGATGTTAGCGTATAAACGAATCATTAACGAAAATGGTTTGATGAAAACTCCTAACAACTCAATTGGCGCCAAAATAATTCTCATTGGTTTTGGCACTCCCGGCATCCAAAAAATATGACCCCAGTAATTTTTATTTGCAGTAAGATTTGTGATTAAGAAAGTAAGGATTGCCAAAGAAAAAGTAATTGTTAAGTTACCTGTAGCATTTATCCCCAGTGGTGTTAATCCAAAAATATTCAAAAACAATACAAAAAAGAATATAGTCAATAAATAACTCATGTATTTTTTATAGTGTTTCTCTCCAATATTAGGAATAGCAACTTCGTCACGAATGTAAACTACTAATGGTTCGAAAATTCTTCCAACTCCAGAAGCAATTCCTCCGTTTTTACCATACGATTTTGCTAAACTTGTAAATAACCAAAACATTAACAATGCAGCTGCCAAAATAGAGACTACTGTTTTAGTAATAGAAAAGTCAATAGGACGAACATTTGTAGGGTGACCCGATTTCTCATCTTCAGTAATTTCTCCAGAAGCATCTGTTCTGTAAATTTTACCATCATGATGATTAATTACATAATAGTTCCCGTTTGATTCTGCCACAGCATGACCATGGTTGAATTTTGATGAAGAAAAAACGTGTAAACCATTATCCCAGATAATAACAGGTAATGGGAAACCATAATGTTTTCCTGTTTCATCATCTTGTGTTAAGGTAAAATCATGAGAGTCTAAAACGTGATGTTTTATAAATCCTTTTATTTTTGATTTTACGTCTGTTGGCTCAGCATGATGTCCTTCTGCACCGGCTGCATGAGCTTCTTCAGTTTGTACATGTGCTGAGTCTTTCTCAACATTTGAAAAACTCATTAATGGCAGACAGGCTACGAAAGCTGCTGTAAGAATAAATCTGAGTGGTTTGTTTGAAATCACCATATCTGTGGAAAATCTTATTTTTTACGTTTCTAAAATTTGCTGCAAAGGTACATTTTTTATTAATATTCAAAAGGATATAAAAAATTATTTTTGAGCATTCTTTTACAGAATCCCTATTTTAACGCTTTTCATTTAATAATCGTACCGTTAGAAGCGTCTCAAATAACAAAAAGAAAATAAATGTTATAAAAAAATTAATTTTTTCAAAACGAACGTTGTGAATCTTATCTAATAAAATTGGTCGCAAAACAATATAAGCCAAAAACATTTGAATAAAAGTCCCTAACATAAAAAACATTCCTATACTGTCAAACTTGTCTTTTTTAAATTTCAACAGGAAACTTAAAAGTACTGTTGCAATTAATAAAAAGATTAAATACAATCTTTCAAGACTATAGTGAAAATCCTGTTCGTTAACCTTTAAAACAAAAAAAACTACCTTATGCAATATATAGGTAGCAGTTGCGAGAAAAAATAAATGTAAAATCGGTCTGTAATTTTTTAAAAGCATTTTCAATAATTTTGCTGCAAAGATGCAACATTTATTTAAAGCTCTTTTATTTGATCTATTACTTTGTCTTGTTAATTTCGTTTACCTGGCGAATTACATTATATAATGCTATAGCAACGCCAACCATGACTAAGATTTTATTGTAGTACACTTTTTCACTTGGGTGATTGTCATCTAACCAAGTTCCTAAATAAGAAAACAAAAAAATAATCGCACCCATTTGAATTGGAATATTAATGAGTGCAATCCACTTATTGTTAGGACTTTTGTTCGGCTCCTTTTCCATTTATTAGTTTTACTTCGTTGGTATTGGTTAACATACTGCAAGTCGCTGTAAAATCGGCACCGGGTTCTATAGAAAGTTTTCCTACGGTAACTTCTCCGTGAATTTGCGCTGTGGCTTTTATATTAAGAACTTCTAAAACCTTTATTTTTCCTTGAAATTCTCCTTCAATATCAGCATTATTACAAACGATTTCACCTTTTACAACACCGGAAACTCCGATAACCAATTTTCCTTGTGAGGTAAAATTACCTATTAATTCGCCATCTAATCTAAAATCGGCTTTTGAAACGATGTCGCCTATAATCGAGGTTCCTTCTACTATTCTATTGGTTTTTCCTAAGAGTTCTGTTCCGTTTTTTTTTACTTTATCAAACATTAGATTATGGGATTTTGGGGGCTGTGTAAACGTCAATATTTTTTTTAATTTGAACTATTTTATAATTGTCGCTCGAGATAATAATTGCCTTATTTGAGATTTTGTATTTTTTATCATCTCTGAAAACACCGGCAAGATCATTAGCGTAAGCTTCCGACTTTATACCATGAATAACCACAAAACTCTGGGTTTTATTGTACCTATCGATAGATGTTCTAAGTTTTAGGAAATTCTCTATGTCTAAAAACTTGTGAATTGCTTCCTCGACTTTTTTTCCAGTCTTAGTATCATCATTAGCAATTGGATAGATAATTTTCCAATTCTTTGCATCAACAGTTGTAAAATCAAGTTTTTCTAAGTTTGGAACTTGTTTTTCTAAAATTTCACGCGCATTTTTCCCTTCTACACTATTCGGATAATTATCGGCAACATTTTCTAAGCCTTTCTTATACGCTGCCAGACCATTTACTTTTCCTAATGTATTCGCTTTCAATAATTCATACTTAGAAACGATCTCATCTCCGGAATATTGATTGATTAAATTATCAATATTGTCCAAGACCAAATCAAATTGTTCTTCCTGGAATAATTTATACCATTTTTGATATTCTTTTTCCGGGAGTGCCAAATCATCGTTACCTGTGTTATTTAAGATTTGTGCATATCTTGAATTTGGATAGTTTGTGGTAATTTTCGATTTTATCTCCTGAGCTTTTCGCGGATCTGTAATTTCGTAAATCTTGTACAAATTGTACATGGCTGGTAAAACCAATTTTTCTTCTGGATTATTTTTCAATAATTGCTCCAATTTACCACTCGCCAAATTGTATTCTTTAAACTTTTCCTTGTAAATAAGCCCTAATTGATAGTACGCAAAATTGCGCTCTTTTCCAATGCTATCCATAGCCAACTCTGTAGCGGGAAGCTGTTTTTCATAAAAATCTGTCGTGTATTTTTCGATAACAATGGTGTCTTTTATCGCATTTAAAGAATCCTGAGTCATCTCTGCTGCTTCTTTTGCTATTGCATCATCGTTTGCCGCTTTTGATGAAGCCATTCTCCAATAACCTCCTAAGATTCTGTTCCCCCAAGACTTTCTAAATTGCAACTTACCATAAGCAACCGTTGTTGGATTGTAAAAATAAAAGGTACTTGTTGTCTCATTAGCAGATGGCGGATTAAAAACTCCAACACCGGGAGGAACAATACCCGGCTGAGATTGTGGATTAACTGCCGTTGGTTCACTATCTGCTTTTGTATTACGCTCTACATTAGCCAGTTTCTCTTTTTCTTTTTCCTCCAGAATACGTTTGGCTTCGTCTTTCTTTTTAAGCTCAACTATATAGTTTTCAAAATATAACTTTCGGTCGGGAGCCGGTAAACCATAAACGGTAATAATACTGTCATTGCGTTTGGCAATGGCCTCGTATTTTATAACATTGTCTAAGTTTTTTCTGTTTTTTTCTATAAATGTAAACTCTCTGCTTTTGGGATCTAATTTTACCAATGTACTGTCATAATATTTCGCAGCCATAGTATAATCTGTATTTTTAAAATACATATTTCCGATATTTCGATAGGTGGAAGCAATGAGATAAGGATCTTTGGATTTTCTGTCCAATGATTTGTTGTAGAATTCTAAGGCATTTTCCTGTTCTTTCCTTTTATCAAAAAAGACACCCATTTCAAAAAACAGTACATCATAATAAGGTCTGTTCTCACGATCTGCTACCAGCTTATTGTATTTTTCAATAAAAATGGTATCATTACCCGTTTCATAATCATACAGTTGTGCCTTTTTTGCATAAGCATGCATCATATATTTTCGATCGGCTTTTCGATTCATATCAATAACTCCGTCGTAATAATAAATAGCGCTGTCTTTTTTACCTTCTTCCTGATACAACTGTCCTAAAATAAAACGGTATCGGGCTTTGTCTTCATTTATTCGGCTAAACTCTTCCGCAATTTTAAGTTTGGTAACGGCACTGTCTCTCTTTTCTAAATTTAAGAAAGCCTCTGCCAATAGTGCATTGGCATCCGAAAAAGTTTGTTTTTTTAGATCTGTGTTTTTTAATAATTTGTTAATGTTTTTTACAACAATCGCATCATTTCCCAGACGCATATTGGTTTTCTCGCGCCAGATTTTTGCGGTATAAATATTACTACTGTTGGGATATTTGTATAAAATATAATTAAATGCTTCTAAAGCCGGAATAAAACGCTGATCATAATATCTGGCTTTTCCTAGCATTAGATAGGCCTCGTCTATCTGAGAATTTTTTTCCCGTCCGCCAATATTCATGGAATGCTTCTGAATGGCTTTTGTTGCTTTTGTTTCGGCCTTCTCGAAATCCGCATTTTTAGCTTTAGTATCATCCGCGAAACTCTCATCGACCTGCATTTTCTCAATAGGCAGCATTTTCCAGAAATTATCCTGATTATTGCCTTGAATTGATTTTAATCCCTTGTCTAAACCTATACCCCCATTGTACAGAATATTATATTTTGTACTTAAAGCATGAGAATTTCGAGACAAAAAAGTGTTGTTTTTGGTAGAGCAGGCTATCAAAAGGAAGAAAAACACCAGAAAAAAGCTATATTTAAGAGTATTCTTTTTCAATAGAAAAGAGTTTAAATCATTTAACTTCTAAAAACGATTTTTAGTATAATGACTTGTAAAAATACGCTTCTTTTTGTAATATCGAAATTTATACTGCAAAAAACGATTCCAATTCTTGTAAGGTTTCTTTTGAAGTTTGAATATCTTTAACTATTTCTCCTTTATTGAGTGCCACAATTCTATCGCAAACCTCTACCGTGTGCTGCAAATCATGACTGGAAACCAGAACGGTTACGTTTGGATCTTCGGCTAATTCTTTAATAATTTTTTTCAATCGACTTACGGTTGTAGGATCTAAATTTGCAAAAGGCTCATCGAGAATAATCACTTCGGGATTACCGATAAGTGTAGCAATTATCCCCACCTTCTTCTGATTTCCTTTAGATAAATCTCGCAGGTACTTTTTGTTTTTCAAGATTTCTCCATTAAAAAACTCTTCCTGTTTTGCTAACAAGGCATCCACATCTGCTTTATTCTGGTGGCGTAAATCTCCAATAAAATAAAAATATTCTTCCGGAGTTAAATACCCAATCAGGAAACTTTCATCGAGAAAAGAACCTGTAAACGATTTCCAATTTTCATTGGTATTAACCTGAATATCATTGCTTTTAATATTTCCTGTCGAAGGCTGAATCAAGTCCAATAATAAACTGAAAAAAGTGGTTTTTCCGGCTCCGTTATTTCCAACTAATCCGAAACTTTGCCCTTTTGGAATCTCAAGATGCTCAATATTTAAAACTGTTGTCCCGTTGTATTTTTTTGAAAGCTGACTTACTTGTATCATTTTGATTGTGGATTTTAGATTGTAGACTTTAGATTGTAGACTTTAGATTGCTGATTTTAGATTGCTGATTTTAGATTAAAAAAGTGATTGTTTCCATCCGATAAAATTATCTCATTATCAAATTGACACATTCTCTAATTAACA
This sequence comes from Flavobacterium cupriresistens, assembly GCF_020911925.1. Taxonomy (NCBI): domain Bacteria; kingdom Pseudomonadati; phylum Bacteroidota; class Flavobacteriia; order Flavobacteriales; family Flavobacteriaceae; genus Flavobacterium; species Flavobacterium cupriresistens. Next base: position 1,089,690 of record NZ_CP087134.1, on the reverse strand, counting down.
CATTAATTCTTTTGTTTATACGCACTTATCGTACTGTATTTTTCTATTTTGTACCTTTTTTCAATTAAAGAAAAGACCTTATTTCTAAAAATAAAACCTAAAAAACCGGCTCCGGCAACTAATACTAATCCGAGCGTTTTATCTCCCAAATAAAGTCCGACACCATACAATCCCAAAGGCAATAATATTTTTGGTAACGTCAATAACATGGCATTGACGTTGAACGCTTTTTTATCGCTAAAGGCTCCTCCGGCATTACTCAAATCAATTGGCGTTTTGGTAAATGCGCCTCCTAAAAGTACCATGTGAGAATTAACTCCAATATTATAAATCGCTCCAACAACGATTGTTAAGTATACTTCCCATCCGTAAAAAAGATAAAAAGAAGCGATAATTGTCGAAACAAAAGTCGCAATCACTATCAACCACCATTTTGAAGTAATATAACCGCGATACGGAATATTCTGCGTCATCATCAATTGATAATACGAACTGTCCCAACTTGGTACAAATTGTCCAAAAACAAATAGAAATCCACCTGAAACAAATATCCCGGCAAAAATATACATCACAGCCGGCTGGTGTGAATTTCCAAAAAAGATAAGCCCGTAAAACAAAAAGAGAACACTCATTAAAATAGTTGTTTTTGATCTCTTGTTCCTCTTAATCAATTTAATATCATTCTTAAGAAATGTCCCCAAAGTACCAAACTGATTCAGCCACGAAAGATTTTCTGTGCTGGCAATGTCTTCTTTTTTAGAAAGTCCTGCATCTAAATATAAATTGTTTTTAAAATATTTAAATGTAAAGACATACAAACTAACTAATACCAAAACCGGGATAAAAACCATTCCATTTGTGTTATAAAACCCTTGAAAAAATGGAGCTGTAAAAGTTGTAATGTCGAATATCTTGTAGTATTGTGCTGCTCCTAAGGCCACAATTACAGCTACAAAAACAACAAATAACTTGTCGATATTACTCAAAATGATATTCAGAAAGTTGTTGATATATACTAACGAAAGAACCGCCAGATGCCAAAAAATAATACCCATAATATCATATCCCTCAATAGCTAATACGATCGAAAAAGGAAGAAAGAACAGCGCATGGACCCAATTAAAAAAAGATAAAGCTGTTTTGCCCAGCGAAAAATGAACAATTGTTGGTTTCTTAAAAGGTAAAACCAATAACGGTTTTATATTGAGCACCGGTATGGCCTGCATCAGCAATCGAATAACGAGGTCGAACAGAAAATAATAAATTAGAAATCTGTTAACCGTAACTAATGGTTCCAGATTCATTTCTTTAAGCATATAAAAGGCTCCAACACCCATCCCTATAAAAAGGATTGAAAAATAGATCATCAAGAAACCGATCAGAATTTTCATGGCCAAATTAGAACCAAATGAGGCAGATCGAATAAAGGCTTTCCATTCCAGGTAAATAAACTTTTTAATCATGGTTCTTTGGTTTTCAGTTTTATAGTAAGAGATCAAATGTAAGTAAACGTTACAAAAAAAGTTAAAAAAAATAATTTCGTTACCATCAATTAGCTGTTGTTTGCTACTTTTGCAGAAAATATCATATCATGCCTTCATTCTTAAAACTTATAATTAAAGAGGTAAAACGTGAAACTGCCGATGCTGTTTCTGTTCTTTTTAATGTTCCCGAAGAACTAAAACCGGACTATAAATTTGTTGCCGGACAATATATAAACTTAAAACTAACCCTTGATAACCAAGAGATTAGACGTGCTTACTCAATTTGTTCAGGACCGGAAAGTGGTGAATTAAGAATTGCGGTAAAAGCGGTTAAAAATGGTTTGTTTTCGCAATTTGCAAATACCAAACTAAAAGCCGGAGATGTTCTTGAAGTAGGGCACCCTGAAGGAAAATTTACTTTCGAACCAGATGCTGAAAGACAAAAAAATTATGCAGCTTTTGTAGCAGGTAGCGGAATCACTCCTGTACTTTCTATTATAAAGTCCGTTTTAAAAAGTGAACCAAAAAGCTCATTTGTATTGGTTTATGGAAATAAAACACCTGAAGAGACGATCTTTCATCAGGAATTACATGATTTACAATTGCAATATGTAGGGCGCTTATTTGTGCATTATGTATTTAGTCAGGCTAAAGCTGAAAATGCTTTATTTGGCAGAATTGACAAATCGGCTGTGAATTTTGTATTGAATAACAAACATAAAGAATTACAATTTGATAAATTCTACTTGTGTGGTCCTGAGGAAATGATCAATACGGTTTCGGGTATTCTAAAAGAGAAAAACATAAAAGAATCTGCTATTAAGTTTGAGCTTTTTACTTCTTCTACTAAAGAAAATCAAATCAATACCTCATTAGAAGGACATACAAAAATTACGGTTTTAGTTGATGATGATGAAGTTACTTTTGAAATGTCTCAAAAACAAACGATTCTTGACGCAGCACTAAAACAAGGAATCGATGCTCCTTATTCTTGCCAAGGCGGAATTTGCAGCAGCTGTCTAGCACGTATCACAACAGGAACGGCAGAAATGACTAAAAATTCTATTTTAACTGACCGAGAAATTGCTTCCGGTTTAGTCTTGACCTGTCAAGCACACCCAACATCGGAGACTATTTACGTAGATTTTGATGACGTTTAGGAGGGTTTCTTAGTCGCAGTCGCGGTTTTCAGTCTCAGTTTACAGATATAAAAAAAGAGTTTGCTTTGCAAACTCTTTTTTTTGTTGTTATTTATTGTGACATATAAACAGTAAGATGTGACTAAAAACTGAGACTGAAAACTGAGACTGTCAGGCTGAGCGAAGTCGAAGCCCCTTTTAACTAATAAGCCTTCGACTTCGCTCAGGGTGACATAAATGCTGTCGAGTTGTAACTATAAACTGTGACCGCAAACTGTGACCGCAAACTGCGACTGAGACTGCGACTGCAAACTGAGACTACAAACCGAAACTACTTTTTTTCTTCCAAAAGCGACTGAATCCTCTTAGCCACTTTCTTAGGAGAAATGGTTCTCATGGCATCTTCATAACCTTCGATTATTTTATTTCCATATACAGAAGACGGTAAATTAGGATACAGATTTCGATCCGAAAGCAAAGCATTATCAAGACTTTGATTAAACGGTAGAAATCCTGCATACGGATGCGTTGCGCCCCAGAGCGTAACCACTTTTACACCCAACATCGCTGCAATATGTGCATTTCCGGAGTCCATGGAAAGCATTACGTCCAAATTGCTTATTAGTTTTAGCTCTTGTTGGAATTTAATTTTTCCGGCGACATTTATTACATTTTTAAAGGGCTTTGAAAGAGACTCTAAAATTTCGATTTCTTTCTTTCCTCCTCCAAAAAGTAAAATAGTTTGTTCTTTATTATCAGCCAGTTTTGCAATTACTTCCTCCATGAAATCCAACGGATATACTTTAGAATCATATTGTGCAAATGGTGCAATTCCGATTAGTTTTTGGTAACTTTCTCCCACCAAATCAGTAATTTCAGCACTTAATACCGCTCTTTTCGGAAATTCAGGATTCGATAAGTTGACGGGAAAACCGAGTTTTTCAAACACTTTTGAGTGTCTCTCAAACATCGTTGGTAATTGCTTGAAAATTTTATTCTCGACGCGTGTTAATTCCTTTTTACCTTCTCGTCCTTTGTCGACTGTGGCTCTCTTTTTTCCGGTTAAAGCAAAAAGAAAACTCACAATTTTAGATCTTAAAACATTATGTAAATCTGCAAAAGCATCAATTTTGAGTTTTTTGACATCTGAAAATAATCTCAAAAGCCCCAGAAAACCTTTGTGGCGCTCTTTTTCATCAAAAGCAAAAAAATCAAGATTGGGAATTCCTTCAAAAAAAGGCTTAAAAAACGGACGTGAAATCACCGTAATTTTTATCGTCGGATACTGTTTTACAAAAGCACGTAAAACAGGAACCGTCATGGCAACATCTCCCATTGCAGAGAGTCGCATGACGGCTATATGTTGAATAGTCTTAGACAATTTTGCTGTCAAACTATTTTTTGTTTTGGTATAAAACCGGATTCAAATCATCGTCGTTGTACATTTTCATTTGTTTGTACACTTTCATGAATTTATCTCCATTTTCGATATCTGTCAACAAATCATCGATTGCTGTAGATAAATCACTTCTTTGTTCTAAAAGAATATTTAATTTTTCCTGACACTTATCTCTGTGCTCTTGTGAAGCCTCTGCACGAGTAGCTTCTTCATGCATATGATAAATTTTTAATGCCAAAATAGACAATCTGTCAAATGCCCAAGCCGGACTTTCAGAATTGATTTTTGCACCGTCTTTTACTTTTACTTCGCTGTATTTTTGCAAAAAATAACTGTCGATATATTCTACCATATCGGTACGTTCCTGGTTAGAAGCATCAATTCTTCTTTTTAATGTTAATGCTGCTACCGGGTCAATTTGCGGATCACGAATAATATCTTCAAAATGCCATTGAACAGTGTCAATCCAGTTTTTTAAGTATAATAAATGTTCAAATTTATCTTTTGGAAACGGATTGTTTATAGGTTGATCAACATTATCAAACTGGTGATAATCTTTGATGCTTTGTTCGAAAACCGAATATGCTAATTTTGAAAACATGTCTTTATTTTTTAGAGAGACAAAGATACTTTTTATACTTTTATAGTTCGAAAAAAAACTTTACTTTTTCGTCATTAATAAAGGTTATATCCTAACAATTCTAAAAACTCCTTATGAAAATTCATTATATATCGGAAGATAACAGTGTTTTAAACCATTTTTTAGGTCAAATTCGAAATATAAATGTTCAAAACGACAGTATGCGTTTTCGAAGAAACATAGAGCGAATCGGCGAAATTATGGCCTATGAACTGAGTAAAACTTTGGCTTATAAAAGTGTCGAAATTCAGACTCCGCTTGGGATTAAAAAAACAACCGAAATAAGTGAAGATCTGGTTTTATGTTCAATTTTAAGAGCCGGATTACCCCTGCACAATGGGTTTTTAAATTATTTTGATCATGCAGAAAACAGCTTTGTTTCTGCTTGCAGACATCATCCGAATAATGATGATGCTTTTGAAATTTTAGTTGAATATCAAGCGCTTTCAAACATAAACAATAAAACGGTTCTGCTTCTCGACCCGATGTTGGCCACAGGTCAGTCTATCGTTGCTGTTCATGAAAAATTAGTTCAAAACGCAACTCCAAACGAAATTCATATTGTAGTCGTGATTGCTGCTCCGGAAGGCATACAGTATCTCGAAAAGAATCTTCCCGAAAATTGCCACTTATGGGTTGCTTCGTTGGACGAGAAATTAAACGAAAAAAATTACATTATTCCGGGTCTTGGTGATGCCGGTGATCTTGCTTATGGCAGTAAATTATAATTGGGACAAAAATGTAAATAAACTACAGGCAATGAGCGCGTAAAAAACAATTTCATTATTTAACTTTTGCTGTATATATTCTACATGTCCTGATGCCATAATGGTTAAAGGTGCAATACTAAACAACAATAAATCGTTGCTTTTGTTTGGTGAAACAATAAAAACAATAACCGCTATAAAAAAACAGGCTACTACTTTTTTGTATGATGAATGCACAATTTGTGGCCTGTTTGAAAAGGTTGTTAACATCGAAAACACAAAAAATAAGGCTACCGCAGTGTAGATTGAAAGTGCAGCGTTTTCGTAATTGTTCTTAAAATAATCAATACTGAAATCAACTACAGCACGTTTTTCAAAAAACTGAATGGCATCGATATGAAAGACCAAAGAGATTAATAAAAAAATCACGCTAACCGCTAAAAGTGCTATAAAAGGCAATACCCAGTTTCTATAATCACGTGAAACGTGAAAAATAATCGATATAAAAACCAATATCAGGAAAAGAATACACCAAAATTGAAATAAAGAAGCTACTAAAATCCAAAAAGAAGCGTCAAATATTTTTTCTTTTGAAGCCTTCAGAGACTGAAGCGAAATTAACCTTCTAAGGGCTAACAGAATAAAAAAGTTCGCATATATTACATTCGAATCATTAAATATTGTGGGGAAAAACAATAAGAACAATAAGTAGAAAAATATCGAGTAACCGTTGTCTTTACTGAGTCCGTTCTTCTTTACAATAAAATTAATCAGGAAAAAAGAAGCAAAAATAAAGCACAAAAGACTTATTTTTTGAAATGCCAAAAACGGGGAACTGATCCAGGATGGTTCCTGAATTTGAAAAAGAAAAAAGAAAACCAGTATTAAAATTACGACCAATGAATAATTTAATGGCGTAGATTTTTTAAAAACACTTGTTATCATAAGGATATTTTATACTTTTGTGACTGTAAATATAATACTTGTTTAAAAGGAAAACCAACAAGTTGAAAAAGATTCGATCAATTGAATTTTGTGTTCAATGCGTTACAAAACAATAAATAACATATAATTTTATAAATTATGACAGCTTTTTTTGAAGGAATACAATACTTATTCGTTAACATTTTATTTGCTCCACTTGACTTTTTACGTCGTTTAGAGCTAATTACTTGGTTTGGTGCAAACACAATTAACTGGATATTTATGATTATTTGTTCTGCAGCAATCGTATATTGGATTAAACAATTACGCATTTTTGATGCTGCAGGAACAGAAAATCAAGATACTACGGCTCACTCTTTCTTAAAGTAAGTCGAAGCCGATATCTTTTCTAAAATACATCTTATCAAAATTTAGTTTATCTATGTTTTGGTAAGATTTTTTTATGGCTTGTTGGAAATCATCTCCGTAAGAAGTAATCGTCAATACACGACCTCCGTTACTCAAAACTGCTCCATCTTCTAATTTAGTTCCCGCGTGGAAAACAATAGAATCAGTAATATTTTCTAAACCGGTAATTACTTTTCCTTTCTCGAAATCTTCCGGATATCCGCCTGAAACCACCATAATTGTTGTGGCACTTCTTGGATCAACCTCTAATTCAAAAGAATCTAATTTCTGATCTGCTACGGACAAGAACAGTTCAACTAAATCAGATTTTAATCTTGGTACTACAACTTCTGTTTCCGGATCCCCCATTCTCACGTTGTATTCAATAACGATTGGTTCGTTTTTCACATTGATCAAACCAATAAATACAAATCCTTTGTATTCAATTCCATCTTTCTGAAAACCTTCAATTGTTGGTTTTACGATACGTGTTTCGATTTTTTCCATCAAAACGGCATCTACGTAAGGAACCGGAGAAACTGCTCCCATTCCGCCTGTATTTAATCCTGTATCACCTTCGCCAATTCGTTTGTAATCTTTAGCTGTTGGCAAAATTTTATAACTTTTACCGTCAGTTAAAACAAAACAGCTTAATTCAATTCCGTCTAAAAATTCTTCGATAACTACTTTTGAACTCGCCGCACCAAATTTTTGATGAACCAGCATGTTTCTCAATTCTGTTTTAGCTTCTTCTAAATCCTGAATAATCAAAACTCCTTTTCCGGCAGCTAAACCATCTGCTTTTAAAACGTATGGCGGTTGTAATGTTTCTAAAAAGTCACATCCTTTTTCAACTGTTTCAGCCGTAAAACTGTCGTAAGCTGCAGTTGGAATGTTATGTTTCATTAAGAATTCTTTAGCGAATTCTTTACTTCCTTCTAATTGTGCCCCTAATTTAGATGGCCCAATAACCGGAATATGCTTTAAACTTTCGTCATTTTTGAAATAATCGTAAATACCTTTTACCAACGGATCTTCAGGTCCAACGACTACCATACCTACTTTTTCCTGTAGTACAAATGTTTTTATAGCATCAAAATCGGTTGGAGACATTGCAACATTTGTGGCAATACCGGCAGTTCCGGCATTTCCCGGTGCAACAAAAAGTTTTTCGCAAAGCGGACTTTGAATCATTTTCCATGCAAATGCATGCTCTCTTCCGCCTGATCCCAATAGTAAAATTGTCATGTGTTGTTGTATTTAGTTGTGGTGCAAAAATAATTGCTTTTGAACGTAAAAAATAATTAAATCTTAAAAAGTTGTTGATTCATCACTGTTAGTAATTGGATAATATTATTTTTGATGAAAATTCAGTCTTAAAATGATTTCTCTTTTTGATCTTTCGCTTCAATTAAATGGTTTTCCGATAAAGAAAGCAAAGGCTGATTTAGATGCAATCACTCGTCTTTCTGAAAAGGAATTTTTACAATTTCTTCAAAAACAAAAAGATGATATTGTTGGTTTTCACTTGCAAAACAATCCATTTTATAACGAATTAGTTGGAAACAAAATTGTCCGAAAATGGGAAGATTTACCCGTTCTGAACAAGCAAAATTTGCAAAAGCCACTTGAACATAGACTTTCAAAAGGCTATACTTTAAAAAATGTCTATTGTAACAAAACGTCCGGATCCAGCGGGACGCCTTTTGTTTTTGCTAAAGATAAGTATACTCATGCCATGACCTGGGCTTCCAATAGTATGCGTTTTGGCTGGTTCGGAATCGATTTTAATTACTCTTATCAGGCTCGTTTTTACGGTATTCCGATGGATTTTGTTGGCTATCAAAAAGAGCGCTTTAAAGATTATTTAGGGAACCGGTTCCGATTTCCTGTTTTTGACTTATCGGATGAAGTTTTGGAAAGATTTCTGCAGAAATTCAAAACAAAAAAATTCGATTACCTCAACGGTTATACCAGTTCTATTGTTTTGTTTGCTAAATTCTTAGAGAAAAAAAATAGTTTTTTAAAAGACATTTGTCCAACACTAAAGGCCTGTTTTGTGACTTCGGAAATGCTTTTTGAATCGGATAAAAAACTATTAGAAAAACAATTCGGAATTCCGATTATCAATGAATACGGGGCTTCGGAACTGGATTTGATTGCTTTTGAAAATCCAAAAGGCGAATGGCAGGTAAACTCCGAAACGCTTTTTGTTGAAATTTTGGATGAACATAATCAGGTTTTACCTTATGGAAAAGAAGGTCGCATCGTGATTACTTCTTTATTTAACAAAGCGAATCCATTTATAAGATACGACATTGGCGACATTGGAATTTTAGATGAAAAAAGTACGCTTCAAAAACCGATTCTCAAAAAACTGGTTGGTAGAACCAATGATGTCGCGCTCTTACCAAGCGGGAAAAAATCACCCGGATTGACGTTTTATTATGTCACTAAGAGCATTATTGAAGACGATGGTAATGTAAAAGAGTTTATCATCAAACAAACCCAATTAGATACGTTTGAAATTGAATATATCAGTGAACATGAATTAGATATCCATCAGATTCAAAAAATAGAAGAGGCTATTTCTTTGTATTTAGAACCTAATTTAAATTTCAGTTTTATTCGAAAGACGGTTTTAGAAAGAACGAACCGTGGAAAACTAAAACAGTTTAAATCTTATTTATAAATAAAATCTTACATTTGTTTTTCAATTAAAAACTTATGGACGATCTATCTTTACTTCCGGAAGAAACAATTTCTAACAAAATATACTTTATTCGCAATCAAAAAATAATGCTTGATCGTGATCTTGCGATGCTCTATGGTGTTGAAACAAAGGTTTTAAAACAAGCTGTTAAAAGAAATTTATCTCGATTTCCAGAAGATTTTATGTTTGAACTTAATGAATCAGAGTTTAAAAATTGGAGGTCACAGTTTGTGACCTCCAATTCTGATAAGATGGGTTTACGTTATGCTCCAATGGCATTTACAGAACACGGAATTTTAATGCTTTCAAGTGTTTTGAAAAGCGATAAAGCAATCCAAACTAATATTCAAATTATGCGCATTTTCACAAAAGTGAGAGAATTGCTTTTAGGTACCACAGAAATGAAAATTGATATTCTCCAAATTCAAAAGAAATTAGAAAATCACGATAAAAATATAGAATTGGTTTTTAGCTACTTAGATGAATTAACGGAGAAAAAGGAAAACGAAAGTGAAAGAATTAAAATTGGTTATAAAAAATAATACTCTTTAAGGTTACAAATTACAACCTCCGATCTTACTCTATTTATTCTTTATATATCGAGGTTTTATAACCAACTGCGTAAATAAAAATCTTGTCATCAACAAAAGAGAAAACACAAAGTTATAACCGTGAAATCCTCTGTAAACGCCAAAATTGTGTTTAATCAATTTGAATTTTGAAGATGAAATAGAATCTTTTCTAATTCTATAAAAAGCCAAAGGTTCCGCAACTGGTCTGGTTGTTTTGATCTGTTTTAAAATCGTTAGCCATAAACGCCAATCTTGCCTTTTCTGAGAGGCTGGCAAGGTAATTTTTCCAAAATAAGCTGTATCGTAAATTGCCGTTAAATTACCGACATAATTGCAGTAAAATAATTGCTTATAAGTTAGCTTTAATGGTGCTTCTACTCTTCTGTTTAAATCATTGCCTTCTTCGTCTATACAATCATAAAATGAAAAGGTAAAAGGCAAATTGTTTGCTTTTAAAAACCAGATTTGTTTTTCCAGCTTTTCCGGAAACCATAAGTCATCGGCATCGAGATAGGCAATATATTTTCCTGTGGCTTTTTCTAAGGCTACATTTCTCGCAAAACCATTTCCAGAGTTCTTCGCTAACTGAAAAAATTTTATTCTGTTGTCGTTTCGAGCAAATTCCGCAATAATAGCGACCGTTTGATCCGTTGAAGCATCATCAACCAAAATTGCTTCCCAGTTTTGATAACTTTGATTCTGAACTGATTCTAAAGTTGCTCTGATGAACTTTTCAGTATTATAGGTGGGTATTATAATCGATACTAATTCATTCATTTGACGACGACTATCGGAATTTATATTTTTTAATTAAAAAAAAATCAGTCCGAATTCAATTAAGAAATCCGGACTGTATGAAGTGTATTATTTTATATAACTGGAGAAATCTTTGTGTTCCTCTTTAGAAAGTTCTTCCGGAGAAAGGGATCTGAAATAATCATACGTAATTTTCATTCCTTCCGAACGATTTACTTTTGCTTCCCAGCCCAATAGTTCTTTTGCTTTTGTGGTGTCTGGCTGACGTTGTAAGGGATCATTTATTGGTAATGGATGGTAGACTACCTTTTGATTGGTTCCTGTCAATTTAATGATTTCTTCTGCAAAATCCTTAATTGTGATTTCATCCGGATTTCCAATATTTACAGGATACACATAATCAGAATGCAGTAATCTGAAAATTCCTTCTACCTGATCATCCACATAACAAAACGAACGTGTTTGCATTCCATCTCCAAAAATCGTCAAATCTTCTCCGCGAAGTGCCTGTCCGATAAACGCAGGAATTACACGACCGTCATTGAGTCGCATTCTAGGTCCATACGTATTAAAAATACGCACAATTCTGGTTTCTACACCATGGAAAGTATGATATGCCATAGTGATCGACTCCTGAAAACGTTTCGCCTCGTCATAAACACCACGTGGCCCGATTGTATTTACGTTTCCGTAATATTCTTCTGTCTGAGGATGAACCAAAGGATCTCCATAAACTTCTGAAGTTGATGCAATCAGAATCCTGGCTTTTTTTACTCGGGCTAAACCTAACAAATTATGTGTTCCCAACGAACCTACTTTTAAGGTCTGAATCGGAATTTTTAAATAGTCAATAGGGCTCGCCGGCGAAGCAAAATGTAGTATATAATCTAAATCACCCGGAATGTGAACAAATTTGGTAATATCGTGATGGTAAAATTCGAAATGTTCTAATTTGAATAAATGCTCAATATTTTTAAGATCTCCCGTAATCAGATTATCCATTCCAACAACATAATAGCCTTCTTTGATGAATCGATCGCACAAATGCGATCCTAAAAATCCTGCTGCCCCGGTGATAAGTATTCTTTTCATAGTAATTATTTATACATCGCAAATGTAACTTATTTGAAAATTATAAAAACTATTCTAAAAAAAAACTGTCTAAATTAATTTGGACAGTTTTATAAATTCTTTAAAAATTTATTATTCATTACTATTATACTAATGCAGAAAAAAGTTCTAAAGTATTTAGTCCAAAAGCTGATTATTCTCTTTTTGGATCAAAAGACTAACCTTAGCTTCTGAAAATAGTGCTTTTATCTCTATATTTTCTGTTCATCAGCATAATTAGCTACGCTAAACATACAGTAAATAACTATAAAGAAAATTATTCCTCTCTGTCTACTCAAAAAAGATTCGCTTAAAAATAAAACGGTCATAGTTACAGAAAAAGAAATAAGTAGAAAATCTTTATACCTGATCCCTTTTTTTATCGAAATAAACAACATACTGACAACGATTAAAAAACCAAGTATCCCGAGTTCTGAAAATATTTGAACATATTCATTATGAAAATTAAATTCTCCATAACTGGAGTGCAAATTATACTCTTTTACTTTTTCTCTTATTTTATTCTGCGAAGCATCTAATCCAAATCCTGTAAAAAAAATAGCATCCTCCTGAAGCATTTCTTTAAAAATTCTAATCTGAAAAACCCGAAAAGCTGCTCCAGGGAAAAAATCATTCTGTTGAAATTTATCCTGGTTCCAAGCTTGTTTCAAACTTATATTATAAATCGGTCCCTGATTTTCTTCAGTAGCTTTCTTTAAGGAGCTATCAACAAATATTGTTTCAAACTCAATCATGAACCTGTCTCTGACTGGCTTAATTAAAAATATCGAACTTAAAAACACCGTAATTACCGTCGAGACTAATATCGTTTTTGTTTTTCTGGAAACTGCAGAAAAAAAGAAATAATAAATCATTATCATAACCAAATCGACAATAATAATATTCTTAGATGACAATAAGATTATAAAGACAATAAGAATTGCAAAACCAACTTTATCAACAAATAATTTATTCTTCTTAACCAGAAAAAAAAACATTCCTAAAGAAGCAAAAACAGCAACGTAAATTGCATTTAACTTTAATGTGACTAGCTCGTGATAGAAAAAAACATTTGCGTTTCCTGATACCAAAAATTTTACAATCGCTTTTAAAAAATAAAAGACGGCAAAACCAACCATTGCAAAACTGAAGTAATTAAAAACCTTATTTACATGATTGCGATTTATTTTCGGCAATCCGCAAAAAGCTAACGGAATCAGAAAAAACAGCACTTCTTTTTGCAATCCTCTAATTGTTAATTTACTGTCTAATGTCCAAATGAGTGACTCAAGCATTACCCCATACAATAGTATTGGAAGTATTAACGCTCCGGAAATTGAAAAATTTGCTTTTTTGAATTTGGAAAAAGAAACAATTAAAAAAAGTATGCAAGTCAAGCTGCCAATTATATATTCCATTGGAAGTGTAATCAGCATTGCTGTTAAAAAATAAACCAGCAAAGTCTTATTTTTCCACAATTCATCAATTTTATTGAAGACTTTTTTCGAATAAACTAAGGTATGATTCATTTATTTTTTCCCAATTAAACTCTTTAATTATAGTATCAAAGTTATCCTGAACAATTTGTTCATAATCCTTTCTTTTTACTGTTTCGATAATACATTTAACTTCAGTAGCATTCGAAAAGTAAAATGCATTTTCCTGTAAAATAGCGCGATTAAATTCATTGTTATGTGCCACAATTAATGTTTTAGCCGCCATTGCTTCCAGTAAAGAAGGGTTTGTTCCTCCAACTGAATGTCCATGAAAATAAATCGTGGAGAAATATCTCAAATTATCCAGATGCTCTTTGTTATAAATTCCTCCTGTAAAACGTATCTTTTGATTGTTAGAAAACTTCTTTTTGAGATATTTTCCAAAACCATTATCATTATTTCCTACAACCAATATTATTTTATCATTTTGACTATCAACAACTCCGTCCAAAATCATTTCAATATTATTTTCAGGCTCAAAACGTGCTATTAGCAAGTTGTAATTGTTTTTTTCAACATTATATTGTGAAAGTAAATCCTGTTGTGGATCTAAAAATACCTCAGCGCCATAAGCAATATAGACCGCGTCTTTATGGTATATCTCTTTTAAATATTGTTTAATTCCAAGCGAATCTGCAACCAAATGATCACTACTTTTGACTGCTTTTTTTTCAGCTATCTTTAGAAATTTTTGGGTTATTTTAGAGTATTTACTTCTCTTCCATTCCAATCCATCCATATTAGTAATGATAATTGATTTTTTTGGTAATAAAAAAGACCATATCGAACTACTTGTGTACCCCAATTGCAGAATAACATCAAAATTTCTTTTTCTGGAATCCAGAATACAATTAAGGTCATAAATAAATTGTCCTGCGGTACCTATTTTATTTTCCGGATCGTATTGATGAATAATATTCACCCCTTTATAATACGTTTCCTGAAAAACATGAGTATGCGAATTGTAGACATAAACATCGTGCTTTTGTTCTGCTGCATAAACAGCAAAACACTCGGCAAACTGTTCAAACCCGCCATAATTATTTGGGATTCCTCTTGTTCCAAGTATGGCTATTCTCATTTAAATTATTTTAATCAGGCTTCAAAAATAATGAATTAAAAGTTCTTAAATAATTTAATTGATTATGAACAAATTAAATTTTAATTAACCAATAGGTTTGATTAAATTCCTACTTTTGTCTGAGAATAATTTATCTCAGCAGGTTATGATTAATTTTGAATATCTGGAAAAACATTTAGACGATTTGCGCTTACAATATCTAACTGCCAGCCCATTTCCGCATTTAATAATTGATGGCTTTTGTGAAGAAGAAAAATTAATAAAAGCGCATAAAAGCATTCCTGAACTCAATAATAAGAGCCGTGATTATTCTTTTGCAAATAATAAATTTGAAAAATCAAATTATAAGGAACTAGGACCTGAGTTACGTGATTTATATGACGACCTTTCGTCTGAACGATTCAATAAAATTATTTCATATATAACCTCAAAAACAATTTTTGTTGACCCAAAGAATCATGGTGGAGGATTACATCAAGGCAAGAAGAATAGTTTTTTAGACATGCACTTAGATTTTAATTATCATCCTTTAAACAAAAATTGGTATCGGGAATTAAATTTACTTTTGTATCTGAACAAAGATTGGAAACCTGAGTATAAGGGTGGCTTAAAAATAACCGATTTAAGAACCGGACAAGAAGCAGAACTTGATGTACCTTTTAATCGTTTAATTATTCAGCAATGTGCCCCTTATACACTTCATGGATATGATATGACCTATTTCCCTGAGGGATGTTTTAGAACGTCTGTTGCAACCTACGCCTATCAAATTCATGAAAGACAAATTGAAAAACCACGAACTACAGATTGGTTTCCTAAGGATGATGCCTCGTTTTTAAAGAAACAATTTGCTAAAAATTATAATTTTTTAGTGAAAACAAAAAATAAATTATTTGGTAGCAACACTGCAAAAAATCAATAACTTGACTTTCAGATTAGCGATACTGTTTTATTAGTCGATATAAAACATCCGCTGATTTTTCCCAGTTGTAATTTTCTTTAATCTTCTGCGCCATTATTTCAAAATCTGAACTTCGGTTTTCTTCTAAGATCTGGAGAAGTTTTTTATTAAATTCAATCTGATTGTATGGGTCAAAATAAAATTCCTCAAAAAAACTAAAATCTGACATTGCGGTTTTATCCGAACAAATTGTTGGAATTTTAGCTGCTACTGATTCCAGTGGAGGAATTCCAAAACCTTCTGCTACAGAAGGATAAACGGATACATTTGCTCCTCTAAGCAACAACAACATGGTCTGAAAATCGGTGTTTTCTAAGGTAACTACCTGCTCTTTTATTTCAGGACTCAATTTGTCATAAATTTCATTATACTCCTGAGCAACAATAGTATGGTTTCCTAAAAAAAGAAGTTGCTGTTTTTTATATAATTCTAAATCAACAAAAGCTTTTAAAACCATCTGTTGATTTTTTCTTGGCTCCCATCGGCTTACATAAATAATATATTCATTCAAAGCGAATTCTTTTCTGACTTTTGCTTTAATCAATTCTTTGTCATACTCCTTAAAAAAAGCGTCCTCAACGGCATTCGGTGTAATTTCGTAGTTAGATATCCCAAAATGTTGCTGGATTTGCTGTTTAGAATATTCAGAAACAGTTAGTCTAATATCGGCCAATTTAGCACTTTGTCTATATACAATTCTATTGACCATTCTGCTAAAAAACGGGAAGAAACCCGGAAAATCGATAAACAGTACGTCATGGGTTGTAGCGATATATTTACACCTTTTAAGAGGGGAAACGATGTACTGAAAATGAGCAAAATCAATTTTATACTTTTTGATAATTTGAGGTATATCAACGAGTAACCTCAAATATTTGTTGTGGTATTTATACTTTATGTAGGTAACATTTGAATGATTACCAAAAATAGACGCTAAGTGATCCGGTTTAGTACTCCCTAAAAAAAAATGAAGTTCCTGTTGTCTGATTAGCTCAGAATACAACCCTTTTAAATAGGTTCTTGTTCCTTGAAAGCCATCGTCAAAAACATGACAATCAACAAAAATACTGATGGTATTTTTACTACTCATTTTCTATGCCTTTTTGACGATTATTTTCCCTTATAATAACTTCTCTAAGCGCTATCAGAAACCCAATTATTATCGATTTATTGTCCAATTTTAAATACAATCCCAGAAAGACCCAGTTGGAAACGATGAGGAAAACACTGGTTCCAATTAATAAATAATTAATGCTTTGTACTGCCTCGATATCCGATCTTTTTTGTCTGTATAAAACGACCAAAAAAATAAGAAGCAAAAAAACACCCAATAGTCCCGATTTTAAAAACACGGTCATGTATCCGTTGTGCACAATAGGAATATACTGAACGTACTCATGATCATTTGTCCAAACTTTTCTGCCCAAGTTTAGGGTCGAACCTAAGCCTTCCCCGAAAAAAACAGCTCTGTTTCCCTTACTTGAAACCTGTTTTACGGCAATTATATTTTCAAACGATCTGTAATTATCGTTAAAATCTTTCCAGTCATCCTTGTCTATTCTTGTTTTAAAAGCTTCTACGGGAGCAATTTTTACTTTATATAAAAAAGCCTGTATCCCTTTCCCTTCTCTTTTTGGGTTAATGTAAACAATCGTCGTGTAACCTATAATTGCACCCAATGCAACAAATAAAATTACTTTTAAAGATCTCTTACTATAAATTAAATATCCTTTTAAGCCTATATATAAAATTATAAACTGAATCAAATTTGTTCGCGCCAGATACAAAAAGCTTGATAAACCTATTATTACCAGCAATATTCTTCTCTGATTTTTTGAAATTTCTACTTTCAGATTTTTATAAAAAATAAGAATAATTAGTACATAAATCTCATAATCACTAAAATACCCCCCGTGCTCCCGTAAAAGATTAACACTTAAAGTTCTAAATTCAAGTACCGTAAAAAATAACATTATCAAGTGCATCAAAGCAATTGCTAATCCGGTATACACTATAACCTTTAAAGCTAATTTACTACTAAATCTACAAAGCTGATACCCAACCACCAATCCTAAAATGGGTTTAACTAGGTAGGTAAAATCTCTAATGAATAAAAAAACGGTTGTCGCACTGAATAAAGTAGAAACCACTGCAACTGAAAGTATCGTAAGAAAAATAGCACTGTATTTAATAATAGTAACAGAATATTTTCTCTTAATAGTCATCAATAAAGTTAAAACCCAAACGGCAAAAGTGAGTTCGTAATTAGCAAACAAAGAGACTCCGATGCAGAGCAAAAATAAAATCTGATACGGAAAACTTTTATAAATGGTTAAGTTCATCATTACTTACTCAATCTTATTATTGGTTTTAAAACGATGCCATATAATACTATAATCAATATTTCAATGCTTATTGTTGCTATAAAAGCTCCTTGTAATCCAATGTTTTTTACTAATATGAAAAACACAAATAAGCTAAAAAAGGAGGATCCAATTGTAATGTTTATGTATTCCTTATTCCGGTCTAATGCAAAAAGTAATTGTTTTAAAGCCATAGAGATTGCCATAAATATTGGAATAATTAAACCAGTTTTGAAAAACAATGTCATCGATTCTAATTCATTTGAACGAATATTGAAATATAATAAAATTTGCTTTGTAGAAACAACTGCAATAATCAATAATGATAATACTAGTACGTAATTTAAACCATTATACTTAAACCACTGTGAAATTCCATTTTTCAAATTCTTATGAACCTGTAAACAAACATCTGCATAGATAAAATTGAAAAACATTTGCAAATAGGTTCTGAAAGTCATAATAATCTGATCTATGATTCTATACTGTCCTGCCATATTATTTCCTCCCACATAACTAATTATCATAATCGGCAGGTATTGATAAAAGGAAAGAAACAATTGTGAAAATGTTAGGGAAAAATCCTTTTTTAATAGCTCTAAAGCGTCCTTTGAAACATTTTTATAGAGTCGAAGATCATATTTTTTTATCAGACTAATTAATCCTATTAAACTCGCAATTATCAACCCCAATCCCAAAAACGCATTGGCATAAATATAATCACCCTTTTTATTGATAAAAATAAAAACACCGGCCACATAGATAATCTTAGAAGTAATATTAACAAAAGTAATCCATTTATAATTTTCTAAACCTTGAAAAACCCATGTAGGGTTAATGAATTGCCCAATAACATACGAAAAACTAAAGAAAAAAACCGCTTGCTCTTTATTAAAAAAGGGCACAAAACAGATCAGCAAAAAGGCGAGTAACAGTAATACTACTATCAAAAACAATTTCATTATATATATTGAAACTATTTTTCTTTTAATGATCTCAGGATTGCTTCTGTTAATAGATATTTCTTTGGTTCCGTTAATATACGAACCGTAATCAACCAAAACATTTAATATTAAAGCAAAAGAAAACCCAACGCCAATCTTCCCTAGTCCTTCTTTTTCGCAAATAGCAACCAAATAAGGCATTACCAAAAGCGGACTAACAAGATTAAAGACCTGGCCAATTCCATAAATAATAAAATTTTTAATTCTATTATGCTGCAATACATTTAGATATTTTGATTTAAACAAAATGATATGATTTATTTACAAATTTACTATATAGTCACCTGTCTGTTCTAAAATAATATAAGTTCAACTTAACAACTTAACAAATCATTTTAGATCAAACTTAGATTATCTATTTCAAAAAAAAGAGCCACAAAATATGGCTCTCGAATAGTATGAAATAATCTTATTTTACAATTAATTGTATTTGATCATAAAGTGCTTTCTCAGAATAAAATAACGGATCGTAAATTCCTTTTTGAGATTTGATGTTTTGCACAACTGAATTCTTTTTGTCAAGGATTTTAACGCAATCATTCGGAATAAAGTAGTTGAAAAATAGCGAGTCTTTGGCTTCAAAACTTTTGCTGAAATATTTCATCTTAAAATTTTTGACGGTAACTTCTTTTTGTGCTTCATTGGTACCAAAATCAATTCTGATATAGTTAGGAATTACATTTTCCGGCAAATTAAAAACAATATCTTGTGGATTATCATTCGCTTTTACAGCTACCCAAACCGAATTTTCTTCCTTATAAGGAACATCATACTCGTCTTGACTGTAGTACAACTGAAAATTATCATCCGTTTTGACTATTGCTGTTAAAGTTACTTGAAAATTATTTTTATTCGTTTCAACTTCAATCGGTTTAATTTCTTCTTTACTAACCTCTTTCTTGCAAGAAATAAAAGTTAATGCTAAAATCAAACTTGTAAAAATTAATTTTGTTCTCATTTTTTAAAATTTTGGGCTAAATTAGTTTTTTAAGACTTAAAAAAATAATGCTTTACATAAACTGATAACATGATCTTTATGCTATTATTCAGATAAAAATATTAGTTATTATTCTCAATAATCAGCTTTTGCTTTCTATAAAAAGCTCTAAAAAAACTTAAGAAAATATAGCCAAAAACAAACACTAAAGGCAACAATAACTTCTTTTTTCCGTAAAATAGACCTGTTTTTTCAATATTTAATGTTGTACTTATATCTTTTATAATTTTATCATAGCCAATTAATTCAAGCCTGTGATATCCTTGTTCTTTAACTAAATCTCCCTTCGTTTTAATAACGTCATTAAGCTGTGTATTCTCATTATAATAGACCAACTTGTCACTTTTCTGAGAACCATTAACATTTGTAGAAAATTCTTTTAATACATTATTAATTTGAGAAATGGTCGTATCATTTTGTACCATTTTCGCCTTTACATTAATCAAATTTGCTTCCTGAATTTTTTTAAAATACTCTGTTTTATTAAAAAAATTAAGAAGAGATTCCATTATTTCATTATCAATAACTACACTATCTGTAAACACTGAAATCTTATGGTATCGGTAGTTTTTACTTGTCAGATTATCGTCAATGGTTTTTTTAATATCTCCATTATCTGCCATTAACTTGATCAATTCAAAATTTTCAGGTTTATTTTCAATCAATTTATAAATATCCGCTATCGGTTCGATTTCAATAGACTTAAATTTTTTAGGGTGCAGAATTCCAACTGTGCTCTTTAAAAAAACGGTATCACCCTCTTTAATTTTAGAATCAATTAAATTCACTTTAGCATATAGATAATCAGTGCTCTCAAAATTTGGTGCAACAATAATTTGATGCTCATAGTTTTTTTGAGTTTTATCTAAAAACATTCCAAGACCAAAGCCAATTATAACCAAAGCCAAAACAACAATCTTGTTTTTTATAAAAAACTGAATTCCTCTAAAAATTGATGTATTGATCTTTTGGAAAAAATCATTTATCTTTTTAGAAATCTGCAACAAATCAATTTCCTGATCTTCTTGGCTTTGAGGTACTTTTGTACTCATCTATAAGTTCTATTTTATGTTAAAAATTTGCTCTAAAATCTTAATCGTGATCAAATAAGTAGGTTTTACACCAGTCGTTCCAAGTCCTCCTGAAGCTAAGGTACTTCCAGTTTCTAACGGATTATCTGAAGCATAATAAGCGTATCGTACTTTGATATCGTGTGGTACACTTTTTCTGATTTTTGATGCCGATTGTATTGCTTTTTGATAATAAGAACCTTCCATTTCAAGACCAATCACTCCCCAGGTCGATTCGTGAAAGAATTTTAACAAGTCTCTGTTCTGCAATGATGTTCCTAAAACGGTTACCATAGCACCTTCAAAAACGGCAATGTCATTTCCTTCAAACATGGCTCCTGTTAATTCATTTTCGAAGAAATAATTATCCGCTGTTCCTTCATTTATATGAGCAGTCGGAATCATGATATCTCCTTTTCCACCCTCTAAAATTCCGGCTTTCCCCATTATTGACACTGATTTTACTTCTAACAAAGTATCTTTTTTGAACGGTTTTAAAAGTTCATCAATGGTTTCATACGCTTGTTCTCCAAAAGCATAATCCATTACAATGATCACCGGTTTTTCTTCCTCCAGTTTTGCTTTTGGAAAAGCTGTTTTTGTCCAGTCAATTTTTGCGGTATCAAAAATCTGAACGTCAATATTGGTTCCTGAGGTATCCAATAACGAAATCATTCCGTTTTTCAATGCCAGGTCTTCAACTCCTTTTCTGGTTTCTTTAGCACCTGATTTACTTAACTCTTCATAAATAAAGAAATCAGATTTGTCCTTGAATTTTGTTTTCAACAACGGAGTTGCAAAAATAGAATTCATTACACTGTGCATGTTGGCACTAATAACATGTATTGGACGCTTTAGCAGATTATTTGCTTTTAGAACTTCCTTAATATTTGTTGCCCAGATCTCTCCGTGAATATGGTGTCCTAAACGCTCTCGTAAAACCGGACTAAAGGTAATCGTACGTTTATTGTTGTCAATTACTTCTTCGATTGCTAGTTTTCCTAACCAATAAATAACATGTAAAAAACGATCCGGAACGTCATCTGAACCAAAAGCATCATAAATATCCAAAACCTCTTCGAAGGTTCTGCCTAAAATATTCGCAACATGCGAAATAGCTTTTTCCTTTTCTATTAAAGATAATTTTTTAGTTTGCATTACGGCTTGCTCCAGTTTCATCCAATCGCGTGAAACTTCGCCTCCATCATCCAGTAAAACTCTGTTTTTTATTTTATGTGATTCAATGAAAATAAACGTCAAATGCGTAAGTATATCGTAAATATCTGAACGACCACGTGTGATTTCAACATTCATTTGCTCCTCATCAATGCGGTAACAGTTTCTTCTTCTTTTTGGAGGAACAATCGCTTGAAAATGTGATTTAGAATACCCTTCATCTGAGGTTAAATTAATAAATCGGCATTGTTCAATTCCAATTGGAAGACGTTCTATTACGTACAAAAGTCCATTTAACTCTACTTTCTCTTCAGCAATGTTTCCATAAATTTCCGGACGAAGCGCCAATAAAGATTCACGTAAACTATCCCCTGAGACTCCCATTGGTTTGTAAAAACCACGGTTGAATAAATGACGCATGGTAATGTACATTTTTTCTATCGCTGCTGATGATTCCTGTGCTCTTGATCTTGATATGTGTTTTGTCTCTTTCATTTTATTTAATTTTCAAACTTATAAATAATAAGCTGTATTTCTATTTTAAATTATCCGCTATATCCCTATTATTTGATAGTCGTGGAATTTTATTTTGTCCGCCTAATTTTCCCTGTGATTTCATATAGTCCTGAAATCCGTTTTTCGAAACTTTTGTCACCACTACTTTTCGCAAAACATTCCCGGTAATCAGATCATCGTAATAAATGTTTTGCTTTCGCATTGCGTTATCAATTGCTTCTTCAAAGACTTCCATACTTTCCGGCTCTGTTTCAAACTCTACAAACCATTCATGATACGGTAATCCGCTTGACGGTATGATTTGTGGTGCAACTGTAAATTCGTTAATTACGACTTTTGTTCCTTCTGTCGCTTCTTTCATTGCATTTTCTACTTCGTTGGCAATAACATGTTCTCCAAAAGCAGAAATATAATGTTTGATTCGGCCTGAAACGATCACACGATGCGGAAACAAGGTAGTAAACTGAACGGTATCGCCAATATTATATCGCCAAAGTCCTGCATTTGTAGAAATAATCAATGCATAGTTTACTCCAATTTCTACTTCGCCAACTGTATAACTTTTTGGGTTATTTTCGAAGAATTCATCTGCTTTGATAAACTCATAAAAAATTCCCGAGTTCAGTAACAAAAGCATTCCTTTAATTTTTTGAGAATCCTGATAGGCAAAAAAGCCTTCAGAGGCCGGAAACAACTCAATGCTGTCTACTTTTCTGCCAATCATGTTTTCAAACTTGGCCCGATACGGTTCGTAATTAACTCCGCCGTAAATAAACAAATTAAAATTTTTGAATAACTCTCCTATTTTTTTTCCACCGCTTTTTTCCTGCAAACGCTCAAAATACATTTGAACCCAAGATGGAATTCCCGAAATAATGGTCATATCCTGTTCAATTGTTTCTTCCACAATAGCATTTACTTTGGTATCCCAATCTTCGATGCAGTTGGTTTCCCAGGATGGCATTCGGTTTTTTTGCAAATATTTCGGTACAAAATGTGCTCCAATTCCAGATAATCTGCCAAATTTAATTCCATATTTCTCTACTAAAATAGGGCTTCCTTGCAGAAAAATCATTTTCCCATCAACAAAATCAGCATTTCCACTTTCGTAGATATAGTGCAAAATCGCATTTCGGGAAGCTTCAATATGATACGGCATTGATTCTTTGGTCAGCGGAATGTATTTTGCTCCGGAAGTTGTTCCCGAAGTTTTTGCAAAATAAAGGGGCTTTCCTTTCCACAATATGTCCTTTTCGCCCATTCTAACCTTATCAATGTACGGTTTTAAATCTTCATAATCCCGAATTGGAACTCTTTTCTTAAAATCGTGAACAGACTTTATTTTATCAAAATGATGATCAACGCCAAACTGAGTTTCTTTAGCACTTTGAATTAACTGCTTAAAAACTTCTTGCTGGGTTTCGACCGGTTTATTGGCCCAGGCAAATGTTTGATAGTATATTTTACTGGCAAATAATTTTGCCGCTACAGCTTTAATAGACATCCTTTATGATATTATTTCTTCTCTTTTTTATTTTTATCTCGAATTTTTCCGTTCGACTCCTTCTCTGCTTTATTTACTTCTTCCCTTAATTTAAGCTCTTCTTCTGTAACTTTCATATTTACTTCAGCAGCTTCATCGGTTTCTGCGAGAATGGAATCTTTATTGAATTTTGCATACTCCAATTCACCCCTCAGTACTTTCTGAACTCCTTTTATATAAGCCTCATTTTTCTTTAAGGCTCTTTCTAAAGAATCTGATTTTATGGCTAACTCCGTGGCATTTCGTTTCAATTCAGAAGAAGAATATCCCGGAATAAACTCGCGCAGTGGTGTAAATGCAATGATGAAAGTAGTAATTAAAATCAAAAAAATACCGCCTAAGGAGAAAACAACAAACACATTCATCAAGGTCAGTTTCAACGAAAACTGCTCTTCGAAAGTATCTTCATTCAAAATAATTAACCGGTTTTTGATGAATAATTTTTTTCTGAAATTGAATTTCTTCCTGGCCATTATTGTTATTTATTGCGAGCAAATATAAGAATTAATCATCTTTCTGATACCTGCCAAAATTAAGGGAATGTTCGTAAATTACTATTTTATGGAATATTTAACGCCTATTAGGATAAAAAATTACCCGCAAAATCATTTCCCGTATGCTAATTCTATATACCTTTGCCTAAAATTAGATACAAATTTGCTTCGGCATTAAATATACAATCATGGGAAGATTAGGTCTTACAGAAATCCTCGTAATAGTAGGTATTGTGATATTACTTTTTGGAGGTAAAAAAATTCCAGAATTAATGAAAGGTTTAGGAAGCGGAATTAAGGAATTTAAAAATGCTGCCAAAGACGATCAATCTGCTCCTGCTGCCAAAAAAGAAGAGGAAGAAACAAAACAATAGTTTTTTTAAACGTATTAAAAATCCCAAGCTACACTGTAGTCTTGGGATTTTTTTTATTTCAAAAACTCCAATAAATTTGGAATTTGGAATTTCAATATTGGAATTTTTTTAAAGTACCATCGTCAATTGGATCCTTTTTCTGTCCTCATCAACCTCAGTAACTTTCACATCAACATGCTGGTGTAGTTTTACCACTTCGTTTACATCGCTCACGAAACCTGCTTTTAGCTGCGAAATGTGAACCAATCCACTTTCTTTGATTCCGATATCAACAAAACAGCCAAAATTGGTAATGTTATTCACAATTCCCGGTAAAATCATTCCGGTTCTAACGTCTTTGATTGATTTTACATTGGCATCAAATTCAAAAACCTTCGCAGACTTTCTAGGGTCTAATCCGGGTTTTTCAAGCTCTTTTATGATGTCTTTTAACGTTAGTAAACCAATTTCAGGTGTAATATAGTTTTCGGCCTTAATTAGGGCTGTTTTCTCTTTGTTGGCAATTAAGTCGTTTACGGAAAGTTTCAGATCTTTTGCCATTTTCTCTACCACCGGATAAGCTTCCGGGTGCACAGCCGAATTGTCTAACGGATTTTTTGCATTCGAAATTCGGATAAACGCTGCTCCCTGCTGATACGCTTTCTCGCCTAAGCGAGGCACTTTTTTTAACTGTTTTCTATCTTCGAAAGGACCATTTTCTGAACGGTATTGCACAATGTTTTCAGCCAGCTTCTCTCCTATTCCACTCACATAACTTAGTAAATGTTTACTTGCCGTATTGATATTGATTCCCACCGAGTTCACGCAACGAATTACCGTATTGTCTAATTCTTCTTTAAGTTTCGTTTGGTCAACATCATGTTGGTATTGTCCTACTCCAATTGCTTTTGGATCGATTTTTACCAATTCTGCCAAAGGATCAGAAAGTCGTCGCCCGATAGAAACCGAACCACGAACGGTAACATCATAATTTGGAAATTCTTCACGCGCAATTTTTGAAGCGGAATATACCGAAGCTCCTGCCTCTGAAACAATAAAAACCTGCAACGGCTTGTCAAACGCAATTTTTTTAATAAAAAACTCTGTTTCTCTTGAAGCCGTTCCGTTTCCGATTGAAATGGCATCAATCTGATACGCATTTACCATCGAACGGATTTTCTTGATTGCCATGGTTTCCTCCTTTTGAGGGGCATGCGGGTAAATGGTTTCGTTGTACAACAAATCACCTCGTTCGTCCAGACAAACTACTTTACAACCACTTCTAAAACCCGGATCTATTGCCAGAATTCTTTTTTCACCTAAAGGCGGTGCTAGTAACAACTGTCCTAAATTATTGGCAAAAACCTGAATGGAATTCGCATCGGCTTTGGCTTTGGCTTCCTGGAGGGTTTCATTTCCAATTGCCGGATTTAACAAGCGTTTATAACTGTCTTCAATCGCCAATTGTAAATGTGCTGTGGTACTATTTTGTTTTTTGATAACAATTTCGTCTATTATATCATAGGCTTCATCAAGATCCACTTCGATTTTCATTTTAACAAAACCTTCGTTTTCTGCGCGAAGCATTGCTAATAATCGATGTGAAGGCGCTTTGGTTAAGGGTTCGTCCCAGTCAAAATACTGACTGAATTTCTTGGCATTTTCATCTTCCTCCTTCTTTTTTACCACTTTTGTAGCAATCGTTGCTTTGCGCTGATATAACCTTCTAAGTTGTTTACGAACATAAATATTCTCATTAATCCACTCTGCAACAATATCACGCGCACCTTGCATTGCAGCTTCTTCATTAATAACATTATCATTAAGATATTGCGTCGAAATAAAATCAACGTCAACATCATTTTGTGACATTATAATTTTGGCCAATGGTTCTAAACCGAATTCACGGGCTACATCTGCTTTTGTTTTTTTCTTCTTTTTAAAAGGCAGATAAAAATCTTCTATCTCCTGTAAATCAAAACTTTGTTCAATTTTTTGCTTCAATTCCGGCGTAAGCGCTTTTTGTTCTTCGATAGATTTTAAAACTGCTTCTTTACGTTTTACAATCGTATCATACTCTTTCTGAAGCTTCGCAATTTGTTCAATTACCACTTCATCCAGATTTCCCGTCGTATCTTTTCGGTAACGGGAGATAAACGGAATTGTACAATCTTCGTCTAATAATTTTACCGTGTTTTGAATGTTGATCGCTGCTGTTTGAACAGACTTGGCAATGAATTGAATATTAGTCATTATTTATTGTTTTAAAAAAGATATAAAAACTGCGAGATTTAACAAGAATCTCGTAATTTTTATAATTTATAAGATTTTAAAATTTTATTAAACTGTTTCGCTTTTATAAAATTGTGTTTTATTTTGTTCACTTGTATTTTTTCGAGAAAACCTAAACTTTCAAGGTTGTTAAGATCTGATCTTGCGGTAAAATTTGATATTCCAAACCTGTTTTCCATTTCTTTACTACTTAAAACTCGATCCGAATCTTCATTTAAAATTTTTAAAATTTGAGCCTGACGATCATTTACGTTCGGTATTTTAACAAATTTTGCTGCCTGAATCACTTCATTTTGTTTTCTGCTAATATACTCTTTCAAAGCAATAAAAGCTTTTTCCATTGTTTTTATGTGATACGTAATAAAATAAGTAAGATCGTTTTGATCTATTTCTGAATATAAAAAAGCTTTCTCGTATTGAATTTTTGTGTCTTTTATAATTGTTGAAATAGTTAAATATTCTGTAAGCCAATACCCATTTTTAAGCATGTACCAATAAAATAGGGCACGTGCTGTTCTTCCGTTTCCATCTGTAAATGGATGTATCCAGCCGATCATAAAATGAATGATAATACCTTTAATTATTGGATGAATAAATGTTTTTTGTTCTTCATTAAAAAAGACACATAAATCATTCATTATTACTTCAATTTCTTCCTTTTTTGGAGGTATATGAACTATTTCACTATTAGAATAATTTACAACATAAATATCATTATTCTCTCTGAATTTCCCCTCCTCTTCAATGGAATCTAAAGTATTATTAGCTATTAGCCTATGAATAAAAAGAAGTTTTTCCGGCGTTAAATCATCATTTTTATGCTGAACAATATACTTCATTGTAGCATAATTGTTCATAATCATCTGCTCTGATTTATTTTTTGGCTTCCGTTCTTTTTGGATCATCTCCTTGGCAGCTTTTCGCGTGGTATTTGCACCTTCCATTTGGCTACTGGAAATAGCTTCTTCCATTATTGAACTTATCAAGAACTTATTCTTATCCGTTTCTGTTATACCTACATTACTCCCTAAATTACCTCCGATATTTAAATCAAAATGATGCAAAAGTCTTAGAATATAATCCGTAACATTAAAATTAAACTGATAGGTTCCAAACAGAATATTTTGTTTATTGAACGATCTGGATAATTTAACAGCATTCCAATACTGTTCAGGTTCAATTGATTTGGTTTTATATTTTACTTTATCCCAATACAAATAGTCATCATTAATCTCCTTCAATTCACCTGATAATGTAAGTTGCTTAAGCAAATCGATAGTGCTAGTGTCATATTTCGATATGGGTGCATGCTCTAACATAAAACTATTTTTATACTAAATTAGTAAAAAATGCGAGATTCAAGACAAATCTCGCATTTTTTACTAATTTTATTCTCCTTTTTTAAAATCAAAATCAGACCTTATTATTCCTTTCACTAAATGATATCTTTGTTTCTAATTTTAGTCCCATGAAAGTTTTATTACTCTATTTTTTAATTGTAAACAGTCTCACTTTTCTCATCGCTGGATATGATAAATACCTGGCAATCAAAAATAAACGCAGAATTTCCGAAAATACATTGTTTACAGTGGCCTTAATTGGCGGCTCAGTCGGATTATTACTGGCAATGATATTGTTTAGACATAAAACGAGTAAAACCTCTTTTATTGTAAAGTTTTTGATAATTATATTGCTTCAAATTTTAGCACTCTTTCTTAAACTAACTAACAAAATCTAAATAATTAGTATTCAAATTTTTAGATAATTATAGTTTATTTACCCGTTTTTGTGTTGAAACTTATTTCTTTGGCCTCAAAACTACTGATGCTTTTGTAAAATCTGAAGCTGCATTAACAACCATTCTATAATCTTGATATAATTCTTTTGGATAATTAATTGAATTATAGATTTCAAAAACCTCAACTATTAATTGGTTTCCTTCTATTTTAGCAATAGATTTAAAAGAACAGTTTTTACTTGCGTCCCCTTCCATTTTTTTATCTATTATCAAGTCCTTAAAACTCTCTACTTCGTAACCATTTGGAATATCAAAAATTATTTTATGCCTAAAAGTTTTGGCACAACCTAGATCAACATCCCATTTTCTTTCCGTTTCTTGGTATAAATTAATATGGCTACCGATTATTTTTCCAAGATTAACCAAAACTAGATTACCAGCATTTTCAATTAAAGACTCCTCAGCTTCGGCCTTAACTTTTATAACATAAGGTGTATTGATATAATTATACTTAAATTCTTGATTTTCGAAGCTGTAAGTAGTTATTTTTAAATTAAATTTATCCCCAAATGTTTTCGTCTTAATTGCTTCAACGAGTTCTTTTTCGTCTTTATTTTCTTTAAGATATTTTATCCAATTTCTATACATTTGTCCATCATACCCGCTGCTTGAATATGTTTTTTCTATTGTTGCAGTAGTCAGATCTTCTGAGAGCGAAACCGTACTTTGTGATTCGTTTACAGTATATTCAGCGGGAGCTATTGGAAAAGTAATTCTGGAAATTATATTTCCTTTTTGAGCTGGATTATAAGATACCCCTTTTGATCCTTGTATTTCATACATTGGATAACCATAACTTAAATATTTCTCATAAGGAGATAAAAATTTCCTTGTCTCCGGAATATAATACATAAACTCATGTGACAATGGCAAGACAAACCTTTCTCCTTCTACTTCACCTAAAAATCTGGACATACCAACAACAACTTCGTATTGGATTTTTGATTCTTTTAATACAAATCCATACAATTCAAAAAGATCACTTGACTTCAATTTTTGTTTTCCATCGTTCAAATTCGTTATCTTTTTGGCTGTTTCTCCTCTCCAAACAAAATCAAAATTCTCTTTTATATAATTATCTATTGTAATTAACTTTTCTTCCGTTGATAGACTATTAATATTCAATTTTTCTATAAAATCACGAGCTTGATTTTTTTTGAAATATTGAAAAAATGGCTTCTTATAATAAGTAGGTAAAAAATAATTCCACCTATATGTATCTACCGGTGGTGTAGAAACCATATAAATTAATTTTATTAAATTCTTTACATTTCGCGCATTTGCCTCTTCTTTATATGGAGGAATATTTGAAGCTTTTGCAATGGTTTTGCCATTAAAATTGCTCATTTCAAATTCTGATGAAGCGAAAGTGTTGAACGTTACTCCATCTTTTGTAGTGGTAAACTCAGCTAATAAAACGGGAATATCTTTTTGAAAAATTTCAACTCCATACGAAGATGGACTTTCTTTTACAATAAAATAATACTCTAAAATATCTCCAGCTTCGACACCTTCAAAAACAATCGATTTTACTTTATCGATCTCAGTTTCAATAATTTTATCCTCAGGTAATATTTTTATATCTCCATTAGGTTTTATAACACGTGCATGAAAATCCCTAACATCTCTGATATACCCATTATCTTGAGCTTTAATCTTATTGTATTTATTAATTTCCTCCGCTTTATTAATTTTTATTGCAGTGTGGTTCATTGCAAAAGTAGCAAAGGCATAATATCCTACTCGCGTATGTATCCAACGTTTATCAAAAAGAACTATTGCGGGTTGATTTTTATATTCTTCCGGAATTTCATTAAAAATAGGTTTTTCATCCCATGCGTAATTTTTTATTTCTTGCGAATAACTGTGAACAGAAAAAAATAAGACAAGAATTAAGGTAATTTTTTTTATCATTTTGAAAGAATTATAGATTGATTGTATTGTTTAATTACTGCTTTTATAAAAGAATTCCATAACACAAAATCTTTAGTTTCTAGCAATAATTTTTTATGTTCAACCCTTTGTGTTACATTGATTGTGTTTTTCTGTACTTTGTATTGAATGGCAAAACTTCCTAAATCATTTTCTGTTTTTACACTTTCCGGCAAAAATTCAACTTTATAGTTTGAAGGTAATTCATACTCATATTGGATTTCGTATACATAAGTAAAACTATTTTCTATTGAAAGTTTTCTGTTTTCTACATCTATTAAACTTTCTTTTAAAGGAAAAACTAATATCGGTTTTAATAATAATTTACCATTAACATCTTTTACTCCGTCTTCTAATTTTAATTTAAAATTTACTTTTGAAGGAAGTTCTTGATAATCATTCTTTTGTAATTCCTTTATTTCTAATTGTATTTTTTGATTATAAGCTGTAACCGTATTTTTCCAAATTTCATTTCCTTTTTGATTGTACGCTGAAAGATTATTTAATAATTCACTTTTTTTTAGTCCTGAAACTGTTGCACTTACATCTCCTAAAATATGATTATTTTCGATATTCAATTTCATAAAAATTGCCACTTTATTCTTATCGGATTCGACTTGCGGAACAATCTCTAATTTAAAATCATTTTCCGTTTTACCACCTATTAAAGCTTCTTTTCCTTGTATAAAAGGAGAAGGAAATGTAAAAGGGCAAAATTTATCTGTTGCATCCAAAAAATAACTTTTACCATCAATAACAACATTCGTTATCATGTGATTATCAACCAAAGGAGTTGGAACTTCGGCATAGGTGTAAGGTTTCCCACGAGTTCCGATCCAGGTAATATTAGAATCTAAATTTGCATATCGCAGCATTTGATTCAAAATATTGGCCATGTCCTTACAATCACCATATAATTTTTGATAAACAGCTCCGGCATCTCTGGGAATAAAACCTTCCATTCCATCTTCAAAAGCAACATAATGCATATTTTGTTGCACCCATTGATAAATTGCTTTAGCTTTCTCAAAATCAGTTTTTTTATCTTTTATTATATCTAATGTTTTGTTTTTTAAAACTGTTTGATCTGTTTTATTAATATCTTTTAAAAGTGAAAAATACCATTCATATAATCTTTCCGGTGTGCCTAATAGTTCCTTTTTGTTACCTTCATAAGTATAACTTTTGATGTAGTAAATAACGTGTGGCATAAAATATAGTAAACTTGGCATGTTTTCTTCCTTTTTAAACTCCGGAATATCTTTTGCCTCCCAAGTGTAAACATCAAAGCCATCTTTTTTTGTTTTGGTAAAAACAATTTTGTCTTGGTAATTCCCAAAAACTTTATACCCAATTTCTATACTGGGCGGACATTTAATTTGAAATTTTGAAGCTTCTGTTTTTATTGAATGTTGAAATTGAAAAAAGGATAACAAACGAGGTTGTTTAATTTTACTTTTATAAGAGAATTCAATTATCGAGTTGTCTTCTACTTTTGGAAGTACAAAATATTTGAATTGACTATCGCTCTTATAAATATTTTCAATTTTTGTATCATATGTTTGAACAGATGAAGAATTTAAATCTGTTCTTTTTTGAGTTTCTACAACAAAAGTAGATCCTTTAATATCTGAAATCTCATTAAAACTATCAAATGGAATTCGAATCGAATATTCTTCTGTATTTTTACTTTTCGAAACTACTCTACTTTCATATACAAAAGATTCAATTTCTAAACCATTATCAGAATTAATAACAATGGTTTCGCTTGCCAAATTTATTTTAGACTTTTCCTGAGAAAACAATTGAAAGGAAAACAGAAATATTGTAATGTATTTTTTCATTTTTTTTATAAGATATTCTTTAAAATAACTACTATTTGAAATAACTTTTTTCAATAATAGCCGCAGAAAATTTTTCTTAAACTATAAAATCTTAAGAATTTTCTACTTTTCTATATTTTATATTGAATACTGATCAGTAACTTTTCTCCTCTATACTTTTAGCAACAGTATTAGAAGAAAAATTCAACCAATAAATTTATATTCAATTTTTTGAGGGCAAAATAGCGCACAATTTCATCATAAAGACAAAGCCACAATTATTAATGTTAAAACACTAACAAAAGCGGCTATCAATTTATCTATTTTATAACCAAATGTTTATTTTCTGTAATTGTGGTTTTAAACATACCACAAAATATATTAGCAACTTATTTTATCCACTCTATTTTGGTGTCTTCCACCTTCAAATGCTGTAGTTAAAAACGTTTCAACTATTTCTACAGCCTGAGGAATAGAAGTAAAACGTGCCGGAATACTAACAATGTTAGCATCATTATGTAAACGGGTTAAATAAGCAATTTCTTTAGTCCAGCAAAGACCAGCTCTTACTTTTTGGTGTTTGTTTGCTGTCATTGCTATTCCGTTTCCACTTCCACAAATTACAATTCCGAAGTCGGCTTTCCCCTCAGATACATCAGTGGCCACCGGATGTCCAAAATCAGGATAATCAACAGAATCCTCAGAATCAGTTCCATAATTGGTTACTTCATATCCTTTTGCTTTCAACATCGCAACAATTGCTTTTTTATACTCTGGTCCTGCGTGATCGTTTCCTATCGAGATTTTCATTTTTAAATACTATTAAGTTGTGTGGCACAAATTTAACCAAAGAATTTTGAAGTAAATCTATTTCAAAAGAAAAGTTGAACATGGATTACACTAATTTTCACTAATTCCTCCTTTTAAAATTACAGGAATAGACATTTTATGAAATTTGGGAAAATTAGCGCGATTACTGACTGAAATAACTATTTAATTTTCAATATATTAACGTTATTAACAATTATTAATATCTATATAAATCACTGATAATCAAAATACAAACGGTACAGTTTTATTATAAACTAACTTAAAACGTAAAGTTCAACACGGATTACACTAATTTTCACTAATTCCTCTTTTTAAAATTGCAGGAATGGGCATTTTACGAAATTCGGGAATGAAATAACTATTTAATTTTCAATACCTTAACGTTATTAACAATTATTAATACCCATATAAATCACTGATAATCAAGATACAAATAGTGCACTTTTATTATAAACTAACTTAAAACCTAAAGCTCAACACGGATTACACTAATTCCTCTTTTTAAAATTATAGGAATGGGCATTTTACGAAATTCGGGAATGAAATAACTATTTAATTTTCAATACATTAAGGTTATTAACAATTATTAATATCCATATAAATCACTGATAATCAAGATAAAAATAGTGCATTTTTAATATAAACTAGCTTAAAACGTAAAGCTGAACACGAATTCCACCGATTTTCACTGATTTTTCTTTTTAAAAATTACATAAATAGGTATTTGATAAACACTTTTTTCCAATTAGTGAAAATTAGTGCAATTAGTGGCATAAAAGTACTATATAACTATCTTATTTTAAGTTAATTAACGTTATTAACAATTGCTAACATCTCTATAAATCTCTGATAATCAATACATAATTAGTGTATTTTATTCTAAATCATATCCTAATTATTACCTATATCTAACTCATTGATACTAAACATAACAAACCCTAAATTAAAGAACTTAAAAATATAAAGTTAGCCACGAATTATACCAATATTCACTAATATTTATTTTAAAACTACAGAAATACACACGTTATCAACATTTTTTTTCAATTTGCGGTAATTCATGTAATTCGTGGCAAAAAAAAGCTAAATAACTACCTAATATTAAATACGTTAACGTTATTAACAATTATCAACATCTGTATAAATTACTGATTATCAATATATCAGTAGTACATTTTATTTTCAACCAATTTTAAAAGAAAAGTTTGCCTCGAATTACACCAATTTTTACCAATTTTTCTTTTAAAATTTATCGAAATAGCCACTTTATAAACACTTTTTTCAATTCGTGGAAGTTATTGCAATTCGTCGCGAAAAAACATCTAATACAACTGCCTTAATTTCAAAATGTTAACGTTATTAACAATTTTAGTATCTCCATAAGAAGCTGATTATCAATTAAGAATAAACAATGTTTTTGTTAAAATTTTAGAATGTTAATACTGAAACCTAATTCATTGATATTCAGTTAACCTTAAATTAACATTATCTGTTAATAACTAAAGATAGAAAATTAGAAGTTTTTTTTGGTCGTGTCAAAAAAAAACCTAATCCAAAACCGGAATGAAATAACCTAATAAAGTTTCATGAATTTTTAGAAAAGTTATCAAGATCAAAAATACCATTTTCAACAAAAATCGACATATGAACTTATCTACAAAATCAATTCATTTTAGGTTGTCAACCGTTGTTAATTAAAATTCAAAAAGTCTTAAAAACTAATCCTTTAACAAAATATAAGTATGTTGATAACTCTAGATAACTAAGAGAAACTTCATTTCAATACTTTTAAAAATAAAATTATTGTACCTATTAACACGCTATAATAACAACCAAAATTTAATTAAATTTAAAATTTCTTTTTTGTTGTATTTAATATATGTTGACAACTTTGAAAGTTTAAAAAGAAAAAAACTGAATTTGAGTTTTCAGATTGATTTGTAATTGAAATTGATTTTTGAAATTGTAAATTGTTTCAAACGATTTTCAAAGGATTGTTGAGATTGTCTAGGATTTCCTGAACTTGTTCGAAATCGTTGGGATGTACTTTGAGTTTGATTCCACCCAGCGCTGCAGAGTAGAAAGGAACCACAGATAAAGTGATTTCGTTTTCAAAAAAATAAGGAATTCCTTCTTGCTCCAGTAAGTGTTTGAGAATTACCGTTTCGTGCTCGAAATTGAATATGGCAATCGTTTTAAAGGTTTCCATAAAAGGTCTTTTTGTAAAGATACGAAAGTTATATTTTTAATAATTCTATTTGTTAAAATCTGTTATCTGATATCTTATTTGTAATTTTAAACCTTATAAGAAAAGATATATGAGTAAGAAAATTAGAAAGCCGATAAAAAATGAGAAAGATTTCTCCAGTAAGATAGTAAAGATTTTATCGCAAAGCCCGAATAAAGCATTTAATTACAAACAGATAGGAGCAAAGTTAGAACTTGATGATACCAAAAGCAGAAACCAGATTATTAAAGATTTAAAGATTCTGGCTGCTTCAAAAAAAATTATAGAATCTGAACCCGGTAAATATTTAGTAAAAGCAGAAAGTCAGGATTACTACGAAGGAACAATTGATATGACAAGCCGTAAAACAGCTTATTTCATTTGCCCTGATTTTACAGAAGATGTTTTTATTCCAACGAATAATTTGAATCGTGCCCTGGATAAAGACAAAGTTAAAGTATACGTTTACAACCGAAGAAAAGGGAAAAGACCTGAAGGTGAAGTAATTGAAGTGGTAGAAAGAAATAAAACTGATTTTGTCGGAGTTATTGACATTCAGGCCAATTTTGCCTTTGTTTCTACAGCAAATCCTAAAATGTATACCGATATTTTTATTCCAAAAGATAAAATAGGCGAAGCAGAAAATGGTGACGTTGTTTTGGTTACCATTGAAGATTGGCCAAAAAGAGCCGATAGTCCGTTTGGATCTGTGGTTCGTGTTTTAGGAAAACCCGGAGAACACAATACAGAAATTCATGCTATTTTAGCAGAATACGGTTTGCCGGCAGATTTTCCGGTAGAAGTAGAGGTTTATGCCCAAAAGATAGACACTACCATTCAGGAAGCTGAAATTGCAAAACGTCGTGATATGCGTGATACGCTTACGTTTACGATAGATCCAAAAGATGCAAAAGATTTTGATGATGCCTTGTCTTTCAAAAAGTTAGAGAATGGAAATTATGAAATCGGAATCCATATTGCCGATGTTTCCTATTATCTGGAAGAAGGAACAATTTTAGATGATGAAGCCTATCAACGTGCTACTTCGGTTTATTTAGTAGACAGGGTAGTGCCAATGCTTCCGGAAGTTTTATCTAATTTTGCCTGTTCGCTACGTCCGAATGAAGAAAAATATACATTCTCTGCTGTTTTTGAAGTTTCAGAAAATGCACAAGTTATCAACCAATGGTTTGGAAGAACTGTAATTTATTCTGATCAGCGTTTTGCTTACGAAGAAGCACAGTATATCATTGAAACAAAAGATCATACGATCCCGGTTGATATTTCAATTACCGGAAGTTCGTATTTAGTTTCAGATGAAATTGTTCAGGCTACTTTAAAGTTAGATGAATTAGCTAAGATTCTGAGAAGAAAAAGAATGGCCAATGGTGCGATTTCGTTTGATAAAGTAGAAGTAAAATTCAATTTAGACGAACAAGGAGAACCGGAAGGCGTTTATTTCAAAGTTTCAAAAGATGCCAATCATCTGATTGAAGAATTCATGCTTTTAGCCAACCGAAAAGTGGCCGAATACATTGGAAAACAAAAGAAAACATTTGTTTACAGAATTCACGATGAGCCAAATGAAGACAAACTAATTGCCATGCAATCGGTTATTGCAAAGTTTGGTTATAAGATTGATTTTAGAAACAAAGGAGATATTTCGAAATCATTGAATGCTTTGATGGAAGAAGTAAATGGTAAAAAAGAGCAGAATTTAATTGATACTCTTGCCATTAGAAGTATGAGTAAAGCCAAATATTCGACAGAGAATATTGGACATTATGGTCTGGCTTTTGATTATTACAGTCACTTTACTTCGCCAATTCGTCGTTATCCGGACGTTATGGTGCATCGTTTACTGCAGTATTATTTAGACAAAGGAGCTTCTGTGGACGAAGAAGTGTATGAAACAAAATGTTTGCATTGCTCGAATATGGAAAGTTTAGCTACTAATGCGGAACGTGATAGTATTAAATACATGCAGGTGAAATACATGCAGGACCATCAGGACGAAGAGTTTTTGGGTGTTATTTCCGGTGTTACAGAATGGGGAATTTATGTTGAAATCGTTTCGAACAAATGTGAAGGAATGGTTAGAATTCGCGAAATAAAAGACGATTATTATACTTTTGATGAAAAGCAGTATGCCTTAGTTGGTGCGACTTCAAACAGTATTTTACAATTAGGAGATGAAATTTACGTTAAAGTAAAAAATGCAGATTTAGTTAAGAAACAATTGGATTTTCATTTTTTAAGAAGAGCTTAATAATTGTTAAATTAAAAGAAAAGGAACATGAAAAAATTAATTATAGGTGCCGCGATATTAGTGGCACAATTGTCTTTTGGACAAGTAACCAAAGAGTTAGGAGATTTTGATTCTGTAAAAGTTTTTGATAAGCTAAGTGTAAAACTAGTACCATCTTCAGAAAATAAA
Organism: Flavobacterium cupriresistens; assembly: GCF_020911925.1. Lineage (NCBI taxonomy): Bacteria > Pseudomonadati > Bacteroidota > Flavobacteriia > Flavobacteriales > Flavobacteriaceae > Flavobacterium > Flavobacterium cupriresistens. Next base: position 1,051,444 of record NZ_CP087134.1, on the reverse strand, counting down.
ATTGTTATAAAAGGGACTCGTGAAGCAGAAGTTGAAGTAGTTAATAAAAAGGGATTATTGAAATTAAGAATGCCTTTCCCTAAATTATTATCCGGTAATGATTTGGATATTACGCTATATTACAAACATCTTGAGCTAATAGATGTTAATGAAGGTGCAACGGTTGATAGTAAAGAAGCTATAAAAGCTACTGTTTTTAAAGTTAGTGCACAAGAAGGCGGAAAAATCAATGTAGCATTAGAGGTAGATAAGCTAAATGTTAGCTCTGTTTCCGGTGGTGAAATCACTTTATCAGGTAAAGCAGCGAATCAGGATGCAAGTTTGGGAGCAGGAGGATATCTTCTGGCAAGTAAATTAAGTACCTCTCAAACGAAAGTAAGCGTTTCTGCGGGAGGAAAAGCAGATGTGAATGCTTCTACCCTTGTAGATGCAAAAGTAAGCGCAGGAGGCTCTATTTACATTTATGGAAAACCAAAACAAATCAATCAGAAAACGGTTTTCGGAGGAAAAATTGAAGAAGTAAAGTAAATTAATTGTATTTGAATGATAAATGATATTTTAGCTGGACTGCCGTGGGGACTTTTTCTGAGTTTTATGGTAGGTCCAGTATTTTTTATACTGCTGGAAACCAGTATTACAAAGGGATTTAGAGCTGCAATAGTTTTTGATTTCGGAGTAGTATTAGGTGATATTTTTTTTATAGCTATTGCTTATTTAGGGAGTTATCGACTCATTCAGAGTTTAAAAGATAAACCGGCTCTTTTTATTTTCGGTGGAATTATAATGCTGGCTTACGGTATTATTTCCTTTGTAAAACTAAAAAAAGAAGAAAAAATTAATGACGAAGAAATTGATCGCGATATTATAAAAAGAAATTATGCCAGTTTGTTTGTAAAAGGTTTTTTATTGAACGTTATCAACATTGGTGTTCTTGGTTTTTGGTTGGCAGTTATTATTTCTGTCGGCCCAAAATTACAAATGCAGACCCCAAGGATGATGACTTTCTTTACCTCAGTTATCATTACTTATTTGGCAGTTGATTGTATTAAAATATTATTAGCTAAGCAATTAAAGTCTAAAATGACACCGACAAATATCTTAAAAATCAAAAAGGTAATTAGTATCGTTTTAATGGTTTTCGGATTAGTTTTAATCGTGCAAGGCTGGTTTCCTAAAGAAAAAGAAATGGTAAAAAATGCCTTTGAAAAGATTGAAAACAAGTAGTTTAGCATTTAGATAAAAATAGAAAACCTCTCAATTTGAGAGGTTTTTTTATGTTTTATAAGAACTACACCTAACAGGTTTTTAAAACCTGTTAGGTGTAATTAATAATATCTTTTAGATTCTAATCTAAATTTGTAGTTAGTTTATATTTTCCTGGTTTCGTAATAATTTTCCAGAACGATAAATCCATTTTGAATTATATCTCTCATTGCATTATCTTTTTCCTCAGCATCTTTATCATCGATATAATTAACAGCAAAAGACATATTTATAAAACGATCACTTAAAGGATAAGTAACATGTAAGCTTAGTTTTTTTTCTTTTTTAAGTTTAATTGTTCTGATAAAGACGTTTGTTTCGTCAGATTTAACAATCGATTTATTAATTTCTCCCGGTACTGATTGTTTATTTTCAAATAATGCCTTAATAAGCTCATTAGTATCTCCTGAATACTTTTTATCAATTAAAATCGAAACAAAGGGGACACCTTTAGAGATATAACTACCATCTTTTTGCAACACGTATGGAGTTATTTTATCTTTGTTTTGAAGGATATAGACTTTAGTTTTTCCTAATTTTAGAATAGTTGCAGGTTGGTTATTACTTAACAAAGTGTCTCGGGCTATGTTTTGAGCAGATGCAAAACTTGAAAATAGAATTATAAACAGTAGCTTTCTCATATTTATGTTTTTTAAATAAAAATAGGGAATAATACTTATTAAATGTAAGTTGCTTTAACATAATTTATTAAATACAAAAAGGTAGTATAATTTTTATACCTAACAGATTTTTAAAACCTTTCAGGTGTAACGTATTGATTGTTTTTTCTCCTTCATCAAAAGAAAAAACGCAACGTTTAAGCTTTGCAGCTTTACAACCTTTACGGTATTTTAGAAGATTGGAATTTGGAATTTAAGAAAATTTGGAATTTTTAAAATTTTAGCATAAAAAAAACCTTCAAATTGCTTTGAAGGTTTTTGAGGCATCGTCCGGATTCGAACCGGAGTAGGAGCTTTTGCAGAGCCCAGCCTAGCCGCTCGGCCACGACGCCGTACTTGAACGGATGGCAAAAGTAACTAAAATCTTTAAATTTCAAAAGTTTAAAGAGAAGAATTTTAAAAAAATACGCCTTTTTTAAAAAGGATTACTTTCTCTTTTCCGTCATTTTTATGGTAACCGTCTCAACATCACCACCAATAGGAGGATTTATTTTAGATACCCAAACGGTAGTTTTTTCTATAGATTTTATCTCTTCCAGAACACGAAGTACGATTCTTTTAGCCACATGCTCTAATAAATGCGAACGAATAGCCATTTCTTCGGTTACAATTTTGTTCAAATGGACATAATCTACCGTGTCAGCTAAGTGATCTGTAGCTGCTGATTGCTGTAAATTAGCTTTAATTTTTAGATCGACAGTGTAATCAGATCCAATTTTTCCTTCTTCAATTAAACACCCATGGTACGAAAAAGTACGGATGTTTTTTAATTTTATAACTCCCATTTTGTCTTTGTTTCAAGTTTTAAGTTTCAGGTTTACTGTGACTAAAATAACTTTAAACCTGAAACCTGAAACCTTTTTTTTATCTTTGCTAAAATTACTATAAAATAATGGCATCAGAAGAGAAATCACTTAATTTTATTGAACAAATCATAGAAGAAGATCTGAAATCAGGTCTGTCAAATAACAAACTTCATTTTCGTTTTCCACCCGAACCAAACGGTTATTTACATATCGGACATGCAAGTTCTATTGCATTAAATTTTGGTTTAGGACTTGATTATCAGTCGCCTGTAAACTTACGTTTTGACGATACTAATCCGGAAAAAGAAGAGCAGGAATTTGTTGATGCAATTAAAAAAGATGTTGAATGGCTAGGGTATACCTGGTCAGAAGAACGTTATGCTTCAGATTATTTTCAACAATTGTATGATTGGGCTGTTTTATTAATTAAAAATAATAAAGCCTATGTTGACAGTCAGTCTTCTGAAGATATGGCCATTCAAAAAGGAACACCTTCAACTGAAGGGGTAGACGGTCCGTATAGAAATCGTTCTGTTGAAGAAAATTTAGATTTATTCGAAAGAATGAAAAACGGTGAATTTGAAGCCGGAACTCATATTCTTCGTGCAAAAATAGACATGAAATCGACAAACATGTTGATGCGTGATCCTATTATGTACCGAATTTTGCACAAAGAACACCATAGAACAGGGGATACTTGGAAAATCTATCCAATGTACGATTGGGCACACGGACAAAGTGATTATTTAGAACAAATTTCACACTCGTTTTGTACGCTTGAATTCTTGCCTCACCGTGAATTATACGATTGGTTTTTAGATCAGATTTTAGATGAAAATAAGTTACGTCCAAAGCAAAGAGAATTTGCAAGACGTAATCTTTCACATACTGTTGTAAGTAAAAGAAAGTTGCAGCAATTAGTTAAAGAACAACATGTTAATGGTTGGGATGATCCTAGAATGTCAACTATTTCGGGCTTAAGAAGAAGAGGATATACTGCTGCTTCTTTACGTCATTTTGCTAATACAATTGGTATTGCAAAACGAGATAATTTGATTAATGTATCGGTTTTAGAATTTTGTATTCGTGAAGATTTGAACAAAATTGCACCTCGTGTAATGGCTGTTTTAGATCCTGTAAAATTGGTTATTACAAATTATCCGGAAGGAAAAGAAGAGTGGTTAGAAGCCGAAAACAATCAGGAAGATGAAAGTGCTGGTTTCAGAAAAGTACCTTTTTCACGCGAATTGTTTATAGAAAGAGAAGACTTTTTAGAAGAAGCTCCGGCTAAATATTTCCGTTTGACTTTAGGAAAAGAAGTACGTCTTAAAAATGCGTATATCATTAAAGGGGAGAGTGTTATAAAAGATACTGAAGGTAATATTACCGAAATTCATGTAACTTATGATACGGATTCCTTAAGTGGAAGTGGGACAGAAGCAAGCCAAAGAAAAGTATCCGGTACCTTACATTGGGTTTCTATTGCTCATGCCGTTAAAGCAGAAGTTCGTTTGTACGATCGTTTGTTTACAGATGAAGCTCCGGATGGTTATAAAGACAAGAATTTCTTGGATTTTGTGAACCCAAATTCATTAGAAATTGTGACAGGTTTTGTAGAACCAAGTTTGGCTTCAGCACAAAATGAAGACAAATTTCAGTTTCAACGTTTAGGTTATTTTACGGTTGATAAAGACTCAACTGCTTCAAAATTAGTATTTAACAAGACGGTTGGATTGAAAGATGCCTGGGAAGAAAAAGGTAAAAAAGAAGAAAATAGTATTAATAATTCTTTGAAAGATATCAACAAATATTTCAAAGTGGAAACAAAAGCGGAACGTATTGCAATTGAAAGTGCAATAGGGGAGAGCATAAAAAATGTTAGTAGTTTCTCTTTATTGCAAAATTCTTTAAAGAAAAATAGCAATAATAATAAGAGTTCGTTGTTATTTGCTCAGTTTATTTTGAAATATTCAAGTTTGAAATCTTCTGATTTTGAAGAAGAAGAAATCAAAAAATTATATACAATGTCTTTAAGAAGTGAATCGACTTATGTAAGATCAAAAGCACTTTTGAATTTAAGAGATTTGGAAAATGAAGCTTTCAAAAATCAGTTTGAAGACGATATTTTGAAATTATATTCAAATCCGCCGAAAAATGCTTCTGAGAGAGAAATTGAAATTCTTGGAGAAATGGTAAAGAAATAATATCAAGATTATTTATTAAAAGCGCTTTTATAAGCGCTTTTTTTTATTATATAGTTTTTCTATTGAAAATTGTAATTTAATAATTTTTATAGATTAAAAATAACCTTCATAAATTGATTTTAAGACGTCTTTTAGTTTCTGCCGACTCATTAATTATCTTTTAAAAAATAATTAAATAAAGAGCTTTATTTTAATTTTAGCGTCTGTTTTACCTTGCTTTTAGGGTTATCAACATTAGATTGTTTATAAAGTTGAGAATTATAGCCCTTTTGTAGTTTTTTGCCACTCGAAGAATGGATTAAGTTTTAAAAAGAGATTTTTATACTTTAGTATAAGTTTTATTGATTATTTGTTTTGTATTGGTATGTTTTAATTATTATTTGTTTTATCTATTATAAAGTTAATATTGATAATTATTTTATATTAAAAGTGACTTTCATAAATGTTTTTTAAGGCATCTTTTTATTTCTTCCGACTCCTAAATCGTATTTCTAAAAATCTTTGAAATAGAAGCCTTATTTTAAATTTACCTTTTTTTGCCTTCATTTTTGGGTTGTGAGGCACTGAATCATCTATAAAATTTAGAACGCAATTTATTTTATAGATTTTGACCCTAAAAAAAATAAAAGAGGACTAAATGGGTTTTTAGACTAATCATCAATTATGTTGATAGTTATTTTATTATTTTTCTTATTTGTTTATTATTGATTTTAATTATTAATATTTAAATTTTAATAGTTATTTATAATTAAAAACGGCTTTCATAAATGTATTTTAAGACGTTTTTTTATTTCTTCCGACTCCTAATTCCTATTTTTTAAAATCATTAAAAAGAGAGCTTTATTTTAATTTTAGCCTTCTTTTTGCTCATTTTTTTGGTTTATTAACACCAAATTGTTTATAAAGTTAAGAATACATTTGGTTTCCTATTTTTTGAGAGATTTGTCATTTTTGAAGTGCGTGAATTTCTATAAAAAGAGAAACGCTAAGTTTTAATCAATTTTAGTTATGATGAAATCAATTGAGTAATTATTTTACAATCATTTATAAAAGCTATTAATTTTTAATTTTTTATAGCTGTTTGTAATTAAAATTGACCTTCATAAAACTATCGTAAGCTGTTTTTTATTTTCTTTTATAGCAATAGGTGTATTTTAAATTATTGTTGATTTGGGTGCTTTATTTAAGTTTTTATCTTCGTTTTTCTTAGTTTAACGGGTTATTAACATAGAATTGTTTATAAAGTTGGTATTTTTACGATCATACCAGAAGTCAGTAGTGATTTTTTAAAAATTCATGATTTCGTATTAAGATGTTAAAGAGAGTTTCGCTGGAATCAAAAAAGCAATTTTTGTTTTAGTGTGTACTCTAAATTGATTTCTTAAAATAATAATTTTATGATCTAATTCTTATTGTGTGCCAATTTTGATGCTGTTTTGCCTATAAAACATTTTTCAAATTGGTTTCATAATTTTCGAAATTTCATAACATTGATTATGCGATAGTTTTGAATTTTAAATTTCGTTCTGATTTTTAGTTTTAATTTTAAATCTAAATTTATGAAAACACTATATTTTACATTAGCCGTATTATTTGCCAATGTGGCAATTTCTCAAACACATCAAATTACAAAACACAATGGAGAGCAATTGGATGTTAATTTCATTAAAAGTGAAAATGATTTAATTTATTATGCTTTAAACGGAAGTGCTGAAGAAATGAAAATTAGCAAATATGCAGTTTCTCAAGTTACCAACAAACAGACTAATCAAACTCAAAAAGTTTCAGATAGGGTAGAAGTAGTTTCAAAATCAGATTACAATAAGGTTCAGGTTTTGTCTGAGGATAAAACGGTTGGTTTAAAAAAAGTGGCAAACTTTGAAGGAGTTTCTGTTAAGACAAAAGGAGAGGGACCATTGGGACAGCAAAAGCAAACTGCGATGTTGATTAAAACAAAGTCAGCTTTAAAGGGTTATCCGTTTGTAAGTATTGTCGAGAAAGATAACGGGAAATACGAAGCAGTTGCTTATGTGTATTAATTAGTTTGTTAATTTTTTGTAAACATCTTGTAATCAATATTTTATAATTATAAAAAAGAGTATCTTTATTAATCACTTAAATCTAATAATATGTCTAATAAATCAAATACAATCGCCGCAATTTTGGCCGGTGCCGCAGTAGGAGCCGCAGTAGGAATTTTATTTGCTCCGGATAAAGGATCTAAAACACGTGCAAAACTTAAAGAAGGTTTAGATGATGCAACACATAATTTGAAGGATTCAATAGGAGCAAGTTCTGAAGTGTTACGTGAAAAATTTGCACATGCAAAAAAGAATCTTGACGGAACATACGATGATTTACTTTCGAATATGAGTTACAAAACAGAAGAAGTAATTTCATTTTTAGAATCTAAGCTTGCGGATTTGAAAGCGCAAAACGCCAAACTTCAAAAGTAAATTTCTAAGTCAGGCACAAAACGAATTTTTTAATAGATTACATTTCCAGTTTATTTGGTTACTTTTAATAAGGAAATGGCAATTTTTAAAGTGCGTTTTGTGCTTTATTATTTAACTAAAAATCAAATTATGGCTTTTGAAGAATTAAAAGAACATACCGAAAATATGCAAGATCAAGCTAAAGAGTATTTAGACAGTCACTTAGCATATTACAAACTTTGGGGTTTTAAAGTAGCCATGAAGTCTACCACACTAATTTTTAAGTTTACTTTAATTTTATTGTGTTTTGCTATGGTTTTGTTATTTGGTTCTGTTGCAGCAGCGTTTGCTTTTAGCAACATGTTTGGGAGTTATACCTTAGGATTTTTAACAGTAGGAGGGATGTATTTGGTGGCAACTATTTTACTTTTCTTTATCAAAGATAAGTTTGTTGAAGGACCAATTTTGGAGAAATTTTCAGAAATCTTTTTTAATGATTAATTATGGAAACAAAAAAATACGCTTCATACGCTGAAATTGAAAGAGAGTTAGAAATACTGAAACTTCAAAAAGACATTAATTATCAGAAATTAGTTTTAAGTTTTCAGAAAACTAAGGAAACGATAACACCACAGAATATTGTCAATGGCTTTTTGTCCTCATACAAAGAGTACTTTTCAAATTCTTATGTGAGTATTTTACAGTCTATTTTGCCCTATATTATTGGGTGGTTTATCAATAAAAAAAGAGGCAATTAAGCCTCTTTTTTGTTTTTAGAATTATTTTTCTTCCGGTATTATATCATCTTCATAACCCGATTGTGGCTGAATTGGTTTCGGTTTTTCAATTTTCTTATTGTTTTTCTTCATCATTTCACCAACTTGGTTAGAAGCAGTAAACGAAGCAACCATATTATTTAGCATATCACTTCCGGCTTGCGGAGAGTTTGGAAGAAGAATTAAATTAGAATTGGCGTCAGCTCCAATGGCTTGTAACGTATCATAATGTTGTGTCACTACAATCAGGGCAGAAGCTTCTTGAGAATTAATACCAACATTGTTCAAAACTTCAACACTTTCTACTAAACCTCTTGCAATTTCACGACGTTGATCTGCAATACCTTGACCTTGCAAGCGTTTACTTTCAGCTTCGGCTTTTGCTTTGGCAACAATTCTGATTCTTGAACTTTCTGCCTCAAACTCAGCAGCAGTTTTTTCTCTATCGGCCGCATTAATTCTGTTCATTGCATTTTTTACCTGGATATCCGGATCAATATCAGTCACCAAAGTATTGATAATATCGTACCCGTAAGTTGTCATCGCTTCATTCAATTCTCTTTTTACTGCAATCGCAATATCATCTTTTCTTTCAAAAACATCATCCAGTTTTAGTTTAGGAACTTCAGCACGAACCACATCAAATACATAAGCAGTAATCTGATCGTGTGGATATTCCAGTTTATAAAAAGCATCATATACTTTTTCCTGGATCACTTTAAACTGAACCGAAACTTTCATTTTGATAAAAACGTTGTCTTTAGTTTTGGTTTCAATGATAACATCTAACTGTTGAATTTTCAAATTAACACGTCCTGCTAATCGGTCAACTATCGGGATTTTCAATTGCAATCCTGAATTTCTAACGCTCAAGAATTTTCCAAATCTTTCTATAACTACTGAGGATTGTTGTTTCACAGTAAAAAAGGAAGACATTAAAATAAAGAACGCAAATACTAAAATGATAATAAATGGTGTGAACATAATGATTTTGATTTAGTTTTATGATCCGGTAAATTACGAAAATTCCTCGGATTTATTTTTTTTGCAACTATAAAAAAACGCTAAGAACATTTAAAGGATGTTTCTTAGCGTCTGAATTTTATTGAAAGTTGGTTTTATATCGAACTTATTGCTTTCTGAATTCTCGAAATAGTTTCTTCTTTTCCGATGATTTCTACAATGTCAAATAGGTGAGGACCTTTAAGCGCTCCAACCAAACTCAGTCGGAAAGGTTGCATTACTTTACCCATTCCAATTTCGTTTTTCGTCAACCAATCTTTTACAATTGTTTCGATATTCGCAGAAGTAAAATCAGCAATATTTTCTAAAACGGAGATCAGTTCCTGCATCAAAGCCGGTGTTTCTTCCTTCCAGTTTTTGCTTGCTTTCTCATCATAAGAAGTTGGTGCCTGGAAAAAGAAATCAGTAAGATCCCAAAATTCAGAAACAAAATGAGCGCGTTCTTTAATAAGAGACACAATACGTGTTGTCAGTTCGAGCGAAGTCGAGAACCCTTTTTCTTCCAAAATAGGAGTAAAGTCTTTGGCTAAATCTGCATCATTTTGTTTGATTAAATGCTGGTGATTGAACCATTTGTTTTTCTCAGGATCAAATTTTGCTCCTGATTTGTGCACTCTGTTTAAGTCAAAAGCATCTACTAGTTCCTCCAATGAAAATAATTCTTTATCCGTTCCGTCATTCCAACCTAATAAAGCAAGGAAATTTATAACAGCTTCCGGGAAAAAACCTTTCTCTCTGTATCCGGAAGAGGTACCCTCTTCGGTTTTCCATTCTAACGGAAACACAGGAAATCCTAATTTATCACCATCTCTTTTAGATAATTTTCCATTACCAACTGGTTTTAATATCAAAGGTAAATGAGCAAATTCCGGAGCATCCCATCCAAAAGCTCTGTATAATAAAACGTGAAGAGGCATAGACGGCAACCATTCTTCACCACGAATTACATGTGAAGTTTCCATCAAATGATCATCCACAATATTAGCTAAGTGGTAGGTTGGCATTCCGTCACTTTTAAACAAAACTTTATCGTCAAGAAGATTCGTTTCAAACTTTACATCTCCGCGAATGATGTCTTTCAAATGTAAAGTTTCATCAACCGGAGTTTTAAAACGGATCACATAATGTTCTCCATTTGCGATTCTTTTAGCAACTTCATCGGCAGAAATTACAAGAGATGTATCTAACTTTTCACGATTATGATGGTTGTAAATAAATGTTTTTCCATCTGCTTCATGTTCTTTTCTTAAGGCATCAAGTGCTTCCGGAGTATCAAAAGCATAATACGCCCAACCCGAATGGATCAGTTGATCGGCATATTCTTGATAGATTGCTTTACGATCACTTTGTCTGTACGGACCAAATTTTTCGTTTTTTCCAACGGTTTCTTCAGGAGCAATTCCCAACCATTCTAATGCTTCCATTATGTAAGCTTCAGCACCGGGAACAAAACGAGTTTGATCAGTATCTTCAATTCTCAGGTAAAAAACACCATTGTTTTTTTTGGCAAATAAATAATTAAATAGGGCAGTACGAACACCACCAATATGTAATGGCCCTGTTGGACTTGGTGCAAAACGCACCCGAACTTGCTTTGACATTTGTTTGAAATTTTGATGCAAAGATACGATATTAGTTAAAATCCAAATTTTTAAAAATCCCAAATTCTAAAAGACTACAGCAGTTGGAATTTGGAATTTATTTTTTGGAAATTGAATTGCTATAATTAGTACTTTTATAGGTTATAAGTAAAACAGATTCATTTTGAAAACAACGTCTGCCATATATCTAAAGCTAGAAGCCTTTATTAAAAAATATTATACCAATGAACTCATAAAAGGAATGCTTCTTTTTACCGGTTTTGGACTTTTGTATTTTTTGATTACCCTTTTTATTGAGTATTTCCTTTGGTTAAAACCATTGGGAAGAACTCTTTTGTTTTGGCTTTTTATAGGAGTGGAAGTGTTCCTTTTGTTTCGTTTTATTTTGTTTCCAATTTTTAAGTTATTCAAACTTCAAAAAGGAATAGATTACAATCAGGCTTCTGCTATTATTGGAAATCATTTTACAGAAGTAAGTGATAAACTGACGAACTTTTTACAATTGTCAGCCTCTGAGAATTCAGCAGAAAGTTCAGAATTAATGCTGGCTTCAATAGAGCAAAAAGCAAATTCATTGCAACCAATTCCATTTGGAAATGCAATCAATTTTAATTCGAATAGAAAGTATTTGCCATTGGCTTTGATTCCAATTTTGCTTTTTGCAGTGTTTTATATTTCAGGGAACAGCACGATTATTTCTCAAAGCTTAAATAGGGTAGTCCATTTTAATGCTACTTTTTTACCTCCTGCACCTTTCAAATTTGTGGTGTTAAATCAGAATTTGCAAACAGAACAAAACAAAGATTTTGTTGTGAAAATGGAATCTGTTGGAAAGATCGTTCCGGAGAATGTGATGATTCATATTGGTGATGAAAGTTATTTTATGGAATCTTCAGAACCAGGAAAGTTTGAATTTAAAATCGAGAAACCGATAGAGAATGTTGCTTTTTCATTTGAAGGGAATTCAGTTTCATCTAATGAATATGAATTGAAAGTAATCACCGTTCCATCGATTGCCAATTTCGAAATGGTTTTAAACTTCCCATCTTATTTAAAGAAAAAGTCAGAAACCATTCAGGGAACAGGAAATGCTATTGTACCGGAAGGAACTTTGGTGACTTGGAAAATGAAAACTCAGGCTACGGAAGAGATCGTTTGGAAGGATGAAAAATCAGTTTTTAAGTTCAATAAAGCCGAAAATGAGTTTAAATTGAGCAAAAACATAGGTCAAAATACAGAATATCAAATTCTTACCTCCAATAATAAGGTAAAAAACTACGAAAAACTCGATTATCAGCTTTCTGTTATCAAAGATCAGCATCCAACGATCACTGTTGCACCGGCACCGGACAGTTTGAAGTTAGACAAAAATTATGTTTTAGGAAGATTGGGTGACGACTATGGTTTATCTAAATTACAGATTGTTTACTACGAACGCAACAAACCCCAGACTGCCAAACGTGGAACTATTCCGGTAAAGCAAGCTGTTTTTGATCAATTCGTTTTTTCGTTTCCAAGTAATTTAGCAGTTGAAGAAGGTGTATCGTATGAATACTATTTTGAAATTTTTGACAATGATGCGCCTCATAATTTTAAGAGTACAAAGTCTTCTGTGTTTTCAGATCGAGTGGCTACTACTGATGAAGTGCAAGACTTAGAATTACAACAGCAAAATCAAAACATTAATAGTTTAGAGAAATCTTTAAAGAATCAAACCAAACAGTTTTCTGAAATGGATAAGATTCAGAATACCGGAAAAGAGAAAGATAATTTAGAGTTCAAAGATCAGCAAAAGATAAATGAGTTTCTGAAACGTCAGAAGCAACAAGATGAATTGATGAAGCAGTTTACAGAGAAGATGAACAAGAATCTGGATAAATTCAAAGAAGATAAAAAGGATAAAACTGCAGAAGATTTACAAAAGCGTTTAGAGAATGCAGATAAAGATTTAGAAAAAAATCAAAAGTTATTGGACGAATTGAAGAACTTAAACGACAAATTAAATAACGAAGAGTTGTTTGATAAGATGGAAAAGTTCAAACAAATCAGTAAAAACCAATCGAGAAACTTAGAGCAATTGGTAGAACTTACAAAGCGTTTTTATGTTTCAAAGAAAGCCGAACAAGTGGCAGATAAATTAGACAAGCTTGCTGAGAAAGAAGAACAGCTTTCTAATAAAGAAAAAGAAAACACTTCCGATAAACAAGAAGAAATTAATAAAGCATTCGAGAAAATCCAGGAAGATTTAAAGGACTTAAAAGAAGAAAATAAATCATTAAAATCTCCTTTAGAAATTCCTTCAGATGCTTCAAAAGAAAAAGACGTAAAAGAAGATTTGAATAAAGCTTCTGAAGAATTGAATAAAAAGAATACTTCTTCGGCCAAACCAAAACAAAAGAGTGCTGCTAAGAAAATGAAAAGCTTGGCACAAGACATGAAGTCCGGTATGGAAGGTGAGGAGAAAGAACAAATGGAAGAAGATGTGGCTATGTTGCGTCAGATCTTGGATAATCTTTTAGCCTATTCTTTATCTCAGGAAGATGTGATGAAACAATTTAGGTCGATGAAATTGGGATCATCTATATATACGAAGAATATAAAAGTGCAGCAAAATTTAAAGCAACAGTTCAAACACGTTGACGATAGTCTGTTTGCTTTGTCTTTAAGAAACCCTAAAGTAGCCGAAGATGTAACGAAGGAAATAGGAAATGTACAATATAATATTGATAAAGCTATAGAGTCGTTAACCGATGTTCAGGTTCCAAAAGGAGTTTCGCACCAACAATATGCTGTTTCATCTGCCAATAAATTAGCTGATTTTTTAAGTGATTTATTAAACAACATGCAGATGTCAATGTCTAAACCCGGAAGCGGAAAACCAAAACCTGGTGACGGACAAGGAATGCAATTGCCGGATATCATTCAAAAACAAAAAGGATTAGGTGATAAAATGAAAGAAGGAATGAAGCCGGGTAGTCAACCGGGACAAAAACCGGGAGAAGGTAAAGACGGAAAATCAGGTCAGGGACAAAGCGGTCAGGGTAAAGATGGACAAGGTAAAGATGGTAAAAGCGGGAATGGAGGAAGCAAAGGAAACCAAAATGGCAAAGGAGAAAAGGACGGAAAAGAAGGTGAGGATGGAGAAGGAGATGCTGAAGCAATAATGGAAATTTATAAAGAACAAGTTAAACTTCGTGAAGCATTACAAAAGGAATTAGCCAAACAAGGATTAGATTCTCAAGGAAGATCTGTTATTGAGCAAATGAAACAATCCGAAAAGCAACTTTTGAATAAAGGTTTTAAGAATGAAAATTTGCAAAGAATATTAAATATCCAACAAGAATTATTGAAATTAAACAATGCAGTGCAGCAACAAGGTCAAGATACCAAGCGCCAATCTGAAACAAATAAAGCTGAATTTACAAATAGAACTAATGCGTTGCCAAGCTCGTTATTGGATTATTTAAACAGCGTGGAGATTTTAAATAGACAATCACTACCTTTGCGCTCGAATTTTAATCAAAAAGTTCAAGAATATTTTAATACAAAATGATCAATTTTAATTACGAAACAGAATTTAATTTAGAGAACGAAGAAGCCTTTACTGATTGGTTGAGTGCTGTAATTGTTTCTGAAAACAAAAACGAGGGAGAGATAAATTACATTTTTTGTGACGATGAATATCTTCATAAAATAAATGTAGAGTATCTGGATCACGACACACTAACCGATATTATCAGTTTTGACTATACAGTTGGTAACGAATTAAACGGAGATATTTTTGTTTCTGTTGAAAGAGTAGAAGACAACGCTAAGGATTTTAATGTTCCTTTTGATGAAGAATTGAAGCGTGTTTTAGCCCACGGTATTTTGCATTACTGTGGATACAAAGATAAAAGTGATGCTGATGCAGCGTTAATGCGCTCAAAAGAAGATGAAAAAATCGCCATGTTCCACGTGGAACTATAGCTTAAACATCTTTTTAAAAGTTTGAAAAGGTGTTCCACGTGAAACATATTCTGTTTTTGTAGAGATATCCAGAAAACGTTCCACGTGAAACAAAGTGAAATATTGAGATTGAGTTTGTGAAACGTTCCACGTGGAACGCTCAGTTTTGAAATTTTGAAATCAAATCCGTTCCACGTGGAACAGTTTGAACCCCGTTTTAGCGCAGCTAAAACCCCCAAGTTTTGGAATTTGGTATTTCATTTTTTTGGAATTTAAGAAAAGTTCCACGTGGAACAAAAGAGTATAAAGTTAATTCTGAGAGCCACCTTAAAGGGTTTCCGGAGAATAATAAAACAAAATGTTTTTAGAAGAATACGATGTTATTGTGGTGGGTGCTGGCCATGCCGGTTCCGAGGCCGCGGGAGCGGCAGCAAATTTGGGATCCAAAACGCTGCTGGTTACAATGAGTTTGCAGAACATTGCACAGATGTCTTGCAACCCTGCAATGGGTGGAATTGCAAAAGGACAGATCGTTCGTGAGATTGACGCGCTCGGAGGATATTCCGGAATTATTTCAGATCGGACGGCAATTCAATTTAAGATGTTGAACAAATCAAAAGGTCCTGCAATGTGGTCGCCAAGAGTTCAAAGTGATCGAATGCGTTTCGCCGAAGAATGGAGAATGATGTTGGAGGGAACTCCAAATTTGGATTTCTACCAGGAGATGGTCAAAGGTTTGATTATTGAGAATGGCAAAATCAAAGGTGTGAAAACTTCGCTTGGAATTGAGATTCGTTCGAAATCGGTGGTTTTGACAAATGGTACTTTTTTGAATGGTCTGATTCATATTGGAGACAAACAGTTTGGTGGGGGTAGAGCAGGCGAAAGTGCTGCGTACGGAATCACCGAAGATTTAGTTCAGGCAGGATTTGAATCTGGAAGAATGAAAACAGGAACGCCACCGAGAGTCGATGGACGTTCTTTGGACTATTCTAAAATGAACGAAGAAAAGGGAGATGCAAAGCCGGATAAGTTTTCGTACTCCGATGTGACGTCACCTTTGATTCATCAGAGATCATGTCATATGACGTACACGTCCTTGGACGTGCATGATATTTTGAGATCTGGTTTTGATCGTTCACCAATGTTCAACGGTCGTATAAAAAGTATCGGCCCAAGATACTGTCCGTCGATAGAAGATAAGATTAATCGTTTTGCTGATAAAGAACGTCATCAGTTATTTGTTGAACCGGAAGGTTGGAATACTTGTGAGGTTTATGTGAATGGATTTTCGACTTCGCTTCCTGAGGATATTCAATTTAAAGCATTGCGTTCTGTTGCCGGTTTTGAGAACGTGAAGTTCTTCCGTCCCGGTTACGCGATCGAATATGATTATTTCCCGCCAACACAATTGAAACATACTTTGGAAACAAAGCTGGTGGAAGGATTGTATTTCGCAGGACAAATAAACGGAACAACCGGATATGAAGAAGCTGCATCGCAAGGTTTGATGGCCGGTATAAATGCGCATTTAAAAGTACACGAAAAAGCGCCATTGATTTTGAAACGTGATGAAGCGTATATCGGAGTACTGATCGACGACTTGATTACGAAAGGTACAGAAGAACCATATCGTATGTTTACCTCAAGAGCAGAGTATAGAACTTTGTTGCGTCAGGATAATGCCGATTTCAGATTGACACCAATGTCACATGAAATTGGTTTGGCTTCTGAAAAGCGTTTGCGTAGAATGGAACACAAATTAAATGAGTCTGAAAAGATGGTTGCCTTTTTCAAAGAAACAAGTGTTTCGGTTGGAGAGGCAAATCCTATTTTAGAAGCGAAGGATACCGCATTGATTACACAAGGTGATAAAATGTTTAAAGTGTTCTCTCGTCCACAAATTGATTTGGAGGATATCATGAAATTTGAGAAAGTGAAAGAATACATCGCAGCAAACGATCTTGATCAGGAAATCTTAGAGCAAGCCGAAATTCAAGTGAAGTATTCCGGATACATCGAGAAGGAAAGAAATAACGCAGACAAATTGACAAGACTTGAAGAAGTAAAAATTCCGGAGAATTTTGACTACAACAAAATCAAATCAATGTCAATCGAAGCAAAACAAAAATTAAGCAAAATTCGTCCCGTAACCATTTCGCAAGCATCAAGAATCAGCGGAGTATCACCAAGTGATATTTCGGTGTTATTGATTTATATGGGAAGGTAGAGAGAGAATTTTAGATTGTTGATTTTAGATTGTTGAGCGTAAGGAGTAATTTTTAGATTTTAGATTTCACGCAATCTAAAATCTAAAATCCACAATCTAAAATTACAATTGTTCCACGTGAAACTATTTCGTGATAGATTTTATTTAAGTTATTGTTTAGTCATGAAAATAATTGAGAAAGAAGTTTTATCATTGCAAGATAAAGAAACGTTGTTGCAACTTTGGAATAACGAATATCCGGTGAAATTAAATTATCAGGCTATGCATGATTTTGATTTGTATCTGGATGCTTTGGTGGAAAAGAAGCATTATTTGTTGCTTGATGAGAATAGCAGGATCAAAGGCTGGGCTTTTACTTTTTTACGAGAGGGAGAAGATTGGTTTGCTATAATTTTGGATAGCGATATTCAAGGGAGTGGTAACGGTAGGCTTTTGATAAACGAATTAAAAAAGAATAAAAGAAGTTTGAATGGTTGGGTGATCGATCATGAGAATGACGTGAAACAAAATAAAGAGGCATACAAATCTCCATTGCCGTTTTATATTAAAAATGGATTTGTAGTGCTTGAAGACAAGAGATATGAAGGCGAGAAAATGTCTGCCGTCAAAATAAATTGGAAGTATTAAAAAAGTATATAAAATAGAATAAGCCCTAAAAGTGAATTTTTCATTTTTAGGGTTTGCTATGAAGTTAAATCAAAACCCCAATATTTATAAAATGAACGTTTTAAATAAAAAACACTTTCTTACGGTAAAAGATCATTCCGTTTCTAAAGAAATTTTCGAATTGTATTATGATGAAAACCTGGACATGTTAATTACGTCTCCACAACCGGATTTAGAAAATTTAGGAAGGTATTACGAAAGTGAAGATTATATTTCGCACACAGACAACAAACGTTCATTATTTGAAAAAGCCTATCACTTTGTAAAAAATATAGCCTTAAAAAATAAGCTGAATTTGATTAATGCAGAGCAAGCTCAGAAAGGCAGAATTTTGGACATTGGTGCCGGAACTGGCGATTTTTTATTAACAGCAAAAAATGATGGTTGGGAAACGATTGGAGTAGAACCAAGCGCAAGAGCAAAAGAAATTGCAGTTAAAAAAGGAATTTCATTTGTGGACGAAATCAGTGCTCTGGAGAATAATTCGTTTGATGTAATTACAATGTGGCACGTTTTAGAACATGTTCCAAATTTGGAATTTCAAATTTCGGAATTGAAACGTTTATTAAAACCAACTGGAACATTAATTGTTGCGGTTCCAAATTTTAAATCATACGACGCAAAACATTACGATACATTTTGGGCAGCTTATGATGTGCCGATTCATTTTTGGCATTTCTCTAAAAAAGCCATTCAATCGCTTTTTGAAAAAGTGGATATGAAATTAGAAAAAGTACTTCCGATGAAATTTGATTCTTTTTATGTGAGTTTATTATCCGAAAAATACAAAACAGGAAAAATGAACTACATCAGTGCTTTTTTGATCGGTTTGAAGTCAAATCTAAAAGCCAGACGTACGATGGAATATTCTTCGCACATTTACGTGCTAAAAAACAGCTAAAACTTATTTTTAGCGCGTTTTAGCGACGTTTTTAGGTAAGAAGGGCTCTGAATATGTCTTTTTTTAGAAATTCGCTTAAAAACGAGCTATGAAATCCATTATTAATAACAGTAAATTATACATAACTTAAGTCCGATAACAAAAATTGATACAAGAAAAAAAGAGCATTTTTTAAACTTTATGTTGATGCTATTTATTTTTTTATATTTTTGTCTTCAACATTAAAAAAATAGAAATTAAAGAAATGAAAAAAGCATTAGTAATTATCGCGGTTTCAATTTTAGTTGTTTCATGTGGTAAAACAGCAGAAGTTAAAGAAGTAAAAACAGCTTACGTTGATACTTCGGTTTTAATGAAAGAGTACACTGAAGCAAAAGATCTTGAAGCAAAATACAAATCTCAAGCAGAAGAAAAAGGAAGACAACTGCAAGCTGAAATTACTCGTTTTAAACAAGACGCTGCTAATTTTCAAAGTCAAGCGCAAGCAAACGGTCAGGCATGGGCACAACAAAGAGGTGCTGAATTGCAAAAAAGAGAGCAACAATTGGGTTACGCTCAACAAGCTTTGTCGCAACAATTGCAACAAGAAAGTGGAGTTGAAATGGATTCTCTTGTAAGCGGAGTGAAAAAATACATCAAAGAATACGGTAAGAAAAACGGTTATTCTTATATCTACGGAACAGGTGATGCTGCAACAGTATTATATGCTGAAGATAAATACGATATTACAAAAGTTATCGTTAAAGAATTGAACGATAAGTACAAATCTGCGCCGAAAACAGAAGAAAAAGCTCCTGCAAAAGAGGGTGTGGAAGCTAAAAAATAAAACACAAAACAAACTAATTTCTAAAAACCTAAATCTACACGGATTTAGGTTTTTTCTTTTATAAAAAATACGATACTTTTAGTTTTTCAATACAAGCCATAATGCAAAACGTTTCAGAAGCAGCAGCTTACACCTTACAATTTATCAATCAAACGCAAAAGTCGATCTTTCTGACGGGTAAAGCCGGGACAGGAAAAACGACACTTTTGAGGGAAATTATAGCCACAACGCACAAGAATACTGTGGTGGTTGCCCCAACCGGAATTGCGGCTTTAAATGCGGGTGGCGTGACGATTCATTCGATGTTTCAGCTGCCATTTTCCGCTTTTATACCCTCTTTTGAGGCGAATTCGCAGTTTACCGAAACGGTGAAATTTGAGAATAAAGATACGTTGCGCAGGCACTTTAAAATGAACAGTCTGAAGCGTAATGTAATCCGGAATATGGAGTTACTGATTATTGATGAAGTAAGTATGTTGCGGGCCGATTTGCTTGATGCTATTGATTTTATGATGCAGACTGTTCGCAGAAATTCGTATGCTTTTGGTGGCGTTCAGGTGCTTTTTATAGGCGATTTATTGCAGTTGCCACCCGTAATTAGGGATGAAGAGTGGCGAACGTTACGTAATTATTACAAAGGAAAATTCTTTTTTCATTCTCACGTAATGCAGCAAAATCCGCCTTTGTACATTGAGTTATCTAAAATTTACCGTCAAACAGATGATGCCTTTATCTCGGTTTTGAACAATCTGCGTAACAATCAGATTTCAGCTGATGATGTGCAGTTTTTGAACCAATATGTACTGCCTGACTTTGATTTAAAGAGTAACCCGGGTTATATTACTTTAACAACTCATAATGCCAAAGCAGATTCTATTAACGAGCAGGCGATAAACGATTTAGCAGGAAAAGAGTATTCTTTTCAACCCTTTATCGTAAGTGATTTTCCGGAGAAAATTTTTCCGGTAGAAGAAAATCTAAAGTTGAAAGTGGGAGCACAGGTCATGTTTGTAAAAAACGATTTGAGCTTTGAAAAACGCTATTTTAATGGAAAAATGGGGATTATCAAGTCGCTTTCACCGGAAGAAATTTTTGTGCATTTCCCCGAAGAGAATAAAACAATTGAAGTAGAAAAGTACGAATGGAAAAACATCCGTTACAAAGTAAATGAGCTCACCAAGGAGATTGAAGAGGAAGTTTTGGGCACATTTGCGCATTATCCGATCAAATTGGCTTGGGCTATTACGGTACATAAGAGCCAAGGATTAACTTTTGACAAAGCTGCGCTTGATGTATCGCAAGTTTTCCTTCCCGGACAGGCCTATGTAGCATTATCGCGTTTAAGGTCCTTAAATGGGCTTATTTTGCTTTCTCCGATGCGTATGAATGGGATTTCTAACGATCAGGATGTGATGGATTATGCTTTGAATAAAGCTACCGAGGACGTTTTAGAGAAATCGTTGCATTTTGAAACGAAAAACTTTATTCATAACTATTTGATTAACAGTTTTAATTGGTCAGATTTGGCACAAGAATGGCGCAATCACCGTTTTAGTTACAACGAAAATGCTGCTGCGTCAGAAAAAGCCAAACATGCTATTTGGGCACAAAAGCGCTTAGAAACCATAGAGCAGCTGGTAGATCCTTCTCAAAAGTTTATCCAACAACTGAACAAAATTTTCAATAAAGAAACAGTCGATTTGTATTTTGTTGAAGAAAGAATGGTGGCAGCATATGATTACTTTTTCGGTCCAATGGACAAATTGGTGACAGATCTTTTACAAAAAATGGCTGAAATTCAGAAGTTTAAAAAAGTGAAAGAATTTTATGAAGAGCTGACTTTGCTGGATGATTTGCAAACAAAAGCGGTTTTACGCTTGATGAAAGCTAAATTATTGATTGAAATTGTGGTTGCAGGAGAAACGATTTGCAAAGAAAAATTGACTTCATCGGCTATTAAAAACTTCAAAATAA
This sequence comes from Flavobacterium cupriresistens, assembly GCF_020911925.1. NCBI lineage: Bacteria > Pseudomonadati > Bacteroidota > Flavobacteriia > Flavobacteriales > Flavobacteriaceae > Flavobacterium > Flavobacterium cupriresistens. The sequence continues at coordinate 1,030,111 of NZ_CP087134.1, read as the reverse complement.
ATAAGCTGGAAAAGATTCGTGAAGAGTTTAAAATGAGCAACACGGATATCTTCAATGTGGAAGAACCGGTTGTACGTTACACTTCAAAAAAGCGCGATAATAATGAGCCAAAAACGATCAAAAAAACCACGGTAGAAGAAACCTACGACCTATGGATAGAAAAGAATTCGATTCAGGATATTGCCCGAATTCGAAAGCTGACGGTGCAGACAATTGAGATGCATTTAGTCAAACTAATTCAGACTAAAAAAGTGGATATTTCAGACGTATTGCCGTACGATAAAATACTGGCTTTACGAGAGGCTTTTCAATTTTATCAAGAAGAATCGCTTAACCCATTGAAGGAAAAATATGGTGACGAATTTACCTGGGATGAACTTAAAATGTTTAAGGCGAGTATAAATTAGGGAAAATTCCAATTTTTTTAAATTCTAAATTCTAAATTCAAATTCAAATTCCAAATTCAAGTTTCAAGTTTCAAGTTTCAAGTTTCAAGTTTCAGGTTTCAAGTTTCAGGTTTCAGGTTTCAGGTTTCAGGTTTCAGGTTTCAAGCTTGGGATAAATGGGTATTATTAGTTATTTAATGGTCAATTTTAGACGGGTGTCACCCTGAGCGAAGTCGAAGGCTGGGAAAGAAATATTTTATTGAGATATTCGAAAATCAAAGTAATAAGTGTGATAAAATGTAATTTGATAACGGTAAATTGTTATTGTTTTTGGTTTGATAACGCGATTTTATAGCAAAAGAAAACAAGCTGTGCTGTCTTAAAAAGAACGTTTTGTATTGACTTCATTTTATTTTTTTTTGAATCGTTTTGAAAAATTAAAACGTCTTAGATTCGAAAATAGTTTCACGTGGAACATTTTGGATTCACTAAAACATTAGACTAATTACCTGTTTTTATGTTTTTAATATCTTGATTAACAATGTGTTAATTTTTAGTTATGGTTTTTTGACGAAGACTCGTTTGGTTTCTAAATGCCAAAACGACAAAAAAACAGCGATAAAACACGATTCTTGAATCGATAATTTTTTAATTTTTAAGATAAGTGAATCACTCGCGCAAACCCTGTGCAGGAATATTTTGGGTAGAAGTTGTGTGACCAGTTTAGATAAAACTCTTGAGATTTTTTTCAAAACGATTTGGTTGTGGAGTAGAGGCAGGGAGTTTGTTGTGAAACTTATTGAATTTTGCATCACTTCGAAGAGAGACCAAGACTTTGCTTAAATTCGAAAAAAAAAAAAATCGGCGCCTTCGGCGTTTTTTAGCATTAATAACAACAAATAGTGATTGGATAAAAGTAAAATGGCTGGTTAGTTTGAAAACAGTCGCAAAACCATGCTTTTTAAGCCGTATTTTTTGTTTTTACAATAAAAAGCTATTCTTCCGCCTGAAACAAAAAAGAAGTCTTTAAATCTCTTTATTTTGTTCTTTGAAAAAGTAACTTTAAGATCAAAAGCCATTTTTGTAATGTAGTTTTCACGTGGAACGGTTAAGCTTTACAAAATAATGTACGTTAGTTTTAAACCTTCAAATCTCACTGCTATACGTTATGTCAACCTGAGCGAAGTCGAAGGCTGGTCTAGAGGATGAGTATCTATCAAATTCTAAACTTGAGGAAGCACAGTATAACTTAAAAAAGGTGAAAATTTTCTAACGTAGCCTTCGACTTCGCTCAGGGTGACTGTTGGGTTAAATTAGAGACTTTAGGAAGTAGAAAAACTAAAATTTCACCTGACACAATAAAACGATCCTTTGATCTCTTTATTTCGTTTTTGATAAAAGTAACTCCAAGATCTAAATCCATTTTTGAAATGTAGTTTCCACGTGGAACGGCTAAGCTTTACAAAATAACGTGCGTTAGTTTTAAACCTTCAAATCTCACTGATATACGTTATGTCACCCTGAGCGAAGTCGAAGGCTGGTCTGGAGGATATGTATCTATCAAATTCCGAACTTTAGGAAGCACAGAAAAACTGAAAAAAGGCGAAAATTTTCTAACGTAGCCTTCGACTTCGCTCAGGGTGACAGTTGGATTAAATTAGTAGATTTAGGCCGTAGAAAAACAAAAAATTTAGCGTGAAACAAGAAAACAATCCTCTGATCTCTTTATTTCATTTTTGATAAAAGTAGCTCCAGGATCAAAAGCCATTTTTGCAATGTAGTTTTCACGTGGAAGGGATAAGCTTTACAGAATGATGTACGTTAGTTTTACACCTCCAAATCTCACTTATGTACGTTATGTCACCCTGAGCGAAGTCGAAGACTGGCCTAGGGATAAGTATCTAGTAAATTCTGAACTTTAGGAAGCGCAGAGAAAGTGAAAAAGGTGTAAATTTTCTAACGTAACCTTCGACTTCGCTCAGGGTGACAGCTGGATTAAATCATAGATTTTAGGCAGTAATAATATAGAAAATTATGGAACTTATTTTAGGGATGTAACTTTTTTAGAAGTCAATTTTTTCAAAAAAAATCGGCGCCTTCGGCGTTATTTTTGAATTAAATCGGGGAGTCTTTTTGTCGAAATTAAAACGAGTTGTGGAACAAAAAGACTAGAAGTAAAGGTCTTTGGCTGTGATAATTCGTTTTTTTTAAAACAGCGTCTGGCCAGTAATTATAAAAAATATCATTTTCATTTCAACAAACTTTCATAAATAATTAAACTTTTGAAGGCAAAAGTTATTTTCACCTGGAACAGATATACGAGAAGTAGATTTTGTAAAACTGGCACGAGTATAAATAAAAAATCCTTTTTTCGGTTTAAGAAAAAAGGATTTAGTTAAGTAAGTGGCAATTGAAAATTTATAACGTTTCGACTAAAATCCAGGCATCCGGATTTTCTCCTTTTTGAATTTCTTTCTGTGCTTTTTGTGCTTCATTCATAGTGGCATAACTTCCGTATAAAACAGGAAACAGACCATGTTTGTTTTCGCCAAGCATTCTGGCTTTGTAGCCGTCTTTTACCAATTGATTATAGGCTTTTCTGGCATTTTGTTCGCTTCTGAAAGCACCTGCCATAATGTGGTAAGGCATTGTTTTTATTTCTACTTCTTCAGTTGCAGTTTTAGCAGAATCTACTGAAAGTGTTACAGCCGGTAATGGACTTTGTATAAAAAAGGTCGCTTCCTGGATTTTGTTTTGTACTTTTTTCTGTACAGCACTTTCTACAATAAGAGTCTGACTTGCAATTTGATTCTGGTACAAAGGATATCCGATACTTCCGGTAATTCCTAAACCTAGAACAAAAATAGCAGCATATCTCAAGTATGGTTTTGAAGTTCTAACGTGCTCTTCATTTTCGTATAAAGCAACCGTTTCTCTTTCTTCCATTTTTTCCAGTTTTTTCTCGAACAGTTCTCTTTTTACTACAGGAGAAACAAACGGACTTAACCCAAAAGAAGTAGATAAGAAGTTGGTCTGATCATTAGGTGTAAAAACCATGTTTTGATCAGCGTTTAGACGAATATCACCAATGTTTTTAAAATTCAGAACACCATGTTCGTCTAATATTTTTTTCCAATTTAGAACTTCATGTGTAATAGCACTTACGGCAAAACCATAAGAAGTATTTTCAGTCTGAGCGATATGATTGGCTAATAATCCGTCATTGTTTTTTAAAAGACTATTGAATGCGATCGTTTTCTTAGGTGGAGAAAACGAATTGGTGCTTTCATTAAGTCTTGCCGGGTGATTTTCGGTTAGAAATGCTCCAAACCCTGGAACCGTTACACACTGATAACGATACAATAACTGCGATATGTAAGTTTCGATTTTCATAGTAACAAAGTTAGGTAATGAATATAGTTATCAAAATTTTATTCACAATTGTTATTAACAATTCGCTTTATTTTATATACAATTAACTTTCAAATGGTTAAGTGTTTTTGCTTCATGTTGAATAGGGTGCGAAAACGATTTATCTTATTTTTTATTAAGAAATTACTTTAATTTATAGATATTTGCTGCCTCAAATCGAGTTTTTAATAGACTCTATTTTACATAATATTTTAGCAAGATGTCAGATCAGGAATTATTTTATTTATTAGCCCTACTTAAAGTGGATGGAGTTGGAGATATTTTGGCTAAAAGATTGTTGCTGCATTGTGGTAGTGCGGAGGCTTTTTTTAAAACGAAAACCAATCAGCTAGCTGCTATTGACGGAATCGGCTCTGTTTTATTGAAAAATATAAAAGACAAAACCGTTTTTGAAAAGGCAAATGTCGAATTAGAATTTATAAAAGCAAATACGGTAAAGGTTTCTTTTTTTCAGGAAGAACAGTATCCGGAGCGTCTGAAACATTGTTTTGATGCGCCGGTTTTGATTTTTTCTGCAGGAAATATTGATTTAAAAAAGAGAAAGATAATTAGTATAGTCGGAACGCGTCAGATTACCTCCTATGGTTTGGAATTTTGTAGGACACTACTGGAAGATTTAGCACCATTGGATCCCGTAATTGTTAGTGGTTTTGCCTATGGAGTTGATATTGTGGCGCATCAGTTTGCAATGGACAACAACTTACAGACCATTGGTGTTTTAGCCCACGGATTAAATCAGGTTTACCCTAAAGCGCACAAAAAGTATATCGGCCGAATGGAAGAAAAAGGGGGTTTTATTACCGAGTTTTGGAGTTCGTCTAATCCGGACAGGGAAAATTTTGTTCGTCGAAATCGCATTGTTGCCGGAATCTCGGAGGCCACAATTGTAATTGAATCTGCAGATCGGGGAGGGTCGCTCATTACAGCCCATTTTGCAAATGAGTACAACCGTGATGTTTTTGCTGTTCCGGGCCGCGTTACAGATGTGTACAGTAAGGGTTGCAATGATCTGATTAAAACCCAGAAGGCCAACGTGCTTACCAGTGCGGCCGATTTGATCTACATGCTGAACTGGGATATTGAAAATAAAGCAAAACCAGTTCAGAAACAGCTGTTTGTAGCTTTAGATACAGAGGAACAAAACATTTACGATTTTCTAATAAAAAACGGAAAAGAAGTACTGGATATCATTGCGCTTCGTTGTGATTTTCCTGTTTATAAAATTTCCGGAATCCTTTTAAAAATGGAGCTTAAGGGAGTAATAAGACCTTTACCGGGTAAATTGTTTGAGGCTATTTGATCTTTATTTTTAATTAGATTAGGTTTGAAATATTAAAATTTTATTTTTGCCCCTCACTTTTAACCCTTTTTTAATGAATATTATTGAATTATTCGAAAATGCCGGAATTTATAGAACAAATTTAAGAGAATTTAACCCTGAGGATATTGCAAAAATTCAGAAACAATTTGAAATTGAACGTGCACAGCATTCCAATTTAGATTCAAGTGTAGCTTCAAATTTGATTTTAGCAATGAATGAATTTCCAAATGAGCTTTTGTCTATTTCAAATAATCGAATACTTTATAATTTATTTTCTAAGAAAAATTATTCACGTAATAGATTTAGTTCTGATAATGCTGTCTCAGTTAGTTTAGAGGCCGTAAAAGTATTCATTATTAGATTTTTATCAGAAGCATTGACGTTGTTTATTGAGGAAAGAATGGCTCAGAACGATTTTGAAGCTATTGAAGACATTTTAATGGTCAAAGAATATTTGCCGGAAGAATCATTAGACTTTTTGCGTGAGAGAGTTACAGGTAAATTAGATTTTGTTTTAGACAAGTTAGATCAAAATTTTTCGATGGGGGATCACAATATTAAGTCTATTTATTTTATAAAATTCAGACCTTTTTATGCTTTGCTTGCAAATTTTAAATCAGTTGATACAGATATGAAAATTAGATTGCTGCAAAATAAAATAACCAGCCCCATTTTAAATCAAGAAATAAAATCGATTTTTACGGAAGCTACAATAATTGCGATGAGTAATTATAATGCCCTTAATCCGGAATTGGATAGTTTTTTAAAAGCAAACAGAGAAAAACTTACGGAATCATATGAAACAACATCATCGTCAAGTGATTCAGGTATGTCGCCATGGGCAATAGTAGGAATAATTGTTCTTGTTTTAAGAGTGATTTTCTTTATGGCAAGATTAGCTAAGTAGTTATTTTTTTGAGTAAATTTTAATGTTTTATTAAGAATAACGTCTTTTCTGTTTCTCGTAAATATAAGTTAGAAAGGACATATATAAAATGCTGGATTTCGGTGATTTTTTCAAACAAAAATCCCTTTCCAAGCTTTGTGCTCGAAAAGGGATAAATAATATCTTAAAACGACTAATTATGATGGTTCAAAGCCTAGTTTAATGCGGGCACGTTGTAAAACACCGTTCGCGATGAGTGCTGCTTTATCAGCTCCTTTTTTCAAAAGTAATTCTACTTCAGTAAGGTTAGTGATATAGTAATTGTATTTTTCTCTTTCGGTTTTGAATTTTTCTGTGATCAATTCAAACAAGGCTTGTTTGGCATGTCCATAACCATAGTTTCCGCCCAAATAATTGGCTCTCATTTCGGCAATTTGTGCTTCGGTGCCCAGTAATGAATAGATAGCAAAGGCATTACAAGTGTCCGGATTTTTTGGATCTTCAAGTGGCGTACTGTCTGTCTCGATGCTCATTATCTGCTTGCGTAAGGTTTTATCGTCAAGGAAAATATTGATAATATTATTAGCAGATTTACTCATTTTTCCGCCATTAGTTCCGGGGATCAACATGCCGTCTTCCTGAATTATAGCCTCAGGAATTACAAAAGTTTCACCCATTTGGTGATTGAAACGAGAGGCTACATCACGAGTAATTTCCAAGTGCTGTAATTGGTCTTTTCCAACGGGAACAAATTGAGCGTCATACAATAAAATATCAGCAGCCATTAACATCGGATAAGTAAAAAGTCCGGCGTTTACATCGTCTAAACGATCTGCTTTATCTTTGAAAGAATGGGCCAATGTCAGACGTTGAAATGGAAAAAAACAGCTTAAATACCAGGTTAGTTCTGCTGTTTGAGCGACATCAGACTGTCTGTAAAAAGTAACTTTATCGGGATTTAAACCACAGGCCAACCAAGCTGCTGCTGTACTGTAGGTGTTTTCTCTTAATGTTTTACCATCTTTGATTTGTGTAATCGAATGTAAATCAGCGATAAACAAAAAAGATTCGTTTGCCGGATTGTTAGATAATTCAATTGCGGGAATAATTGCTCCCAATAAGTTGCCTAAATGTGGTGTTCCTGTACTTTGAACACCGGTAAGTATTTTTGCCATTCTAGTTTTCTCTTAACCGCAAAGATGCAAGGTTTTAACCGCAAAGTTCGCATGGTTTATTGTTGATTTTAACCCTAAATTTCGTATTTTTTAATTGGAAAGTTTGCCAGGTTTATTTTCCTGGTCGCAAAGTTCGCAAAGTTTTTTGTAAAGTACACAAAGTTTATTTGTTCTTTGGCGTAAAGTTGGCAAAGTTTTTACGAAAATAAATTCTTTTATAATAAATCACCTTCGATTTATTACTTTTGAAACCATGAAAGGAATAAAAATTGTTTTTTGGGTCATTTGGCGCATTTGGTTTTATATTTTAATGGCCATCCCGATATTGATTATGTTGCCGTTTTTACTGGCTTCGATTATAACCGAAAGTGGTTATCCGTATTTTTTCAGAATGGCGCGAATTTGGGCGAAATTCATCCTCTACGGAATGGGATTCTATTACAAAATCAAACGGGAACAAAAGCTTGAAAGAGGCAAAAGTTATATGATTGTGGCTAATCACACTTCAATGACAGACATTATGTTAATGCTGGCCATTATAAAAAATCCATTTGTTTTTGTTGGAAAAAAGGAGCTTGTAAAGATTCCGTTGTTCGGATTTTTCTATAAAAGAACTTGTATTTTGGTAGACAGAAATTCGTCGAAGAGTAAAAATGATGTTTTCAAACGAGCTCAGGATCGTCTAAATCAAGGATTAAGCATCTGTATTTTTCCGGAAGGCGGAGTTCCTGATGATGAATCAATTTTACTAGACGAGTTTAAGGATGGGGCTTTTAGATTGGCCATAGAGCATCAAATTCCAATTGTTCCGATTGTTTTTGCGGATAATAAAGAACGATTTTCGTATACTTTTTTAAGCGGAAGTCCCGGTAAAATGAGAGGTAAGATATTATCGTTTATTGAAACTAAAGGACTTACGGGCGAGAACAGAAAAGAGCTGAGAGATCAGGTAAGACAGGTGATTTACAATAAATTACTGGAATTTAAGAGCGTAAAGTAAAAGTAAAAAGAATTAAATATTAAACCCGGCATTGAGTATGAATCATGCCGGGTTTTCTTTTGAATTTAAAACCCCTTTTATATTCAAAATCTTATTTTATCAATACTTTTATCGAAATCAAAATCAATTGCTTTTTAGTTTTTTCCTTAATTGTTTTAAAGGAAATAGCCTTGGTAATTAGATTTTTAACTTGTAATAAAAGTCACATGATAATGATTAGATGAACAAAAAGGAAAATGGTTGCGTCAAGAAGTAGATTTTTTTCCGTTTTTTTTCAAAATAAAAAACCCGACCGCTTTTAGAACGGTCGGGTTTATAGTATAAGAATCTGCAACAATCAGATTTGTAACGTTTTATGCGTTAGCTAATTCTTTAATGTGCGCTTTAATTTTTGCTTCTAATTCGTCAGCTAATTCCGGATTATCTTTAATTAAAGACTTAACGGCATCACGTCCCTGACCTAATTTAGTATCGCCATAGCTGAACCATGATCCTGCTTTTTTAACGATCTCAAATTCAACAGCTAAATCTAAAATTTCTCCTGTTTTTGAAACTCCTTCGCCATACATGATGTCAAATTCGGCAGTTTTGAAAGGTGGAGCTACTTTGTTTTTAACGATTTTTACTTTGGTTCTGTTTCCGATTACATTTTCTCCGTCTTTAATTTGTGAAGAACGACGAATATCAATACGTACCGAAGCGTAGAATTTTAGGGCGTTACCACCTGTTGTAGTTTCCGGATTTCCGAACATTACACCAATTTTCTCTCTCAACTGGTTGATGAAGAAAACCGTACAGTTTGTTTTGCTGATCGTTCCGGTTAATTTTCTTAAGGCCTGAGACATTAAACGAGCGTGAAGACCCATTTTTGAATCTCCCATTTCTCCTTCAATTTCACTTTTTGGGGTCAAGGCTGCAACCGAGTCAATTACCACAATATCAATTGCTCCTGAACGAATCAGGTTTTCTGCAATTTCTAAAGCTTGCTCTCCATTATCCGGTTGAGAAATAATTAAGTTTTCAATGTCAACGCCTAATTTTTCAGCATAATTTCTGTCAAAAGCATGCTCAGCATCTATAAAAGCAGCAATTCCGCCCGCTTTTTGAGCTTCGGCAATCGCGTGTAAGGTAAGTGTGGTTTTACCGGACGATTCTGGCCCGTAAATTTCAATGATCCTTCCTCTTGGGTAACCATTTACCCCAAGAGCTAAATCAACACCAAGAGAGCCAGAAGAAATGGTTTCTACCTCTACAATGGCTTTGTCGCCCATTTTCATTACGGTTCCTTTTCCGTAAGTTTTATCAAGTTTGTCAAGCGTAAGTTGTAGCGCTTTTAATTTGGCCTCTTTGTCTGAACTCATCTTTTCTTTCATCTAAATTGTTATAATTTTTTTCTTTTTCAAAGCCAATCAAAATCGCAAATTACGTCTTGATTTAGATTTGAAAGGGCTTGTAATTTTGTAAAAATACTTCTTTTTTTTGAAGTTACAACGTTGTTTTATTGCTATAAAAACAATGCTTTTAGTTCTGTAGCTTCCTCAGCTTTTATTTTACCGGCAAGCAACAAACTCAGTTGTTTACGACGTAAAGCAGCATCATAACGCTGTTTTTCAAGTTCCGTTTCAGGTTCGATCGCCGGAACTTCAACCGGTCTGCCGGTATCGTCAACCGCAACAAAGGTGTAAATGGCTTCGTTGGCTTTTGTTCTGTTTCCAGATTCGCGGTCTTCTACCCAAACGTCTATAAAAACTTCCATAGAACTCTTGAAAGAACGGGATACTTTTGCTTCAACGGTAACAACGCTGCCTAAAGAAATAGCTCTGTTAAAAGCAACGTGATTTACAGAAGCTGTTACTACAATTCGACGCGAATGTCTTCGGGCTGCGATACTTGCCGCACGGTCCATTCGGGCCAAAAGTTCACCACCAAAAAGGTTATTCAAAGGATTTGTTTCACTTGGTAAAACTAAATCGGTTAAAATAGTTAGAGATTCTGCAGGATGTTTTGATTTCATTTTTTTAATGTAAAAATTTATTTTTTTGCCACGAATTTCACGAATTGGCACTAATTGTTTTTTTTGCCACTGATTAAAAGGATTTGCACAGATTATTTAATCATTTTAATCCTTTATTCTGTGGCTTTTTTTCCTCATAATTGAGTTAGGTTAGCAAATCTTTATCAAAGTGCATAAATAGACTTTTTTGGATTTGATGTTTTATCTTACCTATTCAAACATTATGTAAAATAGGACTTGGCAGATTTAATTCAGCCAATATACCGCCATAACTGCCGGAATAAAATAGATAACAATGGTTCTTGCACCATCATAATCCTTGGCTAATCGTTGACCGAAGAGCATCATTAGCAAACAAATACAAGAGAAAATAGCGCCGTAGAAGCCAAATTCACGACCGCTGTCTGTAAGCAATTGTATGACACCAACCACGCATAAAATTCCCGAAATTAATTCTAAAATTAAAAGGTGAAAGAGGGCTAGTGGTACTTGATTTTTTAAGATTGTTTTGGAAAAATGCTCCTTCAACCAGGAAACATTATCCTTCCAGTAGAAAACTTTTTCATAACCGGATTGCAAAAAAGTTAAGGCCAGAAAAACCAACAGTAAAATTGTGGCAGTATTGTTCATTAGCAAATTATTTTTTGTGAATTAAACGTGTGAGTTTTATAGATAGATCTGTTAAAATTATTTTTGCATTTCCATTCCGTTCAATGTGATACATCGCCTCCGAAAGTTCTTTAAAAATGTCATGAATATTGTTTCCGTTAACAAATGGAGCAAAATTTTCGAGTTTGAATTTATCTACTTTCGGCTCAATGTAAACGAGGCTTGGTGCCTGATAATTAAGTAAAAGCGCCTGTCGGAACATTTCGATACAGTACTGGATAAATTTCTTCTGACTTTCACGTCCAAGAGCGGCTATTTCTTCGCTCCAGGAAATTAAATCCTGAATGGCAGCGGCATTACCTTTGGCTCTGAAAGCAGCACGAACCCAATTGACAAACCATTGTTCAAAAGGATATTCCGAGTCATCTTCTTTGAGTATAGAAAGTGCTTTACTAAAATTTCCCTGCGCCTGATGTGCGATTTTTAAAGCTAAATTAGAATCGATATTTTCTTTAGCAACCAAGGCTTCAGCGATCACCTTTTCGGGTAATCCGTTAAAATGAATCACCTGACAACGAGAACGGATTGTTTGAATGATATCTTCTTCATTTTCAGAGATCAGTATAAAAATAGTTTTATCTGAAGGCTCTTCGAGAAGTTTTAATAATTTATTTGAAGCAGCGATATTCATTTTATCGGCCATCCAGATAATCATAATTTTATAACCGCCTTCGTACGATTTTAAGGCAAGTGATTTCAAAACTTCCTGTGCGTCTTCGACTCTGATTTCTCCTTGTTTGTTTTGAACACCCAAAATTTTATACCAATCGAATAAGCCTCCGTAAGGCATTTCTTGTATAAAGGAGCGCCAGTCCTGAATAAAATCTAAACTTTTGGGTTTCGTTTTTACATCTTCGGTGGTGACGGTTGGATAAATAAAATGGAGATCGGGATGTGAAAGGTTTTGGAATTTGAGATTACAGGAATCATTTCCGTTTGAGTTTTCAGTGCCCGTATTGTTACATAAAATATATTGCGCGTAAGCAATAGCAGTTGATAGCGTACCACTTCCTTCCGGCCCGACAAATAATTGTGCGTGCGGAATTCTTCCGGAAGATGCACTTTGTATCAAGTGACTTTTGATGTAATCTTGACCTAAAATTTGAGAAAATTGCATGTAGCAAAGATAGAAGAAAATGATGTAGTCAAAAATTTTCGGAATTAAAGATTAATTATGTTTCTGTTTTTTTATTTTTAACAGACAGCGTTTTGTTAAATTGTTTATTTTTTTTGGCTCGTCTTGGGTAAGTACTGGGTGGGATTTGGTGAGATATTAATGGTTTTTTGTTAATAGTTTTTATAAAAATATTTAAAACATATCTTTTTTTTACCTACAATAATGCGTAAAGAAGACCATATATAAAGTCAATTCCTACAAATATATATTTTAACAAAATTAACAAAAAACTCGCTAAAACGCATATTTTCTCGACATACGGCAGTTTTTCGGACGATGTAAAAGCTTAATTTTTCAAAAAAGAAAATATTAAAGTTGCGTTTTAACATAATTTACATATTTTTGTTTTCATCAACAACCAATTTTAATAAGAATCTATGAAAGGGAAAATTATTTTTTTAAGTTTATTTTGTTTAATGACAACTGGAGCAATTTCTGCCCAGGCTAAGAATGCTCCTAGAAGTATAATCAGTACAACAGCGCTTATTCGCAAGTATCACGATCAAAAAGAATTGAGTGGTATGCAAAAAGGTGAACTTTTGGAACTGTATATCGAGCGTATTAAAGTACTAGTTAAAACTCTCCCTTACATTGCATTGGTGACTAAACCAGGTGTTACGATGGCAGACTTAGGTATTCCGGACGACAGTGAGCACAAAAAAGTATTGGATTCTCAGGCAACTGGAACTGCTACGTTTTTGGACACTACAGTTGAATTCCAAAGAAAAATGATGCCATATTCTGATAAAGGAAATCTAATCGCAGCCATTTTATTTTACGAAAGCACATTAAAGTCTTTACATGAGTTCAACGAATTGAACGAAATGTAATATTTTAAAATTTCTGAAACCTTTTTGTCAAAGTATTTTACTTGTTAAATGATTAATATGGTGACGAGTATAAACTATAACAACTCAGTTGTTTGTTTGTATAAACTTAGTATTGATTTTTTAAGTTCATTTGTAAAGAGAAAAAGAAGTGTTAAAGTACTGTAAAACATTGTGCTTGAAGCTCTTACTCTAAGCGAGCCATAAAACAATGTAAATCTTTGATCTGTTAGAGTTTCATAAAATTTTAAAAGTAGAAGTACAAATAACAACTCGTTCTCGAAGCATCCTGATTACGATCAGATAATTCGAGATGAGTTTTTATCATATTACGCATACGCATACCCAAATTTATTATTAACCGTAATACCCCCTTATCATGAAAAAAATTACTCAAATCATCTGCATCCTTTTGACAGTAACCAGTATGAGTGCTCAGCAAGAGAAAGGAATTATGGGCTACAACAATTGGTTGAATAACTGGACCGAATTTAAGCCTAACAAAGTAGACTATGGAGAAGCAAATCAAATTTTAGCAGGAAACATTTCTGTTAATACAAAATTGATGAAAAGGAATGTTTATGTTTTACAAGGAAACGTTTATGTTACTAATAATGCTGTTTTAACTATTGAACCTGGTACGTTAATCATTGGTGATTTCGAAACTAAAGGAACATTGGTAGTTACAAAAGGTGCATCAATTATTGCAGACGGATTAGAAACTGATCCTATTGTATTTACTTCAAACCGTAGCCAGAAAAAAGCTGGTGATTGGGGAGGACTTGTAATTCTTGGTGATTCTCCAATTAATAAATTCGGAAACGCCGGTTCTTACAACCTTGATCTTGATCCTACTCTTACTACTTATGGTGGTGATAATGTTGCCGGTAACTCAGGAATTTTAAGATTCGTTAGAATCGAATTCGCAGGGAAAAAAGTAAAAGGTTTAGATTCTTTCAACGGATTAACTGTTGCAGGTGTTGGAAACAAAACAATAATTGAAAACGTAATGGTTAGCTACTCAGGTGGTAATTCATTTGCTTTCTATGGTGGAGACTTAAATGCAACTAAATTGGTTTCTTATAAATCAATCAATGATGATTTTAAATTCACACAAGGAGTTCAATGTCGTTTATACAACTCATTAGCAATCAGATCTTCTTATTTGTCTAGTACAAAAGACGGATCTCGTTGTATGGAGGTTAGAACATACGATAAGAAAAGCGAAACAGATTTTACTAAAAAACCTACTTTAGTAGTTGCTTCGAATATTACAATGCTTAACGATAGTGAAAATATTAAAGCTGACATTCAGTCTGGTTTAGTAAAAGAAGCTATTTATGTTGCAGAAACTGCATCACTTGAAATGAAACGTAGCGTGATCTCCGGATTTAATCCAGCTGTATTATTAGACAGTAAAACAGAGATTAATGATGCCAATCTTAAAAAAATCAGATTTGAAGAAATGTATTTCAACCTATGTAACGGAAATATCTTTACAGAATACAATTCTAACAATGAAGATTTAGAGAGCTGGTATGGTAATAGCGTATTCTTTAACGTGTATTCACAAAGTGATAACAAAGAGACATTTATTGACATCTTTAACCCAAAGAAACCTGATTTCAGACTACAATTAGGAAAGATTACGGCTTCTAGCGGAAACAGATAGATAAGACATAGATTTTTATTTTAGAGCGTAAATTTTATTAATTAAGTCCCCAGACACAATTTATGTATTCGTCTTAAATCGGACTCAAATAAAGATCATAATATAATGGCCCCAACAATAAAAAAATATTTTACTTGTATTATATTTTTGGCTTTGCCTATGACATTAAGTCTATATGCACAAAGTACAATAGAAGAACCTACTTTTTCTGTACTTAATAAATGTAAAAAGACAGCGTCAACGCTTGACCAAAACAAAGATATAGCTGAGCAACGTATCAGCCAATTAGATACTGATTCTAATCAGTTTATAGAAGGGCTATCCATCCCCAAGGATAGCCTTGCTACAACTGGTGAGTGTAATCTAATTACTTTTAAATGTGAAGAGAATTCATCAATAGCTGCTACTTATTCAGTACTTGCAAAAGATATTATTGAGAATTACAGATATGATTTTTCAGAATCATTTATAAACATTTTGTTTTTTGAAGATATAGATTTAGCCAGAACACGCACTATATGATTCAAAAAACTACTCTAATTTTTACCAAATTTTTTCTTTTATTTGGCATGTTATTCTGTGCCAACTCGAGTTTGTTTGCTCAAACGAAAGTTGTAAACCCGGAAATACTATCTTTTGATAGGATTTGTGCGGGTACGGTGCACAATGAATATAATGCCACTTTTACCTATAGTGGGTTTCCGGCAGGAACAGAGTTTACAGTTGAGTTATCTACCGATAATTTTGTAACGGTAATTCCTGCTGCTACAATTCTGCCTGTTATAAACGATACTCCTACTCAGAAAACAATAAAATTTGCGGTTCCTTCAACCCTTAAGGGATCGGATACTTATAGTCTTAGAGTTTCAACTGCCGGTTATGCAAGTCCTAAATTCACTTCATTTGCTCATAAAACGGCGTTCCCAATTTATTTTAAAGCACATGACAATCAGTATACTATAAATAACTTTAAAGGAACCGCTACATTTTGTGCGGGAGGAAGTTATTTGTTAACGATTGATCCTGATCGAGCAGATCCTTTAAATGAATCTCCTTTAAAGTATGATTTTTTAACCTATAACTGGTACAAAGATAATGGCGTTTCTGTGCCTCCAACCTTAGTCGCTGCTGCGACCGGTCCTAGTTACAGCGTAACTGCCGAGGGAGTTTATTATGTAGAAACAAATTATGGAACTTGTAGTTCTGAATCATATTCAAACCGTGTGACAGTTTCGTCATCAGGTTCCGGTTCAGCGGTTTCAGTAACCTCAAGTTTAGGGAATCCTTTTTGTTCCAGCGGAGCGGGTACAGTTTTGACTGCTACTTCAGGAAACAGTTATGTTTGGAGTAAAGATGGTAAAGTATTAGCAGGACAAACAACACGTTCTATCAATGCAAATGAAAGCGGATTATATTCGGTTGCAGTAGATTTTGGAGGATGTGTGGCTAATGGAACTATCGACTTAAAAAGCAATAGTTTTTCTGCCAGTATTGATGTGGCAGATACCTATAAACTTAAAGCTGGCGAAACTTTAAAAGTGTCCATAACTTCTGATGCGACCAATCCAACTTACGAGTGGTATCTAAATAACAATCTTATTGATGGTGCTAACACAGATACCTATCAGATAGCGGTAAGAGGTAGCTACAGAGCAAAAATTTCACAGTCTTCAGGCTGTATTTCTTCTAAAGAATTTGCATTCAGAGTTACTTCTGAGGAAGATGCAAAAACGAATGTTGTTCCAAATATTGTGAAACTAAGTAGTAGTTCTCCTTATTGGAATGTACCGGAAGTATACAAAACGCCTGATACAAAAATTACAATTTTGAGTTCAAACGGAGAAGTAATGTATGATGATGTTGGAAGTAATTACGATCCCGAATTCAATTCGTTTATAAAAGATTTTAAAAATGTTAATCCTGTTTATTACTACGTCATTAAATCCAGCTCGGGTGATAAAAAAGGATCAATAACTGTGATAAAATAATATGAAGAAAATTTACCTATTCATAACTTTATTTTACGGTTTTTCAAATGTACTCTATTCGCAGGACACAGCTGTCCCTGAGAATGGAGTTGTTTCGTTTTCGTTACCTATCAGAAATTCTTTAAAGTTTAATAGATACCTAATCAACCCTGCATTTAGCTTTGTTAGAGAGCAAAATGCCTATATAAGTTTTTACAACAAAAGACAATGGACTCAGTTTGAGAACGCCCCAAATACCTATGTTTTCGGTTATTCGGGACGTTTTAGAGAAAATGAAGCTTTTGCTTTTAGTCTTTTTCAACAAAACTATGGTCTAATGACAGTGTTTGGCGGAGTTGGAAACTTTGCTCACAATATCGTTTTGGAGGAAGACAGCAATTTAACTTTTGGTTTAAACGCGGGCATTTATCAAAGCAGTTTGAATAAAGGAAAGATTGTATCTGATGATCAGGACGTTTTAAACGCAGATTATCCTTCAAATACGATGTTAACGATCAATCCCGGGATTAATTATGGTACTGCATTCCTTGATTTTGGATTGTCTGTGAATAATTTAGTGCTGTACAATTTTGGTTCAGGAGTAGTTAAAGAAGATCCGGAAAGAGCCATTCAGTTACATGCTATGTATACCGGTTATATTGATGCTTATGGTTTTTTTGACAGAAGTAAATTTTCGGGAATCTTAAAAACAGAAATCAAGCAAGATAAAACTATCATTTCTGGACTTGCTATGGTGGCGATTCCAAAAGGAGTTTGGGCACAAGCAGGATATAATTCATTATACGGCGTTTCAGCGGGTCTTGGTGTTAATATTTCACCAAGCATTGCTATTGAATATAACTATGAAAGAGGATTGGGTAATCTGTCTAATTTAGGAGGTTCTCATGAATTTGCTATTGCTTATAAATTTAAAAACAGAAATTATTATTATGGTGATGATGAAGAAGGTTCTCTTATAGATCCTGCACAATCAAAGCCGGTACCGTCTAAAAAGACTACTGCTTCTACAACTCCGGTAACAAGAGTGAGTGGTGCAGAAAAAGCGAAGTTAGCAGCAGATACGAAGGCTAAAACAGATGCAGAAGCGCAGCAAGCAAGACTTGCGGCAGCCGAAAAAGTTCGTGCAGATGCAGAAGCTGCTGCAAAAATAAGACTAGCAGCAGATACTAAAGCGAAAGCCGATGCTGAAGCTTTAAGAATAAGATTAGCAGCCGATGCAAAAGCCAAAGCCGATGCTGTAGCTGAAGCAAGAGCAAAAACTGCCGGAACCAGAACTGTAGCTAAACCAGCAGCACCTCAAAGAACAGCAGCACAATTAGCGGCTGATAAATCGAGAGCAGATGCTGAGGCTGTTGCGAAAGCAAGATTAGCAGCTGCAAAAGCAAAAGCTGACGCAGAAGGAGCGGCTAAAGCTAAAACAGCAACACCGGTAACACCTCAAAAAACACAAGCACAATTAGCGGCTGATAAATCTAAAGCAGACGCGGAAGCCGCTGCAAAAGCAAGATTAGCAGCAGATACTAAAGCGAAAGCAGATGCTGAAGCTTTAAGAATAAAATTAGCAGCAGATACTAAAGCCAAAGCTGACGCAGCTGAAGCGAAACGTAAAACTGATGCAAAAGCAAAAGCGGAAGAAGCGGATTTACAGTCCATCTTAGCTGCCGATGCTAAGGCCAAAGCTGATTCTGATGCACTTCAGGCAAGAATTGCTGCAGATGCAAAAGCAAAAGCTGCAGCAGCTGCAAAAACAAAGGCTAGCATTGATGCTGCAAACAAAGCAAAATTGGCAGCTGATGCCAAAGCTAAAGCAGCCGAAGAAGCGGCCTTAAAAGAAAAATTAGCGGCTGACGCAAAAGTTAAAGCCGATGCAGAAGCACTACAAGCAAGACTTGCAGCCGACGCCAAAGCCAAAGCCGATGCTGAAGCATTGAAAATAAAATTAGCAGCAGATGCTAAGGCCAAAGCCGACGCAGAAGCGTTACAAGCAAAATTAGCGGCAGACGCTAAAGTGAAAGCGGATGCAGAAGCATTACAAGCTAAGTTAGAAGCCGACGCCAAAGCGAAAGCCGATGCAGAGGCATTGAAAATAAAATTAGCAGCTGATGCAAAAGCGAAAGCCGACGCAGAAGCATTACAAGCAAAATTAGCAGCTGACGCAAAAGTTAAAGCGGATGCAGAGGCATTACAAGCTAAACTAGCAGCCGATGCAAAAGCAAAAGCTGATGCAGAAGCATTACAAGCTAAACTAGCAGCCGATGCAAAAGCCAAAGCGGATGCAGAAGCGTTACAAGCTAAACTAGCAGCCGATGTTAAAGCGAAAGCCGACGCAGAAGCATTACAAGCAAAATTAGCAGCTGACGCAAAAGCCAAAGCGGATGCAGAAGCGTTACAAGCAAAACTAGCAGCCGATGCTAAAGCAAAAGCCGATGCAGAAGCATTACAAGCTAAGTTAGCAGCAGACGCAAAAGCAAAAGCCGATGTAGAAGCGTTACAAGCAAAGTTAGCAGCAGACGCAAAAGCAAAAGCCGATGCAGAAGCATTACAAGCAAAACTAGCAGCCGATGCAAAAGCGAAAGCCGACGCAGAAGCATTGCAAGAGAAATTAGCAGCTGATGCCAAAGCGAAAGCCGATGCAGAAGCACTACAAGCAAAACTAGCAGCTGACGCCAAAGCGAAAGCGGATATGGAAGCATTACAAGCTAAGTTATTGGCAGATGCTAAAGTTAAGGCGGATGCAGAAGCTACTGCCAAAGCACAAGCTGATGCAGAAGCTAAAAAATTACAATTAGAAGAAGAAGAGCGCCAGGCAAAATTAGCAGCAGATGCCAAAGCCAAAGCGGATGCAGAAGCATTACAAGCTAAGTTAGCAGCAGACGCCAAAGCGAAAGCCGATGCAGAAGCGTTACAAGCGAAATTAGCTGCAGACGCCAAAGCGAAAGCCGATGCAGAAGCATTACAAGCTAAGTTAGCAGCAGACGCAAAAGCGAAAGCCGATGCAGAAGCACTTCAGGCGAAATTAGCAGCAGACGCAAAAGCGAAAGCTGATGCGGAAGCATTACAAGCGAAATTAGCAGCCGACGCCAAAGCGAAAGCCGATGCAGAAGCACTTCAGGCTAAATTAGCAGCCGATGTTAAAGCGAAAGCCGATGCGGAAGCATTACAAGCGAAATTAGCAGCCGACGCCAAAGCGAAAGCCGATGCAGAAGCATTACAAGCAAAATTAGCAGCCGATGTTAAAGCGAAAGCTGATGCAGAAGCACTTCAGGCGAAATTAGCAGCCGACGCAAAAGCGAAAGCGGATGCAGAAGCATTACAAGCGAAATTAGAAGCTGATGCCAAATCTAAAGCCGATGCAGAAGCACTTCAGGCAAAACTAGCAGCAGATGCTAAAGCTAAAGCAGATATGGAAGCAGCGCAAGCTAAGTTATTAGCAGATGCCAGAGCTAAAGCGGATGCAGAAGCAAATGAAAAATTACAAGCTGAAGAAGAAACAAGACAATTAAAACTGGCTGAAGAAGCACGTGAAGCAAAATTATTAGCAGATGCAAAAGCCAAAGCTGATGCGGTAGCGCTACAAGCAAAACTAGCGGCAGATGCAGCAGCAGTAGCAGCAGCAAAAGCGGCTTCAGCACCGAAAGATGATACAGCAAGAGCGATTGACAATTTAACGCAGTCTTTAGATGCTTCAGGAAAAACACAAAGTGATTTATTGGAACAGTTTAATGCAACGGTAGCCAACAAACAAAAAGATTTGGACGACTTAAGAGAAGAGAATGACTTAAGCGATAAAGGGATCTACAAAGAGCCTAAACCGTTCAAAAGTGTTGCTGCTGAAAACAGTCAGTTAGAAGCTTTAAAATCACAATTGGCAGATGCCAACAGAATACAAAAAGATGAGATTGCTAAACTGACGAATTTATACAACGAAAGACTTAAAAAAGTACCAAATAAAAATGATGCTTTGAACAAAGCTTATTTGGAGAAAATAAATCAGTTGAAAGCCGCACAGCTTAAAATGGAACAAGACAGTGCAGCTTTACTTGCCAATTTAGAACGTATTAAGGCAGAAACTGAAATTGAGAAAAAACGTAGAATTAAACGAGCTGCATACGAAAATGATCAAGGAAGATATGAACAGGATTTGGCTGCTCTTAAACGTATAAAAGAAACAACAAAACTAAGTAATACACCACTAACAGCAAGTGATTTTGATTTTGGAGAAGATCAGTCAAACATGCAGATTATTAAGAATATTAAAAATTCTGACAATGGGTATTATTTAATTGTTGCTGTACACAGCAGTGTGGAGAAGAGAGATGAATTCCTTGCCAAAGCAGTAGCTTCAGGAGTTTCAAATGTGAATTTCTTTTATAATGTGACAACAAGTAAATATTACATTTATTACGATAAATTCGAAGGATTATCAGATGCTCAAAAAGCACTGGAAGCTAAAGGCAGCAAACCATACAATGGGAAAATGGTTATCGCTAAAGTGGAAAATTAATATCAATAAAAAGTTGTGCCCTTCTTAATTTTTGGGAAGAGTCTAAATAATAAAAATTTAAAATACTAATTGTTTTTATTCACTAATGCCCCTTAGAGAATAAAGTTTAAGTAAATAAAAAGGACTATGAAAAAACCTACTATTTTTAAAACATTAATTGCAGTTGTGTTCTTATTGCTCAGTTTTTCTTCTTATTCTCAGTTAAGAAAAGAGTTTGCGACACGTTATAAAAACAACTTGAATGGAGATATTTTAGTTATTGGAAACAATATCTTAAATAGAGAAACCGATAAGAAGGGAGAAAGTGCTAACGATGCTTATGATTTAACAAATGAGGTGAATGATAATTTCACTATGAAGTATATTAAGGTTGATAAAGACGCTATTAAAAATTCAAGTTCCTCTGAATTAGTGATTCCTAAAGGGAGCAAAAATTGTTATAATATTGTTTATGCGGCTTTATATTGGTCGGGAACCTACAATAGTAAGGATGCTGATAGAACTACAATTTCTAAGATAAAACTAAAAACACCAAACAGTAAAGTTTTTGAAAATATTGAAGGAATTGTACTTCATGATGAGGGAAAAGAAGGTGTAGTTTCGCCTTTTGCATCATTGCCTTATGCTTGTTTTAAGGATATTACCGATTTTGTAAAGGCATCAAAGGAAGGGGTTTATACAGTCGCAGATTTGGTTTGTTCTGAGGGGAAATTTTCTCCTGGAGGTAATGCTGCAGGATGGTCTATTTTTGTGGTTTACGAAGATCCTTTATTACCTAGTAAATTTGTTACAAGCTTTGATGGTTTTAGTATTATTAGAAAAAACGATCCACCTTTAATTGTTCCAATTTCGGGGTTTCAGACTAATCCATTCGGTGATGTAAATGTAAAGTTGGCTTTTAGTGCACTAGAAGGTGATGCAAAGTTGGATGGGGATGGTTTAGAAATTAAAGGTTTAGATGCTATAGACCCACCACCAGCAATTAAGTCTGTTTACGGACCTGTTAAATCATTAGTAAGAAAAATAATTGGAAAGGTGCCGAACTTTTTTAATAGCACGATTACTGATGGAGATGTTATTTTAGCAGGTCGTATTCCTGCGAGTATCAATACGTTGGGTTATGATGCGGGTGTGATAAAAGTTGATAACCCTGGTAATACTGTAATACAGAATAAGGAAACGAAAGCTGAGTTAAGGATAAGTACTTCATCAGATTCTTATTATATGTTTTTTAACGCGTTAGCGGTAGAAATTATTGCTCCTAAAATAGTTCTTAAAAAAAATGTATTAGATAAGGATGACAAAAATATTGGATTACAACCGGTAAAACTGGGACAAGAACTTAGATATGAAATTAAGTTTAGAAATGAAGGGAATGACAATGCTAAAAATTTCACGATTACCGATGTTCTTCCGAATAATATAATTTTTGATGAATCAACTGACATCTTAATTATGGACTCTGCTATTAAGGCAACTTATACAGCAGCTACAAGAACTCTTGTATTTACAGTACCGGATAGTTTTGTTATTGCAAAGGGAGCAGAATATCCAATTAAATTTAGAGTTAGAGTTGTAAAAGATTGTAATGAATTAATCGACGCTTGTTCTAATGAAATAAAAAATATAGCTAATTCCAAATATTATGGTGATAAAAACACTACGGAAGGAGGATTTGGTGAAGGAAGTTTTTCTAATATTTCATCCTGTAATGTAGGATCACCAACATCTACCAATTTCTTAGTTGGAATAGATGATTGTCTATTTAAGAGAGATGTATCGATATGTGATACTGCCATTTTAAAAGCGGCTAATGGTTATGCCACTTATGAATGGAGGGATCAAAACGATGTTGTTTTTGGAGGTAACAATCAACAAGTAACAGTAACCAAAGCCGGAATTTATAAGGTAAAAAATAGTGGCGCGGTAAATTGTAAAGACATAGAACAAACTTTTAACGTCATTGATTATCTTACCGGAGCAAAGAAAAATCCAATAAAAGGAGACAATATAGATCCTCTAACAGGTGAGGTGATTACTTGTGTGCGAGACGGTAAACCTTTTCCTAAGATCTTTTTATGTGGTTTAAACGATAAAAGACCATTAATGACCGGAATTATTGGAGCAGAAAGTATTGTTTGGCAAGAAACTAAAGATCTTCCGGCAACTCCGGGTCCGGATACCTGTCCTTATGAAGGAGCAACAAACTGGACAACGGTTCAAACCGGACCTGACTATATTGCCGACAGACCTGGTGTCTTTAGACTTGTAGTGAATTACGGTAATACTTGTGTCGCTACTTATTACTTTAATGTGTATCAAAATTTACTTGATCCAAAAGCAGATAAACAAGATATAATTTGTGATACTAAGGGATCGATCACGGTTACAAACCCGCTTCCAAATACCGGATATTCTTATAGTCTTGACGGTGTAAACTACCAAGCTTCGAATGTATTTAATAATGTACCGAAAGGGTCTTATGATGTTCAGATCAGACAGACTGTATTTGTAAATGGAGAAATTTCATCTTGTCCGTTTCATGTTCAAGTGAATGTCGAAGAACTTATTTTTAGCACAGAAATTACAGCAACACATCCACGTTGTAATGGTGAATTAGGGACAGTAAAAGCGGTTATTAACAATGTACCGGGTCAATTTAGATTCATCCTAAGAGCAGTGGGAAGTGCGGTTGAGATTCAGAATTCAGGACTTATTGATAATAATTATGTCACATTTACAGGTGTTGCACCAGGTAAGTATGAGGTTTTAAGCGCAACAAATCATAATGGTTGTAACAAAATCGACGAAATAGAAGTTTTCGATTATCGTTTAACTGCTTCGGCTAATCTTACCAAACCGCTCACAGCTTGTGCTGATGGTGAAATTTTAGTATCAGTAAGCGGTGGAACTCCAAGACCAGGACCACCACCTTATTATTTATACTATGTAAATGGCAGTACAGATTATGTTACAGATCCAAAAATTCCGGTAACAAGACCTTTACCAGCTAGTGGAGAATACAATATTGTAGTAGTAGATGATAAGGGATGTCGCGTTACAATACCACCAATAAAAGTTACGGATATTCTTAAACCTACTGTAACATTCAATACCAAAAATGGTAAATGTTATAATGATAACGGAGGAGAAATTTCAATGGTGGTTACGCCATCAAATTCTGGTTATACAGTTTCTTATAATGTAGATGGTGGTGCTTATACTACATCGCCTACTACTAACCTTAATCCGGGTAAATACAGTGTAATCGTTAAATATACTTATGGTACAGATGAATGTTTTGATCCAGCCAGAGAAGTAATCGTTGGAGGACCAGCATCAAAATTGACTGCATCAGCGGGAGTTGCCGAATTATCAGGTTGCGGACCAACTGGTCATGAAAACCAAGGATTGGTAAGAATTACAAATGCTCAGGGAGGTATTCCTTTCGCTGCGCCAAATTTATACCGTTATAGTTTTGATGGTGGAGGTACATGGATTACTTCAAATCAGGCTTATGTAGAGCCAAGAGCCACACCTTATGTTTTATTGATTAAGGATGCTGCAGATTGTATTTATGAAATGTCGGGTATTGTTTTAGACCCGAAACCGTCTGATCCGGTTTTCACTGTACAACCAACAGCCTATACTTGTGACGGAAAAGGAACCACTACGGTTACCGTAACAACCGATCCAAGTACAACTTATACCTATGAGTATTATTTAGGAAAAACCTTAAATACTAATGTGCCACCAAATGTCTTTAAAGATGTTCCGGCTGGTACTTACGATATTATTGTAAAATATAAATTGGTATCTGCTCCAACTTTCAGTAATTTATTGAAAGAAGATTTTGGTAGCGGAGCCCCAACAACTTCGCCAGGTATTGCTTCTGCATATTGTTTTAATGATCAAAGAGTTTTAAAGCCTTATCAATGTCCTAACCCAACAAGGTCGGTTGAAGATAATCAATATTCTGTTGCAAGTTTCTTTTGGAGAAATGACGATTTGTTAAGCAATAATACAGGAGCATGGTTTCACTTTAAAGATCATACCACAAATCCAAATAATTTAAACAATACTGGAGATCCTAATGGACGATTTTTATTGGTAAATATTGGATCTGCAGCTGGAAAATATGGTGTTCTTTATAGTAAACCAATTGTAGACGTTATTCCTAATCAGGATATAATCGTAGATTTTTACGTCGGAAACTTATTAAATCCAGGTGTTGGCGATGCATCTAAAGCTCCATATATTAAAGTTGAATTAGTTAATTCTTCAGGACAAGTTGTTGCAACAGATAATACTGGGGCAATTGCACCTGGTGCTTATGATGTAAACAGGAGAAAATGGGTTCCAATTAGTATAAAAATGAACCCAGGTAATAATACAAACTTAACTTTTGTCGTACGTTCAGGAAGTGAAGTTTATGATGGTAATGACTTAGTTATTGATGATATTTGGGTCCGTCAATTACCAAAATCATGTTTGTCTGAGCAGAATCTTAAACTTATTATTCAAGATAAAAAAGCATTTACAGCTACTGTAAAAGGAATTAAAAATATAAAATGTAACGGAGACAAAGATGGTGGTTTCAGTATTGTTGCTGAAAATTTCGATACGGCGAAAGGTTACTTTTATTCCATAGATGGAGGAGCGACATGGGCTAAATCAACAACTGCTCAAGTTGATATTTCAGGTAAAGCAGCTGGTGACTATGATGTTCGTGTGAGATACGACAATCCTGCAGCACCATCTGGAATACTTTGTAGTGTTACGATACTTACAAAAATTACGACACCTACTTCATTTGTTTTAACTGCTAAAGCAAGTATTGCAAATTGTAAAACCAATGCAACCGTTACTGTAACGGCGGCCGGAGGTGTTGAACCTTATGTTTTAACACTAAAAGATAAAAATTCACCGTTTACTAAAACTTTCCCGGCGGATGGAATACTAACGAATATCCCACCAGGAACTTATACGGTAACCGGAACAGACGGAAATTTATGTCCGGGTACCACAGGTTCAGATTTAATTATTGATAAACCGGTAAAACCTACAGCAGAAGTAGTAGCCAATACAGGTTTGTGTTTTGATAATAATAAAGCGGAAATTACGGTTACTATTAAGGGCGGTATAGGACCATATACCTACCAGGTAAAAGTTAACGGCGGAACCTACAGCGATCCTAGTCCTAGTTTTGCAGGGCCAAGTTTTAAGTACACAGCAACTGCTACAGGAACGTACGACTTCTTAATTACAGATGATAATAATTGTGAAGCTCTTGCAGTAAGCCAAAAAATTGACGCCAAAATTACGGCTAAAACAGAAATTAAAAATACACTAAGCTGTGACCCGGTTGCGCCAAATGCTACTATAGAAGTTACTATAGAAGGTGGTACTGCACCATATAAATATGTGGTTAAAAGAGGTGCTACTACCTTATTTACAAGTAGTGCTATTACAGGACCAACCTTTACCTATTCTGCAGATACAGCCGGAACATATACTTTTGATATAGAAGATGCTAACAAATGTACTTTTAGTATTGACAGAAAAGTTGACGGTAAAGTAGCTGTAACAGGAAAAGAAGAAGTAGAAAATGTAACTTGTTTTGGAGCTAACGATGGTAAAGTTAAACTTATAGGTTTAACAGGAGTAGCTCCGTTTACTTTTCAATTTGATGGTAAGGGACTTTTTATTAGTAAAGATACTTATGGTCCTTTAGTAGGTTCAGTTGCCGGTACTGAATATACTTATATTGTTAAAGATGCTAAAGGTTGTCAGATACAAAATAAATTTAAGGTTTTCCAACCTGAAGATTTAACAGGTACAGCCTCAATAACGACCCCATATACCTGCGATAATCCTGCTACTATTACAGTTGCAAGTGCAAGTCTTTTTGGTGGAAATGGTTCTTATAAGTTTACATTGTATAAGGATGGAGTAGCGGTAGCCGGTCCACAATCAACTTATGTATTTAGTGGTTTAACAGCAGCGGGTGTTTATACCGTAACTATTACAGATGCCAAATCATGTCCTAAAACAATTCCTGCGGGAACTATAGTAGCGTTAAACCCGCCTAAGGGAATGACACTTACTCCTACAGCAATAACTTGTCCAACTAATAAAGCGAATGTAACCATTTCAAATGTTGTCAATGCAGCAGGAATTGCTGTGCCAACTACAGGGTTAAAATATAGAATGCTTTTACCTACAGTTGGTGCTTATCAGCCAAGTAACGTATTCGCTGGTTTAGATGCCGGTATTACTTATAAGTTTGAAGTAGCAGATGCCAATAATTGTAAATTCGAGAAAGAAATTTCTATTGCCTCATTGCCAACTATTTCGGTAACAGTTAAATCACAAATCAATGTGATGTGTTTGGGAGATTCTAAAGGATCAGCCATATTTACTGTTTCAGGAATGGGGAATAGTGTAGCTTATAGTTATACAGTAGATTCTGGGGCAGTTCAAACCGGAACATCTCCGGCAGCAGGAACTTCATTTGAGATCTCTGTACCAAATTTAAATGCAGGTACACATTCAATTACTGTTACTAATACAGCAACTACTTGTTTTGCTACGCAAACGGTAAATATTTTAGCACCGACAGCAGCTTTAGCTTTAAATTTACCAACATTAACGCATGTTACTTGTAAGGAAAAAGGAACCGCTATTATAAACACAGTTGGAGGTTGGTTGCCATACACTTATGTAGTTACACCAACTGCTCCCGCAGGTACTGCTATTACGCAAACGGTTAAAACGTTTAGTAATTTAACAGCAGGAACGTATTCTGTTGTCGTAACCGATTTAAATGGCTGTTCAAAAACTCAAGATTTCACGATCAATGATAAAGTAGCTATAGACGTAAAAATAGATGTAACCTCAGATTTTTGTGCTAAAGGAGCCGGAGCTACGATAAAAGTATCTCCTAATACAGCACCAAATTATGTTTATAAGTTAGACAACGGAACCACTCAGAATCATGGAACGTTTACAAATGTAACTCCGGGTGATCATAAAATAACTGTAACAGATATTGCTACAGGATGTGATAAAACGTTAACAGTGCCAACTATTGCTTTACCAATAACAGCAAGTATCAAGATAGATAAAGACCTGGATTGTTCTCTTGGTTCACCGGATGCAGTAATTAGCGTATATAATATTGCGGGCGGTTATCCAAATTATAAATACAGAGTAAATACAACAGGTAAATTTACTTCGGAACCTTTTACAACACTTTCGACGGGACAAACATCGTTTACGCATCCGGTTAGTAGTGCTGCTACTTATTATTTTGAGATTTCAGACACTAAAAC
This sequence comes from Flavobacterium cupriresistens, assembly GCF_020911925.1. NCBI lineage: Bacteria > Pseudomonadati > Bacteroidota > Flavobacteriia > Flavobacteriales > Flavobacteriaceae > Flavobacterium > Flavobacterium cupriresistens. Next base: position 1,001,726 of record NZ_CP087134.1, on the reverse strand, counting down.
TTGTTCAACAACTGTAGATCAAAAGATAAACACATTAGTAAAATCGGTTGTTACTGCTGCAACTCCTACTGCTATTAAATGTAAAGGAGGCGCTACAGGAACCATTACGGTATCAACAAATCCTGTTGCTGGAAGTTATACCTATGTTTTAACGCCAGTTGCTCCAACTACAGGTTCAGTAGTTTCACAAACGACAAGTAATGTATTTACAAATGTAAAAGCAGGAACGTATAGTGTTACTGTGATAGATGCGAAAAGCTGTCCTTCTCTACCTGTATCCGTTACAGTTACAGAACCTGCGATTGCTTTGAGCGCTACTGCTTCTGCAACAAAATTAAAATGTGGCCCTGCAAATGCACCACAAGCTGCTAAGATTACAGTAACAGCCAGTAATGGTACTCCATTTGCAGGAGGAACATACAAATACGATTTTGGTGCTGGATATGTAGATTCAAATGAATTTACAACCAATACGCCAGGTGTAGTTAATATTATGGTCAAAGATGCCAATGGTTGTACATTTCCTACTTCAGCGACTATACTTGCATTAAAACCACCGACAGGTTTAGCTTTTGATCAGGAACTGGTTATCACTTGTGATCCTGCAAAATTAAATACAGATTTAAAAGTTACAATTACGAATGGTATATCACCATTTAAATACGAAATTACGAGTACAACAGCAGCAATTGCACCGGCAAGACCTGTTGAAACAGGAATTGTAGCGCAGTCGCATACTTTTACAGACTTAGCCCCGGGTAAATATTATTTTACTATTACAGATGCTAACGGTTGTACAGTAAGTGATAATTACGAAATTAGCAATGTAGCACTAATTAGTGTTAACGGAGGAGTAGATACAAATGTAACATGTAATGGCGCTGCCGATGGTAAAATTAAATTTACTGTTGGAGGAAACATTGCAGGTGGCTATACCTATACTTTAACAGGAAGCGTATCAGGTCCAATTACCGGAGGTGTGAAAACAGGAGATACTGTTCTTTATTCCGGATTAAAAGGGAATGAAACCTATACTTTTTCAGTAATCAATAGTGCGACTACATGTAGAGATTCCGATAGTGTTGTATTATCACAACCTGCTGCAATTATTAATTTGAAAGCTACCGCTTCAAAGGTTTTCTGTTCACCGACAGTAGAATCCAGAATCGAAGTTACCGCTTCGGGTGGGGTAGCACCATTGCAATTTGCCGTTGTAAAATTGGGCGTAACTCCTGTGGCTGCAGATTACAATACTTCAGGTATTTTTACTAAAAACACGACTGTTGATGGTTTAGCCTATGTTGCTTATGTAAAAGATAAAAACGGAAATTGTTCTCAGAATATTCCGGTAAATGTAGTACGAGATGCAGCACCAACAGTAGATCCAATAGGAACAACTTGTTATGAAGGTGGTACCTTAAATATAACAATGTCAGGAACTGTTTTTACAGGTTCAGGTATTTTATATGGTGTTGACGGAAACTATTCTTCAAATCCAATTAAAAATATTCCGGGACCGGGTTCTTATAATTTGACTATTAAAGATGATAACGGCTGTATATCGTCGGTTTTTGTTTTAAATATCAGCAACCAATTAAAACTTACCGTAACACCAATTAAAGATGTTACGTGTAGCGCAGTTCCACCTTTTACTACTACAGATGCACAGGTTACATTGTCTGCTGTTGGTGGTGGGGCTACTTATGCATATGAGGTTAGAAAAGCACCTTCTATGACCTATTCGCCAGTAGTTGGTACCGTTTTTGAGACGTCATCACCTGGTGATTATTATTTTAGAGTTATTTCTGGTGGATGTGATGCAGTGAGCCCAGTTGCGGTAACCGTTACAACGCCAGTACCTCCGGTTATTACTGCCGTAGCGACAGGAACAAAATGTACTTCTTCTAAAGAAGGAACCATTCAAATTTCGGTTACTTCCGGTGGAGTTCTTCCGTTTACTTATACAATCGATAATTGGGTTACAAGTAATACGACGGGGTATTTTACAGATTTAGCGGGAGCAGTAGGAACTGGTTTAGGATACACCTATCAGGTTCGTGATGCTAAAGGTTGTGTGGTGTCAGGAGCGGCGCAAGTATTTGTTGTGGCACCGGATCCTATTGATTTTATTGCAGATGACCAACCAATAAAATGTAATCCATCAGGTGGAGGTTCAAGCTTAGGCTCAATTGAAGTGAAAAATGTTACTGGTGGAACAGGGCAATATACTTATTTCATTAGAAATAATTTTGGTTATCAAGATTCTTATACAACTACGGCCAGAGAAGATCACAAGTTTGATATCATTAATTTTGGTATTTATACTGTTGAAGTGCAAGATGCAAACGGTTGCCCACAACGAAAAGTAGTAGTGATGGCTTCACCTCCAAGTGATTTGGATATAAATATTACGTCAACTACATCGACTTGTGCATCAGGAGGTACTGCAATCGTTCAGGTTGTTGCTTCGGTTGGTAGTGGAAATTATTAGTTTGGAATATTAGAATCTAATGTAGCTCCTTATACGACTACCTATTATCCACCAGATGTTCCTAATGGTAGTACAAAAACATTTAATTCTCTTATACCGGGTGTAACTTATACATTTGTGGTGCATGATGTAACAACAAAATGTTATTTCTTAAAATCGGCAAGTGGTCCTATAGCACCATCTTCTAGTTTAGTTGGAACACCAACTGCTCAGAACGTTACTTGTAACGGAGCTGGTGATGGTAAGGTAACATTTACGGTTACAGGATATGCTGGATCGACAACGACTGTTGATTACCAAATTTTCAGAGATCAGGATAATAAGGTGATGAGTCCGGTATTAACGGAGACTATTACAGGTACATCATTTACTAAAACATATCCTGCAACAGGGCCTGGAACATTAATTCCGGGAAGATATTATATCGTATTCACAGAAAAGAACGGTGCTGTTATTGGATGTAAAGCTGCTTCAAATATGTTTGAAATAAAAGAAGCAACAACACCTTTAACATTACTGGCGTCTTCTCTTAAAAATGATAACTGTAATCCAAAGGCTGGTATTGTTAGTGCTCAGGCTTCTGGTGGAGCGGGTTCTTATTTATACCAAATTGTTACGGATAACGGATCAATTGGTTTTAATGCTGCTGATGATACTAAGCCAACGGTAGCTTCATTTTTACCTACTCATAGCACAGGTACATTCTATGTGGAATCAGGAGATTATTTGGTTTGGGTTAAAGACGCCAATAACTGTATTACAGAAAAAACAGTTAAAGTTCTTTTGGATCCAAATCCGGTATTTGCTTTAAGTGTAGTGAATCATTGTGCTGTAGAAGGAGCATTTGCTGTTACGGTTACAGTAACAGACCCAACACCTTCAATGGCGCCATATAAAGTAAGTGTTAATGGTGGAAATCCAGTTCCACTTACCACATTAATTTATACAGCTTCCGGTCTTAATTCCGGAATGCAAACTATTATTATTACGGACAAAAATGGTTGTCTAATTACAGATACTATAAACATAAATGCAACGCCAATTGCGGTGGCTACTATCGACAAAGTGTTGGCTTGTTCTGTGACAGGAGCTGTTGTTGAAGATGCTGTTATTCATGTTGAAGTTAAAAATGGAACAACTCCATATACGTACCAGTTTAAGAAAGGCCTTGGTGGTTTTACAGCATTTACTCCTGTAACAACTGTTGTTGCCGGTGTAACCTCATTTGATTATACGGTTCCTGCAGCTGCTGCAGATACGTATGTATTCAGAATTACAGATTTAAATGGTTGTCCTATTGACACAAATCCTATAACTATTGACGCCATTGTACCAATTGTACCGGCTGCAAATCCTATTCAACCTTTATGTTTTGGAGGTACAGGAAGTGTTAAGTTATCGGCTAAAGGTGGGAAAGGACCTTATACATATAGTTTTGATGGATCATTATTCACAACAAAAACTATTTATGACGTTGCGGCCGGAACTTATAATTACATTGTAAAAGATAATTTAGGTTGTGAAGCTCCAGGTTCTGTAATTTTAGGTCAGCCAACAGAAGTATTTATTTCTGCTCCGGTTATTGACCCATTAACTTGCGGCCCTGCAAATGTTGGACAAGACGCTAAAGTTGTTTTGTCTGCAACAGGAGGTAGCGGTAGTTATGAATATAGTTTTAACAATAGTGCGTTCACTACTCAAAACACCTATTACGTTATTGATACTAAAGCGGATCAATTAAATATTCCATTTAGTGTAAGAGATACAAATGGTTGTGCTAAGTCAGGTACTGTTGATATCCTTAAATTAAACCCTCCATCGGATTTTGATTTGACACAAGGAGTAGCCATTACGTGTACACAATTGACAACAACTGTTGTTGTTTCAGGAGTTGATAATGGTGTTGGTGCCCTTACGTATCAAATTGTTTCACCTGTTAGTGAAATGATTGATAATGGTCCAGTTGCTACTTTCGGAAATATTAAACCGAATATAGATTACGTATTCCAGGTTAAAGATGCAAATGGTTGTATTTTCCAAAGACCATTGCGTATCAATGACGTTACAAAAATTAATATTGTTGTACAATCTACAACAGGTATCACTTGTTCTACAGCCATAGACGGGAAAGCTTCTTTCTTCGTATCAGGTTTTGGTTCAGTGGTAGGAGGAACTTATCGTTATGAATTAGATGGTTTAGCTGCCGTAACAGGTTTAACTGCAGCAACAATTGATCTGACAGGATTAGCTGCTGGTCCACATTCAATCAAAGTGTATGACGATGTAACAAATTGTGAAATGACTAAGCCATTTACAATTACTGCTCCGCCTGCTGCACTTACGATGAGTAAAGTGGTTACGCCATTAGGTTGTACTACTTTTGGTGGGGTTGTTATAACAGCTCTGAATGGTTGGGGTAATTACACTTTTAGTGTGACGCAACCTGATACAGTTGTTTTGACAAATACCAACGGAACTTTTAGTGGTCTTACACAAACAGGAACGTATGCTATTGCTGTAAAAGATGCTAACGGTTGCGTACTAACAGATTCATTTACGTTAACAGCACCGGTTAAGCCAACTATTACAATTGATGCTTCAAATTACTGTTATGTAAGTGATAATTCAACAACTATAAATGTTAGTGCTACTTCTGTAGGTGCGCCACATGCAGTAACACCATACGAGTTTAGTATCGATGGTACAAACTGGCAAACTAGTGGTTCATTCCCAGGTTTAAAACCGGGTGATTACACCATTACAGTTAGAGATATATTTGGTTGTACAGCTACTGCAACAACTAAGATCAATGGTCAGCTTTTTGCTTCGGTAGAAAACTTAAAAGACCTTTATTGTACAGGTGTTCTTGACGGAACAATCAGAGTAAAAGCTGTTGGAGGTTATCCTGCTTACAGCTACACAGTAGCAATAAACGGAGGACTTCCTTCTGCACCGGTAGCATTTGCTAATGCCGCTGCTACTTTTGCTGACTATACGGTAACTGCTGCAGGTAGTTATATATTTACAGTATACGATACTAAAGGATGTTCTTACCCAATTCCGGTGATCGTTATGGCAGCTCCAACTCCGGTTGTGTTTACTGCTACGCCAACTTCGCCAAGTTGTTCAGGTACTCAGGGTACTACAGGAGACGGTTCAATTTTAATTAATTTGGATGCTTCTAATAATAATCCGGATTATACCTACAGCATTCAGCGTACAGCGCCAACGGTTGGTACTGTTGTTACTCAGGTGAATAATCCATTATTTACAGATTTAATTGCAGGTACGTATTCAATTACGGTGACTTCTGCCAGAGGTTGTTCAGATTCTGATAACGTGGTAATTAATGAACCAAATCCGGTTGTTGCTTCTGCTGTTGCTTCGCCATTTACATGTTCTGCTACAAATACTGTTAACACAACAATTGTTACCGTTACAGGTGCAGGTGGTGTAGGAGCAGGTTTAGTTTCAGATTATACGTATAGCGATATCGCAACTGGTAATTGGAAGACTACGAATGTATTCAACGTAGACAACAAATCTGCTCAAACTCTTACATTCTATGTGAAAGATGCAAACGGATGTGTTGATGATGTTCAAATTTCAATAAATGCATTCCCTACATTGATTTCTGCTACAACTAGTTTAGATACTAAAGCAGATTGTACCAATGCAGGTGAAATTATAAACGTAGTTATTGCTGGTGGTACTGCTAATTTTGAATACCAGGTATATAAAGATGGTGTATTGTTTGGTGGCGTAGTTCAGGTTCCGGTTGGAACAAGTACGTTCAAATACATAGCCGCAGATGCCGGTCATTCATACCAGTTCTTAATCAAAGATAAAACGACTTTATGTACTGTTCTTTCTGATGTTTATAACGTTCCGTTATTTAATATTATGAAAGTAATTGCAAATGCTTCTTCAATGGTAACCTGTGACGGGTTTAGTGATGGAAAAATTACTATTACTATTGAAAATTATACAGGAACTTACAACTACAGAGTACTTCTTGCAGGAGCGCCTGTAGCTTCAGGAACAGCTATAAATGCAGGTACTAACAATCCGTATATCATTACAGGATTAGCAGCAGGAGTAGATTATGTAGTTGAGGTTACACAAACAGCGTACCCTTCTTGTATCGTACTTTCAAATAAAGTAACTCTTACACAACCACCGGTATTAAATATTAGTGGATTGAAAGTAAATGTTGCTAATCAGAATTGTAATACAAAAGGAGCAGTGCTTACGGTAGATAAAACAACTATTGTAGGTGGTACACCGGATTATATATTTGCTTTTGTACCTGCAGGAACTTTACCGGTTGCTACAGACTACGATGCATCAGGAACTAAAACAATTGCAACGACTAAGATCGCTCCATTGTTTGATGCATGGGATGTTTATGTGAAAGACCTTAACGGTTGTTTTGCTTTCCAAACCGTACAGATTTCTGTTGACCCTCTACCGGTAATTACCGATGTAAAAGTGGCCAGCCAATGTGCGAGCGCTGCAGGGTATAGAATTGATGTTACTGCAAATGGAGTTGGTCCTTTAAAATACAGTTTAGACGGAAAACAATTCCAGGACGATAGTTTCTTTACTGTTTTTGCAGCAGGAAACTACACCGTAACGGTAATGGATGTAAACCAATGTAAAACAACAGCAGCTGCTCCGGTTACGATTTTAAATCCGCTTGAGTTACGTGCAAGAGTTAGTATCATGCCGGTTTGTAATGCTACAAATGGTGAGATTACATTAGAAGCTTTGGGTGGTACAGTTACACCTCCAAACAGCTATGTATACACGAAAGACAATTGGGCTACAAGTCAGGTTCAACCTAACTTTACAAATCTTGCTCCGGGAGTTTATACTTTTAAAGTAAGAGATATTGTTACATTATGTGAAAAAGAAGTAGTAAAAGAAATTGAGGTTCCTACATTGGTAACCGGAATTAAGTTGGCTCCAACAGCTGTTTCTTGTAATGGTGGTTCAGACGGAACTATTACAGTAACGTTAGCTGCATCAAATAATAATCCTAAATATACGTACAGTTTAACTGGTCCAGCCGGATTTACTCCAAGACCAGCTCAGGATTCACCAATTTTCAATGACTTACCATTCGGATTATATACCGTAAGTGTATTGTCAGGAAGAGGATGTCCTGGTACAGCAACTGTTACAGTGCCTCAACCGCAACCTATTACAGTATTGTTGCCAACAGTTACGCAATACCTTTGTACTGCGGGTACTAATGACGCAAACAATGCTACAATCACGGTAACCCCGGGTTCTGTTGCAGGAGGTTCAGGTAAATATGTGATTTACGAATTCTTTAGAAATGGAGTTTCTGTTCAAAAAGACGGCAGAAATACCTTTACAGAATTTGATTATTTAGGTGGTACATACACCGTAACTGTTTTTGATTCTAACAATTGTCAAGGTCAGTCTAACAGTGTTGTTATTGCTCCATATGCTAACATCAGTGATTTAAAAATTGATGTTACTACAATTACTTGTAAAGACGATGAGTCGATTCGTGTTTCGGCAATCTCGACAATAGGAACATTACCAACGTTAACGTATACCCTAGAAGGTGTTGACGGTACGGTTTACCCTATTACATCTAGTCCTACAGGATTGTTTACAGGATTAAAAGTTGGTCTATATAAAATTATCGTGACTAACACGGTAACGGGATGTAGCATCGAAAAATTCCATAAAGTGAATGAGCCAAATACATTCAAAATCGTAGCTTCAAATGTGAAAAATGTTATTTGTTTTGGTGAGGCTAACGGTAGCGCTACTTTAACATTGGTTGACAACATTGTTCCAACAGATGAAGCAGGTATCTTTACTTACGTGATTACACATAAAGAATCAGGTGCAACTCGTAATGGAGTTACTACTTCGGCTAAATTAGATCTTACTAATTTGGTAAGTGGTACTTATACAGTAGAGGCTACATTAAACAGCACTCCGTTCTGTCCAGTTCAAACTGAATTTAGTATTGAAGGACCAACAGCTGAATTAACAATTTTAGCATCTAAAGATGATATTACTTGTGCTGTAGGGAATAAAGACGGTAGAATTTCAGCTTCTGCTGAAGGTGGATGGCCAGGTGGTTATGAGTTTAAATTGGTAGGACCTGTAAATGTGGCTTACTCTTCAGATAGAATTTTCCCAGGATTAATTCCGGGATCTTATACGGTATTTGTGAGAGACAGTAAAGGATGTGAAGTTTCTACACCAGTGGTGTTAGAGATTCCAAAACCAATTGATGTTGTGATCAGCGCTACACCATTACTTGCTTGTTATGATGACGAAAATGGAGTGGTTACGATTAATACAGTAACAGGTGGTTCAGGTAACTATACGTATACTTTGAACGGAACTTTAGTAGACGGAACAGTAATCAGTCAACAATCACAAGGAGCTCTGCAATTTACAGGACTTAAAGCCGGAACGTATTCTGTAACGGTTAATGATAGCTGGACTTGTAAAGGAGTTTCTAATACAGTGACTATTGCTGAGCCTACAAAAGTTAAGGCTTCACTAGATACGAAAACGAACGAAACTTGTAAAGTTTTCCCAGTTCTTACACTTAGTGCTACAGGAGGTACTGCACCTTATTTCTATAGTGAAGATGGTACCAACTATATTTCAATGACAGGTTCGTCAATTGATATAACGTTACCATTTATAACTACTAAAACGACTTACAAGTATTTTGTAAAAGATGCAAACGGATGTACAAGTTCGGAGTCTAATTATGTAGAAATGCCTGTAATTCCAGCGTTAACATTTGACAAGTTAGTTGATATCGATATCATGTGTAGTGGAAGTGCTACGGGTGCTATTACCGCGATTGCTAAAGGAGGTTTAGGAAACTATATCTATACTTTACAAGATGCTGCAGGAAAAGATATTACTCCGGCTCCGATTCAGCTTACACCAGGTGTCTTTACCGATTTAAAAGTTGGAAGATATATCGTGAAGGTAAGCAGTGTAGATTGTGAGCAACCTTCGGCTGTAATCGATATTACAGAACCAAAAGCACCTTTAACGGCAGTAGCAATTGCTACAGATATAAGCTGTAACGGTTACAATAACGGTATAATAACAGTAAATGCACAAGGAGGAACAGGAGTTTATAAATATGCTATAGAGCCTGAGTTCAAACAGTTCTTTGATGATAATAAATTTGTAAACTTGAAACCAGGATTCTACGATGTTATGGTTCAGGATGAAAATGGTTGTTATATCATCATCAAAGATGTTGAGGTTAAACAACCGGATCCAATCGTAGTTACTGAAATTGTAGCCAATACAAAACCAGAACTATGTAAAGATGATAAAGATGGTTATTTTGAGGTAGAAGTAAAAGGCGGAACAGGTCCTTACAGCTATAGTCTGGATAATGATAAAGGACCATTTACAGTTGGTGCAGTTGGACAAACGGTATTTAGTTTCCCTAACCTAATAGATGGTGGACACACGGTTTACATTATAGACAGTAAAGGTTGTTTTGGTGAGCAGTTGGTAACATTACCATTCCCGGTTACGCTTGACCCTAAAGTTAAAATTGATTATCCATGTGTTGATAGCGATCAGGCAACAGCTACTGTTACTGTAAGTGTGGATCCTAGTAATTATGATTTATCACTTATCACATATGAACTTGACGGTGTTGCTAATACAAATCCGAATGATCCGGTATTTTTAAATGTTGCTCCTGGTCTTCATAAGGTGACTGCAATTCATGCCAACGGCTGTTTCAAGTTCACTGACGATTTCACGGTTAAAGCTTACACCAAATTGACTTTAGCTGAGACTACCGGTCAACAGGAAATGAATGTAATTTCTGTTACGGCTGCTGGTGGATCTCCTGCTTACGAATACAGTTTTGAAGGAGGACCGTTTACATCTTCTAACAAATTTAAGTTCTACAAAACAGGAACTTATAAAATTATAGTTAGAGATCAGAATGGTTGTGAAGCTGAATTAAATCTTTACAGAGAATTTGTAGACGTTTGTCTTGACAATTATTTTACACCAAACGGTAGTTATACCGAATGGGGTCCTGGTTGTACCAATATTTACAACAATCTAACGTTCTCTATCTTTGACAGATACGGTCGTGAAGTTGGTAAATACCGTTACGGTCAAAAATGGGACGGTAAATACAATGGTATAGAATTACCTTCTGGTGATTACTGGTATGTTCTTAAACTAAATGATGAGAGAGATATGAGAGAGTTTGTTGGACATTTCACTTTATACAGATAACAAAATAATAGCCCCTATGATGTTATCTAAAAAAATTATTACAATGAAAAAATTAATTTTATCCTTAGTACTTATGGCTGTAACGACAAGTTACAGCCAGGAGTTAAACCTACCGGTATTTACGCAGTATCTTGCCGACAACCCTTTTGTTCTTTCTCCTGCCTATGCAGGTATTGGCGACAATCTTAGAATTAGGGCCAATGGACTTACACAATGGGTTGGTGTCAAAGACGCTCCTCAAAACCAGTCTGTGTATGCAGATTTCAGGATTCTCGATCGTTCGGGAGTTGGTATTTCGATGTATAATGATAAAAATGGATACACCAGACAAACCGGTGCTAAAGTCTCTTTCGCACACCATTTGATCTTAGATTATTATTCTAAACAATATTTATCATTTGGTATTTCATATAACTTCAATACTTTCCGAATTGATGTTAATGAGTTCGAGAGTACGACCAATAGACCGTTGGATGCCTATGTTACAGATGACAGATATACAGCAAACAATAACTTTGATGTCAGTGCCTTATATCGTTTCAAAGATTTTTATGTTAGTTTTAATGCCAACAACCTCTTAAAGAAAAATATAGACAAGTTTGGTGTTACCGGCAAGGATGCCAGCAGAGCTCTTGAACCACGATTGTTATCCAATTATCAGGTATATACCGGATATGTATTTAGAGATTCAGAAAACAGTCGAATAGAATACGAACCATCTGTGTACTACCAGTATTTTGCAAATGATAAACGTTCCAGTACCGATTTTAACTTCAAGTACAGACACTACAACCGTTACGAAGACTATTACTGGGTTGGGGTTTCGTATAGATTCCTAAACGATCAGTTTGGAAAACCTTTGGCAGTAGGACCAATGGCCGGGTTTATGAAATCTAAGTTCTACTTCGGGTATTCGTATCAGGTGATGTTCAATGATCTTGGAGCTTACAACTCAGGAACGCACATGGTCACTATCGGATTCGATTTCTTGGGATCTATTAGTAGCTGTCCTTGTACACAAAGTCCGGTTCACGATTAATAAAATTTACAGTTGAGGTATACTGCAAACTAATTTTCTGACAAGATCAGGAGTTTTAGTTTGCAGTATGTTTTAACGGTTAGTATATAAATAAGCATTTTTATCTTTTTTAAATATAAATTTGTTTTTTTTCATAATTTACAACGTTTTCGTTTTCATAGACCCGCTATTTTTGTTTTTTTCGAATTTAATACTACTTTAAAAGTTCTATATTTGTTTTTCTTTCAAAATATTAAATAAGTATCAAATGAAAACTTTAAACAATTTCGATTTTAAAAATAAAAAAGCAATAATCCGTGTTGACTTTAATGTGCCGCTGGATGAAAAATTTAATGTAACGGATGCTACGCGTATCGAAGCTGCAAAACCAACTATTGATGCTATTTTGGCACAAGGCGGAAGTGTAATTTTAATGTCGCACTTAGGAAGACCAACTGGTGTTGAAGAGAAATACTCATTAAAACATATTTTAAAGACAGCTTCTGAAATTTTAGGAGTTCCTGTTCAGTTCGCTGAAAACTGTGTTGGAGATGTTGCTCAGACTGCTTCAAATAATCTTAAAGCGGGAGAAGTACTATTATTGGAAAATTTGCGTTTTCATAAAGAAGAAGAAGCTGGAGATGTGGCTTTTGCGAAAGAATTAGCGTCACTTGGAGACATCTATGTAAATGATGCCTTCGGAACGGCGCACAGAGCGCATGCTTCTACGACTATTATTGCCCAATTCTTTCCAACTGAAAAATGTTTTGGAACCTTATTGGCAAAAGAAATAGAAAGCTTAAACAAAGTACTTAAAAACAGTGAAAAACCGGTAACTGCTATTTTAGGCGGATCTAAAGTATCTTCTAAAATTACGGTTATCGAAAATATTTTGGACAAAGTAGATCACATGATCATTGGAGGCGGAATGACTTTTACGTTCGTTAAAGCGCTTGGTGGTAAAATTGGAAAATCTATTTGTGAAGATGATAAACAAGAATTAGCGCTTGAAATCCTAAGATTAGCTAAAGAAAAAGGGGTACAGGTTCACATTCCTGTTGATGTTGTCGCTGCTGATGATTTCTCTAATACGGCAAATACGCAAGTAGTAGATGTTACAGCAATTCCTGATGGATGGCAAGGTCTTGATGCAGGTCCTAAATCTTTAGAAAGCTTCAAAAAAGTGATTTTAGAGTCAAAAACAATTTTATGGAATGGTCCATTAGGTGTTTTTGAAATGGAATCTTTTGCGAAAGGTACAATTGCCCTTGGTGATTATATCGCAGAAGCTACAGGAAACGGAGCTTTCTCTTTAGTTGGAGGGGGTGATTCTGTTGCAGCAGTGAAGCAATTTGGTTTCGAAGATAAAATGAGTTATGTGTCTACAGGTGGTGGTGCTATGCTTGAAATGTTAGAAGGAAAAGTACTTCCGGGAATCGCTGCGATTTTAGATTAAATCGTAGTTTTAACATTTTTTTAGATAGTTTTCAGCTGTAAACCATTTAAGTTTGCAAAATGATGGTGTTATAATGCTTTGAATTATAGCCTATTGAAATAAATGTTCTATGATTGTAAAAAAAATTTCCTTAGCGGTTTCAGCTTTTTTTTCGATCGCTGCTTTTGCACAAGATGTTGCAAATACAGACGCTCCAATTAAGCCTGAAGTAAAAATATCGTATTTAGATTCGGTTAAGAGTACTTTCAAAAAAGATGAACTGGCTACACGTGTAGACAGTCTCTGGATGAATGAATTAGTGAGCCTGGATATATACGACGATTTAACAAAAGACATTCAAACCATCAATTCTGATGTTTCGGTCAATGAAGAATTGCCAACCGAGTTGCTCAAGGAGCGACTGCAGGCCATGAATGGGAAATCGCCTTTTGAAATTGAGTACAATCAGGGACTTGAAAATATTATAAAATCGTTCTTGAAAAACAGGAAAAAATCGTTTTCACGATTGATGTCCTTATCAGAATACTATTTTCCAATTTTTGAGGACGCCTTTGCCAAGCAAAATGTTCCTTTGGAAATTAAATATTTAGCCGTTGTAGAATCTGCTTTAAATCCTAAAGCAGTTTCTAAAATGGGCGCCACAGGAATTTGGCAATTCATGTACGGAACCGGAAAGCAATACGCGCTTAAAATCGATTCCTATATTGACGAACGCAGTGATCCTTTAAAAGCAACTGCAGCCTGTTCAGAATACATGACCAAGATGTTTAACATCTTTGGCAATTGGGAACTTGTTTTAGCCTCTTACAATTCAGGACCCGGAAATGTTACTAAAGCAATTCGTCGTTCCGGCGGAAAAACAAAATACTGGGATATTCGCAATCACCTTCCAAAAGAAACACAAGGGTATGTTCCTGCTTTCCTGGCTACCATGTATCTTTTTGAATACCATAAAGAACACGGTATTAATCCACAAAGAGCTGTAGTAAAAAACTTCGAAACCGATACGGTTCAGGTTAAGTCGCAAATGTCATTCAAACAAATAGCTGATTTGTTAGACATGCCACAAGCACAGATTCAACTTTTAAATCCTTCATACAAATTAAATATAGTACCGTTTTATCAAAACGAAGCGCATTATCTGCGTTTGCCAAAAGATAAAGTGGCAACTTTTGTTTCTAACGAGGATAAAATTTACGCATACGTAAAACACGATTCTGAATTTAAAGGTCTTCCTATCCAACTGGCTATGAAGGTTGCACCTAAAGCGAAAGCGAAAGTAAAAGTCGATGCGAAAGTAGAAAAAGACATACAAGATATCCAATTTTATAAAGTTCGTAAAGGAGACAATCTAGGTTCAATTGCAAGTAAATATGATGTTTCGATTCCGGAATTAAAAAAATGGAACAATATCAAAACGAACACGGTAGCTTACGGTAAAACGTTAAAAATCAAAGCAAATGATCCGCTAGCTAAAAATTCGAAAGAGTTGAAAACTCCGGATTTGGATAGAAAAGCGAATGAAGAAGCTATTGCAGCTGCAGACCATAAAGAAAAAGCAACGGAGCAGTCTCAGGAGTATATTGTGGCAAGCGGAGATAATTTAGGTAGTATTGCTAAAAAATTCGGTACGACTATTGCTGACTTAAAAGAACTAAATAGTCTGACTTCAAATAATATTGTTTTAGGAAAAACTTTGGTAGTTTCTAAAAACACAGCTGTTATTGAAGAGGTTACTGTAGAAACGAAAGCAATTGCTTCAAATTCTGTTGATTCATTCAAAAAGAAAGCAGCATCAAAAGACTTAGGTAAAGACTATTACGTTAAAAAGGGAGATTCATTGTATAGTATTTCTAAAAAGTATCCTGGAGTAACAATTTCAGATATTAAAAAGTGGAATGGAATTAAAGATGATGATTTAAAACCGGGAATGAAACTTAAAATAAACGGATAATAAAAAATCTTAACTAAATTTGGGTTTTATTTCATAAATTAAAAAAATGAATAAAACCCATTTTTTATTGCTTTTACTTTCGTGTTTGTTCGTTTCTTGTTTTAAAAACGACAAACATCCTGAGCCTGTATCAGGCAAAACAAACACCATTTCTGTTATCATCGATGATCAGTTGTGGTATGGCGAAGTGGGCGACAGCGTCAGAAATAAATTTGCCTCTCCGGTTCTTGGTCTTACACAGGAAGAACCTTTGTTTACGATCAATCAATATCCTGCCAAACTTCTTGAAGGCTTCGTTACCGACAGCCGAAGTATTATTGTCATAAAAAAAGGCACGATCGATAAGTTCGAGATAAAACACAATCCCCATTCTTTACCGCACAACACCTTTCGGATTTATGCAAAATCGGTCGATGATATCATTTGCAGCATCGAATTAAATTCGGCTGAAATGATCAAAATGATCCGCGATGCCGAAATTCAGAAAATTCAGGAAGATAACAGCAAATCACTTTTGCATCCGACTATTATAAAGAATAAATTTCATATCGATTTGCAAATTCCCAGCGGATACGAATACATGTTGCATAAAAAGAATTTTATCTGGCTAAAAAAGGAGATCATTAGTGGCAGTACAAGTTTGCTTATCTATCAAGTTCCCTTAAAAAAACTTAAACGAGGGTCTAATGTTGTAGAGGATATCGTTAAAATGAGAGATTCTGTTGGCCGATATATAAAGGGACGGGAAACCAATACACAAATGATAACGGGTGAAGCCTATGCACCCTATTTTTTAGTGACGGAATTAAACGGAAAGAAGACTTTTGAGACCAAAGGAACCTGGGAACTAAAAAATGATTTCATGACCGGTCCGTTTATCAATTATGCTATTATTGATGAGGCATACAATAGAATTTTGGTTATTGAAGGATTTTGTTATTCCCCATCCGATGAAGAACGTGATTTAATGCTGGATCTTGAAGCGATCATAAAATCAGTTAAAGTAGATAAAAGATAGCTTCTGTTTTTTCGTTACTTTTGTTTAATAAACTTTAAATGAGATAATTATGAAAAAAATTTATGTGATAGTATCGATGTCCGTATTTTGTTTTTCTTCTTGTAAAAAGGATGGGAAAACCGAAGCCGATAATGCTAAAGTTGCGGACAGTATAAAAACAGAAGAAGCAATTGCAGAACGACCTCTCGATTCTGCGGCACAAGAAAAAGCGTGGATTGCTTACGGAACCCCCGGAACTCCACACAAAATGATGGCTGACGAAAATGGTACCTGGAAGTGTGACATGACTTTTTGGATGGAACCGAACGGCAAACCTCAAAAAGCGAGTTCTACCGCAGTCAACAAAATGATACTTGGCGGTCGTTATCAGGAATCCAATTACAAAGGAATGATGATGGGACAATCCTTTGAGGGTAAAAGCACCTTAGCCTACAATAATGCCAGTAAAGAATACACCACTACTTTCATTGATAATATGGGAACCGGTATGTTGGTGGCCATAGGGAAGTACGATGAAAAAAGTAAAAGTATAGAATTTAAAGGCGACATGATAAACCCATTAAACGGCAAAAAAACACCCTACAGAGAATTATACACCTTCGTAGACGCCACAACCCGTAAAATGGAAATGTTTGAAGTCAAAAAAGGGGAGGAATTCAAGAGTATGGAAATCTTGATGAAGAAACAGTAATCCTATTTTCTACAAGGAAAAAAAGTGGCCGTCTCAAATTATTGGGATGGCCACTTTTTTTAAACTTTGTGGCCCTTGCATAAAGTTTTTCAGATCAAGCTTTGCGAACTTTGCGTTTTTTGCAAAGCCCCCCATATCAAAAAAACCTTGCGTTGCTTGCGGTTAAAAACAAGTTTTCACAAAATAACAATCAATTTCTACTTCATACTACTGTCACCCTGAGCGAAGTCGAAGGCTAGTTAATTGAAAAGGGGGGGGCTTCGACTTCGCTCAGCCTGACATACGGGGAAAAAAAACTTAGCGAACCTTGCGTAACCTCTTTGCGCTCCTTGCGGTTAAATCAGCTTTAGGATATTTTTACCGCATTTTATAAGAGTTTCGTACATTTGAAGTTGTATGTAACTACCTAACGTTTAACTTATGAGAACACTTCGAAGTAAATATTTAAGTGACATCCCAATTGGTGAGGATATCTATAAAGTTGATTTTATAATTTTAGAGAAGTATCAAGGTTTTTCCTCAGAGATATTGAGGCTTTCATTACTTGGTTTAACGATATATGGATTTTTAATTACCAATGTACTATTTAAAGTTACAGATGATGGAAAGAAAAATATATTTATCGATCCATTTTCCGAAAATAAAATACTTCTGTTTCTTGGCGCATTAACATTAATAGTTGCAGCACTGGTAGCATTAATTCACCGTTACTTTTCGACCCATTGCATGACTCATTTTATAAGGGGTTTTCGTATGCGACAAAAATTGTCAGAAATGGAGGAGAAAGTAATAAATAACAGACCCGAACTTATCCGACTTGGAGAATCTATAAAAAGGGAAGGATTAAGCTTTGAGAAAGATTTAAATTATTGTGGATTGTTGTTGTTTGCTTCCTGCTTTTTTTTAATTGCGGGAATTTTATTAATCATAATTGCATTAGCATGCTCGTTTAACAGCCTGTTGGTATAAGGGCAACTATAGTTTGAAACCTGGGAAATCCTTTCGCAGGGCTATTCAAGGATATGAAGTTGTCTACACCTTCAGATATTAATTCAAGCAAGTTGGAATTAACATTTTCAAGCGGATTTGCTTGACCTGTTCACTATAACAAGGATGACAGATCAAGAAGATTTGTTAATCTGCCCAATAAAAAAATCCGCTAAATCTGTAAAATCCGCGTGCATAATATTTTGTAAACAATACCATTCGAATTTTTAGTGATCTTAGTCGACCTTAATACCATAAAACACGTAAAATTTGACTTGTTAACCGTTAAGCGACCCATTAAGTCTGTAAAATTAATTTAGTTCTTTAACACAACTCTAAAGAATAATTTTTCTATGTTTGAAATATAGAAAAGATGGAATCCATTTTTACAATAGCACAAAAACAGAATCAGATGGAAATAAAATGGAAAATAAAGCCCTTTGAGGCATTAACAGCACATGAGGTATATGATTTGCTCAAACTAAGGAGTGAGATCTTTGTAGTCGAGCAAAACTGCGTTTATTTAGATCCTGACGGTAAAGACAAGCTCGCTTTGCACCTAATTGGTGAGTACGATGGAAAAGTAGTCGCTTATTCGCGATTATTTGATGCCGGAATTAGTTTTGACTATGCGTCAATCGGCAGAGTGGTGGTCGATGCCAATTATAGAGATAAGAAATGGGGACACGATTTAATGCGCGAGGCCATTGCAGGCATAAAAGCTAATTTTGGTACCGATAAAATTACAATCGGAGCGCAGTTGTATCTAAAGAAATTCTACGAAAGTCACGGTTTTGTTCCAACTAGCGAAATGTATCTGGAAGACGATATCCCGCATATTGAAATGCAACGGACTTAAGTTAAAATCAAACTTTGGTAATCACAAACTCCACGCGTCGGTCTAAGTTGTCTCCTTTGCCCAGTGGATATTTATTGCCACAACCTTGATACGTCATGCGACTTTTGGATATTTTTCGATCCATCAAATAGATAAAAACGGTTTTGGCCCGGTTCCAGGAAAGTCTCCTTTCCTTAGTAACTTTGTCAATTCCGTCGCTATAAATTTCAGGCGTGCAACAGACATGTCCTCGAATTTCGAACTCAAGGGTTTTCTTTTGCTCAAGAATTTTGGCGATTTTGTCTAATTCTTTTTTGGAATTATTCGTGAGTTTAGAACTTCCTAAATCAAATAAAATATTGTCTAAATAGATTTTATCGCCTACTTTTAGACGGTTTTTAAACGAAGTATGAATTCCTTTTCCGAACGAGTTCTTCTTTACGGCGATCAAATCGACACGGCGGTTTTGCGAACGGGTTTCGTGCAGGTTTTCTACTGTATCGGGTTTGATGATCACCCGTCCTTTTCCTTCAAGGATGATTATTTTACTTTGATTAAAACCATTTTCTATTAATAATTTCTGAATGGTATTGACGCGATTATTAGACAATCGAAAATTGTATTCATCATTACCGCGATCGTCACAATACCCGTAAATCTGTACCGATTCGATTTTTGAAGTGTCAATGGTTTTTATAAATTTTGTAATAACGTCTGTCTGTTTTTCAGTAAGATCAAATTTGTCAAAATCAAAATATACCGTTTCGACGGGTTTCTTTTGAGCTGACAGGTGGATGAAAATAAAGAAAAGAAACAGTGTTTTACAAAATTTCATTTTTTACATTTTTAAAATCGTTTTATATTCAGTCTGATTGTTTAAAACGTTTACGGCCTTTTTAATTTCTGAATTGTTTTTAATGTAAAATTGATACAAACCTTCCTGATATTGGTACCTTTTGATAAGTTCCTCCTGAATCAGGTTTTTAATTTCTTTCTGGTTTTTATCTAGCAAAGTAGTTTCGCTTTTCTCAAGGGCGTTTAATAATTGTTGGTATTCAGGCGCAATTGTTTCGTCTATTTTTTCGTTTTTGGCTGCAGCCAAAGTGTTTTTCAAAGCCACTTCTGTTTCTGTATCAAAAGTAATTTTGTTGGTTTTTAAATACTGTTTAAAACTGGTGTAATCAGCATCGGTTACAACAGGGATTTTATCACCCAGATTCGGATTTTTATAGTAGTAAGTTGTAGCATAGTCAAAGATACCGTCGTTTTTTAATAAGGCAGTGGTGATCGGACTCATTTTTGCCTCGTCTAATTCAATATCCGGTAAAACGCCACCACCATCATATACGGTTCTGCCTTTTCGGGTTTTAAAAGCAGTAAAGTTTTTGGAGTCCGTTTTTTGTGCCACACCATTTTTGTCTTTATGCGCATAATCCAAAGCCTGTATGCAACGACCGGAAGGGGTGTAATAACGTGAAATAGTCACTTTTAGCTGTGTTCCGTAGGTCAGATCAACAGAACGTTGTACCAGACCTTTTCCAAAACTGCGACTTCCCAGAATTACAGCACGATCTAAATCCTGTAAAGCTCCAGAGACAATTTCTGATGCCGAGGCACTTCTCCCGTTTACCAAGATGGCTAACGGAATCTCGGTATCTACAGGGTCTCTTTGTGTTTTGTAAATATTGTTGTGTTTTTCAATCCTTGATTTTGTAGTCACAATTACCTCATTCTTTGGAACAAACAAATTGCAAATATCGATGGCTTCGTTTAACAAACCTCCCGGATTTCCGCGTAGATCAAGTACAATTTGTTTGGCGCCGTCCGCTTTTAATTTTTCTAAAGCTTCTTTTACTTCAGCGGCTGCTTTTCTGCTAAAATGGGCCAAAACGATATAACCGGTTTTATCATCGATTTTTCCGTAAAAGGGCACCGATTTAATATCGACCTCGTCTAAAACCAATTCTGTTGTAAATGGTTTTCCCTGACGCAGGTATTTTATGGTGATTTTGGTATTTTTTGCTCCTTTTAATAATTGCGAAGCATCATCTTGAAAATCGGCGATTAAGACATCCCCAATCTGGATAATTTCATCTCCCGCTTTTAGTCCGGCTTTGTCGGCAGGATAATTTTTATAAGGTTCACGAACAATCAGACGGTCTTTTTTTCGGGCAATCAGAGCACCAATTCCGGTATACTCACCTGTGTTGTTGATTTTGAAGTTGACAACATCCTGTTCATTAAAATAAACCGTGTACGGATCTAAGCTGCCCAACATGCTTTTAATGGCTTTATCCATCAAATCTCCCGGATTAGTGTCGTCCACATAATTGGTGTTCACCGCTTTGAATAAGGTGGTGAAAATTTCGATTTGCTTGGCTATTTCGAAAAAATCGTCTTTGAAACTGGTTCCGATAAATAAAAACCCGGCCGCAACGACAGGAATGACAAACTTCTTTTTGAAATAAGGATACATGATTATATTTTTTTTCTTTTAAATCTTCTTCTAATGTAATAACCCAACACGCCAAATAATAGTATAAACGGCCAGACACTTATGATCCAGATAAATAAACCGGATAATTCGAAAAAACCGGATTTTATAGCGTTTAGTATTTTTGAACCATAGGAAACCTTAACGCCTTCTCTTTCGGCTGTTGTTTTATAAAACTCAATATAAAAAGTGCTTTCCGAAACACGGTTTTCTAAGTATTTTAATTGCCCTTCTTTTGCTTCAATTTCTTCGCGGATAGCAGAAATCTGTTTTTCTATTTCTAATATCTCACTGATTTTAGTGGCTCTTTGAAGGATCTCGAGATAGCGGCTTTCTAATTTGCGTTTTGTTTTTAATCTGGAATCCAGGTCGATATATTGTGTTGTTACATCATCACTGGAAATCTGCTTGGTATCAAAATAAGAAACTCCTTTTGAAATGGATTGCAGGAAAGCATCAAAATTCTGACTGGGAACACGAACGGTTATGTTTCTGGATGCTGTATTATATCCTTTTTCTTCCGTATCATTCTGTACGTTTCCTTTGTTGTCTTTTATCGCTTTTTGGATTTGTTCAAAAGTACTTTCTAAATCACTCGTTTCAAATCGCAAAGTGGCTTGTCGGATTATTTTTTGTGGAATTTCAGGTGGCGGCGGAACTTCTTTGTCATAACTTGCATCCGATTCCATTTTTTTGGCAGGCAGTTTTATAGCCGAAATCTTAATGTCGTTATTAACTTCATCTTGTTGTTCCTTTCCACAACCCGCTAAAAACAATACAAAAAAGAATACGTAGAAGATATATCGCATAAAATTTCAATTTAGAGCTAAAACTACAATTTTTTTAGAATTTTTTATCTAATTTGATAAATTAAGTTGTCTTTCGAATCTTATAACTCAGTTTTATTTTCAGAATCGTTCGTTTTGTTTAGCTGAATAAGGAATTTTTCAAACAACTGGATTGTTTTGGTATTGATTTCTTCGTACGATAATCGGTCTTTAGTCTGGTAAAAAAGCATAAAAGAATAGTTTCCTTCCAGATTGTCCCAAAGTAAGTGTTTGTTGAGGCGATAGGTTTCCCTTAAAACACGTTTGAAGTAATTGCGGTCGACGGCCTTTTTGAAGTACTTTTTTGAGACCGAAACGCCAACTTTGATTTTTTCTTCAGCTTCCACTTCTCCAACATGATAAACCAAACGCAACGGGTATTTTGAAACTGATTTTCCTTCAGAAAACAGTAAACCAATTGTTGTTTTGCTTTTTAAACGTTCATTTTTGGGATAGGTAAAGTTCATTTAGTTCAGAAAAAATTTGCAAAATTATCAGGCAAAGGTACAATTAAACCAGAAATACGGTTATTGTTTTTAATTTTAATAGCGCTAAAAATTTATTTATTACTTTTGGCCTTTAATTTTTTCAAGCATGCAAAAGATAATTTCGTATCCCATATCCGTAATTTATTATTTATGTTTTGGATTGTGTCTGGTTGTTTTTCACCCAATTCAATGGATCTGCCTAAACGTTTTTGGTTATCAGGCTCATAAAAAAAGCGTTGATTATTTAAACTTCTTCCTTTTAAGATGTACTAATCTTGCGGGAACAACTTATAAAATAGAGAACAGGGAGATAATTCCTACCGGAGTTCCCTTAATATTTGTGTCGAATCACCAAAGTATGTACGATATCGTGGCAATGATTTGGTACTTTAGACGATTTCATTGTAAATTTGTCAGTAAGAAAGAGTTAGGTAGTGGAATTCCAAGTGTCTCATTCAATTTACGACATGGAGGATCTGTGCTAATTGACCGTAAAGACCCTAAACAGGCGATCCCGGTAATCAAGGGTCTGTCTGAGTATATTGAAAAAAACACGAGATCTGCCGTTATTTTCCCCGAAGGCACAAGAAGCAAAACCGGAAAACCGAAAGAATTTGCCCAAAGTGGATTAAAAATCTTATGTAAATATGCACCATCAGCCTATGTGGTACCGATAAGTATCAACAATTCATGGAAAATGGTACGTTTTGGTTTTTTTCCTGTTGGTTTAGGAAATCACCTTACCTTTACAGCTCATAAAGCGATGGCGGTAAAGGATTATGATTTTGCCGAGTTAATGGCGCTTACAGAAAAGGCAGTTGTAGAAGGAGTAAATGAATATAAATAGATTTTTGCTTGTAGTGTATGCTAAAGCTTAAATCCCAAATCTAAAATAAGTAATGTCTATAAAAAACATTAGATTAGAAGTAATGCAGTTTTTGGAAAAAAACGTGGACAGCTTCGTTGAGCAGTATTTAATTCCAGTGGAAAAAATTTGGCAACCGTCTGATTTTTTGCCTAATTCTGAAGGAGATAACTTCTTTGAAGAGGTAAGAGAGTTGCGCGAGATTGCTAAAGAATTGCCATATGATTTCTGGGTAACACTTGTTGGTGATACGATCACAGAAGAAGCTTTACCAACTTACGAATCCTGGTTGATGGATGTAGAAGGAATAAATCAGGTAGAAAATGGTGGAAATGGTTGGTCAAAATGGATCCGTCAATGGACGGGTGAAGAAAACCGCCACGGAGATTTATTGAATAAATACTTGTATTTGTCAGGACGTGTGAACATGCGTGAAATCGAAATGACCACACAGCATTTAATCAACGACGGTTTTGATATCGGAACGGGATCTGATCCGTATAAAAACTTTGTATACACTAGTTTCCAGGAATTAGCAACTTATGTTTCGCACAATAGAGTTGCTCAAATGGCGAAGAAGTTTGGTGACAATAAGTTGTCTAAAATGTGTAAAATGATTGCTGGTGACGAAATGCGTCATCATCATGCGTACAGCGAATTTGTAACTAGAATTTTCCAGGTTGATCCAAGCGAAATGATGTTGGCGTTTCAATATATGATGAAACAAAAAATCGTTATGCCGGCACATTTCCTAAGAGAATCAGGTCAAAAGATTAGTTCTGCTTTTGAGCAATTTTCAGATTCAGCACAACGTATCGGTGTTTACACAGCAAACGATTATGTAGATATCATGCAAAAACTAATCGATAAATGGGAAATTGATAAGATTTCTAATTTAACAGATGAAGCCGAAAAAGCACGTGATTATTTAATGAAATTACCGGCTCGTATGGCAAGAATCTCGGAGAGATTGGTTATTCCACAGGAGTCGCATATTTTCAAATGGGTAGAACCGGCTAGATTGTAAATCTTAGACTTAAGATTTTAGATTTTAGATTTTTTGGCGAGGCTTGAATTTCTGATTTTGATTGATTTTTGATATTGCAATTAAGTTGCATTTAATAAAAATAATAAATTAATGTTGATTGTTGAAGCTAACAAGTCTTTGATAATCAACATTTTTTATAAGGTTAATTTCAGTTTAGATTTAAATGAAAATGAGGGAGCTCAAGTAAATCTTTGTACCGATACTAAACATAAATAGAATTCGTTTAACAGTAAAAAAGTTATGAATATTACAGACCTAATAAACAAAACGATAGTTTTTGTAAAAGAAAAATTGAACGATGCTGAAGGCGGACACGATTGGTTTCATATTGAGCGTGTGTATAAAAATGCGCTTTTAATTGCTAAAAACACAACTTGTGATCTTACAGTAGTTCAATTAGGAGCTTTGCTTCATGATATTGCCGACAGTAAATTTCATAACGGAGATGAAACGATTGGACCAAAGACTGCTCGTTTGTTTCTGGAATCAGAAAATGTTTCCGAAGAACTTATTGTACACGTTATAAAAATCATTGAAAACATCTCATACAAAGGCGGTAACTTCGAAAAGAAGTTTTCTTCTATAGAGTTAGATATTGTCCAGGATGCGGATCGTTTAGATGCCATTGGAGCCATTGGAGTGGCTAGAGCTTTTAACTATGGAGGCTTTAAAAACAGAGCATTGTATAATCCCGAAATTGCTCCGGTTACAAACATGACCAAAGAGGAGTACAAGAATAACAATGCGCCTACAATAAATCATTTCTACGAAAAGCTTTTACTCCTAAAAGACAAAATGAATACCGAAACCGGAAAACAAATCGCTGCCGAAAGACATCATTTTATGGAGTTGTTCCTGTCGCAGTTCTATGCTGAGTGGGAGGGTGTTAAGTAGTTTTTTTTAGTTTTCAGTCTCAGTCTCAGTCTCAGTTTTCAGTCTCAGTTTTCAGTTTTGGTTTCGATGACCGTCTTTTTGTCTTCCTGAGCGAAAGTGGACTGTGCGGAAAAATTTTGCGAACCGTGTCTTTACTTTGTAATTAAAAAATTAACCAAGGCTCGAAAAGATTTTCTTTTGCAGGCAGATTTCCTTCGCCAGTTCGCTATCACTCGGATAGCAGATTGCACAGATTTTTTATAAGAGGTAAATAAGATCAGCCTAATCTGCTAAATCTGCGTGCAGAAAAATAGGGTATAAAAGTAAAAAGGAATCGTAATGTTATGCTCAAACTTTCCGTTGCTTGCAGTTAAATCTCAAGGGAAATATAGTTGCTAAGTTTAAAATCTCAGAATCTTAGCAACTCAGAACCTCAGAGCCTTTAGAAAAAAAATCACCCACACCCGCAATTGTCATCACCACAATCTTTTTTCTTCTTAGATTTCCAGAAGAATTTTTTGATCAGAAAGGCAACGGCGAATCCTAATATGGCGAAGGCAATAATTTCTTGTACCATGGCTTTTTATTTTAAAATTTGGAAGGCAATTAATGCAGCAAAATAAGCCAAAGCACTCATAAGGAATAGCTGCATAGCAGGCCATTTCCACGAATTGGTTTCTTTTTTTGTGATGGCAAGTGTACTGGCACATTGCATCGCAAAGGCATAGAATAACAAGAGTGAAATTCCCGAAGCAAAATTAAAGATCTTTTCACCGGTTTGCGGATTAACTTCCTGTTGCATCTTACTTTTTATAGTGTCTTCGTTTTCACTGTCACCCACACTGTATATCGTTGCTAAAGTCCCCACAAAAACTTCACGGGCTGCAAATGAGCTGATTAGTGCGATTCCAATTTTCCAATCGTAACCCAATGGTGCAATTGCCGGTTCGATGGCTCTTCCCATCAATCCGATATACGAATTCTCTAGTTTTTGAGAGTTTACTTCGTTTTGAAATTCAACCTCATTCAAATGCTTTTCAGCAGTTCTTTCTTTTACGATGGCTTCCGCGTCGTTAAAATTCTTTCCTGGCCCGTAAGATGCCAAAAACCACAAAATAACCGATATGGCCAAAATGATTTTACCTGCACCTACAACAAACGCTTTGGTTTTTTCAACAACATTGATGGCAACATTCTTAAAAAGGGGTAGTTTATAACTTGGCATTTCGACAACGAAATACGTTTTAGTATTTAATTTTAGAACTTTATTTAAAATATAGGCTGAAATAATCGCACCTGCAAATCCTAAAACATACAGAAGCATCAGCGTTAAACCTTGAAGATTCAGGATTCCGAACACTCGTTTACTTGGTATTACTAAAGAGATAATAATCGCATAAACCGGTAATCTTGCGGAACAGGTTGTAAATGGTGTTACTAAAATGGTAATGAGACGTTCTTTCCAGTTTTCAATATTACGGGTTGCCATGATCGCCGGAATAGCACAAGCCGTTCCCGATATTAAAGGCACCACACTTTTTCCTGAAAGCCCAAATCTGCGCATGATTTTATCCATCAAAAAGACGACGCGACTCATATAACCGCTTTCTTCTAAAATCGAAATGAATAAAAACAGAAAGGCAATTTGAGGAATGAAAATGATCACTCCACCTATTCCCGGAATTATTCCTTCAGAGAGTAAGTCTGTTAGGATTCCACTTGGTAATGTTTCGGCTGTCCAGGCACTTAATGCCGCAAAACTACCGTCAATAAAGTCCATTGGAATAGTAGACCATGAAAAAATCGATTGGAAAATAAGAAACAAAATTCCAAGAAAAATAGCATATCCCCATACTTTGTGGGTCAATACACGATCTAATTTGGCTCTGATGTCTTTTGCCATTGAGGCATCGACTTTCAATCCTTCTTTTAAAACATTATTTATAAATTGATAACGTTTTATGGTTTCCTGCTGTTGCAGGCGTTTTAATTCAGAATGTGATTTTGTAAATGTATTACGAATTTCATGTCGATCTAAATTCGAAAAGTTTACATCTTGGGTAATAACCAGCCACAATTTATATAACAATTGATTCGGGAATGCCTGTTGTAAGCTTTCAAAATAAGCTTTATCCATAACCGATGCATTCAGGCAAGGTTCTGTTGGAAGTGTTTTGTACGAAACAATTAATTCTTTTAACGCATCAATTCCGTGCCCTTTGCGCGAACTAACCAAAGCAATTTTAGTCTTAAGTTGCGCTTCAAGTAGCGGAATGTCAAGGGTAATTCCTTTTGTTTCCATGCGATCGGCCATGTTGATGACTAATATCGTTGGAATTTCAAGGTCTTTTATTTGGGTATAAATAAGAAGATTTCGTTTTAAATTCTCTACATCCGTAATAACAATGGCAACATCGGGATATAATTTGTCGTTTTTGTTAAGCAAAAGCTCAATCACGACACTTTCATCCATAGAACTTGCGTTCAGACTATACGTTCCCGGAAGGTCCAGTATGTTTGCTTTGATGTTTTGAGGGAGTTTACAGAAACCCATTTTTTTCTCAACGGTAATCCCCGGATAGTTCCCAACGTGTTGGTTTAGTCCGGTAAGTTGATTGAATACTGAAGTTTTTCCTGTATTTGGATTCCCAATAAGGGCAACATTGATATTTTGAACACTCATTACAAATTGGTTTTGATAAGTTCAACTTCAATTTCACGAGCAGTTTCTATGCGAATAGCCACATGAGAACCATTAATGTCCAAGTACAAAGGATCTCCAAAAGGGGCAATCTGAAGTAATTCTACTATGCTGCCCGGCAAGCAACCCATTTCTAATAATTTGAGAGGAATAACATCGATATCAAAATCTTTGATAATGGCTTTCTCGCCTTTTTTCAGAGTGTGGATAGTATTTTGCAAGCTTATTTAGATTGAATTTAGATTGCAAAAATAGGCAATTATTCTGTATTTAATGGCGTTTAATGCTTACACAAATGCTAAATGTTTCTAAAAATTGAGAGATTTTACTCTTCGCAAAGGAAATTGATGTCTTCTATCAGACGTTTTACGTCTTCTTTATTCGTTCCGTCGTAGAAACCTCTAACGCGACGTTTTTGATCTACCAAAACAAAATTCTCGGTATGCACCATATCGTATAGTTGATCGGGTCTGCCCAATTTTACTGCCAGATAAGATTTTCTGGCCATGGTGTAAATCTCTTTTTTGTCTCCGGTAACCAAATTCCATTTGCTGTCTACTACACCATGTTTTATGGCGTACGCTTTTAGAACAGGAATGCTGTCTACTTCAGGAAATACAGTATGGGACAATAACATTACTTTTGGGTTATTCAGAACGGCCTTTTGAACATCGGCCAGATTGGTTGTCATTTTAGGACAGATAGAACCACAAGTTGTAAAGAAAAAATCGGCTACATATACTTTGCCTTCATAGTTTTTCTGCGTGATAGTATCTCCGTTTTGGTTTACAAAAGAGAAATCGGCAATGGTGTGGTACTTACTTTTGTATTGAACCGTACTGTCTACCATTTCCGGATTTACATCGGCGGGATTGTAAATCGGTAATGTTTTTTGCGGTTTTAAAGCAGAATAAAACAAAGAAAGAGTTATAACAGAAAATACAGTTAATACGATAAAGAATTTGCGGTATTTGTAAAGTAAGGATTTCATAAACTTGATTTGGCGCAAAAATACAAAAAGCAGTTTTTAAAACCCTTATTCCTTGTTTTTTTAACTTTGGTGATGTACTATTTTATATTATTTTTTTAATTTTCGAATCGATTTGTTTACGAGATACAATCCAATCAATGTTACGATCACTCCAATTGTAATGGCCTGTGTAAGCATTTCCCCAAAAATAAAGGAGCCTAATAAAATAGCTACAACCGGATTGATATACGCATAAATGCTGCTAACTTCAGTTGGAAGATGTTGCAAAGAATATATAAAAGCAATAAAAGTTAATACAGAACCAATGATTACCAAATAGGCAATCGCCCACCAGGAAGTTGTTGGTATTTGACTGTAAGGGATATTAATTCCGGAAAGCTCTGTTACACTCAAAAGGATAAAACTTGAAATCAGCATTTGTAATCCCAAACTAAAATACGGATTAAAACTGGCTGCTTTTTTCTTGGTATGTAAAATCCCGAAAGCCCACGTAATGGTCGATGCAACAGACAGGAAGATTCCAAATTGAAAATCCGGTCGTAAAAAATCACCCAAATGATCCATAAAAATAATACAGATTCCTCCAAAACAAATTAAAAGTCCGGTTACGGCCAGTTTGGCTATTCGCTCCCCTTTAAAGAAACAAATAACAACAATCCAGATTGGGAAGATCGCACCAATGATGGCACCAAGTCCGCTGCTTATGTATTTTACTCCCCAGGTGCTTAAACCGTTACTGCAAACAAAATTTAAGATGGCTAGGATCAAAATCGTTGTCCATTGTTTGCCTTTGGGCCAAAGTTCTTTTTTATATAAGAAATAACCAACATAGAGTATGCCTCCTAAAAACTGACGAATGGTTGCCAGTTGTAAAGCAGGCATATGTTTTACACCTTCTTTTGAGGCCAGCCAAGTAGTTCCCCAAAAGAAACTTACCCAACATAAGGCGAGAATTGGTAGTCCGATAGCTTCAACTCTACCGGATAATGCGGCTTGTATTCTTGCTTTCACTTTTGTTTGAATTGGTTTGGCAAATATTCCAAAAACAATTTCAAATAGAAGGTAAAAAGGGAATATATATTCATGAAATTTTTAGCTTATTGTGATGAAATATTTGCATTAAAAAAGCTGTGGCAGATTATTGTTCAATTTTAACATAAAGTTTGAAATAATAACAATATGTTTGTGTTAAACCTTAAATAATAAATTATAATGATTAAACAGCTAAACAAGCCTATGTTTTGTGTTGTTTCTGCAATGTTTACATTTTTAGCTGCGCAGGCTCAGGATGCAAAACCAAAGGAACCGGGTATCAATGTTTCGTACATGAATACCAAAATTAGTCCAAGTGAAGATTTTTTTCGCTACGTAAACGGAAGTTGGTTAGACAAAACGGAAATTCCTAGTGACAGAAATTCATGGGGAAGTTTTAATGAATTGAGACAAAGAACGGATGATAATTCGCTTGCTATATTAAAAGAAGCTTCGAAAGATCCAAAGTACAAATCAAACACAGATCAAGGTAAGGCAATTGCTTTATACAATACTATTTTAGATACTGTTGGAAGAAACAAACAAGGTATAAAACCGATTGAGCCTATTTTAAAGAAAATTGATGCTATTAAAAACGTAGCGGATTTACAAAATTTCCTTATCGAAATGGAACCTCAGGGTGGTGTTGGTTTTTTTGGAGTTGGAGTTAGTGCTGATGCGAAAAACAGTAATGTGAATTCGGTGAGTATGGGACCAGGACGTTTAGGTTTATCGGATAAAGATTATTACAATGCTGATGATAAAGATTCTAAAGAAAAACGCGCTAAATACGAACTTCACATTGCCAGAATGATGCAGTTTATTGGCGAGTCTCCTGCAAAAGCAAAACAAAGTGCAGCTCAGATTTTAGCTTTAGAAACCGCTATGTCTGCACCAAGATTAGATCGTGTAGAACGCAGAGACCGTAGAAAACAATACAACCCAACTGCTGTTGCGGATTTAAAAAAGACAGTTCCTTCTATTCAATGGGATAAATATTTTGCCGGAATCGGAATGGCAAAAGTTGATACTGTTATTGTAACTCAACCCCGTTACATGGCCGATCTGGAAAAGATTTTTACAGCAAAAAAAGTAGAAGAGTGGAAAGAATACCTAAAATGGTCTGTTCTTAACGGATCAGCTTCTTTGTTATCGACTGATATCGAAAATGCTAATTTTGATTTCTACGGAAAAACATTAACCGGAACGTTAAAACAACGTCCACGTGAAGAAAGAGCTTTGCAGGTAGTTAATAATACTGTTGGAGAAGCGTTAGGGAAATTATATGTTGAAAAATTATTTCCTGCTGAAGCAAAAGTGAAAGCGCAGAAAATGATTCAAAATGTGATTTTGGCATACGAAAACAGAATCAATGCTTTGGCATGGATGTCGGCTGAGACAAAAGTAAAAGCAATTGAAAAGTTGAAGAAACTTACCGTTAAAATTGGTTATCCGGACAAATGGAAAGATTATTCTGCTTTGACAATTAAAAATGTTGCTGAAGGAGGAACGTATTTCTCTAACATGCAAACGTTCTCTAAATGGGATTTCAAAGAAGATTTAGCTAAATTGGGCAAACCGGTTGACAAAACAGAATGGGGAATGTCTCCACAAACGGTAAATGCTTATTTTAATCCTTCTTATAACGAAATTGTTTTCCCTGCAGCTATTCTGCAACCTCCATTTTACAACTACCAAGCTGATGAAGCAGTAAATTATGGTGGAATCGGAGCGGTAATTGGTCACGAAATTTCACACGGTTTTGATGATTCAGGTGCTCGTTACAACGCTGACGGAAATTTAGTTGACTGGTGGACTGCTGATGACTTGAAACAATTTACAGCACTTGGTGGGGCACTTGCAGCACAATACAGTGCTTTAGAGCCGTTACCTGGAATTCACGTAGATGGTAAATTTACTTTAGGGGAAAATATTGGTGATTTAGGTGGAATAAACGCTGCTTACGATGGACTACAATTGTATTTAAAAGCAAACGGAAATCCTGGTTTAATTGATGGATTTACACCGGAGCAACGTTTCTTTATTTCTTGGGCTACTGTTTGGAGAACAAAATCAAGAGACGAAGCAATCAAAAGTCAGGTGAAAACAGATCCGCACTCTCCTGGAATGTACAGAGCGTATGTGCCAATTCAGAATGTAGATGCTTTTTATGATGCTTTCGGAATCAAGAAAGGGGATAAAATGTATGTTGACCCGGACAAACGAGTTAAAATCTGGTAATCAGAAACTATAAAATAAGCAAACCGTCTCCCTAACAAGAGACGGTTTTTTTGTGCGGTAGTGTTTTGTTTGTGGAAGGGTTTCACGCAGATTTAACAGATTGAGGGGATTTTTTCTCTATTAAAAGATCAGCTTAATCTGCGTAAGAGAAAATATACTACCGGGTTTCTTTATTACTGGATAGCGATATAAATAGGAACTTCTGCATCCTCGCGATTTTGGGCTTTCTCCCCATAAACTTCAAAATCGGTGGTAAAAGTGCGGTTCAGATTGGAGTCCCAGATTTTCATCCATTCGTTATAGACGGCTCCTTCTGCTAAATTTCCTTTTGCGGTGAACGTTTGATATTGAATTCCTTCGATTGTTTTTGCGATCATTCCTTCAGGAATAACCTCTAAATTGTTTACCACGCAACCTATAATGGTGGTATAAGGTTTGGTGTGGTCTTTTTCATAATCGGTGTACATACAGATGATGTCCTGCGATATCTTGTTTGGAATTTTTTCACCGACAGCCTCAGAGAAAAATTTGTTCCAAAGTGCCGGAATGTCCTTACCGGATTGACCGTTTTCATTAGTCGTTCGCATGGAAATACCAATTACATTGAATTTTTGAGTGTACATGTTTTTTAATTTTTAGTTTAATATGATACAAAACTAAAATAGTGCTGTGACAACCGTATGTCAAGGGTTCGTTTTTTGTTGCGGTTTAAGGAATAGTTTTGAAAGAACAGTATAAAAAAACGGCGCTGAATTAGCGCCGTTTTACTTTTTTATGTATTTCTGAATTACTTTAGTTTACTGTAAATATACGTTTCTATTGCTTTCAGTTCTTCATCAGACATGGCCTGAGTTACCGGAAAATTAGTTTTCATAACGGTAAACTGACTAGGATCTACGATTGGTTCCGCATTTCCTTTCAAGAAAGTAACAATGTCCCCATTTTTGTCTTTGTAGATTTTTGCAATTTCCTTAATACTTGGACCAATCACTTTTTGATCTACCTGATGACAGGAAGTACAGTTTCCTCTTCCTTCAAAAATTTGTTGTCCTAAAGCTTCCGGAGTTGCTGCTTTTGCCGTTTCTCCTTCTGAATACGCTTCTGTTGTTTCCGGAACAGGGTTTTCTGCAGTTTCTTTTTTACAGGAAGCCAAAGCTAAAACGGCAGATAGAAATAGTATTTTTTTCATGATTAATTAATTTTACCAACCAACATATTTAGGGGGTTCGATTTGATTTAAATTTAAATAGACAATTAGTTGTCCGCGATGATGTGTGACATGATCCTGCATTAAATTTAGAATTTGGAGCCTTGTTTTCGGCCCGGCAAAAAAATCTACTTTCTCATTTAAATTTGGATTTTTGTCCTCTTTTATGGTGTTTTTTGCTTTATCAAAAGCGCTTTCAATTTCTTTTAAAATAGCTTCTTTTGATGTGATTTTTGAACGATCTTTCTTTTGGTATTTAGCTGTCGAAAAATAAGTAGTACTCAACCAATCCATATTTTCTAAAATATGAAATACTTGCT
This sequence comes from Flavobacterium cupriresistens, assembly GCF_020911925.1. Lineage (NCBI taxonomy): Bacteria > Pseudomonadati > Bacteroidota > Flavobacteriia > Flavobacteriales > Flavobacteriaceae > Flavobacterium > Flavobacterium cupriresistens. Next base: position 967,894 of record NZ_CP087134.1, on the reverse strand, counting down.
CTTTAAAACTCATTTCTCTTGCAGTAGCCTTAAAATCATATTGACTCTCAGGCATTGCTTTCGCGATGTCATAAAGATAGGTTTTAGAATTGTCCCACTTTTCTATAAAGGTTGTTGTGATTTCTTGTTGAGCAGAAACAACGGCCGATATAAACAGTACTAGAATACAGATCGTTTTTTTCATCTTTATTTATTTAAAAGTATGGAGGCTTCTTTAGCAAAATAAGTCGAAATTAAACTGGCTCCCGCGCGTTTGATACACATTAACTGTTCCATCATGATTTTATCATGGTCTAACCAACCTCTTTCTGCGGCTGCTTTAATCATGGCATATTCTCCCGAAACATGGTACACGGTAACAGGAACGTTCACAGCGTTTTTTATTTCACGAACAATATCCAAATAGGCAATTCCCGGTTTTACCATAACCATATCAGCTCCTTCTTCTACATCCCATAAAGCTTCTTTGATAGCCTCAATACGGTTGGCATAATCCATTTGATAGGTCTTTTTATCTTTTGGAACTACCACATCAGCTTCTCTTGGTGCAGAATCTAATGCATCGCGAAATGGACCGTAAAAAGCAGAAGCATATTTAGCCGAATAACTCATGATACCCACATTATGAAAACCGGCTGCATCTAAGCCTTCTCTTAAGCGCAAAACACGTCCGTCCATCATATCACTCGGGGCGACAAAATCGGCTCCGGCCTGAGCGTGAGAAACGGCCATTTTGACCAAAGCTTCAACGGTGCTGTCATTTTCTACATCGCCATTGGTTATAATTCCGTCATGACCGTAGATAGAATAAGGATCTAAAGCTACATCCGGCATAACAATCATTTCAGGACAAGCTGCTTTGATGGCACGAATGGCCTGTTGCATCAATCCGTCTTTGTTCCAGGCTTCTTTACCAGTATTGTCTTTTAAGTTTTCGCTGACTTTTACATAAATGTTAACGGCGCGAATCCCCAAAGCATAAACTTCTTTGACTTCTTCAACGGTTAAATCAATTGATCTGCGATAAATTCCCGGCATAGAAGGAATTTCTACTTTTACATTTTCGCCTTCAGCAATAAACATAGGAAACATAAAGTCTGATGGACTCAAAGTGGTTTCGCGGACTAAAGAACGAATGGATTCATTTACTCTTAATCTTCTGCCTCTGTGTAATGGGAACATATAATTTTAGATTTTTGGATTTTAGATTTTAGATTTTGACTTCTTGAAATCATAAGTCATGGATCTGCTTTCTTAAAATCGTGTTGTTGTTTAGTTTTATATTTTAAATCCAATCAATCGGATTTTCAAGAACATTTAATAATTTCTCTTCCTCACTTCCCGTTTCCGGATGATGATCGTAAACCCACTGCACATGAGGAGGTAAACTCATCAGTATACTTTCGATTCTTCCGTTGGTTTTTAAACCGAATAAAGTGCCTTTGTCATGAACTAAATTAAATTCAACATAACGGCCACGACGGATTTCCTGCCAGTTTCTTTGTTCAGGTGTGTATGGAAGATTTTTTCTTCTTTCTGCAATCGGAACGTAAGCTTCAAGGAAACTATTTCCCACTTCACTGACAAAATTGAACCAGTTTTCCATTGACATCTGTTCATTTGCTTTGCAATAATCAAAGAACAAACCGCCTAGTCCGCGAGCCTCATTTCGGTGTGCATTCCAGAAGTAAGTATCACATTGCTTTTTATATTTTGGATAAAACTCCGGATTGTGTTTGTCACAGGCTGTTTTACAGGTTTGGTGAAAGTGTTTTGCATCGTCTTCGAACAAATAATAGGGCGTTAAATCCTGACCACCACCAAACCATTGCTCGATTACTTTTCTTGGTTCTGTACTGAGCGAAGATGAAGTATCATACATTTCGAAGTAACGCCAGTTGGCATGAACTGTAGGAACCATTGGGTTTTTTGGGTGTAAAACCAAACTTAGTCCGCAGGCAAAAAAATCTGCTTCGCCAACACCAAACATCTTTTGCATGGCTTCCGGTAATTTTCCGTGAACGGCTGAAATGTTGACACCACCTTTTTCAAAAACAGCTCCATTTTCGATCACGCGGGTTCTTCCGCCACCACCTTCCGGACGTTTCCAAAGATCTTCACGGAATTTTGCAGTTCCATCAACGGCTTCTAATCGGGCGCAAATCTGATCTTGTAGTTTTTGTATGTAGGCGTAAAATTTATCTTTCATTGTTTTCGTATTCTGATTTAAGCAAGCCGAAATAAACGGTGTTCTGCAATTCGCCAGCACCGTTTCTAAATTCGTCGCGTAAAATTCCTTCTTGTTTGAAGTTGTTTTTTAATGCAATCTGCTGACTTGCGAAATTAATTTCTGAAGTACAGATGAAAACTTTATTCATCAATAATTCATTGAAACAAAAATCAAGCGCATCAGACGCCATTTTTGATATTATTCCTTTTCCCTGAAAATCTTCGTCAATGAAATAACCGAGTTCGCATTTAGAGTTGCGATAATCTATAGACTTTACACACAGATAACCAATTAAAGCATTGGTTTCGATTGCTCTTGCGAAAAAGAAATAACCTTCTTTGTTTTTCTCTTTCTCAAGATTGACAGTCAGGAAGCCCTCTGTTTTCTTTAGCGTGTCAGAGTTGGCCAGTGTTAGCGGAAAGGTTTGTGCAATATGACTTTTATTCTTGTCAATAAGTTGGTAGAACTCTTGGGGAAGAATGTTTTTAATTCGGTCAGTTTTCCAATCGGTATTACTCATCTCTATTTGTTTTTAGCAGCAGTGATTTTAGTATTAATTCCAAAAGAAAAGACCTTGCTTTCCTGCTGGATGTATTGATAAACAGCCAAAGCTTTTTCGTGAAAAGTGTAACCTTCGGCTTTGGAAAAATGCATTAGAAAATCAGCAAATTGTTCGAGATGATCCCAGTCAAAATGAAGTCGGAGCAATAAGGTGATCAAATCTTCATTTGAATAATCAACCAATGTTTCGATCTTTAAACCGAATTCTTTTAATTGATTATCGAGGTCAATTTTATCTGAGTTGCTTAATGGTTGAGGTACAAAAACAATAGTTCGCAACGTTTTTAAAACATTATCGATTCTAATTTTTTCCTCGTCTCGTAAACCTTTGTTAAGCATGATTTATAGCGTTTTCAGTCCCGGTCTCAGTCCCAGTCTCAGTCTCGGTCTCAGTTTTCAGTTTGTTAAGAGATAACTGAAAACTGAGACTGAGACTTAAAACTGCAAACTAATTCCCGTATTCCTTCACCGCGTCAATAAATGCCTTGGCGTGATCTACAGGGATATTTGGTAAAATTCCGTGACCTAAATTTACGATGTATTTATCTTTTCCGAATTCGTCGATCATTTCGTGAACCATTTTCTTGATGGTTGGAATTGGAGAAAATAATCTTGACGGGTCAAAATTTCCTTGAAGTGTGATGTTTCCACCAGACAAGTAACGTGCATTTCTTGCAGAACAAGTCCAATCTACACCCAAAGCCGAGGCTTTACTTTTACCCATTTCACCTAAAGCAAACCAACATCCTTTTCCGAAAACAATAACCGGAGTAACCTCTGCCAAAGCATCAATAATTTGGTTGATGTATTTCCATGAGAATTCCTGATAATCAACCGGAGAAAGCATTCCTCCCCAAGAATCAAAAATCTGAACGGCATTAACACCTGCTTTTACTTTTTCTTTTAAGTATAAAATGGTAGTGTCTGTAATTTTTTGCAATAAAGTATGTGCTGCAACCGGGTTCGAAAAACAGAATCCTTTCGCAGTATCAAAACTTTTAGAACCTTTTCCTTCAACAGCATAACAGAAAATTGTCCAAGGTGAACCGGCGAAACCAATTAAAGGCACTTCGTCGTTCAACATTTCTTTAGTCAATTTAATGGCATCAAAAACATACCCTAAAGTTTCATTCACATCCGGAACAAAAACCTGATTTACTTGCTCCATTGTGCGAATTGGATCCGGAATAATTGGGCCCAGGTTATCTTTCAATTCAACGTGAATTCCCATAGCGCGAGGTACCACCAAAATATCCGAAAACAAAATAGCAGCATCGGGAGCAATTCTGCGAATAGGCTGAACCGTTATCTCTGCAGCCAATTCCGGAGTTTCACAACGGGTAAAGAAATCGTATTTATCACGTAAAGCTCTAAATTCCGGTAAATATCTTCCTGCCTGACGCATCATCCATACGGGTGGACGTTGAACAGTTTCTCCTTTTAATGCTCTTAAAAATAGATCGTTTTTTAACATGTTTTTTATTTTTACACCTAACAGGTTTTTAAAATCGGTTAGGTGTTGTGTTATAATTATTTATATTCGTTGATCACATCTTCAATCACATCCTCAATAGTAGGCTGATCGGCGATTATGATGTTTTTTGTAATTTTCTCTAATGCTTGAGCTGTAGTTTCTCCGATACAGAAACAAGTCTCTTTCTTGATTGTGTTCTCTTTTAAATAACTATCAACGCCCGAAGGACTAAAAAACAAAATAGCATCTGCCGTGGTTTTTATCTTCTGTGGAGTTAATGAAGTTTCATAAACCTGAATCTCATTTAGCTTTACATTGGCATCTTTTAAAGCTTTAGGCAACGTTTCTCTACGAAGATTTCCGCTGAAAAAAGTATAGCTTTCCTGAGAATAGATCAAGGTGATGATCTCAGCCAAGTCCGAGGCATAACCAGTGTAAGCGACAACGTTGAATCCGCTATCGGATAAAAGAATCTTAGTTTTTAACCCAACGCAAAAAACATTTTTAGACTTTAATTTTTCACAATTTGGATCTGCTAAAATACTGTGAACAGCATTTTGACTGGTGAAAATCAAATTGTCGTTAAGGTCTTTAATCTCAAAAGGTTTGTTTGCGGTTTGTATAAAATCGGCTTCGATAAGTTCAAGACCGGCTTTTTGCAGTTCTTGCTTTTGAATGTTCGAAAGCGTTTTAGTCGACAGTATTTGAATTGATTTTGTCATTATTTTTTCAGAGATTCTTTAATTGTTTGCATCAATTCGGTTCCGCCATTGTTCAGGATTTCCTGAGCGGCAAAGAATCCTAGTTTTTTCCATTCTTCAATTCCAACAGTTTTGTTGATTTCCAGTTTTTGTTTTCCATCAATAGAAAGTAGAACACCTTGAAAGTGAAGGGTGTCTTCATCTTCATTATACGTGACCAAAGCTCCAATTGGCGCAGTACAACCACCTTCTAAGGTTCTTAAAAACTGACGCTCGATATAGGTACAAATTTCAGTTTCAATATGATTTAATTGGGATAATGCATCCAGAGTATAATTGTCATTTTCCATTGCCACGACAAGCATTGCTCCTTGAGCCGGCGCAGGAATCATCCAATCTAAATCGATACAGTTTTGCGGTTTTAGGTTGATGCGCTCCAAACCTGCAGCGGCAAAAACAGCTCCATCCCAGTTATTGTCTTGTAATTTTTGCATGCGGGTGTTTACGTTTCCACGTAAGTCAACCACAGTATGATTAGGATATTTATTGAACCATTGCGCCTGACGTCTAAGACTTCCGGTGGCGATGGTACTTGGTGTAGTAAAATCAGGATTTCCTTTATGAACTAAAATATCCAGCACATTGGCTCTTTCCAGAACTGCCGCCTGAACGATTCCTTTTGGCAAAGCGGTCGGAACGTCTTTCATCGAATGTACCGCAATATCAACATCACCATTAATCATAGCAATGTCTAAGGTTTTGGTGAAAATTCCTGTAATTCCAAGTTCGTAAAGAGGTTTGTCGAGAATAATATCACCGGTAGATTTTACCGCTACAATTGAGGTTTCATAACCTAAATCGTTAAGTTGTTTTTCGACGGTATGTGCTTGCCAAAGTGCTAATTCGCTATCGCGCGTTCCAATTCTTATTACTTTTTTGTTCATTATTGTTTTTTTAAACCATATAAGTTATGTAAGCTCATTTAAGTTTCGCGTGACATAGTGTTAGCGGCTTTTTATTTGAATTTGCATAACTTATTTTTTTAACCGTATAAGTTCTATAAGCTCATTTAAGTTTTGCGCAACATAGTGTTAGCGGTTTTTTATTTGAATTTGTATAACTTATTTTTTTAAACCATATAAGTTATGTAAGCTCATTTAAGTTTTGCGCAACATAGTGTTAGCGGCTTTTTATTTGAATTTGCATGACTTATTTTTTTTACCATTTAAGTTATATGAGCTCATTTAAGCTTTCCGCAAGATGATAGTAGCGGCTTTTTTTAAAATGAACTTATATAACTTATATGGTTTAAATATTTTCTCAAGCTTTATGAAGCCTTTATTTTGAAGACTTTCTCGATCCATTCGATGCTTTCATCGACCATGGTGTTGTCGTCTTTTAAGTGATTGGCAAAATGAGTGGTGATTTTCTGAATGATTCTTGCACTGATGATTTCAGCTTGTTCTTCATTAAAATCAGTTATTTTTCTGCTTTGAAAATCCAGTTCTGAATTTTTTATGGCATTCAGTTTTTCTTTTAAAGCATTAATGGTAGGAGCAAATTTTCTTCCTTTAGTCCAGGTTATAAATTCTTCCTTTACCTCTTCGATAATCGCTTCTGCTGCAGGAATGTGCAGTTTACGGTTTTCTAAAGTTTCGTCTGTCAGCTGAGACAAATAATCCATGTGGATTAAAGTAACACCTTCTAAATCCTCTACATTTTCATCTACATTTTTCGGAATAGAAAGATCCAGAATTAATAATGGTTTTTTAAGATTTAGAATCGCTTTGTCAACCGTTGGGTTCTGAGCTCCTGTTGCCACAACAACAACATCGGCTTTTTGAAGTTCAAGGTGTAATTCTGAGTAGTCTTTAACAATCAGATTTAGTTTTCCGGCCAATTTCTCGGCTTTGTCTTTTGTTCTGTTAATTAAAGTGATATGTTCGTTTTTGGTATGTTTTACGAGATTTTCGCAAGTATTTCTTCCGATTTTTCCGGTTCCGAACAACAAGATGTTTTTATTACTGATGTCGGCAACATTTTTAAGAATGTATTGTACAGATGCAAAAGAAACCGAAGTAGCACCTGAACTGATTTCCGTTTCGTTTTTGATTTTCTTACTCGCCTGAATGACTGCATTTACCAATCTTTCTAAAAAAGCATTGGCCAAATTCATTGATTTTGAATGCGAAAAGCTGGTTTTTATTTGAGAGATAATTTCGAAGTCACCCAAAATCTGACTGTCTAATCCTGTTCCTACGCGAAACATATGATTAATCGCTTCCTGATTTTTATAAACAAAACCCACCTTTTGAAAGGCATCAACAGAACCATTGCTGTTATCGCAGATTAGCTTTATCAATTGAAACGGGTGTTCTGCAAAACCATAAATTTCAGTTCTGTTGCAGGTCGAAGTTACGATTAAGCTTTCGATCCCTTCGTTTTTGGCTTGTTCTAATAGACGCGTTTTGGCAATTGCGTCCAAACTAAATTTACCTCTGACCTCTGCATCGGCTTTTTTGTAACTCAGACCAACTGAGTAAAAATAAAGATGTTTTGGTGCGTTGTTGTTTTCCATAAATCCACTTTCATAAAAGTGCAACAAAATTATCATTATAGCTTTTATAAAAGTAACGCTCAAAGTACTTTTTGTGTCGCTATATGTTTTTTTGATTCTAAACAGCTGTTTTTATGCAAAAAGGATTATTTTTGTAGCAAAATCAAGTTGTTAGAATTGATTTGTTTAGAGTCATTCTAAATAAGATTTTGTTTTTTAAGCAATTTATCCTTCAAAAAAATATCGCTATGAGTTCTCAGGAAATTATAAAAATTGAAGACGATTTTACGCTAATCCGTTTTCAGAATGACAGTCCGGAGCCATTTTTTGCACAGCATGAAGTTGGTAGTGGTCTGATACAGTTTCACTTCGGTATAAAAGGGAACGCTAAATTTTTATTCAATCAGGGTAATTATGCTTTGGAATTGAAGGAAGAAAAATCGCTGCTTTTATACAATCCGCAGAAAGAATTACCACTTCATTTAGAACTTGCTCCAAATTCATGGGTGATTTCTGTAATTGTTTCAATAAAGAAATTTCATGCGTTATTTTCTGCCGAAGCTGATTATATTACTTTTTTAAGTCCTGATAATAAGGATAAAAAGTATTATAACGAGGGAAATATTAGTCCGTCTATGGCGATTGTATTGAGTCAGTTGTTTCATTATAATCTGCATCCGTCTATTAAAAATCTGTATTATAAAGGAAAAGGATACGAATTGTTGAGTCTGTATTTTAACAGAACCGAAGACCCAAATGCAGAGCAATGTCCGTTTTTGATTGATGAAGACAATGTTTTGAAAATCAGGAAAGCCAAAGAAATCATTATAGCCAATATGGCCGAACCACCAGGTTTACAAGAACTGGCGGATGAAATTGGATTGAATTTGAAGAAACTAAAGATGGGTTTCAAACAAATTTACGGCGATACCGTTTATGGTTTTCTGTTTGATTACAAAATGGATTTCGCCAGAAAACTACTTGACAGCGGTTCTTATAATGTAAACGAAGTTGGATTGAAAATTGGTTACAGTACAGGAAGTCACTTTATTGCGGCGTTCAAGAAAAAGTTTGCCACAACTCCAAAAAAATATTTGATGTCGATTAATACAAATGTTTAGGTTTTTTGCCACTAATTGCACGGATTTACACGAATGTACAATCTGCTGAAACGGCATAAAAGAATCTAAGAGATTGTTTTTTGATATTCAACAATAAATAAAAAATAACATTTATCATATTTCTAAAAAGTTGTAAGAGCTACTTTTGAAGAAAATTTAATTAAACAAAAGCTTAAAGCCTAGGGCTTAAAGCCTAAAGCAATAAAAAAGATAATGAAAGGCGTATTATTAGTAAACTTAGGATCTCCGGACAGTCCAACTGCAAAAGACGTAAAACCTTATTTAGATGAATTTTTAATGGATAAATACGTGATTGATGTTCCGTATTTATTGAGAGCCTTTTTGGTTAGAGGTATTATTCTAAGAAAAAGACCGGAAGAATCGGCACATGCCTATGCAAAAATTTGGTGGGATGGAGGCTCACCATTAGTAGTGCTTTCCGAGAGAATGAAGAAAAAAGTACAACCTTTAACGGCTGTCCCGGTTGCACTAGCGATGCGTTACGGATCGATGACAATCGAAAAAGGACTTCAGGAATTGCACGACAAAGGAGTTACTGAGGTATTGCTTTTTCCGCTGTACCCGCAATATGCGATGGCTTCGACTTTGACCATTTTAGTGTTAGCAGAAGAGATTCGTAAGAAGAAATTTCCAAACATGAAGTTTACGGATGTTCCTGCGTTTTACAACAAACCGGATTACATTAAAAACGTTGCCGATTCTATTGAGAAAAATCTAAAAGGGTTTGATTACGATCAGTTGGTTTTTTCTTATCACGGAATCCCGGAACGTCACGTTCGTAAAACAGATAAAACAAAATCACATAAAAAGTTTGTTACTAACGAAATGTGTTGCGAAGTCGGAACTCCCGAAGCGGAATTTTGCTACAGAACACATTGTTATGAAACGACACGTCTGGTAATAGAGCGATTAGGAATTCCAAAAGACAAATATTGTGTGACTTTCCAGTCCAGATTGGCCGGTGATAAATGGCTTGAGCCTTATACAGATGTCGAAATCGACAAAATGCCTTCAAGAGGAATTAATAAAATTGCAGTTGTAACCCCTGCCTTTGTTACCGATTGTTTAGAAACACTGGAAGAAATTGCAATGCGTGCCAAAGAAGACTTTGAAGCCAACGGAGGGAAAGAGTTTTTGGCCATTCCATGTTTGAATGATGATGACGAGTGGTGCGAGACAGTTAGTAACTGGATTAATGATTGGGCCCAGGTTAAATAAAATTAACAATGAAAAATTTGCCCACAAATTATCATCAAACACTTCTTCTATTAAAAGAGAGAATTAAACTTGCTCAATATCAAAGTTTATCTCTTGTTAATACAGAGTTGATTTCGATGTATCTTGATTTTGGAAGAGTGCTTTCTGAGAAATTAAAGTCAGGGTGGGGAGAAAGTATAGTCGATAATTTGTCTAAAGATTTACAATCAGAATACGTTGGAGTTAAAGGGTTTTCTTCCCGAAATTTGAGAAGAATGAGGCTTGTTTTTGAGGAGATAGAGCATAATTCAATTTGGTCACAGCTTGTGTCCAAAATACCTTGGGGACATACAAATGTTATATTTTCTAAAGTAAAGGATTCCGAAAAAAGAACTTTTTATCTTCAAAAATGCCAAGAAAGAGGTTGGAGTAGAGCTGTTTTAGAAGAAGAAATAAAATTTGATAGTTTTACAAAAACAAATGAATTTCAGAATAACTTTTCCACAAGAGTATCAGAGAGCAAATTAATTGAATATAGGTTAGAATTTAAAGATGAATACAATTTATCGTTTTTAAATCTTGAAGATATACATAGCGAACGAGAATTGGAGAATGCAATTGTAAATAATATCACAAAAACATTAGGACAGTTTGGTAATGATTTTGCTTTTATGGGAAGGCAGTTTAGACTTGAATTGGATGAAAAGGAATATTTTGTTGATATTCTTTTTTATCATAGAAAATTGAAATCAATGATTGCAATTGAACTTAAAACTTCAGAATTTAAACCGGAACATAGCCAACAACTTAATTGGTACTTACAATTATTAGATAAAACAATAAAATATCCTGAAGACAATCAAAGTATAGGAATATTACTTTGTAAAACGAAGAGTAAATTGACTGTTGAGTACGCATTAGAAATGGCTAATAAACCAATGGGTGTAGCGACATATAGTTACCGTCAATTGCCCGAAGACATTGCGAGATATCTTCCTACTGAACAAGAATTTGAAAGCATACTAAAATCTAATTTTGAATAATAATAATGGAATATTATAATTACCTAAAATCCTTACATCTTATTTTTGTAATTACCTGGTTTGCGGGATTGTTTTATATTGTACGTTTGTTTGTATATCAAATAGAAGCCAACGAAAAGCCTTCTCCTGAAAAGGAAATTTTACAGGCGCAATATAAAATTATGGCCTACCGTTTGTGGTATATTATCACATGGCCGTCTGCAGTTTTGGCAAGTATTTTTGCTTTTTGGATGCTGTTTTTTACAGATTTAGGAAACGCCTGGCTCAAAATGCCGTGGATGCACGTTAAATTGTGTTTCGTGTTTTTGTTGTATTTGTATCACGGCAAGTGCCATCAGATTTTCAAGCAATTGCAAAACGATGAGGTGAAATACACCAATAATTTTATGCGTTTGTGGAATGAAGGGGCAACGATTATATTATTCGCAGTCGTTTTTTTAGTAGTGCTAAAAAGCGCGATCAACTGGATCTACGGTGTAATCGGAATCATGGCATTCTCGATTTTAATCATGTTAGGTTTTAGATTTTATAAAAGAATTCGAGAGAAGAAATAGAGTTTTTGTTTCAGGTTCAAAGTTTCAAGTTGTTATTCTCAAGAACCTGAAACCTGAAACCTGAAACTTTGAACCTGAAACAAAAAAAAACTATGTTGAACAACTTCAAAATGTCGATGCTTTCTTTGCGTACCAGGATTTTCCTGTCGATGATTGTATTGATTGTTGTGGCATCTTTTTTATTGGCGTCTATTTCGATTATTCAGTTTAAAAATGAAGCCAAAGAATACCATCAGGAACGTTTAGAGCGCAAGGAAAATGCGGTAAAAGAACACATCAATTATGTGTTGTCGACTACAACTTATCCGCTGAAAACCGGGAATCTGGATTTAATTTTTAAAGATAAAATCCACGAATTAGCTCAGATTCATAAAATTGAGATCAATATTTACAGTTTGGACGGAAAATTGCTAAAATCGTCCAAAGAGTCTTTTGCTGTGGATAAAGCACCACCGCCAATTCCGGAATACATTCTTAAATTGGTTCGCTCTTCTATCGAAAAGCGTTTTGTAGATATCAAAACCATCGATGGAGTCAAGAACAGATCTTCCTATAGCTTAATTAAGGACGAAAAATTCAAACCCTTGGGGATTTTGAATCTCCCTTACCTCGAAGATGACGGCTATTATGACAATGAATTAAACACCTTTTTGATTCGTTTGAGTCAGGTGTACTCGTTTATGCTTCTGGTAGCTTTTGCCTTAGCCTACTTTTTATCGACCTATATTACGAAATCATTGAAAACCATTTCAGACCGATTGGAAGAAACCAATTTAGATCAGAAGAATGAGAAAATTGTTTTGGAGGCGAATAGCAAAGAAGTAAACTTCCTGATCAAAGCCTATAATGGAATGGTGGATAAACTGGAGACCAGTGCTATAAAACTTGCCCAGAGTGAGCGGGAAGAAGCATGGAGGGAAATGGCAAAGCAGGTGGCGCATGAGATTAAAAATCCGCTAACGCCAATGCGTCTGACGGTGCAGAGTTTTCAACGAAAGTTCGATCCCACAGTTCCCGATGTCAAACAAAAGCTGAATGATTACTCCGAAACGCTGATTCAGCAAATTGATACCATGACGGCCGTGGCTTCGGCATTTTCGAATTTTGCATCTATGCCGGCGCAACAGAACGAAACCTTAAATGTAGTGGAGGTTGTGGAGTTGGCATTGGATATTTTTAATGAAGATTATATCGTCTTTGAAAGTCAGGAAGAGGAAATTATCTCTAAAATGGATCGTACACAATTGATCCGTGTGATTACCAATCTGGTTAAAAATGCCACACAAGCTATTCCGGAGAATCAAACTCAGAAATCTATTTTAGTTACCGTGAAACGTCGGAATAATAATGTTGAAATAGCGGTAAAAGATAATGGAGTTGGAATTCAAAAACAGGATACCAGCAGAATTTTTGAACCCAAGTTCACCACCAAAACTAGCGGAATGGGTCTTGGACTAGGAATTATAAAAAACATAATCGAAAATTACAAAGGAACAATTACCTTTGAATCAACATATGGAAAAGGAACTACATTCAGAGTTTCTTTACCAATCATAAACTCTTAAAATAAGCGTCATGAACTACGAGAATCTTTTAATTTCTATTGAAGAAAATATTGCAACCGTTACTATTAACAGGCCAACGAAACTAAATGCGTTAAACAAAGCGACGATTAGTGACCTGAATAAAGCTATAAAATTGTTAGGTAAAAATAACGATGTCAGAGTTATTGTTTTGACCGGAAGCGGCGAAAAAGCATTTGTGGCGGGAGCCGATATTTCAGAATTTGCAAATTACACGATTATTGAAGGCGCACAATTGGCTGCCGAAGGACAGGAAGCGTTGTTTGATCATATTGAGAATTTGAAAAAACCGGTTATCGCTGCTGTCAATGGTTTCGCTTTAGGCGGAGGATTGGAATTAGCGATGGCATGTCATTTTAGAGTAGCCTCAGAGAATGCTAAAATGGGATTACCTGAAGTAAGTCTGGGACTAATTCCGGGATATGGAGGAACACAACGTTTGCCGCAGCTTGTTGGTAAAGGACGAGCGATGGAATTAATAATGACAGCCGGAATGCTTACTGCCGAAGAAGCTAAACAATACGGTTTAGTAAACCATGTAGTCCCTCAGGCAGAACTTTTAGAATTTACTAAAGGAATTGCACAAAAAATCATCAAAAATGCTCCTTTTGCAATCAGTAAAGCCATCAAGTCTATCAATGCGAATTTTGTGGATGGTAAAAATGGTTTTGAAACTGAAATAAAGTCATTCGGAAAATGTTTCGGAACGCAGGATTTTAAAGAAGGAACTACCGCTTTTTTGGAGAAAAGAAAACCTGAATTTACAGGGAAGTAATAAAAATATTTAACCGCAAGGTTCGCTAAGCTTTGCGAATCTCGCGGTTAAAAAAACAAATAATAATTATCATGTCCTACGAACCAATATTTGCTCTTTTCAGCGAACGCGTGAAAGAAAGCATTCAAAGCGGCACCTTTGCCAAATTAACTTTAGCCAAAACCATTGGTGATACCGAGATCAAAAACATCTATTTCAGATTGGTTCTGAATGAAGATAATACCTATTCGATATCGTTAACAACCCGTTATAAAACCGAAGAAATAGAAAGTATCCATACTTTAGACGAGGCTTTATTGGTGCTAGGTTCGTATATTAAAAACCCATTTTTGACGGCACTTTTATTCACAACCGACAATGACCTGACGTTTAAAGTCAACAAGAAAAATGCCGGTAGCATCATCGAGCAACCGCCGACTTTTAAAAATGCTTCGCCCGTAATGCTTGAAATGATTGAGAAAGGGATTGTTTAAGTGTTATTGAACAGCATGGTGCGTTAGAATAAATCATAAAATTATAATTTAAGTTTACCCCAAATGAAGAAAAGAATTACTCTTTTTATGTTGGCATTGATTTTTGCTTCTGCAACGGTTTCTGCTCAAACGAAAATGAAAGAATATAAAGCAGGACATACTTTTACCGTTAATTTGCCTGACTATATGAATAAAACGGCCGGTATAAATACATCATCGGCTATTGAATACAAAAGCGAAGTCAAAGAAACCTATGGGTTTGTAATCTATGATTTGAAAGAAGATTTGAGTCTTGTAGAGTTAAATTATGCTTCGGCAAATGACTTTTATGAGGACTTTATGAAGGATTTCCTTAGTGATGTAGAGAAAAAAACGGTTTCGACTCCTGTTTCAAAGAAGATCAATGAAACCAATTTTCTGGAAGCCGATATTAGCTATTATGATAAAGATGCCGCGATGGATATTTATTATTTAGTGGGAATTGTTGAAACTAAAAAAGCTTTTTATAAAGTGTTTTCATGGACTTCAACGGCAAATAAAGACAAGTTCAAGGGCGATTTTCAAAAGATACTTTACAGCTTGAAAGATTAAAAAAAATCCCAAAACTTTAAGTTTTGGGATTTTTTTTGTTTCTAAACCAGTTTCACAAACAAATTAGAAGCAATTTTATTAGAAATCGATAATTCTCTACCGTCGACCTTTATTTTTACTGATAAATCAAAAGACTCTTTCGACAAGAGTTCAATTTTAGAGCCCAAAGCAATTTCCTGTTTGTCCAGATATTTTAAAAACTCCGAAGAGGTGTCTTTTACGCCGACACAAACGCCAATTTGACCTTCGTTTAACTCTGACAGCAGATGTTTCTCAATTTTAACGATACGACCGTTAGCATCCGGAATAGGATCACCGTGCGGGTCTTCTGTTGGGTTTCCAAGAAAATCATCCAGACGGTTGATCAGTTGCTCGGATTTAATATGTTCTAACTGTTCTGCAATATCGTGGACTTCATCCCAACTGAAATTTAATTTTTCAACTAGAAATACTTCCCACAAACGATGTTTTCTAACGATCATCTTGGCAGCCAGTTTGCCGTTTTCCGTCAAAGAAACGCCTTGGTATTTTTTATAATTTACTAAATCCTTTTCGGACAGCTTTTTAAGCATATCTGTAACCGATGAAGCTTTGGTCTCCATCATTTCGGCAATAGCATTTGTGCTCACTTCTGTTTCTAAAGAAGCAGTAAGGTGGTATATCGCTTTTAAGTAGTTTTCTTCTGAGAAAGTCATTCTTTTTTAAGGTTCTAAGCGGCTGAGATGCTGAGGTTCTGAGTGTAAAGATTTAAAATCTTAGTCACTTAGTAACTCAGAATCTTAGCCGCTATTTTTTAACAATCAACAAAGGTATTGAAATTTTATGACGCAGTTTGTCTACTGTTGTGCCAAAAAGAAGATCCTTTAGACCCGTATGTCCATGGGTTCCCATTACCAAAATATCAAAATCACCTTCATTTATAATTTTTGCGATAATCGTATTGGGTTTTCCAAATCCAAGCTCGGTTTTGATTTTAAATCCTTTTTTGGAAAGCATTTCTTTGTATTCCAATAATAATTTTTCATCAATAGTAGTTTCATGATCTTGTATTTCGACGCCGTACATTAAAGCGCCAACCGTTTCTACAATATGAATTAAGGTATATTGCGTGTCAATGCCCCCCAATTCAAAGGCTTTGTTTAATGCGGGCTCGTCAGCATTTGAGAAATCGACCGAAATGGCTATGTTCTTAATCGTTTGGTTTTCTTTTGGCGAAAACTGTAATTTTAAATGATGAGGGGAGTGGTTCACAATCTTGTTTTTTACCTTAGCGATAAAAGGTCCAACCACGATATAAAGCAGTAAAGCAAGGAATGCGAAAGCCAATGGAACAACGGTAAGCCATAGCACTATTGGATTGCTGGAGTTTTCAAGCCAGGAAGTAATTTCATCGTATACTAATTTTGCATTCAATGAAACTATAATCGCCGCAATAATCCACGAAACTACCTGTGTCGTTCTGGAAATATGAAAACCGTTCATTTTTGATTTATCACTCACAAAATGAATCAGAGGGATAATCGCAAAACCCAATTGCAAACTTAAAATGACCTGACTTAGAATCAATAGTTTTCCGGTGACGCTTTCACCATAAATTAAAATAACGATAACGGCAGGAATAATGGCAATTAAACGCGTAAGGATACGACGAACCCAAGGCTGAATACGCAAATGGAGATAGCCTTCCATTACAATCTGTCCGGCCAGCGTTCCGGTAACCGTAGAACTTTGTCCTGCTGCAATCAATGCAACAGCAAATAAAATGGGAGCCCACTTGGTTCCCAACAGCGGTTCCAGAAATTGATGTGCATCCTGAATTTCGGCTACTTCAAACATACCGTTTTTATGAAAAGTTGCCGCCGCAAGAATCAAAATGGCTGCATTTACAAAAAAGGCCAGATTTAAAGCAATGGTCGAATCGATGAAATTGTATTTTAAAGCTTGTTTGATACCTGCCGGTGTTCGGTCAAATTTTCTGGTTTGCACCAAAGAGGAGTGTAGGTATAAATTGTGAGGCATTACAGTTGCCCCAATAATTCCGATGGCGATATACAAAGCAGCAGAATTTGGTATAGAAGGAATGAGGCCTTCGAGCACTTTATGCATTTCCGGTTCTGCAAAAATCATTTCAAAAATAAAAGAGAAGCCGATAATGGCAACCAAAGCAATAATGAAGGCTTCCATCTTGCGAATTCCTTTATTGATCAGGAAAAGCAGTAAAAAGGTATCTAAAACGGTAATTAAAACCGCTTCGAGAAGCGGAATGCCAAATAACAGATTAATTCCGATCGCCATTCCGAGAACTTCTGCCAGATCACAAGCTGCAATAGCAATTTCTGCCAGAAAGTATAAAATGTAATTGATGTATTTAGAGTAGGTTTCTCTCGAAGCTTGCGCCAGATCGCGCTGTGTCACAATTCCAAGTCGGGCACTTAGGCTTTGAAGTAGTAAAGCCATCAAATTACTCATAAGCAAAACCCAAACCAGGGTGTAGCCAAACTGACTCCCTCCCGCAATATCGGTAGCCCAGTTTCCGGGGTCCATGTAACCTACACTTACTAAGTATGCCGGACCGAAGAAGGCTAATATTTTTCTGAATCCTGTTTTTTTATTCTCGGTGGGAACCGATTGGTTTACTTCTTCTAAAGATTTGGTCATTGTCAAAATATTGATTTTCCAAATATATAGAAAAATTGCATTCGCTCAACAATATTTTTAGACAAGTCTAAAAGTTAAATGTTAGAATTTAAACAATTGGGACACAAACCTGATAACGTAAAGTTAATATCATTTACTTTATAGTTGTGCGGAATAATGTAACTTGGTTTTACATTTTCAAGGCAGGTTATTTCGTGGCAATTTTCACAGCTGAAATGAGCGTGATTATGAATGTGTACTGGATGTGCATGATGGCATTTGGCATATTTTACCGTACCGTCAAGATCTACAATTTTATGAACGATATCGTCATTTACAAGACGATCCAATATTCTGTAAATAGTAACACGATCACACAAATCTGCTGTTAGTTTGTGAATTTCTGTATGTGACAATGCCGTTTTCGATTCGGTGAGAATCTGTGTAACGGCCGTCTTTGCGGTAGTATTTCTAGTGTTTTTCATTCTAAATCAATTAAATATATTAACGCAACAATGTTGCGATTGAAATAATTTTATATATTTGCATTAAGCAAAAGTACGAGAAATGAAGAAAACGACCATGGCCCTTTACGATATTTTAGGAATTTCGAGCGCTACCATTTGTTTGGTGCATTGCTTGCTCTTTCCTTTGCTAACCATTCTGCCATTAGGATTAACTCACAATCCTTTTATCGATTTGGTTTTTGCTTCAATTGGACTTTTTGCGATTTTAAAAATAATTAAAAAATCGAACCTTTTGGTCTCCAGCATTTTTATTATTTCTATGGCCATGATTTGGATCAGTGTTTTGGTCGATATTTTTTTGGAAATTCATCTTGATTGGATTTTTTTTGGAGGAATAGGGATGATTGTGGGACATTTTTTGAATTATAAATCACATAAAAGATAACAATTATGGCACAGCAAAATCATTTTGAAGTTATTGTTGTAGGAGGAAGTTACAGCGGACTAGCTGCCGCGATGAGTCTGGGGCGTTCTTTGCGTGAGGTTTTGGTGATAGATAGTGGACTGCCATGTAACAGACAAACACCCTATTCGCATAATTTTATTACACAGGATGGAGAGAAGCCGGCAACTATTTCGAAGAAAGCCAAAGAAGAGATTAGCTCTTATGATACGGTTCAATTTCATAACGAATTAGCGGTTAGCGCTATTAGAATAGAAAATGGTTTTGAACTTAAAACAGAATCAGGAAAAACGTTTACAGCAAAGAAAATTCTTTTCGCAACCGGAATAAAAGATTTGATTCCGAATATTAATGGCTTTGGTGCCTGTTGGGGAATCTCCGTTTTGCATTGCCCGTATTGTCATGGTTATGAAGTGAAAGGTGAGAAAACAGCGGTTATTGCCAACGGTGATCTGGGTTTTGAATATGTGAAGATGATTTCAAACTGGACAAAAGAGCTTAGTTTGCTAACAAACGGAAAAGCAAATTTTAGTATAGCGCAAATGGAGTTGCTTCAAAAACATGGAATTAAGATCATTGAAGAGGAGATTGATTCATTTCTTCATGAAAACGGAAGCATTCGTGAGGTAGTTTTCAAAAACAAATCAAAAATTAAAGTAAAGGCGGTTTATGCCAAAGTTCCTTTTGTACAGCACTGTCCCTTACCTGAAATTTTAGGGTGTGAATTGACCGAGCAAGGTTTGCTAAAAGTAGATCTGTTGCAGCGGACCAATATCCCCGGAATTTATGCCAGTGGGGATAGTACCATTCAGGCACGATCTGTTGCAATGGCAGTTTCTTCAGGCTCTTTTGCAGGAGCTTCAATTAATAGAGAACTTATCGATGAAAGTTTCGTTTAAGGATCTCCTTATTCTTTTATAACACATGGAATCATAATTTCCTTTACTTAATTAAAAGGGGTTTTGTTTTTTAAAGGTTACAGAGTTAAATAGGTTTTTGGTTAGGTTTAGCTCGGTTTTTCTTATGATTCTGTGTGTTTTTTCTTTTATCCAAACCCACTAAATGATTTCATTTTTAAGTTTTTAGCCTTGTAAACATTATTTGTCAAATTTAATTTTTAGATTTGCCTAAAAATTAATTTATATAGAATGAAATATTTATTTTTAGTCTTGTTTTTATTTTCTGCGAAAATGGTTCATTCGCAAACTATTTCGGGAAAGGTAAACAGGGATAATGACGCTCAATTGATTAAAATTACCTTGTTAAATACTGCATTTAAAACAGAAGCTGATAGTTTAGGGTATTATAAATTGGAGAGCATTCCTCAGGGAGAATATAAAATTCAGGTTACCTCTATGGGATTTAAACCCGTAACTCAAAGGATTTTGGTTGCAGAGAATGAAAAACTGAATCTTGATTTTGAATTAAAAGACAACGATAACGAACTCAATGAAGTGGTGGTTTCCGGAACTCTAAAACCCGTAAAGCGATTAGAAAGTGCCGTTCCGGTTGAGGTTTATTCTACGGTTTTCTTCAAGAAAAACCCAACGCCTAGTATTTATGAGGCACTTCAAAATATAAACGGTGTTCGGCCTCAGTTGAATTGTGGGGTCTGCAATACGGGAGACATTCATATTAATGGTCTTGAAGGACCATATACTTTGATTTTAATTGACGGGATGCCAATTGTGAGTAGTCTATCAACGGTTTATGGACTATCCGGAATTCCAAATTCGCTTGTAGAACGCATTGAAATCGTAAAAGGCCCGGCTTCCTCCTTGTACGGAAGTGAGGCTGTGGGAGGCTTGATCAATATCATTACCAAAAATCCGACTAACGCGCCGTTGTTTTCTGCTGATGTTTTTACGACTTCCTATTTAGAAACCAATGTCGATTTAGGAATGAAATTCAATCCGTCAAAAAAAGCAACAACGCTTTTAGGGGTTAATTACTTCAATTACAATCAGATTATCGATAAGGATCGTGATAATTTTACCGATGTAACCTTGTCAGAACGAATTTCAGTTTTTAATAAGTGGAGTTTTTTGAGAGACAATAACCGTTTGTTTACCATTGCTGCAAGAGGAATGTACGAAGATCGCTGGGGTGGAGATGTGCGTTGGGAGAAGAAATTCCGCGGAGGGGATGAAATTTATGGAGAAAGCATTTACACCAAAAGAGGAGAATTAATAGGAAGTTATCAATTGCCTTTTGAAGAAAAATTGATGGTGTCTTTCTCCGGAAATGTGCATTATCAGGACAGTCGCTACGGAACGACCTCTTATATCGCCAATCAGAAAATTGGATTTTTGCAATTGACCTGGGATAAAAAAATGGGTAGAAACGATTTTCTGGCCGGAATTGCCAATCGTTATTCTTACTACGACGACAATACAACCGCAACTAAAGAAGCCGAAAGTACCTGGTTACCCGGAATTTTTGTTCAGGATGAAATCACGATTTCTCCAAAAAGTCAGGTTTTGTTAGGAATGCGATACGATTACAATTCGATTCACGGTTCTATTTATACTCCCAGAGTAGCCTATCGATGGAAGAAAAATCCAAACACTATTTTCAGATTGAACGCGGGAACCGGATTTCGGGTAGTGAATCTATTTACCGAAGACCACGCAGCACTTACTGGCTCCAGAGATGTGGTGATCAAAAGTGATTTAAAACCGGAGCGATCCGTTAATGTGAATCTGAATTACATACAGAAAATCAATTTTGGAAACGGAACTTTTATGGGGATCGAAACAACGGCTTTTTATACTCGATTCAGTAATAAAATTGTTTCAGATTACGAAAGCGATCCGAATAAAATCATTTACGATAACATCAATGGTTATGCGTTAAGTCAGGGAATCAGTACGAATGTGGATCTTAATTTTCCATCAGGTTTAAAGTTTATTGTTGGTGCAACGCTACTGGATAATAAAAATGTAGAAAATGGAGTTTCGGCAACACCTTTTTTAACCGAGAAATTCACAGCAACCTGGAGTGTTTCATATAAAATAGATTCACTAAATTTATTGTTGGATTATACGGGGAATGTGTACAGCCCGATGAAGTTACCTTTATTAAGTGATTTAGACCCGAGAAGCCCGAAATCGCCGTGGTATAGTATTCAGAACATTCAGTTTACGTATTTCGGATGGAAGAATTTTGAAGTGTACGGGGGAATTAAAAACCTGTTGAATTTTACACCAAAACGCAATAATCCCTTTTTGATTTCAAGAACAAATGATCCTTTCGATAAAAATGTGCAAACATCAGATGGAACAAATGTTGGCTTAAATGGACAAGTAGTTCCAAAAGGGCAAATTGTGACTACTTCAGATAATCCGTACGGTTTGACTTTTGACACAACTTATGTTTATGGACAAAACCAAACCATTAGAGGCTTCTTTGGTTTGAGATATAATTTAAAGTAGGGATTTAAGTTGCCATTTAAAAATAATTTTGAACACGAATTACACGAATTTTCACGAATTGTTTTTATTTATTATGCTTTGAGATAAGAATAAGTTACACCACAGACCTCACAGATTTAGAAAAGAATATTCAGAACAAGCTTAATCCTTTTAATCTGTGAAATCAGTGGCAAAAAAAACAACACCAAAATGGGAAAGCTGACCCTTATTATCTTCTTCCTTGGAATTACTTCAACAGGATTCTGCCAGCTCAAAAGCACTCCGTTTGAGGCGATTGACAGCTTGCAGCAAATTCAAAAGAAAAATGTGATTGTTTTTATCCATACCGATTGGTGTCAGTTTTGTCAGCGAATGAAAAGTATGACCTTCAACAATCACGAAATCATAGACAAGTTGAATTCGGATTTTTATTTTATTGATTTGAATGCAGAAGAAAAAAGAGACATTTCGTTTAATAATCAGGTTTTCAAATACCGGCCCTCGGGTAATAATGTGGGCATAAACGAGCTGGCCGTTCAGTTAGGAACGATTAATAAACAAATTGCGTATCCGGTTTTGTGTGTTTTGAATGCGAATAATGAAATCATTCTCCAGTATAACAGCTACTTAAATGAGGCGGATTTTAAACTGTTTTTAGAAATAGCAAAAGAATAAAATTTCTTATTTTTGAACATGCATTCCTCACAAATCAAACATTTCGACTACATTTTCACCGGAACAGGTCTCTCGGCTTTAATGACGGTTTATAAAATGGTTTTGTCCGGTAAATTCAGCACCAAATCGATTTTGTTGTTAGATGCAAGTTCAAAACAATCCAATGACAGAACCTGGTGTTTTTGGTCGGAGGAGGAAACGATTTGGGATTCGGTTATTTCAAAAAAGTGGGATGCTGCTTTGTTTGCCAATCAGGATTTTAAACGCGATTTAGACCTTCGTCCTTATCAGTACAATCAGATTAGAGGTTTGGATTTTTATAGCTTTGTTTTGAAAGCTCTTTTAAAAGAATCAAACATTACTTTTTTAACAGATAAAGTAACCGATATCAACGAACTCGATACCCATGTTTATGTTGGTACAGAAGATAACAGCTACACTTGCAGTCACTTATTCAATAGCATTTACACTAAAGCTTTTGCTGAAAATCAATCCCAATATGCCGTTTTGCAACAGCATTTTATAGGTTGGCTGGTCAAGAGCGAATCGGAGATCTTCAATCCGGAGCAAGTTACTTTTATGGATTTCTCGGTAGAACAAAAAGAGAATACCCGTTTTATGTATGTTTTGCCAATATCAAAAACAGAGGCCTTGGTTGAGTATACACTATTTTCGGAGAAATTACTTCCGGAAGAAGAGTATGAAAAGGAGATTCAAAACTATTTAAAGAATTTAGGCGCAACTGCGTATGAAATTCTGGAAAAGGAGCAGGGAAGTATTCCAATGACCTGTTTTCCTTTTTGGGAGCGAAATACCAAACGAGTGCTTAATATCGGTACTGCCGGCGGATGGACAAAGGCGAGTACAGGATATACATTTAAAAATTCGGATAAAAAATCAACGGAACTGGTGGCATTTTTGTTAGATAATCCTTCCACTTCATTGAAAATGAAAGATTTTCATAAAAAGAGCCGATTTTGGTTTTACGATCTGTTGTTGCTGGATATTCTCTATCGCCATAATGAACTAGGGAATCGTATTTTTTCTGCCCTATTCAAAAAAGGAAATCCGGTTTTTATTTTTAAATTTTTGGATGAAGAAACGACATTAATTCAAGATGTTAAAGTTATTTTAAAGTGCCCCAAAACACCATTTATTAAAGCGTTATTTGGGTTGATTTTTCTTTCAAATAAATACAACCAAAACCAATAAACTTTGAAAAATACCATTTTAGGACTAAGTTTCCTTTTTACCCTTTTGTCCTTTGGGCAAGTTTCTGTAAACAAAGCACATGATGCTATTATAGAAGAATTTTTGACGAATGGAGCCGAAAAACACAACTACATTTTTGAAATGACCGAATGGCAAAATTGCCTCGATGAAGGTTTGAAAAAAGACAGCACAGTTGCTCAATTATGGCAGCAAAAGGCGATGCCCTATTTTAAATGTAGAAAGTATGAAGTAGGAATGACATTTTTAGACAAAGCCGTTTTGTATGATAAACAAGAATGGCTACCCTATCGTGGTTTTATGAAATGCATCTTTTCAAAGAATTACAAAGAAGCAATCGCCGATTTTGAGGAATGTATCAAACTGTATGGTAACGGGTACAGAATGGACCATTCGTATCGTTTTTATATTGGACTTTGTTACTTACAGTTGAATGAATATGAAAAAGCCGAAAAAATTATAGGTGACTATGTAGATGATATTTATACTAACAGGCAGCAATTAGAACATCCGACAGCCTATTTTTACCAAGGAATTGCCAAATATGAATTGAAGAAGTGGGACGAAGCAATTGCCGTTTTTGATAAAGCACTGAAGATTTACCCTGAATTTTCGGATGTAAAGTATTATAAAGCCATTTGTTGGCTGAAACAAGGGAAATCCAGAGTAGAGGTCGTGGCATTAATTGATAGCGCAAAAGAAGATGCTGCTAAAGGATTTACGATAAATGAAGATAATACCGTTTATGAAACCTATCCGTACCAAGTGAAGTTTAGGAAATAACAATCGAACTATAACAAAACTTTATACCTCAAATTAAGTAGTTGCCGCTAAACTTTGTAACTTTGCAGTTCAAAAGTAAAATTTAAAAAATAAAAATATGTATCCAGAAGAAATGGTAAAACCAATGCAGGCTGAACTTACTGCTGCAGGTTTTCAAGATTTACATAGTGCTGACGCTGTTGATAATGCTATTAAAGCTGAAGGTACCACTTTGGTTGTTGTAAACTCTGTTTGTGGTTGTGCTGCAAGAAATGCACGTCCGGGAGCAAAAATGAGTTTAGAAGGAGCTAAAAAACCGGATCATTTGATCACCGTTTTTGCTGGTGTTGACAAAGAAGCGGTTGATGCTGCAAGACAACATATGTTTCCTTTTCCTCCATCATCGCCAAGTATGGCTTTGTTCAAAAACGGAGAATTGGTTCACATGTTAGAGCGTCACCATATTGAAGGCCGTCCAGCTGAATTGATCGCGGAAAACTTGCAAGACGCGTTTAACGAGTATTGCTAGTCTGAGAAGCTAAGTTTCTTAGATACTAAGATTTTATAAAAAAGAGTGCGTTTCATCATGAAATGCACTCTTTTTTTTGTTTTTTGGATTCCAGGCAGTAGTAAGAATTCTCGAATGCTTATTTTGATTTTAAGAGTTTCCGCTTTTAATTAAATACTTGAAGCTGTCCCCCTGAGCGAAGTCGAAGGGTTACGCAAAGTTTTTTTGCACGCAGATTTAGCAGATTTAGCGGATCTGTGCGAATGTTTTTTGCGCAAACACATCGATTTCAATTGTGTAATAAGAAGAAAATCTGCCAAATCTGCGTGCGAGATGTTCTTCTTTTAATTTGGGATTTTCAGGGTTTTATTAAATACTCAGAGCTGTCCTCCTGAGCGAAGTCGAAGGATTATGCGCGGTGTTTTGTATTTCTCGCAGAGCCGCAAAGTTTTTTTCTCGCAGATTTAGCAGATTAAGCGGATCTGTTCGAATGTTTTTTGCGCAAACACATCGATTTCAATTGTACCAATAAGAAAAAAATCTGCTCAATCTGCCAAATCTGCGTGCGAGAGCTTCTTCTTTTAATTTGGGATTTTCAGGGTTTTATTAAATACTCAGAGCTGTCCCCCTGAGCGAAGTCGAAGGACTATGCGCGGTGTTTTGTATTTCTCGCAGAGCCGCAAAGTTTTTTTTTCGCAGATTTAGCAGATTAAGCGGATCTGTTCGAATGTTTTTTGCGCAAACACATCGATTTCAATTGTACCAATAAGAAAAAAATCTGCTCAATCTGCCAAATCTGCGTGCGAGCTCTTCATCTTTTAATTTTGGGATTTTCAGAGTTTTATTAAATACTCAGAGCTGTCCTCCTGAGCGAAGTCGAAGGATTATGCGCGGTGTTTTTTTTCTCGCAGAGCCGCAAAGTTTTTAGCACGCAGATTTAGCAGATTAAGCGGATCTGTGCGAATGTTTTTTGAACTAACACACCGATTTCAATTGTATGAATAAGAAAAAAATCTGCCATATCTGCTAAATCTGCGTGAAAAAACCTCTCTCTATTATTTGCAACATTGTTGCGTTATGTGTATTGATTCGTTTTAAATTGCTGTTAATAAGTGTTTTAGTTATGTGATTTTTTGTTTTAA
This sequence comes from Flavobacterium cupriresistens, assembly GCF_020911925.1. Lineage (NCBI taxonomy): Bacteria > Pseudomonadati > Bacteroidota > Flavobacteriia > Flavobacteriales > Flavobacteriaceae > Flavobacterium > Flavobacterium cupriresistens. The sequence goes on along the minus strand of NZ_CP087134.1, from coordinate 941,716 downwards.
CATCTCACAAATTTCCAAAAGAGACAATGCCCTAATTCCATCCGCCGCCAAGTGCTTTATACAACAGAACCATCGAACTCAACTGTTTCTGGGTTAATTGCGAAAGACTTAATTGTGCTTCAAATAAGGAACGTTGGGCGTCCAGAACTTCGAGGTATGAAACATATCCGTTGTAATATCTGGCGTTAGATAAGTCGTAGTTTTTTTGCGCGGCTACAATTTGTCTGTTTCGGGCGGTCCATTCTTCTTTGTACATGGCTACGTTTTGCAAGGCGTTTTCTACTTCTGAGATGGCTATTAAATACGTTTTCTGAAAAACCAGTTTGTTTTCTTCCGCTATCTGGCGGTTTACTTCAACACGGCGTTTATTTTTTCCAAAGTTAAACAATGGTCCACTAACGCCGGCTCCAATATTCTGGAGGTAAGAAGCATCAGTAAACAAATCACCAATCGTTGGACTTACAAAACCTGCAAGCGCTGCAATATTAAACGATGGATACCGCATCGCTTGTGCAACACCAATTCTTTCGTTGGAAGCGCGGTACAAAAGTTCCGTTCTTTTTACATCAGGACGGTTTTCTAATAAGGCCGAAGGTACCGAAGTCGGAAATGTAGACAAAATCAATAAATCATTGTTGGTTTTACCTCTTTCGATAGGAGCGGGAACCTGGCCTATTAGTACCGAAATGGAGTTTTCTAAAGCTGTAATCTGTCTTTTAATCAATGGAATATTGGCTTCTGCAATTGCGACCTGTTGTTCGATTTGTACTTTATCTAATTCCGCAACATAACCGCTTTTGAATCTTTCGTTAATGATATCATATGCTTTTTGTCTGGTTTCTAAAGTGTGTTGCGTGATTTCCAGTTGATTATCGAAATCACGTAATTCAAAATACGAAACAGCAATGGTGCTGACAATAGTGGAAAGCACTACTTTTCGGGCTTCATCAGTTGCCAGAAGTTCACTTTGTAGCGCTTTGTTTTGATGACGAAATTTCCCCCAAAAATCCAACTCCCAGGACATATTGGCGGTCAAGGAAGTTTGCTGCAGAAAAGTCTGGGCGCTATTTACCTGACCTGAATACTGAAAGGACGGATATAAATCGGCTTTGGCAATGCCTAAATTAGCTTTTGCCTGTTCCAGACGTGCTAAAGCAATTTTTAAATCATAATTATTCTGAATCCCTTTCTGAATCAATCCGATCAATACATCATCATTGAAAATTGTGGACCATTTTAGGGTAGTTACATTGGCAGTTGTGTCTGTTGTTTTGTTTCCGAATTGAAAACTGTCGGTTTTGGGTTGCTCTGGTTTTGAATATTTTGGACCCACCATACAGCTATAAGGAAAAACAGCTATTGCAAGTAATACGAGTACTAATTTTAGATTTTTCATCATTCTTCCTTTTTAGTTTCATCAATTTCTTCTGAAGGTTTTTTACCAAAACTTTCAATAAATACAAATAAGACAGGAATCAAACAAACTCCCAAAATTGTGGCAACCAGCATACCGCTGAAAACCGTTAATCCCATTACCTTTCTGGCTTGAGCTCCGGCACCACTAGCGGTTAAAAGAGGCACAACACCTAAGATAAAAGCAAAAGCGGTCATAAGAATAGGGCGGAAACGCAGTTTGGCGGCATATAGCGCCGCTTCTTTTACAGGCATTCCTTTTTCATACTCTTCTTTGGCAAATTCTACGATCAAAATGGCATTTTTCGCAGCCAAACCAATTAACATGACTAAACCAATCTGGGCAAAAACATTATTGACATAGTCGGGACTGATTAATCGGCAGAGGAACAGTCCCAGAAAAGCGCCGAAAACGGCAAAAGGAGTTCCTAAAAGCACGCTAAAAGGCAATTTCCAGCTTTCGTATTGCGCAGCTAAAATTAAGAACACAAAAAGCAATGCCATGAGGAATACTGTATTCCCTTTTCCTTCGGCTTGTTTTTCCTGAAAACTCATATTCGACCATTGATATCCCATTCCCGAAGGCAATACTTTCTCGGCGGTTTCCTGCAAGGCATCCATGGCTTCCGCTGAGGTGTATCCCGGTGCGGGAGTTCCGCCAACTTCGGCGGCCCGGTATAAATTAAAACGAGTTGTAAATTCAGGACCACTTTCTTTTCGGATCGTAGCAATACTCGAGATTGGAATCATTTTGTTGTCTTTACTGCGAACAAAAATCTTATTGATATCTTCCGGATTTACGGTATAATTTGGCGCAGCCTGTAACAGCACAATATACTGTCGGCCGAATTTATTGAACTCATTGATATATTGTCCTCCTAAACTTGCTCCGATAGCAAGATTGACATCAGACAACGAAAGATTAAGTTCGCTGACTTTCTCCCGATCAATATCCAGACTAATCTGTGGTACATTGGGATTAAAAGTGGTTCGGATGGTTCCGATTTCCGGACGTTTTTTAGCCTCTGCCATAAAACGTTGCGCGTTTTGATAGAGATATTGTGGCGTTTGTCCTTCTTTGTCCTGAAGCATAATTGTAAATCCGGCGGCATTTCCAATTCCGGAAATTGGCGGAGGTCCAAAGGCAAAAACAGTAGCTTCGGGAATTCCAAAAACCACTTTTCCATTTACCTCTTTGAGGATTTGGAAAACGTCTTGCTCGCGTTCTTTCCATTCTTTTAGCGAAACAAAAAAGAAACCATTATTAGTAGCAACAGAGTTTTTGATCAAACTAAATCCTGCAATCGAAGTATAGGAATCGATCCCTTCGTTTTTGGAGAGGATGTTTTCTACTTTGTCGATGACTTTATTGGTTCTTTCTAAGGAAGAAGCGCCGGGAAGTTCAATATTCACAAACATATAGCCCTGATCTTCTTCGGGAACAAATCCACCTGGAATTCTTCCACCTAAAAGAATAATGGCAACAATTAAGATTCCGATGAAAATAAAACTTCTCGTCATTTTCTTGATAAGATAACCGGAGAAACCTGTGTATTTATCGGTGAACGCACTAAACTTTTGATTGAAGGCTTTAAAGAATCGGCCTAACCATCCTTTTGATTCCTGATTGGGTTTTAACAAAAGAGAACATAAAGCCGGACTTAAAGTTAAAGCGCTTAAAGCAGAGAAAATCACCGATATAGCAATTGTAATGGCAAATTGTTGGTAGAGTCGGCCTGTTATTCCGGGTGTTAAAGCTACGGGAATAAATACTGCCGTTAATACAATGGCAATGGCAATTACAGGGCCCGAAACTTCTTTCATGGCTTGGTTGGTGGCATCCCTGGGCGACATACCCTGCTCAATGTGGTGCATGACGGCCTCGACGACGACTATGGCATCATCGACCACAATCCCGATGGCCAATACTAAGCCTAAAAGAGAAAGTACATTGACCGAAAATCCTAAGAGCGGAAAGAGCATAAAAACACCAACAAGTGAAACAGGGACAGTTAAAAGCGGAATCAAAGTCGCACGCCAGTTTTGCAAAAAGATAAAAACAACCAGAATCACTAAAATAATGGCTTCAAACAAAGTGTGCAGGATTTCATCTATTCCTTCCGAAATGGCAAGGGTCGTGTCTAAAGAAACTTTGTATTTTAGATCCTGTGGAAAGCGTTTGCTTAATCCTTCGATTGTTTTTTTGACATTTTCAGCAACTTCGAGAGCATTTGAACCCGGCATTTGTTTAATACCAATGGTTCCGGCGGGACTTCCGTTTAATTTGGCTATTGAAGCGTAACTTTCAGTTCCCAACGAAACGGTGGCGACATCTTTTAATCGAACCTGCTGATTGCTTAGATTTGATTTTAGAATAATATTCTCAAAATCTTCCGGATTTACCAGACGATCTTTAAGGGTTACATTATAAGTAAAATCGTTTTTGTCTTTTGCGGGTGGTGCGCCAAATTTTCCCCCCGGTGCAATCGCATTTTGTTCCTGAATTGATCGGACAATGTCGGGAACTGTCAGGTTGTATTTGGACATGATATCGGGTTTGACCCAAATACGCATGGCGTAACTGCTACCTCCATAAAGAGTTACTTCTCCAACTCCTTTAATACGGGCCAATGCATCCACAATATTAATGTTGGCATAATTGGTTAGAAAGTTATTATCGAAGGTTTTGTTGGGCGAATACAAGGACAAAATCAACAACGGCATGGCGAGAGACTTTTTGGTAGTCACACCGGTGGTTTTTACATCTTGCGGGAGTTTGTTGGTCGCCTCGGCAACTCTGTTTTGTGTTAACATCGTGGCGATATCCAAATCGGTTCCCATATCAAAGGTGATCGAAAGAGACATACTTCCGTCTCCGGTATTGGTCGATTGCATGTAAAGCATGTTTTCAACACCATTTACTTTTTGCTCAATAGGTGTCGCTACGGCTTGCTCGACATTTAAGGCATTGGCTCCACGATAGCTGGTGGATACCTGTACCAAAGGCGGTGCAATTTCGGGATATTGCGCAACAGGGGTCGAGAGTATAGAGAGTCCACCAATTAAAACAATAAAAATGGACAATACTATGGCGACTATCGGTCTTCGTACAAAAAAATTATCCATAATTTAGTTTTTTTGAGTTGAAGCAATTTGTTTCGGGTCCGGCACATAAGGAACCGGGACTACTGTCGATCCGGGCTGAATAAACTGATTTCCAATTATGGCTACTTTTTCATTCGCTTTTAATCCTTTGGTAATGACCCAATCGGTGCCGGTTTTTGGGCCTACTTCAACCACTCGTGTCTCGATTTTGTTTTGTGCATCAATTACAGAAACCTGAAAAAGTCCTTGAAGTTCGGTAACGGCTCTTTGTGGAATCACGATGGCATCTTTTTCGGTTCGGATTAAAACACGGACTTTACCAAATTGTCCCGAACGCAAAGTTCCGTCCGGATTTGGAAATTGTGCTTCAATGGTAACAGTTCCTGTCGTTGGGTCTATTTTACTGTCAGAAAAATTGAGTGTTCCCTTTTGAGGATGAAAACTACCGTCGGATAATATCAATTGAAGATCTGTGATTCTTTCGCCTATTTTCGTTTGTTTCTGATATCTGAGAAAATCAGCTTCGCTAACCGTAAATTGCACTCTGACTTTTTCGAGTTTTGAAACGGTATTCAATCGGGAGGCGTTGCCTAATTTAGTAATGTAGTCGCCTAACCTCGCATTCGAAAGGCCAATAACACCATCTATTGGTGATTTAATATTGCAATAACCTCTTTCAATTTCCTGATTTTTTAAACTTGCCTGTACACTGGCATAATTAGATCTTGCGGCTTTGTCTTTGGCAACTGCCGCATCGAGCTCCCGTTTACTTACCGCATTCATATCGGCCAGCGGTTTAATCCTTTTCAGTTCTTCATTAGCATTTACTAAATTACTCTGAGCAACAGCAACTTGTCCGCGAACCTGTTCGACCTTGGTTTCATATTCAAGTGGATCTATCGTATAGAGTAATTGTCCTTTTTTAACCTTTTGACCTTCTTTGAAATGAATTCCTGTTAAAATTCCATCTACTCTGGCGATCAGTTCAATGTCTAAGTCTCCAAAAGTCTGTCCGGCAAAATCTTTGTAGATCGGAACGTCTTCACTTTTTACGGTTACAAAAGGCGCCTGCATGGGCGGTGGCGCTTTTGGTTGTTCCTTTTTACAAGAACTTAAGAGGGTTAAAAAGATAAAGATTGGGAGCAGTGTTTTAGAGAGTTTTAAAGCATTCATAAGTCATAAATGTTAAAATTGTTTAACATAAATATAGTAAAAAAAGGCAAGCCCTTGATTGTTTGTGACTTATATTTCGGGATTCGGCCTCGTTTCTCTTAATTTTTAGATAAGAAACCGGCAGGGATTTTTAAATTGTAAATAAAGGTCTACCTTTGCAGCCGAATTCAGAATAGGAATTCATTAAAATATATCTCTTAACTTAAATCTGTTTATAGCATGCAACTGTATAACACTTTGAGCGCAGAAGAAAGAGCCATCATGATTGATGATGCAGGTAAACAACGACTTACTCTGTCTTTCTATGCTTATGCGCAAATTTCAAATCCAACTCAATTTCGTAATGATTTATTTTTAGCTTGGAATCCGCTTGGGGTTTTGGGTCGAATTTATGTAGCCAACGAAGGAATCAATGCTCAATTGTCTCTTCCGGCGGATCATTTCTATGAATTTAAAGATACCATAGAGCAATATGACTTTATGAAAGGGATTCGTTTGAATATTGCGGTAGAGCATGATGATCATTCCTTTTTGAAATTGACGATAAAAGTGCGTGATAAAATTGTTGCCGATGGTTTGGAAGATGAAAGTTTTGATGCCACAAACATCGGAATTCACCTGAAAGCCAAAGAATTCAACGATTTATTAGAGGATCCAAATGTAATTGTGGTCGATATGCGTAATCATTACGAAAGCGAAATCGGTCATTTTACACAAGCAATACGACCAGATGTAGATACTTTTAGAGAAAGTCTGCCTATTATCGAAGAGCAACTGGCAGAACATAAGCAAGATAAAAAATTGTTGATGTATTGCACAGGGGGAATTCGTTGTGAAAAAGCGAGTGCTTACTTTAAACACAAAGGTTTTGAAAATGTGTACCAGCTTGAAGGAGGGATTATAGAATATACCCGTCAGGTAAAAGCAGAAGGATTAGAAAGTAAATTCATAGGTAAAAACTTTGTATTTGATCATCGCTTAGGTGAAAGAATTACTGACGATATCGTTTCGCAATGCCATCAATGTGGAAAACCTTGTGATGTACATACCAATTGTGTGAATGAAGGCTGTCATCTGCTTTTTATTCAATGTGAAGAATGTGCACAGGCAATGGAAGGCTGTTGTTCTACCGACTGTATTTCTGTAATTCACTTACCGGAAGAAGAGCAAAAAGCAATCCGAAGAGGGATTAAAAACGGAAATATGATTTTCAAAAAAGGAAAATCAGATGTTTTGACTTTCAAAAACAATTTAGACCCATTAGCAGCTGTTCCGACTCTTTCTGATTTAGTGAAAACGAAAGCGGTTGCTAAAAAACAACCAAAAATAAAAAAACAATACATCGGAAAAGGAACCCACTTTTTTCCGAAACCTTCTATTGGTCAGTTTTTAATTGAAGAAAACGAAATCAAAATTGGGGATACTGTTTTAATCAAAGGATCAACAACCGGAGAGCAAAAATTGATAATTGAAAAGATGTTTGTCAATGATATTGAATCAGAAACAGCCGTTTCCGGTGATACTTGTACATTTCAATTGCCATTCAGAATACGATTATCGGATAAAATCTATAAAGTTCTAGACTAGGTAATTCTAACAAAAAAATAAAATAAACAACTCATGGCTCTCGTTGGGAGCTATGAGTTTTTTTATGCATTGTAGTGGTTGTAAAATCCTGTCCGGTTAAAATTAGAACCTATTTTTTTTGCGGTTTTTTGAACTGTACTACTCTTGTCAGTACTGATACGTTACTGCTGCTTACCTTTAGCGATATAAAGTAAAATGTCCAATAAAATCGCTGTCGTGCTTAGGTTCATTGAGGTTCAATGTATACCAATAATCACCCGTAGGCAATTCTTTTCCTTTATATTTCCCGTCCCATCTTTTGTTGTAGCTACAATTTGCTAGTGGTCGGCCGTAGCGGTCAAAAATAGTAAAGGTTAAATTTTTGTAGTTTAATTCACATTCTGGACCCCATTCATCATTTTGTCCATCTCCATTAGGTGTGAAATAGTTAGGAATGCACAAATCAATTTTAGTGTATTCGAAATATTTTGAAACCGATGCCGTACATCCATTTTCATCAGTAGTGTTAATCGTATACGTACCTGATTCATAAACGGCGAATTTGTTAGTCTGGCTGCCAGGCCCGTCGTTTATGGAATACTGATATCCCGGTTTTCCGCCACTTGCAGTTGCTACAATCTCATTTTGCCCATCGTCTGTTAAAGTTAAAGTAAGCGGACTAGCTAGATTATTTATTTTGATTTCGACATCCAGAAAGTTGCTTTCACAATTTGAACTGTTTATTTGCTTAACCTTGTAAGTGGTGTCAGATGAAAGGAGAGGAGTTGTAAATGTGGCACCTTGATAAAGTAAGTTTGTTCCTCTTGCATCGTACCAGTAAAAAGAGGCACCGGGAACTCCGGTGGCTGTAAGTGTGGCAGGTGAGTTATAACAGATTGTTTTATCGGTTACCACAGGGAGACCAAGATGGGCTGCGCTGATTATAACATCCAGAAAGTTACTTTCGCAATTCGAACTGTTTATTTGTTTAACCTTGTAAGTGGTGTCAGATGTGAGAACTGGAGTTGTAAACGTAGCACCTTGATAAAGTAAGTTTGTTCCTGTTGCATCGTACCAATAAAAAGAGGCGTTAGGGACTCCGGTGGCTGTAAGCGTAGCGGATGAATTACTACAGATTATTTTGTGGGCTACCATAGGGAGACTAATATTAGCTGCGCTGACTTTAACATCCAGAAAATTACTTTCACAATTCGAACTGTTTATTTGTTTAACCTTATAACTAGTATCAGATGATAGAATAGGAGTTGTAAATGTGGCACCTTGATAAAGTAAGTTGGTTCCTGTTGCATCATACCAATAAAAAGAAGCACCAGTAATTCCGGTAGCTGTAAGTGTGGTAGAAGAGTTATAGCAGATTGTTTTGTCGGCTGCCACAGGGGGATCAATATTAGCTGCGCTGACTTTAACATCGAGAAAGTTACTTTCACAATTCGAGCTGTTTATTTGTTTGACCTTGTAAGTGGTGTCAGATGTGAGAACAGGAGTTGTAAATGTGGCACCTTGATGAAGTAAGTTGGTTCCTGTTGTATCGTACCAGTAAAAAGAGGCGTTAGGGACTCCGGTGGCTGTAAGCGTGGTAGATGAGTTATAACAGATTGTTTTGTCAGCTACCACAGGAGAGTTAATAGAGGCTGTAAAACTTATGGCGTCCAGAAAATTACCTGCAGTTGGGTTTCCCGTTGCAGTTGCAGAAGATTCAAAGATAAATCGTGTTCTGGTTTGACCTGCCGGGACAGTGTAAGTTCCGGAGTATACTTTCCATTCTTTGGCTGTTGCGGCAGTTTTAATAGTGGTGTAAGGGCCTCCCGGGGGACCCACTTTTAATATCATGGTATCAACTCCAAATCTTCCCATGTGACTAAACGAATAATTGAAATGAGGCGTCGTAGAAGTGTCGTAATCCTGAAATAGACCTGAAGATTGATAGGCATTAAGTTCGATAAATTGATTTCCGGAATAGGCATTTCGACCATCGTAACCATTACTCCAAAACTCCATTATGTTATCTGTAGCAGTCGTTCTCCAGCCAAGTAAAGCTGCAGGATGCTGAGTTTGATTTATAAAAGCAATACTACCAGAAGCTATAACTGGGTATTCAAAATCTGAATTTGTAGTTTGAATCGTACATTGACTGTGTGTTAAAGAAGAGAAAAGAAAAAGAGAGAGAATTCCGGCTGATTTGATAGCGCTCATTATTGCCGAAATATTTTTTTTTCTCTTAAATAAGCGTTGGATTAAAGAAGATTTGTAAATTGACAGACTGTGATAGGTCAGTAGGTGAAGTTTTTTGAAGATCATATGGGAATACTTTGCAAATGGAACCTGATCTTAAAATTGAATTATTATAAAAACAGATTTGTATGGAATATTTTCTTGCAAAGAAAAATCCGATGACAATATTAAATCGTCCTTTTAAGCCAAAAAACTGGTGTAATACGGTAAAACATAAAGTTTTAACAATTAACAAGCCATTAGATTTAATCTATAAAAAGACAACTAAAAAAAATACTATCTTTACCGATCGAATGTTTATGAACTTAAGTTGCTTTTATGCAACACTACATATATAATTATGGCATGTACAAGTTGTTCAACCTCAGATGGCGGTGCGCCAAAAGGTTGTAAAAATAATGGGACTTGCGGCACCGATAGCTGCAATAAATTGACGGTTTTTGATTGGCTCGCGAATATGAGTCCGTCTAATGGAGAAGCAATTTTTGATTGTGTTGAGGTTCGTTTTAAAAACGGACGTAAGGAATTTTTTAGAAATTCGGAGAAATTAACATTAAGCATGGGTGATATTGTAGCAACTGTTGCATCGCCGGGACACGATATTGGAATTGTTACTTTGACAGGAGAATTGGTAAAAATTCAAATGAAGAAAAAAGGAGTTAATCCTGAGAGTAACGAAGTACCGAAAATCTATAGAAAAGCATCTCAAAAAGATATTGATATTTGGTCTGTAGCACGTGAACGTGAGGAGCCTATGAAGGTTCGTGCACGTGAATTGGCAATTCAGCACAAATTGGAGATGAAAATTTCTGATATTGAATTTCAAGGTGACGGATCAAAAGCTACTTTTTACTACACCGCAAACGACAGAGTCGATTTTAGACTTTTGATCAAGGATTTTGCAAAAGAATTCAGTACAAGAGTAGAGATGAAACAAGTTGGTTTTCGTCAGGAAGCAGCTCGTTTGGGCGGAATCGGTTCTTGCGGAAGAGAGCTTTGCTGCTCGACTTGGTTAACAGATTTCAGAAGTGTCAATACATCGGCAGCCAGATACCAGCAACTTTCGCTAAATCCTCAAAAATTAGCGGGACAATGTGGTAAATTAAAATGCTGTTTGAACTATGAGTTAGATACTTACATGGATGCCTTGAAAGATTTCCCGGATTACGACACTAAATTAGTGACTGAAAAAGGAGATGCGATCTGTCAGAAACAAGACATTTTTAAAGGGTTAATGTGGTTTGCCTACACGAATAATTTTGCAAACTGGCATGTTTTGAAAATTGATCAGGTAAAAGAAATTATTGCCGAAAACAAACAGAAAAATAAAGTGTCTTCACTTGAAGATTTTGCAATTGAGGTGACGGAAGAGCCTGAAAAAGATTTCAATAATGCAATGGGTCAGGAGAGTTTAACACGTTTTGATCAGCCTAAAAGAAAGAAAAAGCCAGCTCGAAAACGTAAACCCAATGCTGAGAATGCTGTCGTTGCAGCTCCCGAGAAACCAAAACAAGGGAGTAACAACAATAATAGCAATAACAATAATAACGCGAAGCCGGCCGGTGGAAACCAAAATAAAGGGAATAAGCCAAATAATAACAACAATAGGTCAAATCAATCGAATAAGCCCAAATCGAATGATGGTAAACCAGCCGAGCCAAGAAAACCTATAATTATTACTAAAAATGAGAATAAAAAATAGCGGTATTCTACTTTTGGTTGCCATTCTTCTTTTTTCCTGTGATAAAAAAAGAGTATTTGATGAGTATAAATCTGTCGGCAGTGCCTGGCATAAAGACAGTGTGGTTACCTTCAATTTGCCAGTTTTAGATTCTACCAAAAAGTACAATTTGTTTGTGAATTTGAGAGACAATAACAATTATCCTTTCAATAATTTGTTTTTAATTGTTGCTATTGAAACCCCAAGCGGATTCACGAAAGTGGATACCTTAGAGTACCAAATGGCAAATCCGGATGGGACATTATTAGGAAACGGTTTTACAGACATTAAAGAAAGTAAACTGTTTTACAAAGAAGATGTAAAGTTTAGAGGAAAGTACAAAGTACATATCAAACAAGCGGTTAGAGAATCAGGTAAAATTCCTGGTGTTCAGACTTTAGAAGGTATTACAGACGTAGGTTTTAGAATAGAACAAAAAGATTAGACGAATATATTTATGGCTACTAAAAAAAACAATGCAACCAACAACACTAAAGATATTAATTACTACAAAAAGAAATTCTGGAGAATTTTTGCTTATAGTTTATTAGGTGTTCTGGCCTTTTTCCTATTTGCTTCATGGGGATTATTTGGGTCAATGCCTTCTTTTGAAGATTTAGAAAACCCGGATTCTAATTTGGCAACAGAAATCATTTCGTCTGACGGAGTGGTGATTGGAAAGTATTTTAAAACCAACAGATCACAACTTAAATATTCTGATTTACCGAAAAGTTTGGTAGAAGCTTTGGTGGCTACCGAAGATGCCCGTTTTTACGATCACTCCGGAATTGATGGACGTGGGACATTAAGAGCTGTTTTTACTTTAGGGACAAACGGTGGAGCGAGTACATTAACACAACAATTAGCTAAACAATTGTTTCATGGTGAAGGGTCTAAGTTTTTGCCTTTCAGGATTGTACAAAAAATAAAAGAGTGGATTATTGCCATTCGCTTGGAAAGACAATATACCAAAAATGAAATTTTGGCGATGTATTGTAACGTTTACGACTTCGGAAATTACTCTGTTGGAGTGAGTTCTGCAGCGCAAACTTACTTTTCTAAAGACCCGAAAGATTTAACTATGGACGAATCGGCTATCTTAGTTGGAATGTTCAAAAATTCAGGGCTTTACAATCCGGTTAGAAATCCGGAAGGGGTAAAAAACCGTCGTAATGTGGTACTTTCTCAGATGGAAAAAGCAAAGATGATTTCTTCTGCTGAGAAGGTAAGATTACAAGCTTTGCCAATTGCATTGAAATTTAAACTGGAGAGCCACCGCGAAGGAACGGCTACTTACTTTAGAGAATATCTTCGTGATTACATGAAGAAATGGGTTGCTGAGAATAAAAAACCGGACGGATCGGATTACGATATCTACAAAGATGGTTTGAAAATCTACACTACGATCGATTCCAGAATGCAGCAATATGCAGAAGAAGCAGTTTCGGCTCACATGAAAAACCTTCAGGAGCAGTTTTTTATTGAGATGAAAAACAACAAAAACGCGCCTTTCTTAAATATTACGCAGGCTGAAACCGATCGAATTATGATGCAGGCCATGAAGAACTCAACTCGTTGGGCGATCATGAAAGACCTGGATAAAAGTGAGGAGGATATTATCAGCTCATTCAAAGTAAAAACAAAAATGCGCATATTTACCTGGAAAGGTGAGCGCGATACGATCATGACTCCAATGGATTCTATTCGTTATTACAAGCATTTTTTACAAGCTGGTGTAATGGCGATGGAGCCTCAAACCGGAAATATTAAAGCGTGGGTTGGTGGAATTAATTATAAATATTTCCAATACGATCACGTAGGGCAGGGAGCCAGACAAGTTGGGTCTACTTTTAAACCTTTTGTTTACGCTACTGCTATCGAACAATTAAATATGTCTCCTTGTGATTCTATACTAGATGGACCATTCATGATTCACAAAGGGCGTCACCACGTAACGGCAGATTGGGAACCAAGAAATTCGGACAACAGATACCGTGGAATGGTTACTTTAAAACAAGGTTTGGCGAATTCTATTAATACGGTTTCTGCGAAATTAATTGACAGAACCGGACCTGAGGCAGTTGTAGAATTAACGAAAAAATTAGGTGTAAAAACAGAGATTCCTGTACAACCTTCTATCGCATTGGGAGCGGTAGATATTACAGTTGAAGATATGGTTGCTGCTTACAGTACCTTTGCCAATCAGGGAGTTTATGTAAAACCACAGTTTTTAAGTCGTATTGAAAATAAAAGCGGAGAGGTTATTTACGAACCAATTCCGGAATCACACGACGTTTTAAATAAAGATATTGCTTTTGCGGTAATCAAATTACTGCAAGGAGTTACAGAAACCGGTTCAGGGGCGCGTTTGCGTACAGAAGGCGGTGGAAGTGGTGATAATCGTTGGACAGGTTATCCTTATATGTTCAGAAACCCGATTGCGGGTAAAACAGGAACAACACAAAACCAGTCTGATGGTTGGTTTATGGGAATGGTTCCAAATTTAGTAACGGGAGTTTGGGTTGGTTGTGAAGACCGTTCAGCACGTTTCAAAAGTTTGACTTACGGACAAGGGGCAACAGCAGCATTACCGGTTTGGGGTTATTTCATGAAACTTTGTTATGCCGATCCGACGCTTCAGGTTTCTAAATCTGATTTTGAACGTCCGGCTAATCTTTCTATAAAAGTAGATTGTTATAGTAGGCCTGCTGTAGTAAAAGATACAACACAAACAGATCAAAACACGGACGAATTCGAATTGTAGTCCGGTTTTTTCTTATAATAAAAAAATCCTTTTGTGCTTTCCAAACCGGAAAGAGTACAAAAGGATTTTTTTTGTTCTATGGTTTTATTTTTTTACGAAATCGATATAATATGATAAGAATATAGTATTTTTATCAAAATTATTTGTCAATAAAAGACTAATTATTATGATTACAAAAAAAGTAAATAATGTTCAGGAAGCAATAAAAGGAATTGAAAGCAGCATGACGATTATGTTTGGTGGTTTCGGTCTTTGCGGTATCCCTGAAAATACAATCGCCGCTTTGGTTGCGACCACAATTTCTGATTTAACTTGTATTTCAAACAATGCAGGAGTTGATGATTTTGGACTTGGATTGCTTTTACAAAAAAAGCAAATCAAAAAGATGATCTCTTCTTATGTGGGTGAAAATGCAGAGTTCGAACGTCAAATGCTTTCGGGTGAATTAGATGTAGAACTTATTCCACAAGGAACTCTTGCAGAACGTTCCCGTGCAGCACAAGCCGGAATTCCTGCTTTTTTTACACCTGCCGGTTATGGAACCGAAGTAGCAGAAGGAAAAGAAGTTCGCGAATTCAATGGTAAAATGCATATTATGGAAGAAGCTTTCAAAGCAGATTTCGCCATTGTAAAAGCATGGAAAGGCGACGAAGCCGGAAACCTGATCTTCAAAGGAACTGCCAGAAATTTTAATGCATGCATGGCCGGTGCCGGAAAAATTACCATTGCAGAAGTAGAGGAGTTGGTTCCCGTTGGGACATTAGACCCTAATCAGATTCATATTCCGGGAATTATGGTGCAACGTATTTTTCAAGGAGAGAAATTTGAGAAACGTATAGAGCAACGTACTGTTAGACAGAGATAATTAGATAATTAGAAAATGTGATAATTTGTCCATGAGATAGTTGAGAAATGTAATCGTTGTTTAGACAGCACCAGTAAATCATTATCCAATTATCCAATTATCTAATTGCCAAATTATCTAATTACTAAATTGATACATTTAAGACATATGTTAACAAAAGAAGATATAGCAAAACGAATTGCTAAAGAAGTAAAAGACAGGTATTTTGTCAATCTGGGTATCGGGATTCCGACTTTGGTTGCCAATTACGTCAGAGAAGATATTGCGGTAGAGTTTCAAAGTGAAAATGGAGTTCTGGGTATGGGACCTTTTCCTTTTGCGGGAGAAGAAGATGCCGATATCATTAACGCAGGAAAACAAACCATTACAACACTTCCGGGAGCGAGTTTCTTTGATTCCGCTTTTAGTTTTGGAATGATTCGCAGTCAGAAAGTAGATTTAACTATTTTGGGTGCGATGGAAGTTTCTGAAAATGGAGATATTGCCAATTGGAAGATTCCGGGCAAGATGGTAAAAGGGATGGGAGGCGCTATGGATTTAGTAGCTTCTGCCGAAAACATCATCGTAGCCATGATGCATGTGAATAAAGCAGGCGAATCTAAAATCTTAAAAAAATGTACTTTGCCATTAACAGGTGTAGGATGCGTTAAAAAGGTTGTTACGGAGCTTGCGGTTCTAGAAGTGACGCCAAAAGGATTTAAGCTCTTAGAACGAGCGCCAGGCGTTTCTGTGGAACATATCATTGCGTCAACCGAAGCTGATTTGATTATTGAGGGAGATATTCCTGAAATGGCGATTTAAAGGCTAAGTTCGCAAGGTGCAGAGGTACAGAGAAAATCTTAGAAAATAGTTTATACTAAAAAACCGTCCATTTGGACGGTTTTTTTAGTTGTAACAATCTTAGAATCTTAGAGCCTTAGCAGCTTAGTACCTCAGCACCTTTGTTCCAAGAACCTTAACAAAACTATAGATTAAAAGAAGCTCCTAAGCTAAATGTAGTCTGATTGTTTAAGTTGTAAAAAGGATCATTATTATTACCGTATTTCGCTATAGGAAATCCAACTTCTGTAAATACTCCAAATCCGTCTGTGAAGAAATAACGTCCTCCTACATGACCTCCAAAATTATGTAAACCTAAACTTAGTCCAGGATAAACGTCTAATTCTTTAATACCGATCACGCTTGATAAGTTAGCGTTGATTCTTGCTTTAGCATCAAAACGATCACCGAAATCTGCTTTTGAATCATTGTATAACGTTACATCATTGTGGTAAAACCCTGAAAAGTTGTCTACTCCTAATAAATAATTAGCAACAAAACCAAACGAGAAATTCTCTCCCAATCCAAAATCTACAGAACCCTGAATACCAGAACCACCATTTTGTAAATTAGCACCAACATTAACTTTCACATCACCTTTTCCTTTAAATGCTTCTTGTGCCTGTGTGATTCCAACTGTTACCAGAAACAAAAGTGTAATTACCTTTTTCATAAATTTATATATTAATTATTTTAAAGCGCAAAAATAGCCATTTACAGATTTAATTCCTACCCTTTTCGTTAGAATACAGTTCGTTTAACGGATCACTTTGCCAGAATTCCTTGGTATCAACATCCATTATAGTCAGCGAACCTTTGAAGGCGGCGCCTGTATCAAGGTTCCATACGCAGGCTCTCTGTACGGGAACGGTTTCTCCAATTCGCGTTACCGGTGTATGACCGATGTATACTTCTTTGTAAACGGTTAATCGTTTTGGATAGTATAAATCGTCGGGTTTCAAATTTGGATCTAAAGAAAGTGCGGTTTCCCAAAGTGTTCGGTCCCAATAGAATAATTTGGAGAAAAATTCATAGGTTACACCACTTAGATTGGTATATCCGGCGTGTATGAATAATCGGTTTTCAGTATCCAGATAAAAATCCTGCAGCGATGTCAAAAAAGCGATATGTTCTTCTTTTCGTTCTTCAGAAAGAACAGCATATCCTTCAACAGTAGCTTTTCCGCCATGTTTATACCACATTTCCTCATCAAATTCCTCATGTCTGTTTTCTAGCCAGTCTAAAGCCAACTGATCATGATTGCCTCTGATGCAAATGCATTTTTGTTTCTTTTTAAGGTCAATTAAAAAATCGATTACCTGAGTTGAATGACTCCATCCATCGACATAATCGCCTAAAAATATAAGAGTATCATTTTGAGTAACCTTAGCTTTACTCAACACCTGTTCAAGTGCAAGTAAACCTCCGTGTATGTCACCAATAACAAATGTTCGCATTTTATTTTCTTTCGTGTAGAAGAACAAAAATAAAGAAGATAAATTGATAATCATCAGTGGGGAGAAGAATTTTCTAAAAAACATATTTTAAAAATAGTGGAGAGAAAACGTTCTGCTGTTTGTTTACCAAAAAGGATGAAATCAGTAGTGGGTTTGCGTTGTAATGGATTGACAAATTGATATTGATCTTCTCAAAAAGCAAGATCATTAATAAACGCCAATCCAATTAATTTAAAGGTTTATTCTAAGATTTATTTTGAAAAATTGAAAGACGGAGTCAAATTCTGTTTTTTTTTAAATCATAAAATCAGCTCAAAACACTTTGTTTTAATATTCTTATATTTTTAAAAATGAAAAACACATGTCACTTTTTATAAATTGTTAGTTGTCAATTAAGTAATAAATTATTTTGTAAGGTATTATTTACACTTAGTTTCTTTCCTTTTTTTAGAGATTTAAAGGTGTGATTTGTTTAAAAATATAAATAATAATTATTTTACGTACGAAAATAATTACTTTTATAAAGCAAATCTTACAAAGTGATTTGTGAATTTTTAACCAATTAAAAAATATTGCTTATGAAACGTATTTTATCCAAAATTGTTACAATGACAGTTGTTGCATTTTCATTATCCGGAGTAGCTCAGGAGAAAGATAAAAGAATCAGTCAGAAAAGTTTATCTGAGAACGGAGTACCAAGTTTAATTACTTTCAGTAAAATGTCGACTTATAAAAGTGCTGACGCAGAAAAAGTATTTAAAGAGCAACTGGCTTTAAGGGACAATCAATCCTTTGCAAAAGTTAAAAGCGAATCGGATCGTGAAGGTTTTACGCATGATAAATTTCAGTTGTATGAACAGGGAATTAAAGTAGAATTTGCGAATTATTCTTTACACTCAAAAAAGGGAAGACTGGAATCCATGAATGGTGAATTTTACAAGATTGTAAATGCAAGAATTAAACCGACACTTTCTGCGCAAGAAGCTTTTAACAGAGCGGTTGTACATACCGGAGCAAAGACGTATTTGTGGGATTCTCCGAAGGATGCTGCCGCAATGAATTATGAGAAGCCAAAAGGAGAGTTGGTTTTCTTGCCGGATATGGAAAACCAAGGAAAAGAAAGAACTACAGATAAAGTTCGTTTGGCCTACAAATTTGACATCTATGCAACAAACCCGTTAAGTCGTGGTGATTTGTATATTGACGCCGCAACAGGACAGGCTTTGTTTTATAACGCAACAATAAAACATCTTGGTGAGTATAGCCATGGAAAATCGAAAGCTGCTGTTAAAGATTATAGTTCAAATTCAAAAAGGGTAGTGGTTTCCGGTAATGCAGCAACACGTTATAACGCAGCACAAACCATTGAAACAACCTTAAACGAGTTTTCTTATATTTTGCTTGACGGAACACGAGGAAACGGAATTCAGACGTACAACTCTTCAAGAACGGCAACGTACCCAGAAACTGATTTTACAGATGCAGATAATAACTGGACAGCGGCTGAGTACGCTAATGCAAACAAAGACGATGGTGCATTGGATGCGCATTGGGGAGCCGAAAAGACGTATGATTACTGGTCCGCCGTACACGGAAGAAATAGTTATGATAATGCAGGAGCAAAAATTAAAAGTTATGTGCATTATAACTTAATTGCAGCGGGTTATGCTGACAATAATAATGCATACTGGAACGGAACTGTTATGACTTATGGGGACGGTTCCGGGGCGGGAGGATTCGATATTCTGACTTCATTGGATGTTGCGGGGCATGAAATTGGTCATGCAGTTTGTGAGCATACGGCTAATTTGGCCTACCAGAAAGAATCAGGTGCGATGAACGAAGGTTTCTCTGATATCTGGGGGGCTTGTATTGAGTATCATACAACTCCAGTAAAATCGACTTGGTTGATTGGAGAAGATATAGAAAAAAGAGACGGTCATTTGGCTTTACGTTCTATGAGTGATCCAAAGTCTGAAAGACAGCCGGATACTTACAAAGGAACTAATTGGGTATCAGTAAATTGTTTCAGCCCGCAAAGGAGTAATGATTACTGCGGTGTACATACCAATTCAGGAGTATTAAATCACTGGTTTTATATTCTTTCTATTGGTAAATCGGGGACAAATGATATTGGAAGTGCTTACGATGTTGTCGGAATAACAATAGAGAAGGCTGAAAAAATTGCATACCGTTTAGAAAGTGTTTATTTAACAGCGAATGCTACTTTTGCAAATGCAAGAACTTTCGGAATTCAATCGGCTATTGATTTGTACGGAGCAAATTCTGCAGAGGTTATTGCAACAACAAATGCATTTTATGCAGTTGGGGTTGGAGAGGCTTATGTAGATTTAAGAGACACAGCGCCTCCTACAGCACCAGCTTCTTTGGCAGCTTTTGGAATAACAGAAACAACAGCGAACTTAACCTGGACAGCTTCTACAGATAATGTTGCTGTTACTGGATATGATGTTTACGAGGGTACTACGTTAAAAGGAACTACTACTGCAACAAATTATAAGGTAATCGGACTGACAGCTCAGACTGCTTACCGCTTTTCTGTAAAAGCCAAAGATGCGGCAGGAAATGTTTCTGCGGAAAGTAATGTGATAGATGTTATTGCAACTGAGGGCTACTGTGTTTCTAAAGGAGAAAGTGCCGAAGCGGAGAGAATTGGTAAAGTAGTATTTGGAACAATTAGTAATACTTCAACAGGAACAGCCGGTTATGAAAAATTTACAGAGATTTCTACCAATGTTAGACAAGGAGCATATTGTTCAATTACAATCACACCATCATGGACATCCAGACTTAATACTAATAAAGAAGGTTATGCTGTATTTATTGATTATAATCAGGATGGTGATTTCTCTGATGCAGGAGAAACTGTGTGGACAAAATCCATTTCTAAAATGAGTTTTATTCAAGCATCTTTTAGAATTCCTGCAACAGCAACTTTGGGAATAACAAGATTGAGAGTCTCTATGAAATACAATGGTATTCCAACTGCTTGTGAATCTTTTTCTAATGGACAAGTGGAAGATTATTCCGTAAACATTACAGATTCAGGATCTTTTTTTATTAATGAATTGGTTGGAGAAGTAAATGCACCAGGCTCCGAATTTGATTTATATCCGAATCCTACTGATAAGGAACTAAATGTTTCTTCAATAGCGAAAAGCGGAGTTACTTTTAAAATTACAAATGCTTTAGGGCAACAGATTGGCTCAGGTCAATTGTCTAATAATCCTATTGATGTAAGTAAATTAAATGCCGGGATCTATACTATCGAATTCAACAGCGGTCAAAAAAGAGTTACTAAAAAATTCATCAAGAAATAAGTTCTGTTTTTTTAAGTGGATTTAAACCCATCTGGTAATGAATTGCCCTCAAGAAGTTAAACGCTATTTTGGGGGCATTTTTTATGAAAAAAAACCGATTGAATCTATTTAATTATTTGTAAAACCTTTGGAATTCATGAAGATTGGAAGCGTTATGTTAGATTGCCTCCTGCTTTATATCAATACCATTAAGATAAGCATTGTCAAAAAAAGTCTCACGCAGATTTTAGCAGATTGAAATAGAAAAAATCCGTAGAATCTGCAGAATCTGCGTGAAAAAATACCATTAAGATAAGCATTGTCAAAAAAAGTCTCACGCAGATTTTAGCAGATTGAAATAAAAAAAATCAGCAGCATCCGCAGAATCTGTGTGAAAGAACATAATTAAGTTAAGCATTTTCAAAAAAAGTCTCACGCAGATTTTAGCAGATTGAAATAAAAAAAATCCGCAGCATCCGCAGAATCTGTGTGAAAGGACATGATTAAGTTAAGCATTGTCAAAAAAAAGTCTCACGCAGATTTTAGCAGATTGAAAAAAATCCGCTGAATCTGTAGAATCTGCGTGAAAGAATATCATTTAAGTTAAGCATTGTCAAAAAAAGTCTCACGCAGGTTTTAGCGGAACGAAAGAAAAAAATCCGCTGAATCTGCAAAATCTGCGTGAAAGAATATCATTTAAGTTAGGTATTGTCAAAAAAGTCTCACGCAGATTTTAGCAGATTAAAATAAAAAAAATCCGCAGCATCCGCGAAATCCGCGTGAAAGAATACCTTAACTTAAATGATATTGTGCCAAAGCAGGAGTCTATTCATAATAATACTTTTACAAATCGTTTAATTTCTAGAGATTGGAGGACAAGCAACTTCAATTAAGTATTATAAACCTCCTCCCAAAATAACAAGATCAACTGGTCTAAGTCAGATTAGTTTCAGCACAAAGTTTTAGGATTTGTTTTACAAAATAAGAAGTCGGGGTCAAATCCCGGCTTTTTCATTTCAAAAAATCATTCGAAAAAGGTTTCTTTTGGCATTCTTACATTGAAACAGCTAAAAAAGCATGCTATTTTTTATAAATTGTTAGTTTTCAATTGAATATGTCATTATTCTGTAAGGTGTTGTTAATACTGGGATTCTTTGTTAATTTTAGGTGTTTTTACTTAGGAAAATGTTGCATTTTATCGATAAAAGGTAAAATTTGGCGTTTAATTAACAAAATTTATATATTTTTATCAAATAAATAAAGTATTTACTTACATGTTTTATTTATGAATATTTAACCAAATTTAACTAACCAAAATTAAAATTTGCTTATGAAAAGTATTTTACCCAAAATTGTGGCAACAACCGTTGTTGCGTTTTCATTTTCATTCTCTGCAGTAGCTCAGGAGACAGACAAAAGAATCAGTCAGAAAAGTTTATCTGAAAACGGAGAGCCTAGCTTAATTACTTTCAACGAGAAATCAACCTATAAAGGTTCTGATTATGAGAAAGTGTTTAAAGAGCAATTGGCATTAAAAGACAACCAGTCTTTTGCAAAAGTTAAAAGCGAATCGGATCGCGAAGGTTTCACACATGAAAAATTTCAGTTGTACGAACAAGGAATTAAAGTAGAATTTGCGAATTATACTTTACACTCTAAAAATGGAAAACTGGAGTCTATGAATGGTGAGTTTTACAAAATTGTAAATGCGAAAATTAAACCATCACTTTCTGCACAAGAGGCTTTTAATAGAGCAGTTGCGCATACCGGAGCAAAAAAGTATTTATGGGATTCTCCACAAGATGCTGCTGCAATGGATTATAAAAAACCAAAAGGAGAGTTGGTTTTCTTGCCGGATATGGAAAATCAGGGCGTAGAAAGAATTACAGACAAAGTTCGTCTGGCTTATAAATTCGACATCTATGCTACAAACCCGCTAAGTCGTGGTGATTTGTATATCGATGCTGTAACAGGACAGGCTTTGTTTTATAATGCTACCATAAAACACCTTGGTGAGAATAGCCACGGAAAATCAAAAGCTGCTGTTAAAGACAATAGTTCAAATTCAAAAATGGCGATTGTTTCTGCTAATGCAGCAACACGTTATAGCGGAACACAGACTATTGAGACAACCTTAAGCGGATCTTCTTACATCTTGCTTGACGGAACACGCGGAGGTGGAATTCAAACTTACAACTCTTCAAGAACGGCAACGTATCCTACAACCAATTTTACTGATGCGGACAATAATTGGACAGCTGCCGAATACAATAATACAAACAAAGACAATGGAGCATTGGATGCGCATTGGGGAGCAGAAATGACTTATGATTACTGGTCTACTGTTCACGGAAGAAATAGTTTTGATAATGCCGGAGCAAAAATTAAAAGTTATGTGCATTATAACTTAATTGCAGCGGGTTATCCGGACAATAATAATGCATTCTGGAACGGAAGTGTTATGACCTATGGTGATGGTTCCGGAACAGGAGGATTTGATATTTTGACTGCCATGGATGTTGCAGGTCACGAAATTGGTCATGCCGTTTGTACTTACACAGCTAATTTGGCTTACCAAAAAGAATCCGGAGCGATGAACGAAGGGTTTTCTGATATCTGGGGAGCTTGTATCGAGTATCGTGCAGCACCAACAAAAGGGACTTGGTTGGTTGGAGAAGATATCGAAAGAAGATCAGGACATGCGGCTTTACGTTCTATGAGTGATCCAAATTCAGAAGGACAACCGGACACTTATGGAGGAACCTATTGGAAAAACGTAAATTGTACGCCAACAAACAGTAATGATTATTGTGGTGTTCATACCAATTCAGGAGTATTAAACCACTGGTTTTATATTCTTTCTGTAGGTAAATCAGGAACAAATGATATCGGAAGTGTTTATAACGTTACCGGAATAACAATTGATAAGGCGGCAAAAATTGCGTACCGTTTAGAAAGTGTTTATTTAACAGCCAATTCTACTTTTGCAAATGCAAGAACTTCCGGAATTCAATCGGCTATTGATTTATACGGAGCAGGTTCTGCAGAGGTTATTGCAACAACAAATGCGTTTTATGCAGTTGGGGTTGGAGCAGCTTATGTAGGATCCGGTGATACAACGCCTCCTTCAGCACCAGCTTCTTTGGCAGCTTCAGGAACAACAGGAACTACAACAAATTTAACCTGGACAGCTTCTACAGATAATGTTGCCGTTACAGGATACGATGTTTATCAAGGCACTACGCTAAAAGGAACTGCTACTACAACAAATTATACCGTAACCGGACTTACAGCGCTAACAGCTTATACCTTTTCTGTAAAAGCTAAAGATGCTGCAGGAAATGTTTCTGCGGCCAGTAATACGGTAAATGTTACTACATTGGCTGCCGGTGTAACGTATTGTGCTTCTAAAGGAAATAGTACTGCAGACGAAAAAATTGGTAAAGTAGTATTTGGAACCATTAATAATACTTCTACAGGAACAGCAGGTTATGAAAACTTTACTGCGATTTCTTCTAACGCAGCTCAGGGAACTGCTTATACAATCACAATCACACCATCATGGACTGCTACGGTTTATACCGAAGGTTATGCAGTGTTTATTGATTACAATCAGGATGGTGATTTCTCTGATGCAGGAGAAACGGTATGGACAAAAGCGACTTCTAAAACAACTCCGGTTACAGGAACAATTACAATTCCTGCAACGGCAACTTTAGGAACAACAAGACTGAGAGTTTCTATGAAATACAACGGAATTCCAACTTCTTGTGAGGCTTTTTCTTATGGACAAGTAGAAGATTATTCGGTAAACATTACAGCTTCAGGACCTGTTGCTATTACTGAATTGGTTGCAGATGCAAGTGCCGTAAGTTCTGAATTTGCTATCTATCCAAATCCTGCTGATAAGGAACTAAATGTTTCTTCTTTAGGGAAAACCGGATCTACTTTTAAAATTATAAATACTTTAGGACAACAAGTTGGCTCAGGTCAATTATCCGATAATCCGATTGATGTAAGTAAATTAAATGCCGGCATCTATGTTATCGAATTGAACAGCGGTCAAAAAAGAGTTACTAAAAAATTCATCAAGAAATAATTTCTGTTTTTTAAGGTGATTAAAAGCTTCGCAATTGCGAAGCTTTTTTTGTGTTTGAAAGCGATAAAACTGCTTAAATTTGTAGCATGTCTGAAACGCCAGTATATCGAAAAATTATCCATATTGATATGGATGCTTTTTATGCATCGGTAGAGCAAATGGATAACCCTGCTTTGCGCGGGAAACCCGTTGCTGTTGGCGGATCAGAGAATAGAGGAGTAGTCTCGGCGGCAAGTTATGAAGCCCGAAAGTTTGGTGTTCGAAGTGCCATAAGTGGTGTTCTGGCCAAAAAATATTGTCCCGATATTATTTTTGTCCGACCCCGTTTTGACCGTTACAAAGAGATTTCGAATAAAATTCATGAGATTTTTCATGAATATACCGATTTGGTTGAACCGCTTTCGCTTGATGAAGCCTATCTTGATGTAACCCAAAATAAAAAAGGAAATCCAAGTGCCGGTTTACTGGCTCAGGAAATCCGATTAAGAATTTTTAATGAAGTGGGTATTACAGCTTCTGCAGGGATTTCAGTCAATAAGTTTGTGGCTAAAATTGCCAGCGATTATAATAAACCAAATGGACAGAAAACCGTAAATCCCGATGAGATTCTCGCTTTTTTGGAAGTATTACCGATTCGTAAGTTTTATGGAGTTGGAAAAGTAACTACAGAAAAAATGTATCAATTGGGTATTTTTACCGGAATGGAGCTTAAGAGTAAATCATTGGAGTTTTTGGAAAAACATTTCGGAAAATCCGGTGCCTTCTATTACAAAGTCGTTCGTGGCATTCACAATAGTGAAGTAAAACCACATCGTGTGACAAAATCGGTAGCGGCTGAACACACTTTTGATGTGAATTTATCTTCGGAAATTTTTATGTTGGAACAGCTTGACCGAATTGCGACTTCCTTAGAAAGACGCTTAAAGAAATACAATATTTCGGGTAAAACGGTGACGCTCAAAATCAAATACAGTGATTTTACCCAACAGACCAGAAGCAAAACACTACCTTATTTTATTGCCGATAAAAGCCTGATTTTAGAAACGGTCGAAGAGTTATTGTATCAGGAAAAGATGAAGGATTCCGTTAGACTACTCGGAATTTCTTTGAATAATCTCAATACAGAAGAGAAGAAAGCAGTTGTAGTTCAATTGAAATTCGCATTTTGATTGTTTAAAGTAATATTAAATAACCAGCATGTTTGTTTTGTGATGAATTTTCTCGTTATCTTTATAAAGAAATAGTTTGTTCTTAAATTATTTACAATGAAAAAAGCCAAGTTAGAAGAAATTTCCAATCATACTTCAGTCCCTATTTTAGCATGGGATTTTCACTATGAGTATTTAAATGAGCTGAAGGTCGCTTTTGCTGATTTGAAGAAAGTAAAAGAAATCTCCGTTCAATTTGGGTGGAATGAAGAAAAGCTGAACATAACGGAGCGTATAAAGGAAGAAGTAGTTCTGATAACCGATCCGAATCTAAAAATCATCTTCGCATCAAGTGGAATAAAAAGAATGACAGGATACACAGAAAGTGAGGTTCTCGGCAATACGCCAAAGATGTTTCAGGGGGCAGCAACTTCTAAAACAGATTTGAAAGAAATAAAAAAAGCAATCGAATTGCAAATCCCGTTTGAGAAAACCATCAAAAACTATAAAAAAGATGGCAGAACCTATAAATGTAAAATATCGGCCTCTCCCGTTTTCAACCTAAAAGGAAAACTATCGCATTTTATAGCTTTTGAGAAAGAAGATGTAATGCCTAATCGGACTTAACTTTTCTTTCCATAAAAGTGTCGTCCATTAACGTCTAGCTTTTTTAGCAGTTCCTTTAGAATTATTTTACAGTTTTAAAGAATGAATTTAAAAAACAAAAGGCACAGTTTTAAGCTGTGCCTTTTAATGTATTTGTAGGATAAAAACGCTTGAGAACCTTGCGGTTAAGCAGTTAGGTATTATAGATTTTCAAAGAAATCATTTCCCTTATCATCTGTAATAATAAAAGCAGGGAAATCTTTAACTGTAATTTTACGAACCGCTTCCATTCCTAATTCTTCAAAATCCACAACTTCTACTTTAAGAATATTATCCTGTGCCAAAATTGCTGCAGGACCACCGATAGAACCTAAATAGAATCCACCATATTTGTTACAAGCTGTTGTAACTTGTTTAGATCGGTTTCCTTTTGCCAGCATAATCATGCTTCCGCCATGTTTTTGAAATTCATCTACATAAACATCCATACGACCCGCTGTAGTTGGTCCAAAACTTCCTGAAGCCATTCCTTCCGGAGTTTTTGCAGGACCGGCATAATAAACCGGATGGTTTTTGAAATATTCCGGCATTGGTTTTCCGGCTTCCAATAACTCCATAATTTTAGCATGTGCGATGTCACGGGCAACAATTACAGTTCCGTTCAGTTTTAAACGGGTTTTAATTGGGTACTGAGTCAGTTTTGCTAAAATATCGGCCATAGGCATATCCAGATCAATTTCAACCGGAGCTTCTAAATGTGGAGCTGTTTCCGGTAAAAATTGCTTTGGATTTACTTCTAATTGCTCAACGTAGATTCCGTCTTTAGTAATTTTTCCTTTGATATTTCTGTCAGCAGAACAAGAAACACCTAATCCAACCGGACAAGAAGCGGCGTGACGTGGCAAACGAATTACACGAACATCGTGTGTGAAATATTTACCTCCAAACTGAGCGCCAATTGCACTTTCCTGGCAAATTTTCTGTACACGTTCTTCCCATTCTAAATCACGGAAAGCCTGACCGGCCATGTTTCCGGAAGTCGGTAAGTGATCGTAGTACCCTGCAGATGCCTTTTTAACGGCACCTAAGTTCGCTTCTGCCGAAGTTCCACCTATTACCAAAGCTAAATGGTACGGAGGACAAGCCGAAGTTCCTAAATCCTTTATTTTTTCACGGATGAATTCATCCATTGCTTTATCATTTAAAAGCGATTTTGTTTTTTGGTACAAAAAGGTTTTGTTGGCAGATCCGCCTCCTTTTGCCATAAACAAAAACTCGTAAGAAGCGCCTTTTTTAGAATAGATATCAATTTGTGCCGGAAGATTTGATCCTGAGTTCTTTTCTTCAAACATCGAAATCGGAACAATCTGAGAATAACGCAAGTTGCGTTTTTGGTAAGTGTTGAAAATTCCTCTACTCAACCATTCTGCATCATCCACTCCGGTGAAAATACTTTCTCCTTTTTTGGCCATTACAATTGCTGTTCCTGTATCCTGACAGCTAGGCAACTGGCCTTCGGCTGCAACAGAAGCATTTTGTAATAAGTTGTAAGCCACAAAACGATCATTGTCTGTAGCCTCGGGATCATCTAAGATGTTGCGAAGTTTTTGTAAGTGCGTCGTTCTTAGCATAAACGAAACATCTGTTAAGGCTTCTTCAGCTAATAATTCTAATCCTTTTGGATCAACAGTCAGGATTTCACGTTCCCCAAATTGTTCCACTTTTACAAAATCGGAAGTGATTTTGCGGTATTGCGTCTCATCCTTCAAAATAGGATAAGGGTCTTGGTATATAAAATCAATCATTGCTTTGTTTTTTTACAAAGTTAGAAATTATTTACCTTAGAAAGATTTTGAATAAGGGCTCTGAAAGAGTTTATTGTTGTTTGTGGAATTCGTCAAAAGACCTCTTTTTTTCAAAGTAAGGCTTGTCTTCAACAGAAAGCATTTTTTTGGTCCAGAGCTTATTTTTTAACTGAAAAACGATTGAATCATAATGTTTTTCATAGCCCATTTCCTCGTTTTCATCATCCGGTTCAAATGCAACTCTTTTGCAATAAAAGAAATCGGGGTTTGATTTCCCACTCGGATTTGTGAGTTCGACCGAACTTCCCCAACCGCTATCAGACATTGTTATCCATTCGTGTACAAGTTCTAAGTTATTGTTGTTTAGCTGGTAAAGATAGTTGTCATGGGCATATCCACAGGCTGGATATCCATAGCTAATTTGTATAAAAGAACTGTTTTTGGTATCAGAAGCAGACAATCCGTAAGAGGCACTCCATTCAGATCCTTCCGTAGTCCCTTTAATCGTTAATTTTGAAGAGGCTGTTTTGATTTTGTTTCGATAAAAATCAAGTTGATAGTTTCCTGTTATAACACTGTCCTTGTCTATTTTTTGGTTTAAAAGGTGTGCCAGAATATAACTGTTTTTTGTTGTTCCCGCAGTTTCATAAAATGAAATAGTATCTGTTTTTAGGAATTTTTCTTTTGCAATTGTGACTTCTTCAGTTTTGTTTTCCTGATTAGCAACAGATGGGATATCTGCTATGTTTTTTTCTTTTTGACAGCTTATAAAAAAAGCTAATATAAATAAGTATTGAATTTTCATGGTCTTACTTTAGTCCTTCAAAGATATATTTTTCGTCGTATTGAATTTTAAATTTATTCAAATATGCTAAGTATTCTTTATTGAAAGTTTGTTTTTTATGATGTTCTTTTTGATTTTGGACATATTTGTAAACAGAATCAATTTGGGATTGACTATAGGAAAATGCACCATATCCTTTTTGCCATTCAAATCTTGACTTTGTCAGTTTATGATCATTGATATATTTTGAAGATTTTGCTTTTACAACTTTCATCAGTTCAGAAATAGAAGTAGTTGGGTTTAATCCAAAGAAGCAGTGAATGTGATCTTCAACACCATTAATTATAATTGTTTTACATCCTGATTCATTTATAAGATTCCCAATTACACTGAATAGTTTTGGTCTCCATTCTTCTTCCATTACAGCTCTTCTGTATTTTACTGCGAAGACTACCTGTATATAGATTTGATGATAAGTATTTGCCATTTGAAGCGATATTATATGAGCCGTTCCTACGGAACTTTATGATAGGTTACGTGTAACAAGGGATTAAAATCCCTTGTTACAAAATAAATCATTCCTGCGGAATTTATGGATATTTAAAAGTTAATTTTGTAAAATTTAACGTGTTAAATTTTTGTTATGTTGAAATCCTGATAGAATAATTGGAGACCATTCTGATCTCTTTGTAGTGTAAATCGATATTTTAATACGGTTTCAAAAAAACGCACAGCAAATTAAAGAGCCATCGGCTCGTCTGATATTGTAGATCGATATTTTAATGTGGTTTCAAAAGAATGCATAACCAATTCGAGAGCCATTCGGCTCGGCCCATATTGTCTATCCACATTTTGATTTGGTTAAAGAACGTATCACAAATCAAGAGCCATTCGGCTCGCCGAAAAATGTCTATCCACATTTTAACTTGGTTAAAAAAGCGTATCACAAATCAAGAGCCATCGGCTCGCCTTGTCTTGTAGATTAATGTTTTAATGCGATTTAAAAAAAAAACATAACCAATTCAAGAGCCATTCGGCTCGGCCCATATTGTTTATCCGTATTTCGATTTGGTTAAAAAAGCATATCACAAATCAAGAGCCATCGGCTCGACTTGTTTTGTAGATCAATGTTTTAATGTGGTTTAAAAATATCCATAACCAATTCAAGAGCCATTCGGCTCGTCACATTTGGTACAATCGCATTTTAATCCGGTTAATTTATATTGATTTATATTGATTTTAGAAAAACCAGCTCGCCACAAAAATAGCGGTAATCACACAGATTACATCCACCAAAAGCATAGTGCCCAGAGCATAACGGGTGTTTTTAATGTTTACAGAACCAAAGTAAACGGCTATTACATAAAAAGTACTTTCTGCGCTGCATTGAAAAATACTGCTTAGTCTTCCTGTTAACGAATCGGCACCAAAAGTATTCATCGAGTCAATTAAGAAACCTCTTGATCCTGCAGAACTAAAAGGACGCAACATGGCTACCGGCAATGCATCTGTAATTTGTTTGTTTACTCCCATATTCGAAAAGATAAAAGCAATACTATCACTGATGATTTCAAATAAACCACTGTTTCTGAATAAAGAAATGGCAACCAACATCCCTAAAACATAAGGAAAAATAGTTACTCCGGTTTTAACACCATTATTGGCTCCAACTACAAAAGCATCAAAAACCGTCGTACTGGCTTCGGTAAATTTTTTCTCATGAAGGAATGAAAAAATCAAAGTAAAAGCGATAATTCCAACCAATATTAATCCCGAAAGATTAGAGGTAAAGTAGTTTTTTCCAATTAAATCCAAGTGGTTTACATACATCAACAAACCGACAATGGCCGCAATTAGTACCATTAAACCAATAAGCAGGGAAGCGCTTTTGAAATTGATTTTCTGTTTGATTCCAACAATTAGAAAAGCAGCAATAGTACCAATAAACGAAGTAATAATACACGGCAGCATTACATCGGCAGGATTACTGGCGTTGGCCGCAGCACGATAACCAATAATCGAAGTTGCGATTAAGGTAAGACCCGAAGCATGCAGACACATAAACATAATCTGAGCATCACTGGCTTTGTCTTTGTCGGGGTTAATTTCCTGTAAACTTTCCATGGCTTTTAAACCAAACGGAGTGGCCGCAGAATCTAATCCTAAAAAGTTGGCCGCAAAGTTTAAGGTCATATAAGAGATAGACGGGTGATTTTTAGGAATACTCGGGAATACTTTTACGAAAACCGGACTCAAGGCTTTTGCCAGTTTTCCGGATGCTCCCGAAATAATTAAAAGTTCCATCAACCCGCAGAAAAAGGCTAAATAAGCCATAAGCGGTAAAACCAAATCAAGTAGTGTACTTTTGCAGGTAGGCAATAAACCATCTGATTTTTGGACACCACTGAAAATTTTTACGGTTTTGTTTTTATAAACATAAGTGGTATCGGCATTAAGCGTATCACGATTGATGATTAGCGTTTGATCCGGTGCTTTTTTGATGCTGTCTTTGATAAAAGCAGGAAGTTGCTCAATGTATTTTTCTGAAATCAGGATCGGATCGTCTTTTTTTCCATTCAAAACATAATCAATAGTATACGTATTGGCAGTAAACAAGCTGATTACAATAAAGACAATTGAAGAAATAAAAATAGCCAACCAAAATCTACTTAATACCATAATTTTGTTTTTTTTGTAAATGTAATTATTTAGCCATAATAAGCGCAAAGATTTTGCTAGCGAAAACAGAAGTATTTAAAGAAAACCGAATGATTTTGCTGCAATTTTAGCTTATTCAATACTGATTTTCGATTCTAAATAGTTTTCAAAGGGTTTAATAGCTTCGAAAACAAGGTTTTTTTTATCAGGATTGATGGTTTCAAAAAAGCTGGTTTCTATTTTTGTATGTTCCTTTTTTGCTGTGCGTTTCCAGGTTCCGATTACTTTTTCATTCTCAATAATTATCGGCCAGAAGATACCATTGTTGGTGAAAGCGTTTGGCTGATGCTCTTTGGCAATTGTAATTTCTCTGGTTTTATACGAGATTAGAATTTCGTCAAAAGAAGGGAGGAAATGAATTTTTTTAGGAATGGAAGTTTCCTTAGACAGGCCTTTCTTAAACCAGTATTTTGTACCATCAACCTCGATCGTGTCAAGTTCTGACTCAACTGAAAGAACTGCAAGTTTGGCTACAGTAGCAGGAAACCCCGACCACCAGATAAAATCGGGTAATGTTGCGGGGCCATGACTTTCAAAATAGCGTTTGGCAAGTCGGGCTAAGCCTTCTTCTTTAGTCAGTTTGGTTTTTGTTTTTGGAACTTTTTCTTCCAGTAAAGAATAGGTTATTTGTCTGCCTTTCATGTTTCCGTTGCAGACAACACCGTCTAACTCGGCATAGCCCATGATCAGTGTACTTGAAAAATTTTGATCCGTTTCTTTCTTAAAACCCAGCTCGCGTATGATTTCTTCGCGAGTAAGACTTTTATGATTGGATAAAATCTTTTCGATTGAGTTGTTGATTTTTTTGAGCTTCTTTTCGTCCAAATCATATTTTTTAGCAGCCGAAAGAATAATTTTTTTCACCTGAGGCCCGGAAATGTCAAGCATCCAATGAATGTCAGTTGCCGAAACAAAATGCCAGGTAGGGCGTAAAATATGGGTGCGGATGATTTGACCTGAATTAATAGCCTCTTCGATCATTTTCTCTGAAGCGTCACATCGGGAGCCAATTGCCCATTTGGCCATGGTATAATCTTGTGCCTGCATGGCACCTAAATGATGTACAATTTCCTGGGGTTCATGAAAGGTGGTTTTCAGGATTTTCTGGGAGGCCATTCTGAGAAGTGCTATTTCCGGATGTGTCATATTTTAAACCATTTAGTGCTGTTTTGGTAAATCATTTACTGTTGTCTGGGGAACCATATAAGTGATGTAAGTTCATTTAAAATCTGTGTGAAAATATAGCTGTGAGAATTTATCTCGCAAAGTCGCAGAGGTGCAAAGTTTTTAGTTTTGTTACTCTGAATCTTTGCAATTTAGTAAGAAAACTTAAAAGTGTTATTCCCCATGTGCCCTATTTAAAACATGTAAGCGATGTAAGTTCATTTAAATCTGCTTAATCTGCCAAATCTGCGTGAAATCTAATTGTGTTGATTTATCTCGCGAAGTCGCAGAGGCGCAAAGTTTTTAGTTTTGTTGTTCTGAATCTTTGCAAATTATTAAAAAAAATTAAAAGTGTTATTTCCCCATGTGCCCTATTTAAACCATATAAGTGATGTAAGTTCATTTAAATCTGCTTAATCTGCCAAATCTGCGTGAAATCTAATTGTGTTGATTTATCTCGTGAAGTCACACAGTTTTTATTGCTAATCTTTAACCTTTGTAACTTTGCATCTCAGCAACTTTGCCTCTTCAAAAAAACTATACATGAATAATCTCATCTTCAATCAATAAATCTTCCCTACGCAAACGCAGAAAAATCTGTGCAACGGCTATTGTGTCCTTTTCGCAATAGGTTACAATACGGTCAATATCTTTCTCTACATAAAAAACATGAGCAACCTGACTTCCGTCGATATCGCCTTTTGGTGATGGAATGCCAAGAATTTTGGTCAGTAATTTTAGAGACGTAAAATGTTTATAATCGCCAAATTTCCATAACTCCAAGGTATCGAGATGGGCAATTTCCCAAGGTTTTTTGCCGAATAAGTTAAGTTTGTTTGGAATCGCAATCTGATTGATAATCATGCGTCGTGCAATAAACGGAATATCAAACTCTTTGGCGTTATGTCCGCACAAAATATGCTGCGGTCCGTTGAAATGATTGTTCAGCAGGTTATTGAAGTCGTGGAGTATTTTCTTTTCTTCTCCAAAAAAGGAAGTCACTCTAAAATTTCGAATGTCGCCTTTGATGATAAAATAACCCACCGAAATACAAACGATTTTACCAAACTCTGCCCAAATACCGGCACGATCGTAAAATTCTTCAGGAGAGAAATCGTCTTTTCGCTGATACTGGGTTTTGTGATCCCACAAAGATTGCATTTCAGCATCCAGAGAAGTAAAGTGTTCCTCTTCCGGAACGGTTTCTATATCCAGAAACAAAATGTTGTTAAGGTTTATTTTTTCAATCATTTCTTTTGAGACTTCTTAGAGCATTAGACTTTTGCAAGTTGATTTAGCTTACAAATATGCGTAAAATTCTTACTATTTTGGCAAGTAATTAGAATAAACTTTGCTGTTTAACAGGATTCTCATGTTCTAAAAGCCACTTTTTGCGCCAGATTTCTCCGGCGTAACCGGTAAGAGATCCATCTGTACCGATAACACGGTGACAGGGCACTACAATCCAAAGCGGGTTTTTGCCATTTGCCGATGCAACCGCGCGAATCGCTTTTACATCGCCCAGTTTTTTGGTCTGGTCCATATAACTTACAGTTTTTCCATAGGGAATCTCGAGCAGTGATTTCCAGACTTTTTGCTGAAATTCAGTTCCCTTTGGGTTTAGTTTTAAAGTGAAATCAATTCTTTTGCCTTCAAAATATTCCTGTAATTGCACAACAGCCTCTTGAAGTACTTCAGGTATTTCAACAGAAACCTGTCCCTCTTTTGTTACCGAAATAACCGAGATGCCGTCTTCATCACCAACAATCGTTGTGATCCCGAGAGGAGATTGTATGTATGCTGTTTGTTCCATGTTTCTTTTGGCTGGTCTTTCACAAAGTTCGCAAAGTTTTTTTATTAAACATAACTATTTAAACCATATAAGTGATGTAAGTCCATTTAATACTGTTGCCTTTAGAGAATTGAACACAAAGTTTAAGTGTACTTGTTTTAGACATAGATATTTAAACCATATAAGTGATGTAAGTTCATATAATGCTGTTGTCTTTAGAGAATTGAACACAAAGTTTAAGTGTACTTGTTTTAAACATAGATATTTAAGCCATATAAGTGATGTAAGTTCATATAATGCTGTTGTCTTTAGAGAATTGAACACAAAGTTTAAGTGTACTTGTTTTAGACATAGATATTTAAACCATATAAGTGATGTAAGTTCATTTAATACTGTTGCCTTTAGAGAATTGAACACAAAGTTTAAGTGTACTTGTTTTAGACATAGATATTTAAACTATATAAGTGATGTAAGTCCATATAATGCTGTTGTCTTTAGAGAATCAAACACAAAGGTTAAATGTACTTACTTTAAACAGAAATAGTTTGACCATATAAGCGATATAACTTCATAAAATAATGGTGTTGCGTTCAGAGAATTAAGCGCAAAGTTTAAATGAACTTACATCACTTATATGGTTTAAAAAAAACGCCGCTAATAATTTTCCAGCTTAAAGCTATAATTTAATAAAGTTTCAATTTTTTTACTTGAAATGGTTTTCCGGCTATTTGATTTTTCGGAGCTGAATTTTGGTAAAGCTAAGTTTAAATCAATCGCTTTTTGTGTGTAATATTCCTCACGGGTAGGATGGAAGGGAGCAGCAGCATTGAAAACTTCGTTCCATTTGGCGAGGGTAATTATTTCTTCAATGATTCCAATACAATCCTTTTGATGAATCAGATTGACAGGAGCATCCGGATTTGCCAGGTTTTCTTTTCCTGAAAGAAACTTTACAGGCTGGCGATCTTCGCCAATTAGTCCTCCGAAACGCAGAATCGTAGTCTCAAAATTGGGATTGTTTTGTAAAACTGCTTCTGCTAAAAGCAATTGTTTCCCGCTTTCGGTATCCGGATTTGGATTTGTTTCTTCGGTAATAGTGCTGTTTTCATTTCCGTAAACAGAAGTTGAGCTCACAAAAAGTACTTTTTTTACGCCTGCTTTTTCAATAAACGGAATCAGATTTTTTATTTTTTCTACAAAAACTTTCTTTTCAGAATCCTGATTTTCTGCTCGTAGTTTAGGTGGAATGTCAATAATTAGAACATCACTTTTGTCCAAAAACGGAATTATTGTTTCTGAAATTTGATCCTCTTCAATCGAAACTAAAAACGCATTTATTCCGGTATTTTGCAGAATTGAAAGTTTGCTGTCAGTAGTCGTCGATCCGTTTATCCGATTTCCTTTTGCGATTAATTGCTTCGCCAAAGGCAAACCCAGCCAACCACAGCCTAAAATACTAATTTGTGTCATTTGTAATTTTTATTCGCCTATAAAGGTAATGTAAAACGGACTTTGTCTTTTCCTTTCGCGCCAATTCTGTTGTAGAATTTGATTGCTCTTTCGTTAAATTGTGGTGTTTGCCATTGTATATTGGCACATTCTTTTTCAGCGGCAATTAGCTTAAGTCTGTCGATCAGGAGTTCCCCAATTCCAAAACTTCGTACTTCTTCTTCCAGAAACAAACAGTCCATGTACATAAAATCGGCAGCATCCCAGGTCGAATAGTCAAAGGTATAAGAAGCGTAACCCACGATGGTATCAGTAGTTGCTACTACTAAACAGTTTAGTCTCTGTTTTTCGCTAAATAATGCTTTTTTTAAGGCTTCTTCTTTTCCGGCAATTGAAAAATCAGCTTTCTCGAAAGCGGCATGTTTTTGGCATAAAAGGACTAATTTGGGTAAGTCTGCAAGTTCGCAGTTTCTTATTGAATATTCCATTGAAGATTGATTTCGGTTTGTAAAAAGGTAATAAAATGATGAAAATAGTCCGGATACAATTCCTTTTCTCGAATCGCGATAAAGTGTTTTCTTTTTAAACCGTTTTTGCCAATTTTAACGGCCTTGATCGGACTCGTTTTTAAATGTGGCAATAACGCCCATTTTGCCATAGACATAACCCCCATATCGGCTTTGACCATTTCTAAGGAAGCTTCTGTCAGAGGTAAAGGAGTGATTTTCTTTGGGACGACTTTGGCGGGGCCCAGAATAAATTGATGTATGGTAACCGTTTCCATCGGAAGGGAGTGAATCAGCAAATGTTCGTTTACAAAATCTTCGGCAACAACATATTTTTTGTTGGCCCAAGGATGGTTTTCAGAAACTGCCATGACAACTTCGTCCTGAAAAAGCTCCATGTATTTAATGTTATTGTCTTTTATCTGATCGCTTACTATGGCAATATCAATGGTGTTTTCCAATAACTTTTGTAGTGGTATGTGGGTTGCTTCTGTGACAATTTTTAGCTCAACGTTCGGATATAAAAGATGGAATTGTTTTAGGACGGAAGGCAACCAGTGGTAACTCGAAAAACACTCGGTGCTAATGCGGATTTCACCGTATTCACCAAAAACCATTTGTTTGATTTGAGTCTCCGTTTGCGAAAGCTTGTCGAGAATTTCATTGGCAATCTGATACATTTTTTCACCGGCCTTGGTCAGAACCAGTTTTTTATTGATTCTCGAAAAAACAGGAGTACCCAATTGATACTCGGCTTCTTTAAGTTGATGGCTCAGAGCTGATTGTGTCAGGTGAAGTTTGTCGATTGCTTTGGTAATGCTTCCTTCTTCAACAATCGCTTTTATCAGTCTTAAATGACGTATTTCCATTTTTAGAGAATTTATAGGTAAAGGAACAAAATTTTATGATGCCTT
The DNA here is from genome assembly GCF_020911925.1 of Flavobacterium cupriresistens. Classification (NCBI taxonomy): domain Bacteria; kingdom Pseudomonadati; phylum Bacteroidota; class Flavobacteriia; order Flavobacteriales; family Flavobacteriaceae; genus Flavobacterium; species Flavobacterium cupriresistens. The sequence goes on along the minus strand of NZ_CP087134.1, from coordinate 904,276 downwards.
TTTCATGAAAAATAGTAATCAAGTAGATGAATTCTTTTCGTTTTTATGGTGTTTGATGTTCGAGTACTTTTGGAAAAATAATCACTAAAACTATATTTAAAATGGAAGCACAAATTAAACATTATGAAGACAAACTGACTTACGAAATGGATCCGTCTGATTTATTTGAAGCTTTGAATAGCGGTGAAAAAGTAGTTGTAATTGATGCCAGAAAAACATTTGGTTTTGAAGCAGAACACATTCCCACAGCGATTAATATTCCGCATCGTGAAATGACGATCGAAAGCACTAAAGAGCTGGATAAAGAAGTGTTGTACGTAACCTATTGTGATGGTATTGGTTGTAATGCATCGACTAAAGGAGCTTTAAATATGGCAAAATTAGGGTTCAAGGTAAAAGAATTAATCGGCGGTATCGAATGGTGGAAATTTGACGGATATGCCACCGAAGGAAACAATGGAGTAAAAGCAGGATTGAAAATAGAGTGTGCCTGCTAAAGAAAAAGGGCAGATTTTCGAATTGAAATCTGCCCTTTTGCATTTTTAAAATATCGTTTATGATTCGACTACTGCTTTTAGACTTTGCAGAATTGGACTTTCTTCACCTTGAGGTTCTTCTTGGACGGCTCCCTCTCGCTTATCTTCCTGAATAATTTCGAGTTTTACCTTCTGATCTTCTTGAGTTAAAAGATAGGTCATAAGGAAATAGTTTTCAGGTTTGTCTTCTAATCCAGGTCTAGGAAAAAACAGGGAATACTTGATTTTTTTATGGTGAACTAACTCCAGAATAGTTCCCCATTGCTGAAAAACGTGTCCGTCCCATTCATTTCTAAATCGAATTTCGCTACCTATTTTCCAGTCTGTGATTAAATCACTTTCGTATTGCCATTGTTTTACGAGAACAGGCTGTGTTAAAGCAGCCCAAACTTTTTCTATTGGAGCGTTAAAGACTATTGTTGAAATGTTTGTCGCCATAAAACTTCGTGTTTATTTTGGTTGAACAATAGATTTTAAACTGTCTTTTGAAACACTTGTACTGTCTTTTATTGGAGTTGCGGCAACAGGAACATTTACTGGAGCTGTTTCTCTTTTTATTTTCTGTTGCACCAATACGGCATCATTCAGAACAAAAGGGGTTGGCATCATCCAGTCACTTCTTGGTTTGATGTTTAATAACGGATTGGTCATTAAATCAAATGAACTTTCAATCAAATCCATATCAAAAACAGTTAATTTGTTGATGTAGAATTCCAAAACAAGAGGTTCGTTGCCTACAACATAATAACACAATACCTTAACATCATCGCGTTCTAAACGATTTCCTTTTTGTCCGGAAGTCGAAACGCCATTTGCTTTAAAGTTAAAAAACGTCATTTTGGTATTGGCATAAATATCGTAACGATTTACTTTCCTATTAGGTGTAATTTTTATTTTTAAGTACCTGTTGTTTCCAACAACACTGTCTTTTAAGAATGCAATAGTTGGTTTTGGAACTGTAACAATTGGTGCAATCGCACTATAAGTAAAACCAGAACCATATTTGCTGGTAATAGGTAGTGTATTTAAGCCTACTGCTTTATGATCGGTTTGTCCCAGATATGTTTTGGTCCAATCGTCTAAGTTGGTGTCGTAAGTAGTCCAAAGGGCTGAGTTGGTGTTCGCATTATAAACATACAATAAACTATTTGATTTTGCTTTTCCGTGTTCATAACCCGAGTTGATACCAGCGTAAGTGAAAAAGCCGATCGACAGCACAAAAAATAATATCGTCCAAACTCCTTTTTTGAAAAATGCACCAAATAGCGGTAGCAAAAGCCCGAATAACAATACGGTCAGTATAGCGCTTACAAAAAGTATTTTTAATCCCAGACCAACAGGGAACATTATTATAAAAGGAGCAATAATGGCTAATGCGGGGATACTGAATAATAAATTTATACCTAAACTGTAATGTTGTGTGATTACAAAAATTCCAAATAAAAACACTCCAAAGTAAACCGGGATAATTAGAAAACCGGCTCCTGTCAGACTATTGGCTAGAAGAGCATTGATGATTATCCAAAGTAAAAGCGGTGCTACAAAATGGTTCATTGTAGTTTTTGCCTCCGAAAAATGATGGTAGAAAGCAAAACAAATGGCGATACTTAGTGTTACAAAAGCGCCGATATAGGCATGTCCATTGTAGGTAAATCCATTTAATAGGTCATTGTATTGCGGGTAGATTTGTAAAAGTATTTTCCAGCCTAAAAAAGTAACCAATCCGGAGATTATTATAGAACCAAATAACGGAACAAATCCTCTGAAGATTTCTCTAAAGGTGATGACACGTTTTGCTTTTCCAATAAAAATAAAAAGAATTAATAAACCTAAAGCGATGAAAGTCATTGGACCAACCCATGAAAATGGATAGCTAATAAAAAAGCCAAAAGGAACCGTAAAATAAACATTGTCTTCCGTTGCAGTTGTTGCATTTAGATCAATATTTGAAAAATAGTCTAACAAAGGCATTAAATACGTTCCCTGATGCGCCAGCGTATTTTTGCTTAAATGCTGAATGTCATCCTGTTGGGTGTGGTAGTTAAAATGACCATCGATAAAAGCAAAGTTAAATCCCTGTATGTTTCCTTGTTCTCTAAAAACGGTTAGATCGGTGTCGTTTGGAAGCATTTTGTAAATGCTGTACATAAGTGAATTAGAAACCGGGAATTTTGTTTTTGCGTTTGAAAATTCTTTCACCAATGTTTCATTTCCTTTATTGGTTTCCATTAACATATAACTTGGACCTGAAGAGCCTCTGGCTTCAAAATTTAAAACTAAGCCCACCTCTTTTGCCCAAGGATGTTGATTTACGAAAAGAGCGGCGCCATTTAGTCCTAATTCTTCGGCATCTGAAAAGAGAATAATAATATCGTTTTTGTGCGGTTTTTTAGCATATAAAAAGGCACGAACACCTTCAAGAATAGTGGCAACTCCCGAGGCATCATCGCTGGCTCCTTTAGAGAAAGAATGCGGTGCGCTGTCATAGTGAGAAAGCAATAAAAGTGCTTTTGAATTGTTTGTTCCTTTTATGCGGGCAAGAATATTCTTAGATTTTACGAGAAGACCTTTATCGTTAAGGGTGAATCCTTCCTGAACTGACGTTTCCAAACCGATTCGGTTGAGCTCAAGTTTAAGATAATTGGCTACTAATTCATGATTTGTCGAGCCTACATAATGGGGTTTTTGGGCTATGATTTTAACTTGATTTAGTGCGCGTTCGGTCGAGAATTCGGCAAGAGCTTCTTCATTTTTAGAAACCCATTGGGGCATCATTGTGGCGTATATAATGGCCAGAATGGCTATAACGCATAGAAAGGCTAGTATCGAAGTAGGATTTTTTTTCATGTTGAATATACTAAATTTCTTTTTTCACGAGCATATAATAATCATTGTCCAAAGAGCGATATCCCTGGTCGTATAGAAAATAATAAGTGTTCCCCGTTTTGGTCTGCAAAATATTAGTAAAAAAATCAAAATCAAAGCCTTTGTTCAACATTTTATCTTTTCTTGCTTTTGATTTTCCTTCTGTGTTTAACTCGGACAAAATACGGTAATTTTTGCGTAGCTTATTGTTTATATTTCGCATGAAATTAGTGGTGTCCTTATTGATCTTGTTGTTGTAGGCATTTCGGCAACTATCTGAACAAAATTTCTTGTCTTCACGGCCTACAATCTTTTCGGAGCATTCGAGGCATGTCTTCATGGATCCAACTTTTTAATTTCATATAAATCATTTCTTCGGTCTTTTAAGATTCGGACACTTCCGTGCTCATGGAGTTGTTTTAGTAAATTCAAATCAACATCTACAATTAAGGTCATCTCTGTATTTGGAGTTGCTTCGGCTTTTATTCCATTACTTGGAAAAGCAAAATCAGAGGGGGTAAATACAGAAGCTTGCGCATATTGAATATCCATATTGTTCACTTTTGGTAAGTTACCTACACAACCTGCAATTGCAACATAACATTCATTTTCTATAGCCCTTGCTTGCGAACAATGTTTTACACGGGTATAAGCATTTTGTGTGTCTGTGAGGAAGGGAACGAATAAGATATTCATTCCTTCATTGGCCATAATTCTTGAAAGTTCAGGGAACTCCACATCATAGCAGATCAGGATTCCAATTTTGCCACAGTCGGTATCAAAGGTTTTAAACTGAGATCCGCCCTTCATTCCCCAATGTTGTACTTCGTTTGGAGTCACGTGAATTTTGGTATACATTTCTGATGTTCCGTCTCGTTTGCATAAAAAACCAACATTGTATAAATTGCCATTATCTAAATACGGCATGCTACCGGTAATGATATTGATATTGTATGAAATGGCAAATTCCTGAAAACGTTTCCGGATCGGGTCAGAGTAACGAGCCAATTCCCGAATCGCTTCCGCTTCTGATAAATGATTGTAATCGGCCATTAAAGGGGCAATAAAAAGCTCCGGGAATAACGCAAAATCACTTCCATAACCGGAAACAACATCAATAAAAAACTCGGCCTGCTCAAATAAAGCTTCTACATTGTTTAACTGACGCATTTGCCATTGAATTAATCCCAAACGAATAACGCTTTTTTCGAGATTGATAAGTTTCGGACTCTCATCGTAATAAACATTGTTCCATTCTAAAAGCACGGCAAATTCTTTGGATTCTTCGTCGCCTTCTAAATAGTTTTTAATGATGCGCAAAACATGAAAGTCATTGCTAAGCTGAAAGGATAGCACCGGATCATGTAATTCTTTGTGTTTTACTTTGTCGATATAATTTTTTGGAGTGAGTTTTCTGGCGTGTTGTGCATAATTCGGAATTCGTCCTGCAAAAACAATGGCTTTTAGATTCAGTTGCTCGCAAAGTTCTTTTCGGGCATCGTACAAACGACGGCCTAAACGCAAACCGCGGTATTGCGGATGGATGAAAACATCGATACCATATAGGATTTCACCGTTTGGATTGTGAGTAGAAAACGTATAATTGCCGTGAATTTGGTTGTAGTTGTGTCTTTTATCGACCAATGTCTCATCGACGATCAAGGACAAGGCAGATCCTACAACTACTCCGTCGGCCAGAATAATCAATTGACCTTCAGGAAATATAGAAAGTAGTTTTTTAATATCGGCAGATCTCCAGTATGAATTGGCCATTTCGGGATACGATTCTACCATTGAGTTCTTCAATTGTTTGTAATCGTCAAATTCCAAATTTCGCAGTTCAACTTTATTGATTTGTGTTTGCATATCGTAGGGCTTTTCTCAAATATACAAAAATATTTCCATTTGCAAACGGTTACAAATAATTACAACCGAAAGTAAATGGTTGGTTACCGAATAGTTATTGAAAGCTGTAGCATCTTTGGCCTGTTGAATTTAATGTACGAATTCACTTATAATAACATTTAAATAGTATACGCCATGAAAAACAGAGTACAATTAATCGGGAACGTAGGAAACGATCCGGAAATTAAAACATTGGAAAACGGAAAAAAATTAGCGCATTTAAACATTGCAACAAACGAGAAGTACACCAATGAAAAGGGAGAAAAAGTAGAACAAACAGAATGGCATCGTGTGACAGCCTGGGGAAAAACAGCTGAAATTATCGAGAAATATGTCGTAAAAGGAAAAGAAGTTGCGGTAGAAGGAAAGCTGACACATAGAAGTTATGACGATAAAAACGGAGAGAAAAAATACGTCACAGAAGTAGTGGTCAACGAAATCCTGTTTTTAAGTAAATAGTGTTTATCAACGTAATCAAACCCGACAGGGTTTTTAAAAGCTGTCGGGTTTATTTTTTTATAAAATTGAAGCGCCATTTATGTCAGTCGTCAATATTTCACTCATATAATCAAAAAAGGGTCTCATGTTCTTGAAGGTGTCCAGTGCCTGTTCTAAAAAAAGCGGACTCAATACTTCCTGATCTGTAAATCGTTTAATAAGTAAAAACTGTTTGTAACGAAGTAAGTCAATAGCTTCATGATCGATATCAAATCCTTTGGGCTTTGTTTTAAGCTGTTCGCCTTGTAGAGTTCCAAATGTGCGGATAAAAGATTCTGAATGCAGTATCTTTTGCATAGGTTCAGGATCGTGGGCAAATTCACTTCTTACGCGTTTTAAGTCTGCCGCATTTGGTCCCCAAAAACCACCGGCGATAAAGCTATTTCCTTGTTCCAAATGATAATAATAACCACCTCGTCTTTCACTCGTGGCACGGGTATAACTACCACCCCAAAAGCTTTTAAAAGGCGTTTTGTCTTTAGAAAAACGAATATCGCGATAAATTCGGTATACACTTTTTTTTCCGGAAGCGGTTTCTAAAACATCGGTTTTGGAGAGCTCCTGCAGTAAAGCACCTGCAAAAGTTTCGATATGATTTAATTCGTTGAGGTAAGTCGTTTTATTTGCATCAAACCAAGGTTTGTTATTGTTTGCTTTAAGCTCTTGCAAAAAATCAAGACTGGATTTTGGGATAGTAATTTGGTTTTTCATAATGAAACAACGGACTCTTAAGATTTATTTAATCAGGGAACTAATTTACAACTGTTCTTTTATTTTTTCAACGAAAGTGGAAATTAGATGCGATTGAATGCGATTTCAACCGCTAAGTTCGCAAAGATTTCGCCAGGTTCGCAAAGAAAAAGATTTCAAATGAGCTAATAGGACTTATATGGTGAAGTTAACCATGAAGTTCACAAAGATTCCACGAGGAACACAAAGGAAAATCTAAAAGGAGCTACTATCACTTATATGTCGAAAAAAAATTGCTTTGGATAATATGTTTCTTAAACGAATAAAGGACTTTGATTTAAACTAAAAACCCATCAGTAATCTGATGGGTTTTCATATATATTTTAAGCTGTCTTTTTTATTAAGTCAAACATAGGACAACGAGAGCAACGTTTCTTTTCACTCTTTTTAAATTTCTCACAACAGCTGGATTTGCAGTTTTCGAGTTTTTTAATCTTGTCAAGGATTTCCTGATTTTTCTTCTTCTTTTTATCCTTTTTTTTGTCCTTGTCCTTAACCTTATCTTTCTTGCTCACAGTACCTCTCAATTATAAAATCGAGGCAAATATAAAAGAATAAAAGTTATTTTTATATGTTCTAAATAAACTTTAACTTTTTTATTTTGGGTTAATAGCTATTGAACTTGTAACGGTTAATTGCTGAATATCACGGTCAAACAAGTAAAGACCGCCTTTGTCGTCTCCAATTAAATTAATTTTATCTAAAATTGACTTCGCTGTAGCCTCTTCTTCGATTTGTTCCGATACGTACCATTGTAAGAAATTATGTGTAGCATAATCTTTTTCTGAAAAGGTAATATGAACCAATTCATTAATAGACTCTGACACAAAAAGTTCATGGTTGTAAAGCGTTTCAAACATTTCTTTAAAAGTCGAATAACTTGTCTTTGGCTCTTTAAGATCTGTAATTTGTGCATGTCCGCCACGTTCGTTTACATACTTTATCAGTTTAAGCATGTGCGCGCGTTCCTCATCTGATTGTGTGTACATAAATTGAGCAATTCCTTCTAATCCGTGTACCTCTGCCCAACAAGCCATTGAAAGGTAAGTTTGTGAAGACTCGGCTTCAATTCTGATCTGCTTGTTCAGTGCTGCTTCTATATTTTTTGATAACATAATCTTGATTTTTTTGTAAAGTTATATAATTTTAGGCAATTAAGAACCTGATTGCCTTTTGTAGGAATTAATTCAGATTCAGACTAAATACATTGAAATCAGCCTCTTCTAATTTAAATGAAGCTTATTTGTTTTTAATTCCGGTGTAATCAGTTCCATCTAAAGACTTCGTTTTGGTTTCAATTATAGCCGTCTGTAAATTTAAGCATTTTATATTCTTTGGTATCCGTATCATAATAACCCAGAATGAAATAATCTTTAAACTTTATGATACTTTGAAACGAAACTTCATCATGTTTGTCTACAAATAAATTGATTTTATCGGCTGCAAGAGGCTGCTGTTGCTCTGTGGTATACCCCAATTTTTTATCCCAGATACTTTCAAAGTATACAGTTTTGGTTTGAATATCCGGATAAGAAAACCCATCAAAACTCTGATAGCTTGGTTTATTGATCCCTCCAAAAGTGATAAACAGATTCGTTTTGTTTTTAAAAACAGATAACCCGATGTCTAAAGTAGCCAGGTGTTGTAGAAATTTAGCCGTATTTTTTAATTCTTTCGGACTATAGATGTCTCTTTGGATTAACAAAGGAGAATTTTTGAAACGTATTGTGTCATTTTTCGAAACAACAATGCTCTTTAATACTTGTTCGGACTCAAGGTCTTTTATGTCAAACAAAAATTCATCTTCTGTTGTGTTGATCTGGTATAGTTTGTTCTCGTGATAAAAAGAGTTAGAGGATCTGGCCCATTTTTTAGCAGGAGGCTGCAGGAAATTCTTCTCTTTTATGTCCAGACTAGTCAAATTAATGTCGAACAATTGTGTGTTGGTAACATTCTGGTCCAAAGTTAGGATGAGACGCTGCGGCAATAAATACAATTTGGTTTTACTAACGGTTTTAAACAAAGGATTGTATTCACCGGATTCCATTTTTTCAATAGGGTTTTCGGTAAGAATCTGATTGAACGTTCTGGATTGGGTTTTTCGGTCTTTGAAGGTAAAAGGAGAAAAATCAAGTTCCCTTTCTTCCACAGTTCCATTCTTGAAGACGTATAGAATTAGTTTTGGCTCTGTTTTATGTTGGGTTAACAGATTAAATGCATTGTCTTTTTGATATTGGGTAACAATAGGCTGAATCTTTGCAGGAAAATTAAACTTCAAAGCCTTAACTGTTTTGTCTTCAAAATAATATTTGACAATTATAATGTCTTTCAGCTCTTCTGAGTACCAATACAAAGTCGGATTTCCGTCTTCACCAAAGCTGTAGCCAAGCAAAGATCTTTTTTCATAATAGGTCATTGCACCTGCAAATTGATCTCTTAGAAAAAGGGCGCTGTTGTACTTTAAAATCGTAAAATTTCCCTGTGATGCCACAAAGACAAATACTTCGTGCGTTACAGCGTTTTCAAAATTTAAGATCTGATCGTTTTCCCGTATCTTTTTTAATTCCAGCGAATAAGAAGCCAGTATAGTCTGGCTCAATACCATAGATTGGTACATTACGGCTAAAAACAGAATTATTTTTCTCATATTTTTTAGAATAGAATCAATTCAAAATCACGGACTTTATTTTGTTTAGGAATTCATTAACTCCTGAAAAGAGTCAACAAACTGTCCCAGATGTAAACCATCCATTAGGCCATGATGCACATATACAGCCATCGAAATGGTTCTTTTTCCTGTTTCTGCCGTCATCATTTTCCCAAAAGAAACTTTAGGGCAACTGTCGGGATAGGTGAAACTGCGGGCATGGGTAAGCGAGGTAAAATTTAACCACGGTATTGCCGAAAAATGAATGACATTATCGTCTTTAAATTCGCGGGTATAAATTCCGGTTGTATTTTGAACGCGTTTGACTTCTGCTAAAGCATTTTGCTCAAAAATTTTGAAATCAGGATGATACTCCATTAAAGAAAACCCAAAAGTCCCATCTTCGCGACCAATTGTTGCCGAAGCATCAATACGATCGTGAATGTAGATTTTGTCCTCTGAGATTCGATATCTAAAATTCTCAATTGCATTTACGGCAACCAAAGTTTTATGTAAGTAATAGATAAAAAAAGAAGTATTCAGGTCTTTAGCGGATTGATAGGCTTTGGTACAGTCAATCTCAACGGTAGCGCCAAAGAAGGGCTCTTCCATTTGTTTGAAATGAGCGAAATGCTCTTTTCTGTTCCAATTTTCGAGGTCTAAAAGTGTTTTCATTACAATAAGTTGTTAAGCACTTCGGTTATTTTTTCGAAGGAGCTAAAATGTTGGTGTTCTACTTTATGATTGATTTTTTCGTGTTCCCAAGTGGTATGAAAAGGAATATGTACGGCATAACCGCCAATTTCCAGTACAGGCAATACATCTGATTTTAGAGAGTTTCCAATCATCAGAAATTCATGAGACTGAATGTCCAAACGACCTAATAATTTCTCGTAATCAATTTGTTGTTTGTCTGACATTACTTCAATATGGTGAAAATAATGACCTAATCCCGAACGATGCAATTTGCTGTGCTGGTCTTTTAAATCTCCTTTTGTGGCTACTACCAATTTGTATTTGCCATGCAATGCCTCTAGTGTTTCTTCGATTCCGTCCAGAAGTTCAATTGGTTTTTCGAGTAATTCTTTCCCATATTGAATAATTTTCTGAATTACCTCAACCGGAATAGTATTGTTTGAAATGATCATCGCCGCTTCAATCATCGAAAGAATATAACCTTTGATTCCGTAGCCGTATAAAGGTAAGTTTTGAATTTCTATTTTAAACAATTCCTGCGAAATGCCTTGGTGTGAAAGATAATCTTCCATCAAAGCACAGAATTTATGTTCGGTTTCCTGAAAGTAAGGTTCATTAACAAACAAAGTATCATCGGCATCAAAGGCGATTACTTTTAAATTTGGAATTTTGTTTTTATGTAACATATAGGGAGGTGTTTTTTTTGTTTCAGGTTTTTTTTGTTTCAGGTTTTGCGGCCGATTAAAATGATTTTGAATACATCTGCTCGATTAGCTTGATCTGCGTGTTTTTTTGTTTCAGGTTTTTTTTGTTTCAGGTTTTGCGGCCGACTAAAATGATTTTGAATACATCTGCTCGATCAGTTCGATCTGCGTGCTTTTTTTGCCACAGATTAAAATGATTCCAAAGATTTTCAAATAAATCTGCTTAATCAGCTAAATCTGCGTGCTATTTTTTTTGCCACGAATTGACGAATTATTTGTTCAAATCTGTTTGATTCGTTTCATTTATCAGCTATTTTTTTTGCCACAGATTAAAATGATTCCAAAGATTTTCAAATAAATCCGCTTAATCTGCTAAATCTGCGTGCTATTTTTTTGCCACTGATTAAAATGATTTTTTATAATTCAAATTCAAACAAAATCAGTGTTAACCTGCTTAATCAGTAAAATCGGTGTGTGAATTTCCCACCCCAAGTTCGCAAATAGTTTCAATTCAAATAAAAAAAAGAATCCGCGTAAACCCGTTTAATCCGCAAAATCCGAGTGCAATTTTCAGACCGCAATTTCACAAATGTTACTTAGAAAAAACCTTTTTCAACGATATGGTCTTATCATAAAACGTGATTCTGATTCCGAAAAGCAAAATGATTCCGCCAAAAACCATTTGTAAAGTTATTTGTTCTTCCAAAAACAACCAAGCTAATATCGAAGTAATTACAGCCTGACTCAATAAACTTAACGAAACCCTCGTTGCACGCATGTGTTGCGTAGCGTAACTTATCGAAAGCCACGCACACAATTGACAAATCACCGCCTGAAGCACTAGCACAAACCAACCCATATCAGAGAATCCTGTAAAAGGCTGATTCAGCGAATAACAAAGAATTCCCAAATAAATGCTGGAGGCCAACAAGCTGATGGTCATAAAGGATAAAACATCAACATGAGAAAGTACATTTTTGCTGACTAACAGATAAATCGAATAAAGGATTCCGGATAGCACCGCAAACAGAAAAGCCTGATCGAAGTTTAATTCCATGAAAAAACCAAAACCAACCAAAGTTACCATTCCGAATAAGGAGACAGCTGTTCCGATCCAGAAGTTTGTGGCGGGTTTGGTGTTCAAAAAGAAAAAAGAACCAATTCCAACCCAAAGTGGGGACAAGTTGGTTAGTAACGAAGCCTGTGTGGCACTTGAATCCTGAATGGCGATGTTCCAAACGGCAACATCCGAAGAGAATAAAACACCACAAAGTGCTGCCAAAAGAGTAAATCTTAAAGTTGGCATTTTAAAATTTTTACTCAAAAGCACATACGGTAAAAGCAAAATGACCGCAAAAAACATTCGGTAAAAAGCCGAAATTAATCCCGGTGCTAAACGTAATTTTACCAATATCGGGAAAATCGAAATACAAAGTATTCCGCCGATTAAAGCTAATCTTGGTTTTGTTATTTTCATTTTGATTCGGTATTTACTTTTCGGATTTAAAGTTACTCTGAAAAACTAAAAATCTGATATTTTTTATTTTCCTTATTATAATTTCCTAAATACAAAGAGGTATTGAATTTGAAAAGAATCAGATCCTTATACAAGTCTTTACTGAAAATAGAGGTTCTTGTCGTAATTTCTTCGTTTTCTTCCAGAAAGGCTCTTGCTTTTTCAAAGGCGGAAGTTTTAATTGTATCTTCCAGATGATTAAAATTAGCATCAAACAAACAAGTGGTGTAAACTACGTTTTTATCTTTATAAGAAATCAAATTTTCGAGGGTATAGCCTGGACTAATTGAAAAATACACACCAGAGGAGAAACCTCCTGCACCGATACCCATCCCTGTTCCATTTGGAGATGAATGAACGATATCTTGAGAACTTCCTATGACAGTATAGTATAAACCATTTAAACTATAACAGGATATACTTGGACGTGAGTTGTTGATTTTACGGATAAACTGTTTAGGTTTTTCAAGGACTCGTTTTTTGCTAAGACTACCTACTTCCTGAAAAACAGCGGTGTTTTTAAAGGAGATTTCCTCCTCGCGTAAGGTTTTATATTTGTTAATTATTGTACCCTCCAGATCGCTAATTGTAAAAAGTAAAACGTCAGGATTTGTCTTTATCTGAAGAATTTTGTCATCGATTAAAAATGAATTTGACTTAAATAGAACAGATTCATATTCCCCTCGTGTTACGACCGGTTTTTTAATTGATTTTAAATTGGCTGTAAAATCATTTAAATTAATTCTTAAAATATCTGTAAAATGGGGATTGTTGTCTATTGTAAAAATAATTTCATCCTTTTTATAAGTGTACAGTTTAAATTGTTCTCTGCTCAATGCCAAAGAAGGCGGGCTGTCGTTACTGATGGTTTGTACAGAAAAATCCCAGGATTCTTCTGTCAGAACGGTGTGTAAATTTGCAGGAGCGGCTGATTTATTTTTAAATTCGAAGTTTGATAAATCGACAATTCGGGTGTTTAAAACGCCATTATCAAAGATGTAAAATTTTAAATTACCGGACTTTTTAAGAATTGTAATTAAATAGAAAACATTATTAATGGTTAATTCTTTAAAGACTTTCTCTTTGTCAAATTCTAATTCGAAAGTAGTTGCTCCTGTTTCTTTTTTAGTGAAATTAAAAAATTGAGAGATGATTCTTTTTCTGTCTTTAGAACCCCAGAAAAGTAAATAATTATCGTCTTTTTGACTGTAACCAAGTATGTCTGTATAGCTTTTTTCTAATCTTGGATGTGACAATGAATCATTAATAGTAAATGTACTATCAAGTTTAACAGAAGTAACTTTTTCGTTATCATTCAAAAACAACACGACTTCTTTTTTGGTTTCGTTTACGACTTGAAGATAATCTCTCTTTCGCTCTAGTTTTAAATTGAATTCTTTTACCAGATCTTGTGAAAAAGAGTTAATAGTATTGAAGAACAGGCAAATAAATAATAATTTTTTAATCATGGGTTTAATCTGAATTTTTTGGCGAAGATCTTGTTTTTTAATGAAATTTGAGGAGGTTGAAGAGGTGTTTTTTGATAATTATTGAAGTCCTGAGATTGTGCCTTTAATAAATTTAAAAAGAGAACGGTTAAAAATAAAAATTCCCGATTTTATCGGGAATTATATTTCTAGTCTACAAATTTTCTAATGATGTATTCTTTTGTTTTGGTATCGTAGTAACCAAAATAATAGGCATCTGTTTTAAATAGTGTCTGAGATGAAACATCATTGTCTTTGTCGAGAAAAGTTCTGATTTTATCAAATGCCAATGGTTGCAAATCTCCTTTCACGTGTTTTCCTTCTTTATCGAAAAGACCTTCCATTTTAACCACTTTTCGGTTAGAATAAGCGTTAAAACTCTCCATAGTAGGATTAAATGCGAAGGATCCGATTAAAGAACCAATAAATCCAAATTGGTTCATTACAGATTGTCCGCCTGATTGCTGAGATCCGGCAGAAACACCTCCGAAAGTTATTAAAGTAGTATCTCCAAGGCGATAACACGCAAGAGCTGAATTTAGATTAGTTGTTTTTCTAATAAATTGAGAAGAAGTTTCGAGCGTTTTTTTGCCACCAAAGAACTCATTGCCTTCCTGAGAAATCTCTGAATTTTTAAACTCAATTGGTTTATCTTCCGTAGCAGTATATTGCTGTAGCAGATTGCCGTCTAAATCGTTTATAGTAAAATGAAGGATATCAGACGAAGATTTTGTCTGGTATATTTTATGGTCAAAATAGAAAGAATTTGAGTTGATGTAGATCGAAAATCCTGAACTGCTTATATCAGAAATAGGTGGAGATTTAATAATTTTTTCAACGGCAGAATATTTCTCCAGATCAATTACAATGACTTGTGTGAAATTTACATTCAGGTCAATTGTTATAACGAGTTGGTTTTTGCTAAAATAACACTTTCTCTTTTTCGAACTATCGTTTAACGAAACAGGGTTTTCAGTATTGATGTTCTGTAATGAAAAAGGGGCTTCGGCAGGTAGTAAATTTTGTTCCAACACACCATATAAGTCAGACTTTACATACTTGCTTTTGAAAAAATGAAATCCTTCCAGATCAATAACTTTTTCGATATAATTGCCTTGTTTGTCAAAGATGTGAAGTTTTAGACTATTACTGTTTTTTAGTACAGTCAGAATATAAAAGTTGTCATTTTCGCTGAACTTTTGCAAAACTTTTTCGTTTTTTAATGCTAAAGTATATTCTTTGGTAGTGATTTTGCGACTAGTGAAATTATACAACTGAGCAAAGATATTTTTATAGTCATCAGAAGACCAAAAGAGTCTCGTATTGTTGCTGCTTCTATTGTAGCCAATCATAAAGTCGTATTTTTTTGCATCAGGTTTTGCTGTAGAAATACTATCTGTGATTTGCATTTTTTCATTAAGCTGAATAGCTTTTACATTTGTCTTGTCACTTAGAAACAAAGTAACTTCTCTGGTATCATTGTTTACAGACGGAAAAATATTGAGATTCTTTTTTAAAGTAAGCGGAGTTGAACTCACGATGTCCTGAGAAAAAGAAGTCATGCTGTTTAATGTCAAACAGATGAATAGTATTTTTTTGATCATGATATAGTTTTTTGCAAATATCTTGATTTTCTGATAAAAAAAGGGTTATGTTGAATGTTAATTATTTGATATACTGTTAAATATGCGAATCTGTTAAGTAAGTTCCATACGCTTTCTTGCGAAATTAAAAGGTTTGTAAAAATATCATTTTGAATAACCTCCTGCTTTATCTAAATGTCATTAAGTTAAGGATTGCTTAAAAAAAGCCTCACGCAGATTTTAGCAGAATCAAATAAAAAAATCCGCAAAATCTGCGTGAAAAAGCTCTTAACTTAATGACATTGTGCTCTAGCTGGAGGAATGTAGTTAAGATTAAACATTAAATGGCTTTAGCCAAAATATATCCTGCTTCTTTTGGCTAAAGCCAATTGCTCATCTCTCAATCAATGTACCTCCAGCTAAAGCAGGAGGCTATTCAAATAGCAACAAATGGAAAAAGAACAATTAACTAGCAACGTTTGTGCAATCGAGAATAATAGGTACACGAAACGCTCGCTTTAGATGTGCAAAAATACTCATATGAGTAGATTTCCCGTGTTTCCGTAGGGCCATCATGACGAGGGAGTGTTTATGTTAAATTTAAACGAACGAAACCCTCGCTTTAGATGTGACAAAATACCCATATGGGCAGATTTCCCTTGTTTCCGTAGGGACATCATGGCGAGGGAGCTGTTTATGTTAATTTTAAACGTAAGTTTAATGGTTATTTCCTGTAATTCTGTCATTTCGACGAAGGAGAAATCACACCAGAAATTCCACATAGAAAATCGCCAATCTTTGTCGAGTTACGCGTGTGATTTCTCCTTCGTCGAAATGACAAAACGAGTTTTTTTTTAATAAACTAAATTTTTACATCCAATTTTTTAGTTCTCCACAGTTTTTGAAATTGATCCTTTTTTTAGACAATTAATTATTGGTGTAAAAAATAAAACGCGCGAATCTATTGGTAGTTTCACGCGTTTTGCTTTAGTCGCTAGGCATTCATAATTTGATTACAAGCCTGCTCAATTTGTTGCTCCGAAAATGGTTCCAACGCTTTTGCTAACATGCGACTGGTTTTTAGACAGCCTTTCATCTTAGCTCTTAGCTCGAGGTTATTACCCATTTCGGTTTCCAGAATCATGTCGAAGATTTCGGCTAGGTATTCTGGTTGATCTTTAAATTCTCCTTCGAACCAAAGTTCTGAAAGGAAATTTGCTACGGATAGCATCACATCCTGATGCGATGTGTTTTGATTTTCTTTAGTCATAATCGAAAAATTTAAAACGTACGAAACCCTCGCTTTAGGTGTGACTAAATATCTCGAAAGATAGATTTAGGGCAGTTTCCTGCTCCCGCACCATGGCAAGGGTTCGCTTATGTTAACTTTTAATAAAAATTATTGAAAGTTTTGTAAGATATTTAGTCGATACAAAAGTATTAATAAATATCGATTTGACTGTTTAATAAGTGGGAAATTTCTTTAATTATTTATATCTGTAGAGGCCTAATTTACCGTTTCACCATTCGGAGCATCAGCATCCGGATTAATGAAAACCAATTTGCCTTCTGCATTTGTAGTCATTAGAATCATTCCCTGACTTTCTACACCACGTAAAGCTCTTGGTGCTAAATTGGCCAGAACAGAAACACGTTTTCCGATAATTTCTTCAGGAGTAAAGCTTTCTGCAATTCCCGAAACAATCGTACGAACGTCAATTCCGGTGTCAACTTTTAATACTAATAGTTTGTTTGCTTTTGGCATTTTTTCAGCTTCAAGGATAGTTCCTACGCGAATGTCCATTTTAGCGAAATCTTCAAACTGAATTAAATCTTTTTGTGGCTCAGCCTTTTTGTTCTCAGCGATATTAGCCGTTTTGGTAGCTTCCAATTTATCTATTTGTTTTTGTATTTCTTCGTCTTCTATTTTAGCGAAAAGCAATTCAGCTTCACCAATTTTATGTCCTGTTGGGAATAAATTCGAATCATTAAATTCCAAATTCCAATTTAGGTCTTTGATGTTTAGGATTTTAGAAAGTTTTGTAGCTGTGAAAGGTAAAAATGGTTCTGCCAAAATGCTTAGCGCTGCTGCGATTTGCAAGGCCACATACATTTGAGTTTTTACACGCTCCGGATTGTCTTTTATTACTTTCCAAGGCTCTTCATCTGCCAGATATTTATTTCCTAAACGAGCCACATTCATCAATTCACCTAAAGCTTCACGGAATCTGTAACGCTCAACTGAGCTTGAAATCACGGCTGGGTAGGCTTTTAATTCTGCTAAAGTTGCTTCGTCAATTTCTGTAAATTCATTTGGCGTCGGAATAAATCCGTCGTAGTATTTGTTCGTTAAAACAACCACACGATTAATGAAGTTTCCGAAAATAGCAACTAATTCATTATTGTTTCTTGCCTGAAAATCTTTCCAGGTAAAATCATTATCCTTTGTTTCCGGAGCGTTAGAAGTCAATGCATATCGCAAAACGTCTTGTTTCTCCGGGAATTCTTCTAAATATTCGTGTAACCAAACCGCCCAGTTTTTAGAAGTCGAAAGTTTATTTCCTTCCAAATTCAAAAACTCATTTGCAGGTACATTGTCCGGTAAAATATAACTTCCTTCTGCTTTTAACATCGCAGGGAAAATGATACAGTGAAAAACGATATTGTCTTTTCCGATAAAGTGCACCAATTTTGTGTCTTCATCCTTCCAATACGGTTCCCAGTCTTTTCCTTCACGTGCCGCCCATTCTTTGGTCGACGAAATGTATCCGATAGGAGCGTCAAACCAAACGTATAGTTTTTTGCCTTCAGCACCTTCAACCGGAACATCAATTCCCCAGTCTAAGTCACGCGTTACTGCACGAGGTTCTAATCCACCATCTACCCAGGATTTAACCTGTCCGTAAACATTCGGTTTCCAGTCGTTTTTATGTCCAACCAAAATCCATTCCTGCAAGAATTCAGTATATCGATCTAAAGGTAAAAACCAGTGTTTTGTTGATTTTAGAATCGGAGTTTCTCCGGTAATGGTCGATTTAGGATTGATTAAATCGGTTGCATTTAGCGTAGAGCCACATTTTTCGCATTGATCGCCGTAGGCTTCTTCGTTACCACATTTTGGGCACGTTCCAACTACAAAACGATCTGCCAAAAACTGATTGGCTTTTGCATCATACAATTGTTCTGTAACTTCTTCAATAAAATCGCCTTTATCATACAACGTTCTAAAGAATTCCGAAGCGGTATCATGATGAATTTTAGCAGAAGTTCTGGAATAATTGTCAAACGAAATTCCGAAATCAGCAAATGATTTTCTGATAATTCCGTCGTATTTATCAATAACTTCCTGCGGTGTAATTCCTTCTTTTTTTGCTTTCATCGAAATGGCAACACCATGTTCATCACTTCCGCAAATAAAAGCAACATCTTTTCCTTGTAAGCGTAAATATCTTGAATAAATATCTGCAGGCACGTAAACCCCCGCCAAATGCCCAATGTGAATAGGTCCGTTGGTATAAGGCAATGCAGCTGTAATAGTATATCTCTTTGGATTCTGTATCATAACTCAATTTTATTGGGTGCAAAAATAAGCAATAGAATCGAGATTTTAGTATGTCACTGAGATTCGGTATGAAAAGACAGAATTTTAGAGAGGAGATGTTTGGTGTTTTTTTAAGCGTTTTGAATTAATCTCGCAAAGTCGCGGAGTCGCAAAGTTTTTTTGGTTTTGTGTTTCTTTTAAAAAAAGGGGGTGAAGTTTTGTTTTTTGAATTAATCTCGCAAAGTCGCGGAGTCGCAAAGTTTTTTTTTGGTTTGGGGGTAAAGTTTGGAGTCTTTTTCTTTGCGTCTCTGCGACTTTGCGAGATTTTAGCTATCAGTGAGATTCGTTGTAAAAACATAGACCTTTGCAGAGAAGATGTTTTGTAAGTCTAAGGAAAGCCGAACAGTCAGGCTAAGCGAAGTCGAATTGTCAGGCTGAGCGAAGTCGAAGCCCCGATTTCTCCCCAACTCACAAACCCCAAAAACCGTATATTTGCAAACGCAATTACTAAGAGTAGAAATCATGGCAAAAGGACCCGAAAAAAACACCAAAAACAAGGCTTTACATACCAAATTGCTAAATCGGAAAAAGGCTAAACTTCAGGAAGAAAAAAGAGAAAGAGCCTTGCGATTGAAAGAGCTGGTAGCAAAAATGAATCAGAAAAAGAAAGATGACGAGGCTAATAACCAATAAATTCTATTGTTTTTAAGTTGAAAAACGTTCGTTTAAATAGACTTAATTTAAACTAGCCTCTTTGAACTAAAAAACCTGCTGTTCTTGCAAATCCTTCGCAATATATTTTGCAATCTTTGTTGAAAAAACAAAGCAATTTTATGAGCAAGACTAAATTAATCATCAATAAAAACGGATCTATTAAGATAGAAGGTGATTTCGAAATAATGGACCCGGAAGGAACCGTATACGGATTACAAGGAAGAGCTGCATTAGGTCTTTGTCGTTGTGGATTATCAGCAAACAAACCTTTTTGCGACGGTGGACACCGTAATAATTTCGAACACGATTCAATTGCATTCGATTTACCACCAATGAAAACGAATTAAGAATTTGATTTTTAGTTTATTTAAAATATAGAAAAACCGCATTACTGATGCGGTTTTTTTTATGTCTTTGTTTTTTGAAAGAGCAATAAAAGCTGCTGATTTACATGGCATTTCAATCGATTATAAAAAGCTTACATAATATTATAAATTGATTACTAATGGTTGTAAAGCATAAGTTTAATTAAAGTATTGGTTTTTTATTTGTTATGCGCCATTCTTTGTCGGGATGATTTGGCTGATTATAAGGATTATGAAAATTACTTTTATTCCTACAATAATTGTTTCTTTGTAATTCGGGCGATTTGTCTTGGTACCGACACGATTGATACCGCATTAAAAGGAAGACATTATTTTTTATATCAGGGAAAGGAATATTATCTTCGAATTATCGTTCATATTGTTTTATGTTTGAAGGTGATAAAAGTTCAAAACAACGTTTTTCATGCTGTTTTGGTAGCATTATTTATTGTTTGCGCACTTTCGTTTATTTTCAGATTATTTGATAGGGACTAGTAGACCAATTTATTTGTAATAAGATATGGTACAAAAAAGAGTTAAAATATTATTTTTTATTCTTGTTTTTCTAAACAAAGGAATAGCTCAAAACAAGATAAATCTTTTTTCAGAAATCAACTACAATTCAATTCCCTCGGTAGCTTTAAAGGAATACAAATCGGTTCAGGATCGTGACAGCAGATTTCAAAATCCCAAGATTGCTTTAGGGGTTGGAATTTCAGGAGGTGGGTCCAGAGCACAGTTTTTTAGTATGGGGGTGCTTTTGGGGCTGGAGGAAATAGAAGAAAGCAATTCACAGCGTAACTTTTTAAGTGAAATAGATTATTTTTCAACCGTTTCAGGAGGCTGTTATTCAGCCGGATATTATTTAACCATATTGAAAAATAAATTGCATCATGACAACTGTAGTTTTAATGAGTTCTATTTTTCTAAAGCAGACGCTTACAAATCAGATATAAATAAATCGGCCAATGTTTTCTCGCTTCTCAATAATAGCAGAAACGAAAAAGGGGAAAAAGTATCCATGTCACAGCGTTTAGATTTGGAGGTGTTGCAGTTTGACAGTTCTAATCCCGAAAACCCGGAGAAATTTAAAACTCAAATGCTTTTGTCTGATTTTTTTATTCCAAAAGAAAGCAAGCAGAATCCCGAGTTGCCAATGCTGGTTGCCAACGGAACGGCTTATAATAATGGGGAGCGTTTTCCTTTTATGCCGCATATTATTCGAGGTTTAAAAATAAATTCTTCACTGGCTCCCAATAAAGCAACGATTTCACTTAATGAAAATAACATCAACGATGGTTATGATTTTCCATTGACGTATGCCATTACAGCAAGTTCTGCCTTCCCGGGCGTGCTTCCCAAAACAAAATTCGGGATCAAAGGTCAGGACAAAATACTATGTGTGATCGATGGCGGGGCTTCCGATAACATGGGATATCAAACCCTAATAGAATTACTTCATGACGATGTCAAAGTAGAAGATAAGAACAAAAAAGCCCTTTTTATAGATTGTTTGGGACAGGGAAAGAAAGAGCCCTTTATAAATGATGTAAAAATCAGATTGATTTCCTTGTTAGAGACCGCTTCCTTATATACCGTTCAGACGCGATACATCACTTTTGAAAATGATGTTGAAAATGTGCTGGAGAAGTATAAAATACCAATTAGCAATTACCAGGTGATTGGTTTTACAACATTACGGGATTATTTATCAAATTTGAAGAAAGATCAGGACTATGAAGATTTGGTCATA
This sequence comes from Flavobacterium cupriresistens, assembly GCF_020911925.1. Classification (NCBI taxonomy): domain Bacteria; kingdom Pseudomonadati; phylum Bacteroidota; class Flavobacteriia; order Flavobacteriales; family Flavobacteriaceae; genus Flavobacterium; species Flavobacterium cupriresistens. The sequence continues at coordinate 882,716 of NZ_CP087134.1, read as the reverse complement.
GAACTAAAAAACACGGATGACACAGCCAGTAACTGGTTGAAACTACAAACGGATTTTAAAACGCAATTAGTTGCAAAGTTTGGGACTGATCGTTTTGCAAAAGACAAAAATGGCGAAGTAATTCTATCCAGTCTAGGAAAAGATATGTTTAAAGATTTTGGAGCGAGTGAAGTTTTAATGTTATATGAATATGCCTCCCATGTGGAAACAAAGTTGAAGACAAAAAATGAAGAAAAAGAGATGTTGTTATTGGCCGGACGTTTTGCGGTTTTTATAAAAACTAACGAATTAAAGGAATTACTGGTGGAGCATAAAGGATTTTAGAAAGGACTAAAAGCCGCATAATAATGCGACTTTTTAGTAGAAATAAGTAGTTAGATGTACAGTTCACCCCGCATTGTAATAACAGAAGAACCTCCAACCAAAATATCATTTTTACGTTCCATAACCTCAATCACCGAAGCCTGGTTTAGTTTGACACCTTGCAGGATTTTATATTCTTTATTAGGTGCTGCGTATCTGTTTTTTGTTAAAAAACCAATTAAAGGCCCAGCCGCAGTACCTGTAGCGGGATCTTCTTCAATTCCGATAATAGGATTAAAAAACCGTGCTTCAACAATATGATCCTCAGATGGATCAGAAATGGAGAAACAGTAGAATCCTTCAAATTGATATTCTTTTGAGATTTCTATTAAAAGTTTACTGTCTGGAGTACACTCATTAAGTAATTTACTATTTCTCAACGGAACCATTGTATGTGCAACCTCTGTCTCAACAACGGTCGGAACTAACATGTCGATTTCTAAATCTTTTATTTTTAAACCAAGCGCAATGGCAATTTTATAAGTCGGTATCTGTTGTTTAATAACGGCAGATTTTTGGTGCATCTGCACAATAGGGTAGTGTGTTTCGGGATCAAATTTTACCGTTATAGGTATCGGAGCATTTTTCATAATCACAAAACGATTGTGCTCTTCTTGTTCTTCAAATATGGGGATTTTTTTTAATAATGCACCACAAACCGCACCAAGCAGATTGTGTCCGGCACCATCAATTTCAAAACCAATCGGCGTAAACGAACGTACATTGAGCGCTTTTTGTTCTGCAGAATAATAAACAAATGAAGTTTCAGAATAGCCAAATTCTTTCGCAATATTTTGATAGACTTCTAATTCTAAATTACCATCGGTAAAAACAACAGACAATGGATTGCCTTTATAACTTGTATTAGAGAATACATCTAAAACATAATATTCTAAAGCGATCTTTGCTCTCATTGATTTTCTTTTTAAATAGATTTTTCTTGATTTTATAAAATGCTACAAGTTAGCAATTGTTCTTATTGCCCATAAAAATAGTGTAAATAAGGTAAAGTTAAGTAGTACTTTGTTTACTTTTTGGTTTTCAAACTTCATAACAAAAAATAAGAGGTTTGTAAAAGTGTCATTTCGAGCGAAGTCGAGAAATCACTCCTGAAATTCGACGAAGTAATAAGTAGTATAGATTGAGTAAGCTAAGGCTTCTGCTTGTTATAAAGGGCAAGATTTTGAAAACCAAAGGGCTAAAAGAACTATTGACAGAGTATTAAGGATTTTAGCTTTTATTTTTATCTCGTAGTGGCTTTAAGAGTAGGAAATATCTATATATTTGCGATCTTAAAAAAAAATAAATAAAGCCATTTATGATGAAAAATCTAAAGAAAATTGTGTTTTTTGCTATCGCTGTTTTTGCGTTTGTTCTATCGTCTTCTTGTAGTAGTGATGACGCTCCAAAAGAGAATCCGGATGAAATCCAAACAAAAGGAGAATTTATCAAATTCAAATACAAAGGAACTTCTTATTCTTTTGAACCTGGAGTATCGAGTTCATTAAATTTGCTTATAAAGGGAAGTCAAGGAATAGACAATACCTACAAAAGTATTGGTTTATGGATGCCTTTGATTGTAACAAAAGGTAGTCACCCGATTGTTCTTGATTTGTCAAAGCTTGAAACAACTTATCAGGTAGATTTTGCCTTTATGCCAGAATTTAGTAATGTAAATGCAACATCAGGGACAATGAATATTACGCTTGTAAATAGCGAAAGAATTGAAGGAACATTTAATTTTTCTGCAACTAAAAACGGAGCAGCGGTTGAAGTTACAGAAGGTAGCTTTAGCGTGAAAGCACTAAGGTTTTAAAAATAAAAATTGTCATAAAAAGCAGCAGTAAGCAAAAGTTTACTGCTGTTTTTTTTTAATCGTAATTTCAGTTTCTCCATTATTTTACCCGAAATTTGCATCAAACTCATTAAAACAAAACTCAAAATGGAATTCGGCAGAATCATTATATCAGAAACCGCAGCAAACAGTGCAAGCCCTCAGGACATTATCAACTCAAATATATCGGTAATTAATCTGATGCGCGAGGAAAAAATCGACGACGATTTGATTCACGAAGATGCGCTGATGAGTTATTATTTAGATTATTATACATCACAATATACCGAAGGCAATTTTGCACAATTCGTTTACAACTCCGGTTGGAACAAAGAATTGAATGAATTGATCGAAGAAGGGCTCGCTTTAATTGGTGCTGAAAAGCATTTAGAATTATTTCAAACACAGGCTAAAAGAGTTCGATTATTAAGCAGTGTCAAAATTGGTAAGTTTTTAAAAGGAAAACTGGAAGGTGTAAATCCAACAAGAGATTTATTAAACAATGATACCTTTTTCGAATTAGAAGAAAATCTGGTTACCCTTAATGCAGAATTTCTAAAATCACATCCCGATACAGAAGTGCTTTCGGTAGATGAAATGTTTGCGGTTTTAGAGGAATTTGTGGGGCATGAGATTAAGAGAGCTTAGTTTTTTTGTTCCGCAGAGATTCGCAAAGAAAAAGTACAGAGAGACATAGAGTTTAATTTTTTTGTTTCGCAGAGATTCGCAAAGAAAAAACACAAAGACACACAGAGTTTAATCCAAATCTTTGCGAGTCTCTGCGTCAACTTCGTGCAACTTTTTAGTATTAAGAGAGTTTAGTTTTTTGTTCCGCAGAGATTCACAAAGAAAAAACACAAAGAGACACAGAGTTTAATCCAAATCTTTGCGAATCTCTGTGTTAACTCTGTGCAACTCTGCGAAATTCTCTTTCTAGATTATTTAGGCTCATGAGATTAAGAGAGTTTAGTTTTTTGTTCCACAGAGATTCGCAAAGAAAAAAACACAGAGATACACAGAGTTTAATATAAATCTTTGCGAATCTCTGTGTTAACTCTGTGCAACTCTGTGGAATTCTTTTTTTGGAGAATTGTGGCTAACGGAGTCCTATATAAATCTTAGCAAATCTCTGTGTCAGCTTCGCGCAACTCCGTGGAATTAACCTGAATTTTGGTAAATCTCCACATTAGTTTTACGAAACTCCGTGAAATTCTCTTTTACACACAACTTTGTCCTTAATCTTAACAAACATTTCCTTAAATTTGCTTCCTTTATATAAAAATAAAATAGTTACAAAAATCAAGCTATGTTACAAATCGCATTTATTAGAGAAAATCAGGAGAAAGTAATCAAGGCTTTAGCAAAACGAAATATCGATGCTAAAAGCGTTGTTGAAGAAGTGGTGCAATTAGATGAAAACCGTCGTGCTGCGCAGGCAGAATTAGACAATGTTTTATCTGAATCTAATAAATTGTCCAAAGATATCGGTGAACTGATGAAAGCGGGAGAGAAATCGAAAGCCGCAATCTTAAAAGAAAAAACAGTTTCCTTAAAAGAAAAAAGTAAAGAATTAGCCGAAAAAGCAGAAGCTTTGGCGGTCGAATTAACGAACAAATTATACACGTTACCTAATCTTCCCGCAGATATTGTCCCGGAAGGAAAAACACCGGACGACAATCTGAATGTTTTTGAAGAAGGAGAAATTCCGGTTTTGCACGAAGGTGCTCAGCCTCACTGGGATCTAGTGAAAAAGTACGATATCATCGATTTCGAATTGGGTGTAAAAATTACAGGTGCCGGATTTCCGGTTTACAAAGGAAAAGGAGCTCGTTTGCAACGTGCTTTAATCAACTACTTTTTAGATAAAAATACAGCCGCAGGATACAATGAAGTTCAGGTACCTCATTTGGTAAACGAAGCTTCAGGATACGGAACAGGACAATTGCCGGACAAAGAAGGACAAATGTATCACTCAACGATTGATGATTTGTATTTGATTCCAACAGCTGAGGTTCCCGTGACCAATTTGTTCCGCGATGTTCTTTTAAGCGAAAGTGAATTACCGGTTTTACATACGGCATACACACCATGTTTCCGTCGTGAAGCAGGTTCTTACGGAGCACATGTTCGTGGGTTAAACCGTTTGCACCAATTTGATAAAGTAGAAATCGTTCGAATCGAGCATCCGGACAATTCATATAAAGCGCTTGACGGAATGGTGGAGCATGTAAAAAATATTTTGCAGGAATTGAAATTACCCTACAGAGTTTTACGTCTTTGTGGTGGCGATATGGGTTTTACTTCAGCGTTGACGTATGATTTTGAGGTGTTTTCTACGGCACAAGATCGTTGGTTAGAAATCAGTTCAGTATCTAACTTCGAAACTTTTCAGGCCAATCGCTTGAAATTACGTTTCAAAGACAAAGACGGTAAAAACCAATTGGCACATACACTTAACGGAAGTTCATTGGCGTTACCTAGAGTTTTGGCCGGAATTTTAGAAAACTACCAAACTCCGGAAGGAATCGTAATCCCGGAAGTATTACGTCCTTACTGCGGATTTGACATTATAGATTAACTTTTATAGTTACAATACAAACCTAACAGGCTTTTAAAACCTGTTAGGTTTAATTTAGTAACGGCAACTACAACTCAAAAAAACTGAAATATGAAAAACATCTTTATCTATATCGTTTTGTTGTGGTCCACCCTTACATTTGCACAAAATGAGCAACTCGCTCAATATTACTACGATAAAGGCGATTTTGAAAAAGCTAAAGTCAGTTACGAACAGCTTTTAAGTGGTTCACCATCCAACAGTCAGTATTTTTTAAGAACTGTAGATTGCTATCAGCAATTGCAGCAATTTGATATTGCTCAAAAAGCGATTCAGGAAAGATACAACCGATACAAACAAGGTATTTTTTTAGTAGAATTAGGATATAATTTTCAACTTCAGAAAAACGAATCCAAAGCCAAAGACTATTACGAGCAAGCAATTGAAAAAATCCGAACAAACCCAAATGATGTTTACGGAATCGGAAATTCATTCGAGAAAAAAGTATTGTTGGAATATGCTTTAAAAGCGTATCAAACGGCAATGGAAATACAGCCGAATTACAATTTTAATTTTCAAATCGGAATGTTGTACGGTCAGTTAGGAAAGACCGATTTGATGATAGACCTTTTGTTAACCGAATCCTACCAGAATCCTCAAAATGCCAATTTAATTCAGACACAATTGTCCCGTTTTATGAATGGCGAGGCAGATAATACAAGTTTTAAAGATGCAATGAGAAAGGCATTAATCCTGAGAACACAAAAAGATCAGGACGTGTTCTGGAATCATTATCTGAGTTGGTTTTATGTGCAACAGAAAGAATTCGGAAAGGCTTTTATTCAGGAGAAAGCCATTTATAAAAGAGAACCGGAATCGTTGATGAGTATTGTGAATCTGAGTCAGTTTGCATTGAATGAAGACGACACCGAAACGGCTTCAGAAATTCTAAATTTTATTCTTTTAAATACCAGAGATTTAGATTTGTTGATTCAGACAAACGCACGTCTGATGCAGATTAAAATTGCAAAAGCACAAGAAAAAGACTACCCTGCAATTGATGCAGAACTGCAACAATTGCTTACAACCTATGAAATCACTCCTTTTACCTTATCTTTGCAAATAATTCAGGCACATTTTCTGGCTTTCAATTTAAAAAAACCGGAAGAGGGCAAGGCAATTATTAAAAAGGCATTAGAGCTTAATCTGAACGATTATCAACAGGCTGATGCTAAAATGGAGTTGGGAGATATCTTGCTTTTGGAAGAAAAATTCAATCAAGCCTTGATTTATTATTCGCAAATTCAATTGGATTTAAAGAATGATGTTATGTCACATGAGGCAAGTTTGAAAGCTGCTAAAACAAGTTATTACAAAACCGATTTTGAATGGGCTTTAAAACAGTTTAAAGAACTTAAATCGGCCAATACACAATTGATTGCCAATGATGCTCTTGAATATTTTTTGCTGATAAACGATAATACCGTTGCCGATTCGACACAAACGGCATTGAAACAGTTTGCTAAAGGCGATTTTCTGCTATATCAAAATAAAAAACAGGAAGCTATAGGCCAGTTTCAGGGGATTTTGAAAACCTTTAAAGGGCAGGAAATTGAAGCTGTTACGATGTTGCGTTTAGGTAAAATTTATGAAAGTCTGGCAGATTATAGTGCAGCTTTAAGTCAATATCAGCAAATTATTGACCATCACAGCGACGGAATTTATGTAGACGAGGCGTTGTACTTCTCCGCAGAAATTTACAACGATGAATTGAAAGACACAGAAAAGGCAAAGCCTTTATATGAAAAGATAATTTTTAACCATCAGGACAGTATTTACTTTGTTGATGCGAGAAAAAAATACCGCCAATTGCGGGGAGATACCAATTTGTAAAATTCCAAAAAAAGGAAATTCCAAATTCCAAACTCTGAGAATAATAAGAATTAAAAGAAGAGACAGAATGATTATTTACAACGTTACCACAAACATACACGAAAGCGTTCATGACCAATGGTTAAAATGGATGCAGGAAAAACATATACCGGAAATTTTAGGGACAGGGAAATTTTCTTCCGCCAGAATTGTAAAGGTTTTAATTGAAGAGGAAATGGGCGGTGTAACCTACTCTGTTCAATATGTTACGGATAGCAAACAGACTTTAGAGCAGTATTATATGGAAGACGCACCAAGATTTCGTCAGGAGGCTTTAGAGCTTTTCGCAGATAAAATGCTTTCTTTCAGAACAGAACTGGAAGTAGTTTCGGAACATTAGTATTTCAGTCTCAGTCTCCGTTTTCAGTTTCGATCTTTAAGATAGAAGGATTCATTTTTATAAATAGATAAGCTAATGGAAATTCGATTTCAAACCAAAGAAGAAAGCAATAAACAACAGCAAGAGGAATTTTTTAAGCTGTCTAAAGTAGAGAGATTCTATAGCTTTTTGCGTTTAATGGAGAGCGTTAGTCGATTTCCTGTGAAAAATAAGATTGATAAGAATAAAGACAATTTTCTTATTGTAATTAAAAGAGACTAGATATTTGTGAAATATTCAGCAGTTACAAGAAATAAATAAAAAATAAAGAGTTGTGTCTTAGCGCCTTTGTGGCTAAACCAAACCTCTTAGGCCCTTGTGGCAAATAAAATAGAATAATGGAAAAAGTAAAAGCCAAAAAACATTTAGGACAGCATTTCCTGAAAGATGAAAGTATTGCCAAAGCAATTGCAGATACTTTGAGTTTAGAAGGATATGATGAGGTTTTAGAAATAGGACCGGGGATGGGTGTGCTGACTAAATATTTGCTTGATAAACCAATTAATACCCATGTGATCGAGATTGATACAGAATCAGTGGTGTATTTGGGTGAAAATTATCCAAAACTTAAAGATAAAATTATCTCTCAGGATTTCCTGAAATACAATATTAACGAGGTTTACGAGAACAAACAATTCGCTATTATTGGGAATTTCCCGTATAATATTTCGACTCAGATTGTTTTCAGAACCCTGGAGTTCAAACATCAGATTCCGGAGTTTTCGGGGATGTTTCAAAAAGAAGTTGCAGAACGAATCTGCGAGAAAAAAGGATCAAAAGCATACGGAATCTTATCCGTTTTAGCTCAGGCTTTCTATCATACAGAGTATTTGTTTACTGTTGACGAAAATGTTTTTATTCCTCCGCCCAAGGTTAAATCGGGTGTGATGAAAATGACCCGAAAGGAAGATTATAGTCTTCCTTGTGGTGAAAGGTTGTTCTTTACAGTGGTGAAAACTGCTTTTCAGCAAAGACGAAAAACATTACGTAACAGTTTGAAAACATTAAATTTATCAGACCAATTGCGAGAAGACACTATCTTTGATAAACGTCCCGAGCAGCTGAGCGTTGAAGAATTTATTGTTTTGACTCAAAAAATAGAAGCCGATGGAGTTCAAAGTTAGCAAAGAATTAGTCCAACAATTAGAAGAGCACATTGTTAGTAAAAACGACAAAGAACTTGAAGTTTTACTGAATGATATGCACCATGCCGATATCGCCGAAATCTTAGATGAATTAGATTTTGATGAGGCAACTTACATCTTTAAAGTTTTAGATAGTGATAAAACGGCTGAGATTCTTTTAGAGTTGGAAGATGATTTGCGGGAGAATATCTTAAGCCGACTTTCGCCGAAAGAAATTGCAGAAGAGCTTGATGAGCTTGAAACCAATGATGCGGCAGATATTATCGCAGAACTTTCTCAGGAAATTAAAGCCGAAGTAATCTCAGAGTTAAATGACGTTGAACACGCAAAAGACATTGTCGAATTATTGCGTTACGATGAAAACTCTGCCGGTGGTTTGATGGGAAAAGAGTTGGTAAAAGTCAATGAAAATTGGAATGTACTAACTTGCGTGAAAGAAATGCGTATTCAGGCAGAAAACGTATCCAGAGTACATTCTATTTATGTTGTTGATGACGAAAACCGATTGAAAGGAAGGCTTTCGCTAAAAGATTTATTAACAACTTCCACTAAAACTCAAATTAGTGATATTTATATCCGAAAGCTGAATTTTGTAAATGTAGATACCGAAGATGTTGAGGTGGCACGTATCATGCAGAAATACGATCTAGAGGCGATTCCTGTTGTCGACGAATTAGGACGTTTGGTGGGCCGTATTACGATTGATGATATCGTAGACGTGATCAAAGATGAAGCCGACAAAGATTACCAATTAGCGGCCGGTATTACACAAGACGTAGAGTCAAATGACAGCGTTCTTGAACTGACAAAAGCACGTTTACCTTGGCTTCTAATCGGAATGGTGATTGAAATTGTCGCTTCCTTTGTGCTGAAAGGCAACGAAGCAACCTTTCAAAAATATTCTACCTTAATTATTTTCGTGCCTTTACTTTCTGCAACAGCAGGAAATATCGGTGTTCAGGCATCGGCAATCGTTGTTCAGGGTTTGGCGAACGGAACTTTAAAAGAATTTAGCCGCGGTTATTTCAGCAAGGAAATTAGCGTATCGATGATTTCGGGAACGATTATCTCGTTACTTTTATTAGGCTACCATTCGGTGATGTATCAGCAATATTTAGTAGGATTAGCAATTTCAATTTCGATGATCGTGGTAATTTTGTTTGCTGCAACCTTAGGAACTTTAGTGCCGCTTTTTCTACATAAAAATAAAATCGACCCGGCAATTGCAACAGGTCCTTTTATCACCACGACCAATGATGTCTTTGGAATTATGCTCTACTTTGGAGTCGCCAAATTGATTCTTGGATTTTAAATTTTTGCCACAAATTGATGGATTTCAGTGATTTAAAATGAATAAAATCTATGTAATTTGTAAGCGGAAAACAAACTGTTAATCAGCTCAGAAAACAGACCAAAAAACAACCAAAATGAAAGTACACATTATAGGAGGAGGAAACCTTGGTGTTTCTATTGCGCTCGGAATTGCACAATTCTCTAAACACAATCAGGTTACTGTTACAAGGAGAAACACAGCCAGTATTCAGTATTTGTCTGAATACGGAATTACAGTTTCATCCGACAATAAACAAAATATTCAAGAAGCTGATGTGGTGATCTTAACCATTAAACCGTATCAGGTTGATACTGTTTTAGCAGAAATTTTGCCGGTGATCAAAAACCAAACTATCGCTTCTGCTGTGAGTGGATTATCTCTTGAGATGCTTCAAACTAAAACAAATAATGAATTTCCGGTGATCCGAATTATGCCCAATATTGCGGCCCAATTTGGAGAATCCGCTACCTGTATCTCTTTTCCCGAAAAAGACAGAGAAAAAGCATTGCCAATTGTAGATTTGTTTCAGGATTTAGGGACTGCTCCTATAATCGATGAAAAACTGATGGATGCTGCAACTGTTTTGGGAGCTTGCGGTACAGCATATGCTTTGCGTTATATTCGTGCTTCTATGCAGGCAGGAATCGAGATTGGATTTGACTCGAATACCGCTTTAGCCATAGCAGCGCAAACGGTGAAAGGAGCTGCAAAAATGCTTTTAGAGGAAAAGGTACATCCGGAACAATTAATCGATCGGGTTACGACACCACAGGGTTGTACCATTGTGGGACTTAATGAAATGGAACACAACGGATTTAGTTCTTCTTTAATTAAAGGAATCAAAACTTCGCTGAAACAGATAAAAGGATAAAATTCGGGAAGTAAAATTCCAATTTTTTAAATCCCAAATTCCAACTTATGAATGTTGGGATTTGGGATTTTTTCTTTTTTAGCTGATGATAGTTTAAACTTTTCCTTAATCAAATTTCTCAAGAGAACATACGAGTATAATTTTTGTTTTCACAGAAATAAAGTGAATAAAGTCGGTATGATAGCCGAGAAGTACTTTGCATTGATTTATAAATTTTTGCAAGGATGAAAACAAAATTATTTATTTTATTATTTCCAATACTTGGTTTTGGACAAACACAAGTGGGAGTTGATATTGTCGGGGAGCTTAATTCTAATAGTGGCAGAAGTGTTTCGCTTTCCGCAGATGGCAAGACGCTGGCTGTTGGGGCACCCAGCGCTACAGATAACGGAACATCTTCAGGTCAGGTTCGAGTGTATAGGAATACTGCAGAGGGCTGGACGCAGGAAGGTACTGCAATTAATGGAAAAGCGGCTTACGAAACCGTTGGTTCTTTTGTTTCTCTTTCTGCTGATAGTAATACGTTGGCTATTGTAACGAACAATGGTTTGATTCGGGTGTATAAGAAAGAGGATGGAGATTGGAAACAGCAAGGGATTGATGTTAAAGTAGCTTTTTCTAATGGTTGTTTTTACGGTAATGGTCTTTCGCTTTCATCAAATGGTAATGTTTTTGCTGTTGTGGCCAGGGGACAATCAGATGGTGATGCGATACAAGCGAAAGTCTATAAAAATTGGAATGGAAATTGGACACAGATTGGAAATACAATTATTGGAGGAGCAAGCAGCTATTGCAGTACACAAAGTATTTCCCTTTCTGTAGACGGTAGTATCCTTGCTATTGGAGCCAGTGCCGGTAATGCCAATGGTGAAAATTCAGGTCAAGTACAGGTCTACAAGAATAATGATGGGAATTGGATGCAAGTAGGGACTACTTTTAATGGTAAAAAGGGGAGTTATTTTGGCGCAAGTGTTTCCCTCGCTGCGGATGGCGGTACTTTGGCTGTTGGAGCATATGGAGCAAAGTCTAATGGGGAGTACTCAGGACAAGTTAAGGTATATAAATGGAACTCAACGCGCTGGACGGAGTTAACAGCGATTAATGGAGAAGCAAGTGGTTATTATTTCGGTATTAGTGTTTCGCTCTCTGCAGCCGGTAATGTATTGGCGATTGGAGCTACGGGAGGCAATGTCAATGGTGTCAATTCCGGGCAAGTGAAGGTCTACAAAAATAGGGTAGAAGGTTGGACACAGGTTGCCTGTATTAATGGTAACGCCAATGATTATAGCGGTAATAGTGTCTCGCTCTCGGCAGATGGTAGCATTGAGGCTATTGGTGCAACCTCAAGTAATAATGGCTTTAGCGGCAAGGTCAGGGTATTTGGTCCGCTACATCTTTAGACTGGAATTGTTTTGCAATTGTAAGTACTTTATATAGGCCCATTTTTTAATCCAAAATTCCAACAACGTTACGTTGGAATTTTGGATTTCGTTTTTTTCTTTTGATTCAAAGTATATTTCAAATAACAGAAGCCAAATAGTCCGGAAACTACAGAGGCGATTAAAATGGCTATTTTAGAAAAAACAATGGTTTCGGGATCGTGAAAAGCTAAAATGGTAATGAAGATTGACATGGTAAAACCAATTCCTCCAAGCATTCCCGCACCTATGACATGAGCCCATTTGAGGTTTTTGGGTAGTGTACACATACCGGCACTTACTCCGATCAAAGAAAACAAAAAGATTCCAAGAGGTTTTCCAACTACTAATCCTAAAATAATACCGTATGTGTTGGGATGGTTTAAACCTTCGTGCCAGTCCGATTCAATCGGGATACAGGTATTTGCCATAGCGAATAAAGGAAGAATAACAAAAGCGACAGGTTTGTGCAGGAAGTGTTCCAGTTTATGAGAAACAGAATTTTCGTCACCATTCCCAAAAGGAATTACAAAGGCTAGTATAACTCCCGTAATAGTAGCGTGAACACCGGAATTAAGCATAAAATACCACATCAGGACACCACCAATTAAATATGGAATAATATTGTAAACTTTCATTCGATTCAAGACAAATAAAAGAGCCCAAATTCCCAATGCAATGGCAAGATTTACAAAAGCTATCGTTGTGGTGTAGAAAATGGCAATAACAATGATCGCTCCTAAATCGTCGATTACGGCCAATGCGGTTAAAAATACTTTTAGAGAGGCAGGAACGCGGCTTCCCAAAAGCGATAAAATTCCAATTGCAAAAGCAATATCCGTTGCCATTGGTATTCCGGCGCCGTTTTGCGTAGCGGTACCAAAATTTAAAGCAAGGAAAATTGCTGCCGGCACAAGCATACCACCAAAAGCAGCCATAATTGGCAATGAGGCATTTCTGATGCTCGATAGCTCTCCATGATAAATTTCACGTTCTAATTCTAAACCAATCAATAAGAAGAAAATCGTCATCAAGCCGTCGTTAATCCAGTGTGTGATCGAATGTCCTCCCAAATCGTGATCCCAGAAACTAATATAATCAGCTTGCATAGAAGAGTTAGCCAGATAAAGGGACAGTATAGTGACAAAAAGTAAAAGAAGCCCTCCTGATTTTTCGTTTGCAAAAAAGGCTTTAAAAGTTTTGGTTAATTTCATGTGGAATATATTCTAAAGATGCGGAAACAAGAGAAAGGCAAAAAAGCCTGAGATTTCTCGATTATTCAAAGTTAAAAAAAATAAAGCCAATAAAAAAGTCAGAACGTTTTGTTTGGGCGGAAACTATGTTTTTTGGAATTCAAAAATGAAGAATATGCTGTATTTTTGTTTTTCAATTCGTATAATTAAATTTATTTATGAGCACAAAAATTCTACATATCGACAGTAATAACCCTATTCTCTGGAAACAATTAGAAGAAGCTAATTTTGAAAATGAGGCCGATTTTAAATCTACTAAAGAAGAAATAGAAGCTAAAATTCACAATTACAACGGAATCGTAATCCGAAGCCGTTTTAAAATTGATAAAACCTTTTTAGACAAAGCCGTTAATCTGCAATTTATTGCCAGAGTGGGAGCGGGTTTAGAAAGTATTGATTGTGAGTATGCTGAAGCAAAAGGAATTCATCTGATTGCAGCACCTGAGGGAAATCGCAACGCTGTTGCAGAACATTCGTTAGGAGTAATTTTGTCTTTGTTTAATAATTTGAATCAAGCCGATGCAGAAATAAAAAACGGACAATGGAACCGCGAAAGTAACCGTGGTCATGAACTTGACGGCAAAACAGTGGGTATTATTGGGTACGGAAATATGGGGAAAGCTTTTGCAAAGAAACTGCGCGGATTTGAGACAACGGTTCTTTGTTATGATATTTTGGATAATGTTGGTGATGAAAACGCTAAACAGGTTTCTTTGTCGGAGTTGCAAGAAAAAGCTGATGTGTTGAGTTTGCATCTTCCATGGACTCCCGAAACAGATAAAATGGTCAATGCTGATTTTATAAAAGCTTTTGCAAAACCGTTTTGGATTATCAATACCTCTCGTGGGAAAAATATTGTAACGGCCGATTTAGTGGAAGCGATGAAAACGCAAAGGATTTTAGGAGCCGGTTTAGATGTTTTGGAATACGAAAAGTTGTCTTTTGAGACGCTTTTTCAAGATAAAAATACACCCGAGGCTTTCCAATATTTACTGGAAGCTAAAAACGTTTTGCTGACACCTCATATTGCCGGATGGACATTTGAAAGTCATGAGCGTCTGGCTCAGGTAATTGTCGATAAAATAAAAGCGCTTTATTCTGTTTCTTAACCTTTATTTTGGGTTTTAATAACGAGTCTTTTCCTGTAAATATTGTGACGATTATTAGTTTTATTTGTTAATTTTTAATAATATTGTTTTCGATTTTTTGAAGAATCAATCTAAATAGGATTTCTTTAGAATCTGAAGGAGTAACCGAAAATCCTAAAGAGTAGGAATTAACTAACAAACAATATTAATTATGATTGAATGGTACAAAAAAGTGGTTTTTGAAAACTATGCAAATTTTGAAGGAAGAGCAAGAAGAAAAGAGTACTGGATGTTCTTTTTGGCAAACATTATTGTAAGCATTATATTTGGATTTATAGTAGGTTTTATTGCTGCATTAATCTCGCCTAGCATTACCCCTTTAGCAAACGTCTATAGCTTAGCCGTTTTTATTCCATCAATTGCTGTTGCAATCAGAAGAATGCATGATATTGGTAAAAGTGGTTGGTATATTCTAATTCCTATTTATAATATCATATTGTTGGCTACGGAGGGAGATAAAGGTACAAATGAGTATGGTGAAGATCCTAAAGGGTATAGTGATACAATTGATGAAATTGGAAAATCAGAGCTATAATAATCTATAAAAGAACTATAATATGGAAGAGACAAAAACAGAATCTTGGAATACTCCATTAGCTCCAAGACAAGAAAACAAAAAAGTTCTTGCCGGAGTTTTGGGAATAATCTTTGGGTATTTAGGAATTCATAAATTCGTTTTAGGATATACCAAAGAAGGGGTAATTCAACTCGTTTTAAGTATTGTAACCTGTGGTATTGCAGGGATTATTGGTTTCATAGAAGGAATCATTTATCTTACAAAATCAGATGAAGATTTTTATCAGACCTATCAGGTTGGTAAGAAAGGATGGTTCTAAAAACATACAAATCCCATTGTAATAAATGGGATTTGCGCTTTTGTTCAAGAAAGTGTTTTGATAAAAATATACAATTAAATAAGGTTTGAAAGGAGTTAGTAAAAATTCCGGAGAACAGAAATTAACTAATAAACGATATTAATTATGATTGAATGGTACAAAAAAGTGGTTTTTGATAACTATGCAAATTTTACAGGACGTGCACGAAGAAGTGAGTATTGGTATTTTGCACTTGCTAACGGAATAATCTTTACTTTATTAATTGTAATAGGAGTTATAATTGGTAGCGTTCTTGGAGATGCATTAACGGGAGTTATTATAGGATATGTTCTTTTTGGAATTTATAGCTTGCTGACACTTGTTCCTACTTTGGGAGTTGTGGTTAGAAGATTGCATGATGTTGGTAAAAGCGGTTGGTTTTATTTAATTGCTTTTATTCCATTTATCGGAGGAATCTGGATTCTTATTTTGTTCTGTACCGAAGGAAATCATGGACCAAACCAATACGGGTCAGACCCTAAAAATCCGACTGAGGAGATTAATGAAATTGGAAAAGTTGAATTGCAATAATTAAAAGAAAAAACAATATAAAGATGGAAACTACAAAACAAGAATCATGGAATGCTCCACAAGGAGTGAAACAAGAAAATAAAAAAGTGGTTGCAGGAGTTCTTGCAATTTTATTAGGTGGATTAGGAATCCATAAGTTTTATTTAGGTTATACAAAAGAAGGAGTTATTCAGTTGATATTAGGTCTTTTGTGTGGAATTGGTGCCGTAATAGGACTTATAGAAGGAATTCTATATTTAATAAAAACAGACGACGAGTTTTATGAGACTTACCAAGTTGGTCAAAAAGGCTGGTTCTAAATAAGACAAGAACCATTTATTACGATGGTTTTTATACGAATACAATTCATCTCGAAAGAGATGGGTTGTATTTTTTTTATGCAATTTTTGAAGGAATGTCTTTCGTGTTGTTATTGAGAAAGATAGCGGTATAATTTGGTTTTGGAACGAATTATTTCTGTTGAAAGTTAAATCCAAAGGAGGAACTGAAAATCCTTAAGAGTAAGAAAATTATTAAAAAAAAGAATAATCATGATTGAGTGGTACAAGAAGGTAGTTTTTGAAAACTATGCAAATTTTAGTGGAAGAGCGAGAAGAAGCGAATATTGGTACTACTGTTTAGCTAGTACGCTAATATCTATGATTTTAGGAGTGCTTGATTATTTTGCTAACTTAAGCCCTGGAGGTTTGGAATTGGGAGTTTTTAGAGGGTTATACGGTTTAGTAGTTTTTATCCCGGGTTTAGCAGTAATGGTGAGAAGATTACATGACGTTGGTAAAAGTGGGTGGTTTATATTTATTATTTTAATTCCCTTGATAGGTGTAATATGGTTCTTTATCTCACTTTGTACGGAAGGAGATGATGGACAAAATGAGTATGGTGCCGATCCGAAAGATGAGTTTGATGAAATGGACGAGATTGGAAAAGAGTTAGCCTAATCCGTTTTAAGTAAAAAACAAAAAACCCGTTTCAGTTCGAAACGGGTTTTGTTTATTTAGTGTAAAGCGCTAATCTTCTTTTTCAGATAATTTACGCTCTAATTCTATTTGAAACTCTTCAATAACGGGTTTCATAGTGCTTTCCGGAATATCGGCGATTCTGATGTACATTAAGCCGTCTACAGCATTGTTAAACAACGGATCGACGTTAAAAGCTACTACGCGGGCGTTTTGCTTGATGTATTTCTTAATTAAAACAGGTAAACGCAAATTCCCCGGCTCTAGTTCATCAATGATTTTATCAAATTTGTTTAAGTCAGATTCGGCTTCATCAAAAATAAAATCTTTATCAGCATCCTTCAATTTAACCTTATAGGCTTTTTTCGGATGTATGTATTGTGCGATATAAGGATCGTAATAGTTTGATTTCATAAACTCAATCATCAGCGATTTAGAGAAATCAGAAAATTGGTTACTGATACTTACCCCACCCAAAAGATATTTATGCTCAGGATAACGCAAAGTGGTATGAATAATTCCTTTCCACAACAAGAACAAAGGCATCGGTTTTTGTTGGTAATCTTTGATGATAAAAGCGCGACCCATTTCGATCGATTTATGCATCATATCATGTAATTCCGGTTCAAATCGGAAAAGATCATTCAGATAAAAACCTTCAATACCGTATTTTGGATAAATTTCAGAACCCAATCCCATGCGGTAAGCACCGGCGATTCTTTTGGTATCATCATCCCACAAAAACATATGGTGGTAGTATTTGTCGTACTGGTCTAAGTCAATAGACTCATTGGTTCCTTCTCCAACTTCACGGAAAGTAATTTCACGCAAACGACCAATTTCATGCAGCACATTCGGAATTGCTTTCGCTCTGGCAAAAAACACTTCGTAATTCTTGCTTTGCAATAAACGGCAATCGCTGGATCGCAATGCGTTTACTTCAGCAATCATGGCGCTTTCACTTGCGGGTGTCACGATTTTTTTAGGTGCTTTCGGTATTTTTAAACTTGCAGTATCGATTAATTTGCTATCCTTTTCGAAAGGATTAGCAAGCATATAGGTTTTCTTTCTTAAAAATTCGGAATATTCTTCAAACGATTCAATTTCGTTTTGTTCGTTTACAGAAATCGGTTTTCCAATACGTACTTTGATAACGCGATCTTTTTGCGTTAACAGTTCAGATGGTAATTTTGCTGTGCGCAAAGTATCATCGATTTTGGAAAGCCAATAAAATAATTTGCTGTTTTTAGCGTGAAAATAAATGGGAACAACCGGAACTTTTGCTTTTCTAATCAGCTTCAAAGCACCTTCTTCCCAAGGTTTATCTACGACTAATTTTCCATCTTTGTAAGTAGAAACTTCTCCTGCAGGGAAGATTCCCAAAGGCTTTCCGTCACTTAAATGACGTAAAGTTTCTTTAATTCCAACCACACTTGATTTGGCATCCTTATGATTTTCAAAAGGATTTACAGGCATGATGTATTTTTTAAGAGGAACGATTCTGTGTAACAGGAAATTGGCGATAATCTTAAAATTAGGCTCTCTTTCAAGCATTAATTTCAACAACAAAATACCATCAATTCCTCCAAGTGGGTGATTTGAAATGGTAATATAGGCGCCGTCTTTTGGTAAACGCTTTAGATCTTCTTCAGGAATTTCAAATTTAATTTGCAATTCATCAAGAACTCCATTTAAAAACGGAACATCCTCTAAATGTTTATTGTGGTCGTAGATCTTATTGAGGGTTGATATTTTTAGAACCTTCATAAGCATCCAACCCGAAAAAGTACCTAATACTCCGTACTTGTCAACATTTATTGCCTTTGCAACTTCTTTCGCGGTAACTAAACCCATGTACTATTTTTAATTTATTAGAGCAGCGAACAAAGATAACAAAAAACTCTACTTTTTGCTGTTTCAAACGCAAACTTTCCACTTTTTTATTACATTTGAAATCCTAAAATAAAACTGTAATGAAAATCATTTCTTATAATGTAAACGGAATCAGAGCCGCAATTTCAAAAGGATTTATCGATTGGTTGCAACAGGCCAATCCGGATGTTATTTGTCTTCAGGAAATAAAGGCAACACAAGAACAAATTCCGGTAGACGACATAACAGCAGCGGGTTACCCGTATCAGTACTATTATCCTGCGACAAAAAAAGGGTACAGTGGCGTGGCTATATTGTCTAAGATAAAGCCAAATAATGTCATTTACGGAACCGGAATTCATCATATGGATTTTGAAGGACGTAACCTTCGTGCTGATTTTGACGACTGTTCGGTGATGAGTTTGTATCTTCCGTCGGGAACAAATATTGAAAGATTAGACCATAAATTTATGTTTATGGATGATTTTCAAACGTATATAAACGAGTTAAAACTTACAATACCAAATTTGGTTATTTGTGGGGACTATAATATTTGTCACGAAGCGATAGATATTCATGATCCGGTTCGTAACAAAACCGTATCGGGATTTTTGCCGGCCGAACGTGCTTGGTTGGATACTTTTATGAAATCGGGTTTTGTGGACAGCTTCCGTCATTTCAATAAAGATCCGCATCATTATTCCTGGTGGAGTTATCGTGCAGGAGCCCGAGGCAATAATAAAGGCTGGCGTATCGATTATAATTTGGTAAGCGACTCCTTGCAACATAAATTAAAGCGTGCCGTTATCCTTCCGGATGCCGTGCACTCCGATCATTGCCCGGTTTTAGTAGAGATTGAGTAATCTTGGTATCGTTATTGTTATAAAAATTACGTTTTCAAGTGATGCCCCTGCATTATGCTGTGGTTTTTCTTTGTTCGAAGGGACAAGTAAAAAACACGGTTATCGTGGAGCTTCAGTAAACAAGATGTTTTAAATTAGTAAACGCCTCAAATAAAAATTAAATAAAATGATTAAAAAAGCCTCAATCGGATTGCTAGTATTAGCCTTATCTACAACTTCTTGTGTCTCTAAGAAAATTTACAACGATTTGGAATCTAAATATTCAGATCTAAAAAAAGAAAATCGTTCTGTTAGTGATGAAAATGCAGATTTAAAGAAAGCAAAAAATCAGTTAGAATTAGACCGTGATAAATTAACTAAAGATCTTGCAGGTACCAAAACCGATCTTGAAAAACAAAAAGCGGATCTGGCTGCAGAACAAAAAAAATACAAAGTGCTACAAGATTCGTACAATGCACTTGAAAAAAACAGCAATGATGCTTTGGAAAGCAACATGAATAAAAACCGCGAATTGTTAGCGCAATTAGAAGCAAAATCAAAAAAATTAGCCGAAGAACAAGCGCGTTTAGACAAAACTGCAAGCCGCCTAAATGAACTTGAAGCTATGATTGCTGCCAAAGAAGCCGCAATGAAAAAACTAAAAGATACCTTGTCTAAAGCTTTAAACGGTTTTGAAGGAAAAGGTCTGACAGTAGAACAGAAGAACGGAAAAGTATACGTTTCTATGGAAAATAAATTACTTTTCAATTCAGGAAGCTGGGCTGTTGGAGTAGAAGGTAGAAAAGCGGTTGTTGAATTAGGTAAAGTATTAGGTGATAATCCTGATCTTTCGGTTCTTATTGAAGGACATACTGATGATGATCCATATGTAGGTTCAGGACCAATTACAAACAACTGGGACCTATCGACAAAAAGAGCAACTGCAATTGTGGCAATTTTGACTGAAAATGAAAAAATCAATAAGCAAAAATTAACGGCTGCCGGACGTAGTGAGTTTTCTCCTCTTGCGAGTAATGCGACTCCGGAAGGAAAAGCGAAGAACCGTAGAATTGAGATCATCTTAACACCAAGACTAGATGAAATCGCAGAGATGCTGAATAGTATTAATTAAGTTGCTAAGGTTCTGAGTTGCTGAGACTCTAAGATTTATAGACAAAAGGCTCAAGGATTTTCCTTGGGCCTTTTGTTATTTCAGTGAAAACTTATAGCTCTGGTTTTTAGTAACTTTGATTTTTAAAAACCTAAAACTATGGGACTTCCGGAATTAAAAGATAAGACTTCAGCTGGATTTAGCAGATGAAAGAGTGTTGCGAATTGTATCTTCTGTTTTTGATAATTATTTAAACGAAGTTGTTTCGTATGATGCAAAAGGGAATCCTATATCATTATCTGAATATCATAATAAAGTCGAAGAAGGACTAGGTGATGTCAAATATAATCGAATAGTCTCAAAAGAAAATTTGTCAAAAGAAATGGAAGATTGGGATAATGTGTTAAGTTGCTAAGGTTCTGAGTTGCTGAGACTCTAAGATTTATATGCAAAAGGCTCAAGGATTTTCCTTGGACCTTTTGTTGTTTCAGTGAAAACTTAAAGCTCTGGTTTTTCGTAACTTTGATTTTTTAAAACCTAAAATTATGGGACTTCCGGAATTAAAAGATAAGATAAGACTTCAGTTGGATTTGGCAGATGAAAGAGTGCTGCAAATTGTATCTTCTGTTTTTGATAATTATTTAAATGAAGTAGTTTCGTGTGACGCAAAAGGATACCCTGTATCATTATCTGAATACCATAATAAAGTCGAAGAAGGACTAGATGATGTCAAATATAATCGAATAGTCTCAAAAGAAAATTTGTCAAAAGAAATGGAAGATTGGGATATTGTGTTAAGTTGCTAAGGTTCTGAGTCGCTGAGACTCTAAGATTTATATCAAAAAGGCTCAAGGTGAAATCTTGAGCCTTTTATCGTTTCAAGTAAAAAAACTCAGCACCTTAGTAACTCAGCACCTCAGTACCTTTAAAAAAAAGTGTAACTTTTTTTTAACTTTTGTCCTACTCCCCATTGCTAATTCCCTTTGTATATTTGAAGTCTTATAATTCAGAACAGGCAATCTCAGAGCCTCAGAAACTTAGTAACTTAGAACCTCAAGAAAAAAAAATGAAATACACAACGTTACCGCACACCGATATAAAAGTTAGTAAAATAAATCTTGGCACAATGACTTTTGGTCAGCAAAATACAGAAGCCGAGGGACATGCTCAAATGGACTACGCACTCGAAAGAGGAGTGAATTTTTTTGATACTGCCGAAATGTATTCGGTTCCGGCACGTCAGGAGACTTATGGAAGTACCGAAAAAGTCATTGGTTCCTGGTTTAAAAAATCAGGTAATCGTGATAAAGTAGTTTTGGCTAGCAAAATTGCAGGTCCAAATCCGGGTTTCACCTATATGAGAGATCAATTAGATTTCTCGCCTGCAAGTATTAAATATGCGGTAGAAAACAGTTTAAAACGCCTTCAGACCGACTATATCGATTTGTACCAAATGCATTGGCCGGAAAGAAAAACCAATTATTTTGGACAACGTGCTTTTAACGGTCATGATGATGTTTGGGAAGATAACTTCAGAGAAATTCTGGAGACTTTTGATGTATTAATCAAAGAGGGAAAAATAAAACATATTGGAGTTTCTAATGAAAATGCGTGGGGAATGATGCGTTTGCTGGAAGAAAGTAAATACAACAATCTGCCAAGAATCAAAACCGTTCAAAATCCGTATTCTTTATTGAATCGTCTTTTTGAGGTAGGTTCTGCTGAAGTTTCAAAATATGAAAATATCGGTTTGTTGGCTTACTCTCCTTTAGCGTTTGGCGTATTGACCGGTAAATTTTTAAGCGGAGAAGAACATCCAAATGCAAGAATCAAACTTTTCCCGCAATACACGCGCTATAACAGTGAGCAATGTACACAGGCTACCCGTTTGTATCAGGAAATTGCATACAAGCATGGTTTGACTCTGACTCAATTGGCAATGGGATTTGTGTTACAACAGCCATTTTTGACCAGTGCCATTATTGGAGCTACAACTTTGGAACAATTAAAAGAAAACATCGATACAATTGATGTGGTGCTTTCCAAAGAAATCATTACGGAAATAAACGAAGTTCAGGCAATAATTCCCGATCCGGCACCCTAATATAAAACTAAACCTGACAGGTTTCAAAAACCTGTCGGGTTTAATTTATTTTTATAATTTTTAAAGATCAAATTCATCATCTACTGATAAAGAATCAACAGGAACCGCTGTTGAATCCGGCGCTTTAATTCGCAATAACGAACGGGCATTTCCGGATATATAAACCGGTAATTGTCCAATAGTATCTTCAGGAATTAAAAGACCCCTGCGAAACATCAAATTCCGTAAGAATTTCTGATTCTTTATGGCGTAGTCTTTCAAATTACCCTGATCATTAAACTGGTACATGAATTTTCGTGGTTTAGGAATAATCGTCGCTAAATACAAACATTCATCAACATTTAAAGCCGACGGGCTTTTTTGGAAATAAAAATGACTCGCCTCTCCAATTCCGTATACGTTAGGTCCCCATTCGATAATGTTGAAATACACTTCGAGCATTCTTTCTTTGCTTGCGATGCGATTATTTTCTAAAATATAAACCAATAAAATTTCTTCAAGTTTACGCGAAAGGGTTTTTTCACGCGTCAAAAAGACATTTTTAATCAACTGCATGCTGATGGTGCTGGCGCCGCGAGAGAATTTTTTGGTTCGGATGTTTTTTAGAATCGATTGTTTAAAGGCTTCATTGATAAAACCACGATGCGAAAAGAACGAAGGATCTTCCGTCGTTAAAACACATTTTCTTAAATAAGGCGAAATCTGGTCTAAAGGCGTGTAATTTGGATTTGCATTTCCAACTAAAACCGGACGCTGCATTACATTTTGAATAATAGCGCGATATACAAATTCACCATTTAATTTATTTAAATCAGCTTCCCCGTATTTTGTGATTCTTAAGTCTTCTTTGTTTAGTTTGCTGTCAAAAACCAAGGTGTTCGGTTTGTTTTTGTTGAATTTGAAATCTAGTTTGTAATCAAAATTCCCTGTTGCTTCCATTCCCTGAAAATGAGTAAACAATCCATCGGGAAGCGAGACAATAAAATCCTGCGCTTTCATTTTCGGAATAGCAACTTTTAAGGTGTAGATGGTATCTGATTCTGTATTATAAGAAACATAAGGACGCACTTTTATTTTGTTCAACTGCATGGTCGAAGTACTGTCGATCGAGATAAAATCGTTACCCAATAAGAAACGATAGTCAAAACGCGCATTTTTAATCACTACGTTCTTGCTGGCGATTTTAGGGTGATTTATTTTTAGATTTGAAATCGAAGTGTAACCGTCAATGTGCAATTCACTTCCGCTTTTCTCAATGTTTTCTACATTCAGACGTATAGAATCAAAACTCGCTTTTAGATTATAACGTTCATCCAAATACGGAACTTTTATAGCGCCGGTGTCTAAATTGAAAAAACGAATGTCTGCTTTTTTGTTTCTGGGATCAGCAAATCCTTTTATGTTCCAACGCTGGTCAAAATCCTTGCTTTGTACATGAAGATTGGTTTCGAGTTGTTTGTTGTTTAAAACGAGTT
The DNA here is from genome assembly GCF_020911925.1 of Flavobacterium cupriresistens. Taxonomy (NCBI): domain Bacteria; kingdom Pseudomonadati; phylum Bacteroidota; class Flavobacteriia; order Flavobacteriales; family Flavobacteriaceae; genus Flavobacterium; species Flavobacterium cupriresistens. The sequence goes on along the minus strand of NZ_CP087134.1, from coordinate 858,717 downwards.
TATTTATGGCAACAGACGTTTTTTTGCCATTGTCGTCAATTTTAAAAATCAGGTTTTCCAATTTCATATCCGTAGGAACCAAATTCAGCAATTTGGAGATAATACGATAAGCAAAAGTAGCATACTTGCGTTTTTCGTTTTTATCGGTGTCGGAAGGGTCTTTTTTAAGAAACGCATCAAAATTGCGGATTTTTCCTTTTTTGACCAATTGAATGTATCCGTTATCTATTTTTAAAGTGCCAACCTGAACGTCACCAATTAATAAATTAGACAAGCTAACGCTGGTTTCTATTTTTTGAATATGAAAAAGAGTGTCCGCATTTTTTGGAGCCAGAATCACATCCGTTAATTTAATACCGGATAAACCTTCAAAAGAAGCGGATTTTACAGAAAAAGTACTGTTGTATTCCACATTCATTTTGAGGGTTACTTTTGCAATGGCTTGTTTTAAAAGCGAATCACGGAAAAAGTAAAATCCTAAAAAAAGCACTGCTAATACCAGGGCTAGTATTAAGAGTGCTTTTTTTGTTTTTTGTTTTGGAAATTTCATAAAGTAGGTTTATAGAAAATTAACCAAAAAGAATACTGGCTACATCTTCAATTTTAGCCACGAGTTCAATTTTGATTCCTGTGTTTTTTAAGGCAATTTTATTGTATTTGGAAACAAAGATAGTATTGAAGCCTAATTTTTCAGCCTCCTGAATTCTTTGATCTACCCGATTTACCGGACGAATTTCTCCAGATAAGCCAACTTCACCTGCAAAGCAAAATCCTTTTGTTACCGGAATATCTTCGTTTGAAGATAAGATGGCTGCAACGACCGCTAAGTCAATCGCGGGATCATCTACAGAAATTCCTCCCGTTACATTGAGGAAAACGTCTTTAGCACCTAAACGAAATCCGGCTCTTTTTTCTAAAACGGCCAGAATCATGTTTAATCTTTTGGCGTTATAACCTGTTGTGCTTCGTTGTGGAGTTCCGTAAACTGCCGTACTTACAAGCGATTGTATTTCGATCATCAACGGGCGCATGCCTTCAAGAGTACTGGCAATCGCAGTTCCTGATAATTCTTCGTCTTTATGTGAAATCAATATTTCAGACGGATTGCTTACTTCGCGTAAACCACTTCCTAACATTTCGTAAATTCCCAGTTCGGCTGTTGATCCGAAACGGTTTTTTAACGAACGTAAAATTCGATACACATGATTTCGGTCGCCTTCAAATTGTAAAACGGTATCGACCATATGCTCCAGAATTTTTGGACCGGCAATGTTTCCGTCTTTCGTAATATGTCCAATTAGAATAACCGGAATGTTGGTTTCTTTGGCAAACTTGATCAGTTCGGCAGTGGTTTCTCTAATCTGAGAGATACTTCCGGCAGTTGATTCGATATAATCCGTATGTAAAGTCTGAATCGAGTCAATAATAACAATTTCAGGTGCCATCGCTTCGATCTGTTTGAAGATGTTCTGCGTTTTGGTCTCGGTCAATATATAACAGTTGTCACTATCCGGCGTGATTCTTTCGGCACGCATTTTTATTTGTTTCTGGCTTTCTTCGCCCGAAACATAGAGTGTTTTATAAGGTAATTTTAGGGAGATCTGAAGTAAAAGCGTACTCTTTCCAATCCCAGGCTCTCCTCCTAAAAGGGTTAAAGAACCAGGAACAAGACCGCCACCAAGAACACGGTTAAGTTCTCCGTCGGTCGTATTCATTCGAATCTCCTGAGCCGAATCAATTTCATTAATTTTTAACGGACGCGGCGCTTTGCCTGTTGGAGTGGGTTCGCTTTTCCAGGCTACTTTTTCCTGTTTTTGAATAATTTCCTCGGCTATAGTATTCCATTCTTTGCAGGCATTACATTGCCCTTGCCATTTGGCATATTGAGTTCCGCAGTTCTGGCAAAAAAAAGAAGTTTTAACTTTTGACATTAGTTATGGTTTTTTTGAAAGCGTATTCATTTCATCAATTTTCTCATACATCACATCCTTATTCAAATCTCCAATAGGCTCCATTTGGGAAGCATTTTGGTATTTTTTAGAGGCTCTTTTCGGGTCGCCCATTTTTTCGTACATCAATCCTAACTCATATTCACCCAACATTGCTTTAGGATAATTGACATTTCCGATTTCTGCCATTTTGCCTAATTCGTCGTAAGCATTCTTTTTTAATATAATGTTCTCAATTACTTTAAAGTCGGTCATTCTAACCGGAATCTGGACTCCTAAAACTTTAGACATTTCATTGTACTTGTTTTCCAGGTAATCCGCGTAACCAGTTTCGAGAATTGCAATTTTATTGTTGTATTCGTCTGAGTTTATCGGTCTGTAAGCTTCAAAAATTTGATATAATGCACTTGGTATAGAGTGCAGAACTTCGGTGTAATGAGTGGTATTTTTAAAAAGATCGTATTTGTAATTTATCAACGGATTATTGGCAATTTTAATGTTGCTGTCTAATTTCTCTATTGGTTCTTTGATCTTTTTGATATCACCGTCGGCTACCGAAAGATAGTAAAAGAATGGTGTTTTTAGTTTTGCTAGTTGTTCCGGAATTCGAACTTCCATTTTAGGAGCAAGTTCAGGACTTAAACAAATATAGGCATTAAAAAGAGGTTGTTCTTTGTACAGATAAAAATTGATAAAACTGGCTGTTGTATCATGTCCGGCAATAAGTCTGAAAGGAGAGGTGCGGTATTTTTTTTCAATATAAGGAACTAATTCAGCGCCAATAAATTCAAAAAAATCAGCTCCCTTTTCAAAAGGCAATCCGGTGTTTTGATCAATAGTAGTATCGTCGTAGCGTTCGCCATCTTTGTTTTGATGAACACCAATAATAATCATTTCGGGTAAATCGTCCCAATAAACACCATAATTTACAGCTCCTGAGAACGGATCAAATAAATAATCACCGTCTAATAAGTATAAAACCGGGTATTTTTTTTCGGGATTAGCTTCGTAAGAGGCAGGAAGTCCGATAGTGATTCTTCTTTCTTCTCCCAGTTTCTCCGATTTGATGTTGTCAAATTTTTTCTGAGAGAAAACGGAAATTGAAATTAAAGTAAGTAGTAGGTAAACTTTTTTCATGATTTGGGGCATTTCAGTGAATTAAAAAGTATTGAAATAGTGTAGCAATATAACATTTTATTTGCTTTTTTAGTATTTCGGAATTCTAAAAACGGTAATGCCTTAATTATCACTTACTATTTACTTTGGATAGGGGTAAAAGAATTCCTCTCTGATAAAAAAAATATCAAATGCTGAAGAAATACGGTGTAAAAGAAAAGCTTAGGTTAGCGAATTATCGTTTTCATTAGGGAAAATGATCCACGGTTTGAAGGTTTTAGCTTCTTCAAATTCCAGGGTTGCATAAGATATGATGATGATGATATCGTCTTTTTGAACTTTTCTGGCTGCAGGACCATTCAGGGTAATATCACCTGAATTTCGTTCTCCTTTAATAGCATAAGTTTCAAAGCGTTCGCCATTATTGATATTTACAATAGCTACTTTTTCGCCTTCAATAATGTTTGAAGCTTCCAGTAGTGTTTCGTCAATAGTAATACTGCCAATATAATTTAAATCGGCTCCCGTTACTTTCACACGGTGAATTTTGGATTTTATAACTTGAATTTGCATGGTGCAAAGGTAATTTAATTTAATGAAATGGTGTCAATCAGTCTTATAGAATTAACAAATACCGCTATAAACGCGCGGTAGTTTTTGTCTTTATTTCTGTGGTCGATAGGTAATAAGGTAGCTTCATCAGCAATAACAAAATATTCTAAGGTAAACCGCTCATTGTTTTGGAAAGATTCTTCAACAAAGGCAATAGTTTCTTCGGGAGTGCTGGTTTGAAAAAGTTCTTTAGCTGCTGTCAAAGTTTTGTAAATTAGGGCAGCTTCTTTTCTTTCTTCCGGTGTTAAACGCTCATTTCGGGAGCTCATTGCAAGTTGATTGTCTTCTCTGAAAATAGGACAGCCAACAACATTTACCGGCATATTGTTTTTTTCTGCCATTTTTTTGACGATTTGCAATTGCTGAAAATCTTTCTCTCCAAAATAAGCATTTGTCGGGGTTACAATTTCGAACAAGCGTTTTACAATTGTTCCGACTCCATCAAAATGTCCGGGTCTGAATTTTCCTTCCATTTGATTTTCTAATCCGTCGAAATCGAAATGCTGAGAAACCGTTTCACCTTCATAAATATCCTCTACAGACGGAGCATATAGAATTATTTTGTCGCTCAGAACACGCATTTTTTTGACGTCTTCTTCGAGAGTTCTAGGATATTTTGCCAAGTCTTCAGGATTGTTAAACTGAGTTGGATTTACAAAAATACTAACTACAGTATCGTCGTTTTCTTTAAGAGATCTCTGCATTAAAGCCAGATGCCCCTGGTGTAAAGCGCCCATTGTTGGTACAAATCCGATGGTCGAATTTGTGGTTTTGATAGTTTTTAAATAGGCTATCAAAGCTACTTTACCGTAGAAAATATGCATGTCGGTATTATTAAAATTTAGTGCAAACATAATATATTAGTTAATAACTGCATAAAATTTTGTAATTTTGCAACGTTTTTATTACCAAAAATTAAGTAAAATACTATTATGAAAGATAAGAGGATATTATATGTATCATCTGAAGTCGTGCCTTATTTGGCTGAAAATGAGGTTTCTTTAATGTCTTATGACGTGCCGAAAATGATTAATGATCAAGGCGGTCAGATAAGAATTTTCATGCCAAGATATGGAAACATCAACGAAAGAAGACATCAGTTACACGAAGTAATTAGACTTTCAGGAATGAATTTGGTAGTGAATGATTTGGATATGCCATTGATTATTAAAGTTGCCTCAATTCCTAAAGAAAGAATTCAGGTCTATTTTATAGATAATGATGAGTATTTTAAACGTAAAGCAACTTTTGCTGACGAAGAAGGGGTTTTGTATCCTGATAATGATGAGAGAGCGATCTTTTTTGCCAAAGGAGTTGTAGAAACCGTAAAAAAACTCAATTGGGTTCCTGATATTATTCATGTTCATGGTTGGTTAGCCGCTATGCTTCCAATTTATATGAAACATTATTACAAAAATGAAGCATTGTTTTCTGAAACTAAAATCGTGACTTCTGTTTACGGACAGTCATTTGATGAAAATTTAGATTTGGAAATGATTAACAAGGTGAAATTTGATGGTGTGCCACACGAATCAGTAGCTGATTTAGAAACACCAAATTATGAGAATATTTTAAAGGCCAGTATATTGCATTCTGATGCTGTCATTATTGCATCACCGAACGTATCTTCAAGTTTAACAAAATTTATAGAATCTTCAGGAAAACCTTTTTTACCTTTCGCCACGAAAGATGCATTCGCTGATGCGTATACAAATTTCTACAAAAGTATGGGTCTTTAAATTTTAACATTATTATAAAACATGTATAATACTTCTTTTTTTAAGAAAACGCTATTAATTGCATCAGTTGTTCTTTTATATTCTTGTGACAAAGATTTTAACGCCATTGGCGACGATTTGATTGGAGATAATCATTTCGGATTAGAATCTGAAAAATACGATGTTGTGGCTTACGATCAGGAAATTAGCCCGATTCAGTCAAATGCATTCACAAATAGTGCTTTAGGTATTTATAACGATGGTGTTTTTGGAGAGCGAACAGCGAGTTATGCTACTCAGGTTGCACTTGAGAGTTACGCTCCGACTATTAGTAAGGATCCTAATCCGGAAGTTGAAACGGTAACACTATCTATCCCTTATTTTAGCCATGCAACAAGTACTAATAATGGTGTAACGACTTATGTGTTAGATTCTATTTATGGTAAACCCGGAGAAAAGTTTAAATTAAGTGTTTATGAATCAGGTGTTCAAATGCGTTCTTCTTATTTTGATAACGGATCTCAGTTTGCACAGTTGTACTATACAGATCAAAATGCTGATTTTAACACGTTTAAAGATCAGGTGAATAGCGGTAAACTTTTGAATGATAGTGGCGATAAGTCACAAAATGCGGAGTTCTTTTTTGATTCATCTGAGCGTTCTGATGATGTAAGAGACCCGACGACGGGTGTGATAACTACAACTAAAGCTATTCCCCAAATGCGTCTGAATTTGAATAAGGAATTTTTTAAAACTAAAATTTTAAAAGCGACTGCTGCAAATCTTTCTTCGCAAGATGTGTTTCAACAGTATTTTAAAGGCTTGTATTTTAAAGTTGAAAAAGCAGGCGGTAGTCCTGGAAATATGGCTTTGTTGAATTTTGCGCAAGGGAAAATTACGATAAAATACAAAGTGAAAACGGATAGCACTACGGATCCGGAAGCTACAACAGAGGATAAATCTATGGTTATTAACCTAAGTGGTGCAACAGCAAGTTTGTTGAATGATGCTAAGGTACCGACTTATCAAAGCGCATTAGATTCAAAAAATGAAATTCTTGGCGATGAATCTCTTTATTTAAAAGGAGGTCAGGGATCACTCGCTATTATTGAGCTTAAGGATTTTGGTTCAAACTTAAAAGATATTAGAGAAAAAAAATGGATGGTTAATGAAGCTAATTTAGTTTTTCATATTGACTCAGAGAAGATGCTTGGAATACCGGATGCAACAGCTGGTACTCGTGAACCTAAAAGAATTTATTTGTATGATTTAACAAATAACACCCCTATTTTAGACTATTTAACAGATGCTACCGGTAGTGGAGCAGCGATGGGGAAAGTAGTGTATAGTGGTATAATTAATGTTGATCCTACCAGTAAAAAGGGAACTACTTATAAAATCAGGCTAACAAATCATATTCGAAATATTATAAGAAACACTACGGCAGTTAATGTTAAATTGGGCTTGGTGGTTACCGGAGATATAAGTACGGCCGGTTCAAATAAATTGAAATTGAAAAATAATTTTATTACTGATGCGCCAAAAGCATCCGTTATAAGTCCGTTAGGAACAGTATTGTTTGGAGGAACATCCACGGTTCCTGAGGCTAAAAGGTTGAGGCTTGAAGTTTACTACACGAAACCAAATTAATAAATATATATGTGTGGAATTGTTGGATATATAGGTCATAGAGAGGCGTATCCTATTATTATTAAGGGATTAAAACGACTCGAATACAGAGGATATGATAGTGCCGGGGTTATGTTGTATGACGGCCAGGATAGCATAAAACTTTGTAAAACAAAAGGTAAGGTTTCAGATCTTGAAGCTAAGACTAAAGAAGGATTTAGTACAAACGGAACTATAGGAATCGGACATACCCGTTGGGCAACTCATGGGGTGCCAAATGATGTGAATTCGCACCCACATCTTTCTAATTCCGGAGAATTGGTAATTATTCATAATGGAATTATTGAGAATTATGCACCTCTTAAAGAAGAATTAATAAAAAGAGGCTATACTTTTAAATCGGATACGGATACAGAAGTATTGGTAAATCTGATTGAAGAAGTGCAGAAAAATGAAGGTATCAAGCTTGGTAAAGCAGTTCAGATTGCTTTAAATCAGGTTGTGGGTGCTTACGCAATTGCGGTTTTTGATAAAAAGAATCCAAATGAAATTGTGGCGGCAAGACTAGGTAGCCCTTTGGCTATTGGTGTTGGAGAAGGTGAATTTTTTATTGCTTCTGATGCATCTCCTTTTATTGAGTATACGTCAAATGCAATTTATCTTGAGGATGGTGAAATGGCAAACATCAGATTGCATAAACCACTTAAAGTTAGAAAAATAAAGGATGATTCTTTGGTTGATCCTTACATTCAGCAGCTTCAGATGAATTTGGAGCAGATTGAAAAAGGAGGCTATGATCACTTTATGTTAAAAGAAATTTACGAGCAACCAAGTGTAATTAAGGATACATACAGAGGAAGACTTCATGCAAATGAAGGAATTGTTCAGATGGCTGGTGTTGAGGATAATATTGAGAAATTCTTAAATGCAAAGCGTATTTTAATCGTGGCTTGTGGAACTTCTTGGCATGCCGGTTTAGTGGCTGAGTATATCTTTGAAGAATTCACTCGTATTCCGGTTGAAGTAGAATATGCTTCTGAATTCAGATACCGTAATCCGATCATTAATAAAGATGATGTGGTAATCGCTATTTCTCAATCAGGAGAAACGGCTGATACTATGGCGGCTATTAAATTAGCAAAAGAAAACGGTGCTTTTGTATTCGGAGTTTGTAATGTGGTAGGTTCTTCTATTTCAAGAGAGAGCCATGCAGGTGCTTATACACACGCAGGTCCGGAAATTGGAGTAGCTTCAACTAAAGCATTTACAACTCAGATTACGGTTTTGACAATGATTGCTTTGCGATTAGGTAAAGCTAAAGGGACTTTGTCAAATAGTGATTTTCATGCCTACTTACAGGAATTAGAGATAATCCCAGAGAAAGTAGCCGAAGCATTAGAAACAAACGATCGTGCAAAAGAGATTGCAGCAGCTTTTAAAGATGCTCCAAACTGTTTGTATTTAGGTCGTGGATATAATTTCCCTGTGGCACTTGAAGGTGCTTTAAAACTTAAAGAGATCTCTTATATTCATGCAGAAGGATATCCGGCGGCAGAAATGAAGCACGGTCCAATTGCCTTGATTGATGAGCATATGCCGGTAATTGTAATTGCACCTAAACAAGGTCATTATGATAAGATCGTTAGTAACATCCAGGAAATTAAATCACGTAGTGGTAAAATTATCGCTGTTGTGACTAAGGGAGATACTCAGGTTCGCGAGTTAGCGGATTATGTGATCGAAATTCCGGAAACTTCGGATGCTTTATCTCCGCTAATTACTACTATACCATTGCAGTTACTTTCGTACTATATTGCAGTAATGAGAGGATGTAATGTAGATCAACCACGTAATTTGGCAAAATCAGTTACAGTAGAATAGATACTAAAAACATATAGATTTTAGAAAAGCGAGATTTAGGTCTCGCTTTTTTTGTGGCAAACTTTTGTCGCATTTTTTTGTTTTCTTTTTGATTAATAAAATGTCTGGGAGTATTTAGGTTTTTAATTATTATCTGGTCATCATGCTGTATAATAAGAGAGGTTGAAATAATTAAAATAAGAACTGGTGATGTCTTAGGTGAGTGCGGAAATGTTTAAAAAAGTGTAGGTTTTGTAAGGAATTAAGTCGGGAAGTTTATTAGTTTAGAAAAGTACATGTCAAAAGATAGTTATATAAATGCAAAGAATGCTATAAGTAAGGTAATTGATATTGCGATTTATTGTTTTAGAAATTATACACCTAATGAGTGGGACACTAAAACATTAGATGTTTTTGTAGAAGCTTATTTAGAATGTAGAGAAAGAGCTTTAAACCCGGAACCACGATATGAGACTTTGAAGAGTTTGAAATATGTGATTAATGATGTGTTTATATACTTTCAAGAAGGTGGTGGTAATTGTGTTGAGGAATTTTGGAAAGAAATAAAAAAGCAAAACTTGCCTTATAAACGAGAGAATAAGATGTTGAAAATCCTAAAGCGAAAAAAGATTAATAACATTCGTGAATATGATTTTGTAATAGATGTGATAGTACCCTACCAGCAAGAAGGATTGATTAATAGTGAGGAAGTTGTACTGTTAAATGAGTTAATAGGTAAATTTGAAAGGTTAGGAAAAAAATAGAAAGCTCAAATATATATAATAATGTGAGTCAACCACGTAGCTAATAAAATCAGTTACAATAGAATAAAAGATTAAAATATATTAAATGTTAAAAAAGCGAGATTTAGGTCTCGCTTTTTTTTATTATCAGATTTTTTTTCTGAACGGTGTATTTTTAGTAAATCCGTAATTTTTCCTTCAAAAATAATATGTGTGCATAGTAATTGTTTTGCATAGGGTTTATTATTTGATTTTAATTTAATAAAAGGCATTGCTAAATCGTCATAATTATCAATTAAAACATGTCGAATATCAGTTTATTTTAACATTTTTTTATACATATGGAAATTATTTGTATTTTGGTAGTATAAACTAACAAAAACTAACTAAATGAGAGTCTATTTATTAATTATGTTGTTTTTCAGCGGAATATCTTTTGCGCAGAATTCAATTACCGGTTCTGTTACCGATGCGAACAGGCAAGCAATCCCAGGTGCTAATATTGTCGTGGTTGGAAGTTCTACCGGAGCTTCTACCGATTTTGATGGTACATTTAAATTGAATGTCTCTACTAAACCGCCTTTTACGATTAAAGTGACGGCTGTAGGTTTTGAGGCTAAAACAATTAATGTAACCTCCTTGAATCAAAAAATAGAGGTAATGTTAAAAGAAGAAGAAACTAAATTGAATGAGATCGTAGTTTCTGCTTCCAGAACTCCTGAGAGAGTGCTTGAATCTCCGGTAACTATTGAAAGAATGGGAATTCAGGATATTAAGAAAACAGCTTCTCCTTCTTTCTATGATGGTTTGGAAAACCTGAAAGAAGTACAGATGAATACCAGTAGTATGTCTTTTAAATCAATCAATACAAGAGGTTTTGCGACTGTAGCCAATACCCGTTTTATGCAATTGGTAGATGGTATGGATAATTCATCTCCTCTTTTGAATTTCGTTTTAGGGAATTTAATAGGTGTTTCCGAAATAGATGTTCAAAGTGTTGAGTTGTTGCCGGGTGCATCATCTGCTTTGTATGGAGCAAATGCTTTTAACGGAATTTTATTTATGAATAGTAAGAGTCCATTCAATTATCAAGGGGTATCTGCTTATTTTAAATACGGAATGACCTCACAAGATGCTGCAGGAGTAAATAATTACTACGATTTTGGGGTGCGATTTTCGCATGCGTTTAATAAATATTTTGCTGCCAAAGCCAACTTTACTTATATGGAAGCTACAGATTGGTATGCTACAAATTATAATGATAAAACAATTGCAGGAATTGACAGAAGCAATATTAACTATGATGGAATAAATGTATACGGAGACGAAGTTTCTACAAATATAAAAGGCGTAGGACAGTCTTTAGCTGCTTTAGGTCTATTGCCGGCAGCTGCTGTGAATTTGTTGCCAAATACAAATGTTAGTAGAACAGGTTATAACGAAATTGATCTTACCAACAACAAGGCCGGAAATACTAAAATTGATTTTTCATTACACGGAAGACCTTTTGGAGATGACAGATTAGAAATTATCTGGCAAAGTAAATTTGGTACCGGAAATGCGGTTTATCAAGGAGCGAATAGATATTACTTAAATGACTTTTTTATGCAACAACATAAAATCGAATTTAAAGGAAGAAACTTTTTCTTGAGAGGATACACAACTTCAGAAGATGGTGGGCATTCTTATGATATGGTATTTACAGGGATTAATGTAAACAGAAAATGGAAAGATGATAAAACTTGGTTTGGTCAGTATGCGGGAGCTTATGCGCAAGCAACTTTAGGGGGAATGACGCCTGAAAATGCTCATGCAGCTGCAAGAGCTACTGCGGATACAGGGCGTTTTTTACCGGGAACATCAGCGTTTAAGAATGCTTTTAATCAGGTAATTGCTGATGAGAGTGTGCTTACAGGTTCAAAACTGGTTGATAATTCAAGAATATACCATTCTGATTTAAATTATAATTTTAAGGATTTGATAAAAGTTGTTGAAATTCAAGTCGGAGGATCTTATAGATTGTATGAGTTAAATTCTCACGGTAGGATTTATACAGATGCAGATGGGCCTATTAATTATAGTGAATATGGTGCCTATACACAGGTGATGAAAAAGTTTTTAGATGAAAGATTGAAATTTACGGGTTCTATTCGTTATGATAAATCAAAAAATTTCGATGGTAATCTTTCTCCTAGGGTGTCTTTGGTTTATTCAGGAGGAGAGAAAAAGAATCATAATTTCAGAGGATCATTCCAAACCGGTTTCAGAAATCCATCCACTCAAGATCAGTATATTGGATTTAATGTTGGAAATGCGGTGTTGTTAGGTTCTGCACCGGATAATTTATTGCGTTTTACTGAGACTTTAAGTGTTTCAACAACGCAAGGTCAGATTTATGCTGGTGGACCAACAGCGATAATGAATGGGGAAAATGCTTATGGTAATTCATATACAGCAAGTTCTGTAAATGCTTTTAGTGCATTAGCCGGAAGTAATCCTGGTGGTGCATTAGGGCTTTTGAGAAAAACAAATGTTGATTATGTTAAACCGGAAGAGGTTAAGGCATTTGAACTTGGGTATCGTTCCTTTATTAATGATGTTTCTATTGATCTTAATGCTTATTACAATATCTATAATCACTTTATTGGGAATCTAAATGTGGTGGCGCCATATTACGGTACTGCGCAAGATTCGCCTACTGCTTCCGGGGGAGTGCCAAATCCTGAGTTTCTTAAGTCAATTCATGCACTTCAGAACGGGAATTACAGAGCGTATCAGTTGTATACCAATACAGATGTTGAGATTAAATCGTTTGGGTTTGGTGTTGGTCTTTCTAAAAAAATAATTGCTGATTACGAATTAGGTGTGAATTACAACTATGCTCAATTTGACTTTGATCAGGCAAAAGATCCAAGTTTTGAAGCTGGGTTCAATACACCGAAACACAGAGTGAAAGTATCTGTTGGGAATGAGAAATTATTCGAAAACTTCGGATTTAATGTTAGCGGAAGATGGAACAGTGAATACAAATGGGAATCAACATTTGCTGATGGTATAATCAAATCGGCTACTGTAATTGATGCACAGATTAACTATGCACTTCCAAAACTAAAATCAGTTGTAAAATTAGGAGCTGCAAATATTGGAGGAAAAGAATATGCTCAGGTACTTGGTGCCGGATTAATCGGCCAACAGTATTTTGCTTCTTGGACAATCAATCCATAATTTGAATTAACGGACGTAACAAACATTTTATTCGCTTTTTGGAATCTCGAATTCGGAAAAGGATAATTATAAAACATACTAAATCATGATAAAAAATTTCAAATGGCTTTTATTGGTTTCGATTACCTTTATGGCCTGTAATAGCGATGATGATACTGCGGCTGTAGTAAACTCATCTGATGGACAGCCCTTGACCTCGGGGACAGCTAATTTTTCGAAATACGTAGCTTTAGGAGATTCTTTTGCGGCTGGTTTTTCAGATAATGCTTTGTTTAAAGCAGGTCAGACAAATGCCTATCCAAATATACTGGCACAGCAATTTGCATTAGTAGGAGGAGGTGTTTTCTCAACTCCTTTTATGGCGGACAATCTTGGAGGGTTTTCTTCGGGAGGTGCTCAGGTGCCGTCACTTGGTGTTAGATTGTATTTGGATGTAGCAACAAGTACGCCTGTTCCGGTAAGTGGTATTTCGGGTACAGATATTAGTACACATTTGACCGGAGCTTTTAGTAATATGGGTATTCCGGGTGCAAAAGCAACGCATTTAGCGTTTGCCGGATATGCTACTGCCAATCCTTATTTCGGTAGAATAGCGTCTTCGCCTACCGCAACTGTTTTGGCAGATGCTTTGGCTCAAAATCCTACTTTTTTCTCTTTGTGGATTGGTGGTAATGATGTTTTGGGATATGCTACAACTGGTGGAGACGGATCAAACCCGATTACTGCTCCTGCTACTTTTGATGCAGTTTACAAAAATCTGGCAACAGAATTATCTAAAAACGGGAAGAAAGGAGTTGTGGCAAACTTGCCATATATCAATACACTGCCGCATTTTACAACAGTTCCTTATAATCCATTAACAATTTCGGTTTTGGGTAATGGGAATGCTGCTGTTGGAACGGCTACTATTAATGCGCTTAATGCACAATTGTACGGACCTTTGAATAAAGTATTAAAGGGATTGGGAGCTGAGGGCAGGATTGCATTGTTGTCTGTAACAGATCCGAATCCGTTGTTGATAAAAGATGAATCTCTGGTTAATTTGGGAGCACAGCTTACGGCTGCTTTTACGCCTATTGTAGGTGCGCAAACCGCAGCTTTTTATGGTGCTGTTTTTGGTCAGGCACGTCAGGCTACAGTAACAGATTTAGTGCTTTTAACCACAAGATCGGCTATCGGGACAGCTCCGACTGCTACTAATTCAGGAATTGGAATGGCGCCACCGGCTCCATTAGACAAGTTTGGAATTACTTATCCGTTACAGGACAAGTTTGTCCTTATTCCAACCGAAATAGATGAAATCAAAGTGGCGACAGATGCTTATAATATAACTATTGAAGCTGCCGCAAAAGCTAACGACTTAGCATTTGTTGATGCAAAGAAAGTGATGACACAGTTGTCATCTGGTGGTGGAATTGTTGCAGATGGCTACACCATGACATCGACGTTTGTAACCGGAGGAACCTTTTCTTTAGATGGTGTGCATCCGTCACCAAGAGGGTATGCATTGATTGCAAATAAATTTATAGAGGAGATCAATCTTAAGTACGGATCAAACTTAAAAGGAGTTAATTTAGGAAAGTATCAGATACTATATCCTAAAGTAATACAATAAAGCCAATTTTTTTTAGTAAAAGAGCCACTTGGTTTTAGACCATGTTGGCTTTTTTTTATTTTGTTAAAAAATACTTTTTTGGCGATTTTGGGCCTGACTTTTAGGAATCAAACAAAATCGTAGTATTTTTTATAAAAAAAATATTGATTTTATATTTTAAAAATTTATCTTTGCGCTCTGAAAAAAGAGGTATTTTCGATAAACCTAAATAGCTATTTAATAAATACATAAGTAATGTCAAAAGTAATAGGAAAAGTTGCTCAAATCATTGGACCAGTAGTTGACGTAGTTTTCAACGGAAAGGATGTTGAACTTCCAAAAATTTATGATTCATTAGAAATCACAAAAAAAGACGGAACATTATTAGTTCTAGAAGTACAATCTCATATTGGAGAAAACACTGTTCGTACCATTTCTATGGACTCAACTGACGGTTTGAGTAGAGGATATGAAGTAGTTGGAACAGGAAATCCAATCCAAATGCCAATCGGTCCAGACGTATATGGTAGATTATTCAATGTAATTGGAGATGCAATTGATGGTTTAGGAAACTTGCCAAAAACAGGAGAAAACGGTTTGTCTATTCACAGACAAGCTCCAAAATTTGAAGATTTATCAACTTCATCAGAAGTTTTATTCACAGGTATTAAAGTAATCGATTTGATCGAGCCTTATGCAAAAGGAGGTAAAATTGGATTGTTTGGTGGTGCAGGTGTTGGTAAAACAGTATTGATCCAGGAGTTGATTAACAATATCGCAAAAGGTCACGGTGGACTTTCTGTATTCGCAGGAGTAGGAGAAAGAACACGTGAAGGAAATGACTTACTTCGTGAGATGTTAGAGTCAGGTATTATTAAATACGGTGATGATTTCATGCACTCTATGGAAAATGGAGGATGGGATTTATCTAAAGTAGATATGCCAGGAATGAGAGAGTCTAAAGCTACTTTCGTTTTCGGACAAATGAATGAGCCGCCTGGAGCTCGTGCTCGTGTAGCACTTTCAGGATTATCTATTGCGGAGTATTTCCGTGATGGAGCCGGAACTGATCAAGGTAAAGACGTATTGTTTTTCGTTGATAACATCTTCCGTTTTACACAGGCAGGTTCTGAGGTATCAGCACTTTTAGGACGTATGCCTTCTGCAGTAGGATACCAACCAACTTTGGCAACAGAGATGGGAGCTATGCAAGAGCGTATTACTTCTACAAATAAAGGATCTATTACATCTGTACAGGCGGTTTACGTTCCTGCGGATGATTTAACTGACCCGGCACCGGCTACAACTTTTGCTCACTTAGATGCTACAACAGTATTGTCTCGTAAAATTGCTGAGTTAGGTATTTATCCTGCGGTTGACCCGTTAGATTCTACTTCAAGAATTTTGACTCCTCAAATTTTAGGAAATGAGCACTACGATTGTGCACAAAGAGTAAAAGAGATCCTTCAAAAATACAAGCAATTGCAAGATATTATCGCGATTCTAGGTATGGAAGAGTTATCTGAAGAAGATAAATTATCTGTATCAAGAGCACGTCGTGTACAACGTTTCTTATCTCAACCTTTCCACGTAGCGGAGCAATTTACAGGTATTCCTGGAGTTTTGGTTGATATTAAAGATACTATCAAAGGATTCAACATGATCATCGACGGTGAATTAGATCACCTTCCGGAAGCAGCTTTCAACTTGAAAGGTTCTATCCAGGATGCAATCGAAGCTGGAGAGAAAATGTTGGCTGAAGCATAATCAAGCCAAGCTTGATAAACTTAAAAAAATAAAAATTCCAAATTCCAATTTTGGATTTTGGAATTTTATAATTTGGAATTTTAAAAAATAGTTATGACTTTAGAAATAGTATCACCAGAAGCAAAATTATTTTCAGGAGAAGTAACTTCGGTTACAGTACCTGGAGTTGATGGAAGCTTTCAAATATTGAATCATCACGCTCCTATCGTTTCTATTTTAGAAAAAGGAACTGTTAAAATTGTAGCTTCAAGCTTCAGTTTTTCTAAAGAAGTAGCGGGTAAATTCACGAAAGTAAATGATCAAACCTATACTTTGGAAATTGAATCAGGTACTATCGAAATGAAAGACAATAAGATAATTGTTTTAGCAGACTAAGACAATTTAAGAATAAGTAAAAAAGCCAGACATCATTGTCTGGCTTTTTTGTTTTTGTTTATTTTAAATGAATGACTTTTTGTTATTGTATTATTCCCCAAAAACCACTCGAAATATAAGTATGTACAGTAAGTCCTGATATAATTGACCAGGATATGATGCCCAAAGCACTTACTGCAAAGGTTTTTGTAAGTTGAAGTTTGGTGTCTTTATTTAAAAACCTATAATAAAAGAGTGTAAAATAAAAGAGCTGAAACAGTAGAAAAAACAAAGCTTGATAATTAGTCGATAAGTGGAATAATAAAGATATGGGTAAAATTAAAAGCGTATTGACGAGTATACAAAAGCCCAACATGTACATACCTGCTACAAGATGCTCCGTATAGTTGTAGTTTTCTTTTTTGTAAAACAGCCAGAAAAAAAAGGCAAGTAGCGGCAGCGCCATCATCGCCATTAGATTGGAATATTTTTTTATGAAATGAAACATTTTTTCTTTTCGTTCGTAAAGATGTATGATTTTCTCTTTTTGAACAGGATTTGAAATAGCGCTAAGCTCCTGATTTTCTTTTGGGATATCAATAGGAGGTGTCTCTTTTGGAATGTTGGAAATGAAAACAAAGATAGCGGCAACCAATAAGAAAAAATTAAGTGGGGGAAAGTACTTCTTTCTTTTGCCATTGATATATTCCTTAGCTACAGTTCCGCTTTTTAATGTCAAAGACATAATAAGTTGAAAAATCCCTTTGTCTGCATGTAAAAAATAATGAATAGCTTCATGAAAAATCTCGTGCGGACTTATACGATGCAAATTTACTCTTTGACTGCACTCAGGGCAATAATTAAAATCCGGATAATTTTCTGTTTCACAGTTTTTGCAAATAATCTTCATTCTTCTCTTTTTTAATGCAATATACAAATTACTCATAATCAGTTTGTGAATTGAAAATTAGAAATATTAATATTTTAATTAACAATACTATTTATGTTAATCGCTAATGATACGTTGCGTTTTTTGCAGAGCCGAATGATTTTTATAAATAGTCTCATTCGCTTAAACAAACAGGATTTCGCGCAAGCTTTTTTGAAAAGATAGAATTCGAAAAGTTGGAATTTGGAATTTCATAAATTGGAATTTCATAACTTTGCTTTTATGAAATTACCTGAAAATCTTATCCAAAAGCTTGAAAACAGAAAGCAGAATAATTCGCTGAGACAATTACCAAGTTTTAATAATCTTGTTGATTTTTCTTCTAACGACTATATTGGGTTTTCTAAATCGGAATCTGTTTTTAAACTTGCACATCATTATTTAATCGAAAACGAACTCATTCAGAATGGAGCGACGGGATCACGATTAATTTCAGGGAACCATTCGTTGTATCAAATCACCGAATCTTTTGTAGCGCAGTTTCATGATGCTGAATCAGCTTTAATCTTTAATTCGGGTTACGATGCCAATGTTGGTTTTTTCGGCGCTGTACCGCAACGAAATGATGTTATTCTGTATGATGAATTGAGTCACGCTTCGATTCGTGATGGGATTATCATGTCTAATGCCAAATCCTATCGATTTAACCATAATGACTTTGAAGATTTAGAACGACTTATTCTTAAATTTCCGGATACGACTATTTACATTGTTACCGAAACTGTTTTTTCTATGGATGGAGATAGTCCGAATTTAGAAGAATTGGTCGTACTCTCTGAAAAATACAATTGCTTTCTGGTGGTTGATGAAGCACATACATTGGGTGTCTTTGGGGAAAAAGGGGAGGGATTAATGCAGTATTTGCAGTTGCACAATCGTATTTTCGCCCGCATCATGACTTTCGGAAAAGGGTTGGGGTGCCATGGAGCAGCTGTCTTAGGGAGTGTTGAACTTAAAGAATACCTAATCAACTTTGCCAGAAGTTTCATTTATACTACGGGATTGTCTCCGCATTCGGTATCTACAATTCTGACTGCTTACCAGCATTTGGAAACTGAAAAGTTGGTTATCGAGAAGTTACGAATGAATATTATCTTTTTTAATCAGCAAAAAAACTTGTTGGGTTTGAAGCCCATGTTTGTTCGAAGTAAATCGGCTATTCAGTCGGCGATCGTTCCGGGCAACGAAAATGTAAAAAAACTGGCGCAACAACTACAAGATAAAGGTTTTGATGTAAAACCAATACTCTCTCCAACCGTTCCGGAAGGGCAGGAAAGACTTCGTTTCTGTATTCATAGTTATAATTCGGAAGAGGAAATCAGTCAGGTTTTGCAGTCATTAGGCAATTTTGTGTTTTAGACGATGTATTGTTTCGCAGAGATTCACAAAGGGTGCGCAGAGAGACGCTAAGTTTTTTGTGAATCTTTGTTTTTTTTCTTTGTGTGTCTCTGTGGAATTTACCATTTGAGAATAAAAAAATCCTTTGTCAGATATTGATTTTACTGATTTTATGTAAAAATGTAAATTTTCTTTGTAACGTTTTTATGCTTTGATTACTTACGAGTCGTAATCAAATAAATCAAAACCATTATGAAAACAATATCACTTTTATCAAAATCAAAAAACTTCCATTTTATTTCTATTTTTTTTACTTCGGCTGTATTTGGATTTGCGGTGGTGAATCAATTTTTGTTAAACCATCCGAACAAACACTTTCTTATTAGTGCTGTGTCCTGTTTTTTATTGGCTGTAGTTTTTTGGCAAAAAAGTAAGATCAGTGAATAAATAGAAGAATTTTTAAATAATTAAACCAAATAATTTTAATCAATCAACAAAATGAAAAATTTTATAAAATCAACAATTGCTATAGTACTATTTATTTTTAATGGAACAACCAACGCTCAAACGAATGCTCCTAAATTAGAAAATTCGCTTCTATGGGAAGTGTCAGGAAAAGGATTAACTAAACCATCTTATTTGTATGGAACCGTTCATATGATTTGCGCAGGGGATTATTTTCTTTCTGAAAAAACAAATAAGGCATTCGAGAAATCAGATAAATTAGTACTGGAAATTAATTTTGCCGACCCTAAAGAGATGGTGGACTTACAGGAAATGGTGATGGGAAAAGTACCATTAAGTAAAAAATTAGCTCCGGAGCAGTTGTCAAAATTGAATGTAATTCTGCAAAAAAATGCCGGAATGACGATACAACAAGTGGACAGTTTTAGTTTGTTGACTGTTATGAGTCTGATCTCAATGAAAAGCTTTGGTTGTACTGACCTGAAATTTTATGAAATGAATTTTATCGAAATGGCAAAAAAACGTCAAATTGAGGTTGGAGGTCTTGAAACCGTAAAATCGCAATGCGAGAGTTTTGAAAATGCCTATTCTGATGTTGAAATGATTGCTATGCTCGAAGAAACAAGTGCTGATGAAACGACTAAATTAGTAGCCAACTATAAAAATGAAGATATGGAGTCTTTGTATAAATTGACGACAGATGAAAAAATAATGAATCTTAAAGCTAAGAAATACATGCTTGACGATAGAAATGCTAATTGGATCAAGATTATGCCGGAGCAGATGAAAAAGGAAAGTGTCTTTTTTGCAGTTGGAGCGGCTCACTTGGGTGGTGATACAGGAATAATTAATTTGTTGAGAAAAGCGGGATACACAGTAAAACCAGTGATGAATTAGAGCTATTTTGAAAGAGAAAGAAAAAGAATTTTTAAATCGAATAGAAAGTCATAAAGGAATCTTGTACAAAGTGTCGAAAATGTACATGGATACGGCCGATGATCAGCAGGATTTGTTTCAGGAAATTGTTTGTCAGCTTTGGAAATCGTATGAGTCCTTTAGAAATGAAAGTCAATTTTCGACGTGGATGTACCGGGTGGCTATTAATACGGCAATTGTTTTCCTAAAGAAAGAAAAACGGAAGGTTGATAAATACGAGATTGCTTCAGAGAATATTAAAGAAGAGGAGGATGATTCGCACATAAGAGAAAGTCAGATTGATCATTTTTATAAAGCAGTTCAAAAATTAGAAAAAATAGACAAAGCAATTATTTTTTACCAATTAGAAGGATTTTCACATAGAGAAATTGGAGATAATTTAGGAATCTCGGAGGGAAATGCCAGAGTAAAATTAAACAGAGCAAAAGAAAAACTAAAAGAAATAATAAAAAATCAGGGATATGGATTTTAACGACATACAAAACGCATGGAACAATGAGAAATCGGATTCGATCATTCTTCCGGATAATTTAGAGAAAATCAGGTCCGCCAATACACCTTTGGACAGGATCAGAAAAAATCTGAAATACGAGCTAATTTTGCAGGTTGTCTTAGTTTTTTTAATCGGATTTGTGCCTTATATCTGTTCGTTTGAACAAAAATTTATTGTGCCTTTCTATTTGTTATACAGTATGGCTGTCGCTGTTACGATATATTATTTGGCGAAGCTGTATTTGTTTTACAAGCGATTGAACACCGTTGCATTAAGTACCAAAGACAGTTTATACGAGACTTATTTTGATATCAGATTAAATATGGAATTGTATAAAACGTTCGGGTTTGCATTGACGCCATTTATGATCTTGTATTTAGTTGTTTTTGTTTATTTTAAATCTTCAAAAGAAGCTGATTTTGTGATGTTTGAATTTAGCAATGCAGAAATTATAAGTGTTTTTTCGGTGGTTGTTTTTGCGATTCTTTCTATGGGATTGGGTTTAGAGTGGTGGGTTCATTTTTTTTATGGCAAGTACGCCAAAGAAATAAAGAAGGTTATAGATCAATTAAAAGAAGAGTAGTTAAACAACAAACCCATCGTAATGATGGGTTTGTTGTTTTTATTGGTATTTTTGCATACTATTAAAAGACAGCAATGAAAATATTTATTACAGGAATTTCTACAGATGTAGGTAAAACGGTGACTTCTGCAATTGTGGTTGAAGCTTTAGAAGCCGACTATTGGAAACCTGTTCAGGCCGGAGATCTGGATAACTCGGACAGTGATAAAATCAAGTCAAAAATTTCAAATTCTAAATCCCGTATTTTTGAGAATAGTTACCGGTTAAATACGCCTGCAAGTCCACATTTGGCAGCAGAAATTGATGGAGTGAGAATTGAATTGAGCGAAATCAAAGAGCCAAAAACCGATAATCATTTGGTGATAGAAGGAGCCGGTGGAATTTTTGTTCCGCTGAATGAAACCGATTTAATTGTCGATTTAATTCAATCCGATTACAAAGTGATTGTAGTCTCAAGGCATTACTTAGGAAGCATCAATCATACGCTGTTGACTATTGAAGCAATAAGAAACAGAGGTTTTGAGGTGGCCGGAATTATCTTTAGCGGAAACGAAAACAAAGCTACCGAAGATTTAATTTTGAATAAAACAGCGGTAAAATGCATCGGAAGAATAGAGGAAGAACCTTATTTTGATCAAAATGTAATCCGGGAGTACGCAGATTTGTTTCGCGAGAATTTGTTAGCAATCTAAAATCAACATTCTAAAATCTAAAATTAGATGACCTTAACAGAAAAAGACAGCCAATATTTATGGCATCCTTATACACAGCATAAAACCGCGCAAACTCCAATAGCCATTTCGAGAGGAGAAGGCGCTTTGTTGTGGGATGAGAATAATAAAGAATATATTGATGCCATTGCATCGTGGTGGGTAAATCCGTTCGGGCACAGTAATAAATTTATTGCCGATGCGATTTACAAGCAATTAACGACTTTAGAGCATGTTTTGTTCGGCGGTTTTACGCATGAACCTGCGATAAAAGTGGCGGAGAAGCTTATTGAAATTTTACCAAAGAATCAGCAGAAAATATTTTTTTCAGATAATGGTTCAACAGCGGTTGAAGTAGCTATAAAAGTGGCACTGCAATATTTTTTCAATAAAAATGAAAAAAGAACTACTATAATTGCTTTTGAAAATGCCTTTCACGGAGATACTTTTGCGGCTATGGCGGCAAGCGGAATCTCTTTTTATACACAAGCTTTTCAAGGAATGTTTATTGATGTGGTACGAATTCCGGTTCCTGTGAAAGGATCGGAACAGTTAAGTTTTGAGGCATTGAAAGCCGTGATTAAAAACCATACTTGTGCCGGATTTATTTTTGAACCTTTAGTTCAGGGTGCAGCAGGAATGGTTATGTACGAACCAGAAGCTTTGGCTACCTTACTTCAAATTTGTAAAGAGAATAAAGTTTTAACCATTGCCGATGAAGTAATGACGGGCTTTGGTAAAACCGGAAAAACCTTTGCAATGGATTATGTTACCGAAGAACCCGATATGATTTGTTTGTCGAAAGCATTAACGGGAGGGACTATTCCAATGGCGATTACGACTTTTACACAAGAGGTTTTTGATGCGTTTTATGATGATGATATTAATAAAGCCTTGTTCCACGGTCATACTTTTACGGCAAATCCAACCGGATGTGCAGCGGCTTTGGCCAGTATTGATTTGTTGCAAACGGATGAAATGCAGGACAACATTCAAAGAATAAATAAAAGTCACCTAAATTTTCAGAAGAAAATCGAGAACCATCCAAAAGTAATTACTGCCCGAACTTTAGGGGTTATTTTTGCAGTTGAAATAAAATCAGATGCAGAAGAAAGTTATTACGGTTCAATGCGAACTAAACTTTACAATTTCTTTATTGAAAAAGGAGTTATTTTAAGGCCGGTTGGTAATATTGTTTACATTTTACCTCCATACATTATGACTGATGCGCAGCTTCAAAAAGTCTATTCGACTATCGAAGAGGCAATTGATATGGTTTAATTGATTTAAACCATATGAGTTATATAAGTTCATTTAAACAACGTTTATTTGACTTTAGTAGCTTAAATATTTAAAAACGTTGCAAACTTTGCAGGAACATTGCGAACTTTGCGGTTAAATAAAAAACATTGAATAAAAAAATCTCCATAACAGCTTTCTCTTCTATTTCTCCATTGGGTAATAATGCTGAAGAAATCTGGGAAAAATATCTGGATAATCAACATTGTTTTTCGAAGCAATTTTTAGATCAGCAGCAAACTTCTGTTGCGGCTTTGGATGTTGAATCAAAACAAATTGTAGCCGAGGTTCGTGAATCGGATATTAAGTACAAATTTTTAGACGACTCTGTTCTGTTTGCTTTGACTGCTTCGCGAAAAGCGGTCGAAAAAGCAGGTTGGAATAAAGAGGACGTTTTCGGAATAAATATAGGTTCTTCCCGTGGAGCTACCGATTTATTCGAAAAGCATTATAAGGAATATATCGATACCGGTAAAGCACAGACTTTAGCTTCCCCAACCACAACTTTGGGTAATATCTCGTCCTGGATAGCGCACGATCTACAAAGCGTTGGTCCGGAAATCTCGCATTCGATTACCTGTTCAACAGCACTTCATGCTCTTTTAAATGGTGTGGCATGGTTGAGATCAGGAATGGCGGATAAATTTTTGGTAGGAGGGAGTGAAGCGCCTTTGACCGATTTTACGATCGCTCAGATGAGAGCACTAAAAATATATTCCCGTGTTGATCAGGAGGAAGAATCGTGGCCTAATCTTGCTTTTGACTTTGAGAAAACGCAAAATACTATGATTTTGGGTGAAGGGGCTGCGGTATGTTGTCTCGAAGCCGGAGAGAAAGAAAATGCTATAGCCTATATTACAGGCGTGGGCTATGCAACAGAAATTTTAGAACATAATATTTCGATTTCTGCAGAAGCGGATTGTTTTCAAAAGTCCATGAAAATGGCTTTAAAGGATACTAATTCGGAGGAAATTGATGCGATTGTAATGCATGCTCCCGGAACCATAAAAGGAGATCTTACGGAGTTGCGTGCTATTGAAAAAGTCTTTGGGGCTAAAACACCTTTATTAACGACTAATAAATGGAAGATCGGACATACTTTTGGCGCTTCCGGAATATTGAGTCTGGAACTTGCTCTTTTGATGTTGCAGCACAATACATTCGTTAATGTTCCTTTTGCCGAAGTACAAAAACAGAGTAAGCCATTAAAGAAAATATTGATTAATGCCGTTGGCTTTGGTGGCAATGCGGTCAGTATTCTAATTGAAAAGGCTTAATTGAAAACATTAAAATAAAGTATAAAAAAAAATCCATTTGTCTGAACAAATGGATTTTTTTTATGCTTAAATCGGTGTTTATATCTTATTGAAATATAACTTTTTTGGTGGTTGTATGATTGTTGTCTAAGATAACCTTAATCAATAGAACCTGATTAGCGGATTGTAAATTTGCTATTTGCAATTCCGTTTCACCAATTTTCTTTTTGTTATAAAGTAGTTTTCCTGAAACATCATAAATCGTAACTTCTTTAATCGTTTCTTTTGCAGAGATTACTTTTATTACTTTGTTTTTAGCCGTAACAAAAACATTGTTTTCGGTATTTTCAAAATCTCCGGTTCCTAATGTTTTATCTGTATAACGCAGTACGAAACGATCCGCAAAAGTTCCTTTTGCAGTGGTAAAGGTATATTTCGCTGTTTTTAAATTATGGATTTTCCCCGTCGTTTTGTCTTCAATGAAAATGTTCTGATTGATCAGATCTCCTTCTATTTTTCCTATTGAGATGGTATAATCACCCGCAGCGGCACTACGATACCCTAAAGGAACAATATCAGTGTCTGTAAAAGGCAGAGCACGTCCTTGAATAACAAGATTACGATCGTTGTTGATACTGTAAAAATCAAGAGCAGGATTACCGTCAAAAGATTCACCGTCATATCTGTTTTCGTAACTATTTGTTGCACCGTTGACATAACCAAGAAGCGTTTGTTTGAAAATTCCTTCTTTGTTGATGATGTTAATCCAGATGCGATTTCTGCTTGCTTTTTCTTTTGATGGTCTTGCCGGTTTAAAGAACTGACCGTTATTTGCGCCACCTTCTCGCATGTAGTTTTTAAAAGAAACTGTTCCCGGGCTGGCCGCACTTGCAAAGAAAGATTGTCCTGCAGCGATATAACCGGATGGCTCAGAATCGTTATTTCCGGGTGCATCATCGCCGGTAGGGGCTTTGGTATTTACTCCCCCTGTTAGATTAAAAGCAGCGTAATCATCAGCAAGATATTTCAGACCATTTGAACCGCCTATAGGGGTATTGTGTGTCCAGAAATAAAGCGTTCCGTTCATGAAAGGATTGTCATCTAAAAAGCTATTAGCGTTCAGAGCAGATGCGTAAGGGTTACCGATCAGGTAAAACTTATCAGCCTCTACGGTCTCACCGTTGAGAGCACCATTGTTTGGAGTACCTTTAAATTCAGCAGTGAAATCCGCTCTATCTACATTAGAAAAGGTTTGCGGAGCACGAATAATGTAACCTTTACCAATTGTCATTTCGGTATTTGAATTGGTGATGACCCAGCCTGTTCCATTAAAGCCCATGTATTTATCAGACAAAGTTAAAGGAGATACATCGACTAATTTTTTAGGATTTACAGGTGTAGACCAGTATCCGTAATCAGTAAGACGAAGTGATGTTTTGCGTTTGTAGGTGATGATCCCTGAATTGATAGTAGGATCATCATTGGTTTGTACTAAACTTGAATTGTTCTCAAAAGTCAGACTCGCTGTGTTTGCAACTGTCAGGCCATTGGTGATTTTTAAAGTATTTCCAATGCTAATTACAACTTTAGCTGTTAAGCCTATTGTACAGCTACAAGCATTTACATCCGTTGTTGACGTGTAGTCTCCTTCAAAAAGTACGGGTTGATTAATTGTTGGAGGCCCATTGGTCCATCCTGCATTCCAGGTTGCCAATTGAGGTATTGGGTTTATAACAACGTTGACTGAAGATACAGACGGACATGCACCGCTACTAACAGTATAAGTATAGGTAGTATTAGCTGCAAGACCTGTTATTGAAGTTGTCGCTCCTGATCCTGTTGTTTGAACAGCACCCGGTGTTCTTGTTAAGGTCCAGGTTCCTGTAGCAGGTAAGCCACTTAATTGTACACTTCCTGTTGCTATTATACAGGTTGGGTGTGTTATTGTGCCTACTATTGGTGCTGTTGGTCCTGCGTTTACTGTTATTGTAGCTGCAACAGAATTTAATGTTGTACAACTACCACTTTGTACAACTGCTCTGTAAGAAGTTGTAGAAGTTAAAGTAGTAATTAAAAGTGTTGTAGTTGTATTTATAATTGTGCTCGGTGTTGTAAGGAAACCATCCGTAGAAGATTCCCATCTTAAGACACTTCCTGTTTGACCTGATAGTGTTAAAGTAATATTGTTTGTTCCAGAGCATGCTTGTGATTGGCTGGTTGCAACTGTTCCCGGAACTGTTGCAGGAGAAACGGTTATTGTTGCTACTGCAGAAGTTGCTTGAGTACAACTACCGCTTTTTACAATTGCTCTATAAGAAGTTGTTGCGGTTAAATCAGTAACAGTAAGTGTTGTAGTTGTATTTGTTATTGAAGTTACGTTGCTGAAATTATTAGTAGAAGATTCCCATCCTACTACTGTTCCCGTTTGGCCTGATAGTGTTAAAGTAGTGCTGTTTGTTCCTGTGCACACTTGTGGTGAGTTGGGGGCAATTGTTCCCGGAACTGTTGCAGGAGAAACGGTTATTGTTGCTACAGCAGAAGTTGCTTGTGTACAACTGCCGCTTTTTACAATTGCTCTATAGGAAGTTGTTACGGTTAAATTAGTAACGGGAAGTGTTGTTGTTGTATTTGTTATTGAAGTTACGTTGGTAAAATTATTAGTAGAAGATTCCCATCCTACTATTGTTCCCGTGTGACCTGATAGTGTTAAAGTGGTACTGTTTGTCCCTGTGCACACTTGTGGTGAGTTGGGAGTAATTGTTCCCGGAACTGTTGCAGGAGAAACGGTTATTGTTGCTACTGCAGAAGTTGCTTGTGTACAACTACCGCTTTTTACAATTGCTCTATAAGAAGTTGTTGCGGTTAAATCAGTAACAGTAAGTGCCGTAGTTGTATTTGTTATTGAAGTTACGTTGCTGAAATTATTGGTAGAAGATTCCCATCCTACTACTGTTCCTGTTTGGCCTGATAGTGTTAAAGTGGTACTATTTGTCCCTGTGCACACTGTTGGTGAGCTCGGACTAATTGTTCCCGGAACTGTTGCAGGAGAAACGGTTATTGTTGCTACAGCAGAAGTTGCTTGTGTACAACTGCCGCTTTTTACAATTGCTCTATAGGAAGTTGTTACGGTTAAATTAGTAACGGGAAGTGTTGTTGTTGTATTTGTTATTGAAGTTACATTGGTAAAATTATTAGTAGAAGATTCCCATCCTACTATTGTTCCCGTGTGACCTGATAGTGTTAAAGTAGTACTGTTTGTCCCTGTGCACACTTGTGGTGAGTTGGGGGCAATTGTTCCCGGAACTGTTGCAGGAGAAACGGTTATTGTTGCTACTGCAGAAGTTGCTTGTGTACAACTACCGCTTTTTACAATTGCTCTATAAGAAGTTGTTGCAGTTAAATCAGTAACAGTAAGTGCCGTAGTTGTATTTGTTATTGAAGTTACATTGGTGAAATTATTAGTAGAAGATTCCCATCCTACTACTGTTCCCGTTTGGCCTGATAGTGTTAGAGTTGTACTGTTTGTTCCTGTGCACACTTGTGGTGAGTTGGGAGTAATTGTTCCCGGAACTGTTGCAGGGTCTACTGTTACTGTTAAATTAAACGGAACTCCTACACAACCCGATGTAGTTGGTGTAACCGTATAAGTAGCGGTTTGTGCCGTAGCTGTTGTGTTTGTGTGCGTGCCCGTTATGTTACCAGTAGGAGTACCTGTACTGGCGACACCTGCTGAGATGTTTCCGGTTACAGTTGGAGCTGTCCAAGTATAAGTTGTGCCAGATGGAATAGTTCCATTGGTTCCCGTTGTTGGTGTCGCCGTAAATTGAGATGCTGAGCAAACAGTTATTGTCATTGGGCTAATAGTAGCCGAAATTACGTCAACCATTACTGGTATTGATGCAACTGTCCCACCACAAGTAATTTGTGCACGATAATATTTTTTTACCGTTTGCGTAGTTGTAAAGGTGGGTCTTGAGTTGGCAACATCTAAATATCTTATTTGTAAATTGTCGATGTTTTGATTGTCGTTTATGGCTCCAACTCGCCCTGAAAATTTAAATTTCCAACTTGATTTATCTTCGGTAAGATAGGCAGCTGGTAATTGTAGATTAGATACAACAGTAATTGGTTGACCTAGAGAGTTTTTTATACTAAGTGAGAGGAATCCCTTATTGTCAACGGTCAATACGACGTCTCTGACTATGCTTGGATTAATATCAGTTCTTATGTTAAAAGGAGCATTAATAGCCGATGTAAAGATAGCGCTATTGTTGTAAAGAATTCTAATGCGGGTACCAGCTGTCACACCATCGTTGTCATAGGTGTCAAATTGGACTATTATACCTGACCCTTCACCGTTTTCTCCTCCACCAATACTATTCACCAATCCACTTGCATAACTCAAACTGAAACCATCTGCTCCATCTCCATCGGAAGCATAATAATCGAAAGAGGTTGTAAAGGCATTTATATTATTAGCTGGAGATTTGTCAACAATGAAACCACCTCTTACTTCATTTCCTTCAATAGTTGTTAAAATTAATTTGCCATTTGTTATACTTGCGCTTCCCGAAACAGCTGTGTTAGCAGGTACTGTATTAAACGAATTGGAATCAAAAAACAGTATCGGTGCTGGCGTAGCATTGGTCCATGGTCCATTAATATTTGCAGAAGACTCCCATAAATAAGTCGCTCCGTCTGCGAAGGTAGTTCCTAGAGATAATGTAAATGGACTACCCGGGCATACAGTAGATGATGTGGTTAAGGTGGTAGGACTAGAAGTGATAGGTGTTGCTGCACAACCATCATTAACGATTATAGTATAATCTTCAACTTGTCCTTGTGGACTTGTTACTGATGTAGAACAAGGATTTGTATCGTAGTCTGCAGATTGACCGATGATGCGAAGACGGGTAATACCAAGGGAGGCAGAAGTTGGTATTTGAAAATAAACGGATGCATTTTTACCATCTGCCCCGTTAGAATTATAAATTGTGCCAATTTTATAATTTTCACCAGTATCAGTAAAATCCCCATCCCGGTTCCAGTCTATATATGCCATGTAATAGATGTTACTGTTCGATGGCGTAGCACCTTTTATGGAGACAGTGTAGTATTGACCTCTAACCAAAGTGGTGTTAAATGCTGTGAAATTTTCGTAACTGGTGGCTCCTGTACTAGACTTATCCAGTGTATTCAGTTTTACATTGGTAATTTGTCTTACCGTTGAGAAACTGTTAAAATTACAGTAAGTGGGAGGAGTCCAGGTGTAGGTTAGGCCATTAGTGTCAGTACTACTACTAATCGGACGTCTATTGTTTGTAGTACCAGTAAGACAAGTGCTGTTATTAAAGCTTCCTGCAGTTGAGTTGGGCCAGTTGTTTGCTGATGTTCCTGCTACTGTTCTATTGTTAAAGTCAGAATTTGTTTTTCCTCGTAAACCAACTTGTACTGGTAAATCTGTATCAGAGATATCACATACGCCGTAAACAATTTGAATGACATTAGTGGATTCGACTAATCTAATCTGAAAATTATAATTTCCAGTAGTTAAGTAACGGTTGGTGTTACTATCATAACGTCTTACATTATTCCATTGCACTACAAATGTTCTGTTTGGTGATGCACCAATGGTATTGTAAGTTATTGTAGAGCTTGTTGTACCATTATTAGCTAAATCTCGGCCTAAAGCACTTATGGCCCCACTATATGCTGCTGCCGACGAAATGGGAGTATATTCGGTGTTGCTTGAGTATGTTGGTTGGGGAGTACTTGAACTAAAAGTTAAGAATCCATTTGTATTGATAGAACATTGAGTGTAATCTATCCCATTGAACGTGAATGTAAAGCCTAAATCAATATTTGCAGTAGAGGAGTTGTCCCATCCAATACCATTATTTGAGTAGGCCGTTAGTACTCCACTGGTTGAAGAAATATTTGAATACGTTCCATTACTTGTAGCAAAAGTATAGTTAGCAATCAATTGTGCATTTCCTGTTTCCACAAAAAACAATAAAAAAAGAAATTGAAGTAAACCAAACACCTTATAACTTTTGGGTTTGTTTATTTTTTGACAAAATAAGAAATCAACGAATAAAAGTAATTTTTTAATCATCAGCGTGTGGTATTTATATTTTAAATTTGTTTTGGGCTAAAACACATAAAAAAAGCACCGGTTCTCTATTATGTCGGATAGTAAACCTGAGTAGTGTTTTTCTTTTGGTTTTAAATTTTAGAATCAGTTATTTAAGTGCTTGTTTTTGAGCATTATTGAATAATCCAATTCGGCGTACAAAAATATTATAATTCTGCACATATACAACATTTTAGAAAAAGAGTTTCTGAGATAATTGAAAAATAAAGGCCGAATTTTAACAACAAAATGACTATTTTTCGCAAGAATAGTTAAAAAGCAGGAAAAAAGCCATGAATTCAATATGTACCCCAAAGGAGGCCTTACTCAAATTAGAACATTTTTGCGCCTATCAGGAGCGCTGTCATGCAGAGGTGGTTGCCAAATTGTACAGTTTAAAGATGACCTCAGACGAAATTGATGTGATAGTAGTTCAGTTAATTGATGGTAATTTTTTAAATGAAACACGTTTTGCGTGCAGTTTTGCCAGAGGTAAACATCGCATTAAATTTTGGGGCAGAATTCGGATCACAAATGAGTTAAAAGCCAGACAGATTTCCGCGGTTAATATCACTTTGGCATTAAAAGAAATTTCGGCAGAAGAGTATGAAACTACTTTTGAACAACTTTCGGAAAGATGCTGGAATAGTATTCATGAAAATAACACGCTTAAAAAAAGGAAAAAATTCTGCGATTATCTGTTGCGAAGAGGTTATGAAAGTAACTTGGTTTATGAAAAAATGAAGGAACTGGAATAAAACTCCATTTTCTTTTCCGGTAGTAAAAATCTAATTTTTGCGTTACTTAAAAAAGGCATTAGCGCTAATCAGATTGCTAGTGTTAAACCTCATTTAGCACCCTGGAACTTATGTTTGTGAATGGAGGCTTTCTTGCATATTACGCATCAAAACTCGCTTTTTTAGACTTTTTAAATTAAAAAACACGCTATTTCTAACTGTTTTTTACGATTATTCTTATATTTTGTCACTTTGCTTTTATAAGAATTAACACAGTTTGATGCTTTTTATGATGTATTTCATCGAGTATTTCTTTTGCTTTGTCGATTATACGGACTTTCTTAAAACCACTTTTATGACTAGTACGTAGTTGTCTCTATCTTTGCAAGCCCAAAATTATATGCCTGCATACTAATCAGATAGAAACAACTAAAATGATGAGAAAATTACTTTTATTTTTACTTTTACCCTTTATTGGTTTTGCACAAGAAGATTTAGTAAAGTGGAATGGCCCTGGAACTAAAGCACCCTCTGTTAATACGAATTACACAGCAGCAGTTGCTGCAGGGGATTTAAGTAATGGAAGTAATTTGACTGTAACTCCTGCGCAAGGAGAAGGGTTTAAAGGAAGTCCATGGACAACCTCATTTGCTATTGATGATACTAAATATTTTCAATTTACAACAGCAGCAAAAACGGGATATAAAATTAAATTGAATGCTTTCAAATTCACTTATAGAGGCGATGCTAATTTGTATGTGAACCGCTATCAGGTTCGTTATTCCAAAGATAATTTTGCCACCAGTACTTTATTAGTAGACGAAACAACAAGCCCGGGAAGAATAAACAAGTCATTGAATTTGTCTAATGTTACCCTATATGCCGGAGAAACGATAACCATTCGTATTTATGGCTATAAACTAAAACCCAATAGCGATCCTAATTCACCATTGTTCTTGATTAATTTGAGTTCAATTGAAAATGGCAATACAACACCTACGATTACAGGTTCTGTTTTGCCTTATGATGCCTCTGACCTGAATGCAAATGATGATCTTGTTTCAACGAAAGAAAAAAGAGCAGTAACCTTTGATCCGTTAACTAACGATACCCACTATAACGGTTCAACAATGACTTACACGCAACCGCCAACGGCTCACGGAACGGTAACAAACACTGACAATATCCTTACTTTTACACCTGCAACAAATTTTAAAGGAACCAGTTCATTTACGTATACGTTAAAAAAAGGGAACAAAACAGCTACAGCTACAGTTTCGGTTTTTGTTGAAGAAGCTACACCTCGGCTAATCATCTGGAATGGTGCAGTAGATCAGCCCAAAGCAGTTGTCACTGATGCCAATATCATTGCAAATGACATTAGTGCTTCAGGTGTTAATCTAACCACAAACAGTAATCCAAATTATTTTAATCTTACTAATGTTCAAACCAGTACGATTAAAAATACGGTGAATCTTAACAAATATGCTCAGGTAAGTGTTAGGCCAAAAGCCAATTACAAACTGACTTTAACGCAATTTAAGTTTATATACAATTCTCCTTCGGGAAATGAAGGAGCAACAAAATACGAAGTACGTTACTCCACAGATCCTACTTTTCCTGATGACGGTAAGATCCTTTTGGGGTCAACCACAGCAGTACAAGGTACAGATACTGAGGTAACCCTTAATTTTCCTGCTAATACTGTGGTGACTAGCAGTCCAAATCAAACATTTTATATTAGAATTTATCCTTATGGGGTTCAAAATATTTACAACGGATATTTTAGAATCAAACACGATTATGGAGGAGAAGTAGGGCCAACCATTTCGGGTATTGTCGATACGTCCAACTTACTTACGGCAAATCCGGATCTAATTACGACCGATTCCAATACGGCTATAATTGTACCGATTCTGGAAAATGATGAAAATTACAGCGCATTGGCATCTATTACTTCAACACAACCGGCTTCAGGAGGGTCTGTTCAGGTTAATGATAAAACCAATGTGACTTTTACTCCTGCTGTGGGTTTTATTGGGACGAGTTCTTTTGTCTACACCTTGTATGACGGGAAAAATTATTCGTCTGCAACCGTTACAGTTACGGTAACGCCACCACCATGTGTTCCCTCTTTAACAGCCAGAGTTAACAGCTGGAAAGGTTATGTTTATACCTATACAGGAAATACTCCCGCGATGACTACTTATGTTGGATCTGTTGCAGAGAAAGCGATGTTTGACCGAAAAATAGGTACAGATGTAATTACAGGAGATACAAGTGTTGCGCCAAATGCATTTTGCGGTACAGTACCAAGCGACAGGTTTTATGTTCGCTACCTGATGAAGGCTACAACAGAGGCCGGTAAATTTAACTTTACAGTAGGAGGTGATGATGGTTACCGTTTGTATATTGATGGTGATTTAGTGATAGACAACTGGCAGGATCAAGGTTATGCAGTAAGATCTACGCTGCACAACTTGAAAGAAGGAACACATGACTTTGTTTTAGAATATTACGAAAAAGAAGGTGCATCCAGATTGTCCATTATATATGGTATGATAAAAGGAGATACTTTACTGCCTTTCGGAGATAATAAGTGGAATGTTTTTGGCTTTAATTCAGCAAATATTGCCTTAGTGGCAGACACCTATGCAGGAACTTATGTAGATACAAGTTTAGATATCAATACACAGTCAAAGTGGAATGCTTTGGTATCACCCTCTTATTATTCGGGTTGGGAAGGTGCTCCAATGCCCGTTGATCAGTTTACCATCACCTATAAACGTAAAGGTTTTCCTTGCGGTCGTTATCAATTAGAACTTGTAAATTGTGATGATGTGGGTGAAATTTATATTGATGGAGTCAAAATATTTACACAATCTATTTATACCAATACTACTTCATTAATTAACGGAGGAAAAACGTATCCTTTGAATAAAACGTCAACTGTAGAAGTACGTTTAAGAGAAGATGGAGGTGATGCCAAGTTAGCCCTTAATTTTATTGATACTCCTTTTGTTTATGATGGATCAGTGGTGCCTCAGAGCGGCTCTTCGATTACGGTCAATAAGAGTACAGTTCTGACTAACGATTTAGAAGTTTGTACTTGTACCATAGCAGCAGGAAAGACATTCACGATCGCAGGAGACAAAACTCTTACCGTTAATGAAAATATTGTGGTAAATGGAGATGGTAAGCTTATAATAAAAAACAATGGTTCCTTGGTTCAGACCAATGATAATGCTACTTATACCGGAGCTGTAAATTCGTTTGACATGGAACGGATTTCAACTCCAATGGTAAATTTCGATTATACCTACTGGTCATCAGCAGTAGCAGATAAAAAATTGAATGTTTTGTCACCCAATACGTTATCCGACAAGTATATGTCATTTAACGGATCGAATTGGGTAATTGAAAATGGAAATACGATTATGAAACCTGGTAAAGGATATATTATTCGTGTTCCTAAACGAGATACCGGATATCCAAATGGTAAAGATTATTGGAACACTAGTACGTATTCTCAAACGGTAAATTTTATTGGGATTCCTAATAATGGAATTATTAAAGGAGAATCTCTTTTAGCAG
Source organism: Flavobacterium cupriresistens (assembly GCF_020911925.1). Taxonomy (NCBI): domain Bacteria; kingdom Pseudomonadati; phylum Bacteroidota; class Flavobacteriia; order Flavobacteriales; family Flavobacteriaceae; genus Flavobacterium; species Flavobacterium cupriresistens. The sequence continues at coordinate 823,657 of NZ_CP087134.1, read as the reverse complement.
ATAAATTTTATTTAGTTGGTAATCCATATCCTTCGGCATTAGACGCTACTAAGTTTTTAAATGCGAATACTTTTATAAACGGTACTATTTACTTCTGGACCCACAATACAGCAATAGGTGTGGTAGGAATACACAAATACAATTCAAATGATTATGCAAGTTATAATCTTACCGGAGGTGTAGCAACGAGACCTTCTCAAGCACCCGGGCGCAATATGAATACGCCCTCTGGTAAAATAGCATCAGGAGAATCTTTTTTTATTAGTACAAATGATGTTGGAACGGTTACTTTTAATAATAGTATGCGTCCAGTGGGTGCTAACAATCAGTTTTTTAAAAGAGACAATACGTCAAAAAATAAGGAAGCAGAGAACGGTCGCATGTGGTTAAACATGACCAATGAAACCGGTGCTTTTAAACAAGCTTTGATCGGATATATAGAAGGAGCTACCAATGATTTTGAAAACAGATTTGACGGTGAAAGCTTTGATGGAAATGCCTATATCGATTTTTATAGTATTGATAATGGTAGAAATTATGTAATTCAAGGCCGTGCCTTACCTTTTACGGATACCGATATTGTTCCTTTAGGATATCGTAGTTCTATTGAAGGTGAATTTGCAATTTCTATCGAGCAGACAGATGGTGATTTGGTTAATCAGGTTGTTTATTTAGAAGACAAAGTAACAGCTAAAGTTCATGACTTAAGAGCCGGTAAATATACCTTTACGACTGCAAAAGGAACTTTTTCGGATCGTTTTGTACTACGCTACACAAATAAAACATTAGGAATTGATGATTTTGAAAATACAGACAGTGATCTGATTGTTTCCGTAAAAAATAAGGCAATCAAAGTAACTTCAGAAAAAGAGAATATTAAAGAAGTTATGGTTTATGATCTTTCGGGGAAATTGCTTTACGAAAAGAATAAAGTCGGAGCAACTGAATTGCAAATAGCAAATTTACAATCAGCCAATCAGATGGTATTGATCAAGATTGTTTTGGAAAATGGTCACACAACGACCAAGAAAGCTATATTTCAATAAAAAACACTAGTTAAGTTTATATAAAATCCATTTGTCAAAGGCAAATGGATTTTTTTTTGCGTTTTCTTCAAATTGAAAATTAACATACCTTAAATATCCCGTCAAGTGGGTATTGTCAGATTTATAAAAGAAAAATAAATTGCAGTTAAATCTTACAACTATTTAATTCAATCTATCTGACTTTGATTAGAAATATAATTCTTTTAGTAATAGTAGTCAGTTTTATTAATAAAGCCGACTTGTATGCACAGCAAGGAAAAGTGGATAAGAACTTTAATGTACGTGATGACGGTACGATCGGGGATGGTTTTGATAATACCGTTAGAACCTTATTTTTGCAGTCCGATGAAAAGCTGATCGTAGGAGGTGATTTTCTGACTCTTAATGGAATACAACTCTCTTATTTGACTCGGTTGAATACAGACGGATCGATTGACGAGAGTTTCCAGATGGGAAATGGTTTCAACGGAAAAGTCTACAGCGTCTGTGTGCAACCGGATGGAAAAATAATTGTTGGAGGAAGTTTTACAGCTTACAACGGCGTCAGCGTGGGTCGACTAATTCGTTTAAATACGGATGGATCACAAGATATATCATTCAATACAGCAATTGCAGCTGCGACAGGAATCATCTATAAAGTGGGTTTGCAATCGGATGGAAAAATAATTATAGTGGGCAGTTTCACCAAATACAATGCCGTTACCGTAAATAGAATAGCACGTGTTTTACCCAATGGAACATTAGATCCCTCTTTTAATACAGGAACTGGGGCTTCAGCACTCATTACTAATATTGAAATTTTACCGGATCAAAAAATTATAGTAGCGGGAGCTTTTACTGTTTTTAATGGAGTTTCGGCTAACAGAATAGTCAGACTGCATTCTGATGGCAGAGTTGATGAACATTTTAGTATTGGAAATGCTTTTAATGATGATGTAAATGCAATAGCTGTACAGTCCGATGGAAAAATTATTTTAGGAGGAAAATTTACAAATTATAATGGAAACAGTGCCAATAGGATTATCCGGATCAATTATGACGGGACCCTCGATTCTGGTTTCCTATCAGGCTCCGGTCTCAGTAAAAATGCGGTTCAGGTGATCAAAATTGATGCTTCGGGGACTATTGCTGTTGGAGGGTCTTTCACAGGTTACTACAATAATAGTGAGGTAAACCGTTTATTTTTTTTAAATGCTAACGGAACGATAAGAAACGATTTCTATACTGGAGCAGGACCGGGATCTGCTTCCGTTTTAGGATTAGAGAGTACGGCAGACAGATCTTGGTATATCGCGGGATCATTCTCTGTATTTGATAGTCTGAATCAGGGTAGACTGACTAGAATTGATAGCGGAGGAGAACAGGATACCGGATATTTAGCTGCCGGAATTGGTTTTGATAATTCTGTTTTAAAAGTTTTGCCTTTGGCCAGTAAACAAACTATGGTATTTGGGAATTTTACCAGATTCAATGGAGCTTTTTCTTCAAGAATAGCCAGAGTTTTAGAAAATGGAACCTTAGATGATACTTTTAATTCCAAGCAATTGGGAGCGAATAACAGCATAAAAACGGCCGTTTTACAAGCCGATGATAAGATTGTTTTTGGTGGGAATTTTACAAAATACAACGAATCAACTTGCAATAGGATTGCTCGTATTTTAGCAGATGGAACCGTTGATTTAACATTTAGTTTAGGCTCAGGCTTTAATAATCAGGTTTATGCAATGGCACTTCAGCCCGATCAAAAGATAATTGTTGGCGGTAATTTTACGTCATATAATACTGTACAGGTTGGAAGAATAGTCAGATTGTTGGCAAACGGTTTGCTTGATGTTGATTTTAATGTTGGTTTGGGTGCCAATGCTATTGTAGAGGCCGTACTGGTTCAACCGGACGGAAAAATTCTGATTGGCGGACGATTTACTTCTTTTGACGGTACTATGGTGTCAGGTTTAGTACGTCTTCATGAGGATGGAAGTATAGATGCCACTTTTAACACAGGTAGTGGGTTTGATAAAAAAGTAAGTGCAATTGCGTTACAATCGGATCAGAAAATAATAGTAGGAGGGTCATTTTTAATGTACAATGGGACTCCACAAAAACGGATTCTGAGATTGAATTCCAACGGAAGTCTGGATACGACTTTTGATTCCGGATCCGGTTTTAGTAAAGGAGATGTTCTTAGTATTTTAGTACAACCCGATGATCGTATCCTAGTGGGAGGAACTTTTTCAGGAACTTATAAAAGTACAGCTTGCCTAAGGTTAATACGGTTATTAAAGTTGGGGGATTATGATAACAGCTTTCAGGCAAATTTAAACAATAAGGTACGCACTATGCATTTTACTGCTGATCGCAAACTTATGATTGGTGGCGATTTTAATTCCGTCTCCGGAGAATCAAAACATAGGGTTGCTCGTTTAAAAATTTGTTTAGAAGCGACCGATTGGAATGGTATCGCATGGTCAAATGGTTTTCCGTCCGCTGGAAAAGAAGTCACTTTTTCAGAAGATTATCCGGGTTTAACAGCGACAGCGATATGTAACTGTACAATCAAGGAAGGGAAGACCGTTACGCTTTTAAGTGGAAATACTTTAGGGGTTGAATTTGATTATAACGGTTTGGGGACACTGGTTTTAAATAATGCGGCCAGTTTATATCAAGATGATGATGAAATTGTAAATACGGGAATCGTACAAGTTCTAAGAAAATCATCTCCGATTTTAAAATTTGACTATACCTATTGGGCCTCTCCGGTAGTAGATCAAAAACTGATAGCTGTTTCTCCGAAGACATTATCGGATAAATTTTTCTCCTATAACTATGAATTAGATCATTGGAGCATTGAAGATCCGCAACATACTATGACCCCCGGAAAAGGATATTGCATCCGCGGACCTCAGGATTTTTCAGCTACAACAGCTTCGGCATATGATGCAATATTTAAAGGAGTTCCGAATAATGGAAAGATTAGTTTGGGTTTAGGAAAAGAGAATACTTTTAATTTAATTGGGAATCCTTATCCCTCAGCTCTTAGTGCGGATTTGTTTTTGGATAAAAACAGTCAAAACATCAAAGGAACTCTTTATTTCTGGACACATAATACTCCAATTAAAGATCATAAATATACTTCAGATGATTATGCAGTTTATAATTTGTTGGGAGGCGTAGGAACAAGAGCAGCACTTTCTTACGGAATAGAGGAGACCGCACCGGATGGAACAATTGCTTCAAATCAGGCTTTTTTTGTTGTAAGTAAAAATACGGGAGTTGTTGCGTTTGATAACAGCATGCGAATTATTGGTCAAAATACTTCTTTTTTTAAAACAGGGATAAATAATAAAAAGCAAATCAGAACCGGAATCGAAAAACACCGTATTTGGTTGGATTTTGAGAATAGGGAAGGCATTTTTAAACAAATCCTGGTTGGTTATGTGTATGGAGCACCCGATGTGTCGGTTGATAGTTTTAATTCGGAATCTTTTAAAGGAAATAAATGGGCAGATTTTTACAGTATTCTCGAAAATAAACATTTGGTAATTCAGGGAATAACAGCAGTATTTGACAAATCTGATTCAATTTCTCTGGGTTACGAGACTGCTGTTGAGGGGGAGTTTAGTATTAAAATTGCTAAAAAGGAAGGACTCTACGAGAACTTGAATGTTTATTTAGAAGACAAAACGAAGGGAATAACACATAACTTACGGGAAGCCCCCTATCTGTTTACCACTGAAAAAGGAGTTTTTCAGGAGCGTTTTGTAATACACTACACCGAAAAGACCTTAAAAAAGGAAGCTTTGGAGAAATTGGAAGACGGCGTTCAGATAACCGTAAAAGACAAGTCCATAAATGTAGTAGCAGCAAAAACGAACATTAAGTCAGTTCATTTTTTTGATGTTAGTGGAAAACTACTTTTTTATAAAGATAAAATCGATGCGAGGTCATTTCAATTTTCAAATCCGTCATGCAGCAATCAACTTCTAATAGTAAAAGTTGTTTTGGAGAACAATCATACTATAACTCAAAAAATAGTATTCTGATATTAATTAATTCAAGCCACAGGTTCTCTTATTTCTAAAATGAAACAAGTTATTAGGATTGTCAAAAAAAGTCTCACGCAGATTTTAGCAGATTGAAAAAAAATCCGCAGAATCTGCACAATCTGCGTGAAAAAATACCATTAACTTAATGATATTGAGCTAAAGCTGGAGGCTATTCAAATTAGGAAGAGATTGAAAAAGAATAATTAACTAGCAATTTGAGTTAATTAGAAGACTAGTCTCATGAAAAACATTTGATTCGATGCGATTATTTTTTGGGTTAGCTACATCTATGATGCAATACAGAATGTTTTCTTTTTCATGGCTTGAAAATCTCATTTTTTTATCAGTAAATAAAGACACTCGACAAAATGCGTTTTTTGCCGATGAACTACCGTTTTTAAAGGAGAATATGCTGTTTTTATATCAACGCATAATTATTTAAGTGTCTAATTCTTACAATTTTATGTAAAATATTTTGTTGTCTTGTAAATAAAATTGTACCTTGTTGCTATGCTTGTACGACAAACGTACCTATAAGCCCGACGAAGTACATCTCTTTTCTGTTTTTCTCTGCCAAAATATTGATTGCTATTTTAAATACCACAAATTAAAAAGCAGCATTTTAGTATTTTTTTGCTTTTAATTATAAGTTGATTTTGATAGTCAAAATTATTTTTTGAGGTATTTAGAGTTTCATTTTAACCAAACGTCTGTTTGGTTTTAATTTTTCTTTTTAACTTAAAAAGTAGTGCGATGAAAAAAAAATTACCAGCTTTCCCGCTTCAATTTTTAATGCATTGTTTTTCTCAAAAGAAGCTGCATTATAAAAAAACATCATTTCTAAAGGTAAAACTCTCCTTTCTGTTTTTATTTGTTTTTGGCTCTTTATGGGCGCAACCCCCTCACACCTTTACGGCTGATGGTTCATTAGTAGTTCCGGCTGGAATTACTTCGATGGACGTACAAGCTTGGGGTGGTGGTGGAGCTGGTGGAGGAGCCAGTGGAGCCGGATTATTAGCTGGAAGAAGCGGCGCTGGTGGTGGTGGTGGTGCTTTTGCACATGGTGCTATCACAGTTGTGGCAGGAAATACCTTGGCTGTTAAAGTGGCAGGAGTAACGACTGGTACAACAGCTACCGGTGGTAATGGTGGAAGTTCTACGATAACTGGTTTTGAAACGATTCTCTTAGCGGTTGGTGGACATGGAGGTGTTGCGAATACGGCAGGAGGAGCACCAGCCGGAGGTGCCGGAGGGTTAAATACGGCTTCGTTTGGTTCAATAGCAAAAACCTCTGGTGTCACAGGGGGAAATGGTGCTTCTGCTCTATTAAGTCTAGGACTCTCTTCGGGAGCCGGAGGAAAGGGAGGTGATACCGGAGGAGGTGCCGGAGGAGCTGCTCTGAGCAGTCTTTTATTGGGTAATGGCCCCGGAAATTTTGGAACTCCTCCTGGTGGAGGGGGGAGTGGAGCAATGAACTCAGCGTCGGGCGGCGCTCAGAGTGGCGGTAATGGCGCACGTGGTCAGGTTATCGTTACTTATACTTGTCCAACTTATAGTATTACAGGAATTTCAGGAGCAGGTGTTTGTAATTCGGTTGGGAGTACTTCCGTAATAACGGTAACTTCCAGCGCAGCTTCTTTACCTATTGGAGTTTATACAGTAACATATAATCGAACTAATCCCACCGGGACTGCACTTACTGCAGCTATGACGGTTACCTCTGCGGGAACGGGGACTTTTACAGCAGTTGGTTTGACTACTATAGGAACAAGTACAATTACTGTTACCAATCTTACATCGGGAGTGTGTTCTTCAAATATTGCGGCAAACAATACAACAAATGTAATTGTTTCTGCAACAACTGTTGGAGGAACTATAAGTGGCGCAAAAACAATTTGTGCAGGAGCTACAAGTGGTTTGTTAACTTTGAGTGGATATACCGGAACCATTTTAAAATGGCAATCATCAGGTCCATTTGGAACGTGGGATGATATTGTTAACACAGCTGCAACTTATACGTCAGGACCACTTACTGAAACGATAGATTTTAGAGCCGTAATTCAAAACGGTTCTTGTGCTGCTGTAAATTCTGCTACCGTTACTATAACGGTCAGTCCCTTACCACAGGGTAGTTTAACAGCCAATGGTCCGTTTTGTGCAACGGGAGCTGGACAATTAACTTTTACGGCAACCGCAGGAACAGGTCCTTATACAGTAGTCTATCAGGAAAATGGTGGTGCGAATCGTACGCAGACTAATGTGACCAGTGGTACCGCTTTTGCGACTTTTACTACTCCGGTTACAACTTCTACAACTTATACGTTAGTTTCTGTAACTGGGGCTGATATTTGTGCACGAAGTTTAGCATTTACAGGAGGCTCGGCAACAATAACAGTCAATCCTTTACCCCAAGGTAGTTTAACAGCCAATGGTCCGTTTTGTGTTACAGGTTCAGGGCAACTAACATTTACGGCAACCGCAGGTACTGGTCCTTATACTGTAGTGTATCAGGAAAACGGAGGCGCGAATCGTACGCAGACTAATGTGACCAGTGGTACCGCTTTTGCGACCTTTACAACTCCGGTTACGACTTCTACAACTTATACCTTGGTTTCCGTGACAGGAGCAAATAGTTGTGTTCGAAGCTCCGGATTTACGGGAGGCTCGGCAACAATTACGGTTAATCCATTACCTCAGGGTAGTTTAACTGCTAATGGTCCTTTTTGTGCAACGGGAGCTGGACAATTAACTTTTACAGCAACTGCAGGAACAGGTCCTTATACAGTAGTCTATCAGGAAAATGGTGGCGCCAATCGTACACAGACAAATGTGACCAGTGGTACTGCTTTTGCAACTTTTACGACTCCGGTTATTACTTCTACGACTTATATTTTAGTTTCTGTAACAGGGGCAGATACCTGTGTTCGAAGCTCCGGCTTCACGAGTGGTTCTGCGACAATTACGGTTAACCCATTACCTCAGGGTAGTTTAACAGCTAATGGTCCGTTTTGTGCAACGGGAGCTGGACAATTAACATTTACGGCAACCGCAGGAACAGGTCCTTATACAGTAGTCTATCAGGAAAATGGTGGCGCCAATCGTACACAGACAAATGTGACCAGTGGTACTGCTTTTGCAACTTTTACGACTCCGGTTATTACTTCTACAACATATACTTTGGTTTCCGTAACAGGGGCAGATACCTGTATTCGAAGCTCCGGCTTTACTGGCGGTTCGGCGACAATTACGGTTAACCCGTTACCTCAGGGTAGTTTAACGGCCAATGGTCCTTTTTGTGCGACGGGAGCTGGACAATTAACATTTACGGCAACCGCGGGAACAGGTCCTTATACAGTAGTCTATCAGGAAAATGGTGGAGCGAATCGTACACAGACAAATGTGACCAGTGGTACTGCTTTTGCAACTTTTACGACTCCGGTTACAACTTCTACGACTTATACTTTGGTTTCTGTAACAGGGGCTGATACCTGTATTCGAAGCTCCGGCTTTACTGGTGGTTCGGCGACAATTACGGTTAACCCGTTACCTCAGGGTAGTTTAACCGCCAATGGTCCGTTTTGTGCAACGGGAGCTGGACAATTAACTTTTACGGCAACCGCAGGAACGGGTCCTTATACAGTAGTCTATCAGGAAAATGGTGGAGCGAATCGTACACAGACTAATGTGACCAGTGGTGCTGCTTTTGCAACTTTTACGACTCCGGTTATTACTTCTACGACTTATACTTTAGTTTCTGTAACAGGGGCTGATACTTGTGTTCGAAGCTCCGGCTTTATTGGTGGTTCGGCGACAATTACGGTCAATCCACTACCACAAGGTAGTTTAACAGCTAATGGTCCTTTTTGTGCGACGGGAGCTGGACAATTAACTTTTACAGCAACCGCGGGTACAGGTCCTTATACAGTAGTTTATAAAGAAAATGGCGGAGCAGATCGTACGCAGACTAATGTGACCAGTGGTACTGCTTTTGCGACTTTTACTACTCCGGTTACAACTTCTACAACGTATACTTTAGTTTCTGTAACAGGGGCTGATACTTGTGTTCGAAGCTCCGGTTTCACGAGTGGTTCTGCGACAATTACTGTTAATCCATTACCGCAAGGAAGTTTAACAGCCAATGGCCCATTTTGTGCGACAGGTTCAGGACAACTAACTTTTACAGCAACCACGGGTACAGGTCCTTATACAGTAGTTTATAAAGAAAATGGCGGAGCAGATCGTACACAGACTAATGTGACCAGTGGTGTTGCTTTTGCGACTTTTACCACTCCGGTTACGACTTCAACGACTTATACTTTGGTTTCTGTAACCGGAGCTGATACTTGTGTTCGAAGTTCAGCATTTACAGGTGGTTCTGCTACTATCACAATAATTCCACAACCAACTGCGCCCGTTAATGGAGGAATTACTGATCCAACATGTCTAACGCCGACCGGTACGTTAGTTTTAAATGGATTGCCCAATATGAGTAATTATACGATAACGCAAAGCGGTTCTTTTCCCAATACTTATGCGGGAGGCGCTGGCCCCGATCCAACAACATATACAATTACCGGACTTGCACCCGGAACCTATAATTTTATTGTTCAATATAGTGGTAGTTGTGCTTCGCCACCCTTATCGAATATAGTTATAAATCCGCTTGTAACAAACACTTACACTACAGCAGGAGGCTGGTCGGGTGGAACGCCAACAATAAATCATAATATTATCTTTGCTGACGATTATGCGACAACAGGAGATATAAACAGTTGTACCTGTAAAGTAAATGCAGGGAAAAAAGTGACCATAAATGCATTAAACACGCTAACGGTAACTAATGCATTAACTGTTGATTCAGCACCGGGAACGGAATTACTGTTTGAGAATAATGCAAGTTTAGTTCAGGCAAATGATAATCCGTTACTGAATTCGGGCTCTATTAGTTACAAACGTACAGGTAAACAGATTTTTATATACGATTATATTTATTGGTCAACACCGGTGAGTCCACAAAAATTAGTAGATGTGTCACCCTTAACGTTATCCGATAAATATTTTAGTTTTAATGGAACAAACTGGGTGATGACCAGTTCCAATACCGAAATGATAATTGGTAAAGGTTATATTATTCGTGGACCTCAAAGTTATTCAAATACGGTAAGAGCCGATTATACAGCTCAATTTGTTGGCGCTCCAAACAATGGTGCTTTGTCCGGAGAAACAATGGATGCGGGTAACTTTTATTTAATCGGAAATCCATATCCTTCTGCTTTGGACGCGGATCTTTTTTTACCTGCAAATTCTTTTCTGGATGGAACTATCTTTTTCTGGACCCATAATACGCCTATAGGTAGAGTAGGACCATATAAATACAACGCAGATGATTATGCGAGTTATAATGTTGTTGGAGGTGTAGCAATATCTGCAAAAAGTGATCCCGGGCATACGGATAATCCGGCTACGGATGCCGGGGTTAAACCAACGGGTAAAATTGGGGCAGGACAATCTTTTTTCGCCACAACGGTTAGTGCCGGAACGGTCGCTTTTACTAATGCAATGAGGTTGGGGGGTGCGGATAACAGTCAGTTTTTTAAAATAAAAAATACTTCAAAAAATACCGATTTAGAGCGACATCGCATATGGCTTGATCTGGAAAATGAGGAAGGAGCATTTAAACAATTGCTGATTGGTTATGTGGAAGGAGCAACAAACGGTCATGATAATAGATTTGATGGTGTAACACTTGACGGAAATCCGTTTTTGGATTTTTATAGTATTAACAGTAACAAAAAATATGTTATCCAAGGGCGTGCGCTGCCTTTTTTAGATACCGATACAATTCCTTTGGGATATCGTTCTGCAATTGTAAGTGATTTTACTATTTCGATAGATGATTCCGATGGGAATTTGGTACATCAGGCCATTTATATCGAAGATAAAATAACCGGACAAATACATGATTTAAGAGAAAGTGATTATAAGTTTTCAACCGGAATAGGTGTCTTTGACGATCGTTTTATATTGCGTTATGTCAACAAATCATTGGGAGTTGGCGAGTTTGAAAATAAGGGAAAAGAGATTATTGTAAGCGCAAAAGATAAAATAATCAATATCAATGCTTCTGAAAGTACAATTAGTGAGATTCTTATTTTTGATGTAAGCGGAAACATGATTTATAAAAAATCAGCGATTAATGATCCGGCTTTTCAAATTGTAAATTTAAAATCTCAGGATCAGCTTCTTTTTGTAAAAGTTAAGTTAGAGAATAATACAGTATCAATTAAGAAAGTGATGTTTTAAAAGCTAAAACGAGTGTGATGACTTGTTTTTCTTGTAGAGTCGCAGTATTGCAAAGAATCAAACTTTGCGTTTCTGCGACTTTGTGAGGAATAATTTTCAGGTTCAAAGGAACAGAGGCAGAGTGAGACAAAGGTTAAAAAACTTTGCGACTCCTTCTATAGGTAAAACAAGTTTTTAAATACCTTTCCTAAATAAAGGTTTCTCTTTGTCAGACTGAGCGAAGTCGAAGTCAGACAAAGAGAAAAAACTTTGCGTTTTCGCCTCTTTGCGTGATTATTCAAAAAAAAGCGCTTTATTAATACTGATGAACGTAACAAGGGAAGATCCTTCCTTAGTCAGACCTGATGCAATTGTAAAATTTGTAAATAGAATCAGATTTTGAGATTTTCCCTTCTCATTTTTCTAAATAAAAAAATTGCTTTTGACATTAAGCCAAAAGCAATTTAAAATAGTATTTGAGATTTATAAAATCTTTATATTAAACTTTTGCTTTACCTGAAGCTTCAAGATTTCTTTCAATGCTGTGCCCCGGTCTTGACCATTTTGGTTTTTCACCCAGTGGGACAAATTGAGAATCAGCTGCTTCAACCGTTTTAGGTTGCGAAACTTTTGTAAAAGGTTTTTGTGGATTCAATCCTAATAATTCGAACATTTTCATGTCTTCGTGAACATCAGGGTTTGGTGTAGTAAGCAATTTATCTCCGGCAAAAATAGAATTTGCTCCGGCAAAAAAGCACATTGCCTGTCCTTCGCGACTCATATTGGTTCTTCCTGCAGACAAACGAACTTGTGTATCCGGCATTACAATTCTTGTTGTAGCAACCATACGAATCATTTCCCAGATTTCAACTGGTTTTTCATCTTCCATTGGCGTTCCTTCAACTGCAACCAAAGCATTAATTGGCACAGATTCCGGTTGTGGGTTTAAGGTAGAAAGCGCTACAAGCATTCCTGCTCTGTCTTCAATACTTTCACCCATTCCAATAATACCTCCGCTACAAACCGTAACATTGGTTTTACGAACATTTTCGATCGTTTCTAAACGGTCTTCAAAACCACGGGTTGAAATAACATCTTTATAATATTCTTCAGAAGTATCTAAATTGTGATTGTAAGCATATAAACCAGCTTCTGCCAGTCGTTGTGCCTGATTTTCGGTGATCATACCCAAAGTACAACAAACTTCCATGTCCAGTTTGTTGATGGTACGAACCATTTCTAATACCTGATCAAATTCTGCTCCGTCTTTTACGTTTCTCCAGGCTGCTCCCATACAAACACGAGATGATCCGCTTGATTTAGCACGCAAAGCCTGAGCTTTTACCTGACTTACACTCATTAAGTCGTTTCCTTCAACTCCGGTGTTATAACGCGCAGCCTGTGGGCAATAACCACAATCTTCAGGGCATCCTCCCGTTTTGATAGATAACAGTGTAGATACCTGTACTACGTTTGGATCATGGTTTTGTCTATGAAGTGTTGCTGCTTCATACAGCAAGTCCATCATAGGTTTATTATATATTGCGATTATTTCGTCTTTTGTCCAGTTGTGTTTCGTAATGCTCATTGATACATTTTTTTGATGCTCCAAAAGTAGTTAAATTGTTCTAATCAACCAATGATGTGTTCTGTAAATGAATATTTGATAGGCATTTTCAAAAAAGAAACACTCTAAAATCATAGAATTATATTTTTTTATGATTTTAGAGTGCTAAAATGTTTGTTTTACTTTGAAAAATTAATCGGCTACATACTTGTTATTCCAGTATAACATCATCATTAAAGTGACGATAACCGACGATGCGATCCCTTCAAACAATAAACAGATACAGTAAGTTGGTACTGAGGGATTTCCTCCAAACATAAAAGTCTCTGATAATGTTTTAACATAGGCATCTCCACCTCTTGCATAACTATAAACTAACAGCCCGAAAACGCTCATTGCGACACCAACTACAGAGGTTGCCATCGCAGAAACGGCATTCGAAACAAAGTTGGTTTCTCCTTCGTGAAGGTTCATTCGCATGGTTTTATTTACGCCATAAAATATAAAAAACACATTTAAGGTTCGTAAATAGAATAAATGGGCTAAACCTAATACATTCATCAATAAAAAATAAACGCCAATTCCAAGGAATATCAAAAAACCGTTGGTTATTTCTTTAGGTAATTTCATAATGGTTATTTTTAAAGAAGTTAATAGTAAGCGATTGACAAACAGAGTTGTATATCAAATTTACTAAAAAAATAACTACGATGATTTAAAAACGATAAAAAGTATAACAGGAGTTTCTAAAGCTGATTGATAAAAGCTAAAGCATTTGTTTTATCCTGATTGAGCTGCTCTTTGAGTAAGTCAACAGAGCCGAATTTCTGTTCTTCGCGAAGATAAGTTAGCAAAGAAATTTCTATTTTTTTACCGTAAATATCAGCATCAAAATCAAAAAGATGCACTTCTATGGTTTGTTTGTCCCCGTTTACAGTGGGGTTAAAACCGATATTCATCATTCCAAAAACTTTACTTCCATTATGGAATGTTGCCTGAACGACATAAACACCATTTTTCGGGATTTTTTTATAATCTTCCTCAATATGGATGTTGGCAGTGGGGAATCCGATTGTTCTTCCGAGCTGTTTTCCTTTTACAACTTCACCACTTAAAAAGTAATTATAACCTAAATATTCGTTGGCCAAAGTGACATGACCTTCGTCTAAAGCCTTTCTGATTTTGGTTGAGCTTACCGAAACATCCTGAATTTCCTGAGCCGTAATTTGTTCCACTTCAAAACCATATTCTTTTCCAAATGCAATCAGATCATCAATATTGGCCGTTCGGTTTCTGCCAAAGCGATGATCGTGGCCAATGATTATTTTTTGAATATGAAATTGATCTACTAAAATAGAATGCACGAATTCTTCGGCAGTTAATCTGGAGAAGCTTTCGTCAAACGGGTGTATTACCAGATTTTCAATTCCGGTTTGCTCCAGAAGTTTTGTCTTTTCAGCAATGGTATTCAATAGTTTTATTTCCGATTTTTCCTGCAGTACCATTCTTGGATGCGGAAAAAAAGTAAGTACTAAACTCTCGTATTTCCCATTTTCGGTGTTTTGAGTAATTCGTTCCAGAATTTTTTTATGACCAATATGCACACCATCAAAGGTGCCAAGAGTTAAAATAGTTTTCTTGGTTGACCGAAAATCGTTTATAGAATGAAAAAGCTTCAAAGCAAATTATTTAAGATGCTGCAAATTTATACTATCTATTTTAAATTTGATACTCAGCTCAATTGATTTTTTTAATGAAATTGAGTGTCTTTTTGTGAAAAGAGCAAGAGTCATAGGTAAAAAAGGGAAAATCACTTTATTAATGTAGGAATTCACTACACGTATGGAAGCGAAATTTTAATTTAATTAGCTTATCTTTGATGTTTAAAAAATACTTTTGAATTTATGAAAAAACTACTACTTTTTATATTGATTCTTTTTTCTAGTGCCGAAATCAATGCGCAAAGCGATGTTTTATGGCAAAAAGTAAGTTCAGCTTCTATTCTTGGTAGAAAAGTAACGGCTGATGATTCAGAAAAAATGTATTTTAAATTAAACTCAGATTTTCTGAAGACAAAGTTGTCCGCTACCACCGATAAAAAAGCAAAAAGTACTACTACTGAAATTACTTTTCCAAATTCGAACGGAGTTTTAGAGCGATTCTCTGTTTGGGAGTCATCGAATTTTGATCCTGAACTGCAGGCAAAATATCCGGACATTAGGGCATATGAAGGTAATGGGATCGATGATAAATCAGCAAAAATTCATTTTAGTGTTTCTCCTGACGGAGTACAATCTATGGTACTACGCGCAGAAAAAAATCCCGAGTTTGTAGAAAAGAACCCGGATAATAAAACGCAATATGTTGCTTTTGCTTCAAAAAACAGTCTTTCAAAATCAACACTGATTTGCTCTACGAAAGAATCTACAGCTAATAAAAAAACAGCTAATAAGGCTAATACTGGAAAGAGCAGTTCAAATAATAAAGTTTTCAAAACATTGCGATTGGCTCTGTCATGTACGGGAGAGTATACCACTTTTTTTGGAGGGACAAAACAAGGTGCATTAGCAGGTATGAATGCTACTTTAACAAGAGTTAATGGTGTTTTTAACAGAGATCTCGCCATTAAAGTGATTTTGATTGCGAATAATGATGTCCTTATTTATACGGATGCGAATACGGATCCTTATTCAGTTGCTGATGTAGGTGCTGAAGGAGCTTGGAACCAGGAAATTCAAACTACGTTAACCAATGTTATTGGTAATGACGGTTATGATATCGGACATTTATTTGGTGCTTCGGGCGGAGGAGGAAATGCTGGTTGTGTAGGTTGTATTTGTACGAATCCTACAAGCTCTGAACCATTAGGAAAAGGGAGTGCTTATACTTCGCCTTCAAATAAAAAACCTCAAGGAGATACTTTTGATATTGATTTTGTAGTTCATGAATTTGGACACCAGTTAGGAGCCGAACACACTTTTTCATTTGATGGCAGTCAGAGAACAAATGTTAATGTAGAGCCAGGTAGCGGTTCTACAATTATGGGATATGCCGGGATTTCTAAAGGTTACGATGTGCAAAACAGATCAGACGATTATTTTGCCTATGTTAGTATTTTGCAAATTCAGAATGTGCTTTCAACTGCGAATTGTGCAGTGAGTTTACCTTTAACCAACAATCCACCAACAATAAGTGCAGGTCCTGATTATACCATACCAAAAGAAACCGCCTTTATTCTAAAAGGAACAGGTTCTGATCCGGATGGAGATACAGTGACGTATTGTTGGGAGGAAAATGATGTTGCAAGCATTACAGCTGGAGAGACCAGTATAGCTTATCCGACTAAACCGGATGGACCTTTGTTTCGTTCTTTTTTACCGGTGACGTCACCAATTAGATATATGCCTCAGCAAAATGATGTGTTGAACAATAAATTAACATCTACCTGGGAATCCGTTTCTTCTATAGCAAGAACCTTGAATTTTACTTTAACGGGGCGTGACAATGCTGCTCAAGGCACAGCACAGACTAATACGGATGCTATGGTTGTTGTTGTGAATGCTAACGCAGGTCCCTTTGCAATTTCGTCGCAAAATACAGACAATATCGGTTGGATAAATGGTAGTCTGCAAACGATAACCTGGACGGTTAATAATACAAATACTTTAGCGGGTTCTTCCAATGTTAATATCAAACTTTCTACAGATGGGGGATTGACATTTCCAATAACTTTAGTATCAAATACGCCAAATGACGGTTCGGAAACCATAACTGTTCCTGCTGATCTTAAGGCTACCGCCTGCAGGTTATTGATCGAGCCAACTGCTAATATTTATTATGCTGTAAATAGTAAACAGTTTGCAGTAGGATACAACACTGTTGCAAATACAAATACGTACACTTTTGCTGCGCCAATTGTAATTCCGGATAACGATTTGGTATATACTACAAGAATAATTACGGTGTCTGCTCCTACAGGGAAAAATACGATTACGGCAGGATTAAACGATGCTGACAGTGCTGCTAAAAAAACAGTGACTACTGCTGATGGAGCTGAAATTCTTGATGTAGATTTGAATATTAATTTTACGCACTCTTTTTTATCCGATGTTCAGATAAGTATAAAGAGTCCAAAAGGTACCATAGTTCCATTGTTTGATGGTGGTTGTGGCAGTACTTCAAATACCTTGTCTTTAAAATATGATGATGCAGGTGCTGCCCTTTCTTGTGGAGCAAACACCTTGCAAATCGTCGTGCCGGCAGGTAAATTAAGTGCATTCAATAAAGAGAGTCCTTACGGAGACTGGACTTTAATGGTTCGCGATATTGATGTCGGAGAAACAGGAACCATAAATGCTGCATCGATTACAATTAAGACTCAAAAATTTACTTTAGGAACGGACAAGGTTGAGGCGCCTATTGATTTTGTTCTTTATCCAAATCCAAATAAAGGTAGTTTCACGATTCAATTTTTATCGGAATCAGGTTCAGGAATTAACGTTTTTGTAAATGATATTTTGGGAAGAACTGTTTATTCAAACTCTTTTGCAGGGTCGGCTATTTTTAATCAAAACATTCAACTTGCAAATGTGTCCTCAGGGATTTACCTGGTAAGTGTTATTGATGGCAACCGAAAAACCGTTAAGAAAATAGTAATCAATTAAGGTAAAATCTTTTTAGCCTAAACTGGGCTACTATTCGAAATTTAAATCAGTATTGGCCCGTATTTAATCTTTTTTTTTTATTTCGTACAAGGTCTTTTTTTGAGCTTGTAGGGGTAAGACATAAATTAAGATACCTACAAGGTCAAAAAAAGACCTTGCAGGAAAATAGGAATGCTTGAAAATAAGTAGTTTAATAATCAAACTTGGTTTTTTAGTGCGCAATTGCCATACAGACAATGCTGATTTTTACGCCCGGAATTTTTAATAAGGCCCGGGAACAAGCCTCCAGTGTCGCTCCTGTAGTAAGAACATCATCAACAATTAAAAAGTGTTTATAATGGTGTTCTTCTGAAAAACGGACATCAAATATATTTTCGATATTCTCTGAACGTCCGGAAAGATTCTTTTTGGATTGTGTTTTAGTGTATGTTTTACGGTATAAAATAGTATCGTCATATGGAGTGTCTAAACTTTCGGCCAAGGCTTTTCCAAAAGTTGTGACCTGATTATAACCTCTTTCTTTAAATTTTCGTTTGTGAAGCGGAACCGGGATCAGAGCATGAAAAGGTGTTTCTAGTTGTAGTTTCTTCAGATCTTCGGCGTACCAATGCCCTAAAACAGTTCCAATTTCTTCTTGTGCCTTGTATTTTAGATTGTGAATGAGTTCCTGAACGATCCCTTTTTTATTGAAATATAGAAAAGCGGAAGCATGCTCGATAGCAATTTTTCCGTAAAACTTCTTGACCGCTTCATTTTCAGGATCTAAATGATATTGCGTAAGCGGTAGTTCATGACGGCATTTGGTGCACAAAACAGATTCATAAGTCATTAAAACGCTGTGACATCCGGCGCAAACTTTAGGAAAAAACAGGTCAATAATATAATTAAACACAAATAGAAAGAATTTAGTTACAAAAATAACGAAATCAATCCCTCAAACTTTATTATTTTTCTTTTTTTTAATGGTACTTTTTATATTTTTGCATCACTATGGCAAAACAAGAAGATTTATTTAAGAATGTGGTTTCGCACGCAAAAGAGTACGGATTTATTTTTCCGTCAAGCGAAGTATACGATGGATTGAGTGCAGTATATGATTATGCACAAAATGGCGTCGAGTTAAAAAAGAATATTCGTGAATATTGGTGGAAATCAATGGTTCAGATGAATGAAAATATTGTGGGCTTAGATGCTGCAATATTGATGCACCCTACGACCTGGAAAGCTTCAGGCCACGTTGATGCCTTCAATGATCCGTTAATTGACAATAAAGATTCAAAAAAAAGATACAGAGCAGACGTTTTGGTTGAAGATCATGCTGAAAAGATTAATCTGAAAGCCAAAAAAGAAATCGAAAAAGCAAAAGCTCGTTTTGGAGATGCTTTTAATGAAGAAGAATTTATTACAACTAATGCACGAGTGGTTGAATATCTTGCAAAAGAAAAAGAAATTCGTGAAAGACTTGGACGTTCTTTGGGCAATGGTGACCTGGAAGATGTAAAAGCTTTAATCGAAGAATTGGAAATCGCTGATCCTGAAACGGGTTCCAGAAACTGGACAGATGTAAAGCAATTTAACCTAATGTTCGGAACCAAATTGGGAGCTTCTGCAGAATCTGCAATGGATTTATATTTGCGTCCGGAAACGGCTCAGGGTATTTTCGTGAATTTTGCCAATGTGCAAAAATCAGGTCGTATGAAAGTTCCTTTTGGAATTGCTCAAACGGGAAAAGCCTTTAGAAATGAAATTGTAGCAAGACAATTTATTTTCCGTATGCGTGAATTTGAACAAATGGAAATGCAATTTTTTGTACGTCCAGGTGAAGAAATGCAATGGTACGAACACTGGAAAACAACACGTTTGAACTGGCATTTATCTTTAGGACTAGGAAAAGAGAATTACCGTTTTCACGATCATGAAAAATTAGCACATTACGCTAATGCAGCGGCTGATATAGAATTTAATTTCCCTTTCGGATTTAAAGAATTAGAAGGAATTCACTCTCGTACAGACTTTGATTTAAAAGCGCACGAAAAATTCTCAGGAAGAAAATTACAATATTTTGATTCTGAATTGAATGAGAACTACGTGCCATACGTAGTAGAAACTTCAGTTGGTTTAGATCGTATGTTCCTGGCGGTTTTTGCAACTTCATTGCAAGAAGAAACTTTAGAAGATGGTTCTACAAGAACGGTTCTAAAATTACCGGCAGTTTTAGCGCCAACAAAAGCAGCTGTTTTACCATTAATTAAAAGAGACGGTTTACCTGAAATTTCTAAAAAAATCATCGAAGATTTAAAATGGGATTTCAATGTAGCGTATGACGAAAAAGATGCAGTAGGGCGTCGTTACAGAAGACAAGATGCTTTAGGAACTCCGTTTTGTATTACAGTAGATCATCAGACTATCGAAGATGAAACGGTTACGATTCGTCATAGAGATACCATGAAACAAGATCGTGTTAAAATTGCTGAATTAAGAGCCATCATTGAGAACGAAGTTTCAATGAAAAACTGGTTAATGAAGATGTAATTTTTCAAATAGAAATATAAAAATCCCAAATTCCACATCAGGAATTTGGGATTTTTTTTAATTTAGACCTTGTATTTCATCGGACATATTGGTATTTTGTCTTTATGTTTTAACATTTGTTGGTAATGTATTAACAATGAAATGTTTATGCGTTTGTAATTCGTAGCTTTAATTGTAGATAGAATCAAGACATTCCGATATTGAAAAAGTATTCGTATATTATTATTGATGATGACACTGAAAGTATTTTGAAAACCAGAACTGTTGCAGCTGGTTTTTCGGACTTAACTTTTGTGGGATCAGCTGTGAATTACCAACAGGGATTAAATCTGATTTTGCAACACAAACCCGCTCTTGTCTTTTTAGAAATTGATCCTAAAGACCCTTTAAGCAAGTTATCGCTTTATTTTATCAATGAATTGTACCGGTATTTATCGATTATTCCTAAAATAATTATTACCACTTCAAAAACAGAATGGGCCTATGAAGCAATTCAATACGGTGTTTTTGATTATGTACTGAAACCGGTTTTGGAAATTGACCTGCGGAAGCTTATTTTAAAATTGAATAAAATCAATTTGGTGACAGAATTAGTCCGTACAAGAGATGATAGCTCTGCTCCGGTTGCTCCGGTTTGCGCTCCCGCTAAGGACTGCGAGAAACCGCTTGTTATTTGTATAAAGTCATATGGTGATTATCGTTATCTCAATGCAGAAGATATCATCTATTTTCAGGCCGATAATAATTCAACAGACATCTACCTTAATACAGGTGAAATGATAACGGCTTTTAAAACGCTTAAACATTTTGAGAATGTTTTATCCTATCCTTTTTTCCGAATTCACAACAGTTATATCGTTAATCGGAATTATGTGGCACGCATTCATAGCGGAAACTCAGTTTGTTACATAAAAAACACGGCGAAAAAGATTCCTTTCTCTAAAACATACAAATCAAATGTTGATTTAATAATCTCGGATTTTAGTATAGGGAATTATTTAGAGGTCTAAAAATTAAGTGTTTACGTTGATTTGGTATCTGTTTACTATCAATTGGGTATGTTTCACCACAAACTAATTTTTTTGTGCAATTTTTTTTTGGTTCCGGACTTAGTTTTACACCGTGGTTCTTTTCTAAGAATTACATGCCCCAAATAAAAAACATAAACTAAAAAAAATCAAGATCATGAAAAAAGCAGCTTTAACAATCGGATTATTATCTTTAGTAATGGTAGTAACTTCTTTTACTACTCCAGATGAAGTAAACAATGCAGCTGATACAGATGTAAACATTATCAACCCAATAGACGGTACTTCAATGGGAAGGCGTAAGAGTGATGTTAACGGACATGAAATGCAAATGAATGTAAATGCGAATCAATCCGGGAGTTTTACTACAGATAACCAGTCAACACGTGCGAATGTGAAATTGGATTAAAAAAAAATAAAAATACAAGAGAAGGCTGTCAATTTTTTGACAGCCTTTTTTTTAGCCTATAGTTTTAGTATTTTTGATGAAATTCAAAGACACTATTGAAAAATAATTACTTAATATTATTCCTTCTCTGTATTGTTTTTTTTGGCTGTACCAAGAAAAACAAAAGCGATAAAAATGTCAATTTATCAGAAGATAGTCTTGCCACTTATTTATCACTGGCAAATGATATCAACCTGCCTTTTAACTACAAACAAGGGTACAATAAGAAGGCTTTCGCTATTGTTATAAATCAGAAAAATGATTCGCTTAATAAAGTTAATCTTTTCAAAATTGCCAATCGATATTATAACATGAGCGACTGGGTTTCTTATCTTGAAACCACAGAATTAATTTTAGATCGGTCAAGAAGCTCCCGGGATTCGCTTAATATGGCTAAAGCATATAGTTATCTGGGAGATTATTATACGGTACATGCTGTTACAGACAGTGCCTTTTTGAATTATTTCAGAGCAGAAAAGGTGTATCTTAAAATTAACGATCACTATAATTTGGCCAAGACTTTTTTAAGCAAAGCAACACTTCAGTACAATGAAGGTGATTATTTTGAAAGTGAGATCAACATTTTTAAAGCACTCCGGATTTTAAAGCAACAAAAAAATGTGAACGACCTGCTTTATGATTGTAATAACTTGCTTGGAATCTTATATAATGAAAGGGAAGAGTATCGAAAAGCGCTTGAATTCCATCAGAATGCATTGCGCATTCTTGCAGACAAATCAATTCCTGCGGACTTTCAGTTAAAAGCAACCTCATTGAATAATATTGGGTTTGTTAATTTAAGAATGCGCAATTACAGTAAAGCAAAAGTATATTTTATAAAAGGCCTTGAAGAGAAAAATTTATTCAGGGAGAATACCATATTGTATACCATTATATTAGATAATCTGGCGTATTCTAAATTTAAATTGCAAGAGTCGGAAGGGCTTCCGGGACAGTTTTTTAAAGCATTAAAAATTAGAGACAGTATTGGGCTAAAATCAGGTGTTGTGTTGAGTAAAATACATTTGTCTGAATATTATGCTTTTAACAAAGACACTTTTAGAGCAATTCAATATTCTAAACAAGCACTGGTTTTGTCGCGTAGTTTAAAAAAAATCAGAGATATTCTCGAAGCGCTGAAACAAATAGAAGTAGTGGATCCTAAAAATGCTTCTGTTTACACTAAAGAATATATCCGACTGAACGACCGAATGTTGAAGGCGGAACGAAAAATGGGAGAGAAGTTCTCCAGAATTGAGTATGAGACCAATGAAATAAAAGACCAAAACTCGAATCTTCAGGAGAAAATTAAAACCTTAGTTTATGTTTTTAGCATCTGTACGTTGATTGGTTTGGTTTTTTATGTGTACAAAACCCAAAAAGCCAAAAACAGGGAGTTACTTTTTAAACAGCAACAGCAAATTGCAAATGAAGACATCTATAATCTGATGATTTCACAGCAAAATGATATTGAAATGACTCGCATCAAGGAAAAGAAAAAAGTGGCTCAGGAGTTACATGACGGTGTTTTGGGAAGAATGTTTGGTGTTAGGATAAGTTTGGATAGTCTGGATAAAATAGAGGAAGCCGATGCGTGCTTAAAAAGAAAAAAATATCTGGCAGAACTTAAAAATATCGAGGAAGATATACGGGAAATTTCGCATGATTTAAATAGAGAAAAATCCGAATTAATTAATAATTTTGTCTTGATTTTGAACAAGTTGTTTGAAAATCAACAACAGACCTACCCTTCTAAGTTGGTTACTGCTTTTGATTCCCAAATCAAATGGGAACTGGTTAGTAATGCTGTAAAAATTAATCTGTACCGGATTATTCAGGAAGCGCTTCAGAACTGTAATAAGTATGCGCAGGCAGAAACGATTACGGTTGAATTTAAAAGCGAGATAAATCATCTGGCCGTAGCTGTTTTTGATGACGGAATTGGATTTAATGTAAAAAGAACCAAAAACGGAATCGGATTGCACAACATCGAATACAGAGCTGCAGAATGTAAGGGAACCGCAACCATAAAATCTGCCAAAGGAGAAGGCACGCTGCTTTTGGTAAAAATACCCATCGATCAAAAAATTAACCTACAAAAGAAATGACAGTTGACCCAAACACTACAATTTCACAATTAAGTAAACAAAATATTTTAATTGTTGATGATCATCCTTTTATTATTGAAGGATACAAAAATGCGATAACGCGTTACAATACCAAACAATATGAGTTTATAATTGCACAGGCTCATGATTGCAGATCAGGATATGATTTGATAGAAAATAGTACAACACCAAATTTTGATGTTGCGTTTTTAGATATTAGTATGCCGCCGTATGAAGAAAAAGATATTTTTTCGGGCGAAGATCTGGCAAGATTAATCGCAAAGAAAATGCCGCATTGCAAGATTGTTTTGCTAACGATGTATACGGAATTGTTGAAAATTAAGACAATTATCAGAACCATAAACCCCAATGGTCTGATTATTAAAAATGATCTTACTTTTGATGAATTGCTGTTTGCATTTGACAGAGTGATGAAAAATGAAAAGTATTACAGTCAGTCGGTACAAAAAATGCTGAATCAGTCGCCTCATAATTCGATTGAAATTGATGAATTCGACAAGCAAATTTTATTTCATTTATCAAAAGGAACTTCGGTAGCGGACATGCCACAATACATTCCGATTTCTATAAATGCCATAGAAAAACGAAGAACGAATCTAAAAGAGCTTCTCAAAATAAAATCCGGATCGGATGACGATTTGGTAAAAGAAGCCAAAAGTAAATCGCTTTTTTAGAAACAAAAGCAAATAAAAAACGACATCTTTTGGATGTCGTTTTCTGTTTAAAAAGCTTTTATCTATTCGCTTAAAGCATCCCAACCGCGGGCCTTTAAAGCAATTTTAGTATTGGCACGGGTTACCAAATGAATTCCTTCACTCTCTTCAGCCATATGGCCGATGATAGAAAAATTCGGATTCCCTTTTATTTTTTCAAAATCATTGATGTCAATGGTAAATAATAATTCGTAATCTTCACCACCATTGATTGCAACGGTTGTGCTGTCGATATTAAATTCTTCACAAACATTAATAAATTGCGGGTCTAATGGAAGTTTGTCTTCGTACAGATTACAACCCACTTTAGATTGTTTGCATAAATGAATAATTTCTGAAGATAATCCGTCAGAAATATCAATCATAGAAGTTGGTTTGATTTCAAGTGCGTGTAATAGCGTACGAACGTCTTTTCGTGCTTCAGGTTTTAACTGGCGTTCGATTAAATAAGAGTACGCGTCTAAGTCAGGCTGACTGTTTGGATTCACCTGAAAAACCTGTTTCTCTCTTTCTAGAACCTGTAATCCCATATAAGCCGCACCAATGTCACCGGTCACCACTAACAGGTCGGTTTGCTTGGCTCCGTTTCTATAAACGATCTCATCCTCATTAGCTTCACCAATCGCAGTAATGCTAATAATTAGTCCTTTTTGCGATGAGGTGGTGTCTCCGCCAATAACATCTACTTTATATTCTTTTGCAGCGTGTGTAATCCCTTCAAATAATTCTTCTAAGGCTTCCAGAGGGAAACGGTTAGAAACAGCCACAGAAACCGTTATTTGAGTTGGTTTGGCGTTCATAGCACAAATGTCAGATACATTTACAACGACTGCTTTGTATCCTAAATGTTTTAAGGGCATATAAGCCAAATCAAAATGAACTCCTTCAATTAGTAAATCGGTAGAGACCACTACTTTTTTGTCTTTAAAATCAAGAACTGCGGCATCATCACCAATACTCTTTAAAGTAGATTCCTGGATAACATCGAAGTTCTTGGTTAAATGTTCAATTAAACCAAATTCACCTAATTGCGCTATACTGGTACGTTGCGGATTTTTATCTTCTATCATTTTTCTATGTTCCAATGTTTTTAAGCTGCAAAGGTACAGGTTTTATTTAGATTTATTTTGGCGGCATATCCGCTATAAAAGGTGATAAATAATAAAAAATTACAAAAAAGAATAAATTTTATTTTACTGCTGACAAACTGTTGTCACCAGCCCGTTTTACTTTTGAAGTACTAAATAATTAAAACTTTAAAATCATGAAAACATTAGCAGCTCAAGTTATTACTCCGGAAGATTTGTTGAAACACTGGCAAGGACATCGTGCATTGACACGTCACGTAATCGAAGCTTTTCCTGAAAAAGATTTCTTTGAATTTTCAATAGGAGGAATGAGAACCTTCGCGAAATTAACAGATGAACTTTTGTCTATTGCAGTCCCTGCTCTAAAAGGAATTGTAAAAAGAGAAGTTTCGCCTTATAGTGAACCAGAAGAAAAATTGATTTTTAAAGCGCAATATCTTGAAAAATGGGATGAGGCTACCGCTGAAATTGATAAATATTGGCAAGAACTGACTATTGAAGATTTTAATGACACGTTTAATCTTTTTGGTCAGTACGAATTCCCGATTATTCACAATGTTTTGTATTTTATTGATAACGAAGTACATCATCGTGGACAAGGATACGTTTATCTTAGAGCTTTAGGAATTGAACCTCCGTTTTTCTGGGAAAGATAAAAGAATAATTCTTATCTTTCTTTAGTTCAAATAGTTAATAAGTAAAACGGCAATATATTATGAGCTTTAAAAATATAATAACCAATTATGCGGAATACAATTTGTGGGTAAATCAACAATTTGTAAACTGGCTTTCTACAAAATCGGATGAATTACTTCAAAAGGAAGTTCCGTCAAGTTTTTCAAGTATTAGTAAAACACTTAATCACATTTGGGCAACCGAAGAGTATTGGTATTCCGTTATAGCCGAAACTGCTGAATTTGATAAAAGAGAAAATCAGGAGTTGATCACGGAGGAAATATTCAAAGGATTGCTAAACAGATCAACTCAGTTGGCTGAATTTATTAAGTCGTTATCTGAAGAACAATTATTGAAAAAAGTTAAAATCGAGAACCCTTGGTTCCAATGTGAATTACCAATTAGCGATTATTTGTTACAAGTGGTAAATCATGGCACGTATCACAGAGGCCAAATTGTAACTATGGGGCGAAATATTGGGATCACAGATGCAACAAATACAGATTATAATTTTTACAATGTTGTAAAAGCGCAGTAGTTATTATAGAAGATTATAGTTGATTCATTTTCAAAAAACGAACAAAAAACTCCTCAGGCACCTATGCTTTTGAGGAGTTTTTTTATAAAAGTCTTTTTTTATTAATTTCCAGTAATTCCAATAGGGTTGTTTTTAGTAGTTCCGGTTCCAGTATTTTGGCATAATCCCCGAACATCAAAAACCAACGCGCAAAACCATTTTTGATATCACGGGACATAAACGTCATTTCGATTTGTCCGTCGACTTCTTTTTCAGAAACGTAACCATGGTATTTTTGTTCATGTCGAAGGTGGCCGACAACTTTTTTTGAAACCAGAATGCGGACTTTTGTTGTGGTATTGGAGTGCTCTTTTTTTGTTAAATAAGTTTCTAATGGACCATGTTCTATCGTGAATTTGAGCTCTGTTTTTTTAATTCCCTGAATTCGATCTGTTCTAAACTGGCGATAATCCTTTCGTAAATGGCAATACCCCAGAAAGTACCAATTATTATTTTCATGAAAAATACCTACGGGTTCTATATTTCTATCGCTTGCTTCTTCAGATTCTACTGTTTTGTATGATAATAGAATTTGTTTTTTTTCGGCTATACTCTCAAACAGTGGCGCTAGCGTATTAGGAGAATTGTCATTAAATAAAGGCTGTGCGGTTTGCATCAAAATTTTTGATTCGATGTTCGAAAGCCAGTCTTTGTCCGTACTTCTCAAAACCGATTTTAACTTATACATCGCCGAGGCATAATGACTACCAAGAGAAGGATCGGTAAATTTCTGCATTAGTTTTTCGGCAGCGATAAAACTGCTGACTTCTTCACGTGTAAACATAACGGGAGGTAGTCTGTAACCGTCCATTAACGCATAACCAACTCCGGCCTCACTGTAGATCGGTACTCCCGACGCTTCCAGAGTTCTAATGTCGCGGTAAATAGTTCGAAGACTACAATCAAAACGATCCGCTAATTCCTGTGCTTTTACATTTTTTTTAGATTGCAATTGAATCAGTATGGCAACAATACGGTCAAATCGTTTTGGAGTTTCGTCGAGCATTTTTTTGAAGGTTCTAAGGTTCTGAGCTGCTAAGTTACTAAGGTTTTTTAGCTATTTGATCTAAGCTTTGAATTTTCTGAAGGATTGGATCATTTCATAAATTCCAAAGGCGATGACGATTTTTCCAAAGATAAAAATTAGCCAACTTAAAGGGTTTGTTAAATAAGTTCTGTCATTTTCTAGAGGATTAAAAAAGTCGGTAACTAAGAAAAATCTAAATAATCCTGAAGTAAATCGAGTATAACTATCCCAATTTAGTAAGGTTATTTTACAATTAGAATTTTCACAAATGAAGAAAAGAAGATAAATTATTGAACCAGTTAATAAAGTGAATTTTAATGCTCTTTTCCAATCTGTACCATATTCAGAAACTACATCACTGATATTTAAAATAAATAAATCTCTTTTCAATTGAATAGGTTGTCTTACTCTATGATTTAAATGATCTTTATCTTTTTTAAATTCTTTTAATTTCTTTTTGATGTCTTTTTTATAAGCGTTAAATTCATATATCCTGAACTTATTGTAATCAATTTTATTTTCAGCTTTTTGCAATTGTAGTTTAATTGTTCTAATACTTCTTGTGTTACAATTATGTATTTGCTTAATTTCGATGTCATCAAAATATGCTTGTTTTTCAAAAATAGTTCTATCAATATCTACAATGTCAAAATATGTTTCTTGTAAAGAAATAATGTCATGGAACTTCAAATTATTAAATACTATTTTATGAATTCTAGATTTATTAAAACTTACTTGCTTTAAAAATTCGCAATCATCAAATTTTAATGTTGTTTTTGTTTCGTCACCAGTGTTTTCAATTTTTGTTATATTTAAAAATTTACAATTACTAAAAAGTGTATCATTATTAAAATTTGATTCAAAAAAATTTGAAAAATTAAATTCGCAATTATTGAAGAGAGCAGAATTACGTGTATGATTAAATTTATTGCTAAAATAATCGAAACGATTTTTGAAAATACAGTGAGAGACCAGTAGCTGATCTATGTTATTTCTTATGATAGAAACATCTCCAGGGAAATTTGAATTAGTTAGTTTGAATTTTGAAAATTCAGAAAAAATAATATTTTCAAAATCTAAATTCTGTATTTCGCTTAAATCAATATTTAAATTTCCGTTTTTGAAATTGTTTTCATCACTATATCTAAGATCTAAAATTTTGCAGTTTCTTATAATAATATATTGACATTCAAATGTGTTAGATACAAAATGAAGATTTTGAAAATCACAGTCACCGATGTATAAATCAGTTAAAAATAGACAATTTTTAAAAGTTATGTAATTAGAATGTTTTTCAATTGATTTGTAGAAACTAAATCTTTTTCCTGAAAACACAACATTGTTAAAAAGAAATCTAGGTTTAATTTTGCCTAAATCAAAATTTGAAATTTTTTCGAATTCAATTTTACAATCTGAAATTGAATGTTCTTTTGAATATAGAATTTTTTCAAACTCAAATTCGTCAATATTTTTCATAAATCTAGTTTGCTCAAATTTAAACAAAAAAACCTGACAACTTTCGCTATCAGGTTTAGAGGTTTATTATTTGGTCTTTGTATTTTCGAAAGAGTGAGTGCTTTCTTTTGAATTTGCAATTAAATGATTTAGAATCTGTAAAGCACTCCAAATTTTGGTTGATCAAAAATGTTCTCGAATAAATTGATGTTTAATTGAAATGTATCCGAACTAGGTCCGTTTTCCGGAGAAACGGTGTTGTAGGATAAAAGATTTGCCAGTGTGAAAGTTACCGCGATGTTTTTAGTTAGAAAATAGTTCAAACCAATGTTAATATTAGCAGTAAGGCTATTGCTGTCATTTGAACCTGTTGGAGACTCTACTTTGTTTCTGCCATAACCCAAACCGGCTTCGCCATAAGCTTTAAACCGTTTTTTATCTAGTTCTAAGAAGTAGTATCTGGCAAAACCACCTATTCCAAAAACATTCGTTTTGATTCCTGTTGATTCGAATTTGTTACTGGAAAAGTTTACTTGCCCTCCAACGGCAAATTTGTCATTCAGTAAGTATCCGAATTTGGGATTTAGAGCATAATAATCCTGATCTCCGCCAGTGGTAATTTGTATGGAGCCTTCAATAAACATATCTCCATGTTTAAAGGTGATGCCTTTCGCTGAATTCATTTCTGAATCAACCTGATCCTGTTGAGCATTCGCAAAATAAAAAGTAAATAGCGCTAAAATAAGTGTGATTCTCGTTTCCATGTTATTAATTTTTTAGTTACTAATTCTAAAAGTAGCTTTTTTCCTCCAACATATTACTTAAAATTGCTGATAATGAGCTTTTTGGGTATTGCGCGCAATGATTTATGAGTTTTTTCGTACGATATGTATTTGGAAATTGCAGCAGTTATTCATTTGCATATAGGAACTGATAATTAGCCATTTAAAACAAAAAAAACCTGATAACTTTCGCTATCAGGTTTTATCTATGTTCTATTCTCTTTATTCTATTTTCTAAAAAAAAAACTAGTCGTTCAATTTCAAAACAGCCATAAAAGCTTCTTGAGGAATCTCAACGTTTCCTACTTGTCTCATACGTTTTTTACCTTTTTTCTGTTTTTCAAGTAATTTACGTTTACGTGAAATATCTCCACCATAACATTTTGCGGTAACGTCTTTACGAAGTGCTTTAATAGTCTCACGAGCAATAATTTTAGCTCCAATTGCGGCTTGAATCGGAATATCAAATTGTTGTCTTGGGATTAATTCGCGTAATTTCTCGGTCATTTTTTTACCGATATTGTAAGCGTTGTCTTCGTGGATCAATGCAGAAAGAGCATCAACAGTTTGTGCATTTAAAAGAACATCCAGTTTTACTAATTTAGAAGTTCTCATTCCGATTGGAGAGTAATCAAAAGAAGCATACCCTTTAGAAACGGTTTTTAAACGGTCATAAAAATCGAATACAATTTCGGCCAAAGGCATATCAAAATTCAATTCAACACGTTCTGTTGTCAAATACGTCTGATTGGTGATTGCACCACGTTTTTCGATACATAAACTCATTACGTTTCCTACGAAATCAGCTTTTGTAATGATAGTAGCTTTAATAAACGGCTCTTCAACACGATCCAATTTAGATGGTTCCGGTAAATCCGATGGATTGTTTACAACGAAAGGAGTTTCCGGATCTTTTTTGGTGTAAGCCAAATACGAAACGTTAGGTACTGTAGTAATTACAGTCATATCAAACTCACGCTCTAAACGTTCCTGGATAATTTCCATGTGAAGCATTCCTAAGAATCCACAACGGAAACCAAATCCTAAAGCGGCAGAACTTTCAGGAGTAAATACTAATGAAGCATCATTTAATTGCAGTTTCTCCATAGAAGAACGCAAATCTTCATAATCTTCTGTGTCAACAGGATAGATTCCGGCGAAAACCATTGGTTTTACATCCTCAAATCCTGTAATCATATTGGTAGTTGGTGTTTTAGCATCGGTTAGTGTGTCACCAACTTTTACTTCTTTGGCTTCTTTAATTCCAGAAATTAAATAACCAACATCACCAGTAGAAATAACACTTTTTGGAACCTGATTTAGTTTTAAAGTTCCTACTTCATCAGCAAAATATTCATTGCCTGTAGCCATGAATTTAATTTTTTGCCCTTTTCTGATTTCACCATTTACAACTCTGAAGATTACTTCAATTCCACGAAACGGATTGTAGTGTGAATCAAAAATCAATGCTTGTAACGGTTCATCAACATTTCCTTTTGGAGCAGGAATCTTTTCGATAATAGCCGCCAAAATGTTTTCAACACCAAAGCCTGTTTTTCCTGAAGCATGAATAATATCTTCTAATTTACAACCTAGCAAATCAATAATATCATCACTAACTTCTTCAGGGTTGGCACTTGGTAAATCTACTTTATTCAAAACCGGAATGATTTCCAAGTCGTTTTCTAAAGCTAAATATAAGTTTGAAATCGTTTGTGCCTGAATACTTTGTGCAGCATCCACGATCAAAAGTGCTCCTTCGCAGGCTGCAATAGATCGGGAAACTTCATAAGAAAAGTCAACGTGACCGGGAGTGTCAATTAAATTTAAAATATATTCTTCTCCTTTATAGGTGTATTCCATCTGAATAGCGTGACTCTTAATGGTAATTCCACGCTCACGCTCCAAGTCCATGTTGTCAAGCAATTGTGCTTTTTCTTCACGAGCTGTTACCGTTTGTGTGGCGCCAAGTAAGCGGTCTGCCAATGTACTTTTACCGTGGTCAATGTGTGCAATAATGCAAAAGTTACGTATCTTCTTCATTTTAATATGTCAATTCTCTAAACGAGTTTAAGTAATTTTTGTTTAAAATCTGCGCCAGAGCAATTGCCTTAGAGCATGTTATTAAAGCGCAAAGATAGCGCAAAGTTTTGGATTCTGGAATCGTTGTCGTTTGATAGTTGAATTTATACTAATAACTAAACTCCACAGGTTTTTAAAACCTGTCGGGTTTGCAATTTAAAAATGATACTAAAGTTTGTAATTATAACCCAATTGTATATAAAAAGGGACCATGGGTTCCGTTTTAAAATCCTGAGATATCACTTTTCCTAGTCTTAAAGTGATGTCGTTTCGATGAAAAGAATAGCCGCCTTGTATTCCGTAATTCGCATTTCCTCCCGTTGACGGTTCGTACCACCCGTCTTTTACAGCCGGATATACTTCCCGATATATTTCGGTATGTTTAAAATGGGTGACGATCGCTTTGTCAAAACCCAATTCTATTGCGGTAAACCATTTAGGTTTGTAATAACCGATAACGACAGTTGCATCAGCACCAAAATTCTGCAGTGTTACCAAAGGATTTTCATAACGGCGATAAATACCATGCAAAGAAGCATTAAAATGAAAATTATTGATTTGATACACATTGATTTGCCCGCCAATTTTGGTTTTGAAATCATCAAAAACAGTTTCGCCTGATGGAATAGAAAACGAAGCGTCAACAACAATAGGTAGTTTGGTTTTAAGTTTATAGCCATATGCAACTCCATAAACCAGACCATGTTCCCATCCGACAGTCGCATTTAGGAGGTGTTTTTCTTCTTTTTTTAGATTTTTCCAGTTAATGGTTTGGGCGAGCGTTGTCGTAAAACTCAAAAGCCAGAGCAGTATTGCAATAATTAGTTGTGTCATTCTCATTTTGTGACTAGTTTAAAGCGTTTAAATAATTCAATACTAAAGGATGTACCTTATCCCATTTAAAGTAGATCATCTCATGACCTGTATCTTTTACTTCGGATATGGTTGCGGTATTAAAGAAAGCAGCTTCTTTTTGCGCAAAACCAAAACCGTAAGATTGATTAAGTTCTCCGTATAAAAACAGCACTGGAGGTTGGTATTGTTTGAGATTTCTAGTGAAATCAAAACCGTCATTTTCATAAATATCTGAAAAACTTTCTAAAACAGTAGTTCCGATTCGCCAAAAGGGTGATGGACCGGGAATGCCTTCCTTATTGCCTTTGGCGTATGAAAAACTGGTGGAAATACCGAATTTGTAATCGAGTATTTCGTGTTGGTTTTCTTTGCCGGATAAGAACTGATCGAGGTAAAATAAATTGTTTGTTGCTTCAGAAAATAAATCCATTTTTCGACTCATTTCGCCATAATCATCCAGTAGTTTTTTAGTAAGTCCGCCTGGCTCCGCCAGTATTACACCATCGATCCGATCGGGATAAGAATTTACATAAGCCGCGGCAAGCATCGCGCCCCACGAATGTCCGAATAAGAAAATTTTCTGATCAGGACTGGTTCGATAATATTTAATAACCGCAGTAAGATCATCTAAAACCAATTGTATAGAATAGCTTTTTTTATCATGTCTTTTCGATAATCCGGAACCTCTTTGGTCATAGAATACTACATAATAACCATCGTCGGCAAGTTGTTTTGTGTTAAGACCATTTCTGTAGTCTGAGCCGGGTCCGCCGTGTAAAAAAATAACAATCGGATTGTTGGGATTTCCAAAAGTCTCGGCGTGTAACTGTGTTCCATTAACAGAAATGGAGGGAAGAGTGGGGTCCTGATCAACGGTTTTTGGAACCAGATTTCCGGGGTCATTAATATAATTTTCCTGTTCGCAGCCTAAAAAAAGAAAAAGAGAAACGGCTAATGTGAGGGAATAAATTACGGTACTTTTCATGGCATAATTTTTTAAATTTCTGCAAAGATGTGCCGTATGACGCTGCGGGTCGCCCCAACTTGTAAGGTGGTTCTATTTTATTTTAAATAGGCTGAAGGAGAAAGCCCGGTTGCTTTTTTGAAATTGCGATTGAATGCCGTCTTAGAATTAAACCCGCATTCGAAAGCCAAAGACAGGAAAGTGTATTTTTGATTTTCGGGTAATTGAATCAGCTGTTTGAATTCTTCAACACGCTGACAGTTGATGTAATCGTAGAAATTTTTTTGCTCAACAGAATTGATGACTTGCGAAAGAATGTTGGGGTGTACATTTAGCGTTTGGGACAATTCGGTTAAAGTTAAATCAGGATTTTTATACTGTTTTTCCTCTCGCATAATGGTTGTTAGTTTTTGATGGATGGATTGAAGTTCAGTAACACTTAAACCTGATTTTTCATATTTAATTTTTTCCAGTTGATTTTCTGTTGTCTCAGTTTCAACAGTAGCGTTTTCTGCAGGGTTGTTTACTGCTAAAGGCTGATTGGTGAAAATTCCGACTTGTTTGATTCCAAAATAACCAATGAAAAAAAGATAAAAAACCACGACGGAAAAAATGTACCGATCGTTAGAGAAAATGACAACGAGCCAAATAAAACTGGAACCTAAAATGAGATAACGCAGCCAGGTCAAATTGATTTTTTCCGTAAAGGAGAATTGATTGGTGATGTTTTTTCGGTGTTTTGAAAGTTCCTTTAAGCAAAGCAAGGCATAAGTAATTCCCGAAAGTAAGATTGAAGCATATAAAATCGTGATCAAATCTTCATAACCTTTTCCTCCATTTCTAAAAATGCTGATCTTTTTTTCAAACGGTAAATTGAAAAAAGGAGTCAGGACCAGAAACGCAATCAGAAACGGGATGAAGTGTAAAAAAGCATATTTTCTTTTCTGATTTGGATTGGTCAAAGCCGTAGTATACCAATATAAAAAGGGACCCTGAACCAAAGGCATAGGAAGTTCAAGCCCTAATAAAAAAGGGAATTTGATGTAATGGTCATTAAAATGCAGATAAAATAAAGACAAATGAAAACCGGTAAAAAACAACCAAAGCGCCAGAATCTTGTCCGGATTGCTTTTGTTTTTTTTGCTAATCAGAATAAAAACCAAAAAAGCAGTAATTATGATGCCTGCCAAATACAACATATTCTAATAGGTTTTAGTTAGATCCCATGTTGGAAATAGTAGGCAAGATAATTTATTTCTGTCAGATATCTGAGGTAGAAGTGCTTCTGAGAATTATTCTTTTTCAGATTCCGTTGAAGGCTTTTCCTGATTGCCTTCTTTGTGGTTTTCTTTAAAAGTCTCGTACCATTTTTCAATTGATGGATAGACAAAAGCCGCTACTTTTTTAATCGGGTTGTAAAAAATAGATTGGTCTAAAGTTTCTTTTTTTGCAAAAGTGTTGTTGAAGTTTACTTTTTCAAATAGAGCAATAACGATACTTACGATAAGAATGGTTTTTAGAATTCTAAAAAAACCACCACCCAATTTATTGACTAATCCCAGTTGAGCAAAATCAGCAATTCCGGTTAAGAATTTGGCCAACAAGTAAACACCTACCACTACTAAAATGAAAGTCAGAATAAAAGCGGTAACTTGAATATTAGTGGGATTCCAGCTTACATGTTTGGCAATCATATCTCTCATTAAAGAAGAGAATTTCATAGCTAAATAAATTCCCAACAATAAAGAAATGAAAGAAGCGATTTCTACAAAAAGTCCATTTTTAATACCCTTGTATAAACTAAAAGCCAAAAGGGCTCCCAAAATAATATCTAAAAAACTCATATTCGTGTTTGTGATTAATGAAGGCGCAAATATAAAAGAATAATGCAGGTATTGTGAAGGTTTTTTTTAAAGTGAAAGGTTAGAGGTGAACAGTGGAATTTGTATAATCAAAAATCAGCAATCAAAAATCAGCAATCAAAATTCTACAGTCTACAATCTGCAATCTAAAATCTACAATCAAAAATCGGCAATCAAAATTCTACAATCTAAAATCAAAATTCTACAACCTGAAGTCTACAATCTACCTATCTTTGCATTTCTAGTTTTAGAGTTCAGATGGTGGAGTTTAGATTTAAAAATCTTACGTTTAGCAAAAATCTGAAGTTTAAGATCTAAAATCATAAATATATATGTCCAGAGATACACAATTAAAAGAGCGTTGGGAGAAGCTCGTCGATATACTTTCAAATCAATTTTCGCAAGGCGAAGATTTGGATTTAGATTCCATTATTTATCTAATCGGAGTTCAGGAACTTGGAAAAGTACACCGTGAATTCAAGAAAGATGAAAAATTAAATTTAATGCATATTGCCATTTGCAGATTATTGGAGCCTTATGGTTTCTATGAATTTGAATTTTTTGATGATGAAGGCTGGCCTCATTACCGCGTGAAAGAAGAATTACCGTCATTAAAGGCGGGCGAACAATCGGTTTTAATGAAAGAAGCGATTGTAAATTACTTTTTAGAAAGAAAACTTATTGAATAGTTTTTAGCCGCAGTCACAGTTTTCCGCTAATTGTATTCTTAAAACTGTGATTGTTACTGTTAACTTTCAACTAAAATGACTAAATTTGTTCCCTCAATTATAGAATGGAAATGATAGATAAGATAAAAGAGTATATCGGCGAAGCAGAAGCCTTTTCGACAGAAAACGCTGCAGAGCTGGAAGCATTCCGTATTAAATTCTTAGGAAAAAAGGGAGTTTTAAACGACTTTTTTGCTGAATTTAAAAACGTGCCAAACGACCAAAAGAAAGAATTCGGACAAGTTATTAATGGATTAAAAACAGCTGCTGAAGATAAAGTAAAAGCAATTGTGGAATCATTAGAAAGCAAAGAAGAAGCTAAAGGTGTTTTTGGTGATTTAACGCGTGCGGCAGAACCGGTGATTATTGGTTCACGTCACCCGATTTCGATTGTTAAAAATCAGATTATTGATATTTTTGCGAATATAGGTTTTAACGTTTCTGAAGGCCCGGAAATCGAAGATGACTGGCATAACTTTACGGCTTTAAACCTGCCGGAATACCATCCGGCACGTGATATGCAGGATACCTTTTTCATTCAGACTAATCCTGATGTGTTGTTGCGTACCCATACGTCATCTGTTCAGGTGCGTTATATGGAAAATCATAAACCGCCGATCCGTACGATTTCTCCGGGGCGTGTTTTCCGTAATGAAGCAATTTCATCCCGTTCACACTGTATTTTTCACCAGGTGGAAGGATTGTATATTGACAAAAACGTTTCTTTTGCAGACCTGAAACAAACCTTATTGTATTTCACAAAAGAGATGTTCGGAAAGTCAAAAATTCGTTTGCGTCCGTCGTACTTCCCTTTTACAGAACCTAGTGCCGAGATCGATATCTATTGGGGTTTAAAAACCGAAACAGATTATCGTATCACCAAAGGAACCGGTTGGTTGGAAATTGGAGGATGTGGAATGGTGGATCCTAATGTTCTTAAAAACTGTGACATCAATCCTGATGAATACAACGGTTTTGCATTCGGAATGGGAGTAGAGCGTATTGCGATGTTGTTGTATCAAATTGGCGATATTCGTATGTTCTATGAGAATGATGTTCGTTTCTTAGAGCAATTTAAATCAAACATATAATTAAAAATTGTAGGTTTTAGATGCAGCTTAATTCTTGCGATTCTAAAATCTGTAATTAAAAATACAATAAACCTTTGTCAGAGTTTTACGCTTTGACAAAGGTTTTAAAGCTTTTAATAAAAATGAAAAAAGATATAACAATCCCGGAAGTAGAAAACGTATTTCTTGCTGCCGTTCAGGAATGGAGCGATGATTTTATGGAAAAAGTCTGGTATGCTTATTTGGTAAACGACAGTGACTTTAATCTGGATAGTGTTATGGTAGTTTCCAAAGCATTTGGAACTATCGAAGGTGAAATGAAAAAGACCTCCGTTTTACGCCACGCTTTTGTTGAGGTTCCCGCTGTTTCTGTAGTGAAAATCGAAATGATTGAAAAAAGCCTTTTGGTTTTAAACAACGAATTCATGGTGACTTTCTTTATCGGAAATACATTATACGATAAGAAATTCATTTTCAAATCCAATCTGATCAATGAAAACGATACGGAAGAAGTGCCGATTTTATTTGTTGAAGGGGTTATGGTGAAGTAGGGTTTTTAGTCTTCGGTCTCAGTCTTCAGTCTCAGTTTACAGTCTCAGTCCCAATTTTCAGGGAAGAATATATAAAAAAGAGTCAGAAATAAGCATTATTTCTGACTCTTTTTTTATGCGACTGCGACTGCGACTGCGACTGCGACTGCGACTGCGACTGCGACTGAAACTTAATCCAAAGATTCCGTTAGTTTCTTAAAAACCGACTTAGCATCTTTTCCTTCGTATAATACGGCATAAACAGCGTCTATAATAGGTGTTTTGGCACCGTAACCCTGATTTAGTTTATAAGCACTTTTGGTGGCGTAATAACCTTCTGCTACCATGCTCATTTCCATCATGGCGCTTTTTACCGTGTATCCTTTTCCGATCATATTTCCGAACATTCTGTTTCTCGAGAAAACAGAGTATCCTGTAACTAATAAATCTCCTAAATAGGCAGAGTCATTGATATTACGTTTCATTTTGTGTACTTTTCGGATGAATTTTTTCATTTCGCGGATTCCGTTACTCATCATAACCGATTGGAAATTATCACCATAACCAAGACCGTGCGCAATTCCGGCAGCAATAGCGTAAATGTTTTTAAGCATTGCAGCATATTCCGTTCCGATAATGTCGTCTGAAATTTTGGCTTTGATATAGTTTCCGGAAAGATATGTAGCTACGTTTTTGGCTTTATCCGGGTCTCCACAGGCAATAGTTAAGTACGAAAGTCTTTCTAATGCTACTTCTTCAGCATGACAAGGACCGGTAATAACACCGATATTGTAATAAGGAATGTCGTATTGAATGTGGAAATGTTCTCCAACAATTAAACTGGTTTCCGGAACAATACCTTTAATAGCAGAAAAAATGATTTTATCAGCCAGAGAAACGGTAAGATTTTTAAGTTCCGCATCCAAAAAAGCAGATGGAATAGCAAAAATTATATAATCTGCGTAAGCAACCGCTTCATTTATATTATTGGTTAATTTAAGTTTTTGGGTGTCAAATTCAACCGAACTTAAATAATTTGGATTGTGTTTGTATTTTTGAATGTGCTCTATAGCAGCATCATTACGCATGTACCACGAAATTTCAGAAAGATTTACGCAAAGCATCTTTACAATTGCTGTTGCCCAGCTTCCTCCTCCAATTACGGCAAACTTTAAATTTTCGCTCATTATTTTAATAATTTAAAGCAAAAGTACTTAATAAAGTAGTAATAATACAAAATCTGATTTAAGAAATTTAAAGTGACGCTTGTAAGCACAATGGTTTTCAGGTAGTTTGGAATAATTCTAAAAATATTTTAACAGTCAGACAATAAAAATGTAATCCGTACGTTGTAAGTATTTATAAATTAGAATTTTAATGAGTTTAGCACAAATTGAGTTAGTTAGTTTTGTTTTAGTATTTTGAAAAGGCGTTCCTAAATTACTTAAGAACGCCTTTTTTTGTTTGTAGTATTTAGTGTCAGTTCTCGGTCTCAGTCACAAACTGCGATTCAATTTTACTGATTACTGCGACTGAAAACCGCAAACTAATAACTCATCTCCACAATAGATTTAACCTTTTCCAGCGTGATCAATTGTTTTTCACCTAAACCTTTCCAGCCTCTTTCATCAAAACGGTTTACAATGAAATCAGCGGTTTTATCATAATCGTTGGTGTATTGTGACAGTTTGGTATCCATTCCCATAGTATGAAAGAACGCTACCGTATGATTAATCGCTTCTTTAGCGACTTCGTCATCAGTACCGCTTAAGTTAAAAATACGTCTTCCGTATTGTGCCAGTTTTTCTTTTTTGGTGTCAAACATTACATGGTATAAACTTGGGCCTATAATCGCTAAAGTTCTGGCATGATCGATACCATACAAAGCGGTTAATTCGTGACCAATCATATGCGTAGCCCAATCAGAAGGAACTCCTTTTTGAATCAAGCCGTTTAAAGCCATGGTACAGCTCCACATAAAGTTGGAAGCCAAAGCATAATCGGTTGGATTTTCTACCACTTTTGGACCAACTTCAATTAAAGTCTGCAAAATTCCCTCTGCAATTCGGTCTTGCAAATAACCTTCGTGTGGGTAGGTCAGGTATTGCTCCATAACGTGAGTGTAAGCATCTACCACACCGTTTTGCAATTGTCTTTTTGGTAAAGAAGCAATAACAGTCGGATCACAAATAGAAAATTTTGGAAATAAAGCACTTCCGCCAAAAGCCAGTTTCTCCTGTGTGGATTGAATCGTTACTACAGCTCCTGAATTCATTTCACTTCCCGTTGCCGGTAAGGTTAGAACGGTTCCAAATGGTACCGCGTTCTCTTTTATTAAAAGACGTTTTTGCAAAATATCAATCGGATTTCCGTCGAAGTTCACTGCAGCCGAAATAAATTTTACCCCATCAATGACAGAACCACCCCCAACGGCAAGTATGAAATCTATTTTCTCCGCTTTAATAACGTCAACCGCTTTCATTAAAGTTTCAAAATGTGGATTGGGTTCTATTCCGCCAAATTCTACGATTTGAAAACCTTTCAAATTCTGGAGTACCTGTTCGTGAATTCCGTTTTTAAAGATACTTCCCCCTCCGTAAGCCAAAAGGATTTTAGCGTCTTTTGGAACTAAGGTTGAAAGTTTTTCTATTTGCCCTTTTCCGAAGATCAAATTCGTCGGATTGTATAATTCAAAGTTTAACATAGTGTTTTTTTTAAGGTACTGAGGTGCTAAGTTGCTGAGTTGCTAAGTTTTTTTTGATGTAAATCTTAACTAATCAGACTATTAGTGTCTTTTTTTGCTTTTCAGTATTGTGTTGTTTTAATAATTTTCGGATCGTTAATTTAGAGAGGCAAGTGTCTAAGTTTTTAAAAAGACTAAATCTTAGAATCTTAGCCACTCAGAACCTTAGCACCTCCTCTTACTTCTCAGGGTTTAGTTATTTTGGTATTAAGTGTCTAAGTTTTTAAAAAGACTAAATCTTAGAGACTCAGCCACTCAGAACCTTAGCACCTCCTCTTACTTCTTAACGTTTAATTGTTCTAATAATTTTCCGGCTACCAATTTAGACGAAGCAGGATTTTGACCTGTAATCAAAAGACCGTCTTCTACTGCATACGGTTGCCAGTTTCCTGCTTTCGAAAATTTTGCTCCGTTTTGTGTTAAAGCATCTTCCAATAGAAAAGGAACTACTTTCGACAGACCAACTGCAGCTTCTTCTTCATTGGTAAAACCCGTTACTTTTTTATCTTTTACCAGATATTGCCCTTTTACTTTTACGTTTTTCAAAACAGCCGGAGCATGACAAACAAAAGCTACTGGTTTTTTATGCGTATAAAAAGACTCGATTAAAGCAATAGAACTTTTGTCCTCCACCAAATCCCACAGTGGACCATGACCTCCCGGATAAAATACAGCATCGTAATCTGCCTGATTTATCGTGGAAAGTTTATGTGTCTTTTTTAATTTTTCCTGTAAGACCTTATCAGCGTCAAATCTCTTAGTGTCTTCTGTTGCCGAAGCCGGGTCAGCACTTTTCGGATCAATTGGGGGCTGGCCTCCAAGAGGAGAAGCAATTGTAATTTCAATACCCTTGTCCAGTAGTTCATAATAAGGTGCGGCAAACTCTTCTGACCAGAATCCGGTTTTTTCTCCGGTGTTTCCTAGTTTATCGTTGCTGGTCACAACAAACAGCACTTTTTTTGTTCCTTTTTTATTTGATTTTTGAGCTGTAACAGAAAGACTGCCAGCCGTGATTGCTATAATCGCGAGTAAAACTATTTTTTTCATAATGTCTGATTTTTAAACAAATTTAGTGCTTTAGTGATATCAGTAAAAATAAAATAAACTATGTTTGTTATAAATATATTTATATCATGGTCAATCTCGAGTGGTACAGAACTTTTAAATCGGTCTATAAAAACGGTAGTTTTTCCGTTGCGGCAAGAGAGTTGTTTATGAGTCAGCCCGCAGTAAGTCAGCAGATGTCAATGTTGGAAGCACATGTGGGTAATAAATTATTCAACAGAAAATCAAAAGGAGTAGAGCCGACCGAATACGCTAAGTTACTTAATAATTTAATTATTGATGCGCTCGATCGTTTAGAAAATGTGGAAAGTGGTTTTAGAGCTAAAGCACAGGATTCTAAAAGATTAGTGTCCGTAGGTATTTCGAAAAATTTGTACAGCAGTTTGGGGAGCATTTTGATTTCTAAGTTTGATTTTATTGATTTTACTTTTGCCGATAATGATTCTCTTTTTGCTCTTGTAGATGCTAAAAAGCTTGATTTTGCGATTGTGACCAAGCGTTATGATACGTTTGATACGGTTCAGGAAATTGTAGGTCAGATAAAATTGGTCATGGTGACTTCTATAAATGAAGAAATTCAGGAGTTTAATCAAAAAGTGCAATCTCAAAATTTTACAGAAATTGAACATTGGCTAAATGAACAGAAATGGTACAGTCACGAAGCAAGGATTCCGCATATAAAAATATTCTGGTTGCATGCTTTCAATAAAAAAAGGCCATCAATGGTTCCTAATTATATTATTCCGTCAGAATATCAAATGTTGGAAACGCTTTCGAGAAACTCCGGTGTTGCTATTACGTGGAGTTGTAATGCCAAACAGTTTATTCAGGACCAAAAGTTGCAGTTGTTGTGGGAAAGCGATCGATTGCCTGAAGTGGATGTGTTTCTGTTAACTGCTAAAAACAATAATTTAAATTCGCTCTTTGAGATCGTTTCCGCAGAATTGAAGGCAGTTCTACGATAATGATATTTAAATTTCTCATTCACACAACTGTCAGGCTGAGCGAAGTCGAAGCCTGACAAAGGGGGAAGTGTGGGGCTGGGCTTTGTGAGAAACTACTTTTTTTAATCTCTCGTCGATTACCTAAAATAATTTGTATCTATATTTGTGTAAAATATACGCATTATGTCAGCAAATCAAAATATCCGGGTTGCAGTAGACGCAATTGTTTTTGGCTATCAAAACAATCAATTGTATGTGCTTTTAATC
This sequence comes from Flavobacterium cupriresistens, assembly GCF_020911925.1. Taxonomy (NCBI): domain Bacteria; kingdom Pseudomonadati; phylum Bacteroidota; class Flavobacteriia; order Flavobacteriales; family Flavobacteriaceae; genus Flavobacterium; species Flavobacterium cupriresistens. The sequence goes on along the minus strand of NZ_CP087134.1, from coordinate 780,491 downwards.
GAGCAAAAGTTTGGATCCAGTGAGTCGTATTGGGCTTTTCCGGGAGGATTAGTGCAAAATGAAGAATCTCTGCAAGCTGCGGTTAAAAGAGAGTTGAAAGAAGAAACTAATGTTGCTGTAAATTATTTAGAGCAGTTATTTACATTTGGAGATGACGTTCTTCGGGATCCCAGAAATCGGGTGATTTCTGTTGCTTATTTTGCTTTGGTGGATCCTTCCAAGCTAATAATCAAAGCCGATTCTGATGCCGAAAAAGTGCAATGGTGTAAGGTAGAAGAAGTTCCTACATTGGCTTTTGACCACAATCTGATTCTGAAAAAAGCAATAGAAAGAGTAAAAGCAAAACTCACCTACGAACCAATTGGATTTGATTTACTACCCAATGAGTTTCTGTTTTCAGAACTCGAAAATCTGTATTGTACGATTTTAGAGAAGGAAATTGATCGTAGAAATTTTAGAAAAAAAATCCTGAGCTACGGAATTATAGAAGAAACGGCTAATTTTTCGCCAGTTAAAACAGGAAGACCTGCAAAATTATTTAGGTTTAATGCTCATAAATACAATGCTTTAGTGAAAGAAGGGTTTCACTTTGAAATTAAGTTTGCGTAATTTTTACACAAAATAATTGTTCAATAAAATATTAAATGTATATTTGCGTATAATTAACGCAAACTAAGAAATTATGATACTTAACCTAGACCCAAATTTCAGACCGTTTAAGGGTCAAAAAGAAATAGAATTTAAAAGTTTTACCTTTTCAGGAGGAGAACCACATATCAAGATTAATCCTGATTTTGATGTTAAAGAAGAAATCACCATCACACATCGTTTAAATTCATTCAATGATTTAGGATTATTGTGTCTTACCGTAGACGCTTTAAGACGAATGGATGTGAAAATCATAAACCTCTTCATTCCGTATTTTCCTGCTGCGAGACAAGACAGAGTGATGATCAAAGGCGAGCCACTGTCTGTAAAAGTGTATGCTGATATTATTAATGCAATGCAATTAGAGAAAGTTTTTGTGTTCGACGCCCATTCTGAAGTTACTCCGGCATTGGTGAACAACTGTGAAGTGATTCCGAATCATACCTTTATTCAAACCGTTATTAAAAGTATCGGTAATGACGTAAAACTCATTTCTCCGGACGGAGGAGCTTTAAAGAAAATCTATAAAGTTTCTGAATTTTTGGGCGGAGTTGACGTAGTAGAATGCAGCAAAAGCCGTGATGTGAAAACAGGAAGATTGTCTGGTTTTAAAGTGTATGAAGACGATTTACAAGGAAAAGATTGTTTAATTGTAGATGATATTTGTGACGGTGGCGGAACATTTGTTGGCCTTGCCGAAGAATTAAAAAACAAAAACGCCGGAAAATTATACTTAGCAGTCAGCCACGGGATTTTTAATAAAGGTTTTGAAGTTTTAGATTGCTTCGAAAAAATATTCACAACCAATTCTTTTAGAGATTTTGAGGATAAAAGAGTTGAGGTTGTAGATTTAAAAGAATTGATATGAAATATAATATAGATCAATTGATAACAGAAAAAACAGAGAATAAATACCTCTTTTTCTGGGGACATCAGCCTAATAAAGATGGAAGTATTTCTAAAACCTGCTTCAGTCAATGGTGGTTAAGTTCTTTTGAAGTTGAGAACATAACGTATAAAACAGCCGAGCACTGGATGATGGCTAAAAAAGCAGAATTGTTTAATGATACTGTCGTTTTAGAAAAAATAATTCGTGCTAATTCTCCCGCTGAAGCAAAGAAATTAGGTAGAGAAGTTAAGAATTATGTGAATACCGTTTGGTTAGAAAACAGATATGAAATTGTTCGACTGGGGAATTTTTATAAGTTCAGTCAGAATAAAGAGTTGAAGGAATTTTTAAGCAACACCAAAGACAGAATTTTGGTAGAAGCAAGTCCCGTTGATCCCATTTGGGGAATCGGAATGGCAGCAGATCATAAGGAAGTTAACAATCCTGAGAAGTGGAAAGGTTTAAATCTTTTAGGTTTTGCTTTGATGGAAGTTAGAGATGAATTGAAATAAGTAGGACTATGGAAACAACACGATTGTATCGTCCGGTAGGATTGAGAGAAATGGAATTAATTGCAGAGACCGGTTATACTGAGTTTCCGCCTAGATTAGATTGGCAGCCTATTTTTTATCCCGTTACGAATCAACAATATGCAGAACAAATTGCCTTTGAATGGAATACTGTAGATGAGTTCTCCGGATTTATCGGAATCGTTACAGCCTTTGAAGTAAAGACTGCTTTCTTAGAAAAATATGAAGTTCAGAATGTAGGAGATAAAAGTCATAACGAACTTTGGGTTCCTTCTGAGGATTTAATGGAGTTTAATGCCAATATATGTAATGGAATAGAATTGGTAAATGTTTTTTTTACAGCGCGATCTTTTATAAGTAGTAATACAGAATTAAAGAATAAATTAGATAGTTTTAGAAAATGATTTTAGAAATCGTTAAAGGAGATATAACAGAAATAGAAGCTGACGCGATTGTTAATGCTGCAAATACATCTCTTCTTGGTGGTGGTGGCGTCGATGGAGCTATTCATAGAAAAGGGGGTAAAGCAATCTTGGACGATTGTATAACTATCAGGAACAGGCAAGGCGGTTGCAGTGTTGGTGATGCAGTTATTACAACTGCCGGAAATTTGCCTTCTAAATTTGTCATTCATACTGTAGGTCCGGTTTGGAATAATGGTGAGAGTAAAGAAGAAGAATTGCTTCAAAGTTGTTATGTTACTACTTTAAAATTAGCTGTTCAAAAGAATATCAAAACGATTGCTTTCCCTAATATAAGTACCGGAATATATAAGTTTCCAAAAGATTTAGCCGCGAAAATAGCGTACGATTCTATTTGTAAATTTGAACAGAAAGAGCATTTCGAGAAAATTATTTTTGTGTGTTTTGATGATGAAAACTTTAACCTTTATCGCAATTTGATAGAAAAAGACAATGGCAATAAGATTAAATCAGGTTTATTCGGTGTTGCTGTTGGAGATGCTTTGGGTGTTCCCGTCGAATTTGAATCGAGAGATTATTTAAAAGAAAACCCTGTTTTGGATATGACAGGATATGGGACGCATTATCAACCAATCGGAACTTGGAGTGATGACAGTTCGTTGACTTTTTGTTTGGCTGACAGTTTGTGCAGGGGTTATGATTTGTCTGATATAGCCAAAAAATTTGTAAGCTGGTACAGCACCGAATTATGGACACCACATGGGAAGGTATTTGATATTGGAATCGCTACCAGAAGTGCGATTCATAATATTGGAAAAGGTCATTTGCCGGAATTGTGCGGTGGTTTTGAGGAAAAAGATAATGGAAATGGTTCTTTGATGAGGATTTTACCTTTAGTGTTTTATCTTCAACAGGAGAAAGATATTGCCGTTATTTATAAGAAAGTAAAAGAAGTATCGTCAATTACGCACGCACATTTTAGGTCGGTATTTGCCTGTTTTATTTATGTGGTTTATTGTTTGGAGATTCTGAAAGGAAAAAATAAAGGCGATGCATATAAAGAAATGCAGAAAACGATAGCAGCATATTTAAAGGATAAAAAATTTAACGTTTCTGAAATTGATTTGTTTGACAGGGTTTTAAATAATAATATAGCTGAATATCCTGAAAACAGAATTCTTTCTTCGGGTTATGTTGTAGATAGTTTACAGGCTAGTTTATGGTGTTTTTTAAATTCAGAGTCTTATGAAGAAACGGTATTGAAAGCGGTAAACTTAGGAGAAGATACAGATACAACAGGTGCTATAGCTGGAGGTTTGGCCGGCATTTATTATGGAATTGAAAATATTCCCAGAAAGTGGGTAGCTGTTTTGGCAAGAAAGAAAGACATTGATGATTTGTGTGAGCGATTGTCAGTGAAATTAAAAGATGCACAATAAGTTTTGTGTAAGTATATAATGAAAATAGAATTAAAAAAATATAACGAGCAAATTGTAGAATGGCCGGATAAAGGACATCACATTATGGCTCAATACGATGATAAAGAAATAATCGTTTATCAATCGTATCGAAAAGAGATAGGCGAATTTGCTGTGAAAAATCAGTTTTTTGGCGGTGAATTTAGCCTCACAAGGATGACATGGATCAAGCCAAATTTCCTGTGGATGATGTACAGGAATGGCTGGGGAACTAAAGAAGGTCAGGAAATAGTCTTGGCAATTCATCTAAAAATAGAGGCATTTCAAAAATACTTGCAAAATGCAGTTTACTCTTCTTACGATACATCGTTTGAATTAAGCTATGAAGAATGGAAGTCTGAAGTAAAAACATCCTCAGTTCGATTGCAATGGGACCCGGATCACAATCCTTATGGAGAAAAGTTAGAGAGAAGAGCGGTGCAAATTGGTTTAAGAGATGATTTTATAAAGTCTTTTGCTAAAGAAGATATCTTGAAGATTGAAGACATCTCTGAATTTGTAAAAGAGCAATATGAGTTTGTTCAGAATCGGCAGTTAGAAAACTTAGTAGTGCCTTTTGAAAAGCCATTTTTATTTGCTGATGAAGTGTTGAACAGAAAATTGAAAATTTCATAGAAATCATGGATGAAAAAATTATAAAAGGAACAAGCAAGTTTCTAAGTTTTGTTCTCCGACATTCACCGGAAACGATTGATTTAAAATTAGATGAAAATGGCTGGGCAAATGTTGATGAATTGATTCCTCAGTCTAATAAACATAAAGTGCCACTCGATTTTGATTTGCTTCAGGTTGTGGTAGCAACCAATGATAAAAAACGTTTTATTTTCAATGAAGACAAAACAAAAATAAGAGCCAGCCAAGGACATTCTATAAACGTTGAGTTGAATTTGACTGAGGTTGTACCACAGGGCTTTTTATATCACGGAACAGTAGCAGCCAGTATCGATAGCATTAAAGAAACAGGTTTGCAGAAAATGAGTCGTCAGCACGTACATCTCAGCAAAGACAAAGAGACGGCAATTAAAGTTGGAGGGAGAAGAGGAAAACCTGTCATTTTAACTGTAGATGCCGAAAGAATGCAATTAGAGGGATTCAAATTTTATCTTTCGGAAAACGGTGTTTGGTTAACGGATGAAGTTCCTGCAAGATATATTGAGTTTTAAGAGATCTAGTTAAAGAGTTAGACTCAAACGAAAAAAATTAAAGTTATAAATTAAAATAATAAACCATGAACCCATTATTACTAACTGATGGTTACAAAGTAGACCACAGAAGACAATATCCCGATGGAACAACAGTCGTGTATTCTAACTGGACGCCAAGAAAATCAAGAATTGAAGGTATTGAAGAAGTTGTGTTTTTCGGATTGCAATATTTCATTAAAAAATATATTATTCAGGACTTCGAATTGCATTTTTTCAAACAACCAAAAGAAGAAGTCGTGAGAAAATATGCAAGAAGAATCAATAATTACTTAGGCGAAAATTTAGTTGGAACCAAACATATCGAAGATTTACACGATTTAGGATACATTCCGATGGTTTTTAAAGCGTTGCCGGAAGGAGCAAGTGTGCCAATTCGTGTACCAATGTTCACGATGTACAACACGCTTCCGGAGTTTTTCTGGTTGACCAATTATTTCGAAACCTTGCTTTCAGCTGTAGTTTGGTTACCATGTAATTCGGCAACAATTGCTAAAGAGTACCGAAAAGTTTTAGACAAATATGCTCAGGAAACTTCATCAGTTCCCGAATTTGTAGATTGGCAGGCACATGATTTCTCTATGCGAGGAATGGGAGGTATTGAAGCTTCTTTGACTTCTTCTGCAGGACATTTGTTGAGTTTTACAGGTTCAGATACGATTCCGGCGATTGATTTTATGGAAGAGTACTACAATGCTGATTCAGATAAGGAGTTAATTGCCGGTTCAGTTGCGGCTACAGAACATTCGGTAATGTGTATGGGGACTACTGAAGGGGAGTATGAAACTTTCAAAAGACTAATTTCTGAAGTTTATCCAAAAGGGATTGTTTCAATCGTTTCTGATACTTGGGATTTATGGAAAGTTTTAACGGATTATTTACCTCGATTAAAAGAGGAAATAGTTTCGAGAGAAGGCAAAGTGGTGATTCGTCCAGACAGTGGTGATCCGGTAGATATTATCTGTGGAAATCCAAATGGTAAAACAGTACAAGAAAAGAAAGGAGTTATAGAATTGCTTTGGGAGGTGTTCGGCGGCAGTACAAACGATAAAGGATTTAAGGAATTAGTACCGCAAATTGGTGCAATTTACGGAGACAGTATTACCGTAGCCAGAGCAACTCAAATCTGTGAGCGATTAAAAGTAAAAGGATTTGCTTCTACCAATATTGTTCTCGGAATCGGTTCTTTTACTTACCAATACAATACAAGAGATACTTTTGGTTTTGCAATGAAGGCGACTTACGGAGAAGTAAACGGAGAAGGAAGAGCCATCTTCAAAGATCCAATTACGGATGACGGAACTAAAAAGTCGGCCAAAGGATTAATGAAAATTGATTTAGTAGACGGTGTGTATAAGCTAACCGATAATGTTTCCTGGGAAGAAGAACGAAAAGGAGAGCTAAAAGAAGTTTTTAGAGATGGAAAACTACTAATAGATCAATCGCTTGCCGAAATTAGGAATAATGTCAAAAAAGAGCTGACAACAGTATAAAACACAGAAGCCCGAATGTAAATCGCATTCGGGCTTTTTACATATATGATTTTATCGTTATCAGTTATGATTTTCTTTAAAAAATCTTGAAGAGCAATTCTAATTTTATTTTCTATAGGTATTAAATAACTAAATAGTAATTAAAATCTTTAAAAAAAAATGAAATTGAAATCTCTTATCGTAGTATTTGCAATTGTTTTTCTTGGTTTTTGCTGCAGTAAAAAGGATACAGAAAAAATAATTGATTGTGTTGAAGAATCTATACTTGTTCATATAACAGACAGTAAGGACGCCACTAACAAAAAGAAAGTTAACTTTACTGTGGATTATGGCGGGACTTATACCTTTAGTTATGTGAAATGGGATTTTGGAGATGGAACGTTTCAGGAGGTTACCACTAAAACAATTTCACACATTTACAGTACAGCAGGAACTTTTGCCGTAAAAGGAACTGTTACCATCAAAGACGGGAAGAGAACTTGTACCTCCTCGCCAACAAGAAACGTAATCGTTGAATAATATGGATTACTTTTTGTAAAAATTATTATGATCAATATATTCCCAAACTTTAGGAGGTAAAAGCGGTTGAATGTTTTTGCCTTCTTTGATGTTGTTGCGAATAAAAGTGGACGATATTTCCACAATCGGCGCATCAATAATATGGATTTTCGGATGTGATTTTAGTTCTATATTTTCCTCTTCAGCTGATATGCGCGGATAAACATAAATGTCATAATTGGCCAGTAGTACTTCATAGTTTTTCCATTTATGAAGTGTTTTTAAGTTGTCCTCACCCATAATCAAAGAAAATTCATGGTTGGGATACTTTTCATGTAAATGCACCAAGGTATTAACCGTATAACTAGGCTGAGGGAGTTTAAACTCAATATCAGAAGGTTTTATTTTCGGAAAATCTTCGGTAGCCAGATAAACCATTTCTAAACGCTGCTGATCGTCCAGTAATGTCGATTTCTTTTTTAACGGATTGTGAGGTGTCACCACCATCCAAATCTGATCTAAATCAGCAAACTCCGCCATGTGATTGGCAATGATCAGATGACCAACATGAATAGGGTTATAAGTTCCGAAATAAAGGCCTATTTTCATAAATAGTTTGTTTCACAGAGATTCGCAAAATTTTCACAAAGATTCACAAAGCAATTTATAAATTTTTTGTGAAGCTCTTTTTTGCTTTGTGACTCTTTGTGTAATAATTATTTGTTTACAAAATCTTTAACCAATTGATGCGCTTCTTCTAAAGCTACTGGTAAATCATAGTTTTTGATAATCACATCAAATTGTGGAGCAGTAGCCAGTTCTACAGATGCTTTAGCGATTCGCATGTTGATTTTGTCATCGCTTTCGGTAGAACGTTGTTTTAAGCGGCGTTTTAATTCGTCAACGCTTGGAGGTTTTACAAAAACAGCCAGTGTTTGCTCCGGAAATTTATGTTTGATACGCAATCCGCCTGCAACATCGATGTCGAAAATAACATTTTTACCCAAAGCCCAAATACGTTCGATTTCAGATTTCAAAGTACCGTAAAAATTGTCACGGTATACTTCTTCCCATTCCAGGAAATCTTCGGCTTTAATGTGTTTTTTGAATTCTTCTAACGAAATAAAATAATAATCTTTTCCGTTAATTTCTTCTCCACGCGGGTCGCGTGAAGCTGCTGAGATGGAGAATTCTAAATTTAAATCTTCCTTCCCAAGTAAATGTCTAACTATAGTTGTTTTTCCTGATCCTGAAGGTGCCGAAAAAACAATTAACTTTCCTTTATTCATTATATATGCTTTAGGCTTTAGGCGGTACGCTTTAAGCTTTTTATTGATGTCATTATTTGCCTATGGCTTAAAAGCTTAAGGCATAAAGCACAGGGCTTTTACAAAACATTCAAAACCTGTTCTTTAATCTTCTCCAATTCGTCTTTCATCATCACGACCAGTTTTTGCATTTGAGCGTGATTGGACTTAGATCCCATAGTATTGATTTCACGGCCCATTTCCTGAGTAATAAAGCCTAATTTTCTACCATTGGCTTCTGTGCCTTTTATCGTCTCTAAAAAGTAGTCTAAATGGTTCGTTAAACGTACTTTCTCTTCCGTGATGTCTAATTTTTCTAAATAATAAATTAATTCTTGTTCAAAACGGTTTTCATCTACATTTACTTTCAATTCAGAAATAGCGGTTTGTAAACGGTCTTTTATGGCCTGAACACGTTCCGGATCAAGAGCCAATGCATCATTCATGTATTGACGAATGTTTCCGATTCTGAGATTGAATTCTTTTTCAAGAGACTCACCCTCGTCTCTTCTGAAATTTAAGATGTTTTGAAGTGCATCTTCAATGATCACCTGAATCTGCTCCCAATCATTTTCGTCAATTTCCTCACGCTCCGTTTTTAAAGTGTCCGGCATACGAATAGCCATTTTCATTAATTCCGTTTCATCAGCATGAGGGTAAACTTCTTGTAGTTGGGCGATATAGTTTCTAACAACAGGAACATTTACTTTAGTCGAAGTTTGTTCCGCAGTACTTTCGATGTAAATTGCGAAATCAATTTTTCCTCTTTCAAGTTTAGTAGAAATAAAAGTTCGTAAGCCTAACTCCATTTCGCGGTAAAGCGAGGGCATTCTTACGTTTAAATCTAAACCTTTACTGTTTAAGGATTTTACTTCGACGGTAATTTTTTTTGTAGGCAATTGCAAAGAAGCTTTGCCAAACCCTGTCATAGATTGTATCATATAATTGAGTGTAAAGGCGCAAAGATAATTAAAAGTTTGCAGTCTTGAGTTGCAAATCGTTAATCTGTTGCCTACAACAGATTTTACAATTTTTTACCACGAATTTCACGAATGTGAACGATTCAATGTTAGAAAAGATCGAATTTCACAAATTCCGGGTGGGTTTTATTTGTGAAATTCGTGGGTAAGTTTTGTGAAGGTTGTTTTTGACGGGCTTTTATTCCAAAGCTTTCATCACCTGCAAGATATTTTGCTGCGTGTTGCCGACATAAATTTTACCATCTATAATAAAAACCGGGCGGCTTATGAAAGTATAATGCTCGAGGATGTATTTTTTAAAATCGGCTTCGGTCAATGCTTTGTTTTTCAAATCCATCGATTTGTACAGCTGTGCTTTTTTACTGAACAAAGCTTCGTAACTCCCCGAAAGCTGATACATTTCTTCTAGTTCTGCTTCGGTTATCGGATTTTGCTTGATGTCGTGAAAAACCAAATTGTTGTCTTTAGGTAGGTTTTTGATGATTTTTCTGCAAGTGTCGCAAGAAGCCAGGTAATATATTTTGTTCATGATTTCTAAATTTAATTGAGTACAAAGAAAATTCATTTGAAATATAAAAATGCCTAATTTTATAAAAAAATTACAATTATGAATTCAGTTTTTGAAGTACACAGAACGATAAGAAACGTTCTTTTAAAGGTTTTGGACGGTCATTCGCTAGAACAGTTGAATAAAATTCCGGACGGTTTTAGTAATAATTTGATTTGGAATATGGCGCATTGTGTCGCTACACAGCAGGTTTTATTGTATAAATTGTCAGGTTTACCAATGAAGGTTTCAGATGAATTTATTGCCAAATACAGAAAAGACACTAAACCCGAAGGTGATGTTTCACAAGCTGAAGTTGATGAGGTGCGAAAATTGCTTCAGGAAACTTTTGATCAGGCTATTTTAGATTTTGAGAATCAGCTTTTCAAAGGATATCAGGAATATACAACAAGTATCGGATTTACGCTTCATAATATAGAGGATGCGTTTAGCTTCAATAACTTTCATGAAGGAATTCACACGGGTGTGATAATGAGCATCAGGAAGTTGGTTTAAGGAATAAGTTTGCAGTTGGTAAACAGATATTTTTGTGAAACATTAAACTTTTTTTAAACCATATAAGTGATGTGAGTTCATGTTAAGCTAAACTTTATTTTCTTATATAATTTAAACTTTGTTATTTATTGCTTTTGCAGTATTCGTAAAAAAAAATAGCCGTCTCTGTTGTGAGACGGCTATTTTTTATTCTATTATAGTTTCGATTGTGACTTTCATGGCACCGGCACCTTTGCTTTTGGTGATTTCCATAAAGGCTCTTTTTGATAAATCGAGTTCTCTGGTTCTAACAAATGGACCGCGATCTGTAACCTTTACAATTACAAATTTTCCGTTGGCTTCATTTGTAACTTTTATTCTTGTTCCGAAGGGAAGTTTTTTATGCGCTGCAGTATAGGCACTGTTACTGAATCGGCTTCCATTGGCTGTCTTTTTTCCGTTAAAACGGTCGGCGTAGTAGGAGGCATGTGCATTTTTCTTATACGGCTTTAATTTTAAACCTTTGTCAGTAAAAACAGAATCTGTTGGGATTGCAATTATATTCGGTTTTATATTTTTTACAGTATCCTGAATGATTTTAGGTTCTGTAGTGGGTTTCGTTTGACTTATGACATAAGTAAAACAACTTAAAAAAAGTAATGTAAGTGAAGGGATTAAAATGTTTTTTTTAATTCTCATAGTTTATTTTTTTCAGACTTGGGGAGTTTGTACAAATAATATGCCGAGATAAAAAAAGTCCTATTTTTTAGGACTTAATTTTTTTTATTGAAACCAAAGGTTCCATGGTATTCTGCTAAAGATTAGTAATAATCCTAATCCGTAAAAAATAGCAAATGTTTTAAATTTTGATGTGCTATTGATAAGTTTTTTATGTTTTGACCAACCAATAGTTATCAAAGCAATAGCAATAATATTGATTAGCGGGTGTTCTAATGAAGTTAATCTAAGTTCGGCATTAGACATTTGTCCAAAAGCAGCTTTCCCTAAAGGAGATACAAAATAAAGAATTAGACCGATTAAAAGTTGGGTGTGTGCTCCGATTAAGGCAAATAAAGCAATTTTACGGTCTTTTGCTGTAAACTCTTTTTTTGAAGTAAGGCCAATAATAGCATTTACAACGGCAATCAATAAAACCAACAATGCCAGATAAGCCCAGCCAGAGTGGAGTTTTTGTATAAAATGGTACATAAAATGTTTTTTTGTTGAAAACAAATATAACAAAAAAGGACTATAAAAAAACGGCATTAAACTAAAAGTCAATGCCGTTTTTGGTATTTATTTAGATTCTAAATATTAGAAATCATAACGTAATGTGAAGTTCCAAGTTCTTCCGAAACCAAAGAATACTTGGTTACCGTCAGCAATTCCTTTGTAAAGTCTGTTGTTAGAAGCATAAGTTCCTGCAGCAGCGTTTGAAGTTACATTGTCGCTTGCGAAAATGTTTGTTCTTGACTCAGCAATATAGATCTTATCAAACAAGTTGTTTACGTTTAATCTGAAGTTAACAGATTTGTCTTTGTTTTTTCCAGTTAACATCTTGTAAGAGAAACCAGCATCTACCAAACCGTAAGAAGGTAATTCTAATGCTCCTTTGTTTGTTGGAGAAGAGAAGTTAGTTGGGCTAATTCCTGCGTATAATTTATCATTAAAATTATAGTTAGCATCAATAGTTACTCGTGTTAAAACTTCATAAGAAGCTCCCAAAGAAGCTGTCATTTGAGCAGCATCACCAACTTTTACTTTGTCCATATAAACTGGTACGTCAGTAAATCCTGTAACTGGTGAGTTGTCTGCTTGGAAGTAAGCATTAACAGTTGCATTTCCTTTGTATTCCCAGATTCCATAAGAGAACATTGCGTTAACTTTTAGTTTTTCTGTAATATTAGAATTTGCTTCTATTTCAATTCCAGAGTGTACCTCGTTAAGACCTAGGTATTCTGTGTAAGTAGTGTTGTCGCTTGGTAATGCATTACCTTTTAAGTATCTGTCGTTCCAAGTAGTGTTGTAAACGTTTACTGTAGCGTTAAAAAGTCTTGAACGGAAACCGTATCCAGCCTCAAATCCAGTAATTTTCTCATTAGTAAGATTTGGGTTTACGATAGATCTGTTGTTAGGGTAAACAGAGTTAAAGAAAGGTTGTCTTGAGTAATAACCTGCATTAACATAAACATTGTTTTTTTCGTTAATGTTGTAGTTGGCACCTCCTTTTACGTTACCTCCAAAGATGTTTTTGTAGCTTGTAGAAGCTAATTTATCAGTTGGAAGATATACGAAGTCATCTTCTCTTTTAAATCCTTGTTGAGAAGCAGCTCCCTGAACAAATACAGTTAAATTATCTTTAGAGTATTCTAGTTGTGTAAAAAGACCTAACCATTTTACTTTTCCAGTACTGTTAAATGAAATTTTGTCGTACGATTTTTTGTCGAAAACATTCCATTGAACCTCTGTTGGGTAAGTACTTGTAAGGTGTCTTCCTGCTGGTTTTAAACTAGCAATGTTGTTGTCATAAAATTCACCTCCACCTAATAAATCATTTACTACTGTAAAGTGGTATCCTGTGTAAGTTCTTGCGTCAAGACCGAAATCAAGAGTTAAGGACTCCGTTAATTTTTTGTTCAAGTTGATTACAGCACCGAACCAGTCATGTGAGTTGATAGATGATGTTTGCGAAATACCTGATGTAGTATTGTAAACATAATTTGCCGCCGATGTCCCTGTTCTACCTGTTGAAGAACTGTTTTGGTAAACACCACCAATTTGTGTTCTTGTTTGGTTTGCTCCGTTAAAGTTAACAGTTCCCTGACCAGAGTTCCATGCTTGTATTTTATCGTAGTCAACCATTCCATTAGGCAATAAAAATGCTGGACTGTTGTAGATTAATCCTCCAACACCACCAGTAGCACCAGCACCAGCACCACGACCCATAGAAGCGTAAAGCACTGTAGATAATTTTGTAGTTTCGTTGATTTTGTAATCCCAGTTAAAAGAAGCTACCGGCTTGTGGTAGTAATTTTTTCTGATGTTATATTCTTCACCATTTAAATATCCTGCATCAGCATTGTATCTGATGTTCGGATCGCTTAATGAACCATATTTTTGGTACGTTGCAATGGTAGAAACTGTAGATCTTTGACTATGTGATTGAGGAGCACCAGTTAAAGTAAACTGAAAGTCATGTTTGTTATTTTTAGTAGCGTATCCTAATGCAATAAAATAGTTTGTTCCTTCAAATTGAGTACCGTTGATGTATCCATCTCCCATTGTTTGAGATAATAATACAGAAGCAGAAAGTCCGTTTGCTAATTTTCCTGTATTGTATGAACCTTGAACTTTAAAGTTTCTTCCATTTCCAAAACCAGAAGAGAATGATCCACCTTCTTTTTTGTCTGAAGATCTAGTTACGATGTTGATCGTACCTCCAACAGAAGGAGTTGCAAGTTTAGAAGAACCTAAACCTCTTTGTACCTGCATAGCAGAAGTAACATCTGATAAACCAGCCCAGTTACTCCAGAATACAGAACCGTTTTCCATATCGTTAACCGGCATACCGTTAATCATAACGGCAATGTTTTTCTGGTCAAAACCACGAATATTGATTCTTGAATCTCCGAAACCACCACCTGATTTAGTTACATAAACAGAAGGAGTGTTTCTTAGGATTTCCGGAAACTCCTGAGTTCCAAGTTTTTCCTGGATTTCAGCAGCCTTAATTGTCGATACAGCAACAGGAGTTTTTCTGTCTTTTGCGATATCAACTACTGTACTTTTTACAACAATTTCGCTTAATTCGTTTGAATTACTTTCCAAAACGATTGCGCCTAAATTAGTTGTTGCGCCGTTTAAAACTGAAAATTTTAAGGTTTTTGAATCGTATCCTAAATAGGTAATAACCAATTCTCCCGTACTAGTTTTAACGTCGATTGTAAATTTACCATCGAAGTCTGTTGAAGTCCCATTAGTAGAACCTTTAACAGCAACATTCGCTCCAGGTAAAGTTGCACCCGCGTCGTCGGTAATAGTACCGGAAACTTTTCCTTGAGAAAATACGGTTGAAACTATCATGAACAAAAGTCCAGTAAGTAACCAATTTTTCATTGTCTTCATTTGTTATTAGTTTATTGTTTATTGTTTTTGGCAAAATTATAACAATTAAATCGGATAATGTTATCAAAATGTTAAGAAAAGCAAGTTTTGTATAATATGTTGCGTATTAAAATGATTTTTTCTTTTTGTGTTAAACAAAATGACTTTTTTTTGAATTTTAGGGGCTGTTTTTTGTTAAAATGATAATGTTTTTTACAGTGTTGTAGTCTAAAACGTTCAAAGTGGTGTTCAGATGGTCTGTTTGTGAGGTGTTTTATGCGAAAAAACGCCTTAATTTGTGTTAAATTAAAGCGTTTCAGTGTGTTATAAAGGAGTGTGAATTTACTTATTTCTTAAAAAATGATTCAATAAGAATGTAGTTGAACTGTCGTGCGTTTTTACAGTTTTAGTATTTATTTCATCTAATATAGAATTGGCGAGCTGTTTTCCTAATTCCACTCCCCATTGATCGAAGCTGAAAATATTCCAAATGATTCCCTGTACAAAAATTTTAAGTTCATATAAAGCAATTAAAGAACCTAATGATTTTGGTGTTAGTTTTTGAATCAGGATGGTATTCGTTGGTTTGTTTCCTGTGAAAACTTTGAACGGTTGTAAGTAAGCTGCTTTTTCCGGAGAAAGTCCTTGTTTGTCAAATTCTGCCTGAACCTGATCGGCGGTTTTTCCGTGTAACAAAGCTTCTGTTTGTGCAAAAAAGTTAGACATCAATTTATCGTGATGGTCTTCATTTCCGTATAAAGGTTTTACAAATCCAATAAAATCTGTTGGGATTATTTTTGTCCCTTGGTGGATTAATTGGAAAAAAGCATGCTGCGAATTCGTTCCCGGCTCTCCCCAGATGATAGTTCCGGTTTGGTAGTTTACCGGTTTTCCGTCGCGCCCGACACTTTTTCCGTTGCTTTCCATAGTTGCTTGTTGCAAGTACGGAGCTAATTTTTGTAAGTATTGAGTATAAGGAATCAGGGCTTCGCTCTCTGCTCCAAAGAAATTATTGTACCAAACGCTTAGTAAGGCTAGGGTTACCGGAATGTTTTCGTCAAATTCGGCGGTTTTAAAATGCTCATCCATTTCGTAAGCACCCTCTAATAAATCATTATAATTATCAAAACCAATGGCCAATGCAATGCTCAAACCAACAGCGCTCCACAAAGAAAATCTTCCTCCAACCCAGTCCCACATTGGGAAAACATTGTCAGGATTGATTCCGAATTCGGTTACTTTCTGGATGTTTGTCGATACTGCTACAAAATGTTTGGCGATATCTTCTTGTTTTGCCGATTTTAAAAACCATTCTTTTATGGTTTCAGAATTGGTTAAAGTTTCTTGTGTAGTAAACGTTTTAGAAACAATCAGAAAAAGAGTGGTTTCCGGATTTAACTTTTTGATTATCTCGTTTACATGATCTCCATCGACATTAGAAACAAAATGTAAGTTCAGATGGTTCTTGTAAAATTGTAAAGCTTCCACTGCCATAACCGGACCAAGATCAGAACCTCCAATACCAATATTCACGATATCAGTAAACGCTTTTCCTGTGAAACCTTTTCTTTGGCCCGATATAACTTCCTGAGTAAAGTTTTTTATTTTGTTTTTTACTTCATAAACTTCCGGTATTACATTTTCTCCGTCCACTTTTATTACGGCAGCTTCCGGAGCGCGCAATGCAGTGTGCAAAACGGCTCTGTTTTCTGTCAGGTTAATGATCTCTCCATTAAAATAATCCGCAATGGCATTTTTTAATCCAATAGAATTGGCCAGTTCCAGTAAAAGTGAGATCGTTTCGGAACTAACGTTGTTTTTAGAATAGTCTACTAAAAAGTCGTTCCATTGTAAGTTGAATTTTTCAACACGAGCAGTATCTTGTTGAAATAATTCCTGTATCGTAGTTTTATGAGTAGCGTTATAGTGGTTTTGCAGATTTTTCCACGCTTCAGTCCCGGTTGGGTTTGTTGTGTTTAAAGCCATTTTTTTGTTTAATTAAGGATAGGATTATCAAAAACAAAAATACTGAAATTAGTTTTTAATAGCTTAAAGCTTTGCAATTATATAACAATTAGTTACGAAAACGTTTTCCTGATTTTTAGTTTTTAATCCTGAAAAAGCGATGTCGATAAAGTGTTAAACAAATAAAGGTTAGACTCGTAGTGTATTTAAGCAATGTTTTTGTTTAAAATATTTTAGATCTTATTTTTGAATAGCTTCCTGCTTCAGTTGGAGGAATATAAGTAGTTCAAGATTTAATGACTTTAGCCGAATTATACACAGGTTCTTTCGGTTAAAGCCAATGATACACTTCTCAATCATTTACTTCCGGCTGAAGCTCAGTGTGATTAAGTTAAGATGTTTTTTCACGCAGATCCTGCAGATTTTGCGGATTTTTTATTTTGATCTGCTAAAATCTGCGTGAGACTTTTTTTGAGAATCACTAACTTAATGATGTTGGGCTTTAATCCAAAACTGTACTTAAGATTTTGGCTAAAGCCTCTTTATTCAACCTTACGTTACCGTTGGTTAAAACCAACGGCTATTCAAAACCGTATTGCTTATTTGTAACAGAAAAGACTAATCTTAGTGGTGATAAATGATGTTTGCAATAAAAAACTCTCGCGATTTGTTGAAAGTTCTACTAATAAATTGTTATGTATGAATTTCAACTTTATAATTTACAGTAATTGGAATAATTTTTAATGACTTGTTTTCTAAATGCACTGCAGGTAGGTCAGCTTTATTTTTATTTGAATTTTATGGTTATTATAAAATAGTGTGGAATTTTAAAATGTGTTCCAAAGTTTTCCGGTTTGATGTCAGATTGGGCTACTTCGCAATAAGAGCTTGAACCGTCTTTGTGGATGGTTGGAGTGATTAATGCAAGGAGTGGGATTTCCGGGTTATTGCTAATATCAAAGTTTAGTTCTTTTTTGCTGCCAAAGAAATCTTTCAGCGCATAATCTTCAAAAGGGCTTTTTAGTTTAAAATAAACTGTTTTGCTTCCTAATTGAGTGCCTTGTACATATATTTTTACTTTTTTATCTGTTGTTTTAAAGAAGAACTTTAAGGATTCTTTACTTGATTTTAATTTGAAGTAATCATCATTTCCATAAGTGTCAAAAAGGCTGTAAGTATGAGTGAGTTTTCCTTTTGTAAATTCCTGAAGACTTATTTCGTAATGTTTTCCTTTGAGATTTTCGCCTTCAAAATGGAGTTGTTCAATATAAATATCGTCAAAATCCAATAAATTCTGAATGTCATTATTTTCACTTCCGTAATTGGCGGTAAGTTTGATTGTGTTTTGGCTAAAAATAAAGTTAGAGAATAGCAGCGCAAATAACAAAGCAGTTTTTAATTTCATAAATTGATTTTTGAAAAATGGTTGTGAAGTTTTTAGATACGATTTGAATTAATTAATAAAAAAAGAACAAAGACCGATATGACATCGATTTTTGTTCTTTTTAAATTTTATTTAGATTTAAGAAATGATATTTGATTCTGCTTTAGAAAACGTTGTTACAAATTCCCAATGCTGTCCAATTCTCTTTTTAGCGGTTCAGTTTGTTTCATGAAACGGGTTCTGTCGTTTCCGGTCAAAGATTCTCCGGTTGGTAAATTAAGTCGAAGGGCATCTACCTGAACGCCATTTTTCCAGAAACGGTAGCAAACATGAGGTCCTGATGCAAGACCGGTACTTCCTACTAAGCCTATTTTTTGTCCCTGTGTTACACGTTGACCACGGCGCACTAAAATTCTGGACATGTGTAAGTATTGAGTAGAGTAGGTTCCGTTGTGTTTTACTTTTACAAAGTTTCCGTTTCCGGCTGTATATCCTGTTGCTTCAACAACTCCGGATGCCGTTGTAGAAATCGGAGTTCCGGTTGGAGCGGCATAATCGGTTCCTTTGTGTGCTTTCCAGGTGTGTTGCACGGGATGGAATCTGTTCATAGTAAAACGAGAAGTGATTCGGCTGAATTTGATCGGTGTTTTTAAGAAAAAGTTTTTCAAGGTTCTTCCCTGATCATCATAATATTCTATTTTTCCTGAAAGCGTGTCCTTCTCAAACGGAAAAGCATAAATAATTTTTCCTTTATATTCAAAAAAAGCAGCTTCCAGCTCTTCAACTCCGTCGTAAACTTTATTGTTTATAAAACGTTCCGTGAAGATGAGTCCGTAACGATCTCCTTTTTTGAGTTTAAAAAAGTCAATGGACCACGAGAATACTTTGGTGATTCTGCTGGCAAGGGCTGTTTCAACACTTTCATTTCCTAAAGTTTCGGATAAAGAGCTTTTTAAAACACCACCAATAATTTTACGTTTTAGTGTAACGGGTTTTACTTTTTTATAAGCTTTTGCGATGCTGTCTCTGAAATCAACGACATAATAGGTCAAGGCATCGGGCTGATAAATAAAAACCTGAAGGTTGTTTGTTTTGTTTTTGGATCGAAGTAGCGTATAAGGTTTGTTATAACGGATGCTTCTTACGTTAAAAGAATCTTTGATCTGTTCTACAATGTCATACACTTTTTTATCTCCAATATTTTGACCTTGGAAGATAGATCCAAAAGAATCTCCTTTTTGGATGGTGTCGTGAATAACATTAAAATCAGTGTAATTAAAACCAAATTCAACTTTTTTAGCTTTTGGTTTGGTAATTTTGGTTTCGACTTTCTCTTCTGTTTTTTTACATGAAAATATTGAAAACAATATTATAATAATTACGACTGCTTTTTTCAAACTTTTATTTTTTTACTGGGAAATTAAACGATGGTTTCGTTACCCCAATTGGACAATTCTTCTTCGGTCCACAATTTAGGAAAAAAGATGCGTCTTTGGTATTTTGGATGCATATATTTTTGCCAATCGCTTCCGCCCGTAGCTTCTCCATTGCCTTTTCCGCTTTCCAGTATGTATTTTCTTGCAGTATTAAGGTGTTGCATAACCCAGGTAATATTAACCGTATGGTCGTAATGACGCATCGCTTGAATTAGTTCCGGATTCAGTTGGTCTTCTTCAGGTAGCTGAGTAAATTTTTGCCAGATGTTTTTTGTTTTAAATGTAGTGATTTGACGTAAAAACTGTTCCTTGTATTTGTTCTCGAATTCCTGTAGTAAGTACGACTTTTTGCCTGTTTGGTAATCTTTTCCTGCGGCCTGCCAATACAAATGTTCGAAACTGGTTTCTAAATCGGTATTTTCGTCAAAGTTGGCTTTGTATCTGCGATCTGTTAGATTGATTACATCGGTAGAAGCAAATTCAATTAAGCGGTATTGTGCACTTTGAAAACCACTTGCGGGAGTAAGAGTGTTTCTGAATTTCATGTATTGCTCGACCTCCATTCCGTTTTCCATAATGCTGAAGGAATTGGTCAGCATGTCAAAATAACGAGTGATTCGGGATAGTCTTTCACTAAAAAAAGCAACCTGAATGTTTTCGGTATCCGCAATCTGGTCAATTTCCCATAAGATCATTTTAAAAATCAACTCATTTACCTGATGGTACATGATAAATACCATTTCATCAGGAAGGGTAGTGCGTTGTGTTTGAAGACTTAAAAGAGCATCGGTCTGAATGTAATCCCAATAGGTGATTGGTTTTGACCAAAGCAAACCTTCAAGTTGAACTTCTGTTTTTTGATTTATAGCTTGAAATTTAAGATCAATTTCTTTTAAGATGGATTCCGTATTATCTGGGGTGTTCATTATTTTTTTGCTTTAAATGGATTTTTTAATCCTTTGTATTCGTCAAGATCTGCTTTAAGAGAACCTACGGCGAGGTCTGCTTTAATTCTAATCGGGACTTTGTTATTGTCGTCTGTGATCCAAAGTGTTAAACTTTCTTTTTCTTTGAATACTCTTCCTGTTTGTACAAGAGGCTTGAAGACCATTGTAGAAACGGTTCCAAATTTAGTCGTAATATCTTGACGGCCTATAAATTTTAACTTAAATTTTGTGATTTCATCATCAAAAAACATATCGATTGTAATGGAGTCGCCGGATTTAAGTTTGTCTATATTCGGATGATTTCTCAAGTAGTAAAAAGAGGAGACAATATCCTGAACAGCGTCAGTTGTTACAAGCGTTTTTTCGGTGTTGCGTTTGTAGTCTTTTACCAGAATTCTATTTTCATTTTGATTAAAAAAACCTTCCTGATTTTTGGTGTATCCGCCTTCGTTTATTTTTCTGACGTATCGATAGGGACTGCCGGTTTCTTTGTCAAAATAACTTTCGTATAAATCTTCGACTTTAAAAAAGAGTTTCGACATTCCGGTGGTGTAACCTTTGCCTACCGCATGAAACACTTTTTTGTTGTTTACCGTAGCATCTTTTATTTCTAAAGTTGCATAGCCGGCGTTTATGATTCCGTAATGAATTCTAAATTTGAAATATTCTCCAGTATCGAAGGCATCTTCTTTTTGAGAGTCGAAACTAAATGTAGTGAGAACTAATAGGATGAGGACTATTTTTTTCATAGTGCTAATTGACAGTTATTTATGAGGATAAATGCAAATTCTATTCCAAATGTACCAAAACAAAAAAACTCAGTCAAGGAATGACTGAGTTTTTATGCTATTAACTAACCAAAAAACTATAAATTATGAAATTTATATCAATTCGGAAGGAAACCACCCCTTCCTGATTTGCGAGTGCAAAGATAGATACAAAGTTCAAGAAATAAATAGTAAAAAGTGAGTTTAACATATCATTTGCATAAAAAGCATCGTTTTACAGAGAATTTTTTTGCATAATGTAAAAATAATGCATTTTTACAAAGTTCCTCGCAATTCCTGTTCTCTCTCGATTGACTCAAAAAGGGCTTTAAAGTTCCCTGCACCGAATCCTTTTGCTCCCATTCTTTGAATAATTTCGAAAAATAAGGTAGGTCTGTCCTGAACAGGTTTTGTAAATATTTGTAATAAGTAACCATCTTCATCGGCATCGACCATAATGGCTAACTTTTCAATTTCATTAATATCCTCTTTCATCATATCCATATGCACTCCTAATCTTTCAGGAATAGCTTGGTAATAGGTATGAGGTGGTGCAGACAAAAAGTCAACACCTCTTGCTTTTAATTCAGATACCGTTTTGATAATATCATCTGTAGCAATTGCGATGTGTTGAATTCCGGGTCCTCCGTAGAAATCTAAGTATTCCTCAATTTGAGATCTTTTCTTTCCTTCTGCCGGTTCGTTAATTGGGAATTTGATTCTTCCGTTTCCATTAGACATTACTTTACTCATCAAAGCCGAATATTCGGTATTGATTTGTTTGTCGTCAAAAGATAAGAAGTTTACGAATCCCATAACGTCTTCGTAGAATTTTACCCAGGTATTCATTTCATTCCAACCCACATTTCCTACCATGTGATCGATATATTTTAATCCTGTTGGCTCGGGATTGTAGTCCGATTTCCATTCTTTATAACCCGGTAAGAAGATACCGTTGTAGTTTTTTCTTTCTACAAAAATATGAACTGTTTCTCCGTAGGTGTAAATTCCCGAACGAATCACTTCTCCAAATTCATCTGACTCAACAGTTGGTTCCATAAAAGAACGGGCACCACGTTTCATCGTTTCTTCATAAGCACTTCTGGCATCTTCAACCCATAAAGCGGCAACTTTTACACCGTCACCATGTTTTTTAAGATGTTCGTGTATTGGAGAATCCTGTGTTAATGGAGTCGTAAGAACAATTCTGATTTTGTCTTGTTTCAAAACATAAGAAGCTTTGTCTTTTACTCCTGTTTCCAATCCTGCATAGGCTAATGATTGATAACCGAAAGCCGTTTTATAATAATGTGCTGATTGTTTTGCATTTCCTACGTAGAATTCTACATAATCTGTTCCTAATAAAGGAAGGAAGTCTTGTGCTCCTTCGAAGATTTTCTCTAATCCGTATTCTACTGATTTTACTTCTTTACTCATGTTTTCTATGTTTTTTTCTTCGAAGTTTGAAGTTCGAAATTGTTTTTTTTGATTTGTTTTTTTAATAGCCAAGGATTACTAATATTCATCAGCAAGGATAATATAACCCTTGCGGCCTTTGCGTAAATTCTTAGCGCACTTTGCGGTTAAACAGGTTACGTCTTATTTTACTCCGTCCAGGATTTGTAATACTGACCATCGTCAAGACCCATGGCTTCTTCCGTAACCATAAGTGGTCTGAAAGTATCAACCATAACGGCTAATTCCTGCGTTTCTTTATGACCAATACTGCGTTCCATTGCGCCCGGTGCCGGACCATGCGGAATTCCTTTTGGATGTAAAGTGATATGACCCTGCTCAATATTATTACGGCTCATAAAATCACCGTCAACATAATACAGCACTTCATCTGAATCAATGTTACTGTGGTTATAAGGTGCCGGAATTGCTTTTGGATGATAATCGTAAAGTCTTGGACAGAAAGAGCAAACAACAAAAGTAGCTGTTTCAAAAGTTTGGTGTACCGGTGGCGGTTGATGCACACGTCCGGTTATAGGTTCGAAATTATGAATGGAGAATCCATAAGGGAAATTGTAGCCGTCCCATCCAATAACATCAAATGGGTGTGTGGCGTAAACAACTTCATGAATCATTCCTTCTTTTTTGATTTTAATTAAAAAATCACCTTTTTCATCGTGTGTTTCCAACTCGTTTGGCAAAATAAAGTCTCGTTCGCAAAATGGCGAATGCTCTAAATGCTGACCCGATTGGTTTTTATAACGTTTTGGAGTGTAAAAAGGAGAATAAGATTCGACATAAAAAAGTCGGTTTTCGGTAGTCTCAAAATCTATTTGATAGATAACTCCTCTTGGAATAATCAGATAATCTCCATATTCAAAAGGAATATTACCCAGCATCGTACGTAACTTTCCTTTTCCTTTATGGATGAAAAGCATTTCGTCGGCATCGGCATTTTTATAGAAATAATTTCGAAGTGATTCTTTAGGAGCTGCCAAACCAATAATACAGTCTTTATTGACCATCATTGCTTTACGACTGTCTAAAAAATCATTTTCCGGTTTTAATTCAAATCCTTTAAATAGTAATGATTTTATATTTTTTCCGATTGCAATTTTAGGTTCAACCGAATAAGAATTTAAAATTTCTTTAACCTGCGTTGGTCTGTGAACATGATAAGACAAAGAGGAATGTCCGTGAAAACCTTCAGTTCCGAATAATTGTTCGTAATAAAAACCTCCGTTTGGTTTCTCGAATTGGGTGTGTCTTTTTTGAGGAAAATCTCCAAGTTTGTGGTATAATGGCATCGTTTTTCAATTAGATAATTTATAAATTAGATAATTAGAAAATGTAAATTGTGAACAGATAACTAGCTCATTTTCTAAGTTGGCTAATTATTCAATTCGATAGCATTACTCCGGATTTCTCTTAATAAGAAATTGAAGATACTCCAATAAACCTGTCCATTCTGTTTTCATTATAACAAATGTCGTAATTTTTATTGATTTAAATTACAAATTAAAATAAAAATCCAATACTAAACCAAGTAAAATTCTTTGACATCTCAGGAGACCAAGAATGTTTAATTTCGATAGGACCAATAATGGTTTCGAGTCCGTAACCTACGGCATAGCCTGAATATTTGGGCATTGAGATCCAGTCTGTCGTGGTGAAAATATCATCACCAAGGTTGGCAAAATTAGCTGAAATATTAACGTGGTTCTTTTTAAATATTTCATAATCAACGGTCAGATCTGCTTTTATGTAACTGTTTCCGGTTATGCTTAAGAAGTCGTATCCGTAAAAATAATTGAAGTTGTTTATTTTGTTAAAGCCGTATCCTCCAAAAATATAATCGAAAAAAGGAACACTATCACTGCCAATATTAAATCCGGCATCCGTTCCGATTTTGAAGGTCGCTTTTTTATAAAGTGTGCCAGCAAAGGCAATTTCGGCCTTTGCAGTTGAGAAAGGCTTGAATGCTTTGGTGTAATTGGAAGATGTTAAATAGGTTTGCAGGTCGGTAGAAAAATACAATCCCGAATGAGGAAAGCTTTTGTTGTCAAAAGAATCATATTTCAGATAACCAAAAACACTGAGGTAGTTACTTTTTTCAATAACCTGCTCTATGTCTGCAAGAGTTGGGGAACTTATTTTTAAATATTTGTATTCTAAACCTCCGCCCATGAGAAACTTTTGGACAAAGATCGTTTGAAAATAAGCTTGATTAGTCAGGTCGGTAAAATCTACGTTGATCTGATTTGTTTCCACATTTTCTTTTGGAAGATTGTTAAAATTACTAGTAACGTTTCGGTTGAACTTGTTTAATCTGGAACGAAATCCAAAGCTGATGTTGAAACCGTTTTCAACATAATAATTAAAATCATATCTGAAATTATCTCCTAAAATAATGTCCAGAGAAGTGACATCATTTTTCAGTAATGTCTTTTTATGGGTAAGGTTCAGCAAAATGCCACTTTTGTAAAGACCATCATAGTGCAAACCAAGTTTTAGAAAAGTTTGCGTTGGATTTTCCTGTAAAGTAAGGTCTAAATCGTCCTGATCTCCGTCTGGTTCTAAACAATATGAAATTGTGCTAAAGTTTTGCGTAGCGTTCAGATTGTTTATTCCCGTTTTCAAATCGTCGTATGTTATAGTACTTCCGGGTTTAAAACGGAGTTTACCCCGAATGTATTCTTTAGTGTAATTGTCTAGTTTGTCGTTGTTTATTTTTTTTATTTGAAGGGTGTCCGTGCCTATTTTTAATTTTGGTTTTTTATAAAAATGATTTTCGTCGGTTAACGATTTGATTTTTTCGTAAACGGCAAAGGCTGCTTCTTCTCCTTTTCGGATTATTTCTTCTCCTTTATCAAACGAAACCACACCATAATCGCGGATGTCGGGTCTGATGTAAATATCGGTATCCTTTATTTTGCTTTTCATTTTATCAATCGATTGGAGATTGGTAATCTGAACTAATATTCGGGTTGCATTTTTAAGGCCTTTTCGATTTAATAAATCATCCTGAACATCGACCCCAATAATAATATCGGCGCCAAGGTTTCGAACTTCTTTTATAGGATAATTGTTGACAACTCCACCATCTACTAATAATTTTCCGTCTATTTCTACAGGAGTAAATAAGGACGGAAAGGCGGCACTTGCTACCATTGCCTGAACGAGATTCCCTTTATTAAGTAAAACCTCTTCACCTGTTTCGATATTCGTTCCAATACACAGGAAGGGTGTTGGTAGTTTATTGAAATCGCGAATATGACGTACATTTCGTGTCAGACTGCTCAATAAATTATAATTGTACATTCCTTTTGAAAGTGCTTCGGGAATACCAATTCTGAAATTACTAAAGGGTAAAATAATAGCATATAACTCGTCATTCTTTTTACCATAAAAGTTTTTTGACGAGCGCGGAATATAGTCGTTTATTAATTCGTCGAAATTGGTCTTTTTGAATATCGAATCAATTTGAGCAGCGTTGTAACCGGAGGCATAAAGACCACCAATTACAGATCCCATACTGGTTCCTCCGATATAGTCAATCTTAATTCCGGCTTCTTCCAATACTTTCAGAACACCAATATGAGCAAATCCTTTGGCACCACCACCACTTAAAACCAAACCAATTTTGGGTCTTCTGACCGTGTCTTGTGTCGCTTTTTTTTCGTTTTCCTGAGAAAAAGAGCTTTGAGTATTTAGAAACAAGCATATAAAAAGAAGCAACGGCACATTCCAGATTGAAATGGAAGGCTGTTGGAGACGTAAAAATCTTTGTGACTGAGTATTTGAAATGGACGGCTGAATTGGGCGCATAAAAAATAACTAGTTGGTTTTGTAAAAGTCGACAATTTTTTTGGCTTTTGATACTCCTATTACATCTGATATTTCTTTTTCTGTAGCCAGTTTTAATCTTTTAACACTTTTGAAATGTTGAATTAACGTGAGCATGGTTTTTTCGCCAATACCCGGGATGCTTTCTACAGAAGAGTTTAGTGCTGCTTTACTGCGTTTATCACGATGAAAAGTAATACCAAATCGGTGCGCTTCATTTCGCAATTGCTGGATTACTTTTAACGTTTCTGATTTTTTATCTAAGTATAACGGGATCGAATCTCCGGGATAGAATAATTCTTCCAGACGTTTTGCAATTCCGATAATGGCAATTTTTCCTCTTAATCCTAACTCGTCAATACTTTTTAGAGCGGCAGATAATTGTCCTTTTCCACCGTCAATAATGATAAGTTGTGGCAAGGGTTCGTTCTCGTCCAGTAAACGTTTGTAGCGGCGGTATACAATTTCGGTCATCGAAGCAAAGTCATCAGGGCCTTCCACCGTTTTCACATTAAAATGGCGATAGTCTTTTTTGCTGGCTTTTCCATCTTTAAAAACAACGCAGGCCGCAACAGGATTTGTTCCCTGAATGTTCGAGTTGTCAAAACATTCGATGTGGCGTGGTTCAGTCGGTAACCGTAAGTCTTTTTGCATTTGTGCCATGATACGGTTGGTATGGCGGTCGGGATCTACAATTTGCAATTGCTTGAGCTGTTCTATGCGGTAGAATTTGGCATTTCGAATCGATAAATCCAAGATCTGCTTTTTATCTCCAAGTTGAGGAACAGTTGTTTTTATTTTTTCTCCCAAATCAATTTCAAACGGAACAATAATTTCTTTGGATAGTAATTGAAAGCGTTCCCTAAGTTCAATAATGGCAAGTTCTAATAATTCTTCGTCGCTTTCGTCCAGTTTCTTTTTCATTTCTAAAGTATGTGAACGAATAATCGATCCATGAGAAATCTGGAGAAAGTTGACATAAGCCGCACTTTCATCCGATACAATAGAAAAGACATCTACATTGGTGATTTTTGGATTTACAATAGTCGATCGCGACTGGTAATTTTCCAGAACTTCTATTTTTTCTTTTATTTTTTGTGCTTCTTCAAAATGCAAATTCTGCGCATATTGGGTCATCAGACGTTTGAAATCTTTCATGCTTTCCTTGAAATTTCCTTTCAGAATTTCACGAATAGCATCCAGCTGTTTTTGATAGTCCTCTAAAGATTGCAATCCCTCACAAGGGCCTTTGCAGTTCCCGATGTGATATTCGAGACAAACTTTAAATTTTCCTGAATTGATGTTGGATTCACTCAAATCATAGTTACAGGTTCGCAACGGGTACAACTCTTTGATTAAATCCAAAATGGTGTGCACTGTTTTGAAACTGGTGTAAGGACCAAAATATTCGGAACCATCTTTGACCATTCTTCGGGTAGAGAATATTCTCGAAAAAGATTCTTTTTTTATACAAATCCAAGGATAACTTTTGTCATCGCGCAACAACACATTATACCGCGGTTGCAAGGTTTTGATTAAGTTGTTTTCTAACAAAAGCGCATCGGTTTCGGTTGGAACCACGATGTGTTTTATCGTAACAATTTTTTTTACCAGTACATTTGTTTTGGCAGTATCGTGAATTTTATTGAAATAAGAAGAAACCCTTTTTTTTAAGTTTTTGGCTTTTCCAACGTACAATATTTTCCCGTCTTTGTCATAATATTGATAAACACCGGGATTGTCCGGCAAGGTTTGGATTTGAAGATCTAAAGACGGTTTTTGCATTCTGTTTTTATTACTGAAGATTGTTGCGAAACTTTTTCAAAAAGCGTTCCGATTTTGAAAATAAGCTAACATTGATTTAGTTTCAAATTTACGAAATCAAAAGAATAATTTCTATATTTAGATTTTATAATTCTATATGAAAAATAACACGCCCATTATCATTTTTGGTGAGACGATCCTGCCGGGAGAAAGCAGAACCATAAATGTCGAAATCGCCAGATTGCATACCACTACAAAACTTAATATTCCCGTTATTGTCCGTCGTTCAAAATTAGAAGGCCCTGTGGTGTTATTCTCTGCCGGAATTCATGGAGACGAAATTAATGGTATCGAGGTGGTTAGACAGTTAATTAGTAAGCGAATTAATCGACCAAGTAGAGGAACTATTATTTGTATTCCGGTTATTAATATGTACGGTTTTGTAAATAAATCACGTGAATTTCCCGACGGACGTGACTTGAATCGTGTTTTTCCGGGAAGTAAAAAAGGTTCTTTGGCCAGTCGTTTTGCTTATAATATCGTAGAACATATTCTTCCGATTATAGATTATGCGGTAGATTTTCATGCAGGAGGTGCCAGTCGTTTTAATGCACCGCAGATTAGAATTACGGAGAATAATCCCGAGTTGAAGGTTTTGGCCGATGTTTTTAATGCGCCATTTACCTTGTACTCTAAAAATATTAGCGGTTCTTTTCGAAATACTTCTGAAAAAGCCAATGTCAAAATGCTTCTTTTTGAAGGAGGAAAATCATTAGATATCAATAACGAAGTGGCCAATGAGGGGGTGATGGGAGCGAAGCGCTTGCTTCATTATTTAAAGATGCTCGATGCAAAACAAATAGTAGAAGAAGCAGAGGATCCTTCGATTTATATTAAACATTCTGTTTGGTTGCGGGCGAAATGTTCGGGTTTGTTGCATGACTTTAATATGATTGGCCGATTTGTAACTAAAGGAACAATTTTGGCCATAATTACAGATCCCTTTGGTAAATTTGAACAAAAAGTAAAAGCGCCTCACGACGGATTTATAATCAATGCCAATCATTCGCCGATTGTTTACGAAGGTGACGCGATTTATCATATGTCTAAAAATTTCCCCGATCATGTCGACGAATAAAAAAGAACTAAGAATACAGTATAAAAATTTCCGCAAAGAGTTACCCCTTGATGTTGCTGAAGATAAAAGTCTGGCCATCGCCAATAATCTAATCGAACTGCCTATTTGGAATAAAACGTATTTCCATGTTTTCCTTCCCATCGAAGAGCAAAAAGAAGTAAATACCGAATATATTTTGCATTTGCTTTCCGGGAAAGACAAAGAAATCGTGGTTTCTAAAAGTGATTTTGAAACCAGAGATATGACTCATTTTTTATTGACCGATAATACCAAAATCAAAAAAAACGAATACAATATTCCCGAACCGGTAAATGGTTTGCCTGTGGCAGCAGAAATGATAGAAGTTGTTTTTGTGCCGCTGCTTGCTTTTGATCTTGTGGGAAATCGTGTTGGGTACGGAAAAGGCTTCTACGATAAATTCTTAGCAGCATGCAAACCCGAAACCATCAAAATTGGACTTTCTTTCTTTGAGGCGGAAAACCTGATTGAAGACGTTTTTGAATTAGATATAAAATTGAACTATTGCGTTACACCAGAGAAGGTATATACGTTTTAAGGGTTACTGTTTTTTTTTAACCATATAAGTTATAGAAGTAAATATAAGTTTGGCTGCTTGTTTGTGGGAATGGCTAAGCAAGTAAATATAAGTTTAGTTGCTTGGGTAATGCCGACAATTTAGAAAACAGGGACTTACATGCTCTTATATAACTTATATGGTTAAAAAAAGTTATTTTACTTTGATAGTTGAAGCATCGATCCAGCTCTCAGTTCAGTCCGCTCTTCGTTGAAAGGACAAGATTGCGCAAAATAGGAGTAGGTGCTAATTCTTTATATAAGAAAATATAAATTTGGCTAACTGTGGTGAGCGCTAACACTTTTAAAAAACCAATACTTAAATGCTCTTATATAACTTATATGGTTTAAAAAAAAGTTATTTTACTTCTTTAATAGTTGTAGCATCAATCCAGCCTTCACTTCCGTCTGTTAATTCTATTTTTTTCCAGCTTCCTACTGTTTCCATAACATAAACTTTTGCTCCTTCGTGCAATAGGATAATTGCAGAGCCTGCTTTTTGAGGTTCGCTTCTTACTTCACTCATTTCAGAAAAAACAATGGCAGGACGGTCATTATCAAAATGGCTTTTTTCAGACATTCCGGCTGTAACACTTAAGACTAAAGCAATCAAAAGAACAAACATTCCGATGAAATAGATTCTTTTTGAAAGGGTAAGTTGTGAGAAATAATACCCGATAAAACTTAGTAAAAAGGCGAAAGCAATTCCAACGGCAATTTTTGCCCAGGTATTGTAGTTAAAAATACCCGTAAAATTCTGAATGAGTTTGGCAAAACCAACTTTTGGAACTTCTTTGATTTCGTCAATTGTCAGTTTTTTGGCGAACTTTAAATTGTTTAAAGTCTGTTCGTCATGCGGTTTTAGAACCAATGCTTTTTCATAATTGTATATAGATGGCGCTACTTTGTTGAGTTTGTAATAACTGTTGGCCAAGTTAAAATACAATTCAGCCGATTGCAGTTTGTCTTCCTTAATAACGTTTTCATATTCTTCTACCGCTTGCTGATATTGGCCTTTTTGATACAAAACATTTCCTTTTTCGAAGCCATTCTGGGCAAAGAAAACCTGGGAGATTAATAAAAAGACGTAAAGTATATTTTTCATTTTATGTTCTTTATTGTAACAATAATTTAAACCGTTCGAACTGGCATGCGGTCCATTGTTAGCTAATTTCTTAGTGTACTGCTGTAAGCGTTAAACAATTTGTTTCTCTAATTCAGAGATAATCAAAACGGCTCTGTCATAATCCTGTTGAATTGAAGTGCTTGATGCCGGAGCATATCGCGCAAATTCACAGTTTTCTGTTAGGTTGATGAAATTCTGTACCGATTCCGGATTGGCATTTCGGGATAATAATAACTCCCTGATATTGTCTTTACTCATTTCTGAAGTCTCAATATGTAATTTGGCTTTCAGGAAATTGTGCATTGCTTTTTCAAGTGCAATATAAAAAGGCTCTTTATTAGCAAGCTGTTTTTTAGCTTCAGATAAATATTTTTTAGCCAGTTTATTGTTCATTTTAATTCTGTTTCCGGTTACGTCACCATCAATTGCTTCTTTTCTCTTCTTAGCCAAAATGATAATCGGCAGAATTACAAAAGGAAGGAACAACAATCCGTAATACAAATCCGAACCATAAAAGTCGTCTTTAACGATTGAAACTAATGTTGTTTTAGATTTGATGTATTTGAATTGTTCTGTTTTTGAAAGAACATTTTTCGATGCATTTGCGGTAGCACTTGCTTCAGCCTGCATAGGACCGTCTAAAACATCAACCATTATTTCTGATGAAGTAATCGTTTTATAAGAACCGGTATTCAAATCAAAATAAGAAAATTGCATTGGTTTGATCGCATATTTTCCTTTGTATTGTGGAATAATGGTATACTTATCAGATATTCTTCCGGACATTCCGTTCAACGAAGTGGTTACTTTTTCATCATGAACCGGATCGTACATTTCTAATGCATTTGGCACAACCGGTTTTGGCAGGGTAAACAATTTCATGTTTCCGTTTCCGGTGGCACTGACTACTAAGTCCAGACTTTCACCGTTTTTAAGGGTTGTTTTAGAAGGAGTAACTCTAAAGTCAAATTTACCTACAGCACCACTAAATCCTTCGGGTTTACTCGATTCTGGAAGTGGTCTTACGTTAATTGTTTTAGCGCCGGCTGATACGACTTTGTTCCCGTCAGAGAGAATCATTTGTCCAAACATATCACGACGATTTGTTGGAAATTGAACTCCAATATCTAAAGAGAGTGGCTCAATAGTTAGTCTTCCTGATTTTTGTGGATATAAAATAGTCTTCTTCAGTACAACAAAATAACATCTTTGCCCTTGATAGTTTCCTTCTTCAATAGACAACTGCTTCACATCTATATTCTGATTCCAGAAATCATTGTATTTGGGTTTGGCCAGCTCTTTAAAACCGGTTACTCCAATGTTGTTGAAATACAATTTATAAACCACTGTAATCGGTTCATTCAGATATGGGTTTGTTTTTGAAATTTCTGCTACCAGATTCAGTGTTTCGCTTCCGGATCCCTGTGGTCTGTCGTTAGGATCTCTCTCCTGAGCAACCGCATTGTTAACCGTTATTTTTATAGGGGATGTTTTATAGGTCTGACCATTATAATCTATAGAAGATTGTTTGATCGTAAGAGTTCCTTTTTGTGCCGGTTGTAGAATATAAGAGTAGATTTTCTGGAAAGAACTTCTTCCATTAACCCAAGACTGACTGACCTGCTGACTCGGTCCTGCTACGACTTTAAATCCGTCAAATGTAGGCTGATCGAAATTATCTCCGTCAACATTCATGATAAAGTCAATTCGAAGTCTTTCGTTTAGTCCAAGCGTGTTTTTACTTACTTTGGCTTCAAATTGAACTTGAGCCATAAGCCCTTGAAAAGTGAATAGTAATAGAATTAAATATCGTTTCATTAATTGTTTAACTGTTTAATCGCTTAATCGTTTAGCTGTTTATGTGTTTGGCTGTTTGGACGTTTAACTGTTTAATTGTTTATTTGGCAAATTAACAATCAAACAAATTAACGATTCAACTTATATTTACCAGTCTTTTTCGGTTTTTTTAGGACTTCCTTTTACTTTTTGAGCGTTTACTTTATCTTGAATTTTCTTCTCTTCGTTATTTACGGCATCTAATAAATTCTGAACACGTTCTTTTGAAATTCCGCCTGGCATTGGTTTTGGCTCTCCGTTGTTGTCGGACTTATCGTCTTTCTTCGGATCGTTTTTTCCGTCTTTTTTATCCTTGTCTTGATCGCCTTTGTCTTTTTTCTTCTGATCGTCTTTTCCGTCCTTTTTGTCTTTATTGTCGCCGTCTTTTTTCTGATCGTCTTTTTTGTCGTTCTTTTTATTCTTGTCCTTGTCGTCTTTGTTCTTGTCTTTTTTAGGCGGATTTTCTTTTAGCTTTTGCTTGGCCAATGCATAATTGTAACGTGTTTCATCGTCTGTAGGATCGTTACGCAATGCTTGTTTGTACGCTTCTACTGCCTGCGTATAATCTTTCTCTTTCATGAAGACATTTCCTATATTGTGAAAAGCCTTATGTTTGTCAGGTCGGGTTTTGGCATTCTTTATGGCTTTCGCGTAAGCCAGTTTTGCCTCAGAAGCCTGATTTTGTTTGTAAATAGTATTTCCTAAATTGTAAGAAGCAACACTGCGTCTTGGGAATTTAGATTCCGAAATTCTATAATTTGCTTCTGCATCAACAAATTTATTCTGCTTATATTCCTCATTGGCATCAGGCAATGTTTTGTCTTTCTCTTGAGCCGAAACCGCCAGAGAAACCGTTAGTAAAATATAAAGAAGTAAATTTTTCATTCTAATTTTTTTATTTTTTTTGATCCGATTTTAAACCGGAGCACTTATTTCTTTTCGTTAAATAAATTCAACTCTTTGATCCAATTTGTTTTTCTTTCTAAAAGGAAAATGTCAACAAACAGTAACAGGAATGCAAAACCAATAAACCATTGGAACTGCGATTGAAAATCCGCCATTTGCGTCGCTTCAAATTCTGTTTTCTGGATGTTATTCAGCGCATTTTTCACATATTCTAAAACCTCTTTGGTGCTACCGCCATAAATATAACCGCCTTTCGTAGCTTTAGCAATGGTTTTTAGCCCTTCCTGATTTAGTTTGGTAATCACCACCTGATCGTTGTTGTCTTTCTGGTAGCTTTGTATAACACCATTTACTTTTAAAGGAATGGTGCCTCCTTTTTCAGTTCCGATCCCGATGGTAATAATCTTCATCCCCATTTTATTGGCTTCTTCGGCTGCAGTTGAAGCGCCTTCAGAGTGGTCTTCTCCGTCAGAAATCAGAATTAATAACTTACTGGTTTTGCTTTTTTCATCAAAATAAGTCGACGATAATCGGATGGCTTCGTCAAGAGACGTTCCTTGTGAGGAGACCATGTCCGGAGTCATGCTTTGCAAAAACATTTTAGCAACGCTGTAATCGGATGTAATAGGCAAAACCGGGAAAGCACTTCCCGCATAGGCTACAATACCAATTCGGTCACTTCCTAATTGATTTATAATTTGCGAAACCAATTGTTTACTTTTCTCTAAACGATTAGGCGCCACATCTTCGGCAAGCATACTTTTAGAAACGTCAACGGCAAAAACAATGTCAATCCCTTCTCGTTTTACGGTTTCCATTTTGGTCCCGATTTTCGGATTCACCAGTCCGATAATTAAACAAAGAAGTGCCAAAAGAAGCACAACCAGTTTTAATACCGGTTTGAAAACAGAACGTTCAGGGCTCAGTTTTTTCACCATTTCCAAATCACCAAATTCGCGTTGTTTTTTTCTTTTCCAATACATATTGAAAAGAAAAACACACACCACAATCGGGAGTAAGAATAAAAGGTATAAATATTTTTTTTCGTCTAATTCCATAATTTTTTTAAATTCCAAATGAGAAATTCCAAATTCCAACCTTTGGATGGTCTCGAGGTTTAAATTCCAAGTTCCAACCTTTTAGATTGTCTCAAATTTTAAATTTTAATCGTTGTAAACTTCAATTTATAATTTCAATTTCAGATTCCAATTGGAATTTGAAATTTTTTAATTTTGCAAAAATTAAATGAAGCTTCTGTAAACCGTATTTCGTAAACCAATTTCTAACAGTAGTAAAAAGGCTGCGAGTAAAACAAAACTTCTGTATTTTTCGTCGTAATCGTAGAATTTTAATTCCTGAATTTCGGTGGTTTCTAATTTATTAATTGCATTGTATATCTGAGCTAATCTGTCGTTACTTGTTGCTCTGAAATAAGTTCCGTCGGTTTTTCTGGCAATGCTTTTCATTAATCGTTCGTCGATTTCTACTTTTTGCAGTTTAAATAAAAATCCGCCATTTGGCCCGTAAGCATATGGTGATTCTGCCATTCCGTTACTTCCAATACCCACGGTGTATACTTTTATTCCGTATTGTTTTGCGATATCGGCTGCTGTTTCAGGCTCAATAAAACCGGCATTATTTACACCATCGGTAAGTAATATAATAACACGGCTTTTTGCTTTACTGTCTTTAAGTCTGTTTACGGCTGTTGCCAGTCCCATTCCGATTCCGGTTCCGTCTTGCAGCGTAGTATCATATTTAATTCCTTTGATTGCTTCTAAGATAATTGCTTTGTCGCTTGTAACAGGTGTCTTCGTGTACGCTTCAGAAGCATATAAAACCAATCCGATTCTGTCATTAGGTCTTTCCCCAACAAAGTCAGCTGCTACTCTTTTTAAAGCCTCCATACGGTTAGGCTTTAAATCTTTGGCCAACATACTTCCCGAAACGTCAATTGCCATGACAATATCGATTCCTTTTGTTGTTTTAGTCTGATTACTTATGTCTACGGTACGAGGTCTCGCTAATGCAATAATCAAAGAAGATAAAGCAATCACTCTGAAAACATATAAAGACGGTTTTAGCTTTGTCAATAGTGAAGCACTATTTTTAAAACCGGCTGTTGAACTCATCTTTAAAGTTGCGGTCTGCTGGTTGCGTTTCCATAAAAACCAAATAATTGCAATTGGAATTAATAGAAACAGCCAAAAAAATTCTGGATTTAAAAAAGTTATCTTGCTCATTAGTTACCTGCTTTTCTAAGTTCAACAGAATTTAATATTCGGGTAGCGATATCGTTGGCATATTTATCGCCTTCTTCATGCAAAATCGTGATTTGTTGTAATCCTTGATCTTGTTTGAAAAGCAAAATTTCATAATAAGCTTTTGCACTTGTTTTGTCAACCGGATTTATAATGGTCATTGTTCCGTACCCTTTAAGTCCCTGAACACCTTCGTTGGTTTGAAAATCTTCTTGTTTTACGATTATATTTTGCCCGCCTTGCGCTTCGATTACTTTTAAAGAACCTTCTAACGTTTTGGCTAAATCCAGTTCAACCGGATTTTTGAATTTACTTGTAGAAACTGTAATATAGAAATTTTCAAGCATGCTTCCGTACGCAAAAAGTTGCATTTCTTTAATCAAAGCCATGGTCTCTTTTGGAAGCACTTTTTGAGCGTCCATACGTTTCAGGACTTTTGGAGTTTCAATTAAAATACCGGGATTTCCGTATTCGCTTTTTACCCATTCACCTTCTAGAAGCCCTTTAGTGGCTTTCATTAAAATGGTGTCTTTTACGGCAGTAAAACCTTTCGTAGCAATAAAGAATAGGGTTGTTGCAACTATTAGGGAAATAACAGAACCAATCGCTATTGTAATTCGCTTGTTGCGTTGTTTCTTTAATTGAAGCTTGATTTGTTTTTGTCTCTGTGCTTCATTTAAAATTTCATCTTCTTCAGTCGGAATTTCAGTCGGAATCGCATTGTCAAGTGTCAAAATCACTTTCTGGATTTTGTTTCGGTCTTCTGTAATTTCGAAGTCCAGTGGTTTAGATTTTGCAAATTTCACCAAATCCGCCTGACGTAAAACACGTTCTAAATTCTCAACCGTTTCAGGTGTCAGTGTCATTTTCTTTTTGGTAGAAGCAGTTCTGATTCCCTGTATTAATTCAGAAGTGGTACTTTCCATAGCAGGAATCTGAATGGCTTCCTCGATGTAATTACGAGCAATATCAGTTAGTTCGCTATAGTATTCTTTTACTTCTCCTTTTTGCCAAAGTTCTTTTTTCTCCAGATTGTTTAATAAGCTGGTCGCTTTTTCAATAGGAGTTTTGTAAATCTCTTCTTCGATTTTTTTCTGTTGACGTTTTTTCACAAACCAATACACAAAAACACCAATTCCGATTAGTAAAAGTAGTGCTAAAACGTATTTCCACCAATTGCCAAAACCACTGTCAATAGTGGTTATGTCTTTGATGTCGTACATCTTTTGCTGTAAAGTATCCACTTTTACATTGGCTACTTCAACCCGGATTGAATCGGTTAAGTAAGGTTTTTTATCAATTAAAATCTTGATGCTCGGAATGGTATATTTTCCCGAATCAAATTGGGTTAAACCGTATTTTTTGATCAGCTCGTAAGTGTCATTTTTCTTAACAGTATCAATTGGGTAGGATTCAATTACTTCTAAAGGTCCAATGTTTTTTAGTTTTGGAAAAACAACTTTAGATTTTGAACTCACTACTGTTTTAAGAGTTAACTTAAATTCAGCTCCAATTTTATTTTTTGTAGTATCAATACTGGTTTCAACCGGTTTGCTCTGCGCAAAAACAGTTGAAGAAAGTAAAAATAAAAATATGTAAAGTTTAAATTTCATTTGATTTATGATTTCAGATTTTAGTCTAAAATGAATGCTTAAAAATGGAACACGGATGATACAGATTTAAACGGATTTTTATTGGTGTAAAACAGAGTCTTAAATTATTCGATTTCTAATAATCTAAAATCTGCCATCTAAAATTATGATTTATCTCGATTTAAAATACCCCAACAATTTGGTTACGTAATTTTCATCTACTCTTGTGTTTACGACACCTGCACCAGATTTACTAAACGTTTCTTTAAAATAATTTACTCTTGTCTGATAATGTTTTTCATAATTCAATCGCACCGTTTTAGAACCAGTATCTACCAGCTGAATTTTGCCGGTTTCAGCATCAAGCATGGTTACCATTCCTAAATTTGGGATTTTTTCCTCACGAATGTCGTATACGCGAACGCCGGTAAGATCATGTTTTTTAGAAGCAATTTTTAATGTTTGCTCATAATTTTCAGACATGAAATCTGAAATCATAAAAACGATAGCCTTCTTTTTTTGCGTCCCCGATAAAAACTTCAATGCCTGAGCAATATCGGTTTTCTGACTTTTAGGTTCGAATTCGATTAATTCGCGAATGATTCTCAAAACATGTGAACGCCCTTTTTTTGGGGGAATATACAATTCTATATTGTCTGAAAATAATATTAAACCAATTTTGTCATTATTTTGTGTAGCCGAAAAAGCCATTGTTGCCGCAATTTCGGTTACAATGTCTTTTTTGAACTGGCTCTTTGAACCAAAACCTTCTGAACCTGAGATGTCAACCATTAAAACCATGGTCAATTCACGTTCTTCTTCAAAAACTTTCACGTGAGCTTCGTTGTAGCGTGCCGTTACATTCCAATCGATGTTACGAATATCATCGCCGTATTGGTACTGACGCACTTCGCTAAAAGTCATTCCTCGTCCCTTAAAAGAAGAGTGGTACTCCCCAGAAAAGATATGATTACTCAGTCTTTTGGTTTTGATTTCTATTTTCCGTACTTTTTTTAAAAGCTCTTTTGTATCCATTTTATTTGTTTAAAGTTTAAAAGTTTCAAGTTTCAAGTTCGTTTTTTCAACAACTTGAAACCTGAAACATTAAACAAATTTTTAAGGTACCTCAATCTCGTTTACGATTTTGTTGATAATGTCTACAGAAGTAATGTTTTCGGCTTCAGCCTCATACGTGATCCCGACTCTGTGACGTAAAACATCATGTACAACAGCGCGAACATCTTCTGGAATTACATAACCACGACGTTTGATAAAGGCGTAACATTTTGCGGCATTAGCTAAATTGATACTTCCACGTGGTGATGCTCCGAAACTGATAAGAGGTTTTAAGTCTGCTAGTTTGTATTTTTCCGGATAACGGGTAGCAAAGATGATATCTAAAATATATTTTTCGATTTTTTCGTCCATGTAAACTTCACGAACCGCTTCTTGCGCACGTAAAATTTGTTCAACAGAAACAACCGGATTTACTTTTTCGTAACTTCCTTTTAGGTTTTGACGAATTACAAAGCGTTCTTCATCAATTTTTGGATAGTCAATAACCGTTTTCAACATAAAACGATCGACTTGTGCTTCCGGAAGCTGATACGTTCCTTCTTGCTCAACAGGATTTTGAGTTGCTAAAACTAAAAACGGACGATCTAGTTTAAAAGTAGTATCCCCAATAGTAACTTGTTTCTCCTGCATGGCCTCTAATAAGGCAGATTGAACCTTTGCCGGAGCACGGTTAATCTCATCTGCAAGTACGAAATTGGCAAAAATTGGTCCTTTCTTAATAGAAAATTCGTTTTGCTTGATGTTGTAAATCATCGTCCCGACAACATCGGCAGGTAATAAGTCAGGTGTAAACTGAATACGGCTGAAGGATCCCTGAACCGCTTGCGACAAAGTATTAATCGCTAAAGTTTTGGCTAATCCCGGAACACCTTCCAATAAAATGTGTCCTTGTCCTAGAAGACCAATCAATAAACGCTCGACCATATGTTTCTGGCCCACAATGACTTTGTTCATTTCCATTGTAAGAAGGTCTATAAAAGCACTTTCTCTTTCAATTTTTTCATTTATCGCTCTAATGTCTAAAGTCGTCGTATTCTCTTCCATATAAATATTTTTAAAACTTTTTTAAGACGTTGATTTTTATGCCTAACTTTTGAGAGTGCAAATTGAATATTTTTTGATAAGTAAGATGTTAAAGAATGGTTAAAACTTCGACCAACGAACTAATTTTAAGGGTGAATTGTGAATCTATTTTTATATTTTTAAGAACTTTGATGATTATGCTTTACAAATGCATATTTAATACCAAAAATAACGCAATACTACCATGAGCAAAACAACATTATCGCCTATAATTTCGGGCACTATGAATTGGGGAGTATGGGATAAAAACCTTACAACTAAAGAAATGGAAAATATGATACAGGTTTGTATCGAAAACAAAATTACAACTTTTGATCACGCCGATATTTACGGATCCTATACTACAGAAGCCGATTTCGGAAAAGCATTCCAGGCAAGCAAAATTTCCAGAGAAAAACTGCAGTTAATCACCAAGTGCGGAATCCAGATGATTGCTGAAAAGCGTCCGGAGAATAAAATTAAGCACTATGAGTACTCTAAAGAATATATTGTTTGGTCGGTTGAAGAATCATTAAAAAAACTAAAAACAGATTACGTTGATGTTTTTTTATTGCACAGACCAAGTCCTTTAATGCAGGCAGATGAAATTGCAGAGGCAGTTGGAAAATTGAAAGCGGAAGGTAAGATTTTAGATTTTGGACTTTCCAATTTCACTAGTTCTCAAACCGAGCTGATTCGTCAGAAAACAGATGTAAATTACAATCAGGTTCAATTTTCGGCTACGCATTTTGAAGCGATGACTGACGGAAGTTTAGATTATATGCAGACTCATGGAATCAGACCGCTGTCATGGAATCCGCTTGGAACTGTTTTTAGAGAAGACACCAAAAAAACACGTCGTCTGAAAAAATTGCTTTCGACTTTAGTGGAAAAGTACCATTTTGGTTCTGATACACTTTTACTTTCTTGGATTTTAAAGCATCCGGCCAAAGTGATTCCGATTGCAGGAACAGTTAACATCGCCAGAATTCAATCGTTGATGAAAGCAGTAGAATTAGAAATGGATAAAGAAGACTGGTTTGCTATTTGGAGCGAGAGTATGGGCGATGATGTTGCCTAATTTGTGACTCGTTAAATACGATCAGAATTTAGTTTTGCTGCTAAGGTAAGATTGTAAATTAAAAATATTTTGCCACGAATTTCACCGATTGACACAAATTAAATTAGTGCAAATTCGTGAAATTCGTGGAAAAAAAACAAACAAATTCTCAGAATGAAAAAAACAGTTTTAATTACTGGAGCTACTAGCGGAATTGGAAAAGCAACCGCACAAATAATGGCTAAAAATAACTATAAAATTATCCTTTGCGGAAGACGTACAGACCGTTTGGCTGAACTGGAAACAGAACTTTCTGCTTTTACAGAAGTCCATTCCTTATCCTTTGATGTACGAGATAAAAAGGCAACTTTTGAGCGTATTAATTCTTTACCGGAAGCATTTTCCGTGATTGATGTTTTAATCAATAATGCCGGAAATGCACATGGTTTAGATCCAATTCAGAATGGAGATGTTGAGGATTGGGATGCTATGATTGATATTAATGTAAAAGGACTTTTGTATGTTTCGAAAGCAGTAATGCCACAAATGATCGAAAGAAAGTCAGGGCATATTATCAACATCGGATCCACAGCAGCAAAAGAAGTATACCCGAACGGAAATGTATATTGCGCCTCAAAACATGCCGTTGATGCAATTACAAATGGAATGCGAATCGATTTAAATCCATACGGAATTAGAGTAGGCGGAATCCACCCGGGAATGGTTGCGACCGAATTTAGCGAAGTTCGTTTTAAGGGCGACACAGAGAGGGCTTCTAATGTTTACAAAGGATTTGATCCGTTACAGGCAGAAGATATTGCAGATATTATTCATTTTGTAGTGTCAAGGCCTTATCATGTTAATATCGCCGATTTGGTTGTGATGAGTACAGCACAAGCATCATCTACGATTGTTAAAAGGAGTTAAGATTGTTTTATGACAGTTCTGATCTACTGTCTAGTTTATTAAGGTAAAGTTTTTGTAAATAAAAAATAACATACTTTGCGTAAAACCTTGTGAACTTTGACCTTACTTTGAGAAATAAACAGAATTAAATTTTTCACGCAGATTTGGCAGATTGCATAGATTTTTTATAACGAGGTAAATAAGATCAGCCTAATCTGCTAAATCTGCGTGCAGAAAAAATTGAGCATAAAATTAAAAAAGGAGTCGTAATGCTATACTTGAACTTTGCTAATCTTGCGATTAAATTTAATAGTAAAGAGGTGAAGTTTTAATTTTAAAAATTAGTGCAATTCGCGACAAAAAAACGGAACTATGATCAATAAACGTCTTTTAATCAAAAACTTACTCGCTCACAATGACGAGAGCAGTTTTTATGATAAAAAAAGACAGTTGAATCTACATACCCGTGAAGGAAAAGGAAAGTTCCTGAAACACATTTGTGCCTTGTCTAATTCAAATCCTACCAATAATTCCTATATCGTGGTGGGGGTTGAAGATC
This sequence comes from Flavobacterium cupriresistens, assembly GCF_020911925.1. Taxonomy (NCBI): domain Bacteria; kingdom Pseudomonadati; phylum Bacteroidota; class Flavobacteriia; order Flavobacteriales; family Flavobacteriaceae; genus Flavobacterium; species Flavobacterium cupriresistens. Next base: position 738,238 of record NZ_CP087134.1, on the reverse strand, counting down.
AGGATAACGAGATTGTCGGTGATGACTTCTTCGATGATAGCCGAATACAAAACCTGGTGAATGCCTTTTTAGAAAATCCGCCTAAGATACAGTACGAGAATGTACCGTTTCCGAATCTTCCAAAAGACAGGGTAGTCGGATTGGTTACGATTAAACCCAAAAATAAAATTTCCTATTTTAAAAAAGGTATTCATACCATTGTAGCGAATAGTGTTTTTGTACGACGCGGGAGTAATTCGATTCCTGTAGAAGGGGAAGTTGAAAAGAATTATCAAAATACCGAAACCGTTATCGGAATTGAAAACAGTTCCAGAAACAGTATCCAATATACGCTGGACGGTGTTATCGATTTCATGAATTTCAGGCACAAAGACATGTCGCCTAAATACCATGTTTTTAAAGAATTGTTTGTAATTTGTTGGGCCGGAGTTCCAAAAAAATCAAGGGATAAGACCTTTTTGTCCCGGGTAGATATTGAGTTGATTAATGAGCAAATTAAGCTTTTTTACTCCGCTCAGGATGTGGTTACCATCGTGTTTGATGATGACAGTTTTACAATAACCGAGTATGTTCCTTTGGGGTTAAATGATAAAACAAGTTACTATCCGTTGGAAGAACAAACGATTCGCTTTTTTGATAACGGTTACTATAAAATCGATCGTAAAATACTTTTTCAGCCTCCGGAATTCAACCGACGAATGCTGTATCATATCTACAATTCGAATGTGACATTGCTTCAGAAATTACAAAAAGGGGTTGTCCTTTCTGAAAGGGAATTAGTGGATTTAGAAAATCTTCCGTCTACTTTTATGATTTGTTATCTGAATGGTTTTGACGACGCCAAGCAAAAACTAATTGATGCCAAATTACTTCTAAAACCTTTTGGACAGGTCTATCTATCCTTTAAAGAGGCGTTGCGTATTCTACGAAAAATGAAATATGATGTGCAGTAAAAGGAAGACTAGCCGTAGTTTTCGATAAATATATTTTCTATCTTTTTTAAATTATCATTCTCTTCGAATTGTAGGTGACTGATCTCATTAGTATAGAATTTTTCAATGAAAAGTTTAATGATATACATAACTTCAGATCTGTTGTCACTATTTGTCAAAAGCTCTTTAACTAGATAATTGCTTAATTTTAGTTTTTGATTTTTATATTGATTTGACATTACAGCGGAACTGGAATTTTCATGTAAAAGAATCATTTTGTCGACTTTATCTATCTCTTCGATTAAATCCAGTATATGATATAGTTTATTATCTTTCATCTGAGGTATGTTAAAAATTTATTTCAACAAAGCCTTTTGATAACCGATTTCCTCGAATCCTTCTTGTTTTTGTAAACCGATCCATCCAATAAGCTTTGTCGTTAATATATCTAAAGCTATTTACATGACTTTCGGGGACTAATAATCCTATGTTAGCATTAGAGAATGAATTAATGTTTCATTTCTAATGTACAAATATTAGAGTCTAGCTTCTTTTTTGAATCTATATCCGGCTTTCAATGTATTATAAGTGTAATTGGTATAGAGATAAATTATTGAAAAAGCAGATAAGATTTGATTTTCTCATACGGAAAAAGAATTTCTTTTGGACCATCAGCATAGGAGGCAGCCTCATAGGAGTTGTAATATAAAAGCAAACCCTCTGAAGTATAAAAAATATTCTGTGGCAATTGAAATTTGTCGTTTTCAAACATCAATCCCGTAGCATTAATGTTGGCTTTTTCAGGAATTTTGTATTTAGTTCGGAACTCTTTTTCGGCAAGAGCCTTAAATTCTTTTTGATTTTTGAAAATCTGATCGTTAAAAATTACTTTTCCGGTTTTAGGATTAAACAATAAAGAACGATACCCTTGATACCCGTGTGCTCCTCCTGTAAAAGTATAATGATCGATTTTTATATTTAAAATCTGTTCCGATTGAAATTCGACATTGCCTATGATTTTAGCTTCCCAGCCAAAAGTTTCTGTTGGGAATTTTTTGTGCATTTCTTCATAGGAAGCAATAAAGGAAGAGGCTAATGAATTATAGTCCGCTGATTTTAATGGTTTCTCTTCAAAGTAAACAATTTCTTTTACTACCGAGAATACTTTTTTATTGATGCTGTCTGCTACAATCGGGATGTTTTTTGCAATTGGAAGATCGATGCTGATGTTTGGACAGTCTTTATCACAAGGCAAAGCCGATTTTTTTTGAAATGTTTCGTTTTCAAAAGAAAGCTCCTTGCTGCAGCTGATGAATAGGAGAAACGTGAAGACTAAAAAAAGATACTTTTTCATGTGTAAAAATGTTAATTATATACAAAGGTAAGAAGTTGTGACAGGATTAAAATAAATTAAACGGTAAATTTGTATTCGTAAATCAGGTTAAAAAAAGGTAACTATATGAAATTCAATACAAAAGTGATACATGGTGGTCAACATCATGACCCGAGTACAGGAGCTGTTATGCCTCCGGTATATCAAACTTCAACTTATATTCAGACCAGCCCGGGGCAACCTTTGGGGGATTATGAATACAGTCGTGCATCAAATCCTACACGCACAGCATTAGAAAATGCTTTGGCAAGTATAGAAAACGGTACACGTGGATTGGCTTTTTCTTCTGGTTTGGCGGCTACAGATTGTGTATTGCGATCTTTTAAAGCAGGCGACGAAGTAATTGCCATGGACGATTTATATGGGGGAACCTATAGAATGTTTTCAAGAGTTTATAAGGATTCTGGGATTAAATTTCATTTTGTTGATATGACCGATATCGCAAAGTTGAAAGCTTTAATCAATGAAAATACAAAATTGATTTGGGTAGAAACACCAACAAATCCGTTGATGAAATTGGCCGATATTCAGGAAATAGCAAAAATAACCAAAGAACATAAAATCTGGTTAGCAGTAGACAATACTTTTGCGACTCCTTATTTGCAAAAACCACTTGATTTGGGTGCAGACATCGTGATGCATTCTGCTACAAAATATTTAGGCGGGCATTCCGATGTTATTGCCGGAGCGCTTATAGTAAAAGATGAGGCTTTAGGAGAGCAATTGCATTTTCAGCAATTTGCAACCGGAGCAACACTTGGGCCAATGGATAGTTTCTTGGTTTTGAGAGGAATTAAAACACTTTCTCTTAGAGTACAAAGACATTGTGAAAATGGAGAAAAAGTAGTTGAGTTTTTGGCAAATCATCCAAAAGTAAAAACGGTTTATTATCCGGGACTTACAAGTCACCCATTTCATGAAATTGCTAAAAAGCAAATGAAAGCGTTTGGTGGAATGGTTTCGTTTGACTTTAAATCAGGTAAAAAAGAAGATTCGATCGCCTTTTTAGAGAAACTTAAAGTTTTTACTCTTGCAGAATCATTAGGTGGAGTGGAGTCACTAGCAAATCATCCAGCTTTAATGACACATGCTTCTATTCCGGCTGATAAACGAGCAGAAGTCGGTATCACCGACGACTTAGTTCGTTTGAGTGTGGGTATCGAAGATGCAGAAGACTTAATCGCCGACTTAGAACAGGCTTTAGCATAAGAACAATAAGAAACGTCTCCATTGGAGGCGTTTTTTTTATGAATAAATGTAAGGATGAGTCTCAGTTTACAGTCTCAGTTTACAGTCTCAGTTTGCAGTTCTTAATTGAGACTGGGACTGTAAACTGGGACTTATTTCTTTTTTAAGTTCAATTAATTGGCGTATCAGCGTTAAAATTTCAACAATATAAGTCAGGTGAGTTTGTTTAAGCTGGGCTTTGTAATTTTGAAAGAAGTTCTAAAAAGATCAGTTTTGCAGATTGTTTTAAAGTATGCACGCGAATCTTCAAGACGAATATAGTTTTAGTACTTCTTGAAAAAAATTGGAATTTGGAATTTAAGAAATTGAAATTTATTTCAAAGAAATCCTTATTCTTTTATGATTTTTAAGGTTTTAGAAAGACTCGGGGTTGTGACTTTTATAAAGTAAACACCGGGAGCTAAAGCTGACATATCAACACTTCCCTGAGCCGAATGAATTGATTTTTCGATAACCGTCTGCCCTAAGAAATTAATAACCGCTATAGTCGTAATCTCTTTGTCAAAGGAAATATAGAAAACATCTTTAACCGGGTTCGGATAGTATTTTAAGTTAAGGGGGTCTGAATCTACGGGTGCTGTATTGTCTCCTTTTTTGTGAAAAGATATTTTGGTTTGAGCAAGAGAGAAGGAGCAGGTAATTAATAAAAGTAGTAATGTAGCGTAGAAGTTTTTCATAAAAAGAATATTTATATGTTATGAAAAACAAAATTCAGGATACTATTAGGTTTAACTCCTATGTGTTTTATCGGTGTTATGAATAAAATCATATTCGTTGTGCGTTTTTAAAACTTTGTAATCAAGTTTAAAAGGCGCCGAAATTCTTGTAAAGTGTTGTTTTGTTTGTTGGGTATTGATTAGGGTACAGATCCATTTTATTTATGGAGAGGTTAATTAAAACCTACCACTTTAGGATCAAGGAAATGAAAATAATCCACAGTATCGGTTTAATTTTTTTTAAGCTGTACCCAAAATAAAGCCACAAACAGCAGAAAAAAAAATCTTTAGATTTAAAACCAAAAAAGTATACTTTTCAGAAAATTTGGAATTTGGAATTTCAAAAAATTTGGAATTTAAAGTATGTTAGTCCCCAAAGTAATATATGTACCCTATGTTAAGCCAAACCTGAGAGTCATTAGATTTGTTTTCTTTGTATCTGGTTTTGTTTGGGTTTAAACCGTCAACCCAGTCAGAACTAAAACCTTGATAACGTATATCCAACATTAAATCGTTTATTTCATTTAATTTGTAATGTACTCCGATACCTGTTGTCACAGAGAAAGCGACACCGGTTTCCTCAGAAAAACCATATTTTCGACCATCTGAAGGGACAAGATATTTTGGATAAGTGGTCTCTGGAGTTCCCAAAGGACCCAACGTAGAACTTACTTTTGTGGAGTAATAACTAGCCATAAATCCTAAACTTAAATAAGGACTAAACACACCAATACTTCTCTCATAATCATGTATTTTCATAAATGGAGAAAATTCTAATTGTGCGCCAAGGTTCAATAAGGTAGAACGTCCGGACATGGCTTTGAGTTGCTGAGTCGATAACTTTGATGGATTTCCTTCTACTGATGCTCCGAAATGATTTAATTTGGTAGTATTGAATGATAATTCCGATCTGACTTTAAAATGTTCTGAGAAAAAACCACCTCTGTTGTTATTAGCAGAAAAGTTGATGAAGTGTACAATTCCCAGACCAAAGCCTGTATTTCCTATAGTGGTGTCAAAATTGTTTCTTTCTCCATAATCGGACTGAAAAGATACAGGTCCGAATATTATTCCTACTTCTTGTGCAAAAGATTGCGCATTAACGTTGGTTGAGACTCCTAACAAGGCGAATAATGTGAGTACTATAGGTTTAAGCATGAGTTTGGGCTTTCAAATCTTGGCAAATATATAAAAAACATGCCCGATTCAAAATTTTAAATTGTGCTATTAGAAAATAAGTAGCAAAATGCTTAATTTGCTACTTTTAGTTGGGTTGTTTTGATCTAAATTTAGAAGTGTAAAATAGTATTTTTCGGATTGTTTGAAAAAAATATAATTCGATGATTCAAATAAAAAAAAATAGCATTAAATTATCATTTTATCCTATCTTTGCGTGTCAAAACGAAAACGTTTTCTTAAACGTGTTTTCTAAGTTTACAAGGAGTGTAAATAAAATAATTTACTAGAATAATTTATTTAAAAAATGGAACAAAAAATAAATGAATTTATGGCTCTTGTTGAGTCAAAAAATCCAAACGAGCCAGAATTTCTTCAAGCCGTTAGAGAATTTGCAGAAACGGTAATTCCATTTATCGCTGAAAGAAAAAAGTACGATGGAAAAAACTTACTTCTTAGAATGGCTGAGCCAGAACGTTCTATAATTTTTAGAGTTCCATGGGTAGATGATAATGGAGAGATCATTGTAAACAGAGGTTTCAGAATTCAAATGAATTCTGCTATCGGACCTTACAAGGGTGGAATTAGATTTCATCATACAGTGAATTTGTCTGTATTGAAATTTCTTGCTTTTGAACAAGTTTTTAAAAATAGTCTGACAACACTTCCTATGGGAGGTGGAAAAGGAGGTTCTGATTTTGATCCTGAAGGAAAAACCGATGGAGAGATCATGCGTTTCTGTCAGTCCTTTATGACTGAATTATGTCGCCATATTGGTCCTGATCTGGATGTTCCTGCGGGAGATATCGGTGTTGGTGCAAGAGAAATTGGTTATTTATTTGGTCAATACAAAAGAATCAGAAACGAATTTACCGGTGTTTTAACCGGAAAAGGAATTGCTTACGGTGGTTCATTAATTCGTCCTGAGGCTACCGGATACGGAGTGGTTTATTTTACAGACCAAATGTTACGTACTATCGGACATGAGATAAAAGGAAAAAGAGTAGCTATTTCAGGTTTCGGAAACGTGGCTTGGGGTGTTGCTTTGAAAATAAATGAATTAGGCGGGAAAGTGGTAACAATTTCCGGACCTGATGGTTATGTTTATGATGAGGAAGGAATCTCTGGAGAGAAAATCGAACATATGGTTGAAATGAGAGCAACCGGAGATAACAGAGCTGAGAACTACCTTAAGAAATATCCAAATGCTGTTTTCCATAAAGGAAAAAGCCCTTGGGAAGTAAAAGTAGATATCGCGATTCCATGTGCTACTCAAAACGAATTGAATGGTGAAGATGCTCAAAAACTAATCGATAATGGAGTATTGTGTGTAACAGAAGCTGCTAATATGCCTTCTACACTAGATGCTATTAAATTATTCTTAGACAATAAAGTATTATTCGCTCCAGGAAAAGCTGCAAATGCAGGAGGAGTTGCTGCATCTGGGTTAGAAATGACACAGAACTCTATTCGTCTGAACTGGACTAGTGAAGAAGTAGATTTAAGATTAAAAGATATCATGGTTGGAATTCACAACCAATGTAAAAAATACGGTGTTGGTGAAGACGGTTATGTAAATTACGTAAAAGGAGCTAATATTGCCGGATTTGTTAAAGTTGCTGATGCTATGCTTGCTCAAGGTGTAGTGTAATTTTAATTACAATTTAATAAATGCCTTCATTCGTCTTATGATGAATCGAAGGCATTTTTTTGTTTTAGTGTTTTTTATAGTCTGAAATCAGTTGCGAATCGAGACTATTTTTATTTTACCACAGATTGCAATGCAATACGTTTTTAGACTTTGAAAAAGAGTGGCTAACTTTTACAGCATGTCATTCAAATGGAAATAGGTAAATAAAATGGCAAGCTGTTTTTTGGATTAGTACTTTTTCTAAAATCTACAACGCGAGCGATAGCAAACAGACGAAGTAAATCTGCTAGAAAAAAGATCAAAATGATTAGATAATCGGTATAAATCTTTTTAATCTGTGGCAAAAAAATAATTCGAGCTAATTCGTGAAATTCGTGGAAAAAAGACCTTGCTGGAAATGACAAAAAGTAATTCGGAAAAATTCGTGAAATTCGTGGCAAAAAAACAATTAGCCCCAATTCATGAAAATAGCAGTCTGAATTATTTATGAAGAGAACAAAAATCAAATACTTTCGTTTGTAGTATATTTGTCTCTCTATAGCGATCTAATAATGAAAAAAAGGTTTTTATGTGTTTTGTTTTTGTTGCTGATGCAATTGAGTTTTGGGCAAAACACCTTGTCTTGGCAGGGATATTTTTCGTTTAACGAAATAAAGGATATTTCAGAAAGTCCAACAACTGTTTTTGCTGCCTCAGAAAATGCATTGTTTTCTAAAAATTCGACTACGAATATAATTAAAACGACCACCACTGTTGATGGCTTGTCCGGCCAAACTATTTCTGCGTTATATTATAGTGAAAGTGCCAAAAAAACTTTAGTCGGTTATGAGAATGGCTTGCTCATTCTTGTCAATGAAGCTGATGGAGGTATTGTGAAAAAAGTAGACATTATTAACAAACAGTTACCTTCGAATTTAAAGAAAATCAATCATTTTATGGAGCATAATGGGTTGGTTTATATTTCCTGTGATTTTGGAATTGTTCAGTTTAATCTGAAAACCGCTCAATTTGGAGATACTTATTTTATAGGAGACAATGGAGCACAAATAAGCATAAAACAAACGGCTTTTTTTAACGGGTCTATTTTTGCTGCAACTTCCAGTGGAATTAGAAAAGCAGAAATTACGAATCCTAATCTTATTGATTTTAGTCAGTGGAGTACAGTAAATATGGGAGATTGGTCCGGTGTTGAGGCTTTTGATACAGAGCTTGTAGCGGTTAATGCTGCGGGATATTTGCATCGTTATAACTCCAATACATTTGTTGGATTTTTTCAACTTTCTCAGCCTGCTACAGACATTCGTTCTAAAAATCATAATTTGTTTATTACAACGCCTAATACGGTTTATGTCTATAATAATCAAATGGTGTTGAATCGTCAAATTAGTAATACGCAGGTTTTGAATGATAAATTGAGTTTTACTTGTACTACTGCGGTTGGAGATGTAATTAATATCGGTACCAAAGCGAACGGTTTGTTTTCTTCGACACTTTCCGGAGTTTCGGTCTTTGAGAATAATACCCCAAGTGGACCTGTGCGGAATAATATCTTTTCAATGGATGTAGCAACAAGTGTGCTTTGGACTGTTTATGGTGATTATAACTTATCTTACGATCCGTATCCCTTGGATAGTTATGGTGTTAGTAGATACAATGCTTCCGGTTGGTTGAATATTCCTTACGAGAGTGTTTTTGATGCAAAATCAATGACACGGGTTATCGTTAATCCAAACAATGAAAAACAAGCCTATGTCAGTTCTTTTTTTTCAGGATTGTTAAAGATTGATAATGATGTGCCAACTACGCTCTATAATGAAAAAAACAGCGGTCTGGAAACATTGACTTTTTTAGGGCCGAACTACATAGACGTTCGTATAAATGGAAACGCTTTTGATAAATCAGGAAATTTATGGATAACCAATAGTTTGGTTAAAAATGGTTTGAAAGTCCTGAAAACAGACGGTCAATGGCAGAGTTATTCGATGAGTTCGATCATTACCGATATTAACGGTACAAGTTACGGGAATATCGTTATTGATAAAAACGGTACCAAGTGGATGGGGACTAATAGAGAAGGAGTAGTTGCTTTTAATGAAAAAACAAATACATTTAAGAAAATAACAACTGGAGAGGATTCAGGAAACCTGCCGGCAGCAGACGTTAGAGCGGTAGCGGTCGATACTAAAGGACAGCTTTGGATAGGTACTACAAAAGGATTGCGGGTTTTGTCGAGCGTAAGTAATTTTCAATCCGATAGTCAGCTAAAAGCGAATGCAATTATTATCATCGACGATAATTTGGCTCAGGAATTATTGTACGAACAATTTGTAACTGCTATTGTCGTAGACGGTGCAAATAATAAATGGATTGGAACTCTAGATTCCGGGGTTTTTATGGTATCTCCAAATGGTCAGGAAACAAAATATCATTTTACGGTGAATAATTCACCTCTGCCGAGTAATACGATTAATGATATAAAAATTAACAGTACAACAGGGGAGGTTTTTATAGCAACTGATAAAGGGATGGTTTCTTTTAAAGGAATAGCAACCGGTGCCAATGAAAATCTGAATAATGTGTTTGTATATCCAAATCCGGTGCGTCCGGGTTACTCCGGAACTGTAAAAGTAGCCGGATTAATCGATAAAGCCAATATTAAAATAACCGATATAGAGGGCAATCTGGTCTATGAAACAACCTCAGAAGGCGGTACAATCGAATGGGATACAACCGCTTTTGGGAGATATAAAGTAGCTTCCGGTGTGTATATGGTTTTTATTTCGGCTCAGGATGGTGAAGAGACTAAGGTTAAGAAGGTGATGATTATTCGGTAGTCTCTGTCTTATCTATTGATTTGAATTTTAAATAAAAATAATTCCGGTTTTTAATCTCAGATTTCGAAATTAAAGCTTGAAAAAAAAGAAACGCTAAATTTTAAATATACAGAATGCTTTTTAATTCCATAAGTTTTACAATATTTTTGCCAATAGTATTTGTTCTCTACTGGTTTGTGTTAAATAAGTCGCTTAAATATCAGAATGTTTTGCTCCTTGTATCAAGTTATTTTTTTTATGCTTGTTGGGATTGGAGGTTTTTGTTTTTGTTAGTTTTTTCTACTTTACTGGATTATTTTACCGGAATAAAGATGTCTGAATCTAAGAGTAAAAATGGTAAATCTTTTTGGTTTTGGTTAAGTATAGTTGTAAATCTCGGTTTTCTTGGTGTTTTTAAATATTACAACTTCTTTGCTGAATCTTTTGTTGATGCAGTTGCCAATTTTGGTGTACATGTAAATCCGTGGACCATAAAGGTAATTTTACCTATAGGGATTTCGTTTTATACATTTCATGGTTTGTCTTATGTGATTGATATTTATAAAGGAAGGATAGAAGCGGAGAAAAATATCATTGATTATTCAGTTTTTGTTAGTTTCTTTCCTTTACTTGTTGCAGGACCTATTGAACGAGCGACACATCTTTTGCCGCAAATTCAGAAAAAAAGAAATTTTGATTATAACAAAGCAGTTGACGGATTAAGGCAGATTCTGTGGGGATTATTTAAAAAAGTGGTAATTGCAGACCAATGCGCACAGTATGCTAATGATATTTTTAGTAATTCTGCCGAATATTCCGGGAGTACACTCCTGTTAGGGGCGCTGTTTTTTACGTTTCAAATTTATGGAGATTTTTCAGGTTATTCAGATATTGCAATTGGAACAGCCAGACTTTTTGGTATTGATTTATTGCGGAATTTTGCTTTTCCCTACTTTTCCAGAGATATTGCAGAGTTTTGGAGACGATGGCACATTTCTCTTTCAACCTGGTTTAGGGATTATTTATATATTCCGCTGGGAGGAAGTAAAGGAGGGATGTGGATGAAAATTAGAAATACGTTCATTATTTTCTTAGTAAGTGGGTTTTGGCATGGAGCAAATTGGACTTTTGTGGTTTGGGGTTTTCTACATGCATTGTATATTATGCCTTCTATCATTTTTAAAACAAATCGAAAGAATCTGGATGTAGTTGCTCAAGGAAAGATCTTGCCAACAGTCAAAGAGGTTTTTCAAATGGGTTTAACATTTAGTTTAACTGCTTTTGCCTGGATATTTTTTAGAGCAAATAATATTGAGCATGCGTTGAGTTATATCTCAAGAATATTTACAAGTTCGTTATTTACCTATCCGGTGTATCAGGGGGATGATTTTTTAAAGATATTATTTGTTCTTTTGTCTTTTTTTGTAAGTATTGAATGGTTTGGAAGGCAAGATCAGTTTGCAATTGCTAAATTGGGAATAAATTGGAAACCCGTATTTAGATATTCGGTTTATGTTTCAATTATCATTGCGATATTTTGGTATAGCGGACAACAACAACAATTTATTTATTTCCAGTTTTAATATATGAAACAAATTATCAGAAAAACAGCCGTTTTTGTACTTCCGTTTTTATTTTTGTATGTAATTACATTATTGTTTTACGGTAATGCTATTTCATCTCCGGATTTATTGCGAGTAGGGTATTTTCCTGTTTTTGAAGAGTATAGAGAAGTGTTTCAAAAGGAATTTGATAATAAAGTTTGCTTTTATAAAGTTTCAGAGGATAAAGTAAAAAAGTCGAAGATATTGACTATTGGTGATTCTTTTTCTGAGCAAAGCAGTTTCGGATATAAGAATTATTTAGCAGAAAAATATAGTGTTTTACATGTTGATAGGTTTATTGCAAGTAATCAAATACAGACGTTATATCAATTTTTAAATAGTGGTTTTTTTGAAGAACATAAAGTTGAGTATGTAATTCTCGAAAATGTGGAGAGAGGCTTTGTTGCGAATTTGAATGAAATGGATACTTTAAAGATGAAAATGAAGCCTCAGTTGAAGAAGCAACTAATCAACCAGAGACCAGTCATGAAAAAAGGAGATAAAAGCTTTTTTTCAAGAGAGACAATCATTTTTCCTTTCTCCATGTTTAGGTTTTACGTTGATGAAAATTATTTATCAAATGAAAATATCTATAATGTTACTCTTAAAACGGATAAGTTTTTTAGTAATAGTTCAAATAAGTTGTTGTTTTTTTTGGAAGATGTATCTCGTTTAGAATTAAATAATAACTTAACTGAAATTAAGAAGTTAAATGATGTTCTGAATGACTTATCAAAAAAATTATGGAGTAAAAAAGTAAAACTTATAGTGTTGCCAGCCCCTGATAAATACGATCTATATTATGATTATATTGCTGATAAAACAAATTTTCCAAAGCCACTATTTTTTCAATATTTAGGCTCTCTTAAAAAAGAATATATATACATCGATTCAAAAAAAAGTTTGTCTTCTAAGTTAAAAAGTGAAAAGGATATTTATTTTTATGATGACACGCATTGGTCCCCGGTTGGAGCTAGAATTATAGCCAATGAAATTGAAGGAATAATAAAATAAAAATAGTAAGCAATCAGTTTATAAATTTCTTAATGTTGGCTTTGTGACAGGTTTGTAAAAAGCAGTACAGGTAGTAAGTTATAATTGGTTTGTGATTTAGAATGATGGAAATTAAAAAATAAAAGTGCAAGTAAAAACCAAAGCAATAGTAATTTCGGCCTTAAAGTTTCAAGAGAAAAGTTTGATTGTAAAATGTTTTACGCTTTCAAATGGCTTGAAATCTTATTTTGTACGCGATGCTTTTTCGGGGCGTAAAGTCAGTCAGAAAATTGCGTATTTTCAGCCTTTGTCTATTTTGGAAATTGAAGCAGTTCATAAAAACAAAGGTACTTTAGAGAATTTCAAGGAAATAAAAACAGCAGTTCCTTTTCAAAGCATTCATACCGATATTGTAAAAAGTACTATGGTGATGTTTTTGTCGGAGATGCTCCATTATTCCATTCAGGAAGAAGAGAAAAATGAATCGCTTTTTTTGTTTTTAGAGACCGCTTTAACCTGGTTGGATCAGCACGATGAGATTTCTAATTTCCACTTGATGCTACTGCTGGAAACGACCAAATATTTAGGATTTTATCCCGATGTTTCAGAAATGAATTTGCCTTATTTTGAAATGTACGATGGTGTTTTTACCCATTTTCATGGTCTGGGTTCGCTGACGGAACACGAAAGTGATTTGTTTAAAAAACTGATTGATTTGAAATTTGATAACGATCAGAAAGTTTTTAATGTTACTGAAAGACAAATACTCCTTAAAATTCTGATTGATTACTACCGTTTTCACTTAGATGGATTTAAAAATCCGAAATCTTTAGAGGTTTTAAAAGAAGTTTTCTCTTAAATTTTCGAAACAGACGATCTTTTTTGTTGAATTTATTAGAAATTCCGTGACTTCATTCTTTTTTCTGTCATCTTTTATCTATATTCCTCAAAATTCCTTACTTTCGCACCTCGTTTAAGAAAAGGATAAAATGAGTACAAAATTTACTGAATACAAAGGACTTGACTTGCCTACAGTGGCATCAGAAGTATTTGATTTTTGGAAGAAAGAAAATATATTTGAAAAGAGTGTAACTACACGTGAAGGTGCTGAACCTTATGTGTTTTTTGAAGGACCTCCTTCAGCTAATGGTTTACCGGGAATTCACCACGTGATGGCACGTGCTATTAAAGATATTTTTTGCAGATATAAAACTCAAAAAGGTTTTCAGGTAAAAAGAAAAGCCGGTTGGGATACGCACGGATTGCCTGTAGAATTAGGTACCGAGAAAGAACTAGGAATCACAAAAGAAGATATTGGTAAAACCATTTCTATTGAAGAATATAACGAAGCGTGTAAAAAAACCGTAATGCGTTATACCGATGTATGGAATGACCTAACCGAAAAAATGGGCTATTGGGTAGATATGGAAGATCCATATGTGACTTACAAACCCAAATATATGGAGTCTGTTTGGTGGCTTTTGAAACAAATCTATGATAAAGGTTTGTTGTACAAAGGATATACTATTCAGCCCTATTCTCCAAAAGCAGGAACCGGATTGTCTTCTCACGAGGTAAATCAGCCTGGAGCTTACCGTGATGTTACCGATACTACGATTGTAGCACAATTTAAAACACTACCGGAAACACTACCTTCATTTTTACAAGGATTTGGAGACGTTCACATTTTAGCTTGGACGACTACCCCTTGGACTTTGCCATCAAACACAGCATTGACAGTTGGACCAAAAATTGATTATGTTTTGCTGAAAACCTTCAATCAATATACTTTCGAGCCAATAAATGTTGTTTTAGCAAAGAATCTGGTTGGAAAACAATTTGGAAAAGGATTTTTTGCCAGTACAGAGGAAGCTGATTTTGCAAATTTCAAATCCGGAGATAAAAATATCCCGTATACTATACTAACAGAAGCCAAAGGTGCCGATTTAGTAGAGATTCGTTACGAGCAATTATTGCCTTATACATTGCCTTATCAAAATGCAGAAAATGCATTTAGAGTAATTTCTGGTGATTTCGTAACTACAGAAGACGGAACCGGAATTGTACATACTGCTCCAACTTTTGGTGCAGACGATGCTAAAGTAGCAAAAGAAGCTAAACCGGAAGTTCCGCCAATGTTGGTTTTGGACGAAAGCGGTACAGCAGTTCCATTAGTAGATTTACAAGGGAAATTCACTTCGCACATGGGTGAGTTTGCCGGTAAATATGTTAAAAACGAATATTATGAGACCGGACAAGCTCCTGAGCGTTCTGTGGATGTTGAAATCGCTATTCGTTTAAAAGAAGAAAATAAAGCTTTTAAAGTAGAAAAATATGTTCACAGTTACCCTCACAGCTGGAGAACAGACGAACCTCTTTTATATTATCCGTTAGATTCCTGGTTTATTAAGGTGACTGACGTAAAAGATAGAATGTTCGATTTGAATGAAACTATTAACTGGAAACCTAAATCTACCGGTGAAGGACGTTTCGGAAATTGGTTGAAAAATGCCAACGACTGGAACTTATCTCGTTCTAGATATTGGGGTATTCCGTTGCCAATTTGGAGAACCGAAGACAAAAAAGAAGAAGTTTTAATTGGTTCTGTTGAAGAATTATACAACGCAATTGAGAAAGCTATTGAAGCCGGTTTTCAAAAAGAAAACCCATTCAAAGATTTCGAAATCGGGAATATGTCTGAAGCAAATTATGATTTAATCGATTTACATAAAAATGTAGTAGATCAAATTACGTTGGTTTCAGCTTCAGGAAAACCAATGAAACGAGAAAGCGATTTGATCGATGTTTGGTTTGATTCTGGTGCAATGCCTTATGCACAATGGCATTATCCTTTTGAAAATAAGGATAAAATCGACGAGAATAAAGATTTCCCTGCGAATTTTATCGCTGAAGGTGTAGATCAGACTCGTGGATGGTTTTATACGTTACATGCTATCGGAACTTTGGTTTTTGATAAAGTGGCGTACAAAAATGTAGTTTCAAATGGTTTGGTTTTAGATAAAAACGGACTAAAGATGTCAAAAAGTAAAGGGAATTCAATAGATCCTTTTACAACAATTAAAGAATACGGACCTGATGCCACACGTTGGTACATGATTTCGAACGCAAACCCTTGGGACAACCTGAAGTTTGATTTGGAAGGAATCGCTGAGGTTCGTCGTAAATTCTTCGGAACGTTATACAATACGTATTCTTTCTTTAGTTTATACGCCAATATTGATGGTTTTAAATACGCTGAGGCCGAAATTCCGTTAAACGAAAGACCGGAAATTGATCAGTGGATTATGTCTGAATTACATACGTTAATAAAATTTGTTGATGAATGTTACGAAGAATACGAACCAACAAAAGCAGCAAGAGCTATTTCTGACTTCGTTCAGGAAAACCTAAGTAACTGGTACGTTCGTTTGTGTCGTCGTCGCTTCTGGAAAGGCGAATATGCACATGATAAAATTGCGGCTTACCAGACACTTTATACCTGTTTGCTTACCATAAGTAAACTAAGCGCTCCGATCGCTCCTTTTTTCATGGATAAATTGTATCGTGATTTGACAGTTTCTACAGGATCTGAGCAATATGCCAGTGTTCACTTGGCTGAGTTCCCGAAATTTGTCGAAAACTTTGTTAATAAAACGTTAGAAAGCAAAATGCAGAAGGCGCAAACCATCTCCTCTTTGGTGTTGTCACTTCGTAAAAAGGAAATGATTAAGGTACGTCAACCTTTGCAAAAGGTAATGATTCCGGTACTTGACGACAATCAACGTGCTGAAATTGAAGCAATTTCAGAGTTGGTAAAAGCGGAAGTAAACGTTAAAGAAATCATACTTTTAGACGATGCTTCAGGTGTTTTGGTAAAACAAATTAAACCTAATTTTAAAGCTTTAGGACCACGCTTTGGTAAGGATATGGGTCTGATTTCTAAGGAAATACAAGGTTTTTCTGCCGATCAGATCAATCAGTTAGACAAGGAAGGGACGTTAGATATTGTTATTGCTGGAAATAACGTAACTTTATCATTAGAAGATGTCGAAATAACCTCACAAGATATCGAAGGATGGTTGGTTGCAAATTCAGGCGGAATAACAGTAGCACTTGATATAACAATCACCGAAGAATTGAAGAATGAAGGTATTGCGAGGGAATTGGTAAACAGAATCCAGAATATTCGTAAAGATTCAGGATTTGAGGTTACAGATAAGATTAAAGTTCAGCTTAAAAGAAGTGGTCTTTTGGAAGAAGCAATTCTGAAAAACGAAGCTTACATTAAGTCAGAAACATTAACAGATAGTTTGGTTTTTGTTGACGCTTTAGAAAACGGCACAGAAATTGAGTTTGATGATATTAAAACAACGATATTAATTTCAAAATAATATAAAAATGGTAGATGAAATTACAAGATACTCTGACGCCGATTTGGCAGAGTTCAAAGAGATAATCCAAAATAAAATACAAAAAGCACAAGCAGATCTTGATTTAATCAAAAGTGCTTATATGAACGACTTGAATAACGGAACAGATGATACTTCTCCTACTTTCAAAGCTTTTGAAGAAGGAAGTGAAACCATGTCTAAAGAAGCAAACTCTCAGTTGGCTATCAGACAAGAGAAGTTTATCCGTGATCTGAAAAATGCGTTATTCCGTGTCGAAAACAAAACATACGGTATCTGTAAAGTAACAGGAAAATTAATCGGTAAAGAAAGACTTAAAATCGTTCCTCATGCTACAATGAGCATCGAAGCCAAGAATTTACAGAGATAATATCTCAGATACTTAAAAATTAGCGCTCCTTTAGGAGCGTTTTTTTTATTTAATTGTTATTTTTGCCATCAAAATTTCATAAAATGTCATTACGAAAAGCGTATTTCCTTATATTTTTAGTTTTAATTGTGGATCAACTTTCTAAAATTTATGTAAAAACAAATTTTATTCTTGGTGAAGAAGTTGTTATTGCAGATTGGTTTAGAATTCATTTCATAGAAAATGAAGGAATGGCATGGGGAACAAAAATTCCGGGTGAATATGGAAAATTAATTCTGACTGTTTTTAGAATTTTTGCTGTATTCGGAATCGGGTATTGGTTGGCAGATGCAATTAAAAAACGCCATTCCAATTATTTGGTTGTAGCAATAGCATTGATTTTTGCCGGTGCAGCAGGAAATATCCTGGATTCTGTTTTTTACGGTGTAATTTTCGATGACAGTTCACATAACCTGGCTACACTTTTTTCACCAGCGCCATACGGTACATGGTTTCACGGTTTGGTGGTAGATATGTTTTATTTTCCAATCTGGGAAGGCAATTTACCAACTTGGTTGCCAATCTTTGGAGGAAAGCATTTTATGTTCTTTAATGCTATTTTTAATGTGGCTGATGTAGCCATCTCAACAGGGGTTGGAATATTGTTGGTCTTTAATAAAAGAGCATTTCCTAAACACTAAGTTCTTTTGGAAGAATAGTGTTTTTAGGTTTCGAAAATTAATAGTGCTTTAAAAATGCTATTTTTGTCATACAAAAACTAAGCTTATGCAAAGTCCGTCTTTCTCCATTTATGATGCTTCTGCAGGTTCGGGAAAGACCTATACTTTGGTTAAGGAATACCTGAAGATTATCCTTTCCTCGCCAAAAAACGATGCCTATCGAAATATTTTGGCCATAACTTTTACCAACAAGGCGGTTCATGAAATGAAAAGCCGTATTGTAGGCAGTTTATCTGAGTTTACAAAAGAAATCCCTTCCGATAAAGCATCCGATTTAATGGAGGATTTGTCGAGAGAAACAGGGCTTTCGATCATCAGAATCAAAACAAAATCTCAAAATATTATCAAGCACCTGATTCATAATTATGCGGCTTTTGATATTTCTACTATTGATAAATTTACACATAAGGTAATTCGTGCTTTTGCACACGATTTGAATTTACCGATGACTTTTGAGGTTACTCTGGATACTGAAAATTTACTGGTAGAAGCTGTCGATGCCATTATTGCTCAGGCTGGACAGGACGAAACACTTACCAAATTACTTATTGATTTTACGATGGAAAAGACCGACGACGATAAGAGTTGGGATGTTTCGCGTGAAATTTTGGAAACCGGTAGGTTGGTTCTGAATGAAAATAACCGAAATGAAATTTTGCATTTTCAGGATAAGTCCATTGAGGAGTTTATCGCCATAAAAAAGAAAATGTCGGCTTTGTGTGCCGATCTGGAAAAAGAGAATGCGGAGTTTGCCGCCGAATTACTCGTTTTAATTGATAAAAACGGAATTGACTTGAAATCTTTTTCAAGAGGGACTTTTCCAAATCATCTCGAAAGTATTAAGGATGGGAAATTTAATCCAAAGAATAAAACCTTTCATGAGTTTGAGGATATTGCCATCAATAAAACGGCGAAAGACAAAGCAATAATCGAAAATCTTATTCCGGAATTGCTTCAAACGCTGGTTAAAATCTATAAAAACTTCGAGAAAAGAGATTTCTACAAAGCTTTTCTTAAAAATATTACGCCTTTATCATTACTGAATACCGTTAGTAATGAATTAGCCAAAATTCAATCCGAACAAAATATATTATCTATTTCTGAATTTAATGCGATTATTTATCGGGAGATTCAGAATCAACCGGCGCCCTTTATTTATGAGCGTCTGGGAGAACGGTACCGTCATTTTTTTATTGACGAATTCCAGGATACTTCAGAAATGCAATGGCAAAACTTGATTCCTTTAATTGATAATGCGCTTGCAGGTCAGGACGATTTGGGGAATAAGGGTACTTTGATGATTGTTGGAGATCCCAAACAATCCATTTATCGCTGGAGAGGTGGTAAAGCCGAGCAATTTATCGAATTGAGTAAAGGAGAAAATCCATTTAGCAATAAAGATCAAAAACTGGAGCATTTAGATACCAATTACCGCAGTTATAGTGAGGTAATTGATTTTAATAATGCTTTTTTTAAGTTGATTTCTGCTGAATTTTCGAACGAGGATTATAAAGATTTGTATGAGAATCATAGTTTTCAAAACGCAAATTCCAAAAAAGGAGGGTATGTCAATATCTCTTTTCTTCCTGTTGTTGAAAAAAGTGATTTTGCAGATGAAGAAGAAGTGGTCGAAAAATCAGATTTGTATGTTTTGGCTACTTTAAATACAATTCAGAATGTAGTTCGGGAAGGTTTTGAGTATAAAGACATTGTGATTCTGACCCGTAAAAGGGGGCAGGGAATTGCGATTGCTAATTATTTGACAGAACAAAATATTCCGCTATTGTCTTCAGAAACACTGATGATTCAAAATGCAACAGAAGTGCGTTTAATAATTCATCTGTTGAAATACTTAAATAATAGCGCTGATTTAGAAGCAAAAGCTAATTTTCTGCATTTTTTAACGGGTACTTTAGAAACCGAAATACCGGTTCATGATTTTATTGCCCAGGGAATGAGTAAGAAATTTGAAAGTGATTTTGAAAACTGGCTTCTGACATTTGATGTCTCACTATCTTTCGAGAATATCAGAAAAAAATCCTTGTATGAGGCAGTTGAAATTATCATTTCAAAATTCGTTCTTCCAACCGAAGGGAATGCCTATGTACAGTTTTTTCTCGATATTGTTTTAGAACGTGATATTAGAAATCAGGCCGGAATAGCAGACTTTCTTAGTTTTTGGGAGAAAAATGGAGAGAAATTCAGTATCCCGTCTCCCGAAGGAAATAATGCCGTTCGGATTATGACCATTCATAAATCAAAAGGATTGGAATTTCCGGTAGTTATCATGCCGTTTGCGGAAGAAGACTATAACAGAAAGCCAAAAGACAAGCTTTGGTTAGATGCTGAAGAGGAAAATTTGGGTGTTCCAAAAGCGCTAATTGACAATAGTAGTGCCGTTGAAGGATTTGGTGAAAGTGCTTCGGCTGTTTTTAATTTGAAAAAACAAGAAGAATTACTTGACAACATCAACGTTTTGTATGTGGCATTAACACGTGCCGAAGAGCAGCTTTATGTTATTTCGCAGTCATTAAAAGAAAGAAAAGATGGTGAATACCCAAGTAACATGGCTTCGTTTTTTATAAAATATCTGATTCACAAAGGGATTTACGATCCGGAAAAATTAGAATATGATTTTGGAAATAAGAAGAAACTTTCGCCTTTATCAAAAAGGGCAGATTTAGTTCGAACGATTCCAATGATTTCTGAGGTTTTAGATCCGAAGAATATAAAAATTGCGCAACGAGAAGCGCTCATGTGGGGTACGCACCAACAAGAAGCAATCTCCTATGGAAATGTAGTCCATGAAATCTTAGCTTTTGTTAAGGATAAATCAGATATTGATCTGGCAGTTGTAAAAGCAATGGAGAATGGTCTGGTAACTTTTGATCAGTCTGAAAAAGTATTGTTGACGCTTCAGGAAATTGTAAATCATCCTGAGTTGACCATATACTTTGATGGGAAAGATAAGATTTTGAATGAGCAAACAATTGTTCAGAAGGAGGGTAAGATTTTAAAACCGGACCGTGTGGTGCTGACAAAGAGCAAAGAAGCTTATCTTTTAGATTATAAAACGGGGGCTGTTAATGCGAAATACACCAGGCAAATTCAGGAATATCAAGATGCAATCGAGGATTTGGGATATAAAGTGTTAAAAAAAGCACTGGTGTATATAGGAACAGCTGTCGATGTGGTAAATTTGTGATAAAATTAATCAGTTGTTAATAGCTTAATTAGGGTTAAGTTGTTAATTTTTAACATATTAAATAAATAAAAATGTACGGAAAAATAAAAGAACATTTGCAAAGTGAGTTGCAAACTATTGAAGAAAATGGAATTTTTAAGAAAGAACGTATAATTACTTCAGCTCAGGATGCTGAAATTACAATTTCAACAGGTGAAAAAGTTTTGAATTTTTGTGCCAACAATTATTTAGGCCTTTCTTCGCATCCAGAAGTGGTGCAAGCGGCTAAAGACGCTATGGATACACATGGTTTCGGAATGTCGTCTGTTCGTTTTATATGTGGTACGCAGGATATTCATAAAACATTGGAGAAAAAGATTGCTGATTTTTATGGTACAGAAGATACTATTTTGTATGCAGCGGCTTTTGATGCAAACGGAGGTGTTTTTGAGCCGTTGTTGGGAGAAAATGATGCAATTATTTCAGATAGTTTAAACCATGCTTCTATTATAGATGGTGTTCGTTTGTGTAAAGCGGCCCGTTATCGCTATGAAAATAGTAACATGGAAGATTTAGAACAACAATTGATTAAGGCTAATGAAGCCGGAGCTCGTTTTAAACTAATTGTTACTGACGGTGTATTCTCTATGGATGGTCTTGTGGCGCCATTGGATAAAATCTGTGACTTGGCAGACAAATACGATGCTATGGTTATGGTTGACGAATGTCATGCAGCAGGATTTATCGGAGCAACCGGTAAAGGTACTCTTGAGGCAAAAGGAGTTATGGGAAGAGTTGATATTATAACCGGAACCCTTGGTAAAGCATTAGGTGGAGCAATGGGAGGTTATACTACCGCTAAAAAAGAAATTATTGAATTGCTTCGTCAACGATCAAGACCTTATTTGTTTTCAAATTCACTTGCACCGGCTATTGTTGGGGCTTCTATTAAGGTTTTTGAGTTATTAGAAAAAGATACTTCACTAAGAGATAAGTTAGAGTGGAATACAAATTATTTTAAAGAGGGTATGAAAAATGCCGGATTTGATATTATAGATGGGGATTCAGCGATCGTACCGGTAATGTTGTACGATGCTAAATTGTCACAGACTATGGCTAATGAACTTTTGAAAGAAGGGATTTATGTAATCGGATTCTTCTTTCCTGTTGTACCGAAAGAAAAAGCAAGGATCAGAGTGCAACTTTCGGCAGCCCATACTAAAGAGCACTTGGACAGAGCGATAAAGGCTTTTGAAGTTGTCGGAAAAATGTTAAAAGTTATATAATTACCACATTGGCCGAATTTTTGTAGGTTTTTTTTAACATTTCATTTTGTATTTAAAAAATTTGGTGTTACTTTTGCTTGTAATTAACTAAATTGTAATTAAAAAAAATTAAGTATGAAACATCTTAACAAACTTTTAGTTGCTGTGATGATGGTGATGGGTTTAAGTTCTCACGCGCAAGACAGTAACAATCCATGGGCTATCTCTTTTGGAGTTAATGCCGTTGACACTAGGACTAGTGCTGGTGGAGGTAATGGTTGGATCAACCAACACTTTTCTCAGCCATTCGCTGTAAAAGACAACTGGAATATCCTTCCTTCTTTGTCTTACATCGGAGTGTCTAAATATGTTGGTAGTGGTTTCTCAGTTGGTTTACAAGGTTCTGTAAACAAAATTGACAAATACATTACTTTTAATCCATCTCATCCTAATCATGATTCAAGAGGTATGGTTAATTCCAATCCTGGTGATTTGATGTATTATGGAATTGATGCTACTATTAAATATAGCTTCCAAGAATTAATCAAATCTAAAGTAATTGATCCTTCGTTAACTGTAGGTGGTGGTTATGTTTTCTTAGGAGACAGTAGCTACGGAACTGTTAACCCAGGTGCTGGTGTTACTTTTTGGTTTACTGATGCTATTGGTTTAGAGCTTGCTACTAAATACAAATGGTCAGTTTCTGGAGACAGAGAAGATGCTTCTGGTACTCCAGATGCTCCATCTCACTTCCAACACACTGCTGGTCTTGTTTTCAAATTTGGAGGTAAAGATACTGACGGTGACGGAATCTATGACAAAGACGATGCTTGTCCAGATGTTGCTGGTTTAAAACAATTCAACGGATGTCCTGATACTGACGGAGACGGAATCGTTGACGCTAGTGATGCTTGTCCAGATGTTTTTGGTTTAGCTGCATTAAACGGATGTCCTGATACAGACGGAGACGGAATTGCTGATAAAGATGATGCTTGTCCAGATGTTGCTGGTTTAGCTGCTTTAAAAGGTTGTCCTGATACTGATGGAGACGGAATCGCTGATAAAGATGACAAATGTCCTACAGTTGCTGGTCCAAAAGAAAACGGTGGTTGTCCTTTCTTAGATGCTGACAAAGATGGTGTAGCAGATAAAGATGATGATTGTCCTACAGTTTACGGTCCTGCTAGTAACAGA
Organism: Flavobacterium cupriresistens; assembly: GCF_020911925.1. Lineage (NCBI taxonomy): Bacteria > Pseudomonadati > Bacteroidota > Flavobacteriia > Flavobacteriales > Flavobacteriaceae > Flavobacterium > Flavobacterium cupriresistens. Next base: position 714,571 of record NZ_CP087134.1, on the reverse strand, counting down.
GGATGTCCAGAAGTAACTACTGAGGCTTTAGAAGATCTTAAAGTTCAAGCTAGAGCGGTATACTTTAACTCAGGAAAAGCTACTTTCAAAACAGGAGACAAAGAAACTCCAGCTAGATTAGACGCAATTAAAGAAATCCTTAAAAACTATCCAAACGCGAAATTCAGCATTGAAGGACACACAGATAGTACAGGTTCTGCTAAAATCAATGACAAACTTTCTCAAGAAAGAGCTGACGCTGTATTAAACGCGTTAGTTGAAAGAGGAGTTAACAAAGAAAACTTAGAATCTAAAGGTTTTGGATCTTCTCAACCAGTTGCAAGTAACAAAACTGCTGCAGGAAAAGCTCAAAACAGAAGAACTGAAATTAAACACATTGGTTCTAAATACCAAGGTAAACTATAATTTACAGTTTAAAATAAATACTAAAAGCCATTCTTAATTGAATGGCTTTTTTTATTTTTATCAAATGATAAATACTTCCTTTCTCGAAAAAATAGCAACCGTTATCATTCAGGATTATTCCCATAAACTGGCAGAGACGACTATTATTTTGCCTAATAAAAGAGCAAAGGTTTTTTTAATTGAAGCCTTAAAAAACGAAACTTCTCATACGATCCTTTCTCCGGATATAATTAGTATTGAGGATTTTGTACAAGATGTTGCCGCTATTCGGTCTGTTGATTCAATCGAATTGCTCTTCGAGTTCTACGAAGTGTATCTTTCTATTACAGAAAAGCAACATCAACAGTCATTCGAATTATTTGCCAACTGGGCAAAAACACTTCTTCAGGATTTTAATGAAATTGATCGTTACCTGTTAGAGCCTTCTCATGTTTTGTCTTATCTGAACGATATTGAAGACATTAAGAAATGGGGGATAGAAGTAGAGAACAAAACCAAACTTTTAGAAAATTATATTGATTTCTGGAAATTACTGCCGTTGTATTACGAGTCTTTGTACAATCATCTGCTCAATAAGAGTATTGGATATCAAGGCTTGATTTACCGCGAAGCAGTCCATAATTTAAATCATTTTTCAAATACAACTGCTGGACGCAGTTTTCTTTTTGCGGGATTCAATGCTTTAAACGCGGCTGAAGAAAAAATCGTGCAACATCTTTTGGCTTTAGATCAAGCCAGAATTTATTGGGATGTAGACCAAGTCTTTCTCAATGATCCTTACCACGATGCCGGACTTTTTGTGCGCCGTTTTAAAGAAAACTGGAAACACTATAAAGCAAATCCTTTTGAGTGGATTGTTGATGATTTTTCTCAATCAAAAAACATTCAGGTTATTGGAACTCCAAAAACAATTGGTCAGGCTAAATTAACGGGAAGCATTATTGAGCGTATAATTGCAGAAAATCCAACAACATCTCTCGATAAGGTAGCTGTTGTTTTAGGCGAAGAGAATTTGTTGATCCCGGTTTTATATGCATTACCATCTTCTGTTGGTGCTTTGAATATTACGATGGGGTATTCGAGTAGAAACAATCCTTCACAAATATTGATCGCAAAATTGTTTAAAATGCATACGAATGCACTTTCCAGAAAAGGAGAGAGTTATGTTTTTTATTATAAAGATGTGCTGGATGTTTTAACGCATCCGCTAGTAGAGCCGTACGCAAGTGCAGGTAATTTGGTTAAGATTATAAAAGAGAACAATTATACTTTTATTACCCATAACAGATTGTTTGAACTGAATCCTAAAGTATCCGATCTTTTTAAATTGCTATTTCAAAAGTGGGAAAACGGATCCATTGCTGTTCTCGAGAATATATCGACACTTTTGCTTGTGATAAAAAAGAATTTCAGCAATGATAATGAAGAGGAGAAGATAGCGAAAGCCTTTGTTTTTGCTATTTTTAAAGTGATCAATAAGTTGATTAGTTATTATGCTAAACACAAACATATTGACAATATTGATACGTTGTATGCGATTTATAAACAGGTAATTGATGTTGCGGAAGTCTCGTTTGAAGGAGAGCCTTTAAGAGGGTTACAAATTATGGGAGTTTTGGAAAGTCGTGTTTTGGATTTTGATACCGTAATTGTAACTTCTATGAACGAAGGTAAATTTCCCGCCGGTAAATCTCAAAATTCATTTATTCCATACGATGTTAAAAAGGAATTGGGATTGCCAACATTTAAAGAAAAGGACGCTATTTATACCTATCACTTTTATCATTTACTGCAAAGGGCTAAAAATATTTACCTGATTTACAACACAGAGAATGATGGTTTAGATGCAGGAGAACGCAGTCGTTTTATTACACAATTGGAAGTAGAAAAACAAGTCAAACACAATCTTACTTTTGATATTTACAATCCGGTTTTGCCTGCGATGGCCAATACACCAATGGTGGTTCCGAAGTCAGAGGCCGTTTTGGAGCGATTAAAAGAGATTGCGGTGAACGGGTTTTCTCCTTCTGCTTTGACGAGTTATATTCGAAATCCGATTGAATTTTACTTTCAAAAAATTCTAAGGATCAGGGAAGTGGAAGAAGTGGAAGAAAATATTGCCTTAAATACACTTGGAACTATTATACATGAGACTTTGAAAGCTTTGTATGATCCTTTTGTAGGGCGATTAATTTCAGAAATTGACATTAAGAATTGCTTTAAATTGTTGGATGAGGAAGTATTAAAACAGTTCAAAGTAGTTTATAAGGAAGGGGAGATTAAGAAAGGACGTAACCTCTTGGCGTTTGAGGTAGCCAAACGGAATGTTTCGAATTTTCTGAAAATGGAATTGGATTTAATTTCAAATGGGGACCAAGTGCAGATCATTGCTTTAGAAAAAACATTTGACCGCCAACTGCAGCATCCCGCCTTGCCATTTCCGGTTTTGATTAAAGGAAATGTAGACAGGATCGAGTTGCGTAACGGAAAAATCAGAATCATTGATTATAAGACAGGAAAAGTGGAAAAAGCCAGTGTGGTGCTGAAATCATGGAATGGACTGACACAAGAGCTTAAAAACGATAAAATCATTCAGGTGTTGGCCTATGCGTTTATGTTTGAAACGGAAGCAAAAGAAATTCCGATCGAAGCAGGAATAATTTCCTTTAAAAACCTGAAGTCGGGTTTTTTACCCTTCGGCTTTAAAGAAGATAAAGAATTGACGACAACTGTTTCAAAAGAAATTCTTGCCAGTTATTTAGAAGAGATTGTTGTGTTGTTGAAAGAGATTTTTGATGTGACTATTCCTTTTGAGGAGAAAATAAACTAGAATTTTGGAAAGATAAAAAGGAATAGAATTCTGTTAAAAGTCTTTAGTCATTTACAAAATTGCAATACAGCTAAGTAGTTTTTCTCTTATAAAAGCGATAAAAGGCTTTTTTAGGATGCAATAGTCTCGAAAACAAGAGTTTTGTAATTGAGTTTTATGAAGTAAAATTCTATAATTTCAAGAATATGTGTTGTTTTACCGAATTTATTTACAGATGTTGTTTTTATAAGAATCAAATTATAAACTATAAACAAAAGTGATTCAGTGGGTTATGATTACTGGAGAAAAAGAATAACTTTGCCGAAATTTTTAAAAGAAATTTTACAAATTATACTTTTTGCCCCCACGAAAAGAAGAAAAAGGCTGTTTCGATATTTCGAAATGGTCTTTTTTTATTTCGTTCTTTTTTAATTGTTAAAGAAAATGTGACAGTACTATTTTTAGTTCTTCTTTATTTTCAATTGGGCTCATATGTCCGTCTTCAAAAGAAACTAATTCTGCGGTGGTGTCTTCAACTTGAGAAATAGTCTCTTCGTAATTTAAAACAGGATCTTTTTTTCCTAAAACCAGCAGAACCGGAAAAAGATTTTTTTGTAAAAGGGCTTCTCTGTCCTTTCTGATTTTCATTCCTTCCAGTGAGGCTATGATTCCTTGTAAAGGTGTTTTTAAAGCATGAAGTTTAGCACGTTCAATTTCTTTAGCGAATTTAGTTCTGTTGTTTTCATTAAACAAATTGGCGATTGCTAAACTTACAAAAGCGATGTAATTTTGTTTTACCGCTTTTATAGCACGGCTTCTGTTTGTTTTCTTTTCCGGGCTGTCTTCTCGGGCAGTTGAATTTATTAATACTAGTTTTTTGATAGCTGCGGGATACAATTCGGCGAAAGCCAAGCCTACATAACCTCCCATAGAATGACCTAGTATCGTAGCTTTTTCAATTTTTAGATGAGCTAAAACTTCCTGAACAACATGTGCATTTTCTTCCATCTCGTGTATATACCCCAAACAATCGGATTGGCCATGCCCTAACAAATCAATTGTAATAACACGATATTGATCTGTAAAAAAAGAAACATAATCTTTCCACATGGTTTTATTTTCAAGAAAGCCGTGAAGGAATACAATTGCGTTTCCTTGTCCGTTATCAGTATAAGATATAGTGGTGTTTTTGTATAGAAGATTTCTCAAGACTCTGAAGATGTGAATGAGGTGCAAAATTAGAGTTTTATCGATGGACTTCAAAAAGTATTGTGTTTCATTTTTGTTAATATGCTTTAATGGCAATAGGGAATATTTTTAGCTTTTTATGTTGGTTTTGGTAGTAAGGAGTAGTTTGTTTTGTAAATTTTAACGCAAAGAAAGATTCTCTTATTTTAAATTAGTCTTAATTATGTTTGAAATTAATTTAATTTATATAATTTTGCGCTCTATTATATTTTATAAGAATGGCAGAATTTAGTGATTTGAACACCAAAATATTATTTGAAACCGAAAAAGGATACAGTTATCAATGTGATTTGACTAATAGCGTAGTCATCAACTTTGTAGATACTGTATCTCATTATAAAATTCAGGATTTTTTGATTTTTCAAAGAAAAGTCAATAACGTTGATATTCTGAACATGCTTTATGATTTGTCTGATCAGTCTGATGCGCAGTTAATAGAAACTACAAAAAGAAATTTCTCCAGAAATCTTACCATTTGCGAAATAGTGCAACTTAGAGAACTATTAAATGGAACCAAATTTACGTTGAACCTGCACTCTATGCTTTGCAGTGTTTTGACAGCTGATCTTGTCTAACGTTTACTTAGAATAAATCCATATTTATTGACGCTTAGTGTTGGTGGTTTTAATTTTTGTAATTTTACACGTATAAAAATTAAAGGTCATGAAAGATTTATTAAGAACAAGTTCTTCCTTAGTTGAAGGAATAGAGAAAATACTAAACTTACAATCAAAAATAGAGAGCGATGCTTCTAATAAATATTTAGCTATGGCAGCATGGTTGGATAGAAATGGTTTTGCGAATACGGCATCACATATGTATAAGCAAGCGGAGGAAGAAAGAGAGCATTTCCTTAAAGTTTTTAAATACATCACTGACATGGGCGGGATCGCAATCACGCCAACTGTTTCTGAAGTTCAACAAGAGTTTGCTTCTTTTAAAAATGTATTTGAAATTGCTTTGCAAAATGAAATTGCAGTTACTCAAGCGGTAAACAAAGTGATTGCAAAATGTAGAGCTGAGAACGATTATGCTACAGAAAACTTTATGATGTGGTATGTTGTAGAGCAAAGAGAAGAAGAGAAAAATGCAAGAAGAGCTTTAGAGCTTTTTGAGTTAATCAATGAAAATGACGCAGCCGGTAAATTTGAATTGGATTTGCAGATTTCAAAAATTGGATAAACTTCAATTTATAAGTTATAAAAAGCCCTTAATGATTTAAAATGTCATTAAGGGCTTTTTGTTTTAAGTGACTAAGAGCGCTATAAATTTATATTGGTTTAATGTTTGTGCGGTCAAGCCTAAAGGCAGTGAAGAATTAAAAATCTCGCAAAGTCGCGAAGTAAAAAAAGGTTAAACGCTCTGATTATCTGCTTTCAATGAAGAAGGTTATTAATTGGAACATTTAAAGGATATCGCGTTTTTTGCAGAACCTTAATTTTTTACAATTCTACCCAATCCTGTCATTTCGAGGTACGAGAAATCACACTCGCAAATCGACAAAGATTGGTGCTTTTCTTTACGGAATATCTTGTGTGATTTCTCGACTTCGCTCGAAATGACAAACTGAGAGTGTACTCTGTAAATTTGACGTTTTTTTAGACAAATTAAATTTTTGCATTCAATTTTTTACTTCCCCACAACTTTAGGGTTTTATTCCTTTTGCGCATACTTTTATTTATTGAAAAATAAGTAAGCCCAAAAGATTCGTTTAATCTTTATGTTGAAGAAAAAGTATTTTTTGAAAACAGAAACGGCTCACATTTCTGAGAGCCGTTTGTAGTTTTTATGATTTTAAAAAGGAATTAATTTCCAGGAAGTACTTTTCTCTGGCATCGAGCCAGCCATAATGTTTGGAATGCTCGAGTAAAATCAATTTCGAATTGGGGAATGTTTTATTTGCAATTTCTCCAATTTCATTGCTGATGATGTCTTCTTTTCCCTGAATGACCAAAACCGGATTTTTGAAATTTTTCAATTTTGCTTTGCAATCAAAATTCATTTTTTGCATGTCAGCCCATAATAATCCGTTTATTGTCGAGTTGCCTTGTGTTAATCTTTCGGCAATGATCGGGGCATATTTCTGGTCATAAACATAAGCGGGAGCCATTGCCCTTCCTCTTCCGATTCTTGCGGTATAGGAAGTGTCTCCTTTTTCGATTTTGTCATTCCAGTAATTCAAAGAATCTTTTTGAGCTTGATTTAATCCGGCTTCAATAAGGTTAGCGCTTTTTAATAAAGTCAGATCCACACCGCCGGACGATGATAAAATTAATTTATCAATGCTGTTTGGGTAGATCGTTGCATAATAAGAAGCTAGCATTCCTCCAAAAGAATGTCCGAGAATGTTCCATTTCTTGATTTTAAGGTGTTTTCTCAGTGATTCAATATCATCGGCCATTAATCGCATTGAAATGGTCGTAGCATCCAATTTTACCAATTTCGATTTTCCGGTTCCCCTTTGATCGTAAATAATCGTTTCCTGATTTTGAGACAAAGTTTTTGCCATAGCTTCAAAACCATTACTGTTCATTCCGGGACCACCGTTAATAATCAAAAGCGGTTCACCTTTTCCGAATGTTTTGTAATACGTTAAACTGGCGTCGTTGTTCTTTGCAAGGCCTTCGGTTTGAGCGAAAGTTTTGCTAAGAAGGAGCAGAAAAGTAAATAGAAAAATCCTTTTCATTTTGCGCTTATGTGTTCATCAGACTTTCGATTTCATCCGCCTCAATTGGAATATTGCGCATTAAGTTGAAAGGTTCTCCTTTTTCTTGAACTACAACATTGTCTTCCAATCTGATTCCGAAACCTTCTGCCGGAATGTAGATTCCCGGTTCAACTGTAAAAACCATATTGGCTTTCATTGGCTCATGAAGCAAACCATAATCGTGTGTGTCCAGTCCCATGTGATGAGAAGTTCCATGCATGAAATATTTTTTATAAGCTGGCCAATCCGGATTTTCGTTTTGAACATCGGCTTTGTCAATCAGACCTAAACCAAGTAATTCAGAAGTCATGACTTTACCAACTTCAATATGATATTGTTTCCAAAGCGTTCCCGGAGTAAGCATTTTGGTTGCCTCATTTTTGACTCTCAAAACAGCATTGTAAACGGCTTTTTGTCTGTCGGTATATTTTCCAGAAACCGGAATTGTACGTGATAAGTCACTTGAATAGTTAGCGTATTCTGCCGCGACATCCAATAAAATCAAGTCACCGGCTTTACATTGTTGGTTGTTTTCGATATAATGCAACACATTTGCATTATTGCCTGAAGCGATAATTGGGGTGTAAGCAAAACCTTTAGAACGATTACGGACAAATTCGTGAATCAATTCGGCTTCGATTTCGTATTCTGTTACATTTGGTTTTACAAACGAAAGCAATCTGCGGAAACCTAATTCTGTAATATCGCAAGCTTGCTGAATCAAATCGATTTCTTCGCTTTCTTTTATCGAACGAATGCGTTGTAAAATCGGATTACTTTTTGCCACCTGATGTGCAGGGTATTTTTCTTTCCACCATTTTACAAAACGAGCTTCACGAGTTTCTGTTTCAACAGCTGCACGATAATGTTCGTTGGTGTTGATGTACATGGTGTCGGCATATGTCATCATTTCGTTCAACACTTTATGAAAATCCTGTAACCAATAAACCGTTCTGATTCCTGAAACCTGATAAGCGCGTTCTTTGGTTAATTTTTCACCTTCCCAAATAGCGATGTGCTCGCTGGTTTCTTTAAGGAAAAGGATTTCTTTTTGGTTTTCGTAAGGAGCATCCGGAAATAAAAGCAAAACACTTTCTTCCTGATCAACACCACTCAGATAAAAAATATCTCTGTGTTGTGCAAAAGGCAGTGTACTATCGGCACTAACAGGGTAAATGTCATTGGAATTAAAAACGGCAACAGAATTAGGTTTCATTTCTGCCGTGAATTTTTTGCGATTTTTTACAAAAAGAGCGCTGTTTATTTGGTGATATTTCATAGTAGTATTGTTTTTTGTACTTCGAATTTCAAAATTACTACTTTTTGAAGAAGCAGCACAAAATTGGTTTATTAAAGTTTTCTTATTCTTTGGATTGATGATAAAGTGAAAGCTTTTTTGATGCAGATTGCAGGTGCTATTAAAACAGAGTGAGTTTTACGATTTTTTTAAATAAACCATATAAGTAATATAAGAGAATATAAGTTTTTTTTAAAGGAACTTACATCACTTATTTGGTTATGAAATTTCCGTTTTTGGGCATTGTGAGAGAAAATTACTGTTTAAAATAGTTTGTCAATTGTGGTGTTTTGTATCTTGGCCCTATAAAACAAATAGAAAATTAGTTAATTTCTGTTTGCTGTAAATTGCTTTAAGAAAGATGAAAGAATTGAATCCGAAAATAAAATATCATTTAATAGTAGGTCTGCTCATAGCCTTATGGATTTTTATTTTCGCCTTTATCATAAAACCTTTTGATGATGGGACTCTAAATTTTCGATTATGGCTTTTAATAAGTTTTGGCTTTAGCTTGTTGGCATTTTTATGTTATGCTGTTCTCGCTGTTCTTCAAAAAATAGTTTACCGGAAATCAGCAAAATGGAACATAGGATTAGAAATAGCAAGTATTATCTTTTTTTATCTGATCTATCTAATAGGTATTTTTGCCTATTATAAAAGTCCAATTTTAAACGGAGGATATGGTTTTACCGCGTTCTTTTCAATAATATTTCTCAAAGTAGCGCTAATTCTAACTCCTGTACTTATCCTTGCCAGAAGATATCTGATTAAACTGATTCCGATCAAAGAAGACATTTTAATTATTAAAGGAGAGAATAAACTGGATATTCTGAAAATCAGAAAGGCTGATTTGGTCTGTATTTCGAATGCCCAAAATTATGTCGAGATTTTTTATATCGAAAATGCTAAGCTTCATTCCAAATTGATTCGTTCTTCACTTAAAAAGGTTCAGGAGGATTTTGCTTTTTTGGTTCAAATCCATCGTTCACATTTAATAAATCCATCACATTTTAAATCCTGGAAGGATCAAAATACGATTGTACTTACTCAAATTGAGCTCCCGGTTTCTAAAAATTATAAAGAAACTTTACGGGCCTTACAATTTCGTACCTAAAACGATGCATTTTGTACCTAAGTCAATGCTGGAGGCATGTTCGGAAGTTTTTCATTTTAGTTTTGTCTCATCAATTTTAAAACTTAATTATGAAAACAAAACACATTTGCCTACTTGGATTGCTATTTTTTCTTATCAGTTATTTTTTCTTTTCTAAGATTTTACCAAATTTTCAAGAACCAATCGATTTTCCGCATTGGTTTAATTTAATTGGAGCCTGTTTGTTGCTCTCGTTTAATGACGTGTTTCCGAAGAACAAAATAAATTCGGTTGCAACAGTTGTGACTACGTTAGGGGTTATTGCTCATGTTGGTCTTTGTACAATAGACTTTATCATGTCAAGTTTCGGGAATAACGAGCTCGCCAAAGAAGCATTAAGTCACCAGATAAGTACAACGCCATCTATTCTTTATCCTTTTGTGATTGTGGGACCATCTTTACTTTTTATTGGATTGGCTATACATGCATTGAATTTTGTTAAAACAAATAGGGTGGGTTCTTTAATGGTGATCCTTGCTGCGCCCGCAATAGGTTTTTCGTTTTTTGTATTAAAAGATGGTGTTTGGATGTTGTTGAGTTGTGTGGTTTTTGTTTTGGGGTTAACATTGCTTCTTTGTAGGAATGATAGTGTAAAAATGAGTTGAAATCTATATATTTGAATTTTTAATGGGCTTTTTAAGCTGCAAATCCATATTGCTAAATTTATGAATAAGATTCTTGTCCTACTTGTTTTGTTTATTTCGTTTAATCTCTCGGCACAAGACAGTATTAAATTTGACAAGAAATTTGTGCAATGCGAGGATAAATGGGTGGCCTTTGAGGCAGATAGTACAGGTGCTTATCCTTACGGTTTTATATACATAGATGCAGATGCGGGATTAACGTTGGATTATGCGGGAACCTTTAAAATTGAGTCCGGTAATAAATTTATTTCGGAAAAAACAGAAGTGAAGAGTTCCATAAAGTATAGATTACAACCCAATAACAATATGGTAGCACTTCTTCCTGAATCAAAGTTTGCTGAGTTAAATATTGAGAAAATTCCAGATTGGCTTAAACATTATAAAGTAGGTGAGGGTTCAGTTGACCGACTTTATAAGTGGGGTTACATGTATAATGGTTGGGGAGAGTGCGAAAAAGCGCTGGACTATCTTGAGAAGGCCAAAGTAATTAATCCTGAGTATAAAGGTCTTCTGGTAGAATTGGCCTTTTCTTATAATTGTCTGAAACAATATCAGAAAGCAGTAGATGTTTTGGAGATTGCTCTAAAGAAAGAGCCGCTTGATGCTTATACGAATAAAGAGTTAGTTTATGCGGAAACTAAAAATGGTAATCTTCAAGAGGCTGAAAATGTATGTCGTAAAGTCTTTAAAGAGTGCAAGGATAAAACTTATAACTCTGAAAATGCCTATAACGTGTTGCAAGCCTACTATTTGAAAAAAGAAATTAAAAACTTCAATAACTGGTTTCAAGAGGTAGAATCGTATTTAATGAATGACCAAAGATTTAAGCCTTTGGTTGAGAAAATGAAAAAGGAATTGGGGCAATAACAACGGTATTCTATAGCTTTAAATTGAAAAAACATCTAAAATATTTCATTTACCTCTTTCTGGTCCTTGCTGTGATTGCGACTGACTGTACTTTAGATTCTCAATCAAAATCTGCGGATTATTATCAATCGTCCTATGTAATTTTAAGAAAAGAACTAGCGGTTAGAAATCTTCGATTATACAAATTTGGTCAACTAAAATCAATTGGAAAAACCTCGTTTCCAATACTTTTAAGTTTTGTTCCAATTAAAGAAGTATCTGGTTCTCGAACTCGGGTTCTTTTAAGATTATGTGCACATGTTCATCAAAACATAAATTCATTTATAAGACAGTCCATTTTTGTAAATGAAATAAGTATTTCAAGACATTTCGATACAAGTTTATACAGCGCTTAAGATTTTTTAAGCATTTATGCTACTCAGAGCATAAGATGATATCATAATGTCTAATCATTTATCATTTACAAAATGTATAAACAAAATAAAACACGTTTAGAGCAATCTAAGCGACTACTTCATTAGATAAAACGAAAACTCCTTTTAGTAATGACCGCCTTCATGTTAGGAATGGCAAACGGGATGCACACAGAGGATACAAGAGTTAAAGGCAATCAAAATTATACGGAACAGCATAAAAAAGACTAAGAATTTTGGATGATTTGTCATTTCGAAGAATGAGAAATCGCGCAAGAAACGTTACACAGAAAGCCGCTAATCTTTGTCGAATTACCAGTGTGATTTCTCGACTTCGTTCGAAATGAACAAACTATACCGTATATTTTACCCTTTTCGAGTTTCAGGATTCAAGTTTCAAGTTTTGGACTATTACTTACTGTTTTTGGGATCATCACAATTCTGTCATTTCGAGCGAAGTCGAGAAATCACACACGTTGATCCGTTTCTGTTTTTCGCAATTTTGTCATACTGAGGAACGAAGTATCTTCACAAGTAATTCCATAAAGTGAAGTTCAGCGGTATGGATTCAGCAAACGTAAATCCTTCGTTCCTCAGGATGACAAACTGTACGGAGTTTTTTGTATGATTTCTCGACTTCGCTTGAAATGACAAAAAAGGCGAATTGCGTCGATTAACGCAAGCAAGATATAGACGGACAATAGAATAGTAGTATAAAAAAACCGAAGCGTTAAAACTTCGGTTTTTTATAAGCCACAAATTGGAATTTGGAATTTAAAAATATTGGAATTTTTAGTTCTCCCACTTATAATAACGAGCCCCAATCAAATTAGGGATTTCTTTTTCGATTCGATCCAGAACCCATTCTTGTTTGGGTGTTCTGATGCTTACTTTTTGTTCTTTTTTGTGAAGTCTCTCGTAAGTTTCAAAATCAATTTCTACACTTTCAGTTAAGTTTTCAAAAAGTTTGGTTTGGCTTAAAGTCGATCGCCATTCGGGTTGAATAGTTCCTTCAAAAACTTTTGATTTTGATCCGCTTCCGTAAGCTAAGAATCCGAATTTAGTTCCAGAAATATCTTTTTTGGTGTCATAAAAATGCGCCAAAGTCGATAGTAATCCCATGAAAATAGAACCTGTGTAAAGATTTCCGATTAAAGAAGAAGCCAATTCTGCGGGTTGCAATTTTTCGGTTACAAATTTTTTGTAGTCCTCTGATTTTCCAACTTCTTTAATTTTGTTCTGATAATCTGCTGGCTGGATATCGTCAGCTATAATTTTTTCGGGACTGTCTAAAGCATAAATTTCAGATAACATTCGGCGTCCCTGAAAAGAATAAGGCAAGTGCATGATGATACTGTGCCAGGTGTTGTATAAAGTTTCGGTAGTGTTTTTTAATTTTTTGAATGAAAAGTAGGCAGTACGCGTACGATCCATATAACACTGATTCGAATACTGACCGTCAAAAACCGGTTGATCTTTATGGATTTCGATTTCAGCTTCTAAATTATCAAACCAAGGGTCGTTGTTTTCGTTCTGCGCAATTGTTTCTTTCGAAATGCTTCGGTACGGCTTGAAAAAGTCAAAAACGCCTTTTGTACTTGTTGCCCAATTTTCATCAAAAGCAATAATTCTTGGGTTTGAAGTTACCAACATGGCCAAAGCTCCGGCGCCTTGTGTGTATTCTCCGGTGGAGTTTAAATCGTATTTGGCAAAATCTGTCGTAACCACAATTGCTTTTTTGGTTGGATTCAGTTTTACAAAGTCCATACAGTTTTGTAACGCATCAACACCACCAATGCAAGCAAATGTAAAATCGACAACATCGCATTCGGCTAAAGAATCTTCGCCAAACTTTTGTTCCATTAAAGCAATCAGGAAAGAACTGATCGGTTTTGAATTATCGATAGCACTTTCTGTTCCGACATAAATCCGGCTGATCTCGTTTAGGTTTATTTGATTTTCGGTAATTAGTTTTGTTAAAGCGTTGGCTCCAAAAACTACTGCATCCTGGTGTGCATCCGGTAAAGTCATTTTGATTAACCCAAGTCCTTTTTCTAATTTTTCGGGTTCTATATTTCTGGCGGTTGCCAAAGTTTTGATAGGTAAATGTATGTTGGCTACATCAAAAGAAATAGCGTCAATTCCTGTTTTCATTCTCATTTTTTTTGAAGCGGATAAAGGTAAAATTATGCTCTTAGAATTCTGTTGTTTTAAAGCAATAAAATTAGCGCCTCCTATATTTTTGAGGAAAACAAGTCAAAAAGTACTAAAAAATAGCAATTTGATAATTATATAAAATGCAGGTTTTGGAGAAAATGGCCGCGTAATGAGACTTATTTTGTTGTTTTATAAGAATTTGAATAATTGACGGAGAGGCTTTTTAAAATGATTATAAATAAGAGCGAAATGGTTGTAGTTCACTTGTATTTACTTTATTTTTGTATAATTTTTTAAAACAAACTACTTAAACTCTTATGGCACAATCTGCACTATTGAATGCTTCCATCTTAAAGAAAGTGGCTATGGCTCTTTCGGGAATATTCTTAATCACGTTTTTAGCGCTGCATGTTTCCTTAAATTTTATTTCTATTATTAGTGAAGACGTTTTTAACGAAGCTTCTCACTTTATGGGATACAATCCGCTGATACAATATGTAATGCAACCTGTTTTGGCAGTTGGTGTAATTTTCCACTTTGTAATGGGATTTATATTGACAGCACAAAATAGCGCAGCAAGACCAATTGCATACGCAAAATACAATGGAGCGGCTAACGCTTCTTGGACTTCAAGAAATATGATTATTTCTGGACTGGTTATTTTAGCATTCTTAGGATTGCACTTTTATGATTTCTGGTTTCCTGAAGTTTCTTATAAGTATATAGCAGGAACTGCACCGGATGCTACAAGATATTATGGTGAGTTAGTTCACAAATTTCACGATCCAATTCGTACAGGAATTTACTGTGTGTCTTTCGTGCTTTTAGGGTTCCACCTTTGGCACGGATTCAGTTCGTCTCTTCAATCAGTAGGGATGCACAACAAATATTCCAGATTCTTAAGTAAAATCGGTTATGGATTTGCGGTTGTAGTACCGGCACTTTTCGTGATAATCGCTTTAGTTCATCATTTCAATAATTAATATCAATTATAATGGCATTAGATTCAAAAATCCCAAAAGGTCCAATCTCGGACAAATGGACAGATTATAAAGATCACATTAATTTAGTAAACCCTGCTAATAAACGTAATTTAGATATTATTATCGTTGGAACAGGTTTAGCTGGAGGTTCTGCTGCGGCTACTTTGGCTGAATTAGGATATAACGTAAAAGCATTTTGTTTTCAGGATTCACCAAGACGTGCGCACTCTATTGCTGCACAAGGTGGTATCAATGCAGCAAAAAATTATAAAGGTGACGGTGACTCGGTTTACAGATTGTTTTACGATACTGTAAAAGGTGGAGATTACCGCGCACGTGAGGCAAACGTTCACCGTTTGGCTGAAGTTTCGGCTAATATTATTGACCAGTGTGTGGCTCAAGGGGTGCCATTGGCTCGTGAATATGGCGGATTATTAGATAACCGTTCTTTTGGAGGAACTTTGGTTTCTCGTACTTTTTACGCACAAGGACAAACCGGACAACAATTATTGTTAGGAGCTTATTCTGCAATGAACCGTCAGATTGGTCGTGGAAAAGTAAAAATGTACAACCGTCACGAGATGTTAGACATCGTAATCGTTGATGGAAAAGCAAGAGGTATTATCGCTCGTAATTTAATTACAGGAGAAATAGAAAGACATTCTGCTCATGCTGTAGTTATTGGTTCAGGAGGATACGGAAACGTATTTTTCTTGTCAACAAATGCTATGGGAAGTAATGCAACAGCAGCTTGGAAAATACATAAAAAAGGAGCGTTTTTCGCGAATCCTTGTTATACACAAATTCACCCAACTTGTATTCCGGTTTCAGGAGATCACCAGTCAAAATTGACTTTGATGTCTGAGTCGTTACGTAATGACGGTCGTATTTGGGTTCCTGCAAAACAAGAAGATGCAAAAGCAATTCGCGAAGGAAAGAAAAAAGCAACTGATTTATCTGAAAGCGAAAGAGATTATTTCTTAGAAAGAAGATATCCTGCTTTTGGTAACTTGGTACCACGTGACGTTGCGTCTCGTGCTGCAAAAGAAAGATGTGATGCCGGTTTTGGTGTTAACAAAACAGGTGAAGCAGTTTACCTTGATTTTGCTGCAGCTATCGAACGTTACGGAAAAGAGGCAGCTTACGTAAAAGGTTTAGATGCTAATGATACAGCGGTGGTTACTAAATTAGGAACTGATATCGTAAAAAGTAAATACGGAAACTTATTCCAAATGTACTTGAAAATCGTTGATGAGAATCCTTATGTAACGCCAATGATGATTTACCCTGCGGTTCACTACACTATGGGTGGAACTTGGGTTGATTATAACTTAATGACTACAATTCCTGGATGTTTCTCAATCGGAGAGTCTAACTTCTCAGATCACGGAGCAAACAGACTTGGGGCTTCTGCCTTGATGCAAGGTTTAGCAGATGGTTATTTTGTATTACCTTATACTATTGGAGATTATTTAGCTCCGGATATTAAAATGGGTGAAATTTCTACAGATTTACCGGAATTCGTAGAAGCAGAGAAAAGTGTAAAAGATCAAATCGACAGATTTATCAATAATAAAGGAACTCATTCTGTAGATTATTTCCATAAGAAATTAGGAAAAATCATGTGGGATAAAGTAGGTATGGCTCGTAATGCTAAAGGTTTGACTGAGGCGATCGAAGAAATTGCTGCTTTACGTGAAGAGTTTTATAAAGACGTAAAAGTACCTGGAAGTGCTAATGAATTTAATCAGGAGTTAGAAAAAGCAACTCGTGTTGCCGATTTCCTTGAGCTAGGAGAATTGTTCGCAAAAGATGCTTTACACCGTAATGAATCTTGTGGAGGTCACTTCCGCGAAGAATATCAAACAGAAGAAGGAGAAGCGCTTCGTGATGATGAGAATTTTGCATACGTTGCAGCTTGGGAATACAAAGGAAAACCAAGTGATGCCGTATTACACAAAGAAGCTCTGGTTTATGAAAACATCAAATTAGTACAACGTAGTTATAAATAGTATTTCGCAAAGTCGTTATACTTAATACTGATACAAAATGAAACTTACACTAAAAATATGGCGTCAGAAAAACGCCCAAGATAAAGGAGCAATCGTTGATTACCCAATTGACGGAATTGAACCAGATATGTCTTTTCTTGAAATGCTTGATGTTCTTAATGAGCAATTAATCAATAAAGGAGAAGAGCCAGTAGCATTTGACCACGATTGTCGTGAAGGAATCTGCGGAATGTGTTCTTTGTTTATTAACGGAGAAGCGCACGGACCAGACAGAGGAGTTACAACTTGTCAGTTACACATGCGTATGTTTAAAGATGGTGATACGATTTTTATCGAGCCATTTAGAGCAAAAGCATTCCCTGTAATTAAAGATTTAGTTGTTGACAGAAGTTCTTTTGACAGAATCCAACATGCAGGAGGATTTATCTCGGTAAATACTTCAGGGAATACAATTGATGCCAATACTATTCCGATTAACAAAGACGATGCAGACAAATCTTTTGATGCTGCTGCTTGTATTGGTTGTGGAGCTTGTGTGGCTACTTGTAAAAACTCATCAGCAATGTTGTTCGTTTCTGCAAAAGTATCTCAATATGCTTTATTGCCACAAGGTCAGGTAGAAGCGGTTGATCGTGTTTTAAACATGGTTCACCAAATGGATGCTGAAGGTTTTGGTAACTGTACCAACACCGGAGCTTGTGAAGTAGAATGTCCAAAAGGAATTTCTCTTGAAAATATCGCACGTATGAACCGTGAGTATTTAGCAGCAAGTTTAAAAGGATAATAAAATAGCATTTAGTTTATAGAAAAAACGCATCCGCCTTGGCAGATGCGTTTTTTTATGCGCTTATTCGTAATACAATTGCGAGCTGTTTATTTCCTGTTTTTCTTTTCCTTCTTGTTGTATAAAACAGTTTAGAGTGGTTCCTCCAACCTGATCAAAATAGCTGATATTGAGTTTGTGGAATCCTTTTTCGAGTTGTACGGCACCATAGGCTTCATTTAGCCAATGAATTCCGTCATTGTTAACGACTAGTTCATCGTCTATAAAAAGCTTCGATCCGTCATCTGAAAGCGTCGAAATGGTATAGTTTGCGGTTTCGGACACATAGATATACCCGTCGAATTTTAAGCCGATATAACGCTCTGTTTTGGTTTTCCATTTTTCACTGCTGATGGCACCTTCAAAAATACCTGAGTTTAGAGGTTTTGCTAATTCTAAATCTTGTACTTGTTGAAAGAGAGTTCCGGTATAGTAGTTATATTTTAAGCCCTGTTTGGTTGGTTTTATTGCTAAAGCCGGTTTTAAATCAGGATTTCGAACCAAAATTTTATTAATGGAACTTTTTCTTCCACCGGGACTAATCTGAACTGTTTTGATGATTCGATATTCTCCTTTTGGGACATTTATGGTAACCGGTTTTTCATAAAGTACCGTAGTCTCGTCCGGATTATAACCGTCTATAGTATAGAAAATTTGCCCGTTTTTGATTGTTGGCACTAGATTTAAAGTGTATTTTGATGCAATTAGTGCTGTTTCCTCAGAACCAAAAGGCGTTGGGACTTTGTACAATCTTTTTTGAAGTTCCAGTTTTTCCAAGTGATGTGGCATTCTTTTTAAAACAAAACTGTTGTAATTTTTGTTTTGAGGTTGTGTCCAGGCAATTTCTGCCAAAGCAAAAACTCTTGGATAAAGCTGGTAATTTAATTTCGCCGGGTTGGTTAAGTATTCCGACCAAAGATTAGACTGTACACCAATAATGTATTTTTGCTCTTCAACAGTTAAGCTGTCCACAGGAGTTGGATTGTAATTGTATATTTTGTCGACTGTAATTAATCGTCCTACTGTCAAAGGTTCTTGGGGCGAATACCCTTGATTGTAATCTAAATAAAGAACTTGTTCGGGATTCATAATTACAAAGTGCTTCTGTTTTGCGGCCGCAATTCCTCCGGATTCTCCGCGCCAGGACATTACCGCTGCATTGGGAGCAAGTCCGCCTTCAAGCATTTCATCCCAACCCAGAATTTGTCTTCCGTTTGCATTCAGAAATTTTTCTATTCGTGTAGTCAGGTAAGTTTGTAGTTCATGTTCGTTTTTTAGTCCTAAATCTTTAATCTTTTTTTGGCAATTCGGACAAACTTCCCATCGGGCTTTTGGGCATTCATCTCCTCCAATATGAATGTATTTGCTTGGGAATAATGCAATAACTTCAGTAAGAACATCTTCTAAAAAAGTAAAAGTTTCTTCTTTTCCGGCGCAAAAAATATCTTCGAAAACACCCCATGATTCCACAACTTTGTAAGTGCGATCCGGAAAGCAGGATAAATTAGGGTAGGCGGCTAAAGCTGCTGTTGCATGTCCCGGCATTTCAATTTCGGGAATGATATTTACATAATGGGCCTCAGCAAATTTAACGACATCCTTAATTTCTTCTTGTGTGTAAAAACCACCATAAGGATTGCCGTCAAAGAAACGTGGAAATCTTTCAAACTTATTCCCAACCAGTGTTTGTGCTCTTTTAGATCCAATATCGGTTAGTTTCGGGTATTTTTTTATTTCAATTCTCCAACCCTGATCATCAGTTAAATGCCAGTGAAAATTATTCAATTTATAGTACGACATCTGACGGATGAAATCTTTTATAACGTCTGCCGAAAAAAAGTGACGGCATACATCCAAATGCAATCCGCGGTAAGCGTATCTGGGTTCGTCTTCGATGGTGAGACAAGGGAATTTTATTTCTTTTTTATCAGTCAGTTTGTTCGGTAAGAGTTGCAGCAAACTCTGAACGGCATAGAATAATCCTTCTTCTGAGCCTGTAACGCTGATCTTTTTTGAAGTAATACTAATTTTGTAAGCTTCTTTGCTTAAGGAAGTTGAAGGGTTTTTGGTACTGAATTGAACTTCGACCGTACTCTTTTTTGAAGGAAGGCTTCCGTTAATGACCGTTTCAAAAAGTTGTGCTGTTTTAAGTTCTTTTGGACTGAATTTATTGTTCTCAAAAACAACTTTGATTTGTCCGTTTAAACGAACACTGTCGCCTGTTGCTTTATAGAAGTTTGGTGCCGGAATTATAGTATTGTTTTCAGAAGTGGCTTGTGCATTTCCGAAGGAATAACAAAACAGCAAAAAAAATAGAAGGCTTTTTTTCATGGTTTATTTTGGGTTAGTTATAAACAAATATATTGTTTAGGAATCTATTTGCAAAAAATATGCAAAACTTAACATTGCTTAAATGTCTTTGAAATAGCGGAATTAACTTTTTTATTGCGTCATGTTGTATTTTGTTTCGCAATAATCTTGCATTAATTGTTTACATTTGTTTAATAAAATGTATTTTCATGAACAATGATAATGAGATAGTAAATTATACTAAGGAAGAACGTAAAAGTCATATTTTAAAAGAAATTAATTTGCACACTCGTGTGAGTTTTGAAACGCTTTCTGTTAAACTATGCGTTTCAGAAGATACCGTTAGACGCGATATTAATGAACTCGAATCGGAATCCTTATTGATTAAAGTAAAAGGAGGTGCGATGACCAAAGCCTACCACCACTCTTCATCAAATCAAACGTATGCAGGCGAGTCGAAACAAATTATTGCGCAAAAAACAATAGGACTTCTTCATGATGGTATGGTTTTGTTAATTGGTGGCGGAACAACCATTAGGGAATTTATTCGTTTGATTCCAAATGATTTGAGTCTGACCATTTTTACGGTTACTGTTTTGTCTGCTGTTGAACTTCTGGATAAACCTAATGTTAAAATTATCATGATCGGTGGTAGCATTTCGTCTTACAGCCAAATGTGTGTGAGCGGTGATGTATACAATCAATTGGCTAATATTAAAGTCGATTTATTGATTTTGGGAACCAATGCTTTAGATATTGAAGGCGGTTTCTCAGATTCTGATTGGGAAACGGTTCAGGTGAAAAAAGCAATGATTCAGGCTTCACAAAAAACAGCCATTCTAACTATTTCCGAAAAATTGGATACCGTTCTAAAAATGAAAATTGCCAACTTATCCGAGGTAGATTATGTAGTGACCGAAGTAGAGCCTGATCACGAAAAATTACAATCCTATAAGAAGGCAGTTCCAAGTTTAGTGTTTGTTTAATGCCAGTTTTTCATTAAAAAATTAATCCAGTTCTGGTGAAAGATGCTTTTTAGATCTTCATCAGTATAGCCATTGTTTTTAAAAATCAATACCAGTTTCTGTAAATCGGCAATCGTATCTAAATCATACGGACCTTGCTCGGTTCCAAAAGCGCCATCCAGATCTGAACCTACGCCAATGTGGTTGGCATTTCCTGCCAATTGGCAAATGTGATCCATGTGTCTGAAGACCGTTTCCAGATTACATTGTGTGCCTAAAGGGGTTGAAACGCCTCTTTCCCAATTTGGGACTAACATCCAGGCATCTAAAGCACCACCGATAACTGATCCTCTTGAGATTAATGCTTTAATCATTTCGTCGCTGTATTGTCTGTTATGATCCACAAGACTTCGGCAGTTGTTGTGACTTGCCCAAACCGGACCGTTGTAATGATCCAAAGCTTGCCAGAAAGCATCGTCACATAAATGAGTGGCATCTAAAATAATATTCAGACGTTCCATTTCTTTTAATAAATCAATTCCGTTTTGATTCATTTTTCCCGTTGCATCCGTTCCGTTCGCGTAACGTCCGGGGCCATAATGAGCGGGTCCAATGGCTCTTAATCCATAATTGTAGGCTTTCTCTAAATAGGAAATGTCTACAATCGAATCGGCTCCTTCTAAACTCAGGATATAACCAATGGGTTTTTTATCATTTGGGGTACCATCATTCCATAGATCAATTTGCTTTTGAAGCGATTTTTTATCGGTAATGGCAACCATTTCACCGGCTTCCTCCATGCATTTGTACCAGTTTAATTGCCCCTGCGTTTGCGCCCAGGCTTGCTCGGGAGAGTTCCAACCCGGAATGCTGCTGCCCGGTTTTACAAAACGTGCTATTTGAGTGGCGACTACAATGCCAATATTGCCTTTTCGCAGATCAGGAAACGAAACTGTTGCCCGTTCACGATCCGGTTTGTCGGTCATTCCTTTTTCTAAATGGCGTAACGTTTTTACATCATTCCTTAAATCTCGGTTCCATTCCATTGCATTCATGCTCAGGTCTAAATGGGCATCTATTATAAACATAGTGGGGATCTTAAATTTTAAATACTAATTTTTCTGTTGCGCGCCTCGACAACCCATTGGTCACAGATTTGATGTGCCGCATTGACAATCTGAACGGTCTCGTAAAGAGCGCAGGTAGGGCAGACGTGGTACGGAATGGCATAAATAATATCGCCAATTTTATACTCGTTTTTGCCTCGGTTTTCTATAATTAAATGTTCTTCTGAATGGGCGGTCGGGACCAAGTTTTCATCATTCAAAATCACTAATCTTTTGTCTATCGGATTTTCTGAAGCAACTGCTTTATAACCAATATCAATGCAAAATGTTGAAGAACTTGGTGTGGAAATAATGGTTCCGACAAGAACTGCTGCCGGTTTAAAGTGTTGTTCGGGTAAATTTAGACTGTAATTAATATCCCAAAAAACAAAAGTGCCCGGACTGCATTCTACGTTTTCTTGTTCGGAATAAAAAGGAAATGTATTAGAACCTCCCGCAACAATTTTCAGTTCGTAATTTACTTGTTGCTGTAACGTTTCTATTTTTTGATTGATGATTGAAAAAGAATGGGAAGCGTCTAGTTTTCGTTGTTCAACACTACCTTTTAGATGACCGTCGTAAATGTGAATTCCGGCAAAATGAATGTTCTCCAGTTGCATTATCTCTGCCGCTAAAGCAATCCAATCTTCAGAAACCGAAAATCCTGTTCGGTTCATTCCGGTATTTAGATCCAGATAAACGGTAAGTTGTACTTGCTGCTTTTTTGCACTTTCATTTAATTCTTTTGCGGATTCTATATTGTCGACGATAGTTGAAAATTCTGAAAGAGGATATTTCTGAACTAAAGAAATCCATCTTTCCCCGCGTAATCCAACAGGCTGATAGGCTAATAAAATATCCGAAATTTGATGAATTGCGCAAAGTTCTGCTTCAGCAATTGTGGCGCATTTGACTTTGTTTATGCCATACACTTTAAACAAATCAAGAATTTCTCCGGTTTTGTGTGTTTTAATGTGAGGACGTAACTTCTGCACATCACCTTTTACCGTCGCAATCAAATGTTCGATATTGTGTTGTAAACGGTCTTCATAAACAGCCAAAAAAGGAGTGTCGATAAGTGTTTCGGAATTAATTTTCCACCAATTTTCTTCCATGATTTAGGTTCTTGTTTTTTCGATAACTTCAATTAAATTTTGAAAGGCTTCAACTGATTTTTCATAAGTCAATTGAGCTAATAGTTCTTTAGAAAACAAATTAGATCCGATACCGACACAGACAACGCCAACTTTAAACCAGGATTTTAAGTTGGTTTCTTCTAAAGTCACGCCACCGGTAGGCATTAGCTTTAAGTCCGGAAAAGGAGCTTTTATTGCTTTTACATAGCCAGGCCCGCCAATTTTATCGGCAGGAAATAATTTGACTATTTCTGCTCCTAAATTATTAGCATGCAGTATTTCGTTTAAAGTGGCAGCTCCGGGAATCCAATACACCATGTTTTTAAGGCAATAAGCGCCAATTTCTAAATCGGTGTGCGGACAAACGATACAATCTGCTCCTAATTGATGATAAGTTTGTGCATCCTGTAGGGTCAAAATAGAGCCAACGGCTATTTTTAGGTCTAATTTATGGGCATTTCTAAACGCAATCATTTGGCTGAAAACCTCCTTTGCATCATTTGAACGTGCTGCAAATTCGATAATTTTAATACCGGTTGCTGCAGCTGATTTCAATAAGATCTCGGCAGTTTGAATGTTGATTTGAGTTACTAACGGAAGTACACCTTGAGCTTTTAAAATGCTGTACATATCTGGGGAAATTTATCTGTTAATTCTATTACTTGAGCCATTTTTAATAAAATGGCTGATCTCGGTTGGGGTGCTGATGGCAAAATCTCCCGGTATACTTTGTTTAATTACGCCACAGGCCGTTGCCCAATCTATAATTTCCTGACCGGAAAAGGCTTTGTTGAGTCCGTAAAGCAAACCTGCTGTAAAGGCATCTCCCGAACCAATTTGGTCGGTTACCAATTGTATTTTGTGTTCTGTGGTTTCGTAAAAATGATCTTCATGTGCCAATAACCCTTTATACAAATGAGCCGGCCCGTCTGATTTTCTAAAACTCATCGCAAGCGTTTTTAGAAAAGGCATTTTTGCTTTTAATAATTCGAATGTTTTCTGAAAACGATTGACATCGGATTCTTTGGTGTCGGTTTTGATTCCGAAATAAATTTCGATTGCGTCTAAATCGGCAATAGTGATGGTGCTGTAATGAAGCAGTTCGGGCATAACCTCAGCCGGTTTTTTGCCGTATTGCCATAGCTTCGATCTGAAATTAAAGTCAGAAGAAATCGGTAATCCTTTTTGGTGTGCAGCAAGAATGGCCTCTTTGCAAACCAATGCAGCTTCATAAGAAACACCGGGACTAATTCCCGACCAGTGAAAATGTGTGGCATCGTTCAAAACAAGATTCCAGTCAATTTGCTTTTCTTTAATGGTGGCGAAAGAAGAGTTACTTCGGTCATAGATCACCTGCGATTGTCTGATTTGATTTCCGGCTTCAACAAAATACAGTCCCAGACGTTCTCCGCCATAAATGCAATTCGAAGTGTTTACTTTGTATTTCTGAAGTTCGTTTAAGGCTAATTGTGCCAAATCATTTTGAGGCAATCGTGTGATATAATCGGTGTGGATTCCTAATTGAGAAAGTAAAACACAAACATTGGCTTCGGCTCCGCCAACATGAATGCGCATTTCGTTGGCTTGCGTAAATCGATATCCATTCGCGACATTCATTCGGAGTAATAATTCTCCAAAAGTTGTAATTTTTGTTTGTGAGGTATTTGTATTCATGTTTATAATTTTTGTACAGATTAATAACGTAAAGATTTTGTTAAGCCACGAATTTTATCAATTATAGCAAATCACTGCGTATAATTAATCCGGGGGAATTTGATCAATTCGTGGCAAACAATTTTAATCTGTTGAATATTTCTTTAGCCACGAATTACACAAATTTACACAAATCATTGCGTGTAATTAATTCGGTGAATTCGAGTAATTCGTGGCAAATAATTTTAATCCTTTGAATCAGTGAAATCTGTGGCATTTTTTGAACACGAATTACACCAATTTGCACCAATCGTCGCGTTAAATTAATTCGTGAAAATTCGAGCAATTCGTGACCAACAATTTTAATCCTTTGAATCAGTGAAATCTGTGGCATTTTTTAAACACGAATTACACTAATTTGCACAAATCGTTGCGATGAATTAATTCGTGAAAATTCGAGTAATTCGTGGCCAACAATTTTAATCCTTTTGAATCAGTGAAATCTGTGGCATTATTTGAACACGAATTACACTAATTTACACAAATCGTTGCGTTAAATTAATTTGTGAAAATTCGAGCAATTCGTGACCAACAATTTTAATCCTTTGAATCAGTTAAATCTGTGGCATTTTTTGAACACGAATTACACTAATTTACACCAATCGTTGCGTTAAATTAATTCGTGAAAATTCGAGTAATTCGTGGCGAACAATCTTAAATCCTTTAAATCCGTGGCATTCCTGGTTTGTATTTTAGAATAATTCAAAAACAGCTTCTACTTCTACAGGGATATTATCAGGTAAAGAGCCCATTCCTACAGCGCTTCGTACTCCAATTCCGTTTTCCTGACCCCATACCTCAGCAAATAATTCGCTGCAGCCATTAATTACATAAGGATGTCTTAAAAAATCTTCCGTACAATTTACCATACCAAGGACTTTTACGACTCTTTTTACTTTGTTCAGGCTTCCGAAATTGGTTACAATTGTAGAAAGCATCGTCAGACCAACTTGTCTTGCGGCCAGTTTTCCTTCTTCAATGTCCATATCGTCGCCAATTCTTCCGATGATTAAGGATTTGTCGTCGCGAACCGGACCGTGTCCTGACAGGTATAAATATTTACCATCAACTAAATAAGGTTTGTAAATACCAAGCGGCTGTGGTGCCGGTGGTAAGGATAAGCCTAATGTTTCAAATTTTTCTTGTGGTAATAAATTCATGATATTAATGTATAATTGAGTTTAAAATAAAAACGAAAATGATTCCTAAAACCGATACTAAAGATTCCATGACGGTCCATGATTTGAATGTATCTTTCAGGCTGATATTAAAATATTCCTTAAACATCCAAAAACTAGGATCGTTTACATGGGAGCACATTAAGCTTCCGGCTCCTACCGCTAATACTAGTAGATTGGGGTCTAGGTTATTGGCTTGTAATAAAGGTAGTAAAACGCTGGCAGTCATTAGGCCGGCAGCTGTTGCAGAACCAACACAAATACGAATTATTGCAGCCATCATCCAGGCCAATATATAGGGATGAATGCTTGTTTGTGTTAGCAAATCAACAATGGTGTTGTTAACGCCGCTGACGATCATGACTTCTTTTAAGCTTCCTGCACCACCAACAATTAAAACGATTAAGGCAACATCTTTAATGGCAGTTGCGTAATCATCCATTACGGATTTTAAGCTTCTGTTCATTCTTGTACCTAAAGTGTAAGTGCAGATCAATAGTGAGATTAACATTATAATGCTAGGTTCACCAAGTGTTTTGCCTATGTTAAGAGCTGTTTCGTTGTTAGTCAAAAAGGGTAATAACGAGGTCAGTGTTAATCCAAAAACAGGAAATAGCGCAGAGAATATACTAACGGAAAAACTCGGAAGTTTGCCTTCGTTTGCAATTTCTTCTACATTTAAAATTTCTTGATTAGATTGTGTTTTAATGTTTTTAAGCAAATTTGAAAATAACAAACCGGCAATGAAAATAGTCGGTATAGCGATTATAATTCCATACACCAAAACAAGGCCAATGTCTGCATTTAAAATACTGCTCAATGCCATTGGTGACGGATGGGGAGGCAAAAAACCGTGCGCTACTGAAAGTGACGCAAGCATAGGGATTCCTAAATATACTTTTGATAGTTTAAATTGATGGGCTACTGAGAAGATTAATGGAACTAACAAAACAAACCCCACACTATAAAATAGAGGTATCCCAACAATAAATCCGGTAATCATTAGGCCTAAGCGGACGTATTTTTTACCTGTCCATCCCATAACAGTTTTAGCAATAACATTGGCTGCTCCGGACGAAACAGTGAGTTTTCCAATGCAAGTTCCAAATACGATGATCAGCGTTATGGAGCCTAACATTTCGCCCAGACCTTTTTGCACTGTCTGTGATAAAGTGTCTATCGGCAGGCCTAAAGTAAGACCTGCTAATAAAGCTGTGATAATAAATGCGATAAAAGGATTGATTTTAAACCAGGCAATTTGCAGGATTAAAAAGGCAATACAGGCAGTAAGAATTAAAATGCTCATTTATTTCTATTATATTATTTATCCCACCATGTTCTTGTTGTGAATGTGTCTGCTCCCTGGCGTTTGATGGCTTCAGCTAAGTTAGCTGAATTCACCGAATATTCGCTTACAGGGTATCTCAAACGTCTTGGTATTGTTCCGTTTGTGACATTGCCGGGAAAGTTTACCGGTACCAGAGCAGGGTAACCTGTTCTTCTCCAGTTCGAATAAATTTCCTGCTCATCTACAAACAAAGCGACCCAAATCTGAGAGTGTATTTGATTCATTTTTTGCTCAAAAGTTCCTGCCGCGTTAAAAGGATTAGCTGTTAAATAAGGTGTTGCATCCGTGATGGCATAAGTTGCACCGTAAATTCCCATATTAAGGAACGATGCTTTAACTCCTTTTTCATATAAATCTTTATCCGTTTCGGCAGTGTACCAACCTCTTGCTGCAGCTTCTGCTAAATAAAGATTAGTTTCGGCATTGCCTAAGATTACAAGAGGGGCGTCATATCTAAAAACGGTACCCTGATTTGGCTCAGAAAAAGTGGCTTGTTCTATTGCTGTTGGAGGTGTTTTAAGTCCGTTTGGAAAACCTTTTTGAACGTCGGCCGCAGTGTTTTGCGTTGTTCCTTGCCAAACACCTGAGTAAACACTGATCCTTGGGTCAGCTGTAGCTTTTAGTACATCGATAAACGTTTTGGCCAGTTTCCCGCCTTCCACATTTTTTTGACCAAAGGAGTCTTTTGTGAAATCAATACTTCTGGAATCAATACCGGCCGGGTTTCTGTTAAAATCATTTGGACCATCTGTATATTTCATAAGTGCATTGTCGGTTCCGTTTACAATTACACCACCGGCGATGGCTTTTGTAACCCAGGTTTTGGCCAATGCCGGATCAACTTTTGTTAATCTTAACCCTAAACGAAGCATTAAAGAGTATGAAAATTTCTTCCATTTGGGGATATTACCGTCATATATAAGATCGGCTTTGCCAAAGCTTGTTTTTGCAGGGTCTAATGCGGTCGCAGCTTCATCAAGTTCTTTTAATAAATCTTTGTAGATGAATTCCTGACTGTCGTATTTAGGAAGAAAATGTTCATTCGAATATGCCTTCGCCGCTTCCGTATATGGAACGTCTCCGTACAAATCGGTCATGCGGTGGTAGATGTAAACTTTCCAGATTCTTGCAATGTTAAGTCTGTTGCTGTCAAGAGGATTATTCTGTAGTAAATTAATCACCGTTTGAACCTCATTTACTGCAGTTGGATAACCTCGATTGAAATACGCAGAATAGTATACCTCGTTGCTCAGGTATTTATCTCCAACACCGGATGCTTCTTTGTAAGTGGCATAATGTTGCAACATACCCCCACATTCTAAAACATTGGTAAAGAAATAATTGTTGTTTAATCCGTCCAGTTGTGATTGACTGAATATGAAATTTGGATTGGCTACTTCAACAGAATTAGGGTTCGTGTTTATTTCTTCAAAATCTTTAGTACAGGCTGTCATGCTTCCTAAAAGTATACCTGCTATATATAAAATAGATGTCTTTTTCATTTCTTTGTACTTTAAAATTTAACATTTAAACTTAAACCAAAACTTCTTGTTCTTGGTACTCCAAATTGTTCTACACCTTGAGCATTTCCGGCACTAAATACCGATTCCGGGTCTACGTTTGGTGTTTTCTTGTAAAGGATGAATAAGTTTCTCGCGATAAAGGAAACAGAAACACCTTGAAGTCTGGAAAGGCTTTTGATCTTTTCGATTGGTAACTGATATCCGATGATTACTTGTCTTAATTTTACAAAACTGGCATCGTAAACAAAATAAGAAGAGATGTTTCTTAATCCGTCATAGTAAGTTCTTAAGTTTTCCGGTGAAATAACCATGTTAACCGGATTTCCACTAGGATCTACGCCCGAAATTGGCAATCCATTTTCACGACCTTCTAAAGTCATTTTGGTTAATCCCATACGAGTTCCGTACAAATCTGTACCGGAATATAAATCTCCTCCAAATTTACCATCAATTAAAAAGCTGAATGATACTGATTTGTATTTGAATTCATTACTAATACCTGCTGCCCAAGGATGAACTCCCTGACCTAATTCTTCCAGAGGACCTTGTGCTACTGTTGCAGTACCGGCACTAACATTGTATACTGTATTGCCGTTAGCATCTTTTAAAGGTTTGTATCCTTTTATAATACTGTAAGGACGACCAACATCACTTGCTATGGTAACGTATCCGTTTACAGAAGTTGCCATTGTGATGGAGTTTAAGTGATCTGCAAGTGCTTCAACTGTATTTTTGTTGTAAGATCCATTGATGCTGGCATCCCACGAGAAGTTTTCTGAGTTAATGATTTTTCCGCTTAATAAAACTTCAACTCCTTCATTTCTCATTTTTCCAAGATTCAATAAGGCAGTTCTGGCTCCTGATGCATTAGAGATGGTAGTTTCAACGATATCATTAGTGGTTACACGGTTGTACCAGGCTAAATCAAGATTCAAACGATTGTTGAAAAAACCGATATCTGTTCCTACTTCAAACGTTGTGGAAGTCAGTGGACTCAACGTAGAATTTGGAACTCTTGAACCCGTTGTACCTTGTAATTGTTGACCGTTATGTCCTCCCTGAATGATAGAATAAGACTGATTTAAAGCGTAAGGATCCGGAGTAGCACCACCAACTTGTGCCCACGAAGCTCTTAGTTTAGAGAATGAAATCCATTCCGGCATTTTTACAAGATCAGATAGGATAACACTGGTTCCAATTGAAGGGTAAAAAATCGTGTTGTTTTCTGATGAAAGAGTCGAGAACCAATCCTGACGTCCTGTAAAGTTTAAGAAAACGACATTTTTATAATCTAAATCAGCAGCTGCATAAACCGAGTTTGTTTTGGTTTTTCCATAAGGATAGCTGTAAGTTATAGTAGCTAAGTTTGTTAGCGAGTAGAAATTATCCAATACAAAGTTGGATCCGTCTATTCTGATTTCGTCTCTCAAAGAAGTACGGGAATTGACACCAATTAAAGCGTTTAAAGAAAAATCATTGTAAATGTTTTTCTTGGTATAATTAAGGATTGCTTCAGAGTTGACATTAGACAACTTTACTTTTGAACCTTGTCCGTATCCAACAGGATTGTTTAAACTTGTTTTTGGGATATAACCATAGAAATCATAATTGGTAAAATCTTGCCCGATTCGTCCTTGAAGGAATAAGTTAGGAGTAAAATTTACTTTTACGTTTAACATTCCGATGAAACGGTTTTTGGTATCGCTGTTTTTAATTTGATTAACTGCGAAGTAAGGATTGGTGGCAACGGCAACAGGGTTCCAAGGTGTTTCAATACCATTTGGACCATATCCCGGAGAAAGATTTCTGATGTCTACGGTGTTGGCAATCATATAAGTTCCCCAGTTTGGATTTGCCTCGGCATCAGAAACGGTTGTTCTGTTGTCTGTTTTGTCAATGTTGTATTGCGCTACAACATCAAATTTTAGCCAATCTGTTAAATTCACATTGGTCGAAATGTTAACGCTTTTGCGATTAAAGCTCGAATTAGGAACAATGCCTTCATTGTCCATATTCATTAGTGAAAGACGTCCCGTTGCTTTTTCACTTCCTCCCGATAAAGCGATAGAGTTGATGAAGGTTGTTCCGGTTTTGTAGAAGTTTTTAATATTATCTTTTTGAGGGGAGTAAGGTCTTTTTACACCATCAAACTG
Organism: Flavobacterium cupriresistens; assembly: GCF_020911925.1. NCBI lineage: Bacteria > Pseudomonadati > Bacteroidota > Flavobacteriia > Flavobacteriales > Flavobacteriaceae > Flavobacterium > Flavobacterium cupriresistens. The sequence goes on along the minus strand of NZ_CP087134.1, from coordinate 683,621 downwards.
AATAACATCTGATCCGTCCATTTTTGCTCCCCAGGACCAACGTCCGAATTCTATAGCTTCGGCTTTTGTTGTGGGTTTTTTGCCCAAAGCACCGGATCCGTATTCGTATTGCCAGTCCGGTTTGATAGACGGAGTTTCAAAAGTAAAAGAGCTATTGTATTCTACACCGATTCCCTTTTGTGCTGTTCCTCTTTTGGTTTGGATTAAAATAACACCATTTGCGGCATTTGCACCGTACAAAGCAGCAGCAGTTCCTCCTTTTAACACAGTAATACTTTTGATGTCATCCGGATTTATAACAGATGTTCCGTCTCCTCTGTCTACGTTAATTCTTGGAGATCCCGCTCCGTTACCGATTCCGGGCAAGTTCAGTTGGGTGTTGTCTATAGGTAAATCATTGACAACATACATCGGTTGGTTGTTTCCGTTTAAGGAACCATTTCCACGAATTACAACTCTCGTTGATCCCGTCGGGCCCGTGGCAGTGGCACTAACGTTTACACCGGCAATTTTTCCGGCTAAAGCATTCGTGATATTAGTCTCTTTTGCTTTCGTAAATTCGGTTCCCTTAAGTTCGGTTACCGCATAAGATATGGCTTTACTGCTTTTTTTAACTCCTAATGCAGTTACTAAAACTTGTTCCAGAACGTTTTCAGCTGGTTTTAGGCTTATAACAATATTTGTAGTGCGTTCCAGATTGTATTCGGTCGTTTCATAGCCCATGTATGAGATGATGATTGCAGTCTCATTTTCCGGAACATTTAGTTTAAAATTTCCGGATTCATCCGTGATGGTTACTATTTTGTTATTGCTTTTTGCAATGATGGTGGCTCCTGCAATTGGCATTCCGTCATCTTGGCCTTTTATCTGACCCGTAATTTCAATCTGACTGCTTTTTTGTTCAATAAGGTGCTTTTTAATTGCAACCTCGTTTGCATTTGCTGAGAGGATCATTCCTCCAACAAACACTAATGAAATTAGCTTTGTTTTCATAATACTTTGGTTTTCATGTTTTTTTTTTTGGTTTAGTCGGCAATCAAATATAGAAATTAATTTTACAAATTTGCATTTTTTTTGCACAAAATGCATTTTTTTTGCAGATTTTTTTTCTGAAGTATTTTTTTATTCCAAAAGAAGTGTTGTTTTTAGTGGTATTTTGAGAAATTTTTGCACAGAATGGTTTTCTGCGAAAAAAGTAATTTTGGCTGAAAAATCGTATTTTTTGATCGAAAAGGGGTTCGATAGACGCTGGTTGAAACCAATGGCAATTCAAAAAAAGTACCACCCATAATTCGGTGTGAATTTCGAGTGGTACTAATAAAAAAAGGAAGTATGTGATTTTTATAAAGGCTTGTAAATTAATCTACATCCCACCAAACTTTGGCTAACCAACTATTGTTGTTGTATTTTGCACTTGCAGCTAAATAGTTGTCTCTGTTGCTTGTGGATTCTTCTATTGGGTAAGGCATTCTTGTTGGCATAATTCCGTTAGTTCCGGAGGCAGGACGCGTAATTTTAATCAAAACTGGAAAGTCAGTTCGTCTGTAATTGGTATAGGCTTCTATTCCGTTTAAAAAGAATGTTAACCATTGTTGCGTCGCAATTTCTTCCAGTTCTTTTCCGGGTGTAAGATTTTTGGTTGCCAGAAAAGTGTTAATTGCCGCATTATCAATTATACTTTCGTCTTTAAATATAGACCATTGTCTGATTCCTGCTTCAATTCCTTTTTTGTAATAGTCTTTGGCGTCTCCGGTATACAGTCCTTTAAAAGAAGCTTCGGCTAGAAGAAGCATTACTTCAGAATAAGTAAAATGAAGGTACGGAGCGCTATTTTCGTATAAATAAGGTTGGAGTTCTGACAGGTTGTTGCTCGATGGTAAGTGATCCCATCTGTAATTATTCGGATTGATTCCTTCGTAAATCCCGTTAGGATTTAGTCGAAACCATATTTTTTTTCGGGGATCATTACCTAATAGGTTCAGGATGGTAATGGTTGGATGATCGTATACAGGACCGCTGCCTTTTAGTCCCTGTGATACTCCGTTACCGTTGTTCAAAGCACCTGCCGTTTCCGGAAGTGTTGCGTCATGTTTCATGTAGCAATTGTCGGCGTTGCTTGTAAACAGTCCATTAGCAACGGCTTTTAAGATTTGTTCTTTTGCCAAAGCGGGGTCTACTTTTGAGATTCTCATGGCGCAACGAAGTCTTAATGCACTAATCATTTTCTTCCATTTAGCCGCATCGCCGGCATAAAACAGATCTCCTTTAGTAGGGATAGATTGGGGTTGCATTTGATTTTGGGCTTCATCCAAAACTTTAAAAAAATCGGTATAAATGTCTTTTTGACTGTCGTATTTTGGATAGAAAATTTTCTTGTAATAACCTAAACCTGCTTCAGAATACGGAATGTCTCCATACAAATCGGTTAAGCGCTGAAAGGTCATTACTTTTAATACTTTTGCCATTCCGTTTAGATTGTTGAACTCTGGTTTTCCATTGGTTTTTTCCAGAACATCAACAAGGTTACGTACGAGTCCACCGCCATAATTTGAAATCCAAAGCGCTTCTTGGTATTCTCTGGATGCAATAAAAAAAGAACCATAATTGGCAACAGGCCAAGATCCGCCAAGATGTTGAATAAATCCTTCTCCGTAGATAAGATTTGCTCTCCATTGTTCAAACCAGCCACCCGACATTGCGGCTTGAATTCCCGTTAATTGTGTTGAAGGGTCTACCGATACGAAAGTTTCCGGATTGGTATTGGTTTCTCTGAAAAGATCGTCGTCAGCACAATTAGTTGTGGTAAGTACCAGAATCATTCCCAGTACATATTTTGTTAACTGTTGTATATATTTTTTCATTTGGATCAAATTAGTGGATTAGAATGATAATTGTAAGTTAAAGCCATAAGATCTTCTGTAAGGAAGAGAACCATATTCAAAACCTTGACCGTTTCCGTTTGTATAAGTAGATTCCGGATCGATGTTTGGAACTTTAGAATAAACGGTCCATAGGTTTCTTCCAATTACTGAAAATTTAAATCGGTCAAATCCGGTTCCTTTTAACCATTTTTTAGGAAGGTCATAACTAATAGAGGCTTCTCTCAGTTTAACATAGGATGCGTCATAGATGAAGGGTTCCGGAGTGGTGTCATCTCCGTACAGATTTCTCCAATACGTTTGAGGATTCACCGGTGTAGTATTGTTTTGGTATCCGGTTACATTGCCGTTGATGTCTTTAATTTCGGTTACCCCGTTTACAATAAGTCCTGCGCCGGGAGCTAATTGCCCGATTTCTGTTGGCGTTTTTCCTGCTGCAATTTGTTGGGCAACCCATGCATTGAATTCTTCTCTTCCTTCGATAGTTACATCAGATAGTCCTGTAGAAGCAGCAAGAGCATTGGTCATGGAATACATTTTGCCTCCAAATTTCATGTCAAAATTAGCTCTAAGACTTATTCCTTTATAAGAGAATTCATTAATAACCCCTCCAATCCAGTCGGGTGCAGTTTTCCCTAAATTTTCAAGGGTTTGCGTTAATATAGGATTACCCTTGTCGTCTATCAGGATTTGACCGTCAGGTGATCTTTGAAATTTTTTCCCATAAATCTGCGTAGAGCTTTCTCCTACTTTTGCAACAATTTGTGCGCCTGCCCATCTTGCATTAGAGATTACTTGTAGGTCTGTTTTGTCTGTTAATTCCAGTAATTTGTTTTCGTTTTTCGCAAAGTTAAGCGTGATATCCCAGTTGAATCCGTTAGGATCTCTGAAAATACCGGCCGTTACTAAAGCTTCAAAACCTTTATTTTCAACCGTACCCGCATTCGCATTTGCTCCTACGAAACCGGATGTTTGTGAAGTGTTTAATACAATTAATTGATTTTTTGTTTTGGTGTAATAGTAGGATAGATCTAGTTGCAAACGGTTTTTAAAGAATCCTAAATCGATTCCCGCTTCATAACTGGTGGTGAATTCCGGTTTTAGAGCATTGTTTGGGACAATGTTGTTTACTACTGAACCGATTGGGTTTCCTAATAAAGGCTTTGCTTGTATGTTGTAGTTGAGGGCAGTTGAATAAGGTGCTTCCAGTGCTTTTGCAGTTCCTGCCCAAGAGGCTCTTATTTTTCCAAAGGTCAATACTTCGCTGGTAATGTTTAAACCATCAGTAAAAATAAAACTGGAAGATACAGACGGATAAAAGTACGAATAGTTATTGTTGCCGGAGGAGCTTACTGCTGAGGCAAGCGTTGAATTCCAGTCATTACGACCTGTGAAATCTAAGAATAAATAGTTTTTGTAATTGGTTCTTAAGTAGGTGTATACGGAGCGCACCAGTATTTCATCATTGATTTTGGAGCTGGGAATACCGGAAAGAAAATTCGATTGTTTGTTTATTCCATTAGTAATCATGTTTGTGAATACATTTCCTGTAATGACTCTTTGGGTATTTCGTTGATTAGCACCGGCACCTAAATTGATATTAAAATCACCGAATGATTTCTGAGCATTTAATAAAACCTCTGTGTTGTATTCTTGAAAGGTAGTGTTGCTATTGGCCAGGTATCCTGATTGTCTTTGTGACCAGGTGGTTCCGGCATTAACAAAATCGGAGCTTTCAAATGTAAAACGGTCAATTCCTGCTCTTCCTGTAGCGTTTAGCCAGCTGTTAAGTGCATAAGTAGCGCTGAAATTACCCAGTATTCTGTTTTTCTGTGTTTCGTTTTTATTTTCGTTTAATACAAAATAAGGGTTTAGTCGGTTTGGATCTGCATTCCATGGGTAATACGTGCCGTTTTCATCCTCATAGTTTTTTAGCCAGGACTGGTCAATGTTCGGTGCTATAGCGGCTACTGATAATCCAAGGTTACCGGCATCGTCTGATAGGGAAGGTCTGTTGTCTGTGTTTTCTGTAATGTAGGTAAATTTGGCGTCTAGTGTAAGTTTGTCGATCTGCGAATTAAAACCTAATGTAAAAGTGTTTCTTTTTAAAGCACTTTTAGGGATAACATCAGTAGCATCAAGATTAGAGTAGTTCAATCTAAAGGCCGTATTATCTCCTCCTCCGGATAGACTAAAGCTATTGATCGCAGTTACTCCGGTTCTGAAGAAGTCCTTGATATTGTTGTTTACGTTTTGATAAGGTTTGTAGGATCCGTCAAAGATTCTTACTGTATTGTTGCCGGCTGATCCGAATTTTGGTCCCCAAGCGCTGGTGGTGGCATTTCGTCCGTTTGCAATATCGTTGGTATTTGGAAGCAGACCGTTTGATCCTGTACCGTAGTCTCTTTGAAAATCTTTGTAGTTGGTGCTGATTTTGTCAAAAGTAGTAGTGCTGTTCCATTCTGCTTTTAAAGAGTTTCTTTTTCCTTTTTTGGTCGTAATAACAATGACTCCATTGGCGCCACGTTCTCCATAAAGCGCACTGGCAGCTCCTCCTTTTAGCACAGAAATATTTTCAATGTCATCCACGTTTAAGCTCGATAATCCATCTCCGTTATCGGCTCCTTCGGCATATCTTGCGGATTTAGAATCTGTTATTGAGGCTAACCCGGTGTTTCCTAAAGTAACACCATCGACAACATAAAGTGGCTGGTTGTCTCCGCTAATCGATCGGTTTCCTCTTATGACGATGCGGGAACTGGCTCCGATACCTCCTGTGGTTTGAGAGATGTTTACCCCTGCTACTTTTCCGTATAGAGATTGTGCGACACTTATTGTCGGGTTGTCGGCCAGGTCTTTTCCTTTTACATCCTGAAAGGAATAACCCAGTTCTTTTCTTTCTCTTTTTATGCCAAGTGCAGTAACTACAACTCCTGAAAGAACTGTTGCGGGAGCTTCTTTTAGTTGTACGTTAATGGTCGCAACGTTATCTATTGTGATAGCTACGGTTTCCAGTCCTAAGAACGAAACGATAAGGGTTTGCCCTTTTTCTGCCTCAATAGAGAATTTACCATCGAAGTCGGTGGTGACACCTTTTTTCTCATTTTTCAGGAGCACAGTGGCTCCGGGTAGTGTTATGCCATTAGAATCGGTAACAGTTCCTTTGACAGTTTTTACCTGTCCTGTTGCGATTTGCATAGTAAAAAATAGTATAAATATTGAAATAGTTTGTTTCATTATCTTGGTTTTAGTTAGTGGTGGGTTGTTGATTGATGTGTTTTGGTGTTAAAGCGTTTTTAATTCGTTTGATTTCGAGATTTTCTTACAAACAAAATGTAGTGTTTTCTCTATTGGTTTAATGCGGCCTGTGCTTTAATAGTACAGCACTCAACACAGCAGTTCTACCTGTTAAATTTTTGTTTTATGCTTTTTTATTGCATAATATTTTACAATTTTTCGTAAATGATTTTACGGGTGTATTGCCTGATAAACGGGGTGTTTTTTCTCATAATTGAATGTTTTTTAAGGGGTTACTTTTTTTATTCGCGGTCAAATATATATAATTTATATCCATTATAAGCGATATTTTTGCAAAAATAATGCAATATTTTTGCAATATTATTTTTGTTAATGTTGTTTTTCTCTTAAAAATCCGATGTTTACTGGGTTTGCTTCCTTTTGGGTTGGGGTTTTGTAAAACGGGAAGGAGGATTGGTTTTTTTATGCTTTAAAAAAAGGTATTTTTGTAAGATGAAAATTGTACTTATTCAATCAGACCTATATTGGGAACAGCCTGATAAAAATCGAAATCATTTTGAGCAAAAAATCAATGGAATTACGCAAGCAGTTGACCTGATTGTGCTTCCCGAAATGTTTTCGACCGGATTTACTATGAATGCGAAAGCAGTCGCCGAAACGATGCAAGGCGAAACGGTGCACTGGATGCAATCTTTAGCAAAGCAAAATAAATGTGCTATTACAGGAAGTTTGATTATAGAAGAAAATGGGCAGTACTATAATAGAATGTTGTTTGTTTTTCCGGATGGAGAAATGCAGCAGTATGATAAACGTCATTTGTTTTCGCTGGCCGGAGAAAACCAATTTTATACCGGTGGAACCCAGAAAGTAATCGTGGAATATTTAGATTGGAAAATCTGTCTTCAGATTTGTTATGATTTGAGGTTTCCGGTTTTTGCAAGGAATGTAGAGAATTACGACCTGCTTTTATACGTTGCCAACTGGCCGAAAGTTCGTATAAATGCATGGGATGCTTTGCTGAAAGCGCGTGCAATCGAAAACTTAAGTTATGTAGTGGCGGTAAACAGAGTAGGGTTGGATGCGAATAAGTACGAGCATGTCGGTCACTCCCAAGTGATAGATTTTCTCGGGAATCCTGTTTTAGATCCTGAAGAAAACGAAGGTGTTTTTGTGGTTGAAATTGATAAAAATACAATGCTCGAAACCCGTAAAAAACTCGATTTCTTAAGTGATAGGGATGATTTTACTATTACGATTTAATGAAATAAAAACTTTAAGAATTAGTCCAAAACGGTGATTTCTTCCTTTGAATTTTTAATGCGAATTACAATTTTTGTGTATGCCCATCCTGTTCCTTTTTTGAAGGCTGTGATATCCAGTTTGCCTTTGGTTTTAGTGCCCTGTATTCTAACAGAAGAATGAACAGAATTATAGCCTGTAGAATACGAGGTGTTTCCTTCTAAAATGGCTAATTGGTCAAGAGGTGTTATAGTGCCAATAATTTTTAAAACTTCCTGATTCGAGTTGGCTTTTTGTATAGCACCTTCAAAGAGAGAATTATCGGAATAGGCCTGAATAATATCAGTTGTACTCCCTGCAACATTTGACGATAGAATAAATCCAAAGCTTAGAATTGATAGTATTGTTAGTGGTAAAAACCATTTCCAGTTTCTGCTCCACCAGCTTTTTCTTAGCACTAATTCATTCTCTGTTTTTTCCATTTTTTAGTCTATTGTTGAATTTAGTTTAAAATTAGTGAAGTTTTAAGTTGAAGAAGGAATAAAAACACCTTCAATAGGAAATGATATTGAGAGATTCTCTTCGAAAGATCCGATTGATTCTAACGCAATTGCGATTTCTCTATAAAAAAATAAGCTCTCGAAATCTTTATTTTGAGAGCTTATTTTATTTTGATCGAATACTTTTATTGAACTAAAAGTTAGAAGGCGGTCTTTTTCTTTTTTGCTTCTTCTTTTTTCTTTTTATCGTCGACTTTTTTCTCCAGTTCAGGATTGTACTGAATGCTTAAGTCAAAATCCTGTGACCAATCCCAGTTGCTTCTCACGTCAAAAGCTTCCTGTAGATAATTGATTTCTTCAGGGTATTGTTTTTCCAGATAGTTTCCGGTGTCGTATATTTTATTTTTATTGTCATCATAAATTACACGAATACTAAATGAATCGGGCTCTATGTGATTAAATTCAAAATTGGTTTTGCTTTCAGAATATTCCGTTGCGATGATCTTATCTCCTTTTTTGTTTATCAATTCTACAATAATCGGAAAACGTTTTACATTTCGTAAATTCAATTTAAGATTGGCGTAATCTTCGTATTCTTTTGTGGTTAATTTATACGATAAAGTATCGTTCGTTTTTTCGTAAAAATCGGTCAAAGCTCCCGGGAAAAAGGTGAAATTGTACTTTTCCAGAGGTTCTCTCTTAAAATCTACATAGAGTTTCTGATCGAATTCATCATATTCAGTAGTAAAATCAACTGCGACAGAATCCTTGTTGATCAATTTGATTTTAGATTTGTCAAATTTTACCAAAGGTGTTTCGGTCTCTAAGGTAAATCGCTCAATGAAGTTGATTGTTCCGCTTTGTACCGCCTTTATGTTTAAGGTGTCTTTTTTCTGGTCTTTGATTTTAAAAGTGAATTTTTTCTTGTAATTTTCTCTTTCAATCTCCATCGATAAGGAGTCGGTTTTTATGGGTTTGTACCACACCTGTAAGGAATCCTTTTTAGGGAACTGTGTTACAATCGTCTCCAGAATTTCGGACTTGTTTTTAAGTACAATTTTTGGCTTTTTATTTTTGAAATTCTGTTTTCCGTCGTAAGGGAGGTACAGTCTGTTTCCGGAAGCCTGTATCGGTTTTAAGGCTTTTAACGGAACGGTTTCTTTGAATAATTCCAGTTCAAAAACAGTATCGTTTGGTATTGTAATGTAGTTTTTCAGAAACCCGATTTTATCTTCTTTAGGGTTGAATTTGTTGTTGTTTCCTTTGTCTTTTAAGGCTACCAAAAGATATTTTCCGGCTTTTAGATTTTCTAATTTAAAAGTTCGTAAACTGTCCAACGTGTTCGTGATGTATCTCGGATTTTGCTTGTAAATTACAGAATCTTTAAAAGTATCGTTGACTTCGTAAAGCATTACAGAGACAAAATTGTCGACGTTTTTCTCGTAGGCATCTTTGATTGTTCCGTTAATAGAAAGCGAATCGATATAACTGCCCGTAGAAAAAACGTACTTCAGCTGGTTGTATGGATTTCCTTCGTTGTTGTCTGTTATACTTTGTCCGAAATTTAAACTGTACGTGGTATTAGGTTGTAAAGCGTCTCTAAATTTTATGTTTATAAATTTACTGGCATTAGAGGGTGTGATTATCGGCTCTTGTTTCATTGGTGGCGAGATAATCAGCTGTTTGTTGACGTTTTTAAGTTTTATGTATTCGTCAAAAGTCAGGGTGATTTCCTTTCCTGTGAAATTAGTCGTGAAATTTTTCGGTGAGCTGTATTTTAAAACGGGAGCCAGGGTGTCTTTTAATCCGCCCGTTATGCTGCCTCTTTTGGCGCAACTCAACATTAAAAAGACTAATAAAAGTGAAATATATCTGAAGTTGTTTTTCAACATAACGTTTTTAAATTTGATTGCACAAAATAACGATTATATTTGCTTTAATTGAAATTTTTTATCCATTTATTAGGATTTCAGGCTTTTGTTTCCGCTGCTTTTTTATGCTTTCAAATAATGGATTTGATATAATTTCTTATTTTTGACATTAAATGTAATTTTTCCAAGTTTTGATAAAAAAAGTTTTTTGGGGTATGTTGGTTTTTTTACTCTTCTCCTGCAGTAAAAATGATGAGCCGGCAATTGCCTTTTATTATTGGAAAACAATCTTCAAATTGTCTGAAACCGAAAAAGAGATCCTGGAAGAAAATAAGGTAACAAAGCTTTATATCCGTTATTTTGATATTGGTTTACAACCTCAGACAAAGGAGCCAATTCCGATTAGTCCGATACGGTTTCAGGGAAATGTCGCTAATTTTAATGTTGTTCCGGTGATTTTTATTCAAAATAAAGTCATGTTGCAATCTAATTTAGATGTTGAAAACCTGGCCAAAAAAGCAGTTCAATTAGTAGAGGAGATCAGTGCTGTAAATAAAATTGCCTTCCGGGAAGTACAAATTGACTGTGATTGGTCTCTAAATAGCAAAGACAATTATTTGAAATTTGTGGAGCGTTTTAAAAAGCTTTCGCAGAAAAAGCTTTCGGCAACGATTCGCTTGCATCAGGTTAAATATTTCAAAAAGACCAAAATTCCAAATGTCGATTCCGGTGTTTTGATGTATTACAATATGGGATCCATTGCGCCCGATTCATTAAATTCTATTTACGATCAGAAAATTGCAGTGCGATATCTTAAGAGTTTGAAAAAATATCCATTGCATCTCGATTTTGCTTTGCCGATATATTCGTGGGGAGTCCATATCAGAAATCAAAAAGTGATTGGTTTGCGTTCTAAATTGAGTTTTAGTGAACTTCAAAAGGATGAGAATTTTGTGCAGATAAGTGCCTTTTTTTTCAAAGTAAAACAATCAAACTACAAAAATGGAGTTTTTTATGAAGAAAATGACCTGCTGAAAATCGAGGCCATTACTCCCGAAGATTTGAAACAAATGGCGAAGGAGTTGGGTGAAAGTACCGCACAAGCGCCAAAAGAAATTATATTTTACGATTTAGACGAATTCAATTTAAAAAACTATGAAAAGAATATTTTTGAGCAAGTTGTTTCTTGTTTCTAGTGCCTCTTTGCTTTTTGCATACGGAATAATTTATGCCTGTGGAGGCGGAGACGATTGGGATTATTTTGGTTATAATTCGAATTTTACACCGGAGACGTTTGCAGATAAGTCCTATGCACCGCTTTTTTTGTCGGGAGATTTCTTCTATGGAATCGGTTCTGATACCGAGCACAATTCGAGGTTTAATGACAATATTAAACTGGATTGGGAGAATTTTTTAAAGGGAAAGGCAGATGCTGCGACTGTGCGTTATTTTCTGATAGGTCCTGATGAAGAAAGGGCATATGAGGACCGTAATAAACCCTTAAAGAATAAAGTTGAAATTGAGCAGCTTCATGTTTTTTATAAAACGAAAAAAGAGAATAAGACTTCGCTTAAATGGGGAAAAGTAGTGAGTCTGAAAGAGGTTAAAATCAAAAGTTTTATTGAATTTTTGTATTTGGCACAAAAGATCGAAACGGTTTCTATCGGCGAGGATTATTGGAGTTATGACCCTGTTGTGGCTAAAACATTCAATGACAAGAAAATGATTCAGTCAATTGAAAATGTTTACAATATGACTTCAGATCCGTTTCTGAAAAACAGGTATTGGTTTCTTACTGTGAAAGCACGATTTTATAGTAATGACAAGCAAAAAGCAATTCAGTTTTTTAATAAAACGGAAGCTTCAGTTTCTAAAAACACCTTGTATTACAGGGCTCTTTCGTATGTTGCGGGAATAAATTATCAGCAAAAAAAGTATGCGGTTTCAAATTATCTGTATGCGCAGGTTTTTGATAAATGTCCGGAGTTGCGAGTGGTTACGGCTTATTGTTTTCATCCGCAGAATGTTGCTGATTGGAATAAATCTTTAGCAATGGCTAAAAATAACAAAGAAAAAGCGGCACTTTGGGCAATTCACGGCTATTATAAAGATGAAAAACAGGCTATTGAAAAGATTTACGCATTAGATTCAAAAAGCGAACATCTGAATTATTTGCTGACACGATTGATTAATATAGAAGAGGGAAAAATAAATTATTCGTTTCAACAAAATATGGGGGATAATGTTCCTGCCAAATTGCAAACGGTTGCAGAGAACAGAGTAGAAAATTATGCTAAAATGGATCAAACTGCTTTTGATTTAACAGCAAAAATTGCGGCGGCAGGGAATACAGAGAAACCTTATTTGTGGGATATTGCGCTGGGCTATTTACAAACTTTAAAAGGAGATTTTGCCAATGCAGATAAGAATTTTGATAAGGCGGCAAAAACACTTCCGAAAACAGAACTGGCAGGATATCAGTTGAGGTTGTTGCGTTTTGTGAATACGCTGAGTAAAATTGATAAATTGACAGATCAAAATGAGAAAACGATTCTGGCTGATTTGAATTGGTTGTATCAGGAGCTTCCAAAAACATACAAAGGACAAGAGTTTCGTTATGAGAATGCAGTGTTATGGAGTAAAAATTATTTGGCAGCGCTTTACAAAGCAAAAGCAAATCCTGTAATGGCGGAACTTTTTGGTACTTCTTCTTACGGTTATTGGAATTCGGGTAATGCTTTTTATGATAACGAAAAAGAGCTGTTGGAGATGAAGGCATTTTTGTCTAAATCCAATAAAACCGAAATAGAGAAAATTGGGGCTGGGATTTATGGCTTTAAATTAAAGGATATCAATAATTTTCAGGCTGTTCAGGCCACTTTTAAGAATAAAATTCCGGAGGCAATTGCTTTTATGCAACAAACGGACTCGGTGCAGTATCGTACCTTTTCAGGAAATCCGTTTAATGGAAACATAAAAGATTGTCATGATTGTGATCATGTGGCTTATCAAAAAAAGAAATATTCTCAGCTTGAATTCCTGAATACTATAAAAACCATGCAGGATAAACTGGCTCAGAAAGAAGATGTTTATACCAATAGTTTGTTACTTGGGAATGCTTTTTACAATATCACTCATTTTGGGAACGGAAGAAGTTTTTATGAAATCAATATTGTAGGCTACGGCTCGAGTCCTTATTCTTTTAGAAGTGCAATGAAAGGAATGATCACGGATTGTACTGTTTCAAAAATGTATTATCAAAAAGCCTTTGAAGCCGCGACAACAAAAGAACAAAAAGCAAAATGTGTCTATTTAATCTCCAAGTGTGAACGAAACGAATATTACAACAACAAATACAATAAGGTAAACAGTTGGTGGGAAGTGGAGGACGATAAGATTAATTTTATTGCCTGGAATGGATTTAAAGCACTGAAGAAAGAGTATTCGGATACGAAGTATTATCAGGATGTGATTGCAGAATGTGGTTATTTTAATACGTATGTGAATCAATAATAAGGAGCAGGTTTAAATAATAGTAAAAGAAATGGTAAATAAAATAGAACATATCGGAATTGCAGTAAAAAACATGGAGGATGCCAATGTGTTGTTCGAAAAATTACTGGGCGTTCCGTCATACAAAATGGAATCGGTAGAGAGTGAAGGGGTTTTGACTTCTTTTTTTCAAACAGGAGTTAATAAAATCGAACTTTTAACGGCCACAAATCCCGAAAGTCCAATTGCGAAGTTTTTAGAAAAAAAAGGAGAAGGAATTCATCACATCGCTTTTGATGTCGAAGACATACAAGCTGAAATAACACGACTGAAAAACGAAGGCTTTGTGCTGATAAATGATGTTCCGAAAAGAGGAGCCGATAATAAATTAGTAGTTTTTCTACATCCAAAAAACACAAATGGGGTTTTGGTGGAGCTTTGTCAGGAAATAAGATAAAAAAATGTGTTTTTTTATTCCTGAATAAGCCATTGAAAATCAATTGTGTTCTGTGAAATAAGGGTGGCAGTTGCAAATTAAATAGAAAACATCTCTTAAAATATTTGGAGTGAATGAAAAATAGTAGTAATATTGCAACCTCAAACCGGTCCTATAGCTCAGCTGGTTAGAGCACCTGACTCATAATCAGGTGGTCCCTGGTTCGAGCCCAGGTGGGACCACAGAAAAGCTTCATAAATTTTATGAAGCTTTTTTTATTTGTAAAACTTGCATTTAAATGAAATTCTTATACATTTGCCAATAATTTTGAGCGTAAACACTTGTTTTTGTGAGAATTATAATAAGAAAAATAATTTTAATAATGTACTCTGCTGTTTTTCAGCGTATTGAAAATTATGAAGATATCTAAGCCTATTTTTTTTGTATTTCTTTTGACCTTGATTAGTATTTCGAGTGTTAGGGCTGAGGATGGTCCTCCTGAACCAAGGGCGAGGACTAGTAAGACGGCTGCAGGGCCTCCGCCTCCGCCGGATGGGCCTATTGATCAGAATTTAATAATTTTAGTTGTAGGTGCTTTGTTTTTGGGGGCACATACTGTATATAAAAATAGTTATAAAAGAAAAGCTTCAATGTAAATTGAAGCTTTTCTTTTATATAGGATGTTTTAGATACTATTTGTTTATCGAATAAAGTCTTGAAATGTATTTTCCTACTACATCAAACTCCAAATTAATCTTTGTTCCGATTTTAAAGTTTTTAAAATTGGTGTTTTCGTAAGTGTACGGGATTATTGAGACACTAAATTCATTTGTTTTTGAATTTACAACAGTAAGGCTTACTCCGTTTACGGTTATAGATCCCTTCTCGATAGTAATGTTGCTGAGGTTTTTATCATACTCGAAAGTGTAATTCCAGCTTCCGTTTGCTTCCTGTATGTTGGTGCAGGTTCCAGTCTGGTCTACGTGGCCTTGTACAATATGTCCGTCCAGACGATCTCCGAGTTTCATTCCTCTTTCCAGATTTACGATGTCATTAGCTTTCCAGTCACCTATATTGGTTTTTAGAATGGTTTCTTCTATTGCGGTTACCGTGTAACAGTTGTCTTTTATGGCGACAACAGTTAGGCAAATGCCGTTATGAGAAACGCTTTGATCGATTTTTAATTCATTGGTGATAGAAGACTCAACGGTTACATGAAGGTTGTTTTGGTCTTTTTGTATTTCGTGAATTCTTCCTAGGGTTTCTATAATTCCTGTGAACATTGTTGTTTTATTTTACTAAATTTGCACATCAAAATTAGTAATAAATAAACTGAGCACATGAATAAAAAAGCAGAAAATATAATTGTTGGAATTTCAATAGGAGATTTAAACGGTATTGGAAGCGAAGTTATATTAAAAACATTCGAAGATTCTCGTATGTTGGAACTCTGTACGCCGGTTATTTTTGCTAGTGCCAAAATACTTTCGTTTGTTAAAAAAAGTGTGACTTCTACTATTCAGTTTCATGGGATAGATAAATTAGACCAGGTGGTGACGGGAAAAGTGAATGTCTTTAATCTTTGGAGAGAAGGTGTAGATGTCAATTTTGGAACAAATGATGTAAAAATAGGGGAGTATGCTGTAAAATCTTTTGTTGCGGCTACAAAGGCGCTAAAGGATGGATTAATTGATGTTCTGGTTACAGCTCCTATTAATAAATACAACATTCAGTCGGAAGAATTTAAATTCCCAGGACATACCGATTATTTAGAGCAAGAATTAGAAGGAAATGCCCTTATGATGATGGTTCAGGATAATTTGAGAGTTGGTTTACTAACGGATCATGTACCGTTGAATGAGGTTTCGTCTCATTTGACAGAAGAATTGATTACTAGAAAAATAGAAACCATTAAAAAGTCCTTAATTCAGGATTTTAGTATTGTGAAGCCAAAAATTGCAGTTTTAGGGTTGAACCCTCATTGTGGTGATGGCGGAGTGATCGGGAAAGAAGATGATTTGATTTTAAAGCCGGTTTTGAAAAAAATATTCGATAAAGGAACTATGGTTTTCGGACCATTTCCTGCAGATGGATTTTTTGGAAGCAGTCAATATGAAAAATATGATGCTGTTGTGGCAACTTATCACGATCAGGGACTTATTCCTTTTAAAACGCTTTCGTTCGGTAAAGGGGTTAATTATACAGCAGGATTGAATAAGGTAAGAACTTCGCCGGACCACGGTACGGCTTATGATATTGCCGGAAAAGATGTTGCAGATTACAATTCATTTAAAGAGGCTGTTTACCTTGCGATTGATATTTTTCGCTCGCGTAATCAGCATGAGGAGATTACTCAAAAACCTCTTAAAATAAAAGAAAAACAGTTATAAACAAAAAAAGGTGAATAAGATTATTAGTTTTATAATAATTTTATATCTTTGCACCCCAATTCAGGTATCTGAGTTTTAGATACCGGTTGGATAAATTGATGTTGAAATGAGCAAAACAAAAGAATTTTTAATTCCTTTCGTAGGATTAAAATTAGGAAAACACCATTTTGAGTATCAAATAAGTAACGCGTTCTTTGAGAACTTTGATTACGACGAATTTCAAAGTTCGGATATCAAAGTGGCTTTAGTTTTAGATAAGAAAAGCAACATGATGGAGTTGGATTTCAAACACAAAGGAACGATAAATGTACCTTGTGATCTGACAAGCGAAGAATTTGATTTGCCTATAAAAGGGAAAATGAAATTAATTGTTCGCTTCGGAGATGAATTCAATAACGATAATGAAGAGTTGTTGATCTTGCCGCATGGAGAGCATGAAATAGATGTAGCACAATACATTTATGAGATGATTGCACTTTCGGTACCGCTAAAACGAGTTCATCCAGGAGTAAAAGACGGAAGTTTGCAAACCGAAGCTTTAACAAAACTGAATGAATTAACCGTAAAAGAACAAAAAGAAGAGAGTAAACAAGAAGAAGATATTGACCCGCGTTGGGACAAATTAAAGAAACTATTAACGGATAAATAATATAGTAAAATGGCACATCCTAAGAGAAAAATCTCGAAAACAAGAAGAGATAAGAGAAGAACACATTATAAAGCTACTGTAGCTCAGATCGCTACATGTCCTATCACTGGAGAGGCACATTTATACCACAGAGCTTACTGGCATGAAGGTAAAATGTATTACAGAGGGCAAGTTGTTATCGATAAATCTGTAGCGGTTGCTTAATACGTTTTTGTAAAAAATACTGGAACTCTCACATCGTGGGAGTTTTTTTTGTTGGTTATAATTTTCTTTTTTTAAGAAAATAGATACAAATTCGCTTTGTTTTTTTTTGTAATTTTCAAGTCTTTTAAAAATTTTTCAAATAGGAGTATTTGGAAGGAAATAATAGAATATAATGAATACAATCACAGCCGCAATTACCGCTGTTGGAGCTTATGTTCCTGACTTTGTACTTTCGAACAAAGTTTTAGAAACAATGGTTGATACCAATGACGAATGGATTACCACTCGTACCGGGATAAAAGAAAGAAGGATTCTTAAGGATGCTGACAAAGGAACATCGTTTCTTGCTATAAAAGCAGCACAGGATTTAATAGCGAAAGCAAATATTGATCCGTTAGAGATTGATATGGTTATAATGGCAACGGCTACAGCAGATATGCCAGTGGCTTCTACTGGAGTTTTTGTTGCCACAGAAATTGGAGCTACAAATGCTTTTGCATACGATTTGCAAGCAGCATGTTCAAGTTTTTTATACGGAATGTCTACGGCTGCAGCTTATATTCAGTCAGGACGATATAAAAAAGTATTATTGATTGGTGCTGATAAAATGTCATCAATTGTAGATTATACAGATAGAGCGACTTGTATTATTTTTGGAGACGGCGCAGGAGCTGTTTTATTTGAGCCAAATTATGAAGGCTTAGGTTTACAAGACGAATATTTACGCAGTGATGGCGTAGGACGTGATTTTCTTAAGATCGCTGCCGGTGGTTCTCTGATTCCTACTACAGCAGAGACTGTACAAAACAAACTACACAATGTTTTTCAGGACGGGAAAACCGTTTTCAAATACGCAGTAACTAATATGGCTGATGCCAGCGAATTGATCTTAAAAAGAAACAATTTGACTAGAGAAGATGTAAGCTGGTTAGTAGCACATCAGGCAAACAAACGTATTATTGATGCGACAGCAAACAGAATGGAGCTTGAAGATTCTAAAGTATTAATGAATATCGAAAGATATGGTAATACAACTTCAGCAACTTTACCATTAGTGCTAAACGACTTTGAACACTTATTAAAAAAAGGAGATAATATTATTTTTGCCGCTTTTGGTGGTGGATTCACTTGGGGATCTATTTACCTAAAATGGGCTTACGATAAGAAATAAATTAAAACTAAAAACAAATCATTATGGATTTAAAAGAAATTCAAAACCTAATCAAATTTGTTGCAAATTCGGGAGTTGCAGAAGTTAAGTTGGAAATGGATGATGTGAAAATCACGATCAGAACAACTTTGGAAACAAATGTAACAGAAGCTACTTATGTGCAACAATTACCTGCTCAAACTGCATTGCCACAGGCAGTAGTTCCTCAGCAGACAGCTCCGGTTGTTGTAAATGTTAACACTGATACACCAGCTGCAACAGAAGATTCTAAGTATATCACTATAAAATCTCCAATTATTGGAACGTTTTATAGAAAACCATCTCCGGATAAAGCTGTTTTCACTGAAGTGGGAAGCACTATCGCTAAAGGTGATGTTCTTTGTGTAATTGAAGCAATGAAATTATTCAACGAAATCGAATCAGAAGTTTCAGGTAAAATTGTAAAAATTCTTGTTGACGATATGTCTCCTGTAGAATTTGACCAACCTTTATTTTTAGTTGATCCATCATAGTTTTTAAAAATTCCAATAGATAAATCACAAAATCCAATGAGTTGGAATTAGGAGATTGGAATTTGTAATTTTTAATATAAGTAAGATGTTTAAAAAAATATTAATTGCGAATAGAGGAGAAATTGCACTTCGTGTAATTCGTACATGTAAAGAGATGGGAATCAAAACTGTAGCGGTTTACTCTACAGCTGATGCAGAAAGTCTACATGTTAAGTTCGCTGACGAAGCGGTTTGTATAGGACCTCCTCCAAGTAACTTATCGTATTTGAAAATGTCAAATATTATTGCTGCTGCTGAGATTACCAATGCAGATGCAATACACCCGGGATACGGTTTTCTTTCTGAGAATGCTAAATTCTCTAAAATTTGCCAGGAACACGGAATCAAATTTATTGGTGCCGCTCCTGAAATGATTGACAGAATGGGAGACAAAGCTTCTGCAAAAGCTACCATGAAAGAAGCAGGAGTACCTTGTGTTCCAGGTTCAGACGGATTGTTAGAATCTTTTGAACAAACACAAGAACTGGCTAAAGAATTTGGTTACCCGGTAATGCTTAAAGCTACTGCCGGTGGTGGTGGAAAAGGAATGCGTGCTGTTTGGAAAGAAGAAGACTTATTGAAAGCCTGGGAAAGCGCACGTCAGGAAGCTGCTGCTGCTTTTGGGAATGACGGAATGTACATGGAGAAACTTATTGAAGAACCACGTCATATCGAAATTCAGGTTGTAGGAGATTCTTATGGAAAAGCATGTCACCTTTCTGAAAGAGATTGCTCGGTACAACGTCGTCACCAAAAACTTACTGAAGAAACACCTTCCCCTTTCATGACAGACGAATTGCGTGCTGCTATGGGAGAAGCTGCTGTAAAAGCTGCTGAATTTATTAAATACGAAGGAGCAGGAACAGTAGAATTTTTGGTTGACAAACACAGAAATTTCTATTTCATGGAAATGAATACCCGTATTCAGGTAGAGCACCCGATCACAGAACAAGTTATAGATTATGATTTGATTCGTGAGCAAATTATGGTGGCTGCAGGAATTCCAATTTCCGGAAAAAACTATTTACCACAATTACACGCTATAGAATGTCGTATTAATGCTGAAGATCCGTATAACGATTTTCGCCCTTCACCGGGAAAAATTACTACGCTTCATATGCCAGGTGGTCACGGTGTACGTTTAGATACACACGTTTATTCTGGTTATAGTATTCCACCTAATTACGATTCGATGATTGCCAAGTTAATTACAACAGCGCAATCTCGTGAAGAAGCAATAAGCAAGATGCGAAGAGCTTTGGATGAGTTCGTTATTGAAGGTGTGAAAACGACAATACCTTTCCACAGACAATTAATGGATGATCCAAGATATATTGCAGGAGATTATACTACTGCATTTATGGATACTTTCAAAATGAATCCAATCGAATAATTTTAAAGGCTATCAATTTTGATAGCCTTTTTTTGTTTCTATAGTTAGTTTGTTTCTACCGTTTAAAAAAAACGATCCGGTTTACCGGTTTGGTTTTTCGCTAAGTAAACACTATTTGTGTATACTTTTTACACACTATTTCGTAATAGTATACAGTTTTGTTTGTTTTTGAGTTTTGTTATATTTTGTTTAAAGCCTTTTAAAATAAGAGCTTAGGGCATTTGATAGTTGGTTTTGTACTTACGGCATAATAATTTCATTATCCTAAAGCGTATAACAACTATTAAATAACTAAACATATACATTATGAAAAATTTATTTTTATCAGCCGCAATCGTTTTGGGAAGTTTAACTTCATTTGCCTCAACTACTCCAATTAGTAACACAACAGTAAAAACGATCTCAGTTCAGGATGACTATACAGAGATTAAATTGGAAGAACTTCCTACTGCTGTTACAGACGCTCTTAAAAAAGCATATCCAACTGCTGTACTTGCTAAAGCATTCAAAAATACAAATTCAGAGTACAAATTAGAAGTAACAGTTGGAGATAAAACGGGAAATCTTTTTGCTAATGCAGATGGAACCTGGATCAAAAAATAAGTATCTTGGTTTCTCTTAAAAAGCATTCAATAAACACTATAAAATATATACACACTATGAAAAATTTATTTTTATCAGCCGCAATCGTTTTGGGAACTTTGACTTCATTTGCTTCAACTTCTCCGATAACTACTACAAGCCTAAAAACAATCTCAGTTCAGGACGAATATACTGAAGTGAAACTGGAGGAAGTACCAGTCGCGATTACCGATGCTCTTAAAAAAGCTTATCCGACTGCTGTACTTGCCAAGGCATTCAAAAATGCAAACTCAGAATATAAATTAGAAGTTACCGTTGGGGACAAAACAGGGAATCTTTTTGCTAATGCAGATGGAACCTGGATTAAAAAATAACCAAAGTAAACTTAAAAACTATATCTTATGAAAAAATTAATGATCACTGCGACAATCGTTTTAGGAACTTTGTCAATGCAGGCTGGAACCACTTTTATCAAAACCACAAAAGTCCAGTTAGAAACCACTCAGGAGGAATATAAAGAAATAGATGCTGTTCCGGCAGCCATCAAAACAGCTTTAGATAATGCCTATCCGGGGGTGAAGCTTGAAAAAGCATACGTTAATGAAAAGAAAGAATATAAAATTGAGATCGTTGTAAGAGAAGTAAAGTCAGTAGTATACACCGATGCTCAAGGAAATATTCTAAAAAAATAATAACTAATTATTAAACAACCCAATAAAAAAATCATTATGAAAAATTTAGTAGTAGCAACAGCAATCGTTTTAGGAAGTTTAACTGTTAATGCAGCCACAACTCCATCATTAGAAAATGCAGTAAACCAATCCGTACTTATTCAAGATGAGTTTAAGGAAGTTAGTGCAGATGCAGTTCCGGCGGCAGTAAAATCAACAGTTGAAAAATCTTTTCCAGGTACAAAACTTGAAAAAGCGTATGTAAATGAGAAGAAAGAGTATAAGCTTGAAATCTCTAAAGGAGACAAAAAGTATATTATATTCTCTGATGCTGCGGGAAACATAGTTAAATAAGAAAAAATATGAAAAAGATCGTTTTAATAGCCGCAATCGTTTTAGGAAGCCTATCCATTTATGCCACTACAATTGTACATTCTGAAGAAGTGAAAACGGAAACAAGTTTCCAAACCGAATATACCGAAGTTGGTACAGATGCTGTTCCGGCAGCAGTAAAAACGGCATTGGAAACAGCGTACCCTGGGGCAAAATTGGTTAAAGCTTATGTAAACGAGAAAAAAGAGTACAAATTAGATATATCAGTTGGTGACCAAAAGGCTACTGTCTACTCAGATGTCAATGGCAACTGGTTGAAAATATAATTAGGTGAATTAGATTTATGTTTTTGGTAAAAAAGAGATTGTTGGATAACAATCTCTTTTTTTTTGCAAAATTTTATGAAAAGACAAGTTTAATAGTATTATTTTAGCAAAAAAGTCACTAAAAAACAATGCCAAAGATATTACTAATAGAAGATGATATTTCATTCTGCAAATTATTGGAGAAGTTCCTGATAAAAAAAGAATATGAAGTAATCATTGCTTTTTCAGCTGCAGAAGCTCGAGTAGCAGTTAATAATCAATTATTCGATTTGATTTTAACGGATCTTCGATTACCGGATTCTGATGGTATTGTACTTATGACTGAATTTAAGGCTTCCAATCCCGAAATACCTGTGATCTTAATGACAGGATACTCCGATGTGAATACGGCTGTAAAAGCGATCAAAAATGGCGCTGCAGACTATATTTCGAAACCGTTTAATCCCGACGAAGTTTTGTTGGTTATTACAAACGCTTTGCAAACTCCGCAAGTTCAAGTTCCAACAAAAGAAAAGAAAGTCGTCAAAAAACAAACTGCCGCTACGGAGAATGAATTTGTACGAGGAATTTCTGTAGCTTCAAAAAAATTACTGGATCATATTCAATTGGTTAGTCCAACGGATATGTCTGTTTTGATTATTGGGGAAAGTGGTACAGGAAAAGAAATCATCGCCAAAAGCATTCACGAGCAAAGCACCCGAAAAAGCAATAATTTCATTGCCGTTGATTGTGGTGCAATCCCAAAAGAATTGGCTGCAAGTGAGTTTTTCGGACATTTAAAAGGATCTTTTACCGGAGCAATCAGCGATAAAATGGGTTATTTTGAAGCGGCTAACGGTGGAACTCTTTTTTTAGATGAAATAGGAAATCTTTCGTATGAAAATCAGATACAGTTGCTAAGAGCACTTCAAGAACGAAAAATTAAACCCGTAGGAAGCAACAAAGAAATTAACGTTGATATCAGAATTATTACGGCCACCAATGAAGATTTGCGGGAAGCTGTTAAAAATGGTGATTTCCGTGAAGATTTATACCATAGAATTAATGAATTTTCTATTCAGTCTCCTTCCTTGACAGACCGCGAAGAAGATTTAATGGTTTTTGCCGATTATTTTCTCGAGAAAGCCAATCAGCAATTAAACAAAGAGATTATTGGTTTTTCACCGGATGTAATTCGAATTTTTCAAAACTACAGCTGGCCCGGAAATTTACGTGAACTTCAAAATTGCGTAAAACGTGCCACATTATTGTCGCGTGGTGATTATATTGAAAGCGAAGTTTTACCAACAGAATTTTTTCAAATCGAAAAACAGCAAAATTCTAAAGGAAATTTTTCATTGTCAGAAAACGAGAAAGAGGCCATTATTCACGCATTATCCAAAGCACAGAACAACAAATCAGAAGCGGCTAAACTGCTTAAGATTACCAGAAAAACACTTTACAATAAGCTAAAGCAATACAATATAGATTAAGTTATTTCTTGTTGCAGCGCAATAAAAAGCGTTTCGATTTGGGCTTTTAAACTGTTGAATATACTTTCTAAATCAGAATTTTTAAATTCATTCTTTTCTAAAGTTTTTAAAATACCGGCAATTTCATCAGATTCAATTTGTTTGAACATTGGTGCAATTCGGTGTGCAATAAGGTTTACTTCAGTGATGTCTTCTTCTGTTATTGCTTTGTTTAAGTAAGTCAAATTTTCTTTAGTACTTTCAATAAACGAGGTGATAACATCTCTCAAAGCATCAGCATCATTGCCTAAAAATTCTTTCAGCGTATCTAACGAGTACAGAGATTCGTTGGCTGATAAAGCTTCAGTAGTTCCTATTTCACTATTGGGGAGCGGAATATCTTCTGCAATATGATGGAGGGTTTCAAGCAGTATTTTTGGGGAATACGGTTTTTTGATAACAGTGGTGAATCCGGCCGCTTTGTAAACGGACAAATCGAGATCTGTTCTTCCCGTCAGTGCAATTACAGGTTGGTTTTTGAATGTCGAAAGCGAACTGTTTTTTAATTTTTCAATAAACATAAAACCATCCATTTCCGGCATTTGAATATCGGTGATGATAAAGTCAAAATCAGTAGTAGGAATGGTTTCTAATGCTTTTTTGGCTTCGTTGAAAGACAAAACATGATGGTTTTCTTGTTTCAGAACCCCGCTGGTTAAATTCAATAAATTAATATCGTCGTCAATAACAATAAAAGTCAGCTTTTTTGTATTGAGGTTAGAAAGCTGTTTTGGGGTTGTAGCCGTTGTGTTTTTAGTACTGTCAAATAATAAAGGGAGTTTGATTTCAAAAGTACTTCCTTCTCCAAAAGTACTTCTAAGGGTTAAGCTTCCTTGAAGAATGGTGACTATTTTTTGGCAGATAGAGAGACCTAAGCCGGTTCCACCATATTGCTTTTCAATACTTTCATTGGCCTGTGCAAATTCTTCAAAAACCAATTGTTGGTTTCCTTTCTCAATTCCAATTCCGGTATCTTCGATGGTAATAACAAAAAAGTCGCTGTTGTCTGCAACATAAGCGCTGATTTTGATAAAACCTTTTTCTGTAAATTTATAAGCGTTCCCGACTATATTAGTCAGGATTTGCTTTAAACGAAACGGATCGCCGACTATTTTGCTGCTCAGCTGATCGTCAACATTGATAATAAGATCGATGGTTTTGTTTTTATAAACGGTCTGAATATTTTTGGCAGCCTCTTCAATAAGCTCCGGCAAAAGGAAAGGTACTTTCTCGATGCTGATTTTTCCCGCTTCGATTTGAGAAAAGTCCAATAAATCCTGAACGAGTTGCGAAATATACTCGGAGGAATTTTTAATGTTTTTAACGAAATAGGATTGTTTGGTCGTTACATCAGAATTGCCCAAAAGTTCCGTGTAGCCCACTATGGTGCTCAGAGGTGTTTTCAGGTCGTGACTTACCGTTGAGATAAGTTGCTCGCGGCTTTTTAGCAGGTTTTTGGTTTTGAAATTAGCAATCTCGAGCTGTTTTTTATACAATTGAGATTTGGAGTAATCGCTAACAATTAAAATAGAGAAAAACACCGTCAGTAATAAACCAATAATGGCAGATGCTGTTACGATATCATTGACTTTTTTAAGTGATTTTTCTTTTAAAGAATTGTTTTTTATAGAGTTGATAATGATTTCACGCTCTATAATACGAAGTACTTTTCTAAGTTGTTCCGAGATGGCAATTTCATTTTTAAGCAATTTGTTTTCCTCAAAATTCAGCGATTCTTTCTTTTTTTCTGCTTTTATTTTGACATTGCTTAATAGCTTTTTTGAATTGGCCAAGATAGAATCGGAGGCCTGTTTACTCAACGTATTGGTGCTGTCGTCGGGAATATTCTGATTGAGATAATCAACATATTTCTGAAGCACATTTCGCTGGTAATTTCCCAATTGATTAGGGCTTTTCGTAAAATCCTGAAGTTCCAGCTTACGGAGTTTGAATTCCATTTTGGTAATTTCGTCAATAGCGGTATTTACCGAAACTTCATCGTCGGCTTTGTTTTTTATGGTTTTTAGCTGTCGGATATTCTCTGTTTTTTCAGACAAAAAATAGGTAACGCTGTCTAGTAAAGTTTTCTGATAGTCGGTAGTAACGATTTGTTTTAAGGTGTCGATTCTTGCGCGTAGGGAATCTGTTTCAATAATATAACTTTTAAAGTCATTTTCAGAATTCGTCTGGATCGTTTTTCGGGCCAAACTTTCTGTTTTGTATACATTAGAGAAGAGTTTACTGACTCTTAGAATTTTGGTTTTTTCAAAGCCTATTTTTTCTTCGAGTTTGTTATAAACTTTATTTTCAGAATATAGGAACCAACCAACCGTAACAACTAATCCCAGTAATGCAATATAACTGAAGAGTACTTTAATCGGCATGTAACTTTTTTTACTCTCCATAAATTAGGGTAACAGGAATTGCAAGGGTTTTTGTAAATGAAACAACTGCAATTTATTTAAAATTTTCTGATTTAGGATTATAAACCGCGAGGAAAATCTTGTATAATTTTAATATGAGGCTTAAAAAAAACCGCAGATTTTAAAGATGAAACAGGTTCGATCTAGAAAATCTACGGTTATTTTTTTTGACACGAATTTCACGAATTGGCACGAATTGTTTTTTTTTGCCACGAATTAATTAGTGTAATTAGTGCAATTCGTGTTTAATTTTTTTGCCACAGATTAAAAAGATTCGCACAGATTATCTGATCGTTTTGGTTTTTTTGCCAAGAATATCTCCAATTGGCACGAATTAATTAGTGTAATTAGTGCAATTCGTGTTTAATTTTTTTGCCACAGATTAAAAAGATTCGCACAGATTATCTGATCGTTTTGATTTTTTTTGCCAAGAATATCTCCAATTGGCACGAATTAATTAGTGTAATTAGTGAAATTCGTGTTTAATTTTTTTGCGTCGCAGATTATCCAATCATTTTAATCCTTTAATCTGTGGCAGTTTTTTCACCCAGCTTTAACAGATTTTTTCAAAAGCAATAATGAAAAAATCTGCCAAATCTGCGTGCTATTCTATTTTTATATAGATCCTTACAACGTTTCGTTTAACCATTTGAAAAACTCACCTTGCCAAACCTGAGCATTCTGAGGTTTTAGAACCCAGTGGTTTTCTTCCGGGAAATAAACCAAACGGCTTTTAAGACCTCTTAATTGGGCCGCTTGAAAAGCTTCTTGTGATTGTCCGATTGGCACACGGAAATCTTTTCCTCCCTGAACAATCAAAATCGGTTTGTTCCAGTTTTGAACTAAGCTTGCAGGATTAAAAGTAGTATACGTTTTTTGGGCTACTGCATTGTCTTTTTCCCAGTAGGCACCACCAAAATCCCAGTTGTTAAAGAAAACTTCTTCCGTTGTTCCAAACATGCTTTGAGTATTGAAAACACCATCGTGAGCGATAAAAGTTTTGAAACGGTTTTTGTGAATTCCAGCTAAATAGAATACAGAATAACCACCGTAACTAGCGCCAACGCAACCTAAACGAGATTTATCTACATAGCTTTCTTTAGAGACATCATCAATTGCAGATAAATAATCATCCATAACCTGTCCACCCCAATCTTTACTGATTTGTTCGTTCCATTCTACTCCGTGTCCCGGCATTCCGCGACGGTTTGGAGCGACTACTATATAACCTTTAGCAGCCATTAAAGAGAAATTCCAACGGAACGAGTACGATTGTGTTAAGGCAGATTGTGGCCCTCCCTGACAGAATAATAGTGTTGGATATTTTTTTGTAGCATCAAAATTAGGAGGTAAAATTACCCATACCAACATTTTTTTACCGTCGGTAGTCGTAACATAACGTTTTTCTGTTTTGCTTAACGTTAGGGTGTTGTATGTTTCGGTATTTACATTTGATAATTGTTTCCAGGTTTTTTTCTTCAAATTATAAGAAAAAATTTCAGCCGCATGATTCATGTCTGTTCTCGTTACGATAATTTCATCACCTGAAAATCCAACTAAATCACTTACATCAAAATCCCCATTTGTCAATTGACGAACCTGAATGGCTATTTTGGTTAAACCTGGAAAGTTTACTTCAAAAAGTTGTTTTGTTCCGTCTACCGGTGCTACAAAAAATACTTTTTTACCGTCTTTACTCCACATGAAATTATCTACAGTACCGTCCCAATTAGCAGTTAGGTTCGTTTTGATTCCTTTAAATTCAACAATAATGTCGTTTTTGTCCGCTTCATAACCATCACGTTTCATTTGCAACCAAGTTAGATTTCCGGTTGGAGAAAATTGCGGAGCAGTGTCATAACCTAAGTTACCTTCGGTTCTGTTGCTTGTTTTTTGAGTTTCTAAATTGTACTCATAAATATCGGTATTCGTAGAAATGGCATAAGCAGTTCCTGCTTTTTTCTTGCATACATACAAGATACTTTTTCCGTTAGGAGACCAGATATAATCTTCGTCACCACCAAAAGGTTTTTGTGGACTGTCGAAAGCTTCTCCTTTAAGGATATCAATTCCTGCAGTTTCTTTGTTGTTATTTTTGTAGAAAACATGATTGAATTTCCCTTCGTTCCAGGTATCCCAGTGACGGTAATCTAAACCATCGTAAATCTGAACATCAGATTTATCTAAGTTCGGATAGAAATCTTTCCCTAAAACTTTATCGATTTTTACTTCTTCATTATAGACTAATAACGTTCCGTCTGGCGAAATGTTTTTGTCTGTCAACACCTCTTTGGTGTCTTTGATTTCAGTTGCATTTCCTCCATTTACAGGTAAAATGTAAAATTTAGAATGCGATTTGTTTTCCTCTACAGAAGGAGTTGTTACTTTAAAAACAACATTTTTTTCGTCTTTCGAAAGGCCTAGTGGAGTCACTCGTCCTAATTTCCATAACAATTCCGGTGACATTACATTCTGTCCGATAGCGTTTAAACTCATCATTATTAAGGTTGTTACTACTACTTTTTTCATAATTGAAATTCTAATTTTTGTGGTGCCTAAAGTACGGAAATTAAATTCCAATTTTTTAAATTCCAAATTCCAATTTTTGTTAATGTTTTTGGGGAAAAATGGGTTTAAATTCCAGTCTTCTGAAATTCCAATCTTCTGAAATTCCAATTTTCTGAAATTCCAATTTTCTGAAATTCCAATCTTCTGAAATTCCAAATTCCAACCTTTTGTTGGTGACTTGGATAAATGAGGGGTGTTGCTCTTCGACTTCGCTCAGAGTGACACTCCTGGTTGGAATTTGGAATTTAAGAATTTGGAATTTATTTCTAGTATATTTTGTTGGTGATTTAAAAGAAGAATGTCCACTCTTCGACTTCACTCAGAATGACACCCCACGTTGGAATTTGGAATTTAAAAGATTGGAATTTACGTCTAGTATATTTCGTTAGTGATTTAAAAGAATAAAGCCCACTCTTCGACTTCGTTCAGAGTGACACCCCTCGTTGGAATTTGGAATTTAAGAGATTGGAATTTACGTCTAGTATATTTCGTTGGTGATTTAAAAGAAGAAAGTCCGCTCTTCGACTTCATTCAGAGTGACACCCCTCGTTGGAATTTGGAATTTAAAAAATTTGGAATTTATTTTTTAGCATAAAAAATTTCTATTTTTATACCTAAAAATTATTCACTCATGGAATTAAGTTATTGGGAGCTTAAAAATTGGTTTACTAATGTAGATTATACGATCGTTGGCAGCGGTATTGTAGGTTTGCATGCGGGGTTGCGCTTGCGCGAAAGATTTCCAACTGCAAAAATCCTGATTTTAGAAAAAGGAATGTTACCCCAGGGAGCAAGTACCAAGAATGCCGGTTTTGCTTGTTTCGGAAGTCTTTCTGAAATTATAGAGGATTTAAAAACACATTCCGAAGACGAGGTAGTGCAACTTGTTGAAAAACGCTGGCAAGGTTTGCAATTACTTCGAAAAAGATTGGGTGATACTGCTATCGATTTTAGACCGCATGGTGGTTATGAACTTTTTTTGAAAGAAGAGAACAATGGTTTTGATGATTGTGTAAGTAGGTTACCTTTTATAAATAGTATTTTAAAACCACTTTTTAAAGCAGATGTTTTTGGTAAAGAAGTGGATAGATTTGGATTCAAAAACATTGAAGACTATTTGATTTTTAATCCATTTGAAGCTCAGATTGATACCGGAAATATGATGCAGGAGTTATTGAAACAAGCGATTGCGGCAGATATTCTGATTTTGAACCAACAAACTGTAACATCTTATCTGGACAATGGAACACAGGTTGAAGTAGTCTTGAATGATTTTAGTTTTAATTCAAAAAAAATACTTTTTGCGACCAATGGTTTTGCAAATGTCTTGACAAAAGGAGCTGTACAGCCGGCAAGAGCGCAGGTTTTAATTACAGAACCCATTCCGAATTTAGATATTAAAGGTACTTTTCATCTCGATAGGGGGTATTATTACTTCAGGAATATCGGTGATCGGATTTTATTGGGTGGAGGCAGAAACCTGGATTTTGAAACAGAAAACACTACAGAATTTGGGCAAACCAAAATTGTTCAAAATAAATTGGAGGATTTACTTAAAAATGTAATTTTACCGAATCAGGAATTTCAGATTGCCCATCGTTGGAGTGGCATTATGGGAGTAGGGAACAGTAAAAATCCTGTGGTTACACAATTGTCTGAAAACGTGTTCTGTGGAGTGCGTTTAGGCGGAATGGGTGTAGCGATAGGTAGTTTAATAGGAACAGAATTAGCAGATTTAATATAATGGCAGTCAAAAAACCAGCACCAAAAACAACAACCGCAAGCAAACCTAAACCCAAAGCGCCTCCTAAAAAGTCGAAACGTTCTTTTGGTGAAAAAGTAAAATGGTTTTTCATTAAATTATTGCTTTGGTTCTTCGGGGTTTCAATTGCATCGGTGGTTTTATTCAAATACATACCGGTTCCTTTTACTCCGTTAATGGTGATTCGTGCCATTGAAAATAAAACAGGGGGCAAAGAAGTCTATTTTGATCATGATTGGGAGCCTATTGACAAGATTTCGATGAATTTGCAAAAAGCAGTTATTGCCAGTGAAGATGGAACTTTTCTATCACACAACGGTTTTGATTTTAAAGCACTTCAAAAAGCCTACAAAAGCAACGAACGTGGACGCAGAATTCGGGGCGGAAGTACAATTTCGCAGCAAACCGCCAAAAATGTTTTTTTATGGCAGGGGAAAAGTTATTTCCGAAAAGGATTAGAAGCCTATTTTACCGTTTTAATCGAAGTAATATGGGGGAAGAAACGCATTATGGAAGTATACCTGAATAGTATCGAAATGGGTGATGGTGTTTACGGAGCATATGCTGCAACGGAACATTGGTACCGTCGTGATGCTTCGAGCCTAACACCAATGCAGGCTGCCGGAATTGCGGCCATATTGCCAAACCCCAGAAAATTTAAAGCAACAGGATCCTCGAGTTATATCAACAGACGTAAAGAAAGAATTGTTCGCGAAATGCGTGCAGTTGGAAAAATAAATTACGATGGGAAGTAAACAAGCCTTCGCAGGGCTTCTCGTATTGACATCGCTTTTTGTTTTTGGACAAGGAAAGACGAAAGAAATAGGACTTATTTCAGATAATGATTTATACACATCGTCTAAGAACGATATGTATTATACCAATGGGCTAGAGTTTTTCTATCGGTTTCTGTCGAAAAATGACAATGAAAAAATCAATAAGGAAATAACTGAATTTCGCGTCGGACAATACATTTACAATCCACGGTTTATAAATATAGAAGTGCGTAATAACAATAATCGTCCTTTTGCAGGGTATCTTTTTGCAGAAGCGGGTCGCAGCTTTTTTTATAATAGTGAATCCGTTTTGAAAACCGATTTTCAGTTGGGATTTGTGGGGCAGAATTCTCTTGGAAGAGAAATGCAAGAAGCCTTTCATCATGTGATCGGATACAAAAAAGTATACGGTTGGGAGAATCAGATTCACAATGCGTTGGCACTTCAGGCGCATGTAATGTATTCGAAGAAATTATTTCCAAGTCAACATAACGACTTTGCCGATTTTCATTTTCAGTCAGAAGCCGATTTAGGGACTATTTTTACGGGAGTTTCTACTGGTTTTTTGACCCGAATTGGTTTTAAAAAATTGCTTCCGGTTTATGATTCAAATTTGCATGACGCTTCTGTGAGTACTAACCCGCAATATACGGTGCGGGAGTTTTACTTTTATGCCATGCCAAGTGTCAGGTATCAGTTTTATGATGCTACAATTGAAGGAAGTTTGTTTAATAATGAAAGTCCAGTGACTTTTGACTTGGTTTCGCTTCGTTTCAATGCTGAGTTTGGATTAAAATACCGTCATGACAATTTCAACTTGTCGTATTCTTTTATTTATCACGGAAGAGAATTAAACAGTCATGAGATTACCGGATCTTTTTATGGTTCGATTCGGTTTGCGTATTTATTAAAATAAAAAAGCCATAATCTGAGACTATGGCTTTCGGTATTTGCTTTATATATGAATGTCGTATTTTATAATTTCAGGGTACTAATTCAGAAATATTTAAAAATGATACTAGTTCAAAAAACAGATACTTTTCTTTTGATGAAGACGGAATACGATCCCCGTACTTCTATTATATTTTAATGTTATTTACGATTTTTATTCATTAGCCGATTCCTAGTAAAGAGTGCCGAATCATCAGGGATTAAACAAGAATTGACTCATTAAAATGCACACTATATTTTCTATGCCTCGCTAATTTTTTGCAAATGTACGAAGAGAAACTTTATTAAATTGTCAATATTGGATTAAAATTTTCTAATATTAGATAAATTTTTGCCAAAAAATAGTCGGCTCTTTATTGAATAGGTAATTTGGGAAGAAATGATCCCGTCTATTGTAATGAATTCACTGTAAAAATCAAATCGTAAGAAGGTGTTAAGTGTTTAAAACTAAGGTTAATTAGGTTTTTTATTGTTAAACTAACGCTTGTGAATTTAGGCTTAGGACAACTATATCGATTTCAAATAAGAATAGTAGTATTGAAATACAGCTCAAATTTTAAAACGTAAGAATGTACTTCTTTTTTTATAACTCATGTGAATTGTAAGCCCTATTAACACCGAAGAAATGATGTTGAGGTTTTACTATTTTTAGATAAGAACATCCAAAATCGAAAACAAAAACAGCTGCCGTCTAATGTGACGGCAGCTGTTTTTGTTTGGAAACGGAGCAAACTACTAACTCTTCTTTTAATTGGAGCGAGTATAGATGAGGGGCTAGACCAAAATGCAAACTGGAGCTGCTGGGTAACAAATTAATTAAAGGATTGATATAATCATATAATACTAAAAAAGAGAAATCATGAAAACTAATTTAATTAAAACCGGATATTTATTTTTATCAGTATGGTTACTTGGTAGCTGTACAAATAATGATCAACCCAACCCAACTGTAGCTTGTCCAAGTATCGACGTACTCGGTTTGGCTTTTACGGGAAATATAAATAATGCAAGCGCAATGCCTTTCTTTGGCTATTTTGATAATTCGACAGCAGTCTCCAATTGGGTACCTATTGCCAACATAAGTATTACCAATCCGGCTACGCCAGCTTTTATACAATTGTCGTCTGCAAATAATGCGGTGTACAATGCTGCAACAGGAGATTATAAGTTGGTTATTGCAGAAGAAAAAAGATTAATAACGATTAACGCTGCGGGAGCAATTTCTTTTACTCCAATTACAACGGGAATTGCAGGTGTTAACATTACCAATGCTCCGGTGTATTCAGGAGGTAATTTGTATTTTGGAAACATGACTTATACTGGCGTAAATATGGTTTTTAGTGTTTTGGATAGTTCCTATGCATTGGTCAATTCTATTACGATCCCAAGCGGTAATATTAGCGGTAATTATTCCTGGAATTTTACATCAGCAACCGATGGTGGTAGTTTGATCTATTTTGCAATTGGAAACAATATTATAACGTATAACAGATCTACAAATACAATCGTTGCCTCAGTAATACCCGGAGTTTCATCAGGAACCATTATAGGTTTAGAGTTTAAAGGGACAAATAAGTTGTATGCTTTACATGAAGATTGGTCTGCTGCCAGTACAGATTTGGTAGAAATTGATGTAACGAACCCACTGGCTGTAACAAAAGCAAGCGTAATATCGTTAGGTTTTCAAGTGAATTATGAATTTTTCAGTACAACTTATAACGAGTGTAATCAAAAATTTTATTTGTCTACACCGGACACTAGCGGAAGTAATTTGCCAGCGCGAAATATTCGAATTGATCTGGCTGGAACGCCAACTATTGTACCGCTGACGCCGGTTAACGTCTGGATTACCGGATTAGCCTTAAAACGTTAAGGAGATTAGATTTATTGGGGTGAAGTTTTTCACGCAGATTTAGCAGATTTTTTTATTGCTGCTTTTGTGAAAATCTGCAAAATCTGCGTGATATTTTGTTTTGATATTTCCTGTCTTATTGATATTCTTGACGAGAAATTTTTGCCACTGATTAAAGGATTAAAATGATTCAATCTTTTCTACTGCTCACAAAGTAATTAGTGAAAATTAGTGTAATTCGTGGCAAAAAAACTATCTAACTGTTTTTATACTAAGTTAGTAGCTCTTTGTCAAAGTTCTGTGGTGAAAACAAAGAAAAGCCCTTGTAAAAAAATACAAGGGCTTTTAGTTTTCGTGGAGAATACCGGATTCGAACCGGTCACCTCTTGCCTGCCAGGCAAGCACTCTAGCCAAATGAGCTAATCCCCCAATTCGTTAGCAAATAAAGGCAATTAATTTTCAAAAAACAAATTTCAAATCACATCAGATGAAAATATTTTTCAAAACCGTAACTTTACGATCAAATTTATTTTTATGAGCTCAGATAACCAAAGCGGATCTTTACAAACCACTATTAAAAATGCAATTGCAACTGTACAATTTGGTCATCCGGCCAGTAATTCTTTTCCAAAAACATTATTAAAACGACTTACGGCTGAGATTCATTCGTTAAGTAGTAATGAAACTATTTCAATAATTGTTTTACAAAGCGAAGGAAGCAAGGTTTTTTGCTCAGGCGCTTCATTTGATGAACTTCTGGCGGTTGAAAATGAAGAACAGGGTAGGGAGTTTTTTTCTGGTTTTGCCCATTTGTTAAATGCCATGCGCAGCTGTTCGAAAATTATTATAGGACGTGTTCAGGGAAAGGCTGTTGGTGGTGGCGTTGGTATTATTGCCGCTTGCGATTATGCTTTTGGAACTCCTGAAAGTGCTGTAAAATTATCAGAACTCGCTATTGGAATCGGCCCATTTGTAATTGAACCTGCTGTATCGCGTAAAATCGGTAAAATGGCTATGGCAGAAATGACACTTGCGGCGCATGAGTGGAAAACAGCGGACTGGGCGCTTCAGAATGGATTGTTTTCTAAAGTTTGTCATGCAGATGAACTTGATGCTGCTGTTGCAAGTTTTGCTCAAAAACTGAGTGCTTATAATCCGGAAGCTCTGTCTGAAATGAAAAAAATTATTTGGGAAGGAACAGAAAATTGGGAATCATTACTTTTTGAACGCGCTGCCATTACCGGAAAGTTAGTTTTGTCTGACTTTACTAAAAATGCTTTGATGCAGTTTAAAAAACAATAGTGATGAATATCCTTTTATTCTTTCAGAAAATTGATGTTGCTGAGAAAATGAAAACCGCTCCGGATAGCAATTATCAAATTGGAGTTGTGATCGGATCGTTTATTCCTTTCGTGATTTTAATCGGAATTGCCTATTTTATGTATAACAGAGCCAAAAAAAGAGATGAAAACGGTTATTAATTTGTAAATTTGCAACCTAAAATTCAAATCGATGAGTAATATCAGAATTACAAAACAATTTAGTTTCGAAACCGGTCACGCTTTATACGGTTACGACGGAAAATGTAAAAACGTTCACGGACACAGTTATAAATTATCGGTAACGGTTATTGGCTCGCCAATTACGGATCGATCCAATGTGAAATACGGAATGGTTATCGATTTTTCGGATCTGAAGAAAATTGTAAAAGAAGAAATCGTCGATCAGTTTGATCATGCGACTGTTTTTAACGAAACGACACCACATGTTGAACTGGCAAATGAATTAAAAAACCGTGGACATCACGTTATTTTAGTTGATTATCAGCCAACAAGCGAGAATATGGTGGTTGATTTTGCCGAGCGAATCATTGCACGTTTGCCTGCCGAAATTTCACTTTTCTCACTAAAATTGCAGGAAACGGAATCTTCGTTTGCGGAGTGGTATGCTAGTGACAACTTAAAGTAAATTCCAAACTCCAAATTCCAAATTCCAAAAATGTTTGGGTTTTAAAATTCAATTTCAAACGTATTTTAATTAAATGATTTCAAATAAAAAAGTATATTTTGCTTCTGATCAGCATTTTGGAGCTCCGACTGCAGAGTTGAGTTTTCCTCGTGAACAAAAATTTGTGGCTTGGTTAGAGCAGGTGAAGCACGATGCTGAAGCTATTTTTTTGTTGGGAGATCTGTTTGATTTTTGGTTTGAATACAAAACGGTTGTCCCAAAAGGATTTGTACGCGTTTTGGGAAAACTGGCTGAAATTCGCGATAGTGGAATCCCAATCTATTTTTTTGTCGGAAATCACGATTTGTGGATGGAAGATTATTTTCAAACCGAATTGAATATACCGGTTTATCACGATAATAAAGAGTTTACTTTTAACGGTAAAACCTTTTTAATAGGTCATGGTGATGGTAAAGGACCCGGTGATATGGGGTACAAACGAATGAAAAAAGTGTTTACGAATCCTTTTTCTAAGTGGCTTTTCCGCTGGTTGCATCCTGATATCGGTGTTCGATTGGCACAATACCTGTCAGTCAAAAATAAATTGATTTCGGGTGCTGAGGATGTGAAATTTCTGGGCGAAGAAAACGAATGGCTTGTATTATATGCTAAGCGTAAACTAGAAACCAAACACTACAACTATTTTGTTTTTGGTCATCGTCATTTGCCAATGATCATGCCGGTCGGTGAAAATTCCGATTATGTAAATCTAGGCGATTGGATTGGCTATTTTACCTATGGTGTTTTTGATGGAAATAATTTCGAACTGCTGAAATTCGAGAAGTAAACACGGAGATTTTTAGACTATTTCTTAGTTTAAACCTACGCCATATACATACTCTTCCAATTCAATTTTGAATAAGGAACCTTCAACCAAATCTTTAATCGATTTCAATTCTGTCATAGAAACAGCCAGGTCTATTTGAGAACAAGGTGTTTTTAGTAGAAATTTATGACAGGAATATTTTAATTCACAAGCTTCGCAACAAGCATTTTCGGTCATGCTATCTTCAATCAAATCACAAAATTGATTCAATTCTTCAACTGTAAAATAAAAACCGGTTTCTTTAAAAACAAGTTGAACTTTCTCTGATATAACTTGTTTTCCATTCTTCCAGTAAAAGGATATTCCAAAATTGTTATGGTATATTTGCGCAATTTCTCTCATCGTAAATCTTTTATTTCAACAAATATAAATATTATTTATATTAATTCTAAATAAAAAAATCATAAAATAAGATAAATTTTAATTGCGCTAAGGTGTGTCAATTTTAGAATAAGGTCCAATAGTTGTAAGGAAGTAAAAAACTTTTAAATTTTTTTGGGGCAAAGGCGCATAGGAGCAAAGCGATAAAGGTTAAAAAAAAACTTTGCGACTTTGCGACTTTGCGAGATTTTCTGGAGATTTCTATCTTTTAACCTCGCGACTATTCTTGTTTGTTGCTTACCAGCAATGTAGTGACTTTACTTAATCCATTTTTGGATACTGGATAAAAAGGCCTCTTGCTGATCTGTATATAAATAATGGGAGCAGTTTCCAATCAGAGTAAAATGATCTTCTCTTACTAAATTCTCAATCCAATTGATCTGATCTGAAGAAAAAATACCATCATCCTGACCATAAACAGCGTAGATTGGGATGCCCTGAGCTTTTATTTTTTCTAGTACAGGTTTGTTGTTGATGTTGTTGCGCTTTTCATTAGTATAAAAAAGAATCGGGGCGTTTTTATTTCTAATGTTTGTTTTATAAAAAGGACCAGTTTCATAATCGCTGTATAGCTTTTTTGATGCCTCGGTCGGATTGGGCATTTTAAAGTAGTCGTTTTCACTGGCCAGATCAAAACAAGCCTTTCGGTATGCGGCGGAGTTTTTATTTAGGTTTTCTGTGAGAGTGATCTTTTGTAATTGTGTAGTATTGCCTTTTTCTAAAGCAGTCTTTTTTACAGATTTCAGAATATGGTCGTAGGTTTCCTGTTGTGAGATCAGAGCTCCTGCAAGTACAAGCGAATTTACTTTTTTGGGAAATTTCTCGGTATAAAGTGTGGCAACCAACCCTCCAAAACTATGCGCGATAAGTGTAGCTTTCTTCAGATGATATTTTTTGTAAATTCCATTTAAGTCCTGAAAAGCTTCATCATAAGTAAAATTAGCGGTCGAATCTACAGATCTTCCTTCGCCTCTGCGATCGTAAACAATAACATAAAAGCCATTGTCAGCCAGTTTTTGGGCTGTTGTACTTTCAAATAAAGTTGAATTCCCGCTCGGGCCTCCGTGAATGAAAATTAAAGCTTTCTTCGTTTTATCACCGTATGTTTTGATGTACAGATTTTGGCCTTTTACAAAACAGCAGGATAATAAAAAGAAGAAAGTCAGTAACAATTGTTTCATTTATTCCATATTTTGATGATCTTCCATGTCTTTCTGAAGATCTAAATTTCTAAAAGATGGTGATTTTATTCCGGTTGCTAAAACGGTTATAAGCGTCATACTTCCACCAAAAACGACTGAAGTTACCGTTCCCATTAATTTTGCTGTTAAACCGCTTTCAAAAGCGCCTAATTCATTCGATGAACCAACGAACATCGAGTTTACTGCAGCAACGCGTCCGCGCATGTGATCGGGAGTTTTAAGTTGCAAAATCGTTTGGCGAATTACGACCGAAATTCCGTCTGCAACGCCACTTAAGAACAAGGCAACCACAGACAACCAGAAAATGGTTGAAACACCAAATAATATAATACACAAACCGAAAGCAAAAATGGCAACCAAAAGTTTCATTCCTGCTCTTTTATACAAAGGCACATAAGCGGAGACTAACATCGTAATAAAAGCACCAATAGCAGGTGCCGCTCTTAGAACGCCAAATCCTTCCGGACCGACTTTCAGGATGTCCTGTGCAAAAACAGGTAATAAAGCAACGGCTCCTCCAAAAAGAACCGCGACCATATCCAGTGTAAGTACGCCCAGTATTGTTTTGTTATTGAATACAAATTTGAGACCTTCCTTTAAACTTTCCATAACCGGTTCACCGATTTTTGGATTCAAAATGGGTTTTTTACTGATTTGCGACAGGGCTATTAAAGCAAAGAGCGAAAAGGCAAAAACAGAACACATAGACCAATGAACTCCGATGAAATTAATAGAAAATCCAGCAACGGCAGGCCCCATAACGGCGCCAATTTGCCAAACCGAACTACTCCAGGTTGCAGCATTTGGATATACTTTTTTAGGTACAATCAGCGACAACAGAGAAAAAATAGTGGGTCCGAGAAAAGCGCGAACTAGTCCGCCTAAAAAGACCAAAAAGTAAATCGAGTATAAAATAACAGTAGAGGACCATCCGTCAACTATTTTTGGCCAGGTCAATAAAAACAAGCCAAAGCTAATCACCGAAAAGCCTAGAATGCATTTTACCAATAATCCTTTTTTCTCTCTTTGGTCGACAATGTGTCCCGCAAACAAAGCCATCGAAACGGCTGGGATAACTTCCATTAATCCAATAATACCTAGAGAAAGCGGGTTTTTGGTTAAGCTGTAAACTTCCCATTCGATTACAATAAATTGCATGGACCAGGCAAAAACCATGGCGAAACGCAGGAGTAAAAACACATTAAATTCTCTATATCGAAGTGCCTGATAGGGGTCGGCTTTTTTGGGTTTATCTTTCATTTGTTCTAATGTCTTTTAACATAAGTTGAGTAGAAATAGTGTTGTTCCATTCGTTTTCGGCTATGCAGTACGCAAGCTGAAACGTATTTTGATTTTTTGTGATGTCTATTTTTTTTCCAAGTCCAAATCCAATGGCGGCAATTCCATCTGAACCATTTTGTTTGACAAAAAGCCTTAAATGTTCTTCGTCGGCACCCAATGTTTTGGCATAACCGGTATCTTTTATATCAGCGGTCATAAAAACGGGCGTCATGTTTTGTGGTCCAAAAGGCTCAAACTGTTTTAAAATTCGGATCAGTTTTGGAGTTAAATCTGTGAAATTGATTTGAGCATCAATTTCGATTTCCGGAGTTCGCATTTCCGGTAAAATGGTTTTTTCGATCTGTTTTTCAAAAGCCGCTTTAAAGGGTTTGTAGTTTTCTGCTTTCAGTGTCATTCCGGCAGCATACATATGACCTCCAAATTGCTCGAGATGTTCTGAGCAGGCATCCAGTGCATTATACACATCAAAACCTTTTACCGATCGGGCAGAAGCAGCATATTTATCGCCACTTTTCGTGAAAACCAAGGTCGGACGGTAATAGGTTTCAATTAATCTTGAAGCTACAATTCCGATTACACCTTTGTGCCAGTCTTCCTGAAATACAACGGTAGAAAAGCGGTCTTGTTCGTTATTTTCTAGAATCTGTTGAAAAGCTTCTTTGGTGATTTTTTTGTCCAGATCCTTGCGATCTGCATTGTATTGCTCAATTTCTGAGGCAAATTGTTGTGCTTGTTCAAAATTAAATTCGGTCAATAGCTCTACCGCGTGATTTCCGTGTTTGATTCTTCCCGCAGCATTTATTCGGGGTGAAATGATAAAAACAACGTCAGAGATATCTAAAACTTGCTTTTTTATCTGATGAACCAAAGCTTTAATTCCAGGTCTTGGAGCACTATTGATTACTTGCAATCCGAAATAAGCGAGAACTCTGTTTTCTCCTGTAATCGGAACAATATCTGCGGCAATTGCGGTGGCTACTAAATCGAGATAAGGAACTAAATCGGCGATAGTTTCATTTCTGTTTTTCCCTAAGGCTTGAATTAATTTAAAGCCTACTCCGCAACCACATAATTCGTCATACGGATAGAAACAATCTTCTCTTTTTGGGTCTAAGATGGCTACAGCGTCTGGCAGAAATTCTCCGGGTCTGTGGTGATCGCAAATAATAAAGTCAATGTTTCGTTCTTTTGCGTAGGCAATGTGGTCAATTGATTTGATTCCGCAGTCAAGAGCGATAATTAGTGAAAATCCGTTGTCATCGGCAAAGTCAATTCCTTTAAAAGAAATGCCGTAACCTTCGTCGTAACGATCCGGAATATAAGTGGCAACATTCGGATAATGAGATTTTAAATACGAAGAAACCAATGAAACGGCCGTTGTTCCGTCAACATCATAATCTCCAAAAACCAGTATGTTTTCCTGGTTGTTGATTGCCGCTTCTATGCGGACAACCGCTTTGTCCATGTCCTTCATGAGGAATGGATCGTGCAGATGCTCTAACGAAGGACGAAAGAAATTTTTAGCCTCTTCAAAAGTTTCAATACCACGCTGAATCAAAAGTGTTGCCACAAAATCTTCTACATTTAAGGCTTGCGCCAAATGGTTGATTTTATCTTGAGAAGGTTTAGGTTTTAAAGTCCAACGCATTTTTAATTGTAGATTTTAGATTTCAGATTTTAGATTGTGGACTTTAGAAATCGTTTAATCAAAATCTTTAAAAAGAGTGCTTTTATTTTGTCAGATCGAGGGGTTTCGACTTCGCTCAACCTGACAGCGTAAAATTTACATTATTTTGTTTCTAAAGCTGTTCCTTCAAATTGAATTCCGTTCCAACCATTAGTAATAAAGTTTCTTATGTTTTGATGGTTTGTTCCGTTTGGATCGCCCAACACTTCATCAAAATAATATGCTCCAAAACAGGCTAAAGTTTGCTCTTGTGTTAAGTTCTGCAATTTAGCAAAAGCAAAAACTTTACAGGAACCCGAATTTTCTCCGGCAGCATTGTGTTGATTTCCGTTTTGAAAAGCAGTTGGGGTGAAGTTATAATTTTCTTCTACAGTTGCAATGGTTTCAGTAAAAGCGATTGCAGTTGGAGTCTGGTTTAATTTTTCTAAAAAGGCTTGTACGCTCATGTTGTGTGTGTTATTTTTTTGCCACGAATTTTACTAATTTCTCGAATTAAAATTGGAGTATAAACACAAAGGTTCGTGTTAATCTGTGAAATTTGTGTTGAACTAGTATTTCGTACTCTTGTTTTTATTTTTTTGCCACAGATTTAAAAGATTTACAAAGGATTATAATCTGTGTTAATTGGTGAAATTCGTGTTGAATTTGTATTGTGTAATCTTGATTTTATTTTTTCGCCACAGATTTAAAAGATTTACAAAGAATTTTTTAATCTGTGTTAATCTGTGAAATTCGTGTTGAACTAATATTGTGTACTTTTATTCTTCTTCTTCGTCCTTAGAATATTTACTCTTCTTAGCTTCTTTCTCAATTGTTTTTCCAGCCACAACAACGACAATTTCACCACGTGGTGCTGTTTTTTCAAAATGAGTTAGTACTTCTTTTGCTGTACCGCGAACATTTTCTTCGTGCATTTTGGATAATTCCCTGCAAACGCAAACTTGTCGGTCGTCGCCAAAATAAGTCACAAATTCTACTAATGTTTTCAGTAGTTTGTGTGGGGAAACATACAAAATCATGGTTCGGGTTTCTTCGGCTAAAGCCAAAAATCGGGTTTGGCGGCCTTTTTTCTCCGGAAGGAAGCCTTCAAAAATAAAACGGTCGTTTGGCAAGCCGCTGTTTACTAATGCGGGAACAAAGGCAGTTGCGCCGGGTAGACATTCCACTTCAATTTTATTCTCAACACAAGCACGTGTCAATAAAAATCCCGGATCTGAAATAGCAGGAGTTCCTGCGTCCGAAATTAGCGCAATTGTTTCACCCGCTTTCAAACGAGCGATTAAGTTTTCTGTTGTTTTGTGCTCATTGTGCATATGATGGCTGTGCATGTGCGTGCCGATTTCAAAATGCTTTAGGAGTTTACCACTCGTTCGGGTGTCTTCGGCCAAAATCAAATCGACTTCTTTCAGAATCCGGATGGCGCGGAAGGTCATGTCTTCGAGATTGCCGATTGGCGTTGGAACGATATATAATTTAGACATAATTAAGCTTGTTATTTAAAACGCGAATTTCACAGATTGATGCAAATCATTGTCTTTCGAAATGGCATCAAGTATTGAAATTCGTGAAAATGGGTGAGATTTGTGTTTAAGAGAATTTCTTCTCTACAATTTCAAGAAAACGTTGTGCGTAATCGTCTTTTCCTTCCCAATTGTTGTAATCCGGTTTTACCATATTTTCAATAAATTCGGCTGCTTCGCCATAAGAATCGAAAGTTAATAGCTGATTTAAAACACGGCTGTAATCTTCGGTGCTGTTTCCGAAAAGATTTTTAGTAAAGGCAATTCGATCGTTCAAATCAACATGAAAACCTTTTGCCAGTTTTTCGTTTAAGGAAGTTGCTTTTGTTTCTGTTTTCTCTATAACGACAGTCTCAACGGTTTTATTTTCTTTAAGTTCCGGAATTGATGAGGTAGGCGTTACGGCTTCAAAACTATCTACTTTTACAAATTCAGCATCCGCATAATTAACGCCAAAATCTTCAAACAAAAATTGAATTGGATTTTGTTTTGTTTCTGTTTCTTCCTTTGGCTTCTCTTCCGGTTCCTCTGTAAGTTCAAAAGCAGGTTTGAAATCCGGAATCGGGTTTAAATCACTTTTGGTTGTAAAAGAAAGTGTTTCTTTTATCTCTGTTTCTGCTGTTTCTTCGGAAATGGATGTATCAAAGGCAAGCGTTTCAATCTTTTCTTCTGAAATTGTTTCTGTTACAGGTTCTTCGTCTTCGATAGTTGCGGTTATCGGTTCAACAATTGTTTCAATTATCGGTTCTTCGATTTCTTCTGCTACAATTTCTTCTGCTACAATTTCTTCTGTAGCGGTTTCTTCAATAGTTTCAGCAATTGGTTCTTTGATTTCCTCTTCCGGGATTTCAATTACAGGCTCTTCCTCTTTTTCTTCATTAACTTCCGGATCAGGAATTACTTCTGCTGCGGTTTCTGAAGTTTCTTCAGCGGCAACCGGAGTTATTTCTTCTGTTTGAATCGCTACAGGAGCTAAATCTTCTTTTTCGAAAATGGTTTCTACATGAGATTCTACTTCACTGCGTCCGATTGTTGGTTTCAAAGTGTCGAAGTTTTCGTCTACAAACTTCAGAACCGCTAGTTTTTCATATAATTTCTGTGTTTCAAGATATAACTGATTGATATCGGATTTGCTTTTAAGCTTTAGAATTCGATGTGCAATGCTGATTAAATCGGCTTCCAATTTTTTTTTCATAACGGTTGAAATTATAGTGAATACGGTACTTTAGTGTGTTTTTAATTGGCCTGAATGGCTTTGATTGCCGAAGGAAAATCGCTTAATCTTACTTTTATTTCTGTTAATAAGCGTTTGCGAATCTTCGATTTGATAAAAATTATCTATTTTTGAAAAATGTAAAAAAAGCATTTTTTTACGTCAAATTATTACCAGTACAAAGTAATAAAAACTATTCATTTTAAAAGGTAGAAAAATACAAAATGTTTCTCGAAAATACAGTAAATCACAAAGAACAATTTGGTTGGATTGAAGTTATTTGTGGATCAATGTTTTCGGGTAAAACCGAGGAGTTAATTCGCAGATTAAAACGCGCCCAATTTGCCAAACAAAGAGTCGAAATTTTTAAACCCGCTATAGATACCCGTTATCATGACGAAATGGTGGTGTCACACGATGCCAATCAAATTCGTTCAACACCGGTACCGGCAGCTGCTAATATTTCAATTTTAGCACAAGGTTGCGATGTCATTGGTATTGATGAAGCCCAATTTTTTGATGACGAAATTGTTACGGTTTGTAATGATTTGGCCAATCAGGGAATTCGGGTGATTGTTGCCGGATTGGATATGGATTTTAAAGGAAACCCTTTCGGACCCATGCCGGCACTTATGGCAACCGCTGAATATGTTACTAAAGTGCACGCCGTTTGTACCAGAACGGGAAACTTAGCCAACTATAGTTTCAGAAAAACAGATAATGACAAGCTGGTTATGCTTGGTGAAACAGAAGAATATGA
The DNA here is from genome assembly GCF_020911925.1 of Flavobacterium cupriresistens. Taxonomy (NCBI): domain Bacteria; kingdom Pseudomonadati; phylum Bacteroidota; class Flavobacteriia; order Flavobacteriales; family Flavobacteriaceae; genus Flavobacterium; species Flavobacterium cupriresistens. The sequence goes on along the minus strand of NZ_CP087134.1, from coordinate 638,935 downwards.
GCCGCTTAGTCGTGCTGCCTATTACAATGCCATGAAAAAGAATCAGGAGAAATAGCTTTATTTTTGATTTTCTAAATAACATTAAAACCAAAATAAACAATGCAAAAAAAGGAAAGTAAAGAAAGACAGAATATTCGGTTGATGATTACGGTTGGAATTGCATTGGTTTTGGTGTTTGTGATTCAGTTTTATTTTTATAAAAGTACGGATGAAGTAGATACTGAAATAAAGGAATTAGTTGAGAAATACAATACAAATTGCCCCTTAACCATACAAGAGGGAATTCGTTTAGATAGCGTGAGTTTGCCGGAAGGAAATGAGAAAGTCGCACAGTATAACTTGACTTTGGTAAACATAGAAAAAGAAAAGACCGATCTCGATGTAGTTCATAAAGAGATTGAAAAAAGTCTGCTGAGCACGGCTAAAGCAAATCCGGGTCTTAGAGTTTTTGCCAATAATGACTTTACATTAGTGTACAGTTACAAGGACAAAAAGAAGGTGTTTTTGTTTAAAGTGACTATACTACCGGATCAGTATAAATAATTTTCGAAGTTTAAAATAAAAAACAAACCCGACAGGTTTTTGAAACCTGTCGGGTTTTATATATACATTAATATTATTTGTCGAAAAAAATTATATTTTCTTCCTCATCCTAGCCACCGGAATATCAAGTTGTTCGCGGTATTTGGCAATTGTTCTTCTGGCGATAGGATATCCTTTTTCTTTTAGAATATCGGCAAGTTGATCGTCCGGAAGTGGTTTTTTCTTGTCTTCTTCTTCAATGGTGTTCTGAAGGATTTTTTTAATTTCCAGTGTTGAAACATCTTCGCCCTGATCATTTTTCATGGCTTCAGAGAAAAACTCTTTAATCAGTTTTGTTCCGTAAGGTGTTTCTACATATTTGCTGTTAGCAACACGTGAAATCGTCGAAATATCCAAACCAACCATATCCGCAATGTCTTTTAAGATCATTGGTTTTAACTTGGTTTCGTCTCCGTCTAAGAAATATTCTTCCTGATAATGCATAATGGCATTCATCGTCACAAAAAGCGTTTCCTGACGTTGTCTGATCGCGTCAATAAACCATTTGGCCGAATCCAGTTTCTGCTTGATAAACTGAACCGCATCTTTCTGTGCAGTCGATTTATCACGAGAATCTTTATACGTCTGCATCATTTCCTGATAATCTTTAGAAACGTGCAGGGAAGGGGCATTTCTGCCATTTAAAGTCAATTCAAGCTCACCGTCAACAATTCTGATGGCGAAATCAGGAACTACATTTTCGGTTACTTTATTGTTTCCGGTGTAAGATCCTCCGGGTTTCGGATTTAGTCTTTCGATTTCGTGAATGGCTTTTTTAAGCTGTTCGTTCGAAACACCGTATTTTTGAATTAATTTATCGTAATGTTTTTTGGTAAAAGCATCAAACTGATTTTCGATAATATCAATCGCTAAGTCAACATATTCAGTAGGTGTTTTATGTTTTAACTGCAACAATAAACATTCCTGTAAATCGCGCGCACCAACTCCTGATGGCTCTAGTTCGTGAATGATATGGAGCATTTTTTCAACCATAGCTTCATCCGTATAAATCGCCTGAGTAAAAGCCATGTCGTCAACAATATCCGGCACACTTCTGCGGATGTAACCCATATCGTCGATACTTCCCACTAAGAACTCAGCGATTTCGCGCTCTTCGTCATTCAAAATAAAAGTATTCAACTGATTGATTAAATCCTGATGAAAACTAATCGGAGAAGCAAAAGGCGTTTCGCGTTCTTCTTCGTCTCCGTAATTATTAACCTGCGTTTTGTAATCCGGGGTATCGTCGTCGCTTAAATATTCGTCTATATTAATGTCGTCTGCTTCAATTCGGTCTGATTCTGCATCATCGTAATCGTCGTATTCTTCATTAGAGAATTCATCAGGTTCGTATTCGTCTTCTTTTCCAGCTTCTAAAGCCGGGTTTTCGTTCATTTCTTCTAATAAACGTTGCTCAAATGCTTGCGTAGGCAATTGAATTAACTTCATCAGCTGGATTTGCTGTGGAGATAATTTTTGGGATAATTTTAAATTTAAAAATTGCTTTAGCATAACAAGGCACTAATTTTTTAGCCACTAAGACGCAAAGGCGCAAAGTTTTTTTGTTTTTTATATTTGCCTTAAAGGCTTTAATACTCTTTTTTTGTATGTATAAATCGTCTTATGCCACTTTTAATTAAAGGAACATTGAAGTTGATTAAAAAGCCTAAATCTTTATCAAGTATTTTTAAGTGACTTATAATTTGTGCTTCCCAAACCGGATTTACTTGCTCAACTGCTTTTATTTCTATGATTATAGAATCTTCGATTAACAAATCGAGACGTAATCCTTCATCGAATACGATTCCGTCATAAATAATCGGAATATGAATCTGGCGCTTAACAGTAAGACCGGTCTTGCTGATTTCATGAGCCAGACAAACTTCATAAACTCTTTCTAATAATCCAGGTCCAAGTTGTTTGTGGACTTTAAATGCAGCATTTACAATAACTCTTCCTATTTCTTCTGTTCTTTCTGTGAGCATTTTTTTTGTTTTTGTCACGAAAGCACGAAGACACAAGGCTAATTTGCTCTGATGAGGTTTAAGTCGTCAGTGAAAAAAGAATAAAAGATACCCTGTGAATTTATGTCTTCGTGGTATTTTTATTTTTTGTGTTCAAGCAAAATTTAAAAGAAAAAAACTTTGCGTCTTCGCGCCTTAGCGGCAATAACTTATCTCTTAAAACTCAGCACTTCCAGGAGTTCTAGGAAAAGGAATTACGTCGCGGATGTTTGACATACCTGTAACAAACAATACCAAACGCTCAAATCCTAAACCGAATCCTGAGTGTGTTGCCGAACCAAATCTTCTGGTATCTAAATACCATGATAATTCTTCTTCGTCGATTTCTAAGGCTTTCATTTTTTCAATTAAAACGTCGTAACGCTCTTCTCTTTCAGAACCACCAACGATTTCTCCAATTCCTGGGAAAAGGATATCCATGGCACGAACTGTTTTTCCGTCCTCATTCAAACGCATGTAAAATGCCTTAATGTTTGCCGGGTAATCAAATAAAATTACCGGACATTTAAAGTGTTTTTCAACCAAATAACGTTCGTGCTCTGACTGTAAATCAGCTCCCCATTCGTTAATGATATAGTTGAATTTTTTCTTTTTATTCGGAGTAGAATCTCTTAAAATATCAATTGCTTCAGTATAAGAAACACGTTTAAAGTTGTTTTCTAATACAAAGTTTAACTTTTCTAACAAAGCCATTTCGCTTCTGTCGGCCTGTGGTTTTGATTTTTCTTCTTCTAATAATCTTCCTTCCAGGAATTTTAAATCATCACCACAATTGTCCAAAGCATATTTTATTACATATTGAATAAAATCTTCAGCCAAGTCCATGTTGTCATCCAGATTGTTGAAAGCCACTTCTGGCTCAATCATCCAAAATTCTGCCAGGTGGCGAGAAGTATTTGAATTTTCAGCTCTGAAAGTTGGTCCAAAAGTATAGATCTGACCCAATGCCATAGCAAAAGTTTCTCCCTCTAACTGTCCTGAAACCGTTAAGTTGGTTTCTTTTCCGAAGAAATCTTCTTTATAATTTACTTTTCCGTCTTCTGTTCTTGGTGTATTGTCAAATGGCAAAGCCGTAACTTTAAACATTTCTCCTGCACCCTCAGCATCAGAACCGGTTATAATTGGCGTGTTTACATACACAAAACCTCTTTGTTGAAAATAGCTGTGAACTGCAAACGACAATACCGAACGCACACGCATAATCGCGCCAAAAGCATTCGTACGTACACGTAAATGCGCATTCTCACGTAAGAATTCTAAAGAGTGTTTCTTGGATTGTATTGGAAATTTTTCCGCATCAGAATCTCCTAAAATTTCAATTTTAGAAACCTGAATTTCGTATTTCTGACCTGCACCTTTGCTTTCAACCAAAGTTCCAGTTACAGAAACGGCAGCTCCCGTGGTGATTCTTTTCAGAGTCTCTTCCGGTGTATTTTCAAAATCAACAACACATTGTATATTATTAATGGTAGAACCGTCATTAAGAGCGATGAACTGATTATTTCTAAAAGTTCTCACCCATCCTTTTGCATTAACCTCCTGAAGCGTCGTAGTACTGTTTAATAAGTCTTTAACTTTTGTGTGTTTCATTTTTAATAAAATTGATATTAAATAATATTGTTGTTCAATAACTGCAAATATAATTGATTTGTTTGTAATTGTCCTAGCGAGAAGTAATTCAATAGCGTTAGAAAAAGTAGATCAGATTATTTTTAAATGGATTTGCTATTATTCGTCTTGAAAATAAAGAGTTAGTAATTGTGATTACCGCTTTAAAAACAAAACAGTATCGATCGAAAAGATTCTATCCATAACGATTAATACTGTTCCGGATTAATGTTGTTTAAGGAGTTTGGAAGAGAGCAAAAAGAGACGCGATCATTAATAATAGGATTAAAGCCGCGAAAATTATAGTGATTACTAGTATTGTTTTGAGGAATACGGCAACTATTGGGTTTCTGGGTCTTTCTGAAGCTAGTTTTCCATCATAGCCATTAACATACAACTGATTTTTCTTGCCTTTGTAATCATAAGAAATGATATAAACAGGGAATATAATAAGCTTGAATTTTATGTTAAGATATTGCGTCTGAATAATATCTGCATGGAACATCTTATTGACGGCATCTGAAGTAATTTTTGTTTTAACGGCTTGATCAACCATTTTTTTTGCCTCATGGAATCCTTTTTTTAGATCTATACTGTATTTTTCAACAGTATAATCATTTAAGTATTCGTCATTTGTATCGGTTAGTTTTTGTATGTCCCAAGGCTTTATTTGGTTTAACAGATACTGACTGATATTTGCTGAAGCAGAGACTAACACATCATCATAGAAAAGGGTAGTTACACTTGAAAATGAACGATTAAAGGCATTTTTTAGAATAGAGTCGGTATGAGTATTCATATCAAAAGTCCAATAGGGGGTATATACGGCCTCTATTGTTAGTGAAGATGATTGTGTGTTTTTTGTGTACCAAACGTCTTTTATCCAGTTGAGACCAATTTGAATTGCTTTTTCTTTGTCGACTTTAAAAGGTAGCAAGTAAGAAGGTTTTATTACAAGATCCATTTTTGCGTCTCCATCCGTAAAAGGGTTGCTGCAGTACGGACAGCTGGATGATCTTGAGTTTACATTTACTGTAGAAACTGCACCACAGCTTTTACAGTGCATTGTTTTTTCATTGACTAAGTTTTCTGCTTCCAGTTTCTCCAGATATTCCTCGAAATTGGCTTCTTCGATAATAATTTCTTGCTGCGGAATGCTATTTACAGTTTTGCAATATTCGCAGGTTAAATTTTCTTCTCCGGGTTTGTATTTTAATCCAGCTCCACAGTTAGAGCAGTTGAAAGCTTTTAGTGTTTCGTCTTTTATTTCAGCGTTTCTCATTTTAAAAGATTAGTTTTTAGGCAATGGAGGAGGAATTTTTGAAAATATGTTTTGCAGTTCAGGCACAGTTGAGGCTTTTTGCCATCCTTCCATTCCTTGATTCCATACCAAGGTATCTTCTAAAAGCTGTTTGTTTTCGATTAGAGATGAAATCTGACTTTCGTTAAATGGACCAGATTGAACATTGTTAATTGCAGCAAAATAAGTCTTCCCTTCAACGGGTAAAGGTGGAGGCGTTTGATTCGGTGTAAAGGAAGTTTGGTTTGCTGTCGCTGTTTGAGACGATTCGTCGAAAGACTGCATCATTTGTTTTGCCATATGCAATCCAGTTCCGATGCTAAAAGCGGTTCCTGCAATTCCGGAAGGGTTTTCTACGGCTTTTTCAATAGATTGAGCTGTTTTGTATTGTGTGAATTTCTGCATGTCTATCTTATTGAGACGGCTTAATTCAAAAATCTCTTTTTTAATATCCTCAGGCATTGAGGTGTTTTCGAGTAAAAATCTACTGAGTTCTATCCCATAATCCGCAAAATCATCTTTCATGAAGTTAAAAATCGTAGTCGAAAGTTCCGTAGTGTTGCCTACATACGATTCTATCGGTAATTTTGCTTCACCAATTGCATCAGTAAAACGCGAAACAATTATACTTTTTAATTGCTCTGCAATTTCTTGGGTGGTAAATTGTCCGTCGGTACCCACAATTTCCTGAATGAATTTTTGAGAATCAACAACTTTAAAAGCATAGGTTCCAAATGCTCTGACTTCCAGCATTCCAAAACGATCGTCATTTAAAATTAACGCATTTTTTGTTCCCCATTTCTGATCGATAAAGTTGCGAGTGTTAATAAAATAAACTTCTGCTTTAAAGGGACTGTTAAAATCGTATTTCCAGCCTTTTAAAGTAGATAAAATAGGTAAATTTTGAGTATTTAGATTATAAGTTCCTGCGCTAAAAATGTCTGCAATTTTGCCTTCATTCATGAAAACAGCCTGCTGACCTTCTCTAACAATAAGTTTACTGTTGTTTTTTATTTCATTCTGAAATCTTTCAAATCTATAAACAATAGTATTGTTGGTATTGTCTACGAATTCAATGATGTCAAGGAATTCATTCCTTAATCTATCAAATATCCCCATTTTTAATTTAGTTAAATTTTAAATTCAAATGTAAGAATAATTTGTTTTCTTGTTTGAACAAAAAGGATCTTTTATTGTTTTAATATTTATTTTTAGATTGTTTTTCGCGCGTAAAAATCAGAACGAAATTTAGTTAAGTGAATAAATGGTTAATAAGAAAATACGAAGTGTAGTTGGGGGTTCATCAAAAAAAAACACACATTCATGAATTTTAATTCGTAAATGTGTGTGTTTATTTTATAAAATTGCTGTTTCTCGTTGTTTCTCTACATTTTGATGTAGTGATAAATCGAATTGAACAATTCGCACTAATTCGTGAAATTCGTGGCAAAAAACTATTCCAATCCTTCCAAATCCTCTTTCTTCGCCTTCTTCTTCTCAAATGTCAAAACCAAAGCCGGTAAAACCAATAAGTTCGCAAACATCGCAAATGCAAGTGTACAAGAAATTAATCCCCCAAGTGCAATTGTTCCGCTAAAGCTGGAAAGCGTAAAAGTGGCAAAACCTAAAATCAAAACTACTGAAGTATAAAAAGTACTGATTCCGGTTTCTCTTAAAGCACTGAAAACAGATTTTTTGACCTTTCCGTTACTTTGCAATAAATCATGTTTGTATTTCGCCATAAACTGAATTGCATTATCTACCGAAATTCCAAATGCAATACTGAATACTAAAATAGTAGACGGTTTTAGAGGGATTCCAAAATACCCCATTAATCCCGAAGTAATGCAAAGCGGTAAAACATTCGTAATAACCGAAGCGAAAACCATTTTGAAAGAGCGGAATAAATACAACATCAGTATCGCAATCACCAGTATAGCAAAAATCAACGATTCGATTAAGTTGTCTACTAAATACGAAGTTCCTTTCTGGAAAACCAAAGCTTTTCCGGTAACCGTAACTTCATAACGGTCTTTTGGGAAAATTTCGTCAATTTTTTTATGTAGTTTTTTCTCGACTCTCGCCATTTCATCTGTACCGATATCCTTCATGAAAGTAGTGATACGGGCGTATTGACCAGTCGAATCTACATAAGCTTTCATTAAATTGTCTTTACTGTTTTTCGTCGCATTTTTAGCATAGCCCAAAATAAAAGTCTGCTCTTGCGAAGTTGGCAGTTGATAATATTCAGGATTTCCGTTGTAAAAAGCCTGTTTTGAATATTTAACCAAATTTACAATCGAAACCGGTTTTGCCAATTCAGGCATTTCGATAATTGTATTTTGCAATTCATCCATTTTACGAATGGTAGACGCTTTCATAACACCTTTTTTCTTCTTAGTGTCAATCATTATTTCCAAAGGCATTACACCATTGAATTCTTTTTCGTAGAATAAAATGTCTTTAAAGAACGAAGCGCTTTTTGGCATTTCTCCGATCAAACTTCCCGAAACTTTCATTTGTGAAACTCCGATAACACTAAAAACTAAAAGCAAACCGTAAAGGATGTAAATTACTTTGCGTTTGTTTTTTACCACATTTTCAACAAAGTCAAGCAGGGTCGAAATATAGGTTTTGGTTAAGTGATACAAATGTTTTTCATTTGGCATCGACATAAAGCTGTATATGATTGGCACAATTAAAAGAGTCAATAAATAAACAGAGATCACATTGATAGAAGTCACTAAACCAAATTCAAAAAGCAAATCGTTACCCGTAATCATAAAGGTAGCAAAACCAATTGCAGTCGTCAGATTCGTCATTAGAGTCGAAACTCCGATTCTCGAAATAATACGTTGCAAAGCTCTTGCCTGATTATTGTGAAGTTTGATTTCCTGCTGGTATTTATTAATCAGAAAAATACAATTCGTGATTCCGATTACGATAATTAATGGCGGAATAATAGCCGTTAGAATCGTGATTTTGTAATGAAATAATCCAAGTGTTCCGAAGGACCAGATTACCCCGACAATCAAAATACAGATGGAAATAAAAGTAGCTCTGAACGAACGGAAAAAGAAAAAGAAAATCAGAGAAACTGTCAGTAAAGCTGCACCGATAAAAAGTCCGATTTCGCCTTTCATATTGGCAGCATTGATGGTTCTGATATAAGGCATCCCCGAAACGCGCAGGTCAATTCCCGTAGTTTTTTCGAATTTATCGATTTTTGGGACTAAATTTTCAAGAATAAAAGTTTTTCTTTCGGCTGTATTTACAATCTTTTTATTGATGTAAATAGCAGATCGAACACTACCACTTTCTTTATTAAACAATAGTCCCTCGTAAAAAGGCAGATTGTGAAACAGATCGTATTGAACACTTTTCAGATAAGCCGGATCATGCGTTTTGCTTTGGTTGATAAACGGTGACAAAACAAATTTCTCGTTAACGGTATCTTTTTCCAGTTTCTTCAAATCGTTTAAGGAAACCACTAAATCTACTTCTTTGGATTCTTTTAAACCTGTCATTAATTCATTCCAGGCAGCATAATTTTTCGGAGTAAAAAAGTTAGGATCTTTAAAACCAATTACAACAAGATTTCCTTCTTCACCAAACTTGTCTAAGAATTTTTGATAGTCTTTATTGGCAATATGATTTTTAGGAAGCAGATTGGCTTCGGTATAGGTCATAGAAAGGTTTTTCCATTGATAAGCAAGGAAAATGGTTAAGGCAGATAGGAGAACTAATATTGCAACTCTGTTTTTAAGTATGATTCGGGCTATTTTTTCCCAAAATCCGACTTGAATAGTGTTTTTCATAAAATCTTTAAAAATGGATGCAAATGTAGTGAAAAGTGCTCAAAATCATAAACAATTGGTTCAGTTTTTACGGTATGTTAACACAAAATTACCATTGGATTTCTAAGATTTATAGCTGATTTTAGAATTACTAGCTTAGCTTTTCGGATATTTGCGCTTAATTTAAAATGAAACAAAAATGAATTGGATTTTGTTAATTATTGCGGGACTTTTTGAAGTTGGTTTTGCTTCGTGCTTAGGAAAAGCGAAAGAAACAACCGGAATTATTTCAACCTATTGGATGGCAGGCTTTTTTGTTTGTCTTTCTATCAGTATGATTTTACTATATAAAGCAACACAGGTTTTACCAATTGGTACCGCTTATGCCGTTTGGACAGGAATCGGAGCAGTAGGAACCGTTTTGGTAGGGATTCTGATTTTTAAAGAACCGGTTACTTTTTGGAGAGTCTTTTTTCTTTCGACATTAATTGCTTCGATCATTGGGTTGAAGTTTGTGTCTAGTCATTAAAAAGGTTAGCCACAGATTAAACAGATTTCTACATATTGTATATTTCAATTCGTGAAATTTGCGTAATTGGTGGCAAAAAAAGGTCGCAGATTAAACGGATTAAACGGATTAAACGGATTTACACAGATCGTATATTTTAGTTTGTGAAATTTGCGTAATTCGTGGTAAGAAAACTGGTTACAGGTTTAAAGTTTTAGCGCCAGGCAAAAAAAAATCCGCGAGAATCTGTTTAATCCGTTTAATCTGTGGCAAAAAAACACCACCAAGGATTTATCTGATTAAACAGATTTGTGCAGATTGTATATTTTAATTTGTGGAATTCGTGGCAAAAAAAGGTCGCAGATTAAACGGATTAAACGGATTTACACAGATCGTATATTTTAGTTTGTGAAATTTGCGTAATTCGTGGCAAGAAAACTGGTTACAGGTTTAAAGTTTTAGCGCCAAGCTAAAAAAGAATCCGCGAGAATCCGTTTAATCCGTTTAATCTGTGGCAAAAAAACACCACCAGAGATTTATCTGATTAAACAGATTTGCACAGATCGTATATTTTAGTTTGTGAAATTTGCGTGATTCGTGGCAAGAAAATAGGTTACAGGCTTAAAGTTTTAGCGCCAGGCAAAAAAAAATCCGCGAGAATCCGTTTAATCCGTTTAATCTGTGGCAGAACAACGCAACGAATGACATGAATTAAATGATTTTTTTAGTGTCAAAAGAGAGCTCAATTTGTAAAAATTCGTGAAATTCGTGTTGAAAAAAAAATAGTACTATGCAGGAAAACGATACCATTACTTTTATTTTTTTAGCCATTATTTTATTATTGGTTGTCATCATTGGCTTTATGGTGTATCAATTAATGCATTCAAAAAAAGCAAAAGAGGATGCTGAAAAAAGTTTTTATGCGCTCGAGATGAAAGTCAATGACTTGCAACTGGAAACATTAGAAGCAAAACTGAATCCCCATCTTTTTAAGAATATTCTAAACTCCATACAATCGCATGCCTATCAAACCTATTTTGCTTTAGATAAACTGGCGAATGTTTTGGATTATATTTTATACGAAAGCAAAAAGAAATTTGTCACTGCAAAAGAAGAAATTGATTTTGCATTGAATTTAATCGAAATCAATAAAATCAAGATTAGTCCGCTGTTTGAGTTGAAAATCAAAACCAATATCAATAAAGAGGATAAATTGTATGAGCAGCCTTTGCTGGCGCCACTAATTTCTATTGATTTAATCGAAAATGCTTTCAAACATGCCGATTTGCAAAGTGCCGATGCTTTTATTTCAGTGATTTTTGAGTTTAAAGACAACGCGTTTTCTATGACCGTTTCCAATAAAATCTCAGATAAAAAAGTGCTGAAAAAAGAGCGAAGCGGTATTGGCCACTCGACTTTAGAACATCGTCTGCGGATTATTTACAGAAATAATTTCAAACTCGAGAGATTTGTAGAAAATGATGTTTACATTGCTCACCTAAAAATTGATCTACTTGAATACAAAACTGAAATGCTTGCTTCTGGACGATGAGTTACCCGGATTAACGTATTTGAAAATGCTTTGCGAACAAATTTCCGAAGTTGAAATCGTAAAAACGTTTAATAATCCCGAGAAACTATTGACCGAAATGGACCAACTCGATTTTGATTTATTAATTTCTGACATCGAAATGCCGGGAATTAACGGTTTGCATTTGGCGGAAATGTTGCAAAATAAGCTGGTTATTTTTTGTACCGCTTATAAAGAATATGCTGCAGATGCTTTTACAATCGAGGCAGTAGATTATATCACGAAACCGGTAAAATTGGAACGTTTACAGAAAGCGATCTCAAAAGCAGCAGAACGATTCCACAAACCCGACGCAGCCAAAAAATTCATACAGCTCAATACCGATAAAGGAAAGACTTTGCTGTATTTTGATCAGATTCAATACATAAAAACCGCAATCAGCGACAGCCGCGATAAAACGGTACTGTTGACCGATGGCAGTTTTCTGAATTTGAAAAACGTTAAATTTGATACCCTCCTAAAAGAATTACCCGAAACCGACTTTTGTCGCGTAAACAAAAAAGAGATTGTCGCGGTAAAAGCCATTAAGTTTTTTAATCACAACGAAATTGTTTTACATCATTTAGAAAAAAACGAAAAAAACAGCACACTATTACTTAGCGAAACCTATCGTTCAGACTTCTTAAAAAAAATAAAAATATAACCTCTCAACTGTCAAGCTGAGCGGAGTCGAAGCCCAAGCTAAGCAAAGTCGAAGCTCTTTTTTATCAACTATTCCAACTTATTACAAAGTTTTTCGGACTTGTTACATGGATTGAAAATTAGGTTTAAATTTACTTCTTGGATAAGAAATCACTTCTGATATTTGCCCCATAAAAATTAAAAGAGAAGTTATGAACAGCATAAAAAACTCAGCGTTTTACGTTACCATTATTGGAGGTTTTACTGCTTTGATATATTGGGTGATTGTTAAGGGCGCTTCGCTGGAAGTAGGCCGTGGAATTGTTCGCAAAAAAATAGAAAGCAATCATTGGAATGATTTTCTGCATTCTATGGTCGAGAACCTGCAACATCCTTTGGCTATTTTGTTAGCGCAGATTGTTACGATTATTCTGGTGGCACGTTTATTCGGGTGGATTTTTAGAAAAATTGGGCAACCTTCCGTTATTGGCGAGATGATTGCCGGAATTGTGTTAGGGCCGTCTTTGGTCGGAATGTATTTCCCGGAATTCTCCGCTACACTATTTCCAAAAGAATCTTTAGGGAATCTGCAGTTTTTAAGTCAGATTGGTTTAATCCTTTTTATGTTCGTTATTGGAATGGAGCTGGACTTAAAAGTACTGAAGAATAAAGCCCATGATGCAGTCGTAATAAGCCACGCCAGTATCGTAATTCCGTTTGCATTAGGGTTAAGTTTAGCCTATTTTATTTACCACACTTTTGCTCCAATTGGCGTAGAGTTCTCTTCTTTCGGATTGTTTATGGGAATTGCCATGAGTATTACCGCATTTCCGGTTCTGGCGAGAATTGTGCAGGAGCGAGGTATGCAAAAGACAAAACTGGGTACAATTGCGATAACCTGTGCTGCCGCAGATGATATTACAGCCTGGTGTATTTTGGCTGTTGTAATTGCAATTGTAAAAGCGGGTTCTTTTACAAGTTCTTTGTATGTAATTGGTTTGGCGGTTTTGTATGTTATTATCATGCTCAAAATAGTTCGTCCGTTTTTAAAACGAGTGGGGGACTTAAACTCAACCCGCGAAAGTCTGAATAAACCGGTTGTCGCCATTTTCTTTATAACCTTATTATTTTCTGCTTATGCGGCTGAGCTAATTGGAATTCATGCGTTATTTGGAGCCTTTTTAGCAGGAGCCATTATGCCGGAAAACAATACGTTTAGAAATATTTTTATTGAAAAAGTCGAAGATGTTGCCATCATCGTGTTATTGCCGTTGTTCTTTGTATTTACTGGATTGCGTACGCAAATTGGTTTATTGAATGATCCTTATTTGTGGAAAATCACAGGTTTAATTATTGCCGTTGCCGTAGTTGGGAAGTTTTTTGGAAGCGCTTTTGCTGCCAAGTTTATGGGACAAAGCTGGAAAGACAGTCTGGCGATTGGTGCTTTAATGAATACGAGAGGTTTAATGGAGCTGGTAGTACTGAATATCGGATATGATTTAGGTGTTTTGTCTACTGAGATTTTTACTATGATGGTAATTATGGCGTTAGTGACCACTTTTATGACGGGCCCGGCGTTGGATTTTATAGGCTTTATTTTTAAAGATAAAATAACGGCCATTCCACAAGAGATTGGGAATAAAAGCAAGTTTAAGATTCTGCTGTCCTTTGCGACTCCCGAGAAAGGTAAAAAACTGTTGCGAATTGCAAATAGCTTGGTTAAAAAACAATCTGATAATTCTATTGTTACAGCAATGCATTTGTCTTTAAGTACAGAAGTGCATTCGTTTGATGTGAAAGATCAGGAACGTAAAATGTTGGTTCCGGTTATCGAAGAGTCAGAACGTCTGAATCAAAATATGGTTAGTGTTTTTAAAGTAACAAACGATATTGATACCGACATCATCGATACCGCCAATCAAGGGGACTATGATTTGTTATTGGTAGGTTTGGGACAATCTATTTTTGAAGGAACTTTGCTTGGAAAAATACTTGGCTTTACCTCCAGAATTGTAAACCCGGATCGCTTAATTGATAAGTTCACAGGAAAAGAAGGGCTGTTTGAAAATTCTCCTTTTGATGAAAGAACACGTCATATTATTGCTAAAAGTAAAATGCCGGTCGGAATTTTTATCGACAAAGACTTAGAAGACGTCAACCAGATTTTTATGCCGATTTTCAATAAAGAAGATGCTTTTTTAATTGAATATGCTAAAAAGTTAATCAATAATAACGGTTCTCAGATCACGGTTTTAGATGCAAGCGGTGAAATGAAAAGCACCCGTGATATTCAGGAAACCATTCGTTCGATAGAGCAAATCGCTCCAAATCACATCATGATCATGCACGACCGAACAATCAAAAAAGAGTTTTTAGAAAGTCAGAATCTGATGATCATCAGTCTAGATAGTTGGAAAAAACTGATTGAATCACAAAGCATATGGTTGAATAATACGCCCTCAGTTCTGATTTTGAAACCGTAGAGGGGGGGATGAAATTCCAATCTTTTTAAATTCCAAATTCCAATTTTGTTGGGGTTTGGATTTTTATTGTTTTTGTTTTCCTTTCCGTAGAGATGCACCGCAGTGCATCTAACTCAATGCCCCGAATATTTAATTTTATAAAATAGAGGAGGGGGTGAAATTCCAATCCTTTTAAATTCCAAATTCCAAATTTGTTTGGGTTTGGGATTTTTTATTTGCGTGATGATTGATTTTAGTGATAAAGAATTAAATCCAGAAGATACAAGGAAGCCAAATAGAGAAATCATTTTAATCTGTGAAATCTGTGGCATAAAAACAAAAGCCGCAGATTTAGGGATCAAGTGTTAGTAAAACATTAAAACTGGCAATTTAGTTTATCTAAAAAAGACACCCCCATTTGTCCTTTCGACGAAGGAGAAATCTCCGCAAGTAACTCCATAAAGATAAGCTCAGTAAACGCAGATTTATTCACATTTAACAAGTTTTCATAATCATAAAAAGCATTCCATTGGAATTTGGAATTTAAAAAGATTGGAATTTTACAAAATTTTAGATCCCCAAATCCAATACATAAGAGATTTTAACCGCAATATTATTCTCAAATCTTGGCAGTTGATTTGGCCCATATCTATAGAAACCTCCTAAACCGATGCCTTTATAGATTTTGTTTAATTCGATTCCGGATTCAAAGAAACCTTTGTCAAGTGTTTTATAAGCAGGGCCGACATGTTGTTGCGGATTTTCCATATTTCCCCAAGCCATTCGGGTAACCAGTACCAATGAAGGGCGAACTTTTCTGAGGATTCGGATTCGGTCAAAACCATGTTTAATTTGAAACATTACATATTGACTGGAGAAAAACTCATTAAAATACATAGTTTCAAAACTGTTTCTGCCGGCAAAAGTAATACGTTGAACAACCGTTTCTTTGGTCAGGTTATTCGGAGCCGTATTGTATAGGTGGGTAATCGGCACATCGCCAAAAGCATATCCGCCTTGTAGCAGTACACCAGTTTTCTGACCGTTTAGATATTTTTTTTCATATTCAGCTTTGAAATCTATTTTACCAAATTTAAAATCATTTTCAAATACATCTGGGAGCGATTGGGTATATTGAAAAGTAAACTTTGGAAACCTTTTATCCGCTTCGGTTCTTCCGGTTGGGGTTTGCATGAAATCACTAAACGGTGACCAGACAATAGAAAGCATTGCTGTAGTCATTATGTAGCTTGAATACAGTTTTCCATGCAGATTAAAAAGATAATCAAATTTAGGTTCGATGTGATTTCGTGATAATTCCAGAACAGCCTCCGTTTTCGGAATGATCTTAGTCTGAATATTACCCCTCCAGCCGACATACTGATAGAAAGTACTAATGTTTATCGGACGTGGATCATAAATTTTAAAAACACGTTTGTCGACAGCAAAAACGGTACTCGCAATTTCCCGAACATCATCCGAGTAATACCCATTTAGCCATGTATTGGTGTTTTTATCGAGTAAAAAGCCGGAGCCGATGCTGTATTTCGTTGTGCCGTCTTTTGTTCCGTAAGCGGCATATCCTTCAATTCGGAAATTTTTAGAAAAACGGTCATTCGTAATTCCGCCAAGACCCAGACGAAAGCCTTCGTAATTATTGTAGCTGATTAGTTTTTTTAGGTCAAAATCAATTGGCCCCATCGGAATGTAACCGTTGATGATTTTTCGGCCAAGGCCCAAACGTTTTTCAATTCTCTTTTTAATAGAAATGCTGTCCAGCAATAAATAGGTTTTTTGACTTTTCAGATCTAGCGTTTCTTTGCGATATTCGTTCCAGAAAGCTTCCGGTTTCTTGCTGGCATCCTCTTTAATTTCGATATAAAGTGCCGGGTTTTTTATGACCGGATTAGTGTTATAGTGAATATCAAAATTGTTGCTCTCAGAAAGTAAATAGGTGAAGTCGGACGCTGCTTTTTTTCTCGGTTCAAAGTTTTCTCCGGTGTCTGCATCAAATTGAATGGTTCCTCCCAGAATTTTAATATCCTCGTCGTTTTTGCCTTTTACAATTTTGAATGTGGTACGGCTTTGAAACCATATTTTTTCACTTGGAACATATTCAAACTCATGAATTCCGCTAATGTCCAAAACACCTTTTATACGCATTACAGCTTTGGCGATTGCAAAATTTTCTGCGTCTATGTATAAAACACCTTCCAGACCTGATGCATTTCTTTTTTGCTTGTTTTTGTAATGGATCATGTAGGTTTCACGCCCCTGTACCGTTACCGTGTCAAGCAGCTTGTACGTGTAATCTTTAAGTGCATTGTTTGAAATCGGGCTCTCATATTTTGTTTCCAGCAATTCGTATTTCGGATCATAAATAGAAATAGATTGCAGACTGAAAGCGATAATTTCGTACACAGGCTGTTTGAAACCCGCCATTTTTGTACCTAATACGGTTTCTTTGAGCCTTTTACTTCCAAATTGATATTGTGATATTTTTTCTGTTTGAAATAAATGTTGTTTACTTATTATTTCTTTGAATTTATAATCGGAAGAATCAATATTGATTTTCTTTTTCTTTAAATCTTTATAAGTTGCCGAAGAGTCAATGCGTCCGTCGATAGAATCAGGATTGGCAGTGACGATAAGTTTGTTGTAAGTTTTGTACTCAAAACTACTCAGCTTTTTCTGTGGATTGTTGCTGTTTTTATTGGAAATGACCTTTCTTAAAATGCTCAGCGCCGGGTTTTCATTTGAAATAACAACCTCTTTTAAATCATCCGTTTTCTGAGAAAGTGAAACGGAGTAGAATTTTTTGTTGTTTGTTAGGGTAATGTTTTTGGTCTCGAAACCAATATAGGAAACTGTAAAAAATCCGGTTTCAGAGGAAACCGTAAAAGAAAATTTGCCATCAACATCTGTAATGGTGTTATTGTGGTCTGCTGTTTTAATGCTGGCAAAGGGAAGCGGTTTGTTGCCGGAGTCCGTAACAATTCCGTTTATTTGAAATTGCGCCTGAATGGTAAGCGTAAAAAACAAAGTCAATAAACAAAATAGCTTCATACAGAGGATTATAGTTTCAGAAACGAAAACATTTAATTTTCAATAGGTAAAAATAAGAATAAAAAAATCCGTCTGGTTAAATATACCAGACGGATTTTGTTTTGTATCGAATAAAATTAAACTTTCATGATCTCAGCTTCTTTCGCAGCCAATAATTCATCAATTTTTTTAATATAAGTATTCGTTAAATTCTGAACTTCTTCTTCAGCAGATTTACAAACATCTTCAGAAGTTCCTTCTTTTTCTAATTTTTTAATATCAGTATTGGAGTCTTTACGTACGTTACGAACACCAATTTTTGCATCTTCTGCCTCAGATTTTGCTTGTTTAGCAAGGTCTTTACGACGCTCTTCTGTCAAAGGTGGTACACTGATAATGATCACGTCTCCGTTGTTCATTGGGTTGAAACCAATATTAGCAACCATAATTGCTTTTTCAATTACAGACAACATGTTTTTTTCAAAAGGTTGTAAGGTAATTGTTCTCGCATCAGGAACACTAATCTTTGACACTTGCGAAAGTGGTGTTGCAGATCCGTAATAGTCTACAAAAACACTTCCAAGCATTGCCGGTGAAGCTTTTCCTGCGCGAATGTTAAGAAATTCTTTCTCTAAATGCGCTATCGAACCATTCATTGATTCTTCAGTACTATCTAATATAAATTCTATTTCTTCAGTCATTGTTTTTTTAGTTTTCAGTTTTCAATCCTCATTTTCAGTTTAAGCAGTCTGCGACTGTAATCTGTCACTGAAGACTTATATATTAACTACAGTTCCTATGTTTTCGCCTTCGCAGATTTTTAATAAATTTCCAATTTTGTTCATATCAAAAACAACGATTGGCAATTTGTTTTCCTGGCTTAATGTAAAAGCAGTTGTGTCCATTACATTTAATCCTTTTTTCAATACATCATCAAAAGAGATGTAATCAAATTTTACTGCCGATGCATTTTTTTCAGGATCAGAATCATAAACACCATCAACACGGGTTCCTTTTAGGATCACATCAGCATTGATTTCGATTCCTCTTAAAACAGCAGCTGTATCAGTAGTGAAATAAGGATTACCGGTTCCAGCACCAAAAATTACAATTCTTCCTTTTTCAAGGTGACGATCTGCTCTTCTTTTGATGTAAGGCTCTGCAATAGATTCCATTTTCAAAGCAGTCTGTAAGCGCGTTTTCATTCCTTTATCTTCAAGAGCACCTTGTAATGCCATTCCGTTAATTACGGTTGCAAGCATTCCCATATAATCGCCTTGTACGCGATCCATACCGGCACTTGCTCCTGCAACGCCTCTAAAAATATTTCCTCCTCCAATAACAATAGCAATTTCTACTCCTTTAGTGTGAATTTGCTTAATTTCCTCAGCATACTCGGCTAGTCTTTTTGGGTCAATTCCGTATTGTAAATCACCCATTAAGGCTTCACCGCTTAGTTTTAGAAGAATCCTTTTATATTTCATGTGTGTCTTGCGTTAATTTGTGCAAATATAGACATATTCTGATTTTTAGAAATAGTGTTTTAAAAATAATTTCGGATTGTATACTTTGCTCTTTTGAGAGGAGTCCGGTTTTATTTCTTTTGAATGTGATAAAAATCAATTCAAGGTCTTTTTAAAAATCGTATTTTTATGGTATTCTAAACAAATTAAGTATGAAAAGTATTGTAGCCAAAGCATTATTCAATAGTCACTCTTATTCTGAATATCGAAAACTTGTTACGGATTTATTATCCGACGGAAAATCAACAGGCAATGAACAATCTGAAAGTTTAACGCATTATACAAGTCTCAATGAAGCCCGAATGAACCGATTGGAGAAAACAATAAAAATTTCGGAAGAAACAATCGAAAAACTTCAAAAACTGGAGAATCATTATATTTGGTTGGTAATTTCTGAAGGCTGGTGCGGTGATGCAGCTCAAATACTTCCTATACTAAATAAGATGGCCTCATCATCAGATAAAAAAGTTGATCTGCGAATTGTTTTGCGTGATGAAAATGATGAATTAATGAGTCATTATTTAACAAACGGAGGAAGGGCAATACCCAAAGTCATTGTGATTTGTAAAGAAGCCGGAATTGTCCGTACCGATTGGGGACCAAGACCCAAAGGAGCCACAGAATTAATGGCAAACTATAAAAAAGAGTTTGGTGTAATTGATGAAAAAATCAAAACCGATTTGCAGTTGTGGTATCTGGCAGACAAAGGACTTTCTGTTCAGGAAGAATTACTGGAGATTATGGAGAATATCAAATACGATCGCCTGTAATTTTGGGTTGTGATGCCCTTAATTTACTGCTAATTGGTTGATATTAAATAGGCTAAATATTTAAAATGTATTAAAATGTTTTTTTTATTTTAATACATTTTGTATCTTGCTTGAGGAATCCCAATTCTATTATTTACTTTTTATTTGCTCTTTTTATTGGTGTTTTTATTATTTAACAACTAAAAAATACCACCATTATGAAAAAGTTATTCGAAAGGTTTTATGATTTTATTTCAGGTTTTTTGTTTGGAAGTGAAAAAGCGACTCACTACTAGTCCAAAACAACAGCGGGGATAAAAATGGCACTATTCTAATTTAAGGGTAGGCACATTACTATTGTCTTTTGTAATGTGCTTGATGTCTTATTTTTGTTCCAGAGTTTCTTCAAACAAAGTGATGTCGATGGCGTTTTTTACATCGTAGTCACCAATTTTAGTTCGGCGTAAAACAGTTAGGTGTGAACCCGAATTCATTGCTTTCCCAAAATCAAAAGCCAGGGAGCGAATGTAAGTTCCTTTACTGCAAACTACTCTAAAATCAATTTCCGGCAATGCAATTCGCGTAATTTCAAACTCGTGAATGGTTGTTTTTCTGCTTGCGATTTCAACAGTTTCTCCAGCACGCGCATGTTCGTACAAACGAACACCGTCTTTTTTAATGGCAGAAAAAATAGGCGGTTTTTGATCAATTTCACCTAAAAATTGTTTTACCGTTTCATGAATCAGCGTTTCATCGATATGCTCGGTTGGAAAGGTCTGATCGATTTCGGTTTCTAAATCGTAAGATGGAGTAGTGGCTCCAATATAAAAAGTCCCCGTATATTCTTTGGCCTGACCTTGCAATTCAGAAATACTTTTGGTGAATTTTCCGGTGCAGATCAATAATAATCCGGTCGCTAAAGGATCTAACGTTCCCGCATGACCGATCTTGAACTTTTTTGGAAGTCCAACTTTGTTGATTAAAAGGTATTTTAATTTATTGACTGCTTGAAACGAACTCCATTTTAAAGGTTTGTCGATCAATAAAACCTGTCCGTTTAAATATTCTTCAGGAGTCATTATATAATGGTAAGCGGGTGAATGAAAAAGTGAATGGCCAATAAAATGATTCCGGCAATTATTCGATAAATACCAAATACTTTGAAACCGTTTTTAGTAAGGAAACCAATGAAAGTTTTAATGGCTAAAAGTGCTACAATGAAAGCTACAATGTTTCCAATAATTAACAGATTGATTTGATCGTGAGATAATACAAAACCGTCTTTGTAATAGTCGTAACATTTCTTTACCGTTGCGCCTAACATGGTTGGGACAGCAAGGAAAAACGAAAATTCGGCTGCGGTAGTACGACTTAGTTTTTGCGACATTCCGCCCACAATACTGGCACCACTTCTGGAAACTCCGGGGATCATGGCAATACATTGAAAAAGGCCTATTTTGAAAGCCTGTAAATAGGTAATTTCCTGAGAAGCTTCAGTTGCATTTGGCTGATTGAACCATTGGTCAACTTTTAGTAAAATAAGTCCCCCAATCAAAAGAGATATGGCAACTGTAACCGGGTTTTCTAGCAATCCGTCTATAAAATCACTTAATAATAATCCTAAAACTACAGCAGGAATAAAAGCGACTAAAAGTTTAAAGTAAAAGTCAAGTGTCTGAAAGAAACGTTTGAAATATAAAACGACAACCGAAAGGATGGCGCCTAATTGAATAACTATTGTAAAGAGTTTAGTGAAATCGTCATGAGCAATTCCAAAAAAAGAAGAGGCAATAATCATGTGACCAGTTGAAGAAACAGGTAAAAATTCTGTAATTCCTTCAATAATGGCAAGGATAATAGCTTGTAATGTGTTCATTAAAAGTTTAGATTTTAGATTTTAGATTTTAGATCGGTTGCCTTTATTAAATGCAAGGAAACGGAATGAAAATCTATAAAATGCTATTGTTTTGATTTTTTGAAAATCGAGTAAATCGTGATTCCAAACCCTATTAAAACAGTTGTTGGAGCTAATCGGATACGTCTGAAGTTAAAAATATCTTCGTTAAAAACATTCGGATTATCACTACCACCACCGGACATTAAGATAAAACCCAATGCAATTACCGCAATTCCTATCAAAAGGATTTTGTAGTTGATGCCTTCAAAAAGGAATTCTTGTTTTTGTTCTGTTGTATTATTTTTCATTGCTGTTAAATTCGATTATAAAGTGACTGAAAACTGCGACTGTGACTGTTTTTATAAGTTAATAAAGGTCGTCAGTTCTTAAATTCAGAAAACGTTGTGTGGCAAAGTGTGTGCTTACCCAGGTGATTAAAACTCCCAATCCGAAAACAATAAGTAAGATCAAACCGGTTACCAGTTTATCGTCTAAAATTCCTAGTCCCGGGAAATTGGTTTCTACATAAACTAAAAGCGCAATCAAGGCAATAATCGCGAGACCAGCGCCCAACATGCCTAGTTTTACACTACGCATTACAAACGGTTTACGGATAAATGATTTTGTTGCACCAACCATTTGCATGGTTTTAATGATAAAACGATTAGAATGTATCGATAAACGAAGAGAACTATTGATTAGTAAAACCGCAATTACAGTCAGGAATCCGCTGATAATCAAAATCCACATACTCACTTTTTTGATGTTGTCATTAACCAAGTTGACCAATTGTTTGTCATAAACGATATCGGAAATCATGGTGTTTTTACGCAGATGGCTTTCAATTCTCTGAATGCTGTCTCTTTCAACATAATCCGCTTTGAAGTGAATGTCGTAAGAATTCAATAATGGATTTTCTCCCAAAAAGGTCAGGAAATCTTCACCAATTATATCAGTATGCTCTTTAGCCGCTTTTTCTTTAGTTACATAAACGTATGATTTTGCAAAAGGAGCTCTTTTTAGTTCGGTATTAAAGGCTTTTATAACACTGTCATTCGCTTCGTTTTTAAAGAAAACAGTCATGGCGATTTTTTCTTTAAAATCGTCTGCCAGTTTTTTAGAATTAACGATGAACAATCCCAATACTCCTAAAAGGAATAGTACCAGAAAGACACTTAATACAACCGAAAAATAAGAGGAAATTAACCTGCGCTTTTGAAATTTATCAAAGTTAGAACTCATAGTTTGCTTAAATTATGTGGTAAAAATAATAAACAATTTCTTTATTTAAAGTTAATAACGATCAAAGTTTTAACTTTTGTA
The DNA here is from genome assembly GCF_020911925.1 of Flavobacterium cupriresistens. NCBI lineage: Bacteria > Pseudomonadati > Bacteroidota > Flavobacteriia > Flavobacteriales > Flavobacteriaceae > Flavobacterium > Flavobacterium cupriresistens. The sequence continues at coordinate 615,905 of NZ_CP087134.1, read as the reverse complement.
CAATATAAGCAATTTTAGTGTTGCATTTTGTCGGAATAAGAATGAAGAAATTAAAATTTAACGCATTTGGGGTTATTTCGCTAAATTTATTTAACACATAGAGACATAGATTTAGGATCTGCTATTTGAGATGTTTCAAGGAAATCACAATTTTTTCATGTAGTCATAATGCTTGTTTAAATTTCATCGGAAAGAATTTTAAATCCGTTTTAATCCGCGTCTTAGTGATAACGAATCTGTTCAATCCGTGTCTGAAATTAAGTTGCAAGTTCTCTATGTAAAGAGTATGCAGAATTGGACGCGGATTATGCGGATTTGCAAGGGCAAAAACGCTGACAAAAACGGATTTTTTTATATTGAAAAGCAATAGTGATCGATTAAGATGGGGTAGTTTTATTTTTACGTTTTAGAATTTAGTTTGGTTTTTCTTTTTGGAATCAGAAATTTAAACAAGCTCTGATGTGATTTATTTGGAATGAAACTTCATTTTTAGGCTTTGTTAGCTATGCTTCTATGTGTTAAAATTAATTGCACTCATTGAGTTAATTGTTTTATGTATTCTAAGCGCTTGTTTAGATTTCATCGCAAAGAATTTTAAATCCGTTTTAATCCGCGTCTTCGTGATAACGAATCTGTTCAATCCGTGTGTGAAATTAGGTTGCAATGTCTGTGTGTAAAGATTATGCAGAATTGCACGCGGATTATACGGATTTGCAAGGGCAAAAAACGCTGATAAAAACGGATTTTTTTATATTGAAAAGAAATATTGATCGATTAAGAATTTAATGTGGTTTTTTCTTTTTGGAATTAGAAATTTAAATAGGCTCTGATGTGATTTATTTGGAGTGAAACGTCTTTTTTAAGCTTTGTTAGCTATGCTTCTATGTGTTAAAATTAATTGCACCCATTGAGTTAATTGTTTTATGTGTTAAAATACTTTTTGTTACAATCTGTAATAAATGTAAATTTGCGATCTTATTACATAATGCATTAAAACTTAGCAACTCAGTTACTCAGTAACTCAGCAACTCACAAAATGAAATACAATCCGAACGAAATAGAAGCCAAGTGGCAAAAATATTGGGCCGATAATCAAACTTTTGCAGCCGTAAATAATTCTGACAAACCAAAACACTACGTATTAGATATGTTTCCATATCCATCCGGTGCTGGATTACATGTCGGACATCCACTCGGATATATTGCTTCAGACGTGTATTCGCGTTTCAAAAGACATCAGGGCTTTAATGTTTTGCACCCGATGGGTTACGACAGTTTCGGATTGCCGGCAGAACAATATGCCATTCAAACCGGGCAACGTCCCGAAGATACTACGCGTGTGAATATTGACGGTGGAGTAGATAAAGAAGGAAAAGAAATTGCCGGATACAGAAAACAATTGGATAAAATTGGATTTTCATTTGATTGGGCGAGAGAAGTTCGTACATCAAATCCGGATTATTACAAACATACACAGTGGATTTTCATTCAGTTGTTTAATTCGTGGTACAATAAAGAGGCTGATAAAGCCGAAGATATTTCGACCTTAGTTTCTGTTTTTGAAAAGGAAGGAAATACAAACGTAAAAGCCGTTTCAGATGACAATATTGCTCCTTTTTCGTCAAGCGAATGGAATTCGTATTCAGTAGATCAAAAAGGAAAAATAATATTACAATACCGATTGACATATTTGGCGGAAACGGAAGTGAACTGGTGTCCCGGTTTAGGAACGGTTTTGGCAAATGATGAAATTATAAACGGAGTTTCGGAACGTGGTGGTTACCCTGTTATCCGTAAAAAAATGACCCAATGGAGCATGCGTATTTCTGCTTATGCAGAGCGTTTGTTACAAGGTCTAAATGATATTGACTGGAGCGAAAGCATCAAAGAAAGCCAACGCAACTGGATTGGAAAATCTGTTGGTGCGATGGTTAAGTTTCAAGTTTCAAGTTTCAACTCTCAAGAGGTGGAAACTTCAAACGTGAAACCTGAAACAAAATTTATCGAAGTGTTTACCACGCGTCCTGATACTATTTTTGGAGTTACGTTTATGACTTTGGCTCCGGAGCATCCTTTGGTAGCTGAAATTACAACTGCGGAACAAAAAGCGGCTATTGAGGGGTATATCGAGAAAACAGCAAAACGTTCGGAGCGTGAACGTATGGCTGATGTTAAGACTATTTCGGGAGTATTTACCGGAGCTTATGCAGAACATCCGTTTACAAAAGAGCCAATTCCGGTTTGGATTGGGGATTATGTTTTGGCAGGTTATGGTACCGGTGCTGTAATGGCAGTTCCTTGTGGAGACGAGAGGGATTATGCTTTTGCAAATTTCTTTAAAGGTCAAAACGGAATGCCGGAAATCAAAAATATTTTCGCGAATGTCGATATTTCTGAGGCAGCTTACGGTTCAAAAGATAACGTTGAAATCGCTAATTCTGATTTCTTAAACGGATTAAATTATAAAGCAGCTACTCAAAAAGCAATTGCTGAATTAGAGAAAATTGAACAAGGAACAGGAAAGACCAATTACCGTTTGCGTGATGCCGTATTTTCGCGTCAGCGTTATTGGGGAGAGCCTTTTCCTGTATATTATGTAAACGGTCTTCCGAAAATGATTGACGCACAACATTTGCCAATTATTTTGCCGGAAGTAGAGAAATATTTACCAACCGAAGACGGTTTGCCTCCTTTAGGTAACGCAGCAGTTTGGGCTTGGGATACCAAGGAGAATAAAGTTGTGGATACTGATTTAGTTGACCATGCAACGATTTTCCCTTTAGAGTTAAACACGATGCCGGGTTGGGCTGGAAGTTCATGGTATTGGATGCGTTATATGGATGCACACAACGAAACCGAATTTGCAAGCAAAGAAGCTTTAGCATACTGGGAAAGTGTTGATTTGTATATTGGTGGAAGCGAACACGCAACCGGACATTTACTATATTCTCGTTTCTGGAATAAATTCTTAAAAGACAAAGGATTCGCTCCAACCGAAGAACCATTCAAAAAACTGATCAATCAGGGAATGATTTTAGGGACTAGTGCTTTTGTTTATAGAGTTGAAGGGACAAATAGCTTTGTGTCTAAGAGTAAAATTGGAGATCAGAGCGTACAGCCAATTCATGCTGATGTTTCAATGGTAAATTCATCTGATGAACTAGATATTGAAAGATTCAAAGCCTGGAGAGAGGATTATGCTGATGCTGAGTTTATTTTAGATGATAACGGAAAATACATTGTAGGCCGCGAGGTTGAAAAAATGTCAAAATCGAAATACAATGTAGTAACACCGGATGATATTTGTAATGAATACGGAGCAGATACATTGCGTTTGTATGAAATGTTTTTAGGTCCGTTGGAGCAGGCAAAACCTTGGAATACCGCTGGTATCTCAGGTGTTTTCGGATTCCTTAAAAAATTATGCCGTTTGTATTTTGATGACAATGGTTTGATTATAACGAATGAAGAGCCAACAAAAGACAATCTAAAATCATTGCACAAAACGATTAAAAAAGTAGCAGAGGATATCGAGAATTTCTCTTTTAACACTTCTGTTTCTCAGTTTATGATTTGTGTGAATGAATTGTCGACTCAAAATTGTCATTCACGTGCTATTCTAGAGCCATTGGCAATTGTAGTTTCTTCTTATGCACCGCATATTGCAGAAGAGCTTTGGAGTTTGTTAGGACATACGACTTCGATTTCGACAGTTGCTTTCCCTGTTTTTGAACCGAACTATTTGGTAGAAAGCAGTAAAGAATATCCGGTTTCATTTAATGGGAAAATGCGTTTCACTATCGAGTTACCGCTAGATTTAACGGCAGCACAAATCGAAGAAATCATTATGAAAGATGAAAGAACACAACGTCAATTAGAAGGAAGAACTCCAAATAAAGTGATTATTGTTCCCGGGAAGATCATTAATTTGGTCGGATAAAGGGAGTAAATTCCAATATTTTAAATTCCAAATTCCAATTCTGTTGGGATTTGGAATTTTTTTTTGCCACGAATTACACGAATTTTTGCAAATTAATTCGTGAAGATTCGTGCAATTCGCGGCGGAATTTTTTTACCACAAATTTTCAAAAAACAATCCGTGGAAATCCGTGCAGTTCGTGTTGAAATTTAATCATACGGTATTGACGTGCCTCCGTAGAGACGCACAGCAGTGCGTCTCTACCATTGTGCGTCTCTACTGCTGTGCGTCTCTACTTTTTTATGTCACAAATTTCACGAATGACCACAAATCAATTCGTGGAGATTCGTGTAATTCGCGGCGAAATTTTTTTTCATCGCAAATTTTCAAAAAAACAATCCGTGCAAATCCGTGCAATCCGTGTTAAAATTTACCCGCACCGCAGAGACGCACAATGGCAGAGACGCACAATGGTAGAGACGCACAGCAGTGCGTCTCTACGATGTCGTCAAAAATTGGAATTTGGAATTTAAAAAATTGAATTTTAATTTTATTTTCTAAAATTTGTAACATTTTGATTTTTCCCGTATCCAAAAGGCGAATTTGATTCATTAACAATTTAAAAAGCTATTAAAAATGAAAAAGTATATCATCCTGGTTATCGCGTTATTATTTTCTGCAGTATGTTTAAATGTGTTTGCACAAACAAAATCATATCCTTTTGAGGTTGTTAAATCGGGAAAAGGAAAACAGGCTATTTTATTTATTCCGGGTTTTGCTTCTTCGGGAGAAGTATGGAACGATACAAAAGCTAATTTCGAAAAGAATTTTACATGTTATACGCTTACCATGGCAGGATTCGCCGGTGTGCAGCCACAGTCCAATGCTTCTTTTAAAAATTGGGAAGATGCTATAGCGGGTTATATAAAAGACAATAAAATCGAGAAACCGATTATAATTGGTCACAGTATGGGCGGAGGATTAGCTTTGGCAATTGCTGCAGATTATCCCGATCTGGCTGACAGAATAGTTGTTGTTGATGCCGTTCCTTGCCTCGCGGCTTTGATGGATGCCTCTTTTAAGCCAAAAGTAAATAACGACTGTAAGCCAATTGTGGATCAAATGACCGGCATGACCGACGAACAGTTTTTGGAAAATCAAAAGAAATATTTGGTAAGATTGACTGAAGATGCTTCTAAACATGACTTGTTGTTGGGTTGGAGTGCGAAATCGGACAGAAAGACTTTTGCTGAGATGTATTGTGATTTTTCGAACACAGATTTAAGAGATAAGATTGCTGCCATAAAATGTCCCGCATTGATTTTATTAGAGTCTTATTTTGCAAATATAAAACCGGCTATCGAAGCGCAGTATAAAAATCTTAAAACCGCTAACCTTCAATATGCGGCTAAAGGATTACATTTTATTATGTATGATGACAAAGAATTTTATTTCAAACATTTAAACAACTTTATAAAAGTTAAATAATGGAGTTTGAAAGCATTTATAAAATGTATTGGGACAGAATCTTCAGGCTTTGCATGGGTTTTGTCAATGATTATGATGCTGCACAAGATTTGGCTCAGGAGACTTTTATTATAGTCTGGCAGAAATTGGATACGTTCAGGAATGAATCAGGTATTGGGACCTGGATTTTTAGAATTGCGTCTAATAATTGTTTAAGGCAGATCGAAAAGCAAAAGCGTTTTCCTAAATCGGAATTGCCTTCTAATCTTACAGAGGAAAAACAGTATTCCATAGAACCACGGATCCAGTTTTTGTATAAGTGTATTGCTGAATTACCGGAAGCAGAGCGGATCATTATTTCTTTAGAATTGGAGGACGTCAAACAAGCTGAAATCGCTAAAATCGTCGGACTTTCTGAAGCTAATACAAGAGTTAAAATTCACAGAATAAAAGAAAAACTGACTCAAAAATTCAAACAAAATGGACAATAAGATAGATTTTAAAGATTTATGGAACAAACAGTCCGTAAGTCCACCCGATATAAAAGATTTGTTGGTTAAGTTAAGTCGTTTCAAACAGTCGAGTTTGAGGAAATTAATGCTAACCAATGCGCTGCTTTTGGCTACCTGTATATTTATTGTTTTTATCTGGTACCGCTTCAAACCCGAATTTATTTCGACCAAAATCGGAATTGTTTTATGCGTTGTTGCAATGGTCGTTTATTTGGCGGTTTACAATAGATTATTTGGTGCTTATAAGAAAATTGACGGTACGAAAAGCAATACAGAATATTTGCAAAAATTAATTGAAATAAAAACGAAACAGAAATTCCTGCAATCCACTATGTTGAGTTTGTACTTTGTAATGCTGGGAGTGGGGTTATGTTTGTATATGTTTGAATATACGTCAAGAATGACTGCGTTCTGGGCTGTTTTTACCTATGCAATGCTGTTGTTGTGGTTTGGCTTTGTTTGGCTTTATCTGCGTCCGAAACAAATCAAAAAAGAGAATGCAAAAATCAATGCGCTGATTGAAAAATTTGAAACCATAAATAAGCAATTGACTACTGATTTTTGATTATAGATGCTTTTCGGGACCTCTTGGCATTTTGTTAAAGTGGTTCGCAATTTGCAGTTTGTTTTGTAACTTTAAAATTCAAACTAAAAAACGAAAGACATGGGGTACGGATATATTATAATTGCAGGAGTCATAATGTTGCTTAGCTGGATGGTAAGCTCAAAGCTGAAAAGTAAATTTGAACTTTATTCAAGGCTACAATTAAGAAATGGAATGAGTGGTGCTGAAATTGCTGAAAAAATGCTGGCCGATAACGGTATAACTGACGTACGTGTTATTTCGACACCCGGACAGTTAACCGATCATTATAATCCATCGGATAAAACGGTAAATTTAAGCGAAGCAGTATATAGTCATCGCAATGCTGCTGCAGCTGCGGTCGCGGCGCACGAATGCGGTCACGCAGTACAACACGCTATCGGTTATCAAATGTTGACGATGCGTTCCACATTAGTCCCGATTGTTAATGTAGCATCCAGTTATATGCAATGGATTTTGCTGGCGGGGATATTGATGATTAATATTTTTCCACAATTATTGCTTATCGGGATTATCGTATTTGCATCAACAACTTTATTTGCGATCGTTACTTTGCCTGTAGAATATGACGCAAGCAATCGAGCGCTGGCTTGGTTAGAGAATAAACATATGCTGACACAAGAAGAGCAGGCGGGAGCAAAAGATGCCTTAAAATGGGCTGCACGAACTTATGTAGTAGCAGCGCTCGGTTCAATTGCAACGTTGCTGTACTATATCTCTATTTATTCCGGAAGTAACAGGAGGGATTAAATTTTAAAAAATAAATTCCAAATTCTAAAATCCCAAATTCCAATTAAAAAAACAACCCGACAGGTTTTTAAAACCTGTCGGGTTTAATTCATCCCAACAAATTTGGAATTTGGAATTTGGAATTTTAGAATTTAACCTCAAAGTTGTATCTGTCGGTCAATTTGTTGGTCTAAGGATATAAAGGTTTCTGTTCTGGAAACGCCTTCAATGGCTTGAATTTTGGTGTTTAAAAGCTGCATTAAATGTTCGTTATCGCGACAAATGATTTTTATTAATACGGACCAGTTTCCGGTTGTGTAATGGCATTCCAAAACTTCGGGGATTTTTTTTAGATCTTTTACGGCTTCAGAATTTCGAGAGGCTTTGTCTAGATATACCCCCACAAAAGCCATAGTGTTGTAACCTAATACTTTTGGATTTACAATAAATTTTGATCCCGAAATGACACCCGATTGTTCCAGTTTTTTCAAACGCTGATGGATCGCGGCTCCCGAAATGCCTATTTTATTGGCGATTTGTAAAATGGGTTTTCGCGCATCATCCATTAAATAACGAAGGATTTCTTTATCGATACCGTCAATTTCAATTAAGAGGGAGTTGATTTTCATAATTTGCAATTTGAAACTATAATTAGTGTTTTGGGTTTTGAATAGAAACCAAATGTAGTTAAAATGCTGTAAAAAAGAAAATTCCAAATCCCAACAGTTAAGTTGGAATTTGGAATTTGGAATTTGAAATTTTTATATTGTATATTCTAAAAGGTTATTTTCCTTTGTTTGCTTCGTTGATGTATTTTTCCAAAGCCATTGTCATAGAAGGAGTTTCAGGAGTTGGAGCAAGAATATCAATTCTTAAGCCATAATCTAAAGCTTCTTTTTGAGTGGTGCTTCCAAAAACAGCAATTCGGGTTTCGTTTTGTTTAAAATCAGGGAAGTTTTTAAACAAAGATTTGATTCCTGTTGGGCTAAAAAAGGCTAAGACATCATAATAAACGTCTGCTAAATCAGATAAGTCGCTCATTACGGTTCTGTAAAAAATGGCCTGAGTCCAGTCTACTTTTAAATTGTTTAAAGTAACGGGTGCATCTGCATTTAATTGGTCAGAAGCCGGAAGTAAGAACTTTTCGTCTTTGTACTTTTTAATTAATGGAGATAAATCTGCAAAATCTTTTGCGCCTACATAAATTTTACGTTTTCTGTACACTACATATTTTTGTAAGTAAAACGCAACTGCTTCAGACTGGCAAAAATATTTCAGTCCTTCAGGTACTTTATAACGCATTTCATCGGCTACTCTGAAAAAATGATCCACGGCATTTCTGCTTGTCAAAATAATCGCAGTATAATGATTAAGATCGATTTTTTGTAATCGAATCTCTTTTGCGCTAACCCCTTCCACATGAATAAATGGTCTGAAATCAATTTTTATTTTGTGTTTTTGTTGGAGCTCAAAGTAAGGAGAATTCTCCACTTTAGGTTCAGGCTGTGACACCAAAATTGTTTTCACTTTCATATTATAAACTTTTACTAAGCCGCCTCTTTTGTAATCCAATAATAGATGAAATAATAAGGGGCTATTTCAAGAGCGCAAAGATATAAAATAAAATAAAATAACTTGCTGATTATTATATTTTGATGCGTTTTAATCGAAATAAAATAGGAGAATAGACTTATACACAGTGAAACACCGATGATTGCTAGTGGTACACTTTTCGGAATGTTGTCATAATAAAACAAAACCGCATTAAAAGGAAGGATTAAAACACCAATATACGTACGGTATGTTGCTTTTTGTAAGTTAAGAAGGTCTATAAAATCTTCAATATTGAATGAAGTAGCAACGATTTTTTCGATTAAATATTTTGCCAGAATAAAATATAATAAAAAAGTGGCAATTTGAATGAATAAAACCCAGTCCGTTTTTGAGGCATATCCAAAAGTATGCATCGTAAGCTGAATGAAAAAAGAAAACGAAATAATCTGCACAAAAAACAAACCAACAATAAAGCTGCCTTTCAGATTACTTGAATCCCGATAGATTTTGGCATATTTATCAGAGAAAATAAGCTTGCTGAATTCGCTAAATCGGGATTCATATGCTGATTTAGTAATGGCAACAAGAGCAAAAGCCAACACAAATAAAAGTGTCGCCCAGTCTTTGTTTTCGATAATTCGGGGATGAAGTTGTTCAATCATAACGTTGCAAAATTAGTAATTTTTTGGATCAATACTTTTATTATAAATTTATTGTGAATCAAATGGCATAAAAAGTTTACTTTTGCGGTGAAATTACCCAGAAAAATGAATGATTGTATTGTCATAATTCCCACTTATAACGAAATTGAAAACATAGAAAGTATAGTTAGAGCTGTACTTTCTCAACATAAACCTTTTCATCTTTTAATTATTGACGATAATTCGCCGGATTTTACTGCGAATAAAGTAATTGCACTGCAGGAAGAATATCCCGATAGATTGTTTTTAGAAAAAAGAGCCAAAAAATCAGGTTTAGGAACCGCTTATGTTCATGGTTTCAAATGGGCTTTAGAGCGCAAATATGAGTTTATATTTGAGATGGATGCCGATTTTTCTCATAATCCAAACGATCTCGAAAAGTTGTACGACGCCTGTCATTTTGGTGGTGCCGATTTAGCTATCGGATCACGATATGTAAAAGGTGTAAATGTCGTAAACTGGCCACTAAGCCGTGTTTTGATGTCTTACTTTGCTTCCGTGTATGTCAAATTTATTACCGGAATGAAAATTCATGATGCTACAGCAGGTTTTATCTGCTATAAAAGAGTAGTTTTAGAAAAGATAAAACTCGACAAAATTAAATTTGTTGGTTATGCTTTTCAAATCGAAATGAAATATCGAACGTATTGTGCTAAATTTGAAATTACCGAAGTTCCGATCATTTTTACGGATCGTACCAAAGGGGTTTCGAAAATGAGCAACGCCATTATAAAAGAAGCAATTCTGGGTGTAATAACACTTCGATTAAAAAAATTATTCAATACTTTATAAAGTCACGGTGATGAACAGAATTTTAATAAAGAACGCTAAAATTGTAAACGAAGGATCCATTTTTGAAGGTGATGTATTGATCGAAGACGACTTAATTGTTGAAATTTCAGACAGCATCAGTTTAAAATCATCGGATTGTAAAGTGATTGATGCCGAAGGAAGTTATTTGATTCCGGGTGCGATCGATGATCAGGTACATTTTAGAGAACCGGGGTTAACACACAAAGGAGATATTGAGTCAGAATCCAGAGCTGCAGTTGCAGGAGGAATTACCTCTTTTATCGAGCAACCTAATACGGTGCCAAATGCTGTTACTCAGGAAATACTGGAAGATAAATATCAAATTGCTGCCGTAAAATCATATGCGAACTATTCGTTTATGATGGGAGCTACCAATGATAACCTGGAAGAAGTTTTAAAAACGAATCCAAAAAATGTTGCAGGAATAAAAATATTTTTAGGTTCTTCAACCGGAAATATGTTGGTGGATAATGAAGCCACTTTAGAGAAAATATTTTCAAGTACGTCAATGTTAATTGCGGTGCACTGCGAAGATGAAACAACTATTCAAAACAATTTGGCCTTGTACAAAGAGCAGTATGGTGATGATATTCCGGTAACGGCGCATCATTTAATCAGAAGTGCTGAGGCCTGTTATATTTCGTCGTCTAAAGCAGTGGCTTTAGCCAAAAAGACAGGTGCCCGTTTGCATATTTTCCATCTTTCGACTGCTAAAGAAATGGAGTTGTTTACGAACAAAATCCCATTAGAAGATAAAAAAATAACGGCTGAGGTTTGTATACATCATCTGTGGTTTACAGATGAAGATTATAAAACAAAAGGTAATTTCATAAAATGGAATCCCGCTGTGAAAACGGCAGCTGACAGAAAAGTACTTTGGGAAGCTTTAAATGATGGTCGTATCGATGTAATTGCTACAGATCACGCTCCACATACAAAAGAAGAGAAAAAACAACCTTACCTAAATGCACCTTCCGGTGGGCCATTGGTTCAACATGCTGTTGTGGCTATGTTTGAGGCGCATCATCAAGGGAAAATCTCTATTGAAAAGATCGTTGAAAAAATGTGTCATAATCCGGCTAAGATTTTCAAAATCGAGAAAAGAGGTTTTATAAAAGAAGGTTATTTTGCCGATTTAGTTATCGTGAATCCAAGCTTGCCATGGAGTGTGAATGCGGACAATATTTTAGCAAAATGCGGCTGGTCTCCATTTGAAGGCTTTGTTTTCAGATCAAGAATCACACATACTTTTGTAAACGGAGAACTGGTTTACAATAACTTTAAGGTGAAAGACCTTCGCAATGGAAAAAGATTATTGTTTGACAGATAAAAAAGTATAGATGAAGAATTTTATAATACTAACATTGGTTTTGTTTCTTTCGGTGAGCTGCGAAAAAGAGTTGGTAAAACAACCCAAAGGGCTTATTGAGAAAGAAAAGATGCTTGATATTATGTATGATTTGTCTATTTTGGAAGCTGTAAAATACCAACATCCGTTATCCTTAGACTCGATTGATGCGAATCAAAAAAGGTTTGTTTTGCAGAAATATAAAGTAGATAGTCTGCAGTTTGCGCAAAGTAATATTTATTACGCAGCAGATTACGAAGGGTATAAAGATATGTTTGATGCAATTGCCAAGCGCTTGGAGAAAAATCAAAGAGCAGCAGATTCATTGGCTAAAATAGACGAGAAGAAAGCCATTAAGAAGAAAAAGCAGGAAGAAAAATTGAGAAAATTGAATCCTGAACTTAAAGAAGCAATGCCGGCTAAAGCGAATATTGATTCGATAAAAACGGCGATGCATGCAAGAAGAATAAGGCAAACAAGATAGTTTTATAACTTAGAAACGTCTTTTACATATTGGTGTACATCCAGAAAAACCGTTCCCAGAGCGGTTTTTGTTTTTTCATTACTATACAGATTTTTGGAATAAGAAGCTTTCAAAGTGGCTTTGGTGATGCTTCTTTTTTTGAAAAACAAAGTTGAAAATATCCCGTCTGCTAGCCAGGCTATAGTTAATAATATTGGTTTCGCGTGGATATTCGGTCTTTTTACTTTTAAGCTGTCGGCTATAGTGTTGAGGATATCTCGAAATACGATATTTTCGGCAATCAGCGTAAAACGCTCATTTTTGATGCTGCTTTTCATTAATTCAAAAGCAATTTTTACTACATCATTTACAGTAATAAACCCGGTACTTCCAAGGGTATAGAAAGGGAGGCCTTTGGCAACTCTGGTGTAAAATTCAGCGCTTCCCTGCTCGCTTGTTTTTGTAGTTGGAATTGGTCCTAAGATTACTCCCGGATTTAAAATGATGACTTCTAAGCCTTCCTGAAGTCCACGCCAGACTTCCATTTCGGCACCATATTTTGAAATTGCATAATCGCTGTGTGGTTTCTCAGGATTCCATTCTGTTTCTTCGGTAATGGTGGTTTCATGGGCGGCCAGATCTCCTAAAGCGGCTATTGAACTCACAAAACAGAATTTTTTTATTTGTTTCGCAATCGAAAAATTAACCATATTGGCAGTTCCTTCAATATTGGTTTTTCGCAGTAAATCTTCGTCTTTTGGATCAAGCGAAATAAATGCGGCACAGTGGTAAACATATTCAATGCCGATAAAAGCAATCTCTAATGAAGGAATGTCAAGAATATCAGCCTCCAACCATTCTATTTTCTCAAATAAATCGGCTTTTTTGTATAATTCAAAAACAGCTTTTGTTTTCTCAATTTTGTTTGGATTTCTATATATTGCTCGTACAGTTTCTCCATTTTCAATTAAATGAAGTGCTAAATGTGAGCCTACCAGACCTGTTCCTCCTGTTACTAATACCATTTTGTAAATATACTATTTTGGTTTAAAGGTGCAAAGTAGGGAAGGTGCGAAGTTTTTGTTTGTTTTGAAATTGGTAATCTTTGTTTTTATGCAAATGGTTTAAAAAAAAGGTGATGCAAATGAATTAAGAATTTTAATTCATTTGCATCACCTAGAGGTCGAATAATTTTATTGCTTACTAAAAAATAGTATAGGCAAATATGAAATCTATTGCATTGTATTTTGCTGAATGATAGGTGTAATTAACTAATTCTTTTTTTGTATTAAATCTTATTTCAGCTGAGAATTTATTTTTGAAATTATAACCGATTCCCAACGCTGAGTTTTTTGCGAAATCTCCTGTGAAACTCCCCGAAGCGTTGCTTGCCGTTTTGTTAGTGTAAGTTATATCTGTTTTGCTGCTGACGTCTATGGTGTACGAATAATTAATGAAAATTTTTGAATTTTCGTTTAAAAACATATAATGGCGTATACCAATTGGTAGTTGCAATGAGCTATAACTGGCTTTTATAGTGTATTCTACATTTGGAAAGGTGATAAAAGGACTCGGAACTCCATAGTCTTTTTCATTCTGATATTTTTGATACGTCGGGTTGATAAAAACACTCCATTTGTTTTTATTGTAAGGAAGTACGTATTCGAATTCAGCGCCAATTCTAAACACAGCTTTTTTATCAAGTTTTGCATTAAGTTGATTGTCAGCGTCATTGGTTGATGATAATGAAGCAAAACTTACGCCGGGTGTTATTTTGATGAAGAATTTACTTTTGGTCTTTTTTGTATTTTCATTTTTAACGGAGTCAGGATTAAGGTTGTTGTATTTTGAAAAATAAGCAACAAGGTCTGCTTTTTTGTATGTTAGGTTTAAGAGACTTTTTTCGGTTGTAGTTGGAGTGGCAACATTCTTATATAACTGTTGTTTGTATTCGTTGTTTTCGCCTATCTTTTCTGCTCCTTCGCTTTGCTCTGTTATTAGGTATTTAACGTAAATCAATTGTTCCGTTGGAATTGTTTTAGTAGCGTAAAAGAATCGGTTCATATTGTCTTCTGTATAACTATACAACGTAGCATCGCCTTCTACAAGTGTTTTTAAGAATAGCGTTTCTTCTCTCCAATCCGGATTTCTGTTTGATGTTAATTTTAACGGATCGTCGCTTGAACGGTCTATTTTTATTTTGAATTTTTTGTAGGTACTTTCATTGTCAATACCAAATTCTTGGGTATCCGCACCAGTACTTGTTTGGAATTCGGAATCTGTAAGTTGTAGTTTGTATTTAAAGTCTGTTGGGTTATTCTTCCAATCTAAATTTTTAATATAACATTCTGTTCTGTTTCCGTTATTGGATATAAAGTATCCTTTTTCGAACGTAATTTGCGCATTTGTAAACGAGTAGCAAAGTAGTAAGGTAATCAGTAATAGTTTTTTCATAAGTGGTTTCTTGGTTTTTTGTCAAAATTAGATAATGAAATTTGAAAATATATCAATTTTTAAGATTTTTTTTACGTTCCAAAAAAGTTCTTCGTAATTGGCTCATTATAAGTCTTGTGTTTGTTTTTTGTACGGTTAGTTTGAAGGTTAGGATAAAGTGCCTCGTGAAAAATCTTTTTCGGATATAAAATTTTATAGTATCCCACTACTAGCGGAATTAATTATATTTGCACAAATTATTTTAAAAATGAAAAATCTAGTTGAAGAATTAAAATGGCGCGGGTTATATCATGACAGTATGCCTGGAACGGAAGAACAATTACTGAAAGAAGTAACAACAGCGTATATTGGTTTTGATCCAACAGCAGATTCACTTCATATTGGAAGTATGGTTCAGATTATTTTATTGGTTCATTTAAAGAATTTTGGTCATCAGCCTATCGCTTTGGTAGGAGGTGCAACCGGGATGATTGGTGATCCATCTGGAAAATCGGACGAAAGAAATTTATTAAACGAAGAGACTTTGGCTAAAAACGTAGCCGGTATTAAAAGTGTTCTGTCTCGTTTCTTAGATTTTAATTCGGCAGATAAAAATGCTCCGGTAATGGTGAATAACTACGATTGGATGAAAGAATTTTCGTTTATTGATTTTGCGCGTGAAGTTGGAAAACGAATCACCGTAAACTATATGATGGCGAAAGATTCTGTAAAAAAGAGATTGAGCGGAGAAGGAGAAGGAATGTCTTTTACAGAGTTTACATATCAATTGATTCAAGGTTACGATTTTTATCATTTATATAAAAACAACAACTGCCTTTTGCAAATGGGAGGTTCTGACCAATGGGGTAATATCACCACAGGTACAGAATTAGTGCGCAGAATGGGAGGAGAAAGTGCAAAAGCTTTTGCCTTAACAACGCCATTGATTACAAAAGCAGATGGATCTAAATTCGGAAAATCTGAAGGAGGAAACGTATGGTTGGATACTGATAAAACTTCAGTATACAAATTCTACCAATTTTGGGTAAATGCCACTGATGTTGATGCTGAAAAGTATATTAAAATTTTTACTTTTTTAGAGAAAGAAGAAATAGATGCCTTAATCGAAGAGCATAAAACAGCACCACACTTGAGAGTTTTACAAAAGAAACTGGCTGAAGAAATCACCATTTTTGTGCACAGTAAAGAAGAGTTGGAAAAAGCGATTCAAGCTTCGAATATCTTGTTTGGAAACTCGACTGCAGAAGATTTGAAACAATTGGATGAAGCTACTTTCTTAGAAGTTTTTGACGGAGTTCCGCAAGCAGAAATTGCAAAAGCAGATCTTGAAAACGGTTTGGAAATTGTGACGGTTCTAAATGAAAAAACAGGTTTCTTTAAATCAAACGGAGAAGCAAGACGTGCGCTAACAGCAAATTCGATTTCGGTAAACAGAGAGAAAATAAAAGAAGATTTTGTTTTAACGGCAAATGATCTGATCAATAATCAATTTGTGTTATTGCAGAGTGGAAAGAAAAATTATTTTGTGATTAGAGTAAAATAAGAATACTAACTTAACTACGGTTATTGTCTAAATTAATATATGTTCGGATTTATTTTTATTTATTGGATTTGGAAAGCTTTCAGTAATTTGGCGATTTTGTACAATAAAAATAAATGGAAATATTTCTTTTTAGGACTAGGGTCTTATTTTGGTTTGTCTTTTATATTCGCAGTAAGTTTTATGATTGTGATGGGACTTGTTGATGGATTTGAGACTATAGAAAATGGAAATTATGATAGCCCGGCTCATAATATATGTTATTCAATTTTAGGAGGATTAGGTTGTTATGCAGTCTATAAATCGCTTGAAAGCAAAGGCAAGAAAGAAAAAGAGTTACTTAGAAAAGAAGGAATAGATAGTATTGGTTTGCTGGAAGAAAATTAAAGTACCATCAAATTACAGCCACGAATATCAGAATTATCAAAACGTCCCAATACCTCGAAAGAGTTGTTGGGATATTTTTTGCCCAAATCCTGCGTTGCGATAAAAGAACAGGAATTGATATTGGCTAAATCGATCACATTTATTCCACCCGTTTTTCCTTCTTTTACATAGGTCAAAGCATCTTCAGGGTCACGAACTAAAATGTTCATCCAAGACGGACATTCAAATATACCTTCACCTAAAGAATAGGCCTGACCTAAAAGTTCGGTCATTCCATATTCGGAATGAATGGCAGTAACACCAAAACCTTCGCAAAGTTGTTCGTGCAGTTCTTCGCGAATCATTTCTTTTCGT
Source organism: Flavobacterium cupriresistens (assembly GCF_020911925.1). Classification (NCBI taxonomy): domain Bacteria; kingdom Pseudomonadati; phylum Bacteroidota; class Flavobacteriia; order Flavobacteriales; family Flavobacteriaceae; genus Flavobacterium; species Flavobacterium cupriresistens. The sequence goes on along the minus strand of NZ_CP087134.1, from coordinate 599,060 downwards.
TTGCCTTTCATTCCTCCGGTTTCCATGATAATGGTGTTCTGAAGTTGAAATTGATGTTTTTCAATTAAATCCAATAAAGCATAAGTTACCCCAATCAGAATGGTATTTTGTCCGGATTGGTCTAATTCGATTAGTTTTTGGGTAAGTTCTTCGTGGTTGTGTAAATAAAACCCGCTTTCAGGCTGATTGGATAGTTTTATCAGATCTTCTACCATGTAGATTAACGAAGAGCCCTCGCGTTCGAGATAAGACGGTAAAAGGGCTAAAACAACGTAATCCTCGATATTGCCGTAAAATTCAGAAAACCCTTTTCGATAACTTTCTTCGTATAAAGTAACATCGGTTACGATATGTCTGCTGGTAATCATTCCGGTAGTTCCGCTGCTGGTAAAAGTAACCTGAGCAGGATCTGCATTCGAAACAACATCATGACTTTTGAAAAACTGAATGGGTAAAAAAGGAATTTGTTGTATTGATTTTACCTGTTGTGGATTTACTTTCAAAAAATCACAAAAATCACGATATACCTGATTGTTCTCATGCTGAAAACGAAACACCTTTAAGGCTATTTTTTCAAATTGTTTCTGACTCGAAATGGTAAATATATCGTTGGCTGTAATCAAAACTTTTTTTGCGCAAAGGTAGGTATTATTGTAGATAGTTTTTAGTTTTCGGTCTCAGTTTTCAGTTTCAGTCTGAGTCTTGACATTCATTTGTCACCCTGAGCGAAGTCGAAGGGTTTTGGGTTAAGCAGGGCTTCGACTTCGCTCAGCCTGACATTAAGGTTTTTTTAGTGTTCAGTCTCAGTGTTCAGTCTCGGTATTCAGTCTCGGTATTCAGTCTCGGTATTCAGTCTCAGTCTCAGTATTCAGTTTTAGTTTTGACATTTATTGTCGCCCTGAGCGAAGTCGAAGGGCTTTGTATTTGATCCATGAGAATATTATTTTCCACAGTATTCATTTCGAGCGAAGTCGAGAAATCGCGTTCAGTTGAATGCGAGTACTCCTCCGTCAATTGACAAAAAGGGAGCACGAGTGAATCATTTTAGAAGAATTAGAAAAGCAGATTTCGAAGAAAATTTAAGCAACCCCAAAAACCGAACCTGAGATCGAAAACTAAAAAAGGCTGTTCAAAATGAACAGCCTTTTTTTTATTTTTTATCGAATAATCAACTTTCGCGTAGCGGAAACATTTTGTTCGCTTATTTTTATAATGTAAACGCCGGGAGATAAATCAGCAACGTTTAATTCTTTGGAGACTAAATGTGTCTGAATTACTTTTTTACCCAAGAGATCAAAGACAATAATTTCCTTTTCTAAATCGTTTTTAGAGGTGATATAAACCTTGCCATTTGTGACCGGATTAGGGTACAAACTTAGTCCCTCAATAGTGGCAGATCCATCTTGAGGTTTTGACGTTTGTTTACTGTCTTGTGCAGAAGAGCTAACAGTAAAGAAAAAAGCCAGTAAGATTATAATATAAAAGTAATTTTTTGCCATCGCATTTTTTTAGATAAGTAAATATACAAAAAAAATTACAAAAATTACACCAAAAAATTACATCCTGAAAATTTAGGATGTTTTTAACAAAATGGGTTTTTCTAAATTAGAAGGCAATAAATCAGTGAGTTGTCTCATAGCAGTTATATATCTATTGTTAGTTATTACTCGTAGTTCAACTGAAGGCGTGATTTCAGTAGTGAAGTTTAAGAAAATAGTTTTCGGCACCCGTTTTCAACAAAAGGCAAATTGTTGCAAAAGAAAAAGCAGTCTGAAAATTATTTTCAGACTGCTTTTCTATATGATTGTTATTTAATTACTTAGTCCAATCAGCCCAAGTAGGTAAATTTGCACCAGCACCAGCACCAGTTTGACCACTAGTTGCTCCAGATAATTTAGGACCAGTTACATTAGTGATTTGAGCACCAAAAGTATAGTTTGTGATCGTAAAGAAACCAGCATTCATGTTTGCAACAGCACCAGCATCAGTAGCTAGTTTAGCAAGAGCGATAGGCATATCGTCAGCAACATATAAGTTTGTGTAAGCTTGTTTTCCACCACCTTCTTTATAGTTGATTGCTTTTTCGTCTGATAAGAAAGTAGCTCCACCTTTTATGATAGAAACATTAACGATTTTAGCATTTGTTACAGGAAGTGCTCCACTAGGATCTTTCTCATTGTTTGAACCTTCAACACCTGCTTTTGAAACACCTTTAATATATACGTTTGTTGCAGTACCTTGCCATCCGTCAGCGAAATCTAATGAATCATCATAAGAGTTGATTATTGTAAGGTTTGTAGCGTTTACAGCTCCTCCGAAAAATTCAATACCATCATCACCACTTTCGTAAGTATAGATGTCAGATACTTTTGTTCCAGAACCTACTCCAAAGAAAGATACTCCATTGTATTCTTTAGTTGCAGAGAATTTAGAACCAGTATAAGAAATTTTCAAGTAGTTAATGTTTCCTGAGTTATCCGTATTGTCAGTTCCTCCGTAGCTTAAACCACCTACTTCAGAAGTTCCGTTTGCTCCAGTGTTTACGATACCATTACCAGCGATAATTAATCCACCCCAGTCACTTTGTGCAGGAGTAGCTTTTCCAGATGTCATAACTACTGGTTTAGCAGCGGTACCATTGATGTTGATTTTAGCATTTCTTTCTACAGCGATAAATAAAGAAGTAGATTCTGCAGTAGCAGAACTTTTGATTACTGTTCCGGCAGGAATAACTAAAGTTGCTCCACCTTTTACTACTAAGCCACCAGTTAAAGTGTAAGTTTTAGTTGGGTCTAAAGTTACTGTACCGTCATTAATGTTTCCTTTTAAATCATCAACTTTTAACACGAATGTGCTTTTGTCTCCACTGTTGTTGTTATTGTTGTTGTCATCAGAACTACAGCTTGTTAAAGCAAGTCCGAATAGTGCAGTCATTGCTAAAAATGTTTTTTTCATTTTATTAATTTTTTGTTGTTTTGTTTATTTATGGCAAAGTAAAGGAAGATATTTTTTTGCCGAGTTAAGCGGATATTATTAATGTATTAAGCGTATCTTATCAAATGAAGAGCGACTTAATGTAAAATTTACATTCGATTTTAATACATAAAAAAAGGTGATTAGTAGTAGCTAATCACCTTTGTGTTTTTTTAAAATAAGTTCTTAAAATGTATAGTTTAATGTAAGTCTAAGATCAGAGCCTGCTTTGTATGAAGTTACTAATACATCACCTACAGCACTTTTTCCTGGTACTTCACCTTGCTCTTGTACACGTTTAAAAGTTGGATTTAATATGTTATTGTAAATTAGTCCCAGTTTTAAGCTTTTAGTCAAACTGGTATTTAAAATGAAATCTAATTTATTTACAGCTTTGTCCACTATGTTTCCAACTTTTGAAGTTCCAATTACAGCTAACTTATCTGAAAAATAAGAATATGATACTGTTGCGGAGATGTCTCTGTCGTGTGAAAATTCATTTAAGAACGAGATGTTTGCATTGGCTAAGAAATTAGAAGCACCTGTTAATTTACTTTCTGTAAAAGTGAAATTAGCTCCAAAAGGATTTTCAGCATTTACTTTGTCATTACTTAGATCCTGATTAGTATAAAGATAAGACCCGTTTGCATCAAAGGAAAGTTTTGTTTTTAGACTATTCTCATTTTCGATTTCAAAAATGTCTTTTCTAATTTCTAATTCAATTCCGGCTACCGTTGCTTTTTTACCTGTATTAGCATAAGTAATATCATTAGAAGAAGAATTCAGGAACATTTCGTTAATTGGATTTTGAATAATTTTTCCAAAAGCAGTTACAGAAACTAATTCACCTGATTTCGGAAAATACTCCCATCCTAAATCAAAATTGTAATTTGTAGAAGGATATAACTTAGGGTTTCCTTCATAAGCTTGTGCTACATCTTCGTAAAGAATTGGCACTTTTTCTTTAAACTGAGGAAGCGTATAGGTTTTGCTGGCAGAGAACTTTAAATTTTGTTTCTCATTCAAAGTATATTTCGAAATTAAACTTGGTAAAATGTTGAATTTAGAATAGTTTGAGTTGTCTCCGTCAGGCACTGTTGTAGTCACGTAAAAGACATCCTGAGTTAATTTTTCGAATCGGGCTCCTAAAATCACGCTTAGTTTTTCGGTAAGTGAGTACTGAACATTTGCGAATGCACTATGGATATCTAAGTTTCCATTGTACAATTGATGTATTCTGTTAGATTGGGAAGACCCAAAGTGTGCCTCATCCAGATAATTGTCAACATGATGAATGTCTTCTTTCGGGAAAGATATTGTTGTTCTGTCCGGGAAGAATGAAAATTGCTGCATCGTATAATCTAATTTTTTCATTTTTCCTGAGTAACCAAAAGTTACTTTCCCTTTGTATCCGTCATCGTTACTTTTTTTGTTGAAGTTATAAGAAAGAGCAATGTTTGCAGCAAATTCCTTTTCTTTTAAATCTTGAAAAAATCGGTGATTATTGATGTTTGAATTGGTAAAGAAAGTGAAATCTGTTCCATTAGGAGCGTAAACAAAAGAGTTTTGCATACGATCTGGAATTGCACTATTAGAAATACTGTATCCAAGTCCCCAGTTTAAGTTCCATTGATCATTAAATTTGTTTTTTCCTGTAAGTTGATTTACAGTCAATCGCGTTCTTTCGAAAGTTCCACGTTTGATAAAACCTGTAATTTGATCTAGAGCGGTAGCACCACCACCATCAAAGTTTACGTTAGTTCCTTCGTACTCACTATAGTCCTGATCGCTTGAGTTTAAGAATAACGAAGTAAAAAAGATGGAGTTTTTATTGTTGATTTTATAATCGGCCGTACCCATAACGGTTGTAGTAGTACTGTGTTTGTAAGCTTTTCTGTAAAAATCAGAAAGGATATCTCCGTCAGAAGTGATACCTCCTCTGCTGTAACCTTCTGTGTATTTATTTTTTGCACTAAAAGAAGCAGTAACAAATGTACCTATTGAGCTTTCGTCATTTAGTATAAATTTTCTTCCTCCCGTTAAGGCATAAAAAGCATTTAATACATTTTTGTTCTCTTGTCTGTCCCAGCTTGTAGTATAGTTATAAGGTTTCAGTGGAGCATCAGGAACTCCAACTGTTTTAAATCCAGAGTAAGAAGGTCCGTCTTGTAAATAAAAATGATCCTGACCTAAAACATTAGTATTAGCACCTGTACCAACTGAAAAAGTAAGGAAAGGTTTGCCGCTGAATTTTTTTGCGCTAATATCAATATTTGCTCCTCCAAAATCGGCATAATTTTGCGCCTCAAATGTTTTGCTTATACCGATATTATCTACAATATTGGTAGAGAAAATATCCAGAAGTATGTTTTTGTTGGCAGGATTATTTGATGGTAATGGAAGGCCATTTAGAGTAGTAACATTGTAACGGTCGCCAAGTCCTCTTACGAAAACATTTCCGGAGTCATCCTGTTTTGATACACCACTAACTTTAGATACTGCAGTTGCAACATCATTAACTCCTTTTCTTGTTATTTCTTCAGCACCAATAGCAGATTTAAAGGCAACTGCATTTTTTTGGTCTAATAATAAAGCCGTTTCTTTTTGTTTGTTTGCCGTAGATTTTACAACAACATCTTTCAATGTATAACCTCCCGAAGAAAGGATCTGATTTACGGTTACGGTTTGACCTGCGGTTACTGTTACGGGTTGTTCAACAGATTCATAACCCACAAAACTGAAAATAATAGTATAGTTTCCAGGGTTTACATTTAAGGAATATTTTCCGTCAATGTCAGTGTTTGCGCTAATTTTTGTTCCTTTTAGTAAAACATTAGCAAAAGGTAGTGATTGATTATTCGATTCTTTATCGGTTAATACACCAGAAATTGTACCTTTGTTTTGAGCGATCGAAATCGAACAGATAAATAATGTGATTAATAGAAATTTAAAATTGAATTTCATTTGAGTTGTGTTTAATTTATTTTTTTGCAAAGAAAGAACCGCCCTGTAAAGTTCATGTTACGCACTTGTTATGTTTTTGTGTGCTGTAGATTATCAAATTGTTACCAGATTAAATTACCGTTAACAGCAATTTTTAACGGTCGTTTTATCGTTATATTTACCATCGCAATTAAAAAACTATCGGATTTTAAGATATGAAATTTGATAAGAAAACTCAATTTTTGCTATTTTATGAAAAAAACACAAACCAAGATTTTATTAGTTGATGATGAGCCGGATATCCTGGAAATTGTTGGCTATAACCTTGCTCAGGAAGGCTATCAGATTGTAACTGCTTCAAATGGAAAAGATGCAATCGCAAAAGCGCAGAAAGAAATACCGGACCTAATTATTATGGATGTAATGATGGCCGAAATGGATGGAATGGAAGCTTGCGAACACATCAGAAAAATACCAGAATTAAATAATGTAATCATAACCTTTTTAACCGCAAGAAGTGAGGACTATTCTCAAGTTGCCGGTTTTGATGCAGGTGCAGATGATTATATTACCAAACCAATAAAACCAAAATTATTGGTAAGCAAAGTAAAGGCTTTGTTAAGAAGGTTAAAAGAACAAGAAGTTGTTAGTGACACCTTAAACGTTGGCGGAATCGAAATTAACCGTGAAGAATACAAAATCATCAAGGGAAATGTAGAAATCGCTTTGCCAAGAAAAGAATTCGAATTGTTCTATCTATTGGCTTCAAAACCGGGAAAAGTTTTTAAAAGAGATGAAATCCTTGATAAAGTTTGGGGTAATGAAGTAGTAGTAGGTGGAAGAACAATCGATGTACACATCAGAAAGTTACGTGAAAAGATTGGAGAAGATCTTTTTAAAACAATTAAAGGTGTTGGTTATAAATTTGAAGTTTAAACATCTTATATAAATTTGAATCTTATAAATAATATAAGTTCATTTTAAATTATAGGGTACATACTTTTGTAATTGAAAATTTATCTTTGTCAAAGTTTTAATTTTGGCAAAGATTTACTTTTTTAGGTTGTTATCTAATCCTTAGAAATAAGGTTTTATAGGTAATGAACTTATATCACTTATCTGATAAAAAAAGTAATCCCTATAGTTTATTATTTTAAATGATCCAATGAAAATTAATTTTAAAAAAACCTACAAATTTGCTGTAAAGTCAGCATTGTATATCAGTCTTTTTACAACAGGATTTGTATTGATTCTGATGTCTCTGTTTTATAAGAACCAGTTAAAACATCAGATTGCGTTTGGATTAGTCTTTATTATCTCGGTTTATATTTTTTCCTTTCTGGTTTTACAATATCGAGTAGAACGGTTTATATACAGGAGAGTAAAAAAAATATACGATGAGGTTTCCTTGTTAGAATCAACTACCCTGATCAATCAACCCATAACAACCGATATGGAAACGCTCTCACGCGAAGTGAAAAAGTTTGCGACAGATAAAAAACTCGAAATCGAAATGCTCGAAATTCGGGAGCAATACCGAAGAGAGTTTCTGGGTAATGTTTCGCACGAACTTAAAACACCTTTGTTTACCGTTCAAGGGTATGTGTCGACTTTGCTTGATGGGGCGATGGATGATAAAACGATTCGTAAAAAATATCTGAAACGTGCCGAAAAAGGAGTAGAGCGTCTCATCTATATTGTAGAGGATCTGGATATGATTACCAAATTGGAGTCGGGAGATTTAGATTTGTTAATTACAGATTTCGATATCGTCGAGTTGATCCAGAATGTTTTTGATTTATTGGAAATGAAAGCCGATAAAAAGAAAATCAAATTGGCTTTTGAAAGTAAAAATGTGCATTCTGTTATCATACGCGGAGATAAGGACAGAATTCAACAGGTTTTAGAAAATTTGATTGTAAATTCTATTAAATACGGTAAAGAAGGTGGTTTGACAGAAGTGGGTGTAGTAAACCTGACGAAGAAAAAAGTCTTAATCCGTATTAGTGATAATGGTGAAGGAGTTGAAAAACAAAACATTCCAAGACTTTTTGAGCGTTTTTACAGAGTTGACAAAAGCGGAACCCGTTCTGAAGGTGGTTCCGGACTTGGACTTGCCATTGTAAAACATATTATTGAAGCACATAAAGAGAAAGTATACGTAGAAAGTGAGTTCGGAATTGGTTCCGAGTTCTCTTTTACGTTAGAAAAAGCGTACAAAAATCAAAAAGCTGAAGTTAAGTAAATGTAAGCTTTATTGAGACGAAGTACTATAAAATCTGGGCTTGCGAAAGGGCTTCATGATGGCATAACGATTTCGAAACAAATCTTCTTATTATAGTAACGTCTTGTTAATGATATCTTAACATAGGTGATACATCTTTGCACCTGAAAATTAAGTGCAGTCGTGAAAATGATAAAAACAAAAATAATCGCAGTTTTATTGCTGATTACAGGTGCAGTAAATGCCCAAGATTTAAAGAAAGAAGACGTAAAGAAAGAAGTAATTCGACTTATGGATTCTATAAACAAAGCAAAAGCTTCTGAGGTAAAAGAAGAAAGTGGTACTTCTGAACATTGGTACGATAAAATTTCTCTAAGAGGTTACGCTCAAATAAGATACAACGGTTTACTTTCTACAAACGATAAAGTTTCCTGCGAACAGTGTGATAAATCCTGGGGAACAACTTCAACAGCACCCGATGCAAAAGCCAATAATGGACTTTTTATCAGACGTGCACGATTAGTGTTCTCAGGGCAAGTACATCCAAATGTATATTTTTATTTTCAACCTGACTTTGCAAGCTCACCGGTTACCGGAATTCAGAATTTTGTACAAATTAGAGATTTGTATTTTGATCTTTCTTTCGATAAAAAAAGAGAATACCGTGTTCGTGTAGGGCAAAGCAAGATTCCTTACGGGTTCGAAAACATGCAGTCCAGTTCTCAAAGGTTAACATTAGACAGAAGTGATGCAATCAACAGTGCAATATTGAACGAACGTGACTTGGGACTTATCTTCTATTGGGCACCAAGCGAAATCAGAAAACGTTTTGCTATGCTGGTAGAGGATGGTTATAAAGGTTCAGGTGATTATGGTGTTTTTGCTTTTGGAGTTTACAACGGACAGATAGCCAATAAATTGGACGGAAACAGAGATCTGAATGTTGTAGCAAGAGTTACCTATCCTTTTGTAATTGGTAATCAGATTATAGAACCGGGGATTCAGGCGTATACTGGAAAATGGGCTTTTACCGGCGAAATTTCTTCAGGAGTTACCGTTAATGATCCGCAATATGTGAAAGACCAAAGATTGGGAGCGACCTTCGTTTTATATCCAAAACCTTTTGGAATCCAGGCAGAGTATAATATTGGAACAGGACCGAGATACAATACCCTTACCAAAACGGTTGATGAAACAAGTCTGAACGGTGGTTATGTATTATTAAATTATAAGTTAGATTTCAAAAAACAACATTTATATCCTTTTGCAAAATTTCAATATTATGACGGAGGAAAGAAATACGAGAAAGATGCCAGAAGTTATGTTGTAAGAGACTTCGAAATAGGAGTTGAATGGCAACCAATCAAAGCGCTTGAACTTACCGCAGAATATGTTATTGCTGACAGGACTTTTGAAGACAGCGTTCTACCTATCAACAGACAACAAGGAAATGTATTGCGATTACAAGCGCAGTTCAACTTCTAAAATTACGCTTCAAAAATAGAAAATAACGAATCCCAGTCGATGTTATTTTTAAATTGAGATAAACCTTTAAACGATTTTACTTTTGAAAGATCTTCAATCGTAAAGTCGTTTTGCGTTGCATAAGGTACCAGATTCTCGTCTTGAAGTTTTATGGCCAGATATTCCTGCTCATACTGTCCCGGGGTTGGAATAAAAAAGGCTTTTTTACCCAGTTTCGCCAAATCCATAACAGTGGTGTATCCCGAACGACATAAAACCAAATCGCTTTCGTTAAAGGTCTGTTCCAATTGTTTTGAATTCATGAAATTGTAGTAGGTAACATTTCCAATTTCCTGTTTGGTTTGTGTTTTCTCTACTACTCCTTTTACAAAAACAACTTTGCCTTTATAATTTTTAACCTCTTCTTGTAGTTTTTCGTCCAAATAAGTGCGTTGAGGTTCAGGTCCCGACAGTATAACCATCAGATCATAAAGTTTAGGCGTTTCTTTTTTACGCATTCGGCTTAATGGACCAATATACTTTAAATTCAGCTCATTGGTTTCGAGGTGTCCCAAAGTACCGGTTAAGTTTACAACTTCATTAGTATCAGGAACCCAACATTCAGTATATTTTTTTATAATGTGTTGATGGCATTTACTGGTAAACCAGGTGGTATTCCCCGTCATCACATTGAGCTGATGTGTCATAAAAACCGATGGAATCTTTTTACTGAAAACGCCCAATCGGTTATCGGATATAATACCGTCAATTCCGTGTTTTTTTATTAGTCCCTTCACCATTTTTTTCTCATCTAAAATGGCTGTAATCATTTTAGGTAAGTTTTTAATTAGTTTCCATTTGAAGTTTTTGCCGTTTTTGGCATATTCTATATGATAAGAAGGCAGTTCAAGTGTTTCTATGTATGGAAATTCTTTTCGCAGTAAAGCCAATGCAATTCCGTCAGAAGCGATTATTGGGATATAATTGTTTTCCTGAAGCGCTTTTATGATAGGAATACATCTTGTTGCATGTCCTAAGCCCCAATTTAACGGAGCTACTAAAATAGTTTTGTTCGCAGAATAGTCAATGCTCATAATGTAGCGCTTTTTAAGACGAAGATAAAGAAATATGTTTTTTGTGTTATTTCGTACATATTACTAAATTATTAACTCTATAGAGCTGTCAAGGCCGCAAAATTACTTTAAAGAGAGGTGGGAATGATATGATTTGCAGACAAAGTTACTCGTATGTTAACAGTAGATTTGTTTTTTAAACAAAAAAAAGAACTGTCTGAGCAGTTCTTTCTTTGTATCGTAGTTAAAAAAGGATTTAATCCTGAATATAAGTTTTGTTTCCGTTAGAGTTGATATAGTATCTACCGCCTTTAGGTCCTGTATATACTTTTTTTCCGTTGTACTCTCCGGTAACTTTATCGGCCACTTTTGGTGCTTTTTCATTAGTCTCTTTGACTTTTTTAGTAGTCGTTTTTGAGGCAGCCGTTGTGGTTTTTGTAGCTTTATCTAGTGTTGCTTTTGAACTCGCGTTTACTTTATCAGCACTTGCTTTAGTTTTGTCTGCACTTGCTTTAGTTTTGTCTGCACTTGCTTTGGTTTTGTCTGCGCTTGCTTTAGTTTTTGCAGTGGTTTTGTCTTTAGTTTCTTTAGCGCTGGCATTTACCTTATCGGCACTCGCTTTTGTTTTGTCTGCCTTTGTTTTCGTAGCGTCAGCAGCTGTTTTGTCAGCTTTTTCTTTTGTTTTTGTGGCTTTATCAGTAGTTTTTTTAGCATCGGCCTTCGTTTTGTCAGCGCTTGCTTTTGTTTTCTTTGCCGAAGCCTCGGTTTTTTTCGCTGTTTTCGTGACGTCCTGAGCGTAGAAATTAGTAGATAAAACTACTATAAGACAAAGTAATAATAATTTTTTCATAAGAGTATCGTTTAAAATTCAATTAAAGTTAAACAATTTATTGACAGGTTTTTCGCAACACGTTAAAAATAAGCACGTAGCTGCACGTTGCCCGTATGAATAGTGGAACCCGTCTCACTTTTTCTCCCCTGATAATTTAAATTGACATCTAAAAACTGCGTTAGATTCTTCTGCAAAAGAAGTTTCCAGACTAAATTTTGCCCGGCCTGCAGTCCTTCTAACATCTGGAATCCTACTGAAGAGAATTCGTTTCCGGTAAATTTATTTTCATAAAAAGAAAACTCTCCGTTTACCGTTACTTTTTTGTCTCCCGCATAAGAAAAAGAGGTTCCCAGTCGGTTTTGTGCTAAAGTCTCGAAGTTTCCAATCTGATTTTTTTTATTTTGTAATTCGTAAAAGAAATCCAAACTAGTGTTTTTAGAAAACAAATAGCTGATTTTCGGGGCAATCTGATAGCCTTCCAAATTATAATTCTTTTCGGTAAAATCTTCAGAAACTAAGGTGGTTTTAATTGTTTTGGTAAAGAAATTAAACAACCAGCTTTTTTGATACAGATGCGTGTATTGCAGTTGATGCGATTTGTTTCGGACATCCTGCGAGCCAATCGAAAGCAGGTTTTTTCCTTTATTAATGAGGTACGAATAGGTTACCGAATGTTTTTGTTTGCCACGGTTGTAAAAAAGACTGTTTCTAAAACTTGAATTGAGGCCCAGTAAATTTTCATCCGAAGAATTAAACGGATTGAGTTCAAAACGACCGCCGTTATTTTTTACTTTTCGATCCATAATAAACGAAGTCTGGTTGTAAAAATAAGAAGCTAGTTTTTTGAAACCAGTTTCGTTTTGCCATTGCAACGGATTTAAAGTCACCGATTGCGAGAATTTATTCTGGTTGGTTTTGATGTAAACCTGGTTGGGTAAAAAGAGACGGATAAACTTTGCCTGATCCGGAAAAAGAGCAACTTCAAACTCCTCTAATTCCTGCATGCCGTTACCATTATAATCATTCCAGGTATAAACTCCTTGTCCCGTTGGAACTTCAATATAAGTAAATTCCTGTTGCGCAATAGTTCCCGAACTGGTCTCGTAAACCGTTCCAATTTGCAGAAGCTGATTAAAAAAACGATCGTTATAAAGTACTCTGGAATTTAACGAAGGTTCATTCTTTCGGGAAGGATCCGTAAAGTCCAGTGTCCGGTAACTGGCATAAACCGCCAGATCTGTTTTTTTGTTTTGAATTAATTTTGATTTCAAAACATACATTTTCGAATCGTTTACGTGTTGTAACAAACCATTTTGCAAACTGTCATTGCGACGTTGTAAATAACCCAGTTCTACAAAAACTTTGGTGCTGTCGCCACGGCCAATAAAAACACCGTACTCTGAAAACCGCTGACTCAAGGCCGAAAACTGATTGGTAATTTTGTCTTTTTGCTGGTTGTCTTCAATTTGAATACTTCCACCAACCCAGTTTTTGCCAAAATGATACTTGGTTTTAGTTAGATTCCGAATAAATTTAGAAGTCGAACTAGTAGCATCAGAATTCAGGAAACTGCCCTGATTTTCAATTGTCCATTTATTTAATTTAGAGAAAAGATTTACCGTATGTCGTGATCCCGAGTAGCTTGTTGTGAAGTCTAATTTCTCAAACTGATAGGTAATAAAAGCAGTATTGGCAGTTTTTTTCTTGGCGAATAAATCAAAATTTAATCCCGTTACCAATAAACTCTGATTACCATAAAGGTTTGTGTTTAAATTCCAATCCCGATTAAATTCAATCGTATACAAACGTTCTACAGATCTGAAATCGTCTTGCACAAATTGATAATTGGCAAAAGCATCCAAGGTCCATTCTCTGGAAAAAAGACGTTTTTTAATAGTGGTCTTTAGGGCAATTCCTGTGTTATCGGAGTCATCAATTTGAGAGAATAAATTTTTATCGTTATTGCTCATGGCGATTTCAAAATCAACCAGTGTCTTTTCATCCGGATTGTATTTCCCTAAGAAAGTAGCCACCTGAATTTTCATAGGAGCTACCAGTTTTACGATTGGGTCGTAATTTCCTTGTAAAATTCCGTTTATCGGATCTACGTATTTGTAGATGCGTTCGACCGAATTGTTGTTTTGTATGATATAATTTCCCAGATTATTCCCAACCAGACTAAATTTTACATTGTATAAAACATCAGTAGGAATGTTGGAATACTCGTAAATTTCAATACCGTTAAGAGTTGTTTTTTTGTATAAAATTTTATTGTCCGCGTATTTGTCTTCGTAAGCCGATGGTGCGGTCATTAAACTTTGATCATCTCCGGCTTGGCTTAAAATCTGAACCTGTTCTGTAGAAAGGTTTTGTTGTAAAGGCTGATTTTTTAAGTCATTCTCGGAATATAAATAACCACCAAAACTCCAGCTTTTGTTTTCATGCGTAGCGCCGGCATAGGTTACCAGTCGGTTGTAATTGCGATCTGAATATTGGTATTCTATAGTGATTCGCATTTCTGAAGTAATCGGGAAGAGTGAGGTAAAAACAATTTCGCCGGCATTATAATCAATCACGTAGTCATTGTTTTCGCCACGTTTGAGCAGTATACCGTTGACATAAACACGTTCAGAACCTGAAATAACTAAAACATAGAGCTCGCCATTCTGACCTTTTAATTTATAAGGACCCTGATTGCCTTCCTGACCGGTAAAAGTGCTTTTGGCGTATTGTCCTTTTACAAAAGCAACCGAGGCAAAAATATTGGTTTTGCTTTTTTCGGTATCAAAATTAAAACTTGTTGAGAGTCCTTGTACTTTTTTGTTAAAGCTCAAAAATTGCGTTTTTCTGTTTTCTAAAAAGACATCACCCGCACGAATGTTCCAGTCATCGCTGAAAAGTTCCATGAAAATATTATCAAACTGATCCAGTTTTTGAGAATAACCACCATCCTGCAACGGAATATTACTGTCCTGAAGTGAGGCTCTTAAACTGACTTTATCGGATATTTTTCCGGTAATCTGAAGATCTAAATTTGAATTTAAAACAGCATTCTGGTTATTGCCAATGGTCACACCGCGAGTAATGCTCCCGGAAGTATTTAAACCATCAAACGGAGTGGCTTTTTTTGAATTGGTATTCTCCAGTTTGTAGAGTTTTTCGGAACCAATATCATTGCTAACCACCTGACTTTCGTTATAAAGCCCATATTCTTTGGTTAAAAAATCAGGGTATTTTAAATAGTTTACAATTAAAGTATCGGATGCTGAGGTGAATTTTTCGTTGAGAAGTAAAGTTCCCTTTTGGAAGTCAATTTTATAGAAAGTAGAATCAATAGGTTCTTTTTTAGTATTTAAAAGCTCAAAAAAACTGGAATTGATGCTGAATTTTTCGAGGTGTATAGTATCCCGCGTTACAATTACTTTTTTGGTTTGGTATGCTGATTCTGTATTCTGGGCCTGTAGTCCGGAATACCAAAGAAACACCGCAAAAAACAGTAATTTTTTCAACATAAATACTTTAACTCTAAAAAGTCAAAAGTAGTATTTATAATTGGGAAATCAGGGCGCTTTTATGCCACTGTGATTTAGTGGAATTGGCTGGGTTGTTTTGATTTTGTGACTTAATCTTTTTCAAAGGAGCGCCTTTAAGTATTTTTTTAAAGAGGATTCGCTTTTCTATTTTACTCACGATGGAAAGGACACAATAATGTATCTAGTACAGATAGTTATTTCTGACTGTTTTTTTTGTACGGTCAGTTTTTATTCATTAACAGAAATAAAGTAGATGTGTTGATCTGTAAAATAATTGTATGGTAAAGAATAATCTTAGTTTAGGTTTGAACGTAAATACAAGGAACAACTTGGTAAGATTTTATTTTTTTATAGACAATGAACTTATTTGTAGGTTATAAATTAAAGATTCTCAGAAAGAATATGGGATGGACACAAGAGCGGATGTCTGATCAATTATTTATTTCGCAGTCGGCATATGCTCGCTTGGAAAATGGTCAAAGTCAATCGTGGGCAGGTCATATTGATAACATATGTAAAATCTTTGAGATAAAACCAGAAGCGTTATTTAGAAGGGAAGAAGAAATAAAGAGCGTGGAAATCGGACACGATGAAATGACTCAAAATGCTTTGCTCAGTGTTTATCAAAAAATAATAAAGAAATATGAAACGCAAATCTTAGAATTGGAGCAAGTAATTAGGGATTTAAAGGAGGATAAACAGTAATAAAAAAGGGTCGACTTGTAGTGAAACCGCATAAGCCGAATCAGAGCGCTTAGAGACAAGAAATAAGAACAAATAGAAAAAAAGAGATCGAATCACAAACATTGATAAAAACAATTGGTATAATAAATAACTACTATGAGAAGAAAATTAATTTTATTCGTCATACTGTTTACTGTGATTGCCAGTCATGCACAACAAGATGCACAGTATACGCAATACATGTACAACACCATAAACATCAATCCGGCTTATGCGGGATCCCGAGGAGTATTAAGTGTTTTTGGTTTATATCGTACACAATGGGTTGGACTTGACGGCGCACCTAAGACGGGTACTCTTTCAGTTAACACACCTATAAACAATAGTCATGTGGGAGTTGGAGTTTCATTGGTTAGCGACAAAATCGGACCGACCAATGAAAACACGCTTTCTGCAGATCTCTCGTATAGTGTTCAGGTCTCTGCCGAATCTAAAATTTCGTTTGGAATCAAGGGATCTGCTAATTTATTCAATTTAGATATCAATAAATTGAACCTAGCCGATCAGGGAGATCCGCAATTTCAAGATTTCAGCAATAAATTCAATCCAAATATCGGAGCCGGGGTTTACTGGCATTCTGATAAAGCTTATGTTGGACTATCGGTACCAAACTTTATTGAAACCAATCGTTATGATGACAATGATATTGTGATCTACAAAGATAAAATCAATTACTACTTCATGACCGGTTACGTTTTTAATTTAGATGATTATCAATACATCAAATTTAAACCGGCTGCACTCGTTAAAATGATACAAGGTGTTCCTTTACAAGTAGATGTTTCAGCCAATTTTATGTTCAACGATAAATTTGTTGCCGGTTTAGCGTACAGATGGAACGCTTCACTGAGTGCGATGGCCGGATTTCAAGTCACAGATGGTTTGTATATTGGATATGGTTACGATCGTGAAACTACGAGGTTAAACAACTACAATTCAGGATCGCATGAAATATTCTTACGATACGAATTCTTCTCCAATAAAGGTAAAATGATAACTCCTCGTTTCTTCTAAAAATGATAATCATGAAAAATTATATCCTACTTTGTCTGACAGTTATTATTGTTTCTTCATTTGACAGTTATTCTCAGCAGTCGGAAGTAAATTCCGGCGATAAAAAATACGATCATTATGCCTACGATGCCATAAAGACTCATGAACGTGTGGCCAAAAAAGGATACAAGTCTGAAGATATGTTTAAAAAACTAGGTAACTCCTATTATTTTAACTCTGAATTTGAAGGTGCGGCAAAATGGTACGGCGAGTTATTTGCCATGAATACCAATGTAGAATCGGAGTATTATTACAGATATGCTCAATCTTTAAAGTCAACCGGGCAGCTGGATAAAGCAAATAGAATTTTGGATGAATTTGATACAAAATTCAAAAATGACAGCAGAGGTAAACTTTATCTAGAAAATTTAAACTATCTCGATCGGATTAAAGAAAATTCCGGTCGTTATACCATTGAAAATGCAGGTATTAATTCAAAGTATTCCGATTATGGAACTTTTGTACACAACAATAAAGTCTATTTTGCTTCGGCTAGAGACACCGGAAGTTTTTCGCAACGCAAACACAAATGGACAAATGATTATTTCACCAACATCTACATGGCCGATGTGGATTCTGTTAAAGTATCAAAGATAAAAAATACGTTAAACACAAAATTTCATGAATCTTCACCGGTCTTTACTAAAGATGGCAAAACGATTTATTTCACAAGAAACAGTTATCTAACAGGGAAAAAAGGAAGAGATGCCAATAAAACTACTTTAATAAAAATATACAAAGCGACTCTTGAAAATGGTAAATGGGACCATGTAACACCATTATCTTTTGACAGTGACAATTACAGTACTGCTCATCCTGCTCTGAGTCCGGACGAGAAAACATTATACTTTGCTTCTGATATGCCTGGAACATTGGGACAGTCTGATATTTTCAAAGTAGCTATAAACAGTAACGGTGATTTCGGAACGCCCGAAAACTTAGGTAACAGTATCAATACGGAGGGTAAAGAAACCTTCCCGTATGTAACAGCCGAGAATGAAATTTATTTTGCCTCTGACGGGCATCCCGGACTTGGTGGTCTGGATGTTTTTGTCGGTGAAATTACAAAAGACGGAACGGTCCGTAACATTCAAAATCTCGGAAATGACATTAATTCTCCAAAAGATGACTTTGCCTACATCATTGATCCTGTTTCGAGAAAAGGGTATTTTAGTTCCAATAAAGACGGTGGACAGGGTTCTGATGATATATATAAATTTCTGGAAACCAAAAGGCTAAAATGCATCCAAGAACTAAGCGGACTCATTACTGATGCTGAAACGGGAGCCATTTTATCCGGAGCAAAAGTAACTTTGTTTAACAATCAGATGGAGATAAAAGCTACGACAATTGCGGACGCTACCGGATCTTATAGTTTTCCTGTCGAATGTGGTATAACCTATAATGTAAGAGTCCAAAAAACAGACTACACTACCAGAGAAGTGAGCATTACAATTGAAAAAATAACCGGAAAATCAACCGGAAGAACAGCCTTATCTATTGCTCTTGAAAAGTCTATGCGTAATGTAACAGTGGGGGATGATTTAGGAAAATGTTTTGGTATAAAAATGATCTATTTCGACTTGGACAAATATAATATCCGTCCTGAAGCTGCTTTGGATTTAGAAAAAATACTGGCTACATTAAATGATTATCCAACAATGAAAATTGATATTCGTTCTCATACCGATAGTCGTGCCAATTTTAAATACAATGAGGTTTTGTCTGACAACAGAGCTAAATCTACTCTGCAATGGCTTGTAAAAAATGGAATAAATCCGGACAGATTAACAAGTAAAGGTTATGGAGAAACACAATTGGTAAACAAATGTGCTGATGGCGTTGCTTGTACAGAAGAGGAGCACCAACAAAACAGACGAAGTGAGTTTATTATCACAGCCCTTTAAAAAGAGCTTAATTTTAAGCCTTTTTAAAAAGAACAAAAAAGAAGCCGTTTTAACACTAATTAGTATTGAGACGGCTTCTCTTTCGCAAATTATTTTTTAACCTAAAAAAACTAATTAGATTCTTTAGTAACGATTTGCATCGTTTCACGGCTTACCTGTTTCAGTAAGACTTCTTTGTTTTCTTCAACTGTTTGCGCCGCTTGTTCCGTAAAGTGACGAATTGTATATAAAGTCACATTTTCGCTAAAATCTACTTTGAATTTTTTCGACAGTATCGTATTCAATTCATTAAAATTCCCAAATTTATCTTCCACACAAACCGAGAAGCTAATCGCTGAATTCTGAATTAAGTTCACTTTGATTTTAAACTCATGAAACAAAGCAAAAATTTCACTGATATTTTCCTCCATAATAAAAGAGAAATCGATCGAAGAAAGCGAAATTAAAAGTTGATCTCTTTTTACGATAAAACAAGGATATTGTGGCTCTAAATCAACGCCCTTAGAAACACAGGTTCCTTTTAATAAGGGGTTAATAAACGATTTTACGTATAACGGAATTTCTTTTTTCTGTAAAGGTTGCAGCGTTTTCGGGTGAATAACCGTTGCTCCGTAAAAAGCCAATTCGATAGCTTCACGATACGAAATCTGGTTTAACAAACTCGCATTTTCAAAATAACGCGGATCGGCATTCATAACTCCCGGAACATCTTTCCAGATTGTTACACTTTCAGCATTTAAGCAATAAGCAAAAATTCCGGCAGTATAATCAGAACCCTCACGCCCTAAAGTGGTAGTGAAGTTATTTTCATCAGCACCTAAAAATCCCTGAGTGATGTTTAATGTTTTTCTCGGAACATTTTTGCTGATGTTTTGTTGTGTAACTTCCCAATCTACTTCTGCATCTCTGTAGTTTGCATTGGTTTTGATGAAATTACGAACATCAAGCCATTGTGTTTTGATGCCCATGAAATTCATGAAATGACTTAGAATCGTGGTCGAAATCAGTTCACCAAAACTTACAATCTGATCGTAAACAAAATTATAGTTAGGTGATTTGTTGTGCGTTAAGAAAAATTCTAATTCAGAAAAATGCTCTTTTACAGCCGTAAAAACGGCATTTTTTTCATCTTCAAATAAATCTAATAAAATCTGATTGTGGTATTTCTTTATTTCCTGAACAGATGAATTTAACTCCTGAGATTTATCAAAATAATTCTTGATCACCACCTCAAGCGCATTTGTGGTTTTCCCCATAGCCGAAACTATTAAAATCACATCTTCATAGCCTACTTTTTGTAAAACGTCGTATACGTTTTTTATTCCTTCCGCATCTTTTACCGATGCTCCACCAAATTTAAATACTCTCATTATATTAATTTTGTATTGTGGAGATGCACTGCCGTGCGCCTCTACGGTATTTAATAATTTTTATTTTTATAATTTTTCTAAAAACGAATTAATTCCGTCTTCGTCCATTTGAACTACCTGCCATCCGTCAAGGATTTTTGCTCCTGAATTTTCGTAGAATTTAACCGCCGGTGTATTCCAATCCAGCACATTCCATTCAACTCTTCTTACCTGATCTCTTTTTCCCTGTCTCATAATTTCAGAATAAAGGGCAAATCCCAAACCGGATCCGCGCATTTTGTCCTTTACAATCAGATCTTCCAGATGGATAGTTTTACCTTTCCACGTAGAGTAACGATAATAATACAATGCAATTCCAACAATCTCGTTTTCGACCTCTGCGACAAAAACATGGAACAAAGGATTTGTGCCAAAACCATCACGTATTAAATCATCTTCCGTTATGGTGACTGCTTCAGGTTCTTTTTCGAATACAGCCAACTCCTGTATTAGTCCTAAAACCGATTTCATGTCTTCAGGATTCCCTTTTCTAATATTCATATATTCTTATTATTAAGCGATTATTAGCTAAAATATTATGTTTTTATCGGTTGCTTTTTGCTTTTGTTTAGCAAATATACAATAGTAGCAAACTAACAAAATAATTTTTAAATCATTCTCACAAAAAAAACGATATTTGTGACTTAAAAATAAAACTACAACGATTTAGTAATGGAAGAACGCAATAAAACACTGGGAGAGTTTATTATTGAGAATCAAAAAGCATTTCAATACTCGTCAGGGGAGTTATCCCGGATTATCAACTCTATACGTTTGGCGGCGAAAGTCGTGAACTATAAAGTAAACAAAGCAGGATTAGTGGACATCGTTGGCGCTGCCGGCGAGCAAAATGTTCAGGGAGAAGATCAGCAGAAATTAGATGTTTATGCAAACGAAGTATTTATCCAGACGTTAATTAACCGTGAGATTGTCTGTGGTATTGCTTCTGAAGAAAACGATGATTTTATTACTGTTCAGGGTAGCGATAACGCCCATAATAATAAGTATGTGGTTTTAATGGATCCTTTAGATGGATCTTCAAATATCGATGTGAATGTTTCAGTAGGAACTATCTTTTCGGTTTTCAGAAGAGTTACACCAATTGGAACTCCGGTTACTAGCGAGGATTTTTTACAGCCGGGAGTTAATCAGGTTGCGGCGGGTTATGTCATTTATGGAACCTCGACAATGTTGGTGTATACCACAGGTCATGGTGTAAATGGTTTTACTTTAAATCCGGCTATCGGAACGTTTTATCTTTCACATCCTAATATGAAATTTCCGGTTGACGGGCATATTTATTCGGTAAACGAAGGGAATTATGTGCATTTTCCACAAGGAGTAAAAAACTACATAAAATATTGCCAGAGAGAAGAAGAGGACAGACCGTATACTTCAAGATATATTGGAAGTCTAGTTTCTGATTTTCATAGAAATATGATTAAAGGCGGAATTTATTTGTATCCAACAAGCTCAAAAGCACCAAAAGGGAAATTGCGTTTGCTGTATGAATGTAATCCAATGGCCTTTATTGCAGAGCAAGCAGGCGGAAAAGCAACAGATGGTTTTGGAAGAATCATGGAAATCCAACCGACTGAATTGCATCAAAGAGTACCGTTCTTCTGCGGAAGTTATAATATGGTAGAAAAAGCCGAAGCATTTATGGCCGAAGCTCAATAATAAAAAAAATAAAACCCGACAGATTTTAAAACTGTCGGGTTTTGTTTTTTAGTTTCAGTATCCAGTCTCAGTAACTGATTACTGCAACTGAATACTGCAAACTTTCTATTTGTTCATATTCTCCATTTCGAATGAAAAAGTATCTAAATCTACTTTTTTATCTACCAAGCTTAGTGCTTTAGAAACAATATAATCCACATTACCCGGAGTAAAACCTAAAGCTAACCCCATACGTCTTAACATAATTTCTTGTTGATCTCCCAAATGGTGGTCGATATGTACCATACGTGCTAAGTCATACAAACGCTCTATACGTTGTATGTGTAAGTAAGGAGGGTTTATTGGATGTTTCCAAGGCTCACTAAGGATTTCCTTGTATTCTTCTTCCGAGATTTCTAATCTTGAAGCTAGTTTGTCCAAAAAGGCTTGCTCTTCGTCATTAATTTTTCCGTCAGCAAAAGCTACACGAACAATTGCAGAGAAATGGCCTCTGTTTCTTTGTTTGAATTCGTTATCAAATAATTCTGAAAATGGCATAATTAATCGGTTTTTTATAAAACAAAGATAAATCTTATTTTAATTTAACAATTTTAAATTTCTCATAAAATTAAGCATAATTTTTATAAGTTGTTTTACTGTGGCCGCTCTTTTAGTTTTCAAAATTAATCGTAAGTTTACAGACCCTTAATCAATAATAGTAGAATTTTTATGTCACAGTTTTGGATTTATTTTCAAATAGGATTAAAGCATGTTTTAGATATACACGCCTATGATCACGTTCTTTTTTTAATTGCATTAACAGTTCCTTATGCCTTCAAGGATTGGAAACGTATTTTGCTTTTAGTTTCTGTTTTTACAATTGGTCATACAGTGGCGTTAGTGCTTTCTGTTTTTGGCATTATTACGGTAAAAGTAGATCTTGTTGAATTTTTGATTCCGATTACGATTTTAATAACCGCTTTGTATCATTTGTTCACGGCAGGAAAGACATCCAAGAATGATGGTGTGAATTTATTGTTTTTTGTGACCTTGTTTTTTGGAATTATACACGGACTTGGATTTTCGAATTATTTCAAGACGATATTAGGTGGTTCGGCAACTTCAAAATTACTACCTTTGGGAGAGTTTGCTTTAGGAATTGAAGTAGCACAGTTAGTTGTCGTTTTTGTGGTTTTGATACTGTCTTATATAGTGCAGACTGTTTTTCGTTTTTCAAAACGCGATTGGGCACTGGTAATGTCGGCTTTTATTGTGGGAGTTGTCATTCCCATGATTATTGAAAGCCCTATTTGGAACAGATAAAATAAATGGAATTAAAAAAAATAAATAAATACGATAAAGCGTATTTGCGAATTGCCAAAGAATGGAGTTTGCTCTCTTATTGTAAACGCAAGCAGGTAGGAGCTATTATCGTAAAAGACCGGATGATTATTTCTGATGGTTACAACGGAACACCATCGGGATTTGAAAATTGCTGCGAAGATGAAGAAGGTTTGACGCGCTGGGATGTTTTACATGCTGAGGCCAATGCCATTCTGAAAGTAGCCAGATCAACACAATCTTGCGAAGGAGCAACCTTGTATATCACGTTGTCTCCTTGTAAAGAATGCAGTAAATTAATCCATCAGTCCGGAATCAAAAGAGTAGTTTATCAGAATGGTTACCGTGACGATTCCGGAATTCAATTTTTAATAAAAGCAGGTGTAGAAGTATTACATATTCCCGTTTTAGAAGAATAGATGAAATTTAATTCAAAATACTTACCCATTGTTGTAGGAGCTGTTTTTGCTCTTGGCATAGTTCTAGGAAGCCTGATGAATGCTCCCGTAGAGGATCAGCTGTTGGCTAGAAATTACTCCAAAACAAAACTCAACAAACTTATTGATTTTATCAATAATGAGTATGTTGACAGTGTGAATACCGACTCGATCGTAAACTTGACGGTCGATAATATCCTTTCAAAATTAGATCCGCATTCCGTTTACATTCCGCCAACAGAACAAGCAGAAGTGGCTGAAAGCATGAAAGGTGATTTTGTGGGTATCGGAATTAATTTTTATATGTACAAAGATTCCGTTGCGATCATCAGACCTGTTGAGAACGGACCTTCAGCAAAAGCCGGATTAAAATCGGGCGACCGGATTTTATTTGCCGGTAAAACGAAATTATTTGGCAGAAGACTACCTTCTGACAGTTTGTTTTCGAAACTAAAAGGAATAAAAGGTTCTGAAATTGAATTGACCGTTTTTAGAAAATCGGAGCAAAAGAAACTTAAGTTTAAAATTAAAAGAGATATCATTCCAATAAAAAGTGTCGATGCCTCTATATTGCTTGATAAAAGTACGGGTTATATAAAAATTAACCGTTTTGCGGAAACAACTTATAAAGAATTCAAAACAGGTTTAACCCGTTTACAGCAAAAAGGAATCCAATCCCTGATAATTGATCTTCGTGATAATGGAGGCGGTTATATGGAAGAAGCCGTGGCTATTGGTGATGAGTTTTTAAAAGACAAACAACTGATTGTTTTTACCAAAAGCAAAAATGGATCTACCGAAAAAACATTCGCCAATAAAGGAGGAAGTTTTGAAAACGGTAAAGTGTACGTTCTGATTAACGAAAACAGTGCGTCAGCAAGTGAAATTCTGGCCGGAGCACTTCAGGACAATGATCGTGGAACTATTGTAGGTCGTCGTTCTTTCGGAAAAGGATTGGTGCAACGCGAAATGGATTTCAACGACGGATCAGCCGTAAGGTTGACGGTAGCGAGATATTATACACCAACCGGAAGATCGATTCAGAAGCCTTATAAAAAAGGAAATGAAGAATATTACAAGGAGTCCGAAGATCGTATTAAATCAGGTGAACTTTATGCGAAAGACAGCATAAAAATAGCCGATACCTTAAAATTTAAAACGCCAAAAGGAAAAATTGTATACGGTGGTGGCGGAATCGTTCCGGATGTTTTTGTACCGATGGAAGCAGAGCACGGAAATGAAAACGTAGCTTATCTGCTTCAAACCGGAATCGTAGGGCATTTTGTTTTTGAGGAACTTGATAAAAACAGAAATACTTTTGCTGGACTTCATTTTAATGAGTTTTTGGTAAAAATGAAAGACTCAGATGTGTATTTTAAAAAATTTAAAAATTACATTCTGGCCACAGGTTTAGATCTGAAATTAGATAAAACCAAGGCATTGGTAAATCGTTATATCACGGCGGAGTTTGCCCGTCAATTGTACGGTGAATTGTATTATTATAATGTGATTCTAAAAGATGATGCCATGGTCAAAGCAGTTTTGAACTCAAAAAAGTAACTTAAACTCTTTTTTTATGGAAGATAGCAATGTTGTAAATGCAGAGATTGAACTTTTATTGGCGGTTAAAAATGCAGATGTATCTGCTTTAGAAAGAATGTTGCATGATGACTTGCTTTTTAATTTACCTGGCGGACAGACGATCACTAAAGAGTTTGATTTGAATTCGTATCGTTCCGGTTTAATGAAAATTGAGGTTATTGAAGCGTCGGATCAACTGATTAATGTTATTGAAGATACAGCTGTTGTCAGTGTTTCCGTTTTGCTTAAAGGAGCCTACAATAATCAGCCTTTTGATGGTGTTTTTCGATACATTCGGGTTTGGAAACAATTCGAAGAAGGTTTAAAAGTAATTGCCGGTAGCTGTACAGAACTAAAGTAAGCTCTGAATAAGGATTTTTGTAGCGCTTTATTCTTAGGGAAATAAATCTTAAAAACTTGTGATTAGGTTTTTCTCGCAAATTTTGCAGATTTAGCGGATTATTTTTTTAAGAGAAGAAAGCAAAAAAGGCAGCGTTTCGATTATTCTGAAACAAGTAAATCTGCTAAATCTGTAGAATCAGCGTGCATAAAAAACCTTTGCGAACCTTGCGTAAATCACCGCGACCCTTGCGGTTAAGCATAAGAAAGTTGTATCTCTATCGAATACTATCATGTGCATGAGTCTGCACACCATTATTCCATAAAGTAAGAATATCTGTAGCAACGGCGGCGCCACTTCCGGCTGCTATTGCCAATTGACTTCTCCAGCCTGCTAAAGTTCCGATCACATAAATACCATCTGTTACTTTATGATCGTCATTTTTAAGCTGAATGCGTTGTTTCTCAGGAAGTGCTTTTTTGTGAGGTTCAATGTACTGCAGTAAACCTTCAATGTCAAAAGTATTGGCAGAACCAATTCCAATAACAATGCTTTTGGTTTGGTACGTGCTTTTATTTGTTGTAACCGTAAATTCAGGATAAGCTCCTTCAACTTTGATTACTTTTTCGTTTGGAATCTGTGTAATGTGTGGGTAGCTTTGAGCTAAGTCCTGTGTGCTTTCAAAAAGTAATTCTGAACCTAGTTTACCAGGAGATATACCGTAAGCATTATAGAAGATAGCCTCCTGTAAAGAAGAATTTTTTTGATGTGTGAAAATCCCTATTTTTTTATCGGTAACAAAAGCTTTGTTTTTAGCTGATCCTAAAACGAGAGCGCAAGAGATACCTGAAACGCCTCCGCCGATAATTAAAGTGTCAAACATATTACTATCTGCCATTTGTTTTTTCTTCGATTTTTTTGGAAATTCTAAAAATCAAAAGAATCAAAACGGCGCAAAATGAAGCTGCGATTCCAATAAAAGCTACCGCACTGTCTCCTTGAAAAGGATTCTTAAAGTCCAATAACGTAATATTAAAAACAATTAAAGCTAATGCTAAAAGCACTAAGATTGAAGTGAAAATTTTCATATGGCTGTTTGTTTGTCTAAAATAACAAAATGAAATTTTACTGCAATGCATGCTGTAAAACCACTTGTTTTAAATTTTATGGGGTAAATTTATAAAAATATCTGTTAGACGAACAAACCTTTAACATTAGCGGCGAATAATTTAACAGCAATAGCTAAAAGGATCACTCCAAATGTCTTGCGAACCACTCCAAGTCCATTTTCTCCTAATAAAGTTTCGATTTTTTTAGATGATTTCAAAACAATATATACTAAGATGATATTCAGTACAATGGCTATAATAATGTTGATGGTGTGAAATTGTGAGCGTAAAGAAAGTAAAGTCGTCATCGTTCCGGCTCCTGCAATCAGTGGAAAAGCCAAAGGAACAATAGAAGCTGATCCCGGTTCTTCGTCACGATAAATACGGATTCCTAAAATCATCTCTAAGGCAAGAAAGAATAAGACAAACGAACCTGCAACGGCAAAAGAATGCACATCAATACCTATAATGTTAAGGAAGCCTTCTCCGACGAAAAGGAAAACAATCATGATGATTCCGGCAACAAGAGAAGCTTTTTCAGATTCGATGTGGCCAACCTTTGCTCTTAAATTTACAATGATCGGAATAGATCCCACGATATCAATTACTGCAAAAAGTACCATTCCAACAGTGATAATTTCCTTAAAATCAATTTCTAACATGCCTTATTTGTTTAGAGGTTAAATGTGGTGCAAATGTAAATAATAAAGTTAGGGCTTTTATTGTTTAAAATCTAATCCTGTATTTTTGTTATAAAAACATGTTTTTTAGATTAAAAAAGTGATATTTATAACATTTCACGATTTGTTTTGTTGATTTGTAGGTGAAATGCAGGGATTATTTTTGCTTTGGATTTATCGCACAGACATCAAGATAGTTTGACTATCTTTGCACTTTATAAATTCAGTATTTTTAGTATCATGTTTCAATTAGGAAAAACCATTATTTCAGAAGATATTCTTGAAAAAGAATTTGTGTGCAACTTGTCAGCTTGCAAAGGGGCGTGTTGTGTCGATGGAGATGCGGGGGCACCTTTAAGTGAAGCAGAGACAAAAATTTTAGAAGATATTTACGATAAGGTAAAACCTTTTTTGAGAAAAGAAGGGATTGCAGCCATTGAAGCGCAGGGAACCTGGGTAAAAGGAACTGATGGTGATCTTGAAACACCATTAATCGACAATAAAGATTGTGCTTACGTTATTTTTGACGGAAAAACCGCTCTTTGCGGAATCGAGCAAGCTTATAATCAAGGAATCGTAGATTGGAAAAAACCGGTTTCTTGCCATTTATATCCAATTCGTGTAAAAGATTTTACAGAGTTTGCAGCAGTTAATTATGATAAATGGGAAATTTGTGACGATGCCTGTTCTTTGGGTAAAGAGTTAGAAGTTCCGGTTTATAAATTTGTCAAAGAAGCCTTGATTCGTCGCTTTGGAGAAGACTGGTATATGGAACTTGAAAAAGTAGCACAAGAGCTTAAAAATTCATAAAAATTCGGCAGCCTTTACTATTGCTGAGAAATGCTTCTAAATGGATCGAAAAAAGCAAAAGTAACGATTGAAAAAAGTTTAAAAAACAATCCTAATTTCCTTGTTTTTTTAAATTAAAAGTCTATGTTTTATGGGCGTGCGGGCTCTTGATATGGGTTTTAAAATACTCATTTACAATATTTTAACACTTGTATGAAAAATATCCTACTTTTTGACTGTTGTTAAAAACTACGCCCGATTGTGAATAAGTTTGGCTTTTATTTTTGGCTACAAATGACAATCTTTGTACTCTACTGAATAAGTAAAAAAAGAGTGCAGAAATTAAACATAAAAGCCATGTCACAAGTCGAGCCAATATTGCAAGAAAATAAAAATCGTTTCGTAATTTTTCCTATCAAACACCACGATATTTGGGATTGGTATAAGAAGATGGAAGCTAGTTTTTGGACGGCAGAAGAAATCGATTTACATCAGGATTTAAATGACTGGAATAATAAATTGTCAGATGAGGAACGTTATTTTGTAAAACACATTTTAGCCTTTTTTGCTGCTTCTGACGGAATTGTAAACGAAAACCTTGCAGAGAATTTTGTAAACGAAGTACAATATGCTGAAGCTAAATTCTTTTATGGTTTTCAAATCATGATGGAAAACATTCACAGCGAAACCTATTCTCTTCTAATTGATACTTATGTAAAAGACGAAGCAGAAAAAGCGGAGTTGTTTAATGCCTTAGAAGTTTTCCCTGCTATTGCTAAAAAAGCAGAGTGGGCTTTGAAATGGATCGAATCGGATTCGTTTGCAGAAAGACTTATTGCTTTTGCAGCTGTTGAAGGAATATTTTTCTCAGGTGCTTTTTGCTCTATTTTCTGGTTGAAAAAACGTGGATTAATGCCAGGTTTAACATTTTCTAACGAACTAATCTCTCGTGACGAAGGTGTACATTGTGATTTTGCAGTGCATTTGCACAATCACCATTTGATAAACAAAGTTCCAAAAGACAGAATTAAAGAAATTATAGTAGATGCCTTAAGTATCGAAAGAGAGTTTGTTACAGAATCTCTTCCGGTAAGTTTGATCGGTATGAACGCTACTTTAATGACACAATATTTGGAATTTGTTGCAGACAGACTACTTGTAGAGTTAGGTTGTGAAAGAGTTTATGGATCTGCAAATCCATTTGACTTCATGGACATGATCTCTTTACAAGGTAAAACCAATTTCTTCGAAAAAAGGGTTTCAGAATATCAAAAAGCCGGAGTTATGAATAGTGGTTCAGGCGGAGATAGTGATTCTCAGAAAATTAGCTTTGATGCAGATTTTTAAACAACAAGAATAATTTTAGTGGCACCCCAACACACTAAAAATGATGAAATTTTTATAACGTATTTTTAAGATTGAACTCCTTTTCCAAATCGAGGATTCAATTATTTTAACTCAATTTCAATTTGTTTTTCAAATTGGAATCAGCTAACTATTGAGAATCCTGTAATTCTCAAAATAAAATAATAAAACACACAATGTTTAAGTATTGGAATTCGTTATTCCAATGTCTTTCATTTTTTCAATAACAATAAAAAAGTAAGCTTATGTATGTAATAAAAAGAGATGGACGTAAAGAGCCGGTAATGTTTGATAAAATTACAGACAGAATCAAAAAATTGTGTTACGGTTTGAATGAACTTGTAGATCCTGTAAAAGTAGCCATGCGTGTTATTGAAGGATTGTATGATGGTGTTTCTACTTCGGAATTGGATAATCTTGCTGCTGAAACAGCTGCTTCTATGACGATTACACATCCCGATTATGCGCAATTAGCAGCTCGAATCGCAGTTTCTAATTTACATTCTAATACGACAAAATCGTTTTCAGAAACGATGTCGGATATGTATCATTACGTTAATCCAAGAACAGGAAAAGAAGCTCCTTTATTGGCAGACGATGTTTTCGAAGTAATTAAGAATAATTCTCAGGTTCTGGATTCAACTATAATTTATAACCGTGATTTTAATTACGATTATTTTGGATTTAAAACACTAGAGCGTTCTTATCTATTAAAAATAAACGGTAAAATTGTAGAGCGACCACAACATATGTTGATGCGTGTTTCTATCGGAATTCATAAAGACGATATTGCTTCTGCGATTGAAACATATGAGTTGATGTCTAAGAAATTCTTTACGCACGCTACACCAACTTTGTTTAATTCAGGAACGCCAAAACCTCAAATGTCTTCTTGTTTCTTATTGACAATGAAAGACGATAGTATTGATGGTATTTACGATACTTTGAAACAAACAGCTAAGATTTCGCAATCTGCAGGAGGAATTGGTTTAGCGATTCACAATGTTAGAGCAACAGGTTCTTATATCAGCGGAACTAATGGAACTTCTAACGGAATTGTTCCAATGCTTCGTGTATACGATATGACAGCTCGTTATGTAGATCAAGGTGGAGGAAAGCGTAAAGGAAGTTTTGCTATGTACATTGAACCTTGGCATGCTGACATTTTTGATTTCCTTGATTTAAGAAAAAACCACGGTAAGGAAGAAATGAGAACCCGTGATTTATTCCTTGGAATGTGGATTCCGGATTTATTCATGAAGAGAGTTCAGGAAGATTCAACGTGGACGTTAATGTGTCCAAACGAATGCCCTGGATTATCAGAAGTACACAGTGAAGAATTTGATGCTTTGTACTTAAGTTATGAAGCAGAAGGAAAAGGAAGAAAAACAGTAAAAGCGAGAGAAATTTGGGAGAAAATCCTGGAGTCTCAAGTAGAAACAGGACTTCCGTACATGTTGTATAAAGATGCGGCTAACCGTAAATCGAATCAAAAGAATTTAGGAACAATCCGTTCTTCAAATTTATGTACGGAGATTATTGAGTACACTTCTCCTGATGAAGTTGCTGTTTGTAACCTGGCTTCTATTTCATTGCCAATGTTTGTTGAAAACGGCAAATTTGATCACGATAAATTATTTGATGTTACCAAACGTGTAACTTTGAATTTAAATAAAGTAATTGACAGAAATTACTATCCGGTAAAAGAAGCAGAAAATTCTAATGTACGTCACAGACCAATTGGTTTGGGAGTTCAAGGATTGGCTGATGCTTTTATCATGTTAAGAATGCCTTTTACAAGTGACGAAGCAAAACAGCTGAATCACGAAATTTTCGAAACTTTATACTTTGCTGCCGTTACCGCTTCTATGGAATTGGCAAAAGTGGAAGGGCCGTACTCTACATTTGAAGGATCTCCAATTTCTAAAGGAGAATTCCAATACAATTTGTGGGGAATGAAAGACGAAGAATTGTCAGGACGTTGGGACTGGGCTTCTTTACGTAAAGAAGTTATGGAACATGGAGTTCGTAACTCTTTATTAGTAGCGCCAATGCCAACCGCATCGACTTCTCAGATCTTAGGAAACAACGAAGCTTTTGAGCCTTATACTTCTAATATTTACACCAGAAGAACACTTTCAGGAGAGTTTATCGTGGTAAACAAACATTTATTAGAAGACTTAGTAAAACTGGGAATCTGGAATGAAACGTTGAAACAGGAAATCATGCGTCACAATGGATCTATCCAAAACATTGACGGAATTCCGGCGGATATCAAAGAATTGTATAAAACAGTTTGGGAAATGTCTATGAAAGATATTTTAGACATGTCACGTCAGAGAGGGTACTTTATTGACCAGTCTCAATCGCTAAACTTGTTCATGCAGGATGCTAATTTTTCTAAACTGACTTCTATGCACTTTTACGCATGGCAATCAGGTTTAAAAACAGGAATGTATTACCTAAGAACGAAATCTGCGGTAGATGCGATTAAATTCACCTTAAACAACGATAAAAAAGAAGAAACAGCACCAGCAGCGTCTACAACAGCAGCACCGGTAACTGTAGCTTCGGAAACAGAGCCTATTAGCGTTGAAGAATACAAAGCAATGTTGCTTAAAGCACAAGCAGCAGATCCTGAGGATTGCGAAATGTGTGGGTCTTAATTTTAGATTTTAGATCTGAGATTTTAGATTTTTAATATAGTGTCATCAGACAAAATGAAAAGCAGTTATTGTAATGATAGCTGCTTTTTTGATATCAATAATTTTATGATAAAAGTGATAATGGAAGGTTGGAGAGATGGGTTGGAAAAAGTTTCTTTGACAAAATTACAGAATGAGAAACTTGGGATTTCTTTAATGAATTCAAAAACAAATACAGATCGGCTTTTGGATGATTGTAGTGTGATTTTAGAGATCGAAGATGAAAAGCTGGCTACAGCGTTTTTGGAAGAAGCGAATAAAATTGTAGTTAATTGTAACATTGTACCAAAATAAAATGGACTTGAATGAGCTTATTATTGAAAATAAAAACGAATATTATAATCTGGCAATTGAATATTTAAAGAGAATAGATATTAAAGAGTATGAGCAAGGAGAGTTTAATACGATTGTTCCAGAATCTATTTCGGTTTTAATAGATCATGATTTTATACCGACTCCATGTATCAAAATTAGATTAAATCTTCTCTTGGATGAGAAAGAGGCTGGAAAGTATTTTTTATACATTAATCAGGAAAAAGAATTTATAGACGAGTTTCTTATGTTTGATTAAGAATACTTTTTTCTTCTTTAAAAGAGGAGAATGAAAGGAAATCTAAATTGACAAAAGAAACAGGAATTACATTGACTTAGATATAGCATAGTAATTCAGTATCTCAGAATCTTCAAATTAAACCTTTTTCAAAAACAAAAGTCTTATTTCTAAATAATTCCTGTTGTTATGAAAAAAAGCAATATTTGGTCGTTACGATTAGGTTTTTCAGGAAAAGAAGCCAGCAAAATAGAGCAATTAGGATTAGAAAAATTTCTAAAGAAATCTTATGAAGCAAAGTTTGATAAACAGCTTCCGGTATTTCTCGAAGATGATCCTAAAACACTTGCAGAACTTAAAGAATTAAAACAATCCATAAAAAAGGCTGATTCTGAAGAAAAAAAGAAGATGCTGAAAAAAGCAATCTATTCCGGAATCGAACTGCGAAGATGGTGGATTGACAAAATGCGAACAGAAGAATATCCGCTTCGGGAAAATATGGTTTGTTTCTGGCACAATCATTTTGTATCCACTTCACAAAAAGTAAAAGTCAATTATTGGATTTACCAGCACAACATGATTTTGCGTGAAAATGCTTTTGGAAACTTCAAAGAACTTACCAAGAAAATCGTGAAGTCAAATGCGATGGTCAAATACCTGGATAATGTAGACAACAAAAAGGATAAGATTAACGAAAATCTGAGCCGGGAATTATTAGAATTATTCACTATCGGAATTGGAAATTACACAGAAAGTGATATTAAAAACGGTGCTCGTGCTCTGGCCGGATTAAATCTTGGTGAAGACGGTGCGGTTTACAGAAAATTTATTGAAGATAATACCGAGAAAACCTATTTCGGTAAAACAGGGAATTGGAAAGCAGATGATCTGGTTGATATCATTTTTGAGCAAAAAAGCATTCCTTATCTAATTACCAGAAAAATTTTGAAATGGTTTGTTTATGATAATCCGTCAGAAGAATTGGTGGTTTATTATGGAGATTATTTTCGAAAGAAGAATTTCGAAATCGAACCTTTGTTGACTAAGATTTTTATCGAAGAATATGCCAAAGAAAATCCGGGTACTAAAATCAAAAACCCCTTAGTTTATATTTTGCAGCTGATTGAGGAGTTGGAAGTTAAAGATTTTGATAATGCTATGATTGCTCTTTTTCTGAGGCAACAAGGAATGGATTTATACAATCAGGTTAATGTAAAAGGTTGGGACGGAGGAAATTCATGGCTGACTTCTCAAATATATTTACAACGCAATACTACATCAGATTTACTTTGCAGTGGTAGAAGTGTCTCCAGAAAGACGTTAAATACGATCATCAATACAGGGGATAAAACCAATATAGGATTCGATAAAATCAATGTGAAAATTGATTTTGATTCCAATGGAAATAATAAAACAATCATTTCTGAATTGTCTGACAGATTATTGTTTACCGTAAATGAAGGGGTGCAAAAAGACATGGAGAATTTGCTCAAATATGATTTTGATCCAAAAGAGTCACACGCCAATTTTGCAGTGATCCGATTGTTCAATTATATAACAAAATTGCCGGAATATCAACTAATCTAGAAGTCTTAGCTATGAATAGGAGAAATTTTTTATCGATAACAGGAACATTTACGGGAGGAATGCTTTTGCTTCCTGATTTTTTACATGCGTATGGAGCGCAGTCTAATTTGGTTGTTGGAGCGCAATGTGTGGTCTTTGTTCAGTTAAACGGAGGGAACGACGGGTTGAATACTTTTATTCCTTACGATAATCCATTGTATTACGATTACAGAACCAAAATTGCTTTGAGCAAAGATGTCGTTGTAGGCAAAAATAAGGGAATGGCATTTCATCCGGCATTAAAAGATTTTGCCCAGATGCAGCAAAACGGTGATTTAACAGTAATTCAGAATGTAGGTTATCCGGAACCTATTCGTTCCCATTTTAGAAGTCAGGAAATTTGGCAGACAGCAACAGATTCTAACAAGTATGTAAATGAAGGCTGGTTGGGACGATATTTAGATTTACAATGCAAAGAACACGAGCCAACAGCCGGAATCAATTTAGATGCTATTGATAATTTGGCTTTAAAAGGAATTGAACCCAATTCCATTACAGTAAAAGACCCGAATCGGTTTAAAGTAAAATCAGATAAAGAAGAAAATGTAATACTGTCTGATAATCCACAATTGGATTTTGTTTGTAAAATTGCCAATTCGGTTACCGAAGGTTCTGATGAAATTCAGAAAGCATTAGCAAAATCTAAAACGGAAATCAGTTATCCTAAAACCGGATTGGCGAAAAATTTAGAATGGATTGCGAGATTAATCAAAGGAAATTTGAATTCGAAAATATATTATACGTCCCTTAACGGTTTTGATACACATGATAATCAGCTCGCCATTCACGAGAGAAAACTAACGGAGTTGAATGACGCGTTGTTTCGTTTTTATCAGGATTTAAAACAGTCTGAAATGCTTCAGAATGTTACCGTAGTGGTTTTTTCTGAATTCGGAAGAAGAGTAAAAGACAACGGAAATGGTACAGATCACGGAACTGCGGCGCCAATGTTTATTATTGGAGGAAATAATAAAGCAACCGTTTTAGGAGATAATCCGGATTTGTCTAATCTCGATAATGGGGATTTAAAACACAAGATTGATTTTAGAAGTGTTTATGCTTCTTTATTACAGCAAAAGATGGGTTTTGATTATTCTAAAATCGGAATAAAGAATCAGCCTGTTGTTGGGTTGTTTTGAGGTGGGGAAATGACACCGTTCACTTGTTTTTAAATACAACTTATTTGATGACCAAAGCGGATGGATTATCTCGTGAAGATACTTCGTTCCTTAGTATGACAAAATTGCGAAAAATAGAAACGGAGCACCTTTTGTCGTTTCGAGCGAAGTCGAGAAATGACATAAGAAGTAGAAAGCGTACCGACTTAGATACTTTTAATCTCAGAATCTAGGTAAAATCTTAGCGTCTCAGCAACTCAGCAACTCAGAATCTTCCTCAAAACCAATTAACTATATCTCATTTTAAGACTTATTTTTTACATTATCGTACAAAAGAGGGTAATTTTGTTAAGGAATCCCTTTTTGTTTCATAAAATGTATTAATTTTTTTGGTGCAGTAAAAATAATTTATACATTCGCAGAGTATTTATTGAAAAACACAAACAAAATGACTAATAACCGTTTTTATTTTAGCAACTCTTTTTATTTCTTCTTTAGTAGAAGTGAGGATTGTGCTATGGTTATTTGAGAAAAGTAAAAGACAAATAAAACTAATATACAATCCTGATGAAAATCAGGATTTTTTTTTGAATATATGACAACGAAAATTGCAATACAAGGTATAAAAGGTTCCTTTCATCATCAGGTAGTGAAAGAGTATTTCTCTGAAAATGTGGCTATTGATGAATGTTTGTCTTTTGAGGAATTAATTGATAGTCTGCTTTCCGGAAAATCCGATCAGGCCGTAATGGCGATTGAAAACTCTATTGCAGGGCCAATTATTCCTAATTATGCTTTGATTGATAAGAATAATTTACACATTATTGGAGAGCATTATTTGAGCATTCATCAGAATTTAATGGCTTTGAAAGGGCAGAAAATAGAGGATATAAAAGAAGTTCATTCGCACCCGATGGCCATTTTGCAATGCATGGATTTCTTGAAAAAATATCCCAATATTAAATTGGTTGAAGATAAAGATACAGCAGAAACAGCCAGAAGAATTCAGGAAAAACAACTCACCGGAATTGCAGCAATTGCGAGTAAAACGGCTTCTGAAATGTATGATTTAGCGATTCTGGTACCGGAGATTCAGACGATCAAAAATAATATGACCCGCTTTGTGATCATTAAAAAGCAGAATTCATTTTTGCCAGAGAACGAAATCAACAGAGCGTCAATCAAATTTGAGTTGGATCACAAAAGAGGAAGTTTGGCAGCAGTTTTAAACGTAATGAGCGACTGCCAGTTGAATTTAACAAAAATTCAATCGCTCCCGAAAATTGAAACTCCTTGGAAATATTCGTTTTTCGTAGATGTAACCTTCGAGAAATACGAAGATTTTGCCAAAGCAAAAGCGTTACTGAATATAATGGCAGAGTACTTTAAAGTGCTAGGAGAATATAAGAATACGAAACCATAGGGAGGGGAGGAAATTCCAAATTTTTGAAATTCCAAATTCCAAATCTTAATTAATACGGCTAAGGTCTAAAGCTTAAAGCATAAAGCAAAAAAAACATGATTACAACAGCAAAACGATTAGATACAGTTGAAGAATACTACTTCTCTTCCAAATTGAGAGAAGTGAGACAACTGCAATCTGAAGGAAAGTCTATCATCAATATGGGCATCGGAAGCCCGGATTTGAGTCCGTCGAAAGCAGTTATTGAGGCGGTGCAATTGGCCATTCAGGAAGAGCATGCGCATGGCTATCAAAGTTATCAGGGATTGCCGGAGTTGAGAAAAGGGATGGCAGATTTTTATCAGAATCAGTTTGGTGTTGACGTGAATCCGAATACGGAGATTTTGCCGTTAATGGGGTCAAAAGAAGGAATCATGCATATTTCGCTGGCTTTTTTGAATGAAGGCGATCATGTTTTAATTCCGAATCCAGGTTATCCGACCTATACTTCGGTGACCAATTTGGTTGGAGCTGTTCCGGTATATTATGATTTGAAAGAAGCAAATGCCTGGGAGCCGGATTTCGAAGCTTTGGAAAAATTAGACCTTTCGAAAGTAAAAATCATGTGGTTGGGGTATCCACACATGCCAACAGGAGCAAGAGGAAGTTTAGCGTTATTTGAA
The DNA here is from genome assembly GCF_020911925.1 of Flavobacterium cupriresistens. Taxonomy (NCBI): domain Bacteria; kingdom Pseudomonadati; phylum Bacteroidota; class Flavobacteriia; order Flavobacteriales; family Flavobacteriaceae; genus Flavobacterium; species Flavobacterium cupriresistens. Next base: position 561,520 of record NZ_CP087134.1, on the reverse strand, counting down.
AAATTGGTTGCTTTTGCTAAAAAACACAACATTTTATTGGTCAATGACAATCCGTATAGTTTTGTTTTGAATGATAATCCGATGAGTTTATTGCAGGTAGAAGGGGCAAAAGAAGTGGCTTTGGAATTGAATTCACTTAGTAAAACTTTCAACATGGCTGGCTGGAGAGTCGGAATGGTTTTAGGAAACGCAGAAGTTATTGATGCAGTACTGAAAGTCAAAAGTAACATGGACAGTGGTATGTTTTACGGAATTCAAAAAGGAGCGGTTGCTGCTTTAAATTGTGGTAAATCCTGGTTTGAAGAACAAAATAAAATTTACAAACGCCGTCGTGAATTGACAAATCAATTGGCAGAAAAATTAGGCTGTAAAGTGTATGCAGAAGGCGTTGGACTTTTTGTATGGGCAAAATTGCCGGAAGGAATTGCATCTGCAGAAAAGTTCATTGACGAGATATTATACGAGAAACATATTTTCATCACACCCGGAACTATTTTCGGAAGTAATGGTGAGGGATACATTAGATTCTCATTGTGTGTGAAAGAAGAAAAAGTACAAGAAGCGATTGATAGATTTTAGAGAGGAGATTTCTGATTTTAGATTTTAGAATGTAGATTTTAGATTTTTGACTCAGTTTGTCATTTCGAGGAACGAGAAATCACACACGAAACTCGACAAAGAATTGTAGAAATAGCAAAACGGAATTTCTAGTGTGATTTCTCGTTCCTCGAAATGACAAAACACACGAAAAAAGGTCTTGAAAAAACAAAAAGCCCTAGCCTTGATAGAAGCGGCATCCTTTTATGGTGGGGTTCACCATAAAAGATACAGCGGATAGCAGGAGTAAGCTTTAAATAAAAATAAAAATGAAAGTATACGTAATAGGAATAGGGTTAATAGGAGGCTCGATGGTGTTAGACATCAAAGAGAAACATTCGAAGGCAACTATTTTTGGAATTGACAATAACGAAGAACACTTGCAGGAAGCAATTGATTTAGGGGTTATTGATCAGGTAGGGAAGTTGGAAGATCTTTGTGAAGCCGATTTTGTAATCGTTTCGGTTCCGGTAGATGTTGCACTGACGATTTTGCCGAAAGTGCTGGATTTGGTTGGAGAGAAAACGATTGTTTTTGAAGTAGGTTCTACCAAAAAACCAATTTGCGATGCCGTAACAAATCATCCCAAAAGAAGGAACTTTATTGCTACCCACCCGATTGCAGGAACAGAATTTTCGGGACCATCGGCAGCAATAAAAGGACTGTTTCAAGGGAAAACGAATATTATTTGTGAAGTAGAGAAAACTACTTTCAAATTGCAGGAAAAGGCATTGCAACTTTTTGCAGAAATCGGAATGCGGATTCGATATATGGACCCGATTTCGCACGACAAACACATCGCTTACGTTTCGCATTTGTCGCACATTAGTTCGTTTATGCTAGGGAAAACGGTAATGAATAAAGAAAAAGACGAACAGGATATTTTTGATATGGCGGGAAGTGGATTCGAAAGTACCGTTCGTTTGGCCAAAAGTTCACCGGCTATGTGGACACCAATTTTTAAACAAAACAAAGAGTATGTGATTGAAACCTTAGAAGGATATATTGCGAATCTGACTCAGTTTAAAGATTTATTAGCAGATGATAATTATAATGCCATTTTTGAAGAAATGGAAAGTGTAAATAAAATTAAAGAGATATTAAACGGAATTACTATTAAAAAATAAACTAAAAAAAAAGATGGAAAATAAAAAAGAAATGAGAAAGTGGTTAGAAGATTTCAATTTAAATCACCCACTTGTGATAGCTGGACCATGTAGTGCAGAAACGGAAGATCAGGTATTGAAAATTGCGCGTGAATTAAAAGATTCTAAAGTAAGTGTATTCAGAGCCGGAATCTGGAAACCAAGAACGCGTCCGGGAGGATTTGAAGGTGTAGGTGAAATTGGATTGAAATGGTTACAAAAAGCCAAAGCAGAAACTGGTTTACTTATGGGAACTGAGGTAGCAACTGCAGCACACTGTAAATTGGCTTTAGAGCATGATATTGATGTTTTATGGGTTGGAGCCCGTACAACTGCAAATCCTTTTGCAGTTCAGGAAATTGCTGACACTTTAAAAGGTACTGATAAAATTGTTTTGGTGAAAAACCCTGTAAACCCGGATTTAGCTTTATGGTTAGGTGGTGTTGAGCGTTTGCATATGGCCGGAATTGAAAAATTAGGGGTTATTCACAGAGGTTTCTCTACTTACGAAAAAACAAAATACAGAAATATTCCGGAATGGCAGATTGCAATCGAATTGCAAAATAAATTCCCTGATTTACCTTTAATCATCGATCCATCTCACATTACTGGAGATCGTAAAATGATTTTTGAAGTAACACAGGAAGCTTTAGATTTGAACTACGACGGTATGATTATCGAAACGCACTACGATCCGGACAACGCTTGGTCTGATGCTGCGCAACAAGTTACTCCGGACGCTTTGAAACAAATCATTAAAGATTTGACGATCAGAAAAACAGATGATACTACAGATGAGTACAGCCAAAAAATGACTAAATTAAGAGCAAACATCGACGTTTTAGATGCTAACTTATTAGAGTTATTAGGAAAACGTATGAAAGTAGCAGACGAAATTGGTCAGGTGAAAAAAGAAGCGAACGTTGCGATTCTTCAAAACAATCGTTGGAATGAAATTTTAGGGAAAATGATACTGGAAGGAGAGAAAAAAGGACTTACAGAAGAGTTCGTTTTAAGAATGTTTAAAGCGATTCACCAGGAAAGTATTGGTCACCAGGAAAAAGTTTTCAATGCTTAATTTTTTTTAAAACCATATAAGTTCATGTAAGAAAATGTAAGTTTTGTTTATGATGAATTTGTAGCACTTCACAACTAAAATTAAATCTCCATCGCTTTATAAAAGTGTTGGAGATTTTTTGTTTTGCTAATTTTTTTTAACCATATGAGTTCATGTAAGAAAATGTAAGTTTTGTTTACGATGAATTTGTAGCGCTTCACAACTAAAATTAAATCTCCATCCCTTTATAAAAGTGTTGGAGATTTTTTGTTTTGCTAATTTTTTTTAACCATATGAGTTCATGTAAGAAAATGTAAGTTTTGTTTATGATGAATTTGTAGCACTTCACAACTAAAATTAAATCTCCATCGCTTTATAAAAGTGTTGGAGATTTTTTGTTTTGCTAATTTTTTTTAACCATATGAGTTCATGTAAGAAAATGTAAGTTTTGTTTACGATGAATTTGTGGCACTTCACAATTAAAGTTTAATCTGCATCATCTTATGATAAGTATGGGAGATTTTTTGATATAGCTATCTCGCCAATTTTTTTAAATGAACTTACATCACTTATATGGTTTAGAGCATTTATTTACCGTCTTTTTTTAAATAAATTATTTTTCTTCCCAACCTTTTTAATTTTTTTTGCCTCTATAGTGATATACAATCTTAACTTTCGTGTCATGAAATCAAAAATGCACCCATTTAAGCTGGAAAAGATTCAACTAAAATTGAATTTATTGCTTTGTTTTTTATTGTTTTTAGGAGCGAAAACTTTTGCGCAAAGTCCTGAACTAACAGTCAAAGGAGAGGAGGCTCAAAAAGTCAGAATGAGTCAGCTCATCGTTAATGTAAAAGTGGTAGGGAATATCGCTTACACGACTGCCGAAATGCATTTTTTCAATTCAGGCAACCGTCAGATGGAAGCAGAACTTATTTTTCCGTTGCCCGAAAATGTTTCGGTTTCGAGATATGCTATTGATATAAACGGGAAAATGCGCGAAGCAGTTCCGGTAAATAAAAACAAAGGGAAACAAGTTTTCGAAGCTATCGAACACCGTCGCGTTGACCCGGGATTATTGGAGAAAGTAGACGGAAATAACTTCAGAACCAGAATCTATCCTTTGATGCCAAATGGAGAGCGAATCGTAATTATTGGTTACGAAGAAGAGCTTGCGGCTTTTGATAAGAATAATTTAGCCTATCAATTGGTTAGTCGTTATCCGGTTAAACTGGATAAATTTGAGTTGAATGTTTCGGTTTTAGGGGCAGCTGCATCTCCGACAATTGCGGAAAATTCAGGCGAGGAAATTGCTTTTTCAAAATGGAACCAATCGTTTCAAACTTCATTAAAAAAGGAAAATTATCAGCCTTCTGAGAAGTTACTTTTTAAGATTCCCATTCAGCAGAATATTCCGAGTGTGGTAATGCAGACGATACAGGATCAGCATTATTTTTATGGAAGTACTTTTATTGAAGGAAATAAGATTGCCAAAAAAATGCCGGCTTCAATCGGTTTGGTTTGGGATAATTCTTTGAGTTGCCAGAATCGCGATCTGAAAAAGGAATTGGATTTGCTAGACGCTTATTTTCAAAAAATAAAAAATACGACTGTAAGTTTGTATTTCCTGAATTATACTTTTGAAAAGGATAAAGATTATGTGGTATCAAATGGGAATTGGTCTGCCTTAAAAAACGTATTGCAAAGCACAAGATATGATGGAGGTACTCGTTTCTCTAAAATAAATTTCCCAAATCATGATGAATTCTTGTTCTTTTCGGATGGATTATCTTCTTTGAGCGAGAATGTTTTACCAAAAACGAATAAGCCAATTTATACAATTACTTCTTCCGTTTCTGCTGATTTTACTTTTTTGAATTATGCATCGATGAAGACTGGAGGTAATTTTATCAATCTGAATCAATTAAATCCGATTAATGCTTTAGATAAATTGACCAATAATACGTTGAAGTTTTTGGGCATAAAAGAAAATCTTACGGTTACAGATTTGTATCCGATGAAAGGAGCTTCTGTTTCGGGGAATTTTAGTTTTGCTGGAATTTCACTGAATCCGAAAAATGAAATCACGTTGTTGTTTGGATATTTTGGTGAGGCAATTTTAGAACGAAAAATTACGCTGGATGCGGCTGTTCAATATACTACAGACGTTAGTATCGAAAAGTTATGGGCTCAGAAAAAAATTGCTAATCTTGATTTGCAGTACGACAAGAATGCGGAAGAAATTGAGATTTTAGGAAAAAAGTACGGAATTATAACCAAGAATACTTCGCTGATTGTTTTAGAAGAGCTTCGCGATTATATGGCGTATGATATTGTTCCTCCTGCAGAATTGCGTGCCGAATTTGACAGAATTAAAAAACAGGAACAGGATACAAACCTGGCCAAGCAGAAAAATAATTGGGAGAATATTGATGATTATTTTACAGAGCTAGATTCCTGGTGGAAACAAAATATCAAATATACAAGGACAAAACCTTTGCCGAAGCCAAAAAATAAACCCGGAGGAGGATCAAATACGGTTTCGCAAACGACTTTCAGAAGAAATTCGAGTATTACAAACGGCTATGTTTCGGGTATTGTTTTAGATGAACAAAATCAGCCTTTGCCGGGAGCTTCTGTTAGATCAGATATGGAAAGTGTTGCTGCTGATTTTGATGGGAAATTTAGGGTAAAAGCTTCTGAAAACAGTACCATTGTCGTTTCTTATGTCGGATTGGATACCGATTCATTCAATATTGGCAGAAACAATGAGGTTACGGTACGGTTACAAGAGAGTTCACGGGCACTAAATGAAGTTGTAGTCACATCAGCATTAAGTATGCGAAGCGAGGGAGGATCGGTCTCTTATGCGAGAGAACCCGTTTCAGAGGCTGCATATTCAAAAGGTGAAGCTAACGATGTGCCTCCTCCTCCAGCCCCGCAGGTAGATCAGGTGAAGTTTGTTTCCCCTGTTGTGGCCAGAGCAAACGAGATCACTGAAGAAGCAAATGCAAATAAGGAAAAGCGGGAGCAAGCAGAGACCATTAGTGATACTTTGAATTTTAGAGCTGGGGATATAAATTTTGACAAGAACCAAAAGGAATCTAAAACATGGAATCCGGATCGTTTGTACCTAAAAGCATTGGCAGCAGCACCAAAAGAAAAACAATACGAGTTGTATTTTGAATTAAGAAAGGTACAGGAGAGAAATCCGAGTTTTTATTTTGATGTGGCGCACTTTTTCTACAATCAGGGTGATGTGAAAAAAGCATTGCAGGTAATTAGCAACATTGCTGATTTAGGATTAGAGAACCATCAGCTTTACAAAACGCTGACGTATACCTTACGTCAGTGGAAAGCGTACGACGATGCTTTGTTTACAGCAAAACAGATTGCAAAATGGAGAGCACACGAGCCACAAAGTTTGCGTGATTATGCCTTGGCTTTGGAAGATGCAGGGAAATATCAGGAAGCTTTTGATCAATTGATAAAAGCACTTGAAGTAAATTATTATGGAGAAATGAGCGGACAGTATGAAGGAGTTGAAGATATTATTCTGATGGATATTAACCGTTTGATGCTGGAACATAAAGGTTTGAATTCGGAAAAATTAGATAAAAAGTATCTTAAAAAAATGCCGATAGACATTCGGGTTGTTATGAATTGGAACCTGATGGATGTTGATTTAGACTTGCATATTATTGAACCAACAGGTGAAGAATGTTATTATGGTCATACGGTAACAGAAGCCGGAGCAAAATTTTCAAAAGATTTTACTCAAGGTTATGGGCCGGAGCAATATTTAATCAGAAATGCTGTGAAAGGGAAATACCAAATCAAAACGAATTATTTTGGTGAACGTGAATTAACAGAAAGTGGTCCTGCAACCGTAATGATTGAGATTTATACCACTAAAGAAGGAAAAACGACCCGAGTTTTAAAAACCATTCAATTAGGGAAAGTAAAAGAAAATGAGCTTTTAGCAGAAATTGTGTGGTAAGCCTGTCAAATTTAGAAGGTGTTTTCTAATTTTAAAAGGCGAAGTTGCGTTGTTCAATTCTAAAAACGTAATTTTGCCTTTTAATTTTTTAGATTTAAGAGCAATCTAAAATCTAAAACCGGATATCTAAAATAAAAAAATGACAGGACTCGTTTATAAATCTACAGGGAGCTGGTACACTGTGAAATCTGAAAATGGAGATTTTATAGAATGCCGTATGAAAGGGAAGTTTAGGATGAAAGGTATTAAAAGTACCAATCCTATAGCCGTAGGAGATATTGTGGATTATGAACTCGAAGAAACCTCTGATACATTAACAGGAACGATTCACACCATTCACGAAAGAAAAAACTATATCGTTCGTAAATCGGTGAATTTGTCTCATCAAATGCATATTATCGCTTCGAATATTGATCGGGTTTTTTTATTGATAACGATTAATAATCCACCGACAACATTCAACTTTATCGACCGTTTTTTAGTAACGGCTGAAGCCTACAATATCGAAACGATTTTGGTTTTTAATAAAATAGATACTTTTGATGAGCCTACTTTAGAAGATCAGTTGTATATGCAACATGTCTATCAGCAAATTGGTTATAAATGTCTTCGTGTTTCGTCAACAGAAATGAAAGGTATTGAAGAGTTAAAAGAAATGATGATTGGTAAAGTAAGCATGTTTTCAGGGCATTCCGGTGTTGGTAAATCAACTTTGGTAAATGCGATGGAACCTTCTTTACATCTTAAAACCAAAACCATTTCTGAAGCCAGTAAACAAGGACAACATACAACGACTTTTGCAGAAATGTACGATTTGTCTTTTAATGCAAAAATCATCGACACCCCCGGAATCAAAGGTTTTGGGATCGTAGACATGGAAAAAGAAGAAATCAGTGGTTATTTTCCTGAATTTTTCAAATTAAAAGACCAATGTAAGTTCAACAATTGCCTGCACAAGGAAGAACCTCATTGCGCCATAAAAGCGGCTTTAGAAAAAGATGAAATTGCCTGGTCGCGTTACAATAGTTATTTGAAGATTTTAGAAGGAGATGATGAAAATTATCGTACGGATTCTTATGACGAAGACCGAAAAGCAAGTGATGAATTGAGGAAATAAGAGTTTTAAATTCCAAAATTTTTAAATTCCAAATTCCAAACGCGGTGGTTTGTGAATTTAAATATATAAAAACGGTAGAGATGCACTGCTGTGCATCTCTACTGTGCATTTGTACGGATGTGCATCATTGCAAATGACATTTCATCATTCACATTTTACCATTCACCATCATATTATGAAAGTAGTTATTCAAAGAGTTTCAGAAGCATCAGTAACGGTTGACCAGAAAAAGGTTGCGGATATTCAAAAAGGATTGTTGATTTTAGTCGGAATTGAAGAGGCCGATACACAGGATGATATTGAATGGCTGACCGGAAAAATACTTAAAATGAGAATTTTTGCTGATGAAAATGAGGTTATGAATTGCTCCGTTCAGGATATTGACGGTGATATCATCGTGGTAAGTCAGTTTACACTTCATGCTTCTACTAAAAAAGGGAATCGTCCTTCTTATATAAAAGCGGCGAAACCGGAATTTGCTATACCTATGTATGAGACCTTTGTAACATCTTTAGAAAAAGAATTTAACAAAAAAGTGCAAGCGGGTATTTTTGGTGCAGATATGAAAGTCAGTTTGTTAAATGATGGCCCGGTTACCATTTTGATGGACAGTAAAAACAGGGAGTAAAAAAGTCTTAAGGATTTGTTAACAACGTCAGAAAATACTATATATTTGACGAAATTTTTTACTAATGAAATGCTCTTTTTACACGTTATTTTTTTTCCTGTTTTCTCTTGTCTCTTTTGCTCAGAAAAACTTCTACACTTCAGCTTCTATTGCAGATAGTCTCAAAGAAAATGCCAATGCTGTTGTTCGTTTAAATCAAATTGATATTGAAATTGCTTCGCAAAGAGATATGACGATTAAAACACAAAAAGTGGTAACGGTTTTGAATGAAAAAGGATTAAAATTAGTGGAAGCATTTGAACACTATGATAAAACAAGTTCTGTAAATAGTATCGAAGCGATTGTTTACGATGCTTTTGGTGTTGAAATCAAGAAAATTAGACGAAAAGATTTTAAAGATCTAAGCACAGTAAGCGGAAGCACTCTTTTTTCAGATAATCGAATTGTTTATTTAGATTATACACCCGTTTCTTATCCTTTTACGATTGTTTATACTAGTGAAGTGGAGACTTCAAATACGGCTTTTATACCCCAATGGTATCCTTTGGCTAGTTATTATTTGAGCATTGAGAAAAGTGTTCTAAATGTTACCTACCCCAATGATCTCGGATTTAAAAAGAAAGAATTCGCATTTTCGGGTTTTGATATTAAAAAGACCACAGATACCAATACCCAATTGTCTTATGTGACGGGTACGATTCTAGCGCAAAAAACCGAAGACCTTAGTCCGTCTTACAGCGATCTTTTTCCCAGAGTAATGATGGGGGTGGAAAAATTTCACTTAGAAGGTGTTGATGGAACGGCTACTACCTGGGAAGCCTTTGGTAAATGGTATGGAGATAAGATTTTAACAGGAACTACAGTCCTGCCGGAAGAAACTATTGCCAAAATAAAAGCACTTGTTGGTAACGAAAAAGATCCTGTCAAGAAAGCAAGAATCATTTATGATTATGTTCAGAAAAAATCAAGATACGTAAACATCGCTATTGGTATTGGAGGTTGGAAGCCAATGTACGCAACAGACGTAGACCGTTTGGGATATGGAGATTGCAAGGCATTGACAAATTATACCAAAGCACTGCTGCAAACGGTTGATGTTCCTTCCTATAATACAATTTTGTATGGAGACACTTACAAAAGAAATATTCAATCTGACTTTGTTTCCATGCAGGGAAACCATATGATTTTGGCAATTCCAACAGGGGATAGTTATACCTGGTTAGAATGCACAAGTCAGGATGATCCTTTTGGTTATCAGGGAATATTTACGGATGACAGAGACGTTTTAGTGGTGAAGCCTGAAGGAGGGGTCATTGTGAGAACTAAAATATACGATGATAAAGGAAATGCACAAACCGATAAAGGAACCTATACTTTAGATGAAAACGGAAGTTTTACAGGTTCAGTTTCAATTGTGTCAGACGGGTCTCAGTATAATTCGAAGGCAAGAGTAGAACACCTGCCGCCAAATGAAAAAGAAGCACATTATAAAGAATATTGGGATAATATCAATAATTTAAAATTAGAGAAAATAACCTTTACAAACGACAAAGAGAATATCCGTTTTACAGAAAATATTCATGTAAGTGCGGAGAGTTATGCTACTATTTCAGCTAACAAAATGATTTTTGTTGTGGATGCCTTCAATCAGAGTGGTGGTAATGTAAAACGAATCAGAAATAGAAAAAATCCATTTCAAATTCAACGTGGGTATCTGGATTCAGATGAAATCGAAATTAACCTGCCAGCGGGTTTTAGCATTGAATTTTTACCTGCCCCTTACGAGTTGAAAGGGAAATTCGGAGAATACAAAACCGAAATTATTAAAAAAGAGAATAATAAATTGACATACAAACGCTCTATGTTTTTAAATAAAGGAAAATATTCTAATAAAGAATACGACGAATACCGCCTTTTTATGGAGCAAGTAGCAAAAAATGATAACGCCAAAATTGTACTAATAAAGAACTAATCCAAATGAAAATTAATCAACTACCCATTATTGTATTCGCTTTCTTTTTTTCTCTTCTTAAGCTGACGGCTCAGGAGTTTAAATTAGGGAAAGTTTCCATTGCTGAATTAGAACAAAAAGTACACCCTAAAGATACTGCAGCTTCTGCAGCTGTTTTGTATAAAAAAGGGAAAACAAGCATAGAGTATGATCAAACAGATGGTTTTGTTACTTTGACTGAGGTTGAAACCAGAATTAAAATTTATAAAAAAGAGGGTTATGATCTGGCAAACAAGGAAGTTTGGTATTACTCTGCAAGTAACAGTAGAGAAAAAGTGCTGTTTTCAGAGGCTGCTACGTTTAATTTAGTGGCAGGTAAAATAGAGAAAACAAAGCTTAAAAGCGATGGTTCTTTTGATGAAATTATTAATAAGTACAGAAGCAGAAAAAAAATAACAATGCCTAATGTTAAAGAAGGATCTGTAATCGAATTTAAATATACGATCAGAAGTCCTTTCAGGGAAATTAGGGATTGGGATTTTCAAATGGGTATTCCGGTGAATTATTCGGAGTTTACGAGCTATGTTCCCGAGTACTATGTTTTTAATGTAAGACAAAAAGGATATGTGTTTCCTAAAGTGACAACTGATAAAAATACGAAAAGCATCACTTTTTTAAATAAAGGGGGATCAGGGGGTTCCGGATATTCTAATAGTCAGCATAATTATTTCGAAACCAAAACAAATTATATAGCAGAAAATCTTCCGGCTATGAGAGAGGAAGCTTATGTAAATAATATCGATAATTATACTTCAAGTGTTCAATTTGAGTTGTCAATGGTTCAATTTCCAAATGAACCAATGAAGGCCTATTCTACAGATTGGAACTCAGTAGTTAAAACGATCTATAATTATGATGATTTTGGCCCGGAGTTAAATAAGACAGGGTACTTTGAGGATGATTTAAAAGTAGTATTAGACGGTAAAGTTACAAGTGAAGATCGAATAATGGCGATTTTAAATTATGTGAAATCTTCCGTAAAATGGAACGATTACCTGGGGTATAGCTGCGACAGTGGTGTCAAAAAAGCGTACAAAGAAAAAACGGGTAATATTGCAGATATCAATTTAATGTTAACTGCTATGTTGCGTCATTCGGGTTTAAATGCCAATCCGGTTTTGGTAAGTACGCGTTCGAACGGAATTTCTTTATTTCCTAACAGAACCGCATTTAATTATGTGATTGCTGCAGTTGAAACTCCAAACGGGACTATTTTACTAGATGCAACAAGTAAATATGCATCACCTAACATTCTGCCTTTTAGAGTGCTGAACTGGCAAGGTAGATTAATCCGTAAAGACGGAACTTCTGAATCGATTGATTTAGTACCTAAAAAACCATCAGGCGATAATGTTTTTATGAATTATGAGATTGATGCCGAAGGTAAAGTTACAGGAAAAGTAAGAAGACAATGTACCGATTATAATGCCATGTCTTATAGAAATGAGATAGATGGAGTAAAAGAGGATGTCTATCTTGAAAAGTTGGAGAACGAAAATAACAAAATAGAAATCAACGACTACAGCAGAACAAACGAAAAAGAAATTTTGCTTCCGGCTATAGAAACCTATTCTTTTAAAGGAGACAATCTGGCCGAAGTAATTGGAGGTAAAATCTACATTAATCCAATGTTGTTTTACACCAATACAGAAAATTCTTTTAAACAGGAAACACGTGAATACCCGGTTGATTTTGGATTCCCTTTTGCAGATAAATTCAATATCACGATTAAGTTACCTGAAGGATTTGCAGTAGAGACGTTACCGGCTCCTGCGGCGATAGCAATGGAGGATAATTTGGGGACTTTTAAGTTTAACATCGCTGAGAACAGTGGTGTACTTCAATTGTCTATCCTGCATCAAATAAATGAGGCAGTTGTTACGCCTGAAAAGTATGAGATGCTAAAAGAATATTACAAAGCAATGATTGCTAAAGAAACTGAAAAAGTAGTTTTAAAAAGAATATAAAATGTTATTAAGGGTTATCGGTGTTTTGTTTTTTGTGGTTTGGAGTTCGCTTGGAGTAAATGCTCAAAATCAGGAGTTAGGGAAAGTGACAATTTCGGAACTCGAGGAAAAAGTAAATCCAAAAGATACGACTGCAGCAGCAGCAATTTTGTTTAAAAAAGGAAGAACATTCTTTACTTATAATTTAAAAAATGGATTTGTAGCCAATCATGTCTATGAATTTAAAATTAAAATCTATAAAAAGGAAGGTCTTAGTTGGGCAGATCAAAACGCACGTTATTACATTGGTTACGAAAATTTGAATGAAGATCACTTGGAGTTTTCTAATGCGGTTACGTATAATCTCGAAAAAGGCGCGATCGTAAAAACAAAACTCGACAGCGAAGGAGCCTTTAAGAAAAAGATAAACAAATATTGGAACGAGAAAACAATAACATTACCCAATGTAAAAGTAGGTTCCATTATCGAGTATAAGTATATTTTGAAATCTGAAAATTTAGTTCGATTTCCTGATTTTGAGATCCAATATAGTATTCCTGTGAATTATTTTGAATACAAAATGGAGATTCCTGAAGTATACATCTATAAACCGATATTGGTAGGAGGTTTTCCGATCGAAACAGCAGCGAAATTGGTTAAAGGATATCAGGCTTTCGAGGATCAATACAATAAAACAAGTTCGCTTTCTTATCAGCAAATCAATGCTGTTTATAAAGGAAAAGACATACCGGCTTTGGTAAAAGAACCCTATGTTAATAATGTCGATAATTATAGAGGCACTATTCAGCAAGAGCTCGAAAGAATTCGTTCTCCCGATATGCCTGACAAAGATTACACGATTACCTGGGAAGGTGTAGCAAAGAATATTTTTAAAAGTGATAATTTTGGGAAAGAACTTAACGTAAATAATTTTTTATTAGAAGATGTCAAACGATTGTTGACGAACGTTGAATCTCAAAACGAGAGATTAAGTATCATTTTTAATTTCGTTCAAAACAAAATGAATTGGAATGAAGTTAATGATTGTTACACTGATAAAGGGGTAGCCAAAGCATATGCCGATCAAATGGGTAATGTTGCGGAAATTAATTTTATTTTGATAAACATGCTGAAATTGGCAGGCATAGAAGTAAATCCTGTTTTGGTAAGTACAATTGAAAATGGAGTTCCGGTTTATCCGACAAGAACAGGTTTTAACTATGTTATTGCTGCTGCGGAAATTGAGGGTAAACAAATTCTGCTTGATGCTTCTCATAAATTTACTTCTCCGAATATTTTGCCGTTAAGTGTATTAAACTGGAAAGGAAGACTTATCAAGAAAGATGGCACTTCACTGGAAATCGATTTAATGCCGAAAGTAGCGTCTAAAGAATATTCGAATATTTTAGCGAAAATAGATGCTTCTGGAGCAATTGATGGAAAAATAAGGATTCAGAGAACAGATTACGACGCTTATAGTTTTAGAATTAAAAATGCGACTAAAAGCGAAGCTAGTTATCTTGAGAAATTGGAAGAACAATTGGGAAATTTGAAAGTTTCGGATTATAAAATTGAAAATAAAAAAACGACCTTAAATGATCCTATTATAGAAACGTATTCCTTTACGTCCGAAAATCAATTCGAGAGAATAGGAGGAAAGATATTTATTGATCCGCTTTTGTTTTTTACAACGTCAAAAAATCCTTTTAATCAGGAAAACAGACAAATGCCGGTTTATTTTGGTTATCCGACACAAGAGAAAATAAACGTAAACTTGGAGATTCCTGCGGGTTATATAGTAGAGTCATTGCCTGCTCCTGTTAGGATTTCGTTAGAAAATAAAGAAATGGTTTATGTTTTAAGCATTGCCAATATTGATAACAAAATTCAAATTAGTTGTACAAAAGAGATTAACAGTAGTATTTTTGCAGCAGATCAATACAGCGGATTAAAAGATTTTTTCCAGAAGATGATCGGAAGTCAAAATGAAAAAATTGTTCTAAAAAAAGTATAAAAATGGATTTGAAAAACGCACAATTAGACGTAGATACCTGGATCAAAGAACATGGAGTTCGTTATTTTAATGAATTGACTAACATGGCACAACTTACAGAAGAAGTAGGTGAAGTGGCCCGAATCATTGCTCGTCGCTATGGAGAGCAATCCGAAAAGGAAAGCGATAAAAATAAAGATTTAGGCGAAGAACTTGCCGATGTTGTATTTGTGGTTTTATGTCTGGCGAACCAAACCGGTATAGATTTACAAGCCGCTTTTGATAAGAAAATGGATTTGAAATCGGTGAGAGACAAAGACCGTCACAAAAACAACGATAAATTAAAATAATGTGATAAGTCACGGCAAAGTTTTGGTGTGTCCTTTTTTTAAAATAAATTTGCGGAAATGCATAAAACAACACGCCTAAAATGAATTTAGTACTACACACCAATCATAAAAACTTAGAAGGTCAAATAGCAGTTACAGGATCAAAAAGCGAAACCAATCGTTTGTTGTTGCTAAAAGCACTGTTTCCGAATATTACTTTAGCCAATACTTCAAACTCTGATGACAGCGAAGTAATGCAAAAAGCTTTGATTGGAAAGGATGAAATTGTAGACATTCACCATGCCGGAACCGCAATGCGTTTTTTAACAGCCTACTTTGCTGTAAACGAAGGACGCGAAGTGGTAATGACGGGTTCAAGCAGAATGCAAGAGCGTCCGATAAAAATTTTAGTTGAAGCTTTGGCACAATTAGGAGTTGAAATTTCATATGAAAAAGAAGTTGGATATCCGCCAATACGAATCAAAGGAAAAAAAGTTAGCGCTTCAAAAGTAACTTTGGCTGCCAATGTAAGCAGTCAGTATATTTCGGCACTTTTATTAGTAGCTTCAAAATTAGAAAACGGTTTAGAGCTTACTTTAGAAGGAGAAATTACTTCGATTCCATACATTAACATGACGCTCGCTTTGTTAAAAGATTTAGAGATTCAGACCAGTTTTGAAGGGAATGTGATCAAAGTTTATCCAAAAGAGACCGTTGCTTCAAAAGAAATGGTGGTAGAGTCTGATTGGAGTTCTGCCTCTTACTTTTTTAGTTTAGTGGCATTGGCAGATCAGGCATCGATTACATTAAGCAGTTATAAAAAAGACAGTTTACAAGGAGATTCCGCTTTGGTTGGTATTTACGAGAAAATGGGAGTAGAAACGACTTTCGAAGGAAATAAAATGACTTTGAAAAAACAACCCAACTTTAAACATGAAACAGTAAACCTGGAATTAAACAATACCCCCGACATAGCACAAACTATTGTGGTGACTTGTTTAGGTTTAGGAATTGGATGTCATTTAACAGGCCTTCATACTTTAAAAATCAAAGAAACAGACCGATTGGAAGCTTTGCGAATCGAGCTAACAAAATTAGGAGCCACTATTTCGGTTACTAACGACAGTCTGACTTTGGTTGCTTCAGAAAATATCAATCACAATATAAAAATTGCTACTTACAATGATCACCGTATGGCAATGGCATTTGCTCCTTTAGCACTTAAAGTTCCAATTATTATCGAAGATGCCGAAGTAGTTTCAAAATCATATCCGGATTTCTGGAATGACTTAAAAGCACTAAAATTCGAGGTTTCTGAATTGTAATTATTGATTTAACCATATAAGTAATATAAGTTCATTTAAAAAATGCGCTTAATTGGAACAACCTTCGGTTTTAACCCGGAGGTTTTTTTTTGACTTGGTTTGATGTAAATTTTTATCACGCAGATCTACAGATTTATTTGGATTGTTTTTGTTTTAAAAGTAGAATGGAGAACTGTTTTACATTTTACATCTCTCCGATAGGTAAGCGAGCGCCCCAATCATAAAGTTTAGTTTAAATGAACTTACCTCACTTATATGGTTAAAAAAAAACACGCATTTTTGCATCTCCACGATATATAAATGAGCGCCCCAATCATAAAGTTTAGTTTAAATGGACTTACATCACTTATATGGTTAAAAAAAACACGTATTTTTGCATCTCCACGATATATAAGCGTGCGCCCCAATTATAAAGTTTAGTTTAAATGGACTTACATCACTTATATGGTTAAAAAAAACACACGCATTTTGAGATGTCTGAAATATATAAGTGAGCTCACCAATCATAAAGTTTAGTTTAAATGAACTTACATGACTTATATGGTTTAAAAAAAGCACATTTTGAGATGTCTGCAATATATAAGTGAGCGCCCCAATCATAAAGTTTAGTTTAAATGAACTTACATCACTTATATGGTTTAAAAACACACACATTTTGAGATGTCTGCGATATATAAGTGAGCGCCCCAATCATAAAGTTTAGTTTAAATGAACTTACATCACTTATATGGTTTAAAAAAACACACATTTTGAGATATCTGCGATAGATAAGTGAGCACTCCAATCATAAGGTTTAGTTAAAATGAACTGATATCACTTATATGGTTTAAAAAACACCTTTTTAGCAAGGTCAAAGTGGCAGTAAATCAAGGACTTTTGAAAATAAACAGCAAAACACTTGACAACGCCTATCTCACAATCGTATATTTGCACTCGATTTATAATTTTAGATAAAAAATCTAAATTCTACATTCTAAAATCAACAATTCAAATATGAAATTATCACATTTTCAGTTTAATTTACCGAAAGAACTTTTAGCCGAATTTCCAGCAGAAAACAGAGACGAGTCTCGTTTAATGGTAATTGACCGTCAAAAACAAACTATAGAGCACAAAATGTTCAAAGATGTTATCAATTATTTTGATGATGGAGACGTTTTGATTCTTAACAATACTAAAGTTTTCCCGGCACGTTTGTACGGAAACAAAGAAAAAACAGGAGCAAGAATTGAAGTTTTCTTATTGAGAGAATTAAATTCTGAGCAACGTCTTTGGGACGTTTTGGTTGATCCGGCCCGTAAAATCAGAATTGGTAACAAACTTTATTTTGGTGATGACGATTCGTTAGTTGCTGAGGTAATCGACAATACTACTTCTCGTGGTAGAACATTACGTTTTTTATATGATGGTTCTTATGAAGAATTCAGAAATAAATTAACAGAACTTGGAGAAACTCCAATCCCAAAATACATCAACAGAGAGGTAACAGCAGAAGATGCTGAAAGATACCAAACTATTTATGCAAAAGAAGAGGGAGCTGTAGCGGCACCAACTGCAGGTTTGCACTTCTCGAAACACCTTTTGAAAAAATTAGAAATCAAAGGAATAAACTTTGCTGAAGTAACATTACACGTTGGTTTAGGAACTTTCAACCCGGTTGAGGTAGAAGATTTGTCTAAACACAAAATGGACTCGGAAGAATTGATTATCAATCAGGAAGCTTGTGATATTGTAAATGCTGCAAAAGCAAACAGAAAACGTATCTGTGCCGTTGGAACAACTTCAATGCGTGCGATCGAAAGTTCTGTATCTTCTCAAAATACCTTAAATCCTTACGAAGGATGGACGAATAAATTTATTTTTCCTCCTCACGATTTTAGTATTGCGAACTGTATGATTACAAATTTCCACACCCCGAAATCTACTTTATTAATGATGATTTCAGCTTTCTGTGGTCATGATTTAATGAAAAGAGCCTACGAAGAAGCAATCAAAGAAGAATACAAATTCTATTCTTACGGAGATGCCATGCTGATCATCTAATTAGAAATAAGATTAAAATAAGAAAACCCATCGTTAATGATGGGTTTTTTGTTTTTGGGAAGGTTTTGTTTCTTTTGTTTCAGGTTTCAAGTTTCAAGTTCGTAAACCTGAAACTTGAAACCTGAAACCTGAAACTTGAAACTTGAAACTTGAAACTTGAAACCTGAAACCTGAGACAAACAAAAACATTTTCCTATTTTTACAAACAAAACAAAAACAATGACTTTTCTAAATACACGCGAATTCGCGAAACAACTTGACTCACAAGATGCTTTAAACAAGTATCAGGAGCAATTCATTTTTCCAAAAGTAAACGATAGACGGGTGATCTATTTTACCGGAAACTCTTTGGGATTACAGCCAAAACGCACTAAAGCCTATATCGATGAAGTAATGAATGATTGGGCAGAACTTGCTGTTGAAGGTCATTTTTATGCGCAGAAACCTTGGTGGGACTATCAGGAAAGATTTGCAGAACCGCTGAGTAAAATTGTTGGAGCTTTACCTTCAGAAGTGACGGTGATGAATACTTTAACGGTGAATCTGCATTTATTGATGGTTTCTTTCTATCAGCCAACCGCAACGCGTTATAAAATTATCTGCGAAGAAAAAGCCTTTCCTTCCGATCAGTACATGTTTCAAAGTCAGGTGCATTTTCATGGATATAAACCTGAGGACGCGATTGTAGAAATCAAACGTCGTGAAGGAGAACACAATATTCGTCTGGAAGATGTTTTGGCAAAAATAGAAGAAGTGGGTGATGAACTGGCTTTGGTTTTAATAGGTGGAGTAAATTATTACACCGGACAGGTTTTTGACATCAAAACCATTACTGCAGCAGGACATAAGGCAGGAGCTAAAGTAGGTTGGGATCTGGCACACGCTGCCGGAAACATCAAACTGGAACTGCACGACTGGAACGTAGATTTCGCAGCCTGGTGCAGTTATAAATATATGAACTCAGGACCGGGAAATGCTTCGGGTTGTTTTGTGCATGAAAAACACCATACTAATCCTGACTTACCTCGTTTTGCAGGCTGGTGGGGACATAATAAAGAACGTCGTTTTAAAATGGAACCGACTTTTGACCCTGTTAATGGAGCAGGAGGATGGCAAATTAGTAATTTGCCAATACTTTCATTAGCTCCCTATTTGGCTTCCGTAGAAATGTTTGCTGAAGTAGGTATGGAGGCGCTGATTGCTAAAAGAGATCATATTACGGCTTACTTAGAATTTGTTTTGCAAGAGATCGATAAAGAAGTAGAGAGTACTTTCGAAATTATTACACCTTCAAATCCGGAAGAAAGAGCATCACAATTGTCTGTATTTTTACATGGTGAAGGCAGAAGTTTATTTGACTATTTGATGAAAAATGGCGTTATAACAGATTGGCGTGAACCTAATGTAATTCGTTTAGCCCCAGTGCCATTGTATTGTTCTTATGAAGATATGTATGATTTTGGGCAAATTCTTAAAAAAGGGATTTTAGCCAAACAATAAGCAATCGTGTAATTCTGTAATTTTTCGACTGAATCCTATAACATATGGGTTTGCTATTCTGCTTTATTTTGTAGGGTATAAATGTAAAATCCAACAACATGAAAACAGTATGTGTACTAATTGTAACCTTAATGATCATTTCCTGTCAAAATCAGGATAAGATGGATCTCAATAAGGCAAAGCAAGCCAGTATTGATTCGATGAAAGTAGAGATTAGCAAGCAAAGGATTATCGATTCAATGAAGGTTGAAATGGCCAGATTGGAAAGTGAAAAAGAAAAAGCAGAAGCTCAGAAAGTAGTCGTGATGAATGAGCAGCGTGACGAAAGAGCAACGCCACCACCAACTGCCAAAAAGAAAGGCTGGAGTTCTGCGGCAAAAGGCGCTGTAATTGGTGCCGGAGTAGGCGCTATTACCGGAGCAGCAGTGAGTAAGAAAAAAGGACAGGGAGCTGTGATCGGAGGATTGGCCGGAGCCGGAATTAGTGCCGGAACAGGAGCGATTATAGATTCCAAAAAGAATAAAAAAGAGTAAATTTAAATATAAAAGCCCCGAGTTCAGTTGAACCCGGGGCTTTCCGTTTTTAGCAATGTTCAGGAACTTTAATTTCCGTTAGCTCTACTTTATAAGAATTAAATTGCTCCTTAATTTGGTTGAAATCAGCTTTAAAGTATAAGGTTGATTCCAATAAATTTTGATAATATTCAATGCCCTTAAATAGATTGGATTTAAAAGTATTCCATTTTTTTAATTGATTGGAAGTAACTTCCTCTGTTGTATTTTCAATTTCATTTCTAAGGTAATCCAAATACATTTTTAGTTCTTTTACCAATAAATTGGGACGGTTTGAAATTCTTAAAACAGATTTATTTCCATAGATATGTTGCAGCATTTCTTTTAATGAAACTTCCTGATCAAAGTAGGCCATATTGGGACCGGGGCAGATTACAACACCCTGAGCCTGCCCTTTTATTTTAATTTCATTTTCCAGATAACTGGCGTTGGCCAAACCAACACATAAGCAAGATTTCTCGGTGATTTTTGCTTTCTCTTTTTCATAAACAGCAGCTGAAATCGCGCTTTTTGAATTTTCCAGTGCCGCCAGTTTTATGTCTTGGTATTTTTTTGAAGCCGTACAAATTCCTGTTGGATCATATTCCTTGCTTAAAGCCAGAAATCGCTTGGGACAAGAACTCCCTGCTTTGTTTTCCTGAATACGTTTTTGTTTTAGTAGTTCATTTGTCGAATTTTTCAATGAATTGAAAGGAACTCCTAAAGGTGAAATGTGACTTAAATATAAATCCTCTTCTTTGGCATTGATCAATAAGCTCCTGGTTTCCTGATCGACAGAAGTAGCTTCGGGAACCAGTAAAAAAGGAGTACCCCATCCAATCGAATCGATTTGATAGGTTTCTAATAAAAAGTCATGTTCTTCGGCAGTTCCAACCCCGCCCTGAACGGTAATTTTTGTCGCTAAAGCCTGTTCAGGAAAAGTTTTGTTTTTTTGCTGTAATGCCTTAATCATTAATTCGTGGGACGATTGTACTAATTGTTCTTTTTTCTGCCTGAATTCGTCTAAAATTGGCCCTAAGAGCAGTCCATCCGTGGCGAAAGCGTGCCCGCCACAGTTCAAACCCGACTCGATGCGGTATTCAGAAACCCAAAGCCCTTTTTTGGCTAAAAAATTGCCCTGAATCATAGCCGAACGAAAATCACTTACTTTTAGAATGATTTTCTTTTTGAGCGCATTGTTTGGATCGGGATAAAAATCAGGGAAATTTTCAAAATAACTAAAAAGTCTCGGATTCATTCCGGCCGACAATACGATAGAGGAATCGAGATTGCTGTTCGCAAAACCTCTTAAAGCGGCATGAGCATCATTAAATTCAATCGGAAGTTGGGTATTCCTGACAAAATTGTCTTTATCGAGTTTCGTCATAATATTGACATCAATAGCACCCGCCGAAAGATGCGATTCAATGTAATTTTGAATGTTTTCCTTGAAAGAAATTCCATCCTCAAGTAAATTCTGAAAACCTTTTTTGATGATGGAGGTATTCGGTAACATGGCCATGAAATTCTCAAGCACTGTTTTGCTTTCCGCCAATTCTGTTTTGAAATTTTGAAATTTTTGCTTTACAATTTTATCGACTAAATTGAGATAAGAAGTGATGCGTTCCGCACGGTGATCCTGAATTTTTTGACTTATTTCCTGATAAGGCTGATTGAATTTGGTGCTGTAAAAAAGCCTCATTTTTTCGATTAACTCATCATCGGCAATAGAGATTACAGATGAAATACCATATTGCGCAACCCGAATCGGACTGTCTATAGTATAAGCAAGCCCCATTACCGGAATATGAAAAGTGTGTAGATTTTTCTGTGTCATTTACTTTTACGTTAAGAAAGCAAATGTTGGAAAAAAGATTCGCTAAAAAGCTGATAAATATCATCTTTAACCTGAACTCGATTAATATTTAAAATTTTAAAATGTTTTACCTTACACCTGCGAGGTCGAAAAAGACCTTGTAGGAAAAACGTAATGTATAAAAAGCAGTAACTTAATAATCGAATACAGGTCTTTACTAATAAAGCCAAGGTCGATACCTCTAAACCAGAATTTTTTTCAAAGATTCAGCAATAGCACGCCATAAAAAATTGTAAAACGATTTCTCGGGAATGCGATCTAATGCCACAGCAGCTTTTTTGGCCTTCTCATCAGAATCATTTTTCAGAATTATATTGGCTATAGCCGTTTTGAGTTTGGCTTTCTTTTCAGGATTTTTCTTTTGAAAAAGGGTTACTTTTAAATCATCATAAACTAAAGAGGCATTTCCGGTTGCATTGCCATCGTTTCCGTAAAAATTAAATTGATACGTTTTAAAAGTTCCTGTAAAAGAAGTGTTTATATACGGCTTGGTAAATCTAGCCAAAGCCGCCACATCAAAATTGGAGATCCTTCCCTGAATGTGAAAGCTGTCTTTCGGGTCCAAAACATTAAAACTCCAATTAACATGTAAAGCCGAGTTCTTCATGAATTGACAATCCACCGTAATTTTGGTATCATCCGCTTTTTTTAACCCAAAACCACTTTGGATAGCAGTGGTTTGAAGATTGAAATGATCAAAAGTTAAAATGCCCGGACCTTTAGAGAAATCGATCTCTTCTTCATAAACCAATTTTGATTTTCGGATTTGTAAAGAATCAATTTTCATTGGGAATTTAATTTTTCGCAGTAAAGCATTATACAAAGGCTTCTTGCTTAAATCGTCTTTTGGTATTTTACTGCGGTAAATATTCGCATCCAGATGGTTTACAACCAAAGACGAAGCATTAAAAAAGAAACGGTTGTTTTTGAAACCCCACTTCAGGTTGTTCAGATGTGCGGAGTCAAGCTTTAGTGTATAAATGTCTTTTTCTTTTTCCAGTTTTTGCACAAAGACTTTTCTCGAATATTCCGGTAAAACCGAGAATTTATTGATTTTTAAAAAGTTATTTTCGGTACTAATCTTGCCGACTGTAATACGATAAAAGGAGCTGGGTTTGTAATATAAACTGTCACAAACCAAGGTGTATTTTTTGTAGTGCAACGGAATTTTTTCTTGTAATGTAGCGTCGGTAATCAAAATACCTTCGAGTTTTAAAAGAATTTTTTTGATCGTAAAGATCGGTTTGCTTGTTTGTAAGGAAACAACATCTACAGCGCCATCATTAAGGTAAACGTTAGAAACGGCAATTATTTTTCGGAAAGGAGCAATGATTTCTGTCTCGATACTTTTGCTGTTGTTTAAAAGCTTTGTGCCTTTTTTGTATAAAATAATACGGGGTTTGTTGATGATTATACTTTCGGCCTGAATAACATTACGAAAGACCAAATCCCAGATGTTAAAATGTTTAATTGTAATAGATTCAATTTTTGTGAAAAGTCCATTTTTACTGTCCTTAGGTTGGTTTTTTGGATGAACGACTAAGGTGTACGCATGGATATTCCTGGACAGTAATGCCACATCGATTTTCTCATAATTGATATGATAGGCGGTTTTGTTTTTCTCGTGAATAATGACAGGCAGTTGTTTTTTTATCCAATAATTAAGACCGCTATTGGCTAAAAGCACAAAAACAAAGACTAAAATGATACCGATTGTTATTTTTTTA
This sequence comes from Flavobacterium cupriresistens, assembly GCF_020911925.1. Taxonomy (NCBI): domain Bacteria; kingdom Pseudomonadati; phylum Bacteroidota; class Flavobacteriia; order Flavobacteriales; family Flavobacteriaceae; genus Flavobacterium; species Flavobacterium cupriresistens. Next base: position 537,675 of record NZ_CP087134.1, on the reverse strand, counting down.
TAGATAGACATTATTATTGTGTTAACTTTAATACATAAATTTAAACTTTTATAAAGAATGGTTTTTATATGATTCCGTTTTTAAATTACATGATTACTAAATTGTCTGTCTGTTTATACTTTTTTGCATATGAGAAAAATTAAAAAAATCCTGTTGGTTTTATTGGTCGTAATTGTTGCTCTGGGAATTGGGTTGTGTGGTTATATATTTCACCTGAAACCCAAGTATGAAGGAGAGTTACAACTTAATAATCTGGAAAAAGAAACAACCGTTTATTTTGATGATTTTGGTGTTCCTCATATTTATGCGAGTTCAGAAAAGGATGCGATGACGGCCTTGGGTTATGTGCATGCGCAGGAAAGATTGTGGCAAATGGAGTTGTTGCGTCGTATTGCACCGGGAAAATTGTCTGAGATTTTTGGTTCGGTAGCGCTTAAAAACGATAAATTTTTCTCCGGAATCGGAATCGAAGAGGCGTCGGCCAAAGCCATTTCTAAATTAGACAAAAACAGTCCGAGTTATCAATTGACGATGGCCTATTTAGATGGAATTAATCAGTATCTCGAAGAAGGAGTAACTCCGATTGAGTTTACGCTGGTAGGTGTAAAAAAGGAAAAGTTTACGATAAAAGATGTTTATAATATTTTCGGATATATGTCTTTTAGTTTTGCGATGGCGCAGAAAACGGATCCGTTATTGACTAATATTCGCAATAAATATGGTGTTGAATATGTAAAAGATTTAGGGATCGAAGGAGAGTTTAATACCACACAGCTTAAAAGTTCAAAAGAAAATTTTGAAGAATATACGGCGGTTGCAAAATCGGTTGCTGCCTTGCTGGACAAATCGCCAATTCCACCGTTTATTGGAAGTAACAGTTGGGTTGCCGGTCCACGGAAAACGAAAAGCGGTAAAGTGATTTTTGCTAATGATCCACATATCGGATTTTCTCAGCCTGCAACTTGGTACGAAGCGCATTTGATTGCTCCTGACTTTGAGTTGTACGGATGTTATCTGGCCGGAACACCTTTTCCGTTATTGGCACACAACCGAAATTATGCCTACGGGTTAACCATGTTTGAAAATGATGATATTGATTTCTATCAGGAGAAAAACAAAGCTGATGATGCCAATCAATACCAAACTCCAACAGGTTTTAGTGCTTACGAAACCAGAAAAAAGACGATCAAAGTTAAAGATACATCAGACGTTGTTATGACTATTAAATCCAGTCGACACGGACCAATTATGAATGATATATTAGATCATTTGGATAAAAAAAATCCGATTGCCATGTCGTGGACGTATACGCGAGAGCCAATCCAGATTTTGGATGCTGTTTACGGAATTTCGCACGCTAAAAGCAAAGATGATTTTAGAAAAGCAGTTAAGTTAATTGCAGCACCGGGATTAAATGTAATGTATGGGGATGCCAAAGGAAATGTGGCATGGTGGGCAACAGGAAAATTGTACAAACACAATAAAGGTGTGAACTCCTTTTTTATTTTAGACGGTGCCAGCGGAAAAGATGATATTACAGAACAGTTGGATTTTGAGAAAAATCCGTCTTCCGAAAATCCAAAGTGGGGGTATGTGTATTCAGCAAACAATCAGCCCGAAGCGGTTGACGGTTATTTGTATCCGGGATATTATCTGCCGGAAGATCGTGCTAAAAGAATTTCGCAGTTAATGGATGCCAAATCAGATTGGGATAAAGAAGCGATCAGTAAAATGATTTACGATAATACCTCTCCGGTTGCAGCAGGGACAGTTCAGAATTTAATTTCGAGTTTAGACAACAGTAAGCTTTCAACAGAAGAACAGCAAGCCATTACGGTTTTAAAATCATGGAAAGGAACCAATAATCTCGAAGACGTTGCACCAACGATTTACAGCAAATGGGTTTATCTCTATTTGAAAAATACGTTTGAAGACGAAATGGGCAAGGAGAATTTTGATTTATTCTTAGGGACACATATCGGAAAACAGATTATTGCCAGACAGATTGTCAATGAGAACTCGGTATGGTGGGACAATATCAAAACTCAAAAGGTAAAAGAAACCAGAAATGAGATTGTTTCAAAATCGTTTCATGACGCTATAGGCTCCCTTCAAAAGCAATTGGGAAATCAAGTTTCAGATTGGAAGTGGTCGAAAGTTCATACTGTTGAACACGAACACCCGTTAGGAAAAGTGGCAGCATTGCGAAAATTATTTAATGTTGGCCCTTATGCTTCACCGGGAACCAATGAGGTAATTAATAATTTATTCTTCGGATTAAATACGGAAGGTCAATACCATGTAAAAGGTGGTCCGTCTACAAGAAGAGTGGTCGATTTCTCTGATATAGAAAACAGTTGGAGTATTTTACCAACAGGGCAATCAGGAAACCCGTTCAGCAAACATTACGACGATCAGGCTGAAATGTACAATGCAGGAAAGTTTAGAAAAATGAAATTGAATAAAGAGGAAATTGTAAAGACTTCGACTAAGTTGGTTTTAAAGCCGAGATAGTGAGAAGTGAAATGTAAAATGTGAGAAGTGAAAATTTTCACCTCAAGACTTTTTCTTTGACCCTTTGCACCTCCAAACCTAAAAAAAATTGGGGATAAAAGTTCGAAAACTTTTATCCCCAATTTTTTTATTTAGACACTAAATATTTTCCTTTAACAATATCCCGCGTGTAAATATCAAGATTATTAAGCAGTACCTTGTTTGTTGTCATTGCGTTTGTGGTTTGGTAACCGTTGTCTTTTTCGTAGGTCTTTAGTAAGGTTTCAAGCTCTACTTCATTATAAAAGGCAAACATATTATAAACAGCATCTCTGAAGTTTTTAAAATTGATGGTTTCTGTTATTTCTATGGTTTTTTGATCGTTCCATTTTTCTTTAGAAGCCGTTTCATTTATTTTATTCAAACAATAATCAACAAAATAAGTTTTGTAATTGGTAGCCTCAATAATTCGGTTGATTATGATTGTGTTTTGCTGTGACGGCATTGGTATGGCATTAGAAGAGGTTTGTGACTTACAAATCGCTGGAACAAACAATAAAAATACTAAAACCGAAAGGGAATGCTTTTTTAAATTTTTCATAGGTTATTTTTAAAATTAGATACAACTTTTACAGTTGTAAATAGGGTGATTTGGGATTATAAGATTTTTTTTTGGGCACGCTAAAATAGTATTTTTTGTTTTAAATGTCCAATGAAAAGAACACTTTCAAACGAAAAACTCCGATACGGCAGCTTTAAAAATTGTCGTATCGGAGTTCGTAAGAGAACGATTACCTGTAATCGGATATGGGACTTTTGACTTTATTTTCGGGAGGCTCGCATGGCTTTTACGATTTTTAGATTTTGGTCTTTAGACAGTTTTTGGTATGCTTCGGTCTCCATTCCGTAAAGGGCCACTTTTCCTTTTTCGTTATTGTGTATGCCCCAGCCATAACGTTTGGTCAAAGGAGAGGCACGCAGACAGGCTTGTCCTTTCGAAAAGAATTTCTCACGGGCTTCCTCATATTCTGATTGGGTTAAATCATTTTTATCGGCGAAAACCTGAAACAAAACATCGTCTGAGGAATATTTATAAGGATTAGCATTAATCAGGTCAAACTCGATAGTGGCAATAGTTTTGGCTTCGCCTTTTTGTCTCGGAATTTCACCACCGGTAGCGGGACAATCTTCCGCTACTTCAATAAAAGTGTTTTCGTAGTTTGTGGTATGAACTTTCATCTGGTCTAGTTATTAATAAAGAGTAAGCTAAAATAATGATTTTCAATTAAAAACTCCGATCGTATAGCGGTTAAATCTATGCGATCGGAGTTTACTAACTAACGATTATTGTTTTGTTATTTTTTAGAAATTTCCTCCAAAACCTTTTTTCCGCTTTCATTTGACGGATCAAGTGTTACCGATTTTGTGTAATTTTCGATCGCCAACTTGGTGTTGCCGTCTTTCAAATAAGCCTCTCCTAAACTGTCATAAACATTTCCAACTTTAGGGAAAGTTTCCACATTGATTTTGAACATTTCTATCGCTTCTTTTGTTTTTCCGCTTTGCAATAATTGATACCCCGCGTTATTTATCTCTCCCTCTTTGATGCGGTAGGTCGAGTCTGCTTTTAGTTTTTTATAGCTGTCAATTCCGGCGGTTAGCCCTTTTGTATTAAAAACCTCCGACAATTCAAGTGCCATTGATTTTTTCGCTTGATTATAAGGTTGATTGTATAAAATAGCTCTGATCGCAGTATTCATTTCACCCAAAACAGTACCTCCCGTATTGTTCAATAAAACAACCAGATTTTTATCTGCCGGAACACGGGATATTAGAGTGTTAAATCCGTTGATTCCTCCGCCGTGTTCTACTATTTTTAATTTGCTTTTATCACTGTTTAAAAGTTCATCGATAAACCATCCGTATCCATAAGACTCATCACCGAAGCTGATATAAGGTTTGAATAAGGAATCCATAGAAGCAGCTGATAGTAATTTATTGGTGTACAATGCCTGATCCCAAAGGTATAAATCCTCTACAGTAGAATACAAAGAACCTGCTGCATACGGAATACTCATATCAATATAAGACGAATTAATGAGTTTTTTGCCTTGTTTTTCGTAACCTGCAGCTCGCTTTTTTAGAATAATTTCGTTGTGGTCGTAACCGGTATTTGCCATTTTCAAAGGAGTCAGAATGGTTTCCTGTAAATATTGCTCATAGGTTTTTTGAGTGATTTTTTCAATAAGATAACCCAATAGAAAATAACCCGAATTGCTGTATCTGAATTTTTCGCCTGGTGTAAATTCAAGTGGTAGATTTTCAAAGGTTTTTATAAACTCTTGCGGAGTATAAGGTTCCTTGCTTTTTTCTTCCAGAAATTTAGGAACCGAGGTATAATTTGGAATTCCCGATGTATGCGTAAGTAAATGATGAATTGTTATTTTGTCGCCCGTTGCTTTTGGGTAATCCGATAGATAAGTGGTGATTGGGACATCCAGTTTTATTTTGCCCTCTTCTGCCAGTTTTACAATTAAGAAAGCGGTAAATTGTTTGCTGATCGAACCCAATCTGAATTTGGTGTCAGTCTGATTTGGAATATTCCATTCCATATTAGCCTGTCCGTATCCTTTTTTGAAGATGACTTTTCCGTGTTCTGCAACCAATATAGACCCATTAAATTGACCATATTGGTTGTATAAGCTCATTAGCTGATCTATTTTTTTAGCCTTGTCTTGAGCAAAAGAGAGGTTGAAGGTGAAAAGTGCAATAAAGCAAATTACAAATGATTTAAATAAAGAACGGTTCAATTGTTTTTTCATGATGATTAGTGTCTAAAGTTAATAAATAATTGCATCCCTGCAGACTAATTTGTTAGACGACTGGTTTTACATTTAGTTTCACTATTAATCCGTTTTTTTTTATTTTATAAACGAGGAAGTATTAAAATTTAATGGAGTATTATTTTCGAAAGATTTATGTTCATAACTAACGATTCGTTTCAATTTCCAGTCGTTCTCTTTTCGTTCCCATATATGAATAAATTTTCCTGTTGTTTGCGGAATGTCATTGGCAAAAAAGGTATGTTCGCCCAATTGTAAAGCACCAAAATCTCCTAATTTAGTTATAGTACAGGAGTTTAATTTTCGGATTACTTTTTCGGGTCTTGTATAATTTCCAATTAAAGCTTTTATTTTACCGCCATAAGGAACGTTTAACCCGTATCGATCATCATAAAATTCGATATCATCGCTTATTATTTTTTTGAAAAGAGCAGCATCACATTGATTGAATGCAATATCAAAGAGTAGGCTGTCCATTCGGATGATGTCAGTTTTTAAAAGTTCTGCTTCTAAATCTTCACTTTTTGTCTGGTCTAATGTTTCTCTGCTTAAAAACAGCATAAAGAGAACGAGTAGGTTTATCATCGGCATCATGATTACTGTTTTTTAAATTCAGTTATTTCGTTTCAATAGCAATTATTTTTTTACCATTTTCGCCTAAATAGTGCAAAAGTAGTTTCTTATAAACTTTGTAACCATCATCTACATTGGTAAAAATAAGCAGTCCTTGTTTGGTCTTTGGTAAGAGAAAAACAAGGGTTTGTACGCCTTGATCTGCGCCCCCGTGTGATAAAGCATAGGTGTCATTTTCAAGATCATATATTTCGAAACCCAATCCGAAGTATTTGTTTTTTTTCTCTTTATTAACCTGAGGGGTAATCATGTCATCAAAAACTTTTTTACTCAAACCGTCGCCGTTCATTACACTACATAAAAAGGTTCCATAATCTTTGATGGTGGTTAGCAGATCATCGGCAGCGTTTGCGGTTTTATTTTTGTTTGTTTCATAGGCATTCCCTTTAGTGTCGTAACCAATGGCAAATCTGGATTCATCGGTTTTAGCATTCCAGAAAAATTGAGTGTCGGTCATTTGCAGCGGCTCAAAAATTAATTCTGCCGCTAATTGGTTCAATGGCTTGTGGAATTTTTTTTCCAATGCTTTTCTCAAATATTCAAACCCTTCTCCCGAATATTGATGTTTAGTACCCGGTTTAAATTGAATGTCTAATTTGCCGGATTTGTTCATATACCTCCAATTCGGAAAACCGGTCTGGTGGCTTATAATAAGTCTTGTTGTAATTAATTTGTTGTTGGGATCATTGGCAACATCCGGATCTGTCCAGTATTTGTAGACCGGTTCGTCCAGATTCCATTTTCCTTGACTGACTAATTTCAACGCTACAATTGCAGTGATTGGTTTTGTTAGGGAAGCGACATTCCATATCGTATTGTACGGTGCGCTGACTTCTTTTTTGAGGCTGCCGAAAACTTTTATTTGTTTCAATTTTCCGTCAGCGATAACTCCAATTCCTAAAGCGGGGATATTATTTTCTTTAAGCCATTTTTCGGTTGCTTCCTCTTCATCAAAAAGAGTCGATTGATCAGCTGTTGAGTCAGGCATTTGATGATCGTAACTTAACGATCTGGCTAATTTCCAGTCTTTGTTTTTTAAAAGCCAGAGATGCGTAAATTTGGCATAACTTCCTGCTTGTTCCGGTTTTCCCGGTGAGATTTCATAAAAGCGATGTCTTCCCATTTGTATGGCACCATATACGATTCCGTTTTTGTATAAAGGATAAACCTCAGTACTTCCGGTAACCAATTCTCTGCGATATCTATAAGGTCTTGACTTGTCACATATTCCTTTTTTTAAGTTGATTAAAAATTGGGCTTTGTTTGAGATACTGTCAGTGTCATGATAAAACTCAAAATCATCAGCATATAAATTTTCAAATTGAGAGACGTCACAAGTGTTAAAACCAACATTAAACAGTAGGCTGTCTTTTGACATAATGGTTTTGTATAGTTCAGAGTTTTTTTCTTCCTGTGAAAATCCGGATTGGATCTGGAAGAAAAAAAGACCAGTTAAAATTAGCTTTAACTGGAATAGATTTGATTTATTGAAATTCATTTTTTGATTGGTGTGATTGATTTTACAATAGTAAAGAAATTACTGATCAAGAAATTGTACAAATGCGAAATACTATCTTTTCTTGGATAGAAAGTAAAAATCCGGATTGAACATTTTTGGAGTTGTTTTCGTCACATCTTTAAATTTTTTTATAAAATGCGACTGGTCAAAATATTTATTATAAAGTGCAACATCGGTCAGGCTTAGTTTTTCCTGACTCATATGGACCATTTGATCAACCGATTTTCTAAATTTTAGTAGCTGAATGTATTTTTTGATGGTAAGTCCGGTTGCCGCCTGAAACTTAATTTGTAAGGAGCGCTGTGATAAGTTTATAATTTTTCCAATTTCAGAAATTGAAATTTCTTCCTCATGAAGTCTGATGATTTCGCAGATTTTTTCAATTGTATTTTTAGACGGATGTAAAGCATCTAATTCTTCGAAATAAGTATTGATAACATTCAGTAAATCTGAAATAGAACTGTTTAAACGATAATCAATTTCGTCATCGAAAGGAAGTTCTGTTGGATCTATTTTAAGGATAGCATCTGTAAAATTGCTTAAATCATATTTAGGAAACATCGAAAGTGTCCAGGGGTGCAATTGCGTAATGGTTACTTTAGTTTCAGGTTGGATATTCACTAAAACTTTATTGGTCATTTGTGAACAAAAATAGAGTCCCTCTGTCATGAGATACTTTTTTTTGCTGGTGTGAACTTCTATAGACCTTCCGCTTACAATCGCTAAGTTAAAACAGCCATTAGGCAGAATGAGTTTATTCTCGATTAAAGTTTCGCCAATACTATTGTCAAGACACCAAATCTTATTGACAAAACGTTCACTTTTTTCACTTACATAAAATTCTGAATAGAGGTTCATTTGCTTTATTATGTTGTTGAAAACCGTTAGAATTGACTCGTTTTTAGTGACAAACGAAAATAGTGTTTTTTTAGGTTTGAAGCAAGATGAGGTGCAAAGTTGCAGAGGTACACGGGAGCAAAGGAGTAGAGTTGTTATTTGTGATTTATGTTCACGAAAATTTTCACGCAGATTTTACTGATTTACAGGAGTTATTTTTGCAGTTAAGAAAGACAGAAAGATTTTAAAAGCTCGTTACAGGCAAACAAATCCGCTTAATCTGTAAAATCTGCGTGCAAAAAGAAAGAAAAAACATTACGACTTATTGCCTTCGCAAGATTTTTGCAAAGCAGTAGAGATGTTATTTGAGATTTATGCTCACGGAAATTTTCACACAGATTTTGCTGATTTACAGGAGTTACTTTTGGAGTTAAGAAAGACAGAAAGATTTTAATAGCTCGTTACAGGCAAACAAATCCGCCCAATCTGCAAAATCTGCGTGCAAAAAAACATTGTAACTAAGCTTCTTAGCGAATTTTTCAGGAAGACAACCCTGACAACAAGATATAGTATTATTTTTTAATAGGCCTATGCTCATAACTAACAATACGTTTTAAAATCCATTCGTTGTTTTTTCGTTCCCAGATATGAATAAATTTTGCAGTTCCAACCGGAACACCATCCACTAGAAAAGTGTGATCTCCCAATTGTACCGCACCATAATCCCCTAATTTATCAATAGTAGTGGAGTTTAATTTTCGGGTAACCTTTTCAGATCGGGCACATTTTTCATTAAAAGTTTTTATTTCGTGCTCTTTCGAATTGTTTAATCCCGAACGATCGTCGAAAAACTCAATATCGTCGGCTATAATTTTTTTGAAAAGATCCGTTTTACATTCATTAAAAGCAACCGTGAAAAGCAGACTGTCCATTTTGATGATTTCTGTTTTCAGATTAGCCATTTTCAGAACTTGTTCATTTGTTTGCGCTTTTATCATTCCGCTAATTAGGAAGATAAAAAGAAAGAGGATTGGTTTTTTCATGCCTTGGTCAGATCAAATTAGGTTTATAGGATGGTGCTGAAACATTATTTTTTAACAGTAAACAATTCAACAGTGGACGTTTTCTTAAATGGATCATTAAAGAAACTCAACAATACCAGGTTAAAAAGATCCGGTTTCTCATAAGAACCAAAATGCGTTGCTCCGGGCATCACAAAAAAGTTGGAGTTCTCGATGTTATCGAAAATTTTAATCGAATGTTCCAGTCTGATAGCATCTCTGTCGCCAGACATAACTAGTACAGGGCATTTTATTTTATGTAAATCTTTTTCAGAGATATTAGGCTGGTATTCCAGTAGATTATAAAGATTTCTGACATGCGAATCTTTTGTCGTTTTTAAGGTCTCCTTTACTACTTCATCAATTTCATCATAAACCGCTTTTTTGCCCGGAAATAAATTGGCTCCAAAAGTAGCGACTTTGCTAACTTTCTTAGGATGGTTTATCGCAAGCAATAGCCCTAGAATACCACCATCGCTTTGGCCCCAAACATATGCACTGTCAATTTTTAAAGAATCTAACAATGTGCTGACATCGTTGGCCATTTGTACATATTTTAGCTGTTGGTTGGACGGATCAACTGATTTTCCGTGCCCTCTGCTGTCGATAGCTATAACCTGAAAGTATTTTTTAAAATATTCGATTCGGTGCCCATGACCTTTAATCGACCCGCCATTTCCGTGAAGTAACACCAAAGGCTTTCCACTTCCGTAAACCTCATAATACATTTTGATGCCGTTAATGTCTTTATAGTTCCCGGCTTCTTTATTGTCGCCATAGGGAGTAGTAAGGTTATTTTGAGCAATTAATGTTCCTATAGTAAGGAAACAGATAAGAAATAAGACCGATTTTTTCATGATTTTGGTTTTTTGATTGATTGAAGGATTGGCAATATTAGGAGTGTCAAATGTATTACGAGTACTTTTTCACTAAGTCACTTAGATCATTTTCCTTCAGAATTTTGTCCAGGTATTTCCCTCTGCTACTGGTTGCTCTTTGGTAAGGTGCGAAAAGATTAGTTGATTTGTTAAATTCGGCGTTGAGGCTTTTTAATTCTTCTTTTTCAGAGTCCGTTAGTTTTCGATTTTCCTTTTCCTGATTGAATTTGATTAGTTTCTTTACAATAATCTCTTTGTCGATAATGTCATTTTCTGAAGCATTCAAGGTACATATGCCATAGATGCCATTGTTGTAATGCTTCCATTCCTCTTCAAAAGCCATGTCTAATCTTTCTTCATCTACACGATTGTTTTCATCGAATAGATTTTGATACGCAAATTCTTTGGTGCTGTGATTTAGCAAACGCTGGATAAAGTTTTCTCTAAATTTCTGCTTTACGTCCTCACTGTTGTTTTGGGTTCTTTTTAAATCGTTTAAAAGACTTACCACGTTTTTGCTAAAGTATTTTTTTGCTGTTGAAATCGAGTGTGAGTCATTTAAGGAAGAAGATATTTTTATCTCAGAATGTATCAAATAAGAATAGGATGGAATTAATTTTTCAACGATAAACTTTTCAATTTCAGCTGTTTCAAAATGGGTAAGTGTCGCCAGATTTTCGAGTTCGATGTAGTTGTCTTCGATGTATTTTAGGTTTGATTCCATTTTGGTAAGGTATTGTTTAGTTATAGTTTCTGAGTAGTAAAAATAGATTTTTTCTCCTGTATTTTGCTCTGAAAAATGAAGATTTTCGAAGAAACAGCTGCTACGATGAGCAGAACCAGAACTCTTTTGTAATGTTCCAATAGCGATAACAAACCACAAAGGAGAGGAGAAATCGTGCCAACGGTCTTTTTTTGTGAACAGCTAATAGGTATTTAGGGGGCTTAAATGCTAAATATTTGCTTTATTTTAAAGTTTTGTGCATTTATTACTTATTTTTACGGTCTTATTATTTAGATTTTTCTTGATGCAAACTCCACTTAAAATTGCTGTTGTCGGTTCTGGATTGGTAGGATCGTTATTAGCAATTTACCTTAAAAAAGCAGGTCATACCGTTCATGTTTATGATCGTAGTCCTGATATTCGCCAAATCAATTTTTCGGGACGTTCTATCAATCTGGCAATGTCCAACCGTGGTTGGAAAGCTCTTGATGCAGTTGGTGTTGGTGATGCGGTTCGCGAAATCGCAATCCCAATGGACAAACGTGCCATTCATTTGGTAGACAAACTAAATTTTCAAAATTATGGTCAGGAAGGCGAATCGATTTATTCGATTTCAAGAGGGACTTTAAATAGAAAAATGATTGATCTTGCAGAACAAGCCGGAGCAGAGTTTTTCTTTGAACAAAAAATCTGGGATGTTACGCTCAATGATGCCACGCTGCATATTGGCGATACCGAAAGAGGTGAGTGGGAAGAGAAGAAATTTGATATGGTTTTTGGTGCCGATGGTGCTTTCTCAAGAATCAGACACCGCATGCAACGTCAGAGTATGTTCAATTATTCACAGGAATTTTTGAATATGGGCTATAAAGAATTAAATATTCCGGCAAATTCAGACGCTACACATAAATTAGATAAATATTCTTTTCATATTTGGCCACGTGGTGAGTACATGTTGATTGCACTTCCTAATTTAGACGGAAGTTTTACCTGTACCTTGTTTATGCCATTTGAAGGCGAAAATTCGTTTGCGTCTTTAACAGACCGTAAGAGCGTGGAGGAATTTTTTGAAAAAAACTTCCCGGATTCGATTGAAGTAATTCCAAAACTGGCAGAAGATTTCTTCAAAAACCCAACCAGTACTTTGGTTACCATGAAATGTTTTCCGTGGACATATGAAGATAAAATTGCTCTAATCGGAGATGCCTGCCATGCAATAGTCCCATTTTATGGGCAAGGTATGAATGCCGGTTTTGAAGACATCACAGTTTTAAATGAAATGATCGAAAAGTACGGAGATGATTGGAAAAAAGTTTTCTCTGAGTATCAAATTTCTCGTAAGCCTAATGCAGATGCGATAGCAGAACTTTCGTATCGCAATTTTATGGAAATGAGTACTAAAACTGCAGATGAGAAATTCTTGTTGCAAAAGAAAATTGAAAAAGCATTCTCAGATAAACATCCCGATAGATGGATTCCATTATACAGTCGTGTGACTTTTAGTGATCGTCCCTATACAGAGGCCCTGGCGATTGGCGATTTCCAAAACGCAATCATGGATGAGATTCTAAAATTAGATAATATTGAAAATACGTGGCACACTCCCGAAATCGAAAACAAGATTTTGGAGTTGTTAAATCAATAAAATTAAATCCGACAGGTTTCCAAAACCTGTCGGGTTTAATTTTTTATTTCTTAAATATCTTAGACAAAACGCCAAAAACACCTCTGATAAAAGTAGCACTCGTTACAACTTTTAAAACAGATTTACCAACCACACTTGCTGTACTAGGTTCTGATTTGGATTGTTTTTGAGAAGTTTGAGCCTCTTCCTGTTCCGAACTCGCTTGTTGTGCATCGGTTATTTTTTTGGTTAAAATTTCGTAAGCACTTTCACGGTCAAGTTCTTCGCTGTATTTTTTTACCAGTTTCGATTTACCATTGATCACTTCAATTTCATCGGCAGATAAAACGTCCATTCGGCTCATTGGCGCACGCATCATGGTTGCGACAAGTGGTGTTGGAACTCCTTTTTCATTTAATGCCGTAACCAATGCCTCTCCAATCCCTAAGCTTGTCAATAATTCATCTGTTTTGTAGTAGGCTGAGGTAGGGTAGTTGTCCGCTGTTTTTTTGATTGCCTGTCTGTCATTGGCTGTAAAAGCCCTAAGCGCATGTTGAATTTTTAATCCTAATTGTGCTAAAACGCCACTAGGAACATCCATTGGATTTTGTGTGACAAAATAAACGCCAATACCTTTAGAACGAATTAGTTTTACAATAGTTTCAATTTGTTCTAGTAAAACTTTACTGGCTTCATTAAAAATTAAATGTGCTTCATCAATAAAGATTACCAGTTCAGGCTGATCAGAATCTCCTTTTTCAGGCATCTGCTGGTAAATTTCAGCCAATAAACTCAACATAAAAGTCGAGAATAATTTAGGTTTATCCTGAATGTCCGTCAGACGAATAATGTTTACGTATCCTTTTCCGTTTTCATCAATACGCATCAAATCATCAATTTCGAAAGATAACTCTCCAAAAAACAAATCGCCACCCTGTTGTTCCAATTCGATTATTTTTCTCAGAATAGTTCCGGTTGTTGCGGTTGAAATTTTACCATAAGCCGCTGCAATTTCATCTTTTCCTTCTTCTGTAATATAATTGATTACTTTTTTAATGTCTTTCAAATCCAGTAAAGGCATCTGATTGTCATCACAATATTTGAAGATTACAGAAACAACTCCCGTCTGCGTATCATTTAGGTCTAAAATTCTGGAAAACAGTACAGGGCCAAATTCAGAAACAGTAGCACGCAAACGAACCCCGTTTTGTTTGGATAAGGACATAAGCTCTACAGGAAACGCAGCTACATTATAAGGAATGTTGATTTTAGCATGGCGCTCCGTAATAAAACCTTCTTCTTTCCCTTCTTTTGCAATTCCGCTAAAATCACCTTTAATATCCATCATTAATACAGGGATTCCTGCATTTGATAATTGTTCCGAAAAGACCTGAATTGTTTTGGTCTTTCCCGTACCTGTTGCGCCGGCAATTAGCCCGTGACGGTTTAACGTTTTTAAGGGAATCTTAACATGGGTTTCGGCAAGTGCTTCCCCGTCCAGGATTGCGCCTCCCAAGATAATACTGGCACCTTTTGAAGAATAGCCATTGTTTATATCTTGAATGAAATTGTCTTTTTTATTCATGTTTTTATTCGTAATTTAGATGATTATAAGAGTTTTGCTGTGTTTTTTAACAGTTTGACCTTGTTTTTTTTAGTAGGAAAAAGCTTTTTCAGTATAAAAATAAAACAAAAAATAATTTCGCAACTTTTTAAGAAGATATCAGCGGAATGTTGGAATATTTACTAAAACGTTGTAATTTTCCCAAAAATCATCCTGTTTTTTGTTTTATCTAAAAAGTAACAAAGGCAATTTAATGAGATATTTTTTAAATTGACGTTAAATTTCCTTCAATTAAATTAAAAAAAGTTTTTTTATTTAAACTAAACGTATAAATTTGCTCCTCTACAAGTTAAATATAACTAAAAAATAAAATTATTTAAAACTATTAAAATTAAAAAAAATGGCAAACGTTAAAGTTAAAAAAGAAAGCACTTCAAATGGAGGAGGAATGATTACCGGAATCATTATTGTTGCGTGTATTTTAGTTGGGGTGTTTATTTGGAAAGTAATCATGGGAGATGCTTCTAACTTCGAGGGAGGAAATCCAGAAACTGGACATCCGATCAATACTTTAGGACAAGTATACAAAGGTGGTTTTATCGTACCAGTATTATTAGGTATGTTTTTAATGGTTGTTGTTTTTTCTATTGAAAGATTCATCGTTATCGGTAAAGCAGCTGGAAAAGCTAATTTAGATAAATTCATGAAAAGCGTTCAAGGAAGCATTAAAGAAGGAAACATCGAAGCTGCAATCGCTTCTTGTGACAAACAACAAGGTTCTGTTGCAAATGCAATTAAATCGGCTTTAATTAAATACCAAGACGTTAAAAAAGAGGGATTCAACAGTGAAGAAGCTTCAGAAGTAATCCACAAAGAAATCGAAGAGGCAACTTCATTAGAAATGCCAATGTTAGAAAAAAATATGACTATTATCTCTAGTTTAGTTTCATTAGGAACTTTAGGAGGATTATTAGGAACTGTATCTGGTATGATTAAAGCGTTTGGTGCATTGGCTTCTGCTGGTACTCCGGATCAAGCTGCTCTTGCAACAGGTATCTCTGAAGCACTTATCAACACTGCAACAGGTATCTCTACTTCAATCTTAGCAATTGTATCTTACAACTTCTTTACTTCTAAAATTGATGATTTAACTTACTCTATTGATGAGGCTGGTACTACAATCGTAAATACTTACAGAAGATTCAGAGGAAGTTTGAAACAATAATTAATTTTTGATATTTAATATATAAATTAATTATATCAAAGTAAAATAAAAGAGAATGGCTAAAATAAAAATGAAAAAAAAGTCAACATCGACAGATATGACTGCCATGTGCGATGTTGCGTTCCTTTTGCTTACGTTCTTTATTTTGACAGCTACTGCTAAGGTGCCGGAAGCACTTCCTGTAGATATGCCTTCTTCTGTTGCACAAACTAAATTACCGGATTCAGATTTGGCAATTATTACAATAGGAAAAGGAAAAGACGGGAAAAGCAAAGTGTTTTTCGATATTAAAGGAAGAGAGATTCGTAAAAGAACTCTTGAAGGAATGGGAGCAAAATTAGGCGTAACTTTTTCAGAAGAAGATAAAACTAAATTTGCCTTAATGGATGACTTCGGTGTTCCATTAGCAAATTTAAAGCAGATTATCGATATGAAAGCGTCTGATAGAACTAAAGCGAATCAACCTGGTATTCCAATCGATTCTTTAGACAATCAATTAAAAGAATGGCTTTTGATTTCAAGAAGAGCTGCTATTGACCTTGATGATAAAGAATTGCAAATTGCAATTAAAGGAGATGCTAAAGAACAATATCCACAAATCAAAAAGATAATGGATATTTTGCAAGATCAGAAAATCAATTCCTTTAACTTAGTTACAGGTATGAGAGGAAGAGACTTTTAATTAAAAAATATACACTAAAATGGCTGAATTAAATACCGGCGACGGTGGTGGCGGAAAAGGTGGTAAGGTAAGAAGTAAAAAGCAGAACTCTAAAGTCGATTTAACAGCGATGGTAGATTTGGCATTCTTATTGATCACATTCTTTATGTTAACCACATCGTTGTCAAAACCTCAATCGATGGATTTGTCTCTGCCGGATAAAGACCCGGATACAAAGGCTAAAGATGAGACAAAAGTAGATGAGAATCGTACTATGACGGTTATGCTGGGTGCTGATAATAAAATGATTTATTATATGGGATTATTAGCGAGTCCTATTGCAGGGCCTAAAGATATTACATATGGTAAAGATGGAATTCGTAGAGAATTATTATCTAGAAAAAAATCTGTTTTGGCTTATTCTGCAGCAAAAGGGAAACCAAAAAATGGAATTATAGTTATTATCAAACCAACTAAAAAATCAAATTATCGTAATTTGGTTGATATTTTAGATGAGATGGCTATTACCGGAGTGGAGACTTATGCGATCGTTCCTGAGTTTACACCGGAAGAAACGAAATTGATAGATAAAAAGCAAGAGTAATCTTGGTTCTTCAACCTAAAAATCAAGAAAAATGAAATTAGATATTATAAAAAATCAGTGGCTTGATATCGTATTCGAAGGACGTAATAAGATATATGGTGCATATGAGTTAAGAAAATCGAACGGTAAGACGACTGTAAAAGCGCTTATCATTGGATCAGTTATTTTTAGCTTTGCTGTGGCAGCTCCTCTTATTGCTAGTCTTTTACCGGATTCTAAAGAAGAAGAGGTGAATAACGATATTAAGATTGCTACGGTAAAATTACCTCCAAAGAAAGAGGAAGTTAAACCTAATCAACCACCACCACCACCACCACCACCAAAAGTGGATCAGGTGAAGTTTGTGAAGCCTGTGGTAGCTAAGGCTAATGAGGTTACTGAAGATCCGCCTAAAATTGAAGAACTTAAAGATAAAAAAGTAGGTTCTGAAACAATCAAAGGAGATCCAAACGCAAAACTTGTAGTAGATGAGCCAGTTGGTACTGGTCCTGTATCTCAGGTGGTAGAAGAAGATAACAGTGTATATAGTACAGCTGGTATCGAAGTAAAACCGGATTTCCCTGGAGGAATTGAAAAGTTCTACAAATTTGTAGGAAACAATTATAAGACGCCAGATGAAGAAGGTTTAAAAGGTAAAGTTTACGTTACTTTTGTAGTGGAGAAAGACGGTTCATTAACCGACATTAAAGTTTTAAGGGATATCGGTTACGGTACAGGAGCAGAAGCGATTCGTGTTCTTAAAAAATGTCCAAGATGGACTCCCGGCGAGCAAAATGGTAAAAAAGTTAGGGTACTTTACTCTTTACCTATTACTATTCAATCTGCAGAATAATGTTAAAAGATATGCTTAATAATATTCAGAAGAAATCGCTCAAAGAGCGATTTCTTCTTGTTTTAGGAATACTGTTTTTTTTAATATATCTTGTGCTTGGTTTAATGATTATGTTTTGGAAGAAGCTTCCATTAGATATGGAACCTAAATACAGATATGCTTTTGGTGGTTTATTGATTGTTTATTCAGCCATCCGTTTCCTGAGATTAATTAATTCAAACGCAGAATAGTTTATGTTAAAATATAGTAAAGTTTTTGGTTTAGTAGCTTTTGTCTTTTTGTTTGCCATGTGCAATCAAAAAAGCAAAAACGATGAGAGCAAAGAGACAATCTTAAAAGGATCTTTAGATATTACGGTTGACGAAACTATAAAGCCAATCGTTGAGGATCAGGTTGCGGTTTTTGAAGGAACATATTACGATGCCAAGATTGCAGTTAAAGCGAAATCTGAAGCAGAGCTTATTAATGATTTGTTGAATCAAAAAGCAAAAGTGGTTGTTACAACAAGAACCTTGTCCAAAGAAGAAGAAGAGAGGTTTGCAAAGAGTAAAATAAAGCCAAGAATTACGCCTTTTGCAACAGATGCGATAGCTTTGATTTCAAGTAAAAGCAATAATGATACTTTAATTGCGTTGAAATCTGTAATTGATTTTATGCAAGGGAAAACAGATACCGGTATTAAAGGATTGGTATTCGATAATCCTAATTCCAGTACTGTCCGTTACATGAAAGAATTGGCAAAGGTTAAGGAAATTCCAACTAACGGTGTTTTTTCATTTAAAACAAATGAAGAAGTTATTAAATTCGTTTCGGAAAATGATGGTATGATCGGTGTAGTTGGAGTAAATTGGTTGTCTCAACCCGCTCCGAATATGATCGATTTGATTAAGAAAATAAACGTTTTAAGTGTTAAAGGTTTAAATGATAATACATACTATAGCCCAACGCAAAACGATCTTGCTGAGGTGAAATATCCTTTGGCACGTGATTTGTTTATTATAAATTGCCAGGGATATTCCGGTTTAGGAATGGGGTTTGCTTCATTCATTGCTGGGGACATTGGTCAACGTATAGTTTTAAAATCAGGTTTACTACCAGTGAGAACTCCGGGAAGAAAGCTTAAAATTAGAAGTCAGATTATAAAAGATAAAGAATAAATTAATTACTATAAAGATGAATAAATTTAAAATTTTTAGTTTTGCCTTAGTTGCTTCAGTTTCTGTGGCAAAAGCGCAAGACATCAACCAGGCTAAGAAAGCAATTGACGCGGAACAATTTCAAAAAGCGAAATCATTGCTAAAATCAATAATTAAAGCAAAACCATCTGATGGGGAAGCTAATTTTGTTTTAGGGAATATTTACCTAAATCAATCTGTTATTGATTCTGCTAAAATTTATTACCTAAATGGAATTGAAGCAGCAGATAAGAAAAATCTAAACTATATTGGATTAGGTCAAATCGATCTAAACAATAAAAATACAGCGGCAGCTCAGGCTAATTTTGCTTTAGCGACTAAAGATATTAGACGTAAGGATGTAAATGAGTTTATTTACATTGGTAGAGCTTATATCAATTCGGATAACCCGGATTATAAAAATGCAATCGCAAGTTTGCAAAAAGCATTGGCTATTGAACCACAAAACGCTACAGCTCTTTTGACAATTGGAGATGCTTATTATGGTGCTAATAATCAAAATGACGCTTATAAAGCTTACCGTGATGCATTCACTGCTGATCCAACACTTTTGAGAGCGAAAATGCAATTAGGGGTTTTATTGAAAGGGGCCAAATCTTACGAAGAAGCAATTAAATCTTTTAATGAAGTTATTACTTTAGATGTTAATTACGGACCGGTATACAGAGAGTTGGCTGAGACTTATTACAAATGGGCAAGAAACAAGCCTTCAACTTCTACAGTTAACTTGCAAAAAGCAATTACAAACTACGAGAAATATTTAAGTCTTACGGATTATTCATTAGATTCTAAAATGCGTCACGCTGATTTCTTAATCTTGGTTAAAGATTATAAAAATCTTGAAGTTGTGGCAAATAAAATGATTGCTGAGGATAAAGTTAATCCTAGAATCTTCAGATATTTAGGATATGCAGCTTATGAGAATGGAAATTATGATGTTGCTATTAAATCATTAGAAGATTATATTAAAGTACCAACAAATAAAATTATCGCAAGAGATTATTTATATCTTGGTTATGCTAAAATTAAAAAAGGTACAAATGCAGAAGGTGCAGTTGATGCAGCTGCTTTTGATTCAGGTTTAGCTGAAATTAAAAAAGGAGTTAATTTAGATCCTACTGCTGTTGAAGAGCTTGGAGATTTTGGAAAAGAATTATTTGGTAAAAAACAGTTTGTGCAAGCTGCTGATCTTTTTGAGTTAACAGCTACGAATACAGAGTCAAAAAGTTATTTGACAGATAATGTGTATTATGGTATTGCTCTTTACTATGCAAATGTAAATAAAACGGCTACTGCTCCTGAAGTTATTGCTGCTTTAGGTAAAGCTGATGCTGCTTTTGACAGAGTATTGGTTGCTTCTCCTACTTATGAGGAAGCTTACTTGTACAAAGGAAGAATCAACAACTTACTGGAAAAAGATGATCTAATCATTAAAAACTACGAAGAGTATGTTACTAAAATAACTGCTAAAGGTGCTGAAGAATTGGCAAAACCAGCTACAGTTAAAAAAGTAGTTGAAGCTTACAACAGTATCGGTGCAAGTTATGCTAATACAGATAAAGCAAAAGCAATTGAATATTTCAACAAAAGTTTAGTTTTAGATCCTGCTAATGCTTATGCGGCACAGTCAGTGAAAGCTTTGAAATAATTAAAGTCTTTTATTAAATATAAAACCGGTAGTTCTCATTGAACTACCGGTTTTTTTATGTTCCGTATTTAAATGACTATCTTTGCACTTTAAAATAAAATAATGTTAGCTAAAGAAATACAATTAGAAGTGAATAAAGGTGCTATGTTGCCTTTGATGGAAGAGTTTTATACGATTCAGGGAGAAGGTTTTCATACCGGAACTGCTGCTTACTTTATTCGTATTGGAGGTTGTGATGTGGGCTGCCACTGGTGTGACGTGAAAGAAAGTTGGAACGCAGAATTGCATCCGCCAACAAGTATTGATGTAATTGTAAAAAATGCTTCGACGTATGCGGATACTGTTGTAATTACGGGTGGTGAGCCTTTGACATGGGATATGAGTTTGTTGACGCAACAATTAAAAGATAAAAATTTAAAAGTCCATATCGAAACTTCAGGTGCCTATCCATTGTCCGGAACATGGGATTGGATTTGTCTTTCGCCGAAAAAGAATAAATTGCCAACTCAAACCGTCTATGATAATGCACATGAGTTAAAAGTGATTATCTACAATAAACATGATTTTATTTTTGCCGAAGAACAAGCAGAATTGGTAAATGATAACGCAATTTTATTTCTTCAACCCGAGTGGAGTAAAAAAGAAGAAATGACTCCATTGATTGTAGATTATGTAATGAATAATCCAAAATGGCGTGTTTCACTTCAGACACATAAATATTTGAATATTCCTTAAATGATAAAACAAAAAATCTCTTCAATTGAAGAGATTTTTTGTTTTTAATAATGAAGGCACAGTGTATAAGAAAGATCCAATTGGTGGTTATTTCCAGTTGTTGTGTTTTTTCAATGTAGTTATATGGGCTAAATGATGTTTGCCATGCCAGGCATAAGTGGCTATCATTTGCTTTATCTTAATTGCAGAATTATTTTCCGGATGTATGAAGCTTTTTTCCAGTTCAGTCTCCGATAGATTCTTCATAATAAAAGCTAATCTGAAATGGAGACCTTCCAGTAATGATAAAGTGGGCTCTATTGGCATTTTTAAATTATCGGGTAATTCAGACCATAAAACTTCATCATATGCTTTTATTACAGGATTGTTTTCGGTTAACGCCCATTTTATTCTTATAAAACAATTCATATGGCTTTCGGCACAATGATGAATCACTTGTCTGACGGTCCATCCGCCGGGACGATAGGGAGTGTCAAGTTGTTGCGCTGATAAATGGATCGTTTCCTGTTTTAATTTTTCAGGGAATAATGAAATTTCTTCGATTTGACTAAAAAGATACTCTTTCGAATAGGTTGTAGGTGTAATGAACTTCCCAATCGGATATTTTAATTTTTCTAAATCTAAATTTTCCATAAGCTTAAAAAAGAGTGTTAAATTGAAAGTCTGGCAAGATAATCATAATGTTCACCTTCCAGAATAAGTTCGCATTTTAGTCCGTTAGCTATTGCGGCGTTCTGAAGTGTGTTGTAATCTAGATACAGCCAATTAAAAGGTTCTTCTTTTTCGCCTTTGTAGCTGATATTAAAAACAAGTTCTCCGTAATAATCAGTACTGGACGGAATCCATTTGCCGCCATCTTCATCTTCATCAAACATATAAATAATGTCTGAGCTGTCCAATAAAATTTGCCCGCCTGTATTCAGTAAGGATTTTAATTTTGATAAATACTGATTGCAATTTTCCAGTTTTCCAAAAATACCAACGCCATTCATTAATAATACAATGGTATCGAATTTTTCTCCTTCAAAATCTAGTATGTTTTGGACTTTTACATTTTTAACTCCTCTAAGTTTGCAGGTTTCTATTGCATGAGTAGAAATATCTATAGAAGTAACCTCTAAATTTCTGTCATTTTGTAGGGATAAACTATGGCTGCCTGCTCCGCAGCCTACGTCCAGAATTTTTCCGGTTGCCAGTTGTAATGCTTTTTGTTCTATTTTCGGCATTTCATTATAAGAGCGGAATAAATAGTCAACGCTCATCTCGTCTTCTTCAGAAATCGAAGTTTCGGTAATAATATTTTCAGGTGAATTTTGGGTCTGAAAATCATACATTGCTTTTCCAAAAAGATCTTTCATTGTATTTTTAGTTCAAAGTTTAAGGTTTCAAGTTTAAAGTTGTTTAATTTTGCAGGTCAACTTTAAATTTTAAACTTGAAACAGATTTTAAATAACTTAAATAAGTTAGCCAAAGATAAGCATATCGAAAACAAAAAGTATTTCGATAAGCTTAAAAAGAAACAACCTAAAAACTTAGACTATGTGATGCAGGAATTGCATGATAAAGAGTTTAAGAAAACGGATTGTTTACAATGTGCAAATTGTTGTAAAACAACTGGGCCACTGTTTACTTTGGCTGATATCGAAAGGATTTCAAAATCTTTCAGGCAAAAGCCACAGCAATTTATAGAACAATACCTTCAGATTGATGAGGATAAGGATTATGTGTTGAAAAGTGTGCCTTGTACTTTTTTGGATAATGAAAATTATTGCATGATTTACGATGTCCGCCCGAAAGCTTGCAGAGAGTTTCCGCATACCGATCGAAAAAAGTTTCAGCAGATTACAGATCTTACTTTGAAAAATGTTGCGATTTGTCCAGCCGCGTATAATATCGTCGAGGAGATGAAGAAGCGACTTCCTTTGTAAATTGAACCCGTTTGGCACTTAAATATTATATAATTGTTTTTGGAACAATTTGTTTTTGTTTTTTTAAACGTATTTTTGACTGATGCGAGAGCATACACTAATTTTAAGACAACTGAAAATTGAATCTAGAATACTTCATTGCTAAAAGACTTATTACTGCTAAAAATTTTAAAAGCAGTATTTCGGCTCCGATTATAAAAATTGCCATATCGGCTATTGCTATTGGTATTATTATGATGTTGGTTTCTGTAGCAACAGGAATTGGTCTGCAGCAGAAAATTAGAGAAAAAGTTTCTGCTTTTAATGGTCAGGTGATTATTTCGAATTATGACAATAATAATTCGGAAGTGACTATAGTTCCTATTTCAAAAAAACAGGATTTCTATCCCAATTTCAAATCTGTTCCCGGAGTAAGTCACATACAGGCGATTGCAAGTAAGGCTGGAATTATCAGAACAGAAAGCGCTTTTGAAGGAATTATATTCAAAGGAGTAGGAGTAGATTATGATTGGAATAATATAAAAGAATATCTGGTTGAGGGCAGGTTGCCTGATTTTACTAAAGCCTTAAATGAAGAAGTTATAATTTCCAGATTCCTGGCCGATCGATTAGGGCTTAAAGTTGGAGATCATTTTAATACTTTTTTCATTAAAGAGGAGCAGGGTAAAATGCCGAACAGTCGTCGTTTTGTGATAACAGGAATTTTTAGTTCGGGTTTTCAGGATTTTGATGCTACTTATATAATAGGAGATATACGTCATATTCAACGAATCAATAAGTGGAGTCCGGATCAGGTTGGTGCTTTTGAGGTTTTTGTTAATGACTTTAGTGAAATCAGAGCTACAGGTAATCAAATCTATGAACAAACGTCATCAAGTTTAGATACTAAAACAATAATAGAGAAGTACAGCTATATTTTTGACTGGTTGCAGCTTTTTGATTTTAATATTATCGTTATCCTTGTTATTATGATTTTGGTTGCTACTATTAATATGGTGGTGGCGTTATTGGTTCTTATTTTGGAGCGCACACAGATGATCGGGATATTGAAAGCGTTAGGTGCAAATAACTGGGCGGTTAGAAAGATATTTTTATACAATGCGTTTTACCTTATTATGAGAGGCCTTTTTTGGGGTAATCTGATTGGGATCTCATTATTGCTAATTCAACAGCATTTTGGAATCGTTCAGCTTAATCCGGAAAATTACTATGTTAATCAAGCACCGGTATATATAAATTGGGGTTATGTGATTTTGCTGAATCTGTTAACTGTTACAGTTTGTTTTCTGGTGTTATTGATCCCGTCCTATATAATAACCAAGATCTCCCCGGTAAAAGCCATTCGTTTCGATTAGTTTCTCTCTATATAGTACACCCCAACCCGACAGGTTTTCAAAACCTGTCGGGTTTATTTTTTAAAAAGCCCAGCAAAATCAGCCCTTCCAAAAGAACAACAACAAGACAAAACCACAATATGAAAGAAAACTCCTAAAAATTACAAAAGCCTAAGTTTTGTAAAAACACCATTACCAGTAAGTTAAGAAAAAGATTCAAAAAAAGGCAAAAAAAGGGAAGTAAAAAGCTTGTAAAAGCGAATAAAGGGACTACTTTTGCACCCGCAACGACGCAGACGTTCCCTGATAGACTGACAAGAAAAGAGGATTAATTTTTTAGAAAAGTTTGAGAGAACAAAATAAAAAAAAGATTCAAAAAAGCTTGTGAGATTTGAAAACGCTGCTTACCTTTGCACCCCGCAAAACACGCAAGTTCATTGAGAGATTGGTTAAGAAAAGAAGAAAATTGGAAACGAAAAGTTTCTAAAAAAAAACTTCAAAAAATTCTTGCCAGTTAAAAATAAAGATGTAGTTTTGCAGCCGCTTTGAGAAACAAGCGAAACACAGAAAGACACGTTCGTAGACATATTGAATTGACAGCCGTTTTAACAGAGATGTTAAAACAAAAGAATAAGAGTAATGGAATCGAGAGATTCGAAAAGAAACACTAGAGAACGCATCGCAATATAATATAAAAAATATACGATGAAGAGTTTGATCCTGGCTCAGGATGAACGCTAGCGGCAGGCTTAACACATGCAAGTCGAGGGGTAGAGTTCTTCGGAGCTTGAGACCGGCGCACGGGTGCGTAACGCGTATGCAATCTACCTTTTACAGAGGGATAGCCCAGAGAAATTTGGATTAATACCTCATAGTATAATTGAATGGCATCATTTAATTATTAAAGTCACAACGGTAAAAGATGAGCATGCGTCCCATTAGCTAGTTGGTAAGGTAACGGCTTACCAAGGCTACGATGGGTAGGGGTCCTGAGAGGGAGATCCCCCACACTGGTACTGAGACACGGACCAGACTCCTACGGGAGGCAGCAGTGAGGAATATTGGACAATGGGCGCAAGCCTGATCCAGCCATGCCGCGTGCAGGATGACGGTCCTATGGATTGTAAACTGCTTTTGTACAGGAAGAAACACTGGTTCGTGAACCAGCTTGACGGTACTGTAAGAATAAGGATCGGCTAACTCCGTGCCAGCAGCCGCGGTAATACGGAGGATCCAAGCGTTATCCGGAATCATTGGGTTTAAAGGGTCCGTAGGCGGTTTGGTAAGTCAGTGGTGAAAGCCCATCGCTCAACGGTGGAACGGCCATTGATACTGCTAGACTTGAATTATTAGGAAGTAACTAGAATATGTAGTGTAGCGGTGAAATGCTTAGAGATTACATGGAATACCAATTGCGAAGGCAGGTTACTACTAATATATTGACGCTGATGGACGAAAGCGTGGGTAGCGAACAGGATTAGATACCCTGGTAGTCCACGCCGTAAACGATGGATACTAGCTGTTGGGCGCAAGTTCAGTGGCTAAGCGAAAGTGATAAGTATCCCACCTGGGGAGTACGTTCGCAAGAATGAAACTCAAAGGAATTGACGGGGGCCCGCACAAGCGGTGGAGCATGTGGTTTAATTCGATGATACGCGAGGAACCTTACCAAGGCTTAAATGTAGATTGACCGGTTTGGAAACAGACTTTTCGCAAGACAATTTACAAGGTGCTGCATGGTTGTCGTCAGCTCGTGCCGTGAGGTGTCAGGTTAAGTCCTATAACGAGCGCAACCCCTGTTGTTAGTTGCCAGCGAGTCATGTCGGGAACTCTAACAAGACTGCCAGTGCAAACTGTGAGGAAGGTGGGGATGACGTCAAATCATCACGGCCCTTACGCCTTGGGCTACACACGTGCTACAATGGCCGGTACAGAGAGCAGCCACTGGGCGACCAGGAGCGAATCTACAAAACCGGTCACAGTTCGGATCGGAGTCTGCAACTCGACTCCGTGAAGCTGGAATCGCTAGTAATCGGATATCAGCCATGATCCGGTGAATACGTTCCCGGGCCTTGTACACACCGCCCGTCAAGCCATGGAAGCTGGGGGTGCCTGAAGTCGGTGACCGCAAGGAGCTGCCTAGGGTAAAACTGGTAACTAGGGCTAAGTCGTAACAAGGTAGCCGTACCGGAAGGTGCGGCTGGAACACCTCCTTTCTAGAGCCTAAGTGTTAGCAAGCAATTGCACGGTTAGGAAAAAAGATGCAGATCTAAATGTTTCTGAATCATGAAATTTTATTACTCTTGCTGTTAGTTCAAATAATAAATTTAAGTAAAACAGAGTCTCGTAGCTCAGCTGGTTAGAGTACTACACTGATAATGTAGGGGTCGGCAGTTCGAGTCTGCCCGGGACTACTTTTTAAAGAGAATTAATTAAAAATCAAAAATTTATAATTAAAAGTAACTTAAAAAGACTGAAAAGCTTAAAAAAAGGAAATTCTAGAAGTTGGAATTCACCAAAGAAATTAGAGAAGAATTAAGAAATCTAAAATCTGAATTCTACAATCTAAGATTGCAAAATGGGGGATTAGCTCAGCTGGCTAGAGCGCCTGCCTTGCACGCAGGAGGTCAACGGTTCGACTCCGTTATTCTCCACTGATTTACTATAAAAGTAGTAAATAAAAGTTCATTGACATATTGAGATAAGAAATAATAAAAAGTAGAAAGCGTTTTTTGTTATTGGTAGTAATACGGATAATAAAAGACAAAAAAAAACGGTCATAATTGATTTTATGATTGGTACAATAAGCAAAATAAGGGCGTATGGGGGATGCCTTGGCTCTCAGAGGCGATGAAAGGCGTGATAAGCTGCGAAAAGCTACGGGGACGGGCACACACCGATTGATCCGTAGATACCTGAATGGGGCAACCCACTATGTTGAAGACATAGTACACCGATAGGTGGGCAAACCCGCTGAACTGAAACATCTAAGTAGGCGGAGGAGAAGAAAACAAAAGTGATTCCGTAAGTAGTGGCGAGCGAACGCGGATTAGCCCAAACCAATGTTGTTACGGCAAGATTGGGGTTGTAGGACCACGACATTTTATGCACAAGGAACTAGAAGTGACTGGAAAGTTATGCCATAGAGAGTGATAGCCTCGTATAGGTAACAAGTGTAATAGATAGTGGTATCCTGAGTAGGGCGGGGCACGTGAAACCCTGTCTGAATTTGGCGGGACCATCCGCTAAGGCTAAATACTCCTGAGAGACCGATAGTGAACCAGTACCGTGAGGGAAAGGTGAAAAGAACCGTGAATAACGGAGTGAAATAGATCCTGAAACCATACGCTTACAAGCGGTCGGAGCCCTTTCGTGGGGTGACGGCGTGCCTTTTGCATAATGAGCCTACGAGTTAACGTTGCTGGCAAGGATAAGTGGTTAAGCCACGGATCCGTAGCGAAAGCGAGTCTGAATAGGGCGCTTTAGTCAGTAGTGTTAGACGCGAAACCGTGTGATCTACCCATGGGCAGGATGAAGCGCTGGTAACACAGTGTGGAGGTCCGAACCGGTTGACGTTGAAAAGTCTTCGGATGACCTGTGGGTAGGGGTGAAAGGCCAATCAAACTCGGAAATAGCTCGTACTCCCCGAAATGCATTTAGGTGCAGCGTTATTTTAGTTATATAGAGGTAGAGCTACTGATTGGATGCGGGGGCTTCACCGCCTACCAATTCCTGACAAACTCCGAATGCTATATAATGATTGATAACAGTGAGGGCTTGGGTGCTAAGGTCCAAGTCCGAGAGGGAAAGAACCCAGACCATCAGCTAAGGTCCCCAAATATATGCTAAGTTGAAAGAACGAGGTTTGTCTGCCCAGACAGCTAGGATGTTGGCTTGGAAGCAGCCATTCATTTAAAGAGTGCGTAACAGCTCACTAGTCGAGCGGACGAGCATGGATAATAATCGGGCATAAGCATATTACCGAAGCTATGGATTTACAGTTTACTGTAAGTGGTAGGGGAGCATTCTAACAGGGTTGAAGGTGTATCGTAAGGTATGCTGGACTGGTTAGAAAAGAAAATGTAGGCATAAGTAACGATAATGCGGGCGAGAAACCCGCACACCGAAAAACTAAGGTTTCCACAGCTATGCTAATCAGCTGTGGGTTAGTCTGGTCCTAAGGCGAACCCGAAAGGGACAGTCGATGGCTAACGGGTTAATATTCCCGTACTACTAATTACTGTGATGGGGTGACGGAGTGATGAAAGCGCCGCGAACTGACGGAATAGTTCGTTGAAGTACCTACCTATAAGCTGCGCAGGCAAATCCACGCGGCTTGGGGAAATACGATAGTACTCGGAGTCTTCGGACAAAGAGATAGTGCGCCTAAGGGCTTCCAAGAAAAACCTCTAAACTTCAGGTAATTAGTACCAGTACCGTAAACCGACACAGGTAGTTGAGGAGAGAATCCTAAGGTGCTCGAGAGATTCATGGCTAAGGAATTAGGCAAAATAGACCTGTAACTTCGGGAGAAAGGTCGCCAGCGCAAGCTGGCCGCAGTGAAGAGGTCCAGGCGACTGTTTATCAAAAACACAGGGCTCTGCAAAATCGTAAGATGAAGTATAGGGCCTGACACCTGCCCGGTGCTGGAAGGTTAAGAGGAGATGTTATCTTCGGAGAAGCATTGAATTGAAGCCCCAGTAAACGGCGGCCGTAACTATAACGGTCCTAAGGTAGCGAAATTCCTTGTCGGGTAAGTTCCGACCTGCACGAATGGTGTAACGATCTGGACACTGTCTCAGCCATGAGCTCGGTGAAATTGTAGTAACGGTGAAGATGCCGTTTACCCGCAGTGGGACGAAAAGACCCTGTGCACCTTTACTATAGCTTAGTATTGACCTTGGATAAATGATGTGTAGGATAGGTTGGAGACTGTGAAGTGGCGTCGCTAGGCGTTGTGGAGTCATTGTTGAAATACAACCCTTTGTTTATCTGAGGCCTAACCCCGCGTTGTGGGGGACATTGCTTGGTGGGTAGTTTGACTGGGGTGGTCGCCTCCAAAAGAGTAACGGAGGCTTCTAAAGGTTCCCTCAGTACGCTTGGTAACCGTGCGTAGAGTGCAATGGCATAAGGGAGCTTGACTGAGAGACATACAGGTCGATCAGGTACGAAAGTAGAGCATAGTGATCCGGTGGTTCCGCATGGAAGGGCCATCGCTCAAAGGATAAAAGGTACGCCGGGGATAACAGGCTGATCTCCCCCAAGAGCTCATATCGACGGGGGGGTTTGGCACCTCGATGTCGGCTCGTCACATCCTGGGGCTGGAGAAGGTCCCAAGGGTTGGGCTGTTCGCCCATTAAAGTGGCACGCGAGCTGGGTTCAGAACGTCGTGAGACAGTTCGGTCTCTATCTACTGTGGGCGTTAGAAATTTGAGTGGATCTGATTCTAGTACGAGAGGACCGAATTGGACAAACCTCTAGTGTATCTGTTGTCCCGCCAGGGGCACCGCAGAGTAGCTACGTTTGGAAGGGATAAGCGCTGAAAGCATATAAGCGCGAAACCCACCACAAGATGAGATTTCTTTTAAGGATCGTGGAAGATGACCACGTTGATAGGCTATAGATGTAAAGGCAGTAATGTCATAGTCGAGTAGTACTAATAATCCGTAAGCTTATGTACACCCTTTTCCCCACACTTTGGTGTGGGGAAGAAACTTTCTCCCTTCGACTCATGTCAAGGACTTTTTTATATTCTTTATCTCAGTATGTTAAGATATTGTTGCAATTATTTAATTATTAATTATAAATTTTTAATTAATTGTACGTTACCTCAAGTAACAACGACCTTAAGGTGGTTATTGCGGCGGGGCTCACCTCTTCCCATCCCGAACAGAGTAGTTAAGCCCGCCTGCGCAGATGGTACTGCAGTTATGTGGGAGAGTATGTCGTCGCCTTTCTTTTAAGAACCCTATCCAAATCGGATAGGGTTTTTTGTTTTATATACTTTTTCTTTTTTAAACCATATAAGTGATGTAAGTTCAGTTTAGAATTACTTTGCGATCCTTTACGGGATCAAGACATATTGTTGTGGGGAAATATTAAAAATTAGATATTTGTATTTTGAAATTATATATAAATGCAAGATTCTTTTATCGACATTCTTAAGTTGTTATTGCCTGAGATAATAGTAGACTATTTTGAACTTACTTCTTATAAAAAGGGAGATGAAATACTTCACTTGTATTTAAAAGAGATTAATTCGACACCAAAAGAATACAGAGAGTCAAAATTAAGTTCAAAAGGATTCTTCGAAGAGATAACAGTGCAGGATTTCCCTATCCGTGGACATCAAGTATATCTTCATATAACCCGCAGAAGATGGCTAAATGAAGATAGTGGAAAGATCGTTTTCAGAGATTGGAATTTAGTAGCAGACGGAACTCGTGTAACACAGGAGTTTGCGTCTTTTTTAAAAGAGATCAATAGATTCCAGTCCAAATGATTGTAATACCATTGCTTCTTTTTATGGGGTTTCGGGTAGAAACTTGCAATGTCAATAAAAAGATTTCTTAAGTGATTTCAAAGTTTGGGATCAAATATCACACGCTAAAAAGTGGCTTCTCTTTCCACAAAATATTGGAAAGCGTTTATCCATAGATGAAACCTCTCTCTCCAATGGTGAGCTCTATACTATTTTAACCAACAAATCCGGTAAAGGTAGAAAAGGCACGATAATAGCAATGATTGCAGGAACTAAAGCAGAAACAGTTATTGGTGTTATTGAAAAAATCGCTCTTAAACAGCGAAATGTAGTCAAGGAAATCACTCTGGATATGGCTGGTAATATGGGATTAATTGCTAAAAGATGTTTTCCTAATGCTACTCGCGTTACAGACCGATTCCACGTTCAAAAATTAGCGTCAGAAGCTTTACAAGAAATCAGGATTAAACATCGTTGGGAAGCCATCGATCAGGAAAATGATGCTATTGAAAAAGCCAAAAAGTTAAAAGTAAATTTCGAAGCTACAATACTTTCAAATGGAGATACCCTTAAACAATTACTAGCCAGAAGCCGCTATTTCTTGTACAAAACCAAATCGAAATGGACTCAAAATCAAACAGAACGTGCTGTATTACTATTTGAATTATATCCTCATATTCAAAAAGGATATAGTGGATCAAGTCCGAAAGTTGTGGGGAAGTAAAAATCTCGCAGAGTCGCAAAATCGCAAAGTTTTAATGAAAAAACAGAAAAAAAGTTTGAGACTCTATACTATTTTTAGAAATCCAAAGCGAGAAAGTAGAAAACAGAAAGGTGGAGCTTAAAAACGGGAAAAAACTTAGCGGCTTGGCGTCTTTGCGAGATCGTCAAAGCGAGAAGTTAGAAAATTAGGTACTTAAAAAGCTCTGGCCAAAAAGTATATGATCTGCTACTTCTAACAAAAGAAATTTCTAAAAATTATTTCACAACTTTTTAACTTGATTAGAAATTACAGAACTACAAGATATTTGTTCCTCCACAACAATATGTCTTGATCCATACTTTGGGAGAAAGTTTTGGAATTTGACTTTGATCATCCAACTGGTCAATATGGGTTTTCGACACGATTAGCGCTTGAGAATCATTGGACGTTATATTTTACACAGAGTGCTATACTGGAGTACAAAAAGTTTATGTTCCTGGCGGCAACCAATAATGAAATGGTTTCACCTTCGGAAATTGTGGATATTGTTTGGCATCAACACTTGATTTTTACTAATTCTTATTCGGATTTGTGTAAATTGCTTGATAAAAGGATTGAACATATTCCGTCTACTCATAACCGAATTGATTTTGAAAAATTTAAAATCGCAAAAGAGAGAACTAAAAAATTGTATGAAAATCTTTTTGGAACCCAGCCTAGGGAGATTTGGTATTATGAAAATGAATTAGATTCTTTAAACTTCGACAAAAGCAAATATGAGATTTCGAAGCTCAGGAAAATGTTTTTGTGGTATTCTATATTTCTTGCTTTCCCAATTTGCTGGATTATTTTTCCAGTTTTAATACAAATCCAGAACCCCGATTTTTTACTATTTTATATTTTGTCTTTCGGATTGATTATTCTCTTTTTGGAATTTTATATCAGAAGGAGCTTAATTTCGTTGTACGAGAATATTAAATCAAATTCAATTTTAAGAAACCTCACTGCTTTTGAGTTGGTCTTTTTTAAAGAAAACAAATTGGAAGTTGTAGTTCATGGTGTGGTAAACAATTTAATAAAGAATAAAAAAGTTATAATTTTAACGAATGGTAAATTACAATTAATCGATGAAGATGTTGTTGATAATGCATACGAGAATTGTATTATCGAAATCATGAAAGAGTATGATACCATGTCCTATAAGTTTTTATGTATAGCAGCCATGCAAAAGCCAATTTTTGAGCAATTACGAAAAGGTGTCTATAGAATCAGGGAAAGAATTAGCAGCTCAAAAGAATTTATATCAGTGATGATTTTATCGATGATTGTTTTAGGATCATTATTAAGTATTCTTTTTAGTAGATTCATTGCGGGAATCTGGAGAGATAAACCTGTAGTTTTTTTATTGTTAGCAATTATTGCCATAGTTGTGATCACTTCTTACTACTTAGACAGGATACTAAATTTAATGTTTACTAAAATTATACCTTCGTATTTTATAGCAGAAGTGCGGGAAAGCAATAAAAATGAAACTAGTTGGGAGTGGAATTATTTCCTTTATGGAAATGTGATTCTGGCAAGCTCATTTGTACCTATAACAAATTATGATTCGAATGTTTCTTGGGCTAATAATTCGAGTAGTTCGGGATCATGCAGTTCTTCTTGCGGAAGTTCCTGTGGAAGCTCTTGCGGTGGTTGTGGAGGGGATTAAGAGAACTGGATGGCATTTGGTATTACATGCCCGGCCAATATAAAACATTAAACTTATGACCATCCGGATCTGAAAAGCAGAAGGTATAACCTTGTTCGTAGTTTTGTGGTTCTGAGAAAATTGTTCCGCCGGCTTTTCGAACTTTTTCAGCCCATTGGTCTACTTCTTCTTTGGTGTTAGCAGAAAGCGAAAATATAACTTCACTTTGGGTTTTCCAATTTCCGATTGCTCCATTTATATCCGTTTCTAGTTTTGATTT
Organism: Flavobacterium cupriresistens; assembly: GCF_020911925.1. Taxonomy (NCBI): domain Bacteria; kingdom Pseudomonadati; phylum Bacteroidota; class Flavobacteriia; order Flavobacteriales; family Flavobacteriaceae; genus Flavobacterium; species Flavobacterium cupriresistens. Next base: position 504,182 of record NZ_CP087134.1, on the reverse strand, counting down.
TTTGAAGAAATTAATGATGAATTTGTTTTTGCCGAAGTTGAAACTTGCATTTTCATCGGAACTATGTTTATTGTTTGATTCAAATCCTAGTTTGATATAGAACTCATATGTTACTTTTAAATTGTCTGAGGCTAAATTTGCCCATATCATTTTAGTTTCCATTTTTAAAGTTTTAGATTAATTAGAAAAGTAAAGTTATGCAATTTAATGTTTTGAGTTGTAGTATCTAAGTTTTAGTGGTGTTTTGCTTTTATAAGCCTCAATGGTACTATTTTGACTGAAATTGTTGCTTTATCGCAAATCCCAGTTTTTAGCTTTTAGAAAAGCACGGCAGTTTTTACAAAAGTCTTTTTCCTGATCGATTGGATTTCCTCCCTCGGCGTCTCTCATGAGGCAAGTTTTGGTTTTACAATGTGGTAAACCTTCAGTATGACCTAACTCGTGCAAAACTACTTTATAGAATTGTTCTTTTTTATTTTTATCCGATAATCTGAAATCGGAAACAACGCAAGCACTTCCGGGATGATAACCTAATCCCATAACACCCCAATCCTGATGGTTGTCTTTTGTTGTACTGATGTCTTTATGTGAGAGTCCGACAATAACGGAATCTTTGCCAACTTTTGTCTTTAAATTTTTAATAATACTGTCGGCACGAAATCTGTTTCTGGGCTGGTAATAAGAACCTGAAGGAAAGTCTATCGATTTTCTAAGTACCACGTTTGGATTGATTTTTCTGATTTTTTCTAGTACCTCATTGGCCGAACCTACTTGGAAGTTTCCTAAAGGCTGTAAAACAATAATTTTTGGATGTTTTTCTGTCTTTGTCTTTTCACACGAAAGGAGAGAAAAAAAGCAAAATAATAACACTATTTTATTCATGGTTTGCATTTTGTGTGGTGGCTTTTTTTAGATATTTTATGTACTTGAAATGCTTTGAAAAGTGGGGTTGCTAATTGTTGTAAGATAGATGAAATCGTACTATTCTGAATCAAATTGATTTAAAGCAGGATGTAATTCCTGTTTAGAAAAACGTATTGATAGTTGCCTTGTAAGTTTGTCCAATGGGGATTTTGTATTGATTAATTAAAATTCGGTTTCCTTCAATTTGTTTGATTTTGTTTTTAGCAACAATAAAAGATTTATGGGTTCGAATAAAGTTGAATCCGACAAGAAGTTCTTCCAGAGTGGATATTTTTTGAGGACTTATAATCATCTCTTCCTTTAGATAGATTTTAGAATAATGTCCGTACGCTTCAATAAATAGTATATCTTCAAAATGAATTTGGTGATGTTTTTTATTGCCTTTTATGAAAAAACCGGATACAGTATCGGACTTCGTTTCGGGTACGGATAGTGCGGATTTAGTATTCTTGTCTTCTATAGTATTAATTGTTTTATTAATAGCTTTTACGAAACGTTCAAAGCTAAATGGCTTTAATAAATAATCAGAAATGTTAAGTTCGTAACCTTCTAGAGCAAATTCTTTGTAAGCAGTGGTAACTATTATTTTTGGTGGATTAACCAGTGTTTTCAAAAAATCAAAACCGGATAATTTGGGCATGTTTATATCCAAAAAGAGTAAGTCGACCGTATTTTGATTTAAAAACGGCATGGCTTCAAAGGTATTATAACAATTCCCTACTTTTTCCAAATGCGGTAAATTGTTGCAAAAGTTTTCAATAATACGATGCGCTATAGGTTCGTCATCTATAATTAAATAATGAATCATGTCGTTTTTATTATTAGAGATAGTTTGTAAATCGTGCCTTTAACTTCAATTTGCATTTTGTGTTTGTACGGATACAACAATTCTAAACGTTGTTTTAAATTTTCTAATCCAATGCCCCTATTTTTATTAGATTCTATTCTTTCAAAATTATTTTCGATGTCAAAATAAATAGTACCGTTGGTCATTTTTAAATCAACATGAATATAGGCATTTTCTGTTAAGCTTTCTACACCATGTTTAAATGCATTTTCCAAAGGAATGATCAACAGTAATGGAGCAACTTGACCCTTTTTTTCTTGCAAACAATTAAATTGAATGTCAACTTTTTTTTGATATCGTATTTTATGTAAATCAATATAACTTTTTAAATATTCCATTTCGTCCTGTAGTGGCACAAAATCTTCCTTCCCCATATAAATGGTATAGCGCATTATGTCGGATAATTTTAAAACAACATCTGGCGCATCATCTGATTTTTCGACAACTAAACCATATAAATTATTTAAAGTATTGAAAAAGAAGTGTGGATTAATCTGGCTTTTTAATAGCGATAATTCGGCTTTAGATTTCTTTGATTCCAAGGTTTTTAGCCATTTCCATTGCTGATAGAACCAATTTAAAGTCAACACAAAAAAGGGAATGGTTAAGATAATTTTAATTTCTTTTTCTTGTTGCAGGTAGCTGCTTGTGTCCTCGGCATAAATTCTTATATAATAGAAATAACCTAAAGCCAAAATATAGAATACGATGGTAAGTAGGGCATGTTTTTTAAAATATAGCGGCGCCAGTATCGAAAAAAAACTCAGCCCTATGATTACGAATCCAACAAAAGTAATTGGGTTATCGGCTATTTTGGAATTCAGGTCATTGATTATGATAATGAAAAAAAGAAGAAGCAATGCGAACAGCTTTAAACAGGTTGTTCTATTTTGTTTTAGAAACGAAAAATAATAAATAGGCAGTGAGATTAACAACCAACTAAAAATGAAACTCAATGTGTTTGTCAATACTTCTGAATTCTCAATATGGATAAGTTTAAAATACAACAAAGCAACAACGATAATTCGATGAATTAACAATCCATAAAGGAATGCTTTATATTTTTTTAGAAATTTTATCATGTTTCAAAAGTAAGTATTATTGCTTTTTTTCTGGTACAATTTGCATGAACACATTAAAAAACAGCATAAACAGTGTTTTTTTCGACTTCAAGCCGATTTAAGTGTATAAAACAGTTGTATGTGGCGAGTACTGATGTGTTGGTGAAAAATGTTTTATAAGCTTTTGGTTCCCTCTTATGTTTGCGGGAAATTATATCAATTAAACAAAAGTATTATGAAAAATTATTCTAAAATCGTGTTATTAATTCTATCATTTGCAATGACGCAAAATAGCATTGCACAAGACCTTAAAAATGGGCTAAACACAAAACAGAAAGATGCTATTCTATCAGGGATAAAAACCAATATAAAGGAATCCTATGTTGATTTAGAATTATCAAAAAAAATGATAATTGAATTGGATAAAAATTCAAAATCTAACAAGTACAAGGAGATTACAAGTCCTGCTGAATTTTCTAAAGTAGTTACAAGAGATTTGCAAAGTGTCAGTAATGATTTGCATCTTCTGGTTCGGTTTGAACCACAGCGTAGTGCTCAGAATAAGCCGGAGATTACAGAGGAAGAGCAACAAAAAAGAGAAAAAATGATAGCCCAGAAAATGGCAGAAACTAATTATGGTTTTAAGGATGCCAAAATACTCGAAGGAAATATTGGTTATTTAAATTTACTTCAGTTTGCAGATATAAAATACGCAGAAGAAACGGCTACTGCGACAATGAATTTTTTAAGTAATACCAATGCGATTATTATTGATTTGAGAAATAACGGCGGTGGTGTTCCCAGTATGATGCAATTGTTAGCGAGTTATTTTTTTGACGAAACTCCGGTTTTATTGAGCGATTTCTACGAACGCAAGACCAATACCAAAACGCAATTGTATACGTTTGCAACCGTTAAAGGAAAACGAAGTGTAAACAAACCGGTTTATATTCTAACAAGCGTACATACATTTTCTGCTGCCGAGGCCTTTACTTATACGCTAAAACATTTAGGTAAAGCCACTGTTGTTGGTGAAATCACAGAAGGCGGTGCCAATCGTGCCAAAAGAATTAACTTAAGTGATGGGTTTACGATTTCTGTTCCCTACATCAAAGCAATTCACCCGGTAACAAAAACGAACTGGGAGGGGAAAGGTGTGCAACCCGATATTAAAACAATGGAAAAAGATGCTTTTGTATATGCTTACATCGATGCGGTCAATAAAACTGTTGCAGGAAGTAAAAATGGTATTTTAAATAAAATTGGTTATGCTCTTTTAAGCGAAAAATCTTTTGATGATGCTATAATTGTATTTCAGGAAAACACAAAGTTATTTCCAACAAATGAAAATACCTGGGACAGCTTAGGCGAAGCGTATTCTATAAATAAGGATAAAGAAAATGCGTTAAAATCGTATAAAAAAGCGCTGGAATTAAACCCAAATTTAGAATCGGCAAAAGAAATGGTTCAAAAATTAGAAGCTATTAAGTAAAACTGAAAAAAGAGTTCTATTTATTGGGTTTAGATATTGTGCTACGAAATAGTACTTTTGATAAAGAACCAAAAAACTCCTCAAGAAATTAAGGAGTTTTTGGTGTTTAATTTATGAAAAAGTCCGAAACTTGACTTTTAGACTTTTGAATTATGTAAATGAATGTGTTTTTTTTCTAGTAATGCTAATGCTTCACTAGCTATTTCGTCTGTTAATCCAACAGTAGCGCTTGTTTGAATTAAATTCATTTTTAAAAATTCACTTAGACTGTTCTTGTTAGTATTCTATTTTTTTGCATTTAGGTTGAAATAGGTTCTATCGTTAATACTGTTAATGAATGCTAGTTTAGTATTTCTTCGAAACGTAAATAGTTAAATTACTGAACTATCATTCTTAATTTCTTGTAGTTCTGTCCTTTCGACGAAGGAGAAATCGCATCCAATATTCGACAAAGATTGGCACTTTTCTTTGCGGAATTTCTTGTGTGATTTCTCCTTCGTCGAAAGGACAAGCCGAGAGGTGGTTTTTAGATAAACTAAATTTTTAAATTCAATTTTTATTGTTCTACAGGTTTTAGACTTGATCCAGAAAAATAAAAGCGTAAAAAAAACTCCTCAAGAAATTAAGGAGTTTTTGATAATCTTACGAGTCATTGTCTATAGGAGATTCTTATTCTGTATTTTTTCAAATATGGTGTTTAATACTTCTTTCATGTCTTTTGGTGTATTTTCGCCACTTTGGTTGGTTACAATAAATACACCCATATTGTATTTTGGGAGTATGTAAATGAAACATTGTGATCGTGGAACTCCTCCGTGATGCATGTAGATTTCTCCCATTTTTTCGTCTTTTAGCACTCTCCAGCAGTAGCCTGCGCTAAATTTTTCATTGACTTTTACCAATCCTCTGTGAGATTCTGCTACATCGGCATTGTTTTTTAATTGGTATTTAATGTATTTTATCATTTCGGGAACTGTTATTTTTACGTTTGCAGCAGCACCCCATGGTAATTTCTGATTCGGAAGGGTTATAGAAGGATAATCACAATGGTAACCAACGGCAAGGTTTTTTTCTTCTTTTTTCGACAGAACGAGTTGGACAGGTTTCATTTGAGCATTTTCAGAATAGTATTCTTTTAACAGTACCTCAAATTTTTTATTGTATGTTTTTTCAAGAATAAGAGCCAAAAGCTCAATTCCTGCACTTGAATAAGAAAAGTTAAATCCCGGAATCGTGTCAATTTTAATGGTATGTAAGTCTCTCAAAAAATCTTTTTGAGTATAGTTTACCAGTATATCATTCATCTTTTTCGGTGTGTCTTTATTGGCAAAATCTTTTATGATTGCGGTCAATTCCAATGGGATCATATTGGGTAAACCACTTGTGTGCGTTAATAAATCCTTTACGCGAACAGGAGAACCGTTAAAACTTAAATTTGGATAGTCTTCTGTTAAGTATTTCTGAACAGGATCTTCAAGGTTTATTTTTTTATCTAAAACCGCTTTTGCTACTAATGTTCCTGTGAAGGTTTTACTCAAAGAGCCAATTTCATAAATAGTTTGATTAGTGGGTGCATTTGATTTGCCTTTTTCTAGCTCACCGTAATGTCCGATAAATTCTTGGCCTTGGTATACCATTCCGATTGATACCGCATTAATGAGTGGTTTTTCGACCATTTTATTTGCTGTACTATCAATCAGGGATTTTAGAGGAAAGGTTGTCTCTTTTTCGTTTTTTATTTTCAATGAAGTTTGTGCTAAACAGAATAAAGGTAGTAGTAAAAAAATAAGGAGGTTTCTTTTTTTCATGATTTCTAAATTTTTGTGTTGTTAGTAACTGAAGGCAAAGATGCTTTAGAAATATTCGTTAGACGACCGAAAGAAAATACTCGTACCAATTTCTGTTAGTGAAATTGGTACGAGTATTTAATGAAAACGTACGAGTAGTTACAAACGGCTCATAATTAGTGGTTTTAGATACTTATTTTAAAGTCCATTTTACAAAATTAGTCATAACCTCTGGCCAATGTTCTTTATCGTAATCGGGTTGTCCGTTTTCTTTTCTTTCATAAAAATTATGGTCTAAGCCTAAATATCTTTTATAGGTTAAGTTGTTTTTTGAATTTTGAATGTAAAACAAAGGAACCAAATCACATAAATCAGCTGTGGTATCATTTGTTCCGTAAGCCAGATAAGTAGGGATTTTTATTTTTAACCAATCGTTTACCAAGGGTCTTGAGAAAGATTTCCAAGCCAGCAAATAGGGTTTTACCTTCACGCTATCCGGTGTGTATGCATCCCGATACATCTGGTAGGTTTCTTCCATGTTTTTATCTGCTGTTTCCCAGGTGATTGCTTTACTTTCGGCTGCTTTTCTTTCTTCTCGCAGGAGCTGGTCAATTCTGCCAAATGGATTTGTGCTGAACAAACCTAAGTGGGTAACCTTTTTATTGTTTAAGGCAATTAGTGTTGCCACTTTAGAACCTTGGGAATGCCCTGCAACGATAAGTTTTGAATGGTCTACCCATTTCTGTTGCTGCAAAAAATGAATCACTTTATTGGCTCTGCTTTCGTAATTTTCTAAATAGTCCGCTTGTTCATAGGCGAGGGAGAGGGCTCGCGGCTCACTTGGATCCGGAACATAACTAAAAGAGGAATTGAGGTCTTTTTCGTTAGCAATTACCGGAGTCTCCGGCATTGAAATTACGATAAGATGGTAGTGTTTTTTTATTTCAGCAAAGTCAAAATTAGTTATACCGCCACCGTACATCCACATCTCTTCTTTTTCAGGTTTAATAAACAGAGGGATTGGTAAAGAACCCTGACAGAATAAAAAGATTGGTTTTTTCTCTTCCAATTTTGTGTCAATTACAATAAAATTAATCGTGTCTTTTTTCTCCTTTAAAGAAAATAAAATAGCCTGATTGTTTATGATCTCTAATTTTTGTGCAAAATTTAATTGAGTGAAAATAAACAGAATTAATGTGATTTGTAGTTTTTGCATAATAGCGTTTTCTATGGTTGTTTTAGATTAGTTAATTTTTTTATTTATTTCTATGCAGTAGATCCGAATTGTCGCGTATTATTTTTTCGCAGGTTTTGTATAATTTAGTGATCTGAAGTTTGCTGTTTTTAGTGTTATTTGAGTTTCTCTTTTCGGGTTCAGACAAATAAAAAGCGGGAAACTCCTTTGAATTTCCATTGCTAAAATAAAATTGGGTCTGAAAATGATTTGGGATATCCAGATAGGTCTTTGCTCCATTTTCTAGGATTACAATCGGAAGCACTTCTTCTTTTGAGATTTGATCGATAGTTTTAGCATCCAGTTTTAAGAAACCGCATTGATCAAGTAGCAAAGGCTGATAGGTAAAATTCATATCTGTTAGTTGTAGATAACACTTAGAATTTTCCTTCCAAAAGAGGTAAGCCTCAAACATATTGGTCAAGTAAGTCTCTTCCTTTTCTCTCTTTCCTTCAGAATCTTCATAATAAGTCGTAACGTTAGCATAGTGACTATTGGTCAATATTACATAATCAGTAATCTGTTTTTCATGCATGATCTCGCGTGCTTTAGTGACAGAAGCTTCCAAGCCGTTTACTGTTTTTTGACTTTGTACAGTAATTGAAACCAGAAATAGAAATAACAATAAAGCTCGATTCATTTTATAAGGTCTGCGTTGTAGTTAGTTTTTCGTTTCAATCTTTTAAAGGCTTAAGAGTTTTTTTCAAAACCGGTAATGCTCTTTTTAAGTTGCATTAATGATGGTGATTGGATTGTTAGTGTTTAGGAAAGACTAAAGTAGTATTTTTTTTACTTCGGATTTGTCTTTTGTTTTTTAAAGAATTTTGCCGTTGACATACTTTATGGTTACTAATCATTATTGGTATAAAACACAAAATGACGGAATTATCGATGACTTAGTTATTTGGTCGAAAAGTAGAGTTTTAAAAATGAAGAAGCTATGTTTCTTTAGTTGAGGAAAGGAAAACAGAAAGTAGGATCAAAGTAGATTCTGGTAAAATTATCCTAATTAACATAAATATTAAGAAATAGCTTACGTTCAATAATTATCTTGGTTCAGTTGTAATTCTAAATAAGCTATTAAACTAATCAAGTAAAAAGATGAATTCAAAAACAGAAGAATCAGTTTCCAAAATTTCAAGAAAGGAATTAGATGTTAAATTAAAGAAGATATACAAAAAGTCCAGTTTGCCGGGTTTTGCAGTCGGTATTATAAAAAAGGATACTGTTTATTTTTCTGAGGGTTATGGTTGGGCAAATGTCAAAGACAAAGTGCCTTTTACCAAGAAAACAATTATGCCGATTGCTTCTGTCAGTAAAACCTTTATTGGCTTTGCGGTAGTAAAAGCAATAGAATTAGGCTATTTTACACCGGAAACTCCTATTAATGAAATTTTGCCTTATGCTGTAATTAATCCGAATTTTCCGGAGGATAATATTAGAGTAAAACACTTATTTACACATACTTCCGGTATTGTAGATGTGCAGGAGGTTTATGCTAAAACCTATCAAATTAATAAAATACCGGATATAGCATTAGCAGTTTTTCTTAACGATTATTTAACGACTTCAGGTAAATTCTATTCAAAGAACAATTTTGACGTTTTTAAGGCAGGAGGAAAATACAATTACTCCAATATAACCTCTGCGCTGATGGCACATTTAATCGAAATCAAGTCTGGACTTTCTTTTGATGAATTTACTCAGCAATATTTATTTCAACCTTTGGAACTTAAGAATACACATTGGTTTTACAATAAGAAGAAATCCAAAAAATATGCAGCTTTGTACGAGGTATATCCGGAGGACGATCATGACTTTAAAGATTTTATTAATCCGGATAAGACACTAAAAACATATTGTTGTGTTACTTATCCTGATGGTAGTTTGCGTTCGACGGTAAAAGACTTGTCGTTGTACGTTATAGAAATGTTGAAAGGCTTGGAGCATAATTCAGATATATTAAGTAGTGAATACTATGATTTGCTTTTTCAGAAACAATTTGATGAAGGAGCATTGCCTGTAGCGTTTGATGAAGCAGTGAATCAAGCTGTTTTTTGGGGGTATGATCAGAAGAATATTGTAAGTCATGGCGGAGCTGATCCCGGGGTTGCCACGCTTGTTTCAATTGATTTAGAAAACAAGATTGGACGAATCATTTTTGTAAACTGTGCTATTATGAATAAATGTAGACCGAATCTTATAGAGGATTTTGGGAAAATTTTCGAAATTCTCAGTAAAGTTAAGTAAAAGGTTTGAGGTATACAGGGCTTATTATTTGAGTGTCGCCCTGAATAACCGAAAAAAATCAAATCATTTGTTGTTTCTGGAAAAAGTATAAAAATTGTGGGAAAGTAAAAATCTCGTTCATTTCCAGGGGCAAAGATTAAAAAAATAATCTCGCAAAGCCGCAGAGTCGCAAAGTTTTTTTGGTCTTTGCGCTTTGAGAGTCTTATTCTTGGAGCCAAAGGTATGGAAGAACAGGGGTTGGAAAAAACAGAAAAAACTTTGCGATTTCGCGGCTTTGCGAGAGACATTTCCAAGGTAAAAGGAGGAACTTTCGTAAAACTCTTAACTTTTAGACTTGATCTGTGGAAACAGAGTTTTGCAGATAATACGATCAAAAATATTACATAATAACATAAAAAAATGACAAAAAAAATACTACTGCTTTTTATAATTTCTATTCAAATAGGTTACTCTAGCGAAATAAACAAAACCGAGAAACTATCCAGTTTATGTAAGGTTTGGGGATTTCTAAAATATTATCATCCCAATGTCGCCAAGGGAAAATACAATTGGGACGATCAATTACTACTGATTTTACCAAAAGTTGAAAAAGCGAACACCAAAGAAGAATTGTCTAAAGTCTATCTGGACTGGATTGAAAATTTAGGCGCCGTTAAAGTCTGTAAATCTTGCAGTGCTGTGAGCAAAAAAAAGCGTTTTGATAAGAATTTTGATCTTTCGTGGACTCAGGACGCTAATTTATTTACAGCAGATCTCTCAAAAAAGTTAAAGTATATTGAAGAGAATAGATTTCAGGGCACAAATTATTATGTTACAACTACGAGTACTAAAAATATAAAAATTCGGAATGAAGTCAAGTATGATCATTTTGAGTTTCCGGACCCGAATTACAGATTAGTTGGATTGTTTAAATATTGGAATACCGTTGAGTATTTCTTTCCATACAAATACCTTACGGATCAGAATTGGAACGATGTTTTAACAGAAATGATTCCCAAATTCCAAGAGGCAGAAAATGCTTTTGAGTATAATTTGGCAATGTTGGAAACGAGTGTCAAAGTTGATGACAGTCATAGTGCATTTAGAACAATACAAACGGTAGAATATTTTGGTTCTAATTTAATTCCTTATGAATTATCCATTGTAGAAAACAAGGCGATTGTTACAGGTTTTTTGAATGATTCTTTAGCGGCACTGAATGATTTGAGAATTGGAGATATAATAGAGAAAATTGATGGTAAAACGCCAGATGAGATTTTAGAAACAAGAAATAAATATATCCCAGGTTCTAATAAAAAAGCCAAAGAGGATAATGTTTATTATACGCTGACTAGTGGAAATACAAGTTCTGTAAATTTTGAAATAAACCGAGATGGAGCTGTTAGCACCAGAACTATAAGCAGATATAAAATTGATGAAATTTATAAATGGGAAAAGAAAAAAACTGAAAAGTATAAGATTATCAAAAATAATATCGGATATGTAAATATGGACGCTTTAAAAGGAAATGATGTAGATGTTATGATGGATAAATTAGCAGGAACAAAAGGAATTATTTTTGATATCAGAAACTATCCGAATCATATTTTGTATCTTATTGCAAGACGTTTAAACCCGGAAGAACGGGATTTCCTTAAGACAACAATACCTGATTTGTCTTATCCCGGAAAGTTTATTTGGGAAGACCCAAAAAAAGGTGGTAGAACAAATAAAGACTTTTATAAAGGAAAAATTGTACTGCTTGTAAACCAAGAAACGGGAAGTAGGGGAGAATACGTAACGATGTGTTTGCAGGCAGCAAATAATGTAACAACTGTAGGAAGTCAGACCTGGGGTGCAGACGGGCAAATGACTCCTATTGAATTTATAGGAGGTTATGCAGCTGGAATTTCCGGGACCGGTATATACTATCCTGATGGGGCTGAAACCCAAAGAATTGGTGTTAAGGTAGATGTTAAAGTAGAACCAAGCATAAAAGGAATTAAAGAGGGCAGGGATGAAGTTTTGGAAAAAGCTATTGAGATAATAGAAAACGAAAAAATGATTAGTCCTAAATAATTGGTATAGAGTATTGGTCAAGTATATTTAATTAGACACCTGTAAATGTTTTATTTACAGGTGTTTTTTTATGGAGTATTAAGGTTTCTAATCGAGCCTATGTCCTCAAAAGTATAGACCTAAGGATTGCAAACAATCGCTGCGAACAATTTGATTTACTTCGTCTAAATTTGTTTTGTAATTCATCAAATGCGGATCTATACCGTCTTTAGGAATTGTAACTACTGCTCTTAATGAATTTGCTTTGGAAGTTGAAAACATACTTTATATTGAAGCAACAGAAAATTATATCAAAATTGTAATTACCACCGAAATAATTACAATTCGCTAGAGGTTATCTGCCTTTTTGGATCAGTTGCCAAAAGATGAATTTATACAAGTTCACAAATCTTTTGCAGTTACTCCGAAACATATCAAAAGTATCGAAGGCAACCAAATAGGTATTACAAATTACCAAGATATCTAATTGGCAAAATCTATAAACTCAATATTGTGCAATTGCTTAAGTAGTGTTCATTTGCATCGTAGGTTTTGCGTTAGTAAATCAACTCACAAAAGTTTATATAACGGTTGATTTTAAAGTTATAGAAAAATTAACATTCAATACCATTATATTTTTGTGATCCTTATGAGTCTGTTTACGAATCATTTTTTGCAAGGTTTGAAGAGATTATCTATATTTAGTTGATTTATTTATCGACAGATTTTTTTATTTGCGATATATATTATTAGCTAAATAAACCATTAGTAAGATGAAATATTTAATTGTAATATTCTTGTCATTTAGTATAACAGGATATGGATTGGAGTCAAATAAACTAGGAATTAAAATATATTGTGTAAAAGAAGGTTTTAAAAACTCATCTAAAAACTGCAACTATTGTTTTGATGTAAACACCGTTGAATTAGATGAAAACCCGATTTTAGATGAAAATGATTTCGAAAATTTTTATTGGAAAAATCAACAAATCGTACTTAACTATTCAGGAAAACAAAAATTAAAGAAAATCAAAATTGAGCTTAGTGGACTTCCTGTTGTAATGGTTTTAAATAATAAAAGAGTTTACGGATTTTGGTTTTGGAACATGTTTTCTTCTTTTGGCTGTGATAGAGTCTATACTTATCCACAAAATGATTTTAAGATTAGATTTGGATTACCAACAAACAATGCTTTTGGAGAAGATCCGAGATTTAATAAAATTCTGGAGAAATACGTAAGGAATAAATATAAACAAGATTAATAATAAGCTCTTATATTGATGTCATTTTGTGGTAAGTATAACCTAGTTAGTTGTCAGGTGTAAAACTATATTTAAAAAAAATGAACAGGAATTTGCGAACTTTTCCAATATTGATTACCGAGAGGTTTACACTTCGGGAACTTTCAAAAAAGGATTCCGAAGAAATACTGCTATTGCGTTCGGATGCAGAAATAAATAAATTTCTTGATAGGAAACTAAGCAAAACATTAGATGATGCCTTAAGTTTTATCAATAGTATAATTTCAAATGAAAGTGATGAGCTTTTTTATTGGGCAATTACAAAGACTGGCGAGGATAAATTAATTGGTACAATTTGTCTATTTGACTTTTTAGTCGATTTAAAGAAATGTGAAATTGGATATGAACTCCTTACTGAATTTCACGGTCAAGGATTTATGATTGAAGCGATCAGAAAGGTTTTAGAATACACAATTAATACGCATGGATTAAAAATGATAGACGCACATACACATAAAGATAATCAAAGCTCTACTAAACTTCTTCAAAAATTAAATTTTAAAAAAATGGAAGATATAATCGAAAACAATCCAAATGTTATTTTATTAAGATTGACAACTTAAATAGATGTAACTTCTTGCGGGTCAAAGAGTTTTTTCTGGAATAACTGTTGTGTAAGCGAGAGATCTTGCTTACACCATTAGACAGACCTGATTTATTTTTTTACCAAAACTCCAACTTTTACATCTGATCCATTTTAATTAGCTAAGCACTATTAAAAATATAAGCATAAAAAAATTCCTTAATTTCTTAAGGAGTTTTTTGGTAGTCAATACAAAAAAAAAAATACGAATCATTTTCTGCAAGGTTTAAGGAAAATTGGTTTTTTGAAGAATATTTTTGTGGGATTCTAAAATGTAAAACTGTTGAATTTGAGCTTGAATATTCCCTGATAAATAGAAAATATCTAGTATATTTCTTCAATGGTATATTCCGAATCATTACCTTTTACTAAGAAATTGATTTTTTTGTTTTTTTTATCAATACATTTTAATACAAATTGAAAAGGTTGATTTGCTTTATAACCAGTTCCATATAACTCAAAAATACTTTTTAAATCATTTAGATCATTTGTCATACAACCTGCAGGAATAGCAAAAGGGAATGTTATTTTCCAGTTTAATTTAGTTGATTTGTTATTTTCGATTCCTATTAAAGTTCCTGAGTCTAATTGATTAATAAATGAAAACATAAAATTTCCTTCTGTATCTCTACTTCTACGATTACCTATTATCAATAAAGGTTTGTCATGTTCTTTTACATCAGTTATTGAATAGTTTTTCCCCTTTATTAAAATACCGGAAATAGAGGTATTGTATTTTTCATTATTTTTCAGTGGAATAGATTTCAATAGGGTTTGTTTAGTAATTGAAATTGTATCAAAATTGTCTTTGCTATTATTATACAAAGAATCTATATAAAGCGGTGCAGGTTCATAAGTATTAATAGGTTCTATTATCGAGCAAATAATCTTTTGATTTTTTATCTTTTCAATTTTTAAAAAAAGGGTAGAAACTGTAATTCCGTCACTTCTGTTTTCCAAACCAATATAAAAATGCTCATTTAGATGATTTATTTGTTTTGTTAACTTGTCTTTAGTTATTTCTAAATCACGTTCATCAGAATTATGTTGACTGATCTTGTTTGTTATATCATAAATTGAGAAACTAATTCCAATTAATAGTAATAATAAAATTCCCGAAAAAGCATACCATGGCGCAAATTGATGCTTATATTCTGGTGCTATATGAGCTTCTTGTTCAGGATGTAATTTTAGCCAGTAACCATTAGAGTTATAATTCCAAATTTTACCAGTTGAAAAAAAGGGAATAAAGAATAAATGAAAATATTTTTGTATTAATTGAATCTCTGTTTTTGGTAACACAGATTCTTTAATACCAATTTCAACGCTTGTGTATTTTTTTATTTTAAACTCACTCCAACCAAAAATGATACGCATTTCTTTTGCTTCTAATGTTTATTACTATTTAAATTTGTTTGATATTTTTAGCGTTAGTTAAACCTAAAAATATCTTGGATCTATATCATACCTCAATAAGAGTATGATATTATTTAATGCGAATATAGAAACAATCCTTTATAATTTATGAAGTAGAGCTTGAATTTGTTCTTTGACTCCGCTGTCGCAATTTGTTTTTTTAAGTGAGGTATAGACATAAAAAAACTCCTTAATTTCTTAAGGAGTTTTTTGGTGGGATGTCAGGGATCACAACTGAACACTTAATTCCAATTTTGACTTTTTTTGGTGACTTAAAGTAGCTTATATGATGTTTTAAACCCTATTGAGCCCCCTATTAATTGGTATATTATTGATTTAATTAAAAATGTTTGTTATTTTCTTTTTGTGATTGTAATAAATTATCTAATCGTGTGACCACATCTGTCCAAAGTTTGTCTTTCATCGTTTTTCTAAAATATCCAAAATGGTCAATCTTTTTCAGTCCAAACTCACCGGGCGTTAGTTCAGTAAAACTTATTTCTTTTTCACTCTTTACATTCCTCCAAAATGCATTTGTATTTTTTGCATTCGAAATCGTATCGTCTGTTGCATAATAAACGTGTATAGGAAACTTGAAATTCTTGAAATTTCCTGTTGGAACTGTTTTACCGTAAAAGTTTTTGTCGAAGAAATAATCTTGCTTTTCTAGCCAATCACGCCATTCAGACACTACTTTTTTAGGGAGATTTTCCATTAATCCATATGGTTTAGCCTTTACAAAACCAGTAAGTAAAGCACTGATTGGCGAAAAAATATAGAAGAAAAAATACGCTTTCATCCTGTACCCAAAAGGCATATTGGGATAATAACCTGATGAAACAGCAATATTAATGTTTCCTATTACATTAGCCAAATCATTAACGAAACCAATTTGCTGTCCGCCAGCACTGTGTCCAATAAAGAGGAAGGGCAAATTTGGAAATCTATTGTCTAAATATGCTTTTATGGCAGGCATATCTTTTGTTCCATAATCTGAAAATTTAATATTGCTGTTTTTGAGATTATCCGTTTTTTTGGTTCCTCGATAATTCCAAAGGCAGCACAAATAGCCGTTTTCAGCTAAGTAAGTCAAAAATGACAGATAAATTTTTTCTGAAGTACCAGTTCCGCAATTAAACTGCACTACCGCTTTAGTATTATCTGGTATGAATAAAGTACCATTGAGTTGTGTTCCGTCTTTACAAATGGTTTCAAAATTTTCTGTTTTCATAGTGTTACTTTTATTGCTAACAGTTTATGGTTTGACGATTCTTTAGTTTTTTTGCACAACTAACGAATCGACAAGCCAATGGTTTAAATATATCAAAATATTCGATACTAGAGGTTAAGTCCCGGTATTATAAACTGATCGTTATCTTTTTTTTTCTTTTAACTATGCTAAAAAAGCCATATCCTCTTCTGTTATTTGAATGTCAAGGGCAGCTATGTTTTCTTCAAAATGTTTCAATTGGGAAGTACCCGGAATTGGCAGAATCAAATCGTTAAAATGCAACAGCCATGCAATATTTAACTGAGCAGTACTTACCTTATATTTTTTGGCAATTACAGCTATTTTATCATCGTTTTTTGACAAAGAGTTTAGCAGAGACCAAAACGGAACCATCGTAATATTATTGGCAATACACAAAGGCATCACTTCCTGCAGTCCTCTGGTTTGCGTGCCGTGCAACTCGAAACTTGTCCTTTGCCCGTAACCAAAAGCATTTTCCACACTTACAATATTTCCCATAGATAATCCAATTTCCAATTCTTCAGGGCTCACATTACTTAATCCAATATGCAGAATTTCCCCTTCTTTTTGCATATCAAACATGGCTTGTAAAGACTCTTTAAAAGGGGTTTCAGAATTAGGCATTACTCTAAAATGAACTAATGAAAGCTGTTCTAACTTCAATGTTTTTAAATTTCTTTCGATGCTTGTTCTTAAATTTTCCGGAGTATTAAATACGCACCAGCCTTTATCCGGAGTTCTTCCAGCCCCCACTTTAGTACAAATCAATAAATCATCATTGTACGGATAAAGTGTTTCTGCAATGAGTTTGTTTGTGATGTCATCACCATAAAAATCTGCAGTGTCCAAAAAGTTAATGCCTTTGCGACTTGCAGTTCTTAATATTTCTGAAGCTTCGTCTTTGTTTTTTGGTTCTCCCCAAACAAAGTCGCCAGGTAGTCGCATCGTACCATAACCCAATCGATTAATAGTAATAGGATTGTTGGTGTTTGCTCCGATTGTTATTGTCTTTTTCATCTTATTATCTAATTTTTAATTTTGCAAAATTCAGAGAAAAACAAAATGAATATGTATCTAAATCTATTTTTGTTGTAACCAAATCTTTAGAACTAAGTACTCCATCGGTTTCCAAGAAATTGAAGATTGAAATCTAACTACAACAAAAGTCGATTGGGCTAAATTCAAACTGCTGTTTATCCGTATTTTTGAAATAGAAATAAAGAGATAAAAATGGAAAGTAAACCACCTATCCGATTAAAAAATATTAGTGAGTTCCATAAGTTTTGGGCACTCCCAAAACCGGAGCATCCTTTGATTAGTGTTGTCGATTATAAACACATCAACCATTCGTTGGTTGATCCTGATCAGGCTATCATTATGGATTATTATTCCATCGCAATCAAACGTGATTTGGGTGTGAAGATGATTTACGGACAGGAATCTTTTGATTTTGATGAAGGTTTGATGTTTTTTATGGCACCAAATCAGGTATTTAAAATTGAGAAAGAAATCAGAAATACGACTAATCACGCTGGTTGGATTTTATTGATACATCCGGATTTTCTTTGGAATTCACCTTTGGCTAAAACCATTAAAAAGTACGAGTTCTTTAATTATTCAATGCATGAAGCTTTATTTCTTTCGGAAAAAGAAGAAGGAATGATTATCAATATCATTCAAAATATTCAGCTCGAATACCATTCGAATATCGATACTTTCAGTCAGAACATCATTATTTCCCAGTTAGAAACTTTGTTGAATTATTCTGAGCGGTTTTATCAAAGACAATTTATTACCCGAAAAATAGCGAATCACAAGATATTAGAACGAATAGAAGATTTACTCGATACTTACTTTAACGATGATTTATCGAACAAAGGTTTGCCAACGGTAAAATTTATTGCCGAAAGTCTGAATATTTCACCCAATTATATGAGCGGTTTATTAAAATTACTGACTGGTCAAAGTACACAACAGCACATTCAAAACAAAATTTTAGAAAAAGCAAAGGAAAAACTCTCTACTACGAACTTATCTGTTAGCGAGATTGCTTATGAATTAGGCTTTGAACATTCACAATCATTCAACAAATTTTTTAAGAATAAAACAAAACTCTCTCCAATAGAATTTAGGACTTCTTTCAATTAATTAAAATTTAAAAATATACTGTACAATTTTGGTTGTTTAAAAAAAGAGATGTCTATATGTAATGTATCGTAAAGTTTTAGAATACTATCCAAAAAAAAACTATAATCGACGTTTTGGTAAAAATTTAGCTAAGCAGTTTATGAAGTATTTTAACAAAAACAACGCCATTGGAATCCAATGGCGTTGTTTGTCTTTGTGTGGGCGATGAGGGGTTCGAACCCCCGACCCCCTCGGTGTAAACGAGGTGCTCTGAACCAGCTGAGCTAATCGCCCTTTTTATAGGGTGTAATCTATTTTGATAAAAAAACTCCTTATTTTTTAAGGAGTTTCTTTGTGGGCGATGAGGGGTTCGAACCCCCGACCCCCTCGGTGTAAACGAGGTGCTCTGAACCAGCTGAGCTAATCGCCCTATTTTACTAGGTTGCTATCATTTGTGATTGCGAGTGCAAATATACTCTTGTTTTTGAGTTCTGCAAAGAAAATCCCGTAAAATTTTAAAGTTTTTTCTTGAAATTTTATATACCGCTGGTGTTGAATTTATTATAGAACGTGAAAATTTTGAATTTTTACCAGCATTTCAGTTTTTCTTAATTTAAAGGCAATTCGGCAACGACAAAAGTGCTTCCTCCAACATAAATAAAATCATTTTGGGAGGCATTTTGCTTTGCTTTAGAAAAAGCGGCTGCAACTGTGTCGTATTTTTCGCCCTGTAAATCGTATTTTTTTGCTTCATTTTGTAAAATCTCCGTACTTAAACCTCTCGACGAATCCGGTCGACAGAAATAATACTGTGCTTTTTTGGGGAAAAGAGGTAAAATAGAGTCGAGATCTTTGTCGTTTACAACACCCAAAACAATATGAAGCGTATCAAAAGACTCCTTTTGAATCTGATTCATGACAACTGCCAGTCCGTGTTTGTTGTGCGCCGTATCGCAAATTATTTTTGGATTTTCGCCCAACTGCTGCCATCTTCCTTGAAGTCCGGTATTTTTACTGACGTTTAATAGTCCGTTTTTTAAATTTTCAACCGTAACTTTAAATTCGTTTTGATTGTTTAAAACCGCTATCGTTTGCTGTACTGTCTTTTTATTGTGAAATTGATAATCACCAATTAAATCAGATGGAAAAACATCCTGAATCAAATCTGAAGCAAAGTATATCGGAGCGTTTTTTTCTTTGGCTTTGGCTAAAAAAACAGGTTGAGTTTCCGAAGTGTATTCCCCGATAACAACAGGAACGTTTGGTTTTATGATTCCTGCTTTTTCACCGGCAATTGCAGCCGGAGTATTTCCTAAAAACTGTGTGTGATCTAAGTCTATATTGGTAATTACAGAAACTAGTGGCGTGATAATATTGGTAGCATCTAAACGTCCGCCTAGGCCGACTTCAATGATGGCGATATCTGTTTTTTCAGATGCAAAATAATCAAATGCCAATCCAACCGACATTTCAAAGAAGCTCATATCGTTAGATTCAAAGAAACTTTTGTGTTTGGCGATAAAAGCACAAACAAAATCTTCCGAAATTTCGATGCCGTTTATTCTGATCCTTTCTCTGAAATCTTTTAGATGTGGTGAAGTGTACAATCCAACCTTGTATCCGGCTTCCTGTAGTACCGAAGCCAGCATATGTGATGTAGAGCCTTTGCCGTTCGTTCCGGCAACATGAATGCATTTTAATTGACGTTCCGGATTGCCAAGATGTTCCGCAAGTAACTTGATATTAGTTAAATCTTCTTTGTATGCCGATGCGCCCTGAAGCTGATACATGGGCAATTGGTTAAACATCCAATTTGTAGTCTCTTGATAGTTCATTTTGTTTGGATAAAATGGTGTTGAATTGAAATAATTTCCCTTTTTTTTAGTTTAATACTACAATGAAAATTATCTTTAGTGCAAAATTGAAATATTTTTTAGAATTAATTATTAAAAACAAGAATTAAAATATGTTTAGCCTCATTCAATTACAAACTGATACTATTGCAAATGCCGCATCTGGTTTAGTTGTCGAAAAAATTGCTCCAAATACGGAAATCTCTGTTTTAGGATTTATCTTAAAAGGAGGTTTTTTTCTGATCCCAATTGCCCTTTTATTGTTTTATACTTTTTATGTTATTATAGAGCGCTATTTGTATATCAGTAAGGCTTCTAAGATCGACAATCGATTGATGCAGGATGTGGGCGATAAACTGAATGCGGGAAATATTGAATTGGCCAGAACAATTGTGGAAAGAAGTAATACCGCTGCCGGAAATATCCTGAAAGAAGGTGTAATGGTAATCGGAAGACCTATTGCCGAGATCGAATCGAATATGGATCGTGCTGCCGATATTGAAATTGGTGAGATGGAAAGACGTTTAGGTCACTTAGGACTTATCGCCGGTATTGCGCCAACCTTAGGTTTTATTGGAACTATTTCGGGAGTTATTAAGATTTTCTATAGCATTTCGGTTACGGAAAATATTAGTATCGGTAATATTTCCGGAGGTTTGTACGAAAAAATGATCAGTAGTGGATCCGGATTAATCGTGGGTATTATTGCCTATAGTGCTTACCATTTATTGAACGGAAAAATTGATGATTTTGCTTTAAAAATTCAAAAACAGATATTAGAATTTGTCAATATAATTCAAAGAGCATAAGCTATGTCTATTAAAAGAAAAAGAAGATTTCATGCTGAGGTGGCAACATCGTCATTAAGTGATATTATGTTTTTCCTGCTGTTGTTTTTCCTGATTATCTCAACACTTGCAAATCCGAATGTTATTAAAATGACGCTGCCTAAAGCGAAAGCCAATGAAAAAACAAACAAACAACTGATTAGTTTGTCGGTTACAGAAGATAAAAAGTTTTATATAGACAAAGAACCAGTAGATTTTGAAAATCTGGAAACTTCTTTAATGTCAAAAATAGGAGCAGACAAACAACAAACGGTCGTAGTTCGTATTCCGTTTAATTTACAAGTACAGGATTTAGTTGATGTGTTGCAGATAGGAGTCAAGAATAATTTGAAGTTTGTGATTGCTACAAGTCCTAAATAACTGAGGTGACGTATAGAAAAAACAAACCCGACAGGTTTCAAAAACCTGTCGGGTTTGTTTCTTTTAGTTTAAACTGAAATTGTAAATAATCTTACCAACTTGTTTTGCCGGAGCGTTACTGTCAGCATCCCATTTGGTGTTCATGGCGGCAATTTTGGCTTGATCTAATAAACATCTCGCTAAATTGGTTGTTCCTTTTATCCCTGCAGTTGCGCTGATTGTTTTTCCGGTTTGATCTACGGTAACTTCAACGACCACTTTTCCAGCTTCATCACAAGTGTATTTTGGAGCAGGTTTAGATAATGCTTTTCGGTTTCCAAGAGAATAGCCCGATCCGCCACCAGAGCCTCCGCCGCTTCCAGCTCCGTAGCCACTTCCAGTACCGATACCAGTTCCGGTTCCGTGACCACCTCCGGTTCCTCCACCCGAACCTCCATCGCCGTAATAGCCGTTGGAGCCTAAACTTCCTGTGGTTTTTCCTTTGTTTCCGGCTGTTTTATCATTTCCGTCACCACCTTTGTTTGATCCTTTTAAGATGCTGGATAAAGCATCATTGGTCGAATTGGAAACTTTTGGTTTTTCCGGTACGGGTTTTACTGTTGGTTTTTCAACAGGAGTATTTTTTTTAGGTTTTTCTTTTGTTGGAATTACGACACTTTCGTCTGTTGAGGTATTTTCCTGTGTGATAATAGCTTCTTCCGGAGTTGCTTTTGCAGGAGTTTGTTTGGCTTCGTTTTTGACTTCGAGAACCTCGCTTTTATAATTTGCACCCGAGCCTAAATCACTGTCTCCAAAATTGACAGTTACGCCACCACCTCCGCCACCGGCAGCAAGTGCAACATTGTTTTCCGGATTATAGGGAGGCCAAAAACGGATGAAAAACAGCAATAGCAATAACGCCGCATATATAGCAGTCGAGAGGAGTAGTGATTTCTTTTTATCTGAAGAATCCGTAGAAGTCATTTTGATTCTGAATTTTGTAATTGTATTAATTAAAAACGCTTAAAAGTACTAAAAATTGTTTGTAATTAAAGGGAGTACAGAATTTAAACGTAAAGTTCATCAAAGTGTTAAACAGTGGTCTTTGATTAAGTTTAGAACCAAAGTTTACATGGTTTATAAAATCTTTTTAATCTTTAAAATCTGTGGGAAAAAGCAAACCAACCAGATTTAAGGAAGTTTGATTTGTTTATGATTAAAGAATAGGAGTGGCTGTTTTAGCACGCAGATTTGGCAGATGGAGCAGATTTTATTTGATTTCGGATTGAAAAAGATAAAAATTGTCCGCTCCATCTGCCGATTCTGCGTGAGCCAAAAGAACATAAAAAAGCGAACCAAACAGATTTGAAGACGTTTGATTCGTTTTGGATTAAAAGGTAGAACAGGTGATTTTCGTATAATGTTTTAGCACGCAGATTTGACAGATTGAGCAGATTTTATTTGATTTCGGATTGAAAGGATAAAAATAATCCGCTTAATCTGCTCAATCTGCGTGAGCCAAAAAATGCGAGCCAACCGGATCCGGAAAAGTTTGATTTGTTTAGAATTAAATAATAAGAAAGGAAGTTCTAGCATAATGTTTTAGCACGCAGATTTGGCAGATGGAGCAGATTTTATTTGATTTTGGATTGAGGAAAGAGAAAAAGAATCCGCTTAATCTGCCAAATCTGTGTGAGCCAAAAGAACATAAAAAAAAACGAATCAAACAGATTAGAAAATCTCGTTTGATTCGTTTAGAATGAAGTATAGAAAAATTATACTAATTGTTTCAATGCAATTTCAAAAGCAGTTGCGCTGATATTTGTTTTAGATTGACTTAAAGCATGCGCTTTTACAATCGCATTTTTTATAATATCTGAAGTATCATTGAAGATCGCCTCATCTGTCATTTGAACTTTTTTCTCCATGAAGTAAGCAAAAACTCTTGCCATTCCACAGTTTGAAATAAAATCAGGAATCAAACTTACTTTGCTGTCTACTTGCTCCATAATTGAACCGAAGAAAATTTCTTTGTCAGCAAAAGGTACATTCGCTCCACAAGAAATAACTTCTAATCCATTTGCAATTAAACCGTCAATCTGAGCTTGAGTTACCAATCTCGAAGCAGCACAAGGAGTGAAGATTTCCGCACCAATGGTCCATATCTTAGAGTTGATTTCTTCAAATGGAATCATATTTTCGGCTACCAGTTTGTTTCCGTCTTTGTTTAAGAACAAACTTCTGATTTCTTCAAAAGAAAAACCTTCTTCTTTGATTAATCCTCCGTCGCGATCAATAATTCCGATTACTTTAGCTCCCATTTCTGCTAGGTAAAAAGCAGCTGCAGAACCTACATTTCCAAATCCTTGAACGATTGCTTTTTTGCCTTTTACATCACCACCGTATGTAGTGTAAAAATGACGAACTGCTTCAGCAACACCATAACCGGTGATCATATCAGCAACAGTATATTTACGAGTAACATCAGGTGAGAATTTAGGATTCTCAATTACTTTGATAACTCCTTGACGTAATTGACCAATTCTGTTAATTTTATCAGCTTCGGTTGGTTTGAAGTGTCCGTTGAAAACACCTTCCTGCGGATGCCATACACCACATTCTTCTGTCATTGGGATTACTTCATGGATTTCATCAACATTTAAATCTCCACCAGTACCGTAGTAACTTTTTAATAAAGGCGAAACGGCTTTGTACCAACGTTGTAAAACTCCTTTTTTGCGAGGATCGTTAGGATCAAAGTTAATTCCGGATTTAGCACCACCAATTGCAGGGCCCGAAACGGAGAATTTAACTTCCATGGTTTTGGCTAATGATAAAACTTCATTCATGTCTAAGCCCTTTCTCATTCTTGTTCCTCCACCTGCGGCTCCTCCACGAAGTGAATTAATTACTGTCCAACCTTCTGCCTCTGTTTCAGAATCTTTCCAGTTAAAAACAATTTCAGGTTCTTTATTTTCAAATTGTTGTAATAAATCTTTCATTTTGTTGTCGTATGTTTATTTTGCGTAAAAGTATAAAATAGAATAATGCGAATAATGTATTTGGAGGCAATTTTATTTAAACAAAACAAGAAAGCCGAAAACGATGTAGTTTCCGGCTTTAAAATGGTATAAAAACTTAGAAATTTTTATTTCCCAAGTAAGTTGTTCTTTAAGGTTTCATCAACTGGTTTGTCAGAAAGCCAGATTCCGAAGAATGCTTTTTTGAAATCAAATCCAGGGATTTTTCCTTTCAATACTTCATTTTTGTATACATTTATCGTTTGGTCAAATGGATTGTAAGCCAATATAAAAACATCTTTTTCAGTGATAACATCACTTAAAAGTTTTTTGAAATCCTCAATTCTTGGTCGTAATTCTTCGAAATTGTTCCCTGCTGATTTTTCAAAACCGGCATTCATTGCTTTAGTAAGTTTGTTGGAAGAAACCAATGAAGAAGTAATTTCTATTCGGATCGCCATTTCGGTATCACTGTCAATAATGAATTTTGGATCTTGACTCAATTGAGATAAATATAAGGCTTGTACGTAAACTTCCGTCCACATTTTTGATCTTCCGCCTGCACCATTAAGTTGCAAAGATTTATTTTGAAAGTCTATTTTTCTCGGTACTGTAACACCATTAACATCTAACTGAGACTGGGCAGAAACAGTAGAAAATTGTAAACTTAAAAGTAATGTTAATGCTAGTAAAATCTTTTTCATACGCTATCAATAATTTAATTTTTGAGGGCAAAAATAACGTAATTTATAATTTTTGGCTATTTATGACGAATATTTTTTTTAAGGAAATTTATTTTACTGTATTTGTAGGGGATTCAAAATCAAAATAGTAAGACTTGTTTTACGTTGAGATAGGCGTTTTTACTGGGTTTGTGTTTTTGAGATTATAATAATTTAAGATTTTTGGAAAATGCCTTTTTTGATCCATACTTTAATTCTTAAATTTTGAAGAAAATGTTGAAAAAATGGGATAAGGAGGTTTAAAATTTAATATTTTTACGAAATCGTTATCGTGAATTGCGATAATATCTTAAAAAGATATGCATGCATTGTTAATTCGTATTTAAAAATTATCTTTGGAAGCCTTTCTTTGAGAAAAAAGCAATTAAATAAAAACACAAACAATACCACCTAAACTGATGATTTGAATTTGGTTTAGTAAAAAGAATAAGAAAAAAACAAAAAAACAAGACTATGGATTTTAATCTTACCGAAGAACACTTAATGATTCAACAAGCTGCAAGAGATTTTGCTCAGAACGAATTGTTGCCGGGTGTTATCGAACGTGACGAAAAACAAATTTTTCCGACAGAGCAAATAAAAAAAATGGGACAATTGGGTTTCATGGGGATGATGGTTGATCCGAAATACGGAGGAAGTGGTTTAGATGCTATTTCTTATGTAATCGCGATGGAAGAGATTTCTAAAGTTGATGCATCCGCTTCTGTAGTAATGTCAGTAAACAATTCATTAGTTTGCTGGGGATTGCAGGAGTTTGGTACGGAAGAGCAAAAACAAAAATATTTACCGGGTTTAGCCTCAGGTGAAATTCACGGTGCTTTTTGTTTAAGTGAGCCGGAAGCCGGTAGTGATGCAACTTCACAAAAAACTACAGCTATTGATATGGGAGACCATTATCTGGTAAACGGAACAAAAAACTGGATCACAAACGGAAATACTGCTTCTGTATATTTGGTAATTGCTCAGACAAATACTGAGTTGAAACACAAAGGAATCAATGCTTTGATTATGACCAAAGACATGCCTGGGTTTTCTATCGGACCAAAAGAGCAAAAAATGGGAATCCGTGGTTCTGATACACACTCATTAATGTTTAGTGATGTAAAAGTTCCTAAAGAGAATAGAATTGGTGAAGATGGTTTCGGATTTAAATTTGCTATGAAAACGTTAGCCGGTGGTCGTATCGGTATCGCTTCTCAGGCTTTGGGTATTGCTTCAGGTGCTTACGAACTGGCTTTGAAATATTCAAAAGAACGTAAAGCTTTTGGAACAGAAATTTGTAACCATCAGGCAATTGCTTTTAAATTGGCAGATATGGCGGTGAATATTGAAGCGGCTCGTCATCTGTGTATGAAAGCAGCTTGGGACAAAGATCAGCATAAAAACTATGATGTAAGTGGTGCAATGGCTAAACTTTTTGCTTCGCAAGTGGCAATGGATACCGCTGTTGAAGCCGTTCAGATTCATGGTGGAAACGGTTATGTGAAAGAATATCACGTAGAACGTTTTATGCGTGATGCTAAGATTACTCAGATCTATGAAGGAACTTCAGAAATTCAGAAAATAGTAATTTCGAGAGCCGTTATCGCAGGATAATTTTTCGTAAATTAATTCATATAAAAAACCCTTTTGAAGTTCAGGCTTCAAAAGGGTTTTGTTTTTGAGGAAAAAATTTAACTACATTTACAATACTAGAATTTGTTGATTATGTATGAAGAATTAAAATATTGGTATTTGCGCGATCATAAATTGTTCCGAACTTTGAGCTTTGGACAGATCAAACAATTGTGTATTATCACCGGTTTTAAAAAAGCTTCCAAGGGAGAAATTATTTATTTCTCTTCATCAGAAGTACCCCGTATTTTTTTACTTAAAAAAGGAACTATCAAAATTGTTGCGGTTGATGAAGAAGGAAACGAAACGATAAAAGACATTATCCAGAAAGGAGATTTGTTTGGTGAGTTGACTTTAGAAACAGATGATAAAGACAACGAATATGCAAAAGTACTTTCTGATGATGTTGCCATTTGCAGTTTCCTGCTTTCGGATTTCGAAGATTTATTATTGAGAAATCCAAACTTAGCACTTTCCTACACTAAGTTTGTTGGTTTAAAAATGAAACGCATCAAAAACAGTTATGCCAATTTAATTTCAAAAGATGCGAAAACAAGACTGTATCAGTTTTTAAAAGACTGGGCAGAAAAAGAAGGCGTTGTTGACGGTAAATCGGTCGCGATCGAAAATTATCTGACCCAAAGTGATATTGCTCAGATTATCTGTACTTCCAGACAAACTGCCACGCAATTACTCAATGAGATGGAAACTAATCATCTTTTAAGTTATACCCGAAAAGAGATTATTATACAGGATATTACACAATTATAGATTATTTTACCTCAAGTGTAAATTAGCTGACATTTTGCTTTTTCATTCTTAAGTAGTTTTACAACATCAAAAAAGATGAAAAACTATGGAACTAATGAAGAAAACACTTTTTATTCTATTCGTAACGTTTAGTACTATCGCTAATGCACAAAATACAGTTGCAAACACAGCAACCGATATTTCGCCCTTATTGATTGGAGAGAAAATTCCAAACCAAACTTTAAAATCAGCAGAAAACAAAGACGTTCGTCTTTCTGATTTAGTTGGAAAAAAGAAAACCGTTTTGGTTTTTTACCGTGGAGGCTGGTGCCCTTACTGTAATCTGCATTTAGCTAATCTGGCTCAGATAGAAGATCAGGTTTTAGCCGAAGGATATCAGGTTATTGCAGTAAGTCCTGATTCTGCCGAAAATCTGAAAATTACCGAAGGAAAAGATAAAGTAAAATATACTTTGCTGTCCGACTCAAAAGGAGAATTAAGTAGTGCATTTGGAATTTCTTACAAAGCTCCGCAAAACTATAAATCAGTTATTAACGTACATTCTAATGGGGTGAACAAAGACTTTTTGCCTGTTCCATCTGTTTTTGTTGTAGATACTGAAGGTGTTATTTTATTCGAATACATCTCTCCGGACTACAAAAACAGGATATCATCGGAATTATTACTTTCAGTTTTAAAAAACCTAAAATAAAATAAGATGAAAAAGTTAATTGTATTACTATTAGTTTTTACTTCGATTTCCTCTTTTTCACAAGAAGAAGCAAAACGAGTTTCTCAGTATAATTTAGAAAAAAAAGTAGCGATTCAAGGCTATGATCCTGTAGCTTATTTTGTGCAAAAAAAAGCGTTAAAGGGTAACAATGATTTCGTAACTTCATATATGGGAGTTGTGTATAAGTTTATCTCGGCAGCGAATAAAGATCTTTTTATAAAAAATCCTGTTGTTTATGAGCCTCAGTTTGGCGGTTGGTGTGCTTATGCAATGGGAAGTGATGGAGATAAAGTGGATATAAATCCTGAAACTTTTAAAATCTCAAACGGAAAATTGTATTTGTTTTACAATGCTTATTTTAACAATACACTAAAAAGTTGGAACAAAGACGAGGTCAATTTGAAAGCTAAGGCTGAAGTTAACTGGAAAAAAGTATATAAATAGAAAGCTCATGAAAACGGAACAAATTGCCTGGATTTTACGAATAATTGCTTCGGCTATTTTATTGCAAACCTTATATTTTAAGTTTACTGCTGCGCCCGAAAGTGTGTATATTTTTTCGACTTTGGGAATTGAACCTTACGGAAGAATCGGATCCGGAATTGCCGAACTGATCGTTGCAATCTTAATTTTAATTCCTAAAACAACGTGGCTTGGAGCTTTAGGCGGATGTGGCGTTATGACAGGTGCTGTTTTTTCGCATTTATTTGTTTTAGGAATTGAAGTAAAAGGAGATGGAGGTTTTCTTTTTTCTCTTGCTCTGATTACATTAGTATGTTGCCTGATATTGCTTTATCAAAATAGAAATATAATTATTAACCTTTTAAAAACGAAATAATTATGCTACTAAAATCAATCAACCACAGTTTAGAAGAGTTGACAAATTTGTTGACTCAATTATCAGATCAGTCCTACTCCAAACCTTGCGAAGCGTTAAGCAACTCGAGTATAGGTGAGCATACCCGTCATATCCTCGAAATGTTTCAATGTCTTGAAAACAGCTACGATTCCGGGATTTTGAATTATGATAATCGAGAACGAAATAAAAGAATCCAAACCGAAATAGAATTTGCAAAACAGTCTATTTTGGATGTTAAATCCGGTTTGAGAAAAGAGAACAAAATACTCTACTTAGAGCAAATGATTGATGGATTGGTGTTCCGAATTCAAAGTAATTATTACAGAGAATTGCTCTACAATTTAGAACATTGTATTCACCATCAGGCTTTGATTAAAGTGGCCGTTTTACCAATTGAGGATATTTTACTGGATGAAAATTTTGGTGTAGCGCGTTCTACCATAGCTTATAGAAATCAATGTGTACAGTAAGTTTTGTATCTCATAACGGAACGGTTATTATAACATCTAATCGGGATGAGCAAGTGATTCGGCCAAGTGCAATTCCACCCAGAACTTATACCTGTAACGGCAAAAATGTGATGTACCCGAAAGACCCAAAAGCCGGTGGAACTTGGTTTGTAGTAGATGCCAAAGGAACTGTTTTAGTACTTTTAAACGGAGGAATCACCAAGCATAAAAATCAGTTTTTGTATCGAAAGAGCCGAGGGTTAATTGCATTGGATGTTATTTGCAGTGATTCTCCCAAGGATTTTTGGCAAGAGATCAATCTGGAGGATATAGAGCCCTTTACCTTGGTGTTGTATCAGGAAAAAAAGCTATACGAATTGATCTGGGATGGGGTGACCAAAAGAAGGACTCAATTAGATGAAAATCAAAACCACATATGGTCGTCCGTAACCTTGTATTCTGATTCGATCCGACAGAAACGATCGGGTTGGTTTTTTGATTTTTTAAGAGGAAGAGAAGAAATTTCAACCGCAGATATGCTCGAATTTCACTGGAATACAGAAGATGATGATTCTGAAAATGGTTTGGTGATAAATAGAGAGAATACTTTAAAAACATTAAGTATTACTCAGGTTCTCATAGAGCAGAACAAAGGCGTTATAGCGTATCATGACTTAGTCGACGATAAGCAATTTTCTAACACATTTATTAGTATTTAAAGATGTCTAATATGAAATTATTCTATCATAAAATCACAAATTGGGAGTATTGGCCATTTCAGGTGATATACATCCCCATTTATTTTCTTTGGGGCTTCTATGCAATCAAGGCACGATCTGTTTTTTTCTTTAGTGCATCAAATCCAAATATTAGAAATGGGGGATTTATCATGGATAGTAAAAAACAGATTTACGATTTGCTTCCCAATAGGTATTATCCTAAAACGATGCTGGTAAAAGAGAATACCGATTTGGAGAAAATTGTTGCTGAGGTTGTCGAAAAAGGAATTTACTTTCCCTTCATAGCGAAGCCGGATATTGGTTTACGTGGTTCAGGAGTAAAAAAAATATACACTGTTTCGGAGTTGAAAAAGTATGTAGAAAAAGCCAATTTCGACTTTTTACTGCAAGATTTGATTTTGTTTGAAAATGAAGTAGGAATCTTTTATGTTCGTCATCCGGATGAAAAAGAAGGTAAAATTACCGGAATTGTTTCTAAAGAATTTTTAATTGTAATTGGAGATGGAGTTTCAACCATCGAAGATTTAATTCGCCAAACGCCAAGGTTTGAATTGCAATTGGAAGCTTTGCAGGAAGAATATGGCGATTTGTTGCAACATACTTTAGCAAATGGTGAATCCTTAAATTTAGTTCCATTTGGGAATCATGCCCGCGGAGCCAAATTTTTGGATGGCAGTCATTGGATTACACCCCAATTAACAGAAACCATGAATAAAATCTGTGCGGAGATTCCCGAGTTTTATTTTGGAAGATTTGATATTATGTACAACACTTTTGAAGAGCTGGAACGAGGAGAAAATTTTCAGATTGTCGAATTAAATGGTGCGGCAAGTGAGCCAACCCATATTTATGACCCGAAACATTCTATTTGGTTTGCCTGGAAAGAACTCGCACGTCACATTACCTATATGTATGAGATAAGTGCTGCTAATCATAAAAGAGGTTTTGATTATTTACCCCATAAAGACGGTATGGAACAATACCGTTTGCATCAGGTTCAAAACAGTAAAATTCTAAATTTTTAAGGATGTTAAAGAGGGCGCAAAATATGGCTGTCGGATTTCTGGTAAGTTTTATCGGGTCAATTCCATTGGGCTACCTCAATTTGGCTGGTTTGGAAATCTATTCCAAATCAGGGCTTGATAATCTAATTTTGTTTTTGTTCGGTGTCGTTTTTGTAGAAACTTTTGTGATTTATTTTACACTGCTTTTCGCAAAACGATTGGTAGAAAACAGAAAACTGATGAAAATTATTGATTTTTTTGCAGTTGGTTTTATGTTTGTACTGGCTTATTTGTTTTACGCCAATTCAAAACAAACTTCCGGAGTGAATGACAATTTGAATCAATATTTAATGTACTCCCCATTTGTAATTGGAGTTATCTTAAATTGCTTTAATTTTTTGCAGTTACCCTTCTGGACCAGTTGGAATTTGTATTTAGTAAATGCAAAATTTATCACTACGGAAAAGAAGTTAAAATATTATTATATTGCAGGAACTTTGGTAGGTGTGTTTTTAGGAATGTTAAGTTTGATTTTAATTTTACAGACTGTTTTTCAAAAAGCAAATCCATTTTCAAAGTATGTAATGCCTGTTTTTATTCCGTTGTTTTTTATTATTCTGGGAGGTATTCAGGTATTTAAAGTGTATAAAAAATATTTTAAATCAACCGCTTTGGAATTCTAGCTTCTAAAGCTAAAATTCTATTCATGAAAAAACTGTATTTTCTTCTTCTTCCATTTGTTTTGCTTTCTTGTAAATCGACTAATACAACTGTAGCCAATACAGCTTCAAAATCAACTGAGACTGCTTATAAAGTAAATCAGACCGATGTTTCGGATTTCCTGAAATATCTTTCTTCTGACGAATTAGAAGGCCGTGATACCGGAACAGAAGGAATCAACAAAGCAGCTGTTTTTCTGGAAGACTTTTTAAAGAAAAACAATGTAAAGCCCTATTTTAAAACCTATCGCGATACATTGACGAATTTTGATTCGCCGGCTTTTAATATTGTTGGAGTTCTGGAAGGTACTGACCCTGAACTTAAAAAAGAATTTGTGGTTTTGAGTGCTCATTATGATCACATCGGTATCGATAAAAGCAAACAAGGAGACAATATAAACAATGGAGCAAACGATGATGCTTCGGGAGTAACCGCTGTGGCCGAAATGGCAAAATATTTCAGTAAAACGAAATCTAATAAACGCAGTATTCTTATCGTGTTTTTTGCCGGAGAAGAAAAAGGATTGTTAGGCTCTAAAAGTTTGGTGCAAAAACTAAAAGTGCAAAACTTCAATTTGTATGCCCAGTTAAATATCGAGATGATCGGGGTACCAATGAAAAGAGATTATTTGGCTTACATCACCGGTTTTGATAAATCGAATATGGCACAAAAAATAAATGAGTATACAGGTAAAAAAACAATTGGTTTCCTTCCGAAAGAAGCAGAATATGAATTGTTTTACAGATCTGATAACTATTCGTTTTATGACGTTTTCAAGAAGCCTTGTCAGTCCATAAGTACTTTTGATTTTGAGAATTTTGAGTTCTATCATCACCCTTCAGATGAATTCAAAGCGATGGATATTGCACACATGACTGCCTTCATACAAGAATTTCTTCCTGCTGTAACTAAAATTACCGATTCTAAAACACAAGAAATTACCATGACTAAATAACCCTTCTTTTTAAGGGTTTTGCTTATTTTTGCTTCATGAAAAATATTATTATAACAGGAACGAGTAGAGGTATCGGTTATGAATTGGCTTTGCAGTTTGCAAATGCCGGTAACAAGGTATTGGCTATTTCCAGAAAAGTACCCAAGGCACTTCTGGAGCATGAAAATGTAACGTGTTTATCAGTCGATTTATCAAACGAGTCAGAATTATATAAAGTGGAAGATTTTCTTTCATCAACCTGGAAGAAAGTGGATGCTTTAGTACATAACGCAGGTGCTTTATTGCTAAAGCCTTTCGCAGAAACCACGCAGGCAGATTTTGAAAGTATCTATAAGGTGAATGTTTTTGCTGTGGCAAATCTTACCCGAATCTGTTTGCCTTTTCTGGAGAAGGGAAGCCACGTCGTAACCATTAGTTCGATTGGTGGTGTTCGTGGTAGTTTGAAATTCGCAGGTTTAGCTGCTTATAGTTCCAGTAAAGGTGCGGTAATTACGTTGACAGAGTTATTGGCGGAAGAATATAAAGAACAAGGGATTTCATTTAATGTATTGGCGTTAGGCTCTGTTCAGACCGAAATGTTACAAGAAGCTTTCCCGGGATATCAGGCACCAATTTCAGCAGAAGGAATGGCCACTTATATTTATGATTTTACCCTAAACGGAAATAAATACTTTAACGGAAAAGTTTTAGAAGTTTCTTCAACGAATCCTTAGATTTAATAAACAAAATTCAAATTCCAAATTTTAGTGTAGCCGGAATTTATAACTTATTATAGCCTTGAACGAAACTTTAGCCAGATATATACCGGAACATGCTGTAAAGCCTGTTTTTGAATTGATTGTTGCCAATCAGGTTCATCTGAAAATCGTAAATGAGCGTCAAACGCGTCATGGAGATTACAGACGAGGACTGAGTGGTAAACATGAAATCACGGTAAATGCAAGTCTGAATAAGTATCGTTTTTTGATTACGCTGGTTCATGAAATTGCGCATTTGGTCGCCTTTGAAAAGTTTGGACGAAATATAAAACCTCATGGGAATGAATGGAAATATTCGTTTCAACGTTTGATGGTGCCGTTTATTCGTCCCGAAATATTCCCCGGTCATTTGTTGCCGCTGTTAGCAAGGCATTTTAAGAACCCTAGCGCCAGTAGCGATACCGATACTACTTTGTCACTGGCTTTGAAGCAATACGATGCCAAAGATGATAAAAACTATGTTTTTGAGATCCCATACGGAAGTGTTTTCAGAATTAAAAACGGAAAGGTGTTTAAAAAACTTGCCGTACGAACCAAACGTTTTGAATGCATCGAATTAAGTTCCGGAAAAACGTATCTGTTTAATCCAAACGCTGAGGTAGAGTTACTGCCGAGTGGCAATTAAATCCCAATAATTTAAATCCCAAATTCCAACTTTTAAGATTGGAATTTGGGATTTTTGTATTGTTATTTTGTTAATATGATTTAACCTTTAATAAAAGATTGTGGTAAAAAAAATACTAGAAGTATTAAATTCCAATATAAAAAATCCCAAATTCCAACCGTAAAATTTGGAATTTATATTTTTTGGAATTTAAAAAGGTTTACCCTTTTAAATAAGCCTCTCTTACTTTTTTGAACAGATTAGACGAGTAAACAAATTTTACGATGTCTTTATTGTCTGTTCTGAAGATTTCTTCTTTTGTTCCCTGCCAAGCTTTTAGTCCTTTTTTGAGGAAAACGATGTTCTCTCCAATTTCCATTACCGAGTTCATATCGTGCGTATTGATTACGGTTGTGATATTGTATTCTTCGGTAATTTCTTTAATCAGGTTGTCAATCAAAGTTGAGGTGTTCGGATCCAAACCGGAGTTTGGTTCGTCACAAAACAAGTATTTAGGATTGTTTACAATCGCACGGGCAATAGCCACACGCTTCTGCATTCCACCCGAAATTTCAGAAGGAAGTTTTTGATGCGCATCAACTAAGTTTACTCTTTCCAGAACAAAATCAACACGTTCTTTAATTTTTATTTTATTGTCATTGGTGAACATTCTCAAAGGGAACGCTACATTTTCTGCAACAGTCATCGAATCGAATAAAGCACTTCCTTGAAAAACCATTCCAATTTCAGTTCTTAGTTCTCTTTTTTCATCCGGATCTAATGCCGAATAAACACGTCCGTCAAATTCGATAGTTCCCGAGTCAGGAGTATGAATTCCTAATAATGTTTTTAATAAAACCGTTTTTCCGGATCCACTTTGTCCAATGATTAAGTTGGTCTTTCCGGTTTCAAAAACGGTCGAAACCCCTTTTAAAACTTTGCTGTCTCCAAATGATTTTTCTATGTTTTTTACTTCTATCATTATCCTAATAATAATTGAGTTAATATGTAATTAAAAAGAATAATACAAACCGATGTCCATACAAACGATACCGTACTAGCTTTACCAACTTCAAGTGCACCACCTTTCATATAGTAACCATGAAAAGAAGGGATTGTAGCTAATAACATGGCAAAAATCAAAGTTTTGATAAAAGCATAAGTAATATGAAAGGGAATAAATTCCATTTGAGCACCCTGAATAAAATCCTGACTGGTTGAGAATCCTCCATAAGCACAAGCAAGCCATCCTCCAAAAACACCCAAAAACATACTAATTCCGATTACGAAAGGATACATTAATAAGGCTACTATTTTAGGGAAAACAAGATAGTTTAAGGAATTAACCCCCATAACTTCCAACGCATCGATTTGCTCTGTAACACGCATTGTACCAATACTGGAAGTGATATAAGACCCCATTTTTCCTGCCATAATAACAGAAATAAAAGTAGGAGCAAACTCCAGAATTACGGATTGACGTGTAGCAAAACCAATTAAATATTTTGGAATTAACGGATTAGTTAAATTTAATGCGGTCTGAATGGCAACAACCCCTCCAATAAAGAAAGAGATAAAACATACAATTCCGAGAGAGTCAATAATTAGATCGTCTATTTCTTTGAAGATTAATTTTTTCATTACAGGCCATTTGGTCTGTTTGTTGAAAATTTCTTTCAGCATTAAAAAATATTTTCCTATTTGGGATAAATAACGAATGAGCATCATAGTTTTTACAAATATTGGCTAAATTAAGGATTAGTTTACAGTTTAGAGTTTCAGTTTAGAGTTTTTTAAGGTTTGGCTTAAAAAAGCTTTTCTTTCATTTTCTGTAAACGATAATTTCTAATAAATTTAGCTTGTTCGGGAGTGACTAATAAAGGTGTTTTGGCAGTTTTAGCTTTCCAATACCCTTTAATATAATCAAAAAATAAAAGTGGTTTTTTCTTCATCATCGACAGTTTAGCCGATGCAATTGCGGTGATCCAAAAACCGTATCCAAGGGTAAAAAAAGCTTCGCCTTGTTTGTAGCGCGCTGTTTTGTTATAATTTGCCCCGGTTGGTTTAAGGTGTTTTACGTGTAGGGACGCATCTGTTACAACTTTCCAATTATAGAATTTACATAACAACTCGTCTACAGTGTCCCAGCCCATGGCAGGTTTTAATCCACCTATTTGCTGGAAAGTTTCTTTTCGATACGCTTTCAAGGCACCACGAATATGATCTTTGTCGGTTAGGTTTTCAAGTACCCAATCGCCATTTTTTTCGATGTAACAAAATCCTCCGGCCATTCCGATTCTTGCATCCGATTGAAAGTGTGTTATAACAGTTTCAAAATAATTAGGAGGAAAAATCAAATCACCATCTATTTTTACAATAATATCGTAATCGGAATCTAAAGTCTCAAAACCCTTTTGAAATGCCTGAATTACTTTACTTCCGGGCATGTGTATGGCATCTGAAGTTTTATTCACAACAGAAATAAATGGGTTTTCTTTCGAAAATTCTAAAACAATTTCTTCTGTTTTATCGGTAGAATTGTCATTTACAACCACCACCTTTTTAGGTAAAACGGTTTGCGAAATCAAAGACTGCAAAGTCAGACCAATAAGTTCTTGTTCGTTATGCGCGGGAATGACGATGTAATAATTCATATACTTTTTATAAAATTTCAAATTCTAAATTCCAAATTCCAACTGAAGTTGCGAAAATTGGAATTTAGAATTTTAAAAATTTGGAATTTATTATCTATGCTCTTTCAGCATAAACAATATAATATCTATTGGTAAAACTGCGAAGTAGTGGTCGTATACCAAATTTCTTTACAGGATTAGTCCATTTTTGTCTGTCGATAATTTTCCAGCCTGCTTTTTCCAGTAACCAGTCCAGCTGCCAGTCTTCGAACTCGTGGTAGTGTCTGTCCCACATATCGGTTTTGCTACGGTATGCCGGGGAAAACCACAAACGCATTGGAATAGAAATTAGCAGTTTATCTGATTTTATTTCGTTTAAAATAGTAAACGGATTCAATAAATGTTCGAAGATTTCGAATGCCGTTACAACATCCGTTTTTTCGTTTTTTAAAACAGTTTGGTCTAAATCTAAATCTTCTCCGGTAGTGTTTTTGACTGCAAATCCAGCCTCTTTCATGATTTTAGAAAAAGGATTTTCTACTCCTAAATCCAAAATTGTTTCAGCTGTAGTAATGTGTTTTTGTAAAAATTCTAAAGTAAGTTTGAATCTTTTATTTGGAAACGTTTTTTCGTACATTTTTTATTTTTTATCGGCAAAGGTGCAAATATACAAAGATATCTTCTTCTTTTGCGTTTTTAGCTGATACGAAAATGAAATGCCCGCATCTAAAAAGGAGGGCATGTAGTGTTTTTTGATTTGCTGTTTTTATTCTTTTACCGATATAAAAGTTTCTACCTCGGCAGCATCACCGTCATACTATTTTTTTCCGTGAATGGTAAAATCAGTTTTAACTATGTTTCTATGTGTTAAAATCAATTGCACCCAAGGGGCTACAGTTAATAACAAGGTAAATTTAGAATGTGGTTGTGACAACCTTATGTCAAGGGTGTGGGAATGCTTTTTCTGCACGATTGAATATATTCTTCAAAGGTGATTTTATGAGGTTCAAATGTTTGATTCGTCACAAACAAACTTTCGATTCGGTCTAGGCGAAAGGATCTGAATTCCTTTCTTAATCTGCAAAATGCAATGAGTAACCAATTTTCCTGAGTCGAATAAATAGCAAAAGGCTCAATGATTCTTTGAGTGGTTTGGTTATTGTCGGGGGAAAAATAGCTTATGTTGACCAGGTTAAAATTGGTCAATGTCAATTGAAGGGTCGATAGATAATTGCTCGTGCGGTCGTTGCCAATATTTTGCCTGAACAGTACCCGGTTTGAAAGTAAATTAGCTTTGTCTTTGGTGTCGTTTCGTAAAACAGCTTTTATCTTATTGATGGCTCCGGAGTATTCTTTGACAAAAGAAGCGTCTTTGTTTTTCAGAATCAATTGTTCGGCTGTGATTAAAGCGTTGGCCTCGCTTTCGGTAAACATTACGGGCGGAATTCTGTACCCTTCCATTAAAGTATACCCTTTTCCTTCTTCTGTCACTATGGGAACACCGGCCTGTTCTAATGCTTTTATGTCCCGATAAATGGTTCTGATGCTTACTGAGAATTTTACAGCCAATTCTGATGCTGTGATAAGTCGTTTCGTTTGCAGTTGTAAGAGAATTGCAGTGAGTCTTGAAAGTCTTTTAATATCATTTGAATTGTCCATTTTTTCTAATGGTTACTGTTTGTAAATTCTCTTGACCACATTTTAACTAATTAAGATCGTAATTAGCTGTATTT
Source organism: Flavobacterium cupriresistens (assembly GCF_020911925.1). NCBI lineage: Bacteria > Pseudomonadati > Bacteroidota > Flavobacteriia > Flavobacteriales > Flavobacteriaceae > Flavobacterium > Flavobacterium cupriresistens. Next base: position 465,516 of record NZ_CP087134.1, on the reverse strand, counting down.
CTTTTTTCAAATATAGCAAAAACCTCGTAGTGCATTTTGAAAACCGGTCAATAAAAATTAGTTCAACTTTTTGTAAATTAATGATATTGAAATTTACACCCAGCATTTTATATACAAAACATGCGACAAGTCTCAAGAATTTATACTTTAAATACGATTTATCAAGGGTAAAATTAGTCCTTTCCATTGATAATAATCAATTTGAATTTGAGTTGCCGTTGGTTTTGACCCAATGTCATTAAGTTAAGGATTGTTTAAAAAAAGTCTTCCGCAGATTTTAGCGGATTCAAAAAAAATCCGCCCAATCCGCTAAATCTGCGTGAAAAAATCTCTTTACTTAATACCATTGGGCTTTAGCCAAAAAACTTAAGAGTAAAGTTTTGGCTAAAGCCTGCCTCAATGCTTATTTAAATCCGTTGGTTGAAACCAACGGCTATTCAAAAAAAAACAGAGATTAGATAATTTAAAAAAGGACCTATTGCCTATAATGTTGCAGGTAGCAAAAGTATTAGTGCGTTTTAAGAAAAGCTTCCTGTTCAAAAATGGGATCAGTTGTACTACTTACTTCCCAAATCAAAAAGGCTGCTTCATTAGTAAGAAGCAGCCTTTTTTGTATGATTAAAGAAAAATATTAAACTCGTTTGAATGGGATCAAAAAAATTAATAGCGATACACAAATGCATTAACGTTCATTCCTGCTCCAACTGAAGCAAAGATTACCACGTCGCCTTTGTTTATTTCGTGATTTTCTATTTTTCCTTGTATCAAAAGATCATAGAGTGTAGGTACCGTTGCCACACTGCTGTTTCCAAGATCATGTATGCTCATTGGCATGATGTCTTTGGGAGCTGTTTTATCGTATAATTTGTAAAAACGATCTATAATCGCTTCGTCCATTTTTTCGTTTGCTTGGTGAATCAGGATTTTTTTGACATCATCAATTGCAATACCGCTTTTATCTAAACAGCTTTTCATGGCACAAGGTACCTGACTTAGAGCAAATTCATAAATTTTACGGCCGTACATTTTAATGTATTTAATGTCCGGATCTAAATCAGCATTGTATGATTTTCCAAAGTATAAAAAATTGGCTTCATCGTTAGCAAAAGTAGCGCTTTCGTACGATAGCAATCCCGTTTCATCGTCAGAAGCTTCCAGGATTGAAACTCCTGCACCGTCAGAATAAATCATTGAGTCACGGTCATGATCGTCAACCACTCTTGATAAAGTTTCTGCACCAATCACCATTACGCGTTTTGCCATACCGGATTTGATAAAAGCATTGGCTTGAAGTACGCCTTCAATCCAGCCTGGACATCCAAAAAGAATATCGTAGGCAACACATTTTGGGTTTTTAATCCCTAATTTATTTTTTACGCGTGTCGCTAAACTTGGTAAAATATCCGTTTGGTGTGTTCCGGATTTTACGTCACCAAAATTATGCGCAAAGATGATATAGTCTAAAGTTTCAGGATCGATCTTAGCATTTTCAATGGCTCTTTCAGCAGCAAAAAACGCTAAATCTGATGAGGTATGTTGATCTTCAGCATAACGACGATTTTCGATTCCCGTTATTCCTTTAAATTTTTTAATTACTACTTCATTTGGATAAGCAAAAGGAGTTCCGTCTTCATTCAAAAAAACATGTTTGTCAAAGTCTGTATTGCTTACTTCTTTATTCGGAATGTAACTTCCGATACCTATTATTTTAATTTTCATTATTCCTTTATTAGCCGGTAAATTTATTGCTAAATTATAAATAAAATGATGATAACTATCATAAAACATACTATGCGTGCATATAATTATGAAATAAGAATTTTTAGCTCTAGTTATTGGTTATTTTATAATGAATTTTAGCTTTATATGAGATTTCAAACGTTTGCGATTGTTTTTTGGGCGTATTTTTATTTTGTAAAAACATTCTTATTTGTGTAGTAAAATAACAAGTTCTTTGCATAATGTTATAAAAATAATAAACCCGATAATTTTGAAGTTATCGGGTTTATTGATAATGCCGAAAAATTATTTTTTTTTAATTTTCCATATATGCTTCAATAGGAGCGCAGCTACAGATTAGGTTTCTGTCTCCGAAGGCATCATCTGCTCTTCGAACAGAAGGCCAGAATTTGTTTTCAGCGATGTATTCTAATGGGAAAGCAGCTTGTTCTCTTGTATAAGGAAAATCCCAAGTCTCTGTTGTTAGCATAGCCAAAGTGTGAGGAGAATTTTTCAATACATTATTACTGTCTTCGATTGTTGCTGCTTCAATTTCTTTTCTGATAGAAATCATAGCTTCACAAAAACGATCTAATTCTTCTAAGTTTTCACTTTCAGTTGGTTCGATCATTAAAGTTCCTGCAACTGGGAAAGATACTGTTGGTGCGTGGAAACCATAATCCATTAAACGTTTTGCGATATCGGTAACTTCGATTCCTTTTTGTTTGAATGGACGACATTCTAAGATCATTTCGTGCGCTGCACGACCCATTTCTCCTGAATATAAAGTATCGTAATGTCCGTTTAATTTTTCTTTGATATAGTTGGCATTTAAAATCGCATGCTCTGTAGCGCTTTTTAAACCTTCAGCTCCTAACATCGAAATGTATCCGTAAGAAATCAAACAAACTAATGCAGATCCCCATGGTGCAGCAGAAATAGCTGTAATAGCCGTTTCTCCTCCTGTTGGGATTACCGGGTTTCCAGGTAAGAAAGGAACCAATTGTGGTGCTACACAAATAGGACCAACACCAGGACCTCCACCTCCGTGAGGGATAGCGAAAGTTTTGTGTAAATTTAAGTGACAAACGTCAGCTCCAATTGTAGCAGGATTTGTTAATCCAACCTGAGCATTCATGTTCGCACCGTCCATATAAACTTGTCCGCCGTTATCGTGAATGATTTTTGTAATTTCCTGAATAGCACTTTCAAACACACCATGTGTAGATGGGTAAGTTACCATTAAACAAGATAAATTGTCTTTATGAAGAATGGCTTTCTCACGTAAATCTTCTACGTCGATATTTCCGTTTTCTAATGTTTTAGTAACCACTACTTTCATTCCGGCCATCGCTGCAGAAGCAGGATTTGTTCCGTGAGCAGAGGAAGGGATCAAAGCGATATTTCTGTGATCGTCTCCACGTGATTGGTGGTACGCACGAATTACCATAAGTCCTGCATATTCTCCTTGTGCACCAGAGTTTGGTTGTAAAGTAGTACCGGCAAAACCTGTAATAACGTTTAATTGTTGCTCCAGTTTTTTCAACATTTCCTGGTATCCTTGTGCTTGGTCAAGTGGCGCAAAAGGGTGAACATTATTCCAGTTTGGATTACTTAATGGCAACATTTCAGCAGCAGCATTCAATTTCATCGTACAAGAACCTAACGAAATCATCGAATGATTTAACGCTAAATCTTTACGCTCTAACATTTTGATGTAACGCATCAAAGCGGTTTCTGAATGGTATTTGTTGAAAACATCATGCTCTAAGAAAGCAGAAGTTCTGTTTACTGAATCCGGGAAATGATTGATTTCTGTTAATTCAGAAATAGTGGTAGCTTGTAAAGAAAGCGCTTCTGCAAAAATGGCAATGATGTCATTTACATCAGAAATACTTGTCGTTTCGTTTAATGAAATCGAAATTGTATTTTCATCAGCGTAGTAGAAGTTTACTTCTTTAGCTTCAGCAACCGCTTTTACTTTTTTAGCATCTGCTTGTACTAAGATAGTATCAAAGAAAGCAGAGTTCAGTTGTTGTACGCCTATTTTTTGTAATTCGTTTGCCAAAGTAGCTGCCGCAGCATGTACTTTGTCAGCGATATATTGTAATCCTTTTGGTCCGTGGTAAACGGCATACATTCCAGCCATAACTGACAATAATACTTGTGCAGTACAGATGTTAGAAGTTGCTTTATCACGTTTGATGTGTTGCTCACGAGTTTGCAAAGCCATACGTAATGCACGATTTCCGTTTGTGTCAATGGTTACCCCAATGATACGACCTGGCATACTGCGTTTGTATTCTTCTTTAGTTGCAAAATAAGCAGCGTGTGGTCCTCCGTATCCTAACGGAATTCCGAAACGTTGTGTAGTACCAACTACAACAGCAGCTCCCATTTCTCCCGGAGGAGTTAATTTTACTAAGCTTAAAATGTCAGCAGCAACGGCAACCTTAATTTCGCTTGCAGCAGCTTTTTCAATAAAAGCAGTATAATCATTTACTTGTCCGTATTTTCCAGGGTATTGTAAAATAGCTCCGAAGAATTCAGTAGAAAAGTCAAAAGTTTCATGGTTTCCAATTACTAGTTCAACACCAATTGGAGTTGCACGAGTTTCTAAAACAGAAAGTGTTTGAGGTAAAATTTCTTCTGAAACGAAAAATTTATTTACATTGTTTTTCTTTTGGTCACGTGAACGAACATCTAACAACAGTGCCATAGCTTCTGCTGCTGCTGTTGCTTCATCTAACAAAGAAGCATTAGCGATTTCCATTCCGGTCAATTCGATAACAGTAGTTTGAAAGTTTAAAATGGCTTCTAAACGACCTTGTGCGATTTCAGCCTGGTACGGTGTGTAAGCCGTATACCATCCCGGGTTTTCAAAAACATTTCTTTGGATTACAGCAGGAACAATCGCCTGATTATATCCTAAACCAATATAAGTTTTAAAGATTTTATTTTTGTTACCTAATTGTTGAATATGGTTAGAGAACTCATATTCAGTCATCGCAGGGTCTAAGTCTAAAGGTGCTTTTAAACGAATGTCATCTGGAAGGGTTTCGTAAACAAGTTGTTCGATCGATTCAACTCCAATTGTCTGTAACATGTGTTGAAGATCTGTTTCTCTTGGACCAATGTGTCTTAAAGCAAAAGCATCTGTTTTCATATAGTTGTAAAAGTGTTGTTTTTTTGTGGTGCAAAATTAAGTATTAATAATAATTTATTCGGTATTTTTAACTTCAAATTTTGTGAAATTTATAACTAATGGGTTGATTTCTTAATAATTGATTAGATTTGAGTCATGAAACTTATCAAACAGATATTAGATTTTTATTTAAACAGCAGCATTCATGTAGCTTTATCGTGTTTTGCATTGGTGCATATTACATTCCATGTCTTTCATATTCAGTACGATGAGCCAATGGCTTTGTTTGTTTTTTTCGGAACAATAGTGGGGTATAATTTTGTTAAATACGATGCTTTGGTTCGGGTAAAAAAAAATCCGATAGGAAGTCAGTTGAAAATTATCGCACTTTTGAGTCTTGTTTCGGTGGTTTTGGTTGGTTATTATTTTTTTCAATTAAAGCGAATTACGCAAGTTGTTTCGTTTGGAATTTTTGCGATTACCGCATTATACACCCTTCCGTTTTTTCCGAACAGAAGAAATGCGCGAAACTGGGCCGGAGTAAAAATTTATATGGTTGCCATTTGTTGGGTGGGAGCGACTTTGGTTTTACCTCTAATCAATGCTGAAATTCCTTTTACTTCTGATTTTTTTATCAAATGCATTCAGCGTTTTATTCTGGTTTTTGTTTTGATCTTGGTTTTCGAAATTCTTGATTTGGCCAATGATGATCCACATCTGCAAACTGTGCCACAAACGATAGGTGTGAAAAAAACTAAAATTTTAGGGTTGTTATTGCTGATACCGTTTTGTTTGTTGGAGTTTTTAATTTCGACCTTTAATTATCAAGATCTTTTTATTAATATCATCATGATCACAATGTTGTGTTTGTTCATTGTATTTGCAAACACCAATAGATCTAAGTATTATACTTCTTTTTGGGTAGAAAGTGTGCCGATCTTTTGGTGGCTGATGTTGGTTTTGCTATAAGCTTCAGTAGTTTTTTTAAACACGAATTACACGAATTATCACTAATTAATTAATGAGATTCTTGGCGGGGAATTTTTGCCACAGATTAAAGGATTAAAATGATTAAAAAATCTGTGCAAATCTTTTAATCTGTGGCAAAAAAATAATTCGAGCAAATTCGAGCAAATTCGTGGCAAAAAAATCAGGACGATCAAAATTTACCGAACGCAACGATTTATTAGCAAACAACTCAAAATAGTTATATCGAATCTTTTCTCATTAGAACTCCATACTATTGGTGTTTAATTTTTGCGATTGCACCACTTTTAGATTTGACTTCCTAAATTTTTATTTCTTATTGAAGGTGATATTTTCTAACTATACAATTCCTTGTAAAAGCAATCCTGTAACGGTTTTTTACTTCTTTCATAACCATAAAACGTTGTCTCATAACATTTTATTTATTAATACTATAGATTTAGTATAGTTTTGATCTAAGAAAAAGAGACCGAAAAAAAATCTTTTAGCACAATCTTTAATTAGATGATATGGATTTTTTGTCAGTACGATTTCCCAAAACAAACCCTATATCAGACCAGTGGAGCAGAACCCACTAAAAAAAACGAGGCGGTTCTGAAAAGCCTTACGAGTAAGAAAAAATTAAATTGAAAAGTTATGTCAAAATTATTAGCAGATGCTTATTTAGCAAGTGGCAAAATAGGAAATGTTGGAACTCCGGGAGCTCCAATCGCTACATTTAGTTTAGTAGTTGTACCATCACAAAATTCAGTATCTGGTACTGTTGTGATTACGCAAGCGATAGATGGACCGGACAGCCATATCGTTGTAGATGTAAAAGGAAAAATTTATGCTACCGGATTTGGACCTTTTACAAAAGTAGTTAGCTTGCACGGAGAGTACATTCAGTCTTTCCCGCCGCCGGCAATCGGAGCTTTTCCGGCTGAATTTGATGCGCATTTTGCGATCGATAATGAGTGGAACGGAATTGGAGGTTTCTCTTACTGGAGACACCATATTGAAAATGTACCAGTTCAAGCAATAAGAAACCTAAAGGAAGAGTTGGCGTAAATATAAAATTTACGCCAAATAATTCGATACAGGAATAGTATGAATCACCATAACTATTCCCGACAAGAGTTTCAATGTAAAAAGATCGTCTGACACAGACGGTCTTTTTTGTTACAGGGAGCTGTTCTCTGCGGTCTCTTTCAGGATTTTATTTCTGGCTAAAAGAAAATTGGTCAGATGCTTTTCGAGGCATATAATATCAAACAATTCTCCGAAAATGCCATAAGGCGTTTCATATTGTAAATGGTCTTTCATGATGGTAACCCCGTTTTGTTCTTCAAAAAAATGTTGGTGTTTGAATGATTTGAATTTGCCTTCCTCCATTTCATCCAGAAAATAATCATAAAGATCCATTTTTGTGATTCGGCTTTTGTGCGTCAGATAAAATCCGAAATGTTTTCCTCTCCAGGTGACGGTTTCATTGAAATTAATTAAGCCCGATGTAATACCGGCAATGGCTTTTTCATTTGAAGTTGCTGTTGATTTTTGATGCAAATCAATATCTCTCGCGGTATCAAAAACAATTTGTTTTGAGGCTTTTATTTTGGTGACTAAGTTTATTGTTGTCATTGTATTAGATTTTTTAATGCTTTTTCTAAAGTGTCAAATTCAAATTGAAAACCTTCTTCAAGCAATCGTTTCGGAATCACATTCCTGCTTTTTAAAACCAATTCCGGTTCAGTCCGGATAAGCAGAGAGCCTAATTTTAATAGCGATTCCGTTATTGGAATCCCAAATGGAGCCTTGACGGCTTTTCGTAGTAAGGACATGAAATTTTTATTTGTCACGGGTTTTGGAGCTACAATATTCAGTACTCCGGTTATTTCTTTGTCGATTATAAAATCTATTGCTCTGGCAAAATCTGTTTCATGAATCCAGCTTACCATTTGGTTTCCATTTCCTTGTTTTCCGCCAAAGCCAAATTGGGCAAGGGTTTTTAGCGGTACTAATGCACCTCCCTTTTTTCCTAAAACAATAGATGTTCTCAAAGCCGTTTTTAAGGTACTTGGCGTTTCGGTTTTAAAAAAAGCTTTTTCCCAGGATTGCGCCACGTTCATCGAGAAATCATTGCCAATTTCGCCGTTCCTTTCGTCCATTTCCTTGTCTAATGAGAAACGATATATGGTAGAGGTTGAGGAATTCAACCAGTGTTTCGGTGCGTTTTTACAATTTAAGACTGCTTTATTTAAAATCTTGGTGCTTTCAATTCGGGATAACAGTATCTCTTTTTTATTTTTTTTGGTGTACCGGCAATCAACCGATTTTCCCGCAAGGTTTATCAAAACGGCCGCGTTTTCGAGTTCTTTTTCCCAGCCGGAGAATGTCTTAGCATTCCAATTAACATATTTAATTCCGTCAATCGTTTTTGATTTCCCTCGGGTTAAGATTACGATTTCTCCGAATCTGTCTTTAAAATGACTTAGTAAACCCTGACCTAAAAAGCCGGTTCCTGCTGCGATGATTAATTTATTTCGGATCATTAGAAATTTAAAATTAAGAGTAAAACAATAAGTCTGTAAACAACCCACGTGATACATAAGTAAGTCGGTAGTTGTAGTATTTTAATCCTTCTGTAATGTTCCATAAACATAATAAAAGCGGTAAGAACAAACCAAATTAAAGAGGTATTTACTGAAATAGTGACAACAGTCTGAAATGCCAGTATTGGAAGAAGCAGTAAGGATCCCATTAAAGAAACCGTCATTAGATTCCCGCTATAATTGAGGATTGTTTTTCGGTCTGATTTCAAAAGAAACAAAGATTGAAAAAAGAGTTGTCCAATTGCTATCATAAATTCTCTTGTGATACTTGCTTTTGGCAAACTCGGAATCAGAAAAGAATAGTTGTACAATACGATTGTGGTCATAACAGTAGCAAAACCAATAAATAAAAATCGATACTTATAATTGAAATTCGGTACACATTGTAACTTCGCCGCTGTATTGATTTTACTCGGAATAATGACTTTTCGATTATAAGAAACAAACGAATACAGTTTCTTCAAAAAGAATTTAACGGGTTTTATATTTCCGATTTTTTCAATTAAAGGAAAAGAGAATCCAAGGACTTTTAGCAAACTGTCAATTCCATAAAGCACCGTTTGATTTTTGTTGTCTATTAACGCAATCTCATTGGAAGCACGGTTTATGTCAACAAAAGTTTGTTCGTTTTCATCTAATTGACAATACGATTTACGACCGTTTTCGTCCAGCATTTTTGCTTTTATAAAACCCGTAGTGTAAACTTGACATAACGGACAGTCTTCGTCATACAGTAAAGTTTGGTTTTCCAGTGTTTTCATGACAGGTAGTTTTTAGTAAATCTGACGAGTTTTATAAGTCCCGCCAGATGTAAGGGATGACTTAAGCTTTAAATACTAATCGTTCTTCTCTTGTTTCTTTTGCTTTTCTTTTTCCTCTGAAGAAAAAGTACAAATTGATGAATAACATTATACCTAAGTAAATAGAGAATCCGCCAATTTTATAACTTAAATTTTCAATTAATTCCTGGTAACTGTCTCTGCTCAATTCAAGTTGTAAAATCATTAAAGCGAATCCAACATTTAAAAGATAGAAACCGGTTTCAAAAAGTTTATTGGTGGCCTGAGCGATATCTTCTCTTCCTTTAAAAATATCAAGCATAAAGATTTTCCCATTTTTAAAAAGTGTTTTAGAAACATAGTAGGTAAGGAATAATGCAATTGGCAAATAAATACTGTAACCGATTAAGATTTTTATAGTTTCCATGATAGTTAAATTTAAGGTGTTATTTAATTAGTTTTTGAATGTATTTGGTAAGAATTATAATATTGAGATAATGTAAAATTGAAATGATGAAAATAATGATCGCCGTTTTTATTCCGATGGTTTCAATAAGTTGTGTCGATGATGTGATTTTCTGCCAGGAAACTAAAGTCATGGCACAATAACCACTATTCAAAAGATAATACGCCAGTAACAATACCTGATTGATTTTTTGACAAATTTCGATGTGATCCGGAATCAGTTCGCGGACATAAATGTTCCCATTCTTGTAACAGATTTTCCCAACTCTGAAAATGATGAAAATCGTGATGCTGAGGTAAATCAGATAGCCAGTAATGTTGAGATTCATGGTCTGTTTGTTTATAGTTATTGATTGTTTTAAACTTTCAGAAAAAAATGAAACTTTTAATGAAATTTTTTTATTTCATGATTTTTAAAACCAGACGACCTAGCCAGTTTTCGTTAAACTCTGTTATTTTATCCAGCATATTATCTGCCTTTAAAACAAAATCATACAATTTATTGGTTTGATCGATAAAGTGTTTTTCTTCGGCAGTGTCTTTTGCTTCTATTGAGGAAACTTCTTTTAGGATTTTAAGAGCAGGTTTAATCTCTCTTTTGCTTCTTTCTCTGGCAATTTTTACAGCCAATTCGTCCAGATCTTTTTCAGCAGTAAAAAATTCCCTTCTTTCTCCAGCTTTGTATTCTTTATATACAATTCCCCAATCCATTAAACCTCTTAAGTTCATACTTGCATTACCACGGGAAATCTGCAATTCATCCATAATGTCTTCCATAGAAACCGGCTCGTTAGAAACCATCAGTAAAGCATGAATCTGTGCCATGGTTTTATTGATGCCCCATTGAGAACCTAAAGCTCCCCAGGTCTGTACGAATTTATTTTTTGCTTCTTTGAATTCCATAGATCAAATGTAAGCAAAAGTTTTTAAACTTTCAAAAATAATTGAAAGATAATTTTAAAATATAATATTGTTGCCGCGTAAAACGGTTTCTCAACTGCCTTTTTAAAGTTTTAAAAGCACGGCTATTCTGCGATTAAGTTAGGGATGTTTGCTTTGAATTCATTTACTAAACTATTTATCTCATCTAGGTAAGAAGGGCTTTCATGACATCTAAAAGGACTCTTGGGGCATTTTTTATCTCTTTCATGACAAAAAAAAATTGCCTTATGACATTTTTTTGCTCTAAGCGGGACTGCTGTTATAGCTTTGATAGGGAATTTAAGAGATGGAGTACGGAATAGCGTTCCATTTTTATGCCCGTTTACTTTTCAATAAAGAGAAGAGCAGCCACTCGAAAGAAACCAGCTCAATTCTGAAAAGTTCTAATTAAACATGACAAAAACCAAAAACCAAACCAAAATGGAAAATTTAGTAACAGAAGATTATTTAGCAGAAGGAACTATAGGAAATGTTGGGATGCCGGGTGCTCCCATTGCTACGTTTAGTTTGATAGTAAAGCCATTGAAGAATTCTGTGACGGGTACGGTTATCATTAAACAAACCGTAGATGATTCTGAAAATGATATAGCCATTGAGGTTAAAGGAAAAATCAATGTTACGCGATTAGGGCAATTCACAAAAGTAGTCAGCCTGCAAGGAAAGTACAGACAGTCGTTGGAGAAATCGGAGAATGACTCTTTTTTGGCTGATTTTGATGCCTATTTTGCGATTAATAACTGCTGGGACGGAACGGGAGGTTTTTCGTGCCACAATCACCAGATTGAAAATGAACCTGTTGCTTTGGCGGAAAATTTGAAAGAGGAATTTGGTATCAACTAAAAAAGATACGCCTGATCATTTTACTGCCTGTAATGTGAATTTAAATAAATGTTTTGCTGCTTAATTATATCCCTAAATAAACCAAATCTAAACTGTGAAAAAGATGAAAAAAACAACCACAAAAATTATTGCTGTAGCATTTATGGTAATAGTAATCCTGTTTTTAGGATGTAAAAAAGAGAAAGGCCTTTTGGCTTCTAATGATTATGAGTATTTACCACAAGATGTAAAAGAAACTTGCACGGTGTCTGAATCCGAGTTTAAGTCTTGGTTTGCTTCGGGTACCGTAACTGAAAACGGATTAGTCAAACCGGCAAACAGTGTGTTGTTTCCGAGTAAAAACAATTGTGATTTTTATAAATGGTCGGAGCAGATGTTCTTATGGCTAACGTCTCCGGCTTCAGGAGGATATAACGGAAAAGGAACTGTTTTAGAATCTCCCGTATTTTACAATGTTTCTCCTCCTGATTCCTTAAACAAACGTACGCTGACACAACACAAAGCCAATGAAGCGATTCGTGCGGTAAGTAACATTAATCAAAGCGGACCAAACAGATTGCCTATTTTGATCGATAAAAATGGAAGAAGGTTTGAAATTGAAGCAGCGAAAAAAGACGAAAAAGTTAAAAACGACGCTAACAAATTAATCCAGTTCGATCATATTTTGACCAATGCCTCAGGATTGCACTCTTTTATTGATACAAAAGGAAAAGTCATCAAAAATCCAAAACCTGTTATCGACAGTAAAATTAACCCGTCCGCGGTGGTACAGGAATTTAAAATAGGGGCAAAATCAATTTTTCTTGATTCTAAAGGTAGAGAAGTGCAGTCTGAACAAGGACAAGCAGGTTCTCATGGCGCTTTAATGGGAGAAAATAAATCATTAGTATACTATATCACTATGGTTAATGATGTTTACGCTTATTTTTTAACCGGAGTCAACGAGGGTAAATTAAACGGAAATCAATTTCCAACCACAGCCAGCGCCAGAGATAGTATTTTGGCCTATGCAAAAACAAAAGGCTGGGCCGCACCTCCCGATCCGGATGCTTTGGCAATGGAATTAAAAACGTCATGGGTAGAAGTCAAAGATTTACCAAACGCGGATACTTATGTTACGATAAAAGCGGTAATCCCTACTTATGATAAGTCCAATCCAAAGGTATGGGTTGAAAAGGGGCAAAAAACAACAACATTAGCATTGGTAGGAATGCATGTTGTAGGAAGTGTAGCCGGACATCCTGAAATGGTTTGGGCCACTTTTGAACATGAGAAAAACTCGCCAAATGATGCTTACGCTTACCGCGATAAACAAAATAATATAAAACAGGTGCGAGCCGATACCGGTAAAGGATGGCTTTTTAATGTCAATGCCAATGATACAACAGGAAATCAAAACTTTCAAAGTATGACTGTTTCAGGTAATACGATTCAGGTAAAAGATACAACGATTAAGACTCCTAATGTAAGAAGAATTATGGCTTGGGGAGTGGCTTCTAATACCGTTCCTAACGGAGAAGATCAAACACCGGCTGATTCCAACAGTGAGATCATTTCCATAAATAATGCCGTTCGTAAGATGTTGGTAGGCAAAGATGTCAGAAAAAATTATCTGTTAATAGGAGCAACATGGACTTTTGGAGGTGCTGCACCAAACGGGAATGTTTACCCCTATGGAGGGACAGCTGACTCAATTCCTAATGGAGATGCAATTGGTACCGGACAGTTGTCTAATAGTACCATGGAAACGTTTGTTCAATCTCCATCAACGGCTTCGACAGACAGCACTGCAATCTCTTGTTTTTCTTGTCATAGTAATAATACTAGTCCTAGTCTGCAACCCAAAATCCTGAGTCATGTTTTCGGTGAAATTATACCGTTATCGTCCTCTAGTAAGAAAAAAATATAAGTGAAATAAAAATGGTATTGTCGTCAAAAAGCGATTGATCACCTAAAATAAGAATGGCAAAAAAAGCGAAGCAACAGTTTCGGTTTTTTTGCTGTTTTTGTCTTTCTAAATAATAAATCTCAAACACCAACAATTAACCTAAAAAAGAAGTATTATGACAACATTTTCATCAAGTCCGAATTTTGCAAATGGTTACCCGACACCGGGACCGCAAGATCCGACACCCCAAAAAGTTTTCGATCATATTTTTTTTCTTTCAGAAACAGATTGGAAAATAGCTCGCGAACAAGAGCATTTTGATTTTATTATAATTGGTAGTGGTTTTTGTTCTTTGGCTTTTGCCGAACGAACTTTAGCTCAAAACCCAATGTCTAAAATTTTGATTGTAGAAAGAGGGCCTTTTTTCCTGCCGGAACATTTTCAAAATTTACCTATTCCTTATCAACATGTGTTAGGCGGATTGTCAGAAACATTTCCGTGGACACTTTCGAGTAAAACGGCGACACAACCTGCAGGGAATATTCAGTTTCAACACGGAATGATTCCTTTTTTTGGAGGAAGAAGTATTATGTGGAGTGCCTGGTGTCCAAGACCTACACAGGAAGAAATGCAATATTGGCCGCAAGAAACTATAGATGCTGCAAAAGCGCATTTTAAATCGGCAGAAATTTTATTAAATGTAGTGCCGGCCGATCAGATCGATAGTGATTTAGATCCTGTCGTTTTAAAACATGTTGCATTGCAACGCCCTGTGTATGGACTATTGCAAACCGAGCTTCAGGAGATGTTGGCTGCTAATTTAGGGAAAGTGACTTCAGCAACCAGAAGTATGGCAGCGCCTTTGGCAGCGGGGTCAGGGGTACAGGAAGGTTTGGATTTTGCTAAATTTTCTACCCCATCTGTGATGTTGGATCTTGCCATAAAACAATCTGATTTAAGTAAAAAAGGAGAGGGAAGTCCGCTGCAAATGGTGGGTAACTGTATTGTAAACCGCATTCATCAGCAAGACGGGGTTGCCACTGCTTTAGAAACTTCCAGAGGAATGGTAAATGTAGGTAATGCTAAAGTGATTTTGGCAATGGGAACACTTCCTCCGGCTACGTTGATCTTAAATTCTTTTCCTCAGGTAAAAAAAGCAGGAGAACGTTTTACGGCACATTTCATTACCTCTGTAGTAGCACGTATTCCGCGTAAAGATTATGATTTTGCAAATCAATTAAGTGAATTGGAATTAGCGGCGATCTACATGGCAGGTGTAAATAAAGAAAGTGGTATGCAATATCACGTACAACTTTCGGTTCTTTCAGATAAAAACCCGCTTAAGAATGCTCAGAAAGCAGCTCGTTATATGCCCGATGTTGTCGCTACTGCGTCTATGGCACAGCTTACAAGTTCTGAGGATTATTTGGTATTTGTATGTGCAGTACTGGGCGAAATGGATTTCAGAAATCCGGAGAATTACCTGCGTCTTAACGGACAATCTGATCCTACAACAAATGTAACGTTGCAGGCGGTAGCCGGTGAAACAGATTTGCAGACTTGGGATACCATGGATCATGGGACTTTTCAGATGTTAGAAGAGGCTTTATCACCAAAAGGGCACACTGCTGTAGAATATTGGCACGGTAATGCAGATGAAGGAGTCTGGATGAGTGAGCACCCACCGGTTAAACAACGCAGAGTGGGCGGATTGGTTCATGAAGGTTCAAGTCTTTGGATTGGCAAAGGAGACGAAGGAGTTGTTGGTTTGGATTACCGTCCAAACGGTGTTGAGAATGTCTATGTGACAGGAGGAGCACTTTGGCCTGCAAGTGGTTCGTGGAATCCAACAATGACTATGGTTGCACTAGCTCAGGATTTGGCAGATAATTTGCATCAGGAGTCCCATATTAAGGTTAAAAGTGAATCTAAAACTTTTGTTTCAAATTAATCATGGAAAATCAAACCTTAAACGAACTCGATACCGATATAAATAATATACCATTAGATACTATTCCTGCCATGACAGTGGGAGATGTACTCGATAAAACAGATGGTGTATATTTTTGTATCAAGAATCGCGATGCTGTCTTTTTGTGGGTCAATAAAGATTTTGCAGATTTATTAGGGCAAAAGCAAGAAGACCTTATCGGGACCAGAGATAGTCGTGCCGCACATGTGGCCCATGACAAAGAAGTTATGGAAAGTGGTATTCCATTGTTGAATTACTACGAGACCATTGAAATAACCGAGCCAGACGGATCCGTTGCCGATTTAGAAATTGTTACTCAAAAAGGGCTTTTACGGAAGAAAGGTGGCGACGAAATTATAGGAATCACCGTGTGTTTTTCTAAACGATTTCCTAACGCCAATATCGAGGCCGATCGATTGATTCGAAAGTTAAATATGGTTCCCACAGGAATTGGAGGGTATTTAGCCCATGGACCCGAAAGTGATATCATCCTCCCGGAAGCAGCTTTACCAAAACGTTTTAATGGTGATCGTAGGGCTTATTCTACCAATTATTATCTTTTAAAAGAAGGAGAGGTGCTTAAAATTCATGCCTTGAATCAAGATGAGCAATGGTTTTTCCATCAGGGAAGCGCGATCAAACTGCATATTTTCTCAGAAGAGGGCGTTTATTCTACGGTAACTTTTGGCAGTGATCTCGATCAGGGACAACTTCTAATGGGAGCTGCACCGCATAACCATTGGTTTGGTGCCGAATTAGTAGGCCTGGGTTATGCCTTATCAAGCTGTAGTCTTGCTCCAGCCTGGGATAAAAGTGATAGTTTTCTTCCTACTCCTGAACAAATTGAAATGCTTAAAATTAAATTTCCGGAGCAAGTTGAAATCATTAATAAGCTTCAGTAAAAGCATAAAAAAAATGGAGCTATTTGCGATAGCAAGCAGCTCCATTTATAGTAGTATAAATCAAAACCGAAGCAATTGCTTCGGTTTTTTAGTTATCTTTTGTCTTCCTTGGAATAATTAGATTCTCCATCAAGAGGGATAGGATTTCCTAAAAAATGAGGTTCGCGATTTCTCAGAACATCAAAAAAGGATTTCACTATAGAAATACATTCTCTAAATCGGACATATTTATAGCCATTATATTCCCCTCTGTTTGCAGAGAAACCAATTGATTTTACGCCAAGTTTGTTTCCAATGTAAATGGCTCTGTTTAAATGGTATTCCTGAGAGATTAAAGTTGCTTTTTCAACTTTAAAAATATGCTTCGCTCTATACATCGTTGAATACGTATCGAAACCGGCATAATCAACAAAAATCTTAGTCGTATCAACACCGTTTCTATAACAGTAATTTTTCATGACCGTTAATTCATCATATTCGTCACGTCCATTGTCACCCGAAAGTAAAATTTTGCTAATTCTTTTGGTTTTGTACAGTAGAATTCCGGCATCAAGTCTGTCCTTTAAATATTTACTTGGCTGATCACCATTAATTCCCGCACCAAAAACAATTCCAATGTCGTTTTTTGGTAATTTTTCTAAAGAGTGGTAAATAAGTGGTTCTGTAGTTGATTTTACATAGTAATTAACAGAAATAATTGCAACCAATCCTATAAGAGAAAGGTAAAGGAATAGTTTAAAATACTTTTTCAAGGTAGTTATTTTTTAATATTAAAATTCCAGTCACAGCCTTAAACTGCGACTGAAAACAGAGAACTTTTTAAAGTAATCCCGCACGTTTCAATAAAGCCTCAGGTTTTGGTTCCTGACCTCTAAAACGTTTGTATAAAAGCATCGGGTGCTCTGTTCCTCCTTTTGAAAGTACGTTTTCTTTGAACTTTGAAGCTACTTCAGTATTAAAGATTCCTTTTTCCTGAAAATATTCAAAAGCATCTGCATCTAATACTTCTGCCCATTTGTAGCTGTAATATCCCGAAGAATAACCTCCTTGGAAAATATGTGAAAATGCCGTACTCATGGCATTTTCTTTTACTTCAGGATACAATTTGGTATCGGCAAATTGCTCCGTTTCGAAAGCTTTCAGATCCGTAATGTTGGTCGGATCTTGTCCGTGCCAAGCCATATCTAATAATCCAAAACTCAACTGACGTAAAGTAGCTAGTCCTTCTTGAAAACTGGCACTTTCTTTTATTTTTTGAACATATTCAATCGGGATGATTTCACCCGTTTCATAATGATTCGCAAACAAAGCCAAGGCTTCCGGTTCGTAACACCAATTCTCCATAATCTGACTTGGCAATTCTACAAAGTCCCAAAAAACGGAAGTTCCGGACAGACTTGGGTAGGTGGTGTTGGCCAACATTCCATGTAACCCGTGACCAAATTCGTGGAATAAAGTCGTTACTTCATTAAAAGTAAGTAATGAAGGTTTAGTTTCTGTCGGTTTAGTGAAATTACAAACATTAGAAATGTGTGGTCTTTCATTTACATCATCTTTTACATATTGCGATTTGAATGAGGTCATCCAGGCACCGTTTCGTTTTCCTTTTCTTGGGAAAAAATCCGCATAGAAAATCGAAACTAATTTATTTTCTGCGTCTGTTACTTCATAAGTGGTAACTTCTTCATGGTATTTGTCAATATCAAAGACTTCTGTAAAGGTTAATCCGTATAGTTTTTCGGCAACGATGAAAGCTCCGTTTAATACTTTTTCTAACTGGAAATAAGGTTTTAGCTTTTCATCATCTAAGTTGAAAAGTTGTTGTTTTAATTTCTCAGAGTAATAAGAGCCATCCCATTTCTCCAATTCTTCAATTCCGTCCAGTTCTTTTGCAAAAGCCGTTAATTCTGCAAACTCTTTTTGAGCGGCAGGCTTTGCTTTCGCTAATAAATCGTTTAAGAAAGTAAAAACTTTTTCCGGGCTTTCTGCCATTCTTTCTTCTAGAACAAAATGCGCGTGTGTTTTATAGCCTAACAAATTGGCTCTTTCGAAACGTAATTTAGCTATTTTTAAAACATTCTCCTGATTGTCAAATTCGTTACCCTGAAATGCTTTTGCGCCAAAGGCAATGGCCATTTTTTTACGCAATTCGCGATTGTCAGCATAAGTCAAAAACGGAATATAACTTGGGTGATCTAAAGTAAATATCCAACCTTCTTTCTCCTGACTTTTAGCCAGTGATCGGGCTGCTTCAATAGTTCCTTCCGGTAATCCGGCCAAGTCACTTTCGCTTGTTAAATGCAATTCGAAGGCATTGGTTTCTGCCAAAACATTTTCGCCAAATTGTAAACTTAATTTAGAAAGTTCTTTGTCGATTTCGCGTAATTGCTCTTTTTTGTCTTCGGCTAAGTTGGCTCCGTTTCTGGAGAAACTTTTATATTTTTTATCTAAAAGTGTCGTTTGTTCCGGAGTTAGATTCAAACTTTCTTTTTGATCATAAACTGCTTTTACTTTAGAAAATAAAGCGGCGTTTAGCGTAATGTCGTTTCCGAAATCTGATAATAAAGGCGAAACTTCCTGAGCGATTTTTTGCATTTCGTCATTCGTTTCAGCCGAATTTAAATTGAAGAAAATACTAGAAATACGATCCAAAATATCACCGGAATATTCCAATGTAAGAATCGTGTTTTCAAAAGTGGGTGTTTCGGGATTGTCTACGATAGCGTCAATTTCGGCTTTGGCCTGAGTAATTCCTTCCTGAAAAGCAGGAAAATAATCTTCGATTTTGATTTGCGAAAACGGGGCTGTATTATGTCTGGTGTTGAAATATTGTGTTAAGATACTCATTGATATTGTTTTTTATTCTACTGATTTTTTATGACGTTTCGGGCTAATTTAGCAGTTTAATTTTGATTGTTAGGAGCCTGAAAAGTTAAAGTCATAATTTGAATTTTTCTAAATCTTGAAAGTTGTTCCAAAAACGTAGTAAATTGGATTGTTTCGTTTTCTATTCGGTAATAAAGTGAAATGTGTTTTGTAATGACAATTTTGTAGACGTTTTTGTAGTTGGTCTTTAGGAATAAAACGGTGTCATTTTTTAAAAGGGCTATTGTTGTGTCTACTTTTTTAATAAAATGTAAAGCACTTTTTTCAGACCATTCTGCTTCAAGATAATCGATATTGTTCCAAAAATCTTTTTTAGCTTGTGGAGCCCAAATTACATCCATTATTTAAAATATTTTGAATAGCGGATTTTGGTTTCTTCCATTACGGCATCATGTTGGATTCCTTCTTCTTTTTCTAAAGAATAAATAGCTTCATTGATTTTGCTTTTTTGCTCTTCTGATAAACTTTCTTTCGATTGAATGAAATCAACAATTTCCTGAATCAAATCAGGATTGTCTATGTCCAGAACAATTTTAGCTAATTCTATTTTAGAGGCTTGGATATTCATTACTGCTTTTTTATCAAAGTTAAGTTTTTCTTTTAAGTTTTAAAGTGTTTTAAATCTGATTGTTTGTCAAAAGAGGATAAGCGTAAAGGTCCATTTGAATTGAAATCTAAAATTCCCGCAGGATTTTGGAAATCTTGCGGGAATTAGTTTTTTATTTTTTTAAACCCTCAGCAGCTTTATTAACGGCAGCTTTAAGTTCTTCTTTGTATGAGATAATAGTCTCAAGAACTATTTTGTCATGACTTCCGATGATTTGTGCGGCCAGAATTCCGGCATTTTTTGCTCCATTTAGGGCAACTGTCGCCACAGGAACTCCACCCGGCATCTGAAGAATAGACAATACACTATCCCATCCGTCAATAGAATTACTTGATTTTACAGGAACTCCAATTACAGGTAACGGTGACATTGAAGCAACCATTCCCGGTAAATGTGCTGCACCACCTGCTCCGGCAATAATCACCGAAATACCGCGAGTGTGCGCATTTTTACTGAAATCAAATAATTTTTCCGGCGTTCTGTGTGCCGAAACAATATCAACTTCTACTTCTATATTAAATTGTTTTAGTATGTCGATGGCATCCTGCATGACTGGCATGTCTGAGATACTTCCCATTATGATAGCTACTTTGCTCATGTGTTTTGTTTTTTTGTTGTGTGTTTTGTTTTAAGTTAAAAGTTTCATGTTTCATGTTTCACGTTTTAGACTGTGACTGAAAAGTGTGACTGTTTTTTTGTTTCAAGTTTCAGACTGCGACTGCTACTGTGACTGTGACTGAAAACTGCGACTGTATACTCTCTTAACTAATAACCTTAATAGTATTCTTAACATCCTCTGCAATTCGTCTTGCCTCGGTCATGTCTTGATTTACAATCGTAACGTGTCCCATTTTTCGGAACGGGCGTGTTTGTTTTTTACCGTAAATATGCGGTGTAACACCATTCCAACCTAAAATGGTTTCGATATTTTGGTAGACAACGTCTCCTGAGAAACCTTCTGCGCCTACTAAATTTACCATTACTCCGGCAACTTTACTTTCTGTATCTCCCAATGGAAGATCTAAAATGGCACGTAAATGATTTTCGAATTGGGAAGTATAACTGGCTTCAATAGAATAATGACCGGAATTGTGCGGACGTGGTGCGACCTCATTTACCAGGATTTCATCTTCGTTAGTTTGAAACATTTCGACCGCTAGAAGCCCAACGTGATTGAATTTTTCAGAAACATTTAAGGCAATCGCTCTGGCTTTTTCTGCTACTTTTTCATCAATACGGGCAGGACAGATTACATATTCTACCTGATTGGCTTCGGGATGAAATTCCATCTCCACAACCGGATAGGTTTTTATTTGACCGGACGGATTGCGACAAACAATGACCGCCAGTTCATTTTTGAACGGAATCATCGTTTCTGCAATACATTCTACATTTGGTAAAGAATCCAGATCGGTACTTTTACGAATCACTTTTACGCCATTTCCATCATATCCAAATTCAGTACATTTCCATACAAATGGTAATGTCAGATCGTTGATTTTTGATTTTAGACTTTCCAGAT
This sequence comes from Flavobacterium cupriresistens, assembly GCF_020911925.1. Classification (NCBI taxonomy): domain Bacteria; kingdom Pseudomonadati; phylum Bacteroidota; class Flavobacteriia; order Flavobacteriales; family Flavobacteriaceae; genus Flavobacterium; species Flavobacterium cupriresistens. Next base: position 444,271 of record NZ_CP087134.1, on the reverse strand, counting down.
TCTCAAATTTCTCAAAAGGAGCCGTTGGAATATGGTTTGCTGCGTAAAATTCTTTTTGAATCCCTTTGTTTTGAATTCCTTTTAAAGTTTTTGGAGAAGGGTAGATTTTTAGGCCTTCATTTTCTAATTGTGTTAAAGCTTCCAGATTAACCAATTCAATTTCGAAAGTTAAAACATCAACCAGTTTTCCAAAATTGTACACCGTTTCATAGTCCATTAAATCGCCTTTGAAAAATTGGTTGCAGGCAATTTTACTGGGTGCTTCGTCACTCGGATCTAATACATAAGTTTGTATGTCAAATTTTCGGGTATCAAATAACAGCATCTTGCCCAATTGTCCACCACCTAAAATTCCTAATTTAAAATCAGAAGAAAAATAATTCATTGTTGTGTGTTTGTGATGCGCAAAGATACTTTATAATGATTGAATAGGAAAACGCTATTTTATTTTCGTTAAAACTTCTCTGGCAACGGCTTTATAGGCCGCCGAATGTGCTGCATAATCCTTGTTTAGAATGATTTGCAGTTCCGGATGAATCCAGTCGTGATGGTTTCCTAAAACGTATAAAGTTCTGATGGAGTAGGCTTTTGCGGCTACTTTTGTGTCGTTTATAAGCCAGTCAAAAGAGGCTTCGATACAATCCTGAAGGTTTTCTTCTGAAAGTAAAATGCTGTTTTCGTTTTTCTTATAATGCGATTTTACTAAAAGCTGAACGATTTTTGCAATGGGACGGATCGCACTTTCGTCTTTTAAGATTTTAAGATTCGAACAGAAAAAATCAAGATGGGATTGAAGCCAGATCAATTCTTCGTAAGAGACAAACTCTAAAATCCAACACGCTTTATGGTTGTTTTTGTCAAGAGGAGAAAAGCAGATAGAAAGCAATTCTTTGAATTGATCCTTGTTTTCTAAAACGTCCTGTGCGATTTTAAGCCGGTTTTCCCGGTAAGCTTTTAAATAGTTAAGTTTTGATTGGAGTTCAGAGGACATTTGTTTGGGTTTTAAATACGCAACTAAAATAGGTAATTTAGTGAGAATATCTCATAAAATTTGTAGGAATATCAGTCTGATGAGGTGAAGGCAAAGCAGTATCGATTATTGTACTATTAGATTGAAGTCAGGAAGCACGTTTTTTAGTCGCAATCAAGTCGTCATCGGGAGAAAATTTACAGGTTTCTGAGTTCGGTGTTTCGGTCTTTTATGAGGTGTTATGGTTTTAGATTTTACTTAAGGTTTTGAAGAGTAATCGTTTAATCGGAATCGAAATATTTCGAACTTAAAATTAGTAATTGGTAGGGGATGTTAAACAATCTGAAAAAAATTAACTCACCGTGTATTTTGATACTGTCCTTTGGTTGTAATTCTGTATCTTTGCGCATTATTTTAAATATGAAAATAATGATACAACTTCACGATAAACAATTTGTTCCGTTTATTTCGGCAAAAGAAATTGATTTTGCTTTAACGAAAATAGTTGCCCAAGTAGAAGATGATTTTGGAGATGATACGCCAATTTTTATTGGGGTTTTGAATGGCGCATTTATGGTTGTGGCCGATTTTCTGAAAAAATATAAAAGCCCATGTGAAGTTTCATTTATCAAAATGGCCTCTTATGAAGGGACAGAATCAACAAATTCTGTGAAACAAATAATAGGGATTAATCAGGATTTGACTGGCAGAACCGTAGTGCTTATCGAAGATATCGTGGATACAGGAAACACGATTGAGGAATTAAAAGCACTGTTTAAGGCACAAAATGTAAAACATTTTAAGATCGCCACTTTGTTTTTTAAACCTGAAGCTTATAAAAAAGACATTAAGATTGATTATGTCGGGATCAGGATTCCGAATAAGTTCATTGTTGGTTATGGTTTAGACTACGACGGTTTGGGAAGAAACCTGCCAGAAGTATATAAAGTAGCCGAATAAATTTTAAAACACAAACACACAACTATATATTCATTTTAAACTTCTTTGAAAATAAGAAGTCAAGCAACACTCACACTTATTATGATTAACATTGTTTTATTTGGAAAGCCTGGAGCGGGAAAAGGAACTCAGGCAGAATTTTTAAAAGAAAAATACAAATTAACACATCTTTCAACCGGAGATATTTTTCGTTTTAATTTAAAAAACGATACAGATTTAGGTAAAAAAGCAAGAGTTTTTATGGATAATGGAGAGTTGGTACCTTGCGAAGTAACAACTGCAATGTTAATTGACGAAGTGAAAAAACATCCGGATACTGCGGGATTTTTATTCGACGGTTACCCGAGAACGCTAGATCAGGCGGAAGCTTTAGATAAATTTTTGCCAACAATTAATTCAAGCGTAACAGCGACAATTGCGTTAGAAGCGGATGATGAAATTTTGGTAGCTCGTTTGTTGGAAAGAGGAAAAACAAGCGGAAGAGTGGATGATCAGGACGAAGAGAAAATTCGCGTGAGATATCAGGAATACAATGAAAAAACAGCTCCATTAATTGGATATTATAAAACACAGAATAAGTTTCATGCGGTAAACGGTATTGGAACTATCGAAGAAATTACAGAACGATTAACGTCAGTTATAGATAATTTGTAGAAGCTTTTTCCGGCTGTCGTTACATCCCGAGGGTTATTGGGATATAAAAAACTATTTTTCCATACCATAAAATGAGCTTCTTCGGGTTGCTGTTTTTTGGGAGGAAAAATTAGTTTTTTTTAGCTTTTAGCTTTTGACTTCCGGATGGTAACACAGGTGAACTGTAAATTATTATTTTAACGACTATTAAATAACGAATCAATTACAAATTGGAAATACTAATAATATTTTTTCTAATTCTATTAAATGGAGTTTTCTCCATGTCTGAGATTGCATTGATCTCAGCAAGGAAAAACAGATTGGAGACTGCAGCAAAAAAAGGGAATAAAAGTGCCAAAATAGCACTGGATCTGGCCAATTCTCCAAATAAATTTTTATCAACCGTTCAAATCGGAATTACCTTAATCGGAATTTTAACCGGTATTTATTCGGGTGATAAAATCACAATGGATGTTGAAATATTTGTGAGTGGATTTGGAGTTTTAAAACCATATGCGCATTCTGTCGCAGTTGGTATTGTAGTAGTTGTTTTGACTTTTTTCTCTTTAGTTTTAGGGGAATTATTGCCAAAACGAATCGGGTTAAATTATCCTGAATCTATTGCGAAAATGGTAGCAATGCCAATGAAAATAGTCTCGATTATTACAGCGCCATTTATTTGGTTGTTGACATCATCGACTGATTTTCTGTTGAATGTTTTGCAAATTAAACCCACAGCAGACGGGAAAGTTACAGAAGAAGAAATTAAAGCCATTATTAAAGAAGGAACTGAAGGCGGAGAAGTTCAGGAAATTGAACAGGATATCGTGGAACGTGTTTTTCATATTGGTGACCGAAAGGTAAATTCGTTAATGACACACCGTAAATCGGTAGACATGTTGCCCTTAAATGCAGATAAAGCCAAAATAAAAGAGCTGGTTTTGCAGGACTTGCACACAGTTTACCCGGTATATAGTGACAACTACGATGATATTGTCGGGATAGTTACATTAAAAAATATATTCGCCAATATTGAAAGCGATCATTTTGATTTAGCGGCAATTATGATTGAAGCTCCTTATTTAATGGAGCAAACAACAGCTTACAAGGCATTAGAGAATTTCAAAAAAACAGGAATTCATTATGCTATGGTTTCAGATGAATATGGTGTTTTTCAAGGTATAATTACCTTAAATGATATATTAGAAGCCTTAGTTGGTGATGCGTCTGATTTTTATAAAGACGAATTCCAATTAATAGAAAGAGAAGACGGTTCATGGATGGTAGACGGACATTATTCGTTACACGATTTCTTAACCTATTTTGAGCTGGACGAATTAACAAACGATTACGAGGTAAATACCGTAAGCGGAATGATTATGACGGAACTTTCTCATATTCCAAAAGAAGGGGAGAAATTAATCTGGCAAAAATTTGTTTTAGAAGTCATCGATATGGATGGCGTAAAGATTGATAAAGTGCTGGTAAAAGCGCTAAAAGAGTAAAGAGAATTTGTTTTAGGTTTTATTCTGTTTCAAGTTTCAAGTTAAGTGTGATATACCAACTTGAAACCTGAAACTTTAAACTTTAAACTATACATAAACAAAAAGAAAATAGTTTTCAGTTTCAGTTTTCAGTCACATTTGTGCTGAAAACTGCGACTGCGACTGAATACTAAAAACAATGACAGAGGGAAATTTTGTAGATTATGTTAAGATATATGTTTCTTCCGGAAAAGGAGGGAAAGGATCTACACATTTACATAGAGAGAAATTTATTGAAAAAGGAGGTCCGGACGGTGGTGACGGAGGACGTGGTGGACACGTATATTTAGTGGGTAACAAAAGTCTTTGGACATTGTTTCACCTAAAGTTCGCGCGACACGTAAAAGCAGGTCACGGTGGTGATGGAGGAGGAGATCGTAGTACCGGTGCCGACGGAGATGATAAATTTATCGAAGTACCTTTAGGAACTGTTGTAAAAGATAAAGAAACAGGAGAAACCCTGTTTGAAATTACCGAAGACGGAGAAAAAAGAATCCTTTCTAAAGGTGGAAAAGGTGGTTTAGGGAACTGGCACTTTAGAAGTTCAACCAATCAGACTCCAAGATACGCACAACCTGGTTTACCGGGAGTAGAAATGGATGTTATTCTGGAACTTAAAGTTTTGGCAGATGTTGGTTTGGTAGGATTTCCAAATGCAGGAAAATCGACTTTATTGTCTGTACTGACTTCTGCAAAACCAAAAATTGCAGATTATCCGTTTACGACTTTGAAACCCAATTTAGGAATTGTGGCCTACAGAGATTATCAATCTTTTGTAATTGCTGATATTCCGGGAATTATTGAAGGTGCTGCTGAAGGAAAAGGATTAGGTCATTATTTCCTGCGTCATATCGAACGTAACTCAACATTATTGTTTTTGGTTCCTGTTGATACACCGGACATTAAAGCGGAATACGATATTTTGGTAAACGAATTAACAAAATACAATCCTGAGATGTTGGACAAAGAACGTCTTTTAGTGATTTCAAAATGCGATATGCTGGATGATGAACTTAAGGCTGAATTAAAAACAGAATTAGACGTTGCTTTCAAAGATATTCCTTATATGTTTATCTCTTCTGTGGCACAACAAGGCTTAACAGATCTTAAAGATAAACTTTGGAAGATGTTGAATGACTAAAAAGTAATACACTATTTAAAAGGTGTTCTGGAAACAGAACACCTTTTTTGTTTTTGATACTGTTAAATTCGTAAAAAAACGCCAATAATACTTCGTTCTACACAGTTTTAAGAACTTCAACGATTAGATAATTGCGAAAATGAGCTATATTCGCATGACTTAAAATAATTGACATGAAAAAAATAATTTTATTCTTGTATAGGCTATTAAACAATAGTTCTAAGTAGATACAATATAAAAAAGGTCGAAAACTCCAATAAAATCAGTACTTCACAACAAAAAAGGTCGTATTTTGAAACAAAACAAAATTTCCAATTAAATGCTAATAAGTGTCTATTATATACCAGTAAAAAAGCGATTAATTACGTGTGAATGAAAAGAATTACGTCATATCACTTAAAACGCCTTAAAATTACTTGTAACAAGGTCTTAAAGCATATTTACGCATAAAATAAGCCTCCTAATTAGAGGCTTTTTTATTTGATTTATTTAGTTAATTAAAAACACATAAAAAACAGTTTTTTTATACAGGGTGGACAGTTGGGTGGACAGTTGGATAGACAAAACAATAAAAATATAAACAAGTTTATATATTGTTTTTTGTAGTTTATATTGTGTTTTTGCATAAATGTTACAAACTCACGGCACTTAATAACACAAGAAAAACCATTTAAGCCCCGTTTTTACTGGGTTTATCAAAGGTTAAGGTAAAAAAAAACGTTTATTTGTTGCTATATATAGCTTATTTTGTTCTTTATTGATTCTTTTTGCTTTTTAAACTTTCTATTTCCTGCTCGAGTTTCCCGATGTATTTATTTTGCACCTCTAACATTTGGTTTTTATCCTTTAAGGTGGATTGTGCTGTTTTTAAATCTTTTTTCAATAGTTCTACTTCCTGACAATTTAATTCTTCTTTAAACATCGTTTTTTGTTCATTTAAAGATTCTTTATTGTTTTTCCTTAGCATTTGTCCTTTTCCAGTTAAAAGCCAGTTAGCGTCAATATCTTTACATTTTGTAATAATTAGCTCGTAATTTATACTTCCTCTTTTATGCCAAGATGATAAAGTACTCTGATTTATTCCTAAATATGAGGCGAAATCAATATCTTTTTTGAATCCAAGATGTTTTTTTATTTCATTTATAATCAATGATTTATCCATTAAAAAGTAAATTATATTAAAAATAATATTTAAATATGTAATTTATATTGCATATTGTAATATATTTGCACTGTTAGTATTTCAATTTTTAACAAATATATGGAACAAAAAGATATAGAAAACATTAAGACATTAATAAAATCAAAAATTGAAATTGGCGATTATATTACATTAAGTAAAGTTTTAGGTTTAAAAAGAGAGACAGTCGTGTCTAGATTTAATAGGAATGATGAAAATACAGTCTTAATAATGAAAAAAATAATTAAGGAAAAAGAAGTGCTAATTAATAAAGTCAAAAAATATGCTTCCCATTTATATTCTACATAAAAAAAGAATATGTATAAAAAAAAGCTACCTAATTAGATTTTTAGATATTGACAAAGAAGTACTTAATAGTATTGTAATATTCAAAGAAAGACAGGGTGCTATGAGTACACTTTACGAATTTAATAGGTTACCATTTCCAATTAGGGATTTAATAATAGAAGTTTTTGGAAGCTATCATAACCAAAAGGTAATGAAGGATTTTGAAAGAACCGACATAAGTAAAATGCTTGCAAAAGTATATTTATTTGAATTGAAAAAGAGGAAAAGAGAAACTAAAATTTTAAACAAGTAATTTTTTTTCAGCGTATAATACAGGGTTCGACACTAATAAAAAACAAAAAAGGTGGCTTCTACTAAAAGCCACCCTTAGAAATGCTAAAAACGAATTTTTAACAAAATTAGAAAAACAAAATTATGAAAACATTCACACAAAACCAAAACACCGCTTTAATTCCAGTTATCGAAGAAAATAATGATTTATTAAAAGCGCCATCTCACGCATTAATAACCAACGTTGTTTTAAGAAATGGCAAAATTGCGCCAATCATTACAATGTTTAATTGCATTGATTTTGATTTTGAAGAAATGAAAATAGGGGTTGATATGGCACTTAATCGTCAAGAGCAATTTAGAAAAAATGCAAGATCTATTCAAACAACTCTTTGTAGAGTTGAATTAGGCAAATTAAAACCCGTAGCGATATATCCCAAAAAAATAATGGGTAATTAAATAAACTGGTATAAGTATCAGCGATTAAAAAAAACTCTAATTAAACTAAAATAACATTCTAAATGAAAAACCCATTTACTACCATAACTAAGCATTTTTTAGATGAACAACTAAGCGTTGTGAAAGATGTTAAGTATTATAAGCTTTTAGGAATGACCTACTATACAAAAACAGTTTTTACGCCCGTTGAAATTCAAATTTGTGATTCAGGAATAGAGGAAAATGAAATTTATGATTTCAACTAAATTTCTAAAACAATAATCACAGAACACAATGACATTTAAAAACTTTCTCACGGTAATTATAGCTTCTGACCACAACCCAACCGCCTTTAATAAGGCGGTTTTGGTGTTTTAATAAGTGAATAACAAATCGATGCGAACAAAAATTTAAACGTGGTTTAAATCAGAAATAAATAGCAATTAAAAAGGGTTTAACAACGGCAATCAAACAATTATAAAGTAGATTTTAATAAGTAATAAAATATAGTAACAAAATGGATAGAGAATTACGCCTTGAAGAACTTCAAATGATTTTAGAGTATTGCACCGCCAAAAACAAAACTGTTTTTTCAATTGGCGAAAGGATTTGCATTAACCAAGAGCGGGGCGTACTTATGAATGATGATGTAATAATAAATTTTCCTTTTGCGTACTCCAAAAAATTACAATCAAAAATAGATTTCACTTTATCTAAAATAGAAAGTCAAAAATTAATTTAAAAACTAAGAATATAAAAAAGTAAAAGGAATTTTAATAATAGTAAAAAATATAAATGATATGGCAGTAAAAAAGCAAACGTTTTTAATACACGATGAAAGTGTAAATAGCTACGGGTTTTCAATTCTAACCGCTGGAATGGATTTGACCCGATTTAAACAGAATCCAGTAATGTTTTATCAACACGATAAAGCACTTGACGTTATTGGAAAGTGGGAAAACATAACAGTAAAAGGTACACAAGTTTTTGCTGATGCGGTTTTTGATATGGATGACCCGTTGGCGATTAAGATTGCGAAAAAAGTTGAAAACGGTTTTCTTAACGCTACCTCTTTAGGTGTTGAATTTCCCGAAGAGCCACCCCTCGACGGTGTAGCTAAAAAATCAGTCGTTATTGAATGCTCAATCGTTGCAATACCGTCAAATGCAAATGCGGTTAGGGTTAGTAGTGAGTTATCAAAAAATACCGTAAAATACAATCTATACCGTAGAACGTACTTAAAAACTCCAGCGGATTTGAACACTAAACTTATTCAACTGTTGGATTTGAAAAGTAATGCAAAGGATGATGAAATTTTCACAGCAATTGAGGAATTAAAAAAACGGGTTGACGAACTAGGAAATGAAAGGACTGAGGAATCCGAAAATTTAACAAGTTTAGCAATTCAACTAAAAATTATTCCCGCCAGTTTAAAACGTGTCCAGTTGATGGCTTTCAAAGGCGACTTTGTTTCTACAAAAAAAGATTTGCAAGCTCTTATTACAGAAGCAACCAATAAGGACGTTACACGAGCGAACCACAGTTTAATAAAAAGTGTTGTTTTGGGTCACAAAAGCACAAAAACAGAGTTAAGCGACCTTACCGATAAGCCACGAAGCGAATGGACATTACAAGATTATAGAAAACACGCTCCAAAAGAACTTGAAGACGACCGAGAACTTTACAACAAACTAATTAAAGAAGAGTATAACAATTAAATTTTAAATATTAGAGATTATGAGTACATTGAATAAACAAGTTTGGACTAGCCAAATTATGGAAAAATTTTACCCTGAGGCATCGTTTTTAAATTATGCAAAAGACATGACTGCATACGTAGAAAACGACAAAATCAATTTAGCTGATTGCGGTTTTGACCCCGAGGTCTTAATTAATAATACAACTTATCCTATTCCGATAGTTGAGAGAGCCGACATGCCTATATCTCTTGAACTGGATTTCTACGAAACTAAAAACACTTTAGTTAGAAATCCTGAAACGGTAGAGCTGGCTTATGATAAATTAGAAAGCGTTATTTACGGACATAGAAACGCATTAAAATCTTCAACAGGACAAAAAGCGGCACACGCTTATGCTCCCGCTAGTAATACAGTAGATACTCCTATTCTTATTACTACAGGAAGTGACAATGGAGAAGGATTTAAAAGATTAGTTCCTGAGGATATTTTGAAACTAAAAAAGAAATATGATTTATTAGATATTCCTTTTGAAAACAGATATTTAGTGCTTGACCCAAATCATTTAGAGGATTTAATTCTTTTCGACTTAAAATCTTTCAAAGATATTACGGACTTTGTTAACGGACAACCTAACCGATTTGCAGGATTCAATATTTTGCAATATACCAAAACGCCAAAGTATAATGTTTCAACGTTAACAAAACTTCCTTGGGGTGCGATAGCAGATTCTAACACAACTTTCGGCTCATTTTCTTTTAGTTCTGAGGAAGTAATGAAGTGCGACGGTAGTGTAAATATGTACGAGCGTATTAATGATCCAGAGCAAAGGGCTACTATAGTAGGTTTTGATAAAAGGTTTTTGGCTATGCCTATTAGAAACAAAGCCCTTGGTGCTATAATTTCTGCTAAAATTTAAGATTTATGAATGCATATGAATTTATTATATCAATGAAAAACATGGCATCATCGTCGCTTACTCAAATAGCGGCGAGTGTTGGCATGACTAATAATCGAGTTCAAGGATTAAACGGTACTTTTAGAAGTACCGAAAGTTCTTCTAGCTCTTTTTTCAATTCTATGGGTTCGGGCTTTAAAACAGTAATTGGCTTAGTCGGAGCGTTGGGTATTTCGCTTGGTGTCGTTGCGGGAGTCAAGGCTATTTTTAATATGGGGGTGGAAATGGAGCAAACGAACGTTAAATTTGAAGTCTTGCTCGGTTCCGTCGGGAAAGCCCGGGATATGCTCGGGCAACTTAACGAATATGCTAATGCCACGCCTTACAGTAATGACGGAATTATTAAAGGTGCTGAAACAATGCTTGGTTTTGGTATTGCTCAGGAGAAAGTAATGGGTAATATGAAAATGCTCGGGGATGTTGCAATGGGTAATCAGGAAAAGTTAAACGGTTTATCACTCGTTTACTCACAAGTTATGGCTACTGGTCGTTTGATGGGGCAGGATACCTTACAAATGATTAATCAAGGTTTTAATCCACTTCAAATTATATCCGAAAACACGGGTATATCAATGAGTAAATTAAAAGATAAAATGGAACAGGGAGCTATATCTTCGGGGATGGTTGAGGAAGCGTTTAGGCTTGCAACTTCGGAAGGTGGGCGATACCATGATATGGCAAAAAAGATGGCTGAATCTGCGGGCGGTAAATGGACTACTATGATAGGAACATTTCAAAATAAAATAAGCAGAATTGGAATGGCTTTTGCAGAATGGATAAAACCTTTATTTGATATTGGTACGGCAATAGGCGAAAGCATTATTCCTTTTGGTCATGCTGTAGCCGATGTTGTTAAATGGATTATTGAAGCAAAACCTTTAATGTTTTTCTTTGGAGCTTTGGTTACTACATTAGGGATTTCTTTTGTTGCGGCTAATGCAGGTTTTTGGGTGTTTTCAGCTCAATTTGCTTTATTTGAGGCACGGCTTTGGTTAGCTACAGCCGCTCAAAGTGCCTTTAACCTTGTAATGAGTATGAACCCTATTGGATTGGCAGTTATCGCCTTTGCGGGCTTGATTGCCATTGTTTGGGCGTGTTGGAATCGCTTTGAGGGATTTCGGGGTGTCATAATGGGAACTTGGGAAGTACTGAAAGGCTTTGGAACTGCAATTAAAGATTATGTGATTAATCGCTTTCACGATTTATTATCAGGTATTACAGGAATAGGTAGCGCATTGATGGCATTTTTTAAAGGCGATTTCAAAAATGCTTTTGATATTGGTAAAAAAGCCGTAGGCGATTTAATGGGAGTTGATTCAAAAAAGAAACTCTTTGACGATGGACTAAAAGCGGCTCGAACATTTTCCAAAGGTTATAATGATGGTGTTCACATGAAGGCTAAAGAAGTCGGAATAAAAACCGCTGATGATAAAAAAACTACTCCTGATTATCTTAAACAAGAGAAATCTAAAGTTTTTGCTGACTTGATGAATGATACGGGCAAAAAGAAAAAGCGAAAAGGAGAAAAAGACGATAACATTGTATCAGGAGGCTCTAAAATGACAACCATTAATGTAACTATCCATAAGCTACAGGATGATACAAAAATATTTGTTGAAAACACCGAAAAAGGAATTGAAAGATTAGGCGAAACGGTGCAAGAAATATTATTAAGAGCAGTAAATAGTGTAAACCAAATGCAAACCAGTTAATTTAATTTATGGAGAGTAAACAAGAACGTATAAAAAGGAGAAATAAAGACATACGAACTAGCTTTGAAAAGAAAACGAAAGCGCAAAAAAAATGGACGGTTGATGCCGTAATAGAAAGTATTGCAACTGATTTTTATTTGTCTGTTAGAACTATTAATGCGGTTATAGCATACGAGGGAATTTACAAATAAAATATTACGTATATTTGCATTGTCAGGCTTGCGGGTCGGGCAAAGCTCAATAGAATAACATTATGCTAATCTATTGTTCGATAGCATAAAAAAGCCCCAATTGGGGCTTTTTTTGTTTATTCTCGTATTAGCTCAATTTGTCTAAAAAAAGAATCTAATGCGCTTGGTTCGAGTACAGCCACTTACCACAAAAAAAAATTATGTATATTTGCATAGTCAGACCTACGTAGTCGGGCAAAGCTCAATAGATAATATTATGCTATGTCTATTGTTCGATAGCATAAAAAAAAGCCCCAATCGGGGCTTTAATTGCTTTTTAAATGACGTTTAAAAATTTCTATGTACGTCTGAAAAATGGAAATTTTGTTTTTTCAAAGTGGAAATTTTGATTTTTCGATTATACTTGACCATGTGCCTAATGGCTTTTCCTGTAAGAGCTGATGAAGGAATGTGGTTTTTGATGTTTATCGAAAGATTAAACCATAGAGATATGGAAAAAATGGGCTTGCAATTAACAGCCGAAGAGATTTACAGTATTAATAATCATAGTTTGAAAGATGCTATTGTACAATTTAACGGAGGTTGTACAGCCGAAATCGTTTCTAAAAGCGGTTTGGTTTTAACCAATCACCATTGTGGTTATAATGCTATTGCAGAACTTTCGTCTGCAGAAAAAAATTATTTGAAAGATGGTTTTTGGGCAAAAGAAAAAAGTGCCGAGATGAAACCAAAATCATTATACGTTCGTTTCTTCGTTCGTATGGATGACGTTTCGAAAAGAATATTGTCTAAAGTTGATGATAAAATGACGGAAACAGAAAGAAACAAAATTATTCAACAAGAGATCGCTTTGATTGAAAAGGAGAATAATGAAGGTGGAAAATATACAGTTTCTGTTCGTCCTTTCTTTCAAGGAAATGAATATTACTATTTCGTTTACCAAGATTATACTGATGTACGTTTAGTGGGTACACCTCCTGAAAGTGTTGGTAAATTTGGTGGAGATACAGACAACTGGGAGTGGCCGCGTCAAACTGGAGATTTCTCTATGTTTAGAGTGTACGCAGACAAAAACGGAAATCCTGCAACTTATTCTAAAGATAATGTGCCTTTACAGCCTAAACATTATTTACCGATAAGTCTTAAAGGAGTTAAAGAAAATGACTTTGCTATGATTTTGGGTTACCCGGGAAGAACAAACCGTTGGATGCCGGCAGGTGGAATTGAGCAAAATGTAAAATTTGCTTACCCTGCATGGGTTGAAGGTGCTAAGACCGGAATGGACCAAATGAAAAAGTATATGGATAAAGATGCTACTGTTCGTTTACAGTATGCTTCTAAATATGCGTCTACAGCTAATTACTGGAAAAACCGTCAAGGAATGATTGATGCTTTGACTAAAGCAGGAACAGCAGCTACTAAAGAAGAGCAAGAAGATAAGTTTTATGAGTGGGCAACTAAGCCGGCTAATAAAGAAAAGTACGAGAATGTAATTCCGACTATTAATGAGTATTACAGAAGTACAAATGTAAAAGTAGTTCATGATAACTATTTAACGCAACTGATGCGTACTTCAAGTTATGCAAATGGACCTGCAAATTTAGGAAATGCTTTGATTGCTTACTACAACGAGAATGATGCTAAAAAAGCAGAAATGTTACCTAAGATCAACGCAATGATTGATGGCATTTATGGCGATTTTTATGCTCCACTTGAAAAAGAGGTATTAACAGCACAGTTAAATTTATACGCTGCTAAAGCAACTGAATACGGTTTAGCCCCACAAGTAGCTAAAATGAAATCATTGAATAATGGTGATTTTACAGCAGACGTTGCAAAAGCAACTGAAACAAGTTACTTTACTTCTAAAGAAAAAATAGTGGCGTTTATGGCTGATCCAAAACCATTGGCTATTGTACACGATCCTTTATATATTATCTCTACTGACTTGTTGACAAAATACCGTGCTAAATCTGATGATCAAGTAAAATCTGATGAGGCTTTTGCAATTGCTTACAGAAAATTAGTGGAAGGTTTAAGAGAATCTAAATTAAATACGATTCAATACCCTGATGCCAATTCAACTTTGAGATTGACGTACGGAAAAGTTCGTGCTTTGCCGGAAGACAAACGTAACGATGCTAAAATCAACAATTATACTACCATGGAAAGTATGGTGAAAAAGTACAAAGCAGGAGATCAGGAATTTGATTTACCGGCAAGATTGTTAGAATTAAACAAAACCAAAGATTACGGACAATATGCTGATAAAGCAGGATACATGCCAGTAAACTTCCTTACGGATAATGATATTACAGGTGGGAATTCAGGTTCACCGGTTCTTAACGGAAAAGGAGAATTAATTGGTGTTGCTTTTGACGGAAACATTGAAGCTATGGCCGGAGATGTTATTTTTGACTCTAAATTACAAAGAACCATCAACGTAGATATTCGTTATGTACTTTGGATTATTGACAAATACGCAGGTGCCAAAAACATTATTGATGAAATGACAATTATAAAATAATTCGATTTTTTTATAAAATAGACCCGGCAGGTTTTCAAAACCTGTCGGGTTTTTTGTTTTAAATAGGTGAAATAATTTCTAAAGAGTAAACTAAACCTAACAGGTTTTCAAAACCTGTTAGGTTTCTTTAGTTACCTTATTATTATTATTATTATTATTTGACCTTCACCCGAATTCCTCTAGTGTGGCTGGTAAATTCCGGTGCATACATACTCTCGATTGTGGTAATACCATTAGAAAATTCACCACTGTTATTGACACGGATATTATATTCTATTACATAAGTCCCTTTGTTTATTTTGTCAAAAAACAAATGTGTTGCGGCGTCTTTTGTACTGGTGTAGTAACCCAATCCATCTCTGTATTGGTATTTTGAAAGCACATCGACAGGTTCAAAACAAGAAGCACGCATGTCTTTTAAGTGTACGAATTCGGTATCTTCTTTAGAGGTGATAAGCAATCTTACGGTTATCAGATCACCAATTTGTAATGGCTTTTCGGCTGTTATTTTTTCGAGTTCATTTCCTTTTATAGTACTCTTATTATGATACAGTTCCTTTGATACGGATAAAACCGCTCCGGTATTGGTTTTGATTTTATCTAAGTCTTCAAAATATTGCCAGTAAATACCACCAAAACCGGGAACATTAGATTTGTTTTCGATTTTTACTGTAGCCATTTCTTTTTTGACTTCGTCTGCTTTCCAATTCAGTTTGAGGTAACCTGTTTCGGCTTCTTTTTCGTTTTCAGTTAATTTTTTGGTCATGATTTTTTCATCCCCAAGTGTAATAACAGTATTGTCTTTTACACTAAGCCAATCTGTTCCTTGTAACAATAAGGCATAAATGGCTTCGGTCGTAGATTTTGTTGTGGGCCAGTTTTTAGTCTGTTTGTTTTTTAGCAACCAGACTTTCATGGCATCGACAGCTTTGGTATCGTTGTTTATTTCGCTGAAAGCTTCAATCAATAGAGCTTGTGTTTCTATTGGTGCCTGATACCAGTACCAACCCGATTTATTGGCAATCCAATACATTCCCCAATCTTCGTTGTTGGAGGCAGTTTCTTTTAGACTTTCCAGGATTGTTTTGGCAGCTGCTTCGTCTCCAAAACGGTTTAATGTTAAAGCCGCTAATCCTTTTTCATATAGAGAATAGGTTAGCCAGTTTTTTTTGGCGGTATCGAGATACATTTTGGAAGCCTTTTTTAAAGTATCTGAAAGCGGGTAGTTCTCTAAATAAAAACTTCTCGCATACAAATGGTGTAAATCAGCATTTGGGTTAATCCAAAGCAGTTTGTCGGCAGCTTTTAGATTTTTGGTTTTTAGTTTGTAATTTTCCAGAAACTGTTGGTCTAAATAGGGGATTGCTGTTTTTGCAATGGCATCCATTTTAGAAAGATTGTCTTTTGTTTTACTCAATTTAGATAAATGGCCTAAACCTGCCAAAATATGTCTGGTGATATAGTTGTTTTCATCACTTCCGTCAAACCAAGGGAATCCTCCTGAGCTCTTCTGTTTTTGTTTTAATTTTTTGAAAGTCGTTTCCTGAGATACTTTCATTTTCTCTAAATCAAATAACAGGGCTATGTTTTTCTTCTTTTCGTCTTCAGTTTGAGCATCATTAAACCAAGGGGTTTCAGCTAGAAGTATCGATTTTAATTCTTCATTTTCTTCTAATTTTGAATTCAGTTTTCCTTTTTTTCTCCAATTTTCAAAAACGGTGGCGATTTTGGGATTACTCGAAATAATCTCTGTCGCCAATGCGTTGGCATAGAATCGCGCGAAAGTTTGTTCGGCGCATTCATGTTCGTATTCCATTAAATAAGGAAGAGACTGAATCGCAATCCAAGAGGGATTGGACGTATATTCTAAAGTAAACTGATGATTTCTTAAAGTGGTCGAAGTATTGTTTTTTAGATTCTCAAAAGTGTATTCTTTTTTAGAATTTTCACGAACCCAAATCGGAATACTTTCTGTAACCAGCATATTGTTGGTCAGAACAGGAAGAATGTTTTCTTCACCATCAGAGAAGTTTCCGGATTTGGCCAGGATTTTATATTGAACCCCTTGTAATCCTTCCGGAATAGTTATTGTCCAGCTTGCTGTCGTGTTCCCCAAAGCCCCAACGGAGAAGTTTTTAACGTTTTTAGCATTTAGCATTTTGGCATCGATTGGTTCCATAGTGGTGGCATCAAAAAATTGTAAAATGGCGATTCCGGTTTTGACTTCATTCGTAATATTCGAAATCTTAGCAGTAATTACAATGGTATCTTTTTCTCTTAAAAAACGTGGAAAATTAGGTAAAACCATCAAGTCTTTTTGAGTGATTACCGTTTTTTCTAAGTACCCCGAAGCTGCCTCTTTATTATGGGCCAGTAAACGAAGTTTCCAACTTGTTAAAGCTTCCGGAGAAGTAAAGTTGAAACTTACATTCCCTTTAGCATCTGTTTTTAGATGAGGCAAAAAGAATGCCGTTTCAGAGAGGTTTTTTCTTGGTTTGACTTGTAGTATAGCATTTAATTCTTCATTTTTAGAAGCCTGTAATCCTGTAATTCTCTCTTCTAAAGATAATGATGCACTGGCACTGCTATAAACCGAATTGTCTTCTTCGACTACTGAGGCGGCAAATGATTTTTTTACTTTTCGTATACCATAGCCAACTACGATGACTTTTTCCAGAGCTGAATCTTCCACTTCCAGTATAATATTTATTTCTTTTTCAGGACCAATAGTTTTAATTTGGTTTTTATAACCAGGGTATGAAAATTCGAGATTTTCATTCTCACCGGCTTCGATTTGGTAATATCCATCAAAATCAGAAGTGGTAGCTCTATTAGTGCCTTTTATTTTGATAGTGATTCCCGGCAAAACTTCGGCGTTATCAGATACAATTCCGAAAACCATTTTTGCATCAGATGGCTTTTTGGCTTTATTAGTAAGATAGTTTTCGTATTCTTTAAGTGAGTAAGGATTGTTGGTATTATTAAAATTAAAGCCAAACCACATTAACTCAGTTCCCTGATTATAGAATTGGATATGGTTTAAATCAGTATTTAAATTATTTATTGAAGAATATGTTTTTTGGAATCCAAAATGATTTTTGTATCCTGAATTATAGTAAGAATGGAAATTAGGGAATTTTAGCAAGTGCCAATCTTCTTTATCAAATTGGTCTAAGGATTTGTCATACATAGCTGCCAGAATTTCTGATTCTAAAGTTGTATTGGATGCGGATAATTTAAAAGACCAGTTTTCCGGTTTTCCGGGTTCAATTTTATTTCTGAAACTTTTTATTTCAAATTGAAGTTTTGGTTCTTCATTTTTTAGGGTAACGTCCAATTGATTTTTGAGTTCGGCATTGTCAAAAACACTCGTGAAATAGATCGTAATCGTGTTTTCGAACTCTTTTTGTAGTGGAATTGTTAAAGAAGCTTCATTATCTTTTACGATGACATTTTCTTCAAAAAAAGACATATCTCTATAATAAGCAGAGCCGTTTATATACAAGTTAGGAATTTTACTATGAATTTTAATTTTTAAAAATCCATCTTTTTTTGGGTCGGAATTTGTTTGCTCAACTGTGAAAAGTTGGTTCGGAATTGTTTTTTCTGAACTATGAATGAGATTAAAAAGAGAGCTGTTTTCTATGGTAGTGTTAAATTGGTCTGTGGCGACAAAAGTAACTTTGTAGTTTCCGGACGGGTACTCAGCCATAAAGTCTAACGGGATTTCCCGGTTTTTTCCGGTATCTACTTTGTGGGTATAGACTAATTCCCCTGTTTCTTTCTCAGAAAGCGGTTTTTTATTTTGCTCAAAAGGGAATAATCGATCAAATTCAGTATCTGAAATTGACTGTATTTCTGGTTTTTCCCATATTCTGGGTTTGAATTTGTTTTCTGATTTTCGCAAACAATAAATTTTAATTTCGCCTTGCGTTGCGGCAAATACGCCATTTAAGTTTTCGCTTTCTAGTTTTAAAGTGTTTTTCTCTTTTGTTTTAATAATGCTTGGAAGTATTGTTTTTAGTTTTAATCCATGATATCCAACATTACCAATTAGTTGCTCAATAGTATGTGTTTCTCCGTTGATATCCGTTACGGTAGCTCTAATTCGATAACTAAAAATTGGTAAAGTTTCTTTTTTTGGTTCAGGATCTGGTTTTGCGATAAAATCAATTGTGAATTTCCCTTTGTTGTCCGTCTTGGTTTCGGATTGGGATATTATTTGCAATTTTCCTCCATAATATTCATAGTCGTCATACCGGTTAATCTTATAAGTTTCCTGACGAATTTCATAGGAGACTTTGGCATCGGTAATGTTTGCGCCTGTAAAAGAGGTCGCGTTTCCGGTTATTGTTACTTTTTGATTGACAGCATAAGTCTTTGCCAAAGGATCTATACTGATTTCAAAAGTTGGTTTTTTGTATTCTTCCATTCTAAATTTTAAAGAGGAATTCTCAAAATCAACATAATCCCAAAACGAAGGTTTTTCTTTTGTTTTACCATTTATACTGTCTTTTTCGTAATCTTTAGGTCTTTCTGCGGTAATCGAAAAATTTCCGGTTATTCCATTTTTCGGTAAAGTAAATTCACCTGAAAAGGAACCGTATTCATTGCTTGTCAAGTTGAATTCCTTTAGAACTGATCGATTGGCATCAAGAATACTAATTTTAAAAACACAATCAGAAACAATTGTAGATTGAGTTGCTTTTTTCTGAAAAGCGATTCCTTTAAAATAAACGGTTTGACCCGGACGATAAATGGCTCGGTCTAAGTAGAATTTTACTTTGCCTTTTGTAGTTTCATTTACGCGATATTCGTTAGAAACTTGTATTTGGTTATTATACAGAGCCAGGCTGTCGTTTTCTTTGGTTAACGTTAAATTTAGATACGAACTTTCAATACCGTCTTTTTCGTAAATAAGAATCCCGGTTTTATCTGTGTGACCAGTGAATTTATCCGTTTGGATCTTTACATTTTCTATAGGTTGCCCGGATTTTCTATCCAGTACCTGATAATATTCTTTTTTGTCTTTTATTTCTGTCAGAACGGTAAAATTACTTACGGTAAGGGTTTCAGAAGCAAAAGCTTTACTATCTTTTTTATTGTTGTTGCTTTCGAAAAATACTACATAGTTACCTGTTTTTAAATTGGGCAGGATGATTTCTGTAGTATGTTCAAAATAGTCTTTAGGATTTTTTAAAATGTAATTTTTCTTAGCTACAGGAATGTGATTTAAAAGCAGATGATTTAAGACGCTGTCTTTTTTTGCGTAGGAATAATGGAAAAAATTAATTTGACTAAGATCTATTTTGTAAAAACTTATTTTTAGACTGTCAACATTTTTATAGGTAAGGAACGCTCTGGTGTTTTGATCGGGATAAGTGTATTTTTCAAGTTGAATTTGTAACGATTTTGAATTGATGTAGTGTTTTTTCTCAATGGCTTGTTTGTACGCGTTAGATCGATTATTGATTTTTAGGATACTGTCTAAAGTTGCAACAGCTTTAATTTTATAATCGGAATGTAGGTCTTTAAATGCATTTTGAATAAGGATTTCCGCTTTTTCTAATTGAGTTTTTTGTATAATTAGTGTATCCGTTGTACTTTTTTGAATTTTAGTAAGCGCATTGATGTAGTCGGTATCAGCTTCAAATATAAAATTTTTGCAGAATAGGACACGGTCAAATGTATTTTCGGCAGATGGTGTGTTTTTTTCTAGTTTTTGGTATAACAAAAGGAGATTTTGAAGGTCTGGACTGCTGACAAAATCAAAATTTATTTTTGTAAAGTCGTCAGATTTTCCATAAAGTTCTTTTTTATAATTTAAAAATTGATCTCTTTTGATTTCCCAGGTAGCCAATCTTTGCTTAAACAGAAATATATATTCTTTTAAAATGTAATGAAATAAAGTATTAGTTTTAAATTTTTCTTTTGTTGAATAATCAAAAATAGATTTATATTGGCTTAAAGAAGTATTCTTTAAAATGTTTTCATTTTCGAGCGTTTGTTTCAACGAACTGTTTATTTGATCTTTAAAGTTGATTTCGGTCCAGGTCAAAAAATCTGCATCAAAAGTTACGGTGTTTGTACGGTTGTTGATTTGATATCTGTTTTGCGTGAAGTACTCATCCAGGCATTTCGCATAAACTAAATTTAAAATAGCCCTTGAAGGAATAGTAATTCTACTTATGTCTTTTTTTAGATTATTTACTATTTTAGTTTGAGCGTTTTCTTCAAGGATTTGCATGTACTTCGATTGATAGAAAAAGCATTTTATTATTTGAACTTCATCTTTGTCGAGTACTGCTTTTTTATAGATTTTAGCAACTATTTCATTAGCGGATTTTATTTTGCCTGCTTTTTCGTAAAAAACAACGTTATCCCATTTTTTGTCATTTTGTTGTCCAAAAAGTGTTGTAGAGAGCAATAAGAATAAAAATAATATATTTTTCATAGCAGCGTTTTAATGTATGATGACCTTTTTAAAAGAAAGGTTGGGAAGTTCTTAGAATATTTTTCACCCAAAGTAGCAATTTATATCTAAAAGCAAATGATACATTTTATATTTCCTTATTTTTGAAACATGAAACAACTGCTACTTCTATTTTTGCTTTCGCCATTAGTAATGTGCTCGCAATCTAATTTCGAAAAGGGAGAGAAGTTGTTTCACGCAAAAAAATACGATGAAGCGCAAAATCTGTTCGAAGAGGTTTTGAAAAACAAACCATCAGATACAAAGGTTATAGAGTATTTAGGTGATATTGCTTCTTATAATAAATCGTGGGAAGAAGCGGTTGGATATTACAAAAAACTGAAAGAGTTAAAACCAACGGAAGCTAATTATTATTTTAAATATGGCGGCGCTCTTGGAATGCGGGCTTCAGAAGTAAATAAATTTAAAGCTTTAGGAATGGCAACCGAAGTGCGGGAATCATTTGAAAAAGCTATAGAACTCAATCCAAAACACCTTCAGGCTCGCTGGGGATTGATCGAATATTATTTGCATTTGCCCGGTATTTTTGGAGGAAGTGAGACTAAGGCAATTTCTTATTCAGTAGAATTAATGCAATTGTCTGTGGTAGACGGATACTTGTCAAAAGGAAGGATTGAAGAATATTTTAAACGCTATAACTCGGCCGAAAAATATTATATGAAAGCGAATGAAATTGGTAAATCAAAAACTACGTTTCAAAAATTATATAATTTATATTTGAACAAATTAAAAGACCCTAAAAAAGCTCGGGAATTAAAACAAAAATTTGAGACCTAATAAATAGATTTTTAAAGTATTACGGTTCGGAATTTAAGATAAAATTGGAATTTAAAATGAAAACACATTTCATCGCTATAGGCGGAAGTGCCATGCATAATCTGGCATTAGCATTGCATAACAAAGGATATCAGGTGACGGGAAGCGATGATGCTATCTTTGAACCGTCAAAATCAAGGTTAGAGAACAAAGGAATTCTTCCTGCTGAATTAGGATGGTTCCCTGAAAAAATCACGACGGATCTTGATGCGATAATTTTAGGAATGCACGCAAAGGCAGATAATCCGGAATTGCTAAAAGCACAGGAATTGGGTTTGAAAATATATTCTTATCCGGAATTTTTATACGAACAATCTAAAAATAAAACCCGTGTTGTAATCGGTGGTTCGCACGGAAAAACGACTATAACTTCGATGATTTTGCATGTTATGCATTATCATAATATAGAAGTGGATTATATGGTTGGAGCACAATTGGAAGGTTTTGATACCATGGTGCATCTTACTGAAGAGAATGATTTTGTGGTTTTAGAAGGTGATGAGTATTTGTCCTCTCCAATCGATAGAAGACCAAAATTTCATTTGTACCAACCTAATATCGCTTTGATTTCTGGAATTGCATGGGATCATATTAATGTTTTTCCAACCTATGAGAATTATGTGGAGCAATTTGAAATCTTCATTGGTAAAATTACAAATGGTGGAATTTTAGTTTACAACGAAAATGATCCTGAAGTAAAACGTGTTGCCGAAGCAGCAACAAATCCAATTCGTAAATTAGCTTATGAAACTCCCGAATATACTGTTAGTGATGGGGTTACTTTACTAAAAACTCCGGAAGGAGATATGCCTATTGAAGTTTTTGGTGCACATAATTTAAATAATCTTGCCGGAGCTAAATGGATTTGTCAAAACATGGGGGTTGATGAAGCCGATTTCTACGAAGCCATAGCTAGTTTTAAAGGAGCATCTAAACGTCTGGAGAAAATTGCAGAAGGAAAAGGAAAGGTGGCTTACAAAGATTTTGCGCATTCGCCAAGTAAGGTAGCTGCTACTACCAAAGCGGTAAAAGAACAATATCCGAACAGAACTTTGGTAGCGTGTCTGGAATTGCATACCTACAGTAGCTTGAATGCTGAGTTTCTAAAGGAATATGAAGGAGCACTGGAATATGCCGATGTGGCAGTGGTGTTTTATTCTCCCGATGCTGTTAAGATTAAACAGCTTGAAGAAGTTACCTATGAACAAATTGCAAGTTCATTCAACAGAAAAGATTTAATTATTTATACTAATCCTGTTGAATTTAAGGAATACCTGTTCAATTTAAATCTCGAGAATTCTGCATTGCTTTTGATGAGTTCAGGGAATTACGGAGGATTAAATTTTGATGATGTTAAAGGACTAATCGAATAGCCTTTATCTAAATATTTTTTAAGAGCCAATTGACAGTTTGTTAGTTGGCTTTTTTATTTGACATATTTATAATGTCCTACTATTTCATAATTAAATAAACAATCTTCCAAAACCTGGCCGCCGCCAACATTGTGTACGATCAGATTTCGTTTTCCGTCTTTTGATTTTTTGTTGGTAACAATTCCAATATGAGGAAGTTTGCCATTGATCATCCAGGTTACTATTTCACCTGTTTTATAAGCAGACGGATCTTGGCTAATGTTAAGTTTCTGCCCCTTTCGTTCAAAGTAAACCTCTAGATTTGGAACTCTTCTGTGATCTATGTTAGGGTCTGTTTTTGTCATTCCCCATTTTTCTAAATTGGGATAGGCAGAGAAGTTTGCAATCATATTTTCGTGCACTTCTTTTTGTAAATCGATACCCAGTTTTCTGTAGGAACGAATGATAACATCAGTACAGACGCCTTTATTTTTAGGAACATCTCCATTAGGATAGGGTATAGAAAAATAAGCAGGATCATATTCTATTGTGGGGTCAATGATCGAAATTGCGGCATCAGATAGTTTTTCTTCAAATTTTTTTATCGCCTGATTTGAAGTCAATGAAATTATTTTACTCTCCTTTTTTTGTTGACAGGAATAGGATATAATTAAAAGGAAAAGAATAGAAAAGTATTTCATCGTTTTTTATTTAAATGTAGGAATAATTTAAATGATAATTTATGTTTATTTTGAATGAATTTTCTTAGTTTTTATTTAAATTTGAAGGATAAGATATTTACCTAAATTTTTACAGATGGAAGCGATACATTTCCCTATAAGAAACTGGTCAGAAGACGACAGACCACGTGAAAAGTTAATGCTAAAAGGCAAAAGTGCTTTGAGCGATTCAGAATTAATTGCAATTTTAATTGGATCCGGTAACAGAAACGAATCGGCCGTTGATTTAAGTAAAAGAATCTTGACCACTGCTGATAATCTCAGTGCATTGGGCAAAATGTCGATTCCTCAATTGATGAATTTTAAAGGAATAGGAGAGGCGAAAGCAATCAGTATTGTCGCTGCTTTAGAATTGGGGCGTCGCCGTAGAAGTGAGGATTCTGTAGAATTGATTAAAATTACATCCAGCAAGTTGGTCTTTGAGATTATGCAACCCATAATTGGCGATTTACCACATGAAGAATTTTGGGTTCTTTTTCTAAATAATTCGAATAAAGTAATTTTTAAATCACAACTAAGTAAAGGAGGAATAGCAGGTACAATTGTTGATGTACGCCTAGTTTTTAAATTAGCTTTAGAAAAAGGTGCTACAGGCTTGATTTTGTGTCATAATCATCCTTCGGGGGCATTATCTCCAAGTGATGCAGATAAGAAAATTACAAAGACATTAAAATTGGCAGGAGACAGCTTAGATGTTAAAGTTTTAGACCATTTGATTATTACTGAAACAAAATATTATAGTTTTGTAGATGAAGGAATTTTTTAATATATGAACACTACTATTACCGATATCTTTTTTGATTTAGACCATACACTTTGGGATTTTGATAAAAACTCTGAGATGACTTTTAATCGTATTTTTAAAGAGAAATCTCTAAACATAAACACAGCCGATTTTATTGATAAATATGTGCCGATAAACCAAGCGTGCTGGAAACTGTACCAACATGATAAAATCACACATCAGGAATTGCGATATAATAGACTGAAATTTTCTTTTGATGAATTAAACTATGAAATTTCGGATGAAGATATCGATTTAATCGCAAATGAGTATATCGAGCTCTTAACAGAGAATAATCACCTTTTTGATGGTGCTATTGAAGTATTGGAATATTTGAAGCCAAAATACAAATTGCACATTATTACCAATGGTTTTGCCCAGGTTCAGGATAAAAAAATAAATAATGCAGCTCTTGGGGGGTATTTTAGCACGATCACTAATTCGGAATTGGCAGGTGTAAAAAAGCCAAATAGTATTATCTTTGATTATGCGCTCAATTTAGCTCAAACTACTAGGGAAAATAGTATTATGATAGGTGATGACCTTGACGCAGATGTTAATGGTGCTTTAAATGCAGGTTTAGATGCTATTTTTTTTAATGATAAAAAGATTGAAGCCCCGACAAATTTTAAACAAATAAATCATTTATTAGAACTTAAAAAATATTTATAATTATGAAAATTAAATTTTTACTGACAGCACTTTTATTTTCGGTTATTGGATTTTCACAATCCGTTAATGATTATAAGGCTGTCATTATTCCGTTGCGATATGATTTTGTTAAAACAGATAATCAGTACAGATTGGCAACTAGAACTAAATCAAATTTGCTTAAAGCCGGTTTTAATGCATTTTATATCAATGAAGAAATCCCTGCAGAATTAAACGATCGTTGTCAGCTTTTATATGTTGATGTAAAGAAGGAGGGTGGTTTTTTAGTAACGAAGCTTTTTGTTGAATTAAAAGATTGTTATGGGAAAGAGATTTACACTTCGGAGATTGGAAAAAGCAAAGAGAAGGATTATGAAATTGCCTATAGAGAAGCACTTGATGGCGCTTTTGTTTCGGTAAATAGTTTACATTATAAATATAGCGGAAATCTGGTTGCAGCTCCTGTAACGAGGGTGAACACTGTTGCGTCTTTACCTGTGGTTGCTACCGCTGCTGTTGCAACTACTGCTGCTGTAAATACTGTTGCAGCTCCTGTTGCAGACATTTCAGATCCAAATTTACTATACGCACAGCCAACAGAAAACGGATATCAGTTAATTGATAAGACTCCAAAAGTAGTGATGAAATTGTTTAAAACGTCTCGCTCGGATTCTTTTATAGCAATAAAGGATACTGTTCAGGGTACATTAAATGCTAAAGATAATCAATGGTATTTTGAGTACTATCAAAACGATAAACTGGTATCTGAAAAAGTTACGGTTAAATTCTAAATAATAAGATCTGGTTTTAATAACCATATTTGTCTTTCCAACGGTTCTTTAAAAATTCGCGGTTGCTATTCTCTCGGGAATTGCTTCCCGGATTATAAAGAACCGTTTCTTTTACGACGTCCGGCAAAAATTCCTGTTCGGCAAAATTATTGGCATAATCATGAGAGTATTTGTAATCTTCACCATACCCCAGTTCTTTCATAAGCTTAGTTGGGGCATTGCGCAAGTGAATAGGTACTGGTAAATCTCCGGTTTGCTTGACCAATTGTTGTGCAGTTCCGATAGCCATATAGGAGGCATTACTTTTTGGTGAGGTAGCCAGATAAATAGCGCATTGACTTAGTATGATACGACTTTCAGGGTACCCAATGGTTGATACAGCTTGAAAAGTACTGTTTGCCATAATAAAAGCAGTAGGATTGGCATTTCCGATATCTTCACTCGATAAAATAAGCATTCTTCGTGCTATAAATTTTACATCTTCACCACCTTCAATCATTCGTGCTAACCAGTAAACAGCTCCATTTGGATCACTGCCTCTAATTGATTTTATAAATGCAGAAACAATGTCATAATGTTGCTCTCCCGTTTTGTCATACAAAACCGTATTTTGTTGTACCAGTTCAAATACACGATCATTTGTAATGATAATTTCTCCGTCTGGCGAGGCATTTATCACTAACTCAAAAATATTAAGCAGTTTCCTGCCATCTCCGCCAGAAAGTCGTAGTAGTGCTTCTGTTTCCTTGAGCGTTATGTTTTTTGAAGCTAATTCGGTGTCCGTTTTCATGGCACGGTGTAATAAAGCTTCCAGATCATGTTTGCTAAAAGCATTTAGGATGTAGACTTGACAGCGTGATAGTAATGCGGGTATAACTTCAAAACTCGGATTTTCTGTAGTGGCACCAATTAGTGTAATCCAGCCTTTCTCTACAGCTGCCAAAAGTGAATCCTGTTGTGATTTGCTAAACCTGTGAATCTCATCAATAAAAAGAATTGGATTTTTGGCCGTAAACAATCCGCCACTTTGTTTGGCTTTTTCGATGACGTCCCGAATATCTTTTACCCCCGAGTTTATGGCACTTAAAATATAAAACGGGCGTTTTGATTCTTGTGCAATAATCTGGGCTAAGGTTGTTTTTCCTGTACCCGGTGGTCCCCAAAAGATTAGCGAAGGAATAGCTCCTCTTGAAATTTGCTGTGTCAAGGAACCATTTGGTCCAACCAAGTGAGCTTGACTAATATAATCTTCTAATTTCTGTGGACGAATTCGTTCGGCTAAAGGTGCTTCCATTTTGTAAAATTACTATTTTCAATTTTAATTTTATATTTTTAGGAGTATATTCCTGTTGTACAATTCTATTTTGTTGCTATTGGGAACAATATTTTTGATAGCTGACAAATTAACAGTAAATTGTAATTGGATAGTTTTTTGATGGTTATCAATCGAACGGAATATTATATTATGAACGACAATCACTTTAAATTTTCAACCGCCGTAATTGGTCTGCCTTTGTTTTTTGTCCTTTTTCTTTGGATTGTCTATTGGTTTCAAATTCGTTTTGATTTGGATTTTTATCGAAATGGTATTTATCCACGGGATTTTTCGGGTCTGCAAGGAGTTTTGTTTAGCCCTTTTATACATGAAAATTTAGGTCATTTGTATAATAACTCCATTCCGTTGTTTGTGTTATTGGCGGCGCTGCAATTTTTTTATCCCAAACAGACTTTAGGTGTTATTGGTTTTGGGATTTTATTTTCAGGATTTATTACCTGGGTTATTGGTCGGGAGAATTATCATATCGGAGCTAGTGGGTTGATTTATGTTTTGGTTAGTTTTATTTTTTTCAAAGGAATTCAGACACGTTATTACCGTTTAGTAGCTCTTTCTTTTTCTGTTGTTTTACTTTATGGTGGTATGATTTGGTATGTTTTTCCGGATGTAGATCAGTCCATTTCCTGGGAAGGGCATTTAGCGGGATTTGTCACTGGTTTTGTTTTGAGTTTGTTTTATAAAGCGCCTGAATATGCAAAACCAATTGTTTACGATTGGCAGAAGCCGGATTTTGATCCTCAAGGGGACGCATTTATGAAGCATTTTGATGAGAATGGAAATTTTGTTAATACCGAGATCGAAGAAGAAGAGGTGATTTCAAGTTATTTTAGCTCTGATGTTTTGGTTAATTATACCATTAGAAAAAGTGATGAAATCGACGAAATTGAATAGTTTTAATACGATGAAATTTGCTTTTATAAAATGAGTACTTTTGTTTTAATGATTTAATTTCTAAATATTTAATTATGAAAAGTGTCGTCTTTGTAGTTCTTTCGGTTTTCTTTTCTGTATCGGTTGTTGCTCAATGTGAAATTCATAATAAAGTGCAGGCTGACGGATCGATGTCCTATTTTTTGGAACCGGCAACTTTTTATACTACAAAATCAAAGTCATTAAAAATTGGAATTGTTACGGATAAAGAGAGCTATTTTATTGCCTTACAGCCGATTCCATTTCCTTCTAAGGGAACTGGACAAAAGATAAAAGAAGATTTGATTATTGAGTTGTCAAATACTAATAAGTATAAACTACAACATTTCGATACCCGTTATATAAAACATGATTCTGTTATGCAGGTGCTGTATCTGATTGACAAAAAAGATTTAAAAGACTTTTCTGTTTTTGAAGCCGTTTCGGCTGACATAAATATGGAAGGAACAGAGTTTGTGAGAAACTATGCTTTTAAATTACATAAAAAGGCAATTATGCAGCAGTTAAATTGCTTTTTGAAAGAAGAGGAATGATGTGTTACTCGTCCTCTTTAGTAACTGGGGGATCATTTTTGTGAGATAGTTTTTTTCTAACGTTTTTGTACAGATTGTTAAAAGTTAGTGTTAACGAAGCTGCATTTACTATTTGATCACCATTGTTTCTTGGGAGATACTCATTGGCATAAGTAAGTTCAAGCTGTATGTCATCATTAAATAAATAACCGGCTCCAATATTAAATCTATTTCGATCGAAGAAACTTTCTCCGGTTACTTTTGTTCCGGTTTTTAAGAATATTTCATCAGAGGCTATTGCGTAAATGACTCCTTTTCGTAGTACTTTACTATTTAATGGTTTTAGGTATTTAATTTGTTGCCGATACCGTAAAACGTTTTCATATTCTAGATTTTCATCTCTAATGTGTCGCAGCTCTAAACGCATTCTCGTGGTTAAACTATAACCTATTTTGTGAAAATAGTAGGTACCCTGAAGCGCAAATCTCCATTCCGGGGATTTAAATTGTCCAATTTCAGGTACATCCTTATTGTCGTAATAAGCTACGAAAGCTGAAGTCTTCCATCTCGGAGTTAGGTAGTAATTTCCCCAAAATCTAAAAGAGCGCTGTACATTATTTTCGAAAAGATTGGAAGAGGATTCTGTACTACTAAAGGAGTTTGCGAGATCTAATTCTGCAGACCATTTTTCGTTTAAAGTACGTGTAAATTGAATCTCATTCCAGAATTGATTATAGGTAGTCTTTTGTCCATAACAGTAATCTGAAAGTACTGTTATGGATAAAAGTATGAAAAGTTTTTGTAAGGATCGTTTTAACGGCAAGTATGAATGCATTCGATTTTAAGTTAAAATTATTCATTACCAATCTAAAATCTAAACTTCTGATCTATTTAGCTTCTTTGACGTACAGCCTCATATAAGAATGCTCCACAGGCAACAGAAACATTTAAAGAGCCAATTGTTCCAAACATTGGAAGTTTTGCTTTTTCATCTACAATTTTAAGTACAGACGGGTTTATTCCGCGATCTTCAGATCCCATTATTATTGCAACAGGTTCGTTTAAAGATAAATCATAAATAGTTTGCTCTGTTTTTTCAGTAGCGGCAACGGTTTTGATTCCTGAACCTTGTAAATAAAAGATCGCATCTTTAATATGTTCAACTTTACAGATAGGCACATTAAAAACGGCTCCGGCTGATGTTTTAACAGTATCTCCATTCACAGGAGCAGATCCTGCTTTCTGAACGATGATTCCGTTTACACCTGTACATTCAGCAGTACGAATAATAGCGCCAAAATTTCTTGCATCTGAAATCTGATCCAGTATAAGAAATAAAGGTTTAGTACCTGACTCGATTGTTGATTCAACCAAATGCTCTAAATCGATAAAACCAATAGGGGAGATTGTTGCTACAGCACCCTGGTGATTGTTAGGTGTTAGTCGATTTAGTTTTTCTACAGGAACATAGGAAAAATTTATGTTGGCGCGTTTCATCACCTTCATCAAATCTTTCATTAGCTCACCGGAAATCTCTTTTTGGATGAATACTTTATCTACTTCTTTACCTGCCTGAATTGCTTCTATAATGGCTCTAATTCCAAATATTTGATGTTCTTTTTCCATAGGGCAAATATAGGGATAATGTTTATATAAAAAAAAACCACTCTGAATGAACAGAGTGGTTTAGTATATTTATTTGAGAATAAAATTAGAATTTATCCCAGAATAATTTTGTTGTCAATAAATCTCCACCGATTGCTGTAGATGCAGCTTTCCAGTTTGAGTTATTTACTTGTTGTTCAAGAACAGGATAAGCCATTCTCACAGGAACTTTACCACCTGCATTGATAATAGCTGTAGCTGGAGCTGCTAAAACAGGGAAATCTAATCTTCTCCAGAAATTCCAAGAAGTTAATCCTTGATTAAACATCGCTACCCAAGCTTGCTCTCCAATTGATTTTTTCCAATTAGCAGCATCGTATGGTTTTGTTAGAAGATATGCTGTAGCCTGTGCGGGAGTACCACCCCATTCTACGATAGATGCAGTTACGGCTGTAGTGTAAGCCGTTGCTGCTGCTGCTGGAGTCCAACGAGCATTAGCCTCAGCAATATAAAAAGCAACTTCAGTGTAGTTTAGAATAGTACCTGGTGTTGTTGCAGTGTAAGCAAATTCACCAATATTAGAAAAAGTTCCAAATTCACCACCTTGACCAATTACTTGACCAACGTAAGTTCCACCAGTTATTGGATCATAATAATGGCTTATTCTTGGGTCATTAGTTGTGTTCATGTAGTCAACTAATGTTTTTCCGGCGAAGAAATCATCTCTACCGCTTGCAGAAAGGTTTTCAAACAAAGGATTGTAGTTTGGCGATGCAGATAAATACGGTAATTGAGCATTATCAGCAGGAGAAGTCATTACCCCAGCAGCAATAGCTGCATTTGCAGTAGTTTGTGCTAAAGTTGGATTTGAATCTGCTATTCCTATTGCTAGTTTTAATTTTAAGGAATTTGCAAATATTCTCCACTTTTGAATAGATCCAGCGTAATATTTGTCACCATCAGTAAAAGTGTCAAAGTCAGTGGTTGATGTAGTGTTTACTAATTTAGCAGTGGCTGCATCAACTCTTTTAATCAAATCTACGTAGATAGTAGCTCCGTCATCATATACAGGTAATGGATAAGCATTAAGATTTGCTGCCTGAGTATAAGGAACGTTTCCAAAAGTATCTACTAAAAGCTGATAAGTGTAAACTTGCATTAAGTCAACTATTGCTAATTGATTTTGTTTGTTAACAGGCCAGTTTGGTGCCTCGGTTGGTGTTGGATCATATACATTGATAATTTCTTTTGCCTTACCAAGGTTGTTTAGGATGTTTACATAATTAAGCAAAAAGATGTTATTAGAAACATTTCTGTTTGTAAAATCATAATTACTCTCGTTTACATAAGTTGTTTCCTGCCAATACTGCATCGTCAGTCTAAAGTTGTTTTCGTTTACACTTGGTGTATTTACGTAATCACTTAATTCCTTTTGTGTGTAAGTTACTAGTGCTCCCGGTACAGTGGTATATGCACTGTTTGGGTCTGTATTTATGTCCTCATTAACACAAGCTGTCATCGACAGACCAATGGTTAATATTGCTATGATTTTTTTCATTTCCATTTTTTTTAAAAATTAACTTTGACATTAAAAGAAATATTTCTTGTTGTCGGCATAGGTCCTGATTGGTATCCTTGCGTGTTACCTGAAGACAATCCAGCTTCTGGATCAGCATATGGTAAGCTTTTGTCAATTATCCAAAGATTGTTACCTATTAAGCTAAATGAAGCTCCTTTTATAGATTTTCCTATTATGCTTTCAGGAAGATTATATGTAAAAACAACTTCTCTTAATTTTACAAATCCAGCATCATAAATAAATGCTTCAGCAGGAGGATCTGTACCTAAAACCTGGCTAGATTGAGATCTGTCTAATCTAGTTGTGTTTGTGATGTATTGTGGTTGGTTACCTCCTGGTGTATAAGCAGGGTTAGCCATTACACCTTTTAGAATTTCACCTCCATTATTTGCTAATGTATTTCTTATTGGGAATCCTAGGTCATTGTTTCCAACAGAGTTAGCGTAAATACCAGTTCCGTATCCATAATATTGATCAAGCGAAAATATCTCTCCACCTTTCTTGATGTCAATTAAGAAACTGAAAGAAAGATTTTTGTACGAGAACTTATTATTGATTCCTCCAGTCCAATCAGCTTGGTAGGTTCCTAATTTGTTGTCAGTTGTAGTAGAAACTACATAAGCACCATTGTCTCCGATGATTCTGTTTCCAGCATCATCTAACACATAAGTTGTTCCCCAAATTTGACCGTAATCTTGGTTAAGAGGAGCATTGATACTGATACCACCTTGTAGTGAGTTGATATTGATGTTTTCGATACCAGGAGCTAGTTTTGTAACTTTAGTGTTTGGGTTTGACCAGTTTATGTTTATATCCCAAGCAAAGTTATCTGTTTTAAAGGGAGTAGCATTAAGGGTAACCTCGAATCCTTTTGTAGTTAATGTACCAGCATTGACTGTGTTGAATGAAGATCCGGTAGCTGTTGATACAGGTAGCGGTAAAATTTGATTGTATGCTTTGTTTTGGAACCAAGCGACATCAAATCCAAATCTGTTTTTAGCGAATTGCATGTTTAAACCTAACTCGACATTGTCTAACTGTTGTGGTTTTAGGTTTGCATTTTTCTTAGTAGTATTGAAAGAGTATACTGGTGTTCCGAATGGATTTCGTGCAGTATAAGTGTCAAGTAATTGGTTAGGATCAGTGTCCGAACCTACTTGAGCGTATGCTGCTCTGAATTTACCAAAATTGATGAATTCAACATCTTTTAACCAATTTGAGAAAATAACACTTGCTGATACAGAAGAATACCAATAATCATTAAGATCTACAGGTAATGAAGAAGCTACGTCTCTTCTTACGGAACCTTCAAAGTAGTAAGTTCCTTTGTAACCTAATGTTGCTTGCGTAAATAAACCAAGTACTTCTTTTCTAGTGTCTACAATTCTAGGAAGAGCCGGAGCCGATACAGAGTTAGAAATAGTATACAATCCAGGGATATATAATCCTCCTGATGTCATTTGTTGGTTGATAAATCTACTTTGTACGTTGTAGTTACTACCTACAATTACACTAAGATTTAATTCTTCAGCTAAGTCTTTTTTGTAAGTGGCTAAGAAGTCATAGTTTTGCTCACTAAAATCATAGATGTCCAAGGCATAACCAGATGGTTGAACAGGTAAGTTTTGACCGTTTGAGTTTGATCCAAGAGTTGCAGGAATTGAACCAGCAGCTATTCTGTCTTCAGTTCTCATTGTGAAACCGTCAGTACCTATTCTACCAGTAAAGCTTAAGCTTTTAGATGCATCATAAGTAACACTAGCATTGGCAGCAAATCTTTTTCTGCTGTCGTTGTTGTAATTTTGGTATCTTGTGAAATAAGGGTTGTCCCAGTATTGTGGAGCAATATTTGTTGGACTTTTAATGTTCCATGTGTAATTTTGGTGACCTAATTCGTAAAGGTATTTTTGCTCTTTAATGTCAACGTTTGTTGCCCACCATTGTCTGAAACCAGCCACGTTGTTTCCTCCGTAACCAGTCGTATTTCTGTTTCTGGTGTTTTGCGATACGTAAGTAGCGTTAAAAGTTGAACTTAATTTGTCGTTAAACTTGTAAGTAGCACTAGCATTAAAGTTGTTCTTGCTTAATAAAGCATTTGGCATAATATCATCACTGTTGGTGTTAGCATAAGTCAATCTGTAAGTTGCCTTTTCAGTTCCACCGTTTAACGAGATGTTGTTGATTGTAGATGTCGCAGTGTCAAAAAATTCAATTGGACCATTTTTAGCAGCTTCCCATGGAGTTCTTTGTCCGTATGTTGGTGAACCCGGGATAAAGGCGTCGTATTGCCAAATTAGTGCGCCATCAAATTTTGGTCCGTAAGAAGCATCATGTGTAGTACTAGGTCTTGGTTGTCCTTGGTAGCTTCCAAATGATTGTCCTAAATATCCTTGTCCGTATTCACTTTGATATTCAGGGAAAGTTTTTTTGTCTACAGAAGACATAGTGTAAGAAGATGAAAATTCTACAGCTAAGTCAGTTCTTGCTTTTCCTTTTTTAGTAGTAATGATAATCGCTCCATTTTGTGCTCTAGATCCGTAAAGAGCTGTTGCAGCTGCACCTTTCAGTACGTTAATATCTGCAATGTTATTTGGGTTGATATCTGAAGCAGCGTTACCATAATCGTAACCACCTCTACCACTTTTTTGATCAGCACTGTTTACGTTACTGTTCAAAATTGGCACCCCATCAACTACGAATAAAGCCTGGTTGTCTCCCAAAAGTGATTTGAAACCTCTAAGAACTACGTTTGTAGATCCTCCAAAGTTAGTACCATTGGTTACACTAAGACCAGCAACTTTTCCTGTTAAGTTGTTTACGAAGTTTCCTGTAGGAACTGTTGATACTTGCTCAGCAGTTACTTGTTGTGCAGAGTATCCAAGAGATTTTTTCTCTCTTTTAATACCTAAAGCTGTTGTTACAACAACTGCTTCAAGTTCGTTTGCATCTGCGCCTAATTTTACATTAAGTGAGGATGAGCTTGCTGCTACTTCCTGAGTTTTCATCCCAATGTAGCTGAATACCAAAACTTGGCTTGTTGATGCTTTGATAGAGAATTTACCATCAAAATCAGTTTGTGTTCCAGATTTTGTTCCTTTGATCAATACACTTACCCCTGGAAGAGGCATTCCTGTATTGTCAGAAACCATTCCTGAAACAACTCTTTCTTGCGCGAAAGTTAGTTGCGCCACTAGTACTAGCAATAGTACTAAGAATCCATTGAACTTTAGTTTCATTTTTAAATATTTTGAATTAGTATCGCAAAACTCTTAATAATTTGTTAACTTTCCTAATAAATAAAAATCTTTTTTTGATAAACGCTAAAATTTAACATTATAACATATGTTTATGATACTGTTATATAATTGCATTTCCTGAATATTCTCGCCTCCGTTCGTTAGTGTAATTTTTAATAAGCCATTTTTGGTTTGTATAGCAGTTCCAATTCCGATTCCTATTAATTTTTTGATTTCGCTTTTGTTTGAGGTGTTGGTTAAGTCTTGGTATAAGCCATAATCGACGATAGAATTTAGATATAAGTTTTTAGAGACGATATATCTGTATTCTGTAAGAATTAACGAATTGAAATTGGCTTGTAAACTGTTTTCTAAAAAACCTCTGATGGAATTAATTCCGCCAAAACGATATAGTTCATTCGAAATATAACTTTTGCTTTTTAAATAGAAATTCTGTGAATTAATACTAATAAAATTCTTTTCATTTAGTTCAAAATTGTAGGAAATGTCCAGATTGATGAAAAATTGTTTACTTGATCCTGCGGTATCCGGATCATTGTTTGTGTCTCTTTTTCCATAGCCAATTATGAAGTTTGCAAAAGCTTTTTTAGGGAAGAGATTGTTGATAGGATCTATTTTTTTGTACTCAAAAGTTGCGGTAGTGTAGGAGTTGTTGTAGTCGCTAATAGCAGAATTGTTTGTGTTTTGAATATCGCTTGATTCGGTAGATTGATAGCCCAGATATATTTTGGAATTGTAGTTGATGTAGTAACCTAAATCAATTGCTGTTTTTGTGTTTTGAAAGGTGCTGTCTTGCTTAAATATGTTGAGTTGCGCTTTTATTCCCAATGAAGTTTTGAAAATGTATGGGATTTCTAGTTTTGTGTTAAAAGTTTTTTGCTGGTTTCCATCGCTCTTCCAGTACAAGGAGAATTTTTCCCCGGAATGAAGAATGTTTTGCAAGGTGACATCGAGGTATCCGTTAAGGTTGATTTTTTTGTTTTCATCATTAGAGAAGCCGATGTATCCGTCAAAAGTGTTTGCTTTTCTTTTCTCTATGTAGGTGTAGATTTTGGTTGAATCGTTGGTGAATAATATTTCAGGATATTTTGTTTGGGTAATGAATTCAAAGCGGTTTATATCGTCGTATAATTCTTTGGTTATTTCCTGATTAAAAGTTTTGTTGATGTATTTTTTATTGAGTTGCTTTAAGTGTCCTTTTGGGAAAAAATCTTTTCCATCACTGTTTGTGTAATTGAGAATAATTGAATTTAGGACACGTTTTTTTTCGGATTTAAAGTTTAAGTCGGCGTAAATTATTGAATTCTTTCGGGTGATATTTTCAAGTTTTATCTTGCTTAATGCGTAGCCAAGCTTTTCGGCTTCAATTGTTTTTTGGTTCAGATAGTTTTCTATCTCAACATAGGGGATGATGATAGTGTCGTTTTGGTTTTTTGATGTTTTGAAAAAAGTATTATTTCTACCTATATATATACGGGCCTGTTTTATTCTGTTTTTAAGATTTATGATCGATATATAAGTGCTATCGTTTAGTTTGCTGGTTTCTACTGTTTTGTTGTCCGGGTATCCTTTTTTAGAAAGCTTTTTTGAGGTGCTGTTGATTTCGTCAAACAATGATTTTATGTTGTTGTGTTTTGTTGTGTAATTTAGCGAATCGATAGTTTTGTTTTCAATTTGATTGGTTCCGTTTATTTTTAAATAAAAATTTTGGGCATGGCAGCTAAGTCCAAAAATGAAAATCAATATGTTTAGAAGCTGTTTCAAGTGTTAAATTAAGTTTAATAATTGTATTGCAAATATCTATTGTTTGTTTGTAAAATCATAAGTATAAATAATGTTATTGAAAATTAATGAATTAACGTTTGTATAGTGAAAAATATTTTATACATTTGCAACCCCGTAAAAAGCGGGAATTTAATATACATAATAAATTTTTAGTATTAATTATGCCAACAATTCAACAATTAGTAAGAACAGGAAGAACTCAGATAACTAAGAAGAGTAAATCGGTTGCTTTAGATTCTTGTCCTCAAAGAAGAGGGGTTTGTACGCGTGTTTACACTACTACACCAAAAAAACCAAACTCTGCAATGCGTAAAGTTGCGCGTGTACGTTTGACAAATGGTAATGAGGTGAATGCTTACATCCCTGGAGAAGGACACAATTTACAAGAGCACTCGATAGTATTAGTTAGAGGTGGAAGGGTAAAAGATTTACCAGGTGTTAGATATCATATCGTTCGTGGAGCGCTTGACACGTCAGGAGTTGCAGGAAGAACGCAAAGAAGATCTAAGTACGGTGCTAAACGCCCAAAAGAAGCAAAAAAGTAATTTAAAACGTTAAGAGTTGGAGGTTAGGAGTTAAGGGTTTGAAATTAAAGCGTAGGCTAAAATGGATGACACATAACATTTAACGGATAACCTATAACTTTTTATTAAAAAAAAGACATGAGAAAAAGAGCGGCAAAGAAAAGACCACTTTTACCAGATCCAAGGTTTAATGACCAATTGGTAACGCGTTTTGTGAACAACTTAATGTGGGATGGTAAGAAATCTACAGCTTTCAAAGTATTTTATGATGCAATTGACATCATTGAGTCTAAAAAGCAAGATTCAGAAAAATCTTCATTAGAAATTTGGAAAGATGCTTTAACAAACGTTATGCCTCACGTAGAAGTACGTAGTCGTAGAGTTGGTGGAGCTACATTTCAAATTCCAATGCAAATTAGACCAGACAGAAAAATTTCTATGGCAATGAAGTGGTTAATACTTTATTCAAGAAGAAGAAATGAAAAATCTATGGCACAACGTTTAGCGTCAGAATGTTTAGCTGCTGCTAAAGAAGAAGGTGCTGCTGTTAAGAAAAGAATGGATACTCACAAAATGGCAGAAGCTAATAAAGCTTTCTCTCACTTTAGATTTTAATTCGTAAAGAAATGGCTAGAGATTTAAAATATACAAGAAATATCGGAATTGCTGCTCACATTGATGCTGGTAAAACAACAACAACGGAGCGTATTCTTTTTTATACTGGAAAGTCACACAAAATTGGTGAAGTACACGATGGTGCTGCAACAATGGACTGGATGGCTCAAGAGCAAGAAAGAGGTATTACAATTACTTCAGCAGCTACAACTTGTGAGTGGAATTTTCCAACTGAGCAAGGTAAAACGTTGCCTGAAACATTGCCTTACCACTTTAATATTATTGATACTCCTGGACACGTTGATTTTACTGTAGAGGTAAACCGTTCTTTACGTGTACTTGATGGTTTAGTATTCTTGTTTAGTGCTGTTGATGGTGTTGAGCCTCAATCAGAAACTAACTGGAGACTTGCTGATCAATATAGAGTTCCACGTATGGGGTTTGTTAATAAAATGGACCGTCAAGGATCTAACTTTTTGGCAGTTTGTCAACAAGTTCGTGATATGTTGAAATCTAATGCTGTTGCGATCACTTTACCTATTGGTGAAGAAAATGATTTTAAAGGTGTTGTTGATTTAGTAAAAAACCAAGCAATCGTTTGGCATGATGCTACTCAAGGAGCTACTTTTGATATTGTGCCTATCCCTGAGGATATGGTTGCAGAAGTAAAAGAATACAGATCAATTCTTATCGAGGCAGTTGCTGATTACGATGAGAACTTGTTGGAGAAATTCATGGAAGATGAAAACTCTATTACTGAAGAAGAAATTAATGTTGCTTTAAGAGCTGCTACAATTGACATGGCTATCATTCCTATGATTGCTGGTTCTTCTTTCAAAAATAAAGGTGTTCAGTTCATGTTAGATGCAGTATGTAAATACTTACCATCTCCAATGGATAAAGAAGGTATCGAAGGAATTCACCCTGATGATGCTGAATTATTAGAAGAAGATCAAGTTAAAATTTTACGTAAGCCAGATGTTAAAGAGCCATTCGCAGCTTTAGCATTTAAAATTGCTACTGACCCATTCGTAGGTCGTTTAGCTTTCTTCCGTGCTTATTCTGGTCGTTTGGACGCAGGTTCTTACGTTTTGAATACACGTTCTGGTAGTAAAGAAAGAATTTCTCGTATTTACCAAATGCACGCTAACAAACAAAATCCAATCGAATATATTGAGGCTGGAGATATTGGAGCTGCTGTTGGGTTTAAAGATATTAAAACTGGAGATACATTGTGTGATGAAAAACACCCAATTATTCTTGAGTCTATGAAATTCCCTGCACCGGTAATTGGTATTGCTATTGAGCCTAAAACAAAAGCTGACGTAGATAAAATGGGTATGGCTTTAGCTAAATTAGCTGAAGAGGATCCAACGTTTACAGTTAGAACTGATGAGGCTTCTGGTCAAACAATTATCTCAGGTATGGGTGAGCTTCACTTAGATATCTTAGTAGATCGTATGAAACGTGAATTTAAAGTTGAAGTGAACCAAGGTGAGCCTCAAGTTGAATATAAAGAAGCGTTTACAAGAACTGCGACACACAGAGAAACTTACAAGAAACAATCTGGAGGTCGTGGTAAATTCGGTGATATCGTATTTACACTTGAGCCTGCTGATGAAGTTGATGGTAAAGTTCCAAAAGGATTACAGTTTATTAATGCTGTAAAAGGTGGTAACGTTCCTAAGGAATATATTCCATCTGTAGAAAAAGGTTTCCGTGAAGCTATGAAAACTGGTCCTTTGGCTGGTTATCAAGTGGATAGTTTGAAAGTAACTTTGACAGACGGATCTTTCCACCCTGTCGATTCTGATGCGCTTTCTTTTGAGTTAGCTGCTAGAATGGGTTATAGAGAAGTAGCTAAAGCTGCTGGTGCAATTGTTCTTGAGCCAATCATGAAAATGGAAGTTATTACTCCTGAAGAAAACATGGGAGATATCGTAGGTGATATCAACCGTCGTAGAGGTCAGGTTAATGATATGGGTGACAGAAATGGTGCTAAAACTATTAAAGCTGATGTACCATTATCAGAGATGTTTGGATATGTTACTACATTGAGAACATTATCTTCTGGTAGAGCTACTTCAACAATGGAGTTTTCTCACTATGCAGAAACGCCTTCTAATATTTCAGAAGCGGTAATTAAAAAAGCAAAAGGTAACGCTTAATTCTTAAGAAAATGAGTCAAAAAATCAGAATAAAACTAAAATCTTACGATCACATGTTGGTAGATAAATCTGCTGAAAAGATCGTAAAAACAGTAAAAACTACTGGAGCGGTTGTAACAGGTCCAATCCCGTTGCCAACTCACAAAAAACTTTTCACTGTATTGCGTTCTCCGCACGTTAACAAAAAAGCGAGAGAGCAATTCGAAGTAATGTCGTACAAAAGATTGATCGATATTTACTCGTCTTCATCTAAAACAATTGATGCTTTAATGAAACTTGAATTGCCAAGTGGGGTTGAAGTAGAGATCAAAGTATAATTTTTTATTATATTTTATAAATAAAAAGCGGAACAGAAATGTTCCGCTTTTTTTATGTTTTTAAGTTTTTTCTTCCGGGTTAATTGTTGTGTTTTATTTTTGTGAAAATAATGTTTGTTTTTGCGAAAGGTCTTTATTTTAGGCTGTTGGCAACGTTTTTTATTTTTAATTATGATGTAATTGTTAAGTATTTTGTTGTTTTTGGTTAAGGAAAATATTTTTATTTTTTCTATAATTATGCGGTAGATGAAGTTTGATTTCGGGCTTGGATTTTGATTATGAGCGATTTAATTTTTGTAACTGTTTGGTATATTCAATTTTAATAGCTACTTTTGCACTCCCTGTTTGGAAATTTCTGTTATTTTCAAATTGAAGGGAATTTTAGTAATTAATAATTAATATTTATGTCTGGGTTAATTGGTAAAAAAATCGGCATGACTAGTATTTTCGACGAAAACGGGAAAAATATTCCTTGTACAGTAATCGAGGCTGGGCCGTGTGTTGTTACCCAAGTCAGAACCAAAGGTGTTGACGGGTACGAAGCGTTGCAACTTGGTTTCGATGACAAAAACGAGAAACATTCTACTAAAGCGGCTTTAGGTCACTTTAAAAAAGCTGGAACTGTTGCTAAGAAAAAAGTCGTTGAATTCCAAGATTTCGCAACTGAACAAAAATTAGGAGATCTTATTGATGTTTCTATTTTTGCTGAAGGAGAATTTGTAGATGTGCAAGGTGTATCTAAAGGTAAAGGTTTCCAAGGTGTTGTAAAACGTCACGGTTTTGGTGGTGTTGGTCAAGCAACTCATGGTCAACATAACCGTTTAAGAGCGCCAGGTTCTGTGGGAGCTTCTTCTTATCCATCTAGAGTATTCAAAGGAATGCGTATGGCTGGAAGAATGGGAGGAGATAATGTAAAAGTACAAAACCTTAGAGTTTTAAAAGTAGTGGCTGAAAAGAATCTACTTGTTATTAAAGGATGTGTTCCTGGACATAAAAACTCTTATGTAATCATTCAGAAGTAATGGAAGTAAAAGTATTAGATTTCAACGGAAAAGATACTGGAAGAAAAGTTCAACTTTCTGATTCAGTATTCGCAATTGAACCAAACAATCACGCTGTATATCTTGATGTTAAGCAATATCTTGCTAATCAAAGACAAGGTACTCATAAGGCTAAAGAAAGAGCTGAAGTTACTGGTAGTACACGTAAGATTAAAAAACAAAAAGGAACTGGTACAGCTCGTGCGGGTAGTATCAAAAATCCATTGTTTAAAGGTGGTGGAACAATTTTTGGACCAAGACCAAGAAGTTATTCATTCAAATTGAATAAAAGCTTGAAGAGATTGGCTAGAAAATCAGCTTTCTCAATCAAAGCAAAAGAGTCGAATATCATCGTTCTTGAAGACTTTAATTTTGAAACACCAAACACTAAAAATTTCATTAACGTTTTGAAAGCTTTAGGGTTAGAAGATAAAAAATCTTTATTTGTGTTGGGAGAGACGAATAAAAATGTATATTTGTCGTCACGCAATTTGAAGGCTTCAAATGTTGTAAAGAGCTCAGAATTAAGCACTTACGCTATTTTAAACACTAATAATTTAGTGCTTTTAGAAGGTTCTTTGGAGTTAATTGAAGAAAATTTAAGTAAATAATAGGAATATGAGCATCATAATTAGACCTATAGTAACGGAAAAAGTAACCAAAGAAAGTGAAGTTTTAAACCGCTTCGGATTCGTTGTTGACAAAAAAGCAAACAAAGTTCAAATTAAGAAAGCTATCGAAGCTGCTTATGGAGTAACTATTGTTAGTGTTAACACGATGAACGTTAGACCGGATAGAACTACAAAATACACTAAAAGTGGTTTGATCAGTGGAAAGACAAATGCAATTAAGAAAGCGATTGTTCAAGTACAAGAAGGAGAAACAATTGATTTTTACAACAATATCTAAGATAGAAAAATGTCAGTAAGAAAATTAAAACCTATTACCCCAGGTCAGCGATTTAGAGTTGTGAATGGTTATGACGCCATTACAACTGATAAGCCGGAACGCTCTTTGATAGCGCCGATAAAAAACTCTGGAGGTAGAAATAGTCAAGGAAAGATGACCATGCGTTATACGGGTGGTGGTCACAAGCAGAGATATCGTATTATTGATTTCAAAAGAACTAAAGACGGAATTCCGGCTACTGTGAAATCAATCGAATACGATCCAAATCGTACTGCATTTATCGCTTTATTAGCTTATGCTGATGGTGAGAAAACTTATGTTATTGCTCAAAACGGATTGAAAGTTGGTCAGAAATTAGTTTCTGGTCCAGAGTCTCAACCTGAAATTGGTAATACATTACCTTTAAGCAGAATTCCTTTAGGAACTGTAATCTCTTGTATTGAGTTACGTCCAGGTCAAGGAGCAGTAATTGCTCGTTCAGCTGGTACATTTGCTCAATTAATGGCAAGAGATGGAAAATATGCTACAATTAAAATGCCATCTGGTGAAACAAGATTGATCTTGTTAACTTGTTCGGCTACTATTGGAGCTGTTTCTAATTCAGATCACCAATTAGTTGTATCAGGAAAAGCTGGTAGAACAAGATGGTTAGGAAGAAGACCTAGAACAAGACCTGTTGCAATGAACCCTGTTGATCACCCAATGGGTGGTGGAGAAGGACGTTCTTCTGGTGGACATCCACGTTCAAGAAATGGAATACC
This sequence comes from Flavobacterium cupriresistens, assembly GCF_020911925.1. Lineage (NCBI taxonomy): Bacteria > Pseudomonadati > Bacteroidota > Flavobacteriia > Flavobacteriales > Flavobacteriaceae > Flavobacterium > Flavobacterium cupriresistens. The sequence continues at coordinate 400,776 of NZ_CP087134.1, read as the reverse complement.
AGCAAAAGGTTATAGAACTCGTTCTAAGAAAAACCCGAGTAACAAGTATATCGTAGAACGTAGAAAGAAATAATAAGATATGGCACGTTCATTAAAAAAAGGACCTTTCGTTCATTATAAGTTAGACAAGAAAGTTCAAGAAAACATTGAAAGCGGAAAAAATGGAGTAGTAAAGACTTGGTCTAGAGCTTCCATGATTACTCCAGACTTTGTTGGACAAACTATCGCAGTTCATAACGGTCGTCAATTTGTACCAGTTTACGTAACAGAAAACATGGTAGGTCACAAATTAGGAGAGTTTTCACCAACTAGATCTTTTAGAGGTCATGCTGGAGCAAAAAATAAAGGTAAAAAATAAGAAGCAATGGGAGTTCGTAAAAGAGAAACAGCAGATGCGAGAAAAGAGGCTAATAAGTCTATTGCTTTCGCAAAATTGAATAACTGCCCTACTTCACCTAGAAAAATGCGCTTAGTAGCGGACTTGGTAAGAGGTCAGAAGGTAGAAAGAGCACTTAACATCTTAAGATTCAGTTCTAAAGAAGCTTCGAGAAAACTAGAGAAACTATTATTATCTGCAATCAACAACTGGGAGCAAAAAAATAGTGAAGGTAATTTAGAAGAGGCTGGATTATTTGTTAAAGAGATCAGAGTAGATGGTGGAATGATGTTGAAAAGACTTCGTCCAGCTCCACAAGGTCGCGCACACAGAATAAGAAAACGTTCTAACCACGTAACAATCGTGCTTGGAGCTATCAATAACACACAAAGCAATTCTTAAGCAGCATGGGACAAAAGACAAATCCAATTGGAAATAGACTTGGTATCATCAGAGGATGGGACTCAAACTGGTATGGTGGAAATGATTACGGTGATAAACTTGCCGAAGATCACAAAATCAGAAAGTATATCCATGCTCGTTTATCAAAAGCTAGTGTATCAAAAGTAATCATCGAGAGAACTTTAAAACTTGTAACCGTTACTATCACTACTGCTAGACCTGGTATCATTATCGGAAAAGGTGGTCAAGAGGTAGACAAGTTAAAAGAAGAACTTAAGAAAGTTACTGACAAAGAGGTTCAAATCAACATCTTTGAAATCAAAAGACCTGAGTTAGATGCGTATCTTGTGGCTACAAGCATCGCTCGTCAAATCGAAAGCCGTATTTCTTACAGACGTGCAATCAAAATGGCTATTGCTGCTTCTATGCGTATGAACGCTGAAGGTATCAAAGTTTTGATTTCTGGTCGTTTGAATGGTGCTGAGATGGCACGTTCAGAAGGTTTCAAAGAAGGTAGAATTCCTCTATCAACTTTCAGAGCTGACATCGATTATGCACTTGCTGAAGCTCATACTACTTATGGTAGAATGGGAATCAAAGTGTGGATCATGAAAGGTGAAGTTTATGGAAAGAGAGATCTTTCTCCACTTGCAGGAATGGATAAAAAACAATCCGGAACTGGTGGTGGTAAAGGTGGCGATTCTCCAAGAGGAGACAGAAAGCCCTTTAATAAAGGTGGTAAACCAGACGCTCGTAAAAGAAAGTAAATTTTTAAACTAAAGAAAAATGTTACAGCCTAAAAGAACAAAATACCGTAAGGTACAAAAAGGTAAGATGAAAGGAAACTCTCAAAGAGGGCATGAACTTTCTAATGGAATGTTTGGTATTAAATCTGTACATGAAGATGGAATGTTCTTAACTTCTCGTCAAATCGAAGCTGCACGTATCGCTGCAACTCGTTTCATGAAGAGAGAGGGACAATTATGGATCAAAATATTTCCAGACAAACCTATAACTAAGAAGCCTCTTGAAGTACGTATGGGTAAAGGTAAAGGAGCAGTTGAGTATTGGGCTGCTGTTGTTAAACCAGGAAGAATTATGTTTGAAGTTGGAGGAGTTCCTTTGTCAGTTGCAAAAGAGGCGTTACGTCTTGCAGCTCAAAAGCTTCCAGTAAAAACTAAGTTCGTCGTTGCTAGAGATTTCGAAGCATAATTTATATTATATTATGAAACAATCAGAAATAAAAGATCTTTCTGCAGCGGAGTTGCAAGAAAAACTTAGTCAAACTAAGAAAACATATGCTGACCTAAAAATGGCTCACGCTATTTCTCCAATTGAGAACCCACTTCAAATTAGAAGTGTAAGAAGAACAGTTGCAAGATTGGCTACAGAGTTAACTAAAAGAGAGTTACAATAATTGTATTCTGCTGAAAGATGGAAGAAAAAAGAAATTTAAGAAAAGAAAGAATTGGTGTTGTCACTTCAAATAAGATGGATAAATCTATCGTTATTGCTGAAGTAAGAAGAGTAAAACACCCATTATACGGTAAGTTCGTGTTGAAAACTAAGAAATACGTTGCACACGACGAAACAAACGACTGTAACATTGGAGATACTGTAAGAATTAGCGAAACGCGTCCTTTAAGTAAATCAAAATGTTGGAGATTAGTTGAAATCTTAGAAAGAGCTAAATAATTATGGTACAACAAGAATCAAGACTAAAAGTAGCAGATAACACGGGAGCAAAAGAAGTTTTAACTATCCGTGTTTTAGGAGGTACCAAAAGAAGGTATGCCTCTGTTGGTGACAAGATTGTAGTTTCTATCAAAGATGCAACTCCAAACGGAAACGTGAAAAAAGGAGCTGTTTCAACTGCAGTTGTTGTACGTACCAAAAAAGAAGTGAGAAGAGCCGATGGTTCTTATATCCGTTTCGATGACAATGCATGTGTTCTTTTGAACGCTGCAGGGGAAATGAGAGGAACTCGTGTTTTTGGTCCGGTAGCAAGAGAACTTCGTGAAAAACAATTCATGAAAATTGTATCATTAGCACCAGAAGTGCTTTAATTCGTTTTAAGATGATAAAGCTAAAAATAAAAACAGGAGACATCGTAAGAGTAATTGCCGGAGACCATAAAGGTGCTGAAGGTAAAGTTGTACGTGTTTACCGTGAGAAAAATAAAGCGATAGTTGAAGGTGTAAACATGGTTTCGAAACATACAAAACCAAGTGCTAAAAACCCTCAAGGTGGTATCGTTAAGAAAGAAGCTTCTATACAAATATCTAACATTTCACTAATTGATCCTAAAACTAAGGAAACAACTAGAGTTGGTATTAGAGTAGAAGGAGATAAGAAAGTAAGATTTTCAAAAAAATCTAATCAAGTACTATAGTAATGGCATATACACCTAGACTAAAAGAAGAATATAAGAGTAGAGTAATCGCTGCTCTTAAAGAGGAATTCGGATATACAAACGTAATGCAAGTTCCTAAATTGGAAAAAATCGTTTTGAGCCGTGGAGTTGGTGCAGCTGTATCTGATAAAAAACTTATTGACTATGCAGTTGATGAGTTAACAAAGATCACTGGACAAAAAGCAGTATCTACTATTTCAAAGAAAGACGTTGCGTCATTCAAATTGAGAAAAGGGATGCCGATTGGAGCAAAAGTTACTTTGCGTGGAGAAAGAATGTATGAGTTTTTAGATAGACTTATCACTTCTGCTTTACCACGTGTAAGAGACTTTAGTGGTATTAAAGCTACTGGATTTGATGGTAGAGGTAATTATAACCTTGGAGTTTTAGAGCAAATCATTTTCCCAGAAATTGATATTGATAAAGTAAACAAAATTTCAGGAATGGATATTACTTTTGTTACTACTGCTCAAACTGACAAAGAAGCAAAGTCATTATTGGCTGAATTAGGTTTACCTTTTAAAAAGAATTAAGACATGGCTAAAGAATCAATGAAAGCCCGCGAGGTTAAAAGAGAAAAAACGGTAGCAAAGTATGCTGAGAAAAGAAAAGCTTTGAAAGAAGCTGGAGATTTTGAAGGATTACAAAAATTACCTAAAAATGCTTCGCCAGTTCGTTTACACAATCGTTGTAAATTAACAGGTAGACCAAGAGGGTATATCCGTCAATTCGGTATTTCACGTGTAACTTTCCGTGAAATGGCTAACAATGGATTAATTCCAGGTGTTAAAAAAGCCAGCTGGTAATTTAAAAAGTTTATAAATTGATTAAAGGTTCAGGAGGCATAGTGCTTCCTGAAAACCATAATCGCAATCAAATACATATGTATACAGATCCTATTGCAGATTATTTGACTAGAGTTCGTAACGCTGTGGCTGCAAACCACAAAGTTGTTGAAATTCCAGCTTCTAATCTAAAAAAAGAAATAACTAAGATCTTATTTGATCAAGGTTATATCTTGAGTTACAAATTTGAGGACAACTCTGTTCAGGGTTCAATCAAAATTGCTTTGAAGTATGATAAAGATACTAAAGAGCCTGTAATTAAAGATATCCAAAGAATTAGTAAACCTGGTTTACGTAAGTACGCAGGTGCTGCCAAATTACCTAGAATCCTTAACGGATTAGGAATTGCTATTGTTTCTACATCAAAAGGTTTGATGACTGGAAAACAAGCTAAGCAATTAAATGTAGGTGGTGAAGTAATTTGTTACGTATACTAATTTTAAACACTAGATAAAGATGTCAAGAATAGGTAAAAGCCCAATTGTAATCACTGCTGGTGTAACTGTAGAAGTTAAAGACGGTATTATTACAGTAAAAGGAAAAAAAGGTCAACTTACTCAGGAGTTTTCGGACGTAACTGTAAAAGTTGAAGGCGATCAGGTTTTAGTAGAAAGATCGTCTGATCATAAAGATCAAAGAGCAAAACACGGATTATACAGATCATTAATCAATAACATGATTGTTGGTGTATCTGAAGGTTTTACAAAAGAACTTGAATTAGTTGGAGTTGGTTATAGAGCTTCAAACCAAGGTCAAAAGTTAGATTTAGCTCTTGGATATTCTCACAATATTGTTTTAGAAATTGCTCCAGAAGTAGCTTTAGAAACAATATCTGAAAAAGGTAAAAACCCTATCGTAAAATTAACATCATTCGATAAACAACTTTTAGGTCAAGTAGCTGCGAAAATCAGAGGTTTCCGTAAGCCTGAGCCATATAAAGGAAAAGGTGTTAAATTTGTGGGTGAAGTATTAAGAAGAAAAGCAGGTAAATCAGCTTAAAAAATAAGATTATGTCATTAACAAAATCTGATAGAAGACAGAGAATTAGATTCAGAATTAGAAAATCGATCAGTGGTACAACCTCTAATCCTAGACTATCTGTATTTAGAAGTAACAAAGAAATTTACGCTCAACTTATTGATGATGTAAATGGAGTTACTATATTAGCTGCATCTTCAAGAGAAAAAGAAATAGGAAAAGGTACTAACGTTGAAATCGCTGCTGCTGTTGGAAAACTAGTTGCTGAGAAAGCGTTAAAAGCCGGGATTGATACCATCACTTTCGATAGAGGTGGATATTTATATCACGGTCGTATTAAATCATTAGCAGAAGGCGCAAGAGCGGCTGGACTTAAATTCTAATATATTATGTCTAAATACAAAAATGTAGAATTGGTAAAACCAAGTGGTCTTGAACTTAAAGATCGTCTGGTAAGTGTTAATCGTGTTACTAAAGTTACAAAAGGGGGTAGAGCTTTCGGTTTTTCTGCTATTGTAGTTGTAGGTGATGAAAATGGAGTAGTTGGTCACGGATTAGGAAAATCTAAAGACGTTTCTGAAGCAATTGCGAAAGCAGTAGAAGATGCTAAGAAAAATTTAGTAAAAATTCCTTTGAACGGACAATCTGTTCCTCACGAACAAAAAGGTAAATTTGGTGGTGCACGTGTATTCTTAATTCCTGCGTCTCATGGTACAGGAGTTATTGCTGGTGGAGCTGTTCGTTCAGTTCTTGAATCAGTAGGTATTCACGATGTATTATCTAAATCTCAAGGATCATCAAATCCTCATAACGTAGTGAAAGCAACTTTTGATGCTTTATTACAAATGAGAAGCGCTTACACTGTTGCAAAACAAAGAGGTGTTTCTTTAGAAAAAGTTTTTAAAGGTTAATTCAAGGAAATTATGGCTAAATTATTAGTAAAACAAGTAAGAAGCAAAATCAACTGTCCTCTTTCTCAAAAGAGAGGTTTGGAAGCTTTAGGTCTACGTAAAATGGGACAAGTTGTAGAGCATGATTCAAACCCTGCTATCCTTGGTATGATAAACAAAGTTAAACACTTAGTTTCTGTCGAAGAAGCTAAATAACAAATACTGTTATGAATTTAAGTAACTTACAACCAGCTGAAGGGTCAACACACAATCAAAATAAAAGATTAGGTAGAGGAGAAGGTTCTGGAAAAGGTGGTACTTCTGCAAGAGGTCACAAAGGAGCAAAATCTCGTTCTGGTTATTCTAAAAAGATTGGTTTTGAGGGAGGGCAAATGCCACTTCAAAGACGTGTGCCTAAGTTTGGTTTCACAAACATCAATCGTAAAGAATACGAAGGTGTTAATTTAGATACGCTTCAATTATTAGTAGACAATGGTGTGATTACTGATTCTGTTAACATGACAGATTACGTAGCAAACCGTCTAGCTACCAAAAATGAAATCGTTAAGATTTTAGGTAGAGGAGAATTGAAAGCAAAATTAAAAGTAACTGCCCACAAATTTACTGCTACTGCAAAAGCTGCTATTGAAGCTGCTGGTGGAGAAGCTGTAACTATATAACTTATCTACTAAGATGAAGAAATTTATTGAATCAATAAGTAATGTTTGGAAAATCGAAGAACTGAAAAATAGAATCTTAATTACATTAGGATTACTTTTAGTATATCGTTTTGGTGCACACGTAACGCTTCCTGGTATTGACGCAACTCAATTAACAGGTTTAGCGGGACAGACTAAAAATGGTTTAGGATCTATCCTAGACATGTTTACAGGAGGTGCTTTCTCTAAAGCTTCAGTTTTTGCTTTAGGTATTATGCCTTATATTTCTGCATCTATTGTTGTTCAGTTAATGGGAATTGCTATTCCTTATTTGCAAAAACTTCAAAACGATGGAGAAAGTGGTAGAAAAAAGATTAATCAAATCACTCGTTGGTTGACTATAGCTATTACACTGGTTCAAGGTCCAACTTATATCTATAATCTGTACAGAACATTGCCTGGTAGTGCATTCTTACTAGGCTTTAATTCTCCTGAATTTTTGTTCTCATCAGTTATCATTTTAGTTACAGGTACAATTTTTGCTATGTGGCTTGGTGAGAAAATTACAGATAAAGGTATTGGAAATGGAATTTCATTATTGATTATGGTTGGTATCTTAGCTCGTTTACCGCAAGCTTTTATTCAAGAGTTTACAACGAGAGTTACCAACAACAATGGAGGTCCAATGTTGTTAGTTATTGAAATTATTGTGTGGTTATTAGTTATTATTTCTTGTGTATTGCTTACAATGGCAGTACGTAGAATCCCGGTTCAATACGCTCGTCGTACGACAACTGGTGACTATGAGCAAGATTTAGCAGGTGGTAATAGACAATGGATTCCTCTTAAGCTTAATGCTTCTGGGGTTATGCCAATCATTTTTGCTCAGGCAATTATGTTTATACCTGCGGCTGTAGCTGGATTGTCTAAATCAGATACATCACAATCAATCGTTGGAGCATTTAGCGATATGTTTGGTTTCTGGTATAACTTGGTATTTGCAACTTTAATTATTGTATTTACATTCTTTTATACTGCGATCACCGTACCGACTAACAAGATGGCCGATGATTTGAAAAGAAGTGGTGGTTTTATTCCTGGCGTTCGTCCGGGAGCTGAAACTTCAGACTTCCTTGATAAAGTGATGTCTTTGATAACTTTCCCAGGATCTTTATTCCTTGCTTTGATTGCTGTGTTCCCAGCTATTGTTGTAAGTATTATGGATGTACAACCATCTTGGGCAATGTTTTTTGGAGGTACCTCATTAATAATTATGGTTGGTGTTGCAATAGATACTATTCAACAAATCAACTCGTACTTGTTAAACAAACATTATGATGGTTTAATGAAGACTGGTAAAAATAGAAAAGCGGTAGCTTAATATATTTATGGCAAAACAATCAGCAATAGAACAAGACGGATCAATCATTGAAGCATTATCAAATGCGATGTTCCGTGTGGAGTTAGAAAATGGACATATCGTGATTGCTCATATTTCCGGAAAGATGCGTATGCATTACATCAAATTATTACCTGGTGATAAAGTGAAACTGGAAATGAGCCCTTATGATTTGTCAAAAGCAAGAATTACTTATCGATATTAAAGGATATTCACTATGAAAGTTAGAGCATCAGTAAAAAAGAGAAGTCCCGAGTGCATCATTGTGCGTAGAAAAGGGAGATTGTACGTAATAAACAAAAAGAATCCTAGATTTAAACAAAGACAAGGATAATTATGGCAAGAATAGCAGGGGTAGATATCCCAAAAAATAAGAGAGGTGTTATAGCACTTACCTACATCTTTGGATTAGGAAAAAGTAGAGCTATTGAGATTTTAGAGAAAGCTCAAGTAAGCCAAGATAAAAAAGTTCAAGATTGGAATGATGATGAAATCGGAGCGATTCGTGACGCAGTTTCATTTTACAAAATTGAAGGAGAATTACGTTCTGAAGTTTCTTTAAACATCAAGCGTTTAATGGATATTGGTTGTTATAGAGGTATCCGTCATAGATCTGGTCTTCCATTAAGAGGACAAAGAACTAAAAACAACTCTAGAACTAGAAAAGGTAAAAGAAAAACTGTTGCGAACAAGAAAAAAGCAACTAAATAATAAGTAATATGGCTAAAGCAACTGCAAAAAAACGTAAAGTTATCGTTGAATCAACGGGTGAAGCTCATATTTCTGCCACTTTCAACAACATTATCATTTCTTTGACTAATAAGAAAGGTGAAGTTATTTCTTGGTCTTCAGCTGGTAAAATGGGTTTCAGAGGTTCTAAAAAGAACACTCCGTACGCAGCTCAAATGGCAGCAGAAGATTGTAGTAAAGTAGCTCTTGAGGCAGGACTTAAAAAAGTAAAAGTTTATGTAAAAGGACCAGGAAACGGACGTGAGTCTGCTATCCGTTCTATTCATAACGGTGGAATTGAAGTTACTGAGATTATCGATGTTACTCCAATGCCTCACAACGGATGTCGTCCTCCAAAAAGACGTAGAGTTTAATACTCAAATTTAATTATAGTATAACCTAGATAGAATATACGATTATCGAAGGATAAGACCTGAATTCATAATCTCTATCTTAAACAATTTAAAATGGCAAGATATACTGGTCCTAGCACAAGAATCGCTCGTAAATTTGGCGAAGCAATTTTCGGAGATGATAAATCTTTCGAGAAAAGAAATTACCCACCTGGACAACACGGGATGGCTAAAAAAAGAGGAAAAAAATCTGAGTACGCTGTTCAGTTAATGGAAAAGCAAAAAGCTAAATATTCTTACGGAATTTTAGAAAAACAATTCAGAAATTTATTCGAAAAAGCATCAGCTACTAAAGGAGTTACTGGTGAAGTTTTATTACAATTATGTGAAGCAAGATTAGATAACGTTGTTTTCAGAATGGGTATTGCTCCTTCTAGAAGAGGTGCTCGTCAAATCGTATCTCACAGACACGTTACTGTTAATGGTGAAGTTGTAAATATTCCTTCTTACCACCTTAAGCCTGGTGATAAAGTTGCAGTTCGTGAAAAATCTAAATCTTTAGAAGCTATCGAACGTTCTTTATCAAATTCAAGTCATGTTTACGAATGGATTACTTGGAACAATGATCTTAAAGAAGGAACTTTCGTTTCTGTACCTGCGAGACTTCAAATTCCAGAAAACATTAAAGAACAATTAATCGTAGAGTTGTACAACAAATAATAATTGACTTAGTCGAAATTTATGGCAATATTTAATTTTCAAAAGCCCGATAAAGTTATCATGATCGATTCAACCGATTTTGAAGGTAAATTCGAATTTAGACCTTTAGAACCTGGTTATGGATTGACTGTTGGTAATGCACTTAGAAGAGTTTTGCTTTCAGCATTAGAAGGTTATGCAATTACATCTGTTCGTATCGAAGGTGTAGATCATGAGTTTTCTACTATTTCAGGTGTTGTTGAGGACGTTACTGAAATTATCCTTAATCTGAAGCAAGTACGTTTCAAACGTCAGATTGAAGATATCGATAATGAAGCAGTTACAATTTCTGTTTCTGGTAAAGATCAATTAACAGCAGGTGATTTTCAAAAATTTATTTCAGGTTTTCAAGTTCTGAACCCAGACCTTGTAATCTGTAATTTAGATTCAAAGATCAAATTGAACTTCGATTTAACAATCGAAAAAGGTAGAGGATATGTTCCTGCTGAGGAGAACAAAAAACAGAATGCAGCAATTGGTACTATTTTTACAGATTCTATTTTTACTCCGGTAAAAAACGTAAAATATGCTATTGAAAACTTCCGTGTGGAACAAAAAACAGATTACGAAAAATTAGTTTTTGAAATTAAAACTGATGGTTCTATTAATCCAAAAGATGCCCTTACTGAAGCTGCTAAAGTTTTAATTCACCACTTCATGTTATTTTCTGACGAAAGAATTACACTCGAGGCTGACGAAATTGCACAAACAGAATCGTATGATGAAGAGTCATTGCATATGAGACAATTGCTTAAAACTAAGCTTGTTGATATGGATTTATCTGTGAGAGCATTAAATTGCTTGAAAGCGGCTGAAGTTGATACACTTGGTGATTTAGTATCGTTCAATAAAAATGACCTAATGAAATTCCGTAATTTTGGTAAAAAATCTTTAACTGAACTTGATGAACTTGTTGCAGTTAAAAATCTAACCTTCGGAATGGATTTAGCTAAATACAAATTAGATAAAGAATAATTCAATCCGCTGCGGCGGATTAAATTTAAAATAGCAATGAGACACGGAAAAAAATTCAATCACTTAAGCAGACAGACTGGACATAGAAAAGCTATGTTGGCTAATATGGCTTGTTCTCTTATCGAGCACAAACGTATTAACACTACTGTTGCTAAAGCTAAAGCGCTTAAACAATTCGTTGAGCCTTTAATCACTAAATCAAAAGAAGATACGACTCACAACCGTCGTATTGTTTTTGCTTACCTACGTAGTAAATATGCGGTAACTGACTTGTTCAGAGACGTAGCTGCTAAAGTTGGTGACCGTCCAGGTGGATACACTCGTATCATTAAAGTTGGAAATCGTTTGGGAGATAATGCTGATATGGCAATGATCGAACTTGTAGATTTCAATGAACTTTACAATGGTGGTAAAAAAGAAGTTAAAAAAGCAAAAAGCCGTCGTGGTGGTAAAGCAAAAAAAGCTGAGGATACTCCGGAAGCTCCAGCTGCTGAATCAGAATCGACTACTGAAGCTTCTGAATAATTATGAAAGTAATGATTCTATAGAAATCAAGGATAAACTAATTTTTAGTTTATCCTTTTTTTTTGATTTTTTTTAAAAGGAAATCTAACTTATTTGAATTTTTAGGTTTCATTTTTATGAATGAAATTTTTAAAAAATCTTGGAGACACTCTTTTAAAGAAGTAAATTTGCAAAATATCTAATTACAATTGAAACAGGCTTCGCCGGTTTTATAGGACGATTAAAAACAATACAATTAAAGAATGAAATACACTACACGTCAAAGCGCCATTTTATTACTAAGTGATGGAACTATTTTTCATGGAAAATCTATCGGAATTAGCGGTAAAACTTTTGGAGAAGTTTGTTTTAATACTGGAATGACCGGATACCAGGAGATCTTTACTGATCCTTCTTATTTTGGACAAATTATGGTGGCTACTAACACGCACATCGGAAATTATGGAGTTAATGATTCAGAAGTTGAATCTGATTCGATTAAAATTGCCGGTTTAGTTTGTAAAAACTTTAGTTTTAATTATTCCAGAGAAGATGCTTCCGGTAGTTTGGAAGATTATTTTACAAAACAAAATCTAATTTGTATTTCTGATGTTGATACACGTGCATTAGTAAGTTACATTCGTGATAATGGAGCTATGAATGCTGTTATTTGTACAGATGGTACTGCTGTGGAAGATTTAAAGAAAGAGTTGGCAAATGTGCCAAACATGGAAGGTTTAGAATTGGCATCGAAAGTTTCCACTACTGAGCCTTATTTTTTTGGTGACGAAAACGCTACTTATAAAATCTCTGCCTTAGATCTTGGTATTAAAACAAATATTCTTAGAAATCTGGCTAAGAGAGATTGTTACATAAAAGTATTCCCATACAATTCAACTTATAAAGATTTGGCTGCGTTTAATCCAGATGGATACTTCTTGTCAAACGGGCCTGGTGATCCGGATCCGCTTTTCGGGGCGATTGAAGTAGCAAAAGAAATTCTGGCGAATGATAAACCCCTATTTGGGATTTGTTTAGGACACCAGGTAATTGCTTTGGCTAATGGAGTTCAGACTTATAAAATGTTTAACGGGCACCGAGGAATAAATCACCCTGTAAAAAATATCATTACGGGAAAAGGTGAAATTACATCTCAAAATCATGGTTTTGCTGTTAATAAAGAACAATTAGATAACCACCCGGATTTAGAAATTACACACCTGCATTTGAATGACGGAACTGTAGCTGGGATGCGTATGAAAAACAAAAATTGTTTTTCAGTACAATACCACCCGGAAGCAAGTCCTGGTCCTCATGATTCTTCTTATTTGTTCGATCAGTTTGTAGAGAACATCAAAGAGGCTTCTGCTAAAACGATATAGTTAATAAATAAAGGTTTTTAATAGTTAAAATGCGTATTTTCTATTGGATATTTTTATAATTTCGAAAAAAATATATAATTTATTAATAAAAAAGTAAAAATAATGAGTATTATAATTAAAATTCACGCAAGACAAATTCTTGATTCCAGAGGTAATCCTACTATTGAAGTTGATGTAATAACTGAAAACGGAGTTTTAGGTAGAGCAGCTGTTCCTTCTGGAGCTTCAACTGGAGAGCACGAAGCGGTTGAATTACGTGATGGTGGTAAAGCTTACCTTGGAAAAGGTGTTTTGAATGCAGTGAATAATGTAAATACTGTTATTGCTGAAGAGTTAGTTGGAATTTCTGTTTTTGAACAAAATGTGATCGATCAGACTATGATTGATTTAGACGGAACTCCAAACAAATCTAAATTAGGAGCGAATGCAATTTTAGGAGTTTCTTTGGCTGCTGCAAAAGCGGCTGCTAATGAGCTTGGATTGCCTTTATACAGATATGTAGGTGGCGTTTCTGCTAATACATTACCTGTACCGATGATGAACATCATCAACGGTGGTTCTCACTCTGATGCGCCAATCGCATTTCAAGAATTTATGATTTTCCCTGTAAAAGCAACTTCTTTTACACATGCGATGCAAATGGGAACTGAGATTTTTCACAGTTTGAAAAAAGTATTACATGACAGAGGTTTAAGTACTGCTGTTGGTGATGAAGGAGGTTTTGCTCCAAACTTAGCCGGTGGAACTGAAGATGCTTTAGATACCATCAAAAAAGCGGTTGAAAATGCAGGATATTCTTTCGGAGACGAAATTATGATTGCACTTGACTGTGCTGCTTCTGAGTTTTATGTAAACGGTAAATACGATTATACTAAATTTGAAGGAGAGACTGGAAAAATCAGAACTTCTGAAGAGCAAGCAGATTATTTAGCTGAACTTGCGGCTAAATATCCAATTATCTCTATCGAGGATGGTATGTACGAAGATGACTGGAATGGATGGAAATACTTAACAGAAAAAATCGGTGATAAAGTGCAATTAGTTGGTGATGATTTATTCGTTACTAATGTAGAGCGTTTGTCTACAGGAATTCAAAAAGGTATTGCCAATTCAATCTTAGTAAAAGTGAACCAAATTGGAACTTTAACGGAGACTATTGCAGCTGTAAATATGGCTAAAAATGCAGGGTATACTTCAGTAATGTCTCACCGTTCAGGAGAAACAGAAGATACTACAATTGCAGATTTAGCAGTAGCTTTAAACTGTGGTCAGATTAAAACAGGTTCAGCTTCTCGTTCTGATCGTATGGCAAAATACAATCAATTATTGAGAATTGAAGAAGAATTGGGAAGTACTGCTTATTTCCCTGGCTTAAATGCTTTCAAAATCAAATAATTGTAAACAATTATAGACTATATTTAAACCATCCGTTTTTACGGATGGTTTTTTTTTGGAGTTTTAACAAATTCATAGCAGGATTCTTTTTTTAATTAGTCTTAAATTCCTTAGATTTGGTAAATTATTATTTTAAAGATTTATTTCCGATATATTATGTCAAAAACAGCTACATTAGAAGTAGATGGTAAGAAAATTGAACTTCCGGTAATCACTGGGAGTGAAAATGAGTCTGCTGTCGATATTAACAAATTACGTGATTTAACTGGCTTCATTACGCTTGACCCAGGATATAAAAATTCAGGATCTTGTACAAGTGAGATTACTTTCTTGGATGGAGAACTTGGGATTTTGCGTTACAGAGGATATTCAATCGAAGATTTAGCTGAAAAAGCAAGTTTCCCTGAAGTATCTTATCTTTTAATTTTTGGTGAATTACCAACAGCCCAACAATTAGCTCAATTTGATGCTGATATTAAAAAGCATACTTTGGTTAACGAAGAAATGAAGAACATCATTGACGGTTTTCCAAAAACGGCTCATCCAATGGGAGTTTTGTCTGCTTTGACAAGTGCTTTAACCGCCTTTAATCCAAAAGCTGTAAATGTAGAGAACGAAAAAGAAATGTACGAAGCTATCTGTAAAACTATAGCTAAGTTTCTTGTAATCGCTACATGGACGTATAGAAAAACAATGGGGTATCCATTGAACTATTATGACAATACACAAGGGTATGTAGAGAACTTTATGCAATTAATGTTTAAATTGCCTACAGGACCTTACGCTGCAAACCCTATTATTGTTAATGCATTAGACAAATTATTTATCTTACACGGAGATCACGAGCAAAACTGCTCAACCTCTACGGTAAGAATGGTTGGTTCTTCTCATGCAGGATTGTTTGCTTCAATCTCTGCAGGTGTTTCTGCGCTTTGGGGGCCACTTCACGGTGGTGCTAACCAGGCAGTTCTTGAAATGCTGGAAGAAATTAACAAAGACGGTGGAGACACTGATAAATTCATGGCGAAAGCCAAAGATAAAAATGATCCTTTCCGTTTAATGGGATTTGGTCATAGAGTTTATAAAAACTTTGATCCAAGAGCAAGAATCATCAAAAAAGCAGCTAAAGAAGTATTAGAAACTTTAGGTGTTGAAGATCCGATTTTAGAGATCGCGAAAAAGTTAGAGGCAGCAGCTTTAGAAGATGAATACTTCAAATCAAGAAATTTATATCCAAACGTTGATTTCTACTCTGGAATTATATACAGAGCCTTAGGGATTCCAACAGATATGTTTACCGTGATGTTTGCTATTGGTAGATTACCAGGTTGGATTGCGCAATGGAAAGAAATGCGTGAGAATAAAGAACCAATCGGAAGACCAAGACAAATATACACTGGGCACCCGTTGAGAGACTTTAAGTCAAATAAATAAAAACATTTTAAAGCTTCACTTAACTGTGAAGCTTTTTTTATCTTTGTTCAAAATACAATAAAGTTATGTTGCAATTAAATGTAAAGAACGAAACGTCAAGATTACGTGCTGTAGTTTTGGGTTCAGCGGTTCATAATGGGCCAACTCCATCCTTAGATGAGGCTTATGATCCTAAATCATTGGAACATATTAAAGCAGGAACCTACCCTCTTGAAAAAGATATGGTTGTTGAAATGGATGCTTTTAATGCTGTTTTTCAAAAATATGATGTAACGGTTTATCGTCCTGAGATGATAGAAAATTACAATCAAATTTTTGCGAGAGATATAGGGTTTGTTATTGATGATACTTTCGTGAAATCTAATATTTTACCGGATAGAGAGCGAGAATTAGATGCGATTCAATATGTAATCGACCAAATGAATACTTTAAAGGTGGTTCGTCCACCGGAAGAAGTTCATATCGAAGGTGGTGATGTTATGCTTTGGAAC
The DNA here is from genome assembly GCF_020911925.1 of Flavobacterium cupriresistens. Classification (NCBI taxonomy): domain Bacteria; kingdom Pseudomonadati; phylum Bacteroidota; class Flavobacteriia; order Flavobacteriales; family Flavobacteriaceae; genus Flavobacterium; species Flavobacterium cupriresistens. The sequence goes on along the minus strand of NZ_CP087134.1, from coordinate 384,792 downwards.
GATCATATTTTTATAGGAACCTATAAAGGCAGTGATTATAAAGATTATATTACAGCTCGAACCAATATGGAGGGTGTAAATTATATTAAAGAATTATTCCCAAACAAAATTGTTAAAGAGTTTGATCTGGTTAAATCTAAATTAGAAGCCAGAGATAATGCTTTGCATTTGGACTGTTGCTTTCAACCTGTTGGAAAAGACAAAGGGATTATTTACAAACGAGGTTTTCGTGAAGAAGCAGATTATTTGTATTTGGTAAACCTTTTTGGAAAAGAGAATTTATTTCATATCGAAAGAGACGAAATGTATCATATGTTTTCTAACGTATTTTCTATTGATGCCGATGTAGTGGTTTCAGAAAAAAACTTTACCCGCTTAAACAATTGGTTGCGTGCAAATGGTTTTACAGTTGAAGAAATTCCATACGCTGAAATTGCAAAACAAGAGGGATTGTTAAGATGTTCAACTTTACCATTAATTAGAGATTAAAAAGTAGTTTCAAGTTTTAGGTTTGAAGTTCACGACAACTTGAAACCTGAAACTTGAAACAAAAAAAATATTAAAACATGAAACAAACAACGAATGCAATTGTAATGATTCGCCCTGTTGCTTTTAGAATGAATGAGCAAACGGCTGTCAATAATTATTATCAAAAAGTTTTGGACGGACTTTTACCGAGTACAGTAAATGCAAAAGCACAACAGGAATTTGATGTTTTTGTTGAGAAATTGAGAGCTGTAGGGGTTGATGTTACCGTTATAGAAGATACTTTAGAAACAGATACTCCGGATAGTATTTTTCCAAATAACTGGGTTTCGTTTCACGAAAACGGAGACGTGGCTTTATATCCAATGTTTGCAGAAAATCGTCGTCAGGAGCGTCGTGAAGATATTTTAGATACACTTGAAGACAAAGGTTTTGAAATTGCCAATATAATGGATTATACCTCGGCAGAAGAAGACGGTATTTTTCTTGAAGGTACGGGAAGTTTGCTTTTAGATCGTGCCAACGGAAAAGCCTATTGTGCTTTGTCTCCGAGAGCTGATGAAGAATTGTTTATCGAATTCTGTGAAGACTTTGATTATGCTCCGGTAATTTTTGAAGCTTTTCAGACCGTTGATGGGGAACGTAAATTAATTTATCACACCAACGTAATGATGTGTTTGGGTGAAACTTTCGCTGTTATTTGTGCGGATTGCATCGATGATAAAAAAGAACGCAAAATGGTTCTGGAGAATCTAAAAGCAGATAACAAAGAAGTTATTTTGATTACAGAAGCTCAGGTAAATAATTTTGCTGGTAATATGCTGGAAGTTAGAGGAACTGATGATAAGAAATATATTGTTATGAGTGCTTCAGCTCATCAGAGTTTAACGCCAAAACAAATTGCACAGTTAGAAGCTCATGCTGAAATTTTAAGTTCAAGCTTAGATACAATCGAAGCGTGCGGTGGTGGAAGTGCAAGATGTATGATGGCAGAGGTGTTCTTGCCAAGAAGTTAAATTTTATAATTTTTAATAAAAAAATTCCAAATTCCAAAAGCTGAATAGTACAGTTTGGAATTTGGAATTTTGTGTTTGTGGATTAATCGTTAAGCTTAATTTGACTTGTAAACTTCAGGATTATATAATTCCATGTAGAATTCAGGATTGGGTAATTTTGTAAAATTGTATTTTTCGTAAAGCCATTCAGCTGTAGATGTCAATAAAATCCAACGGCGTAAACCTTGTAAATTAGGATGGTTCATTACTTGTTCCATCAAAGCTTTAGAAAGTCCTCTTCCTCGATATTCTTCCAATACATAAATGTCGCCCAAATACCCAATAGTAGCAAAATCTGAAATTACCCTTGCAAAACCAATTTGTATATTTTTATAGAATAATCCAAAATTTAGAGAATTTTCAATAGAAGTTTTCATGGTCTCAAAAGGAATACCATCACTCCACCCGGATTTTTTTGATAAGAAATCATGAATGGCATCAAGATCCAATTTGTTTTTATCGGTTGTAATAGTGAAATCTCCAAAAGAGAAATTAATTTCTTTCATTTTTTTTCGGCTAGAATTAAAGTAAACAACAGATTTACATCAAATTTCCTTTTACAATATTGATAATCGAACTCACGATATATTGAATTCCGATAGAGATTACAATAAAACCAACAATTCTAGAAATCGCAACAATTCCCGAAGCACCTAAAATTCTGGCAAGATAATGAGCACTTTTTAATATCGCAAAAATCGCTATTGCAATGGCTGCAATAGCCAAAGTCGAAATAATAATTTCATTCATTTCATGATGCTCCTGATAAAAAGCAATTAATAATGACATAGAACCCGGACCGGCGAGCATCGGAATCGCCAAAGGAGTTAAAGCAATGTCGTTTCGTTGTTGTGCCTCGTTTTCAATTTTTTTGTTGATACCTCTTTTCTTGTTGAATTTTCCGGAGAGCAAAGAGAAACCTGAATTTACGATTACAATTCCACCGGCAATTCGTAGCGCATCAATACTAATTCCGAAGAAAGTCAATACGTATTGACCAATGAAATAGGAAACTAATAAAATGATAAAAACGTTGATCGCCGTCCAAAGTGAAATCCTGGAACGTTCTTTTTGAGAGTCGTGCTGTGTCAGTCCAACAAAAATCGGTACGGTACCGATTGGGTTTAGAACCGAGAAAAGAGCAGCAAATAAATAAATGAATAAATCCATATTGTTTAGGTTAGTAGGGTAAAAATAGTCTTTTTTTAATATTTGAGTGTAAATTTATGGTGAGATATTGCTTTTTTATTGTTGTTAAGTCTATGCTAAATTACCTGAATTTAGCTCGTACTTTTTGATTACTTTTGTACGATATTTAAAAATGATGAAAAATAAAAAAACTTTAGTTCTGGGAGCAACTACAAAACCGGAGCGTTATGCTTTTAGAGCTATAAATGCATTAGTTGAAAAAGGACACACCGTTTTGGCAATAGGTCAAAATACAGGCGAAGTTGCCGGGGTGAAAATTTATACAAAAGCGATTCCTGTTAAAAATATTGATACTATTACATTGTATTTGAATCCGGCACGTCAGCGTGATTATTATAATTATATCGTTGAAGCACAACCAAAGAGGGTGATTTTCAACCCTGGTTCTGAGAATCCGGAGTTGTATCAATTATTGGAACTGAATAATATTAAAGCAGAAGTTGCTTGTACATTGGTTTTATTAGCTACAAATCAATATTAATTCACTTTTTCGATACCGATTGATTTTTGGTGTCTCAAGGCCGCTAAATTATTAAAAACAGTATTTTTGTCGTCATGGAATTTTCATCAAAACTAATAGAAAAAGCAGTCAACGAAATGTCACAATTACCGGGAATTGGTAAACGTACGGCATTGCGCTTGGTCTTGCATTTATTAAAACAGCCTAAAGAACAAACAGGATTTTTATCTCAGGCATTGTTAAACATGCGAGAGGATATTAAATTTTGCAAAAGCTGTCATAATATTTCAGATACTAAAGTTTGTGAAATTTGTGCTAATGTGGCAAGAAACCATGAGTTGATTTGTGTCGTTGAAGATATTCGCGATGTAATGGCTATTGAGAATACGGGACAGTACAAAGGGATTTATCATGTTTTAGGAGGGAAAATTTCCCCGATTGAAGGTGTTGGACCCAGTCAGCTGAATATTACAACTTTGGTAGAAAAAGTAAAATCAGGGAAAGTAACAGAACTTATTTTTGCACTAAGTTCAACCATGGAGGGTGATACAACGAATTTTTATATCTACAAGCAAATATCAGGGTACGATATCATAGTTTCTACAATTGCACGAGGGATTTCTGTTGGAGACGAATTAGAATACGCAGACGAAGTTACACTTGGAAGAAGTATTTTACACCGTGTCCCGTTCGAAAAAACTTTCAAAAACAACTAAATAGAGTCAATAAAAAGCTAGATTTCCTGAAGATTAAAGGAAAAGCTATATTTGCGGATAAAATATTAATAATGACAAAGAAAAGTTTTTATATATTACTATTAATTAGTACAGTATTTACATCTTGTATTCCTGTAAAAGATTTGGTGTATTTGCAGGATAAAAATACTTCGGGAGAACAAAATACTGTTGCTGCCGTTGAATCTAAACCTTACAGATTGCAGGTGAATGATGTTATAAGTGTTGATATTAAAGCAATAGATCCCAAATTAGTTTCCATTTTTAATAAAAATGATGGTGCTGCAGCGGCGTCCGGGAAATCAGAAGGAGCTTTGTATTTTGATGGTTTTACAGTTGATGATCATGGAAATATAAGAATGCCAATTTTAGGAGAGCTAAATGTTATTGGATATACGCTTGAAGAAGTACGAGTGATGATTGAAAAAAAATTACTTGAAGAATATTTTAAAAGTGAAGCCAATATTTTTGTAACAGTAAAATTGGCGGGTTTCAGATATACGATAAATGGTGAAGTAGGAAATGTAGGGACTAAAACATTGTTTCAGCCACATGTAAATATTATGGAGGCTATTGCAAATGCAGGAGATATTACAACAGTTGGAAACAGAAAAGCAGTAACAGTAATTCGTCAGACCCCAACTGGAGTTCAGATGCATGATATTGATCTTACCGATGCCAATGTGATGAAATCTCCTTATTATTACTTACAGCCTAACGATTATATTTATGTAAAGCCACTAAGGCAAAAAACATGGGGGACCGGGCAGACAGGAATACAGTCTATAGGGACTGTTATTACTTTGTTGACATTGGCAACAACAGTTTATTTGATTCTTAAAAATTAAAACTCAGGTCAAAAGATGTTAGATATAAAAGATTTTTCGATTTTTGAGAATCATTCGAATTTTGATTTTAAAGGACTTTTATTAAAAATTGTAAGTTATTGGAAGTGGTTTCTGGTGAGTTTAATAATTGCGTTTGCAATAGCCCATCAGGTAAATATTCGTAAAGAAAAAATTTACGCCATGCAAACCATGATTTCTATTAAAGAAGAAAGCAATCCGTTTTTTACTTCAAATACCAGTTTGGTTTTTAATTGGGGTGGGATTTCTGATCAGGTAAATGGAATTTCTACCATCTTGAAGTCAAGATCACATAATGAATTGGTGGTTGATAAATTGCAGTTTTATATCGATTATCTTTCGCAAGGGAAATACAATTTGGTCGATTCTTATGGTGAAGTACCTTTTTATTTGAATATTGATAAATCAAAAGGACAGCTTGCCAATACTCTTATCGGAGTTAAATTTATAAGTGAAAATGTATATGAAATCAGAATTTTATTTGAAAATAATTCTGTTTCGGTATTAAATTATTCGACTAATTCTTATGCTAATACGGCGGTTCAGCCTGTGGAGTTTGTTAAAAGATATAAAGTCGGAGAACAAGTTTCGCTTCCTTTCCTAAATTGGAAATTGCAAATAAATGATAATCCGGGGCTCTATAAAGGAAATGAGTACTTCGTTAGATTTAATGATTTTGACGGTACAGTGTCTAATTACAGAGGTATAAATGTTACTTCTGATGACAAAGGAGGTTCGCTGTTAACTTTGTCGTTGCAGGGTACGAACAAAGCCAGGATGGTTGATTATTTGAACTCAACAGTAAGGATGTTGATTAAAATTCAGCTTGATGGTAAAAATCAATTTGCAAACAACACGATCCGATTTATAGATAGTACTCTTGTTGCGATGGAGTCTCAGTTGAAAGAAAACGGCAACGAGCTAAAAACGTTCAGAAAGGACAAGAATATCTACGAAATTGAAGGCGGAGGTGTTAAGTTTTCGGATAAAATAATGGATTTCGATGTTGAGAGAGATTTGATTTCCAGAAAAATAGCTTATTATAATTCTTTAAAAACATATCTAAATAATAGTGTAGATTACTCTCGTTTGCCTGCTCCGTCTGTTGCAGGAATTGAGGACCCGAATATTATTACGAATGTTTCAAAACTTATCGCGCTCTCTGCACAAAGGTCAGAAATGGCGTATGCGGTAAAAAGTGATAAGATTTTCAAGGATTTTGATAATCAAATGAATGCTGTTAAAGGTGTTTTGTTGGAAAATATTACAAGTGCAAAATCATCTTTGTTGTATGACCTGTCAATGATAAATGCTAAAATTGGTCAGGCAGAAAGTACGGTTAAACGACTTCCCGAAGAACAACAGGAGTTGTTGAAGATTAAGAGAAAGTACGATTTAAATGATAATATTTATACGGAGTTTCTACAAAAACGAAATGAAGCAGAAATTGTAAAAGCATCTAATTTATCAGACATTCATTTTATTGATCCTGCAAAAGATATAGGTGGAGATCTGGTAGGGCCTAAAACTTCTGCCAATTATGTTTTGGCTTTGTTTCTGGGGATGTTGGTTCCTTTGTTGTTTGTTTTTGTGATTTTCTTCGTTAATAATTCAATTCAGAATGTTGAGGACATAAGTAAATTAACGCAGATTCCCCTTATTGGGGTTATTGGGGTTGATAAAGAAAATATGAGCTTGGCGGTTTTTGACAGACCAAAATCGGCGCTTTCAGAATCTTTTAGGGCTGTTCGTTCTTCGCTACAGTTTTTGTATAAAAAACAACGTGTTAGCGGAGCAAAAACATTAATGATTACTTCGTCGGTAAGTGGTGAAGGAAAAACATTTTGCTCCATAAACATTGCGACAGTTTTTGCTTTAAGTGAAAAGAAAACGGTGATTGTCGGTTTGGATTTGAGAAAACCGAGGTTGGCTGATGAATTTAATTTGACTAAGAATGTGGGTGTAGTTAATTATTTGATTAAACAAAAAAGTTTAAGTGAAATAACAAATCCAACACAGATACCAAATCTTGATGTTATTTTGTCAGGCCCAATCCCTCCTAATCCTTCCGAACTTATTTTAAGTGAAGCGATGAAAGAGTTAATAGATGAGTTAAAGCAAGAATACGATTATATTATTTTAGATACGCCTCCCGTTGGTTTAGTTTCTGATGCTTTAGAGTTGGCTCAGTATGCTGATGTTACTTTATATATTGTAAGGCAGAACTATACCAAAAAAGATATGATCACGTTGTTGAATAACAGAGTGAAAAGAGGAGAGCTTAACAATGCAAGTATCGTTTTAAATGGATATGAAAATAAAGCCAAGTATGGTTCCGGGTACGGATATGGTGCCTATTCTAACGGCTATTATGAAGAAAGAGAAAAGGAAGGTGTTGTGAAATCTCTTTTAAACAAATTCAATAAAAAATAATTTGAAGCATATGGAAGTATCGGCTCAATACAAAATTTTAATTACAGGAGGTGCTGGTTTTATTGGTTCAAATTTATGTGAGCACTTTTTAAAATTAGGTCACAAGGTGGTTTGTTTAGATAACTTTGCGACAGGACATCGCCATAATCTGAAAGATTGTATGGAGAACCCCAATTTTAAATTGATTGAGGGTGATATTCGCACCATGGCCGATTGCGTCGCTGCAGTTGACGGAGTTGATTATGTTTTGCATCAGGCCGCTCTAGGTTCTGTTCCAAGATCTATAAACGATCCGATAACTACTAACGATGTTAATGTGTCGGGTTTTTTAAATATGTTGACAGCGTCCCGTGATGCTAAAGTAAAGCGATTTATATATGCAGCAAGTTCCTCTACCTATGGAGATTCTGAAGGATTGCCAAAAGTAGAAGAGGTTATCGGTAAACCCTTGTCTCCATACGCTATTACAAAATATGTAAACGAATTATATGCTGAAATTTTCAGTAAAACCTACGGTCTGGAAACGATTGGATTGCGCTATTTTAATGTTTTTGGACGAAAACAAGACCCAAATGGTGCCTATGCAGCCGTAATTCCTAAGTTTGTGATGCAGTTTATGAATTATGAAAGTCCGGTTATCAATGGTGACGGGAATTATTCACGCGATTTCACTTATATTGACAATGTGATTCAGATGAACGAATTGGCGATGTTAAGTCAAAATTCGGAAGCTGTAAATACAGTTTACAATACGGCATTTGGAGATCGGAATACTTTGAATGACTTGACAGGATATTTGAAAAAATACTTAAGTGAATTGGATTCAAAAATTGCTGATGTAGAAGTTGTTTACGGTCAAAATAGAGCAGGAGATATTCCGCATTCGTTAGCTAGTATTGCTAAAGCCAAAAAAATGCTGGGATATGATCCGAAATATTCATTACAAGAAGGATTAAAAGAAGCTGTCAGCTGGTACTGGAGCAATTTGAAATAAAGTCAAAGATTAAGATATTAAATTAAATTAAATGGAAGTAACAAAAATTTGTTGCATTGGTGCAGGTTATGTTGGAGGTCCGACGATGGCAGTAATTGCTCAAAAATGTCCACATATTCAAGTGACTGTTGTTGATTTGAACGAACAAAGAATTAAAGATTGGAACGATCCAAATACCGATAATATTCCGATTTACGAACCGGGACTTTCCGAAATTGTAGCGGAGGCAAGAGGAAGAAACCTTTTCTTTTCAACTGAAGTAGAAAAAGCGATTGATGAAGCTCAGGTGATTTTTATATCAGTAAATACGCCAACAAAAACCTACGGAAAAGGAAAAGGTATGGCAGCTGATTTGAAATATATTGAATTATGCGCCAGACAGATTGCAAAAGTGGCAAAAGAAAATAAAATCGTAGTTGAGAAATCGACTTTACCGGTACGTACTGCAGAAGCCATAAAAAGTATTTTAGATAATACCGGAAATGGAGTTCAATTTCAGATCTTATCCAATCCTGAATTTTTAGCAGAAGGAACTGCTGTTACAGATTTATTAAATCCGGATCGAATTTTAATTGGTGGCGATACTACTCCTGAAGGGGAAGTGGCTATTAAGGCTTTGGTAGATGTATATGCCAACTGGGTTAGTGAGGATAAAATTCTGACTACAAATGTTTGGTCTTCAGAATTGTCTAAACTTACAGCGAATGCCTTTTTAGCGCAACGTATTTCATCTATAAATGCAATGTCTGAACTTTGTGAAAAAACAGGTGCTGATGTAAACGAGGTGGCAAGAGCGATAGGAATGGACAGTAGAATTGGATCAAAATTTTTAAAAGCTTCCGTTGGTTTTGGTGGATCTTGCTTTCAAAAGGATATTTTGAATTTAGTTTATATTGCAAAAACATACGGATTGAATGAAGTGGCGGACTACTGGGAACAGGTTATTATTATGAATGATCATCAGAAGCGAAGATTTTCAAATAAGATCGTTCAGACTTTATACAATACGGTTGCTGATAAGAAAATTACCTTTTTGGGCTGGGCATTCAAAAAAGATACAAACGATACCCGTGAGTCTGCAGCAATATATGTAGCTGATGATTTGATTAACGAACAGGCAAAAATTGCTGTTTACGATCCTAAAGTTTCAAGAACTAAAATGCTGGCGGATTTAAATTATTTAGAAACAAGAACAGTTGAAGAAAATAATAAGGCTGTTTTAACGTTTGATAATCCTTATGATGCCTGCAAAGACGCCCATGCGATTGCAATTCTTACCGAATGGGATGAATTTACAACATACGATTGGCAAAAAATTTATGATGCAATGCACAAACCTGCATTCGTCTTTGATGGTAGAAATATATTAAATGCACAAGAGTTAGAGTCTATTGGGTTTGTTTATAACGGAATTGGTTCATAGTCGATTATTAGTCTTGATTTAAAATTTAGCAGAAAGCGAATAAAGCGATAGAATTAAAAATTTTATTTCATTATAAAAGAGATATGAATTGGTACGTAGTTTATACTAAGCCCAAATGGGAAAAGAAGGTTGCAGAGCGGCTAAATCAAATCGGAATCGAATGTTATTGTCCGGTAATTACTCAGATAAAGCAATGGTCGGATAGAAAGAAAAAAATTGAAGGGCCTCTTTTTAATTCCTATGTATTTGTTCAATTACTAGATATGGATCGAAATGCTGTTTTTCAGGTCGCTGGTGTAATTCGCTATTTGTTTTGGCTTGGAAAGCCGGCAATTGTTAAAGACGAAGAAATAGCTATAATAAAAAAGGGTCTTTCGGATTCAAATGTAAGCGATGTTTCGGTAACGGCATTTCAAGTTGGAGATCGCATAAAACTTGAATCCGGGGTTTTCAGTAGTCAAAATGCAATTGTTCAGGAAATTTCTAATACCCATTATATTTTGGTATTGGAATCTTTAGGTTGTGTTTTGAAAATTAAGTACAAGTAGTATATTTTGTTTACGAAATTAAAATATAAATTAATTGAGAGTGAAATTCGTTTTTGGTGTTTTTCATTCTCTTTTTTTTTGCAAATAAAATGGCACAGCTTTGATTTGTAAAGGTTTGTGTTTATAGGTTTTTTTGTTTTTAAGTCTGCAAAAAAACGTATTGAATTAATTGACTTAATGTGTTATATTTGCCAAAAATGATTTTTCCAAATTCTGTGTCGATTACTGTGACAGGGAACGGCGTAGCCGTGAATTTTACGGACTAAATCGTATAAAAAGAAAACAATTTGAATGAGAATATAAAAATAGCGGTTATCGGTCTGGGCTATGTCGGACTACCTTTAGCAAGGTTGTTTGCCACCAAGTATGCTGTTATCGGTTTTGATATTAATACATCAAGAGTAGATTCTTTAAAATCAGGATTTGATACTACACTGGAAGTGGATGATGTTACTTTGCAGAAAGTATTGGTAGATAATCCTAATGTTGAAATTGGACTGTACTGCACTACCTCTTTGACGGACATCGCAGATTGTAATTACTTTATAATAACAGTTCCAACACCAGTTGATAAAAATAACCGTCCGGATTTAACCCCATTGTATAAATCGAGTGAATCTGTTGGTAAAATACTGAAAAAAGGAGATATTGTTATTTATGAATCGACGGTTTATCCAGGCGTTACAGAAGAACAATGTGTACCTGTGTTGGAAAATGTTTCAGGTTTGAAATTTAATGAGGATTTTTTTGCAGGATATTCACCTGAAAGAATAAATCCCGGAGATAAAGAACACACGGTTGAGAAAATTCTGAAAGTAACTTCAGGATCAACTCCTGAAATTGGATTAAAAGTTGATGCACTATATAAATCTGTTATTACAGCAGGAACTCATTTAGCCCCTAGCATAAAAGTGGCAGAAGCCGCAAAAGTGATAGAAAACTCACAAAGGGATATTAATATCGCTTTTGTTAATGAATTAGCTAAGATATTCAACTTAATGAATATTGATACACAAGAAGTTCTGACAGCAGCAGCCACAAAATGGAATTTTTTACCATTTAAACCAGGTTTGGTTGGAGGTCATTGCATAGGTGTTGATCCATATTACTTGGCACAACGAGCACAGGAATTTGGGTATCATCCTGAAATAATTTTGGCAGGACGACGTTTAAATGACAGCATGGGAGAGTATATTGCTTCTCAAGTGGTTAAATTGATGATTAAAAAAGGGATTTCTGTAAATGGTGCCAATCTGTTAATGCTTGGAATTACATTTAAAGAAAATTGCCCTGACGTTCGAAATACTAAAATTGTAGATGTTATAAAAGCATTGAAAGAGTATGGAATAGCGGTAACGATATACGACCCGTTAGCAAGTATTGACGAGGTTAGAAAAGAATACAAGCTCACAACAGTAGATTCAATTCCAAAGGAGAAATTTGATGCTATTGTTTTAGGTGTCGCACACAAAGAATTTTTGAAACTGGATTTTTCCGGTTTGCAAAAATCAAATAGTTTAGTATATGATGTAAAAGGAGTTTTAGGTACTGTAGCCGATAATAGGTTGTAGTAAATAAAGTTTCTTTTTTAGTTTTAAAAAAATGGAAATAAGCAGTTCAATCATACATGTAATTTTGACTGGCGGAGTTGGGAGCAGATTATGGCCTTTGTCACGAAAAAGCCAACCCAAACAATATCTGGAGATATTTGAAGGGAAGTCTTTATTTGAAATGACAGTAGAAAGAAACAGTCATTTGGCTAATAAAGTTATGGTGGTAGGTAATGTTGATAATCACCACTTAAGCAGTAAGGTGATGGATAAGACCCAGACTGAATTTCTAAATATTGTAGAAGCTACCCCAAGAAATACGGCTGCAGCTATTGCTTTTGCGGCATTTGCATCTCATCCTGATGATGTATTAATTGTGACGCCCTCAGATCATATTATTGATAAGATGGAAGAGTATAATAAAGCCATACATGAAGCTATTTTAAAAGCAAATGAAGGTTATATCGTAACATTCGGAATTATTCCAACCAAACCGGAAACGGGATATGGTTATATTGAATCTAATGGAGATAAAGTAATTTCATTTCGTGAAAAACCAAATGAAACAACAGCTAAAAACTTTATAGCAAGAGGTAATTTTTTATGGAACAGTGGTATGTTCTGTTTTAAAGCAGGGGTTCTTTTAGATGAGCTAAAACAATTTCAACCTGATGTTTATGAAAAAGCAAAGATAGTTTGGGAATCGGGTAAGAATGGAGTACTTGATTTGGATTTGTCTTTAGAAATTCCATCCATTAGTATTGATTATGCGGTAATGGAACGTAGTAAAAAAATTAAAGTAGTTCCTGCTTCATTTTCATGGTCCGATTTGGGATCATTTGAGTCTGTTTATGACTATTTGGTATCTAAAGGACATGCTGTAGATAAAAATGGAAATATGGTAATTGGGACTGATAAATACACAGCATTCTTAGGATTGAAAAATACTATTTTTGTTTGCACGGATACTGCAAATCTATTATTGCAAAAAGAGAATTCACAAGATGTAAAAGATTTATATGGTGAATTAGAAAAAGCAAATTCACATTTATTAAATTAATTGAAAGCTAAAATGAAAAAAATTCTAATAACCGGTGGTGCTGGTTTCATTGGGTCACATGTCGTGAGACGATTTGTGAATAAATATCCTGATTATCAGATATTCAATTTAGATGCTTTGACTTATGCCGGTAATCTGGAGAATATAAAAGATATAGAAAATAACTCTAACTACACTTTCGTAAAAGGAGATATTGTAGACGAAGTATTTATAAATGATCTTTTTTCAGAACATGAATTTGAGGGAGTTTTGCATTTAGCTGCTGAATCTCATGTAGATCGTTCTATTGAAGATCCTTTAGCTTTTGTGAAAACAAATGTAATTGGTACAATGAATTTATTAAATGCTGCAAAGAATCAATGGAAAGACAATTTTGAAGGAAAGCGTTTTTACCACATCAGTACGGACGAAGTTTATGGTTCACTTGGAGCCGAAGGCCTTTTTACAGAAACTACGTCTTATGATCCAAATTCGCCCTATTCAGCTTCTAAAGCGAGTTCCGACCATTTTGTCAGAGCATACGGAGAAACATATGGTTTGCCATACGTTTTGACAAACTGTTCAAATAATTACGGTTCCTATCATTTTCCGGAAAAATTAATTCCGCTTTTTATTAATAATATAATTAATAATAAACCCTTGCCAGTTTATGGAGACGGTAATTATACACGTGATTGGTTGTTTGTAGAAGATCATGCAATTGCGATAGATTTAGTTTTTCACGAAGGAAAAAACCATGATACTTATAATATTGGAGGCTTCAACGAGTGGAAAAATATAGATTTAGTGAAATTATTATGCCAGATTATGGATGAGAAATTAGGTAGAGTAACCGGAACTTCACAGGAATTAATTACATATGTAAAAGACAGACCAGGACATGATTTGCGTTATGCTATTGATGCTTCAAAAATCAATAAAGAATTAGGATGGAAGCCATCTGTGACTTTTGAAGAAGGTCTTGAAAAAACAATTAATTGGTACCTTAACAACGAAGAATGGTTGCAAAATGTAACCTCAGGTTCCTATAAAGAGTATTACCAAAAGCAGTATTCTTAAATTTTTATTTAAATTTATTTTCTATGAAAAAGATTATATACGTTCTTACTTTGTTTTTTGTTTTATTAGTTTCTTTTAATGCAAGTGCTCAGGATATACTTAAGTCACGAGATTTAAGTACTTTAAAAGTAGATGACTTGACAGATGGTGATTTGGCTAATATTAGTGCACAATTAAAAAGTAATAATACTACGATTGAACAAGTTGAAGCAATGGCACTTTCAAAAGGAATGAGTCAGGTAGAATATGACAAACTGAAAATGAGGCTTAATGGATATTCGGGAAAATCGGATAATACAAATGATAAGCCTGAAATCCAGGTTAATAAAGTTGGATTTGGAAGACAACAAGAAAAGATTGTTAATGAAAAGATAAAAGATACAGATAATAACTTGATTTTTGGCTCAGACTTATTTGATAATCCAACTTTAAATTTTGAACCTGATTTAAAGTTAGCTACTCCAATGAATTACATATTAGGACCTGGTGATGAATTACAAATAAGCGTTTATGGTATTCAGGAATATAATTCTAGCATACCTGTAAGTGTAGAGGGAAAAGTTTCCATTCAATATGTAGGGCAAATTTTTGTTTCTGGAATGACTGTTGAGGCTGCAACACAAAAGATAAAAGCTGCAATTGCTAAAGTGTATAGTACTGTTCGTTCAGGGCAATCCCAAGTAAGTGTAAGCTTAGGTAAGATTCGTACTATAAAAGTTACAATAGTTGGAGGTAAACAGCCAGGGAATTATTCGATTTCTTCTTTAGCTACTGTTTACAATGCCTTGCATTTAGCTGGTGGACCTGGAAAAAATGGTAGTTACAGGAATATTGAATTAATTAGAAATAATAAAATTTTTAGAAATATTGACATCTATAGGTTTTTAGTAAAAGGAGATCAATCTGATAATGTAGGTTTAAGAGACAATGATGTTATTCGAATTCCGGCTTATAGTCAAAGGGTAACAGTACAAGGAGAAGTAAAACGTCCCGGAATTTTTGAAATGAAAAAAGGAGAAACTTTTTCAGATTTGTTAAACTTTGCTTCAGGATTTAATGAATTAGCTTATACAGCTTCGATAAATGTTGTTCAAAAAACGGGAAAAGAGTTTAAAGTTCAAGACATAAATGAAAGTGATTTTGCAACTTATAGTCCGAAGTCAGGTGATGTCTTTACCGTTACGAAAATTTTAAACCGATTTGAAAATCGTATCAAAATTGAAGGAGCAGTTTTTAGACCAGATTACTATTCTTTTACTGAGGGAATGAAAATTTCAGATCTTATTACTAGAGCAGAAGGACTTAAAGAGGACGCATATAGTAAAAGGGCAAGAATTATCCGTTTAAAATCTGATTTAACAACAGAAATTGTTAATATAGATTTGAGCGCAGCATTGTCGGGTGACTTAAATGCTGATATTGAATTAAGAAGAGAAGATATTGTAACTATATACTCTATTTTAGATTTTAGAGAGGAATATAAAGTTACTATCGACGGTGAAGTAAAAAAACCTGGAGTATATGAATACTATGAAAATCTAACTTTAAATGATTTAATTATACAGGTCGGCGGGTTGACTGGTTCTGCATCTAAGCGTGTTGAAATTGCTAGAATGGTAAAATCTGATTCGATTAACGATGGAGATCCAAAACGTATTGAATTAGTACAACTAGAAATCACCACAGATAACAATGAACAGATTAAGAATTTTCTTTTAAAACCTTTTGATGTAATTAATATTAGAAGAGTAGCTGTTTACGAAAAACCTAAAATGGTTATCGTTTCTGGAGCAGTAACTTATCCAGGGAAATACGTTTTGGCCAGTAAAGTTGAAAAAGTATACGATATAGTGATGAGAGCAGGAGGCTTAACTTCTATTGCAAACTTGGAAGGGATGAAAATTAAGAGACCTATTAAACAAGAAGAAATCGATAGATTAGAGAGTATAGATTTAAATTTAGCTAAGAATGACTCTTTAAAAGAAAAACTGGCTAGTATTAAATTCTCTACAATTCCGATTAATTGGGAAAAGATAGTAAAAGATAAAGACCATTATTCTAATGTTACTTTATTTCCAGGTGATGAAATTGAGGTGGCTCTCTATAATGAAGGGGTCAAAGTAACAGGGAATGTCTTGCTAACTTCCGAGATTCCATATAGAAGTGGAAAGGGATTCAGATATTATATAGATGCTGTTGGGGGAGTTAATAATAAAGGTTGGAAGAGAAAGGCATATATCATATATCCTAATGGAAAAGCAGATGTGACAAAATCATTTTTGTTTTTTAGAACTTATCCAACTGTAGAGCCTGATTCACAAATAGTTGTGCCGGAGAAACCTGTGGCCAAGAAAATGAGTACAGGTGAATGGGTTAGTATAGGAAGTGTTATAACAAGTTTAGCACTATTAATTGTTACAGCATTTAAATAAATATTAGCGATGACGAAAATACCTACAGAAAACAATGAAGTTTCATTGAAGGAAATAATAGATACGTGTAAAGAATGGTACACACTTTTGATTTCGAAGTGGAAAGTTATTGTCTTGTCCGGATTAATTGGTGCTACTTTAGGATTGGCTTATTCTTTTACTAAAAAACCTATTTATACTGCTAGTTTGTCATTTGCATTAGAAGATAATAAGTCTGGAGGAGGATTGGGTAGTGCATTAGGTTTGGCAAGTTCTCTCGGATTAGATATAAACGGTGGAGGAGGTAGTATTTTTTCGGGAACAAATTTAGCGGAATTGTTGAAATCTCGTTCTATGGTAGAACAAACGTTGCTAATGCCAGTCCCTGCATCAAATGGAAAGATGATTTCTTTAGCAGAGCTGTATATTAAGAATAGTGGGTGGCGTGAAAAGTGGAAGGATGATCCCAAATATGCATCAGTTCTTTTTTTGCCTAATAGTAATCGTAAACACTTTACAAGAGTTCATGATAGTATTTTAGGAGTTATGTATAAGAATTTATCTAAAAGTGCATTAACCGTAGAGCAAAAAGATAAGAAAATTGCAATTGTTACTATTGATATGAAATCTGGTGATGAACTTTTTTCAAAATATTTTGCTGAAGCTCTTGCGAGAAAAGTATCTGATTTTTATATAAGTACCAAAAGTAAAAAAGCCCGAATGAATATGGAAATTTTGGAAAGGCAGACCGATTCTATTAGACGGGAACTAAATGCTGCAATCACTGGAGTTGCTGTGGCAAATGATAATACATTTAGTTTAAATCCGGCATTAAATGTACGTCGAACCCCATCAGTAAGAAAACAAGTGGATGTTCAGGCTAATACAGCAATATTAACAGAACTAGTTAAACAAACTGAATTGGCCAAAGTTACTTTGCGCAGGGAGACTCCTTTAATTCAGGTCATTGATAGCCCGATTTTGCCTTTAGATAAAAAAAGTTTTGGAAAAATTAAAGGAATTATTTTAGGTGGTTTTTTAGGGGGCTTTTTAAGTTCACTTTTTTTAATTATTAGGTTGGTATTTAAACATTTAGTTTAGATATATTTTTTTAAATATTTATAATAATTCATATATGTTAAATAATAAAGTAATACTTATAACAGGAGGAACGGGGTCTTTAGGAAAAGCCCTTACGAAACACATTTTTAGCACTTATCCATTAGTTAAGAAAGTGATTATTTTCTCAAGAGATGAGCAAAAACAGTTTCAGATGGCGCAAGAATACCCTTTAAGTGGGTATCCGCAAATTCGATTTTTCCTCGGAGATGTTAGAGATGAGCAAAGATTAATTAGGGCTTTTCAAGGTGTTGATTATGTTATTCATGCAGCAGCAATGAAACATGTTCATTTGGCGGAGTACAATCCTGATGAGTGTATTAAAACCAATATAGGAGGGGCGCAAAATGTGATTCATGCCGCTATGCAAACAAATGTTCAAAATGTAGTTGCTTTGTCAACAGACAAGGCCTGCGCACCAATTAATCTTTATGGTGCGACGAAATTAACTTCGGATAAATTATTTGTTGCTGCAAATAACATTAAAGGTTTTAATCCTATTAAGTTTTCAGTAGTTAGATATGGGAATGTTATGGGGTCTAACGGATCTGTTATTCCTTTTTTTATCAATAAAAAGAAAGAAGGAAAATTACCAATTACGGATATTTCAATGACGAGATTTAATATTTCGCTGCAAGGAGGTGTGGATATGGTTATGCATGCAATGAAAAACGCTTGGGGTGGGGAAATCTTTATACCAAAAATACCATCTTATAGAATTACAGATGTTGCGCAGGCAGTTGCACCGGATTGCCCAATTGAAGTTGTTGGAATTAGACCAGGTGAAAAGATACATGAAGAAATGATTACCGCTTCGGATTCTTTTTATACTTATGACTTAGGTAAATATTATACTATTTTACCTTCTGTACCTAATTTTAATTTAAATGAATATCTAAGTCATTTTAATGCCAGTAAAGTAGAAGAAGGATTTAATTATAATTCCGGATCTAACGAAGATTGGGAAACAGTTGATAGTCTGAGAACTTTGATAAAAAAACATGTTGACGCAAATTTCGAATTATAATGGGAAATAAAGTTATACCTTACGGCAGACAAGATATTACACACGAGGATATTAATGCTGTAATTGAAACGTTACAGTCTGATTTTTTGACTCAAGGTCCTAAAATTAAAGAATTTGAGAAGAAATTTGCTGAATCTGTTGAAGCAAAGTACGCGGTAGCAGTAAATAATGCAACAGCGGGTCTTCATATTGCAGTTATGGCACTTGGACTTAAAGAGGGAGATAGAGTTATAACAACACCTATAACTTTCGCAGCTTCGGCAAATTGTGTTCGATTTGTTGGTGGCGAAGTTTGGTTTGCTGATATTGATAGAGATACTTATTTGTTATCGCTTGAAAGAACAAAAGAACTTATTGAGAGTAAGCCTAAAGGGTTCTTTAAAGGTATTATACCTGTTGACTTTGCTGGGCTTCCCATCCAATTAGAAGGGTTTAAACAATTGGCTGATATGCATGGGTTGTGGATACTTGAAGATGCTTGTCATGCTCCGGGTGGATATTTTTTAGATTCCAAAAAACAAAAACAATATTGCGGTAATGGAATTTATGCGGATGCTGCTGTTTTCTCATTTCATCCTGTGAAGCATATTGCCTGTGGAGAAGGAGGTATGGTGACCACAAATTCAGAAGATGTTTATAAAAAGTTATTGCTTTTGCGTTCACATGGAATTACAAAAGAGAATATGTCAGAAAATCATGGTGGTTGGTTTTATGAAATGCAGACTTTAGGCTTTAATTATAGAATTACCGATTTTCAGGCTGCTCTGGGGATATCACAATTGGCTAGAAATAAAAATGGAGTTGCAAAAAGAAATGAAATTGCGAAGAGATATAAGGATGCATTTAATGGGAGACTTAAATTTCAAGTTTTACCTGATAATAGTTTAAATGCACATCATCTTTTTGTAATTGAAGTTGATAACAGAAAAGAATTATACGATTATTTGCATCAAAATAATATTTATGCTCAAATTCATTATATTCCCGTTCATCAGTTGCCTTATTACAAAACGATTGGATATAATTCTGATACAGATTTGAGTAACTCAGAAGATTATTATTCAAAATGTATTAGCTTACCAATGTATCCAACTTTGACTGAGGAAGAACAAGAATTCGTTATAGAAACAATCATGGCATTCAGTTCTAAAAATAATTAAATTAATATGGCGTATACAATAATTGAAGTTGCTAATACTCATGGAGGAGATATCAACTATATTAAAGAACTAATATTGCAATTTTCGAAATTTAGTGGAAACTTCGGGATGAAGTTTCAGCCACTACATCCAGATAAATTAGCGACTAAAGATTTTGAATGGTATCCCGTTTATCAGGAATTATTATTTGACTCTTCAGAATGGAACGACATAATTAGTTTGGCTGGTAATACTAAAGATGTCTGGTTGGATATTTTTGATGAATACGGTGTTCAAATTTTGGAAGAAAACCATTCAAAGATTTATGGGATTAAACTACAAGTTTCGGTACTTTTTAACTACGCTGTTTTAAATGCCTTGTCTAAAGTTGATCTTTCTCAAAAGAAATTAATTATAAATGTTGCTTCTTTAGATTTAAATGAAATTGAATATTTTCTAAAAAAATATGAAGACAATTTGAATCCTGAAGAAATTTTAATTGAAGTTGGTTTCCAAGGATATCCTACTTTATTGCAAGATTCGGGAATTTCTAAGATTAAAAAGATAAAGGATATTTTTTCGAAGAGAATTGTTTTTGCCGATCATGTCGATCGCGAGTCTGATTATGCAGTGTGGTTACCTGTTTTGGCAATTGCATCAGGTGCTGACATTATTGAAAAACACGTGTTGTTGGAAAACGCAGAGACTAAATACGATATGTATTCCAGTCTTGGAGTCTCGCAGTTCATTAAGATGGTTGAAGGAATTAATAATTATGAGGAGCTGTTGAATGCTGATTTTATTAATGAAAGAGAGTGTCAGTATCTGGAAAAATCAATAATGAAACCTTTATTGAAAGAGAAAAAAGAAAAAGGGGAGTATTTATCAATTGAAAATGATTTTGAATTCAAGAGGTCTGGAAAAGAAGGTTTAAATTCAAAAGAAATCAAGGGTTTAATTTCTGATTTCCATATAATTTCCACTTCCAAAAATAAGGGAGATACTTTACAAAAGGAAGATTTTAAAAAAGCTAGTATTGCTGTAATAATAGCATGCAGGCTAAAATCGACCAGACTCAAAGAAAAAGCGTTGCTTAAAATTGGTGATCTTACTTCGGTAGAGTTTTGTATAAAAAATGCGTGTAAGTTTGATAATGTTAATAATGTAGTTTTAGCAACATCAAATTTGGATTCTGATTTACCTCTTAAAGATTTTACATATAATCAATCAGTTATTTTTCATCAAGGAGATCCAGAAGATGTTGTACAGAGATATTTGGATGTAACTAGAAAATTACAAACTGATGTAGTTATTAGAGTAACTGCAGATTGTCCTTTTATTGATAATGAAATTTGTAAAGTTTTACTTAAATCACATTTTGAAAGTGGTGCTGATTATACAGCTGCTAAGAACGCAGCAGTTGGAACGAATTTGGAAATAATAAATGTTCAAGCTTTAGAAAAAGTAAAGAGTTATTTCCCATCTGCTGATTTGTCTGAATATATGACTTGGTATTTCATGAACAATGAGGAATATTTTAAAATTAACTTAGTTGATTTGCCAGAAGATTTAGTTCGTGATTATAGATTGACATTGGATTATGATGAGGATATAACGTTATTTAATAAAATTTATGAAAATTTAGGTTCAGCTTCAACTTTCACGCTTAAAGATGTTTTTAAATTATTAGACGAAAACCCTGAATTGGAAAAGATAAACGGGCATATTAAACTTAAATATAAGACGGATCAAAGTTTAATAGATACTTTAAATGCTAAAACAAAAATAACTACTGTTTAATTTGGAATATTATTATGATAACTGATAAAATAGAGAATATTGGATTGTATAAAGTAATTTATCATGAAATTGATAAGTTAATTGATGTTTTGGTTGACCAATCTTTAGATTCCATATCTGAAAAAGTAATAGATAATAATATAACATTGATTCCAATAAATAGTGAAAGTGTTACAGCAGAATTTAATGGAAAAATTTTAGAGGCTCATAAGAGACTTATGGATATCCATATTACTGTTGAGGGATATGATGTAATTGCCTATGCAGATGTTGATTCTGAAGTTGAGGAATATTTGCAATATAATGAAGCGGATGATTATGCTTTGTTTACATCAGATTTGATAAAAAAAATTGTGGTTCCTAAGGGATACTTTTGTATCATTCCCAATAATTTTGCTCATATGGCATTATATGACGGTCATGTAAATGTTAAGAAAATTGTTGTGAAATTGCAAGCTGGATTATAATGATTAAGTTGGCTTGTTTTAATTTATTAGTGAAAAAATAGTGAAAATTTTATTTTTGACAGATTCTTTATCTTTACCACGTAAATATGATACCGGTGAAGTTGATTATGAGCAGACATACATTCCTATGCTTAGAAAAAGATTTCCAGACATTTTAATTGTAGATGTTGCAATGGGCGGCGCTAAGATTACCGATTTGTTAGTTCAGTGTTTTTACTATAAACAATTTAAACCTGATCTTGTATTTATGCAATGTGGAATTGTTGATTGTGCACCAAGATCGTTTAGTTTATTGGAGAAAGTATTAATTGAGAAATTCAGATTACGTAAATTTTCGAGGATATTTGAGAAAAAATTTCGAAAATTTCGAAATTGTACCTATACGAATAAAACGGTTTTTTTAGACTCATTATTAAAAATTAGAATGTCATTTGAAAATGTTCCTTTTTTTTCAGTGGGTATTCTGCAAGTTTGTGAGCAATACGAAATTTTGGTACCCGGAATAAAGAAAAATGTGAGAGAGTATAATCACATTTTAAAGGAAAATACAAATTATATTAATAATGATGATTTTCCATTAGATGGAATTATTTCAGATTTTCATCATTTAAATGAATTGGGGCATAAGCTGATTTTTGAAAAATTAGAAAATGTTATTAATGCTCAGGTTGGATCTGATTTTTCTAGTAAGAGATGAATAAATACAAAGTATTAAATAAGCAGGAATTTAAGCTGGAGAATTTTTCACTTGTGCCTATTCGTTATGAAGATCGTTTAGATATAATGAAATGGAGAAATGAACAAATCTATCATTTGCGTCAGGATCAACCATTAACTGTTGATAACCAAGAGCATTATTTTAATAATGTTGTGTCTAAGCTTTTTGAGCAGGAAAGACCTACGCAAATTCTATTTTCTTTCTTAAAAAAAGATGTATGTATTGGATACGGAGGTTTAGTTCATATTAATTGGATTGATATGAATGCTGAAATTTCATTTATAATGGACACTGATTTAGAGGAGAACCATTTTCATGATTATTGGAGGATATATCTCGGGTTGATTGAACAATTAGCGTATAATGAATTAGATCTGCATAAAATATACACTTATGCTTTTGATTTAAGACCTCATTTATACAAAGCGGTTGAAGCTGCAGGTTTCTTAAAAGAAGCTATACTTAAAGAACATTGCAAGTTTCAAGATAAATTTATAGATGTTATTATTCACTCTAAAATTAATGAGAAATGAAAATAGGATTATTAGCATCGGGAGGATTAGGCTATAGTATTTTACAACAAGTGGCTTTATCATGCGAATTGGAATTCGTCATGACAGATAAAAGTTCTATTTCAATTCAAGATTTTTGTAAAACTAATAGTTTACCTTATTTTGCAGGTAATCCAAGAGATGGAAATTCAGATGAATTTTTATCAAAAGTTTCATGCGATGTATTGATCTCAATAAATTATCTTTTCTTAATTGAGCAAAATATTATCGATGTTCCTAGTATTTTAGCTTTTAACATCCATGGATCTTTACTTCCTAAATATAGAGGAAGAACACCCCACGTATGGTCAATAATTAATAATGAAATTGTAACAGGAATAACTGCTCATTTAATAGATTCTGGATGTGATACAGGAGACATTATAGCACAAGTTCAAATAGAAATTAATTCGAAAGACACAGGAGCTTCAATTTTAGAGAAATATGAAGCTAGTTATTTTCCATTAGTAGAAAGTGTATTAAATAAAATTGATAATAATAATTTAGTTACTACTCCTCAAAATAATTTTAAAGCAACATATTTTGGAAAAAGGACTCCTGAAGATGGTCAAATAAATTGGTCCTGGCAACGTGAGCGAATCTATAATTGGATAAGAGCACAATCTTTCCCTTATCCAGGAGCATTTACTTATTATATGAATCAAAAAATAACTATCGATTGGGTTGAATTGGATGATTACGGTTTTGATTATAATTTGCCTGATGGAACAATTATTACGATTGATCCAATTAGAATAAAAACACCTAATGGCTTATTGAAAATAACAAAGTTAAGAAATGCAATAAATAATGTTATTGTTAATAATAAATTTGAAAATATATGAAAATTGATTCTTTTGAAATAAATAATTCAAGCCCTGTTTTTATAATAGCCGAACTTTCTGCGAACCATAATGGAAGTATCGAAGTTGCAATTGAAACAATAAAAGCAGCTAAAAGAGCCGGCGCTAACTGTATCAAACTACAAACATATACTGCTGATACACTTACAATCGATAGTGATAAAGAAGACTTTTTAATTAAGGGCACTATTTGGGAAGGAAAAAACTATTACCAGCTTTACCAAGAAGCTTATACTCCTTGGGAATGGCATGAAGAACTATTTAAAGTAGCAAAAGAAGAAGGTCTAATCTGCTTTTCGTCACCATTTGATAAAACTGCTGTAGATTTTTTAGAAGAGCTAAATGTACCAGCGTACAAAATAGCTTCTTTTGAAATAACTGATATTCCTCTAATTGAATATACCGCTTCTAAAGGTAAACCAATTATATTATCGACAGGAATAGCTGAACAAGCAGATATAGAATTGGCTTTAGATGCTTGTAAAAGAGTGGGTAACAATGATATTGCATTACTGAAATGTACTTCTAGTTATCCAGCTCCGATTGAAGAAGCAAATATGTGTATGGTAAAAGATTTAGCAGAACGTTATAATGTAATAAGTGGTCTGTCTGACCATACTATGGGTGCAACAGTTCCAATTGTAGCCACAGTTTTTGGAGCCAAAATTATAGAAAAGCATTTTATACTAGATCGTTCTATTGGTGGTCCTGACGCATCTTTTTCTATGAATGAAGAGGAGTTTACAGCTATGGTAAAAGCAATTAGAGAGGCCGAAAGCGCAATAGGAGTTGTTGATTACAAATTGACTGAAAAGCAAATAAAAGGAAAAGATTTTTCTAGATCACTGTATGTTGTTGAAGGTATAGTGGCAGGTGATGTAATAACAGAAGAGAATGTACGGTCAATCAGACCTGGTTTTGGTATGCATCCAAAACACTACAATGAGATTTTAGGGCAGAAAGTCTTAACTGATTTAGAAAAAGGAGATGCATTAAAATGGGAACACCTTATTAATAATTAAACCATATGAAAATAAAACTATTTAGTTTTTTAGTTGTTCTGGTATTTTGCATTTCTTGTAGTGCTCAAGACGAAGATGATAATGATAAAGTTATTACGCAAAGAATAACAACTAATGAAGGGATGAATAATGCTTTTACAGATTTGGTTTTTTTTAATAATAAATGGTTTATTTCATATAGAGAGTCAGATAAACATGGTTTAGGAAAGGATGGTGTGGTGAAAGTGTTAAGTAGTTTTAATGGTGTGAATTGGGATCTTGTAAAAGAATACGTAATGCCGGGGATTGATCTTCGAAATGCATCATTTACTGTTAATGATAATCAACTAACTGCTTATATACATGGATCAAAATATGTTAATCGTGAGTTGGTTGCTTTTACAGACTATAAAACTGATTACAATAAAGAAAGTGGTGAGTGGTTAGATTTGAAGGATGTTGTATTAGACAAAAAGAAAGGTTACGAGACAAAGCTTTTAGGTAATGAAGCTTGGCCTTGGAAAGTTACGTGGTATAAAGGAAAAGCATATTCTTTTGCCTATGGTTTAAATGGACTATTCGATTTATATAAAAGTTCAGATGGTTTGAAATTTAACAATACCAATTCTGTTCAAAAGATGAATGGTACACCTACGGAAGCTACTTTAGAAGTTGATGAGGAAGGAACGTTTTATGTTCTTGTCAGAAAAGATTTTTCGAATGGAATAATGGGAAAGTCTACTGATAGAGGTAATTCATGGGAATGGTTTGGTGAAATTCCAATTTATGATTTTGGAGGACCGGATTTTGTGTTTTATAAAGGGGGTATTTTATTAAGTGGAAGGGAATCTCATCAGGTGATTTTGGGATATTATAATTTTAAAACAAACAGCTACCAGAAAGTAATGACGTTAAAAAGTGGCGGAGATTGTTCTTACCCTGGAATGGTCATTAAAGATGGTTATTTATGGATGAGTTATTATTCTGCACACAGAAATACTACGGGTACTTCTATTTATTTTTCTAAAATTAGTTTAGAAAACTTAGGCTTGTAACTGTTAGAAATTCGCTATAATTATTATGTTTAAAAAAGTAGTGTTCCATAGTCTTATATATGGATTAGGTCCTTTTGTGCCAAAAATAATATCCTTATTAATGTTGCCTATTTTTACTAAGTTCTTAACAACTGAGGATTATGGTATACAGTCAGTCATGAATTCTAGCTTAGGTTTGATCAGTGTTTTATCAATGTTAGGATTGCAACTCCCAATGTCCAATGTTTTTTTTCAGCATTCAAATCATTTTAAAAAACGTTGGGGACAATTCTATGGTTTTCTTAACATCTGGATGATTTTTTACTCATTCCTACTAGCTTTTATTATTTATTTAGTTATTCCAAAAGAAGTCGGTGAAAATTTATATTGGATTATTATATTAAATATTATTCCAATTGTTTGTTTTGGACCGGCTGATGTCATTGGTCAATTATATTATCAACTGAATCAGAAGCCTAAACAGGTTGTTATTAGGACAATAGTTATTTCTTTTATAACAATTGCTCTTAATTTTTATACGATTGTTGTTTTAGATTTGCATTATATGGGGTGGTTTATTGCTAACTGTATTTCCATGTTACTACTTCATTTTTCATATTGGTATCCTTTACATTATATTCTTAAAATTAAACCAATTTACAAATTTAAAAGAGTTGTATTAAGAAAAGGCCTATCTGTTTCTTTACCCATGTTGCCCCATTATTATGGAAGCTTTTTATTAAGTTCGTCGGATGTTTTATTGTTGAAGTTTTTTCTAATAAGTACTTCCCAAATAGGTTATTATGGTTTTGCAACATCTTTTGGTGGATTAATGGCGATGGCAGTTGGAGCAATAAATACAGCAGCTGCTCCAGTTATTTCAGAACAGATAAAATTAAAAAATTATGATTCGGTTAGAAGCCTAACTTGGGGATTACAGTTTTTATTAATTGTTTTATCCTCTGTAGGGTGCTTTTGGCTAAAAGATGTTTTTGAAATAATGGTGAATAATGATGAACTTAAAACAACATATTTTTTGGCGGCAATCTTTATTATGTCACATAATTATAGGCCAATGTACTTCGGAGTTGCGACCGTATTATTTTACCGTGAAAGAACTCGTAATTTGTGGAAAGTGACTTTTGGTGCAGGAATAATATGTGTTTTATTGAACGTTTTATTTATACCAATTTATGGAATAAAGTGTCCTGCGTATATACTGTTTTTTAGTTATTTAATTATGGGATATGGTACATTTTTTCTTAAAGATTATAAAGAAGTAGCAGTTGCAGAATTTAAACCGTTATTGTGGCTATCGCTTACGATTTTTTCATTTGCAATTGTCCTGATTGTAGTTGACTTAACGTTTGTATATAAAATTTTAATTTCTCTTCTCTATATTTTAACTATTCCAGTTTATTTTTATCAAAATTTAAAAAGCCAAAAAACATGAAAGAAGTCTTATTAAGGAACTTGCTTAAACATAAATTTACAAGAGAGTTTTTAGATTCTTTTATTAAAATCAAAAATCATGATAAGAATAATTTTTTGTTACAAGAGAGTATTCGCCGCAGTGCTATTTCAGTTTTTGAGTTTGATAAACTAGCACTAAATATTCCTCCCGCTTATTTTCATGCTAATGGAGATATTCAGTTGTATGGGTTTTATCATGGATTATTAAAGTATATTAATGGAAAAAATATAGGATATCATGTTGCCAATGAACATGGGTTTATTTTTTCAAGTTTTGTTCATAAGCATTTTCTATATCAAGATACTATTATAACATTTAGTGATTACCGGGAAAAACACATCAGTAAAGAATATCCGACTAAAAAAATTATAAAAATTGGCCCTTACATTCATTATGTTGATTCATTATTAAATAATGACGATTTTAAAGAGTTAAAGATTAGACTAGGTAAAACGTTATTAGTTTTTCCCTTTCACTCTATAGATGGGGTCATTAGCGAGTTTGACAATGAAGAACTATTGTCTGTAATTGAAGAAAGAAGAAAAGATTTTGACACTATTTTAGTATGCCTTTATTTTAAAGACATACAGATAGGAAGAGCAAAAGATTATATAGACAAAGGTTACAAGGTTGTTACCGCTGGTCATAGTAACGATGCTTTTTTTCTCAATAGATTAAAATCTATTATGGAGTTGTCAGATAGTATCATTTCCAACGAAGTGGGGTCTTATATTGCATATGCCGTATATCTTAAAAAGACAATTGAATTAATTCGCCAGAAAACGGTTCTTTCTTATGAAAAATCTAATGAAAATAATGCTAATGCTATTGCCTTAATTGATATTAGGAAACATTGGGATGAATATAATCTAATGCAGGATAAATTATTTAAGATTTTTGATGGTCATATTTTAAATAATAGTGATTATGAATATGTAACTACTTTATTTGGATTGAACCACATAAAAACAGCTAGTGAACTTTACGAACTTTTAGAATAATAATTGCTTTTAGGCGAATGTCAATTTTACCTAGCAATGTCTTTTTAAGAATTATAAAATAATAAAATGACAACAAACTTTCAAGGGAGAGATGAGGTAAAGATGCCTCTGGTTACAGTTATATTACCTTGTTATAATGCAGAATTATATGTCGAGGAAGCGGTACTTTCGATAATGAATCAAACATACACCAATCTGGAAATTTTGGTTATTGACGATTGTTCGAATGATGATACAAATTCAATTCTTAAGAGACTTTCAATGGAAGATAGTCGAATTAGGTTAATTCGTAATGAGCAAAATCTAAGATTAGTTAAAACTTTAAATAAAGGAATTGACGAAGCAAGGGGTATGTTTATTGCAAGAATGGATGCAGATGATGTTTCGCTACCTGAAAGAATAGAAAAACAGATGGATCTTATGCTTTCTAATCCGGATGTTGATTTATGTGGTACAAGCTACTCTATAATTGACGGAATTGGAAATAAATTGAAAACAGAAGTGAAGGTCCCATCAACTTGTGAGGAAATAAAAACTGCATTATTATTTACGTGCCCTATGGGACATCCTACTGTTCTGTTTAGAAAAGAAAAAATTCAAAGTTTAGGGAGTTACGATGAAAATATGATTAATATTGAGGATTATGAACTTTGGTTACGTGTAGCTCTAAAAGGGAAGATGGTTAATCTGCAAAATCCTTTACTTAAATATCGATGGCATGGAGAGAATATAAGTATTTTAGGGCGGGACGTTAAGAGAAATTCTGTAAATCTGGCAATATCAAAAAATTCGGAATATGGTTTCATTGAAAAGTATCGAGAATTGCATCTTAAAATGATATTAGCAGAATGGAATTATTCTATAAATGAATTAAGGAGTTTTAATTTATGGAAAAAAGAACTTGCAACTCACGTTGATGATCTAGATGCCTTTGTTAAAGTATTTGATTCTTATTACTCGTTAACTATGCTATGTGTTATTAAAAATAAAAATTCTTTAAAAATTAAACTGTTTGCATTTTTTAATATTTTAAGAATAAAACCGATTTATACATTTCAACATTTTTTTAATAAAATCTAATAGACCTAATATTTTTAATGATAAGTTATATTTGCAGTTTTTTAATTTATTTTTAGTCCTATTATCAATTAAAAACTACCTTAACTGTATATGTTAGAAATTTATTCAATATTGTGCCCTTTTTATGCAGAATTTTTTAAAGTATAAAACTTTAGAGAAAATTTTAATATTTTTTCTAACCTTTTTTTATATTTACTCGGTTCTATTTCCAGGAATGCCAGCAGGAACAAGAGTCCTGATAGGAGCACTTGGAATATTAATTTCATTGTTTGATTTCATTGTCGAGATAGCAATAAAGAAGACAATACGTTTTTCAAAAAAAAGCTTAAAAATTATTTTTTTAAGTTTGTTAATTGCTCTGTTTTCCTTACTTGTTTTAGTATTTAAACACACTTCAGATCTAGAATTTGTTAAATATCCATTTTTTATTATTCAATGGTTTGGTGGAGGTTATTTACTTACGATAATGCATCGAAAGGTATATGGCTCAATTAAGTTTGAAAATGTTGGTTTTTTTATTGTCGCGAGTGTTCTTTTACAGGTTATTATTGCTTTTTTGATGTTTGTTTCAAGCCCTATTAGAGATCTGTTTACTAGTATAAATTTGAACGAACCATCTACAGGGGAGGCGTTTAGAGAGTTTAGATTAGTAGGTTTTGCCAGTTATTATTTTGGGGCTGGTATAATTTGTGGATACGCTTTGATATTAATCCCTTTATTAATTCCCTATACTGGAAAGAAAAGTCAAATTCGTTTTTTGGCTTTTTCTTTTATCTTAATTCTCGCCTTGGGGATGATGATGTCTAGAACAACAATGTTAGGAGGTGCAATTGCAGTGTTAATAATGATTTTACCTTTTAAGTTAGGATTGAATTCTCGCAAGAAAGTAAGATTGTTTCTAATGTATACGATAATAATACCTTTGTTTGTATTACCCGTTTTTTTCTTGCTGGATGATAAATTAATTGAGACTATACAGGTGGCTTCTGAATTTGGATTTGAAATGTTTTATAATTATTTTAATGAAGGTAGTTTAAGTACAGGTTCAACAGATGAAATGAAAGAAATGTATAAGCTTCCAAATAATAGTGTCACCTATTTATTTGGAGATGGTATATTTTATGCGAATCAATTAAATGACTCTTCCGGATATTATATGGGGACAGATATTGGTTTTCTACGTTTAGTTTATTATTTTGGAATTATAGGTAGTTTATTATTTTTTTTATTGCAATTTGTTGTCTTATGTAAGAGTATTTCTTATGTGATTAATAAAAGAGTGAAAATATTATTTATTGTTTCTATGTTTTTATTTCTTTTGGTTTTGAATTTTAAAGGGCTTACCGATTTAATATTTTTAAACGTATTGTTTGGTGGGTTTTGGTTAAATAAAAGGAACAAAATTACTTTTAAAGGAAAAGAATTAATATAAATTTTAAGGAAGCCTTCTGGTTTACCATGCTAATGAATAGAGAAAAGGGATTAGTTTCAGTAATTATACCAAGTTATAATTATGGTTGTTTTATAACTGAGACAATAAAAAGTTTGCAAGCCCAATCATATACCAATTGGGAAGCAATTATAGTTGACGATTGTTCACTTGATAATACGCAAAGTATTGTCGAAATTTTAATTACGCAGGAATCTCGTTTGTTTTATGAAAAACATACTGTGAATAAAGGACTTCCAGCAACTCGTAATACGGGTTTGAGGAAAGCTAAGGGTGAATTTATTCTATTTCTTGATGCAGATGATGTGATTTCTCCAAAGAAATTAAAGTTGCATATTGAGCATTTTACTCAGAATTGTAAAATAGATATTTCATACTCTAATTATTTTTTCTTTAGAGATGGTCATATAAATGATCGATATTTTACTAGAATGCTAAATCATGAAGAAGGGTTAAGACCAAGTGAAGGAGGTAGGGAAATCTTATTTCCAATTTTTTTGAGAGATAATATGATTGCTGTTTTGGCACCATTGGTTAAAGCGAGTTTAGTTGAAGAAGTGGGCTATTTTAATGAAGAGTTAAGACAAAAAGAAGATTGGGATTTCTGGATGAGATGTGTTTTAAAAGAGGCGAGTTTTGCTTATTTAGACAACCCTGATGCGTATGGCTTAATAAGGGTTCATGGAGGTAGTTTGTTGGATAATAAAAAGGAGGCATTAAGTTATAGTGATGAATTCTATACTTCTTTAGGAGATTTATTGTTACAAAATTCAAGTTTATATTGTTCGGAATTGAAACAATATGAGTCGTTTATGAAGAAAAGAATGATTAGAGAGTTTGTAAAAAAGTCTTTGAAAATGATGGGATTAATGAGCTTTGCTCGAAAAGTTTATAAAAAAGTGAATATATTCAAACTTAAAATAGTATCATCAAGATGATTTCAGTTTGTATGGCTACATATAATGGCTCAAATTATATAAAAAATCAAGTTTTTTCTATTTTGAAGCAATTAAAAGAAAATGATGAATTAGTAATTTCTGATGATGGTTCTACAGATAATACATTAGATATTATACGGTCATTTGATGACCGGAGAATTGTAATTTTAAATCATAAGAGAAATGAAAGTATTAGAAAGACTACATATCCACATTATTTAGTATCATCTAACTATGAGAATGCATTAAAACATGCAAAAGGAGATTTAATTTTTTTGGCAGATCAAGATGATATTTGGATGAATAATAAGATTGAAATAATGACAAATTATTTAAAGAATTATTCTCTAGTTATGAGCGACTGTTCTGTAATAAATGAGTCGGATGTAATTTTTTCGGACTCTTTTTTTAGTAACATTCATTTACCAAGGGGGCTTTTTTTAAACATTACAAAGCCTATTTATCATGGTTGTTGTATGGCTTTTCGTCGCGAAGTTTTGGATCTGGCTTTGCCATTTCCAAGGCAAACTATACTTCACGATACTTGGATTGGAGTTATAGCTGAGAATTTTAGTGATGTGAAATTTATAGATGATAAGTTGGTTAGGTATAGAAGGCATTTTAATAATTCGTCATTTTCAGGAGGAAAAAGTAAAAACAGTATTTACTTTAAGATGATGTATCGAGTAAAATTTTTGTGGCAGGTTATAGAGAGAATATTTAGTATTAAATTAAATGTTTTATTATATAAGGATTACAAAGTAAGTTAAACAAAAAATTGTGATTGAAAGAGTGAAAATAAGCGTTGTAATGTCTGTTTATAAAAATGATAATGACTCATTTTTTAAGGAGGCAATAGAGAGTGTCTTGCAACAGACCTATCTTCCATCTGAAATAATTTTGGTTGTAGATGGAGAAGTTAATATTGGGATAGATAGTTTATTGTTGGATTATGAAAAGAATAAATTATTCAATATAATTAGATTACCTAAAAATGGAGGGTTAGCCAATGCGTTAAATGTTGGAATTCAGTCTTCAAAGTATAGTTTAATCGCAAGGATGGACTCTGATGATATTTGTTTTAGTGATAGATTTGAAAAACAAGTCGAACACCTAGTAAAATATAATCTCGACATTGTTGGTGGTCAAATAATTGAATTTGGAAAAGATATTAATGATGTCGTCTCTGCAAGAAAAGTTCCTCTTGAACATTTAGAAATGATTGATTTTATGAAGGTAAGAAGTCCTTTTTCACATCCAACTATTTTATTTCAAAAAAATGTATTTGAAAAATTGAACGGGTATGATATTAAAACCTTTCCAGAAGATTATGATTTTTTTGTAAGAGCCTATTTGAATGGATTTAGATTTGGAAATATTGATCATGATGTTTTATGGTTTAGATTAGGAGAGGATCGATCTAAAGCGATAAAAAGACGTTGGGGGGTTCAATATGCTAAAAATGAAATAAAATTATATAAGAAGTTTTTACATATGGATTTTTATAATTATGTAGATTTTTTAAAAGTCATATTTTTAAAAATTCCATTACGAGTTTTACCATTTCCAATTTACAAATACGTGTATTTTAATATTTTAAGGAAGAATAGTTAGCAATGAATGTAAATATAACTGGAGTTTCGGGATTTGTTGGTAAAAATCTATCAGCTTATTTAGCAAATAATACCTTCTCTATAACTTCAATTTCATTACGTGATAAGATTTGGAAGCAAAATTTAGATGGAGATGCAATAATTCATTTAGCGGGAAAGGCTCATGACACTAAAAATATAAGTGATGCATCTGAATATTTTACCATTAATACCGAATTAACAAAAGAATTATTTGATTTTTTTTTAGAAAGTCATATTAAAGATTTTATCTATTTTAGTAGTGTAAAAGCTGTCGCTGATGAGGTTTTAGATATCTTGTTTGAAGATGTCCAGGCCTCTCCTAATACTCCATACGGAAAATCAAAACTGCAGGCTGAAGAGTATATATTATCAAAAGTGATTCCTCGAGGAAAGCGGGTTTTTATTATTCGTCCTTGTATGATTCACGGTCCAGGAAACAAGGGTAACTTAAATTTACTTTATAATGTTGTAAAAAAAGGGATACCTTATCCGTTAGGAGCTTTCCATAACGAACGATCATTTTTGGGGATAGAAAATCTTAATTTTATGATTAAGCAAATTCTGGATAATAAAAATATTAGTTCAGGAATCTATAATTTTGCTGATGATGAGGTTTTGTCGACAAATGAATTAATAAAAATTATTTCTACTGTTATTAATAAAAGGAAATTTTTACTTCATATTCCTAAAGTGATTATAAATGGAGCAGCTAAGATTGGAGATTTTGTTAAATTGCCTTTGAACTCAGAGACTGTTCAAAAATTAACAGAAAACTATAGAGTTTCTAATCACAAAATAAAGAGAGCAATAGGTATAGAAAACCTTCCCAATACAGCTAGAAAAGGATTAGAGAAAACTATTGAAAGTTTTATGGAAAAAAAATAAAGTATAAAACTATACTTAATACTAATAAATAAGATCAATCGAAAGAGAAAAGTGATTGTTTTTGTCAAAAATGAACTATATATTAAAATGAATATAGAAAAAACATTTATAAAAGATTTACTAATAGTTGAACCAACCGTTTTTGGAGATGAAAGAGGTTATTTTTTTGAATCCTATAGTAAAACAAAATTTGAAGATTTAGAAATTGATATTGATTTTGTTCAAGACAATCAATCTTTTTCAAAGAAAGGAACCTTAAGAGGGCTGCATTATCAAAATCCTCCTTTTGCTCAGACAAAATTGGTACGTGTATTAGAAGGTGAAATTATTGATGTAGCGGTAGATTTAAGAAAAGATTCGCCTACCTATGGTAAAGCCTTTAGCGTTTTATTATCTGCAGAAAACAAAAAACAATTATTAGTACCGGAAGGCTTTGCACATGGTTTTTCTGTGATTAGCGAAACAGCTTCTGTAATGTATAAATGTGATCAGTTCTACAATAAAGCAAGTGAAGGAGGAATTAAATATGACGATCCTTCTTTGAATATTGATTGGGGAATGAACTTAGATGATGCTATTGTTTCCGAAAAAGATCAGATTCTTCCTTTTATTGAAAATTGTAATAGTTTATTTTAATGAAAAAGATCTTAGTAAGCGGAGCTAACGGACAATTAGGATCAGAGTTAAATCTTTTGTCGGAAAACTATAATCAATTTGAATGGTTTTTTGCTGACAGAACACATCTCACTCTAGATAATTTATCGGTTTTGGAAAATCAGCTGGGTTTGGTTAATCCAGATATAATTATTAATTGCGGTGCGTACACAGCAGTTGATAAAGCAGAATCTGAACAAGAACTTGCAGACACCATTAATCATTTGGCTGTTGGAGTTTTGGCAAAATGGTCTTTAAAAAATGATGCGAAATTGGTACATATCTCAACTGATTATGTATTTGATGGAACATCTTCAATTGCCTTAACCGAAGATGCTTCAACTGATCCGATTAATATTTATGGAGCAACTAAATTGGCTGGTGAGCATTTATGTTTGCAAAATAATCCGCAAGCGATAATTTTGAGAACATCATGGGTATATTCCAGTTTTGGAAACAATTTTGTGAAAACCATGTCTCGATTAATGAAGGAGAGAGAGACATTAAGCGTTGTTAATGACCAAATAGGAAGTCCAACTTATGCAGCTGACTTGGCGGAAGCTATTCTAACGATAATTACCCATTCAGATTGGAAAGCCGGGATTTATAATTTTTCGAATGAAGGTGAAATTAGTTGGTACGAATTTGCATTGGCAATAAAGGAAATAGGAGGTTATACTTGTGAAGTAAGTGGAATCCCTTCGTCTTCATATCCTACTCCGGCAAAAAGACCAGCATATTCTTTATTAGATAAATCAAAAATTAAAAAAGAATTTCAGGTCAAGGTCCCGAATTATAAAGAGAGTTTAAAAGTAATGATGAGTTTATAAATTTAAAAGTCATTTGATTTAAAAGTAAAAATATGAAAGGAATTATATTAGCTGGTGGATCAGGAACCAGATTGCACCCATTAACTTTAGCAGTAAGTAAACAGTTAATGCCGGTTTATGATAAACCAATGATTTATTACCCGCTTTCAACTTTAATGATGGCAGGGATTAATGAAATTTTAATTATATCTACCCCTCATGATTTACCGCATTTTAAAAAATTACTAGGTGATGGGGCGAACATAGGATGTAAGTTTAGTTATGCGGAACAACCCAATCCAAATGGGTTGGCTCAAGCTTTCGTAATTGGAGAAGATTTTATTGGTAATGATAAAGTGGCTTTGGTTTTAGGAGATAATATCTTTTTCGGAACCAATATGCAACAATTGCTAAAAGAAAATGCAGATCCTGTTGGTGGAGTTGTTTTTGCTTACCATGTTTCAGACCCTGAACGTTATGGTGTTGTAGAATTTGACGACAATAAGAAGGCGATTTCGATTGAAGAAAAACCAATAAACCCAAAATCAAATTTTGCCGTTCCGGGATTATATTTTTATGATAATTCGGTTGTCGAAATTGCAAAAAATATCAAGCCAAGTGCCAGAGGCGAATACGAAATTACTGATGTAAATAAAGTCTACTTAGAGCAAGGAAAGTTAAAAGTTGGGATTTTAAGCAGAGGAACGGCCTGGTTAGATACAGGAACGTTTAACAGTTTAATGCAAGCGGGACAATTTGTTCAGGTACTAGAAGAACGTCAAGGTTTAAAAGTAGGTTGTATTGAAGAAATTGCCTGGAGACAAGGTTTTATATCTTCAGAACAATTAAAAGATCTAGCTGAGCCATTAAAAAAATCAGGTTACGGTGAGTACCTTTTGAACATTTTAAAATTTAAAATATAATAGAACATTTTCTCGAAGTTCTAATTTAATCTATGATATACAGTATTTTATTTTTTATTTTATTTATAATTGAGTTACTCTATTTCAGAGTAGCAGACAGGTTTAATATTATTGACAAACCAAATTTAAGAAGTTCACATACTGAAATTACGCTAAGAGGAGGTGGTGTGATCTTTTGGTTTGCAGCATTGCTCTATTTTGTTCAAAATACCGGTTATAATTATTTTTTCTTTACCGGTATTACTTTGGTGAGTTTAGTAAGTTTTTGGGATGACATTCAAAGTTTGTCGAATAAAATTAGAATATCGGTACAGTTTTTTGCTATTAGCTTGATTTTTTATGATCTGGGTGTATTTAGTAACGTACCAGTTTTAGGAATCGTTTTTGCTTACATTTTTGCTATTGGAATTATCAATGCCTACAATTTTATGGATGGTATAAACGGTATTACAGGTTTGTATACCTTGGTAGTAATGGGATCATTGTGGTACGTAAACAAAAATGTGCAACTTTTCACAGATAGCGCTTTCATAATTTATTCCATGGTAGCAAGTTTAGTTTTCTTATTTTTTAATTATAGAAAAAGAGCCAAATGTTTTGCCGGTGATGTCGGGAGTATTGCCATCGCCTTTTGGGTGATTTATCTGATCTTTAAGTTAATTTTAGTTACCAATTCGATTATTTGGCTTCTATTTTTAGCAGTCTATGGAGTTGATGCTATCTGTACAATTATGCATAGATTATATCTTAAACAAAATATTTTTGAAGCGCACCGATTGCATTTTTATCAGATATTGAGTAACGAGTATAAAATACAACATCGAATTGTAGCTCTGATTTACGCGATAGCACAAAGTATTGTTTCTGTTTTAGTGGTGTTTTTATATCAGAAAATAGATGCCATTTTGGTTATTGTTCTAATAACGCTACCACTTATCATAATATATTCTCTGAAGTTTTATATGATTCGTAAAGCGAGTTTAAAAGTAAGCTAATGGAACCAAAAATAATTCAAGGAGGAAATTTTTCAGATCATAGAGGGACGATCTCTTATGTAAATGATTTTAGTTTTAAAGATATTGAAAGGTTTTATATTATCAGTAATTCTGAAAGTAATCCTATTCGTGCCTGGCAGGGGCATAAATTAGATGCGAAAAATTTTTACTGTATAAGTGGTTCTTTCAAAATTCATTTTGTGAAAGTTGACAATTGGGAAACACCATCAAAGGATTTAAGTATTGAAACACATATTGTATCCGTTTCAGATAGTAAAGTTGTTCATATCCCAGCGGGTTATGCTAATGCAATAGAGTCTTTAGAAAAAGATTCTAAATTAATTTCATTTTCTACTTTGCCTTTATCAAATGTAAGTGAAGATGATGTTAGATACGATTCAAATTATTGGAAAATCAATGGCTAATAATAAAGTCTTTCTTTCGTTGCCGCGGCTTAGCGGTAATGAGCAAAAGTACATTCAAAAAGCATTAGGTGACAATTGGATCACTTCAGGAGGACCAAATGTTGATGATTTTGAAAATGATTTAGAGGAATACCTCGGAGATGGTATTTCGGTTGCAGCATTAAATTCAGGTACTTCAGCTATTCATTTAGCGTTAATTTTACTTAAGGTAGAAGCAGGGGATGAGGTGATTTGTCAAAGTATGACATTTTCTGCGTCTGCGAATCCTATTTTATATCAGGGAGCTACGCCTGTTTTTGTAGATAGTGAACCAGATACCTGGAACATTTGCCCTGAACATCTTGAAATTGCAATTAAAGAAAGAATTGCTAAAGGGAAAAAGCCGAAAGCCATTATAGCCGTACATCTATATGGAATGCCTTATAAAGTTGATGAAATTCAGGTTGTCGCTGATAGATATGAAATTTCTGTTATTGAAGATAGTGCTGAAGCACTAGGAAGCAGTTATAAAGGAAAAAAGTGTGGTACTTTTGGAGATTTTGGAGTTTTTTCTTTTAACGGAAATAAAATCATTACAACTTCAAGTGGAGGTGCACTTATCTCACGCTCTAAGAGACTAAAAGAAAAAGCTATTTTTTATGCTACCCAATCAAGGGATGAAGCAATCCATTATCAGCATAGTGAAGTGGGGTATAATTATAGAATGAGCAATGTTTGTGCAGGAATCGGAAGAGGGCAGATGGAAATTTTGGATTCTAATCTGGATGCCAAAAGACAAATTCATGATTTTTACGTTAACCTGTTTAAAGACATAAAAGAGATAACCGTTTTTGAAAACCCAAGTCTCGAGTATGATTCAAATTA
Organism: Flavobacterium cupriresistens; assembly: GCF_020911925.1. Classification (NCBI taxonomy): domain Bacteria; kingdom Pseudomonadati; phylum Bacteroidota; class Flavobacteriia; order Flavobacteriales; family Flavobacteriaceae; genus Flavobacterium; species Flavobacterium cupriresistens. The sequence continues at coordinate 345,653 of NZ_CP087134.1, read as the reverse complement.
CTGGCTAAATACGATTTTGATTGAACCTAGTCAAAAGGTAACCAGAGATGTTTTGTTGCAAGCTTTCGAAAAAGCCAATATAGAATCAAGACCGTTATGGAAACCAATGCATTTACAACCTCTATTTTGTGACTATCCATTTTATGGGAATGAAGTTTCCAATGATTTATTTAGGAAAGGTTTGTGTCTTCCATCAGGAGTAAACCTTAACGATCAGGAAAAAGGACGAATAAAAAGAGTTATTGATAAACTCTGTGAAGTCGCATAATGAGAAGACTTAACTTATAAGTTGCCTCTGATTTAATATATCTAGTATTAGACTATTTTTTGAAGCAATAGGAGACTAATGCTTTAGTTATTATTTTTAATTGAAATGAATTTTTAATATCTTTAAATTTGTATTTTTGTAGAAATTATACATTAAGATTTCCAAAGCAAAGCAAACCAAATTGAATACAGATAAACCAACCAGAATCACGGATTTCTTGCATAGTTATTTTTCGCCAAGAAATCTAAGAGCCAATATTAATAACTTAAGTTACTTACCTAGGTGGATTATTGTTGGTATAGACGTAATGGTATTAGTCTTTTCCTTTACTTTTACTTATATGTTGTTTGAAGGAACAGCATTGGGTTACATTGTTACTTCACATCATTTTTACTTTGTAACCAGTTTAATTTTTATTAATATCTTTTTCTTTTGGTTATTTAGGACTTATTCAGGGATTATTAGACACTCGTCTTATATTGACGCTATAAAACTGCTGTTTTCACAAATGTCAGTTTTGGTGTTCTTTTTGTTTTTTAACCTAGTATTTGAGTTGTATTTCGGGCACAAAGCGTTTTTAAATACAGCATTGTTTATAAATTTAGTTTTATCTTTTTGCGGTTTGTTTTTATACCGTGTAATTGTCAAACAAACTTTCGAATTGTATTTTTCTGAGAAAACCAGTTCTAAGTTAATCAGAACCGTTATTTATGGTACCGATGCAAATGCTATTTCGGTAGCGAATGCATTAAAATTTGAATCTCCTTCCAGATTTAAAATCGTTGGTTTTGTAGATAAAAACAATCAAAATGCATCTAAACGAATGTTAGATCTGCCGATTTTGATTTTAAGAAAAAAATTACCGGCATTAATGCGTTCTGTTGCTGCAGAAGGCGTAATTATAGCGGATAAAAGTTTATCTAAAGAAGAACAATTGATTATCGTTGATCAGTGTTTAGAGTTTAATTACAGGGTTTATACAGTACCTCTTATTTCTGACTGGGAGAATCAAAAAGAGATTTCACAGAAAGTAAAAAATATTCAAATTGAAGATCTATTAGAACGAAAACCTATAGTTCTGGATAGTAAATCAATTTCGAAACAGCTAAAAGACAAGACAATTCTTATTAGTGGTGCAGCAGGGTCAATAGGGAGTGAGATAGTAAGACAAGTATTAGGGTTTAACCCTAAAAGAATCATTATTTTGGACAATGCAGAAACTCCCCTTCATAATTTATGCTTAGAAACTTTAAGCATGAACAGTGAAACAAAAATCGTTGCTGTAATTGCTGACGTGAGGAGTAAAAAAGCATTAGAAAAGGTTTTTAAAACCTATAATCCACATGTTGTGTATCATGCTGCGGCATATAAACATGTTCCTTTAATGGAAGAGAATCCGTCTCAGGCAATTTTAACAAACATTAAAGGAACTAAGAATTTAGCCGATTTATCTTGTAAGTATAACATCAAAAAGTTTGTTATGGTTTCTACGGATAAAGCTGTTAATCCTAGTAACGTGATGGGGGCCAGTAAAAGAATTGCAGAGAAATACGTACAGTCTTTATTTTTGAAAAATCAAAAAGAAGAGAATCAAACCGCAACAAAGTTTATTACGACTCGTTTCGGAAATGTTCTAGGGTCAAATGGATCTGTTGTGCCCTTGTTCACCAAGCAAATTGCTGAAGGCGGACCGGTAACGATTACGCATCAGGATATCATTCGTTATTTTATGACTATTCCCGAAGCATGTCAGTTGGTGTTAGAAGCCGGAGCGATGGGTAACGGTGGAGAGATTTATATCTTCGACATGGGTAAACCGGTAAAAATTATTGATTTAGCGAAAAAAATGATTAAACTGGCAGGTTTTATTCCTGACAAGGAGATAAAAATAAAAATTGTTGGATTAAGACCGGGAGAAAAACTATACGAAGAATTATTAAATGATACTTCTAAAACATTACCCACTTATCACAATAAAATCATGATAGCGCAGGAGATACAGGATGAATATGAAAATTTACATACAGAGATCGAAGAGCTTATCGGTATTGCAGATTTTTATGATAATGACGATATTGTTACTAAAATGAAAAAAATAGTTCCGGAATTTAAAAGTATGAATTCGACTTTTGAAGTTTTGGATAACTAGTTTTGGTAAATTAAATTTTGATTATAAGAGTATATTAAAAGTTGTTTTTTTAAAAAACGCCTTTTTGCTTTTTAAATAATTTTTAAGGAAGCAAAAATCTTGTTAATTGAATATACCAATAAAAAGGCAGGCTCCAATTTTAAATAATACTATTGCAATTTTATTGTGATATAAGTAAAAATGAACAATACAAATACTACTAATGACTGGCTGTTTGAAATAATACCAAAAAACAGATTTTTTTCGCTAAATCTTAAAGAGATTTGGCAATATCGGGATTTACTGTTTCTTTTTGTAAAGCGAGATGTTATTACGGTTTACAAACAGACTGTTTTAGGGCCGCTTTGGTACCTGATTCAACCGCTGTTTACGTCAGTAACTTTCACCATAATATTTAATAATGTTGCCGGAATTAATACCGGTACTGTTCCTCCGTTTTTATTTAATTTGGCAGGAATAACTGTATGGAACTATTTTACAGCCTGCCTTAACGGAACATCAGATACTTTTAAAGCAAATGCCGGAATCTTTGGTAAAGTCTATTTTCCCAGAATCATAACACCACTTTCAGTTGTGATTTCTAATTTAATCAAGTTTGGGATACAATTTTTTATTTTTATTGCTTTCTATTGTTATTACTGTATTCAGGGAAGAGACTTAAGTTTTAATAGCCTTGTATTGTTTTTCCCTGTTCTTATTCTCATCATGGGAATTTTAGGATTGGGATTGGGAATGTTGATTTCCTCAATGGTAACAAAATACCGTGATTTTAGCTACTTAATTGGTTTTGGAATACAGTTACTAATGTATTTGTCTGCGGTAATGTATCCAATGGATTTGATTAAACAAAAACTGCCGGATTACGGTTGGATTGTAACGTATAATCCTTTGGCTTATATTATAGAAACTTCCAGATACATGCTTTTAAATGTTGGTGAAATATCAATTTTAGGGTTATGTTACACCGTCACGATCACTATTGTAGTTTTTTTTATTGGACTTTTAGTTTTTAACAAGACCGAAAAAAGTTTTATTGATACCGTTTAGTTTAAAATTTTAAAAGAGTCAACTTATAATTTACCATTGAAAAAAGATATCATATTAAAAGCCGAAAATATTTCTAAACAATATCGTTTAGGTCAGGTTGGTACAGGAACCATAAGCCATGATTTAAACAGATGGTGGCATCAATTGCTAGGAAAAGAAAATCCTTATCTGAAAATCGGAGATACAAATGATCGTTCTACCAAAGGAACTTCAGATTATGTCTGGGCCCTTCAGGATATTAATTTTGAAGTAGAACGTGGAGAGGTGTTGGGAATTATCGGTAAAAACGGGGCAGGAAAGTCTACACTGTTAAAAATATTATCAAAGGTAACGGCGCCAACAACGGGCAGTATAAAATCACGCGGTCGTATTGCTTCACTTCTTGAGGTCGGTACTGGTTTTCATGGTGAAATGACTGGTCGTGAGAATATTTTCTTGAACGGTGCTATTCTGGGTATGACCAAGAAAGAAATCGCTTCAAAACTGGATGAAATTATTGAATTCTCAGGTTGTGAACGTTATATTGACACCCCCGTAAAAAGATACAGCTCCGGAATGACGGTTCGTTTGGCTTTTGCGGTTGCAGCTTTTTTAGAACCTGAAATTTTGGTAATTGACGAAGTTTTAGCTGTTGGAGATGCCGAGTTTCAGAAAAAGGCAATTGGTAAAATGCAGGATATTTCTAAAGGAGAAGGGCGAACTGTTTTGTTTGTGAGTCACAATATGGCAGCAGTGAAGAGTTTGTGTACCAAAGGGATTATTTTAGAAAATGGTAAAGTTGTTTTTGAAGGCGAAATAGAAAATGCAGTAAGTTATTATCTTGGTGGTGGTGCTGAAGCAATGAATTTGAAAACATTTGGAAAAGAGTATGACCTTCCAATTTTCAAATTAAACGAAATTTCTTTACATAATTTAGGAAGAAGTTCTGATACTGTATTACTGGAGAATGAATTAATTATTCTGAATACAAAAATAGATATAAAAGTAAATGATGCACAGAGATATCATATAACCTATCACTTGTTTAACGAAATGGGCGAGGCAATGTTCTCGTTCTCTAATGCAGGATCATTTTCTTTAAAAGGTGGAGTAAATAGGATTACATGTAATTTTCCGGCGTCTTTTTTCCAGTCAGGGCAATATTTTCTGTCGCTTTTTATAATTGAGGATGCAAGAAAATCAGTTTTTGTCGAAAATGATATTATTTCTTTTACGGTTGTAGATTCCGGAAGGGAATTGGGGACCTATATGGGTAGAGAGCCCGGTTATATAAAACCGCAGTTTGAATGGAAAATAGAATAAATTTTTAATAGATCAATAAATGTCGGAAAAAATAAAGGTCAGCGTATGCATGATAACTTATGGCCATGAGAAATTTATTGAAGAAGCAATAAACGGTGTTCTGATGCAAGAAATTGATTTTGAGATTGAATTAATTGTTTCTAATGATGCATCCCCTGACAATACTCATGAAGTTGTAATGTCAATTATTGAAAATCATCCAAGAGGTAGCTGGATTAAATATATAAAACAGGAGTCTAATCTCGGAATGATGCCAAATTCGGTATTTATTTTAAAGGCATGTAGAGGTGAGTTTATTGCCATTTGTGAAGGAGATGACTACTGGATCGATCCGTTAAAATTAAAGAAACAAGTCGATTTTTTAGAGTTAAATGATGAATATGTTATACATAGCGGGAATGCAATCCAATTAACTGCAGATTCTAATTTATGTGGCAAGCCTTTATTAAATATTGAAAAGAGTAATTGTTTTGAGTTAAAAGATTTTTTAACTCAAAACAATATAATTACATGTACAGTAATGTTTCGAAATGTTAAATTTAAATTTCCTAAAGATTTTGAAAAAGTAACTTTCGGTGATTGGATGCTCTATGTTATTTTAATTAAGAATTCTGGACAAAAAGCATATTTGTCAACTGACTGTTTATCTGTTTATAGAAGCCATAGTGAAGGAGTTATGAATAATTTGAGTAAATACAATTATTACAATACTCATATTTTTCAAATAGTAACTATTTATAAGTATTTGAAAATTAAAAGACTTGATAGAAATGTAATTTCAATTCTAAATAATTTTTACTTGGAGAAATTCAGAATTGAAGTTAAAAGTAGGTCTTATATAAACATCTTTAAAACTTCATTTTTGCATTTTAAAACTACTTCTACATCAATGCCTTTTAGAAAATATTTAAGTGCACTAAAACAAGAATTCTTAACATTTTAAACAAGTAATTTTGAATAAAGTTTCTATAATTGTCCCCTGCTACAATCAAGCACATTATTTGCCCGAAGCTTTACATTCAGTATTATGTCAAATGTACATTAATTGGGAATGTATTATTATCAATGACGGAAGTTTTGATAATACAGAGCAAGTGGCTCGTGAGTGGTTGTTAAAGGATAATCGATTTAAATACATTTTTAAAGAAAATGGGGGGCTGAGTAGTGCAAGAAATGCAGGTTTAGATTTTGCAAATGGAGATTATGTGCAATTTTTAGATGCAGACGATTATTTAGATAGTGAGAAACTTTCTAAATCAGTAAACATTATCCGGAAAGACTCAATTAATACTGTTATTGTATCAAATTTCAAGTTTTTTAAAAAAAGCCTTGTGGATGAATTAGGATATGGTTCTAATCTGGATATAAATTTGTTTACTTTTCAAAAAATTTTATTTGAATGGGATTCTACTTTTAGTATTCCAATTCATTGTGGTTTTTTTAGTTCTTCATTATTTGATGAGTTTAGATTCAATGAAGATATACGAGCAAAAGAAGACTGGATAATGTGGTTATATATTTTTCAAAGAGAAATATCTTTTGACTTTTTAAACGAAAAGTTGGCTTTTTATCGACAACATTCAGGAGGAATGACTAGAAATAAAAAACATATGTTTGAAAATACAATTAAGGCTTTCAGTTATATAGAAAATTTGGTTACAAGAGAAGATTATAATTTTTTTTTGCTGCATATGATAAGTAAAAAAATGAGAGAATATGACGAATTGAACCTTAAAGTTGAGGAATTAAAAAAGAGAATAATAAATTCAAATAATAGTATAGGATTTAAAATTGAAAAAAAAATAAAGAAGTATTTAAAGAAACTAAATTTTATTGGATTTTTTTAGTCTCTACAGGATGATTCTAAAAAAAACTTAATGATTGCTTAAAAAAAGATAGAAATAGATGATTAAGTTGCCGCTTGTTTCTGTAATTGTACCCAATTTTAATCATGCTATTTTTCTGGAAAGAAGATTAGAAAGTATATTCAACCAGAGTTATTATAATATCGAAGTAATTTTATTAGATGATTGTAGTACAGATAACAGTCGTCAAATTCTTTCAAACTACGCTAAAAATCCAAAGGTAAGTCACTGTATTTTTAATGAAATTAATTCAGGAAATACATTCATACAATGGCATAAGGGTATAGAATTAGCAAAAGGAGATTTTATTTGGATTGCTGAATCAGATGATCATTGCGAACCCAATTTTATAGAGGAGTTAATTAAACCTTTGATTGAAGATGTAAGTATTGTTTTATCTTATTCTCAATCAAATAAAATGAATGAGTTAGACAAAATTACAGGAAGTTGGTTAGATTATACTTTAAATTTGGATGATTCAGCGTTTGACAAAAAAAATGTAATGGATGGTAATATATTTGTAGAAAAATTTTTAATTTATAAAAATGTCATCCCAAACGCAAGTGCTGTTATTTTTAGATTTAAGAATAATTTTCAAGCCGAGTATATTACAACAGACAAAGAGTTACGATATTGTGGCGATTGGATTTTTTATTTTAAAGTATTACTGAACAATAAAATAGCATTTACTCCAAAAAAATTAAATAATTTTCGCTACCACAACAAAAGTGTAATTGCAAAAGCACTCAAAGCGGATGATAAGATGAAATTGTTGAACTTAGATCTTGTTATGCGTTCTAATATGAATGATTTTTTATACTCGAAGAAACCTTTTAATTATCTGAATATTGCGGCAGTGAATGCTAAAATTATTAGAGAGATCAAGTACAATAAAGCACTACTATTATTTGAAAGTAAAGAATATTCGAAGTGGTTTGGATACCTTATAATGATTCCAGGTACATTTATTACTAAAAATAAATATTTTAGAAGGTTTAAGAGAAGATTGTTTTTGTATTTAAAGCTCAATGATAAGTGATGATTTCTATTATTATATGCTCGCGTAAAGATAAAATCGATCCCAAATTTGAAGATAATATTCGAAATACAGTTGGAACTAATTTTGAACTTGTACTAATTGATAATTCTACTAATAAATATTCGATTTTTCAGGCATATAACCTGGGTATTCAGAAAAGTAGAGGAGATATATTGTGTTTTATTCATGATGATATCTTGTTCCATACTAAAAATTGGGGACTGCTTTTAAAATCAGAATTTAACAATTATCCTGATTTTGCTCTTATTGGAATTGCTGGTGCAAAAGTCAAAACTCAATTTCCGACAGGTTGGTGGGATTGTGAAGATAAGGACAAAGTAATAAACATCATTCAACATGAAAAGGGAAATGTTACAAAGGAAAATTTTGGATTTGAAGATGGTGATCTAAGCGAAGTTTATGTTATTGATGGTGTATTTATGGCTTTAAAAAAAGGTCTAAATATAGAATTCGAGACAAGCTTGGGGGGATTTCATGGTTATGATTTAAATTTATCGTATGAAGTAATTGAAAAAAACAAAAAAATAGGAGTAACAAATAAAATTCTTATAGAACATCTCTCTATTGGGAGATTAGATAAAACATGGCTTTTTTCAATGATGCTTTTTCATAAAAAGTACCAGAAGAAATTAAAAAAGTATAAATATAGTTACGAGCAGGAGTTTTTTGCCGGTAAGGCGTATATAGATCATTGTCTGCGTATTTTAGGCAAAAAAGAAGGATTGATTTATCTTTTTTCAATTTTTCAGTTTAGCTCTTCAATAAAAATAATTTTTTCTTTAGAAAAGTACTTCTATATTAAGTTAAAAAAATCATGAAAATAAGTGTAGTCATAGTTACTTTCAACGGTATGAAATGGATCGAAGATTGTATAAAATCTATCTTTGAAAGTGCATTGTTACCAGAAATAATAATTGTAGATAATTGTAGTACCGATAATACAGCTGCGTTTTTAAAGCATAACTATTCTCAAAAAATTAAGCTCATCGAATCTAAAGAAAATTTAGGATTTGGACGAGCGAACAATAAAGGCATTTTACTAGCACTTGAATTAAACAGTGATTTTGTTTTTTTATTAAATCAAGATACCGTTATAGAAAAAAAGACTATCGAAAAACTCTTGGAGGTCGCAAATAATAATACGGATTTTGGCATAATCAGTCCGATACACTCAGATGGGAAAGGCGTTTCGTTAGACGTAAGTTTTTTGTATTACATAAATCGTCAATGTTCAGATTTAATTTCTGATTCAATTTTAAATAATACATTGAAGGAAATTTATTCAGTAGAAATGATAAATGCTGCTGCTTGGTTTTTACCAAAAAAGACATTTGAGGTTGTGGGAGGTTTTGATCCTATGTTTTTCTTGTATGGTGAAGACGATAATTTTTGTCAAAGAGTGCTTTATCATAATTTAAAAATAGGAATTACACCTTCAACGGTTATAAAACATGATAGTGATAACAATTATACTGTCAATTTTTCCAAAGGTTCTGAAAAATATTACAATAGATTTTTAAATAGAATAAGAGTTAAGTACGCTGATGTAAATTCAGAAGAGTATAAAAAAATTGATAGAATAAAAACATATTTTTTTAAAGAAGCAGTTGTGAGTTTATTAAAACTCGATTTTAAAGGATATTTAGTAAATAAGACCAAATGCAGATTGATAGATAAAAAAAGCATTAAAAATAGTGTTTTGCAAAATAGAGAAACTGGTAAAAAATATTTAGTGTAAATGATGCAATCAAATGTAAATAATCTTGTATCTGTAATAATTCCTTGTTATAATGACCAGAATTATATTCAGCAAGCAATAAATTCGATTAATAATCAAACGCATAAAAATGTTGAGATTATTATTGTAGATGATGGCTCAGACTTTGCCACAAAAGAAGTTCTTAAAGGGATAAGACAGGAAAAACTCATCATTTTATCTCAAGAAAATGCAGGGCCGAGTGCTGCGAGGAATAATGGAATAAAACAAGCTAAAGGAGATTTTATTTTAACGCTGGATGCAGATGATTATTTTGAGAAAGATTTTATTTCAAAGGCTTTAAATTGTCTCATGCTAAATGATAAGTTGGGTTTGATTAGCTGTTGGATAAATGTTTTTAGTGACAAAAAAGGTGTTTTAGAAAAATTTAAGCCTGAAGGAGGAGATTTAAAAATATTAATTCTTGGTAACGGAGCATCAGCAGGAAGTGTCCTTTTTAGAAAGCAATGTTGGATTGATGCAGGTGGTTATGATGAAAAAATGAGAAAAGGATATGAAGATTGGGAATTTAATATTTCAGTTGCCAAGGCTGGTTGGAAGATTAATATAATAGAAGAATATCTTTTTTATTACAGGAAAAAAGAGGAATCGAGAAATTCTCAGGCAGATAAATTTCATAAATATGAGTTATGGAAATATATTTATATCAAACATAATGACTTATGGAATGCAAACCATGAGTTAATGATAAATAATATTTTTTCTCAGATGGAAAGAATTGAAATAGGGTCGCATAATCTTCGGAAATCGATGGATTATAAGATTGGGAGAATGTTTTTAAAGCCTTTTCGTTTTATTAAAGGTTTTTTTGTTTAAATAAAAAATAGATAAAGTGGAATATTTAAAATTGGTTTCAATCGTCATTCCGTGTTATAATGATAAAGATTATATTGAAGAAAGCGTCAATTCGGCTTTAAGTCAAACCTACCAAAATACCGAAATTATTATTGTAGATGATGGATCAAATGAAGCAACAAAAAAGATTTTATCGAGTTTCAATCATAAAAAAGTAAAAATAATTACTCAAGAAAACAAGGGACTAAGTGCGGCTAGAAATGTAGGAATTATAAACTCCAACGGTGACTATATTGTAACCTTAGATGCCGATGATATTTTTGAAAATTCTTTTTTAGAAAAAGCAGTCCCCATTTTAAATTTAAAACCAGATATTGGTGTTGTTGGTTGTTTTTCGAACTATTTTATAAAACGAGATAAAATAATCGGTAAAAACTGTCCAACAGGAGGGAATATAGACAGTTTCTTATTTCGTAATAACACAATGGCCAGTTCTTTATTTAGAAAAAAATGCTGGTATGATGCTGGCGGTTTTGACGAAAAAATGAAAAAAGGTTATGAAGACTGGGAATTTTGGATTTCAGTTACCAAACAAAATTGGGAGGTATTCGTTATTGAAGAATTTCTTTTTAACTACAGAAAAAAGGAAAATTCGATGCTTCAGATCACTAATCTTTTATACGAAGAAGAAAATTACTACTATGTATTAAACAAGCACAAAGAACTTTATACAAGAGATTTTGATAAAACTATTGATTTTCTACAAAGAAGAACATTAAGATACAAATCAAATGAATTAAAAAGATTAAGTTCTGTCGATTATAGATTGGGAAATATGGTTTTAAGACCATTGAGGTTTTTTAAAAAATGTATTTCTTCGCTATTTGCAAATTAAATTATTAACAATGAAAAGAGCTATTTATAAATTGCTTTCAAAATGGAGTGCGATAATTAAAAATGAAAAACAAAAGAAGGAAACAACTCGTTTTTTATTTAGATATGATTTTATAAAAGATTTAGTAGCTAAAGCACTTTTATTTATTCAGTATTTATCCTGTAATGTGCGAACGAGTAATGCGGTTAAGAATAAGAGATGAATCAGCCACTAATTTCTATAATTATACCAGCTTATAATCGTGGACATTTAATAGATGAAACTTTAGATAGTATTTTGGCTCAGACTTATTCAAATTGGGAATGTATTGTTGTTGATGATGATTCAACAGATAATACAGAGGCTGTTGTTGAGGAATATGTAAAAAAAGACAGTCGTTTTTATTTTCATAAAAGGCCTAAGAGTAAAGTAAAAGGAGCTAATTCTTGCAGGAATTTTGGTTTCGAAGTAAGTAAGGGAGAATGGATAAAGTGGCTCGACAGTGATGATATTATGTATACAGAGGGTTTATCTTCAGAATCAAAACTGATAAATGAATATTCAAAAGTTATACTCTCTCCTTTGGTACTTTATGATTTTGATCTAAAAAAAGAAATTAAAAAAAGTACTGTTTTTTCAGTTAATTTAGTTCATGATTATTTTACAGCTAAAGTAGCATTATATGTATCAGGGCCTTTGTGGAAGAGGAGTTTTCTAAATAAGCAGGATTATCTTTTTGATGAAAAAATATCAAATGTAGATGATTGGGATTTTAATATGAGAATGTTATATGAAAAACCAATTATTGAATTTAATGAAAAGCCGATAATTCTTTACAGAATACATTTGGATTCTTTGTCGCATGAGGTGGTAAAAGGGAATAAAACTGAAATAATTTCAGTTTTAAATGCTTTAGAAAAGCATTTAAAACTAATTAAAGTAAATAAAATAACAACATACAAGCCTTTATTAAAATACACTCATATTTATTATAAAAGAGCAATTTATAATGCATTATCCTCTAATCAGGATTATACATTCTATTTATATTTGAGAATATTCAAAATTCATTTTTATAATTGGTATGATTTGGCAGGGCTTATTAAAGTTAGTTTTGGATTTTTAGTATATAAGTTCTTTAATAAGGGATATGTTTTTTTTAAATAAATGATAAGTTACTATGTTGGTATTTAATAGCTTGGGTAGAAAAGGGAATTTAGGAAACCAATTGTTTCAAATTGCTGCAACTGTGGGGCTGGCTATAAAACACAAAAAAGAGTTTTCATTTCCGGAATGGGAATATTCGAAATATTTTGAATACAAATTACCAAAACAGGATAAAAATAAAAAGTTGATTCAAGTTGTTGAAAAGAGCTATGAATTTCATAATTGGGAAATTGGTACTAATGATTATGATATAAATGGAGCTTTACAATCAGAGAAATATTTTGATATTGAAAAGACCAGAGAGATATTTAAATTTAAGGATGATTTTTTGGAAGGATTATTAGATAAGTATAATTATCTGTTTAAAAACAAACCAATTTTTATATCTGTAAGAAGAGGTGATTTTGTAAATCACCCGGATTATTATCAGTTGCCATATTGGTACTATTTTTTGGCTTTAAAAAAAAATTTCCCCGATTGGAAGGAGCGAGATTTGATTTTCATGAGTGACAACATAGAATATTGTAAGTATCATTTTAAGTTTTTAAAGAATGCTTTTTTTTTAGAAAATTTGTCAGGGATAGAACAATTAGCTTTAGGTGTGCAAGGAGAGGATTTTATAATAAGTAACTCTACTTTTTCTTGGTGGTTAGGCTGGTTGGGAGAAAAAGAAAACAGTAAAATCATCAGACCTGTTCACAATTTTAGAGGGCAACTGGGGAAGCAAAATAATGACAAAGATTATTTTCCTGAAAGATGGATCTTATTTGATTACAAAAAACATTGTTTAGGGGGTAAAAATTACAAATTTTTTATTCAAGAAATTTATTTTCAATTACAAGATTTTATTAAATTAAAGATGGACAAAGTTTGTAGCATAGTAGACAGAATAAAAAAGAAAATTTTTAAATGAGAATCCTTTTTATATCAATGCCATCCATCCATGTCATTCGCTGGATTGAAAATCTAAAAGATACTTCTTTTGAATTGTATTGGTATGACATTCTTGGAAGAGGAAAGTTGGAGACTTTAGAAAATGTCCGACAATTGCTAGAAACTTCAAAAAGAAAAATTCCGCACATAAAGGGGGAATTTTTTCTTTCTAAAAAAATGCCCGGATTTTATTCGTGTATTCGCCCTTTTCTTGAGGTTACGGAAAATGAAGCCCTCGAAAAAATTATCAGAGAGATAAGTCCAGATATAATTCATAGTTTTGAGATGCAGTCCTGTTCTTATCCAATAGTCAAAACGATGAATAAGTTTCCAAATAGCAAATGGATTTATTCGTGTTGGGGCAATGATTTGTTTTATTTTCAAAAGGATAAGAAACATAATGCAAAAATAAGAAGTGCGCTTTCAAGAATAGATTTTATACATACAGATTGTCTGAGAGATTATCAGATTGCCAAAGAATTAGGGTTTAAAGGGAAACACTTGGGTGTAATTCCGGGCGGAACAGGTTACAAATTAGAAGCGTTGGATAAGTTAAAAATCCCTTTCGAAGAAAGGAGAATAATTCTTGTGAAAGGGTACCAACATAAATTTGGAAGAGCCCTTAATGTAGTGAAAGCATTGCAGAAAAAATTACCCAATTTGAGTCAATATGAGGTAATTATTTTTGGAGCACATCCGCAGGTCATAACCTACGTAAAACAGAATAATCTTCCCTTTACGGTATTTGACAGAGATGAATTATCGCAAAATCAGGTAATGGAATTGATGGGAAAAGCACTTTTGTATATTGGAAACAACATTTCAGACGGTATGGCAAATACAATGCTTGAAGCAATAGTTATGGGAGCCTTTCCGATTCAATCTAATCCAGGTAACGTTTCGGCCGAAATTATTGAACATGGCGTTAATGGTTTTTTAATTCAGGATCCTGAAAATGTTGAAGTTATTGCAGCGTTAATTATTCAAGCAATTGAGAATAAAGAAATGTTGGTTAATGCGAATAAATTAAATGAAAAAATTGCTTTGGAAAAATTAGATTATGTCCTTAATCAGCGAAAAGTAATAGCTTTATACCAAAATATTGAAATAAATTTCTAAATGCGAATAGGCTTTAATCCCAATAAAGATAAACCACAGGAATCAAATGATTTTTTTCATCAGATTGTAATTCCTGTTTATATTCCCGATCAGGAAGGATATTTTAAGGAAAGTTTTAAAATTTTGCAATATTGTCTGGAATCAGTATTCAAGACTGTTCATCAGAAAACGTACATTACGGTTGTAAATAATGGGAGCCATGATGATGTGGTTGAATACTTAAACGAGCTTCAAAAAGACGGAAAAATACAAGAAGTAATCCACTCTACAAATATCGGAAAGCTAAATGCTATTGTCAAAGGTATTTCAGGACATGATTTTACTTTTATTACCGTTGCTGATTGTGATGTTTTGTTTTTAAAAGACTGGCAAAAAGAGACTTACGCTGTTTTTGAGAAGTTTTCAAAAACGGGGACAGTTTGTCCAACACCATCTTCGAGGTCTTTAAAAAGTTATACCTTTAATATATGGTTTGAACTGCTGTTTTCAAAATCACTTCGTTTTAGAAAAGTTAAGAATCCCGAGGCATTAAAGGCTTTTGCGGCAAGTGTCGGAAAACCTAATATGTATAGTAGTTTGCATCTCGAAAAATATCTGACGGTTGCAAATGGTAATTTTAAAGCTGTTCCCGGAGCAGGTCACTTTTTAGCAACATATAGAAAAGAAGTTTTTGAAAAAATGGAGATTAAACACTCCGCCTTTATGCTTGGAGGAGATAGTGAAGAAAAATTTCTTGATCTTCCGGTAGTGAAGAATGGAATGTGGCGACTTTCAACCGAGGATAATTTTGCTTACCATTTAGGAAATGTAGAAGAGAAATGGATGCAGGAAACCTTAGAACAAATAAAACCGAATGATTTTTTTCCTGTTGAACCACCTGTTTTAAGAAAAATAAAATCATCGGAAATTGCATTTTTATTAAAATATAAAGTATTCTCAAGGATCATTACACAAAAAATGATATGGCAATATTGTCTAAAGCTAAAAGGACTTTCCCGAGAAGAAGTACTCCAATATACCCGGAAATATGAATAATCCGGCGCAAGTAATTCTGATTTCTCAAACCTCTCTTCCTTATAGTAAGATTGGGAGTTGGACGACTCTGTATAAAAATTACCTCGAGAACAATCATAAAATCGATTATATCATATGTCCGAAACCGCAAAAATTGTTTGATGGAATACAATACCATTTTGCAAAACTTACGTTCTGGCACAAATTGCAACGTAAATTTCTGAAGCGTAAAAATCTGGAATATTTTGTGGCTCTTGATAAAATAATTGACCCCAAGCAAAAATATATCATCCAGGTTGTTGATAATTATGGAATGGTTAAGTCACTTAGAAAACATCTTGTTTCAAAAGGAATTGAGAAACAATGTTACATCCAGTTTTTTTACCACGGTTTTTCACCCTATACAAAATCAGGTTCTGGTCAGGATTTTTACGAAATTATTGATGAAATGATCGTGTTAACGATGGACAGTTATAAAGCGCATCAAAAAAACAATATTATACTTCCAAGCCATTTTTCAATTTTAAATAACGGAATTGATACAAAGAAGTTTAAGAAAGTTCCTGAAACCGAAAAAATAAAATTAAAAGAAGAATTAGGCTTTGGCAATAAAAAAACCTTCGTTTGGTGTTCGCAAGACCGACCAAAAAAAGGACTGGAGTTAATTTTAGAGGTTTGGAGAAAAATCTATTCCGTTGAAAAGAAAATACAATTAGTTGTGATTGGTTGCGATCCAAGACAAAAAATGGAGGGAGTGGTTTTTCTGGGGAAAATTCCAAACGAAGAACTTCCAAAATATTATCAGGCTTCTGATTGTTATCTTTTCCCTACTTTATGTCAGGAAGGTTTTGGGCTTAGTCTGATAGAAGCTTTGCATTGTGGGAATTATTGTATTGCATCTGCTTTTGGGGGTGTTCCGGAAGTGCTGCACTACGGGAAACTTGGAAAGCTAATCGAAAATCCTTATTTTATTTCAGAATGGGAAACGGCAATAAATGCATTTTTAGAGGGAAATATTGAGCTTCCTGAATTTTCAAATGAATTGTATGCTATGGAGAATTGGAATATAAAAATGAACCAGATTATTGATCAGGCAAAATGCAGACTGGCAAACAGTCAAATAGCATTATGAGAATAGAGCAGTTAACCTTTACCAGATTTCTGGCTGCAGTTTCAGTTGTTGTTTTTCATTACGGTGGAAAAAGCTTCCCTTTCAACAATGAGAATATTGCTTTTATATTTCGCAATGCTGACGTATGTGTTAGTTATTTTTTTATTTTATCAGGTTTTGTAATGATACTGGCCTATGGAAATAAAGCTTTTATTTCAGCAGGAGATTATTTAAAAAACAGGCTGGCCAGGATTTACCCACTCTATTTTTTGGCTATACTGATTATACTTTTACTGCAATTCAGAGAAAAAAACATAGACTACTGGGGTTTGTTCTTAAATGTTTTTATGATTCAGGCCTGGATTCCAGACAAAGTTTTATCTGTTAATCCGCCAGGATGGTCGCTGTCTGTTGAATTACTTTTTTATGCCATCTTTCCTTTTGTATTCAATAGATTCCTC
The DNA here is from genome assembly GCF_020911925.1 of Flavobacterium cupriresistens. Classification (NCBI taxonomy): domain Bacteria; kingdom Pseudomonadati; phylum Bacteroidota; class Flavobacteriia; order Flavobacteriales; family Flavobacteriaceae; genus Flavobacterium; species Flavobacterium cupriresistens. The sequence continues at coordinate 328,711 of NZ_CP087134.1, read as the reverse complement.
AAAAAAATGACCTTGGAAAGAATTACGGTCGTTATTGTTTTGTTTTGGGTTTTGAGCCAGATCATCTTTCAGCTGTATTTTTTCAGGTACGAAGAAAATCAATTAAGCATTATCAAAGATGTTTTGAAATACAATCCGTTACTGCATTTGAATGAGTTTCTTGTCGGAAACCTCGCCGGACTTTTTTTTATTAGAAATTTAAAAGAGAAAAAAGGCAACTATGATTTCATCCTTCTGATATTGGTCGCTTTATTAATTTTGGCATTAAAATTTCCACTAGGCTTAAATTTTCATAATGGATTATTAGCAGTGCTTTTCATTCCGATGCTGTTTTTTATTTCATTAAACAATGGAATCATAACAAAGCTGTTCAGAAATAGAGTCTTTGTACTCTTGGGAGAAATTAGTTTTGGAATTTATATTTTACAACATCCGGTTTATGCTTTAATAAGCGCTTATAGTGTTAACAAATACCTGCATATTAGTGATCCAACAATTGTCTTTTTTCTAAGGCTTTTTATCTTGATAGTCTTTTCTTCAGTAGCTTATATTTATTTGGAGAAACCAATTCAAAGCAAAATGAGAATTCGAAATAAGGCTGCCCTTCAGATAAAAAATGCCTCTTGACAGCTCTGTCCTTGAGGTTAGAGTGTTTTTTTGATCTTGGAAGAGATTTTAAAAGAGATAAAATTAAGTAATAGATTAAATTAATGAAAAGACCAGTAAGTATCACATGAGAATAGACCAATTAACCTTTACCAGATTTCTGGCTGCCACTTCGATTTTTATCTTCCATTACGGTGGGGGAAGTGTTTTTATCGAGAACGAGCACTTGTCATTTATTTTTCAAAATGGCATTGGGGTAAGCTATTTTTTTATTCTGTCTGGTTTTGTAATGATTATTGCCTATGGGAACAGCCCTTTGGTGTCCTTTGTTGAGTATTATAGAAACAGGTTTGCACGAATCTACCCGTTATATTTTTTCGCCATAATTTTGGTGATTTTTGTACAGTTGATAGATCGAATGTTTGATTTTTCAGGTTTTTTTTTAAATGTTTTCATGATTCAGGCCTGGATTCCCGGAAAGGCTCTTTCGTTTAATTTTCCAGCTTGGTCTTTGTCAGTAGAAGCCTTATTCTATGCTGTTTTTCCTTTTGTGTTTAATAAAGTGTATCAAAAAATAACGATTAAACGACTGGCCATTTATGTTGCTTTATTTTGGATTATTATTCAGATCGTAACTAATGTACTGTATGCGTCTTTTGGAAAAAGTGATTCCGTGTACATTGGTGAGTTTTTACGTTACAATCCATTATTACACCTTCATCAGTTTTTGGTTGGGAATCTCGCGGGATTACTTTTTATAAAATTCCTGCAGGATAAAAGAAAGAATTATGATTTGCTAATTATCGTATTCTTTGGTTTGATGATTTTAGCCTTAAAATTTCCATTTCAATTAAACCTAAATAGTGCCTCAGCATTGCTTTTAATACCGATAATAATTTTAGTTTCCCTCAACACGGGGTTAATCACAAGGTTTTTTGAGAAGAAAGTATTTGTGTTTTTAGGAGAGATCAGTTTTGGAATTTATATTCTTCAATACCCGGTTTGTTTTTTTATTAGTAACTACAGGATCAAAAAATACTTTCATATTGAGGATTTGACAATTGCGCTCCTGATTAGATTCGGTATGCTGATTTTGGTTTCTTCCATAACTTATATTTATCTTGAGAAGCCAATTTTAAGCCAATTGAAATCAAAGAAAAAAAGGCTGGAACTTTCTGAAAATGCAGTTTGATAAAAACAGAAAAATTATGAAAACTATAGCTATTATTCCCGCTCGGGGAGGTTCAAAGAGAATTCCGGATAAAAACATTCAGATTTTTGGAACATTGCCATTAGTAGTACATTCTATTTTATATGCCCAGCAAAACGGTAGCATAATTGATGAAATTTATGTTTCGACTGATAATGCCGAAATAAAAAAAATAGCCCTACAGTTTGGAGCAAAGGTAATTGATCGTCCTGCCGCAATTTCAGGTGATTTAGAGCCCACTGTTTCAGCATTAAAACATGTTTTGGAATCTATTGACAGTAATGACGTTGAAAACGTAATTTTACTGCAAGCCACTAATCCGTTGCGACCGGAGAATTTGTTAGCAGAAACTTTCGAAGCCTATCAAAAAGAAAACGTTGACAGTCTATTTACAGTGACCAGAAATCATCAGAAATTTGGAAAAATCATTAATAAAAAGTTTACTCCTTTTAATTATACAATTGGCCAGCGAAGTCAGGATTTAGAGCCTCTTTTCTTCGAAAATGGATTGTTATACATCACAAAAGCATCCTTAATTTTGAATGATATTATTATTTCAGAAAATGCATTTCCGTTCGAAGTAAATCATATTTTTGCACAAGTTGATATTGATACCGAAAACGATTTTAAATACGCACAATTTATACAAGCATTAAATCAAAATGAAGGATAAGATTTATTTTCCTAATTTAAATGGACTAAGATCTATAGCAGCTTTTATGGTGATATTTAGTCATTTAGAGTTAAATAAAGGGCTTTTTGGGATATCTAATCATTTTCAGGAAATTAAGCACATTGGAAAATTAGGGGTTTCATTATTTTTTGTTTTAAGCGGGTTTTTAATTACTTTTCTTCTACTTATGGAAAAGGGAAAATATGCAACAGTTGCATATAAAAAGTTTTACACCAGAAGAATATTGCGAATTTGGCCTTTGTACTTTGTTATTGTGATTCTTTCCTTAGGGGTACTTCCTTTTTTTGATTTATTTCAAATTCCGGGAATGCGAATAGATCTGAAGAATTCTTTTGAATATTTGATCGTCATTCTTTTATTCGTTTTCTTTCTGCCAAATTTGCTGATTCAGATTAAAATAATTCCGTTTGCAGCGCAGACTTGGTCAATTGGAACTGAAGAACAATTTTATCTTATTTGGCCGTGGATAATAAACAATGTTAGAAGATTAAGTCTGTTATTTATATTCTTAATTTTTGGTTATAATGCCCTTTTGTATCTAATTGATATGACGTTTTTGCAAAGTGTTCCGTATTCCAATTTAATAATAGGTTTTATCTATAGCTTTCAACTGGATGCCCTTACAATTGGAGCCATGTTAGCCTATCTAATGTATAGCAAACATCCGGTTATTAGATTTTTTACCTATACACCTTTATTTATAATTGTGAGTATTTCTACAATAGTACTGATTACATTAAATTTCGAAAACCATTATGTAAGTAGATGTTTATATCCACTTCTTTTTGGCATGTTAATATTGTGTCTCGTTTATAACCCTCAATTAAAAAAAATACTGGAAAACAGAATTTTAAATTATTTGGGAAAAATATCATATGGCTTATATATGTATCATCAAATAGTAATTGTTTTGGTATTAAATATTTTATTTAAATTGGATATTGTAGAGGATTGGCTTATCTATATTTTGTCTATAATTTTGACAATTATTATTTCAGGTATTTCTTATCGCTATATAGAAACTCCTTTTTTAAATAAGAAAAAAGCATTGTCTGTTTTTAATAATGAAAAATAAAAATATGAATCCATACATAGAAATTGCCGGTAGAAAAATCGGAGCGGATTTTCCACCTTTAGTTATTGCCGAAATCGGAATTAATCACGAAGGATCTCTTGAGGTTGCTAAAGAAATGGTTGATGCAGCATATAGAGCAGGAGTTGAGGTTGTAAAACACCAGACGCATATTGTTGCAGACGAAATGAGTGGTGCTGCCAAAAAAGTAATTCCTGGTAATGCAGATGTTTCTATTTATGAAATCATGGAGCGTTGTTCCTTAAATGAAGAGGAGGAACTGGAACTTAAAAATTACGTTGAAAGTAAAGGTATGATCTTTATTTCAACACCTTTTTCACGAGCAGCAGCAGAAAGATTAAAGAAATTTGATATACCGGCTTATAAAATTGGTTCAGGAGAATGTAACAATTATCCACTACTGGAACATATTGCTTCTTTTGGGAAACCGGTTATTTTGAGCACAGGTATGAATACGATTGAAAGTATTCAAAAAGCGGTGGCTATTTTTGATAAACATGCCATTCCCGTTGCTCTGTTGCATACGACTAACCTATATCCAACACCAATTCATTTGGTTCGTTATGGAGCCATGACCGAATTGCATGAGGCATTTCCTGATAAAGTTTTCGGATTGAGTGATCATACCTTAAATAATAATGCCTGTTTGGGAGCTGTTGCTCTTGGAGCCAGTATTTTAGAACGCCATTTTACAGATCATATGCAACGCACAGGTCCGGATATTGTTTGCAGTATGGATGAAAAAGCTTGTGGTGAATTAATTGTTTCGAGTGCCGAAATTGCTTTAATGCGCGGGGGAACAAAAAAACCGGCACTAGAGGAGCAGGTAACTATAGATTTTGCTTTTGCAACAGTTTGCGCGATTGCACCAATTAAAAAAGGAGAAAAATTATCAAAAGAGAATATCTGGGTAAAACGTCCCGGTACAGGAAAAATTCTGGCAGAACATTTTAATGATCTAATTGGAAAAGTGGCAACAAGAGATATAGAAAACGATGAGCAGTTAGATTTTTCTGATTTTCAACACTAAAAAAGCTATGATATCTATTGTTATTAGAAATAAAAATGAGGCAAAAGCTCTTGAGAATATTCTGTCTATTATTACAGATGTATATTCCGGAGACTATAAAGAAATTATAATTGTAGATAATTATTCGACAGACAATAGCGTAGAGATAGCCTTAAAATACAATTGCAGGGTGGTAAATATAAAAGACTTTACCTACGGCAGAGCAATAAATGTGGGAATCGAAGCTGCGGCAACCAAATATGTTTTATTGTTAAGTGCCCATGCGATTCCGGTTGGCACGAGTTTCTTTAAAAATACATTAGCTGCTTTAACTGCCAATGAAAATATAGCAGGAATAAGATATATTAATAGTATAGAGAATTATAAGCGAGCAGTAATAAATAATTTTAAAGTACTAGAACCTCTTGATAGTGGTTTAATGGCCGCCTGTGCTTTAATAAATAAAGAAGTGTGGGCGCAGTTTAAGTTTAATGAAGAGCTCGTTGCGATTGAAGATAAAGAATGGTCCGACCGGGTAGTTAAGAACGACTTTCAAATAATAGATTTGAACGAAACTTATTTTTATTTCATAAAAAGGACGGTAAAAGGAAATATTGCGAGATATAAAAACGAAACCATTGCCTCGAATGTATTACGACAAAAAGAGTTTCTCAGTACAACCGTTATTTGGGGTTCGTTTTTAAAGAATATACTATTTGCCAATACCAAAAAATATTTTGAATCAATGAATCGTGAATTCTTGCTTTTGAAAGCCAAAATTGAAATTCAAAAACAGTCCAAAAAGAAAGCTTCGAATTAATGAAAAAAATCCTTTTCCTAACCGGAACCCGAGCCGATTTTGGTAAAATAAAGTCGCTGATTTCAATTCTGGAAGCACAACCGGAATTTGAAGTTTATGTCTTTGTGACCGGAATGCATCTGCAGGAAATTTATGGGTATACCTTAATCGAAATTGAGCGCTGTAATTTTAAGAATGTATTTACTTTCGAAAATCACACGCACGAAACCACAATGGATTTAACTTTGGCCAAAACAATCGAAGGTTTATCCAATTACTGTAAAAAGATCAACCCCGATATGATTGTGGTACATGGTGATCGTGTAGAAACACTTGCAGGAGCTATCGTAGGGTCTTTAAATAATATTTTGGTCGCTCATATTGAAGGTGGAGAAGTCTCAGGAACCGTTGATGAATTAATCCGTCATAGTGTTAGTAAATTAAGTCACATTCATTTTGTGTCGAATAAAGAGGCCAAGAGAAGATTAATTCAAATGGGAGAAATAAAAGAATCTGTTTTTGCTATAGGTTCGCCCGATATTGATATTATGTTCTCTGATACACTACCCGATTTAGAGATCACCAAGAAGTATTATGAAATTCCATTTCAGGAATTCGCCATTGTGATGTTTCACCCCGTAACGACGGAATTTCAATCCATGAAAGAATATGCAGCTACTTTCGTCGATTGTTTACTGGCGGATGATCATAATTATATTGTTATTTTTCCAAATAATGATTTAGGGAGTCAATTCATTTTAGATTCCTATGAAAAGTTAAAACAAAATACAAGATTCAGAATTTTCCCATCTCTTCGTTTTGAATACTTTCTAACCTTGCTAAAAAACAGCCAGTTTATTATAGGAAACAGTAGCGCCGGAATTCGAGAAGCTCCTTATTATGGAATTCCAATCATTAATATCGGAACCCGTCAGCAGAATAGGGCCGTTCATGCCGATATTATCAATACAGATTATGCTTCCGAAAGTATAAAAGAAGCATTATCGGTTATAGATTCTCACGAAGTTCAGGCTTCTACTACTGATTTTGGACAAGGAAATAGCAGCAAATTGTTTTTGGATTCACTAAAGAAAAACGATATTTGGCAGCTGAATCACCAAAAGCAGTTTAAAGATTTTTAATGAGAAACAATAAGGTTTTTAGTTTAGGATACGCGGGGATTGGCTTACGAAATTTTGCGTCTGCCATTTTTTGTGAATTTGGTCTTGAAAATAGCAGTGTTGTTTCATTTTGGAATACGAGTGCCTTTCAATTAAATGAACTATCAAGCTAAGGAAAAGTAAAATGAAACAGTTTTTTCGAAAAATAGCGTGGACAATTCTGGGAAAAGGATATTTTGACTTTTTAAAAGGTCAAAATAAAACCTATTTGGATAAGGCTAAAAATGTTTCTATTGGTTATAAAACCTATCATAATGGAGCATTTGTCTGGCAATGGCATCAAAATTCAGCATTAGAAATTGGAAAATACTGTTCGATAGCCAATGATGTGAATTTTATATTAGATTCTGGGCATCATACGATAAGTGAGGTCACAAGTTATCCGCACTTCAATCATCTTGTCAATAAAGAGTTACCGATCGGTAGCAGTACCCAGTCTGATTTTAAAAGAAATATTAGAACAGAGGAAAGTAAAACCATAGTCGGCAATGATGTGTGGATTGGAATGAATGCCATAATTTTGCCCAATGTAAAAATTGGAGACGGAGTTACAATCTTGGCAGGTACAGTGGTTACAAAAGATGTTCCGGATTACGCAATTGTTGGAGGAATTCCCGGAGCAATTGTAAAAATGAAATATGATCTCGATACCATCGACAAAATGAAAAAAATACAATGGTGGAATTGGAGCCCCGATAAAGTAGAAGAGAACGTAGGAGATTTTTATATTTCGATTCATGATTTCACTACCAAGTGGTTTAAGTAATTCATTGTAACCATAAATAAATAGCATTTGCATTTTAATAATTAATTCAATTTATGTTTTTTAACTCCTTAGCGTTTGCTATTTTTTTACCAATCGTCTTTTTTCTATATTGGTTTGTTTTCAATAAAACCAAAAGCACCCAAAATGCCTTATTGATCGTAGCGAGTTATTACTTCTATTCCTGTTGGGACTGGAGATTCTTGTTTTTACTGGTTTTCTCTACATTTCTGGATTATTATACCGGTATTCAGATCGAAAAAGGAAAGTCTGAAAAAAGCCGAAAATTCTGGTTTTGGCTTAGTATTTTAGTCAATTTAGGATTTCTGGGAATTTTTAAATATTACAACTTTTTTGCAGCTTCTTTCGCAGAATTATTAAGTTCGGCGGGAGTTAAGGCAAGTCCGATTTTATTAGAGGTTATACTTCCGGTAGGAATTTCATTTTACACTTTTCACGGACTATCCTATGTTATTGATATCTATTACAAAAGAATAAAAGCAGAATACAATTTTGTAGATTATTCACTTTTTGTAAGCTATTTTCCTCTTTTGGTGGCAGGACCAATAGAGCGAGCCACACACTTATTGCCACAGGTAAAAGTAAAAAGAGAGTTTAATTTTCAACTGGCAAAAGAAGGTGTTTATCAAATCATTTGGGGTCTGGTAAAAAAAGTAGTTATTGCAGATACCTGTGCAACCTATGCCAATGCTATTTTTGATAATTATACAGGAATGAATTCGTTCTCTCTTATTTTGGGAGCCGTATATTTTGCATTTCAAATTTATGGAGATTTTTCAGGCTATTCGGATATCGCATTGGGGGTTTCAAAATTGTTTGGTTTAGACTTGTTACGAAATTTCAATTATCCTTATTTCTCCAGAGATATTGCCGAGTTCTGGCGTCGCTGGCATATTTCGTTGTCGTCTTGGTTTCGCGATTACTTATACATCCCATTGGGAGGAAGCAAAGGCGGTCTTGGGATGAAAATCAGAAATACATTCATCATTTTTGTGGTCAGTGGATTTTGGCACGGCGCCAATTGGACTTATGTAGTCTGGGGATTTATAAACGCCGTGTATTTCCTGCCTTTACTTTTGTCAAACAGCAACCGCAATAATATGGATGCAATTGAGCTGAAGTTTAATTTCGATTCCGTAAAAGTACTAATGAGTATTCTTTATACATTTTTGCTGACCTGCGTTGCTTGGGTGTTTTTTAGAGCCAGATCTATTACAGATGCTGTTTCTTATTTAAAAAGGATAGTTACAAACAGAGATTTCAGCTTTCAATATTTAGATAACGAACGTTACAGCTACGAATTGTTAGTAATGATTGGTTTGTTTGTTTTGGTTGAATGGAATAACAGAAACAAAATTGAACCGCTTTCAGGAAAAAGAAGCATGCTTAAATTGGCATTAGCCATCGTGGCTATACTAGCTTTCGGAACCTATTCAGATTATAAAGAATTTATATATTTTCAGTTTTAATGAAGAATTTTTTAATTTATACAGTCAAAATTATATTCGTAACAGCTCTTGTAGCGGTTATACTGGACGGATTGTATACCGTTGTTTTTATGCAATCAAAAAACCGTGGTAAGGTCGAAACGGTAGTAAATTCTGAAGCTAAAAAATATGATGTCGTAATCCTAGGCTCTTCTCGTGCCAATAACCATTTTGTGCCACAAATGTTTGAGGATAAAGGATTGAAAACATTTAATTACGGAATGAGCGGGGGGCATCTTTTCGAAGCTTCACTGATGTTAAAGTTAATGATCGAAAGAAAATATGTGATTAAGAATGTAATCTTAGAAGCCGATTTAAATCTTTCCGGAGAGGAGAAATCCGAGGGGATTTCGGCCCTGTTTTTACCCTACATTCACAGTTCTGAGACGATAAAAAAACATTTTGAAAACGAAAAAGATTTCAATGAGTTGTATTACCTGCCTTTTTATCGCTATATAAAGTACGATGGCAAAATTGGATTTAGAGAGGCTTTTTTTACTGCAATTCATAAAAAAACATCTATGTTGGATAATTCAGGATATTACCCTTTGTTCAAAACAAAAAACGGGAATATGAAAAACAATATTGTTAATCTGAATCCACTGCCTCACAATAAATACTACCAAGAGATTAAGGATATCTGCAAAGCCAATGGCATTAATTTTATAGCGGTAATGACACCAATGTGCGAGAATGTTAAAGGAATGAACTATTTCGACAAAGTAAAAAAGGCCTATCCTGAAATTCATAATTATGAAAATGTAGTAGTCGAAGACAAGTATTTCTCATCCTGTGGACACATGAACGATTCCGGAGCAAAGATTTTTACGGCGAGAATTATAAATGATTTTTTTGGTAAAAAGTAACCAGACCAGTTTTAAGAATTATAAGTTAATGATTGAATTTTTGAATGGAGAAGGATAAAATTTTATTGCTCTTTCCCGATGGAGTCGGAATTAGAAATTATCTGTATTCTAATGTCTTTAAAGATATGGAAGAGGATTTAGTATTGTTTCATAATTTTGATCCTGAAACGGTAAAAGCGATTAGAGATAATGTAACAATTGATGACGAAATTACTATTCCAGCTTACAAAGAATCTGCTAAAGAGAAATTTTTAAGAGAATTAATTTGCCTTTCCAGACTCTATTATAATACCCAAAAAGTAAAAAACACTTCCTTATTGACCAATTGGAATTGGAATCAAAAGACATTTTCGAAAAAGGTTTTTTATAAACTAATTGAATCTGTAGCTCCTTTTTTTAAAGAATACTCCAATATTCTCAAATTAGAAGAAAAATACCAAAAAGCAATCCGTCAGAATGTTTTCTACGATGAGGTAAAAAATATATTAAAAGAGGTACAGCCAAAAACTGTTTTTTGCTCGCACCAACGTGCGCTGAAAGTAGCCACTATATTTGCCGCTGCGACCGATCTGGGAATTAAGACAGCAACTGTAATTTATTCCTGGGATAATTTGCCAAAGGCAAGAATGGCGTTAAGAGCAGACAATTATTTGGTATGGTCCGCTTACATGAAAAAAGAATTAGAGCTGTATTATCCTGAAATTCCATCAGAAAAGATTGCTATTACTGGAACTTCTCAATTTGAGTTTTACGAAGAGAAAAAAAACAGTATTGACAAAGAGACTTTTTACAAGAGCTATAATTTAGATCCAAATAAGAAAATCATTTGCTTTTCAGGTGATGACACAAAGACATCTCCCGATGATCCGGCGTACTTGAATGATATTGCCGAAGAATTGATAAAAGCTAATTTACAGGATGAATATCAAATTTTGTTCAGAAGATGTCCGGTCGATTTTTCAGGTAGATATGATGCTGTTGTACATAAATATAAAGATTTGATAAAAGAAGCCGTTCCTTTGTGGTATTTTAATACTACAGACGAATGGAGTACAGTGTATCCATCGGTTGACGATGTGAAGTTGTTGGTCAGCACTGCTTTTTACTCGGATATAGTGGTGAATGTTGGATCGACTATGGCTTTTGATTTTGCCATGTTCAGCAAACCTTGTGTCTTTATTAATTACGATCAGCCAATTAAAAATGTGAAAGATTGGTCGGTAAAAACGATTTATCAATTTCAACATTTCAAGAGTATGCCTAATAAAGATGCCGTAATTTGGCTGAACAATAAAGCGGAAATTGTAGAAAAGCTAACGCTTCAAAAGAGTTGTAGTTCGAAGATGATCGAATGGAAAAAAACAGTACTGGAAGATTATAAAAATGCCTCAATGAGAATAAGGGAAATCATTAAAGCAAATTAAAATGCACATCTGTTTTTTAACAAATGAATATCCAAAAGAAGGATTCCCTCATGGCGGGATAGGTAGTTTTGTAAAGACTCTGGCTGTAGCATTGGTCAAAAGAGGAATTCATGTTTCGGTAATTGGGATTAATTATACTTTAAATGACGAGACCGAAATTGTAGACGGTGTGCATGTCTATCGTTTAAAAAGAAGTACTTTAAAAATGATTTCCTGGTATTTTAATTTTAAAGCAATTAACAAAAAGATAAAAGAAATTCACCAAGATAATCCTATCAATATAGTGGAGTCTTCTGAGTTAGGTCTTGCTTTTATCAGTAAAATAAAGACTATAAAATACATCATACGACTTCACGGAGGTCATCATTTTTTTGCGGAAAGCGAAAATAGAAAAATCAATAAATGGAAAGGATTTCAAGAGAATCGATCGTTTAAAAATAGCGATGCTTTTATTGCCGTTTCTCAATATGTAAAAACGCACACCGAAAAATATTTAAGTTATAACGGGAAAGCTGTTGCCTATATTAAAAACCCGATAAACACAACATTGTTTCAGCCAATGGTAAAAGAAGCTCCTGAATCGAAAATTGTCTTTGTAGGTACGGTTTGCGAGAAGAAGGGAATTCGCCAGTTAATACAAGCTTTTCCATTGGTAAAAAAAGAATATCCTGAGGCAACATTAGAAATATATGGCAGAGATTGGTTTTTTCCTGACGGTAGTTCTTACCTGCAGCTATTGAAAGAAAAAGAGTTGCCGCAATTAGGAGAGCTTGTAAAAGACATTCATTTTCATGGAGCAATTCCATATACAAATATACCAGTAGTGTATTCAGAAGCTACAGTTTGTGTATTCCCGTCTCATATGGAAACACAGGGACTAGTCGCACCGGAGGCGATGGCTATGGGAAAAGCCGTTGTTTTTACCAAATTAGGCCCCGGGCCGGAGACAATAGAAAATTATAAAACAGGCTTGTTATGTGACCCACATAACCCTGCAGATATAGCCCAAAAGATTATTTGGACTTTTGATAACAAGGAAAAATCAATTGTAATGGGTAAAAAGGCCAGAGAAGTTGTACTTGAAAAATATGGTTTAGAGAATATTGTTCTTCAGAATATTGATTTTTATAAGATGGGAATTTTAGGTAACGAATAAATGAAAACAATTTTAATAGCACATAATTATACCGAAAGTTCATTTTCTTTTATGAGTTATTATTTAGCTCGTGATTTAACACGTGCAGGCAATAGTGTTGTATTTATTTCGCACAACCCTTTTTTTAACAAACCCTTCAAAGAAAATATCGGAGAAGGAGAACTTTCCGTTTATTCCTGGCCAACAGTAAACAGACCTGTGAAATTTAAGGATGCGCTTTGGTTCGCTAAACTCTATTGGAGATACAGGCCAACTGTACTAATAAGCCATTTTGTAAATGTTAACATCACTACCATAGTATCTAAAATACTTTCACTGGGTAAGATTAAAACATTTCCCTATTATCATACATTGTCTACTCAGATTCAGCAAGATGTTTCGAGTTCCTCTTTGAAAAGGAATTTCAAAAAATACAGAAAGAAACTGCTTTATAAATGGTTTGCAGATCAGGTTATTTGTCCTTCGGACTTAGCCAAAGAAGATCTGGAATACTATTTTGGCTGCACAAAAGGAGTAAAAGTTGTGAATCCGATGAAAGACAGGTTTAATGGAAAAAGTACTTTAAATTCAGACTCTATTGTAGTGTCTTATTTAGGGCGGCTCGAACCATCAAAAGGAGTTATTGATTTAATTCATGCTTTTTTAGTTTATAAAGAGAAATTTAAGACATCAAAAATTATTTTGAATATTGCGGGCAGCGGTAGTCAGCACAATCAAATTGAGGAATTAATAGGAAACGATGTCAAGATTAATTTTGTTGGGGCCTTAACTTATAATGAAATTGATAAATATCTCAATGAAAGTCATTATACTATTATACCTTCTAAATTTGATAATTTACCAACAGTGGGTTTAGAATCGATGATGAATCAGACTCCTTTGCTAATTTCAAATACCACAGGACTTTCTACAGAACTGGAAGAGGGGATAGATTGCTTTAAATTTAATCCTACTAAAGAAGAAATGGTTTTGCTTTTTGAAAGAGTAGAAAACAGTGCTGAAAATCAATATGAGATGGGGATTAAGGCAAGGAAAACATTTGTAGAAAAATTTGGTGTTGAAACCTATAGCGCAATGATGAAAAAAATAATCGAAAGAAAGTAAGGGAAATCCAATTGCATCCGGAATACTATTTAAAAGAACCCTTTCTTTCACAGAAAAAGCTCAGAATCTATGAATTTTACAATCATCACCCATGTTCTCCATAAAAAGGAAGAGACTCATTTGTACGGCTATGGGCCGTATGTCTGGGAGATGAATATCTGGTTTAAATATGTAGATCAGGTCAGTATTGTCGCTCCTTTACTTAAAGATAAAGTCGGCAACATTGATTTGGCTTATCAACACCCCGAGCTTAATTTTCAGGAAGTTCCTGCTTTGGCATTAACTACGCCTGTTGGTATTTTAAGGAGTCTTCTTTTTTTACCCTTGGTATCGTGGAGGACTTATAAAGCAATGCAAACTGCGGATCACATTCATTTGCGTTGTCCGGGAAATATGGGTTTGTTGGGATGTCTGGTGCAGATTTTATTTCCGAATAAAACAAAAACAGCCAAATATGCAGGTAATTGGGATCCAAAAAGCAAACAACCGTTGGCGTATCGGATACAAAAATATATTTTAAGCAATACTTTTTTGACCAAAAATATGCAGGTTTTGGTTTACGGAGATTGGGAAAACCAATCTAAAAATATAAAGCCCTTTTTTACAGCGACCTATTCAGTATCTGAGAAGGAAAGCATAGAAAAACCAAGCCTTGATCCGGTAATAGAATTGATTTTCGTCGGAAGCTTAGTTAAAGGTAAAAATCCGATGTACGCAATACGACTGGCAGAGAAACTGATTAAAAAAGGTAAAAACGTCGTTTTGAATATCTATGGAGAAGGAGTTGAAAAAGAGATTTTACGGGACTATATTAAAGTAAATCAATTAGAAAACCATGTTTTATTGCACGGTAACCAAAACCAGGATATCATAAAAAAAGCATATAAAAAAAGTCATTTTGTAGTACTGCCATCTAAAAGTGAAGGCTGGCCTAAAGCAATAGCCGAAGGTATGTTTTGGGGATGCGTACCTGTTGCAACCAAAGTTTCGTGCGTTCCTTTTATGCTCGATTATGGAAACAGAGGGATCTTGTTGGATATGGATTTAGAGAAAGATGTAATTCAACTGGAAGAAATACTGGAGAATGAAAAAGCTTTTTTTTCCAAAAGCAAGCTGGCACTGGAATGGTCACAGAATTATACAACAACTGTTTTTGAAACGGAGATTAAAAAGATACTCACAGAATGAGAATTGTACAGCTTATAGACTCTTTAGAAACGGGTGGAGCAGAGAGAATGGCAGTAAATTATGCTAATGCTCTGGCTAAGAAAATTACTTTTTCGGGATTAATTGCAACCCGGAAAGAAGGGCTGCTTTTAAGTCAGATAGACGAAAAAGTGTCTTATTTATTTTTAAAGAGAAAAAAGAGTGTAGATTTTAAAGCTGTTTTTCAGCTGAGAAAGTATCTGAAGAATAATAAAATTGATATTATTCATGCGCATAGTTCTTCTTTTTTTATTGCTGTTTTAGCTAAAATAACGCTTCCGAGAGTAAAAATTATCTGGCACGATCATTATGGGATCTCACAGGATCTAACTTTAAGAAAGAGCTTAAGTCTTAAATTTGGCTCTGTTTTTTTTAAGGGTATTATTTCAGTGAATACCGCATTAGAAAAGTGGGCAGCATCATATTTGTTCTGTCCTGATATTATATTTCTTCCTAATTTTATTGAGAAGTCAGTAATTTTAAATGAAAAAATATCCTTATTTGGATCCGAGGGAAAGAGAATTATTTGTGTTGCGAACTTGCGTCCCCAAAAGAATTATGAATTACTGTTAAATGTAGCCCGTTCAATAAAAGATAAATTTCCGGACTGGAGTTTTCATCTGTTCGGCAAAGATTTTAAAGATTTATATGCGGACCGATTAAATAAAATGGTAGCCGAATTTAAACTTCAGGATACCGTCTTTTTTTACGGTGCTGTAAAAAATGTGGGCAGTGCTTTAGAACAATGTGATATTGCGGTCCTGCCTTCTTTTTCTGAAGGGCTTCCTTTAGCCGTTCTGGAATATGGATTGTACAAATTACCGGCTGTTGCAACAAATGTAGGCGAGATTTCCAAAGTGATTACTTCTGAAAAGGAAGGACAGATTATTGAATCTAATAATAGCAATCAATTTATCGAAGCCATTCAAATCTTGATAGAACAGCCAAATTTAAGAACAGAAATGGGGTTGAATTTGAATAAAAGAATCCTGTCAGATTACAGTGAAGATGCAATAATAAAAGAATATATTTTTTGGTTGCAATCTTCAACTAATTTTGTGGTGAAAAACACCAACTAAAATACCAATGAAAAACCCGAAACTAATATACATATACCTTCTCGTTATCCATGCAGCAATTGCTGTGTTGGTTTTTATTTTGCCGTTTACCTCAAAGATATACGCTTTGTCGATCTGCGCTTTTGGACTTATTTACATAGTGAAAAATAAAAACAAAAATAATGAAGTTCTGATAATGTCGGCATATGTTATTACAGTTGAGGTGTTTTTAAGGATGACAAACGGTGCTATTTTAAATGAATTTGGTAAATATGCTGTTATACTCTTTATGTTTATAGGGATCATCTATTCCGGTTTTTCGAACCGGGCATTTATCTACTGGATCTTTTTTATTTTGCTTATTCCAAGTGTGATTTTATCTGTTTTTTCCTTAAATATGGATACAGACATCAGGAAAGCAATTGTTTTTAATATTTCAGGACCAGTTTGTTTAGGGATTTCGTCTATTTACTGTTTTCAGAGAAGAATAACTTTCGACAGATTAAAGGTGGTGATAACGGCCTTGGCTCTGCCTCTGGTTTCTATTGCTGCTTATCTTTTTATGTATTCTCCAAGTGTGAAGGATGTTGTAAGAGGAACAGATTCTAATTTTGCAACTTCAGGTGGATTTGGCCCCAATCAGGTATCAACTATTTTAGGCTTAGGAATTTTTGTGTTTTTCGTACAACTATTATTGAACTCTAAAAGTAAGTTGCTCATAGCGGTTAACGGTTTTCTTGTCCTCGTTTTTGCTTTTAGGGGAATTGTTACTTTTTCAAGAGGAGGGGTAATGACCGGTATTGTAATGATTGTTTTGCTTCTAATTGTCTTGTACAAACAAGGAAATGTAAAGTCTAAGGCGAAAGTTGGTTTAGTGATCATCCTTACATTTCTGGCAGGAGTAGGGGTCTGGGGATACTCGTCAATGCAAACCAGTGGATTGATTAATAAAAGATATGCTAATCAGGATGCAGCAGGAAGAGAGAAAAAGAGTAAATTATCGGGTAGAGAAGTTCTTATCGCTTCCGAATTTCAAATGTTTCTTGATAATCCTATTCTGGGAGTAGGGGTAGGAAAGAATAAAGAAATCAGAGAAGAAGAAACAGGTATTGAAGCGGCTTCTCATAACGAAATAACCAGGATGATGGCTGAACACGGGACTTTAGGCATAATAGATTTGCTGATTTTATTGTTTACTCCGTTATTGTTTTTTGTAAATAACCGCCAAAATGTATTTGTCCTTTCATTTTGGGCTTTTTGGCTATTAACAATTAATCACGCGGCTATGCGATTGGCAGCTCCGGCCTTTATATATGCTTTAGCGCTGCTTTCTGTTCAAATTAACATTCCTGAAAAACCTGAACATTCACTGGATTAAATCCTTTTTTTTATAATACATTTGTTGCGAGTTAATTACCCCAAATTAAACTATAGAATAAATGTTTTTAAATAATAAAATTCATTTCGAAATATCGGAACGGAAAGTACTACTTCATATTTTAGATGCTATTTCTGTCTTAAGCGCACTTTTTTTGTTGAGTGTTACTTTTGATTTTAAGTATTTTGAGTTTTCAAGCGCAAATTATTACTGGGAAATTGTATTGATCTTTTACATCTACATGTTCGGCTCTATCTTCGAAATGTATAATTTACAGGTCGCAAGCAATCAGCTTCAGATTCTTAAGAGTACTATATTTACTACCAGTACAACCGTAATTGTGTATTTACTGACTCCCATTTTATCGCCGGAATTACCCAAACACAGAATCGCAATTGTGGTATTTTATTTTGCTATTCTCTTTTCATTATTAGCCTGGAGATACCTGTATGTTTATTTTTTGGCTTCGCACAGATTTGTACAGAACGTAGTTTTAATATGCAATCAGAATCAGGTCGAAGAATTGGTTTTAGGGCTTGAAAATGTTGATCCTCATTATAAAATTGTGGGTTTTGTAAACTCAGATTCGGTAGTTCAGGAGGATTTGGGTTTTCATTACGTGAAAAAAATCAAAAGAGAAGATCTGGAAGATTTTGTTTCTAAACACAATATCTCAGAGATTGTCATAGCCTCCCAGAATACGGATGGAATAACGACTGAGTTGTACCAGAAGCTACTCCATTTATTAGAAGGCGGAAACATAATTCGGGAGTATACACAAGTTTACGAAAGCAAAACGCAGCGTATTCCGGTGCATTATATTTCAAGAGACTTTTATCGGTTTTTCCCTTTTAGCCGAAGTAATAATAATAAGTTGTATTTGTTTCAGGTTCGTTTTTTCGAATTCTTTTTTTCGTTCGTGGGTCTGATAATCTGTTGTGTTTTTATTCCTTTCATTTTTATCGGAAATTTGATTGGGAATAAAGGGAGTTTGTTCTATACGCAGGAAAGAGTAGGTAAAAATGGCGTTGTTTTTAAAATATATAAATTTAGAACAATGGTAGAAAACTCAGAATCTGATGGAGTGGCTTTTGCAACTTCAGGGGATAGACGTGTTACTCCGTTTGGAAAATTTATGCGCAAATCCAGAATAGACGAATTACCACAGTTTTTTAATGTTATTATAGGAGATATGGCCGTTATTGGACCAAGACCCGAACGTCCGTTTTTTGTAGATGAAATTGCCCAGAGAATGCCTTTTTATGAAACAAGACACGTTATAAAACCCGGTCTTACCGGTTGGGCACAAGTCAATTATTCTTACGGTGAATCGATAGAAGAAAGTCTGATAAAATTACAATATGACTTGTATTACATCAAACACAGAAGTGTTTTTCTGGATTTGAGTATTACATTTAAAACCATTACTACAATTGTGTTTTATCGCGGACAGTAATTTAGATGATAATAGGAATCCGTTTTTTGTTTCGGATTGCTACTCGTACTAAAACAAAGCCACTCGTTATTATCATTGGCAAAACAATAAAGAAATGTGCTTTATTGATCAGGAAGATGGTATAAACGATTAGAAAAAGCAGATGTAAAACTGTAAATCGATAAGTCCATTTTTTGTTTTTGATTATAGAAAGAAATAGTAGAATCAACAACAGCGGACTGAATAAAAGCACATTATAATTCATCGATAGCTCCAGATGAAAAGAATAAAATCCAACAGAAACAAAAAAGATTCCCATTAACGACAAAATTAAAAGATAGATTTTGTCTACTATTCTGTTGTGTACTAAAATTACAAAGGCGAGTACAATAAGGTAAGTGTAAATGTTGTTCCACCAAGATGTTGGTGTTTCTTTTTCAAAACTCAAAAGTGTTTTACTTGCACTGGCCAAGGGACGATTTTGAAAAGTAGTTTTTTCTAAACTGTTTTTCAATTCAAACGGTAAAAAGATACGGGTTCCCAATTGGTCCACTTTGGTTCCGAAAATAATGCTCGTTCCTAACTTTTCATAAAAATGTCCGTCAAAATAAGGATACAGTATAGATCTGTATGTGATATCAGTGTCGCCTTTTTTGGTAATCGTGTTTTTTCCTAAAGTGTTATTGATTACATCTACAACCATCGAAGTACAGTTTTTATCAATAAATTTATAGGTATAAAAACGATCTTCAGAAAGCAGTGTTGTATTTAGTTTGTCAAAAAGTCTTTGTTTTAAATCCTGCGAAATAAGTAATTCCTGCTCGTAAACACTTCGTTTTTCATAGTTATAGTTGTCAATAAATTCAGCATACGAGTGGGCAATAACAAAATACTGCAAATCTCCTTTTGTGAATTTTGCAACAAAATTAGGAGTGCTGAAATCAAAAGCACCATAATTATAAACAACATCAATATTGGTCAAAGGATCGGAAACGCGAATGGCGGTGTGTCCAAAATAAGAATACGTTTCGTTGCCAAGACCGCAAGTAATAACGCTTACTTTAGCATCTTTTGACAAGGGTACATTTTGGCTAAAACCAATAGTAGAACTTAATAATAATAAAGTAAAAAACGTTATTTTAAAAATGACTTTCTTCATGATTTAAAATTTTAAGAAGTTTAAAGGTTTGTAATTATTATCTAAAGATACCTAAATCTACTTTTATCGAAAAAATATTAGAGTACAAAGCAGTACTTTGATTACCCAAATCAGTCAAAGCATAATCTACCTGAATACCTTTATATTTAAATCCTAATCCTATATTCGGTTGAAAACTTAGTTTTTCGGTGTTGTCCAGTTGTGTTACATTCTGAAAATTTCCGGCTCCGGCTCTTAAGAAAACCAAGTCTGTATAGCCGAACTCAAAACCTACTGCCGGATCGATACTTACAATTTTGGAGGAAATAATATCATGTGTTTGCTCAAAACGCATATTAAGGTTGGTGGCAATTAAAAGGCTGTAGTCATAATGAAAATCTATTTTTCTGGACACGCCCAATTGTGCTTTTGGCAACGTGATTTCGGTACTCTCGGGCAAGGTATTATTCTCTCCCGGAATAGCGTCTGAGATTTTTTTATATTCTTCCTCATCAATATTCCAGACATTATAAGTAGTAGTGATGTCCCGGAGCATTAAACCAAATTTCCAGTCGTTTCTTTCAAACTGAAGTCCAAAATCGAAACCAAATCCCCAAGAGTTCGCAAATTTTCCAATAATACGACGAATCACTTTTGCATTTACCCCATATTGAAATCCTTCTATAGGCAATTTTCGGGCGTATGAAAACGTAAAACCATAATCTGCTGTTGAGAATAAGCGTATTCGGTTGTAATCAATGTTTCCCTGATTGTCGATTAGTTCGGTCGTGTCCATAATATCATCAACGCCAAAACGAATCATCGAGATTCCCCAGGCACTTCTGTCATCAATCGGACTCGCATAACCAATATAATCGTATTGCGCAATGTTGGCAAAATAATTGGCGTGCATTAAGGATATTTGGTGATCTTCAAGATGAGTCAAACCGGCAGGATTCCAGTAAACGGAGTTTACATCATTTGTAGAGGATACAACAGCGCTTGACATCCCAAGTGCAGCAGCGTCAACGCCGATATTCATAAACTCATTCGAGTATTTTCGAATCGTTTGTGAATAATGCATAGTAGAGCTCCAAAATAGTAAAAGCGCGAAAAGTTTCTTCAACGGATATTTTTTTTGTAAACCGGGGTCTGTTTTAAATTTTATCAAAAATATAATATTTTAATCATCTAATTTGTTGATTTTGATAAATATTACAAAACTCAAAATTTTAGACAAAAAACTCCTTAAAAAACGTGTTTTGGATGCAGTTATTGTACTAAATTTGTTGCTCACTATTATCAAAATTTAGTACAGATGAATATTAAAAAACACATTCCTAATTTAATTACATTAATCAATCTTTTCTGCGGTTGCATAGCAGTTGTTTATGTTTCAGAAGCCAACTATCTAATGGCTTTTTACATGGTTTGTTTAGGAATATTTTTTGATTTTTTCGATGGCTTTTTTGCCAGATTATTTAAAGTTTCCAGTCCGCTTGGGTTGCAATTAGACTCTTTGGCCGATATGGTGACCAGTGGAGTTGTGCCGGGTTATGTTATGTTTGCTTTATTTACCAATAGTGCACACGATTTAGGGACAAATGCCTTTATTCCGTTTTTAGGATTTATAGTGACATTAGGTTCTTGTTACAGATTGGCTAATTTTAATATTGATACACGTCAGACAGATTCTTTTATTGGTTTGCCAACACCCGCTAATGCCTTGTTTATTTTGAGTTTGCCTTTGGTATTGAAATTTTCAGATTCTTTGATAGTACTGGAAATTCTGACTAATCAATGGGTTTTGTTAGTGATCGCTTTATGTAGTGCTTATATTATGAATGCCGAAATACCATTGTTTTCTTTAAAAGTAAAGAAAATGAGCTTAAAAGAGAATGCGCTTCAAATCGTGTTTTTGTCAATTTGTCTTGTGCTGTTATTTTTACTTCAGTATAGTGCGATTCCGGTAATTATACTTTTTTATGTACTACTATCAGTGGTAAACAATACTTTTTTGAAAAAGTAGTTAGTTTTTATTGAATGAAAAGAAAACCGGCCAAAAGGACAAATAACAATCGAAAATCAAATTCAGGTTCTTCGATCGGTAGGTTGTTTCGTTACCTGACTATTTTTGCTTTTATTGGACTTTTTCTGACGGCGGCCTATCATTATCGCAGAGGATTGGCCTACTATTTGGGGTTTAAATCACATAAGGTTTCAGAAAAAGAAATCGAGGACAAACGACTTTCGGATGTTCGGAACTTTCAGGTTCTGGCCAAACGGGAAGGAAAATCAGTTGGTGTGGATGTATCTGAATACCAAGGAAAAATAAGTTGGTCTTACGTAGATACTTTAGAGCAAAAATACCCGATAGATTTTGTGTTTATCAGAGCAACTGTGGGCCGAGACAGAAAAGATTTCCAGTTCAAACGAAATTGGATCGGAGCCAAAGAGAATAAAATGATCCGAGGGGCGTATCATTACTATCGTCCCAATGAAAACTCAATAGAACAGGCAAATCTCTTTATTAAAACCGTAAAATTGGAAAAAGGCGACTTGCCTCCGGTTTTAGACATCGAAAAACTTCCTAAAAACCAATCTCTGGACAGTCTGAAAAAAGGCTTGAGACGTTGGTTGCTCAAAGTAGAAGAGCACTATAAAGTTCGTCCGATTATTTATAGTGGCGAAAGGTATTATGCTGATTTTTTGAAAGAAGAATTCAGCGAGTATTTGTTTTGGATTGCCAATTATAATTTCTACCGTGAAAGAATAGAGGAAGACTGGCTCTTCTGGCAATTTACAGAGAAAGCAACTGTACCGGGTATAAAAACCACGGTTGACGTTAATATCTATAATGGAGACTTACAACAATTGCAGTTTATTACAGTGGATTAGTTTTTAGTCTCAGTTTTTAGTCTCAGTTTTCAGTGACTGCGACTGAAAACTGCGACCGAATACTAAATTAAAACTCCAGCTTCTTCTTACGTAACTCAAAGTTCTGTCCCAGATAAACACGACGAACCATTTCATCTTCTACCAGTTCTTCGGGTATTCCAGCTTTTAGGATTCCTCCTTCAAACATTAAGTACGTTTTATCGGTGATGGCCAAGGTCTCTTGTACGTTGTGGTCGGTGATTAGAATTCCGATATTTTTGTTTTTTAATTGCGCTACGATTCTTTGGATATCCTCAACGGCAACCGGGTCAACACCTGCAAAGGGTTCATCCAGCAGAATAAACTTAGGATCTGTTGCTAGTGCGCGCGCGATTTCTGTACGACGACGTTCCCCTCCCGAAAGTAAGTCCCCTCGGTTGGTACGAATGTGTTCCAGACTAAATTCTTCAATTAAACTTTCCATTTTTGCAATTTGCTCTTCTTTAGAAAGTTTAGTCAATTGTAAAACACTTAGAATGTTATCCTCAATACTTAATTTTCTAAAAACAGAGGCTTCTTGCGCCAAATAACCAATTCCCTGCTGTGCACGCTTGTACATCGGATAATCGGTAATGTTCAGGTCATCCAGATAAATATTGCCCTGATTTGGTTTTACCAATCCTACAATCATGTAAAAAGAGGTTGTTTTTCCGGCACCATTTGGTCCCAAAAGCCCAACAATTTCCCCTTGATTAACTTCAACGGAAATTCCTTTAACAACACTTCGGCCTTTGTAAGTTTTGATTAAATTATCGGCTCTTAGCTTCATTTTTTTTAATTAGATAATGTGAAAATTAGATCGCGAGGTAATTCTAAAAACTAGCTCAATCTATTTTAAAAATTTGATTTGAAAGGACAAAATAAAAACAAAATAATCAATCAGATAAATCAATTAACAAATTATTGCATTTTTGAAATTATCGAAAGTATATGCTAAAAGTACATAATTAGACCATTTATAAAATTATCTCATGATCTAATTAGCACATTTTCTAATTATCGTTTTCTATTTGCCGCTCTCTTCAAGTGCTTCCCAGAATTCATAAGCTCTTCTTAAATGAGGGATTACAATTGTTCCTCCAACTAACGTGGCGATTCCCATTGCTTCCATCATTTCTTCTTTTGTAATTCCTTCTTTATAGCTGGTTTCTAAGTGATATTTTACACAATCATCACAACGTAAAACCGCTGACGCAACTAATCCTAATAACTCTTTCGTTTTTACATCAAGAGCTCCCGGAGCGTATGCGTTTGTATCAAGGTTGAAAATTCTTTTTACAATTTTGTTGTTATCTGCAAGCAGTTTCTCGTTCATTTTAGAACGGTAGTCGTTAAATTCTTGAATAATATCAGACATTTTCTTTCATTTTATTTCGATAAACAATTCGGGATATAAGGATACTTACTTCATAAATAAGTAACATTGGTATGGCGACAATTGTCTGGCTAACCACATCCGGCGGAGTTACAATTGCGGCAACAATCAAAATGATGATTACAGCATATTTCCAATATTTCCTTAAAAAATCAGGGGTAACTAAACCTAATTTTGTTAGGAAATAAATTAAGATCGGTAATTCAAAAAACAAGCCACTCGCAAGTATACTTGTTTTAACCATTCCCATATAAGAATCTAAAGTAAATTGATTTTTTACGACATCACTCACCGAGAATGTAGCCACAAAATTGACTGACATTGGGATAACCACATAATAGCCGAACAATACCCCTAAAAAGAAAAGTAAGGAAGAGGTGAAAATAAAAACTTTAGCATTTTTTCTTTCTTTCTCGTACAATGCCGGACTGATAAATTTCCAAAGTTCCCATAAGATGTAAGGGAAACTTAGTACAAAACCAGCCAGAAGACACATCCATACAAAGATGTTTACCTGTCCTTCCATTTCGGTGTTCTGAATAATGAAATTCAATTCCGTAATACAGATGCTTTCAGCAAAACCCAATTGATGTGATAATTGACAAAAATATTGGTAGGTAAAAAAGGTTGGTCGGGTAGGTCCTAAAAGAACACTGTCGAATAAATAGTCACTCACAAAGTAAGTCACAATCCCCATTACAACTACTGCTATAGTACTTCTTACTAATAACCATCTTAATTCTTCAAGATGATCTAAAAACGACATTTCGTTAAGATTTTTCTTTGCCATTATACGATTCCTTCTTTTAAAATATCATGTAAATGTAAAACACCTTTATAAGTTCCATTATCCGAAACAATCAATTGCGTTATCGAAAAATCTTCTAAAATATTTAAAGCATCTACTGCCATCGTATCGGAGGATACTAATTTTGGGTTTTTAGTCATAATATCTTTAGCGGTTAATTCGGCAAATGTATCGCGGTCGTTCAGCATTCTTCTGATATCTCCGTCCGTAATAATTCCGATTATTTTATCGTTTTCTATTACTGCCGTTACTCCTAATCTCTTTTCAGATATTTCAAATATAACCTTTTTAACTGAGGTATCAGGTGTGACCATTGGTTTTAGTGAATGCTCAATCATATCTTTTACGCGAAGTAATAGTTTTTTTCCTAGAGCGCCACCTGGATGGTATACTGCAAAATCTTCGGGTTTGAAGTCGCGCATTTCCATTAGGCAAACTGCAAGAGCATCTCCCATGACAAGTTGTGCCGTGGTGCTGTTTGTTGGTGCCAAATTGATAGGGCAAGCTTCCATGTCGACCGTAGTATTCAAAACATAATCAGAACCTTTTGCTAAAAAAGAGGTTATGTTTCCCGTAATTCCGATTAAAATGTTTCCGAAACGTTTTAATAACGGAACTAAAACTTTTATTTCAGGACTATTCCCACTTTTCGAAATGCAAATAATAATGTCTTCCTTTTGAATCATTCCTAAGTCCCCGTGAATCGCTTCTGAGGCGTGTAAGAACATTGATGGCGTCCCTGTGGAGTTAAAAGTGGCCACCATTTTTTGAGCAATGATCGCGCTTTTTCCGATGCCCGTAACGATTAGTCGGCCTTTAGTTTCGTATATGCGTTGGGTTGCTTCGTAGAAATTTTCGTCGAGAAAATCAATTAGCTTTGTAATTGCTTCACTTTCAGATAGTATGGTTTTTTTTGCTATTGCTAATATATTTTCTTTTGTGATCAAAACAGAATATTTAAAATTTGTATGTGTAAAAGAAAGTTGTATCTTTATGTGTTGCAAATTTATACAAAATACCATTAATATAAAGAATGAATTCAAACGAAATTGAAATACACAAAGAATTAAAGAAGTATTTCGGGTTTAGCCAATTTAAAGGCTTGCAGGAGCAAGTCATTACAAGTATCCTCGGTAAAAAGAATACTTTTGTGATTATGCCTACTGGTGGTGGAAAGTCTCTTTGTTATCAATTACCCGCTTTAATTCAGGAGGGAACGGCTATCGTTGTTTCTCCTTTAATTGCTCTGATGAAAAATCAGGTCGACGCGATTCGAAGTCTTTCTTCGGAAAACGGAATTGCGCACGTATTAAACTCCTCGCTCACTAAAACAGAAATCACACAGGTCAAAAAAGACATTACTTCTGGATTGACCAAGCTACTGTATGTCGCACCGGAATCTTTGACAAAAGAAGAATATGTGGCGTTTTTGCAAAGTGTGCCCATTTCATTTGTTGCCATTGATGAAGCGCATTGTATTTCAGAATGGGGTCATGATTTCAGACCGGAATACCGAAATCTGAAAAATATTATCAAACAATTGGGTAAAGTGCCTATTATAGGTCTTACGGCTACCGCAACGCCAAAAGTTCAGGAAGATATCCTGAAGAATCTCGAAATGTCTGATGCCAATACTTTTAAAGCATCATTCAACAGGCCTAATTTATACTACGAAGTTCGTACAAAAACAAAAAACATAGAATCGGATATTATTCGGTTTATCAAACAACATAAAGGGAAGTCAGGAATTATTTATTGTCTGAGCCGCAAAAAAGTAGAGTCAGTAGCCGAAGTTTTACAAGTAAATGGCATTAGTGCTGTTCCGTATCACGCAGGTTTAGATGCGAAAACAAGAGCCAAACATCAGGATATGTTTTTGATGGAAGATGTAGATGTGGTCGTAGCAACAATCGCTTTCGGAATGGGAATTGACAAGCCGGACGTTCGTTTTGTTATTCACCATGACATTCCAAAATCATTAGAAAGTTATTATCAGGAAACCGGACGTGCTGGGCGTGATGGCGGAGAAGGACATTGTTTGGCATACTACTCCTATAAAGATGTAGAAAAACTCGAGAAGTTTATGTCTGGAAAACCGGTTGCAGAACAAGAAATCGGTTTTGCTTTATTGCAGGAAGTAGTGGCTTATGCCGAAACTTCAATGTCACGCAGAAAATTTCTCTTGCATTATTTCGGTGAAGAATTTGACGGTGAAAATGGAGAAGGGGCAGACATGGACGACAATGTTCGTAATCCTAAAACCCGTATCGAAGCAAAAGAACAGGTTGTTAAATTGTTGGAAATTGTCCGGGATACCAAACATATTTATAAATCAAAAGAAATTGTTTTTACTTTAATTGGACGTGTCAATGCCGTAATTAAAGCACATAAAACAGATGCGCAAGCCTTCTTCGGATCGGGAGCCGATCATGACGAGAAATATTGGATGGCCCTGCTAAGACAGGTTCTCGTAATGGGATATTTGTCTAAGGATATTGAAACCTACGGAATTATAAAAATTACCAAAAGCGGATTGGATTATATTAAAAAACCAGTTTCGTTTATGATGTCGGAAGATCATGAGTATAATGAATCTGAAGACGAAGCAATAGTAACCGCTTCTAAATCATCCGGTACTGCCGATGAAGTTTTGATGGGGATGTTGCGTGAACTACGAAAAAAAGTAGCCAAAAAACTGGGAGTCCCTCCTTTTGTTGTTTTTCAGGATCCTTCGCTGGAAGATATGGCTTTAAAATACCCAATTAGCTTAACGGAGTTGTACAACATTCATGGAGTTGGTGAAGGGAAAGCAAAAAAATACGGTAGTGACTTTATTACCTTGATCAATCGTTATGTAGAAGATAACGATATCATTCGTCCCGATGACTTAGTAGTGAAATCTACCGGAGTCAATTCTGCTAATAAGTTGTACATCATTCAGAATATTGACCGAAAACTATCATTAAACGATATCGCTTCCGCAAAAGGCTTGACCATGGATGCTCTGATTAAAGAAATGGAGCAAATTGTATATGCCGGAACAAAATTGAACATCAAATATTGGGTAGATGATATGCTGGATGACGATCAGCAAGAAGAAATTCACGATTATTTCATGGAATCTGAATCCGATAAAATCGAAGATGCTCTTAAGGAATTCGACGGTGATTACGATATTGATGAATTGCGTTTAATGCGAATAAAATTTATTAGCGAAGTCGCTAATTAAAGTATTTCTATGAGTTGTTTAAAAGTGCTTTTCATTTTTGTGTTTTTAGTATCAGGTAAATTATTTGCAACCGGTCAGGTTCCGGATTATTTAATTGTAGAAAAAGATACTCTCGCTATACAATCCAATCCATTAGAGGAATATTTTAAAGATCATCCTATTCCCGATAACTTAATAACTGGCTTTTCCAGTGCCAATTGGCGAGGTTATGTTGCCTATTTTAAGTTTTTAGATGGAAAATTGGTGGTAGAGAATATTTATAAAGAAGAATATAAGACAAATAAGGATGGGAAAACGGAGGGATCTTTAATGTCTATATATAAAGATCTTTTTGGAGATAAAACTAATTTTCAATGCCATTTTTATTCCGGGTTGTTAATATGTCCATCTGGAAGTATGATTGAATATGTTCATATGGGATATAGTTCGCTTTATGAAAACTATAATCTTATAGAAGTAAATAAAGGAATCAATGTTAAATCGAAGAAATTTACTGGAGAAGAATTTCGTAAGTTTAAAAAAGATTATTTTAAATATTATAAAAAATCCAATGAATACAAGATTAAAGTTAAAGAGTTTAAGGAGATGAGAAGTCAATCCAGTTCTTTTAATGGTAGTTTTCCAATTGAAAACCCCGGTATTGGAAGAGAGAATAAATCCTTAAAACAAAAAGAGTCCGAGTTTAATGCAGATAAAGAAATAGATTCCTTTATGTTTATTTTTTTAAATGACTATATAAAAACAATAGAAATTCCAACAAATTAATATTTATGAAAAAAGTAATACCGTTATTAAAAATATCTTTTTTTGCATTATTGTCAATTTTAATTTTTAGTTTTTCAACCGATAAAAAAGAGAACGATTCAAAGTTAGTTGGTATTTGGAAAGGTTTTGAAAAAGATGGACAAATAGAAGGGGTCGAAAAACATTGGATACAGCAAAGGTTTGCCGACGGAACTTACGTTATAATGTTTACTGCAAAGCAAGATTGTGAAATTCAGACTTTTACCGAAAAAGGAAAGTGGTGGACTGAAAACGGTAAGTTTTATGAATTATCGTCAAGTACAAAAGACATAGATGTTTATAGTTATGAAGTTAAAGGTGAAGAATCTGTTGAATTTAAAAGTATAAAGCTTACAGGAAAAGATGATAATACGTATGTTTTTAGCGATTATAGACTTGACTTAAAGTAAATCGAAAACAAAAAACAAAAAAATCCAAATTCCATTCACTTTTCAGTTGGAATTTGGGTTTTTTCGTTAAAAAAATCGCTCCAACATTGGAATTTGGAATTTAAAATATTGGAATTTTATTCTAAATAGATTTTATAAAACAATAGTCTTCATCGCTTTTTCTTCTTGAGTAATTCTAATAAATAAGATTGTCAGATATACAGGTAATACATACTTCATGGTATTCCAAGCGCTACAGAGTAAAACGGCACCAATAAGTTCTGGAATTATGTTCAAAAAATAATTAGGATGTCTTACCGTTCTGAATAAAAAGGATCGCACCATTTTATGATTAGGGAGAATGTATATTTTCACGGTCCAAACCGCTCTTAATTCATAAATGATATAAAAAAGTATTAGATAGGAAAAGAGTAATAACCCCAAACCGATCTGACTATTGCGATCAAATTGTGCTTGACTGGTATAAGCCTCATAGAAACAGGATAGATAAAAAGCAGTATGGCATAGAGAAAGAAGAAAAGAGTTAAATTTTCCATATTGTTTTGCACCAAGCTTTTTAATTCTTCTCTCATTAAGGATTGATATAAACAGAGAAACGACTCTTGCAAATAAAAATATTGAAAAAAGATATAATACGGTGCTCATTTTTTGTGATTTTTTAAGCTGAATAACCAGTTAAATTTGAAGGTTATTTAGATCTCTCTATTTTAAACTTTCAAGATTTACAGTTGCTACAGTTTAGTCAATTGTCTCAATACCAGTATTACTTTAATGCCTGTCATTACTAAAGTAAAAATTGAGACAAGTGAATTTAAATATTTTTAAATAAATATAAGCTGTTTCTTTATAGCTGTGTAGAATAAATTAATAGCAGAAATGTAATCTAAATTTATTTGTAGCAAGCCAAGTATTTGATTGTAAAAAATCCCCAACATTGGATTTTAGAATTTCAAAGTATTGGAATTTTACGCTAGTAAATCCAAATCCCATTAACTTTCCAAAAGAAATTAGGATGCTCTAATTAAAAAAACCGCCCCACAATTGGAATTTGGAATTTCAAAAATTTGGAATTTTATTCTACATAGATTTCCCAGTTTTAAGACCGCCCCAACATTGGAATTTGGAATTTTAAAATATTGGAATTTTACTCCACGTAGACTTCCCCCCGATGCGGTTTCAAAGCATCTCTAACAGCAATCATATGCTCATCAGTAACTACCATAAAAGCAATTGCCTGCATGTCATTTATGATTTTATAACCCGTGATATTTAACGGAAGTTTTTCTATGGCGATATATTCTTTTAAATGAATTTCGTGATGTTCGGCTGTTTTTGCAGAAGCCGGGCCACGAAAATCCCAAATCAGTTTTATTTTTCTGGACATGATTTTTTAGGTGCGAAGTTTCAAAGAGGCAAAGGTACAAAGTCTCTTTCGAAAATGGATTTTAGATTAAATAACTAGTTTCGGTTCAAAAATAGTACTTTTGCATGTTCTTTTCATAAAAAGAAAAGCTAATAGAATAAATAAAATACAATGCCAAGAGAACTTTTACTTCAGGTAACGCCCGAAATTGCAGCAAATGAATTGTTGTTACGTGACTATTTGTCTAAACAAATAAAGGTTTCGCCTAAAGAAATTCAACATGTTTCTATTTTGAAACGATCCATAGACGCACGTCAGAAAGCGATTAAAATCAATTTAAAAGTGCTGATTTATATGGCGGGTGAGCCTTTTCAGGAAACCAAAATAGAATTGCCTATATATAAAGATGTTTCTAAAGCTCAGGAAGTAATTGTAGTCGGGGCAGGACCGGCAGGACTTTTTGCTGCATTGCAGTTAATTGAATTAGGTTTAAAACCTATTCTAATCGAACGTGGAAAAGACGTTCGTGGACGCCGTCGTGACTTAAAAGCTATAAATGTGGATCATTTGGTTAACGAAGATTCTAATTATTGTTTTGGTGAAGGAGGAGCAGGAACCTATTCTGACGGGAAATTGTATACGCGTTCTAAGAAACGCGGTGATGTAACCAGAATATTAGAATTGCTAGTCGCTTTTGGAGCCTCTGATGATATATTGGTGGAAGCACATCCACATATCGGGACCAATAAATTACCGAAAATCATCGAGGACATTCGAAAAAAAATCATCGAATTTGGTGGTCAGGTTTTATTTGATACCCGAGTAACGGATATTTTAGTTAAAAATAATGAAGTAGAAGGAATTGTAACTCAAAACGGAGATACGATTCTTGCCAATAAATTAATCTTAGCGACAGGCCATTCCGCAAGGGATATTTTTGAATTATTGGACAAAAAGAAAATCTTTATAGAAGCAAAACCTTTTGCTTTGGGAGTTCGTGCAGAACATTCACAAGAACTAATAGACAGTATTCAATACAGCTGTGATTATCGTGGCGAGCATTTACCTCCGGCACCGTATTCAATAGTGAAACAGGTTAACGGACGTGGAATGTATTCGTTCTGTATGTGTCCGGGAGGTGTTATCGCGCCTTGTGCAACAAGTCCGGGAGAAGTGGTTACAAACGGTTGGTCGCCTTCTAAAAGGGATCAGGTGACTGCAAATTCAGGAATTGTAATCGAATTGAAATTGGAAGATTTCAAACCCTTTGCAAAATTCGGCGCTTTAGCCGGAATGGAATTTCAGAAAAGTATCGAGCAAAAAGCGTGGCACTTGGCAGGAGAAACTCAAAAAGTACCTGCGCAGCGAATGATCGATTTTACACAAAATAAAGTGTCAGCGGACATTCCAAAAACATCCTATGTTCCGGGAACAACTTCGGTAGAAATGGGACAGGTTTTTCCTGGATTCTTATCACAGATATTACGTGAAGGTTTTAAAGAATTCGGAAAATCAATGCGAGGATATTTAACCAATGAGGCTATTTTACACGCACCGGAAAGCAGAACTTCGTCTCCGGTTCGTATTCCCAGAGATCCTATTACCTACGAACATTTACAAATAAAAGGTTTGTATCCATGCGGAGAAGGAGCGGGTTATGCGGGTGGAATCATATCAGCAGCAATTGACGGCGAAAAATGCGCTTTGATGATTGCCGAGACTTTAAAATAAAATAGGTTTGCCACGAATTACGCTAATTTTTTCGCCTAGCCTTATGTGAGTTATTTAAAGTGAAACGTCTTTTTTAAGCTTTATTAACTATGTCTCTATGTGTTAAAATTAATTACACTTAACGGGTGGTTGTAGAAATAAGTTAGCCACGAATTACACGAATTTTTACGAATTATAATTTAAATCTTTAGATAAAAATTAGCGAAAATTGGTGTAATTCGTGGCAAAAAAAATCAAGGAATCAATATTATTTTCCCGGTACTTTTTCGGCTTTCTAAATAATCATGAGCCAGTTTTCCTTCTGATAGTTTGAACGAAGTTGGTGTTGAAAGCGTAATTTTGCCTTCAATAATCCAACTAAATAATTGATTGGCTCTTTTGATTCTTTCTTCTTTAGAGTTTAAATAGCTCCATAGATCTCCGCCGGTTAATGTTTTCGAAGTGTCCATCAACATTCTCGGATTTACAGGTTCAGGATCGCCACCCGCCATTCCGAAGAAAACGACTTGTCCACATTCTTTAGTGACTTCAAAACTTTCGGTCAAAGTGCTGCCGATACTGTCGTAAACAACATCTACCCCGTTCGGAATAACTTTGAAAAGATCCGATTTCCAATCTTGATTATATAAAAAGACATGATCTGCACCTTGCTCAATAGCTACTTTTGCTTTTTCTGCAGAAGAAGTCAAGCCTATAACATTCGCGCCTAAAAGCTTGCTGATTTGTGTTAAAAACTGACCAACGCCACCGGCAACGGCATGAATTAAAACCGTTTCGCCTTTTGCCGTTTTATGACTGTCTGTTGCTAAATATTGCGCGGTTAAACCTTGTAATAGTATAGAGGCGGCAGTTTCAAAAGAAATGGCTTCCGGTAAAGGAAGTATATGATTGGTGTTTACCGCTACCAATTCTGCATTGGCAAAAGGAACGTCTGCGAAG
Organism: Flavobacterium cupriresistens; assembly: GCF_020911925.1. Taxonomy (NCBI): domain Bacteria; kingdom Pseudomonadati; phylum Bacteroidota; class Flavobacteriia; order Flavobacteriales; family Flavobacteriaceae; genus Flavobacterium; species Flavobacterium cupriresistens. The sequence continues at coordinate 295,508 of NZ_CP087134.1, read as the reverse complement.
GCAACACGATCTCCGACTTTATATTCCGAATTATTATTAGCATCAACAACAATTCCTGCACCTTCGTAGCCTGCAATAAAAGGAGGATTTCCTTTTAAATGATAATTTCCTTTTCGTCTGTAAACATCGGCGAAGTTTAGTCCGATAGCTTTCATTTCGACTAAAATTTCATCACTTTTTAATTGTGGGTTTGGAATCTCAATGTACTCTAAAACAGTTGAATCTCCGAAAGATGAAAAGGTAAGTGCTTTCATTTATAATTGTTTTTTAGGAATACAAAGAAAGGAAAAATCCAATTGAAGATTGAAAAGCTTTTCATAAAACTGTACAAAAAAACCTCGACTAAATTTAGCCGAGGTTTGAATTATATTTTTTTGCAATCATTGATTAAAAGGATTGTAAAGATTTTTTAAGTTAACCTTGTTTTTTGCTATTTTGCCACGAATTGCACGAATTTCCAAGAATTAAGCCTTAAAATTATTGCCAAAGATTAAAGGAGTAGGAAGACTTAATCCCAAGAAAATAGGAACAATTCGCTAAAATTAGTGCAATTCGTGGCAAAAAAGAAATCATTCTAATCTTTAAATCTGTGGCAAAAAAAAATGAGTTATATACTATATTTTAGGAAACACCATGTCATTAAAAGTGCTTTTTTGTTTGGCTAAAGCTTCAATCTCATCCCATTTTCTTGGAGAATCAATAGATAAGTTTTCGTAAGTATTTTTTTTGATTAAAATATCATCTTCAATACGAACACCAATATTCCACCATTTTTTGTCACATTTGCTGTTTGGACTAATATAAATCCCTGGCTCAACAGTAAGAATCATATTTTCTTTTAAAAGAGTTTCCGGGCCTTTAAAATTTCCTTTGTCATGAACGTCCAGACCAAGAAAGTGAGAGCATCCATGCGGGTAGTAAAGATTGACGTCTTTTAGGTCGTTGATGATTCCTAATTTTAATAATCCCTTTGCAAGAACTTCTTTAGCAGTATTGTTCAGGTCTACAAGTGGAGTTCCTTCTTTGCAAATGGCAAAAACAGCCTCTTGAGCATCATAAACCAATTGATAAATTGCTTTTTGTTCTTCTGAAAATTTTCCATTAGCCGGAATGGTTCTGGTAACATCAGCAGAATAACCATGATATTCGGATCCAACATCCATTAAAAGCAGTTGGTTTTCCATTTTAGTACTGTTGTTTTCTGAGTAATGCAAGATGCATCCATTTGCTCCGGCACCTACAATTGGGGAGTAACCTTCCGCTTCTGCACCATATCTGCGGTGAATGTAAGTATGAATACCTTCTGCTTCGTTTTCGCTCATATCCGGTCCTACAGCTTTCATTACCTCGTTATGTGCAACGCAGGAAAGTTGAACAGATTTACGCATTAATACCAGCTCTTCCGGTGTTTTTATTTCACGAAGTGTACTTGTAATAGTTCTAAAAAGATCTAAAGAAACAACATCTTCTTTTGTGATTCCGGCTTTGGTTTTGAAAGTTTCAAATAAGCCAAAAAGATCATTGCCACTTTTGTTATTACCAATGTCGGTAGGGATTTTGTCGTAGATTAGTGTTTTGAATTTTTTAAAATCGATATCAAAATTTTTGAAATCTTTTCCATTAAAAGTTTTCGCAATTCCCAGTTGAGATTTTGTACCGTCAGCCCCTAGGCGTCTTCCTGTCCACATTTCTTTTGTAGCGTCTTTTTCTCTGACAAAAATAACTTCATTGTATGTTTCGGCGGTACCTTGAGCTTCTTTAAAAATCAATAAAACAGCATCAGGTTCTTTGTATCCGCTTAGGTAATACATATCGGGATTTTGATGAAAAATATAATTAATATCTCTGGAAAATACTCTCTCCGGATAAGAGAAAATTACAGCTACAGAATTATCAGGCATCAATGCTCTAAAAGCTTCGCGACGCCCCTTATGAAACTCTTTGGAGAGGTAATCAGTTGGTAAATTTTTCTGAGAAAAAACCTGAACGGTTGTCAGGAGGGATAAAAAAAACAGAATTAAATGCTTCATTTGTAGTGATTTTGGTTGATGATATTAGTTTTAAGCAACGCAAATTACAAAAAAAAAGATTTGATTTTGAAAAAAAGGAGTTGCCACGAATTGTACGAATTATCACAAATAAAAATGGATTCTCTTTTTGATAAAAAAAATCGTGCAATTCGCAGCAAAAAAAATAACCGCCCCTAAAAAGGAGCGGTTACTTTCTGAATTAACAATTATTTCTTTTTGAGTTGGTCTTTGAAAACTTTTTCAAATTTCTCTATTTTGGGTTGAATTACCATTTTGCAATACGGTTGATTTTTGTTGTTTGCATAATAATTCTGATGATAATCTTCGGCTTTATAGAACTTAGTAAAAGGTTCAATTTTTGTAACTATCGGACTGCTGTATACTTTTGCTTTGTTTAGCTGTGCAATAATGCTTTCTGCTGCGGCTTTCTGTTGTGGGTTGTTGTAAAAAATCACAGAACGATATTGAGTACCTACATCTGCTCCTTGTCTGTTTAGTGTTGTTGGATCATGCACGGTAAAGAATACTTTAAAAATTTCGTTGATGTCCGTTACGGTTTTGTCGTAAGTAATCTGAACGACTTCGGCATGGCCGGTAGTTCCCGAGCATACTTCTTCATAACTCGGATTAGAAACTTTACCTCCGGAGAAGCCTGAAACAACAGATTTTACACCATTTAAATTTTCGTAAACTGCCTCAACACACCAGTAGCAACCGCCACCAAGCGTAATGGTTTCAAGATTTGAAGCCTTTTTTGTTGCCGTATTCTGAGCAAAGCTGTTTAGTGATAATGCGAGGACGCATGTTAAAAATATATTTTTCATCGTTTTTTATTTAGAGTCTGGGATAAAATCAAGTGCGATCGAATTCATACAATATCGTTTTCCGGTTGGTTCCGGGCCGTCATCAAACAAGTGGCCTAAGTGGCCTCCGCATCTGCCGCAAAGTGCTTCAGTTCTTTCCATTCCCAGAGAATTATCTGTTTTGTAAACCACACTTTTTTTGTTGTCCTGTTCAAAAAAGCTTGGCCATCCGCAACTGCTTGAAAATTTAGCAGTAGATCTGAAAAGTTTATTTCCGCAGGAGGCGCAATAATACGTTCCTTTTTCATCGCTCTTCCAGTATTTTCCGGTAAAAGGGCGTTCGGTATCGGCTTCGCGCATTACAGCATATACATCTTCGGGAAGTACTTTTTTCCATTCGGCATTACTGACATTCAGTTTGGCAGTGTCTGTGTTCGAATAATAGGGATTCCCTGGTTTGCTGATTTTATTTTCCATGCTGACCGTTTTTGAAGTTGTTTTTTTGGTGTTTTGTCCGCACGCCTGAAAAATAAACAGCGGAATTAAAAAGCAAAGGCTGAAAAATTGGGTTTTTGTTTTTGTAGTTTTCATGAGACTTTATTTTTGTAGTTCAAAGTTACGACCAGAGTAGGTTTTGAAATGTCGTACACTTTACAATTGCGTTTTTTTTAAGTATGATTTAACGTTTTAGTATTTACGTAAAGGAGCTGTTTTTAGTTTTAAGGCTTATTTTTAAAGGTTTTTTATAAAATTATCAAATACAATGTTTTGTAAATTAGTGTGTTGTGAAATTTTTAGCTCGTTAAACTTTTCACAATCTTTTCTGAGATTTTCAAGCCATTTCTTTTTTCGTATTTTTGTTTGTACAAAACGCCCTATGATAGAAGAAAACGTAATATTAGTCAATCAAAATGATGAGCAAATTGGCTTAATGCCAAAATTAGAAGCACATGAAAAGGCTCTTTTGCATCGTGCTTTCTCTGTTTTTATTTTAAATAATAAGAATGAAATAATGTTACAGCAACGTGCGCATCAAAAATATCACTCACCTTTGTTATGGACCAATACATGTTGCAGTCATCAGCGTGAAGGGGAGACAAATGTTGCAGCAGGAAGCCGAAGATTATTTGAAGAGATGGGCTTTAAAGCAGAATTAAAAGAATTATTTCATTTTATATACAAAGCTCCTTTTGACAATGGTTTGACGGAACATGAATTAGACCATGTTATGATTGGCTACTACAATGAGGATCCGGCCATTAATAAGGATGAAGTTGAAGATTGGAAATGGATGAAAATAGAAGACGTAAAAGAGGATATTGAAAAACATCCGGAAATTTATACCGTCTGGTTTAAGATAATTTTCGATGAATTTTATCACTATTTAGAAGACCATAAGATTTAATGATACCAAACCAAAAACCTAAATGAGAGTAACCATATCAAGAAAAGCGCATTTTAATGCTGCACATCGATTGCACAGGAAAGATTGGACATTGGAAAAAAACAACGCTGTTTTTGGAAAATGTAATAATCCTAATTTCCATGGTCATAATTATGGTTTAACAGTAAGCGTAACAGGAAAAATTGACCCCGAAACCGGTTTTGTAATAGATGTGAAAGTATTAGCGGATATCATACTCGAAGAAGTAGAAATTCCGTTTGATCACAAAAACCTGAATCTGGATGTTCCCGAATTTCAGGATTTGAATCCAACTGCTGAAAATATTGCCGTTGTGATATGGAATAAAATCAGAAAAAGAATTCAACCCGATTTTGACCTGGAAATCGTTTTGAATGAAACAGAGCGTAATTTTGTAACCTATAAAGGAGAAAAATAAAATGTCATTAAAAATAGGAGATATAGTTCCGAATTTTACTGCAAAGGACAATCATGGTGAAGTTTTTGAAAGCCAAAGTGTTTTGGGTCGAAAGCCACTTGTGGTTTATTTTTACCCAAAAGACAATACACCGGGTTGTACCACCGAAGCTTGTAGTTTTAGAGATCAATATGAAGATTTTAAAGATCTTGGAGCTGAGGTTATCGGAATAAGCAGTGATAGTGTCAAATCACATCATAAATTCGCGAATAAACATCAGTTACCGTTTATACTGTTGTCAGATCAGGATAAAAAATTGAGACATCTTTTTGGTGTTCGGGATAATTTATTTGGTCTTTTACCGGGAAGAGTGACGTATGTTATCGATCGGAATGGAGTTGTCATTCTGATTTTTGATAGCATGAATGCTTCCAAGCATATTCCTAAAGCCTTAGCAACCATTAAAGAATTAGTACTATAAAGAAACTATAATTCGTTAACAAAAATAATCGCCTCTTAAAAAAACATGAATTCAAAAATGTACCCTCTGCAATTTTCCCCTATTTTAAAAGAAAGAATCTGGGGAGGAGAAAAATTAAAAACAATCCTTAATAAATCAATTGTTTCCAAAATTACCGGCGAGAGTTGGGAATTATCGACTGTAGAAGGAGATGTGAGTGTGGTTGCCAATGGAGCTTTGAAAGGAAAATCATTGATGGAACTTATTGATGAAACTCCAAACGAAATTTTAGGAACAAAAGTTTATGAGCGTTTTGGAAAACAATTTCCGTTGCTTTTTAAGTATTTAGATGCTCGTGAGGACCTTTCAATACAAGTACATCCAAATGATGCTTTGGCAAAAGAGCGTCATAATTCTTTTGGCAAAACCGAAATGTGGTATGTATTACAGGCGGATACAGATGCCAGAATTATTGTTGGTTTTAAAGAAGATTCAGGAAAAGAAGAGTATTTGAAACATCTAAACGATAAAACCTTAGTTTCGATTTTAGATGATGTAAAAGCAAAAACGGGGGATGTTTTCTTTTTAGAAACGGGGACTGTTCATGCGATTGGTGCCGGTTTAGTAGTGGCAGAAATCCAGCAGACTTCAGATATCACGTACCGTTTGTACGACTTTGACCGTAAAGATGCGCAAGGAAATACTAGAGAACTTCACGTAGATTTGGCACTTGATGCTATTAACTACAATAAGGTAGATACACAAAAGAAATACGAGACTAAAACAAATACTTCTAATGTAGTAGTAGATTGCCCTTATTTTACGACCAATTTTATTCCGTTAGAAGATAAAGTGGCTGTTTCTAAATCAGGCGAGACTTTTACGGTATATATGTGTGTGGAAGGAAGTTTCGAAATGGAATATGATGGTTTTAAACAGTCTTATATAAAAGGAGATACTGTTTTGGTTCCCGCTGCGATAAATGCATTTATGTTGACCGGAAAAGCTTCAATTTTAGAAATTTACATTTCATAGCTCGTAATAAAAAGATTATATGTACTTTTGCAGACGCAAATTAAAATTAAAATAAAATGGCAAACGTTAAAAATTTAAAGAAAGACATCAATTTCGTATTAGGTGATATCATTGAAGCAATTTACTTATTCGAAATGTCTACGACAGGAAATCCAACTCCGGAAACGAATGCTTTGATCGACGAAGCTATTGCTGCTTTCGATACTTTGATCACTAAAGTGAACGCAAAAGATGTTGAAAACAAAAAAGCACACTTCAAACAAATCAATGTTGAATTGGAACAAACTGCTAATCAATTGATTGCTAAAATCAACGAATTGTAAGCAAAAAAAAGTATAAAAAAGTGCAAATTTATTTTGGAAAAACGAAAATCCACCTTATCTTTGCACCCGTAATGAGTCGCCAGCGTAGCTCAGTTGGCTAGAGCAGCTGATTTGTAATCAGCAGGTCGTGGGTTCGAGTCCCTCCGCCGGCTCAACGTAAAATTAACCATCACTTTTGTGATGGTTTTTTTTTGCTCTAAACTTAAGGGTGAATGTCAAAATCTCGCGAAGACGCAGAGTCGCGAAGTTTTTGTTCTAATTTTTTAACTTAGCGACTCTGCGTCTTTGCGAGAAATAATTTGAATCAGATGCAAAAGTTGGATCAGGTCCAAAAGCTGTACAGCAGCAAAAAATAGAATGTGAAAATTTAGTTTGTTTAGCATACATACACACGTTTGCGCAATACGCCTTCAGTTTGTCCTTTCGACGAAGGAGAAATCACATCCGATATTCGACAAAGATTGGCTATTTTCTATGCGGAATTTCTTGTGTGATTTCTCCTTTGTCGAAAGGACAGAACTGCAGAAAATTTTATTTTAGCTTTCAATCCTGTCTTGCTGAAAAAAGAGAGTGACATCCAAAGAGAAATGAACAGTGATTCTAATCAAAAGTCTAGGTATTTAGGGCAAAATTGAAGAAATTTTGATTAAAAGAGAAAGTTTTTTTAGGGTTTAAAAATCTCATTTTCAGTTCAGTGTTTGCAGTGCTTAAAAAAAAGATTGCTCAGAGTTAAAATTTATTTTGGAAAAACGAAAAACCGTACTATATTTGCACCCGTAATGAGTCGCCAGCGTAGCTCAGTTGGCTAGAGCAGCTGATTTGTAATCAGCAGGTCGTGGGTTCGAGTCCCTCCGCCGGCTCAACATAAATTAACCATCACTTTTGTGATGGTTTTTTTTTGCGCTGAATTTTTGGGCTTTTTACTCAAAAAAATAGACTTATTATTTTTGGACCAAGCCCAGAAGTTGTGGGGAATAAGAATTATAACCCTATAAGTGTTATAAGTTCATCAAAGTGAAAGAGTTTAAAATCATATGAACTTACATCACTTATATGGTTTAAATATATTTTTGGTTAATTCTGGATTTTTGTACCTGATCGTTATTTTTCTTACCACAGATTAAAGAGATTCGCACAGATTGTCTAATCATTTTAATCTTTTAATCTGTGGCAAAACAAGAACAAGTTATAGCGTAAATAGGTTTGTGATTTCTATTCGGCAATATATTCCTTTGTAATTGGAGATTTCCACAAAAAAAAATGCCTTGTAAAATTTTACAAGGCATTTTTTTATGGATAAAAGATAAAATTACTTTTGTTCCTGTTTTTTGATTTCGCTAACGTACTTTGTTAGTTTTTTACCATAAAGAGATTGTGCTACTTTTGGAGTCATTGATTTTTGTATCGTATCCAGGAATTTAACGTTGATATCGTAAATCTCAGCTAACGCAATATAAGGTGCTATTTCGTGATCTTTGTGGTTGATGGCAAAGTTTGTAGCGTATAAGTATTTTCTTTTGATATTAGACTGTTGTTTTGCGTCAATACTGTCAACCGCTTTTTGATCTTGTCTTTTTAACGCTTTAAATTTTGACTCAACCATAGAAAGGTTTTCGTCATTAAAACGGGAGTTTATTTTTTTATACTCTTCATATAATTCCTGATTTTTAGATCCGGTAATTTTAGCAGCGTATATAAAGTTGTCTAAGTTGGTTTCGATGTTAAGATTTCCCGGTTCTGCGAAAAATAAAATATTATTGTCCAAAGAGTTTGTTACACCGCGATCCAGAAATAAATAAAGCATTTCCGGAGATTCTAATTTGATGTCTTTTTCAAAAGTTGAATTTCCGTCTATTTTGATAGAGTCAATCGCAACCAGGGAAGTATCTGCTACTCTTTGAATATATAAAGTTCCGTTTTTTAATCCTTTTATGTTTCCGGTAAGATGTAAACCGTCAGTAGTTTCTTTTTTGCTGCAAGATGCCAATAGGGCAAGTGTAACAAAGGCAATAATTGATTTTTTCATTGGTTTTTTAGATTTTGCTGCAAAATAAAGAAAATAGTTTGAATGTGGAGAAGTAAGGGTTTAATTTTTGTTAAAAATAAAAATCCCAATCTATTTCTAAATTGGGATGTGCTTATTTTTGTAAAAATGAATCAGTTACATGGTCAAATTATAGGTATTACCATTTTCGTGAGTGTAGGTATAAGCGCTGTTGCAGTCATTGTTTCCGTAATCAACAACTCCGTTTAAATAACCGCCTTGGATTTTTAATTTTCCTTTTGAAATAAATTCACAAGAATACTTTTTAACTAAAGTTTCCTGAACTGTCAAAGTTAATGTGGCATCTTTGTCTGAAGTTACAGTGTGCGTTCCTTCGGTCATTTCATAAACATTATCGGCTAAGGTTGGTGTCAAAACTCCTTCAGTTTGTCGTATTGAATAGGTTCCGGTATTTAAGTACGCTCGTCCATCTGAATCGGTCAATTTTCCATTAAGTACTTTTCGGGTCCATTTTGGAATTGTCTGTTCTGTTGTGGTATTCACATACTCAATAGTGCCTTCCAGTTTTAGTTTGTTAATAAAATAATCAATTCTTTCGATTGTCATTTTACTTCCGGTTGTAGTAACTGGTCCGGTCAGTGTGATTTTTAGTTTTCCTTTTCTTGTGATTTGATCCGTGGCACAGCCTGTTCCGTAATCTACTGTGAATATTTTTGGATAATTTTCGGCAGTTGGTTTTTCAACCGTAATAGTGCCGCAAATCCCGGGTGCAGTTTCGACTGATTTTGATGTGCCGTTATTTGTGGTTACAAGCAATCCGGTTTTAAGGTCCATTTCGTTAACGGCATCAATTAAGACAGAAGCTTTAATAGCAGCGTTGTCGGTTTGATTGACGATTTCGTTGTCGTCATTTCCGCAAGAAACGTAGAATAGTGCTGTTGCACAAAAGGTTAACGATAGAAAAAAACTTTTTTTCATAGTGGTATTTGTTAAGTGTTAGATAATAGTGGGCATTCAAAAATAATAAAAAAAAGGTTTCGGTTGTCAGAAATTTTCTGAATCTGAGTTTGTAGGGAGGTTTTTTTAAAGGTGCTGAGGTTCTGAGTAGCTAAGGTTCTGAGTTTTTGGTCTTAGGTTTAGATTGTGACTGGGGGATGTAAAATGTGAGCTGAGACTGAGACCGAGACCGAGACTGAAAACTGAAAACTGAGAACCGAGACTTTTTAAAATATAAAAAGCCTGCAAGAGTAAACTTGCAGGCTTTGAGACCAATTTGTACTAAAATCGGATTATTTGATCATTTCAAAACTTCTTTTTACAAAAGCAGTTAAGGCTTCTCCTTTTAAAAGGTTTTGCGATAATTTAGCTAAGTCTAAAGCTTGTTTTACCAAGTGTTCCTGGTGTGTTTTGTCTTCTGTATTTAAAATGTTTGTTGCTAAGTCAGAATTGGTGTTAACAACCAGATTGTACATTTCCGGCATATTTCCCATTCCGAACATTCCACCGCCACCGGATTGGCTCATTTCTTTCATTCTACGCATAAATTCAGGTTGCGTGATGATAAATGGAGCTGACTGGCTATCCATTGCTTCCAATTGTACCGAGTAGGCTTTTGGAATATAAGATTCTAAAGACGTTTTTAAAGATTCTTTTTCTTCGTCAGATAATTTAGAAATCGTAGTCTCTTCTTTTTTGATTAAGTTATCAATATGGTCAGAATCTACACGAACAAAAGTTAAACCGCTGTTATCTCCTTCAATTTTTTGAATCAAATGTGAAATAATAGGAGAGTCTAATAGTAACACTTCGTATCCTTTTGCTTTTGCAGTTTCGATATAAGAGTGTTGTGCGTCTTTATTTCCGGCATATAAAACAACCAATTTTCCGTCTTTATCGGTTTGGTTTTCTTTTAGTTTTTCTTTTAATTCTTCGATAGTAAAGTAGGTATCGTCAACTGTTGGATATAATACAAAGGCACCTGCTTTTTCGTAGAATTTATCATCAGAAAGCATTCCGTACTCTAAAACGATTTTAATGTCGTTCCATTTTTGTTCAAAATCAGCACGGTTTTCGTTAAACAAAGCTTTTAGTTTGTCTGCTACTTTACGCGTGATGTAGTTAGAAATTTTCTTAACGGCACCATCAGCTTGTAGACCTGAACGAGAAACATTCAAAGGGATGTCCGGTGAATCAATAACACCTTTTAGCATCGTCAAAAATTCCGGTACAATTCCTTCTACGTTATCGGTAACGTAAACCTGGTTTTGGTACAATTGAATTTTATCTTTTTGGATCTGCATGTCAGAACCTAATTTCGGAAAATATAAAATTCCTGTCAGGTTAAACGGATAGTCAACATTTAAGTGAATGTGGAACAAAGGATCTTCGAATTGCATTGGATACAATTCTCTGTAGAAACTTTTGTAATCTTCGTCACTTAATTCAGTTGGTTGTTTGGTCCATGCCGGATTTGGATTGTTGATGATGTTGTCTGTCTCAACAGTCTCGTTGATATAATCTTCAGGAGCATCTTCCGGTTTTGGAAGTGTTTCTGTTCTTGTTCCGAATTTAATCAGAATAGGCATGAACTTATTGTATTTGTTTAATAAACCACTGATTTTTGAATCTTCTAAGAATTCAAGAGAATCTTCAGCAACATGAAGGATGATTTCCGTTCCGCGTGAAGTTTTGTCAGCTGGCTCTAAAGTAAATTCAGGGCTTCCGTCACATGTCCAGTGCGCTGCTGGTTCGTCTTTGTATGATTTTGTAAGGATTTCTACTTTTTCAGCCACCATAAAGGCAGAATAGAAACCAAGTCCAAAGTGACCAATAATTCCGGAATCTTTGGCAGAATCCTTGTATTTGTCCAAGAATTCTTCAGCACCTGAAAAAGCGACCTGATTGATGTATTTTTCTACTTCATCAGCAGTCATACCTAAACCTTGGTCGATGATGTGGATTTTTTTACCCTCTTTGTCTACTCTGATTTCAATAACCGGATTTCCATATTCTACTTGGGCTTCACCGATGCTAATAAGATGTTTTAGTTTTAATGTAGCATCTGTTCCGTTTGAAATCAGCTCACGTAAAAAGATTTCGTGATCGCTGTACAAGAACTTTTTGATTAAGGGAAAGATGTTTTCAACCGAAACATTAATTTTACCTGTTGTCATATTTTTTAATTTTTTAGTTTAATGTGATGTCTTTCATTTAGTCAAATAGAATACCAATTAGTTTTTGAGTGACAAAATGTCGGAGGTGTTAATTATGAAAGAAAAAAAACAGATTCTAAAACAAAAGATGTTTTAATGAATCGTATCTTTGCGGTACAATAATTGCTTAAATGTGTAAGTATTAACTTAAATAAATGTACAAAATGAAGAAAATTATTTTTATTTGCATGATTGCCACGATGGTGTTTGCGTGTAAATCAGCTTCGTCTTCAACAGCTTCAACGGAAGCACCAACACTTTCAACTAAACTTGACAGACCTACTCAGGTAGCTATTAAAGGGAATTGGGTACTAACCAACGTATCTTATCCGGGTTCTGATTATATTAAAGTAAACTCATTTGATCTTGCTGATTCAAAATGTTTTATTGGAAGTACCTGGAATTTTATTTCAAACAATAATAAAGGAACGATGGCACTAACAGCTCCAAGCTGTACTGCATTTACATCTCCAATTGTTTGGAGTATTAACAATCAAGGGCTTTTCGTACTTAAAATTGTAGAGCCTGGAACAAAATCAAAAAATGTTAAATCTGGGTATTTACTAAAAGTAGCAGGTTTGACAGATAATTCCTTTCAGCTGATTGATAACATTAATGTTGGTGGACAAACGAAAGATGTAACGTACCAATTTCAAAGAGCAAATTAATATAAAATAGATAGAACATGAGAAAGATAACAGTATTTGGTTTAAGTAGTTTACTTGTATTAACTAGTTTTTTTACAAGTTGTGACTCTGTAAAAAACGCAAATAATACTCAAAAAGGAGCCGGAATCGGAGTGGTTGCAGGTGGAATTATTGGTGGTATTTTAGGTAACAATTTGGGACGCGGAGGAAATGCTGCACTGGGAGCTGCTATTGGAGCTGCTGTTGGTGGTGGAACCGGAGCTCTTATTGGAAATAAAATGGACAAACAAGCTCGTGAAATCGACCAAGCGTTGCCGGGTGCAGATGTAGAAAGAGTAGGAGAAGGAATTCACTTAACTTTAAACGAAAATGCAGTTCGTTTTGATACTAATAAATCAACATTGACCGCTCAGGCAAAAGCAAATCTGGACAAATTAGTTCCTGTATTTAATGAGTATGGCGATACTAATATTGAGATCTTTGGTTATACAGACAGCACTGGGAAACCAGAGTACAATTTGACACTTTCAGGACAAAGAGCGGCATCTGTTAGAACTTATTTAGTTTCTAAAGGAATTAAATCAACTCGTTTTAAAACTTCAGGTTTAGGAATAGCTGATCCGATCGCAACAAATGATACTCCGGAAGGAAGAACTCAAAACCGTCGTGTTGAATTTGCTATTACTGCAAACGATAAAATGGTAAATGATGCAAAAGCAGAAGCTGGAAAATAATTTCCATACAATATAATTTGAAAAAAGCTGTTCGTAATGAATGGCTTTTTTTTTGACTTTCGGTTTTAAAGATTGTAAATTTGCCCCCTCAATTATAACGCAATGCTTGACATAAAAAATATCTCCTTTTCCTATACGGATACACCGGTTATTAAAAACGTGACTTTTTCAATAGAAAAAGGGCAAAATATTGCGATCATAGGAGAAAGTGGTTGTGGAAAAAGTACACTGCTTAAATTGATGTACGGATTGTATAATCTGGATGAAGGGGAAATGTTTTATAATGAAAAACCTATCTTAGGGCCTAAATACAATCTGATTCCCGGTATGCCTTTTATGAAGTATCTGGCACAGGATTTTGATCTGTCTCCATATGAAACGGTAGCAGAAAACGTTGGAAAGTTTCTTTCGAATGGTTTTGCCAACATGAAAAAATTACGCGTTCAGGAATTGCTGGAAATGGTAGAGATGGATCAGTTTGCTAACGTGAAGGCTAAATTTTTAAGTGGGGGACAACAACAAAGAGTTGCTTTGGTACGGGTTTTGGCCTTAGAACCGGAAGTAATTTTGCTTGATGAACCGTTTAGTCAAATCGATGCATTTCGAAAAAATGCTTTGCGACGCAATTTGTTCCGATATTTAAAACAAAAAGGAATTACCTGTATTATAGCAACGCATGACAGTACAGACGCTTTGTCGTTTGCAGACGAGGCTATTGTAATGCGAAATGGCGAAGTGATCGTAAAAGATAATCCGACAACAATTTACGAGGATCCACAAACTAGATATGTGGCCTCTCTTTTTGGAGAAGTAAACGAGGTACCGACACATTTGTTAGTTCCATACGAAGACGAAGCGCATAAAACGCTGGTATATCCACACCAGTTTAAAATGGTAACGGAGTCTGATTTACCGGTAAAAATCAGAAGAACTTATTTTAGAGGGAATCACTATTTGATTGAATCGGTTTATAAAAGACAATTGGTTTTCTTTGAGAGTGAAATTGATCTGCCGCTTGAAGAAAATGTTTTCCTGAGTTTGAATTATTTGTAGTATAGTCTCAGTCTTCGGTCTCAGTCTCAGTCTCAGTCTCAGTTCGCATTTTTCAGCTGACGTCTGCTATCTAAAACTTAGAACCTTAGTTACTCAGAACCTTAGGAACTTTAAGAAAAATAGTCTCAGTCTCAGTTCACATTTTCAGCTGATGATCTCAATCTAAAACTTAGAACCTTAGTTACTCAGAACCTTAAAAACTTTAAAAAAAAACTTAGAATCTTAGTCACTCAGCAACTTAGCAACTCAAAAAAAAAGAAGAAGCCGACTCTAACAAGTAGAATCGGCTTCTTTTTTTTTATAATAATCAGATTGAGAGATTAGTTTTTTAGGTTTTTTTCTAAAAACTGATCTTGTTCCCAAAGTAAGTGTAAGATGTTTTCTTTGGCAGCATATCCGTGAGATTCTTTAGGTAAAATTACCATTCTTGCAGGAGCTCCTAAACCTTTTAAGGCTTGGAAATAACGCTCTGTCTGTAAGGTAAAAGTTCCAGGGTTGTTGTCTGCCTCACCGTGAACTAACAAAAGAGGTGTTTTCATTTTGTCAGCATTCATAAAAGGAGACATTGTGTTGTACACTTCCGGAACTTCCCAGTAATTACGTTGCTCAGATTGAAATCCAAATGGAGTTAAAGTTCTGTTGTAAGCACCACTACGAGCGATTCCACAAGCAAAAAGATTAGAGTGTGTTAATAGGTTAGCTGTCATAAAAGCACCGTAAGAATGCCCTCCAACTGCTACTTTCTTTCTGTTGATATATCCTAATGCATCTACAGCGTTAATTGCAGCTTCTGCATTATCAACTAACTGTGTAATAAAATTGTCATTAGGTTCTGTAGTTCCTTCACCAATAATAGGGAAAGAAGCATCATCTAACACAACATAACCTTTAGTAACCCAGTATACAAATGATCCGTAAGAAGGAAAAGTAAACTCATTTGGATTCTGAGTAGATTGTCCTGCACTGTTTCTGTCTTTATATTCAGCCGGGTATGCCCAGATTAATAAAGGCATCTTTTCTTTTTTAGCTTTATCGTAACCAACAGGTAAGTATAAAGTTCCTGAAAGCTCTACACCATCTTTACGTTTGTATTTAATTACTTCTTTGCTAACATTTTTAATGCTTTCAAAAGGATTTTTGAAAGAAGTAATTGGTGTCAGGCTGTTTTGTTTTTTAATATTTCTGAAGTAATAATTTGGGTAATCACTTTTTGATTGGATCATTACTAAAACTTTTCCGGTTTTAAAATCTTCGATCTCAATTAAATCTTCTTTTTTGTCTTTGTAAGATGAAGTGTAAAGACGTTTGCTTTTTAGCGTTTTAAAATTGAACTCATCAATAAAAGGAAACTGACCGTCTTTTGTAAAACCGTCACCGATCAGGTAAGCATTGTTGTTCTCAATGGCTAAAACATTTTTGTTGTACTCATTTTTTCTGGTTTCAAATGAACCTGGGTCTGAGTAAACATCCTGATAGTTTCTGTCATTAAGTACTTTTGGCTGTTGGCTTGGAGTTGATGGGTTTATTAAATAGGTTTTTACATTACGAGTGTCGTACCATGAATCAGAAAGAATTGCAATCGCATCGTTCCCCCAAGTAATACCTCCAAAACGTTGAGGTGTTTTTACCAATGTAGTAGCTTCGTTTGTAAAGGGTGCATCCCAAAGAAAAACTTCATCTCTGAAATCTACTTTGTTAGCAGGATTACCTTCGTCAAGAGCAGAAACATATACTAAAGTCGCCGGTTTGTCATTTCTCCAGGTCATTTCTCTTTTTCCTTTTTGTACCGCCATAAATCCTTTTGGGATAATTTCGTTTAAAGGAACCTCATTTACAACTTTGATTTCTTTTCCTCTGCTGTCATAAACTACTGTTTTAGATGGGAATCTGAACAATGGTACAACATAAGAAAATGGTTTTTGAATTGTAGTCAGCATGATGTAATTTCCATCAGGTGAAATTCTTTCTCCGGCAAACATGGCAGCTTCTTTAAATAAAGTAGCAGTTCCATTAATGTTTACTTTATATAATTCTGAAGTGATGATGTTTTCAAAATTAGCTTCATCATTTTTGTTTTTCAACATATCAGGATACGTTCTGTTTTGAGATTTCTCTCCTGAAGTGTTAGAAACAATAGGACCGGTTGGTAAGTCTTTTTTAGAATCCAGTAATGGCTGTCTGTTTTTAGGAAGCATCTTTACTAAGATCGTTTCATTGTCTAAAAGCCAGCTAAACGGATTACCAAGATTTGCATTTACATTTGCTTCGGTAAGTTTTGTAGCTTTTGCAGTAGCAACGTCCAAAACCCAAAGTTCAACCCCAGTACTTGTAGTATGAGAGAACAGGATTTTTTTGTCATTTGGTGACCAAAGGATGTTACTGATTCTTGGATTAGCAGGTAATCCGGCAACTTGTACTTCTTCTGTACCGTTTATTTTTCGTACTTTTAAGTTGTTGATGTAGGTTACGGTACTTGAGATGTTAGTTACAGGATTTATCCTTATACCAGCCAAACGAAGTTCGTCTTGGTTTAAATCATCTAATGTTTTGTAAGTGTTTCTGTAAGAAAGCAGCATGTATTCTTTTTTAGTATCCATTGATACCGAAGGAGCTCTTTCGTAATCGGCTAAATCCAGGATGGATTTGGAAGGCTTTTGATAGGTTAAATTTTCTTGCGCAATCGCAGAAAAACCTAAGGTTAAAAATAAAAAGAGAGTAACCTTTAATTTCATAATTTGAATTTTAGGGGGTTAAATTAAGTAGTATTATTAATAAGTTTGTCTAAAGTAGTGCAGACATGTTACATTTTAATGGAGAATTTTATTTTTTTAAGATTTTTTTAAGGTTTTAATGTGTTAACTGCTTTTTCAGAATTTAAAACGATTCTATATGTCGTATTATTGAAGTATATTAAATTGTCAATCACGAAAAAAATAGTAATTTGTACCGTTATATTTTAAAGTATACTTAGATTTGCAATCCAATTTTTTAACAAATAATAAAAGAATATGTATCATTCAAAAATAGCGGGCTTAGGATATTATGTTCCTTCTAATGTTGTGACTAACGATGATTTGTCTAAAATTATTGATACCAATGACGAATGGATTCAGGAAAGAACTGGAATTCAAGAACGCCGACATATTATTCGTGGAGAGGATACCACAACCTCTATGGGGGTAAAAGCAGCTAAAATTGCTATAGAACGTTCCGGCATAGCCAAAGAAGATATTGATTTTGTGGTTTTTGCTACCTTAAGTCCGGATTACTATTTTCCAGGACCAGGAGTTTTGGTACAACGTGATTTGGGATTAAGAACGGTTGGAGCTTTAGACGTTAGAAATCAATGCTCGGGTTTTATCTACGGAATCTCGGTTGCAGACCAATACATCAAAACGGGAATGTATAAAAACATTTTAGTAATTGGTTCTGAAGTACATTCAACAGGATTGGATATGACAAGCCGCGGACGTGGTGTTTCAGTTATTTTTGGAGATGGAGCAGGAGCGGCTGTTTTAAGTCGTGAAGAAGATTTGACAAAAGGAATATTATCAACACACCTACACTCAGAAGGACAACACGCCGAAGAGTTAGCGCTACAAGCACCGGGAATGGGAGCACGTTGGGTAACCGATATTATAGCAGATAATGACCCAAATGATGAGAGTTATTATCCTTATATGAATGGACAGTTTGTATTTAAAAACGCAGTAGTTCGTTTTGCTGAAGTAATCAACGAAGGTTTAGAAGCAAATGGTCTACAGGTTTCGGATATTAATATGTTGATTCCGCATCAGGCTAATTTGAGGATTTCACAGTTTATTCAAAACAAATTCAAATTGTCAGACGATCAGGTGTATAACAATATTCAGAAATATGGTAATACAACCGCAGCATCGATTCCGATTGCTTTAACCGAAGCATGGGAACAAGGAAAAATAAAAACAGGAGATACAGTTGTTTTAGCAGCTTTCGGAAGTGGATTCACTTGGGGAAGTGCTATTATTAAATGGTAATTTTTTTGTTTAAATAATATACTAAACCTGTTCAGTTTCTGAGCAGGTTTTTTTTTGGAAGAACGAGGGGTGATAATTTACTGTATTATTTTTCGTACATTTACAGCTTTGAACGAACTGTCAAGCTGAGCGAAGTCGAAGCACTTTAAGATGAATAGCCCTTCGGCTTCGCTCAGGGTGACACACTAGGTTTAAGAAATGTTTTTAAAATAACAACTGTCAGGCTGAGCGAAGTCGAAGCCCCTTTTTTTACTCCAAAACTTCTATTTAAAATGAAATTTTATTATGTTTATATCTTAAAATGTTCTGATGATAGTTACTATACCGGAATAACAAATAATATGGATCGAAGACTCAAGGAACATAAGTCCGGTTTGCATAAAGAAAGTTATACGTATAATAAAAGACCATTGAAATTAGTGTTCTGTACTGATTTTAATGATGTCAATCAAGCAATCTCTTTTGAAAAACAAGTGAAAGGATGGAGCAGAAAAAAGAAAGAAGCTATAATAAATGATAAATGGGAGGACTTAAAAAAACTTTCAGAATGTTTAAATTTAACGAGTCATAAAAATTTTATTAAAAAAGATGTTTAGTAGTGAACAGCCCTTCGACTTCGCTCAGGGTGACACTAGGATTAAGAGATGTTTTTTAAATAACAACTGTCAGGCTGAGCGAAGTCGAAGCCCTTTTAAGATGAATAGCCCTTCGACTTCGCTCAGGGTGACACTAAGGATTTAAGAGATGTTTTTTAAATAACAACTGTCAAGGTGAGCGAAGCCGACTGTCAGGCTGAGCGAAGTCGAAGCCCTGCTTTACAACAAATGAATACAATGAAAAAAAAACAACTCGAAATAGCCTGTTTCAATTACGAATCGGCTTTGATTGCTCAGGAAAACGGAGCAGACCGAATCGAATTATGCGAGAACATGCAACTCGGAGGGACAACGCCAAATTATATTTTAGGAGCCAAAGTCCGCGAGAAATTGTCAATCAAAATGCATGTGATTATCAGACCCCGTGGAGGGGACTTTGTTTATTCCGATGAAGAAATTATCGTAATGAAACAAGACATCAAACAATTCAAAAAACTGGGAGTGGATGGTTTTGTTTTTGGAATTCTAAACGAAGATGGAAGCGTAAATAAAAGCGTAAATGAAGAATTGGTTGCTTTGGCGGCTCCCTATTTCTGTACGTTTCACCGGGCTTTTGATGTGGTGGCTGATGTAGAGCAAGCTCTTGAAGACGTCATTGATTGTGGTTTTAACGCCATTCTGACTTCCGGACAAGGAACAAATGTTTTGGAAGGGATTGCAGTTTTAGAGAAAATTCAGAAATTGGCAGGGGATCGAATTGTGATTATGCCGGGTGGAGGTTTGCGATCCTCGAATATTCAGTTGTTACTGGAGAAACTGGAACCAACATTTTTTCATACTTCTGCGATTACAAATAATACAGAAACGGCAGATCCTTTGGAGATAAAAAAAATACAGGCTTATTTTTAAGGATTGGATGCAAAAGTTGGGGATTAGACAAAAAGATTGGGCAATCTGATTTTTTTTAAAGTTATATTTCTGGCGACTCTAAATGGATACTAAAAGCTTTTAAACCATATAAGTGATGTAAGTTCATATTAAATCTGCTTGCGTTTCCCTTGCGAAAATCTTTGCGCACTTTTGGTTAAAATAATCCGATTATAATAACAATAAAAAAGGCCTGGAGTTGGCATACTCCAGGCCTTTTTTGCTACAAGAAAATTATTTAAATCTGCTAATTAAGAGTGGGACTAAAACATTCCGCCACCACCTTGACTAGTGTTGTCTTCTCTTTGTTTACGTTGCAAGTTTTTGATTTTTGCTCCTCCAAAGTTGTAGGTTAAACCTAAATAAACCGTTTGGCTTTCCCAGGTAAATTGTCCTGCGTGTGGATAAGGATATTGTGAATCAAAAGCATATTTCATCGTATTGAAAACATCATTAAAACGAACACTTATGTTCATTTTGTTGTTCAATAAGGTATAACGTGAACCCATGTCGATTTTGTACATTTCGTGACTGTTATTTTGAAGACCGTCAGATGGGCCTTTGTAGAATCCGAACAATAAGAAGCTCAAACGTTTGTTTACTTTAAAGTTTGAATTCATACGGGCGTTGAAAGCAGAAACTGTAATTTTTCTTTCAACTTGATCGCTTTCCTTTGTTACAGGATCGAACAAAGAAACATATCCTTGTTGTTTGATACTTGAGAAATCAATAGAAGGAGAAATATCCCACCATTTTGCGATTTTATAATTGAAGGAAGCTTCAAATCCATAAGCAGTGTTGCGATCAAAGTTAGCATAAGACAAGATTACCTTATTACCGCTCTCATTATCGACATTGTCAGGATACAAAACTCTACTGATTTGATCATTGATACTTCTCACATAAACTCCCGCTGTGAAACTTCCTTTTTCTAAAGTTTTAGTATAATTTGCTTCTACTGAGTTTGTAAACTGAGGTCTTAATTCAGGGTTTCCTAACGAAGTTACTAATGGAGTAGAAAACTCACGAAGAGGTTTTGTCTGCTCTAAACTTGGACGGTCTACACGACGGCTATAGCTTAATTGCAATGTATTTTTTTCGTTTAGGTTATAGGTCAAATAAGCTGATGGATATAAAGTGATATAGTCATCATCAAATTTTTGTTGACCACGATTTAAATTAGCCGCTACTTTATAGCTTTCAAAACGAGCACCCAATTGGTAGCTGAATTTTTTGTATTTCTGACCAAAAGTTACGTAAGCAGAATAAATATCTGTATCGTAAGTATAATTTGAGTTTACATTCTGATCAGAAAATGTTACGCCTGTTCTGGTGTAATCATTTCCTGTTCTGGTGATTCTGGCTTCAGCACCGGCCTCAAGAGTTGTTTTTTCGTTCAACGGATTAACATAATCTATGTTTAGCGTACTTAATTTACGATCTCCTTTGATCAAGTCATTGTAAATTAGATTTTTTGCAGTATTGTTTGGAGCTGTAGTTTTAGTATCAAAATACGCATTCTGAGATTCTTTACTATCGCTATAGTTTCCTTCAAAATCCAATGTGTGTCCTTCTTTTTTGAAGATGTGTTTGTAGGCTAAATTATAAGTTCCTGTTTTTTCAGGTCCTGAATATTTAGAAGTTTGGTAAATGTTTTTGATGTCCGGATCACCATTATTATAATCAATATCGGTGTTTACAAAACCTTTTCCGTTCGATTTGTTTTGATTGGTATAAAAAGACAACGTATTATGGTCATCAATCAAATAATCCATTCCGATTTTATACAGATAAGAATCATTATCATTTTTAACATCGATATTCTGAACAACGTCCTGATCAAATCTTTTGATGAAACCATCGTTAAAGTAAGTTCCGAAGTTTTGACCAACGTTTCCAAAAAGGTTTACTTTCCCGGTTTTATAATTCAAATCCAAAGACTGATTGTACTTGGCCGTTTCTCCAAAAGTAATACCACCACTATAACTTCCGTTGAAACCAACATTGGTGTTTTTATGCAAAATAATGTTGATGATTCCTGACATTCCTTCCGGATTGTATTTGGCACTTGGATTGGTAATCAACTCAATTTTTTTGATTGAGGTTGATGGAATTTGTTTTAATAACTGAGCCGGGTCAATGTTACTTGGTCTTCCGTCAATTAATACACGTACATTATCATTTCCGCGAAGCGAAAGTTTTCCGTCCTGATCTACGTTTACAGATGGAATATTGTTCATAATGTCAGACGCTGATGCTCCGGCAGTGGTAAGGTCTTTTCCGACAGTAACAACTTTACGGTCAATTTTTTGTTCAATTGTAGAACGCTCGCTCACAATATTTACGCCTTTAAGTTGTGTAGCTTCTTCTTCAAGAGCGACTTTAACAATAGCTTCTTTTTTGTTTTCATTTAAAAGAATAGAACCGATGTATTTTCTAAATCCAATGTATTGAATTTCGATGGTATAGTTTTTTAAGGCTAAATTTTTAATAGTAAAATCACCATTGTCGTCTGTGTTTACTCCGGAAACTACTTTTCCATTTTCTTTAATTGAAACAGTAGCATATGAAATGGGAGCATTGTTCGACTTTTCGGTAATTTTTCCTGAGACCGTCCCGGAATTCTGAGCTTGTGCTGTTGCCATTACACCCAGTAATGCGAACAGTAAAAATTTTAATTTCATAGTTAGGTAATTGATTGATTTGATCTGACTGATGATGATTGTTTTTTTAGTTTTTTTATTTTTTGAAATAAATTCAAAGTCCCTATTAAGACTATTTTACCAGCGATATGTTACAAAAAAAATGAAATAAAAAATGTTCTTTTTTTGTTAAAGGCTGTTTTATAAGAGGTTAAGCTTCTTAAATTTTAATTTAAATAAATGTATTTATAGTACTTTTCTTTCGGCTAATAGTAGGGAATAGATACTCACAGTGATGGCAGAAAATGTTGTTTAAGGCAAAATTTTAAAGATGGAAGTACTGCCTCTTTTGAATGCAGTAAAAGTATCAGATCTTTGAATCGATAAACGGAATTCTTAACTCTGTGTTCCAGTTGGAAGTTCGTAGCGGCATGCACGTTCGCGAATAGGTTTTGACTGTTCTAAACCCGGTCCGTGGCAGGTGTTTTTTCCTCCGGATTGATTTTGCTTTCACCATAATGACTTCTTCTATTTTATGGATGTTACAGAAAAAATCAAAGAAGAAGAGTGTTGTTTTATGAATGTTCTGTTTTGGAGTAATTTAGTGTTTCGGTTTTTTGATTATTTTAACCATTTAAATAATTGTTAGTTTTTTTTAATTCTAAGGATTTTCGGGAATTTTATATGTTTTTGATTTTCTCTAATTGGTGAATAAGCAGTATCTTTGCTCACTTTAAAAATAAGTTTACATGTCATTATCACAAATTCTTACCCCTTCTATACAAAAAGCAATACAGGCATTATTTGATGTTACTATTGAAAAAATCGAGTTTCAGACTACCAGAAAAGAGTTTGAAGGCGATATTACAATGGTTATTTTTCCTTTGTTGAAAGTGATTAAAAGTAATCCTGGCGAGTTGGGTTCTAAAATTGGAAATTACCTGGTTGAAAATGTTGCTGAAGTAGCACGATTTAATGTGGTTTCCGGTTTCCTGAATATTGTAATTGCAGATCGTTATTATTTAGATTTCTTTAATGGAATAAAAGACAATACAAAATTTGGTTATGTAACACCAAATCCGGAAGAGAAGGCGATTATGGTGGAATATTCTTCGCCAAATACCAACAAACCATTACACTTAGGACATGTACGTAATAATTTGTTGGGGTATTCTGTAGCTGAAATTATTAAGGCTTCAGGCAAAAAAGTATATAAAACGCAGATCATCAACGATCGTGGGATTCATATTTGTAAATCGATGTTGGCTTGGGAGAAATTCGGAAACGGAGAAACCCCGGAAACTTCAGACTTAAAAGGAGATAAACTGGTTGGTAAATATTATGTTGAGTTTGATAAAGCGTACAAAGCTGAAATTGCTCAATTAATAGAAACCGGTAAAACAGAAGAGGAAGCCAAAAAACAAGCTGCGATTATTATCGAAGCTCAGGATATGCTCAAAAAATGGGAAGCTGGTGATGAAAAAGTGATCACACTTTGGAAAATGATGAACCAATGGGTATATGACGGTTTTGCTACTACTTATAGCAATCTCGGAGTAAATTTTGATCGTTATTATTATGAAAGCAACACCTATTTATTAGGGAAAGATGTAGTTCAGGTTGGATTGGATAAAGGTGTTTTTGAAAAAGATCCTGATGGTTCGGTTTGGATTGATTTGACTGACGAAGGTTTAGATCGTAAAATTGTACTTCGTTCAGACGGAACTGCTGTTTATATGACACAGGATATTGGAACTGCTATTCAACGTGTAAAAGACATGCCAGATGTGGGCGGAATGGTTTACACCGTTGGTAATGAGCAGGATTATCACTTTAAAGTACTATTCTTAATCCTCAAGAAATTAGGTTTTGACTGGGCTTCAAGTTTATATCATTTATCATATGGAATGGTTGATTTGCCTTCGGGAAAAATGAAAAGCCGTGAAGGAACTGTAGTAGATGCAGATGATTTGATGCAGGATATGACCGATACAGCCAAACAAATTTCTGAAGATTTAGGAAAATTGGATAGTTATTCTGATACGGAAAAAGCGAAATTGTACAAAACAATTGGTCTTGGAGCACTTAAATATTACATTTTAAAAGTAGATCCTAAAAAACGTATTCTGTTTAATCCCGAAGAATCAGTTGATTTTGCCGGAAACACAGGGCCGTTTATACAATATACGTATGCGAGAATCCAATCGATTATTCGCAAAGCAGATTTTGACTATAATGTAGCGCTGGATGGAGTTGAAGTGCTTCACGAAAAAGAAAAAGAATTGGTAAAACAAATCGAACTTTTTCCGGAAGTAATTCAAAACGCAGCTCAAAATCACAGCCCGGCCTTGATTGCTAATTATACTTATGATTTAGTAAAAGAATACAATTCGTTCTACCAATCCGTACATATTTTAGGAGAAGTGGATCTGACAAAAAAAATATTCAGAGTGCAACTTTCTCAAAAAGTGGCAGAAGTTATAAAATCGGCTTTTACTTTATTAGGAATAGAAGTTCCGGAGAGAATGTAAAATAGAAATATATCAAAAAAAATAGGCTGTTCCCATACGAACTGCCTATTTTTTTTGGATTATTACGAGGGTTGGTTGATTAGCCTTTGCTGCAGTTCTCAATTTGCAGTTCTGAAAGTCAGAACAAAAGAAAACGGATCAAGTCCGAAAGTTGTGGGGAAGTAAAAATCTCGCAGAGTCGCAAAATCGCAAAGTTTTAATGAAAAAACAGAAAAAAACTTAGCGACTTGGCGTCTTTGCGAGATCGTCAAAGCAAGAAGTTAGAAAATTAGGTTCTTAAAAAGCTCTGGCCAAAAAGTATATGATCTGCTACTTCTAATAAAAGAAATTTCTAAAAATTATTTCGCAACTTTTTAACTTGATTCGAAATTGCAGAAGTACAAGATATTTGTTCCTCCACAAAATATGTCTTGATTCAAGAAAACTTTGACACTTTGTCCCTCTGAGCCTTTGCCTCTTCTTCTACACTCTTTCTTCCTACAAAAAGGATAAAAGGCATTTATTCAAAAAAATAATAACCCATAATTGTAAGATTGTCCTTTCAGGAATGAATTGTATTAACTGTCTTTATTTCAGCTGTTTGTGTACTTGTTGTTTTCTTTTAGATGTTAAAAAGTAATATTAGGATTACAATTTAATATGTTAAAAAGAATAAATTTCTTGTTAAATTTATATTAATGAAGTAAGTTGCACCAAAATTATTTAAAATTTAAACAATGAAGCAAAGAATTAAAGTAATGGTAATGCTGTTTTTTGTACTTAGTTCGCAATTATTTTTTGCGCAGGAAAGACTTGTTTCAGGAACTGTTTCTGACAATATGGGCATGCCGCTACCGGGGGTTACCGTATTGTTAAAAGGAGCTAAATCCGGAACACAAACAGATTTTGAAGGTAAGTTCTCTGTTAAGGCAACATCGAATCAGATTTTGGTATTCAGTTACATCGGAATGAAAAATCAGGAAGTGACGGCAAATTCATCGGTACTTACTATTAAATTAAGTGGAGATGCTCAGGAGCTGGATGATGTTGTAGTGTCCACGGCCATGGGAATCAAAAGAGAGAAAAAATCTTTAGGTTACGCTACGCAAGAGGTCAAAGGAGAAGACCTGACAAAAGTTAATACCGGAAACGTTGCAAATTCAATTTCCGGTAAAGTAGCCGGTATTGAAATAAAGAGAAGTGGTAATTTCGGAGGATCTACAAACGTTGTTATTCGAGGATCTAAATCGATTACCGGAAACAATCAGGCACTTTGGGTCGTTGACGGTATTCCGTTAAATAATGACAACTCAAATACAAGTAGTCAGAAATCAGGTGGTTCGGGGTATGATTATGGAAATGCCGCATCGGATATAAACCCTGACGATATTGAAACCATCAATGTGTTAAAGGGCGCAGCCGCATCTGCTTTGTATGGATCAAGAGCGGGTAATGGAGTAATTATTGTTACGACTAAAAAAGGAAGAAAAGGAAAAGGATTAGGAATCTCTGTTAGTTCCGGACTTACTGTTGGGACTGCCGACAAAAGCACGCTTCCCGAGTATCAAAAACAATATGGAGGGGGAGACGGTTTTGTGTTCGGTTCAAATGCAGATTTAGGACAGGGTTCATTTCCAACTATAGTGCCCGAAGATTCTTCTTGGGGACCTGCATTCAATTCCTCCCAAAAGGTATACAGCTGGAATGCCTATTATCCTGAATTAGTAGCCACTTATGGAAAAACATCACCTTGGCAAGCAGCGAAAAACGATCCAAACTCATTTTTCAAGAACTCCACTACCTATACCAATAACGTTGCGATAACTAGTGGAAATGAAAATGGAACTTTTAGATTTGCTTATACGAATTTGGATCAAACAGGGGTTTTGCCTAATAGCTCCATAAAGAAGCATAATTTTAATTTTTCCGGTAGTTATAAAGTTAGTAGTAAAACAGAAATTGCTGCAACCGCAAATTATATCACTTCTGGTGGAACGGGTTTGAACGATACGGGATACTCAGATAATATTGTTGGTAGTTTTAGACAGTGGTGGCATACTGATGTAGATCTTAAGGAGCAAGAACGTGCTTATCATTTAACAGGTAAAAATATAACCTGGAATCCAAGAGCGGTCTCAAATACGATTCCGTTATATTGGGATAATCCTTATTTTGGTCGCTATGAAAATTACAATAATTTTAGTAGAGATCGTTTCTTTGGGAACTTTACAATTAACACTGAAATCACAAACTGGTTTTCTGTAACGGGAAGAGGAGCAGTGGATTCTTATGTAGAAAATCACGAAGAGAGAGTAGCTTTAGGGTCAGGAGCCAATAGTGGTATTGCCAAATATGCTAGATATGACAAAAGATTCAGAGAGGTCAATCTGGATTTACTGCTCAATTTTAAGGCTAAAATTACGGAAGGTGTTAACTTTAGGGGACTATTGGGGGCGTCCAGTAGAAGAAGTGAACTTAGTTCTATTCGATCCTCAACCAATGGGGGGTTGTTAATTCCAAAATTGTATGCGCTTTCTAACTCTATTAGTTCAATTGAAAACCCAACAGAATTTTTAGAAGAGCGAGGAACGAATAGTGTTTATACCAGTGCCTCTTTTGATTACAAAGAAACTTTTTTTATTGAAGGAACTTACAGAATCGATGAATCCTCTACCTTGCCCGCAAAAGCAGCAAAATATAAGTATCCATCCGTTACCGGTACCTATATCTTTAGTAAACATCTTACGGTTCCTTGGTTAGATTTTGGTAAATTGAGAGTTAATTTTGCGCAAACCGGAAATGATGCTAACGTACATGTAATTAAGCCCGTCTATACTAAAGACACGAATTTTGGTGATAATGCTTTATTTTCTAATGAAAACATCCGTAAAAATCCAAACTTAAAATCGGAGACGATTGATGGACAAGAATTAGGGATTGAGTTGCAATTGTTCAAAAGGAGAATCGGTCTTGAAGCTTCGTTATATAAGAGTACCACGACAGATCTGATTATGGATATTACTACAGGTTCTGAGATAGGTTATAGCGGGACAACAACTAATGCCGGGAAACTTACCAATACGGGAGTCGAATTTACACTTACTTTGGTTCCTGTGAAAACAAAAGATTTCTCGTGGACTTCAAAAATTAACTGGAATAAAAACAAAAGTGAAGTAGTATCGTTAGCCGATGGTCTTCCGCAAATTGTTATTGGTACGTTTAATCAGGGAACAAGCTTAAATGCAATTCCGGGACAGCCGTTAGGAGTAATTAAAGGCTCTGGTTATAAATACTTAAACGGAGAAAGAGTAGTGCTGCCAAACGGAAACTATGATAAAGTTGGTGGTAGCATTATTGGAAATATAAATCCAGATTGGACTGGTGGTATCAACAATATTTTTAATTACAAAAATCTAACGTTTAGTTTTTTAATTGATGTAAAAAAAGGAGGGGATTTGTTCTCTCTGGATCAGGCCTATGGACAATCTAGCGGTATTTACCAAAGTAGTGTCGGAACAAATGAGTTAGGGAATCCAATCCGTAACAAAATTACTGATGCAAATCCGGGAGGTCAAATTTTGCCGGGAGTACAAGCCAACGGTAGTCGTAATACCGTTAGAGCTATGGTAACAACAGCTACAGGAGAATCTAACTTAGGTTATAAATCTTTTCCCAATCAATATTTTGTTTATGATGCTTCATATGTAAAATTGAGAGAGGTTTCTATTGCTTACCAATTGCCTGTAAAATTATTAAAAGGGACTTTTCTTAACAATGTGATTTTTGCGGCAAATGGCAGTAATTTATGGATCATACATAAAAATCTTCCCTACGCAGATCCTGAATCGAACTTTGGTTCCGGGAACTTTCAGGGATTCCAAACCGGTGTTATGCCTTCGGTTAGAGAAATTAGCTTTAATGTAAAAGTTCAATTCTAAAAAAAACAATAAAATGAAAAAAAGAAAATATCCTATACTTTTTGCATTCTTAGGACTCTGTTTGTATTCCTGTGATAACCTTGAGGGGTTAAACGATGATACCAAAGCGTATGTTACCCCTGTACCCGAAGCTCTTATGTCTTCGGCTCAAGAGCAGTATGCTATCTTTTTAAATAATTCATCTGTAAATAGAAACAACTTTAGATTGTATGCGCAACAATGGTCAGAGGTTGCTTATCCGGATGAGTCCAGATATGACATGGATTCCCGTCTGTTAGGAAACTCAAATTGGGTATTGTTGTACAGAGATGTATTAAAAGACCTGATCGATGCGCAGAATAAAATAACAGCTGCTCCCGCAGCGGGCGCTCAGGCTATAGTTGTAAAACAAAATAAATTAGCGATTATTGAGATTCAGATTGTACAAGTCTACCAAACGCTGGTGGATCTGTATGGTAATGTACCTTATTCTGAAGCCATAAAAACAGGAGTTTTGCAGCCAAAATACGATGATGGATTAACAATTTATAAAGATTTAGGAAGCCGTTTAACTTTGGCAATAAGTAAATTAGATCCCACACAGGCTAGTTTTGGTAAAGCTGATTTGGTTTATGGCGGGAATGTGGCAAGCTGGAAAAAATACGCAAATTCTATTCAAATCAGATTAGGGATGCAATTGTCAGATGTAGATCCGGTTCTTGCTAAGACCTTGGTTGAAACGGCCTATACTTCAGGTGCTATGACAAGTAACAGTGATAATGCTATTTTCCAGTACACCTCGGTTAAACCGCACTTCAATCCAAATTATGAGAGTTTCAAAAGCAGGGCAGACTATTCGATATCAAGTTTGTTTACAACTGCTTTAAATGATCTTACGGATCCGAGAAGAGATTTCTACTTTGACCCCGCTTCTAAAAAGGGAGGTGTATATGTTGGGGCACCATATGGTTTTAAAGCGGATGTTCAAACCGTATCCATATTCAATAAAGCCCTGAAAGAAATCAATTTCAAAGGAGATCTTTTTGACTATGCCGAAACTTCTTTTTTACTGGCTGATGCTGCAAACAGGGGCTGGGCAGTTGGAAGCCCTGCAAGTACGCATTACACCAATGGTATTACTGCAAGTATGAAATATTGGGGTGTTGCAGATGCAGATATAACTGCTTACCTGGCACAGCCTAATGTTGCTTTTGCTACTGCAACAGGTAGTAATGCCAAAGAAAGAATTGCATACCAAATGTGGATTGCCTACTACAACAGGGGATTTGAAGCCTGGACGGCATACAGAAGACTTGATTTTCCTAAACTTGTTGCACCATCTACAGCAGTACCGGCTGCCGAGGGTAAGGTTCCCGTGAGAATGGTATACTCGCATTTAGCCCCTTCTACAAACGGAGCCAATTACGCAGCAGCTTCAAGTGCAATTGGAGGAGATAAAATGACAACTAAATTATTCTGGGACAAATACTAGGATTCAACTAAATTCTGATTAAACCCGGACTACAATAAAAACCTTTATTCATTTTAACTATTTTGAATTAGTAAGCTTTTAGAAAAAAAAATAAAGGTAAACCGTTTAAATTAATTTTTAAACGGTTTTTTTAGGAATAAAAAAAGCCGGTGATCCTAAGATTACCAGCTTTTTTATAACTAACACACAATATTTATTGTTTTACAAACTTGTCGATTATAGCATCACTTTCTGCTTTTGTAGCAGTTGGTTTTAAATCAAACAGTAAAGAATAAAGGGCTTTTCTGTCTACTTTAGCCTCTAAGTTTAAGTCTTTATGTCTGTCAAAAAGAGTTTGCCATTTATCGCGAACATTTTTCCAGATGGCATTATTTGCTGCCCACCATTTTTGACCAGCGATAC
Organism: Flavobacterium cupriresistens; assembly: GCF_020911925.1. NCBI lineage: Bacteria > Pseudomonadati > Bacteroidota > Flavobacteriia > Flavobacteriales > Flavobacteriaceae > Flavobacterium > Flavobacterium cupriresistens. The sequence continues at coordinate 264,884 of NZ_CP087134.1, read as the reverse complement.
ATTTGATATCCGGAACCTTAGTATAAACATCGAATCCTTTTTCCTGAGCTAATACATAATCTTTTCCGGAATCGTCTCTTACTACTTTATCGTTGTCTTGTTCATGGTTCCATCCTGTAGCAGTGATTTCATGAATGTTTCTTCTTTTTAAAACATTGTAATCGTTACGTTTTGTTTGCTCTCTTCTTGGTAATGGTGCATCAGCTACATTTGCCCAGTAGTCTTTTCCGTCTACATGTACCCAAGTAGAAGAACCTTCGTATCTTGGACTGTCATCTACCTGATATACTTTTTGAGTCCATTGTCCTTTTACGGCTTTTTTGTCCAGTTTTTTATATTTCCAAGAGCTGCTTTTATCGAAAGAATATAAATCAGTGTTTTCATACAGCCAGTCTTGTCTCCAGTGTTTGATGATCATGTCGTCACTTACAATTAACAAGTGCTGCATTACAATCTTATTTGGAGTATCTTCTAAAAGTTCTACCCATTCTAATGCCGATTCGTGTTTGGTTTGAGAAGGTTTATAAGTAAGAGTATCCTTCGCATATTGAAAAGTTTCAGCAAAATTAAATTTTACTTCATAACATCCACACATTGATTTTATTGACTTTAGGTCCTGTTGCTTTTTTGCATCCTGACTGAAACCAAGGCTGCAAGTCAAAGCCATAACGGCTGAAAAATAGAGGCTTTTTGTAATCATAACTTCAATTATTTTATTTTAAATTTTTCGCAAATATATGGTTTTTATTTAGAATAGATAAAAATAATTATATATTTGCATCGACTTATTAAGATTCAATAAAAATAATGAAAAGAAAAATTACCCTTTTTGCAGCAATTATATTTGCAATAAATATTTCAGCTCAAGAAAAGCAAAAAGATACAATTAATGGAAAAGAAGAATTGTCAGAAGTTGTTGTGACTGGTCAGTTTGAACCACAATCGATAAAGAAGTCGGTTTTTAATGTGACCGTAATTTCCAGAAAGGATATTGAACAACAAGCAGCTAATAATCTGGCAGATTTACTCAATCAATATTTAAATATTACAATTACTCCAAGTTCTGGAACAGGTAGGTCTACAGTATCTATGTTTGGTTTAAATGGAGAATATTTTAAGATTTTGATTGATAATATTCCTGTAGTGAGTGATACCAGTTTAGGGAATAATGTTGATTTAACGCAGATTAATCTTGATGATATCGAGCAAATTGAAATTATTGAAGGTTCTATGGGGGTAACTAACGGTGCCAACGCTGTTACGGGAGTTTTAAATATTATTACAAAAAAATCATCTCGTTATAAATGGGAGATTGGAGCAACAGTACAGGAAGAAACTGTTGGTGAAGAGTATACAGCTTTTAATAAAGGACGTCATATACAATCATTAAAAGTATCACATAGTATTAACGATAATTGGTTTATATCTGGAGGACTTGATAGAAATGATCTTGATGGTTATCTGGGGGGTAAAAAAGGGGAATATTATAGTGAAACTGATTTACAAAGAGGGTATACGTGGTTGCCAAAATTGCAATATATAGGTAATGGAATGATAAGTTATAAAAAGAATAGTTTTAGAGCTTTTTATAAATTCGATTATTTAAATGAAAATATAGATTATTATAATCCAATTGTTAATGTTGTAACAAATCCTCCTTTTGATGATATTCGTTATTCCAGTGATAAACGTTTTTTAACTGAACGTATTATTAATCATTTGAATTTTTATGGAAAATTAGCTTCTCAGTATAATTATAATGTTTCATTTTCCCAACAGAAACAAACTCGATCAACAGATTCGTTTGAGTACAATATAAAATCGAGACAAGAATCAGAAGGTATTAAGCAAACAAATCAATCAACAGAGTTGTTTTATTCAACTGGAACTTTAGGTAATTTTTTTCCAGAGAAAGCTTTTGATTTTCAATTAGGCTATGAATATGTTAATAATCTCGGATACTCGTTGGTTAATGGCGAGAATGAATCATTTGTTCCGGTTGAAAAAAGATTTGAAAATTATGATGTTTTTCTTTCCTCAGAGATTAAAGCAACAAAAAAATTCTCAATTAGACCAGGAGGTCGAATTTCATTCCAAAATCAATTTGACAATCAGTATGCAGCTTCTGTGGGGTTGTACTATTTATTTGATAAAGGAATTGAAATGCGTACATCACTTGGAAGAGGATTTCGTACACCAAATTTCGATGAATTGTATTCGAAAATTAAATTTTCAGGACACCAATTTTATGGTAATGATGCCTTAATCCCGGAAACAAGTATGTCATATGATTTTAGTATAAAAAAAATGACATCTTTTGAGTCTGGATTATTGCTTTCAACTAAGTTGTCGACTTCTTTTCTGAATGTAAATGATAAGATTGATATGGCTTATGTAGGTGATGAACCAGGTACGACACAACCAATTTATCAATATATTAATATTAGTACTTATAAAATGTGGAATGCAGCGGTTACAAATCAGATTAATTTTAAAAATCTGTCATTTAATCTAGGTGCTTCTCTGGTTGGAATTTCGCAAAAAATTGATAATGGAAAAGTGGTTTCGGATGATCAATTTTTATATGCTTTACAAATTAATAGTAGTATAACATACAATTTATCTAAATACAACACTTTGTTTGCTGTTAACTACAAGTTTAATGGAGAGCAACAACAATTTAGAGCAGTGAAAGAGAATGGATTGGATGTTTATAGACTATCAACACTAGAGTCTTATAGCTTTTTGGATGCCTCTGTAAGAAAGACTTTTAATAAGAAGGCATTTGATGTAACTATCGGTGCCAGAAATATTTTAGATGTTACCAATATTCAGCAAAGTCTTGCATCAGGAGCTGCGCACGCAACTTCAAATAATATCCTATTGGGATATGGGAGATCTTATTATTTAAAACTAACATATAATCTTAATCTTTAATTTAATAAACAATCAAAATGAAAAAAAGTGTACTTTTAATTATAACATTTTTACTTGTTGGTATTACAGCTTGTAACAATGATGATAATGATGTAGATAATTCTAATGCAGCTGCATTCGTGAATACTGCTACAAATGTTATAGACGCCGAGACAGAAGTGAAAGTTGTTTTTTCTAAGCCAACCTTATCGGCAGGTACAGTAACTTTAAATGTAGTACCTACTGCTTTAGTTTACGGTACAGATTATACAACGACTCCAGCTGTAGAAAATGCAAAATTAGTATTGTCATATGCTGCTAACGTTAGCTCAGTATCTTTTAAATTCAAAAAAATAATTGATGCTATTGAAGGTGAAGTCAAAAATGTGAAATTCACGATTGCTTCTGTTTCAGATCAGGATGTTAAAGTTACTGCAGCTACAGGCTCTAGTCAGCTTAACTTTAATGAAACTGCTGTTGCAACTAAAACATTAGCGTCTGAAAATGGAGGGAATACCGTTCCTAATCAAGTATTTATTGATTTAAGCTCTGGAGCAATGACCAAAGTTTTAAAAACTAGTTGGGATCTTGGTTTTTACGGAGGAAATGAATTTCGTGTAATTTCAAATGGGGCTATTAATAAATTTGCTGTTAAACAACTTAACACTACTAATATTGATGAAGTGCAAGTTGAGGACCCAAATGTAACGACTGGTAATTATGAAGCATCTAATATTGGCTTTATAGATAGTCCTTATGGGAATTTGACTGCAACTGATAAACTTAAAGGAACTGCGATTGCTGAGGTTTCAGCTAATAATGCAGAAAATAAAGTTTATTTAGTAAATATGGGACAAGAGATTTCTGCTGTTCCGGCAACAGGAACTGGAGTTGCACTTACTGGAGCTTCAAGAGGATGGAAAAAAATTAGAATTTTAAGAGACGGTAATAATTACAAATTACAGTATGCAGATTTAAATGCGACAACACACAGTGAAGTTACTATTGCCAAAGATGCAGCTTATAATTTTTCTTTCTTTAGCTTGAACACTAAATCGGTAGTTAAAGTTGAACCTACAAAAGATAAATGGGATTTAAATATTACTACATTCACAGGGGAAACATTATATAATGATGGTTCATCAGCAGGATCATATTATTTCCCTGATTACGCAATTACTAATACAAAAAATGGTACTAAAGCATTCCAAGTTTTAACATCTGAAATAGCTTACGAAAATTTCACTTTAGCTAATGCAACTCAAGATAAATTCAATACTGATTTAGCAAAAGATCAAAGAGTAATAGGTGGTAACTGGAGAGCAACTTATCCTTTATCGTTTAAAACAGATCGTTTTTATGTTATAAAAGATGCTAACGGAAATGTTTACAAATTAAAATTCACTTCAATGTTAAGCGCTGCAGGTGAAAGAGGAAATGTATCATTCCAATATGCTCTCTTAAAATAGTATTATAAGATATAGATAGAATCTTGGTTATTTACCAAGATTCTATCTATAAATAACTTCAAAAACCAAAACCAAACAATCAGGAGAATACTATGAAAATAAAATTACTTTTATTATTTTTAATTTTTGCGGGATTACAAATAGTACCAACTTATGCGCAAGGAGGGACTGTTAAAATTTCTAATTTAAGATATACAAATGGGAAATCTATACCAAATGGTTCACCTATTGAAATATATCAGGGAGAATCTGTATCAATAACTTTTGATTTAGATCTCAGTAATCCTCAATTAGTATTAAAAAAAGGCTATTTATACGTTTTCAGTAAGAAATCATCTTCAGAGAGTACTTCTTTACAATATGTTAACGTTGATTTTAATAATAATTTATTAAGCTCATGGTACAGTAAGGAATTTACAGTTTCAATGAATGCTTCGGCATTTAATGCTACAGGAGGAATATTCTATGGTCAATTTTCAGATTATGTAGGCGGAGGTTCAATTAGAGGAAATGTCATTCCTGTAAAAGTGATTCCTATTCCTGCAATACTTAATAATTCTATTTGGGGAAATCAAACAATCACTGAAGGGCAATCAGTAAACATAACTGGAAGTAACCCTTCTGGAGGTATTGGGAATTATAGTTTTGAGTGGCAAAAGAAAGATATAAATGGTGGTTGGGTTACTATTGCAGGTGCAAAAAGTAGTAGTTTATCCTCTGATACACCTTTTGTAAATACATCGTATAAAAGAATTGTAAAATCAGGCGTTCTTGGTCATTTTAGTAATGAAGTTGCTGTTACCGTAACTCCCGCTCCAATTATACTAAATAATACAATAACTTTAAATGGATCTACAATTCACGGTAGTTTACCAACAGGAGGGATTAATGTATATCAATATTCTTGGATTTTATGGGGGGGTGAAGAGCCATATACTTTTCCACAGACGGGACAAAATTTTGAACTGACTAAAGATGTATATGACTATTTAAAATTATACCCTAATTTATCTATAAGCAGAATTGTGACCTCTGGTAGTCAAACAATGACTAGTGTTTCAGTTAAAATATTACCTATTGCTCCTGTAGGAAACAATACAATTTCAATTAGTGGTTCTACTATAACTGGTAGTCAGCCGACAGGAGGGAATAATTCATATCAATATTCTTGGATGTTAATGGGGGGTGAAGAACCATTTGTTTTTCCAAATACAGGTCAAAGTTTTGAAATTACGGAGGATATTTATAATTATTTAAAGACCTATCCTGTTTTAAAGATACATAGAATAGTAACTTCAGGGAATGAAACCTCAGGTAGTAATTCTATTACAATTTTACCTAAAGGAGCTTCTGCAAAAACAGCTATTGCAAGTGAAAAAGGAGTTTCAACTGATGTAACCGTGTACCCAAACCCAACAACAGAATCTGTAAACTTTACAACCAATTTCTCTGCCAACAAAGAAATTGAAATTACCATTTTTTCAGAAGGGTTAAGAGAAACTAAATCTATTTTTAGAGGAACAGTTACTCCAAATCAGGTAGTGAATTGGAATTTTCCTGCTAATTATCCAAAAGGGCTTTATTTCTATAAGATAATGGCAGATAATAAAGAAGTGAAATCCGGTAAGATTTCGTTTCAATAGGTTTTGTTTTTGATAATTTAAATTGTTTGACAAGATGAAAACACTAAAAATACTAAGAATAATTTTTACACTAATTCTGGGAGGAATGATGATTTTAGGAGGATTCAATAAGTTTGAATCTCCTAGTCCTGCTCCAACGGAAATGGTGGAAACCATAAAAAAAGGAGAAGAAGTAGCACCAAATACCGAAGTTCTGAAAATTCAAAATTATATTTTCGGGATGCAACAGACCAATTATTTTTGGCAGTTTTTGGGATTTGTTGAACTTTTAGCAGGTGTGTTGCTGATCAGTCAGCTGTTCTCGCTAATGGGAGCTATTATTGCCTTACCTGTTACGATTAACATTTTTCTGTTCCATTTGTTCTTAGAACCCAATGAGGTTGGAGAATTGGTTCAGATGTCCGGATTATTGCTTATCAACTTGGCTATAATTGGTTTTAGTTTTAAACTTTGGAAACCAATGTTATACAATAAAACGGCTTTAAAATTTAGTTAATCATTAGCTTTGTTTTTTTTATTTTTTTTTGAGAGAGGTTGGATTTATCTGGCCTCTTTTTTTGTTTTTATTTTAATCGTTAAAAAGAATTATAAATTAACGTTTAATCCTATCTTTGCAGCTGTTTTTTTAAGCGGAATTAATAGGAATTTTAAAGGCGCAAGTTTTTAGAAAACCAATCTTCAAATTTATAAGTACTAAGTGAATACAAAATCTTATTTCTTTCAGTCTTTTGCCATTGTAGCATTAGCATTCATAGCATTCATTGGATTTAAACAAATCTTACCGGATAAAATTTTTTCCGACAGTAAGATCGATTCCAAAAACATATTGATTGACAGCCTTCTTTTAGAGTCGGTGGCAAATGATTCGTTGTCTGCAGACGAAGACAGTATTTCTGAAGAAGAAAAAAGAGATGCAGGAGAAAATATCGTTTTTGATGAATCGGAAGGCATCGAATTTCCTTCAGAAACTTTTGAGGATTATAAAGGATTTCAATACCTGATTTCTTTTTACGAGAAATTATATCAATTAGAGAAAAATCCACAAGCCAAAGTACGAATTGCATATTACGGGGATTCTATGACCGATGGTGATTTAATTGTGCAAGACGTGCGAATGAAGTATCAGGAGCGCTTTGGAGGAACCGGAGTTGGTTTTGTTTCGATAATTTCAGAATCATCAGCATCGAGAGGTTCTGTAAAAACACTGTTTTCTAAAAACTGGAAAACACAATCCTATTTAAATGTAAAAAGACCCACAAGTCCTTTTGGAGTCAATGGGCACGTATTCTTTGCCAATGACAGAGCCAATACAACCTGGGTACAATACGAGGCAGGATTAAATAAATTTTCTACCGCTTTAGACAATCCAACTTTGTTTTATGGAAGAGGATCCAAAAAAGGAAATGTGAATTTCATTATCGGTAAAGATACCTTACGAAAAAGCCTTGTTCCGAATAATCTGGTAAATACTTTAAAAGTGACTTCTGGAAGTATAAAATCATTTAAAGCCAATTTTATAAAGGCGGATTCTATTCCTGTCTATGGTTTTAATTTTGATAATGGTAGCGGAGTTCACGTGGATAATTTTTCACAGAGAGGAAATTCAGGATTGCCGATTTCAACGTTTAATGCAGGCGTAATGCAAGCATTCAACAACAATCTAAAATACGATTTAATTGTTTTACATTATGGAACGAACGTCTTGAACTACGGAACCAAAAATTATTCGTGGTACCAAAGAGGAATGACAAAAACCATCAATAAAATAAAAGAATCATTCCCGGGAGTTTCTATTCTGATTGTTTCAACAGCAGATAAATCGACTAAATACGATCTTGAAATGAAAACCGATTCAGCTGTAGTTCCGTTAATGAGAGCGCAAAAAAGATACGCTCTGGATACAGAATCCGGGTTTGTCAATTTGTATACTCTAATGGGAGGAGACGGATCGATGGTAAAATGGGTTGACGAATCGCCGGCAAGAGCTAATAAAGATTACACCCACTTTAATCAGCGTGGCGCAAAAGCAATCGGTAATTTATTATACAGTCAGTTAAATAAAGGATACGAAGAGTATAAAATTCTGCGTGAAAAACGAGAAAGAGGCGAGGGATCAAGACCCGTCAGAAAAACGAAGACAGATTCCGTATCTGTCAAAAAAGATAGTATAAATGAATAGACTTATTATTTTCTTTTGTTGTTTCTTTTTTTCTACGAATGAAAAACCTCAAAAGACAGCACCACTTCCAATAACGAAAAGTATGACTCATAAAGTGGATACAACAGCAATAGATTCTTTTTCTGATGATCGGATTTATAATGCGAAAGAGTTAGAAAGCGTTTTCCAAAAATTAAAGGATAACGAGAGTCAAAAGAATAAGAAGATTAATATTGTACATATCGGAGATTCTCACATTCAGAGCGATCTTATGACCAATGAAATCAGAAAGAGACTTCAGCAGGAATTTGGTAATGGAGGTCGTGGTTTTGTTTTTCCATATCAGTTGGCCAAAACAAATGGTTCTTATAACGAACGTTTCAAGTCAAGCAAAGGCTGGGAAAGTTATCGAAACATTCACCCTGTCAGAAACAATCCCGTTGGTTTAAGTGGTATTGCACTTTGGAGGGATAATGGAGGTTTTGTAGTAGAGTTAAATGTGAAGGATGCGGCTTATAAATTCAATTCAATCCGAATCATAACCCCAAAAAATCAAGATATGTTTGATTTGGCGGTTTCGTCTAAAATCAATACAATCCAGACGAGTGAGCCAAAAGTCATCACACATAAAATAAAAAAAGGAGAAGCACTTTCTACCATCGCAGACAAGTATAATGTTTCGGTTTCAGAACTAAAAAGAGACAATCATTTAAAGTCAAATGCAATTCGCGCCGGCAGAACGCTGAAAATTTCAACAAACGAAAAAAGAACAAGATCCGTTTCCGTATCAGAATTTGCTCCCTTACAGTTGCAATCCGATTCGTTTTCACATTATTATAATTCGGATAAAACACTGGATAAAATTTTTCTGATTCCAAATAAAAGTGCCTCAAAATACGAGCTTAGCGGACTTGTTTTAGAAAAAGATACTCCGGGATTATTGTACAGCAGCATTGGAGTAAATGGAGCCAAATTTTCAGATTACAATAAATATCCCTTGTTTTTTGAGCAATTAAAAGCGCTTCATCCCGACATGCTGGTTTTTTCATTAGGAACAAACGAAAGCTATGATAAAATGGACGCCGCGGCTTACATACAACAGTTGCGTGAGTTTATTAGGAATGTGAAAGCACAAGGCATTAATGTTCCTATTATTGTCGCAACACCCCCTCCGTCTTTACTTAAAGCCAGAAGACCTAATACTTTTGTTGCCGATTATGCCCGACATATCATTGAAGTTTCTAAAACAGATGATTTTGCAGTTTGGGATTTATACGATGAATTTGGAGGTATAAATGGAGTTCGAAGATTAAGGACAGAAGGATTAATAGGGCCGGATTGGGTTCATTACTCTAAAAAAGGATACGAAAAACAAGGAAAATTGTTTGCCGAGGCATTTTTAAAAGCATACGATAATTTTAAATTAAAAAAATAAGTTGATAACAGTTAATAGCATAAATGATTGGTTTGTTCATAATTTTGGTGAAATAACCATCGAACAGGTTAAAGGTTGGTTTATATACAATCCCGAAGAAAAGTTACTGTTTAATACCGGTTTGTTTCTCGGATTGTTTTTGGTTTTTTATTTCGTTTACGCCTTTTTGCGTAAAACATTCTATTTGCGATTGACCTACGTGATATTGTTTTCGCTTTTCTTTTATTACAAGTCAAGCGGGATTTACTTTTTATTGTTACTGCTTTCTTCCGTAGTCGACTATGGTCTGAGTCAGATTATTTACAGACAAAAGAAAGACACAATCAAGAAAATTTACCTGGTGATAAGTGTTATTCTGAACTTGGGATTGCTGGGCTATTTTAAATACATGAACTTTATGATTGTGACCTACAATGATATGTTCAATGGTCATTTCCAACTTCACGATGTTTTCCTTCCGGTGGGGATTTCGTTTTATACTTTTCAGTCGATGAGTTATATCATTGAGATTTATCGGGAAGAAATCAAACCAACAAAAAATTATATCGAATATTTGTTTTTCGTTTCCTTCTTTCCACAATTAGTGGCAGGGCCAATTGTACGTGCCAAAGATTTTCTTCCTCAGATTTATCAAAAGCTGAATCTGACCAAAGAAGATGTAAACAATGCGTTGTTCCTTATTATTGGAGGATTAATTAAGAAAACCGTTATTTCCAATTACATCTCTGTAAACTTCGTGGATCGTGTTTTCGATACGCCGATGACCTATACATCATTTGAGAATTTGATGGCCTCTTATGGTTATGCAATTCAGATTTATTGTGATTTTTCAGGATATTCAGATATGGCAATCGGTATTGCTTTATTGTTAGGATTTAAGTTGCCGGCCAACTTTAGAACGCCGTACAAGTCAACCTCCATTACCGATTTCTGGAGAAGATGGCACATTTCGTTATCAACCTGGTTAAAAGACTTTTTGTATATCTCTATTGGAGGAAACCGCGAAGGATCTTTCGCAGGATATTTGTTCCCGAGTTTATTTTTCTTCGGATTGTTATTATGGGGAATTACAAACATCAATGTGAGTATAATTCCGTTAGTTATTGCGATTAGCTCAATTGTTGTTTTTGCGCTTACCTTTTTACTTTCAAATAAAAAAAGTCAAACCGCAGTAACCAATTTTAACTTGTTTACGACGATGCTTTTGGGTGGATTGTGGCACGGAGCAGGGGCACAGTTTATTATCTGGGGAGCTTTACACGGTTTAGCATTGGCGGTACACAAAATCTTTCTGGAATTTTTCCCGGCCAAAAAAGAAAGTAAAAGACCCGCTATTTGGACTTTTATTTCAATAGTAATAACCTTTCATTTCGTAGTCTTCTGTTGGATCTTTTTCCGCGCCAGAGACTTTGATACGGCTTTACAGGTAATCAATAATATCGGTCAGTTAACTTTCGAACCGGAACAATGGAAAGCAATAGTTTTAGGCTATAAAAATGTATTTCTTTTAATGCTGTTCGGTTACGTTTGGCATTTCTTACCGGAGTTATTCACCACAAAATTAAAATGGACTTTTGACAGAACACCATTGCTTTTAAAAGCGGTAGTCTTAGGTTTCGTTTACTGGATCGTTTACGCAACCGCAGTTGCAGGTTCACAACCTTTTATTTACTTCCAGTTTTAGGAGGATTGTTGGAAAGGTACAGAGGTACAAAGGCGCAAAGTTTATTCTTTGTGCCTTTTTTTGTAATGTGAAATAAAATAGTCTCAGTTTGCAGTTTCAGTTTACAGTTTACAGTTTGCAGTTGAGTTGTCGACTTGTTTTTAGCTTGATTTTTTTCACGCAGATCTGGCAGATTTAGCAGATTTTTTTTTGTGTGGGATGAAAGGCAAAATGGTTTTTATCAGAGACTAAGTAAATCAGCCCAATCTGCAAAATCTGCGTGCTAAAGAAAAAACTTTGCGTCTTCGCGCCTTTGCGAGCAAAAACAACAAGGCTTCTTTGTCTTCAAGTTTTTTATACAAAATTCGCAAGGCCTTTTTACAAAAGAGAGAGTAAAACTTTGCATCTTCGTGCCTTATTTTATATAATAAAAAAAAGTAGTCTCAGTTTAAAGTTGAAGAATAAACTCAATTTTGATTTGATTTTTTTTCACGCAGATTTTGCAGATTTTGCAGATTTTTTTGTGTGGGGATGAAAGACAAAATGGTTTTTGTTAGATACAAGTAAAATCAGCCCAATCCGCAAAATCTGCGTGCTAAAGAAAAAACTTTGCGTCTTCGCGCCTTTGCGAGTAAAAACAACAAGGCTTCTTTGTCTTCAAGTTTTTCACACAAAGTTCGCAAGACCTTTTTACAAAAAAGAGAGTAAAACTTCGCGTCTTCGCGCCTTCGCGTGCAAAAAAAAAGCCCCTTACGATCAAATTCCCCACAAATACAAGAGCCAAAAAGCAATTTAAACCTGAGCAACAGTAACAGTTTACAGTCCCGGTTTCAACCTGAAACTTGAAACCTGAAACAAAAACTCCCCACCAACTTTGACACTAAATAAAAATTGCCTAAAATATCTAATTAGATTATCTTTGCAGCTCAAATAAAGAAAATAGTATGTTTGATAATTTAAGTGATAAGTTAGATAAAGCGTTCCATATATTAAAAGGACACGGGAAAATTACAGAAGTAAACGTTGCCGATACCTTGAAAGAAGTTCGTCGTGCCTTGTTAGATGCCGATGTTAACTTTAAAATTGCTAAAGATTTTACGACCAAAGTAAAAGAAAAAGCAATAGGTCAGGACGTTTTAACAACACTTCAGCCAGGTCAGTTATTGGTAAAGTTAGTAAAAGACGAACTAACCGAATTAATGGGTGGAGATGTTGCAGGAATTAATCTTTCCGGTACCCCGAGCATTATTTTAATGTCAGGATTGCAAGGATCAGGTAAAACAACTTTCTCTGGAAAATTAGCCAACTTTCTAAAAACAAAGAAAAATAAAAAACCACTATTAGTAGCGTGTGATATCTACCGTCCTGCGGCGATTAACCAGTTACATGTAGTAGGAGATCAAATAGGGGTTGAGGTATACTCAGAACCTGAAAATAAAAATCCTGTTGAGATTGCGCAAAATGCAATCAAACATGCAAAAGCAAACGGTTTCAACGTTGTGATTGTCGATACAGCCGGACGTTTGGCAGTGGATCAGGAAATGATGGATGAAATTGCACGTGTTCACAAAGCAATTCAACCACAGGAGACTTTGTTCGTTGTAGATGCTATGACAGGACAAGATGCTGTAAACACCGCAAAAGCGTTCAACGATATCTTAAACTTTGATGGAGTTATCTTAACGAAATTAGACGGTGATACTCGTGGAGGAGCTGCAATCTCAATTAAATCTGTTGTAAACAAACCAATCAAATTTGTAGGTACTGGCGAGAAGATGGAAGCAATTGATGTTTTCTATCCGGATCGTATGGCAGAGCGTATCTTAGGTATGGGAGATGTTGTGTCTCTTGTTGAAAGAGCGCAAGAGCAATTTGATGAAGAAGAAGCCAGAAAACTTCAAAAGAAAATCGCTAAAAATGAATTTGGTTTTGACGATTTCCTGACGCAGATTCAACAAGTGAAAAAAATGGGTAATATGAAAGACCTGGTTGGAATGATTCCGGGAGCTTCAAAAGCCATGAAAGATGTTGAAATTGAAGATGATGCTTTCAAACATATCGAAGCCATCATCCACTCGATGACGCCAATCGAAAGAAGTAAACCTTCCCTAATCGACGTAAAAAGAAAAGCCAGAATTGCTAAAGGTTCCGGAACGAAAGTCGAGCAGGTAAATCAGTTGATGAAGCAGTTTGACCAAATGAGTAAGATGATGAAAATGATGCAAGGTCCGGGCGGAAAAAATCTGATGAAAATGATGGGAGGCATGAAAGGAATGCCAGGTGGAATGCCGAGATAAAATAAAAAAAGTTTCAAGTTTTAGGTTTCAAGTTTTGAGACCGGAATTTGGAACTTTTTTGCTATAATAATTAGAAGTTTCACTTTGAAACTTGAAACATTAAACTTGAAACAAAAACAATGCAACTACTAGACGGTAAAAAAACAGCTGAAGACATTAAAAACGAAATCGCAGCCGAAGTTCAATCAATAAAAGATGCTGGAGGAAAAGTACCTCATTTAGCAGCCGTTATTGTAGGGACAGACGGAGCAAGCTTAACTTACGTAGGGAGTAAAGTAAGATCTTGCCAGCAAATTGGCTTTGATTCTACTTTGGTAAGTTTACCTGAAGACATTACTGAGGAAGCGTTGTTGGCAAAAATCAAAGAATTAAACGAAGATGATGCGCTTGACGGATATATCGTTCAATTGCCTTTGCCAAAACATATTGACGAGCAAAAAATCTTAATGGCGATTGATCCTATTAAGGACGTAGATGGTTTTCACCCAACCAATTTTGGGAAAATGGCTTTAGAAATGGATACTTTCATTCCGGCAACGCCATTTGGAATTATGCAATTATTAGAGCGTTATAAAATTGATACAGCCGGTAAGCATACCGTTGTAATTGGAAGAAGCCATATCGTAGGACGTCCAATGAGTATCTTGATGAGCCGTAAAGGAAATCCGGGAGATTCAACCGTAACGTTAACCCACAGTAGAACTAAAAACATAGAAGAGTTCACCAGAAATGCAGATATTATTATCACTGCTTTAGGAGTTCCAAATTACCTGAAAGCAGATATGGTAAAAGACGGTGTGGTAGTGATTGACGTTGGAATTACAAGAGTAGACGATGCTTCACATCCAAAAGGATACATCATTACCGGTGATGTTGATTTTGACGGAGTAAGTAAAAAAGCTTCCTATATTACACCTGTTCCGGGAGGAGTAGGACCAATGACTATTGCAATGTTACTTCAAAATACGCTTTTAGCACGTAAAATGAGAAACGCAAAATAAGAATTAAAAAGACTTAGATGTCAATAAAGAAAGTCCATCCATTGTGATGGGCTTTTTCTTTTATCGACTAGTCTTGGTCTCAGTCTCAGTCTCAGTTTCAGTCTCAGTCTCAGTCCCAGTTTCCGTCCCAGTTGAAACATGAAACATGAAACATGAAACATGAAACATGAAACATGAAACATGAAACAAAAAAAACCGCTTCCAATGAAACGGCTCTTTGTTATGTAGACACTCTTGTAACTCCTACTTTAAGATGCGGAAGTTTTTTACGAAGTCTTTGTATTTATCACTTAGGGTGATTTTATGATTTCCTTTTAAGATAACCAGATTGTCATTTACAATTATTTCTTCAATTTTTGTCGCGTTTACGATGTAGTTGCGATGGGTTTGAAAAAACTTTGTTTCATCTAACAGCTGAATAATCTTAGTTAAAGAAATTAGAATGACAAATTTTTCAACATCGGTTATAATGTTGCAATACCGGTCTTCTACTTCAATGTAGACAATATCCTCAATGCGGACTTTCTTTAAAGCCTTATTTTTTTTGATAAAAAGGGATTCATTGCTAATGACTGTATTCTGATCTTCACTATGAAATACATTGGTCTGTCCGTAGAATTTCTCTACAGCCATTTCCAGCGCATACAAAATTTCGAGCTCATTGAACGGTTTTAGCAAAAAACTAAACGGTTTGGTCAACTTGGCTCTTTCAAAAATTTGGCGATCCTTAGAACTGGTTAAAAAGACAAAGGGTTTTATACCGTTCGGAACAATGGTAATCGTCTCGGCAAAAGTAATTCCATCCGGATTTCCGTTGAGAAAAACATCGATCACAACAATATCAATCACATTGTTGTAAAATAGCGTCAGCGCTTCGCTGTAGGATGTTGCAATTCCAACAATATTGTAATTATTCTCGGTAAGCACTTTTACAAGCGCATCACTTTCCGCAGGAGTGTCTTCGATAATAAGTACATTAATATTATCCATGATTTTTAAACTTTTGCAGGGCAATGATTATTTTCGTCCCTACGTTTTCTTCGCTTTCTATATCCAATTTCCCACCATTTTTATGAATCAGGCTTTTGCACAACTGCATTCCTAAACCGGTTCCTATGATGTCGTCATTTTTCTTTTTAGAAAGTAAAACGGTTTCTTTTAGTAATTCTTCTCTGCTTGCATTGCTCATTCCTAATCCCGTGTCTTCAATTACTAAATAACAAAAGTCTTCGGTTGAAGGGCGCGAGTAGACCGAAATCGTTCCGTTTTCTTTAGAGAATTTAATCGCATTATCTAAAAAATTCCGAATGATGATCTTAAGCGAATCCAAATCAGCAAATACATACTCTGATGCCGTTACTTCATTTTTATAACTTAGCTTTTTATCCAGCATCAAAGGCTTGTAGTTGTACTCTACATGTTGCACGATCGATACCAAATGCAACGATTCCTGATAAAAGTAGGCTTGTTGGGTTTGCAACAAAGCCCAATTGAGCAGGTTGTCTAACAGATTGTAAGCACCTGCAGCAATAGTGCTGTTGTTGTGAAGCAAAACATCTAATTCTGTATACTTTTTGTTTTCCAGATTCTCGATTAGTTTACCATTACTTACTTTTAAAGCATTTACCGAAGAGCGTAAGTCATGACTGACGATAGAAAACAGTTTGTCTTTTGTGGCGTTCAACTCATCCAATTCGTTTTTCTGCGCTAGGATGATTTTGTTGCTTTTGATCTTTTGTCTGTAAAAATAAACACCGGCACCCAACAATACCAGCAATAAAACTGAAGAAATAAGAAACCCATTTCTTTCAGCTTTTTTTACTTTATTCTCAGCTTCGAGTATGTTTACTTCTTTTTGCTTTTGTTTGACAGCAAATTTCTTTTCGAGATCTGCAATCGCCCAGACTTTGTTTTGGTCATTTAAAGAATCTTTCCAGGCTTCGTATTCTTTTCTATAGGTTAAAGCTAAGGGGAAGTTTTTTCTGTTTTCTTCAACAACTGCCATATTTTTGGTTGCAGTTCTTTTAAGTTCGAACGATTTTACTTTTTTGGATAAATGATAAGCTTTTTCAAAATAAGGAATTGCTTGACTGTCTTTATATTGTTCATAATATAAGGTCGCAATATCCATATAAGACCCTATCAGTAATAAGGTGTCCTTTTCTTTTTCTTGTAATTCAGCTCCTTTAAATAAATACTCTTCCGCTTTATCATTTTTCTTGATATGTAAATAACATAATCCTATATTATGTAGTACGGTACTATATTTAAAATCATAAGCTGTTGTATTAGTTAGTTTTTCAACTTGTTGAAAATATCGCAATGCATTTTTAAAATCATTTTGTGCTAGTGTGACCTCTCCTAATTTCATTTTCACTTTATACAAAAACTGAAAATCATTAGAAATTTTACTCAATTCCTTTTTAGATTCACTAAGAAGTTTTTTCTCTTTAAAACTAATTCCTCTAAAATAATGACAGTAATCTATAAGTTCTTTGTTTTTTGCAATACTTATTTCTTTCATTGAATAAACCAAAGTAGAATCCCAATTACCTTGACTAAAATATACCTGAGCCAAGTTGAAGTTATGATTTTCTTTAAATTTTTGAGCTTTCGATTTGATTGCAATACTCATTAAATCCCCAGCTCGTTGTCGTTCTTGAGAAAAAAATAATGATGAATAAAAAAGGAGTATAGTTGTTGTAAGTAATCTAATTTTAGTCATTACAATTTTGCCTATAATGTTTATGAATTAAACAATCATATAAAAGCGTTAAAAATAAACTTCTAACGCTTTTATTTTAAAAATTATCCAGCTTGAACATTAGTTTCGGTACCTCTGGAAGCAATCGGGTCTACATCCCAAAGAAAAGTTTCAATAGTTTTTATTTGTGAAAGTCCACCTTCAAAAGGGATTTGTTTGGCTTCAAAGCTAACTTCATAGATATCAAATATTTTTCCCACTACATCTTTTAAATCGTAGCATACAAAAAATTGCAACTTAGGTTTTCCTTCGATATCAACATAACAATTCTGATAAATATCAAAATCTAATCCATTTTGTTCTTCCGGTGCTATAAAAACAACAGCTTTAATTAATAGTTTTTTCTTATCCACTAAAGTTGCCTGAACAACTGGTGACAAAAGAGCATTAGTCTGATTATCCGGAAACGTTACCGAAGTAAGTTTATCCAATTTTACTTTAGGTCCAAGAGATTTTCCTGGTGGGAAGATTTTAACACCTGGCGATTTTAAAAGAGTTTTTTCCATGGTTTTTGTTTTTGGGTTAAATTATATTCGTTCCTTATGTTTTTAAGAAATTGGCTGATTAGGCAAACATAAAAAAGGGGGTTTTTCAGAAATCAAATATAGTAAAGATATTCTTAATAAGTTTTTAATGTTTACAATAAGTGCAATTAATTAACAATTGTTTCTTCTTTTTTTATAAATATAAAGTTAACAAACGCAATTTGTAAAGAGAATAACACAAACTCGTTTAATAAAAAATCCCACTCGTTTAGAATGGGATTGTAGCTTTATTTTTTTTCGTTTATAAACTCATAGTATAACGCTTTAGATAAAAAAGAATCTCTTTGATGGCTCTGAATTTCACCCTCTCTTGGGTCATGTACAAATAGGACGTTTAAATCATTCTCTAAAAAGTACGCTCTGCGGGTCTCATCGTTAAAGTTTAAATTGCTCAGGAATCGGGGTTCCACTCCTTTGTTTACCGAAATATTGTAGGTTGTAATCAGATTTCCCCAATTAACAAAACTGCATAAAAGAACTGTGCCATAAAAATACCAAACCATCTGATTGAAAAGATAGGCATTCGTTTTTTGCTTTATTATTTTTAAAAACGCATAAACCAATCCGATAATCGCCAGTATCAAAAAGGCGTATACTCCTAATCTTTTGTAGGTCAATCCGAAGAAGGAAACATATTCTGAGTTTTTAATTAGGGTGCTGACGATTAATACTCCGTTTAAAACAATCCATAGTTTGGCTAAGCGTTTTAGATTTGTTGCTTTTTCATCAAAATTAAATCCGCCTTTAAAATAAAATAAGATCACACCTACAGCCATAAGTATAGAAAAAATAACCGAATTTACGCGCTCATGTGTATCGGCGCTTAGTTGCGTTGTTTTTACTACTTCAAAAAACTGTTCATAATTGTAGGTTCCTATAAAAATCAATAACAACACATTTAAAAGCAATAAGGTGATTTCCCCGCTTTTTCGTTCAAACTCTAAATCCAGAAAGGAAAAGGTATTTTGATTTTCAATTTCGATTGTAGTATCAAAATCATTATCTAACATGGAATTCTTTTCGTAACAGATCTCCGGTACCCAATAATTCCAGAAAGAAAAAGAAATGTAAAAGCCTAAACAAGCAATCACAATAAGGTGTAAAATATCAATGTCTAACTTATAATCGGTAAACAAAGACGAAAAATGATCGCTTCCGAAAGAATATACCACAAAGAATAGCATTAGGAAAATGGCTGGAATCAGAACATAAGCGATTAGTTTTTTGGCTAAATTATTACTGACTTTTCGTTGTGGAAGCCATTGGCTAAACATTAAAACTCTCCCTAATGAAGCAAAGCCATTCAGGAATATCAGTGGGAAAATCTGAATCATTTTCAGTTCGGTTTCCTGCGTTTTGAACTGGAGAAAAAGGACAGACAGTACTAAGGCTAAAAAAGAAACAAAATCACCATACCACGCAAAAGCAATGCAGGAGAGCACTGATGTGATCACTAAAACCAAATGCGAACGATCTACAAACCGATCCTGAAAGCAATACGAAATCAGACCCGTTAAGACCATACCAAATATAGCGAGATTAACGCCTAGGGCTTCGTTGTAAAAAAGCAGTATAAATAGCATACTGCTGACTAAGATAAAATGGATTTTTTTCATGATTAAAAATTTTAAAAGTACTTTGTATTTCAAAGTAAATGGATAAAAAAATAGTGTTGTTAGAATTTCATTAATTTTTCGAGGCTGTTCAAATGTTCTTTAAAAGCGGCACGCCCCAGATCAGTAACGCTATAGGATGTTTTAGGCTTCTTGCCTACGAATTCTTTTTTAATTTCAATGTATTGCGCTTTTTCAAGAGCAGCAGAATGACTTGCTAAATTACCATCGGTGATGTTCAAAAGCGTCTTCATTTCGGTGAAATCAATCCACTCGTTTACAATCAGAATAGACATTATACCTAATCTGACACGACTTTCGAAATCTTTATTTAATTTATCAATGATTCCCATTGGTTTATTTGTATTTTCTGAACATGACTAATCCGTATATAATATGCAAAATACCAAATCCTAAAATCCAAAAAATCAAACCGTATCCCAGGTAAAACAAAGAGATAAATCCTAAAACTAATTCACAAAAACCCAAATATTTCACATCCGAAAAAGTATATTTTTCAGCATTTACAAGAGCCAGACCGTAGAAAATTAAAGTGGTTGGTGCGATTAACACATATATTTCATGATAGAGTAGTGCCAGACAAAAAATCCCTCCGGCCAGTAACGGAACGGCTAAATTAAACAACAAATTTTTGCTGGCTGTTGTCCAGATTGGCAAATTGTGCTTTTTACTCTTGCGAAGCGTAAAAAATACTCCAAACGTCAGTGCTGACATTAATATTACTAAACCGATAACAATCAATTCTGAAACCAGATGAAAGGAATACAATCGGTCTCCATCGTCAAAAGTATCCAGACCGTTAGCTTTAAGTAATTGATAAACATATAATCCTCCAATTAAAGCGGAAAGCCCTGCGAAAACTCCTGAGAGGCCGCTTAAGGATATAAATCTTGAAGAACGCTCCATCATGGAACGAATATGCGATAAATCTTCTTGGTGCTTCTGATTCATAATTAAAGTACTTTGTACTGCAAAGTTATATTTTATTCTGAAATGACAAACATTTATTTCATTTTTTTTAGTTACAATTAAAAACAACAAAGTCCGTTCGACAGAACAGGCTTTGTTTATTGCGATTTTAGGATATATCGTTTTTTAATTCTTTAAAACCATCTTTTTCTTTTGAACAAAAAGACTCCAAAAACAGATAGAATAATGGATACAAAAAGGAGAATCCAAATACCGTACTGACTTTCTTCCAAACCGTTCGGAACGTTCATTCCGTACAAACTGGCGATTAAAGTAGGTATCATTAGAATAATCGAAATAGAAGTCATCTGTTTCATAATATTATTCATATTGTTGGAAATTACGGAAGCATAGGCATCCATCATTCCGGTAAGAATGTTGCTGTAGATATTAGCCGTATCTTGTGCCTGGCTCAATTCGATTTCTACATCTTCCAATAAATCCAAATCATAATGGGCTTTTTGAGCTTTTAAATTTCTGATACGATGAAACAAAACATCATTTCCTTTTAAAGAAGTAATAAAAAACACCAAACACTTTTCGATCTGAAGCAAGGCTTGCAGTTCTTCGTTTTTTATAGATTTCTCTAAGTTATCTTCTGCCAGTTTTATTTTCTGATTGATTTGTTTCAGGTACTTTAAATACCAAATACTGGAGGACAATAATAATCTTAATACCAAGTCAAAATTATCTTTTATCTCAATATTTTTTCTTTGGGTGTAAACGACGAAATCTGACATGATTTCTGTTTCATAAAAGCTGATGGTAACGCAGATGTCTTCTTTGAAAATTAATCCGACCGGAACAGTCTGAAAAGGCAACTTTACATCATTGCTTTTTATCGGAACACGAAGAATAAACAAAGTCCAGCCATCCTCGGCTTCCATGCGGGGTCTTTCGTCAATATCTTCAATATCATTGTAAAAGGCTTCAGGGATTTGCAGCTCTTCTAATAAGTATTTTTTTTCTTCGAGGGTTGGAGATTCAATGCTAATCCAGCAATTCGGAATCCATTCTTTGATCTCGATTAATCCGTTGTTATTATTTTTGTAAAAGGCTTTCATTTCAAAATACAGGGTTTTATCATAGCATTTTGAAAGAATTCAAAAGCTATTTTCAGTTTAACACTAACGAATAATAATCGTCCATTGGAGAAGTTTTTTTTAAGTGTTGCAAAAGTATCCTTTATTTTTAAAACCCGAAACTTTAAACTATTAATTATATATTAAAATAAAGAAGCCCATCAAATGATGGGCTTTCATATAGTCTAAAGATTGGAATTTGGAATTTCAAAGAATTGGAATTTGGAATTTCAAAAATTTGGAATTTTAATTCTCAGTAGTCTCCCTTTTTCTTAAACCGCGGATCATGTTCCGAGATGAACTCTGTTCTGCGTTTTGGAGCTTCAGCTTTTGGTAAACTGGCTTCTTCCGTTTTACTGGAGGGTTCGATTAAATGATTGAGTTCTTTAATCTCATCATCTGTAAGATCACGGTAGCGACCAACAGGAATATCCAATGAAATATTGATAATTCGGATTCGTTTTAGTGCCGTTACATCATAACCTAAATACTCCGTCATTCTTCTAATCTGACGGTTCAAACCTTGTGTCAGTATAATTTTGAAAGTGTATTTGCTGATCTGCTCTACCTTACATTTTCGGGTAACGGTATCCAAAATCGGAACACCATTTCCCATGCGTTGTATAAAACGATCCGTAATCGGTTTGTTTACCGTTACCGTATATTCTTTTTCGTGATTGTTTCGGGCGCGTAAAATTTTATTTACGATATCACCGTCATTCGTCATAAAGATCAATCCTTCACTGGCTTTATCCAATCTTCCGATAGGAAAAAGACGTTTAGGGTAATTGATATAATCGACAATATTATTTCTAACTTCCAGATTAGTCGTACATTCAATTCCAACAGGTTTGTTGAAAGCCAGATAGACCAATTTTTCGTGTTTCTCAACGATTAACTTTCCGTCGATGCGTACTTCATCGTGCGGAGAAACTTTTGTCCCCATTTCAGGTACAACTCCATTTATAGTTACACGCCCTTCTTCGATAAGTTTATCGGCTTCGCGACGGGAACAATAACCGGTTTCCCCAATAAATTTATTAAGACGTTTTAAATTCTCTTCCATACTGCAAAAGTAGTCAAAATTACCGGAAAAGAGAAAAGAGGGGTAAATTCCAAAAATTCCAATTCTTTGAAATTCCAAATTCCAATGTTCTTGAAATTTCAAGTTTCAAGTTTCAGGTTTCAGGTTTTTGGTATGTAGGAAACTCGTCGGGATTTAGGGCAGTTGTTTTTTTGCTTTAGTTGGAGTTTGTTTTAGAAACCTTTGAGCCTTTGTTTCTTTGCTACTTTGGGCCCTTACTCATCGATTGTGAAATTTAAAACTGTCTTTTGGTGCTTCTTTGCGGTCGAACATTCCGTAATCGCGATTCACATTGGCAATTCGCAAATGATACTCCTTGAAGATCTCTTCGCGTCCTTTTGTTTGTGCAAATCTGTGCATTTCAAGATTTCTCCATTGTAAAATACTTTCCTCGTCTTTCCAGAAAGACAAAGACAGGACTTTTTCGGGATCGTTAAAACTCTGAAATCGTTCTATAGAGATAAAGCCTTCTATGGTATCCAATTCGGGTCTTAGTTTTGCTGCAATGTCAAGGTATGCTTCTTTTTTCCCTTCGTTGGGAATGACTTCAAAAATTACTGCTATCATGTTGTTGTTTTTAAAATTATAAAAGTGAAATCCAAATTGCTTTCGGCAGTCGGGCGTTGATCATAGGTTCGTATTCGATTTCATTTCCTGATATCGAAATGTTTTTATAGTTGTCGACCAAATAATACAGAGTTTCAGTTGCAATAGTAACGGAGAAATGTTTCGCGAGGCACATATGTCCGCCCGTTCCAAAAGTCAAATGGTCGTGATTATTATTTCTTTCGGTATCAAAATTCATAGCATTTGCAAAGTGATTGGGGTCACGGTTTGCTGCGGCAAGAACAAGCAATAGGGAATCATTTTTTTTAATGGTGCTGTTATTTAATTGAATGTCTTTAGAAGCAATGCGTCTGGTGTTGTGAATGGGCGGGTCAAATCGTAAGGTTTCCACAACCATTTTTTGAATACAAATTTTATCAACTTTGTCTTTAGAAAAATTTTCTTTTGAAAGTAGTTGTAGTAAGGAATTACTCAAAAGACCGCTGCCTGCATCATAACTTTGGATAAATAATCCGATTAGATTACTTACGCAGATCGAAAAGATTTCCGTTTGGGAGATAGGGTACAAGTCCGAAATTTTACGAATCAAAGCTTCATAAAACGGAAGCGTTACAAAATGTCTTTCTGTGATGGAATAGATTTCTTCCGCAACTTTGTTGATTTCTTCGATAGCTTCAGCTGTTTTATGGGGTTGCATTATTTTTACAAGCTGCGCTATTTTTTTACAGATGAAGTCGGAATCTTTTTTATTGAAATCAAAACTTTTTAAAACCGTTAAGACAGGTAACTTTTTGCAAACCAAATCAACCCAGTTTATTTGGTTTTGAAGCAATCTTTCGGGTAACAGTTCTTCTAAAATTGTATGGATCCCTACTGTTTTCAGGTAGGAAAAAAGGATTTGGGCAGTTTCTTTTGCTATTTCGTGTTGAATACCGTTTGATAATCGCGCCAGGTTCTCAATGATTGTGGTTGCAGATCTATTGAGTTCGTTGTTTGCAGTTAAGACCGGAATAGTTGCAGCCGTATTGTTTAATAGTTCAACGCAGGCTGCATAAGAATAAATGGCCCAGATTTTATTTGTTTCATCCCAATAAACAGGCTGCTCTTTTGTCATTTTTTGATAAAAAGAATACGGATTTTCGACTTCGGATTGTAGAAATATAGCTGACATGTTGTATTTGTTTTTGACAAAGTTATTTAACTTTACAAGGCAATACTTCAGTGTATATTTAACTATGATTACATAAAATGGAAGATCAATTTATAAAGGTTGCTTCGTTACTTGGAGATCCAACCAGAGCAGTCATTATGTGGGCCTTGCTCGATGGTAAAGCATTTACGGCAACAGAGCTGGCTATTGCGGCTAATACGTCGCCACAAAATATAAGCATGCATCTGGCTAAACTCTTAGATGCGGGCTTACTCTGTGTCGAAAAACAAGGGCGTCATAAATATTATAGATTCTCCAATAAAGAAGTTGCTTATGCGATTGAAGCAATGGCAAGTTTGATTCCGCCGGTAATGCTGCAAAAGAAGAATTCCGAAAAACATTCACCCATCAAACATTGCAGGACTTGTTACGACCACTTAGCTGGAAAAATAGGGGTTGCAGTTGCCGAAAGCTTAGTAGAACAAAGTATTCTTTTGGATTCTGAGACTAAACTGGAAGTGACTTTAAAAGGGATAAAGTGGTTTTCTGATTTTGGAATTAATATCGAAGAGATAAAAAAACAAAGGCGATTATTCCTGAAGCCCTGTTTAGACTGGAGTGAAAGAAAAAATCATATTGCCGGTTCACTCGGTGCGTCCTTACTGAATAAAATGATTGCCGATGACTGGTTAAGAAGAACAAAGGATTCAAGAGCCATACAAATTACCGGAAAAGGAGAAAAAGAACTTTTTAGGTATTTTAAAATTGTTGTTTGAGTGTGAAATGTAAAGAGTAAAAAGTGAAATGTATAATGGGGGAGAAAGATTTTAGTCTCAGTGAGCTGCCTTTGTAGCTCTGTACCTATTTAGCCTTTACTCAGAAAACAAAAACGCAATCACTTTCTGATACAATTCATCATCATGCATGCCGTGACCTAAGCCTTTGGTCTCAATAAACTGGCTGTTTTTCCAGTTGCTTGCGATTTTTTTTCCTTCTTCAAAAGCAACTACTTTATCTGCGGTGTCGTGCGCGATTAATCCGGGAATGTTGAATTGTGAAGCAAATTTCTGTCCTGAAAAATCTTCCATTTTAAAATTAAACCGATCAATAAAACGGCTTTCTAAAAGAGAAAATATTTTAGTATTCAGACTTAACATCGAAATATAATTGTCTATCAAAACTTTTAAGTCTGATGGTGCTCCCAGAATCACCATTTTATTGATACTCGTATCGGGAAACAAATATTGATGATAAACGCAGGCAGCGCCTCCAATAGAATGACCTATAATTAGGGTAGGCTGATATTTTTCAACCGCTTTGTTAATGAATTCGGCATAAAGCGGAATATTAAACTCTTTACCGCTACTTTGTCCGTGAGCGGGAGCATCGATCGCAATAATGGTACTTCCGGATTTCTGAAGATGAGGTAATGTTTTTTTCCAGCGTGAAGCATTACTTTCCCAACCGTGAACGAGTAAGATTTTCGTTTCGTTACCCTTCCAGACATACGTCTGGAAATGATGTTCATTGTGATGAAACGTCTCTTTTTCTGTGTTTTGTAATACTTTAGGGAGTTTGTTCTTGTCTAATCGACCCACTCGTGGCTGGCTGAATAGGGCGTAAGAAAGTGCGACTGCTTTTTTCGGGCGAACATAACTCAGGAAGTTAATGTAGGATCCGACCGATTTTAATGTAATAAAACGAATTCCTTTTTTAATGGTCAAAACTTAATTTTTTATAAAGATAAAAATCGGATCTTAAACAGATTAAAAAAAATGCCACAGATTTCAGGAAAATATGTTTAGGGCTTTGATAAATAAGTTGGTTGGGATTATTTTGCCACGAATTATTTTTTTGCCACTGATTAAAAAGATTTGCACAGATTATTTAATCCTTTAATCTGTGGCTATTTTTTTTACCCATAAGCCTTTGAAGTTAAGAACTCTTTGTAAGCTGCAGCGAGAAATAAGGGCAAAAAAAAGTCCCGATCAGATCGGGACTAATATTTAGAATTTAGAGAACAATTGTTCCATTTTTTCTTTTTCTTCTTCAGCTAATGCGCTGTCAACCAAAATTCTTCCTGAATGCTCATCAGTGATGATTTTCTTTCTGGAAGCAATCTCTACCTGAGTTTGTGGCGGAATAGTAAAGAATGATCCTGCAGATGCTCCTCTTTCGATTGATACAACCGCTAAACCATTACGAACACTAGTTCTGATTCTGGTATAAGCTGCTAATAGTCTTTCTTCAATTTGAGAAGAATACTCAGCAGATTTCTCTGTTAAGAAGATTTCTTCTTTTTGAGTTTCAGACATAATAGCATCCAGTTCTGATTTTTTATGTTTTAAATGAGAACTTTTTGCGTCAAGTTTTTCTTTTAAATTAGAAATAACTTCTTTTTTATGTTCGATAGAAGCTTTCATTTCTTTGATTTGCTTTTCAGCCAATTGAATTTCTAATTCCTGAAATTCAACCTCTTTAGTCAAAGAATTAAATTCTCTGTTATTACGAACTGATTCTTGTTGTTTTGTGTATTTTTTGATAACCTCTTTGTGCTCATCAATGGCAATTTTCTTCCCTTTGATTTGCTCCTCAACCACTTCAAGTTCTCCCTTCAGTTTCTCTGAACGAGTGCTCAAACCTGCAACTTCATCTTCTAAATCTTCCACTTCTAGAGGAAGTTCTCCTCTTACGTTTCTGATTTCGTCAATTCTAGAGTCAATAAGCTGTAAATCGTATATTGCTCTTAACTTGTCCTCAACACTTAATTCTTTCGTATTCGCCATATTCTATAAGTACTTAACTGGATTTGTATTTTCTTCTGATAAAATGATGGCAAAATTAAGGATTTTTTTTCGAAGATAATCAACAATATAGTTTTTTGTATAGCGTTCGCTCTCAAAATGACCAATATCTGCTAAAAGTAATCGATTTTCGGCTTCGTAAAATTGATGGTACTTTAAATCGGCAGTCAAAAAAGCATCTGCTCCGGCCGAAATGGCATTTTTTATCGCAAAACTACCTGAGCCACCCAAAACGGCTACTTTCTTTACTTTTTTTCCTAAAAAGGCAGAATGACGAATACCGTCGGCAATCATTTTACCTTTTACGAAATGCAGAAAATCATTCTCGTTCATTTCGTTCTCCAATTCACCAATCATTCCTAAACCAATTTGCTGATGTGAGTTTTTTAAATCATAAATTTCATAAGCCACTTCTTCGTAAATATGATGGGCAAAAAGGGTTTTTAAAATTTTAGATTGCAAATGTTTTTCAAATGTAACCTCAATTTTTACTTCTTCCGTTTCAGTGTGTTCATTTCGTACTCCAATTACGGGATTACTGTTCTCATTTCCTTTGTATGTTCCGATTCCGTTAGAGTTAAAACTGCAGTCATCATAGTTGCCAATTCTTCCGGCACCGGCTTCAAATAAGGCCGTTCTAACTTTATCAGCGTTAGAAGGAACGGTATAGGTTACTAATTTCTGAATGAAATTTTGCTTCGGAATCAAAACTTTGGTGTTGAGCAATCCTAAAGCATCACAGAAAATTTTATTGACACCTTGGGAATGATTGTCGAGTGCGGTGTGAACGGCATAAATCGCAATGTCATTTTTAATCGCTTTTAAGATCGCGCGCTCCACATAATTTTTGCCGGTAATTTTTTTAATGCCCGAAAATAATATGGGATGAAAACAAACAACCAAATTGCATTTTTTTGCAAGAGCTTCGTCAATGACAGTTTCTAGTGCATCATGGCAAACTAAGACTCCGGTAGTTATGCTGTCAGCATCACCGACTAAGAGTCCTACATTATCAAAATCTTCCGCATAGGCTAATGGAGCCATTTCTTCAAGAACCGCAATTATTTCTTTTAGTTTCATTTTTTTGTTTGAAGTTTCAGGTTTCAGGTCTCAAGTTTGAAGTTTCAGGTTTCAGGTTTTGGGACTACTGAAAAAGGAAAGCTGAGACAGATTACCACAAATTAACGAAAAAAATTATACTTTCGTAAAATGAATGTACTTCGAAAACTACTTTTTCCGTTTGCGATTTTATACGGATTGATTACTACGATTCGTAATTTTCTTTTTGATAAAGGGATTCTGAAATCTACCTCGTTTGATCTGCCGGTTATAGCGGTTGGAAATTTGAGCGTTGGCGGAACCGGAAAAACACCTCAGATCGAATACCTTATTCGGTTGTTGGCGGATACTTACAAAATAGCAACTTTGAGTCGTGGGTACAAACGACAATCTGAAGGTTTTGTTTTGGCAGATGCTACATCAAATGCTGCTGTTTTAGGCGATGAACCTTTTCAGTTTTTTCAGAAATTTCCAAATGTTCAGGTAGCTGTTGATGCGAACAGAACGAACGGAGTCACACAATTGCTTTCGCAAACAACAAAACCGGAAGTTATTTTGTTGGATGATGCCTATCAACACCGAAAAGTAAAAGCCGGATTTTATATTTTATTAACGGCTTTTGATGATTTGTACGCGGATGATTTTATGTTGCCAACCGGAAATTTAAGAGAAAGCAGAAGTGGTGCAAATCGTGCAAATATTGTTATTGTAACAAAATGTCCGAAGGATTTATCAGTTGAAAAACAAAATGAAATCCAGGTAAAATTAAAATTGGCTGACTCCCAGCAATTGTATTTTACTTTTATAGCATACGATGATTTTATTTATAGTAAGGAGGAGAAAATTGCTGTAAAAGAGATTGAGGGCGAACCAAAACTACTTTTGGCCGGAATCGCAAAACCGACCTCCTTTTTTAATTATTTGAAAAATGGAAAAGAAGAATGCCTCACTTTTCCGGATCATCATCATTTTTCAGAGTCCGATTTGGAAATGATTCAGAACAAAGCTCAAGGAAAAAAAATCATTACAACAGAGAAAGACTACGTTCGCCTGAAAGACTCGAAATTGGTTTCGCAGTTGTATTACCTGCCGATAAAAAGCACATTTATCAGCAAACACCAAAATTTTGATGCTGCGATTTTAGCGTATGTAAAAGGAGGCGTTTGATTTTAGCGGTTTAAGGAATCAATCAAAAAAGCGTGCAATTATACTGTAAAACTCGTCCGGAACAAAGGGTTTTGTGATGACATCATTCATGCCGTAAGACAATAACATGTCTCTGTTTTCGTCTAGTGAAATAGCGGTTAGAGCAATAATTGGTGTTATTTTGTCAAATTCTCTAATTTGTTTTGTGGCTGTTGTTCCGTTGATTCCCGGTAAGTGAACATCCATTAAAATCATGTCGAATCGTTTTACTTTTAGAAGTTCAACAGCATCTTCGCCATTATCGACTATTTCGCATATGATCGCTTTATTCTCTAGCATTTTTCGGGTAATCATCTGATTGATTTTGTTGTCTTCAATCAGTAAAATCGATTTGTGTTTCAATTGTTTGTCGTTGTATGGTTTTGATTCTTCTTTGACCTCGAGAGGTTCATTGTTGATTTTAAAGTTTAATTTGAAGGTAAAAGTAGAGCCTTTGCCAACTTCACTTTTTAATTTGATTTCGCCGCCCAACAACTCAATTAATTTTTTTACGATGGTAAGTCCAAGGCCGGTTCCGCCGTATTTTCGGTTTACTTCTACAGAGGCCTGAGAAAAGCTTTCAAAAACGGTTTGCAGTTTGTCTTCCGGGATTCCGATTCCGGTGTCGACAATTTCAAAATAAACGGTGGCATTTTCTTCTTCAATGGCATATAATTTGGCAATTACATTTACATGTCCGTTTTGAGTGAATTTTAACGCGTTGTTGATCAGGTTAAGTATGATCTGAGATAATTTGGTAGGGTCACCAATTAAATTATCGGGAATTGCTTCGTCCATTTCAAGGTTGAAGTAATTTTTGTTAGCCGTTGCGAGCTCTTTTAAGGAGCTTTGAATGTTGAATAACAACTCTTTCAGATGGAAAGGAATATGTTCGACTTCTACTTTTGTGGAGTCAATTTTGTTGATTTCAAGAATCTCGTTGATAAAAGTGGTCAGGTAGTTTCCGGAGAATTTTAAAGACTCGAGGTACTTTAACTGGTTTTTTTTAGGACTGTCTTCGAGCAATAAATGCGTAATACCGTTGATTGCATTTAAGGGAGTCCGGAGTTCATGACTTACCGTTGACAGAAATTCTGATCTGGCTTTTGATGCTTTCTCTGCTTTGTTTTTAGCCAGAATGAGTTCTTTGTTTTTTTCTCTCAAAAGCAAATTATTCTGATTTCGAATAATGTTGTTTTTGTAAAGAGCCAAACTCAAAAGAGATAAAATCGAAATTAAGGCAATCGCCAAGATGCTTACGAGTTTGGAGTATCGATATGTTTTTAATTGAATTTTCTCCTCGTTCTCTCGCTTTAAAGTAGTGCTGACAGACTGGCTGTGTTTGAATTTTTTAAACTGATTGGAGTCTAATTTTGCACTTTTTATTTTTAAAAGAGAGTTCTCGATCTGGTAGTATTCATCAAGATAGGAGTAAGCAAGGTCAAAATGTTTGTTTCTTTTGTAGTACTGACTTATGGCCAGAATTATTTTTGATTTTTGAACCAGATCATTGGTTTTGGCGTTTATTTCTAAAGCCTTGTCGAAATGAATGATGGCAGAATCATTTTGTTTCAGCTGCGTTTCAATTAATCCCAGTTGATAATACGCGTCGGTTTTAGTTTTTAAATTGGGCTTGTTGTCCGGTTTTTTGACTATTTTTTGAAAAGTTTCTATCGCTAAAGGAAAGTTGTTGCTGGCCTTAAACGCGATTGCTTTTTCGTAGTGCAAAATTTCAGCTTTGTCAACAATATTTAATTTCTTTAAAAGAGAATCTGCTTTTTTATAATAAATTTCAGCGAGCTGATAATTGCCTTTTGCTACATTGGTTATGCCTATGTAGTGTAGTGCCAGCGCTTTGGTGCAGGTTGGTTTTGCTTTATCAAACAAAGAAACACTTTTGTAAAAGTTTTTTAAAGCTTCGTTATAATTTCTTTGGTTGTAATAAATTTTACCAAGCTTAAAAGTCTGATTGGCCAAATTATCGGGAAAGTTATTTGTGGCACAAAAATCAATTGATTTCTGTGTAAAAAAAACAGCCTGATCGAATTTTTTGTTTTGAAGATTGGCGTTGGCTAACTTATTATAATAGAAAGCACTATCTGTATTCTGTTCCACTTGAGAATACAAAAACAGACTAAAAAAACTAATAAGAATTAAAAGATAATGTTTCATGTATCGCAATGCTTCTTACAATGAATCTTATGTTTTTTTCATCAGTAAAATCAAATCAATCAATCGTGATGAATAGCCAATTTCATTATCATACCAACCCACAACTTTTACCATTTTGTCAATAACGGAGGTTAGTTGTGCGTCAAAAAGACACGAATTTGTGTTACCAATCACATCAACCGATACAATCGGATCTTCTGTGTAATCTAATATTCCTTTTAAATTTGTATTTGAGGCTTTTTCAAAAGCGGTGTTGATTTCTTCGATCGTCACGGCACGTTGCACATTAAATGTGATGTCAGTTAATGAACCATCCGGAACGGGTACTCGAATTCCACAACCCCCTATTTTTTCATGCAATTTAGGGAAAATTTTTGTTAAAGCTTTAGCTGCACCCGTAGTTGTTGGAACAATTGACTGACTGGCACCTCTCGCACGGCGTAAATCCTTATGTGGTTGGTCGTGAAGACTCTGATCAGTAGTGTACGAATGTATTGTTGTAATGTATGCCTGCTCAATACCGCATAGTTCTTCAATGATTTTAATCATCGGAGCAGCGTTATTTGTTGTGCAACTTGCATTCGAAACTATCGTTTCATTACCGTCCAGTATATGTTCGTTTACTCCAAGTACAACCGTTTTTATAGTATCAACTTCAGAAGGAGCAGAAAGAATCACCTTTTTGGCTCCAACTTCAATATGTTTGTTTAAATCTTCATGGGTCTTATACTTTCCTGTTGATTCGATTACAAAATCAATAGAATGACTTTCCCAGTCTAAATTTGAAATACTTTTTTCATGAAAAAATAAAAAATGCTTTCCATCAACGATAATCCCTTTTTCATCGTGACTTACTTTAAAAGGCAAGACACCATGTATACTGTCGTATTTGATCAGATGAGACATTGTTTTGTTATCTGCAATGTCATTTATAGCAACGACTTCAATTTCTGAATGGTTTAAAAGTAAACGAAATAAATTTCTTCCAATTCTTCCAAAACCGTTAATAGCAATTCTTGTTTTCAAGCGATTTAGTATTCAGTTAGTCCTTTTATCGGATCAAAATAAGCAATCGAATAGAAGGATAAATTTTATAAAATATGTTTTTGTGCTTTGTAGGAAGAACGAACTAAAGGCCCACTCTCCACATGACGGAAACCTAATTCAAGACCAAATTTCTCGTATTTGGCAAATTGATCCGGTGTTATGAATTCTTTTACGGGCAAATGTTTCTTACTTGGTTGCAGGTATTGACCAATAGTCACTACATCTACATTTGCATTACGTAAATCGGTCATCGTTTGGAATACTTCTTCTTCCGTTTCACCAAGACCCAGCATAATACCTGACTTGGTTCTGTTGATTCCTTTTTCTTTCAGGTAACGCAATACTTCAAGGCTACGATCGTATTTAGCCTGAATACGCACCTCACGTGTCAAACGGCGTACCGTCTCCACATTATGTGAAACTACTTCAGGATTGGCTTCTACAATTCGGTCGATGTTTCTTTCGATTCCCTGGAAATCCGGAATTAAGGTTTCAAGAGTGGTATTTGGGTTCATTCTGCGAATTGCTTTTACCGTTTCAATCCAGATGATAGAACCACCATCTTTTAAATCATCTCGGTCAACACTGGTAATTACCGCATGTTTGATGTTCATGATTTTTATAGATCGGGCTACTTTTTCAGGTTCATCCCAATCGACAGTTTCCGGTCTTCCGGTTTTTACACCGCAAAACCCGCAAGAACGCGTGCAAACATTTCCGAGAATCATAAAAGTTGCTGTTCCTTCACCCCAGCATTCTCCCATATTTGGGCAGCTTCCTGAGGTGCAAATAGTATTTAAACTATACTTGTCTACTAAACCACGAAGCTCTGTATATTTTTGTCCAATTGGAAGTTTTACTTTTAACCATTTCGGTTTTCCAGTTGGTATATTTTCAATGACTGTTTCCATAAATCAAAATTCAAAGCACAAAGATACGGAATGTAGTTTATTTGGAGATTCGTTTACCGGTTAATTTGCTGTTGATATCTATTAACTGATGGTATGGCTTTTGCGTATAATTTTGTGTTACTGTTAAAACTTTAATTTTACATAGCTATTTTTATTTGTTTGCTTAATTTTTAATTTGTTTATGGATTGAAGTCAAAGAATTATGATATCTGTTTGATTTTTACCCGTATAAAATTTATATCTTTAATTGTTAAAAAATTAACCGAAAAGAAATAAAATAGTATTTCGTTAGTAGTACATTTGATGTTAAATTGTAATAGTATAAAAACATGAAAAAGAAATTTATTGTATTGGGAGTTTTGTTTGCCACTTTTGGTTTTACTAGAATGAATGCGCAAATTAGTTTTGGAGATAAAGCCATTGGAGCTGTTCAAAAAGGAATCACAAGTTTTACTTTGAGTAATGCTGACGCTGCAAAGTTGTCTAAAGAAGCGGTAGTTAAATTAGATGCAGAACACGAAATTGCAGGTCCAACAGATGGTTACACTTTGAGATTGAATCGTGTTTTTGGAAAATATACTACCGGTGAAGGGTATACCTTAAATTATAAAGTATATAAAGTTAAAGAAGTAAATGCTTTTGCAACGGCAGACGGAAGTGTTCGTGTGTATTCCGGTTTAATGGATATTATGGATGATAATGAATTGCTTGCAGTAATCGGTCATGAAATTGGTCACGTTGCCAATAATGATTCAAGAGACGCGATGAGAGCAGCGTATCAAAAAGAAGCGTTGATTGATGGAGCTGCATCGCAATCAGCGACTATTACGTCAGTTACAGACAGTCAGCTGGGTAAAATCGGAAGCGCTATGATTGATAGTAAACATAGTAGAAAACAAGAAGCAGAAGCAGATTTGTTTTCGTACAATTTCATGAAGAAAAATGGCTATAACGTGAATGCCGAAGAATCTGCATTCCGAATTCTGGCCAAAATGAGCGAAGGAGCTGAAGCTTCTTTTATCGATCAGATGATGAGTTCACATCCGGATTCTAAAAAGAGAGCGGATGATGCGAAAGCCAGAGCAGAAAAAGATGGTTTGTATAAAGCGTATGTACAACAGAAAATTGTAAACACAGCACCGTCTAAAAAAGCAACAACGACCAAAAAAACAACTAAAAAGAAGAAATAATTTCTGGCTGTTGTAAAAATAAACAACCCGACAGGTTTCAAAAACCTGTCGGGTTTTATTTTTTTATTAGATTAACCTAAAACGTGGTGTGCTAATACTTTTTGCACTTCGTATACGTTTACCGATTTGTTAAATTGTTTTACGATACTTGGTTGTAATTCGCTGGCCACCCAGATTTTTAATTCAGCGTCAAGGTCAAAAGTACCTGCTGTCTCGATACTGAATCTTGAAATGCTTTTGTAAGCAATTGATCTGTATTCGGTTTTGCTTCCTGTTATTCCTTGTTTGTCTACCAGAATTAATCTTTTGTTTGTAAAAATAAAAGTGTCTCTGATTAGTTTAAAACCCATTTCGATTTCCTCACGATCTGTTAGAAGCTGACCGTAATTTTTAACTAAATCCTCTTGACTAACGGTGCCTGCGTTACCAAGTAAAGCCGAAAATATTCCCATTTTTATTGTTTTTAATTTTTATACAATTCTTTTTATAAGCTGTAAATGTAGTGGATTTTGCTGATTTTATGAATTGGATTTTGACTTTGTGGAAATAGTTGTTATTGTGGAAGGAGGGGGGAGGTTTTTTTTGTTTCAAGTTTCAAGTTTCATGTTTCATGTTTCAACTGAGACTGAGACTGGGGCTGAGACTCTGCATGAGAGTTTAACCGCGAAGTTCGCAAGGTTTTACGCAAGGGGCGCTTTTTTGTTTGTTAAATGGTGGGGCTGTTAAGTTTTTGAGCTGTAAGTAGGATGAAAAATGTAAACTGTAGAATGTGAACTGAGACTGAGACTGAAAACTGAAACTAAAAACTGAGACAGCACTTTAGGAGAAGGAACAAAAAAAACGGCTGCCTTTTTAAGACAGCCGTTTTTCTCGTTTGGTTATTCAGCTTCCGTTTTGATTGTTATTGGAAGGTTATATGCGGTGCGGACTGCTTTTCCGTTTAGGATTCCGGGAGTCCATTTTGTTTTTAGTGATTTTAGAACGCGAACAGCTTCTCTTCCCATTCCGTAACCAGGATCATTTTTTACCATGATATCTGTTAAAGAACCGTCTTTTTCAACTACAAAAGATACATAAACTCTCAACGTTCTTTCGGCGTCTAATTCCGGTCTTTGGAAATTATTTCCAACGAACGTATAGAACTTGGCCATTCCTCCTGGGAATTCCGGCATTTTGTCTAATGCAGTTGCAAGCACTGGTTCATTAGTGTTGGGAACAGATGGAGTAACTCC
Organism: Flavobacterium cupriresistens; assembly: GCF_020911925.1. Classification (NCBI taxonomy): domain Bacteria; kingdom Pseudomonadati; phylum Bacteroidota; class Flavobacteriia; order Flavobacteriales; family Flavobacteriaceae; genus Flavobacterium; species Flavobacterium cupriresistens. The sequence goes on along the minus strand of NZ_CP087134.1, from coordinate 228,907 downwards.
TGTACCATTACCGGTTGACGGTAAAACGTTTGTAGTCGCAATTCCATTTCCTGTTGTATTTGTTACCACGGGAGCATTAACTGTATTTGGAGCTATTTCTTCAACAGCAGCCTGTGATGCCGCAACTACGACCGGATTTGTCAATTGAACTGCCTCTGTTACCTGTGTCGCGGCAGTTTGTTGTGTCGGAGGAGGTGGTGGCGGTGTTACTTCATGAGTCAGATCTACCTGTGTAACAATGAGCGGGTCGCTTATTGGAATGTCAGTTGGTATCGGAGTTACGTCTACTTTTTTGAATTTACTAATCAGCATAGAGGCAGTTCCTAACGAGGCTATAACCAATAATCCTCCGAATAAGGCTGTTATGGAGTTTTTAGCACTTTCTTGGCGCAATTGATACGCTCCGTATTCTTTGTTTTTGTTTTCGAAAACAAGATCGGTCCACTTGGTTTCATAGATGCTTAGTTTTGACATGTTTAATTGGATTTTAAGGTTAAGTAAAAATTACATCATAAGCAACGAAAATTTAATTTGGTTGTCATTAAAAACAAAAGAACTTTAGAGGGTTGATAATTCACTTTTTTAAGAAAAAATACATGGATATTTCATTCTTTACCGAAAGATAGTAAATTATCTTTTGCGTTCAATGATTTCGGCTAATAATTTTTTAGCGCGTAGTAATTTTACTTTTACGTTGCTTAAAGGCTCATCAATTTTGAGTGCAATCTCCTGATAACTCATTTCCTGAAAATAACGAAGCTGAATTACTTCCTGATAGTGGGGTTTTAATTCTTTGATGCATTGTAGTAAGCGGGACAGGTTTTGCTCTTTAATTAAAGCATCTTCGGCAGACGGAGTGGTGTCAGCGATATTGTAAGCCTGTTGGTCCTCAGCATCAGTGATTTCTATAAAAAGATTGGTTTTCTTTTTACGTAACAGATCAATATAAACATTTTTTGCAATTGCAATTAACCAGGTGTTGAATTGAAATTCCGGGTTGTAGGAAGCAATCTTGTCAAAAGCTTTTGAGAAGGTCTCAATGGTAATATCTTCGGCAGTGGTTTCGTTTTCTGTACGTTTTAACATAAATCCGTACACTTCATTCCAATAAAAATCTAACAAAAAAGTAAAGGCGATCTGATCGCCTTTTTTTGCTTTTTCTATTTTAGAATTTATTTCCAATGTACGGGTTTTGAAAAGATATTAGTTATAAAGATATTAATTTGCGTGAATATAAGCATGATTTCTACAACAGGAAACCAAGCTCTAAGATCTTTTTCTTTCAATTTTGATGCCGAAAATCCAATTACAATCCACGCAATAGTGTAACGTGTCGCCAGCAAAGCCAATACAGCAATCCATTGAAATTGGAAAGCCAATAAAAGGATAACTAATATAAAGAAAAATAATTGTGAGGTATAAAAAAGACCTAACTGAATTTTATCAAAAACTTTGTAATAATTTGCTGTAGCAACATGCCTTCTTTTTTGAGCAAACCATTCTCTGTAAGTTTCTTTTGGTTTTGAGTAAGTGAAACTGTCAGGTGTGTAAGCGATGACTGTGTTGTTTTTGTTTGCTGCCTGATTGACAAACAAATCATCATCACCGGAGCGAATCTGAATGTGTTCAATAAAACCATTTACATTAAAAAACTCTTCTTTTTTATAGGCAAGATTTCGCCCGACTCCCATATACGGAGCCCCGACTTTTGCCCACGATAAATATTGCATGGCAGTAAGAACAGTTTCGAAACGAATGACTTTATTTAACAGAGAACGCTCTATTTTATCATAACCTCCATATCCCAAAACAATAGTTCTGTTCATGGTAAATTGCGAGGTCATTGCTGTAATCCAGTCTTTAGATGCCGGATAACAATCCGCATCGGTAAAGAGTAAGTATTCTTTTTTTGATGCTTTGATTCCTAAGGTCAATGCATATTTTTTATTGCCCCAAAAGGCTTCATTGTTTTCTACTTTTACCAAACGAACGTTTGCGTATTGTTTCTCAAATTCTTCAAAAGCTTCGAGTGTTTCATCACTTGAGGCATCATCAATTAAAACAATTTCAAAATCCGGATAGTTTTGTTCCGCTAATAACGGAATGTATTTTTTTACGTTTTCTTCTTCGTTTTTAGCACAAACAATTACGGAAACCGGAATATTCTTTGGCGTGATACTTTGTGGTTTACCAAAAGCGAATTTTCCAAAAATACCCAGATAATAAGAAAGTTGGATGACAACAACAGCAATAAAAAAGTAAAAAATGAATGTAAGCATCTGATTTTAATGTCTTTTGATTTTTGAATCTTGCGAGTGCAAATGTACTTATGAATTCCTAATTTTCAATGGTTAAAACCAATTTACTTTCGGCATTTTGACATTTCGTTTGCAACAGCAATAGCCTGAGGGTTTTCGGTTTTTTTTAATTCCGAAATTATGTTTTTGTAATTGTGATCATCCCTGTTTTGAGATAGTTTTTTTGTCGCCTGAATTTCATCAATTTCTATTTCAAAACCAAAGATTCCTCTGGCTTCACGCATTGTTTTCGCAGATAAATCTTCCAGACGAATCGGATTCTCTGAGTTGGCTTCGTATTTATCTACTAATTTTTTAAGTCCTTCGAGTGTTACAGTTTCATCCGTGATTTTAATACGGCCATAAACATGTACGGCTATATAATTCCATGTTGGTACATTTTCGTGATCGTACCAGGAAGGCGAAATATAACTGTGAGGTCCTGAAAATACAGCCAAAACCTGGTCGTTTTCTGCAAAACCTTCTGCCTGTGGATTTAATTTTGAGATATGCCCCTGTAAAACCTCTTTTCCGTCAGCGTTAATTTCGAGTTCTATCGGAATATGCGTGGCACATAATTTTCCGTTGGTCTGATTGATCAGAATGCCAAAACTATTCTCTTTCAAAAAAGTTTTGATTGCTTCCGGATCTTCGTTTTTATAGAGCTGAGGTGTGTACATTTTAGTTGGTGTTATCGAGTTAAAAAAACGACCGAAGTAAATAGTTTCAGGTCAGTTTATGTATTTCGTGTAATTTACGATAATTCATTTAATACAGTTTTAGAAAAACAAGCCCTTTTTTTGTTCTTGACGACCGTTCTTAAGTTTCCGTTATGCCGTCACCTTCTTTGACTTTGTTCTCTAATATAAACGGTAAAACGTCGGTCTGACTTCCTTCTGTCATTAAAACAAATATAAGTGTTTTCTTATTGTTTATTCGCCGGTATTACTGTTTTTTATTATTTTGGACTTAAGAACGTAATGAGCGAATCTCTATCGTTGTTTTTAATTTTGAATTAGAGTTTCCTCAGAATTAAATAAACTTGGACTGATGCTTATATATAAAATAAGGACTCCAATTAAAGTAAAAGCTGCTCCTTCAATTAAACATTGTATGGCAAAGTCATTAGAAAACAAGGTTCTAAAGGGATTGAAAAAATGAGAGATTACCTCTCTTCTGAAAAATTTCAATCTCAAAAGAACGTACATTACGATTGCAACCAAAATGGTGTTTAGTGCCGAAAGTTTGTTTTTCCAGTTTAGATAAGAAATGATTAAGATTCCAAATGACAAACCATAAAAGATCCATATGTAAACGTTGGGCCAGAAATTAAAACTCTCTTCTTTTGTTGGGAAAAATCGAGTCCAGTGTTCTAGTTTTTGATAGTGAAAATGATTCTTTGCGAAGAAAATCTCATCGGCTACCGTATAAAATCGGAGTTGCATAATACCATTAACGAAGAAAATCATTCCTAATAATTGAATTAAAACAATTCGTATGTTAAGTTTTTTCATGTAGAAATTAAATTCTTAGACTATTTTTTAAATTACATTTACTTCAGCTTCGATATGAATACCGAATGTTTTGAAAACAGTATCCTGTACCGCTTTGGAAACTGCTAAAATTTCCTGTCCTGTTGCATTTCCGTAATTCACCAAAACCAAGGCCTGATTTTTATGTACTCCGGCATCTCCAAAACGTTTTCCTTTAAAACCCGCTTGCTCAATCAACCAGCCTGCCGGAACTTTTACCTCTGTTTCCGAAACTTCATAAAATTTCATTTCAGGGAATTTTTGATGGATCTTTTCGAAGTCCGATTTTAACAGAATCGGATTTTTAAAGAAACTTCCGCTGTTGCCCAATTCTTTAGGGTCCGGCAATTTGCTTTGTCGGATCGCAATTACAGCATTGCTCACATCCTTCAGGGTAGGTGTAGTAATGTTGTTTTTAGCTAATTCGGCCTGAATATCTCCGTACGAAGTATTAATTTTATGATTGCGTTTGGTTAGTTTATAAATCACAGCTGTGATGATATACTGATCTTTAATTTCATTTTTGAAAACACTTTCTCTGTAACCAAAATTACAATCAGCATTAGTGAAAGTTTTGATTTCCTGAGACTCAATGTTTATCGCTTCACAAGAAACAAAAGTATCTTTGATTTCCGTTCCGTAAGCGCCAATATTCTGAACTGGAGTTGTGCCAACATTTCCCGGAATCAGGGACATGTTTTCTAACCCGCCAAAATTATTTTCAATCGTCCAAAGAACAAAGTCATGCCATGTTTCGCCTGCCTGACTTTCAACCCAGACAAAATCATCATTTTCTTCAATGATTTTTTTTCCTTTTAAATCAATATGAATTACCAAAGCATCAATATCTTGAGTCAGAAGCATATTACTGCCGCCACCCAAAATGAATTTTTTCTGGTTTTTATTTTCTTGTAAAACGGTTTTCAGTTCGGCAATAGAGTGAACGGCAACAAATTGTTTTGCTTTAGCTTCAATACCAAATGTATTGTGTTTTTTTAAAGAAAAATTGGATTGAATTTCCATAAATAAAAAAGGCTTTTTTAGAGAATTAATTCTGAGGCCAAAAGTAAGGATTATAATTTATTTGAACTGCCTTTTTATTTGTTATCGAATTCTGATTTTTTCTTTACTATTGGAGATAAAACAAGGCCAATTATAAAACCGCTCAAAAGACCTCCAATATGGGCTGCATTGTCAATACCGCCGGTTAATCCCATTAATAGATTATAAGCGATAAATATTAAAGTACTGGTCATAAAAACAGTACTAAATTCTTTTGGAAATACCTCTTTTAATAGTAAAGCAAGAAATACCCCATAAAGCCCGAAAATAGCACCGGAAGCACCCACACTAACAGTTGCATCGAACCACCATATACTTGCTAAACTTGCAAGAAGACCAGTTAACAAATAGAGAAGTGAAAATTTGGTTTTCCCTAAAACAGGTTCTAATAAAGCCCCAATAAATAAAAGTCCAAACATGTTTGACGCTAGATGGATTATTCCACCATGAAGAAATGTAGCAGTTAGGAGTCTCCACCATTGCCCATTGATTGTAGAGGGTTTAAAGTTGGCTCCCCATTGCAGTAAATCTTTTCCTTCGAACTGCATAAAACCAAGACCTGAAATAACCATTATAAGAAAAACTATAATGTTAATGTTTACTAAGATTGGTGTTATATAATAGTCTTCTTTTGGAAGGAGAATATCAAAGGCTTCTTTTAGGCTTTTGTTTCTGGCTTTTCCTCTGTTTTTAAAATCGTAAATCGCTCCCGTTTTTAGTTTTGCAAATAGAAGGAAAATTAACGAGATGAAAAGTCCGCCGCTTAATAGGATAAAAAACCACTCTAATTTGTCGCCATTTCTTTTCTCAAAACGTTCCTTATGGGCTTTAAAAATAATTGGTTTTTTAAAATCGTATTGCGTGTTTTTGGTAACAGCATCGTCAAAATTGTCATGATCCTTAGTTTCGCCGATCGCCTCCAGATAAGTGAAATTACTAAAATCGGTATATTTAAATTCTTGGCTTACCGTTTGTGCAAATTCGTTGTGATAATATTTTTTATCATCAGATGAAAGACTGTTGCTTATACTGTGTGTATATTTCTGTCCCAGCCAATATTCACATTCCGTTTTTGAGGTGTCTTTGGCTGTTCTGAAAATGGGTATTGTAACATAAATCTCGATATTGAAAGTTGTATTGCCTTTTCCGCTAAGAGAGGTCATGTTTAGAACGCCAATATTCCTTTTGTCTATGTAACATCTTTTTAAAGTATAATATTTCGTTTTTTCTAATTTCTGTATTTGGTAAATATCTTTAAGGTCGGTTACTTTTCCTGTGGCGGTTGTTAAATACTCTTGGGCTGTAATGGTAGGTATGACAATTATAAGTGCTGCTAAAAAACAAATAAAAGAAGGTGTGTCGTCTTTTTTAAAACGGAGTAATTTTACTCTCGGGTATAAAAAAAAGTAAATCGAAAGGCAGGCTAATCCGATCGGAAGCCAGAATTTTAAAATATCTTCCTTAATAGAAAATAATTCTAGTTGGATAAAAAGGAGCCAGTGTAAAAAAGTATAACCTAGTATAGAACTTATTGTAATTAGTAAAAATGGAAGGTAGATTAATTTAAATTTTTTTGTAAAATCTGTCATTTGGTGTTTCTGAATGGGCAATTTTTGTAATGGTTTTGGGGTAACAGTAAGTTTTTTTAACTGCAGTATTTGTAAAGGCGGTGAGGCTTAGTTTTAAACCTTGCGGCCTTTGCGAAAAAATCCTTGCGAGCCTTGCGGTTAAGTAACGCTACATATCTCGTAAGCCAAGTAATTCATGGTATTTATCTGCAATCATTTTCATGTTGCTATTGTAATTCGCATTTTCCTCAACAAATTTTCTGTTCTGTAGTACAGCCTGATTTCGGGATTCCGGATTTTCAAAAGACCAAATAAGTTCTTCTGCCAGTTTTTCGATATCGTCAATTGTTATTAACTGTCCATTTTTTCGATGTGTGATCCAACTCTGATTTCCGGGAATATCAGAAACTACAGGATAACAATGGCAAGCCATGGCTTCAAATAAAGAAGCAGAAACCCCTTCGGTTATTGGCATGCTGATGTAGATATTCGATTGTTGTAGTAATTTAGGAAGTTCCGTATTCGGGATCCTTCCTGTAAAAACCACCTTGTTTTCTATCTGTAAGGTTGAAGCCAAATCTTTCAAATAAGTCAAACGGGTACCGTCACCAACGATAGTAATTGTAAAATCAATTCCTTTTTGTTGAACAATCGAAAAAGCTTTTAGGATGGAATCGTGTCGGTATTCCGGCTGCAAAGAACGGGTTACGATGGCTTCAATTTTGGTGGAATTTGAAGTTGAAGGAGTAAAAAGAGACAAATCAATACCTTTTGGCAGCACCAAAACTTTGCTCATGTCAACACCAATTTCCTTCATTGAAATGGTCATGACCGGTCCCCAGGCATGAATTAGATGTGCTTTTTTGAAAGCATATTTCTGAATAATTTTTTTTAAAGGCAATAAAACAGAACCCTCAGGCCATAAATCGGTTCTTCCTTGTTGTGCAATGGCGATGGTTTTGGCGCCTGATAAAGCGGCTAAAAAACCGTAACTGGTCGTTCTTTCAGCAATAACCATATCCGGTTTTTCCTGACGAATGATTTTGCGAATGGAAAGAGGAGCAAACAGGTATTCTGCAATACGTTTGAAACGGTTCAGTTTCGTATTGTTTGGAGTTTTAAGCTCCCAGGTGCAAATCTCAAAATCACCAAATTCCTTCAGGCCTTTCATCCAGGTGATAGCGTCGGCACGATAAGATTCGCCAAGAAAAAGTATTTTTCTTTTCATTCAATGCGTTTTAGCCGCGAATTTCACGAATTTTCACGAATTAATTGGTGTTAATTCCTGGAATTCGTGGTAAAAAAATATATGGGTTTAAAATTCATTGGTATTTTTTGCCACAGATTCACACAGATTAGAAAGATTAAAAGGATTTAATTCCTGTTTATGATCTAATCTGTGTGAATCTGTGGCGAAAAATTTATATAGATCTAAATCCGTTTCAAAAAATAATCTGTGTGAATCTGTGAAATTTGTGGCAAGTAAAACTTAAAATTCATCCGTATCTAAAGCACGGTTGATGAATTCGTTTAAAGGTTTTAACGCAATTAGTTTTTGACTCATTTTAGCAACGAAATCTTTTTGAGCCACTTCCTTTATGTCGTATTTTTGAGAAGCTGTAAAACTTTTCAATTTTAAGAATTCAATTGCAGGGTGGTCTTTCTCATAACCACGAGGTGGGTTTTTAAGCGAATTGCTTTCGTTGACATCAAAACTGCCAAACTCTTTTTTGAAGTTTTTGTCGGATAGAATTCCTTCTAAATCATCGTAAAAAAAGGCAATCTCTTTTCTGACTTTTTTTAAATCATCCGATTCAGGGGAATAAAATCCTCCGGCAATAAAACTGGCACCTTTTTCAATGTGCACATAATACCCGGCACGGTTTAAGCCTTTGGTTCCTCCCGATATCCAAACACCCAAATGGGCTTTGTATGGAGATTTGTCTTTAGAAAACCGAATGTCACGATTGATCCTGAAAGTACAATTTTTGACTTCAAGTAACTCTAATGAAGGGTCAAGTGGTTTCATTACATCCAGAAAATCACTTACCAATTGGTGGTAATCTTTTTTGAAAACTTCGTATCTCTTTTTGTTGTCCTGAAACCAATCTCTATTGTTGTTGGCTTTTAGATCGTCTAAAAATTGCAATGATTCTTTCGTTAGCATAGTCGGGAGTTTATTGCAGTTGTTTTTTTAAGTCCTGTTCGCTGATGAAACCTACGTTTCTCCATTTGACTTCTTTTTTCTCGTATAAAAACATAGTCGGAAGTTGGTCTATTTTCATCTCTGTAGTCAATGTTTTGTTTTTGTCCACATCGATTCGAATAATGGTTACCTGATCTCCCATTTCTTTTTGCATTTTCAATAAGTACGGTTCCATTTGTTTGCAAGGACCACACCATTCAGCGTAAAAGTCTACTAAAACTTTTTTATCTGTATTCAGTAATTTATTAAAATCATCCTGAGTCATTCCGATTTGGGCGGTTGATGGTTTAGATAATCCTTCTGCGTTCCAGCTCATGATTCCGCCTTCTAATTCGTAGACTGTTGTAAAACCTAATTCGTTTAGTTTTGCAGCCGCTTTTTTACTTCTTCCACCACTTAAACAATAGACAAAAACAGGTTTTGATTTGTCGTAAGTTGCCGCTTTTGTAGCGAAATCTTCGTCATTCCAGTTAACATTTATAGCATTGTCAATGTGTTCAGATGCAAATTCATCAGGGGTTCTAACGTCTAAGATTTGAGGGTTTTCGGTAGTTTTTATTTTTTCTGTAAATACTTTCGGGCTGATTTCCTCAAAAGAGTTTGTCTGTTTTTGGTTGCAAGATGTAATGGTAAATACAGTTAGTAGCAGTAATGTTGAAAAGAATTTCATGGGACTTGATTTTTAAAATAGTACCGCTAAAGTAATGATTTTTCATTTTTGTATTCTGAATGAAATCATAAATTAAAGATCTTGTAACTCTGATGTGTTGATTTTACAATCGCTTCAGTGCGTTCCGGATGCGTATCAGAAATGAAAAGTTGACCAAATGTTTCGCTGTTGACCATCTCGATGATTTTTGCAACACGACTTTCATCTAGTTTGTCAAAAATATCATCAAAAAGTAAAAGCGGTTTTACACCACTCTGTTTTTTCAGAAATTCAAACTGAGCCAATTTTAAAGCAATCAAAAAGGACTTTTGCTGCCCCTGTGAGCCAAATTTTTTGATCGGATAGGAGTCAATTTCAAATGACAAATCATCTTTATGCACACCGGCACTTGTATAATGTAAAGCACGATCCTTATTGATGGTTTCCTGTAGAAGAGTCAATAAGTCTTTTTCAAACAAATGACTTTCATAAACCAGCTGTACCGTTTCTTCAGAGCCGGTTATCGATTGATGGTGTTTGTTGAAGATAGGGATGAATTGTTCCAGGAAGTCTTTTCGTTTTTCAAAAATAGATTTTCCAAAAACATTTAATTGCTCATTATATATAGATAAGGTATCGTTGTCAAAAACGTGATTGAGTGCAAAATACTTTAATAGCGCATTTCGCTGTACAATTATTTTCTGATATTGTATAAGTTGCTGCAGGTAAGTGCTGTCTAATTGCGAGATCACACTGTCCATAAATTTACGACGTGTTTCGCTACCTTCCACAATTAAATCGCGATCGGCAGGCGAAATGATTACCAAAGGAATAAATCCGATGTGGTCCGAGAATTTATCGTAAGCCTTGCCGTTTCTTTTTAAGATTTTTTTCTGCCCTTTTTTTAAGCTGCAAACAATTTGTTCCGTTCTGTCGTTTTTCTCTAATTCCGCATCAATTACAAAAAACTCTTCCCCATGTTTGATGTTTTGCACGGCCAAGGGATTGAAATAACTTTTTCCGTACGCCAAATGATAAATAGCGTCGAGTACATTCGTTTTTCCAATTCCGTTTTTTCCAACAAAACAATTAATCTTAGTGTCGAAGTCAAAACTGACTTCGGAGAAATTTTTATAATTGAATAAAGAGATTTTGTTTAAATGCATTTTTAAGCTCTAAGGATAAAATTGGTTGTTCTGTAGCAGTACTTTTTCTTTCAGATTCGTTTTTTCTGCCTCCGATTTGAAAGAACTGGTTTGTTAAAACTTCTTTTTGGTCTTTTTAAATCAGTGATAATTGGTGAAATCTGTAGCAAAAACAATAGTTTGAGCAGAGATAAGCCAGGTTTGGAAACCATAAAATTTGAGGGTGCAAATTATCGAAAAATATCGATATAAAAGACTTTTAGTGCTTTTGAGGATGAATTATTTTGTTGCTGAAGTGGAAGGACTTAGGAGATTTGAAATTATTTTTTCTAAAATAGTGATAAAATTGATTTTTTTTACGTCGGTTTCAATAAAAATTTTATTTTTGCCGTTCACTAAATTAATTTTAAATGGCTACTTACAATAAAAGAGGATATAAAGCACCAAAAGAAAAGGAAGTTAAAGAAGTAAATGAGGAACAACAAGTAATCATTGACGAGAAAGACAGCACAACAGCTGGTGTTTTTTCTAAGTTAGATGAAACTGCTTCTAAAACTGAGGATTGGGTTGCTAAAAATCAAAAAATCATTATTGGTTTAGTTGCCGGTATTGCGGTTGCGACAATTGGATATTTGGCTTACCAAAAATTTATTGAAGCGCCTAAACAAGATGAGGCTGCAAACGAAATGTTTGTTGCTCAACAAAATTTTCAAAAAGCAACAGACGGTGTAGCTAGTGATTCTTTATACAAATTGGCATTAAACGGTTCTGAAGGGAAATTCGGATTTGTTAAAATTGCTGACGAATATTCTGGAACTGATGCCGGAAACTTAGCAAACTACTATGCAGGTATGGCTTATTTGAATACAGGTAAATTTGACGATGCTATTAAATATTTAGGGGACTTTAAATCAGAAGATTTGATTTTAAGTGCTTTGGCTAAAGGAGCAATCGGAGATGCTTACTCTCAAAAAAATCAACAAAAAGAAGCTTTAAGCTATTATGTAAAAGCGGCTGAATCTAATAAAAACGATTTTACAACACCTCGTTTCTTGCTAAAAGCCGGTAAAACTGCTTTGGCTTTAGGTCAAAAAGAAGATGCTTTAAAGTATTTTACAGACATCAAAGAAAACTTCGATGCAACTCCGGAAGCTGCTTCTGTTGATGTATTGATTGGATTAGCACAATAAAAATATTAGAATGTAGATTTTAGATTGTAGATTTGTATTTCAGAATCTGAAATCTAAAGTAAAATCTAAAATCTTAAATATAAAGATGGCTACCGAAAATAAAAATTTATCAGAATACGATAAAAACACAATCCCAAATGCGAAAGACTTTCGATTTGGGATTGTTGTTTCTGAGTGGAATGAAACGATAACAGAAGGACTTTACAATGGTGCATTTGATGCCCTGGTTGATTGTGATGTTCCGGCTCGACAAATTATCCGTTGGAATGTTCCGGGAAGTTTTGAGCTGATTTATGGCGCAAAAAAAATGCTTCAGACCCAAAATGTTGACGCCGTTATCGTAATTGGATGTGTAATCCAAGGAGAGACGAAACATTTTGATTTTGTGTGTGAAGGCGTAACACAAGGAATTAAAGATCTGAATGTTCAAACAGATATTCCGGTTATTTTTTGTGTTTTGACTGATAATACCATGCAACAATCTATTGACAGAAGTGGCGGAATTCACGGAAACAAAGGAACAGAAGCGGCAATTGCAGCTATAAAAATGGCCTATATCCGTCAACAAGCCTCTATGTCACATCCGTTCAATCAACCTTTGTTATCTTCAGGTGCACTTCAAATTGAAGAAACACAAAAAAAGATAGAGAAAAAATAAAACACAATCGTTTTAAAAATACTAAAACCTATACTGTGTAAAAATAGTATAGGTTTTTTGTTTTTTTTATGAGTTTAGATGCTCTGAATCACCATCAAAATTCATTAAATTTGTACACCTTGGTTTTTAAAACCAGATAAAATTAACAATATCAATCTGAGATTTTGCAGTTGGCTGAAATCGAGGACAGAACCTTAAACCCAAATTTCTTAATGTCGAGTATTATTCAATTACTTCCTGATCACGTTGCTAATCAAATTGCTGCTGGAGAGGTGGTTCAAAGACCCGCTTCTGTTGTAAAAGAGCTATTAGAAAATGCTGTTGATGCAAAAGCAACCGACATTAAGCTAATTATTAAAGAGGCCGGAAAGGCGCTGGTTCAGGTTATTGATAATGGTATGGGAATGAGTGTGACCGATGCACGTTTGTGTTTTGAACGTCATGCAACTTCTAAAATCCGTCAGGCCGAAGATTTATTTTCGCTGCATACCAAAGGTTTTCGTGGAGAAGCATTGGCTTCTATTGCCGCAATTGCGCACATGGAAATGAAAACCAAACAAGATCAGGAAGAACTGGGAACGCATATTGTTATTGAAGGCAGTAAGTTTGTTTCTCAGGAAGTGGCTGTTCTGCCAAAAGGAACTTCATTTGCTGTTAAAAATTTATTTTTTAATATTCCTGCCCGACGTAATTTCTTGAAATCAGATACGGTTGAATTTCGCCATGTTATGGATGAGTTTCAGCGTGTAGCCTTGGCGCATCCAAATATTCATTTTACTTTTTATCATAACGGCAGCGAATTGTATAATTTGCCGGCTGCGGGATACCGTCAGCGAATTGTAGGGATGATGTCCGGCAAAACCAATGAAAAATTAGTTCCGGTAAACGAAGATACAGAGATTATAAATGTTCAGGGATTTGTTTGTAAACCTGAATTTGCTAAGAAAAACAGGGGAGAGCAGTTCTTTTTTGTAAACGATCGTTTTATAAAAAGTGGTTATTTGCATCACGCTGTAATGGCGGCTTATGACGGACTTTTGAAAGACGGTTCGCAACCCAGTTATTTCTTGTACCTGCAAGTTCCGCCAAATACAATCGATATCAACATTCATCCGACCAAAACAGAAATCAAGTTTGACGATGAACAAGCTTTGTATGCTATTTTAAGAGCGTCAATCAAACATAGTTTAGGGCAATTTAATGTGGCTCCTGTGCTTGATTTTGATCGGGATTCTAATTTAGATACGCCTTATCATTATAAAGATTTAGAAGGCGAAACGCCAACCATTCAGGTAGATGGTACTTTTAATCCGTTTACAGACGACAAAACCAATCAGCATTACTCTAAATTCAGTTCAGGATCCGGTTCTTCCGGTAGTTCAGGTTCAGGATCGGGTTCGTATTCCTCCGGTTCAGGTTCTTATTCCGGATATTCTAAAAGAGTAGAGCCTACCGCAAGTTGGGAAAGTTTGTACGTTGGTTTAGAGACGGAAAGTATAGAAAGCTCTCCTTTTACTTTCGAAAATGAGGAAGTTACTTCGTCTTTGTTTAATGACGAAGATGTAGAGCAAGCCATTCAGAAGACTTATCAAATTCATAAAAAGTATATCGTTTCTCCTATAAAATCGGGAATGGTTATTGTCGATCAGCAACGCGCACATCAGCGTATTTTGTACGAGCAATTTTTGTTGAATATGACCGTAAATCAAGCTTCCAGTCAGCAATTGTTGTTTCCGTTGGATTTGTTTTATTCATCAGCAGAAATGGAATTGATCGAAGAATTGAAACCTTCCTTAGAAACAACCGGTTTTGTTTTTGACGCAGCAAAGGCGGATCATATTGTGATTTCCGGTATTCCCGTGAATATTACAGAAAGTGAAGTTTCTCTTGTAATCGAACAATTGTTAAGTGATTTGCAAGACGGAATTCCGGCAAGTAGTTACAGTCAGAATGATACCATTGCCAAATCAATGGCTAAAAGTTTAGCGGTTAAAACCGGGTCTTATTTAACCGAAAAAGAACAGGATAATCTGGTTAACGGATTGTTTGCCTGTAAAGATCCCAATATTTCACCTTTTCAGAAACCTACCTTCATCACGATGCGTGTTGAGGATATAGATAAAAAGTTTGCCTTATGATGAACATGACTCCCGTAGTAAAACAGTTATTGATAATAAATATTATCTTTTTTATAGGATCGCAAATTGTCCCGATTTCTTATGACTATCTGGCACTTTTTTATCCGGAGAGTACCAGTTTTAGGGTTTGGCAGCCGATTACACATATGTTTATGCATGCTAAGTATCCGAATTTGATGCATATTTTGTTTAATATGTTTGCATTATATAGCTTCGGTTCTGCATTAGAGCATTTTTGGGGTGGAAAGAAATTTCTATTTTTCTATATTTCATGTGGTTTAGGTGCGGCGCTGTTGCATACTGCTGTGAATTATGTACAATTGCATTCTCTTTTAGATTCAGTTGCTAATTTAAATTTATCAAAATCTGAGCTCCAATTGATTTTAAATACAGATTTTAAATTTTTATTTAATGCTGACGGACAAATGAATCCCGGTGCTGTTTCTACTATTTTGAATAAGGTACATTGTACACAAGAACAGTTTAATATTCTGGCTCAGGCTAATGGAATTACAGGATCAACTGTTTTAGGAGCGTCAGGAGCTATTTATGGTTTATTAACGGCTTTTGCTTTTATGTTTCCTAATGCAGAACTGGCATTGATGTTTATTCCAATTCCGATTAAAGCAAAGTATTTTGTTCCGGGAATTTTGGCTGTCGACTTGTTTTTAGGATTTAAAGGAAGTTCTATATTTGGCAGCGGAGGAACAGGAATTGCGCACTTTGCTCATATTGGTGGGGCAATAACCGGTTTTTTAATGATGTTGTATTGGAAAAAGAATCAATTTAATAAGAATCGTTGGAATTAATTTTTAATTTTAATATCGAAAAATAGAAACTTAAAAAGGCTTTTATGAATATTCTGGATGATTTAAAATTACAGTATAAATTAGGAGGCATCGCCATGCGTGTTATTTATTGGAACATTGCTTGTTTTATGATCTCCTTGGTGTTCTTTTATCAATTTTCAGTCGGACAATTTGCCTTTCCGGGTTGGTTGGCTTTGTCATCAGACCCACAGTTTTTTTTATTTAAGCCGTGGACCTTTTTAACGTATGCCTTTTTTCATGATGGATTTTTCCATTTGCTGTTTAACATGATGGTGCTTAATTTTGCCAGTAATTTGTTTTTGACCTTTTTTACGCAAAAGCAATACTTGGGATTATACCTTTTAAGTGCTGTTTTTGCCGGAGTTGTTTTTGCCTTAAGTTATTATTTCTTAAATAGTGCCGCATCTATTGTCGGGGCTTCGGCAGCAATTATGGCGATTTTAGTGGCTACAACAACCTATCAGCCTTTAATGAATATCCGTTTGTTATTGATTGGAAATGTGAAACTTTGGCACATTACGGCAGTCATTTTAATTTTGGATTTAATGCAATTCCGCCTTGGGAATATGGGTGGACATATTTCGCACTTAGCAGGTGCTGTTTTTGGTTTTATTTTTATTAAATTGCTTCAAAATGGTACTGACTTGAGTATCGTGGTTTCCAAAACAATAGATTTTTTCTCTAATTTGTTCCGAAAATCGCCTACAACCCCTTTCAAGACGGTGCATAAGAATTATAAGAAACCTACAGAAAAACCGATTTCGAAAATTGTTACGAAAGACAAAACGCAACAACAAATTGACGAAATTTTGGATAAAATCAGCCAATCCGGCTATGATTGTCTGACCAAAGAAGAAAAAGAATTTTTATTTAAAGCAGGAAAATAATCCTTGTAATAAAGAAAGCATGCAAAACCTGTCGTGGTTTAATAAATTGATGTTCTTTTTGAATATAGTACTTACTGTAGTGACATTCAGCATCTATATTTTACCTTTTTTGGCGCCCAAGAGTTTTCCGCTTTTATCGGTTTTAACGCTCTTTATGCCGGCCTTTTTTGTGTTGAATGGGTTCTTCTTTGTCTACTGGGCCATTCAGTTTAAGAAACGTCTTATTTTATCGGGTTTGGTATTGCTGACGGGAATTACCTTTATCAGTAAATTCTATAAATTCTCTGCGAAAGACTATGTGAAAACAGAAAAGGATTTCTCTGTAATGAGTTACAATGTTCGTCTGTTTAATGTTTTTAAGTGGCTGGATCGTGATGATGTTCCTTCGAATATTAAGGCTTTTATTGATGAGAAAGATCCTGATATTCTCTGCATTCAGGAGTATTCTAATTCGGCTCATATTGACTTAAAGGTTTATCCGCATCGTTATATTTTTATTGACGGCAATCAGATCAAAACAGGACAGGCTATATTTTCTAAATTTCCAATTCTGTATCAGGGGAATATCATATTTCCTAAATCGGACAATAATGTAATCTATGCCGATATAAAACGTGGTAAAGATGTGATTCGTGTCTACAATATGCACTTGCAGTCGATTAAGATTTCACCCGATGTTAGTGATATTTCAAATAATATCGATAATGTAAACCAGGAGAAATCTCAGTTGATTTATACCCGAATCAGCAAAGGATTCAGACAGCAACAAGAGCAGGCGGAGATTTTTAAGGAAAATATTAAACAATGTAAAAACCCGATTATTATTTGTGGCGACATGAATAACAGTCCTTTTTCGTATGTGTACAGAAGTATAAGAGGAAAATTGAAAGATACTTTTGAGGAAGCAGGCGAGGGATTTGGTGCTACCTATAAATTCCGCTATTATCCGGCGCGAATCGATTATATTTTTACAGACAGTAAAATAAAAGTAAAACAATTCGAAAGCTTCTCTGATTTCGAAAACTCCGATCACTATCCTATTATGACGAGACTTTCAATGGAGTAAGATTCTTCCTTGCTTTATCGGATGTTATTTAAAAGCCTTTTTTGGAAATTGTTATCATATTTTGAGTTTTATTCAAAAATATTTATAATGTATTGTATTTAAGTTGGTTATATTTATTTTGTACCTACTTATAATGAGTATAATTCAAAAAAATAAGTTATTTTTTACTTTTTTGTTTGGTTGCTATTATTATATGTGTATTTTCGCTAAAAAATGACATATTAATAATATTTATTCTACAATTAATGCCTCAAAAACCGCTTAAATTTCAGGAGATCACAGCTGAAATCATCTATTACTTTTTGATTTTTTTTCTTTGTTATACTGCATCGAATAAATTAATAAAATTAGATTCGTTTAAGACAAACTTAATTAAGACCACATTGTTTAGTCCTGATCAGGCTGATTTATTTTCTGTACTGATTATTCTTTTGGAAGTAGTTTTGATAGTTGTTTTGATTTTTATAAAAAATATCGGTTTGCTGTTTTGTTGTTTAACAATGTTAATTTTCACATTATACATTTCTTTTCTTCGATATAAAGGACTTTATGAAGTATGTGGATGCGGTGGGATTTTAAATGGATTAGAATATGTTTATCACTTTATAATAAATATAAGTTTGATTGCTGGCTCATTATTTTCATTTTTAACATTTTATTCGATTAATGATGAAAAATAAGCTATTTGTCGGTGTAATCACTTTTTTTGTTTCATTGGTGTTGTGTATTGGTTTGTTGAATTTTACAAATTCTGATTCTAAAAAAGATTATTATTTTGACAGAACTTTTGTTAGGAATAATATATTTAAGTTAGAGAAGACTGTTGATAAAATGATTTATGAAAGTGAGTATCTAATGGGGGTTCAGTCCGATGGATTGATAGTAGAGAAAGAGATTGTTAAAAATGAAATCGATAAAAAAGAACATAAATTTTACATATCGGATTATGACTTAAAAAAAATTAGTTATAAAACTATATGTTTTCCTCAAGTTTTAGATATAAGACTTTTTACTAAAAGGGATTTGTTTTATGTTAAAAATTTTGAACTTTTTGATTATCATTTTGATTCTAAGATAAATAGAAAAATTAAGCTGAAAGACTTTAAAGTTGTTTCATTAAAAACTTTAAAAAACTCTAATTCTAAGATGTTATGTTTGGGAGAATTATTTGATGGCAGTTTATACAAATCTGGTTTTTTTAGCATTGATATTTACTCGGGTGAAATTATTCTTTTGAAAGTATTGAAAGAAAGTGAAAAAAGTAACATAATATCTACTTCTTTGCAATATTCGGGCTCTTTTACTAGTAATTCAGATAATGATATGATTACTTATTGCTGTAATAAGTATTCCAGAATTTATTTCTTCGATAGTGTTGGTCAAAAACTGGTTAATGAAATGATAACAAATGAAGATGTTCCGTTGCCAAAGATTTTGAGTAATAAAAAAGGTGATAGTTTCTATGCTAGAGGAACAACCAGAAATACAAATATGGGAATGTTTATCAAAAAGAATAAGATTTTTGTTTTTTCAGCAAGATCTGCTTCTGAAACAGCTTTAATAGTTGATGAATATTCTTTGTATTCATTTAAATATGAAAAAAGCTACAGATTGAATTACGCGAATTTTGGTTCAAAAAATATAGATGTAGTTTTTTATAATGACAATAAAGTAATAATTGGTTTTAACACAGGTTATGCTTTTTTTAGTTTTGCGAAATCCATCGATAGAGTTTAGTGGGGGATTGTTTTTTTAATGAGATTGTTTTTGGGTTACTCCGTGAAGAAAAAAAACGGATTAATTTATTGTCAAAACTTAATATTATGATGACAATATTAAACGGTCTTTGTGCTTAATGTATTCTATTATTAATTATATAAATCTAACAAAATGAAAAATTATTTAAAATTTATTATTGCAGTTTTTGGCGTTACAATGGCTTTGTGCACTTCACTTAGCATGAGTGCCAATAGAAATGATAAAGATCAAGATGGTCCAGGTCCATCTGGAACATGTACTCTAAGCATGAATGTTTGTGGTACTACAGGAGATGGTAATGTTATTAGTGGGACTTATAATAACTAGATATTACCTTTGTAATCTCGAGATTATTTTAGTTAAAGATTATCGAAAAATATTTATGATTTGGCATTGTAGTTTTCGAAAAAGGTTTGCATTTTTTTTATAGCCGATCTGATTTAAAGACGTCATTGTCTACAGTGGTATTATAAATTAACCATATTATAGTTAAATGTTTGATAGGTTGGTTTTGATGACAGTTGTCGATGATAAGTATTATAATTATTATTTAAAACAAACAAAAAAATGAAGAAGTATATTAAGTTTATTATTGTTGTATGTGCTGTAACAGTTGCGGTTTTCGGTTCAATGGATGTTAAAGCAAATCGTAATGACAAAGATCAAGAGTATGGAGGTTGTTCTGGAGCTACAGGGGAATGTGGTAAGACAGATCAAGGTAAAATAATTGTAGGTGTTTATAATACCTAATAATTTTTAAAAATCAAAGACTTTCCTAGTGATTTTTTATCTAGGAAAGTTTTTGTTGTGGTATTGGTGATTAATATTTTATTTAAAATAAAAAATAAAAAGATGAAAAAGTATATTAAAATTATTGCTGTTGTATGTGGTGTAACATTTGCTACATTGGGGTCAATTAATGCTAATGCGGTTAATAGGGATAAAGATGAAGTATCTGGGGAGGGTGGTTGTGTTGGTTGTGTGGGGGTTTGTGGACTAACCAGTAATGGCCACACTATTTATGGGGAATTTATCCTTAATTAAATTTTGAAATATTAACCTCTCTTGTGATTTTTTGATTTAGATTTTTTTTTTTTTGGTTATTATAATATTTTCTGTTATTACTTTTTATGAAAACTCAAATTTTAGTTTTATTTTTTTTATTTTTTACTGTAGTTATTTATTCGCAAGAAAAACAAATTATTGAAGGGAGGATTTCGTCAGGGAAGTCTGTTTTATCTGATGTTATAGTGGAATTAAAAATAGGTCCACTTTCTAAATTTGCGGTAAGCAATAAAAGTGGTGATTATAAATTTGAGTATGTTTCAAAAGATTCAGTTTTGGTAAAAGTGAATAGTTCAGGGTACAAAGAATATTCTTTTCGTATGGAAGACACAAAGAAAATCATCCGTGTAGATATTAATCTTGTTGCTGTGGACCCGGAAATGTTAAATGAGGTAATTATTGAATCTGAAAGTAAAACTGTAAACAAGGCAAAAAAAACGGTTTATCAAATCGATCAAAAAGATTTTGTGAAGAACGCAAAGGCAGGTGAGGTTTTGCGTACTGTTCCAAATATTTATTATAATGAGTTTGAGGGAGGGATAATTGTCGATGGGAATCTAAAAGGTATGATTTTTATCGATGGATTAGAGGCTATGACGGGTGAGGTGAATAGTATTAAAGCTGAAGATATTAAAAGTATTGAGGTGATTAATAATCCTTCTGCAGCTTATTTTAAGTCTGATTTTTTAGGAGCTATAGTTAATGTCATCACTAAAAAAAGTGTGGAAGAGTTTATTAAAGGAAGTCTTGGGGGAACTTTAGGACTTAAGAATAATTTTTGGGCTTTAAGTCCAAGATTATCTTATAAGAAAGGCATATTTATTATTAAATCTAATTTTGATTATCTTAGTAATGATCAGCGGATAGATTTTGTTTCGAATAGGGTTGATGCAGATGGAAGTTTTTTTCAGAGTAATACCAATTATTCTAGAAACAAACAGTTGAATTCTAATACCAGAATTGGTTTGAATTTTAATGAAAAAACAAGTTTGGCAGTTACCGGTAGTTTATATCAATACAATTTTGACGGAAATGGGGATGGGTTTACAATTTTAGATGATAATGCTCCTGAGTATTTCTTTAAAAATGGAACTCAAGGTATGAAGACATGGGGTGTTTCGTCGGTTTTTAATTATAAAATTCGCGAGAATAATGCGTTTTATATTAAAAGTGCCTATTTTGTTTATGGAAACAAAGATATTAGTGAATTTACTTATGATGATGGGAATTCGGCATTTTATAATATTAGATCAAAGAATAAGGAATTGACTTTACAGGCAAATTACGAAGTAGAAAAAATCTCTTTTCTTGATAAGAAGATGGATTTTTATTCTGATTTAAAGTATATAAACAGGAGATTTGATTTTTCAAATCAAAGTTTTTTTATTAATCAAAATATTATAGATGCTTCGGCTGAGTTAGATACAGACTGGTCTGATAGGTTTTCTACTGAATTGTCACTAACATTTGAAAATACAAATAATTTTAATAATACTACAAATCAGAACTATAGTTTACTGTTGCCAACTTTTAATTCTGTGTATCATTTTAAAAATAAAATAGATTTAAAGTTTGGTTATTCCAGAAAGGTGTTGAGGCCAAGTGCCAGTGATTTAAATGATCAGATTTTAATTATTTACCCCGGTGTGGCCACACAAGGTAACGCTGAGCTTAATCCTCAATTAAGAAATTACTATTTTTTGACTTTTAATAAAATTTTTAAATCAGACAATTTTTCTTTTAAAGTTTACAATGAATCGATTAATAATGCAATTACCTCCGTTTATAGAAAAGAGGAAAATTTGTTGATTCAGACACTTGATAATGCTGCTAAATACAATTCGACGGGAGTTAATGTTGGATTCAGAACTAAATTATTGAAAAAGGTAATGGCAAATCTGAATTCGGGATTTGATTATAATGTTTACGAGGATAATAGTGAGAATGCTGTGATTGAAAAGAATGCTGGCTTCACATTTAGAGGTAGTGTAAATCTGAGCAGCAAGTTTTTTAAGGATAAAATGTCTGTGTCGTTTTCCGGGAGACAGGATGGTCCTACTTATTCTTTGTTAGCAAAAAGAACAACCAGGCCATATTTAGATCTTACTGTTGCAACCAATGTTTTAAAAGATAAATTAAATATTAGTTTGTACGTTCGTAATTTGTTGGGAGAGCCAGCAACTGCTTCTACGAGTGTAAGTAGTTATGATAATTTTTATCAAAGAATAGAGACCAGGAACAATACGACAAATTTATCGTTGACATTGACTTATAATTTTGGTAAAAAATTTAATGATAAGATAGATTCTCAAGACATCAATAACGATGATGTGCGTCGATAGTGATTACAATATCTTTTGAGTCTTCAAATAATCCACAGCAAATTTCCCTTCATTAAAAAGCAAGTCCAATACACTTAGGTTGTTGATGAAACCATGTTTGTCGTCAAACACCTGAGGGTATTTTTCGAAGGTATTAGCGTCTTTTTTTCCGTTTGCCAAGTATCTGAAGTCGGTTATGTTTTCTGCTTCGTGAAAGTACTCTGTTGTTTTGCCGAATTCAATTTTCATTCGAAGACATTTGGTAACAATCTCGAATACTTCAAGGTTTAAATCCATCAAAAAAGTATGTTTTTTTTCAAAAACAGGAAGGATATCATCTTCAAAAAACTCAAAAAAGGGAGAGCTTCTGTACGCTGCTTCCAGAGATTTAAAATGTTGTTTTTGCCAGTCAAATTCATTCTCAATCAAAACCTCTTTTGTTTTTTGATGTGCTGCTTTTGAATGTTTAACAGGGATGTTTAATAACTGTATCCCGTTTGGACTGTAGATATAAGTACGGTTACGGTTGGTTTGTTTCTGGAAATTATCTTCCATCTCAAAAGTAATATTTTCAGATTGAGCCATAACTGCAAAGTGGCTGATGGACGGAAAATAGGTAGGAAGTAATAAGGAATTCATTGTTTTGTGTTTTTGTTTAAAAGTTTCAGGTTTCAAGTTTCAGGTTTCATGTTCTTAAACAAAACCTGAAACTTGAAACCTGAAACTAAAAAAACTTCTATTTATGCTTTGTTTTCTTTTCTTTTTCTCCAGAAAAAATCTCCAACAAAATAAGCTGCCAGTAGAATTAAGAAGTATTTAAAGTAAGATTGTGGTTGTCCTTCGCCATCTACGGTTGTGAAAACGCGGTCCCAACGGACTTTATTAATCCCTTTTCCGTTGGTATCCCAGCTCATCCAGATGAAAACGGGTTTACCTACAATGTGATTTTCGGGAACGTAACCCCAATAACGGCTATCTTCAGAGTTGTGACGGTTGTCTCCCATCATCCAGTAATAGTTTTGTTTGAAGGTATAAGTTGTAGCCGGTTTTCCATTAATTAAGAACTGGGAACCTTTTATTTCTAAGGTGTTTCCTTCGTAATTAGTGATGATTTCTTTGTAAAAAGGCAACGATACATTGTTTAAAGCAACCGTTTTCCCTGCTTCCGGAATATAGATTGGACCAAAATTGTCCTGACTCCATTTGTCGATATGGGGAAAAATAGCATTGTCGTTTCCTCTGTCGATTTCTCTTTTTACTGCAGTTACTCCAGGTGTATTTTTTATTCTTTCAGCGCTGGCTTCGGTCAAAGCGGCAAAATAAAGCGTATCTCTTTTCTCGCTTTTAAAACCGGCACGGTCTGTAATATCTAATTCTCTTAGTAGTGATTCAAAGTCTATTGACGTTTTTCCATCCAACGCAACAGCGTAAGAATATTGAGGTTTAGCTCTTTCCGGTAAAACTAATTTTTTTCCGTTGATGAAAACCAAACCGTCTTTTATTGACAGACTGTCTCCGGGAATACCAACACATCTTTTTACGTAATTCGATTTTTTGTCGATTGGTTTGATGACTCCTGGTCTTCCTTTTGGTTCGTAGAAATAATGTACGGTATCAGCAGGCCAGTTAAAAACAACAATGTCACATCGTTTGATTTTTTCTAAGGCTGGTAGTCTGAAATAAGGTAATTGTGGCCATTTCAGATATGATTTTTGCTTAGTTAAAGGGATAGAATCATGAACCATTGGTAAAGCTACCGTTGTCATTGGAACTCTTGGGCCATAATTTACTTTACTTACAAATAGAAAGTCACCAATTAATAATGATTTTTCTAACGAAGAAGTTGGAATCGTGTAAGGTTGTACAATGTAAGTATGTACTAATGTCGCTACTATGATCGCAAAAAGCAAAGAGCTTACTGTGTCAGCTGCTTTATTTTCGGGAGTTAATTTTCTGTCTTTTGTGTATACTAACTTCTGAGTGTGGCTTACATAATAGATATAGAATCCTAAAGTAAATATCCCCAAAACCGTATCTAAA
Organism: Flavobacterium cupriresistens; assembly: GCF_020911925.1. NCBI lineage: Bacteria > Pseudomonadati > Bacteroidota > Flavobacteriia > Flavobacteriales > Flavobacteriaceae > Flavobacterium > Flavobacterium cupriresistens. Next base: position 204,495 of record NZ_CP087134.1, on the reverse strand, counting down.
GTGGTTTTTTTACCAAATGTTCTTAAGGTTTCTACCCAAACAACCGGAAACATAATCAGGTTGATAATAGGAATAAAAAGCAATAAAGTCCACCAGGTTGGTCGGCCAATTATTTTCATTAAAACAATAGCATTGTATACCGGAATTGCAGCTTCCCAACTTTTTCTTCCGGCTGCCTGATACATTTTCCATGTTCCTAAAAAATGAATAACTTGTACGGCCAGGAAAAAAATAAACCAAAGATATAGTGTCATAATATTTTGTTTTAAGTTTAAGGTTTAAGAAAAATTAGGCCTTAAACGGTAAGTAGTTTATTTTAAATTTAATACGTCTTTCATACTGTAAATACCTTTTTTACCGGCTAGCCATTCCGCAGCTATAACGGCTCCAAGGGCAAAACCTTCACGGTTGTGGGCAGTATGTTTTAATTCGATGCTGTCAATAACTGAGTCATAAGTTACGGTGTGTGTGCCCGGAACCTCTCCAATTCTTTTTGCTTCAATAAAAATTTCATTTGCTTTTGCTTCCTCCATAGTCCAATTGGTATAGGTGCTGTTTTCAATAACCCCTTTGGCTAATGAAATGGCAGTTCCGCTTGGAGCATCCAGTTTATGAGTATGGTGAATTTCTTCCATCGTAACTTTATAAGAATCAAATTGAGCCATTATTTTGGCTAAGTATTCGTTCAGTTCGAAAAAGACATTTACACCTAAACTAAAGTTAGAGCTGGAGATAAAACCCCCTTGTTTTTCGTTGCAAAGGGCTTCCATTTTATCGTAATGTTCTAACCATCCTGTTGTTCCTGATACTACCGGAACATTAGAGTGAAAACAATTTGTAATATTGTCAACGGCGGCAGCGGGAACGCTAAAATCGATCGCAACATCTGCTGTTGAAAGTCCGTCGTAGGTATTGTTTTCATCTTTCTTTAAAACAATCTCATGACCTCTTTCTAAAGCAATTCGTTCGATTACTTTACCCATTTTTCCGTATCCTAAAAGAGCAATTTTCATTTGTGTATTTTTTGAATTTTAAATAGAGGTGAAGTCTATTAAAAGGTGTAATTAAAAGTTAGTCCTACATTTGGTCTGAACGTTACATCGTTGGGATAAATTTCGGGACGCATCGATAGTCTTTCATTCACATTAAATTGAATCAGAGCCGCATCGACATTAGCATCGATGATGTTCAAAACATAAAAGCCTACAATAAATAAGGCAGATAAGTCTCTGTTACGCTGATAGAATTTCTGTCCGGCGATAAGCCTGCTGTCATCCAGGTATCTATAGTCGTCATCGGTTTTACCTTCCAGACGACTTTTGTAAGCATCGCGGTAATCGTGGTATTTTTTATTGTTGTCGATATAGAAATATAAACTGGTACCAATTGCTCCGTAAACCAATGGTATTTTCCAGTATTTTTTATTGTAAGCCTGACCCAGACCCGGTACGATTGCAGAATAGAATGCTGCTTTTGCAGGGGTTAGCGGATCAATTTCTTGTAACTTGGTTGTGTCTTTAACGACCAAAACCGTGTCTTCTTTTGCCTGAGCAAAAAGAGATACGGTTCCTGTGAGAAAGAACAATAATCCTATGGGGACAATTTTATTCACTATCCGTTTATTAATTTTATAATTCTGTTAAAGTCGGCCTCGGAACTAAAAGGAATTGTGATTTTTCCTTTTCCGTTATTGGCAACTTTTATGTCAACTTTCGCGCCAAAATAATCGTTGAAAGTGCTTTTTTTAGTTTCTTCGACTTCAAAAGAAGATTCCGGTTTCGGTTTTCCTTCTGCCTGTGGCTTTAAACTTTCGTGGTAGTTTTTTACCAAACTCTCTGTTTCGCGAACAGATAAATTTTGACTTACTATTTTTTGATAGATATCGGTCTGAATGTCTAAATCTTCAATGTTAATGATTGCTCTACCGTGTCCCATACTGATAAAACCATCACGAATACCGGTCTGGATAATCGGATCTAATTTTAAAAGACGTAAATAGTTGGCAATTGTAGAACGTTTTTTTCCCACACGTTCGCTCATTTGTTCCTGAGTCAATTGAATTTCGTCAATTAAACGCTGGTAAGAAAGAGCGATCTCAATAGGATCTAAGTCATGACGTTGAATGTTTTCAACCAAAGCCATAACCAATGATTCGTTGTCATTCGCAATACGAATATAAGCAGGAACCGTATTTAAACCCACTAAAGTCGAAGCGCGCAAACGACGCTCTCCCGAAATTAACTGGTATTTGTTGAAATCTAATTTTCGAACAGTAATAGGTTGAATTACGCCTAGTTCTTTAATAGAAGTGGCTAATTCGCGTAATGATTCTTCGTTAAAATTACTTCTTGGTTGAAATGGATTTATTTCGATAGCACTTATTTCAAGCTCTATTATATTTCCAACAACTTTGTCAGCATTTTTGTCTTCTACTGAGGTAATGTCGTTTTCCGGATCTTTTAATAAGGCTGATAATCCTCTTCCTAAGGCTTGTTTTTTAATTGCTTTTGTCATAAAAACTATTTACTGTTTTTCTTTATAATTTCTTGAGCCAGATTGATGTAATTAACTGCTCCTTTACTGGTAGCGTCATAATTAATGATGCTTTCTCCAAAACTTGGTGCCTCACTTAATTTTACATTACGCTGAATAACGGTATCAAAAACCATATCGTTAAAGTGTTTTTGCACCTCTTCTACAACCTGATTGGATAAACGCAATCTCGAGTCATACATGGTTAATAATAATCCTTCAATGTCAAGATCCGGGTTGTGTATTTTTTGAATACTTTTTATAGTGTTCAGTAATTTTCCTAATCCTTCAAGTGCGAAATACTCACATTGAATCGGAATAACTACAGAATCAGCCGCTGTTAATGCATTTAAGGTTAGTAAACCTAATGAAGGTGCACAGTCGATAATGATATAATCGTATTCGTCTTTAACACTTTCTAATGCTTTTTTAAGCATATATTCTCTGTTTTCTTTATCAACCAATTCGATTTCGATGGCAACAAGGTCAATATGAGCAGGTATCACATCAACATTTGGAGCGGTACATTGAACTATAGTTTCTTTTGGGGTGTGACTATGTTCAAGTATTTGATAAGTACCAATTTCTACAGATTCTACATCAATCCCAAGGCCAGATGTAGCATTTGCCTGAGGATCAGCATCTATCAGTAATACTTTTTTTTCTAAAACACCTAATGAGGCTGCAAGATTTACAGATGTAGTAGTCTTTCCAACGCCTCCTTTTTGATTAGCAATCGCAATGATTTTGCCCATTTATTTTCTGAATTTTGAACCGTAAAAATACAATTATTTATGGTTTTTGAAAATCTATTTTGTTAACATTTAAGAAACTTCGATTAAGCGTTGTTTTGTGCGTGTTTGATTTAGGATTTTTTTTATTTTTAAGGGAAAAAAGCTGTAAAATTTAATTTTTTCAAATTCTTTAAAAAAAAGTTGAACAGGGTGTAAATGGGATTTGATTTTCATTCCCAGTAGTTTATAAGATCGTTTTTAGTTTTTGCAGACGGGACTGTAAAATAAATTGCTCTTATTTTTAAAATTCTTTTGGATAAGCCGAAAATAGTTCTATCTTTGCAGCCGCTTACGGGGTGTAGCGTAGCCCGGTTATCGCGCCTGCTTTGGGAGCAGGAGGCCGCAGGTTCGAATCCTGCCACCCCGACAAAAAAGCCGAACAGAAATGTTCGGCTTTTTTTTGTTCTATGCAAATTATAGTATTTTCTATTTATCCTTTTTTGTTTTGATCCTGATCTCCATCCTGAGGTACTGTGTTTTCTGAATTACTGGTGAACACATTAATACCAATAGAGATACCATAAAACAATTTTTTATTGTAAACCCATGCTGCGGCTTCCGGTGTTCCATCGCGATTGATCCAGTCAAAACCAGCGCCCAATCCAAAGGAGAAGTTTTTGTATGAAATCATAGCATTAATATTAGGTGTAATGGCAGGTTTTTCTATTGGAGTAGTGATTTCAAGATTTCGAACAGAATTTTTATCAATCGATATGCGGGTTATGGCTACACCGCCAAGACCTGTGATCGCCCAGTTTTCTGTAAGGTCATACCGCAGTCCTGCAGCAAGTCCAAGGCTAAGGTCAGTGGACCATTTACTCGGGATGTCGTGTGTGCGAGGTCGAATTCTTGCCAGATAGCTTATAGTCCCATATGCAAAATGATATTTTGATTGTGGAACATATACCGCTGCAAATTTTTCAAGATCTGAAACGGGTACTTTAAAATAGGCATCCGGAAGATCATCTAATTTTTCTTTGTTTAAGGTTTTGGCTGCTTTTTCGGTAAGTTTGTACTCTTTTGCAGTGGTAGCTTTTGCAGGTTTAAGTTGCTCTTCTTTTATGCTTTTTCGGGATTCTTTTTCATTTGTAGTTTCTGTAACATTATAGGTCAGATAAGAATTTGCTCTATTTGTGTTATTATAGTATAAAAACTTTATTATAAAATGGGTGATAACATTTCTGGAGTTTTTAATTTCATTGTAAACTTGAAATCTTGCCCCTATAGGTGCTCGAAGTGGGATATTTTCATCGTCAGTAATTTCGGTTCCGGCACCATCTACTTTTACTATTTTGGGAGCATCAGTAAAAATATAAGTTGTTTTCATATAACCAGGACTATCAGAGGTAAATCGCTTTACCTGAGTGTAGCCATTTAAAAAGAATAATAAAAAAATAGAAAGAAAAAGTAGTTTTGTTTTCATAGTACTTATTTTAAGTTGTTATCGATAAAAATACACAAAAGCGAAATGTACTCCTGCGAGCGATTCTAAAAACAGGTATAAATACTTGGTTATAAAGTATAGAAAAGTTAAAATGTTTAACACCCTTACAGCTTGATATGTATGGGTTTGATTAGTATTTGATACTTTTATTCTTAAAGTAATAAAGAAAAGACTACAGCAGTGTTGTCAGAATGTTTTTCTGTAGCCGTAGAACAGACTTTTTATTTTGGTTCTATTTGTAATGCTCTATTTCAGAATAACAAAAACTGATTATGTGGATTCCCATATCCCACAATAAAAACTTACTTTTGCACCATCAATTATTAATACAATCATAATTATGTCAAATCTTATTGAAAAAATTAAATGCCTTATTATAGGTTCTGGTCCTGCAGGTTATACCGCTGCTATTTACGCTGCCAGAGCTAACATGAATCCAGTTTTATATCAGGGAATGCAGCCGGGAGGCCAGTTGACTACAACAAATGAAGTAGAGAATTTTCCGGGTTATGTTGACGGTGTTACCGGTCCAGAAATGATGATTCAATTACAAGAACAAGCAAAACGTTTTGGTGCTGATATTCGCGATGGTTGGGCAACTAAAGTTGATTTTTCAGGAGACATTCATAAAGTTTGGATAAACGATACTATCGAATTACATTGTGAAACGGTAATTATTTCTACTGGTGCTTCGGCTAAATATTTAGGTTTACCATCAGAGCAGCATTACTTGCAAATGGGTGGTGGTGTTTCTGCTTGTGCGGTTTGTGACGGATTTTTCTACCGTAATCAGGAAGTAGTTATTGTTGGTGCTGGAGATTCTGCTTGTGAAGAAGCACACTATTTGTCTAAACTTTGTAAAAAAGTAACCATGTTGGTGAGAAGCGAAAAATTCAGAGCTTCAAAAATCATGGAAGATCGTGTTCGTAAAACAGAGAATATTGAGATTTTAATGAATCACGATACGGTTGAAGTTATTGGAGACGAACAGGTAGTTTCTGCTATTAGAGCTAAAAACAAAACAACAGGAGAGATTTTTGATATTCCTGCAACAGGATTTTTCGTTGCAATTGGTCATAAACCAAACACCGATATTTTTAAAGACTATCTTACTTTAGACGAAACCGGATATATTATTAATACTCCGGGTACTTCTAATACCAATATAGCCGGTGTTTTTGTAGCCGGTGACGCTGCAGATCACGTGTACCGTCAAGCAATTACGGCTGCAGGTACCGGATGTATGGCTGCTTTAGATGCTGAAAGATATTTGGCTGGGAAAGAATAATCTTAGTTTACAGTCTCAGTTTGCAGTCTCAGTTTGCAGTCTGAGTTTACAGTCACAGAGGTCTGTTTGCAATAAAGTAAAAAACCGTTTCATTTTTTTGAAACGGTTTTTTGTTTTTACTTAAATAATTCAAGTTGTGAGTTAACTATTTTTTTTAATCTGTTACTATTTGAATAGCCCCCTGCTTTAGCTGGGGGTAAATAATTAAGACGCGCACAGTTGGCTTTAGCCGAAAGAAGCACGATATATTTTGGCTGTAGCAATATTCCTCCAGCTTTAGGTCAATGTCATTAAGTTAAGGATTATCAAAATAAAGTCTCACGCAGATTTTAGCGGATTAAAATAAAAAAAATCCGCAGAATCTGCGTAAAAAAAGCTCCTAACTTAATGACATTGAGCTAAAGCAGGAGGCTATTCAAAATGATCCTTTTATAAATCTTTTAATTTACAGTATAACAATTCAGAAAATGAGATACAACTTGTTTCGTTTCAGCGATAAGATAACTAGCAATTTGAATTAAATAGTAGCAGTCCCGAAAAGAGTAAACCGTAACTGAGACCGAAAACCGAAAACTGAGACTGAAAACTAAACACCCCCTACTTAATCTTCTTAATAAGCTTAGCTTCTTCAGAAAAACGGGTTAGTTGTATCGTTGGGTTTCCAAGAAGAGAAAGTTCTGCATGGTCACCAACGGCTATTGCAATGGTGGTTTCTGCCAGAATACTTGCTGTAGCATAGTTCTCAACCGTAACATTAGAATCTTTTAAAGTGAATTTTGTTCCCGTGAAAATAGAATTATTGTCTAAACGAATGGTTGCTTTTTCGGCAATACCTTCAATAGCAGCAACGGCTTTCTGATATAAATCACATTTGAATTTTATGGCAGATACCAGTGTTTTAATTGAAGCGCTTTTGCTTAATTGTAAACTGGCGTCTTCTGATTTTAAGTTGAGTTCTGTTTTTGATTTGTCGTCGGCAATCAAAGTGAATTTTTTTGAATTCACATTCAGGAATAGTTTAGAATAATCGAGGCTGTTAAAGGTAATGTCGTCTAATTGAACTTCCTGAAGGGCATAAATAGCAGCTTCATTTTTTGCAATTACATTTTTAAAAGAGTTTGTATAGGTAACGCGAACAATCAGTTTTTTAAAAATGGTAGTTTCTTTAGAAGTATACAAACGAAGTGTTCGGTCTCTAAGGTCCATTCCAATGATGTCGTGAAGATTGTCATCGGCTTCGATTTTGATTTCGTTTTTCTCTCCTTTTTCCAGGTAAACCTCCAAATTATCATCGGCTTCAATACCATCAAATTCTCCTACTTCTTTTACCGAGGTGGTTACGATTTTAGATCCTTTTATTTTCTCTCTCTTTTGTGCGAAAGTTACCGTTGTAAGTAATAATAATAATAGGAGTAAGGCGGTGTTCTTTTTCATTAATTCTATAATTTGATTTTAGACAAATATAAAAAAATCATCCACTTTTGGTGAATGATTTCTTCTATATTTAACACATTAGTAAGGTTTAACTCTTGCTAATGTTGCCTCCCGAACTCGCTGTTTTTTCAATAATTTTAGGAGTAGTGTCATAATTTATGTTTCCTCCGCTGGAAGCTTCCGCTTTTAGACTTACTATAGGATGTACATTTATGGTTCCTCCGCTCGAAACATCAGCATGAACTTCGTTTGCTAATAATTTCTGTGCATCAATAGTGGCTCCGCTGGATGCTGAAGTGGTGATTTTTAATGCTTTTCCTTTGATATTGATATTACTTCCGCTTCCTGAATTGCAACTAATATTGTCAGATTCTACATCAACCATCATGTTAGCAGCACTAGAGCTTTCCAGACTTATATCTACTGCTCGAATGGTGTTTTTGCTTTGTACATTAGAAGCGCTTGAAGCTTCCAATTTATCAATAACCGGCATTTTTACCGTCACTGTTTTCATTGTAACATTTCGGAAAGAACTAAATTTACAGCTAATTCTCAATGTTCCGTTTTCTACTTTAGTAATGATGTTGTCCTGTAAATTGTCATCGGCTTCAACAACAACTTCCGTAGAGTCAGATTGTACGATAACCAGATCAATGGCATTGCTTACGGATACGTTTTTGAAATCTCCGTTAACGATTCTTTTTTCCTTAGTAACTTTTCCGCTTCCTTCAACACTGTTGATATTGCCACAAGAGGCAAACAACAATGCAGTGATAGTAGCAACTACAAATTTCGTAATATGAATGATTATTTTTATCATGGCTTAGTTAATTTTGATTATTACTCCGTTTTTGTCTGTGGTTAATTTTCCGGTAGTTTTTTTACCGTTTAAAACTTCTTTTCCATTAATTTTAATCGATACTTCTTTTACAGTGTCTGTAACAATATTGTTTTCTTCGTCTGCATCCTCATCAAAGTCATTTTCATCCGCTGGACAATTAAGACATTTAACTTTTGAACCTTCTACTTTATAGCTATAGTCGCCGCTAAAGTGTAAGTTGAAGAAATCATTTTCAGAATCATCGTAATCTTGTACAGAAGTGTCCGGTTTAAACAACTGTCCTTCCGGCAAGTACAAATATACATCAACTTCTTGTCCTCTGAATTTATTTTTAACCCCTGTTAAGAAATAATTGTCTAAAACTAATTGATTTCCATTTAGTTGAATTTTATAGTCAATTTTTTCGGCTCTTTGTTTAGCAGCTGTAAAAGAATTTCCTCTGGCGGTTTTTTCTATTTGTAAATAAGCCGTTGCATTATCGGTACGCAAAACATGTAAACGTACATCATTTGAGTAGATTAAGGCATTGTTTGCAGAATCCTGTACAAATTCGAAATCTCTGTGATGATTCAGGCCTTTAGCATAATAATCATTGTATCTGAATTTTACAAAAAGAGTATCCTGAGGGTTAATGTTGATTGTTTTTTTCTCCACTACTTTATTGTCGTATGAAAGTTCAGTAGCTTGTTTTATTCCAACACTTATTGCAATAGCAACCGCAATAATCCAAACGGCCAACAACGTATATTTAGTAATGTTTCCAATTGATTTCAGGTTTGGTGATAATAGTTTGAAACCTAAAAGTGTCAAAAAGAAAAACGGAATTCCAACAGCAAAGAACATTAGTAAACCAAACACCCAGATCGGATAGTCGGTAAAATTTCCTGCGTCAACAAAATTCTGCCATGGGAACTCAATAAAAATGTTTGATCCCAAAGTAAAAACGCCAATCAACAATAAAATTAAAGTTGATATTCCTGACATGATCAAAATAATTCCTAAAAACTTAGCAAAGATTTTAAAAACCGTCATGATAAAGTCTCCAAATGAACTACTTATTCTCTCAGCTCCCGACTTTACCTGGTTTCCCATTTGATCATAATCTGCATTTTTAAATTTGTCAGATAAAGATTCAATTTCTTCACGAACCTTTTTTTCAATGTTGCTAATGGTTACCGGTTCTCCTGTCATTTCCAGTTTCTCAGATGTTGTAACAGCTTCCGGAGTTACAACCCAAAGAACGAAATAAGCTAAAATTCCTGTTCCAAAACCTGCGAAGACAAATATTAAGAATAGAATTTTTATCCAAACTGCTTCAATTCCAAAATAATGACCTAAACCTGTTGCTACACCACCAAGCATACCTTTCTCTTTGTCACGGTACAATTTTTTGTGTTTTCTGGTACCGGAACCATTAAAGGACTGGTTTGATTTTTCTTCGTCTTCAATGATATAATCTTCCGGTTGCCCCATAACTGCAATCACCTCATCAACGTCTTTCAATGCCACAACATGTTTCTCGCTTTTTTGTTTTTCTGTTAGTAATTCAGAAACACGCATTTCGATGTCTTTAATAATTTCATCTTGTCCGGAAGAATTATTCAGGGATCGTTTTATAGCGTCAAAATAGCGCGTTAGTTTTACATATGCATCTTCATCGATGTGAAAAAACATACCTCCTAAGTTAATATTTACTGTTTTGTTCATGACTATTGTTTTTGATTGGTGATTAGTTTTACGGCGTCAGACAATTCTGTCCAGGTACCGCTAAGTTCGTTTAAAAATGTTTGTCCTATTTCAGTTAATCCATAATATTTTCGTGGTGGTCCTGAAGTTGATTCTTCCCAACGATAATTAAGTAAGCCGTCGTTTTTCAATCTAGTTAAAAGTGGATAAACAGTTCCTTCAACAACTAGTAATTTGGCGTTTTTTAAAGTGTCTAATATTTCTGATGTATATGCGTCTTTTTCTTTTAATACCGATAAGATGCAAAACTCAAGAACACCTTTGCGCATCTGTGCTTTTGTGTTTTCAATGTTCATAATTTCATTTTGTTTTTTTTAGATTGAACAATTCGTTTTTTGATTGATGATGGTTGATTGATGATTGATCTCGAATTTATTCTGTTAGAACTAGCTCGTATTGTCGTATAACTTTTAATCTTTTACAATTACTTTATAAAAGGAATTGTGAGTGGGTATTTGTAATATTCTCCGTTTGATGTTTTTATAGAAGCATAAATGATTAAAAAGAACTCTACTACTTTTAACATTCCAAAAAGTAAAACCGCCGTTGCTCCAACGCTTAATAATCCGATATGCCCGTCAAAGTTGAAATTTCTGATTACATAGTTGTCATTGTAAAGAAAAGCTTCGATCGGAATATTTTGCAATACGACACTGATGAAAATCGGAATTGCAATTAAAGCCAGAATCAAAGTGTAAAGCAATAAACTCAATTGAAAATTCAATACCTGTTTTCCGTGGTGGTTTACAAATTCTGATTTGTCTTTGTAACCCGTCCAGATCAGGATTGGAAAAATATAATTCCCAAATGGAATAATATATTGACTTAATGCACTAAGATGTGTGAACGTTGCAGTGTTCTTTTCTGATGTTGTTTCCATGATGAGTGGTGTTGATGTTTCCATGATTAAAAGTATATAGTAATTTCTTATGCAAATATATATCCAAAAGACAGTATCTTGTTTTGCATAGTACCAAATGTTAACAAAATTTTAACATGTATAAGGTTTTGAATGCACATTAGAAAGCTTGAAAATCAGTGCTAATCCCAGTGTTTACGGCTATTGTAGGAAAGTAAGAAGAATTTATTGTGCGTGCATAGTTTTTTTGTATTTTTACATAAAAAAATAAATAATATGGCAGTTTCAGTTTCCAAACTCAACAAATTTGTATTATTCAAGTTACCCTCAGCGTTCATTTGTGGCGTTCGGGTAAAAGCAATCGACAAAGACAGTTGTATCGTAAGTGTAAAGCACCGTTGGATTAATCAGAATCCGTTTAGTTCGATGTATTTTGCAGTTCAGGCAATGGCGGCTGAGCTAACAACAGGCGCTTTGGTGATTTCTCAAATTCAGGAAAGCGGAAGAAAGATTTCTATGTTAGTAGCCAACAACAAAGGGAACTTCACTAAAAAGGCAACAGGCCGAATTACATTTGCCTGTAACGACGGGCATTTAATAGCCGAAGCGATTCAGCAAACTATTGCAACCGGAGAAGGACAAACTTTCTGGATGAAATCTATAGGTACCAACGAAGAAGGCGTTCAGGTCTCAGAAATGGATTTTGAGTGGAGTGTTAGGTTAAAGTAGGTTTTTTTTTGAGTGGAGGTTCAAAGGTACAGAGGCACAAAGGTGAGGAGGTTTTTGAATAGCTTTGCCTGGAAGTAAAATATATAAAAAACGAAGCCGTTTCATGAATTATGAAACGGCTTTTCTTTTTGAAATTAACAAAGATTACTTCTTTTTAGAGCAACATTTTTTACTGTCTTTTTTAGACATGTCACAAGTTTTTGCGTCAGATTTAGATTTTTCTTTGCTTGTTGTTTTTGCTGCTGTTTCTTTTTTAGCTGCCGGTTTAGTTTCCTGAGCTGATATACCAACTGAAAATAAAGCAACGGTCAATACTGTAATTACTTTTGTCATTTTTTGTGTTTTTGAAAGTTGATGATTCTGTTTTTGAACGAATCAAATATAAAAGGATTTTCGGTTCGTAAGAATAAGTGTATTGTTAATGTTTTTGTAAATGTGAATTGTCAGATGTTAAAATGTAAAATGTGAACAGTCTTGAATCTGTTTTTTTATTCTTGTTCCTCAGAGTCATACGACCTTTTTATGAAAAATTGAATTAACATTGTTATGAATAAAACGATTATAAAAAAGAAGTTTAAAACTAATAATCCAACAAAAGGCATCCCACAATGAGATCGTCCCTCTAAATTAGAACTAAGGATTTCAGAGGCTAAGAAAAAAAATACAATTTGTGAAATAAAACTAATCAAACACACTTGAGATAAATTTAATTTTATGCTTTCTGCGATAGCTTTTCTTCCAAATAGTATTTGAAAAATTAGTGGTGAAGTGACTAATAAAAAGAGGATAATTCCGGACATGTAATTTGATTTGGGTTAATTGTTTATGTGCTTTGTCAAAATTAATGCCAATTCAAACCGAATGAATAAATAAAATTGTTGTTTTCTTTTTTTTGATTTAGAAGCCTTAACCCTTAATGTTCTAAGCAAACTTATTAACTTACATGGTTAAAAAAACTACTATTAATAATTCAAATTAACACCAAATCCAACACCCATATCACTGTCATAATGCGTCGTGATTCCTAAGTTTCGCGTTGCAATGTATTTCAATCCGGCCATATATTCCTTATCTGTATTCCACATTAAATTCATTCGCAAACGTCTGGATAACGGAATATCTTTTCGTTCCAATTGGAAACGAACATTTCCATCCGTATACACTTCAACTTGCGCTTTTACCAACATGGGTAGGGTGTATTCTAAACCGGCACTAAAAACAGAACGATTGTCTTTTGTGTTTTTTTGTCCGAAAAGGTTTTGTTCTTGTTCGTCCATTCCCATTTTTCTGTAGCGCCAGTCAAAACCAATGAAAGGCATCAACATTTGATTTTTTCCGATGTAGCGTCCAATATGGGTTTCGGTTTCGTAACCGTGACGATCGTTGTAACCCAATCTCCATTCGGTTCCAATGCTCCAGCGGGTGTTGCTGAACATGGCTTCCCCATCATTTCCGTTGCTAGCAAAGTCATTTTCTGCCATAAAATGAAACATTCTATCGTCCATTTTTAGCATTTTGTAGGCCATTTTCGGGTCTTTAATCAACGGGTTCGGTGCTGAATTTTCATAACTGAAAATACGTCCCATTCCAGCCATCATATGGTATAAAATATGACAGTGAAAAAACCAATCGCCATCTGCATTCGCTTGAAATTCGATTGTATCGGTTTCCATTGGCATGATGTCAATTACGTTTTTTAGGGGCGAATAGTCACCATGTTCGTTCAGGATTCTAAAATCATGCCCGTGTAAATGCATCGGATGGCGCATCATTGATCCGTTGTACAATACAATTCGAACGGTTTCGCCTTTTTTAATTAAGATTTTGTCGGTTTCAGAAATTACTTTATTGTCCAGACTCCATACATAACGGTTCATGTTTCCGGACAATTCAAAACGTAATTCTTTTACGGGTGCGTCTTTTGGAAGCGTTGTTTTAGTCGGTGATTTTAGCATTCCGTAATTCAACGTAACAATTTCGGCAGTTTCGGTGCTGTCAGTTGCCATTTGCATTCCTTCCCTATTATGTTGCGAATGGTCCATTGGCTTTGCTGTTTCCTCTTCGCCTGTAATTTCAGGATACATGACGGCATTCATATCCATTTTGTTCAATGTCATATTCATACCCATATCATTCATGTCACCATTCATTTTCATCATGTCGTTCATCATTTTCATACCTTCAAAATATTTCAATTTCGGAAGAGGAGCGATCGGTTGTTTAATTCCATTACCTAAATATAAAGAAGCTGCGCCTGTTCTATCTTCGGCTGTAGCCAAAAAAGCAAAGGATTTATTGTCTTCGGGAATGGTAACTACAATGTCATAGGTTTCAGAAACGGCAATAATCAGACGATCGACTTCTACGGGTTCAACATCGTTACCATCGCTGGCCACGACTGTTATTTTTCCACCTCCGTAAGTCAGCCAAAAATAGCTGGAGGCTCCTCCGTTTGCAATTCGAAGTCTTACTTTTTCTCCAGGTTTGAATTGTGAAAGCTGGTCTTCATTTTTTCCATTGATTAAAAACTTCTCATAATAGACATCACTTACATCCATCGCATTCATTCGTTTCCATTCGTTCGTGACTTTGGTCGAAAAGTGTCCTTGTTTGATGGCTTCGGCATAACTCTGTGTGGTTCCTTTTTTTATAGCAAACCAATCGTTGGCGTTGTGTAGCATTCGTTGTACATTCTCGGGTTTCAAATCGGTCCATTCACTCAAAATAACCGGAACCGTTGGTAAATCGTCAATACCTTTTCTGAAAGTTGGATCGTCTTTCTTTTTATTGATGATAAAAAGTCCGTACAACCCCACTTGTTCCTGAAGTCCGGAATGACTGTGGTACCAATACGTCCCGTTTTGTATAATAGGGAAACTGTACTTGTGCGTTGTTTTTGGTGCAATCGGCATTTGAGTTAAATACGGAACACCGTCTTCTTTATTGGGCAAAAATAAACCGTGCCAATGCAATGAAGTGTTTTCTTTTAATTCGTTATGCACATAAATTTCGGCAGTATCTCCTTCTGTAAAAGTTAGCGTTGGCATTGGAATCTGACCGTTTACGGCAAAAGCGTGTTTTTCCTTTCCGGAAAAGTTGACGATTGTATCGCGTACGTACAGATCATAGCGCACCACTTTTTGGGCTTTTACAGTTACAATAACAAAAAAGGCTAAAATAATATAGTAAGCTTTCATAAGAGTTTAAAGTTTTAAATTTCGCAATCGCAACGCATTTACGATTACAGATACGGAGCTCAGACTCATTGCTAAGGCCGCCAACATAGGCGAAAGCAGAATTCCAAAAAACGGATATAAAATTCCTGCTGCAATTGGCACCCCTAAGACATTGTATATAAAGGCAAAAAACAAGTTTTGTTTGATGTTTGACATTACACCGTGGCTGAGGTTTTTGGCCTTAACAATTCCGTTAAGATCTCCTTTCACCAAGGTTATTTTGGCACTTTCTATAGCAACATCGGTTCCGGTTCCCATGGCAATTCCGATATTGGATTGTGCTAAAGCCGGAGCATCGTTGATTCCGTCTCCCGCCATGGCCACAATTTTTCCTTCGGCTTGCAAACGTTGAATTTCTTTTAGTTTGTCTTCCGGTAAACAATCGGCTTTAAAGGAAGTCAAATGCAAATGATCTGCTACTGCTTTTGCGGTATTATGATTGTCACCGGTTAACATAATCACTTCAACACCTTGATCAATTAAGGCTTTGATTGCTTTGGCACTGTTTTCTTTGATGGCATCTGTAATGGTTACATAACCCAAAACAGTTTGGTCAATTGCGATATAAGAGACCGTTTTGCCTAAGTTTTGTTCTGCGATGATCTTGTTCTCAATAGCTTCAGAAATGGAAGCTTTAACCTGAAGCATCAGTTTTTTATTTCCCAGCGCTACTTTTTTAGCATTAACTGTTCCCAAAACTCCTTTTCCGGCAATAGTTTCAAAATCCGGAACTTCTACTGTGGTACTATTTTTAGCTTTTGCGAAATTTACAACGGCTTGTGCCAAAGGATGCTCACTGTATTGATTTAGCGAAGCGATACTTTGTAATAATAAATCAACATCGTTATCTACAGCATAAATTTTTTCAACTGACGGTTTTCCTTCTGTAATGGTTCCGGTTTTATCCGTAATCAGAACATCGATTTTGTTCATGTTCTCTAACGCTTCCGCATTTTTAATTAGAATACCCAATTGAGCTCCTTTACCCACACCCACCATAACCGACATTGGAGTGGCTAGTCCTAAAGCACATGGACAGGCAATAATTAAAACGGCAATTGCATTGATTAATCCGTACACATAAGCGGGTTCCGGACCAAATTTCGCCCAAGCGATAAAAGTTAGAATCGAAATTAATACGACAGTAGGTACAAAATATTTAGCGACTTTATCGGCTAATTTCTGAATTGGTGCTCTCGAACGGCTGGCATCATTTACCATTTGAATGATCTGTGAAAGCATGGTTTCTGAACCTACTTTTTCGGCAATCATAACAAATGATTTGGTTCCGTTTATCGTTCCATAAATGACAGCATCACCGATTTTTTTATCCACCGGAATTGGCTCTCCGGTGATCATCGATTCGTCGATATTGCTTTCACCTGAAGTGATTTTTCCGTCTACCGGAATTTTTTCTCCCGGTTTTACACGTAATAGATCTCCTTTTTTGATGTTGTGAATAGAGATTACTTTGTCTACTCCATTTTCTACCAGAGTGGCCTCGGTTGGTGCCAATTTTAATAATTCTTTGATCGCGCCGTTGGTTTGTCCGTGTGCTTTTGCTTCCAACAATTGTCCGAGTAGAACTAAAGTTATAATAACGGTTGCGGCTTCAAAATACAAATGAATCGTTCCGTGGTGTGATTTGAATTCTGCGGGAAAAATATCCGGAAAAAACATTCCGGCAATACTGAACAAAAAAGCAACGCTGGTTCCGATTCCGATCAGAGTAAACATGTTCAGATTCCAAGTAAGAATTGATTTCCAGGCACGAACGAAGAACATCCAGCCGGCATAAAAAAGCACCGGAATCGAAAAAAAGAATTGAACCCAATTCCAATTTTCAATAGACATTAATTTGTAAAGCGGATTGTTCGGAATCATTTCCGACATCGAAATAATAAAGAGGGGTAGCGTAAATAATACGGCAATCTTCATTTTTTTTAGTAAATCTAAATAGCTTTTGTTTTCATCATTTTCTGAAGCTTGCATCGGAACCAAATCCATTCCACAAATAGGACAGTCACCGGGTTCATCCGAAATAATTTCCGGATGCATCGGGCAGGTAAACTGCGTATGGGTGATGGCAATCTGTGGTACTAAGTCCATACCACAGACCGGACAATCTCCTGCTTTGTTGTAAGTTTTGTCTCCTTCGCAATGCATTGGACAATAAAAGACTCCTGTAGCGTTATGCGGGATAACAGTCGTTTTTTTTTGTTCGTGATTTTTATGCTCCTGTCCATTTTTAGAAGAACAGCAAGATTTAACGGTTGGTTCTTCAGTGTCTTTCGACGATTTCATTTCAATGGTATATTTTCCGGCTGCAGTTAAAACTTCTTGAAATTTTTCTGTCGCAACATGTTTGTCCATTGTGATCGTTGCCGTTTGTGGATTTAAAGTCACGACGGCCTGAACGCCTTCAATCGTGTTTAAAGTGTTTTCAACCTTGGTGCGGCAACCATTACAGGACATTCCTGAAATTATATATTGATGTGTCATTGCTTTGTTCTTTTAATATTACAATGCAAATTTCCGAAGTAACGGTTACTTCTTGTTGTATAATTTTGAGTATGATTTGTAAGATTTACAAAATTTTATTTAACCGCAAAGGGCGCAAGGTTTTTTTTTGATATGCTGGGCTTTGTAAAAACGCAAAGTCCGCAAAGCTTGGTCTGGAAAACTTTGTGCGTTCAAAATAAATAAACATGATATTTTTAAACCATATAAGTAATATAAGAAAATGTAAGTTTTAATTTGAATGAACTTATATTACTTATATGGTTTAGAATTTTTGCGTAAACCTTTGTGAACCTTGTGGTTGTATTAATGCTTACAAATTCTCAATCTGAATACGTTTCTTGTCTTTCAACTGCTTAAAATAGGTAGGCGTAAAACCTGTAATTTTTTTAAACTGATTGCTTAAATGTGCCACATTACTATAATTGAGTAAATCGGCGATTTCGCTTAACGAAAGTTCATTGTAAATCAGTAGTTCTTTTACTTTTTCTATTTTTTGGCTGATGAAATACTTTTCGATAGTGGTGTTTTCTATTTCCGAGAATAAATTACTGAGCGTACTGTAATCCTGGTTGAGGTTTTCGACCAGATAATCGGATAGGTTGATTTTGAGTTCATTGTTTTTATGATGGACCAGATCGATAATAAGGGTTTTGATCTTTTCGATCGTTTTGCTTTTTTTGTCATCAATCAAATCAAAACCTAAGGCGTTTAGCTTATGGAGTAAAGCTTCTTTTTGATTTTCTGTGATCGCGTCTTTTAATTCAACTTCACCTAATTCTACAGAAATAGTTGGAAGCCCGAGTTTTTCAAACTCAGACTTCACAACCATTTTACATCTGCTGCATACCATGTTTTTGATATAGAGCTTCATCTTTATTTGATCGTTTCTACCACATTTCCGCAAGTCAGCATCGATGAACCATAGTATGGATTCTTAACGGCTTTTTCTTTACTCAACCAATTGGCATCTGCCATAGGGCAATATTGGTAATAAACAGGCTGAGATGCACCGGATGCTTTGATTAGTTCGTAAGTGTTTTTAGACAACGATTTGAAAGTCTCACGTTGTTTTTTAAGATCCTGATTAGATGAAATTGCTTTAGCATCAGAGGTCATTTTTTTCATGACTTTCATCCAGACATTGTGCTCGTTGTTTTTTAGTTTGTCCATTTTTACAGCGCCAATTGAAGCTAATAAAGTGGTTGCTTTCGCTGAAGATGTTTTTGCATCACTTTTGATAAGGGCATCTTTCAAAGCAAAATAATTGTCAAAAACAGCTTGAAGCGAATTGGAGTCCTGCACGTCTGCTATCAATATTTGAGTTTTTACTTCGGTTGCTGTTGTGGTGTTTACAGACAAAGCTATTGTGATTGCTGCTAAAACAGCGTTTATTGTGTTTTTCATTTTGATATATTTTTAATAAGGATTTTAATTCCTTTAAATTAGTTTTTTTCTTTGAGAATTTGTGGGGTTGTGTGAAAGTTTAACTGCAAAGTTCGCGGGGGTTTGCGTGTAGGGGTGTGTTTCTTGCTCGCAAAGTCGCAAAGACGCTAAGTTTTTTGTTTCAAGTTTCAGGTTTCAGGTTGAGACTGTGACTGTGACTGTGACCGAGACTATAAACCGAGACTGTAAACTGAGACTGCTTTTCACCGACAAAACCCACTTATGGCTGTCACGAATGCAATCACTTTATTTTAGGAGGTAACCAAATAGAGGTGAAACCATCAGAAATGTTGGCTTCGTTGTAATAGGAGATCGTTTTTTTTGTTGAAAAATTGAAGCTACTGGTTTGAAGTTCAAAATCATTCGAAGCAGGGACGCTGAATTGTAAAGAAGAGGTTGTGCAATTGGTGTGACTGCATTTACCGTCACAATCGTGTTGCTCTTTTTCTGTCGGATTGGTGTTTTTGCAGCAGTCTTTTGTGCAGTTGCCTTTTTCTTTTTTATCTGAAGAAATTTCTTTTTTTGGAGTATTTTTTTCTGTTTTATTTCCACATGCAAAACCATGACTTGGAATCAGGAAGAAACCAATGGCCAGGAAAAGGAATAATATGCAGGTTTTTTTACTCAAGAAAATCTTATTTGCAATACAAATTTAGGCAAAAATAGTTATCGGAGGATTCTTTTAAGATTTCAATAACTAAAGTCTTTTATAATTTGTAGGGTTCATGTTTTTTCTTTTTCTGAAATAATGTGACAAATGACTTTCATCAGTAAATCCAAATTCATGAGCGACTTGTTTGATTGACAGTTGATTGTTTTGAAAACGTTTTTCGATCAAAGTGGTTCGTAAATTGTGAATATAATCCCGATAGCTAATGGAAAAAGTTCTTTTGAAATAAGAACTAAAATAGGTTTGCGCGATATTAAAATGAGTGGCAATTACTTTGATCTGAACCAATTTTGGCTGATAAATATTTTGATGAATATAAGAAGTGATTTGTTCGTTGTCGATGGCATTTCCTTTAACAACCAGATTCATTCCGCGTAGGGTTTCTTTTATCAAACCAAAGATGGAAAGGATTTGATAGAATACAATTGGTGAATTGGACACATCGGTTTCGCAGTTGTAAGCGGCAATGTTTTCGATTGTATTTCGCAGTATTGTTTTACACGGATCGTCTAATTTCAGAACTATTTCTTTTAGTGTTTTATCACGCATGAAACTTTCCGGAGTGTGGATTAAGAATTCATCGCAGGTTAGGTTTTGTTTCGAATTGAAATAATGATCTGTAAACTTGATATAAAAAAAACGAGTGCTTTTTTTAATATCAAAATAATGTTCGTCATCAGGCGAAATAACAAATAAGTCACCTGATTTATACGGTAATAAATTGTTGTTTAAATGATGAATACCACTTCCTTTTTTGATAAAAATGATTTCATAATAACTATGAGAGTGGGGCGGCAGATGAAATTTTTCATCTTCAAATTCATCTATTACAAGTGTTTTGAATTGATTTAATCTTGGCATAGCGTATATATACAAGTTTATGTCGTAAATATACAATTATTTTTATCAGTAACGGCTTTAAATTTGCAGTATAGAAAATCTATTCCTTTCTTGTAAAAATAAAATGAAAAAAAGTCTTATTGCGCTGTCATTAGGTGGTTTAACGATCGGTATTACAGAGTTTGTAATGATGGGGTTGTTGCCTGATATTGCTTCAGATATGAATGTTTCCATTCCTGTAGCCGGATATTTGATTTCGGCTTACGCACTTGGAGTTGTTATCGGAGCACCTTTATTAGTAATCCTTGGAAGAAATTATGCTCCCAAGAAAATGCTTTTAATTTTAGCTGTGATGCTGACCGTTTTTAACGCTCTTTCGATCATTGCACCGGATTACGAATTTTTATTCGCCTCCAGATTCTTATCGGGATTGCCCCATGGTGCTTTCTTTGGAGTAGGAGCGGTAGTAGCAAGTCGTTTGGCAGATAAAGGCAAAGAAGCTCAGGCGATTGCCATTATGTTTTCAGGTTTGACATTGGCTAATCTGATCGGAGTGCCAATTGGAACCTATATTGGACACCATTTTATCTGGCGTCATACTTTTATACTTATTGCAATTGTCGGTTTGCTTACTTTTTTGTTTCTCTATTTATGGATGCCAAATCTGGAGAAAAATCAAAATGTAAATATGAGAACGCAATTAAAATTTTTCCAACAGATCGATGCCTGGTTAATAATCGGAATTACGGCAGTTGGTTTTGGCGGATTGTTTGCCTGGATTAGTTATATCGCACCTTTATTGACCAACGTATCTAAATTTGCAGCAGAAGATGTTTCGTATATTTTGATTCTGGCAGGTTTGGGAATGGTTGTTGGGAATTTCTTAGGCGGTAAACTGGCCGATAAATTTTCACCGGCACCGACTACCTTAGCGTTATTGTTTGTAATGTCGGTCGATTTGATTTTGGTTTACTTTTTCTCTTTCAATCAGTATGCTTCTTTATTCTTTACTTTCTTAACGGGAGCAATTTCTTTCTCTGTTATTGCACCTATACAGATGTTGATGATTCGTACTGCGAAAGATGCAGAAATGATTGCTTCGGCTTCTTTGCAGGGAAGTTTTAATATAGGGAATGCATTGGGCGCTTTCCTTGGCGGATTACCTCTGGCTGCGGGTTACAGTTATGCTTCACCCAATCTTATCGGGGTTGGAATGTCTGTTGTTGGAATGTTTATCACTTTTGTTCTTATTCAAAGAAGAAGTACCGCGGTGGAAGTACAGGAAGTTAAAGTAGCGTAATTTTTTAAAGAAAAAATAACTTGAGGAGCGTATAAAAGTGTTTGGCTTTGTTCCGGGAAAATGGCACAGATTTCAAGAAAGTGCGTTTTGAACTTTGGCAAAGAGTTAATAATCTGGTTTACGAAAAAAAAGGCCACAGATTAAAAGATTAAAATGATTAAAGAATCTGTGCGAATCTTTTTAATCTGTGGCAAAAATA
Source organism: Flavobacterium cupriresistens (assembly GCF_020911925.1). Taxonomy (NCBI): domain Bacteria; kingdom Pseudomonadati; phylum Bacteroidota; class Flavobacteriia; order Flavobacteriales; family Flavobacteriaceae; genus Flavobacterium; species Flavobacterium cupriresistens. The sequence continues at coordinate 182,617 of NZ_CP087134.1, read as the reverse complement.
ATTCGTGGCACTATTTTAAAGAGCAAATTAGTTGCTTTGATGTAGAATTTTATTCATAAAAAAAAGGCTGACAATATACGCGTCAGCCTTTTTTGTATTCGAAAAAAAATGATTTTTACCAGCCTTTTACAGCTCCGCCTTTAAATTCTTTTTCGGCCGCTTTTTCAACCTCAACCGATTGGAATGCTTTTAAGAATTTAAGAACTTTTGGATCATTTTTATTGTCTTCTCTTGAAACTACCAGATTTACATACGGTGAATCTTTATCTTCCACAAACAAAGCATCTCTTGATGGAACAAGTCCGGCTTGTGAGGAGAATGTGTTATTGATAATAGCAATTGTTACATTTTGATCGTCTAAGGTTCTTGGAATTTGTGGTGCTTCTAATTCTAAGATTTTTAAGTTCTTTGGATTTTCAGCAATGTCAATTACTTTTGGCAAAAGACCAACATTATCTTTCAATTTTATAAGACCATTTTTTTGAAGTAATAATAACGAACGCCCACCATTTGTCGGGTCATTTGGAATTACGATTGTACTTCCCGGTTTTAATTCAGCAAGTGTTTTTATTTTTCTGGAATAAGCGGCGATTGGATAAATAAAAGTTTTACCGATTATAGCCAATTTGTATCCTCTTTGTTTGGCTTGTGCATCAAGATAAGGTTTGTGCTGAAAAGCATTGGCGTCAATGTCGCCTTGATTTAAAGCTTCGTTTGGTACCACATAATCATTAAAAGAAATGAGTTCAACTTCTAAACCGTATTTGTCTTTTGCTACTTTTTGAGCGGCTTGAGCAACAGCAAATTCCGGCCCTGTAGCAACACCGATTTTTATGTGATTAGGGTCGTTTTTCTTTTCTTTTCCGCAGTTAGAAAGCGTTAAAGCTAAGAGTAGAATCCCTGTAAGTATTGAAAATTTATTTCTGGTATTCATATTTTTATTTTTTAAATTAAAAAGGAGTTTATCTGTGATCGAAATATTTTGAAAGTCTGTCTCCGGTAAATTGTATGATAAATACAAGGGCCACTAGCAAAACTAAAACGGTATTCATAATGGTTGCATCATAACCGATATAACCATATTGGTAACCAATTTGTCCCAGTCCGCCTGCACCAACGGCTCCGCCCATTGCAGAATAGCCAACAAGGGTGATCAGGGTAATGGAGGCCGCATTTATAAGAGATGGAAGTGCTTCCGGTAGTAACACTTTATATACAATTTGTAGTGGTGTGGCGCCTAAAGCTCTTGCTGCTTCGATTAATCCTGAAGGCAGACTCAGTAAACTGTTTTCGACCAATCTTGCAATAAAGGGAGCAGCTCCAATACTTAAAGGAACTAAGGCTGCACTAACTCCAATTGAAGTTCCAACCAAAGCTCTTGTAAAAGGAATCATCCAGACAATTAAAATAATAAACGGAATCGATCGGAAGATGTTTACGAGTATCGAAAGAATTCGGTTGAATACAACGTGTTCTAAAATCTGACCTTTTCGGGTTAGAAAGAGTAATATTCCCGAAGGAAGTCCCAATAAAAAACCGAAGAATCCGGCTAAAAATGTCATTACAATAGTTTCTAATGTACCTTGTAATAGTAGTGTTATAATAGATTCAGACATAGCCTAATAGTTCTGTTTTTACGTGTTTGTCATTAAAAAATTGAATGGCTTCTTTTTGCTGAGTTTCATTACCAGATAATTCAACGATAAGAATTCCGAAATTGGTTTCGCCGGCATAAGCGGTTTGTGCGGTAATAATATTGGCATTCACACCAAACTGAATGGCAGCCTGAGTTAGTATGGGTTCGTTTACCGATTTTCCATTGAGCTCCAATCGCAATAAAGGAAATAAGCCTTCTTTGTAAACCGATTGTAAGCGGTCCTGATACAGTTCGGGAATTTCAATATGTAAAGAGGAAGCTATAAACTCGCGTGTCAATTCGTTTTTTGGATTGGCAAATATCTCGCCCACAGTACCTTGTTCAATTAATTTTCCATTACTGATTACGGCAACCTCATCACAAATTGCTTTCACAACTTCCATTTGGTGTGTGATTAGTAAAATGGTAATGTTCAGACGTTTGTTGATGTCTTTTAATAAATTTAAAATCGATCTGGTCGTTCCGGGGTCTAATGCGCTTGTCGCCTCATCACATAAAAGGACTTTAGGATTATTGGCTAAAGTTCTTGCAATGGCTACACGTTGTTTTTGTCCGCCTGAAAGACTCGCTGGATAATCATTGATTTTTTCGGACAGTCCAACAAGGTCTAATAATTCCAGTACACGTTCTTTGATAGTGCTTTTGGAAGCTCCGGCTAATTCTAATGGAAAAGCCACATTCTCAAAAACGGTACGGGAGGATAAAAGATTAAAATGCTGAAAAATCATTCCGATTTGTCTTCTTTCCTGCGCCAACTGAGAATTACTTAATTGTAATAATGATTTTCCGTCTACAATTACGTCTCCCGAAGTTGGTTTTTCCAGTAAGTTGATACAACGGATCAGGGTGCTTTTTCCTGCTCCGGAGGTACCGATAACTCCAAAAACTTTACCCGCAGGTACGTGAAGTGATACATCCTGAAGAGCGATAATTTCTCTTCCTGTTTTATAAAACTTTTTAGTAATATTCTTTAATTCTATCATATTCTGGTATTTCTAGTCGATTTGAAGAGTAGAAAGAAAAACACAATCTCTCTAAATTTCGCTGCAAATGTAAGTCACATTTTTTTTATAACAAAATCTATCGGCTAAGTAGAATATTAATTAGATGTTAATTATTGCATTTAAAAGCTGCTTATTGTTTAATAATGCGTTGAATTAGAGGGGTGATTTTAGGAATGTTTTATTTTTTTAGGTCTTGCTCTCAGTTTCAGTCTCAGTCTCAGTCTCGGTCTCAGTCTCGGTCTCAGTCTCGGTCTCAGTTTGCAGTTTGTATTTTGCATTTCACAACTTCATAGTAATAAACTAATAATACAATCTAAAATCAAGTAGTTTACAAAGATTGTAATGTTTCTGATACAACTCTTCAACTACTTCGGTAAGATCGTCATTGTCTTGATACAAACTAAAAAAGGCCTTGTCAATAGTGCTGTAACTGGCAATTTTGTTGTAAGTAGATCCATAACCCGAAATAGCACGTGCTCCGGTTATATCCAGAAAGTATTGGGCTTCCTCTGCGGTTAAGTCTAAGATTTTTCTGTTGGCGAAGTGAATTACTTTTCCTTTCATTTTTCCTTCAAAGAGTTCGGCTATTTCTTCCAGACTATAGTAATAATCGTGTAGGCAAATATTGTTGGGCTCTCCGGGCATCACTAAATATATGATTTCATAATCTTTAAAATTATGATCTTCATAAAGTAAAATGTTCAGGCTTTCTTCTAATCCTTCAATAGTGTCGCAGGCTCTGTAGATACTGGCTATACCTTGGTCAATTGCGATTTCTTCTAAATTTTTGACAACCTCAGTTGCGCCAATGGTTTCTACATCGGGAACGCCTTCCAGACAGAAAATAAATTTTTCATAATCCATACCATTATATTTTCCGGGTTTCTATAAGCAACATAGGGGTTGCCTTTGTTCTTCCTGACAAATATATTTTTTATTGTATAAAAAGTAGTAAGCGAAGGGGATTTTTAACGATTTTTTTTAGTGTTTAGCTCTCGGTCTCAGTCTCGGTCTCGGTCTCAGTCTCAGTCTCAGTCTCAGTTTGCGAGTTCGGATTTGAGATGAGACTGTGACTGAAAACTGCAACTGCAAACTAAAAAAAAGACACCAGGTTTTTTGGAATAAAATTTGTGTTAGTCGAGGAGCGATTTAGATGACTATCAAAAAACTATACCAAACTAATCAAATAAAAAACCACTTATGAGAATTTTTAAATGGACGAAGGAACAAACTGTAATTGTATTGTGTCTTGTATTTCAAATTGGACTTTCGCAAAATAGGACACTGGTTGTTGTCGACAAAACAACAGGTTTTCCTATAGATAATGCCGCTATTTTTTCTATAGAGGAAAACGAAGGAACATTTACAAATTCAGAAGGTAAAGCGGCCATTGTATTGAAAAATGGTGCTTTTAAGATCTCAAAATTAGGTTTTGATGATGTTATTTTAGAAAAAGGATGGGAGACTCAATCAGATACAATTTTTATGATTGCCCAAGCAGTTCAACTTGACGAGATCGTTATAAAATCTTTTAATTTAAATAAAGCAATACAATATGTTTTAGATAATTATGCTCGTTTTTACGTTCATACTCCATTTGAAAAAGAGTGCAGTTTTAAAGAAACAGTATCGGTAGATAACCAACTAAAAAGATTAATTCTGAGCAAGATCAACTGGTGGGACAAAACGTATGAATTTCAAAAGAGGAGTAAAATAAAACTGCGATTGGGCGCGATTGATTATAATAAAAATATTCCGCTGGATATTTTTACAGATGTTCCGCGTGTCAATGAGAATAACAGTGGTTATATAAATCCCGGTTCTTTAATTAGTGCAATTTATTTGAATTCGTGTCTTTCGAATTTCGTTAAGTTCAATAAAGATGTAATTGGAGTAGTCGAAGAATCTCCTTCAGATCAGATTATAGTATCTTTTGAGTCGGATTGGGAAACGACTAAAGAAGTTTCTAAAAGAGTAAGAGGTAAAGTTATTTTTGATAAAAAATCTAAGGCCGTTTTAGAATTTAGAAACACGGTCGAATACCAAAACAATTTAACTAAGGGAATTGTAAAAGAGAGTAAAAAGGAATCTATAACAGAAAACAAAACAGCATCCTGGAGATTAACTTTTCATAAAATAGAAAATGATGTACTGGCATTAAAATCTTTTGAAGCCAGCGCGGAAGCATTAATCACCTATGACAATAAAATGCATCCGGTAGTTTTTGAAAATTCCATCTATGTTTTTAAAGAAACGGCAGTTGATAAAGTAAATAATGATGGTTTAATTAATCTTTCGAAACCCATTTATCAAAGTTTGCCTGTTGCAACGATTGCGAGCACAAACACGATACTTTTGAATAAGATTGAAAGTGATTTTATTAATGGTAAATAGTAAAATGTGGTTTGTAAATTGTAAACCTAGACCGTAGACTGAGACTGCACAGCGAGACTAAAGACTAAAGACTAACCACTAACTTCTGCACAGGCTTTTTATGTCCGCAGGCGGCACAGAAGGCAGCTTTTGAAGTTCGATAGGGTTTGTTGCAATTCTCGCAGGGAGAACCGTATAATACAATTCTGTGATGCATGATGACATTGGGGTCCTTTTCTTCATAACCGGAGAGTTCTTTATAATAATCGAGTAGTCCTTTAAAGCGTTCCTGTCTTGTCATAGTACACTTGCCGGTTTGAAAACCGTGACGATACAGTTTTGTTGCTATAAGATGTTCTTCTTCATTCAACATTGGGACTTCTTTTTTGCAACGCCAACACCAAAGATTTTTCATTGTATTATTTTTTATTAATCTAACTTTTGCAATGTTTTGTTGTGATATTCTGCTTTTTGTTTTTTTATCGGCAGCAGTTTTTTACATCTGATTACAAAAATCGTTTTTATTGTAAATAAAAAAACACGTATAAATACCTGTTTTTAGAGAAAAAGAATACTTTAACGAAAAGAAGTTTGTATAGGTTATAGGTGAAGATAATCAGTGGTTTACAGTTGTTGCTTTGTTTTTAGAATTTTTACTTCTATGTAAATCAATCCAAAGATTATTAAAATTTCACCAATAAAGTAGCTTATTCCTAAAGTAGTAAGTCGGTCCAGAAAAAAGAATACCAGTCCAAGTGTTGTAAGACAGTAGATGGAATTGGCCAGAATAATTGGTTTTAATAATTTTCGAATATTGGGTTTGGATATTGTAAAGCAAAAGAAGGAATAGAAGGCAAAAAGAAATGCTGTTAACGACAGCGCAGTGAGAATCGCTCTTGGCATACCAAAATAAATGTCAAAGGGACTGAGAACAAACAATAATAGAACAGCTGTCAAAAGAGCTCCCAAACCATCTAGGAGAAAAATAGTTTTGGGTTTAGATTGTATTTTTTCGATTTGCTTCGAGAACAGATTCATTTTTTATTGGATTAAAAAGAGTTATTTGATTTTGCCTATCGCCTTAAAATGATTGAAATTTATTGGTTTCAGATTTTGCAAATTACCGTTAACAGCAGCTTTTTTCTGTTCGGCATAAGATTATTTGGTTGTTATTTCTTGGATGATAAGGGTATCCAAACAGTTTCCAAAAAGCTATTATTTTATTCTGAATGATGTTATTTTCGCTTTCAAAAAGAAAATGCTCGGAAAGATTCAAATTTCGATCCATAGTTATTCCTTTTTTAAACTCAGAATGCTCTTTTTTAATAGAGTCTAAAAAAATGTGATAATCATCTCTATTTACATATTGGCGTTCTTTAATTCGGGTAATGATTTGATCAAGACTTTTAATCTCTATTTCTTCTTCTTCTTCAGTCTCATTTTGTAAATAATCTAAATAATCGCCAGTTATGTAATCGCCTGACCCCAGCAATTTGTATTCGCTTTTTTCTTTATCATAAATTACATCTCCAACCCCTACTAATGTTGCTCTATCATCATCTCTATCATAATAGCGGTGTTTGTAACCAATAAAAATATATTTTTCAGTATCAATAATATTGTTTATTACATAATTTGGGCTGATTTCTTCGTTGATTATTTTTTGAACTAAATCTTTATCGATTTCAAATTCCATAAATTTTGTCTAATTAGTTTAACTTCTTAAAATCTTCTCCATCGCTTTTCCCTTTGCCAGTTCATCGACCATTTTATCCAGATAACGAATCTTTTGCATGAGTTTATTTTCAATTTCTTCTACACGATAACCACAGATTACCCCCGTGATTTTTGAAACGTTTGCATTCAGTTGCGGCGCTTGTGCAAAAAAGGTTTCAAAATCAGTTTTGTTGTCTATTAATTGTTGTAATTCTTCAGGGCTATATCCGGTTAGCCAGTAAATTATAGTATCTACTTGCTCCTTAGTGCGGCCTTTTTTCTCCGCTTTATTGATGTAATGTGGATAGACACTTGCAAAGAAGGTGGTGAATATTCTATGTTTTTCCATGGGTTTTAATTTCCGGTTTTTCTATACTAACTAATCGTATGGCTCCCAAAGCTGAATTTTGTTGCCTTCCATATCAATAATATGAACAAATTTTCCGTACTCATACGTTTCTATGGTGTCTACGATAGTCACGCCTTCTTTTTTTAATTCTTCGACTAATGCCTCCAAATCGGCGACTCTGTAATTGATCATAAAGTCTTTTGCGGAAGGCTCAAAATATTTTGTGGTTTCGGGAAACGGACTCCATTGGGTAGAGCCATTTTTGGTTGAGTCGGAAGCTTCTTTCCATTCAAAAGTGGCTCCATATTCGTTTGTGTCCAAACCAAGGTGTGTTTTATACCATTCTTTCATTTTGTCAGGATCATTGCATTTAAAAAATATGCCTCCAATACCGGTTACTTTTTTCATTTTTGTTGTTTTTATGGCTAAGTTAAAATAGTTTTTTTTATGCTTTTATGTTTAGAATTAATCGGATGATCTTCCACTGTCACAGGTGATTTTACTTTTTTATTATTTCTTGAATAGCGATTCTGTTTCCTTCGCTGTCCTGGAATTCGGCAACGATAAATCCGTAATTTTCATTTATCGTTTTAGGATACAAAATGGTTCCGTTTTGCGCCAGTACTTTTTGCAAGGTTAGATCAATATTAGCTGTTCTGAAGTAAATTATAACACCCTCTTTTGAAGGTTTGTAAACATCTCCTTTTGCTAATGCTCCCGAAATTCCGCTACGAGTATCTTCAAATGGGAATAAGGTCATTTCGTAATGATCGATTATTTCTCTTTCAAAACTAAAACCAAATACAGTTTTATAGAAATTTTCGGCCCGATTCAGATCGTTCACGGGAATTTCAAAATAGATTACTGGATTTGTTTTGGCCATAGTGGTTTTGTTTAAATGGTTTTACGAAGATTTAGTAAGTCAAACTCCTTAATATTAAAGAAAGAATCCGCTAAATCTGCGTGAAAATTGCTTATCGCTTTGATGCCGAATAAGTAAAACTAAAGATAATACTATTTAGGTAAATTTTGATTTTGAATTACTGCCGTTTTTTTATTTAAGAAATCGCGGGGATTATTTTACGACTTGATAAGAAAGACAAGAGGTCAGTCAAACCTGTTCTTTCTCATTACTCCTGAAGCTAAGCGGACTCATTCCGGTTTGTTTTCTGAAGAATTTTCCAAAATTAGAAGTGTCAGAAAAGTTAAGTTGGAACGCAATTTCCGCGATGTTGAGGTCGGTGTGTTTGATCATCAGTTTGGCCTCTTTAGTAATTCGGTCATTAATTAAGGTAAGCACAGTTAAACCGGTTACGGTTTTAACAGATTTAGACAGGTGGCTGACGCTCACCGTGAGAAGATCGGCATATTCTTCGACTGTTCTTTTAGTGAGATAATGCAAGTTTATCAATTGTATAAACTTTTTGGTGAGTACTTGTTGTGCGTTGGACAGTTTTACTACCTTTTGTTGTTCAATAATCTCAAATTCTTTTAACTGATAAAGCAATGCGAAGAACTTATGAACGGCTATGTTGTAAATAGATTGAGAAGCTTCATAGGCCAGAAATACCTCTTCGAAACAGGGTGCTATGTCTGCGTAATGACTTTGAGTGAGTTGAAATAAATTAGTATTTAAGGTATCAAAGAAAGGAAATTCCTGTACGAAATCGGGTTTAAAAAAATGAAAACTATCCTCTTTAAAGTAGATTAAATAGCCCTCGGTATTTTTGTCTCTGAAAAAACTATAAACCTGCCTTGGAGACTGAAAAACCAAAAAGGATTCCTTTATATTCTCTTCAATATTATTGTAACCCACTTGCGTGTTTCCATTAGAAATTAAAAGTGCTACAAAATAGAAACCTCTGCGAAATGGTGATCGGTAAATATCTCCTTTGTGTTCTGCCAATCTCATACAATAAAACAGAGGATTCGAGGTACGGTGTTCAACACCGGTTGATTCTAAAAAAGAATTGATACTATCGTAAAAGGGAATGTTTTCTTTTTCTTCAGGCATACTGGTTTAAGGTGTTAGTCTAACAGAATAAAGGATTATAACTAATTTACTAAATGTATTTGGACGTATTGCAGGCTAACGATTTAGGGCGCGCTAACATAAAGTCTAATATCGAAAATCAAATCGAATTGTGCAATATTCAAAAGCTCCTTTGTAAGAATAAATTGAAAATGCCGGAATTGACCATTATTGTCCTTTTTTGAACCATTTAAAGCTTTAAAGATCAGGTATCTTTGATTCTTATCAGGAAATGATTATTAATCATGCTATCAAAAAACTTAAAACAAATGAAAATGTTTCTATTAAAAATTCTGGTAGTACTAGTTATTCTAATAGCTGTACTATGTATAATTGCCGCTTTTGCCCCAAAAAAGTATGTCATTACAAGAGAGATTACGATTAATAAACCTGCTGAAAATGTATACGAGTATCTTAGGTTTCTTAATCATCATAGAGAGTTTAATCAATGGTTAAAGTATGATCCGAATACTAAAATTGAATTAAAAGGAAATGCAGATGGACAGGAGGGAGCGATTCTCTCTTTTGAAAGTAAGCATGAAAAATGTGGAAAGGGCGAGTTTGAAAATGTCCGACTTATTAAAAACAAGCAAATAGATTTTAAAATCAGATTTATGGCACCTTATGTTTTTACTGCCGACGGAACTTTGTTCGTTAATGCGGCCAACGAGAATCAAACAAATCTGGTGTGGAAGTACCAAGGAGGGAAGGACTGGCCAATGAATATTATTTTGTTATTTGTAAACATGGATAAAATTATTGGTGCCGATATCGAGAGTACCATGAGAAATATAAAAACGAACACTGAAAAACTATAAACTATGTCATTTGCAACCTATCTAAAAAACATCGAAGAGAAAACAGGTAAAACGCCTCAGGATTTTCAACTTCTTGCCGAACAAAAAGGCTATACGGTAAATGGAGCGATGGGGCCAACTATTAAAGCCACCAATATCATCAACTGGTTAAAAGCCGATTATGATCTCGGACACGGACATGCCACTGCCATGTATGCTTATATTAACGGGAAACGAGAATGATCGTAATGATACTATGGTTCTCAGTACTTATTGTTAATGCCGTTTCGGGCTATTAGTCCCGATTGGTTTAATACTTTTAAAACAAAGCTGACAGGTTTTTAAAACCTGTCAGCTTTGACTTTTTAGTATTTAATTCTCTTTATAAAATTAGATTTGATACAAGGTTTTTTTTGCTTTACGGGTATATCTCATTTAAAATGATAAGATTGCAAAAAAACACATCGATAATTGAATTATTTTTCCTGTTCTAAATTATCAACATCAGAAATCTGATCCAGTATATTGGTTTGGTTGGGTGAGACGTAATTTTTCGTTTCATTAGCATTTTCTTTCTTAAAAAGAATATCTAATGCGTTGTACAATTTTAATAAAACATCTTTGTCTTCTTTTGCAATATCTAGAGCAGTATTAAAATTAAAAACATAATTGTTCGAATTGCGTACTTCTACTTTTATCGTTTTTGATGTGATTTTAAATTTTACTATATCCATTGTTTGTAAATTACTTAGTTTGCAAAACGTTGTTTTCAAGGGAGTTATTGTCCCTTTTTTTTGAAATAAAACACCAATAAAAAACCCCTAATCAATGGATGATTAGGGGGTTGTTTTTGTAGCGAGGACGGGAGTTGAACCCGTGACCTCAGGGTTATGAATCCTGCGCTCTAACCAACTGAGCTACCTCGCCAAGACTGCTATCAGGAATGATTCCTTCATTGCGGGTGCAAAGATAGAAATAATATTAAATGGTACAAGCAAAAAATGAAGAAAAAAAAATATTTTTAAAAATGCATTGTTTTCGGACATATATTCTTATATTTCCAAAAAAAATAAAAGTAGCTCATGGATACAAAAATACGTTACGAAATCGAGTTTCCTATAAATTCTTCGCCGCAATTATTATATCAATATATATCCACTCCGTCAGGTTTGTCTGAATGGTTTGCTGATAATGTAAATTCACGGGGAGAATTTTTTACTTTCATCTGGAATGATTCACAGGAAAAAGCACGCCTGGCTTCTAAAAAAACAGGTGAAAAAGTAAAGTTTAAATGGGTTGATGAAAGTAGTAAGGATACAGAGTACTTTTTTGAATTGCATATTTTAGTTGATGAATTGACTAAAGATGTATCATTAATGGTAGTCGATTTTGCTGAAAAAGAAGAAGTTAGCGAGGCTAAACAATTGTGGGAAAATCAAATCTCAGATTTGAAACATCTTATCGGATCTGTTTAGTAAAAGTCTATTTTAAGCGTTATATTTGCCCTGAACAAAATTCAGGGTTTTTTTATGATCAATTTTAACGGAAACATGGTAGCGCAGGACGAGAATATACTAACTCAAAATCGTGCTTTTTTGTATGGAGATGGTGTTTTTGAAACACTAAAAATAGTCAATAACAAGATATTGTTTCTTGAAGATCATTATTTCAGACTGATGGCTTCCATGCGAGTGGTGAGAATGGAAATCCCGATGAATTTTACCATGGAGTATTTTGAAGAGGAAGTTTTGAAAGTAATCCGTGAAAACCAATTTTCGGCAGCCGCAAGAGCTCGAATTACCGTTTTTAGAAACGATGGAGGTTTGTATTTACCAAAAACAAACGATGTTTCATTTTTAATTCACGCAACTACTCTCGAAAGCGCTTTGTATAGCCTAAATAAGGCTTATTATGAAGTTGATTTGTATAAAGATTTCTTTGTAACCAAACAATTGTTATCGTCCATTAAAACGACTAATAAGTTGATTAATGTCACGGGAAGTATATTTGCTCACGAAAATGGCTTAGACAATTGTATTTTGTTAAACGATACTAAAAATGTGGTTGAGGCATTACAAGGGAATCTGTTTATGGTTGTCGGTAAAAAACTGAGTACACCACCCGTTTCTGAGGGTTGTCTGAACGGTGTAATGCGCAAGCAAATTTTAGCATTGGCTAAAAAAGTGGAAGGAATAGAAGTGGTTGAAGAAATAATTTCGCCTTTTGATCTTCAAAAAGCAGACGAGTTATTTTTAACAAATGTAATCACAGGAATACAGCCGATAAGTAAATATCGAAAAAAAGAGTTTACAAGTAATCTGGCGCATTTATTGGTGCAAAAACTAAATGAATCCATATCTGAAAATTAATTCAGATATGGGTTTTCGGGTGCATTTGACCAAATAAGGTAATCTCCGCCCAGCTCTATTATTTGCTCTTTCCAAAAATGAGTGGTGGATTTTCCGATAATTTTGTTTTTGTAATTATTATCAGCAATTATCCAGGAGTTTCCTTGCATTTCACTTTCGAGTTGATTTTCATCCCAACCGGTGTAACCTAAGAAAAAACGAATATTATTTTTGTTAATAGATCCGTCGTTAATTAAGTCTTTCGTTGATTCAAAATCACCTCCCCAATAAATCCCATTAGAAATTTCAACACTATTCGGGATTAATTCTGGAATATTGTGAATGAAATAGAGGTTATCCTGCTCTACAGGTCCTCCATTATATATCTTGAAAGAAGCTTCAATCTCAGGTATCAGGTCATTAATAGTGTACTTTAAAGGTTTATTAATGATAAATCCTATTGATCCTTCTTTGTTATGGTCTGCTAATAAAATTACCGATCTGTTAAAAGATAAATCTCCAATTATTGAAGGCTCGGCAATAAGCAGGTGTCCTTTTTTTAATTTTTCTGAAATCATACGGTTACAATTTTTATTAAATTTAGTTATAAAATTTTAAAAATCCCAAATAAAATCGTTAAACCGCATAAAAAAACCCTCCACATGGAAGGGTTTTGATTATATTATAAGTTTAGAGAACTTTCTTACTTAGTTCACTGCACCTTCTAATTCAGCACCAGCTTTAAATTTTACTACATTTTTAGCAGCAATTTTGATAGTTTTTCCAGTTTGTGGATTTCTACCGTCTCTTGCAGCTCTAGCAGATACTGACCATGATCCGAACCCTACTAATGAAATTCTTCCTCCTTTTTTCAAAGTAGTCCCTACATTACCTAAAAAAGACTCTAAAGCTAATTTAGCCGCAGCTTTAGTAATTCCTGCATCAGCAGCGATAGCATCGATTAATTCTGATTTGTTCATAATAATTAGTTATTAATTGTTGGTTAAAAAATAAATTGTTAATACACAAATTTAGTAGGAAATCCGTTCCTTGCAAGTGTTTTCGGTAAATTTAGCAAAAATTGTTGATAACTTGTTTTTTTTGTTCATAAAGCATGTTATTTGTCGAGTAAAACAGGTAGAAACCCCTGTTTTATTGGTGCTGGTTGGGTCTTGATATATTTATAATGTCCTGTTTGTAAACTTAAATAGGGCTTTTCAAATAGTTTGATTTTTAGAACTATTAAAATTACAATGAGAGTTTTTTTGCCTTATATAATTACTAGTCTTTACTTAAAATTAGTTAAAGGCTAACGGATTAATTGTATGTTAGATAGTAGTGCAATCTGGATTTGTTAAATAATTTGGTTGTAGGTGTTTTATCAAGTTTTGACACGGATAAAGTTTATAAAATTTCTTGGGGGAATAATTAATAGGCTCTATGTTAAGTATGAAATCTACCAAACTTTCTTAGCGTAAAAGAAAAAAGGCAAATCATCTATAATTACCCGACTGCAAATAGTAAAAAAAAACGCCAGTGTTGTTACCTGGATGCTTAATGATGGTTTATTATAAATATGCTAAGTGAAAATATTTTTGTCCAGATATAGCTGCAATATTAATTTATAAACATAATAGATATTTCTGTAGTATATATGAGAAAAATATGACTATTAAAATTAATATTTGCAGCTAATTCGGGTTAATTATTTGTATTTTGATGCTTGCTATCGGCATGATAGGAAAATAGGAATGAAATTAAATTCTATATTTGTAGGAAATTATTTATGTTTGTAAAGAATATTTTATAAGTCTTTTCATGAATTCAGAAAAAAATGGTGGTAAACCACAGTTGCTATTTGAGCATTTCGAGATTATATTTAGATTGAAATAGTCTTAGTATAATCTCAACAAATTAAATAAACTAATAAATCTAAAAATTAAATAATTATAATGTATACAAATAGAAAACGAGATTTAAATTTACTAAAAAAAAGTTTTTTTTTTGATTTTGATTTTAACAGCGAGTTGTCAAAATGATATAGAAAATGAGAATAAAGAGGAGGCTTTAAGTCTTCATAACAATTATGAGATAGTAGATGGTATTATCAAAATTGAAAGCGTACAAAAGTTAAAAAACATTTTAAAAACCTATCAAAATGATGTCCAAGCTCAGAATGATTTTAATGATGAGATTAGGCAAATTCAAACTAAAGGATTTAAATCATTGACTCCAATGTTTGACGAAGATGATGTTAAAAAAATGGAAGACTTTATTGTTGCGAAAAAAGCAAAAAAACAAAAAATGAATTCTGAATATGGGATTAGTAATGATGTGTCTGGAGATGAGAATTTTGATGTTGAAGATGATCTAATACAAGATCCAAGTTTTGCAGCAATACTAAATGAGAATAGAGAATTAATTGTTGGGGATAGTTTATATAAATATACCGAGCAAGGATTATACTTTTGTCTGGAAAAAAACAGACAAAAATTGTATAATTACTTAAATGGTTTAAAATCTTCTTCCAAAAAGAATAATTTGACCAGAAAGATGGCAATGGTTGCTCCGGTTGATGAGGAAATTTCTTTTTTTATACCTGAAGATAGACCATTTTTAGAGGTTCCTCTTCCGGACATTCCAGTACAAGATCCTTTTCCTGTAAAGCCTACGCCAAGGTTGATGAAATCTTCTTTGCCAATTTCAAGAGTAGATAATGATGGTTTTTTTGAGAAAATATTTGGAGAAAGTGAAGTAGATACAGAAGAGTATGGTGATGGACGTAGAATTAAAATTAAGTTTTGGAATCAAAATTATTTTATTTTTTCATCATTGGGTTGTAGTGCAAGGTTTCAGAAAAGAGTTAAGATTTTAGGTGTTTCAGGCTGGCAAAAATCTTACGCAACTCAAATTGAATTAGGAGTTAATGATATTTCTTATGAATATAATTATAATGTTCCGGTTTATAATGTAGCTAAATATAATTATGAAAACTTTTTTATAGAAATTAACGGAGTTAAATATGCCGGTTCGGGTAAGCAGATTATTGAATTTCCGAGTGGAGCAACAAATTTTCCTTACTCGGGCTCATCACCTCAAGAAGTTACCGTTAGTATATTTAGGCAAGATTTATTCGAGATAAAATGCGATGCAAATAAAGTGTATAATCAAGTTGTTGATGTAGCAGTAAAACAAGCTTTTAAGGCTATTGTGGCTCAGAATCCTGCTCTAACTGAAGTTGGAAAGAAAGTAGAGAATGGAGATCTTACTTATAAAGTAGTAGCGGTAAATCCACTTTTAAATAAAGCGACTATATCTACACAAGGAATGAAGTGGACCAATAATAACGATAATGCAATTACTCATTATTTTGATTTTAATTTTGTTCTAACCTATAGCTCTGATTATAATAATCCTGAAGATTATCTGAAAGGATTGCAGGGATCTACAAAATATGCAAGAGTTAGAGCAGATATTTATGGAGCTGCTCTTCATGATAATGTATGGAAAGGTAGAAGGTTAATTTTAGGTCAATAAATAAAATAAAAACCAAGCCAATATTTTGGCTTGGTTTAAAAAATACTGACATGACAAAATACATAACAACGTTAATCTTACTGGCTTTTATTAATTTAAATGCTCAGGATAAAAGCAGTAGTTTAGAAAATAATCAGTTTAAAATTAATGTTCTTTCCCCGGGAATAACATATGAAAAAAGGTTAAGTAAAAATACAGCGCTAGCAACGGACTTAAATCTTAGCGCAGGTTTCGCTTATAATAGTAATTCTGGCGCCAAGTTGCTACTGTCTCCTTGTATAAGCGAACAGTACAGGTATTATTATAATTTAGAAAAAAGATACTCAAGAGACAGAAACACTAAAAACAATTCCGGAAACTTCATAGCGCTTAGCGGAAGTTACTATTTCAGACCAATTGGCAATTCGGAATATGTAAGTGTTTACGACGGATTAACAATTGCACCGGCATGGGGATTGCACCGGACTTACGGAAGTGGAATTAATATAAGTTTAATTGCAGGTGCAGGTTATAATTTTGGAACGGATGAACGAAAAGCTAACTTTGTTCCGGTAGTAAATTTCACATTAGGTTGGGTAATTGGTAAAAAATAAAGAATGAAACATATTGTAGGGTTGTTTTTTTTAATTTCATTTGGAGCTTTCGCTCAAAGGATTAGGCCTTTTGTTGGGGCTTCAGCTTATATTCATACAGATTTTAATAAATCAATTTTTGGAGATATTAAAATGGGAGCTGAGTATAAAGTTTTCTATTATTTTATGCCTGAAATGGAAATTAATTTTACTTATGGAGCTCTTGAAGAAGTTGTAAATCGGAATGAAACCGGGCTTGTAATGTCTGAATATTCAAAAAGAGCAGCTGCGGTAAATTACAGCTTTTGTCCTAAAGTTATTCTTGGGAATAAAAATGGAGATGGTTCCGGATACATTCAAATTCTTCCCAAACTTACCTATTCGAATATTCAGGCTACTGGTCATGCCTTTACCAGAAACCCAAATAATCTGTCACAACCCATTGAAAAAAAGCAAAAAACTTATGAAAATCAGTATTCTTTCGGATTTGGAGTAGGGTATGTTGTAGATTTATCAGATGACAGCGCACAATCATTGGCATTAAATATTTATTTAAATAATGTTGATTTGGGGAGAGCGTTAAATAAGTTGGATCAAGATAACCGATTTAATACACAGGGTGTAATAGGTCTGGGGGTAAATTATTATTTTTGTTTTAAAAAGAAAACGATCTAAATAGAAAATATGGAAAGCCTTGACGAGCAAGGCTTTTTAATTTAATGCATTTTTGCCGAGTCAGAAAATGTGATCCCATTTAATAATTCTGCCACCTGCATTCTCTTTTTTCCTGGTAATTGCAGACTTAAAAGCTGAATAAAGCCTTCTTTAATCGCAATTTTGATCTCTTTTTTGCTGCTAATCAAGCTTCCAGCTTCATAAGAGTGTGGCTCAGAAACTAGTTTTGCTTCATATATTTTGATGCTTAATTCTTCGTTTTTATCGTTCAGAAAACACCATGCTGCCGGATAAGGACTCAAGCCGCGAATCAGATTATTGATTTCTTCTCCCGATTTTGTCCAGTCGATTTTGCAATTTTCTTTGTTTAATTTGTAAGCTGTTTTTATTTCAGCGTTGTCTTCCTGAATTGTAGTAATGACATTTCCTTTTTCGATAACCTGTAAAGTGTCAACAACAGTTTGACTCCCTAAAAGCATTAATCGATCGTGTAAGTGACCTGCGTTTTCTGCTGGATCAATTGCGATTTCTGAATTCAGGATCATGGCTCCGGTATCTATTTTGTCATCGATAAAAAAGGTAGTAACACCTGTTTTAGTTTCTCCGTTGATAATAGCCCAGTTGATCGGTGCCGCACCACGATAATTAGGTAATAAAGAAGCATGTAGATTAAAAGTGCCCAAACTTGGCATCTCCCAAACTACTTTTGGTAGCATTCTAAAGGCAACAACAATTTGTAAATTGGCGTTTAGCGCTTTTAGTTCCGCTAAAAAACCTTCGTCTTTTAGATTTGTAGGTTGCAATAAAGTCAGGTTGTTTTCTAATGCATATTCTTTTACAGCAGAATATTTTATTTTTTGTCCACGTCCTGCCGGTTTATCAGCTGCGGTGATAACACCCACGACATCGTAGTTGTTTTTGATAATGGTGTCCAGGATGCCAACTGCAAACTCCGGAGTTCCCATAAATATGATTCTTAATTTTTCCATTAGGTTTTTAAAGTATAGGTGTTATCGGATTGTATGATAATGTGATTGTTTTCTAATAATTCCTGAAGTACCAAAATAACATCATTGGTATCCAGTTTTATTTGGGATTGGATTTCTCTGGAGGTCAAAGAAGCTGTTTTTAATAAAGACAGAATTTTATCCGCTATAGAATCGGCTTCGGTTATTTTACCTTTTTTGGTAATGCAATACGAACAAACGCCACAATTTGATTCTGCTTTTTCTCCAAAATAATCCAGAATTAATCTGTTCTTGCAAGTTTTGTCTTCTTTTATATAATGAAGAACAGACAAAAGCTGGTCTTTTTTAAGCTGATTTTGTTTTTCCAGATATTTCGATACGCGGTTTATCGTGCGATCGTCTTCGCGAACTTCATTGAATAATATAGTAGCGTCGTTGTTTTTAGATTTGTATTCAATGATTTCTTTGTCTCTTAATTTTTCTAAAACAATCGTAACCTGTTCTTCGGTATGATTTGATTTTTTTGCAATTAGGGAAAGATTAAACGGAACTTTCATTTCGTGTATTCCCGGATAGGTTCTTAAAATTGCCAAAATGATTTCTTCGTCATTTCGATTCAGACTCATGTAGCGTAACACTTCTTTCGATTCTATTAAAAATTGAAGGGTTATTTTTTCTGAAAATTCCTGAGACATTGTAATAATGCTTTGCTGATTTAGAAATTGCAAGGCATTGTATGTTTTTAAAGTAGGGAAGTCGTATTTCTGACAGAAATGATTCAGCTTGAAAGAGTAAGAGTCATCTAAACCTTCACCATAAGCAATCTGAAAATAATTGCAAAGCTTGACGTAAACGGTATTCAGGAATTTTTTATCAGGCAAAATACTCAAGAACTGCTGCTCTGTTTGATTGGTGTCTGATGGACTGGTGAGTAAAACAGCAAAAGATTTAGCTCCGTTTCTTCCTGCTCTTCCCGATTCCTGATAATAATTTTCTATGTTTTCAGGGAGCTGGGTGTGAATAACTGTTTTTACATTGTCTTTGTCGATTCCCATTCCAAATGCATTTGTTGCCACAATGACCTGTGCTTGTTCGGACATCCACAATTGCATGTTTTTATCTTTTTCTTTAGAGGAAAGACCACCGTGATAATAAGTTGCTCTAAAGCCCAACGATTGTAACTGTGTTGAAATGTTCAGGCATGATTTTCTATTACGGACATATATAATAGAAGGTTGTGGGTTTTTCTTTAAGATTTGTTCGACGCGGTAGAGTTTATCTTCTACCTCAAAAACCATGTAAGCAATATTCTCTCTTGCAAATGACTGCTGGAAAAATCGGGTATCTTTTAAACTCAGTTCTGTCTTAATATCTTCTATAACTCTGGGTGTTGCCGTAGCAGTCAAAGCTAAAAAAGGAATTTTTGGAAAGAATTTTTTAAGTTCAGAAATCTTCAAATAGGCTGGGCGAAAATCATGTCCCCATTGCGAAACACAGTGTGCTTCATCTATAGCAATTAGATTTATGGGAAGATTTTTAATGCGTTCGAGAATCCAATCTGATTGTAGTCTTTCGGGCGAAAGGTATAAAAACTTGTAATTTCCGTATTGACAATTGTCCAGAAGATCAATGATTTCTTCGGTGTGAATTCCACCGGTAAGCGCAATCGCTTTGATTTCTCTTTTCTGCAAATTAGCAACCTGATCTTTCATTAGCGCGACCAAAGGCGAAATCACCAGACAAATTCCCTCCTGCATCATAGCCGGAACCTGAAAACAAATCGATTTCCCTCCACCTGTTGGCAACAGGGCAAAGGTATCCTGACCGTCTAAAACCGAATCAATAATTTCTTTTTGCAGCGGTCTGAAACTGTCATGTTTCCAGTATTTTAATAGAATTTCCTGCGCTTCGGGCATTGGTCTTGTTTTAAAGTTAAAAAATTTAGAAATCAGTTTCTAGTTTTGCAACTTTAAAACAGGCCTAAATTTTATCTAAGATATAAAGAATTCTGTTCTCAACCGTGTCTTTAGGGACTTCGATTAAGTCGTAGCCATATTTCTTATAGGTGTCAACCAAATGATTTTGAATTTTTACAGCCTGATCAAAATTCTCGTAACGCTCAGTATCGCTTTCGTAAATTTCCTCCCAAGGTGGTAAAATAAAAATTTTAGAATATTTGATGTCCTCACACGCTTTTACAAAATGCTCCGGATATTCATCACCAATATAATCCATATAAGCGAGAACATCAGGAATTCCGCGATCTATAAAAACAACCTTGTCAGATTCTTGAACCGCATCTTCATATTGTTTTATACGTCCTTGAAGTAACATTTCGCTAAACAATAAAGGCTGATCTAAAAACAATTGATCGATACCTCGTTGTTGCGCTTCGAGTGTAACTTGTCTTGAAATTTCAGGATAACAGGAGTAGCCACGAGCTACCAATTCGTTAATAAGAGTAGATTTTCCCGTTCCCGGGCCACCAATGAGAACTATGATTTGTTTTTGCACTTTCTAAAAATAAAGCGCAAATTTACCTAAACTTATTCGTAATTAAAAAGATTATTTCTCAGAAACGAACGATTTCGCAATTTTAGGGAGAAAGGCTTCTGTTTTTGGCTTTGTTTTAGATGGCTAGTAATAATAATCAGAGGCTATGAAGCTAAGGTGTTTCAATTAATGTCAAGAGAGAAGAATGTCCTTTTCTTTAGGAATTTTTCTTCTGAAAGTACACCTGCAAGGTTTTTTTTAACCTTGTCGGTGTTCTTAGGATAATAGATATCTGGTAAATACCTACAAGGTTGAAGAAAATCTTGCAAGAGAGGTGAATTGTAGCTTGTTTTTTAAGGCCGTCCGGCGGCACTTAAGTTTGAGTAATTATGTTTAGTTAGGTTGATTCTTATGTTAGTACTGCAGTTTCCTCTGTCGTTCATTTGAATTAAAGAATATTTTTATTTTTATTTTTTCAAAGAGAAATTTAATTGTATCCGCCAATAAAGAGCGTAAATAAGCCGGATATCACAAAAAGAAAAATGTAAAGTAGCAGCAAAAAAATATTTACATTTTTTAATAACGTTTGTTTTTTGTTGGTAAATCGAGAAGTTTCTTTCGCTAAGAAAATAAGAAGTAGCAAAAGAAAAACTGTAGTAGTCCAAGCTAAGAATATTGCTTTTTCATCACGGGCATCAGTCATGCTTACGGCAATTAGAAAAATAATAAAAAAAGGAATGCCAAGTCGGATTGCTAAATGTGAAATTAAACTTGTTTTCTCTTCCTGCACAGGTTTTGGGTCAGTATTTTTAATTTCGGAAGAGTTGGTTGGTTTATCATTCATGTTTTTTATTTTTTAATTGCATAAATCTGTAAGATATTTCAAATGTAAAAGGTTGCCACGAATTACCCTAATTTCCACTAATTTTAGTTTTATGGAAGCGTTAACACAATTTTGATTTGGTGAAATTTGATTTCGCGCCAAAATAATTAGTGCCAATTTGTGAAATTCGTGTTGAACAAAGGAAGCAGCTTTGCGGTATTTTAAGTTCTGGAAAGCAAAAAGATTGAAAAGTCAACCAGATATCGAGATAGACACGAATTTCACGAATTTTCACGAATTTTAATTTTATGGAAGCGTTAAGGCAAATTTTGGATTGGTGAAATTTGATTTCGCGCCAAAATAATTAGTGCCAATTCGTGAAATTCGCGTTGAACAAAGGAAGCAGCTTTACGGTATTTTAAGTTCTGGAAAGCAAAAAGATTGAAAAGTCTATCAGATAGCGAGATAGACACGAATTACACTAATTTCAACTAATTTTAATTTTATGGAAGCGTTAACACAATTTTGGATTGGTGAAATTCGATTTTGCTCAAAAATAATTAGTGAAAATTCGTGAAATTCGTGTTGAACAAAGTAAACTTATTCGAGATATTTCCGGTTCAGAAAAATCTAAAACCTAAAATCTGAAATCTGAAATCAAAACCGTATATTTGCGTTTATTTTAATATAAGCATGGAGAACGATAAAGAAAAAAGCACCGCTGAATTTTACGAAAGATTAAAGACTGAGTTAGACAACAGTAACACTTGGCCGGCAGAATATTTGTATAAATTTATAATGCCTTCAGTTGCTGATAATGTTGAGAGAGTCGAAAGAGCTTTTGACAGTATGGGTGCGGTTATTAAAACAACAAAATCTAAAACAGGTAAATTTACCAGTGTTTCTGTAGATGTAACGATGAATAGTGCTGATGAAGTGATCGTTAAGTACAAAGAAGTTTCTACAATAGAAGGTATAGTTTCATTATAACTTATGGTCGAAAAATATAAAAAAGAAGTCGCAAATGACGTTGTTTTTAATTTAGAATACAATTCTGAAAGACAGCGTTTACTTATTCCGGAATATGGTCGTCATTTACAAAAATTGATTGATCAGGCAACCGTTATTGAAGATGCTGAAACGCGTAATAAAGCGGCAAAGTACATCATTCAGGTAATGGGAAGTTTGAATCCGCATTTACGTGATGTACCGGATTTTCAGCATAAATTATGGGATCAGCTTTTTATCATGTCTGATTTTAAATTAAATGTAGAATCTCCATACCCAATTCCGTCTCGTGATGTATTGCAACTGAAACCGGATGTTTTGCAATATCCGCAGAACTTTCCGAAATACAGATTTTATGGGAACAATATCAAATATATGATTGATGTTGCCAATAAATGGGACGATGGCGAAATGAAAAATGCATTGGTTCTGGTGATTGCCAACCACATGAAAAAATCATACTTAAGTTGGAATAAAGACACCGTAAAAGACGATGTTATTTTTGAACACTTATTTGAATTGTCAGGCGGAAAAATCAACTTACTGCAAAGTACAGAAGAACTTTTGAATACCACCGATTTATTGCGTACGAACAAACGTATCTCTAATAAAATCACACCGGCGGGACAACCAAAAATTCAAAGCAACAAAAACAATAATAAAGGCGGGAAGCCAAAACCTTTTCAGAAAAACAACAATCAAAAGAATGTTTAGGGAAAGTTGCTAAGAAGCTAAGCTACTAAGTTGCTGAGATTTTGTTTGGATGTAAACTCAGGACCTCAGAGCCTTATAATCTTAGAACCTTTAAAAGAAAACAATAAAAAAAGTGGCTAAGAAGCTAAGTTGCTGAGATTTTGTTTGAATGCAAACTCAGAACCTCAGAGCCTTAGAATCTTAGAACCTTTAAAAGAAAACAATAATAAAAAAAACGGCTAAGTTGCTAAGTGACTAAGATCCTGAATTTTTTCAGAAGCTTAGTGCCTCAGAACCTTAGAACCTCAGAACCTAAAAAAAGAATATGGGAATTTTTAAAATCGAAGGAGGAATACCTTTAAAAGGAGAAATCACTCCGCAAGGAGCAAAAAATGAGGCATTACAAATTTTATGTGCAGTGCTTCTAACAGGAGAAAAGGTAAGAATTAATAACATTCCGGATATTATCGATATCAATAAATTAATCACTTTGTTGGGGAATTTAGGGGTGAAAATTCAAAGAAACGAACCAGGTTCTATTACATTCCAGGCAGATGAGGTAAATGTTGGGTATTTAGAAACAGAAGCTTTTAAGAAAGAGGGTGGAGCACTTCGTGGTTCTATCATGATTGTTGGGCCGTTATTGGCTCGTTTCGGAAGAGGGTATATTCCAAAACCGGGAGGAGATAAAATTGGTCGTCGCAGATTAGATACACACTTTGAAGGTTTTATTAACCTTGGAGCAAAATTCAGATACAACAGAGAAGATCACTTTTATGGTGTAGAATCTCCGGAAGGAGGTCTTACAGGAACAGACATGTTACTTGATGAGGCTTCCGTAACAGGAACTGCAAACATTGTAATGGCAGCAGTTTTAGCAAAAGGAGTAACAACCGTTTATAATGCTGCTTGCGAGCCTTACTTGCAACAGTTATGTAAAATGTTGAATTCGATGGGAGCTAAAATCACCGGAGTTGGTTCTAATTTACTGACTATCGAAGGTGTTGAAAGCCTTGGTGGTTGTGAGCACAGAATTCTTCCGGATATGATTGAAATCGGTTCTTGGATTGGTCTTGCAGCTATGACAAAAAGCGAAATTACAATCAAAAATGTAAGCTGGGAAAATTTAGGTTTGATCCCGAACACATTCAGAAAATTAGGAATTACAATCGAAAAACGTGGCGATGATATTTACATTCCTGCTCATACAAATGGGTACGAAGTAAAAACTGACATTGACGGTTCTATCTTAACTATTGCTGATGCACCATGGCCAGGATTTACGCCTGACTTATTGAGTATCGTTTTAGTGGTGGCAACACAAGCTAAAGGCGATGTTTTGATTCACCAAAAAATGTTTGAAAGCCGTTTGTTTTTCGTTGATAAATTGATTGATATGGGAGCAAAAATTATGTTATGTGATCCGCACAGAGCGGTGGTGATGGGACATAATTTCGAATCTCAACTTAAAGCTACAACAATGTCATCTCCGGACATTCGTGCGGGAATCTCATTGTTAATTGCTGCTTTATCTGCAAAAGGGACAAGCACAATTCAAAATATAGAACAAATCGACCGTGGATACGAGCGTATCGACGAGCGTTTAAGAGCTATTGGAGCAAAAATCGTGAGAGCATAGTTAAAAAATCTCAAATGACGAATGAACAAAAAGCTATAAAAGCTACTTATTTTAGTATAGCTGGAAACACCTGCCTTGCCCTTGTAAAAGGATTGGCAGGTTTTTTTGGCAATTCTTATGCCTTGATTGCCGATGCGATCGAATCAACAACGGATATATTTTCGTCTTGTTTGGTGTTATTCGGAATCAAATATTCAAGTAAACCGGCTGATGAAAATCATCCTTACGGACATGGTCGTGCCGAACCTCTGATTACCTTTTTGGTAGTTGGATTTTTAATTACTTCCGCAACGATTATTGGGTACGAAAGCATTGCTAATATTCAAACCCCGCACGATTTACCAAAATCATGGACCTTGTATATTTTAGGCCTGATTATTATCTGGAAGGAATATTCATTCCGATTGGTAATGAAACGCAGTAAACAAACCAATAGTTCCTCTCTGGCGGCAGATGCCTGGCATCATCGCAGTGATGCTATAACTTCTATTGCGGCATTTGTCGGAATTTCAATTGCCTTGATTATGGGGAAAGGTTATGAATCTGCCGATGACTGGGCCGCACTTTTTGCTGCTTTCTTCATCTTGTACAATAGCTATAAAATTTTCAGACCTGCTCTTGGTGAAATCATGGACGAAAATCTAAACGCCGATTTGGTAGAAGAAATTCGCATCACTTCTTTGACAGTTGACGGCATTTTAGGAACAGAAAAATGTTTTATCAGAAAAGCAGGAATGCAATACCATGTTGATCTTCACGCTATAGTGTCGGCAAAAATTTCGGTAAAAGAAGGACACGAGTTATCACATAAATTACAGGATACCCTCAAAGAAGTAATCCCTCAATTAGGAAATGTTTTAATCCATATTGAGCCGGATGATTATCATTAGGGAGTTGCTAAGTGACTAAGATGCTGAGGTTCTGAGTATAAAAAAAATCCGCATATTCTTTAAAAGATTAAGCGGATTTTTTTATGTTATTACTTGTGGGATATCATTATTTTTTTGCGCTTTTAATGAAAGAAAATTTCTATTTCTAAAGTAATGAAAGGTAAAACCTTTCGATTGCTCAGTTCCCAATCCATTTTGTCAGTTCGAGCGAAGTCGAGAACCGTTAAGCAATTCAAAAACTTAGTTACTCAGAACCTCAGAGCCTTAGCCACTTCCTCCTAATCCAAGACATTTAGAATTTTCAGTCCAAAAACAACTCCGTTTTGTTGGATGCCGCCTTGATAAGAATGTACATAATCTACTCTGAATAGTTTGAATTTCCCAAATCCCAGATTATCTAAACCAACGGTAAATTCGGTATAAGGCTTTCTATCCGGAATCGCTAGGGAGTGAAAGCCTAAATTCAAGGTTGATTTTAATAGATTCAATAATGGAATTTTATTCATGATAAATCCGGTGTCATTGTATTCTAAATGACTTTCAAAATAACTGTCGTTAGTGCTGTTTGCGTAATAGGGCATTAAATTGAAAACATTTAGATAGCGATCAGCTGTTCCAATATGCGTCTGATTTCCGTTAAAATGTTTGTAATCTATAAAAGAAATATTTTCTGCATTAAAGAATTTCCCTGCTCTGAAACTCGTTCCCAGTAAACCTTTATTGGCTAATGCTAAATCGTATTGTACCAAAGCTGCGATTCGGTCAAATTCATACTTTTTCTCGCTTGCCGCAAAGGCTTTTTCATAAGTTAAATACAGTGTTGGGTATTTGTCGTTTTTAACATTGAATCTTGCGTTGGGTCTTGAAATGTATTTGTTTCCAAAATTAATTTGCGTGGTTAGGCTGGTTTTGAGTACATGATGCTGATTGAAAGCAGGAGTATCATAATCATTTGGTGCCAAAGGATTATTAGAAGAGTACATATCATCTCTTTTAAAGAAAGAATAGTCAGTAGTGTTAAAAAGTGGTTTTCGCTGTTCATAGGCCATTTTAGCATTCAAAGTGATACCGTTTGCAACATTTTGCGAATAGTTAATTTGGGCAAATTCTAGATTGTAGAGCTTCATATAATTGTCTTTGAAAAACAAGGAACTGACAGAATTTACAATTTTAGAGATAGGTTCCGCGCCATTAAATTGTACTGCTTTTGTTCCTCCCGAAGCACTGATTGTAGCAAAATTTGTGTTGTTGAATTTATGGTGAAATTGAGCTGTAGCGCGGAAACGTTCGTCTGAAAAACCATAATTAAAAGTAGTTTTTATCAGAGTGCTTTTTCCTTTTTCTTCATCCCATTTTTTAAAAGAAAAACCGGTATCGAAATTAAAACCCTGAACGGTATTAAAACTTAAGGAAGAAATGTCTAATAAACCATCGTAGGTAAAAGAATGTTGCTTGAAGGTATTCTTGTAATTGTAACCCGTTAATACATCTAAGACTTTAAATTTATTGTTTTTTGCATCAACAGAATCAGTGTATTTCTGTGATTTTCTGATGGTTTGAATGCTGTCTTTCTTGGTGTAATCGTTGCTTTCTTCAATTGTTAACGGAATAGGACGAATCTCATTCCAAAAAGCGTTGTCTTTTTTGTTGGCGTTGGCCTCAAAAGCTACAATTTCGTTCCCAAATGTTTTCTTTGCAAAAGAATCCGGAAAATCATAATTGGAGTAAATATAGTTGAAATGGGCAGAAAATTTGATGCCAAAGATACCGGCCTTAAACGATAAAGTTTGGGCATTTTTGGACCATATTTTATTTTTGGAATGATAACTAAAGCTTTGTTTTAAAGTCATAATTTCGGTAAGTTCATTTTTCATTCGATACCCTTTTATATCAAAATCTACTGCATACAAGGCAAAACTATCATCAACAATATAAATGTAGCCTTCAAAAACAGGTTCTTTATCCCGTTTTGGAATTACTTTTATTTTGTTTATTTCCTGGTTATTGGAATCAAAAAAAGTTCCTTCCAATTTGTATTTGTAATAATTGAAAGCATTATCGGCCAATGGAGAAATTAATTTTACATCAAAATCTAAAGTATTATCGTAAAAATCATAAGTAGATAAAGCAGCTGTATTGTAACTATAACCTCTGTTGTTTCCGGAGATTTTAGAAGCTATGATTTTCTCCTTCAATTTGTCCGGCTTTTCAAAAGTGATTTTGGAAACGGTTTCGGATAAGTACAAAATTCCGGTTCCGGTAGAGTCCAGATTGGAGGCCATATCTGCGCCAAGATCTATTTTTTGACCTAATATTTTTTTAGGTAAATCTTTGATTTTAAACATTCCCTTTGAGTAAAAATCGGCTGTATACCGTGCTGTTTTTTGGGAGTTTTCTTTTTTGTTTGCAATGGCACTTCGGATTATGGCATTGGCAGGATTGTTTTTAGGGTCGATGACAACCTCATTTAAAACAAAATTTTCTTCCTGCATTTTTACATCCAGAACAATCGTTTTGGTGTCAGGTGAAACAGTGATTTTTTGGGTTTTAAAACCTAAGTACTGAAAAGTAATTTTGTTTTTGCCAATGTCTTTTACAGTAAGTTGGTATTTTCCCTGCTCGTTTGAGGTGGTGCCGGTATACGTGTTTTCCTCAAAAACAGAAACAAAGGGTAGTGGGTTTCCTTTTTCATCGGTAATAGTTCCTTTGATTTGAGCAAAGTTGGAAAGAGAAAAAAGTAAAAAAGCTAATAAAGTATAGTTTCTCATAAAAAGTTGGTTATCCTGCAAAAATAGGAGAACTTAAAAGAGAGTCTATTAAAGATTTGTTAAATAGAGTATTACAAAAACGACTGAATTGCCAGCTCATAACTTTTTAAACCAAAGCCTAAAATTACACCCTTGGCGTTTCCGGATAAATACGATTGATGTCTGAAACTTTCACGAGCATAGGTGTTTGAGATGTGAACTTCAATAACAGGTGTGGTAACCGCTTTCATAGCATCACCTAAACCGATGGAGGTGTGGGTATAAGCTCCGGCATTTAAAATAATCCCGTCAAATGTGAAACCACATTCCTGGATTTTGCCAATCAGTTCCCCTTCAATGTTACTTTGATAATAGGAAAGTTCAATATTTGGATATTTTTCCTGCAGTGTTTCAAAATAAGCTTCAAAAGTTTGACTTCCGTAAACTTCCGGTTCTCTTTTTCCTAAAAGATTCAAATTGGGGCCGTTAACAATGCAGATTTTCATAAGCTGGTTTTAAATTAATTAAGGTGTTTTAGGGAAGTCATTTCACATTTCACAAAAAACATTTTACAAGAGTGGTAAAAATAAAAAAACCGCTCCAATTAATAGAGCGGTTTTGGTAAAAGTATGTGATATTATTTTTAGAACATAAATCCTGCTGATAATTGTACAGTTGAGTTTTTAATATCTGCATTTTTTGAAGCTTCAGTCAAACCAAGGCTGTAACGTCCTTGAACAAAAAGACTTTTAGTAATTTTAAATCCAAGTCCTGCATTAAGTGCGAAATCAAATGTTTCTGCATTTTTTACATCAAAATCATTTTTTTCGCTTAATAAAAATGATGCTTGCGGACCAGCTTCAATACTAAAAGATTTACCTACATAGAATTTAGCCATAACCGGTATAGATAAATAACCTAATTCGTTTTTAAACTCTGAAACAGCATTTTTGTAAGTTGCACCTTGCGTAGAATACAAAAGTTCGGGTTGAATAGAAAAGCTATCAAGGATTTTTAGCTCTGCAACAACACCTGCATGGTAGCTTGTAATTCCTTCTTTGTCAAATCCTCCTGCGTCAATAGAGGTACCTCCTGTTTGGTTTGCGAAATTAACCCCCGCTTTAACCCCAAGTTGTAAAAATTGTGCCTGAATTGTTGCTGTTGTAGCTAGGAACAATACCGCTGCTAAAAGTATCTTTTTCATAAAATTGTTTTTTAGAATTAAAGTTGTTTTATAGGTCAAAACTACAGAATTAGTATTTTATTGTATTATATTTTAGATTAAATAATTACTATAATTCGCATGTTTTTTTAAATTTTCATCTTTTTTTTGATTGAAATAATGATTCAATTGTCTAAAGGTTAAACATTTACTTTCGCTAAAAAAAACATTTTTTTTAAGGCCTGTTATTTGCTTGCTATCGCTTTTTTGTAATATAATTTTTAAGTTTTATTTATAGGGGACAGGATAGAATAGAGGTAAAAACTTACTAATTTATGATATAAGCTTGTAAGTGTCAAAATTACGGATGTGTCAAATATTGGCTTTTTTTAACAGGTTTTTTAGCCTTATTAAGCCTTTATTTGTTAAAAAACAAATCTTTGGAAATGTTTGATAATGATTATGAGGTTTTATATCAAATGATAAAAGATGAAAGATTGGAGGGTAATATTACAGTAAGAGAAATGATACTCAAAAATTTAGGAAATGAAGCTTTATTGAACTCGATTGAAATAAACAATCCTACTCTAACAATTTTAGTTCCTGAATTACCTGAGAATTCTTTTTCTGCTCAATTATGGAATACTGAAAATCAAATACCAAAAGTAGCAATTAGACTGTCTACCACTAATAACATTCCTGTAATTAATTTAGATGGATCAGAAGAGATTATCAAACAGGAGTATATTCCGGCTTATCCAATTATAGTAATTAAGGATAACGAAAGAATTGTAGTTAGCAACAATTCTGTAAATAAAGGTATTAAGACCAGATCTGTTGGTGTATTTAATGGTGTTAACTATAAATTTTTGGATAATTCTTTTGATGGTGTCAATAAATCTAAAGCGGAATTGGCAAGAACTGTCGAAGTTTCGGCAATAGATCCTAAAATTATCACGGCATATAACACCTATAATGCGGTAAATGTTGATGGTTGGCAAAGAGATTATATTTATTATGGTATAACACCTGATTCTCAAAAGGGGCCTTTTAAATATAATTTTCAAGAAGGTATTAAGTCTTTTATGTTGCAAGGTGATCTTAATAGCGCTTATGATAAAATTGCTGAACAAACAGGTGATCCATATATGCCAGGGCGTATTAGCGCCAATGATCTTTCCAATATTGGAGGATGGGCTGATGGTAGTTTTGAATTTAAAGTTCGGATTTTAGTAAATGCAAAGAATGGAGTCGGATCAGAAATAATAAAGTATTTTAGCGCGAGAGTTCGTGATTTGTTTTCTTTTAAATATCTTGGAGGGCCTTTTTATTTTTACAGAAGGTTTGAGGGCTTTAAAAAAATGGATTTAAATATTCCAATTTTTAATTGGGATTTAGATCAATATGCTTCTACAATTAAAATAGATGTTGAGGAAGTGGATTTGACAGTAACTACAGTTTTAACGGAATCTAGAAATGCTGAATTTGCTTCTAATTTTAGTGTTGATGTAAGTGGAGGGTATAAAGATTATGTTAAAGTTGGACTTAAATACGGGACTAGTCAAAAAATTACGAAAACTAGTACGGTTCAAAAAACATTTACTGAAGGAAACGATTTGTTGGGAGATGTAATTGTTAATTTTGCGGATAATGTGATTATTGGCGCCGATGGTGCAAATTATACTACAAGGGAGTATAGTTCGGGGTTATACTCTATCGGGATTGAGCCAATTCGAGTTCAGTAAAGTTTCTATTAATATTTGAATGCCTTCCCCTAACCGGGAAGGTTTTTTTATACCCAAAAATGTTTTACTTTGCACGTATGAATTGGAATACCTACATAAAAGATTATCAATCGTATTTGCGAATCGAAAGAGGATTGTCTAAAAATACAATTGAAAATTATGGTTTCGATATCGGACGATTGTGTCTTTTTTTAGAGACGAACGGTATTGAAGTTTCGCCATTGAAAATCACAGACGAAACCGTACAGCAGTTTATTTATGACGTTTCAAAAGAAGTGAATCCAAGGTCCCAGGCCAGAATTATTTCCGGATTGAAAAGTTTTTTCAATTATTTAGTATTTGAAGATTACAGAAAAGACAGCCCGTTAGAATTAATTGAGGCCCCAAAAACGGGACGGAAATTACCGGATACCTTGTCTGTTACGGAAATAGATGCCTTAATTGCGGCTATAGATCTGAGTTCAAATGAAGGAGAAAGAAACCGCGCTATTTTAGAGACTTTATACGGCTGTGGACTCCGGGTTTCGGAATTGGTGTCGCTTAAGATCTCTGATTTGTATTTTGAGGAGGGTTTTGTTAAAATCACCGGAAAAGGAAATAAAGAGCGTTTTGTTCCGATTGGTAAGTTTACTGAAAAGTACATCCGCATGTATCAAAGCAGCATTAGAAATACATTAAATATAAAAAAAGGTTATGAAGATACTTTGTTTTTAAACCGCAGAGGAAGTCAGCTTACACGCTCCATGATTTTTGCTATTATAAAAGATCTGGCCGTAAAAGTAAATCTGAATAAAAATATTAGTCCACATACTTTGCGTCATTCATTTGCAACCCATTTGCTCGAAAATGGAGCTGACTTAAGATCCATTCAGTTAATGCTTGGACATGAGTCAATTACAACTACTGAGATTTACGTTCATTTAGATAGAAGTTTTCTGAAAGAAGTCATACACTCTTTTCATCCCCGAAAATAATTTCGAATAATAATTGTGATCAACTGTCGTTTTTCTTTTTAAATTTTAATATATTGGGTATATATTTTACATATAGGAAAATATAGGGTTATTTTTCTTACTTTTTTATCTTGAATAGGGTGTAGGGAGTTCAAATTAAATAAAATAAGTAATATATGGTTTTTGATTTGTATGGAAGTGAGGATTGCTTAGAGGTAAATAATTTTTACAGAAAGCTGTTTGCAGAGATGCCGGATTTACTTTTTCAATTTATTATTGATCGCGATAATAAATATTCTTTTCCACTTGTCAGTAAGTCTGCGGATGCTATTTTTGAACTTACCGCTAGTGATTTTACTAATGATATTAAGTTAATTATTTACGATAGGATATTTGCTCAGGACAAAGAATTGTTTTTTACGTCTTTGGTAAAAGCAAGAAAAGAGATAAAGCCCTGGGAGATCGAATTTAGAGCGGTCTTGCCTAAAAAAGGATTGCGCTGGTTTAAGGTTTCTTCTAAAACCGAACTAGCTGCAGATGGTGGTGTTGCTTTCTTTGGTCATATTTCTGACATTACAGATCTAAAAGAGAAAGAAGAGAATCTTCGTATTTCTGAGGAGCGTTTTCAGTTTGCTTTGGAGGCTTCAACTGCAGGTATTTGGGATTGGGACATGGTGACCAACCGTGTTTTTTATTCTTCCTTGTCATTGAAAATTTTAGAGCTGGAGTCAACCGATATTTTTGATGATCCGGAACGTTGGGATAAAATCGTGCATCCCGATGATCTTCCTAAGTATTATTCAGATATTAAGGATCATTTTGAGAATAAAATTCCCTATTACGAAAATTACCATCGTGTCATGACGTCCAGCGGTAATTATAAATGGATACTTGACAGAGGAAAGGTAATCAAGCGCGATGAGAATGGAAAACCTTTGCGTGTGATCGGAACGCACACGGATGTCTCTTCACAAAAAGAAAAAGAGCTGGATCTTATAAAAACAATGAAATTATACAGTGATCAGAATAGCCGATTGCTGAATTTTTCTCATATT
This sequence comes from Flavobacterium cupriresistens, assembly GCF_020911925.1. Classification (NCBI taxonomy): domain Bacteria; kingdom Pseudomonadati; phylum Bacteroidota; class Flavobacteriia; order Flavobacteriales; family Flavobacteriaceae; genus Flavobacterium; species Flavobacterium cupriresistens. Next base: position 149,381 of record NZ_CP087134.1, on the reverse strand, counting down.
GTTTCGCATAATCTAAATACGCAGGCCGGGAATATAAAATCGATATTAGACTTTATCGATGCGGATGTTAATAAACAAACTGTTGACGAAATGTTAGAGCATTTAAGAACCGTTTCCAATGATCTGAATGAAACTATTTCTAATCTGACCCAGATTGTAAAAACACAAAGCAATATCAATATCATCGTGGTTCCTTTGAGGTTAAGTGAGTATATCGAAAAAACGATTTTTACCATTAGAGGGCATGACAGACAAAAAAATGTTTCGATTGTAAATAATGTTCCCAAATACGTAAGCATCAATTTTAATCCGGCTTATCTGGAAAGTGTGTTATTGAATTTCACAACAAACGCTATAAAGTACGCGCACCCTGATCGGGATCCTGTTATTATTTTTGATTTTGCAATTGAACCGGACGGTTTTAAATCACTTAAGATTACTGATAACGGTTTAGGGATTGATTTGAACGTTTATGGTGATCTCTTGTTCGGAATGTATAAAACCTTTCACAAACATCGCGAAGCACGCGGAATTGGATTGTATATTACCCGAAATCAAATTGAAGCGATGAAAGGCTCTATCTCTGTTGAAAGTGAAGTAGGAGTAGGGACAAGCTTTAAAATTGTATTTAATGATATATGAGGTTTAGGTGATTTGGGATAGCCGAGACCAAGTTGGGGTTTAAATTCCAATATTCCAAATTCCAATTTTAAACGGGAACTATGCGGGGGCTTGTGGGTGATAAATTGTTTAAATTAATAAAGAATTTAGAGATACTTTTTTTGTCATACTAAGGCACCGGTAATCACATAAGAAACTCCGCACAGTTTGTCATCCTGAGGAACGAAGGATCTCCGTTTGCTGAAACGATACAGTTGAGCTTCAATCCACGGATTATGTCGTGAAGATACTTTGTTCCTTAGTATGACAAGATTGCGGAAAGTCGAAACGGAGCAACTTGTGTTAATTCCATAGGAGAAATCACATACGTACTCACATCGAGCCGAATGCAATTTCTAGCCAAATGACAAGAGTATAGGAAATTGAGGTAAAATCAATACTAAAAACAGTTAAACTCATTTTATACAAGGTTTTAGGTATTACCTAAAAACAACAAAGGCTGTCTTTCTCAAGACAGCCTTTGTTGTTATATAAATCGGAGATTACTTAGCAATATTAACAGCTCTTGTTTCTCTAATTACAGTTACTTTTACCTGACCTGGATAAGTCATTTCTGTTTGAATTTTTTGAGAAATCTCAAAAGATAAGTTGGCAGCGTTATCGTCAGAAACTTTTTCGCTTTCTACGATTACACGAAGTTCTCTACCGGCTTGAATAGCGTAAGCATTTTTAACACCGCTGAATCCGTAAGCTACTTCTTCAAGATCTTTCAAACGTTGAATATAAGAATCCAATACCTGACGTCTTGCGCCTGGTCTTGCACCTGAAATAGCATCACAAACCTGAACGATTGGCGATAACAATGATTTCATTTCGATCTCGTCGTGGTGTGCTCCAATGGCGTTACAAACTTCTTCTTTCTCACCATATTTTTCTGCCCATTGCATTCCTAATAAGGCGTGAGGTAAATCGCTTTCTGTATCCGGTACTTTACCAATATCGTGAAGTAAACCGGCTCTTTTTGCCAGTTTTACGTTCAGACCCAATTCAGCTGCCATAATACCACAAAGTTTAGAAACCTCTCTCGAGTGTTGCAATAAGTTTTGTCCGTAAGAAGAACGGTATTTCATTCTACCAACTACTTTTATCAATTCAGGGTGTAAGCCGTGAATTCCTAAGTCAATAACAGTACGTTTACCTACTTCGATAATTTCGTCGTCAATTTGTTTGGCTGTTTTAGCTACAACTTCTTCAATTCTTGCTGGGTGAATACGTCCGTCAGTCACCAATTTGTGTAAAGCCAAACGGGCAATTTCTCTACGTACAGGATCAAAACAAGAAAGAATAATCGCCTCAGGTGTATCATCAACAATGATTTCAACTCCAGTAGCTGCTTCTAAAGCTCTAATGTTACGACCTTCACGACCGATGATTCTACCTTTTACATCGTCAGATTCAATGTTAAAAACAGAAACGCAATTTTCAACTGCTTCCTCTGTTCCAACTCTTTGAATGGTATTGATAATGATTTTTTTAGCTTCTTGCTGTGCAGTAAGTTTTGCCTCTTCAATAGTGTCCTGAATGTGAGACATTGCTTTACTCTTAGCTTCGGCTTTTAAACCTTCTACTAATTGTTCTTTAGCTTCTTCTGCAGAAAGTCCTGAAATTACTTCAAGCTGTTGTAATTGGCTTTTGTGTAATTTGTCAACTTCTGTTTGTTTCTTGTCTAAAACTTCAATTTTGTTGTTGTATTCTTGTGTTTTAGCTTCGAAATCGTCGTTTACTTTTTTGGCTTTAGAAAGCTCATTTGATATTTGTGATTCTTTGTCTCTAACTCTTTTTTCAACTTCAGCTACCTTTTTATCTCGGGCTAAGATTACTTGTTCGTGTTCCGATTTTAATTCGATAAAACGTTCTTTTGCCTGAAGAATTTTGTCTTTTTTAGTGTTTTCGGCTTCTAAATTGGCGTCTTTTAAAATTGAGGCTGCTTCTTTTTTAGCGTTTTTGATTAAATTAGAAATATTGCTTTTTTCGATAATTTTAGCGATTGCAAACCCTGCCGCAATTCCTATAATACCTGAAATAATGATCGTTATTATGTCCATGTTGTTAAAATTTATATATAAAAAAGCCTACATTAATTGCTTGAATAAACTCGTAAAGACAAGTTTTGAGCTAACTCACTGTTCAAGTTTCCTCGCAAAAAAGCGTGGCATGCTCTAGTAGTGATGATTCGCTCATTCTAAATTGTTAGTGTTGAGTTTACCAAAAATGAACTAATGTAGGCAGTATCTTAGTTTTTGTAAAGAACGTTTAATTTTCGAGATATTGATCTAAAAGTAAATTTAATCTTTTAATTCTTTCGATGGTTTCGTGACCATCAACATTATAATCAATTTGTTTTTGTTCTACTTGTGAAGCAAATTGTAAAGCACACATGGCTAATACATCCTGCTTATCGCGAACCGCATAACTTTCTTCGAATTGCTTGATCATAGCATCAATTTTTTTAGAAGCACTTCTTAGTCCCTCTTCCTGATTTGGTTCTACCGTTAATGGATAAACCCGATCTGCAATTGATATTTTAATTCTAAGCTTTTCGTCCATGTTTCCTAGTCTGATAGTTGTGCTATACAGTAATCAATTTCGCGAATTAATGAATTTATTTTAAGCTTTGTCTCTCTCTTATTATTGTCACTGCCCAGCAATGAATTGGCTATCTTAAGTGTTTCGTATTGCTTTCTCAAAGCGTCCATTTCTTCAGATTTTTTCTGAATGATTTGCGAAGCTTTGGCTAGTTCTAATCTTAATTCCTGATTGTTTTTCTCCAGTGCCTTTGATTTCTCAAAAAGCTTTTCGACTTTATATTCAAGAGTATCAATTATTTCGGCAATTACACTCATTATAAATCCTAATTCATTACTTAATCATACAAAGTTAGTATTCCTTTTTATTAATGCAATTTTTTATCGATTTTTTTACATTAAAAATAGGCAATTGAATGAAATTCAATTCATTGTATTATTGTAGCTTTTTACTCGGTTTTGGCCTCATATTTTTTTATCTTAGCAAAAATGTTGGTTATGAGATTTTCAATACTTGTTCTGTTTTTATCTAATTTTATTTGTGCTCAGACGCAATATCCTAAAGATTATTTTCGTCCGCCGCTGGATATTCCGATGCAACTTTCAGGTAATTTTGGGGAGTTGCGACCGAATCATTTTCATGCCGGTTTCGATTTGAAAACCAATCAAAGAGAGGGGCTAAATGTATACGCCGTTGCGGATGGTTATGTGTCCAGAATCAAAATTTCTACTTTTGGTAACGGTAAATGTATTTATATCACACACCCCAATGGATACACTTCTGTTTACGGACATTTGCAGACTACATTGGGTCCGATTCAGGATTATGTTCAAAAAACACATTATGCGGAACGTTCTTTTGAAATAGAAATGTTTCCAAAACCAAACGAGTTGCCGGTTACAAAAGGACAATTGATTGCGCTTTCAGGAAATACGGGGTCTTCAGAAGGTCCACATTTGCATTTTGAATTTCGCGATTCTAAAACGGAATTTGTTATTAATCCAATGTTTTTTGGCTTTGATCAAAATATTAAAGACACAAAGAAACCAACGATTTCAAGTTTGTTGGTTTATCCGATAAACGAAAATACCGTTGTAAATCTATCCAAACAGCCTTTATTATTAAGTCTGTCACTTCAGAAAGACGGAACCTATCTCGCAGGAAAAGTAAAAGCAAATGGTGCGATTGGTTTTGGGATTAATGCTGTTGATACCGATGATGTTTCTTTTAATAAAAATGGTGTTTTTAATGTCTCTACTTTTTTAAATGGAAATCAAAATTACAACTATCAGTTTAACACGTACTCCTTTGATGAGATGCGTTTTATCAACGCGTTTATCGATTACCCGAGATATAAAAAATCAGGACAGCGTATTCAGAAGCTTTTTATGAAAACGCCTTTTGCATTAAGTATTATAAAAACAGATTCGCTGCGCGGAATTATTCCGGTTGCTCCCAATTTGACATCGACTTACAAGATTGAGGTTTCGGATTATTATGGGAATTTAAATTCGGTGACGGTTCCAGTTGAATATGATGCCGCTACGCCAATAGTAACTGCAGAACCAATAGCGTCAAAGTATGTCGTTCGTTATAATAAAGATTCTAATTTCGAAAAAGACAATATGTCCGTGTTTTTTCCTGCGGGAACTTTCTATGAGGATTTTAATTTGAATTTTGATGTAAAGAACAACCGAATTTATATTCATGAAGATGTAGTTCCGGTGCATTCTAATTTTACCGTTACTATAAAAGACGCTACCTATCCGGAAGAGCTCAGAGATAAATTGTTTATAGCCAGATTTAGCGGAAACAGCAAGAGTTACAATGGAACGATTCGCAAAAATGATGTTTTTACGACTAAATCAAAAATTCTGGGACAATTCGGATTGGTGCTCGATACGATAGCACCGGTCATCAAAATTGCAAAACCAATTCAGGACAAATGGATCAGTGATATGAAAACAATTCAGTTTACGATCGGGGACAGTTTGTCTGGAGTTAAATCGTATAACGGTTATTTAAATGGAAATTGGATTTTATTTGAATATGATTATAAAACCAGAAAAATTACACACCGCTTTGAAGATGGGATTGTCGCAGAAGGCGCTAATGATTTAAAAATTGAAGTAGTTGATAATGTAGGAAATTCTACTACCTTTGAAACTCACTTTTTTAGAAGTCAACAAAAATAAAATCAGACATTTGAATCGTAGTAAGTTAATATTCGTCTTCTTTTTTTTGTGCATAGGTTATGTTTCGTTTGCGCAAAAAGCCCGTGTTAAAGGAATCATTTTAGATAGTGAAAAACGACCTGTATCCAGTGTGAATATTTCTTTTTTGGGAAATGCTTCACAAACAGATTCAAATGGTTTTTTTGAGGTTGAAGTTCCTTCCAATAGAAAAGTGGCTTTGATCTTTACTCATGTTTCATTAAAAATGATGAGTCTTACGGTAAATTTAAAAACCAATGAAGTTTTTGTCTTTAATCCTGTAATGAGTAATTCCGAAGAACAAATGGGAGAAGTTTTCGTGTCTTCCAGGAATAAAAAGAGGGTGCAGGGAATTACAGTTATTGATGCTGCAACAATTAAAAAGGTTCCCGGAGCAAATGCCGGGATCGAGAATATTCTAAAAACCTTACCCGGTGTAAATTCAAACAATGAACTGAGTACACAATATGCGGTGCGTGGTGGGAATTATGACGAAAATCTGGTTTATGTAAACGAAATAGAAGTATACCGTCCTTTTTTGATTCGTTCGGGACAACAGGAAGGTTTGAGTTTTACCAACACTGACTTAGTTCAGAATGTTGATTTTTCTGCAGGAGGATTTCAAGCTAAATTTGGTGATAAACTTTCTTCTGTTTTGGATATTACGTACAGAAAACCTACTGAGTTTGGTGCTTCCTTAGAAGCAAGTTTGTTAGGAGGGAGTGTATCGGTTGATGCGGTTTCCAAAAATAAAAAATGGTCCGCCGTTACCGGAGTCCGATATCGAAATAATAGCCTGCTTGTAAACAGTCAGGATACGCAAACGAATTACACCCCCACTTTTGTTGATGTTCAGACCAACATAAATTATGATATTTCCGAAAAATGGCAAATGAGTTTTTTGGGGAATATTTCTCAGAACAAATATTTATATCAGCCTTTAACACGCGAGACTAAATTTGGAACAATTGATCAGCCAATGGCGCTCGCCGTTTATTATGAGGGTCAGGAAAAAGACCAATATGATACTTATTTTGGCGCTTTGAAAACAACTTATAAAGTGTCGCCAGGTTTTACTTTAAAATTTATAGGTTCTTTATTTCATACCATAGAAAAAGAACATTTCGATATTTTGGCGCAATACCGATTAGGAAACGTTAATGCAGATGGGACAACTTCTATTGATGATGTTGATTTCACACGCGGAATAGGTTCTCAACTTAATCATGCCCGAAACGATCTCGATGCTCTGATTGCAAATGCAGAAATAAAGGGTTTTAAGGAATGGATAGATGGTCAGTTGGAATTTGGGATGAAGTATACCCGCGAGTCCATTCGGGATCGGATAGCAGAGTGGGAAATGATCGATTCGGCTGGGTTTTCTATACGACCGCCAATTATTGGTCTTCCGGAAAACAACCAGCCTTATGTGCCCTATGTGGGACTGTTGTTGCCGTACCAGGATGTTCGTGCGACGAACTTTAATACGATAAACAGATTTTCCGGATATGCACAATGGAATCAGAAAAAGACAATTGGTTCCAATCAGATTTGGTATAATATCGGAGCGCGTTTTCAGAGCTGGTCCGTGCAAGGAGCTACTGAGGAAGGGAAAAATCAGATTGTTTTCAGTCCGAGGGCTCAGTTTGCTATAAAACCGGATTGGGATATGGATATGGTTTTCAGACTTTCAGGTGGATTGTATTATCAGCCTCCTTTTTATAGAGAGCTGAGAGATTTAAATGGAGTAGTGAATCCAAATGTAAAAGCACAGCAGTCTATAAATATTGTTTTGAGTAACGATTACAGTTTTAAAATGTGGGATCGTCCTTTTAAATGGGTGACGGAGGTGTACTATAAATCACTTTCAGATGTAAATACGTACTCGGTAGATAATGTTCGTATTCGTTACGTGGCTAATAACAATGCAAAAGCATACGCGCAGGGTCTTGATTTCAGGTTGAACGGAGAGTTTGTTCCGGGAACAGAATCCTGGATAAGTTTTGGGTATTTGAGAACAGAAGAGAACTATGAGAACAAAGGATATATCGCACGACCGACAGATCAACGATTAAAATTTGCCATGTTGTTTCAGGATTATATGCCTAATATTCCTAGTATTAAAATGTATTTGAATTTAGTGTATAATACAGGCGTGCCGGGAGGTTCTCCCGCTTATTCTGACCCGTATTTGTATCAGAGCAGACTTAATGATTACCGCAGGGCAGATATTGGTTTTGCTAAAGTTTTTGTAGACAGCAGTACCAGAACAGCTAAAACAAGCTGGTTGAAAAACTTCAAAGAATTGTCTGTTGGTTTTGAAATCTTTAATCTTTTCAACAATCAAAATGCGATAACCAATACCTGGGTGCGTGATGTGTACTCTAAAACACAATACGCCATTCCGAATTATATGACTTCGAGAGTTTTTAATATTAAGTTGAATGCGAGGTTGTAATTGTGGAATTGTTAAGAAGGAAAGCAGTTCTGTCTGATTTCTTGATATGAAAAATCTTTGATTCTTTCTTTAGGCTTTTTTTGGGATTGTATTTCTAAATATCCTTACTTTAGTAAAATTCAATAAAAATAAATAATACAATCAAAAATACTATATTTGATAACCGAATATAATTAATGCAGATGAAAAATTATTTAAAATATATAGTATTAGTAATTATCGGAACTCTAGCGAGTTGCCGTGATGAAGTTCAGAAACCTAAAGTTATTTACGATAGAACGAATAAGACCAGTAGTGCCGTAAAAACAGATTCAACTCAGATTGAAGTAGCAGATTTGCCAATTCAGATGGAGGGGACAAACTATTTGATTCATCCGGTAGGTGATTTGAGAGTGTATGAAAAAGGAACAAAAGCACGATACGGCTCTTCAAGTGTCAATGATGTAAGTTTTACGATTTCTAATTTGGGCGAATTTGAAATCACAGGTTATTTGCAAAACCTGAAATTTCAAAAAACAGATTCAGATTCAATTCGTCCTTTGACCGATAAACCGGCTTTGATTCTAACCGCTACGTATTTAAAAACAATTGCCGATAAAACACAGAATCAGGTTATGGTTTATACATTGGCCGATTCGGATACCAATAAAGACGGTAAAATTGATACAAGTGATATTAAAACATTGTATTTAAGTCATATTAGCGGAGAAAATTTTACCAAAGTTTCAGAAGATTTTCAGGAATTGGTAGATTGGAATTTAATAGAATCTAAAAACCGCTTGTATTTCAGAACAATCGAAGACACCAATCAAAACGGTCAGTTTGATAAAAACGACGTTTTGCACTATAGCTATATTGATTTGGCGTCTAAAAAATGGGAAGTTAAAAGTTATAAGCCTATTTGATTTTTTTTTGCCACAGATTACACAGATTAGAATGATTTTTTTGATCATCTAGATTCTTTTGCCACGAATTACACCAATTGGCACGAATTAATTAGTGTAATTGGTGCAATTCGTGTCTAATTTTTTTACATCACAGATTAATAATCATTTTAATCCTTTTAATCTGTGGCCAAAAAAAAACTTAAATCAAAATATCGCTCTCTAAATCTGATTTTTCGATTTCAATCCCGAACCCTAAACGTTCTACCAATTCGATTACCAATTTTTTATACCAGTTTTCTGATTTTGGATGAATGTATATTTTTTCAATTAACTGATTGATATCAACATTAATTTTTATTCCGTCATTTAGCTTTATAGTGCTCTCAGAAGTATCTGTAATGATGCGTACTTCACGTTCGTATTGAAAGCTCTTTCTCTTAAATAAAAACGGAAAGAACGAATCGTCAAAAGGAATGTATTCTTTTTTATAATCGATGTAATTTACTTTGCCGATATATTGATCAAAATTGTTTTCGGGTTTTAACGCTTTTTGCAATCTCCCAATAGTGGATTGAATAGCTAACCCTTCACTGTTTTGAGTAAAAATCTGCCACATAGCAAACGATTCGTATTCATTGATATGCCAACTGCTTATCGCTACTTTTTCGCGATGTGTTTTGTAGTAATTTAAAAATTCAGGATTGTCAATCGCCAGTTTTTTAATCTCTTCGAAAGTAGGTTCGCTAAAAGTGCCTTCATATTGATCCTCAAATTTATCCGAACGGGACATAAATAACTTCTTAGAAAGCAGTATGTCAAGAAATTTAGACAAGTCCAAGTATTTCCAAACAACGGTGTCTGGATCTGCAGGCAGTTTTATGTTCGGATTGTTGATATACATTTATCTAATTTAATGATTTTTTTTGGGAAATCAAAAGGTAAGAATCAAATGTTAAATGTAAAATATCAAAAAAATAGTCTACAATCAATAATCTAAAGTCTGCAATCTAAACTCTGCAATCTAAAGTCTACAATCTAAAATCAGCAATTAAGATTCAAACGACTGCATCGTAACCAGTTTGTTATAAGTTCCGTTATGCGCGATTAATTCTTCGTGAGTTCCTTGTTCAACAATTTTTCCTTTTTGCATTACTACGATAAGATCCGCTTTTTGAATAGTTGAAAGACGGTGTGCAATTACAATCGAAGTTCTGTTTTGCATCATGTTTTCAAGGGCAATCTGAACAAATTTTTCGCTTTCCGTATCCAATGCAGAAGTAGCCTCATCAAGAATCATAATCGGAGGGTTTTTGAGTACTGCACGGGCAATAGATAAACGTTGTTTTTGTCCTCCGGAAAGTTTGTTTCCGCTATCTCCAATATTAGTGTAGATTCCTAATGGCAGGTCTTTTACAAATTCATAGGCATTAGCGATTTTTAGTGCTTCGATAATTTCTTCATCGGTTGCGTCTAATTTTCCTAATGAAATATTTGCTTTTATGGTGTCGTTGAATAAAATACTGTCCTGAGTAACCAATCCCATTAAACTACGAAGCGATTGCAGGTTCATGTCTTTGATGTTGATGCCGTCAATAGAAATTGTTCCGTCATTAACATCATAAAAACGGGTCAGTAAATTGGCGATGGTACTTTTTCCACTTCCCGACTGACCAACAAGTGCGACAGTTTGTCCTTTTTTAACCGTAAGAGAAAAGTTTTTCAGAACTGTTTCCTCTTCATATTTAAAGTTGATGTTTTGAACATCAATCGCATAATCAAAAGTTGTTTTTTTGATGGCATCCGGTTTTGAGGTAATGGTGTTGTCCTGATCTAAAATCTCTAAAACACGCTCTGCTGCCGCATTTCCTCTTTTTACTCCATAAGAAGCTTTAGAAATAGCTTTTGCGGGTGTCAGGATGTTGTAGGCTAGTCCCATGTAAGCGATAAAAGAAGCGCCGTCTAGTGTTTTGTCAATTAAAACCATCTGTCCACCGTACCAAAGTAATATCGCAATTACGGTAATTCCCATAAACTCACTGGCAGGAGAAGCTAAGTTTTGACGATTTCCAATAGTATTTGATAAATTGAAAAAACGGTCTGTTGAACTCTGAAAAACAGAATTAAAGTAATTTTCTGAATTGTAACCTTTTACGACCTTCAGGCCTCCAATGGTTTCCTCAATGGTTGAAAGAAATGTTCCTTGTTCCTGTTGAGCTTTTGTAGATTGTTTTTTAAGTTGTTTTCCAATCAATGAAATGATATATCCTGAAACCGGAATGAAAACAAAAACAAATAAAGTTAGCTTAGCGCTAATCACTAACATGGCACCTATAGTAAAAACGATTGTTAGGGGTTCTTTTACGATAAGTTCCAGAATGGCCAGAAAGGAGTTTTGAACCTCGTTAACGTCGGCAGAAATTCGGGAAATAACATCTCCTTTTCTTTTTTCAGAATAAAAAGCCAAAGGCAGTTCGAGCGTTTTTTTATACATGGCGTTTCGCATGTCTCTTAAAACACCATTTCTTAAAAAGGTGATAAAAAACATCGCTAAATAATCGACCAGGTTTTTTAGTAAAAATATCGAAATAATTACGGCTACCATGATAGATAAGGTATAACCAATATCATGTTTCTCAGTAGTTGTCGTGATATAATAACTCAGGTATTGCTCTCCATATTCTTTTATATGTACAAGTCCTTCGTATTTAGGCAGAACGGTGTTTCTTTTTGTTTGGTCAAATAATACCTGAATCATAGGGATTAATGCCATAAAGGAAAGGGTGCTGAAAAGTGCGTACAAAACATTGAAAAAGATGTTTAGAATCGCATATTTTTTATATGGGTATATAAAAGGAACTATTTTTTTGAAATTACTCATTTATTTTTGATGTTATTTTCTGCTATGGCAATGGCTCTTTCAAGCTTCTCCAGCAATAATTTTTTTTCAGGTAATTGGGTTAAGTAAGCTGAGACTTTGATTTGTTCGTCATTGTCGAGCATTAAATAATTAATTTGTTCAGGTGATTTTTCACTGCACAAAATTAATCCAATTGGTTTGTTTTCGCCTTCTTTTTGTTCATTTTTCTCTAACCATCGAAGATATAACTCCATCTGACCTTTGTAGGCGGCTTTAAATTTTCCTAATTTTAGATCTATGACAACCAGGCGACGCAGGCCTCGGTGGTAAAAAAGCAGGTCAATGTAAAAATCCTCGTCGTCAATTGTTATTCTTTTTTGTCGCGCGAGAAAGGCAAATTCGCTACCCATTTCAGTAATGAAATTTTGCAATTGCGCCAGGATCGAACTTTCTAAATCTTTTTCAGAATAACTGTCGTGTAAACCTAAGAAATCCAGAAAATAAGGATCCCGAAAAGTTAAATCAGGACTGATCTGCTTGTCATTTTTTAATAATGCCAAGTCATTAATAATGGTTTCTTCGGGCTTTTTACTAATGGCCGTTCTTTCAAAAAGCATGCTGTCTATTCGTTCCTGAAGCGTTCTCACACTCCATCTTTCATGTATGCTCATCTGTATGTAGAACTCACGTTTTATATCACTTTCAATATAAATCAGCGTTCTAATATGAGACCAACTCAATTGTGCACACACTGTGTGCACAATTGTAAAGTCTTCAAAAACAGTGTTTAGTTTGATGAAACTATGTAGATTTCTTTTGTTAAATCCTGTCCCAAATCGGTTTAATAATTCTTTGCTTAATTCTAAAATAAGTTTTTTCCCATAATCGGCGCGATCATTTTTCAGAATCTCATCATTAATCGATTTCCCGATTTTCCAATAGAGCAAAGTGAGTTCCTGATTGACCGTTTTGGCAACATAATGACGAGTCTGGTCTATTAATCCAATAATAGAATCTAATAGTTTTGGATTGTCATTTATGTCAGGTTTGTCACTCATTCTACTATTTCAATTGCATTCCTGCAATGATATTTTGTATTTTTTGGTCTAAGAAACTTTCTGCAGCATCAAATTCTTCCACAGATTCTAATTCGGCATTTACACTGATGTAGAACTTGATTTTTGGTTCAGTACCACTTGGTCTGGCGCAAATTTTAGATCCGTCTTCTGTATAATAAATCAAAACATTAGATTTTGGCAGGTCGATTATAGACTCTTCACCTGTAAAAAGATTCAGGGCTGTAGATGCTTGGTAATCTTCCACCATAATCACACGTTGTCCACTGATTTCTTTCAAAGGATTTTGACGTAAATTAATCATCATCTGATTAATTTCTTCTAAACCTTCCATACCTTTTTTGGTCAATGAAACCAAATGTTCTTTATAAAAACCATTTTCAACATAAAGTTGTAAAAGTTCTTTGTAAACAGAGCTTCCGGCTGCTTTTGCCTGTGCGGCTACTTCACATATTAATAAGGTAGCGGCAACAGCATCTTTATCTCTTACAGCATCACCAACCATAAAACCAAAGCTTTCTTCACCGCCTCCAATAAATTGAAGTTCAGGGAAATCTTTGATCATTTTGGCGATCCATTTAAAACCGGTAAGACCCACTTTACATTCTACGCCATAGCTTGTCGCCAGTTCCATCATCATCGGAGTAGAAACTATGGTAGAACCTACGAATTGTTTGCCATTAATTTTTCCGGCTTTTTTCCATTGTTTCAATAAGAAAGCAGTCATCAGAACCATGGTCTGATTTCCGTTAAGAAGAATCATTTTGCCTTCGTTATTTCTAACAGCAACGCCTAAACGATCGCAGTCCGGATCTGTTCCTACTACAATGTCAGAATTGGTTTTTTCTGCCAAAGCCAAAGCCATTGTCAATGCTTCAGGCTCTTCCGGGTTTGGAGATTTTACCGTTGGAAAATTTCCATCAGGAATTGCTTGTTCGGGAACAATATGCACATTGGTGTATCCGGCCTGAGACAAAGTCTCCGGGATAGATTTTATCGAAGTTCCGTGCAAAGAGGTAAAAACGATTTGCAGGTTTTCTTTTGCTTCAGCCGGTGTATTAAAACTGGCATTGTCAATAGAAGATTTTATAAAAGCTTTGTCGATTTCAGTGTCAATGTACTGAATCAGTTTTTCGTTAGCCTGATATTTGATTTTATCGTAGCTTAAATTTTCAATAATAGTAATGATTTCAGTATCCTGAGGAGGTACTATTTGTCCTCCGTCTTCCCAATATACTTTATAACCATTGTATTCGGGCGGATTATGTGAAGCCGTAAGTACAATTCCGCATTGGCATCCTAAATATTTAAGAGCAAAAGACAGTTCAGGAGTCGGTCGCAAATCTGAAAATAAATAAACCTGAATTCCATTGGCAGAGAAAACATCGGCTACAAGTTTGGCCAAGGTATTGCTGTTATGACGACAGTCGTAGGCAATAACCACTTTTAAAGGCTGATTTGGAAATACCTGATGCATATAATCCGAAAGGCCTTGTGTGTTTTTACCCAGCGTGTATTTGTTGATTCTGTTGCTTCCAACACCCATGACACCACGCATTCCACCAGTTCCAAACTCCAGGTTTTTATAAAAACTTTCCTCAAGCTCTTTTGGCGATGTGGTCATTAATTCTTTAACAGCTGCTTGTGTTTCGCTGTCAAATGTTGGTGTCAGCCATTCGTTTACAGCATTTAAAATGTTAGGTGCTATATTCATCTTTCGTATTCTTTTATTTTAGATCAAAATAATTGTTGTTTTCAGGAGCGGTTGTTTATTTCATCAATTCGCTCTACTCTCAGTCCGCTTGTTTTTTAATGAACAAGGGACTACGTTAAAAATTAACTTCTCGTGCTACTTTATAACGTCCTTCGTTGCTTTTGGTTCTCAAAATAATTTCACCAAGGAAACCTGCTAAAAATAACTGAGTTCCTAAAATCATTGTAGTTAAGGCAATAAAAAACCAAGGGTTGTTTGTAACCAGGCTGTATCTCATGCCATTGTACATATGGTATAGTTTTGAAATACCAATATAACCGGCCAGAAAAAATCCGATAATAAACATTACCGAACCCAGTGCGCCAAACAAGTGCATCGGTCTTTTTCCGAATCTTGACAGGAACCAAATCGTAATCAAATCAAGAAAACCGTTTATAAAACGTTCCATTCCAAATTTGGTTTCGCCATATTTACGGGCCTGATGCTGTACTACTTTTTCACCAATTTTATTAAAACCGGCATTCTTTGCCAAAACCGGAATGTAACGGTGCATTTCGCCCGAAACTTCTATGTTTTTTACAACCGTATTTTTGTATGCTTTTAATCCGCAGTTAAAATCGTTTAATTCTACTCCGGATGTTTTTCTTGCCGCCCAGTTGAATAATTTCGAAGGAAGATTTTTGGCTACAACAGAGTCATAACGTTTCTTTTTCCATCCCGAAACCAAATCAAATTTCTCGGCTGTAATCATTTCGTATAATCCGGGAATTTCATCCGGACTATCCTGCAAATCGGCATCCATTGTAACGATTACATCTCCTTTTGCTTTTGCAAAACCGGCATGTAAAGCCTGTGATTTTCCAAAATTCTTCATGAAACGAATTCCTTTTACATTCGGATTTTCGGTAGAAAAATTTTCAATAATTGCCCAGGAATCATCTGTACTACCATCATCTACAAAAATGATTTCATAAGAGTAATTGTTAGATTGCATCACTTTAATAATCCACGTATAGAGTTCTTGTAGTGATTCCTCCTCGTTTAGAAGCGGTATAAGTATAGATAAATTCATTTATTTTTTTATTCTTGTATTGTAGTTTTGCTTTTGAAAATTGCGGCGAAAATTAATCCTAAAATAGAACTGACCACGATAGTGAAAACAGATCCTTTTAATAACTCTAAAGTAGAATACGGATTGCTTAGTTTCATTTTGGCAACAGCTTCGTTAATAGCAGCTGCAGGTGTTCCGAATTTTTGCAGCATCGATACTGTATATTTAATCATTAATTCACTCACAGTATCTTTCGCCTCAGGATCAATTACATTAAAAAGGATAACATTAAAAAAAGTAGAGATCAATATTCCAATTACAGCCGCAATAAAATAAGTGGTAAAAGCTTCCTTAAAAGGAAAAACGCCTTTTAGCTCTCTTTTCGTTTTAGTTAGTAGAATAATCGACAGTGTAAAACTTATAAGGAGACCTGTAGCTCCAATCCACCAAGAGGTGAACAAGTTTAAATCAACGGCATATATTGTAGCAGTAACTAATGCAGATGCAATTCCAATCATTACACCGTAGGTAATCCCATTTTTCTTTATAACTTCATTGATCATATTTTCTATATGTTTTAAAATTAATCCACAAATATAGCAATTACCCTATATACAAAAGTGAGATATATATTAAAAATATTGACACAGATAAAGAGGAGGTTAAAAATATTGGTTAAAAGATTTGTTTATTGAAAAATAAATGTAAATTTGCACACTCAAAAATAATTAAATTTTTAAACAAAAAAGAGTATCGTTTGTTTACACCTTTTTCTAACCATGGAAAAGCTTCAAAATGAAAATGCTCTAAACAATAAATAAAAGAAAAGATGAAAAAAGGAATTCACCCAGAAAATTACAGATTAGTTGCATTTAAAGACATGTCAAATGACGAAGTTTTTATCACTAAATCTACTGCAGATACAAAAGAAACAATTGAAGTTGACGGAGTTGAGTATCCAGTTGTAAAAATGGAGATTTCTAGAACATCTCACCCTTTTTATACTGGTAAATCTAAACTTATCGATACTGCAGGACGTATTGATAAATTCAAAACTAAATATGCAAAACACGCTAAAAAATAATAGCTGTTTTTTATTTTCATATAAAAGCCTTCCAATTTGGGAGGCTTTTTTTATGCGGTAATGTTTTTTTTTGAACCATATAAGTGATGTAAGTTCATTTTAAGCTTTGTGTTTATTTTAATCTTTGCGTGCTTTGCATTTCAAATAGATTCCATAAAACACCCATTCCCTATTTAATACTATTTGTCACCCTGAGCGGAGTCGAAGGCTGTTTAAGTAAAAAAGGGCTTCGACTTCGCTCAGCCTGACACATGGGTAAAAGAAACTTCTTGAAAAATTCTTCTTAGCGACCTTTGCGTAAAACCTTGCGCACTTGCGACTTTGCGAGATTTTTTAAACCATATAAGTGATGTAAGTTCATTTTTAGCTTTGCGTTTATTGCGTAAACCTTTGTGCACTTTGCATTTCAAATAGATTCCACAAAATACCCATTGCTTATTTAATACTATTTGTCACCCTGAGCGGAGTCGAAGGCTGTTTAAGTAAAAAAGGGCTTCGACTTCGCTCAGCCTGACACATGGGTAGAAAAAAATTTCTTGAAAAATTCTTCTTAGCGGCCTTTGCGTAAACCCTTGCGTACTTACGATTTTGCGAGATTTTTTAAACCATATAAGTGATGTAAGTTCATTTTAAGCTTTGTGTTTATTTTAATCTTTGTGTGCTTTGAAGTGAAAAAGTTGCGGAGAAACAATTATCTCGCGAAGTCGCAAAGTCACGAAGTTTAAAAAAAACAAAACAAAAACTTGGCGACTTTGCGACTTCGCGAGATTTTTACGCGCGGTTAAAGAAAATAATTAGACGAGTATTCTGTGTATAAGAACCGTTGCAAACTTTGGATTCCCTCCACATGTACTAAATCCATTTTTTTAAATGAACTTATATGACTTATATGGTTTAACCCCGCGTACAAAAAGGCATAGTTTCTATAAAACCCCAAAATAATTCCCGAATTCAAGTCGATATAACTTTGGCTGTATTTCCTTTCTTTAAAATATTTGTAACTTTGAACCTGATAACCAAATCAAGATTTTAACAAATATTAAATTTATCTATGAACTACATTCTTTTTGACGGTCCCGTCCGGAATGCTTTATTGCCTTTTACTTTTACCAGACCGGTGGCTGATATTCTAATCGGAATTATGACGATTCGCCAAAAATGGGAAATGCGCTTAGGTTCAACTATAACAACCATTACAGAGGAATATTTGTCGGAGAAATTTCCGATGGTGGAATTAGAAGAAAATGTAATGATTAATGCTGCGTTTTTACCAAATGAAACGTTAGTCGAAATGGTTTCTAATTTAACCGTAAATCAGGCGATTTTTAGAGGTGATGATGTAATTGCTTTTTTTACGACGGAGAACCAGGAAGAAGTTGACTTTGATTCGTATGAAATCATTTCGTATGATGACGATTGTTTGACTGTTGAACATACCTGGGATATTTTTTCTAAAAATGATGCCGCAATTCGCGAAGATTTTAAATATCTGACGGAAGACAGGAAATCCATGCCGATTCCGAAAAGCGTAAATGCCATTGCACCCGAAAATATATTTATAGAAGAAGGCGCTAAATTGGAGTTTGTTACTTTAAACGCTTCAACAGGTCCGATATATATAGGTAAGAACAGCGAAATTATGGAAGGCTCTGCCATTCGTGGACCTTTTGCTTTGTGCGAAAATGCGCAGGTAAAATTAAACGCTAAAGTTTATGGCGCAACTACCGTTGGCGTTGGCTCGAGAATAGGTGGAGAGGTTAAAAATTCGGTTCTTTTTGCCAATTCAAATAAAGGACACGACGGATTTTTAGGAGATTCTGTTTTAGGAGAATGGTGTAATATTGGTGCCGATTCTAATAATTCAAATCTAAAAAACAATTACGAAGAAGTAAAATTATGGAGCTACGAGACAGAAGGTTTTGCAAAAACCGGACTTCAGTTTTGTGGTTTGATGATGGGAGATCACAGTAAATGCGGAATCAATACCATGTTTAATACCGGAACTGTAATCGGTGTCAGTGCTAATATTTTCGGTAGCGGATTTCCACGCAACTTTGTTCCGAGTTTTTCTTGGGGCGGTGCGGCAGGTTTTACAACCTATGTGACTAAAAAAGCTTTCGAAACCGCTAAACTGGTTATGGGACGCAGAAATATTGACTTTGATGCAACCGAATCAGCAATCTTAGAACATATTTTTGAAGAAACCAAAAAGTGGAGAAAGGACTAAATGTCAAAGAAGCCGAATTCAGAACCCGAATAAGTCCGAATGGACTGCACCCAAAAGTTTAGACAGATTTAGAAATAAAAAAAAAGTGAGTATGATAACAATCGGACTCACTTTTTTTATACTTTTTGTGGTCTTGCAAAAAAGGACTGTAATTAATACGCTGAGTCGTTCAGTTTAACTTCTTTAATGATTTTGTTTCCATCTCGATACAGTTCTAATTTTACAACTTTCCCTTTGTTTATTCTAAGTAATTCACCAATCTGACTTGTGGTAATGATGGTATTTTTATTAATACTGATCAAGATGTCTCCACGATAAATGGCAGCAAAAAGTGCCGGCGAATTTTTCATTACTGCGGTAACAAGTACTCCGCCGTTAAGGTTTAATTTTTTCTTTATTTCATCAGAAAGATCAATTACATCAATGCCCAGCGCAGGTGGTCGGGTCGTTTTACCCCAAAAAGTAGCATCATAGGTATAAATGTCTACTTCTCTGTTTTCAGTAGGAAGTGTCGTGGCGTAGGCAGGAGAAAGTACCGGTTCAACAATAGTAGAAGATGCATTAGGATTGTGTGCGGTCCATATTTGCTGATTTATGGCTTGCTTCGTTTGTTTATCCGATGATTTCCCATTTGTAATTATGCTTTGATTATAGACAGTCGCATTTGGAGCAATTGTGGTTATAGTTTCTTTTTTTGTTTTGCTTTTGCTGTCGAAACTATAATTATAACTGACACTTGGTAATCCCATAGCATAAACAGGATTGTTTGTCACAATATTATTTTGTTGTTCTGGTACCGGATAATAGGGATAGATCGGATCTGTTATTTTCTTGGTACGCTCATATGTTGCCCCTAATAAAACAATGCTTGCGCCAATTTCTTTGGCAAATTTTAAAGCTTCATTTCTCGAATTAATTTCCATACTTGTAAATTGAGATTTACCAAGATAAATATATCCATCTTCAAGCAATCCAATTCGGTCTGTTTGTGGATTGTTGGTGGTATAAATGGAAGGAGTTTCGGTTTTCTCAATTAAGTTAGGATCATAATTCTTGAAATAGTTTTCTTCACTTTTGTAATTTTCTTTAAACTGATTTGAACCACAACCTTGTAAAAACAATAGGTAGGGTACTAGGGTAAGGTAGTTTACGAAGTTATTTTTCTTTTTCATTTTTTCTGGTTATTTGAACTTTTCAGTGGTTGTATATACAAACAGGCGATTTGTATGTTTATAAATTTGTTTTTTGAAAACACAGCTGTATCTTATTGCCAACCCGGTGGATGTAATTGAGGTATTTGTTGTTTATTATGCCACAGAGATCTGGAATGGATAGTGTAGAAAACTTCAGGAAAGTCATGATTTTCCTACTTAAAAATAGATTTAATAGTCTATTCTCGTAAAATTTCCCTGTAAGTCAAAGGTTAATGCCAGATCATTAGAAAGTTCTGTTATGACATGTGTTTTTTCCTTATCAATGTAAGTAATGAATGCGTTTGGATAATTTTCAGCCATATAAGAGTTGATTTTTTCCGGAATTAGTTCAACGGGTATGGTTTGGTGATTTCCGTCAATATCCATCCAGTTCCCATTGCTGTCAAAATTCAGTTTAAAATTAATGGCTAGTTTAACTTCGTATACAAAATCGTCAGAATCAGTAGTTTTTCGTTTTTTTATTTGTTGATAAGTGGTATCAGGAAAATAAGTCGAAATAAAAGTAGTGGCAGCAACGGGTAATTCAGCAGAATTAATTATCAACACTTGGTTATGGTCTTTGCGACATGCTGTTGTACATAACAAAAGAGCTAAAATGATAATGGGTAATAAGAGTGTTGTTTTCATACTTGCATTCTTAAAAAGGATTCTGATTGGTTATTTAATCTTTGGCTCTAGTATGTTTGAATAGTTGTTTTTTGTATCTCTCAAAGTTGCTTTAATTGGGGTAAATAAACGTTTAGAAGTCAATTGAAGAATTCCGTTTTTTAAAATACAGAATTGAAATTAACTATAATTTAAAAGAGCGATTGTGAATTGTTTATCGCTGTCATAATTAAGTTTATAAGTGCTGCTTAAGCCAATTGGTTTTACTACAGCCGTTACGCTACTGCTGTTTTTTGCAAAATTGTTATATTTTCTAATTAACACATTCCCAAATTGACAAATTCTCTAATTAACACATTCTCTAATTGGCACATTCCCAAATTGACACATTATCTAATTGGCACATTTTTCAATTGCCACATTTCCTCATTTTCTAATTGCCTAATTATCTAATTAATCTATCTTTGCGCTTTCAAAATCAGATAATTTAATTATCTAAAAATCTTAGAATCTAAAAATGATTACAGTTAACGATATTTCAGTTCAGTTTGGTGGAACTACTCTTTTTAGTGATGTTTCTTTTGCTATAAACGAAAATGATAAAATTGCCCTTATGGGTAAGAATGGTGCGGGGAAATCGACACTTTTGAAAATAATCGCAGGGCAGAGCAAACCTTCTACCGGAAATATTTCGGCTCCAAAAGAGGCTGTTATTGCGTATCTGCCGCAACATCTGTTAACTTCAGATGGCGCAACTGTAATGGAAGAGGCATCAAAAGCTTTTGGCGAAATTTTTAGCATGAAAGCCGATATCGATGAAATCAACGAACAATTAACCGTTCGTACCGATTACGAAAGTGATGCCTACATGAAACTTATTGAAAGAGTTTCAGACTTAAGCGAGAAATTTTACGCCATCGAAGAGGTGAATTACGAGGCCGAAGTAGAGAAAATTCTGGTTGGATTAGGTTTCGAGCGTGAAGATTTTACACGTCAGACTTCTGAATTTTCAGGAGGTTGGAGAATGCGTATTGAATTGGCTAAAATCCTTTTGAAAAAACCGGATTTAATTTTACTCGATGAGCCAACCAACCACATGGATATTGAAAGTATTCAGTGGTTAGAAGAGTTTTTGCTGAATCAGGCAAAAGCAGTAGTGGTGATTTCGCACGATAGAGCCTTCGTAGATAATATTACCAATCGTACTATTGAAGTTACGATGGGAAGAATTTACGATTACAAAGCTAAATATTCGCATTATTTAGAATTGAGAAAAGACCGTCGTATTCACCAGCAGAAAGCATATGACGAACAACAAAGAATGATTGCTGATAACAGAGCTTTTATTGATCGTTTTAAAGGCACGTTCTCTAAAACCGATGCCGTACAGTCTCGTGTTAAGATGTTGGAGAAATTGGTGATTGTTCAGGTGGATGAAGTAGATACTTCGGCATTAAAATTAAAATTTCCGCCTGCGGCACGTTCCGGACAATATCCGGTTGTGGTCAAAGAATTGTCCAAATCATACGGTGATCATGTTGTTTTTAAGGATGCTAACATCGTAATCGAAAGAGGACAGAAAGTAGCTTTCGTAGGTAAAAACGGAGAAGGAAAATCGACTATGATCAAAGCCATTATGAAAGAAATTGGCATTGATGAAGGAAGTGTTGATATTGGACATAATTCACAAATTGGTTATTTCGCACAGAATCAGGCTGCATTGTTAGATGAGAATGCGACTATTTTTGAAACTATAGATGGTATTGCAGTTGGTGATGTAAGAACACAAATTAAAAATATATTAGGTGCCTTTATGTTTCATGGTGATGATATTACCAAAAAAGTAAAAGTGCTTTCGGGTGGAGAGAAAACACGTCTGGCGATGATTAAATTGTTGTTAGAGCCAGTTAACTTGTTGATTCTCGATGAGCCTTCGAATCACCTGGATATGAAAACCAAAGATATTATCAAGGATGCATTACGTGATTTTGATGGTACTTTGATCTTGGTTTCTCACGACCGTGATTTCCTTGATGGTTTAGCTACAAAAGTTTTTGAATTTGGAAATAAACGCGTGAAAGAACATTTTGAAGATGTTGCCGGTTTCCTGGCACATAAAAAAATGGATTCTATGAGAGAAATCGAAAAGTAGTTTTTTGATTCCTAATAATAGAAAATTCTTGGTCTCACGACTTAAAAAGAAAAAAAAGCGTTATTTATAACGATATTCTGTTAAATAAAAAAAAGAAGGAGGCAATCTCAATGTTATGAGACTGCTTCCTTCTTTTTTTTAGGTTCTGTATATATATTGTGCTTCAAATAATTAGGACGGGGTAATCTATACTTGTGTTAGGAAAACTTTTTCTTAAATCTGTATTTAGACAAAATTAGAGATATGATTTTGGTGCAATAAAGTAGTTACTGCCATAAAAGAAAAGTTTAGAATCTTCGTTAACTGAGCCAATAAACAGTACAAAACGTGCTTAGTTTTATTTGCTCTGCTTTGCAAGCATCACATACAATATGTTCATTGATTGTTTTTGTAAAATAGAACGGCCTAGGGTAAGATTAGTCATTGAAAAGCCATACTCCAGTGAAGAGTGAATTAGGATTAAATTTTTTAAAGTCAACATAGGTAACTTTAACAAATTGGTTAATGTTTAGGACAAAATCATCAGTGACTAAATCTTTACCTCTCAACGACATAAAAAGCACATAATCCTCAGTAGGATGTTTAAAAACAACCGTACCTGTACCTTTATTAAGCATGGTATGTTCTAATCCATCAGTAGCATCACGCGGTAATACTACTGTTTCTCTGCAATTAGCAGAAGGGCAAGATGGAAAATGAAAAATTTGAGACTGTGTTCCGGAAGCCGTTATAGTTCCGTTGATCGGGACCACGACGACTTCTCTTCGCGGATTACAATCTAACCAAGCGGTCCCGTTGTATATTTGCAGTGTATTTGTTGTGATGTTGTACACCGTTAGACCAGCGGGAGGGGGAGTAATAGCATCCCTTTGCACAGTGGTCATTCTGGGAGGTAAAAAACCTTTGGTGGTAGACTCTACTTCTAAAACAGCAGAGGGGTTTAGGGTCGTGGGATTATTCCCTATTTTTTGAATAATTTGAGAATGACCGGCAAAACCGATCAAAAAAATCAATGCGATTGTAGGTAAACTTTGTTTCATTAGTAATTATATTTTATAATTTTGACTACAAACAAAAATAAATTTGGAGTATTTGAGCGGTATTAATTTATTATAGGTTACTTATAATTTGTAAATGACAAGAAAAATACTACAAAGAGGAGTGTGTTTGGAAAACCAATCAATAAAAAGGATTCAAAATTGCAGTAAATCGTGAAATTGAAATTCACCACTGACAATTTAGCTATAGGACACTTATGGCAAGTGAGGAGGTTTTTTTATTCCAAATAACAGGAAGCATTGCTAAAATTAGTCTTCTCTATTGCCGGTAATTTATCCGGATTTGAATAGATGTTGATTTTAACCAACGGTAAGGTAGTTTTGCGTTAAGAGACTTAGCCTAATGTCATTAAGTTCAGATACTTTTTTACGCAGATTTTGCGGATTATGCAGGTTTTTTTATTCCAATCCGCTAAAATCTGCGTGAGACTTTTTTAACAAAAGAAAACAGTCTCAGAACTCTGAAAACAAAAAAATCGCCAATAACGATGCAATTAATTGAAGTCAAAACATTTTTCTATCACTTTTAAAAATCGTTATTTCTGATGTTATCCTGTTAAAAATAAAAGAAAGAAGGAGAGAATCTCAACATTATGAGACTGCTTCCTTCTTTTTATTAAGTACGGGCTATATTTTTTGTGCTTCAAACAATTAGGACGGGGTAATCTATACTTGTGTTAGGAAAACTTTTTCTTAAATCTGTATTTAGACAAAATTAGAGATATGATTTTGGTGCAATAAAGCAGTTACTGCCATAAAAGAAAAGTTTAGAATCTTCGTTAGCTGAACCAATTAATAGTACAAAACGGGTTTAATTTTATTTGCTTTCCTTTGTAAGCATGAGATTGACTCTCTACATGAAGTGCTGACGTAAAATGCAATTGTGTGGGGTAGGATTAATCATATATAAGCCACACTCCTTTTAAGTATTTAGCACTATTAATGCCAAAGTTTGCAAATTCAACTTTAACAAAACGGTTGGGTTGTATAGTGAACTGAGGAGTAGTAATTAAATCTTTACCACTACGTGCACTCAAACCAACGTTAGGATCGCCAGTTTTCTGAGTAGGCATTTTAATAGTAATTGTACCATCACCATAATTATATATGGTATGTTCTAACCCGTTAGCAGCATTATATGGTAATAGTACAGTTGCATTGCAATTATTGCAATAGACATTAGAAAAAGTTTGAGATTTTGTTCCCGAAGCCGTTATGGTTCCGTTTGTCGGTATTTCGAGGTATTCTTTTGGGAGATTACAATCTAACCAAGCGGCCCCGTTGTATATTTGCAGTGTATTTGTTGTGGTGTTGTACACCGTTAGACCAGCGGGAGGGGGAGTAATAGCATCCCTTTGCAAAGTGGTCATTCTGGGAGGTAAAAAACCTTTAGTGGTAGACTCTACTTCTAAAACAGCATAGGGGTTTAGGGTTGTGGGATTATTTCCTATTTTTTGAGTAATTTGAGAATGACCGGCAAAACCGATCAAAAAAATCAATGCGATTGTAGGTAAACTTTGTTTCATTGTAATTGTCAAGTTTTATAATTTTGACTGCAAACAAAAATAAATTTGGAGTATTTGAACGGTATTAATTTATTATAGGTTACTTATAATTTATAAATGATAAAAAAAAAAATACGACAACGCGCAGTGTATTTGGAAAACCAATCAATAAAAAGGATTCAAAATTGCAGTAAATCGTGAAATTGAAATTCACTACTGACAATTTAGCTATAAGACACTTATGGCAAATGAGGAGCGTTTTTTATTCCAAATAACAGGAAGCATTGCTAAAATTAGTCTTCTCTATTGCCGGTAATCCATCCGAATTTGAATAGATGTTGATTTTAACCAACGATAAGGTAGTTTTGCTTTAAGAGGCTTTAGCCTAATGTCATTAAGTTCGGATACTTTTTTACACAGATTTTGCGGATTATGCAGGTTTTTTTATTCCAATCCGCTAAAATCTGCGTGAGACTTTTTTAACAAAAGAAGACAGTCCCAGAACTCTGAAAACAAAAAAATTGCCAATAACGATGCAATTAATTGAGGTCAAAATATTTTTCTATCACTTTTAAAAATCGTTATTTCTGATGCTTTCTGTTAAAAATAAAAGAAAGAAGGAGAGAATCTCAACATTATGAGACTGCTTCCTTCTTTTTATTAAGTACGGGCTATATTTTTTGTGCTTCAAACAATTAGGACGGATTAGTCAAAGAAATACCAGGTTCCACTGAAGGAGTCATTCGCATCATAATCAAAAAATACAATTGTTATAGTTTTGTAAGCTGCCAAAATGAAGCTAGTAGCTTCTACTGCACTGTTGCTATTGGCAATAAAACTAACAGGTTTATTACCAGACACGCTGGGTGGTTTCATAAAAGTAATAGTACTAGTGGTTCTGTTGCGTATGATGTGTTCTAAGCCATTAGTAGCTTCAGTTGGTAATAGTATAGTTGGATTACAAGTATCGCAATTGCTCATAATGAAAATTTGTGATTGTGTATTGGAAGCATTTATAGTTCCGCTTGGCGGTATGGCGACATATTCTTTTGGTATATTGTGACCTCCTGACCAAATTGTTCCATTATATATCTCCAATAGGTTTGTAGTTGTGTTGTATACGACTAAACCAGCAGGGGGAGAAGCAATGGCGTTTCTTTGTATTGTGGTCATTCGGGGAGGTAACAGACCTTTAGTTACAGACTCTGTTTCAAAAATAGCAGAGGGGTTTAGAGTCATGGGATTGTCTCCTATTTTTTGAGCCATTTGGGCATGGGTTGCAAAAACAACCCCAAAAACAAATGCGATTATGATTAAATTTTGTTTCATTTTTTTAATATTTATAATGTTTAGTTTAAAGGGAAATAAATTTTTAATATTTGGATTGTTTTAATTTATTAGTGGTTATTTATAGTTTATAAATGAGAGTAAAAAGAATTCAATAGAGAGAGTGAAAAGTAGTTTTTCGATTTCAGATAAAGCTTGAGAAAAAGTTTGTTTTACGGTATTATGAAACGAATTTGAAGTGAGGTTAAATCATATAAATGATGTAAGTTCTTTAATTCAATACTTACATTTTCTTGAATCAGGCAATCGGCTTTGAAATCTTCATCGGTTTAAAATAGAGCGGTGCGGGTTATTTATAGAAACACCAGACTCCATTGTAGATATCATTTGGATCGTACTCAAAAAACACAATTTTTGTGGCTTTTTGAGCTGTCAGACTCATGCTAGGGGTTGTTAATAATGCAGCGGTAGCTATATTATCAACAAAAGGAGTAGGTTTATTCCCAGATGCTACTGACGGTTGTGTAACAGTAATAGTACCACCAGAGTTTCTGTTGTATATGATATGTTCTAATCCATTGGAAG
Organism: Flavobacterium cupriresistens; assembly: GCF_020911925.1. Classification (NCBI taxonomy): domain Bacteria; kingdom Pseudomonadati; phylum Bacteroidota; class Flavobacteriia; order Flavobacteriales; family Flavobacteriaceae; genus Flavobacterium; species Flavobacterium cupriresistens. The sequence goes on along the minus strand of NZ_CP087134.1, from coordinate 122,200 downwards.
CTTTCAATGGTAATACAACAGTTGCATTACAATTATTGCAATTGTTCAAAACAAAAATTTGTGATTCTGTATTGGAAGCCGTTACAGTTCCGTTTGGTGGTATGCTGACCATTCCTTTTGGCAGATTGTAGATTCCTGACCAAATTGTTCCATTATAGACTTCCAGTAGGTTTGTTGTGGTATTGTATACCAATAAACCAGATGCGGGAGTAGCAATAGCATTCCTTTGCGCAGTGGTCATTCTGGGAGGTAAAAGACCTTTAGTAGTAGACTCTGTTTCAAAAGCAGCAGTACTATTTAGAGTCATGGGATTGTTTCCTATTTTTTGAGCAATTTGAGAATAACCGGCAAAACCGGTCAAAAAAACCAGTGCTATTGTAAGAGAACTTTGTTTCATTAGTTTCATCTTTTTGTTTAATTATGACAACAAAAAGAGTAATTAATTTATTAATTGGCCTGATGTATTTTATAAATGTATTTGTGTGTTTTATATGCGTTTGAAAATAGATTCTTTTTTGTGCATCAGATTATTGAAAATGAAAGAGAGAAGAGTCCGATTATCTCTGTCTTTTCAGATTCTTTCCGAAATAGTGCTTTCTGTGTTTCTTCCTGAATCACCTTGGTTCTCTTGGAAATTTGCGAGAAAATGAATAGTATGGTTTTGTAGCGTGCATTTCTGTTTCAAATAGTGTTGTAATTTTGGTTTGAACGCATGATAAATCGCAAACAAATTTTATAAGATATTATAAATTCAGTCTGGGCTTTGCGTTGGACAACTGTTTAGAAAGTTTAACCTGTTAGTCTTATATGCTGTGTCTCCTGGCAGCTGATTTTTTTAAATGGCAAGAATTATTTTTGCAGTTTTTTCTGCAAAACAGAAAGTTACCGAGCAATGTTATACATGGAATGTTTTTTTATATCTTAGTGGGGCATTTCGAATTTAACGATTTATTAATACGAAAAAAGCGATGGTGTTTGTGCTTATTATGTAGGTTTAGTTGCGTAGAACTTCAGTGTTTTTGCAATCCGTTACGGTATGGATGGCTTTGGTTTTGTCGGGTGTTATTTTAATTAAGCTGCGGTTTCAACTTTTTTTTAAAGTCAAAAACAAGGGTGTTTTGGAGAAGCATAAATAATCGAAAGTTTTAAAGAGTACATTTTTTTAGTTGAAAGTCTAATTTTTAGTATGTTACTTTATGAGGAAATTTTTAAGAATCAGAATTGCTTTTATTTTTTTACTACTCCCTTTTTTTACAAATGCCCAGACCGATGTAAATCAGGCAACGACCAATTCTGATGCCGTTGTTAAATATCCACAGTTTCAATTTAAAGGACTTTTTCAGGCCCGGTTTCTCGGAGCACTTTCGGATAATGTGGATGTGCTTGGGCTTCATCATTCTACAGGAGAGGTTACACAATCGTCTTTTGATATTAAAAGAATGCGTGTTGGACTTAATACCAAACTAAGCGAAAATACAGAAGTGGCAATTTTAGTAAATCTTGCTGATTTTAAATCAGACCCCAAAACTAAAGTACTCGAAAATGCCTACGCAAAATATACTTTCAATAAATATTTTGCGATAACGGGAGGACAGTTTCGTCCCGCTTTTGGAATTGAAGAATTGGTTCCTGTAGACATCATCAAGTCTTTTGATTTTTCTAATCAATATTATGAATTTGGAAAAAACGGCTGGACGAGTTTTCAAATCGGAGCTTCGGCAACGGGTTCTTTTGATCTTGGGAAAGTTCCTGTAAGTTATGCGGTTTCTGTTTTAAACGGAAACGGAAAGAATCAGGAAAAAGACAAAGACAACGGAAAACTCTATTCGACACGATTGGTTTTTGGATTGTCTAAGCTCCATAAAATTAACTTAGGCTTAAACGGCGGAAGCGGAAAAGTATTCGATCAGGATGTTTTTGCTCTGGGAGCCGATATTACCAGTGATTTTGTACTTAATGATGCGTTTACTTTTGATCTTCAAATAGAGTACAAACAGGGAACCAATCATAATTTGTATTTCTCCTTACCCGCTGAGGCCAGAACCAAAAATGCGAATGATTATCAGATGCGTGGCTATTATATAATGCCGAATTTGAGGTATCGCATTAATTATAAAAAATTGAGTTCCTTAGAATTATCCTGCCGTTATGAGTCTTTCGATACCAGTTTTAAATTGAATTCTAATGTTCGTCAAACCTATACACCAATGATCAGTCTGGAGTTTGGAAAAGCCTATACGGGCAGAATTGAAATGGGGTTTGAAATAGACCGCTTTGATAAAAATATTCCGGATACGACGATGTATAATGATAACTTGTTTATTATACAGTTTCAATGCAGACTTTAATACAATCTAATTTTCACCTTATGAAAGAAGTAAAAATCCCTCAGATCTTAATTACGCTGGCAGTTGGAATAGCAATTTGGTTGATTCCGGCTCCGGAAGGTGTTGTGATAGAAGCCTGGCATTTGTTTGCCATTTTTGTGGCAACGATTCTCGGTATTATTTTAAAAGCAGCGCCAATGGGAACGATGTGTATGATCGCCATTGCATTGACGGCTTTCTCACAGGTTTTAGCACCCGGAGATGCCGGTAAGTCAATCACATTGGCCTTGAAGGGTTTTGGTGATAAAGTAATCTGGCTGATTGGAATTTCGTTTTTTATCGCCAGAGGATTTATTAAAACCGGTCTGGGAAACAGAATTGCCTTTTTGTTTATCAAAATATTCGGTAAAAGTTCGCTTGGGTTGGCGTATGGTTTAGGTCTGGCAGATTTGGTTCTTGCGCCGGCAGTACCAAGCAATACGGCAAGAGGAGGTGGAATCATTTATCCGATTATGAAATCAATGTCAATGAGTTTTGGTTCAATGCCTGATCAACCGGATACACACCGAAAATTAGGCGCATTTTTGACATTAAACAGTTATAATATGAATCTGATTGCTTCGTCTATGTTTTTGACAGGAACAGCGAGTAATCCGATGTGTCAAAAATTTGCACTCAATTTAGGCATAAAAATCACTTGGATTTCGTGGGCCGTAGCCGCTATTGTTCCGGGTTTGGTGGCCTTTTTTGTAATTCCTTTTGTATTGTATAAAATTTATCCGCCCGAACTCAAAAAGACAGGCGATGCACCGCAAATTGCAAGTCAAAAACTGAAAGAAATGGGTCCAATTTCACGCAATGAATGGATGATGTTGCTGACCTTTTTTATTCTTTTATTTCTTTGGATGACCGGCGATTTGTTTTCTATCGATGCCACAACAACTGCGTTTATCGGTTTGGTGATTTTACTTTTAACCTCCGTTCTAAGCTGGGATGATGTAAAAGCCGAAAAAGGAGCTTGGGATACTATCGTTTGGTTTTCGGTGCTGGTGATGATGGCCAGTTCGCTTAACGAATTAGGCTTTATTGGCTGGTTTAGTAATCTGGTAAAAGCAGAAATTGGCGGATTAAGCTGGCAGATGGCTTTTCCGATTATTGTATTGGTGTATTTCTTTAGTCATTATCTTTTCGCGAGTGCCACAGCGCATGTGGCAGCAATGTATGCGGCACTGCTGGGCGTAGGTGTTTCGCTCGGAATTCCCGGGTTACTCTTGGCCTTTATGCTTGGTTTTATAGGATCGCTATACGGAACACTAACCCATTATGGTCACGGACCTGCACCGGTTTTCTTTGGGAGCGGTTATGTCGATCTGAAAGATTGGTGGGTAAAAGGTTTGGTGACCGGACTGGTTATGCTTTTTATTTATATGACGATCGGTGGGGCATGGCTTCGGGTGATCGGTTATTTCTAAAAAGATTAAATCCTGATTCCCGGAGGAAGCAGTTCTTTGTATTTTGGATTTTTTTTAATGAATTGAGCAATTTTTGGAGAAATAGGCATTAATCTGAATTTCTTTTCAATGATAATTTCCATGATACTTTTCAGTAAGCCATCAATTACAGCTTGATTTTCGTAGCCGTCGGGTGTATTGATTTTAGTTAAGAAGATTTTTTTTTCCTGAAAAGAATATTCAACTGTAAGCATTCCTTCTGGGACTATGGTTTCAAATTGTCTTGCAAAAGTGTTGTCTTTGATTTCCATAGTTTCAATAGGTAGTTCCATAGTAGTAATGTGTTTTAGTCATGTTTAAAAGCAAATAATCGTGGGGCGAAATAGTTGTGAAAGAAAAATCTGTATAAGATCTTTAATTGTGAATTATTTTATATGTAAAGGTAATCAATTGATTTTCAATAATGAATTATTTTTTAAAGGAGCAGTTCTAAAGCCTGGTGCTTTGCTGTAGCAGATTTTATTTCAGTCGTAAGATTGCGGTCTGAAATTTGCTTGAAGTTTATAAAAAAAAGTAACTTTAACTTTTATAAGTGAAGAGTCGTAATTGTAATTTCTGTTTATCTAATGAGTAAAATTCCGGTTTATTTTATGCCAGGTCTGGCGGCAAGTTCATCTATTTTTGAAAGAATTCAATTGGATGATTCTGTTTTTGAAGTGTGTTTGTTGGAGTGGGAGATCCCGCTTCCAAAAGAATCTTTATCGGAGTATGCTCTTCGCATCACTAAAAAGATAACACATCCGAACCCTGTTTTAATTGGTGTTTCGTTTGGAGGTATTTTAGTTCAGGAAATGGCCAGACATATTAATGCCCGTAAAATAATTATCATTTCAAGTGTTAGAAGCAATCTCGAATTTCCGAAAAGAATGAAGATAGGCAAAACGACAAAAGCCTATAAATTAATTCCAATGCAGTTGTTGCTGAATGTTGAAAAGTTGGCTAAATTTTCTTTCGGAGAAAAAATAAACAAACGGATTAAACTGTACGAGAAGTTTTTATCGGTACGTGATCTCCATTATCTGCAATGGGCCGTAGAGTCCGTAATCCTTTGGGACAGAAATCAAATCGATGAAAAGGTAATCCATATTCACGGCGATCAGGATGATGTTTTTCCTATAAAATACATCAAAAGCTGCATCATAGTAAAAGGAGGAACCCATGTTATGATTCTGAATAAGTACAAATGGCTTAATGAGAATTTGCCATTGATTATACAGGAACCTCTGAAGGGGTAAATTCCAATTTTTTTAAATTCCAAATTCCAAAATGGCTTCGACTTCGCTCAGCCTGACACTTTGGGGCTTAGTGTTTCATGTTTCACGTTTTTAAAAATTCCAAATTCCAATCTCAAGAGGTGTAAGATCCAGTCTGTCACGCTGAGCGAAGTCGAAGCGCGCTCGTTAGGTAAAAATGGCTTCGACTTCGCTCAGCCTGACACTTTGGGGCTTAGTGTTTTGGGTTTCATGTTTCATGTTTCATGTTTCACGTTTTTTATCTGAGATCACACATTTCAGATTAGCCAAAAAAAAAATCCCAAACTCATTGGAATTTGGGATTTTAAAAATTTGGAATTTAAGAAAATCGTTAGATTTTCTTCATTTGATCTTTCATCATAGAGATTTGCTCTTTTAGCATCCCTTGTTTGTCTAATTTCTTAGCTTCGTTTAATAAGTTGGTTGCTTCCAGTTTTCTTCTGCGTGACATGGCAACTCCGGCAAGGTTTAATTTAGCTACAGCCAAATCCATATCCATAGATAATCCTAGTTCGATTGCTTTTTTGAAATGTTTCTCTGCTTGGTTGATATTGGTTTGAGACAACATGATTCCGTGTAAGTAGTTAAAATACCCTTGTTGTTTTCTTACCAGTGCAGCTTCAGGGTTTTTAATATAGGATAGCCATTTTTTAGCGCCTTCAAAATCTTGTTTTCTTAATTTTAGGAAAGCTAAAAGGATAAATTCGTTTTTAAAGTAAAGAAAGATTGGGATTGCAGTCAGTAAAATAAGAAAAATACCATTTCCGATATTGTTCTCTGTAAATTGCCAAACGCCTGCGACTACTAGAAGTCCGGCCAAAATAAGTTTAATATTTCTGTGAAACATAATAGATGTATATTTGTGATTGCAAAGATAGTAAAAGGAATTAAAAATATTTTTATAAAACTACTTGCCAGAAAAAAAAGTCTTTGTATATTTGCACTCGGTTTTGGGATAACGAAATTCTAAAACAGAAAACAGATATTAGATACCATTTTAAAGATACAAAGCAATGAGCAAAAGAACATTTCAACCATCGAAAAGAAAAAGAAGAAATAAGCACGGATTTATGGACAGAATGGCTTCTGCGAATGGAAGAAAAGTTCTGGCGCGTAGAAGAGCTAAAGGAAGACATAAATTGACTGTTTCTAGCGAACCTAGACACAAGAAATAATGTTTCTATAAACATAAATAAGGCGTTACTTTTTTAGTATCGCCTTTTTTTATACCTTGTCGGTAAAAAACATTGCAACATTCTAGTTTCTAAAGCACTACGGATGTTTTTGAATACAATATAATAACTACACAATACAAATAAAATGCCTAAAGACACATCAATAAAATCAGTTTTAATAATAGGTTCAGGCCCTATTGTTATTGGTCAAGCTTGCGAATTTGATTATGCAGGATCTCAATCTGCACGTTCTATTCGTGAAGAAGGGATTGAAGTTATCTTGATAAATTCAAATCCAGCGACTATTATGACCGACCCAACAATGGCCGATCATATTTATTTGAAACCATTAACTACAAAATCGATTATTGAAATTCTAAAGGAGCATCCACAAATCGATGCTGTTTTGCCTACTATGGGTGGACAAACGGCTTTGAATTTATGTTTGGAAGCCGACGAAAAAGGAATCTGGCAGGATTTCGGAGTAAAATTAATCGGAGTTGATGTAAATGCAATTAACATTACGGAAGACAGAGAGCAGTTTAAACAGCTTTTAGAAAAAATTAATGTGCCTACTGCACCTGCAAAAACAGCTACTTCTTACTTAGAAGGTAAAGAAATTGCACAGGAATTTGGTTTCCCGTTAGTAATTCGCCCTTCTTTTACACTAGGAGGAACAGGAGCAGCGATTGTTTACAAAAAAGAAGATTTTGATGAGCTTTTGACTCGCGGTTTAGAAGCTTCTCCTATACATGAGGTTTTAATTGATAAAGCTTTAATGGGATGGAAAGAATACGAATTGGAACTTTTGAGAGATAAAAATGATAACGTAGTAATCATTTGTTCGATCGAAAACATGGATCCAATGGGAATTCACACCGGAGATTCGATTACAGTAGCACCGGCAATGACTTTATCCGATACCACATTCCAGAAATTACGTGACTATGCGATCTTGATGATGCGTAGTATCGGAAACTTCGCAGGAGGTTGTAACGTACAATTCGCAGTTTCACCGGACGAAAAAGAAGATATCGTGGCGATCGAAATCAACCCTCGTGTATCGCGTTCTTCTGCATTAGCTTCAAAAGCAACCGGTTATCCGATTGCGAAAATTGCTTCTAAATTAGCTTTAGGATATAATTTAGATGAATTAGAAAACCAGATTACAAAATCGACTTCGGCTCTTTTTGAACCGACTTTGGATTATGTAATCGTAAAAATTCCACGTTGGAACTTTGATAAATTCGAAGGTGCTGACAGAACTCTTGGACTTCAGATGAAATCTGTTGGTGAGGTGATGGGAATCGGACGCTCTTTCCAGGAAGCGTTACACAAAGCAACTCAATCTTTAGAAATAAAACGTAACGGTTTAGGTGCCGACGGAAAAGGATATAAAAACTACGAACAGATTATCGAGAAACTGACTTTTGCAAGTTGGGATCGTGTTTTTGTAATTTATGATGCGATTGCAATGGGAATTCCGTTGAGCCGTATTCATGAGATTACTAAAATCGACATGTGGTTCTTGAAACAATACGAGGAGCTTTATACTTTAGAAAAAGAAATTTCTAACTATAAGGTTTCTAATTTACCAAAAGAGTTATTACTGGAAGCCAAACAAAAAGGTTTTGCCGACAGACAAATCGCGCACATGGTAAATTGTCTGGAAAGTGAAGTGCATACGTTGCGTATGAATATGAAGGTGAACCGTGTGTTTAAATTGGTAGACACTTGTGCTGCCGAATTTAAAGCAAAAACACCTTATTACTATTCTACTTTTGAGGCTGAAATCGAAAAAACAAACGGAGAGCGTTATGTAGATAACGAAAGTGTAGTAACAGAGAAAAAGAAAATCATCGTTTTAGGTTCGGGACCAAACAGAATCGGACAAGGAATTGAGTTTGATTATTCTTGTGTACACGGAGTTTTGGCAGCAAAAGAATGTGGTTACGAAACGATCATGATCAACTGTAATCCGGAAACTGTTTCGACTGATTTTGATACAGCAGATAAATTATACTTCGAGCCTGTTTTCTGGGAACATATCTACGATATTATTCAACACGAAAAACCGGAAGGTGTAATTGTGCAATTAGGAGGTCAGACTGCTTTAAAATTAGCGGAAAAATTATCTAAATACGGAGTAAAAATCATCGGAACGAGTTTTGATGCCCTTGATTTAGCCGAAGACAGAGGACGTTTCTCTGACTTATTGAGAGATTTACACATTCCTTTCCCACAATTCGGAATTGCGGAAACAGCAGACGAAGCTTCAGCTTTGGCAGATACTTTGGACTTCCCGTTATTGATTCGTCCTTCTTATGTATTAGGAGGTCAGGGAATGAAAATTGTAATCAACAAAAAAGAACTGGAAGAGCATGTCATCAATTTATTGAAAACGATTCCGGGGAACAAATTGCTTTTAGATCATTACTTAGCCGGAGCAATCGAAGCAGAAGCAGATGCGATTTGTGATGCTGACGGAAATGTATACATCATCGGAATTATGGAGCATATCGAGCCTTGTGGAGTTCACTCGGGAGATAGTAATGCGACATTGCCTCCTTTTAACTTAGGAGAATTCGTGATGCAACAGATCAAAGACCATACAATTAAAATTGCGAGAGCTTTAAAAACGGTAGGTTTAATCAATATTCAGTTTGCGATAAAAGACGATACGGTTTATATCATCGAAGCCAATCCAAGAGCTTCCAGAACAGTACCGTTTATTGCAAAAGCATACGGAGAGCCTTATGTAAATTATGCTACCAAAGTAATGTTAGGACATAATAAAGTAACGGATTTTGATTTCAATCCACAGTTAAAAGGATATGCGATCAAACAACCGGTTTTCTCTTTCAGCAAGTTCCATAATGTAAACAAAGCATTAGGACCGGAAATGAAATCAACAGGAGAAAGCATCTTGTTTATTGACGATCTTAAAGACGATCAGTTCTACGAATTGTACTCCAGAAGAAAAATGTATTTGAGTAAATAAACTCAAATCGTGATTATAAAAAAAGGCTCCAAGTAATTGGAGCTTTTTTTATGGTAATTGGATTGTCAACACTAATTGGTTTTTCATAATTTTCGACGCAATTAAACGGAAATTATAAGTAATAGAAGGCATAAAAAAAACTCCTAAATGGAGTTTTTTCTTTTGTTTTGGCTAGTTGTATGTGTTATTCACTTTGGCTAAAAGACATATTGTCTCGGGTGTTTTTCTGAACCGAAATGGCGCCAAAAAGAGCTAGTAAAAAAGCAAATGCATAAAAACCTTTTTCACTTGGGAGAATTGTAGCGTTCCAAAGACCAACGACAAGTAATACAATTGATAAAAGAGTTCCGAACCAGCAAATTCCGTAATAGATATCCGTTACAGGAAGGTTTTCCAGTTTGTCTCTGACACTTTTTTGCAGGGAGACTACAGCGAAAAGACCAAACATTAAAACAGTGAAATAATATCCTTTTTCGTTAAGTAACATTTCGGCTCTTGCAAGTCCTACTATAAATCCGATTGTTCCAGCTCCAAGAGCTACCCATGATGCCGCGATAAAGGCATTCGATGTTTTTTGTACCATGTTTTATATTTAATTTAGTTGTATTTCGAAAAAATTGGGGTGTCCATTGGCGTCCAGAAACAGCATTTCTGACCGGATGCTTTCAGAGCGTTATTGGCCCAGGTATTACAGGTGTGTGTCAAACTATAACTTCCGTTGGCTTCATAGAAAGCATCTGTTCTGCTATAATTGGCGTCTGTTTTAATGGGAATGAAATTACCCGAGCTGTCTTTTTGAAAGCTGGCTGTAACGTAGGCAATCAAACGGCTGTATTGTTCTTTGCTAATCATCATTGATTTGCAATCATCGCCCAATTTCATTTGTCTGTAATAAGTGGTATGAATGGCAGTTTTACCTAATCCGGTTGCTGCTTTTAGAGCAACAGAAGCTCTTAAATCAGACCAATCCGGGGTTTCCAGATAAAATCCTTTGTCTCCCCAGCCCATAGCGATATAGTTATAGGTAGAATCTGCTGCTTTTGTGTTTTTAAATTGAACTTGCTGACTCCAGTCTATCTGGTCGTTTTTGACTGGCATTACGATATCAGTGTGAACACCATTTGTCAGGATGAATATCTGAACTTCGGGTTTTGTGTCGGGTTCTTTATCTACAGTTATTTTTGAAAGTACGAAGGCGGTTGCGATATAGAGTAGAACAAATCCTAAAAAGAATAAGATTGATTTTAAAAGGATTTTAAGTGCTTTTTTCAAGGTGATTATGTTAATTTCTTTTTTTTCAAATGTAACTAATTTAAGTTTATATCAAAATGATAATGCGGTGAATTGTCAAGAAAAATCTTTTTAATTTTTATAACAAAAAACCGCAAAAGCAGCGGTTTTTTATGAGCGGAAGGATGCTTTTTTTTAATCAGAATTAATTTTTCGTAGTCTGTAGGTATGCAGTAACACCGCTATAGAGGAGCCAATTACAATAGGTATAGCGCCAATAAGCATTCCATAAGTGATGTATATAGAATTGGCAATCAGAGAAAATAGTCTTAGTTTTCTTTCTCCTTTAAGAGACATAGAAAACAGATTGATCGTTATTCCTAAATAACCAATTAGGTCCGTGATTAGTGATAGCATAGTTTTGAGCTTAGGTTATAATTTTATTTCGAAGAGACAGACCGGAACATTATGGTAGTGTGCGGGTAGTTTTTCAGGATTTTTTATTTTGGTGATTTCAATAAATTTGAAACCATTTTTGACATACATGGTAATCAATCCCGGATTTATACCGGCAGTGTCTAATCGTACATATTTTTTGTTGTTTTGAATGGCAAAATTTTTCGTCCACTCCAAAACTTTTGAAATAATGTTTAATCCTCTGAAATTTGGGTTAGTGGCTATTCGATGGAGATATACACTTGGGTCTGCATTTTTTTCGTTCCAAATTTCAGGATCGTCAAAAGTGGTAACCCAAACGCATGCAATTTCATCGTTTAGGACTAATTTCCATTGTCTGTTTTCTGCAATCTCCGTTGCTATACTTTTTTTTGGCAAATCCGGCCAAGGTGTTCCTTTTTTTTCTTTTTGATAAACTATTGCTTCATCATAAAGTGTTTTGATGTTTGGTATGTCATCGATTGTGCTGTTTACTATTTTCATCGCTTTTCGTTTAAATTGAGAAACAAAATTAGAAGCAAAATGTTGACTATTTTATGCTGTGTAGTCTCTTTTGTGGGATAAAACTTTTAATTTTAGGGCTTAAATAGTTTAATTATGCGTCAACTTGATGAGTATGATAAAAGGATATTACATTTTCTTCAAAAGAATAACAGGATAACCACAGAAGAATTAAGTCATAAAGTAAATTTAAGTCAGAGTGCAGTCCAGAGAAGAATTGCTAAAATGAGGGAGGAAAATATAATTGAAGCAGATATTTCTATTGTATCTCCTGAGGCAATTGGTATTGGGATAACATGTGTCGTAGATGTTGTTCTGCTTGATGGTAGTTCGAAAGCAATTGATGAATTTAAAACCGGAATGCAAAACTGCGAAGAAGTGTCACAATGTTATTATGTGACGGGGAGCTATGATTTTGTATTAATTGTACAAGTAAAAGACATGCATCATTTTGAAGTGTTTCAAAAGAAGTATCTTTTGGATAATAAAAATCTGAAACATTTTTATACACACGTTGTAATGGATCGAGTGAAAGTGAATTATAGTATTAGTATTTAAAAAGGAATTAAAAGCAGAAAAAGCCCCAAATTAGGAGCTTTTTCTGTTTTAATAAAGTAAGATTATTTTTTAATTAGCTGTTCCAAGGGTTTCAACTGCTCCATGTCAATTTTAGATTTTTGTAAAACCGACATTAACGTCATGATGTTATTCGGATTCATGTTTTTTCCTAAAACGCGTACTACTGCAAATCCGCTTTCTTTTCTGTTGGCAAAAACTATAAATTCTTCGATGTTCTCATCAGTACCTACATAACTTATAGAAGCGCCTTCTTTACCGGAGCCAAACTTCATCAGTTCCTGATATTTTGGATCTTTTAAAATAGCTTTTACTTTAGTTCTTTCTGTTTCAAATTCGGCCTTGTTTGTTGCATTTGCTTTAAAGGCAAGAATATTCATTTTGTCAAAAGAGTTTAAAGCTTCGGATTGTTCTGTAGATAGTTTTGCTTTGTCTAAGTTTAGAATACTAGGCGAGATATCAAGAGCAATGAAGTTTTTGTTATCTGTGTTTTCAACAAAATATTTTTGCAAGGAAGGCTCAGATTTACAACTTAGTAAAGTAAGTAAAGCTAAAAGGGCTGAGGTAAAGACGCTGACTTTCATGTTATTTTTTGTTTTTAGAAGCTTTTTTTAAGTCAGAACCACCAGGAAGTTGCATTTTGTCTGTTAGCACTGAAATTTCGTTTAAGTCAAAATTACCCGTAAGAGATAATAAAACAGTTTCGTCGTTTTTAGCACCGTCAATATACATTAGTAATTCTCTTACCTGTGTATCGCTGGCACCTGATTTAATTAATATTCTAACGTTTTTACCACTGTCATTTATGCGCATTAATTCTTCTAAACCGGCAGTTTTAATGTATTTGTCGGCAGAAGCTTTCATGTCGGCCTCGATTTTTGGGTTTTTGGTAGTGAATACTTTTAGATAGTCTAATTTTTTAATCAGGTTAACGTACTGTTGCGTTTCCTTGTCTTTGGCATCGACTTTTACTTTGCTCATTAAGTCGAACATTTTTTTGTTTACAATTACAGAGGTCACATCGTCCTGACCGTCAAATTTGTCAAAAGCACCCTGTGCATAAAAAACAGTGGTAGCGAATGTGAAAACTAGTGTTATGATGAAATTTTTCATTTTTATAAATTTTAAATTATTGTTTGAAGATTTTGTTTTTTGATTGTTCGTATTCGTGAATGTACTGTACACTTTCTAGACCTACATTCACATTGTTTGACACTAAGGCTAAGGCTTTTTGCGTTGCTGCTAAGGCCTCTTCCGGATTGTCGTAGGTTCCTAATTCTGATTGCGCTACAACCGGAGTTGCGTTTTTATCGCTTACATAATAGGTCCCGATTCCCAGTAAAATAACAGCAGAGGCTGCAATTGATAACCACGTAACATTTCGTTTTTTAGTTTGTAGTGGAATCTCCTGCGTCGATTTTTGTTCTTTTACCTGAGAGAAATAACCAAACATTGGTTGGTATTGCTCCAAATGCTGCGCAACATTTGGTGAAGAAAAATAGTCTTTTAATTCGTTTTCTTCAGCAATAGTAGTTTCTCCCTGAAAGTATTTTTCTAATATATATTCTATTCTATTTAATTCCATAACGGTGTGTATTAAGCATTGATTCTCTAATTTTTTTTCTCGCTCTCGAAAGGGCTACCCGGATAGCCGTTTCATTCATGTTGACAATTTTTGCTATTTCATCAAATTCATATTGTTCAACATCGCGTAACTGTATTAATATTTGTAATTGCTCCGGTAATTGACCGATTATTTTTTCTACCCATTCTAAACTGTCCGCATCTTCGAGTTTTTTGTCTAATTGCGGCTGTCGGTCTGTAAAATTGTTGTGTACAATTTGAAGATTTCCGGCTCTTTTAGATTTTAGCTGATCGAGACAATAATTTTTGGTCATGGTCATCGCTAGAGCTTCAACACTGGAATAGGTTTCTAAATTTTCTTTCTTATTCCATAATTTAACCATTACTTCCTGAGTAGCATCCTCGGCTTCTTCAGTGCTGGTCAGCAACCTTTTGGCCAGACGAAATACTTTGTCTTTAAAAGGATTTATTAACTCTATGAAAACAATTTGATTCATAAATCAGGGTTATTGGTTAGCTTATATAAAGGAAGACGAGGTACAATTAATTTTGTTACAACAGAACTGAAAAAAAATAGTATAAAAAAAAAGATAATTAAACTACCTATTGTTAAAACTAAAGATAGTATTTTTACGTTATTACTTTTATATAGATACCAGTTTATGAAAACAATATTAAGAAGTTTACTATTATTAGGCTTACTTCTCTTCTCTTTACAATCTTGTGAAGACCAGGATGACATTGCTGCTCCGGCAAATTTGCAGATAAACGATTTTATCTGGAAAGGACTAAATCAGTACTATCTTTGGCAGGCTGATGTTCCTAATTTATCTGATGAGCGCTTCGGAAATAAGCAAAGTGCCTTAAATTCTTTTTTGAGTGGCTATGCCGAGCCGGAGAATTTGTTTCAGGATTTATTGAATAAACCGGCGAGTAAATTTCCTAAAGGAGAAGCAATTGACCGATTCAGTTGGATTGTTAAGGATTATAGCGTTTTAGAACAAGAACTTCAAGGAACCAGTAAAAGTACCGGAATTGATTTTAAGTTGAGTTATAAAGGAGGAAGCAATTCAGATCTGGTAGGTTTTGTACGTTATGTTGTTCCGGGTTCAGACGCTTCGGGCAAAAGTATCAAACGTGGTGATCTATTTACGGCTGTAAACGGAACTCCGCTTACCGCTTCTAATTACAGACAATTGCTTTTGGATTCGGAGAGTTATACTTTGAATTTAGCGCAGTATAACGGAAATGTTATAGAATCAAATGGAAAATCGGTTACGTTGGTAAAGACAACGCTGAATGAAAATCCAATTCTGATCAATAAAGTTATTACGTCCGGAAGTCATAAAATTGGTTATTTGATGTATAATGGTTTTTATAGCACTTATGATTCGCAGTTAAATGATGCTTTTGAGGAATTAGCAACGCAGGGGGTAACTGACTTAGTTCTTGATTTGAGATACAATGGAGGAGGATCGGTTCAGACCGCTACACGTTTGGCCAGTATGATTACGGGGCAGTTTAAAGACCAGATTTTTGCTAAAGAAAAATGGAACGCTAAGCTTACCGCTTATCTTGAGACGGAAGATTCGGAATCTTTAAACAATAGGTTTGTAGACAATATTAACGGAAGAGCCATTAATAGTTTGCGTTTAAGTAAAGTATATGTGCTGACTTCTAATGGAACTGCTTCTGCAAGTGAATTAATTATAAATGGATTAGTTCCTTATATTACTGTAGTACAAATTGGAGATTATACAGTTGGAAAAAATGTAGGATCCGTAACACTATATGATTCCGAAACATTTACAAAAAACAAAGTCAATACAAGTCATAAATACGCCATGCAACCTTTGGTTCTTAAAATTGTTAATGCAACAGGTTTTGGTGAATATACAGATGGTCTTAAACCTGCTTATGAGCAACTTGAGTATTTATCTAATTTAGGTGTTTTAGGAGATCCTTCAGAGCCTTTATTAAATACTGCCATTGCTAAAATTACCGGTGCTTCGGCTAAAAAAGTACAACAGGACAGAGGGAAGGCACTTCGATCTTTCATCGATTCCAAAGCAATGAATGGTATCGGAAATCAAATGTATGTTGAGAAAGCTCCGGAAGGGCTTTTGAGAACATTAAATTAATGATGATCGTATTGTAAGACATACATTATTAGACAAAAATAGTTTAATTAAACACCCATAAAATCAGTTTTATGGGTGTTTTTTTGTTCTTACGGTAAATAGTTCCAAATAAAAAGAGGCTGCCTAATTTTTAATTAGACAACCTCTTTGTTCCAAAAAAATAAAATAATAATAAAGGATGAATTGATTACGTTGAAAAATAATTACAGAATTATTTTATCAGACGTTTTTCTTAGTTATTAAAGTAAAAACCGTTTGGTGTTACTTCTACTTTAAATACGTTAGTTTCTGTCCCTGTCAATGTATAGGTGTAGATGTCTCCATTATCCAGAAAGTTAATAGCATCGGCAACATATATTTTACTGTTTTTAACTGCAAAACCGTAAAGAGTGGTAACTTTAGTTGCTTTGAATGTTGCTGCAGCGGGTAAAGTTGTAGTGCTTGTAGCAGCAGAATAAATGTCTTTTCCAACTGTGTAATAAAGCTTGTTGTTTTCAATGTCTAAAAATCCAGGATGTGTTTTAGCTGAAAAGTCAATTGTAGATGCTACAGTATTAGTGCTTAAGTTAACTTTTACTAATTTTCCGGCTGTTTCAGGAGCTGCATAACTTGGTCTTCCATTACATAAAACATATAAAGTTCCATTATCTTTTACAAGTGAACTCGGAACGTCACCCACTACAAAATTAGTAGTGACCTTATTAGTTGCACTGCTGATAACAGTTAAAGAATTTCCTTGACTGAATCCACCTTTGTGTGCTACATAAAGACTTCCGTTATTTTCGATAATCTTTTCCGGACCTTCAACAACAGGGATTTTAGATGTGATTTTATTTGCAGTAAGGTCAAATATAGCTACATAGTCATCTGTCGCGCTTGCTCCGTCTCCCCAGTTTGTTACGTATCCTTTTCCATTTGCAAAAGCAATATATCTAGGATTGCTTAAGTCTGCGGTAACAGTTGCTATACTTTTAAAAGTATATCGGTTAACGACTTCAATTTTATTGGAACCGTTTACCACGATGTAAGCAAAATTACCATTAAAGCCAATGCTTTGTGGTGCATCACCAATTTTTTTTCCGGTATTTACTAATGAAAATACATTGTTTTCGATTTTTAAATCTTCCGATAAATAAGAGATTGATCCATTGCCTTTTTCAAAATTTCCTTCATTAGCAATAAACAATCCACCATCATAATTACCACGTGGTTCTTGTACCGGATCTGTAGTGTCGTCGTCACTGCTACAAGAGGCGAAAAAGGCCGAGCTTACAAGGAGTGCTAAAAATAGTTTGTTTAATTTCTTCATGTTTTTTAAAAGTTAAGGTTAATGTATATTGTGTAATTTCTCCCCGGCATTTGTCTGTTAGTCACTGGCTGATAATTTTCATTCCAGATATTTAGCATTTGAAATCCAAGTTTGTAACTGTTTTTTTTGCCAAAATCATAATCAACACCCAAATTGCCAATACTGTATGCTTTTACTTTTGTATTTGGGTTATTAAAAGGTGTGGTATAAGCATCTCCTGTATATAAATATTGAAAATAAGAAGATACCTTTTTCCAATTATAAGAAGCTGATCCTGTTAGTTTATGGTAAGGAACATATATTAATTGCTTGTAAATTGATTCTCCACGAATCACTTGTTTACTTTCTGAAATGGTATACGCATAAGTCCCATTGAGTGTGAAGTTGTGGTTTTCTATTTTTGTTTTCCATTCCAAGAGCACTTCTGCACCATACGCTCTAACTTTGTCTGTGTTTTCCGGAGACCAAACATCACCGCTGCCTTCTTTAGGAACCCAGCGTAACAAGTCCCGAATTGCATTGTAATATGCAGTTACAGAAAGAGTGAAATTTTTTGTAAAAAACTCATTGCCAATTTCACCTTGATAAGAAGTTTCAGGTTTCAAGTCAGGATTACCGCTTCCTTGCCAAAATAAGTCATTGTAAGTGGGCATTCTGAAATTCTTTGATGCGTTTAATTTTATACGATAAAAGTCTGTGAATTGGTATCTTGTTCCAAAAGAAAAAAGAAATGGATTTCCGTAATTGTCGGTTACTTCTTGACGAATACTGGCGGTATAATCCCATCTGTCCGTTACTAAATGACGCAATAACAAACTGGCAGAACCGATTTCTCTTTTTACATTATTAATACTTGAACCATATCCTTTATTTCGAGTGTAATCGATAATAGCATTTAATTTGATTTTATCATTTACATCAAAGGCTAAATCATATTTTAGAATAGAAGTCTCAACTTTTCCATAGGTAAAGAGTTCCGAATTAATGTTTCCAAAATACTTATAAGATTCTCCAATATGAGCAGCTCTTAACTTAGAAGTAAAACGATCAAAAACACTTTCCCATTCTAAAAGATTACGGGTGTTAAAATCATTGTATTTTGCTTTAGTATCACTTGGAGAAGTGAGTGAGAAGTGACGTTCTGAATCGTAAAACTGACTGTATAATTTTAAGGTGTTTTTCGGATCAATTTTATATCCAAATGAGGTATTCATACTAGTATTATAGTACGCACCATTTAGATTTTTTTGATCGATTGTTCCCGGATATTTAAAATCATTTTGAGAACTGTTTCTGGAAATACTGACTTGAAGACTGTACTTTTCTGATGCTATGGCAGCACGGTAATTTGCGCTGTAGGTGTCAAAACTTCCACCGCTAAAAAACAAATGATTAGAGAATTGTTTTTTGAAACTCAAATCATTATTAAGGTGAATACTTCCGCCGATAGCGCCACTTCCGTATAAAATACTTCCCCCTCCGGCTTTTACGGCTATGGAATTAAAATCACGTGTCCCGATCGTATTAAAGTCAGTTTGACCTAAAAATTGGGAATTAATATTGATTCCGTTCCAAATGACTGCGGTTTGTGCGCTGGTTGTCCCTCTAAAGGAAGGTCCGGAAGTCATTCCGAGTCCGTTTTCTTTAAAATAGATAACCGTATTGTAATTTAAAAGAGAGGTTAAGGATGATTGATTTCTGTTAATTACAGAATCATTCAAGGTTTGAACAGATTGTGTGCCCGAGTATTTTTTAAGATTGGTGTCCGAAACAATCACTTCTTTCAATTTTGTTATAGAATCATTCTGTGCCAAAAGGATCTGACACAATAAGAGCAAACAAAAAGACAACCGTTTTTTTAAAGTCATAATTTCTAAACTCTTGTTCCCGAGAGTTCGATATTAGTTACAAAGGCAGGTCTCCTGGCTCGCGTCTTGTTGTTTACCTTCCCATTCGCCAAAGCGAGCAGTGGTTTTGTAGTTAACAACAAGCATTCATTTCTGAACTAAGCTTACAGTTGCGGGTACAGCTCAAGTTTTTACTTGATTCCCTTTTTAATGTGCTAAATAAATCAGTAACACAACCTTAAATTTTTTGCAAAGATAAAGTTAAAATTATTGAATTTTCAAATTTGGTCTGTTTTTTATGTGAATTCCTAAAACAAATTTACAGCTGTAGGTTTATTTTGACGACTTGTCCAAAATCGACTTTATTCTGAAAAGCATCTTTCAGCGGGAGTGAAGTATGGTGGCAAAGCAGGCTTCTGATGACTCCTGCATGGGTAACAATAATTATCGGTTGGTCTGCTTTTTTTGAAATTTGCTCTGATAAAAAAGCACCGGTTCTGTCATGTAATTCAATAAAAGATTCTCCGTTTGTAGCGTGAACAGTCACAAAATCTTCCATCCACGGATTAAGTTGTTCGGGTAGAATGTCATTCCAGTTTTTCATTTCCCAATCTCCAAAATTCATTTCCATTAGTCTTTTGTCTTCCTGGTAAGAAATGGTTTTGATTTCGTTTTGAATGTGTTTTGCTAAAATTACACAGCGTTGTAAAGGGCTTGAGAAGAGAATCGCTTCTTGTGGCAATTGTGAAATGATATTTTCAAAAATAAGTTCAAAAGGTTCTGCTAGAGCGACATCAGATTGTCCGTAGCAAATGCCCTTTTCGCAGATCGTTTCGGTATGACGTACTAAATAAATTTCCATATCAAAAGAAGCGCTAAATAATAAACAACTTCACACACCTGTTGCGTAGCTCCCAAGCAGTCGCCCGTATAACCGTCAATCCATTTCTGAAAGTAACGCGCTAAAAAATAACGGGTCAAAAAAACAGGAATTAAAACCAAAAGAATCTGGTATTTGAAATAGGAAAGCACAAGTAGAGGGACTAATCCAAAGAAAAAGGAACCCAAAATTTCTTTCCAGGTATTGCTTTTAGCAATGGGTTTGCTTTTACTTGAAGCATCATCACGCGAATACTCATGAGTGAAAATGATACTAATCGCTGCCAAACGACTCAAAGCATGAGCTGAAACAAATAATAAGAAAATTTGAAAAAGTGCTGTTGAATCCTGAACTTGAAAAGGTGCTATAGATTCTGAAAGCAGTTTGAACTTTAATAAAAAAAGCAAAACCAAACCAATGGCACCATAGGCACCAATAGCGCTGTCTTTCATAATGAGTAGTATTTTTTCCTTGGTCCAGCCTCCGCCAAAACCATCACAAACATCTGCAAAGCCATCTTCATGAAAAGCTCCTGTAGTTAATATAGAAGCAATAAAAGCGAGTATCACAGCTGTTTCTACCGACAGAAAAAGAGAAAAAAAATAAAATGCCAAAAAGGAAATACTTCCAACAATCCAGCCTATCAAAGGGAAATAGCGTGTTGCTTTATTTAGATAATCGGGATTATGATCAATGTTTTTTGGACATGGAATCCGGGTGTAAAACATGAGCGCAGTGAAGAATATATGGAGTTCTTTTTTCATTGGTAAGAGTATGTAGTTATTTGGCTAAAGCCAGTTTGATTGCTTTCATGAAACCAACATCTAAAGATGTTGGCAATTGAATCTGTACAAAGGCTTTCTTTTTTTGAAATTAATGTTTTTCTGAATTTTTAGTGGATTTCTATTTGGTGTTTTTTGTAAAATTATAGTAAAAGAAAAGGTTATTTGTGATTTGAAATGTTTTTATTGAATTGCCTCCAGATTTATCTGGAGGTTATCAAGTTTAAATTAAAAAGGGTTTTAGTCAAATTTTATGCATATAACTATTTGAGATTCTATTTGTCTTTACAGTGCTATAAATTTCATAGATTATGTTAGGGACTATTTTTTTATTGAATTGCCTCCAGATTTATCTGGAGGTTACCAAGTTTAAATTAAAAAGGGCTTTAGCCAAATTTTATGCGCATAACTCTTTGCGATTCAATTTGTTTTTGCTGTATTATAAATTTATAGATTGTGTCAGAGCTGTTTTTTTATTGAATTACCTCCAGATAAATCTGGAGGATTATAAAATTTAAATTAGAAAAAACTTTAGCCAAATTTTATTTAGGATTTATTTTTTGAAACCCAAATTTTCTAATAATCTCATCATATTCTTCTTGAAATGTTTTATTCTTATGGTGTAATTCTTGATTTTTTATATAATACCTTACCTTATCAACTATTGATTCAGAAACGGAGATATCAAAATACTCATCTTGCCATTCAAATTTTTCTTTAGTTAACTTATTTTTATTAATCCAAAAAGAAGATTCGCCTTTTATTAAGTGCATAATTTTTTGAATACTTTGATCGGCACCTAATGAAATTAAACAATGACAATGATCTGAGTACCCATTTATGTGATCAATGTAAATTCCTTTTTCTTGGGCATTCACTTTGATATGTTTCCATACTTTTTCTCGTAATTCGAAAGAACTTAAGTGAGGAACCCTGTTTTTTGTACTCCAAACAAAATGAATATAAATTTTAAGAAAAGGCATATTCTACATATTAAAAGTTACTTTTTGCTAACCCCCGCATTTTCAAAAGTAGCCATTTCATTCAGAAAAGCTTCTGCCGATTTTAAAATTGGAAGAGCAATCGCGCAGCCTGTTCCTTCTCCCAAGCGTAAATCTAAATTTAGAATAGGTTTCGCTTCTAAATAGTTTAATAATTTCTGATGGGCCTGCTCGGCTGAAACGTGGCAAAAAACGGCATTTCTTTTAATATTCGGATTTATTTTCGAAGCTATTAAATATGCTACACTACAAATAAAGCCATCGACCAAAATCAACATTTTACGATCATAAGCAGCTAGCATACCACCCGCCATTTGTATAATTTCAAAACCTCCAAAATAAGCCAATTGCTGTTGCATTTCCGTTTGACCTGCATAATTTTCAATCGCTTTTTTCAGTATGTTTTGTTTTTGGATCAGTTTTTCGTCTTCAACACCAGTTCCTCTTCCAACACATTCTTCGATCGGAAAACCCGTTAGAAGACTCATTAATACTGCTGCTGTAGAGGTGTTTCCAATTCCCATTTCACCAAAACCAATGCAATTAGAATCCGTTTCTGCGATAGCATTTACAATGGATTTTCCTTTTTCAAAGCACAATTGCAGCTCCGTTTCGCTCATAGCGGGAGCGTGTAAAAACGATTGTGTTCCTTTTGCAATTTTGGCATTTATTAATTTGGCATTTGTTGGAAAATCATAGTTCACACCCGCATCTACAATAGATAATGTAATGTCATTTTGTTTGCAGAAAACATTTATTGCCGCGCCCTCTTCGAGAAAATTAGCAACCATTTGGCGGGTAACATCTTGTGGATAGGCACTGACACCATGATTTGAAATTCCATGATCGGCTGCAAAAACAACGATATTTGGACTTTTTATTTTAGGATTTAAAGTTTCAAAAACATGTCCCATTTGCAAAGCCAAGGTTTCTAAAATGCCCAAAGCACCGATAGGTTTGGTTTTAGAATCTATTTTTTCCTGCAAAAGGGTATTGAAATCCGATTGGTCCTTAGATGCTGATTGTGGATTTATTTGAAGATTCGAAACCACACTTTCAAGCACATTAGTAATTTCGGTCACATCAGGGACTTCCGATTTTTGTTTCCAGTTGAGTTGTTGCAACATCGGCTGGTTATCGTAATTGGTAGCCGGTTTTCCGATACAGAAATAACCAAGGGGTTCGATGTTCTCCGGTAGATCGAGTATTTTTTTGAATTGATAATAGTTTAGAATAGAAACCCATCCCATCCCAAAACCTTGTTCAGTAAGCGAAAGCCAAATGTTTTGTGCGGCACAAACGGAACTAAATTTAACCGCTTCATTACTTCCAACCGTTCCAATAGTGAATTGATTTAAAACCGCTCGGTCATAAGCGATAATAAGTCCAATTGGAGCTTCTTCAATCGCTTCTAATTTCAGCGATTTATAATGCTCTTTTTGCTCTGGATTGTCTGTAAGAGCTTCGGCTTTTTTATTATACTCTAAAAATAAATTTTTGATGGCACTTTTAACTTCAGTCGATCTGATGATGTAGTATTTTGTAGCATCAGTTAAACCAACAGAAGGAGCCCAATGTCCTGCCTGTAAAGCTTTGTTGATTACTTCATCAGGTATTTCCTCTGCGGTGAAATGTCGGGTGTCCCGACGTGATTTTAAAATATCGTCTAAATAACTCATAAGCTTGTAAAATTACAATATTAAAAATTCCAAATTCCAAAAAGCGAATAAATGCGTTGGAATTTGGAATTTGAGATTTGGAATTTACTACAACTAGCCTTTTATTTTAACCGGAATTCCAGAGACCATCAAAACAACCTCATCTGCTTTTGAAGCCAAAAATTGATTCATCCAGCCTTGCAACTCGGTAAATTTCCTTCCGATATGAGTTTCTGCGTGAACGCCCATTCCAATTTCATTAGTAACAATGATCAAGATCGCGTCTTTTTGATTGGCTATTTTTTCAAATTCAGCTTTGGCTTCTTCTAAAGATAAAGACACGTCATTTTTAGTATCAACGAAAAAATTCGTAAGCCATAGGGTGACACAATCGATGAGTGCTACGCTTCCGGTGAAGTCAATTTCGCTTAAATGTTTTTCTTTTTCAATATTCGTCCAACGCTCGTCACGTTCCTGTTGGTGTCGGTCGATTCTATTCTGAAAATCGGCATCCCATTTTCTTGCCGTTGCGACATATATGGGCGTACTAGAAAGTTGCAAAGCCAAATTTTGAGCATAACTGCTTTTCCCGGATCGCTCGCCGCCTGTAATTAGATAGATCATTTTTTTATGAGATGTTATTTATGAGATGTTGATTGTAAAATGTAAAATGTTATTTGTGAGATGTAAATGGAAAGAGATACTAAACCGTAATTGGTAATTTGCAATTCACTTTTTGCAAAAAACATTTTACATTTCACAGTATTAATAAGGACAATGTCTGCATCCGTTTCCGCAACAGTTGCCTCTTTTTAGGTGAAACCAGGCTTTAAAAACATATTTGTTGTCTTCGAGATAATAATCAATTCCCTCAATTAACTGTTCTGATTTGGGTAAGGCTGCGGCTTTATTGTGAAGCGCTTTTTCCGGAGTTAAAGTTTCTACATAAGCTTCAATTTTATCTTCACAGGCTTCTTTAAAGCAAGCCGGACAAAGACAATCGCCGCCTTCGGAGAGATTAAAAATAGGAGGGTAATTATTGCACCAACATTTGTTCTCAACAGAAATATCTCCGCAGCTAAAAGTAGATTCACAGCTTGAGCAAACTTTTGTTTTTGTGGTATTCATGTAGGTAAAGATAATATTTATTTAATTTTGTCAGATTAAAGAGGGGTAAAAAAAATAGAAATTGATTTACCTTTGCTGTTAATTGAAACCGGCATTATGAAATTGTAATGATTCAAAATGACCTATATTTATCACGAATTACAAATACTATACCTATAACCTACTTATGAAACATTTAGTATCTAAATTTATTTTTGTTTTTTCTTTTTTTCTTCTGGTTGGATGCAAAAAGAATGAGAATACAGAAAGCGTAAAATCTGAAATTGCAAAAAACAGTATAGAATATGCTTCGGGGCTTTCTATTGTAAAACACGAAGGTTATTCGGTGGTAACGGTTTCAAATCCGTGGCCAAATGCCAATAAAAACTACACGTATATTTTAAAAGAAAAAACAGCGGAAGTTCCGGATAGTTTACAATCTTATCCTGCTATAAAAGTTCCTTTGGAGTCTGTTGTAGTGACCTCAACAACCAATATTCCGTTTCTGGAAATGCTCGAAGTAGAGAACAAACTGGTAGGTTTTCCACATACCGATTATGTTTCTTCTGAGAAAACAAGAGCATTAATCGATAAAGGAGCTGTTAAAAATGTGGGGCAGAACGAGAAACTGAATATCGAACAATTAATCGAATTGACACCGGATTTAATTGTAACGTTTGGTGTAGACAACAACAATCCAATGTTGGATAATTTGAAAAAAAGCGGACTAAATGTATTCATTCAGGCCGATTGGATGGAGCAGTCTCCACTTGGAAAAGCAGAATGGATCAAACTTTACGGCGCCCTGTTTGGCAAAGAAGAAAAAGCAAAAGAATTGTTTGATAAAATTGTTTTGAGTTACAATCAGGCTAAGAAATTAGTAGCGGGTAAAAAAGCCGCTTCTACCGTTTTATATGGCTCAATGTACGAAGACACCTGGTATGTAGCAAAAGGAAACAGTTGGGTAGCTGAATTTATGAAAGATGCACAAGCCAATTATTTATGGGCCGATCTTAAAGGAACCGGAAGCGAAGGTTTGTCTTTCGAAAAAGTACTCGTAAAAGCCAAAACAGCTAATTTTTGGATTGCTACGGGAGCTGTTAAAAACCTCGAAGAACTAGGGAAGAACAATCCGCACTATACAGAATTTGATGCTTTTAAAAATAAAAATGTTTATAATTTTGAAAGCAAGTTAGGGGCAACCGGAGGTACTATCTATTACGAATTATCACCAAGCCGAC
Source organism: Flavobacterium cupriresistens (assembly GCF_020911925.1). Lineage (NCBI taxonomy): Bacteria > Pseudomonadati > Bacteroidota > Flavobacteriia > Flavobacteriales > Flavobacteriaceae > Flavobacterium > Flavobacterium cupriresistens. The sequence goes on along the minus strand of NZ_CP087134.1, from coordinate 96,620 downwards.
CTGATTTGGTTTTAAAAGATTATATCAAGATTTTTCATCCGGATTTACTTCCCGGTTATGAGTTTACTTTTGCTGCTAAATTGAACTAAATTGGCAGATAAAAAACGAAATACTATTTTATTTTTGATGCTGGGTTTAGGCTTGGTTTTTATGTTTCTGGCCAGCATTAGTCTGGGCTCCGTCACCATTCCGTTAAAAGAAGTGTATACGAGTCTGACGGGTGGACATGCGAGTAAACCGGCATGGGAATACATCATTATAAATTACAGATTACCAAAGGCGATTACAGCTGTTTTGGTAGGAACGGGTTTGTCAATTAGTGGTTTACTGATGCAGACTTTGTTTCGGAATCCGCTTGCGGGACCCTATGTTTTAGGATTGAGTTCCGGGGCCAGTTTAGGTGTGGCTTTCGTGATTTTGGGAGCCGGATTTTTACCGTCCTTTTTAAGTGCAATTGCGTTGTCTTCTTACGGAATTGTATTAGCCTCTACTTTAGGAAGTACTTTAGTTTTATTATTGGTTTTGGTGGTCTCACAGAAATTGCGGGACACTATGGCGATCCTAATTGTGGGCCTTATGTTTGGAAGTTTTACCACTGCCATTGTAAGTGTTTTAACGTATTTTAGTACCGCAGAACAGCTTCAGAAATTTACTTTTTGGTCGATGGGGAGTTTAGGAAATCTTTCCTGGTCTACCATTGGTATTTTTACGATTTGCGTGAGTATTGGGCTGCTTTTAAGCGCGAGTAGTATAAAACCTTTAAATGCCTTGCTTCTAGGAGAGAATTATGCCAAAAGTGTGGGCTTGAATTTCAAGAAAGCGCGATTGATTATCATATTCGCAACAAGTATTTTGGCAGGAAGTATTACCGCTTTTGCAGGTCCGATTGCCTTTATTGGTTTGGCAGTACCGCATATCGCAAAACTTACTTTTCAGACCAGTAATCATACTATTTTGTTTTGGAGTACTTTGTTTTTTGGTGCTACAATTATGTTGTTTTGTGATATCGTTTCAGAAATGCCGGGATTTGAAGTCACGCTTCCGATAAACGCAATTACATCTATTATCGGTGCGCCGGTAGTAATCTGGCTTTTGGTAAGAAAGAAAAGTTTTAACTAAAAACTTAGATCCTTAGTCACTCAGAACCTTAGCAACTTTAAAAAATGAAAAACATCTTATCAACTATAAATCTAAGTATAGGTTATCGAAATAAAAACGCGAAGGTCACAATCGCTGAAAACCTGAATTTAAATTTGGTTTCAGGAAAACTCATTTCGCTAATAGGGGCAAACGGAATTGGGAAATCGACTTTGCTGCGCACTATTACAGGAATTCAAAAGCCATTATCCGGAAAAGTTTTACTTAGTGAAAAAGACATCACCACATTTAAACCTTTAGAATTAGCACAAAACCTAAGCGTTGTTTTAACAGAAAAGCTACCGCCAAGCAATTTGTCGGTTTTTGAACTAGTAGCCTTGGGACGCCAACCCTATACCAATTGGATAGGAACCCTGACGCCCGAAGATGTAACAAAAGTAAACGAGGCTTTAGAGCTTACTCAAATCACACATTTGTCCCGAAAAAAACATTTCGAAATAAGTGACGGACAATTGCAAAAAGTATTAATTGCAAGAGCACTAGCGCAAGATACGCCGCTAATTATTTTAGATGAACCCACAACACATCTTGATTTACTACACAAAGTTTCCCTCTTTAAATTGCTAAAAAAGCTAACTCAGGAAACGCAAAAGTGTATTTTATTTTCAACACACGATATCGATTTGGCGATACAATTAAGCGATGAAATGATCATCATGACACCTGATTTATTTGTGCAGGACGAACCTTGTAATTTGATTTCAAAAGGAAGTTTTGCGACCTTATTCAAAGACGAACATATTGTTTTTGATGCTGAAAAAGGGAAGTTTGTAATTACTTAAAAGTATAATTATTCTCAGGAGCTAATCCTTCTGTTCCTTCCAATCTTTTGCTTTTTAAAGAAAAAAGCAAAAGGATTTTCCCTCCCATAAGGGCTAGGGCACTTGTATCCAAAAGAATTTCACCAGTCCTGCAAGGTTTTCAAAACCTTGTGCTTTACTCAGAAAAAAAACAAAACAACCAAAATAATTCATGCCAATTAGTGAAATTCGTGTCAAATATTTTCCTTGATAAATCAATACTTCTGTAGAATATTGGATGTGATTTCTCCTTCGTCGAAAGGACAAGCTTTACGCAGAAAAAAACACAACAACCAAAATAATTCGTGCCAATTAGTGAAATTCGTGTCGAATGTTTTCCTTTAAGAATCAATACTTCTATAGAATATTGGATGTGATTTCTCCTTCGCCGAAAGAACAAGCTTTACGCAGAAAAAAACACAACAACCAAAATAATTCGTGTCAATTAGTGAAATTCGTGTTCAATATTTTCCTTGATAAATCAGTATTTCTTCTTCATGTCAAATGATGAAAAAAGTGTCAGGTCGCTATTTGTGTTCCTGTGAGATCATGATATATGGAGTGCATTTACGTTTCAAAGGAGATACCTACAAGGTTTTGGAAATCTTGCAGGAAGAAAGCGCGGGAAGATTAAATTTTTAAACCAATCTGTCTTTTTGCCTCGCCAACGACAAAGGCAACAGAATTAGCAATATTAAAACTTCGAATCAATTTGGACATCGGAATTGTCAAATGATTTTCAAAACGAGCCAGGACTTCTTTGCTTAAACCAACGCTTTCTTTGCCAAAAACCAACCAGTCTCCGTCTTGAAAATCGGTTTCCAGATACGATTTCTCAGCATGAGAACTCATCAAAAAAACACGAGATTGATCCGGAATTTGTTGGATCCATTCTTCTACATCCGCATATTCGGTAACATCAAGATGTACCCAGTAATCCAAACCCGAACGCTTCAGGTTTTTGTCATTAATTACAAACCCAAACGGATGCACCAAATGCAAGCGACTTTCGGTACCCACACACAATCGTCCTATATTTCCGGTATTATTTGGTATTTCAGGTTCTACAAGAACAATATTCAGCATTGATTTTTTTGTTAAAAGTTAAATGTAAAAAAGTAAAAGTTTAAAGGTTTCTAGTAATTATCTAATTGACACATTATCAAATTACCACATTATCTAATTTAAAATCAGAAACCTCCAGTACCTCTCCGGCTTTTAGGTTTTGCAAATATACATTTCCTACCCGAACGCGAACCAATCTTAAAGTTGGAAAACCAACCGCAGCCGTCATTTTTCGGACCTGACGAAATTTACCTTCATTTACCGTAATCGAGGCCCATGTAGTTGGTCCGTGGCGCTCATCTCTGATTTTTTTGGCTCTCAGTCCAAAATCAGGAATTTCGGTAACGATAAAAGCTTTGCAGGGTTTGGTAATGTATTTGCCACCGTCGAAACCAATTTCCACGCCTTTTTGCAATTGCTCAATGGCTTCGGGAGTAATAACACCATCAACTTGTACATAGTATTCTTTGTCTACTTTTTTGCTTCTTATTTGTTCGCTTACCTTTCCGTCTGTGGTTAGTAAAAGTAAACCTTCAGAATCTTCATCTAATCGGCCGATAGCCATTGTACCTGCAGGGAAATCGTGTAATTCTCCCAAAAGTTTTTTCTTTCTTTTTAACTCATAGATAAACTGGCTCAGATAGCCATAAGGTTTAAAAAGAATAAAGTGTCGATGCATGTTGTTTTTTGTGGCAAAGATAGCTTTGTTTTAGGAGTACCAAAAGAAGAATTACTTTCTCTTCGTTAAAAAGTAGTTCAACTCAGATTTGATTATTTTTCTGTCACGATCCAATAAGTATATTTTTTCGGGATTTGCGCTATAATATCCGTAGTAAATTTGCTTCTCTAAGGGCTGATCCCAATTCAGAACATAAATGGTACCGTCAGGATCATTGTCCAATCCTCTTTCGATATTAAAATTTCCCTTTTCGCTAAATTCCTTTTCAGGTTCTTTTCCCTGATACACTGTAATCAATTCAAATCTATTGTTTTGCGCTACGCCATAATCGGCATCTATTTTTAAAGTAGTTTTAATTCCACTGCAATCCGCACAAGGCAATACTCCTTCAAACACGGATGTTTTGTTGAAGCGTTCATTCGTTTTGGTTACCGTTTTTTCGTTTTCAGGTGCCGTAGTTTGTTCTTCTTTTTTAGAATTACAAGCAAGTACTAAAGAAGCAACTGTGGCAATACAGATTAATTTTTTCATAGCGTTAGGGGATTTTAAAGATGATAATAAAAACGAAATTAATATACAAAAAATATACCATAAACCAAAGAGGAGATTATGAAGATGTTTATTTCATATTCGGATAATTAGTACGAAAGATACTGTATGATTACGATTAGAATAAAAACAGTATTTAGAGGTGTATTCGTACATTAAATTGGCGTTTTTTTGTTTTTTTGGACTCTTTTTTTGCTTCATCTGTAAAGAAAAAATACTATTTTCGTGTGGTATTGCTTACTAAAAATAATGTTGTAAGTAAATTTTTCTAAAAATATATAATGCTATTAAAGCTTGTTTTTATTGATGATAATTAACTTTTTTGTTGAATAAATTAGTTAATAGTAGTGAATATTTATAAAATAGGAAGCATTAAATTTAAGATTTTACAATATTCTCTTAACTTTAAAGACTATAAATTTGGTTTCTAAAAACTCTATTATTTAAACATATGAAAAACATTTACACGATGCGCCACTTGGTGGCTTTTTTAAGTTTTTTTTGTTGCTGTTCGGGAAGTCTCGTTGCACAGGTTACGATGCCGGGCGCACAACCCTTGCCGTATACACAGAATTTTGACGGTTTAGCAGCTAATGGTACTACATATCCAGCAGGATTGCAGGGTTGGAGTGCGGCCACGGCACCCGGAAGTGCTTATGTTACAGCAGCTACTTTGGTTGCAGATAAGGCGTTGACGGCCGGAAGCACAAATAGCAGCACAGCAGCGACTACAAGCGGTAACATTCATAATTATAATGGTAAAATAGGTTTTCTTAATACCGGATCAGTTGATCTTACAATTGCCTTGGCTTTCTCCAGCACCGGACAAACAGGTATTCAGGTGCAGTATGACGCGATGACCATTCGTAATCCGTATGGGCTAGTGTCGGGTACAACAACATCGGAGCGAATAAATGAGATGGTTTTGCAGTACCGTGTGGGTACAACCACTGCTTTTACAACTTTATTGGAAACCGCTTATACAAATAACACAACGCAACAGACAGGAGCAGTTACCGATCCTCAAAATACAAGAACGATAAAAATAACATTGCCTGCGGAATGCGATAATCAAAGTATTGTTCAGATCAGATGGATTTCTAAGCAAAATTCAGGAGGCGGTTCTCGTCCTTCTTTTGCAATTGATAATATCGACGTGAGAAGTGATATTGCAGCTCCGGTAAATGCTGCAGGTTATCCAAAAGCGGATAATGTTTTATCACAAAGCTTTGATTTTTCTAATAAATTAGATGAAAAAGGAAAAACCTATTATGTTTTACTAAACGGCGGAAGTGCAGAACCTACCGTAGCGCAACTTAAGTCCGGTCTTGATGCAAATGGAACGGCAGCTTTACAATCCGGTTTTTTGGATATTGTTGATGCCTCACAGGCATATGTGAAAAATTTTGATGGTTTAGCTCTTAACACAGCCTATACTGTTTACTCGATTTCTGAAGATCCATACCATAATATTCAGGCTTCAGTTCATAAATTAGAAGTTACAACTTCAAGTGTTGCGATTCCTTCTTTAGTAACGACAAGTACTTCGCTTGATTTAGGATTCTCTGAAGCGGGTTATGATTCAGAAATAGCAAGTTATCAGATTCAAGGTAGTAGTCTTACTCATAATGTTATAGTGACCGCTTCAGGTAATTTTACGATCTCTAAGGACAATACTGTTTTTCAATCAGCAGTAACCTACAATGTGTCTGACTTTGATTCAAACGCAACGCCAACCGTTTATGTTAAGTTTACTCCAAGTGCTACCGGTACTTTTTCGGGAGAAATAAAGCATGAGTCAACTGGAGCAACGACCAAAACAGTCGCTCTTGCAGGAACAGGAATCAATCCGTATGTACAAGGTTTTAATGATGTAAATGTTTTAACAAATAGTGGCTGGACACAATACAATGTCGCCGGAACTAAAAATAAGTGGGGATCAACGACCGTCGCTCGAAATGTAAATTCCGGAACCGGTGCTGTTCTTATGAATGGGTATTCTGATAATGGTCCAAGCGAAGATTGGTTGATTTCACCAAAATTACACTTAGATAATTTCAATCAATTTCCTTTATTGTCTTTCTACTCTCGTAAATTTTATGCCGGAACAGGTTTAAAATTGATGGTTTCAGTAAATTATGACGGTAAAAGCAGTCCTGAAACGGCTACTTGGACAGAGTTAAATGGTAATTTTCCAACAGCAACGGGAACTTACGCGCAATCCTTATACATTAATTTAGGAGCGTATAAAACCAGTCATACCTATTTGGCATGGGTTTATGAAACCACAGCCGGAGGAACTAATAATGCGGCAGAATGGTCATTTGATGATTTTGCAGTTACAAACGAGGTGGGATATGTGGCTTCAAATCCTATTTTAAATTTTGGAGATGTTAGTCCCAACACTATATCGGCAAGTCAGTCTTTTGACTTCAAAGCTGATGGATATGGCGATATCACCCTTACAGCGCCTACAGATTATCAATTGTCTTTAGATAATGTTTTATTTCAATCCAGTATTGTGGTTACTAATGCTGATGCAGCGGCTGGTAAAACACTTTATGCAAGATTTGTACCTTCTGTAAAAGCGTTAGCTATTTCCGGACCTTTAACGGTGACTGGAGCAGGATTAAACAAACAAATCGGAGCACTGACAGGTTCTTCTTTGCCTAAAGCAGAAACTTTTGATATCGTGACTTACAATTTAGAGTTTTTTGGAAGTGATGTAAAAGGGACTGACGGAGCGGAGTTTGGCCCAATTGACGATGCATTACAAATCGATAATGTAGCCAAAGTAATGAATAAGTTAAATGCTGATGTTTACGTAGTGCAAGAAGTTTCAGATGATCCTTCTATAGATGCTTTGATTCAAAAAATAAGTATTAACGGAAAGACATTCGATAAAACAATTTCGACATCATGGTCGTATTCGTTTAATGTACCGGATCCAAATTTTCCTCCTCAAAAATTAGTGGTACTTTATAATACCCAAACAACTACTGTAAAAAGTACGCGTGTAATGTTTAAGGATTTGTATGATAATGTACGTTCGGGAGCCGTGACCTTGCCAAATTACCCAGGTGGTAACGGAGCTAGTTTTTTCTCTTCAGGTCGTTTGCCTTATATGGTTAAAATTGAAACTAATATTGGTGGAATCCAAAAAGAAATTAACCTGATCGATCTTCATGCTCGTGCCAATAGTGGAACTGACATCTCAAGATACAATATGCGTAAATATGATGTTGAATTACTAAAAGACAGTTTAGATGTGCACTACCCAAATTCAAACTTTATGATATTGGGCGATTTTAATGATGATGTAAAAATATCGGTTGTGGGTACAAATACTCCTTCTTCTTACCAGAAAATGGTGGAAGATACGGATCGTTACAATGCTTTAACTTTAGGGATTAGCCAGGCTGGAGCCTATAGCTTTTTAAGTTCAGGTGGATTCTTAGATCATATTATTATTTCTAATGAACTGACAGATCAGTATATTCCAAATTCTATTGCCGTGTACGATCCGCGTACAGACATTACAAATTACGTAAATACAACTTCAGACCATGGACCGGTAATTGCCCGTTTTGAATTGAAAAAGGATAATTTATCGACGGTTGATTTCCAAACTAAAAACGGATATTTTGTGCAAGCTTACCCTAATCCTGCATCAGATGTTGTAAATATTGCCGTGAAAACAAATGATGATAAAAATCTGAAGTTAAGACTTTATGATATGTCTGGGCGTTTGGTTGCAAGCCCGGTTGAAATAAAAGGGACTTCTGAAAAAAGTGATTCCGTAATTCAGATTAGCAATCTTAAAACAGGAATCTATATGTATACTTTAACAGAAAACAATAAGGTTATATATAGTAGCAAGATTATTAAAAAGTAAGTAGAGATACAACGGTAAATGAAACAGGCAGCTTATTCAGCTGCCTGTTTTTTTTTGCCACAGATTAAAGGATTAAAAGGATTAATAATTTGTGACGCACAAAAAAACAGACACGAATTGCACAAATTACACAAATTAATTCGTGTCAATTAGTGAAATTCGTGTCAAAATTACGCGCTCCTCTAAGGATAAATCTTTCTAGTTTTCGTTGAATAAACGTTTAAACCGATCTAAATCGACAGCTTCATGAAGAGGTATTTCGATAAAGTAATTCAATTGCCACTGTTGCGTTTTTTGGGCTTGTTTGTTGGTGGTTTCATCCCAAGGCGGATAAACTCTTGTGGCTCTTTTTCCTTCTTTGGTATCAGTCGAAAAGATTCCGCGTTCTAATAAGACAGATTTAGGAAATATAAATTGCCCTAATAAATCCTCTTTTCGGACACTGATAATCACATAATCAATCGCATCTGTAGCATCAAAAGGAGCAATGATTTTCGACGGATTGCGTTTCCATAAAGTTACAAACTGACCCGTTTTTGTTGGCGTTATTTTGGCTTCCCGATAACAAATGAGTTTGGTGTTTAATTGCAATCGATACGCACTATATTCCATGCTTTCAGATTCAGGCTCCGGTTGAGTACCTTCAAAATTAAGGAGATCATAAACCCGTTTTTTGGCGATCAGTAGGTCGTTCGGAATGGAGTTCGAAGTATTCCAATTGTTTTTAATGTTCATTATGAAGGAGTTGCTTTTGTTGTCTTTTTTTTGAAAATTACAACAAAAACGGCTTTAAAACGAAACATTCAATCCAAAGTTTAGCCCCCATTGGAACTGATTAAAAGACTGGTTGTTTAAGGGGTTTATGTAGTAATTCATTGCCGGTTCAACAAAAACATTTGTTTTTTTGTAGATACGGTATTGTAAAGTACTACTTAATACAGAGCCATAAACAAAGTCATTGGCATCAAGATTTTTTCCAATAGTAGTACCATCCAAAGCCACATTGTTTGAAATTAGCTTACCAACAAAACCCCCCGTATTTAAATTGACAGTAGTTCTGTTTTTACTAAAAACGGCGTAGGAAACTTCCAATGGCATTTCGATATATTTAAGAGTCTGATTTAAAGTACCGCTTTGAATGCTCTCACTGCTTACTACCTCTTTAGTACTGTTTGAAACAAATACATAATCGTTAGTTGCTGCAATCTGAGGAGTAGGCGACTCCTGAACATAAAAATCAGCAATGCCTAAAGCCATATTTTTTTGTCCTCTCACATCCATATACGAAATATTGGCAATACTTTGACCTAATTCGTTGATCTTGAAACCTGAACCAACTGCCCATTTATTATTGATTTTGTATTTTGTTTTTACTCCGTAACTATTACTTTGTTTAGAATCATTGTTATATCCTAAAGTCTTGTCATTTTTATAGTTTTCAGAATTAGCAATACCGGCAAAAACTTCAACAGCCCATTTTTCTGCGGCAGAAAGAGGTTTTGTTTCCTTTTCAATTTTAGATTCAGGAGTGATTATTCCTTTCTCTAAATTCTGAAGTACGGCCAATTGTACAGAATCCTCTTTACTCAATACATTATTGAATTTGGAGTTGTTTTTTTGATGTTCAACAACTGCTTTTTCAGTATAAATCGTTCCGTTTCTAAGCTCTTTTTCGTTTTTGCTCTCTTTATTCTGTTGCTGGCTTAAAATTGAATTGGAGGAATTGTAAGCAAAACTGTTCGTGTTTTTTGACTGCAATTTCTCTTTAAAAAGTGAATTCGAAATCTGATTTTTTGAAGTAGCATTAAACGGGTTCTGTTTACCAGCACTAAAGGTCTTTTCGGCTAAAATTTGATTCGCTTTTCTTGTTTCAGGATCTGCCGTTTGATTTTTTGAAACTGAAGCAAACGCATTTTCTCTCTCCGGACTATAGTTTTTCTGCGCTATAGTTTGATTCTGCGCTCTTTTTTCAGTGTTAAACAATTGATTTGTCGAAGCAGAATTGAATGCATTTTGTTTTTCCGAAACAAAAGATTTTTGAGCTACAGCCTGATTGCTGTTTTTCTTTTCTGCGTTTAATTCCTCAGAAGGTAGATTTGGGTTGTTTTTAGAAGCAGTGCGAGCCAAAGCTGTTTTGTCTGTTTCTTCTTTTTGTTGTGAGGTAGCTAATTGATTGTCGGTAGCTCCTGAAACCGGATTTTTACTGTTGATCGTTTTTTGATTGATGATGGTTGGTTTATCAGAGACTGTTTTGTCCTGAGTAGATGTCGCGTTGTTTTTATTTACAACAACACTGTTATTTTCTATAGTAGTCGTTCCGGTATTTTTGATTCCGGCATCTGAATTAAGATGAAGAACAGAAGGAATTGCAAGGCCTAATAATAAGCATGCAGCAGCCGACCACCAAAGAATAACTCTCTTTTTCTTTTTAGGTTTGTTTAATTTTTCCTCAATCTGACCCCATAATTCGGGTGGCGGAACACTTGTGAAGTTTTCCATTGATGAAAAAATAGTCTCTATTTTCTGCTTCTTCATGCTATTTTAAAATTTTTTATGCTCAAAATTCTCTTTTGCAATATTCCTTTAGCTCTGTTTAAATTTGATTTTGATGTTCCTTCTGAGATTTTCAATAACTCGGCTATTTCTTTGTGTTTCATTTTTTCAAAAACATATAAGTTAAAAACGGTCCGGTATTGATCCGGTAAATCCCGAATGTATTCTAATAGTTTTTCCTGTTGTATCGGAATAATGTCCAATTCTTCTTCGTCTACAAAATCGGTGTCCGGATCGAAAACATCTAAAAAGAAATTCTCCTTTTTCTTCTTATTTAAAGTTTCAATAAGTTTATTGATAAAAATACGTTTCAGCCAGCCTTCAAAACTTCCTTCAAATTTGTATTGGCTTATCTTTTGAAAAACAATGATAAAGGCTTCCTGAAAAACATCTTTAGCATCGTCCTCGTTTTTCATATACTTTAGGCAAATTCCATATAAAACAGGAGAAAACAGCTGATAAATTTTCAGTTGTCCTTCTCTGTTGTTTTGCATGCATTGCTTAATATATATATCTAAATCGTCTTTCAAAAAGTGGTTGAATTAATTTTGGTAAAATTAGTTTTTTTTAACTCGCAAAGTCGTCTTTAGCAAATCATTTGGTCGGTATTCAGGTTGTCTCTAGTTGTTTGTGCGGTAGTGCTTTTTTGAAACTCGTTTCCGGTTAGCAATATAGGAGAAGGTGTTTCTCCTATATTTTCTACCCGGTCCTATAATTAGTAATTAAGTAAGCATTTGAATTTTTGTTCTAATTTTTAAGAATAAGTATTTGTCAAAAAGCAATATTTGACTACTGTTTTAGAGCTGTTATTTTGTCCTGAATGGTTTTCTTGAAAGCTTTTATAGCGGCACTTTGATCTTCGGTGTCATTATTATCGATATAAATTTTAGTAACAGTTGTACCTTGACGCAATTCAAAATAAGTTCCGCCTTTTGTTGAGGTATCCGGCGTACCATACGTTTTGGTTTGTCCTCTTATGGCTAAAATTTCAGCAGGGATATTTTTTGTAAAAAGACTATATTCTCCTCTTTTAGAGGTTGCAAGATATTTGTATTGGCCAAATTCATAGCTTCCTGCTACTACGTTTAGGAATTTTAAAACATTAAACTCATTCAACTGGTAGAACTTCTGGCAATCATCTCCGGTACATGGTTTGGCATAACTTCCAATTATTACATTGTCTGTAGTTTCATTAGTAACCTTATTAAAGAAGATTTTTTTTGATGTTCGGGGAATCAAAATGTAATCAGAAGGGTAGGTTACGGTTGGCGCTGTAGATTCTCCGGTTTGAGGTGCTTTTTCATATAAATTGATGATAATCTCACAGTTGTTCTCTACAATTGAAGCTACTTTTATGCTATAACCGGTTGTAGGTTTCTGACCTGCAAAAAGACCTACTAAGTAATTTTTTGTAAAATCGATTGTAGGATCACTTGGATTTGGACAGCTGTTTGGATGCTTGGTGAAAAAAGAAAGTAATTTCTCTTCTGTAGTAACCACTAATGCACCAGACTTTTCAGGTTCAATTTTTACACTGTAATTGCATAAAAGTGGGATTCCGGTAAAAGTGGTGTTTACATTTGATCCACAGCTGGTATCAATATCGTCATTACCCAATGAACAGGCACTAATTCCGAAAACTACAAATAAGCCTAGTATTAATTTTTTCATAATGTGTTTGTAATAAATTATATTTAATAGATGTAGCTTTTTTAAAAAGGTTGCGTGATAAAAACTTTTTTTTTCTTTACTTCATAAGGAAGCACTACAGATTATTGCATACTTTTACTTAAAAATAATTTTAGTTATGTTTGATTTTTTTCCGCTTTTACTGGTTTTTCCGCTTGCTTTGTTCTTAGGGATATACTTGGGGAAATTATTGTTTTCGGCCAGAGCCCAATCAGAAAAAGTGAGTTTGAATGAAAGATTAAATGCAGCAGTAAATCAATTGCAAGCACAAAAAGAACAGTTTGAAAAAGAGCGAAACCATCTTGAAAAACAGTTTCATTTAAACAATTCCGAAAAAGAAAATATCAGAACCGAAAAAGACAGTCTGGCCATTCAGCTTTCAAAAAAAGAAGTGGATTTTGAGAATTTATGGGAACGTCATAAAGAACAAAAAAACGAGATAACGGAATTACAGGAAAAATTTACCAAAGAGTTCGAGAATCTGGCCAACAAAATTCTCGAAGAAAAGTCCGCTAAATTTACCGAACAGAATAGCGAAAATATGAAAAGTATTCTGCTGCCTTTACAGGATAAAATTCAGGTTTTTGAAAAAAAGGTCGAGCAGACTCACAAAGAAAGTATTGATTATCATGCCGCTTTACGCCAGCAAATTATAGGGTTAAGCGAGTTGAATGCGCAAATGAGCAAAGAAACCTTAAACTTGACCAAAGCACTGAAAGGCGATAGTAAAATGCAGGGAAATTGGGGAGAGTTAGTCTTAGAGCGTGTTTTAGAAAAGTCAGGCTTGGAAAAAGGACGTGAATATGAGGTACAGCAAAGTTTTACAACTGCCGAAGGAGCAAGAGTGTATCCCGATGTTGTCATTAACTTGCCCGATGGAAAGAAAATGATTGTGGATTCTAAAGTTTCATTAGTTGCTTACGAAAGATGGATCAACGAAGAATCGGAAATTTTAAAAATCGAATTTCTTAAGGAGCATATCAATTCAATTAGAAGACATGTTGATCAGCTTGGAGGTAAAAATTACCATGAGTTGTATCAGATCGAGAGCCCCGATTTTGTATTGCTTTTTATTCCGATAGAGCCCGCTTTCGCGATTGCTTTAAACGAAGATCCAACCCTGTACAATAAAGCATTCGACAGGAATATTGTAATCGTAACACCAAGTACCTTGTTGGCTACTTTACGCACTATTGACAGTATGTGGACGAACCAGAAGCAACAGGAAAATGCATTCGAAATTGCCAGACAAGCCGGTGCGTTATACGATAAATTTGAAGGATTTGTTTCTGATTTGGTGAGAATCGGCAACAAAATCAAGGATACTAAAACCGAGTACGACAGCGCGATGAATAAATTGGTTGACGGAAAAGGAAATTTAATTACCAGTGTTGAGAAATTAAAGAAAATGGGAGCGAAGGCCAAGAAAGCGCTTCCGGAGAATATTATTGCAAGAGCATCAAATTCAGAAGAAAACCAATCTTTAAATTAAAGTCATATGAAGAGAATTTTAATTATTATTGCTGTAAGTTGCCTATTGATTCTAGCAAGCTATTTTGCTTTTGTATATTATGTTCCTTATAGCAACGGGTATCGTTCAGGAGAATTAATCAGGATGAGCCATAAAGGTGTAATCATGAAAACCTGGGAAGGAGAAATCAGTCAGGGCGTTTCCGGTTCGCAGATTTTTAGATTCTCCGTTTTAGACAGTGACCAAAAAGTAATTGATGATTTGAACAAACTGGAGGGACAGTATGTAAAATTAACCTATGTTGAACGCTATAAAACCTTTAGCTGGTGGGGTGATACACATTTTTTCGTTACCGCTGTTAAAAAAGAAAATTCCCCATTTAAATTTAAATAAAATACAATGATACCAGATTTTAAGCCCGTTTCCTCCTCTAAAATAAGCATTTCAGAGCTCATGTTGCCGTCTCACACTAACTTTAGCGGAAAAATTCACGGAGGATATATTTTAGGATTACTCGATCAGATCGCTTTTGCCAGTGCGTCCAAATTCTCAGGGAATTATTGTGTTACCGCTTCGGTAGACACAGTGAATTTTTTGAAACCAATTGAAGTTGGCGAATTGGTAACCATGAAAGCCTGTGTAAATTATGTAGGCCGAAGTTCTATGATTGTAGGGATTCGTGTAGAAGCCGAAAATATTCAGACCGGAGTAATAAAACATTGTAATTCGTCTTATTTTACAATGGTTGCCAAAGACAAAGAAGGCAATAGTGTGAAGGTTCCCGGACTTATTTTGTCTAGTCTGGATGAAGTGCGTCGTTTTAGACAAGCGATCAAACAGATTGAATCAAAAAGAGAGGTAGAAGAACACGCTAAGGTTACCAATGTAAGTTCTATTGAAGATTTAGCCAGTTTAGAGCAGTACAACGTCTTGCTGGAAATTGGATAGGTTTTTTGCGAAATGTAAAGTGTGAAATGTAAAATGATTTTACATTAATTTAAATTTAAGGAAAATGATAAAATTTGGTTATACGATTTTGTATGTGGATAATGTTGAAACTTCGATTGTGTTTTATGAAAATGCATTCGGGTTTTCAAGGAAATTTATAACTCCGGAGAAGGATTATGGGGAGTTAAGTACCGGAGAGACGACCATTTCATTTGCTTCCAAAAAACTGGCAGCTCAAAATTTAAAAGACGGTTTTATTGAAAGTACTTTAGAAGAAAAACCTTTTGCAATCGAATTAGGCTTCCTGACAGATGATGTGGCCGGAACAGTTCAAAAAGCAACTTCTTTTGGGGCAGTACTGGTAAAAGAGCCCGTACAAAAACCTTGGGGACAAATTGTGGCTTACGTAAGGGATTTAGAAGGCTTTCTAATTGAGATTTGTACCGAAGTACAAGGGTAAATTTACTGGTGTTACCTTTCTGATAATGTTTAAAGAATAAGGAGTATTAATTAATTCAAGTTGTTAGTTAATTATTCTTTTTGAATTTGTTACTATTTGAGTAGCCTCCTGCTTTAGCTCAATGTCATTAAATTACGCTATTTTTTCACGCAGATTCTGCAGATTTTGCGGATTTTTTTTATTTCATTCTAATAAAATCTGCGTGAGACTTTTTTTGACAATCCTAATAACTTGTTTCATTTTAGAGATAAGAGTACTACTAACTTGAATTAATTATAATAATTTTTCCTCATTGATGGAGTACATACAAAAGAACCCCTATTTTATTTTTTTGACCTTAATCGTAATTTTTTTAGCAATCGGTTTTTTAAATGCTGAAGAAACTTTAGATATTAATATTCACGATACTTACTATGTTATTTCTTATTTGCATTTTGCGGTGTTGTTGTCTGTTATTTATACCTTCCTGGCAATCCTTTACTTTGCTCTGATAAAATTAAAATTTCCCCTTATAAAATGGCAGATTAGTACACATGTTATTGTTTCGGTAGGCGGTTTACTTTTGATCTGGATTTTTTCTCAACTCAAACGTGAAATGGCACCCGGAGATATTGAATCTTATACGGCAGGTATGACTTTTAACGATAAAATGTTGTTAGGAATTTTTATAACTGTTTTGACTATGGTTGCCACACAGCTCGTCTTTGTTATCAATGTGATTCAAGCCTTAGTTAAAGGTAGATCGTAATTTCAAAAGCCATCTCAGATCTTACAATTTCACACTTCACAACAGTAAAACATTTCACAAATATTTAGCAGTAAATCAAGAACTAAATAGCAGATAATTTCGTAATTTTAAGTATAAGGTTGCAGCTACCAGATTTTCACGGAGTATTGCCATTTGATTTTTTTCAGACTTACTTAAGTTCAGTTTTTTTTCTCCTCTTAAATTAAAAAGAATCGAATGACATAATTGTTTAAATAATAACGATTATGAAAAAAACTACTTTACTTATTTTACTTTTTACTGCATTTTCTATACTCGCACAGGATAAATTCAAAACCAGTTCGGCCGTTGTAAATTTTCAAGCTTCCGTTCCGTTTTTTGAAGAAGTGAAAGCAGTAAATAAGCTTGCAATCATTGTGTTGGAATCCCATTCTAGTACACTGGTTTGCACGGTTGTTATCAAAGATTTTCAGTTTAAAATGGATTTAATGCAGGAACATTTTAATGAAAATTATATCGAGAGTCACCGCTACCCCAAAGCAGTTTTTAAAGGCAAAATCCAAAATTTTGATTTGAAAGAGGTTACTGAAAACGAAAAAGAATACGATGTTGTAGGCAAACTGTACCTGCATGGAAAATCCAGAGCAATTGCAGTAAAAGCATTGATCAAGAAAGTTCCTGACGGCATACAGATTATTTCAAATTTCCCGATTTCGGTTGCTGATTTTAATATCGAAATCCCGTATATAGTAGCCAATAAAATTTCAAAAACGGTGCAAACCGATTTGAGTGGTATTATGAAATGATTTGTTTTATTTTAAACAGTCATAAAGAGCGGTCTCCAACGTTGCAAATTGAAACTCAAAACCTGTATGTTGTATTTTTTCAGAAGAAACCCTTTGACCCTTTAAAATAGCGTCGCTCATTTCGCCTAAAACAATTTTAAGCAATGATTGAGGGATTTTTGGAAGCCATATCGAATATCCATATAAGTTGGCGAGTGTTTTTGAAAATTTTAATTGGGTAGTGTCGTCTGTAAGCACTGCATTATAGGGGCCTTCTATTTTGGTATCGAGAATTGATTTTAAGTAGATTTGTGATAAGTCTTCTATATGTATCCAGGGTAAATACTGTGAACCACTTCCTAAAATGGTTCCGAAGCCGGCTTTGAAACCCGGAGTTATCTTTTTTAGAAAACCTCCCGCTCTCCCAAAAACAATTCCGGTTCTGATTTTTACCGTCCGAATTCCTAATGCTCCGATGGTGTCTGCTGTTTTCTCCCATTCCTGACAGGTTAAACCTAAAAAGTCGTTGGCAGCCGGAGTATCTTCTGTGCAAATTTGTTCACTGGTATTAGCTCCGTAAATTCCAATTCCGGAGGCTGAGATAAAGGCATTTAATGATTTATTATGTTTTTTTAGAAGAGAATGAATGAGGGTTATTGGTTTTGTACGACTTTCTAAAATGCTTTTTTTGCGTTTTGCGGTCCATCTTTTTTCTACAATTCCTTCACCGGCCAGATGAATGATGTAATCGGCATTGAGAATTGCATCCTCTTCAATGTAATCACGTTCGGGATTCCATTGGTAATAGGTAATCAAGCCACTGCTTTTTCTTGGAGTACGGCTTAAAATAGACACTGTAAAATTATTGGCAAGCAGTACTTGAGTCAGGTATTTGCCAATAAACCCTGTTCCGCCGGTAATGAGTACATTTTGAGACATCTGATTTATCATTTATTTAACATAGTGTTGTGTTTCCGCATAAATAAAGGTACTTAAACATTGTTTACCTTTAAGGCAAAATCTAAATTTAATAAAATGGCAACAAAGAAAAAAATAATTACCAGAGATGATATTGTTTCAATCTATATGAATGATGTTTTAGAAGCAGGAAAAAGACCAGCATCCGTATTTCATTTTGTAAAAGGGAAAGATTTTACTGAGGCTGAATTTTATGCCTTTTTCGGAACACTCGAGAGTTTAGAAAAAGAAATATTTAGATTGTTTTTTGTGAACACCATAGATTTGTTAAACAAAAACACAGACTATTTGGAGTATGACATGAAAAATAAAATGTTGAGTTTTTACTTTACTTTTTTCGAAATTCTGACGGCAAACAGAAGTTATGTTTTGCAAACCTTAAAAGCAGATCTTAATCCGATCAAAAATTTGGTGCAGCTGACTTCGCTTCGGGAAGCTTTTAAAGAATACGTTGCTGAAATTTTGACGGATGATTATAGATTAGAACAAGAGAGATTTCAGAAATTTCAAGAGAAAACAATTCAGGAATCGGCTTGGTTGCAATTGATGTTAACGCTGAAATTCTGGATGAGTGATGCTTCTGCAGGTTTTGAGAAAACAGATATTTTTATCGAAAAATCGGTTAATGCGTCATTTGAGTTAATGAATGTAGCTCCAATGAATCACCTTTTGGATTTTGGAAAATTTTTATTCAAAGAAAAAATTTACAGCAGATAATGAAAACAATCGATTATATCCCAACCTCAAAAATAGAAAGAGCCGGTAAATTGGTTCAGACCGGTGCAAAAATAGGAGTTAACTACATTAAGCACTATGCCGAAAAAATGGTGAATTCCGATCTGACTCGTGACAAACTAAACGAAAATAATGCCGAAGATATTTACGATGGACTTAAAAGTCTAAAAGGTAGTGCGCTGAAAGTAGCGCAAATGCTGAGTATGGACAAGAATTTCCTGCCTCAGGCTTATGTAGAGAAATTTTCGTTGTCTCAGTTTTCTGTACCGCCGCTTTCTGCGCCCTTGGTACTGAAAACATTTAAAACGAATTTTGGAAAAACACCATATGAAATCTTTGATGAGTTTAATGCTAATTCTGTAAATGCCGCAAGTATTGGTCAGGTGCATTTAGCGGTGAAAAATAATAAAAAACTTGCCGTTAAAATTCAATATCCGGGAGTGGCCAATAGTATCTCTTCTGATTTGGCTTTGGTAAAACCCATTGCAATCAGAATGTTTAATCTGCAAGGGAAAGACTCTGATAAGTATTTTAAAGAAGTAGAAGATAAACTGATCGAAGAAACGAATTATTTACTGGAATTAAAACAAAGCCAGGAAGTAGTAGAAGCCTGCAGTAAAATCGAAAACATACTTTTTCCAAACTATTATCCTGAATTTTCGTCAGAGAAAATCATCACAATGGATTGGATGACCGGAATACACCTTTCTGAATTTACCGCCAAAAATACGGACCAAGTAGTTGGTGACGCAATTGGACAGGCACTTTGGGATTTTTATATGTATCAAATTCATGTTTTAAGAAAGGTTCATGCAGATCCGCATCCCGGGAACTTTTTGGTAGACGATCAAAATCATTTGATTGCACTTGATTTTGGATGTATGAAACAAATTCCAGAAGAGTTTTATGTGCCTTATTTTGAGTTGATCAATAAAAATGTCATTACAGACGAGACGCTTTTTAATCAGAAATTATTCGAATTAGAAATTCTTCGCCCGGACGATTCTCCTTCAGAAATTGAATATTTTACCGAGATGTTTCATGATTTACTATCTCTTTTCACCAGACCTTTTCAAAATGAAACGTTTGATTTCGCCGATGAAACTTTTTTCGATAGCATCGCCAAACTGGGAGAGCGCTTCACAAACGATACGAATCTCAAAAAAATGAACGGAAACAGAGGTTCTAAGCACTTTATTTACATGAATAGAACTTTCTTTGGACTGTATAATTTAATGTTTGATCTGAAGGCGAAAATTACGGTGGAGAATTATTTGAAGTATTAGGAGGTTTTTTTTGTTTCAGGTTTCAAGTTTCAGGTTTCAGGTTTTTGCTTCATGGAGATTGAGCAGATTTCTTTTTATGTTACACGCGCAACCTTGCGATTTCAAGGCATGACTAATAACACCAGAAACTTCATATAGTTTGTCATCCTGAGGAACTAAGGAATTTACGTTTGCTGAATTCATACCGTTGATCCTTCGTTCCTCAGGATGACAATATTGCGGAAAATTGAAACGGAGCAGCTTGTGTGATTTCTCCTTCGTCGAAAGGACAAAAAACAAGAATAAATCTGCTCAATCTGCCAAATCTGCGTGAAGCAAAAACCTGAAACCTAAAACCTGAAACCTAAAACCTGAAACTTGAAACCTGAAACCTGAAACTTGAAACAAAAAAAACTCCCCAATCCCCCAAATCTAAGAGAAATTACCCCTCCACCAAAATTGGAATTTGGAATTTAAAAACTTTGGAATTTCATTTAACAATCCCAGCCTTATAAGTAGCAATAGCGCGATCTCTTGCAAAAGCATGATCGATCATAGGTTCATTATAACCCAAATCAAATTCGGGAATCCATTTACGGATGTAGATTCCTTTGTCATCAAATTTCTTTAGTTGAATTTCGGGATTAAAGACTCTGAAATAGGGTGCTGCATCACAACCTGTTCCTGCGGCCCATTGCCAGTTGCCTACATTTGATGCCAGTTCAAAATCTAATAGTTTTTCGGCAAAATAGGCCTCTCCCCATTGCCAGTTGATGAGTAAATGTTTACATAGAAAACTCGCCACCACCATACGTACCCGATTGTGCATGTATCCTGTTTCGTTAAGCTGACGCATTCCGGCATCAACCATAGGATATCCGGTTGTGCCCGAACACCAACGTTTAAAGTCTTCTTCGTTATTGCGCCATTGAATGCCATCATAAGCCGATTTGAAATTATGATTGACAACATTAGGAAAACTAAAGAGGATTTGAATAAAAAATTCACGCCAGATTAATTCGCTCAAAAAAGTCTGATTTGTTTTGTTGGCCCAGTTCACTAATTTCCGAATACTAACCGTTCCAAAACGCAAATGAGGAGAAAGATATGAGGTGCTGTCCAGAGCCGGAAAGTCTCTGGTTTCTTTATAGCTTTTAATTTGGGTTAAGTTATGCGGAAGTACTTTTATCGTGCTTTTTTCAAAGCCTATTTGGGATAATTCCGGGAATTGAAATTGATTTTTAGCAAAATTAGCAAACAAAGGTTTTGTGTCACATTCCGTCACAGTTCCGTTCAAGTGGTATTTCTCCAGCCATTTGTTTTTGTATGGAGTGTAAATCGTGTAAGGAAGCCCGTCTGACTTGGTGATTTCTTTCTCTTCAAAAATCACGTGATCTTTATACGATGAAAAAGCAATGCTGTTTTGTTGTAATAAATTACAAATCTCTAAATCCCGTTTTATCGCATAAGGCTCGTAATCCTTATTGAATGTTACATTTTGGATATCATATTCCGTTAAAAGAGAGTGCCAGACTTCAGTAGTTTTTCCTTTTTTAATTAAAAGAGAAGACCCTGTTAATTGAAGCTCTTCGTTTATTTTTTGAAGTGAATCGTATATAAAACTTACCCTTGCATCACTTTTTGGAAGACTCTCCAGGATATCTTCGTCAAAAATAAATATTGGAACTACCGGGAACGAAGAATGTAATGCATGGAATAAACCAACATTATCATCTAGTCGTAAATCACGTCGGAACCAGAAAATAGTCACTTTTTGTTTCATTGTACTTTTGTGTTAAAGTGCTCTTCGATTTTGCTATAGCGATAATTAAAAATGGCTTTTAGTTTGTTTGCTACAACCAGTTTATTCATAATGCGTCCTAAATAGCCAAATGGCAAGGCATAATGCACAATATCGGTCATTTTTACGCCCGTTTCCGTGGTTTCAAAAAAGTGTTTGTGATGCCACAATTTGTAAGGACCAGAAAGTTGTATGTCTACAAAATAGTGATTTTCTACTGAAACGGTAATTTCGGTTGCCCATGAGATTTTAATTCCCAGAAGCGGTTTCAGGGTATAAGTAATGATTTGACCGGGATACATGCGTTTGTTGTCGAAATCTAAAATTTCAAAACGCATAGTGTCTGGAGTAATAGTTTGAAGATTTTTTGGGCTGGAAAAGAAATCCCAACATTCTTCTATACTTGCATTTATATGTTGCGTGGTTTCTATTTTGTATAATTTCATAATGTGTCGTATTGCTATAATTCTGAGTATTCGCAACGTCTGTGTCAGGAGTTCAAACAAAAATTATTTATGCAGGATGTTTTAAGTGGTAAAAGAAGTAAATGATAGAAACAAACACACTTATTCTGAGACTGGTATCAAAACAATTACATTTTATAATATTTAAAAGGAACGAACAACATTCCAAAACACTCTCCGTCTTCTTTGCCTAAATGTTTGTGGTGCATTTTATGTGCCTTTCGTAGTCCGATGAGGTATTTGTTTTTGGTGTTTTTAAACCATTTAAAACGCTGATGAATGAGTACGTCGTGTATTAAAAAATAACAAACGCCATAAAGGGTAATGCCGCAAGCAATAAAAAACAAATAATTAAAACCGCCTTCAACACCAAAATAAAAAAGAACAATACTCGGAGTAGCAAAAATGACAAAGAAAATGTCATTACGTTCAAAAGTATGTTCGTATTTGGGTTGGTGATGATCTGCGTGAAAGTACCACATTAAGCCGTGCATAATGTATTTGTGCGTAAGCCACGTTACACATTCCATAAACAGAAAAACACTTAGAAAAATTAAAAAAGAAATCATTTTATGTTTTTGTATAGTTGTCAGTAAAAAGGCTGAAAAATAACCCTGAAAAATAAAAATAAGATCAGACCAGTTTCAATTTATAAGTTACAAAAGACTGCGCCAAAAGCCCGGCTTTTGTATAATTTGAAACTCGGATTCTCGAATTTCCAATTTCATAATAAGGCGTATTTTTGAGTTTCTGTAATAGTTTTTTATAATAAATAAAGGCGGTGTACACTCCGAATTTAGCTTCAATTGGTAGTTTTACGATGCCTTGATAGGCGATTTTGAAATCTTCTTCAATTTCGTTGATAATGGCATTTTTTGCATTTTCATCAAAAGAATTTAAGTTGATTCCGGGGAAATAATTGCGGTTTAAAATCAGATTGTCCTCTTTTAGATCGCGTAGAAAATTTACTTTTTGAAAAGCAGAGCCCAGTCGCATGGCCTCCCCTTTGAGTTGTTCGTATTTCTGATCTTTCCCGGCCACAAAAACTTTGAGACACATTAATCCGACAGCATCGGCAGAACCATAAATGTAATCTTCATATTCCGTTTGTGTGTTGTAAGTCGATTTTACGAGATCAAGTTTCATGCTTTTTAAAAAGGCCTGAATCAGATCGTCTGTAATATTGTATTGTTTTACCGTATGCTGGAATGCATTTAAAATAGGATTTAAGCTAATGCCCATTTCCATTGCCTTGTAGTATTCTTTTTCAAAATCATTTATTAGATATTCTTTATTGTAATCCTGAAAAGAATCGACAATTTCATCTGCAAAACGAACAAAACCATAGATGCTGTAAATGGCTTCTCTAATGCTTGGTGCCAACATGCGTACGGCGAGGGAGAAAGAAGTGCTGTAGTTTTTGGTAACCAATTTGCTGCAGCTGTAAGAGACAGTGTCAAATAGTGATTTCATTTTTTACGATCTAATAGATTTATGAATTAACTCAGCTACTAATTTTCCTGATATTAAGGCGGGCGGTACACCCGGACCCGGAACAGTTAATTGCCCCGTGAAAAATAAATTTTTGACTTTTTTGCTTTTCAGCTTGGGTCTTAAAAAGGCGGTTTGCAATAGGGTATTTGCCATTCCGTAAGCATTTCCTTTGTAGGCATTGTAATCTGCTACAAAATCATTTTTGCAAAATGACTTCTTAAATATAATATTATTTTTGATTTTTTGCTGCGTGATCTGTTCAAATCGAGTGATTATTTTTTCAAAGTATTCTTCTCGAAGTGCTTCAGTATCTTTAATTCCGGGAGCTAATGGAATCAGGAAAAATGCACTTTCCATTCCCTTTGGTGCTGCAGTTTCATCTGTTTTTGATGGAAAATTAGCATAGAATAAGGGAGCTTCAGGCCATTTCGGCTGATCGTAAATATCAATTGCATGCTGATTAAAATCGACATCAAAAAACAGATTGTGATGTGTTGTATTTTCTATTTTTTTGTCGAAGCCCACAAAGAAGAGCAGGGAAGAGGGAGCAAAAGTTCGACTTTCCCAATAAGCTTCAGAATAAGAACGATGAGGTTTGTCAAGCAAAGTCTCGGTATGATGATAATCGGCACCGCTTAAAACAATATCGGCTTGAATATGTTTTCCGTCGATGAGTACTCCGGTTGTGATTTTATTGGTTACAACTATTTTTTCAATAACAGAATTGGTTTTAATAGTAACTCCAAGTTCAAGAGCCAGTTTCTCAATTCCACGTACAACATCAAACATGCCGGTTTTCGGATGCCAGGTTCCTAAGCCAAAATCGGCATAGTTCATGAAGTTATAAAAGGATGGCGTTTTAGTTGGTTTTGCTCCAAGAAATAAAACCGGGAATTCTAGAATTTGAATCAAACGTTCGTTTTTAAAATTCTTTCTGACATCACGGCTGACGGTGCTGAAGAACTGATTTAGTTTTAAAGCGGTCTGAGGGGTGATTAATTCTAAAGGCGAAACTCCGGGGCGATAAACCAAATCTTTAATGGCAATGTCGTAATTGCTTTTTGCTTCTTTGATGAAAGCGGCTAATTTTTTACTGCTTCCGGTTTCGATGGTTTCAAAAGTAGTCTGTATGGCTTCAAGGTTGTCGCAAATACTTATAAAATCTTCCACTCCAAAATAAACCCTGTAGGCCGGATTGAGTTTAATAAGCTCGTAATAGTCGGAAGGTTTTTTGTTGAAATCGTTAAAGAAACGTTCAAAAACATCGGGCATCCAATACCAACTTGGTCCCATATCAAAAGTAAAACCGTCTTTTTTAAACTGTCTGGCTCTACCACCAATCGTTTCATTTTTTTCATAAATGGTAACACTGTTCCCTTGCTGGGCAAGGTAACAAGAGGCTGCTAATGCAGAGAAGCCAGACCCTATTATGATGATGGTTTTCTTCATTTGTTTAACAAATGTACAAAAACTTTAAACAAAACTTTATATTCTTTCTATTGTTTCGTCCATAGAATCGAAAATACGGATTCTGTCCGGTAAATTTCTCTGGTCAATGTGTTCGACCATTTTGCCCATAAGCCAGATTTCGTTGTTTTTTAGAAGTAATTTTTGCCCCATTGATTTTACGTATTGATTGATAACACTACGATCCGGCTGAACAGTCATGAAGGATATAAAAGTGATATTGTCAAAATGTTTTGTGAGATCCTGCAGGTTTTCGACCGGCATGCTTTCTCCTAAATAAATGGTTTTGTAGCCTTTAGACAGAATTTCATATTGAAGATAAAGCAATCCGATTTGGTGAATTTCGTTTAAGGGTAAGGAAAGAACAAAAATGCGATCGGTTTTGGTTGGCTTTTGTATTTGAAGGCTTTCGGTGTAAATGAGTATTTTCTGCTTGATTAAATGACTCATGAAATGCTCATTTGCAGGAGTTATGGTTTCCGATTGCCATAATAAGCCTAATTCTTTTAATAAGGGAAGAAAATGTTCTTTGAAAACTTCTTTGAATGTTTTTTCAGAAATCAACCAGTCAAAAGTATTGAAGAATATTTCCTGATCGAAATTCATCATGGCCATTTTAAATGAGGTAATGGCGAAGTTCTGCGAGTTCTTTTTTGAAATGATTTCACGAACCAATTGTGGGATCTTTTCGTCAGGATAAGTAGCGATTTTAGAAATCTTATAACCGTACTCGTGTAATAATGTTATGTTTAAAAGTTTCTGGAGATTTTGCAGATTATAAAGTCTGATATTGGTGTCCGTTCTCATAGGTTCAAGAATGTTATATCTTTTTTCCCAGATACGAATGGTATGTGCTTTTATTCCGGATAAGTTCTCAAGGTCTTTAATGCTGAAAACAGTTTTTATGTTGTTTACCATTTTTGGTGATTAAGTAAACAAAAATAAAATAAAATCCGAGATACCGTCTTAAAACAATCCTAAAATGATAGTTTAGGCAAGGTTTACGGGATCAAAACGGTTTAATTTGTCTAAATGTAGAATGGTTTTAGAGCCGTCATCACTTCTGTCGTACATAGTTTCGAATTTGGCGCCGTAAACAACTTCATCAAAAGTATACGAGGTGCTTGCTGCTACGGTATTGCTGAACATATCATCAAAAGTGGTAATGAAGACCAGGATTTCACCATGTATTTTCTTAAAATCGTCTTCAGTGAAATTATATAACGGACTGTCTTCGGTTATAGGGTGTACGAGTGTCCAGCTTAGCGAGAGTGCGTTTATATGACTTAGTTCTAATGCTAAGGAATAAAACTTGTTGGTCATTTTGCCATCTTCTTCAATGCTCATTCCTAAGGTAACTTTTGCTGTTGCGTCTGTGAAATTGGTATTTTTAAAAGGAACGAGACGGATCATTAAAGCTTTGTTTTGTCCGTAAGGTGAAATTAGTGCATTATGTGAAAATTTTAAAAAAGCGGTCGGTTTACTGAATCTTCCAAAGAATAAACCCGTTGCAATCGCAAAACTCAGTAGTCCAATTAAAGCTTCTGCTGCAGATAAGGCACTTGTTAGAAAACCGGTTGGACTAATATGCCCATAACCTACAGTGGTAAAGGTTTGCGCACTAAAAAAATAAGCTTGCCCAAATTGGTCCAAAAGACCACCAGATGTTGTAATTCCGTCCAGGTGTTCTATGCCGATTGCGTAATAAAGAACGGCAAAAACAAAATTGATTGCGATATAAAAACTAAACAAAATAGACAGGAATCTCCAGTTAGGCATGTCGATCATGGTATGGTACCAGCTGATGCGACGCAATAAATGCATGCCTCTTTTTTCTATATTGGCAGTTCCGTTTTTGTTTACGAATCTTCCGCCATAACTGTTTGCATTGGTTCCAAAACCGGAGTTTTGATCTGTTTTAGCTTTGTTGTTTATTTTTTTAAGAAGTACCATTGCTGTTTTGTTTGAGGACAAATGTAAGGATAACTTTTAGATGAAATTAAGAGCCCTGTAAAATGAAAAAGCAATCTGCGGTACTTGATGACCACAGATTGCTTAATGTATTGTTAGAGTGCTGTTAGATACTATTTACAAAAAGTAGCTTTGTTTTTTATAGCGCTTTGGCTGCCTAGCTCAATTGCTTTTGAGAAATCTTTGCAGCAGTTCTTTTTATCTCCAATTTTATTATACGCCAAACCTCTTAGGTTGTAGGCAATATAATCTTTAGGGTTTAAACCAAGAGAAGCAGTGCAGTCCTCTATAGTGCCTTGATAATTTTGTAATTTGTAATTTACATTGGCTCTGCCTGTAAAGGCATCTGCATTCATGCTGTCTAAATCAATTGTTTTACTGAAATCGGCTGAAGCTCCTTTTAAGTCATTCAACTTTAGTTTCGCAACACCTCTGTTTTGGTAAGCTTCAACAAATTTGGAGTTCATACTAATTGCTTTGGTGTAATCTGCAATGGCACCTTTTGTGTTTCCGGCTTCTGCTTTCTTTAGGGCTTTGTCAAAATAACCGGTTGCAGATTGTGCAAAACTCGAAAACGTAATCATCATAAATGATAGAAAAAATAAATGTTTCATAAACTAATTTGGGATTAGTAGGTTAATTAATTAGAAACGAATTTAGGAAAGATTTATTTGTAACAGAAGTGCTTTTGTAAAATTATGGTTAGCAAATGAAAATTTTTTGTGCGTGTAGTTTGTGTGATCTGTTTTACAGTCTGTTCTGTTTCTCTGCCGTTTGTTTTAGAGTGGTGTTTTTTATGATTTGGTTTCTAAAATGGTATTTGCGAGTATAAAAAGTTAGGCTTATGGGCAAGCTTGGGCAGTATTTGTTGTGAAAGTTTACTATATAGTATTGATGTAGCCGTAAAAGTGTATTTAAATCATATAAGTGATATAAGTTCATTTTAGACTACTTGCCGAAAAAAGATCAAATCCAAAAGTTGTGGGGAAGTAAAAATCTCGCGAAGACGCAAAATCGCAAAGTTTTAATGAAAAAGTAGAAAAAACTTGGCGGCTTGGCGTCTTTGCGAGATCATCAAAGCGAGAAGTTGGGAAATTAGAGACTTGAAAAGCTGTGGTAAAAAAGTATAAGATCTGCTATTTCTAACAAAAGGAAATTTCTAAAAATTATTCCACAACTTCTGAACTTGATTCCTGTCGTCGCAAAGTTGTTCTTTATGGTTTGGGATTTTGATAGTAAGAGTGTCTCTCCAAAATGCCAGAAATAAAAAAAAGGTCAAGTAAAATAAATTACTTGACCTTTTGTGACCCGACTGGGGCTCGAACCCAGGACCCCATCATTAAAAGTGATGTGCTCTACCAACTGAGCTATCGAGTCATTCATTTGCTTTCTGAACGCGGGTGCAAATATAAGGACTTTTTATTGAAGTTTCCAAGTGTTTGCGGGTACTTAATTTGATATTATTTTATATCTGTTTTTATTTTTCTGAAAACGTGTGGTTTGGGGGTTTATTTTTTTTGCTTTTTTATTTTAAGATAGGTTCAGATGTAGTTTAATTCTTATTGTTTGCTAGGGTTAAGGAGAATTAGCTTTGTAAGCTCGGGAGTTTATGAGCGAAGATTTCAATCTTAAAGTTTAAAAATGAAATTCCAGAGATAAGTTCAGAACTTATTTTTTGAAATCATTTAGCTTTAAAATGAGTCATACTTAGAAAAAGGAATAAAAAAGATTAAACCATATAAGTAATATAAGTTCATGTCATTTTAAGCGCTTACACTTTAAAGAGCTTATATTGCTTATATGGTTTAAAAACGATAAGTGTGGAATTGTATTTGGAAAGTAAGAAATTATATCACATAAGAGATGTAAAATTATCTTTGGTTTTTCCTTTGCATCCGTTACAGTTAAAAACGGTAGTGAAGCCAAAGCTGACAGGTTTCAAAAACCTGTCAGCTTTAAATTCGCAAAAGCGAAGGGAAATAATTTTGGAGTATAATGTTGTTTTCTGTCTAAAAGCAATTATAAGTGTCTGGCCTTTTTTTAAACTTTGCGGCTTTGCGACTTTGCGAGATTTTTCATCTCGACACAACTTTTACATCTTATTCGTTTTTTAATAGTACAAAAAAAAGCTAAACACCAAAAATATTGTTAGTGTTTAGCTTTTTCTAATTTAATGAAGTGACCACGGTGGGATTTGAACCCACACGCCCTTACGAGCACCACCCCCTCAAGATGGCAAGTCTACCGTTTCTCCACGTGGCCAAAAAAAAAGGTCAAG
This sequence comes from Flavobacterium cupriresistens, assembly GCF_020911925.1. Classification (NCBI taxonomy): domain Bacteria; kingdom Pseudomonadati; phylum Bacteroidota; class Flavobacteriia; order Flavobacteriales; family Flavobacteriaceae; genus Flavobacterium; species Flavobacterium cupriresistens. Next base: position 67,388 of record NZ_CP087134.1, on the reverse strand, counting down.
TAATTGAATTACTCGACCTTTGTGACCCGACTGGGGCTCGAACCCAGGACCCCATCATTAAAAGTGATGTGCTCTACCAACTGAGCTATCGAGTCATTGCTTTCAAGGAATTTAATTTGTTAATCACAAAATTTGTGACCCGACTGGGGCTCGAACCCAGGACCCCATCATTAAAAGTGATGTGCTCTACCAACTGAGCTATCGAGTCATTTAATTCCTTGAATGCGGGTGCAAATATAAGGAGTTATTTTCGAAGTTTCCAAGCATTTTTATTATAAATTTGTCTTTTTTTAAGAAAAATTCTCAACGTCTTAGTTTATAAGGTTTTATTAGTATGAAAAAAATTGTGTTATTAGGTTATATGGGGTGCGGAAAGTCAACAATTGCCCAAAATTTGTCGAAAATTACAAATATTCCGTTTTTGGATTTGGATAAATGTATCGAAAATAGAGTCAATTTATCAATAAATGAAATTTTTGAACAACATGGGGAGATCTATTTTAGAAAATTAGAGCACGAAATTTTTGTCGAATTGCTTCAATCTTCAGAAAATAGTATAATTGGTTTGGGTGGAGGAACGCCATGTTATGCAAATAACCATGAATTATTGAAGAACGATGGTGTTACTTCAATTTATTTAAAAGCCTCCATAGAGACATTATATAATAGGTTAGTTCATAATAAGAGCAAGCGTCCCTTGATTGCTGATATGAATGAAGAAGAAATGAGAGAGTTTATTGCGAAACATTTATTCGACCGAAGCTTTTATTACAACCAGGCACAACATAAAGTCACGGTTGATGGCAAATCAGTCGAAGAAACGGTTCAGGATATTATAGCGATACTAGCTTAAGAAGGCATAATCACCGCCATTTTCGTCGAAAACAACCTGAACATGCTCTAATAAAGAGGTGGAAAGAGAGATTCCTTTGAAATCAGCTTTCACGGGGTATTTTTTATGATTTCGGTCTACAAGTACTGCAGTTTTGAATTTCTTAAGCGGAACGTCTAAGAAATGACGAACTGCGTATATTAAAGTAGTACCGGAATTTAAGACATCATCAACAAGGACTAATCCTTTGTTAGCGTATTCGCTGGCCGGTAAAGAAGTTTGTATGGGTGACTGCGGATTTTGTTTGTCAACTTTAACTTCGCAAAGAGAGACTTTCAGATTTGAGATGTTGCCTAAAGCTACTGCCAGTTTTTGAGCAAAAACAGATCCATTAGAGGCGATTCCGGCTATCACAACTTCGTCTTCGTCAACAAAAGTCTCGTAAATTTGATAAGCGATACGTTTTATTTTATGTTCGATTTCCTGATTCGTTAAGATGATGTTCTTGTTCATGATTTATTTTTTTGCTAAAATACATATTTAGGGTGTTAAATTCCAAGTTTTAAAAATTCCAAATTCCAACTGTTTGGGCTCGGATTTGTGTTTACTTGGAACTCTTTTTGAAACAATTTATAGTTCCTAGTAATAGAGTTTGTTTGAATGGTTGGAATTTGGAATTTCAAGTTTTGGAATTTCAATCTCCTTCCTCCTCATCAAATATCTCATTACCATACTCATCAATATCTCTACGGTCCTTTTTGGTGGGTCTTCCGGTTCCACTTTTGCGATAGTGTTCTTTAGAAAGTTTTAGCAACTCCAGGTGAGCATAAGCTTCGGCTGGTGTTTCGTTTTTGCGATAGATGTCAACAAGTTTTGCTCCAACACGACTTTCCGGTATGTCAAGTACGGTTATGATTTGCGTAATCTGATCTTTTCTAAAGGTAATCCTGTCGGTCGGGAAAACCTCTTTTGATGGTTTCGCAACCTGCCCATTTACAGTGATGTGGTTCTTTTTACAGGCTTCGGTAACCATATTTCGGGTCTTGTAATAGCGTACGCACCACAGGTATTTATCTATTCTCATAATTTTTCTAAAATAGAAGTTAAAATCTTTACAAAAATAAATCAATATTGTATCTTGCGCACCTAAAAATATAAGAATAATGAATAAATTTAAATATTATTTTATTTTATTACTTGCCGGTATTGCTATCGTTTCGTGTAATAAAAATGATGACGATGATGTAGAAACGGTTCCTTTAAGAGATTACAAGGAGCAGTACAAGGCTGACAGTGATTCGATTATGAAATATTTAAAGAGCAATTATATTAAAAGCGTCAGCGCTAATTTTGATATTGAAATAGAAAAAATTCCGGTAGGAGGAGCGCAAGTTTCTATTTGGGATCAGACCGTATATCCTTTACAAAATAGAGTGGTTTACAGTAATGATGTTTATTATACCGTTTATTATTTGTCTTTAAGAAAAGGTACAGGTGCTGCTCCTTGTAATTATGATAAAATTTCTGCGGCATATTCGGGGAATACATTAAATAATAAAGTTTTTGATACCTCTTATGGTTTACCTAGAGATTTTAGTTTAGAACCTTATATAGCGCAGCCTGTAATAGAAGGTTGGCCGGAGATTTTGCCTCAGTTTAAGGTGGGGACAGCTACAATGGCAACAGACGGTAGTGGCGTGATAACTTATGATAATTTCGGGGCAGGTGTGATGTTTTTGCCTTCCGGATTAGGGTTTTATGGTTCGGGTCAGACCGATATTCCTGCTTACTCTTGTGTAGTTTTTAGCTTTAAATTATTAGGTCTTCAAAGATTGGACCATGATTTTGATGGTGTTTTTGATTATCAAGAGGATTTAAATGGAGACGGTTATCTGTATGATTTCAGAAACACAACAAAATATCCGAAGCCTCCTGCTAATTTGATTGATGATACTGACGGTGATGGTTTGGCTGATTTTATTGACGTTGATGATGACGGGGATGGTTATACTACATTTCTGGAAATTACAAAGCCTGCGGGTAAGGTGGGTAAAGTTGTAGAGAACGGTGTTGAGGTTAACTATGGAGTAAGTAAGTATTATCCTTTCGATCCGGTTGCAGATAATCCTAATACACTAAATGTAGATGAAACGGAACTTTGGGCTATTCCTAGAAAGCCAACTGGAGCGCTTACTGATCCTAGTAAGCCGGAGTCTGCCGCAAATCCAAAAAAATTTGTTGATGAGGACTATAAAGCAATAGGAAGAAAAAGGATTCATTTAGATAATACGTATCCTTACAAAAATTAATAAAGTTTTTAAATACTAGTAAAACCCCGAAAGTGATTTCGGGGTTTTTTGTTTGTGAAATATTGGCTGTTGCTTCTGCTTGATTTTAATGATAGGTGATTTGATATGTTAAAATTGATTTAATTTTAAATTTCAACCAATTGACTATTAGGGTTGTTTGGTTTTTGATTAAAAGGTATTTGGCTTGTTTACGGGTTTACGTAAGTAATGACTTTCATTATTGTTTATTTTTGTAAGATAAATAATTAAAATATATAAATTATGAAAAAGTTAATTGTATTATTTTTGGCAGCTACAGTTTTATCGTGTAGTAGTGAGGATCGTGGGAATCAGGAAGTTGTCTCGTCGGTAGAGACTTCGGCGCCGATTTTAGAGGGTAAAGTGTTATCGTTTAAGAATGAAAAGTCTTTTGTCAAAGAGTATTCTGAGTTGTCAACGTTAAATAAAGAGCAACTTCAAAATTGGATTTCTGATAAAAAAGTGATAGCATTATTGAATACTTCAAGTGATTCACTAGCGATGCAGGAAGATGTGATACCTCAAGCAAGATTGATTTATTCAGACGCGTTAAAATCGATTTTAAATGCAGAATCGAAAGTGAAAATTGGAGGTAAAACATTATGGCTTAATGAGCGTAGCTTTTATTTACTGCAGGAAAGTGAAGTTAATAAAAGTTCAAGAGAGCTTATCGGTGTTAAGGATAAGTTAGAAGTTTACGGGCAGTTATTAGGGATGTCTGATCCGGGTAAAAAAATAACAGGTAAAGGTCTTATTCCAAATGAAAATATGTCAAAAACATTTATCAGCGCGGAAATGGGGGTTTATGGTACCAGACATAGACATGTTGTTGATATATTTAATGAAACTATTTATTTTAATGGCGGTGTGCAAACGAGTAAGATGTATTTAAGATCTACGATGCAGTACAGGTCATGCTCTAGTTTAAGATGTACGTGGAAAGAGAATTTTAATGCACGAACTTTGACCACTAATTTTCATTGTGCGGCTTGTGAACAAGTATCTGGACGTTATGTTTGGTCTTTAAAGTCAAATATTCCTACCACAGAGGTGACGGGTTCGCAAACTTATCTATTAGCAGAGTGGCAGTTTGTAGTTCCTTTAGCTAATCCACATTGGAATTTTGCTATTTCTGGTTCAATTACTTGTACAGTAGTAGAGCACCCAATGCCTGTTGATGTTTCATGGTATTAATCTTTATTAAATAGATACAAAAAACCTCGAAATCACTTTCGAGGTTTTTTTTGTATAAAGAAGAAAATCTAAAATTATTTTCTTTTGATAACTCTTTCTACAGCTTCAACAATCGCTTGATTGTTTAGTTTGTATTTCTCCATCAATTGTTCCGGAGTTCCGGATTCACCAAAACTATCGTTTACAGCTACAAATTCTTGTGGAGCTGGATTGTTTAAAGCAAGTACTCTGGAAACACTTTCTCCTAATCCTCCAAGGATGTTGTGCTCTTCTGCAGTTACCACACATTTTGTTTTGGCCAATGATTTTAGAATAGCTTCTTCGTCAAGTGGTTTAATTGTGTGAATGTTGATTACTTCAGCAGAAATTCCTTTTGCTTCTAAAGCTTCAGCAGCGATAAGAGCTTCCCAAACTAAATGTCCGGTAGCTACAATGGTAACATCAGAACCTTCGTTTAATAAAATAGCTTTTCCAATTACGAAAGGCTCATCAGCAGGAGTAAAGTTAGCTACTACAGGACGTCCAAAACGTAAATAAGCGGGACCATGGTGGTCTGCTAATGCAAGAGTGGCAGCTTTAGTCTGATTGTAATCACAAGTGTTAATTACAGTCATTCCCGGTAACATTTTCATTAAACCGATATCTTCAAGGATTTGGTGTGTTGCTCCATCTTCACCAAGTGTTAAACCAGCGTGAGAAGCACAGATTTTTACATTTTTATCAGAGTAAGCAACAGATTGACGAATTTGATCGTAAACTCTTCCTGTTGAGAAATTGGCGAAAGTTCCTGTGAATGGAATTTTTCCTCCAATGGTTAAACCAGCTGCGATTCCAATCATATTCGCTTCTGCGATACCAATTTGGAAAAAACGCTCCGGGTGATTTTTCTTGAAATCATCAAATTTTAATGATCCAATTAAATCGGCACATAATGCCACAACATTTTCGTTTTTCTGACCTAATTCTGTCATTCCCGCTCCAAAACCCGAACGAGTATCTTTACTTCCTGTATTTGTATATTTTTTCATTTCTGTTTTTTCATTTTGAGGTTCTAAGAATTCAGTGACTAAGTTTCTGAGTTTTTTTTAACTGAAAACTAATTACTGAGACTGAACACTTTTTAATAGTCTGCTAAAGTTGATGTGTTTTGAGCTAAAGCACTTGCCAATTGATCATTGTTTGGTGCTTTTCCATGCCAAGCGTGCGTGTGCATCATAAAGTCAACTCCGTTACCCATTTCAGTGTGTAACAAAATACAAACCGGTTTTCCTTTTCCTGTTCTTGATTTTGCATCATTTAAACCGGCAAGGATAGCATCGATATTGTTTCCTTCTTTGATTTCAAGAACGTCCCAGTCAAAAGCTTCAAATTTAGCGCGGATACTTCCCATTGCCAGAACTTCATCTGTTGTTCCGTCAATTTGTTTTCCGTTAAGGTCGATAGTAGCAATAACGTTATCTACTTTTTTAGCAGAAGCATACATGATGGCTTCCCAGTTCTGACCCTCTTGTAATTCACCATCACCGTGTAGGCTGTAAATGATATGATTGTCGCCATTTAATTTTTTAGCCTGAGCTGCTCCAAGAGCTACAGATAAACCTTGTCCTAATGAACCGGAAGCGATACGAACACCAGGTAATCCTTCGTGTGTCGTAGGATGTCCTTGTAAGCGAGAATTTAAAAGTCTAAACGTAGCCAATTCCGAAACAGGGAAATAACCACTACGGGCTAAAACGCTATAAAAAACTGGAGAAATATGCCCGTTTGAAAGGAAGAAAAGATCTTCTCCAATTCCGTCCATATCAAAACCTTCTTTACGGTCCATAATATTTTGGTATAAAGTAACCAAAAATTCAGTACAACCTAGTGATCCGCCTGGATGACCAGAGTTGACAGCATGTACCATTCGAAGAATATCTCTTCTTACTTGGATAGTTAAATCGCTTAATTGTTGTGTGTTAGGCTTCATTTTATATGTAAAAGTTAAACTGTTGCAAAAGTAATTGTTATTTTGCGGGGAGACAAATCATTTTTAAGGAAATGTGTTATATATATCGAGATGTTGAGTTATAAAGTTTCGTAGTTCTCCAATACGAAGATTTAAACCAATCAGAAGTTAAAAGTTTTCTTTAGAAGTAGTTAAAGTCAGGAAGTTTGATTCCCGAAAAAGATACAATCTAAGAAGTTATGATAACTCTATTTTAATGTCTCCTGAATAGCTTCCTCTACTAAAGGCTCCATAATTTTATATCCGGCCAATGTAGGATGTACACCATCTAAAGTGTATTTCCTATCCAAGCCTTTCTGATCGTCGCTCATTTTTGAAAAATAGTCTGTATAAATAATCTGGTTTTCTTTGCAATAGTTTTGAATCATTTCATTGAGTTTGATTATTTTTTCGGCAGGTTCCAATCCTTTTCTCCATTTAAAATCTAAAGCGGGCAGTACGGATGAAAGGATCACTTTAATGTTGTTTTGTTTGGCTAATTCTGCCATCGAAATAATGTTTCCGAGAATATCTTCGAGTTCAATCGGACCGTTATTTTGTGCAATATCATTGACTCCGGCAAGAATAATCACCAATTTTGGTTTTAAAGAAATTACATCTGCTCGAAATCGTACCAACATTTGCGAGGAGGTTTGGCCGCTGATGCCTCGATTGATATAATTTTTATTCGAAAAAAAATCAGGATCATAGGTTTTCCATCCTTCAGTGATAGAGTTTCCCATAAAAACAATTCGGTTTTTGTTTTCCGGTTCTAGTTTTAAAGCTTGATTTTCTTTTGAATATTTAGAGATATTGGCCCAATCTGTTTTCATGTCTTGACTGAAAGTTTTTGTAGTGATAAAAAGCAATAGTATAATGAAAGTCTTTTTCATAACAAAAAATAGTTTTGATGTTTAGAATTGTTTCATTCTCTAATTGTTTAATCCTTTGATTTCTTTCCAGGTAATCAGCTGAATGTTATTCGCTTCAAGTTTTAATTTGCATTCCGGACTGGTGAAAAATTCTAAGTCTATTTGTCTCCATTTTGAACCAAAATTGGGATGGTTTATAGTGACAGCTTTCATTTCGTCGTCATCAAAGGCCGGATGTATCAAAATGGCATTCAATCCAGGAACCATATTGTCCAGTACACTGCTGTAGTATTTTTTTTGTTCGTCTTTTACAAAATAATCGTAATGACCAATATGAAGGTGTTCGACCACAATATCATTTTCGAAGTCGAAACTTTCGCTCGTTAAATTAACAGATTCAATAAAAGCTTTATTCAGAAAAACAGCTAAGTTGTATTCTTTGCCTAAGGCTTTGTAGATCTCTAAAAATTCGGGAGATACTCCTACGCTATACATATGTGAGTCTATATGAGTGGGCTGTAAACCGAAATGTAAGGCTCTTTCGATTTGAGCGCGAAGTTCCTTTTTTACTTCTGTAGCTTTTGCATTACTGAAGAAATCAGCTCTACTTTTGTAAAAGTGCCCGTTTTTATCTACTAATGAAGAAACTTCTGAAATTGGTGCAACCGGACCAAATTTATAGTTTTCCCATTCACAGGTTAGGGTTAGGTGAACCCCATGTTCGAATTGGGGATTGTTTTTTGCGTAATTGACCATTTCAAAAGACCATGGGCAAGGCATCATTATGCTGTAAGAATTTACGAATCCTGCCTCAAGTGCTTGTATGGTAGCTCTGTTTTCAGAATGCGATAATCCGGCATCATCAGCGTGTATGAGTAATAATTTAGTCTCTTCCGGATATCCTAGTTTTTGTGATAAATTCATTTTGTGTGTTGTGTTTAATTTTGTGATTCAAATTTAGTGGATTTTTCTCGCAGGATTGTTAATGAGAAAATTATAGTGAATTCCTGATTTTTTTAAGATGATTTGCTTTTGAAATTTAATTTCTTCTTCATGATTTTTGATTTTTTTCTCAATAAAATAATTATGTGATGCTGTTAGTTTCAATCTTGGGGATATTTATTGTCAGTATTTGCAGTGATTTTAAAGGTTTATACCTTTTGAAGCAATAGAAAAAGGATATTCTATTTTGTCATTAAATTTTCCTCAAATTAGCCTATCTTTGCCGACTGAAAAACGCGTATATGAAGTTTGATTTATTACAAAAAGATCCGCAGTCGAAAGCAAGAGCGGGGAGTATTACTACAGATCACGGAGTTATTGAAACTCCTATTTTTATGCCTGTTGGGACTGTTGCATCGGTAAAAGGTGTGCACCAAAGAGAGCTGAAAGAAGATATTAATCCGGATATTATTCTCGGAAACACTTACCATTTATATTTACGTCCACAGACTGAAATTCTTGAAAAAGCTGGTGGATTGCATAAATTTATGAACTGGGATCGCAATATTTTGACTGATTCCGGAGGGTATCAAGTGTATTCGCTTTCTAATAACAGAAAAATCAAAGAAGAAGGAGTAAAGTTTAAATCGCATATTGACGGTTCATATCATTTTTTTACACCGGAAAATGTAATGGAAATTCAACGTACCATTGGAGCCGATATCATTATGGCTTTTGATGAATGTACACCTTATCCTTGCGATTACAGATACGCACAACGTTCGATGCACATGACTCACCGTTGGTTGGATCGTTGTATCAATCATTTAGATAAAGTTCCTTATAAATATGGATACGAGCAAACTTTTTTCCCGATTGTTCAGGGAAGTACGTATAAAGATTTGCGTCGTCAATCTGCGGAGTATATTGCAAATGCAGGTCAGCAAGGAAATGCTATTGGCGGATTGTCAGTAGGAGAACCTGCTGAAGAAATGTATGCCATGACAGAAGTAGTATGTGAAATCCTGCCGGAAGATAAACCTCGTTATTTAATGGGGGTAGGAACTCCAATTAATATTTTGGAAAATATTGCGTTAGGAATTGATATGTTCGATTGTGTGATGCCAACGCGTAATGCAAGAAACGGAATGTTGTTTACAGCAAACGGAACGATCAATATCAAGAATAAAAAATGGGAAGCTGATTTCTCTCCAATCGATGAGATGGGACATACTTTCGTAGATACAGAATATACAAAAGCTTATTTACGTCACTTGTTTGCTGCGAACGAATATTTAGGAAAACAAATTGCAACGATTCATAATCTTGGTTTCTATATGTGGTTGGTTCGTGAAGCCAGAAAACATATCTTAGCTGGCGATTTCAGACCTTGGAAAGAAATGATGGTTAAAAATATGAGTCAAAGACTATAAGAAGTTTTAAGTTTCAGGTTTCAGGTTTATGGTTATTACAAGAAAACCTGAAACCTGAAACTTGAAACCTGAAACCTTTTCAAACTAAAAAAAATATATGCTGACGATAATAGACAAGTATATTTTAAAAAGATATTTAGCCACTTTTTCGGTGATGATACTCTTATTTATCCCAATCGGAATCGTAATTGACGTTTCGGAGAAGGTAAATAAAATGTTAGAGAACAAAGTCCCATTTACGGATATTGCGATCTATTATTACAACTTTACAGTCTATTTTGCAAACTCATTATTCCCGATATTTTTGTTTTTATCGGTGATTTGGTTTACCTCAAAATTGGCAAACAATACCGAAATTATTGCCATTTTAAGTTCGGGAATTTCCTTTACCCGATTTCTGAGACCTTATATTATCGGTGCCAGTATTGTATCTGTTTTTGTGTTGTTAATGGGATTTTTTATTGTTCCTGCAGCCAGTGAGGGTTTTAATAATTTTAGATACACCTATCTGAAAGGAAACGGAAAACAGCTCATGCGGGGTGAAAACACCAACGTATTCAGACAAATTAATGATAATGATTTTATCTATGTCAATAGTTTTAATGAAGAGTCTAAAACAGCCTTTAATTTTACGTTAGAGCATTTTGACAAGGACATGCTGACGTATAAAATCACAGCAAGTCGTATCAAATGGGATCCGAAAAAGAAAATTTACACGCTGTACGATTACACCAAAAGAACAGTTGGTGAATTGAATGATGTCATTGAAAAAGTTCCTGAAAAAAATGTAGCCTTTAAATTTGAGCTCGAGGATTTAACACCTGTAGTTTATATTGCCGAAACTTTAAGTTTAGGGAAACTGTATAAATTTATTGATAAAGAAAAAAAACGGGGTTCAGGAAATATAAATACTTATTTGGTAGTACTTTATAAAAAATACAGTGTTCCGGTATCCGCCTTTATTTTAACAATTATTGCCGTGGCAGTTTCTTCAATGAAACGTCGTGGAGGAATGGGGACCAATCTGGCGATTGGAATTGCAATTGCGTTTTCTTTTGTGTTTTTTGATAAAATATTCGGAACCCTTGCCGAAAAATCTACTTTCTCACCTTTATTTGCTGTTTGGTTTCCGAACATGGTTTTCGGAATTTTAGCAGTTTACCTATTACGTAATGCGAAACGATAATTTAAAAAGTTACTTAAATTTACACTTAATTGTTTTTATTTGGGGGTTTACAGCCGTCTTGGGCGCTTTAATTACTATTGATGCTGAGAATCTGGTTTGGTACAGAATGCTTCTTGCCGGTATTTTTTTAGGATGTTTTATTGTTTATAAAAAGCAATCTTTTCGGGTTCCGGTTAAAGAATTTTTCAAACTCATTTTTGTCGGGCTTTTGATTGCCTTACATTGGGTTTTCTTCTTTAAAGCGATCCATATTTCCAATGTTTCCATTACGCTTTCGATCTTTTCACTCGGCGCTTTTTTTGCTTCTTTATTGGAACCCATCTTTTTCGGGCGTAAGATATTGTGGTATGAAGTTTTTTTCGGGCTTATAATTATCGGCGGATTAGCTTTGATTTTACAGGTAGAAATTAAATATTTACAGGGCGTTTATTTTGCGTTGGCGTCTATAATTCTGGGTGTATTGTTTACGCTTATGAACGGAAAATTAATTAGCAATCATGAGCCTTCCGTAATTACTTTTTATGAGTTTGGAGCCGGTGTTTTTTTTATTTCCGTTTATTTTTTATTTAAGGGGAAATTTAATGCTGATTTCTTTACAATGTCAACAAACAACTGGATACTGTTATTTGTTTTGGCCTCCGTATTTACAGCCTATGCTTTTACCGCTTCTGTAAAGGTGATGCAGCGATTAACACCTTATACGGTGATGTTAACCACTAATTTGGAGCCTGTTTATGGAATTGTTCTGGCCTATTTTATTCTTGGAGGAAAAGAAAAAATGAGCACGGAATTTTATATTGGAGCGATAATAATTGTGATTACAGTTATCCTAAACGGCGTTTTTAAACATTATCAAAACAAGGAAAAAGTATAGTATTTTACTTATTTTAAAATTGCATTTTTACACATTAAACAATATTTAATTCTCCCAATGATATAATATTTTTATATTTGCGGTTCGATTTACAAACAAAATTCAAAAATCCATGGAATATTTAGATTTTGAGCTTCCAATAAAAGAACTTGAAGAACAGTTAGAAAAGTGCGTTATAATTGGAAAAGAATCTGACGTTGATGTTACACCTACTTGTAAAGAAATCAACAAGAAACTAGAAGAAACCAAGAAAGAAATATATAAAAACCTTACGGCTTGGCAGCGTGTACAATTGTCAAGACACCCGAACAGGCCTTATACACTTGATTATATCAGAGCAATCTGCGGTGATACTTTTTTAGAACTTCATGGAGACAGAAGTTTCAAAGATGACAAAGCGATGGTTGGTGGTTTAGGAAAAGTTAACGGACAGTCTTTTATGATTGTGGGTCAACAAAAAGGATACAACACCAAAACTCGTCAATACCGTAATTTTGGTATGGCAAACCCTGAAGGATACCGTAAAGCTTTGCGTTTGATGAAAATGGCAGAGAAATTTGGTATTCCGGTTTTAACTTTAGTAGATACTCCCGGAGCTTATCCTGGTTTAGAAGCAGAAGAAAGAGGTCAAGGAGAAGCTATTGCCAGAAATATTTTCGAAATGGTTCGCTTAAAAGTGCCGATTATCACTATTATTGTAGGTGAAGGTGCTTCCGGTGGAGCTTTAGGAATAGGGGTTGGAGATAAAGTTTACATGTTAGAAAACACTTGGTATTCTGTAATTTCTCCGGAATCTTGTTCTTCTATTTTATGGAAAAGCTGGGAATACAAAGAACGTGCAGCTGATGCTTTAAAATTGACTTCATCTGACATGAAAAGACAAAAATTAGTTGACGATGTGATTCCGGAACCATTAGGAGGAGCACACTACGATCGTGAAACTACTTTTAAAACAGTAGCAGAATATATTACTAAAGGATATAATGAATTGAAAGACTTATCAACAGCCGACTTAATTGCCCAAAGAATGGACAAATATAGTCAGATGGGGGAATACAAGGAGTAAATTCTTACAAAATTATTTAAAATCCGAAGCCTTGTCGTTTCGGATTTTTTTTTGGTTATCAACAAAAAAAACTTATTTATAAACAATTAATAGTTATAACTCGATAGCATTGTTTTTTTTAATTTTGCTACTTTCGCTATATGGAAAATTTCAAAAATGTATACCCTGCAAAGGCAGATAAATCCGCAGTCATTAATTTAGAGAAAGGAAAACTTCCTCCTCAAGTACTTGATTTAGAGGAAGCTGTTCTTGGTGCGATGATGATTGACAAAAAAGGGGTGGATGATGTAATTGATATTTTACAGGCTGATGCTTTTTATAAAGATGCACATAAATTTATTTTTGAAGCAATTGTGCAACTCTTTACTGAAACGCAACCAATTGACTTGTTAACCGTTTCGACTCAGCTGAAAAAGAATGGAAAATTAGATTTAGCAGGAGGAGATTTTTATTTAATTCAACTTACACAAAAAATTGCCTCTTCGGCGCATATTGAATTTCACTCTCGTATCATACTTCAAAAGTATATTCAGAGAAGTTTGATCCGAATTTCTTCTGAAATTATTGAAGAATCGTATGATGAAACAACCGATGTATTTGACTTACTGGATAAAGCAGAATCCAAATTATACGAAGTAACTCAGGGAAATATTAAACGAAGTTCAGAAACGGCTCAGAGTTTAGTTTTACAGGCAAAGAAACGTATTGAGGAAATTGCAGGTAAAGAAGGTTTGAGTGGTGTTGCAACAGGATTTGAAAAATTAGACCAGATCACCTCAGGATGGCAACCGAGTGATTTAATTATTATAGCCGCCCGTCCTGGTATGGGTAAAACCGCATTTGTACTTTCGATGGCACGTAACGTAGCTATTGATTATGGACATGCGGTGGCCGTTTTCTCTCTGGAGATGGCCTCTGTACAGTTGATTACCAGGCTTATTTCGTCAGAAACAGGATTGTCTTCTGAGAAATTAAGAACAGGAAAACTGGAGAAACACGAATGGGAACAACTAAGTACTAAAGTAAAAGATTTAGAGAAAGCGCCGCTGTTTATTGATGATTCACCTTCGCTTTCTATTTTCGATTTACGTGCAAAATGCCGTCGTTTGGCATCACAACACGGAATTAAATTAATCATTGTCGACTACTTGCAGTTGATGACAGCTGGAGGAAACGGAAAAGGAGGAGGAAGCCGTGAACAGGAGATTTCGACTATTTCCCGAAACTTAAAAGCATTAGCAAAAGAGTTAAACGTTCCGGTAATCGCACTTTCACAGTTGTCCCGTGCGGTTGAAACCCGTGGATCCAGTAAAAGACCTTTACTATCGGATCTTCGTGAATCCGGAGCAATTGAGCAGGATGCTGATATCGTTTCGTTTATCTACCGTCCTGAATATTATAAAATTGAAGAATGGGATGATGACGAACAATCACCTACAGCAGGTCAGGCTGAGTTTATTATAGCCAAACACCGTAACGGTAGTCTTGAGAATGTACGATTGAAATTCCTTGGACATTTAGGTAAGTTTGATAACCTCGAAGACTTTACAGGTGGTTATGACGATTTGCCTTCTAAGATGAATCACGACGATAATCCATTCGCGACTAAAAGTTTACCATCGCCTAATGAAGCGTTCGGAAGCAATCTGAATGAGGACGATGATGATAGCGATGTTCCTTTTTAAATCGTTTAAAATCAATAAATTGTAAATAAAAATCCTTATAAGTTTAGTGACTTGTAAGGATTTTTTTTGAATTGATAATTAGCCAGTTCTCAGTAGTAATTTTACACGATTATATTTCTTATATAAAAATTAATTCGGTAGTTTAGCATAACCATTTAACAAATCTAATACTATTAACTAATTCTAATTTGTAAACTATGAATGAAGAAACTTTTCCGAATCCTATTCAAGTTCCATTAGCTACAGCCGAAGCATGGGAGAAAAGATACGAGGAGGACAAAACCATCGAAGAGAATGACAAAAAAGTAAAATCTTTTTTGATTCCAAGAGAAAGTTTAGAGCTAGTTTTGCAACTTGATACTGAAGCCGTTCGTGCTTATATCGGGATCAATGATCAAAAAGAGAAAACTTTACTTTTTGTGGGAGCAAAACTAGATGAAAAAACAGGAAAATACATAGACGTTTACGGGCCACCACCTACAGCAAATAAAGGTCTGGACTCAGCTGGAGATGTTGTCTATGACGGTGTGCGTCCTAGTCCACCTTATTGATTTTAAATAGGATATGTAAAATTATGGATGATTTTTTAATATACTTAGTTTACGTACTTCTATTTTTAAATCTCATTTTTTACAGCATTAGCTTTTTTCGAAAGGAAAAAGCTAATGTTTTTTTTGTATGGTATATAGTATCTAGCTGCATTATGCAATTTTCAATGGAAGTCTTATACAGGCTGGCGATTCATAATCTAATAGTAGTAAATACCTTTTTTATAATACAATTTATTTTACTGGGATTGTTTTTTAAATCACTTTTTACAAACAAAAAACAAATAATGTACGTGCAGTATAGTATGTACTTGGGTTTGTTTTTAATAGCTTGTCAATATGTGTATGACTACAATTTGTTGTTTGACTTTAACTTATTTGCAATTTCGCTGACCTCACTTTTATTGGTTTGTTATGCGTTGATGCATTTGTACAATCAACTGGCGACTGAAAAAGTATATTATTTTATAACAATAGGTATTATAATTTACATGCTACCAAGTACTGTTCTGTACTTAATAGGAAATTTGACTGAGAATTTAAGTAAGGATTTTAAATACATTTCGTGGCAATTGAATGCTTGCTTGGTTATAGTACAGCAAGTATTGTACTTATACGAATGTAAAGTGAGCTTTTTGAAAAAAGAAGCAACTCTGAAAATTTAAAAATTTCTGTTATTCATTAAATAACAAAAGAAAATAATAAAAAAAACATTTTATGCGCTACCATGGTAGCGCTGTTTTTTATATCTACATGCCAGAAGTAAAAAGAATCAAGTCCAAAAGTTGTGAAGAAATAAAAATCTCGCGAAGTCGCAAAGTCGCGGAGTTAAAAAATCAATACAAAAACTTGACGGCTCAGTGTCTTTGCGAGAAATAAAGTCTGGAAAATCAACAACAAAACAAACATCAATAGCTGTTAATGCTAATACCATGGAGGTGATTTACACAAATTACTCCACAACTTTTTGACTTGATGCAATAATAGAGATTGAAGGGATCACGTTTTCGCTACTTTAGTTTAAATCCATTATAGTTGATAAAGGATGTACAACACCCATTGATGTGTTTTTTAGGATTGAATTCAAAAACTAAAGTGACTACTGTTTTAACAGGTTTAGATAGTAACAATACCGTAAAAGAATGAACCGCAACGTCAAATAAATTGTCTGTGTTTAGGATACCCCCGCCTATATCCTCCTTGAATAGTGATCCTGAAAATGAATAGTAAGATTGTCTAGTTGCTTTTAAATTAATGATATTTTAATAGAAAGTAAATGTTCTGTTAAATCGATTTTAACCCAATTTAAACTAAATCAACCATGAAAAAAATTACTTTATGCGCTACTTTGATAGCGCTGTTTTTTATGACATCATGTCAAAAAGAAAACACTCAGGAAGAAAGCAAGGCTATGTCTAAAGAAGAAAAAGAAAATTGGCAGACTGCAAATCTGGATGCTAAGTTTGCAACTTCTCAAAAGAAAGTTACGGCTTATTTGTTCTCGACCAATGAAATGGCAACACTGGTTAAAACCCCCAATATTAAAGAAGTTCGTTTTCTTCTGGGGTATGCGGACAATACGATTCAGATTAGTATAATCGGTGTCGATAAGTCTGGAAAGGAATTAGGAATCGTCAATCCTACCGTACTGAAAGAATCCAATTATCAAGAGAAACTAAGCAGGCTTAGTGCGTTGTCTATTAGCGAAACAGAGATGAGATCACCGGTAGTAGAAGAACATTTGTTGCTCCCAAAAGATGCTCTTGCAGGTATTGAAGCCTGGCAGGAAAAGCTAAAATCGGTTTCTGATCTGAACGCAATAACTTCTTATGAGGGATCACGTTTTTGTTATTTTAGTTTAGAAGCAGATGTAGTAGCCGCTATGGTGGATCATGAGGATATAGTAAACATTGGCTTGTTTTTAGGATTAAATCCAAAAGGCAAGGTTACTACGATCTTAATTGGATTGGACAAAAACAATGCAGTAAAAGAGTTTGCTCAGGGGATAACTGGGGGAATTAATATTGCTGTTAGTATTTTTGATGGTGTCCGTCCGTGTCCGCCCTACGGAAGTTGTAAATCGCATTAATAATTTTGAGATTCAGAGGGAGTTTTAAAGACAAACAAACTCTGGATTTTTTTTAATTTAACCCTAACAAAGAATAAACTATGAAAAAAGCAATTTTAAGCGTTGCATTAGTGGCGCTGTTTTTTATGTCTTCCTGTCAAAAGGAAAGTGCTCAGGAAGAGAGCAAGGTTGTGACAACAGAACAAAAGGAAAACTGGCTTACGGCTACTTTGGATTCGAAATTTGCAAGTTCGCAAAAACAGGTTACGGCCTATTTGTTTCCGGCAGATAAAATGGAGGCATTAGTCAAAACACCAAATGTTACAACTGTACGTTTTGTGTTAGGTTATGATGATCATACGATTCAAATTAGTGTGACAGGTGTTGACAAATCCGGCAAAAAACTAGGAACCGTAAGCGCAACAGTATTAAAAGAATCAAATTATAACGGTAAGCTGAGTAAACTTAACCAGTTGACTGTTAGCAAAACCAACAAAAGAACAGCGTTATTAAATGCACATTCATTGTTGCCCAAAGACGCTTTCGCCGGTATTGAAGCCTGGCAACAGAAATTGAGTGCTGTTGCTGACTTAGAAGAAGTAACTTCTTATGAGGGAGTGCGTTTTCGTTATTTTAGTTTAGAGTCAGAGGTGATTCTAGCGATGGTAGACAGTGGAAATACAGCAAACATTGGTTTGTTTTTAGGTCTGAATACAAAAGGAAAAGTAACTACTGTTCTGATCGGTCTAGACAAAAATAATGATATTAAAAAAACAACACCGACATCAAAAGAGGCGGCTGCTGTTTATGATTTTTCGCTACCATGCCCGCCTACAGGAGATCCGGCCGATTTCGGGGGTTTATAAGCCATAAAAAGGAGTGAACTGGAATAAATCTCTGTCAAGGGTAATATTCTGACAGAGATTTTTATTTTAAGTTTTTTGTATGTTACCTTTAAAATTAAGTAAAATACAATACATTTGGTTTTTAGAGTAATAACTGATAAAAAAAAATGGAATGTTAACGGTAGTTTCCACAAGTTTAATTTCAATTCCGGAAAAAGAGATTGTGGTAATCATATTGTACACCTCTCTTTTTTTAATGTTGATGGCAATCGCTTTGGTTGTATTTTTCTATTTTTCAAGGAAAAAAATTATTGAAGAAGAAGTAGAAAAGAAAAATTTAGAAATTCATTATCAGAAAGAACAGCTGCTGGCTGTAATACTTACTCAGGAAGAAGAGCGTAAAAGAATTGCTCAGGATTTGCATGATGACATTAGTTCTAAACTGAATATAGTATCTTTAAACAGTCATTTATTAAGTGCTCCCAACTTAACGGAAAAAGAAACGTTAGAAATTACGGAGAATATTATCAATCTAACTGCAAAAGCGTTAGAGAATTCAAGAAAGATTGCCCATAATTTATTACCCCCTGTTTTCGAAAAATTTGGACTTCATGCAGCAGTTGAAGAATTATGTGATGAGTTTGAAAGCTGTAAAGTTATCAAGGTGTCTTACAAAAATGAAATTGAGTTTGATCCTTTAGAAATGGACCGCCATTTGCATGTTTTTAGAATTTTACAGGAATTGATGAATAATTCCCTGCGACACGGAAAAGCCAATGCAATCAAAATTGGTTTTAAAAGTGAAAATCAGATGAATGTTTGCCATTATGAAGATAACGGAGTCGGTTTTGATGCCGGGAAATTAGAAAATCAGAAAGGACTTGGCATGAAAAATATTGACAGTCGGGTATCATTTCTGAACGGAACAATTAAAATAGACTCTCAAATTGGTAGTGGTATTGCGGTAATGTTTACTTTTTAAAGTCCATTTTGAAATAAAAAGCATTTTTTTTTCCAATAAATACAGGCATTTCGCTGTTTTTCAATGCATATTTTGTAATTTCGGTATACTAAAAACGACCAAAACCTAGTAAAAAAATGAGTAACGCTATTAAAATTGCTTTAGTCGATGATGAAGTTTTATTCCGGAAAGGAATTTCTTTTTTACTGCAAAAAGAGGATAATATTGAAATTATTTTCGAAGCTTCAAATGGGGAAGACCTTATTTTTTGCTTAGAAGACTATGAAATAAAGCCGGACATTATAGTCATGGATTTAAAGATGCCTATTTTAAATGGGGTTGAAGCCACTAAAATTATTCGTAAATCCTATCCGGATATTAAAATAATTGCTTTAACCAGTTACGATACAAAATCGTTTATCGCTAATATGATACAGGTTGGTGCTGTTGCGTATTTAATAAAAAATACAACTCCAAAAGATCTAATCCATACCATTAATGAGGTATCACGAAAGGGGTTTTACTACAGTCAGACTGTTTTAAGAACCATTCAGGATACCATTATTTCTTCAAAAAATAATAAGTCAAACTTAGAAACCGGTTTTCTGTCCCCTAGAGAAATAGAAATTCTTCAACTTATTTGCCTGCAAAAAACAACTTCTGAAATTGCAGATCAACTTTTTTTAAGTCCAAGAACTGTAGAAGGACATCGTAATAATTTATTGCTTAAAACAGAATCCAGAAATATTGCCGGATTAGTAGTATATGCAATTCAAAACGAAATTGCGGTTTTAAATATTTAAGTTTAACTGGCTAAAAATTGAATCGATAAAACATAATACAGGATTATAGTCAGAACAAGTGCACAAACACCTATTCTTCGAATTATATTTATTTTTTTTTGTTTATTGTTGCCTTCATTGGATCTCATAGTTAAATTCTTCATCGATATAGTAAAAAATGGTTATTTTGGTCAACAAATTTAATTAGAAAGAGTTGTTAAAATACAGGTGTTTTTACGTGATTTTGTTATTCTTGTAGCAGTTTACTGATTTTATTGGAAAGCGGAATAAATTGGCGATGCAATTGTGTTTTTTACAGCTTCCTTTATATCTTTACTAAAATAATTTTCTGATGAATAAAAGCCTAGTTTATATTGCTGTACTTCTGTTTTCATTAACCGCTAAGGCTTCGTTTATTCTATTGCCGATGGATGAAATGACACAGCAAAATCATCTGAAAGCATATGGAATTACCTATTGGTGTTTGAGTAAAGATTACAAAGCCAGTTGGTTGCTGAATTATCGGGGAGGCTCCTTTTTATTGCCCGATGTAGAGGAAATCCGTAAAGAATGTAAAATCAGAGGCGTTAGTTTTGAGATAATTTCAGATGCAGAAGAAGCTTCTATTCTAAATGAAATTTCCAGCCCTTCTCAAAATATGGAATCGGTTGTTTTGGAGAAAGCACCAAAGATTGCAGTATATACACCAAAAGGAAAACAACCTTGGGACGATGCCGTAACCTTAGTTTTAACGTATGCCGAAATCCCTTTTACCCCAATTTATGATGAAGAAGTTTTGAGTGATCAATTGCTTCTTTACGATTGGTTGCATTTACATCACGAAGATTTTACAGGTCAGTATGGTAAATTTTATGCTGCTTACAAAAATACTCCTTGGTATATTGATCAAAAAAGCGATGCAGAAGCACTGGCGGTTAAATTAGGTTATCCAAAAGTCTCTCAGGAAAAAGGAGCAGTGGCAAAAAAAATACGTGATTTTGTTATCGGTGGAGGATTTATGTTTGCCATGTGTTCTGCAACGGATAGTTTTGATATCGCACTTGCCGCAGACGGAGTTGATATTTGTGAAGCGATGTTTGACGGAGATGCCAGTGAACCTAATTATCAATCAAAACTGAATTATTCGAATTCATTTGCTTTTAAAAATTTTACACTAGAAAGAAAACCGGAAGTATATGAGTTTTCAGATATTGACATGACTTCCAAACGTAGAATCCCGATGGAAAAAGATTACTTCTCACTGATGGAGTTTTCTGCAAAATGGGATCCGATTCCGAGTATGTTATGCCAGAATCATACACAATTGGTAAAGGGTTTTATGGGACAAACCACCTCTTTTGATTCCTCTTTTATTAAATCCAATGTTTTAGTAATGGGAGTTTGTGAACTAAATGGAGAGTCCAGATACATTCATGGTGAAAAAGGAAAAGGGATGTTTACCTTTTTTGGCGGACATGATCCCGAAGATTTTCAGCATCAGGTAGGTGATCCGCCGACCGTTTTAGACTTACATCCTAATTCTCCGGGGTATCGATTAATTTTAAATAATGTATTGTTCCCTGCAGCAAGAAAGAAAAAATTGAAAACCTAATTTTATTTAATTGAAAATTCCAGCCAAACAGGAATGTGATCCGATATTTTTCGGGCTTCTTTTAAGGAATTAAATTTTTTATAAAACAAAATTACTCCCGAATTGAGGTGAGATAAGGAATTGGTGCTGTAAAAGATATTATCAAATTCTGATGCCAGGCAGGTTTCTCCTTTGCACTTTTGTTTTAAAGTGGTTTTTTGGTTTTGAAAAACGGGAGAGTACCCCATTTTTTTTAAGGGATTAAAAACAGTATGCGACTGTGGACAATTATAATCGCCGGCAAAAATTAAGTTTAAATTGGGGTATTGTTGTGGTAGAAATTTAAAGTACTTTATTTCTGTTTCCGGTTGCTTGCTTTTGGTAATCGCATGAAAATTAACTACTGTAATCGTTTTTTTACCAATTTCGAAACTAGCAAAATAAGGCTCACGATCAATTTGAAGACCGTATTTTTTTTCAAGCCAGGTATTTCCTTTCAGTTGGACTTTATTGATTTTCCAAATAAAAGCATAACGCTCTTTTTTATAGCTGCTGCCACTGGTAGGATCACTGATGCGATAATCCCATTTTGAACCCTTTTTATTCAGGACACCGGCCAATTTTGCTACTGCCTGAGCGCCACCATAACCCGCCACAACTTCCTGAACAGCAATAATATCATAGTCGTGAACCGTATTGGCGATAAAATCTAATTGAGATTCTGTTTTTGATTTTCCAAAGTTCTCGATATTCCAGGATAGAATTTTTACCTGAGAAAAGGACTGAAAAGTTACAAGTAGAACAAAAAGGCAGAGAATGTTTTTCATGAAAAGGGGAAGGATCAAATGTAGCGTTCTAAAAGGGCTACTTTGTTAAAAAAGAGGAAAAACTTTAAAGACAAATTCTTTTAAATTCTCTTGTATCTGTTTTTTAATGCAGTTGTTATAATTAGTATTTGCAAAACTAAAAGAACAGGGATAAAAATGATATTCCAATTTACTTTTAGCCATCCAGCTTTCTCTGATAGAAAGGCAAAACAAATTACAAATACAAAGCCAAGTATCATAGCTTTTAAAGCAGTTTCATTTTTGGATGTACTAGTGTTTGAGATTAATTTTTGAATTTGATTTTTCTCTAAATTAGTAATACTGTATTTCGACTTCATTCGTAGTTTAATAGATTCTGCTGCAAATTTAAAATTATAAAAGCAGAATTCCTTACGTAAACCCGTAAAAATAATGCAACTATATCAAGCCAAGATCTTTTGCAATAGCGATCAAATGTACATTATTGTTCGCTTTAAAGAAGGTCTTTAATTTATTGATTCTTTTTTCAATACTGCTGGTGCCGTTTGGTGTTATGGATACGTTTTTAAATTCACTTGAAATATTTTCTAAAGTATAACCCTTCGCCAGCAGTTTCAAAATTGAAATATCATACGACTCAATTTCAATTACAGCTTTGTCACTAAAAGTGGAAGAAAGATTAGAGGATACTATTTTTTCTTCATTTCTGAAAGTTCTTTCAATAGCCTTTTTTAGTTCATCGATACTATTTCTTCCTTTTGAAATATAAGCATTAATGGCTAAGTCATTAAAAAGAGATTGTATGCGATAGGACTTATCTTCTATGGAGAATATAATTTTTTTTATGGAAGGCTGTACTTTATTTATTGCAGCTATAAGTTCCTCTCCCGAAGATAATTTTACTTTCCTGTGATCAGATTTAAATGATAAGTCGCTAATTATTAAGTCATAGGGGTCTTTTTCGGCTATTCCCTTTTTTATTTTTAGCAGAGCATCATCACAATATTTTACATGATCAATTATTGGAATATTTAAATCTTCCAAAACCTGAATAACAGTTATGCTTATGCTGTCTAAATCTTCTGCAACTAAAACTTTTTTAAACATATTTATATTTTTTATAAATGAAAAGTAAAACTTAATTTGAACCCACTTTGAGAGTAGGTGTCAAAAATAAGAGTTCCATTGATAGTTTTTATACGGCTTTCCACATTTTGTAGTCTATTTTTTAAGGCAGTGTTGTTTTTTGTAGTCCCAACGCTGTTATTTGCGTAAGTTACGATTATTTTTTTGTCTTTTATTTTAAAAGTTATACTTGCCAAAGTTGCTTTACTATGTGTTTTCATGTTGGTAAATAACTCTTGAAGTGCTCTGTAGAGAATTATTTTTTTGTTTTTATCGATTTGTTTCCACGGAATCGTATCTAAACCACTTGAAAAAATATTGATGTCCTGGGTTTTAAATTCAGAAATCATTTCTTTTAAAATCAAAGTGTAATTTTCGTCGGTTAGTATACTGCTGTTTTCCTTTGAGATATTTCGGGTACGGGAATAGATGACCTCTAGATTATTTAGTAACCGCTCTTTGTTTTCCTCACTTTCCAGATTTTCGGTGCTTGCAAACAGAATCAGGTTGTAAATGTTGTTAGAAAGCTCACTTTTTAGTTTTGCAGAGATGCGCATTTCGCTCTCATAGATGGCGTCGTTTTTTTCTCTTCTTCCTTTTAATATTAAATAAGAGGAGAGAAATAGTAAAATAACCAGAATGAATAAGATTAGGATATACGAAATGATGTTCCGGTTTTTCTCTCGTTCGAGTTGTAATTTATTTTCTGCCTTTTGAGTTTTGAGTTGTAAATTTTCGGCTTTATCTAGTTTTGAATCGTATTTAATTTGAGAAAATTGATTTTTCGTTCGCAGTCTCACCTCTTTAATGCTATCAGACAGCTGTATATAAGCAAGCGCATATTTTTTTTGTTCAGGCCCGGTACTGCATTTTACAAGCGCACTTAAATATTGGATTCTTTTGGTTGTGTAATTATGGCGACAAGAGATGTCATAAGCCAATTTAACATGTTTCGATGCATATTTTGGATTGCTTTTTAAATAATAAAGAGAGATAAACCAGTGATTGAACATGATTCCTTCCTGATTTTTAATTTGTTGGTTGATTTTCAAACTCTCATTAAAACATTCCAATGCTTTTGGATTGTGCGTTTTGTAATAACAATGTCCCAGATCGTTTAGTACCATGGCATAATTGGTCTCGTCGATATTTAAATTTTCGGGGTCCGTAGTATGTTTCGCGAGAAGCGGTAAATAGATTTCTATTGCATCAATGTATTTTTCCTGATCACAATATACTAGTGCTATATTATGCAGTGTCTGATTTCTTTGTAAGGTAGTGGATGTATAGTTTAATGCTTTTTGATGGTGCAAAAGAGCATTTTTCAGATCGTACGAAGTATGGTAATTATTGGCCATAATCGTGTAAACCGTCCATTTGTACCCACGATTTTTTATTTTTTCCAGATAAGGCATAGTCTTGGTCAGATAAGACTCGCTTTTAATAGGGTTGCCCTTAAAATGCTGTATTTCTGCCATACACATCAAAGTGTAAACAAATTCTTCAGGATTTCTTTTCGGGTCAATTAAGGGTAGCACCTTATTAAAGTAATAGTAAGCACTATCTCTTTTTTTAAGATCGAGTAAAACATCTGCAGTATCAATAATTTTCTTGATCTGAGTAGTAGTTTTTTCCTTTTTGCGATTGATCCAATTCTCTTTTTTACAGGAATGCAGAGATAAGATAATCAATAGTACAGTAATTATTTTAAATAGAAGAGGCAGTAGCGATTGCCCTTTTGTAGAAATATCCATGTTTTTATTAGTGGTATAAAGGGAGTTTAATAAAAACTTTAAAGCCTTCTTTTGGATTGGAGTCGAAAGTAACGCCTCCTTTTATAGTAGCAATTCTATTTTCTATATTTTGTAGTCCATTTTTAAAACCTATTTTTTTAAGATCAATACCCTGTCCATTATCAGCGTAATTAATAAGGATAACATCTGTTGTCTTTTTTATTGTAATCCCGATTAAGGTTGCTTTACTGTGTTTTTTCATGTTTACAAGCAATTCTTGCAGGATTCTGTAGATGTTTATTTTTTTTGTTTTTTCAATTTCATCCCACAATATGGTATCTAAACCACTTAGTACAATAGTGACATTTGAGGTGTTAAATCCGGAAATCATCTCCTTTAAAGAGATGATGTAATTGATATCTGTTATGATTGGGCAGTTTTCTTTTGAAATATCTGTTGTTCGGGAATAAATATCAGTAAGACTATTTATTAAATTGTTTTTGTTTTCGATTATTGAAAGATCTCTGTTTTCAGCAAAAGCCATAGCATGATAAACATCATTGGCAAGTTCGTCGTGTAGTTTTTTTGAAATGCGGGTTTCGCTGTGATAAGTCGCTTTTAGTTTTTCTCGATTGGCTCTTGAATTTAGATAAAAATATAGGATCAGAATCAGAACAAGAGTCAGTAAAATAATGATGTAAGAGATGTTATTTCTCGTTTCCTGTCCTTCTAGCTGTAGTTCATTTTTTATTTTTTGTGCTTTAAGTTTTAAGTTTTCGTCCTTTTCTTTTTTTGAATCGTATTTTATTCTAGCAAATAAATTTTTTGCTTTCTGTTTGACTTCAGAAATACTGTCTGTCAATTTTACATAGGTAATAGAATTTTTCTCTAATTCTTTACCGGAATCATTTTTTATAAGAAAAGCAAGAACTTTTAATGTCTGATCTATGCAATCTGAATTACGATGTTTTTCGTAGCTCAGTTTGGCGTATTTTATTGATAAAGGCAGATTGTTTTTTTGATAGTATTCGGCAAGATGGTAATAGGTTTTACCTAATTGATAAGCGTCTTTTAGCTCAGATTTAATTTCCAGACTTTTGGTATAGTACAAAAGAGCTTCTTTTTTTTCAAGTTTAAAATAGCAAAAACCGATATTGTCCAGTAATCTGGAGTATTGCTCACGACTTTCCTGCACACTTGTAGAACTGCTTAAAGGAAGTAAAAGTTGTAAGCAGGCATTGTATTTTTTTTGTTTTATAAAAACAGCTCCAATATTATTTTTTGTAGTTAACTTTTTAACGACGCCAGTGTTTAAATATAATGCTTTATAAAAGTAGGATAGTGCAGTGTCGTAATTGTAAATGTTACTATAGTTAGTGCCTAGAATAGTATATATTTTCCATAAAGAATCAGGGTTTTTCAGGCTGCTTAAAAGTGGTAGGGCTTTGACTAGGGTAGTTTCGCTGCCAAGGAAATCGTCCAAAGTTTGCTGTATGTCGGCCATATTCGTTACGCAATACGCATAATCACTAATGGGGTTAGTAGGAGTACAGTTAATTTTAGCTTTGTTATAATAATAGAAAGCACTGTCAAGTTGTTTGCTTGCTCTGAATTTATCAGCTGTCGCAATCAGCTGTCGAATTTCAGGATTAGGTTTCGTTTTTTGTGTGATAGCAACAGGCTTCTTTTGACAAGAAGAGAAAACAACGAGAGTAAGGAATATAGAGAGGTAAGTGTGTATTCTTTGTGGTATCATTGCGCCAAAAGTAGAAAAATCTGTCAAATGACAATACGTATAAATACGGTATTTTAGATTTTTTTTTTTAATGTATAATATCTATTTCTCATATACAGTTATATACAAACAAACCCTCACAGGTGAGGGTTCGCATTAGTATTTTTTTTGTAAAAATTATCTTTAAAATTATACGGCTCTTAAGCCTGTAGTAATTCCAATTCTATTCCAGGCATTGATGGTGATGATCATCATTATAATTTCGGCAAGGTATTTTTCGTCAAAAAAGCGAGCAGCATTTTGGTAAACTTCTTCAGAAACATGATTGCTTATCAAGGTGACTTCTTCTGTTAATGCTAAGATGGCTTGTTCTTCTTCGGTATAAACATCAGCCTCACGCCATGCGCTTAGTAAATAAATGCGCTGTTCGCTTAAACCCAATTTGCGGGCGTCTGCTGTATGCATATTGATGCAATACGCACAACCATTAACTTGGGAGGCTCTAATTTTGATTAATTCCTTATGAATAGGACTTAATGATGTTGAAGCGATGTATTTTTCTAAGCCTAACATTGCCTGGTATGCTTCCGGAGCTACTTTTGGAATAACTATTCTTGGTTTCATTGTACTTGTCTTTTAAAGTTTGATACAAAGTTCAACAAAATCAGCTTTAGAAAACTTGAAGTAGTTCAAGAAATGAAGATTAAATTTTACCGGATCTGATTTTACTCATAAATTCAGCTGAAAAATCTAAGTAGGAGGCAAGCATATACTGAGGGATACGTTGTACGAATTCCGGAAACTGATTGTTAAAATGATGATAGCGTTCTTCTGCCGACATCGTAAATAAAAATTTGATGCGCATTTGAGCTGCTCCAAAAGACTTCTGAGATACAATTCTAAAGTAACGTTCCAGTTTAGGAATCTGAAGTAATAGTGATTCAAGTACGGTTTTTTCAATAGCAATGACTTCACAATTCTCAACCGCCTGAATATAAAAATGCGAAGGAACATGATTGTGATAGCTTAAATAATCGGTAATCCACCAGTTTTCAATTCCAAATTGCAACGTTTGCTCAGTTCCTTTGGCGTTAATAATGTATTGTCTAATGCAGCCTTTTAGTATAAAGTACATTGTATTGCAAACTTGTCCTTCCTGTAATAGACACTCTTTCTTTTTTATTTTAGACAAACGTAAGCAAGACTCCAAAGTATTGATCTCAGAAGGTTCTAATGTGATATATTTTGCGATATGAGTAAGAAGAGGTTGATACATGCTGCGTTTTACTTTTGTGTAAATATACTTTTTAAATTTAGTTTGTAAAAAGAGATTTATTGAGGAAGGTATAAAAGCAAAAACCCAGTCAATTGACTGGGTTTTCTATGATAAGTAAGTAATCTTAAATTGAGTTTATAAAACGTTTATTTTACTTTATTAAGAATAGCTTTGAAAGCTTCAGGGTGGTTCATAGCTAAATCTGCAAGAACTTTACGGTTCAATTCGATTCCGTTAGCTTTAACTTTCCCCATGAATTGAGAATAAGAGATTCCTTCTAATCTAGCTCCAGCGTTAATACGTTGAATCCATAAAGCACGGAAATTTCTTTTGTTCTGTTTTCTGTCACGGTAAGCGTAGCACATTGCTTTCTCTACCGCATTCTTAGCAACTGTCCAAACGTTTTTACGTCTACCAAAGAAACCTTTGGCTTGCTTCATTATTTTTTTTCTTCTTGCTCTTTTAGCAACTGAATTTACCGATCTTGGCATAATTTTAATGTGTTTTTGTAGCAGGCGTCCTGAATTAAATCAAAGGAACTTAATGGCCATACTCCAAGGTTATATAAATAATTTTTAACCGAAAGAATTATTAGATAATTCTTAATTGTTGTTTAATGCTTTTCATATCTGTTGAGTGAACTAGCGCAGAGTGTGTCAAAGCTAATTTACGTTTTTTAGATTTTTTTGTCAAGATGTGACTTTTAAAAGCATGCTTTCTTTTAATCTTTCCAGAACCAGTAACTTTGAAACGTTTCTTGGCGCTAGATTTTGTTTTCATTTTAGGCATTTTTCCTAGTGTTTTAATTTATTCTTACTTACTTATATCTTTGTTTCATGTTTAAAGTTTCAGGTTGTAAAACTGAATACTGAAACTGTAAACTGAACACTATTTCTTTTTCTTCGGAGCAATGAACATAATCATTCTCTTTCCTTCTAACACAGGCATTGCTTCTACTTTACCGTGCTCTTCTAAATCGGTTGCCAAACGTAATAATAAAATCTGACCTTGATCTTTATAGATGATAGAACGACCTTTAAAGAAAACGAATGCTTTTAGTTTTGCTCCTTCTTTAAGGAATTTCTCAGCATTCTTTCTTTTAAATTCGTAATCATGCTCATCTGTCTGAGGACCAAATCTAATTTCTTTTACTACAACTTGCGTTGACTTAGCTTTTAAAACCTTGTCACGTTTCTTTTGTTCGTAAACAAATTTCTTGTAATCCATGATTTTACAAACCGGCGGCTCAGCGTTTGGTGAAATTTCAACCAAATCCAATTCGAATTGATCCGCTAAACGTAAAGCTTCAGCAAGCTTAAATACACCTGGTTCGATGTTCTCGCCTACTAGTCTTACTTCTTGTACACCACGAATATGATTATTTATTCTGTGTGCATCT
Organism: Flavobacterium cupriresistens; assembly: GCF_020911925.1. NCBI lineage: Bacteria > Pseudomonadati > Bacteroidota > Flavobacteriia > Flavobacteriales > Flavobacteriaceae > Flavobacterium > Flavobacterium cupriresistens. Next base: position 38,121 of record NZ_CP087134.1, on the reverse strand, counting down.
TTTTTTTCTACTCGAGGTTGGTAACCTCTGTTGCTTCTTATTGCTATGACTTTATAATTTAAGTTAAACTGTAAAAACTTTTAATGTCTTTTTTATTTCTTCGTTTACAATAGCGACAAATTCATCAATTGTAACTGTAATATTCCCTTTTCCTTCTTGACCATGGCGACGAATAGAAATTGTTCCGTTTTTCTCCTCTTCCTCACCTACAATAAGCATAAACGGTATTTTCTGCATTTCGGCATCTCTAATTTTCTTACCAATAGTCTCACTTCGGTTGTCAATTAGGGCGCGAATTTCGTGATTTTCTAGCAAATCTAAAACTTTTTTAGCATATATTTCGTATTTCTCGCTCAAAGACAAGATAATAGCCTGCTCAGGCATTAACCATAGTGGGAAATTTCCTGCAGTGTGCTCTAGCAAAATAGCGATAAAACGTTCCATAGATCCAAAAGGAGCTCTGTGAATCATTACAGGTCTATGTAATTCGTTATCAGCGCCTTTGTAAGTCAATTCGAAACGCTCTGGTAGGTTATAATCAACCTGAATTGTTCCTAATTGCCATTGTCTGCCTAAAGCATCTTTTACCATAAAGTCAAGCTTCGGACCGTAAAAAGCAGCCTCACCATATTCTATTACAGTGTTTAGCCCTTTGTCAGCTGCAGCGTTGATAATGGCATTTTCAGCTTTCTCCCAGTTTTCATCAGAACCAATGTATTTCTCTCTGTTTTCCTGGTCTCTTAAAGAAATTTGAGCTGTAAAGTTTTCAAAGCCTAATGAACCAAATACATATAATACTAGGTCAATTACTTTTTTAAACTCTTCATCCAGTTGCTCTGGAGTACAGAAAATGTGTGCATCATCCTGAGTAAAACCTCTTACACGAGTCAATCCATGTAATTCACCGGATTGCTCATATCGGTATACAGTACCAAATTCTGCATAACGCTTCGGTAAATCTTTATATGACCAAGGTCTTACATTGTAAATTTCACAGTGATGAGGACAGTTCATTGGCTTCAATAAAAACTCTTCACCTTCGGCAGGAGTATTGATTGGCTGAAAACTATCTGCACCATATTTTGCGTAATGTCCAGAAGTAACATAAAGCTCTTTCTGTCCAATATGTGGAGTTACTACTTGTTCGTATCCGGCTTTCTTTTGAGCTTTCTTTAAAAATTGTTCTAAACGATCTCTAAGTGCCGCTCCTTTTGGTAACCATAAAGGTAAACCTTGTCCAACTTTCTGAGAGAAAGCAAACAATTCAAGTTCTTTACCAAGTTTACGGTGGTCACGACGTTTAGCCTCTTCAAGAAGTTCCAGATATTCAGTTAAATCTTTTTGTTTAGGGAAAGAAGTTCCGTAAACACGAGTCAGCTGTTTGTTTTTCTCGTCACCACGCCAGTAAGCACCTGCAACACTCATGATTTTCATGGCTTTGATGATACCGGTATTCGGTATATGTCCACCACGACATAAATCAGTAAAAGTGGAATGATCGCAAAATGTAATAGTTCCGTCTTCAAGGTTAGAAATCAATTCTGTCTTGTAAACGTTGTCTTTATACATTGCTAAAGCATCTGCTTTGCTAACCGGACGCATTTTGAATTCATGTTTCTCTCTTGAAATTTCAAGAACACGATCCTCAATCTTTTTGAAGTCAGCATCAGTTATCTTTTGATCTTCGAAATCTACATCATAATAGAACCCGTTTGAAATTGCTGGCCCAAGAGTCAGTTTAATTCCAGGATAAAGTTCCTCAAGAGCTTGCGCCATTACGTGAGAAGTCGAATGCCAGAAAGCTTTTTTTCCTTCCGCATCATTCCAGGTATATAAAATAAGACTACCGTCGGTCGTCAATGGAGTTTCGGTTTCTATTGTTGTACCATTAAAAGACGCAGAAATCACGTTTCTTGCAAATCCTTCACTAATGCTTTTAGCAACCTCCATCGGAGTTACGCCTGAGGCAAACTCTCTAATTGACCCGTCGGGTAAAGTAATCTTAATCATTGTTTATAATTTTGTGAATGCAAATATAGCGCATTACAAAAACACTTACAATATGTAAGTAGAAGTTTATATGCATATATAATTAGTAAGGCTTTTGTTGTTCTAATGTATTGCTGGATAATTTAAGTTTTGAATCTCTAGGCTTTTTAATAGCTGTAGGTTTTTTGTTTATGAATGGATCTGGTAGAGAAGGAGTGTTTGGTGGTAGGTTTGATTCTAATCTTTCTTTGCGTTTTTGATGTAGAATCAGATTGTTAGTAGATTTTCTTTCTGGTTATGTAGGTGGTAATGGTTTATATTCCCCAACCCGACAGGTTTTTAAAACCTGTCGGGTTTGTTGTTTAAAGATTCCAAATTAAAAGCACTCAGCGTACAAAAGAAGTTATAGATTCCTTAAATCAGATACTATAATATATAGGAGCAATCATATCCTTAATAATACGTCCTCAACCCGACAGGTTTTCAAAACCTGTCGGGTTTATTATTCTAAGTCCACAAGCCCCAACATCAAAAAAAGAAGAAACTTAGCGCTTTTGCGTCTTTGCGAGACTATCCAGAGTAAAGAGAGAGCCCGGGAAGCAAGAATAACTCCGAGGATCTAAACCCTCAAAAGAGTAAAACCCAGTAAAATCAGCCCTTCCAAAAGAGCAGCAACAAGATAATACCACAACATGAAAGAAAATTCCTAAAAACAACAAAAGGCTAAGTTTTGTAAAAACACCATTACCAGTGAGTTAAGAAAAAGATTGAAAAAAAGGCAAAAAAAGCAAAGTAAAAAGCTTGTAGAAACGAATAAAGGGACTACTTTTGCACCCGCAACGACGCAGACGTTCCCTGATAGACTGACAAGAAAAGAGGATTAATTTTTTAGAAAAGTTTGAGAAAACAAAATAAAAAAAAGATTCAAAAAAGCTTGTGAGATTTGAAAACGCTGCTTACCTTTGCACCCCGCAAAACACGCAAGTTCATTGAGAGATTGGTTAAGAAAAGAAGAAAATTGGAAACGAAAAGTTTCTAAAAAAAACTTCAAAAAAGTCTTGCCAGTTAAAAATAAAGATGTAGTTTTGCACCCGCTTTGCAACACAAGCGAAAATAAAAAGAAACACACGTTCGTAGACATATTGAATTGACAGCCGTTTTAACAGAGATGTTAAAACAAAAGAATAAGAGTAATAGAATCGAGAGATTCGAAAAGAACCGATAGAGAACGCATCGCAATATAATATAAAAAATATACGATGAAGAGTTTGATCCTGGCTCAGGATGAACGCTAGCGGCAGGCTTAACACATGCAAGTCGAGGGGTAGAGTTCTTCGGAGCTTGAGACCGGCGCACGGGTGCGTAACGCGTATGCAATCTACCTTTTACAGAGGGATAGCCCAGAGAAATTTGGATTAATACCTCATAGTATAATTGAATGGCATCATTTAATTATTAAAGTCACAACGGTAAAAGATGAGCATGCGTCCCATTAGCTAGTTGGTAAGGTAACGGCTTACCAAGGCTACGATGGGTAGGGGTCCTGAGAGGGAGATCCCCCACACTGGTACTGAGACACGGACCAGACTCCTACGGGAGGCAGCAGTGAGGAATATTGGACAATGGGCGCAAGCCTGATCCAGCCATGCCGCGTGCAGGATGACGGTCCTATGGATTGTAAACTGCTTTTGTACAGGAAGAAACACTGGTTCGTGAACCAGCTTGACGGTACTGTAAGAATAAGGATCGGCTAACTCCGTGCCAGCAGCCGCGGTAATACGGAGGATCCAAGCGTTATCCGGAATCATTGGGTTTAAAGGGTCCGTAGGCGGTTTGGTAAGTCAGTGGTGAAAGCCCATCGCTCAACGGTGGAACGGCCATTGATACTGCTAGACTTGAATTATTAGGAAGTAACTAGAATATGTAGTGTAGCGGTGAAATGCTTAGAGATTACATGGAATACCAATTGCGAAGGCAGGTTACTACTAATATATTGACGCTGATGGACGAAAGCGTGGGTAGCGAACAGGATTAGATACCCTGGTAGTCCACGCCGTAAACGATGGATACTAGCTGTTGGGCGCAAGTTCAGTGGCTAAGCGAAAGTGATAAGTATCCCACCTGGGGAGTACGTTCGCAAGAATGAAACTCAAAGGAATTGACGGGGGCCCGCACAAGCGGTGGAGCATGTGGTTTAATTCGATGATACGCGAGGAACCTTACCAAGGCTTAAATGTAGATTGACCGGTTTGGAAACAGACTTTTCGCAAGACAATTTACAAGGTGCTGCATGGTTGTCGTCAGCTCGTGCCGTGAGGTGTCAGGTTAAGTCCTATAACGAGCGCAACCCCTGTTGTTAGTTGCCAGCGAGTCATGTCGGGAACTCTAACAAGACTGCCAGTGCAAACTGTGAGGAAGGTGGGGATGACGTCAAATCATCACGGCCCTTACGCCTTGGGCTACACACGTGCTACAATGGCCGGTACAGAGAGCAGCCACTGGGCGACCAGGAGCGAATCTACAAAACCGGTCACAGTTCGGATCGGAGTCTGCAACTCGACTCCGTGAAGCTGGAATCGCTAGTAATCGGATATCAGCCATGATCCGGTGAATACGTTCCCGGGCCTTGTACACACCGCCCGTCAAGCCATGGAAGCTGGGGGTGCCTGAAGTCGGTGACCGCAAGGAGCTGCCTAGGGTAAAACTGGTAACTAGGGCTAAGTCGTAACAAGGTAGCCGTACCGGAAGGTGCGGCTGGAACACCTCCTTTCTAGAGCCTAAGTGTTAGCAAGCAATTGCACGGTTAGGAAAAAAGATGCAGATCTAAATGTTTCTGAATCATGAAATTTTATTACTCTTGCTGTTAGTTCAAATAATAAATTTAAGTAAAACAGAGTCTCGTAGCTCAGCTGGTTAGAGTACTACACTGATAATGTAGGGGTCGGCAGTTCGAGTCTGCCCGGGACTACTTTTTAAAGAGAATTAATTAAAAATCAAAAATTTATAATTAAAAGTAACTTAAAAAGACTGAAAAGCTTAAAAAAAGGAAATTCTAGAAGTTGGAATTCACCAAAGAAATTAGAGAAGAATTAAGAAATCTAAAATCTGAATTCTACAATCTAAGATTGCAAAATGGGGGATTAGCTCAGCTGGCTAGAGCGCCTGCCTTGCACGCAGGAGGTCAACGGTTCGACTCCGTTATTCTCCACTGATTTACTATAAAAGTAGTAAATAAAAGTTCATTGACATATTGAGATAAGAAATAATAAAAAGTAGAAAGCGTTTTTTGTTATTGGTAGTAATACGGATAATAAAAGACAAAAAAAAACGGTCATAATTGATTTTATGATTGGTACAATAAGCAAAATAAGGGCGTATGGGGGATGCCTTGGCTCTCAGAGGCGATGAAAGGCGTGATAAGCTGCGAAAAGCTACGGGGACGGGCACACACCGATTGATCCGTAGATACCTGAATGGGGCAACCCACTATGTTGAAGACATAGTACACCGATAGGTGGGCAAACCCGCTGAACTGAAACATCTAAGTAGGCGGAGGAGAAGAAAACAAAAGTGATTCCGTAAGTAGTGGCGAGCGAACGCGGATTAGCCCAAACCAATGTTGTTACGGCAAGATTGGGGTTGTAGGACCACGACATTTTATGCACAAGGAACTAGAAGTGACTGGAAAGTTATGCCATAGAGAGTGATAGCCTCGTATAGGTAACAAGTGTAATAGATAGTGGTATCCTGAGTAGGGCGGGGCACGTGAAACCCTGTCTGAATTTGGCGGGACCATCCGCTAAGGCTAAATACTCCTGAGAGACCGATAGTGAACCAGTACCGTGAGGGAAAGGTGAAAAGAACCGTGAATAACGGAGTGAAATAGATCCTGAAACCATACGCTTACAAGCGGTCGGAGCCCTTTCGTGGGGTGACGGCGTGCCTTTTGCATAATGAGCCTACGAGTTAACGTTGCTGGCAAGGATAAGTGGTTAAGCCACGGATCCGTAGCGAAAGCGAGTCTGAATAGGGCGCTTTAGTCAGTAGTGTTAGACGCGAAACCGTGTGATCTACCCATGGGCAGGATGAAGCGCTGGTAACACAGTGTGGAGGTCCGAACCGGTTGACGTTGAAAAGTCTTCGGATGACCTGTGGGTAGGGGTGAAAGGCCAATCAAACTCGGAAATAGCTCGTACTCCCCGAAATGCATTTAGGTGCAGCGTTATTTTAGTTATATAGAGGTAGAGCTACTGATTGGATGCGGGGGCTTCACCGCCTACCAATTCCTGACAAACTCCGAATGCTATATAATGATTGATAACAGTGAGGGCTTGGGTGCTAAGGTCCAAGTCCGAGAGGGAAAGAACCCAGACCATCAGCTAAGGTCCCCAAATATATGCTAAGTTGAAAGAACGAGGTTTGTCTGCCCAGACAGCTAGGATGTTGGCTTGGAAGCAGCCATTCATTTAAAGAGTGCGTAACAGCTCACTAGTCGAGCGGACGAGCATGGATAATAATCGGGCATAAGCATATTACCGAAGCTATGGATTTACAGTTTACTGTAAGTGGTAGGGGAGCATTCTAACAGGGTTGAAGGTGTATCGTAAGGTATGCTGGACTGGTTAGAAAAGAAAATGTAGGCATAAGTAACGATAATGCGGGCGAGAAACCCGCACACCGAAAAACTAAGGTTTCCACAGCTATGCTAATCAGCTGTGGGTTAGTCTGGTCCTAAGGCGAACCCGAAAGGGACAGTCGATGGCTAACGGGTTAATATTCCCGTACTACTAATTACTGTGATGGGGTGACGGAGTGATGAAAGCGCCGCGAACTGACGGAATAGTTCGTTGAAGTACCTACCTATAAGCTGCGCAGGCAAATCCACGCGGCTTGGGGAAATACGATAGTACTCGGAGTCTTCGGACAAAGAGATAGTGCGCCTAAGGGCTTCCAAGAAAAACCTCTAAACTTCAGGTAATTAGTACCAGTACCGTAAACCGACACAGGTAGTTGAGGAGAGAATCCTAAGGTGCTCGAGAGATTCATGGCTAAGGAATTAGGCAAAATAGACCTGTAACTTCGGGAGAAAGGTCGCCAGCGCAAGCTGGCCGCAGTGAAGAGGTCCAGGCGACTGTTTATCAAAAACACAGGGCTCTGCAAAATCGTAAGATGAAGTATAGGGCCTGACACCTGCCCGGTGCTGGAAGGTTAAGAGGAGATGTTATCTTCGGAGAAGCATTGAATTGAAGCCCCAGTAAACGGCGGCCGTAACTATAACGGTCCTAAGGTAGCGAAATTCCTTGTCGGGTAAGTTCCGACCTGCACGAATGGTGTAACGATCTGGACACTGTCTCAGCCATGAGCTCGGTGAAATTGTAGTAACGGTGAAGATGCCGTTTACCCGCAGTGGGACGAAAAGACCCTGTGCACCTTTACTATAGCTTAGTATTGACCTTGGATAAATGATGTGTAGGATAGGTTGGAGACTGTGAAGTGGCGTCGCTAGGCGTTGTGGAGTCATTGTTGAAATACAACCCTTTGTTTATCTGAGGCCTAACCCCGCGTTGTGGGGGACATTGCTTGGTGGGTAGTTTGACTGGGGTGGTCGCCTCCAAAAGAGTAACGGAGGCTTCTAAAGGTTCCCTCAGTACGCTTGGTAACCGTGCGTAGAGTGCAATGGCATAAGGGAGCTTGACTGAGAGACATACAGGTCGATCAGGTACGAAAGTAGAGCATAGTGATCCGGTGGTTCCGCATGGAAGGGCCATCGCTCAAAGGATAAAAGGTACGCCGGGGATAACAGGCTGATCTCCCCCAAGAGCTCATATCGACGGGGGGGTTTGGCACCTCGATGTCGGCTCGTCACATCCTGGGGCTGGAGAAGGTCCCAAGGGTTGGGCTGTTCGCCCATTAAAGTGGCACGCGAGCTGGGTTCAGAACGTCGTGAGACAGTTCGGTCTCTATCTACTGTGGGCGTTAGAAATTTGAGTGGATCTGATTCTAGTACGAGAGGACCGAATTGGACAAACCTCTAGTGTATCTGTTGTCCCGCCAGGGGCACCGCAGAGTAGCTACGTTTGGAAGGGATAAGCGCTGAAAGCATATAAGCGCGAAACCCACCACAAGATGAGATTTCTTTTAAGGATCGTGGAAGATGACCACGTTGATAGGCTATAGATGTAAAGGCAGTAATGTCATAGTCGAGTAGTACTAATAATCCGTAAGCTTATGTACACCCTTTTCCCCACACTTTGGTGTGGGGAAGAAACTTTCTCCCTTCGACTCATGTCAAGGACTTTTTTATATTCTTTATCTCAGTATGTTAAGATATTGTTGCAATTATTTAATTATTAATTATAAATTTTTAATTAATTGTACGTTACCTCAAGTAACAACGACCTTAAGGTGGTTATTGCGGCGGGGCTCACCTCTTCCCATCCCGAACAGAGTAGTTAAGCCCGCCTGCGCAGATGGTACTGCAGTTATGTGGGAGAGTATGTCGTCGCCTTTCTTTTAAGAACCCTATCCAAATCGGATAGGGTTTTTTGTTTTATATAACTTTTTGGTTGTTGTTTTTTTTAAACCATATAAGTGATGTAAGTTCAGTTAAGTTTTATCTTTGCGTCCTTTACGTAAACCCCTAACGAACTTTGCGGTTAAAAAAAAACAGTACAGATGAGAATTTTACAACTTTTGAATTTGATTTATTGTAAAATCCCTGGTTTTATTCTTATTTCTTTTACTTTACATTCTTTTACCATGTGTCATCCTGAGCGAAGTCGAAGGAAACTTGACAAGCTTAAACTTTGAGCCGAGTAAAAATCTAATTTCAATCTTTGAAAGAACCCCGGGGTCAAGTTCAAAACGAATGAAGTGTTAAAGAACGGGATGCGAAAATCTAGTTTATTTGCAAAATATGCATCACGTTTGTCCTTTCGGCCTAGGAAATCCGAGCGAAAGCGAATAGGCGAAGTAAATCTCAGCAAGAAACTCCATAAAACAAGATAAGAAAATGAAGATTTATCTTTTGTTGAAAAAAAAACAGAATTACAAGAAATAGACTTGATAAATTGATGTTGTGAAAAGGGAAGCTGCAAAGAGGTGTTAAACTATATATTGAGAAATAGTATTATTTAAAATAAGAACTATGTCAGTTTGAAAGAAAGAAATTAGAGTGCTAATTAGAGCAGTTTGAGTAAATTTTCGCAAGACCCCACTTCTTTTAGATTTGATCTAAAATCTTAATTTTTTAAATACAATATTTTTGTAAGAAAAACAAGCTTTAATTGGGTTTGATGACTTATTGTCTTTAATTGTGTCTTTTTATAAGATGTTGTCTAGATTGAAGACTAGGTAAGGGTGGGTAATTTTACAAATTTAAAGTTATAGGTAAAAAAAGCTGATTTGTATGAGCTTTTGCTTGAGTTTTGTAAAAAGAAGTTGGTTGTAGAAAAAAGAAATATTGAAAGGATAAAATTGCGAGGATGAAAATAGAATTCAGTGCTAAAAAAACTCTGTTTTAAATTAAGCTCTTAATTTTTGAAAATACCTTACTCATTTATTGAAGCTGTAGTATTGGAAAAAAGACGCAATAACTTAATTTTTTGTTTGGTCTTTGTTTTTATTTTTGCTTATTAAAGCCAAAACAGTTTGTGAAGGGATAGGATTGGAAGTTTTTTTTGAATGCTAAAATTCTATAGGAACTGAAAAAAAATCAAAAGACGGCAAAAATTAAGAAATACACCTGGTGAAGGAATCTTAAAAAAGCAGTAGAGAAGTAGAAAACTCTTTGAAAAAGATATATGATTAAGTTGTTGCAATATAAAAAATACAGCAAAAGAAGGTAATTTCCTAAAAACAACAAAAAAAGAAGTTTTGTAAAAACACCATTACCAGTAAGTTAAGAAAAAGATTCAAAAAAAGGCAAAAAAAGCAAAGTAAAAAGCTTGTAAAAGCGAATAAAGGGACTACTTTTGCACCCGCAACGACGCAGACGTTCCCTGATAGACTGACAAGAAAAGAGGATTAATTTTTTAGAAAAGTTTGAGAAAACAAAATAAAAAAAAGATTCAAAAAAGCTTGTGAGATTTGAAAACGCTGCTTACCTTTGCACCCCGCAAAACACGCAAGTTCATTGAGAGATTGGTTAAGAAAAGAAGAAAATTAGAAACGAAAAGTTTCTAAAAAAAACTTCAAAAAAGTCTTGCCAGTTAAAAATAAAGATGTAGTTTTGCACCCGCTTTGAGAAACAAGCGAAACACAGAAACATACGTTCGTAGACATATTGAATTGACAGCCGTTTTAACAGAGATGTTAAAACAAAAGAATAAGAGTAATGGAATCGAGAGATTCGAAAAGAACCGATAGAGAACGCATCGCAATATAATATAAAAAATATACGATGAAGAGTTTGATCCTGGCTCAGGATGAACGCTAGCGGCAGGCTTAACACATGCAAGTCGAGGGGTAGAGTTCTTCGGAGCTTGAGACCGGCGCACGGGTGCGTAACGCGTATGCAATCTACCTTTTACAGAGGGATAGCCCAGAGAAATTTGGATTAATACCTCATAGTATAATTGAATGGCATCATTTAATTATTAAAGTCACAACGGTAAAAGATGAGCATGCGTCCCATTAGCTAGTTGGTAAGGTAACGGCTTACCAAGGCTACGATGGGTAGGGGTCCTGAGAGGGAGATCCCCCACACTGGTACTGAGACACGGACCAGACTCCTACGGGAGGCAGCAGTGAGGAATATTGGACAATGGGCGCAAGCCTGATCCAGCCATGCCGCGTGCAGGATGACGGTCCTATGGATTGTAAACTGCTTTTGTACAGGAAGAAACACTGGTTCGTGAACCAGCTTGACGGTACTGTAAGAATAAGGATCGGCTAACTCCGTGCCAGCAGCCGCGGTAATACGGAGGATCCAAGCGTTATCCGGAATCATTGGGTTTAAAGGGTCCGTAGGCGGTTTGGTAAGTCAGTGGTGAAAGCCCATCGCTCAACGGTGGAACGGCCATTGATACTGCTAGACTTGAATTATTAGGAAGTAACTAGAATATGTAGTGTAGCGGTGAAATGCTTAGAGATTACATGGAATACCAATTGCGAAGGCAGGTTACTACTAATATATTGACGCTGATGGACGAAAGCGTGGGTAGCGAACAGGATTAGATACCCTGGTAGTCCACGCCGTAAACGATGGATACTAGCTGTTGGGCGCAAGTTCAGTGGCTAAGCGAAAGTGATAAGTATCCCACCTGGGGAGTACGTTCGCAAGAATGAAACTCAAAGGAATTGACGGGGGCCCGCACAAGCGGTGGAGCATGTGGTTTAATTCGATGATACGCGAGGAACCTTACCAAGGCTTAAATGTAGATTGACCGGTTTGGAAACAGACTTTTCGCAAGACAATTTACAAGGTGCTGCATGGTTGTCGTCAGCTCGTGCCGTGAGGTGTCAGGTTAAGTCCTATAACGAGCGCAACCCCTGTTGTTAGTTGCCAGCGAGTCATGTCGGGAACTCTAACAAGACTGCCAGTGCAAACTGTGAGGAAGGTGGGGATGACGTCAAATCATCACGGCCCTTACGCCTTGGGCTACACACGTGCTACAATGGCCGGTACAGAGAGCAGCCACTGGGCGACCAGGAGCGAATCTACAAAACCGGTCACAGTTCGGATCGGAGTCTGCAACTCGACTCCGTGAAGCTGGAATCGCTAGTAATCGGATATCAGCCATGATCCGGTGAATACGTTCCCGGGCCTTGTACACACCGCCCGTCAAGCCATGGAAGCTGGGGGTGCCTGAAGTCGGTGACCGCAAGGAGCTGCCTAGGGTAAAACTGGTAACTAGGGCTAAGTCGTAACAAGGTAGCCGTACCGGAAGGTGCGGCTGGAACACCTCCTTTCTAGAGCCTAAGTGTTAGCAAGCAATTGCACGGTTAGGAAAAAAGATGCAGATCTAAATGTTTCTGAATCATGAAATTTTATTACTCTTGCTGTTAGTTCAAATAATAAATTTAAGTAAAACAGAGTCTCGTAGCTCAGCTGGTTAGAGTACTACACTGATAATGTAGGGGTCGGCAGTTCGAGTCTGCCCGGGACTACTTTTTAAAGAGAATTAATTAAAAATCAAAAATTTATAATTAAAAGTAACTTAAAAAGACTGAAAAGCTTAAAAAAAGGAAATTCTAGAAGTTGGAATTCACCAAAGAAATTAGAGAAGAATTAAGAAATCTAAAATCTGAATTCTACAATCTAAGATTGCAAAATGGGGGATTAGCTCAGCTGGCTAGAGCGCCTGCCTTGCACGCAGGAGGTCAACGGTTCGACTCCGTTATTCTCCACTGATTTACTATAAAAGTAGTAAATAAAAGTTCATTGACATATTGAGATAAGAAATAATAAAAAGTAGAAAGCGTTTTTTGTTATTGGTAGTAATACGGATAATAAAAGACAAAAAAAAACGGTCATAATTGATTTTATGATTGGTACAATAAGCAAAATAAGGGCGTATGGGGGATGCCTTGGCTCTCAGAGGCGATGAAAGGCGTGATAAGCTGCGAAAAGCTACGGGGACGGGCACACACCGATTGATCCGTAGATACCTGAATGGGGCAACCCACTATGTTGAAGACATAGTACACCGATAGGTGGGCAAACCCGCTGAACTGAAACATCTAAGTAGGCGGAGGAGAAGAAAACAAAAGTGATTCCGTAAGTAGTGGCGAGCGAACGCGGATTAGCCCAAACCAATGTTGTTACGGCAAGATTGGGGTTGTAGGACCACGACATTTTATGCACAAGGAACTAGAAGTGACTGGAAAGTTATGCCATAGAGAGTGATAGCCTCGTATAGGTAACAAGTGTAATAGATAGTGGTATCCTGAGTAGGGCGGGGCACGTGAAACCCTGTCTGAATTTGGCGGGACCATCCGCTAAGGCTAAATACTCCTGAGAGACCGATAGTGAACCAGTACCGTGAGGGAAAGGTGAAAAGAACCGTGAATAACGGAGTGAAATAGATCCTGAAACCATACGCTTACAAGCGGTCGGAGCCCTTTCGTGGGGTGACGGCGTGCCTTTTGCATAATGAGCCTACGAGTTAACGTTGCTGGCAAGGATAAGTGGTTAAGCCACGGATCCGTAGCGAAAGCGAGTCTGAATAGGGCGCTTTAGTCAGTAGTGTTAGACGCGAAACCGTGTGATCTACCCATGGGCAGGATGAAGCGCTGGTAACACAGTGTGGAGGTCCGAACCGGTTGACGTTGAAAAGTCTTCGGATGACCTGTGGGTAGGGGTGAAAGGCCAATCAAACTCGGAAATAGCTCGTACTCCCCGAAATGCATTTAGGTGCAGCGTTATTTTAGTTATATAGAGGTAGAGCTACTGATTGGATGCGGGGGCTTCACCGCCTACCAATTCCTGACAAACTCCGAATGCTATATAATGATTGATAACAGTGAGGGCTTGGGTGCTAAGGTCCAAGTCCGAGAGGGAAAGAACCCAGACCATCAGCTAAGGTCCCCAAATATATGCTAAGTTGAAAGAACGAGGTTTGTCTGCCCAGACAGCTAGGATGTTGGCTTGGAAGCAGCCATTCATTTAAAGAGTGCGTAACAGCTCACTAGTCGAGCGGACGAGCATGGATAATAATCGGGCATAAGCATATTACCGAAGCTATGGATTTACAGTTTACTGTAAGTGGTAGGGGAGCATTCTAACAGGGTTGAAGGTGTATCGTAAGGTATGCTGGACTGGTTAGAAAAGAAAATGTAGGCATAAGTAACGATAATGCGGGCGAGAAACCCGCACACCGAAAAACTAAGGTTTCCACAGCTATGCTAATCAGCTGTGGGTTAGTCTGGTCCTAAGGCGAACCCGAAAGGGACAGTCGATGGCTAACGGGTTAATATTCCCGTACTACTAATTACTGTGATGGGGTGACGGAGTGATGAAAGCGCCGCGAACTGACGGAATAGTTCGTTGAAGTACCTACCTATAAGCTGCGCAGGCAAATCCACGCGGCTTGGGGAAATACGATAGTACTCGGAGTCTTCGGACAAAGAGATAGTGCGCCTAAGGGCTTCCAAGAAAAACCTCTAAACTTCAGGTAATTAGTACCAGTACCGTAAACCGACACAGGTAGTTGAGGAGAGAATCCTAAGGTGCTCGAGAGATTCATGGCTAAGGAATTAGGCAAAATAGACCTGTAACTTCGGGAGAAAGGTCGCCAGCGCAAGCTGGCCGCAGTGAAGAGGTCCAGGCGACTGTTTATCAAAAACACAGGGCTCTGCAAAATCGTAAGATGAAGTATAGGGCCTGACACCTGCCCGGTGCTGGAAGGTTAAGAGGAGATGTTATCTTCGGAGAAGCATTGAATTGAAGCCCCAGTAAACGGCGGCCGTAACTATAACGGTCCTAAGGTAGCGAAATTCCTTGTCGGGTAAGTTCCGACCTGCACGAATGGTGTAACGATCTGGACACTGTCTCAGCCATGAGCTCGGTGAAATTGTAGTAACGGTGAAGATGCCGTTTACCCGCAGTGGGACGAAAAGACCCTGTGCACCTTTACTATAGCTTAGTATTGACCTTGGATAAATGATGTGTAGGATAGGTTGGAGACTGTGAAGTGGCGTCGCTAGGCGTTGTGGAGTCATTGTTGAAATACAACCCTTTGTTTATCTGAGGCCTAACCCCGCGTTGTGGGGGACATTGCTTGGTGGGTAGTTTGACTGGGGTGGTCGCCTCCAAAAGAGTAACGGAGGCTTCTAAAGGTTCCCTCAGTACGCTTGGTAACCGTGCGTAGAGTGCAATGGCATAAGGGAGCTTGACTGAGAGACATACAGGTCGATCAGGTACGAAAGTAGAGCATAGTGATCCGGTGGTTCCGCATGGAAGGGCCATCGCTCAAAGGATAAAAGGTACGCCGGGGATAACAGGCTGATCTCCCCCAAGAGCTCATATCGACGGGGGGGTTTGGCACCTCGATGTCGGCTCGTCACATCCTGGGGCTGGAGAAGGTCCCAAGGGTTGGGCTGTTCGCCCATTAAAGTGGCACGCGAGCTGGGTTCAGAACGTCGTGAGACAGTTCGGTCTCTATCTACTGTGGGCGTTAGAAATTTGAGTGGATCTGATTCTAGTACGAGAGGACCGAATTGGACAAACCTCTAGTGTATCTGTTGTCCCGCCAGGGGCACCGCAGAGTAGCTACGTTTGGAAGGGATAAGCGCTGAAAGCATATAAGCGCGAAACCCACCACAAGATGAGATTTCTTTTAAGGATCGTGGAAGATGACCACGTTGATAGGCTATAGATGTAAAGGCAGTAATGTCATAGTCGAGTAGTACTAATAATCCGTAAGCTTATGTACACCCTTTTCCCCACACTTTGGTGTGGGGAAGAAACTTTCTCCCTTCGACTCATGTCAAGGACTTTTTTATATTCTTTATCTCAGTATGTTAAGATATTGTTGCAATTATTTAATTATTAATTATAAATTTTTAATTAATTGTACGTTACCTCAAGTAACAACGACCTTAAGGTGGTTATTGCGGCGGGGCTCACCTCTTCCCATCCCGAACAGAGTAGTTAAGCCCGCCTGCGCAGATGGTACTGCAGTTATGTGGGAG
Organism: Flavobacterium cupriresistens; assembly: GCF_020911925.1. Lineage (NCBI taxonomy): Bacteria > Pseudomonadati > Bacteroidota > Flavobacteriia > Flavobacteriales > Flavobacteriaceae > Flavobacterium > Flavobacterium cupriresistens. The sequence continues at coordinate 22,497 of NZ_CP087134.1, read as the reverse complement.
AGTATGTCGTCGCCTTTCTTTTAAGAACCCTATCCAAATCGGATAGGGTTTTTTGTTTTATATAACTTTTTGGTTGTTGGTTTTTTTAAACCATATAAGTGATGTAAGTTCATTTTAGATTTACTTTGCGACTCCTTGCGTAAATCCTTGCGTGCTTTGGGTTAAGCAGCACATATAAGAAACGCCATTATAACTGCAGTAATGATCAAATTTACAGATATAAATTGGGCAGTTTCATCCAAAATTTTTCTTTGTATTGTTTATGAAATCTTTGCGAACTTGGTGTTTAGAAGAGGTTAGAGGGTAATTTTGTGTTTGTTTAGTATTACAAATTAGAAATCTTCGCAAGTAACGGATTAACTTTAAAATTAAATGACTTGTTATTGTTATTAAACTTCTGAAAATCTGTTAAATTATAGTAAATAAAGGATTTTAGAGTAGGAGCGACTAGAGTTTTTAAATGCGAATCTGTATTTTTGTTTTTTAATTATAATCTAAATATGAAAAAAAGTATTTTATTGTTGGTATTATTTGCTATCACAAGTTTAAGTGCTCAAGAGCGCCCAAAATTAGTTGTAGGTATTGTAGTTGATCAAATGAAAATGGAATATCTCTATCGGTTTTCAGATGATTTTTCTCCAAATGGTTTTAATAGATTAATAAATAATGGATATACTTTTCAGAATATGCATTATAATTACATGCCAACTTATACTGCACCGGGACATGCTTCTATTTATACAGGGACTACACCGGCAACACATGGAATTGTAGGTAATGAATGGTTTAGCAGAACGCTTGGTAAAGAAATGTACTGTACAGATGATGCATCTGTTAAAACGGTTGGAGATGGTACTGTAGAAGAGGGTGCAATGTCACCAAAGAATCTGCAAAGTACTACTATAACTGACGAAGTTAGAATGGCAACAAATTTTACTGGAAAAGTAATCGGTCTTAGTTTGAAGGATCGTGGAGCAATTTTGCCTGCAGGACATTTTGCAAATTGGGCATTCTGGTACAGCAAAACAGGTTCTTTTATTTCAAGTACTTTTTATGGGGATAAATTACCTGATTGGGTTACCCAGTTCAATAATGAGAAGCGTTATTTGAAGTATATTAATAAAGGTTGGGATTTATATAAACCAGCTAGCACATACAATGAAAGCTTACCGGATAATAACCCGTATGAAGGGAAACTATATGGTAGTGCAGCGCCTGTTTTTCCATATGATTTGAAAACAATGTATGAGAAAAATGATGCAGGTGTCTTAAGAGCGACTCCATATGGGAATGATTTGTTAGCTGAGTTTGCTATGGAAGCTATTGCGAAGGAAGATCTGGGTAAAGACAACAGTACCGATTTCCTTACTGTTAGTTTTTCTTCGACTGATTATGTTGGTCATTTACTTGGGCCACGTTCTATGGAACTTCAGGATACTTATTTAAGATTGGATCAGACTATTGCTGACTTTTTAGCTTATCTTGATAAAACGGTTGGAAAAGACAATTATTTACTTTTTCTAACTGCTGATCATGCGGGGGCAGAAAATGTTATCTATTTAAAAGATCATAAATATAATGTAGATAATTATCCATCAAAAGACGTTAGGAAAAGCTTGCAGGATTTTTCTGTGAAAACTTTTGGCGTAGATTTAATTTTAAATTATTCTAACTTTAATATTTTCTTCAATAAGAAACTTATTAAGGATAAAAAGCTAGATTTGGTTAATGTAAAGAAGGCTTTTAAAAGTTTTTTAATTGCACAACCACAAGTTAAGAGAGTGTATACCGAAGAAGAAATTTTGGCTAATTCCGGAAATGACTACTATTTAAATTTTGTAGCAAAAGGATACGATGTAACTCAAAATGGAGATTTGATTATTGTAGACAAACCGGGTGATATTGAATATTCAACTACGGGAACTTCACACGGGACACCTTATAGCTATGATACACATGTTCCTGCGATTTTTTATGGCTGGCATATCAAAAAAGGAGAGTCGTATGATAAAAAAGGAATAACTGAAATTGCACCAACAATAGCACAAAAAATAAAAGTTACCTTTCCAAATGGAACTGAAGCGAAAGTACTTCAAGAAGTTTTGGATGAAAAGAAGTAATCTAGGATTGGTAGTTCTAAATAATTGAGGAAAAAACATCGTTATTTAAGTACTAGACACATATTAAATTTAAAAACCCTGTCTTAATTCGAGACAGGGTTTTTTGTAACAAAAAAGGCTTTTCAATTAAGAAAAGCCTTTTTTATTTAGTAAGCACTTATTATAATGCTAGTAACTATGCGTTTGCTAACACTACTTCTTCGTTAAAAGGAAGATTCCATGCTTCAGCAACTCCTTTGTAAAGGATTTTACCATTAGCAACGTTTAATCCTTTTTTCAATTCTTCATTTTCAGCGCAAGCTTTTTCCCATCCTTTGTTAGCCAACTGTACAGCATACGGTAAAGTAGCATTAGTTAAAGCTAATGTAGAAGTATAAGGAACAGCTCCCGGCATATTTGCTACACAGTAGTGAACAATATCATCAATAATAAAAGTTGGGTTCTCGTGAGTTGTTGGAGTACAAGTCTCGATACAACCACCTTGATCTACTGCTACGTCAACAACAACAGTTCCCGGACGCATTAATTTTAACATATCACGAGTGATTAAGTGAGGCGCTTTTGCTCCTGGGATCAAAACTGCACCAACAATTAAATCTGCATCAGCAATTGCTCTGGTAATGTTATAGTGATTTGACATTTCTGTATTTACGTTAGCTGGCATAATATCATCTAACTGACGTAAACGTGGTAAGCTTAAATCCATAATAGTAACTTGAGCTCCTAAACCTGCTGCCATTTTAGCTGCTTGAGTACCAACGATACCTCCACCTAAAACTAAAACTTTTGCCGGTGGAACACCTGGAACACCTCCTAAAAGAATTCCTCTTCCTTTTAATGGTTTTTCAAGGTATTTTGCTCCTTGTTGAATAGCCATACGACCTGCAACCTCAGACATTGGAACTAATAAAGGTAAACTACGATCTGCTTTTTCAACTGTTTCGTAAGCTAAACATACTGCTCCTCTTTCTAACATAGCGTGTGTTAATGGCTCAGATGATGCAAAGTGGAAATAAGTGAAAAGTAATTGATCTTTTTTAATTAATGGGTACTCAGAAGCAATAGGCTCTTTTACTTTGATAATCATTTCAGCGATAGCATATACTTCTTCAATAGTTGCTAAAACTGTTGCACCAGCTTTTGCATATTCTTCATCAGCAAAACCACTACCTACACCTGCAGTTGCCTGAACGTAAACTACATGACCGTGTTTTTTCATTTCAGAAACTCCTGCTGGAGTTAAAGCTACACGATTTTCGTTATTCTTGATTTCTTTTGGAACACCTATTATCATATTGTTATATTTTTTTGTTTTTTGAAATTGTTTTTTACAAATTTACAGTTAGAGAATATATTATTGATAATTGATTGATAAATAAGAAAATATTATTTTATTTGTTACTTTTACAGAAAAATATTCTTTTGGGAAGTGTTTTTCTTTCCTGAAAGAGAAAAAAAGACTTTTTTTAAATCAAAATTTATATCGTTTTCGTTATGGCTTTAGATGAAACTGACAAAAAAATCCTACGACTTTTACAGGAAGATGCGCATTACACGTTAAAAGACATTGCAAATAAGATTAATTTATCGTTAACGCCGGTTCATGATCGGGTCAAACGTCTTGAAAAAGAGGGTGTTATAGAAAAATATGTCACGATTTTAAACAAGAAAAAACTCGGAAATAATCTTACTGTGTATTGCCAAGTTACGTTGACCAAACAAACTTATGACACTTCGGAGGGGTTTAATCAATCTATTTTGAATTTACCGGAAGTGGTAGAGTGTAATTATGTTTCGGGGAATTTTGATTATATGCTCAAAATTATCATTCCGGACATGGAAAGCTACCATCGTTTTCACCAACAGAAATTATCAGTTTTACCAGAAGTCTCCTTATTAAATACCGTTTTTGTAATTTCTGAAGTAAAAAGTACCACGGTCTTGCCTATCTAAATAAAAAAACCACCAAGTAAACTTGATGGTTTTATTTAACACTGGTTTAGGTTTATATTAATAGTAAGTGAAACGTCTTACTTTTGCAATATATTTGGCTAAACGGATAACCTGATGGCTATAACCGTATTCATTGTCGTACCAGATGTATAATACAATATTTTTTCCGTCTTTAGATACAATTGTAGCATTACTGTCATAAATTGAAGGCGCAGATGTACCAACGATATCTGAAGAAACTAATTCATTATTTAATGAATATTTAATTTGCTCTACCAATTCTCCTTCTAAAGCATATTTTTTCATTATTTTATTGATCGCAGCAACTGTCGTTCCTTTCTTAACTTCTAAATTCAGCACTACCAATGAACCATTTGGAACTGGAACTCTAATTGCATTTGAAGTCAATTTACCCTCTAGCGAAGGCAAAGCTTTTGCTACAGCACTTCCGGCTCCTGTTTCAGTGATTACCATATTTAAAGCTGCAGCTCTACCACGACGGTATTTTTTGTGCATGTTATCTACTAAATTCTGGTCGTTTGTGTAGGCATGGATGGTTTCCAAGTGACCTTTTACAACTCCCAATGTATCTTCAATAGCTTTTAATACCGGTGTAATGGCATTTGTAGTACAAGAAGCTGCTGAGAAAATATTAATCTCATCAGGATTGTATTCGTTATGGTTTACCCCATGTACAATATTAGGAACTCCTTTTCCTGGCGCAGTCAATAAAACTTTACCGGCACCATTTGAAGTCAAGTGTCTTTGTAAAGCAACTTCTGTAGTGAAAACTCCGGTATTGTCAATGATCAAAGCGTCATTGATTCCGTATTGTGTATAATCTATTTCTTCCGGTGTATTGGCTGTGATCATATGAACTGTAGTTCCGTTGATGATCAAAGCATTATTTTTGGGGTCAGTAGTTACAGAACCTTGGAAATCTCCGTGAATTGAATCGTATCGTAATAAAGAAGCTCTTTTTTCTAAACTAGTGGCATCGTTTGCATCACGAGTTACAATTGCTCTTAAACGTAATTGATTTCCTTTTCCAGTTTTAGACATTAATTCTCTGGCCAATAAGCGACCAATTCTTCCAAAACCATATAAAACCACATCTTTTGGTTGAATTTCTTCTGATGATTTGGCTTCTTTTAATTTATCAAGTACAAAATATCTTGCGTCAGGATATTTCTCATCTTCCAGACGATATTCGTAAGTTAGTTTTCCTAAATCTAATTTTGAAGGCGGAAGATCTAACGACAGGATAACCTGAGCAATTTCAACTGAATCAAAAATGGTGATTGGCTTACCAACAAACTCACCTGCGTATTGATGTAAATTAATAATATCGCTTACATTTTTATCCAATAATTGATTCTTGAATAAAACCATTTCGATGGATTTGTCATACCATAAATCACTTATGATTTTGATTAATTCGACACCAGCTCTTCTTCGGTCGACTTGAAGTGATACTTCTTTTTGGTACAAAGATTTTTTGCTCATAATTGGAAATTTGGAAAAATAAATAGAGGACTATTTTAAAATTTTGCGCAAAAGTACCCATTTCAATCGATTTCGTAAACTATTTTAGCATTTTTTTTTGAAACTCACGAAAAAAATATTTTATTCCTGTTAAATTAAAATTGGGTTGCTGAAAACAAAAACGGAAATGGTTTTGGGAAGAAAAATAAAAAAGCCACCTTAAAAAATAAGATGGCCTTCCGTTTTAATTTGAGCAAGATGTTTAGATAATAATTCTTAGAATTTCTCCATTTTTATTGATCATTTCAAGACGCATACTTTGTCCCTCATCTTTTTTATTTAAGAGTTTTGAAACCGTTTCAATATTTGTTGCTTTAACATTATCTATACTTAAAATGATATTGCCTTGTAATTCATTTTGGTACTGCATTAAATTTTCATTAGAAATACTTCTGATTTTTACACCATAATTTATGTTGAATTTCTTTTTATCGGCAGCATCAATATTTTCCAATTCTATACCTTTAAATTCGGTGCTGTAAAATTCATTTTTGCTTAAAGTTACCGGAACAGTTTTTGTTTTTCCGTCTTTAATATAAGTCACTTTAACAACATCATTTGGGCGTTTGGCATTGATGTAGCTTGAAAGGTCTGCATAAGTTGAAATATTTTGTTCGTCCAGTTTTACAATAATATCACCTTTTGTCAGTCCGGCTTTTTCTGCACCGGAATTTTTGGAAACTTTACTAATATAAAAACCTTGCGTTTCAGTAATTCCCAATTCTTTTGAAGCGGTACTGTTTAATTCTCCTCCTTCAACACCTAGAATTCCCCTTTGAACATTCCCGAATTCCATAATGTCCTCGATAATTTTTCGGGCAATATTAGACGGAACGGCAAATGAGTATCCAACATAAGAACCCGTCATTGAAGAAATCATAGTATTAATTCCAATTAATTCTCCACGAGTATTCACCAAAGCGCCACCGCTGTTTCCGGGATTTACGGCAGCATCCGTTTGAATGAAGGACTGAATGCCCTTTGTATCTAAATTTCTGGCTTTTGCCGAAACAATTCCCGCAGTTACAGTCGAAGTTAAATTATACGGATTTCCAACGGCCAGAACCCATTCACCGATTTTTACAGAATCTGAATTCGCAAAAGTCGTGTAAGGAAGTTTTTCGTCGGCATTGATTTTTAGTAAAGCAATATCCATTTTAGAATCTGTACCAATAAGTTTGGCTGTATATGATTTTTTATTGTTCAACGTAATTTCAATTTCCGAAGCATCTTTAATTACGTGATTGTTGGTTACGATGTACCCGTCTTCAGAAATAATTACACCCGAACCGGTTCCTACTTGTTCCTGTTGTTGCTGTCCGCCATAACCATAGAAAAATTCCATCATGGGGTTACTGACAGTTCGTCGCGAGACGTTTTTTACGTGAACAACGGTGTGGATTGTTTTGTCTGCGGCTGCTGTGAAATCTACAGTTTCTGCTGCTAATGCAACATTTCTGCCAAACGAATTGGGAGCAAGAGTTACAACAGAATTTCCTTTTCCAAAAAAAGAAGTGTTGCTTTCAAATAATAACTTGTAAGCACCAAGGGTAATAGCGCCGCTAAATAATGACACTAAAAATAAGGCTGAAAATCTTTTCATAATTAGAATTTATATTTAAGTTATTTAACGTAAAATTACTTCAAAAAATTATTTAGAAAAATGGTTTAACGCTCTTTAACAATGATTAACATTTCATTAATTAATAGTTCGTACTTTTGTACTTCTTAAAGACTAAAAATGCAAGTAGAATTTTATAAATATCAAGGTACAGGGAATGATTTTGTAATGATTGACAATCGTTCTGAATTTTTCCCTAAAGACAATATAAAACTGATTGAACGCCTGTGTGACAGACGTTTCGGAATCGGAGCTGACGGACTTATTTTGCTGGAAAATGATTCCGAAACTGACTTTAGAATGGTGTATTATAATTCAGACGGAAATCAGAGTTCCATGTGTGGAAATGGTGGTCGTTGTCTGGTTGCTTTTGCCAATCAGTTGGGTGTAATTGAAAATAAAACAACTTTTATAGCGACAGATGGTCTACATCACGCGTCTGTTGGAGAGGATGCTATTATTTCACTGCAAATGATAGATGTTGATGAAATTCAAAAGAAAGATTCTTATACTTTTCTGAATACAGGTTCTCCGCATCACGTGCAAATTGTTGAAGATTTAGAGCATTATAATGTGAAAGAAAATGGAGCAGCAATTCGGTATGGTGCTTTATATGGAGAAAAAGGAAGCAATATTAATTTTGTTAAAAAAGTAGACGACAGCACTTTTTCGCTTCGTACGTACGAGCGTGGTGTTGAAGATGAAACTTTAGCCTGTGGAACCGGTGCAACAGCTGTTGCAATAGCGATGAATGCAATTGGTCAAACCGATAAAACTTCAATTAATTTGAATGTTGAAGGTGGAAAACTAATCGTTTCTTTTGATAAAACCGGAGATCATTTTTCGAATGTGTTTTTGACCGGACCTGCAAAATTTGTTTTTAAAGGAACTATTGAGGTTTAAAAGTTATAAGTGAAAGATCTGAAATCAGCAATCTAAAATCTACAGTCTAAAATCTAAAATCAACTATGATAACTCTAAAAGGAGAATCGGTTTACCTGCGGGCATTAGAACCTAATGATCTGGAATTTGTATATGCAATGGAGAACGATCAGAGTATTTGGGAGGTTAGTAATACCCAAACGCCTTATAGTAGGTTTTTAGTTCGGCAGTATCTCGAAAATGCGCATCAGGATATTTATGAAGCCAAACAATTGCGGTTGGCGATTTGTCAGGATGAAGATTTTCCGGCTGTTGGATTGATTGATTTATTTGAATTTGATCCTAAAAATAACAGAGCAGGAGTTGGAATTGTGATTCAAAGTAAAGAGAACAGAAAGCAAAATATTGGTTCTGAGGCTTTAGAGCTACTGATTAAATACTCTTTTCACAATTTAAATCTGCATCAATTATATGCAAATATTAATGTAGGGAATGTAGCTAGTATAGCACTTTTTACTAAATTTGGCTTCAAGGAAATAGGAATTAAAAAAGATTGGATTCTGGCAAACAACCAATATCAGGATGAAGCAATTTTTCAGTTAATTAACAAACAAATTTAAAATCTTAGCTTTGAGTATAAAAAAAATAATCACGTTAGCTGCCGTAGCCGTAATTTCAGTTTTAATGATTTACGGATTTATTTTAATCAGTAGAATTTTTAGTGCCAATACTAAATTCGAAGAAAAAGAAGTGTACGTATACGTTCCTACCGGAGCCAATTATACGGATGTGAAAAAAATAATACAACCGTATATCAAGAATTTCGATAATTTTGAAATGGTTGCCAATAAAAGAAGTTATCCTGAAAATGTAAAATCGGGTCGTTTTTTGCTTAAAAAAGATATGAATAATATCGATTTGGTTCGTGCGATGCGTTCTAATGTCCCTGTGAAATTATCTTTTAATAACCAGGAGCGTTTGGAGAATTTTGCCGGAAGAGTAGGAGCAGAAATCGAAGCGGATAGTTTGTCGTTAATGAAAGCGATTAAAGATTCGACTTTCTTAAAAGCAAACGGTTTTAATGAAGAGAATGTTTTTGCGATGTTTATTCCGAATACTTATGAAATTTATTGGAATACTTCTGCAGAAAAGTTTCGTGATAAAATGATCAAGGAATATCATAATTTCTGGACAGCTGATCGTATTGCAAAAGCAAAAGCTCAGGGATTAACTCCGGTTCAGGCTACAATTTTGGCCTCTATTGTTCATAAAGAATCCGTTAAAAAAGACGAAAGACCTCGAATTGCAGGTGTATATTTAAACCGTTTGCGTTTGGCGATGCCGTTACAGGCTGATCCGACCGTTATTTATGCTTTAAAATTAAAAGCGAATGATTTTGATCAGGTTATAAAAAGAGTTTTTTATAATGATCTGATTATGAAGTCACCTTACAATACTTATGTAAATGTAGGTCTTCCTCCAGGGCCAATTGCGATGCCTGACATTACGGCTCTTGATGCGGTTTTAAATCCGGAGAAGCATGATTATATTTATTTTTGTGCCAGCGTAGATCGTTTTGGATATCATGAATTTGCTTCTACTTATGAGCAACATACTGTAAATGCAAAAAAATATTCAGACTGGATCGCTAGTCAGGGCGTAACAAGATAGTTTTGAGTTTTAAAAAGATCCTTATTTTATCGGTTTTGTTTTTTTTGAATTTTCATTGGATGGAAGCTCAAAGTAAAATCGATGCTTTTTTGGCGCCCTCAGATACTTTAAATCTAAAAAGACAAAATACAGTTATAGTGACTGAAGCTGCTTTAGCTTCAGTCACTTTATTGGGTTTAAATCAGATTTGGTATTCTGATTATCCGAAGTCAAATTTTCATTTTATAAATGATAATAAAGAATGGCTGCAAATGGATAAAGTGGGTCATTTCTACTCTGCTTATCATTTGGGAAGATTTGGTGCAGAAGCACTTAATTGGAGCGGTGCTGATACTAAAAAGCAATTAATTTATGGTGCGGGTATGGGGTTTGTTTTTCTGGCAGCCGTTGAAGTGATGGATGGTTATTCTTCTGAATGGGGAGCTTCTTCGGGGGATATTATTGCTAATACTGCAGGAACCGCATTGTATGTTTCTCAGGAATTACTTTGGAAAGAGCAGCGTATTACACCTAAGTTTTCTTTTCATACAACTTCATATGCCAATCAAAGACCAAATGTTTTAGGAAAATCTCTTAATGAGCAAGTACTAAAAGATTATAATGGACAGACCTATTGGCTTTCTGTAAATCTTCATTCTTTTGCAAAAAAATCAAAAATTCCGAAGTGGTTTAATGTTGCTTTTGGATATGGAGCCGAAGGCATGTTATCGGGAAATGTGCAAAACGAAATTCCGATTTCGGTCGAAAATCCCGAAAGATATCGTCAGTTTTTTCTTAGTTTTGATGTTGATTTAGCTAAAATTAACACAAAATCGCATTTTTTGAAAACTATTTTCTCGGTTTTGAACACGATTAAAATTCCGGCGCCGACTTTGGAATACTCCGCCAATAAAGGGCTTAAAGCACATGCGTTTTATTTTTAAAAAAGTTAATTAATTGATTATCAGTATATTTGTAAATTGTTTTACCTTTGCACCGTAGAAATTTCAAAAAGGTGACAGCGTTTTGAAGAAAAACAATTTATGATAAAGAAATGGTACTTTTACTCGAGTTTGATCGTAGTTATTACATTTTTAAGCCTGGGTTTTAAACCCTTTAATCTAAAAACCAAACCTTGGTTTTTAATCGAAAAAACAGATGGATCCGAATACTTATTTCCATCGCAAGAAAAGGATGATTATCCTAATTTAAATTACAACTTTCCCTACACCGGAAATCATCTTATTGGTTTTAAAGAAGCAGTAGCTTTTAAAGAATCTCAAGGTAAATACCGATTAGTAAATTCCCTGGGATATATGGGGAAATACCAATTTGGTTCTCAAGCTTTACGAGCAATCGGTGTCCGTAATGAAAAAGCCTTTTTAAAAGATCCCGCTTTACAGGAAAAAGCATTCGTGGCGTTATTGTCTAAAAACAAATGGATTTTGCGTAACGAAATTGAAAAGTATGAAGGGAAAGTGATTAGTGGTATCGAAATTACAGAATCTGGAATTTTGGCTGCCGCACACCTTGGAGGAGCTGGTTCAGTAAAAAACTTCTTTAAAAACAAAGGAAACAGGCATTTCAGAGATGCTTTTGGTACTTCGTTGAGAAGTTATATGAAAGCTTTTGGAGGTTATGACCTTTCTTATATTGAAGCAGATAGTAATGCTACAATTAATGATTAATAGAGTGTGAGCTTTATAAGGAAACCTGCTTTTTAGAGCAGGTTTTTTTTATGTCTGTCTTTTTTTATGTGGGATTATGCACCAGCTTGTCATTTCGAGGTACGAGAAATCACACCAGAAATTCCGCATAGAAAATCGCCAATCTTTGTGGAGTTACGTGTGTGATTTCTCGTGCCTCGAAATGACATACTTTGTGGTGAAGGTAATAAAACAGATTATTGAAAATGATAATTAAGAAATTCAAATAGTGGATTTTGTTTTTTAATTAACGCTAGTTTTTTATCCCTGTTCCATTTTTTTAATTCTTTTTCTCTTAGAATTGCTTCTTGAATCCAAACGAATTTTTCATAATAAACTAAAAATTCAATATTGTATTTTGATGCAAATGTTTTCTTCTTGATTTCTATATTTTCTTTGTGTTGATACAATCTCAATTTTAAATTCTTGGTCACACCAATGTAAAACGTCGAACGATATTTATTTGTGATAATGTAAACATAATAAGTATGATAACCGTATTGAGGATTTAGCATATTGAGTACTATTTTAAAGTACGAATATACTTATTATTTGAGTAGCCCAAATATTTGTTTTAATCCATTTGTCATTTCGACAAAGGAGAAATCGCATTCAATATTCGACAAAGATTGGCGATTTTCTATGTGGAGTTTCTTGTGTGATTTCTCCTTTGTCGAAATGACAAAGAGGAAAAAAAAAGAGAGACAACTGTCTCTCTTAAAATTAATTTACCTGCTCAAAAAAAGCAGTTTTTATGATGTTTAATTTTCTAGTCAATTAAGATGTCTAGAATTTTTATAGCAGCTTCACTAATTTTAGTTCCGGGGCCAAAAACGGCAACGGCACCGGCATCGAATAAATATTGATAATCTTGTGCGGGAATTACGCCACCCACAATTACCATTATATCATCTCGACCGTGTTTTTTAAGTTCTTCAATTACCTGAGGGACCAATGTTTTATGTCCGGCGGCCAGTGATGAAACGCCTAATATATGCACGTCATTTTCTACCGCTTGTTTGGCTGCTTCGGCAGGAGTTTGAAAAAGCGGACCAATGTCTACGTCAAAACCAACATCGGCGTAGCCTGTTGCTACTACTTTTGCGCCACGATCATGTCCGTCTTGTCCCATTTTGGCAATCATGATTCTTGGGCGTCTTCCTTCTTGTTTTGCAAAGACATTTGCTAATTGTTTTGCCTTTTCAAAAGTCTCGTCGTTTTTTATTGCTGCACTATACACACCGCTAAAGGATTTAATTTGTGCTTTAAATCTTCCGAAGATACTTTCCAGAGCATCACTGATTTCGCCTAAAGTTGCTCTGTTTCTAGCAGCTTCAACAGCAATTTCGAGTAAGTTTCCCTGTCCGGTTTTAGCACAAAGAATTAATTTTTCCAGTGATTGATTTACTTTTTCAGTATCTCTTTTTGATTTTATTTCTTCCAGACGCTCTACTTGTTGTTTTCGAACCATTTGGTTGTCTACATCAAGGATATGTAAAGGATCTTCTTTTTCTAATCTAAATTGGTTTACACCTACGATAATATCTTGTCCGCTGTCAATTCTTGCCTGTTTTCTGGCTGCAGCTTCTTCGATTCTTAGTTTTGGAATTCCGGCTTCGATGGCTTTGGTCATTCCGCCTAATTCTTCTACTTCTTCAATCAGTTTCCAGGTGCTTTTTACAATTTCGTTTGTCAGGCTTTCAACATAATAACTACCGGCCCAAGGGTCGACTGTTTTGGTGATCTTTGTTTCTTCTTGTAAAAAGATTTGTGTATTACGGGCAATTCTTGCCGAGAAATCGGTTGGTAAAGCAATTGCTTCATCTAAGGCGTTGGTGTGCAAAGATTGGGTTCCTCCAAAAGCGGCTGCTGTTGCTTCGATACAAGTTCTGGCCACATTGTTAAAAGGATCTTGCTCAGTTAAACTCCAACCACTAGTTTGGCAGTGGGTTCTTAATGCCAGAGATTTATCGCTTTTTGGGTTAAATTGCTGGATTAATTTTGCCCAGATCATTCTTCCCGCTCTCATTTTGGCAATCTCCATAAAATGATTCATTCCAATGGCCCAGAAAAAAGAAAGGCGCGGAGCAAACTCATCAATGGTCATTCCCGTAGAAAGACCGGTTCTGATGTATTCTAAACCATCTGCCAGAGTGTATGCCAATTCAATATCGGCGGTTGCACCGGCTTCTTGCATATGATATCCTGAGATTGAGATCGAATTGAATTTGGGCATTTTCTTGCTCGTAAATTCAAAAATATCTGCAATTATTTTCATCGAAGGGGTGGGCGGATAAATATAGGTATTTCGAACCATGAATTCTTTCAGGATATCATTTTGTATAGTTCCTGAAAGTTTTTGTATGGCGACTCCTTGTTCTTCGGCTGCCACAATATAAAAGGCCATAATAGGCAATACTGCGCCATTCATGGTCATTGAAACCGACATTTCATCTAAAGGAATCTGGTCAAAGAGTACTTTCATATCTTCAACAGAATCTATGGCTACACCGGCTTTTCCGACATCGCCCACAACACGTTCATGGTCTGAATCATAGCCGCGGTGTGTAGGTAAGTCAAAGGCAATCGATAGCCCTTTTTGTCCTGCTGCAAGATTTCGTCTGTAAAATGCGTTGCTTTCTTCTGCTGTAGAAAATCCTGCGTACTGACGAATCGTCCACGGGCGTCTTACGTACATGGTCGCATAAGGGCCTCGTAAATTAGGGGCAAAGCCTGCTCCAAAGTCCAAAAATTCTAAGTTCTCTAGATCTTTTTCAGAATAGGTTTGTTTCAGCTCAATTCCTTCAGCAGTTAAAAAGCTGCTTGCCGGTTGTTGTTCAACAGTGGGCTTCTCGCTTTTAAAATCTAACTTTATATGTGTAAGGTCTTTTCTTATCATGGAAATACTCTTTTGAGTAGTTTGATTAATTACTATGGAAAACTGTTATTCTAATTCCAGACGTTCCTGTTCCAGTTTTTCAGCTAATCGTTTTTCTATAATTGGCGTAATTAACGTTTTTCTAGGTTTTACTTTTACAAATGGAAACAACTCTAAATCATGTTTCATTTTGTCGTCTTTATTAGGATATTTATTGGTTCCCAGTAAAACTTCTTTTTTAGAATCAAATAATTCCTGCTCTTTAGAGGCGCTTTCCTGAATTTTCTTTTTGATGGTTCCATCGTTTAAAAGTTTCAGAAAACCTCCATTGGCTTCAATATCTTTAAATAATGCTAGTCCTTTTTCTGCAAGTTGCATGGTCAGGCTTTCAATATAATAACTTCCATCGGCCGGATTGTCTACTTTGTCAAAGTAACTTTCGTGCTTTAAAACCAATAATTGATTTCGGGCAATTCGGTCTCCAAATTCATTGTCTTTGTGGTATAAGGAGTCGTAAGGCAAATTGGCAATTGCATCTGCTCCGCCAAGAATAGCCGACATACATTCGGTGGTGGTACGAAGCATATTTACATTATAATCGTAAATCGTTTTGTTGCGTTTTGTTGGTGTTACTAGTAAATGGCAGTCAATATCCGGATGGTATTCGTTGGCTATCAATTTGAAAAGCATTCGCAGGGCGCGAAGTTTAGCAATTTCAAAGAAATAATTAGTTCCCACCGAAACCTGAAATACAATCTGCTTTAGCGCGTTGGGTGTGCGGTTCAGGTACTCGTTGGCGTGCGCTAAACTATACCCGATTTGTTGTGTGATTGTGGCTCCTGCATTTTGATACAGACCTAAATCTACACTTAATAATGTTGTATTTGAAGTTGCTTTTGAAATGTTTTCAATAGTCTCAAAATTATTTTTATCAGAGGTAGTAAACCAGTTTCCTTCTCTTGCAAAATGACCAATTGGATCTAAATTACAGTAAAAAGTACTCTTTTTTTGAATGGCAATGGCGTCGAGTTGTTTTACGAAATCGATTGAAATGAAATTCAAATTAAAGTAAACAATTCTATTTTCTAAAGGAAGATTTTCTAATAATTGCTGAAGGTCTGTTTTTTCGTTTTCAATCGTGAAACGAAGGCTTTCAGCACCTCTTTCAATGGTGTTTAAAGCTCTTTGAATGGACTTGTCAATATCATAAACAAAGATGTTCTGACAAATTTTAAATTCAGTGACTTTTGTCTCTACGGTAGCAGCTTTTGAGAATTCATCTCTATGATAAAATGGTTTTACCTGAATGTCTTCAGGGGAATTCCAGATTACGGTTTCGTTATAATCAGCTCCATCCAATTCAAACTGAATTTTTTGTTTCCATTGTTTGGATGAAATAGGACTAAAATCGTCGAATAGGGTAGTAGCCATTTAGTGGTTTTTTTTCTGATTATTCTTTGGTTTCGGGAATAGTGTCTCCTTCAAATTGAATGATGTATATGTCTTCGCTGTCTTTTTTCATATAGTACTTCTCGCGGGCATATTTTTCTATTTGTTCGGGATTTTTCAATAGTTTGATTTGTTCCTGATCTTTTCTGATTTCCTCTTGATAATATTTTTTATTGTCTTCGAGTTCATCAATTTGGTGGTCCAGGAAACGGTGATCAAAATAGGAGTAATTATCTAAAAATAGCATCCAGACCACAAAAAATAATAATACCCAAACGTATTTATTGCCCAGAAGACTGAGCCAGGATTTTCCTTTGAAAGGGTTTGTTATTTTCATTTTAAACGGTTGTAATTTTAGTATTTGATTCCTCTTTTGACCCGGCTGCTCCTTTATCTTTTTATGGTTTGACGATCATAAAAGGATAAAGGGAAAGCGGGTTATGGCTTTTAGCTTTAATGCAATAAATTTACAATAAAAATTATAAAATTCGCTGATTTATTACGGCACGAACTACATCAATAGCTACAGTGTTGTATTTGTCATTTGGTATAATGATGTCTGCAAAAGCTTTTGATGGTTCGATAAATTGCTCATGCATAGGTTTTAAGGTGTTCTGATAACGTGTTAAAACTTCATCAATATCACGACCACGTTCTGAAATATCACGTTTTAAACGACGGATTAATCTTTCATCTGAATCGGCATGAACGTATATTTTAATATCAAAAAGATCACGAAGCTCCGGATTTGTTAAGATTAAGATTCCTTCAACGATCATTACTTTTCTCGGATGTGTTGAAACCGTATCGTCTGTTCTATTGTGTTGTATAAAAGAATATACAGGTTGATCAATCGTTTCTCCTGCTTTTAATGCTTTTAAATGTTTTACCAATAATTCAAAATCAATCGCACGCGGGTGATCAAAATTAATTAATGCTCTTTCGTCAAATGATAGATTAGTGGTTTCTTTGTAATATGAATCCTGAGAAATTACGCCAACTTCTGTGTCTGGTAATTCGTTCATGATTTGGTGTACTACTGTTGTTTTTCCACTTCCTGTTCCTCCTGCAAGTCCAATAATGAGCATAAATTTGTTGTTATATATTTGTATCGCAAAAATAATAATTTAAGTCAATATTATAATAAGAAGTTTAAAGAAGGTTTAGAATTGTTTGCCTTAATTGCGAATTGTTTAACGCTTTTTTTAAACCATATAAGTTATATAAGAAAATATAAGCAGTTGCGTAGATTCACATTGCATTTAAATGAACTTACATGACTTATATGGTGAAAAAAAATAAAAAAAAATCCCGACAGTTACTACCATCGGGATTTAGTGCAATCAGTATAGTCTTTTGAAAATATTCTGAATTTAGTAAGCACATTAATTATTTATTCTTTTTTGCTTTTATCATCATTTCAAGCTGATCCCAAAGTTCTTCCGGAATAGCTTCTAATAAGTTAAATTGTCCAGCACCTTTCAACCATTCACCACCATCAATTGTGATCACATCACCATTTACATAAGCAGAGAAATCTGAAACCAAATAAGCTGCCAAGTTGGCCAACTCCTGGTGATCACCTACACGCTTTAAAGGTACTTTTTTAGCCATGTCAAATTTTTCAGCTAAATCTCCTGGTAATAATCTATCCCAGGCACCTTTAGTTGGGAATGGTCCCGGAGCAATGGCGTTAGAACGGATTCCGTATTTGGCCCATTCTACAGCAAGACTGCGTGTCATTGCCAAAACTCCCGCTTTTGCTGTTGCACTAGGTACTACATAAGCAGAACCTGTCCAGGCATAAGTGGTCACGATATTTAAAATCGTTGCTGATTTTTGTTTGCTGTCGATCCAGTGTTTTCCAAAAGCCAGTGTACAGTTTTTAGAACCTTTAAGAACGATGTCTATAACAGTATCAAATGCATTTGCAGATAATCTTTCTGTTGGAGAAATGAAATTCCCGGCCGCATTGTTCAAAAGAACATCTACTTTTCCGAAAGCTTTCAGAACCTCCTGAAGCATGTTTTCTACTTCTTCATAGTGACGAACATCACATTGAAGAGGCAAACATTTTCCACCAGTTTCAGCTTCCAGCTCGGTAGCCGTGTTTTTTAGTTTTTCTAAATCTCTTGAAGTAATCGCCACCTGAGCTCCTAATTCTAAGAAGTATTTGGTCATGGCTTTTCCTAAACCACTTCCGCCGCCTGTAACTACGATAACTTTGCCTTTTAAAGCATCATCTCGTAACATTTTATCTGTATAGCTCATATTTTCTTTTTTTTACAATATTAATCAAATATATAGTATGCGTGCATAATATTGTTATAAAATTTTGATAAACTTTATATATTACATAATTTTTTTGCAGCCGATTCTAAAGTAAAATCATCTTTGGCAAAACAAAAGCGTATTAATTTCTGGTCTTTATGATCGGAGTAGAAAGTTGATATCGGAATTGCTGCGACACCATGATCTGTAATTAGTTTCTTGCAGAAAGTAACATCATCTTCCTCTGAAATTGCGGCATAAGAAGCAACCTGAAAGTAAGTTCCTTCACAGGGTTTTAATTCAAATCGGCTATTCTGCAACAGTTTTTGAAAATAATCTCTTTTTTCCTGATAGAATTTCCCTAAAAGATTGACGTCAACAACTTCTAAATATTGACTTATGGCGGCTTGTGAAATGCTATTGACGCTGAAAACCAAAAACTGATGTACTTTTTTGATTTCCTTCATTAAATATTCAGGTGCTACGGTGTAACCAATTTTCCAACCTGTGATATGAAATGATTTTCCGAAAGAAGAAATCATTATACAGCGCTCTAGTAAAGCTTGTCGGGTATGTGCCGAAAGGTGTTTTTCTTCGAAAGTGATGTATTCGTACACTTCGTCAGATAAGACAAGGAGATCGGGATATTTTGAAAGTATTTTTTCGAGTTCAAGAAAATCAGCTTCCTTCAGGATTTTTCCTGTTGGATTGTGCGGATTGTTGATGATGATCATCTTGCTTTTTGAAGAGCAGGATTTTTCTATTCTTTCCCAGTTTGGGGTGTAATCATCATTTAGAGCAACTCTGATGGGTTTTGCGTTGCAAAGTAAAACAGGAGATTCATAAGAATCGTAACTAGGGTCCAGAATTAGTACTTCATCGCCGGTTTTTACCAAAGCCAAAATAGTGGTAAAAATTCCCTGAGTTGCACCAGCCGTAACCAAAATTTCGGTTTCAGGATCGATCGTTCTGTTGTAAGAACTCTTAACCAATTTAGCAATCTGACTCATTAACGGCGGATAACCTGCCATTGGAGTATATTGGTGTACATTTTCTTTGGTTAACTTCGCTAAAATGGCTGTTAATCTTTCGTCGACAGGGAAATTTGGGAATCCCTGCGAGAGATTAATGGCATTGTATTCTGCGGCCATTTTTGACATTACCGTAAAAATACTGGTGGTGATATTAGGTAATTTACTCATGAAAAAGTTTTGAGGTTAGAAACTTGTGAGTTAAATGTACGATAAGTAATAGTTTTTTGCTAAAATTATTTTGCAGGAATATTTATAGGAATTGGGAGTGAATAAAGCACTCTGACCAACTTATTGTTTTGTTTTCCGGGAATCCATTTTGGAGCATTTTTTAGAACACGAATAGCTTCGCGACCCGTTTCATGGCCCAAATCTCTTAGTACTTTAATGTCGCTTAAAGATCCGTCTTTTTCTATTATGAAGGTGACATAAATTCTTCCTTTAAGTGCCGGAGTTACATTTGGAATTTGGAAGTTTTGCTCCATGTAGGTATTAAAAACGGCTATTCCGCCAGGGAATTCCGGCTTTACCTCTATTCCTGCTGTACTGTAAATACTATTATCGTCATTTGGAACAGCTCCTTGTGGCGGTATTTTATTTGTAGGCTCGTCTATGGTAATAATTTCCGTTTGAGAAAAAACACTTTGAACAGTGCAAATCAGAATCAAAATTAGAAATTTCTTCATTTTATGGTGGTTTTACATTTTATGAATGATAAAAATAGTCGGTCGATTGTGAAGGTCAACTTTAAGTTTCTTCCAATCTGAAATGCGCATTGTTTTAATGAATTCTGTTGGTAAGGTAATATCAGTTGCAATACAAAGATGCGTTGCAGGGTTTAAGATTTGCAAAATATCCTCGACCAATTTGTTATTTCGGTAAGGTGTTTCGATAAAAAGCTGCGATTGATTTTTATCCTGAGATAATTTTTCAAAGTACTTTAATGCCGATTTTTTTTCGTCTTTATCAATAGGTAAATAACCGTTGAAAGTAAAACTCTGTCCGTTCATTCCCGAAGCCATCATAGCCAATAAAATAGAAGAAGGCCCTACTAAAGGAACAACCTGTATTCCTTTTTCATGTGCTAATTTTACAATTACAGCACCGGGATCAGCTACACCGGGACATCCGGCTTCGCTCATTAAACCCATGTTTTTTCCTTCTAACAAAGGTTTTATAAAGTCTAAATGTTCGCTTGGCTCCGTACGTTTGTTTAAGGTAAAAAGAACCAATTCGGATTGTTTCTTTTCGGGATAAACCGCTTTTATGGATTTTCGGGCTGTTTTGTCGTTTTCGACAATGTAGTGGTCTATAAGCTCGATACTTCTTTTTACTGTTTGCGGTAAAACGTCCATCGGATCGCTTTCGCCCATAGTGGTTGGAATTAAATATAGTTTTCCTAGAAGTTTCATGTGCGTTTTTTTAAATTTATAAAACGAATTAGCTCTCAATTGTCATTTTTACAAACGAATTGAAAGGAGGTAAGTTATGAATATTTTTCGATAAGTTTTTGGGCAATGATGTCCGTAACTTCATCCAGCATTTCGTAAACATTGTCAAAACCATTAGAGACGCCAAAGTAAGGATCAGGGACATCTACATTTTCGTCAGGAAATAACTCGTTCAGAATAAGTTGTACTTTGTTTTTGTGTTCGGCTGTTTTTGCAAGAAGTAGTACATCGTCGTAATTGGAAATATCCATTACATAAATATAGTCAAATTCATCAAAGTCGGAAGTTTTAAATTGTCTTCCTTTTTGATGATTGATATCGATGCCATTTTTTTTGGCAACGGCAATCGAACGTTTATCGGGTGAATGACCTACATGCCAGGAACCGGTTCCTGCAGAATCTACCAGAAATGTATTTTGGGGTAATTTGGAAGCTAAAATTCCTTCAGCTAAAGGAGATCTGCAAATATTTCCCAAACAAACCATTAGAATCTTTACTGGCATGATGCGCGTTTATAGCGTTAGTTTTTTGTTGATATCTTCGACAAATTTCTTGAATTGTTTGTCTGTAGAAACTAAATTGTCAACCGTTTTACAGGCGTGCAATACTGTAGCGTGATCGCGATCTCCAATTTGTGAACCAATGTTTGCTAAAGAAGCTTTGGTAAATTTCTTTGCAAAAAACATGGCCAATTGTCTTGCTTGCACGACATGCCTCTTTCTGGTTTTAGATTGAAGTGTTTCAATGTCTAATTGGAAATAATCAGAGACAATTTTTTGAATATAATCAATTGAAATTTCTCTTTTTACGTTCTTAACAAATTTCTCTACTACACTTTTAGCCAACTCAATTGTTACTTCTTTTTTGTTGAAAGAAGATTGAGCGATTAACGAAATAATAGCACCTTCTAATTCTCTAACGTTAGATTTGATATTGCGGGCAACATATTCAATAATGTCTTCCGGCATTTCAACACCGTCACGGTATAAGATATTTTTTAAGATCGAAATACGGGTTTCGTAGTCCGGTTGGTGCAATTCGGCAGATAGTCCCCATTTAAAACGGGATAATAAACGCTGCTCAATATCCTGCATATCAACAGGTGCTTTGTCAGAGGTTAAAATTACCTGTTTTCCGTTTTGATGTAAGTAGTTAAAAATATGGAAGAAAACGTCCTGAGTTCCCGATTTTCCGGATAAAAACTGAACATCATCAATAATTAAAACATCGATCAATTGGTAAAAGTGAATAAAATCGTTACGATTGTTCTTTTTTACCGAATCAATATATTGTTGTGTGAAAATTTCGGCAGAAATATATAAAACCGTTTTTTCTGGATATTTGTCTTTTACTTCTACACCTATCGCATGCGCTAAGTGTGTTTTTCCTAAACCAACACCACCAAAGATTAATAGCGGGTTAAAGGAAGTTCCCCCAGGTTTGTTGGCAACAGCCATACCTGCGGAACGAGCCAAACGATTCGAATCCCCTTCAAGAAAATTGTCAAAACTGTAGTTGGCATTTAATTGCGATTCAATTTTTAAATTTCTGATTCCGGGAATTACAAATGGATTTTTAAGCTCTGGATTTAAGTTTTTAAACGGAGCATCAACCTCTTGCGGTTTCATGGGCACTCTGTTGGCACTTGGCAGCTGTTCAGTAAACGGCTGTTTATTACCATAAGTGTTTTCCATTTTAATTTTATACAGTAACTTTGCGTTTTTCCCTAGTTCTTTGGTAAGCGCAACTTTCAATAATTTAACGTAATGTTCTTCTAGCCATTCGTAGAAAAATTTACTCGGTACTTGAATGTATAATGCATTGTCGGTTAGCTCAACTGATTTGATTGGCTCAAACCAAGTTTTGTACGCCTGGTCTTGAATATTGTCTTTTATAAAAGACAAACAGTTTTCCCATACCGATTGAGCAGTTTTAGTCAT